>SMNZ01000009.1 GCA_004353515.1 Alteromonadaceae bacterium M269 | reverse complement strand
AGCCACGGCCTCTTGCTTAAACTCGTTTGTATAGCTTCTATTTTTTCGTTTTGTCATTTAACACCTCAATAGTAGGATTATATTCCTTTATTGAAGTGTCCTGTTGGATTAAAGCAGATCAGGCCGTGTTAATAATCGGCTATCAGGATACCCTAAGTGACTAGCCACTAATGCAAAGTTGTTGTGCTTGATAGCGATAGTGCTGTCTTCTCTGCGCTGCTTTTCGAGTACCTCGGCTTGAGATGTCTCAGCAATTAAGGCGTCGATATTTTCAAGCGCGCTAACAATACGGTTATGATTAGTGGTAATGGTGGCTAGCTGAGTATGTTGAAGCTCTGTGAATGCATAAGTGTGTGGCTCTACTTGTCTAAATAGGCGTTCGTTTTCATCCGCAATCTCATTAGCTTGTGTTTTAAAGTCCGTCAGTTGTTCGCTGTTTAGTTTACTCAGTGACAAGTTTGGACCATAGGTTAAGAACAAAGGGGATAACAGGTCTCTTATCTGACTTAGTTGCGGTGCGAACAATGCCTTTGGAAACGCATCTCTTTCCCTAGCTTGCTGAAAAACCAGAGTGTATTGAGTCGGATAAAACCCTCGGCCAACAGTATGTGCCTGATGAGTTTTAAGATAAGCTTCAACATTGTGATAAGCCTTGGTTGCCGCATCACGTTGTTTTAACGCTTGTGCTATATCCTCGGATAAGCCATTTAACGATGTCGATGCTGTCACCGTTTTAAGTAAAGCCTTCGCTTGTGAATCAAACCTTTGTGCTTCAATCAAGTATTGCGACAAAAGCTGGTTGGCAACCATGACTTTTTTAATAAAAGTCTCCAATGGTGCAGAGTCTTTTAAAAGCTTATTTTTCTCTTTCACCAAGGTTTCGGCATAACGCCGACCTGCACCCGTAGATGTGCTTCTAAGCTCAGCTTCACATGCATCAAAACGTGCAAGCAGCCGAGGCATTAACGATGCCGTAAACTCACTTCGTGGGATTTTAAGCGTTGTATGTATATCGCATTCTGCCGATGGTTGTTCACATGAACGGCTTTTGGCAAATTGAAACGGTAATCGGTTGGACGCTGCGCCTAATCTCAGTGCCGTACAGTCTGAAAGTTCGTCATTGGACCACGCTGTATTTGATATAAGCACCAGTAAGATGACGAATAGATAGCTAATTAACCGCATGCAATTGCACTCCACCCTTTTTTGGATAAGCTTGCTTTGATTGTGTTTCTAAGTCGGCATATGAATTGTAGTAAGTGGTGCCATTGCTAAGTTCAATTACCTTAGCGACTTTCTTTTCATCTGTCTGAGTGCTCTGCTCTTCAGGTACGGCTGGCTGTTGAGCTGAAACCATTGACTCCAAGTCTCGTGGCTGTGCTTCGTTAGGGTAAGAGGGTTCTGGCTTATCTTCAGGTTTCTGAGTCAATGGTGTCGGGACTTCGGTATAAGCACTTTCAATGGCTTGTTGAAACGCAGGCTCACTCACTATCACAAAGACCGTTGATATAAGAAGTAACACAGCAATAATGAATCTGTTCTGGAAAACCTCAGGTAGCCCCTGATAGGTTGTCTCTCCCATCACTTTGTATCGATAGTAATCAAACTTGGCACATTGAGAAAAAACAATAGGGATGGTGAGTGTAGACAACACATTAAATAGATGAGGACTCATAGCCTCTGCGAGCAGATTAACACCAGAGAGTACAAACAAACATACCGCTAATAGCAGAAAAGCTTTTGACCAAAGTCCTCGATAAAAGTAGTAGAGCGGACCAAATATGAAAGCCCATACACTGAAATGAATACTGAGCCGTTCAGAAAATTGGAGGTTATCATACGCAGGATGCTTTTTGAGTTGAGAATACGTTCTAACCCTGCCATCAAGTGTGTCGTATAGTGAAAATATCTTCTTCCACGATGGTTTAACATCTGGATAGTCCGCAGGCTGATCGGTCTCCGGTTTAGAAGGCTTTTGTGGTTCTTCCTTTAACGAATGACCACAATGAGGACATGTGGTTAAAAAGGTGGGTTGTGTCTTATTCGATGAGAGACTGGATTCTCTCTGAGTACTGATCTCAGCTGTAACCTTTTCCTCAACAATTAAGTGCGTAATCACGCCGATTTTATCTAGCGCGTCATATACCTTAATAGCCTTCTCATGCGATAAACCTTTCCTAAGTGCCAACGCCTTACCACTGAATAACAAGTGCCCTTTTGACTCAGGAAGCTTGAGAAATTTGCACAAAGGAGGAATGAGCAACGCTCTGTCAATCCCTGATTTGATTTCACCTTTAAATACGATCTTGTATGAACTCATGACATTTCCATCTGATTTAAACTATAGCTGCACCGAATGTCCGCAGCATGACGTAACGCAAAAAACCAACTTAACACATTATCTAAAAATCAGATATCTAAATCTCAGATATAAAGTGGCAGTCCGCATTAATACGAGTAGCGGATATGCCAAAGACACTTTATCGACGCGAAAACAAAGCGCTCTTAAAGCTCCTTAAGGACTGTAGAGCACATGCAAAACTCACACAGACTCAATGCTCAGATGCGCTTGGGCGACCACAATCATTTATGAGCGATGTGGAGTGTGGTGTTAGGAGATTAGATATAATCCAGCTTCGTGATCTCTGTATGGTTTTCGGAATATCACTAGAAGCGTTTGTCGTTAAGTTGGAGCAAGAAATCCAGCGAACAGATAGTAGCAATCACACATTGCCATAATGTATCGTTGGCAAATATGGCGTATTAAACGTGTAAGACGAGCTTTAAGTCGAAAATATACGTTTATATCAGCAGTATTTTGAAAAACACGATCATGTGAACTCTACTATCACCTTAAGAGACAAGAGTCAGATTCCTATCAAATCATATTTAGGTCCAGCGACTCTTGTTTATCACCACGTTCAAAGACGGCTTTCAACAATGACGTCGGACTGATACCACATCCTAACGCTAAATCAATGAGCTGATGATGACTCGGCTCTGATAATCCATCTTCCCAATCTTTATACGTATCGGTTTGCTTGACTTGCGCTAAAGCTGCCATTTGCTCAATTGATTTGTTCGCATACAGTCTAATGTCACGCAAGTCATGTCCACGAATAAAAATACCTTTAAAGTTTTCCCTGTCCATCATTTCCCTGAAAGCTTGTTACCGTGTTTATGCTTAAAACACACAAGCACTATAGCATCATTCCATTGAATGAATATCAAGCCTTTCGTTACTATTATCACCTCGCCTTTGGGCTGATGCCATAAAGTCCGAAGGAGAAATCCCACAAGCGTCACATAAAGCAGCAAACTGATTGACACTCGGTAACCCTACATTATGTTCCCAATTCTCATACGTCTTTCGTGTCTTCACACCTGCAACTCTTGCCATATCACTCGTTGTTCGTTTTGCACTCAATCGCATTCTGCGTAAATCTGCACCTTTTATATACATAGTCGCATCTACCCCCAAAATATCTGTGAATTCAAGTTAACATTTCACATGTATCAAAGTTGGCGCAGCCCTTAAAAACTGTGTAAAATTCATCTCAGGTAAAATATATTCCCTCGATAGGCAATGGCAAAAAACCATTATTTTGATTATGTGATTGGACGCTCATTACAAGCGGCCAGACAAAATGCAAAAATAAATAAGAAAACAATTTATACGCACTTTCAGATACCGCGTAAGACGTACGATCGTTATGAGAATGGCGAATCATCGCCACCGTTTCCATTGGTACTCGAAATTTGGATGTTCTGTGGTGTATGCAGCATCAAAGATTTGGGTGATGAAATCATCAAAGAGTTAGAGCGTTCATCTTATGGTCGCACCCTGTTAAAATGGTTAATCAATAAAAAGACCCATTAGCCAAACACATTGTGATACTCAGCTTCATAACACCGCTGGTGATGAGTGGTAAGTTTCGTTTTCTACTGATTGCTATTGCCACCATCATCACCTATCAACATATACAAAACCCTTTAGTTGCTGACGGTATTTTTATTACCGCCGGGTTAATCGCATTTGCCTATAGCTATAAGATGGTGAACATTTACAGTGTGATCATTATTATTACGGTGATGCGTATTTTAGAAATTGGTTTACGTTACAGCTTCGGTACAATCAATGCGTACACAACCTATCTTACCCATACCCTGATTGATATCGCCGTGATTATCTTAGTGGTTTTCAAAATGCCGGTTATCCACTACTGTCGGGTAACGTTTAAAAATAATCCCTATATCGATGATTTAGATATCACGCGTGCTGATTTTTTACTCGGTGCTATTTATGTCTTATACCTCATACTGTCAGTTATCATGATGACAGAGCATTTTATCCGGCATTTAGACAGTGTGCCGTTTATTTTAACGTCTGTGTACGCGCTGGTCAGTACACTCACACCTGATGATGCCTTGATGTCACGCCATATTTTCGATGCGCCTGCACTCGCCACTTACCTTGCCAATAACGCGCAGTTTTTCTACAACCGTTATGAATGGATAAAAGTGCCACTCAACCTATTGGAGCATATAGCGATTTTGGCTACGTCATATCATTTTATGCGTAAGAAAACAGCTTTCATTACATAACTACCGTCCTGGCTCGCCATCCTTCATAATCCAAAATGGGTCAATTTTGACTCATGAAAGATAGAAGGATAATCCATGAAATTAAGTAAAAAGAAGATAGCTGTACTGATGTCATTTATACTATCTACAGCGTCGGCTCAAGCAGCGACTGAGCCAGATGATACTCACTGGTTCGATTGGTTCTTTGCACTGTTTGAAACATCTACAGCAACCGATAACGTTAATGCCAGTGGGATAAACAAACCACCTCCTAGATAATTGGGCATATAAAAGTATAGGGGGTTGATACATTCAGGAAAGAAGATCGGCCCCTTTGAATATCCAGCTTTGAAGTTCAACTGATTTAGGTTCGAAGCTATAAACAATAGCTGTCAATCTATAAAATACTTTATATGTAAATGACGTGGTCATCTGAAATTGAACACACCATATCGACATAGAAGGCTTAATAATCAATCATTGACTCATCGTTTTATTACGCAGCAATACCAGAAGAGAGTTTCATTACTTTTTATGGGTAGTACGGTGACAATCTCTAATGCTAGTTACAGCAACGATTGCAATAGCAACAATAGTTAATTTAAATTTGTTTATCATTCCCGTTCTTAGATATATCAAAAGAAATATAGATAACCCATAGCAGACAAACCCATAACGATAGATGATCTATACTTCCTACGAAAGTAAGTTGTTCTCTTATAACAAAAACATAAAATGCGAAAATAGCCGAACTAGTTGTGAAACTTTTCCATTTAAAGGTTATCTTCATTTTAGTGCTCATAATTGATATCCATATTATGTATAAGGAAAAGAGAGAGAGAACTCCTCCAATAAATAGTATGCGTAATGCTAGGTGAGCCTACTGTCGCAACCAAGCCTAGCTTTAGTGCGCTCCCTCCCACAAACCATAGGTAATTCACTGACACTTTATTCTTTACCATTATCGCATAACACTTACTCTACGACTAAGACATCTGATGCAATAACTTCCACACAAACTTTACTTCCAGCATTACATCATGACCAACGAAAGACTTCGCTCTATTTGGAAGCTCATCGACCAACCTTATGCAAATTGGGTGCACGTAATCTTGGAAACATGCAAAGATATGATAATTGTTAAGAGGCGTTAGTGATTCTCTTCACTGAAACTATTGATAACCGGTATTATGTAGCAGTCACACCTAATTTTATTCCTAGATTTTTTATAAAATCCCACCTGAGCCATTAACAACTCAAGCGCTAAACCAGAGTGTCCTACCACTCCAGCTTAGCTAATCACAACAACCAATTCAGGTGGTTACTATGACTAATAAAGATCCTACCGCTAATTCGAGCATAATCAAGAGACTGGACAAGTTTCATGATGACGCTGGCTATTTACTCAAGCAAGTTATCCAAACTTTAGCCCTTATAACAAACAACGGTGAGCCGACTTGGAAAAGCCCCGATCAAGTGATTGATATTCTATTGGGGTTTGAAGACAAGCTCAAAACAATTCACGAACTTACTTTAGCACTAGAGCTTTCTTAAAACATAATGTCATACGGCCCTCAGCATCTGGGGGGCTAATCACCAAAAAGAGAATATTATGCCTTCTTCGCACGCGGTTAGCGCATTGACACAAAAACACTCTCAAATTCAAGGAGAGATTATGGCTATTGAAAAGGAGTTACAAGATTTATCAAACAAGTTGAATGCACTTGAGGTCAGTATCAAGATTTTTGAACCTGACTTTAAGCTACACGAGATTAAAGCAAAGCGAAGAAATAATAAAACTCATGGGATTAACAAAGGTGAAATCCCGGAGTTGGTCGGTAGGTTCGTCAGGCTTTCTGATAAAGACTTTACTTTAAACGACTTAATTCAATATATCTTCGACACAAAACCAGAATTGCAAGAATCTGAACGCTCCGCCATCAAACAGAGCGTATCACAAGCTTTGAGGAGGTTATCTGACAGAAATATTATCCTGCAAGTGGGACGAGATACTAGTGCTGGCTCTCCTATTATCTGGCGCTCCGCTTATTAATTTGGGTGTGCCAGAATTTCACCAATTTGTTTATTCCCTTGCCAATATCCTGACCATTCATGAGACGTTCTTTTCTTGAGACAAGTTTTTAATACGTCGTCAAAAACAGTGCCGTTATCAACTTTACGCATGTCCTCTCGATAAGCAGACTCGTTTGCATAAGCATGTAGATATTTACCAGAAACGTGATGATGTTGACCAATCTCTGCACGACGTAGCCTAGAGAACCATCCTTCTGCGCCATTAGTGCAACTCACACCATCACTATAAGCAGCAGAATGATTGATCCGTTCCATGTTATACAAGCTGTTCAGTGCATCATAAGCAGCGTTTTCATCTGCGTGAACAGTAGACGTGCGACAGATATGTTTAAGCATGGCTGCCTCTACTGCATCCGTATTTTCAGACTTAATTACAACAGGTACGGTGCGTCCCCCACGCTCTCTTATTACAAATACACAACGACGTTTACCATTCTGGTTTTTAGCCAGTCGGCGGTCTTTGCGGTTTTCCTTCCAGTTAGTTGGCTTAACATATCCGCCGAAGTAAGCGCCATCAACCTCAACTTCGCCTTTTAGTTTGATATCTTGAATATCAGCTCCGATCGCTTCACGAATTTTGTGTGCCATAACAAAAGCTGTTTTGTATTGGACACCAAGGTCGCGTCCGAGTTGCAGAGCAGATAGACCTTTATGGGCATTAACGAAAATCGCAATAGCGAGCAGGTAATCTCTTACTGGTAACTTACGATTAGCAAAGACAGTACCAGAGGTAACGGAGAACTGTTTTTCACAGGACTTACATTTGAAAATTTTTCGGGTTTTAAAAGACCAACACTCTTTATGGCCACAATGAGGGCATACCGCTTTCCCGTCATTTTCAGGCCAACGCATTTCCTTGAACATATCATAGGCAACATCGTCGCTAAGTCTTGCAACTTTCGCGACCGATAGTGTTCTTGCCTGTGCTGATAAAAGAAAGTGTTGCATCTCAATAGTGTTATTTCATCATATATGATGATTATCAATCATTGATGATGCTTTGTAAAGTGAAAAATCATCATTTATAATGATTTGTGTTGATTAGTGATTATCGAGAGAGAAATGATGAGCGATAAAGACTGGAAAAATTATGTCAAAGGATTAATAAAAGCTGAGATAGCGAGAAAAAACCTAAACTACATAGAGATATCTAAGCGTCTTGAAGAAATTGGCGTTCATGAGACACCACAAAACTTGAGCAACAAAATAGGAAGAGGAACTTTTGGGGCTATATTTATGATGCAAATATTAAAAGTTATTGGCTGTGAGGAGTTGCAGTTGGAGAGATAATTACTCCATAATGTAAAGTTAAGCGTAATTAACTTTCCTATTAGTGGAGTGAAAATGAGTAGTAATATTCTACTAAATGTTCTCGATATCTATCTGGATACTGATAATCCTAGACATGACCCGATTTATGAGCAAAACAAAATTATTGAGCATTTGCTCAAAGACGAGAGAGTAAGAGGTCTTGCTCGCCATATTTCAACACATGGAATAAATCCTTTGGATTCTATTGGTGTTGTAAAGGATGAAGAAGATAATTACGTCGTAGTCGAAGGCAACAGAAGATTATGTTCCTTGTTGTTATTGAATGATCCTGATAAAGCCCCTGCTGGCGAAGTTCCCTATTTTAGAAAACTTGCAGATAACAGCTCTAAGATCCCTAACGCTGTCAATTGTGTTTTGTTTGATGACTCAGACGAGGCGAATACTTGGATGGGGGTTAGACATAATGGTGAGCAAGATGGAGTAGGTATTAAGAATTGGGACTCAAAACAAAAGACAAGACACAATGGCAAGGTCAACAAGAAGGACCAAAACGCTCTAGCTCTTGCTTTACTGGATTATGCAGTTAAAAAAGGCATTCTCCATGATGAAAAGACAGATCGAATTATTACTACTGCCGCTAGGTATTTAGGTAATCCTTTCATCCGAGAAACATTTGGCATCGTAAGCGCTCGCTCCGAACAGGATGTGAAAATTAATGTATCGTGCCAGGATTTTGATGTTGTTTTAGCCCGTTTCTGTGATGACCTTGTTGAGAATACTGTTGTAAATTCAAGAACTAGAAAAGAAGACTGGATGGCCTATGGTAGAGCACTCATTGAACAGTCGGTAGCCCCAAAAATAAGAGTTAAACCTCATTTAATGGAGGAGTGTTTACTCAAAAAAGAAGCAAATAAAGAGAATCCACCAAATAGCAATGGTGAGGATGGCAAAGCCGAGCCTAATAAAGGTGGCGGTGAGCAAGGCGGCAAAGGAGAAGAAAAAGGTAGCTCTGAGTCTGGAAGTAATGGTACTGAGAAAAGTGGCTCTAACGAGAGCGAAAGTAAAGGCTCTAACAACCAAAACCCCGACAAGCGAAAATATATAGTCCCGTATGACTTCAAAGTGGTTATCAACAATAAGATTCTGCGCAGAGCGTTTGAAGAAATGAGAACCATATCTGTTGACGAAAAATCATTAGCTGTTGCACTTGTCACGAGAGCATTTCTTGAAAACTTGTATATCTTATTTTTTGAAAAAGCAACAGGCAGTCATCAGCCGCAGCAAACTCATGTACTCATGGAAAAAGTAATAAAAGAAATTAAACTTGATTCTAATTTGTCTAAAGTAGAGAAGGATGCCTTGGCTGCTTTGATGAGAGTACAGTCTAATCAGCTGAATGTACTATCACCCAAGACTTTAGGAGCGAATGCACATGCTGGGCTTTATCCAAATCCAACAGAGTTAAAGCGTGAATTCGACAACATATCTCCAATGATTAAATACATGCTAAAACGAATATAAAAATCACCTTCCAACTATGGCCAGAACCAGTCAGGTGGTGTAATATACACTTATAGAATAGGATAAGTTTATTATGCCACAAACACCTTCACCACTTAGATATCCAGGCGGTAAAACCGCAATATGGCCATTGATATCAAAGATTATTTCTGACAATGAATTAACAAGGGGACACTACTGCGAACCTTATGCTGGAGGTTGTGGTTTAGCTCTTACGTTGTTAATGAATGGGTTTGTGCATGATCTTCACCTAAACGATTTAGATCGTTCAATCTTTTGTTTTTGGGACGCTATATTAAACAACACAGATGACTTTGTAGAAAAAGTATTAAACACTGAGGTTACAATTGAGGAATGGCACCGTCAAAGAGCAGTTCAAGAGAATAAAGATACTGCTGACGATTTTGAGTTGGCATATTCTTCTTTCTTTTTGAATCGTTGTAACCGCTCTGGCGTTATCTTAAAAGCAGGTGTTATTGGAGGTTTGTCACAGAACGGAAACTATAAACTCGACTGTAGGTTTAATAAGGCGGGACTTATAGAGCGAATACGGAGAATTGAAAAATATAAACATCGAATTCACATTTATAACGATGATGCCGTAGATTTCATTAATAACACCAATCAGTTTTTGCCCGATAACGCAGTTTATTGCGTTGACCCTCCTTATTTTGTTAAAGGCTCTACGCTATATACGAATTTTTATAAGCCAGAAGACCATCAACATATTGCTAACACTCTCAACAACCTTAATCGCTCTTGGATTTTAACCTATGATAATTCACCAGCGATACAATCATTGTATAATCATAGACGCCAGCATCGATTTAATCTCAACTACAGTGCGGCACACAAACGAATAGGTACAGAATTACTAATTGTTAGTGATGACATAGTGCTATCGGATGAGCTTAATATAATGCCAGCGGCTTAAAATCTAGAAATAGATTTAGGTGTGACTGCTACATAATACCGTTGATAACGCTAAAATAAAATAACTAACAAGCTCAATAGGAAAATTTGGATAGCCAGAATATTCAACCAGAGGCTTTAAAATAAAAAAGTTCAATATAAATAGTGGTAAAACAAGTATTAAAGCCCTTTTAAAGTTAACACTTAATGCAAACCTTTCGCCGCAGCTTTTGCATTGATGCTCTTTGCCATATGAGATTTTCCAAAACGAACTATACTTTTTTCCACAAGAAGGGCATTTCATATCCTTTCACCTTTAGATCACTGAAAAATTGTTAGACTGTCCCATAACTCTTAAATGTTCGATAAGTTCATAAGAATCTACTTCGTAGCCTAAAACATTAAATGAGGCTGGAATGGCACTTGTAACACCTTCCTTACTTTTTATCTTTATTACTAACCCCATGCCGCTGACAGAGGCTTCTTTTATATCGTCCCATTTAAAAAATTGATACTTTTTCTTGCGACCAAAACCAATCCCTAATTCATTAACTATCAGTGCATCCTGCAATATATCTTTCCGATTCATCCAAGCCCAAATAATAAAAGCTGGAAATACTATCGCTCCAGGGATAGCCGCATACCCTTTAGCTGTATGGGGTTCAATACCCAAAAGAAGAATCTTATATGACTCATATATTGTCCCAATAGAGAACCCTAAAAATACAAGCAACCCGCATAGTAAAGTCCATTTGTTTTTTGAATACTCTCCATTCACATTAATCTCGCTTTTGTCGACTCTGTGTAGGTAGATAACCGAATTTTCACTAAACTTGAGAAATAAGCCTTTCTTGTAAGTTTCCACAAGAACAGACATTTCATGTAACACTACCTTTCATTCAATGAAAAATTATTAATTCCAGCACGATCTTTTAAATACTCTAATAGTTCATCAGAATCAACTTGATAGACCAAAGTATTAAATGACGCTATCTTCATATCACTACAGCCTTGAGCTTCTATTTTCACCTGATATCCCAAGCTACCACTAATAGAAATTTCTTTGATATCTTCCCATTTAAAAAACTGATAGCTCTTACTATTTCCGAATCCAATGCCATCATCGTTTACTCTCATTATATTATTTGATACACCTTTTCGGTTCATCCAAAACCAAATAGTGAAACCGGTAAAGACTAATGCGCCCGGTAAAGCTGCGTAACCTTTTCCCGAGTATGGTTCGATACCTAATATCAGAATTTTGTATGACTCATGCAACATAGCCATTGCAATTATCAGGAATACAAAAAGTACAAGAAGAAAAATGATTCTTCTTACAGGGTAGTCACCATTCATATTAATCTCTTTGGATACCTAGTTTTTTGATTCAACTGGTTTAGGTTTGAAGCTATAGAAAATAGCTATCAACGTATAAAATACTTTAATTGGAAAATTAAGTAGGTCAATATATAAGAGAAAAGGATTTACAATAGAGAAATGCATTACCAATATAATTAAAGTAACAAGTAGTAACCTCTTACCATCTAACTTCATAATAAACTCTTTTTCACAAACCTTGCAGAGGTGCTTGTTTCCAAAAGATATCTTACTCCAAACATTATAGCTAGAGCTGCAATTAGGGCATTTCAATTTAAACTCCTTAGTTAAAGGGAAAATTATTGGCTTTCCCTTTCTCAACAATAATATCAATTAAGCCTTGTCTATTAATATTATATCTAAGAAGAAGCTCATTACGGTGGGGTTGATGTTGTCCTTCGTAAAGATCAACATTATAGTTTTTAAGTTATTTATTGAAACACTTTCAATATGCGTCCATTTTATATTTTCCGAAGGCTGTAGGGTGTGCTTTCACTTGAACAGTTTGGGCAGATAAAGCCATTAGGCCATCTAAATATACAGTCAGTTTAGCAGATTGTTATTTAGAATAAGGGGGGGGTTAAATACTAAAGCAATCAAGCTATTCCTGAAAGTTTAGTCAGAGGTGTTAAGCTGTTTTGGTAGAGGATTTTATTGACCTACCTAAGTACTTTTGAGTTTTAGGTTGTTGACTGCGTTATTTTCAGCCATCCCTTCAAAAGAAAGTATAAATGCGACATGCGATTGTTTGTCACCTTACTTCAAAATTGTACCAGCTAAGTATGCTGCTGCACTCTAAGCGCACGTGACTTTCAACTCACCCATTTGTTTGTAGCAAAACACTGATTTTTTTACCTTTTAGTCTAAATAATGAAACCAGTAAAGTCATTATAGTCAATGTTAATACAAGAAAGGCCGCTAACAAGTACGATTCTAAAGAAAATATTTCTTGACCAACCCTTTTAATGAACAAAGGTTCTAAAGCGAAAATAACCGCCAATACAGCCGGATTTACGATGCCGAATGTATAAAACGATTCCTTAAATAACTCCCACGCAATATGCCTAGTCTTGGCTCCAATAGCGAGCATGGTGCCAAATTTTACTTGATATGCTTTGACATGTCCCATCATCTGATAAAACAAGCTAATACAAACCAGTGCAAAAATCAGAGATGTTACTACCAAAGATGTCCAAAAAAGAAGGTTACCTCTTTTATCTAAATCTGAGAGTTGTTGACTGATACTTCCTTGGCTTTCAATTACCCCTTCAATTGATTCACTTAATAACCAAGATTGAATTGTATTAACCAGCGCATCAGAATAGTCGGGCAAGCTAAAAAAGCTCAGTTGATAGATCAAAAAAGGCCATGCTTTACCGAGATGTGTGTAAACAACCGGTGTATTATTTTCAAATATACCAAAATGTTGTGTATTTTTTAAAACAGCTTTCACCCTAAAAGTTTGTGGCCGTATTGCGACACCAGCTAACGTTACATCCTGCCCAATCAAAGCATTGACGTTCCCATCTTTCGCTAGCAAATCAGCAACAGCTTCGTTTATGATTATATCGTTACGGCCTAAATCAGTAAAAGAAGTTACGAACTCTAATTCGAGTAGAGAAAAGTAGTTCTCACTAACAGCTACATTTCTTACGACAAATTTGTCACTGTCCTCCATTCCTTCCACAGATAAAAAAGGCGTATCGTAATCAGGCATAACGAAAGGGCTGATTGAAACTGCCATTTGCGAACTATTAAGCGTACCGAGCTCTCCCTCCAACAAGTTTGATTTTAACGGAATTACTTGCTCTGCTTGAACGTCTATAACATGCAGTTGATCTGCGAACTGAATAGAATTTCTGCGTTCAATCTCTTCCAAGACTAACGATAGAGCAATGGTAAGACCTAGAATAGCAATGAGCATTTGTCCCGCTCTATTCAGGTGAATATATAGGCGGTTTCTAACACTCAGGGTGCTGTGGCTACTTCGATGAAAATGGCTACCTTTAAATAGTTTAATAAGGGGGACGCAAGCACAGATAATTATAAATATAGTGATTAGTGCGCATAAACTGATCCAAGTTAGCAACGTATGGCCAGCGTCATAGCTGTTTAAGATAAATGCATAAACAGAGTTTCCAGATATAAGCAATGGAATTATGGCATAAATCAACCATCCTAATGTCAACGTTGAGATAATTAAAGGAAGGTGCTCAACGCTAATTTGATGAAAAAAAGATGAAAACCTTGCTCCCAGAACGAGGCGCAGATTAAGTTCTTGTTGCCTGTATATCAGCTTACTAGTCGATATAGTAAACAAGTTCAAGCCGTTCAATAAACCTAAGCCAATGACCAATATCAAAAGTAACCAAAATTGCTGATTAATTATGGCCCTGTAACTAGGGTTGAATTCGATCCCAGAAACTACGCTAAGCTGTTTAGGGGCTTCAAAATAAGTGAAGTTAGTAGGCTCTGACTTGGTATTATTCAACTCAGCTTGCTTTATTGAGTCTAATATTCTGTTGTGTTCAAACTGCTGATTTAAAGTCGCTACTCCATAGAAAATAGCAAGTGATTTAAGTTTATTTTCGAGAGAGTTGTTACCTTCCGTTGAGTCATTGTCGGAACTATCAGATGGCAATACTGGGATACCTGAAAAAGAAGAGAGGTGTTCATATGGAAGCCATATTTCAGCCTGAGTGTTGCCAAGCCTATCCATAGATTCAGGTAAGATACCATTAATCTTCAATATCTTAGAAGTACCACTAAACTCTATTGCTACATTGTTATCTAAATTTATAGTACTTTGATTTTTATGCCAAAAAGAGTGGCTTATGTACACCCCGTTATCTCTATACTGGAAGATATCGGGCAGCCCTAGCAAGGCATTTAAGTTATTTTGATAGAACACCAAATTAAGACTATTGAAGACTTTCCCGTTTATTTTTCCATTCCAGTTTTTTACCGCTAAACGTGACAACTCTTTTACCTGTGGTATTTTGGATATCACATCTAATTCATGACCATTAATCGTTGTAAAATCAGAGTTGATATCTGTCCGACCAATGGTCATGTAGTGATTTTCATTTTGTACCCAAAGCGGTTTTTCTTGTAGCAAGTATCGACCTAACTCTAAGCTAAAGCTCAAAAATGCTGTGAAGAAGGCAAAGCCGAATGCCAAGATAAAAATCTGAATTTTTTCACGCTTCAAAAGGCGAAAGCTATAGAGTAAGTCAAACACCCCTAAAGTCCTTTAATGATTGTTAACAAACACGCCATCCTTGAGTGTCAAACCTCGATTGCATTGTTCAGCTAATTGATTATCGTGCGTCACGATAACTATAGTAGTTTTTTTATGGCCATTAAGCTTTTTTAATAGCTCAAATATTTTTTGTGAGTTCTCTTCATCAAGATTTCCGGTTGGCTCATCAGCCAAAATTAAGTCAGGTGAATTAACCAGTGCCCTTGCTATAGCAGCTCTTTGTTGTTGCCCACCTGATAGTTGGCTGGGGTACTGTCCATATTTATCTCCCAAATCAACATCTGATAGAGCCTGATTCACTATTTCTGAATAATGCTTTGATGATATTTTATTGTTGTACCGCAATGGTAGTGAGACATTCTCAGCAACGGTCATCTCTTCTACTAAATTAAAGTTTTGAAATATCCACCCAATGTTTTCATTGCGTATAATCGACTTTTGATAGTTAGAGAGAGACCTTACATCATGTCCACAAAGCTTAAAATCACCGCTAGAGATATCATCCAAAAGTCCCATTATTGATAATAACGTAGACTTTCCGCTGCCTGATTTTCCAACGATCGAGATAAGCTCTCCCTCAGAGACCGTTAATTGTAATGATTTAAGGACAGGAAGTTTTCCAGAACTCAAGTCAAACTCTTTAAAGACGTTGGACATTTCAATTAGTTTGTCAGCCATTAAACTCATCCATTTTGATAACATCCTTTCCTATTGAACCTTCAGGCACAGATAGTAGTATTTCGTCTCCAATAGTCACTCCAGAAATAATTTGCATTTCTTTGTTTGATAATTCTCCTACTCTCACCTCCGTTAAACGAAATGCATCCATTCCTTGCTTCTTGACATAAAGGGAATATTTTGAGTGTGAAAAGTCAACCGAACTAACTCTTTCGCTTACCAGCGTCGATTCTATTTCGGACGCGATTATTTCAGCATTGACATTTATATTTGTGCGAGCTGTAACCGGAAGTTCACTTTCAATATAGACATCTACACGCACTTGATTTTCTACAACATTTGGAGAAACACTATTAACTACACCAAACGCTTGCTCCCCCTTAATACTAAGCAAAACCCTTTGTCCCGCAGATACGTGTGGAGCATCAGAAGCGGCCACAGTGATTTCTGCATATAAACTATTCGGGTCAGCTATCTTGCCTATGACTTGGCCCTTTGATATGGACTGACCAGGTTGAAGATCTTCTAGCAGCTCATATAACGTGCCATGCATATTGGCGTTAATATCCAGCTGTGCAATTTGGTAGTTTAAGTTTTCTACTGCTTGCCTTATCTTTGCTAACTGGTGTTGTGAAGAGTCTAGTTTCGATTCTTTTGAGTTTAAAAAAGCCTCATGTTTTTCTTTTGAAAACGCCAAAGCTTGCTCAGCTAATTCTTTGTCAAGCGTACTTTTTTCAAACTCTAGTTTAGAGATGACTTTTTTATCAAACAGGAGCTTCCTAGCTTCCAACTCAGAATTAGCCAATCGCAATTTTACGATATTTGTCTCAATTTCCTGCTTGTAAGTGATTTCATCCAAAGACAAGTTGGATTGTAATAATTTATGGTTTGAATGCTCGTCTAAGAGGTTCAGCTTTTCAGTTTCTAACGCGGAATCCAGCTCAACATTCACTAGTCGTAAGATATTGTCAGTAACCTTTAGCTCATCTCCAATATCAGCAGTAATTTCGAGTACAGTCCCTGGAACCATAGAAACAATCGTTTTAACTTTCCTTGGCTTCAGTTTCCCGTATGCGGATACCTTATTAACAAGAGCGCCCGAGTTTACAGTTGCGGAAAACAATGTTGGACGTGGTTCGATACGCTCAGAAATAGATGCATAAAGAAATTTAGACAAAAATAACAGCCCCATAAAACCTGCAACTATTAATATTAAAACAGTAAACCTTTTGGTGGGGCTTCTATCGGTCGGTATTTCCACTGTAACTTTCCAACTCGGTTAGATTGCAATTATCGGTTTCGATGAATTGATTAATCTTTTGCTTGAACAACTTATTGAGGTAATTAAGAAGAACACATATCCGTTAACTCTATATTGTTGTTATTTTCAACAGATATAAAGAAAGACAATCCGTTATAATTCAACTTTGACAGCCATTACTTCAAAATTGGGATCCTTTGCAAGTTCTGACAGATTCTTCATCTCATTATCTGTCTCTTGCTTCAGAAACTCAGTGACAGGAAATATGTATGATAGTACGAGAAATTTATTTTTTCTTTTATTCTTATCAATGGCAGCTTGCGATACTTTTAAATCACTGAGTATATTCGATACACTAAGATGTTCTCCTTTCACATCAGCTAGAGATAATGAGGATAAACTGCTATTAATAAGTTCATCGTTTAAGACTAACTCTTTTTTTTCAATATCAATGACTAATGTAAATGGAAACGTAACTGGCTTTTTATTGTTAGGGTCATCAACCCCTGTAATAGATCCGAAATGGTTAGCCGCTGTAAAGTAATCAGTTGTAATTTGATTAAGTTCCTTTGCAACAACCAAATTTGAAGTTAGAAGGAGAAATAAGGCAATACCCCATTTAATATGATTCATCAATTAAACCTCCGTGAAAGATATAACTATTTTTATAAATTGAGCAGATAAAATCATTCACCTGCTCGTCAACTTAAGCGACCAGTCTAAATGACTTCACAGCGACTGCCGACACAACCTACGCAAATCGATAAGTCATCTGAACAGAGAATACAAATATCTCCACTACATCCACCAACAGAAGCCAATGCGTTACTAGAGATTGCGCTTAAAAAGAATGAAGCGAACAATGTTGTATAAAAACGTTTTTTCATCTTAAATTTCCTTTTGTGAACTATAAATTTTGATATTTGCACCTTGAACTAAAAGATGCGCGCTGAGGGTAACATAATTCAACAGGCGAGGTAAGTGTTCTGCCCTTTTAGACTTCGGCTTACTTTATCATCAAAAGAGGTAACGAAAATCAGAGTTCAGCCCATTAGTTAATGGCGTTATGCGATATTTTACCTTACATCAAAATCAAGGGAGTTCTTCGAAAACCATCTCATCAAGGATAACATTTATAGGGTTTATAGCGGGATTAAGGTTATCAAAGCATCCCATACGTTATTCCTTTTTAACCCATGAAATTATCCACTCACCGCCTCCTTAGTCTTTCTTCAAACTTCATAGGGTCGATGTTTTCTCTCCTTGCCACTACAGCTGCATAAGCTAACCTTTCCCTTTCACTTGATAATTTAGACTCTAGTTCTTTTACCTTGACTTTCAGCTTGGCTATCTCAGCATCCTTAACAGATTCTTTAGATGCATTGAGATCGTACATCACTTTACCTTCCTTATAAGCCCTAACAAGCTTCTGTATGCGATTGAACTCATCACGAAACTCTATATTGTGCCAGAGGGTCGGTTTCGAAGGTTTCACTCTCTTGGTAATGTATTCCCACCCAAATTCTTTTGCTGGAATTAGCTGTCTCTCAAATTGGCTTAAAATACTAAATGCAGCTTCAAAATCTTCTTTTTTCATCTCCAACACACTGAAACGGGCAATCATCTGGATAGGAACCTTCTCTCTTAAAAGGCATATAACCTTGGAGCTCTTCAAGTTGGTCATCGTCTAAAATAATCTCAGCTTTGTCGAGGATAGACGTCGTGTTTCTCAGAATGACCATATGATGTTCTATGCGCATTTTTGCTGCTTAAACATCGCCTCCTGTCGATAAAGCGGTAGCCCATACTGATATTTACTGGTGATAATCTGGCTTAATAAACTTGATGTCGCGTAGCCTTTAGGAATGATGCTATTAGGTACAGGGGCTTGTTTTATCTTTGCCTGTATACCACTGCTCTCTCACCCCCGACAGCCATACTTAGGCCGAACGTACTCAATAACCTTCACTTGGGCAGAAATAAATTCCAGCTTTTCACTTTTATCTTCACCGATTTTGTGTAACTCACCCGAGCAACAGTCACACACCTTATCCGACTCAGGGATATCATGCACAATCACCTCTCGGGGTAAGTCCTGGAACTTCTGACTGTGGACAAGAAAATCATATTTGGGTAATGGTAAACGACAGAGTATTTGATTTAACCGCAGATCAATTTGAAGGTATCAATAATCCTCTTTACAACGCGACTACACGAGCATGCTCTGAATTATTTAGCCATGTTGACTATTATACGCCAGCCGAGTTCTTCAAAAAGTTCACTAAAAACGCTATAGATTTTAAGAAGGCGATAGACATATTATCGGTTATCAGCAAATATATGACACCATCCTAATATTTTACCTCTATATAGGAAAACGTGCGTAATCAGAACCCAAACAAAAAACTCTTAAAATCAGTCCTCGGTACTAATGCATCATCTTTGGCAAACAGTTTAGGAGAGTTTGCTATTGACCAATGCATTACAGATGCCGTGCTAAAAGATATACCAATAGTTGGGACAGTGTTGGCTCTCTATAAAGCGGGTAATGATGCTCAAGCTTACCTATTTGCAAAAAAAGTTCTAAGGTTCTTGCAAGAAACAGAATCGATACCTTTAGATGTTCGAGTTAAATTTGTTAGTGAGTTAAGTGAAAGCGACAAAGAAAAGTTAGGTGATAACTTGCTGTTGCTCATTAATAATATCCGTGAGCTTAACGCTGCTGAATACCTTGGTAGATGCTTCTCATTACTTATGACAGGTAAGATAAACCATTTTACTTTCTACCAGTACACTCACATCATTGAATGCTTAACACCGTATTTACTTCAGCAAATCATTTTTCTGTACCAACATAAGAATATGGCTCCTGTCATTACCAGTGATATATATCTCTTAAGTTCGTATGGTTTACTTGATTTAGATATGTCTCGGCCATTAGTAGTGAATAACCTTTCAACCCCTTCGTATAAGAAAACGAAAATTGGTCAGAATTTTTACGATCAAATAATTATCACTAACGAGCCTGTCATCCCGATTCCAAATGGCTAGAAAGCTTTTTAGCTGTTATTAAATTATAATTTTTCACTTAACATTGAGGAATTAAATGTTTTTAAACAATGTCTTAGAGAAATTTATGAGGGCATCTAGAATGGTGCCCAGAGGCGGGATCGAACCACCGACACGCGGATTTTCAATCCGCTGCTCTACCAACTGAGCTATCTGGGCACATAGTATTGTGCAGTTTTTCTAACTTATTTCTTTGCAAAACTTTGCAAGCATTAAGTTAGTGAACCTTAACTTGTAATTCACTGTATTTCAAGCGATTGGCAATTTTCGTATTGATTAAGCTTGCACTTTTCAATCCGCTGCTCTACCAACTGAGCTATCCGGGCAGAAGTCAGTGCATTAATATGCATCACTTCGCTGTGGGTGCGTATTAAACGGATTCTGACCTACCAAGTCAACCAATTTTTCTTAGAATTTGCACTATTTGTTAATAAGTGCACAAAAAGCAGGCAACCTTGCGTTTTTTCATGACAAACTAGCCATAAACAATGAAGAAATGACGTTCAATTATTGGCTGGGTGGCACGTAACCATCGACAGTAACGTCTTGCCCTTCAAATAAGAAAGCTTGCATTTTTGCTTCAAGAAAACTTCTGGCTTCAGGATCCATCATATTAAGCTTATGCTCATTAATCAGCATAGTTTGCTTCTTTTGCCATTCAGCCCAGGCTTCTTTCGAAATTGATTCGTAGATTTTCTTCCCCAGTTCTCCTGGGTACAGCTGAAAATCTAACCCTTCAGCTTCTTTTTGTAAGACATGACAAAAAACCGTACGACTCATTACTCTTTTCCGTTCAATATTTCTATACTTTGTCTATTCTAACCAACTAACGGCTTTAAGGCCTATTTATCTTTAGCAATTTTGTCGAGTAACTTCTTAGTTGGTGCCGCCACCCCCAAATTGCTTGGTTCATTCAAGTCGAACCAATGTTCAGATGATGACTGGACTTTCATTGCTGGCGCTGAGTTTAAGTGTAAAAGTACTGGCCGAATATCTAAGTGAAAGTGACTAAATGTATGTCGAAACTCATCCAGCTGTTCCAGCTCATATTTTGCTACTCCCAAGCTTTGGGCTTTAACCTCAACCTGCTCAATACCCTCGGCCTCATAAAAGCTGTACAAACCTCCCCACAATCCTGATGAAGGGCGTCGATATAGCAACAGCGACTTTTCCCATTTAGGAATGATCATCACTGTCGATTTGACTGGAATTTGTTTCTTAGGTTTTTTACCAGGGAAATTGGCTTGAGTCCCATTTTCTGACGCTACACAAGTTTCATCGACTGGACACAGCGAGCATTGAGGTTTGCTACGAGTACAAACTGTTGCTCCAATATCCATCATAGCTTGGTTGTATTTAGCAGTATTCTCTTCAGGGGTTAAACGCTCACTAAAATCCCATAGCTTTTGCAAAACCTTTGCCTGCCCAGGCCAGCCTTCAACAGCAAAATGCCTCGCGATAACACGCTTTACATTACCGTCTAAGATAGGCTGAGCTTGTCCACCAGCTAGAGAAAGTATTGCACCTGCGGTAGAGCGACCAACACCAGGCAGCTCTTGCATCTCATCAATAGTTTCGGGGAATATCCCGTTATAGTCGCTACAGACTTTTTTGGCTGTTTTGTGCAAATTACGCGCACGAGCGTAATATCCTAGTCCGGTCCAGTAATGTAAGACTTCGTCTTCCTCGGCATTCGCCAAATCAATCACCTCAGGAAAGCGTTCCATAAACCTTTGATAGTATGGAATCACCGTCGCTACCTGTGTCTGTTGCAGCATTATTTCGGATACCCAAACCCGATAAGGTGTCTTGTTATGCTGCCAGGGCAAAGTCTTTCGACCATATTTGTCGAACCATTGGACTACTTGTGAAGAGAAATATGACAAATCAGCGTTTTTTGATTCAGATGACATTAAATAAATTAACCTAGGAGCTGTTGAGAACTATTGTCTTTATTGGGCAATGCATCATATAGCTAAATCACCATACAATGATAGTCTCAGCGACCAGTAAATAGCTCAATCAAATCAGTATTTGTAAACCCCTTTTTTATATTCACAACATCAAAATAGCGGTGATGATGTCGCCTTAAAAAGTTCGTATAAATACAATTTATTCTTCGCTAAATTGCCTTGCCGTAGAGTAACTATGCCTGCGTCAATTTACCTTGCCTAAACCGTGTTTATACAAACTGAGCTATCTCATTCTATAGTAATTTAGCTATACTCGACTCCCATCTTGATATAAACCAAACAAAGACTATGACCAAACCTGTTGTTTTCTTCCCAGGGACTCTCTGCGATGAGCGTTTATGGATGCAAACATGGCGCAAACTTAACATCCAAGATAGGCGCTATGTTCCGCTTCAGTGGGCTAATACGCTCGAAGAAATGTTGTCGATCACTCAACATACGATTGGAAAAGACAAGGTTCATTTGGTTGGTTTTTCGATGGGAGGCTATATAGCCAGCCTAGCAGCAACGCAATGGCCACAACACATAGCTTCACTAACGCTCATTAGCTTTGCCTCGGAAGGATTAACAGATCAAGAAGTCAAACAACGACAGTCCATTATCTCAGCGATCAAAAACAAACGTTATCAGGGCATGAGTGACAACCGGCTAGCCGTATTCTTATCTAAGCCAACGAATGACAGTTCAAAACAAGGGGGGAGAGATCAAGCTGCGGAAACAATGAGGAGTATGGAGTCAGATCTAGGGCCTTCGGTACTCAGATATCATATCGAAGCAACAACTCCTAGGCCGTCAATAACTCATCAGCTTAAAAAATTAAATTGTCCTATTCATGTGATCAGTGGAGCAGACGACGCCTTAGTATCAGCCAACGCACTTAAGGAAATGAAGTCAGTTCTTAAAAAGGCGAAATTCACTCAGCTTGCTAATTGTGGACACATGCTTCCGCTTGAAAATGCAGAAGAAATTAGCCAACTTATTTCAGAGCTAACCTCCACCTAGAAAGCCGACTACTTCTTAGCCTAAATTGGTCGTATTTTTCTTGTAATATTCCCGGTTGACGGGATAATACGCAGCCCTAGCTTTATGGGCTGTTTATCTTTGATATCTGGCCTTAAGAGCATATTTCGAGAATAGATACCCTATCAGTGTTTTAGGACCCTTTTTAATGAGCCAATTTAAAAACCAACAAGAAGCCGAAGCTGCTGGCGTTTATGTCCGCAAAATTCAGAGTTTCGTCAAGCGCGAAGGTCGTTTAACAAATGCCCAGGCGCGAGCAATTGAAGAAAATTGGCCAACGCTAGGCTTAGATCATCAAAAAGAGCGACTCAACCTCAGCCAAACCTTTGGTCGGCAAGCTCCCGTTGTTCTCGAAATAGGTTTTGGCATGGGTAACTCTCTCGTCGAGATGGCAAAAGCAGCACCAGAAAAAGACTTTATAGGTATAGAGGTACATAAACCTGGTGTTGGTTCTTGTTTAGCAGAAGCGAAAGAGAATGGCGTAACCAACCTACGTGTATACGATCACGATGCCGTTGAAATCCTTCAAGACTGTATTCCGGACGGTAGCTTGGCTCGTGTACAGCTATACTTTCCTGATCCTTGGCATAAAAAACGCCATCACAAGCGCCGATTAGTACAACCTGCCTTTGTACAGGACCTAAGACAGAAGCTACAGATTGGTGGTGTATTTCACATGGCAACAGATTGGGAACATTACGCAGAGCATATGCTTGAAGTTATGTCTGCGGCTGAAGGGTATTCAAATCAATCAGAAAGCAATGACTATGTTCCTAGACCAGAGTATCGCCCTATTACAAAATTTGAAAAACGTGGTGAAAGATTAGGCCACGGCGTTTGGGACTTACTTTTCGAGCGAACAGCCTAATGCTAAGCCCACAAAGTCAGTTACTGCTAAGGAACGCAGAATTATTCGAAAATGGCCGATGGCTCATTGTTAATGCAAGTGACGGTGCTATTTTTAACGAGTTGAAGAATCCTGATATTGAGGGATTCTTCCATTATTTCGATCAATACCAAAGAGCAAAATCCAGCTCTAAAAATCATCACACTTTTTCTGCGTTCTACACAGGCTCACAGCCTCTAGATGGTGTCGTTATTTATATGCCTAAGGCCAAGGAACAAGTTGAAATGCTATTAGCAAACATCGCACCTATTCTTAGTTCTGAAGCCAAAATATTGATGGTTGGTGAGAATAAAAGCGGTATCAAAAGTAGTCCTAAGTTATTCAAGCCATACTCAGACAACACTATTAAGATTGACTCAGCCAGACACTGCTCTTTGTACGTAGCTTGTCTCGACAAGCCAGTAAAACCATTTGATAGCAAACGTTGGCAACATCACATTAAAGTTGAAGTTAACAATCAACAGCTAACACTCTGCTCAATACCTGGTGTTTTTAATCACAAACAGCTTGATAAAGCGACTGAACTACTACTCAACCAAATCAACAGCACACCTAAAGGAAACTTGTTGGATTTCGGTTGTGGTACAGGAGTTATCGGTATTTACCTAGCTAAGATAACGCCTCAAGCCCATGTCACTATGACAGATGTCAGTGCTATTGCTCTTTATTGTGCAGAAGAAAGCGCTAAGTTAAATAATGTCGATGTTAATGTATTAGCTTCAAACGGCCTGTCTCAGATTAAAGGCTCTTTTGATGGTGTTTACACAAACCCGCCTTTCCACACTGGCATTAAAACCGATTACTCGGTCACTGAAAACTTTTTGCATCAATTGCCTCAATTGATGAAACCTGGTGCAGAACTAAAGCTCGTTGCGAATAGCTTTCTACAATATGAGCCATTGCTAGAGAAATACATTGGTAACATTGAAATTTTAGCTAATAACACAAAATTTAAGGTGCTACAGAGTAGGCTACTACAACGTAGTAAGTAGGCAATAATTTGAAATTATCTTCGTAAAGAGAGAAGTTGAACGGGCAATTTATAAGAGCTTATAGATATTACTTAAACTGTGGAAGAAACTACCACAATATGTAGTGGTAGTCTTTATCCATTTTAGCTATACAAAGCGAACGTAATTAAGCATACGTATTTTCTAAATAGCAATTAATAAACAATACCTTGAGAGTTGGGGAAGCTGGCGCAATGAGCTTCTGCTTCCGCGACAGTTGCTGCGGTTGCTCTAAAGAAAATTCCATTTCCAAAGATGCAAGCATATGTGATTCCGTTCCGATTGCCGCCACCTAAACCGCCTCCTCCTCCGTCAGAGCCACCAATAGGATCATTGGCCATCGCCATAGGGACACAAGAAGAGATTAATATACCTAAAGCTAGAAATTTCTTTTTAGTCAGTTTCAACTTACTTCTCCTAATTTACTTTTCTAATGACAAGTTTTCAGACTCAGTGTGTTGATCAACCACCCAAAATAAAGTTCATAAGCATCAGTAGTTGATATTCACACTCTAGGCTGGTTTTCAAATGAAAATTTAATTTACCTAAACACTCACCCCAGCTGTTTTAATCTACCAGCAGTTAGCATTCGGTACAAACAAAACACAAAAACAAAGCATTTAATTTATATTTTATTTACCGTTAAATAAAAAAACAATCAACCAATCTTTTACTAGCGCATCAATATTTTACCTAAAATAAACCCTGTATAACAAACGACTTAATAACTCTAGAAACCTTATTACAGTTGAGCTGAATACCGATGTAATCGATGATACACTCCTGCAGAGAACTTAGAGCATCTAAGGCAAAATACACAGGCGTAGAACTGACTCTATGATAACAATGAGACTGGAGCCGGCACTTTTTTGTGATTTAGCAACATGGATAAAAAAGCAATGAAAATCTTATTTCTAATTTCGGAAGTAGAAGGCTTCACAAAAACAGGTGGGCTTGCTGATGTTGGGAAGTCACTACCGCTCGCACTAAAAGCACTTGGGCATGATGTCAGAATCGTCAAACCTTATTACAAGGAAATGACGCATAAGAATGTAAAAAGTAAAAAAATAGCCTCAGCTTCACTTGATACAGTCCGGCATATCTTTGACTTTAATATTTATGAAGTTCCAATGGGTGAAGTCCCAATTTATTGTGTGGACTATCCAGACTTTTTTTATCGCGATGGTCTGTATTCAGACGATTACGAAGCATTTGCAGATAACGGTGAGCGCTTTTCTTTTTTCTCGCAGGCCAGCTTACAGGTCGCTAAAGCATTAGACTTTCGTCCAGACATAATTCATTGCAACGATTGGCATACCTCTATGGCATGTTATTTTGTAAAGCAAGACAAAAGTGGCTTCTTTAACCAAACAAGAACACTCCTTACGATTCATAATGGCGCATTCCAAGGAATTCATGCGTACCACGATGTGCCTTCGTGCCATCACAGCCAACCTCTGGCTGAACAACATGAATCACAGAGCCATATCAACTTTTTAAAACTTGGCATCGAATACGCTGATAAAATTAACGCTGTCAGCCCTAACTACGGCGAAGAACTAAAAACACCATTAGGTTCACATCACCTTTTCGACACATTTAATACAAGGCGAGAGGATCTTTCAGGAATACTCAATGGGTGTGATTATGATCAGTGGGATCCGTCATCAGATAAGTTATTACCCAATAACTATTCGGTAGACTCCCTAGATGGCAAAGGACAGTGTAAAAAGAGTCTGCAAAAGCAGATGTCATTACCAGAAAGAAAGACGGTCCCTATCATAGGTATGGTTTGTCGTTTAACCAGCCAAAAAGGATTCGATTTCATTACACCAATTCTGTCGCGCTTGTTGGAACATAATATTCAGCTCATCATTATAGGTTCTGGCGATCCTGCTATTGCCGGACAGTTAGGACATGCAGCTAAGCTTCACCCCAAAAAAATGGCTTTTTATCAGGGTTTTAGTAACGAACTAGCGCACCTGCTAGAAGCTGGCAGTGACTTTTTCTTAATGCCTTCCTTGTTCGAACCTTGTGGCTTAAATCAGATGTATAGCTTAGCCTATGGCGCTGTTCCTATTGTAAGAGCAGTAGGAGGGTTAAAAGACACTGTCATAGATTTGGATGCTAACCCAAGTGCTTCAACAGGATTTGTCTTTGAACATCCAGATAGTGAAGCTCTATTGAATTGCCTAAGAAGAGCATTATTATTTTATCGAGAGTATCCGAAAAAGTACGTAGAAATGCAGTGTAGAGGAATGGAAACGCGTTTTACGTGGGCTCAAGCAGCGGTTAATTACCAAGCGCTATACAACAAGATGAACCAAGAATAATAATGAACAGTTTACTAAAAGTAGCCTTATGCGGTGGCATTGTATTGTCTAGTGCTGCAACAGCAGTACCAGAGCAATGTGTTCGATTACCAAATAAAGACAAGGTTTGCGAACATGTTATCTATAAAACCATCAGAGATCTCAATGCACCCTCCATTGTTGGAGATAGAGATGTCTATTGCGTTTGTCTTCAGGATTTCAGCCACTTAATTTTACCCGCTCAAACTGAAGAAGAACGCGAGCAACAAGCATTGGACATTGAGGATATTAGTCGTCAGTTGGATATAACCGAACAACAGTTACTCAGGCTCATTCGTTATTGATGTAGTGCAGTATCTAAATGAATTAGCTCATAATTTCACTACCATTTATGAATACTTTGTACCAAACTGAATGTAGTTTACTCAAGGCCAGCTATTTTAGAGTTAGTATTTGATGCCCGAACCAAAACGCCAATTTTCGATTAAATACTTGTACGTCACTAGTGTTATGGCGATCACGAGCCTAGCTCTGATTCTGGTTACTGCTATTGATCTTATGAATCAGGTCAAAAACTATCGAACCAACCTACGCCAAGACATGGAAGTATTGGTCGATTTTGTTAGCCATAACGCCGCTAGCAGCATTGCGTTTGATGACAATATTTCGGAACAGGAAAACTTAGAGGCACTTGCGGTTGCAAACTACGTGTTAAACGCACACATCTATAAGTCGACAAGTGCTGGACAAAACGTCTTTTTCGCCAGTTACAATAAATCTGGGCAAACCATAGAATCAGTCGCTGATCGCGTTGAGCAACTCGAAGTGCCATTTATCCGTGGCAACATTATCGAAATATCTCGTCCCATACTGATTGAGGATAGAAAGGTAGGGTATGCCTACATTAGAGGCTCGACGGAAAATCTAAACTTACTCATCACTAAATCGGTAGTACGTTATGCTGTTATCTTACTTTTATCGCTTCTCTTATGCCTAGCTATAACTCTATATCTACAACAAAAAATTACTAGGCCACTCAATACGTTAGCGCAAGAGATTGAAAGTGTCGCTCGTGAAAAGAACTATGATGCCCGCGCCGGTGTAACACAACTTATTGAGCTTAACGTGCTTTCAAACGCATTTAATGTGCTCCTGAGTCGCATTCAGGATCATATTCAGCGTCAGGAAAAAGTAGAAGAAGAGCATCAGAAGCTACATTTAAGCTTGGAAGAGAAAGTTAATCTACGTACTAACGCACTAAAAGAAGCCAACCAAGAACTTATTAGAACCTTAGAGAAGCTGCATCAGTTCCAGCGCCAAATGGTCGAGAACGAAAAAATGGCCTCTCTTGGTGATATGGTTGCCGGCGTCGCACATGAAGTTAATACACCGATCGGATTGGGTGTGACAGCCTCAACAATGATGCTGGACCGACTTAAGCAGTTGCACAAAGATTTTGATGACAAAACCCTCAAGGCAAGCGCATTAAGTAAATTTATGGTTGAAGGTGAAGAGAATCTCAACATTATCTACCGAAACCTTAACCGTGCCGCTGAGCTTATCTCCAGTTTCAAACAAGTAGCAGTCGATCAAACCAACGAGGTCAAGCGAACGTTTAGCTTTGAACAACTAATGAATGAAATACTGCTGTCATTGCGCCCAAGGCTCAAGAAACATCAGCATAAAATACAGCTGCATTACGACCCAGACTTAATCATAGAGTCAAAAGCTGGCCCTATTAATCAAATTATTATCAATCTGATTATGAACTCGGTCATACACGGATTCGAAGGGATGGAAAGTGGCACCATCGATATTCACGCCACTATGCTTGGCTCTTCAAAGTTGAATATTGTTTACAAAGACGATGGTAAAGGCATTCCGGAAAACCTTCGTAAACGCATCTTCGATCCCTTTGTGACCACAAAAAGAGGCCAAGGAGGCAGTGGCTTAGGAATGCATTTAGTTTATAATCTTGTTACCCAAGGGTTAAATGGTTCAATATCCATTAACAGTACGGATCATAGTGGCGTGGAATTTCAGATAATTTTTCCGGTCGAACAAAAGTCAGCGCTTGAACTAGCGAAGAGTTTGTAAGTGATGAATAACCGTACTTGTCTCCTCATACTGCTGCTAATGTCGATGCCACTAGCAGCACAGCAATTTCCACCGGAACAATTGCGGGCGCCGTTTTTATATCACATTGCGTATTACAGTACGTTTTCTGGCGCTAAATCCAATGGAGACAAAGTGAATTTTTGCTTTCTAGAAGGCAATACGTTTGCGCATATGAATCAATTTGAACGCTCTCCCTCTAAAACGGTCAGAAAGAGGGCTGTGAATATACTTGCGATTGAAAATATTGAACAAGCTGAACTAAACCAATGCCACGTTTTGTTTGTCGCTAAAACGCAAGAATCTGAAGAACTATACAGAAAAATGGAAAGTATTAATGCCGAAACTATTTCTGTAGGAGAGTCAGCTGAATTTATTCAGCGCGGTGGAATGATGTCGGTTTTACCAACAAATTCCAAAATGAAGATTTATTTGAATCAAGAGCAGTACCAAAATACGTCAATTAAGTTTAGCGCTAACTTATTGAAACGTGTTATTTTTCGATAAATATGATTATTAATGATGAAACTGTTAACCTCTCATCATTATTGAGTTTTTAAATTTTTGAACTGGTTAGAGCACTATGAATACACCTAACGTACTAATTGTCGAGGACGAAGTTGTTACTCGCACAACATTAAAAAGCTTATTTGAAGCTGAAGGTTATAATGTGTTTGAAGCCCAAGATGGCGATCAAATGCATGAACATTTTTCTAATCAGACCATCAATTTAGTCATTATGGACATCAACCTTCCTGGTAAAAACGGACTCATCCTGGCCAGAGAAGTCAGAGATCGTAAAAACATCGGCCTTATCTTTTTGACCGGACGCGACAACGATGTCGATCGTATTCTCGGTTTAGAAATCGGTGCAGATGATTACATCACTAAACCGTTTAATCCTCGCGAACTTACCATTCGTGCACGCAACTTGATGTCGCGTACATCAAATGTTAACGAAGACTCAGATTTACCAAGCAGAGTGAAGTTTAATGGTTGGACGTTGGACGGTGATAGCCGCAGTCTAATTGCACCTGATGAAAGCGAGTTTAGATTGCCTCGTAGTGAGTTCAGAGCTTTACATTTATTCTTGAGACACCCTGGTAAGATCCTCACCAGAGAACAACTAATCAAAGAGATGACAGGTAGAGAATTAAGACCTAACGATAGAACTGTTGATGTCACTATACGTCGCATCCGCAAGCATTTTGAGTCTGTGGCTAATGATGAAGATCTTATCGTCACTATCCATGGCGAAGGCTATCGCTTCTGTGGTTCAGTAGATAGCTAAAAGACTATAGAACAATAGTTTAGGGGCGTTCTGCCCCTAAATTTTAATTTCCAGCCACTTGCATTTCATCAATTAAAATAGACCCCGTTTGCACGGCTCCACGAACATCTGTGTCATTACCAATCGCTTGAATGCCCATAAACATATCTTTTAGGTTGCCAGCAATTGTAATCTCGTGAACAGGATATTGGATCTTTCCGTTTTCGACCCAGAAGCCTGCTGCACCTCGAGAGTAATCTCCATTGACAATATTCACCCCTTGTCCCATAAGCTCGGTTACTAGTAACCCCGTACCCATTCGCGCAAGAAGTTCGTCGTAATTTTCACCACTGCTTTTCACCAGCCAGTTGTGAATACCTCCGGCGTGTCCATTGCTCTTATAGCCTAGTTTTCTGGCGGAATAAGATGTCAGCAAATAGTGCTGTAAGTGACCACCATCCACTATTGTCATATCTTGTGTCGCCACACCTTCACTATCAAAAACAGAACTCGCTAACCCACCTTTGAGGTGCGGTTTCTCTTCAATACAGCACCATTCTGGAAAGACTTGCTTACCTAAGTGATCAAGTAGGAAACTTGAGTTTCTATATAAACTCCCGCCACTTATAGCGCTGACAAAGTGACTAAACAGACTGTTGGCGACATCATGATGAAAAATGACAGGGACTTTAGTGGTAGGCAATTTCCTTGCTCCGAGCCTCCCTAATGTCAATTCTGCAGCTTCTTTACCGACTTGAACTGCGCTTTTCAAATTGCCTTCAGAGCGATTAATGGTGTAGCTGTAATCCCGTTGCATATCATCACCTTCTTGGGCAATAACAACACAACTCAAGCTATAACGACTACTAGGGTAACCCGCAATTAATCCGTGAGTGTTACCGTAAACACGAAATCCCATGTTGGCCGAATAAGATGCGCCATCAGAGTTCGTTATTCTGGAATCGCAATCAAAAGCACTCTCTTCCGACTCTATAACTTGCTTTATCGCATATTCAGGATCAAGCTCTGTTGGGTGGTAAAGCTCCAAATCAGAAAACTCTTTAGCCATGAGTTCTTCATCAGCTAAGCCCGTGCAAGGATCCTCGCTTGTATGCCTAGCAATCTCTACCGCTTTGCTCACTGCTTGTTGCAATGCCTCTTTGCTCAAATCCGCTGTAGAAGCACTACCCTTATGTTTTCCATGATAAACAGTAATTCCTAAACCGCCGTCATTAGTAAATTCCAGAGTTTCAAGCTCCTTTAGACGGGAGCCTACAGAAATCCCCTGAACTTTACTCATACTGGCTTCAGCTTGAGTTGCTCCCAATTTCTTAGCCATTTGCAGTACATCATTAACGACTTCTTTTGTATCTTCTAATTGCTGCAATACATTCATAACAGGTTTAATTTCTCTTTAACATGTAAACGGGCTATTCATCCTGTAAAACTACAGGTTACAATGAAAATATTGTAACACTAAAGCAAGCCTTATGAACGACGAAGAGTTCAACCTAGACCAATCAGAAGAATGGGTCAGCAAAACACAATTGAAAAAAGAGAGCCAGGCTCTCAAAGATCTTGGCGAAAGACTGGTATCGCTCTCACCAGCAGCCCTGAAACAAATCCCTTTAGATGACGAGTTATTTGGTGCGATTAACCATGCACAACAAATCAATCGCAAAAAAGATGGCTACAGACGACAGCTACAGTTCATCGGTAAGCTCATGAGAAGCCGCGACCCGGCTCCAATTACCTTAGCCTTAGACAAACTAAAAGGCCAACATACTGAAGCGAATAAGCACTTTCATAAGCTGGAACAAATCAGAGATAAGTTGTTAGGCGGCTCAGACCAAACTGCGCATGAAATTTGTCAGCAATATCAACAACTGGATATGCAAAAAATCAGACAGTTCCAACGCCAAGCACGTAAACAGGCAGAACGTGAACAAGCCCCCACTGCAGCAAGACAGTTATTCCAATATTTAAAACAGCAAGGAGTCGAGTAATTTTATGAAGTTACGTCACCTAGTTTCGTTCATATTCGTTATTTTATTAAGTGGTTGTGGTGGAACTTCAGGTGAGAATGGCCCTGATCCATTTAACGACAATCCGACACCTACAGACCCAGTTGTTGTTTTATCCGTAGCTACAAGAGCAGCAGATTGCAGTGGTCCAATTGTAAGCAGTTTTAACTCCGGTGACACAATCTGCGTTGAGGCAACACTCACAAGTGACGGTCAGGCAGTTCAAGGTGAAATTATTAATTTCGCAGCGACCTTGGGGACATTGACCGTTAATTCAGGTTTAACTGATGCACAAGGCTTAGTTCAGGTATCTATTACAAGTACAGTTAGCGATGTAGGTGCATCACCACTAACAGCAACTTCCGATACTCAATCAGCAACAGCTAACTATGAATTTGTTGCCTCAGAAATCAGTGCGGTCACCCCGCCTACTATTGATCTCGTGATGAGGTTAAATGACCAAATAACAAATCGATTTAACAATGACCAACAAGTGGTTGTAACCGCCACAGTAACCGATGCCAACAATGAACAGGTAGCAGATACCATCATCCAATTTTCGGCTGGCATTGGAGTTTTAAGTCCAGCAACTGCTTTAACAAACGACAATGGCGAAGCTCAAACGATACTGTCAGCTAACGATGGTGATATTGGTGCAGCGCTATTAACAGCTCAATTTGATCAGCAAGAAACAACTGTCGCAGAGACAATAAACTTTCAGATTTTCGCAGCGGATACAGTGCAACAACAAGTGCTACGCTTTGGAAGCTTTAATGACCAAAATGTCTTTGTCGAAGGTGTATTAGGCGTATCTATAGAAGATGCCAACGGAGATGTTGTAATAGGTGCAGGTGCAACGTTAGGGCTTTCTGCTGCAATCGTCGATCAGAACGACCAACGTGTTGTTCCACCAACGCCTATTACTTTTAGTTCGAACTGTGTCGCTAACGGCTTAGCAACTATTGATGAAACGGTGAATACCATTAATGGCGAAGCCTTCTCAACCTTTGAAGATGTGAGCTGTGCAGGCAGTGCTGGTAATACTGATCAAATCATTGCTACTCTAGTTTCAAATAACCAAACAGTGACATTAAGCCGCACTATTGAGTTACTTCCCGAGAATGTAGGTTCGATACAATTTATCTCAGCTGATCCCAATAACATTATTCTGACTGGGACAGGGGGACAAAATAATCAATCGGTATCGACACTCACTTTCCAAGTAAACGGAGCCCTAGGTAACCCGTTAGCTCAACAGGAAGTTAATTTTGAGCTCAATACAAACGCTGGAGGATTAAGTTTATCACCTGCGAGTGGTTTTACTAACTCACAGGGACAAGTTAGCACCAGAGTCACAGCAGGTACAGTACCAACAGCAGTTAGAGTGACCGCAACAACCCAAGGTAGCAACAATAGCAGCATTGCAACGCAATCAGATCTGCTGTCTGTCAATACTGGACTACCAAATCAAAATAGCTTTTCTTTGGCTCCAAGTAACTTAAACATTGAAGCCTTTACTATATTCGGGCAAGAAGTGACTTTTACAGCTAGGCTGGCGGACACTTTCAACAACCCTGTTCCCGATGGGACAACAGTTAACTTCACTACTGAAGGTGGAGTCATTGAACCAAGCTGCATAACGTCAAATGGTGTTTGTTCTGTAGTTTGGACAAGCTCTGCATTGAGGCCCAATGATCGCCGAATTACTGTTTTAGCGACAGCTATCGGCCATGAAACGTTATTTGATTCAAATGGTAATAATAGCTTTGACGATCAAGATGGGGGAGCAATTCTAGATAACTCAGACTCTGGAGCTATCTTGAGTCAAGCAACTCAAACTGGATTTGTTGATCAAGACGAAGCTTGGCGTGATGACAATGAAAACGGTATCAGAGACCCCATAGAAATTTTCATAGATAACAATAATAATCAGGCCTACGACGCCGCTGATGGCTTGTTTAATGGACCTCAGTGCATATCTAATACCCTGTGTGGGCAAGGTGTCGGTGTAACCACTATTGTTAGGCGTATCAATACCATTGTTATCTCAAGCTCAGAAGCATTGATCGATTTAGTAGACTCAAATGGTGATGTTGTAGAAAGCAATAATATAACTCCTCTCCCGCCATCGAACTTGACGGTAAATCGAGGAGAAAGCATCACTTTAGTATTACGCTATTCGGATACTGTTGGGCAACCTATCGCAAGCGGTTCAATAATAAATATAGCCTCAACCGTTGGTCTATTAGGTGGTCAAACAACAGCAACAATGCCACAAACGAACGTGGCAGGCAGTACAGAGCAAACATTCACTATTACTAACAACCTGACAGGGGCTCCAGATATAGCAACTGTTACAGCAACCGTTACGTCGCCCAGTGGTGTTGTTTCAACGTTAATATTTAGTGTGTCTCTGCCGTAAAAATAATAAGCTCATCAATAAAAAAGCCATGCAGTGTTACGCATGGCTTTTTATTAATTCTTACTTGCTAAAGCACAAGTTCGCTAGGATTCTATATTCAAAGTTAAAACTAGCTAAGCAGTACCACCGACCGTTAGCTCATCAATTTTCAAAGTAGGTTGGCCTACTCCGACAGGCACACTCTGACCATCCTTACCACACACACCTATCCCTTTATCCAGTGAAAGATCATTACCTATCATTGACACTTTCTGCATCACTTCGGGACCGTTGCCTATTAACGTTGCTCCTTTAACAGGCGTGGTGATTTTGCCATTTTCTATTAAATAAGCTTCAGAAGTAGAGAATACAAATTTGCCTGATGTAATATCGACCTGACCACCACCAAAATTCGGCGCATAAATACCTTTCTTAACACTCGCGATAATTTCTTCTTGTGTGTGCTCACCCGCAAGCATATAAGTATTAGTCATTCGAGGCATTGGGAGGTGCGCATAAGACTCTCTTCGGCCATTGCCTGTTGGGCTTACCCCCATTAGACGAGCATTAAGCTTATCCTGCATGTAGCCTTTAAGAATGCCGTCTTCGATAAGTACGTTGTTCTGAGTAGGCGTGCCCTCATCATCGACAGATAGAGAACCTCGGCGATCGGCTAAGGTCCCGTTATCGACGACAGTACAGCCTTTAGCGGCAACACGTTCGCCAATTCGGCCGCTAAAGGTAGATGCACCTTTACGATTAAAATCACCTTCCAAACCGTGACCAACCGCTTCATGCAAAAGCACTCCAGGCCATCCACTACCGAGAACAACGGGCATTGTTCCTGCAGGAGCGTCTACCGCTTCTAGATTTACTCGAGCCATATTAATAGCTTCATCAGCCACTATTTCGTATCTAGGAACACCATCTTCGGTAAGAGAGAAGTAATCGTAAGTATAACGTCCACCAGCACCAGAGCTGCCTCTCTCGCGTTTCCCGCCCTTTTCAATCAAAACGGAGCAACTTAACCTAATCAAGGGTCGAACATCGGTACAATAAGTACCATCCGAGGCAGCAATTAATACCTCTTCAAACACACCGCTAAGGCTGACGTTAATTTGACTGATAGCCGGCTCCGCTTTTCGAATATAGCTATCAACGGCCCTTAATAACGCAATTTTTTCAGCTTCTGCCAAATTGGCGATGGGGTTATCTTCAGAGTACACCGGTTTGGGTTGGCTGGACTTAAAAGCAGAGACACTCTGATTTCCGCCTAAACTAGCAATAGTACGAGCTGCTTTTGCAGACTGTGTTAGCGCTTCGTGTGAAATCTCATCAGAATAGGCAAAGCCTGTCTTTTCGCCACTCACAGCCCGGACACCAACGCCTCTCTCGATATTGTACGAGCCGTCTTTGATAATCCCGTCTTCTAACACCCAAGATTCATGGTGGCTCGACTGAAAATAGAGATCAGCAAAATCGATATCGTGCTGATAAAGTTGTGACATGATCTTTTGCAACTTATTCTGATCAAGATCAGATACAGCTAATAAATGTTGCTCAACGCTATTCAACGATTTCACTCCTAAATTTATTATGCTTTGACATCGGTATAGATTGTCGTATATCGGCTAAACGCTGTTTGTCCATAGGGAACATAGCCAAGCCTTCATCCTTTCTTATTTCACATAACAGCTCTCCCCAAGGAGACCAAATGCTGCTATGTCCATGTGTTTCTCTGCCATTTGCATGTACGCCAGTTTGCCCTGCCGCAACGACATAACATTGATTTTCAATAGCCCTTGCTTGAAGCAATGGATGCCAATGAGCGTCTCCAGTTACACGAGTAAACGCGGAAGGAAGCACCAGAACATCAATACCTTGCATCGCTTGGAATAAACCTGCGAAACGCACATCATAACAAACCGCAAGGCCGACACGTCCAAATGGCGTTTCTACAACACAAACTTTATTTCCTGCCTGTGTATAGTTAGATTCCCGGTACGACCGAGTATTGTCACTCACATCAACATCAAACAGGTGTATCTTTTGATATTCATCGAGTAGTTTCCCCTCTGGACTAAAAAAGAGACACGACGCCGTAAACTTATTCTCGTCAACATTGCTTTTTAACGGGATAGTCCCGGCCACCAGCCAAACACCAAACTCTCTCGCCATATCAGAAAGGGCACTTTGCATAGGACCTTGACCCAATTTTTCAGCAATTGAGAGCAATGCTTTATCACCTGCACCAAAGCAGATAAAACACTCAGGGAGAACAACCAGAACCTCCTGCTCATCAGTATCGAGTTCACTGAGTTCATTGCGGACGTAGTCTAAATTGTCCTCAACTGATGGTCCCGACGTCATCTGTAACGCCACGAGCATTAATCGATCTTTGGTAACACTCATTTAAGAAAACTATTCAAATTGAAATACTGTTAATGAAAGTGTAACTGTCATAGTGGCTAACAGCTAGGTTATATAGATAAATCTATACTTTTGTATATGACCTTTCTAAAGAACTGGATTTGAGTTACCCACTACCTTTTTCAATCAACAAGTGATCAGTTGCAGGGTTTATCTCATCTTCTGAAGGCATAACCTTGGCAGGTAGGACAATATCTTTGTTATTACGTTCTATTTCAGTTAACTCAGGCTCGGAAATACTACCACTGAGTTTATATTTAATATCAGACACAACTTTGGCTGACTTCACAGCCCTGTCGACAGCAAATGCCACAGCGGCTGAGACTGGATCAAACGCTAACCAACCAACTATGGCGGGCAGACTTGAGGTTAATTCAGGCTGAATCGAAACATCATAATCCAACTTCTGCGTGTTTAAATCAGTAGAGCCAACTAGCGTTATATCTGCTGCTGCCCCGTCTATCTCAGTATCATCAGTGTAAACAACACCATTGTTCACATTAAAGCTACCTTCCATCTCGTTATAAAAGAAACCTTTGGCAAATACATCTCGGAAATCCAAAGATAGCTTACGAACGAGCGAATCAAGGCTAAGCAAACTGAATATCCGTGCACCTTTATCACTCACTTGAGTTAAGTTGCCATCATCCAACTTCCAGTCAACACTACCATTCAAGCTCGCAAGTTCAAAAGCATAAGGCTCAGCCGTCCAGCTCAGATCAAAGTCCATCTTGGCGCCAGAGTCCCGCACACCTGAATCGCGATCAAACTCTTTGAGAAAGTCGCCAAAATCTTTACTAACAAAATTCCCTTTTAATCTTGTGCTGTTGTTTTCTTCACTGACAAACCAATCGCCATCTGCTTTCAAGCTAGCGTGCTTAGTATCGACCTGTAGTTGCGAAATATGCATACCAGAACTAGTTGGCGCTAGCTTAATCAATGCCTTACCGAAGTCATAACCCAATATACGACATTGCCCACAATCAAAGCTTATGGGGGGAAGCTGTTTACCTACTTGTGAAACACCTTCACTCACAATCTCTGATGGTGTTTCAGTTAAAAAGAAGTAATCAGCCTTGGCGTCGATACCTTTACTTTGCCACTGATGGAAAAAATCTATCTCGGCTCTTGTTTCGTCTGCATTAATCAATGCATTCCAGCTAAGTTCCGTATTGCGAACATTGACTTCGATTTGGTGCATAGGAAAGCCTGCGATATTTAGCTTGTCCGTCTTCAAGAAAATACGCTTAGGTGCATCTATATAGCGCTTTTTAGGCTCATTTGCTGGTTGAAGCACATGATTTAATGCATCAAACCAAGGCATAAAATCTAGTGTTGGAACATCGACGGAAACACTAAAACCAATGCCCATACCAACAAAGTTATCATTCCCTATTGCTAAATGTGCACGCGAAAATACGAGTTCTTTATGGGGTAATATACCGTTGAACTTGATGTCATCACCCAAGGTCATATTCACATTAGAGGCAACTAAATCCCCCTCGCTGCTAACCAATAGGCGTTTTGCTGATTCCTTTTCTTTATCAAGAGGGAAAGGAAAGTCCGAGGATATTTGTTCTAACTCAGATTGCAGTTGTAATTCATAACTGAAATCACCTTCTGGAAACCTAAGAGAAAGGTCTCCCGTCCAATCAGCAATACCATCGAGATACTCTGCTACTTCGGGCTGATCTTTGAAGAGTTCTTTAATCGGCCAATCACCAATTAAGCTTGTATTAACAGCATAGGCTTCCGGTAACTGCTCTGCCTGCACATTAAATTGCGTAGGTAAGCCGAGATAAAGCGCCTTTAAGCTAGTTGCATTTAGTTTTTCATTCTCAAAGGTTAATTGCCCCGTCAACTGCTCAAGTACAATACCGGTACCTTCGATTTCCAAACGATTGTTATCAAAATCAACGACACCTCTCGCAATAACATCTTTGCCACTAAGCGGAATAAACAAATCAACGTCAGCTTTTAAAAGCTCATCAATTGGTAGCTTTTGTAAGGCGGTTCCCAGATTATCAGCAAGAGTACTGTGATTTATCAGTTGCGTGATATTTGCACTGCTTTCAGCAGTTTTTGCTTTTACTCGAACATGAGAATCTGGGTGCAATTTGGGTATGACGGCATTAACCTCTGTCGCTGCTACACCGTCAATTCGCGCGTTCGGTGTTGAAATATATAAGCTTTCGTTTTCGAACAAGAGATCAAGATTGGCATCTACAACATTCGGCCAGCCTGAATCAAAATCAAACTCAATATTATCTATGGTTAACCCAGCTTGGAAAATCCCTTGGCCTTCGTCATAAGGGAATTGATCTAATGCTCCATTCCATATAATACGACCATTCTCAACATAACCGCTGACTAGACTACGCTCAAGATAGTCAATCGTTTTAGTCCCCATTAATGAACCTGGCAACAGAGATTTTGCGATATCTGTCGACATCTCACCCAAAGTGCCACTAATACTTAACCAATTTTTTGATGATTCATATTTAAGGCTTTGCTCAAAGGACAGCCTATCTCCAATTAATGAAATACTAGGAACATAAAGATCAAAGTTAGACGAATCGAATTCGACATAGGCATCGATAGTAAATAGATCGTAATTTAGCGGTTGAGATAGCAGGTTATTTGTTGCGAAGCTGCTATCGTTAGAATCGATGTAAATATGTGCTTGGTTATCAAACCAATTCACTTCACCGTTAATCCTTTCTAAACCGGGAATTAAGCCCGACTCATTGATAGACAAATCTCTAAAGCTTAAGCGTGCTCCCCACCCTTCCGGGCTTTTATTTGCGATGACATTCTCAAGCGTAATATTCGGATCCAGTGCTTCAAGCTGATTATAGCTAGATTCAGTTAAAAACGCGGATGCAACCGGTAACAGCGGATTTAAGTTGAAGGAATCTGAAAGCTCTATCGTTAATGCATCCTGAGCAGATTGACCAACCAAGCCTATTTTTGCATCAACTTCATCCTGTGCTTGGAGTGTCAAATCACGCAATTCGAATTGCCATTCCCCACTTCCTCTTGAAGCAAGATCGGGTTGCGCAAACAGGTCACCAGCCTTAACGAGCAATTCATAGTTCTCGCCAGTGTTGACGTCTTGCCAACTAAACTCACTTGGCTCAATAGTCACCCGAGTTGAAGTTAGCTCAGACTCACCAATATTGGCCCAAAGCACAAAGTTCGCTCTGCTTTCCTGCAGCGTCTTTTCTTCATGCAAATAGTTCTTTAACCAGGGCGAAATATCGAGCTCACGTCCTCTTGCGAAGAACACGCCCTCAAGGTTATCTGCATTTCCAGTCAGATTGAGCGTAAAGCTTGCAGAATTACTGGCTAACTCCAACACTCGCATAACACCAACACCTTGGTGCCGTTCTCCCTCATTACGCCAGAACAACTGCTGTAAAATTATGGACTGCTCATCCTGACCCTTTTTGATTTTTACTGAGCTATCAGTAATTGAAAAGAGCTGAAGTTGCTCTAAAAAAAGCCTTTCGAGCACTTCAACAACAGGGGTTTCACTCTCGGTTCTTTTGATCATATCGACATTAACAACAGCATCGATACCAATCAGATTAAAGTGCGAAGCGCTCAAATTTCTCGACAACACCGAAGACCAGAAATTGACCTCAATTTCAGTTTTATCGATAGCTAGTTGGACGGGCGCATTGTCGCCACTATTTAAAACAACATCTTCTAAAACAATCGCAGGTCCGACACCTTTCCACGAAGCGGTAATGGTGCCAATGTCTAAATCAACACCAAATCGCTCGAGTAAGACGCTTTCTATCGTATCTTTTTGCTTGTCCATATAGGGCAAGGAATATCTCAATACCGTCATGAGTGTTGCCACCATGACCAATAAAACCGCGGTTAATAACCACAGTTTTCTAACTGAGTATGAGAGATAGTAAGAAACAGGCTTCACATCATTACCACATCATACTGTTCTTGGCTGTAGAGCATTTCGGTCTGAATCTTTATCTGCTTAGTAACAAAAACTTCTAACTCAGCCAGCATATGTGACTCTTCACCCAATAGAGCTTCTGTTACTTTCGGCGAGGCATAAACTACGAACTTATCCGCTTCGTAGGCGCGATTAACACGCACAATTTCACGCATAATTTCAAAACAAATTGTTTCAATGGATTTTATTGAGCCACGCCCATGACATACTGGGCATTCACTACATAAGACATGTTCCAAGCTTTCTCGCGTCCGCTTACGGGTCATCTCAATCAAGCCCAAAGCAGTAAAGTTATGCACATTAATCTTGGCTCGATCTTTGTCAGTAGCCAGCTCTAAACTGCTTAGAACACGCCTCTTATGGTTCTCATCGCTCATATCAATGAAGTCGATAAGGATCATTCCTCCTAGGTTTCTCAACCTGAGTTGACGTGCTATTGCCAATGTTGCTTCGATATTGGTATTAAAAATTGTCTCTTCGAGATTTCTATGCCCCACAAAGGCTCCAGTATTGATATCAATAGTCGTCATAGCCTCAGTCTGATCGATAATCAAATATCCACCGGACTTAAGATTGACGCGTCTATCCAACGCTCTTTGAACTTCGTTTTCAACATCATAAAGATCGAATATAGGCCGTTCGCCGGGGTAATACTCCAAGAGCTCACTAAGCTCAGGGGCATACTCTCCAGTATAGGCCTGTAATTCATTGAAGGAGAGGTTAGAGTCAATGCGTATACGATCTAGATCCGTTCCGACAAAGTCCCTCAACACACGTCTTGCCAGAGGTAAGTCTTCGTACAACAGATTAGATTCACGTGTTTTTAGGCGCTCCTGAATTTTTGTCCACAAACGTCTTAGGAAAGCAGCATCTTGGACTAACTCACTTTCCATTACGCCTTCGGCCGCAGTTCTCAATATAAAGCCGCCATCGCCATTACAATAATCTGCAACCAACGACTTTAAGCGCTCTCTTTCGTCTTCGTCTTCGATTCTTTGAGATACGCCAACGTGTGCAACATTAGGCATAAAGACTAAATAACGCGAAGGGATAGTGATATCGGTAGTAAGGCGCGCGCCTTTCGTGCCTATTGGGTCCTTAACAACTTGAACAACAATATCTTGACCATCGCGAACAAGTTCTCGAATGTCTTGTTTTTCAATTTGAGATTCTGTGACTTCTTCCAATATCTCGTTGTGAATGACGATATCAGATGCATGAAGAAATGCCGCTTTATCAAGACCAATTTCAACAAAAGCCGCTTGCATACCTGGTAAAACTCGACTCACTTTACCGCGATAGATATTACCGACTATCCCTCTTTTCGTGTGCCTTTCAACATGAATTTCTTGCAGTATGCCATTCTCTATGAGAGCAACCCGAGACTCTGACGGCGTTACGTTAATAAGCAGTTCAGCACTCATAGTGATAGGCCTCTCTGAGAATAAATCCCAAACGTTTTCAAAAGCTCTGCTGTCTCACACAAAGGCAAACCAACTACTGCACTATAACTACCTTCTATACGTTGAATAAATTGTCCTCCAAAGCCTTGTATGGCATATCCACCAGCTTTATCTCCAGGTTCACCTGTCGACCAGTACCACTCGATATCTTCCACAGTCAGCTTCTTAAATATCACTTTAGTTGCGACTAAAATATTTTGCTGAATTTCGTCATTAACCACAGCCACAGCTGTTTTGACATAATGATGACTCGAAGAAAGCAACTGCATCATACGTTGGAAATCATCTTTGTTTTGAGGCTTGCCTAATATCTGCTCACCGACAACAACGCTAGTATCGGAGCCCAGCGAAGCCTTAAACTTTGTCCTATCGCATGTGCGCCATCCCGCTTTAGACTTTTCTATCGCTAAACGAGAGACATACTCTTCAGACCCTTCATCAGGCCGACAAGTTTCATCGATATTGCAACTTAATGTATCAAAGTTAATACCTAGTTGTTTAAGGAGCTCTGCTCTGCGCGGAGATTGTGATGCGAGTAACAGCATAGGTTCGCCTAATTAACCTGCATTTGCCTGCGTAGTTTGCGCAACAGCATAAATACCCAGGGCCATAAAGCCATTGTAGTCACTACTGGCCATAAGTACGTAAAAATGAAGTAAACATCTGTTAGTAAGTGTTGCAACCAGAAGACTAACAAATGATAAAACGCAGCTAAGGTGCCAATGATAAACGCTTGTTGCCAAACAGAATAATTGCGCAACCTCTGATAATTAGCCGCAAGAACAAAAATCGTGGCACTAAGTGCGAAGCTATGAACACCTAGAGTAGTGCCCAGCAGGATATCCAAAGCCAAACCGTTAATAAAAGCAATGCCAATATTGACGCGGTTTGGCAGTGCAAGAGTCCAATAGGCTAACACCATAAATACCCAATCAGGACGATACTGATGCAATACAATGGGCATAGGCATAATTTGCAGCATCAAGGCCAGCAAAATGGTAATAGCGATAATATAGGAGCGTATCTTAATCACTCTCTTTCAACTCATTGGCAATAGTTTTAGTGCGTTGATCGTTCTCGTTAGGCCAAAGCAACAGCAAGTACTTTAAGCGATCAAGCAAAGCGATAGGTTGAGCAGTCACTTGTGCAAAAGGCCTACCTTCGTCTTTCAAAATGGATGTCACTATGGCCAATGGATAACCTTCAGGGAAAACTTGACCTAAACCCGATGAAACCAACAAGTCACCAACACGTAAATCCGTATTGTGCGGCATATGGTGAATAGACAAATTCCCAAGTTCACCTGAACCCGACGCAACAAGACGCACATTATTTCTAGACACTCTGACAGGAACAGCATGTGTAATATCGGTAATCAACAAAATGCGGCTGGTTGTCGCTGCAACGTGAAGTACTTGTCCAACAATGCCGTTGGCATCAAGAACTGGCTGGCCTTCGAAAACACCATCAGACGTGCCTTTGTCGATCACAATTTGATGGCTATACGGATTGTTATCGACTGCCATAAGTTCGGCAACCATCTTACGACGTCCTTCCTGAAGTGGAGAACCTAGCAAAGTCCGTAAGCGATCATTCTCTAACTTAAGCGTTTGAAACTGCTGTAAGCTTTCTCGCATCAACAGGTTTTCATTTTTTAAGATCTCATTCTCAGCTAATAACTGCTGTTGAGAAGAAATACGCTTTGAACTCCAGTTCAGCATGTCACTCGGTAAGTTCGCAACATATTGCAAAGGGCTAACAAGAGAGTTTAGGTATGTTCTAGCTTGGCTAAAGCTATCTAAACGATGGTCGGCAAACATCAACGCAGCAGACAAGATCAACGCAAGAAAAAGTCGATAATTAAGTGACGGGCCTGTATTAAAAAATGAAGTCATGACGCTCAATAATGAACAGGCGGCTAATGCCGCCTGTTGTCTTTATTCGTAACTGAATAAATCGCCGCCATGCATATCAATCATCTCCATGGCTTTGCCGCCTCCGCGAGCAACACAAGTGAGTGGGTCATCAGCGATTACGACAGGAATACCGGTTTCTTCAAGCAGAAGGCGATCTAAGTCCTTCAATAATGCACCACCGCCTGTCAGTACCATACCTCGTTCAGAGATATCCGAAGCCAGTTCAGGTGGAGATTGCTCAAGTGCAACCATTACCGCAGAAACGATACCAGTTAATGGCTCTTGTAGTGCTTCCAAGATTTCATTGCTGTTTAGCGTAAATCCTCTAGGAACACCTTCAGCCAAGTTACGACCTCTAACTTCAATTTCCTTAACTTCTTCACCTGGGTAAGCTGCACCAATCTCGTGTTTGATGCGTTCCGCAGTCGCTTCTCCGATCAAAGAACCAAAGTTACGTCGAATATAGTTAATGATAGCCTCATCGAACTTATCACCACCAATTCTGACCGAAGATGAGTAAACAACACCATTCAATGAGATAATAGCGACTTCGGTCGTACCACCACCGATATCAACAACCATTGAGCCAGTTGCTTCAGATACGGGTAAACCAGAACCTATTGCCGCAGCCATAGGCTCATCAATTAAGTAAACTTCTCTAGCGCCAGCACCAAGTGCAGACTCTCTAATAGCACGTCTTTCTACTTGAGTAGAACCACAAGGTACACAAACCAAAACTCTTGGGCTAGGTCTTAAAAAGTTATTGTCGTGAACTTGTTTGATAAAGTGCTGTAGCATCTTTTCTGTAACATAGAAATCTGCAATCACACCGTCTTTCATTGGACGTATAGCTTTGATATTGCCTGGCGTACGACCAAGCATTTGCTTAGCTTCACTACCTACAGCAGCGACACTTTTAGGGCCGCCAGCACGCTCTTGTCGAATAGCAACAACAGATGGTTCGTTAAGCACTATGCCTTTGTCTTTGACATAAATCAGTGTGTTTGCGGTACCGAGATCGATAGACAAATCATTAGAAAACATGCCTCGAAGCTTCTTAAACATGGAAAAACCGCTTCCTTTTCAGGGTTGTTTGTTAATGGTCGTAACTTTACCAATGCCCCGCCAGTTCAGCAAGTCAGGCATGCATACCTAAGTCAGAAATAAGGATAAAAAATAGTTTTTTTTCCTATTTCAGCGGATTTTTCACGTCAAAACACACCTTTTCCAATTTTAACGTTAAATCTGCGGGTAAGATTGATTGATGAGCTACCGTAAACGCTTATTAAAAATAGCAAGTACAAAAAACCCGGCTAAATGCCGGGCTCTGTTGAATTGTTTGTTGGCTTATCTTTCTCTAAGCACTCTAAAACCGATGTAGTTCGAGCGGAAGTTAGGCTCTAATTCCATACGAGTTGATACACGGGCTAACCTTGGAGCAAAATTCCAAGCGCCACCGCGAACCACAGCACCGCTTTGCGCGGAATCACTAACACTCCACTCCCAAACATTGCCAACTGTGTCGAATAATCCGAAGCTGTTTCTATCAAAAGCCGATACAGGTGCGCTGCTCACATTTGACCATTGGCTTCCACACCAACCACAGTTCGCGTTATCAGTTCCAACTCTATCGCCCCACCAGTAATCAGACTCTTCGCCTGCTCTAGCAGCATATTCCCATTCAAACTCAGCAGGTAAACGATAAGAATGGCCGCTGCTTGAGCTCAACCAATCTACATATGCTTGTGCATCTTTCATGCTTATACAAACAACAGGGTGCTTATCGCTCTGGTTATAGCCAGGTGACTTCCAGTTATACTGTTCTTGCCATACCGGTGAACCATTTTCATAGTATGCACAACCTTTGGACTTTTCAGCTTCAGTAACATAGCTTGTTGCATCAACAAAACGCTGATAATCAACAACAGTTACTTCAACTTCGCCAATACCGTAAGAGTCGTTTATCTGACTAGAGGTAACTGGACGCTCATTCTCCAAACCAACGCCTGTAATATCACCCATTTTGAAGCTACCTGCTGGCACAACAACAAGGCTTGGTCCAGGTACATCACCATCGAGAATATCTTGAATCTTCTCACCACGACTAAAGGTGAATTGCGCTCTCTCTAAATCAATCTTTAGAGTACGACTCTCATTAAGCACCACTTGCTCACGATAAGAATCATATCCACGTTTAACCACTTCAACGTCATGCTCACCACTAGGTAACATAACTTGAAGGCGTGTAGAACCGTAACTCACGCCATCTATAAATACTTCGTCATCATAAACGTTTGAACGAACCGTCAATTCATACATAACAGATTCATCTGTTTGTACAGGCGTATCTGTTACTTGTGCAACTTCAACTGTACTCTCACCACCTTGGCAGTAGCGATTGTCCAAACCAAGTAATTCACAAGCTTGATTGCGTTTCAGGTTACCTTGTAATTCCACAGCCATAGAAACGCTAAAGTTACCTTGACCACTGAACCCACTATCAGTCACTTCACTACGTAATACTTGTACAAAACCGTCTGATGACGTTCTTCTTTGGCTGGCTTCTGATGACTCAGTTAGGCTTTCATACAGCTCATCTAAGAAACGTTTAGACGCTTTCTGTTTTGCTAATGTCTTGCCTCTATCCGAACACTTAGCGATAGTTTCCTCTCTGTCACAAACAATATTGTGGCTAACATTGATAGAATCTTTACGGTTAAATTCATCGTAAATACGGTCAACACGCGCACTATTCATTTGCTCTTTCAAGCCTTCAATAGTGTTTAAGAGTACGTGCTTAGACAGACGAAGCTGTTCCACTTCCTGAAGTTTGGATTGCCATTGATTGTATTTGTTGGTGATAGCGTCTTTATTAAGTTTGCGTTCTCTTACTGCTCTTTGGTAGGTCGCCTGTGCTTGGCTTATATCCAAGTCAGGGTTTTCGATCATGTCTTCGTATTGGCGATTCATCTCATTCAACGCCAGTACACGATCAGCTTCAGCGAGCACACCCGCAGCTCTTAATTCTTCTAATTCTGTTTCGTAAGTTTTAGAAACATTAATCTCAGATTCGAGGTTTTGATTATAGTTGTCGAATTCAGACTGCCTTTGTTGTATCTGCTGTCGAATATCACTTACTGAGAGATCTGCAGCCATTGTCACAGCCGAACCCAGAGATAATGTTGTGGCAATTGCTAAAGGCACTAATCGATTCATTCTTCCATTCCAAACGTTTTGCTTGAATGCAAACTAGATTTTATTGTTTCGTAACATCTATGGTCATGCAACTAAAGTTGCAGATAACACGAACTATATTTTTATTATCAACACTCTATGCTATTGGCTTGTCAGAAAAAGCGCAAGTAATACTGCCGACAAATAAGTGGCTAGGTTAACACAAAGGGTAAATATTTTCTTTTACGCTCGAATGTCGTTGCTTTTATGTACAAATTTTGTTCTTTTCATTCCTTTACCGCAAAGCTAATTGAACACCTCTCGCCAATGAATAATGCGATCATTCCCCCTAAAGAAACCAAAAGATATTTGAGCTGACGGATTATCATTTTCATCAATATCGCCATCGCCATCCCAGTCAAAGTTGAGGAAGTCCTGCCAAGGTTGCCCTGTAACACCAGTCTCTTGATTAAGAAGTAAAATAAACTGGCCAGTTGAATCTAACGAACCAGGCGCAGGAATATTAATTCCTTCAAAGGTCAAGTTGATGCCATTAAATAAAGTACCTGTGCTAAAAATGTCTCCTATTTGATCGCTGACATCAAAACCGTCTGGTGGTGCAGCCCGCCCAAACTCAGTATTGACGAAATTAGTGGCCGTGCAGTTATCATTTGTATTTTGTGCAAACACGCCCGCAGCGGTAAAAAACTCCGTTGCGAAAGGCGCTAAAAGAGGCTCATTCTCAGACCCAAACGCATTGCCAATCACTAGACGCCCATAAAGTAAACGATTATCTATAGGTATCAACTCTCCGGTAAGCGGGTCAGTTTCAAAACCTCCATTAATGACAATATCTGGAAACTCAATGCATTCCCCAGAAGCATCCTCGCGATAACAAACGTTATCGGAATCAGCTATAAAAGAAGTACTTTCATTATCATCTGATATACTAAGGAAGCTAATGTTAAATTCAGCAAAGGATTCTGGAAGCTGAGGAGTGTCCTCCTTTATAAAATTAGCAATAGGAGTAGATAGTGTATAAATAGCTGTACCATCGTAATCAGCCTCTGTACCATTGTCAGAAAAAATACCGTTAATAACGCCATCAATAGATATATTACTAGCAACTCTCAAACTATCTGTTTCAGCTCCCCTTAACATCAACTGCTCTATTAATTCATTTCTATCATCTTGGGAAAGCCTATTTATATCCTCAATACTACGGATATTCAGACGCCATAAGTCATTGACATCTTCTTCATTTTCAGGATTATCACCGCCATAATTTTGTGTAATTTGATTGCGTGCATTCATTGCAGTGACAATAAATTGCAAATCATTGCTTAGAGGTATATTTTCACCAATATAGCTATAAGGCGTATTAGATACCGAACATGTGCTAGGCATAGTTGGCACAGTTCCTTGAACTCCAACATCCAGGTATGCTGGCCGATAAGGCCCTAATATGATCGGTCCAACAAATATTCCCTCAGAAGTCGGAGCTGCTGCTATAATTTCGCCACTATCTAAATAATCAGCATCTCTCAACTCTAGTTCTATTGTTCCCACTTCACTATAAATTGGCTGTATATTATTACTAAAACCACCATTGCCTAAAAAATTGAAACCAGCTTTTTCAATGTCCTGAAATATTGCACGTTCTGGATCATTAGGGTTGCCCGGATTACTAGCGTTACCAGATGTAAAAGCCTGACCATTTAACTCAAGAATACCTTGGACCCCGAAGCCTGTCTGAGGAAGTACTTTGACAACACGAACCTCAAGATCTGATGGGTCATAATTCGGTGTAAGAGACCCTTCAACCCCCACAGCTTCATACTCAAGTAGTGACGTTGTGCCGGCAACACTAGGGCTATTCAATTGATTCACGGCAACCAGTATCGGCCTCATAACAAAGCTATTACTGTTACCCATAGTTTCATTTTGCGCATCGCGGAATCGCAACTGAATTTGTCCAGCATCTCGGTATTGAATCAATCCTGCGGGGATAGTCGCCAAACCATTTGCATCGAAAGTAACCCCGGTTACTGGACTAAAAGCCTCAATATTATTTATACGAGTACCGCCTATTTCGAGTTGTCGAGTATTACAGCTCCCCGGGTTGTTACACTGGACTGCAATTTCTAAATCACGACCATTTAACTCAGCATCACAAGCACCTGCTTGGTCAACACTGACAAAAATGGGTGTGTCGAACGCAACTTGAGATGAACCATTAGGAATATCAACAATACTACTTGAACTACCATAAGATACATTCAATCCGACATCGCTAAAGCTAACAGTACATGACGCATCTTCAACGCCACTGTTAAAACATCGAACTGGCGCATCTGGACTAGCATTAACGCCATCAATAACAGCTGTACCCGCAGTACTCAGCGATAAATTAGAAGTCGTTGACCCAACAAAAGTGAGATTTGTATTGCTGAAAGTACCATTTGTTGTCGTTAGAACTAAGTTTGAGTTCGCGGTAGCCAACAAATCGCAATTCTCATTTGCACACGCCTGGACCTCGACTTCGGCAATCGAACAGGTAAAGGAAGGATCGAAGTTAAGCCGATAATGATTAATTAATACATCATCAAAACAACCCAGTGGCTGAGCATTAATATCTGCAAGCACTTGCTCACTTGTTTGATCAAAACGATAAAGACGCACTTCATCATATTGCCCATTTGACGAGTTCTGACTCGTTCCGACACCAGGCAAATAAGTTGAACGGTTATCACCAATATAGAGGCTCGTAGTTTCTGAAAGCTGCCCAAACGCATTCTGTTCAATAAAGGTTGCGGGAGCCTGAATACCATTAATAAAAATAGTCATCTCAGCCGTGTTAGTGTTCCATGTTGCCGCAATATGAACCCACTCGTCAGCGCTAAAGTTTTGAGCTGATGTCTCCAACAAGCCATTTCGATCGAACGTATCTTCAAGACCAAACAATACTCTGCCGTTAGGCTGAAGAACTAAGAAGAAAAACCTATCCTGATTATCGTTGTTGTTCCCAAAAGGAATGGATGCATCAAACAGTTGCCTGTCGATTCCACTACCACCTAGGTTCCAATCCAAATCACTGCGATACCAGAAGGATATAGTGCCTTGATTTCCAATCTGATTTGCAATATTCACCCGTGTGTCAAAAGCATCGTTATTGGTAATACTTTGATTTAACGGGACATCCAGCACACCACAAGTGTTCACGGAAACAGGTAACTGAACACCTGTTGCACCCCCCACTAATGCACCATCTTGGAAGCCTTCACTGTCGGTAGTTACTTCTGTAGGTTGAAACTGATAGAAAGCCAATGTCTCTACAGGGGAGCCGCAAGAAGTCACGTCCGTTGCGGCTCTGTCTGCATCAACTTCTTGTTCTGTTTGCACAAAATTATACAGGCGTAAGCTATCAAACTGTCCATTCCCTGAATTCGGGCTTGTGCCAACAGCAGGCACATAAGAAGAACGGTTATCACCTAAGTGAAGCGTATTGGTCTCTGATAGCACACTGTTTATCGCTAACTCAATAAACCCTGTTACCACCTCATTGCCATTAATAAATAGCCCCATATCACGTGCATCAACATCCCATGTAGCCGCAATATGAACCCACTCATCAGCGGGGAAGTTAAATTGTTGGGAGACTAGTATGGCATTGTTATCATTATCATCTTCAAGACCGAATAATAATTGCCCATTATTCTGCAGTACTAAGAAGAAAAACTTGTCTTCATTATCGTTATTGTTTCCAAAGGGAATCGATGCTTCAAATAACGTTCTATCGCGTCCAAAGAAGCCTTGGAACCATGGGGTATCACTTCGATACCAAAATGAAATGGTGCCTTGATCGCCAAGCTGATCTCTTACATTAACCTCGGTTTCAAAAGCATCGTTATTACCAATACTTAGATTCAAGGGCACATCTAATACGCTACAGGTTTGACTATTAGTCGCGCCAGCTAAACGTAAATCAGTTGCACCACCAACGAAAGAACCATTGTTATCGTTCGCGATATCTTCAGTAGGATTTGCTTCTTCATACTCATAATTAGCAATTAGGCTGTCACAAAAAGTACCTAAGGAAAGTTGACCGTTTGTCGTTTGATTGAACGTGACAGTTGCATCTGAGTTTAAATCGATTCGTCTGGCACTAACTGCACCAAAAATAGCAGCGCTAGAGCCTAAGTTCACTCTATTCTGAGCATAAAGATAACCTGAGAACGTGCTAGGGCTACTCAGGGTGACATTGTTAAATCCATAGACAGCAAGCCTTGTGGAATCACGGGGACTCGATAAGTTGTCAGCATTAAACAAACTCGCTGACCCAATAGTAAAGTTATTATTCACATAGACGACAGCAGTTCCACTACCTTGAACATTCACTTGGACTGAACTGCCTACACTCAAACTTCTAATCCAGTAAGTCGCTCCGCCTTGTAAATTCAATACAGAACTGAAACCCAGTGTCAATTCATCAATGAAGTACTCATTATGGTTATCAGAAAAAGTGAGTGTCGCTTCCGAGCCTGTCGTTACCCTATCGAACTCATTGTTAGAAAACGTTCCAGAGCCAATGGTCAAGCTCTGCTGAAACCCAATGTTGACATCTTGGTTAACATTCGTTGTTTGAAAACTACCGGGATCTAACTCTGGAGAACTATTATTAGACTGCTGACAATTAGTCGAATTACAGGTCGGAATCGTAGAACCGCCGTTAACGTCAATTCGCCTCGCATCAAGAATATTGTCGGGGCTATTGATCAACCGAGCGTTAAAGCCAAAATCAATACGATTGGCTCCACCGTGAGTTGATAACCCATCCGGAAAAACATCCGTACACATGGTAGCTGCAAACGCAGCTGAGCTTGTAAGAAACAATATCGCTAAGACTATCAATCTATACATCAGATTAATTCCTTGCATCTACGGCTACAGTCCGACTAACCACTATTCCATCGGAACTGCATTCACCTGTACTCGTAAATCGAAAGTAGTTTTGATTTACGCTATTTGCGGTAAAACTCTGTACAGTACAGGACGATACGAAACGACAGTTTTCAAACCCGGGAATAGAACTAAAGTTTGAAAAACTAACAGCTGAATCTATCGTATTACCGCTACCTACGGGAGGACTTGCATCGCCACTTGTTACGGTGTCACACAAGTTTTGTGGAACACTTCCTGGCGTGTTAAAAACGCGCGCTAAATTTTGCTCTAAGCCGGCATTAGCAGCATTAAACGCCCTAACACCAAAAACTTCATAAACAATAGCGTTGGACGATGAAGCTAACACACGGGTCAATGCTAGTCCTAGAAGTAAAATAACAGTCATAACAACGACAGCAATTATCAACATGCTACCGCCTTGCCGACCAAGAGATGAGAAACTTCTTTGATTTGCTTTAGGGAACATTGGCGACATGTACTTCATTGTTAAATACGACCACTTCGTTGGGCTGATCTTGGCGAGCAAATCTTAATACAATATGAACAAACGCATTCCGAGTAAGCGTTGATTCAAAAACGCGAAATGGATCATCGGTATTTGTATTGGTCAAAAACGTACTAGTTGGATTACTAGACAGCACATTTTGCAAATTAGTCCCCATAAGAACTCCGGTATTCGGAGGCAAAATACTCTGCTGATTAGCAGTAAGTTGATAACCGGAGTGTCTAGTAATACGTCCATTGGAAACGCAGTAGCTAACTGGCTGCCCTCCAATATATAACCGGGAAGCAGGAGATTCGGCAGCAAACTCTATGCTAGCCCCTAGATTAACCGTCAAGACGCCAGAACCAGTGATGTTAGCCAATGGAACGCGTTTATTATTATTACCATAAACATCTTGAGTGGATACTGGATATACGAGGACAAAGTGACTGGTATTAGAAGTATAGTCATCCAAGCTAGATTGAAGCTCAACAGCCTGAATCGTTGAAGCAGCACCGTCTGGAAAAGCTGGTATATCCGTATAAAAAGTGCTCCATTCAATAGGCATGAACTCGAGGCAATGAATGGAACCATTGCCAGCAACCCTCACACTGTTCGGAATAGCATCGCGTAATTCTCGATTTAACCGTTCCACAACAAAACGACTATCAGCTAACACTTTGTCCCGTTCATTAACATCAACAAACAGCTGAGCACTAAAGCCAATAAAGCTAATAACAGCAGTTCCAACAACACCTAAAATGATGATGACCGCGATTAACTCAATTAATGTAAAACCAGCTGCTCTTGAAATAGACTTCATTAGAAATTCGTCCGGTAGCTGGAAAATTGAAGTGTGTCGTTATTAGGCGTTGTCACTAAGACGCCAATAAACTTTACGTTGCCACTTACAGTGCCAGTATTGCCAGCATCATCATTAATGCCATCAAAGTTACTGTCATAAAACACACTAACCTGCACTTGAAAACCTTCGTAAAGGTTAAGCGCGCCTAGCGATATTCCCTCACCTAAGGAATTCACAATCCCTGCACCAGATACTGACAAACCATTAAAGTCATCAACATCATCAAATTGGTCTCGTGTCTCAGTAACAAAATTACCTGAGCCTGGAGGGACTTCTTCTACATTCCCTAAATCCCTTGATAGTGTACAAGGGAATTCGCCAGGATCATCCAACACGGTATCTGGCGGAGTTTCTACTCGCGTTACGGGATCGATGACAGGAATATTTTCATTACAACGTACGCTGCCGCCAATTGACTGATTTGATGACTCATCAAAAGCTTTGGCATTTATTTCACTTAATAAACCTTGCGCCAATTCTGTGGCTCGAACCTGAAAGATAGGATCGATACTGCGGCTAGCTTGGGGCAATATCAGACCAGTTACCAAGGTAATTACGATGGCAAAAGCAACGATACCTATAACAAGCTCAATAAGAGTAAACCCCTTGTGTCGAGAGTACTTTAGCATTTGCGAATATAACCTTGCGATTCAATACAAACACTCGCAACCTGTTCACCGACAAAATCAATCTGACATCCATTAGCACATTGCCCTACGACAGATGCACCATTGAGTGTTAGCGGCACACCCAAAGAATTAAATCGAATCGAAGTAAAAGAAGAAGATTGGTCGCTCAGAACCAGATTAACGTTTTCACCACTAATTTCATCAAAGCCATCGGTCGACAGAAAATCTTCATTAACATCAAACGAGATCGTTGTACTGCCGCTTAAATCAGTAGATGGACCAAAGGCCGGAGGAGAGGTAGAAAAGTTAAATTGATAGATAGTTGCAGTTCGTGTGTCTTGCATTGCGCGTTGCTGGATATTGCGCAATGCTGACACTAGCCTTTCTTGAAACGTGACTTCGGAAAATCCCGTATTACCCGCAAACCGAGAAAAGGCGAAAGTACCTAGTATAGAGATAATAATGATGGTGACGACTAACTCAACTAGCGTAAAACCAGACTTCATCATATTACCTCTACACTGACTATTCTTTAGTTAATACTTGTTAACTGAACCCAGCTATTAACCAACAATTAACAACCAGTAATAACAGCTCCAATAACTGGTGGTGTAATCACTATATTAGGAGCCGTACCAGTGACTGTTGCTTCTGCATATGTAACAACGCATGTAGCGGGATCAGTCGCAGCATTGTCAGTTATAGTAAGCACATTGCTAGCTACAGCACAATCTAGTGAATCGCCATCTTCTTGAGTACCAGGTGTCCCTTGCGTACCAATTGCTCCAGCTGCTCCATCATCCGTAGTTAAACCGATCAAATCACACATATCTTCAGCTAATGCATAGTCGCCAATTGCTTGCACATCTGGAGTGGTTGTTTGTATCGCAACACCTTCAATAGTTACATCTCCAGTACGTACAAGTAATGCTGCATGCGCAATCTGTGAGCTCGAACGGACTGCCCCTAAAACCCCCTGCATAGCAGAAGTACGAGCATCTGAGCTTAGATCAAGAAATCTTGGTGCTGCTGTAACAGCTAATATGCCCAAAATGATAATTACGATAATCAATTCAATTAGCGTAAAACCTTTTTGTTGTTGTGGTTTTTTCATGGTTATTTCCTCAGTATTAAAATAAAAAGTCGCAAATAAATCCCTAAAAACTGGTGATGTCTATACCTTTAAAGCATCAAATCTTCGTTCACATTAATCAATAGCTATTTAGTCGTATTATTGGTTGTTACTAAACACCACAACCTGACCGATTCTTGGGTCATATAAAAAACCGTTACCGACCGTTGTGTCTGTAGGCTCAATAGGCGCATTACGAATAGTCTGTATCAGATAATAAAAACAGACGTCGTTGCCCTCTGTACCTGTGCCATTGCTTACATTGGTGAAATATCTAAAGTTATCGAAAGCCACATCTGCGAAGTTATCACTAATAGGTGGCGCACTTTGTAAAATAAGATTAAAAATGCTCTCACAGTCTGCGGAGGTAATTTGAACATCTTCCGAACTGTTATCGTTAAGTAGCGAGCCCGTTGGGTACCCGGTATCTCTATCAACACCTAGCTGAATGCCACCAATGGTGACAAAAGTTGCATTGGCGCCGCCATTATCCTGAGGTCGCCCTTCTAATTCCCATTGCGCTCGTATTAAGCCCACTCCTGTTGCATAACCACCAGCAACACCCTCAGTTGTCGCATCTTCTGCATCTTCAGTGACGTCTAAAAAGCGAGGTAAGGCCGTCGCAGCCAATAAGCCTAATATGATTACCACTATCACTAGCTCAATTAATGAGAAACCAGCTTGGGTTGATTTACGCATCATTGCATCCTCAAAACATCAATAAAATAAAATCGCATCACACTAGAGTCTTTGATCTTAGGTGCGCTACTTAACAATCTGACCACGATAAATCTTGTAATCAAATTGAGGGCCATTTAACAACTTAAAACGACAATATGAATCTAGTACGTTGTCGTTAATCGCTATGCCATCGTAATACTCGGCATAGACTTTCATTCTGTTTATGGTAAGTGGAATGTCCAATACCATTCGCCATAATTTCCCACATCCCGCACTACTAGGTTCTACCCTAGGGTAACCAAGGTGTCCCATTTCAATCGGGCGCCTATTTGTTTCTTTACCTTCAGCATCATAGTGAACCAACACAATTCGGTTAGGCTCACCTTCTGCTCGCCATTGCCAATGAGCATTAGTCACACTGGTAGCAAATTGTTTTTTAAGCACTTCCATGGCTGTTCGTTCCATATCTGGTTCACTTTCATACAGATACCAAACCAAGGTGCTTATCAAGGCAAAAAACGCAATGACAATCACACAGTTAATCAATAACGTGTGTTGTCTGTATTCGCCCTTAACGGCCACGGAACGCCCCCATGAGATCCCACATAGGTGTGAATATTCCAAGTGCTAGCACCAAAACCATAATGGCAACAACACCGATCAATATGGGTTCTATCTTCGATGTTAGAGATTTAAGGTCATAGTCGACTTCTCGCTCATAGTATTCAGCAGAATCAGCTAAGAGCTCATCGACCCTTCCGGTTTCTTCCCCAACATTAATCATCTGCAATACAAGTGGCGTAAACAAACCACTTGCTAACGCAACACGTGAAAGGCTCTCGCCTTTTTCAATACTCAAACGCATACCAATAATTTTGTCGGCCATATAGGCATTGGATACGGCATCCGCCACCAAATTCAATGCGCTTGTCATGGGTACACCCGATGACACCATCATCGAGAAACTGCGCGAAAAACGTGCCAGCAAACTACGTTCAATAATATCGCCCACAGCAGGCAGCCTGAGCTGCATTCTGTCCCAACGATAACGACCACTTTCAGTATTTAGGTATCGCCGAATAAAAAAGACGAGCGCTACAACACCAACCAGCATAAATTGCCAGTAGTTCACAAACACATTGGACATGCCTATCAAGAACTTGGTCATGACAGGTAAATCTGCACCTAAGCGCGAAAAGAGGTTGGCGAAGTTAGGAATAACGAAGATGTTCATAACGACCAAAGCAATCACAATAGCGATCATCACAAACATCGGGTATCGCGTCGCAGACTTAATTTGTTTACGAGTTTCTTGTTCTCTTTCTAAGTACTCAGACAATTGCAGAAATGCTTGATCTAAGTTACCTGTGTTCTCACCAACATGAACAATGCTAACAAAGAGTTGGTTAAAGATTTCAGGGTGACCATTCAAAGCACTAGACAGGTTTCTACCTCTTTCCAATTGACGCGAAACATCAATCAACGCAACGCGCATACGCTTAGAGTTAGTGCTGTCAGCTAATCCATTAACAGCTCTCAGTATGGGTATACCTGACTTTGCCAGGGAATACATTTGTCTGGCAAAAATCACCAAATCTTCGAGTGATACTTTCTTCACCCAGAACGATATAACTTCGTCATCTGAACTATTGTCGGTAGAAGCTTCACGGCCTGTCTGTAGCTTAATATCAATAGGGGTTACGCTACGGCTAAACAAAATTTGTGCAGCAGCATTCTGATCGGCAGCTTCCAATGTACCGCTCGTTAGAGCGCCATTGGCACTTCTCGCGGTATAATTGAATTTAGCCATTAGGTTCTACCTCTAGTGACAAACCTTCTGATTCATCGCCCTTAACTTCAGCTTCAACCGTTTGTTCTGTCTCTTCGACGACTTCATCCTCTGCAACCATTTCGATTAGCTTGAGCACTTCATCAACCGATGTAATTCCCATTTTGGCGTAGGTTAATGCCATCTTAGCCAGAGGCGCATAACCTGGGCTCAATCGAGCAACCTGACTAAACTCGGTGGTATCATTATTCTTAAGCGCATTCATCATGCTTTCTGTCATTTCTAACAGTTCAAACACGCCCACACGTCCCCGGTATCCGGTATGGTTACAGTTCTGACAACCGGTGCCTCGCTTGAACCGTACGTTAGACATATCACTATCAAGACTTGAAAGCCAAACTTGCTCTTCGGCGTTAGGCTCATAATCCACTTGGCAGTTGTCGCAGTTACGTCTGACTAGTCGTTGTGCCACTATGGCTCGCAATGAACTGGCAGCCAAATAGCCCGGGGCTCCCATATCTAAAAGGCGAATCGCACTACTGATAGCGTCATTGGTATGCAGCGTAGATAAAACTAAGTGACCTGTTAAAGCGCCTCGCAATCCAATTTCGACCGTTTCATGGTCACGCATCTCACCGACCATGATAATGTCAGGGTCTTGACGTAATGTGGTTCTTAATACGTTCGAGAAATCGAGCCCAATTTTCTTGTTCGTTTGTACCTGATTAATCCGTGGCAAACGATATTCCACAGGGTCTTCAACCGTAATGATTTTAACTGACGCTTGATTGAGTTCACTCAACGCACCATACAGGGTTGTTGTTTTACCAGAGCCCGTAGGTCCAGTAACCAAGATCATGCCATGCGGTCGATGTAGCAACTTACGGAAGCGATGCAACATGGTATTTGGCATACCGGTTTGCTCAAGCGTCAATATACCTGCAGATTGGTCAAGCAAACGCATAACCACAGACTCGCCATTTTGAACAGGCATAGTAGAGACACGAACATCAATCGAGTGCCCCTTTATCTTAATCTGTGTTCTGCCATCTTGCGGCAGACGACGCTCCGAGATATCGAGTCCTGACATCAACTTCAATCTTAATACCAGTGCAGACGCGATATTACGCTCTGGAATAGTATTCTCTTGCAGCACACCATCGACCCGTTGTCGAATTCGCAGCATGCCTTCATCAGGTTCTATATGAATATCAGAAGCTTTTGTTTGCACAGCATCTTCAAAAATGGATTGAAGAAGCCTAGCTACAGCTGTGTCTTGCTCGCCAGTAGCACCCGTGATGAACTCAAAATCGCCCTCATCCGACGTTTCTTCACCGAGCTCTTTCGCAAAAGCAACAATATCATCGGTGCGACGGTAAACGTTATCGTACGCGTTGAGCAACTGCGCTTCTTTAACAACGGCCACAGTAACTGGTTTGGGCAGGATATTACTAATCGCATCAAGAGCAGCCAGGTCAGCCGGGTCACCCATGCCAACCAATAATTTGTCGCCTAAATCCTCTAACACCAGAGCCCTAAAGCGGCGGGCTTGAACCTCAGGTAACAACTTCACAGTATGAGTGCTGAGCTGCTTTTGAGAAATATCAATCAGAGGAACATTCAGTTGTTGCGCTAAGAAGCTGAGAAGCCTGTCTTCCGTCACCATATTCAGATCGACAAGCGTATGCCCTAGTTTTCGCCCTGTTTCTTTTTGCGAACTCAACGCTTGTTGCAATTGTTCAGACGATATAACTTTTTCATGAACCAGCAGGTCACCTAAGCGCATTTTTAATTTAGGCTGCATCGTTATCTCCCTAAGTCCCGAAGGCGCTTTTGCATAAAATTAGCGACCGACGCATCTAGCTGGTTATAAGAAAGAGCTCTGCGATAGGCATCACTGGCCAACTCTGTTTGACTCAAACTATCAGCCGAAATGCCTAACCCTAACCACCATTTTGCCTGCTCAGGTTCAACAGATGTCAGCGCTGAATAATCTTCTCGCGCTTGCTCAAAAGACTTTAGTTGTTGTGCCAATGAGGCACGTTGACCGTAATAATCAATATTGAGCACGATATCAGGAGATACCTCACTTAAAAGACTCAAAGCCTCGATATTCCTTTTACTGAGTTGATAGAGTCTTGCCAACATGAGCCTAATGTCGTGCTGCTGTGAATTAAGTTCTAAACCGTATTTTAATAGCGTCTCCGCTTTTCCTGATTCGCCATTAGCAAAAAACAACGATGCTAGCTGCTTACGAGCATTCACATTATCCGGCTGTTCATTAAGTACCTGACTCAAAAGATTTATCGCCTGAGGACTGTTCTTATCCGCTAATGCTTTCTGGGCTAACAACTTGATATCTTCAACACTGTCACGGTTAATTTCTGACGGCTTAACAGCCATTGAGGATCGTGGCTCTGGTTCAGAAGGTTCATCTTGGCCGACTTTATTGCTTGATGGAGTAACTTCGGCCTGAGCAATGGAAGGTTCTGGCTGCTCAGTCACTTCTAATTCTACAGTCGTGTTTTCACTGGGAGTTTGAACACTTGTTTCTGCGTTCTCAGTTAACCGCGATTGAGCTGACTGGTTATCTACCGCCTCAGGCTCAGCTAGAGCACTGTCGGTATTATCAAGACTCTCAGTACTAACACTTTGCTCTTCAGATTCACCTTGTTGGTTCCTGATTGCATCCTGCTCAGCAATCTTAGCCAACGACGAGATAGAGGCTTGACTAACACGAGATGAAACTTCTCTCGGTGCCTCATTTTCAGTTTCCGAACCTACGCTTTTGGTGTGAACAACATCAGGTTGGGGTTGAGGAGTGACAGCGGTCTGCACAACAGTATTAGTCTCACTTTGCTTCAAAAACTCTGCACCGAACTGCATATAAGCAGCGGCCCCCGCCACAATAAGTAGAGCTATTAACAAGAACCAAACTAATGGAGACCTCTTTTTCTCAGGAGGCTGATAATCTGCTACAACACCTTGTTGTTGCTCACGGTTTTCTAAATCGTTAAGCATTTTATTAACTACACTCATGCCCACACCTCTGGGTATAAGTAGTAAGTACTTGCTCCTGCTATCGCGATAATAATTAACAAAGACCAACTAAACCAAAGTAACTTATGACTAGAAACAAAAGTTGCTTCAGTATCTTTAATTGCCAACACCACATGGCTATGCTCAACGTGACTTTTACCTTCGCCATAAGCCAGCATCAAGGCTTTGTGGCACAGCACGTTCACTAGCCTTGGCGTTCCTTTTGTTGCCTTGTATAACTTTTTACAGCAGCGGTCATTAAACGCCTCACCGCCTTTAAAACCAGCCACCGTCATACGGTGCTTAACGTATTGCTTCAGCTGATCCAAATCCATGGCTTTGAGTTCATAACTAAAGGTAATACGCTGCTTTAACTGCCTTAATTCAGGCAGATTCAACTTGTCATTCAATTCTGGTTGCCCGAAGAGTACAACGTGAATGAGCTTACGGGATTCGGTCTCCAGGTTGGTAAACAGTCTCAAGGCCTCAATACTCTCGTTAGGTAAGGCTTGAGCTTCGTCAATAATAAGTACAACAGATTTATTGGCTCGATTAATTTGAATCAGTCTTTCATGTATGAGGCGCGTAAACTCCTGCTGGTTCACGTCACCACTAATATTTACACCTAATTCTGCCGCAACTTCGCGTCTCAATTCTTCAGGAGACAAATTTGGGTTAGGTAAATACGCAAGACCAAAGTGATCAGGAAGCTCATTGAGCAACTTGCGACAAATCAAGGTTTTCCCGGTTCCGACTTCACCGGTAACTTTGATGAAGCCTTCTCCAGTTTTTAGAGCCGTTGTTAACACCTGAAGCGCTTCTTTATGGCTAGGCAAGCCAAAGAAGTAGCTCGTATTCGGCGTTAGCGTAAACGGTAACTCTTTTAAACCAAAATGATAAAGATACATGGCACTAGTTCACATATAACCAGTCAGCCATTTGCTCCCTGCTTTTCTTAATTTCATGCTTCCATGTATGTGCGCCAACAACGGTAGGCTTTATTAAGATGATAAGCTCTTTCTTAATTTTAGCACTACGGCGACTCTTAAATAACTCACCAAGTCCTGGAATGCTGCCTAATAACGGTGTTTTTGAATTCGTTTTTTCAATGATAGATTGCATTAATCCACCAATAACAACTATCTCACCAGAGCGCGCTTGAATCACGGTATCAGACTCACGGATATTGCTCTGCGCCAGAGGTAAAATAAATTGTTCTTGGTTCAGCGTGATAACTCTTTCCTGTTCTTGCGTCTCAATAACTGACGGATGCACGTGCAACATCACGTTACCTAACTCATCAATCTGAGGAGTGACATCCAATGCAATACCGGAAAAGAAAGGCGTTAGTTCTATATTAGGCGTCGTTTGCGTTGCAGCCGCAGTAATAGTGCTTTGATTAGAAATATCGGTCACAAAGTACTGATCATCGCCCACCTTAATAATGGCTTTTTGATTATTGGTTGCTGTTACACGTGGGCTAGATAGGACTTGAACATTACCCTGCGTTGACAGTAGCGATATCACACCACTAAAGTCCTGATTAACAAAAGCTAAATTGGTCACACCCCCCAAAGCGGCACTCGTATCATTACCTAATGCAGCTGTTGTCTGAGAGAATTGGAAATCAGTACTTCCTGCATTTGACAATATTTGAGTCCAATTAATCCCTTGTTGATAACCATCTTCAAGAGAAACTTCCAAGATGCGAGCTTCTAATATCACTTGGCGCTGGATATTTTCTTCGGTGGTATTCAAGAAAGCCTTAACAGCTCTTATCTCATCAGGCATTGCACGAACTGTGACTAAGCCAGCTTGTGGTGAGACAACCACAGCCCTTCCACCTTCTTCGCCTATCAATGTTTCAAGCGTTTCTCTAAGGTTTGTCCAAAAGTCAGTTTCTGAGACTGTAGCGATATTAGTGCCGTTAATATTGTTATTACCGCCAATATTGCCGCCACCTAGCGAATTATTTCCACCTAGGTTATTGCCGCTAAAGTTGTTGTTGCCACCAAAACCACCATTAAGGTTGTTATTGTTGCCATTGCCGTTAGCTCCACCACCAGTTTGAGTAACACCACCAGACGTCACACTAGATTGAGTAATACCAATACGTTGCAACTGAAGATAATTAACAACAAAGGTCTCTGTACGCATGCCTGCAGGAAAAACTCGGTAGACATTGCGCTTACGTTGAATGTCATACCCGTAAATATCGGCCACTAAATCAAACACCTCTGATAAAGGCACTTGTTTTAGATCTAAGGTAATTTGCCCTTGAACCTCAGGGTGTATCGCTACACTGTATGGACTTCCACTTACGAGGTTAGCAAAAAAGGTCCTAGCTTCAACTTGATCCGCTTTAATATCGAATTTGGTTTCACCAAAAAGACCCGAGGTCTCATCGGTATCCCCAGAAGACTGCAATGCTTGAGTCACTGCACTCGGTATTTCTTGTAATCCCTCTTTTTCCTCAGCTTCCATTTGCGCTAACGCCTCTTCCAACGCAGCAACCGGTTGAGTCTCTGGTTTTGACTGACATCCCCACAATGTCAGACACAAAATTGCAGTAAAGAGACGATTAGAGTTCATTATATGCCTCTTTTTTAATATTAAGGTCATTAAGAAGAAGTTCCTGAATACCATTTTCACTCGTTAACACTACCTTTTGCGGATGTATTTCCAGTATCTGCATACCGTTCCAAACTTGGCCTTCAACAACAATATCGTTATTAATAACGGCTGTTCGGTTATTGGGTTGAATAAAGACCGCTGTTAGCTTTGCGACTGTCGATAATTGCCCTTCTGCTGCCGAGGTTGCTATCGACTCAGTAGAATTTACAACAGGTGGTCGAGTTGGGTCAGGCAATACTTTTGTTTGCGCCACTGCATTTGCTACCAACGCTAAACCTAGTAACCCAGCAGACATCGACCAGATTTGTCTATTTAATATCTTCAAGGTCAAGCTCCTATAAAAGCTTCACTAGTGCTAACAGTGTATAACTCGATCTGAACACGAGCAGCGGGATATTCTTCAACCAGATAATCAAACTGGCGCCAATAAAAACGCCATTGGAGTCGCTCAATTTCTGTCAGGTAACGCTGTACGTCAAAATAACTACCTTCAACAACAATTTTAACCCCGTGCTGGTATAAATTTACCTGAGAAGAGTCCTGAGCGGCCTCATTTGGTTCATTTTCTGGTGTTAAGAGCTGTTCAGGCGCTATGGATGACAACTCAAGTAGCTTCAATCCTTTAGTTCGACTCAGTACTTGCTCTAATACATCAGACATTTCCTCAGCAGGAATCAAGTCAAACGTATGGTTCTCTAACTGCTTTTCTAGTGCTTGAATGTCGCTGTTAATCTGCTCGACGCGAAGTTTTAATGGTGCATCTGGATCGTCAGCTAAAACCTTCTCAAGTGCTTCTATCTGCTCTTGGAAACGTCCAATATCGACTTGCCTCTGTGTTGTTTGCCTTTGCAGTAAATCACTTTTGATGTAAAAGGGTTCAATAGCTAATACATATCCCATGGCTATCAGCAAAACGACACCAGAGATAACGATCAGCACACGCTCCCTCAGGTTGAGCATGTTGAACTTTTCGTTGACGACATCAAACCTATTCATCGGCTTCAGCACCTCCAATCAATGGGGTTAGCTCAGCACCTAGTTCAAATTGTAGCGCATCTAATTCATCGCGATACATTGTTGCTGCAGCAAACTTTCTGCCTGCAAAGTAATCAGCTTGCTTTAAACTATTAATCCATTGCGGAACTATGGCTGCATCAGACGCGCCGCCTGATAACTGCATTTGTTGCTCTGAAACTCGAATGCGTTTCAGCCACACACCGTCTTTATGATATTCAGCGAGATCTGTTAACAGGCTCGAAAAGCCCTGGTTTTTAAGCTGCTCTTTCTTCTCTAGCTCATTGATAAGTAACAAGCGTGCATCGAGTTGCTTTTGGAGGACCTCAACACGAGCCATAAGTGTTTCATCATTCAAACGCCCATCTCTCGTTTCTGTCAGCACATTGATCATACTTTGCTTCTCTTCATATTGAGAGACGAAAGGTTCCGCAATATCTGCATGTATACGCCAAGACGAATAGGCGACAAAAGTGAATATAGCGATAGCCAAAACAGTAATGGTCCAAACCACGCCGGCGAAGCCTAAAGTAATCAACATGTACTGAGGTTTGAACTCGTCAGAGAATAAGTTAACGCGCGTCTTCACACTTCACCCTCAATCAACTGATTAGCTGTTGCTGCAGCTAGACTACAATGGAAGACGTCTTTGACGGGAATGCTATCGTCGACCCCAAAGGTATATGCCAGAGGCTCGACATCGATCAACGTTAGTTCACGCATAATGTCACAGATAACATTTAAGTGAGGACTTTCCATACTCACAACAATTTTTCTTATCGCTGCTTGCCTCAGCTGACTCTCGAAGTAATCCATTGAACGCTGAACTTCCAACGTTAAATTATCAATACTCCCCATTCTTAACTCATCGGGGGAAAAGCTTTTAATATTGTCGTACCCTCGCAGCCTTCGGCTAAAATAAAGCTGGCCATCTTTGACTATGCTAAGACAAACATCTTGTCCTGCTTCTTGAGTAATCGAAACGCAAGGCTCTTCTTGACCATATAGGAGATCACACGCTGCAAGTTCGGCTACACTGATTTGACGTAGCGTCAATTCACTGTTAACAATGCCTTCACTAAGGTTTTTAATATCCTGTGCTTGGCTAACAACAACGTTAATTTTATTAGCGCCTGTAGGCTGAGCAGGCACCTCAAAATAATCGACGGCCAAATCGCCTTCAAGCGCAACTAAGTCTTGGACACTCCAGCGCAACGCTTGAGCAATTTCTTCATCTGCAACGGTAGGTTTATCAACTTGAACCAACTCATAGTGATCCGTCGATAAAAATAAATAGGTAGGTGTTTTAGTGAGTTTGTTCTGCTTAACCCAGCTCTCGAGTTCAGATTGCCAGTTTTCTACTGGAATAAAATGCTGCATAACCCAAACGGACCGATCGCCGTGAGCTTTAAAAACAGATATAGATAGTCCTTTACGGCAATAATGAATACCCAAGCATTGGTATTCAGAAGCGCTAGCAAATCGCCGCTTTAAAAATTGTTTCCACCCCGATTGCATACTCGTAAATTATTGATTTAATTATTCATATAGGATTAGAGCAAAATAAAGGCCAAAAACCTAGCTTTTTACTAAAAAAAGTTGCCGTAAAGCCAGAAAATTAGCGTGTTCGGCGACTTTTTTAAAAGTAAATTCCAATAACGCTATCCTTTAGTCTAATTACTTTGGGTGTTCAGTTTTTATTCAGCTACTCGAAACTTCCTTTAACGGGATGACTTAATCGAAGTAAATGGGAACAGATTAGTGCCTGTTGCTCTTTATGCACTTTGAGAAAGGGAATAATATATCCTCAAACTGATCTCTCAACTGAGTACTATGCACTCCCATATTCAAAAGCTCTTTAACACCGCCCAAAAAAAAGAAAGGTTGATCATCGGTCTTATGAGCGGAACTTCACTTGACGGCTTAGATATCGCCCTGTGCAGGATTACGGATTCGGAGGTCCATACCAAAATACGATTAGAAGCTTTTCAGACCATCGAATATGGTCAAGAATACCGCGAGAACGTCCAGAAAATATTCTCTAAGCGCCAAGGTGACATACAACACTTAACCTTAATAAATGCGTGGATTGGTCGTCAGCACGGTCAAATGATAAACCAATTTATAAAGAACCAAACCATTAGACATGACGATATCGACTGCATTGCTAGTCACGGACAAACCATTTATCACAGTCCTATCGACCACCATCAATTATCCAATATGCCTAACGCTACCTTACAGATAGGTGATGGAGATCATATCGCTCACGAAACAGGGATTATGACTATCAGTGATTTCAGGCAAAAGCACATAGCAGCCGGTGGGCAGGGTGCGCCTTTGGTCATGTATGGTGATTATCTGATCTTCTCTAATCCCAATGAAAATCGTATCATGCTGAACATTGGCGGTATCGCGAACTTAACTTACTTGCCCAAATCCAGGGATATTGATCAGACTTTCAGCACAGATATTGGTCCAGGCAATACTATGATGGATGCTCTTGCACAACAGGCCAGTAGTGCAAATAGCTATGATAAAGACGCCAAGATTGCAAAAGCGGGTTCCGTCAACCTGGAATTGTTAAACGCACTCCACGATCATTCATTCTTTACACAGAAATTCCCAAAAACAACAGGGCCTGAGCTATTCAATTTGGGATACTTGGAAGAGTCAAAACAAAAAGCAAATTGCAGCGACTTGGGTATAGAAAACTGCATGGCGACATTGAATTACTTTTCAGCAGAGTGTATCTACAATGCTCTGGTTAAATGTCACCCGCAGCTTGATGATATAGTCGTTTATGCCAGTGGTGGTGGCATCCATAACCCACTGTTACTAGAAAATTTAAAATCCCTACACCCTTCGCTCAGGATAAAATCTACAAATGAACTAGGCGTTAATCCCGATGCAAAAGAAGCCATGTTGTTTGCGTTACTCGCCAATGAGTGCCTATCTGGCTCTTCAGAAACGTTTGCGAACAATCAGCCCAACTTACCTAATACGAGTATGGGGAAAATCAGTTTTCCTGACTAAGAATTTGAACACCTCGCTCTCGGCTACCTAAAATACAAACAACAAAAACCAGTAAAGTGCCAATACAAAGCTTCCAGGTAAATGCCATGGCTCCAATAACAGTCGGCAATCCAATAAATTCAACAATATAGGGCTGCTGGATAAGAGAAACGAGAAAACCGGTTGCTAATGCGAGATACACAGACATCTCGGAACCTCTTTTTGTGAAGACAACCACGAAGAACACGCCAAGCAACCCAGAATACGCAAACACCATGACAGATAATGCAAAGTCTAAGAGCGGCATTTCAGTGTAACGTTGCCAATAGAAACACAATATCGACATAGCGAACAATGCGAAACCAACTAACGCCATCGCAACCTTCCCAGCGAACACAAAGTGCGCATCCTCCACCACTTTGCTTTTTGTTAACCATGGCTTATAAAAATCATGTATCGCTACAGATGCCATAGAGTTAATTCCAGAGTTTAACGTCGATATAGCCGCTGATATCACACCAACCACCATAAAACCTCTTAATCCAATGGGAATTTCATTGAGAATGTAGTGCATGAAAATGGTAATTCGCTCCCCCTCAAACAGCTGGTGTACTTCAGATGAAGCTGCCTGAATCATAAGGTCAGGACGTTGATAAAACAGGTAGAGCATTTGACCTATTGCAACAAAAACAAAACCAATTGGAATAGCGATAAGCGCTGAAAAGATAAGAGCTTTACCACTTTCACTCTCATCCTTGCACGTTAATAAGCGCTGTGTCGTATCTTGATCTAAGCCATAGTTACCAATCAACAGCAGTGTGATCCCGAATACAATAGATAAAAGAGTGAAAGGCTTGGTTAAATCTAAACTCAAATCAAAGAGCTGTAGCTTATTTTGAGTTAACGCATCCTCAGTGCCAGTTACCGGCACATTCTGTAGCGCATCAATAATTGTGTTGTAATCCACATCAATATGCATAACCAGGCTATAAAGTGCTGCAACCGCCGCAGACATGTAGATAAGAAACTGGACTAAGTCACTCCAAATAACCGAGCGTATTCCGCCCATAAAGGTCATCAAAAAACCTATAGTGGTCATTAATAACGCTGAGATAAAAATGCTGTTAGCATTAACGTTCGCAAACAAAATCATAGAGACAGCGATAGCGGCTAGATAAAGCCGGGCACCGCTGGCAAACACTCTTCCGATTAAATACATACCACCAGCGGCTCGCATAGCTCCAGAGCTAATACGAGTTTCAAGCAGGTTATAAACGGTTGTTACTCTAAGTTGATAGAAACGTGGCAGTAAGACAAGCACAACAAAAGCAACGGCAATCAACGCACCGATATTGCTAGATACATAGGTAAAGTTCCCACCATAACCCTGGTCGGGGCCACCTAAAAAAGTTGCTGCAGATTGAGTCGTTGCCAATACAGAGATAGCAACAACCCATAGCGACATTTGCCTTTCGCCGAGGAAAAAATCTTGCGTTTGTTTGGCTTGTTTTTTGGCGAAATATTTACCGATAGCAAAAAGTATCAATAAATAAGCCACAACGATTATCCAATCCAGTACTGAAAATCCGGAATTCACTCAGTTACCTGTTTTATCTCATAGTGAGTATTGCGTATAGTATCTACTTTACGTTATCAATAGAGCTTTCCACAATGAGTGTGTCTTCAAGTCGCGTTATTTTCGGCTGTCACGGATTAGAACTAACCCCCGCAGAAATCCAATTATTCAAACAAGTTAAACCTTGGGGATTTATTTTATTTTCGCGCAATATTGAGTCTCCGACACAATTGGCTCAGCTCGTTGCGAGTATGAAAAATACAGTTGAAAGAAATGACGTCCCTATTTTAATTGATCAGGAAGGGGGCCGTGTTTCAAGGCTTCCAGAAACCTTCTGGCGACTTCCACCAAGCCCAACACTTTTCGCCGAGATGTATCTCCAAGAACCCAAGAAGGCACTGCGAGCCATGTACCTCAATTACAGATTAATTGGTCATGACCTCAAAACCTTAGGAATCAACGTCAATTGTGCACCTATGGTTGATGTAGCGAAACCCAACGCCTCTCCCATAGTGACTGAGCGAGCATATGGCGACAACGCGGAATCTGTGATTGCCTTGGCACATCAAGTTGTCGAAGGTCTAAAACACGCGGGGGTAGCTCCTGTTGTTAAACATGTTCCGGGGCACGGCCGAGCAACTTCTGATAGTCACTTCGAATTACCTCGCGTAAATGCCACCGCAGAAGAACTTCGTGCTTCTGACTTTCAACCATTCCAGGCCTTCAATCAGGAAAGCATGTTTATGTCGGCCCACATCGTGTATGAAAATGTAGATGCAAATGCAGCTGCAACGCTAAGCCCTAAAGTGATCAATGAAGTTATTCGCGGCGATATGGGGTTCCAAGGGCTTCTCATGAGCGACGACGTCAATATGAAAGCACTATCCGGCAGTATTCAGGATAGAGTAACAGGTGCTTTGGAAGCTGGGTGTGACATAGCACTGCATTGCAACGGTGAGTTCGAAGAGATGCAGGAAATAGCCGAAATCATTCCACGGCTGGAAGGTATTCATCAACAACGTGCAGAACAAGCAGAAGCTGCCGCATTTGCATCAGCAAAATCTTTTGATAAACAACAGGCTTTAAATGAATTGGAATCGTTATTGGTTCAATAGCGCCCTTATCCGCTATAAAGGTCAGCATACTTTTTTGTCGATTCAGCCATCAATAATGTCGATTCAGAGGTAAACGACGGACAGAACAGCATATTAAGCATAATTTGAGTTCAAGATTAAACATCAAGGATTCAAATTATGGCTAATAAAATCAAACCATTATCTATCTTATTCTCAGCAGCTTGTATTTTATCGAGCACTGTTAATGCAATAGATTTGAGAATCGACAATGTTCGACTTTATCAGTCCGATAGCGGTCAATTCACACAACCTAGCCGACTTTACATCGACGATGGAAAAATCATCGACGTCACTGAAATGGCAAAAGCCCCCAAGGCCGCCGATGAATCCATTGATGCACAAGGGAAGTATGCTGTGCCTGGCTTAACGGATCTGCATGTTCACCTCGGATCCTCAGGCAGTAATTTTGGTGCCGATTTTCAATATCTTCCCGTTTCCGCTGCGTTCAATACAAATCTGTATTTAGGTGTCACTCATATCGCAGATTTGTTTTCGTTCGACACAACGTTAAACGAGGCTGAAAAATTAAAAGAAAGTAACGCAACGCCTAACCTATTCTATGCAGGTACTTTATTTACTAATCCTGGTGGGCATGGAACGCAGTTTGGTGGAAGTGCGTTAGAGGTCACAGATAACGCGTCCATTGAGAAACTGTGGCAGCAACATATCGATAGAAAACCACATCTAACCAAAGCCGTTATCGAATCGTTCGGCAGAAGCAGACCAACGCTAACAGATGAACAGCTCGCCATTATTGGAAAACATTCCAAGGAAGCTAACCTCCCTTATTTTGTGCACGTATCGTCACTCAAGGATGCCAAAAGAGCGATACGAGCAGGTGCAACAGCGCTAGCTCATGGTATAAACAATGAGCCCATTGACGATGAATTTATTCAACTTATGCTAGATAACAAGGTAGGTTACATACCGACTCTAGCTGTTATGCATAACCATAGTTATGAGAAACACGAACAAGGCGTCAGCCATCAATCTGATTTACTAACAAGCGTTCATGACAAGCTGCTAAATTGTCTATTCAAAGAAGTTCCTTCTGTTCCCTTGTGGAAAGAGATGTCGTGGAAAAGACGAGATATTGCCTATCAGAATATTCAGAGGCTTCATGATGCGGGAGTTTTGATAGGCGCAGGTTCTGACGCCGGTAATCCATATACATTGCACGGCGTTGGTCTGCACAACGAGCTAAGAGCACTGCAAACAGCGGGGTTAACACCTGCACAAGTTATCAATGCAGCTACTTCAAATGCTGCCAGAATACTAGGACAAGATGAAAGCATTGGTGGATTCGCAAAAGGGCATGAAGCGACATTCAGTCTATTACAGCAAAACCCTTTGGATGACCTAAAACATCTTTCTTCCATTGATGCTATATACAAATCGGGGGATTCCGTTGATCGTCAGCTTTTAATGCAAACGAACCAACAAACAACACCTCTGGGTGCCGAGTGTCATGTCAAAGTTGAAGCTAAAAAAGTCACAGCGAACACCATTGATAACCTAGATAGAAGCACGCAATGGCATTCTTTGAGCGATTCAGCATTATCAGGCAGTTCAACAGCTAAGGTTGAACCAATAAAAGATGGTGTTTCAATCACAACGACTCTAGGTAAACCAACAAACTTCGGTGCATGGAGTGGGGCTGAGATAGTATTCAATAAACCAGCGGATGCTTCTAGTTTCACCGGGGTTAGACTTACATATAAAGGTTCAAAAACACCTTTTCACTTTTCTTTGTACCATGCGAAAGTCAAAGATTGGGATCACTTCACAACCATGCTTCTTCCATCTTCAGACTGGAAGACGGTTGAAATCCCTTTCAGCAGTCTAAAGCAAGTCGGCTTTGGAGCCCCTATAGAGTGGTCAGCTAAGCAGTTGTCAGGGTTGAGCTTATTATGGCGCTCGCAAACCAGTCAGGGTAATAACGACAACGCATTAGTGTTAAGCTCTATTGAATACTACTAAAACAAAAGCATTGCCCTCGAATCATTATCGTTCGAGAGCTTGTTTAACAACAATAAATTCAAATTAAGTTAGTACAAAAACCTATGCTGAAGCATCCATTCTTTCGATACAGTTTTTTCGCCTTATTAATCATCGACACTTGCTACGTACTGGGCCTTATATTAGTAGGCGCGTCTCCGGTTTCTTGGGAAACTCTTCAGGCAGGTACCATTTGGTTCGTGTGCTTCTACTGGCTTCCTGTTTGGTTTGCAGGCTCTCTAATACTGAAGTTAAGAAGTCTTTGGCGTCAGAATACGCTTGCAGAGTGGTTGATATCTTTTGCTTCGCTGACTTTTGGCATGTTCGTCACTGATCAGGTTTTACAACTGGCCTATAGTGACTACTGCAGCATGGGCGGCTTTGTCTTCTTCGGAGGGTTCATTTGGTCAACGCCTATTTATTTCGTTTGCCGATTTATTGAAACTAATCGCAAAGCAAACAGTGAAAAGCACGCCCGCAAGGAAGCACAGTTAGCCACATTAAGATATCAACTCAACCCTCATTTTATGTTTAATAGCTTAAACACTATATCGGCTTATATTCATACCAACCCTGATCTGGCTGACGATGTATTACATGAGTTAGCAGACATTCTGCGTTACTCGCTGGACACCGCAGACGCTAAAGTTGTGTCACTCCAAAAAGAAATCGACGTCATTAACAAATACATTGCTATCGAAAAGGCACGATTTGGCGACAGGTTAAATATTGAATTTGTACTGCCGGAAACAATCGAGGGCATAGAGCTTCCGCCGTTAATCTTACAACCCATTGTTGAAAACGCCGTAAAACACAACGCTAAGAAAATCTCTCTCAACATCGTAATTTCAATAACGACGAACCAAGGAAGGCTAACTGTTAAAGTTAAAGACAACGGCATTGGCTTTCCCAAAGAAGTATTAGATAAAGGCTTTGGACAAGGCATAGGAATGAAAAACCTTCACCAGCGTGTTGCCCAGCTTAAAGATGGAAAACTGAGTTTGGATAACGATAACGGAGCAATAGTGACTATGGAGATGCGATATGGCAATTAATGACATGACGCATCAAAATAACCTTAAACTAACAGTTATTTACGCTGATGATGAACAACCAGCAAGAGATAAGTTAAAACATCAACTAGGACTGATACCCGATATAGAAGTAGTTGGTTACGCAACAACAGGTAAAGAAGCCATCGACTTAATCAACGAAGAGCAACCCGATTTAGTTCTACTGGATATTCAGATGCCTGAAATCAATGGCCTGGATTTACTTTCCTTGCTGAACTACCAACCACTCATTATCTACACGACTGCCTACGACCAATACGCAATAGAAGCGTTTGAGCAAGCTTCTATCGACTATTTGTTAAAACCCTATCCCTTATCTCGATTGAAAGCCGCCATAGATAAAGCTCGCACACATTGGCTTGGGCAACAACGAGCGACTAGCCTGCCATACGAACCTAATACCCGTCATGAAACAGATAAAACTTCACGCTTAGTCAGTAAACAAGGAGAGAGAATCAAGATTTTGTCTTCTGATGAAGTGTTCTATATATCTTCACAAAATAGTCAAACCTTCGCATCAGACGGCAGCAAACAGCATGCATTAGAAGACACATTAAGTCAGCTGGAGCAGTCTCTAGAGCAAAGTAAATTCGTGCGGATACACCGAAGTTACATCATCAATTTAGATAAGATCAAAGAAATCCAACGTTGGTTTAATGGCAAGCTTATGGTCATTATGAACGACGATAAGCTCACCCAATTGAGCACCAGTAGAGCTGGAGCTGATAAATTAAAGAAGCAGCTTAATTTATAGCTCCGTATTTACAGGCAATACAATTCAGCTTTTAGCCAAAGGTTAATCCCAACGATGCTAAAGCTTGAGAACGTTTCTGAATTTTTTCAGATTCGCGTTCGACAATCTCTGCTTGCAACAAGTTGTTTCTAGCGACGTCATTGATGTTGGTAATGTTGCGGCTAATCTCCTGCGCAACAGCGCTTTGTTGACCTGATGCAGTAGAGATTTCGATCGACAGGTCAGAAATAGCTGTTACTTCATCATAAACTTTAGAAACTAACTCCCGCGTCTTAGATGTATCTTCGACGCAGCTATCGGCATCCTGTTTGCCCTTCGCCATGGTTTCTGACCAACTCAGCAAGGTCGTTTGGATTTCATCGATAGACGATTTAATCTGTTCGGTAGCACCATGTGTTCGCGTTGAGAGCGCTCGGACCTCGTCGGCAACAACAGAGAAGCCACGACCATGTTCTCCGGCTCTTGCAGCCTCGATGGCCGCATTCAAAGCTAAGAGGTTTGTTTGATCAGCAATTCCCTGAATTTCTTGCATCACATTGCCAATAGTTTCGGCTTCTTCCGCTAGGCCTGTCGCAGCTTCAGATGATCTCGAAACATCTTCTGCTAGCTTAGACACTTTTTCCATCGTATCTGCCATGGCATCGGACGCGATTTTACAATCGTGATGAACCGACTCAACACGCTGTGAAGTACTTGCTGTATTGTTTGCTACTTCGTTAATAGTCGCGACCATTTCTTCGATGGCTACCGAGACTTGATGAACTTCATCAGCTTCTTGTTCTATACCTTGCTTCGCTTCAATAGACGAGGCTTTTAAGAATCCAACGCCGTGATTTAGTTCTCTGGTGCTATCAATGACTCGCCCAATAATTGTTCGAATCCTCCCTTCATGCATCTTATCCATAAAATCAGGGATACTGATGCCACCTTTCCCAGAATAAATTCGACGCGACACACTGTCATATCGATTTTTTTCTTGAGCCAAATATCCAGGCATATCAATAAGCTCTGCCTTGAATACAATAAAAGGCAATAGCAACAGCGCGAATGCAACATAGGGAACAAATAAAGCACCAACAGCAAGCCCTACCCCCAACACAGCATAAGCCAAAGCTTTCATTTTGCTGTTGGCCATTAATGTGCTTGCCGCCTTTTTGCTGTTGTTAACTTCGCGGTAAAAAGCTTCAGCACGTTTTCTATATTCAGGTTTTAGAACAGTACGAACTGATTGATAGCCCGTTAACTGACCTTCCTCATAAACCGGTGTTACAAAGGCATCAACCCAGTAGTAGCGCCCATCTTTACAGCGGTTTTTCACTGCTCCGCGCCAAGCTTGATTAATTTTTAACTTGGCCCATAAATCTGCAAATGCCTCTTTAGGCATATCAGGGTGTCGAACAATGTTGTGATTTTTACCGACTAACTCTTCTTCTGTGTAACCCGCTATACGACAGAAATGTTCATTGGCATAAGTCAACACACCACGCTTGTCGGTAACAGATACCAGCTCGGTACCTTCTTCAAATACGACTTCTTCATCAATTACGGTGTGATTACGCTTACCCATAATTCTCCCTACTCCCAGCTCCACAACTACTTATAAAACAGCGTAAAAGCACTCTTACCTATAAAACTTGATCTTGGGGTTACTGATTTACGGTATTCAGCAGCCCCTAATACTTTAGTCTATAGTAGTAACGTTTCAATGATTTTCTCAACCCATTTAACTATGAAAAGATAAGAATTTAGTCTTAGATGGATTTAAATAAAGATTAAGGCAAACACTGGATTAACCTGTCTATATCGTCATCATCGTTGTAGATATGTGGTGAAACACGCAAACCTAGTTCTCGCGCATCAAACATCATATTCATAGCATTCAACTTTTCGATAACTTTATCTTGCTCATCAAACTTAAGTACCAGAGTCCCGCCTTTCTTATCCAAATCAGTAGGCGAAACAACAAATTTGCGATCAACTGCCGACATTAACTTTTGGCATAATACTTTGTTATTTAATCGTATTTTTTCAATCCCAATTTGGAGTTGTTGTTCGATACTGTTGGTTGCAATAACAAAAGGTGCAATAGAGGGAGTGCCTCCCCAAAACCTACTGCTGTCATTCGCATATTCAAAGTTGTTAGGGTCAAATTCAAACGGGTTGTCATGCGAAAACCATCCAACGTCCAAGGGTTCAAGCTGATTGTTAACACATGGATTAACCCACATAAATCCAGCTCCAGGACCTCCACAAAGCCATTTAATACAGGATCCCACAACCACATCAACATGCCAGGATTGTAGATCTATTGGCACAATACCGATTGACTGCGCAACATCGACTATGGTCATACAATCAATAGTGCGAGCTAAGGCAGATATCTGCGCTACGGGAATCAACTGATTAGTATTGTAGTGAACATGAGTAATAAATACGGCTGCAACTTCTGGCGTTAGAAATTCGGTCCAAGTTTCAAGGTTTTGGTGATCACGTCCTTTAGGAATAACCTTAATTTCGTAACCCAACCTCTTTGCTTGCTTGATCACAAAGCTCGTCGAAGGAAAGTCATTCTCACTAATGAGCAAGGTATTTTTGCTTTGATGCATAGGCAATGAACCAATGACCTTAGTCAAACCACTAGATACGTTCATCTGTGGACAAAAAGCATGACTGTCAGCATTCAGTAACTTCGCTAGCGCTTGTCGGAAATGGTCGACAGCGTTTAACCAGTGAGGCCATATTTGATCATCGCCATTGCGCCACGCTTGAAAAAACTGTTGTTTTAAGGCTTTCTCAGCAGACTTAGGCAATAGTCCAACTGAGTGACTGAGAAAGTATGTACCTTTCTCTGGCATATCATAAAGATGTCTAAACGAATCATTCTGCGACATGTAACCTCCTTAAACCCGAACGAGACTTTCGCGAAGTCTAGTAAGGTCACCGAATCTCGTTGGAATCCCCTCAACGTCCGCCGCTGAACGCAGATCACACAGTTTCTTAAGCCCTTTCAATAAGACAGGTAAAGGTGGGCCACTGGCCGTTAAATCTTCTTTTTCAGTCGCATTACTTGTTGCCGCGGGAGCTTCGATGAATCGACGAATCAAGAGTTCATGGTGCTGAATAGCCGTTTGCCCATGTGCCTCACAGACTTGAACGAAAACGGCCAAATTCTTCTGATACCAACCACTTTGCTCTTCTCCTTTCGATAAGCTTTTCAAGAAACAATCCATCAAGCTTTTACGACGCATACAATCCCGCAAAGTTAACTGATCATCTGGTCGCATAAACAGGAACTTATCAACTAATAATTGTGAGTAATAGGGATCATCTGCACGGCAGAGTCCTAATAATAAGTCGATAACATTAATACCAGCGAAATCTCCAGCATTTGCCCCACGGTATTCATGTAACCCAACGCGGTAAGGTTTGTAGTAAGGCCTCACGCTATGAAAAAACCGAGCGACATCAAGTTCATCGAAGAGTTGCTGATTATTCTCGACAACATCTTCTAATGCTTGCTTGGCAACCATCAGCAGGTCATAAGTTATAGGGTGAGATATCCCCAGCGGTAGTGCATGTAATAAAGCTTCTGATGCTCGAATAAATGCAAAAACACCTCGCGTGTTGTAATCAATAAAGCGCTGCTCATCTGGCAAGTTAGTAAAGGTTTTATAAAACCCATTTTTCGCCATATTGTGTGTTTCAAGGTGTGCCGAAGCAAACCTTGGCGTCACACCTAAGGAAGCTCCCAGTTGCATAGCCAAAGCGGAAGCATCAACCAAAGGAGAACGTTTTTCATTAGCTGGATTGGTTAACTCATGTCGGCGGCAGGCTGCCATGAACAAGCCGACATTTCCTAATAAATCGAAACCATTATCGAACCCTTCATCGGTATTACCTTCTCTAAGCAATGCACTCACTCGGCAATTACCTTCATTCAGTAGCTGTTCTTTGTATGCATTACCAACACCACCTACCTGGCTAGGATCCTCTTGTGCAAAATACAGTTCTTCTAACGCTGTATTTATCTGTTTGAAGTCCTTTCGAATCCAGTCATCCATTCGCTCTACGTTTTTGGTACTCATGCCCTGATTATTCGCTGTCAGTTGGGTTGTTATCGACTCACTCTACCAGTCTTACCAGAGTCACTTACGCTAAAATAAACCAATTATTATCGATACTTTAGTGTTTTATATTAAGATAACCCCAACTGATGACATAAAAAGCTAAAGAGATGGATGATAGAAACCAACTTGATCGAATAGATAAAGATATTCTGCAAACCCTGCAAAGCAACGCTCGGATTTCTAACACAGAATTGGCGGAGAAAGTCAGCCTATCTCCCACCCCGTGTTTGAGAAGAGTCAAACGTTTGGAAGAATCGGGGTATATCAAAAGTTACGGTGCTGAACTCGACCAAGAAAAACTTGGCTTAGCGATTTCAGCTATTGTCTTAGTGCAGTTAGATGCTAATACGGCTAAGAATGGTAAGGAGTTTGAACGAGACATTCAGATGCTGCCTCAAGTCATAGAGTGTTTAGTTTTAACCGGAAAGTACGATTACTTGCTTAGAGTGGTAGAAAAAAGCTTAAGCGGATACGAGCACTTCGTGAAAAACAAGTTAGCCAACGTCTCTCACATTGATCGACTCGATACCACTATTGTTTTAAATCAAATCCCAATGGATAAGAGGCTGTCAGAGCTGTTTTAGCTAACAGCCAAAACAGCCCTTAACTACGAATACTTGCTCTTAGTGAACGGCTTTATCGCCCCAAATTTGTTTGGTGCGACGATCTCTACCGCAACCTGAACGGTAGCTGTAGTAACGAATCGGATTCTTTTTATAAAAGTCCTGATGATAGCTTTCTTCACCTTTTACCGGATAAAAAGTTGAAGCATCTAAAATAGGCGTAACCACTTTTTTGTCCGGAAACATTTCAACAACTCGTTGTTTCGATGCTTCAGCAATGGCACGCTCTTCTTCATTAGCAACAAAAATAGCGCTTCTATAGCTAGGCCCCTTGTCACAGAATTGCCCCAGCGGATCAAATGGGTCTATGCCATGCCAAAAGTAATCTAGTATTTCTTCATAGCTAACGATATTGGGATCATAAGTTATTTCAACAACTTCGTAATGTCCTCTATGATTTCCTCTGTAGGTCGGATTTTTTATCTTTCCACCACTAAAACCTGAAACAACATCGGAGACACCTTCCAACTTCTCAAAATTAGCCTCAATGCACCAAAAGCATCCACCAGCTAATACGGTCTTAGCAGCCATCGCTTGGCTATTTATGAATAATAAACTAGCAGCTAATAACGCCGCCGAAAAAAAGTGATTCTTCATACCTTTCTACTCAAACTCCTAATATGCCAATTCAAACCTGCATCTTAGTTAAAAATAATCTCGTTACTACGCCTATAGCCATGTGACCGGTTCAATATCAATTAGTATTCATAACCGAACAAGCACTCGTCAAAAGCGAACAAAATCAGGCGTTCAATTTCAACAAAAACCTATAAGACATTGAATAATAGTAACTTTATTTATGGCATAAAACTTTCTATTGATGAAAGACGAGTATTGGACAAAGTACCATAAGGTAATCAGTAACTGCATGAAAATAGAACTCTCATCCCGAAAACCCTGGCTAAAATGGACTGGCTTCGTGCTGTTTATCCTAATCGTCGTATCAGCGGGTTTCAAAGTTCGAAGTGATGCAGTAAAAAGCGTCCCACGCTCTGAGCTTTCGTTTCATGCGGTCAAGGAAGGCAACTTAGACATCTATACCGACGTCTATGGTGAGCTTATTTCGGCTAAGGAGCAGTTACTCACAGCCCCTGCAATGGGTAATGTTACAGAGGTCCTCGCTTTGCCAGGAACCGTTGTCACCTCAGAGACCGTTATTCTCAGATTATCAAACCCCCAGCTTGAACAGGAAGTTAACCAATCTCGAGGACAACTTGCGGAAAAACAAGCCGAAAGAGAGGCCCTCAAATTTGAGCAACAAAACGATAGGTTGAACTTTCTTGGACGAATCGAAGACATCAAATTAGAGATTGAAAAAGCAAAGTTAGAGCATTCAGTTCATCAGAACTTACGAGAATTAGGGGTCGCGTCTGCAATAGAGTTAAAGCGTGCGGAACTTGAGGTCAAGCAACAGTCTGACAGACTCAATTTCGAACAAAAAAAGTACAGTCAATTTGTCGAGATGCAATCCTACAAACTCAAGCAAATGGAGATCACACTCGAACAACAGCAAATGGCCACACAAGCTCTCGAGCAGCAACTGGCTAGTATGCAAGTTAAAGCGGGTATGACAGGCTCACTACAGTCACTTGAAATAGAACTTGGGCAGAATGTCCAACTTGGTCAAGCCTTAGCTAAGGTCGGAAGCGATGACGAGCTAATCGCTCGTTTAAGATTGCCCAGAAATCAGGCAGACCAAATTGATATCGACGCTCCCGTGATTATCGATACGCAAAAAGGGCAAATCAACGCACGTATCCGCCGTATCGAAAGTGTGGTGACAGATGGTTCAGTCAGAGCTGATGCCGTCATAGAAGGAGAACTCACATCAAACGCGCGTCCTTCTCTATCTATATCAGCCAAAGTCTTTATCGAACATAAAGAGAATGCATTATTTATCGAACAACAGTCAGGATTTCGGCCAAATAGCAAGCAAGCCGTGTTTAAACTTCAAAACGACAGCTTGTTACAAAAAACCAATATTACCTTTGGTCAACTTTCTCTCAACAAACTTCTGATAACGGATGGACTCAAGCCTGGTGACCAAGTCGTCAGTTCGGAAACCGATCAGTATCGCAAGTTTTATCAGCTCTCTATTGCAGACTAACAAGAAAAGCCATGACACCTAATCCAACAATTCAATATCAAAAAGAGGAAGTCTAACCATGCAAAAAGTTGTCATCATGAAAGACATTCACAAACACTATGCCTCCAGACAATTAGAAACACATGCGTTGCAAGGCATCTCTCTAGAAATAGAACAAGGCGAATTCGTCGCAATTACAGGCCCTTCGGGATGCGGTAAATCAACCCTGCTATCTATTATGGGATTGATGGATTCAGCCAATAAAGGCAACTACACCCTAGCTGACATCAATACATCGAACTTAAAAGTCGATCAACGTACACAAATCAGAAACAAGCATATTGGTTATGTTTTTCAGTCGTTTAACCTTATCGATAGCCTCACTGTTTATGAAAATGTAGCGCTTCCTCTTGAACATCGAGGAACGCCATCATCAGAAATAAAACAACGCGTACTCGACGTGCTAAAACATGTTGATATGTTAGACAGGCAGCGCTATAAACCGAATCAACTCTCAGGTGGTCAGCAGCAGCGCATCGCCATTGCCAGAGCACTCGTTGGAGAGCCTGAACTCATCTTAGTCGATGAGCCAACCGGTAACTTAGACAGTAAGAATGGTGATCAAGTCATGACCTTACTGCAACAGCTCAACAGGCAAGGTGCCACTATTGTCATGGTGACTCACGACAGTCGCTACGCGCGATGCGCAACTAGACAGATTCAATTACTCGACGGAAAAATCATTACTGAACAAGCTGTCATCCAAGAAGAGAGTGAAGTCGCATGAATATTTACAAAACCGCCCTGTTCAATGGCGTTTCAAGAATTTTCTTACTGCCTAGGCTAAGTATCCCGCTGATTTTAACCTTAGGACTGACATTAGGTGCGGTGCTCAGCGTTATAGCCATAGCCTCAGCATTGATGTTTCAGCCTCTGCAAGGCGTGAAAGATGAAACATCAATAAAGACACTCGAATTTAAACTGCGAATGTCAGAAGAACTCACCGTGTCGTATTGGAACATGCGTCAACTCGCCAATTTCAATGAAGCATTTAAACACCTAGGCACATGGGCAGGAATCACGACATCCGGGCAAGATGTTCTAATCAATGACACTAATGTGCACGTCACCCAACACTTGGCATCTCAGAACATACTTGATGTTCTTGGGACAACACTGATACGAGGCCAAGGCACTCAGATCGAAAATGTACAGGACTTCATTTGGATCTCAAATACGCTCTGGCAAACATCATTTTCCGGTTCAGATGATGCCATAGGTAAACAAGTCGTCATCAACGATAAACCCTATGCCATTGCCGGTATTATCGAAGATTTGACAGCTGTCGATTCAAACGAACCTGTTCTAGCTGACCAGATATGGCTTATCAATGATTTGAACACGCTTGTTGGACAGCCTGAAGATGGGAACTTAGGCAGCCAGTTTGAAAGCATATTGCTCAAAGCGAATAACAACTCATCCCCCATGCCAGATAAAGAAGCAATTGAAAAATGGATGGAAGATTACATTACTACTTACACCGAAGAGCCAATAGCAACGGGCTTATTTAATGCGCTGAAAAACATTCCCAAAGAAAGCAAACAATCAGATTATCGAAGCACACTGCTGGGCAGCACTAAAAGCCTACTCATTGCACTATTTGTTGCTGTTTCAGGCTTACTTGTGATGGCGGTTATTAACCTACTCAACTTATTTATCGCCCATTACCAGGGCCGAACAAAAGAGTTTTCCATTCAGCTCACTTTAGGTGCTTCGTTATTTAAAATGCGCTCTCTTATTTTCTTAGAAAACCTGCCGAGCTTCCTTATGGCAATCATTGTTGGCTTACTCACGGCTGGTTGGGTTATCAAAGCTCTGCCTTTAATTTCAGGCGACGGTCTCCCTTTGATTGATACCATATCCATAGATTTAGCGACTGTTGTATCTTCGTTAATCATAGTTTTTGCATTCAGTCTGATTGTAAGCGCGCTGGCACTTGTAGACGTGAATAAAAAAGCATTAGCAGAAAATCTGAGCAGCAGTGGTAAAGGGCTGCAAGCACAGAGTAATCAATGGCTAAGTCGCAGCCTGATGGTTATTCAACTTTCTATCGCCTCACTACTCCTAACGGCTTCGGTCATGCTGGCAGCACAGAGTTACCATGCTGTTTATCGTGATCTAGGCTACGAGATGGGCAATCACTATGTGGTTCAAATCAGAAACAATGATGATAACCTCAGGGAAAGAATCGCTGAACAGGCCGCGTATCAAGGTAGCGAGCTACAAATACTCCATCAAGAGCTGGACAGCATTATCACCACAGTGATCCCTAACAGTAAAATCATTATTAATGATGAAGCTCCTATCTCACAGAGCTTGTCTGTCAGTATTAGCAATGACCCTGATGACCCGAGCAAACGTGTGATGTACCAAAACAAATATCTAAGTGCCGGCTACTTTGAAGCCTTTAAGATTCCTTTTTTAGCAGGTTCAAATCTAACACCAGAGCAAATAGAGAATGAAGAACGCTTAATAGTCATTGATGAAACCATGGCAAAAGTCAGTTTCCCAGATATGGCTTATGAAGACATTGTTGGGCAACCTATGACATCCATTGGTGCACGTGGAGATGACGAAGACACGCCTCCTTTTGTCGTTAACGGTATTGTCGGTAATACTCGCAGCAGAGCCGGAACAACATCAGCAAGCGCTATGCCCGCAATCTATTCGTCTAACCTAAACTCATCGTCTTTCATCAACATCACCGTTGGCTTACCTGAAGGCCAAGCAATGAACCGAGAAATGATCGAAAATGAAATAGTCACCAAGCATCCACAGTTGTCTGTTATCAATGTGACTTCTCTTGAAGAAATGTGGTTAGGACACACATCCAGCCAAAGGGTTAGCTTATCCATCGTGTTAACTGTTACTGGCTTAACTTTACTGTTAGCAGCAATCGGAGTTGCAGGGCTGACGCAAATGGCAACCAACCATAAGCTTTATGAACTCGCGATTCATATGGCATTAGGCGCCAAGCAATCTAAACTCGTCTTCTTTATTTTTAAAGATGCGACCTGGATGCTCCTTGTAGGGCTCGGCCTTGGCTTTTCAATCTCGGTTTTTGGCTATCAATCCGCTCAACAACAGATTAGTATTTTACCGTCCTTCAATTGGGCCACCATGGGGATCACAGATCTTGGATTGATTATGGTTGTTGTATTGGCAATCGTTGCACCAGCATGGCGAACAATAAAAGCCGACCCAATGGGTGCTTTACGCCAAGAATAACCATAGTGACATCAAAACAGAGTGTGTGGCTTCCCTGATAGGACACCGCACACTCTGAGAAATACGAGACTTTACATTTGGACAACAGACAAGCTCAAATCCTAGTTGCTGATGATGACGACGATATTCGGTTAGCACTGGAACTACTATTAGTCAGTAATGGATATCGTATTATTCATGCTCAAAGCCCAGAGGAAGTCTCAGCTAAACTGCGTTCCGAATGCCCTCAACTAATGCTGCTTGATATGAACTTCAGTCGAGACACAACAAGTGGCGCAGAGGGGTTATCCATTCTTGATGAGCTTAGCGATGCGCCATTTCCCATCATATTAATGACAGCTTGGGGCAGTATCGATCTCGCAGTCGAAGGACTCAAAAAAGGGGCTTGCGACTTTTTTGAAAAACCCTGGAATAAAGACAAGTTGCTAAACAGCATTGCCCAACAACTTGAACTAGCGAAAATTAAGCAGGAACATGCCGGCTACAGAGAACTACTCAGCACTAACCGCAAAAGCACTAATGCAAATCCAACAACTGAGTGGATAAGCCAGTCTGCAGCGATGAATGCGGTTGAGCAACTCGTTGAACAAGTCGCTCAAACTGATGCGAATGTCTTGATCTTGGGAGAAAATGGCACAGGTAAATCATTACTGGCAGAGCGTATCCACCAGCTTTCGGCACGCCAATCATTTCCTTTGATATCCGTCAATATGGCTGCAATACCTGATAATTTATTCGAAAGCGAATTGTTCGGACACCAAAAAGGTGCCTTTACTGATGCCAAACAGAATCGTGTTGGCCGATTCCAGCTAGCCAACAAAGGGACGCTTTTTTTTGATGAGATTGGTTCACTCCCTTTGCATCTGCAACCAAAGTTATTGCGAGTCCTTGAAACTGGCCAGTATGAAGTTTTAGGTTCGAGCCAAACACAACAAGCCGATGTTAGGCTCATTAGTGCAACCAATGCTGATTTAAATCAACTTGTTACAGAACAAGCTTTCAGGCAAGACCTGCTATACAGGCTTAATACCATAGTCGTTAATATGCCTGCATTACGGGAACGGCTTGATGATCTTGACGCTCTAGCTCAAAGGTTCATCGCTCAATTTTGCGAAAAGTATAAAAAGCCAATCCGTGAGCTTACCTCTAACGCACTGAATAAACTCAAAAGTCATAGCTGGCCCGGCAATATCAGGGAGCTGAGTCATGTTATTGAGCGTGCTGTCCTTATATCCCGAGAACAACAAATCACTGTTCAAGAGCTTCTTCTGGACTCAACCACCAATGAGCATTCAGTGGTGTTGCAACCGTTAGAGCAAGCAGAAAAGCAACTCATAGAAAAAGCTATGCAAGCCACCGGCGGAAACATCATAGAAGCAGCGCAAATACTCGACATCTCACGCAATGCCCTTTATCGTCGCTTAGAGAAACATAAGTTAGCCTAAACTGGAGTTAAGAGTTCAGGTGCTATCAATTAGGACTCGTCCATTGAATCAAGAAAAGTGGCTGATTACCGGGCTTACCGCTACCTGCTTTATTATTCTAGCTCTGATTTCTTCGCTCACATGGAGTTTGGAGTGGAGTCTTCTGAGTATTGCCACCACTTTATTTATAGCATCCTACCCGCTGATTTGGGTGGCTTGGAAGGTGTATTCGTTCTGGCGCGATACCTTGATGCAACTCACAACCTATACGCAAATATTGCAAAACGACAAACAAAACTTGCGGATGACGGAACAAAATCCAGATAACCTGACAACGCACCTAAGAAAAGAAATAGAACGATTAGCCGCATCTAAACACAAACAGGCATCCAACCAACTTACGACTGACCACTTACTCAGTCAAATACTAGAAACCTGGCCGATCCCTGTTTGTCTTTTCGACAATGAGTTAATACTTACCTATAGAAACTCTGCTATGAGTCAGGCAATTGATAGGCCTATGCTCATTGGTTTACACGCAAGTGAACTCGGATTTAAGGAAGAAAAAGGTACGCTAATTCACAAACAGTTTAAAAACGAATGGCAGAGCCAAGCCATCTCCTACGTTTATCAAAACCAGGATAAAAAGGAGAAGCACTGGCTGTTTTCCGCGATTAATGTATCCAAGACACTGAACCAACATCAAAGCACAACTCAACAGCGCGTTATTCGGGTTTTAGCACACGAAATTCGTAATTCACTAACACCTATGCAGTCTATGGCAGATACCTTGCTGAGCTCGGAAACACTCGATATGGGTCAAGCGAAACTGGTACTCAATCGCGTTAACGAACGTAGCAAAAAGCTGCTTTCTTTTATCGGAAAATACAGCGAACTGTCTCACTTACCCGTGCCAAAATTCGAGTGGTTTAATTTCGCTGAGTTACTTGAAGACGCAAAGGTCACTCTCGGTGATACAGCCAATAAGATAGATTATCAGGGCAATGAATTGTGCTTTGGCGATATCGAACAGATATCTCAAGTTATGATCAACATTCTCAAGAACGCTAAAGAAGCATCTGATAAGCCAGAACTCATCATTAAAGTTCGTATCTACTCAAAGAACACCAACCAAATTATTGAAGTTGCTGACAACGGCCCTGGGTTCGGAAACCTTGATAATGTATTAATCCCTTTCTACACCACTAAAAATGACGGCTCGGGTATTGGATTATCATTATGTGCTGAAATTATCCGAAACCATGGAGGCAACATACAAGTCAGTAACAGCGCTTCAGGCGGCGCTATAGTCAAAATGAGTTGGCCTCTTTCTCAATAACACTATTGTCGGTGAGTATTATTCTTTTGGACAATTGTTTTTCTATACCACCTGTCTAAGCTGACCAATATGTCACGTAAGAGATGAATAATATGAAAAAGCAAGTTCTAACATCGGGCGAAGCAGCAAAAATATGCGGTGTTAACTTCAGAACCATCTTGAGATGGGTTGAAAAAGGCATATTAAAAGCCCACAAGCTGCCGGGAAGAGGCGATACAAGGATACAGATAGAAGATCTGGTCGACTTCCTTAATCAAAATAACATGCCCATACCCGACGAACTCGTCCCAAAAAACAAAGTGCTTATTGTCGATGATGATCCGTCAATGACGGCAACCATTCAACGAATCGTTAAACGTGAAGGGTTTGAAACACTAATTGCAAACAATGGCTTTGAGGCAGGTACAGCCTTAACAACATTTCAACCACACATAGTCACACTTGACTTAAAAATGCCTGGAGTAGACGGATTTCAAGTTATCAAACACATGCGAGAAACACTCAAAGTTAAAACCCAAATACTCGTTATATCCGCAGCATCAAAACAAGACTTACAAAAGGCGGTTACTTGCGGCGCCAATCAAGCTATTGCCAAACCCTTTGATAACGAAGAACTTCTTTCAATAATTAAAAGCCTCAGCGATATAGATTCTTTTTAAATTAATAGCCATACCTTTGCTCTACCTATCTTCTTAACTCCAGAAATTAACGCAGAAAACACTGATTTATCTCTTTCCATAAACTTGCTCTTTCTCCTGCAAGCAACCTAAATTTATTCCTAATACGGTCAATTAAACAACCATAAGTATAAATTTTAGACCAAAGTATAGCTGTCTAACCTGACATTTGCGACTATTATGCATCACACAGTAACGGCGAGGATAAAATTATGCACTGTGTAAAACATGCTTTTTTGATGTTATTGAGTTGTATCGCATTTACTTCACCAGTATCAGCTAAGTGGGATGACAACTTAAGGTTAGCGTTAGATTTCAGCTCAAGAACGCTACACAAGTTCGAAATGAGTGAAACTGCCTATATACATGCTGCGGGTATAGACAGCCACAAAGTCTTTACAGGAAAGTCTGGTGACTGGGCTACATTCACGGGGCAGGTCTACTTAGCAAGAATAGACAATCTAACCCCCAGACCTGGCTTTTTTAAAGATGAGCATGATTGGGAGTTAACCTATCGCATCTTCAATATTAACTTCACCTCTCTGCCAGGTAACTTACCGAATATTAAGGTAGGCCACATAGAACTTCCTTATGGCATAGAACACACCATAGACACCAACGGTACATTTAGGGACTACAACTTAGCTAGAAACTTGGGTGCCAAAGCCGACTGGGGAGTTGGAATCAATAAACAGTACGAAAACTGGGAATACGAATTTACCTTAACCACTGGAGGCGGGCAAAGCCTGGATCGCGGCGATGATTCTTACATCGCTGCGGGGCGTATTGCCACTAACCGCGACAGAAACCTTATTCTTGGTCTATCTTTATCTCAAGCTGATCTATCAGGGTTAGAAAGAGAGAGAGCAACTATTGATGTGCAGTACTTCAGAGGTCTGTGGGCAACTTTTATCGAACTATCGACTGGAAGCAAGGGAACAACTGATCAGTTTGACGGACTACTAGAAGTCAACTGGCGCACTCCCAGAGAAAATTGGTTTATCTACAGCCAGCTACTTTATTTTTCTGAAGATAGAGCATCAGGATCCAATCAGGATTCAACAAAACTAATCACAGGCATTAGATATTTCCCGAACAATAAATGGGATCTCAGTGCCAACCTTAATCACGACATCGACCAATTTGATGGAGCGCAGGAAGATACTCGCTTCGGTGTACAAGCTCGATATAGATTTTAGGAGAATGATGATGAAAAACGTTAGCTATAAAACAATACAAGCACTCGTACTTTTAAATATTCTCTTTTTAATTGCTCCGGAGGCTAATGCCGAAGCATACTGCGCATTGAGAGATCCTGTTTCAAGTATTAAAAAGCTATTTCCCAATGCGACCAATCACAAATCTATTGTTCGCTCGATAGATGAAACAACACGTCAACAAGTGAGCGAGGAATTTCCACAACTCCCACTTCATTTTGGTGAACTAGGTCGTCATACCTTATATGTTGCGATGAATGGAGAAAAAGCGATTGGTATGGTCCATGTTCGTTCGGAGCAAAGCCCATGGGGTCTTGTAGAAATAGCCTGGGCCATGAATATGGATCTTACAGTCAGAGATTTCACCTTCCAGCGTTGCCGTAACAGACAGAAAAAGTTACTCACAACGGCTGAGTTTAAACTTCAGTTTATGGGCAAATCTTTCGAAGACCTCAGAACCTTTTACGATAAAGAAAGTAACGGAGGTACCTCTGATTATTTACAAGCCGCAAGTGGTGCAGATGAGCTAGCTAATGTTGTCTTAAAGTGTGGCCTAAAAACGCTGTTGGTGACCCGCCTAGCTTGGCAGGATGACATAACAGAACTCACGATAGCGACACAACTTAAACACCTTAATGCAAAAGGCGAACTTCAACTAAGTCTCATCGACAACATTATGAGTGACAATACCAAAAGTCGTTTGAAGACCATTACTGGTGCTGACAACTTAGGTATCAGTCGCGACTCGGTACGAGCTTATCGGGTGACTGACTCTAACCTTAAAACGGTTGCTTTACTCTATCAGGGTAAAGCAACTATTGAAGATCAAAAAATCATGCTCTCCTGGTTACTCAACATGCGAGGGCAAGTTATCTCTGTCGAAACAAATTCTCCGTGGCCCTCACCGGACGTCGCAAAACTCTTTGCCGATACTTATCAACGTTCTTTCGTCAACATTGATCAATGTGGCAACCGAGCAGAGCTCTATGCGCTAGAGGTTGCGACAACGCTACATCCCTATTTTGGTGAAAACGTCCTTTAATGAAGATATCACTGCAAAGCCAACTCGTCGCATTGCTAGGCCTTTTAATAGGGCTATCAATTTTTTCTGTGTTAGGTTTCCGCTATTTTAAAATGCAGGATCTCCAAACAGAAGTTAACTTGCTTTCACAAGCGAGTAGCGAAATAAACCACGCTCAAACTATGCAGGAGCAGTGGCTAACAACTTTAGACCTGTTTCTAAACGATAGGCAAAGCTATCTCGCGCAAGGTATCGATAACCAAACAAAACAACTCATCAAAAAATATGGAGAGATTACCGCGTTTGCTAATAAGACAGCTACGTCGAATAACCTCGAACAGCTGCTATCGACCATTAATCAGGGTACGCAAAAACTGGCCTTTGCGAAGACACAAGATGAACAACAATGGAACCAATTTATTATTGAGTCCGATGACTTAACCGAGCAACTTTTAGATGCAGCCGACGCTTTAAGCATCTCAATAAAAGAAGAATACGCACAAAGAGAAACAGCGCTTTCAGAATCACAAAGCCAACTCGTGAACTTAGCCTTCATACTCCTAGGGGTATACTTAGTTACAAGTATCACTGTAGGTTGGTGGAATAGTTATACGTTAGTAAAACCGCTAGAGCAGCTATCACATATAGCTCGGGAAGGTATTAAATCCTCAACGGATGAAGATCCTAAACTTAAAATCGACAAAGGCCCCACAGAAATAAGACAGCTCAGTGAAAGCCTACAGCACTACTCAACAGGACTAAAACAGCAACAGCGTAAAACAGAAAAAGCACACAAGGAAGAACAGCAAACACGTCAGCAACTCAGCACAGTTATGGACACCGCACCTAGCGCTATCCTATCAACTGACGGTGCATTCAACGTACTGACACTGAACCCAGCAACTGAAAAAATCTTTGGTTTAAAGTCAGAAAATATAATAGGTCAATCTCTGTCGCGTTTTATCCCTGCACTAGAACAGCACAAAGAGGAATTCTCAAAACTAACCGATTTCCAAACCCGGTCCATAAAAGGCGCTAAAGAGTTACCGGTAGAAATCAGCAGTGCAGAATTTCACTCAAATGGAAAAACACAATACTTATTCATGATTAGGGATGTCAGTAGGCGTGTCGCACAAGAAAAGAAAATGAAAAACCTGAACGAGCAACTTGTTCAATCAGAAAAGCTAGCATCAATAGGCCAACTTTCAGCGGGCGTAGCACATGAGATAAACAACCCCGTCGGTTTTGTAAAATCTAATATTGAAGTTCTCTCAGATTATTTCGATACATTCAAAGACTACATGTCTGCCATCAATAAGTTATCGCAATCGACATCTCAAGAAATAACTGAAGAGCAAATACAGGATCTCAATGACTTAAAAGAAGAGCTCGATATCGACTATTTAGTAGAAGATTCGTTAGAAATATTTGGCAGCTCTAAAGACGGTTTGGAGCGGGTATGTAAAATCGTAGAGGAGATGAAGGCCTTCTCTCATGTAGAGAAAGATGAGCAGCAACCTGAGGACTTGGCCAACCTCATAGAGCAAGCTGTATCGCTCACGGCTAACGAAGTTAAATACAAAGCTGATGTTCAAACAGTCTATGGAAAACTACCCAAAATCCAGTGTTGGCGCACTAAGCTGTTACAGGTACTTATTAACCTGCTCGTCAACGCATCACACGCAATGAAAGAAAGGGGATACATTCGCGTTAAAACATATCAAAGAGATGACAATGCAATTATAGAAGTATTAGATAACGGATGTGGGATATCGCCTGAAAATCAGAAAAGTATCTTTGCTCCATTCTTCACCACAAAACCTGTCGGGCAAGGAACAGGCTTAGGCTTACACGTGACGCAAAGCATAATAGCGAAGCACGGTGGTGAAATATCAGTTAAGAGTAAGGTAGGTGCAGGTACTTGTTTCACCATTGTCCTACCTATAGCTGGCGTTATCGCAGAAACATCAGAAGACTTGGGAGTGCTCTAGCAAATTAGCTCTTCATACCTTCAAGCATTAATTGATAATGAAGCAAGTTTCTCAATATGAATATCAGCACTGTCCACAACAGGGAAGCCAGGATCATGACCTTCAAAAGCGAGAAATAGATCAGTCCCCGCTAGCACGATGACATCCGCGCCATCTTCTTCAATCATCTTTCGTCCTTCTCTAAAGAAAACCTCTCTTTGGCTATCAAGCGCTTTTCCAGACAACGCCATACTCAAGTAATTCTCACTGACAATATCTAATGCATCACCCCTTGGTGCAATACACTCAACACTATCAATTCCACCATAGATTTTACTCTCCATAGCGACTTTAGAGCCAAGTAGCCCGATCTTTTTAAATCCCCTTTCACCAAAGGCATCATTCAGAATAGGAATGATATTGAGGATAGGCAGTGGAGAGATGGCTTCTAGCTCATCAATACAAAAGTGACCAGCCATGGTGCTAATGGCAACAGCGTCACAGCCAGCGCCTTGGAGTTCGCGGATATGTTCTAGAAATATCTCTGCTTGCTGCTTTTTACCTGCTTTCATATTTTCTAAGTAGATAACCAAATCAGCATGCGTAATGGTCAGTCTCATAACTTTATTTGCAGCCTGGTGTGCCGCAACCAAGTTTCTGTAGTAATACTGTGTCGCTGCTGGCCCTAACCCACCAATCATACCAATATGCATTCACTTTCCCCTCATTCACGATTTAGCCAGTTGCAATAAAAAGCCCCGCAAATGCAGGGCTTTTTATTATTACGCGTCGATAAAGCTTTTTCTAACTCGACTCTCTTTAGCTATCAAGCCGAGTGTAAACTCTACTTATCGCTTAAAGGGTGGCTTTCCACGAAAATCAGTTTTCGGCTTATTGTCAGCTGTTTTAAACTGAGCAACATCAGCAACAGGTAACAGCTCAGTGCTGCGTTTGAAAGGAGGTTTAGAGCCACGTTTAACTTTCACAGCAACCATTTCTTGTTGCTCTTCTAACTGCGCAACATCACTGACAGGCACTCTTTTAATCGTGCGTTTAAACGGCGGCTTTCCTTTGTAATCAACAGACCAAACTGCAACGGTTTCTTTGTCTTCAGAAGCAAAGACAGTTGAAGATAGTGCTATGGTGCACAGGGAAATTAATATTTTGCGCATAATCCTCTCTCTTATTCAGCTCAGCTAAGGGCTTATTTACTCCACCTAGTATACGAATATTTTAGCGAAAAAGTTCCTTTTAATCCTTCTCAATTCGGTGTTTTAAGCCAACAGTCTTGTTCAATCAATGGGCATTTCGCACCACGCTGGTGCAGTGCAAATAATGGGTTTTGTTAACTTATTGATTTTGCTGATATGAATAGTGGCCTATTCATTGCGTCTGACCTATCAAGTTTTAAAGGTCTATTTATGAAACGCATTTTATTTTCATTGTTAATCTACTGTGGCTTGGCATCTGTTGCCTATGGCTCGGAACCTTTCAGCCATCTAATCACAATGAAAACCTCCAGTGGAGGAACTAATTATGTCGATGCGACATTGGCAGGTAGCGTAACGGCGACTTTCTTAGTCGATACCGGTTCAGGGATGTTAGTGGTTAACCGAAAAACCTTTAAAACACTCAAGAAAAGTAATTCCATCACTTATTCGCACGAGGCTGCAGCCAGATTAGCGAATGGCAAAATCCAAAAAGTTGATGTCTACACCGTGTCACAATTTCGAATTGGCGAGTATTGCGAGATTGGCGCCGTTGATGTTGCCGTCATAGAACAAGGCAATAATATCCTAGGTATGAGTGTCCTGAAGAAAGCTGCCCCTTTCGCCATGAGTATCACTCCACCTACCTTGATGTTATCCGAGTGCACCCAAAACCTAGCGGCGCATTCCCATTTGGCTCAGTAGCTCCGAATTGACTCACAAAAATTGTAAAGCTGAAAATACCGTTGGTGATTGACTAATATAGACTATTTGCTCTGCCTAACTTCCTGATTAAACACCTTACTGATATATTGTATACAATATTCACAAAATCCATTTACCCTAATGAAGTTTGAGTTAAAGAACAAAGAACAGTATCAACATTTGCAGGTACTCGACCTACACACCGAAGGTGAACCTCTCAGGATAATCACATCAGGTTATCCTTCAATAATCGGAAACACTATCCTCGAAAAGCGCCAATACGCAAAAGAAAACCTCGATCACCTCAGACAAGTTTTGATGTACGAGCCAAGAGGACATGCCGATATGTATGGTGCTCTCATTACTGAAGCCACAACACCAGACGGTGATTTTGGCATTCTGTTTATGCATAACGAAGGATATTCCAGCATGTGTGGTCACGGAATATTAGCCACAGTCACTGCTATGCATGAATGCAACGAACTATCTATAAATGAAGGTAACTTGAAACAGATCAAGATAGATTCACCGGCTGGCAGAATTTGCGCCTACGCAACAGTTGAGGACGGTCAATTCAGAGCGAGCTTCGACTGCGTACCATCATACGTTGAAATCACAAATCGTTCAGTGACGCTCCCAGGTTTTGGTCAAGTTACTTACGATATTGCTTTTGGAGGTGCTTTCTATGCCTATGTCGATGCTGACGCATTAAATATTGATTGTTCACCTAAAAACTCAGATCAACTGATACAACTAGGCCGAGCTATAAAGCAAGCCGTTATTCAAGACTACCCTCTTGTTCATCCAGAACATGATGATCTCGCCTTTTTATATGGCACTATATTTACCTCTAACAAAGTAACAAACAGCGCTCATCACTCACGCCACGTTTGTATTTTCGCAGAGGGAGAGCTTGACCGCTCTCCTACAGGCACAGGTGTTAGTGGACGAATCGCGTTGCTACGGCATAAAGGAGAGATTGGAGCCAATGAAACTATTGGCATTGAGAGTATTATCAGCTCGTACATGCGAGTTAGTGCAATAGAAACTGTTGATTACTTTGGCAGGCAAGCAGTTATTCCAAGGGTTTCAGGACGTGCTTATGTCACAGGCACCAGTGAGTTCTTAGTAAACCCAACCGACCCACTCAAACAAGGTTTTCTACTGAGATAGGGACGACTTAATCAGAACTGCCTGGATGAGGTCAGTTGACTGCCACCTCATCCAACCATCGCGCAAAACCTTCATCCATAGATGAACCCCAGCTTTTAACCAGTGATTGATAGCGAGGATAATCACCCTGCCGAGTGAAGAAGAGCATTTCATCTACCTTTTCGTGCTGTTCTTCAATCATGTAACGCGTCGCTAAATATCCCCAACGATAGACACGTTCAGTACTCCAGTTAGCAACCGAGTTATAAAATAGCTCACTGAGTTTGTAGGTTTTATCTGCCGCTAATTTTAACGCTTTCTCGTTTTTATCACCGTGAGCAATATATTCGGCGACACCTTCAGTCCACCAAATCAAATACGGAGGTTGGGGTGCTGGTTTAGCACAATACTCCGGCCCTGCATGTCCATCATGCAAACCAGCGCAGTAGTCACCATAAAGATTAAAGCGACCATCTAAATAGTGAACAAACTCATGATTGAGATTCCAAACTTTGTTATTTCTTAAATAGGCAACGTATTCGGCTCGACTATTCTCCAGATGAGGTAAGCCTTCTAGGTACATCCCACCATTGTCTGATGGGACATCAAAATGATCGGTCACATACTTCACGTAATCATCTCGGCTCGCGTAGACATTGGCTCGCAACTGACGATTATTATCATGAAGCACTGGCGTATTCTGGCTATCGAATATTTGATGAAAGCGCTCCTCGGTATCCAACAATAATTTGCAAGAGTCCGTTACCTGAGTTTCAGTCATTTGTTGATATCGCAAATTCAGATTATCCGCACAAGCATGGGTATGGCTCAGAACCTGATTAACTTGCGCTTCATTTCGAACCCATTTAGGCAGGTAAACTTCACCTTCTCGAACAACATTACCAACAGCGTATTTTATTTCTGTAGGCTCTTGCTCATTGTCAGCAAAAGTTAGTTGGCTATTGGCTAATATGACTGTTCCGATAATCGCTAAATAACTTTTCTTCATCTTTATTCTATCTATATCCTAATCATCATCTAAGCACACATTACAGATTCAATATCTGCAATGGTTCTGGGTGCTGCAGCAGAGAGATTTTCGTAACCTGTTTCCGTGACTAAAATATCGTCCTCAATGCGAACCCCCATGCCACGCCATTTTTCATCGACTTGCTGACAATGCATAGGAAAGTAAAGCCCTGGTTCTATGGTAAAAACCATATTGGGTTGCAAGCTAACCCAATCTCCACTTTCGTCGAGGTAAGCACCAACATCATGCACGTCCATTCCTAACCAATGCCCTGTTTTATGCAGAGTGAATTGTTCATACACCTTGGTTTCTAAGGCTTCATCCAGGCTACATTTGAGGATATCGAGATCAATCAACCCTTCCGCTAGCACCTTCATTGCCATGGGATACATACTGTTCCACGAGGCTCCTGGTTTGACTGTCTCGATAGCAGCGTCAAGTGAGTTCAACACCAACTGATAAATATCGCGTTGTGATGAGGTAAAGGTGCCATTGATGGGGAAAGTTCGAGTGATATCAGCGGTGTAGTAATTGTAATCACCACCAGCATCCAAAAGCAGTAACTCACCCTCACGCAAAGCATCTCTGTTCTCAGAATAATGAAGGCAGCATGCGTTATTACCTGCAGCAGAGATTGTGGGATAACCAACATCCGAGCAACCGTGACTAGCTGCACGATTAAAGAACTCTGCAGTGATTTGTTGCTCAGTCATACCCGGCTTACAAATGGACATTACGTGTTTATGTGCATCTACAGATGCATTAACGGCATGCTTCAATAAGCTAAGCTCTTCGGTTGTCTTTATTCGCCGCTTATTCTGTATGTAGGGCAACACCGAATGCAGGGTTCTAAAAATCTTTGGTTGATCAAACTTTGCTTGCTTACGTTGACTATGTAGCCAATCGAATAAACGATGTTGATAAAGCCCAAGTTCATCAGACAAATAAACATGTTTGCGCAAACCTAAAAGCGCAGGTAACTGCTGCTCCAATTTAGCAATATCATAAGCTTTATCCGCTCCAAACTTTTCTACAGCTCCTTTTTGCCCACTCCTGGCGGCAAACCAAACCTCTTGATATTCATCATTAGGCTGATTAAAAAGCACGAAAGGCTGGTCACTTCCTGGACGCAGAACAGCAACAGCGTCCGGTTCAGCAAATCCAGTTAAGTAATAAAAATCATGATCTTGTCGAAATGGATAAAGGATATTTTTATTGCGTACTTTTTCGGTGTTACCAACCAAGATAACAACGCTGTCTTCTTCTATTTGAGATAAAAGCCATTCACGTCTTTGTTGATAAAGTGTCATTCGGAGGCATCCATTTTGGAGGTGAGTAACTGAGCGGCTGCTAGATCTTCTAACGCATGCCCAACAGACTTAAAGAAAGTGATATCGGAAGGTTGCCGCTCAAATTGCTTTTCTCGCCGACACAATTCGAACAAGTCGGCTTCGATATCATCTATAGATAAAACACCGGTTTCGAGGGGAGTCTTAATATCTCCCGTTTCTTTACAAGCACTTTGATGATTATCAACAACGATTCGGCTCCGTCGAACACATTCATCATCAGCTTCTCTCATATCAGGGCGATAGGCTCCGACAAAGTCCAAATGTTGTCCTGATTGCAGCCATTTCCCCAAAACTAACGGCTCGCGACTTAAAGTCGCGCAAGAAACGATATCAGCCTGTGGCACTGCATCCGCTAAGTGCTCAACAACAGAAATAGTTATATTAAGCTCATTAATCTTATCTTTTACTTGTGCGGCTTTGGCGCTGTCTCTACCCCATATAAAAACCTGCTCAATAGGTCGCACTGCGCAATGGGCTTTTATCAATTCAGGTGACAAAGTGCCTGTTCCAACCATCAACAACGTATAGCTATTTTCACGTGATAGATATCGACTAGCTAATGCTGATGCCGCAGCCGTGCGCTTAGCTGTCATCGATGCCGCATCCATCATGGCCTTCACATTACCTTTAACAGCATCAAACAATACATAAACACCTTGCACGGAAGGTAAATCATACTTGTGACTATCAGGTGTCACCGTCACGAGCTTAATGCCAATATCACTCCCTTGTTGCCAGGACGGCATGACCAACAGGGTATTTTCACGACTTGAGAAAGGGTTAGGAATATCAAAATGCTGGCGCATAGGCGTCGTTATATCACTAGCAAAAGCATGTTCGAGCTTATCCACGAGCTCTAATGGTTTAAGTCGCTGATTAATGACTTCAGCAGGGATAAAATTCATCAAACCACCTCCGTTTGTAGAGTTCCTGATTCGGTGTTCTGGATGTACTTACGATTAAACCAGAATAACCCTGCGCTAGTGGCTAAACCAATCAATGAGAATAATATCCACATCAGGTCTGGACGATTCATTTCCTTAGCGAGTGTGCCATACCCCCAACCAGATAATAATCCTGCGGATAAAAAGCCCAGTGCCATACAAACGAAGTAATATCCCATATAAAGCGCTGATTGTTCTTTTGGCGCTATACTCGCGACATACTCCTGACTCTTAGGTGATGTAATCATTTCACCAAATGCCATCATCAAAATAACCATAACGATAACACCGCCACCAACAGCAACGTCATGAGCCAAAATTGACGCTAAGGTACCCACAGAAAACACTAACACGCCAGCAACCAACACGTTGATTTCCCTAAACTTCTGGCAAATTAAGCTAACGACAATTTGACATACAACAATAGCGGCAAAATCGAGATTAATGAGATATTCAGGGTTTATCTGGCGATATTTATCTGCCCATTGAGTTGCTAAAAGTGTCGTTGAGGCTTCAGTTGGGTTTGTTCCTAACTCGACAAGCGCTCGACTCACTTCTTCGATCGGAATCATCACTTTAAGGTGTACTAGTTCGGAAACAGCTTGTGCAGCTGGCATAGACTGCTGTGCTATCGACCCTATTTTTTCAGCCAAGGCTTCGTCATTAACATAAGCAAAGAAAGAGACGACACCATCACCAAAAACACTAAGCATGGCAACTAAATCACGTGTATCGACAAAATCTCTTATAAACAACGGCATGGTATAAAACAGTTGATTATAGATAGCCCAAAATCCCGTCAATATTGCCAAATACAATGCAAACGGCTTATTACTGACTTTTATCTTTTGTCTATACCAATGTTCTTGATGATGTTGAGAATTCGCCTTATCCCAGATGAAGTTCAAGACCAACCACGCGGCGATCGACAAAAATGCAGTTTGATAAGAAAACCATCCAGCTCCAGCAACCATCAAAGCTAGGATGCAAGGGAATATCAGCAACGCAAACCTTGAATTACCGAGTACCTGTTGTGCTTGCTTGATAACATCGGAAAAACTGCGCTCAGCCTTATTCAGCGTAGGCGGATCTTTATAAAGAAATATAGCAGGAATAAAGTTAATGGCTATCCATGCTGATGACATTAGGAAAACAGCATCCCAGCTTATAGCCCTTGCATAGCCCGCTACCAATGGCCCGATAAAGCCGCCAACATTGACCATGGTATAAAACACACCAAACCCCAAACCACGATTCTTATCGTTAGTAGCATGGCTGATTGTCGCAACAACCACGGGTTTAAATATTGCAGCCCCAAGTGCAACAGCCGCAAAAGCTAAGAAAAAACTGCTGAAGCTAGTCGTTTGTCCTAACAAGTAATAGCTAGGTGTCATGATAACGAAGGATGCAATGAACATCTTTCGATAACCATAACGATCTGCCAACGCACCAGTGAACACAGGCAATAGGTAGAGAAAAAAGGGAATAATGCCCTGCAACGCACCACGTTGAGATTCTGTAAACCCAACACCACCTTGCGCAACAGGCGTTGTCAGATATAAAGATGAAAGCGTGAAAAAACCATACCAAGCCAAACGCTCAAAAATTTCCATCGTATTCGCGATATAGAAATTACCTGGAAATGCACGACTAGAATGTTGATTCATGATCAATCTTTGTGTTGTGAAAGTTCTTAGGCGCTTAACTTACACATTTTTATGTATACTGTATACAATATATAAAATTAAAGACAAAACTGAACAAGGACTAATGTAAACCTCTCTTAGACACCGATAAGGAATGGTTATGTCTTCTTATTTAGCAGCCAGTCAATGCTCAAGCTGTTAAATAAGAAAAAGCCCAGCGAGAATGCTGGGCTTTATAGCAACTTTATAAGAGAACGTATTCGTTATTAGAACGGGATATCGTCATCAAAGTCAAAGTCTGGTTCAGCCATAGGCTGCTGAGGCTGACTTTGTTGAGGAGGCGCTTGATTATAACCACCACTTTGTTGAGGCTGTTGCTGATAGCCGCCTTGATTAGGTTGTTGTTGGTAGCCTCCACCTTGGTTAGGCTGCTGTTGGTAACCTTGGTTTTGCTGCTGGTAACCACCTTCAGACTGACCACCAGTGCGACCACCAAGCATTTGCATAACACCACTGAACGGATCTAGCACAACTTCTGTTGTATAACGATCTTGTCCTTGTTGATCCTGCCATTTACGCGTTTGCAGTTTACCTTCAATATAAACTTGGCTACCTTTTTTCAGGTATTCACCTGCAATTTCTGCAAGCTTCCCGAACATAGAAACACGATGCCATTCGGTTTTCTCTTGGATCTGACCACTTTGATCTTTCCAGCTTTCAGACGTTGCCAATGTTAAATTAGCTACTGCCTTTCCGTTCGGTGTATATCTTACTTCAGGATCTTTCCCCAAGTTGCCTACTAAAATGACTTTGTTTACGCCTTTGCTTGCCATATTTACTCCTGATTAATTGCTATTGGCGATTTGCTTAGCCTGGAGAAAATCAAAAGAATGCTTTTCAACTTTAAGGTAAATCGTTCTTTCAGAGGCGACTAGAGTTGTTTCTCTAACACCGCTGAGCTTTGCCAATTCTTGTTCAATTTGAGCTAAATCTTGCTCATCTTCGTTGACGGATATTGTATAACGATTTAGGGCATCAGCACCATGGAATCCTGACATTATCCACAACCAAATAGTACAGAGTGCAGCCGCTAACCAGAATAAGGCGTCAAAACCTAACCAGTTTGCTAGCCACCCAGAGATTGCTCCACCTAAAAACGCTCCAAAAAACTGACAACTTGCAAAGATCCCCATCGCTGAACCTTTCTTACCAGCTGGAGCTATGCTGGAAACCAAGGCTGGGAAATTTGCTTCAAGAAAATTAAAACCACTGAAAAAGATTAAGGCGATACCAATCAAAATCCACAGACTACTAGGCTGATTAGATAAACCAACAAAGGCAATAAGTAGTAAAACAATGGCAAGTACTAACACCTTTTTCTGCCCTAAACGCTTTGATAGCTGCATCAAGATACCAAGGCCGACAATAGAACCGCCTAAAACCATGGCATAAAGCTTACTGTGAGACTCGAGGCTCCATCCCAACTCTATAAACATGGAGGGCAATCTGACAAAAACTAAGCTAATCATCAGATGCAGCAATAAAACACTGATATTCAAACGAGAAAGTGAAGGGTGTTTAATTAAGGTGCTTAAATCGCCCAAGCGCGGCAGGGTATCTCCCTTGGGTGCTTGAGATTGAACTCCTGGCACCACAAAAATGACCAACGGAATACAAACTAACGCGGCTACCCCAGTGATTAGAAATAACCCAGACAAACCATAACTAGAAGATAAAACGGGGCCTAAGAATAAAGCGATGTAAAAAGATAACCCAATAGAGATACCAATAATCGCCATGACTTTCGGGCGTTCTTCTTCACGACTGATATCGCCCGCCAATGCCATAATGGCAGCTGCAATGGCTCCGGCGCCTTGAATAATACGTCCAATAGTAACGAATAATAGAGAGTCAGCATAAGCCGCAACAAAGCTTCCTAACGCAAACAACAATAGCCCACCAACTATGATTGGCTTGCGCCCCCATCGGTCGGACAGCACTCCCATAGGAATCTGCAATATTGCTTGTGTCAGGCCATAGCCGCCTATCGCTAAACCCAATAATAGAGGGGAATAATCAGCAAAATCCAAAGAGAGCACAGCAATCACTGGCATCACCATAAACAGCCCCATCATGCGGAGCATATATATAGTTGCTAGTGAAAAAGCACCTGTGAGTTCTATTCTGTTCACGTTCTAAAGTCCAAACCTTAGGTCTTGATGTTATCGGGCTGCCAAAAAGCCGATTATTTTAGCATGTTCTAGTCAATCTCAGAACACGCTTATTGATTCATTTTATACGGATAATTTATTGCTTTTTGATAGTGAAAATATGCGATAATAGATCTTTTTTGCAGCGGTAGTTTTGCGGTTATATGGATAAAATTGAAGTACGTGGGGCTCGAACTCACAACCTGAAGAACATCGACTTAACTCTCCCTCGCGATAAGCTAATTGTCATTACGGGCCTTTCGGGTTCAGGCAAATCTTCTCTAGCTTTCGATACCCTCTATGCTGAAGGGCAAAGACGTTATGTCGAATCTCTCTCGGCTTACGCTAGACAGTTTTTATCCATGATGGAAAAGCCCGATGTTGATCATATCGAAGGCTTATCTCCAGCTATTTCAATCGAGCAGAAATCGACGTCTCATAACCCGCGTTCAACGGTTGGTACTATTACCGAGATATATGACTACCTCCGTCTACTGTTTGCACGTGTCGGTGAACCTCGATGTCCTGATCACGACGTACCGTTAGATGCTCAGACCGTCAGTCAAATGGTTGATAGAGTGTTAGAACTTCCGCAAGATACCAAGCTAATGCTATTAGCTCCCGTGGTTGAAGGTCGAAAAGGTGAACACCTTAAGACATTGGAGCACCTAGCAGCACAAGGCTTTATTCGTGCTCGAATAGACGGCGAAATCTGTGACTTGTCTGATCCCCCCGAACTTGACCTTCATAAAAAGCACACCATCGAGGTTGTTGTTGATCGATTTAAAGTTCGTGAAGATATTCAGTTGCGTTTGTCAGAGTCTTTCGAAACTGCATTAGAACTCTCTAGTGGCACGGCAAAGGTCGCTTACATGGATGACTCAGCGCAAGAAGAGCTCGTCTTTTCAGCAAATTTTGCCTGCCCTCACTGTGGTTATAGTATTACAGAACTTGAGCCTCGCATGTTCTCGTTCAACAACCCTAGTGGTGCTTGTCAAACCTGTGATGGTTTAGGAACAAGACAGTTTTTCGATCCTGCTCGCATTATCCATAACGATGAAATCAGCTTATCTGGTGGAGCCATCAAAGGTTGGGATAAGCGCAGCTATTACTACTTCCAGATGTTACAAGCGGTCGCTGATCACTTCGGCTTCGACTTAAATAAGCGTTATCAAGACTTAGACGACAAAGCTAAAGACATCGTATTGTACGGAAGCAAAGGCGAATCGATTAACTTTAAATACATCAATGACCGTGGTGACATCATGGAACGCAAGCATCCCTTCGAAGGGATTATTCCTAATATGGAAAGGCGTTACCGCGAGACCGAATCCAACGCTGTTAGAGATGAGCTTTCAAAATATCTAAGCCAACAACACTGTAGCAGTTGTAATGGCACAAGATTACGCCAAGAAGCGAGACATGTTTTTATTGGCCAAACAAATCTACCAACAGTCTCAGATATGTCGATTGCGCAAGCTGAGGATTTTTTCAAAAGCCTTTCTTTAACGGGTCAGCGTGAGCAAATTGCGGAGAAGATTCTTAAGGAGATTGGAGATCGCCTGAAGTTCTTGGTCAATGTTGGTTTGAATTACCTTACATTATCACGTAGTGCAGATACTTTGTCAGGTGGTGAAGCGCAGCGAATTCGACTCGCCAGTCAAATTGGGGCTGGACTTGTGGGTGTTATGTATGTTCTCGACGAGCCCTCTATTGGCCTTCATCAAAGAGATAATGAGCGCTTACTAACAACCCTGACTCACCTTAGAGATTTAGGCAACACAGTGATTGTTGTAGAACATGATGAAGACGCCGTTCGCCAAGCGGATTACATTGTCGATATAGGTCCAGGTGCTGGTGTTCACGGAGGGCAGATCGTAGCTGAAGGTGAACTCAAAGATATTCTTAAGAACGATAACTCGTTAACTGGGAAATACTTATCTGGTAAAGAGAAAATTGAAGTTCCCGCGGAACGGACGCCAATACAAGACGATAAGTGGCTCAAGTTAACAGGAGCATCAGGCAACAACCTGCGCGATGTTGATCTTGAAATCCCTATTGGATTAATGACCTGTATCACGGGTGTGTCTGGTTCAGGTAAATCTACCTTAATCAACGATACCTTATTCTCAATTGCCCACCGAGAGCTCAACAAGGCGACGACTGGAGAGCCTGCACCTTATAAAGCAATCGAAGGTATGGACAACCTCGACAAGGTCGTAGACATTGACCAAAGTCCAATAGGCAGAACACCGCGTTCAAACCCTGCAACTTATGCTGGACTATTTACTCCTATCAGAGAGTTATTCTCTGGAACTCAAGAAGCTAGATCGAGAGGTTATAAACCTGGCCGTTTCTCTTTCAACGTGAAAGGCGGTCGATGCGAAGCATGTCAAGGCGATGGTGTTATTAAGGTTGAGATGCATTTCTTACCTGATGTTTATGTTCCCTGTGATGTTTGTAAAGGCAAACGCTACAACCGCGAAACGCTAGAGATTAAATATAAGAATAAGAACATCCACGAAGTACTCGAAATGACAGTGGAAGATGGCCGCGAATTCTTTGATGCTATCCCTGCTTTAGCGAGAAAACTACAAACCTTAATGGATGTAGGCTTGTCTTACATTCGACTCGGCCAATCTGCCACGACACTTTCTGGCGGTGAAGCACAGCGTGTGAAGCTTGCAAGAGAACTTTCTAAACGCGACACAGGGAAAACACTCTATATCTTGGATGAGCCAACTACGGGTCTGCACTTCCACGACATCAAACAATTGCTCCAAGTCCTTCATCGTCTGCGTGATCACGGCAACACTGTTGTCGTTATCGAGCACAACTTAGACGTTGTAAAAACCGCCGATTGGATCGTAGACCTTGGTCCAGAGGGTGGTTCTGGAGGCGGGCAGATTATCGCTTGCGGAACACCAGAGCATGTTGTGACGCAAAAGCAGTCTCACACTGCGCATTTTTTGAAGCCTTTACTGAAATAACTGAGACGAGTGGAAAGGGCATGTTAACAGAAACCCATAAAGTTAGATTTTATGAGACCGATGCACTCAAGCACGTAAGTAATACTGTTGTTGTTGGTTGGTTTGAAACCGCACGTGAAGCCATTTTTAAGATGTTCACACCAACTTTGGATTTAGATAACTGGCCTCTTATATTGGCTAGCTACAAGGTCGATTTCCTTGCACAAATGTTTTACGGACATGATATTGAAGTTCGTACAGGTGTTAGCCGTATCGGCAAAAGCTCATTCGATGTGCACCAGGAGATTTGGCAACAAGGTCGAAAATGTGCATCGGGAACAACTACTATGGTTCACTTTGATTACCAAGAGCAGAGCTCTTGTCCGATACCTGCAGATGTCTTAGCTCAGCTCAACGAGATTATGGTTGAAACAGAATAGCGTCCAACATATGACTGCTAATCAAACGTTAACCGAAAAACAGAAACAGCAACAATCCCTAGCTTACGATCCAAGCGATAGTGAGCTAAGTGCTGATAGGTTGAAAGCAAAGCAACTTTGTCACCAATTTAACAACTTAATTCCCAATGCTAAAAAAGCTCGTAGACAAGTCTTATTAGAACTCTTTGGTCAAGCGTCCACATTATGGGTAGAACCACACTTTTACTGCGACTATGGCTATAACATAAAAGTCGGTAAAAACTTCTACGCTAATCACAACGTAACGATTTTAGACGGTGCAACGGTAACCTTTGGTGATGACGCACTTATTGCACCAGGTGTTTTAATTTCAACGGTGACTCATCCATTAAATGCTCAGGAGCGAGCATCTGGCTTAGAGATAGCGAAACCCATTTCTTTTGGAGATAATGTTTGGATTGGAATGGGTGCTAAGATATTGCCCGGTGTTACTGTAGGCGATAATGCCGTTATTGCGGCAGGCGCTGTTGTTTCCAAAGACATACCTGCCAATACAGTTGTTGCTGGAGTTCCTGCTTCGATAATTAAAAATATCGAGGAATAAATCCCTAAAAGTTAGCCATCATAAGGCTCGACGGATATACCTGCCATACTGTACCCAACGGTCGCAATATCACCTGACCACCCTTTTGTACTCAACTTACCGCTGATCCAAACCGCATCATAAAGGTCATCGACAGGAACACCTTTTTCAAACTTAACATAGACAATTTGATTCGAAGGAGGTGGAGGAACATGGATACAAGCGCCAAAGTAAGGAACAAGTAAAAACTCCGTAAGACTTTTATCATCTCCTTCAAGCGGCACAACAAATCCAGGAATTTTCACTTCCTGCCCATCGTACTTATCAACCACAGGCGCGTCAGGTTCTGCTTGAGCTAATGTAGAGCCCTGGTGAGAAACCTGGTCCTGCGGAGCAGCTACATATCCCTCAGGTACTAAGTCTTCCCAGTACACTTCCTTTGTCTCAGCTGCAACATAGCCAGTCGAGAGTGTTAGCCATACGGCTAAAGATGATAAAAAACGTTTCATATCAAACCTTAAATTTCACTACTAACGGGTTTAGCATCCATCTTATTTGCCCATCCCATGAGGTTTCTTCTCACCTCATTACCAGCGTGTGGACTCGCTGGCAAATTGAGTGCTAAACCTAATGAACAAAGTGCGAAAGCTGCACCTATATAAAAAACAAGAGAAGGTGCTGTTAACCAAACAATACCTAACAATGCAGGAATAACAACAGCCGCGATATGGTTAATGGTAAATGCTACACCAGCAGTCGATGCAATATCCTTAGGGTCAGCAACCTTTTGAAAATATGTTTTAATTGCAATCGCCATGGCAAAGAATAAGTGATCAATGACATACAGCGCACCAGCAATGTGTGCATTTTCCACAAGACCATAACTAATAAAAACGATAATAAGACCAATATACTCAAACGACAGGGCTTTGCGTTCACCAACTTTATGGATCCACTTTCCAATAGTTGGTGCAAAAAGTAAGTTGAAAACATAGTTGATCATGAATAACAGACTCACTTCGCCAACCGTGTATTCGAACTTTTCAACCATCATAAAGGCAGCAAAAACAACAAAGATCTGTCTACGTGCTCCACTAAAAAAAGTTAAACAGTAATAGAGCCAGTAACGCTTACGAAGTATTAATTTCTTGTTCTGTATTGCAGGTTGTTCAAACTGTGGAAAGGTTAGCCAAAGCAATATAACGATAAACACACCTGCCCCACCGGCAAGCATATACATTGCGTTGTAGCTAATACCCGCGAACTCCATCAACAACCAAATTGAAGCATAGGCAAACAGAGAAGCGAAAGATTTAACAGATAACTGTTTCCCCATAAAGTGAGCGCTCTGCTCTTTGTTTAGCCATTGTAGAGTCAATGATTGATTAACCGTCTCGAAGTAGTGAAAACCAATAGACATAAGAACAGTTGTGCAATACAAGCCAATTTCAAAAGGGAACCAGCCAGTTATAGCAACACCAACAGACATAAGCGCTAAAGAGACCAGTGCAAATGTTTGTTCTTTTAAGATTAAAAGCACAAAAACCGCGGTAAATGCTAGAAAGCCAGGTATTTCTCTAAAGCTCTGGAGTAAGCCAATTTCTTGTCCTGTAAATGCCGCTTTCTCAATGACAAAGTTGTTGAGAAGCACATTCCAAACGGCAAAAGTTAGAGGCATAACGAAGCTCATGGCTAAAAGGAAGTACTGAGGATTAGCGCGATACTTAGCGAGCAAGGTTAGTAACTCTGAGTAAAATTCGAAGGGCTGAATTATCTCACGATGGGGAGTTATTTGGTACTAAGCACCGAGGTTTATTCGATTCACGTGTGTAAGATAAATTCACCAAAACTTAAAATGTTTAGCCCTTATATGAAAAAAGCCAGCAAAGCTGGCTTTCCAAAATTTTAAGTATCTTTATGCTCTATACCATTTGGAATGAGTGCAGCAAACAAACAGACAGACATTTCAAAGGGTGACGAGCATAATTAGAACGCTGGTTTTTCAGGCTCTTCTTCGTAACGAGCTACACTCTCAGTAATCTCTTTCTTCGCTGCCGCTGCGTTATCCCAACCATCGATTTTCACCCATTTGTTAGGCTCTAAATCTTTATAGTGTTGGAAGAAGTGTTCAATTTGTTGAAGCGTCAACTCAGGCACCTGATCAATTTCAGTAATGCCTCTGTAAATAGTTGAAAGTTTATCAGCAGGAACCGCTAGAATTTTAGCGTCTGTACCAGACTCATCAGTCATGTTTAGAACGCCTACAGGACGGCTACGGATAACCGAACCAGCCATTAGCGGGAAAGGTGTCAGTACGAGTACATCAACTGGGTCACCATCTTCAGACAATGTGTGAGGAACATAACCGTAGTTAGTTGGGTAATGCATACAAGTCGCCATGAAACGGTCAACGAAAATAGCACCAGATTCTTTATCTACTTCGTATTTTACCGGATCTGAATGAGCTGGAATTTCAATGATGACATTAATTTCATCTGGGAGGTTTTTGCCTGCTGGCACTGCGTTAAGACTCATGAGCGAGATCCTGAATTAATTAATAAAATAAACCGTAAAAAATAGCCGCATATTATAACCACTAAGAAAAATTCAAGCACGCCAAAATCTGCTCAGATCTTATAATTTGCTACTTTTTAATCAATTCTTCTTGAACTAACTGCTCTTTGGTCGCTATAGTCATTACGAAATGTAAATAAAATGTAAATAAAACAAAAGAGTACTAAAGCTTCTTCTTGTTGTTGGTGTGTTTTAAGAGGCTTAAGTTCTCGTATAACGCAAAGCACGTTCCTTGGGATGTTGTCGTTCTTTGCCTCACTTGGCGCTTTAAGGGGAAGTTATGACAGAGTTATTTTACCTGCCACCTGTTCTGGGTGTTGTAGGGTTAGTATTTGCCGTTCTCATCTACATGATGATAAAAAAAATTCCAGTAACTAATTCAAAAATTGGGAAGATTGCTGACGCGATCCACCTAGGTGCAATGGTATTTATGCATCGCGAATATAAGATGCTATTCATCTTTGCTGTCGTTGTTGGAATTTTGCTTTATTTTTCTCTTGGAGCGAATACGACCTTAGCCTTCGTGGTAGGAGCCAGTTGCTCTGCCCTCGCTGGATACATTGGAATGTTCACTGCAACTAAAGCTAATGTAAGGACGACACAAGCCGCACATGACAGCGGTTCAGCACAAGCTTTATCCATTGCTTTTATGGGTGGTTCCATTATGGGCCTCTGCGTAGCTTCAATGGGTTTGTTAGGTCTGGGAATGTTGTACTGGTATTTCGGTGGTGATCCCAAAACCGCGCATGTAATACACGGCTTTGGTATGGGAGCTTCTATTGTTGCTCTATTCTCTCGTGTTGGCGGCGGTATCTTTACTAAGAGTGCGGACGTTGGTGCTGATTTAGTCGGCAAAATAGAAGCTGGCATTCCAGAAGATGATCCTAGAAACCCGGGCGTTATCGCTGATAATGTCGGAGACAATGTTGGAGATGTTGCAGGAATGGGGTCGGATATATTCGAGTCTTACTGTGGTTCTATGATCGCAACGATTGCTATCGCTTCAACAATGACAGTTGGGCTCATGGGAAGTAGGGAATCTCTGATGTTCTTACCTTTAGGTTTAGCGTCCGCGGGGCTAGTTTGTTCGATACTAGGTATTCTGCTCGTGAAAATGATGTCGTCTAGCAAGCCTGAAGTTGCATTGCGTGCTGGCACCATGTCATCTGCTGTTATTTTTATTGTTGTCGCTTATTTCGTTATTACTCAAGTCGGCATTAGTACTAATGTCTGGTGGTCAGTTGTTGCTGGGACTATCGGTGGCATTGTTATTGGTCTCGTCACTGAATACTACACAGCGTCGAAGCCGGTACATAGGATTGCAAAATCTGGGGAGACGGGCCCAGCGACGGTTATGATCACAGGTTTAGCAGTGGGCATGCAGTCCGTTATAGTTCCGATCTTAACGATATGTGTCGTGATCTACTTCTCAACCCAATTGTCAGGCTTATACGGCGTTGGCATAGCCGCTGTGGGTATGCTTGCTACTGTGGGTATTACCATGGCGATAGACGCTTATGGCCCCGTTGCTGATAATGCTGGAGGTATCGCAGAGATGGGCGGTTTAGGCGAAGACACCCGCGAAATTACTGACTCCCTTGATGAGCTCGGAAATACCACTGCTGCGATAGGTAAAGGGTTCGCGATCGGTGCAGCAGCTCTCGCTGCTTTAGCGATTATTGCTGCATTTGTAGAAACTCTGAGCACTCGCTATGAAGATTTCACTCTCCATTTGGGTAACCCACTTGTTCTTGTTGGGTTGTTTATTGGTGGTGTCCTCCCTTTCGCTATTGCTTCGATCACAATGACTGCTGTTGGTGACGCAGCATTCGAAATGATCCAAGAGATAAGACGTCAATTCCGAGAAATAACTGGTTTGATGGAGGGTGAAGCTGAGCCAGATACAGGCCGCTGTGTTGATATCGCGACCAAAGCGGCACTAAAGAAAATGATCTTACCCGGTGTTATCGCCGTCGCAGTTCCTCCTATCGTTGGCTTTAGCTTAGGCGCTCACGCTTTAGGCGGTATGCTAGGTGGAGCTCTGCTTGGTTGCGTCCTTATGGCTCTGATGATGGCCAATGCTGGCGGCGCTTGGGATAACGCTAAGAAGTATGTCGAAAAAGGAAACTATGGTGGTAAAGGCTCAGAAGTTCACGCTGCTACCGTTGTCGGTGACACTGTCGGCGACCCATTTAAAGATACTTCTGGTCCAGCAATGAACATTCTTATCAATGTTATGGCGATCGTCAGTTTAGTGATCTCACCACTCCTATCTATTTAGATAACAATCATAAAGTCGGAGCTTTAGTTGTGGCTATTCACAGCTAAAGCTTGCTCCTACAATGTGTTGGGGAATCGTTTTGTCTGTGTCTTTTTGGTGTATCAGAAACAACAAAGCCCGCTGTTTAGCGGGCCTGTCTAAATGAAAGCCTGGCGGTGTGC
>SMNZ01000008.1:46315-238021 GCA_004353515.1 Alteromonadaceae bacterium M269 | reverse complement strand
AGCCACGGCCTCTTGCTTAAACTCGTTTGTATAGCTTCTATTTTTTCGTTTTGTCATTTAACACCTCAATAGTAGGATTATATTCCTTTATTGAAGTGTCCTGTTGGATTAAAGCAGATCAAGCTTAGCACCCCTGATGAAAGAGAAGGGAAAACGGAAGAAAGTAGTTCAGTATTAAAGTATTACAAGGCTTTCGACTTTGAGGCGTTCTACCAGCTCGATGAAATGAGTCAGAAAAAGCATTTGCTTGACACTTTGTATAACGCCTTATTAGAGCTTTGTAAAAAGTTTGACTGGCCCAAGGTACCTTTTACTGATGTTTATAATAAAGTTCTCGAAGAAGGCTTTATAAACCACTATGTTTTTAGGCAAAAGAAAAGCCGTAACCGAAAATATGTGGCTCGAATCGTTTGTCATCATGAATCTGACCGATTTGATTGTTTTGTTTCGATTACGGATAAGGATGAGAAGGAAGTATTTAACAAGCTTATTTTTACAGAAGAGCCCGATGAATTTCAGTTCAATGGTTTGCTGGGGGATATTAAGTGGGCAGACACTCATACGCTAACTGTCTTGAATAGTGATAAGAGTGTTAAGGACTCTATCGATCTCACAGAAATAGTTGCGCAGTAATAGTGTAATTCATTCATGAAAGGGCGGCATAGCGCCCTTTCATAGAAGGTTCATTTACTTTAGGTGCTTCTTTAAAAAACTATCCATTTCACTAAAGGTCGTATCTCGATTTCTTTGAATAGACAAATAGTGGTCACCATCTTCAAGCTCAATATAAGTGACTGGCTTATCCAGGCTTTTGAGTTTTTTAGCCATCATTCGGCTTTGTTTGACATCGACAACTCTGTCTTGTTCGCCATGTATCAATAATAACGGGGTTACTATTTTTTCTGCATGATAATAAGGAGAGCGGGCTTTAAGGTCTTTGGTCTTATCCCCTATCTGGTTTTCCACAAACTTGCTATTGATATAGTTTCTGCTTTCGCCCACTAACTGCCTTAGGTTAGAAATACCCGCAAAGCTGATAGCGCATTTAAACAAGTTGGGCGTTTTAACGGCCGCCATTGTTGCAGCATAACCGCCATAACTGGCACCCACGATACATATACGTTTTGGGTCTGCAATGCCTTTATCTATCAACCAATGTGCTGCATCTGTGAGATCATCTTGCATTGTTAAACCCCAACCTTTCATTTGTGATTGTGCAAATTCATAGCCATAGCCAGTGGAACCTCTAAAGTTGGGGCGGAACACAGCATAGCCTCTGTTAGTGAAAAAAGACGTCCAATAATCAAACCCTGCATATTCTCTGGAACCTGGACCACCGTGAGGATGAAGTATTGTCGGTAAGGCTTTCCCTTCAAGGCCTTTCGGAATAGTCAAATACCCTTCTATTTCTTCGCCATCTCGTGCTGTATAAGTGATAAGTTGATGTGCTGTCAGTTCATCAGGACTTAAATTGGGATATTGTTCAAAAAGCAAATCGAGTGATTTCTCTTTTCTGTTCCCAAGAAAGTAAACACCAGGTGTATACCCATTTTCGGTGTAAAGCACATAAATGTTTTCATCTGTGCTGAAATCAACAAGATAGTTATTCGTATCGGGTAGCGCAGTATTAATGCTCTTTTGAAAGCTATCTAGCGCACCACTCCAATAAATGCGGCCAGTTTCACTATTTCCGTGATAGACACCTATAACATCCTTGCTTTTTTTCGAGTAAATGAGACGACCATCAACATCATAATTTTTATCCTCGAAGATTAATCTTTCCTCTTTGGTTTTCAAGTCCAATGTAAATAAAGCTAGCTTGTCACCTTTGTAGGCTCTGTAATAGAGTAAATTGGGATCTAAACCAAAGCCTAGAGGTGTTATGGCGGGTTCGTTAAAGGCATTGTATTCAAATATGCTATGCCATTTTTTATTATCACCTATACGCACTCTCGTCGAAGCTTCTCCGGTTTCATAATTTAACGAAATACCGACACGTAGCTTGCCTTGCTGATCTACTAACCAGTCTCGTATCCAAAGTTTCCCTTTTTCGATACGCTTTTTTCGTGTTGTATTGATGTTGACTTTATAAACAGAAGGTTGATGTCGTACGTCAAGGTCAAGAGCGACAAGAATATGGTCTGGGTCATCAGGAAGGTAAGAGATGACATTATCTTGAAACTGGGAGACGTTTTGAGAACTTCCTCTTGGTTTTATGAGTACTTTCTGTGTGACCTCGTCACCTTCTATATTGTAGGCTATAAGTCGTGTTTCGGTTGTGTCTACCCCGCCACGTTTGCTTGCGAACCGAAGGCTCACAATGATGGTCTTTTCATTTGCCCAATTAAACCAGTTAATTTTAACCTCTTCATTATCTGATTTAGCAATATATTTCTTCTCTCCAGTTGATAAATCAAACATTGTGAGTACGGCAACATCAGGAGAACGAAAGTTACCTATATAGGCAATTCTATGACCACTGGGAGAGAGTTTGGGATTATTATACTGAGGTAATTGACTAAAACTGCTAACAGGTAGCTCTTTTGATGCTGAAAAAAGACTAATAAAAATACAGCTGAATAATAGAATTGATGAAAGCCGTTTCAAAATGTAGCTCCTGTTCAGTTAATAAAAAGTGTACTGAGTTTTATGTCATGGTCACGAAATGACAGAATATCATGGCTTTAGCCGTGGATGAATGAGCAAAGCAAAACTCATTGCGCAACTTTGGAACATTGATAAGCTTTGAGTTTGGCATCAGCTGCAAGCTGTAGCAGTAAGAACCACGGGCATGCCCGCGGGAATCTAATGCTTTAACGCATAAAATCCTAGTGTTTTTGTTTATTGAGATATATAGATGATTCACTTTCCAGCACTAGACAAGATACAGTTAGTGACAAATGACTCGACGCCACGTGACGTATCATAAGCTAGAACGAGTTCAGATTTAGGATCGAGGAAAACGACTGGAACACCTCTTAGTTCTCGATTTAAGCATAAGTGGTGGTGATTGAAATCGGTTTTCAGTGCAGCTTGTTTAATAAACCATGATTGAAACTCTTGTTCGGCCAGTATTGTACCAAAAAGAAAGACAGCGAAAGAGAATGCAGGTATGAATATATGTAACCCGCCATCACTGTTTTCTTTTCCTCTAATAAGTAGGGTGAAGCGATAAACAAAATATAAACTCGATAGAGCTAAGATGGCCCCAGTTGCTAATGAAAACATCATGACTATCTTGTATACCAACATCGCAGTGTAAGTAAAAGATAGGTGAGATGCATCGACACCGAAGACAGAGTTTATTGCAGAAGCGCTGCTAAACGCAGCCCAAAAAAGAATGGATGCGATAATTGCGGATAAAAGCCAGCGATTTGAAAGTTTCTTAGTCCACCAAGAGTATAAACCATTCTCCTCCAAGACTAATGAAAAGCCCCACAAGAAAAACGCCAGTCCAATGACAAAAAGCTCTCTCGGGGCTAAGGCTGCTTTAAAAGCAATGATTAAAGCCCAACTGATTTGTCCTAAAAACAGGATAAAGTACGCTGAATTAGAGATTTTAATCGTCGGTAAAGCAGAATTACAACTCTTTAAATAAAGGATCACCAACTTAACAAAAGCTTTTCCTTCATCTTCACTCAGCTTTTTTATATGGTTGATCATCATGCCTACAAAAACTGCGATACCTATCCAGCTTAAGTACTCGTTCATGGACTTGGGCATAGAAAATGAAGTGTCAGTAGCAAGGTGTATGATGGCTATTGCAAAAATAGAGAGGAGAATGAACGGTATGTTAGCGACTTTACTTTTTAGTGTTTCTTCGGTGTCTGTGTTTCTGTTTTGTTGTTCTTGGCTTTCGTGTTCCATCAAAATACCTTTCAAGTAAGCTTTAGTCAGTAAGTTAGTATTGGTATGAGCATAAGACGCTTATTCAGCGTTTATCAATCACCAGCATAGATAGGTCATGTTAATTCTTGTGCCAGAGCCTGAGCTTTTTACGTAGAGTTCGCGCTTAATTAGTTACTGTTAATACACGTTAACGTTACCTATGCTACTTACTAACTATATTGTTATGCGCACACTAATTTATAAGAAAGTAGGTTGTAGGTCTTTACTAGCTTCATTGTTGGTGTATACGTCGGTATGAATTTATATACTAATAGTGTGTTTACTTACAGTATGTTGTTATATACAGTTTTTTAGGCTTCTGCATTAGCAGTGCATTACTCGAAAATTGCAGGACGAATTCTATTGATTCTTCGTGTTGCGAGTCACTGATATTTACTGGAAAGGATTATTTATGCATTCAGATACCTCCGAAAGACTCTTACAGTATCTTAAAACCAGTGCCGTTAATCGCACTGAAATACCATACGCTGAGATATATAAATTCTTTGTGCCTAATCCCGGCTCGGGTGCGGTTTGGGATACATTTGAGGAGGTTTGCAATAGATTAGCTGAGCCCAAAGATGCCATTTATGGTGCGCTATTGGCTAAAGCGGATACTTCTTTACCTGGAGAGGGCTTTTTTGACATCTATAAAAATGTAAGAAGAGCATCATATTTAGAGGTGACTTATGGTGAGAGTCTTCAGGCTAATCAATTGTCACTAGAACAAAAGAAAATGATTACACAAATGGAGCGAGAGAGGGTGCATCAGCACGCTGTTTCGACAAGGGAAAAGAGTATCCATATTTTTGATGCAAATGATGAGTTAGCTGAGATTTTATCTGAAGTAAGAAGAAGAGGAATCGCGGGGATTAGTGGTGGGCGTATAGAAACCAGAGAAAAAATCAGAGCGTTAAGAGATTTTGCCGACAGTAGTGGGTTTGATAGCCTAGAGAGTTCATCCACCTACAACCACCCTGACACGGAGCTGGCCTTCCCTTATGATTCTACTAAATATACTCGTGCGTATGCGCTTAAACTAGTACTGGTGGCTTACGAAAAGGCTAATGATATTCCGCAAGGCTCTCAGGTGATTGGGTAATGAAACGATGAATCTTGGTGAAAGATATAGAGACTTTGTAAACAAGCACCCAGAGAAGCTAATTTTCTTCCTCATAATGGTATTTATTCTGGGTAGTGCATCAGGCTTATCGTTGAGCGCAATTAAGTTCAAAATACCTGATGATACATATACGTTGCAACTAAAAGGAGATGCAAGTGGCATTATTCCAGGTTCGCTCACACTTACACCTGAGAAGTTAGAGAAAGTTCGGTCACTACATTTTGATGAAGCACTGTACTTTTGTTTGATTTCTTTCAGCACAACAGGTTATGGCGATATTACACCTGTCACTAGGACCGGAAGGCTATTTTGTACTTGGTATACGTTTACTACAATTTTGTTCATATTCATTGGCATACCGTATTCGGTATCGAAAAAAATTAATGTTGAAAAGATCCGTGCATAAGATCAGTATTCATTAGTAAAGCTAAACCTTTAAGCTATTCAAATTAGATTGAAGGTTTGGATTTGAACTGACATACAGTATTAGACAAGGATCAGTCGGTCGTTATCCTTACTTAGCTCAACAAATCCTATTGTATAGCTAACCCCCTGCTTTCTATCTTACGATTACCCAACGCTTTCTCATGTCATTTTTTTAGGCTATTGATAATAAAAACCAAGTTTCAAACACAGCCGTCAAGTATGCTCTTCTACGAAAATGAAGTGTAAACTGCTTGGAGCCTTTGATTAATTGAGAACCAATGGATGTCATTTGAAGACTTGTGTGTACAAAGCTCACTCATTACAGATCCACGATATTATAGAGGAATGCTAAGTATACATGACGCTGGTGAAACAATTCGCAGGATTGGTTTAACGGCTGGATTAATACCTATACCTGAATTTAGAGTAACCACGCCAAAACAAAAAAGAGTAATAGACTGGGTTTGGATAACTCCTAGTAAACAAGTTGTTGCCGCGTTTGAGATTGATGGCATTAATTGTGCGAAAGTTACATATGAGAAAGCAACTGAAAGCCTTGGTGCTATAGACTGCGAATTGAAATATCTAGTCCTTTATCAGGTTCGCAAATTTGAGCTACTCACTCCAAAAAGGTTCCTTCTTGCACAAAAACGAAAGTTGGATGCTGAAGGCATTGAGTGTGTATTGGATTATGCATTTCCAGTGTCTGTTAAGTCTAGTTTGGCAATATACAATGGTGGCTAGATAAATAAACTTTAGTCGAAAGCAGACGCTAATCGAGAGCAACACCTTTGCCTGGTATCTGCATATTACAGCTTATTATTATTAACCCTTTTTATCTTAATCACCTATCGAACATACTTTTAAGAGCTAAGCTAATTTTAAAGGCACCCACGTTTTCTATACTCTGCTTCCCATTCCTTGAATCGTCTTTCATCACGTTGAGATACTTTTTCTTGTCGTCTTAATGTTTTTTTAGACTTTGGCTTTGGCTCGTCTTTCTCGAAAGCTACACCAGATAAAGAGTCTGCGAACATCTCGGGTTTAACATGACTATAGTGTTGTTCAATCATGGCGACACTTGTACCGCATTGCTTCGCGATTACATCCATACTTTGACCACTTAAAAGCTGCCAAGTGATGTAAGTGTGTCTAAGAGAATAAAGTGTCCTTGGTCCTCTTGGTGAGTTTTTCATATTTGTTTCTTGGAGCACTTTTTCGAATGCTTTTCCAAGCTGAGCTGTTTCACCACCATTAGCTAATCGAAACAATTTGTCTGTTGGGAATCGATCAGGGAATCGCTCTCGCAATCTTGCTATGGCACCAATAACGTCTTTTTTGCAAACCACTTTTCTCGCACCAGTATGCTTAGTCGTCTTTCCTTTGCGAATATGAATGAAGAACTGTGCCTTACTACCTTGTACTTTCAATTCGATATCTCTCCATGTAATGCTCTCCATTTCGGTGCCAGGTCTAATCCCTGTATTGACAGCTATTTCGCAATAGTCATAAAGCAGTTCTCGAATTTGTCTTGTTTTTTCTGTATGAGAGTTCTGTTCGCTAGCATAGATACCACCTAATACCTCATCATATTCATTTTCGGAAAAAGCGGCTCGGCGTGTTCCCGATTCCCCTTTTGATGACAAGACGGGAACTTGGGAAGCAATCATCCACTTTTGCTCAATAGCTTCTTTAAATACTAGCTGAAGAGCTGCGTTATGAGTTAGTAAAGTTGATGATGCAGGTTTTCTTCCGAGCTTTTGTTCACGCCATTCACTTAATCTAGTAATCGATTCTTGATCAACTGAAGTGATATAGGTTCTGTCAAAAAAGGGGATATGATAATTGTTTAATGCTTGTATATAGTCTTTACAGGAACGCTTGTTACCACCGAATTCATATTCCTGCTGAAGCTTTTTGATAACTTTTTCTGCGACATCCCGAAAGCGTTTGCTCTGGATCAGTGTGTTCGTTTCAAGACGTACCTCATGGTCTAGGAAAATACGATGAGCCATTGCGATAGCTTCATCTTTGTCTTTCTTCTTAGTTGATTTGCAAAACCACTTAGTTGTCTTTTCGAGTGTAAATCGCGCATACCAACGCTCACTATTATCCTGTTTAAAGATATATAGTGAATCGTTTATGTCATAACGTTCAGTTTGTTTAGCCATGAAGCAAGTAGATCATAAATTGGCTTCATATGCAAAGAATTTGCAAAGTTAAAATTGTGCTTTTTAAGTTATTGATATTAATGGTGTCTTCAGGAAGCGTAGCATTGAAAATCCGCGTGTCGGTGGTTCGATCCCGCCTCCGGGCACCATTATTTAGAAAAGCCTGCACAACGTTGCAGGCTTTTTGCTTTCTGAATGTATGAAATTAGTTCCTCACCTAGATATAACTAAAAACTCAGGCTATTTCGAGAATGGTAGAAAAGTCAGCTAGCTGTTGAAGAGAGGCTAGGCGGTCAATTTTAGTGAAGCTCATCCCTTGATTGAGTCTTTATGGGACGTAAGTTTTATGACCGCCTTAGGGGCAATTCGTCAATAATATAATAGTGACTGACTCAGAGTTGAGCACTTATTAGGCACTCATATATTTCTTCCACGGATAGTCACTTGCCAGTTCTATTAATGAACCTAAACCTTTGGAGTTATTCTCGCTTTCCATCACCATAAGGTTGACTTCTCTCGACAGGTAAGGGTTAGCAATCGGTCTAAATTTAACCGACTGTTGTAAAAGAGAAAACTGAGGTATGACACATACTCCAGAACCCTCACTAACAAAGTTCAATATCCAATCCTCTCTTTGGCTCCTAAAGATGACCTTCGGCTCTATAGCGTTTTCACGGCAGTAATCCAAAAAGGCATCTCGGAACTCACAATGCAAGCGGTCTACGTATCTCTCGCTTGCTATTTGACTCATCTGGATTTCTTTAAACTCACTGAACGCGTGTTTATCATGAAAAGCTACAACCATAGATTCTTCATAAAGGAAAAATGTACTTTCATTTTTCTTTACGAAGTCATCATGACTGGCATAAATTACGCCATCCATTGCGCCAGTTCTTAAAAGTTTTGGGATCTCATCATAGGTAACATCATGTAAAAACAGTAATACCCCTGGATTTAATCTTCTGAAGTCGTGTAAAAAGTGACTGATAATACCTGGCCCAATCGTGCACATCAGGCCAATATGTAACTCTTGATACTTCCCATCGAGATAATTTCTCGCAGTCTTTTTTACAACGCCTCTGATATTTTCAATCTTTTCGAAATGTTCTTTCAACAACCTCCCTAGTTCTGTTAGCCTCGTGTTTCTGCCGTCTCTGTGAATTAAGGCCCCGCCTAATTCCTCTTCTAACCTCTTGATTGATTGTGTTAATGCGGGTTGTGAAACATAGGATATCTCAGCCGCTTTAGTAAAGCTGAGTGTCCGCGATAACGCTAGGAAGTATCGTATTTGATTTATATCCATGATTTTTAATTTTTCAGTTTATAGTTGTTTTTACGAAAATTATGTGAGCTAGTGTTTTATTTTAAGCTCAGTGCTTTATTTTCTACTTTAAATTTCACTAAATTTTATCTTCGGTTGATGAGGTTTTATAATTTAAGGCCTTTTATTATCTTTGATTGAAAATGGAGTAAATTAAATTATTCCGCGATTAAATTTTTATTAAGGTTGACTGCTTTTCTTTTTAATTTTTGAAAATTAATTTATTTAACGCTTATTCTGTTGTATTGGCTTCGGCCAAAAAAATATAAACTTCCTTATAGAATTTCAGTGCTAATTCGCGTTGTCAAAAGTAAGTTATAGTCAATAGGATGAGTAATTACAATAGGCAAATAAGCTTACATATGATGGGCTGATATGGCTTTAAACTAGGTGAAAAGTAGTGACAACATACACTACATTTTGACTAGCTTTGACCAACATCAACCCAAACCTGAGGTATGTTAAATAGCAATAAGTATGGCGATTAGGTGCCTACTTTTCCGCCAATATCGGAGCATGATTTTGCCTGCATACTGAGAAAACCTGTCCCTTTACAGGACGCCTGACCAGCGCAATTATTTTGGGCTGTTTTGCAGTCATTATGGCCCTTGCATATGTTGACTTCGTAGCAATGACTTAAGTCTGATTGATCTACTTTCCCAATCCATTCATCTTTTATTGAACCTCCGGCGTCAGCGCATGCTTTCGCTGGCATAGCAACAAATCCTGAACCTTTGCAAGCACCGTGACCTGCACAGTCATTGTTCGCAGTTTTACAATCGTTATGACCACAGCATATGTTGACATCATAACAATGGACTACGTCCGCTGTTGAGCTATTTGTTGCCGAGTTAATGCTATTGCCCCCTTGTTTATCATTGCATGCAACAAGTGATGCGACAGCTAGGGCGAGAGACACCCCGCTGCCTACTTTTTTTGTATTGCCACTCATTAAGTATTTTTCCTAATTCCAGATATTTGTGAACACTATTTTTCTTATTATTATTAAAAGATATGGAAATGCTAAAAAACAATAAATCCATTGAATATAGATGCTATCAATTTAAAAACATTTTGACTAATAAGTACAAGCTATTACATTGATAAGCGCTAGTTATTTGGTTCTCTGTGATAAGGCCGTGCTATTGAACTGATAATTATTAGTTATTTAATAATTTTATTGGATTATGGTTGAATTTTAAAACGTGTGAATTGGATTGTTTGTAATTAAATTAATTTAAAAAATACATCATCATTTTTCAGGTTTTAGTCATGTTATATGAAAGTCCATTAGTAGTTGTGAACCCCAGTTCAGGGAGTGTTATTACTGCTGTCTCGCAAGATACAGTGGTTTCGGCACAAAATAAGATTGAAGCCTGCCATAAGTCATTTACTGACAGCAAGAAGTCTTTATCAAAGGCTCGACGCATCAATATTCTGGAAGGTGTTCATCGCCGTTTGTTGGATGAACAAAAAGAGCTAGCTGAGCTAGTGGCTATGGAAAGTGGTAAACCATTACAAGATGCGATAGTTGAATCTGAGCGAGCGGCTTACGGTGTGCAATTGGCTATTGCGCATCTTATGACAGAGGGCAGTAATACTTTCCCAGTAAATACCATGCTTTCAAGTGAAAACCATAGAATGGACGTACACCACTTTCCTATTGGTCCTGTGATTGCTGTCAGTGCTTTTAACCATCCATTAAATCTCGTGACGCACCAAATTGTGTCAGCTTTTGCTGCAGGCTGCCCTTGTTTAATAAAACCAGCCGTTGAAACCCCTCTCTCTTGTATTCGTCTAGTGGAGCTTTTTCGACAAGAAGATATTCCAGATGGCTGGGTGGATTACCTGATTACTGAGGATAACGAACTCGCAGAAAGTGTGGTTACAGATCCTCGTTTTGCATTCTTCAGTTTTATTGGTAGTGCTCGGGTAGGTTGGTATTTACGCAGTAAGTTGCCTCCGGGCACACGCTGTGCGCTTGAGCACGGTGGGGTTGCACCAGCCATAGTCGATGGAAATTGTGATCTGGAAAAAACAGTCGCTAGCTTGGTCAAAGGTGCTTTCTATCATGCCGGACAGGTATGTGTCTCCACACAGAGAATTTTTGTTCGTCAACACTGTGTAGATAACTTTATTGATGCATTCGCAGAACATGTAGAAGAGTTGCGTGTTGGTGATGCATTGGATATGCAAACTCAGGTTGGGCCGCTGATACGGCGAAATGAAGTAGAACGGATGCATTGTTGGATAAAAGAAGCTGTCCAAAGCGGCGGGCAGCTGGTCTGTGGTGGGCAAACTACCGGATACCAACACTACGAACCAACAGTCATCATCAATGCCGCAGAAAATAGTTTAGTAAACTCTCAAGAAATCTTCGGCCCAGTCTGTTCGATTACATCATTCAGTGACCTTGATAGCGTAGTCTCGCGTCTCAATTCAAGGCAAGTCGCGTTTCATAGCGCTGTTTTCTCTCATGATCAACGCGTTATTAATCAGTTATACGAACAGCTACACACGGGTTGTTTGATGGTCAATGAACATACAGCCTTTCGACACGATGGAATGATCTTCGCCGGACATAAGCAATCTGGACTCGGAGCAGGCGGCATAGCCAACAGCATTCATCACATGCAAATCGCCAAATTAAAGATCACACAATATTAACCATAAGCAGGAAAATAAAATGACAAAAGCATCAGATCTATTGGTTCAATGCCTAGAAAACGAGGGGATTGAATATATCTACGGCGTTCCTGGCGAAGAAAACGCCGACTTTATGATGTCATTAGAAAAATCAGACAAGATTACATTTGTGTTGACACGACATGAGCAGGGCGCGGCATTCATGGCTGAAGTCTATGGGCGTCTAACAGGCAACCCAGCTGCTTGTTTAGCGACTTTGGGGCCCGGTGCTACCAACCTGATTACAGGTGTGGCAGATGCAAATATGGATAGAGCTCCAATGATTGTGCTAACAGGGCAAGGCGCAACTGCCAGATTACATAAGGAATCCCATCAAATTATGGATGTGGTGGATATGTTTGACCCAGTAACCAAGTGGGCTACAACCATTATCAACCCAGACACCATACCTGAAATTACACGAAAAGCTGTACGGCTAGCACGTTCTGAAAAGCCGGGAGCTGTTTTGATTGAACTACCTGAAGATGTCGCCAAGCTTGAGAGCAATGAAAAACCACTTGAACCTCGGCGTTACAGACGATCTATTGCTGACCGTGATGACATTGTCCGATTAGCTAAGCGGATTGCAGCCGCTAAACGACCGATTATTCTTGCTGGTAACGGGTGTGTTCGCAAACGAAGTAGCGAACAACTTGCACAATTGTGTGAACTGACAGGTATTGGTGTACTTAATACCTTTATGGCCAAAGGGTGTGTGGACTTTGTTAAACCTTATTCGCTTTTTACAATAGGCCTTGGGGCTAAAGATATTGTTACTTGCGCTATAGATGCAGCTGATCTCGTAATCACAATCGGTTTCGATATGGTCGAGTACCATCCGCATCTTTGGAATCCAAACGGCGATAAGAACATCGTACACATCGACTTTATTCCCGCTGAAATAGACAAGAATTATCACCCTGAAATTGAGGTAGTTGGTGATATTGCAGATGCATTAGAACAACTCCACGCTCAACTCCGCGAACTTGATTTCGAGTTTGATCTCAAGCAGCAACAAAACACACGTATTGAAATGATGAACGAGCTGAATGCGTGGGAAAATGATACGGCCAGAGGTAAGGTCAAACCACAGAAAGTCTTGTCTGATGTGAGGGCGCTACTGCCACCAGAAGCCGTTTTGTTATCGGATGTAGGCGCCCACAAAATGTGGATAGCTCGCCATTACCAATGTCACGAACCTAACACTTGTTTAGTACCAAACGGCTTCTGCTCAATGGGGTTTGCACTGCCTGGAGCTATAGCTGCTGCAATGGTACAAACTGAGAATCCAGTTGTTGCTATTGCAGGCGATGCGGGATTTTTGATGAATGTTCAGGAGATGGAAACAGCCGCTCGTCTAAACAGCAATATTGTTGTTATGGTTTGGGAAGACAACGCCTATGGCTTAATTGCTTGGAAGCAATGGGCTGAGTTTGGACACCATACCGATCTCTCATTCAGTAATCCTAAATGGACAGCTTTGGCTGATGCTTTTAGTTGGAGCTATCACGGTGTATCTAACAGTGAAGATATGCAACCGCAACTAGCAGCAGCCTTGGAACACCAAGGCCCAAGCTTGGTTGTCGTGTCAATTGATTACGACGAAAACCAGAAGCTTACGGAAAAGCTAGGTCAACTCACCTGCACGATATAAGTAAGAGAACGCTATGAACCAAACTTTGTTATTTGATGTCTTGGAATGGGCTACCATGACTTTTATCTCCATGATTGGTCTAGGCCTCCTTTATGTCGCCGTTATTTATGTGATTGATATCACTCAAACTAAACAGACTATCAGGCGTAACTTCCCGGTTATTGGGCGTTTCCGATACTGGTTTGAGCATCTCGGAGAGTTTTTTCGTCAATATTTCTTCGCTATGGATCGCGAGGAGTTGCCATTTAATCGAGCTGAGCGATCTTGGGTTTATCGAGCAGCAAAAAATGTCGATTCAACGATTGCCTTTGGCTCTACTCGCAGTTTGACACCCAGTGGTGAGGTATTGTTTCTCAATTGTCCTTTTCCGACTCTGACAGAAGACGCATCTTTGCCACAAAGTGTCACAATTGGTGAAGGCTATGCAACTAAACCTTATACAACCAACTCGCTATTTAATGTGTCGGGCATGAGTTTTGGTGCTTTATCCAAACAGGCTGTTCTCGCGCTGTCGAAAGGAGCAAAACAAGCTGGTGCTTGGATGAATACTGGCGAAGGTGGCCTGTCTCCTTATCATCTCGAAGGTGGTGCGGATCTGGTTTTCCAAATTGGAACAGCCAAATACGGTGTGCGTAATGAAGATGGTGAACTTTGTGATAACAGGCTTTGGGATCTTGCCAATCACGAACAGCTCAAAATGTTCGAAATTAAAATGAGTCAGGGGGCTAAACCGGGGAAAGGGGGTATTTTACCTGGAGGAAAAGTTACTGAGGAAATAGCTAAGATACGAGGTGTCAAAGTTGATCATGACTCTATCAGCCCCAACGGTCATACTGATATTAACAGCATCGATGAGCTATTAGATATGGTGATTCGAGTGCGGAGAGTTACCGGAAAACCAGTGGGATTTAAAGCTGTAGTAGGCCGAGAGGATTTCTACGCTTCGTTATGTAAACGTATTCTCACAAGAGGTTTAGATTCTGCTCCTGACTTCATTACTATCGATAGCGCGGATGGAGGTACGGGCGCGGCACCTCAGAGTTTAATGGATTACATGGGACTGACTATTAAGGAGAGCCTACCATTTGTGGTGGATACTTTAGTGAAGTATGGCCTACGTGAGCGCATTAAGGTTGTTTGTTCTGGAAAGTTAGTGACGCCCGCAGGCGTTGCCTGGGCACTGACAATGGGCGCTGATTTCGTAACATCCGCTCGTGGATTTTTGTTCTCACTCGGTTGTATTCAGGCGTTGCAGTGCAACAAAAATACCTGCCCGACAGGAATTACGACACAAGATCCGAAGTTGCAAAAAGGACTTGTACCAGAGGAGAAAAGCGAACGTGTGGCGAGCTACATCGAGAACCTGGTTTATGAGGTCGGTACTATCGCCCACTCTTGCGGTGTTAAAGAGCCCCGACAGCTAAAACGGCATCACGCTAGAGTTGTTACTAATCATGGTAAGAGTGTGCCCCTAGATACCTTATATCCTAATGCCGAACGTATTGACGTTGTCGAGGTTATGGATTGATGGACATGTCGGTGACTCATATGATGGGTACCATTTTAGTTTTTGGTCTAATCGGCTTAATGGGTTTAGTTCTGGAAAAACGTCTACCCCTGCCTTATTCACTGATTCTTGTTGTGTTAGGGTTTGGTGTCTCGTTTCTCCTTTCTCCTTGTCCCCTTTAACTGGGATACCGGCATACGCGCGAACAACTTTCAAGAGTTGATGCTATTCGTCTTGTTGCCAGTGCTGATATTTGAATCAGCGCTGAGCTTAGACAGTAAACTCCTACGAAAATATATGCCCAATGTGTTAACGCTAGCGACTCTTGGATTGTTGTTGTCTACCGCCATTACTGGTGCATTTTTGTTTTTCGGTATTAACCATGTTGGTTTTCCAATAATAGCAGCCTTGTTGGCAGGGGCAGTCATATCAGCAACCGATCCTGTCGCTGTGGTGGCTCAACTCAAGGTGCTCAAGGCACCAGAAGATCTCGCTATATTGATTGAAGGCGAGAGTCTGCTCAATGATGCCACCGCTATTGTACTGTTTTCTATATTGCTAGCTATTGCTAAGGGTACCGCTGAACCTAACCTAGTCGCTGGTATAAGCCAGTTTATGTTGGTGTTTTTGGGCGGTGTCCTTAGTGGTGTTATCTCAGGCCTAACCGCGGTTTGCTTTTTACGCCTAATCAAGATCAACACTATGCATCTGACCGCAACGACATTGGTACTAGCCTATGGCAGTTTTTATATAAGCGAACATGTATTGCACTTGTCTGGAATTGTGGCAGTCATGTCTGCGGCTCTTACACTTAAACATTTTAAGTCTGTCCTAACAGAAGAACATGAACACCAAGTTCATAGCGTTTGGGAGTCATTGGGGTTTATCGCCAACTTATTTGTTTTTGTGTTGTTAGGGCTAGTGATTTCCATAGAAATGTTTACTCAGATGTGGCTAGCTATATTACTGGCTATCATTGGAGCAACGATAGCTCGAGTGATTGCAGTTTACGTTTCAGTCGGCTTAAACCAATGGTTGTGGGGACAGCCCACCAATAAAAAATATCCGCCAGTCATGATTTGGGGCGGTCTTCGTGGCGCTGTAACCATTGCTTTAGTGCTTTCGCTGCCTACCGAAATACCTTATTGGTGGACCATTCAATCTATAGGTTTTGGTGTCGTAATATTCACACTCGTATTGCAAGCTACAACCACGACTTCACTCATGAAAAAACTAAAAATATAACGGAGAAACCCAAATGAGAAATGTATTGCAGACTTTGCAATCTTTAATGGACGAAACACGGCGCATAGATTTTATCGCACCGTTACTGCTTAGGCTTTATCTTGTCCCTATATTTTGGATGGCAGGCACAAAGAAATTGGCAAGCTTCGATAGCACTGTCGAATGGATGGGGAACTCTGAGTGGGGATTGGGCTTGCCCTTTCCTTTAGTAATGGCGTTCCTTGCTACTTGGACGGAAATCTTAGGTGCAATTTTCCTACTGCTAGGTTTTGCTATTCGCTGGATATCGGTACCCTTGATGATCACTATGATTGTGGCGATGGTGACCGTTCATCTGAAATATGGCTGGCAGGCTATTGCGGATGCGGGTGCTCCATTTGCCAATGAACGTGTTATGGAATCGACCGACAAGTTGGCCGCAGCTAAAAGCATATTGCAGGAACATGGTCACTATGACTGGCTGACTTCAAGCGGCAGCTATGTGATCCTGAACAACGGTATTGAATTCGCTGCTACCTATTTCATTATGCTTCTAGCTTTATTTTTTATAGGTGCAGGCCGTTACTTGAGTATCGACCACTGGGTTTCCAAACGATTGCTTGCTAAGTGATCAGCACTTAACATAATCATAGCTCCATTGAGCCAAATGAGCTTATGAGAGGCACCACTATTTAGAAAAGCCTGCACAATGTTGCAGGCTTTTTGCTTTCTAAGTACCTCGCTTTATTCCTGATATTGTCTTAGCTCATTTGTAATGCATTGATGAGGTAATCAATATCCTTTTCTGTGTTGTAGATACTTAATGAAAACCTGAGTCCATTGAGCGTTAGCACATCCATGGGACGACAATTGATGTTGGATTGTGCTGCTATTCGGTCATTTAATGCTCTAACTTCCTGACCTTTGATTTCAACACAGATGATTCCCGCTGACAACTCGTCTGGTTCTGGGGTTTTGATATGGAATTGAGTATCTGATGTTAGTCGCTTTCTGATGTAATGTTTTAATTCTAGTATGCGTTGGTATTTTTTCTGTTCACCTAAACTTTGGTGAAAATCAACGCTGACACCGAGCCCCAATAATTCGGGTAAGTTACGGCTGTTGTAGTTTTCTAATCGCCTAATGCTTTTGTCTTCATATCCACTGGCGACTATGAGCGGTTTGATAAAGTGTTGACTGGATCTTTTCGCGTAAAAAATTCCTAATCCTTTAGGTGAGAACAGCCACTTGTGGCTACTTGCTGTGTAAAAGTCAATTCCTAGCTCAGGCAAGTTGAGAGGGATCATGCCTAAAGCTTGCGCACCGTCTACAGCAACAAGTATTCCTCTGTCATGTGCCATATCTGCAATTTCTTTAATAGGTAAAATCATCCCATTAGTGTTGGTGATGTGGACTATGGATATGACTTTAGTTTTATCAGTAATGGCTTGGCGATAAATCTCAACAATCTCTCTTGTCGACTGAGGTAGTAGCGGTAGTTCTGGACGAACGAGTTTTATTCCTTTTGTTTCTTGCCAATGTTGCCAGGGAATTGTGCCGCTTGGATGTTCGTGATTACCTAAAATAACCTCATCACCTGGGCTTAGTTTTAAACTTGCTGCAACCAGGTTCATACCTTCAGTTGCGTTGTGAATTAAGGCAATGTCTTCGGGCGACGCATGCACTAAGGTCGCTATCTTTTCTCTAACTTGTTCTTTCTCCTTTTTCCAACCGCCCCACATGTATTTTGAGGGGAAGGATTCGAGCTGTAGACGAAATTCTTGTACGGCTTTATTGACTATATTGGGAGATGGCCCGAGGGAGGCATTGTTAAAATAATAGAGCTCTGGTTGCAGGGGGAACTGGTGTTTGACGTTCTGCCAAAAAGCTTGGCTGTCTGTGTGACGATTGTTGTCACCCAATGTTTGAGTTAGTTGAGCTAGGTTTTCACTCAATTCAGCCTTAGCGTGTTGAGATAGCAGTAGGCTGCCTGTAATACTCGAAAAACCTGCTGCTAGAAATTGCCTTCTTTGCATTGTTCTATTCTTTTTATTTTAAAGACAACTCATTGTATGTTAATTAAACAATAGTGTGTAGGGGAGGTTATTTCTCCAAGACAATTAGGCAATGACCGTTAAAACGTTAACTTTATCGAAGTACCTTCCGTTGTGGATTTTACGTTGAGTTCAATGTTGTAGCGATCGCAGAGTCTTTTCACAATTGATAAACCTATACCGAAGCCTTTACTTTGCTCTCCTTTAACTTGGCTTTCTAGTACTGAGTCTTTTATATCTTCCTGGATACCTGAACCACTATCAGAGATAGCGATGGAGTTATCGTCGTAACCGATAGTTATCTGTCCTTCATGAGTATATTGGAAAGCGTTGCTGATTAAATTAGAGAGCAGTATCTGCAAGACACTTGCACGAGTAACGACTCTATCTGCTGACTGGACTTGGATATTGAGTTGAACTGATTGGCTATTGAGTAAATTGTGATGTTGGATAACGCAATTTTCTACTATGGGTAAGACGGGCACGGCTTTTAACTCTTCTTGCTTTGAGTCTTCCCGTGCCAGAGTTAGCAGTGTATTTACCGTATGCTCCATCTGTAATATTGCTGACTGGGTTCTTTTCAGGAGTGGTTGCTGATCTTCGGTGATTCTTTCCGACAATAGTTCGGTGGCTCCTTTGATGACTGCAATAGGTGTGCGCAGTTCATGGCTGACATCGCGTGTGAAGTGTTGTTCTCTTTCAATAAACGATTTTATCCGACTGAGGGCATCTTCTAACGCTGTTGCTAAAGAGCCAATTTCGTTGTTTGGGAAATTTTGAGCGAATTGTTTGGGTAAATGATCAGGATCACTTGCCTCAACTAAATTTGCTAGCTGCGTTAATGGCTTTACCGTTCTTCTCGCTAAACTAAATGCAATTAGCAAGGCTAATAAGAGCATACCTGTGCTGAGGATAATCAGGAAGATTAAGCTATTTTTCTTAATAGGTCTGACGACAAGGTAATCACTCACTTCTGCCAATACAAAAAATCCGGGCTCTTGCTGAACTCTATGTAGGTGATAATGTCGATTTTCTTCGCCATAAAACTCTTTTCGTCCGGGTTCTTCAAGGTGCTGCTCTCTGATATCGTTGGGTAACTCTTGAGCTGTCATGTATAAGCTAATGAAAGGTTGGCGAGTTTGAGGAAATGATTGATGTTCTTCGTAATAGTTGAGGATGTATTCAACCTCATCATTAACTGTTCTTTCAAAGAACATATCTTCAACGTTATACATAAACAGGAAGTTTACCAAACTAAAGAGCGCCGACATAAAAAGCGCGAACAAGGCGAAGCGCAACATCACTTGGCGCTTAATACTGGATTGTTTTTTCATGCTGTGTCTTTTTCCAGAGCCAACCCGACACCATGTATGGTTTTCAAAACAGGGTGCTCGAAAGGTTTATCAAGGCTTTGTCTAAGCTGATAGATATGAGAGCGTAAGGAATCTGATTCTGTCGGGTCATCTCCCCATAGCTTTTGACATAACTCCGATTTGCTGACAACTCTTGGGTAGGACTCAGCAAGCACTTGGAGTATTTTAAAAGGGATAGGCTTTAGCATTATCTGTTGATTCTGCCGAGTGACCTTTTGTTGTTGCCTGTCTATGCAGAGGCTCCCTATAGTAATGAGATGGTTGGTTTGGAGTTGGTGCCTGCGACTGAGTGCTTGGCAGCGTACTTCTAACTCAGCCAGCGCGAATGGTTTGGTCAAGTAGTCGTCAGCACCCAAATCGAAGCCTTTCACTTTGTCATCAAGGCTATCCCGAGCGGTCAGCATCAATATAGGAACATGTCGTTCTGACTTCTGGCGTAGTTGGGTACATACCTCCAAACCATCCATGTTGGGTAGCGTTAAATCAAGGATGACGAGATCAAAGTAGTTTTCTAATGCGAGTTCTAAGCCCAGTTTACCGTTGGTTGCGAAGTCCATTTGATGCCCTGCGACTTCGAAATGTTCGGCAATATTCTGTGCAATGTCCTTGTTGTCTTCAATAACGAGTATTTTCAAACCTGCTTTATCCCTACTTTGCATTGGCCTCTATTCTCCCGAATGTGAATGAATCGGTTGGTGTGATAAGGCTTTGTTTTTAACTTTTTTGATTGAATCCAACGATGGTTTACGTTCATAAATCAAATCTAAAACAGAAGCTCTCAAACTGTTTTTGCTGATAAACAGCCCCAGTAGAATCAATGCTATGGCTAAACTTACTACTAGTATAGTCATCCAAACAAAGTCAAAGTTGTAGTGAAGGTCGAATTGTACTTGATAGATTAATTCGCCTGCTAACCATGCGGATAGGCAAGCACTTAAACCCACAACCAGTGCTGTAGTTAACCACTCGTAACATACGATCCGAATACAGCTTGCCTGTGTGAGCCCAAAGCTGAGTATTAAGCCATTGCGCTTTTTATCCTCGTCAGCGTATCGCCTAGCCGAGGCGAAGATTACCAACCCTGCCATAAATATGATGAAGGTGCTGAAGACGATAATCGCGCCTTTGCTGAGTTGAGTAAACTTGTCTAACCGATGGGTAATTTCTTGTAACGACACCATACGCATAGCTGGGTGTGCAGACCAAATATGACTGAGCTTGTTCCAAGCATTGTCGTGTATTTCCATACTACCCATGAACAAAGGTTTCTCAAAAAACGGCAAATCATGGTGTCCACTTAGAGGAATGACAAACCAGAACGTCATGGAGTGGGAACCTGGCTTAAACTCATGTAAGGATTGTATGGTTAATATGTGATTTTGACCTTCAACCAAGAAGGTCAGCTCATCCCCAATCTTAAGTTTCATGTCTTGGGCTACTTCGGCCTCAACCGAGACAGGTATGATGCTTTTATCTTGCGTACTCCAATTTCCATCAACTAATCGATTATTACTAGGGGTTTCTTGGCTCCATGATAAACGAACGGCGTTTTGCAAAGTTGACATAGAATCACTTGGTCCTTTGCTATGTTGCTTTAGTGTTTTGTCGTTAATATGTGTGACCTCCGCGTAAGTGAAAGGACGGAGGTGGCGTATCTCACTGTTTGTTTGGGTGGCCCATGATTCCAAAGCTTTAATGTCTTCACTCGTTGCTTGGCTAATAAACAGGTTACCGTCCTGGTGACGAGAAACCGAGGTCAACATTTGAGTGAAGTCTTCTGCCAATCGGAGGCTAAATATCAGTAGGGTAAGACAAAAGCCTAAGGCAATGATTTGCGCTGACTTACTGAGTAACCGTGTTCTAAGTAAGTAAAAGGTGAAAGACAATAGATTATTAGCTGCCCCCGCTACTTTTCCTAAACCGAACAAGAGAAACCACATAACGCAGATCATAATGAATAGGCAGACTGCTAACGCAGTGAGTAGCATAGCGGTCAGTAAGCTATTGTCTGTATAAAACCAGGAAAGTAGGCTTAAACTAATGATGGGTAAGAGTATTCTGACTACTTTGTTGCTTAGCTTTGGTTGATGTGATTGGAGTAATGCCGTTACCCGTGTGTTCAACATTAACATCCAATTGGGTAATTGTAAGCAAACGAACAATGCGGCGCATATCACAATAACTCTTAGTGCATCCTCAAATTGCCAATTAGAAGCAAGTCCAGGGAAGAGAGAGATTAATTGACGAATGGCAAGTTGCTCTGTTGCCCAAGCAATAATGAATGCCGGCCCGAGAGTAAATAGCAAAGCCAGAACAAAATGCCAGACTGTCACTAAGAGACTTTGCCAACGAGTCATACCACAGCTCATAGCAATGGCGACGAACTCTGACTGTTGACGTTGCAATTGTTGGCGAGTCATATCGATGCATAAAGCGCCAAGTAGAAACAGTAAAACCCCAGATAATCCTAGAAAGTTCTCAACGCGCTTCCAAATAGCTGCAAGCGGATGTCTTCCATTGTGATCCGAAATCACTTTCATTTGCGGATGGTTAGTACTAAGCCAGTTTTCGAGATCTTGTTGTTGGGTTAAGTTTGCATCGAGCAAAAATCGATAAGTTACATTGCTGGGGATGTCAATTCTGGACAAGTCTGACGCATTTATCATCGCTCGCATAGCGACAGAGTGACCTTCCAGTAGCCTGTCAGGTTCGTAGACGAGAACTGTGTCAACACGTAATGCATGAGAGCCTAGGGTTATCGATTCTCCTGGTTTAATTTGTAAAGCAGAAATAGTTCTTGAATCTAACCATATAAAGCCTGGCTTAGGGCCACTTTGCGTTGCTGATTCTGGGCCACCTAATTCATAACTGGTTTTTAAATGACCTCGAATAGGATACTGCGCATCGACAGCTTTCACTTGGACAGTTTGCCACTTTTCGTTATGCGTTAACGTTAACTCAAAGACTTGGGACTCAGAATATCGATGTGCGAAGCCTTTTAATTGCTGTCTAAATTGAACGTCCGGTGTGCTTTGACTGATGACAACAGCTCCAGCACCCAGCAGTTGTTGCACATTCTGCTTTAAATAAGTTTGGATTGAGCTACTACCTAAAGTAATGAATAACAGATAAAAGCTCAGGAAGAACTGACTCATTAACCACAGCCGACTTTCACTGCTTTTGGTTTGTTGCCAGAAATGTTGCCAAGCGAGAGATAAAGCTATCATGACTGCAACTCCAACTTCCCATGAGACAAGGAGTAACACTCGTCCGCCTGCGCCGCTAATTCATTGTTGTGGGTAACCAGCACCAAATTAGTTGAGTGGCTGTGGCAACAATCAAACATGACTTGAGTGATATCCTGAGCCGTTGCTTCGTCTAAACTACCTGTGGGTTCATCAGCAAATATGACAGCTGGTTCACTAACGAAAGCTCTAGCAATAGCAACACGTTGTTTTTCACCACCACTTAGCTGGATTACTGGTTGGTTATATCTATCCGATAACCCAACAATGTTTAACCATTGCTTGGATTTTTCTATGGCTTTTCTGTCGCCTCTTAATTTTAATGGAAGGGCAACATTATTAAGAACGTCCATTTCATCTAAAAGGTGGAAATGCTGGAAGATGAACCCTGTGTGTTGGCGCATTTGGGTTGCTGTTAGTTCGCCCTTGCTCGACCCGACAAGAGCTTTATTGTGATAGACCACTCGCCCGTTATTGGGGAGATCGAGGCCTGCCATAATAGCGAGCATAGTTGACTTACCCGAACCCGATGGCCCTATAATTGCTGTGGAGCTAGCGCCTTTAAACTCTGCATTGATGCCACTAAAAAGCTCGACAGTTTTCCCATTTAATTGAAACCCATGGCCGACATTATCAAGTGAAATTTGAACTTGCATACTTAACTCCATAACAATTACTTAGAATTCGAGCTACGAAGCTGTGCAAGTAAGGTTTGGGCTTGCTCCATGTCGGGGTTATTTTTTAAAACAGCTTGGAGAGTATCTACGGCTTGTTTCGTGTTTCCTAATTTTTGATAGCCTTGGGCAATTGCTAGGTTTAGTCTTGGTTCTTGCATATGTGGAGCTGCCAAGGACATGAGTTCAATCGCTTGATGAAGTTGGCTATTATCAGAAGCTTGCTGCATAGCAAAGTATCCATACATACCGACTAACTCTGGTTGGTAGTCTGAAACATTCTCGTTAAATTGTGTTGCCGCTTTGCTATCTCCATGCATGATCTTTGTGACCAAGTCTATTGTCATATCATCACTAAATTGGACGCTTTCAATTGGATTGAGGCCAAGTGAACGCACGACTTGATTGGCTGCTGATGTTGTTGAAAAAGGGTTTTGTCCCGTGATTAACCTGCCATCTACCGCGACGTGCTTTAACATCATGGGTGCACTTTCGAATATGCCACCGCGAGCCTTAAGTTGATCTTCTAGAAGAAATTCGAAATGGGGTAGCCACTTTTTACCGAAAGCTTTTTCCTCAATGTTTGTGAATCCGTTAACAGTTTTACCTGAGACGAGATAGCTGCCGTCTGACAATTTAACATTAGTGAGTGCTGCTGGACCGTGGCAGACAGCTGACACAACACCTTGTTGTTGATATATGTCAGCGATGGTGCTTTGGAGTGCCGTGTCTTTGGGGAGGTCGAACATGGCACCTTTTCCTCCGACTATAAATACAGCGTCGTAGTTACTTGCTACAAGCTGATTGGTTGGTAAGGATTCGTTCAGCTTTTCCATCGCCTGCTTATCTGCCAACACTAATTGATTATAGGGTTTGTTCGGATCGTACTGGTCTGCTTCAACAGGACCACCTTTGGGACTAGCGACATCAACTTCAATGTTATTGTTTGAAAACACGAGATAAGCTTTCGCGAATTCATCAAACTCAAAACCAGGCTTTTTATTACCTTTTTCTTCGCCATAACTGCTGACAACCATGAGTACTTTTTTCGGTGATTCTTCACTCGCCGATACGTGAAAAAATATCGTAACTAGCGTGATTAATAGTAAGTAGGTTAACTTTCTCATCGCATTCTCCTAAGAATTTAGCAGAAGCATGCCAAAGCCAATGTGAAATAGATGTGAAATGGAAAAGAGTGATTTTAGCCGAGAGAGTTCGCGAGCTGACGAACTCTCTCGATCTTGATTAGAGGGATATGGCTATTAAGCTTTGAAGGGATTAATTAAAAACTTTTCGCCAGTTTTTTTAGCGTTATACCTAGCTATCACTTCGGGTGTCATAGCTTCTTCGAAACTCAATTCATTACTGTAACTCGATGCGAAAGTCGTTTTGATTTCATCTGCCACGCGTTTGTGTAACTCGCCTACACGTTGAGGTTGTAGTTTGGCCAAGAAGCGCATCAACAACCAGCCACCAATGCCCCAGGTCATGCCGTATGCTCTATTCAACGTTGTCGGTGAGAAGTCTAGTCCGCCGTAGATATAAACTTGCTTGTTAGTTTCCGAGCCATAAGTATTGAAGCCTTTTGCATCTTTACTACCGACATATTCCATCGCGGTTAGGATGTCACTGACGAGTTGGCCTCCTCCAATGGCATCAAAAGCTAGTGTTGCACCAGTCTCATCTATTGCAGTGATCAATTGCTTCATAAAATCGTCGTCAGATGAGTTACAAATGTATTGGGCGCCGATGGCTTTAAGGATATCGACTTGCTGTTGGTTGCGGACAATGTTAACCAAAGGCACGTTCTCGGCGATGCATATTTTGTTGAGCATCTGACCTAAACTAGAAGCTGCTGCGGTATGAACAAGTGCTTGGTGGCCTTCCATACGCATGGTCTCAACCATACCCAGAGCTGTAAGTGGATTTACAAATGATGAAGCAGCTTCTTGGTATGTCGTCCCTTCGTTATGAACTAAACAAGCTTGAACAGGCACACAACTATATTCAGTATAAGTTGCACCTGTTAGTACGGCTACAGTTTTTCCAAGCATAGCTTGCGCAGCCTCGCTTTCACCCGCTGCGACGACTTTTCCTGAACCTTCATTGCCGATGGGGAGTACTTGGTCTAAACGAGATTTAATTCTGGGAAGCATACCCGGATGAACAGGAGCAGAAAGCACGTTCTTGTCGTTGTCTAATGTCGCGGCAGATAAATCAGCTGGCCCAAACATAGGCCACATATCTGATGGGTTAATTGGCGCTGCCTCAATTTTCACAACAACTTCATGTGGCTTTGGTGTTAATACAGGCATTTCTTTTAAAGAAATCTCTAACTTTCCATTAGAGGTAATTTCCGTAAATAACTGTTTTGATGTGTTCATGATGACTAGCTCTTTTGTGGTTATGATTTAGTCATTTGAGTCTAGCACGCAGATTTACTCCATATGAGTTACTTAAACTTATAGAGGACTATAAGTAATGACGCATACCTAATGCTTTAAAGCCTTGGGATGAATTTGGTCTGTAATTTCCTGAAATTCACCATTGGCTAAAGCGAATATGCGTTCTGCGGAGCGTATTGTTTCTGGCCTGTGCGCAATTAGGATGCGAGTAATATTGAGCTTTTTAATATGCTCATTAATTTTTGCTTCATTATTTGTATCAAGATTACTGGTCGCTTCATCCATAAATAGGATTTTAGGGTTTCTGTAGAGTGCTCGCGCTAAGATTATGCGTTGCTTTTGTCCTCCACTCAGGTTTGTTCCCATATCACCCACCAAGGTGTTGTATTGCATAGGAAGCTTTAAAATATCCTCATGCACACAGGCGTGATGAGCACAGAGAACTACGCGATTTAAGTCAATACTCGAATCAAAGCAAGCGATATTTTCTGTGATAGAACCACTCAAAAGTTGATCTTCCTGCATTACGCCAGCAATTTGTTGTCTATAGTTAAGCTGTTGCTGCAGAGGGACCCCGTCAATCAGAATATTGCCTTGGCTCGGGGACATAAGTCCCATTAGGCACTTGAGAAGAGTCGATTTTCCGCCGCCAGAAGGGCCAACAAAAGCGATAGTTTCACCAGGGTTGATGGTAAAACTCAGGTTTTCAAATACGGGCTTATCCATTTTGCTGTATTCAAAAGAAATATTGTCTACATCAATTTTTCCTTCGAGCTCATTGAATGATGACTGGTGCACTAAGGCTTTCGACGCTAGGCTGTCTTTTTGCATCGCATCTTTTTCGCTAAAAACGATATCTGACAATCTGTCGAAGTGAAGGCTTAACATTTTAAATTCTATCCACTTGCCGATAAGGCCATCAGTAGAAGATATAAAGCGTGATTTATAACTTATAAAGGCATATAACATACCGACTGTCATTGCATGATCAATCACAAAAGTTGCTGCAAAGAAGATAATGAGAATGTTCTCAATGCCAAATAGTAGCTTATTAATGGTACTGAAGCCGATCTCCCATTGCTGAATACGAATGCCTTTGTTCATGCTATCGGCCAGCCTATTCTGCCATTGACTTTGACGATCGGTTTCTTTCTCAAACAGCTTGATGGTTTGAACGGCTCTCAATGACTCCATAAAGTGTGAGCTTTCTTTAGCTGAGCTAACAATACTTTCTTGAGACAGGTTTTTAAACGGTTTATAGAAGGCGTAACGCAATAAACCGTATACGAACAACACCCCTAAAACGAGTAAACTCAGTTGCCAATTGTAGATAAACATGACTGTGAGTGTGATAACCGCCATAAGGCCATCAATGACAACTGCAATGAGCCCTGTGGTTATTAACTCTCGTATTGTGCTCATTGATCCAAAACGCGAGACGACATCCCCCATATGGCGTTTTGAAAAGTAATCAATGGGAAGTCGAATAAGGTGGTGAAATATATTCGATGACATCTGGATATTGAGTCGAGTGGACATGTTGAGAACAACAAGCTGTCTAAAGACCGTTGTTGCTGTTTCAATGAGCAGGAGAATGCCGAATCCGATTGCCAATACAGCAAGGAAGTTTTTGTCATTTCGTAGCAAAACATCGTCTACCACAGTTTGCATATAGTAAGGCCCGAGAAGCGCAAAAAACTGTAAGAGTAGAGATAGCAATAGAATGTTGATCAAGCTGCGTTTCAGACCGCTAATACGCGACCAGAAGTGCTTAAGCGATAAAGTTTGTTTTTCCTCTGCTTTTTCAAAATCAGAGTTAGGCGTTAGTTCTAATGCAACACCGGTAAAAAGCTTACTAGCTTCTTCAATTGTTAGGTCTTTTTCACCCATAGCTGGGTCTAAAATAGTGATATGACTTTTAGAAGCCTTTTTTAAGACAACGAAGTGCTTTAATTCCCAATGTAAAATACAAGGCGTTTGTAATTCTGTTATTTGTGCCATCTCCAATCTGAGAGGACGACTAGATAACTTAAGTTGGGAGGCAGTATCCATTATCTGTCTGAGTGTGGCTCCATGAGCTGAAATGGAGAATTTATGCCTCAAAGTTGTTAAATCAGTTTCGTATCCGTGATAAGCGGCAATCATCGCTAAGCAAGCTAATCCGCACTCAGCAGCTTCTGTTTGAAGAACGATAGGAACGGAACGTTTGAAGCTAAAGTCTAATAGCGATTCTGGACGTTGAAGGGAAGCGATGACGGACACTAAATTTTTCCTTTTATACTGAGTAGCGGTTCAAACAACCACTCCAATAATGTGCGGTCTTTTAATTTGACGTCGGCTGACAATGTCATGCCGGACTTTAGAGATAACTGCTGGCCGAAAGCATTGATACTATCTTTGTGAAGTTTGGCGTTAACTAAGTAAACAGGTTCCTGAGTTTGAACAGGTAAACCATTAATTTCATTTGGCAGTAATATAGAATCGGAGACACTAGACACTTGCCCAGAGTAAAGTCCAAACTTTTGATAAGGAAACGCGTCATAACGTATCTCTAGCGTTTGATTTGGCTTGATGAATCCCGCAGCCCTGACCGGGACAAGTAGTTTTGCTTGCATCACTGAATTCGATGGTACTATCGACATTAGCGGGGAATTGGCGACTGTCTGTTGCCCCTCCGTCACTTGTAAGTTGGTCACTTTCCCCGCTTTGGATGCACGAATAATGTAAGCGCGTTGACCATGAAGCTGAGCTATTTGCTGCGCAATGTCACTAATGGTGCGATTTAATGTGTCAACTTCGTCTTGATACTCCGTTGGCTGAATTAACAGCTGATTTTGGAGTTGCTCAATACGATTCTTTTGATTAACTTCACTTCGTTGTAACGCTTGCTTCTCATTCTGTAACGAAAGCTCTTGTTCTAAAGTTGCATCGAACTCAGCTTTGGAGATATTTCCATCTGCCAGCATATTTTTGAAGCTTTGACTTCGTTGTGAAGATAATGTGAGCCTCTTTTCGAGAGTTTCAATTTGCTTTTTGAGTTGTTCTAAGTCTTCTTTAGACGCGTTAAGTTGTTGTGTTATGTCTATACGTCTTAACGTGTAAGCTTCCTCTGATCTTGAAAGTTGACGTTCTAATGTATGCTTTTGTTTTTCGTATTCACGCAAAAGCTTTTCTTCAAGGTTTTCACCATTAGATAGAATTCTATCTCCATTGATAATGGCCAAAGGCTGGTCTTTGGCTACATGCTCCCCTTCATTGACAAGTATTTGCTTGATTTTGCCTGCATTGGCGTTGCTATAAACTCTTACAATGCCTGAGTTTGGCTCCAACCAACCTGATACAGTTTCTTTTTTTGCGTATTTACTAGTAACTAACCAGCCCACAACGGCAGATACAAAAATGACTAGTGTAATAACTAGCAAAGATTGTGAGATTGATGGGCGTAGGAGAACCTCGCCGTGTAGTCGGTCTTTCTGGTGTTCCAGTGCTTCGCTACGAAATAAGTGTTCACTCATTAGTGCTCTCGTTTTGTTGCTAAAGATAGATGATAGGCTCGGCGATTTAATCGCCGCCTATTTCATCATGTCACTTTGCCTTACGCTTAGTTCAGCAATGAAGCAAGCTGGTACCGACCATTAACTTCAAGCTTCCGATAAATGTTGGTGCAGTGAAACTTAACAGTTCGTTCACTGATGAAGAGTTGCCTGGCGATTAATTTATTAGGCAAACCATCAAGTAATTTGTCGACAACTTGAATTTCTCGATTTGAAAGTTGCGTTTGAATTTTGTCCTTACTGAGTAACATCTATATCTCCTATATAATACTGATATTCATTAGCATCTAAATTAAAGAAAATGACGTCCATGTCTGATCTTTCTCCTTTTCGTTCATCCTGAACATAACGACTTCCTTGGTAATCCTTGTTAGGCACGGCTCCATTAGCATTCCCAATTTTTCTATCGCTATCCTTAACTTACGTCCTTGCACAATTTCTCATATGTATCCCTGGCATCTTCACTTCCATGACACCTCCTTTACCTGCTTTGACGTGAATTCAAAGCTTTCACTCAAGACTTCCTAGTCAGATTTCCTGCTTGCAATCCATGGCGTTACTGCTCCATCTTGCGAAATATCCATATTCCTCAAACATTTTCCTAAATGTGCTTCCGTGCCCATTCCCTAACTTCCCTGGCATCTATACGTTCCATGACACCTCCGAATCCCGTACTGGAAATCCTGTTCCAAATACATGCGGCGTCCAATGCTTGTCTGATTAAGCTAATCCTTAGCTATTAAGTCCCTTAATCTTCCTTGGTACCTATTGCTCCGTGTAGCATTGGAGTTGTAGGAAAGTGACATCCTTGTCTAGTACTGCTCCCTCTCGTTCGTCCTGAACAAAACAACATCCTTAATCGTCCATGATGGTTACAACGTCCTTTTTGAAATCATCCTTTATGTTCTATGTCATCCTTAACTCGCATCCTTACACTTAACCTTATTAATCCTTGGCATCTATATATTCCCTGACACCTCCATTTCCTGATGCGTCCTAGCATCTCTTTTGTCAGTCTTCCTAACCGACGTGAACAAGATTAGAGAAAGCGGAAAAAAGCCGTTATTAAATTTGGGGCAATGTTTTGTCAATTTGGGACAAAGTGTTATTTTGACTAGGAAAACCAAGGCTTTGAGTGCATATGGGACAAGTTATGTTACTTTTAGGACGTACTTTTTTTATATTTCTGTTGTTAAATAGAAAACCGATTTGACCCACTGAACTTTTAATTGTTGATATGAATCGTGAGAGACTGAGATTGTGCTAAGGAAATGCTTTTTTGTTTTGTTTGTTTGGGGCTGTGCAATATCGAGTGTATTCGCTGAAAAGGATATATATCCAACTATTGAGTCTTTTGAAGAATATGATTTAGGAAAATTCAGAGCAATATTTCATGGGAAAAGGAGTTTGTGGGTCGGAGGAGATAATGGAGTCCTAAAGGTAACTGGTCAGTCTGTTTATCACTTCGGAAAGCACAATAGTCCTCTTAAGAGTAGAGTAAACGACATAGTTAGTGACCTGGATGGTAATATATGGATGAGCACAAACAATAATGGTGTCGTTTTCTACAATGTATCAATAAACGAGTTTACTCACTTCCATGAGCTACAGGGTTTAGACACTGAAAGGTGTGATTTTTTTACTGTTGTCAATCGTGAAGTCTTCGCAACCTGTAATAATGGTCTCTTTTCAATTAATGTTGATACTAAAAGAGTCAATCAACATCTCAATAATCAAGGTGTTTTCGAAGATTATACGTCAGCGTTCAATACAATAGCTTCGGATGAACAGGGGCGGATTTGGTTTGTTGGGGACACTGATTTACTATACTACTATCAACCTGAGACTCTTTCTTTAGTTCAAGTTGATACTGGAGATACTAGCTTTCTTGGTAAAGCTGTTTTGAGCTTCGACACTTCCGAACGACTATGGATCTCCGCCGAGGATAAAGTTTATTTAGTTGAAAGGGTGGATGATAACTATAGGTTTTCTATGGTTGAGCAAGATGTAAAGCATCGCCCATTCTTCTCTGTAGCGGAAGATTATGAAGGAAACATTTGGTTTGGCGGAGACACACTTCTAACCTACGACAGTGTTAATAAGAAGATTAGTTATCCTTATGCTATGTACCCCCTTCTTGTTAACTCAAAAAAGAATATATCCGATCCAATAGTTGATATAGCTAGTAACGAAAAAGGGCAGTTATTTGTACTAAGCGAGGAAGGAGTGACTTCGTTAACAAGATATAAAGATGCAATTAGTTATTTAGCCCTGGGTGGTAAACCCCGATCATATATCGAGTACATGTTCAATTATGGAGAAGGAACTCCTGTGTTCAATATCAACGAGCAGGTGCTCTTATATGATGATTCTACTTCGAAATACATTGTGGCAGAGGGGTTCAGTTCACTTTTCAAAGAAAGATACAAAGTTGAGCTTATGGAAAGGCTCGATAATGACACATTAATATTCGTTGACTCTGCGAGTAGGGTCTACCTCGCGGAAACTAACAAATCTGAGGTAGCGGAACTTGATATGCGCAAATTGGGATTGCCTCTTGTTCCGAATGAAACGCAAAGAAATAATGTTTCGAGCATAATATTACACGAAAATAATAACGTTATAGTTAGCCTTTTAAATGACTCGTCAGGAATTTATCGAGGAACCTTGGATGGTGAGTTTGATCTTATCTATCCAGAGGTAAAGGTATACAGTAGCCTATTGGCTAGCAATGGAAGCGTATTTTTTTCTGTTCTAGATCTGGGTGTTCTCGAGTATACGAAAGATAAAAACTGGGTTGTTTGGAATTCGTTGTCGGATTCTAGAGTGTCTTATTCTCACTGTTTGATTGAAGGCAAAAATGCGCGCATTTGGACCTGCGATGTAAACAACGGATTAGGTTATTTAGACGTTGAACGAAAAACGATACGGTACCTCGATTCTGAGAAAATTGGTGGGATGACTAATTTAAATGGCATGGTTGAGGATGATGAAGGTTATCTCTGGGTTATAGGAAATAAAGGTGTAGTGAGGTACTCACCAGAAGATGGTAGTCATATTCTTCTTGGGAAAGAGAGCGGGATTTCGGATAATAGTTTTAAAGATAAGGGAATATACAAGATAAGTGACGGTAGGCTGGTTGTAAGTGGCTATAATTTTAATTATCTAATAAATACTAAGCTAATCAATCCGTTACTGAATAATAGATTGGAGGCGCCTTTAACTGCCGAGATAGTTGAGACCAAAATAACTACTAAGGGAGGGACGACCAAAGAAAGTTTACCTTTCATGAAGTCTGATCTGGAAAATAACTCCTTTGACGTTTCCTATGAGGATTTTCTCATTAGCTTTCATTTTGGAGTAAATGATTTTTCTGAACGCAATCGTTTAAAGTTTGAATATAGGCTTTTAGGTCTCGATGATGAGTGGCTTATAGCTGAAAATGGTACTGCTACTTTTTCCACACTTCCAGCAGGTGAATATTCCTTAGAAACACGAGTAATTGATGGGCTTAGTCATTCAGTGCAGCCTATTACACGTTTGCCTATAAAAGTGCATCCACCCTATTGGTTAACGTGGCAAGCATATGTGCTTTATGTCTTCCTAGCGTTAATTAGTTTTTATGGGGTATACAGATATCGGGTACTCCAATTGACGAGGGTTAATCTCCAATTGGAAAAGGCGGTCTTATCTCGTACTCAAGAGTTGACTGAACGCACATCAGAGCTATCCGAAAGTCATACACAAATATCAAATCTGTTGGCTCAAAAAGAATCCTTATTTGCCAATGTCTCTCATGAATTCAGAACGCCACTGACCTTGATATTAGGACCAATGTCTCAGTTACGTCCTAAATTGGCTGATGATAGCGATATCCAACAGTTTGATATGATGCAGCGCAACACTAAACGTTTGGTCCAGTTGGTAGAACAAATTCTGGAATTGGCTCGTTTGGATACGGCTGTTGAGTCTCCCAAGCAAATTTATGCGATTGATAGTGCGCTAGGTATATTGGTGAATTCCTTTAAGCCCTTGGCTGAACTTAAATCTCAAGAGATTGTGTTTACCAATCACTGTAGTGGTGGCTTGGAACTCACAGCTGATGCTTTAGAGAAGATACTCTATAACTTACTCTCAAATGCTATTAAATACTCTCCTGAAGGAGGCACTATCACTGTAACCGGTGAACAAGCCAACAACCAATATCGACTTAGTATTCAGGATACGGGCTATGGTATTCCAGAAGATGAATTAGAAACTATTTTTGAGCGTTTTACTCGGTTGGAAAAAACCTCAGAACAGTTAGGTTCTGGTTTGGGCTTAGCAGTTGTCAAAGAACTAGTACAAGCCAATGAAGGTAAGATTGAGGTTGAAAGTGAGCTGAGTAAAGGAACAACCTTTACAGTCACTTTTCCGTTACTATCCGATTTTAATGAAAACGAAGCTACACCATTATCAGATAAGCTTTTAGCTCTTGACTCAGCCTCTGAATTGGTGACACAAACGGTCAATAGTTCATTGGCGTTAGATACTGACTCAAAATCAAAAGAGAGTAGTAAACCTGTTCTTTTGATTATTGAAGATAATCAAGATATGCAGACTTATATAAAACAGCCTCTTGATAGTGACTATGAGTGTATAACCGCCAACAATGGCCAACAAGGCATTGATATGGCAGTAGAGCATATCCCTGATATGATACTCAGTGACCTGATGATGCCCTTAAAAGGTGGTTTCGAGGTGGTTGACCATTTAAGAGCCAACGAGCTGACTGCCCATATTCCTATTACGTTATTAACTGCTAAAGGTGATGATAATAGTCGATTAACTGGTTGGCAGAAGACGGTAGATGACTACATTGCTAAGCCATTCAACGTAGAAGAGTTGAAACTACGTTTATCACGCTTACTGACGGTTAGAGATATTGTCAAAAAGCGGGTTACCCAACAGCTAGGCTTGCAACACAATCAAGAAGTCGATGTCACAAATGAGGAAGAGCAACCAACTCTCACCTTCAACAGTAAACGAGATGAACAATTCTATAATAAATTAATGCAAGTTATTGAAGATAACTACACGGATAGTCAATTCGGCAGACCTCAAGCTGCGGATGCGTTAGCTGTCAGTGAAAGGCAGTTAAACAGAAAGCTGAGTGCAATTGTTGAATACAACTTTGCTGAACTTGTACGAAAACATCGTTTGGAAAAGGCCAAGCAACTGTTATTAGAAGGTCATCAAATAGGAGAGGTAGCTTATGATGTTGGCTTTACCTCTCCATCTTACTTTAGCCGTTGTTTTAAGGCGGAGTTCGGCCTTTCTCCTAAGGAGCTTATTAATAGGAGTCTTTAACTAGGCCTAGCGCTTTAGAAAGTTTTGCTCTTACCTAATTTTAATTTAAGGATACACCCTATTGACTATTGAGCCAGCGTATAAATTGACAAAGCTCATCACAATCTGGAGTCGGAGGAAGTGGTTCGCCTTTTTGATCTCCACATGACAAACCACAACTGGGATCTCTCGTTTCATCTGATTTACCGAAATCAATTGGATTTGCTAGTGCAGAGCCAACAAATAGAGACGCTATAAAAAAAAACTTTATTGAAAATTGAGCTTTTCTATTTTTCATTTTAAACCTCTTCTAAACATCATGTTTATAAAATTAAAACTGGAAAGGCGATATGCCATCCTTTTAACTCATGCCTTTGCTTGCTTTACTCTTTTGCGTTGCGAAGACGAGTTTTAAGTTAAAGAAAAAAAAGTTATAGCACTAGTAATATTAGGGCAATGTGATAGAAAATTAGGACATTGTTAAGTTTTTGGGTGTTTAATCTCCCGGCCCGGTGTGAATATTTACCGTGTGGAAAAGCTTTTACTTCACGGCATTTCTGTTTTTCACTTTCCATGTAAAATAGTGTTTTCAGTTTTAGGAGTTCCTCAGTTGTTATCACAAATCCAACTTAATACCATGTTGTCGTTACAAGATGGCATGAATAAGAAAGTAAATCCTGATTGGCTTAATGCTGGGTATGAATATCTACGTGCGGCAATGATTGAGTCAGTGGAGGGGATTGAACATCATGGTTGGAAGTGGTGGAAGGCGCAGAAGAAGGATTTACCTCAATTACAAATGGAGTTAGTCGATATCTGGCACTTTGCTTTATCAGCCATCATTATTGAGTTTGATGGTGATATCGAAAAGTCGGCTGAGACTATTGCAGAGCAGTTAAGTTCGAATCAAACAACCTTAACTTTCGACGGTAAAGAATACTCGTTTGGAGAACAAGATATTCTGGATAATTTGGAGCTTATGGCTGGTTTGTGTGCAGCTAAGCGATTTGTGGTTCCCCTATTTATTAAAATTGTAGTACAAGCAGAAATGACATCTGACGAGCTTTATCGACAGTATGTTGGTAAGAATGTCTTGAACTTCTTTAGGCAAGATCACGGCTATAAAGAGGGGACTTACATAAAAATATGGAATGAGCGAGAAGATAACGAGCATCTAGTTGAAGTATTGGATGCACTAGATATCAATTTGTCTGACTACAGTGAGCAAGTTTATAAAGGTTTAACGCTGAGATATCCTGCAAATTAAATCACTCAACCAAATGAGGGGGGCTGATTGCCCTCGTTATTTGCGCCAATCCAATTTTGAGCATTTTATATAGTGATAAATGGAAAACGCTGTCCCAATTGGGAAATTTAACAGTGATATCGCTGAATAGATGTGTAATGGAATGAGTGAGCTTTTCTTCTTTCTATAAAACTGCACGATAAACCACATCTCTATAACAAATATTAATATCAAAATACCATTTACGATTATCAGTGATAAGTCATATGAGCCTTCACTAACATCTTGGTAAAGGCCTAAGCACAGCAGTAAAACTATTAGAGCGTCAAAAACAAACCTGAGCATCCAAAGTATTTTTAATCCTTCGAATGCATCAATTGACTCATAAGACTCTTGCTTATAAGGCTCTTCTTGTTCCCTTATTCCTGATTCAGGAGCTTGATATATGTTCTCTGATTGTTCCATTGTTCTTCCATGTCTTATTTGAACGGCTAATTCTTTATAGTCATTATATGCTCTAAATGTTTTGATTCGTTTGTCACTAAGGTTTTTGAAGTATCTGACACCTGTCTCAAAATTTACACACTTAGATGAAAGCGAATTGCTGCACTCTGCTGGTTTAGTCAGGATTTCCTGCTAACCTCAACGGGTTACATTAAAATAACACATAATAGGGACACCAGCATTCACCGTGTTCCAGCTGCGCCAGGAATAACTCATGAGAAAAACACGCATCGCAATGCGAAAAGCAAGCGTCCTGTTTGCCTGCTCGCTTTCTATTTTATCCCTTTTAACTTCGCCGATTAGTTTCGCAGCGGAAAAAGACGACAATGCCTTAATGTCTAGCAAAACGTTTGATGGGCTTAAGTTTAGAAATATAGGTTCTGCATTTAAGTCAGGGCGTATTTCGGATGTCGAAATCGATCCTAACAATACCAATATTTGGTATGTCGGTGTTGGGTCAGGCGGTGTTTGGAAAACAGTTAACGCGGGGACGACTTGGTCACCTGTGTTTGATAGTCAGAAAGTTTATGCTATTGGCACAATTACTATCGACCCCTCTAATTCAAACACCGTTTGGGTAGGTACTGGTGAAAACGTTGGTGGAAGGCATATCAGCTTCGGTGATGGTGTTTATCGTAGCCAAGATGGCGGTAAAACCTGGGAGAATATGGGGTTAGCGAAGACAGAGCATATTTCTGAAATTATTGTTCACCCAGAAGACCCAAATACTGTTTGGGTGGCTGCGCAAGGCCCTCTTTGGAATAAAGGTGATGAGCGTGGCCTTTATAAAACCACAGACGGTGGTAAGGACTGGAAGAAAGTATTAGGCGATAATGAATGGACTGGTGTGACAGACTTGCTTATCGACCCTAGAAACCCTGATCGACTTTATGCTGCGACATGGCAAAAGCATCGCACTGTTGCTGCTTATTATGGCAGTGGCCCTAATTCAGGTATTCATCGATCCGAAGATGGTGGTGAAACTTGGACTGAACTTAAAACAGGCTTGCCTAAAGGTGAAATGGGCAAGATCGGTTTAGCAATTTCGCCTCAAAAGCCGGATGTTGTTTATGCTGCTATTGAATTAGAGCGAAGGACCGGTGCAGTTTATCGTTCAGATAATAGAGGAGCTTCTTGGGTTAAAGGTGCAAATGCAACGGCTGGTGGAACAGGCCCTCATTATTACCAAGAGCTCTACGCGAGCCCTCATCACTTCGATCGTATTTATCTTGCTGGTGTACGCATGCAGATCTCATTAGATGGTGGAAAAACCTTCACTACTATGAAAGAAGAGCATAAACACTCTGATAACCACTCTTTGACTTTCTTAGCTAATAATGAAAATTACCTCTTGATGGGATCAGATGGTGGTATTTATGAAAGTTTTGATGACGGCGATAACTGGCGTTTTATCTCAAATCTGCCGTTGACTCAATACTACAAAGTTGCCGTTGATGATGCACTGCCATTTTATAACGTTTATGGCGGAACTCAGGATAATAATACGCAGGGAGGCCCATCTCGAACTGATAGCGGCCACGGTATTATGAACTCTGATTGGGAAGTGGTCCTTTTTGCTGATGGACACCAACCAGCAACTGAACCAGGAAATCCAGATATTGTTTATGCGGAATGGCAGCAAGGTAATTTAACGCGCTTAGACCGCACAACAGGGGAAGTTGTTTATATTCAACCTCAGCCCGAAGCCGGTGAACCCAGCGAGCGTTTTAATTGGGATGCGCCAATATTAGTTAGTCCTCACAAACCTACAAGACTTTATTTTGCTTCGCATCGAGTATGGCGCTCAGAAGACAGGGGGGATAGCTGGACACCTATTTCTGGTGACCTAACCAAAAATCTTGAACGCATAGAACAGCCCATTATGGGCTCAACTCAGAGTTGGGATGGCTCTTGGGATCTTCTTGCAATGTCTCAGTACAGCACTATTACTTCACTTGCGGAGTCACCTGTTAAGGAAGGGCTTATCTATGCTGGTACTGATGATGGTTCAATTCAAATGACGGAAAATGGTGGACAAAGCTGGCGTAGAATTGATGTCAGCAAACTGCCTAAAGTACCTAGTACAGCTTTCATAAACGATATTAAAGCTGATTTATTTGATGAGAATACTGTTTATGTTTCTTTAGATAATCACAAGTTTGGTGATTTCACGCCTTACCTCTATAAGAGTACGAACAAAGGGAAAACCTGGAAATCTATTGGCGGTTCGTTACCAGATAAGCATTTGGTTTTCCGTCTCGTTCAAGATCACGTCAACCCTGAACTGCTCTTCGCTGCTACAGAGTTTGGAGTCTTCTTCTCCGTATCAGGAGGCGAGAAGTGGATCGAACTCAATGGTGGTATGCCTACTGTTGGTGTTCGTGATTTGGCAATTCAACGAAGAGAAAATGATTTAGTTGCAGCTTCATTTGGTCGTGGATTCTTCATCCTCGATGATTACAGCGCGCTTCGTACCATATCTGAAGAAGCCCTTGGCGAAGAAGCTGTGTTATTCCCAACCAGAAAAGCGCTTTGGTATATCGAACGTTTCTCACTCGGTTTTAGTGAAAAAGGATCGGCCGGTGCGAGTCACTATGCGGCAGAGAACCCACCTTATGGAGCGGTATTCACTTACTACTTGAAAGATAGTTTGAAAACCTTAAAAGATAAGCGCAAAGAAGGTGAAAAGGCGCTTCGAAAAGCGAAGAAAGCTGTTTCATTTCCAGGGTGGGACGCCGTTGAAGCTGAAGAATCAGAGAAAGCTCCCAGCATCTGGTTAACAGTAAGAGATAATCAAGGAAATGTGATTCGCCGGATCAAAGGTGAGACTAAAAAAGGCTTCCATCGTACAGCTTGGGATTTACGTTATCCTGCACCAAATGCAATAAATAGTGCCAATGGTGAGTCGAGCGGTTCACTTGTTGTGCCTGGCACATATAGCGTTAGCTTATCTAAAGAAGTTGATGGTGTGGTCACTGAACTTCAAGAGCCGCAAACGTTTGTTGTAGAACAATTGCGTAAAGGCGCGTTGCCTGGTTCTGCGCCAGAGCAAGCGGTTGCGTTCTGGCAAGAACTTGCAGATGCACAACGTGTATCGAGTGCGTTAGGACGAGTGCTTACGCAAACAAATGAGCGTCTGCCACTATTAGAACGTGCAATTAGCCTTTCAAGAGCAGCTCCTGGAGAGCTGGATTCTGATTACGAAGCCATTCGAGATACGGTAAACAGACTGGATCGTCAGCTTAATGGATTGAAAGCTAAGCGTGCAGTAGGTGAAGACACAGCACCCTCGATCAATAGCAGGTTAAGTGTAGTGAGTATCGGAACGGCGCGTTCGACCTATGGCTCAACACCAACACTTAAAAGAAGTTTACAAATTGCCCAAGAAGAAATGGCTACATTTAGGGAAGAATTGGATACACTGGTCAATAAAACTATTCCAGCGTTTGAAGAGAAGTTAGAAAAGGCAGGGGCTCCTTGGGTTTCGGGGCAGGCTTTACCTAGTCTTTAAATTGTGTGAGTTAGCGGGATTAATATGTCTCGCGAATTGTAGATACCCGTCATCCTTGGGAATGCATGGCGGCGGCAAGTGAAGGACAAATACATCAGGAATGTATTTGAACATCCATTGGATGGCACTCGTGAAATACAGGACGTATTACATCATCCATATGAGCTTAGGTGAGCTAAGTGATTGTGGTGAGAGAGTGCAGCCAACAACAGGTATTTTCAAGGATGACGGGTATCAAGCTATTTTGTTTCACTTAAAAATAATAAATCAGGACAACCTATGAAAAAACTGATCCAATTAGCAGCATGGGCGACCTTAGGGTTAGCATCACAGCAAGCCGCTGCAATCGACAGTGATTTACTCGCCGGTCTCAAAGCCAGAGCTGTTGGCCCCGCCGCAACTAGTGGTCGTATAACAGATATTGAAGCTGTTGTTTCAAATCCCAATATTATCTATGCCGGAACTGCAACCGGTGGATTGTGGAAATCAATTAATGCAGGTCTTAGTTGGGAACCTATCTTTGATGATCAAGAATTTGCCTCTATAGGTGCCATCGCCATTGATCAAAATAACCCAAGTGTTATTTGGGTAGGCACAGGCGAAGGTAATACGCGTAACTCCACGTCATATGGTGGAGGAATGTTCAAATCGATTGATGGTGGTAAAACCTGGAAGAAGATTGGGTTAGAAGGCACTGAGCGTATCAATCGCATTGCACTTGACCCAACAAATCCGAATGTTGCCTATGTTGCTGCGCTAGGGACTTTGTGGTCAGAGAATACAGACCGTGGTTTGTATAAGACAGTCGATGGTGGAAAGAGCTGGAAAAAAGTTCTTTATGTTGATGAAAAAACGGGTGCAACGGATGTCAAAATGGATCCAAGTAACCCGAATAAACTCTATGCCGCGATGTGGCAATTCAGGCGTTGGCCATACCGTTTTGAGTCTGGTGGTGAAGGTTCTGGTTTATATGTTTCGATAGATGGTGGTGAAAACTGGACCCGCAAGACAGAGGAAGATGGTCTTCCGGCTGGCAACCTGGGTCGTATGGTTATAGCTCCTTCTCGTAGCAACCCAAATAGAATTTATACGTTGGTTGAAGCTAAGAAGAGTGCTTTAATCCGTTCAGATGATGGCGGCGATACTTGGACAAAGGTGAACACTGAGTCAGGTGTTGCGGATAGGCCTTTCTATTATTCTGAGCTTGAAGTTGATCCAAATAACGACAATATCGTTTACAACATCGCAACTCGCATTCGCCGCTCTATTGATGGCGGTAAAACGTTCTCACCTATTGCACAAGTTAATTGTTGTGCAGCAGGCAATACTATCCATATTGATAATCATACTTTGTGGTTGAACCCGAACAATTCTGATCACCTCATTTTGGGTAATGATGGCGGTATCGCGATTACGCAGGATAAAGCGGACACTTGGCGCTATGTTCAAAATCTGCCCGTATCGCAGTTCTACCATATCCGTGTAGATGATGCCCATCCATACAATATCTATGGTGGTTTGCAGGATAATGGTACATGGCGTGGTCCAGCGGAAGTTTGGAATACAGGCGGTATTCGCAGTGTACATTGGCAGGAAATTGGCTTTGGCGATGGTTTTGATGCAATGCCTTTCCCTGATAACAATGAAGCTGGTTACGCAATGTCGCAAGGCGGTAACTTGGTGAGTTGGGACCTGAAAACGGGTGAACAAAAACTCATTCGTCCTAATCCGCCATTAAATGATGATGGCACTGAAAAAGAGCTACGCTTCAACTGGAATGCTGGCTTAGCGCAAGACCCATTTGATGCGAGTACAATTTACTACGGTAGTCAGTATGTTCATAAGTCAACGGATCGCGGTGCCTCCTGGCAAGTCATCTCAGGTGATATGACAACCGACAACAAAGACTGGCAGCGTTTCAAGGATTCTGGTGGCTTGACTTCTGATGTTACAGCAGCAGAGAACTTTACCAGTATTGTAACTATTGCTCCTAGTACAGTGAAACAAGGTGTTATCTGGGTAGGTACAGATGATGGCCGTATTCATGTCACACAAGATGGTGGAAAAACCTGGAAAAGCATAGAAAACAAAGTGAGAGGTGTTCCAAAAAATACTTGGGTTCCTCACATAGAGCCGTCACCACATAAAGCTGATGAAGCATATGTTGTTTTTGATAACCATAGACGCGGTGACATGACGAGCTATGTCTACAAAATTGAGAGCTATGGATCAAGATTCAGAAACATCGGTGATAAAAACCTAAGAGGTTATGCGCTGTCAATTCAGCAAGATCACGTCGATCCTAACCTTCTATTCTTGGGAACCGAACTTGGCCTTTATGTTTCAACGTCTGGCGGTGAAGAGTGGTTTAAGTTTACTCAGGGCGTTCCAACAGTTTCTGTTATGGATATGGCTATCCAAGAACGTGAAAACGACTTGGTGCTAGGAACTCATGGTCGTTCTGTGATTGTGATTGATGATTACAGTGCGCTTCGTGGTTTAAATGACGACAGCTTTAAAGAACCGCTAGCGTTATTGTCAACGACCGATGGCCAGCAATACACAGCGAATCGAGCGCCTAGCACGCGTTTCTGGGGTAGTGGTGCTTTTGCTGGAGAGAATGAAGACTTTGGTGTTGTTCTTACAGTGATGGCCTCTGGTGATTTCTTAGAACACCCAGATGCAGATAAGGAAAAAGCTCGTAGCATCAAATTACGCCAGGAAAAGGCAGCTAAAAAAGATGATAAGGACGAGTCTTTAGAAGGTAAAAAAGATCCGTCAGCCAAAGCTCGCGTTGAAGTGAGCGACTCGAATGGTCAGGTTGTTCGTACTTTCATTACAACGCTTAAGCAAGGTGTTAACCGTATTGTTTGGCCCATGAATTTGGATGGTGCGAGACCTTTACCAGGCAACGAGCCTAAAGAAGATAAAGATATTCTTCCTTCAGGCTTCATTCAGGCATTGCCAGGTACTTATACCTTTAAGGTAACACTGAACGATAACGAAGTGATTGGTACGGCTAATGTATTACAAGATCCTCGTTATTCATTGGATTCAGGAGCGCTTGCGGAAAGACAGAAGATGATGAAAGAGTATTTGGCGATGCAAAATACTGTATCAGATATGATTCATGCGTTGACGGATACTAAAGCGAATATTGAGCTTGTGAAAAGCAAGGCAAAAGTGGCTTTAGAAGATGTTGAAGATAAGGAAGAACACCCGCTGACTAAGCTAAATAAGCAAGCTGATGAAGTGCTTAAGTTGATTAAAGAGCAGGATAAGCAGATTAGAACACCGTCGGATGCTGTGGGTATTGTTGATAGTAGCTTTACGTTAAATAGTAAGATGGGACGTGTAGCTTTCTTCTTAGGTAGTCACTACGGTGCGCCTTCTGCAACTGCTAAGGAGTTTATGAAGATTGCTCGTCGCCATTTGGATGAACGCGTAACTGCAGTTAATGCTTTGCTATCTGATGAAGTTGCGAAGTTTAATCAAGCGTTTGAATCGTCAAACCTTAATTTGTTGAAGAGCGTTGATACTGTCAAAACACCTTAATCATTCATTATAATAACTAAGGCGCCTTCTTCGAAGGTGCCTTTTATTTTTTAGCCAGAGTTTATTGTATTTTGTGGTACTTTTATCCTAAAAGGTTCTTTACTGAGTTTCACCCCAAGCGTTTCATTTTTGCTTCTATGAGTTTGTTATATGGGCAAGCTGTTATGGCAAATGATGTTGAACGCATTACTGTCAAAGGCGAAACACCGTTATTTTACAGCACCCTACAGCGCATATTACCGCAGTCCACAGTTAAGACTGAGAACAACTATGCAGCTAACCAACTCGCAGACTTATTGGTGCAAGAGCCTACTGTTAGTTTCAATGGGCAAGGAGGACAACTTCAAGTCATCAATATTAGAGGCTTTGCACGCAGGCGGGTACAAACCTTAGTTGAAGGAATTCCAATCTTTACCGACAGGCGCGCCGGCACTGCGGCTGAGTTTGTGGCGCCGGACTTTATTGAACAGGCTTTTATTGCCAGTGGTGCAGCTTCAACCTACTTAGGATCAGGTGCAATAGGCGGTGGTGTTGGTTTTTCGTTGAAATCCCCAGACTCGACAGAGTTGTCTGTAGGCTATGGTACTAATCAAAGCCAGCGTAACCTCAGCTATCTCGACCGATTTGGTCAGGTTGATGTTTTGGTTAATACACGTAATGCTGCAAACGGGGAGTCTGCAAACGGAACACCGTTATTTGATCAGTTTGAACAGCACAGTGCCGTAATTCGAGCGAAGGTTGATCACCCCATTTTGACCGAAGTTTTTACGCTATATAGCGAAGGAAATAATATTGGTAAATCGGCTAGTGACTTTCCTGATAGGCGTATAACCACTTATCCAACCAATGATCATTGGTTAGGCAAGCTCAACTTTCTAATCAATGACATTGATCTGTCTGTTTATTGGCATAAATCACGTCTTGATACCGATATTGAGCGTATTGGCTCTCGATTCAATCAAGTTCGTAATGATTCTTTTGATTACGGGGCAAAAATTGGCCGCGCTGAACATTGGAAGGATTGGCTAATAAATTGGCGAGCAGAGTTCCAGGGACGTGCTGATGTCAAAGCGACAGAGCGGGAACTAACCCCTGATGATCAGCTAGTTTTCGATAATGTTACCTTGGATGGGAACACTCAAGATATCAGCATAGTGTCTGATGCTTCGAGAGACTTTGGCTCTTACTCGCTTGCTTTTGGAACTCGCTTAGGTTGGAGACGTTTAGAAAGCAATGAAGAAAGTTTAACAGACGTTAATATCAGTGGTTTTGTTGGGGTTAATATTCCGTTAGCTGGGAGCTGGTCTTCAAGTTTCTACGTTAGCTCTGCTTATCGTACACCGGAGTTGAGCGAGCTGTTCTTTAACGGTGAAACTCCTCGTGGCCTTATTCTCGGTGATCCGAATCTAGATACTGAGCAAAGCGTGAATATTCAAACAACGCTGTATTACCAAAATGAAAATCTATCTGCAGAATTCCAGTTATTTGCTCAGCAAATTGATAACTATATAGAACGACTTGAAGTATCAGAAGATGTTCTGCAGTTCAGGAACTTACAGCAAGCAGACATAATCGGCGCTAGTTATGATTTTATCTGGCAGGCTAATGAACGTCTTAACCTTAGATTAGGCGGGCAGTGGCTTGATGGTGAAGATCAGGATAGTAATGAAGTCGCTGATATCAGCCCTAATCAACATCAACTCATATCAAATTACCAAATTGGGAAGTGGGGACTCTTTGGGCAGTTATCCTTTAGGCAATCTAAAAGTGAGTTTGGACCTGGAGAGCAGCCTGTCAGCTCCGTTTTTGCAATAAATGCGGGAGTTTCTTACCAGTTGAATAACCAACTGTCTCTAACAGCGAGCCTTAATAATTTAACTGATAGAGATTATCTACAGAGTACCGATGATTTGTCACCTTTGGCTAGAGGGCGAGACTTGCAGCTTAAACTCACTTATAAAGCCAATTAGTTCAGCAATAGCCTAATCAAATACTGGCTTTTAGTGGATAGTTAGTCGCCCTTTTTTGCAAATTTGAGATCGATTAAGCATCTCTATTCTTTTGATGGTTGCGCTTTTTGTATTTGCTACGCATTGTCGTGTAAAGCATAACGCAGCCACTGAGCCAAATAAGAAAGAGTACAATCGCGGCAGGAAGAAATATCCATAGCTTTGCACCCTCAAAAAACCAGCTGCCGTCATGGATAGCTTCGATGGTATCTGAGCGACGATAAGCTGTTTGTAGTATCGAGGCATCAGCTGTGCTTATTTGGATTTCCCAATTATTTTTCGACTGAATTTTGATAATGCCTTTGTTAGGGCGAACGTCTAATCGGTCAATATCTTGCCAGCTGGTTATTTCAGCTTCCGAAATAGTTGAAGCTGCAGCAAGTATTTGCTCAAAGCTTATATTGAGTTCTTTTTGAGTGACTTTTTGTGTAGCCGGCTGGATCCAATCAAACTCCTTTTTGACTTGGAGTAAAATACCCGTAGCAATAACAATAACCACAGGGATGAAAATGACCAGTGCAGCCCATAAATGAAAGTGTCGGCTGATTCTTCGATACTGCACTGCTTAACCTATACTGATTCAGTTATAAATAGAAAAGAGCGCAAATATACAGAATCTGACAATGCTTTGCAGCTTTTGAAGGTTTACAAAAGATGAATGCCCGATGATACGGGGTCAATCAGAAAAACACTGTAGAGGTTCAGTGCTTTTCTGAAATCTTACAGAATGGTTTTGCTAAGCGTTTATTAAGCCGCTACTGGATTAATAAGTGTCGCTTTTTCGCCCTTGCTATTAGTACCTTTGACGATAGGTTCTTTAGGCTCTTTGTACAACATAGGTGCTAATTTAGCGTTAATGCACTCTCTAATGTCTTGTGGTCTGTAGCCCGATTTCACCTTGATTCTAACGTGTGGAATACGAGCTGCGTCAAGAGATCCGCTAATGAACCAATCTCTCTGTGTTTTATACCCATCTTTTCCGTTCTGATGAACTAGGTCGATAGCGACGACTGGGCTCATATCTTCTTTCGAACATAAGACAAAATCGAGTTGTTTGCCTGCCGCTCGCAGAGCTGCTGTTCTGCTGGTTCTTTTATCAGTACCTTGGCGAACAGCAAGGATATCTGAAACTTTGACTCTACAAATCACCTTATATTGGTTACCAACGGCAGCTTCAATAAGTTGCAGGAACGAGCGTTCTGTCGGTGTGAAAAGGTTTGTTTTCTTTTTGAAAGGGAAAGCCAGCGTATTTTCATTTAGCTTTATTGCGCCAACAGCGACGACAATTAATAAGATCATGAGAACAATTGCGAGTTCCATACTATTTCCTCTAAAACGTAAAAACGACAAAAGTTTGACGCTAGGTCAACCATAGTATGGATAGAGCAAGTGCAGTGCCAAGTTGTGATCTAAAAGAGCAGGTTTTAAAGAGCCTCTTTCATTAGCACGTCGACCTGACTGCCTTGGCCGTCGGGTGAGATGATAACGATGGGGTTGTTATTGTCACCGAAGTGCAGGACACGTCGGCCTTTGACTTTGGCATCTTTTGTTGTTGAGCCAAGTTGTTCTAAGTAAAAAGCCGCCGCTTCATTCATATCAACATTTGCGTGATAGGTCAGTGTTGCAGGAAATGCATCATCAAACATTTGACAGAGCCTAGCGTTTGGAAACAACGGAAGCTGATGAAATTCACTTGGACAAGCCTCTCCAATAGCTTCATCTTCTGCCGATGCTAAGAAGCTATGACTTAATATTGTTGCAGTGAACAAGATTAAAAATTTTTTCATCGCTAAGTCTGTCATATAGTTATCATGAAAGAACTATAGTTTTTTTAGTATTATCCAGCAATCCAAAGTCCTTCACTTAAGCGTGTTATTGGGTATGGAAAAACGTATTTAAGTATAAGTCGATCTATTTCACTATATAACGATCAAATTAAATATACCGCTGAAAGAAAGGCGTTACGGAAACAGGTTCACAAACTCAATGTTAGATAAAAAGTCGTTCAAACTCGGTGAGATGATTGCCTTGTTTATTGGTTTACCTTTATTGCTGATTAGCCCAATAAATCCGCTTTATTCTATAGGCTTGGTTTTCTTGGCCTTAGTCTATTGCGGCTGGCAATTGAAGAGCCGGTTAGGTGTGACGAAATCAAAACTATGGGCCGTAAAATGGACAGATCTTTGGCCTGTCATAACGATTAGGTTTTTGATTTTTGCCATAGCAACCACGCTATTCGTTGCTTATCAGGCACCTGAAGACCTTTTTGTTGTTGTGCTACAGAAGCCTTTGATGTGGATCGGCATTAGTATCTTTTACACCCTGGTCTCAACCTTACCTCAGGAGATCATCTACAGGACCTACTTTTTCTCACGCTATTCAGATTTAACTGATAATAAGTGGTTGTTTATTGTGTTGAATGCTGCAGTGTTCTGCTTCGCACATATTGTTTTTATGAATAGCTTGGTATTTTTCCTGACATTCTGTGGTGGGATATTGTTTGCGACCACATACAATAAGTCTAAATCGCTTGTTCTAACTGTTGCTGAACACTCTCTTTATGGTGTGTGGTTATTTACGGTGGGGATGGGAAGGATGTTGTACTTCCCAATGCCTTAAGTGGAGGCATAAAATCATGAGATCTTATGTCATTACCCGCTCGGGTTTTATGGTGAAAGCTCGTTCGAGTAGTGAACCTTACGCTGGTTATCAATAATAATCGCGTCGTAGCCTGGTGTTCTGTTGATAAGGTTCATACCGTCAACAACGCCTAACACAAAGACAGCGGTTGATAATGCGTCGTTAAGGGTGCTGCGTTCACCAATGATAGACACGCTTTGCACTTCTTGAGCAGATTTTCCCGTTTGCGGCGAGAGTATGTGGTGGTAACGTTGCCCGTCTTCTTCAAAGTAACGTTCGTAGTCGCCTGACGTCGACAAGGCTGTGTTTTCTAATGGCAGCACTATAGCTTGTTTGTTGGATTTACGAGGGTCTTTGATTCCAACAATCCAAGGACGTCCTTTGCGATCACCTAGTAGTTTGGTGTCTCCTCCGGCTGTGACTAACGCATGTTCAATACCCATGTCTCTGAGTATCTTAACGGCGTTATCTACCGCATGCCCTTTCGCGATACCCCCGAGATCAATTTTTACGTTTGGGTGTTTAAAAAAGACGGTGCGCTGCTCGTCATCCAAAACAACATGCTCATAATTAATGGCACTCAGTAAGTTCTCAACATCAGATTGGCTAGGCTTTTGCTGCTCTCTATAGTTGTAGAGAAAACCTACACTCGCAAAGGTAATATCAAAGGCTCCTTTCGTTTCTTCTGATAAGGCAACGGATAACTTAAGTAAATCGAACAGTTCCTGAGAAATGGCAACAGGCTCTTTTGTAGCCTTTAGATTGACTTGAGATAATTCGCTGCTCTCAATATAGGGGCTCATCGCTTGGTTAATACGCTCCATTTCCTGCATAACAGCGAGAACGGCCTTCTGCCCAATATCGTCTGACGCGTGCCATACCTCAGCTCGAATATTTGTTCCCATAATTCCTTGGCTATCTGTATGCCAGTTAGCGTAGGCACTGGGTAGGCATAGCATCATTAAGAAAAAAGCAGATACTAGGGCGATAGAACGCTGCGGTGTGAGTTTAATCAAAAGTTAATCCAAGCTGGTATAATTCGTTCTTTTTTAAATCATAATGATTTGCTGTGATAGCTGCAGCTTTTTTTAATGGCAGTTCGTTTTTGAGTTGTTTCAAAAGGTTGATAGCTTCTTCCGGGATGTCACTACCTCCTTTCTTGATACCTGAAACGAGTAATACAAATTCGCCCTTTTGATGTGCTGGGTCTGAATCCAGCCACTCAAGAATAGTATCTGCGTTACCAGAAACATAATTTTCAAATGCTTTGCTTAGCTCTTTAGCTAAGACAATCTGGCGCTCGCTCCCCAAAACTTCTTTGATCATCAATAGGGTATCTTTGACTCGTCTTGGCGCTTCATAAAAGACTGACGTACTAGATTCGTTGGTTAGTTGTGAAAGCTTTTCAGTTTTCGCTTGTTGTTTAACAGGTAAAAAGCCTTCAAAGGTAAAACGATCCGTCGCTAACCCAGATGCTGACAACGCCGTGATGGCGGCACAGGGGCCAGGCAGCGCTGTGACAGTAACGCCTTGTGCTCTGCATGTATTAACGAGCGTATAGCCCGGGTCACTAATCAGAGGTGTGCCAGCATCGGATATCAATGCGATATTGTCGCCTTGTTTGAGCTTATCTGCCAGAAAGGCTGCACGCTTGTCCTCGTTGTGTTCATGTAATGACGTTAGAGGTGTCGTTATTTGATAATGTTGTAACAATCTTTGACTGTGGCGTGTATCTTCACACGCGATAAGGTCAACTGTGTTAAGAATAGAAATAGCCCTATGCGTAATATCTTGCATATTACCAATTGGAGTGGGAACTATATACAGGGTGCCGTTGTCATGCATAGATATTAGCTCTGTCATTGGGTACAAATGAAAGGCATTTTATACGCAAAGCACTTGGAAGTGCAGACGTTGGTTAAAGCTTATAGCTAAATCAGTATATTTTGGCATAATTCAGCTATACAAAGATTAAAGTAAATGATTTCGGGATAATGTTGTGTTGATGAGAGTAATATTTTTAAGCTTCTTGATATTGGGGCTTATTTCCTGTGGCTCATCGCCTCAACAAACACCTGTAGAGCCAACTCAAACACCCGTTGTTGAGACAGTTGTAAAATCACCCGAAAAAGATGCATCTTACTTTCTAGCACAAGCCAGACAAACTAATGGCTATGAAAGGCAGCAATGGCTATTAAAAGCGGCAGATAGTTTTGACCAAGCTAGTTGTCAAAAAGGTTTATCTATCGCAGCACTTTTACTACCCGAACTTGAATCCAATGTTGATAAAACCCAGGCTAACTTGATCATTGCGGAATGTCTTATTGTTGAAAACCGATTAGATAGGCTCGTAAAGTACGAAAAGGAATTATCGCTTCAACAAGGGTTTGACAAGCGCATAAATGCCGTTCGTTATGCTTTGTATAAACACCAAAATCGACTTCTTGCTTCAGCTGAAGCACTTGCTTCGTCTGATATTCCTGAGCCTGAACGATCTCAAACTATGTGGGCATTACTATCACAGTTGTCAGATAACGAGTTTGAACAATCGCGATTACAATCTCCCATTCTTCAACCTTGGCTACAGTTGAATGCTGTGATGAGAAGGTACGCTGCTGACTCGGAGCGGCTGTCTGATGAAGTTGCTCGCTGGCAACGAACAGTAGGGGAGCCACAAAGTATTGCTCTTCCAATAAGTTTATCGACAGCGATGCAGGTCAATGCATTAAAGCCAAACAAGATAGCCGTTATCTTACCACTGACTGGAAGGTTGGCACCTCAGGGGAATGCCCTAAAAGATGGGATTCTAAGTGCCTATTTTAAAACAACAATAGACAAGCCAGAGTTAATTTTTGTTGATTCTGCGTTGCCGGAGCAGGGTGCTGAAATTCTGCAAAATAATGAGTATCAATTGGTTATAGGGCCGCTAATTAAGGACAATATTCAAGTGTTTGCATCGTCTATTCCGGAAGGCGTGCCCGTTATTGCATTGAATCGCGATGAAGAAGATATGCCAGAGCGAGAATATTTCTACTATTCGTTAGCCCCTGAAGATGAAGCCATTCAACTTGCAAAGCACTTAGAAAGCGGAGGCTTGAAAGAGCCCATCATAGTTGCAGAATCAAGTAGCGTCGCTCAACGAATGAAGAGTGCATTCATAGATTACTGGCAGGGTAGCCATCAAAAGCTACCTATTGAAGTAAGCTATAACGATAGTAAAACTATGCGTAATGGCATTTCAGCTGCTATGGGGATTGCACTGAGTAAACAGCGTATTAGGCAGATTAACGCGTTAGTTCGCCAAGAGGTCTATGCCTTTGAGCGCAACAGGCGTGATATCGATTCTATCGTTGTATTTGCTAACTCAGAACAAACAGAATTGATAAACCCAGTCATCGAAACAAACATCAGTCCATTTGCGGATATCCTTCCCGTGTTTGCATCTTCGCGTAGCCACAGTTTGGAAATGAGTAACAATAGCTATCGGGACCTTAGGAATCTGAACTTTATTGACTTGCCTTGGATGTTACCAGAGCACCCATGGCAGGGATTATCTAGAGAAGCTAAAGCGCTGTGGCCACAAAGGACGGACACAGATTATCGTCTATTTGCGATGGGGTATGATGTATTTAATATGATCCCTCATTTAAGACATATGGCGTTGTTTCCTGAGTATGATTTTAAGGGACTGACCGGAACACTAACCTTGAATAACAAAAATCAGGTTAAGCGTGAGTTGCCATGGGGACGGATAGAGCAGGAAAGGGTCGTGCAACTTGACTTGGATTAAGTCAGCAAGCAAAAAAGTAAAAGGAAAAATTGCCCAGCTCAAAGGGATTGAAGCGGAGCAGGATGCACTAGGCTATCTGGAAAAACATGGGTTAGTGCTAGTTCAAAAGAACTATCGGTGTCGCAGAGGGGAGCTCGATCTTATTATGCGAGACGGAGATGAACTGGTATTTGTAGAAGTGAAATATCGAAGGTCAGATAGCCATGGCAGCGCAGCCGAGTTTTTCGATGCCAATAAAAGGCGAAAAGTGGAAGCCGCCATCGCATCTTATATGCATGAACATCAGCTGAACCCTGCGTTAGTTGCGCATAGATTAGACCTTATCGCGATAGATAATCAACGAATTGATTGGATTAAAAGTATATAATCGCGATGCATTATAAAGGTTCTGAGGTGAGTACCAAGACCTTGTTAAGATGAATACATAGGAATTTTGATGATAGAGAAAATTAAAGCTAATTTCACCGAGAGCATTCAAACTAAGATAGCTGCGAGTGAAGTATTGCCAGAAGTAATAGAGAAAGCTGGATTGCTGATGGTTGAAGCCTTAATTCGAGGCAATAAAATTTTGTCGTGTGGTAACGGTGGCTCTGCTGGAGACGCTCAACACTTTTCGTCAGAATTACTGAATCGCTACGAAAGAGATCGCCCTAGTTTACCTGCTATGGCATTAACGACAGATAGTTCGACTATCACCTCTATTGCTAATGATTATAGCTATGATGAGGTTTTTAGTAAGCAAATAAGAGCCTTGGGACAGCAAGGTGATATCTTATTAGCGATATCAACAAGCGGTAACTCGCGTAACGTTATTAAAGCGATGGAAGCTGCTGTTTCTAGAGATATGACTATAGTAGCGTTAACAGGCCGAGACGGTGGTGAAATGGCCGGATTGTTGGGTGAAAACGATGTAGAGATCCGAGTACCTTCTAATCGTACGGCAAGAATCCAAGAAGTTCATTTATTGGTTATACATAACCTTTGCGAAACCATAGATGATAGCTTGTTCCCCGAAGATAACGCGGAGTAGTTATTTTGAGTAAGACGTATCGAGTAGTTGGAGTTCTCGCTTTACTTGGCGTGCTCCAAGGGTGCGCTGCATTAGTAGTTGGCGGTGGCGTTGGCGCTGCTTCTGCTGCTCATGACAGACGAACAATAGGCACACAGATAGATGATAAAACCCTGGCTACTCGAGTTCGAGTAAAGCTAAGGGAAAATGAGAACCTTAAAGAGTTCGCTCATGTCGAAGTGGACGTTTTTAATGGAGTTGCTCTACTCGTCGGGCAAGCACCTAACGATACGTTAAAGCGCGAAGCTCAAAAAGCTGCAGAAAGTGCCAAGAATGTCAGCACGCTGCATAATCAGGTTCGGATAGGGCCACCTACAGCAGTAACGACGCGAACTAATGATGTATGGATTGCTTCAAAAATTAGAGCGAATCTCATTGCAGATAAGCGAATTGACGGATTGCACGTCAAGGTAGTGGTTGAAGATTCTGAGGTCTTCCTGATGGGTATTGTATCTGAAGCAGAAGCTAATACAGCGGTTGAAATAGCGAGAAATACCAAGGGTGTTATCAAAGTTGTGAAGGTTTTTGAACTGAGATAATACCACGCCACCCTGATTTAGAATTAAAAAAAGGAGCTGTTAAGCTCCTTTTTTTGTACCTCGTTAACTTAGTTATTATTTGACTAAAGTTAATGTTGGCTTTTTCTTTTCAGGTTTGGATTGCTCTTTTACTTCAGGTTGAGCCTCTGGTTGCTCTTCCGATGCCTGAGCCTCTCCCATGATTTCCTCAGCGGTAAAGAGCGTACCTGCGCCGTTTTCTTTAGAGTAGATAGCTTGTACCGCTGGACATGGAACGATGATGCTTCTGGCAACTCCACCAAACCTTGCTTCAAAGGTGACATCAACATTATTGATAACCAATTTAGCGCAAGCCGTTGGAGATATATTCAAGACAATCTGTCCGTCCTTCACATATTCCTGAGGTACTTGAACGCCTGCCAAGGTTGCATCAACGACAAGGTGTGGCGTAAGTTCGTTATCCACAATCCAATCGAAGAAAGCTCGCAACAAATAAGGTTGGTTAGATGTCATTTTCATCATAATGCCTTAAAGCGGGTTATGAATTTCGCGCTCTTGGTCTGTTAAAGATGCAACGAAAGAATCACGTGCAAAAATGCGTTCCATATAAGCTTTAACTTCCATACTTCCAGCACCTGTTAATTCAATACCTAGAGCAGGTAAACGCCATAACAGTGGTGCCATATAGCAATCTACCAGACTGAACTCTTCGCTCATGAAATAAGGGTTATCAGCAAATAAAGGCGCTAAGCTCAGTAGTGATTCACGAAGCTGTGTACGAGCGGCTAGAACGTCACCTTCGCCTTTGATGATTTGGTTGGCTAATACGTACCAATCATTCTCGATTCTGTGCATCATAAGACGGCTTTGACCACGAGACACAGGGTATACAGGCATTAGAGGAGGGTGAGGGAAACGCTCGTCCAGATACTCCATAATGATATGAGAAGTATAAAGAACAAGATCTCTATCAACTAGCGTAGGTACTGTGCCGTATGGATTGAGCTCTAATAAGTCTTCTGGCAGGTTCTTGGAATCGACATAGTTTATTTCAACACCAACTCCTTTCTCCGCTAATACGATACGCACTTGATGACTATAGATGTCCACCGTGTCAGAAAATAACGTCATGATAGAGCGTTTATTTGCGGCTACAGCCATTAACTATCCTCCAAAAAATTCGATTAAATGTAGTGCCTAAGAAAGCACTTACTCAGTGAGTTGCTTATGCTATTTCAAAAACTAACAACCGCTTCTTGGTGGCGACATAAGGCTGAAATAGAGTAGCAACAAATAGCAAAAAAGGGGCAGCTTAGCCCCTTTTCGGATTATACATGATTTTGGTCGAAATTAGTGCACTTCGCGCCAATATTCTTTTTTCAGTAAGTAAACAAGTACTAGAAGAATGAATAAGAATACAATAACCCAGCGGCCAATGCTTTCAGATTCCAACCTACTAGGTTCACCTGTGTAAACTAAGAAGTTAACAAGGTCTAGCATTGCCTGGTCATATTCGCTTTCGCTCATGGTTCCAGTGCCATCGCTCTTAAGCCCTACATAGACGTCCTTCATTTCGCCGTCTACTAAGCGTTTCTCAGTTGTTTCTGACTGAACACCTTGTAGTTCTTGTAATACGTGCGGCATGCCTACTTCAGGGAATACCTTGTTGTTTACGCCAAACGGTCTGCTGTCGTCAGCATAAAAGGTACGTAAATAAGTATAAACCCAATCAGCAGTACGAACTCGAGCAACAAGTGTTAGGTCAGGTGGCGGCGCACCAAACCAAGCAGCTGCTGAATCAGAGCTCATATTGTTAGTCATGTGATCACCAACTTTCTCACCCGTAAATTGCAGGTGCTCTTGTCCTAATTCGAAAGGAATTCCAAGATCTTCAAAAGTGCGTTGGTATCTCTGATATTGCATCTGGTGACAACCTAGGCAGTAATTCACAAATAACTGTGCGCCACGTTGTAGAGATGCTTTATCTGTTAAGTCGTAGTTTGCTTTATCTAAGTGATAACCACTACCAGCAGCTAGTGCCAAACCAGGTACTAGTAGTGCAAGAGTAAGAATAAACTTTTTCATTATTTTGTAATCCTTGCAGGTAATGGCTTCGTTTTCTCGTTCTTACTGTAAATTATCAGTAAGGCAAAGAATGCAAAGTACATAACTGTACAAACTTGAGATAATGTAACTTTCCAAGGTGCTTGTGGAGTACCACCTAAGTAGCCCAAAACAATGAATACAGCTGCAAATACAAGCAAGTTAACTTTGTGTAAGCCCGAACGGTAACGCCAAGAGCGAACACTTGATCTGTCGAACCACGGAAGTAGGGCAAGACAGATAATCGCTGCAAACATAGCGATAACACCGAATAGCTTATCTGGTACAGCTTTCAAAATCGCATAGAAAGGCGTGAAGTACCAAACCGGGAAGATATGCTCAGGTGTCTTAAGCGGGTTAGCAATCTCGAAATTAGGATGTTCTAAGAAGTAACCACCAAGTTCAGGATTAAAGAACAGAACATAAGTAAAACCAAGCAAGAAGACACTAAATGCAATAAGGTCTTTCAAGACAATATGTGGGAAGAAAGGTACAACGTCATCAATAATGTCGTACTTATTAGTATAGTACTCGTGCATTGCATACTTAGTCTTTTCTTCTTCAGTCAAAGAGCCTTTCTTACGTTTTACTTCGATACCGTCAGGGTTGTTAGAACCAACTTCGTGTAACGCAACAATATGCAAGAATACGAGGATAACGATAACTAAAGGTAGTGCTATAACGTGAAGTGCAAAGAAGCGATTCAGCGTTGCACCAGAGATAACGTAGTCGCCTTGAATCCAAATAACGAGGTCAGGACCAATAACAGGAATAGCACTAAACAGAGATACGATAACCTGTGCGCCCCAGTAAGACATTTGTCCCCAAGGAAGTACGTAACCCATGAAAGCTTCTGCCATCAAGGCTAGATAGATAAACATACCGAATAGCCAGAGTAGCTCTCTTGGCTTTTGGTATGAACCGTAAATCATGCCACGGAACATGTGTAGGTAAACAACAATAAAGAACGCCGACGCGCCTGTACTGTGCATATAACGCAGTAGCCAGCCAAACTCTACATCACGCATGATGTATTCAACTGACGCAAATGCACCTTCAGCAGAAGGCTCATAACTCATTGTTAGCCAGATACCGGTAACAATCTGATTAACTAGTACGATAGTGGCTAGAAAACCAAATACGTACCAGAAGTTCATGTTTTTAGGTGCAGGGTATTGAATCGCGTGCATATTCGCAACGCGCATCATAGGTATACGATATTCAATCCAATCTAATAGATTCTTCCACATGGCTATGCTCCCTCCGCTTCTGAACCGATAATGATAGTATTATCGTCGACATACTGATAAGGGGGAACCACCATGTTGCTTGGTGCAGGTACGCTTTGGAATACACGACCAGCCATATCAAACTTCGAACCGTGGCAAGGACAGAAGAATCCTTCAGGAACACCTTGAACGTGTTCAGCAAAAGCACCGCCTTTTAAGTGCTGTGGAGAACAACCAAGGTGAGTACAGATACCTACTAATACCAAATACTCTTCTTTAAGTGAACGATACTGGTTACGAGCAAACTCAGGTTGTTGGTCTTTTTCTGAGTTAGGATCTTTTAACTGATCTTCGTGTTTAGCTAAATCGGCAAGTGTTTCAGCTGGACGTCTAACGATCCATACTGGTTTACTTCTCCATTCAACCCTGAGCAACTGCCCGGGTTCAACTTTACTGATATCGACTTCAACATCAGCACCTGCTGCTTTTGCTCGTTCGCTGGGATTCCAAGACGCGATAAAAGGTACTGCCGCACCAATTACTCCCACACCACCGACAACAGATGTCGCTACTGTGAGAAAACGACGCCGGTTGTTATCTACGGGCGCATTGCTCATTCACTTTTCTCCGGATTCAGGATTTGAGTGCTTTTGCCTGTCAAATTTCTATGAACTTGTTTGGGCAAAAATGTAGGTTTTAATTAACGGGAAATAATAAAAGAAAACACGCTGAAAACACAAGGAATTAGTTAATAAAACATTGAAAAATCAAGGTGAAAGTGAATTTTATACGGAAGAGTCAGTAAATGGTGCTAAAACAGGTACTCAGAGTGGTTTAAAAAGGGGATTTTGGGATACAAAAAACCCGGCATTGAGCCGGGTTTTCGAAAGTCATCTTTAATAATCTGACGTCGATTAACGCTTAGAGTATTGAGGACGTTTACGTGCTTTGTGAAGACCAACCTTCTTACGCTCAACTTTACGTGCGTCACGAGTAACATAACCCGCTTTACGTAGTGCTGGACGTAGAGTCTCATCAAATTCCATCAAGGCACGAGTGATGCCGTGACGAATTGCACCAGCTTGACCACTGATACCACCACCAGAAACAGTGATGTATAGGTCAAACTTTTCTGTCATCTCAACAAGCTCTAGTGGTTGACGAACAACCATACGTGCTGTTTCACGACCAAAGAACTCTTCTAGAGAGCGCTTATTGATTACGATGCTACCACTGCCTGGACGTAAAAATACGCGAGCAGTTGAGCTTTTGCGGCGACCGGTGCCATAGTATTGATTATCTGCCATTGGTCTTGCTCCTAAATCTCAAGTGCTTGTGGTTGTTGAGCTGCATGTGAGTGCTCAGAACCTGCATAAACTTTCATTTTGCGGAACATTGCACGTCCAAGAGGACCTTTAGGTAACATACCTTTGACCGCTTTCTCGATGATCATCTCAGGCTTACGCTGGATTAATTTATCAAAGTTAATTTCTTTGATACCGCCAGGGTAACCAGTGTGTGAGTAGTACATTTTGTTTTGAGCTTTATTGCCCGTTACACGTACTTTCTCAGCGTTGATTACGATAATGTAATCACCAGTATCCATGTGAGGAGTATACTCTGGCTTATGTTTTCCACGTAGGCGGCGAGCAATCTCTGTAGATAACCTACCTAGCGTTTTGTCTGTGGCGTCAACCACGAACCATTCACGTTTAATCGTGTCAGGTGTTGCAACAAAAGTTTTCATTTAAAAATACCCAAATAAAGTTTGAATTGTTACTCATTGCCAAGCCAAAAACTTGGCCGAAAGTCAAATTTGGCGCCCCTTCGAGCGATTTGACCACACCGCTTCCCAAAGCGGCTGTAACTGGGCAGGGCGCGAATTATACACGAGTCTATAAAAAGATCATTATTAATTTGACATTTATCGAAAATATCAATACCGGGGGTTTTAAGGTAAATGCTGAGTCGCGAGATAGTCGTGTGACTGCATTTCCTGAAGTCGACTTAAACAGCGTTTAAACTCAAAAACGAGTTGCCCGTCGGTATATAAATCTTCCAATGCAACTTCGGCAGACATGATCAATTTGACGTTGCGTTCGTAAAACTCGTCTATCATGGCGATAAAACGACGAGCCACGTCATCCGTTTGTTGCCCCATCTGCTTAGTATTTGCTACTAAAACCGTGTGATAGCAACGGCTAATTTCCATATAGTCCAGCTGGCTTCTAGCACCAATACAGAGCTCATCAAATTCGAACATCACAACACCATCAGCATTGCGTATTGTTGAAATGAGTCTATTTTCAACCTCAATTGATTCACCATAAGAGCCTTCCTCTGGTGCAAGCTGCGAGAAATATCGTTGCAGGTTTGCTTGAGCTGCTGCATCCAACGGATGATGATATATCTCAGCTTGTTCCAGTGTTCTTAGGCGATAGTCGACACCGCTATCAACGTTTACTATGCGATTGTTCTGATTAATAAGCTCTATGGCTGGCAGAAAGCGTGCGCGCTGAAGCCCGTTTTTATATAAATCATCAGGAATGATGTTAGAGGTTGCGACAAGAACAATATTGCGAGCAAATAGCTCCTCCATGAGTGTGCCCAAAATCATGGCATCGGTAATGTCCGAAACGAAAAACTCGTCGAAGCAGATAACAAGAGCTTCTTTAGCGAAAATGTCTGCTACTTTTTTCAACGGATCAGGTTGTTGTCCAAGTTTTTCTAACTCTTTGTGCACTCTGTGCATAAAACGGTGGAAGTGTATCCGCATTTTGCGTTTAAACGGCAGGCATTCATAGAAGGTGTCAACAAGGTATGTTTTACCTCTTCCTACTCCACCCCAAAAATAAATGCCTTGGATGCCAGCTTCTTTATGGCCTTTACCGAATGCTTTTTGGATACTGACACGCCATGTTTTCTTTTTCTTGGGTTGTGTTAACTCGTCGTAAAGGCGTTGCAGTTCTTTGACAGCGTTTTCTTGTGCAGAGTCTTCCTGAAAGTCAGGACGCTGAAGATCCTGCTGATATTTCTGCCATGGCGTCATGTCTAACATCTGTTGTGTCTTGTCCTTACAAGGCGAATCTAAATCCTAATTGACCGTGATATTTCTTACTTTTCTAAGATTATCCTCATTTGAGGATAAGAAAAGAGTCAGAACGGCATAAATTTAGGATTAAAAGTGATTTGTTACATCTTGAATGAAAATAAAATGTCCTCATATTTTGCTCAGCGAGTATTATTAAGTAAAGCGATTTTGTGAGAGAGCAATATGGATTGGATTGTAGGACTACTACTGTTACTTGTTGGTGTTGTTATTGGATTCTTTGTATCCAAGTATTGGTTGGAGGGTCAAACATCCGAACAGACTGCTGACAACTCAGAAGAGACGATGAAAGAGCTAGTTGCTCAGCAAACAGCTCAACATATAGCTGACTCAAGAGAGTTAGTGAGTGACGTACAGCGTCAATGTGATGCGTTGCAGCAGCGCTTAAATGCATTTGAAGAGCTCATGAGTCGCAGCGATAGCACTGCTGAGCAAGATAAATTGGAATTCTTTGGCGGTACTGCTGATGCTTATTTGAGCAACAAGCAAAGCTCTCAGCCACGTGAAAAAGTGAAGTCTGAATATCAGCCTAGAGACTATGCAAACTCAGGTTCAGGCTTGTTTGCAGGGGAAGATAAAAACGTTACAGAGATAAATGAAGCTGAAAAAAGTTGAACTTTAAGCGCTATTGTTTTGTCTTCTGAAACCTAACTACATTATTCATAATTGGAGATTATTAGCTTATGAGAAAAGCCGTAACTCGATTAACAGTAACTCTGAGTTTATTAGTAACAGTATTTGCTACTACGCTACCAGGCTACGCAGCGCTGCCGTTTTTTTCAAAGGACAAAGATGAATTACCGTCACTAGCTCCTATGCTAGATGAAACAACACCAGCGGTTGTTAGTATCGCTGTAGTGGGCAGTCAACAGTCTCGTCAGCGCTTACCGGATGTCTTCCGCCACTTCTTTGGGCCTAATGCTCCGAGAGAGCAAACACAAGAAAGACCATTTAGAGGTTTGGGCTCAGGAGTTATCATCGATGCGGAAAAAGGCTATATCGTTACAAACCATCACGTTATTGATAATGCGAATGAAATTACGGTGACGCTCAAAGATGGTAGAGAGCTAGAAGCAAAGAAAATTGGTGCAGACCCACAAAGTGATATTGCGCTTTTGCAGGTTGATAGTGACAACTTAGTTGCACTGGAGTTAGCAAACTCAGATGAATTAAGAGTAGGTGATTTTGTAATTGCCGTTGGTAACCCATTCGGACTTAGTCAGACAGTGACTTCAGGTATTGTCAGCGCTTTAGGGCGTTCAAGCCTGAATATCGAAGGTTATGAAGATTTCATCCAAACCGATGCCGCGATAAACAGAGGTAACTCTGGTGGTGCGCTTGTTAACTTGCGTGGTGAACTAGTTGGTATCAACACGGCTATATTTGGCCCAGGCGGTGGTAACGTTGGTATTGGCTTTGCTATCCCAAGTAATATGATGAAAAACCTTGTTGATCAGATTATTGAATTTGGTGAAGTTCGCCGTGGATTGCTCGGTATTTCTGGTGGTGATGTTGATGCTGGCTTAGCAGAAGCTATGAACCTCAGTGTTAACCGTGGTGCTTTTGTTCGTGAAGTCACACCTGATTCAGCCGCAGATGATGCTGGTATTAATGCAGGTGATATTATCGTTGCAATTAATGGTAACGACATTGAAGGGTTCCAAGAGCTTAGAGCGAAAGTTGGTTCTCTCGGTGCCGGCACCCAAATTGAGTTATCGCTACTTCGTGACGGTAAGAGAAAAACCGTTGATGTGACTCTTGGCTCTGCAGAAGCGGCAGTATTGAGTGCAGAAGAAATCCACCCAGGATTGAGTGGAGCAACTTTAACTAACGGTACTACTCAACAAGGCGTGAGTGGTGTGGTTGTTTCGGATATCGAAGACCGTTCTCCGGCGCAACGTAGCGGATTGGTTGAAGGTGATGTCATTATCGGTGTTAACCGCAACCCAATTACTAGTGTTCGCGAGTTGAGCGATTATCTGAATGAAAAAGAAGGTGTCATCGCATTGAATATTAAACGCGGTAAGACATCTTTATATCTTGTTGTACGTTAAATCGTTAACGATAGTATTCATATGAAAAGAGAGTCGCCATCGTGCGACTCTCTTTGTTATTGCCCTGAATAATGTACTTAATACTGATTTAGGTATATAACACTAACTCATGTTGATATTATCGTTTATTCATTCTAGTTCTGGGAACCTTGAGCCTTAAGTGAAAGCAAATAAGTATCTGGCCTTTATCGTCCGTTCAATCTTGTTAGGTATTGTTGTGTCGGCAGTGCTGCTAACTTTTGTGCCTGCGTTGCGATATGGGGAAAGCTTTTCAATTAATTGGTTTAACTCAGAGCGCAAAATTCCTGAACGTCTAAGTTTTCGAGATGCTATCAATCGCGCAGGACCTGCGGTTGTGAATATATACACCACAGCCATTGGTACGCGTACTACTCTTTTTAGGCGTGAACGTGTCGAGCAAAGAGGACTGGGCTCTGGCGTCATTATGACGGAGAGTGGGCACATTCTAACGTGCTATCACGTTATCGATAACGCGGATCAAATTGTCGTGAGCCTGCAGGATGGCCGTAATCTCGAAGCTCAAATGATTGGCTTCGATGTACACACTGATCTCGCTGTGTTGAAAGTGAATGCTGACAACTTGCCAGTAATACCTCAGATTGAAGATAGGCAACCTCACGTTGGTGATTTGGTGATGGCTATCGGTAACCCATACAATCTAGGACAAACAACCACTCAAGGTGTTGTTGGTGCATTAAGAGCTGGCCTTGGAAATGGTTTACGTCAGTATTCTGATTATATTCAAACCGATGCGGTAATGAATGAAGGAAGTTCAGGAGGAGCTCTCATTGATAGCAATGGCTATTTGATGGGTATTAATAATGCGAACTTCAAATCATTGGATGAGAATAATCGTGTTATCGATGTTGCCGGTGTTTTCTTTGCCGTCCCATACGACCTTGCTAAGAGTGTGATGGACCGCCTTATTTCTGGGGGGATGGTAACTCGTGGATATATGGGAATTCAGGGAGCTGAGCTGATACAAAGCGTTAATGGCGTTATTGGTATTGGTGTGACAGCTATTGATCCTGCTGGTCCAGCTGCAAAGGGTGGAATGCAATTACAGGATGTCATTATTGAACTAGATGGAGAGAAAGTTGATAGTTCAAAGCAGATGTTAGATAAAATTACTGAGACACCGCCCGGAACTATCATGAATTTTGTTGTGCGTAGACAAGGTCAAACAATCACTTTACCCATCGAAATATCGACCCTGCCAAACAAGGAACTGTAACTCCTTATAGAGTTACTCAGAAACCCTTTTAATATTTGCACCTAGCTTATTGAGTTTTACTTCAATCGCTTCATAGCCTCTATCAAGATGATAGATTCGATCAACGGTTGTTTCGCCTTCCGCTACCAAACCCGCAATCACTAGGCTGGCAGAAGCGCGTAGGTCTGTCGCCATCACTTGAGCACCTTTTAATTCTGACTTTCCACAACAGACAGCGCTGTTAGTTTCGAGTTCTATTTTGGCTCCCATGCGATGTAATTCAGGAACGTGCATGAAACGGTTTTCAAAGATAGTTTCGGTGACAACGCCGGTTCCATCGGCAATTGAGTTGAGTGCAACGAATTGCGCTTGCATATCTGTTGGGAAGGCTGGGTGAGGTGCTGTTTTTATACTGACACTTTTAAGCTTTGACTCTCTCATGTCTAACTCAATCCAGTCGTCACCTGTTGTGATGACGGCACCTGCCTCGGATAATTTGCTCAGAACTGATTCCATAGTATCCGGTGAAGCATTATTACAGCGAATATGTCCACCTGTCATAGCTGCGGCTACTAAGAATGTTCCTGTTTCTATGCGATCCGGTAAGACTTTATAGTTTGCTCCAGAGAGCTTATCGACACCGTGAATTGTAATTTTGTCTGAGCCAGCACCCTCAATAAAAGCACCCATGGCGATTAAGCAGTTAGCGAGATCAACAATTTCGGGCTCTCTTGCCGCGTTTTCTAGAACAGTTTTACCTTCGGCTAAGGTTGCTGCCATCATCAGGTTTTCTGTCGCACCGACGCTAACGGTATCCATAAAGATATTAGCGCCTTGCAGTCGACCATCGACTGTGGCCTGAATATACCCAGCGTCTACCGTGATGTTGGCCCCCATTTTTTTGAGACCATTAATGTGCAGGTCGACGGGTCTTGCACCTATTGCACAACCACCTGGTAATGAAACATTGGCTTCACCGTATTTAGCCAGAAGCGGCCCAAGTACGAGAATGGATGCTCGCATAGTTTTTACAAGTTCGTATGAAGCAACCAGATTATCAACAGTGCTCGGATCTATCTTGATACGTTGATTATCTTCACGCTCTGCAGTTGCACCCAATTGGTTTAATAGAGCCAAACTGGTATTTATGTCACGAAGTGAAGGAACGTTGGAGAAGAAGCAAACCTTGTCAGTAAGAAGGCTGGTTAATAACAACGGAAGAGCTGCGTTTTTCGCACCTGAAATTGTCACTTCACCTTCGAGCTTGCAGCCACCTTGAATCAGTAACTTATCCATTTATAGCGTGTTATCCGTTGAGTGGAAAAGCTTCTGTTTTTCCCATTCTGCATTCGAAAAGGCTTTAATGGTGACTGCGTGCATGCTGCCATCTGCAATCAGGTGCGACAAAGGCGCATAGACTGCTTGTTGTTTTTTCACTCTACTCATTCCTTCGAAGATATCGCCGACAGCAATAACCTGAAAGTGGGAACCTTCTCCCATAACTTGTAATTCAGAGAGCTCTAACGCATCGTTAAGTAGCGCTTTTATATCATCAATTTGCATAAGTATTAGACCGTTTGTTGTAACTTTGTTCCCTAACAAGCGTCAGGGAACAACATACAATAATAACAATGAAAAGGCAGAGGTAATATAGCGATATACCTCTATTTGGAAGATATTACTGAGTTAGTATCTCTTCGACGCCACTAATTCTGGCTAGAGATTCGACGCCGGAAGGTGTGTTTTTTAAGCCAAAGGTAATACCTTGTTTTTTGCATTCACCTTTTAACTGCAGTAACCAAGCTAAACCCGCAGTATCGAATTTTCCCAAAGCGCCTAGATTAATTGTCAAAGCACTGACTTTAGACAACTCATTCTGATAGCTGGGCCATAGAGCCATAACTGATTCTGTGTTCAAATCGCCTTGGATAGCGAGTTCGCCGTCTGCACTTAAGTTGACCGTTGACATCAATTATGACCTTTCGAGCGTGATAGGTTGCTTGTTCTTTTCTCTTAACAACTCAATAACGGTATCAATGCCTTTTTGACGAACAACTGACTCAAGTTCACTCTGCTTACTTGATAACAAACTGATACCTTCAGCAATCATGTCGTAAGCTTTCCATTTGTTGGTTTTCTTGTTTTTCCTTACCTTAAACGCAACTTTAATGTCAGGTGCGTCTTTATCTTTAATAAGTACACGTACAGTAACAATGCGTTCATTCGTGATTTCTTTCACCGGCTCGAAGACAACCTCTTGGTCGTCATAGTAAGTCAATGCAAGCGCGTAAGTTGTGATCAAATATTCACGGAAAACTTGAATAAATTCAGGTACTTTCTCTCTAGGAACTGACTTTAGGTTTTTCCCTAATACTTTTAATGCAGAGAACTTGTAATCGATATAAGGCAAAAGCTCTTCTTCGATGACTGCACGCAGTAGTTCTGGGTTTTGTTCGATATCATCCCTTTCTCTTTTTATACGCTCAAAAGTTACCGCAGCAACTTCTTGTAGCAATATGTATGGATTATCTGATTCAGCTCTAACTTGGGAAGATGCCATGGTAGACACCAAAAGTATCGCACTTAAGACGATACCTTTTAAAAGACTTAAGCTAGACCATGGTTGAGAGTGAATATGAAACATTAGTCCTCGCTTTTACTAAATAAAAATTGTCCGATAAGATCTTCTAATACCAGTGCTGACTTAGTGTCTTCGATAAAATCGCCATCTTGCAAAATGCCGCTTTCGTCATCAAAACTGAAGCCTGGCTGAAGTCCAATATACTGCTCACCTAAGAGCCCTGACGTAAGAATGGAAACTGAGCTAGTTTCCGGAAAACTGTCGTACTCTTTTGAAATGGTCAGAGTGACGACTGGCGTAAACTCGTCTGCATCCAGCGTTATATTCGTAATACGACCAACAGTAACACCACCTACTTTGATAGCAGAGCGCACTTTTAGACCACCAATATTATCGAACTTTGCATGTAAATTATAAGTCTCGCCGTTTCCTGCGATGCCTTTGTCTGCAACTTTCATTGCCAAAACAAGCATCGAGGCTATTGCTAATGCAACGAACAAACCTACGAATAATTCTACTTTCCTGTTATTCACCTTAACGCTCCTAATATGTTCCAAACATTAATGCTGTTAGTACAAAATCCAGGCCTAATATAGCCAATGATGAATGCACAACCGTTTGTGTTGTTGCTTTGCTGATACCTTCAGATGTAGGTACTGCGTCATAGCCTTTAAATACGGCTATCCATGTCACTACAAAAGCAAACACTAAGCTTTTGATAATGCCGTTAACGACATCTTGGTTAAACTCTACTGTGGCCTGCATAATGGACCAATAGCTTCCGGAATCTACACCTAGCCAATCAACACCGACGGCATGACCGCCTAAAATACCCACTGTACTAAAGATGATGGCAAGCAAAGGCATTGAAATAACGCCAGCCCAGAAGCGAGGAGCGATAACCCGGCGAAGCGGGTCAATAGCCATCATTTCCAAACTACTCAACTGCTCTGTTGCTTTCATTAACCCTATTTCTGCTGTCAGTGCAGAACCGGCTCTACCCGCAAACAGCAAAGCAGTTACAACTGGCCCCAACTCTCTGAGTAGAGATAGCGCTACCATCGGGCCTAAGCTATCTTCGGCACCGTAGCTGACAAGTACGGTATAGGCTTGAAGTGCCATAACCATACCGATAAATAAGCCGGAAACTAAGATAATGAGTAAAGACTGAACGCCAACAACGTATATTTGCTTCAAGACTAAAGGGAAGCTTTTCATCGGTGTTGGTTTGGCAAATAACGCACCGGTCAGTATCGCCGTTGCTCGGCCAAGTGCAGCTATTCTATCAAGTGTTGATGCACCCAGTGAAACTAATGCTTTCATTTGGTACCACCTGTTAACAATAGCTCGTCCTCCAATGTATTCGCTGGGAAATGAAAAGGTACTGGACCATCAGCTTGCCCGTGCAAAAACTGTTGAACAAGTTCAGATTCACTTTGCTTTATTTCTTGTGGCGTTCCTGAACCGATAATGTGTTTGTCTGCCAAGATGTAGACATAGTCAGCGATTGACATGACTTCTGTGACGTCGTGCGTAACTACAACACTCGTCAGGTTCAGTGCGTCATTGAGCTCTTTGATAAGCTTAACGAGAACGCCCATGGAGATAGGATCTTGCCCAGCAAATGGCTCGTCGTAGAGTATAAGTTCAGGATCTAAGGCGATTGCTCTGGCTAATGCTGCTCTTCTAGCCATTCCGCCAGATAACTCGCTCGGCATCAGATCTGCTGCACCTCTCAACCCAACAGATTGTAATTTCATCAAAACCATTAAGCGGATGAGAGATTCTGATAAATTAGTATGTTCTCTTAGTGGAAATGCGACATTGTCGAAGACACTCATATCGGTAAAAAGCGCACCACTTTGGAATAACATACTCATCTGTCTGCGTGCTTTGTATAAGCTTGTTCTGCTCATACTAGGAATTGACTGGCCTTTAAACAAAATATCGCCAGAGTCAGGCTTAAGCTGGCCGCCAATTAAGCGCAAAAGTGTAGTTTTTCCAATACCACTTGGGCCCATAACAGCAACAGTTTTACCTTTAGGGATATTCAGAGAAATACCCTCGTAAATGGTTCTGTCGCCGCGGCTAAAGTGTAGATTGTCAATTGTGACTAAATCGTTCAATTACGACTCCGTGTCTGAGTGTATGAAAAAGGCATAAGTTTGATGCTATTTTATTTATTTTTTGGAAAAATTGATTCACATAAAAAGTAACAAAGTGTACGAGTTTGCGTTCTTTATAGATCTTCTCGAATAGACTGCTTTCCTACTCGGAATTAACCGCTTGTTACACAAATACGCTAGAGATTTCCGCTGTTTGCTACTTTATTATTATGAGCCAGCTTTAAAATAGACCGGAATTTGGTTTATTAGTTGCAAGGATTATTGAATGTTTATTGACCTTTTTTCATTCCACTGAATATTAAGATCAATAGGAGTTTGGTAAATCTCTCTTAGCGGCTTGTATTATAAATGACTTTCAGTTCAAAAAGTAATAGCGTTTTCAAATTTTTATGTAGAAATTTAAGAGTGTTTTTAATCCTTATTAAGGGTGATTGGTTGTAAATTGCTCACTGGAAAGTTTGTTACTAATTTATCTGTTTGTAATATGACCAAAATTTCAATCATCATTTGCAAATAAGGTATGTTCATATAATTCATGTAATTAGTGTGATGTCCGTAGGCAAAAGACATCTATTTTGAGAGAATAGTCCGATTGTGTTAAAGCGAGTTCTATGAATTAATGATCATCGACGTTGTAATTTTTATTGTTGGCCTTGCCGTATTAAGTTGGAGTGCTGACAGATTTGTCTATGGTTCATCTGCACTGGCGAAAAATTTGGGTGTATCACCCATGGTTATTGGTTTAACCATAGTTGCAATGGGATCATCTGCACCTGAAATCGTTGTTTCAGCGACCGCTTCTCTAGCTGGGAATTCCAACACCGCTATAGGGAATGCGATAGGTTCAAATATTACCAATATAGCGCTTGTTCTTGGTGTAACTGCATTGATAAAGCCTTTGCTTGTGTCTTCGACAACGGTTAAGCGTGAAATGCCTATCGTTTTGATTGTTTCAGGTTTAGCACTTTATTTTTTATCTGATGAAGTACTGAGTCTGAATGAAGGTATTGTTCTCATCGTTTTGTTTTTCTTTGTCATTGGTGCGCTGAGCTGGATGTCTTGGAATGTGGAATCGGATGATCCACTTCAAGCCGAAACTGAAGATGAAATCCCCAGTAATGTGAATTATCCCATTGCGATTTTTTGGGTCATTGTCGGTATTTGTTTATTACCGCTGAGTGCTCACTTTATGGTCGACTCAGCAGTGTCTATTGCTAAAGCTTTCGGTATGAGCGACCTACTTATCGGCTTAACCATTATCGCTATTGGAACCAGCTTACCAGAGTTAGCTGCGAGTATTGCAGGGGTAATGAAAGGTGAGGATGATCTAGCTCTGGGTAATATCATCGGATCCAATATATTTAATATTCTAGCTGTGTTGGCAATGCCGGGCCTTATTGCTCCGGGAGCTATAGATGCTAATGCGGCGCATCGCGACATTTATATTATGTTCGCTTTGACTGCACTGCTGTTAGTGTTTAGCTTTAATATGAAAGGTAATCGGCAGATCGGTCGGTGGAAAGGGGGATTGCTATTGTTAAGCTTTATCGCCTATGAATTGTACTTGGTAGCGAGTGTATAGTGTTATGACATCAACTATCGATTTTGTGCAATCAGCTAAACGCGTTATTGAGATTGAGTCTCGAGCTATCAATGGTCTGTATCAATACATAGATGAGAATTTTCACTCCGCTTGCGAATTATTGATGCAGTGTTCAGGCAAAGTCATCGTTTGCGGTATGGGTAAGTCCGGCCACATCGGGCGGAAAATAGCAGCGACGCTAGCGAGCACTGGTACATCGTCATTCTTTATGCATCCCGGCGAAGCCAGTCATGGCGATTTGGGCATGTTGACCAAACAAGATGTGGTATTAGCAATATCTAATTCTGGCGAGACGTCAGAACTACTCAATTTGCTACCTGCTTTTAAGCGTATGGCAGTTCCTATAATAGGCATGTCGGGAAATCCAAAATCAGAATTGGGTAAACACTCAACGGTTCATTTATGTATTAAGGTAGAAGAAGAAGCTTGTTCATTAGGCCTTGCACCGACTTCCAGCACAACGGCCACTTTAGTTATGGGCGATGCTTTGGCAGTTGCGTTGCTTGATGCTAAAGGCTTTACTTCTGACGATTTTGCATTGTCTCACCCCGCAGGTTCATTGGGTAAAAAGCTTTTATTAAGAATCAAAGATATCATGCATAGTGGTGATGCACTGCCATTAGCTCATGAGCAGGATAGTGTCAGTCATGTATTACTCGAGGTTTCACGTAAGAAACTGGGTATGGTTGCTATTGTTGATGATAAGAAAACGCTGGTGGGTGTTTTTACTGATGGTGATCTGCGCCGATTGATTGATGCTCAGGTCGATGTACATTCAACAGCGATAGCTGACGTTATGACACGTAATGGAAAAACGACGAAGGAAGGCGTGTTAGCAGCAGAAGCGCTTTCCATTATGGAAAAGCATCAGATATCTGGATTAATTGTTACCGATGACGAACAAAAACCAGTAGGTGCTGTCAACATTCAAGACTTCTTAAGAGCAGGCATCATGTAATGGGACATATCGAAACGCTTTACGGCACAATTCCTGAAGAGTTGTTCAACAAGCTCTCAAAGATACGTTTACTAGCCTGTGATGTGGATGGTGTATTCTCTGATGGTCAAATCATTATGGGGAATCAGGGCGAAGAGCTCAAAGCATTTCATGCGTTAGATGGTTACGGTATAAAAGCTATTCAACAAATAGGTATTCAGGTTGCTGTTATCACGGGAAGAAGCTCTCAGATTGTAGAGCAACGCATGTCATCTCTTGGCGTAAAGCACATTATTCAGGGGTGTGAGGATAAGCAGACCGCCTTAACCACATTATGCGAGTCACTGTCTCTTGAGAAGAGTGAAACTGCATCAGTCGGTGATGACATGCCCGATTTAGGTATGTTTGAATGCAGTGAAGTCGCCTTTAGTGTGGACAACGGCCATCCGTTTGTGAAGCAACAGGCTGACTATGTTACACGTCGGCTAGGCGGGGCAGGTGCTGTTAGAGAGATATGTGACTTGTTATTGCAGAGTCGTTCCGAGCTAAATGTTATTCATGGTAGTAGTGTATGAACAGAATAACGATCAGCATAGGGATTCTCTTTATTATCGTCTTGGGATTGAACTTACCGTTTTGGTTACAGGAAGAGACAAAAGACACTGCTGGAACACAAGATGATTCTTGGTTGCCAAACTATCAAGCTAAAGGAATGAAAAGCTCGCTGTATGACAAAAATGGTAAACTGAATCACCAAGTTTTTGCTAAAACGATGGAACATTACGAGTTACTTGGTTTTACCCTATTTGAGGCACCGGAATATACTATCTTCACAAATGATGGCGCAGAACCGTGGAAGGTTACAGCATCTGAGGGTACGCTATATGAAGATAATCGTATTCAGCTTGAAACCAATGTCAGAATTAAAAGTCTGAATCCAAGTAGCCAGATACAAACTTTAACAACAGAATTTATTGAAATTGATTTGAATACCCGCACTATAGTATCAGACCAGTCCGTGGAAATAACTGGAGAAGGTTTTAAGACTATTGGTACGGGCTTTAATGCTAATTTAATTACAGAAACATTTACGCTGGATAAACATGTACAAACCCTTTATGACCCTAAGTAAACGTATATATACTCTTTTTATGAGCATAGCATTGATCGCTTTTGCTGGTTCTTTGAGTGCCAAGGGTAAGGATGATTTTTTACAACAAGTTTCTGTTGGTGCTGACATCAATGACGTTGATGGCATCAACAAAACAGCAATTTATAAAGGCAACGTAGAAGTTAGGCAGGGGAGCCTTTCAATAGATGCTGATGAATTAGAAGTCGTTGTCGGCGAAAATGAAGGCGATCAAGTCTTTATCGCTCGTGGTAACCCCGCAGAATATTCCCAGTTGGATGAAGAAGGCAATCGAGTTACTGCATCTGCCAATGAAATTAAGTACGAGCAGTCGACACGTATTATTGTACTCACAGGTAATGCCAAATTGTCGCGTGATGGGCAAGTTATAGAAAGTGAGCTTATTACCATAGATATTGAATCTGAAGCGCTTAAGGCAGGTGCAGAAGGTGATCGAGTCAATACGATATATCAACCGAAGCCTAAGAACGAAGATGAAGAAAAAGAACAAGAAAAGGAAGAACAACCTTAATGCCAACGCTTAAAGCGCTAAACCTGGCGAAGTCTTACAAAGCGCGCCAGGTGGTTAGAGATGTCAGTGTTGAGGTCTCTAGCGGTCAGATTGTCGGGCTACTGGGCCCCAACGGTGCGGGAAAAACAACGACTTTTTATATGATCGTCGGATTGGTGCCATTAGATAACGGACAAATACTCATCGATGATAATGAGTTAACTTTGGCTCCAATGCATGTGCGGGCACGTCAAGGGATTGGTTACTTACCTCAGGAATCGTCGATTTTTCGTAAGCTAAGTGTTTATCAAAACTTAATGGCAATATTGCAAACGCGCAAAAACTTGTCGAATGCGCAGCGTCAGGAACAAGCTGATGCCTTGCTGGATGAATTCAATATCAATCATATTCGCCATAGTACAGGTATGAGTTTGTCTGGTGGTGAACGCAGACGTGTCGAAATTGCACGAGCACTGGCTGCTGATCCTGCGTTTATTTTACTCGATGAACCTTTTGCAGGTGTTGATCCGATATCCGTTAGCGATATTAAGAAAATAATTATTCATTTAAGAGACAGAGGGATAGGCGTTCTGATCACCGATCATAATGTTAGAGAGACTTTAGATGTGTGCGAAAAAGCGTATATTGTGAGTCACGGAGAATTGATTGCCAGCGGAACCGCTGAGCACGTTCTAGCAAATCAACAAGTGAGAGATGTATACCTAGGCGAACAATTCAAGCTATAGTTAGGGTATGGAACGCACTCCAATAAATACGATATTAATACAAGAAGTACATGAAGCCATCGTTACAGCTTAAATTTAGTCAACAACTGACAATGACACCTCAGCTTCAACAAGCGATACGTTTGTTGCAGTTGTCGACTTTAGATCTTCAACAAGAAATCCAGGAAGCGCTGGATTCTAATCCTCTATTAGAAGAGGACAACTCTGCAGAAACCTCTGCGACAGAACAAGAAACTGAAAAAGCCACTGCAAATGCGAACGACACTGACAATGCATTGCAGGAAGAACCTCAAACCAGCGACAGTATAGAAATTGATAAGGCAATGGAAAGCAGTGATATGCCTGACGATTTGCCTTTAGATAGCACCTGGGAAGAAGCTTACAGTGCATCTTCGGCCCCTGCACCAATGAGTTCTGCTGAAGATGATTTACAATATCAAGGTGAAACAACCGACGATATTCAAACCCATTTATTGTGGCAAATGCGACTAACGCATTTCAGTGATACTGATGTCGCTATTGCGATGGCTATTATCGACTCCATCGACGAAGCTGGTTATTTAACCATTTCGACAGAAGAAGTGCTTGCTAGCCTTGACGATGAAGAAATTGAATTAGATGAAGTCGAGTGTGTTTTAAAACGCGTTCAGCTATTTGACCCTGTTGGTGTTGGAGCGAGATCTCCGCAAGAGTGTTTGTTGATCCAACTCAATCAATATGATCCAAATACTCCTTGGTTAGCCCAAGCACGTACTATAATTAATGAGTATGCTGATTTATTAGCGAGCAAAGATTATCGAACGCTCATGCGCAAGGCTAAGTTGAAGGAAGATGAACTGCGAGAGGTGATACGTTTACTGCAGACTCTTAACCCTCGTCCTGGTAGCGCAATTATTACTGGTGAGCCTGAATACGTCATTCCGGATGTGTCTGTTGCTAAGAAGAATGGCCGCTGGTCGGTAGAGCTGAATCCAGATAGCTTACCTAAACTCAATATTAATCAGCAATATGCGGCGATGAGCCGTAATACACGAAACACAGCGGATAGCCAATTTATTCGCTCTCATATGCAAGAAGCTAAGTGGTTTATTAAAAGCCTAGAAAGCAGAAATGAAACACTGCTAAAAGTTGCAAACTGTATCGTACAGCAACAGCAGGGCTTCTTTGAATATGGACCAGAGATGATGAAGCCGATGGTCTTGAATGATGTGGCTGAAATGGTCGAGATGCATGAATCAACGATTTCTCGTGTAACGACACAGAAATACATGCATACGCCTCGAGGTATTTTTGAATTGAAGTACTTCTTTTCAAGTCATGTTGCAACAGATGCGGGAGGCGAATGTTCGTCAACGGCCATACGTGCGTTAATTAAGAAATTAGTTGCGGCTGAAATGCCCAACAAACCTTTAAGTGATAGCAAAATTGCCCAATTGTTGGCTGAGCAAGGTATCAAAGTCGCTCGGCGGACAATAGCAAAGTACCGGGAATCCTTGTCGATTCCACCGTCTAACCAGCGTAAAAGCCTTGTATAAGGCTGCTCAAAGAGAGGAAGACGCGATATGCAATTAAACCTTACTGGTCACCATGTCGAAATCACCGAGGCCTTAAGAGGCTATGTATCAACAAAGTTCGAGAAATTAGAACGGCATTTTGATCACATCAATAATGTTCATGTCATACTCAACGTAGAAAAACTCAATCAAAAAGCAGAAGCAACTTTACACGTAGTCGGCGGAGAAATATTTGCTACATCGGAACATAACGATATGTACGCAGCCATCGATGGGCTGATAGATAAACTCGACCGGCAAGTGATTAAGCATAAAGAAAAACTCAAGCGGCATTGATGAAATAAAAGTTAATGGAAATCAAGACTCTCCTAAGTCCCCACTGCACGCACTGTGCAGTGGAGGCAACAAGCAAAAAAAGAATCCTCGAATCAATCAGCGAACTGGTTCACAAACACTCCTCAGTGAATGCTGATATCATTTTAAACAGTCTAATTAGCAGAGAAAAAGTGGGTAGCACTGGCATTGGGAATGGTATCGCTATTCCACATGGTCGCTTAGCAGATATTAATGAAATCCAGGCGATGCTCATCACTTGTGACAAAGCTGTTGCTTACGATGCCATTGACGACCAACCCGTAGATATATTTTTTGTTTTACTCGTGCCTGAAGATCAAACCCATGGTCATCTGCAAACCTTAGCAACAGTGGCTAAGGCATTATCCGATAAACAAGTAGTAAAACGTATTCGTGCGGCTCGCACAGATGATGAACTTTACGAGGCTATCGTTTGAAACTGATCATTATTAGTGGACGCTCTGGGTCAGGTAAATCCATTGCTTTGAGATCGCTAGAAGATCTTGGGTATTACTGTGTTGATAATATTCCCGTTAACCTGTTACCCACATTGACTCACGCTGTCGCTGATGAATATCAGCAAGTGGCCGTCAGTATTGATGTTCGAAACTTGCCTAAAGAACCGACTGAGCTGGAAGAGATTCTAGATTATTTGCCTTCGAGCTGGGAAATGACGATTCTTTATTTGGACGCCAGCGACGATATGCTGGTTAAACGCTTTAGTGAAACTCGACGTTTGCATCCATTATCGAGACAAAATCAGTCGTTAGCTGAAGCCATACAAGCAGAGTCACGTTTATTAGCGCCTATTATCGAACGTGCCGATTTATATATAGATACAGACAAGCTGTCATTGCACCAACTTGCTGAGCTCATTCGAGAGCGTATACTGGGTAAGAAGAGCTCAAGACTAGTATTAGTTCTTGAATCTTTTGGTTTTAAATACGGTATTCCTAAAGATGCTGATTACGTATTTGATGCCCGATTTCTGCCTAACCCTCATTGGGAACCGGATCTTAAGCACCTGACAGGTGTTGATGCTGAAGTGCAGTTATTTCTGGGTTCAAAACCCATAGTGACTAAGTTTATTTGGCAGATCCAAAACCTCATTTCAACTTGGTTGCCTCATCTAGAGCGCAATAATCGTAGTTATGTCACCATTGCAATAGGTTGTACCGGTGGCCAACATCGTTCTGTATATGTTGCCGAAGAATTAGCCAAAAACTTCAAAACGACCCACCCTGATGTTCAGATCAGGCACCTTCAAACGAAAGTGGGCGACTAAACAACAGAGATTTCAATGCGTTTAGAAAAGAAACTTATTATCGTCAATAAGCTAGGTCTGCATGCGCGTGCAGCTACTCAGCTAGCCAAACTTGCTATGCGTTTCGACGCAGAAATTACCGTTATTCAAGACGGAAAAACAGCCTCAGCCAGCAGTGTTCTTGGTCTTATGATGCTAGAAAGCAGCCAAGGGAAAGAAGTCACTATTGTCAGTGAAGGACAAGATGCTGAACAAGCGATGGAAGCTGTTGAAACCTTAATCGTGGGTAAATTTAACGAAGATGAGTAGTTTATTTCCAAATAGCTAAGGGTATAGCTGCCAACCTCCATTTTTTATACAAGCTTTTCTTTTTAATCTGTGTCAATCTATAAATAGTTGATATACATGGTATAATCAAATGAGCTTAGCAATCGTCTAGGCTATCAACACAGACCATATCGTAGAGTGCCTAAGTACTATGACTGAAGCATTAGAAAGCAAATACTCCTTTAGCCAACTCGAAGCCATCAATGAGGCTCTCGGTAGTGGTATGTATGTGCAAGTTAGGCATATGCTACACAATATGGCTGCAAGTGATATTGCGCTTATGCTCGAATCAACGCCAGCAAGGGATAGGGCGTTGTTATGGCAACTCATTGATGGTGATTTTCACAGTGACGTTCTTGAAGAACTCTCCGAAGATGTTCGTAATGGCATTATGTCGCAGATGGTGCCCGAGAAGCTGGCTGATGCACTTGAAGAGATGGATACGGATGACATGGCAGAGATGCTTAGCGGCTTGCCAGAGAAAGTCTATCAAGATGTTTTAAAATCACTCGACACTCAAGACAGGCAAAGAGCTGAGAAAGCTCTAGCTTATGGTGATGGATCTGCCGGTTTCTTGATGAACACCGATACCATCACTCTTCGACCAGAAATCACCGTTGAAGTCATACTGCGCTATCTGCGCTTGAAAGGCGAAATCCCCGCCGATACGGATACTTTTTATGTCGTTGATCGTAGCGATCAACTTATTGGCACTGTTCCAGTAACCAAGCTCCTCACAGCATCGGCTGAATCCACTATCGAAAGTTTAATGGATGAAGAAGCTGAAGCGATACCAGTTGATATGCCTGAAGCCGAAGTCGCTAAAGTTTTCGAACGTTACAATTGGCTTTCAGCGCCTGTCATTGATGCTGAAAATAGGCTGGTGGGTCGGATTACCATTGATGATGTTGTCGATATTATCCGTGAAGAAGCAGAACACAGCATGATGAGTATGGCGGGTCTTGATGATGAAGAAGATACCTTCGCGCCTGTCGTTAAAAGTACACAACGTCGTTCTATCTGGTTAGGCGTTAACTTATTTACTGCACTCATGGCAGCCGCTGTGAGCGACTTATTTGAAGCTACACTAAGCCAATTGGCTGTTCTTGCTATTCTCAATACTATTGTTCCCAGCATGGGAGGCGTTGCTGGGAACCAAACGCTTACCCTTGTTATACGCGGTATGGCATTAGGGCATGTTAGCCCCGCTAATACGCGCTGGCTGATTACAAAAGAGCTTTCTATTGGCTTGTTGAACGGTATGATTTGGGCTGTACTCATTGCCTCTGTTGTGGCCTTGTGGAAGCAAGATTTTATGCTCGGTGCTGTCATTGCTTTTGCAATGTTAGTCAACATGATTGCCGCTGGTCTTGCTGGTGCAACTCTGCCCATTATTATGAAAAAACTGAGAATTGATCCTGCGCTTGCCGGTAGTGTTATATTGACCACTATCACTGATGTCGTTGGTATCTTTGCGTTCTTAGGGACAGCAACACTTTTGTTAATTTAGATCGCCCATCTACCTTTCCTCAATCATTTTCCTTTCTTCTATTTGATAACGTAATCAGTCTACTTTTTGATTGGGATCAAAGTACTCAAAGCCCAGACTCGTACCATTAATCACAGATAAACCAAGTGTGAGGTGAAATTATGTGGTTAGCTCGAGATAACGTCGGTGTTTTAGATACTGCGGTTCGTTCAATTGTTTCTACGGTACTTTTTGCATTGGCACTGGAAGGGATTTTCTCAAATACTGTGTCAATCGCCTTAGTTGTTGTTTCGCTAATACTTTGGACAACTTGTATTGTTGGGTTGTGCCCTCTTTACAAGTTATTCGGGATTAATACTGCTGAGGTGTCAGAAAAGTATCATCAATCATATGCGGAATAGTTGGTCAAAGGTGAATGACAGATAGTTAAATCCTAACGAATGGAGATTTAGCTATCTCATTTTCAGATCTAAAAAGTCTCCGTGTTTATTGCTATATTGTATGGTTATGAAAGACTTATCTTATGCTGATGGTCTTTTAATACCAATTCGCACTGCAATTTGCTGCGTTGCTTAAAGTGAATAGACTTCACTTCTTTATAGATATTCAGATACTAGGAGACAATAGATGGCAAACACTCGAGACGTTTTATCGCCTTTTAATCAAGAGAAACTAGGCGAAGTGCCTGTCTCTAACGCCGAGCAGGTAGAGAATGCGTTGAGTAGTGCTTATGCTCTGTTTCGTAAAAAATCTGGCTGGTTGCCTTTGCATCGCAGAGTTGAGATTCTTGAGAAAACCGCTGAGATTATTAGTTCCCGCAGAGATGAACTTGCATTAGCGTCAGCTAAGGAAGGTGGTAAGCCATTGATGGATTCGATTGTTGAAATTAATCGAGCTATTGATGGTGTGCGCCTAGCTATTGAGCATATCCGAGCCGATGCCGGGAATGTTATCCCTATGGGTGGTACCGCAAGCAGCCATAACCGTGCTGCATTTACCCAAAAAGAACCCATTGGTGTGGTTGTTGCCGTTAGTGCATTTAATCACCCGTTCAACCTCATTGTTCATCAAGTCGGCGCAGCTGTTGCGGCAGGTTGTCCAGTGTTAGTTAAACCTTCTAGCGACACACCGATGTCATGTCTGTCTTTTGTGAAGATATTGCACGAAGCTGGATTACCTGAAGACTGGTGCCAATTTGTCGTACCAGCGGATAGATCATTGTCTGAAAAAATGGTAGTTGATGAGCGCGTGAGCTTCTTTAGCTTTATCGGCAGTGCACAGGTTGGCTGGTCTCTACGTAGCAAACTATCACCAGGAACGCGTTGTGCGCTTGAGCACGGTGGTGTTGCTCCTGTTGTTGTGGCAGCAGACGCTGATATCCCTCAAGCCGTAAGCTCTTTGTGTAAAGGTGGTTTCTATCACGCCGGACAAGTTTGTGTGTCGGTTCAACGCATCTACGTTCACAGCAGTATTATCGATGAGTTAGGTGCTCAGTTGGCTGAGCAAGCTAAACAACTTGTTGTGGGTGACCCCGCAAGTGCAGAAACTCAAGTTGGACCTATCATCAGTACTTCAGAGTTTAACCGGGTAGCTGAATGGGTCGAAGAAGCTAAATCAATGGGAACCACTGTACTTTGTGGTGGTGAACGTTTAGATAATAACTGCTATGCGCCTACAGTTTTGGTTAACCCTCCTGCTGATGCTAAGGTGTCTACTAGTGAAGTCTTTGGCCCCGTAGTTTGTCTATATGCTTTCGACGAATTGGACGAAGCTTTTGAAGCCGCTAACAGCTTAGATGTAGCTTTCCAAGCTGCGGTCTTTACTAAGGATATCGAGACAGCAATGACAGCATACAGACAGCTAGATGCTTCTGCTGTGATGTTAAATGACCATACCGCGTTCCGCGTGGATGGAATGCCATTCGCTGGCTTGAAAGAGGCCGGATTAGGTGTAGGTGGTTTGCCACACACTATCGAAGACATGCAGATTGAGAAGATGCTTGTTATCCATTCTGCGGCTCTTAGTAGTTAAGCATTGATACCAAGTCATCTTTGATTGAATAAAAGGTCGGTTTTTCCGGCCTTTTTGTTTATTTCGCTTAGACTATCGCCGCTGTATTATTGCTTTTATTTCTCTATGGATTGTGTCTTTTATGCCTGAATGTACCAAAGATTACCTCGTTGTCGCTCAAAATGCCTCTGGTCGGAATTTGAATGTACCAGTTTATCGTTTTGTCGGTGAAAAGCCTGGGCCTAAGGTTTACATTCAGAGCTCGATCCATGGTGCGGAAGTTCAAGGGAATGTAGTTATTTACCATTTAATTGAGGCACTAAAGCACGCAGAGCTTAAGGGCGAAATTATCCTTGTTCCCAACTGTAATCCGGTGGGAAGCAATATTAAATCAGGTGAGTACACGCTGGGACGTTTTGATCCTGTGAACGGACAGAATTGGAATAGAGGTTACTTTTTTGATGAGTCATTGATCCGAAACTTCGCGGAAACGGTGAATATAGAGCAGCCCTTACCTGAACTTAAAAAGCAGTTTAGACAAAGTATTAAGGATGCTATTGATAACCGCCTTGCTGAACCTTGGGGTATTGGCTTAGCTCAGCGACTTAACTTGAAACTGCAACGTTTTGCATTCGATGCAGACATTGTTCTGGATTTGCATAACGGACCGGTTTCAACACGCCATATCTATGTTCCGGAATACGCACGCGAGTCTGCAAAGTACTTCAATATTGCTAATGTCATTCTGATACCTAATCTATTCGCTGGTGCGTTAGATGAAGCGACTTTTTGTCAGTGGTGGAAGCTGCAAGAAGAGCTGAATCAGATTGCTCCTGAGAAGCAATGGGACTTCAATGTTGAAGCTTTCACTATGGAAATGGGATCGCAAGAAGTTATTGATTTCAATGCCGGGCATTATGATGCGCAAAGTGTTCTTTCTTATTTGAACCATAAAGGCTGTTTTGATAACGCCAGCTACCAACCTGATGATATTGAACGCGTCGCTGTTTACCTAAAGGATTATAAGATTATGTATAGTCAGCAAGGGGGAATTGTTGAATATTTGGCGAAACCGGGCGAGAAGGTACAGCAGGGACAAATTATGGCCAAAGTGCTGAATATCGATGAGTTAGACAATGCCAAAGCTGTTGAGGATATCAAGGCGCCTTGTGACTTGATTCCTATTTTGCATTTCCCTTCTGCTTCTATCTTAGGCGGTACTCAACTGTATAAATGCTTTACTCACTATTTTGAACTTTAAGCGGGCAGTTTATGATGGCAAAGTGTTAGGTAGAGTTAATATTGGCCCCAACTCGTTAGAAAATAATCAGGATCGGAGCCACTATGCAAGTGTAGCTTCAGGCTATTCTATAAAGTAGGTTCCCCAACCGTCGTAATGAACGTTGTGCTTATTGGCAATGGCAATAAGTTTTTCAGTATCTTGGTTGATCAAGTTAACGTCCAATAGTCGCTCAGCAACGGCGTCGAAGCAAAATATCGTGCCTCCGTCGTCAAGAGGGAGTTCCTCACCGTCACCGACTTCGAATCCCGCTTTAAACGCGTCCACAGCTGCTTTTTCTAACTTGTCGAAGTTGTCACATGCAAAATGATATTCGATAGTATGTGCTGCATCTGACTTGCTGCCATCGTCTAACAAAGCTTGCACAGTTTCTTCGTTAAAGTCGTACCACTCTTGGATTGTCTCTTCTTGTTCAGTCATCGAATTCAAATATTGCTAAAACAGATTATTGGTAGTGTATATCAAAATGACATTTTAGGTGTCGCCTAATTTGCGCCATCTATTTGTGCAACTTCCTGATCTATCATCTCTATACGCTGCTTCATACGTGCATGAAAAAAGCCAGCCCATTCCTTAATATCTTTGCTATCGTTCATTGCAATAGGATCATCAATATCGATAATGACAGTGCCGTTGTTCCAGCGATTAAGCTTTACTTTTCCAGATAAGTTACTGGCACTGATGGTGACAACCGGTTCATTGGTAAGCTTTGCTATACGAAACGCGCCCGTTTTAAAAGGCAGAAGACCGCGCCCATAACTTCTAGTGCCTTCTGGAAAAAACCAGACAGAGAGTTTCTTTTCGCGAATTTTTTCTGCAGTTAGCTTAATTGTATCTCGGGCTTTCGCTGAATTTTTTCTATCGATCATGATATTACCCGTTAGCCAATACACTTGTCCGAAAACTGGGATCCAAATGAGGCTTTTCTTGCCAACAGTAACAACGCCGCGTTGTGCTGCCCGGCAGACAGTAATGAGATCAAAGCTATTCTGATGATTACAGATATAAACGTAAGGCCCTCCGCGCTTCACACTCTCAGGTACACGGACATCCAGCTTAAGGCCAACTAATCTAGCCATGCCACTGTATAAGTAGCCTGCGATGTGGACATTGTTTCTATGGAATGGCCGAAAAATACAAAGAAGAATGAGTAAAAGGTTAACAATAATAAAGTAGATAAAGATAACTGGAATTCGCAGGAGTGCTAACACATATAAGCTCGTCAATAAAATAGGCGGGAGATTATAACCGTTTTTGGACCTAATGATGTCAGAGGAGTCAAATTTAGTACAAGGTTAAGTTTCAAACCTCATTTTCGGTAGCGTTCAATCAAACTATCTAGCTCATTATGTCCTGTTGGGTAAGGTGAAATAGCACTAGCTAAAGCTCCGTGCTTTAACAGCATAGAGGCGATGGAAACGTAATCTATTGCATCATTCTTAACGTTGTTTGCAAACCAGCATAATGTATCCAAAGGTGTGCCGTCATAGTCGTTAGTCACTTCAGTAGATGCATTGTTATCGAGCAAAAATTGCAGTATATCAGTGCTCCCTCTAACGGCTGCACTATGCAGTGCGGTAAATCCTTCTGGGCCCTTTGCCTCTAATTTAGCGCCTTTTGTAAGCAGGAATTCCGCAATAGGAAGTTGATCGTGCAAGCAGGCATACCAAAGCGCGGAATCTAACGCTTTCTGTGACTCCTGTTTAGAAGGGATGACTTGAGATTCGTTAACGCCCGCATTTTTTAATAACACTCCTTTGGAATCGAAGAATTGATCTACCGTTTCTTGGACCCCAAGGGCTGCGGCAATTTGGATGCACTGAACCTTAGCTCCTAACCTAACGAGCTCAGCTGCAACCTCTTTATAACCAAAGGCAATAGCTGTTGCTAAAGGGGTCCCTTCATTATTAATTCCATCAACTTTCGCACCACCTTTAACTAAAGCTCGTGCTACAGGAACTTGGACTTTTGCTTTGTATGGAGGATAACTACTAACAAGCAATGATAAAGGTGTTTGTGCTGGACCTCCGCCGTAACTTTGAGCGAGGGCATCCGCTTCTGCACCGGCATCTAACAGAACTTGAGTTATTTCGGCCGCATTGGCGGGAGAATGCTGTAGCTCGTCTTCGACACCGTTCGCAGACACATAATGCAGTAAAGTTGCTTTATGTGACGTATGTGATCGCTCGCTGACTAATGTTGGATCTGTATTGAGCAAACTAATAAGCTCGCTCCTTTTGCCTTCAATAATGTGTTTTACTGCTAGGTAAAAGTTCGATGAATCTTGTGTCGACATATCTCATTTCCCCTTGCGAAAGTGCTCATTCTGCTGCCGAAGCTTTACTCCAAAGACTCTTTTAACGTTAATGCTTTGGCTGTATATAAATCTCTTACTGTCCCTTCATAAGTTAGTTCTTGTGCCTTCTGTAACGCAACTAAAGCTTTAAATGAGTGACCATCCAATATATGTAATTTGGCTAATCCAAAGTGTGCTTCGTGAAGGTACGGAGCGATCTCTAAGGCTTTCTCATAATATTTTAGTGCTAAACGCCTGCTGCCTTCTTCAAGGTGTTGGTTTGCGACATCTAGCCAACTGTAGGGGTTTCTATCGTAGTTTTCCTCAACGTTTTCCAGTAAAGCACTAGCTTTGTCGTGTTCCCCTGTTCTTTTTAAATAATCCGCATAATTAGAGACAAGATTGACGGTTTTATTCGTATGATTAACCCCGAACTCAAAGAGTTTTTCTGCATTCTCGTAATGACTGACCTTGTTATTAAGTACTGCCAAAGTGTTAATCGTTCTAGCATTTAATTCGTTTTGTTCCAGAGCTTCTTGTAAATAAGAGAATGCTAAATCATAGTCCTCTGCGACAATGGCGTCTCCTGCCAGGTTTTGATAAAACATTGAGATGAAGTCTTGGCGAGAAACAATGGCGCCTTTGACATCACTTACGCTAGGGAAGTAATCAATAATAATTCTGCTGCGACGTAAAATAACTGTACCTTCTTCCTCCACCTCGTTGGGTTTATAGACTATGGTGCGCACATGTCCGGAAGTTGTGGTGACATTATGGTAACGGTGATAAATGGGGGCTGAGTTGACCTCTTGATATTCGGAGTCTAAACCCACTAAATCTGCGAGCGCAGTTGTTACTATCGCAAGTGAAAGGCAGTTGCCTGCATCATTGGTTAATGCCTCATTGGCAGTATAGGTATGACCTAAAAAATCAAAGCTATCTAGCTTACTTTCTAAGTAGCGGTAAAGTCGCTTGTGCTCATCAATATGTTCGTTTTTAGGCGAGTAGTAATAATCAAGGAAATGCGCTTTTTGTGCATCAGTGAGCTGGAAAATTGCGTCAGTAGTTGGAACATTTGTGAGCGAAAACGGGCTGTTATCCAGCTTTGGGAAAGCCGCGACAACCTTCTCTTCTTGAGCTTGTGGAACTTCAGTCGTTTTGCATCCCGCGATGATTATTAAAAATAACGATACTAAACTGAATCTAATCATTAGAACCTCCTTATATCGCTAGACTAATACGCGCTGAGCGAAAATCTAAATGATCATAAGAAAACTACCATGTTTGATATTAGATAGAAAATTTTATTGGTAAGGTTGTCGAATTGACGGTTCCTCGTTCGACTATAGTTTTGAAAGGCAAATTTGTGCTTTTTTAACTAGGAGATTTTAACATGCAATTTTTAGCACTTATTTACAGTACCGAAGACGCCGATGATGTGGATTTTGATACCCTCATTAGCCAATATTTCGCATTCGATGAAGAGGTAAAAGCTGCAGGGGTTCTGGTTGGTGGTAATGCACTTCAACCTGTGAGTACCGCAACATCTGTTCGCCTTCGCGACGGGAAATCGGTTGTAACCGATGGTCCTTTTGCCGAAACCAAAGAACAGTTAGGTGGCTACTACCTTTTTGAATGCAAGGATCTTGACGAGGCATTAAAGTGGGCAGCAAAGATTCCCAGTGCGCGTTATGGCACTATAGAAGTTCGCCCCATAATGACATTTGACGATTGAGTATGAAGCCGATTGATTTCGTTGGTATTTATCGGGCGGAATCAGGAAAAATCATAGCATCTTTGACACTCTGGGCTAAAGACTTAGAGTTGGCCGAAGATGCTATGCAAGAAGCCTACGAACAGGCGTTGTTGCAGTGGCCTCAAAAAGGGCTGCCCCAATCGCCTGCTTCGTGGCTGCATACGGTCGCAAAACGTAAAGTCATTGATCGGATAAGGCAGCTATCTTCCCGTCGCAAACCAGATACTTTAGTGCAGTTAGAGCAGCATTATTCAGCAGATGACGCTGCTGAAGATGAAACAAACTATGCTATTCCAGATGAGCGCTTACGGCTTATCTTTACCTGCTGTCACCCAGCTTTGAATTCGTCTGCTCAAGTTGCACTAACTCTAAGAACGTTATGTGGCTTGAGTGTTAGAGAAATTTCTCGTGCTTTTCTGACATCTGAAAAAACGATGCTACAACGGATAACTCGAGCAAAGCGCAAGATAAGAGATGCGGGGATACCTTACGAAGTTCCTGATCAAGAACATCTCACTGAACGGTTAAATGCCGTTTTATCGGTCATCTATCTTGTCTTTAATGAATCTTTTAATGCTTACGAGGGGCAAACGTTAAGCCGCAAAGACTTAGCGAGGGAAGCCATTCGTTTAGCTTCTATCTTAAAAGAACTCATGCCTTTACCCGAGGTCACTGGACTTCTTTGTTTGTTGCAACTTAGTGATGCGAGGACGCCTGCGCGGAGCTCCGAGAGTGAGAGTTATATTCCACTTGAGAAACAAGACAGGAAATTGTGGGATAAAAGCCAGATTGAAGAGGCTAAAACTTTACTTATCGCGACTCTAGCGAAAGGCAATTCTGGCCCTTATCAAATACAAGCCGCAATAAGCGCACTGCATGCAACCGCTCCGAGTTGGGAAGAAACTGATTGGGCACAAATCTGCTTACTTTATGAGAACCTGTATGCGCTCAATCCATCACCGGTTACGAAATTAAATCAACTGGTTGCAGTTGCGCAAACTGGAAAGGTTGAACTAGCCTATAAAGAGGTACTGAATCTGGATAATCAGCTTGCCGATTATCAACCTTATCACGCGGTAAAAGCCAATTTTGAGTGCCGTTTGGAGCGCTTTGATGAGGCAAAATCATCCTATCGACAAGCGATAAGCAAAACGCAAAATGGCGGAGAGCGGGATTTTCTTCTAAAGCAACTCGCAACTATTGGGTAAAACCCTCAATAGCTTTTTACATTTCGTGTTAATTATTTTTTTACCTAAATAAGTATCTATAAGAACGAATCAGGTAGTATGAAAGATAAAGTTACATCTTGTACGACCGACATAGATATTACGGCCTACTTTGCTGCGCAATTAAAGGATAACTGACTAAATGCAAACTTTTCGTCATGAAGATCTTGATGGTGATATTTTAAGTGACCTACTTGAAGAAATTAATGAGCTCTATGAAGCCAGTGAACAGACACTTATTGAGCTTGAGTTAAGACCAGAAGATAACGAGTTACAACGTTCGTTGTTCCGCTCAATTCATACCATAAAAGGTGATCTCGGATTAGTGAGCTTCACCCCTATGATTCCTCTTTTGCAGCATGTCGAAGATTTATTGGATTTTTTGCGCAATGGCGAAATTAACTACACCAGCACTATGAGTGATTTGGTTCTGCTGACATTGGATAAGGTGAAACTTTTTGTCGAAAGCTGCTCTAAGTCTGGTGAAGCTGAATACGACGACATCATGTTCGATAAGTTGGTAACCCATATTGCGTTGATTAATCCCAATAATGCGAGTGAACATGAAAAGTTATTAGCTGAGTCTGTTCTGCTCTTAGATCCTAGCTTGGACTCTAGGACGGCCGAAGAAGTACAGGAAGAGATACAAAGTAAGACGCAAGAAGAACTCAATCGTATAGGTATACCCGAAGGGCTGAGTGAAGAAAAGCAGGCTGACATTATGTTCTTTAAACAGTTAATGGAGCCCATTGAAGAGAGGTCCATGTATTGGAAAGGGCGTGGTGACCGTATTGCTAAGTTAGCTTTGTTGTTGAACAGACTAGCGGGTAGCCCCATTGATAATGACCAGTTAGCTGTAGCTTGTTATGTGCATGATTTTGGGATGGCTTTTATGCCATTGAAGGTATTGCATAAGCAAGGTGATTTGGATGCGAATGAGTTTAATTTGATGCGCTCTCACGTATATAAGAGCTCGCGTTTGTTAGAGCATCTAGATCAGTGGAATGATGCGCGTAAGATGGTTATGCAACACCACGAGCGTTTAGATGGCAGTGGTTATCCTTTAGGTGTCAAAGACGCTGATATTTGTGATGGTGCACGATTGATTGCCATTCTCGATACCTATGACGCACTCACTCACACGAGGGCCCATAATAGCCACCGTAAGCGTCCTAAGAAGCGTGCTGTGGTTGAGATTAATCGTGTTGCGGAAGGGCAGTTCTGTCCGAAGTGGATGAAGATCTTTAACCGAGCTATGGCAAGCTTGTTGAAAAAGGAAAGGCAGGAATAATTCCAATCTAATCGATTGGTGAAACAAAAAAGGCAGGCTACTAGTAACCTGCCTTTTGTTTTTTGGAAGTTATATAGGCATTAGCTCTCTGGTGAAGGAGTGTCTTCAGTTGGTGTTGATTCCTTTGGATCAGGAATGACTAGCTCAACACCATCAACACGTTGTAGGCCTCTAGGCAGTTTATTACCTCTTCTTCCTCGCTCACCTTTGTAATGCTCTAAGTCTGACTGCGTTAGCGTCATACTACGTTTACCAGCGACAATCTTAACCTGTGCATTTTCAGGGACGACCGAAATAATCGCGAGCAACTCTTCTCGTGATTGTGCTTTAGCCGATGGAATACTGATGATCTTATTCCCTTTACCTTTTCCGAGAATTGGTAAGTCCTTCAATGGAAACATCAGCATACGCCCCTCATTGGATATTGCCAGGCACCAATCTGTTTCTACATTGGTGACCATCTGCGGTGGCATTACCTTAGAGCAGGAGGGTAAGCTTAGATAAGCTTTACCGGCCTTATTTTTACTGACCATATCACCAAACTTACCAACGAAGCCGTATCCCGCATCTGAACTCATAAGGTAATGTTTCTGATCTTGATTGATGAGTACGTGCTCGACGTTTTCACCGGTAACCAAGTTAAAACGCCCTGTTACGGGTTCCCCCTGACTTCTAGCCGAAGGCAGAGAGTGCGCGTCACAGGAGAAGGTTCGGCCTGATGAATCAACGAAAACGGATTGCTGATTACTGCGGCCTTTAGCACTGGTGAGGTATTCATCACCCGCTTTGTAATTCAGAGCTTTCGGATCAATATCGTGACCTTTAGCGCTGCGTACCCAACCTTTGGCTGAGACAACTATAGTCACCGCTTCAGATGGGATTAACTCATTTTCCGATAGTGCTTTTGACTCACCTCTTTCTATGATGGGGGAGCGTCTGTCATCGCCATATTTTTCAGCGTCTGCGAGAATTTCCTTCTTGATTAAGGTTTTCATTCTGCGATCTGAACCTAACAACAACTGCAATTGATCGCGTTCTTCTGCTAGTTCTTTTTGTTCGCTCTTGATCTTAAACTCTTCCAGCTTTGCTAAGTGTCTGAGTTTTAGCTCTAAGATGGCTTCTGCTTGTGTGTCAGTTAAACCGAAACGCTCCATTAGGACAGGCTTAGGCTTGTCTTCGGTCCTGATGATATGGATTACTTCGTCGATATTCAGGAAGGCTATCAGCAAACCTTCAAGGATGTGAAGGCGAGCTAGGACTTTGTTCAAACGGTATTGAAGTCGACGAGTGACAGTGTCTTTTCTGAAAGTCAGCCACTCACTCAGGATAGTTTTCAATCCTTTGACTTGAGGGCGACCGTCGAGGCCAATCATGTTTAGATTAACGCGATAGTTCTTCTCTAAATCGGTTGTTGCGAACAAGTGTTGCATCAACTGAGCTGTATCAACGCGATTTGAGCGTGGTGTTATGACTAAACGTGTTGGGTTTTCGTGATCTGATTCGTCGCGTAAATCACTGACCATAGGCAGTTTTTTATTCTGCATTTGGTTGGCAATTTGCTCCAGTATTTTGGCTCCAGAGGCTTGATGAGGAAGCGCTGTGATAACGATTTCACCGTTGTCTTCATCATAGACGGCACGCATCTTGAGCGAGCCTTTACCCGTTTCATAGATCTTCTGGATATCGCTCTTAGGCGTAATAATCTCTGCATCTGTTGGATAATCAGGACCTTGGATATGCTCCAGAACTTCTGTTAAGTCAGCTCTGCTGTTATCCAGTAACATCGCACATGCATTCGCTAGTTCGCGTACATTGTGCGGTGGAATATCTGTTGCCATACCAACAGCTATCCCGGTAATACCGTTACAGAGGATGTGTGGTAGTCGAGCAGGAAGTACCTTGGGTTCTTCCATTGTGCCGTCGAAGTTAGGGATCCAGTCTGCGGTACCTTGACCTAATTCGCTGAGCAATATCTCGCTGAATCGGGAAAGCTTAGCTTCGGTGTAACGCATTGCCGCGAAGGATTTAGGATCATCCGGTGCACCCCAGTTACCTTGCCCATCAACTAAAGGGTATCTATAAGAGAATGGCTGAGCCATGAGTACCATAGCTTCGTAACACGCAGAATCACCGTGAGGATGGAACTTACCTAGTACGTCACCGACTGTTCTGGCTGACTTCTTATATTTCGCGCCCGCGTGAAGTCCTAAGTCTGACATTGCATAAACAATACGCCGTTGAACCGGTTTTAAGCCGTCACCAATGTGCGGTAACGCCCTATCCATGATGACGTACATGGAATAATTTAAGTAAGCTTCTTCGGTAAAACTACGTAACGGTCTTTGTTCCATGCCGTCACTACTAATAATGATTTCTTCACTCATAGATATTGACTTAGGTAGTGCTGAGGGGCCGACAACCCAATATTTGAGTTGTCGGTATTTTAATGTGTATATTTACTTGGAATAGGAGACTTTGTAAATCGCATTTGCGAAATCATCTGAGATTAATAAGCTACCATCGGGCATAGGTAAGAAGGCAACAGGGCGTCCAATGACTTCATCACCTTGCAAAAATCCAGTGATAAAAGGCTTGTAGTCTTTAAGTTCATTACCATCAACGTCTGCAATCATCACTCTGTAGCCAACCTTGTTTGAGCGGTTCCACGAACCGTGCTCTGCGACAAGTACTTTTTTCTTATAATCTTTAGGGAACATATCACCTTGATAGAAGTGAATACCCAGTGGAGCAACGTGAGCTCCTAAACGCAATGCTGGCTGTGTATAGTCTTCTGCTTTTTTACCTTTACTAAATTCAGGGTCTGCGACTAAGCCACCGTGAAAGAACGGGTAACCAAAATGTTCACCTTCAACGGCAACACGGTTAATCTCACAAGGAGGGAGTTCGTCACCCAACCAGTCTCGTCCGTTGTCAGTAAACCAAAGTTCTTTCGTTTCTGGATGCCAATCAAAACCTACACTATTACGGACACCACGTGCGACAAACTTGCGCTTTTTAGTTTTTAGGTCGTATTTGACGATGGAATCATAAATTTCATCATCAAACTTTTCACCGCCTTTGGTAATACATACGTTACAAGGTGTACCAACGGGAACATAGAGTTGATCATCTGGGCCAAAAGCGATGTTCTTCCAACCGTGATGACGTTCAGACGGAAGATCATCAATAACAGTTTCTGGTTGAGGTTTTTGTGCATAGGTAGATTCGATGTCGCTATATTTAAATACTTTGCTGATAGCTGCTACATACAAATCACCATCTTTTACGGCCACACCACTTGGCATGGTTAAGCCTGACGCTACCTCAACAACCTTGTCTGCTGTGCCGTCTTTGTCTGTATCAACAACAGCATGAACCAAACCTGCGCCTCGGCTTCCAACAAATACTGTTCCATTCCTTCCTAAGGCCATCTGACGGGCATTCTTAACGTTTTCTGCGTAGACGCTAATCTTAAAACCTTCAGGGAGCTCCAGTTTGTCGATGTCTAGGGCTTGCGTGGTTTGGCTCCACAGCGTTAATGAAAAGGGAAGTGTGAGTAATAGCGACGCTTTTTTCATTTTCGTAGTTTCCGGCGTTAATAAGAAGATGCATTAGCTCGGCCTATCACCAAACAAGTGAACGAAGATAACGGACTGCAAAGCATGACATCTTTTATTGTTTTGTTATTAACATGTCGTTAAGTTCGACAAGTCTCTGCAATGCAGTGAAACATAGCATTGCTTCATCGTGCTGCACAGTGTTTAATGACCATTACAATAAAGATTATCAAACCATTGCTGTAGGGAAAATGGCACACTTACTTCGCTTTCTTATTATTTTTTCTGTTTTTTCTTGGTCACCCTTATTGAAGGCTGAGATTAATCTCTCTGACCCCAATACGAAATTACAGTTAAATGAAAAGTTGTTGTATGTGGAAGAAAGCAAGATCCACCTTCCTGCAACCGATGCTATTCCCCGAATCAATGAATTTTCGCCTGCCGATAGTAAGAACCCTAACTATGGCTTGAGTAATCAGGGCGTCTGGTTGCTTGCAGAACTAACAAATAGCTCAGACGCGGAACGCTGGGTTGTTGAAGTCGATTTTGCTCAGAATACGCGAGTGGAATTTTATGTCGTTCAAGGCAATAAGATAGTTAGCAGCTCTAAACAGGGAAAAAACAACGAGGACCAATTCGCGCGCATACCGACCCATAAGTTTATGCTGACTAAAGGCAGCTCAGCTAATTTATTGATCTATGTTGCTAATGACAGTTTGAACCGCATTGCTCCTGTTATTCTGAAATCGGAAACGAAATACGAACAGTCTATCGTTTTCGGTTCCCTGCTATGGGGATGCTTTTACGGCGGGTTGCTGATTCTTGTTGTTTATAACCTCGTTCAGTTCTTTAGCACTAGTGAACGCAGCATATTGGCTTACGTCGTTTACATTATGAGTGTGATTTTTTGGCAATTTGTATGGGGGGGGCATTACCAACTCTACGAGCTAGGAATGTTCGGTACTTGGTTAGGAAATCATGTCGATCTCATTTTTATCATGGTTGGTCTGGGATCGGGGCTATTCACACTGAGCTTCCTAAATGCCAGTGAAACCGCACCTAATATGATTAAATTCATATACGGCAGTGTTATAGCGCTTTGTGCTTCAGGTGTGCTTTCTGCTCTCAATTTGCTCGAAGCGAGTATGCAAGGTTTAGTGACCAATATCGTTAGTATTTTTGCGATCACTTGCTACACCATAACCGGCTTTGAGAGTTATTTTAATCACTTCAAGCCCGCGAGATACTTTATTTTTGCCTGGTCTATTCTCGCCTTCTGTGCACTGACCGGTATGTTGAGCCTGGTTGGTGTATTGCCGGCAAGTCACTTTACTGCCTATATCTTTCCCATAGGTGTGTTCATAGAAGCTGGACTGTTTTCCCTCGCTCTATTGGACAAGATTCGAAGTAATTTACGGTTCGAAGTTTATAAAGCTACCCGAGAACTGCGTAATAACCTGATCTATATCGAAGAGCAAAATGCGCGTTTAGATATATCGCGTAAGAGTGCGTTAACTGCGAGTAAGGTTAAGTCACAGTTCTTAGCAAATATGAGCCACGAAATCCGTACACCACTCAATGCGATTATAGGATTCTGCCAAGAGTTACAAGGGTTAGTCTTACCGAAAGAAAAGCAACAGCATGTCGAGATTATTAATTCTTCAGCTAGCCACTTGATGCATATCATCAATGATGTTCTCGACTTTTCGAAAATTGAGGCAGGTAAGTTAGAAATTAAAAATGAAGTTTTCTCGCCTCTTTCGTTGGTCGAGCAGTTAGCGGCCTTAATGTCGAAACAAGCCTATAACAAGGGATTGGAGTTTGTTCTTGATATTCAGCCATTACCACAGAAGTTACTGGGCGACGCTCCTCGAATTCGCCAGATCCTCACTAACTTACTTAGTAATGCCATTAAATTTACACCATTTGGTCACGTTTCTATGCGAGTCGAAAGCAAGGAACTCGACAATAACCTGATTGAGCTATGCGTTACCGTTGAAGATACGGGTATTGGCATTGCTGATAATGATAAAAAGAAGATCTTTGCCGCTTTTAGTCAATTAGATGATGAAATCAATAGGACCTATCAAGGAACAGGACTAGGTTTGGTGATTTGTCAGCAACTTGTTAAGTTAATGCATGGCCACCTGAATTTTGAAAGTGCACCAGGGACAGGAACCAGCTTTGCGCTTAAGCTAAACCTTAATCGGCTAACCTATAAACAAGAGCCTGAGGGCGACCCAAGATGGAGAGGCGCTAGTATTGCGATACTGGACTCGTATCCCTATTCAAGGCGAGCTACGGCTAGTATGTTCAGGCAGTTCGGTGCCAAGGTTACGAGTATTGACAGCCTTGCATTTTTTGATTCTATTCGTGAAGAAGAGTTCGACTACCTCTTTGCTTCATGTTCTGTCGAATGGCTCTATAAGAAGGGAATCGGTATTAAGCATCTTGATACTTTCCCGGCAAAAAATAAAGTCCTGACATACTCCAGCAATGAAGATCTAAGCCACTTAGCAGTGATTGAATCAGGGTTCTCATTAACCATTGAGCGTCCGTTGTTGCCTTCTAGTATCTTAAAAGTTTTTGAACCAGTTGAAGAAATGGCCATAGTAGATGAGAGGGAGACATTATTAAAAGCCTTACCTCCCGTTAAGATTCTGGCTGTTGATGATACTGAAATTAATTTGCACCTCTTATCGACTTGGTTAAAACGTTCCCCCGTTCAACTGTCACTATGCTTTTCAGGTAGCGAAGCTATTGAGCGTTGTAAGCAAGACGAGTTTGATCTGATTCTGATGGATCTGCAAATGCCCGAAATTGACGGGATCACGGCGACTAAAGAAATTCGCCAGATAGAGTTAAATCAGGGAACTCCCATTATTGCTATGACAGCACATGCTTTTAGGGAAGAGAAAGAGCAAATGTTGCAGCAAGGTATGGATGACTACCTACCTAAACCCATAGATTTCCAAATGTTGATATCGCTGATTAACTTGTGGTGTGACTATCAGACTAGTGATGAAATAGAGGTTGTTGAAGAGACATCTACAACATCGGCTGTTGAAGTTGTTGAAGAGTCAATCGATTGGCAGAGCGCACTTAAGATTACAGGCGGAAGTGAATTTGAAGCTCGGAATATGCTAAAGCTGTTTTTAGAGCAACTTCAACCTATGAAAGTGGAAATAGAGTCTCATTACCAAAGTAAAGACTGGGATGAGTTAGCGAGAGTTACTCATAAAATTCATGGTGCTTGTTGTTACACTGGCGTACCCGCCCTTAAGCATTATTGCTCTTTGCTTGAAACCAGTTTGAAAATCAATGATATACAAAGTGCTGAAACCATGTTCGTTGAGCTATTGAAAGAAGCGGATCGTGTGACGGAGGCCGCAAAAATTCAATACGCCATAGAGTTTTAGGCTTTTGCTATGACTCTTCGATAGTATGCTGTTTTTCGATATTGAGTTGTGCCTGACAACTATTGAGCAAAGCGACAAAGTCTTCTGTGTCTCGATCAAGTTCTCCAGATGATATGAAGAGATCATATCCGAGTTGTTTCCTCAGTGTTGTCATACGGTTAGCTAGCATGGCACTGATGCCTTTGTATATTTTCCCGCTGGCATCTTTGTATTCGTCGGACTCAATTAAGCTTTCACTGTAACAGGTTCCACTTGCGCAGTTTTCGTCACGACTTTGTAGTAATAAAGGCCGTTGTTCCATTAGTAGATTTGTTGCAAGACGAGGAGAGATAGACGCCAATAATGGGGCATAGTCTTTCAATCTGATACCGACCATATTCAAAGGCTTGTGTTCAAGGCCGCTGTGAATCTTTGGAACGCCGACTCTATGGATATTTTCCCAAGCAAGATCCCATGAACCGTGCCTATGTTGGTAATGCATATTCTGTTTTGACAACTGAATGCTGTAATTAGGTTCACGAATTTTGAACCAGCCGATGACAATAGCAACAATAGAAGCACTGATTAGAAAGATCGCACTTAATTGAATCTGAGATGGCAGTATAGCTGCTAATCCCAAAGAGAACACCAAACCCATCACACCGATTAGGCAAGTCGTAAACCCATTACGCTTGGCCTCAGCTCTAATTTCAATAACATCAGCTTGCACAGTTAAAACCACCAGTAGGTTATAAATAAATACATCAATATGCCCCAAAGTATGTAGGCACGAACACGCTTACAGTAATGACAGTCCGTGTGCCAAAAAGCTTTCAGTTTGGTAGTAAGCGTTTTCATCTATACAGCTCTTGTTGATACCCATGTTGCTTTAAAAGCGATCACATACTTCATAAAAACACACTTTAATTATAGCAATTTGGCTGCTAAACGCTTAATTGATGGCAACAGACAATAACGTTAGCGCAGAAACCACGCTTCTTTCCCAGATTTAAAATTGTAACGTTAAATGGTAGACTCAGCAGTCAAGCAGATGACCATTCCCGACGTTAATTTCAAAAGCTCCTGTTATTCCTGTCGATGTGAAATCATCCCTATTGATTAAGTTTGAACCTCAATGACAGTGTAAGGACCAGAGAAATAAACATGTCAGAAGATTTAAAGCAGCACTACAATCAAATTATTACGCTTTTAGGCGAAGATGTTAATCGCGATGGATTACAAGATACGCCGCAGCGTGCTGCTAAAGCCATGCAGTTTTTAACTGATGGATATCATACCTCACTTGAAGATGTTGTTAATGATGCCATTTTTGAATCCGATATGGATGAAATGGTGGTTGTACAAGACATTGAATATTACTCGTTATGTGAGCACCACCTACTGCCTTTTATCGGCCGTTGCCATGTGGCTTATATCCCTGATGGCAAAGTGCTAGGTTTATCTAAGTTTGCACGTATTGTTGATATGTATGCACGGCGCTTACAAATTCAGGAAGGCCTGACAAAACAGGTTGCCGAAGCTGTGCTTAAAGTGACTGGCGCTAAAGGCGTCGGTGTTGTCATGGAAGGTAAACATATGTGCATGATGATGCGTGGTGTTCAAAAGCAAAATAGCTCTATGGTGACGTCTATGATGCTTGGAACCTTCAGAAAATCTCAGGCAACTAGAGAAGAGTTTTTACGCCTAATAGGTAAGTAAAGGTTAAACCGGCTTAGTAAAAGTTTCGAATTGATTTTCGATATAGCTAACCAAACTACCCGAAAGATCAACGTATTCTTCCAATGCTTTTGGCAGAGAACGAGCAATAGCCGCAAGGTTTTCTTTCAGTGCTAAGTTGCCTTTCTTCTCTGCCTGCTCAAGTGCCAGAGACACGTTAGCAAATGTGCTTAACATCGAAAGCACGTGTTTTAACTGTTTTTGGCGAACCTTCACCTGATTAGGTTCTTGGTCTAGCATACTTTCCCAAGCGTTTAACCAAATATTCTCTAATTGCGAGTGACCAGCCAATAGTCCTGAGCACCATTGGCTGATAGGGCTTTGCAGTGGAAGCTGGGCATCCACATGTTGGAATGCACTATCTGAAAAAGCCTCTTCATTAGGCATTAGCCTCGACTTATCAGTCATGCATTTGAGTAGTTGCTGCAAAGTTGTCATTAATGCATGAGCGAGAGCATCTTGTTCAGCTGCTTTGAGTCTAGACTGAGGAATTCTGAAAACCCAAGACATCCATTGCTCTGGCATAGGAATCTCTGGACTAGCAGCTACAGCAGTCACTAGCCCGTGAAGATAATAATAGTTGTGCAATGACTTGTTGAAAGGAGGCTGGTGGCATAACTCCGCTAATACAACCCCCGTTTCTTTTGCTTTATCGGCCATGTCAGCTGTTTAGACGCAGCAGCGCCTGCTCTATCGTTTGTTTAGGGCAACCAAAGTTGATCCTTACAAAATCTTTGTTACCAAAATCTGCACCTGGAGAAGGGCCAACGCCTTTATCTTCGAAATATCGATAAGGGCTTTCAACACCAAGACCTTTGGCATCTATCCAAGCCAAGTAAGTCGCTTGAGGTCTTAACATACTCAAACCGGCAATGCGGTTAACTTGTTGGAATAGATAGTTTCTGTTGTCTCTTAGATAAGCTATCTGTTGTTGATACCAATCATCACACTGAGTAAAAGCGACCTCTGTACCCACTAAGCCCATTATAGTGACCCAGGGCGTAATACCTGCTCCTGCGGCGACAAATCTGCGCCTGATTGATGAATCTGGAATGATTGCAAACGAAGTCCCCAAACCAGCTATATTAAAGGTTTTACTAGCTGCCATTAGCGTAATGGTTTTGTCACCATTTTTTAATAATCCGGCTGGAATATGTTTAGCGTCTTGATCGAGAATAAGGTCACAGTGGATCTCATCTGAGCAAATCATCACGCCGTGTCTTTCACAAATGTCGTCCACCTTCGCCAACTCTTCTTCGGTCATTACAGACCCGGTTGGATTCATAGGATTGCACATAATAAAGAGCTTACAAGCGGGATCTGATGCGTGCTGTTCCAGCGCCTCGAAATCTAGTGTCCAACGTTTTTCACCTGAAGCTTCATTGGTTCTTTTTACTGTGCCAATATCAATACGTTCTAGTTGATTTAAAGCTGGAGCGGCGCGCATTGGGGGATAATTAGGCGCCTGCACCATAACCTTGTCGCCGGGTTGGCAAAAGCCCTTGCAAGCCATGTTGAATGCCGGAACAACACCAGCCGTCCACACAATCCAATCAAGCTCTATATCCCAATCATGTTGCTGACTTAACCAATGTTTGATGGCTACCTTTGCTGGCTCATATTCGTTAGGGAGTACATATCCATAAACTCCATGCTCAACTGATTTATGCAGTGCCTGAGTAATAGGCTCAGCGCATTTAAAATCTGTGTCGGCAACCCACATCGGTAGGATGTCTCTATCTTTATAACGATTCCATTTAAAAGAGTAATTGTCGTTTCGATTAATCTGTTGGTCGAAGTTCATAAGAGGAAGTCAGCGCTTAATCAATAGTGTTTTAGGGAAGTCGAGCGCGAACCATATCAATCAACGCATAAGGGGTAAAGGCGAAAAAAGAGTGAATTCGGAATGTATCGCCAAATCAATATTAAATGCGTTATTCATTCGTCTGTTCGCTTTTTTATACACATGTATGACTGCTTATAACTTTGTTAATCAAAAGTTCACTTTACGCTAGGCTTGTTTAGGCTTACATTTATAACAATATTGTAACAACAGTAAGATAAGAGATATTTATGGCACTGGAGAAGGATAATGTTGGTCTAGCCGACTCTGCGCTACGCGCATTGGCGAGTGTCATTCTTATTAGTGTCGGTATCGAAGGAATTTTACCCATGGTTCTCAGCGTTATTATGGCTGTCTGGGGAACTTTCTTATTTCTTACTGCGGCTACTGGAGAATGTATGGTGTATCGAGTGCTTAATATCGATACATCGGAAGGAAGGCATGATTGCCATAAATGAGTAGCTATAAATAACGCGCTAGAAAGCGCCATTTATAGCTAGTTCATCAATGCTTTATGGCGATACTTAGATGCTCGATAAGCCGTAAGTCAATACCGCACTAACAACAAGTCCTGCAACACCAAAGAAACCAAACTCGATTTTACCTGCTAACGCGCTTTGGTCTTTTTGAGGCTGATGAATAAAACCCATAATAATGCTGCTTAGGCCTAACACAAACGCTATAACAACTAATCCAAATAGAAGAGCTTCACCCCATTCACCCATTGCAAAAAACCTCGTAATCAAAAATAGAATGTTGAGTCAGAGCGAAACGCTCTAACTGGCATTGAAACTAATTATAACAAAAAACTGTAGTTGTGAGTTGTTTTAGATCAAAACAATGGTGCGTTAGTCAATATGACGATGTTCCAAAGGTGTTCGTAATTTTGACCAATTAGTGGTTTAGGACATTGATAAGTTATTAAACAACTCACTCGTAGCGATAGCCTATATTCTAAGTGACTGTAATACATGACTTTATTTTTTGGTACGGTTGATGCTTAGAACGTACGAGGTTTAAGTAAAACAACATACTTATGCCAAGTGCTATTTCAAACAGTAAAAAATTACCTAACTTTTATTGTTACATCTAAGGGGATTCATTATGCGTACATTACTACTAAGTGCTTGCCTGGCTGCTTCAACCACTGTTGCTGCCAATGAATGTGATATTCATATCCAAGGACAAATCGGGATAGACAAAGAGAACGTCATTATTGAAACGGAAGATGATGACTATATCCGCTTTACTGAGAGCGAACTATGGGTTAATCGTCAATCAATTGATCTCGACTCACATCAACGTGCTTTGGTAGGTGATTACTTTAATGGTATTCAAGAAAGTGCGCCTTTAACTTTTGATATTGCAATGGATGCGATTGATTTAGCTGGCGTTGGTGTAACAACAGCTTTTGGTGAAATACTTGGTGAAGATGACGGGTTGATTGATGAGTTAAATGAAAGCTTCGCAACATTTAAAGACAAAATGGAGCAACGTTTCTACGATGGTGAAGGCAGAATGCATTTTAATTCAACCTCGTTTGGCGGAGAGAACTTCCTCGGGGATGATTTTGATGATGAGCTTGGAGAGGAAATTGAATCTCTAGTTAGTCGCTCTGTTGGACGTTTAATGATTGCTATTGGTACCGAAATGCTATTCGGTGACGGCGATACCAGCGACTTCGAACAACGTATGGAAGCTTTCGGTGAAGATTTGGAACAACAGTTGGAATTGAAAGCCGAACATATCGAAGAAAAAGCCGATGTACTGTGTGATGTATTAATCGCTGTAGACTCAAGTGAAAGCAAATTACAGCGCAGTATTCCAGAATTAAAAAACTTAGATGTACTGAATGTCGATAAAGAATATCGCATGTAAAAAGAAAGCTATCATTCCCTCTTATTAATGCTTGAAAAAAGGGCTAAGTTTCTAACTAGCCCTTTTTTATTTGTGGTGTTACACAGTTTTCAGTTTCCAGCTTCCACGTCTAAAGACGGCGAAAGCGACTAGTGCAATGATTGATTCAGCTATCGCGATAGCTAAAAACACGCCATCAGGCCCAAGTTCATAAAAACTCGCTAGTCCATAAGCCAATGGTATCTGAAATATCCAATAGCAGACAAAGTTAATAGCTGTCGGCGTCATGGTATCTCCTGCACCGTTAAATGACTGTACCAACACCATACCTAATGCATAAAAGCCATAGCCGTATGATACATAGCGTAAGCAGTTGATACCGTAGCTCTCAACTACCGGATCATTGATAAAGAGCCCAATGATGCTTGGTGCAAAAGCATAGAAGACAAAGGCCACAAGTAACATAAACGCGACGTTGTACTTGGCAATTGTCCACACAGATTTTTCTGCGCGAGCAGGGAGCTGAGCTCCTAAGTTTTGACCAACTAGCGTTGCAGCCGCATTACTTAAACCCCATGCAGGTAGTATGCTGAACATAACAACACGAATTGCTATGGTATAACCCGCAACAGCATCACTGCCATATTCAGAGACGATTCTCACCAAGGCAACCCAACTTGCCGTCGCTATAAGAAACTGCAACACACCACCAATTGATGTCTTCAACAAGGACGTCACAATCTCCCAGTGAAGCGCAAGTTGATGAAAGGCAAGTTTGATGCGACTCTTCATTGAGAACAGCACGTAAAGCTGAAACGCAATGCCAATACCTCTACCGATGTTAGTGGCAACAGCTGCTCCAGCAAGCCCCATTTCTGGAAATGGTCCGATACCGAAGATCAACATAGGGTCGAGTACAATGTTGATACCACTTGCTAGCCAAAGCGATTTCATGGCAACGCTGGCATCTCCGGCGCCACGAAATATGGCGTTAATCAGAAAGAGGTAAAGTATCGTTATCGAGCCTCCCATCATAATTGAGGTATAGCTTTCCCCTTGTTCAGCGACAGTTGAGTTTGCTCCCATCAATTTAAGAATGTCGATTGCATAGTGCACACCGAATACACCTATAATTAACGCAGTAATTGCGCCAACCCATAGTGTTTGAGCGGCTACTTTAGATGCTCCATCAACATCTTTTTCCCCAATTCGTCGTGCAACGGTGGCAGTCACAGCCATACTGAGACCTATAGCAATTGCATAAAGCAGCGTTAAGACTGCCTCTGTTAATCCGACAACAGAAACCGCTTCAGAGCCTAGAGAGGACACAAAGAAAATGTCAGTAACCGCAAAAATAGACTCCATAACCATCTCAAGCACCATAGGCACTGAGAGCAAAAAGGCCGCTTGGCCTATAGAGCCTTGAGTAAAGTCCTGTTCCGTGTTGCCTCGCAACGCTTGTTTAAATAAACCGAAAACGGTCTTATTTTCTGACGTTTGTGTATTTGTCATAACCAATATCCTTGGAAACAGTTATGATCGAGTCCGGCGTGAGAAACGCACACAGACAGATCAGTAACCTGATAATTTTTTAAGTTTTAATTGTGTGTTTGGGTATTAAAGAAACTAATCCTGAATAACTTGCTGGATAGATTCTTGTTTTTTCGGATTAGACTCGCAGGAGAGATTTACAAATCACCGATGAGCCTGATACAGCAATATCGTTACAGGGCGTAGCAATAAAATTGTTCATTTTCTTGACTCGTTGGTGAATTGAACCCGTACAATGCCAATCAACACTACAAATGTCAACATCCTCTGTGGAGATTTTAACCAATGACTAATATGACTCGTGATTTCGCTATCGTTGGCGCAGGATGGCTCGGCCTGGAACTAGCCAAGACATTAGTGAAAGACGGTAAACGCGTTATTGCAACCTGTCGCACGGAAGAGAAGGCAAATCAAATCAGGGATAACGGGTTTGGGGTTTTGACTTATCACTTGGGCCAGGACGTTGAAGCGATTGAACTATCTTCACTCTTTCAAGCCAATACCTTGGTTCTGAATATTGCCCCAGGGAAAATGAAAGAAGATATTGAGTTATTTATCCAATACATGACGAACCTTGTCGAGAAGTTTATGCAAACACCTCGACAAGGTGGCAATGTGCCCAACGTTCTCTTTATCAGCACAACCTCTGTCTACGGTGAGAGAGTGAGAGAGGTTAAGGAAGGCGATGAGGTGGAGCCGTCGACAATCTCTGCTAAAGCGCATGTGAGGCTGGAAGAGTACTTACATAAACATTATCCGAAACAGGCAACGGTATTGCGATTAGCTGGTTTAGTTGGTGCAGATAGACACCCTGTTAGGCATCTTGTTAAAAAGTCTCCACTTTCTGCAGCTAACAAACGAGTGAATTTGATAGACAGAGCAGATGTTATTCAAGCTATACAAGCGATTGAAGATAAGGGACTTTGGGGAGAGATACTGCATCTTTCGAGTCAAGAGCATCCATCTCGAAAAGATTATTATTGCTGGGCAGCAGATAAGCTAGGCTTGAACAAACCTGTCTTTAACGATGAAAACGCAGAAGATGTTGGAAAGACAATTAACTGCCAACAGACTTTGGCAAAGTTAGGGCTAACGCTAACTTACGCTAGCCCTTATGACATATTAGCCGATTAAACTGGTTCCGAAGAACTTAATAGCAACCGTATTAACGAAGATAAGGAACAGAATCACAGGGATAAAGGTACCTACTGAGAAGTTAACATACTTCTCGAAGAAGCTGCCTTTATACTCTGGATCGCCTGCTTCTAACTCAGCATCGAAGTTCGCTTTCTTCCAGCGATAAATCACGAAAATACAAACCAACAGGCCGTTCAATGGCAGGATGGTGTCGTAGAAGACATCAACGATGATGTCGAAGAAAGACTTAGTTGCCCCAGCGTACTGTGTAAACTCTGTGAAGAAGCTAATCATGCCGAAGGATGTCGCAGAGATAATTACCATAGCGATAAGGACAATACTCAATGTACTCAATGCTTTCTTACGGCTGAATTGCTTTTCGCCCATTAACGCTGCAACTGGTACTTCGATAATCGAAACAACTGATGTAATCGCTGCGAAAAAGACTAGCAGGAAGAAGATACTCGCTACGGCGCTTGCACCCACATAGCCAATGGTGGTTTGCAGCGCTAAGAAGATTTTAGGTAAGAAAGTGAAAATCATACCGACTGAAGAATCACTTAAATCTGCAGTATTTGTATCTGGATTAAAGGAGAAGATAGCTGGCAGAATCATGAGGCCCGCGGTAAATGCAACCGCAGTATCTGTCATTGCGACTAATTTAGCAGAACCCGGAACCGCATTCTCACGCCCTAAGTATGAGCCATAAGTAATCATAATCCCCATACCCAAAGACAAGGAGAAGAATGCTTGCCCTAGTGCAGCACTGACAACGCTTGCGTTAATCGCACTGAAATCTGGGAGTATGTAATACTTAACACCTGCAAATGCATTATCTAAAGTAAGAACGAAGATAACGAGTGCTACTAGCATAATAAATAGCGCGGGCATCAGCGTTTTAGAGGCTTTCTCAATCCCTTCTTTAACGCCACCTTGAAGAATGAAGTAAACAATACCGAGTACTACGACCATGTAACCGAAGATGCTAGGACCATTAATGAAAGTACCGAAGGTATTCGGGTCAGCCAAGCTATCGAGATTACCCGTTGCAGCCTGCGTCAAGTATCCGAATATCCAAACTGTAATAACGAGATAAAACACGGCGATCATAAAAGGCGTGATAATGGAAAGCCAGCCAGCTATTTTCCATCCTGTCGCGTTATCAGAGAGTTTATTGTAGGCACCTAAAGGATCTTTCTGAGTACTTCTACCCAGTGCCATTTCTGCCACCATTACAGGTAAGCAGATAACGATAACAAATAAAGTGTAGATGAGAAGAAATGCACCACCACCGTTTTTAGTTGCCGCCACTGGGAAACCAACCATATTTCCTATGCCAACAGCTGAGCCAGCTGCGGCCAATACAAACCCTAAGCGGGAGCCAAATTGTTCACGGTTTGCGCTCATTCAATCACCTTTGGATATTCTTATTTTAATGTTGCTACGCCAAATGGATATTTGGTCATACGCAAGTTAATAGAGTGTTAATTTTTGCAGATGTTAACAGCCGAGCTTAGAAATGTCTTTCAGAGCTTTCTAATTATCCGTTAAGCTTGCGTTACATAACGATTTCAACGACATCGAAAAAACTAATAGATGAGATCTTGAAAGTTTATTTCTAAGTACAATGTCTGCAATATCAACAAAGTTTACTTTTACGGGATTCAACATGGCAAATATTCAACAAGCAACACTAGCTGGAGGATGCTTCTGGTGTATAGAGTCTGCACTTAACTCCGTGCAGGGCGTAGAAAAGGCGTACTCAGGTTATGCAGGTGGGGAAACACTTAACCCAACTTATAAAGAAGTCTGCACGGGTAACACAGGTCATGCTGAAGTGGTGCAGGTGAATTTTGATGCTGACCAACTCAGCTACCGAGATCTACTTGAGATATTTTTCTCATTGCATAATCCAACGCAATTAAACCGTCAGGGTAATGATGTTGGAACACAATACCGAAGCGCTATCTTCTATCATGATGAAGATCAAAAGGCAGAAGCGTTAGCCATCATCAAAGAGATCGAAGAAACTGAAATATGGCCTGACCCAGTAGTGACAGAGGTTGTTGAACTTAGTAATTACTCTCAAGCAGAAGACATGCATCAGGATTACTTTACGCAAAACCCTCAGAATCAATACTGCAACATGGTTGTCGCACCTAAATTATTAAAGTTTAAGCAAAAGTTCGCGAGCAAGCTTAAAAAATAAAACGTTACATTATATTGACGCCGAGCTCAGTGACATCTATAGCAATAAGATATAAAAAGTTTTTTTATATCGCCGATATACGTAAAGTGTAGTGTCACCAGTGTATGGATCCTGAGAGGGATCCATAATGCTGTGCGCTTACTGTACTATGATATTCGTTAGATGCACGAATTGGGTAGATTAATGGTCTTTGCCAAAAAACTGCTCACAATGTAATCTGAATTACGCGCTAATTTAAGGATTTGAGTATGCACGAGCTTGTCCGCAACATTACTATTAAGCAACGATTGATAGGTGCTTTTGCTATCATTATTGTGCTGATGTTAGTGATGTCGTCTATCCAGTTTGTTTCCATAGGCAAATTGGGCGATATCGTGGATAAGATGCACCGCCACCCACTCACAGTCACCAGAGCATCGGCATTAGCGTATGCAGATGTACTCAAGATCGGTCTCTATGTTAGAGACGCAATTAACCCAAACACGCCTTCTTCTAAAAGAGCTGAAGCCATTCGTCAGGTCACCGAGGCGCAGGGTATAACGAGAGAACATCTCGCCGTAGTGAATGACAGAATTTTAGGTGATGAAGGTAAGTTATTAGCCAGAACCTCAACGGACTTATTTGAAGAGTGGGCAGGAGTTACAGGTCGCTTATTGGGTAACAGTGAGCTTGATCTTAATGTGCACGCGACTTTTCTAGAGCAAGAAAAAGAATTATCAGAACGCTTTTATGAAATCGTTTTATATGCGGAAAATAAAGGCAATGGTTTCTACAGTAGTTCAAAGCAATCCATTACTAACACCAATACCAATACCTTCATTGTTTTAGCAGTGACCTTTATCATCGCTATTTTAGTCGCTTGGCGAGTGTTTAAGAGTATTGTTAATCCTCTTAATAGCCTGCGCGAGACGATCGAGAATGTTGAGCGCGATTCTGACTTGAGTGGACGCGTTGATTTTGAGTCTAACTGCGAAGTGGGCATCATTTCGGAGCGCTTTAACGAGATGATGAAGAAAATCGAAGTTTCAGTGATTCAAGGGCTTGATGCCGCAAGAAGTATAGAAAACTCAAACCACGAATTTAGTCAACAAACGGATGCCATTAGTCAGAGCATTGGTACTCAATCCAAAGAAGTTACACAAGTTGCGCAAGCTATCTCTGAAATGAACCAAGCGATACAGCTGGTTGCAAAAAATGCTGACAGTACAAAAGAACGCGTTAATGAAGCGAATACGGTCGCTGACCGTGGTGATAATCTCGTTAGGGCTATGGCAGAAGATATTGATGGGCTATCGACATCCGCTGACAAGACCACAGATATGGTTAATCAACTAAAACAAGATACGGACAACATCGACAGTATATTAGAGGTAATTCGCGGCATAGCAGAACAAACTAATCTGCTGGCATTAAATGCGGCAATAGAAGCTGCGAGAGCAGGGGAACAAGGCCGAGGTTTTGCTGTGGTAGCAGATGAAGTCAGAACATTGGCGGAACGCACGACAGTATCAACGACTGAGATTCAATCTACTATTGAAAAGCTGCAAAAGGGTACAGGGCTTGTCGTTAATGCTATCCAAAGCAATGCACAGATGATCGAAAGTAGTGTGACCAAAGCAGAATCAGTTACCACTGAGATTGCTCAAATCCGTACCTTGATGGACGAAATATCCCAAATGAACACCGATATGGCTGACAGTACTATGGCACAAGCTCAAGCCAGTGAAGGTGTCGATCAGCGTATCCAAACAATTTCTGTTTTATCGAATGAAGCATCTGACAATACCGTCAAGATGCAACAGCAAAATGCTGATTTATTGATTCAGAGTCAAGAGCTAAACCAATCTATGCAGCAATTTAAAGTATCGAGGTAGCTTACGTTTACCTCTGATTCCGTTATTGGGTGCAGGAGAGGCTTAGCATGTTAAGCCAACATTAAAAGGACGATTATGAAACTCATAGCTTTTTCACTCATGATGCTAGTTGCTTCCACAGCACACAGCAATGAATTCACTTACCAAGATATCGCTAAACGCCATGCAGAAGGTGCTCTTTCCAAACAACAAGTTGCAGAAGCTAAGATGCAAGGTGAATGTTTAGTCGGGATTAAGGCGCTTAATTTTAAAAAGCAAAATGAATTCGACCCAGTTGCAGAGTGGAGTAGCTTTCGCTCTTCATCACTATTGGAACAATTTCCACCATGTCAGGTTTTGGTGATGCTGGAAGTTGCACAAAAAGAACTGCGCAAAGAGAATTAATACACAGAGCAAGCGCTTCAGTTCGTTGAAGCGCTTGTGGAAAATTGATTGGCCGGTTTAGTCTTTAACCCTTAACCGATAGTACCGCTCACTATTGGCTCGAAGGCCGTCAAGCTGTCTCTTAGCACGCTGTTGCCTAAACCATGTTGCGGGAATAGGTTCGCGAATTGGCCTTGCTCACCATGTAGCGCCATATAGTTCAGGATTACGGTCTCAACTAACAAGTTCACGTTGTTAGCCGCAGGAGTGCCAGCGGTTTCTACTGCACCTTCTCTACGCATAAAACCGAGTTGCTGGTGGTTAGCCTGTTGCTCAGGTGTTGCACCAATAATTTGTGGTGTACCGCCTGGGTTGTAAACCATAAAGAATGATGCTGCAGTTGAAGAGTTATCGCCTGTCCAAACGCCTTTACCGCGACCATCGGCAGAATCATCAATAGTCCCGTTACTGAACACCGCACCATCACTGCAAACGTAAAGCATCAGTGGAACACCAATACGCGCTGCGTATTCCAAACAAGCTCCCATGCAACGACCTGCACGTAGATCCCGGACCTCACCGGTTGAACGATTACCAGTGTGGTAGTCATAGCCACCCATGGTAATGGTCCCAGCACCTGCAAAGCCGTTGATAACTAACTTCATCACGGAGGCGGTTTTTTGGAACTCCCTGTCAGAGTCAAACTCTTCTTGAGTGAATATCCCGTCAGGGCCGACTATATCGGCATCTGCAACAGGATCGAGTGATGAAGGATCGCCAAACCGGTCGGTAATATCTGCACTCTGCACATAACCACAGCGAACTAGGTCTTTAACGACTTCGTCAGTTGTAATTTGTGTGTTAACTCGGCCTAGTTTCATATCACTAATACGTTGAATAGACTCCATAACCGCGACTGAATCTTGCTGGCTTAATAAGCCGACCAAGTCGCCGGTGTCTACCAATCCTGTGACATCAGAGGGACGATCAACTTTAGTCGGACGTGTTGTTGGATCAATCATCATCACTGGTGCCATAGAATTACCACCAGAGTCTGAATTCCTTGAGCCGATTAACGTGAGTAACGAGCCATCTGCCCCTACGCGATTAATACCATACATAGGATTATGCGGGTTATTCCCAGTGTCGTTTTCAGAACGCGCAGGTATAACAGCACCGTTGATATTAACGCGGTTACCGACAGAGACTTTTTCCAGCATGCCGCGTAAGAAACCACTGTCACTGTGAAACGCTAAGCCGAGTTCGTTATTGATAAAGTCACTGAGTCCGGTTGCTGGGTTAGCAATGGATGGCACCATATCACCAGGTAAGCCCAATCGGCTATAGCCTGCTGTTGAGAGGAAGTCTAACTGTCCACCACGGCCACCAACGAGCACGTTGGAGCCAGCAATGTTAGCTCCGCCAGCTAAATCGATGCAGATAAATGGAATTTTACCTGCACCTTGGGTCGCTATTCCGCAAGCTGATTTTAGTGCTTCTAAGTCCCCGGAGAGCTGTGCATGTGCTTTTTTCGGGTTAGCAAATAAGCTGAGTATTGAGCCCCCGCATAACATGCCCGCACCGGCTGCAAAGCCTTGAGCAATAAAATCACGTCTAGTGACTGGTTTCGCATGATCATCGTGAAGCAGAGGAGCATCGACGGATAAAGTTTGGTTTTTTCTAGCCATGATTTTCTCCTACTGAATCAACATTGCTGCACTGCCTAATGCAGCGGCACAACTGGCTTTTGCGACGTTACGCGTATGTTGAACGTCACAGGTACTTCCTGCTCCACAAGTCGTGAGCCTATCGATAAGGTTATTCAACTCTGCTTCTACCGCGGTTCTGTCTGGTTGAGTCGCAACACCTGTTCCTATCATGCGATCGAGAATAGGGGTTGTGATCAAAGTTCTGCTGTTGGTATCAAATGCTTGATTGGCAGGTCGCGTAAAATCAAATCCAGTAAAATAGGAATCTCTGATTGACGGTGTCTCTACCAATCTGTCGCAATAGCTAATCGCGAGCTGAGTAACTGCCATTTGGTTAGCAGATAAGAAGCCATCAATATTAGTCACCGACGGCAGCTGTTGTTGCAGTGTTGTAAAGTCGTCTTGTATCTGTGGTGTGGTCAATGGCACATCTGTTAAGGCCGACATACTGGCATTAATTTCAGCGAAATTGCGAAGACCGATATCTGATTGTGGTTCTAAATCTACTGGAGCAGAGGGTGCTGGTGGTTCTGCTTCGATCACCACATTCGTGAAATCACCAAGCCTTTCAAATGTTAAGAAGAACTCATCAGCTTGTGGCCCTTGTTCAAGAGCGACCAAGGTGCCTAAGCGAGATAATGGCTGCCCAAACCCTGCTTGGTAATCCGCTGAACTGACTGTCGCATCAATATTAGCGTAAGCTTGTCCAGAGTTTGCTTCTCGACCATTGATACCAATACGCATTCCTTGTATCGGAACAGACGAAATCGTTGCGTTACTGTCCAAGGAGACGAATCTAGGTTCGCTAAATAGATAGCTAAATGAATCAAACTGACTTGCCTCAAATACAACATAGCTCTGTGGGATATTGGTTTGCGCTTCTATACCGAAGAGTAAGAAGAAGCGTTCACCTACGCCAACCTCGAAGTTCTGAACAATTTGTTCCTGGCTTAAAGTCCGGTTGTGAATAGCCACAAGTCGAATCGTCCCGGCCCAAGGAATATCACTGGATACTTCGTTACCTAAAACGAAGGCATAACTAGGATCCCATTCGTTGAGCAAGCCGCCTTCAATTTCGTCGGCATCATCAGTAAACACACCGTTAACGAATATGCGTCTGCCATTAATTGGATCGTAGTTAACAACTACATGTTGTAAGGCTGCTTGTAAGTCTTCGTCGGCATCCGATGTTGTCAGAGCTAGTTCGCCATTGGCGTCTGTATTACTCGTTCTAAGCAATGCATCATAACTATACAACGTTTGTCCAAGAGTGAAGTTACGTTGTGTTGGGCCTCCAGAGTAACTGACGATACGTGCAGGACCTTCCTGTGTAACATTAGCGGGTGCTACCCAAGCTTCAATTGAGAATTCACTGGTTGCGGTGATTAAGTCGTGGATTTTACGACTGTTAGTTGTTGAGCCTTGAGCTTTACCGTTAACCAGTTGAATACCAAATCCGCCTACCCAGCCGACGTTGCCACTAAAGGTTAAGTCTAAAGCTGGTTCGACACCGCTGGTATCAAATGCAGTATTGCCTGAACCGGTTTTGAATTCCCATTTCGCAATGACATTCTGTTCGAAACGACCACCACCTGTTGCTAGCGTCCCATCAAAAAGCGTTAACGCGTTACTGGCTACCAAACTAGGGTCAAGCTCAGTTAGAGGGATGGCATCTGACATAGACTGAATAGCCTCAATCAGCTGCATTGCATTGGCACCACAATCTGTCCAGCAGTTATGGAATTCGTCTCTGACACGACCAACAAATCGAGAATCTGCCGGAATATCCAAATTAATACGTGAACGCGACGCCTGATAAGCTTCGTCCAAATCATCAGACGCGAAGAATGGTGAAATTGGAATCGCTGCTGAGTTGGTGTGACAGTCAGCACAATAAGTTGTGAGTATCGGGTAGACAGATCCTGCAAATAAGCTCGGATCAGCTGGGAAGTTCTTGTTGGCTCCAGGTTGTCTTGCTTGTGGGGCCTCAAGTGGAATATCCGTGGCTTCCTGTGCTACGCCTGCCCAATTGGTAATCCAGGTTGTCATAATGTCTGCACAGGCATCGTTGCTTGCGAGCCAACAGTTATGTCCCTCTCCAACAAAGGTCACCATACGCGAATCGCTGGGGTTATCTAAATTAACGACTGTATTGGCTTCTGCATAGGCGAGATTAATATCGTCATTTCTCGCAAAGGTTGGTGATTGACCGCCTTGTATGTGGCAACTGCCGCAACGATCAGTTGGTGATATATTGTCCCATAGCGCTAATCTAAACTGCTGAATATCGGCAGTAGAAGCCGGTGGTCCAGAATAGGTTACCGGAGCACTCGATGAGGGCGGTGGTAAGGGCGTTTCAGTAACTTCTGTTGTGCTGCCACCACAAGCTGCAAGCAGTAATAGTGAAAATGCTGATAAGCTGATTATTTTTAAAGGATTAGTCATTTTTACTCTCCCTTACAGTAATCAGCAGCATCGGCAAATACCGAACGGATCTGGTAATTGTTCGCGCTAAAGTTATCTGTCATCAGTGCGACCTGCTGTCTGTCGGCACTATCTTGTGGATCTCTCAGGCAGACATTTTGGAAGACTTTAGTAACCTGGCATTGAGCAAAGGTTCGGCTATGAGCCAGTTCTTGGCCCATGCTCTTAGCACCGGAGCCACTGCCACTAAGGCTCTGATCCCAACCTAAGTTTTGGTTTTGGCCTGCGCGCCAGTAGTTGTCCCAGCTATCGTCTTGGATAACGAATCCGAATGGGAAATTGTTTTCGTTAATGCGATGTTTTTCTGTGACACGTGACCCGGTAACAGGATCTAGCTCACCTGCGTCGTTGTAGGCGAGAAAGCCATTATTGCCATCAGGATCTGATTCAACGTCGTATTCATATTCGTAGTAGGCAAATGATTGCGCCAGAGGATCCATCCCGGAGTGACATCCAACACAAGAGTTAATAAATATTCTGCTATCGCCACCAGGGCTGCGACTGACATCTTGTCTAATGCGATCAGGCACGCGACTGATGTCTTTAACACCTTCCAGGTCTGTGCACATATGGTTAATCAGCGTGAAACGGAACATCGCACGATTAGTACCATCTTTAAAAAATGACCGTGCGGCTGCTCGTGTTGTCATCACACCTGCTGTTGCTTGAGGTGGCATGCCGGTGACTGAAGATTGTGTGCTTGCCACCAAGTTGGCTTGCAGATCAATATTTTGTTGTTCAAGCGCTTCGTAGTGTGCATTGTTGTTGTTAGCGTAGGGTGGAAGCCCAAGGTTACTGTTCCCTACGTAAAGAATGTCTCCAGATAATATTTGTCGGAAGTCGACATCATCACGAGCAACACCAATAACCGTAGCGGTATAGTCATTCAAAGGAACAAAAATATCTGATTCTTCATTGGTCCAAGGGGAAACCCAGTTTTTGAGAGTGACGTTATAAAACGTTGGGGTGTCCATTGCCATAAAAGCAGCTGTGCGAACATCGCCACCCTGTATCAAGGTTGTCATTTCATCCAGAACAGTGGCAGACGCTGGAACACCTGCGAGGCGATCGTGAATGCGTTTGGCTTGTTCCCGTGGCCCTGCGCTAGCAGTCGCACTGAGTATGAGGGTTGTCGCTGCAAAAGCGAGTAGTGTCGAGTAGCTTTGTTTGGGCGCTTTAGGCCTTTCCAGCTTCCTCAGCTTTATTCTTAAAGAGTTGAATAACGGCAAAGCAGAGTCCCCCTTTCTTGTGTTTTCTTTTTATTAAGAGATATTCAATGAGATTAATAAATATGAACGGTAGATATATGTTTTATTTTTTTATACCTAATGTAACTTTTTTTAAAAAAAGCTAAATAAAAACGAATAGCTTTTTAGGTTTTGAGTTTTTATATATTGTTTAAACGCTTATTCCTGTTTTATCTGCTTTTCTTATTAAGAAACACGCAACAATATCGATATATTTGGCTGCGAATGGTAGTTGCGTGGAAATAGCAATCATCAGGCCATAATGCAGGCCTTTGATTTATATGGATTTTTATAAAGAAAGTGTCACAAACAGTATGCTTGTGCAGACAGAAAAAGCGGAATCATTTGTTTTAAATAAATAGGGATTTATTTTTTAAGTGTTTAAACTTTATATAAAACAATGGCTTGTTTTTGTTTTGCGCTCTTTTTAAAGGTGTTGCTATAAAGGTACAGTTGGCAGTTGAGTTGTGATAATTAAAAAAATTTTTAATTATTTTTATGTTCTATATAGAGCGATAAACCACCAGTTTTAGGTGCGGGAGACAAAGTTAGGTATTAGAAATCATTACATAATATAAATTTGCTTCTTGTTTGAGCCTAGTTCGAGTGAAATGATTTAATCGAAATAAGCATTCGTTCAGATGTTTGTTTTTAATTTTTATTTCATGGGCGAGTTGCCGAATTGAGACACTTTTTTGTTTTAAATTCAGTTGCTAGTCTGAATATAGAAAAAAGGTTTTAGGCGGAATTTTTTAATTTAACGCGAACAAACATGAAAGCACATTGTTTATTTTATCAGTCTACCTTAATAGCAAGTATTTTATTAGTTGCTAGCTGTGGAGGAGACACACTAACTCAAACAGAACAAGAACCCGACCCAGTGGTTGTTGATATTCCTATCGTGTTTGTTAAGCGTGCCTTACCTCTTGATGAAGACGGCAATATACTCAGTCGAGACCTCACTCAAACCAGTGATTTCGTTCCAGGTGCTGCACTTTTTATGAAGGCGAGAGCATCGGCTTCAGCGCCTGAAATTAACATTACAGATCGTGCATTCCTAGATGCGGAGCTTTCAGCAGAAGAACAAGCTGAGATGGAATTGCTCTATGATGTTAAAGATTTAGATGTCTCTCCTGATGGAGATCGTGTGATTTTTGCGATGCGCGCTCCAGAGATAGAAGATGCAGATGATGACGAACAACCTACCTGGAATATCTGGGAGTACGACTTACCCAATGACACGCTAAGACGTGTTATTACCTCTGATATCGCTGCTGAATCTGGTCAGGACATCGCACCCGCCTATCTACCTGATGGACGTATAGTATTTAGTTCCACTCGCCAGCGAGCAAACCAAGCCATTCTTTTGGATGAAGGTAAGCCTCAATACATCGCTTTAGAAGAGAGGTTAAGAGAGCCTGCTTCCGTTTTACATGTGATGGATTCAGATGGCACCGACATCACACAAATTTCTTTTAATCAGAGCCACGATTACGACCCAACAGTGCTTAACAACGGTAAAATTTTATTTAGTCGTTGGGATCAGGCGGCTGGCAGCAAGGGGATTCATTTCTATCAGATGAACCCAGATGGTAGCGAGCTAGAAGTGGTTTATGGTCGCCATAGTCACGATCCTCAGCTACAAGGTGCTGAAGCGGGAGATGACCAGCCGGATATCCAGTTCTTAACGCCGAGAGAAACATCGGACGGTACAATACTGACTGCGCTTAGAGCTTTTGGCCAGGACACTATAGGCGGCAACTTTGTAAATATTGATATTAATGGTTTTAGTGATATCAACCAACCTCTAGCAACCAATGCAGGAGGGCAAGGTGAAGCTCAGGTTAGCGCATTGTTTGATAACGTTGAAGTTGATGGTTCATTGAGCTTGGGGGGATATTTCCAGTCGCTTTATCCTTTATCTGATGGCAGTGGAAGATTACTTTTTACTTGGAGCCAGTGCCGTGTATTTGACCCCGATCAGGAGGTTGATACATCTAGCAATACTGATGAAGCAACAAGACGTGTTTTACCTTGTACCGAAGAATTAATCGCTAGAGATGATATTGAAGCAACGCGCCCACTATTTAGCTTGTGGATATTCGATCCAGTTGAAAATACTCAACGTACGCTAGCTGTTCCGCAGGAAGGCATTGCTTACACTGAAGTTGTAGCGATGGAACCTGGTACTGTACCAGCTAATGCACAAACACCTGAGCAGTTTGTACCTGAGTTGGTTGCAGATAATTTGGGTATTATGCATATCCGCAGTGTTTATGACTTTGCTGGTGAGGACGTTAGTGCATTAGGGATTGCTGCATTATCAGATCCACAACAAGTGACAAGTGATCAGCGTCCAGCACGTTTCTTACGAATCGTTAAAGCGGTTTCTATACCTGATGATGATGTGCGAGATTTTGACGGTAGCGCTTTTGGGCGCAGCCGAAATCAGTTGATGCGTGAAGTCATTGGTTATGTGCCAGTCGAGCCTGACGGTTCGGCCAAGTTTCAAGTTCCGGCTCAAGTACCACTAGCGATCAGTGTACTTGATAGCAACGGCCGTCGAATTGGTGAAAGACATCAAAACTGGTTGCAAGTGGGGGCTGGTGAGGTCAGAACCTGCAATGGTTGCCATACCAATGAAAGCAATGCCGTTCATGGACGTTTAGGTGGTGAGCTAGATTCCATTAATTTAGGCGCAGCAGTAAATGGCAATCCTTTTCCGAATACTAATCCGCTGCTTTTCGCTGATATGGGTGAAACTATGGCGGAGACAGCAACACGTATCAATGGTGTGCCTTACCCTCAACCGGATATCAGCTTTGAAGATATCTGGACAGATCCAGCATTACGCACACCACAAGCTAACTTCGAATACGCTTATGCTGATTTGATGACAGCTCTGCCGATTACACAAAGCTGCGCTGTTAACTGGACACCAGTTTGTCGTATCACGCTTAACTTCCCTGATCACATTCAGCCGTTGTTTGAGCTAGACCGCAGACAGTTTGAAGCCGATGGCGTCACACTTATCGAAGATCAAACCTGCGTTAGCTGTCATAGCCCAACAGATTCTGACGATCAGGTTCAAGTGCCAGTCGCACAACTTGATTTACGCAGTGATCCTTCGAATGACGAAAACCAACAAACCGTGGCATACCGCGAATTACTTTTCCCAGACAATGAACAAGAAATTGTTGAAGGCGCTTTAGTTGACCGACTTGTTGTTGTCACCGATGCAGACGGCAATATTGTTTTTGAACGGGACGAAGACGGCGAGCTGATTTTAGACGGTGAAGGTAATCCAATACCTGTCACACAAACAGTGAGAGTGAATAACTCATTATCTCCTAATGGTGCCAATGCGAGTGGCCAGTTTTTATCGCTATTCATGAACGGAAGTAGCCACGCAGGTTGGTTAAGTCCTGCTGAGTTAAAGCTGATATCTGAGTGGCTTGACCTTGGCGCGCAGTATTACAACAACCCCTTCGATGCACCGGCGAACTAATTCATGATGCGATCAATCATTGTTGTTTTATCCATTTTCGCGACTCTGTTCGTCAACAAAGTCAAAGCAGATACAGCCTTTGTTCAAGTTGAAGAAGCATTTTTGAATATGCATACCGGCCCAGGTCGTGGTTATCCCATTTTTCATGCCGTGGAAAAAGGCGAATGGATTGAGGTGTTAAAACGCCGGACAAACTGGTTCAAAGTGCGTACTGAAGATGGAAAAGAAGGTTGGATCAAGCAGGCAGATTTGCACTTAACCTTAAACGGCGAAGGTGAGCAAGTTGCGTTGACTGATGGCAGTTTTAATGCGTTCCAACAAAGAAAAGGTGAATTCAGCTTACTTGGCGGGCAACTAGAGTCAGTATCTTCGCTTTCCGTTACCGGTGGTTGGGTCTTTACCGACAACCTAACCGCAGAATTAACTTACACCCAAGCGTTAGGTGATTTCTCTGAGAATCAAATTGCGTTGATTGGCTTGCAGCATACGACCTTTCCAGAGTGGCGTTTGAGCCCATTTTTCAGCCTGGCTGGAGGACAGATTAGAACAACACCTCGCTCGAACCTGGTGCAAAGCGGTGATGAGTCTCGCACAACAGAGATTATATCGGCTGGTGTTGGCTTACGTTATTACCTCGCTCGCAATTTTGTGATGCGCGTTGAATACAACAACCTTTTGGTTTTAACCGAGAGGGATGAACAAGAGGAGTTAGACCAATGGAAACTCGGTTTTTCCGTATTTTTCTAAAAGGTTTTACGCGCACACTTCGTGGCTTAATGTTGGTCGTCGCGGCTACAGGCTCTGCGTTAGTTTGGGCACAGGAGAACGATAACCAACAAACGCCTGATGTTATTCAGCCAGATTTAAAGCGTCGCAATATTAACGAGGCCAATATTGACTCAGAGAACTTTGAAGTTGGTATATATGGTGGTGTGATTGCCATCGAAGATTTTGAATCAAGTGCCATTATCGGTGCTCGATTTGCCTATCACATCAGCGAAGATTTCTTCGTAGAAGCCACATATGCACAAGCCGAAGCTGGACAAACAAGTTTTGAAGTGTTGAGTGGTGGTGCGCCTTTCCTGACAGAAGACGACCGTGATTACACTTACTACGACCTATCTCTTGGATACAACTTAAATGGTGAGGTTTTTCTCACAAAGAACCTCGTGTTCAATCAATCGTTTTATTTTAAAGCAGGCGCAGGTAGCACAGATTTTGGTGGTGATAACCGCTTTACTGTGAGTGTCGGTGGTGGCTACAGATTGCTGCTGACTGACTATGTTGCTGTGCATGCCGACGTACGTGACCACATCTTTACCAGCGACATCATTGGTGAAGATAAAGACACACATAACATCGAATTAACCCTTGGCGTAACCGTATTTTTCTGATCTCTCAGAGCTGTGGAGTAATGTATGAGAACCAATGAAAGACATTCAACAGATAGTAAGAAGGTAAAGCCTTCACTTTTCAAAAAGCCATTGCGTATCAATATGGCTATCGCTTGGTTTTTCTTAGGTGTCATCGGTTATGTAGACCTTGCTTATGCCGCTTCAAAAAATGGTGCTGACGCATCCATTGCGCCGGACTTCACCTTAAAGAGTAAGTCTGGCAGCAACATGCGTTTATCCGAACAAAAGGGCAACATCGTCTTAGTGAATTTTTGGGCTTCCTGGTGTGGGCCTTGCCGTGCTGAGCTCCCTGAGTTCGAAAAGATGCAGCAAGACTATGAAGATCTTGGCTTTACCGTGATGGCAGTGAATGTCGATGATGATTCTCGCAAAGCGGATGTCTTGCTTCGCGATATTAAAGTGAGTTTTCCAGTGCTCTTCGATCCCGAAGGTGATGTCAGCAAACTCTATGATGTCAGCGCCATGCCAACCACCGTCGTTATTGATCGAGATGGTAAACAACGACTTCTCCACAAAGGCTACAAGCGAGGTGACGAAAAGAAATACCGTCAACTTGTTAAAGCGCTAATGCGTGAGTAAAGGCGTGAATAAGGACGAGAATAGGTAACGTTATGAAAAACAGAATTCGCACTAAAACGATGAGCAAAATAGCCATGCTATCGCTCTTTGCTTGCTTGGGTTCAGGCTGTAAAACAACGATTGAGCCTTGGGTTAAACCTTATGAAAGAAGTCATTTGGCTGATCCTATTATGAGTTTTGGCAGAAACCCTGTTGCATTGGCCTATGCACAACACGTTTTTGAAGCAAGGGAAGGTGCAAGAGGTGCTGAAGGTGGTGCTGGCGGTGGTTGCGGCTGTAATTAATATGTTCAGATTTGTCCTTATTCCTCTCAAAGCTATCTTGCTCAGTTCAACTTTTGCTGTTGGCTGTTTGTTAGTGATTGGGTTATTAGCACCTGCAAAGGCAGCTGTCCTGCCGCAAGACCGCTCTGATGTGCTTTATCACTCTTATCAGGGAGATGGTGTATCTATTGATGGGCCTTCGATCTTATTGCGTAAGAAAATAGGTAATAAGGTGTCGATCTCAACAAACTATTATGTTGATTCTATCTCTGGAGCATCAATTGATGTGAGGGCTACTGCAAGTCAATACAGAGAAGAGCGGACAGAACAATCTTTTGGTGTCGATTTTCTTCACAACAAGACCTTGATGAATGTCAAATACACCAACAGCTCGGAAAATGATTTCGAAGCGGACTCAATTTATTTGGGTATTAGCCAGGACTTCTTTGGCGACTTAACAACCGTGCAAATGAGTTACTCACGAGGTGAAGATGATATTCGTCGCACTGGAGATGAAACCTTCTTCGAAGAAGCCAGTCGTCAGAAAGTTGGATTAGCCTTAACTCAAATTGCGACCAAAAACCTGATTTTAGGTGTTCACTACGAAAACGTATCGGATAACGGCTTCCTGAATAATCCATACCGTTCAGTAAGATTTATTGATCCTGATGCGGCGCGCGGATTTTCATTTGCTCCCGAGGTTTATCCAAATACACGATCCAGTAACGCGTTTTCCATTAGCGCCAACTACTACCTGCCATACAGAGCAGCACTGTTCACAGAGATACGTACCTATAGCGATACTTGGGGAATCAGAGCAACTAACGCTAAGTTGGGCTATGTGCATACTTTTGGTGATGACTGGATTGTAGAACTACGTACTCGTTTTTATCAGCAAGATGAGGCGGACTTCTATCAAGACTTATTTTCACGTGAAAACGAATTTAACTTCCTCGCTCGAGATAAAGAGTTAAGTAGCTTTAATAATATCTCGGCGGGGCTCAGTGTGACTTACGAGAAGAAGTTCTCAGAAACAGCCTTCTTCAAAAAAGCCACTATGAACTATGAAATTGATCATATTCGCTTTGATTACGATAACTTCCGTAATGTTTTAGCTGAAGGGCCAGTGGGTGAAGAGCCACTGTTTTCTTTCAGTGCGAATGTGATGAAAGTCTTCTTCTCTATTTGGTATTAGGAGCTATTGACCTGTGTTCTATGCATTTGTTCAAACTTGTGGAACCCTCTGGGCAGCTCTTGTGAAGCATTTTCGCTGCTTTACTACTCTCGCATGTGGCACCACCACACTTTACTCGCAGTGCATTGCGGAAACACTTCACAAATGCTGCAAAAACATAGAACACAAGCAAATAGCTCCTCGGAGAACTATAGCTTTTGATGGGAGTCTTAATCATGAATAGCCTAGTCAAATCGATCTGCCTCTCTCTAATTTTGTTCTGTGGATTTTCAGCAGCCCAAGAAGGGGCAAATACGGATAACGATGCTGCGATTGAACAACAAATACAAGACCTGAAAAAACAATTGATTTCATTGAATCGCGACTTGTTTATTTTGGAGGAAGATTTGCTCTTCCCATCCAGTACACAGGTTGCTGTTTATCTTTCTATGGATGTGGGCGATTACTTTAAGCTCGATTCTGTAGAGCTCAAAATCGATAACAAAACGGTGACTCATTATCTGTATACCGATCGCCAGATTGACGCTCTGTATCGTGGTGGTGTGCAGCGCTTGTATGTGGGCAACATCGGCAGTGGTGAGCATGAAATCAGTGCATTCTTTACAGGCATTGGGCCTGAACAACGAGAATACAAACGTGCTGTTGCTATGACATTCGATAAAGATTCTGATGCAAAAGCGTTGGCGTTAAGTGTTGTTGATTCGACCATTAAGCATCAACCTGAGTTTAAGGCGACGGAGTTATAGAGCATGCCGCGCCTTAAGCCAAATGAAGTATTCTATCAAATTTTGCTCGTTTTTACGCTGCTTAGTGCCTTTCTATTCAGAATAGATGCAGCGCATGCGAATGCGAGTAAAACAGCACAGCTTGAGATGGGGCAAGTCTTGTTTGCCTTCTATCAGGGGGATCACTACGGCGCGTTGCTACAGCAACAAATGTTCGACAACACGCTGCTAAGCGAAGAACAGCAGCAACAAATGGCACTTCTTAAAGGCGGTCTCAGCTTGAGTTACGGTTTGACTCAACAAGCGCAAGAAGTTTTCGAAGAGCTTCTCGAAGAACAAAGTAGCCGCAGTACACAAGCGATGGCTTGGTTTTGGTTAGGCAAGATTCATTATCAACAACACGATTATGTTGGTGCACAAACAGCCTTCGCGCAATTGAATAAAAAGGTTCGTAAGAAACTGGATAAAGGCCAAGAGCAGGAAATGCGTTATATGCAGGCGCAGATTGCGATGCATATAGAACCTGGCAAGGTCGAAAAGCACCTTGACGACTTAGATAAGCAGTCGATCTATCGTGCTTATATTAACTTCAATCGCGGCGTTGAGTTATTGGATGGTGGTGAAAGAGAGCAGGGCATTGCTTGGCTACAACAGGCTTATCAAACACCAGATAAAGCGATCAACCGAGGCTGGTTAAGCCGTTGGTTTTCCCCGAGTGAAGAACAACTGTTAGCCGAACACCAAGCGCTAAATGATCGTATTCAACTGGCTTTGGGGTATGGCTTTATGCAAGCCAACGAGCCAGAACTTGCAGTTAATGCTTTCATCAAAATACATGATCAGTCACTCGATACGCATGCTGCTATGCTTGGTTATGGGTGGGCTTTAGCGCAACAAAAAGACTATGAAAAGGCGCTTGCTGTTTGGCATCAATTAATTCAGCAACCTGATTCTGGTCTGTTTGGGTATGAAGCTATGCTTGCCAGTGCTTATGCATTTGAACAGGTTGATGCGAATAACCAAGCGTTAACGATGTTGAACGAAGCAGAAAGTCATTATGAAGAACGACTTATTGCGATTGAAGCGATACAAAGCAGTGTAGCTGAAGAAGATTACTTTCAGCCTTTTATACAAGGATTAGCGACGCGTTATCAAAGACCTGAGGAAGGTCGTTTTTCTGTCTCTAACTCAGTCGAGGTATTGCCTGAGTGGATAGACAACGGCATGGCTATTCAGCTTTGGTCACAACCCGATACCAGTGCCTTGATTCAGCAACTGATTGATATTGAAACGCAAGTCGTTCAGCTCAATCGCTGGAAGGCGGATATTGCGAACTTCCATCGGTTGATTGATGAAAGAGAAATTGAAGCTGCTCATCGCACTGAACAGGTGAAAACGTTGGATTTCGAACAGCAACTGCAACAATTATCTCAGCAAGTTAAACAGTTGAGCGAACGTATTAACCGTGCGGAACAGGAAAATAAGCCTGAACTACTGGCGAATGAAGAAAGTTTGCAGCACCAAGCAAGGCTGGATAAGGCGCAATCAACTTTTAATTATTTAGCTGAGCATAGAGAGATGAAGCCTGCCTATGCACAGCGCTTGAAAAGGTTGCAAGGTGTACTGCAGTGGCAACTGAGCGAAGCATTTCCAGAAAACTTATGGCAGAACAAAAAGCAGCTCACTGAGCTTGGCTCCTTACTAGCACAAGCTGAATTCAATAAACAGAAGCTCTTAGAGGCTATGGACAGGCGCGCTAGTTTTGAGATCAAGCGCAAGAACATCGATCAACTTGCTGCAAGAATAGACCAGCAATTTGAGGCAACGGAATCACTCAAACAGGCGTTACTCACTAAATTAGTCGATAAGAATATGGACTTTCTGGCAAATGAGCGCACGCAGCTTAACCAATACTTGTATCAAGCAAAGTTGTCAAAGCTCCGTCTGCAAGATAAAGCTTATGCTGCTAAAGAACGCTTAGAGCTCGCCTCGGCTGCGGGAGCGAGCAATGACTAAATGCCCTATGCACAGCCAAAAGTCTCTTCGCTCAGATAGTCCGAAAAACAAGTGGACGCGTTCTGCCGTTTTTCTTGCTGTTTCGTTGATGGGAATTCAAGGGTGTAGTTTAACTGGTAAGTCAGAACCAGAACCAACTAAACCTTTGAAGAAAAAGACGATTGGTAGCATTGCATTTAATCAGGTTGCTATAGAAAAAAGTGAACTGGAAGCACCGAGCTTAAGATCATTACGAAACGACTATGCTGCTCTACAAGAATCTGCAGGTGATCCTCAAACACGAGAATCGCTAAGTTATCGTCTTGCTGATCTTGAAGTGTTACTAGGTGAACAACAACAGGAACTTGGTACTGATATAGGTAGCGATAGTTACTATTCGCAGGCCATTCAGGCTTATCAACAAGTTTTGTCTGACTACCCAGATAAAGAAGGTAACGACCATGTACTTTATCAGTTGGCAAAAGCCTATGAATTGCAAGGTGAACCGGAAAAGAGCTTTGAGGTTTTAGAACGGCTCATACAACGGTATCCGAATTTCCAGCATGTCAATGAAGCTTACTTTCGCCAAGGTGAATTTCATTACAATCGCAAAGAATACACAAAAGCGGCAGCCGCATACTCACAAGTGCTGACATTAGAAGAACAACTTAATCAGCCCTTGTTAGAATCTGGAGAACTACTAGTAGATGATCAGCAACAGACTGAAACTTATACCGCTTACGCGCCAATCTCTGCCTATATGTTGGGGTGGTCGTTGTTCAAGTTGGATTCGTTACCTGCATCTTTAGTTGCTTTCAGCCGCTTACTGGATTTGCATTTTACGACATCTCAGTCAGTTAACGCCGAAGCTCGCCTCGAAGAATTGACCCAAGGCCAACTTAGACTGAATAAAGACGCCGTCCGTATTATGGGATTGCTGTTTTCCTACTTGGATGGCGCAGATGCGATTGCTAGACACTTCGACGAAATTGGTCCTCGTGGTTACGAATCCTTGATTTACCAAGAGCTGGGACAGTTGCAACTCAACAATGACCGCTATCGGGATAGCGCTGCCGTTTACCTGGCCTTTGCAGAAAGACACCCGACACACCACAAAGCGCCGGAATATTATGTTCGTCATATAGATGCGTACATTCTGGGCGATTTTCCAAGTTTAGTTTTACCTGCTAAGCAGGGCTTTATTGAAGCTTATGGTATTACGGGTGAGTATTGGAACGCGTTTAGCGACTCTAAAAAGGAGCTGATAACGCCTTATCTAGATGATTACTTGCAAGAGCTTGCACAATACGAACATAGTCGTGCACAGCTTATCGCCAAAGCTCTCTTAGAACAGGAAGACGACGCTGAAGAAGATTCGCGTCAAAAACAACAAGAACAGAAGCAAATTGCTTATCAGAATGCTGCTCGTTGGTATCGTGAATACATAGAAACCTTCCCGATGTCTGAAAACATGGCAGTGATGACATTCAATCTCGCGGAAAGCTTATTCGAAGCAGGGCAAATGCAAGAAGCTATTGGGGCTTACGAAGCTTATGCTTATGAGCTGAATCGCGAGCTTATTGAACCTGAGAAAGCTTCCGAAGCAGGTTACGCTGCTATTTTAGCTTATCGCCAACTGCTCGAATCTTCATCGCAAGAAGTCGATCAGCAATATTGGCGCGAGAAGCAAATGCAAAGCCAGATGGCCTTTGTTGATAACTTCGCTGATAACGAACATACACAATCAGTATCTCACCTGTTAACGCAAGAATTGTTTAACGCTAAGCGATATGAGGAAGCTATCGTTCGAGCCAAGCAGTTGTTGTCGTTTGGGCCTGAACAAGATATTCAAATCTCCAGCCATTTAGTCGTTGCACACAGTGCTTTTGCACTTCAACAGTTTGCTAGTGCGGAGAGTGAGTACCGACTGTTAAGAGAGTTGATAACACCAGAAGATAACCGTTATGTCGCGATGACTGATAGGCTTGCGGCGAGTATCTACCAGCAAGCCCAAGTTGCGGTAGAGGCGGGTGATAAACTCACCGCAGTGAATGAGTTATTGCGTGTGATTGCTGCAACACCAAACAGCGATATTCGACTAACCTCACAATATGATGCTGCGACTTATTTACTAGAGTTAGAAGAATGGCAGCAAGCGACAGACTTACTTGAAGACTTCCGTAAACGCTTCCCCAGTCACGAGTTGTCCGATGGTATAGAAGATAAACTCATCTTGGCGTATCAAGCGAACGAGCAATGGTTGTTGGCGGCAACTGAACTGGAAAAAGTCTGGATTAAATCTCCCAATACTGACGATGGACGCCAAGCTCTTTATGTTGCCGCTGACTATTTCTACAAAGCGGGTGAAACAGAAAAATCGCGCCTCAGCTACCGCAAGTACGCACATGAATATCCGCAACCTTTTAATGAAGCGACAGAAGCTCGTTTTAAAATGAGTGAGTTTTATCTCGCCAGTGGTGAAGATGCCAAACGTCGTTACTGGTTGAAGAAGTTAATGTCTGCGGACAAAGAGGCAGGTGAGAATAGAACCGATCGTTCCCGTTACCTGGCTGCTATGTCATCTCTGGTATTTGCAACAGACCAGCGCGTCAATTTTTCAAAGATTAAATTAGGCCTTCCTCTTAAAAATAGCTTGGCGAAAAAACGTAAAGCGCTTGATAAAACGTTGAAAGCTTATGACTTAACGATGTCTTACAGAGTGAGTGAATTTACCACGGCTGCTAATTTTGGTATTGGCGAAATATACCGTCAGTTGGCTAATGATTTAATGAATTCTGACAGGCCTGCCAAGCTGTCTGCACTTGAGTTGGAACAATACGACATTCTGCTTGAAGAGCAGGCTTATCCTTTCGAAGAAAAAGCAATAGAAATCCACCAGCAAAATGCATTACGCAGTCAATCCGGAACTTATGACCGTTGGGTGAAGGACAGTTTTGCTTCATTGAGTCAGTTAGTGCCAGGACGTTACAACAAGCAGGAAACTGTGGAAGAGGCAAGTTATGAAATTTACTAATATCCACCGTTTAGCGTGTGTGTTTTCGGCATTGGCATTCTTGGCTGCTTGTTCTTCAATGAAAGAGGGGCAGATAGCGCGTTCATCAAACAATGACGAAAAAATAATAAACAAGGAGTCATCAAATGCCACCGTTACAGAAACCGTCGATGTCCAGCACTTACTTAGCCAATCAAATCGTTATCTTGACGGTAAAAAAAGCGTTTCAGCAGCGGCTAGAAAAAGTTTCTCCATTGCACTAGCAGCAAAAAAAGCAGGAAAGCTAGACGAAGCCGAAGCTGGTTTTGTCGAGTTAACAGTTCGTGAACCCACTCTTTCAGGACCTTGGGTTCAGCTTGGTGATATTGCCAAACAACGTGTGCAACTGTCCAAACAACAAAAGCAACAAGAGCAGTTGTTAGAAAAAGCGGCAGAGCAATATCGCCAAGCGATCTTTATTAATAGCAGTAACTACAGAGCGCATAACCGATTGGCTACGGTTTATCGTGAACAAGGCCAATTTGATATGGCACTAACACATTATCAAAAAGCTATTGATGCTTGGCCTGCATTCGCACCGGCTTATAAAAATCGCGGCATCTTGCAGGATTTGTATATCGGAAATAAGTCAGAAGCGCTTGTCGACTATCGAATCTTTCAAGCACTGAATCAAGCGAAGGCCAATACCGATGGTCAGCTCGCACAATATAAACAGTTCATTAAGTCGCAACGGCAGATAAAAGGATGGATTGCTGATCTATCGCGCCAGATTCAACAAGACACCAACAAAAGGCTGGAGGTGGCTAACAATGCTTTATAAGAAAAGCAGGCTAACTGCTTTAGTGTTGGCGTCGGTTCTTGGTTTTATCCAGCATGTTGCAGCGCAACAGGACGAGGCTCAATCAGACCAAAACCTGGCTGAAACGCAAGCGGAGCAACCGCAAGTCAAGGCATCAACAACTAACAATGCCAGAGTAACAGAAGGCGGTGTGATTCAGCTTGAAGCTGTGATCCGGGGTAATCAACAACAACCTAAAGTGTTGACCATAGTGCCTTGGCAATCACCGGAGCGCAGAAACGCTTTGCCGTCACCGGTATGGCAACAAGTGAGGCAACAGTTGCAGCCGCTTGAGCGCAGAAACTTTTTACAAGAACAACAGTTGTTTGAAAAGTTATCAAAACAGTAATGTAAGTACTTACAACCATATCTATAGCTTTAAAGATAAGTGATAAGGTTTAGTAAGTGATATTAATTCGTTTTACACGACAGTAGTGAGCAAAAGGCAATATTATGGAACTCTACAACGTAATTGTTCGATTCTTTCAAGAAGGGGGAAGCTTTATGTTCCCCATCGCAATCGTCTTAGCGATAGGTTTAGCCATCGCTCTGGAGCGATTTATCTTTCTTTCCAGTGCAAGACATACCAACAAAAAAGCGTTTGGTGAAATTGAGCCGCTGTTGATGAAGAGTAATTACAACGGGATTGTTCAATTCGGTAAAGGTAGCAGCGCGCCCGTAAGCCGAATTATTAGTGCTGGAGTAGAGCGTCTCAACCATAGCTTTAGACGTGAAGATATCGAATACGCAATGGAAGAAGGGTTGATGGAAGCAATGCCAAGACTCGAAAAGCGTACAGCCTACCTCGCGACTTTGGCCAATATATCAACACTGCTAGGGCTACTGGGAACAATCATCGGTTTGATAGCCGCTTTCTCAGCAGTTGCGAGTGCAGACCCTTCAGAGAAAGCCAGTTTATTGTCGCAAAGTATCTCGGTTGCAATGAATACCACAGCTTTTGGTTTGATTGCCGCGATTCCACTGCTTGCATTTCATTCAGTGTTACAAACCAAAACCACTGAAATTGTCGACAGCATGGAAATGGCTGGCGTGAAATGTCTGAACCTGTTGATTGCTAGGCATCAGATTTCGCCGAAAAGCCGTGCAACCGATGAAGCTCAAACTGCTTAAGATTAAGAGAACCTCTCATGTTGCGTAAAAGACGAAACAAAAATAAACAAGCCGCAGAGCTCGACATCACGTCATTTATGAACCTGATGATTGTGCTCGTGCCTGTACTGCTCATGATGATGGTGTTCTCTCGTATAACCGTTGTTGAGCTGCAATTGCCTCAGTTAAGCGATGGTTTAAGTGACGCAGAAATTGAAAACCAACAGCTAGAAGTGTTGGTACATGGACAAGGCGTTTCAGTCTTTTATCCAAAAGGTTATTTGATCAAAGAATTACCCATGCTCGAGGAAGGCTACGACTACGAAAATCTGCAATATACGCTAAGACAGATTAAACAGACTTTGATCAATAAAAATATCGATAAGAAAGAAGCAACTCTGTTACTCGCTGATGATGTACCTTATCAGGTCATTGTGGCGCTAATGGACGCAACGCGTTCTTATCCAGATGTTGTTGCCGCGTCAGTCGTGGATGCAGAGCTGTTCCCCGATATTTCATTGGCTGATGCGCCAATTGGTGCAGTGAATGACACGGTTTCTCTCACGGCTTCTAATTAGGTGACCAAGAAAATGTTTATGACTTGTTTGATTCGCAGTTCGATCTTAAACCATTTTTCTTGGTCGCCTTTTAGAACAAGGTGGATACAAAACTCGTTCATCGAGTCGTTGAGTGACGACCTAATGTTTGAATTAATTTAGGCACGAGATAAGCGATATGAAAAAGTCAGTTAGAGCGATGCGGATGGAACGCCATCACAAGCGCATGGCAAAAGAATCAAAGCTTAGCTTGGTGTCATTGATGGATATCTTCACCATTTTGGTTTTCTTCTTGATGTTCAATGCATCAGATGTACAAGTGCTCCAAAGTCATAAGAGTGTGAAGCTGCCGCAATCAAGTGTTGACAATGCTGCTGCAGAAACCTTAGTCATTATGGTGAATGCTACTGACTTGATGTTGCAGGGTAAAAAGTTGGCAGATATCAGCGAGGTAATGTCTACTCCAGAGGATATTATCGAACCACTATCTAAAGAGCTAAATTATCAGGCAAGTCGTGAAGCGGTGCTTGTTGATGCGGTATCAAATAATGCAGGTGGTGATCCGGAGGAAATTGCTCGCGCTATCACTATTATGGGCGACAAAGATATCCCCTATAAACTCCTGAAGAAGATTATGCAGACCTGCGCTGCGTCAGGTTATACCAATATTTCGCTAGCTGTTGAGCAGTTAATTGCAGCGAACGGAAATGGAGCCCCTAACGCATGAGTACTATAGCTGAACCTGTTTTTAATTCTGTATTACCTTGGTCATCGGGTGAGAACGAAAACAAACGTTTTACCAAGATTACTTATACAGCATTGGCTGTGACGCTAACTTTTAGTGCAGTGGTTAAGTGGCAGCAATTACCAGAACAGCCTCGTGCTGAGAAAGAGAAGTTGCCGCCTCAGTTAGTCAAGATTATTAAACAAAAAGAGGTTGTGCCTCCTCCACCTATTGTTAAGCCAAAACCGCCGGAAGTAGTTAAGCAGCCAGAGAAGGTTGAGCCACCAAAAGTAGAGAAGAAACCAGAGCCAAAGCCTGAACCTAAACAGAAACCGGTTGAGAAGGTAAAACCTAAGCCAGTAGAAAAACCTAAAGTGGTTAAAGCTGATCCGAAACCGGTTCCTAAACCTGAACCGACGAAGGAAGAGCTGACACAAAAGGCACGTGAAACAGCAAAAGAGTCAGGCTTGTTAGCATTCCAAGACGATCTAGCCAGTATGCGTAGTGACTTAAGCTTGTCTAACAATGCGCAAACAGAGCAAATAAAAGGAGCTGGGCAGAGTGATCAAACACAGCGCCAGTTTATTGGTAAGAAAGTCGCAAAAACCAGTGGTGGATTGGATACCAGCAAACTCTCAAGCGATATTGGAAGTCGAGGTAATTTAGCGGGTAGAAAAACCACGGAATTCGTAGCTCCAAATGAAGGTTTTGCATCACTTGCCGCTAAGCAAATTGAAGCAGAAGAAACCGTTATTGGAGATAGAGATGTCGAGTCCATTCGGAAGGTGCTTGATGCCAATAAAGGCCCTATCTATGCCATTTACCGTCGCGCTCTGCGTAAAGATCCAAGCTTACAAGGTAAGGTTAATGTTAGGTTGGTAATTGAGCCTAACGGTAGTGTGTCATCTGCCACCATTATTGATAGTGAGTTAGAAGCGCCAGCATTGGAGAGTAAGCTCTTGGCGCGAATCAAACTCATTAGTTTTGGTGAACAAAACGTGACCCAAACAACGCTTGAATACGGATTTAACTTTTTACCTTTTTAATCTTTTAGAAAAACAATAATAATAAAAATGAAGCGATCTAAATTCCCCATGGTGAACCTATGGGGATTTCTATTAATAAGCATTCCTGCTGCGTCTTATGGCGTAACCTCTATTGATATCTTTCTATATCCAATGCTCATTGCACTGATTTACTCAACATTCAGCGCCTTAAAACGCCACCATGAAAACCAGCCTTTTGTCGATCGCGCTAAAGTGAAAATCTACAGTCAAATATTCGCTAACACTAAGCTTGTTTTACTGATGGGCTATTGGGCAACTGAAGGGCTTGGTGTTTATCAGGTTGTTGGCTAACCCGAACTAGGGATAAGCGATGCCTTCGACTACGTCTATTTTGGCCCCTTACTGCTTTATTCATCAGGTGTTTAGAATGACTAAACAATCTGATTCCCGCATTGCAAGGAACAAAAATATCAGTACTCGCCCAAAATGTGAGCCCATTTTTGCTCATTGGAGGTGTTAACTTATTGATACCTAATAAGTTATGTTGATATCCTGTCGACAACTCTTATTCCTAGTTCGGGTTAGTTAATCGCAGATATACAGTCGTCTAGCTCAGGGAATTGGTAAACCTATTCAAGGTTTGATATCAACATACACCAAGTTTGAGCATATAAGGTTTAAAGAGAGTAGAGAGTCCTTCTTATATGTTGCTGTAACAAAGGAGACGCGTGCTGTGGACACGATGAAAACGGTTTTTGTCGCTCTAGTTTTGATATTCAATATCTATTTAATGATAAATACGCGAGTGCATGCGTACAAAAACTATCCGTTACCTATCAAAGTACTCACTTGGGTAATGGCAGGAATGTGCCTTCTTTATCTTGTTAGTGAGTCTATTATTCCTATCAATATCCTTAACAATAAAACGGGCGACTTTATTACGTTTTTAATTATGGCGATGTGTTTCGGCGCCCAATCGATTCACGTTTACCTCCACAAAAAGAATCTTGATAAATCTAAATAGCTTGTAATAAAAGCATTCAACTAAAGACTATAAATTCGAACGCTTATTAATATAAGGAACGTTTAGAATGAAGAAAGTGTTTAGGTTTTTATTGTTACTTATCTTGGCCTTTGCGGTTTATGCAGGGTTTGCTACCCAAGTTTGGTCTTATTCTTTTGCTATTATTTCCCTTTGTTTCTTGGCTTTTGTTGGTACATTACCCAGCAAAAAGTCATCAAAATCTGGAGGTTCTTCCGTCATCTTTGGTGGAGATGCTTCTGGCGCCGATGGTGGCTGTTAAAAGCTATAAGATCTTAAATCATATGCCTCTTGCTGAGGCTGTCTTCTTAAAAAGGAACAAAGATGTCTAAGTTTAAGAAAGCGGTAATTTTTACTGTTGCTGTTTTAGGACTCGGCTCAATAGCTAAGGCTTATAATACAAATACTCATCAAAAAATGGCAATGGAGCAATGCGGCTCTCAAGACAATATCAAGCGTGTTGATTCTAAAGGTTTTGAGTGTATTGATGATAATGAAGCCTTCTGATAGTAATCCTCTTTTTGCTAATAGCCGAACGGATATATGAAGCTTTTAAGCATACTAATCATAGTGTTTTCTCTTTTGGGGTGTCATAAGCTCCCTAAGGAATCGTATTCAATGAGCTTTTCAAGTGAGGTTTGGAAAAGTGATTATGCTCTTGATATAAACGATAAAAGTGTGACATTGAGGCAGAAAATGCTTGGAGATCTCATTGATAATCACCTCCCAAATAAAACAAGAAGGGATGTTATCGATATTTTAGGAGAGTCTTCCAATAAAATGGATCCAGATAGAGACGGTCCTAGCTTGTCTTATCCCACCGGTCCTCAGAGAGATTCCTATATGGCCATCGACTCCGAGTGGCTAATCGTTACTTTCGATTCCAAAGGGTATTTTAAAGGGTATAGTTTGCAGTCTGACTAACATCTTTAAAGTTAGGTAATTAGCTGGAGTACAAGGTAGAGTATCTCCTTGGTACTACTCAAACAAAGTTGCTTGGAGCAACACGCAGAAACAATGGCAAAACCCAATAAAAAAGGCCCGACGACCACCGTCGATATCTATTGCCAACAATGCCGTACACAGCTATTTCGCTATCGTAAAGGTGGTAAAGGGGCTCTAGTGAAATGCTTTAAAGAACGTATTGAAAAGGACTTTACGACTCAACCTTGTCATTGTCCTAAATGTAATGCTCAATTTGCGAGAGATACTCTGATAAGAGGAACCCCGACTTTTAAAATGATTGGCGGTAAGGTGTTTGCTAAGTAACCTGAGATTAAGCAAATATATTAACGAATAAGAATATGAAGTAAGTCGTTCCATATTATGCAGAGCGAAGTAGAGAATTATATAAATGACACGAAATACAAAAATAAGCAGTAAGGGTTTGGGATTATTAGCCTTTGTTCTTATTGGCTTAATAGCAGGGTGTAGTGAGAGAAAAGATCCAAGATCAGAATTAACTCCTGAACAACGTTGGGCGAGACCTGATGTTACCTGGACCGCAGAACAGCTGAAGCAACTTGACCGAGGCTATCAAGTTTACCGTAGCACCTGCGCGGCTTGTCATTTGAGTGAAGGTCAAGGGCAAGCGCTTGTCGGTGCTCCTGCTCTTAATAGAAACCCATTAGTTGCCACCAGTGACAGCCAAGATGTAATAAAAGTTGTTCTATCTGGTCGCAGTGCAATGCCTTCTTTCGCCAAAAGTTTGGATGATAATCAAGTGGCTGATCTCCTTAGCTATGTCCGAAATGCCTGGGATAACAGAAGTAACGATACTGTCTCTGCGGAATATGCTCGCCAAGTCCGAAGTGACTTATCGTCTAGCTCAAACGAGTAGTTAAGTATTTAAGATTATCCTGTTAGAGAGGTAAGCGCTTAATTAGATAGAGTTTATTTGTCTGTCTTCTCTATTGTTGTATAGCTTGGACGATACGCTGTGGGTGTTTATTCATCAGATTCTTTTCGTTATGCTAAAGCTGAAAGTTACGAAATAAAATAATAAAAGGAATCAGATGAGCACTGTTATCAAGAAGTACTTTTTACAGAGTTTGACGTTTGCATTTATAGCAGCCCTCCTGTTTACACCATTCGATGCCCTTGCGAATAAGGTAAAAATTAAACGAGACTTCATCTATATCGATAAAAAGAAAACGCCGCTGAAGGTCGAAAAGGATGATACCGATACTTATATCTTCACTGATACCAGCTCAGGCAAGGTATTTGTTACTGCATCCTATCTTTTTGAACGGGTGGATGATGAGAACTCATTTCAATGGTTGGTACTGAAAACCGATGGTAGCTCATACGCCAATGAAGTCGACTTAGAGTATATTTCCTTTACCTTGAGCGTGAAGAAGGCCGTTACGGAATTTCTTATGAAACGCCTTGGTTTTTTCGATGCAAAAGGAGTTGTCAATCAAAGCAAGCTTGATGAGTACTTTTCACAACAAAGAGTTCGTGCAAGCCAGCAAAAACAAATTGCGGCTGCCGCGGATTTAGCTGAGCAAGAAGCGCAGTTTCAAAAGACCGCATCTTTAGGAATAACAGTAGATGCAGATGCAAAAAAATATTCAGAAAATCTGATGAGAGCGCTAAGTTACCTGAAGGTTTAATCGGAGCTTATCGATTCTCAGATGCAAAGACACTTGTCTTACGTGATTTAGATGATGTGAAAATAGCAACTGTGACCCAAAACCCTTTTGACGAAGTAAAGGTTGATTCTCAGTTTCTTAATGAGCCTATGCTTTACGAGTCGAAAAACAACTTCAGCCCTGGTTCCCTCTATGGCACTCGAGAGTTCGTTGTCGAACTTGTTCGCCGTCTGCATACGCGTGATATTCGTATGGGGCATCAAGCACAAGAGATATTAGCTCAATACAAAGCCGGTGTTAAAGCTGAAGCTCGGATTAACTACGAGGCTGCTAAGGCAAATTCGTCCAATCTTTATGAACAGGAAGGGTATGCCATTGATTACAAAGGTGAGCGTTACGATGGGAAGATTACAGTGATGTTTGAAGAGCTGGACGTATACGACCCTGATGACCCTTTTAGTGGTCCAAACATTATTGACTTAAGTGGTGATGGCGAAGGGGCGAAGATAAGAATTGATTACCTCAACAGCAAACAAAAAATGAAGCGTAAGACGTTGTCTGCTAAGAAAAATAATCGTTTTTGTGTGTATGTTGAAGAAGGTCAGGAGAGCTGCTACCAAGGATTACAAATTAAAAGTAATGGATTATTAGCGGCTGCGGGTAATGATGCGCTTGAGATAAGCGTTAATCAGGGGAACAAGTTTATGCGCGAAGTTTCAGTTAATGGAACTCTTTCTGTTTACCAAGAGCCCGCATCGAAAGCTTTCTTTATTAAAAGTAGTAAGCAGAAAAAAGCCTTCAATTTTAAATTCGGACCACTGGTGAAAGAAAAGCGTAAAGCCTCGAAGCTAAAAGACTACCTTGGTGGCTGTGACTACTCAGACGGCAACTACGACGAAAATGCTTTACGATTTGACCTTAATGAAGTGCAAGCATTAGTGGATTTTTATAATCAGAATTGTAAATAAAAAGGCGGCTATTAATTAGGCTTTGTTTTAAATTAAAGCCAGTGTTATTAACGTTATTCGGTATCTGTAACACTGGCTTCCAAAAGAGACAAGAGTTATCTATCGCCTGCTGGCAAACCAAACTCGGCGAATTAACCCATCTTCAACTTGATAGACGGCTGTAGCTCGTAATCTGCCTTCTCCAAACTGGCAGAATTCTTGGTCGATGACAAAATTCCCTTCTACGATTCGTGATAGAGCGCGACAATGGGGTTTAACTTCTTTAAAAAAGCTGCCATAGGATGATCTGAGTGCTTTGCGCCCAGTCGATGAAGGCTCTACTTGAGGCAGGTTAAATAGCTCGACATCTTCTGAATAAGTTGCTGCAAATGCATCAATGTCATGTGCGTTATAGGCATCGAGTTGCTTTTGAACCAGAGCTGCTGGCGAGAATGGTGCTAATGTTTCTGGTGATCGTGCATGACCGTTTAAGACAACAGTATCGATCGCTTGATAAGCATTAACACTAAGCATTGGATCAGCATTCAGGACAAGGAAATCCGCTTTATTGCCTGTTTCTAATGTTCCGAAGTCCACGCTTTCAGAAAAGACGCCAGCAGCATCTTTTGTTGCGGCTTTTAAAATCTGTTTAGGTGTAAACCCTGCTCCTTCCAGTAACGCAAGCTCTCGATGAATGGATGGGCCATGCAAAGTTCCTGGATTGCCTGCGTCAGTGCCCACTGCGACTCGAACGCCTGCATCAGCTAATGTTTTAAGGTTGCTAAGAATTGTTTCTACTCGAGCATTAATGGCTTCAGCAATGGCGGGACTTTTGTTTTCCGGGGAAGTTTCCTCCCAAGTCGATATAACAAATGGGTCTCCTAGTGTCTTTTCAATAGGTGTTAATTCGACTTGTCGAGAGCGCAACTGGCCTATGTGCTCGTAAACAACAGCCGTTGTCATCACAATAACATCCTTCTCTTTTAGTGCGGCAACGAAGTTGTCATCTACAGGTTTGTCATCAACGGTATGCACTAAGATATCGGCCCCCGCTTTAACTGCTAAACGAGCTGTTTCAAGTTCGGTTGCATGCACTGCGACGCGAACGCCGTTTTTATGAGCTTCATCAATAATTGCAGCGACAGTATCGTAGCTTTGTGTTGCTGGACGACCAGGTGAAGCAATATACCAAACCTTAATAATGTCTGGCTTTAATGCTAACTGCTCTTTTACAAGCTCTCGACTGGGCTGAGGCGTTGTTACCGGGATGATCGTAGGGTCGTTGCCTAAGTCTAATCTTTCAACACGTTCTGCGAAAGCGGGCGTTAATGTGGCAAGTAAGGGGCCAGCAAGCGCAATTCTTGGAGCTAACCCATTGGTTTGGCTAGCTTTCTCTCGAATTGATATGTTTGAAGCTGGGCCACCCGCATCAACAACTGCTGTTACACCGGATGCGAGATAGCGACGAAAAGTATTTGTTAACTCTGTGTCAGAATGCGCCCTGTCGCTTTCGTAAGATCTCACTGTTCTAAGGTCAAGTCCGTCAGGCCTGGTATATAAACTACCTGATTGTGAAAAGTGCATATGTGAATCGACTAACCCAGGGATAATCCAACGTCCTTTCACATCAACAATGCTGGCATTTTGAGGTATCGGAATTTCTTTAGCTGGGCCAACAGCTTGAATACGTCCTTCGCTGATCACAAGAACTGCGTTTTCAATCGGTTTTTCTCGTGATGCATCTAGCAGTGTAGCCCCTTTATAAACCGTCACCTTTTGAGCAAAAGCGAGGGATAGCGATAACTGGGTACCAATCAAAATTGATAATAGTAAGAAACGTAGTTGCATGAGAAATAGGCAATTCAGCTTGATTAGGGTTTCTAGAGAATAGCGACTAGGTGGATGAGAAACAACGACCAGAGCCTCGATACCTTTTACACTTGAGTCAACATTTCTTCCCGCGAATAGATTTTCATTTCCAAGTTAAATCTCTATGATTTGAAGGTATAAAAATAAGATGGTTAAGAGGTGTTATATGGTGGTTAAGCGGCTTTATCGGTCGGCAATAGCTATTTTTGTTTTGTGCCTACTGGCGTCATGTGCAGAGCCCCCGGCTATTGATAACACTATTGACTTAAATGAGCTGACGATCAAGCAGATTCACCAAGCTTACAAGCAACAGAAATACAACAGTGAGGCTTTGGTCAATGCTTACATTGATAGAATTAAGCAGCTTGATTCCAAAACTAATGCCATAACAGTGATTAATCCTGACGCTGTCAGCATTGCTCAAAAATTCGATGAAGAGTTTAAACGCACAGGTAAGTTGCGACCTCTGCACGGCATACCAATTATTGTTAAAGATAATTTTAATACTAAGGGTTTACCCACTACAGCTGGTGCCTTAGCACTGAAAGATTTTGTTGCGGATAACGATGCTTTCATCTTGGAAAAGTTAATTGAAGCTGGTGGAATTGTGCTGGCCAAATCCAATATGGCTGAGTGGGCGTTCAGTGCTATGCATACTGAAAGCTCGACTGCTGGCACAACTCGAAACCCCTATAACTTAGCGCATGTACCAGCGGGATCTAGTGGTGGCACGGCAGTTGCCATCGCCGCGAATATGGGAGTGATTGGGTTAGGGACGGATACCGGTAACTCTATCCGAGGGCCATCTTCTCACAATGCATTGGTTGGGTTCAGACCTACTTTAGGGTTGACCAGCCGAAGCGGTATTGTGCCTCTGTATTTAAGAAATGATACAGCTGGACCTATGATGCGGACGGTTGAAGATGCGGCTAGGGTTTTAGATGTGATTGCTGGATATGATCCGAAAGATCCTCTGACAGCTTATTCAAAAGGGAAAGTCGATGATAATTACCTGCAATACTTGGTGAAGAATGGGCTTGAGGGAGCTCGAATCGGTGTTTTACGTCAGCTAAGCGACAATGATGTTGACCCACAAGTAAGCCAATTATTTAGTAAGGCAATCGATGATTTATCGCGATTGGGCGCAACGGTTATTGATACGGTTCATGTTAAAGATTTTGACGAGTTGAGAACGGATCAATGGTGTGCTTCTTTTAGAGCTGACGTTGAAGCCTACTTGGACGAGTTTGTGAAGGATGAATCTTTGACGACTTTAGAAGACATCATTCGTATTGGCACTAGCTCTGAGTATGCAGAAGAGTCGCTGAACTACTTTGTCGATAACAGTGGAAGAGCAAGTAACCCAGACATTGCCTGCGAAAATGCCTATACCGATGTGCGGCGCGTTGCTTTTCGGGACGCTATTGAGGATGAGATGGAACGATTGAATTTGGATGCGTTGATATACCCTACCTGGAACCATAAGCCGGCTTTAGTTGATGCTTTCGAAGAAGGATATAAAGGAGATAGCAACCAAATTATCTCGCCTCATACAGGACAACCTGCCTTTACTGTTCCTATGGGATACACATACGGTAACTTGCCTGCCGGACTTCAATTTCTTGGCAGAATGTATAGTGAACCGGTATTGATCAAACTATCTTATGCCTACGAGCAAGGCACTAAGCATCGTGTTCCACCTAATTTGGAGTGAAGGGCAAATTACTAGCAATAGTTGCCTATATATATCTGGGACTTCGATTAATTCGGTCTTTGCGTTTATATCGCCTCGAAGAAAGTAATTGTCTCTATCATTTTGAACGCTAAAAACTAATTCAACTCAACGTAAAAGTCTGTCACTATTGGTATCCAAATTAACTAACACGCAAAAGGCAAAGGACATGCACCCTAATCCTCAAGGAAATAAGATGTTGTTAGTTCGTCATTTAAATCTGATAACGACAAGTTATATCTTCTTTGGCGTCAATTCAGCCAAAAAATACTTATATTTTAACTAAGTCATTACGTTTACTTTTTTCAAACGGTGGGTTTGCCATGAAATCAATTTTATTTGCTCTACTTATATTTAGTTCTTCCGCATTTTCGGGGGAGTTAATAAATGTAGGAACTGTTATAAGTGTTGAAAACACATCTCAAAATACAAGCCAATTTGTCGTCTGGGTTACCGGCTCAGGAGCCTGTAACAATGCTCCAATTCGTTTTAAAGAGAGCAACTCCCAATCCAAGGAGTCGTTTGAGCGAGCATTCGCAATGTTGCTTTCTGCTCAAGCTACAGGCTTCAATGTAAAAATATTTGGCATAGATGACAACAATTGCGAGTCAGCTAACTGGGTTAGGGTGACTAAAAACTAAATAAGATTTGCATTACCGTATTTGAGGCGTCCCATGAATGTACTCTTCGCTATTTTTGTATGTTTACTTTTCTTTTCTATCTCTTCTTTTATAGAACATCGTCGGATGAAAAAGATTGCGTTGGGGCGCGGACAGGCCAATATTTGTGAGTATGCGCGTTCCTTTAATTATAGAGTTGTTGATACGAAAATTATGAGGGAAGTCTGGAATGAAGTTCAGCTCCTGTTAGGAAAGTTTGGAGGTGAACCATTCCCTATCAAAGCTGACGATAAGTTTGAAGAAACGTACCGTATACATCCAGACGATATTGATGATATTTACTGGGATGTTGCAGATAGGCTAGGCATAGAAACAGGGAATGTCGAAGTAAACCCTTACTTCGAGCAAGTAGCTACTGTGAAGGATCTGGTTTTGTTTTTAGATGCTCAGCCGAGGAAGGTGAGCAAAGGTCTATTTAAATGAATTGCGCTACCCGCTTGCTTTGAATAAACAAAGAACTCTTTGGGGGTTAAATTAAGAGCTAATACTTTAATTAGCATTATTAATGCATATGTATTGTTGGACAGAAATTAAAAAGGTGAAGGATCGTTATGAATTTCAATTATTTATATTTGATGCTCATAGTCATTGTGTTGTTGAACATAAGTGCTTCAGTGTATCTGGCTAAACGCGATGATTTAGAAGTTTTTCAAAAGTGTGCTCAGATCACTCTTGTATGGCTTTTCCCTGTCGTTGCCGCAATAGCACTCATTATTTTTCACCATTCACAGGATATGCCTGTTAGTGCCTCAAGGCAGTTTGGTGGTGGCCATAGCGACGGCAGCGGAGCTGGTAGTGATGGAAGTGGCTTGTAACATCAATGATATGAGCGCTTGTACTATAAAGGTTTGAGAGATCTTTTCTATGAATACCTATATCGCACTTTTTCGTGGGATTAATGTTGGTGGGCGAAACAAGGTTGTTATGAAAGACCTAGTTTCAAGCATGCACAAAAATGGATTCGAGGATGTGCGAACTTACATTCAGAGTGGAAATGTTGTTTTCAAAGGTGCGAATAAATCTGAAAGTGAAATCTCATCTCTCGTCGAGACTAACTTTGGGTTTAAGCCTGAAGTACTGGTGTTAACACTAACTGACTTAGAAAGGGCTATCGAAAATAACCCTTTTAGTGAAGCTGAAGGAAAAGCTTGTCATTTTTACTTTTGCAATCAAGAAATAAAGCTATCGGACTTTGAAAAGCTGGATGCTTTGAAGCTTGCATCAGAAGAATATGTGATAAAGGAAAACGTATTTTATCTGCACGCACCAGATGGTGTTGGGCGCTCAAAGCTTGCTGCTAAAGTTGAGAGTTGTATTGGTTTACCAGTGACAGCGAGAAATCTTAATACGGTGCTAAAACTACAAGGGATGGTTAATAGTAATTGACGGGCGCTCTAGTTCTGTTTTTGAGGATATTAATAAGTGCCCAAGCAAATCGTCCAAACTATAGTTTTAACTCTGACAGTGATGGCAGGGATACAGCTTTTTGGCTCTAAATATGCGTTTCACTTGAAGTTTAGCGCTATGGATAGCTTAAATATTGAGCGAATTATAGTTTCCGAAAAAGGACTAAGAACAACCATTTGGGTGGATGATTCAAACTGGTCATCCAAAGGTACCTATGAGACTAAGGTATCCACCAAGTATCAAATGGGGGAAATGGAGTTAAAGGTAGTTTTTTATGACGGAAGGGTTTTGCAGTTAAGTAAAATGCAGTACAAGGCTGGTGAAGCTAATTATATAAGTGAGTTCGATGGTAAGCTTAGCTATGTTAAAGCGCATTGGGAGTAACCGGTATCTCTGCCCTAATTATTCAAGGTGTGTGGGATGCTGAAAAAGTATATTCCTTTAGTTAGAGCATATGATTGTGCTGATTACGATCCAATTGATTCTTGGATCTTCGAAGATTTATCTGAAGTAGATTTTTGGCTCAATATCTCTGTTGGGGTTGAAGGGCATGAAGCTACTAATAACTTTCAGCTTCATGTGGTTACGCAGAGAACTATCTCTATGTTGGAGGATAAAAAGTATCTTTTAGTTATCCCTTATTATTCATGGGATGTGGTTATCAAAGAGATAAATAAGATCCTATCCACTTGTATTGGAGTAAGCTGGGAAGGGATGTGTTTTGATATTTCAAAACATTTTTTATGGGAGTATGAAGGAGCAGAAAGGAGTTAACTTTCATAGAAAAGCCGATTGAGAAACTTTGCAAGAAATTAATATCCTAGTTGCTTGTCCAATTCTTTATGGGATGGATATTGAAGGAGTGCTTGAAAATTACATTTTTGTAATTTGGTTAATGTCATTATTGTTTTTTGTTGAGCTCAATTAAAAGTCTTAGCATTCTCTGTATATCAACAGAGCAATCTCACCTTATATCCCAACCAACTCCCCATTCTTGACTATACTTGTGGTTAATAAATGAACAATCTTGCTTTGTTCCGACTGATCACGTCGAATGTCATTGAACATCGCAAGCTTATATATACGCCTAATAGCTAATGGTACGTTCATCCAGATCCGCTAATCTTATCTTGTTGGAGCTGTACTGTTAGTTTTAGGAGATGTGGCAAATGATGAATGCAGAGCAGTGTATTGTTGAGCATGCTCCGGAAGAACTGGATTTTTCCCAGTGGGAGAGCTTGGTCGATATGCTGGCTGAGATGTATGACGCTGCTTCAGGCGTTATCGTCCAATACCGACACGATACCTTCAATGTTGTGCGTACTAGTAGCAATGAAGATAACTTCCTTGAGAGCAGTAGCCAGTGGCCTTGGGATATGAAAAGTTTTTGCCGCCGTATCGTCGAAACTAACGATAAGCTTTATGTTAAAAATGCGGGTAGCGATAAGGATTGGTTTGATGCTCCCCCCGTTTGCGCTGGACCTGTTCGCTCTTATCTAGGGTATCCGCTTTATTGGCCCGATGGTTCATTGTTCGGTTCTTTTTGTGTCATAGACACTAAACCCACTGATTATTCTGATGCTCTTATCGACATGCTGGGACAGCTTAAGTCGATTGTCGAAAAAGAGCTGAGGCATGTTCATGAGCTACGAGAAATAAAGGAACTTCTGGCACAAAAAATCGATATTCAACGCTTGGTGAAGGTTGAACAAAAGCAGCTAAGTGTTGTGAAAAAGTCACTGTCGTTGCAAGAGTCAATTAACACTGCAACTTTGGCTTCTCTATTTGATTCTGTCATTCGTCTTAATAGCCAAGGAAAGATTCTGGCTTGCAATCCTGTTACTGAAGCTATTTTTGGTTATACCGAACAAGAGTTGATTGGTCGGCATATTGCTATGCTGATAGGGCAAGAGTGGGAACATAGCCTGGACATAAGGAGTATTGGAAAGAGAGAAGGGCAGGAAACTCAAATTAATGCGACTCGTAAGGATCTTTCTACTTTTCCGGCACGTTTGGTGGTATCTGAAATTCATGTTGATAATGAAGTCCAGTTAATAGCGTTGTTCTGCGATATTTCTGAGAAAGTGAAAAATGAAGCAGTGCTGAAACATATGGCACTTTATGATCAACTGACACACTGTGCCAATAGAAACTTGCTGATCGAACGATCAGAGTATGAATTAGTGAAAGCTAGGCGGAATAGTACGGAGTTTTCTCTGGCTTACGTTGATTTGAATGGCTTTAAACCGGTTAACGACACCTTTGGACACCAGGTTGGTGATCAGGTATTAAAAACTATCGCTAATCGTCTCAATGAAGTTGTTAGAAGTCATGATCTTGTTGCTAGAGTTGGCGGGGATGAATTTGTTGTACTGTTCGACAGTAAAATCTGTTCCAAGCAGATTAAACAGAAATTAGCTTGTACTTTTGATACCCCAATCCCTTACGAAAATGAACATATTAATATATCAGCCAGCATTGGTTTATCGAGCTACCCAAAAGATGGAGAGACTGTAGAGCAGTTGTTAGAAGTCGCTGATTCCAATATGTATAAAGATAAATATAGAAGTAGGGCAGTGAATCACTGACATCTTGTCTAGCGCGGCTTATCCCATTCTCGTTATGATGCTATAGAAAATATGCGATGTGCCATTATTCACTATGTATTCCTAGCGAGATAAATTGTGCCTTTAATCAATATTAGAGTTCCTAAACTCCCCGATAGTGTAACTGCTGCAAAAATATCCAATATACACGTTAAAGAGGGAGACTTTGTCGAATTAGATGGACGACTTTTGGATATAGAAACGAATAAAGTCGTTTTAGAAATTACGGCAGCAGACTGTGGCGTGGTAAAACAGTTGTTTGTGTCACTTAATGACGAAGTTGAGTCAGAACAAATGGTTGGAACTCTTGTACCTGAGCCAGTTGATTCCGATCGGAGACTAGGGGCAGAAAGTCAAACTTCAAACGACTCAACAATAGATGAAAATATCCGTCCAGCAAGCCCGAATCAATCATCTGGTTTAGGTTGGTTATTTATCACACTTGCGATTGGTGCCGCTATTCTGGTATTGCTCTAGCCACAAAAATGGCTAGCGGTTTTATTGCTTCAACATAGCTAATGTATTGATCCTTGGTGATAAATGTTTATGGTATTCCCAATAGCGCTTATTCTCTATTACTCATAAATTGAGGTCGTTAGAAACTCAGTTACCTTTTGGGGGATAACCTTGTCATGATTCTGGAGAAATAATTAACAATGAAGTTTATTCTTACCGTTTTACTCTCTCTTAGCCTATTTGCACCAACCGTTTTGAGGGCTGATGAACCTCAAAAATCAAAGATGTTGGGGCTTAGAACGGCAATTTATATTGTCGGTGATTTAGAGGCGGCGAAAGATTGGTATACAAAAGCTTTTGCAGTGAGCCCTTACTTTGACGAATCTTATTATGTTGGGTTTAATGTTCGAGGATTTGAGTTAGGCCTAATGCCTAAATCGGATGCATTTGGAGAGGGTTCTAATGTCATTGCTTATTGGGGCGTTGAAGATATAGATACTGAGTATAAAAGACTCATAAAGCTCGGTGCTAGTGCTGAATCACCCATTGCTGATGTTGGTGGCGGTATAAGACTAGGCACAGTAACAGATCCTTTTGGCAATAGCCTGGGACTGATATACAACCCATTGTTTAAAGCTAAATAATCTAGGTAATAAGTTGTGCTTAAAGGAATAAACCATATCACGGTGGCGGTTAGCAATATTGAGCACTCATTTAGGTTTTATACCGAATTGCTTGGTATGAAAGCGCATGCCAAGTGGGAATTTGGCGCTTATTTATCTTTAGGTGATTTATGGTTTTGCTTGTCTGTTGATGAGGTGAAACCAAACGCAGACTATACTCACATTGCGTTTGATATTGCGGAAGATGACTTTCCTATGTTTGTTGAGCGGTTACGAACTGCCAGAGTAAAAGAATGGAAAGTTAATAAAAGTGAAGGCCAATCGCTATACGTACTTGATCCCGATGGCCATAAACTTGAAATTCATTGTGGAAGCTTAAGCAGTCGCTTAACTTCCATGAATGCCGATTCCTACAAGGGGTTAGTCCGTTATTAGAGTTAATGCGAGCTAAGTCGACATTCTATTAGTAAATTTTAATGTGCTTACCTGGCTTATGTTCTCTAAAGGCGCTATATACTCGACCTTTGTATCTGTAGGTGACGTCATACCCCTTTAATACAGGAACTTTCTTAACTTTTTTATAATGGGTTTCGCAATAGTAGCTATCGTGGTCGTGGCGGTCATGTGTGAGCTCATTTGCCACTGCGCCACCAATAATCGCGCCCGCTAAGGTTGTTATGCCTTTGTTGCCACGCTTTCCGGTTGCGTGTCCAATTGTGCCTCCGATAACGCTTCCTACGACGATGGCTTTGCGATGAGGTTTGTGTCTATCGCGGCTTTCATAGCAAACTTCCCGAGGGGCCTTAACAGTTTTATATCTGTATATTGGCGTAACATCTAAGACTCTGGCTTTGTAGTAACCTCGACTATGATGTGCCTGTGCCAAAGGTGAAATAAACAACAATATTAATAAGCTAACGACGAACGGTTTCATATTATCACTCCTCATTGAAGTTATAATAATCGTAGATTCAGCCTTCTGAATTTTAACTGAATTAATTATGAACCCTATTGAATAACGTTATAGTTATAGACGTGGATGAACGTGACTTTAGTTTTTGCATTAGCAGTTTCGTTCTATAACATTTGGATTTTCAATAAAGTTTTCAGAACTTTGACAGGGCAAGATAATGTTTAAAATAGACAGCTATGAAATATTAAAAATATAGTTTTCCTCAGGAAAGTATATTGAATAATTAAATCTAACGAAATCCTAAAGGACTATTAATAGAAGTGAGTTATGTCTTGGCATGAAGGCTACCCCCTAAATTTTTTAATTCTTGTTAGCTTAGGGGGACCTACCGCCGTTTCCCGTGAATGACATAGCAATCTTCACACCTGAATTTACAAAGTTTTTAATATCAAACAGTTAGGGGGTAACAACTGTCAGGCTGTAATAAAACTGTAAAACTTCCTGACAGTTCCTTTTAGCGTTCGGTTAACGCTTGTCAGTTGTGCGTGTTTGATTTCTGAATTGATGTAAATGATCAGCTGTCAAGCTCGTCATCTGCATTCTGTGTGATAGGCAGGCTGATCGTGAAGCTAGTGCCCTTACCTAGTGCACTTTCGACAGTAATATCGCCACTATGCTTTTTGATAATGTTATAGGAAAGGGATAATCCTAGTCCTGTTCCTTGGCCAACAGCTTTGGTGGTAAAAAACGGGTCAAAGATCTTAACGAGGTTTTCTTCATTGATGCCCTTTCCATTATCACTAATGACAATCGCCACATATTGGTTTTTATGCTGAGTAGTAATGGTTATTTTGCCATCGCTTTTGTCAGGGCCGATGGCTTGACCTGCGTTAACGAGCAAGTTAACAAGCACTTGGTTAACTTGCATGGGCAAACACTCTACAGGCGGAAGTTCTCCAAAGTTTTTCTCGACTTCAGCAATATATTTCAGCTCATGTGCGACAACTTTAAGCGTTTCTTCTATACCTTGGTTGATATCTGTCTTTTCCCACTGATTAGTATCAGCGCGCGAAAAGTGTTTGAGCGATTTCACAATATCTTCAATGCGGCTAATTCCATCAAAAGACTCAGTGAGCAAGCTTGTAATGTCTTCTAGTACAAATTCGACGTCATGCTCATTATTGATGTTATCAACGGATTCGTAGACAACTTCGTTCTCTAGCGTTCTAATAATATCGTTGTACTTGCCGATGGCACTGTTAATGTCTTCTGCGTAACTTTTTAACGAGGCGAAGTTCGACTTTATAAATCCAACCGGGTTATTGATTTCGTGTGCTACACCGGCTGCCAGTTGTCCAATAGATGCCATCTTTTCAGATTGTAAGAGTTGGTTTTTGGTTTCTTCTAGCTTATCTATTAAGCGCTGTTGCTCTTTCTTTTCTTTGTTTAATCGATTGGATATTTGTTTGAGCCGCAGCTGGGTGACTGCGGTTGCTGTGGCATCAGTGACAGTGATGCAAATATGAGATACCTGGTTTTCGTCATCAAGAATGGGAAACAAGGTGCAGTTTTGAATCATTTTTTCGTTGATGCCTGTAATAGGGCGGCTACTGGCAAAGTCGAATAGGGATGGGCGTTGTTCCCAACTGATAAAGCTAGAGTTCTTAAGTAGCACTATGCTGTCGATACGACGCTGCAGCCACTTTTTAGGTAAAGTCGGGAAGGTGTTGAATAGGTAGCTCCCTACTATTTCTGTGTTGTCTTGTTGTGTGTGATTGGTAATAAAGTCATTGCACAGCGTAATGATGTATTGCTTATCAACGACGAGAATGCCTATGTTGACCTGAGAGAAAGTTTGCTCCAGAAGCGTCTTCATTATTGCTCCAATTGCAGATCGATAATTCGGTAGAGTTCGTGAGAATCCTCTTCGACCATGCAAAGAATCAGGTGAGTTTTCATCTCTATGCTGCTTACGGTGTAGCCAACATCCATAAATAGTGCATCAGTCCAACGTAAATTTTTGCCTGATAATATTTCGTCAACAGATGCTTGTTCACTGAGTAATGATGGAGCGCCAAAATGCAGTGTGATATTGAGTTCTTCGGAAAGGCCTTTGATGCAAGTTCCCGATAAAACATTGGCGAGTTCTAGCGTTAGTTCCTGAATATTGAGTGTGGACATGTCGTCTTCATAGCCCATGGCTTCACCGAGATGATAATGCTTTGCGCCGTGTTCGAGCAGGATAATGATTTCACCGCGTAACTGACCACGAAAGGATTGGCGCATCACAATGGAACGAGCTGGTAACTTCAATCCGCTGAGGGTTTCTCTCAAGTTATTTTTGTTAACCCAATGTGTTTTTGGCGTTGTCACTTCAACTTGGCTACCAACTACCGTTGCTAATGATTGAACGGCACTACCCATGGCGCTATTTAATATGGCTTGGATAGCATCCTGACGTTCACTGTCATGGTCGTCGTCTTCAATAAACAAGTCGTTATCCTTAGACACGCAAAATGTATAAAACTTAATAAAGTGTAGACAGTTTTTAGGCGATGGTAGAATTTTTGGCCTCAGGTTCCTTTTTGAGGCAATGATAGGGAGTTAAAAAAGAGGCCACTCTCAGGTGCGAAAAGTGGCCTCAAGCTAGGTTTGATCAAGGATGTGTTGTCACTGATGTTATTGGCGACAGCTCGCAGTGTTGAAGTCGACAATAATAGAGGCACCAGTGCCACCGCCAGTTACCTTGAGATAACCCCAGAAATCTGGATTGTTAGTCACAACAATACATTCGTTGTTTCCTACATTTGCGGAAACAGCATCGCTATTGTTACTGTTGTTCGCATTGGGAAAAGAACCGTTGTTGTACTCAAGATCGAAATCACCGGTCCCATTACCAATAGTAATAGCAACACTATCCTGACCGCTGACATCGGGGATACTTAACCAAATGAGTGACTGATTATTCAAACAAGCAGCCTCTCCAGGTGTTAGTCGGCCGCCGGTTATCACACCACCAGTCGCACAAGCGTCAGGCACCGCTGAGCCACTGACAGAATTCACGGTAACGTTTGCGGTATCTGTGTCTTGCGCTCCCTGATCATCGGTAACAGTGAGTGTTACCGTGTAGCTTCCTGCAACAGAGTAACTATGGCTTGGGTTGGCTACTGTGCTGTTGTTTCCATCACCGAAATCCCAGTTATAACTTGTGATGTTGCCGTCGGGGTCAAACGAGCCATTGCTATTAAATGCAATGCTTTGATTGACTAAACCAGAATACGATCCACCAGCGTTAGCTGTAGGTGCTTGGTTTCCATTCTCACCGGCTATAGTCACGCTATAGTCTTCAACTTCACCCGAAGCAAAATTAGCGCATGGGCCAGCTGCTTCTTGATTAAAGCGCATTGAGATACGCATACGTGTTGTGACTCCAGCAGCAGAGGAAGGGATACTGATATTTGTGTTTATTGGGCCTCTGCCACTAACAGGTGATGTGACTCTTTCATTGGCATCTTCGAAGTCACCGTCCTGATTCAAGTCCACCCAGACAACCCAAGCTTCTAAATCATTGCGATTAGGGCGATAACCGGGTGTTAGTGTTGCACTATTATTGCCAATATTGAGTGGTATTGTTTGCGTTGTAAAATCAGTGAAAGGTGTAAAACTATCAGCTGCACTGTCATTGCTGAAGTTACCTATTTCGACACGGGAGATAAACTCGAATGTGTCACCGCCACTACTTGCGCAGTACTCAAGTGGAGGAGGTGGCGTACCATCTGTAGTTGTTGCGCTTCCAGTATTTGAGAAACTTGAGCTGCCCGCACCGTTGTTGGCACGAACTCTATAGCGGTATTGTGTTCCTGGCTGCAAGCCGCTGTCTGAGAAGCTAGTTGTGTTGCTATCAAGTGTTGTTATGGTTGAGAAGACACCATTACCTAAAGCACGTTGAAGTTCAAAGCTTGTCTCGTTATCAGAGTTATCGCTCCAACTGATATTGATTTGAGAGTCAGATACCGCTGTTGCGGATAAGCTATTAGGCGCCGTAGGTGTTTGAACACCGCCACCACCAGCGACATTCACTGTGTAATCTTCTACTTCACCGCCATCAAAAGTCGTTTGTCCACATGCAGGAAGGTTTTCGCCATTAGCACCATACTCGTCGTTTCCATCAAATGAGAGGCGAATACGTAATCGGGTATTACCTGATGCAGCATTGCTTGGCGGTGTGATATTGAAGTTAAAGGTGGATTGATTAGCTCGTTGGCTAGCAACAACTTCACCGGGATCATTGAAGTCGTTATCCTGATTCCAATCGGCATAAACAGCAACAATTGTCTGGTCAAAGTTGTTGTTGAGGTTGACCGATAATTGCGTGGATTCGCCGCGGTCCATGTTGATAATAGTGGTAGTATTGTCACCACGAGGTAAAGAGCGGACGTTATCTTGTGCGATGATAGAACCATTAACGGCAACGCTGTTTATCCAATCTGTACCAGCTGCACCTAAGCCGATCTGAATAGGGCAATAAGGGTCAACAGGACCGCCACCTGCTAAACAACCATCAAACTGCAAGCGTGCGTTATTGATAACGGTTTGTGTTGTGTCTTTCCAATCTAAATTACCATCGAATATCTGAAAGTTCATGATGTAAGCACTGTCAGGAGGATCGATATGGTTGGCTCCCCATAGGTGTCCTAGCTCGTGGGTTACGATATTCGCTTTTTGTTGAAGTGAGAGTGGGAAGCTGTATGCGTGCATGCCATAACGGAAATCATCAAAAGTACACATATGGCCTAAAAATGCGAAGCTGATACCATTCTGATCGACTCCCGTAAACAACATACCAACATTGTGTTCTACATCGATATTTTGAGAAGCCCAAGCCTGAAAACTGTTAGTGTGAGCGGATTGATTTCTGGGGAAATTGGTCCAAGGATTGGTGTTACCCGAAATAAAGATAGTGGGTTGTAGCTCATAAACGGCGTTGTATTGTGCGTAATAGCCGTTCACAACGTTAACAATGGTTTGCAGGTCCGCATTGACACCGGCTTGGCTACCTCTAAAGTCCTGACATTCGACATCACAGACGACTGCCCATCTAACAATACCTATGTCGTTTGTAACTTCAGCAACCGTTGTATCAATATTTTCGATGCTCAAATTAGCGCTAGAAATGTCAGACGATAACAGTTCACTGGGCACAAAGCCTGGTAGCTTTGGCGTAAGTCCATCCTCTTCATGGTTGTGGCCTGGTAGGTTGGCATGTTCTGGAATACCACAAGCTGCATGACCTGTGCTATTAGAGTCATCGACTTTTGAAACAGTTAAAGCTTCGGTATTGTATTGGTTACTCTCGAAAACATAGCTGTTATCACCATCCATAATGAAAGCGTGAACAAGCTCATCTGAGATGGTCATTCTAACTTTGACAGTAGGGTCGCCTTTTAAATACCCCTGGTAGGTAATATTGGTTTCTAAATCAATCTCATTGCCGAACTGGTCAACACCGGCGACCGGTTTCACCAAAACATTGCTTGGGCTTAAAACCATGTTCCATTGATGTTGACCACTCAATTTAACATTGAGTTCAAAAGAGGAAGCTCCCTTTTGATTTTGTTCTTTCGCAAAGTCAGCTAGCCCTGACAAATCTGTGTAATAGAGATCATTTTGACCATCCGCATGCTGGGATGCGCTGTTTAGTTGTTTCCCCAACATCTCAAAACTGTCTTGCGCTTGAGCGCTAAAAGTCGATATGAGCAAGCCCAGGGGGATCATGACCTTGCCGTATAAATTCATGAATTTCATAAAAACCGTAACCTTACATTGTACTTTGTTCAGTTAGGGAGGTGTTCAGGTATTCGGCTTCTTATTGTTTCTCCTGATACATCCTTTAAAGCGTAAACCTAATTCTCTCTAACGCTATTTTGAGCTTTTGAAATAAAGAAACTCAGGCCCGAGCTGCTTATTTATGAGGTGTTCAATAGGCAGCTTATCCGGTTCTAAGTGAGTTATATTTCGCTCATTTTTGTTAAATGATATATTGTATACAATATATCATGACGAAAATATAAACTAAAATAACCCGCTTTGCTAATTTTTTTTACCTCTGTTGTTTTGTCTATTGAATGAGGAGAATTGGAGATTTTTACTGTGTGTTAGTAAAACTTAATGAGAACAGTCTTATGCGAGCAGAACTGCACAGCAGATAAAGATTGGTTTAGACATATTGTGAATGTTTATCTCAACGTATCGATAAATCGATAAATAGCAATAGCTCGCTCTGGAGTTAACCTGCCTAAACGAGTCGACACTCCTATGCTGGTTGATACGCTGACAAATTCGTTTGGAGGTTCATTTTCTTGCGCCTCGTTTTGATTAGTGGCTTCTTCAAAGAGCTGTTGCCTTTCGTCTTGTGAAGCAGCAATTTGTTGTAGGAGCTGCGCTTCTGGAGAAATGAAAACTAGGAAGTCACCACTTCGTTGTTGTATTGGCGGTACTGTCGGAGAGTTTTGCTCTTGCTCCGGAGGCTGAGGTGGTGGGTTAGAGCGTGCTCTATCTCTTAGCCCTTCAATTTCTGGGAAAAAGCTATTTAGAAAAAATGGACTGGATGTAACTTCCACTCGTAACACCTTTTATATTTTTCTACTTTTCTTCGTCGTGTTAGACGAAGAAGAACAATAGGTGAAGGCGAAGTAAAAAGCATAAATAGAACACTATTTATGCGTCGCCTAGCGATAACGCACTTATCCATTGTTTTCATATAAAAGGTAAGAGCAGCTGGATGAGGTTTACCCCAGTGCTGTTACAAAGTGACTTATCCCTAAACCCCAATCCTTGCTTTATTTCATAATGCCGTCATTGGCTCTCACTGGAGCTAAAGGACAATATCTTGGGTTTTATTGTTATAAATTTTACTTTCCTAACCTAACTGCTGGTTTGTCTTGAATCTCCTAACCTTCAAAACGGCAGTTAGCTATCTATTTATATAGCACAGTTTTTCAAGCAATATGAAAGCCAATTGCTAACTCTATGAAATTATGTGATTTATTTAGTTAATTAAAAATGATTAGGGATGGATTGTAAATAAACCTGACAGGGAGGTACGCACCATCCTAAATGAGTAGGATTGAGTCCAATTAAGTTAAAAAAGTGCGTTATTAAAAATCCCGCGACAAAATTTCATTCGCCTTAATCTAGACTTCTGATAACATCTGATTTCTATGAATTAATTAATAAACGCGAAGGATATGCATTCATTCGACGAACAAGGACGCTTCAGTTTTTTAGCCCCTATCTTCAGATTCTTCACTGATAACTTTCAGACGCTCTCGCAATTGAGAGTGAATGTATTGCGTGTCTGTTACTCCGCTACGTCGATCAAAAGCTTATTGCTGTTCAACGGCTAAGGCCATTGCGTTAAATATTGTTTTACTATCTGGAAATGAGGTTTAAATGAAATATCTGGCTTTAATATTAAGTGCTTTGTTTAGTTCAGCAACGTTGGCTAATGAATGGAGCCCTAGCTTTGAGATTAGGGAAGTCGTGGCAGGCTATAAAGGGGGATTCGTTATTGTTTTGTCGAAATCTCCTGTTCATAACCCCAATAATTGTACTGACGGTGCTTACGTGGTGCATCCTAACTCTGCGAATGTAGACCATGCCCTGTCGGTATTGCTGTCTGCTGAAGCTAGAGGAAAGCCTATCAGTGTGGCTGTTTCTACAAGTAACTGTGCTACTGACGTTAATAACTATCCGCTGGTAACAAGATTGAAGATTGTTAACTAGAAGCTGAATTTAGGAGCTGTCAGCGACTCCTATGGTTTAGCGTATTGAAAGAATATTATTGATTGGAATATGGAGAATAATTAAATGAAAAAGTTTGGATTATTACTAGCGGCATTGGTGAGTGCTAATGCCATGGCGCTACCTGTTTATAGAGGAACAATAGATAACATATTGACTGGACAAGTCTATCAAGGGAATGTGTTGATACAAGTTGATGGAACAGAAACTAATCCCGCAACCTGCCAAACTCACCCTAACTATGACTTAGTTTTTGATCCTACAACAGAAGAGGGAAAAGCTTATCTAAGCATTATCTTAACAGCTCAAACAACACAGCGAGCAGTTGTTCTTACTGGTTACGATACCTGTAATGCTATTAACGGTATTCAGGATTTGCGATCTATTCAGCTACTTAAAGAGTAATAAGGAAGGAGTGATAGAGGGATAAAGTTAATTTATCCCTCTGTTGTTATCTAATCTTAAGGCTGTTGCCAGTTCACATTAACCGTTCCAACGCCGCTGGTTGGTGTGGTAAAGGTGTGATTGGCTCCGCCTTCGAATATCACGTTTGAGCCATTTTTCTTGATGAACTTAAACTCGATATTTTCACCTGCTGGTACGCTAACGTCGAAGTACCACGTTGGATAGCTTGTAATAACGCTATTAAACATTGCACCAATCGCTTGGTTCGGGTCCCAATTACCTAATTCGTGTTGATTACCGACTAAGAAAACATTTTCCCCGAAGGTAGTAAACGCGTTATTAACGATAAAGCGTATCGAAACCTGATCTCCAGTGAGTACCTCAAAGTCGTCATAAGCGTTGCTGGTTAAACCGTTTCTGCTAACAGTGATGTCGTACTTACCAGCAGTTGCACTAGGAATGTTGACTTTGATTTGGCTGTCTTCCCAAGAAATAACATTGGCTGTTTGATTACCAAAGCGAACCTGACCTGTTGCGCTACCAAAACCGCGACCATCTATAGTGACAACTTCACCAGCCTTACCAACCATAGGGCCAACGTGTCCGATATTAGGTGATGCGTTGCTTCCAACATGATGCCAAACACCGACTTCTCCTGGTGCTAGGAAGAATGGTGTCACGTTACCGTTGGAGACATTGATGCTTTCGCCGTTTAACCTGTTGTTAAGTACATCTGAATAGTTACCGTTAGGTAAAGAACTTAGTAAACCTGTTAGGTTGTAACCTGTTAAAGTACTGCGGTTGATTGCAACAAGCGCTACGCTGTCACCGAACTTACGTTCATACACATAGACAGAGTCGTTTAACCAACGTTCCTGTGTAGAGCCATAAGCAAACGCAGGGTTCTGTTTACGCAGTGGTGCTAGGCTTTTGATCAAGTTGTACACAGTCGATGTACGCGAGAATGATGGCATTCTTGCACGGTTGTTAGGATCACCATTACCAGTGACGTAGTGCTCAGTACCGTAGTAGATCCCCGGTACACCACGAGATGTCAGGGTAAAGACTACAGCTTGTTCCAGTGCTCTTGGATTTCCCCCGTTTTGATGGAATCTATCCATATCGTGGTTGTCGATAAAGGTGACCTGATCAGAAACTTCTTGATATGAGTTGTTAGTGCTTACTATCATGTTGTGTAAGCTATTCATATCAGCTGTGTTATCACGAAACACTTGGCGTGTTCGTTGTGCAAACTCAAAGTCCAACAAACTCATGCCACTTTCGTTTGCGAATTCATGGTTTGCAGGATCGATTTCACCCACACCCAAGAACCATTCACCAAAAGTGAAGACTGGGCGGTGATCGTATATGCCAGACATCCACTTTTTCTGCCATCCAAACGGCATATGCTTAACTGCGTCTGCGCGGATACCGTCAATACCTCTGTCTAGCCAAACTTCAATGGCCTCTTGCATTGTGTTGTCTACGATAGGGTTTTGGTGATTAAAATCGGCTAAGTCAAACAGGTTACGGTAGGTACCATCTTCAATCGTTGAGAAGTCAGTGCCGCCATTGTGGTGGAAGAAGTCGCCGACATCATTGGTGTATGCGCCAAGGAATACGCCATCGTCAGACCAAGCACCATTTTCAGCAAAGCTTGGAACATCTTCGTTCGCAGGTGATGTGTGGTTCGGCGCAAAATCAATAATAACTTTAATGCCTTTAGCGTGTGCCGCTGCGATCAAACGGTCAAAGTCTGCGAAAGTACCAAAGTAAGGGTTAGGTCTCTTAAAATCTCTTGCCCAATAGCCGTGATAAGAAGTTGAACCATCAGCGTCGTTAATCACTGCATTCATATTTTCAACAGGAGGGGAAATCCATAATGCTGAGATACCCATATCGCTAAAATAATTATCATTGATTTTGTCGATAATACCTTGCCAGTCACCACCACAATACTTGCGTAGGTTATTACAACTTCCATCGAATAAATTTCCGGTTGGGTTGTTTGATGGGTTACCGTCGTTAAATCTGTCTGTCACGATTTGGTAAATCACGTCAGTAGAAAAGTTAACGGTATTGGTTGACGCAGTATCTGCAGCCTGTGTCATAACAGGTATAGAAAAAGCGACGCCGACTAAGGCACTTTGGACCGCCCTTTTTAAAGAAAACATTTACTCACCCTCTTGTTAAATTAATGTTTCATGATTGTTTTAAACTCTATGCTCGTTACTTTTTATTCACAAATGGATGCATACGTATTCATTTATTTAGTCGCTACGGAGAACTTCTAATTATTGTTTTATTAATAATTTAATTACCATTTATAATATTAATTGGATTGTGAGAGGTGTTTGATCCACATCAAGAGTTTCATGAGCTATTACTACTATGATGATTCTGCTACTAATGAATGGAGGGATTTATGAAAATACCTAAACAAATATTAGTCGTAGTTAGCGGCAGACACGCCGAACATCCTGCCTTAGAGCGAGCTTTAAAGTTCGCACAGTTTAATGATGTCCATATTCACTTGTTTAACTCGATATACGAACCGGTTATGGAGTTAACAGATGTGCTGTCTAGCGATCATCGCAAAGCACTAAAGCGTCAATATATGGCTGATAGACATTTGTATATGGAAACCTTGGCCGATGAACTTCAAAAGCAAGGGATTAACAGTACGATTCATGTGGTATGGCATAGGGAGTTGCACGAAGCAATTGAGCAAGCTGTTGACGAAATTGCACCTGATCTCGTTATCAAGCGCATTTCTGCGGATGCATCAAGTACGAATCCGTTTACTATGCCTGTCGACAGGCATTTAATACGCTATTGTAAAGTGCCTCTTTTGTTGATTAAAGACGCTGAATGGCAAAATAAAACCATTCTTGCTGCGATAGATCCCAATGCTCAAGATGAAGCGCACAAAACGCTTAATCGAGACATATTGGATTACGCACGCATGATTTCTCATACCACTGAATCCGACTTTCACACAGTGAATAGCTATATCGTTCCAACTCTGATGCCCGTTATGGGAATGGGGTATATCGATGTCGATTTTGATCGAATACGGCGCGACACTATCGATTCTCATGAAAGCAAGATTGAAGCGCTTCTCAGCGAGTGTGATTTGTCGCATATTCCTTCACATGTCATAGAAGGTGCGCCTGACGAAGCGACTCCCGAACTTGCTGATAAGTTAGGAACACAGCTTGTTATCTTGGGTACAGTGGGTAGAACCGGGTTATCAGCAGCTTTTATTGGAAATACTGCTGAGCATATATTGGCTAATCTCAACTGTGACATTCTGACGTTAAGTGCGGGAGTCGACTTTGGGGATTGAATAATGAAGGTGGCATTTTTTAACACCAAAGCCTATGACAAGACTTTTTTTGAATTGGCCAATACGGATTTTGGCCATCAAATAAGTTACTTTTCTGCGCATTTATCTGTTGAATCGGCTGCTCTTGTTAACGATCAGAAAGTGGTTTGTGCATTTATCAACGATGATTTAAGTGCCGATGTTTTGAATGTGCTACAGCGAAAGGGGGTTGAACTTATTGCTTTACGTTCAGCGGGCTTCAATCACGTTGATTTAACCGCAGCCAAAGAGCTTAATATTTCTGTCGTTAGGGTTCCCGCTTATTCTCCGTATGCTGTTGCAGAACATACTGTTGGTCTTTTGCTGTGTTTAAATCGAGGAATACATCGTGCTCATAATCGAGTGCGAGAGGGAGATTTTTCACTGCGTAACCTGATGGGCTTCGACTTACACGGCAAAACGGTTGGTATTGTAGGTACTGGAAAGATAGGACAAGCTTTTGCGACTATTATGCGAGGCTTTGGGTGCAGAGTTGTTGCATACGATATTGTTGAGAACCCTATTTGCAAAGAGCTTGGCGTTGAGTATGTGTCGTTAGAATCACTGCTTTCCTGCGTGGATATTTTGTCATTACATTGCCCGCTAACACCCGACACTTTTCACTTAGTTGATGATAATGCACTCGAGACTATGAAAGACGGGGTTACCATTATTAATACCAGTCGTGGCAAGTTGGTCGACACTCAAGCATTAATTAAAGGCCTTAAATCAGGAAAAATTGGCCTTTTAGGGCTGGATGTTTATGAAGAAGAGGAAGCAATGTTCTTCGAAGATCTCTCCGCAACAGGGATACAAGATGATGTGCTTGCCAGATTAACGACTTTTCCTAATGTCATCATTACCAGTCATCAAGGCTTTTTCACGCAAGAGGCCATGAAAAACATAGCACATACGACTTTGTCTAATATTGCCCAGTTTGAATCAGGCACAATTCAGAACGCCGTTAGTTGAGATAAAAGTGTCGATTCAAGCCGAAAAAATTAGAGTGGGTGTTTTGACTGGAGGTGGCGACTGTCCGGGTTTAAATGCTGCTATTCGTGCTGTGTCAAAAAGCCTAATGCTGAATGGCGATACTGAAGTGATTGGTATTCACCAAGGCTTTTTAGGGCTTATCGAAAGACGAAGTCAACAACTGACTTATTCAGATTGTTCTGGGATTTTGGATAAAGGCGGCACAATCCTTGGAACAAGTAATCGCGCTAATCCTTTTAACTACCGCGGGAAAGATGTTTCGAACGAGGTGATGGCCTACTACCAAGAATTAGGCTTGGACGGGCTGGTCGTGATTGGTGGTGATGGTTCATTATCTCTTGGTTATGAGATGTCGACCTTAGGCATGAATATCATCGGTATACCGAAAACGATCGACAATGATTTGCTAGGGACAGATCGTACATTCGGTTTTGATACAGCGATTTCAATAGTAACGGATGCGATTGATAGGTTGCGTACGACAGGACAATCCCATAAGCGCGTTATGATTTTAGAGACCATGGGACGCTATGCTGGATGGATAGCGTTGCACGCGGGAATCGCTGGTGGTGCGGATGTGATTCTATTGCCGGAATTCCCTTATCAAGTCGATGAAGTTGTTGATGCATGTCATAGACGTATGAGTGAGCAACAGTTCTCTTTAGTCGTCGTAGCAGAAGGAGCTAGAGAGTTAGGAAGGGATTTGACAGTCCGTGAAACGATTGAGGATAGTCCTGACCCAAACCGTTTAGGCGGTATTGGCAATGTGGTAAAAATGCAGCTTGAAAGCGCATCGGACTTTGAAGTTAGAGCGACAATTCTCGGACACTTGCAAAGAGGCGGTTCGCCGACGGCGTTTGACAGAGTATTTGCGACAAACTTGGGGGCTTATGCGGCTTCATTGGTCGCAAAGAAGTGCTTTGGTCAAGCGGTGGTTCTAAGAAACAATGAGGTCACCCATGTTCCGTTAGAAAGCGTCGCTCACAAGAGTAAGTTAGTGGAACCTAATACGCTGGAGCTGAAAACTGCGTTGTCGATGGGTATCTGTTTCGGTACTGCAAATATTAACGAGCCCTTTTCAAAACCGTAAAGTCCCCCATATTTAAAGAACTGAGTTTGCAGCTTAGCAATAACCTGTCACGTTATTGAGCCAGAATCTATTCTTAGTAGTATTGCTATTGAATCTATTATTGCGAGGTGGCTAGGCTTAAAACCTCAGCGGAATAAAAATGCAGAAAGTTATATCAACTATCCTTGTTATCGTTGGCATTATTCATCTTTTGCCCATTGTCGGTGTCTTTGGGACAGAGCGTTTATTGGGCTTGTATGGTGTGTCTATAAACGATCCAAACGTTGAGATACTTTTAAGGCATCGGGCTGTTCTATTTGGGATTTTAGGCGTGTTTCTTATTGCGTCAGTGTTTAAACCGACTTGGCAACTGGCAGCAATAACAACAGGCATAGTGAGTACTTTGTCCTTTCTTGTATTAACTTGGGGTGTCGATGAGCTTAATTCAGAGATGAGCCGAGTTGTAATGGTGGACACTGTTGCTGTGGTGTTGTTATTAGCCGCTGCAATCATGTTTTTTATTGGTACTGAATAGGTAGTTGCCAATATAAAGGTGATTATAGGGAACGTTAGGAGAGAATCGAAATTAAGAAACTAACTCTTATTGCTTTCACTGTTTTAGTTATGATGCTATCTCTCGTGCCATTAACCTATAGGTATTGGCCTAGTGGCTATGCACAAATTTATGTTTTCCTCTTGTTGAAAGGAGATGATTATAAAGCTTTGCTAGCACTTGCAGAATCTAAAGGATATTCACGTATTGTGTGGTGCCGTGACGACGATATTGCGGATCTTGAAAAGATATCCGGTGTGAGTGTGATTGAATGGAAAAGTGATCCAGATTTCAGTGCATTTTCTAACTTGGCTATTCAATCGAATATCTCCTGTTTTATTGGCAGAGAACATCGAGGTCGGTGGCTTTTGCATGGAGGTGGTGATTTTGAATTTGAGGAACGAGGTGACCAAGTATGGAACAAATCTATAAGCTGGTTCTTTTTTGTCAGTACCGAGAAAGTAGAAAGGCAATGCAGAAAAGACTCTTTTGAAAATACAGAATTTCAAGAGTGCACATTTAACATGCTTGGTGATTGGTACGTAAATGAGGAGGTCATGACATACCCTCCTCAAGAGTATCAATACAATCAATAAAAATATTACTGTTCAAGCAAGCTATTTTCCAACATCACGCGAACGCGTTTTTGTTGGTTCTCTGAAAAGTGCTGAGCGAGAAATGCTTGTTGTTGAGTTTTAATTTTATCGGGTGATAATTCTTTATTATCGGCAATAGCTTGGTATTGCGAGGCAATTTGCTTCACTTTATTTTGGAATACTTCTCTTTCACGCCATCTCTTTTCCAGTCTTTGTGCTGCCTCATGGCCGAATTGATTTTCGACTTCAATTAAGCGTTGTTGCCTATCTTGATAGGTATCTTTGATAGCCGCGAGCTTTTGCATATTCAGTGACGGTTGGAAAGCACGTTTTTGTTCTTCAGGTAATTGTTCTAGGTTCTCGATAATCAAGCGTTCTTTTTGCTCTTTCGATAAATTCGGATCATTGTTAATAGCGCGTCGAGCAAGTGCTTGTTCATTGAGTTTGTTGTCTGCAGAAAACAACACGTCTTGTTCTTCATATGAAAAGTATTGCCGTTGCAATGCTTCAATACGTGAAAATTGATGGTCTATTTCAGCTGATGATGCGCCAACATTGACGTGCTGTTCATCAACATCCATTAAGGCGTATTTGTAGTTAACATACCTAGTGTAGAGAGACGTAAATTGCTCGCAAGCTTCTACTCTATAGTTTTGTTCCTGACAGTGCCGTCGTGCCATAGCCAATATGTCATTCAAATGTTCACTATTAGCTTCAAAAATTAATCGGTCTAACAAGGTTTTGATACCGTCATATAGTGCAAAGCTTGTTCCTGAGGGAAGCAAACCATCACTCGTTGATGGCTTCTTGTATTCAGGTGTGAGGGCAGTAACAGTGACAGTTGTCGGTGTTGTGTCTTCAACGTCAGTGTTAAGCGGCTTTTCGTTGAACAGTAATACGCCAGATGCTGTGGCAACGATAGCCATAGCAATGAAGGTGATTTTGCTCCGCACTGATTTATAACCCTAGGCGTTTAAGGCGATTAGCGTGCGTTAAGAAAACTTGTACAGGGTCGGTTTCAAACAAGTGAGTAATACCGAAGGTTTGATTCACTTCATCAAGGTGATTCATTCTATAGTCGTCTCTCAGAACGTAACCAAGGTGAGAGCTACAAGATGATACTAAGCCATCGTTGGATTCATTAAATGCGAACCCCGTTAGAGCAAGGAATGGATCGGCAATATCAAATACATTGGTGTAAGTTGAACCGCCACTCCATGAAAAGTAATAAACGCCATTAGTACCTACTAAATCACCGTCGTTGGCACAATAAGCAGAGGGCATGCCTTCAGGATAGGTTTGATTGAACTGCAGTGTGCGTTCAGTTGTTAGTGCCTCAAGGGCTGCAATAGAGTCTGTTGGTAACGCACTGGCATCCGAACCACTGAGTAGCTCAAGGATATTCGAGAATGCGTTGACAACACTCTGTGCTCCACCTTCAAGGGTAGATCCAGGACGAATGCCTGCTCTAACTAAATCTGCAACTGGACTTCCCCAATTAACACCGGCAACAGAGGTTGCTGATGCAACGAGTTCTGGAGCGACACTAGCAACGTATCTGACCGTTGGGCCACCATGACTATGCCCGATCAGGTTAACTTTCTCTGCACCTGATATTGCGATAACTTCTTGAACATAAGCCAATAGTTGCTCGCCTCGAACCTCAGTTGAATTTGCGGGCGACACTGTTGCTACGAAAACTTCTGCGCCATTGCGATCTAGCGTACTAGGTACCTTGTAAAAGTAATCAACCCAAAGTAACTCATCGAAACCAAAGAGACCGTGAACCAGAACGATAGGGTGTTCCGTTTTGGCGTATGTGCTTGCGTGTGTTGTGTTTGACCATCCGATTAAACCAAAAACCAGTATGACGATAGATAGAATTCTGTGCATTGTGTGTTTCCTTGGTATTGTAGTGAGTGTTTTTATTCTCTCATCGGACGTCAGATGAGTTGTTGTTCGATTTATATCCAATATTTTTAACAAGATCAATACATAATATTTACATTTCTGGTTTTAGACATAACTAGGTAATCAACGCTAACTTCGTCGATCTTGCACAGATATCACTTTTTTCATGTACAAAAGGTTACATAAAGTGAATTGCATTGTTGCGTTAACTGTTTACCTTTGAATCGTATGTAAATGTTTGGAGGATCAGTTGGCATGTATAGTTTGGTGGTGAAGGTCTTGGCTGTTGTCTTCATTTTTTGCATGAGCACTCTGCTTCGAGCAGAAGGTTATAAAATTGATGAAGTGGAGTTCGACAGCCACGGCGCAAAGCTAGCCGGCTCGATTCTATTTCCTGATAATGACGAGGTTCATGCGGCAATTGTTTTTGTTCATGGCTCAGGTAAACAATCTCGGAATATGCATGTTGCTGCGCGATTTGCCTCTGAAGGCATCGCTGCTTTGGTATATGACAAAAGAGGTGTCGGTCGTTCAGGAGGAAAATATGAAGGGAAGCAAAGTGTTAGTGAGAAAAATATCAACTTATTGGCGGATGATGCTATTGCGGCTCTGAATGTTCTACACAATCATCCTAAAACGAAGTCGGTACCTAAAGGGTTAACTGGCATCAGCCAAGCTGGGTGGATAGTGCCTCTTGCTGCTGAGAAAAGTGGAACAGCTGACTTTATGGTTCTATGGAGCGGCCCGGTTACCAAGGTGAGTGAGGAAGATATATACAGTAAGTATACGTCTGATCAGGATGACAAGCGTGTCCCCTCATATCAGGAAGCCCTAGATGCGAGGAAGGTGAAGTATGTATGGCCCGATTTCTTGGGAAAAGACTCAAACCCAAGTGATAGCTTAGCTAAGTTAGAGATCCCTGGCCTTTGGGTTTTTGGTCAAAATGATGGAAGCATTCCGGTTGATCTCTCCATTGTGCGTTTGCGACAGCAAATAGACATGGGACGAGATTACGAGTACGTGCTGTTTCCCAGCTTAGGGCACAATAATATGAAGGAAACTTTTCCGACTGTTCTGGACTGGATAGCTGGAAAAACGCGTAATTCCGATTAGCTAGAACACCATACTCTAGATGTGATGGTTAATTTATTTTCAGAATATGTTAATCACCATTAACAAGGCGTTTTTGAGGTTGAAGCTAGCCTATCAATTCTTAGTGTTTTTAGAATTGTTTTTTATTAATGCTTTTCATTAAGAACAGTTTGGTTATCAATGTGAGTGAAAAATGTAGTTTTTTCAATGGATTAAGAATTTTACATTGCCTTAACTTAAAAGTTCACAATCCATTTACCCCATCTAAACAATAAAACTACAGAAGTCTCGCGTTTTATCACGCATAAATAGCGCTACCAGCTCATTGAAATGATTTGGTTTTAATTAGCATGTTTATTTAGGAGACTACGAATGAAAAAGTTAATACTGTTAGCAACACTTTTCTGTGCGTCGTACAGTGTTAGTGCACATACAGAAATAAAACCGGAAGTGAAGTTCTCTGGAGATCTCGATTTCTCAGGTTTTTGTCAGGCAGTTTTGGAAGATGATGTAAGGCTACTTAAACGCAGTATCCGATCAAAGGTTGGTTTGGTTGCGACTAACAAAGAAGGGGTTCTAAAGCGTTTAGTATCTCAAGATGGAATGCAGTGTAACGGTGCAGACTTAATGTCATTCTCAATTCAACGACAGGCGTCAAATATCCAAGCGTACTTAGCTCAGGCGATATAAATCATATGGTGTCAATAAGGTTAGAAAAGTGGCTTGGCCTACAAGCCACTTAAAACTTTAAAGTGCTATTCCCTTCATGGGTTTCTGACCAAGAAAAACCCGTCTACCAGTCTACAGGTTACCTCCTAACGCAAAGAAAAAAGCTATCTGGTAATGTTATTAGGCGAGTGTTAACAAAACTTGTCTTACAGAAAACTTTGCTTACCGTCTCGTCGTAGAGATAGGGTTGGCATTAGATTACACTGAGAATCAACGAGTACAAATGCCCGACTACTGAGGCTTTTATGGCAATTTGGCAAGCTCATGGGACTGCAATTCAACGCGTGGTAGATAGAGTTATCTATATTAAGGTTATGGGCGGCTTTAACCTCGAAGGCGCTGAAGATAATTCGAATAAAATCATGCAGAAAGTGAGTGCTCATTTCAATGATGGCGAAGCTTGGGCTAATTTTCACGACCTTACTCATTTCGAACTTGGAACACCAGATCTCAAGGATGTTGCCGAACGTCACTATCAGTGGAGCTTAAAGCAAGGAATGACACATGAAGCAATCCTAGCGCCTAATATGATGGCAAGAGAGATGATGCAAATGATGTTGAAGCCTTTCTCCGACAGTGCATATTTTGCTTACTTTGATACCATGGAAGAAGCATTGGATTGGTTGGTTACGCAGGGCTTCTTGAAGAACGAGAGCAAAAGTGTACTCAATACACTTAAACGTCCTGATTGCACAGTGATAGATACTCAGCCTGGTGCAAGACCACCCTATTGATTGAGGAAACAACATAAGAGTTATTGGATAGGCTTTGACTACATTAATTAAAGTTGGCAAATGGCACTACAATTCTCAAAGTGGTGAGTTATCCCATAAAGGTCGGACTATTCGCTTACCTAATCAACAGCATGCTCTACTTTCGCTGTTAATCCAGAATGGAAATGGCTCTCTCACCACGCGTGAAAGTATTATCGCTGAACTGTGGCCGCAAGGTAGAGTTGTAGAGTATGACCAAAGCCTGAATGCTTGTATGCGCAAACTGCGCAGAGCTTTAGAAGATGATAGTCAAAACCCGGAATATATAGAGACTATCGCAGGCAAGGGATATCGATTTGTCGCGGCCGTATCAACTCCACCATCCAAAAGCATTCACCCGTTCTACTTAGTTATTGGTCTCTGCATAATCCTGCTCGTTGGCTTGTTCTGGAGTTTAACAAATAAGAAAGAAACTCTGTTTGAACCTCCGACACTAGCGGTTATGCCCATAGTCTATTTGCAGAATGAAGGTCGTGTTATTGAAACAAGCTCTACAGCAATAGCGTTGAGAGAAGAGTTACTGGCGCAACTTAGCAGAGTGTCGATTGATCAACTGACTGTTCTGGCCCCCAATAGTGTTGATAAGTTAGTCAATAATGGGGACTTAACGACGAAGTCTGCCTACCAATTAGTAGGAACAATGCGTCGCGACCCTCTCAACTTGAGGGTAGATTTCAGATTAACCAATCAGCAACAACAGCAACTTTGGTCTGAATCCTTCGTATGGTCGAATGGTGCCGGCATGTTGGCGTTTCAGAATATGGTTAAGGAGGTCATTTTAGGCGTTTCACCTATTCTGGCAATTACGCCAGCTGACATCGCTGCACCTCAAATTGTCTTGTCGCCCGATTATGTCTTGCTCTACAACGATGCGTTATACCTTGCAGGTCAATCGACACCAGAACAGACTCATCAAGCTATTGAAAAGTTTGAACAAGTGTTAGCAAGCTATCCTTACTACGTGCCTGCTATGGTTCAGTTGGCCAAACTCTATAATACGTTGGCATCAAGTGACTCTAATGACCAAGCAACGAATTTCGAAAAAGCAGCTAGTTATGCGAATAAGGCAACTCAACAAGACAGTGAAAGTGCTGAAGCATACTTTGTTCTGGCCTATTCGGAACTTTACCATGATTGGAATTTTGCGGCGTCGAGGGCGTCTATCGATAAAGGGCTTTCAATTGCGCCTAATAATGGATTTGCTAGAAGTTTGAATGCAGCATGGTTTGCAAGCCAAGCGTTGATGGATGAAGCTATGAATGAAGCGAACTTGGCGAGGCGTCTAGACCCCTTATCACAAACGGTCAATGCCGATCTATGTTGGTATCTTAACTTTGCAGGACAATATGCCAAGGCTGAAAGAGAATGCGGTGCCATATTGGTCATCGAACCTCAAAGCATGTGGACACGCCTAGGATTAGTAGAGTCGTTGTTGCAACAGCAAAAACACCAACTTGCTTTAGCGCAATATGCTTCGTTATTTAACATTCAAACGCTGCCAGACGAAGAAACAAGTGAGGTGACAATTAATAAAATTGTGCGACAGTGGCTCACGCAGTTGTTGAGTGGTTATGAAAAAGGTCAGATACAAGCTTATATGATTGCCGCTTTGTTCAGCCAATTAAAGGACGACGAACAGGCCATTCATTGGTTGCAAAGAGCGTATGAAGACAACAATGGGTTTCTTGTCTTTATGCGTGTTGATCCTCGATTTAAGTCATTGCGTCATCTGAACAGCTTTAAATCAATCGAACGAAAAGTGTTCGAAAATATAAAAATCACTCAATAATCATACGCTGATCATTTCCGTTTCCTGCGTCTTTCTCTATTTCTTATGTCATGTCGTCTTTGATTGAGAAGGCATATTTGAAATAGTTAAGAAGGAATATTGATGATGAAAAAAATAAGATCTTGGTTTAGCTGTCTGTTGTTTTTAGCAACGGCCGGGCATGCTCTGGTTGCCAATGCTGCGATAAATGTCATTAAGGTCGGCAGTGATGGAGTCGACGGCTACAGACTTAAACCTTTTACAGCGAAGTGGAATCAGTACGGCGTCAGCCAAGGTGAAAAAAAACTAACGGGCAGTTACGAAGAGTCACTTAGTGTATCTAAGGAAGATGAAAGCCGGCTCATCCATGTCCAGATGGTTGATAATTTGAATGGTGTTGTGGTGACCAATACAACAACTTTTGATAGAAAAACAATGAAACCTTTAGCTATTCACCAACACTTAGACGGTGTGCCTGAGGGGAGCCCAAACAGCCAGCAGTTTAAGTTTGATCAAGCTAAGTACGAAGTGATTGTAGAGGTTCCAGGTGGGGAACAACGCAAGCGAACAGTTATGATGCCGACCGATATGTTTAATGTGAGTAACTTAGGATTGGTTTTCGCTTCAATACCTTTGGAGTTAGGTAAGACATTTCGCATGCCATCAACCTTCCCTCAGTTTCAGGATGGTCAGTTCTGGCTAGATGCGACAGTGACTGGTGAATCTGAATATACTGGGAATCACGGCGAAAGTATCCCTGTATGGCAGGTGGACATTCGCTGGATAAACATCAAAGACGGGGATGAATATCCTGCGGGGCCAAATCAGAGCGGTGGCGCTTACTATATCGCCAAAAACGCGACTCAAGGCCTCCCTCCGGTACCTGCCTATGTTAACGACACGTTGATTATTGAATTGAGTCGGCCTTGATGGTTACCCGATAAATTGTGTAAAAGGCAGGGTAAAGCCTGCCTTCGCGAGAGAGTTTGGGGGATTAATTCTGTTCCATATTCTGAGAGTGTTGAGTGGTACGCATCGCTGCGGAACTTATTATGGTGACAAGCAAACCAATCATGAAAACGGTTGCGAACATGACGCTGCTTTGCAAAAAGTCGTTGTTCATGAAATCTGAATAGGCTTGTAGTTCTTGTAATTGTGCTTGGATGACTTCTTCGCTTGCACCACTTTGTCTTATTTTCTGTTCAGAGTAATCCATATAGGTTTCAGTGAAAGTGGGGTTTAACCAGATCAGGTAAAACATCATATAAAGACCGAAAAACAACCCTGCTATCGCACTAATGGCGGACCCTATTACTATACCCTTGCCGAACGTTAACGTACCTCCATTATAGTTTTCTTTATAATCTTTGATGCCATAGATAACAGCCACCGAGCTCAGTAACATTATGGTGTACCCTACGACTTCGCTACGGGAATAATTGTCGGGTGAGTCTCCGAGGACTAGGTAAGACGCAATAAAGCCAACCAATAAAGAAAGCCCATAAAGTACGCCGAATTTCAGAATTGTATTTTTCATCACATTTTTCCAATGTAGCTATGTTGAATGGTTCTAACTGTAAGCCAATGACTTGAAATAAAAAGGATTAACCCGGGTGAAAAATGGGTGAAATAAATGAAAAGTTAGGGTTTTGATTAAATAAGCGCCCACTTTTTGGCTTTTGCGACCGCCTCAGAGCGATTGGAAACATCCAGCTTTCGGTAAAGACTTTTTAAGTGTGTCTTTATCGTATTCACCGACAAACAATGCGTATCAGCGAGCTGCTGGTTTGTTAGCCCGTTTTCCAGCCCTTGGAGTAATTTTATCTCCTTAGCAGTAAGGGCCTCTTTAGGAGTATTCGAATCAGCGTCACGCTTTTGTCGTTTGCTTTGCATGCTGAACCAGCCCAAACTAAATGCTAAGCCAATAAGCATAAAAAACGCAGCGATAAGACCAGTATAGAGTTCCATGTTAAGACGGTAAGAAAAAAGCTGGTACTCGAGGGTTTTGACTATTATCAAAGCAACCGCTAAGAGCACCCCATAGCGCAATGCGAGCGGGATTTGTTTAAGAAAACTGAAAATGCGTTTTAACATAAATCTAATGATGGCTTAAAAGCCTAATATGCCAGCTGATTAGCAACAATAATAGCAGGCACACCAAGCGATAGCAGAATAGGCATCGACACTCTGGCAAAAGGCGATAGGCCGCACAAAAGTTAACAGGGTTAAATTGAATAAGCGTCTAATGAAAACATAGCCTGCCAGCGCTCAAATGCCTCGCGCTCACCAATAATTTTTAGCGCTTTGGTTGTCTCTGCTGTTTCCATATCAATTTCACCTTTCACCAGCCGATTAAAGGTGTCTGAAGTAGCAATAAAAATAAAAGCAGGATCATTGGATTGGCCTAAATAGCTGGTTACTGATTCTTGTTTGATAACTAGAACAAAGTTTGTTTGGCCTATCCTGAACTCATACTCTTCATTGAGCTGGTTACCTGAAGGAGGTCTAAAACAGGCCCTAAAGGCTATCACCAAAAGTTCGTCTCGGTTGAGTCTTCCTTGAACATCATCTGAAGGAATATTCTTTAAACTCCAGCGAGCCATGGCGAGCAGAATAGGTTCGAGCTCTTTGCCTGCATCGGTAAGAACATAACTGTTCGGGTTTTCTTCGTCTGCTTTACGAACGACTCCCATTTCTTGTAGCTGTGAAAGTCTTTGCGTTAATAAATTAGGCCCTATGCCTCTTAATCCTTCCAATAACTGTTTGAACCTTCGAGGCCCAAGCATCAATTCTCTGACCAAAAGTAGAGACCAACGCTCACCGAGATGATCAAGAAAAATCGCCATTGAACATGACTGAGAGTAGCTGCGTGCAGCCATCCATGAAACTCCATATTTTTACGTGGTCACATTTTAAACTATATTTCTTAAAATCTCTATGCTATATATTATATATAGTAATTTGATATTGGAATTGTGTAATGAAACTGTTTTATTTACTTTTTGCGATAATCGGAGCAGTTGTTCCTTTCATATTTTTCATTGATTTCTTTCAAACAGAAGCTCAATCTGATTTTATTGGTGCTCTATTTGTTAATGGCGCCGCTGGTGGCTTTAGCGCCGACTTGTTAATCACATCCTTTGTTTTCTGGATATATATGTGGAAGCGCAAGAGCAATGGCCCCAACCCGGTGCCTTTTATATTCGTTAACCTATTTATTGGCTTGTCATGTGCACTTCCTGCTTACCTTTATTTTTCAATGAAATCGGATAAAGCCAGTTTGGAGGATGCATGAAAAGTACAATAGCTCGTATGAATTACGGTTTTTGGATCTGGTTTTTGCCCTTTCTGATTGGGATGCTGTTGTTTCCCATCATGTCTACAGAAAGTGCTTTATTCGATACGCTAATGGCAATTTCGTTGACTGCTGCGGCCTCTTGGGGCTCTTATCGATATTTAAGACGTAATCCGAGTGAACGGCTAAATGTTAAACGATTACTGTTGGTGGGTTTATTTTGGTTTGTATTAGCGATTCTGTTTGATGCTCCCATATTTTTGTTCAGTGACTTTGGTGGGATGTCAGCCAGCGAGTATATGACAGATATTGGCTTATCCTACTTGATGATTCCTATTATTGTCGTCACTGTTGGGTTAGCGATGAATCATTCACCCGAATAGAATATTGTGCTTGAACATGAGAAAGCTTGGAGTCCTTTAACTGTCTTATCGGTCGCTAAAATTTTTGAAAAGGCGAACTTTCCTTGGTGGATTGCTGGTGGGTATGCGATAGAAGCTGCAGTCGGAAATAAGATACGAGAACATGCCGACATTGATGTGTTGGTCCTTCGCTGTGACCAAGCTGATGTTCATCAATATCTAAGGCAATGGGAATGCTGGGCAGCTGATCCTCCTGGAAGGTTACGGTATTGGAACGCGAATGAAACTCTCAATAACGCTATAAAAGACATTTGGTGTCGTAAGTCGCCTGAGGATAGTTGGCGTTTCCAGCTAATGCTTGCCGACGTTTCAGGTCATTATTGGGTGTCGCGATATGATGGTCATGTTAAGGCTTCTTTAGATGATATCACCCGTATCGACTCTGATGGAGTGCACTATCTAGCCCCTCATATTCAGCTTTACTACAAAGCGAAGTCACCACGCAGCAAAGATCAGTTGGATTTTGATGCTGTTGTCGGAATGATGAGCGCTAAAGAAAGAGCATGGCTTCATCAAGCTATTTCAACGTCCTTTAGCAAAAGCCATGATTGGTTAAAACGGCTAGATAGCTTTTAACTCATGTTTTCTACGCAAAAGATAAACCTTCAGCTTTTCTCAGTTCCATAAGTTTTGTAGCTCCGTACTCAAGTTTTTTGATAACAGGTGCTTTAGGCTCTATAACACGCCAAACAGGTGTTAATTCATCTGCAGGCACGCCAGTATCTAACTTCATAGTAACAATCTCTGCGACTGTTCGCAGGTGGATACCGGTAACCACGGGGCAGGCGATCTCAGCACCTGCTCCTTTGGCTAACTCAGCTCGTAATTCTTTGATGCTTAGGGATTGCCCTTTAGGGATAGCCCGAATATAGGCATCGACATCTTTGGGTGTTGTAAGCAACATTTTTTGCCCAGCTTTGATGTCAGCGAAGTCTTTAGACGCTATTTTGACTTCGCTGGGTTTCGGGTCGTCGAACTTTTGTTGCCAGGTTTTACGAGCCATGGGATGTGCACTCTTTTGTTTACTATTTAGACAGTATAAATTGACGTATATCTGTTAGCAATGTATCCAATGATGGGTGATGTATGTACATCATGTGTCCCGCAGGGTAGTACTTGTAAGTGACTCGATCGGCGATAACACCACTGCGGTCGAGCGCATACTCAGCACCTAGTAGGGGGGTTGCAAAGTCAAAATAACCTGCGGCGTTAAATACTCTGAGGTCTTTGTTACCGCGCATCGCTTTGCCAATATGCGGCGTGACATTAAAGTAAGATGCAGGATAGCCTTTGCTTTCTGCCTGCCAATCTCTAACACCGCCGATAATGGTGTACTCTCTATCAGGATTAAACTCAAGTGACTCGCGAACCCAATGATTCAGCGCTGCTGTGTATGAGCCATCTATGCCATAGAAACTCGGATCAACTTCTGGGAACTCGCCTGCATCATCATATTCTCTGCCTTTAAAGCGACTATCTAAGCGACCAAGCACATAGCCTTCATCACGTAATAGCTCTTTATTGAATCTTTGGTAATGAACGCGAAGATTGGCGAGGTTGATGTAGCGCTCAGATAAGCCGGTAAAATGGCTTAATTTGCGAGTGATATCGGCTTTCTCATTCGCTCCCAAGCGGCTACCTAGAATTAGGGCAGGGGCGTATTCTTCTAACGCAAACTGACGAGCTTGTTCGACCCAATCTTCCATACTGACGTTTTGTCCTGCTTTTCCATGATATTTTGCTGCAGCTGCCATTGTTGGAAGAGCAACAACGTAAGGCATTTCATTACCTTGAGCGTAGTTGTAGATGGAGAAATCGAGTATGGTGGATATCAGAATAATGCCGTTGATAGCTACGTCATCGAAGCGGCCTTCAAGTTGATTGATTAACGCAGCGGAACGTGTGGTTCCGTAGCTTTCCCCGCCGATATACTTAGGGCTGTTCCAGCGACCATTTTCTCTTAGCCAAATACGAATAAACTGTGCAATAGACTGAGCATCTTCTGTTACACCCCAGTAGTCTTCATTTTTGCCTTCTCCAACCACGCGAGAGAAGCCGGTACCAACAGGGTCGATAAAAACTAAGTCTGCAACGTCTAGCAAAGTACCTTTATTGTCTTGTAGGGAATAAGGTGCTGCGCCGTCATCTTCTGCGTTGCTCGGTATGACGATTTTTTTCGGGCCAAAAGCACCCATATGTAACCACACAGATGATGACCCAGGGCCACCATTGTAGATAAAGAACACCGGGCGCTTAGACGTGTCTTTTACGCCATCTTTAACATAGGACGTTGAGTATATTGCAGCAACGGGTTCATCTTTTTTATTCTTTAAAAAGGTTTCACCCGCACGTGCTGTGTAGGCAACCTTCTTACCGTTAAAAGTACCTTGATGCTTGGTAACTGAGACAAGAGGTGCATCAACTTTAGCCATCATTTCCTTCTTCTCTTCGGCGAAAGCTGGTGTTGAGAGATTGGTGACGAGCAAAACAAGCAGTGACTTAAGAACGATCTTCATTTTTCGTATCCAGGTGAATGTGGAGAAAAGAGCATGCCGTACCCGATTGCGCAAATCAACCAATGCGCTAATGCCAGCCGTTCACAGATGTTAACGCTTCTTGGCTAGTAGATAAGTGTCGCTGATAGGTGACTAAACATTAATCTGGGTTAGTATGACTATGCTCGGTGTATTTATACCCGCCGTCCATTTCCAATGATTTTGGGTATAGGTTTTATGTATACACTGCTTTGTAGGGCATTTTCCGAAGAAAAAGTAATAATTATTACCCGGTAGTTAAGGCAATATGCCTTAGGGTACAGACCTCAAATAAATAAAGAGATGGATATGAGAAGAGTTGTGCGCCTTTTTATTGGGCTCAGTCTTGGGTTACTGAGTGTAATAACATCTGTTCAGGCTGAAGAATATACCCTGTACCGGGAACCTACCCTGAGTAAAAAACATATTGTCTTTTCTTACGCTGGCGACTTGTGGCGAGTTGCGAGAGACGGTGGAGAAGCTGAGCGGTTAACCACAGGAGTTGGGACAGAGAGCTCACCCTACTTTTCTCCCGATGGCAGTCAAGTCGCGTTTACCGGTCAGTACGACGGCAATACCGACGTATTTGTTGTCGGTATTAATGGTGGAACACCAAAACGACTGACTTATCACCCCGGGCAAGATAGAGCAGTGGGTTGGAGCCCTGATGGAAAATCGGTCCTGTTTAGTTCTCCACGTAACAGCCACGTCAATATTTTGCGCCTCTTCACAGTTTCTTTGGATGGTAAGGGGCTGCCTGAACAGCTGCCTTTACCAACCGCGGAGCGTGGAGCTTTTTCTTCTAACAGCCGTTATCTAGCGTATGAGCCATTAAACCAATGGCAACAGGCATGGAAACGTTATCAAGGTGGCCAACAAGATAAAATTTGGATAGCCAAGTTATCTGACTCCAGTGTTGAAAAAATCCCTTATACCAATAGTTCTGACAAGTTCCCTATGTGGATAAAGAAGAAGGTGTATTTTATCTCCGACAGGGGCAGTAAGAATGGCTACTTCACTCTATTTTCTTACGATACTAAGAGTAAAGAAGTAGAAAAGGTTTTGGATAACAAAGGTATGGACATCCGCTCTGCTTCCGCTGGACCTGATGACACTATTGTGTTTGATCAGTTTGGTACGATTAATCTTTTCGACGTAAAGACTCAAAAAGCGCGTAAGGTTGATATTACGCTTAATGCAGATGTTGCTTCTGTTAGGTCGCACTTTAAAAATGTAGGGTCGCGGATAGCTAATGCTCATATCTCTCCAACAGGTAAAAGAGCTGTTTTTGAAGCGCGCGGTGAAGTGCTAACTGTACCGGCAGAAAATGGTGATATTCGCAATATCGCTAATACCGTTGGTGCAATGGAAAGAGACCCTGCTTGGTCGCCTGATGGACAATCTATCGCATTTTTCTCTGACCGTAGCGGCGAGTATGCATTGTATATTCAAGACCAAAAAGGTTTTGAAAAAAGCCGGATGATCAAGCTACCCAAGATGTTTTATTACGATCCGGTTTGGTCTCCTGATAGCAATAAGATTGCTTTTACCGATCATGCCAATGTGCTGTGGTATGTCGACCTTGAGAAGGGCGACAAAGCTAAGCCAATCAAGATTGATAGAAATATCCTAAGTAGTGCTGATGTTATGGAAGTTAGCTGGTCGCCAGAGAGTGATTGGGTAGCTTATGCAAAACAGTTACCGAACTTGCTTCGTGCAATTCACCTGTATTCGTTTGATAAAGAAGAGGTTTATCAAATTACCGACGGATTAAGTGATGCACGCCATCCTGTTTTTGACAGAAATGGCCAGTACTTGTATTTCACAGCCAGTACTAATATTGCAGAGACGATAAGCTTTGCAGATATGTCTGGTCTTGGTCGAAGTACATCGCGCAGTATTTATGCTGCGGTGCTTGCAAAGGAAACCGAGTCACCTTTGTCTCCTGAAAGTGATGAAGAACCAGAAGCTTCCAAAGAAAAAGATAGCGATAAAAAAGACGAGGAGTCGTCTAAAGATGAGAAAGAAGATAGCAAACCTGAAAAAGCTAAGCTGAAAATTGAGCTTGATGGGATCATGCAGCGTATCGTCGCTTTGCCTTCAAGAGACACCACCTGGGTAGATTTGCAAGCTGGTGGAAAAGGTGAGTTGTTTGCGGTAGAAAATGTGCCGAGCCGCACGGGACCATCTTCATTGGCGGTTTATCAATTCGATGCTGATAGCAAAGAGTTCTCCAGAAAAGTTGGAGGATTAAGTCGCTTTGTTGTTTCAGCTAATGGTAAGAAAGCCTTGGTACGCAAAGGTCGTAACGGGTGGCGTATCGTATCGACTAAAAAGCTTGATGGCTCAGGTGACAGCTTAAGTACCTCATCAATGCAAGCTAGAGTGGAACCTCAGGCTGAATGGAAACAAATGTTCCATGAAGTATGGCGAGGCGAGCGAGACTTCCTTTATGACGAAAATTTGCATGGCCTGGATTTGGACTGGGCAATAAAAACGTATGAGCCCTACCTAGCTAACGTTAGACATCGTTCAGACTTAACCTACTTGTTTATTGAAATGCTTGGTCAAATCACTATTGGGCATATGTACATTGGTGGTGGTGACCAAGAGAGAGCCAAGCAAGTCGCAGGTGGGTTGCTAGGCGCAGACTATCAAATTGAAAATGGTCGCTACCGTATCAGCAAGATATACAACGGGGAAAACTGGTCTCCAAACTTGTTTGCACCGCTGAGTCAGCCAGGTCTAAATGTTGAAGTTGGCGATTACATTATTGCGGTTAACGGTGAAGAGTTAACGGACGAACAAAACCTATTTGCATTATTTGAGAATACCGCAGGCAAACAAACGCGAGTGAAAATCTCTGCTGATGCCAAAGGAAAGGATGCTAGAGAGATTATTGTTCAACCTATCCGTAATGAACGTAATATTCGCAATATTGATTGGGTTGAGTCGAATAGACGTAAAGTTGATGAGTTAAGTGATGGCAAGTTAGCTTATATCTATATGCCTAACACAGCGGGGCCCGGGTTTAGTAGTTTCAATCGCTATTTTTATGCCCAGACTGACAAGCAAGGTGCTGTCTTGGATGAACGATTTAATGGTGGGGGTTTACTCGCGGATTACGTTACCCAGACACTGACTAAAACGCATTTAGCCAATATCTTCTATCGACATGGTGATATCACTGTTCCTGTTCCAGCAGGCGCTATTTACGGCCCCAAAGCTATGATTATCAATGAACTAGCCGGTTCAGGCGGTGATGCTATGCCTTGGTTCTTCAGCAAAGATGGTGTCGGTAAGTTATTTGGTAAGCGTACCTGGGGTGGGTTAGTCGCAGCCCAATCACTACCTACTTTGATGGACGGTGGAAATGTCCGAGCGCCAGATTTCGCAATCTTTGGTCGAGATGGGCAGTGGGAAATTGAGAATCACGGTATGGCACCTGATTTCGAGATTGAATTTGATCCTGCTTTATGGCGTCAAGGTCGTGACCCTCAGCTCGAAGCGACGGTGGAATACCTTCTAAAAGAGCTTGAAGAGAACCCGCCGCAAAAAGTAAAAATACCTAAGGCACCGAATTACTTTCGGTAGTTCCTAAACACACTAACCTAAAGCTGCATTTATCGTTGTGAACCACAAATGCAGCTTATTAGTTCCGATCTATCGGATGTTAGATTAAGCCTCTTTCCTTCCATCATTCCTCCGCTCTATGCAAAGCGAAAGTATTGACACCAATGATTTTTTAGTACGATAATTTTCGTATGACAGTGATGTCTATATCAAAGTGTTTAGAAGTCATGACGACATAATAATAACTAGCGGCTACAAAAAGACTAGGAACAACAGACCTTAGATAACTAACTTTTTCGCTGCTTATAGGCCAATGAAATCGGGAAGAAATATGCTGCGCTTTAAAAGTTGGGTTGGGCTGGCAGGATTAGCTCTAATAGGTATGTCGTCTGCTCAGGCGGACAATCAAGTAAGTCAGTTGCCTCAGCATCTGTCTCAAGTCAAAAAAGCTGCTGTTCAGCAAATGACAATAAGTGGTGAACAACTTCTGACACAGAGTTCACGCAATGATACTTGGTCATTTGACATGTCATTTTTGCCCTCAGTGGGTAATCTCACCATTGAAACAGTGACTCAAAATAGAAGTGGTACTTATTCATTTTCATCCACACTAAAACAAGGTTCTGATGAGCTTCAACTCCTGTTCACGCAAGGTAAAGAATCTGGCTATGGAGAGTTGATGGGAAGCAATCAACGGCTGATTATTGAACAGCGTAGAAATGAAGTGACATTGATTAATGTCGGGTTAGCTGGATTAGCTCCCGGTATTTACGAGAATGATGTCGTGGGCGACATTGCCTCTTTGCAAATACCTGAAACACAGCTAACGAGTAGTAATCAAGCCAGTATCGTTATCGATATTATGCTGCTTTTCACACAAAATATTGTGGATACCTTTCCTGGTGAAATGGCACAAACACTCCTTGAGCATCTGACTTTTAAGGCTAATCAAGCTCTTGTTGATAGCGGTATTAACTCTCGCTTAAGGCTTGTCCATACAGAGTTTATCGGCACTCAAAACCCGTCAAATTTCGTTGCTCTATCTGACTTGGATGCTGCCTTAGATCAAGATCCAAACACACCAACTCCCAGTTCATTGCAACAAATTGCTGCACTGCGAGAGCAATTCGGTGCAGATATTGTCGCTATGATTCGAACTCATGATTTAAATGAAAGAGGGGTTTGCGGTATTGCACGTTTCCCTAATGCGCAATCAGATGTGCTGATTAATATCAGTAACGTCGGTATTAGTGGCGGTTCGAATTGTCTGGATACCTTTACTCACGAAATTGGGCATAACTTTGGGGCAGGTCATCAACGTGTTAATGATCAACCGCAAGGCGTTGAACCAGCTGCGGGTGCCTTGTTGGTGACTGACAAATTTAATACTGTCATGAGTTCAATTGGGACAGGCGACATTAACAGAGACTTTGGTCTTCCCGTTTTCTCTAATCCAAATCTAATTTGCGGTGGTATCGCTTGCGGTGATGCAACTGTTGCTAACAATGCGCTAACCGTTAATAACTTTTCTCCAATCAATGCTGCATTAAGAATTGCTGTGGTTGATACAGTGTTAGACGATATTCTACCAAGCGTGACAGATAGAGATGGTGACGGCGTTTTTGATGATGACGATGCTTTCCCATTCGATCCGTTGGAAACCGACGATACAGATTCCGATGGCGTTGGTGACAATGCAGATGCTTTTGATAATGACGCTAGCGAACAATTCGATACCGACCAAGATGGTATGGGCAATAACACGGATACCGATGACGATAATGATGGGACGCCAGATATTAACGACGCGCTGCCTTTGGATCCGAGAGATACGATTGATGCTGACGGTGATGGTGTCGGTCCTTCAATTGATGAGCTAGATAATGACTTTCAGGATACCTTGGACTTCGATAATGATAATCAAGGAAACCGTAATGATTTAGATGATGATAATGACGGTGTTCCTGATTTCTCGACACCTACCAGCCTTGCTAATAGTGAAGTGTGGGTTGCTAGTGCTGGGACTGACAGTATTTTAAGGTTTAATGCGCAAACTGGTAACTTCATTGAACCGTTATTGGAAGTCGGCACTGGTGGTTTGTCATTCCGCTCAGACATGGTGTTGTCTAATAGTCAGCAGCTATTCTTTATCGCTTTTAGTGATGTTATTCAATTTGATAGACAGACTGAGTCGATGAATGTCGCAATTGACCGCAGCCAATTAAATACTAACTTCCCCATTCACCTTGCAACGCAAGGGGATTCCACTTTGTTTGTCAGTAATGGCTTGAACCCAAGCATTATTCAGTTGTTCAACTTTTCAACTGCTGGTAATCAACTAACCTCGACTTTTGTTGCTGATAACGAATTCCTGAGAGACTACGTTATCTTACCCAACAATCAGCTGTTGGCTGTTGCTAGGGATATCAATGCTTTTATTTCGTTTAATTTAACGACTTTTGCAGAAACCTTGATTCAGACACAAGGCTTAAGTAGTGCCGAACATATGACATTAGATAGCGGTGGTAATTTGCTGGTGACTAATGCAGGCAGTCGAAATATAACGCGTTATAACACTAACGGTGCGTTCCTCGGGGAGTTTATCAGTGCTGGAAGCGGTGGTTTAGGAGTCCCTGGCTGCATTACGTTAGGCCCAGACGGCAATATTTATGTTTGTAGTAGCGACACTGACCAGGTTTTACGTTTTGATGGCAATACAGGCGCGTTTATCGATGTTTTCGTCGAGGCTGAAGCAGGTGGGTTGATGCAACCTGTGAGCCTCGTATTTGCAGGTCAACCTTTGGATGAGTTTAGGCTAGATGGCGAACATGATTCTGACAATGATGGTGTTAACAATACCGATGATGCATTCCCGCTAGACGCAACTGAGACAACAGATACCGATAACGATGGCATAGGTAACAACGCAGATACCGACGATGACAACGATGGTATGCCGGATACTTTCGAAATCGAGAATAACCTTGATCCACTAGATAGCTCCGATGCACAGCAGGATGCTGATAACGATGGCAGCACAAACTTGCAGGAATTCCTGGTTGGAACTGATCCGAACGATCCTGCATCAACACCTGCGCCACCGCCTCCTCCACCTGAATCTAGCGGAGGTGGAAGTATTCCAGCTACGGTTCTGTTAATTGGTTTATTTGGAGTCTTTATCCGGAGAAGGTTGGGGGCTTAGACGCTAAAATAAGGGAGTTCGATTGCATGAGCTCTAAGTCTCAGAGCTAGAGAAATTCTCTGCTCTGAGATATTGATTTATTTAAACCTTAGAAAGGTTTTCCAGCGTTAATGTTCTGGATACTGATAGAGTTAATCCATTGAGTTTCAAGTGAGCCATTCATTGGCTTTTTTAGACATGCATTAGATGTCCAAGTGAGTTCACTATATACGGTTCGCGTAGCGCCGTTCCCTCGCAACACAAAACCGGTAGAGCCTTTAGCCGGTATTGTTTGTGATGTTCCGCCGGATACTACAGCAGATGATACATCGGCACCCGTTTGATCGTATGAGGTGATTGAAACATCCACGCTATGGTTAGACGTATTGGTTAACCAAACAATACCAAATCGGTTATTGATGTTGTTAATATGAACTGATGGTGTATCTACGGTATTTGTTTTGACGCATGCTGCTTGAGAATATCCAGATGCTAATAGAAGTGCAGCGAAAAATACTTTTTTCATGATTGAATTCCTTAAGGTTAGTTTTCCTATTTAAGCTCTTAGAGGTGCTATCGTTAAAATAACGCATACGAGTCGAAATAAGTAGGGTAAAAATAAAGGCTTGATGTTGTGCGATGTGCTTGGAAAGTGATTAGAAGTGAAGTGTATTTGCAAAGCTCAAAGTGCATCGTATAGAGTGTTGGAATATTCAAACTTTCTCAGGGAAGAACAATGCAAATCAACGTTTAGGCTCGGTTCCTTTTTCTCTTACTAATATTACTTCAAAGTTGTAGCTTCGTAGCTAAGGATATGCAGGTTATTGAGTTAGATCTTCATGGAAGTGATGAAGCCAACGATAAAATCGTAAAGTCGCTTATGTATTATTCATGGGATTACTACATACATAATATTGACTCTTTAAATCCAGAAAACTCTAAAGCGATACAAATTGGGTGGACTCCTGGAAAGGGAGTTGGGGATGCTAAATTTAGGATATTTTATGTTTTAAGTTCAAGCTCTCTATCGACGGCAACTGTGGAAAAATTGAAATCGGAATTTTCAGATTTTATCCCTAAGTTGGCACAAGAACACAGTGATAGGCTTTCGTTTTATGCAAGCGAATCGCCTAAAATGAAAAAATGGATAGAAAGCTTACAAGAACGTACTGCCACAGATATCTATAACGACTTTTTACCTGAATCAAGGAAAGTATTTGAACCCGAACAACTAGAGCAAGTATTGGGAGCTATGAGAGAAGAGCACGGTACCATTGCCAAACTGGAGTTCCAAGCCGGGCAATATTACAAGCCTTACTCAGAGTATGATGAGCATGTCATTCTATATTATTTAGCGACTTTTGAAGATGGAGTAAGGTCACAAGTTAAACTCACATATACTGACTTAGAGCAAGCCCAGAGAAGGGCTATTATGGGGATACATTTCTCCAACCCTACTTAAGTGACGACAAATACACACCATGTGAACGTGAGTGTTGGATGATTGGCCCTTAAATCTGTATTCGATTTTAAGGGCCTGAATGAGATTAACAGCTTGGGGCTTAGAAATTAGTACTGAGTTCTAGGTCTCGCTCGGTGATAAATAAGAAGAAGCCGCCTTCACCATCTGTGCGAGTGATCTTCTCTGTTAGACGAATACCTACTTGTAAGCCCGAGTTAATATTTACGCCTTCTAGGAAGTTACTGATCTCGCCTAATTCTCTGTTAACTATTTGAGGGCCTGGTGCTGGTAAATTGAGCCTATCAGCTGCTCCAGTGATAACCGCAGAAACCACTTCAACTAGGTCGTTGATTCCGAATAGGTTTTGGTTTTCGACAATGCCATTGATAGAAGCTAGGCCTCCTTCTATGCTGTCGTCGATCAAGTCCCGCAGTATTCCATCTGCGAATAAGTCACCTATAAAACCGAGTAAGCCACCGCAATTCGCATTACTTGAAACATTGAAATTGATATCGCTAACCATCAGGTTCCCAGTAAATAAATTGAATTGAAGTGTTGCACTGATGTCATCGAGTGCGACGGAGAAGCTGGGTGTTCTGCAAAATATTCCCTGGCTCTCTGCCTCGCCGAATACGTTAGCACTAAGGCCGTCGACAGACACCAAGAGCGCATTATTTTGCTGACGCAATACGATTTCAAAAGGCAAAAAGTCGACATTAACCGCACCAACACTTCTGACTTCACCAATGCTTAAAATCTCACTTCTAATAGAGTTTTCCAACTGTCGCTTAAGTGTAGCGACTTCAGCAAAACCTCGATTGGCGAGATCGTTTGTGCTGATGCTGGGAAGAGTTAATCCAGGGTTTGCAGCTTGAATTTGATCTCTTGCCAAAGCAAGAGCGAAATCAACTTCTATTAGGGAAATTGTGCCATTGGTACTTGGAGTTCTTAAACTCAATGTATTGAATGGGCCAATTGCATAAGAGCTAGAACTAAAGAAAATAAGCGAAACTAAGAACAGAGTTACCTTTTTCATTTTACATGCCTCATTGGTTAAAATATTAACCTATCAAGGTGCTGTTCCAATTACAATTTTAGGAAGTGTTGTTTGATTTTTGAACTAGTTTAACTTTTAGGTAAATCGTAAATTTATTCGTACGAAGACAAATAGGTAGCAGTATAAGTGCCTCAATTTCATATGAATTCTTAGGCTGCTTATTTTAAGCATTCGTACGCTAAAACCTTAAGCTAAAACATGCTCCACCAGATGCGCTATCGGAATACTTAATGGTGCCATTGTGGGCGAGCATAATTTGTCTGGCTAAGGCCAACCCGACACCTGAACCATTGGTTTTTGTTGTGAAAAAGGGAACGAAGATTTTTGTGCTGACATCGGAAGCTATTCCGCCTCCGTTATCGCTAACTTGGACAACAACGTGACCTCTTGGGTTTAGGTACGCTTTTAGCTCAACCTGTGCATCATGATTACCGGCTACAGCGTGTTCGGCGTTTTGTAATAGGTTTATCAATAACTGTTCAATCATGTTTGCATCAGCGCTGATATCAAGCTCATTCGGAATTACAGAGACATTTAACTGAATGCCTTTTGCCTGCCAATCTTGAGTCGCGAGCATGGTGCTTTGTTTTAGCAATTCCTCAACGCGTATGACTTTCTTGTTTGGGCTTGGGAGACGGGTTAATTTGCGATAACTATTAACAAAATGAATCAGCCCATCGCTTCGCCTCGCTACCGTTTTTACTGCATCAGCAATATCATCCAGTTCCTCAATGACCTGCGGATGCTCGCCGACTTTAGTTTTACTGTCTTCAACGAGATCTGACGCAGTCTTCGCTAGCGAAGCGACTGGTGTAATGCTATTCATAATCTCATGTGTTAGTACTTTGACTAAGTCTTGCCAAGCTTGCAGTTGTGCGCTGTCCAGCTCACTTTGGATGTCTTGCATACTGATAAGCATCTCGTGTTTATCAGTGAGTCGTATCTGAGTAGCCGAGAGGCTGAGCTGATGTTCCATACCATCGACAGTGAAGGTCGCTAAGTGTCTCTGGCCAGGCTTTATGGTTGAAACCTGTTTGGCGAAAGCCTCCCCAAAAGACATAAGGTCTTGCCATTGAGTCACTGGGTTTGTGCCGAAAAGCTTGCGCGATGCGTTATTCCATAATGTGAGGGCACCATCCGTGTCGATACTCATCAGGGGAACGGGAACATGTTCGACAATGGCTTTAAGGTGTCTTTGTTGTTCCTCTTGCTCAGATCGAACACGTTGGAAGCGCTTTAAAATATCAGTAAAGGTGTTGCTGAGTTCTTCAAATCCCGAGCCGAACGAAGATAGCTCAAAACGCTGAGAATAGTCTGCGTAGCGAGCGGCATCTAAAAAGCGAACAAGTTCTGAATTCGTCTTTTCGACAAATCTAATCAACCATACACACTGAAAAACGAGAACAGCAGATGCAACTATAGTGGTGGTGTGATAACCCGGGGTGGTAACCAATAGCGTTAATGCAACAAGGTTTACCATGATAAGCACAGTGCGCGCAGCTATCATTAATGAGAATTTTTTAAAGCCCATGCTTCTCCATCCTTCTATATAAGGCGGCGCGTGTCAGCCCTAACGCTTTGGCAGTGTGACTAATATTGTATTTATATTGTTTTAGCGCGGTTTCGATAGTTGTTCGTTCTACTTTATCCAGATTGAGCTCAGTGACTGTTGAAGGTGGGTTGGTAGTTGGTTCTTGCACTTCTTGTCTGCTTTTCTCAATCTGCGCTGGTTCGATATGACTAAGCTGGAAATCTGAGGCGAGCAATTGGGGCGACTCGCTGAGAATAATGGCACGTTCCACAGCATGCCTGAGTGCACGAACATTGCCAGGCCATTGGTAGTGATTGAGCAGTATGAGAGCTTCACTAGAAATGGATTTAACGGGCTTAGAGTATTTTTTGCTATATAGATCGATGTAGTGTGCGGCTATTGGTTCGATATCTTCAGGCCGTTCACGGAGTGGAGGTAACAAGATTTCAACCGTATTCAGCCTAAACAACAAATCCTGTCTGAAGCGTGTTTCATCAGATAAATTGGCCTTGCTGACATTAGTAGCAGCTATTACTCTGACATCAAAAGGAATGGTTTTATTCGTGCCTAGCGGTGTGACTGTTCTTTTCTCCAGTACCGTTAGTAACTTGGCTTGCAGATGAAGTGGAAGGTTTCCAATTTCATCTAGAAATAGGGTGCCGCCATTAGCTGCTTGAAGTCGTCCAATACGCTCTTCATTTGCACCTGTAAATGCCCCTTTTTTATGACCGAATAATTCACTTTCAAATAGCGTCTCTGACATTGCGCCTAAATCGACCGACATAAACACTTTGTCGGCTCTTAAACTTTGTCGATGCAGTTCTCTTGCCACTAACTCCTTGCCGGTCCCGTTTTCGCCCAGTACTAAAACGTTAGCATCAGTTGGTGCTGTTCGAGCGATAATTGAATGAACAGTGTTCATTGTGTTTGAGCGTGTTAGTAGCGGTTGGTATTGGTTGTTATTGGCATCTTTTGTGAGCAACTGATTGGTGTGACGTAATTGTGCTGCTTCATTCCGTGTTTTACCGAGTAAGACAGCTGCGGTTAATGTTGCGACTAGCTTTTCATTTTGCCAGGGCTTAGCGACAAAATCTGTTGCTCCTAACTTCATAGCTTCAACAGCGATGTCAACGCCACCATGCGCAGTTATCATAACTACCGCTGTTTGTGGTGAAGTTTCAGTGATCTTTTTCAGCCATTGATACCCTTGCTGACCGGAGCTCTCCCCGGGCCCGAAATTCATATCTAGCATGACAGCATCAAATCGATTATCTGAAAGTAAACGAGGTATTTCGGTAGGGATAGCGCAGGTTGTGATGCTGCTGAAATAACGTTTTAGCAGTAATCGACTGGCTGTCAAAATATCCTGATCGTCATCGACAATAAGGATGTTGCCTTCTATCACACTCATGTTGACGCGTCGTTCTCTTTATTTTCAAAGTGTTCATTATCGTACACTTTGTGTGCGTATTCGTACAGTCTGCAGAATGCGTTTTTATGATTAAGTAATAAATCTATAAAAATCAAAGGGATAAAATTTGGAACAATAATTGATTACGTCAAAGGTGATAAAGGAGTGAACGAAAAAATATTATGCAGACGAATCTAAAATCCGTAAATAAGACAGCATCATCCCTATCCGATGGGCCAGGTCATAGAAGTGCCGTATCGGGTGCTCAAATGGATCGCAAAGTCGAAGTACAGACGAACCCTATTAAAAAGTGGGGCATAGTCGTGCTGTGTGCTCTTGTTATTGGTTGGGGGGCTTATAGTTTTTGGGAAAAGCCAGGTGGCAAAGCTCTGAGTGTTGATTCAGAACGTATCACCATATCGACAGTTCAATCCGGAATTTTCGAAGACTTTATTCCTGTCAGGGGGCGTGTAACTCCTGCAAAAACAGTTTATTTAGATGCGATTGAAGGTGGTCGTGTTGAACGTATTTTAGTAGAAGACGGTGCATCTCTAAATGCCGGAGATCTCATCGTCGAACTATCAAATGCGTCACTTCAATTAAGTGTTTTGGGGAATGAGGCTCGCGTTGCAGAGCAGCTAAACAGCATGCGCTCGATAGAACTCAGTCTTGAACAAAATCGTTTGCAGCATAAACGTAATTTGGTCGAGCTACGGTATCAAATCAAATTGCTGACAAGACAAATTGCTAGAGATAGAGAGTTGGTGAAAACCGGTGCTGTTAGCAAATCCGCTTTTGAAGATAGCCAGGATACCCTGCAGTGGTATCAAGATCGTTTAGAGCTAACGTTAGAAAGCCAGCAGTCTGATGAACGGATGCAGCAGGAACAACTTGTTTTCCTGAAAGACACCACTAAACGCCTTGAAGGGAATTTGGACATATCTCGTCAGAACCTTGAAAACATGAATGTGAAAGCGCCTGTAGGAGGCAAGTTATCTGGGTTTAATGTAGAAATTGGGCAGAGTATCGGTCAAGGGGAAAGGTTGGGTCAAATTGATACGCCTAACGATTATAAAGTGACGGCTTTTATCGATGAGTATTACCTGGGCAGAGTTGATATCGGCCAACAGGCGATCTTTGACGAGTACCAACTCAACATTTCTAAGATTTATCCACAGGTTCAGGACGGACAGTTTGAAGTGGATTTCAAGTTTGAAGGTGAGCAACCTGACGATATCCGTCGCGGACAAACCATACAGACCAAATTGACCTTAGGCGATGCCAGCGAGGCATTGCTGATCCCCAACGGAGCTTTTTATCAGGATACGGGTGGTAACTGGGTTTTTGTTGTTGCTGAAGATGGTTCAAATGCAATCAGGAGGCAAGTGCGCTTGGGAAGACGAAATAGTCGCTTTATTGAAGTTATTGAAGGCTTAGAAGAGAACGAGAAAGTCGTAACCAGCCCGTATACCAGTTATCAAGATATGGCTGTCCTAAAGCTGAACTAAATAATTACAAAATCAACCGATCAAATTAAAGGGTTAGAGCATGTTAAAACTACATAATTTATCAAGAGTTTATCGCACCGATGAGGTGGAGACCGTTGCACTCGATAACGTCAATATCGAGATCGCTAAGGGCGAGTTTGTCGCCATCATGGGGCCGTCGGGCTGTGGCAAATCAACACTGTTAAATATCATCGGTATGTTGGATTCACCGAGTAACGGCGAGTACTTTTTCGAAGACGAGCAAATCGCTGGTTATTCAGAAAAGCAGCTATCTGCGATTCGCAAACATAACATTGGCTTTATTTTCCAAAACTTTAATTTGATTGAAGAGCTAACCGTTGCTGAAAATATCGAGTTGGCCTTGCTCTATCACAAAATACCTTCGGCTGAACGCCAAAAGAAAGTCACAGAGGTCATGGATTTAGTGGGTATTGCTCACCGTGCGAAGCATATGCCGAGTCAGCTCTCCGGTGGTCAGCAGCAGAGGGTTGCGGTTGCTCGTGCTGTTGTTGGAAACCAAGGGTTGATTCTGGCTGATGAACCAACAGGTAATCTCGACAGTGCACATGGCCAGGAAGTTATGGAAATGCTGCGTTCATTGAATCAACAAGGAGCCACTATCGTTATGGTGACTCATAGCCCTGCACATGCAGATTATGCTAACCGCACTATTAACCTGTTCGACGGTCGCATCGTGACTGAAAATGTTAGAGCCGCTTGAGCATGATGATAGGAGTTAATGCTGATGTTTAAGAACTACCTCGTCACTGCGTGGCGCAACATTATCAAAAATGGCATGTTCTCGATGATTAACATTTCGGGGCTCGCTCTTGGGTTGATGAGCTGTATTCTGATTATGTTGTTTGTACAGGAAGAATCAGGCTTCGATAAATGGCTAACAGACAGTGACCGCATAGTGCGTATGCATTCCGCTTATTACGGCCCGGACAACCCACCTTTCTTAACTGTTCGTTCTGCTGGCAATATGATGGAAGCTGTCAGAGATTATGCGCAAAGTGAGGTTGAGGACGGCGTTCGTCTAATTCGCTTCGGTATGAGCGTTCGCAAAGGCGAAGGTGCTCTGGCCGAGACGATTACTCTCGCCGATGGCAGCTTTTTTAATCTCTTCGATTTACCTTTTGTTCATGGCTCTAAGGAAACTTCTTTTAGGAAGCCTTACGATCTTATCATCACCGAAGAGATAGCCATTAAGTATTTTGGACGCACTGACGTTGTGGGTGAAATCATGACGGTTTGTTGTGTAGGACCCGAGCCAAGTCCAGTGCCTGTGGCTGGTGTTATCAAGGATTTGCCAGAAGCGACGCATTTAGATCTAAGTATGCTGGTTTATGTTGATCCGACCATTATTGAAAATAACTCTGGGTTAAGTAGCTGGACCAGCGTTAACGTTTATACCTATTTTAAAATGCGTGAAGGTGTGACTTTAGAACAGTTCCAAGAGCGCTTAACCTACTGGGTTGATAACGAAAGTCCGATAATTGAATTAGTAGGACCACAGCCTGATGGTGTCAAAATCAGCGATAGGATGCAGCATAAGCTCATGGCATTAGAAGATCTTCACCTTCAAGCTAAGCGCGACGCCGGTAATATGGGCGATTTGACGCCAATGGGAGATCAAACGCTAATAGTGACTTTCATGACAGTCGCTGGACTTATCTTATTGATTGCCTGTATTAACTTTATGAATTTGTCGACGGCAAGAGTTAATCATCGCTCTCGCGAGGTTGCTATGCGTAAGGTACTGGGTGCAAGTCGAGGCCAAGTTGCCACCCAGTTTTTGGGGGAAGCCGTCGCCCTGGTATTCATCTCGCTGATATTTGCATTGATGCTGGTGGAGTTAGTTTTGCCTATCTACAACGAAGCCATAGGCCGACAACTTGAATTACATTTATTCAGTGATTTTAAACTTGTCATAGCTTTGCTAGGAATTGGTTTATTTGTTGGCGTTGGGGCGGGTATTTATCCTGCACTGTTTTTGTCTCGCTTTATGCCCGGACATCTTTTGCGCTCCAGTAAAGGTTCAGATTCCAATAGCTCGTCAACACTAAGAACAACATTGGTTGTGGTGCAGTTTGCAACATCCATTGCTCTAGTCGTTTGTACCGCAGTGATTTATGGACAAACTCTTTACGCGCAATCTGTTGATGTTGGGTATGTGAGTAACGACAAACTTGTACTTGGCGTTCGTACAGCTGGAAATAACACAGAGAGATTACGCAACGAATTGCTCAAACTTCCTGAGATTGAATCGGTTGTTTATTCATCTGAAGTGCCAACGCAGGATAACGAAAATAACCAAACATTCACCCTTATAGATGGTGAGAATGTTACGGGTGAGAATCCCCAATTTTTATTGAATTATCACCATATGGGGTATGGCTTCTTCGAGGCTTACGGAGTAGAGCCGTTAGCAGGAAGGCTTTTTGATGAAGCCTTTGGTAGTGATCAAATAAGAAGAGCAGAGGAGGGTGATGCCAGTGTGAATACTGCAAGCGTTATCCTTAATGAATCAGCACTTCGTAAGTACGGTTTTAATACACCAGAAGAAGCGATTGGAAAAACACTCAGAGCCAACGTTGCTGGTCCTCAGGAATTGTCGATTATAGGCGTGATTCCAGATATTTACTTCCGCTCTATTAAGTTTGGTGTACGCCCAAGCGCTTATATGTTGAACCCCTCGCGTTTCAGCTTTGCCAGTCTGAGCTTTAAAACGAACGATGTGGGTAGTTTGATGCAAAAGGTTGAGAATATATGGAAGGAAAATGTGCCGCTACGACCTGTCAGCTTACAGTTTTTGGATGAAATGATGAAAGCACAATACGATGAGGAAGTGGTGCAACTGAAAATGCTCTCGGTCTTCTCGATTCTTGCCATAGTGATCGCATGTCTAGGGCTTTATGGATTAGCAGCATTTACGACAGAACGCAGAACGAGAGAAATCGGGATTCGTAAAGTGATGGGCGCAGAGGTCAGAGATATTGTGACATTGTTGATCTGGCAATTTTCTAGGCCCGTGATCATTGCCAATCTTATTGCTTGGCCGGTATCTATTTACGCTATGTTAAGTTGGTTGGAATCCTTCTCTTATCGTATCGACGCGATTTGGCTATTACCTATCTGTATTACCGTTGGCGCAGTGCTATTACTGGTCGCTTGGGCAACAGTCGGCAGTAACGCTGCAAAAGTGGCAATGGCTAATCCGATAAAAGCGCTACGGCAGGAGTAGCTTACCATTTTTTCGATATCCAACTCCAAGGACGGAGTTCAGATATCGCAAATTAGGAGCTGGATTTATCCGCGAACCTTGTGAATTGATTGTTGCCTCTATTTGTTAATCATTGAATAGAGCCATTATGACTGTTTGGTTACCCAATATTTCATAACCAAACCTAAAGCACCGAATATTCCAACGACACTGCCAAAGACCCAAGGTGAAGAGGTTTCTAATCCGTGAGGTATATTCATACCTAGTAAGCTGGCTGCGGCTGTGACAGGAAGGAACAAAGCCATAATAATGTTTAATCGGTGGCCGACTTGAAGTGCCTGTTTTTGCAACTCAGACTGTTCTTCTGCTTTTTTCGCAACGGCATAATCCAATCCGTTTTTGCAATCAATATAAAGTAGCTCGAAGTGACGTTGAAGTTCCTCTGCTTTGTCTCGAAAATCGATAAGTTCAGAGCCCGCTGCCTCTCTAGCTGCTTGTAGTGTATTACTCATGTTTTTAACTGAGCGTTGTACCGGAGCGACTAATTCGAGTAAGTCAAAATAATCAGAAGCATTAACTGCTTTTTCATACTGCTGATCGAGTTTCTCTTCAAGCGCTTCATATCGCTCAAGATAATCTGTTAGTACAGCAATCCCGTTACCTCTCTCCGTGGAATGCCACTTATAGTCAGCATCTCGCCACAAAAACAGAGGCTCTCTATGCATGGCGTTATCTTTGGGGATTTGATGGAGGACAACTAAAATATGGCCTTCCTCAGCAATAACACGCTGCCTACCAGCACTGCTACCTAGCCTGTTAGTGATAACTTCTGGCAGTTTCCAATTGCTGGGAATTTCTTTGTTCCGACTCATCTCATCTCCTTTTTTGTAGCTATGTGGCTCTATCGCTAAATTATATTCGGGGTAATGTATTTGAAAATTTATATGATGAAAATGCTGATTAATAATATTTTACTGTTCAGCATATTGGGCTTCTGCGGGAGATGGTCATAAGGCCGTTAAAAAGTGTCTCCTTCAGTTGCTGGAACTTCATATGACTAAGTGAATTTTTTAACGCTTAATCAAATAACTGGTTTAGAGATCTTTTTTAAGAAATAACAGTTGAGATTATATGGGAGTTTTTTTTGGGGAGAAGGGGCTACTTTAAACGCAATAATAATTGTCATACAAAGTTAACGGTTTAAGGCTTGGATCCTTTATTTACCCGGCTTGCGAACTAAATCTACCGGGTAAAGTTTCCAACTGTTTGTTGGTTGTACAAAGTTATCACAAATGCACGTAATTCATAAATTTTTGTAGGTACTATTGTAATTTTTCATTACCCTTTAGATGCAAGCAAAATATGACGTTTAATTTTACAACACAGGGACGGTGAGCTTCGATGTTCTCTCTATACCTAAAAAAATATTCACTAATCAGTAAATTCCACTTGGCTTTTACATCTTTGCTTTTATCGGTGTTGATGTCATCCTCTGTTTACGCACAATTTGGAGATCCGATAGGAATTGATCCAACATTCGATCCTAATCCACCTCCTACTGTTTTACCGACAACACCGGATACGAATGACTCAGTTATTTCAACGAGGCAAGGCATAACAGGAATTGCAACTACAGATCGCGGCAATGGTATAGCGTTTCGATTGGATGGTGGGCCTTGGCATTTAGATGGCCAATCTCCTTACCGACATGACTTTGGTCAACAATCTCCCGGTACTTATCTGCTTTCATTTCGTGCCCAAAGTGTTTTACCGGGACTAAAGACGAGTTTTTCAGACATCATCACGCTTCAAGTCCGAGTTAATGCCGCACCAACAGTATCTATTACAAAGCCTGCACTTAATAGTGTTTATTCTCTTGGTGAAAATGTTGTGGCTGAAGCCACTGCAAGAGACGGTGATGGGAGTATTGCTAGAGTTGAGTTTAGGGTAAACAGTGGTAGTTGGTTATCAGACAATTCACCAACATATAGTCGCACATTCAGTAACTTAAGTCCCGGAACCTATACCCTTGAATATCGCTCTATCGATAATGATAATGAGCCTTCTCAAATTAGCTCTCGAACATTTCGGGTGAATGCGCCGCCAAGCGTTTCAATATCAGCGCCTGATGTTGATGCTTCATTTACCGCAGCTCAATCAGTGACAGCTCGTGCAACAGCCTCTGATAGTGATGGAAGTATTTCGCAGGTCGAGTTTAGTGTTGACGGTGGGGCTTGGGTGTCTGATGCTCACTCTCCTTATGAAGCCAATCTTGGGCAGCTGCCTATTGGTTTTCGGACTATCTCCTATCGCGCACGGGACAATAACGGTGATTACTCACCGGTACGTGAGCGTCGCATACGTATTAACAGGCCGCCGACTGTTTCAATATTATCACCAGCTAATGATACAGTTTATTCATTGTCCAGCGCTATTGTTGCGGAATCTAGTGCCAGTGATTCGGATGGGAGTATCACTCAGGTTGAGTTTCGTATAGGTAGTGGGCAATGGATGTCGGTAAATCAACCGCCATACCAGCACAATTTTGGTACGCGTGGTGCGGGCACCTATACCATTTATTCGCGTTCAAGAGACAACAATGGTGAGTATTCAGGTGAAGCAACGCGCCGAATTCGAGTCAATGCTGTACCGACAGTATCAGCTACAGGCCCATCAAATAATGCCGTTTTCTCACAATCTCAAGCGATTAGTGCAACAGCAACCGCCAATGATAGTGATGGCAGCATTTCGCGTGTTGAGTTTAGATTGGGGACAGGCTCTTGGGTATCGGTTAATCAATCGCCATACCAGTATAACTTTGGTACGCGTGGTGCTGGGACGTACGATATCACCTATCGTTCGCGCGACAATAACGGTGCTTATTCGTCAGAAGCAACGCGCCGAATTCGAGTCAATGCTGTACCGACAGTATCAGCTACAGGCCCATCAAATAATGCCGTTTTCTCACAATCTCAAGCGATTAGTGCAACAGCAACCGCCAATGATAGTGATGGCAGCAT
>SMNZ01000008.1:0-46218 GCA_004353515.1 Alteromonadaceae bacterium M269 | reverse complement strand
GGACAGGCTCTTGGGTATCGGTTAATCAATCGCCATACCAGTATAACTTTGGTACGCGTGGTGCTGGGACGTACGATATCACCTATCGTTCGCGCGACAATAACGGTGCTTATTCGTCAGAAGTAACACGCCGAATTCGAGTCAATGCACTTCCTAGTGTATTTATACAGACACCCTCAGTCTTGGAGAATAGAGTCTATTCTGTGACGCAGTCCGTTATTGCTGAAGCTTCAGGTGTCGATAGCGACGGCTCTATTGCGGCTATTGAGTTTAGAGTCGGGACAGACTCTTGGATTGCAGTGACCTCGCCACCCTACAGGCGGGACTTTGGTACTTTATCTCCCGGAACTCATACAATAAGTGCACGAGCACGTGATAACGATGGTGGATACTCTACACCAGGGGTTATAGACATTCGAGTAAATGCTCCGCCCTCAGTGAACTTATCAAGTCCGACCCAAGCTCAAGTGATTAATTTAGGACAGACGGTTACTGCGAGGGCTTCTGCTTCTGATAGTGATGGGACGCTAGCGGGTGTAGAGTTTAGACTGGATAATGGTAGTTGGAATCTAGATAGCGCAACGCAATACAGTTATAGCTATAACGGCCTAAGTGTTGGAGAGCATAGAGTTGATGCGCGTTCCCTTGATGATGATGGGGCATACTCCGCCATTGCTTCTAGAACATTTAGAATGAATGCGTTACCGACACTGGCGGTATCAGAACCAACGAACAATGCGGTTTATGAGGCCGGTCAAGATGTGATTGCACGCGCTACCGCGAATGATACAGATGGCAATATTGCAGCAGTAGAATTTAGATTGGGCAGTGGCGCATGGATATCTGATACATCACCAGCGTACGAGCGTGATTATGGTGCGTTGGCGGCTGGTAATTATACAATCTATATTCGTGCACGTGATAATGATGGCGCTTATACAGAGACGGTATCGCGAGATATTCATGTTAATGCGGCACCGACCATTTCCGTTTCTGCTCCAGAGAACAATACGGTATTTGACGCTGGTAACAGAATTGTGGTTGATGCGTCAGCTAATGATTCAGATGGTGACATACAAGCGGTTGAATTTAGATTGGGAACTGGTGTTTGGATATCTGATATGCAGTTCCCTTACTCTCATGATTTCGGTGTTTTAGCTGCCGGTAATTATGAGTTGTCTGTTAGATCTCGAGACGATAATGGAACATTCTCTGTAATTAGCTCTATCAATATAAAAGTTAATGCATTACCGACTTTATCAGTTTCTGCTCCGGAAACTAATGCTATTTATACGCCTTCTCAATCTGTTGTTGCCACTGCGTCGGCTAGTGATTCAGATGGCAGTGTAACTGCTGTCGAATTTAGGTTGGATTCTGGTGCTTGGGTGCCCGTCACTGAAATACCTTATTCAAGAGACTTCGGAGCTTTGAGTGTTGGGGACCACATTGTTTCAATTCGCGCACGTGATAATGATGGTGCTTACACTGGGACAGTATCACGAGACATTCGCGTCAATGCAGCCCCGACAATATCAGTCTCTGCACCTGCGAATAATGCTGTCTTTGATGAAACACAGCCTGTTGTTGCTTCTGCCTCGGCTACAGATAGCGGAGGCTCTATTGCAGCTGTTGAATTTAGCCTTGATGGTGGTGCATGGGCAATCGATGCTCAAGAGCCTTATTCAAATGATTTTGGCCGATTATCTGCGGGTGCTCACACAATTTCGTATCGTGCACGCGATAATGATGGCACCTATTCGTCAACAGTCGACCGTGTTATTCGTGTTAATGCTGCGCCTGCGGTAGCTGTCTCTAATCCTGCTAACAATACTGTCTATGCGGTTGGGCAATCAGTATCTACTGAAGCTACGGCAACAGATAGCGATGGAACAGTTGCGGCAGTTGAATTCAAGCTAGATGAAGGTCCGTGGGTCGCTGATATTGAATCGCCTTACACAAGAAACTATGGAGCTCTGGCGGCAGGTACTTATCGAATCAGTTATAGATCTCGAGATAATGACGGGGCTTATTCGCCAGAAGTCACAAGAGATATTGTTGTGAATGCTGCACCAACATTAACAGTGTCGAGCCCTACGGCAGATACAGTTTATAGAATAGAAGATGCAGTTATTGCGAACGCTAATGCGGAAGATTCAGATGGTTCTATTAGTGCTGTAGAGTTTAGAATTAACTCAGGCGCTTGGATTGTCGATGACGATGTTCCTTATTCTCATGACTTTGGAGCTCAAGCAGAAGGATCTCACACCATATCTTACCGTGCTAAAGACAATCATGGTGCCTATTCAGCTATTGATACTCGAACAGTCACGGTTTCTAGCCTTGTTGCTTCATGGTCTCAAAAAGACGGTACAGTTGGTGATGTAGCACTAGCTAATCCAACAGTACCATCAAGTAACTTTAATGGTGTAATGGCTGGTTCTGGCGGCGTCAGCGGCGGTGCAGCATCATACTCCATACCTATCTCTATGCCGCCTGGTCGTGCCGGCATTCAACCTTCTGTTTCGATTGATTATTCTAGTCGTAGTGGAAATGGCACTGCGGGTGTAGGTTGGAGCTTAAATGCTGGCGGTGCGATTAGTCGTTGCCCAGCAACTCAAGCGCAAGATGGATTTACCAGCGGTATCTGGTTTAAGAATGAAACTGATCGACTTTGTATGAACGGTCAACGCCTGGTTGCCGAGAGTGGTGCTTACGGGGCTAACGGTACGATTTATCGCACAGAAATAGATTCATTTGCACAAGTTACGCAGTTAGGTGGTGGTTTAGAAAGCGCTGCAGCTTATTTTGAAGTGGAATATGCTAACGGTGAGAAGAGTACCTACGGTAAAGCAGCATCTAGACGTGTTAGCCCAACGGGAACAACTCAGACCTTAAGTTGGTTGATGGAGCGCATGGAAGATGCCAGTGGCAACAACCATATGAGTTATGAATACACCGATGAAGGTGACGGCGAACTTTTACTCAGCGCAATTCGTTACACTGGTGATGGAACGACAGATGGCGACCGTTCGGTAGTGTTTACCTATGAGAACAGAACTAAGTTCTCAACCAGCTATATTGCCGGGGCTTACACACGTCAAACAAAGCGTTTAAAAACTGTTACTTCTCGCTTTGGTACCTTGAGTGTCTGGCAGTACACACTTAACTATGCAGCAAGTAAAGCCAGTAATCGTAGTTTATTGCAGTCTGTTCAGGAGTGTGGATTCCTGCAAGGGCGAGGTTGTCGCCAAGCGGCGACTTTTGATTGGTTGGACAGCGAACCGACCTATCAGGTAGAACCTTTATCAACGAGTGATGGCAGACAATTAGTTTCTCGTAACCACCTCAATCAAATGCGTGACTCATGGGAAGTAACAGCGCGTGGTGATGCTGATGGTAACGGCTCACGCGATTGGCCTGAGTATTACACTAATGCCGAAGGTGATAATTTAGGTGTTAACACGACCGAAATGGATACTTGTAGTCGTAACCGAATCACTGGACAGCCAACCTGTTTTGCAGCTGATTTTAACTTTGATGGTCGTACAGATAGCTGGCGCTTTACTAACGTAGGTACAAGCTATGTTCTTCAATTGTCTCATGCTAACAACAACGGAACGCTTTCTTGGTTTAGCTCAGGTGTTGAATTCCCTAATGGTGATAGAGAAGTTGAAGCATTAACCAGTATCGCTGATTACACAGGTGACGGTTGGCCTGATATCGTTATTCATCAAGGATTTGATGGACCAGAGTCAGGTTTCAACGGGACTTTGTGGCTTTATCCGCATAGCCGTGGAGCAGTTCCTTATAGCAACAATACGCGTATTTCATTGATGCGCACTAACGAGCATGATTCCTTCCAATTTATCGGTGATATGAACGCAGATGGTTTGCCGGATATCATTAGAAGTCGATTGATCGCAAACACGCCAGTATCAGCAACTCCTGCAATGCAAGACTTGCTGTTAACCAAAGTGACACCGGTCGCCTCAGGCGTTTCTGTAGAGCTAGAGTCGCATAACATTAACTTCAATGAGGGACTGCTTCATCAAGAAGGGCGAGAACAGTTTGCCATGCTGATTGATGTCAATGGTGATGGCTTGCAAGACTGGGTTGGTTGGATCGTTGGAGGTCAAGGGAAGTTACATATTAAGCTGAACAAAGGCGATGGAACCTTTACCGCCGCAGTGAACACCGATATTACCCTACCAACAAGAACGCTTTATTTGCCACCCGAAGAAGGTATTGGTGGTTTAGGTTCCTTAGCACAAGGACAGACTCAATCACCTCGCTTCTCGGAAGCACTTAAACCCATGGATATTGACGGCGATGGTCGCGCAGAGCTAATTATGCCGGGTAATGCGGCATCGGATATTGTTAGTGAAGCCTGCTGGACACATCCGAGTTGGACAGGAACTCGCTTTGTAGATCTAACGAAGTGTGGCCAAGATGTTTACGATACTTACAATTCCAACGCTAACTTGGCAGTCCGTATTGAGAATGCACCAGCAAGTTGGGATCACAATATCTATAAGTATAAAGCGATTCGTTTTACTGAAGATGCCGAAGGTGTCATTACTGCAGCTGTTGAAAACACAGACTTAATTGGTGCTGCTACACACTCATCTGTGCAAGATGCGTTTGGTAAAGGGTTAGCTGACTTGGTCTTCACCTTTGGTTGTACAAGTGACCATTGCTCAATTGCCGACAACAATCTTCAGAATGATTCTGACTTACCGGTTAATCACTATCTCTTTAACCGTAACTATGGCTCTGCTGAAGACGCCACATTAAATAAAGATAGCTATCGCCCCATTGATATGATGGTGAAAGTGACTAATGGAGCTGGGCTTGAATCACAATGGACTTACCATCCACTATCGAGTGATCAGGTAGCAGGTTACTACGATGCAGATTACAGCATTATTGATGGCGAACACTTTAACTTTGCCTCAACGATGTACAACGTGTCTCAGTTTGAACAAAGCAATGGTGTTGGTGGTACGAATACCATGAGCTACCAGTATCGCGGGGCGATGTACAATGCCTTTGGTCGTGGTTTCAGAGGGTTTAGAGCCATCATTGAAATTGATGATACCCGTGGTACTCATACACAAACAGACTTCAAACAAGTCTTCCCGTACAGCTCGTTGATAGAACGTCAACGTCGTTATCATGGAGCTCAAATTTTAAGTGATGTTCAAAATACTTGGGCGCTTAACACCAGCCACGACATTGATGGAGTGGTGAATGTATTTAACAGCAGCTCAACCACGACTCAATATGACTTAAACAATGGATTAGAAGTGGGCAGTAGCAGTTCTACTATCGCTCAGGCAGATGTGGATGCCTACGGTAATGTGGAAAAGCAAACGCAAACCACCACGGATGAGTACGGGACGATTACTACAGTGACGACAACTGAGTTTGACCCCGGTGATACGCCAAGTTTGTGGTGGCCGCATAGACAAACCAGCACGACGGTTGCTCGTAGTATTTCGCATACCGCTGAGAATCCTGCTAGGCACGCTACTGCAACCGTGAATAAAACTATCACGACGAATATCGCTAAGTGGAACGATACACATCGTCAGCCAGAAGTCGTCACTATTGCACCAGGTGCAGCAGCTCTAACTGCTGCTCAATGTAATGCAGACTCTCCGATACTGAATGCCTGTCAAACAACGGAGACAACCTACAATACGCACGGTTTGCCTACTGAAGTGAAGGTAACGGGGACTAAAATCACCGGTGACACTGATACACCTGTGAAAGAAACTCGGACAACAAGTACGCAATACACACGTCAAGGTTCTGCGAGCTCCGAAGATGGCTATTTCCCATCAAGGATTACACAAACAACGGGTGTTGGGACAAGAACATTATTGGAGCGTAGATCGATAGAAGGCCGCATAGGTTTACCAACATTAATTATTGATGCCAGTGGTTCGAGAACCTCAACGCAATATGATGCAGTAGGACGAGTGCGTAATACGCAAACAACCGGGTTCCCCAGGCAGTTTACCCGTTATCGCACACCTGATAGTAATGCTCCTTCTAGGCTAGGTGCAGATGCGATAATGATGGTAGAGATCTATCAGGCTGGTACACCTGTGAGTGCGGAATATATTGATAGGTTGGGGCGTTCAATCCGCACACGTTCACAAGACTTTGGTGGTGCGAATGTGTATACGGATACTCGCTACGATAATTTAGGTCGCATGACTCATGAGTCAAATCGGCACTACGGAACACCAGTGTACACGACTTACGATAGCTATGATGTATTGGATAGGCCATTATCTAAAACAACGCGTGCGACACAGAGTGGAGAGGATGTTGAAACCACTTATGTGCATGATGTTTTAGAAACAACCATTACTACCCAAGCACCTGATGGTGCCGATTTAATACTAAAACGTAGCTATAGCACCCAAGGTCAGTTGATGAGTACGACTGATGCGATTGGTGGAATCACTTCTTATGCTTATGATGCGGCGGGCAATCCTATTGTTATCAAAGATGCTGTTGGCAACAGTATTTATGCTAACTATGACGATTTAGGTAGAAAAGAATGGGTTATTGACCCGAACCAAGGTAGAACAGACTTTGTTTACAACGATTTTGGCGACTTAGATAAAGAAACCGACGCCAATAGCGACACTATTCGTTATGAGCATGATCATGTCGGTCGTGTCCTAAGTCGCTTTGGTGATAACCAAGAGCCAGCAACCTTCCTTTGGGATACGCTTAGACCTGGTTTGATGACAAGAGAGAGTGCGGATGGTGTTATCAAGTCTTATGCTTATGACAGTGCATCAAGACCTACAACAGTTACTACCACCATAGACGGTACTGCTTATGCTGTAACAACGCGGTATGATGCGAACTATGGTCGTCCTAAGGCGATGGTTTATCCGAATGACCTAACAGTGAAGTTGGAGTACAACAGCGTAGGTTACCTCAACAAAGAGTCGAACGCGCAAAGCGGTTATGTGTATCGTGAAATTACGGCTCAGGATGCATGGGGCAATATCAGCAGTGCTAAGCTGACAGATGGTCTACTCACATCGACTATGCTATACAGTGCACGAACTAACCAGATGCTCAGCTCTCGCGTACGACAAGGCGGTGTTGATAAGCATTATCTGAATTACAGCAACTATGACAGTTACGGCAATATCATTACGCAGCAAAACTTGGCCAATGGCGTTAACGCGACTGAGACTTTCACTTATGACGAGCTGCATCGTTTAACGCAATCAAGCTTAAGTGGTAATGGCTTTACCAGTATCATTGATTATGGTTTTGACGGTGTTGGTAACTTGCTTAAGAAGACGGATTACTCAGCTGATGAAGCCAATGCGTATCAATACGCAACAGGAACTAATCGTTTAAGTACAGTTAAGCTGAAAGATAACTCGATGGCAAGTTTTGGTTATGACGCTAAAGGGAATCTGACCAAGCGCAATAATGCGACTGAAAACACCTATAACGTCTTCAACAAACCAACACGTATACAACGTTTGGGTAGCACCGTTAATCTTAACTACGGCGCAGACTTAGCGCGCTATAAACAAGTGCGTACAGTGAACGGTCAAACTATCACCACACACTATATTGGTAAAGTGTTTGAGATCGAGGCAACCGGTAGTGGTGCAAGTACGACAATTAAAGAAACAACCTATATTGACGATGTCGCCCTTCTGATTGAAGAGAAGGATAGCACAGGGGAGCTTACTGATACGCAAATCCGCTTTGGACACCAAGATAGATTAGGTTCAACAGCGACTTTTACCGATCATAATGGTCAGGTTACGACCTTAAGAAGCTATGACCCCTTTGGGGCACCTAAGGGCGGAGATTGGTCACCGTTATTGAATCTGGGACTTTCAGCGAGACTTAACAATAACCCAACGGATGGCGATGTACCGACAAGGCGCGGTTATACGGACCACGAGCACTTGGATGAGGTTGAAATCATTCATATGAACGGTCGTGTGTATGATTACAATGTGGGAAGGTTTATGTCTGTAGATCCCTTTATTGTTGAACCGACTAACTCACAAGCTGTTAACCCCTATTCGTATGTGATGAATAATCCCTTGGGCTTTACAGATCCAAGTGGTTATAGCGCTAAAGAAGTCGAGAATCAGGAGTTTACTATTGAGGTTGAGAATTCGGGTAGCCGTCTTAAATCAGAAGTAACAGTGTCTGTTGGTGGTTCAGGAATACACTTATCTGGTGGCAATGGCGCGGCACAGTTAACAGTAAAATCTGCAATTACAGGCTCTTTGATAAGTTCCGGATTTACGGCAACTGATGCTGGAAGTCAAAGTAGTGTTGCAGTTACAGAAGCTGGTGGAGGAGGGAAAGTTACCAGAGAAGGTGGAACTGGTAACGAAAATAGCAGACACAAAGATGCAACGTACGTAGAACTTGCGGAGTGTGTATATCCCGGGAATGGATGTTTTGGAGCTAATGGGTTTACAGAAGTGTTCGGAGAGCAACTAGAGGTTTTTGGGATAGATGCCAGTGATTTCGAAAATGATGCTATAGGGTTTAACGCTAAACTCTACTACAATGCAGATAAAAAAGAGTACGTTCTTTCATTTGCAGGGAGTGATGAACTAAAAGACGTTTTGCAATATGGGCACTCATTTGGTAAGGAGTCTAAGCAGCTAAATCGAGCAATTAGGTTGGCTACTAATATTAGTGATGCAATTAATCTAGCAAATAGAAGAAATCTACCTAGAAGAGGTAATTCTTTAACATTTGTTGGGCATTCTTTAGGTGGCGGATTGGCTACAGGGGCTGCATTGGTAACGGATAGGCCTGCAATAACGTTTAATTCACAAGGGCTTACTGTAGGAGCTTTGGCTGGTTATGGTGTTAATTTAGATGGTGCTGATGATTTAATTAAATCTTATTATACATTAGGTGATTTTTTAGGTCCTCTACAATCTCAGACTGCACCTGCTTTAGGTGAGAGGATTAAAGTAGGTTATGGATGGCATGGGATTAAAAATGTTTGCAGAGCAATGGGAACGAGTTGTTAACTTATGAGAAGAATATCGATCATTCTATGTTTTTTCGTCTTGTCTTTAGGTTGTAGTGGTTCGGATACATTGGGAGCAATTTATGAGTTGAGAGCTAAAGATATTTATACTAATCCGAGCGAGTTACAGTTAGCTCTAGCCGCAGGTAAAGGCGATAGCGAAAAGGTAGCTACCCTAATTCAAAATGGCGTAAACCCTAATAGCCAAGGAAAAATGGGATTACCAATATTATTCTGGCCAATTAGAACCGGTAACATTGAAGGGTTTAAATTACTGTTGGAAGCCGGTGCGGACCCAGATGTAAAATGGGACACTGGGAGCTCAGTTACCCATTGGAGTGTGGAGTTATCTGACAGTAGATATTTGGAGTTGTCTTTAAGGCATGGAGGAAATATAGATTCTATAAATCCAAGCAGTGGTGATACATTAATTTTTAATGCTATGAATCCTCAAGGTAGAGTCAATCTCAATGTAATATTGGCTAATGCTCCAAATCTAGATGCGCAGAACAAAAAAGGGAATACACCCATGTTGGTAGCGGCTAGCCTTAATCAATTTGATATCGTATATAAGCTGTTGGAGTTAGGCGCAGATTATAAAATTAGAAATCAATGGGAAGTTTCTGTTTTGGATAGACTTAAAGAACGTAAATTAGATGTTAATAGTAGTAATTATAAGTGGCAGCAGAAATCTTTAAAAAAAATCCAAGAACTCGAGTTGGAAATGAAAAGCGAATAAAAACTTGAAGATGTGACCGAGGTACTTTGTAAATACGAAGTCATGGTCGTTAAGGTTTTATATTTGAAATAGTATGAAAAAAGCTTATGTTGAACGTGCCTTAAGGTTTACGTATTCGCAAATACAATGATTAAGTCCCCTTCCAAACGGGCTTTTTCATTCTTTATCTATGTTTTAGTCCGATGACCTCAATTTCTACCTAATATTAAATTGTGCAACAGGAAGTATCGCCCTCAGCGCAATTGATTTAACATGCCCTATGGCAGCTCTTTTTTGCTAGTTGACTTGGGTATCACTTAAATGCGCAAAATCACCAGCACAGAGAGCAGAGCTTACCGGTAGAAGTGGTCAGCATTCGCCAGCGGGCGTGGGCATTTTTGTCCGGTGCCGCTAATGAATTTCATTTATACCTAGATTTTCCATATAATATGAAAGGATTGTATTGCTTTAATAGGTATTTAGCTCCTTATTTGGCGAAGCTAAATACGCTTCCCATACTCTTTTTCCAAAGCATTATGTACCGTCCAAAATGGTTTAGTTGGACGGTCATTTAATACGTCATCCAATATGTCTAAATGTGTGTGCCATCCGGCTGTTGCACCTAACAGATCGCTGCGTTTATAGATACGACGGTGAATAACGGTTAATAGCACTTTGTCGCCTTGTGGCTCTAATTGAAAACTGACTTCTGATTCTTCTTCAGGTGTCTCTCCAGGCCAATTGTAGCTGAGTAGGTGAGGTGGATCATATTGGGTAATGGTACCTTCAAAGCTGACATGTTCGGGCATATCTCGATATTTTTCGGCAGGAGGCTCGTCTGCTGATGCGGATAACGAAGCATTGTGGAACTTGAGCTCTACAACACCGCCTATTGTTTGTTCTGTTTTACCTGCTGCTAGCCATGTTGCGCGTTTGTCTGAGTCGGTTAGGTAGAGCCAAACGCGTTCAATCGGGCCTGGTAAGAGTCTGCTAAACTTTATTGTGTTGTCGTCTATTAATTCGCCGTAGTTGTTCATGATCATCTCCAGGTTAGTTTTCTGGTTGATTAAGGGCTTGCTCTAAGCTATCCAACTGCTTATTCCAGATTCGGCTGACTTCACTTGCCCAGCATTCCACTTCCTTGAGGCTCTCTTTTCGTAAACTGTATACGCGTTTCTGTGCATCAATGCGCATACCAACAATATCTACCGTTTTCAGCACTTTCAGATGCTGTGAAATAGCTGGAGCACTGCATTGAAAGTGATCAGCAATCTCCCCTGAAGTCAGTTCCTTTATACTCAACATCTCAATAATCTTGCGTCTCGTTGGGTCCGATATCGCTACAAATTTGTCCATAGCTATTTAAATTGTATTTTACTTAAGCCTAAACTTATTTAAGTATAAACTTAAATAAAGATCAAATTTGCTTGAAAAATTAAACTTTGGCGACTTTCAGAAGTGTATTGATGAAGTTAAGAGGCGGATGAATATCGACCTTAGATCACTTAATGTTGTTGAGACCGATTAGCGAATTAGCTGCTCAAAAGGAACCTGAATCGGTCTGATATGATTAAACAGTAGCTTAAGACTTGAAAATCAAATCATGTATTCGATCGAATCACCCGTCCAATGTTTAGATTCTTTGGTCTTATCAGCTCTAACTCGGCACACCACCATTTTGCGATGGAGCTCGCTAATAAGCTTACTTCCAGTTTTAACAAAGAAACCAGGAACTAAGGCATGGATACAGCAAACAATGGCTGCCAACTGCAATTTAATGGAAAAACTCATCGCATGAATAAAGTGCTCAGAATAAGTTTCATTTACTGATTTAGGATGTTCAACAAATAGCTTGTTTATCATTTCGTTATACCTCGAATATGGCGTTTCTGAATTAAGTATAGACTAGGCCTACGATTAAACAGGGCATATGCGTTATTGAATGGCATCACCAGCCTTCCCAACAATCAGGTCTTTTTTAGCTTTTAGTTTTGAATAGAGGAAACTCATCAAGGTTTTTATCTTTGGTGTGTTTCTGAGATCGGGGTGAGTTAAAACCCATAGGTCTTGCCCTGGGATCGCTGTGTAATCTGAAAGGCGTATTAAGTTAGGTTCTTGATCCGCCATATAACAGGCATCGCGGCCTATTGCGTGTCCTTTTGAAATGATTTGATGTCTCAGCACTGGATCATCAGAAATGAAAGTGATTGGTAGATTAGCGTAGCTCGTTCCTTCAACCCATTCCGGTTTAGCAACTGGTGCAGTTAAGCACCAATCATCACGAGCTACTGAGTCAAGGTAGTCTTTGTCGGCATAGACAGCAACATAATAGGGAAAGAGCTTATGACCGACGAGATGCTCTGGCGGCATAGCGGTTCCTCTGATAACGACATCTGCTTCTGAGCGATCGAGATCAGCGAATTGATAGGAGCTGATTATTTGAAGATTAATATTCGGGTAGATTTTAGAAAAGTCATTGAGATCTTCAAGTAATAAAAACTGTGCGATAGCTCCTGGGATGGATAGGGTAATGTCACCGGATAAGTCTTTGTCGACTGAACGTAGCTGGCGCTCTGATGTATAAGCTAACTCTTCAATTTGCTCGGCGGTTTGTATCAGTTGTAACCCTGCGTTTGTTGCTGTGTAACCGTCTGATGTTCTTTCAAATAGCTTTGTTCCCCACTTTTTATCTATCTGGACAAGTCTCCGTGATAGGGTGGTGTGGTTAACGTTCAATTGCAGTGCAGCGCCTCTCAGTGTTTTTGAGCGGTGTAGCGTGAGGATAAGTCTATAATCGTCCCAATCTTTCATTGGTGCATAATTGCACCAGTAGAGCTTAAAAGCAATCCGTGACTTAGCCACTGCTTCAACCAAAATAGAAAGCGTTAGTTCTATGAAGTTGATAAAGAGGTTGATATGAAGCGTGTGATTTTGTTGGTTATGTTAAGTGTCATGTGGTTATTTGATTTTTCAGAAGCTCAAGCTGAAACTGTGAGTGAGAAAGCTGAAACAAAAATTGTAAAACAGCAGTTGGCTATCAAAAAGGGGCAGGTCTTTTCTATCGTTGCACCTGATACCAAGGCTGGTGGAGAAGATGCTATCAGTGAGTATTATCAACGCGCATTTCCTTTGGCAGAAAGCCTTGGTTTACAACGGCACATGAGCCTGAAAGTGGGCAGTACTTTTGTTGGAAACTATCATCCCAGTGGCTTTATTTTCTTTTCCTGGCCTGACCAATCATCAGAAAACAAACTAACAAACCATGCGGAGTGGTCTGAAATTAAAGCACTAAGGCCGTTAGGTTGGGATGAACTCAAAATCTATTCTTCGATGGCGAAAACGGACATAGATATCACCTTTGATTCAAGTAAGTTTTACACACTTGCTGTCGCTTGGTTTAACCCTGATAAACCGACTGATTATCTGACTTATTTGGATGGTATTGAGGAAACGGTGGAATCCATTGGCGGCAGGTTTATCTTAAAAGTTCATCATCCACGATTTGAAGCGCATGCATCTCCGTTGATTAATCCAGGACAGATTACGTTAGTTGAATGGGATTCGCCTGAAGGCTTGAAAACACTGCAACAGAGCGATGCGTTTAAGCAATTCTCTCCCTATTTAACAAGTGGCGTGACCGCTTTTGAGCTACACAATATTGTGCCTGTGGGTTAGTCGATTGAGTGACTCCTCAAGGAGTGTTTTGTGAGTACTCCTTGAGGGCGAGTTAACAGCGTTAGTGAGGTTACTTCTTAACCCAATCGCCAGCAGCATTTTGAACATATTGTCCCGGCTTGGTTTTTTGTTTAGCTTTATCAGCTGCAAGTTTTGCAATTGATGCCAGTGGCACTTGATTTTGTTGCGCTAACTGCTGATATTTTTGACGGCGCTTTGCGTTGATTTCAGCAACCAGCTTCGCTGCTGCGTTGTCTTGTTTCACTAAGCCAATATAGCCATCGTTTTGTTCACCAATAATGCCTTTTTCTTTGAAATCACTTAAAGGGCTGGCGAAACCGCTAAAGCTGATGAGTAAAAGTGCAATGCTTAAGGTTTTCAATAAAGTTTTCATGAATAATTATCCTTAAAAAAGCTCGCTGTCGTCGCTGAAAATATCGTCCAGCGCTTTGTCTATCTTGATCAAAATCTCGTGTTGAATTTTGACGTTCAAATTAATTGTGATGGGTTTATCTGACGCTGCCACTTCTATCCTGGGGGCACAAGCTCCAAGGAAACAGGCGATTGTCAAAATGGGGAGGATTTTTTTCATTGGGTACGTTCCTGATACTGCTGCTGAATTTTTTCTGTCAACTTGTCACCTAAACGCAGACTTTGCAGTAGCTGATAGAGATTCTCTTCGTGAGTATAATTAAAATTAATGGCTTGGTCTGCATCTGGGTTCCGTCCTTCTATACTAACGGCCAGTGTTAGGTCGCCAGTTGGTGCGAAGTCTACCTGACTCGTCAACTTATCAAAGTTTAAATTTTCCAACAAATCAAGTGCTTGGGCAGCTTGTTCTGAAGATTGCTTTAAATTCTGTACTTCAGGGTTATCTTTCACTTTAATCACACCTGGTGTTGTATTGTAGAATTCTCCTTGAACGATATGAACACCGGATGAATCATAGCTAATTGGAAAACGGCCACTGATTAGCCCTTCCAGTTTAATGCCAGGCTGTGACTGCAATTGAGCTAAAGCTGATAACGCAATATTGTCTAGTGTGAGTGAAGACGAGCCAGTCGCTTCTGGTTTTAGGCTGATACTGTCCATAGCTAGAGTGCCGTCTAATAAATCTCCGTGAATATCCGTCAGCCTTAAGTCAATTTCTTCACTGGATATGTACCCGGACAATTGTGCTTTCAAGTTATTGATGGGAACACCAGGATCGACTTGTAAAAAATGCATATAGCTTGTCGGTTCTACCTGAATGGTTTGCTTGACCATATCACCTTCTAACGTGGCATCGATACCAATCACTTGAATGTCATCGTATTGACCGTTACCCGAGAAATTTAAATGCCAGTCGCCAGTAGCCGTTTGAGGGTTTTCTATATCAACGAAAGCCTGGCTTTCAAAAATCATTGTTCCGTTGGCTGTTAGGCTCAATAAATCAGGTGCTAGCTTATGTAACAGCTCATTGGTGGTGTCACTTTTAGCTTCTAGTTTGATGGATAATCCTGCTTCTTCATTGGTGAGGGTAGCAAAGCCTGTCAGATGATTTGGCCATTCCAGATTTAGCCTAGCATTTTGCAAATCGATAATATTGAGTTGAGTGCTCAATTGGTCGACACTGATTTGATCGTAGGTGCATTGCTGAAGTGTGGTAGCTAGCTTTCCCTTAAACTCAGATAGAACATTGTTTTCAATTATTAGCTGCATTGGCTCATTAGTTTCTGAGCTTATAGATTGACAGCTAAGATCATCCAACCGCAAATTTTCAAGGTTAAGTTTGGGCGAGATGTTGACCACACCTCGTTCATTGTTAAAGAAGTCGCCTGACGCTTCAATGTTGCTATCTGCTTCTAAATCTAGCCATGTAGGTGAATTGGAACTTAACTTCCACTGTCCCGTCTGTTCTTCCAACGATGCTTGTATAGCGCTAACTGCTAGAGTGGTGTTTTCTGCTTTGATTTCTATATCACCAACGAACTGTTGGAGATTATTAACCTGGCTTCCTTGTTGAAGCTTTACTTCAAGTACTTTGGGTAAATGCTCTTTGTGAATGAGCGTTGGTAAATCAACATCGGTATAGAGAGCGTCGAACTTTTCTACAAACCAACGAGTATTCTCTGGCAGTATGAGCTGCCATTGTGAACTACTGCCGTTAAACGTTATAGGCCAAGCTTTTTCCCAGCTCAGATTAGCCTGTTCGTGATCTATACAGCCTTTGGGAATTTCAATATCAGCGCTAAGCTTTTGTGATTCCAAATCGAGCTCGAACTGAGTTGTAAAATCACCTGCTAACTGCATCGCATTGAGTCCAAGCTCTTTAGGAAGTTGTGGAATGAAGTCGTGCAATAGCGCTGTGAATGGCTTACCTGATAGCTTAATGTTGCCTCCGACAGAGCCATCTTTCCAGCTTGCGTTAAATATCCCAAAATTTTGGTTTTGATGAGTGAAATCAATGACTAAAGGGATTTTCTGGTTATTTTTAAGGTTTATCTCAGCGGTGACAGGGATAAGGTTTTCATTGAATTTAGCATCGGCGGATTTAACGTGAATATTCGGTAATGCGATAGCTGATGGTAAGCTGATATCACTAGATTGCTGCTCTGATGATTCTGAATCAACATCTTGATAGGCTAGGTGTAGAGCGTCTATTTCAAGGTTTAAAGCTGAGAGTGACAAACTCGTCGGCTGTGTCCATGTAAGAAGTAGGTTATCGGCCTTTATCTCTAAACCGTCTTCTAGGTAAATCAATTGTTCTATATGGAGTTCAAGCGGCTTCTTCCAGCTTGCGTTTTTGATATCTATTGATGAACCCGCCGAGGTTAAACTCAATACTGATGAAAGCCAATAAGGCAACGTTAGCCCTGCAATGACGATAGATGAGATGATAACTGTGGTAGTGACAATTAGCGTTTTGCGCAAGGCCATATCAATAATGCACCACTGCTTTTGTGTTCATCTTGTTTCCCTACTTTTAAGAAATAAACAGCTGCATTATATACCCATGCTACCTAAAGAGTCAGAATTCTCAGGTATCAGCGTGTTTAGTGTTTTAAGGCGAATAACTGTTAGACCTTGTAACTCGCATTCTTGTTCCTTACTAATATGTATTAGTCTAGCAAGCAATTACTACTGCAATGCTATAATTACATTTCATCAATGAAGGTAAGCTTAGAAATTTGGGTTGGTTGGATGTTCGCGGATAAATCCTGCTCCTACAGTTCAAATATCAGAGCCAATCTGAATACTCCTAAACTGATGGCGATTCACAATCACTAACGGACTCCTCAAGTAGGCTTACCCATTCAATGCCATAAGTATCAATAAACCATTGGCGCATTTGCGAGGAGGCTGTTTTGAATTGGGCTTTTTGATCAGGCGTCGGGGTATAGACTGTGCCGCCAGCTTGTTCGAATAGGTGATAGGATTTACTCTCTTGTTGGGCGACCAGTTCCTTTGCTACACGTCGTTGCTCTTTAAAGCCTTCCAGTAGGATATTTTTGATATCTGTTGGCAACGTATTCCAGCTTTTCTCCGAGAACCACCAAAGTGCGGCCATATAAGAGTGACCATCTAGCGTTATGTTCTTGATATGCTCATAAAGCTTGGCATTCATAATATCCTGAATACCATTTTTACTGCCTTCGACAACACCAGTAGCAAGTGCCGTATAAACCTCAGACCAAGAAACTGGAGTTGGATTCGCGCCCAGTTGTCGCGCTAGTTCTTGCTGTATGGCCGATGGTGTAGTTCTGATTTTTAGACCGACTAAATCTTGAGGGGATTTAATTGTTGTGCTGACCGTAGCGAAGTTACGCCAGCCGCCAGTATTTGAGGCCCCTATCAAATGAATACCGAGTTCTCGTTCGAGTGCTGTCGCCCTCATTCTGTCTAGCATTGGCCCTGCTAATACACATTCAGCAACAGCGTCGTTGTCGAAAACATAAGGTAAGTCGAGCACTTGTGCTTCTGCCAGAAAGTTACCTGTGCCACCGACTGTGGTGCTGAAGACCTCCAAAACACCCTGCTGGAGATTCCCGATACACTCTGGAACGCTGCCGCAAAATTGCCCGGACGGATAGATTTTCAGCTCTATACGACCATCGCTCTTTGCTTCTACCAACTTTTTCATGGCAATCAGGCCAACGTAATCTTCGTCTTGAGTAGAACCTTGGTTGGCTACTTTGATGGTAAATTCGGCGTCATTTGTTGTGCTGTTAGCAATACCGTAGAGACAACCTACAACAACAAAGGCATATATTACTCGTAATACCGTTTGCTTATTCATGGCGCAAATCCAAACAGCCTGGGAATCGTCATCGTCAGTGCTGGGAAGTAAGTGATGAGGAAAATAACCCCGACTTCGACAGCAAGAAAGGGGAGCATTTCGAATGCGATATCTTCAGTTTTTTCTCCTGAAACTGATGACGCAACGAACAACACTAACCCCATGGGCGGTGTTGCTAGACCAACCGTTAAGTTAACGCACATGACTATCGCGAAGTGCAGAGGATCAATCCCTAATGAGATCATAATCGGGGCGAGCACTGGGCCTAAAATTAATATTGCAGGACCAGCATCCAGAAACATACCTATAACGAAAAGGAATAGGTTGATAAGGAGTAATAGAATTAACACATTATCGGTAATTCCGGATAGCTGAGTTGCTATGGTTTCTGCCATACCTGAGACAGTGATAATCCAGGCGAAAGTTACAGCAGAACCCACAAGTAACAGGATACTTCCTGATTGGACTGCGGCTTGAACCAAGATGTTTGGTAAGCCTTTAAATGTTAGCGTTCGCGTCACGTAAAGCGTAATAATCAGAGCGTAGCCTGCGGCAACTGCAGCTGCTTCTGTTGGTGTAAACACGCCCAATAAAATGCCTCCGAGGAGGATAATGGGTGTTATCAAGGGTAAAAACGACGCTTTAAAGGCTTTCCCTCTTTCTGACCAGGTTGCTTTTGAATTAGCGACAGGATAATCCCTTTTCTTAGCAATTCGTCTTGTGATGAACATTAACCCCAGGCTAATTAACAACCCTGGGACAATGCCCGCTAGAAATAGCCCCGCTACAGAAACATTCATAATAAAGGCGTATAGAATCATGATGCCTGAAGGAGGAATGATTGGTCCTATAACTGAGGAAGCTGCAGTTATTGCGGCTGCGAAACGACGACTGTAGCCGTTTTTCTCCATCGCTGGGATCAGCATTTTCCCCAAAGCTGAGGTATCTGCCACGGCGGAACCAGACAAGCCTGCAAATAGGACTGAAGACAGTATGTTGACCTGAGCGAGACCACCACGAAAGTGGCCAATCAAGGTTTGGCTGAAGCGCACAATACTTTGCGTAATGCCGCCATGATTCATGACTTCACCCGCTAAAATAAAGAAGGGAACAGCCATTAGCGGAAATGAGTTCATGCCGGAATAAAGGCGCGACAGTAAAGCCGAAAAGAAGACTTCTTTACCATCAATGATCAGGCTGACGCCAGGGCCCATTAATAGCGCAAAAACGACAGGAGTACCGGCGGTAAGTAAGAGGAGGAAAATCCAAAAATAAGACAATGACATCTTAGCGGTTATCCTCTTGCTCTATTAAGTTAATCTCGTACCCCATCAAACTTGCGATTTGGCGAAGCAGCTTTTCAATGCCAACTAGGAAAATTCCACCAAAAGCAAAAGGGATACAACTATAGAAATAGGCGAGCTGAATCGGCATTGAAGAGGCCGTAATACTCCAACCTCCTTGCCAAAAGGAGATGCTTTCGCCAAGAAAGATCCAGCTGATAATAATGATGAGGACTGAAATAATGAGCTCAGACAATTTGCGTAACAGTGGAGGAAGAGATTCTGCGAAGAGATCAATGGAGACATTTAAATGGTGACGATAAGCCCAAGGTGCCACTAAACAGGCAACCCAAACCATCATGAATTTGGCCAACTCCTCTGTCCATGTCAGCGAGTCATTTAACACATAGCGGAAAACAACCTGCGCCAAAATCATCACAAGCATTGCAGCGAGCAATGCTGCTGCAATGTTCTTTCCTATTCGACTAATGAAATGATTTGCAGCCGATAAAGGGTAGATCAATTTATGCCAACTATTGGGTGGTGACTCCACATCGCCTCTTTATTATTATTTTTAAAAGTAAGTTACCTTCGGATTCTGATAATCAATTTGTCCCGAATATTGTATTTCTTCGCCGCTCGCGGTTTGAGCTAGTGGTATAGATGCTCCTTCTCGAGCGAACAAAGCAATTTCTTCTAATTCCAATTTCAGCTTATAGGCTTTGTTCCCGGATAACACCTTATTTGAGCCGAACTGACGCCACTGGCCTTCGGGAAGATAAAACTCAACTTCACCGCCAGCTTTTAGGCAAGGTGCAAATAACAGGTCATCGCCGAACATATATTGATCTTCAAATGCCCATGCAGCTCTATCATTGGGGTAAGCCAAGACCATAGCGCGCTGTGCTGGCAGACCGCTTTGAGTCGCTTGCTCCATTGTTTTCCAAATGTAAGGTATAAGTTGGTAGCGCAGCTTCAAGGCTTTGTTTGCAGCGTCGCAAGCCTCTGTTGAATACTCCCAAGGCTCGCGCTGACCTATCCCATGTAAACGCATGTGGGCAGCGAAAATACCTGCTTGGCACCATCTGACATAGAGTTCATCATCTCGTGTATCTTTATAAAACCCACCAACATCGGTGGCGTAAAAAGGAGCTCCTGATAGTCCCCATGATAAGGCCCCTCTAACACTGCCTGCCAAGCCTCCCCAATCCGCTTGAGGGTCGCCGCCCCATTGTGACGGATACTGTTGAGAGCCTATCCATGCTGAGCGGCTAAATAAAAAAGCTCCGTTTGCGGAGTACTCTTTGGCTGCTTCATAAACGCATCGGTTATACAACAGGCTGTAGACATTGTGTAATTCATTGCCACTTGCACCATTGGAAGCCAGCATATTGTCATCTTCAACTTGCTCCCCAAAGTCAGCCTTAATCATATCAATACCTAAGTCGAATAAAGGCTTATGGCTCTCCTTCCAAAAGGCAAATGCATCGGGATGAGTAAAGTCAACAATGCCGGATTCCGGGAGTGGCGTTAGTACTTCTCCAAAGGCACTGATATCCCACTGGTAGCGATAGGCGAGGCCAGTACGTTTATCTTTTAGCAACCAACCTTTTTCGGCCATTTCGTCGAACAGCTGATTTTGAACTGAAACAAGCGGATACTCCCAGATGCAAATCTTAAAATTCATCTCCTTGAGCTGGTCGATGATTTGCTTCGGATTAGGGTAACGTGTTTCATCCCACTCGAACGCAAAGCGCGTATCAGTGTCCTGCCATGCTCTGCCGTCTAGCGTTATTACATCGCAAGGCATCTTTTTGTCTCGTACTGCTTTGGCTGTTTTAAGCAGTTCGTCTGCTGTTCGGTAGTAGGCTTTGGAGAGAATAAGGCCCGCACTCCATGAAGGCGGTGTTGGGGCAAATCCGGTTAAGTCGCAATAGTGTTCAATAAAGCTTGCGCCGTTTTCACCATCGAAAAGAAATAGATCGAGTTCTTCGGATTCGACTAATAATCCATAAGCGCGCTGTGACCATGAGGCATGACCAACAGCATGGGTTACGGGAGATGCAGTATGTACGAACACCCCCCAACCCTCGGGGCTCCACGCAAAAGGCGTATTCTTATATGAAATCTCGGCATTAACACCCAAGGCATCGTGATTATAGGAACGAAGTAATTGTCCACGTTTGTTTAGGCCGCTCCATTTTTCTCCCAATCCGTAAACCGGTTCTGAAGAGCTAAGCTCTAACCCCAAAAACCAACCCGTTTCTGTTTTAGCAAGAGGGGGAACGCGATAGCGACGCACAAAGTGACCATCAGTTGCTGACTGTTGGATAGTTTTTCCGTTTTTTTGAAGCTCGAAACTAAAAGGGCTATGTTGAATATCTAAGGTCCAATTTTGCCAGGAGATTGTTGTTTGCTTTTCGCTGGTGGTGAGTTCAGATGCCTCAATCTGGGGAACAGAGCAGAGCATCTTGTAGTTCTGAGTTCGTTCGAATGTTTCAGCGCCAGACTGTATACGAACACCTCTGCCCAATGGGCTGATAAGCAATTGACCAACACTCGTTTCAATAAGAACTTGGTTACTTTCATTAAGTGTTGGTGAAGCTGTCACCTCTGCTTGAGCTATCTCGTTCCAGTTTGGCGCAGTAACGTTAAAAGAGTGCATTCAATAAACCCGATTAAAAAGGTTGAGTTAGGTTGTTAGAGCTTCTAGCTACAAGTTCAGAAGCGACTTTGCGTTCGTGACCTTCGACTTTCATAATTTTTTTACCCTACCGTCGAAGAAAACAAGCAATTGAACCCATGCAATTTGACAACCTTTACTGTTTTACTTAGTTTGTGTTTTACAATTATCATACAAATAAAAAAAAGCAATGAAACTGTTCATTGTTTTTCACCTTTCTTAACGAGTACTTTTTATGTCAATGCTTTATTCTTCAATGCCCCAGGTGGGTTTCGGCTTATGGAAAATTCCTCAAGAACAGTGTGCTGACGCTGTGTACAATGCAATTAAAGCAGGTTATCGCCACTTGGATAGCGCTTGTGATTACGGTAATGAAGTGCAAGTTGGTGAAGGTATTCGCCGAGCTATTGATGATGGCTTGGTAACGAGAGAAGAGTTATGGATCACGTCTAAGCTTTGGAACACCTATCATGCACCAGAGCATGTTGCCCCTGCGCTTGAAAAGACGCTGGAAGACCTGCAATTGGATTATCTCGATCTGTATTTGATTCACTTTCCAATTGCCTTGGAATTTGTGCCGTTTGAAAAGCGATATCCGCCGGAGTGGTTCCAAGATCCCGAAGCTGAAAACCCTGTTATGGCTCCTGCGAAAGTACCTTTGCACGTCACTTGGGAAGCTATGGAAACTCAGGTTGATAAAGGCCTAACCAAACAAATTGGGGTATGTAATTACAACTCTGGCTTGTTGCATGACTTGATGAACTACGCTCGTATTAAGCCTGCTATGTTACAAATTGAATCGCATCCGTATTTAACCGCAGAACCCTTGATTAGATTAGCTCACCAATATGAAGTTGCAGTAACGGCTTTCTCACCACTAGGAGCATTGTCTTATCTTGAACTTGATATGGCTGGAGCGAATGAATCTGTTCTTGAACAAGCTGTTGTTATCAAAGCTGCTGAACGTACGGGAAAAACCCCGGCCCAAGTCGTGTTGCGTTGGGGTGTTCAGAGGGGAACTTCTATCATTCCTAAGACCTCTAAGGTAGAGCGCTTAAAAGAAAACTTAGATATTTTTGATTTTGTGTTGACTGAGGATGAGATGAGCGCTATCAATGAGTTAAATACTAACCGTCGTTTTAATGACCCCGGCGTATTCTGTGAAGCGGCCTTTAACACGTTTCACCCGATTTACGATTAATTAACGCGAGAATGACGATGCAGATGTTGAGTTTTATCGAAGGGTTACAACAACATAACTATGGCAACAACCCGTTCCCGGCAGTCATAGTGAATGATGGCAGTGTGACCACTCTGGAGCAGTGCGAATCATGGATTCAAGAAAATAAGTCTTCAATCGAAGACGCGCTTGTTAAGAGCGGGGCGCTATTATTCCGAGGCTTTCCGGTTGATTCTGCAGAAACCTTCGATCAATTTTCAGCTGCATTCGGATATCGCAACTTTACTTATCAAGAGTCTCTGTCGAATGCTGTCAGGATCAACTTTACTGACCGTGTTTTTACTGCAAATGAAGCACCTAAAGATGTAGAAATCTTTCTGCATCATGAGATGGCGCAAACGCCAATGGCACCCAGTAAGCTATTTTTCTTTTGCCAGTCATCGGCAGATGAAGGTGGGCAGACTCCCTTATGTCGTTCAGACAAACTATTCCAAGCGCTGGAAAACGAATGGCCCCAGGCTATGAGTGCTTTTGAAGAGTTTGGTGTGAAATATACAACGGTGATGCCAGCTGCGGATGACTCGGATTCAGGGCAAGGTCGAAGCTGGAAGAGCACTCTGAGTGTTGAGTCTGTCGAGCAGGCAGAAGCTAAATTGAGCGAACTTGGGTATACCTGGGATTGGCTTGAGAATGGCGATTTGAAAGCTGTAACGCCAAGACTACCTGCTGTGATCGAATTCGAAGATGAAAGTAAATCTTTCTTTAATCAGTTGATTGCTGCTTACATGGGCTGGAAAGGGGTGAAGGAAAACCCGAGTGAATTTATTCGCTTTGGAGATGACAGTGAAATACCCACAGATGTTTTGGATTTAGCAGTCAGACTGGCACCTGAGTTTACATATGATGTTCCTTGGCAAGACGGTGACATTGCGTTGGTAGATAATTATCGAACAATGCACGGTCGTAAACCGTTTGAAGGTGAAAGAAAGCGTCAGGTTTTGGTAGCACTAGCGTTAGATTAGCGTGTCGAGCTAAGTCACAGCTCTTATCTTAAACCATAAAAAATGCCTGCGTACTGCAGGCATTTTCAAAGGTGGCTAACTACTTTTCTTTTTGAGTTAGAGTACACCACTAAAGGTTAGTGAATACTCTGTTCCGTTGCGTCTTAAGCGTTGTTCGATAAAGTCGACATTTCCCACATTACGAGCACCATCAAATACTGTTCTGACACGTGGTTCGGTTACATTGAACAGGTTGTTGATATTGGCGCGCACTTTGACGCCGGCAAAGGTTGTCTCCCAAAAAACGCTACTTCGCTCGCGACGTCCTCTATCGACAAACTCATCGACACCAAAAAACAATGAGCGGCTTCTGCGGAAATGTCTGAACCCGAACGAAGAACGAATGCTGGAAAGCTCTTTCCTAAATTCGATTTCCAACAGTTCTGGTCTTTCGTTGGCAAATCGTCGATCAAGACCTGTGGTTAAATCCGTCACCGATGATTTTTGGCGGCGATAAGTGATATCTGCTCGCGCTTCTTTTATACCTGCCCAATCAAAAGGCGTGGTGAAGTTAATTTCAGCACCATAGCGCTTACCGTTACCAACGTTACCACGAGCTTCAGTTGTTGGGCCTGTAGGTATTAAGTCGATAAGATCTTTAACATCGTTGAAAAATAGTGTGGCAGAGATAACGCCAATTTCTCCGAAGCGCCTTTCGTAAGTACCCTCAGCAACAAAGGTTCTATCTGGCTGTAACTCAGGGTTACCGATATCAACGTCGCCATCGTCGAAGTTTGCTGCACTCACAAAATCAAAGAAGTTAAGCTGCCCAACTTCTTGTTCCAACCTGAGACGCCATTGTGTGACATCTGAGGTAACGTAAGTCAGTGATAATCTTGGCTTGGCGAAGGTAAAGGTACGACTGTTGTCGACATCACCTGTTTGTTTGATGGTTGATCTTTCTACCGCTAAAGCTGCATCAGCTGTGAGTTTGCTGGTTACTGAAATTGAGTCAGAAATAAATATCTCACCACGAAGTTCGCTGACCTCCGTATTGGCACCGCTTAGCTCGACTGGTAGGTCATTTTCAATAAACTCAGATTCACTTTTAATGAAGTTTTCTGCGAATTCGCTACCAAACTGAACCGTGTGATTGTTCCAGCCGTTCCAATCAAACTCTGCACGGATGATACTTTCAGCTTCGATCGAATCAGTTAGAAAAGCCGTAGTGACATCATCATCGTCATTCACGGCATCAATGTTCAACCTTGATGCGTTATCGTTGAATTGACGACTAACTAAGCCAATGCCTTTTATTGCAAAGTTATCGCTAAAGTTGTGTTCGTAATCGGTACTGATTTCGAATTGGTCGTTACGGTTTTCGTTAAACTGTAAGAAAACATCTGCTTCAGACGCATCTTCAGGTGTACGTTGAGAATTCTCGTTACTATCGAACAGGCGATTTGAACCACGGAAATTTAATCTGAAAATATCTTCATTAGCGAGTTTGGTTTCCGTTTTAATATCTAAATTCCAATTTGAACGACGTCCTCGTTGTACTTCGTCTCTGAATTCGTCAGGGCCTTCAGTTGTAATTAAATTTTCGAAGCCGATATTTCTGAACTGAAATGCTTGGCGCTCTAGGCCAATAGTGTAATTGGTGTTGTTGTATTTATTGGTATATGCGATGTTGCCTCGAGGCGTGAGCTTTCCACCATCGTGTGCAAATCGAATACTCCAGGGGATAGTTCCGCCAGCATCTGCTTTGCGGATAACGTTGACGACTATTGATTGGCCACCGCCTAGATCAAGTCCGCCTGTTGCTCCTCGAATCAATTCTACTCGTTCAACACTGTCTTTACCGATTCTTGAGAGGATGTTCTCAATATTATCTGATTTCGTACTTGGGCGTTCGCCATCGATCAAAACATTACCAGCCGAACCACCAAACCCTCTTACATCACCTCCACGGTCAATAGAAAAACCGGGAACTCGTCTGACAAAATCAAGAGCTGTTATCGGGAAATATTGCTCAAAGAAGTCTGGCATATAAACAACGACGCCGTCTTCGCCTGTTTCTTCTGTAACTTGAGGGATTTCTTCTGCATTCTGGGCATAAATGGAAGATGATGCAGTGGAGATGCCGATAACGAGAGCGATAAAATGATGCTTTTTCAGCATTAATTGACCTTACGATAACGCCTATTTTGCTTTGGTGATTAGGCTAGGTTGGAGGAGTTGCGAAGTATAGCTAAAAGGAAAATGAGTGATATTGAAACACGTTAAAAACACTGATTTATAAGGTAAAAGAAAAGGCTATATAGGTATTCTCACTATGGTTAATATGTTGTGGTTAAAAAAATTGCCGGTATATTACTTCTCTGTTTTTTTCTCTTTTTGGCGTATCTGGCGTTGGTATTTCCCAGGCTTTGCAGCGTAATTGGGATCAAACAAATGCCAATCTAATGGTTTACAGAATTGTTCGCTGCTAACTTCTTTATAAGCATGACATGACAACTTTTCGATAGCTTGATTAGTACCCACGATTTGGCAGATGGGTGTATCTTTATTGAAATGTATCCAGTCATTTTTGCGCGTAGGCTTTACAACAATAGCTAACCAGCCTTGCCACATTTCGGTATCAACATCTGCATCGAGACAAATAAATCCTGCATCATGTAAAACATTAGTGGCATGTTTAATGGAAATTTGACCATCGCCATCCAAATGAAGGTTGCCGCCTAGCCAAATTTGTAAGTAAAAATCGAATGGGTCTTCCTCGACGATAATATTCACCATGATTTCATAAAAGCCGAATGTCTCGACGTCGATGAAGTTCGGAATTGCATGGCTTTTAAGTCGGGAACGGTAGCTCCTTAAACACTCTTCACTGCGTTGCGCATCGATGTCTGAGAGAAGAACAAAGTTTGCTGCACTCGGCTTTTTTTCAACTCGCTTCTCGAAAAGGCTACCATCTGCTTTCACTGCCTTAAAGTCCAAATGAGCGTCTGTGACCAAGACCGAAAAGTCGAAAGGTGCAAAGGCATAAGCGCCTTTCTTCGCTGCTAACTTAAAAGGGTGGCAGAAGAAAGCGGCTCGCTTAGGAATGGCATAAGAAGCTTCGCTAGCTAACTTGGGTAAGGGCTGATAAGGGTATAGCTGGTAAAAATCTAAGGTTGCCAACGGCTTTGTTCCAAATTTACTTTTGATACTTATATTACTGGTGTCGTTGCCGATAAAAAAGGCTCTAAGATTAGAGTAACTGACTCGAATAAATTTTAGTGATTTTTTTCTCGAAATCTCAAAGGAGACTCTTATGGCAGTAGGTCCGGCAGGTGGTGCAGCTGAAACTTTAGCAGCGATTCAGCAAACGACATCAAATCAAAATCTTCAAATTGAACCTGAAAGTCAGGTCGAACAAAGTGTAGCAGACACCAGTGCACCTGCTACGAATTCAGGCGGTGATTCTACCTTCAATACGATTAATACCACCGCTTAGCGTTAAGTAAATAGCCGTTATGAATGAGAGCTTTGTGTGCTCTAGAAGCTCTCATTCTGAACAACGTGCATTTAATAAATCATTCAGACATTTTTGAGTGAACTAAATTGGTTTTTCATACGTATTAATTCTTTCGACTAAAGTCGTATCGCTCCTAGATTAACCCCTGTGTTAGCGTATTAAAAAGTATAGCCTTCGTTAGGAATAACAGACCCTAGCTATCTTTAATTTCTCGTTGCTAACCACATGCTGGTTTGCTTACTGTTTTACTTTGCCAGTTAATGGCACTCTAAAAGCTGGGTTGTGTTTATGAGTGGCACCAAACTCTTTCGCCTTTTCTCGTTTATCATCATTATTTGCAGCACTATAAATGTTGTTGAAGCAAATGATTTAAAAGAAGATTTTAGTCGTCCTCAGAGTATTCCATTCCCAGCAAGTAACCCCTATACAGTAGAAAAAGCAGCACTTGGAAAAATGTTGTTTTTCGACCCTCGTTTAAGCAGAAACCGTAACATGAGCTGCGCAACTTGCCATAACCCAAGCTTTGGATGGGAGGATGCGACCCAAACCGCAACTGGCTCGCAAAACACTCGCCTAGATCGACATTCTCCTACAATTATTAATGCCGCTTGGGGAGAGCGTTTCTTTTGGGATGGTCGAGCAGGATCTTTAGAAGAACAAGCTAAAGGGCCAATAGAGAGCGATGTTGAAATGAATTTGCCTCTAGAAGAAGCCGTGGCGCGATTGAAACAAGTACCTAGATATAACGATTGGTTTAGCCGTGTGTTCGGTAGTGAAGGAATCTCAGGGGACACCATTGCGAAAGCCATAGCAACTTACGAGAGAACCATAGTTTCAGGGCAAGCGCCTTTTGATAGATGGGTTAATGGGGATGAGCAAGCCATCAGCAATGTTGCTAAAAGAGGGTTTGATACTTTCGTTGGAAAAGGTAAGTGTGCTTCCTGCCACACAGGTTGGAATTTTACGGACCAAAAGTTTTATGACATTGGGCTCTCTGGTGAGGATGAAGGGCGTTATGTTTTGACTGATAAGCCAACTGATAAGTTTGCATTTAAAACCCCGAGTTTGAGAAATATTGGGCAACGCGCGCCCTATATGCATGATGGACGGTTTAAAGATCTCAAGTCTGCTATTCGGCACTATGTCTCTGGCGGAATTTCTAGAGCAAGTTTGTCTGAAAAAATGATGCCGGTTGTACTCACAGAGAGTGATATCTCAGATATAGAACAATTTTTGTTATCGCTTACTGGTACTGACAGTGCGGTAAGCTTACCTCTACTCCCCTATTAAGGTTATTGCATGACAATTAAAGCCAAGTTGCTGTCGAGTTTCGTGGTTATGATAGGCGTATTTGGTGCGTTGAGTGTATACCTTGTTTACTTGCTAGATAAGCAGGGTGACCAGACTATTTATGCATTTAATCAACCACTTAAAGCAGTAACGAGCAGCCAAAATGCATCTAATACATTTGCCAAGGCAGCAAGCCTTGCGCAGTCTGTTCTAGCCATGACCATGCCTTCAGAAAGTATGGAAACGCTGAAAGAGTTTAGAGCGGTTAGAAACGATTTTAATAAGCAGCTAGGAGATGCCTCAGAAAATAGTTTAACTGATGATGCAAAGTCATTTAGTCAAAGCATCGAAGGAAAGGCATCGCAGTGGTTTAGCGAAACTGAAAAATATCTGTCGGGAGACTCTCAAAGCCAGTTATTGGATCTTCGAGTGCTTGATACTGTTCGACTTGAAATTGAGTCTATGCTTGCGGAGTTTGCAACAAAGACTTCAAGCGATGCCGAGCATATCGCTGATGATGTAGAACATGATACTCGCCAGCAAGTGATAGGCTCTATTATTACTTTGCTCATCTTTGCTGCCGGAGCTGCTTTTGCATCGCTTTATCTAACACGAAACATACTGAAGCCAGTTAACGAGTTGAGATTGGCAGCAATAGAGTTATCTCGTGGTGATGGAGATCTCACACGGCGGTTAGAGTCTAAAAATAATGATGAAGTCGGTGAACTTTCTAATGAGTTAAACAGTTTCATTACCAAAGTGCATGTGACTGTTGAGCAGATTGCAAAGTCGGTTAAAGAATCTCATCAGTATCTCGGTGAGTTTGTTTCGATTTCAGAATTCACACAACAAGGAACTGAAAAGCAAAAGGCGGAGATAGGCCTTATCGGTCAATCTATTGAAGATGTCATTGCTTTAGGGGAAAAGGTTAATAGCTCCAGCCACAGTGCTCAGCAGCAATCTAATCGCATTTACGAAGAAACTAAGGAAGGCGTTGGGCTCGTTCAGAAAAATAATGAGGGAATGGAAAGCCTGACGGATAAATTAAACAAGGCGAGTGATGTTATTTTTGAATTGAGTAATGCCAGTGCTGAAATTAATTCTGTGCTTGATGTTATTGAGTTAATCGCGAATCAGACAAACTTATTGTCTCTAAACGCCGCAATAGAAGCTGCACGTGCAGGAGAAGCCGGAAGAGGTTTCTCTGTTGTTGCGGAAGAAGTACGAAACTTAGCATTAAAAACACAAGAGTCGACGGTCACTATCCAGGATACCATTACTAATATCCAAGCATTGGCTCAGGATGCGAAATCAATGATGGAAGTGGGGCGTGACGAGGCCGAAGTTTGCCGAACCATGAATCTCACCTTATCCGAATCAATGACTGATGTTTTAGCCAATGTAGAGCAGATCCAATCTATTAACAAAGAAGTTAGCGGGTACACGGAAAGGCAGGAGAATACAGTGAACCAAGTCAATGCCTACTTGAGCCAAATCATCACTGTTGCAGATGAGACTGCTGTTGGCAGTTTAAAGCTTATGGATAATAGCAATAGCGTATTGAATGCCATCAAACATGTTGATGACAATGTCGCTGCCTTTAAGTTGTAGTACTCACCAAGGGCTCTTTTCTAATAAAGATTAATTCGCCGCTTTATATCGGTAAAAGACAATCAGGGCTATACCACCTAGTATCATTGCAGTAGATATCATGAGTCGAGAAGTCATTGGTTCATTCACGAATATCAAACCCCCGATTGCTGCAATGACAGGAACAGAAAGTTGGCTCACCGCTGCTATTGTCGGGTGCAATTGCCTCAATGCCATATACCAGATTGTGTAACCAACAGCCGATGTGATTGCACCAGATGCAACTGCTAGAAGTATGCCTTGAGTTGATGCAGAAAGATGTGTCCAGGTGAGAGCTGTTAACACTGCGACAAAAGGCAGGGTTCTAAAGAAATTAAAACTAGTCTCAGCCAGTGGATTAGAGACACCCAAACCTTTGTAGGTGTATAGTCCCCACGCCAAACCGGCTAATGTCATTAAGATAAATCCAGATATTGAAGGCGTGCCGATATTGGGTAACACAAGGTAAACAAAACCGACAAAAGCAATGAGTAAGCCTGACCATTCTGTCATTGCTAATCGGCCCCCCTTCGCCAAATTAATGCCAATTAACGTCAGTTGTACTGAGCCAAATAAAACGAGCGCTCCTGTTCCCGTATCCAAAGTAATATAAGCGTAGGAGAATCCGGCGGCGTATGCGAATAACGCAAAAGCTCCAGTCCAACTCCCTTTGCTAGATGCCTTCTTACGATTAAACGATAAGATGATCGCAAGCGTGAATATACCTGCTAGTAAGCGAATGATAGTGAAGCTTGCTGCATCAATTACTTGTGTATTGCCGTCTTCTGGCGCCAGCGCGAGCCGACACAGAACCGAATTACCAGCAAAAGCAATCAAAGCAAAGAGGGTGTATAAGGTGGTTTTGAATATCTGGGTTTGCACGAATTTAGGTCAATAAAATATTGTTACAAAAGCGAGATTCAGTATACATGACTGCGTATTGTTATTAATGTTCGATGCCCCCATCTTATGCATTTATAATCTTTACAGCTCATTTCAGTATTAGGAGTTTTAGTGGATAAGATGAATACAACCACTGTGATGCAGTGGATTTTTGGCAAACTGAAACCCTATAAGTCTAAAGTTGCTATTGCTATTTCCGCATTAATTATAGGCGCTGCTGCTTGGTTAGCCTTGGGGCAAGGTGTGCGGGTGGTTGTCGATGAGGGCTTTGTTACTAGTAACGCAGATACACTCAACCAGACTATTGTTATTGTCTTGGCGATAGCGCTCATTGGTAGCATAGCGGCATATGTTCGTTTCTACTGGATGATATGGCTAGGCGAGCGTGTTAGTGCAGATATTCGAAAGGAAGTTTACTCACACTTGCTATCGTTATCGCCAGAATTCTTTTCAGAGGTTAAGACAGGGGAGGTTATCTCTCGTTTTACTAGTGACACCACCGTTCTTCAGAGCGTTGTTGGGATGGGATTGTCTATGGCCTTAAGATCGGGGATCAGTTTTATCGGTGCCTTAGTTTTAATGTTCATTACTAGTCCATTACTAACACTTTATGTGATGCTTGCTGTACCTGTCGTACTTGTACCTGTTCGTATTTTAGGTGCTCGTGTTAGGCGATTTACCCGCCAGAGCCAGGATAAAGTGGCTGATATGGGGGCATACGTCGATGAAAGCTTGCATGAAATTCACACTGTTCAAGCCTACACTCATGAACAAAAAGACCGTGTTAGCTTTGACAGCCGGATAGAAGAAGTGATGTATGCGGCCTCTAAGCGTATCCATTCTCGCGCGTTAATGATGGCGATCATTATGGCGGTGAGCGTTGTTGCTATCACAATCGTTTTTTGGCTTGGGGCTAAAGAGGTTATTAGTGGAGGAGTATCTGCCGGTGAGCTAACAGCCTTTATGTTCTATGCGGTTATGGCTGGTGGTAGCGTTGCCACTATTAGTGAGGTGATTGGTGAAGTGCAAAAAGCAGCAGGTGCCAGTGAAAGGCTCTTAGAGCTGCTTAATACCAAGCCCATGATTGAAGCACCAAAAGATGTTTCATCCTTGCCAGAAAAAGTTAAAGGGGAGTTGGCGCTTCAGTCTGTGAACTTTGCTTATCCAACTGAACCAGCGTTGACAGTTTTGTCAGATATTAATTTGAATATCCAGGCTGGCGAACGTGTGGCTCTCGTTGGGCCAAGTGGAGCTGGGAAGTCGAGTTTGTTTCAATTGCTGTTACGCTTTTATGATTGGAATAAAGGAAACATCCTGTTGGACAGCATTGATACACGAACTCTAGCTCCAGAGACTCTGCGTCAGCAGTTCGCTCTTGTTCCTCAAGAATCCGTTATTTTTGCTATGTCTGCACTGGATAATATTCGATACGGTCGTCCTGATGCATCAGAAGCTGACGTTATTGAAGCGGCAAAAGCGGCGAAAGCGCATGAGTTTATCTCTGAGCTCCCAGATGCTTATCAAACGGATTTAGGAGAAAGGGGCATGCGTTTATCTGGCGGGCAAAAGCAACGTATTGCTATTGCCAGAGCTTTATTAGCTGACCGGCCTGTTTTGCTGTTGGATGAAGCAACCAGTGCCTTGGATGCTAGCAGTGAGCAACAGGTTAAGCTGGCACTTGATGAACTCATGAAAGATAAAACGACTTTGATCATCGCCCATCGACTGTCTACCGTTGTTAATGCTGACCGGATTGTGGTGATGGATAAAGGTCGTATCGTTGCAATTGGTAAGCATCATGAGCTCGTTGAAAGCAACGATTTATATCGAGAGTTTGCGGAATTGCAACTGGTCAGTTAATGCGAATCATAAGCTGAATTTAGCAATGGTCGATGTTCGAAACGACCATTGCTGCTTCGAATTGGGCAGAAGTCGTTAGCCTGATTTCTCTAGTAAGGATAATGCCGGTTGGCTAACCCAGCGCTTGTGACGAAAAGCGTGACCATACTCTAGAGCGGTGAGGTTGGAGTATTGGTACACAGTTTCATCCGCAATAAAGCGTATTCCTTTTTGTATGGATGCTCGAATCTTTGAGTTTGCGCCATGCTGCAAAAGAAGTTGAGCCAATTTCCCGTCACCCTGGCGCCCACTGAGGTAGCTTTGTGATACAACAATATTGAACAGTGGCGTGTGTCCCCCAAAACCTTCTGCGTGACTTTCGGCTAGGGCATTTACATCTGCTTCTTTTTCTAACAACCAATGAGCAATTTCTACTTCATCAAAGTCCATTGCCATATGCAGTAATGTTGTTCCTTCCAATGGTGTTCCATGTAAACCCAAGCTTTTGTCTTCGTGACAGCCTAGTTCCAATGGGTAAATATCGTGATAACTAAATCGTTTATTGAGCAGCTTTGGATTTTGGGTGAGGTGCTTTTCTAGCAGATCGATGCGACCTCTATGAAAGGCCATCATTGGTGTGTCTGGAAGCTCTTTCCCTATTTCTACACAGTATTCTAAGCATTGATGCTTTCCTTTGGGAAAACGATGATATCCCTCCAGTAGCAGCGCGATGGGGGCTAGGGAATTGCCACTGTCATCTTCAAACTCAGCGCCGCATTGCATAAGAAAGCGCATTCCTTCTGGATTAAGTGATTCACATGGGCCCATGATTTCACCCTTTTCGGGTTTTGCGCCTTTTTCAAAGAGTTGACGAGCTTGAGCAACATTACCTTGTAAGACGGCACGGCTAAAGGCGAAATCTATATTTTGACCTTCTAGTGAGACTAAAACTTTAAAAACCTTAGGAGTATCTAATTGCGCTGCTACAGCGAGTGGTGGACCCCAATTAGATCTTTGTCCAAACACATTTTCTGACAATAACTTGGGATGCTTGCGGATAAGTGAGATAACTTGCTCAGCATTATCTGTTCTGATGGCATTAACAAGCTCGGCGGCTATTTTAAAACGTGGCCAGCTTGGGTAGTCGAAGTCTCTTGCAAGTGCGAATTGTGCATCGGCAAGTTTAGCTTCGTTTGGACTCAATGCGGGGTGATGCTTAGCGAAAAGCGTAAGTGCTTCTTTTTCACCTGCACGAAAGGCTTTTAATAGCTCCCGTGCACGCTTTTTAATCTGAGAGAAATCGACATGGTGATAAAATAAAAGGGATTGAGACATTATGACCTCCTCACCTAGTTAATCCTCTGTCCGCATCTGAGGTAGGTAAAAAGGGTTAAACAAATAAGGTGTTTGTTTATCAGGTGGGCACTGCCCTTTCCGCGGACCGGTTGCATTCTGAATGCTTACTTAGCATAGGATAGACAGTTAAGTGGGTCAAGAATTTGAGATGCTGAGTGAAGTAAGAAAGAGGAGCGATTGCCTCATAATAAAAAGCTCCTACAACAAACGCTGTAGGAGCAAACTGCCAACAAAGGCAAGTACAATGAAACTTAAATGCATAGGTCGAAACAACTGTCGCTGAACTCCCTAATGAATCAATTGTTATGTTATACTATCACAATTCGAAGTCAACACTTTCATCTGAATAAATCGGTCATTCGTCTTATCAATTTTGGGTCGGGTTGTATTGGATGAGTTACGTACTAGATAAAATGCTGGTTCAGAAATGAACAAGGCGCCTTTATATTGGGCGCCTTGTATAAGGTTTTATACTGTGAGTGACATCCTAAGCTTCAGCGTCGTAAGCCAAGTATTCGTCACGTCCATCACCCAAATAAAGTTTGAGTTGTTTAGCAGGTGCCTTAGGTAGATCAACACTCAGTAACAAACCTGGTGTGTCATTAAAGCTTTTATCAATACCCAAACAATGGAACTTAGCTTCAAGCTTCATATAGTGCTTAAGCAGCACAGGGATATCCTTACCGTCTTGCTCAACGCTCGTTAGCATGGGAGTAATGTCATCTCTAAGAGAGTAAGCTTTTTGATAATCCTGCAACTCTGGATGTAGAGGCGTATCCATTTCAGCTACAGGTTTAACATCGTTTGTTGGCGTTACTAAGGCTTCTCTAACAAATGCTGCACTGCGCATATCATAAAGTTTGCTGATAGAGACCGTGCCATATAGCACTCTATAACGAGGGTTTCTGCACATAAAAGTACTAATGCCGCGCCAAAGCATAAATAATCCGTGGAAGCTACCTTGGTACTCTTTGACGATGAACGACCGTCCCATTTCTAAGCAAGGCTGTTTTTGATTTACGAAATCAGGGCCAAACTTAAACATCTTAGAAAGGTAAAGTTGACTCAAATCACCGTCTTTCAACAGTAGGTCTGTTTGTCCCATTCGGTATGCACCAACAAGCTTACCAGTCTCTTTCTGGATAGCGAATAAGTGCGTGTAGGTCGCATCGAAGTGGTCTGTATCAATAGGCTCACCACTGCCTTCATTGTGATCTCTGAAGGTAATTTCACGCTGGCGAGCTATCTCGTGTAATGTTTTAGGGAGATCTTTTTGGAATCCGTAGTAAACGGCGTACTCACGATAATCTAATAGGTGATTCTCTTCGGGTAAGTTCGCAACTTCTTCCAATATTTCACTGGCTGGAATTTCTTCTGCTAAAGGCTTCAAGTGAGTCACTGGGTCTGGCGCCCATTCCTGTCGACTTATAGGATCCTGTGCGTAGCTCAGAGCCTTACACAAGTCAGTCACTTCACGATCACTCTTTGTTTTACCTAACATTTTGGCAGGTACAGGGTTACCTGTGTATAGGTTGACAGTCGCGCCTTTTTTGTTGGATAACTCGTGAGCTAAACGCAACATACGTAAGCGATAGTAAATGCGCCCTAAGTTATAGAACAGCTTACTGTTAGTACCTTCGATGAAAACTGGAAGGTAAGTTGCATCGCAAGATTGAATCAATCGGCCAACTACACGGTTCCATTCGTGCTCGCTAATACGCCCTTTTTCTGGCTGGTAGTAAGAAACTCGACCTGCAGGGAAAATAAGTAATGCGCCACCTGATTGCAGATGCTTTTTACAGTGACGTAGTGACGGCCCATTCTTAGGGTTACGTTCAGATAATGGGTTAGTGAAGATGAAATAATCTTTAAGTTCAGGAAAGATTCTTAAACCTTCGTTCACCAGAACTTTGAGGTCTGGTCTTACGCGGCTGATATATAGTGCCAAAATAACCCCTTCTATACCACCGAAAGGGTGGTTAGCAGAGATCATCACAGGCCCTGTTTTGGGTATTTTAGCTTGTAGTTCGTCAATACCGTTGATATTCAGGTTTAGTGCTTTGAGAAGTAGCTTTTCGGCAAATTCATCCTTAGGCAAACCTGACATATCATTTTCTGTATAAATGGCATTCAGTTTTTTAATACCTAGAAAGAAATCCAGGAACTTAATCACAAACTTCATAATGCCAGTTGTTTTTTCAGGCGGCATTATATTGGCAAGAGTAATAGGCTTATATGCAGACATATTTTCTTTGGTGTTTACTTATAGAGTTACAAGGACCGTTGCAACGCTAATTAATTTCTTCAACAGAGCGAGACTCAGCGCGCTCTCATACTAATACCCAAACCACCTCGAAGTATATGGTTTAGAATTTTGGGGCATTTCAATTCAAGACAGGTCAATGAAAGAATGCCCAGTACCATCTGAATTGATGGAATATAAACAGATCATACCACTAATTTTACCGACTTTTTAGCATCATTAACTTGCTCTGAATAGGAAACTCGTGGGTATACTGTGAATATCTCTACCAAGCGACATTAATCAATGAATAAGATCACCATACAAACGCCTGACGATTGGCATCTGCACTTTCGTGATGGCTTGATGTTAAAAGAAACTGTACCTGCAACTGCTAGGTGTTTTAAAAGAGCGATTGTCATGCCGAATTTGGTACCGCCTGTCACTAATGCAAAGATGGCGATGGAATATAGCCAACGTATTTTAGAAGCTCGCCCTGATGGCTCCGATTTTGAGCCACTGATGACGCTCTATCTAACAGACAAAACAACTCGCCAAGATATTATTGATGCAAAACAAGCAGGTGTCATTGCGGCTAAATTATATCCTGCGGGTGCGACGACCAACTCTGATGCAGCTGTTAAAGGTGTTATGCAACTTTATCCCGTTTTTGAGGAAATGACAGCGCAAGACATGTTACTATTAATTCATGGTGAAGTGACTGAGTCGCATATCGATATTTTTGACCGAGAAAAGGTTTTTATCGACCAGCAAATGACGCGCATTGTTGATGATTTTCCTCAACTCAGAATTGTGTTTGAACATATCACCACTAAAGATGCGGCTGATTTTGTTGAAGCGGGACCTGAAAATCTTGCTGCAACGATTACACCTCAGCATTTGATGTTGAACCGTAATGATTTGTTGGTGGGGGGAATTCGACCTCACAATTATTGTTTGCCAGTACTGAAACGCCAGACTCATCAAGCTGCATTGAGAGATGTTGTGGCGAGAGGACATAAGCGTTTCTTTTTGGGCACCGACTCAGCACCCCATGAAAAGCACCTCAAAGAGAATTCTTGTGGGTGTGCAGGCTGTTACAGCGCTTGGAGCGCGATAGAGCTATACACGCAAGTATTTGATGAATTGAATGCATTAGAACACCTTGAAGGTTTTGCGAGTCACAACGGCCCAGATTTTTATGGTTTACCTAGGAATGAAGGCTCAATCACACTAGTGAAGGAAGATTGGCAAATACCTGAACAAATTAAGTTGCCAACAGGCAACGATATTGTGCCATTCCATGCGGGACAAACGGTCCACTGGAAGCTGGCATCAAGTTAAGGTCTGTTGACCTTTGCACTGGCACATTTTTAAACGTATCGAATCGGAGTGAAATGAATGAGTAGTGGGAATCCAACACCAAGTATACAAAGGGACTATATGGTTGATGATCAAGAATACAAGGATATGTACCAAGCCTCAGTAACTGATCCTAGTCAATTCTGGGCAGAAAAAGCGAAGTTGCTCAATTGGCAGCGATTCCCAACGAAAATTAAAGATACGTCTTTTGCGCCACAAAACGTCAGCATTAAATGGTTTGAAGACGGACAGCTGAATATTAGTGAGAACTGTATCGATCGTCACTTAGCCGAGAGAGCGCAAGATACTGCAATTATATGGGAAGGTGATACACCCGATGTCGATAAGCATATCAGTTTTCAAACGTTGCACGATGAAGTATGTAAGCTAGCAAACGGCCTTAAGAAGCTTGGTGTAAACAAAGGTGACCGTATCGCTATCTATATGCCTATGGTGCCTGAAGCTGCTTATGCCATGCTAGCCTGTGCCCGCATTGGTGCAGTGCATTCCGTTATTTTTGGTGGATTCTCACCTAACGCTATTGCGGATCGTATTAACGATTGTCAGGCAAAGGTCATTATTACGGCGGATGAAGGTCGTCGTGGTGGCAGAACTGTTCCATTGAAATCCAATGTCGATAGTGCGTTAGAAGGTAATAAATGCCCAACCATTACTGCAAACTTAGTTTTGAAGTGCACAGGTGCAGATGTCTCTACTAATGGGGTTGATGTCTGGTGGCATGAACTCACAGCAGACTGCGACACGAGCTGTGCGCCTGAAGTGATGAATGCGGAAGATCCTTTATTCGTGCTCTACACATCAGGTTCAACCGGAAAGCCTAAAGGGGTTCTGCATACCAGCGGTGGCTATTTACTCTATGCCGCAACGACTCATAAATACATTTTCGATTATCAGCCTGGCGAAGTTTACTGGTGTGCGGCAGATGTGGGTTGGATTACTGGGCATAGCTATATTGTGTATGGTCCGTTAGCTAATGGAGCAACAACAGTGATGTTCGAAGGAGTTCCAACTTATCCCGATGAACGTCGTATTGGACAGATAATCGATAAACACCAAGTCAATATTTTGTATACCGCGCCTACTGCTATTCGAGCATTGATGGCAAAAGGCGACTTTGCTGCACAAGACTCGACCCGTGATTCATTGAGGTTGATGGGATCAGTGGGAGAGCCCATTAATCCAGAAGCTTGGCAATGGTATTTCGAAACCATTGGTAATAGTCGATGCCCTATCGTTGATACCTGGTGGCAAACGGAAACCGGTGGTGCAATGATATCAACCTTACCGGGGATGGATGGCCAAAAACCCGGCTCTGCGACCAAACCTTTCTTTGGTATTCAGCCTGCATTGGTTGATAGTGATGGGAATGAGTTGGAAGGCGGTGTTGATGGTAACTTGGTGATTAAAGACAGCTGGCCTGGTCAAGCGCGCACGCTCTGGGGGGATCACGAGCGCTTTGAGCAAACATACTTCAGCACTTACAAAGGACTTTATTTCAGTGGTGACGGTTGTCGTAGAGATGAAGATGGTGACTACTGGATTACAGGGCGTGTTGATGATGTGCTCAATGTTTCAGGTCATAGACTTGGAAGTGCGGAAATTGAAAGCGCACTTGTTGCACACTCTGCGATTGCAGAAGCCGCAGTGGTTGGTTATCCGCATGATATTAAAGGGCAGGGCATCTACGTCTATGTGAGTCCGGTTAAAGGTTATGAAGTAACGGATGAATTAACCAAAGAAATCCGTAACTGGGTTCGTACTGAGTTGAGCCCAATCGCCATGCCTGATCTAGTCCACTGGACAACGGGTTTACCTAAAACACGTTCAGGCAAAATTATGCGCAGAATCTTGCGTAAAATAGCCGCTAATGATTATGCGACACTCGGCGATACTTCGACACTTGCGGACCCAAGCGTAGTGGATAGTCTGATTGAAGGTCGTTTAAACAAATAAAGTTAAATTATCGATTGATGAATAAAAAAGGCGCTTAATTAGCGCCTTTTTTGTGACTGAGCTAAAACTTATTCTGCTTTGACAAATTTAAAGACGAAACGATCCGTTGCACCACGCAGACCTTCTGCAAAAACGCTTTGGCTATAATCGTCGTTTGCATTACGTAGGTAGAACGCCTCTTCCATTAATCTGAATCCAACTTGTTCCATTTGATAGATAACGATGTTGGGGTCAATGCGGTGCGTGCTATTTGCCGGCTCATAACCAGAACCCGCTGGAGCTGCGTGATCAACGATAACCAGCACACCATCGTCCTTCATTGCATTTTTGATGTGAATAAATGCCGCTTTGTAATCAACGGGGGCTTCGCGCAGCTTCACCATATTACCTTCGCGATCTCTGGTCTCTACGAAGAATAAGTCGTGGTAGTTTAACGCAGTGAAAACAACATCCAGACTCTTGGCCGGAATGTCCATATCAACAATAGCCATGTTGTCAAAGCGAGTGACGTTAGGTAAGCGATTGTTCTTGGTACGCTCTGTGATACCTGCTTGCGCAAAACGCCAGATAACTTCGTCGTTCTGAGCGTAAACTTTGCCTTTAGAGCCAACAGCCATAGAGAATAACTCTGTGTACCAACCGCCGCCAGCGAAGATATCAAGTACATTGTCGCCTTCACTGATGCCGGTAAACGCCATAATTTTTTCAGGCTGACGTGCTGCATCTCTTGCAGCGTCTGCCGATGGACGGCTACTAGCTGATAACAGCTTAGTAATGTCTGATTCGGTTAATTCAGGTTTTGCTGCCAGCGAAAAGCTAGCCGCGATGCTTGCTGCTGTAAGCAGTAAAGTTGAACGTTTCATTGTAATCCTAGGTTTTTATTAGATAGGTTTATCGCCTGCTAATCTATGAAACAGATGCCACTTTGTCCAATGCTTATTTGTAACTGAGACTCAACTAAAGGTAACGTTTCTATCACACCTCAGAACCTGCGAGATATCTGTCTAAGCAGTTTGCGAACTGTTGGCGGTCTGTTTGACTTAACGGAGGAGGGCCTCCAGATTCAACACCACTAGAACGCATGGTATCTAAAAAGTCGCGCATGTTAAGTCGCTGACGAATGTTCTCTTTGGTGAAAAGTTCGCCTCTGGGGTTTAAAGCAGTTGCGCCTTTTTCGATAACCTCTGCTGCCAAGGGAATATCGCTAGTGATGACAAGTTGTCCAGCTTGGACGCGTTTGGCAATTTCGTCATCGGCGACATCAAATCCAGATTCCACTTGCATAAACTTGAGGAAGTTGGACGGTGGTAACCTAAGGTATTGATTAGCAACAAAGGTCGTGAGTGTTTGAGTACGGTTTGCCGCGCGATACAGAATGTCTTTGATAACGTTCGGGCAAGCATCCGCATCTACCCAAATTTGCTTTTGTGATGTGTTTTCCATAGCTTCTTCTATAAGCCTAATTACAAGCTCTTGTGAGCTAGAGTATGTGCGTTCTTTTCCCAGTTTTGTCCATCGAAATCTACAATGGTTTTACTCGGAATAGGTGTGTCTAAGCAGTTAACATTGATATCTATACCATCGGGATTTGAACGAGGTGTATAGAATGGTTTTACGCCACAGGTCTTACAGAATGTATGCTTAGCAATACCGCTGCCAAAGGTATAAGTGCTGATCTGATCTTGACCTGTTAACAGCTTAAAGTTTCTTAACGGTACGATTAAATGCAAATAGCCTGACTTATTGCAAATGCTGCAGTTACACCGTTCGATTTCTAAGTGCTCTTCGGCTTCTACTGAAAAAGTGATTTGACCACAATGACAGCTTCCCAAGTATTTCACTTGTACTCCTTATTGATAACCGTTTTAAGGTCATGCAAACTCTATTTATACCCGTCATCCTAGGAAATGCCTGTTTGTTACGCATTTCCAATGATGTTGGGTATTGTATTGATTTAGCGATAAGTTTATAACAATTCAAATAAGGTCTGTTGATCTTTGCTAACTATTTTATTGGGGATGTAAAAATGAATGCCACTGTACTTGCTTTTGTCGGTTATGTTTTCCTGACACTAACTTTGCTCGTCGCTATTGTGAGCTCGCGCACGTTAATTGTGATGGGTGGTAAAAAACAACCCAATGAATTTAAGCCAGATGCATCTGATGCTGAAGGTTCGTTTTTACATCGCTTAACGCGAGCCCATGCCAATGTTGTTGAGTGTTTTCCTTTTATGGGCGGGCTGTTGTTGCTTGCTATTGCGATGGGGAAATCTGTTATTACTGATCCGTTAGCGCTTTATCTTATTCTAGCGAGAGTAGCTCAGACGCTGACACACTTAGCATCGACTAGTGCTTTAGCTGTTCAAATCAGATTTGCGTTCTTTTTAGTTCAAGTTGGTATCTGTTTATTCTGGTGCAGTAAGTTTATTAGCTTAATGCTTGGATAAGTTCTTCTCATATGAACTGGCTAGGTAAGAAGTGTGGAGAGTATGTTCGCATACTTATCTTTTTTGGTGCTGCATTGTCCGGCATACAAGTTCCCGCTTTTGTTAGCCAGTTCGAACTTGTCGTTAATCAACGATGGCAAGAAGCTCATTTAGCACTCGAACCTTTTCAACGAGATGCCGATAGATACAGTCAAGGTGACCTTGTTGCGCTTATTGAGCGCTACCGGCAAAACTCTGATCCTGCTATTAGAGATGGTGGCGACAATATTCATCAGCTATGGCAGAGAGAACGAGAATTGCAGCAATTGGTTGATGGGCTTTCCGGCGAGTTATTCAAAGATCTTGGCTATGTTGTTGCGAACCCGAATAGACAGCTACTCGATCAAACTTGGCAGGCCTATGATTTTCTCATTCCCTTAACACAAACGGCGATAGTCGTTGGTGTCATCATGGGGTTTGTTGCGGTTTTATTATTTGATCTGTTATTGGCTTGTTTTCTGTTGCCCTTTAGAGGACAAAAAACGATAATCCCACAAGCAAAGACATAGCAAGAATATCGAAAATGGCTGGTAGGTCATTTTTGTACAGTTAGCTCCGCTTTTTCTTTCCTTTTCCCAGTGACTTTGGATGTTTCATGTTTTCGTTTTTTGAAAAACTTACGCAGCCGTTCCCTGAACAGGCTCCCACCCAACCACCTAAAAATCTTCTAGCATTCTGCCTGCATTATTCGAAAGGTATGATGGGGATTTTGATATTGGTGTCTGTCCTCAGTGCCGCTATCGCTATTTTAGAAGTGTCTTTATTTGGCTTTTTAGGTCAACTTGTTGATTGGTTTGGAGAGCGTGATCGTACGACTTTCATCCAAGAAGAAAAAACAATTCTCCTTATCATGGGCGCCGTGGTGCTTGTTATTCTGCCTGGTTTAGTTGTGTTGCAATCCTTTCTGACTCATCAAACCTTACTCGGCAATTTCCCCATGAAGATTCGTTGGCAAGCGCACCGATTCTTGATGGGACAAAGCCTCGGGTTCTTTCAAAATGAATTCGCTGGACGGGTAGCAACAAAAGTAATGCAGACTTCTCTCTCTGTTCGAGAGAGCGTCATGAAATTACTCGATATTTTTGTTTATGTTGGGGTTTATTTCTTCAGTATTGTAGCGCTTGTCTTTGCTGCTGATTGGCGCTTGAGCGTACCTTTGATTATTTGGTTTATCGTCTACGTTATCATTTTGCGTAATTTGGTCCCCAAGCTAAAACAAGTCTCTCAAGAGCAAGCGGATGCGCGCTCGATAATGACTGGACGAGTTATCGACAGCTACACCAATATCACCACAGTCAAACTGTTTGCGCATGCGCAGCGCGAGAGTGAATACGCTAAAGAAGGTATGGCAGACTTCTTACAAACGGTTTATCCGCAAATGCGTTTGGTAACCGTGTTAAATGCCTGTGTTTGGTTCAGTAATTCGTTGCTCGTCTTTTCAGTGGCTGCATTGTCTGTGTATTTCTGGGTCAATGAGATTGTTAGTGCCGGAGATATCGCGGTTGCGGTTAGTCTCTGCTTGCGCCTAAATGGAATGTCGCAATGGATCATGTGGGAAGTCTCGTCTTTATTTGAAAATATCGGTTCGGTACAAGACGGGATTAATACGCTATCTATCCCTGTAGATATCAAAGACAAAGAGAACGCTAAAGCACTAGAAATGAAAGGCGGAGAGATTGAGTTCAAAGATATTAACTTCGCTTATGACGACAAGAATCGCGTTTTCGAAGATTTAAACATTCGCATTAAGCCAGGGGAGAAAGTTGGGCTGGTGGGGCGTTCTGGAGCCGGGAAATCAACGTTGGTTAATCTCTTGTTGCGCTTTTACGATGTCCAAGAAGGTCAAATCTTGATAGACGGTCAGGATATCAGTGAACTCCAACAAGAAAGCCTGCGGTCGCATATCAGCATGGTTACTCAAGATACGTCGCTGTTGCACCGTTCTGTTCGTGAAAATATTCTTTACGGTAAACTCGATGCATCTGAAGAAGAGATGCTTAAGGCTGCAAAACAAGCAGAAGCTGACGGGTTTATTCATCAGTTATCAGACTTGCAAGGTCGGGTTGGTTACGACGCACACGTTGGGGAACGAGGCGTGAAGTTATCCGGTGGTCAGAGACAACGTATTGCTATAGCAAGAGTTATGTTAAAAGATGCTCCAATTCTTGTGCTGGATGAAGCAACGTCTGCGTTAGACTCTGAAGTAGAAGCTGCAATTCAAGAGTGTCTCGATCAGATGATGGAGAATAAAACCGTTGTGGCCATCGCACACCGGCTATCAACGATTGCTCAAATGGATAGACTGTTAGTTGTTGATAAAGGTCAGGTTGTGGAGTCAGGCACGCATGCAGAACTCATCGCTCAGAAAGGTATTTACGCTAATCTATGGGCACACCAAACGGGTGGCTTTATTGGGGTTGGGTAGTCTTAACGCGCTGACTATGGCTTAATATATGAAATTACAGCCACTCGTAAGTGGCTGCTTCGATTTTTTAGTTGGAGTAGTTGCATCTAAATGTAGTCCAGTAGATCGGTACCGAAGAAGTTATCGACGACACATCGCCATTGTCCTTTTTCATTGCGCTTGAAAACATAAATGGCACGATTGGCTTCTGCAAATTGAGGCTGTTTAGGTTGGCCGTAGTTTAGGTATATCTTGCTCATAACCAAGGCAACATCTCCAGCTTCAATAACAACGTCGTCGCCATTGCTGACCAAAGCATCGGGTACGATATCCTGTTTGAATTGCGCGAGGGCTTCTACAACGTCACTTTTTCCTGAGCGTTTGTGAATTGGTCTGCTAACTACGGTCGCTGTCTCATCATAACAAGCTGCAATTGCTTTATGTTCGTCTGCATTGAATGCTCGATGAAGTTCGCGTAATTGTGCTGATATTGCTTGGTTTCTCATTTTACCTGCTCCTCTGACAGTGTTGTTACCAAAGAAAAGCAGTTATAAAAAACCCGCCTTTCTGTGGCGGGTTTCGATATCTTTTAGATACGCACTAACAACTCCGCCATTGGGGAATGACGACGATAATCAGCTGTTGAAGTGTGCGTATAAATTTCATGCGTCCAATATGCCTAATTCACGGTATTGGGTCAACCATAAGTTTGAGTTGATTCAGATTAGGTAAGTTGTATTGGTAATTGAGGTGGATTTGTAGGAGTCGAACTTGCTCCTAAAGGATAGGTCCGATTGTAGGAGCTGAACTTGTTCGCGAATTGTGGTGAGCTTCGAGTTTGTTCTCAGCTCGACTCCACGGAGGGAGGAATTATAAGTACAGGACGTATGCAATTAGAACAACGCGGGAGCGCGAGGCGTTCATTCTCTGTCTAAGGTGGTTTTGGATTTGGAGGTGTAGCTATGGAACGTCAAGACGACTGGTGTGTGAAAGATGTCATGCATACCATTATACAGCGTAACAAACAGCTAGCTAAAAACCACGTCAGCAATATTATAATGGAAGTCCCAGTTAATGAAGAAACTGTTAAACAAGGTCTTATTGATTTGGCTCATTTCATGGAAAAACATGGAGATAAATACATGCCTATATTTGAACGCCTACACAGTGATTTAATAGCTATCCAAAAAAGAAATGAATTAAGGGACTTCGCAAATTACAAAGGCTCATTTTGGGTCGGTTTTGCTCCGATTTTAAAGTTGAAGTAGCAAAAGTTCACTATCAAAACTGTACTTGTAGTATTTTTGCATTTTGGTTAGCATTCTACACATAGTTGC
>SMNZ01000007.1 GCA_004353515.1 Alteromonadaceae bacterium M269 | reverse complement strand
TTTTCAACGACCTGACGGACTGCTTCATCTTTAAATTCTTGGGGATACTTACTTCTCATAACACCTTCTATCTTAATTCAAATTGAAAATAAAAGATGTCTACTGGTTTAGGGGAAGATCAGCCGAGGAGTCAGAGCCGAAAAGCTTGCTCCTACTGACAAAAGGTATTTACTGAATCATCGCGCCTTTAATACCAGAGGTAGCTTTAGGGCTTTTAAATACACTGATTGGCAATTCCTTGTGCACCATCACTGGAGCCATACTTAGCTCCCCGCGAGTGTCTGATAGCATAATGTCGTAATGCTTAGCCCAGTTCTGCCAAGGGCGGTTGAACTGAGGCTTTTCATCTTCAGCTTTTGCATAGTAAGCGAATTCACTCACTAGCATAGTGTCTTTGTTGATAAAGACTTCGTATTTATTTTCAGGCGTTACACCCACATCATTAAAAGTCATCGTTAAGACGTATGCATCGTTGCCGTCTGCCATCTTGTCTTCACGTGTGTAAACAAGGTTAACACCTGGGTCTCTCAACTTGTAAGGCATAACTAGCCAATAAGAGTCGTTGATCCATACTTGATAACCCCATGTCATGCGCTCTGCAAGTTTTTCAGGATCTGTAATTTCAACACCGTTTTCCCAAGCACGACCTTTCTTATCGTGAATATTCATTAACACAACTTTGTTGTCTTCATATTCAATTCGGATATTGCCTGTGTGCTTGTCCCAAACATGGAAACGACGACCAAAAAATACCCAAGAAAGATAGCGAGTTTTGTCGTAAGCCTCAGCTCCGCCCATAGCTTCAAGCGACGCAGCGGCTAGTCGAAAGGCTTTTTCTTCCGCTGTTTCAGCAGCGACAGTGCTTGAGAATGACACTATCATCAGGGCAGATAGTGCGAACGAGAGTTTTTTGGTGAATCGTTTTAAATAATCGATTGTCATAATGTGTCTCTTGGTGTCATAGCTTTCTGGCTCTAGTTATCCTGAGCAGGTTACCTAAAGCATATAGTCTTAACATTAAACCCTTAAACGGTAGTGAATGCGAGCGCTACTGGAAAAAGGTTCGAGTATCTAGGATAGTGATATCTTTACGCTTTCTGAGTTCTTGCAGTATCCAGTATTTGTGTCCTGCGCCATAGGTAATAACAAAACGCTTTCCTTCACCGCTGTGTTTGTTTAACGCTTTATCAATATTGGCGTAGTGCGCCTCATTAATAGTTTTCCAACCACCTGTGCCTAAGTCATCGTTAAAGTATTGCTGGTATGGTCCACCATAACCTTCTTTGATGATGGAATCATACTCATCACTGTGAATAAACAATGGATCATCGCCACCTGCTGCCTCCAGTTTTTCACCCATCAATTTGACGCTTTCCTGATATTCCTGCCATTGGCTGGCTCTTGTGGGGTCTTCAGCTAATCTTCCCAAAGCGGCACGCCTGAAGTCATTCATATGAGTGTTCCAGCCTGCTGTTGGAATAATCTCGAACTGCATTTCATTGAATCTTGGATACAACATACCGATATATTCTGCAAAGCGCTTGATTCTTGGCTCGCGAATTTCTCCAAATTCAGCCCAATCAGCTTGTGCTCTGTCGAATCTGTTGGGTGGCATTTCTGTGAGCACATAATCTGGATTCATTTTTCTAAACGCTTTATCCAAAGTGTCTAATCCGTACACTTTGCTCGTGTTGTGGCCACTGTGAATCATACCCAGAACGATGACTTCATTTGTCTTAGCTGGCGATGGTTTTTTGGGTGCGTCAGGTAAAGGGATAACACTGAGTGTGTTGCTGACTTCGTTAGTAACATAAAGGGTTCGATCAAAGATACGCATAACAATAGGTTGTTTACCTACTCTGATAGATTGCACGACTTTGTTGGTTTTTAAATCGATGACAGATAGTGTCTCACCACCTGCGTTATTTACGTAGGCGAAACGCCCATCGGGCCCTGCGACAACACTAAACGGCCTGTTCCCAATTCCTTCACTGATTTCTTTAATAACTTCAAAACTTGCGGTGTTGATAAAAACAACACGGTTGTCGCCACCGCAAGCGACCATGTAACTCACTTCATCCTGAGTAAGAGCACCACCCTCGGGCTTTTCGCATACAGGAACAGTCGCTTGTAATCTATCATTGAGTAGATCATAAACAGTTACCGTGCCGTCCGTATTATTGGGTACAAACGCTAGAACACCGTCTGAGGTGATGTGAGCTGGATAAGGGTTCTTACCGGTCGAGATACGTCGAATAGCATGGGTTTTGGTGTCTATAAAGCTCAAGCGGTCTGCAAATTCGCTGGTAACACTGATCTGTCCATTATTGTATATGCCCGAGAACAAGCTTGGGCTTTTGCCAACGTCGTAGGTTTTTAAGACTTTACCTGTTTCGTTGATTCGACTGACCACTTTCCCATCGAATGCAGTCACTAGCCAGTCATCGCCTGCTCGAATGATGTCAAGAGGAACACCTGATGCAGGAATTGTTTTAACTTGTTCACCTTTGTCTAAATCGACAACACCAATGTTGTCGCTACCTGCATTGGCAACATAGGCTTTATTACCTTCAACTCGGATACCATGTGGGGCTTCACCAACATCAATGGTTTGACTGACTTTGAGTTTGGGGGATTTATAGTTTGATGATTTCCCTGAGCTTGTTAGTGATGTTTGAGAACATCCCAGTAGCGTAGTTATGCAAGCAGCAATAATTAATGGGGACTTTTTCGATAAGGACATGGTATTCCTCTAGCGTGGAATTTTTAGCTAATGTCTTATCTTAAATGAGCTGTAGCTTATGTAAATCAGCGGAGGAAATTCTGGGTGTGCTAAATTTTTTCCACTGTTGTAAGCAGAGGGAGGAGGGAGGTAGGAAAACACAAACAAGCCTAAAGCTTGTTTGTGCTTAAGAATAATAAAAAACTAAGCTTTAGTTTTTTCTATCCAGTTGTCGACCATACGTTCCAGCACATCTAGAGGCACTGAGCCTCCGCCAAGAACTGTATCGTGGAAACCTCGAATATCGAACTTGTCTCCCAATTCTTGCTGTGCTTTGGCGCGCAGTTCCAAAATCTTAAGCATACCGATTTTGTACGATGTTGCTTGGCCTGGCCATACAAAGTAGCGGCGTACTTCAGAGAGGATCTGACCTTCTGCAATGGGAGAGTTTTCCTTGAAGTAAGCAATGGCTTGCTCTTCAGTCCAACCTTTAGCATGGATACCTGTATCAACCACCAAACGAATTGCTCGCCACATTTCAGTCACTAAACGCCCGAAATCAGAGTATGGGTTGTTGTAGGCACCCATTTCTTTCGCAAGAAGTTCTGAATAGAGAGCCCATCCTTCAATATAGCTGTTAAAGAAAGCTTGAGTTCTGAAGGTAGGGACACCTTCAAGCTCTTGTGCAATAGAGATTTGCATATGGTGTCCAGGGTTACCTTCGTGATATGCAATAGCTTCCATTTCGTTTTTGGGCATAGATGTCATATCAGAAAGGTGTGCATAGTAAACACCGGGGCGAGAACCATCAGGCGTTCCTGCATTGTAGTGTTGTGCCGCACCCGGACGTTCCCTAAAGGCTTCGACACGTTTTACAACAAGGTCTGCTTTAGGCAATAAACCGAAGTACTCAGGGAGTTTGCCTTTGATGTAATCCAGATAAGCTGTTGAGTCATCCAAGTAACCTTGACGACCTTCGTCAGTGTCGGGGTAATAGAATTGTTCGTTAGTGACATCACTCTTGATATAAGCGAAGAATTCTTGAAGTGAACCTTTAAACTCCACTGTTTGACGAATGCCGTCCATTAAACCAAGAATGCGTTTAACTTCACTCAAACCAATTTCGTGGACTTCATTGGCTGTTAGGTTTGTGGTGGTGCGCGCTAACAAAGCCGCGTTGTAGTAGGCCTCACCATCAGGTAAAGCGCCTGCTCCAGTGGCTTGCTTAGGGACATTGGCGAAATCTTCTTTAAACCAAGCGATAAGGTTTTCATAACTTGGCTTAATGTTTTCAAGCAGTGCATTTTTTGCCTGCTCTTCTAGTGTTCTAGCCTGAACCGAATCTATTTTGTTTGCATCTAGCAAGCCCTGGATTTCTTTCTTAGCATCCGCAAAAAGAGGAGAATCATTCACGCTTTCCTCGAAAGGGTTTCCTTTTAGAATGTTACTGGATTGCTCAATAACTCCTTCATAAGCGAAGTAAGGTGGCCTAACACCTTCACTTGCATTAACTTTCGCGCGCTCCAGTAACTGAGAAATCGCCGTTGCTAATCCGCCAATACGCTTGATGTAAGCGTCCATGTCTGAGACTTCATCAACGCGATGAAAGTTAATCAAGAAGTTAGGTAAGCTAGCATGAGCCCCCAACATCTGAGTAAAGACGTAGTTTCTGCGCACGTAGGGTTGTTGTGCTTTAGCGGCTTCGTACTGGTAGACCCAAATATCGTAAGATATTTTTGCGTCTTCACTTAGCTTGTTGTAATCAAACTGGCTTTTGAGTTCTTCAACTGTTTTCGCTTGCCACTGTAATTGCTTTTCACCGGCAGCTTCTGTTAAATCATCAAATTCATCGTAACGCTCTTTACGACCGAGGCGCGTGAGTGTCATTGGAGATTGGAGCAATTGCTCTTCGTATTTTGCTTCAAACCACTCGTTGAGTCGTTCAGTTTCTGATTGCGCTTTTTGTTCCACTGCAGGAGCAGCTGCTTGTGTTTCACTTGTTGTTTCAGTCGGTGCTTGGCCACACGCCGAAAGGACCGCAATAGCGGCGAGGCTAAGTAGTTTTTTCATTGTCATTCCTGATTAGGGTACTGGATATTTTTATTATAATTAGAAGGCTTGGTCAGCGAGCATAAAGCATATACCTGCTAATTGCTATTGAGAGCATAAATACAGTGGAGCGCACTTTGTTAAGTTAGATGGAAAGGAAATCTTAACTAGGAATTTATACAATCAATTCGAGCTATGACTATCAATATATCTAATCTTTTGAGGGATTTGAGATTCTGTCGAAATTGGCATGCCTAATAAAACAGATAGCGCATTAGTTATCAAAGGATTGTCCGAAGATGCATAATTGTCGATGAGTTCTTGTGAAGACATGTTTGTTTTTGTCTTAATGGTATCTAAAATAACTTTGGCTCTATCTAGGTATTGAACTGCATCGATACTATCAAGAGCCTCAAGCAATTCATTTAAAGTATATTTCGTTAAATTAGCCTGACTAGACATATCTACCTCGCTGAATTGCCTCTCACTATGACTTAATTGAAATCGAATAGTTCGTTAAAAACACATTTAATTCAAAGCATTATGTATTTAGCAAGGAGATATATCTTTGAGATAAAGTCTAGTTTTTGTAACTAACCACTTCAATTTCGACATCATCCTCGATATCAAAGTAAAAGCGTCTACCGGGTTCATAGTCGCCATGACTATGTGTGCTGAAGCCAGCTTCCTTTACTAGTACTTCAGTTGCATCTAAATCTTCAACGACAATACCAATATGATTTAAATGCCCCACAGTTTTATATGATGTGTTTTGCTTCTGGCTATCGCCATGAGTATATAAAGCTAAGTAGCTGTCTTCAGCGCCTATATGAATAGTTCTCCCCTGATTTTTTGCTTCGCCTTCCCAGCGAATATGCCAACCAAATATATCCTGAAATACCTTAGCGGCGGTGTCGATATCGTTTAACGTGACGTTGATATGTTCTAATGTGCTGTTCATGTTCAACCCTTTTGTTATGACCAAATTTAAGATTCGAACAAGATTTTAATACCTCAGCTTAAGTTGAGGTAAAGAGGTTTTTTATTTATTTTCTGATTTGAGTTTTGAGTTCTGTTATCTGCTTCGATTTTTAGGTATCACGCCCCATTTGCTCAATCAGCATAGCTCTTATCCTTTTGCCATAACCTTATTTAAACCTTTTCTTCCAGCTCTGCGACCAATATGGCATTCAATAATGTGTTCCAGACAATATACGAGTAAAACAATGAGGAAGTTCGTGATAAACAGACGCAGTATAATAAAGGGCTTAGCTGCCTCTTCTGTAGCGGGTGTTGCTAGCATGGCATCAAAAAGCACCATCGCTTTAAATAATAAACAAACTTGTCGAGGTTTCTCGAGTGCAGAGTGGGAGGCTCGTTTATCTACTCTTGCAAAATATTCAAGTAGCCGCATACCGGGTTTTTCGGTGACATATTTATCAAAAAATATACCAGAGTGGTCACAAGCTAGGGGGCTTATTTCGGCTGAGCAGAAGAACAAGGTTACTCCAGATACAATTTTTCAAGCTGCATCCCTAACAAAACCTATCGTCGCCACAATTGTAATGCGCCTTCGTGAGAGAGGAGTAATAGAGCTCGATAAGCCCTTGCTTGAATATTTTGACTATCCAGATGTTATGTCTTCACCAGAGGCAAAAAAGGTTACTGCTCGATTAGTGTTGTCACACAGAACAGGGCTACCTAATTGGCGAAAAGTTGAGGATGGCTTAACTGTCAAGTTTATGTCAGCTCCTGGCGAAAAACACGGATACTCGGGTGAAGGCTATATTTGGCTTCAAGCAAGCTTAGAAGAAATAACCGGTAAAAGTCTTCATCAATTGGCGAATGAAGAAGTGTTTGAACCACTTTCTATGAAAAACTCCTCCCTTGGCTTTATTCCCGATAGAATTAAGAGTAAAAACTTTGCTAGAGCTCATGATGGAAACGCAAATTTGCTTGGTGATGGGAAAGTTAAAAAAATCGCAGATGCATTCATCAATGAAGGCTTCGATATAGCAAAAATGCACTTTGTAGAAGCACGTTCACGCATATCATCATCTAAGTCTTTGTCCGAGATTTTAAAAACACATCCGACTCATGTGCCAGTGACCGCCTCAGGCAGCTTGGTTTGTACCTCTTCAGATTACGCCCATTTCATGCGAGTTTTCACGAACGGTAGTTCAAGTAAGTTTATGCAAGATGAAAGTATCCAAGAAATGCTAAAGCCTCACATAAAAATTAAACCATACACATCTGCAGGACTGGGGGGGCAGTTAGAACATACACCAACAGGTATGGCCTTTTCACATGGCGGTTTTAATCGAGGTTTCAAAAGCTTTTCAATCGGTCGACCTGATACTGATCAAGTTGCTGTGTTGCTGACAAATAGTAATGAAGGGCAGCGCTTGCGATGGCCAATAATTGGAAGGCTAACTGATGCAGGGCATGCTGATTTCTTAGGATAAAACAGAATCAGTGAAGCTAGATGGCGTAGCTGCAGCAGGAATTGCATAAGGCGGGCAAGTCATCGGGGGACGCCAATGATTGTTATTCATGCAAAGCTGCGGCATATCTCTTCGTTTCTGCCAATCCGAAAATTTTTCCTCAAGATCCGCTATAGAAGAATTGGCAGCCCGCACTGATTTATTTATCAAGCCTTTGTAGCAGCCTTTTGGCGAGTGAATAATCGGGGTCAATCTCCAGAGCTTTTTCGAACATTGCCTTAGCATTTTCAATATGACCTTCGTCTCTATGCACGACACCCATGCCTAAGTAGGATTCCTTACCTTCAGGGTATACTTGTAAGGAATATTGGAAGATTTTTTCTGCGACAACTAAATTCTTGCTGATTATCGAGTCAACGCCCAATCTAAATATGATCGATATGGGGGGCTGAATTTCATAGCCATATCGTTTTGATAACTTACTAAAATGCTGAGTCACTTTATCCAAGGAGTCTAATTTTTCATAGGGATTAAAATCTGGGTATAGCGCAAGAAGAAATTGAGTGAAATCCATCGCTGGTACATGGCCTTGGTTCGCCAATTCGTCCACTTTATAGTTAAAACTTTCAGGTTTATTGTTCGCTAAAACACGAGAGAATTCTGAAACAGACTCTATTGTTGCGTCGGAATCATCATCGCTATAAATGATGTGTAGAAACCTGTTTTCTGCAATAGTTTTAAACGGGTCTGCTTTTATTTTTTGTTGAAGCACTGCCGGTATGTGCATAAGTGATGGACTGCTCGCTAAGTAGCTATTAAATAGGTGCGGTTTGTTGAGCATCGCATAAACACTAAAAAAACCGCTGTTTGAGGCGCCATAAAGTACACTGAATGGAGCTGTCCGGTATTTGTTATCAACGTGCGGCATCAGCTCTGTCTCAAAGAAATTAATATAATTATCTGGGATTTTTGTGTCTTGGTTGTCCCTTGTTGGCAACAAAATACTATTTCCTTCGGGTAAATCGACGCCAATGAGTATCATTTGAGGAATTTGTGCTTCACCCATGTAGTCTAGTGTAGAAGCTAGCATCGCAAATCGAGCCCGGTAATGTGAACCCAGCATATAAAGTACGGGATAGGTTTTCTTCGAGCTATCGTAGTTTTCCGGTAAATGGATTGATAACGGTATATCTTTGTTTAACACTTTTGACTTAATTGAAGATATTTCGCCTAAGGTCACCGCCGGCTCTCCCTTGTCAGCAAATACTTCAAAACAGCTTGAGAGTGTCATTATAAAAATAAAAATCGTTTTATATGAGGTAAACATCAACAAATCCTTAATTATAAAATAAATATTGGCTGATTCAGTTAAAGGGGATTGCTCCGCACTTTTGATTTACTTCACCTCACTTTTGTTGCTCAAAGCCTCAGTTAAAGTAAGGTAATTAGGCTAATGTAAAGAAGTTGAAGTAAAAGCTCTTGACGGCCTACTGACTTTTTACTGATTTCTAGCTGACTTCCGGTAATTAAAAATTAATGTAAAATTATCAATGCCTTAAGGCTTGATGTTTTGCTTGGTCCAATCTTTATGAATGTAAAACTTTGGATTTTCGAATATGGCTAGGTGCGACTTGAATCCTGCAGTACCTTAGTGAATTGAAGATCGCAGTCATTTAGGATGTTGTTAGCGCTTTGAAGAAGTTACCTCATGAAGCAAAGCTACCATGATCGTTTTTGTTTGGGCAAAGTAAGGATACACTCAGCTCCGCGGATATCTTTGCGAGAGCATAAAGTCAAATCGCCTCCCTGTTGACGCATCAACTCTCGGCTGAGTACTAAACCAATGCCGTTGCCTTCTTGCTTGGTGGAATAAAAGGGTGTGAATAAGTTTTCGGCATTCTGTATACCTTCACCTTGATCCAGTATGTGGATGAAGTGAGTCGATGCATCTCCATCAATAACAACTTCAATAGGGTTATTCGAGCAATCAGCTTCACTCGCATTCTTGATCATATTGATTAAGACTTGTTGCAATTGGCCTTCGTCAGCGTACAAATCTCCCTTATCATTAACAGTGACTTTGACACGAGGGTTCAGCGAGGTGAGGGTGATTTCTAAAAATTCGGAAGAGATAAGCTGTTTGTTGGGCTTCTGAATGTTATTAAAAGCGCTATACCCATCAACAAACTGCAATAGATATTGAGCACGCTTCTCTATAACACTCAATAACTCATGAGAGTTGCCTAATCCTTGCTGATGGTTGTGCATCTCCTGTAACGACTGCGCAATTGATGTGATAGGCGTAAGGGAATTTCGCACTTCGTGATTCAATACACGCAATAGGCGCTGCCAGACTAATTTCTCGTTTTCTCTGAGTGTTTGTTCCACCGAAAAACACAACAAAATATCGAGCCTACGGTGGTTTTTGACAATGTGATTTTCGTATAAACGGTACTTTGCAGCAAACGAGGATTCTTCAACGAAGTGCCATTGTTCATCTCTTTTGTTAAGACCAAATTCAGACCCGAAACGGCCGATTAAAACCTGCTGCTCTTTACCAACCAGTTTCATAAAGCCTGAATTGGCAAAATAGATTCGAGCGTGGCTGTCCATAATAACGATGGGAATCGCGAGTTGCTTTAATACTGAGAGTAGTATCGCTTCGTGTTGCACAAGTGCTTCTTGGGAGGCTTGCATATGAGTGGTGAGTCGCGAAACATCATTTTTTAGCTCTTTTACCGCACCTTGTTTAAACCCAGTAAGGTACCACGCGTTGTATTCTTCGTTACTCATAGCATCTAGTTGCAAGTTAACACCTGTTATTACCTTCATGGTCTCGTTGTACGTTTGCCAACACCAGTAAATACAGGGTGCAATTACTAGTAGAGCGAGTGTTAGGCCCTCCAAAAAATCCAGAGATGCAAGATTAATTATCCAACTGCATAGTGCAATTAGAACAACGACAATAAAGCCGTATCTGGATTTTAAGAATGCTTCGAAGCTATGTGTCATATGTCAGGTTTTAATCGATGTTTTTTAGATCGATCCCCAACTTTTCTAGTCGTCGATACATACTAGATTTGCTGAGTCTCAAATAGTCACTGGCCTGGATTACATTACCCTGAAAGTAGTTAAGAGCCGCGATTAGTACACGCTTTTCACCTTCCTCCAATGTCATGAGATCTGTATTTTGAGAAAGTGGTAAGCGCTGCGATAATGGCGGGAGTGAGAGTTCATGCGGTTGGATACTGGTCTCAGTGCACAGGATTACAGCACGTTCGATAGAGTGGCTTAGTTCCCTTACATTGCCAGGCCAATTGTATTCTAATAACGCGTTTGCCGTTTTATCAGCAAGTTGTAGTTCATTGCGCTTATATTTGGTTTTATATTTAACTAAAAAATGTTCTGTCAGTGGGAGAATGTCTTCTTTCCTTTCATGCAACGCTGGCATATGAAGCTGCACTGTATTAAGCCTATAAAATAGATCTTTACGGAACTTTTCTTTTGAAATTAAGCTGGGTAAATCTGCGTTTGTGGCAGCGATAATCCGAGCATTTGTGGTCATTGTTCGGCTGCTGCCAAGACTTTCGTATTCTCCGGTCTCAAGCACTCTGAGGAGTTTACTCTGCAAAACGCTTGGCAAAGTACCGATTTCATCAAGTAGTAGAGTACCATTTTGGGCAAGATCAAAACGCCCTAAACGATCATCTTTTGCATCAGTAAATGCCCCTCGCTTGTGTCCAAACAACTCACTTTCGAACAGGTTATCTGGAATGGCTCCCATATTGGCACTGACAAAGCGCTCATTTGCTCGTGTAGAACGCGCATGAATGAACTTGGCTAACATGCTTTTACCTGTGCCGTTTTCTCCCGTTATCAAAATACTGGCGTCTGTTTGTGCAACGCGCTCAGCTTGTTCTAACAACCTCATCATAACAGGTGATACCGCGAGTGGTGTTTCAGTCTCGTCAGCTTGTAACTGAGCAAAACGCGCATTCTCTTGTCTTAAGTAGGTCTGTTTAAGCTGTTGTTTAACAATATTGAGTAAGCGCCTGTTTTGCCAAGGCTTTTCAATGAAATCGCCTGCGCCAAGTTGCATTGCTTGTACAGCTACATTGATACTTGCCCACGCCGTCATGACTACCACTGCAATATTCAGATTGCGCTTATGCAATTGTTCTAGAAAGGTCAGTCCTTCTTGACCAGATGTTGTGTCTTTGCTGAAGTTCATATCCAACAAAATGAGTTCGATCCTCTGCTGCTCAATGACTTCAAATGCCTTTGACAGTGAATCGGCTTCGTGGCAACTATACCCATGATTGCTCAACAACAAAGCGGCCGATATACGGATATCAGCCTGATCGTCGACAATTAATATGTGTTTCATATCGCTTTTTAAGTTGTTAATAACAAGTCTCCACAACAGATAGCCTATTCGTTGCGTAAGGCGTGCATTGGTTTGTGTTTTAGCACCTTGCGCATCGGCCAATAACCGCTTAACGCAGCGCATAGCAAAGTAAGTAGTACGGCGGGTATCGCAAATAACGGAGAATAACTCAACCACAGCGTTAACTGTTCTTGGTAATAGCTCAGGATTGATAGCGTTAATGTAGTCGCTAACGATGTCCCTATTGTTATGGGAAGTAGAACATCTCTTGCTAATAATCGGTACAAGCGACCAGCCTTGGCTCCAAGGGCCATGCGAAGACCAAACTCAAAGCGACGCGTGTTAAGGTTATAGTTGAGGACACCAAAAATACCGACACAGGCTAGCATTAAAGTAAAGGCGGCTAACAGATAACTTGCGTATAGGGTGATATTGTCAATATGTCGCATGTGTTTCAGTTCTTGCTCTAATGACATGTACTCCCAAATCATAAAACGCTTGTCGTGTTCACGTAGCAAATCTAGCAGGTTTTCACGATCAAGTGATGCCCCCTCTTCAAACTCCACAATGAAGATATAACCATAAGGTCCAAATGCCCACCAAATATGGCGGCCGAGGTCTTTATAGAACGAGTTAGGGTGGTTAAAGTCTTCGGTGACACCAACAATGGTATATTGCTGATTGAGTCCAGTGTAGGTTTTCCCGATGACATCGCCATCTGGCTCTAACAGCTTTGCCATGGAGTGTGAGACCAGAGCCTCATAGGTATCTTCTCTCATCGCTGCATCACTAAAAGTGCGGCCAGCTAGGATATTCATACCTTCTTGCTCAAAGTAGTCTGCTCCCACTCGGGTTTGAGGGACAAAAATACTTTCTACGCCCTGAGCATTGGTCATAGTCGAGGAATTTGTCGTTCTTCGAACGGGACTACGTCCTAAACTCACCGTTTTTATTTGAGGTAAGGCTAGTAAATACTGTTTAAGGCGTTCGCGCTTTTCTGCGCTTTCAGTTGCTGATAATAAAGTTTCTTCATTTGGGATAAACAGGCTCAAAGTGAACCTGTTCTTTACGTCATTGCCGAGTGGACGATTCAATGTCTCATGTGTTTTGCTCAAGGAGAAGGCTGTCACTACGATTAAGGCTGTAGCGATGCCTACCTGGGAAACTACAAGTAATCTCGTTTTACTTGCTGATAAGGTTTGCCCGTTGTTTTTTCCACTCATTTGTAATTGTTTACGCAATTCACCAAAATTCACTAAAGAAGCAAATATAAGTGCAAACAAATAAGCAAGTAGTGCACAAATAATGAAAGCTAAAGAGACTACTTTATAATCAATGGACACACTGCTAACCAGCGGTAACTTGCCCAAGGTGAGCTGCTTAAATCCTCTAATTCCCCATGCCGCCATAAACAGCGCTGATGCCATAGAAGCCATCATAAGCAAGAACGTTTGTGCCAATATACTGATGAACAACGTACGACGCTTTGCGCCTAGAACTGCTTGTAACGCTAAGTTACGATGTTGAGCTAACGCACGTGATAGCAGTAGATTACTGACGTTTAGGATAGCAATAAGCAGCAGGCCTAGCGTGCCTGCCAACAAGAAGAGGCTTAGGTGGCCTTTGTCTCCTAGTTCAACTGTACGAAATGGAGTCACTATAGGCGCAATATCTGTCACATTTGGATAACCTGCTAACCACTCTTCTTTAATTGATTTAATGCTCTTATCAAAATCAGCCAATATATCTCGTTGCGTTAATTCGGGCTTGGCAGTCCCCACGATTTTTAATGAGCGGTAGGTTGAATTCCATTGATTGTCCCTTTCGTTAAAGGTGCGAGGGTCTTCACTGAAATGCAACCAGATATCGGTTTTTCCATTATAAAACATATAAGGTGGCTCAAAATCGGCACTGACAACACCTGTTATGGTGTAGGTACTACCATTTTGAGTCACCAATGTTTTACCCAATACTTGGTCGCTACGGTCAAAGTACCGTATCCACATTTGCTCTGAAATAAGAACATTATGACTAGTCGCGTCAAAGGCAAGCTTAGAATCGAAACCTTGTCCTAAAACTAGGGGAACCTTAAACAGCTTGTAGTAGTCGGGTGATGCAAACGTTGCAATGACTCTTGGCTCTCCAAGCAAGCTGGTTATCATGATATCTGCGGGACTAATAACCGCTGCATCATCCAAAGATTGTTGCGTACGCATCCAGTGAATAATGCCTTTGTAGCTTTGGTATCCGTCGTAGACGTCAGTATCTGTAGTTACTCTTTGCTCTATGACATAAAGGTTTTGCTCGTCATGTACATTCAGTGGTCGAATAAAATAGGTATTCACCAAGGATACAACGATAAATACAATAGCCAAGGTAAAAGCCATAGTGGTGACTACTGAGAAAACAAATCCAGGGGCTTGGCGTAAAGACTGAAACGCAAGGTTAAATTGCGCACCTATTCGATTCATTGATTTGCGATCTCGCTGACCAATGGGCTTTCGTAGGACGAATCAAAACTCGTTAGGTTATCAACTATTCTGCCATCTAACAGTGACACTTGACGTTTAGCATGACTAGCGTAGCGGGGATCGTGAGTGACCATGCAAATCGTTGTGCCTTTTTCATTGAGTGTTGCCAGAATGTCCATCACGGCACTACCGTTTTTAGAATCTAAGTTTCCGGTTGGTTCATCTACCAAGAGGATACTAGGATCTCCCGCCACTGCTCTGGCAATGGCGACTCTTTGTTGCTGCCCCCCAGATAATTGATTGGGTTTGTGTGCTTTGCGGTGATCCATACCCACCTGAGATAATGCGTCGGTCACTTTGTCGTGAATCACTTTCTTCGACAAACCGTCTTCACGATAAGTTAAGGGTAATGCGACATTGTCGAAAACACTGACTTCATCAATGAGGTTGAAAGACTGGAAGACAAAACCAATATGCAAATTGCGTAACTCCGCTTGTTGATTTTCGTCTAGCCTCTGGGTATCAACCTCATTAATAAAACACTGTCCAGATGTTGGCGCATCCAATAAGCCTATAATCGACAGCAATGTCGACTTTCCGCATCCGGAAGGTCCATTGATTGTCAGGTATTCACCTTGGTCTATTCGCAAATCAATATTGCGTAAAGCCTCAATTTCCACATCATGAGAAACAAAGGTTTTACTGACCTTGTTCAATTGGATAATTGGGCTTACGTCGGTGTCTGGCATTGTGTTTCCTTATGTATGCAACTACTTTGATTATTTCTTATCGAGTTTATCTAAAAGCCTTTCGCGTCTATTAACATAAACTTGGTAACCCTCGTAGTCCTCTGAAGCTAGCTGTATCGCTCTGTTAACCTGTTCAAGTGCTTTAGTGTACTCGCCTGATGCTTCATACCCATAAGCTAAACCATTATATGCATCGGGCATGTTAGGGTAGCGTTCAATATCGTACTTAAACAACTTGATCGCTTCCTCTGAATTTTGTTCAGTCACATAGTGATAACCTAATCCTCGGATCACCCATTCTGGAGCTTCGATTTTTTCACCACGCTGGTGTGATACTCGAGCATAATACTCTTCAATTGAAGCTAGCCTGCCATCATAGTCTTTGGGCTGCATAAACTCCGAGTAGAATAAGTTGTGATAAGCATTAAAGCTCGCAGCAGTGCTAACGAGATTATGAGGCACATTGTTAAATGAATTGTTCACCCAGCGCAGTCCCTTTGCTTGGTTTTCACTAATACCATTCATCATTTCATCGTAATAAGGGCGCATAGGTGCAGGCTCATTGCCAATAGCGGTGTAAATGTAGTGATCAAGTACCTCGGCATTTTTTAAGAATTCAACCGTGCTCTTTCCCGTAGCGCCATAGTTCCACCAAACTGCTGCGCTGTAGGCCAGTGCTGCATCGAACAATTCGGGCTTTTTCTGCAACGCGTAAAGAGAGAAAGCACCTGCCGCTGATGCACCGGCGATAATGCGAAAATCGTGCGCCCTATATTTGCTTTCGACCGCCGGCATAAGTTCTGTGGTGATAAATTGGAGGAATTTAGCACCGCCTCCACCAGCACCCACAGGGCCATTGGGATCGCGATTTACTGTAGGGTATAAGTCGCGCAGACGATCCGTATTCTCTATTGCAACAATAATAACCTCGGGTGCCGCACGTTGCGACTGCAGGCTTTCTAAGACGGCATTCATCATAACTAACGTTGCCGCACCGTCGAGGCGATAAATAACAGGATATTTTTTATCTGGATTGCCTGCATAGCTTTTGGGTAACTGTACAACCACAGTTCGTTCTTCAGACAAAACCTTTGAATCAAATTTCTCAGTTATGAGTGTGTAGTCTGCCTTTGGGGATGCGTCTTGTGCGTGAGTGATAGAACTTATGAATATCAATAACAGACATGCAGCTTTTAGTTGTTTTAGCATTTTAAATATTACTCCATTTAATGACCAATCAGTATCGAGGTCAGCTTAATACAGCTAATGGCATGCCAGTTTTTAAGTTGCTGTTTTTAAAGGTGTTTTTAATTTCTGGTATATGGTTTTCTTATAAATGGGATAGCAGCGTGGGAAAATGGGAAACGACAGCGTTCAGTAAAACTATAAATGCATAATAAATAGACGTTTAACGCTGAAAGTGGTCGGTAAAAATTATTTACCAGTGGTTTTTGGATTTAGCCTAGCGATGGATGTCATTTTGTTACGACGAATTACGTTGCACTTTGACTGCTAAGTGGCTAGTTTGGTGTAGAGCGTGTTAACCTTTGCTGTATAGATTTTGTTCTAAATAAAGGTTTTTTGATTGTGGCGTGTACTTGCAGGCTTATTCATATAAGTCAAAAGTACACAACAAAAAGCAAAAGGCCTTTATGACGAATCCTGCGGACAGCGTTTGTGAGAGATTTATACAGCATCTGAGCCTATTCGTTTATATCAATAAACTACACAGTCTCATCTTTGTCTAAATCACTTACAACTCGCTGCAAAACTTCACAGCAAGGGTTAACACGCTCTAAATTGCGCGAAGACGCATCAATTTTAGGCGTGGAGGCCACATGAGCAAATCAATCACCGTTAACGGCGTCAAATATCCTATAGACGTCCCTGAAGACATGCCACTTTTGTGGTTTTTAAGAGAACGACTGGAGTTTACCGGAACCAAGTTTGGTTGCGGAAAAGGCTTGTGTGGTGCCTGTACTGTCCACGTAGATGGCAACGCAACTCGCTCTTGTGTTATGCCAATAAGTGCTATGGCGGGTCGTGAAATCACTACCATCGAAGGATTATCAGAAAATGCTGATCATCCATTACAAAAAGCCTGGCTGGAAGTCGGGGTGCCACAATGTGGTTACTGCCAGGCAGGACAAATAATGAATGCGGCTGGATTACTCAATAATAATAGCTCGCCATCCTCTGAAGAGATTGAAGCAGCTATGCAGGGTAATATTTGCCGTTGTGGAACCTATCAACGTATCAAAAAAGCCGTTGCTATGGCGGCTGATGAGTTAGCTAAGGAGGTTTCATAATGCGCCCTGAAATTGAATCGTTAATCAAAGAAGAACGAAATAAACACACGGCTTCTGCTGCCAGCAATGAAAATAAAACGGATATTACTGCATTAACTCGTCGCAGTTTTTTGAAGGTGAGTGCTCTTGCCACTGGTGGTATGTGTCTTGGTGTAACCCTACCTGCGGCTAAGTCTCATGGTAAAACGGCTGCTGCGGATTTTTCTCCCAATGCATTTATCTATCTTGAATCCAATGGCAACCTCATGGTGAAAAGCGGTCGTTGCGAAATGGGCCAAGGCATCAGTACAGCGTTACCTTCTGTGGTCGTTGATGAGATGGAAGCAAATTGGGATTATGTTCGCGTAGAGCAAGCAGAAGGTGATATCGACAAGTACGGTAGCCAAGCCACTGGCGGCTCTGCCAGTATTCGCACGCAATATATCCCGATGCGCAAAGCCGGAGCAGCAGCGAAAGAAATGCTGATTGCGGCAGCGGCCAAAGTTTGGCCTGCAGATCCGAAAGACTGCTATGCAGAGAATCACTTTGTTATTCATAAACCAACAGGTAAGAAACTCGGCTACGGTGAGTTAGCCAGTATTGCGGCCACAATGCCAGTACCTGAAGAGCCTACACTCAAGTCTTCGAAGGACTTTAAATATATAGGCAGTTACCTGCCTAGGCACGACGTTGGCATGGTTATACAAGGTAAACGCACTTATGGCGTGGATACCATTGTGCCTGGTATGCAATATGCTGCGATTGTGCACTGCCCGGTATTAGACGGCAAATTGAAGTCGTTGGATAAGTCTGAAGCCATGAAGGTTGAAGGTGTTACCGCGGTGGTTGAAGTTGACCGCATGAAGGTACCTTTTGGTTCATTAGGCGGTGTTGCTGTTGTCGCTAATAACTCTTGGTCTGCACAACAAGGCGTCGACAAATTAAAGATTGAGTGGGACCGTGGGGCTAACGGTTCTTACGATACTGATAGTTATATGCAAATGCTTGTCGACAACGTAACGCAACCAGCGGAGAAAATGGCTGAACGTGGTAATGTCGAAGGTGCGTTTAACAAAGCAGCAAAAACACTGTCTGCTGTTTATACCCAAGGCCACTTAGTGCACTCTCCGATGGAGCCCAATGCAAGTGTGGTGCATGTACAAGACGATCGTTGTGATGTTTGGGCATCAACACAAAGTCCTGATGATATTCAAAGTGTACTGTCTCAGTTCCTAGGTATTGATAAGAAAAATGTTCACGTTAATGTGATGATTGCTGGTGGTGGCTTTGGCCGTAAATTTAAGTGCGACTATGTTCAAGAAGCCGCTGCAATTTCGAAAGCTGTGGGTACGCCCATCAAACTCATCTGGACGCGTGAAGAAGATACTCGTACTGGCTATTATCATTCCAATAGTGCGCAACGTGTTGAAGCATCATTAGATGAAGATGGAAACGTCACAGGCTGGTTGCATCGTATAGCATTTCCATCAATCAATACGCTGTTTACTCCTGGTATAGAAAGAGCACCAGCAAATGCAGTGGCTGATCTTGAGTCACACCCATTCGGTATTAGTAATTACCGCAGTGAATCGGGTAAAGCACCGGCTCATACGCGTATTGGTTGGTACCGTGCGGTCTATGCCATATTTTATGGTTTCAGCCACGGTGTGTTTGCTGATGAGCTCGCTGAACAAGCGGGTGTTGATACTGTGACTATGCTTAATCGCATATACGACAACAACGAAAATAAAGCGCAAGCGGAGCAAGTTGCTCGCTCAAAAGCAGTGCTTGAATTAGCCGCCAAAAAATCTGGATTCGGTAAACCTCTACCTAAAGGTGAAGGTTTAGGTATCGCTGTGCATTATAGCTTCCAAACTTATGTCGCTATGGCAGTCCATGTGCGCATGAAGGGTGATGACTTTGAAGTTGTTCGTGTTGATTCCGCGGTTGATTGTGGTCAAGTACTGAATAAAGACGGTGCTACAGCGCAACAGGAAGGTGCAGTCGCTATGGGGATTTCGTTATCTAAGTATTGCGAAATCAAGTTTAAAGATGGTGCTGTGGTCACCAGTAACTTCCACGACTACCCGGTTATGCGAATTACAGATATGCCTGAAGTGCATGTGCATTTTGTTGAGTCCGACGCTTCACCGACCGGTCTTGGTGAGCCGGGTATGGCACCATTTGCACCAGCGTTAAGCAATGCGCTTTATCAAGCGTCAGGTAAGCGACACAGAAGTTTACCGATAAAAGCCTAAATACAAGGATGAGGAAGAGCTTGCAGGCTTTTCCTCTCTTTCCTTCCAAGAATATAAACTCGAGTTAAGCGAGCCGAGTCACTCTTCCTGCCAAGTTACTATTTGATCCACTAGAATAAACTCGCCTTAATTCGCGAATGATGTTTGATTAACTAAGTCCTTTTAAACTTTCGGTGGAAGCGATGCGACCAATCACCGAAAGTATCAAGGACAAAAATATGACTATCCAGCTCAATTCTCTGCTGTTTGTTTTACTGCTAACTTTCGCTCTTATTTCTTCAACTTATGCCTCTTCTGCAAAACAAAAGGCTCAGCAAGGAACCCCTATCTTTAAGCGAAGTGGCGCAGCTCCATTATTTGATTTTGGAGGTGTCCAGGCGGATATGCAGAGCCAGCCAACACAGGTTTTAGTTTTGGGAACAACGCATCTCTCTCGGTTACCTAAAGAGAAGTTCAATAAATCTCACCTTTCTATTGTGTTGGATAAAATTCAGGAATTTGCACCGGATGTGGTTGCTATAGAAGCTGTTGGTGGAAGAACGTGCGATGAAATTACGCGTTATAAGGCGCTTTATCCTGACGTTCAAAACTACTGCTCAGACAATAGTGCAGCTTTAAACATCTTAGGTATGACGAGGCCTGAAGCTGCCGCAGAAATAGAAAAAACGTTGGACGAATGGCCAGAAGTGCCAACAGCATCGGATAGAAGACGCTTAACCTTGCTGTTCTTCGGTGCGGGGGAATCTTGGTCGGGCATTCTCCAGTGGGCTAAGCTCAAGCAGAATGAACGTGTTGCTAAAGATGGAATCACCGATGAATTAGTAGAGCGATTCAATCGAGGCCTCAATTCTCCGAATGAAAATAATATTATTGGTGTCGAACTAGCACAGAGGCTTGAGCTGGATAAGCTGACAATGATGGATGACCATACCGCAGATTACATTTATCTGAATGCACCAGAAAAGCTTTGGTCTGTAGTTCAGTCTGTTTGGAAAAAAGAACATCCAAGAGAAAAAGAAATAGAAGATTTACAACAGCAGTTTTGGGGTTCAGCTGAACGTGTAAAGAACGGCTATATTTTCATCAATTCAAAAGACTATCAGCGATTCGTTATTGAAAATGACTTTGGTTTAGCAACTGCTTCCCCAGAAGAGCAAGGCTTAGCGAGGCAATATGTCGCTTGGTGGCAAGTCAGAGGGTTGAGAATGGTAGCCAACGTTCTTGAAGCTGCGGGAAACAAACCTGGAGCGAAAGTCCTCGTTATCGTTGGTGCCTCGCATAAGTCTTATTTTGATTTGTACTTAGACCAAATGCACGACATTGAAATCATCGATATCAAAGAGGTTTTTGGTGATTAACTTTGTTAGCGAACAAGATTTATAACCTTTACCCAAACACCTGCTCAAAGCGCATAAAAAGCTCCTAGTTTTCGCTAGGAGTTTTTCTTCGAAATCCAATGCCTCATTCAAATGTAGAGAAGAACAACTTTCTTCACTCTAAGTCATCTCTTTCATTAGAAGGGAATCAAATTAACTCAATGCTAGCCATTTCAACCCAAAACAAAAGGTGAATTCATTGATTTTTCTCGAGGTTACGCAACACAAATCCGATGTTTGACTACTTGATGATCCTCTCTTATAAATTTTGTGGGTAATATAATTACTCCTTTGGAAAGCAGTTATTTTAATAAGAGCATTTTTATGAGGGTAGGAGTATGAAGAGATTAATATTGTCCATTGGTGTTACTTTGTTAGCGTCAATGTCTAGCTATACGGTTCAGGCTCAACAAGAATTAACACGAGTCGATAAGATCAATTATTGCCGAACTATTTGGCCACTTTGTAATGATAGGCTTCAAGGAGATTACCATTGGTGGGAGGATCACGGTGTACCCGATCAAATCCAAAAAAATACCTACATTAGCCGTTATAACGAGCCAGAGAGAAATAATGTTGAGCATTTAGTCTTTATCGCGTCTGGGCAGCGCTCAGGAGGAATATCACAAAACCTGCTAACAGGACAAAGAGATACGCGCGATTTCAGAAAGCAAGAGTCAAATCGAACCTTAGAAGTCGCTAGAAATTCGCTGGGCTCGCGTTTGACGCACGCTTTAATTGGGGATTCTCTGATAATAACAAAGATGACATTGTTGATGCTTACTTTGATTGGCTCAAAAGTAAAGCTGTGGCTAGTAACTTACGCTCGGTTTATCTGGCAGGTCACAGCAGAGGAGGAGCATTGGTATTAAGGCTTGCTAAAAAGTTTCAACAAGAGTTCCCTGATGTTGTCGTTATTGTACATGCATTTGATGCAGTCCCTAATCGAACTCACGGCGAGCTAGGGGCATATAATAGCTCTATTAATAACCCTATTGCTGGTTTTCCGCGCAACACGGGAGGCCTTAATAATAGAGGGAATTGGGCTTGGAAAACTGACATGCGATCATTTTATGGTCATAAGAAAAACCTCGCCGTTTATAACCTCGCCATTGGTGGAAAAATTTTCGGACTGGCACAAGAAGTGCGAGCTGTTACTCATGAAAGTGCTGACCAAGAATTTAATGATTTAGGTTGGTACTTTCAACGTTGGTACGATATGCCCGGTTTAGGCTTTATTGCTGAAGACGCTGGTGGTCATAATGCTGTCGCAAGAAGTAACGATGCTATTGACGATGCTCTTAATATCGCTGAAGACAGGCTGGATGTGCTACTCAACAATATCGCACCTGAAGCAACGGCTTCGGCATCATCTACTTTTTGTAATGGGAGTGGCATTAACTGCTATTCGGCAGCGCGTATCAATGATTTAGATATGGATACAAGAGTGGGTGGAACTTACAGTTGGACTAACAATGGTAGTTCAAATCAATGGGTAAAGCTCCGCTGGCCAGAACTAATTTCTACTAACTATCTGGAAGTATTAACTAGTGAAGGTTACCCCATTCAAGACTATAGAATTGAATACCTGGATGGCAGTACTTGGCGTACCTTGGTGACCGAAACAGGAAATGAACAGCTTCATATTCGTCACAATTTCCCTCCAATTCAAACACGAGAGATACGTTTGGTTGGTCTGAGTGGCCCAGATCGTCAAACTGCGTTTAGCCGGGTTAACGAACTTGTTGTCGTTGGTGATTGGGTTAATCCTCCTAACCAAGCACCAATAGCTCGTTGCAGGGCAACGCCGAGTGCGGGTGTTTCTCCATTAAGAACATCTCTAAGTGGAACCGGCAGTACAGATGCGGATGGCTCAATAGTATCCTATCAATGGGATTTCGGTGATGGCTCGACAGGTTCAGGAGCTGCATCAAATCATACATATTTTACGTTAGGTGACACGACTGAATATTTTTCAGCTAGGTTGACAGTAACAGATGATGATGGTGCATCAGCAACCGCATTTTGTGGAGTTACTGTGTTGTGCGATCCAGGCTCTGGCGGATTCGGTGGAGGTATTGGGTTCCTCTGCCCACAATAATCTCAATTCTAAAACAAGGGGACGCCTGTGGTTAATCCATGGGCTTGCCCTATTACTAACATCTTCAATTTTTATTAACTAACCCAACCAACCTTTCATGTATTAGCTGCGACTAACTCTGTTTAAAGTAATCGAAGAAGAATAAGAAACGAGTACCTGCGTTCGAACAGGGGAAGCGTTTCAATGGGGGAAGTTATGGTCAGGTTTACTCGGGTTACTGTTGCAGCTTTTGCATGCCTTTTCATGTGCACTCAAAGCATAGCGGCTAATGATGAACTATCAGCGAGTTTTGATAGTGACATCGAAGTGCTTATGGATAAGGCTGGAATACCTGCAGTTTCTTTAGCGGTTATTCGAGATGGTCGCCTTGTTAAAACAAACACCTATGGTGTGGTGAGTACAGAAAAAAATAAACCACTGACCAAGCAGTACATATTTCAAGCGGCTTCTTTGAGTAAGCCTGTTCTAGCATACATCACGCTAAGGCTTGTTGATCGCGGTCATTTATCTTTAGACACACCGCTGCATACAATCCTGTCGTCGGATAGGTTTGCTAATCAGGATTATGCAAAAGCTTTAACTGCAAGACTCATTCTTTCTCACCAGCCTGGTTTGCCCAATTGGGGAGATACACCACTTGAGTTTCAAGCAAAGCCGGGCGCAGGGTTTCAGTATTCAGGCGAAGGTTATGTTTATCTCCAGCAAGTGTTATCGCATATCACTGGCTTAACGCTAGAACAACTTGCTCAGAAAGAAGTTTTCAAACCTCTTGGCATGACCAAAAGCCATTTTTTAGTTCCCGAAGACAGTGGCTCTCGAATAGCGAATCCACACGATAATGCAGGGAGGGCGCTTTCGGTTGGAAAGCCTTTTAGTAATGCTGCGTCTAGTTTGCATACTGAAGCTGGTGACTACGCGCGTTTTATTTTGGCGGTAATGGAAGGTAAAGGGCTTTCTGAGTCGTCTCATAAATTGATGATGAAAGAGCAGGTTAAAGTGCCTGTTCGTCGGACAGATGATAATACTGATGTGCCGCTTTCTGAAACTATCGGTTGGGCGCTTGGTTGGGGGACTCTCAAACAACCCGAAAAGGAGTTGGCTTGGCACTGGGGAGATAACGGGACTTATAGAGCTTTTGTCACTATCAATATGGTGAGTAAAGATGCATTCGTTTACTTCGCTAATACCAGCTTGGGGCATACCATCGCTGACGATATTTTTGCCTTAGCTGGTGAAGATATCAGTGAAATTACTCACTGGCTTGAGATGAAATCTTATGATTCACCGGGCTTTCAAGCATGGCGCCAAGGTGTTGCAGCAGAAGCTAATGGTGATTATCAAGACGCGGTCGCTTTCTATAAACAATCCGTTAAAGAAACAGATGGTAAAGATGAAGGGCTCAAACGACTGGTTGATTGGTACGACGCCTATCTCGAGTTAATGCTCAAGCCGAATTTCTCAGTCGACAAAAAATACGCTTCATCTTACGTAGGGCAATATGGCCCTAGAAAAGTCTGGCTTGAGAACGGTCAACTTCACTATCAACGTGGCGAGGGTAGAAAGTACCGACTAATTTCAGCACCGGATCATCACTTTCTGCTAGAAGGATTAGTTGGATTTAGCTTTCAATTCAAACTCGAAGGAGACAGTATTGCGCAAGGGATAACAGGGCATTATTCCGATGGTCGAACAGATTTTACGGCTCGTGGGGATGAATGAGTGAATAGTATTTGAGTCCTCATGACTATCAACATTAAGTGGGGATAGCTCAGAGCTATTTTGACTTTTAGCAAATTTCCTCGATAGGATGTCGTTCTAAGCTGAATATTTAATAATAGGGATAAAGGACTGAATGCAGGAAATATATATCAGTACGGATGTCGAAGCAGATGGCGTCATTCCGGGACAGAATTCAATGTTGAGTTTTGGTTCTGCTGCTTATTTAAGAGATAAAACACTTATTTCAACTTTTGAAGTGAATCTAGAGTGTTTGGATGGAGCCGAGAGTGACCCAGCAACTCAAAAATGGTGGGAAAGCCAGAGCGTAGCTTGGGAGTATTGCCGTAAAAACCCGTTACCTCCTCAAAAGGCCATGCAGAACTATGTTGATTGGCTTTCGTCTTTACCGGGTAAACCTGTTTTTGTCGGTTACCCGGTTGCATATGATTTTATGTTTGTATACTGGTATTTAATGAAGTTTGTTGGCTCTAGCCCGTTCTCTCATTCTGCGCTAGATATCAAAACGCTCGCAATGGTTGCTCTTAAGTCTGATTATCGAAAAGCAACGAAAAGGCTGATGCCTAAATCCTGGTTCGATAAACTCCCTCATACGCATAAAGCACTTGATGATGCTATTGGGCAAGGAGCTCTGTTTTGTAATATCTTGGCTGAACTGGATTTGGCCTAACGTAAAGCTACTTTATAAAACGGGAACTAAATACATGGTTTTAGTGATTGCTTTTGGGGTAGTTTTTCTTTTTGAGCTTTACGTATCAACGCGAGTTGTTCGTTGTGTCGAACTAGAAAAGCCTCAAAAAATTGTTCACTTATGCTTGATTTGGTTAATCCCTATCATTGGTGCAGTTGGTATTCTTATTTTCATTATCAATATAGAAAAAGATGATTGGCCAAAAGGTGGTAAAAGTAATGGGGAGTTTGGTGGTGGGCCGCAAAACTCTATTTCTCATGTAGATGCGTTTCACGGTTCTGATTAGATTGAATTGGTTTAAAATTTTTAGAAACTCGATCATTCTCTTCGTATCTCAAACCGCGATTTCTACATCTGCGACTGTGATTTTTGGGTACCCGAGTGGTGAAACAGCTTTTGTGACACAGTGGTATATTGGTGTTTATACGACTACAAGCATCGTCGCCTGTTGTACGTATATTTTTATGACCGTCGATAACCCTAAAGACCCGTATTTACACGCGCTAACCTCTACTATATTGGGTATCTTATACGGCTTTGGTTTTCTCTCTATAGTTCTCGGCGTAAGCTTTATATTGTCTAGTTGGTTGCTGAATGTATTGAGCTCTTTTCTCACCGTAGTTGTGATGATTGTGGGAGTAGAATTCGGGATTAGGATAGCAGCACGCAAACGCACTTCAGTGATGTAGATGAGAGCTAATTTGTGTAGGCTAGTGACTTCCCTTATTTTGAGGAAGTGATGAATGTCTAGAGCTTGGATTAAGTATTGTGTTGTCACCTTGGTTGTCGTTGGTATTGGATTAGGAATTTGGCTTTATAATCCGTTACCTGAAAACCCTTCAGTTTCTATGCTTGAAGAAACTGCCAAGCCTTACCATGCGGAAATCATTCGAGATGAATGGGGCGTCCCTCATATTGTGGGTAAAACAGATGCTGATGCTGCATTTGGTTTAGCTTATGCGCATGCGGAAGATGACTACCAAACAATCCAAAATGTCGTTGCGGCAACACGTGGTGTGCTGGCTCGATATAATGGCGCTAAAGCTGCTCCCACCGATTATATTGTCTCTCTACTCAATGTTTGGCCCACGTTAAAGCAACGCTACGAAACAGATGTTCCCGAAGATGTGAAAGCGCTAGCAGAAGCCTACGCGGTAGGACTTAATCTTTATGCTGCCAGGAATTTAGATAAAACATGGCAAGGGCTTGCACCTTTTCAAGCGGAAGACATTGTTGCCGGGTTTATGTTTAAAACCCCTTTCTTTTATGGATTAGATAAAACACTACTCAGTTTATTTGATGACGAACGACAAGCAGAAATTTCTCTGGCATCTTGGGCGAAAGGCGATGCATTTGAAGTGAGTCCTAGGTCAGGATATGAGTTAGGCTCGAACGGTATTGCAGTCTCGGCAGAACGCTCTGGAGATAACACGACTCGATTGTTAATTAACTCTCACCAACCGCTGACAGGTCCGGTTGCTTGGTATGAAGCGCATATCAAGTCTGAGCAGGGCTTGGATATTATGGGAGGTCTATTCCCAGGAACGCCGGTTATTTTGCATGGATTTAATCATCATTTAGGCTGGGCTAGTACAGTAAATTATATCGATCTAGCAGATACCTACATACTTACACGTAACCCCGATAACGATATGCAGTATAGGATGGATAATGAGTGGTTGGACTTTGACGTTCAGCAGGTTGAAATCGAAGTGCGGCTATTCGGACCTTTTGCATTTAAAGCAAAACGTAGCGTTCTTCGAACAATCCATGGCCCGGTCATTGAAGGAAAAAACGATACTTACGCATTACGCTATGCTGGTATGGGGGAAATCCGCCAGCTTGAGCAGTATTACCGATTAAACCAGGCATCCAATCTTGATGAGTTTATGGGTGCTATGCGAATGAATGCACTTCCGAGCATCAACTACATCTACGCCGACCAAAAGAGTAATATCGGGTTTATTCATAATGCGCAATATCCTGATAGAAAAGCTCAGGGAGATTGGTCTAAAGATATTCCTGGAGACCGCTCTGACTTGATTTGGAATGGATATCTGTCTTTTGATTCTGTTCCTAAGCTGATTAATCCTGAGTCTGGTCTTGTTTTTAATTCCAATAATACCCCTTTCACAGCAACTGATGGCCCAGATAACCTTGAACAAGCCCATTTTGCAAAGAGTATGGGGCTAGCAACAGAAGAGACAAATCGTTCACAACGTATCCTTGAATTAACGGACGGTAAAAGAACAATCAATAAAAGTCGTTTGTTAGACATTAAATTTGATCACAGTTACTCCAAAAACTCTGAGGAATACCGAGCCATCCATAGAATGATTCAAATGGATTGGTCGCAGGAGCCGGAGTTGCAATCAGCTGTTTCACATTTGGAAGCTTGGGATAGAAGTATGAATGTAGACAATCGATATGCTGCTTTAGCAGGAATGATTCTAAATGATTTAACTGTGACAGATAACTTAACAAACCCAACGGATGTGGATCTTAAAAGTGCGTTGTCGAAAGCGGTTAATCACCTTAACGCGCAGTTTGGAAAGTTAGATGTGGCTTGGGGAGAAGTTAACCAAATTAAACGTGGCGATGTGAGTGCTCCGGTTGATGGGGGACCTGACACATTAAGAGCTATTTACTCCATCGATTCTAATAGTGAAGAGACTTATGCAACCAACGGTGACTCTTGGATAGCGGTTGTCGAATGGCCACAATCGGCAGAAACAGGCGGTGTCCGTGCAGATGTGATTCATCAGTTTGGTGCAGCAACTAACACACCGTCTTCTAAGCACTATAACGATCAACTTCAACAGTTTGCTGAGAAACAGTGGCGGCATGTAAACTTTGATATGAATAGGATTAGAGCAACGGCTGAAAAAATCTATAAAGTAGGAGTTAACTAGCGCTCTTTTTGTTGGTGGAGTGATATTGGGGAAGTGGAAAAAATGAAAACAGTTTGGGACAAATTAAACCTTAAAGAACAGAAAAAGATTACGATTCTGCACGCACCAGAAAGTTTTGAAGAGTCTGTCAGAATGCTAGACGGCATAGAGGTTGTCCGAGATGAAAGTCACCACCCTGACTGCGAATTTTTTCTGTTTTTTGCAACTCAAAAGGTAGATGTTGATCATATAACTTCTGAAGTTGTCGCTAAGACAAAGGGGGATGTGGTTATTTGGTTTAGCTACCCCAAAGGAACATCAAAAAAATACAGATGTGACTTTAATCGGGACAACGGTTGGGATGCATTATTCGAACTCGGTTTTACGGGAGTTAGACAAATCGCTATCGATGAGGATTGGTCATCACTTCGTTTTCGCAGGCTCGAGTTTGTTAAATCGAAGAAGTGAGAATTTCTCGATCTAACAGCGCTTATAATTGGTTGTTGTGCTAAAAGCTGTCGACCACTATCTTTATTTAAATCTCTGTTAGGAGTGACACCATGAATGTCTCTGTCGATATCAACATATCTAAACCCGCTGTTGAGGTTTGGGCTGCCATCACTGATATAGAAAATTGCCAGGATATGGTTTCTAGTATCATTGATTTAGAGGTTTTGGATAAACCAGAAAAAGATCTCGTAGGGCTTAAGTGGAAAGAAACCCGCAAAATGTTTGGTAAAGAAGCGACTGAAACTATGTGGATAACAGAAGCTGTTGATTCGCAATATTACTGCACACGCGCTGAAAATCATGGTGCGATTTACATAACAAAGCTGTCCTTAGCTGAGTCTGATGGCGTCACTACATTAAATATGACCTTCAGTGCCGAGGCTGAAACCTTAGGCATGAAGATCATGTCTGCCATTATGGGGCTTATACTTAAACGTTCGATGAAACAGGCACTGCAGACCGATCTTGAAGACATCAAAAGATTCGTTGAAAAGAGTCATAGCTAGAGAGTTTCTCCGTAATTAACAAATTACAGTTTCCGTTCTATTTTATCTCTAGATTTCCTATCTTGAGTTGGTGCCTCAATTAACTTGCGTTAAGCTGATGGCTGTTAATTTTTTGTTAACACGCTCTAATCTCTGTGAAAGATTTCCGTTTGAGTCGCTAGGCACATAAGCCGTATACCAAGAGATGTGCTCGGCATAAAAATAATATAGGGAGCCACCGTTGAATCACTATCGCCAATCTTTTCGTCGTTCACGCATAGCTATATTGACTAGCGTCATTTTATTTGGAGTAAGCAGCTCGGTTATTGCCCAGCAAGTGCCCATTGTTCAGCCAGGTGCTCCGGGTAAAGCGGTTAAAAAGCTGAGTGCGGTGGAAGCCATAAAAATAGCGAATAATAGCTATTCACCTGATGATGTTTTCTTTATGCAGAATATGATTCCGCATCATAACCAAGCTGTGCAGATGGCTGAGCTTGTTGCTGAAAGAACGAATCGACAAGAGTTAATCGATGTTGCAGGGCGAATTAATGCTTCTCAAGCCGACGAGATTGGCTTTATGCAGGAGTGGTTAAGTGCTCGTGGCGAAGAGGTGCCTGATCCGAGAGCCCATGAAGGGATGGATATGTCGCACGAAATGGCTGGCATGGCATCTCCGGCTCAAATGGCAAAACTTGCGACGTTAAACGGGACAGAGTTTGATCGCCTATTCCTGCAATTGATGATTCCACACCACGAAGGTGCACTGACTATGGTTGAGCACCTTCATGGTCAACCTGGCTCAGCGTATGATCCAATTCTATTCGATTTCACGAATGACATAGTGAATGACCAAAAAGCCGAAATTGAGCGTATGAATGCACTTTTGGCAAGCCTATCTAGTGATCCTCGTGCTGGGCTTGCAGCAGGATATAAAGATGCGGGCCAAGCTATCAGTAACTTGGAGTTGGTAGCGACATTACCAAAACCTGCCGGATTCTATGATCCAGAAAACCCCGTGGGGCTACCACCCGTTATTCAACCTGATGAAGATGACGGCCAAACACGCACAAGAGATGATGGTCAAAGTACTGAAGGTACAGAGTGGGGTGAGCGTTCACCTTTACTCAGTTTTGCTAACACCGATATGGCCTTCTTTGGCGACAAAATGGTGGCTGGTAACTATCACGGCTTCAATATTTATGACCTGAAGAATAAAGGGATTCCCGAGTTAATGAGCTCAGTTGTTTGCCCTGGTGGACAAGGCGATGTGTCTGTTGTGGGTGATTTACTCATTATGTCAGTTGAACAGACTCGTGCTCGTGTTGACTGCGGCTTACAAGGTATCAGTGAAGATGTGAGTGATGAGCGTTTCCGAGGATTACGCATTTTCGATATCAGTAATCTTTCTCAGCCTATTCAAGTTGGTCAGGTACAGACTTGTCGCGGATCACATACGCATTCAGTTGTCGCTGGCCCTGGTCGAGATGGCAAGATTATTGTGTACAACTCAGGTACGTCATCGGTTCGAGATGAGAAAGAGCTTGACGGCTGTGTTGGTGATATTCCTGGTGACGACAGAACGGCGCTATTCCGTATTGATGTAATTGAAATCCCGGTAAAAGATCCTTCACAAGCACGTATTGTTGATAGCCCAGCGGTTTTCGCTGATCCAGAAACGGGCCGTCTTGCTGGCTTATGGACTGGTGGCGATCACGGTGATGACACGCAGGAAACCAGTCAGACAGACCAATGTCACGACATCACTGTTTTCCCTGAAGCGGGCATCGCTGCTGGTGCATGTTCAGGTAACGGCATCATTTTCGATATCTCCGATCCTAGAAAGCCTAAACGTATAGACGAAGTTGTTGATAAAGGTTTCGCTTATTGGCACTCAGCAACGTTCAATAACGACGGAACCAAGGTGTTGTTCACCGACGAATGGGGTGGCGGGAGTCGACCACGCTGCCGAGCAGCTGATCCGCAAGATTGGGGCGCTGATGCAATATACGACATAGTCGATCGTAAGCTTGAGTTTAAGGGCTACTTCAAAATGTCTGCTCCGCAGGCTGAGACTGAAAACTGCGTAGCCCACAACGGCGCTATCATTCCTGTACCAGGGCGGGATATCTTCGTGCAGGCATGGTACCAAGGTGGCTTGTCTGTTATGGATTTTACTGACTCAACTAACCCAACAGAGATTGCGTTTTTCGATAGAGGCCCAGTGCACGAGGAGAAGTTAGTCTTAGGCGGTTATTGGTCAACCTATTGGTACAATGGAAAAATTTACGGTACTGAGATCGCGCGTGGCTTAGATGTTATGAGTCTGGTTCCGAGTGAACATCTCACGCAAAATGAGATTGATGCAGCGAAACTTGCTGATCAAGGTCAGCTATTTAATCCACAGCAACAGTTCCGTGTCACTTGGCCTGCAGAGCCTGTTGTTGCTATGGCTTATATTGATCAGCTTAATCGAGACAATGCGATAGCGAGCACAGTGCTTAATAAGTTAAGCAATGCACTGAGTTCTGCAAAATCTGTGCTTGAGAGTGGCAAGAAAAATAAGAAGCTTGCGAAGCAATTGAAGGCATTAGCGAAGCAGATGTCTGTAAGACGTCCAGATTCAGCTGCCGACAAGCGCAAGAATAGCTTAAGTGAAACTCTTTCGGGCATAGCTAAGCGTTTGAGTTAATTCATGTAAAACAACGAAAACGGTTCTTATCTATTATTTGCTGATGGATAAGAGCCGTCTATTGACTATTACCCCTCTTCAATTGATAACTCCAATAACGACACCTAGATAATTAACGCCATGAGCTTACTTTCTGACGCTTTAAAAGCACGCTTCGCTGCACTCGATGTACACACAGCTATTCATCGACATAAACAGCTTTCTATGACTGATGAGTTAGAACATTTAAGTCGCTCTATTCGACAGGCAGATGGTCGTGATACCTATGGAAAAGGCGGCGCTATCAGTGAGTTTGAAGACCAGCTGTGTGAACTGTTTGGTAAGCCTGATGGCTTATTTTTGCCCACAGGTACGCTTGCGCAATGTGCAGCTGTTAAATGTTATAGCGAGAGTAGCGGGAGAAATGAAATCGGCTTGCATCCAACGTCACATCTCTTAATACATGAGCATATGGCGATAGAGCACTTGTGGGGATTAAAAGCGATTGAAGTTGGGAATCTTGAAGATGTTCTTACCGCGGGAGATCTAAGTCAGCTGAATCCTGAAAAAACAGCTGCCATTATTGTTGAGACACCGATGCGTGAAATTGGCGGTGTGTTACCCAGTTGGGATGAGCTAACTGAGATGAGAGCTTGGTGTGACGAATATGGCGTAAAAATGCATTTAGATGGCGCGCGTCTTTGGCAAGCTGAGCCTTATTACGAGCGTTCGTTATCTGATATAGCTGCTTTATTTGATAGCCTTTATATTAGTTTTTATAAGGACTTAGGCGGTATATTCGGCGCAGCATTACTAGGTACATCTGAGCTTATTGAACAAGCGCGAGTATGGGCTAGAAGAGCCGGTGGAAACCCTATTACTCTCTATCCTGAGGTTATTGCTGCACGTTCTGGGTTAGACAAATACTTACCACAAATGCCTCGGCTCGTTGATTATGCGAAGCAATTAGCTGCTGCCTTGGACCTACCTGATGTCGATATAATACCCGAACAGCCACAGGTGGCTATGTTCCATCTTCGATTTAGAATAAATGCTGAAACTTTGGTTCAAAAGGTCACCTCTTATGCAGAGAAGACGGGCATTCTCGTGCTACCGTTGCCGCGAGCTGGCGATACGCATTCATGTGTCTGCGAGATTTCTGTGGGTGATCAAGCTTGTGCTCAATTACCGAGTTTTTGGGCGGAGCATCTAGAGGCCTGCCTGCATACTTAATTTATTCACGAATCTAATCGACTACAGCCTTTCCAATTTAGAGGTTACCTTTCGATCTATTTCCAGAAAAATGAACAGGTTGGGTAACCTTTGTTACCAATTTGAGGTCTCTAACAGCAGAGTTGGAATAGAATGCGCAACAAGACGGTCATGCTCAAATATGAACCTATAAGTTTGTCTCAGCGGTTGTACAGAGTTAGATGTGAATTTATTTGATGACCTTGCTCAGGATCCGCTATCTTTTTTTAAAGCTATTGCTATGCTGAATTTATGAACAGAATCTGCTTATTTGTTTTTCTGCTATTGCTCATTTTTCCGGTTAAAGCGGAGAAAGTGGATTGGTACATCACCGACTTTTATCCGTGCCATGTGTTGTCTGGTCCTCAAGCTGAGCAAGGCTACTGCGATAAAATACTATCGGGGTTGTTTGAGCTCCTAGATGACTATGAACACAGCATAGAACTTATATCCTCTCCTAAGCTCACTGAGAATGTGTTGAAAGGCATTCCTTTGTGCACCTTGGCGTTGCTCAAAACGGAAGAGCGAGAACGTTATTTGCTGTACTCGGACCCTGTGTTGCCTGTGCTACCGAATGGCCTTATTACTTTGCGGGACGATAAACGTTTTGAACCCTATTTGGATGAAAAACGCAGGGTGGTGCTGTCGAAGTTAGTGAGAGATGAAGAGCTAGTTTTTGGTCGAATTAACGCACGTTCTTATGGCCCTAAAATCGATAGGGTGCTTGATGCAGATTACGCTAAATATCCTCGTATTATGACAACTTGGGATTTGCCTTTTGTCGATTTATTGAAAAATGGTCGTATTGATTATGTCATTAGTTATCCAGCAGCAGCGCTCGGCAAAGACGTCACGGTTTACGAAAATGATCAGACCCAATTCTTATCTATCTATGAAGATTCTCAACTCTACTATCCAGGTATTTCTTGTACTAAAGGGGATTTGGGCGAGCGTATCATTAACCAAGTTAACCAGCACATGAGTGTATTAGGAACGAATTACTTTTCTGATGCTTACGAAGCTTGGTTGCCGAACTCAGTTAAGACACTCTATCGAGATTTGATATCCGAAAGCGCGATGATGGACAGTCCTTAGCAGGTGATAACACCTTAAACCTTTTATAATTTAAGTGCGACTTAACTCAGCGACTCATTTTTTAGGACAAAAAATATGCTGAAGTTCCCGCTGAGATATCTGCTGTTATGCTTTCTTACCTTCGTTTTTAGTGCACAAGCGCAATCTATATCCAGTCAGTCTTTCCGTTTTGCTCATGGCGATATCGAGTTTGTTGGTTTATTGGATTTCCCAGAAGGGAGAGAGACCAAAGGCCTCGTTGTTTTAATTCCAGGTTACGGACGAACCTATGTGCATACCGGTAAATGGAATTTATCGTTGCGAGAGCGATTGAATGAAGCTGGCTACGCAACCTTTGCTTATGACAAAGCGGGATGCGGGGAAAGTGGTAGTACTTTTGATGCCAATCAACCTGTTGAAGATAGCGCTGCGGAGATTCGAACGGCCATTCAGCATTTAAAAGAGAAAAACATAAAAGGTAGTGAACGAGTTGGCTTATGGGGAATTAGCCGCGCTGGTTGGATTGCCCCCTTAGTCTTAGCTAATAACAAGGACATTGCTTTCTGGATTTCCGTTAGCGGTCCTACACACCTCGATAACACTGAATATCTAATTAAGTCGAACTGGCGCTCCCGAGGCTATTCTGAAGAGAATATAGAAAAACTGATTACCCAATGGCACAAGGGATTCGATATTCAACGCAGTGGTGGGACATATCAGCAATACCTTGATGTGACTCAAGGCATCATTAAAGATCCATTTATGCTTAAGCTTAGAGGGGAATACAGCGAAGAAAAGTTTTTGCGATATCAATCCTTTCTACAAAAAAATCCACCGAAACTGGATCCCGAAACTCATCTTATGGTGCTGGTGGATGACTTCGAGTCGGCACTGGGTTCAATCAATATTCCTGTTTTAGGTATTTGGGGCGAGAAGGACTCTCAGGTGGATTGGCAGGCCGCTTATCACATGTATCAGCAGAAAATGGATGACTCTTTTACTGGAATAACCTTAGAGCAATGTAATCACCTGATTCGCCGTTGTGATACCTGTGAATTCGGCGAATCGCAAAAGGAGCTGTTGGAAAAGGGGCTAGGGTATACCTGTGAAGGTTACTTGGATGGTATTAGTGATTGGTTGGATAAGCTGCCATTGGAAAGCCCTAAGCTTTAATAAGAGCTCACTAGAAAGGAATAGGGAGCTTTGCTGAAGCTCCCTTGATTCTACTTTTTCGCACTGAGTGAATAACTCTCTTCCAACCAAATTTGCCAACGTTTCGTGGGCATAGGTTCTTCATCACTAAATCGAGCAGTAACCCAGGCGCCGCTCCCTGCCTGATAATTCTTTGGTTCGGCTTTAGCTAATTCAATAGCCTCCGCTTTGGAGGCGCTAAGTTTAAACATGGCTTTGTGTCGTCCACCTTGCTCACCAATAAAAAGGAACGCTTTTTTATTGGTTTTAAAGGACGTTTGTGAACATGACTGCCCTTGCTCAACATCAGCGTATTGGTTTGCACGATCCTTGATATCGTCAACGATACTCATGATCAACTCGCTTGTTTTTCTGAGTTTAAGAATATGTCGAGCTTTTCTAGTGCTGCCGACCAGCCACCCGTAATGACATCGCTGAGTTTGACGTCACCTTGGACTTTCATATCTGGAATATTGGCATGAACGAGTGTTACCTGAGTCCCCTCAGGTACTTCAACAAAGTCGACAGTAATCAGCATCTTATCCTCAATATCATTGGAGGTGTAAGCGAGCCTTTTGGGAGGATCATATTCGACGAGTGTGGCAAAACCTTCCACTTCATGCTGCCCTGCTGGTGTATCTATTGTCATGTGGTGGTTGTACTTACCGCCGACTTTAGGCTCGACTTCTGAGCGCACATCAGTGCACTCTGCACAACCCCACCAGTTTTTGATCTTACTCGTTTGAATCCACGCATCAAAGACTTTTTCAATGGGCGCACTGTATGTGCGAACAACAGTTAAATTACCGTTTTCAACGGATGTTTGGGTTGTCATAAAGCCCCCTTATTTTTTGTCGTGAGTGTTTAAATACTCTTCAACTGCATCAAATTGTTGTTTCCAAAACCTTGCGTAATAACCAATCCAAGTTTGCGCTTCTTCAATAGGTTCTGGGTTAACGCGAATGATAAATTCACGCCCCTTTTTCTTTTTCTGTATCAACCCTGCTTTGTCTAAAACCCTCAGATGTTTAGATATTGCTGGTTGTGACATCTCATATTGTTTAGCTAACTGGCTAATATTGGCTTCCCCTTGCGCCAGTTGAGCGAGCATCCCTCGACGAGTTGAATCGGAGAGAGCGGAGAAAACGAGATCGAGTTGGTTTTTATTCATAACCAAATGGTTATATATTTTTGTTCAAAAGTCAAACAATGCGAGAAAATAGAGCTGGGTGGCGTTTGTCGTCTAATTTAGTGCATCAAACTTATATAGGAAGATCTACGAAATGAGTGTGCTAGCGTTTGATACTTGTACATTTGTCAATGCAGATTTAGGTTCAAGATGAAAAAAGCCCTTGGTGTTTTATTGCTTCTCCAATCTTTAAGTTCTTTCTCAGTACTGGCGCAGACTGAAGTCACTAATATCATTAATCGGGTTAAAGAGGCCTATGGCGGTGATGAGTTGGTAAAAGTTAAATCACTGCAGCTTGAAGATCATTATAAGAGCTTTCGTTATGGTCAAAGTCATAGCCCCAATAGCATTGATATGGTGAATAATAAATCACTGACGACAGTTGACCTTATTAACAAGCGCAAGGATTTCAAATGGGTACGCGGAGATGCTTCATCGTTTGCAACGCAACATCAGCTATTTGATGGAAAAAAAGGGTATCGGATAGAACATGATGAGAAGACAATTAGCGTCAATAACTCCATGTCCATGAGCAACGTTGATCGCTCCCATGTGCTCTTTCTGGATACAAGGTTAGCGATGCTAGTGATTGAATATTCGGCCTCTGTTGGAGTTGTGGGGAGGAATAAAGTAAAAGGGCGATTAGCGGATGAGATCACTTTTGAGCCAGAAGGCTACCCTAAGCTAACGCTCTATGTTGACGTTGCAAATGGTCGAATCGTTAAAATGAAAAGGCCGAGCTGGCGCCCAGAGTTCGCGTTTGATTACTACTACTCCGATTTTACAAAAAGTGAGGGAGTGGGGTACGCAAAATCATTTTATGTGACAAGAGGCGGGCAGCCTTTTTATGTTTCTACACAGCGTAAACTGAGCATCAATAAGTCTTATGAAACGGCGTTCGCTACTCCTCAAAACTATGAAGCAGCGGCAGCTGCTTTCGACTTTAAGGATATGTCGGTAACCCCTCTATCTGAAAATCTTTATTTAGTTGGAAAAAATTGGGGTTTTAGTATTTTCTATGAAGCTGAGGATTACTTGGTTGCCAGTGGCACTTATAACGACCTTACTGAACGGCTTAGTGCTTTACACGAACATCTTGGCCGACAAAAGCCACTTAAGTATCAGATAATTACGCATCACCACAATGATCATTTGGGTGGGGTTAACGAAGTCGTGGCTTTAGGGGCTTCATTCATTACCTTGAGCCATCACGTGCAAAGCATCAAAAAACTATTAGACGAAACAGTGTCCGATGAGCGATTCGTTCTTGCGGATGATTTAGCAGAAATAGAAGATGGTAATATTCAACTGATTAACTTTTCGAATGATCATGCAGAGAACAATTTGCTCAGTTATTTTGCAAAAGACAAAGTGATATTTACCGCTGATTTATTTCTCTCGCGATTAAAATCAGGTTCACCCTCTGGTTATGAAAGCTTAAAAGACTTCGCAACTATGTTAGACCAACGAAACATTCAAGTTCAGAGGTTCGCAGCTGCGCATAGCGGGAGAGTTTTGACTGATGCAGACTTAACTTACGCCATCAACCATATTCAAGAAACGACTTGCCCCTCAGGTTGGACAATATGTCCTACATCAAACTAAAGAGTGTATGAGTTGATGTAAGAGGGTAGGCAGGCTAGCTTTACATCGCTCATGACGAATTCTTGTTGACTAGTTTAAAAAAGTATTTCCCATTTTGATGGAAACTGGTAGTTTACGTTCTCGTTGTTTAGCCGTCTAAACGTCCAAATGTTAATAATTTGTTGCCAACTCCCAAGAGGAAACTATGTCAGTCAGTAACACGTCAGTGAATATCGCAAAATTTGGTGGAACCAGTGTAGCCAATATCGAGGCAATGACGTGTTGTGCGAAGGTGGTTGAAAACAATAAAAATACCCGTGTTGTTGTTGTTAGTGCTTCTGCTGGTGTGACAAATCATCTAGTTAAGCTTGCCAACGAAGAACTAACGCAGTCTCAGATTCAAGCGGTTCTCGACGATATAACGCAGATCGAGCAGGCTATTTTAGATGGCTTAGGCAAGCCTAAAGTCATTGAAGAAAAGTTAGCTGACTTGTTGCAATCACTGAAAGATTTAGCTTTCCATGAAGAGATACTGCATCGTGCAGATTTGAAAGATGCGCTACTTTCACATGGTGAAAGAATGTCGTCACTTTTGTTCGCTGAATTGTTGAATCAAAGAGGATGTAAAGCTCAGAACTTCGATGCGCGTAAAGTCGTAAAAACGGATAGCACCTTTGGACAAGGAGCGCCTAATATCGAACTTATTGAGCAACAAGCACGCAAATTGATGTCGCCTGAATTAGACAATGCTGTCTTGGTTACGCAAGGTTTTGTTGGTTCAGATGAAAATGATGCAACAACGACTTTAGGAAGAGGTGGCTCAGATTATACAGCAGCGCTTCTGGCTGAGGCTTTGAGGGCGGAAACCTGTGAAATCTGGACTGACGTCATTGGGGTTTATACTACGGATCCTAGAATTACTGACAAAGCGAAACCATTACCTGAATTGAGCTTTGAAGAAGCCGCTGAAATGGCAACCTTTGGTGCAAAAGTGCTGCACCCTGCAACGATGGAACCAGCGTTGCGTAAGAATATCCGTGTATTTGTGGGTTCTAGTCGTGAACCAGAAAAAGGCGGCACCTGGATCGTTAAAGACTGTGAACAAGAACCACCTTACAGAGCTATTACAAGGCGTAAAGAGCAAGTGATGGTGACGTTGACGACACCAAAAATGCTACATGCACAGGGTTTCTTAGGGAAAGTCTTTACCATAATCGCGAACCACAACTTAAGCGTTGATTTGGTAACAACATCTGAGATTGCTATTTCGATGACGATTGATAATCCAAGCAATTCTGTTGCCGCGAATATCAATCAAAGAGTTTTAGATGACCTACGCGAGATTTGTGAGGTTGTGGTTGAAGAAGGTTTTGATTTGGTGACTGTTGTTGGTAACAACATGCAAGCTGGCGCAGGTGTTGCGAGTGGTATTCTGTCTGCCGTTAAAGAATACACTTTGCGTATGATTTGTTTTGGTGCTAACCCGCACAATATGTCATTCCTAGTCGGCGCTGACGATAGCTCTGATGTTGTTAAGGATTTACACCAACATTTATTCGAGTAATCGAATACCCGCATATTAATCAGACGTAGGAGCCGAATTCGTTCGCTAGTGACGATGAGCTATTAGGTTTATCCGCGAATAAAATTAGCTGCCGCTTAAATCACTGGCGATATATTCCAACGCTTGGTCCATAGATAATTCTCCTCGTAAATATCTTGTCCAATGCTTCTGTATCAGAGGTAGGTAAATAGACCAGCTGCGGCCATAGACATTATTCGTGATAGCGTAAGTTGTATAGTTGGGAGCAACGTCAGATATGACTTCTTTCGTGACATAACCAACCGTATAAAAATGAATGGCGTGCCAAATTCTTCTATGTTTTTTCAATGCTTCAGAATTGAATTTACCGGCGATACCTTTTCTTAGTGGACTGCTTCTGCCTGAAGCATAAGTATGTGCAATTTCGTGGAAGATCATTTCTAAGGCGTGCCAATCTCGATACCCTTCATCTGTGCTGCTTAGCAAGGTATTGGGTGTGCGGCCTGACGTTGTTGCACCTCGGTCTATATAGTCGACTAAATCGACTTTATGTTCGTTTGGTATGATGGCCGTTTGAAAGAGTTGGTTGAGCTGATCCTCTATTTCCGCGCCGTATTGCTGAAGCCTTGGCTTTGCATTTTCTATCCAATCTGTGTTTGTTTGGTTTTGTTGGGGCCAGATGTATTTCTGATAGATAGGCATAAACTGTTTTAGCACAATGCAGCTATCAATACATTCCTGACTATTTATATCCATATTGCTATATAAGTTGGCCGTCATTGTGGCAACGTGACCTTCTGCTCGAACAATGTGAAAACGTCGTTGTGCTGTATCTTGCTTGTATCGAGTTAACGCAGTATTAGCTTGTTTTAATTCTTCATTACTTAGATTGGTGGGTAAACTCCTTACTCCCTGAGCAGCGGAAATAAGGTAAATATGAGCATTTAAAGCCAAGTCGTTTGAAAATAATATACGCTCCTCAATTGGCGATTTTTCACTAGAGAATGTATAGACACTAAACGACGCTAAAATGGTGAATAGAATACTTCTGACATTTTTCATAGCTGCTTCCTTACCTTTGAGTCTGTTGAATGATGATTAAATTAAAACGGTGGCTTATCTCTGTTGTCCAGACTGAAACGCCCCGTACCTCTAGCTGCGACTATTAATAAGCCAGCCATAATGGCCATATTTTTAACAAAGTTTTGGGTTTCGTGTGCGACATCACCACCTTCTGGCAAGTTCCAGAAGTTATGCATGTAAATACTAATAACCAATGTTAGACCCGCTAAAATGAAAGCAGCAAAGCGAGATTTATACCCAATAATAAGAGCAAGGCCTGCGGCGATTTGAATAACGATAGTGATCACTAAGAGTACTGGGACAAAAGGTACATTATGACTTGCCATGTATTGGCTCATGGTTTCGAACTGAGTGATTTTTTGTAGGCCCGGAAGAATAAAATATAAGCCAAGTAACAGGCGCCCGACCAATAGGCAAGGAATTTCGATAAGGTTCATTTGAGCTTTCTGTATGAGTTATTGTTCTTTGATGTAAAAGTATACACCAAAGAACAACAGACCCTATGAAAGACGGCTCTTGAAATCTTCGTAATTGAACTGCCGAACGAGTTCAAAGCTACCGTCTTTTTTCAATATACCGATAGCGGGGTGTTCAACGCCGTTAAAGAAAGTGGTTTTGACCATAGTGTAATGAATCATATCTTCAAAAATGACTCTATCACCGACTTTCAGTGGCTTGTCGAAGCTATAGGTATCGATGACATCACCTGCAAGGCATGAGTTACCCGCCAGTTTGTAATTGTATGGCTTCTCTCCAGCTAAGGTCGCATCTCTGACTTCAGGACGGTAGGGCATTTCCAGTACGTCAGGCATATGTGCTGTTGCCGAGATATCGAGTAACGCGATATTCCCCTCATTATGCACGATATCGACAACCTCACTGACAAGCGGCCCTGTTTGCCATGCGACAGCAGAACCAGGTTCCAAAATAACTTCAACCTGCCATTTTTGTTTAAACGCTTTTAGGGCTGCGATCAGATGATCAATATCGTAGCCATCTTTAGTCATCAGATGCCCACCACCAAAGTTAATCCATTGCATCTTTGGTAGCCATTTTCCAAACTTTTCTTCAACAGCTTTAATGGTGCGTTCAGTCGCATAAGAATCGCATTCACAGAGATTGTGAATATGTAAACCACTGATACCTGCTAAATCTTGACCTTCTAAATCTGACGCTTTAATGCCTAAACGAGAACCTGGAGCACTGGGGTCATAAAGCTCTGTTTCTGCCTCTCTATGCTCTGGGTTAACACGCAAGCCAGCTTGAATGCCAGCTTGAATGATTTGCTCTTTATAGCGTTCCCACTGAGAAAGACTATTGAAAGAAATATGGTTGACCAGAGGTATTAGCTCATCGATATCCTGAGGCTTGTAGGCAGGAGAATAGGCATGAACCTCTTTACCCATTTCAAATTTTGCTAACTTGGCTTCCCAAACAGAACTCGCTGTGCAGCCATGTAAATATTGGCCAACCAAAGGAAAGGTTGACCACATAGAAAAGCCTTTGAGCGCCAAAATAATTTTGGCGCCTGATTCATCCTGTACGCGTTGCATCAGTTTAAGATTGGCTTCTAACTTAGCCTCCTCACAAACATAGCAAGGTGAGGGAATGCCAGCTGTTAATAAACTCATTGGCTGAAAGGGCTCTTCTCGCATTCCATAACATGCCATGCTAGGCCATGCTCGTTGAGCATTTCCATGAACGGGTCTGGATCAAATTGTTCCATGTTCCAAACACCTGGTTTTTTCCAAGTGCCATTAAGCATTAATGCTGCACCAATCATGGCTGGAACACCCGTTGTATAAGATACGGCCTGTGCTCCTACTTCTTCGTTACAAACCGCGTGATCACAGTTGTTGTAGATGAAAATGGTTTTCTCTTTTCCATCTTTAACGCCAGTAATGTAGGTACCGATACAGGTTTTTCCTGTGTAACCTTCAGCTAGTGATTCTGGGTTAGGTAATACCGCTTTTAAGAATTCAAGAGGTACAATTTGCTGGCCTTGGAATTCAATCGGATCAATACGTGTCATGCCAACTGCTTCTAAAACGCGAAGGTGCGTTAAGTAGGCATCACCAAAGGTCATCCAGAAACGTGCACGTTTAAGAGTAGGGAAGTGCTTAACAAGAGACTCTAGCTCTTCGTGGAACATCAAGTAAGAAGCTCTTACGCCAATATTTTGGTAATGAAGGTCTTCGCGAACACTGAGTGGATCGGTTTCTTTCCATTCACCGTTTTCCCAGTAACGTCCACGTTGTGTGATTTCGCGAATGTTGATTTCTGGGTTGAAGTTAGTGGCAAAGGCTTGACCGTGGTCGCCGCCATTACAGTCTACGATATCTAATGTGTGAATTTCGTCGAAGTAGTGCTTGGCAGCGTAGGCGGTATAAACATTTGTAACACCTGGATCGAATCCACTACCTAGTAAAGCCATTAGGCCGGCTTTTTCGAATTTTTCTTGATAAGCCCATTGCCAAGAATATTCGAACTTAGCTACGTCTTTCGGCTCGTAGTTTGCTGTATCCATGTAATCGACGCCTGCCTCTAAACATGCATCCATAATGGGTAGATCTTGATAAGGCAAGGCTAAGTTGACGACGAGGTCTGGCTTAACTTTGTTAAGTAACTCAACGACTTGAGCACTGTCGTCGGCGTCTACTGTAAAGACTGCCTTAATGCGATCTGAGCCTAGCTCGTCCTGCAATGCCTGGCACTTAGAAACCGTGCGACTTGCAAGATATATTTCATCAAAATGTTGAGGAAGGCGAGCACATTTAACCGCTGTAACGCGACCGACACCACCAGTGCCGATAATCAAGACTCGAGACATGGAAAACTCCTGAGACATAAAAATGCGAATGCTATCATTTCATAGCACTTTTACACTAGCGTCTGTTGTTCTTTGTTGTCTGTTTTTTCAGCAATTAGTTTAAAACGAGCTTTTCTAAGTAAGAGAATGGAGCGTCAGAGGTAAGCTTTTAGTTTTTGGTGCGCAGATAAGAAATAAAGTTATCGAAGGTGACAGGTTGACTAAAGAGGTATCCCTGGCCTAGCTCACAATCATGTTCATTCAGGAATTGCTGCTGTGAACTGTCCTCAACGCCTTCTGCGGTAACGTCTAATTGCAACTGTTTTGCCATTGCTAAAACCGCAAGCACTATGGCTTTATCATTGTCGTCAGACGCTAAATCTTTGACGAAAGAACGATCAATTTTTAGATCATCAATCGGAAGCTTTTTCAGATAAGAGAGAGAACTGTATCCGGTACCGAAGTCATCGATTGCCACACTAATCCCTTTTTGACGGAACAGGTTTAGCAACTTACTGACAGTATCATAGTCACTGACTATTGTGCCTTCTGTTAACTCAAATTCGAGCAATGATGGATCGATATCCGTTTTTTCCAGTTGTTTTTCAACAAATGATAACAATCCTGGATCGCGAATTTGTCTGGGAGACAGGTTGATAGAAAGCTTGATTCTGAACCCACTGCTTTGAATAGATTGAATCAAAGCCAAGCCTTTCTCGATAACCCACTTTCCAATCTTGACGATAAGCCCGGTTTGCTCAGCCAAAGGAATAAACTCCCCAGGCATAATGATGCCGCGCTCGGGGTGGTTCCACCTAATCAACGCTTCGGCTTTGACCACTCTGTTGCTTGTTAAATTAAGAATGGGTTGAAGCATTAATTCGAATTCATCATTTTTGACAGCATCCCTGAGTGCGCTTTCTAGTGTGAGCCGCTGACTTGAACGCTGTGTTAGCTCTGAACTGTACAGTTCCACTGCTTGGTTTTCATCGCTCTTAGCCTTGTATGCTGCTAGGTCGGCATACTTCATTAGAGTCTCTGGGTTTTTACCATCATTAGGATAACTGACTGCGCCGATACTCAAGCTAATGTAATAGCGTTCATCGCCCTCGGTGGTGAAAACATCATGTGCATTTTTTTGCATCCTATCGGCGATTTTCTGGCAATGTTCTGGCTCATTGATATCCGATAATATAATGGCAAATTCATCACCTCCGACACGAGCAATGACATCCTTCTTCTTCAGTGTGTTCTTAAGACGATTAGCGAGTTCTCTTAGCAATCGGTCGCCTTCTTTATGGCCGAACGCTTCATTGACCTGCTTAAAGTGATTGACATCGATGTAAAGAACATAAAATACATCTGGGTTTGCACAGAAGCGCTCCAAGCATCGCCAGAAAAACTGGCGATTGGGTAATTGCGTTAGCGGATCATGCAATGCGAGTGTTTCATTGTGCTGTTGCAGATGCTTAAGTCGGCTAATATCGGTGACAAAAAGACACCAATGATAGGTATCGGGATCACTGTCGCCTATGACATAGAGGGTGACTTTAAGCCACTTAGTATTAAAGGGGGGCTGCATCCAAAGTAATTCGCCTTGCCAGTTTTCACGAACACTGAGTACACGCTCAAATTCGGGATACTGTTTTCTGGCAAGATCGGACAGTGTATTAAAAACATTCGTGCTTGAAGGTTCATAAGGTAAATCGAACAGGTCAAAGATTGCCGGGTTTTGCAGCAGCGGACGCATTGATGCATCGAGAATCAGTACGCCAAATTGGGCATGGTCGATAACGTCAGATAGGGCCTCGATTTTATCGCCTAGCGAACGTGACTCGAGCAAGATTTTCTCAAATTGCCGGCGCACATGAATGTGCTGTTCTTGGAGGACTTCATTAGCAATAACTAATTCTCTTGCACTTTGAAGCGTGGTTTGACGTTGAATGAACTGCTGTTCTTGGTTGTGTAATACCAATAGCTTTTCGTCTTTAGAATTAATAGCAATAGCTTCTAAATGAAGCTCTAAATCCTTGTTCAGCTGCTCTGTCCAAATACCAGAGTTCAGTTGGTCGTCTAAAGATGTTTCCCAAAGCTCTTTTGCTTGTTCAATAAAATCATCAAGAAATAGCGAACGTGATGGAAAGTTAAAACTAGCTTCTGAAGTACTTGTGTTGAAAAGCTCGAATATCCAAGGGAAGTTATTGTGGACCAGTTCGTACGTGTTTTCAGACCGTTGCCTGAGTACAGCACAATCGAAAGCGGACAGGGCTTTATTTAAACTGTACATCAGACTTACTCCTGCGTTGAGCCGAAAGCCAGACTTGCTAAGTCATTAAACATGGTTTCGACATTTTCACCAGTTTTAGCGCTAGTCATCGCGGTTGCATTGAAGTGTCTTTTGTAATGATCGAGCTCGTCGGCAGTCCAATGCCAGCTCGCATCTAAATCACTCTTATTAACGACAAGCAAAGAGGGAATATCACATTCCTCTTTAACCAGTTTATGGATTTCCATACCTTCGATAAGCGTCTGTGCTCGTGTTTGATCAACGACTATGATGTAAGCCGCAGCACCTCTCAGGTAGCGTGTTTGGAAACCACAATATCTATCCGTGCCCTCCATATCCCAGAGCATAAGTTGAATTTCAGTGTCATCTATTGTGACTGTTTTCTTGTCAATCTTGACGCCGATCGTTGTTAGGTATTTTTCAGAGAAAATGCCTTCGACAAAACGTTTCACTAAGCTTGTTTTACCAACACCTGTCGGGCCTAATAAACAGACTTTCTTAGCTATCATGTGTTAACCAAATTCTCCTTTGTATTGACACGATAATCCCTCTGGCTTCTTCTCGGAGTAATTTCTATGCTCGCTAGGAGCATTTTAATTACCCTCTCGCTCAGTATGGCCCAAAGTGTTTTGGTGGTAAACCACATTAATTAAAACTTTACGCGCCGTTGTTGCTACCTGGGCTAGCTCAACTTTACCTATGCCTACCGCCATAATTTCATTACTCGCTACCTCTTTTTCGACAAGCAGAGACTTCACATGTTCCGCACGTGCTTGGCTTAACTCAGTGTTAGTTCCCGAAGCGCCAACTGAGTCTGCAGTACCTATAACAATAACACCCATGGTGTATTGGTTAATTTCTGCAAGTAGCATGAGCTCTTTTATCTTATCGGCTAAATTTTGTACTTTTTCAATTTGTGTTCGATCTAGGACAGTGGTTGCAACTGGAAAATCGAACTGTATTTGTTGAACCTCGGCTAACGCGTTTTGATACAGTTGTTGTTGTTGAGTCGTTACGTTGACTGTTTGTTCACCTTTAACCGATACATTGCGCATATTGAGAGTGAAAGACTCCTTGAAGCCAGGAATCGCCTCAATACGACGTTGCAAATCATTGTATTCAGTAACTGTGACAAGGCCGCTGAGGGAGAGAACTTGGCCGTTCCAAGATGTGTTGATACCTGAAAAGCTACTCAATGCGGACTCAACTCTGAGTTGAATCATTTGCGGTGCTGCGGATAAATACAACTCCTGCTTAATTTGGGTTGTTCTCTCGCCTATCTTGAACTGTTGGAGCCACTCTTCGATTGGCGTACTTTGTGGGTCTCTCAGTGCTTCGAGAGAAAGGCCATTCACGCCATCTTGCTCAATGGTTCTGATAATGACTCCAGCTGGGGGGGATGCTTTCTTGATTTCACTGACTAAGCTCTCGTTTTGCCACCACAAGACTAAGTAATAGAGTAAGGCGACTATTCCTGCGAAAGCCAAAATAATGGCTATCCAAGGCTGCTTTTGCTTAGTTTCCAATTCGGGTTTTAACTCATTGATGAGGCAATCTCTGAGTGGTTTTTCGCAGCTATCAAAAGGCACATCATCGCCATCAAATTCGACGAGTTCATTAAGATACAATCGATGTATTTGTTCTAAAGTGGTTTGAAGTTGCTCATTAAAATGAGGAGACTCGTTGCCATTAACCGCCGCAACTAACAGAGCATAAGGCCCCTGCTTGATGAGTAAGGTAAAATTATCGGTTTTGACGACACCTAAATTTTGTTCCTCGTCTTTACTGTCAGATGTGAATGAATCACTGACGAAGTCATTGATTGCCCCCAGCATTGATGAGACGAGATCGGCATTGTCATTGAGCTGATGGTCTTGCGCGACTGACTTGAGCAGTAAACCTGTCTTCCTGTGTATCAACAGAACCTGCTTAACGCGGAATTGAAATGTTTGACTGGCTGCGTATTCTGAGAAGCTGACCCCTGCTCGCCATGCTCGATACCTCCATTTTAAGCCTTTGATAGTAAAACTGTTTTCAATCAGCTCATTGGTTTTCTCTAAAAACTCTGAAATAAAGGCCGTCACTGATTTTCTAACTAAGCTACCGACAAGAGGGTATAGATAACCGACAAATTGTTCTCTGTGGTTATTGATGGAGTTTTCGACTGAGTTCTCGACAAGGGGCAGGATGACTTGGTCGACAGAGCCGTCTTTTTTCTGTCTATCAAATAGTGCTTCTGAAAATACTTCAGAAACAATAGAGCGAGCATCTTGTTTTACTGGAGATGTCACAACATCCCGATTGTTACCCAGTAACAAGTCGCGCACGCGTTGCATATCCTTGCTATCTTGCTCTATTCCTTCAGAACTATTCGTCTGGGTTTCGATGGCGTCTTGTTGACTATCATCAGGACCCTCTATCTGGCTCATGCCTGTTCGTCGTCTTCCAGGTTGGTGGCCATGGTCGCCAGTAATTTAGCCAAGGTTTTTCTGTCTGTTTTCGAATTGTGTAGCTCGCTGCTAACAGATGAAAGTTGCTCCATGGCTTTTTCATGTTGTTGATTGAATTTCTTGGTCAGCGCGGCAATTTCCTGATCAAACTTGGCGTGGGTTTCGTCAAACTCTTGCCTCGTCGCTGTTTCATGCATTTCAAGTTCTGACGAAGTCTGCTTGGCGAAGTCGTTAACATGACCAAGCTCCTCTGTTTGGCCTTGGTCTGCGTTATTGAGCTTTTCAGTTAAAGACGCTATGCCGTCTGTTAAGGCTTTTTGAAGAGAGGCGTGATTATCTGACATTTTCTTCTCAATAGACTGACAACGTTTGTCTAAGCGTTGAGAAAGGTCTTCGATACTTTTTTCTAGCTGACTTTGTGCGCTACCGAAAAGTATTTGTTTAAGCTGCTGTAGATCTTGTGAATCACTATTATTAGTTTTTGATTCATCATTGGGTGTCTTAGTAGCCATCAGATTTCCTTATTGTTAGCTGCTCAATTTAATCTCTTCAGGGAGATAAACATCACATGCATTGACACAGTAATTGAACAATAAATATACCTAATTGTATACGTTTTCACCGAATTTGCTGATTTTTAAAGAATTAATTTATATTACAAATGAGGTGTTAAACACGTCTCGACGCTCTATCAAGCATTGAAAAGGGTGGATTTGGCTTCTTAAAAGCCTACAATGCATATCAATTTCTTTGGTCTAATTAAATGCCGGGAACGTAGTAGCTTTTTCAAATAATGTAAGCCTTGGGCCCTGATAGATATAAAACAGGGAACAGCTTAAGCAGCAGAGTGGATTTATGAAATACAGAGGCAATACCGCTTTTACTCACAGTCAGGCAGATAAAATCGGTGTCTTGGTGACCAATTTGGGAACACCAGAAGCACCCACAAAAAAAGCGTTGAAGCCTTATCTCAAGGAGTTTTTATCCGACCCTAGGGTTGTCGAAGTACCTCGATTGATTTGGTGGATGGTGCTTAATCTCGTCATATTGAATATTCGCCCCAAGCGCAGTGCTCATGCTTATTCTACGGTATGGACAGAGCGAGGTTCTCCGTTGATGTATCACACTCAAGACCAAACAGATGCTATTCGAGAGAAGCTTAAAGCTGAGTATGGCGAGGATGTTGTTGTTGAATTTGCTATGCGTTATGGTGAACCTTCAATTAAAGGTACTTTAGATAAGATGCTAGATGCGGGGGTGCGCAAAGTTGTGGTATTGCCGCTATACCCTCAATATTGTGCATCGACAACAGGCTCCACTTTTGATGCAGTTGCAGACTGCTTTACGTCGCGCCGATGGATGCCGGAGCTGCGTTTCGTTAATGAATATCATAACAACCCTGATTATATTGATGCGGTAGCCAACAAAATCCAGTCTCATTGGGAGCAGAATGGTCGTGCCGATAAGCTCATTTTTACCTATCACGGTATTCCTAAGCGCTATTTAACCAATGGCGACCCCTACCATTGTGAATGCCATAAAACGTCGCGCCTAATCGCTGAAAAAATAGGTATCAGCAAGGATGAGTACCTGACAACCTTTCAATCACGTTTTGGTCGAGAAGAATGGTTGAAGCCATATACTGACCACACACTAAAATCGTTACCTGAACAGGGTATTAAGTCGGTGCAACTTATCTGCCCAGGTTTTAGTGCAGATTGCTTGGAAACCATAGAAGAGATTGGTGTCGAAAATAGAGACTATTTCCTTGAAGCTGGTGGTGAAAAATACGAATACATTCCAGCTCTCAATGCAGATGAAAAACACATCGATGCCTTGGTTGGTATTATCAAGAGTAATTTACATGGATGGCAGATTAATCGTGATGCAGCGAAGACTGCTGAGCTAGCAAAGCAGATGGATGCCGCTGCTTCATGATACAAGAGCCCTCCGCGGAGTTATTGAACAAAGCACCTAGACGCTTATTGCTCGCTCAGAAAATTGCAAATTTGAGTGATACTGCAGTGCGTATACCTGGGCTAAATCTTCGCGTGGGTTTAGATTTTATTATCGGCTTGATTCCCGTCGTTGGAGACGCCTTGATGCTGGGAGCTTCCCTTTCGCTCATTGGTCTGGCAAAAAGTCTGGGAGCGCCTAAAGGTATGCTCTTGCTGATGTTACGCAATGCAGCGATAGACTTTTTCGTGGGTATGGTGCCCATTGTTGGTGATATATTCGATTTATTCTTTAAAGCCAATCACCGCAATATCAAAATGCTTGAAGGTTGGTGGTTGAGTGAGCATCAAGGCGATATAAAACTCGCTACTCAACAAAAAATCCAAGAGTGGTCAGATAAACAGTCATGATTGCTTCGCTAAGAGAGTTCAATGCTAGATAGAAGCCAGTTAGTTGGTAATGCTAATTACGATCCAAAAGAAATCGCTCAGTTTGATCGTATGGCTCAGGAATGGTGGGACCCTCATGGAAAATTCAAAACAGTATTAGCTTTTAATCAAGCTCGAAGTCGTTTTATTCAACGCCAAATCGCGCGTCATTTTGGCGTCGGTGAGGGTAGCTCATTTGAAGGTTTGACTGTGCTCGATATTGGTTGTGGCGGTGGATTATTGAGTGAGCCGTTAGCTGCCAAGAAAGCAAAAGTTACGGGTATCGATGCCAGTGGAACTAGTATCGCTGTTGCTAGGGCACATGCTCGCCAATCCAGCTTAGATATTGAATATCATCATATGTTGAGTAGTGAGCTCAGCAGTGAAGAAGGCTTCGATGTCGTGCTCAACACCGAAGTTATCGAGCATGTGCCCGATCAACAACAACTGGTTAATGAATGCTGTTCCTTACTCAAACCCAATGGTTTGTTAATTATGGCGACGCTTAATCGAACCTTATTGTCCTATGTCATCGGAATTATTGGCACAGAATATGTCCTGCGTTTGTTGCCCATAGGTACGCATAGCTGGTCTAAATTTGTTAAACCCGACGAAATGGCGGCAATGGTCGCTAAGAACGGTTTAACACCGAGTGCAGACGTTGGTTTGAAGTTTAAACCCTTATCTAAAACATGGGTGGAATCAAATAGTCTAGTCATTAACTACTTAATGGCTTTTTCTAGAAATTACTAGGGGCTGTTGCTCTTTGTACATAATTTATGCAGCTGGCAATTTTTTAGCCAGACCATCGCAAATGAGGGGAGTCTAGTGGTGCTAAACGAGCAAATTTGTGGGCAGTATGGCTAAAAAAGGGCCGCTGCCCAAAGGGCTGAAGCTAAAATGGGCTATCACAGCGTTGTCAATGACTGATTTGGATGGCCAAACGGCATCCTTGACGCCTTGGTCTAGACCATTTTATCGTTCAGCATAAAAAATGAACAAAGAGCAACAGACCCTAAGGGAAACACAATGAAGATTTATGATACGCAGACTGCTCCTACACCGAGACGTGTGAGAATGTTCTTGGCAGAGAAGGGGATTGATGTTGAGTATGTTCAGGTTGATTTGCAAAAAGGTGAGAACATCACACCGGAAATGCGAGCTAAAAATCCTATCGGAAAAATCCCGATTCTGGAGCTAGATGATGGAACTTGTATAAGTGAATCCGATGCAATCTGTTTGTATTTCGAAGAGCTTCATCCAGAAAAGCCGTTGCTCGGTCGAAATGCGTTGGAAAAAGCACAAATAGCTATGTGGCAACGCCAGATAGAGTTTGGCTTATTTATGCAGATAGGCATGTGTTTTCAACACTCGACGGGTTATTTCAAAGACCGTATGACGCCTGTGAAAGAGTTCGGAGAGGTTTCTGGTCAGAATGCAGGTAAGTTCTTGAAATTACTCGAGCGTAGATTGGCTGATAGTCGATTTATTGCAGGAGATGAATTCTCAATTGCCGATATCACAGCCTTATGTTCCATTGATTTTGGGCGTGCCGTTAACGTCAGAATGAGTGAAGACCAAACCAATTTGAAGCGCTGGTATGATGAAGTCAGCAGCAGACCAAGTGCAAAAGCATAATTAACAGATTCAGGATAAGCAGCATGATTGAACTCTATACCGCACCAACACCTAATGGCTGGAAAGCCTCAGTAACCCTTGAAGAAATGGGACTGCCTTATGAGGCTATTTTAGTTAACTTACTCGAAGGTGAGCAGAAAAAGCCTGAATTCTTAAAGCTATGCCCCAATGGTCGAATTCCAGCGATTGTCGACAAAGACAATGATGATTTTGCTGTTTTTGAATCGGGTGCCATCATGCTTTACCTCGCTGAGAAAACAGGACAGTTCCTCCCTTCTGATGTCAATAAGCGCTCTCAGGTTATTCAGTGGTTGATGTTCCAAATGGGAGGTATAGGTCCGATGATGGGACAGGCCAACGTATTCTTCCGATACTTCCCCGAGAAAATTCAACCAGCTATTGATCGTTACCAGAATGAAGTAAAACGTCTATTTACCGTTGTCGATACGCATTTGGCAGATAATGAGTACTTGGTAGACGAATACAGTATCGCCGATATCGCCAATTGGTGCTGGATCCGATCGCATGAGTGGTCGGGTGTTGAGATTGATGATTTACCTAACCTTAAGCGCTGGAAGTCATTAATTGACGCTAGGCCTGCCGCTAGAAAAGGTGTCGATGTGCCGATGCCTGTTGATCGAGAGAAGTTGTTAGAGAGCGCTAAAAACGTCGTAACTCGTTAGCAACAAAGAAAACTGCTCCTACAACAATACCTTTTAGGTTGTAGGAGCAGAACTTGTTCGCGAATTGTGATGTATCTATAAGCTTATTCGCCGCTAAAGCGCGCTCCTACAAGGAGACAATCTTTAGGAGGCGAATACCATTCAAGCAAAGAGACTTATTGCTATTCTACTGTGTAGGTGCATCTGCCGCTTCCTATACATCGCGGTACCAACCTAAATTGTTGGCGGAAACTTGACACGCCGAACAGCTGGTTTTCAGAGATAACGTCAATACGTGTATCTGGGAAAAACTGTGCACCTACAATGCTGTTGTTGCCGGCAGGGTACTCATCAAAAAATGTCCCGTCTATATAGACTTTGAATCGAACAGCACCAGGCGCTGACAAGCTAATAAATGCTCTACTAGCTACCGAGTTTTGTGTACCCGACGCTTGGAAGGTCATGCTTGCACCCGTTTGAAAACCGCTGACGAGGATCTGGTTTCTGTTGGGGCCAAATTGGTTTTGTTAAAATGGAAATTAAAAATGCATGTTCAGAACGATGTTGGTGTGAAGCTATGTTTTCATCTTGTGGTTGAGCCCAACGAAGTCTATAGATACATTCGATTCGGAAAATGATGCTATTATCTGTCGCAAAAATTTATTAGCTGTTTTCCTTTCCTGAATACTTATGACTAAAGCACAAAAAGTACAAGAGATTATCGAAATTCTCGACCGTCTCTACCCAGAGGTCCCTATTCCGCTCGATCACACTGATTCTTACACCTTGTTGGTGGCGGTTTTGTTGTCTGCACAATGCACGGATGAGCGGGTCAATCAAATTACGCCTTTATTGTTTGCGCGTGCTGATAACCCATTCGATATGATTAAACTGAGTATTGATGAGATCCGTGAAATTATCCGGCCTTGTGGTTTGTCGCCAAAGAAATCCAGTGCTATATGGCATTTGTCTGACATTCTTATCAATGAGTATCAGGGTGAAGTTCCTCAAAATATGGAAGCGCTCGAAGCTTTACCGGGTGTCGGGCATAAAACAGCGTCAGTGGTAATGTCACAAGCTTTCGGTGTGCCTGCTTTTCCAGTAGATACTCATATCCATCGACTTATGTATCGTTGGGGATTATCTAATGGTAAGAATGTGGAGCAGACAGAACGCGATGCCAAACGATTGTTCCCCAAAGAACGTTGGAATGATTTACATCTGCAAATTATTTTTTATGGCCGCGAGTACTGTCCTGCCCGCGGTTTTTCTCTTGAAAAATGTGAGATTACAAGAAATTACGGTCGTCGAAGCTTTATCCAGGAAATACAAAAAGAAGCTGAGCGTAAAGCGAAGAAAAGCAAAAAGATTTAACCCTGCAAGGTTGCTGTTTTTGTGTAGGAGCTGGATTTATCCGCGAAAAATCTTAAGCCTATCGCTCCTCGCGCACAAGTGCTGCTCCTACAGGGCTGAGGGAAAGTGCTTTTATGACAGCCGACTAATACACCCCGAAAATCATTGGAAATGCACGAGTGTTGGCTTCACTTGTGCAGTTTAAAAGATGAAGAGTATAGCTTTAATCCCGCCAACGCTTGGTTAAATCACCGTAGGCATCAATGCGCCTATCGCGGAAATAGGGCCATATACGCTTAATATTTTCGGTTCTATCCATATCCAAAGTGACCATCAGAGTTTCTTCTTTGTCGTTGCTGGCTTGTGCTAAAACCTCTCCTTGTGGGCCTGCAAAAAAGCTGTGTCCCCAAAACTCTATGCCCGGATCTCCGTCAATTGGCGACGCTTCAAAGCCGGTTCTATTAGCAACAATCACGGGTACTGAGTTAGCCACTGCGTGTGAGCGTTGGATTGTTTGCCAGGCATCGCATTGGCGCTTTTGCTCATCAGCGGTGTCATTCTTATCCCAGCCGATTGCTGTTGGATAAAAGAGAATATCGGCACCAGCCATCGCCATTAATCTTGCAGCTTCTGGGTACCATTGATCCCAGCAAACCAAAACACCTAGTCTACCTACGCTGGTGTCGATGGGTTTGAAACCATCTGTATCACCCGGTGTAAAATAGAATTTTTCGTAGAAACCCGGATCATCTGGGATATGCATCTTCCTGTATTGACCAACGATACCTTTCTGACGATCAAAAACCACAGCGGTATTGTGATACAGGCCAGAACCACGCTTTTCGAATAATGAAGTGACCAACACAATATTTAACTCTTTGGCTAGGGCACCGAAAAAGTCAGTTGCTTCGCCCGGAATAGTTTCTGCCAAATCGAAAACATCGACATCTTCTTGTTGGCAGAAATACAGAGTGCTGTGAAGCTCTTGTAGCAATATCAGTTCGCAGCCTTGTGCTGCTAATTCCCTGACAAAATTTGCACTCTTTTGCCAGTTTGTCTGTTTGTTGTTATCTGCGACGGCTTGTTGAACGAGGCCAACATTCAAAGTTTTCTTTGGTGCTAAGCTAGGCATGTAATCCCCTGATTCATTTGCTCCAACACTTCTTGTTTGAGGGTGCCAGTTGGAACCTGCATGGTAATGCAGTGCAAACTACCAAATTGCTGAACAATCGCCAAGCAATCAATCGCAACCACTTTATAGGACGGGAAAGCTTGTTGAATGACGTTCAATGCCTCTTTATCTTCTGGTTGATTATAAACAGGGCAGAAGACATGCTGATTGCTGATTAAAAAGTTTGCATAAGAGGCTGGGAGTCTCTCTCCATCTTTATTGTGAACTAAAGGCAGAGGAAGTTCATAAATCTTATGTTGAGGGAACTGCTCTCTGCATTCAGCTACCAAAGCCGTTAAATCCTCGAAGTGACTATCTTCAAGGCGGTTAAATGCAGACTGTATAACTAAGCCCTGATCAGGTGTGAATCTTACGAGTGTATCTATATGACCGTCTGTATCATCACCTTCCAACTCACCATGTTGTAAAACAGTGAACAGTTCAGCACCTAACATGGATTGAAACTCTTGCTGGTAGTTGTCGTAATCAAGGCTACCGTTGCGTTCGGGGTTATATAAGCATGATGCAGTCGATAGCAAATGCCCTTGCTCATCAATTTCCAATGCACCCCCTTCGGCAACAACATCTGATGACTTGAGTTCGTTCTGGCACAATCGGCCTAATGTATTTTGATTAATTCGATTGTCTTTTGAGGCATCAAATTTGTTACCCCAGCCGTTAAAAACAAACTCGATAGGCTGATTGCCATTTTGGCTCTCACAAGTCAGAAAGGCGTAATCCCTTGTCCAGGTGTCGTTGTAGTCCGCAGGAATGATAAGGACCTTTGGTTTTTCTATACTTAGGTTTTCAAGAAATGCTTGGCCTACTGAAACTTCTTCAGCTCGCATCAATAGCAGAACACCGGTGCCTGCATCATTGAGTTGTTGAATCAATTGTGCGTAACTTTGGCGAGCCTCTTCAAGCCAAGGAGCCCAATCAGTATGTTTGTCGGGCCAAGCAAGAATGACGGCCTCTTGTTCAGCCCATTCGGGATATAGTTTTTTGTTGTCAGTGGTCAATTGAGGTACTCGAGCAATATTAAAAGCTTGGACAAATCTTTGTTAGTTGTGCAAAAATCGATAGAGCTAGATAAATATAAGACAAACTAGCTTGCTTCTCAGGTTGAGGGGTATTTTAAAAATCATAATATAATAAATAAAGGAAAAGGAATGAAAAAGAAGGTCATTGCTACACTTTTTGCTTCAATGGTTGCCCTTTCAGGGTGCGAAACAGTAACTTCACTTCCCTATAGTGCTTCAACAGAAAACGTTCTTAGTATGCAAAGTAAAGTATCTAAGAGTGGTAACTTAGTGCGTTTGGGAGAGTTTTCTGAGAATAAAGATGTAGGCTCATTAACCTGCCGATTAAATGGCCCCGTTGATGTGTCGCCTGGTAAGACTCAAGCACAGTTTATTAAAGAAGCTATGCAAACAGAATTGTTCATGGCGAAAGCTTATGATGCTGCAAGTGATGTTGAGATTACTGGGAATTTGAATTCTTTGTCGTTTAGTTCTGTATCGCCTGCAAGTTGGAAACTGAACTTAACGGTTGCTTCCAATAAGTCTGCTGGATATACAGTTGAGATTGAACATCCATTTAAAACAAGCTTTTCTGCTTATGGCGCATGTCAAAATGTTGCTCAAGCATTTGCTCCTGCTGTTCAGTCGCTAATTGCTGAAGTTGTGAAGCATCCTGATTTTGAGAAACTTATAGGAGGCTAAGGCTAAACAGCTAGTTTGAATTTAGCAGGGAGAGAGAAGCCCCTGCTAAATTTGATTCAATTTACTCGTTATAAAGAATAGCGAACGCTGACATATAATGAACGAGGCTCTCCGACAAAATAGCGGAAGTTACCGAAACCAAAGTCAGCTCGTTCAGCATAGTCGGTATCGGTTAGATTGGTAATGCGTGCAGATAGCTGGATGCGCTCACTCGTCTGCCAATGTGTTCTCAAGTTCACTAGGTTATGTCCATCATACTCTGCCGTATTTTCAGGATTGAGGTAATAACTCGCTAAGTTAATCCATTCCAATTCAGTACGAATATCTTCCGTTGCTTGCCAACCTAAACGGAAGTTCGTAATGCGTCTCGGAGCGGTATCAATATCATTGCCATTGATGTTGGTTGTACGGCTGATAAGAATATTGTTTTCATAGGTATGTCGAGCAAAAGTACCACTAAAGCTAGCATCGAAGGTTGGGGTAATTTGATAGCGCAAATCTAGTTCGACACCGCGATGGCGCGTTTCACCGTTACTGACGTTTTGGCGGTTTGTATCCTGGAAGATAAAGTTATCTTTATCCTGAAGGAAAAGGGCGACATCGTAGAACAGTGCAGCGGCTTGTCCTCTGAATCCGAGCTCGAACGCTGTAAGCTCTTCGGAATCTAAATCAGCACTGATTTGTCCTTGTTGTAGCCTGAATAACTCGGTTGCCTGTGGAGCTCTGAAGCCACGAGAAGCCTTTGCATAAAGCAACTGCTCAGTACGCCATTCGTGGGTAATCCCCAAAGTAGGAGAGAAGTTATTGAAGCTGCGGGTTTGTGACTCTGGGCGTATAAATCGACAGTTTGTGACTTCTGGTGCACAAGCAGAGCCTGTACTTAGGTTGTTGTCGTAATCGTAATCCGTGTAGTCGTAACGAACACCTGCATTTAAGCGGGTTCTGTCACTTAGTACCCAATCAACATTCACATAAGGTGATATGGTAGTACCTAGTACGTCGTAATCGTAGTGATCGCCGATAGGAATATTCGGTGAAAAATCAATAAATTGCTCTTCAGTCAAAAAGCCATCAGTAAGATCGATGTCTAGCCCAAAGCTATATTCAACGTCATTGCGAGTCAGGCGGTATTGTCCCTGAACGCCTAAACTACGTTGGCCGTTTTCTTCGATGGGCTGCCAAGGGACAAAGTGCTGAATAAAGCGCATATCCGTATAACGGAAATAAGGTGTGATAGAAAAGCTGCTGTTGTCATTAATGACTTTCTCTATACGGCTGTAACCTCTAACCGCTTTGCTGTCGCGGAAAGCTTCGGGGTTTGGATTCTCTCGCTTGCGTGATTCATCTCTAAAAGCTTCAAAACCTTCGATAAAACCTGCTGTTTCCTGATTGAGATTAGCGACAGACAACACTGATTTTATATTGTAATCACCGCTAGTGATTTGGTGGATAAAATCAAACTTTTGTTGATCAAAGCCACTTTCATCCTTGTAGCCGCCGTCATTAGTGACGTTACCGAAAACACCAAAGGCTTGGTTGTCGGTTTTATGTGATAAACCAAGACTACCTCTGAAGTATGAATGAGGACCAGCGTCGAACCCGAGATAATCCTGACTCGTAAAAACATCCGGTGTAATAACATTGATAATGCCATGCACGGCATTGGAGCCATACAAACTACTACCTGGGCCACGGATAACTTCGATAGCACCTGCTTGCTCTGTATTGACATCAAATAGCTGATTCACATTGCAGAAACCAGGGCCACGCAATGAAATGCCATCTTGCGCAATGAAAAATGCACCACAGCCTCCGGCACCCGTTAATACGGGGGAACGAATGGCGGTTAGATGCTCTTGACCATTGCCGCGGCTTATCCATGTGCCCGGAACACGGATAAGCGATTCATTGACATGTATCTGACCAATATCCGCAAGTTCTTCAGACAGGAGTTGACTGGCATTACCGATGACATCAGATAGCTGCGTGTCGCTTCGATTAGCGGTGATGACGATGGTTTCCAGTTGAGATTCTTCGGCTTCTTCAGCGGTTGCATCTTCTGCAGCTAGGGTTGTGTGGATAGGCAATAGAAATAAAGCAAGTGTTCCGATTGTCGTTTTTTTCATTCAAGGTCTCGAGCAATGCGATGAATCAGTATTCAAGATGATTTAGTCGAATACGGTGTTTAAAAGAGGTTGATGCATATTTTGCATCAAGCGAGCTTTAACTACTAGGATGGAAAATAGATTAAATTAGTAGCATTTCGTAAAGACTGCGCTTGCTTCTTTACGCTTGAACTAGACGGGTTGTAGTCAGGGCATTTGGTCGAATTAACAACTATGCTATAAAACCGCCAGCTTTTTATTGCTCATTTTTGAAGGTTACTTATGCAATATGTGAAACATTGGAAATGCACGGATTGTGGCACAGAGTATTCTGTTGAACAGCCTATGAATCTTTGCCCAAAAGATAATCGTCCAGTTAAGTTAATACTAGACACAGCAAGTATCAAAAAAGACTTCCCCGATATGAGCTGGTATCGCCCTGAAGAGAAATCTATGTGGCGATTTGGACCTCTTCTACCTTTCGATATCGCTAATGATGATCAAAAAGAGTATGTACTTACTTTAGGCGAAGGTCATACGCCCGTTGTGGATATTGCAGACTATCCATTGGTTAAGGACCTAGGCCTGAATGTATTGATCAAAGACGAAGGGCAACCTTATGAAGGTTATGGCGCTAACCCCACGGGCAGCTTTAAAGACCGCGGAATGGCCATGGTTGCTTCTATGGCGAGATACTATGGTTTAGAAAACCTTGTTGTTCCAACGCAAGGTAATGCCGGTGACTCTCTCAGCGAATACGGTGTTAAGCATGGCTTTAATGTAACCGTTATCATGCCAGACGACACACCTATGCCTATCATGGGTAAAGTTGCCGCATACAGCAAAATCTATGACGGTATTGATATAGCGCTGGTCAAAGGCACCATCCGTGAAGCAGGTGCCTTGATGAAGGAAACTTATCTTCCTCAAGGTTTCTTTAACTGCGCAACATTCCAAGAACCGGGCTGGCGTATTGAAGGTAAAAAGACCATGGGCTTGGAGTTGGCTGAACCGTGGCCAGGTAAAAAGGCAGAGTGGAAACTGCCAGATGTTGTTCTTTATCCAACGGGTGGCGGGACAGGCATACTCGGTATGTGGAAAGCCTTCGACGAGCTTGAGCAAATCGGCGTTATTGGTAGCCATAGGCCGAAAATTATCGCTATCCAAAGTGATGCTAATGCGCCGGTTGTGGATGGTTTTGTTAAAGGTCTTGATGACTCAATTGCTACTGATGGCGGCGAGACATTAGCGACTGGATTGAACGTTCCAGGTGGTGTTGGTCATAAAGCTGTGCTTGGTGTTTTGCGTGAAAGTAACGGCGGTGCTATCGCAGTCAGTGAAGAAGCCATTGCCGAACATACGACGGGTATTTATCGCCAGTACAATATGTGGATTAGCCCAGAAGGTGCGGCCACTGTCGCAGCATTAACTGAAGCTAAAGCGCAAGGTTTAGTGACTGAAGATGACCTAGTTGTTTGTTTCAATACCGGTAGTGCTGAGAAGTACCTGCCAGATATGAGACATTTATTGGTTTAATCTTGGCAGCTCGACTATTTAGAGCTGGAAACTGAACTAAGTTAAGAGAAAAAGACTATATTTCACTTCGATGCTCAATAGAAATATTTACGGCACTGTGTGTGATAGCCTTTTTCTAGAAAGGTCTTTGGTTTAGCTTTTCTTGCTGCGTCTTGCAAATCGAGCGATAGCAAATAATACCAAGCCCATCACCAGCAAACCGTTTGGTTCTGGGACTACGCCTATACGGAAATTATCCAATCGGACTGTATCAACACCATTGATAAACTCTGCGCGAATTCTAATTCTTGTAACATCCGAAAGCACTTGTTGAATAAACGCATCAGTTGCCAATCCTCCTTCTGAAGATCTGAACCCTTGCGATTCATTTAGCACTGCTTCGTAGGTTCTAAATACTCCTCTAGAAGGGAAATTATCGACAAACTGAATAGAATCTGTCCCACTGAAAATGGTAAATATATTCGCAGCACTGGCTAATATTGCACCTGAACCAGTGAAATTTAAGTCAAAACTTAGTGTTTGATTAAAAGCACCTGATAAATCCCCTAAAAATTGAGCTGGCGCCTCAAAAAACTGGTTACCACCCAGAGCCCTATCGACTGCAAAGATAAATCCAGAGGAAGAGAACTGTGCAAAGGATGTTGTTGCATCTCCCGAGAGCCGAAAACCTTCATTGCCATTATCGAAAGTAGCTTCGATAAAGCCAGCGAAGGACACATTTGATATTAGCACTAAGATCACACCGATAAGACCATTTACAGAACGCTTCATACTCACTCCTTTACTTTTCCTGATTGATGAATTTTGAAAAACCTCAAAACCACGAGGTAAAACCTTATCGACAGGTAAAAAGTTTTCTGTAAATACTTTCTGTGTTTGGTTGGTTTTTATACTGACTGTAAGGTAGGTATGAGAGTTTATTTTTGGTGCTTATTGTTGGGCTATGCCTAATAATGGGCGCAAATTTAGCGACGGCGTTACTGTTCCGTAATTGGTGTTTAATTATTTTTGCAGGCTTAAAGATAGCTTATTGCGGAATCACCAAGCAGACATTCAGCCCGCCACCTTGGCGATTATTGAGCTGTATCCTGCCATCATGTGCTTCGATAATTTCTCGACACAAGGGCAAACCAAGGCCACTGCCTGTGGGTTTAGTTGAGTAGAAGGGCAGGAGCCCATTGTGCAGCTCTTCGGCGCTCATGCCTTTGCCCTTATCATTGACCTGGATAATTAGTTGATTTGCTTTTAGCGTTGCCTCTAATGTTATTTCGTCGCTTGGACTACCGGATTCTGATGCATTCTTCAGTAGATTAATAAGCACTTGTTGAATTTGTGCAGGATCAAACCTCACTTCGGTATTTTGGGGAATAGACGTTGTTTGAGCTGACGTCATATCGATAATGCTTTGTATATAGTCTGCGAGATCAACCGTTTCGATATTGGGTGATGGCAGTTTGGCGAATTGCGTGTAGCCGTCGATGAATTGTTTGAGATAAGTAGCACGCTCTTCAATGGTCGAAAATAGCTGCTGCAGTGATTCTGTTTGATTGGTATCGAGAATGAGTTGACCGGAATGCGCTAGTGAAGAAATTGGTGCGAGCGAGTTATTAAGCTCGTGACTGATCACCTGAATAACTTTTTTCCAGGTAGCGACTTCCTGACGACTAAATTCACGTGTCATTTCGCGGATAAGATAGAGATCATGAGGCTGTCCGTGCAATCTAAACTGCCGACAACTGACGTGATAGGTTTCTACTTCCCCTTGTTGATCTACTGAAAATAAACCGTCTGCTTTTTGTCGAAGGGCATTTTCCAAAAATGGCATACTCGTGTTGATAAGCTCGCTAAAGTCTAAACCCTCTAATAGCTTTCCTTGACGGAGCAACTTGCGAGCGGACATATTGCTGTAAGTAATATGTTGTTTGTCGTTGACCAGCAGCATAGCGATTGGAGTTGTTTGGTTGACTGTGTCCAACAGCAGCTCTTTCTGATTGAGCTCTAATCGTTCGCGTCTCAGGGTTTCGCGAATCTCATTATGCGCGTCGACAAGTTGGCCGAGCTCGTCGTTTCTGTCGCTGGCGATGCTGACACTAAAATCACTGTCTTTAAAACTCTGCATACTGTCGAGTAACGCATCAAAGATTTTGTTAATTGGGCGAATAAAGCGACGTAGCAGGGCAATGCCCAACAGCAATGAAAGAAGCAACGAGATTATGCTAGCAACCCACAACTCAGCCACTTGGCTGAAAACAAGTGCTGTAGTGGCGATAGCTAGCATTATAGCGACAGAGAATATGGCTATTAAGCGTCCTTCAAGCGAGAAGTAACTATTTTTCTGCAGTAGCTTTTTATTCATTTATAAGCTGGTATCTCTGTGAATGGCGTGAAAGAGCATCTCGAAAAGCTGAGTTGTTAATTCGAAATATCAAACTTTTCTATTCGACGATACAAGGTTTGTCGGCTCAATCCTAGTTCTCTCGCAGCTCGGGCGATAATCCCTTTATTGTCCGACAACGCCTGTCGAATTTCTTCTTCAGTGGACTCATAGTGCTCTTCAATATCTTCTATGGGTGGCATGTCATCATGTCGTATTTCTAAGCCTAGCTCATCGGCTCTGATCGTAGGTTGAGTACTCAACAACTGAGCTCGCTTCATGCAGTTTTCGAGTTCCCGTACATTGCCTGGCCAATCATAGGCTAATAAGTGTTTTTTGGCTTCTTGAGTTAAGGTTTTGCCTTCATCCAAGAAGTGTTGGGCAAGAGGGATAATATCATCTGGTCGTTCAGCCAAGGCTGGAACTTTTAATTCGATGACGTTGATGCGATAGAGAAGGTCCTGTCTAAAGGTTTGATCTATAACTGCTTGTTGTAAATCACTGTTAGTCGCACATATTAAACGGACAGAAACTCGACGAGTCTGACTACTCCCTAGACGTTCAAACTCACTTGTTTGTAACACCCGTAACAGTTTGATTTGACCTTCTAAGGGAAGGTTGCCAATTTCGTCAAGAAACAAGGTTCCATTATCTGCCTTTTCAAATCGTCCAATGCGAGCCTTATGAGCACCTGTATAGGCACCTTCCTCAGCACCAAAAAGCTCACTTTCAATGAGCCCTTTGGGTAAAGCGCCTGCATTAACTTTAATAAAAGGCCCTTCTGCTTGCCCTGAGTTCGCTTGAATGATCTGAGCGATAATTTCTTTGCCGCTTCCATTTGGACCGGTGATTAAAACGGGAACATCCGCCTTAGCGACCTGGGTTGCTACTGTCACGAGTTTTATCATGGCTTCGCTGTTAAAAATCACGTCACCCAGATTGTATTGTCGTTTAAGTTGTCGAAGTGCGGCTTTCCTTTCCAATACCGTTTGTTGGTGCTGACGGGTTGCCTGCTCCAGCTTTAACAGGTTATTGATGGTGACCATGAGCTTGCGGTCATCCCAGGGTTTTTGCAGATAATCTGCCGCGCCTTCTTTAACTAACTCAATAGCGGTTTCTAAATGCGTCCAAGCAGTGATGAGAATAATAGGTACATCGGGATCGAGCTGTCTTATCTGGTGAAATAGCTCGATGCCTTCTTCGCCTGATGTAATATTGCGAGAAAAGTTCATATCTTGCAGGACGAGATTAAACTCTTGCTGCTCGAGTAAAGCGAGCCCTTCTTTCGGAGAACTCACTGCTTTAGTCTCGATCTTATGCACGCTTAGCAAAACCTCTAAGGCGGTGCGAATGCCTGCATTGTCGTCAATGATTAATACTTTACTCATAGTGCTCTTTTATAAACGCTGCTTATCTTTTTATATACTTCGTGTTGCGACAGCTGGGCTGATACTCGATGCCTTCAATGCTGGCATAAACACAGCAAGTTGCCCTAGTAATAATAGAAGTATGACACCTAAAGGCACATAGTAACCCTCTAATTTTGGCTGAGCGAATTCTGTGACTAACCAGTAGTTGAAGCCGTAAGTTAGGAAGATACCTGCGATGATGCCAAAAGTTGTCACAATAAAGTTTTCAATAAGAAAGTAGCTAATCACATCAGCCTTTTGAGCACCCAATGCTCGGCGAGTACCAATTTGTTTGTGCCGCTGACTCACCGACGAATTCGCTAATCCTACGACACCTAAGCTAGTGATGCCAATCAGCAGCACTATGACGGTTGATAAGATAATAGCGAGTGCTTTGTCGCTGGCGTAGACTCGGGATAACAAGTCATTTTGTGAGCGGATATTATCGACTAAACGCTCGGGAAAACGTTCAACTAAGACATCTTCCACTTTTAGCATAACCTCATTCTGAGCACCAGGCTCAGTGCGAATAAGATACCAGGCGCTATTCCCATAGGTAATATATGGATGGAACACCATATCGTACATTTTGTCGGCGACGACTGGACTGTTGGCTCCAAACCAGCCTGCGGCCATATTCTCAGCAATACCGATAATTTTGATAGGTCTGTCATTATCGCCGTAATACAGGTTTTTACCCAGCGCATCTCCTTCAGGGAATAGCCTATTGGCGTAATCTTCCGTGAGTATAATGTTTTCAGGTACTGAATCATCATTTCGAGCCACATAGCGTATTTCTTGCGGTGTGAAGTTTCGACCTTCAACTATCTTCAACCCTAATGCTTCGAAGCCCATATGATCGACATAGTTAATATTGACCAGCTGAGCAAAATCATACCCTCCTTGCTCGGCGTGATAACCGTCAACACGAGTGCCACCGCCTTGGGGTGTAGTTAAAACGGGAGTTGCGCTAATCACACCTGGAATAGCGCGTATGACATCCATATCGGCCTGCAAAAATGTTTCTCGGTTTTCGAGTTCATCAATAGAGGTTGTACGTAGAGTAAATATATTGTCTTTGTCTATGCCAACGGGGCGCTCCATGCGAGCAAGCTTTTGATTAATGATAAAGACTGCGTTCACAACGACGGCTAAAGTCAATGCGATCTGTAATGCAATGAGCATAGCACCTGTACGATTGCGCACTAAAGCATTGAAAATTGGTTGGATTTCCATTTTGTACACTCCTATTGCGTTTTTAAGTATTGAGCGGGAGCGAGTTGGCAGATCCGCCAAGTAGGGAGTAAACCCGCTAAAAGGCTAGACAGTATGGATAGTCCGAACGTGATAGCGATCAATTGCCAGTTCATTTGCGTGAGTAAATCAAACCCACGATACAAGGACCTGACACCAGCTAGTCCGGCTTGAGCTAACACGAGACCAAGAGCACCACCGGCTAAACCAATCACACTGGCTTCAACCATATGTTGATAGAATAACGTTAGTTTGCTGCCGCCCAATGCTCTGCGAACGCTAACTTCACCACGACGGCGTAGCGATTGGCTTAGCATGAGCCCAACTGTGTTAAACAGGCAAACACCTAAAAACATAAATGCCAATCCCAGCAACATGATGTAATCATTATTGACGACTCGTTTAAATTCGAGCCATTGCATTACGCTATGTAAGCGATTGTTGAGTTCCCTTGGGAAACGCCCTAATTCTTTTTGTTGTTTGACGTAGTTATCTAGATGCTCTTTCCATTGCTCTTGTTGTTCTTGTGTATCGAGTTGAACCCACATATGCAGCCATGTGCATTCATCAGTAAGAAATCCCTGCCAGCCTTCTTTGGTTTCCGACGCATGACAAACGGTTGAACCGCCGGACTTTCTGAGCTCTAACGCAGGAACAAGGGAGAAAGGAATAAAAGCACCTTCGGTTTCTGAAAATGCGCCGCCATCTAGCTCGAAAAAGCGTGGGGTTGGTGTCCAATCGTCCAAAACACCGACAATTTTATAGAAGCGTCCTGCGACTTGAATTTGCTGCCCAATGCTATTTATCCCACCAAACAGCCTAAGGTTAAGCGCGCGGCTTATCACGACAACCTGTTGCAATGAGTCTTCATCATCTGCAGTCCATTGATTACCAAACAAGAAGGGCGTTTCAAATAGTGAGAAAAAGTCCGCGGTAACCGGTCTAACACGACTACGGAATGGTCGTACGCTTTCATCTTCCGACTTGATAACGGCTACGGTTTGGTAGTGCACAGATATCTTTGATGGAATATCCGATTTAAGAAGGTTTTGCGCATCTTGATAACTCATATGGTCAGGACCATTGGGATCATCATCGGGGCTAGCGCTGCGTAAATCTATGGTCTGGGTGAAAATAATATTGCTCTTATGCGGTATCGGGTCGTTAGCCATCAGTTTGTAGACGGTAATAATCGTCATACAGATAGCGATTCCAATGGCAATCGCAGACACCATTAACGCGCTCAGAACCGGGGTTCTTTTGATACTTAACCAAGCAAGGTGGAGATTGTATAAAAACATGATCTTCCCCCTAGGCGCTGGCAGTTTTTGAAGCACGTTGATGCTGAGACATGGATAACACCTGTTCCATATCAACGGCTTCTCCATCCATAATATGGATGTTGCGATGTGCTCTATGGGCTAGTTCGGCATCGTGAGTTACCATCACAATGGTTGTCCCTGTGTCGTTAATATTTTCCATTAATTCAATCACTTGGCGAGCCATCAAAGAATCGAGGTTACCAGTCGGTTCGTCGGCGAGTAATAATTTAGGTTCTCCAGCCAAAGCTCTTGCAATGGCAACACGTTGTTGTTGACCGCCAGATAGCTGAGAAGGAATGTGCTTCATACGGCCTATTAGCCCAACGTTTTCCAACGCGTTTTCTATGCGTTCTTTTCGTTCCGCTTTTTTTATTCCTCGATAACGCAGAGGAACTTCGACATTCTCATAGAGGTTCAAGTCTGGAATGAGGTTAAAGCCCTGAAAAATAAAGCCGATTTTTTGGTTACGTATGATGGAGCGCTGCCTGTCGCTTAGGTTACTAACATCTTCACCATCAAGAATAAGTTGGCCGCTAGTAAAGGTTTCCAGCAACCCTGCAATGTTTAGAAAAGTCGTTTTACCTGAACCTGAAGGGCCTGTGACTGCAACAAACTCTCCTTCATCGACAGTTAAATCAAGAGAGCGTAGAGCATGGGTTTCTACGAGATCTGTGCGAAAAGACTTGGAGACTTTTTTAAGTGTTAACATGTTTTTTCCTCTTTTGAGTTTTTTACACAGGGGTAAATTATTGGGTTAATCGCATCATTGGGGAATTTCCCATAATGCTTAAATCTGAAATAACAACCTGATCACCTTCATTAAGGCCACTGATAATCTCGACTTCACTGATGCCGATACTGCCTACCTGTATCGGATGTCGTTTAGCGATATCGTTGGTTACCAAATAGGTGAGCCTGCCGCTACCGCTTTGTAAAAAAGCGCCGCGTTTGACCTTTAAGATGCCTTCTTTCGATTCGATCATGATTCGGGTTGTGAGCTGCTGGTTTTGGCGTAGTCCAACTGGAATGTCCTGCGAGAATCGAATAGTGCCAGTCACGCTATTGTTTTTGACCTCTGGAGAGATAGCGCTGATAGAACCAGCGAACAACTGATTGTTGTAACTTATCTCAGCATCCATACCTGAACGTAAGTCATCGGCATAAGACTCAGGAATGCTGACTTCAACCTCTAATCCAGATAAGTCGACAACGGATAAAAGCGGCTGATTTTCTGTGACAGATGCTTTTTGCTCCACAAGCAAATCGCCTATTTTCCCAGTAACAGGACTGTAGATTTGTAGTTGTTGGGTTCGTCGTTGTAGCTCATTGAACAGGACTCTTTGCCTTTCTAATTGAAGGGCTTTTACTTTAAGTTCGAAGTCGAGGCGCTCAGACTGCAATTGGGCCTCAGTTTCTGCATGATTGAATTCCATTTCTGCTGTTTTGAGATCATCTTTCGCCTTTTCGTAATCAATGACACTAATAACCTGATCTGCAATTGAGAGCTGCGCGCGTTTAAGTTCCCGTCTTGTAGCATCTCTTCTAACACTGGTTACATCGACCTGTTGTTGGAAGCCTAGCTTTTCCAGCTTATTACTGATTCTTTGTCGCGATACTTCCAATTCAAGGCTTTGGAGTGTCGCTTTTTCTTGCTCTAATTGGCTTTGCAATTGCGGGCTATGAATAACAGCGATAAGTTGGTTCTCATCGACACTATCTCCGGCGCGAACCTTCAACTCAACAGAACCATTAGACGGACTGAAAAGAGTCGGTCTAATTGCTGCAACAACTCTTCCGTTAACCGAGATATCTTTAACGAGATCGCCTCTAGTCACTTCTGCAATACGTAACTTTTCGAGCTGAACTGAACCGTCAGTGATCGAGTAAGCCTTGGCCCATTTCCACGAATAACCCGCTAACGTTGAAAGTAGGGCGATGGAGAGCAATATGAATAGTTTTTTGTACTTTCCTCTTTCCTCTTTCCGAATGAGGCACTGCATTATCTTGGCTTGAGGTATCTCTGATCATTTCATTTTCCTCTCTATCTTCCTGTCCACAGATGTGGATGGTTGATATACATTCACGAATTAACGAGAGGAGTTGCAGAATGAATGCCAAGTCTGACTATTTGCTGTAAAACCCTGTTATTAAAGGGCTAGAGATAGGTTTGAGGAAATTGAGGGAGTGTCCGGAAAGTGTCCGGCGGACACTTTCCAGTGAGATATCAAATACGGAAATTCGATACCTCATTTTCACAAGAGTGATTTAGAGTGCAACAATACCTTGAGTATCCATCAGAGGGATATTGCCTTCGTAAATACCTACTTCAGTCAGCTGCCCACCGCTGACTTCATAGATACCGATACCACCAGTAAGACCGAACAATTGATAGATAAATTGGCCGTTATCAGTGATGTCTAGATCGATGAAACCATCTGATTCTCTAAATGCACCTGTGGGAGGTGTTGTGCTCAGATCTAACCCAAAGTCACTGGTTGGTGTGTTCGGGCCGAAGGTCAGATCGCCAGATATTTGGATTTCGCCAGGGGCACCGCTGAACTCAAATGGTGTGATAGAAGCATCTAATGCATTAGATACCCAGAAGTTTTGACCATCTGGTGAAACAGTGATCCAGCAAGCTGTACGCTGATTCTCTTCAGCAGAGCTGGCAGGTACGTCCAATTGAATTGGGTCTAGTGTTCCACCTGGCATAAGCTGCCATACCGAAACAGAGCCTGTTTGAAGTTCTGGGAATGCTGGTGGAGCACCATCAGACTGGAATTCACGAGCTTCAGTAACTACCGCAAAGATACCACCGTCGCGAGCAATCATTTCGAAACCGATAGCGGAAGGAAGATTACGACCATCTACGTTGTTTTGTAGCGTGGAAGTAACGCCATCAGTCTGATTCGCTGTTAACACACCGTCATCATCTACGCCGTAAACAACAAGTGAATCTTCGTTAAGGCTAACCAACTGGTTAGAACCTGCGTTGATACTTGAAATAAGGAGGTAATCACCATTAGGTGAGAAACGTACTGCTGCTGGTCTGTTATTTAACTCGCGGGTTGAATTTGGAATAGGGAAAAGTTGCCCAGTTTCTGTAAGCTCGAAACCTGTTACGTTACCTTCTTGTATTGGTTCACCAAGGTCACCGTCAGCGTCGATATTAGTGACATAAAGAAGACCATCGTTATAAGCGATACTGTTAGGGCCAATGGCACCAGTACCTGCCGCGTCAGTCGATTCCACGTCAATTAATGTCAAAGTGAAATCTGTGTTTATGCGGAATGACGATACAGTGTTACTACCCGCATTAACGGCAAGTAGGAAACGATTGTCTGGCGTATTTATTAATGAGTAAGCAGAGATAAGTGGGTCTAGACCTTCACCTCCATCAAAGTCAGTACTTCCGTTACCACCTGTTGGGAATCTTCCGTTGAATGATAGCATTCCATCTTCGTCACGTAAGAATGCGGCAACTGCGTTACCATCGTTGGTGTTATTGATTTCGTTGGTCATAACGAAAACAGCACCGGCTGGTGGGTTAGGGGCCGCAGGACCGGCGGGACCCGCAGGGCCAGCCGGGCCTTGAGCGCCAACAGCGCCATCTTGTCCGTCATCACCGTCACAGGCTGACAGAACCGAAACTAGAGCTAGGCTTAACGCCAGCTTGATTGCATTTTTCATAACTTCTCCTTCAAAAGTTATTTCGTTACCCATTTGATTCTGCGTCTTAATTGCGCGTATTTAGATTAAGTTCGAGGCCTATGGTGAGTCTTAACAAAAACTGTTTTTAAGGGTCACAAATGCGTACCTTATTTCTAACAAATCGATCTCCATTAAAAATAGAAAAATAATAACCATGATTTGCAATTGTTTGTGATTTGAACGATTGTTTGGGTTTAAAGTAAACGAAAAAGCAAAGGAAGGAGGCTCTTGGAAGTGAGGGTAAAAGCCAGCCTTTTAAAGGCTGGCAGGTGTGCGTGAACTAGAGTTTAATAGTATTCCAGTTTAGTCGCTTTACCCCAAAATATTCGATATGAAAATAAGGTGTAAGCGAATATACAAGGGATAACAATTAAAGCTCCCATGAGAATAAATCTCAAAGATTCTGGGGCGCTCGCTGTCTCCCAAATAGTGAGTTTATCTGGGATGACGAACGGGTAATAACTGACGGCTAAGCCTCCAAAACATAACCAGAAAAGTGCAACTGCGATAACAAAAGGTAGCCAAATGCCGTCAGTATGCGTTTGCAGCAATTTCGGGAGTACAAGTTTACATATGACTACTAATGCAAAGACAGTTATTGGAATGATAGCCAACACAAATGAGTAAGGTGTCTTCGTCCAAAACTCCAGAACACGCTGATGAATGGCTAAGTTAACAATGCTTACAGCTGCTATTCCAACAGCAAAAGCAATTAAGTAAAAAGATGCCCATGCTTTTGCTTTTAGTTGCAACTCTGCACTTGTTTTCATCAACAACCAGCAAGCACCAATAAAGGTGTAAGCGCAAGTAACTCCTATGCCACTAAGTATGGCGAAACATTGAGCATAAAAGTGTGTTTCCAACCCCATCACATAAATACCAAGCATATAGCCCTGCATAAAACTTGCGAGGAATGAGCCTGTTTTGAAGGCGTAGTCCCACATGGTTTTGCGTCCTTGTGCTACCTTGGCTCGAAAATCAAAGGCAACGCCTCTTAAAATCAAGCCAATTAGCATAAAGGTTGAGGGCAAATACAAGGTTTGTAATACCAAGCTGTGCGCTTTTGGAAAAGCAATGAGTAATATGCCTATAGCGAGTACTAGCCAAGTTTCGTTGGCATCCCAAAACGGCCCGATTGAGGCAATCATCTCATCGCGCTGTCCTTGATTGTCCATAGGCAACAGCATGCCTACGCCTAAATCAAAGCCATCGAGAATCGCATAGGCCAGAACAGAAAAGCCAAGTAGTCCGACAAAAATGGTCGCTAGGTTTGCATCAGTGATCACGCTGCACCTCCAGTTGCTGTGTCTAAATTAAGCTTTTTTTTGTGTTTTGGGTGCTCATCGGCCTGATATTCTTCAATTTCGACCGCACGCCTAGCCATTAAGAACAAGGTTCTTATGTAGGCAATCAACAAACCAGAATAGAGCAGGGTGTATAGCGCTAAAGATAAAGCGACATTACCAGATGGAATTTGAGTCACCGCTTCTTCTGTTGTTAATACACCACTAACCAAGTAGGGTTGGCGGCCCACTTCTGTAACATACCAACCAGCTAAGGTTGCCATCCAGCCAGAGAATGTCATCCAGATACAGAGGTTAATGACCCGAGGTGGTAAATGCTTCTTGCGCAACAAGTAGCTGCTCGCTAACCACGCAGTGATTAGCATCATGACGCCAATACCCAACATAAGACGAAAGCTGAAAAATACCGCTGCTACTGGTGGATGTTCACCGATAAACTCATTGAGGCCTTTTATCTCTCCATCCCACTCGTGGGTGAGAATAAAGCTAGCGCCTTTAGGTATGCCGATTTCAAATTTATTCTCTCGCTCGTTCTCGTCCGGTATTGCGAAAAGTAGCAATGGGGCTCCTTGTTTTGTTTCCCACACACCTTCCATAGCCGCTACTTTTTGTGGTTGATGTTCCAGCGTATTCAAGCCATGCATATCTCCCGCAAGAATTTGAAGTGGAATAAGCACGGCGGCAACGTAGAGAGAAGCCCTTAGCGCAATGCTAGGTGCTTTCTTTTGATCATCGTGCTTGATGCGATAGGCAGATATCCCTGCAATCAGGAAGCTCGCTGTTAATCCAGAGGCTAACAAGACATGGATTAATCGATAGGGGAATGACGGATTAAATATGATGGCATTCCAGTCGACCGCATGAGCGACGCCATCGATCATCTCAAACCCTTGTGGCGTATGCATCCAAGAGTTGAGTGCCAGTATCCAGAATGCAGATAAGGTTGTCCCTATGGCTACCACTAAGGTTGCTAAGGTGTGCAGCCAATTGGGCACTCTATGAATACCGAATAACATGATACCCAAGAAAGTCGCTTCTAAAAAGAAAGCCGTGAGCACTTCATAGCCCAGAAGCGGGCCAGCAATATTGCCGACCTTTTCCATAAAACCTGGCCAGTTGCTACCAAACTGAAATGACATAGTGATACCGCTCACGATGCCAAGCGCAAAGGTCAACGCAAAGATACGCACCCAGAATCGGTAAACGCGCATCCAAACAGGGTGTTTTGATAAGTTTGCTCGCAACTTAAAGTAAAACAAAAACCAGCCAAGGGCGATTGTTATGGTGGGAAAGAGTATGTGAAAGCTTATATTCAGCCCAAATTGGGCACGAGAAAGCATAAGGACGTCTGTCATAATGGACTCCCAATTAAAGTGTCTCTTCCACCCTTGAAAATGTCTGTTTGTTGGCTTCGTTGACTTACCTCATTCACTTATTCTTTCTAAGCGGTTTAAGGTTCGTTTACTCGCCGCCTCCATACATTTCCAATGGTTTAGAGGCTAATGATAAAGAAACTTGTATTTGTGCTGATTAGGTCATGATCGCGATAGAAACCTGTCTTTAACCTCGAGTACTTTCCCAACGCCAGAACCCAACTTCATCAGGGTTTGCAGCTTTTCTGGGCCCAAATTTTGTAGCTCAATGCTCCATTTGGTTGCTGTTTCGAGTAGGTCATGGATCTCATTTAACCTGTCTTGTGCGTGTGACTCTGTGTCGTTTGCCGGTTTGTCGAGTAACAAATCTCGGAGTAAAGAGAGTGTAGGCTCGATTTCACGTTTACGGCGTTCTTCAAACACCTTATTCGCCATATCCCAGATACTGCCAGCAGCGGTGTAGTAGTCTTTGCGATCACCGGGGATATGTTGAGTTTGTATAAGACGCCAAGATTGTAATTCTTTGAGTCCCATACTCACGTTACCGCGTGAAATGCTAAGTGCTTCACCAATTTCGTTAGCACTCAAGGGTTTATCCATAACCACGAGCAATGCAAATAATTGGCCGACAGTTCGGTTAAAGCCCCAACGGCTACCCATTTCTCCAAAGTGCAGAACAAAAGATTCGATCATGGGAGACATTTGCATATTTGATCCCTTTTGAAGTTTCAGAAATTATTGAAAGTATAAAACATGTTTGATCGAAATCAAAGTTTTTATCGATAAAGATGTGGTTTCTTGAGTAGCACTGAATAAGCTTTGCTAGTTAGTTAATGCTGTATGAAGAACAGTTGAGATAGTCATTCTGCAATTGCTTGACTAAACAGCGCAGTTTTGACTCGTATCGAATCCTGAAAAAGTAGAGTTAAATTTAAGTGGAATTTTATTTACCATCATGTAAGTATCTGGCGTTAAAGGAAAGTCAGAGAGTAATCAGCTGTTAAGACATATAAAGTAGGAAAGCTACTAGTTAATATTTGAATGGCTTATAAGCTGGCTTTTAATCAGTAGCTGCTTTAATAACTAGGAGAGGTATTTGTGTCAGCAGAAAATTTCTTAAACGCGGAGACAGACACGTTTGGTGGTATTATAAAAGGAGACAATAAATTCAAAGTTCCATTATATCAAAGAGATTATTCTTGGAACAAAACTCACTGGAATGATCTATGGCTCGATATTGAAACTAATAGAAAACAAGGAACCAAACACTATATGGGTTCCATTGTTTTAGTCTCAAAGCATAAAAAAGAGTATGACATTATTGATGGACAGCAACGTTTAACGACACTAACAATTTTAGTCCTTGCAGTTGTTGATACACTCAATGACCTAGTCAGGCAAGAAATCGATATTGAAAACAATGAAAAACGAATTGCCCTTCTCATAGCTGATTTTATTGGCAAGAAATCACTGTCTTCATTAAATTATGAAAATAAGATTGAATTAAACGAAAGCAATAATCCGTTTTTTTCAACCTACCTAACGAACTTTCGTAAGCCTGTTAATATTAAGTCAGCAATCAAAAGTAATAAGTTGCTTTATGATTGTTTTAACCATTACAAAGAGTTAGTAAAGGAAGAAGTTTTTCAAAAAGATAACGTGTCTTCACTCATATCATTTGTCGAGTATATTTCTGATAGCCTTCTTTTTATACAGATCACTGCTACTGATGACTTAAGCGCGTATTTAATATTTGAAACCTTAAATGATCGAGGTTTGGATCTTTCTGTAACAGACTTGCTTAAAAATTATCTTTTTTCGATTGTAGCTGAATCAGACAAGAGCCATGTGAAAAACATTTGGGATGTAAGTATTAATCATGTTTCCTATTCCGGTTTTCCAAGGTTTTTGCGCCATTATTGGATGATGCAAAATGGGTTGATTCCTGAAAAGGAATTATTCAAAACAGTAAAAAGACATATCAATACTCCAAAATCAGCTTTTGAGCTACTCAATAGTATGAGTGAAATTTCTGAAATATATTCAGCACTAAGTGACCCCAATCATCAGCTATGGGAGGGACAAGATAGGGTCAGAAAACACATAAGAGAGTTAAATTTATTCAATGTAACTCAGTGTTACCCGCTTTTGATCAATGCATACCTTTATTTGGATCAAGAGGATTGGATCGGTACTTTAAGGATTTGCTCAGTTATTTCATTTAGGTACATGATTATATCTGGGTTGAACCCTAACGCATTGGAAGCTAAATATAATGACGCTTGTAAAGCGATAAATTCGGGAACAGCTAAAAATGCAAGGGATATCTTTTCTATACTCAGTTCTCTATATGTTTCAGATGAGGATTTTGAGAGAGTTTTTGAGTCAAAGTCTATTAGAACGAAGAGGTCTGCAAAATTGGCACGTTACGTGATTTATAGTATTGAAAATCATCTATCAATTCATGACTTCGACTATGAGCATGATAGTGGTTCTTTGGAACACATATTGCCTGAAAACCCGTCAGATAGTTGGAATGAATTCTTTCCAAAAGATATTGAAGAAAACTTTATTTATAGGTTAGGTAATTTTACTTTGCTTGAGTCAGACAAAAATAGGATCATTGGCAATAAGAGCTTCGATGAAAAATGTTCTGTCTACAATACGAGTCGGTATGAACTATCAAATCGATTTGGGTATCAAAGATGGGATCAAAACAATCTAAATAGTAGACAAAGGTATTTAGCGAAACAGGCAAAATCAGTCTGGAGCTTACCTTATGTTGCGAACACTTTGTAAGTTCTTTTAGTTGTGTGTTTTTTGAACTAAACCTAGGAGGCTTTCCCATCGGTAAGTCTTCTTAGTTTCTTCGGTACTCAAAGAAATGATATGAAGATACCACTTTAAATGAGCTATTATAATATTTTAACGACTTCTACCAATGAAGAAGAGGCCATAGCCGGGCTTTATCATTACAGCCGATAACTTTTTAATTCATTTATTCTAGGTGTAGCAAGAGAAATCAAAAGTTCCTCATCTTAACTTAGCTAAGAGCCCATAAAATTTATGATTATCTCAGTACCATTGAAGAAGAATCTCAATCCATTTTAATTCTCATAGGGTGGCCACATATCAAAGAAAGTTTGCGAGATGTACCCATCATTGATACTGGCAGAAATACTCAGGCTGTTTAAGTTATAATCAGTTTTGTGGGAACTGTTCTAGATAAAAGTCACTAAGCCTCTTATTCAGCTACACTGAAAGCCATTTTAATAAAATTTAGCATTTAATGCTCTTAATAGTTTTAGTAATTGATTCAATAAAACAAGGAAAAATTGAGGTAAATGAAAAGCTTGAAAACTCTAGATGTAGAAAATGGATTAAAAGAAATGCTAAAAACTGATTATCTTGCATTACATCTAATATCGTTGAGGCTCAACGAACTTGGTATCGAGCTAACTGTGTCTCAGTCCAAAGATGTAAGGAAACAGATAGTTAAGTTGTTGAAAGGCCAAAAGACAAGCTTATCCTTAAATTTTTCTGATGATCAAATTTGTTCAGCAGGTGTTGAATCAGAAGAGCAACTGCGCCCACTCATTGAAGCAATATTGAGTCAATTACCCAAGGATGTCCAAAAACTAGCTGATAATTTTGACGATTTTGTGGACGATTCAATCGAAAGTCTTACAGAAGATATTTCAGAAAAGCTCTGTGAAGCAATGATAAAAAACTTAAATAATGTTGATCTCGAGCAAGATTTTTTTAACGAAAGTGCAAGGGCTGAAATAGAGCAGACTTGGAAAAAACCGCTACGTTTATTGTTGCAATTAATCACAACTGTCGATGATGTCCTAATTAATATCATCAATAGAAAACCGCCAGAAAATAACAAAAATGAAGCTTTGGTTAGATTGCTTAGTCGGGCAATTCAAATAACAAGGGAAGTTTTCACCTTGTTGAAAGCTGGTTTTGCTGATGGAGCTCAGGCTAGGTGGCGTTCTTTACATGAACTATCTGTAATAGTGAGCATCTTGGTTGATAATTCAGAAGACACATCTTCACGCTATCTGCGACACGAAGGTGTCGAGACTTACAAGGCCGCACTGTTATTCAATGAAAATGCGACTAAGTTTTCAACTGGTCTAATTCCAGCTGAAGAGTTTTATAAAATCAAAGGTAGATACGATTTTTTAATCAAAAAGTATGGCAAGGCATACAAGAAAGAGTACGGTTGGGCGAGTCACTTAACGAGAAATGACAATACAACTTTCAGAGATTTAGAAAACTTAGCTGACTTAGATGTTTTAAGAGTTCGTTATAAGTCAGCAAGTAGTAATATTCATACTAATCCATCAGCCTTATTTGAGCGCCGAGGACTTTACAGAGGCGAACAGGCACTGTTAATTGCTAATAGTGTTATAGGGTTGAGTGAACCAGGAGAACTTTCTGCACTTTCGTTAACTCAAATTGTCATTGATATACTATCTGTCCAGCCAGAGATTGAGTCAATTACTGTAATGAAAACACTCTTAAAGTACCAAATGGCTGTGGTCAAAAGCTTCTCGAATTCAGAAGCTATGCTTAAACGAAAAATAAGAGATATTCCTACTTGGAAAATAAAGAAAAGTAGGAATAAGTACAAGAAAAACCGTATCAAAAAAACAACAATTTAAAACCGTGGTATTTCTGCTAAACCTATACTTATCTCCGTTTGTAGTTTTTATTCAAGTGCTTAGACTTGTCTTATCTCAGTCTTTGTGAATTAAAAGTAGAGGGGGGAGCTGTTAAATCTGCCTTAAGTTTATCAGCTTTCCTTTGAAGGCTAATCACTCATCAACAGTGTCCCTAAAAGTATTGGAACAACATCGTGTTTAATAGGAGGTAGAGATTAAACGGCTGGGTCTGACACTATCATCCGGAAGAATTGTCACAACCTAATCCATAATCTAAACCACTTGTATCAGATTAATCGTGATACCCCACAACCAATATCCCATTTACTCAGAATAAACACCCTAACTTATTTTAATACTTGTAGAGTGATCACTTATTTAAGAAGATTGGTATAAGATACTTATCATTGATGCCGGCAGAGGTACTCGGGTTGTTTAAGTTGAACGTTGTAAACAGTCTTTTTGTTGGATTTGTCTTGATGGCCAGCTTAACGGGTTGCGCTAATAAGCTTGTTGTTGAAACAACCGTTAATGTGCCGAAAACGCTGGCTGAAGAAATTCCGGCGGATGTCGCTATCTATTTCCCCGATACAACACGCAATCACGCGTACGTTGAACCAAGTCGTGACGGTAAAGATTGGTCTATCACCACAGGGCCTTCGCAAGTTGCGTTATTAAATCAAGTTTTTGAGTCCATGTTTGCATCTACAAGTTCGGTTGAGAACATTGAAGATGTTTTGAGTGAACACGACCTCGTCATTATTCCAGAACTCCAGGATATGCAGTTTTCATTACCTAGCAAAACGCATCTTGGTTTCTATGAGGTCTGGATGCAGTATGAATTCTCCATTAAGCTGTCCGACGGTACTTCAATCGCCATGTTCCCAGTTAATGGTTACGGGACTGCGCCAACCGCATTTTTAACGAGCAACGATGAAGGGATTCAACAAGCTGCCAATACCGCGTTTCGCGAATTGGGCGCTAAGCTGGTTGTAAGATTTAACGACAATATTGAGATACAGAAATGGCTCTCATCGCGAAAAGATCAAAATGAAGATTCGTAATATGAAACTCGCTTTTACTCGTAGTACGTTATTCCTTGTTTTTTGCCTCATGCTGACGGCGTGTGCCAGTACCGGCTCCAAAACACCCGCTAATCAGCAACTTCAAATTGATAAGTCTCTACCATCAATCGTTATACTCGGAAGGCGGCATATTGGTCATAACGAAACCGAGCTGGACTACGTTTCTTGTATCGAAGAAGAGTTAGGGTTGAGATTCCGCTCGCTCAATATTATTCCAGAACAACAGTTTTTAGATAGCATGTATCCGTACTTTGAAAAAAGTACTGCACCTCTGACTATTCATAATCTCTCGCAGATCATGCAAAAGCCAGTTGTTACCAAGAAGCTTGAAGAGTTGAACATGTCTCACCTTATCTGGATAGCGGGTAACACTCGCCGGACCGGTGTATCAGGTAGTATTTCATGTGCAACAACGGGTTGTCTTGGTTATGCGACTTGGTCGGATGCTGCTGATTATGAAGCACACATTTGGGATATTGAGAAGCTGTCTGAATCTGATTCTATTGAAACGAATCGGGAAGGGACTTCGCATCTACCGGCTATAGTTGTTCCAATTCCGATATTGGCTAGAGTGCAAACGGGCGCTTGCAGAGAAATGGCAGAAGATATTACTCGCTCATTGCGGGGTTAATGCTTGCGCTTCTAACTCTAATTCCAGTTGCCGATTGTCATCATATTGCTTGTTGATATCTCGTGCGCGTCTTGAGGCTCTTTGCGCTTCTTTAAACAGCGTTTCACCGTTACCGTATAGCTGCTTATTAATCGCTTCCGTTTTCCAGGCAACTAATGCTGATAACATTGGAACCAATTCAATAGAGTCTTCGCCATAGTGACGGCGATACAGCCAATACAAATACTCGTAGTACTTATTAACTTCTCCCCATTCACCCATAGCACGATTAATGATGATGAGCTGTTCCACCATGGCGAATTTGCCTGGGCTGTGCAAGCCAAAATTAACGCGGTGTATTTCAAGACTTCTCAAATAAGCATCACGGGCTTTCGAGTTGCTGCCTTGCTCGGCATATTTAACACCAAGGATGATGAGTTCTCTGATGAGGCTTTGGTGATGTGGGCCGTGCTCTTCCTCAAGGGCATGTATTAATGCGAGACGCTCATCCTGCGACATCTCTTCAATTTCTGGCTCAGGTTCAGGAGCTTCTTCTGGGCTTTCAGGTTGCTTACTGAAAGGCTGGGGGCCAACTACATTAATGTAAGACTTTTCTTGTTCGTCACTTTGAGGATTGTTTTTGCTGGTGTCTTCTTTCGATTGGCTCTGTACGCAGAAAGAGCTGATAAGTAACAGGGATACAATAACTGCTTTTAGGTTCATTTTTAAAATACACAACGCATTCATAAAAGTATCCATGGTCAATTGAACATGACCAAATCCGACTTAGTTATCATGTTCTAAATATTGCCTTAAAAAACACACATAGGCAAAAAGTGAGCTATCAAAAAGCTCTCTCAAAGGCTGTTTTTTGTAATAGTGGAAAAAGGGACGGGATCCTGTAGGTTGAGATTAGAATCAAAGAAATCCATTTTCCCTCTTAACTAACCTTTTCTATACTTTTCCAAATCGCAGAGCTGAGGATTGGGTTGTGCAAGGTGTGAACGTGTTTGACTGAAATCAAAGTTTTTGTAAATAAATGAGAACGTTATTCGTTATCTGGGTAAGATGCTGGTGGTCAAAATGGAGTTTAGCGTATTCCCCTATGAACAGGGCGATGGGAAGGCATTTAGCCCAACCTTTTGTTCGTTAAATGAGCAGTTTGGCAGCTAAATTGAGACAATTGTTATAAAGTAGATTTAAATTCAGCCTTTTATCTGCGACAACAAGCGGTTAGAATAGCCGGAAAATTGTATCAGCAATTGTTTTAAGGCAGTTAAATTCTGGTTTTGAGTGAGTTTTGCTCAGAGTCAGTTCCTTAATAAAGTAAGCCTGAATTAACCGATATAGACTGAAATCAATCTATATATGGTCAGGTCTTTGTGCATTGTTAAAATCGATCTGGGAAGCAGATGATCTCGAGTCAACTAGAAATCATAGAGCAGGCAAGAGCCTTTTTATGTGAACTGAGCCAATTTGAATATCAACAAGTTATCAAGCCACATTTTAGTAGTTCGGCTGGTGCGCATATGCGCCACATTGTTGATCACTATCAAGCGTTACGTCATGGCATGGTCACGGGAGAAGTTGACTACAATGTTCGGAATCGTGAATCCGATGTAGAAAATGATCCTCAGGAAGCATTAGCCGCATGGCAAGATATTGAGAACTGGTTACGCCAAATCGGTTCTGATGAGATGGACAAGACAATAGTCGTTAAATCAGAAGTTAGCATCAATTCTGAGCAAAGCGTCACTTGTGTATCGAGTTTAGGTAGAGAATTAATGTTTGTTGCTAGTCATGCAATTCACCACTACTCCTTGTTAGCGATTATTCGTTCACTACAAGGTGGTAAGAACGAAGAAACGTTCGGTGTAGCACCTGCTACTGCAACATACAGAAGAGAAGTGACTGCGGCGGCTAACTAGTCGATTAAGCAAAAACACTCTTAAAAATTAAAAACCGATGCCTTATACGCGTCGGTTTTTTTATGGAAAAAATAACTAGAGCGTGTTGAACTTTGCTGTACAGTTTTGCAGCGAATTGTTTGTTGTTTAGACAAAGAAGAGACTGTGTAGTGTAGCAATCTCCACAAACAGGCTCTGATGCAGGATAAATAACAAACAAACGCTGTCCTTTGGATTCGTTATAAAGACATCTTGCTTTTTGTTGTCAGCTTTTGACTTGGATGACCAAGCCTGCAAGCTGACGCCGCAATCAAAATGCCTTTATTTAGAACAAAATCTATACAGCAAAGATTAACACGCTCTAGGAAAGCTACATGCAAAACAAGATTACTGTGGTTGTTGGATCTAAGAATCCAGTTAAAGTCGCCGCAGCTAAAGAAACCTTATCATTACTTTTCAATGACACTGACATCGAGGCTATAGGTGTTGATGCGCCGTCTGGGGTTCCCGATCAACCAATGAACGAGGAAGAAACCAAATTGGGGGCGATTAACCGGGTGCAGTATTGTCGAGAAAATCATGACGCTGACTACTACATGGCGATGGAAGGTGGCGTTCACTTATATGAGTCTGGTCCAGCGACCTTTGCTTACGTTGTTATTGTGGATAAAAATAGTAAGCCTTCGATTGGAAAAGGTGGATTATTACCATTGCCTATGTCGGTCTATAATGCCTTACAGGAAGGTGAAGAATTAGGCCATGTGATGGACAGGTTGTTTAATACGGTTAATATCAAACAAAAAGGTGGTGCTATTGGTTTGTTAACTAATTCTGTTGCCACACGTCAGAGCAACTATACCCAGGCGTTGATATTAGCTATGGCACCTTTCTTACATCCTGAGTTTTATCGAGGGTAAATTAAAGTGAAAATACATGTTAATGAACAGAGACTATGGATGCTGGCCTGTGGGATTTGTACTTTAACGTCTGTGCTATTTTTCTTTCCGGCGACGACAAGTTTTTACATGGCCTTTGGGCGACATATTCTTTACTTTGGCTTGTTCGTCGGGTTGACCTCTTATGTTTTCATTTGGAAACACGCGATTCAAACCAAGATGACGCCAGCTTATGTCCAGGCCATCATGAAGACCTTGATATTCTTAGGCGTTTTCATTTTGTCCGTTAAAATATATGTCACGTCACAAACCATGTAGCATTCGCCGAACTGAACAAGCCTCAAGCCGTTCAGCTTATTGAGTGAATATTTGTTATACTTCAAAATTAATATGCCAATGAACCTTCGGTGAGGAATCTACTTAGGTTCAGCTCCTATAATGTGCAGTACAGAGTTAAAGATGTCTTCGGAACCCCAAATCGTTAATCCTCAAAAAGTGGTTAGGAAAGCTGCTAAACCTGTTCAGCGAATGAAAGCTGAACGTGGGCTTTTTTCTTATCCTAAATATTGGGCTTCTTGCTTCGATCCTGCGCCGTTTTTGCCTATGTCTCGAAAAGAGATGGATATTCTGGGGTGGGATAGTTGTGACATTATCATAGTTACGGGGGATGCCTACGTCGATCATCCTAGCTTTGGTATGGCGGTCATTGGTCGTGTGCTTGAATCTCAAGGGTTTAGAGTTGGGATCATTTCCCAACCTGATTGGCACAGTAAAGACGACTTTATGCAGCTCGGGGAACCGAATTTGTTCTTTGGTGTGACTGCAGGCAATATGGATTCGATGATTAATCGCTATACTGCCGATCGCAAGCTGCGTCACGACGATGCATACACACCGAATAACGAAGGGGGAAAACGTCCCGACAGAGCTGTGACGGTTTATACGCAACGTTGTAAAGAAGCGTATAAAAAGCCGGTTGTTATCGGTGGTATTGAAGCGAGTTTGCGTCGTATTGCTCATTACGACTATTGGTCGGATAAAGTACGTCGCTCAGTTCTGTTTGATTCCAAAGCAGATATGCTGATGTTTGGTAATGCAGAACGTCCATTAATTGAAATGGCGCACCGTTTTGCAGCTGGTGAAACTATTGAGCAAATGCAAGATATCAGAGGCACTGCAGTACTGCGCAAAGAGCCTCTGCCAGGGTGGCAAGGTGTTGATTCAACGCATGTCGATGTCATTGGTAAAATCGACCCAATTCCTAGCCCATACGAATATATTGAAGAGAAGTGTGCAATTTCTAAGGATGAAGAAGTTGTTGCACCTGATGCCCAAAAAGCTAAACCAATAGTGGTGCAACCCTACACATCGAAGACAGAACGTCGAAAGCCTTGGGATAAAACTTATGTCCTTTTGCCGCCTTATGATGTTGTTAGGGCAGAGAAAACACATTACGCGCACACGTCACGCATACTGCATCAAGAGACTAATCCTGGTTGTGCCAGAGCACTAGCACAAAGGCATGGCGACAGAATGGTTTGGATAAATCCGCCAGCTTTCCCGTTAGAAACTGAAGAGATGGATGCGGTTTTCGATTTGCCTTATGCACGCGTTCCTCATCCGAGCTATGGCAAAGCGAAAATCCCAGCCTACGACATGATAAAAACCTCTATCAATATCATGCGTGGTTGTTTTGGTGGTTGTACTTTCTGTTCCATTACTGAGCATGAAGGACGTGTGATCCAGAGTCGTTCTGAAGATTCCATCATTCGTGAAATTGAACAAATCCGCGACAAAGTACCGGGTTTTACGGGGGTGATTTCCGATCTTGGCGGTCCAACTGCCAATATGTATAAGCTGCGTTGTAAAAGTCCGAAGGCAGAGCAAACTTGTCGCAGACTTTCTTGTGTTTGGCCGGATATCTGTGGACATCTTGATACAGACCAAACGCCGACAGTTGAGTTGTATAGAAAGGCGCGTAATGTTGAAGGAGTCAAGAAAGTCTTAATCGCTTCGGGTGTACGTTATGACCTGGCGATAGAAGATCCCAACTATGTTCGTGAGCTTGTCACCCATCATGTTGGAGGCTACTTAAAAATAGCGCCAGAGCATACGGAAAAAGCTCCGCTAGATAAAATGATGAAGCCGGGCATGGGAACCTATGACCGATTTAAAGAGCTTTTTGAGAAATACACGAAAGAAGCCGGAAAGGAGCAATACTTAATTCCGTATTTTATTTCTGCACATCCAGGTACTGAAGACATTGATATGCTGAATTTGGCGCTTTGGTTGAAGGAAAGAAACTTTAAGCTCGATCAGGTTCAGAACTTCTATCCATCGCCAATGGCGAATGCAACGACCATGTATCACACCAATAAGAATCCTATTCATAAGGTCAATCATAAGAGTGAACAGGTTAATGTGCCTAAAGGGGAAATTCATCGTAGGCTCCATCGCGCCTTCCTACGTTATCACGACCCAGCTAACTGGCCGATATTGAGAAAAGCGCTGAAAGAAATGGGTAAAGCGCACTTAATTGGTAATGGCGCCAAGTGTTTAGTGCCACCCGAAAGTCGCAATGAATTGAAAGGCAAAGAGCAGCGAGATTATGCTAAGCGCTCAATCAATAAGTCGGTAGCTAAAGGTAAGGGACGCAATTCACAAAATAGCCAAGGTCAGCGTAAGCAAAAATCGCAACCTGCGTTAACACGATTTAGTGATAACCAGCCTCACAACAAGAAAAACAAAAAGAAGTCATCGAAATAATAAAGCCCCTAAATGCAGGGGCTTTTATCAAACATTCTCTTAAGTGCTTACTTCTCTATCAAGGCCATTCTAAGCCCTGCGAAAATCAAAAAGCCGCCAGCGGCACGATTAATGATGTTAACAAGTGCTGGCTTTACACCACCTTGTGCGATGCGATGACCGAAATAACCATAGGTGCTGTAGGCTATAAGGTCGACGATCAAACATGACGCGCCCATAATAAATAACTGGATTAGAATAGGTTTATCAAGATCAATAAATTGTGGGAGCAATGATGAGAAATAGAGTAGGGCTTTAGGGTTTGCTAACTCTACAATAAAACCTTGAGAAAATAGCGAACTATTACTTTTCGTTTGAGTTGTGTCCGAAGAAATACTCAAACCGCCACTACGACTGACAATAGCGTTGATACCTAGATAAATAAGGTATACAACGCCCACCCATTTTATTACCGAAAACACAAAGTTCGAGGCGAGGATAAGCGAAGCTATCCCTGTTGCAGATAGTAAAAAATACACGACATTGGCACCTGCAACGCCGGCGGTACCAAAAAATGATTTTTTAAACCCTTGAGACGCACCTTGAGTGGCAACAGTAATAGCTGCTGGACCTGGTGAGAATACCACCACCATAGTTGCGAATAGAAATATCAAGTAGGCATCTAAAGACATAAGGGGCTGTTAATCTTTTCTGTATAGCTTTGCAGCGAGTTGTTTGTTATTTAGGCAAAGAAGAGGCTATATGGTTTATTAATATCGACTCTGGCTCCCTGCTCCATTCTACCTCCTACATCCTTGCAGTCGCAAACGAATAGGCTCTGATACAGTATAAATCACAAACAAACGCTGTCCATAGGGTTCGTTATAAAGGCTACATGCTCTTTGTTGCGCACTCTTGACTAATATCTATTAGCCTGCGAGCCCGCGCCTCAACCATGAAGCCTTTATTTAGAACAAAGTCTATACAGAAAAAATTAACAGACCCTAAGTATCTCCTAGTGATTACCTAAAAATTCGAGGATGTGTCCATTAACCTCGTTGGGCGCTTCTTCTTGCAAAAAGTGGCCTGCGTTGATCACGTGCACATCTTTTTCTTTAATATTTAAACTGGCCATCACATGTTGAGCTTGGGGAGGCCATTGTAAAATCCCATCATCGCTTCCCCAAACGACAGCCACCGGAACATTGAGCTTTTTCAATATTGGTTCAAATGACGGTAGGCTATTGCAGGTGTTAGTAAAGAACTGATACATACCTTTAGTTTTGCCTTCCAACAGCGGTGTTTGGAAGCCAATAAAGCTTGTCTCTGTTAATTCGTTACCTTCTAATCCTTCTTTAAATAATTGATTGAGTAACGTTGTTGAGGTGGCTGGCTTGGAATAGAGCGACATTGCCAACTTTGCTGCTGGACCTCTATCCATGCGCACGGGCGGATTGAACCCTTCTTCGTAGATAATTGTGTTGAGTATGATCAGGTTATCAAATCTATCAGGTGCTTGATCAACAAGTGCCCATGTCCAAACACCTCCGGCATCATGCATCACATGCGTCCAAGTTTTTATATTCAGCGAATCCATCAGTTCTAAAATTCGCTTGGCATGCTGGCTTGGTGCGTAAACGTCGTAACCATCTGGGCTATCGCTATTTCCGAAACCCAGCATGTCGGGTGCAATGACTCTGTATCCTTCGTCAACTAGGCCATCGATCATTTTGCGGTATAACCAAGATGAGGTAGGTACGCCGTGGAGTAAGAGAATGACTTTATCGCTTGTGCCTCTATCGACGTAAGCTATCTTGCCATCACTAGACATAAAAGATTGTTGAGCGGCTATGAATTCCGGATAAGTTTGTTTTTCCGCATCATCAAGGTGTTTGACAGTTTCACACCCTCCCAGAAGGAGAATTGAAAAAACGACGAAAGTAAAAAGAGTTTGGGTCTTTTGAATTGAACCTTTGATCATGGACTAAGCCTAGCGATTATTTTTGCAACTAGTCTAAGAGTTTCCTGCCTTGCCATGCAATGACTTTGTCAAAACTTGACCAATTTAGAGAGAACTATACACCTGGGGACAGCTTATTTTCTCTCTAAAGAAGCCATATTTACTGAATTAAAATACTATTCACTACATCGTGTTTTATAAGTTCATAAAAAGAGGAGAGGGGGCATGATTATTCGCACTTGGAAAGCGATTACGACAGAGGTTAAAGAGCCTGAATATAAAGCGCTGGTTGAGAGCATTGTACTGCCATATTTTAAAACCTGCATGGGATATCAAGGGTGTAAATTCGGCCGTAGAAACCAGGATTCAGAAGGAAAAGTTGAAATACTGGTGATGACTTTCTGGGAGTCTATGGAAGCTGTAACTGCATTTTCTGGAGATCCTGGCGCTCATGCATATTTACCAGAGGAAATAGCAAAAACACTAGAGTCTTATGATTCAACCTCTGAGCACTTTGAGACATTTATTGAACAATAGTTAATTGTAATATATAACATATCATAATATTTCTGAGCATTTAATCATGTGTGTGGAGATTTCGAATGACACAACGGGTGCTAGGTTATTTATGGTTGTTAGCTATAGGTTTTTTCTGCGCAAGCTTTGCTTGGGCAGAATCCTATGTCACATACTCCCCTGATAAGGCTCTGCAGCTTGAGTTGCTATATGAAAATCAAACTCTAAGTTATCGCTTACTAGATTCGGATAGAGTCATTATTCAGCCAACACCTATCTCATTAGTGATTGATGAGCAAATCTATCCGGGAGAGAGTCGGGTAGAAAGTGTTGAGCGCGTTTTAGTTGATAGCCAAATAACGCCTACAGTCCCAACTGTTCGTGCAAGTATAAGAGAGTTTGCCAACGAAACACTCGTTACCTTTGAGAACCAAAGTGCACTGCGAGTGCGAGTCTATAACGATGGTGCCGCTTTTCGTTGGGAAACCGATTTAGGTGACAAATCGGCTATCGCTCATTCAGAAGAGCTTAGTTTTAATTTCTCGAACAATTATCAACTATATTGGCCAACACCTAACGGTGATGGTTTCTTCTCGCACCAAGAGAGTTTATTTGAGCGTAAAGCAGCTTCGTCAGTGTCTGCCGAAACTCGACAAGCAAGCGGTCCGTTATTGGTTGATCTCGCCTATGGTAAATATTTATTGATCAGTGACGTTAATGTCGAACAGTACCCAGGTTTATGGTTTCGGGGCTCCGGAAGTTCCACCATTAACGCCGTTTTTCCTCCTTACCCTAAGAAGACTAAGCTTGTTAGAGATAGAGACCTAAGGGTTGTTGAGTCAGAAAACTTTTTAGCAAAAACAACAGGGAAGCGTGCTTATCCATGGCGAGCATTCGTTTTAACGGATGCCAAAGGGCTGATTAATTCAAATATGCTTTATACCTTGGCCGACCCTTCTCGTCTCGAAAATACAGATTGGATAAAGCCGGGTAAGGTGGCGTGGGATTGGTTTAATGATTGGAATTTGACAGATGTCGACTTCGAAGCTGGTATTAATCAAGCAACCTATAAAAACTACATTGACTTTGCGGCTAACCATCAGCTTGATTACATCATACTAGATGAGGGTTGGAGTGTTCCTGAACCAGAAAATTTATTGAAGGTCGTGCCCGAAATCGATATGCCTGAACTCATCGAATACGCACATAATAAGGGGATTGGTGTTGTTCTTTGGATGACGTCTGTCGCTTTAGAGCGTAATTTTGAGCAAGCATTTCAGCAGTTTTCACAGTGGCAGGTCGATGGCCTCAAAGTTGATTTTATGCAACGTGATGATCAAGTCATGATGGATTTCTGTGTCGAGGTTGCAAGGAAAGCTGCAGAACATCAGATGCTGGTTGATTTTCACGGAGGCTCTAAACCGACAGGCTTACAAAGAACGTATCCGAATGTACTCACACATGAATCGGTGATGGGGTTAGAACAAACTAAGTGGAGCCGGAATGCCAATCCAGATATGGCGTTGCTGCTGCCGTTTATTCGCATGGTTGCAGGTCCCATGGATTATACGCCCGGAGCCATGGATAATTTTCATCAAGAAAACTTCAGACAGTCTTATGAAAACCCCGCTAGCTTAGGTACTCGTGCACATCAACTAGCGATTTATGTGACCTATTTAAGTCCTTTGCAAATGTTAGCTGACACGCCGAGTAAATATAGACGTGAGCCTGAGAGTATGGCGTTTCTGAGTGATGTTCCGACGACTTGGGATGAAACCGTTGTTTTGCATGCAGAGGTTGGAGAGGCGTTGAGTGTTGCTAGGCGCAGTGGCAATAAGTGGTATGTATCCGCAATGACGAATTGGTCACCAAGAGAACTTAAGCTTCCTATGGATTTTCTTGGAAAAGGACGATATCGGCTTAAGTATTGGGAAGATGGTGTCAATGTCGCAGAGAACGCAAGTTCGTTCAAACAAGGTCAAGCTATAGTGTCAGACGGTGCTGATATTAGGATCAATTTAGCCTCAGGCGGAGGATATGTCGCTGTTATTGAAGCTCTCTAAGCGACAGCAAAAGCTAATCTTTACAAAACCTTGTCTGAGGTGGCATAGTAGCGCCTCAATCTGAACGAGCAGGACAGAAATTCACTTAAAAGGAATTATCAAATATGACCTCAGACAATGTCTATCAAGCGCCTGAAGCTGAATTTAATTCTAATTGGTATTTATGCGCTAATCCAGAATCCAACTTTCTCGCTAGACGATAGGCGAAAACTTCTTGAAACTCGATAACCGCTATTTGCTGGAAACAGCTGAAGGCATCGATATTATGCTAACCCCTGCTGGGTTAGGCGCACGAACAATGGCTTTCGTGATTGATATGTTGATTCGCACAGCGATTTACATAGTCGCCGCGATTATATTGTCGTTTACAGGTCAGTTCGGGTTAGGGATCTTATTTATTGTTTATTTTTTCCTGGAATGGCTCTACCCAGTGGTTTTTGAAATCTACAATGGAGCTACACCTGGCAAGAAAACATACGGGCTCATTGTGGTGTACGATAATGGTTTGCCTGTTACCTTACCTGGTTCGATGCTGCGTAACTTATTTCGGACAATAGATATCCTTCCGTTTGGTTATCTGGCTGGGATGGTTTGTATGTTGTTTTCCGTTAAATTCCAACGTATAGGCGATTATGTTGCCGGAACTATGGTGGTATACAAGGAACCGCCTGCCGAGCTGAATCAACTCAACGTAGAAGATGCACCGGTCCAAAATATTTCAATGACGCTGGAAGAGCAGAAAGCCATTGTTGCGTTCGCTGAACGGGGTAAACAGCTAAGCCTTGAACGAAAAATCGAGTTGGCGGAACAATTGGAAGATATTATTGGCTGCAAAGGAGAAGAAGCCGTGAACACCCTGAATTCGATTGCCTCGAGATTGGTGGGTAAATCATGAAGCAGTTTGATTTCGCTAAACAGAAAGAGGCTGACTGGGTCTTATTCGAAAGGGTGTTAGAAGATAAAGAGTTAGCGCGACAACATGATTTGCCAAAAATGTTACGGCAGTTGAGCCATGACCTAGCCATTGCTAAAAGCCGTCACTACAGTCCGGCAGTTATCAGTCATTTGAATGAACTCCTACTGCGCGGACAACAGCAACTCTACAAACCAACAAATCGAGTAGTATCTCCGTTCCTGCATTTTATTAAGGATGTATTTCCTCGGCATTTGACTGAGATGCGCATAGCAATCATATGGGCGCATGCGCTGTTTTACGGTGTGGGCTTAATTGCATTTGTCTTGACTATTTACGAGCCCGACTTTATTCGTCATGTCATACCTAATTCTCAAGTAGTAGGCATTGAGGAAATGTATGACCCCTCTTCTGAACGTTTTAAAGAAGAAAGGGCGTCTGATAGTGACTTCTTGATGTTTGGTCACTACATACTCAACAATATCTCAATTGCATTTAGATCTTTTGTTGGCGGTTTACTCTTGGGGTTTGGTGCGCTCTATATATTATTTTTCAATGCCATGTACATCGGCACGATCAGTGGGCATATCGTTAACGTTGGATATGGCTCGACCTTCTTCTCTTTTGTGGTCACTCATGGTTCGTTTGAGCTCACGGCGATCGTATTGTCGGCAGCCGCAGGATTTGTGATGGGGTATCGTTTAATGGCACCTGGAGAACTGACGAGGGCAGACGCACTCAAGCAAACAGGCAAACGTGTCGTTCCCGTTGTTTTTGGTGCCTTCTTGTTGTTAGTGATTGCGGCTTTTGTTGAGGCATTCTGGTCCTCAAGCCAAACAATCCCTAATGCTGTGAAATATACGGTTGGCGCTATTTGTTGGTTATGTGTTCTTGTTTATACCTTTAAGCGAGCTAAGAATGCACATTGATCAGCTAGCAATATCCACCCAGCCTCGAAATAGTTGGAAGGCTTTTGATTTAGGTTGCCGTATGGCATTCAGGTGGTGGAAACCCCTTTATGGCTTTATGTTGCTGGTGACACTGCCGTTCTTTATTGCCCTAAACTTTATTAGTACTGAATATGGCATGTTTCTGCTTTGGCTGCTCAAACCTTGGTTTGAAAGAGGTTTGCTGTATATCTATAGTCGAGAGGTTTTTGGGCAAAGAGTGACTATATCTGAAACGCTCAAAGCCTGGCCTTCACAAATCAAACCGCTTTGGTTAGCGAGTATTACTTGGTTACGGTTGTCCCCAAGTCGTGCGTTTAATGTTCCTGTTGCGCAGCTAGAAGGACTGACTGGTGAAAGGCGGGCGTCACGCTTGCGAGTGCTGCATCAAACTAATGACAACAACACTGGTTGGTGGACGGTCATATGTGCGCACTGGGAGTTCTTCATTATCTTAGGATTGGTGGCAATGATAAATATGCTATTGCCCGAGACTGTAGAACTTAATCTCTTTGATGAGTTTGGTACTTTAATGACGGATTATGCTCTTTGGTATAACACGCTTTGGTACATTGCCATGGTTGCTGTAGCGCCTTTGTATGTTGGTGGTTCGTTTGCCGCTTATCTGAATCGTCGTATATTGCTGGAAGGGTGGGACATTGAACTCAACTTCAAGAAAATGAAGCAAGCGGCATCGGATAAAAAACAAGGTGTCGTGGCGCTGTTGGTTCTGTGCTTTTTAGGGTTTACGACACCCGATACAAAAGCACTGAGCTTACAAGAAGAGCAAAGCGCAGACGTTATTGAGGAAAATGACACTCCTAGTGAGGAGGAAGAAGAAACTCCTGCGAGACACACGGAAATAAATGAAGCGCTCCAAGATGTTTTTAATAGCCCTCCTTTCAGCGAAAAAGAGACTTACAAAGATTGGCGTTGGACCGGATGGAAATGGGAATTTGAAGAAGACAAAGATAAAGAAAAGCCGGATATGTCTGGCTGGCTGGCCTTCTTTGCCATGTTGGCCAAGTTTTCGGAAGTTATCCTATGGGTCGTATTTACACTGTTGCTTGGGGCAATACTTTGGTTAAGTCGAGAGCATATTAGTCGACTTTTAAATTATCGCTTACCCAAAAGAGATAAAGTGGATCTGCCTTCTTTTAGTCGTAGTTATAAGAAATCGACGCTACCTAGAAATATTCCAGACGAGCTTGAAAAATTGCTCCAAGAGAGCGCTTACCGACAAGCCTTGTCGCTGTTGCTCGTAAGTAGCTTAATTCAGTTACACCAGAAATATGCTTTACCTTTAAAGGAATCGATGACGGAGTCAGAATGTCTGGCCTGTATAACTGAAGAGGCTGATAGCGAGTCGAGTCAGTTTATGGGGCAACTGATTGATACTTGGGTGAAATTGGCCTGGGCTCACCAGTGGCCTGCCAGTGAACAAATGCAACATCTCGTTGAGCTATGGCAAGGCTTATTCGGAAAAGTAGCTAGGGGTGAGAGCATATGAATCGACAACCCACTGTTCGGCTATTACTCGGTTTGTTGCTGCTTGTCATCACAACTTATATCGTCATGAGTATAGAGGTGTTTGAAGCTGAACGAGAGTCATCCACCAATCCTGAAGTTCGTAAAAATGAATACTTGGCAATGCAATCCTTGCTTGAGCGAATCGATATTTCGGTTGTCATCGAAGAAGATTATCGCAGGCTATTTTCAAGTAACACGAACTCAGTAACTCCCACTATTGATGACAGCATTCTGCTTACTGATGCCGAAGCTGCGATTCCTAAAACTTTAGCGAAACGATTGCTGCAATGGGTAGAGGACGGCGGATTTCTTGTGGTATCGATGAATAGCTTTAGCCAAGATACCGGCTCTCATCGAGGTAATGAGTTATTGAACGAGTTGGGTGTTGGTATCGAATGGCTTGAATTGGAAGAAGATGAAGAGCTTGATGTTGTGGTTCCTGAAGGTACGGCAAACATGGAAATCAATGATGGTGAACCCGATGTAGAACTAACTTATATGACAGATCCTTCTTCTCACCCAATAGAGGTTTCATTAGAAACTGATTATCGGATCTATGTCCTCGACGACAGTAATGTTTCTTACACTGCGGGTAATGACGACGGCAGTGTTTTCGTCCAAATTGATCACGGTGAGGGGCTAATTACGTTAATGACCGAGACCTATATTTGGGACAATTATCAAATTGATGATTATGACAATGCCATCTTGATGATTGGGTTATTAGAAAACTCAGATAAGGTCTACATCGTCAATCCAAAAGAGCTTCCTCACTGGACACTTTTATTACGTGATTATTCACCGGCTTTTGTCGTTTTCTTTGGTTTATTTATTTGCTTGTGTATTTGGTATTTAAGTAAGCGTTTTGGTGGTGTTATCAAAACAGATGAAGAAGAACAAACGCGTTTCTCCGACCATATAAGGGTTGCCGGTGACTACTATTGGGAGAACGACAAGCAAGAACAGATGATAACTGATGTACGCGGAGCCATATTCTTAAAGATTAATCAAAAATGGCCCAGTACCAAGAACGCAGAACAAAAGAAAGTTATAACGTTAGTTTCAGAACTCTCTGGTATGCAGACCGACGCAGTAGAGCTGATTCTATACGGTCAGGGCAAGCTTAATCAGGCTCAATTCACGCAATGTATGAAAGGGCTACAACAACTCAGGAAGATGTTATGAGTGACAATGTATTAGATAACGAAACATTAGAGCAATCACGCACTAAAATTGCCGAGTTAAAGGCAAATGTTAGTCGAGTGCTAGTAGGGCAAGACGATGTTCTAGAACAAGTGATTGTCGCTTTTTTGGCTGGAGGCCATGTTTTACTCGAAGGTGTTCCAGGGCTGGGTAAGACGCTTCTTATTCGAGCTTTAGCGCAAAGTATTGCCCTTGATTACAAAAGGGTTCAGTTTACACCTGATTTGATGCCAGCTGATGTTACCGGTCACTCCATGCTTAATATGGCAACCAGTGAATTTGAAGTTAGAAAAGGCCCTGCTTTTACGCACCTACTGCTTGCTGATGAAATCAACCGAGCGCCAGCGAAAACTCAAGCGGCCTTGTTAGAGGTTATGCAAGAACATCAAATTACCATAGACGGTAACAGCTATCCGCTCGACAACCCCTTCATGGTTCTTGCGACGCAAAACCCCATCGATAATGAGGGAACTTATCCGCTGCCAGAAGCCGAATTAGATCGCTTTATGATGAAGGTGCAGGTTGATTATCCTGATACTGATGCAGAGGTTCAATTGACCCTAGCGGTAACACAAAGCGGTCAGAGCCAATTCAATCACTCATTACCAGCTGTTGTCTCGCTGGAAGATGTGTTGGCGTTGAAAGAAGCGGCAACCAAAGTTTTGGTTGATGAACGGCTAGTTGAATATGCCGTAAACATTGTTAGAACTTCAAGAGAATGGCAAGGCATAGTGCATGGTGCCGGGGTGAGAGCGAGCATTGCTCTTATTCAAGCAGCTAAAGTCAAAGCATTGCTGGAGGGACATGGTTTTGTTATGCCAGACCATGTGAAAGCTATGGTACTCCCAGTGTTGCGCCACAGAATTATTTTATCTGCCGACCAAGAAATATCAGGTGTGACAAATGAACAGGTATTGTCGGCTATTATTGAAAAAGTGCCTGCACCAAGACAATGATTAGAGCCGGATTTCGACCAAGCATAAAACTCCTAAAGCATTTAGGTGCTTTATGTGTTTTTAGTTTGGTAATACCTGCATTGGCAATCTATTCAGATACATTGGAGCTACATTTCCTACCGTTAGTTGTGGCAGCTTGGTTAGCACTAGTGATATTAATTGACTGGGTGAGAAGTCGTCGAGAGCCTTATTTACGACTTCATCGTTCGATGCCAACTAACTTGTCCGTCAATGTCGAGCAAGAAGTCAAACTCAGCGTGGCCAATGATGGTAACACCAGTTATGAGATAGAGCTTTCAGAGCATATCCCTGGATATTGGCGCGCCCGTCATCAACCTATTGCTAAAACCTTGCAACCTGGTGAAGTGGTAGATACATCCTATTTAGTTACACCCAAAAAAAGAGGTGCTGCGTCAATACAAATAACTGAATTGAGACTGGTGTCTTTACTTGGGTATTGGCAGTTTAATTGGCACTACGAACATCTCACAGAAGTGAAGGTTTACCCTAATTTTAATGCAATTACTGACATGGCCGGACTAAACGGTAGTGTTAACCTCGAACAAGCTGGTTTAAAGAAGTTTAACTTACGTGGCTCGGGCATGGATTTTCGACAGCTCAGGGAATACCGTGAAGGTGAAAGCTTAAAACAAATCGACTGGCGTGCGACCAGCCGGTTTAATAAATTGATTTCTAAAGAGTTCCAGGAAGAGAAAAATCAACATGTCATCATTATGTTGGATGCCGGCAGAAGGATGCGAGTACACGATGACGAGTTGAGTTACTTCGACCATGCCTTGAACTCGCTGATTTTATTGTCACACACAGCGCTTAAAAATGGCGACAACCTGAGTTTGCAAAGCTTCGGAAGTGAAACTCGTTGGCTAGGGCAAATGAAAGGTGTGCAAAGTGTCGGTCGAATACTGCATCACTTTTACGATTTGTATCCTGAGAAAATTGCCAGCGACTACTTGCAAGCGGCACAAGATCTTCTTCAACGGCAGCCAAAGCGGGCTCTTATTTTGCTGGTGAGTTGTTTGCGTGATGAAGATTTTTCTGACCTATTGAGTGCTGTTCGTTTATTGCAGAAAAAGCATCTAGTTGCTGTCATCAGTATCGCAGAACCTGTGTATCAATCAGTATCTAATAAAGATGTCGATACCTTTGAGCAAGCGCTAATGTTTGGCTCTGCACAAACTCTGCATCAGTCAATAGAACGAAATTTCCAGAAGCTCAAAAAGCAGGGTGTTATTTGCCTCAATGCACCGTCGCAGGAGCTGACCTCAAACGTCATTAATACCTACTTAAGTGTTAAAAAAGCTGGATTGCTATAAAACACCATCAGCTTATCGGTCGGTATAAATTTGTTACAAATTAGAAAGGGAGTTAGTGAAATGGATGCATGCAGTATATCGACTTTTACCCAATGCCAATTAATAATGATTAAGACTAGCTAAATTTATATTAGCTATTGTTTTATATAGGTTTATTAATGATCTTAGTCGGGCTTTGGGTATATAACTATTTGCTTTGTTGCAGCTAATACCTATATAGCTAGATTATATGAGACTAATTGTTAATCACGATTCTCTAACAGCTAGGCTAGTATTCGTGTTCTTTTTGACACATAAGCTTAAAAGGTTTTTTCTTTGGTTGCCCCTGAGTTTCCCACTGACGAATTAGCACGCGTTAGTGTTCTTAAATCATTGAGTGTTTTAGATACTCAATCAGAAGATCGATTTGATCGAGTGACGCGTATGGCTAAGCGTTTATTCGACGTGCCTATCGTTCTGGTAAGCTTGGTAGATTCTGATAGGCAATGGTTTAAATCGCGGGTTGGTTTAGAGGCATTGGAAACACCAAGAGATATTTCATTTTGTGGTCACACAATTTTGGGTGATGAAATATTTGAAGTTCAGGATGCAGAAGAGGATCCCAGGTTTGCTGATAACCCATTGGTGACTGGAGAGCCTCATATACGTTTTTACGCAGGGTGTCCGATATACTCTCTTGCGGGGTTGAAATTAGGAACGCTGTGCTTAATTGATCGTGTACCTAGGCAGTTATCGAAAGAAGAGAAGGACATTCTCAAAGACCTAACATCAATGATTGAACAAGAGTTCGCCACCTTTCAGGTAGCCTCAACAGATTACCTAACCAATATGACAAACAAAGCTGGCTTTTTAGTGCTAGCTGAAAGAAATCTCAATGCATGCCAAACCTATGGCAAACGCTCTTCACTGCTTACGTTAGATCTTGATCAGTTTAAGCTTATCAACCAAGAGTTCGGTCGACATGAAGGAGATAAAGCCTTAGCTGCTTTTGCTCAATCTCTTAAAGAAACTTTTGATGATTCTGGGTTATTTGCCAGAATTGGTGGCGATGAATTTGTCGTGCTGATGGATGACGCAAACAGGGATGATGTACTTGAAAAAGTTCAAGTGCTAGAAAACTCTCTTGCTCAATTCAATCAACAAAATGATAAACGTTACGCGCTTTCTTTTTGTTATGGTGTTGTCGATATAGAACCTTCTAATGAGAAAGGGATCAGCGAGTTACTTATAGAAAGTGACTTGCTAATGTATGGTCAAAAGCGTTGCAACGTAGCCTGAGTCCAGTCTAACTAGCTTCTGCTTGGCGGCAGCCTGTACAGGTTTTGAGTCTTAGCACAGATACTAATCCTGTTAACACAAGAAGTGCCCCGATAATCTTAAACGTCAGCGTAGGCATGGCGAAAAATACCGAATATCCACCAAAGACAATCATACTACTGACCGCGACAACTTTTGTTTTTGCGGAGATGCATTGATGTTCTTGCCAGTCGACAATCATTGGTCCAAAGACTTTATTGTTAAGCAACCATTGATGGCAACGAGGGGAGGAGCGTGCAAAGCAACCCGCTGCAACCAAAATAAAGGGCGTTGTTGGGAGTAAGGGAAGCACAACACCAATACCGCCTAGAGCGACAAAAAAATAGCCTAAAAAGCGATATAAGATCATGTGTTAGTTTGGGCCCAGTAAAAGAAGCTATGTTATTGAAAGCGTAGTCATATATTCATTATAAGTCCATGACTATTATACCCATACTACCTCAAGACCCTAATTTCAGAGCTATCGCAGTGCTTTCAATACAAGGCGCACTGATGCAGGAATGTGGCCACCTTTCAAATCAGTGCAACGCAGCATCAATCATTTTTTTCTCCAGCTGAAACCTAGTGTCTCGAGGTAGCATGGGTATATACCCTTCATCCTTAAAAACACTCGTTTGTCGCAGTTAGTTATTTTCAATGATGTTGGGTATATAGCAGAAGGCAATACTTTAGTTTTGTGGGTTTTGGTTCTGAGCTGCACCAAAATCCAACACACCACTTGAGAATTGGTCACCAAAAGATAGCGCTAAGTTTGATACTTGGAATATGGCCGAACGGAGCTGGACTTCGTTCATACTGGAAAGAGGGTGGATATAAACCGAGTATAAAACGCCATCACTCAAGGCATAGCGTGCATCTAAAGCTCTGTGGTAATTAGCCGCCAAAGCAGCATCAATTTCCGGGCGAGAAAGCTCCTGGTAGCGAATGATCGGCGCGACGATACGCATGCGATCAAATTCTGCATTTGAGAGCATTGCCATGGGCACGTTGTTATACACGAATTCGACGACACCACCACCGCCTTTGGCATTATCGGCAAAATCTCGTACGATACTTTCCAGTTGTTGTTGATCCATGACTTCAGGTGCTGATGTTTCAGCTTGTTGAGCTAAAACGAGGCTTGAAAATAAGCTAAGCCATGCCAGTACAAATATTCGTTGGGTTATTTTCGTCATAATGCCTCAGTATCTGATATTCTCAGTGGTAAATATAAATAAGGACTCTATCTTTGTATGAAACGATTTACTAGCTTATGCCTTGCGATTGTTGCGTTGTGTTCAGTTTCCGTTAACGCGCAGACCATAGCGTCGGGTTTGGAGCAATTCAATCAGCTATATGCTGATGAATTGGGACAAACATCAAAGTGCGAAATTGTGAAAACCGGTGAGTACCGCGTTTGCTCTCCTATGCTAAGGAATGCAGGCAATGCTCCATTTATCCTTCATCATGGAAAAATGACCGATAAGGTTGTGGTTTTGTTTCATGGACTGAGTGATTCTCCTTTCTTCTTTAAAAGTATTGCAGAGACCATACATAACGCAGGTTATAACGTGATTGTTGCCTTGGTGCCTGGTCACGGCTTGAAAGATGCCGATACAGATATGGAAGACACAGAGCTGTCTGAGCGCTGGAAACTTCACGTACAGAATATCATGCGTATTGCACCAGAGTTCAGCGACAGGTTAGTGATTGGTGGCTTCTCAACTGGCGGAGCGTTAGCGCTTAATTACCTTATGTCACATGATAATCCAAAGCTAGAAGGGTTGATGTTGTATTCTGGTGCGATGCAATTAGATGACTCGGCAGAGCGCATGTTGAGTATCTGGGGAATCGGTATGGTTGCTCGTTTGTTGGATGGTGATTATCAGTCAGATGGCCCTAATCGATACAAATACCCTGGCGTTGCGAAGCATGGCGCGCTGATGTTGATGAACATTATTAATGAAAACAGAGAGTTGATGGAAACTAAACCATTGAACACTTATTTGTTTTCGGCGCATTCAGTCGCAGATAAAACAACACTGTTTACTGGCATAGAGTCTCTAATGGCAAATAACAAAGGTGTTAACGACCTATTTGCTATTCCTTTAGAAATGAACGTTTGTCATGCCGATGTACCGGTGAATGAAAAGCAGGTTGAGCAAATGCAGTTTGATATGTCGCAACTTGAAGAAGTGACGCCATGTAGTTTCCCATCTCCCAATCCAATGCATAAAGAAATGTTGAAGCGCACTTTGGCGTTTTTAACTCGTTTGGATGAAGCTTAGGTCTTAGCAATTTTTAGAGGATGTTAATGTCGTTACCTCGTTATCAGAATTTTGTTGATGGTCAGTATTTGGCTAATCAAAGTGGTGAAACTTTTGATGTTATTAATCCTGCTACAGCAGAGGTTATCTATCATGTTGAAATCGCTGATGAGTTTGTTCAGCAAAGAGCCATAGAAAGTGCTCATAGAGGTTTTAAAGAGTGGTCTTCATTAGCGGCTATTGATAGAGCTAGGATACTACAAAAGGCGGTTGCGTTATTGCGTGAGCGAAATGACGAACTGGCAAAAATTGAGGTTTTAGATACAGGCAAACCCTGGCAAGAAGCTAGCGTTGTTGATGTTCATTCCGGCGCAGACGCCATTGAGTTTTTCGCTGGCCTTGCACCTGCTATTGAAGGTAATCAGCAGCAAGTCGGTGGTGACTTTTACTATACGCGCCCTGAACCTTTGGGTGTTTGTGCTGGCATAGGTGCTTGGAATTATCCACTTCAAATTGCTTGTTGGAAATCTGCGCCAGCCTTGGCTTGTGGTAACGCCATGGTATTTAAACCGTCTGAAGAAACGCCATTGGGTGCCTTAAAACTCGCGGAGATATTTATCGAAGCAGGCGTACCTGCCGGTGTGTTTAATGTGATTCAAGGAGATGGGCGAGTAGGTGCTTGGTTGAGCCAACATCCTGAGATTGCAAAAGTGTCTTTTACCGGTGAAGTGGGAACAGGTAAAAAAGTCATGAGCTCTGCTGCAGGGTCATTAAAAGACGTGACTATGGAATTAGGCGGCAAGTCACCGCTGATTATTTTTGACGATGCTGATATCGATAACGCTATCTCTGCTGCCATGTTGGGTAACTTCTACACGCAAGGTGAGATATGCACTAATGCCACTCGTGTTTTCGTACATAAAGAAATAGCAGATTCATTTAATGAAAAGCTATTAGCGCGTATTCAATCGAATATTGTCGCTGGCGATCCTATGCACCCCGAAACGAATTTTGGTGCGTTGATTTCGAAGAAACATCATGAACTTGTGATGAGGTATATCGAGAAGGGCATCAATGAAGGTGCAAGTTTATTGTGTGGTGGTAAAGCCTTACAGCCAGAGTCTGCACCAGAGGGATATTTTGTAGAGCCCACAGTGTTCGTTGATTGCAATGACGACATGACTATTTGTCGAGAAGAGATCTTTGGCCCTGTGATGGCAGTCTTAACTTTCGACAGTGAAGACGAAGTCATTCAGCGAGCGAACAATACTCATCTTGGATTGGCAGCGGGTGTCTTTACTCAAGATATTACTCGTGCCCATCGAGTAATACACCAACTCGAAGCGGGAATTTGTTGGATTAATAGTTATGGTTTGTCTCCTGTAGAAATGCCCGTTGGTGGTTACAAGCAATCAGGAATCGGTCGTGAAAATGGCTTAGCGACGCTAAGACACTACACTCAGTTGAAATCGGTTTATGTCGGCCTCCAACCGCTAGATAGCCCTTTCTAATACTATGCAAACGCATTATGACTACATCATTGTTGGTGCTGGTTCCGCAGGCTGTGTACTCGCTAACCGTTTGACGGAAAACCCAGACGTTAGTGTTTTATTGTTGGAGACAGGAGGAAGCGATAAGAGCATTTTTATTCAAATGCCAACCGCGCTTTCTATCCCGATGAATACACAAAAGTACGCCTGGCAGTTTGAAACGGAACCTGAGCCTTATTTAGACAATCGCATAATGCATTGCCCAAGAGGCAAAGTGCTTGGTGGCTCTTCTTCTATCAACGGTATGGTTTATGTGAGAGGGCATGCTAAGGACTTTGATGAGTGGCAAGAACATGGCGCTGAGAATTGGGATTATGCGCATTGTTTGCCCTATTTTAAAAAAGCTGAAAGTTGGGCGTTTGGTGGAGACGAATATCGCGGAGATAAAGGGCCGCTAGGTGTCCACAATGGTAATCAGATGCAAAACCCGTTGTACAGAACCTTTATCAAAGCAGGCGCAGAAGCTGGATATTTTGAGACATCTGATTACAACGGCGCTTTGCAAGAAGGGTTTGGTCCCATGCATATGACGGTTAAAGATGGACGCCGTGCTTCAACGGCAAATGCTTATCTTAGACCTGTGATGAAACGTTCCAACTTGACTGTCATTACCCATGCCCTCGTTCACAAAATCTTGTTGGAAGATAAAGTCGCGGTAGGTGTTCGCTATGAGAAATCAGGTAAAGCTCAAGACGTTGTCTGTAATAAAGAAGTTATCCTTAGTGCAGGTTCTATTGGTTCGCCGCATTTATTGCAGCTCTCTGGTATCGGAAACAAAGAGGTATTAACCAAAGCAGGGATTGAATGTGCACATGAGCTGCCCGGTGTGGGAGAGAATCTGCAAGATCACCTTGAATTCTATTTTCAGTTTAAGTGCCTCCAACCTATTACACTGAATGGAAAGCTGGATTGGTGGAGTAAGCTGAAAATTGGCGTGAAGTGGATTTTGACCAAAGAGGGATTAGGAGCAACTAATCATTTCGAATCTTGTGGATTTATTCGCTCACAAGCGGGCGTTGAATGGCCTGATTTACAGTATCACTTCTTACCTGCTGCTATGCGATATGATGGGAAAGAGGCATTTGCAGGGCACGGGTTTCAGGTGCATATTGGTCACAATAAGCCCAAAAGTAGAGGGCAGGTGACGGTTGTTTCTGATTCTCCTAATACTCCTCCCAAAATACAGTTCAATTATCTCCAGCATCAAGATGATATTCAGGGTTTTAGAGACTGTGTGCGGCTAACGCGTGAAATCATCAATCAACAAGCATTCGATGAATACCGAGGTGAGGAAATCCAGCCTGGGGAAGGTGTTCAAACCGATGAGCAGATAGATACTTTCGTTAGAGAAAATGTAGAGAGTGCTTATCACCCATCCTGCTCATGTAAAATGGGAAACGATGATATGGCTGTTGTCGACTCTGAAACCAAGGTAATTGGTATTAAAAACTTGAGAGTTGTTGATTCCTCTATTTTTCCGACTATCCCAAACGGAAACTTGAATGCTCCGACCATTATGGTTGCTGAGCGAGCTGCTGATTTGATTAAAGGTAAGACCTTAGCGCCTGTAAATGTTAAGGTGGAAGGCGATAACCAATGGCAGAGCCGTCAGCGACCAGGTAGATAATGGTCAGCGATCTGGTAGATAAACGTCAGTAATCAAATAGATAACGGTCCGCGACCCTCTTAATAAAAGGAAAGTGCTATCACCGAACAGAGCTCAAAAGAGAAACAAAAAAAGGTCGTATTTTGACGACTTGGCTAACAATAGGCATTTTCTTTACGCTAATTGCCATTGGGATCATTCTCCTAAAGTGGGGCAACATGCGTTGTGTTGGCGTTACTCCGGTCAGCACCTTTACTTTTCTTGCAATACTTTTCACTTCAGGTTTAGATGTTGGATTAATCATGTTTCCACTGACGGAATTCGGAAGCTATGCAGACATCGCGAATAATCCTGAGTATAGCTTCACCAATCCTCTTGCGATTGAATTTGGTTTTTGGGCTTTTCTGATTTGGAGCTTTTACTTTCTGACTTGTTTCTACTTCTGCATTATTGAACCTCGGGTCAGATTCTTTGAAATTCCGATAGTGAAGTTCATCAATAACCTCGTGATCATTGGGACATGTGCATTTACCGCTTACTTGCTGTTGAGTAACCTCCCTTGGTATTTACCAGCACTAAAAAGTGAGCAAGAAATCAGTTTTGCTTTTTATGGTATTGCGCTGAGTGTCATTGCATTTGCGGTTTATTCAAGTACTGATGTCAGCTATGTACGTAAGTTGAGTGTGTCCAGTACTTGGTTGTTCTTCGGGCTTATTTTATTGATAGCTGCAGGAGTTGTTCTGTCTGCTAAGGGAACGCTGGCAGGATTACTAAGTACTTTTCCTCTATTGTTTGGGTACTTTGAAAATATCCATCACTTTGTTTTGCCACTTAATGATTACCATGAGTTTTATCTGTATTGGTGGTTTGCTTGGAGCATTATGATTGGTCAGTTTACGGCACGTTTTGTTGGTGGCCTTCGGACTTATCAGTTGCTACTGGCTATGATGGCTTTGCCGTCAATCCCTATCGCTATCTGGTTTGCTGTGCTCTATTACAATCACTTACTTGCTCTCGAAACATCGGTGATTTTCAATCGCATTATGGTGTGTGTTGGTATCGTTTTTGTGATTAACTCTTTGGATTCGCTCATCCGTTTATATACAGACAATCTGAACATTAGTGTCGAACGCTTTGGTAAACCTCATTACTTTGTGGGGAATGTATTACTTATGAGCTTACTGACCTTATTGTTCACCGCGAACTTTTTAGAAATTCAATGGGTAGGTGCGGTTGTTATTGCACTGATGCTGTCGTGCACCGCTTTTATTCTATCCAAGCGTTTTGACGTCGTCAGACAGATTGAAAAGAGTCCTGAAGAGAATGTTGCTTGTAGGAGCACGCTTTAGCTGCGAACAAAGCTTAAAGAGTATGGTTGTTCGCGGACAAGTCCAGCTCCTACAAATCACTGATTAACTTACTTCTTCTATCGTACCAATGTAGACTGGAGCAGGTGCATTTCCATATACGGGTAAGGTAGCGCATGAACCTTCACCATTGTAGTAGAATCCTGCACGACTCTTGTTTTCTTGGATATTTTGAAGCATTCCTGCCCACATAGCACAGGTTGTGACGCCGACACCTTTGTATTCTGAACCCAGATTGCAAACAACAGTGTAGTCATTGCGTCCAGTGTGAAGAACATTCACTGCGCCATTCGCATAGATTAATACTCTCTTAATCGTGACAGTACAGTTGAAGGCTGCTAGTGAGTTAAATGACGTAAGTGCGAGAACAAAAAACAGTATTTTTTTCATAAAAATAGTCCCTTATTTAGAGGTAAATTGATTAACTTTTCATAAAGTAACTGAGCTAATAGCCTTAAATGCTTTAGCTCCTAATTGTAATTTTAACACGTTTGAACGAAGTTAATAATGTGCTTTAAAAAGCCTGATTATTCGCGGACAAGTCCTGCTCCTACAATAAAGATGTCCCTTGTAGGAGCAAGCTTTTGGGCTCGGGCTCCTGATTCGCTCTAACTCCTCCATCCATGGAGTCGAGCTACGAACGGGGCTTAAAGAGCACAGTTCTTCGCGGATAAATCCTGCTCTTACATATCATAATTGCTTTGTTATTGGCGCCAAGCTTTGATTGGAAGATTGATTTCACTGTCGGCGAACCACTTTATTTCTAGGGCCTCTCCTGCATCTGCGATGGTTTCGTCGCTAACGTCTTTACCAGTTCCCATATTAACTTGGGCTCCTTGGTTCTTATTTACATCTAATACCATAGCTATGCGACTGCCTTTTTTGATCAGTTTGGCTGTCATTCTGCCGTTAATAATGGGAATTTGTGCTTTTTTTCCTGGGGTGAGCAGGTGGCGTTTTCCCATATCCTCAGCATAGCTAGCTCGGCTCATATAGTGTGTTAAGTGGAAGGCTTTACCTTCACTGTCTATCTCGTAGAGGTTAAAGCCGATATCAACATCTTGTTTATTTATAGCGAGTGAGAAGTACCCTGTTACTGCGCCTGCATACTCAACACTTTCTTGCATAGGGGCAGTCATAAAAATAAGCCCAGTTTGGTCTCCTAAGCTATCTGAAATAACAGTTCTCGGTTCAAGGTTGTGTTGCGTTGTACGGTCAGACATATCCACTACTTGTTTAACAAAGTCAGTGTTAGGTTTAACGCCAGTAAGTAGTTTGTAGTAACCATCGCTATCCTTTTGTGAGCTTAGGTGGAACGAAAATGCATTTGAATTCATACCTTTGTACGACGGAAGGTGGCGCCACTTATTACTGCCCATGAGCTGATAGTTAACTTTGTCTTTCAATAATTCGGGTTTCGGAGTGCCATATAAAATATGATCAAACCAGGCAAAAGTGATTGCTTCTGTATCCTTCTCTAATGCGACAGGATCGAGTTTGTAGTTGCTATGAAAATCGCGTGGTTTACCTTGCGCTGTTCCATGACTATAAGGTCCTATAAGCAGAGTATGGTTAGCTTTTGAGTTGTATTTATAGTGGCGATTCAGAAAATCGATTGCTGAGATCTGCCCGCCGTCAAAGTAACCGGTTACGCTGAGCACGGGAATATCGATTTTGGTGTAGTCCTCTTGGTATGGCAGCATAGCTTGATAATATTCATCAAACTCAGGATGGTTAAGCCATTTTTGAAACCAAGGGTTCGGCGTTCCTTCTATCTTGTCGATATCTCTGAAGGCGCGTCCGCTCTCGAAGAGTTCTTTGTGAACATTATTCCAGTGTTCCCAATCAGCATAAACCGAATGGTCCATGGTTTTGTTATTGGTGACATGAAAAGCCCATTGGTAGTTCGGCGTTATAAAAATGTTGTTTTGTATGGGAAGGCCGGTCAGCGGATTTGCAGCTGCGTAAGGTGCTATTGCTTTAAGTGCCGGGTGCATGTACTTAGCTGCTGCCCATTGGGTAAATCCAAGGTAACTACCGCCATACATGACAACGTCGCCATTGCTCCAACTTTGCTTGGTGATCCAATCGATAACTGCTGTGGCGTCTTTTCCATCATGCTCCCAAGGGACGATTTCGTCTGGGCTGAGTCTTTTACCTCGAGTGTTAGCTATAACACCTACATAGCCGTGTGACGCAGCCTTTATTGCGGTGTTGATGTGCCATTTTTCATCAGCGTAAATGGTGAATTGAAAAGCGGCTGGAAGCTTAGCTTTTACTCCTCTTTGTCTGACAATAACGGCGGAAAGCGTAATACCTTCTTGGGTTTTTATCAGAACATTGGGTTCGATGATAAAGCGTGAAGAGAGTACTTCGGGGAGTAATTTCTCGCTGATAGGAAGTATCTTGTCGTAAACTTGGTAGAGTTGATAGTTACTCACTAAATGGATAGCTTGTTCTGGGGATAGCTCTGAAATATCCCGGTAACGTTTGAATATTGCGAGTAGGTAATCTCTACCTAGAGACAAGCTCCAACCTAAACTGTAATTTGCCTGATTTAATTCTTGATTCGAGAGCGAGTTAAACTGATGCCGCATGTGTTGTGTGAGGAGCTCACCTTCATTTGGGCTAGCGTTTGCTTTGACTTTTTTATTGATTGTTCCTTTCTTACTAAAGAATTCAGAAAAGACTTTATGATAGAAAAAACTGTTTGCTTCTTTTTGTGAGTTAATCAGTACCAAAGTCTTTTCATGATTGTTGAGCAAACTGTTCAGCGCCATGTTGTCAGCTACTGATAAATCAGCCGGTAATTCTTGGCTAACCAATTCCGCTAGTTCAATGATCTCTCGCTTAAACTCTTCAGACTGCATAAGTGGTGTTATGTCTTCGGGTTTTTCTAGCTTGGCTTGATCTAAAGTAGGTGGTGATAACAACTTGGCTTTTTTATCTTCTTCGGCAATAACAAAATGAGTGGTCCCTAATAATAAGAGAGCTAACAGTAGTTTCATCAGTTCAGATAAGAGCGCTGGTGGTTTCAATGTTGTCATTTAGCAAATCCTTTCTTGTCGCTTTTGATTTGTGGCGTAGCCTAGGTTTCGGGAGAAAAAAACTCGTGAAAAAAAGATGATTTGTTATGACTTGTGGTGACCAAAAGCTTGGAAGGTGCTAATTTCGCGGTTTATTCCATTGATGGTGAGTTACAACAACCAGTGCGTTGGCAGATTGAGCAGTACCTGTTTTGCGATAAACAGCAACATTTACAAGTCGATGACGAACAGCATCAACTGGAACCTATGGTTGCTGAGTTGCTCAAGTATTTTTGTGAACACCCCGAGCAGATTGTTAGTCGTGATCAGCTGATTGAGCATGTCTGGATGGGTCGTGTTGTCAGTGACAATGCGGTTAACCGGGTTGTCACTAAGCTGCGCAAGGCTTTTGATGATGATGCAAAAAAGCCTCGCTTTATAGCAACATTCCCTAAGAAGGGCTATAAGTTCATTGCATCAGTAAAAGCTGAGGTTGTAGAAAGTACAAAAACACTTGAGCAGGAAATCGTTAACGACGAAAAGCAGAAGTCCGATGTTGATAATCAAAAGGCATTGGTGAGCTTTCCCATCACTCTAATCTCAGCATTTGTGTTAGTTACACTTAGTGTTTTATTGTATTGGTCAGTTCAAAGCCGTTCCGTTGCTCCCCAAAATACCATAAGACAAGTCCAAGCTTTAACCCGAGAAGCAGGGCGAGAGTCAGCTCCTAGAGTATCACCCAATCAAAAGTACCTTGCTTATTCTGAGCGTAAAAATCAGAAGATGTCCCTTTGGATCAAATCATTGGAAAATCAGGAACGCGTTGAAATAAACCATGGCCCTGAGGCTTGGGTCGGGCCCGCATCATGGAATGAAGATGGCAGCTTAATTGCTTACTTGGTGACAACATCAGACAGCTGTAAGTACTTTTTGCGTCAATTCGATAAGCTCAAACTAAGTGAACCTGAACTTATCTATGAATGCCCTGCCGGGAGTTACGGCAAGATTGAATTCCTGCATAGCAACTCTCGATTTGTATTTACTGAAGCCCCCGGACCGGATACACCCTATAGCTTATATGAGCTTAACACTCAGACAGGGCAAAAGAGACGATTAGCTCAACCCGATCTTGTGCTAGGTGGGAATAGTCAATTTGATGTGCACCCGACTGACAACAAGATATTGATCTCGTCTCCTGATGAAAAGCAATGGGAAGGTTTCTATAGCCTGGATGTTGATGCGGATGAATTATCTCTCCTGTTTGAACAGGATGCTTATATCTGTTGCGGTATTTGGGACCATAGCGGGACGCGCGTTGTATTGATGGGAGAGCATCCTGCATTTGAGCTGGTGAGTTACGATCAAAATGGGAATGATGCACGTGTGATTTATTCTGGCATGCATCAGCTCAGGTCGCCGCATAGGCATAGTAATGGTAACGACTACCTATTTGTTTCTGGTCACGTAAATCAAAACATTCACTATTGGAAGCATGGGACTCATGAACCTATTGTGCTTATTAATAATTCAGTTGATGACAGACTGGCAACCTACTCGAAAGCGAGTGGTCAGGTTGCGTATATTAGTCTGGCATCCGGCAGTGAAGAGGTTTGGGTATCTGATCTCAATGGCAATCAGAAAAAGCTGACATCGTTCAATGATAGTCGTCATTATTTTGATTTGCACTGGCTACCTGATGGTTCAAAAATTGTCGGCTTAACATTGAATGAGATCCACTTGATTGATGCCCAACAAGGTATATACATCAAGTTAGAGATAGGGCAGAAGGAAATTCGAGGCTTATCTGCCAAAGATATCAATACCATTGCCTTTAGCTTAAAAGTCGGAGACCAATGGCAACTTCATTTCTATGATCTTAAAACAAATAAGCTGAGCGTTGCGGACCAACAATGGCAGTACGTAAGGTTTGCAGAAGACCCACAAAATAGTTTGTGGGTCGATCAAGATAATAAGCTTTATGTTGGTAACGATAGAAAACCTACGCCTTTTCCTAAGAGTTATGACAGTGATGAACTGATGTTAGGTAAGTTGCTTAATTTGCAAAAGTTGGGCAGTCGATATGCGTGGCAGCGCTTTAATGATGGTAAGTACCAACTATTCGAGCAGGCTTCTGGTGGCGAGGTAGAGTTGAGATTAACAACGGATAGCCGACACTTTCACTTATCTGAATTAGGGTACCTCTATCAAGAAGTTGAAACCGCTAATGCTGATATCTATTCTACCTCTTCAAATTAATGGGCTTGTTTTATATCGCAAGTTTTTAATTTTGTACTAAGTGGCCGAAGAATAACTTCGCAATAAATGGCTGCATAGAACAAAACCAGAATGTTGACTGCATAGGCTCGGTGCAAAACATAGCCTGTTGAGTCAATGTTGGTGTGGATAGCAATAGAACCAACAATTAAGCCAATAAACGCTCCTCCGTAGCAAAACTTTATTTGATGGTTAAATAGCTTGCTCAAGTATTGCGCTTGGGAGCCTCCCACGAGCTCATCAGTGAATAGATATTTTAGTCCTAGTACAGAATTCATTAACCCTTCATTGCCAAATGTAATGGCAGTTGTTCCGTACATAAACAGAGCAAGATAGACGAAGGTATTTCCATCCATGTAATTAAATAGGTCAGCGCCTACATACATAATGAAGTAGATGACTCCTAAGACAATAATCAATGCACTAAAATTTTTCATAATGATCCTCTTGGTCCAACTAACGGCAACTTCGTTTGGTTCAGCTTTTAGCTGCTCTGGAGATAGATTAAAGACAGAAGCCAGCGCTAAAACAGATTCTGGGGAGGCTTTACCATTCCCCTCAATTCTTTGAATGGTTCGAACAGATAGGCCTGAAGATTTAGCGACTACTTCTTGAGACCAGCCTCTTTCGGAACGCAGTGTCTTGAGTTTATTAACTGATAGAAACACATCGACTCCATATATGTGACAAGTATGTTTGGAAGTATGGAGGGAGTGACACATTGGTGCTACAAATTTAGCACGACATTTACCTGACTTTTCATGACACGCTATATAAATCAGAGGCTTAGAGAAGGGTTTAGAAGGAGTTGACGCTAAACCCTGTTTTAATATTTGATCATAAGTTTAGTATTTTTGTATGGAGATTCTTATCTTATATGTCGTTATTTGTCTCGATTTAGATTGAAGGTTCTATAGGAATCTCTTCGACATAAAAGTCGATATTAAACGGCTGATCGGTGATTTCATTTTCGGCAAACTCAATAGTGTGTTGCAGCTCATCACCGACAAACACAAGCTCACGAGTTTCCCTTTCTTGATAATCTTTATAGCTATCAATTTTCACCTTAGTTAATAATTCTCCAGAGGCAGCTCGTTCTGTATCAAGCATCATGTCAACGCGCTGCGGGCTTTGTTCGTCGGTAAAAACGAGCGTGATTGCTCCTAGCCAATGATGAGGTAAAACAGCTTGCTGATCGACGATAAGAGGCTCCTCGCTATGACGGGTGAGGACATCGTAATAATTGATGACATAACGAATACTCTTCTCTTCAACTATTCCTACTTCGTTTTGCGCTAGCACAAAGCTGCTGCTGGCATAAATGCCTAGGATGCCTGCGCCAATGAGACGATTGATCTTGGGTTTTAGTGTTGTTTTTAGCATGACTATTCTCTCTTTTGTTTGGTTGAGTGATGACGTGAAGTCGCAATGCATGGCGACTGCATGTTGACGATTTGCGATAGCGAGTATGAGCTCACCATAAGTAGCCTTTTCTTCACCATTCCTCTTTTCCAATATCAGAGCATCGCAGGATAGTTCTTGATCTAACCGGAGCGCTCGCCAGGCAAAATAGGATAGAGGGTTAAACCAGAATAGACAGTTTAGTAGCAGCCATATTGTATTGAACAAATTGTCTTTACGTCGCACGTGAGTCATCTCATGCTGCAAAATGAGCTGCTGTTGTAATGCTGTGAAGCGAGTATAAAAATCTGTTGGAAGTAGTAAGGTCGGGTGAATTATCCCGAACACAGATGGACTGACGATTCTGTCACTGAATACAGTACGAATTGAACGGCCGTTTGGTAATGTTGTGGTGTTCGAGGCTTTTAAGTTTCTTGTTTGTAACCAATGCTTGCGAACCGCGGAGGTAAAGAGGATGGTTGAGGTTGCTAGCCAAAAGCTAAAAACGGCATAAAGGTATGAGCTTTCTATTTTCTCAGGGACCACTTTTTGTATCGCTGCTTGGGTGTGTATAGCAACGTTATATTCGTCTGGCAAAACGGGGGATGAGGAAAATAGCGTGAGTATGCTCAGAGCTAAATAAACAATGGGAATATACCAAAGTCTATAAACCCAAATTGGGCCTGACATTTTTAACAACCATTTACGTCCCAGGAGGATGAAGGCAACAATGAAATTAAACTCTAAAATCATTGTAAGAGTCTCAACAGCAGCATCATTCATTTTTTTGCTCCTTCTTGAGCGCTTCTAAGATGGTTTGGATCTCATCAATATCTTTATCTGACAACATGTCTTGTTCTGCGAAGCTTGCTATTAAAGGCGAAATCTCACCATTAAATAAACGGCTGAGGAAGGACTTTGATTCGTCTTTAATGTATTTCTCCTGACTCAGGTTAGGCGTATAGAAGTATTCCCTTTTTACTTTTTCTTTTGTTAATAAGCCTTTTTGAGTTAAACGGCTAAGTAACGTTCTGACAGTATTTTCATGCCAGTCAGATGTTTGTTCCAAAGCCGTCATGATTTGCTTTGACGTTAATGGTGAATTGCGCCACAACACATCCATGATGATTTTCTCGGCATTACTGATTTGATTCATATTCGTTTCTTTAAACTACAAGTGTCGTTTTAATGTAAACTACATTTGTAGTTTGATCAAGCTAAGAGCACTTTTTTATACGATGTGAGATTAATAGGTCGCTACTTAGGCACTAAAAGGTGAGGGAGGTTTACCTAATTGCTATATAAATGATTCGCTTTTCTTACTCGCTACTTGCATCATTTTCTGAAGCGTTTCTGCCTGAGTAATGACATCATCAATCAATGTTTTACGTTGAGATGTTTCGTTATAGGCGAAGCCGATCATATTGTCGAAAATAGGATTGGTGAAAACACTGTCATCCAATACTTCATTGGTGATCATGTTAACGTGTCTTATCCATAGTGGAATGAACTCAGTGTCTAAACCTTGAAGGTAGTTCTTCTGAAGCGTATCTAGAAATTCGTATTGACGATGTAGTTCAAGTAATTTTGTTTTGATTTCATTGTCTTTAATTAGCTTAAAGTCGCCGCTTTCACGCATAGAAAGAAACGTAAACTTTTGAGGTTCAAAGAAGTAGTAGTTATTGACACTCTGCGCCATATTAACAGCCATTTCCTCAAATGCAGGATCAGTCTTGTCTGCCCCTGAGACAATTAGCTGAATGCCTTTTTCAATAGTTGTTATTTTTGTTTCTTGTCGCTTTTTGATGTTCTTCAAGTAATCAATATCTGCTTGCAGATCAAGGCTGAGCCGATTGAGGTAGTCGCGCTGCTTATCATTGTTTTCCCAATCCTGAACCTTGTTCTCCATCCAAAGGGCCAGGTAAATACCAATAACAAGCAACATAAAATCGAAAAGAAAACTCGTTACGCCTTTAGATAATCTTGTGTCTTTTATCGACATAATGGAACACCAGCTGTTAGCTATTTTAGGACCTTCATGCTTTAGGATAGGCCAAATGCCTTAGGTTAGTACAGCGAATCCATTTTGATATTTATCAAGGAGTTATAGGTATCTGGTTTATACTGGGCTTGCGAATAAAAATATTCGCATAAAACTTAAATTCATTATTGAAGGAATCATTATGAAATTTGTAAAGTGGTTATTACTTACCTCTCCTTTATATCTTATCCCTAACTCTTATAGTTCTTCTTCTGACACGAACTTACTGAGTGACTCATGGCAATTTGAAGCCGGTAAAGAGGGGAATTCACCTTATGCCAATGAGATTTTAAATGGTGGCTCGCAAAACGACGGCGGGACGACAGTTATTTTACAAGATGGCACATTGGTTTGGGATTTATCATTAGGGTTGCAGGAAGGTTCTGTTTATCAGCTTAACCTTGATGCTGGTACCTCGAATGACATTAATTTCTCTGGATTTACTGCGTCACTTAAGGTTGGTGACAATTTAGTGCCGCTATTAGTTGGACTGAAATCTACCGGCTCAGAGTTCAATGCTTATCAAGCTCAGTTAGAAATAAGTGAAGAGTTAGCTGATGCACCGGCTCAGCTTATTATTAGCGCAACTGAGTTGACTGAAGATAGTGAAGCGCAATTCAGGAATATTGTGTTTTCTCCAGCACCAAATGTGATACCCAATAACTCAACACCAGGCTTTTCACATTTTTTTGATAGTAATGCAGAAATCAATGGGGCATTGCGATTAACTCCGCAATCAATAGCCCCTGTTCTGTGTGACAACTCTACTGAAGGCTCTATGTACTATGACAACAGTACGAGCTCGCTATTTTTGTGCGATGGAATTGCCTGGCAGCCTCATGTTGGGTTACCAGGTGAACAAGGACCGCAAGGTGAAACGGGGCCTCAGGGAGAAACTGGACCCCAAGGGCCTCAAGGTGAAATCGGATTAACTGGCCTTCAGGGACCCCAAGGTGACATTGGACCTCAAGGGCCGCAAGGTGAAATCGGATTAACTGGCCCTATTGGTGCGACTGGACCTCAAGGGCCACAAGGTGTTCCCGGCACGACACTTTGGAACGATGGAGTTAATGAAGTGACAACTCAAGTTGATGTTGGTATTGGCACTGCTAACCCCAATGCTGCTTTAGAAGTCATTGGGAATGCAATTGCTGATGACCCTATCGCTAGTAACCATCTTGTGACGAAGAGTTATGCTGATCATCAAATAAGTCAGTTAACAGCGACCATCAATGTATTGACGCAAACAATTAACCAACTGCAGGCACAGATCAATGATGATACTGGAGCAAGTTGCCTTGAGATTTTGACTAATAACCCTTCGTCTCCAAGCGGCGTTTATCGAATAGATCCAGATGGCATCGGTGGTCATCCATCATTTGAAGCTTATTGTGATATGGAAACAGATGGCGGTGGTTGGACTCTTGTTGGTACCTATCCTAGGACATCAGCAGGTGGTATAGACAGGTTAACTGATTATGGTGCGATGCCTGATACCAGTAATAATAACCCTAGTATCCTTGGTTTATATCAAGGTGATGTGTCTGTTTTCTCTGAAGTAAGAGAGCAAGTGAGTTGTACTAGTGTAACGAATTGTAGGACAGTTTACGGCTTCGACTTTGATGTGGGTGAGATGGAACTTGTTAGAGCAACGTGGGCTTATGCTGACTTGAATGATTCGTTAACTGGGAGCATTGTTCCTCCTAACTGTACGACTAATTATGCGGGTGGTGTATTAGATAGGAATAGCTGCTCTTCACGACCTGCGAGATCGGTAACAGTTAATGGTAATAGTGTAAATGGTTGGCAAATAGATATCTTTACGTCTTCTGCTTGTTGGTTAGCAAGAGGAAACTTTAGAGGCAATCTGCAAGGTTCTGCTCGGTGTTCAGGAGAACCGAATGGCAGTCGCTGGGCATTGCTATGGTTTAAGTAACTTTTCATAACTTGTTTGAGCGCTTTATTAATAGATGAGTTTATTCAGTCGTTAATATTAGCGCTCATTTATAGATGTGCTTTCTTCTCTTCAAGTAATTATGTTTTTACTTCGTTGTCTTTTTTGGAACACCAGCGGTTAGCTATTTTAAGACCTTCTATGCTTTAGGATAGGCCAAATTTCCAGGATTAGTACAGTGATGTATTTAACTGAAAAGTAACTGTTAAAAGAGCCGTTCCCTAATGAGTTCAAGGTTTCTTTGCGCTTTTTCAATATCACTGTCTATCATGAATTCGGCTAAAACAGGCAGTACTTCCTGTACGAATTCGGATGGAGCCTCTCTATCAAAGTATTGAGAATAGCCTTTAGCCTGACTCAGCATTTCACGTCCGGAATTTAAAAAATAGTTGCTGCTTATGTCGGCTGATTGGTTAACCGGAAGAAAGTTGATCGTATTGTTTATAAGCATTTGAGGCTCTGGCTCTGAAATAAAAGCCAAAAACTTTCTAGCTAACGCCTTATTCTTACTGTTCTTCGGAATCAAAAAAACATCTGTCGGTGTTTCTTCTGCTAATTCGACTTTTGGGTTGATAATAGGAAATCGAAAGAACTTAAAGTCATCCCGTATATGGGGAGGGAATTGAGTCGTTACATAATTTCCAGAGAGAATCATTCCGGCCTTATTTCTATATAATAAAGGAATGGTTTGCTTAAAATTGACTTTATCAATATCTGCATCGAAGAACCCGCTATCAATAAGCTTTTTCCAGTACATAAAAACACTGTAGATAGATGTTGAATTAAAAGAGATGCGTCCGTTGATTAAGTCTTGATGAAATTTAAGACCGTTAATACGCAGGTTTAAATAGTCGAACCACCCAACTGCTGGCCATGGTTGTTTTATCCCTATAGCGATAGGTGTAATTCCAATATCTTTAAATTTCTGACAAACCTCTAAAAAATCTTGCCAGTCTTTTGGAGGTTGTATTTTCAGCTTTTTAAATAATGAATCTCTGTAGTAAAACCCCCAAAACCCAGCAGAGTATGGAATGGCATACTGTTGCTTATTGACCGTCACCAAGTTTTTGGCAAGTTGGCTGTAGTCTCTATTCATAGACTCTTTTTGCCAAAGATCTGAAATAGGCTCTATTTGTCCTCTTTCGACGTACTCTTCAAAGCGTCCTACCCATGGCCAGCTAAGGACATCTATATTATCTGAGCTTTCAAGCCACGACCTATAGTTTTTCTTGTAATCAATATCGTTTTGGGAGACATACTTTATGTGAATATTAGGATTGCGTTTACTAAAAAGTGTGGAGACCCTCTCAAATGCATTACGTTGCTCAGCACTAAAAATGAGGAGTGAAACAGTTAATGTTTGTTTTTTCTCTGCTGCATAAACGAATTTAGAGGAGGTAGAAATAAGCAGTGAAGCGATAATTAAAAACAGCAAACTTTTGTGTGATACATATCGCATACGAGCAACCTTAAAACCAATAAAAGTGCTTTAACGTTTTTTATTATATACCGCTATATTATGTGAAGCGATAATAATTAAGTATTAGAGAGTTTGAGAGTTTTGAAATTCAGAATTTTGGTTTGAATATTTACCGGAAAGTGTCAATTAATGAAAGTTTGTTTGATGATTTAAAAATGCCTATCGTGTATTTTAATTCGGTGTATTTATATCTCGTCAATATTTTTTGTATCAACAATCTTAAACTTCAATCTTAGAGTTTATTAAAGCATCGATGCGTCAAAGGTTATAGGTATTTGAGTGTTTAGCTGGGGTAAAAAGCTGTTCTATATAAATGCCATGTATCAGAAACGGTTTGATTCTTCTTCTCTCCAAAAACCATAAAGGGTTAAGAGTATAAAGATGAAAATCAAGCCGATAATTGATGCTACGACATCGTTGGGATCATAGGTATTTCGGCCACCTAGATTATGTATCTTAAACTCCTGAGTAATGACGTAAATACTGGCTAATCCAACAGCTAATGTATAAATAGCTTGTTCTCCTGCCGACTTGAGAATTCCCAGCCTTTGCTGTGCCAAATTTAGTAAGCCAGTAATAACTACTGTTCCCATTACGGCTTCAATAAAATTAGGGACAGATAGCGTAAATACCTGAAGAAAGGCCGCTAAGTCATTCTCTAGAATATAGGGGCGAAGTAGAAATTTATTAAAGGAATGGAATAACAGCAGGAAAATATATAAGCGAATAATGTAGGGTTTAATGTTCGCCATTATACTCTCCTACTCAACATCGTAAGGTGACAAGTCAAGTTGTCACCTTACTGCACAGTGCTTGTACTATCCACCTAACTTAGTAGGGAAAGCAGGTGGTGTCTCGTGCCTGATAGGCTTATAAGACTTGAGTTGCTCAAGAACTTCATTGACTGCAGCTTCTAACTGAGAGTCTTGTCCTTGATTGACTTTAGTCGGGTCTAGAACCACATCAATATCTGGAGCGACACCTTCATTTTCGATTCTCCACTCGTGGTCTGGTGTAAAGAACCTAAAGTGCGGAACTGTGTGACCGCCACCATCCATGAGTGAGCGGTTTGCTGAAATACCAATCAATCCACCCCAAGTCGTTTTACCGATGAGTTTACCAATGCCCATGCGTTTAAAGCTATATGGCAAGAAGTCTCCACCTGAGCCTGCGTCTTGGTCGATTAGCATTACCTTAGGCCCATAAACGCCACCTGCTGGTGTACTCAATATCTGAGTACCAGAACGATACTTCCAGCCCGCCAAATATTCACGACTTAAAACATCCGTGATGTAGTTTGCAGCCTGACCGCCGCCATTGCGTCGGTCATCGACTATCATGGCTTTCTTGTCAGTCTGTGCGAAGAACATACGGTTAAAGTAGGTGAATCCGCCGGATGCTGTATTTGGTAAATAAACATAGCCTATTTGGCCATCGCTTAGCTCTTCAACTTTTTTGCGATTAGATTCTACCCAGTGCCAATTTCTCAAGCTGTTTTCGCTGGCAATTGGTTCAACGACTATGTCCTTAGTTTCGCTTTCACCTTGCTTTTTAACCGTCAAAGTGACTTGCTTGCCCACTGTATTTACAAATGCTGAGAAGAAGTTCGTGCTCTTATTCAATGTTTGCCCATTGACAGCGACTATCGCATCACCTTCAGCGATACCAATCCCAGGAGCTGCTAGTGGTGCTTTAATGAAGGGGTTCCATGATTCACCTGTGTATATCTTCTCAACAACATAGTCGTCTTTCTGTAAGCGGATGTCCGCTCCTAATAAGCCAACGCGTATACGTTTTTCCGAATGCCTATCACCACCACCAAGGCGATTGTGACCAACTTGCATTTCAGAAATCATTTGGACGAGCAGCCAATTTAGGTCTTCACGTCGACCGACGTGATCTAGCAACGGACGGTATTGTTTGTAGACTTTATCCCAATCTAAACCATGCATATTGGGATCGTAGAAGTAGTCGCGTTCATTGCGCCACGCTTCATCAAAGATTTGTGCCCATTCTAGTTTTGGATCAATCAAAGCTCTAACGTCAGACGTGTTAAGGTTTTCAGTCTCAGGTTTACGACCTACATCAGCAACTTTTAGGCTGTTACCTGAGTAGCCTAATAGCATAGATTCGCCGTCGGCTGACAACGTAAAGTTACGGACGCGGTTTAGTACGTTTTCGACAGTACGCTTTTTCAAATTAAAGCGTCTTAGCGATGAGCTATTTAATGGACGGCCGCTGGTTTCAACGCTGATACCTGGCTGTGAACGTTCAATAAAGTATAAGTTGTTGTCTTCGGCAACAAGCAGGTTACTGTATAGGCGCTCTGCTGCTGGAAGTGCTACGATACGTTGCGAAATGCCTTCTAAATCTATGTTTAACGGCTCTTTCTCATTATCACTGTTCTTTTTCTTACCATTTTTCTTGCCGTTATCTTTTTTATCTTCCGCTTCTTCTTCATCCGTTCGTGGTAACAAGGGGGACTTTCCATCAGCTTGTAAGACAGCAGCGTACAAGCCATAACGTTGTGGTCTTTCTTGCGTTGATAAGTCGAGGAAGAAACTTGTAGGTCCAGCATTTGTAGAGGAAGCAAAGTACAGATACTTGCCGTCACGGCTAAAGGCTGGCATTGCACTATGGCTTAATCCATCAGTCAATTTAGCCCTGGTTTGGGTAGAAATCTGATAAAGGTAAATATCCCACATGTAGTTCTCACCACTCTTTGTATAAGCGACCCAATCGCCGTCAAAAGACATGGTGGCTTCATACCCCAACATGTTGATGTTGCGATCAATAGTCACAATTTCACCATCGTCCAAATTGATGGTCATAATCGCAAGAGCTGAATCGTAGTAGAGAATTCGCTTACCGTCCGGCGACCATTGGAATAGGCCAAAGTCGGCGGTATGGTTGCCCAAGGATAACGTCTTTTCGACTTTACCAAACTGATCCGCGATAACGAGTTTTTGAACACCACCTTTATCTGAGATGTATGCAACTTGGTCGCCTTTAGGTGACCAGAGGGCATCACGTTCATTAACTCCAGGCGTTTTCGTCAGGTTGCGCGTACTGCCATCTTCCAACGGTATTGTATAAATGTCGCCACGAGCACTAATTAACGCACGCTTACCTGTAGCCGATAACTCACCGCGTGTGAATGCCGACATGGCGTCTTTCCATTGAGGACGAAGCTGAGGCAGGTCTGGGTTAATTGAGATGCTGAGCTGTTTGCTTTTCCCGTTTTTGCTATTGAGGATATGCAGTGCACCACCCATTGAGTAGATAATATCAGTGCCGTAAGCATCTGCACTCATGACGTCCCATTTATTGTTTTTGGTCACTTGAGTAAGCTGATTGTCGCTGTATTTGTAGAAATTACGGGTATTGTCTCGGTCAGATAAAAAGTAAAGATCTTTGCCTACCCACATTGGGTTAGTATCTGAAGCATTGACATGTGGTACTTCTTCATAAGTGTTTTTGGCGATATCCATGATCCAGATAGGTGGTGTGCTGCCACCTCTGTGGTTACGCCAGCCGCTGCTTCCAATGTGGGCTGTACGATAAGGACGATAAGCTAGCTTTTTGCCATTTTTAGAAAAGTCGCCTTCAAATGCTAGCGCTTCCATCACTTTTTCAGGAAACCCGCCTTCCGGAGAAATTTGATATAGGTGCCCTGAACGCCCGCTCGCCATTTCACGTGCAGACATGAAACTAATATCTTTGGTTTTAGGATTCCACCCTACGACAGTATCTCTGCCTGGATGCCAAGTTAACCTTTTAGGTTGCCCACCTGTTGTAGGAATGACATAGACATCGCTATTACCTTCATAGCTCGCAGTAAAAGCGATCATCTTACCATCGGGTGAGAAGTGTGGAGCTTCTTCCGTAGCTGCGTGAGAGGTCAAACGCAGTACGTCTCCACCTTGTTTATTAGCAGTATAGATGTCGCCAGCATAAACAAAAGCAATGCGATCTTTGCTAATGGCTGGCTGTTGTAATAACAGCGTATCGGCTTGCGAGGTAAAGGGTAAACTGAGTGATAAAAGTAAGGCTGATTTCAGCCACGTCTTTAATGCCATAAGAATTCCATGATGAGTATCTGTCTGTGAGAAGAGACTAACCTTAACTTGTTTAACTTGGTTGTCCATAGTCAACTGGTCAAAATCACGGCAATGGAAATTGTTAGAGTGTAACAAAAGAGCAACAGGCCTCCTGTGAGGAGACTTTGTATTGATTCAACGATATCCAGACAGTAGCATGCAGCTCAAAAGACCATGTGAGCAATTAAAGAAATGACCAGTTACCAAGGCAATATTCGCAAGATGCGGGTAAGCACGGATGAGAATAACCACGTGCAATATGCGTTACCTGTTGGTGAGCAGCTTGTTGATATGAATGCACTGATAGGCAAAAAAATCAGTGTGCACTATCAAGGAGAAATACATTGCGTGCATTGCGCAACGAAAACTAAGAAGAGCTTCAATCAAGGGTATTGTTATCGTTGCTTAACGCGATTGGCTCAATGTGATTCATGTATTATCAAGCCAGAACTTTGCCATTATGATGCGGGAACATGCCGCGAACCTGAGTGGGGTGAAGCAAATTGTCTCTCAGATCACTTTGTTTATTTAGCTAACACTGGAACGGTTAAAGTCGGTATAACTCGACATGTAACCAATGGGGTTTCAAGTCGATGGATTGATCAAGGTGCAACGCAGGCGATAGCTGTTATGCGCGTGCAGAATCGATTAACCAGCGGCTTAGTTGAAACGGCTTTTAAAGAGCATATCGCTGACAAAACCAATTGGCGAACTATGTTGAAAGGTCAACCTGACAATGTTGATTTGCAGAGCTTAAAAGAGTCGTTGCTTGAACAAGTGGAAGGCGATTTAGATGAAATCATTGATGAATATGGTTTTCAGGCTATAGATATTGTTGATGTCCCTGCCATTGATATCCATTATCCAGTTGAGCAATACCCTGAAAAAGTCACTTCCATTAATTTAGATAAAGATGGTCAATTTGAAGGTATTCTCAATGGCATTAAAGGTCAGTATTTGATGCTTGATGGTAACCGCGTTATCAATATGCGCAAATATGCAGGATACTTCTTAACGGTTGAAGCGCAGTAATCAATAGGTAAAGACAGGTGAGCAGCCTTGTGCTCACCTAGCATCACAGATTACCGATTTAAGTTTCTATAAACACCTTCAATATTTAGAGGTAACCAAGCTTCATAGTTATCAAAATCTTTGTACTGTTCTAATTGAATTGATGCTTGTGCCTGTTCCAAGCTTTTCCCCGCTTTGTGCGCTTCTTCCACTTTGATGTATAAATCTTCCAAGTAATTTCTATATCGTGCGACATCTTTAGGTGTGCCTAGACCGCCATGCCCAGGTATGGCTATCTCGTAGTCTAACTTCTCCACCTGTTTAATAAAATCAATGAGTTCAGGCATATAGAAGCTAGGTAAGTTACGATATGGCATACGATTAATATTTAACGAGTCGACGACAAAGATAGCTTTCTGTTGAGGGAACTCCATAACAATCAGGTTATCTGTGTGACTGACACCGAAGAAGTGCAATTTCACTTGCCCATCACCTAGTTGGACAATAGAGCTTTCGCTAAAAGTCACATTGGGCGGTGCGGTGTAAGTGCCATCGTTAATGATAGGTGCTGCATTTTCGTGAGCGACCACTGTTGCCGTATCTGCGAAAACTTGCCCACCAGCAATATGATCATTATCTGAATGACTATAGATCACATACTTTATTTCTTTCTGGAAACGCTTGCGTATTTCTTCTTCTAACCACTTAGCAGCTCCTTCATTGATAGGGTCTGTCGCGATAACGCCATCACTGGTAACTAGAAATACCGATAAGTGTGCGTTGTTTCTAAACAAATAAAGGTTTCCTTTGACTTGCTTAATTTCTCGTTGTTGAGCGATTGCTTCACTGCTATTAAAGGTCGTTAAGCCGGCTACTAGTGCTAACCATAGCAACGAGGTTTTTAATGAACTCATCATAGTTTTTCCAAGTGGTTAGTTATCAAAATATTTATACAGTAGGTATACAAACCTCAGGTTATATTAGATGACCTTTTACAGATATGTGTGCAGTTGTCGCATAAATTGGTGATTCCCTCGAATTGGGTACAATGTGAGTTTGTTACAATTTTCACAACTTTAAAGATAACCATTCCCTTTACCCTCAAAACGGGCTTGATGTAGTATCGCCCGCAATTTTTTGAGTGCGTATTTATGACTTTAGTGAGGAACTTATGTTCAAGAAATTGGTTGCTGTAGGGATAGCTTTATCCTTGTCGGCTTGTCAGCACAATTACAGCAATGACAATGCTTCTGCTTCAAATGAACTGCCAGAAGGCGTGAGTTTGATAGAAGAAGTTAAACGTCGTGGTGATGAGATTGTTATCCCTTATAAAAAATATCAGTTAGCCAATGGATTAACTGTCGTTATTCATGAAGATCAATCAGACCCGTTAGCGCATGTTGATGTGACTTATCATGTTGGGTCGGCTCGTGAGCAGGTTGGTAATTCAGGATTTGCGCATTTCTTTGAGCATATGATGTTCCAAGGATCAGAGAACGTTGCTGACGAAGAGCACTTCAAAATTGTTTCGGAGTCAGGTGGTACACTTAATGGAACCACCAATTCAGACCGCACGAATTACTTCCAAACAGTCCCAGTAAATCAACTTGAGAAAATGCTTTGGCTTGAAGCTGATCGCATGGGCTTTTTGTTGGATGCTGTTACACAAGAGAAGTTTGAAGTTCAGCGTGAGACGGTAAAAAATGAGCGTGGGCAGCGTGTTGATAACAGACCTTACGGTCGTTTGTTTGAAACATTATCTGCTGCTTTGTATGCTGAAGGCCACCCATACTCCTGGCCTGTCATCGGTTATACCGAAGATTTGAATCGTGTAGACGTTAACGATTTGAAGAAATTCTTCTTGCGCTGGTATGGCCCTAACAACGCAACCCTGACTATTGGTGGTGCGGTTGATCCTGAAGAGACTATGGCTCTCGTGAACAAGTACTTTGGATCAATCCCAAGAGGTCCTGAAGTCGTTGACGCACCCAAACCATCTACGGTTTTAGACCAAGATCGTTATGTGTCATTTGAAGATAATGTAAATCTACCTCTTGTTTTTATGACATTCCCGACCGTTTATGCGCGTCATGAAGATGAAGCTGCGCTAGATATCCTGGCTGAAATTCTGGGTGGTGGTAAGACTTCAATACTTTATAAGAACTTAGTCAAAAATGGCTCGGCGGTTCAGTCGCAAGTGAATCATGGTTGTCAGGAGCTTGCTTGTACTTTCACTATGCTAGCTTTACCTAACCCGGCTGCAGGAAAGTCTCTGGCTGATCTTGAATCTGTCATTCGTGCTTCGTTTACAGAGTTTGAACAGCGTGGCGTAAAGGAAGATGATTTACTTAAAGTAAAAGCAAAGTTAGAAGCTGACGCTATTTTCGGTCTTCAATCTGTTTCGGGTAAGGTGAGTCAACTGGCTTTCTTCGAAACTTTTGTTGGCACACCTGATTACATTGGTAAGAACATCCAACGCTACAACGAAGTGACCAAAGAAGACGTTGTGCGTGTCTATAATCAGTACCTTAAAGGTAAGCACGCCGTTGTCGTGAGTGTTGTTCCAAAGGGTCAACCTGGCGCAGTTGCTAAAGCGGATAACTTCTCTATCCCTGATCGGAGTATTCCGCCTCGTACGCAGGTTAATGCATCTGACTTAAATACTCGACGTGCGACAGACAACTTCGATCGTTCTAAACAGCCTGTAGCTGGCGCTAACCCGTTAGTTAGCGTGCCTCAGTATTGGCAAAGCGAATTAAACAACGGTATTGAGGTTCTAGGTACGCAGAGTAAAGAAACGCCAACGACCAGTATCTTAATCAAAATCAAAGCGGGACATTTTGCTGATTCTCTTGATAAGGCTGGGCTTGCTAACCTGACAGCAGGGTTACTGAATGAGTCTACAACGGCTCGTTCTAACGAAGATATGAGCTTAGAGCTTCAGAAGCTTGGTAGTAACGTCAGAATTAATGCGCGTAACGAAACCATCAACGTCTTTGTTAGTAGCTTAAGTAAAAACTTAGATGCGACCTTAGCACTTGTTGAAGAAAAACTGCTTAAGCCAGCGTTTAACGAAGTTGATTTCAATCGCCTTAAGTCACAAACGATTCAAGGTATTCAGAACGCGCGTAAAGATGCTAACGCTTTGTCTAATGAGGCGTGGGATAAATTACTCTATGGAAACACCATAGCCGGGCTACCTGCCGAGGGTACAGTTACCACTGTGAGCAGTATCTCAGCTGCAGATGTTAAAGGCTTCTACAATGACTTTATCAAGCCACAAGGTGCTGAGTTAATCGTTGTTAGTGACTTATCTGAAGCGCAAGTGACTAAATCACTTAAGAAACTGAATACTTGGACAGGTAAAGGTAAGTCTTTTAATCGCACCTTTAACCCAGTTATCTTCGATCCTGAAACGGTTTATATCGTCAATAAAGATGAAGCAGCTCAGTCTGTTATCCGTATTGGTAAGCCTAGCTTAACGAGAGACTTTACCGGTGAGTTTTATAAAGCTGGTTTGATGAACTTTAACTTGGGCGGTGCGTTTAATAGCCGTATTAATCTCAATCTGCGTGAAGACAAAGGTTATACCTATGGTGCTGGTGGTGGCTTTAATGCGAGCAAGCATAATGGTCAATACCGTGCTGGTGCGAGCGTAAGAGCTGATGCAACGGATAAATCGTTTATCGAATTTGATAAAGAAATCAGAGCGTATCGCGAAAAAGGCATGACGCAAGACGAGCTTGAGTTTATGCGTAAGGCTGTTGGACAGCGTGATGCTAGAAGCTACGAGACGCCAAACCAAAAACTAAGGTTCTTGGGTGATATTTTAGAATATGACCTCCCCGCGGACTTTACAGAGAAGCAAGCAAGTATTATTCAGAATACCAGCTTGGAAGAGCTCAATGCTTTGGCTGAAAAACACCTAGATATCAATACAATGGCGAAGCTTGTTGTTGGGGATGCTAATACGCTTAAACCTCAATTTGAGGAGTTGGGCTACAAAGTTGAAGTGATCGACCTCGATAAATAGGTTATTTAAAAAGAACAAAAAGGGCGTGAAACTCAACATTTCACGCCCTTTTATTTTGTCTAAAAAAACTCCATACCTTTTCTAAACATGCTTAGGTGTGTATTTAGTCACTCCCTCTGAGCATATGAATTGCAGGGTGATTAATATATTGACGAAGTGGCCAATAACAGGCGAATAAAGCCAGCGAGCCTATCGCTAGTAGTGTGAAGACGAATACCGGTATTAAGCCAACATCAATGTATTCAGCTAGTAACTCCTGATTGAAGAGGTAGATTACCGTCATTACGATGATACTCATGATGATGCCGATAAGAATCACAACGGTGTTATCTCTTACAATCAAATTAATTAAGTGCTTACGTTTAGCACCAATAGCCATCCTAGTTCCAATTTCGAATCGACGCATTTGTGTGCTGTAACTCAAAATACCATACAAGCCTACTCCCCCAAGAAATAGGGTGATGGCTGCCAACGCTGCTGTGCTAACGGCTGCAGCAAACTGAGGGAAGAGTATGTTATTCCTAGTCTGCGGTAGCATAGATAGGTTAAACAATGCATAGGCATTACTTACTTCTTTGATTGCTGCAACAACTTGTTCACGAGTAACCGATTGATTGGGCTCAAGCGTCAAGTTCATTTGTCTATGACTTTGAGGCGATGGAAAGTACATTCTGCTTCGAATATCAGAGTGTCCTGGTAATTTCACGCCTTTAACCACGCCAATGACTGTATAAATATCACCGCTCGAATCAAGCTCGATACCGATAACATTACCATCTTCCCTGAGATTTTTAGCAAAAACATCATTGATAATAGCCACTCGATTTTGGTCTTTGATGTCTGCTGCGCTCATGAGCCTTCCTTCCATCAAAGGTTGCCCTATTTGTGTAAAGTATTGAGCATCAACTTGTTTATAGTCAGGTGTAAATGACAGGTTAGTTACTGGGTCTGTGATGGCATTTAGCTGAAAGTTGTTCAACGGAGATGTTGCTTGAGACACAGATTTGACTTGCGGTAGCTGTTGTAATTCACTTTTCAGTTGTGCCATTGCAATTGCTGACTCTTCTGCTGTTGGAGCGGGAGAGGTGGATGTTGAAAACACGACGCTAACCATATTGTCCACTTCGAACCCCATAGGTTCCTGGATGATTTTTACAGCATTTTTGAATAGGCTGATGTTGGCAAAGATTAATACTGTAGCGATAGCAACCTGAGTGACTATCAGAACTTGCCTGAAACGTTTGGAGACTTGTACCCCAGTACCCTTACCACTGCTTTGTAACATGGAGCTTAATGCTTTGTAATTGATCATCTTGGTACTGAGATACGCAAAGGTTAAAGCAAATAAACCGGCGAACAAGAAAGCGGAACCGAAAGTGAATAAGTTGAGTGTGAGTTCATTGACTCTAGGTAATACGCTCGCAAACTGTGTTTGCATTAAGTAGAATCCTGCAGATGATATGATTAACGCCACTAGGATAGAGATAGCCATTAACACGGTCGATTCTGCGAATAGATTTCTAAATAGATGACGCTTTTTAGCTCCAAGGGCTGCGTATATAGCAAGCTGTCTTTGTTGTTCAGCGGTTCGCGACATAAATAAGTTGGCGATATTGGCCGATGCTATGATCAGTAGCCCAAGCACACCGGCTATCATGAAAAATAGCATGCGTTCACTATCACCTAGGATTATGGATTTAAGGGACCTTACTTCCGAGGATATAGTCCAGCCTTTAAAGAAGTCAGAGCCTACCACTTTTTCTTGCCAAGTATCATTGAGAAGAGGCGAAAGTACCTGCTCTGCTTGAGTCGCTGAAACGCCTGACTTAATTTTCCCAATATAGGTGAGGGCTCCGTGGATATTTCCCCAACTATCCTTAAAACGTGTTTGTTGATTAAAGTCCCAAGGGAGCCAAGCATGCATATCTGATCCAGTTGTACCCAGCTGAGGTTCAATAAAGTCTTTTGATAACACACCAACAACACTAAAACTCACACCCTCAAAAGTAACTTTTTGTTGCAAGATATCAGGGCTCTGGCTGAACTCTTTTACCCAGGTGTCGTAGCTTAGGATAGCGACAGGATTAAACGTATCTAGCGCTTCAGTTGCTTCGAACGGTCTACCGAGAGCCATTTTGACACCGAGTAGGCTAAACCACTCTGGTGTTGTGTAGCCAATGAGTAAACGTGGTTGGTTAGGTAAAGACGTCAACACACTTTGACTGTATGACGTTAATGAAGCTTGCTCAAAAACCTCCTGATTTTTGTACAAATGTATCAGCCCCGGATAAGTAAAGGCGTCAGCGCTGATTTCTCCTTTGTTGTCGTCGAGTATATGCCCTACGCGATACAGTTTGTTCTGTTCGGGATAAGGTAACGGCTCTACTAAGAGTAAGTGCCCAAGTGTTAAAACACATAGCAGGGCACCTAATGTTGTTCCCATAGTAACGACAACAGTTGCAACAAAGCCTATTTTTTTCTTCAGGCTTGCCCATGCTTGCTTATGTAGATAGATGAACTGGCTCATGATGCCTCACTTAACGCAGGTGTAGTTAGAATTGCACCATCGAGTAGTTTGAGTTGTGTAGTTGCCATATCAGCGTAACGAGGATCGTGTGTCACCATACAAATTGTGGTTCCTCTATCATTGAGCTTTTCAAGGACATCCATGACTTGGTCACCGCTTTTTGAATCCAGATTTCCTGTAGGTTCGTCGACTAATAGGATGGCAGGTTCAGCGACTAAAGCTCGCGCAATAGCTATGCGCTGCTGCTGTCCACCTGAAAGCTGATTAGGTTTGTGACTAGCTCGGTGACTCATATCGACTAATGCGAGGCATTCATTTACTCTCATCTCTATATCGGAATCACTGGGTACTTGATTTTTGTAGCGAAGAGGCAACGCAACATTATCGAAAACAGATAACTCGTCGATTAAGTTAAATGACTGAAATATAAAGCCTATTTTGCTGTTTCTGATTTCTGCTGCTTCATCTAAAGATAAGTCTGTAACGTTTTTTCCCTCGATAACGTACTCCCCACCAGACGGCATATCAAGCAAACCCAGTATTGAGAGTAAAGTTGATTTTCCACACCCTGATGGACCAGAGATAGAGACATAGTCACCCGCGTATATTGTTAGGTCGATATTTTTTAATGCATGTGTTTCCAATTCCTCAGTTTCGAAAATTTTCGATATGCCTTTCATCTGGATTTTTATATTGCTCATAATATTGTCCTATAACTCTGTACTTTTAATTGATTGTGAGTGTGTTGTTTGATGTTTGTAAGTTTGAGAGGTCAGAGATAATGAACTGCTCGTCTACCTCCGCTCCGGCTAAAATTTGTATATTCTGTCCTGCTTGTGCACCAAATCTGATGGCTTGCGATTCTGCTAGTTTGGTATTGCTAGAAACCTTGTATAGCGTGAATTCTGTATTCGATTTTGAACCCGCTGGTCGTTTGATGTATTTCACATCTTCCAGACGGTCTGCAATGATGCTGCCATCGACATTCAGTTGTGGCCTCGCACTTGCGGGTAAATTTTTCGGAAGGCTAATTTCAATCTCTACTGTGTTATCTTCAACAACAGGATCAATACGACTAACAGTGCCGGTGATTTTGTCACGACGGGTATCTATAACAGCTGGTTTACCTACCGATACTAACTGGGCTTGGCTCTGAGGTACGCGAATAAGCGCGATAAGGTCCGTTACACTGCCGATTAAAGCGACTTCTTGGCCCGCAGTTAAGCTTTGCCCTAATTCCACAGATAGACGCTGGAGCACACCATCAAACCCGGCTTTGATTGTGAGTTTATCTAAACGAGATTGCGCAATGTTCAGACGTCCTTGCTGCTGTTTAACGCGTTCTTGCTGAATTTTTACTGCTTCCTCATGCACAAGCGTAAGTTGTTGATTTCGCCTAGTTTGGATTTCAATACGCTCTTTTAACTGTTTCTCATCAAGAACGCTTTGCTGATAAGTGAGTTGAGAAACAATGCCTTCCTCAATTAACTTTTCTTCAGCGGCTTTTTTTAATGCAGCTGCTTCGTATTGTGATTTGATTTCTGCTAGCGCAGCTTCTTCGTTCAACTTTTCACGTTGATTGGTAAGTTTGAGCTGCCTCAAGTTGGCTTTTGTCTGAATAAGCTCCTGTTGCGCGTCTTCTAGCTGTTGATTCAGCTCAGGGTTTTCTAAATACGCAATCACGCTATTAGCGTTGACTTGTGCCCCAGGCTTTAAAACGATCTCTTTAACTGTTGCACTAGAGAAAGAAGTTATGAGTTGCTGACGGTTTGAAGTTAAGGTTCCGTATCCTTCGACAACAATGTCCAGATCTCCACGTTGGACGGATTCAATTAGGATATCTTGGCGCTTAACTGCAACAGCTCCACTTTTCTGGAATACACCAAAAAATAAAACGGTAACCGCAACTAACGACGTAATGCTTAAGTTGGTTTTGGTGAATAAGTTTGTGCCTTTGCTCTGCTTCTTCTTAACGACATCCATTTGATTGTTCGCTCTATTGGTAATCTCACTAAAGTTAGTGCAGAAGCTGTGCCAAGAAATAAATCTTTATTTATCAATGGTTTGATTTGGTGTCGGCGCTTTTGTAGTGATTTCAGTCCGGTATCGGACCGAGTTGGTCCGTTATTGAAACTGTACAAGCTTTACTTCTAGAGATGTTAATTTACTAGGGACTAACCTTCGCGAGTGTATAATCAGAACACTTACTCTGAACGACTATTCAAGGTTGACTTAATGCGTATCACCAAACGAAATTTTCTGAAGGCTGGAGGGGCTGCACTGGCAACATTACCTTTGAGCCAATCCGTGATGGCTCAAAATAAAAAAACAGCGCTGACATTAAATGAGTTGCAGAGTTTAGTGGCTGACGTTGAGCCTATTTCGTCTGATGAACGTTTAGCTCGAATAGCCAAAGCTCAAAAATTAATGAAGCAGCATGATGTGGCGGCATTAATCATAGAACCAGGTGCTGCGATGGATTATTTCAGCGGTATCCAGTGGCGTCGCAGCGAACGTTTGACTGCTGTTGTTATCCCTAGAGAAGGTGATATTGCTGTTGTCTGTCCTTTCTTTGAAGAGCCTAGTATTCGTGAAAGCTTAGCTGTAGGCGATGATGTTCGTGTGTGGCAGGAGCATGAAAGCCCTTTTGAACGTATCAAACAGATACTTCATGACCGTAAGATTCGTCAAGGTAAACTTGGGTTTGAAAGCTCTGTCCGTTACTTTGTGCAGCAAGGTGTTATGTCTGAAATGCCTTCGATGGAAGATGTGATTGCAGATCCCATTACACGTGGATGCCGCATGATCAAAACTCAGCACGAGCTAAAACTCATGCACGTCGCCAATGAAATTACCCTAAATGCTTACGCCTATGTATGGAAAAAGCTGGAAGTGGGTATGAGTCAGTCAGATGTAAGGTCCATGATGAGCTCCGCACAAGCTCAGTTAGGCGGTAGCGGCATATGGGGACTAGCGTTGTTCAACGAAGCTAGCGCTTATCCTCATGGTACGAAACAAAAACAGGTGATTAGGGAAGGCTCAGTTGTATTGCTTGACTGCGGTTGTAATGTAGAAGGTTATCAATCAGATATTAGCCGCACTTTTGTCTTTGGGGAGCCCAGTAAGAAGCAACAAAAAATTTGGAAAACGGTCAGGGAAGGGCAACGCATTGCGTTTGAATCGGCCAAGCTTGGCGTACCTGCTGGGAAAGTCGATGACGATGTGCGCAGGTATTACGTTAAGCAAGGTTTCGGGCCAGATTATAAGCTTCCCGGATTATCTCATCGAACAGGACACGGCATTGGAATGGAAGGACATGAGCCTGTGAATTTTGTTCATGGAGAACAGGAAACGCTTAAACCAGGTATGTGTTTCTCAAACGAACCTGGCATTTATCTACCTGGGGAATTCGGTGTTCGACTAGAAGATTGTGTGTACATGACATCTCAAGGTGTTCAATGGTTTACTCAACCACCTGATTCTTTGGAATCACCCATTGGTACCTTGAAACCACTGGCTTTTTAACGCCAAAATGAAATAGTTGTTATTTGATCACTTATTCATATTAAAAGTGAATATTGGACTTGGAACAGGTGGTCGACATTATTTAACCGGGAATAACGAGTTTTGCTATTCCCATCTCTAAGCCCTATGGTTAATATATTGAAATTTAGAGCTTTATTCCATTGTTGTTAAACGCCAATGACTGCCTGCAGAAGCGGAAAGCAAGTAGGGAGGCACTGTACTTAGTATATAGGAGCGAGACTGCTTTTTGCCGTTTGGAAGTTCGAATTCGATACTAACGTTGTTTGCGGATACTGCTTTTCCCGTTGGCAATTCCCAGTTCATCAATTTACCCACTTTCACTGTTGCTGGTTTAATAACTGGTTCAGGTAACTGAAAACCTGAGTAAAGCATGTTGAGTGTATAAGAGTCACCTGATTGCATCGACCTTAATGCAACAACATAAGGCGCAAGGCCAGGATCATAAACAGGGCCTTTAAGCTTTGCTACTCTGTCCATGTTTCGTGAATCGTTAACGGCCGCAGTTCCTCGTCGGAAATGTATGTCCAAAGCGTTGTTTTCAATAACATAGTCAAATTCAGGTCTATCACCCGTTCGAGCAAAGTCTCGCCCAATGACACTCATGTCTTTGGGGTTGAGATAAAAACGATCAATAAAGAACTCGGACTTGCTGCCATACAACCGCATCTCAATTTGTATAGCGTCGTTGTTATTAAAACCGGTATAGATTGATTCAACAGAAGCGGGAGTTGTATTTTGAAATGAGGCTTCATTAGCTCGTTCGTAACGAGCAAAAAAGGGTTCCAAGGATTTTGCGTTTGCGACAGAACTCCATATGTTTGAAGCATAAAGTAGGGAAAATATGGCAACTGTGATTAGGCGATAAATATTCATTATTGTGCTCTTGAGTGTCTATGATTTTGTTTTGATTATGGTTGTACATATCCCGCTCTCAAGCATTTAGTGGTGAATGGCAGCGCATAGTCCGTCAGTGGTTAATTTAGCTCTGATATTCTCCTTCGGGCTATTGGAACATGTGTTCCATCGTTAAGTAGTGCAATGTATGAACTTCCCTCTCGTTTTATCTCGGCCAAGTAATGAGTGTTTAAAATCGCACTTCTGTGGACTCGTTTGAATTGTTCCGTATTGAGCTTTTCTGACAGTCTTTGTAGAGACAATCGAACAATTTCATTGTTATTGCTTGTGTGAATAATTGCATAGTTGTCCAAAGCTTCTATCCATTTAATCGAACTCATTTTTACTTGTTTTATACTGTTCCCTGTTCGAATACTGATGGAGTCAGCTGCGTTAGGTTCTATTTTTCGGGGAGTTGTCTGTCTTTGTTTCTCTTGAGCAATGTTGAGTTTAAAAATAGTGATACAAGCAGCAGAGGCGATATAACAAGCAAATAAGACGACTGCATGTTGACGAAGGTAGTTGGACAATATGCTATCAAAATTACCGCCGTAGAACACATAATGTATTGCGCATACTGTGGTAGCGAAAAAGACTATTGAGCTGACACCTAAAAGCATGAATTGTATAGTGAAATGTTTGGGCCTTTGGCTCTGCTTTTCATAAGGTAATGTGTGCCAGAGCACGTAACAAGTGCAAGCCCAAACTAAGGTAACCACAAGAGACAACACAAATGAGAAGCTTGGCTTTGATAACAGACTAGGATTCTTAATCAGAACGCTATAGGTCGAAATAGTGAGTCCAGGAATAATAGCGTAAAGCCACTGCTTTATAGTCCATGAATCGCTAGGGTGTTGCTGAGCGAAAGCCATAAGAGTTTCCTGAAAGTTGTCGGTTTATTACTTATAGCATGTGTCTGGTTTTATGAGATAACCCTCAGTTGTAACAACAATTTACCTTATATTTTTAGATAGCTATTTCGGTAATTGAATATTCACTGTAACCCCTCGACCTTGATTCACTTTATTGGTGTTATTCATCAGGTCTATGCTTCCGCTGTGCTGTTCGATGATATTTCTGCAAAAAGTTAAGCCAATCCCTTGCCCTTGCTGTTTGGTTGTAAATAGTGGAACGAATAGATTATCTGTGTTTGCGAAGCCTTGCCCATTATCAATAATTGATATCATCGAATAGCCTTTTCTCTCAGTAAAACTGATATCTATCGATGTGGCTTCAGCTTCATATGCATTTTTTATGAGGTTAATGAAAACTTGCTCAATAAATGCAGGGTCTGCGTTTAATCGATTCGCTTTGGTGTGAATGTTTAGTTGATGTTCGGGAAAGAGCGCTTTTAGCTTTTCTACTAACCTTGGAATTTCTATCGATTCGATATTGAGGTTGAGCTTTTGACTGAGCGAAGAGTATCGGCTAACAAAATCTTGCAGGTGAATACAACGTTCCGAAATAACTGATAGAGCTTGTTTTTCTCTTTCGGTTTCTAATTTGGTCGACAAGCTTTCGGCGAGAGAAGAAACGGGCGTTAATGAGTTGCGAATTTCATGTCCCAGAACACGAATAATCTGTTGCCATGCATCTAATTGGCTTGCACGTATGGCTGCATCAATATTGGTAAAAACCAAAAGCTGGTGGCGTTCTCCACCGTCGATAAATTCACTTTGGCTAATTTGCCATTTTTCGGATTTATCCTTTAAGTGCCAATCGCCGTCTTTCTTTTCTAATCCTAGGAACTTGGGAGAAGCTAACCTAAACATTTGCCACGGCTCGCCAAAAAGGCCAGCGAAGGCCGCATTAGCGTAGGTTAGTTTCTGCTTCTTGTTGAACACCAGCATGGGAGTATCGAGTTGATCAATAAGCTGATACAACAACATGGCATGCTGATCATACTGCGACTTTTGGGTTTGTAAGTAGTTACTTAACTCCGAAAGCTCTCGATGAAAATCAGCGGTAACACCTTCTGCAAATTCGGATTTGGCGTATTGTGAGTAATCCTCTGTTTTGACTGCTTCTAGGTGCAGTAACGCTCGGTTAAAGGCCGAAAGTATTTTTTGTTCAAATGCAGATATACCGAAAGTTAAACCCAAAGATACAAATATCAAGGCGAGAGCGATATTCCATGCTTGCCAATCAGCTTTGGCCAAGATCAGATAAATGGTTAATAGTAATAGAAAAGCAAAAACACCCAGTGTCGCCCTAATAAAGTGCGAAAGTGTTTTACTTTTGAAGATCGGCATACTTTTCTAATCGACGGTATAGGGATGATTTAGTAAGCCCTAATAAAGTTGCTGCTTTGGGTACATGTTGCTCAACCCGATCAAGCGCTTGCTTTATAAGCTTTTTCTCGGCTTCTTCTAATGTCATCATAGGAAGGGAATCATTATTCTGAGTTGCCCTGATATTTAAGTTCGCGACTGATAACTCATTTTCTCGACATAGGAGAACTGCACGTTCCATCAAATGGCTTAGCTCTCTAATATTACCCGGCCACGAATAATCAAGCAGAGCTTGAGATGCTTCTGTACTAAGTGGTTTGATAGATTTACCGTATTTCTTAGAGAAGGTCGCTGCGAAATGTTCTGCTAAGGGAACGATATCTAGGGTTCGCTCTTTAAGCGACGGAACTCTGAATTCAAGTGTATTGATGCGATAAAACAAGTCTTCTCTAAATAACTCTTCCGCTATTAGTTTCTCAATGTCACCGTTTGTGGCGCTTATCATGCGAATTTGTGTTTTTTGGGTTTTACTTGAGCCAAGTGCCTCGTATTCACCAGATTCGAGAACTCGTAATAGCTTTGCCTGTTGGGAAAGTGGAATATTCGCTATTTCGTCGAGGAAAAGTGTGCCGTTCTTGGCCAGTTCAAAGCGTCCTATTCTGCTGGATTTCGCGTCTGTGAAAGCACCTTTAACATGGCCGAACATTTCACTCTCGAATAGAGTTTCGGATATTGCACCCATATTCACTGAGATAAAGGGACCTGAATGAACTTGGGAGCGTTCATGGATAAACTGCGCTAGTTGACTCTTTCCAGTACCATTGTCACCTGTGAGTAAGATAGAAACATCTGTCGGCGCAACACTTTCAATTTGTTGCATCAGCTCAAGCATACAAGGTGATTTCCATTCATAAGCATCAGATTGCTTGGCATCAGCGTTCGCTGATTCTAATCTTTGTGCTAATACCTGATTCTGCTTTTTGAGTCCGGATAAAGCGAGTTGTTGCGAGACAATTTGCAACAAACGCTGATTCTTCCAGGGTTTTTCTAAAAAATCTCCTGCACCTAACTGCATGGCTTTTACTGCGAGTTCAACGTTTGACCAGGCAGTCATTGCAACAACAGGGATTCCGAGATTCTCTTTGTTTAACCAAGCGAGGAATTCAAGCCCTTCTTCTCCTGATGTGGTGTCTCTTGTGTAATTCATATCAAGCAAAATCATATGAATGCTGTCGCTTTGAATGATTTCTTTAGCTTGATAAGGCGTTTCCGCCTCGTGGACTTGATAGTGATTATCTTCAAGCACAAAGCGGGCGCTGATTCTGACGTCAGGTCTATCATCGACGATTAGTACACAATAATCGGAAGAGGGATGCGACATTTAAACCCTTACAGGTTATGAAAAGTCAAAACAATAATGAAAAATGGTTTGATTGTGAAGAGGTTAAGTTCATGCTGTTGGTTTAAAGAAAGCTCCAATTGTGGAGCTTTCTTTAATTCTTTTTACTCAACATCATTTTCAAGGATGAAGGGCAAGTGGTTATTCGCCAAAAGCACCCGCTGGGCCAGGGTAAACAACAGGGCTCTCATAACCATCTTCACTAACACTGGCGACACCGAAGAAGTAGTTATCGATAACGATGTTTTCTAGTGTGTACTCCGTAACATTTCCCACATATTTACTGAACTGCCATTGAGGTGCGTCTGTATAGCGCCAGTAAATTTTGTAGCCTTTTAGATGGGGGTTTTGTTTCGCGTCTGCAGCTTCCCAAGAAAGTGTTGTGCTTGGCTGAACAGCACCTTTTATATCAACTTTAGCTGGTGGGTTAGGCGCAGCTGCCATACCTGCAAGCGACACTGCGTTAAGTGCTGTCAGTTTTGCCGCGTAGTCAAAATTAACTCCTTCGATAACGTCACCATATTTGATGTCGTTTTCTGTTCTCAAATCCTGATGCTGGCGGTTGTAGTTTTCGTTGGTTTCCATAATGCGAACACCAGGGTAGCCCAAATCATTGAAGGGGCGATGGTGTCCACCACGACCAAAGCGGTCCAGACGATAAATGACCATAGTATCCAGGTTTGGAATATAGCGATCTGCCATCCAGTCGATATAACGCGCTAAGTTGCGACTTGGTGAGTCAACTTCACCACCGGTAAAGCGCCTTCTATTCGCTTCTGCTGCAGTCTCTGTTTGGCGTGTTCCCTCTGCGAAAATACGCGCTGTGGTGTTGTTAATAACGCCATTAACCCCTTCGATATTGCCTATCATATCGTTGTTCAATACAGCTTTGATGCGCCAGCCTTCTTTTTGAGCGTTTTCAGCCATAATTCGGCCACCAAATAATCCTTGCTCTTCACCAGCTAGAGCCGCATATACGACGCTGCCACTGAACTTATACTGTGTGAGCACTCGAGCCGCTTCTAGAACACCAGCTACACCAGACGCGTTGTCGTTAGCGCCTGGAGAATCTGATGTAAAGTTCATTACGTCAGAAACACGAGAATCGATATCGCCAGACATAATGACGTAGCGGTCTGGATCAGTTTGACCGCGTTGTATTGCAATGACACTCACAACTTCAGTGGCATTGGGGATACGTCTTTCGCCTGAGATCGTTCTAGATTGGAATTTGACCTCAAGACAACCACCACAAGCTTTGGAAATTTTTTCAAATTCACTCTTTATCCAGCGTCTAGCTGCGCCGATACCGCGTGTGTCAGATTTGGTTTCGGATAACGTATGGCGAGTACCGAAGCTGACTAATTTAGTAATATCACGTTCAATATTGTCAGCGGATATTTTACTAACAATGTCATGAAGCTGAGCTTGGTCCACATAAGTTGGTTCAGATTGCGCTAGCGCTAAAGGAGCAACCAAAAGGCTACAGGCAGCGACGATAGACTTAAGTGTCATTGAGTGTCTCCAGTTAATTTGTTTCGACACAATATACAACTGTTCTTTTTTGTCCATTTCCATTCGGTAGTTTTCTTTTTTGTGAAAGGATAAATCCGTTTACAGCTGTTCGCTTCGTATCAATTTAATGACTTAGTGATCGAAGATACTTTTGGGGATGAGAAGTGTTGTGGGTGATAAATTTGGTAGAGTTGGTTAGCATAGGCTTAGAAGTTATGACATAGGATAATTAGCTTGTTAAATTTGTTTTCCTTTATTCGCTTGGCAACGGTGTCGACCCTTTTGATGGGGAGCACTCACTTTTCTCATGCTGACGAGCAAGCACCCACTGAGCAAATCGCCTTTCCTCAATGCGTAGTTAACTTACAAGATAGGGCTGAAAAAGCAGGCGTATCATCCGAGCGCATTGAGAATGTGCTGGGTAATGCTAAGCATCTAGACAAAATCATTTCATATGATCGCAATCAACCGGAGTTCGTAAAAACTTTTCCTAATTATTTGAACAAACGTGTGAATGATTGGCGCGTTAATAAAGGCCGTGAAATGCTCAATAAGCATCGTGCGTTCTTGCAACAGTTAACGCAGGAATACGGCGTACCAGCTCATTACCTAGTATCTTTCTGGGGACTCGAAACCAATTTTGGTAGCTACAAAGGTAAGATGCCGATTATTGATTCATTGGTGACTTTGGCTTGTGATCCTCGACGTAGCGAGTTTTTCAGTAAAGAGTTGATGCAAGCTCTGTTATTGATGGATAGGGAAGATTTCGAGGTCGATACTATGGTTGGCTCCTGGGCTGGGGCTATGGGGCATACTCAATTTATGCCTTCTGCCTATATGAGATATGCCATTGATGGTGACAAGGATGGTCGAGTTGACCTTTGGAATAGTGAGCTTGATGCGCTTGCATCAGCAGCTAACTTTTTAAACCAACTAGGTTGGGTTCCTGGTTTCCGTTGGGGGCGGGAGGTGAGTCTGCCTGAAGCATTCGAGTATGAGCTAGCTGGTAAAGACCAACTACAGAAACTCGCCTATTGGAGTGACAAAGGTGTGACTAAAACGAATGGCTCTAATTTGGGGGCGCCAGAGTTAGAGGCATCTTTATTGGTTCCTGCAGGGCATAAAGGCCCAGCGTTTTTAGCTTATCGTAATTTCGATATTATTATGCGTTGGAATAATTCTGAGTTCTATGCGATTGCTGTAGGGTATTTGGCGGACCGTATCCTTGGTCAAGCGCCTTTGTCGAAGAAGCTCCCTGCTTTAGAAGATTACTCTGTTGCAGATATGCAAAAACTCCAAGAATCTTTGAATACCCTTGGTTTCGATGTTGGCGAGGCTGACGGTATTTTAGGGCCTGCGACAAGAAAAGGGATCAGAGGGTTTCAAGTTAAGCATCAGCTTATTGCAGATGGCTTCCCTGATAAGGTGTTGATTGACACTGTTGCTGAAGTTGCCGCGAAAATGGATGAACAAGAAACCGTGAGTGAGCCATTGTGACAGCTCTGAAACTAACATCTTGAGGTAGTATGGGTATGGTAAAGCGTATTTTACTTGGATTAGTTGTACTCATTGCTCTCGCCTCTCTCCTCTTTGTGGCGTTGAGTGAGGCTGACTTGTCAGTAGATGAACTTAAATCAAAATACGCAAACGAAAAGTCCCAGTATATTGATGTCCAGGGAATGTCTGTGCATTACCGGATTGAAGGAAATTGGTCTGCACCTACCCTAGTACTTATTCACGGTACGGCTGCTTCGTTACATACTTGGGATGCTTGGGTTGATTACCTTGCTCCTTATTTCAAAATTGTTCGTTTCGATTTGCCCGCTTTCGGTTTAACAGGGCCAAGTCCTGCTCGCGACTACAGCAAAGAAGCTTATGTTGAGTTTTTGAATAACTTCACACAGGAGCTCGGACTAACAAGCTTTCATTTAGCGGGTAATTCATTAGGTGGTGATATTGCTTGGAACTATGCCGTTACCTATCCGGAAAAGATCGATAAACTTGTTTTGGTCGATGCCAGTGGCTTTTTACGCAAAGAAAATGTGCCGACTATTTTTAAGCTAGCGAGAAATCCAATCGGTGGCTTCCTTTTTAAACACGTCACACCTATTAGTCTCATTCGAAAGAATATTGAAGAAGTTTATTACGATGACTCACTTATTACAGACGATTTGGTTAAACGTTATCATGAATTTGCCAAGCGTGAGGGTAATAGGCAAGCCTTTGTGGATAGGGTTAAACAAGGGGAAGTTGATAGAACGCACCTTCTAAAGCGTATTACTGCACCAACGCTTATCCAGTGGGGAAAGTACGACGAATGGATCCCATTGGCTGATGCCACGAAGTTTGATGAAGCTATTGCCGATTCAAAGGTTATTGAATACGAAGCTGGACATATTCCGATGGAAGAAATTCCACAAATCACCGCTAAGGACGCGCTAGCGTTCCTGCGTTAAAAGGTATTCGTGCTGAGTTGACCCCATGAAAAAGACAGTTAAAAAGCTAGATAACAATGTGATCAAAGCACTGACTATTGTCTGTGAGGAGTTTAAAAATAAAGGCATTGGTTTTGAATGGTTAACTCATACTGCTGATTACGCAAACTTTCCGGGGAGCTTAATCGTAACCTGTGTTTTCGATAGTAACAGTGATTTACAGAATGCGAAAAACAATCAGACAGACATTGAAATTCGGGTACATATCCAAAAGCAATTGTTCAAAGCAGGTATTTTATTAAAAGACGCTAGGCGACATGTTTGCTTTGATACAGAAGAAGCGTGTTTAGCTGAAAGTGATGGCAATTGGAAATTGAGATTGTGAAACGTTCGCCTTTATTTAGAACAAAATCTATACAGAAAAGATCAACAGACCCTAGTTAAGCGTAAAGTTTTCTGACTTTTTGTGTATCTATTCTGATTATAGGTAAACGAAGAAAGTTAATAATTCGTGGTAATGTCATTGATAGTGTTTCCTCTAATGTTTCAAAAGGTTTTGTTATGAATAAAGCTAAGTATGCTTTTTTATTTTTTACGTTATACCTTCTACAAGGTGTTGCATTTGCTCAGACTAAGATTGAGTTTCCATCTGAAGATGGCCTGACTGTTACCGCTGAGCTTTATGAGACGCCCCAAAAATCTGAAACAGCTATTGTTTTGTTTCACCAAGCGGGGAGTTCCCGAGGTGAATATAGAGATATTGCGCCTCGATTGAATAAGTTAGGTTATGTTGCATTGGCGGTTGACCAACGTTCTGGTAGCGATTTTCGTGGTGTTAAGAATGAGACCGCAGCAAGAACGAATTCGGGAAGAGACTTTCCATCAGCGCTCCCTGACATGAGAGCGGCAATTAATTATGCCAAAGAAAAACTTGGAGCCAAGAAGGTGGTTATCTGGGGTTCATCTTATTCTGCATCATTGTCTCTTGTCCTTGCTGGACGAAAAGATGCACCAATTGATGGTGTTTTATCGTTTTCTCCAGGGGAGTATTTCGGCGGTGCTATTAGTGTAAAGAAAGAAGCTAAATCTATCAATGTTCCCACTTTTATTACGTCTGCACGCAGTGAAGTGGGAAGCTGGCAGTCTATTTTTAAGGCTATACCTGAGTCTGACGATAACGTCGCCTATAAACCAAAAGGTAAAGGACGACATGGGTCTTCAACACTTTTGTCTTCTGATAGCGATGAGTATTGGGTGGCAATAGAGTCGTTTTTGTCTAGTAACTTTTTAGAAGAGTAAATCAATAACAATTTGGAAAAACGAGTCACTGCTATGCAGATAAAAAGCAGTATAGCTGGAGTTGTACTCACCACTCTTTGAACTATACGGTTGCTGACTTCACTCGTTTACCTTCAAGAGAGCCATTATCTGGCTCTCACATATTGCTAATTGGATTCGATGGTACGAGTACGCAGTTGGTAATAGCAAACATCTAGATTTCCATTACCTTTAAAGTGAAAGAAGTCGTTATCCAAAACTCTTGCACTGGCTAATCTGTCTTTCACTTGTTGAGAGTCTTGTTTTTGAATCTCTATTTGAATTTGCTTTTCTTTAGCAACATTTTTAGCGAGTTTAGCTGAAAGTATCTTAGTACGTTTGGCTGAGTTCTCAATAACACCGCTCGCATTATTAACGCTTGCTCTTTTTATTGCTTGAACGGCTGGCATTCCGTAAATGACGCGACCAATGGTGCTCATGTTTCGATCTAAATGTCTTGTTGCCTGTCCTATAGTGATATAAAACTCAGTTGTTGCCGAATCGGCTTCTGTATTGCGAGCAAATGCAACTGCGCCAGGACAGTGTAATAACCATTCTTCTTTGGTTTTACGATCACGTCCAGCTGCGAATCCATTTAAGTATCCAGCTTCTGGTGCTATAAAATCTGGGGATTGAACCAATGAAAATTGTGAAGTGCCAGACATTATACGGGTGAACTCAGATTTAAGAGGATCTTTGTTCTTACTTGGTTTCTCTTCTGAAACGTCACCTGCTTGCGCCACAAAACCATCAATCACCCGATAGAAATCCAACCCATCATAGAACCCTTCATCAACTAAGATCTTAAACCTTTCAACATGCTTAGGTGCCATAAAGGAAGCTAGTTCTATAACGACAGTTCCAGTTTCAAGTTCAAAATATATAAGGTCTTCTTGTGCCGGAATTCTCCACTGCTCATCAGCGTAGGAAAAAAGAGACAGGAGTAAGGTAGTAATAAGGACCGATAGTGACTTCATATAGTTCTTCAAAAAACGTTAGATAATAAAAACATCGTATCACAAATCACTTGGAGTAATTCTGGAGGATGAAAAGCCAGGTTTTATCTTTGTGTAGCCTGAAACAGACGCTTGAAAGACTTCATAAAGAATGGAAATTAACCGTTTTACTCCCAATGTAATTCCGCTACAATATCGCTCCATTTTTCACTGCTATTATTCGTTAGAACGCGATGGCGATAGGGATTTGTCGTAAATATAGAGGATTATCGTGTTGTTGTGTTTTGATGGAAGCTGCTTAAATTGCTCATCTATGATGGCACCTGAGCCACATGTAATACCTCTACATATAAAAATTAATGGCAAAATTATAACATTGACTTTTGACAGCAAATTTATTGCTTTTCCATAGTAGAAGTCCGAGAAAGATTTATGACTGATAAGCCAAATATCCAAAGCGATAACGAAAAAATACAATACGTTGCCCTAAATCCAGAAATGTTCTCTTCGAATAATGTCGATGATGAAATTGATCTGCGTGAACTCTGGAACGCTATTTGGAAAGGTAAATGGATCATTATCATTACTACTATGATATTTGCTGCAGCTAGTGTTTTTTACGCGTTGAGTTTGCCTAATATTTATAAATCTGAAGCACTGCTGGCTCCAGCAAGTAGTGAGCAACAAGCTGGACTGTCTGCATTATCTGGGCAGTTTGGTGGGTTAGCTTCTCTTGCGGGGATTAATTTAGGAGGGACTAAATCCGATAAAACGACTTTAGCTATTGAGATTATGAAATCGAGAGATTTTTTTGCAAACTATGTTAGAAAACATGAAATATTGCCAGATTTAATGGCAGCTAAAGAGTGGGATAGTAATACTAATCAAATAGTATATGATGAGGAACTCTATTTATTTGATAGCAAAAAATGGATAAGAGACGTAGATACTCCAAGGTTGCCTAAACCTTCGATACAAGAAGCAGGAAGAGAGTTTTCTAAATTATTTACTGTTGAAAAGTTGGCTGACGTAGGAATGGTAAAAGTTAGTGTTGAGCATTACTCTCCTTATGTAGCGAAACAGTGGGTCGATTGGATTATTGAAGATATAAACTTTGTGATGAAGGCCCGTGATAAAATGGAAGCTGAGAAAAGTATAAGCTACCTTCAATCTCAAATTGAAAAAACAAATATAGTAGAGCAGCAAAGTTTGCTATATCAGTTAATTGAAGAGCAAGCTAAAACGTTGATGTTTACAGAGATTCGAGATGAATATGTTTTTAAAACGATTGATCCTGCTTTAGTTCAAGAGCTCAAACATAAACCTAATAAGATAATTGTTATAATAGCGTTTACTATGATTGGAATTGGCCTTTCTATATTCTCAATACTAATTCTTCCAATCCTAAAGAAACTATTCTCTCAGGCTAACTACTAAAGCTCACTATTTGATGATGGTTTATTTAAAATATTAAGTTTTAAGTTGCCGCTATATAAGTATATTGAAAATAGTTTAAAAGTAATAATCTATGTTAATAAATATTTCGAAAATGCTTTCTGGCAATTTTTTTAAAATTATTATTCAGTCTATTCTATTTTTACTACTGGCCAAGTATTTAGGGGTAAATGAATTTGGCTTATTTTCAATATGTATAGCATTAGCAGGTTTGTTTGCAGCTTTTGATGCAATAGGTGTAGGATCCGTATTGTTAAAAGATATTAGCCGAAGTAGAAGGGTGTTTGAACTAAGAGTCGCGACTGTAATATTTGTTTATTTTGTAACTTCTATTTTCCTTATATTGGCTTATATTTTAGTTTTTTCTCTTCTTTTTGATAATATTTCACTGTTAGCAATTTTTAATTTCGCTGTTTCAGAACTGTTTTTTCAAAGTTTTATATATTTAAAAAATCAAATATACCAAGGGCTAAATAAATTTAACTTCATTGTATATAATAATGTTGGTTTATCTTTAATGAGACTTCTTGGGGTCTTTTTTGTTGGCTGGTTATGTAACTACAATTTAAATCTTGAACAAGTTTCTTCCGTTTTTGTAATAGCTTCAGGGCTTTGGTTTCTAATATCATCTATTTCCTTTGTTCGTATAATAGAGCTTCGTTGGAATATAAGATTGAACTTAGCTTTTCTTATGCTTAAACAAGGTATTCACTTTTCTTTAAGCAAGCTTTCTGCTATTGGGAATAGTGAATCAGATAAGGTAATGCTAGGGCAATTAAAAGGGGAGTTCGAAGCAGGTATATACTCTGTCTCTGTACGCCTGATTAACATGATTATGGTTCCTGTCAATACAGTATTTAGCGTAACAATGCCTAAGTACTTTTTACACGGAAAGAACGGTATTCTAAGCAACTACAACTTTTCAACTACTTTTGTCCCATACTTATTATTATATGCAAGCTTATGCTTTCTATTGTTAATGAATTTTTCGAACTATATACCTATAATCCTCGGAGAAAGTTATGCATACGTAGAAAATTCACTAAAGTACCTTGCTCTTGTACCAGTTATCAAAATTATATCAACTGCAATGGCTGATTCGTTGACTGGTGCAGGGTACCAAGCAAAGAGATCTAAAATCCAGATAGCTGCTCTGTTTGTAAATATCATTACAAATATTATCTTAATTAAAAAGCTATCTTGGTTAGGTGCTATTTTTTCCTTATATATATCTGAGCTATTTTTGATCATCAGTTATGCTATACTTACAAAGAAGTTAAAGTGATGGTACTTTATCCGAGGCGACTTTTCATACTGATTCTAACCTTCTTTATACTTTTTTTATATGTTATTAGATATTGGACATTGTCGTTAGATCTTAATAGCTTTCAGTTTGTAAAGTTCGGGATTTCTGCAAACCTAGGAGAATTGAATTTTTTTACACTGTCGCTTTTTATATCTATTCAATTTAGTTTATATTTTTTGGTGCCGGAGAGGGTAACATTTTTCGTCGACAACAAGTTTGTTAACCTTGTTCAGAAAGCTTTTTATTTGGAAACAGCACTATTATTCATTGCTATAGTTTTAGGAGCTAGGTCGGGAGTAAACTTGGGAGGAGTAGAAAGGTTAATACTCTTTTTTGTATACTCTTTGGTTCCTTTGAATTTACTCTACTTTACATTATTAATAGTAAGGAAAAATAATAAGCTTAATACTATTTTATTTTTAATTCCTAGTGCTTTAATGGCATCAAAATCTGGTATGATTTTTGCTTTGCTTATTTTTATTAGTGTAAAGATACTAAAGCGTGAACAATTAATAAGCTTGAAAGCTTTTTTGGCGTCTTTCTTTGTGTTGATTACCTACCCGCTCTTTATAGTGATTGCCGCTTATAAACGTGAAGGTAGATCTGATTTTTCAAATTTTTTCTTTTCTCAATTAGAAAGTATGGGAGAGAGTGTCCTTAATGTTTACACATTTGTAATTACATCTATTTCTAGGAGAGTTTCTGGCTTAGATGTCTTAATGATACCTCAAAATGATGACAATGTTGTTTTTTCAGTGGGAAGTATTTCACTTTATTTACTAAAAGGCGTTCTTACTGCGGCCTTTGTTGATGGTCTTTTAGGGCAGAATTCTTATGGCATAGGTAGAATGTTTGCTATTGAGTTTTTAAATCAAGACGTTGGTTTGGCAAACGGCTTTGAACCTACACTTTTTGGGATTGTTTATCATTCGGTAAACCCTATTTTTGTTGGCTTAGAACTCTATTTAAGTTGTGCTTTAACCATTATATTTTTTAGATATAAACAAGGGAGTTTAGCTAACTTAGTATTGTGTTACTTTGTTTTTTTATATTCTTATGTTTTTATGACCGGCACTATTGTTCAATTGTTGCAAGTTTTTAGATTTTATATTGCTTTAATTGTTATTTACTATTTTTATAAGAGATTGGTATGGAGAAAATCGCTTTAATTACAGAGCGTGTTCAAGGGGGGGTTGAAAATGGTTCCACTTTGAGGGACAAAAACCTGTTACATAGTTTAATCAAAAACTATTCAGTTGACGTTTTTTATAATGATGTTAGCCAATATGGTCGTTGGGGTATTTTTAGATTTAATGCAATGCCTTCACCTGAAGTGGTTAAAGCGCTAAAGGATAGTAAATATAGATACATTATAGTCAGTACTTTCCCTGTTAGTCCTTGTTATTTGTCTTATTCAAATATTAATCCAAAAGTTATACACTATCTTTGCGATTCTACCTTTCATATGTTGAAGCAAAATTTAGGCTTGAAAATAAAGATTTTAACCTTATTTCTTGCGTTTAAGGAGCTTTTGCTTGCTAGGTCTAATAAGGTGGCTTTTTTAGGCGATGATGAGGTTAATTCCATGCCATTTAAGTTGGCTCGTAATTCATTAGTATTTCCTTTTTATGTTCAAAAAAAGAAAAAGCTTTTTAGAAAAGATGGCTTTGTTACATTTGTTGGGGATTATGCTTTTCCCCCTAACTTGGCAGCATTGGAAAAAATTATCGAAATCGCAGATAAGTCGACTTTACTGTTTCGACTTTTTGGGGCAAATTTCCCCAATCATATTTCTCTGCCTGAAAACGTGAAGTATGAAGGATATGTTGAAGATATTTCTCACGTGTATTTTGGGGCTCGAGCACTGATATATCCGATTAAATATGGTACAGGAGTAAAAAACAAGGTTATAGAGGCAATGTCATTCGGTATCCCTGTTATCGGCTTTAAGGAAGCTTTTACGAATATAACGCTAACGGGAAGCTTATTAGATTGCATAGCTTTGAGCTTAGAAAGTTTTCCCACTTTGTTGAGTTGTGATTTGTCAGTTTATTCGAATGAAGTCATAAGAGTTTTGGATGAACAGTTTTCTGAGGAGGAGGTTTCAAACAGAATTAAGAAAGCTCTTGAAACTTGTAATTGAATTGTACCTTATATTCAGATTTAAGAAGATAATTAATAGGAATAGAACATCTGTGATTGAACGTAAATATGTACTGGTAACCGGAGCTATGGGAGGAATTGGAACTGAGATAGTGAGAACTCTTTCTAACAAGAGTTATAATGTGTTAGCTTGCTATAGGCCAATGAAGTGTCACCAATTTTTAGAGTGGAAAGATGAGAATAGCTTTTCAGAAGAAGTCCAAGGGGTTGAGGTGGACCTGACAAGCTGTGAAATGGTTACCGAGGTAATGACGCACTTAGCAGAGCAATATACGGTTGGTTACTTAGTAAATAACGCAGGGATTACAAAGGATAGTAGCTTTCTTAAAATGAGTGCAGATAATTGGGAAAGCGTAATTAACTGTAACTTATCTAGTTTATTTTATGTAACACAGCCTCTGTATAAGAAAATGTACCAAAGAGGCTTTGGTCGTATAGTGAATATTTCTTCAATTAATGGTTTAAAGGGGCAGTTTGGTCAAGTTAATTACTCAGCAGCGAAGGCGGGGATAATTGGTTTTACCAAAGCGTTAGCTCTAGAATCTGCGCGTAAAGATATAACCGTTAATGCCCTTGCGCCTGGTTATGTAGATACTAAAATGGTTAATAAAATAGACGAGCAAATTGTTAATCAAATAATTGAAGGCATTCCAAAATCTCGTTTAGCAAAACCAGAGGAAATAGCTTCTTTTGTAGAGTTCTTGTTAAAAGATGAGGTTAAATTTATTACTGGTGAAACTGTGTCAGTAAATGGAGGGCAATATATGAGCTAGTTCTCATATAAGAGTTATGAGGATATTGTACATAGCAGACTCGTCTAGCTGGCACAATGCTAAGTGGACAGAGTATTTTTCTGAAAAACATACAGTTTTTTTATTTTCGGATTTTAAGAAAGAGTATAAACCGGTGCATTTCCAAGAAAATATAAAGATAATTCAAGTGCCTCCGATATTTGATACTCCTAATAGGCATTTTAACAAGTTGATTAGCCTCCCTTTTTATATCAGGAAAGTTAAAAATATAATTGAAACTGAACATATCGATATAGTGCATTGTGTTGCACTATATTATGCTTTTCTTGGTAGTTTTTTGAAAGTTAATATACCTATAATATATACTCAACAAGGAAGTGAGTTACTTGTAAGGGCGAAAACGAGTTGGTTTTATCGATTCATGGCGAAAAGGGTCTTTAGACGGGTTGATACTGTAACTGGAGATTCTTTGGTAATCCAAGCCGCGGGTTTGTTGTATGGAGCTTCGGCGCACAATAATTATATTGTCCAAAATGGAGTGGATTTGAGGCAGTTTAAACCTGGGGAAGAACTAGGAAGTACTTCGAGTCAATTAGAAGCCTCTGGGAAAGTGAGACTGTATAGCCCTAGAGGGATAACTCCTTTATACAATATAGATACAATTCTAAATGCTTTAGCTATTCTTAAGAATAAATATGAAGTGCATTTTGTTTGTCAGTTTACTTTTGGTTTTGGTGATGAGTACTTAACAAGTTATAAAGAGAAGGCCAAGGCACTTGATATTGAAGATAATGTCGATTGGATCGGATACGTAGACTTTTCTGAAATGCCTAAGTACTATAAAAATAATGACATTACTATTTCTGTCCCGTCTTCTGATAGTTCTCCAAAAAGTGTTTATGAATCAATGGCCTGCGGGACGCCTGTTGTGGTGAGTGACTTAGCTTGGGTGAAAGAAAACTTGTCAGATGGTCATACCGTACTATGTTGCGATGTAAAGTCTGCATCGAGTTTAGCTTATAAATTAAATAGCCTGATAGAATCTCCCGTATTATATAAACGATTGCAAAGAAAAGCATTTGACATTGTTAATAATAAACTATCTTATGAAAAAGAAATGCAGAAAATGGAACTTATAATGAAATCTCTGGTGAATGGTAATAAATGATTTCTTCCAGCAAACGTTTACTAAACTTTATCCGTCTTTTAATTGCAACTAAAGGCAGAGTTAGGGCTTTAAACTTTGGTAGCGAATTAATTTGTGCTTTTGGAGTTAAAATATATCCGTCAAAATATATAACTTTAGGAAAAAGAGTTTTCTTGGGGCGGGGGGTAGTATTGTCGACTAGTCAATCTGGGTTGAGTCCAATTAAAATTGGTAACGACGTTATGTTTGCGCAAGATGTAATGTTAATTGGAGGGAATCATGCAATACAAGCGTCTGATAAACCTATGAATGAGCTTGGTGAAGGGAAACAAGGCAGTATAGTGATTGGTAATAATGTTTGGTTAGGAGCTAGGAGTATTGTATTAACTGGGGTCACTATTGAAGATGGTGTTGTTGTTGGGGCTGGTTCTGTCGTAACAAAGTCTCTACCAGCTAACTCAATTGCAGCGGGTAATCCTGCAAAAGTCATATCATTAAGAAAATAGGTATGAATTTATCAATACAATTAACACTTGACTATGAGTTATTTGGTGACGGTACAGGAGACGTCTACCGAGAGCAAATAATACCCACCAATCATTTAATGGATATATGCGAACTCTATGGTGCCAAGCTGACAGTTTATTTTGAGTATGGTCAGTATTTAGCTTTTGATAAATATTCAGGTTTGAATGATTATTTTAAAAGCGCTAATCAGGCAATTTTAGAACAGCTAAAACAGCTTGTATCTAGAGGTCATGATGTGCAATTCCATCTGCACCCGACTTGGTTGGATGCATCTTATACAGAAGAAAAAGGTTTTATTTTAAATAAAAACCTCTACGACATAACCTTTCTTGCCGAAGATTCTATAGTAGAAATATTAAGAGATGGGAAGGGGTTTCTCGAGCGTAATTTGAAACCTATTAAACCTGATTATCGTTGCTTATCCTTTAGAGCTGGGGCTTGGTCAGCAAGAGATTCTAGAAAGCTTATCTCAGCCCTTTTGAAGGCAGGGTATCGTATCGATAGTACTGTTGCCAAAGGTGCTCATTTAAAAAGTGGATATGGTAGTTTTGATTTTAGAAAAGCTTCAGATAGGCCTTATTGGTATGCAAAGGAAGATATTTGTAAAGAATCAATTGATAAGGATTCTATTCTTGAGTTGCCTATATTAACTCGAAGGACAAAGGTTGCTCCTCTTTTTTATATGTCTAGTAAAAGGGTTTTTGTTAACTCTATCGTGAGTTATTATTATAAGAATAAAGTTACGGACCAAGGGGAGGGGGCCCTAAATAAAATAAAAAAACTCCTTTCTAGGGATTACGCATTAGCTGATTTTAATTTCATGCCTGGAAAGACATTGTTAAAAATGATTGAAAAGGAAATCAATTCAATAAATTCTGGTGAGGAAATCTACCCTATAACTTTAATAGGGCATTCAAAAACTAGCTATAATAATGATGATTTACACTTGTTTTTTCGGGCATTGGAGAAAATATATAGTGTGAGCTATGATACTGTCTCTTCATATTATATGAAGTATATTGAGAAATAATATGCGATTACTTGTAAGAAGAGTTTTAGCTAAATTCATAAGTGATTCAACTAAAAAGAAATTAAAAAAATGGGAATTTAAGGGTAAACAGAGGTTGGTAAAAATATTGCCCGTTCTTAAGGAGGAAAACCTTAGGAAGTTACTTGGAGAGACACTAGGTATTTCCAAAGGCGATCATGTATTTGTTCATGCATCTATTTCATTGCTAAACACAGATTTAAGTTCAGAAAAAATATTTTATATTATTCAAGACATAGTTGGGAGCGAGGGGAGTATTTCAGTGCCTTGCTTTCCGAGGATGTCGTCAAAGCAATTTATGAATTCTAAGAAGAAATTCGATGTGTTAAATTCACCATCAGGTATGGGAGGTTTTTCTGAGTATGTTAGAAAACGTGAGGATGCAATTAGAAGTTTTCACCCGACCAAATCTATAGCTAGTGTTGGGTTAACAAGAGAACTCTTGGAAGGTCATAACTTATGTGAATACCCTTTCGGGCATGGCACCCCATATCATAAAATGCTTAGTCTACAGCCTAAAGTTGTTGGAATAGGAGTTCCTATGAGTTATCTATCTTTTGTGCATATAGCTGAAGACATGGAACCAGCAAGCTTTCCTGTAAAAGTTAATGAAAGCAAGAAATATAATAAACTTTGCTTAGATGAATGTGGAAAGGAAATTGAGGTTAGCTCCTATGTTCATGATATGGGGGTGGTTGTAAAAGCTAACCCAGAAAAATACGTCCGCAATAATTTAAATGAAAAGTATTGGAAGTCTTCAAAATGGTATATGTCACCTTTCTTTGTAGTAAACGGCTTAGAACTTACAGAGCAAATAAAAAAAGATTCTATTAACGGGATAACGATATATCAATAAATGAAACAAATTCTTCAAAATATTGCTAACGGTGAGACGCAGTTAGTTGATGTTCCATGTCCGCAAAGTAAGAAAGGGCAGCTATTAATAACTACAACTAAGTCGTTGGTATCTGTTGGTACTGAACGTATGTTGATTGATTTTGGTAAGTCAAATTGGATAGAGAAAGCTCGGTCACAGCCTGATAAAGTCAAAATGGTTTTAGATAAGGTTAAGACCGATGGTTTAATGCCTACCATAGATGCTGTGAGGTCTAAGTTAGATCAGCCTTTACCACTTGGTTATTGCAACGTCGGAATAGTTCAAGAAAATGGCGGTACAAATTTCAAAGTTGGGACGAGAGTAGTTTCAAATGGTAATCACGCTGAGGTCGTGTGTGTGCCAAAAAACTTGTGTGCTGAAGTGCCAGATAACGTAGACGACGAAAGTGCTGCATTTACTGTATTAGCGGCTATCGCTATGCAGGGAGTTCGTATTGCTAATCCGACTATTGGAGAGACCGTTGTTGTTACAGGACTAGGTTTGATCGGACTCATTACCGTTCAACTTTTAATTGCAAATGGATGCCGAGTTTTAGGTATAGACTTCGATTCGTCTAAGTGTCAGATGGCTCGCGAATTTGGTGCGGAAACTGTAGATCTATCAATTGATGAAGATCCGATATCTAAAGCTAACGCTTTTTCTCGAGGAAATGGTGTAGATGCAGTTATTATTACTGCATCTACCAAGAGTAACGACCCTGTTAGTAACGGTGCTAATATGTGCCGCAAGCGAGGTCGAATAGTACTTGTAGGTGTTGTTGGGTTGGAGTTGTCAAGAGCTGATTTTTACGAGAAGGAGATATCGTTCCAAGTTTCATGTTCATATGGCCCTGGTAGATACGACTCAGAATACGAAGAGAAGGGTAATGATTACCCACTAGGTTTTGTTCGCTGGACAGAACAGCGTAATTTTGAAGCTGTACTAGACTTGATGGCTTCAGGTGCGATAGACATGAAGCCTCTGATAAGCCATCGGTTTGATATTGATAGTGCGATAGAAGCGTATAAATGTTTAGACGATAAGTCATCTTTAGGCATCTTATTAAACTATACTGCAGATGCTAAGGAGTTATTAGATAACAAATTAGTGAGTATTAAGGCTCCTGACAATTATGCTCCGGAGTCCGCAGTTTGTGCGTTTGTTGGTGGAGGCAATTATGCCTCAAGAGTGTTAATTCCTGCGTTCAAAGAAGCGGGAGCAAAACTTGATACTTTGCTGACTAGTGGCGGTGTAAGTGCAGTCCATCATGGTAAGAAAAATGGCTTTGCCAATGCCTCTACTGATTTGCCTCAGTTGCTTGAGAATCAGTCTATCAACACGGTTGTTATTGCTACCCAGCATAATCTGCATGCAGAGCAAGTTATTCAAGCTATTAATGCAGGTAAGAATGTCTTTGTAGAAAAGCCTTTAGCTTTAACGCATAAAGAACTCGACGATATAGAGGCTGCATATCGTGCACAAGGGGGGGCATGCAGAGTTATGGTTGGCTACAACCGACGTTTTGCTCCTCATATCGTGAAAATGAAATCGTTACTCTCTAAAGTTTCTGAGCCTAAAGCATTTATAATGACAATGAATGCTGGGGCTATTCCCAGTGACCACTGGACACAGGATCCTGCTGTTGGTGGAGGACGTATCATTGGAGAGGCTTGTCATTATATTGATTTAATGCGTTTTCTTACTGGTAGTGAAATTACTAGCTTTAATGCAACCAGCATGGGTAAAGCTGATGGTGTTGAAGTAACTGAGGATAAAGCTTCAATTACTTTGTCATTTAAGGATGGATCGTTTGGTACCATCAATTACCTCGCTAATGGTGGTAAGGCGTTTGCGAAAGAACGTATTGAAGTGTTCGCTAATAATGCAGTCTTGCAGCTAGATAACTTTAGAAAGCTCATTGGTTATGATTGGAAGGGCTTTAGTAAAGATAAGCTTATGGCACAAGACAAGGGCCAAGCTAATTGTTCTAAAGCGTTCATCGAGGCTATTGAAACAGGGAATGTGTCGCCAATTGATTTTGATGAAATCATGGAAGTTGCGAGGTATTCGGTTGATATAGCTGAGTCGTTACGGAATTAGCTATCTTTTATTGAGCTTTAGCGTTACAGCTAAAGCTCCTATCGTCATGCCCAGCAGATGGGATTCATATAGACTCTTAGATGATTTAGTTTGATGCGAAAATTATCACTTTATTTCCATACTCTTAAATACTTGAAGTTAACGCAGCTTTATTATCGAGTATTAAAGCGCTTCTCCCATCCGAAGATAAGAGCTGTTAGTTCAGAAAAAGCGTCAACTCATGGTGCTTGGCAGGAACAAGAACTTTACCTACAGAAGTTTATTAGTACGAGTGAAGTCAAGTTTCTAAACCACTCTGGTTTTGTCAATAAAGCTGGAGATTGGAACAATCCGAATGAAGAAAAGCTTTGGCTTTACAATTTACATTACTTCGATGACTTAGTTTCTTTTGGTAGCGATACCCGAAAAGATTTACAGCAGCATTGGATAAATAGGTGGATAGACGAAAACCCAGTAGCTAAAGGCGGCAATGGTTGGGAGGCTTATACACTATCCCTGAGAATTGTGAATTGGGTAAAGTTCTCCCTAGTTAACTCAGTTGAAGATAACAAAATTCTAAATAGTTTGGCGTTACAAGCCGATTTTTTGAGCCAAGATCTCGAAAAGCACCTATTGGGGAATCACTACTTTGTCAATCTTAAAGCCTTAATTTTTGCAGGCTGTTTCTTTGCAGGAAAGGATGCTGATAGATGGCTGAGTATTGGCTTAAAAGACTTCGAAAGAGAAATCAATGAACAGGTCTTAGGCGACGGTGGGAGCTTCGAACTAACTCCAATGTATCACGCAATCATGCTGACGGATTTGTTAGATTTATATAATTTATTTCAGACATTTAGTGGCCGAGTTCCTAGCTCTACAGTCAAGCTTGTTGAAAGTACAATTATAAATATGTTCAGGTGGCTTGATGTCATGAGCCACGCTGATAAAAAGATCGGCTTTTTTAATGATTCCGCTTTTGGTATAGCTCCGGAAACCTCCGTACTTCGTGATTATGCAAATGCACTTGGGTTAGATGTGGATCAACTAGAAACTACACAGGGAAAATTAGAAGTATTTGATTTGCATCAGTCAGGCTATGTCTCAGTTAAATCTCCAGAAATGAATTTAATAGCTGATTTAGCGGAGGTTGGGCCTAGCTATATTCCTGGGCATGCACACGCCGACACGTTGTCTTTTGAATTTTCACTTGGGAAAAACCGTGTTTTAGTAAATTCTGGAACTTCACAATATGGAATTAGTGAAGAGCGCTTAAGACAAAGGAGTACCTTGGCGCATAACACTGTCGAAATTAATGAAATGAACTCGTCAGAAGTTTGGAGTGGCTTTCGAGTAGCTCGGCGAGCAGATATTGTCGAGAAACTAGTTGGTAAGGTGATTGATGGAAAAGCAGTGAGCTTTTTCGCATCTCACAATGGCTATCGGAAGCTTGGCGTCAAGTGTCAACACAAGCGCTCTTGGAGTGTATCTAAGAATGAGCTGAGCGTTGAAGATAGCCTTAATGGCGAGTTTGATTCAGCGGTTGCAAATTTACACCTACACCCTGAAGTGGATGTGTTGTCACATAGTGATGATACATGTTTGCTGAATGTGGGTGAGTATCAAGTACAAGTTAGCACTAAAGGCGCTCATTTGGTTGTTGAAGAGTCGTCTTGGCATCCGGAGTTTGGCATTTCGTTACCTAGCAAGAAAATTCGACTTGAATACCATTCCTCAAAGGTTATCCATCACATAAGTTGGAAAAAAGCTTAAGTATGCATATTCTGTTTTTAACTGATAACTTCCCTCCTGAGGGAAACGCCCCTGCAACTCGAACATATGAACATGCTAGAGAGTGGATAAAGGAAGGACATGAGGTTACCGTCATCACCGGAGCGCCTAATTTTCCAGAAGGTAAGGTTTTTGATGGATATGAGAACCGATGGTATCAAAAGGAAATTGTTGACGGTATTGAAGTTCGAAGAGTCAAAACTTATATAACTGCAAATGAAGGGTTTGCCAAACGGATTTTGGATTTTATGTCATTCATGGTTAGTAGCTTCTTGGCTGGATTATTTGTCAGGAAAGCTGATGTCATTGTTGGTACATCTCCTCAATTTTTTACTGCTGTAAGCGCATGGGCATTGTCCGCTGTTAAATGGAAACCGTTTGTTTTTGAATTAAGAGATATTTGGCCAGCATCAATAACTGCCGTGGGAGCTATGGGACGCACCTTACCTATTCGTATCCTCGAACGGATAGAGGTATTTTTGTATAAGCGTGCGGATAAAATTATTTCTGTCACGCATAGCTTTAAATCAGAGCTAATAGAACGAGGAATAGACGGTAATAAAATTGATGTGATACTCAATGGCGTTGACTTGTCTATGTATGAACCAGCGAAATCGAAAGATGAGAACTTTTCCCATGCCTATGATTTAGAAGGGAAGTTTGTTGTGGGTTATGTTGGTACTCATGGGTTAGCCCATGCGTTAGATAAAATTGTGGAAGCGGCCGCTTTATTGAGTGATATAAAGGACCTGCGTATTTTGTTTGCGGGTGGTGGTGCAGCAAAAGAAGAACTTGAAGAACTGGTTAAGAAAAAAGAGTTAACTAATGTAGTGCTCATACCCCGTCAGGCTAAAGAACTAATGCCACAGCTTTGGAGCTTGTGTGATGTGTCGTTGATAAGTCTGAAAGATACTGATTTGTTTAAAACAGTTATACCTTCGAAGATTTTTGAATCTATGGGTATGGGATTGCCTATGGTAATGACATCACCTGAAGGAGAAGCAACGGGTATCCTACGCAATACGGACTCTGGAATAATTGTTGAGCCAGAAGCTCCTGTTGAAGTCGCAAATGCTATCAGGCATTTGTATGAGAATAGAGGAGAGTTGCGTCAATTGGCCAATAGCAGTTTTAAAGCAGCAAGTGAATTTGATAGGAAGGAATTAGCTTTACTAATGATGGAGAAAATTCAGCAGCTAGTCGACAAAAAATAGAATAACAAAAAGTGATTGAGCCAACCCTGTTAGGCTGGCTCAATTGAGTGATAAGCTTATTATTCTTTCGCCTTAGCTCTCCCAGCTCTCTTACGATCGTTTTCCGTTAATAACTTCTTACGTATACGTATACTTTCTGGTGTCACTTCTACTAGTTCGTCATTGTCGATAAACTCAAGCGCTTGTTCTAAAGACATTTTTACTGGTGGAACGAGTGTTTGTGCTTCGTCAGTACCTGATGCACGAACGTTTGTTAGCTGCTTACCTTTTAGAGCGTTAACAGTTAAGTCGTTGTCGCGGCTGTGAATACCGATAATCATTCCTTCGTAGACTTCAACACCGTGTCCGATGAATAAGCGACCACGCTCCTGTAAGTTAAATAGGGCGTTTGTTAGCGCTTTACCTGTTGCGTTAGCAATCAGCACACCGTTCTTACGCTGACCGATTTCACCACCTTTGTGAGGGCCGTAGTGATCGAAAGTATGGTAAAGCAAGCCTGAGCCTGAAGTTAACGTCATAAATTCCGTTTGGAAGCCAATTAATCCACGGCTTGGAATTTCAAAATCCATACGGATACGGCCTTTACCATCCGGAGACATATCGGTGAGTTCAGCTTTACGAATACCGAGTTGTTCCATAATAGAACCCTGATGCTCTTCTTCGACATCAATTGTCAGGTTTTCGAAAGGTTCTTGTAGCTGACCATCAACTTCTTTCAAGATAACTTCTGGACGCGAAACAGCTAGCTCGTAGCCTTCACGACGCATATTTTCAATCAAGATGCCAAGGTGCAATTCACCACGACCAGATACGCGGAATTTATCTGGGTCTTCTGTCTCTTCAACACGTAACGCAACGTTGTGAACAAGCTCGTCGTTCAGGCGCTCCAAGATGTTACGTGAAGTAACGAATTTGCCTTCTTTACCGGCAAATGGAGAAGTATTGACCTGGAAAGTCATGGTTACTGTAGGTTCATCAACACTCAATGCTGGCAGAGCTTCTACTGTATTGATATCACAGATAGTGTCGGAGATTTTCAATTCTCCCAAGCCTGTAATAGCGATAATGTCGCCAGCGCTTGCTGCACCTTTTTCGTGGCGTTCCAATCCAAGGTAGCCTAAAACTTGGCCGACTTTACCATTGCGTTTCTCTCCGTCACTGTTGATAACGGTAACTTGCTGATTTGTTTTGATAGTCCCGCGAGTAACACGCCCAACACCAATTACACCTACATAAGAGTTATAATCGAGTTGAGAAATTTGCATTTGTAGAGGGCCGTCAACGTCAGTTGCTGGTGCTTCAACTTGTTCAACGATAGTGTTAAACAAAGGCTCCATATCTGTACCTGGTTGATCAGAATCTAGAGACGCCCACCCATTAATTGCAGAAGCATAAACAACTTGGAAATCTAGTTGTTCGTCGCTAGCTCCTAGGTTGTCAAATAGATCGAAAACCTGGTCGATAACCCAGTCTGGACGAGCACTTGGCTTGTCTATCTTGTTAATAACAACGATTGGTTTTAAGCCTTGTGCAAAAGCTTTTTGCGTTACAAAACGCGTTTGAGGCATTGGGCCTTCTTGCGCATCAACCAATAGTAAAACAGAATCAACCATTGAAAGAACGCGTTCTACTTCTCCACCGAAGTCGGCGTGCCCTGGAGTATCGACGATATTGATACGGTAATCGTTCCATTTGATAGCGGTGTTTTTCGCTAGTATGGTGATACCACGCTCTTTTTCGATGTCGTTAGAGTCCATGACGCGATCTTCAACTTCACCGCGACTTTCTAAAGTGCCAGATTGTTGTAAAAGTTTGTCAACCAGTGTCGTTTTACCGTGGTCAACGTGAGCAATAATAGCGATGTTCCTCAAGTTATCTAATGAGGTGTTTTGTGTTGTCATGTTTTTCTCTCAACAAATCTGACGAATATCCCGTTATCCATTAAAGATGCCATTTTGTTGGTTGCAATCACTTAATCTATCTAAGCGTGAGTCTACTAACTCGTTTGCCACCATCACGCATTTCTAATGATTATGGGTATAGTGTAAATCTGGCGGCGAATTCTACAGGTTAAATGGATAATAAGCGATGATACATTGCATCTCATTTAGATTAATTGTTTTAGGAATTTGTCTTTTCTGACTAAGATGCGGCTTTACCTAATGCGTAAAGCTAACTAAAGTGCTTATAGATTTTTACCAATGCACCAAGTTTGATCTTTTTGCACTATTTTGGTGCGTTTTACTTGGCTTGTTATGGTGCGGAAATTCTTGAAACGCAGGTGGCTAGCTAGCTCTAGAAAGTTGTAGCTTTTGGCATGATATTAGCTTTCGTTTCCGGATAGCTTATTTGAGGTTACGAGTAATAGAATCGTCATCTCGAAACATTAACTTAACTCATTAATCTTTTACCCAATATTCCGTTTACTGGAGGACATTATGGCAGTAGAGAAGGCTTTAGACCTTATTAAAGAGAGCGAAGCGAAGTTCGTTGATTTGCGTTTCACGGATACCAAAGGGAAAGAGCAACACGTTTCGATTCCTGCTCATGCCGTAGACGAAGACTTTTTTGAAGAAGGTAAAATGTTTGATGGTTCATCCATTGCTGGCTGGAAAGGCATCAATGAATCAGACATGATCCTAATGCCAGATGCTACGTCAATTGTACTTGACCCATTTGCCGAAGAGACACAAGTTAATGTTCGTTGCGACATCTTAGAGCCGTCTACAATGCAAGGTTACGAGCGTGACCCTCGTTCTGTAGCGCGTCGTGCAGAAGAATACTTGAGATCGACAGGTATTGGTGACGAAGCATACTTTGGTCCTGAGCCAGAGTTCTTTATGTTCGACGATGTTCGTTTCCACACTGATATGGCGGGTTCTTTCTATGCCATTAATTCAAGCGAAGCGAAGTGGAATTCAGGCACAGAATACGAAGAAGGCAATATGGCTCACCGTCCAGGTGTGAAAGGTGGTTATTTCCCTGTACCTCCTGTTGATTCTAGTCACGACATCCGTGCAGCTATGTGTATGGTAATGGAAGAAATGGGATTGACTGTTGAAGCTCATCACCACGAAGTTGCGACAGCTGGTCAGAATGAAATTGCGACAGAATTCAACACTTTGGTAACGAAAGCTGATGAAATTCAGGTTTATAAGTATGTAGTGCACAATGTTGCTCATGCATATGGAATGTCAGCGACCTTTATGCCTAAGCCTCTTGTTGGTGATAACGGTTCTGGTATGCACTGTCACCAATCAATTAGCAAAGGTGGCGTTAACATCTTCGCTGGTGATAAGTACGCAGGTTTATCAGATGATGCGCTTTACTACATTGGTGGCATTATTAAGCACGCGCGTGCTATCAATGCATTTGCCAATGCATCAACTAACTCATACAAGCGTCTAGTACCTGGATTTGAAGCACCAGTTATGCTGGCTTACTCAGCACGTAACCGTTCTGCTTCTATTCGTATTCCTTTCGTTAACAGTGAAAAAGCCCGCCGTATCGAAGTACGCTTCCCTGACCCAACAGCCAACCCTTACTTAGCATTCGCAGCTATGCTTATGGCTGGCCTAGACGGCATTCAAAACAAAATCCACCCTGGCGATTCAATGGATAAAGATCTGTATGATTTACCGCCAGAAGAAGCTGCTGAAATACCCACAGTGGCGAGCTCATTCGAGCAAGCGCTAGATGCACTTGATGATGACCGTGACTTCTTGAAAGCCGGCGGTGTTATGACTGATGACATGATCGACGCTTATTTGGAGCTTAAACGTGAAGAAGTGCAAACTTTGAATATGACAACTCATCCTGTTGAGTTTGATATGTACTACAGTCTTTAATATAAATACTTGAGTATAAAGCCCGCTATCTTAGCGGGCTTTTTTATTGTGTTTAAAACAGGCTAGACTATAGACGAGCTGCGCTAAACTTTATTTCGCAGCTAAAGCTTGCTCCTACAAAAAGGGAAGTTTTGATTTTAGGAGCTGGATTTATCCGCGAAAAACCTTCGGGCTAGTCACTATTCGCAAACAACTTCGGCTCCTGCAAAAAGCAGAGCCATATAGATAATATGAGGTCGATATGCGCATAACAATTTTATTGCTTTTATTGTTAGCTAGCCTAGCGTCAGCTCAAACTGTCTATAAAGTTATTACTGAAGATGGCAAAGTCATCTATTCAGATAGACCAGCAGGTAATGCGAAGCCTGTTGAGTTAAAGAAGCTGAATAGTGTTAGCTTGCCACCCGTGAAAAACAGGGTACCCACAGCAACAGTTCAGAAAAAACCTGAAGTCAAATACACCATTGCGTTTAAACAACCTGCTGACCAAGCGACTGTGCGTAATAATAACGGGACTATCAGGGTCTCTGCGACTATCACTCCTCGTGCTAACGGTCTGTTCCATCTGTTTATGGATGGGAAACAAGTTGCTTCAAACACACAACCCAACTTCACTCTTCAGAATGTTGATAGAGGGGCTCATCACCTTCAAATCAAATATTTAAGCGGGCCAGGCAAGGTCCTTGCATCTAGTCCTAGTATTGAAGTGTTTATGCACCGGGCATCCATATTTATTAGGCCAAGCTAGGGGCTACTACAACTTCGATGTTCAACTTTGCAATGGTTTGTTTGTGTTTTTGCACAAGAACAGGGCTGTGAAGCTCTTCGAATTCGTTACAAAGAGTCTTGAACCTTTATTTAGAGCGATATTGAACATCAGAGAGTCGTAGTCTCGAACATTCAAGAGACTTTTTTTGAATGATAGTTTGCCGTTTCAGTGCGGATGCACCATTATGGTGCGTAATGAAACTAAGGCGGCAGTGCAAACAGTGTTTTTCGATAGTCTTTTTAGCCACATATCAACAGGTGTCTTACTTTTAGATACTGAATTGCGTATTCAGTATGCGAATTTGGCTGCCGAGAGCATTTTCGAACAAAGTATTAATCAGCTCAGAAATGAAGTTTTTGATGAGCATTGGATTAATGCAGAATCCCAACGCCAACGATTTCTCACGCTGATAAGGACAAAAGATGGCTTTTCAGACAGTGAAGTCCAGATGCTGTTTGTCGATGGAAGACATGCGTTGGTTGATCTCGTTGCTTCGAGTTTTATCAATGATGGAAAACATTATGTTCTACTGGAAATTCGACCTATTGAAAATCAGAAGCGAATATCAGAAGAGACGCATCAGTGGGCACAACAACAGGCGGCTAGAGAACTTGTTAGAGGGTTAGCTCATGAGATCAAAAACCCTCTTGGAGGTATCCGCGGTGCTGCACAACTGCTAGAGAAAGAACTAAAGCAAAGTGAACTCCAAGAGTTCACTCAAATGATCATCGACCAATCGGATAGATTACGGAACCTAGTGGACCGCTTACTTGGCCCTAATACGCCGCCACGATTTGCTTGGCGTAACCTTCACCAGATATTAGAGAAAATACGCACGCTTATTCATTACGACAGCGCACAAAAAGTGAAGGTCGAGCGAGACTACGATCCAAGTATTCCCGACCTTTGGCTGGACGACGACAAAATTCAACAAGCAGTTCTGAATATTACCCGCAACGCAGCACAAGCCATTAATTGGCAAGGTGAAATCACCTTTATTACCCGTGTCAAAAGGCAGTGCACCATTCATGGGCGCCAATTTCCGCTTGTTGCCGTGATAAAAATTATTGATAACGGACCAGGAATACCTGATGAGATAAGGGACACTATTTTTTATCCCATGGTAACAGGTAAGCAGGATGGGACAGGTTTAGGACTCTCGATAGCGCAAAGCTTGATAGAGCACCATAAAGGGAAAATTGAGCTCGATAGTTGGCCTGGCCACACCGAGTTTTGCATTTATTTACCTATTGAAAGAAAGGAACCAACCAAATGAATTCAGCACCCGTGTGGATAGTGGATGACGATAATTCAATTCGTTGGGTTATGCAGAAAGCGCTGCAAGCGGCGAATATTGAATGTTTCAGCTTTGAAAACCCTCAGGATTTGTTACTGCAACTTCACCATGAGCAAGCACCACAAGTCATTGTATCCGATGTTCGTATGCCACAAATGGACGGAAACGACTTAATGCAAGAGGTGCATAAGGATTTTCCCGATATTCCTATTATTATCATGACCGCGCATTCGGACTTGGATAGCGCGGTTACAGCATACAAGAGTGGTGCATTCGAGTATTTACCCAAACCTTTCGATATCGATGATGCGGTTAGTTTAGTGCAGCGTGCTTTGGTGCATGCGCAAGAGAACAGTAAAAAGCTAGAGCAAGCTGAAGAAAAGCCTCGTACTGAAATTATCGGTGAAGCACCGGCCATGCAAGAGGTCTTTAGGGCCATAGGTCGATTGTCTCGTTCGAGTATTAGCGTATTGATCAATGGTCAATCAGGAACCGGGAAAGAGTTGGTCGCAAGAGCGCTACATATTCATAGCCCTAGAAATAAAGAAAACTTCGTTGCTTTGAATATGGCGGCTATTCCAGCTGACCTGATTGAATCTGAATTATTTGGTCATGAAAAAGGAGCGTTTACTGGCGCTAACACTATGCGACAAGGACGGTTTGAACAAGCGCATGGCGGAACCTTGTTTTTGGATGAAATCGGCGATATGCCGCTTGATGTTCAAACTAGGTTATTGAGGGTGCTGTCAGATGGTCAGTTTTATCGCGTTGGAGGACATAACTCTGTTTCTGTTGATGTGCGTATTATTGCGGCAACGCATCAGAACCTAGAAAAGCGCGTCGCGGAGGGTAAGTTCCGTGAAGACTTATTTCACCGCCTAAACGTTATTCGCGTGCATATGCCGAGCTTAAACGAGAGGCGTGAAGACATTCCTCTACTAACTAAGCACTTTATGTCACGTGCAGCCATTGAGCTTGAAGTGGAACCCAAGTCTATCAGCAAAGATACCCAAAAAGTGCTTAATCAACTTCCCTGGCCAGGTAATGTTCGACAGCTTGAAAACTTATGCCGATGGCTAACGGTTATGGCAAGCGGAAAAGAGGTATTGATTCAGGACTTGCCAGCTGAGCTGCATCAGCCTGTTATCACACATGAAAAAGCTGAACAGTCAGGTGACTGGCAAGTGTTATTAGCTTCCTGGACTGACCAACAGTTACGCAGTGGTCAAAGTAATATTCTCGGGGACGCAACCCCAGAGTTTGAAAAAATTATGCTTGAAAGGGCGCTACGATATACGCAGGGTAGAAAGCAAGAAGCCGCTAAACTCTTGGGGTGGGGGCGGAATACGTTAACCAGAAAACTGAAGGAACTTGGACTTTAGGAGACATGAATAAGGTCTCTTTGGCAAAGCTTCGAACATATTTGGCTGTGTTATTTTTTATTCATTCAGCTATAGTACTCTAGAGCTAGACGCTCGAGTAACGCAAAGAGAGGTTAGCGTTTTGCTTAGAGTACTTCCGTGGTTTTTTGTCTTTTGTATCTGGGGTGCCGCTGCCCAAGGAAGTCAGATAAGTGAACAACAAAGGTTGTTAGAGGTATATCAAGAAGCTGAAGACTTTTTAGAAGTTAAACCTTCCAGAACCTTGGCATTGTTGACGCAAGAAAGTGACCTGAGTGCTCTATCCTTAGAGCAAATTCTAAATTGGCATATTACATCCATCCGAGTGGCAGTGGCGCTGAATGCTATTGACCAGATGGAGCAGTCCATCATTGCCATATTGAAATATCGAGAAGCCCCTGAGTTCGATGGAAAGCTGGTCAGCGTTGCTAGTGGTATTGGAATACTGCTTCGTAAACTTGGCTATTATCAAGAAGCTGAGTTGAGTTTCCTATGTGGATTACAGTACGTAAAAGAGCCGCAGCGAAAGGTAGCGCTCTTGATCAGTTTAGCCATCGTTAATCGTTATCTTGGAAATAACGAACAGTCTCAAGATATTAATATCTTCGCTCGAAAACTATCCATTGAAAACAACCTATCTTCACATCAAGCGAGGACCGAAAACAACTTAGGCATTTTAGAGTTTGGTAATGGGAACTATAAAAAAGCCGAAGAATACTTCCGCTCTGCACTTACTATCTCTCAATCTAACGCCAGAAGAGCTGGCCATGTTCTCAATGGAATAAACCTACTCTTAACCTATTTAGTTCAGGGAAAATTTGATTACTACCAAAGGCTATATCCTTCAATTGACAGAGTGACACAAGCATTCCCTGATGATTCAAAGAAAGCTTATTTGTTCTGGGTAAACACTGCTTTCAAAAAGCGCACCGGTGGCAGGGTTATGGAACATGATAGGCAAAAGTTAGAAGTGGAATTCCTGACGGTGAACGAAACCAAGCTTCAGGAGATTTTAATGGAACACTTTTCAGAAGAACTTGGCGTATCTGTCGCTTTACCTCCTATAAGAGATATTGGTCTTTTTAAGCGCAGTTGGTTCGCTGAAATCGAGCAGTGTGATTGGGATAAACTCAAACAGATTCCCTATTCTGACGTTTTACAATAGCTCAGCAAACGCTAAGCTATAGCTACCTCAATATTATTTTGCCTATTCGGCACACTAAGGGATTTTATGTTCAAAAACAGACTTCTTTTATCAGGATTAATAAGCTCTGCACTTTTATCTGGTTGCGTTTTGAGTGTGAGTGATTCGTCAAATGGCTCTTCTTCATACACACCCAAAGCTGAAATTGAACGCAAGTATTATGGCAAATGGGAACCCGAATATGGCTATACCCAAGTCGTAAAAGTTGGAGATACGTTGCATATTTCTGGGATACCCGGCACTGGGGATAATATGGAAGCGCAAATTGATTCTGTTTATACGTTTTTGAAAGACATTTTAGCGGACTATGGTGCAACTACCGATAATATTGTCAAGGAAACCATCTATACCACGGATATAAAAGCCTTGGGAGAAGCTTATAAACAGCGCTTGGAATATTACAATAAAGACAAGTACCCAGCCTCGACTTGGGTTGAAATCAGTGGGCTATTTTCTCCTGCTATGATGATCGAAGTTGAAACAACAGTTGTACTGGACTAAGTTACTGTTTCAAAAAGTAGGGGAATAATTGTTTCTCCTACTTATGCTCATCGCTCAAATCGATTCTTTGATTTGAAAAACTGATTACCACCATCGAAAACAACAATTTTAATAGTTATTACTGAACACCTAATATAATTCCCGAAGACAACTTCTTATAACTTAACTTTTAGGAATTATTATGACTCAGTCAATTATCAACACTCAGCTTCAGCCGTTTAACGCTACTGCTTTCAAAAATGGTGAGTTTATCGAAGTTAGTGAAAAAGACGTTCTTGGTAAGTGGGCGATCTTCATGTTTTATCCTGCTGACTTCACTTTCGTATGCCCAACTGAGCTTGGTGATTTAGCTGACCACTATGCGCAACTTCAAGAAATGGGTGTTGAAGTTTACTCTGTATCGACTGACACGCACTTCACACACAAAGCGTGGCATGACACGTCTGATACTATCAGCAAAATCCAATTTCCAATGATTGGCGACCCAACTGGCCGTATTACTCGTAACTTCGGTGTAATGATTGAAGAAGACGGTTTAGCACTTCGCGGTACTTTTGTTGTTAACCCTGAAGGTGAAATAAAAGTTGCTGAAATCCACGACTTAGGCATTGGCCGTTCTGCATCTGAGTTAGTTCGTAAAGTTCAAGCAGCTCAGTATGTTGCTGGTCACGATGGCGAAGTTTGCCCAGCGGCATGGCAGCCAGGTGAAGAGACATTGGCTCCTTCACTAGACTTGGTTGGAAAAATCTAAAGTCATGATTTAGCTAGCCACCTTATCGCCCAATTTCGGTGCTCCGGCATTGAACTTGGACGATACGGCTCATAGCTAACTATTACCTTTATTAACTCAGGTGGTTCGATGCCGAGCGTCGGGCTCCTGTTTTCTCCCTTTTTTCACATTTTGTTCAAGCGAGGTGGATTATGCTAGATCCTAAATTAAGTGCTCAGTTAAAAGCCTATCTAGAAAATTTAACATCGGAAGTCGAGTTGCATCTTGCATTGGATGAAACTCTTCAACCGAAGAAATCACAAGAAATTAAAGCCTTAGCAGATGAGATTGCACAATTATCACCGTTAATCTCTGTTGCTGAGCAAGAAGATAAATCAGTCAGAGCTCCTTCCATGCAAGTGGTCTCTGTCAAAACAAAAAGCAAAATTACTTTTGCTGGTGTACCACTGGGCCACGAGTTCACATCTCTCGTATTGGCGCTGTTACATAGTGGTGGACACCCCATTAAGTTAACTGAAGAGCAGATAGATTATATCAGTAACTTAAATGTTGATTTGGCCTTCGAAACATTCGTTTCTTTAAGCTGCCAAACATGCCCAGGTGTTGTACAAGCGCTCAATATGATGGCTGCTATCAACCCAAGAATTACTAACACCATGATCGACGGAAGTTTATTCCAAGACGAAGTAAAAGAGCGCAATATCCTGTCTGTTCCAGGTGTTTATTTAGATGGCGAACTCTTTAGTCAGGGCGCGGTAACCATCGACCAAATATTAAAGAAAATTGATCCTAACGCTGGCGAAAAACAAGCTGAGCAGATCAATGAAAAAGAGCCGTTCGAAGTGTTAATTGTCGGCGGTGGCCCCGCGGGTGCATCAGCTGCTATTTATGCTGCGCGTAAGGGCATTCGCACGGGTATTGTCGCAGACAAGTTCGGCGGCCAAGTTGCGGAAACTGTAGGTATTGAAAACTTTATTTCAGTGAAAAAGACTGAAGGACCTAAGCTTGTTGCTGGTTTAGAAGAGCACGTTCGCGACTATGATGTCGATATCATGGACGACAACAAAGCCATAAAGCTAAACCAAATCACCACAGATATGGGTAATGCTATCGAAATTGAACTCGAGAATGGTGCTAAGTTATCAAGTAAGTCCGTCATTATAGCGACGGGTGCTCGCTGGAGAGAAATGAATGTTCCAGGTGAGCAAGAGTATCGTGGTAAAGGCGTAGCTTATTGCCCGCACTGTGATGGTCCGTTGTTTAAAGGTAAACGCGTTGCTGTTATTGGCGGCGGTAACTCAGGTATAGAAGCTGCTATCGACTTAGCCAATATCGTTGAACACGTCACAGTGCTTGAGTTTGATTCACAGTTGCGCGCTGACCAAGTCTTGCAAGATAAAGCGAACTCTATGAGTAACATCGACATTATCTTGAACGCTTTAACAACTGAGGTAACTGGGGACGGCTCACGAGTGAACGGTTTGGTGTATACCGATAGAACAACTGATGAGTCCCATAATATTGAGTTAGCAGGCATCTTTGTTCAGATAGGTCTAGTGCCAAACTCTGAATGGCTGAAAGGCGATGTTGAGATGACTGCACGTGGCGAAATAGAAGTTAACAATAAAGGTGAAACCTCTATTCCTGGTGTATTTGCCGCGGGTGATGTGACGACCTCAGCTTACAAGCAAATTATTATCGCTATGGGCGATGGTGCTACGGCTTCATTAGGTGCTTTTGATTACCTGATTCGCCAATCAGCTCCCGCAGCAACAGAAGAAGCTGCTTAAACAAATTCTCCCTTCTTCCTTCCCTTATCCCTTAAGGGCTTTTATGGCCAAGCGACCTGTCTCGCTTGGCCTTTTTTCTTGCCATCTTTGAATTTAACACTTCCTTGGGTTCTCGCTTCATCACAATCTTTTTCGCTTTTTCCCGAGGTCAGCTGCTGCTTGTTTTTGCTAGTAGGGTTTAACATGCTCTAGTATCATGTCTACAAATTAGACATATAAATGCTATGAGATATGCGCTGTGCTTGATTTTAACCTATATAAAAAGAGTGCGAATTATTCCTCTGTTAACGGACACCAAATTGCGCACTGGAGCGCTGGTAAAGGAGAAGCAATTCTTCTGATCCACGGATTCCCTAGCGCTGCTTGGGATTGGCATTTTATGTGGCCCAAGTTAAAAGCGTCATATCGTTTGTTTACCCTTGATTTACTCGGGTATGGCCTTTCAGACAAACCTTTTCCTCACCAATATTCGTTGTTAGAACAGGCTGATATTATCGAATCATTGCTTGAGAAAGAATGTATTCAACAGTGTCATATTATTGCACATGATTACGGAAATTCTGTCGCTCAAGAACTCTTGAGAAGGCAGTACAAGAATAAGCTGAGCTTTGGTATTAAGAGCTTATGTTTCTTAAATGGGGGACTATTTTCGGAAGCTCACAGGCCATTGCTCACGCAAAAATTACTCAAAGGTCCTTTGGGTGGAATTGTGAGTAAGCTGATGACTAAACGGAAACTCAACAAGAGCTTTACTAAGATCTTTGGTCCAGATACGCCACCTAAAGCAGAAGAAATTGATATCCTCTGGCAGTTGATGAATGAAAATAATGGCAAGCGTGTACTTCATGATTTGCTGTCTTACATAGACGAGCGTAAGCGTCATCGTGATGCTTGGGTTGAGGCGATGCAAAATGTCTCTATTCCGTTGAGGTTTATCAATGGTGTGCATGACCCAATTTCGGGTCAGCACATGCTGGGCAGATACAAAGAGCTTATTCCCAATGCTGATGCTCATGCACTTAATTTGGGGCATTACCCTCAGATAGAAGGGCCGGAACAAGTATTGGAGCTGTACCAAGCATTTCTCAACGAAAACCGGGACAGCTAGACGCCAGAGCTCTTAACGCTTCCTATTATTTGTCACTAATACGCTGATAGGCTCGCAGTTCGAATAAAGGAAGCATCGCCAGGAAGTGATCGAAGATATCCGCTTGAATGGCTTCATACCTCACCCAGTCTTTCTCAGAGCTAAAACAGTAAACTTCGAGCGGTAAGCCCAGCTCGGATGGCGGAAGCTGTCTGATCATACAAGTCATGTCATGATTAATCTGCGGGTGCGTATCAATATAAGATTGCATGTAAGCGCGGAAGGTCCCAAGGTTGGTTAGCTTCCTGGCATTGATGATGTCGTCGTCACTTAAAGCGCGTTGTTTACGATCATCGAGAAGCTCATTATTTTTCCGATCAATATAGGGCTTCAATATGTGTAAATTCTCGACATGTTCTAGCAGTCCATGATCACAGAATTTGACCGATTGAATGTCAATATACAGTGAACGCTTAATGCGTCGACCGTCAGATTCCTGCATTCCTCTCCAGTTTTTTACTGGCTCTGAAATCAATGCATGAGTTGGGATAGTTGAGATACTCTTGTCCCAGTTCTGTACTTTAACCGTTGTTAATCCAACAGCAAGAACATCACCATCGGCATGGTATTTGGGCATTTCAATCCAATCACCATTATTAACCATGCGGTTAGCAGCGATCTGGATACCAGCTACAAACCCCAGAATCGCATCTCTAAAAATCAATAACAAAATAGCCGTAATAGCACCTAAACCAGACATCAGTATCAGTGGCGATTTATCGAGTAAGCCTGCAATAGATAAAAGAATAAAAATGATGGTAAGTGCTAACTTAGCAACTTGAATGAAGCCTGTTATAGGTGCTCTTTTAGCAAGAGCTGACTCATTGTAAATTGCCTCTGCACTGTTGAGAAAACTGATGGCGGCTAATAGAGCACTCGCTAAAAGATAGATTAGTGAGAACTTGGTAAGGAAGATATAAAGCCCTTGGGACGCTTCAAATAAAGCCGGTGTTAAGAGATACAGAGCGAGAGAGGGAATCAGATGCGCAGAACGGTTAAAAAAGCCATGTTCTACTAGCCTGTCATCCCACAGTGTCCGACTTTTTTCAACAAAGCGTAGCACTTGTTTGTGCATAACATAGCGGCTGAGATAAAAGCTGATGAGTGCAATAACCAGTAATACGGAGCAAGCCAGTAATTGATAGAGAGGTTGAGCTTGTGTCAGCGATAAGCCAATCTTATCCAATAACCTTATCAGGTTATCTGCTAAATACGCGGTTGATGATTCTGGCATATGTCACTTTCCTCCATGCAATCTGAATAATTGCTAAATCACGACTTTTTGAGTTCACGAAGCGCGATGAGTTTTCGGTCTTTTTCACGCCAAGTCTCATTTAACCATAACTGAAAGCGTTCGCGAAAATCTTCATCATTAAAGTAATCACCCACTAGATCAGAGGATACAGGTTTAGCTTCAATTCTAATAATAACCTGTTTTAAGTTTCCACAAAGTAAGTCGTGCATTACGTTACCGCGGTTTTGAGGATAAGTAATAGTTGCATCGAGAACATGGGTAAACTGCTCTCCCATGGCTGATAAAGTAAAAGCGATGCCGCCAGCTTTGGGGGGCAATAAGTGAGTAAATTGGCTGTTCTTTTCTTGCTGCTTTTCAGGCGTGCAACGAGAACCTTCAACAAAGTTAACCACTGTGGTGGGTATGGTTCTGAATTTTGAGCAGGACTTCCTTGTTGCTTCGACATCTTTACCCTTCAGATGAGGGTTCTTCTCTAAAAAGCTGCGGGAATATCGTTGCATAAACGGCATATCTAAAGCCCAAGCTCCCAAGCCGACGAAGGGAACCCATATAAGTTCTTTCTTTAGGAAAAACTTAGGAGGTGGAAAACGCCCTACAGATAGATGCATGATAAGGATAATATCGAGCCAGGACATATGGTTGGATATCAACAGATACCAGTTTTCGTTGCTTAAGCTTTGGTCGAGTTCAATATTCCAATCAACCTTGTTGAAAAGGTTAATCAGAAAAACACTGCAAACCCCAAAGGCTTTTTCCATTTTACCCGTAGCGGTATTTATAAACCCCTGCAATGGAGGTATAGGAATGAGTACCTTCAAGAAGCCCAGTGATATAATGACGACACCCCATATCGTCAGATTGATGGCTTGTAGTAAAAAATGAATAGGGTATTTAATAAAACTAGATAGCATTCGTTTGATTCTGTTGATAGCTCTCCATAATGGCATCTTTTTCCTGCCATCTGCCTGTTAGCCAACTTTGAAATTGACTGCGCTGTTCAGGGTTATCAAAATAGTCTAATGCTAACAATTCCTTAGTACTGACTAGGTCGATATTAACGTTAACTTCTTTGACTTTTCCGCTGATGAAATCCCAAAACGTCGGTATACCTTGTGGGTAGTGAATAGTGACATCAACCAGTTTATCAAGCTGTTTACCCATCGCACTTAATACAAAGGCAATACCGCCAGCGCGAGGTTCTAACAAGTGTTTAGAGCGACTATTTTGTTTAGCGTGTTTGCTTTGAGTGAATCGTGTTCCTTCGACAAAATTCATCACGCTTACCGGTTTAAACTGAAACTTCTCGCAAGCCTTTCGAGTTGTTTCTAAGTCTTTGCCTTTTAAGTGAGGGTGCTTTTCTAAAAAGGCCTTGCTATAGCGGCGCATAAAAGGGAAGTCTAACGCCCACCAAGCTAAGCCCAGCACGGGAACCCATATCAGCTCTTTTTTCAAAAAGAATTTTAGGAAAGGGATTTTGCGATTGAATATGCGCTGTAGTACCAGAATATCAACCCACGATTGATGGTTGGCTATTACTAAATACCAGTCTTTTGCCGAGAGTCCATCAAGCCCTTTGATTTGCCAGCTTGTCGAAGCTGTGATGTTTTGATTGAGGTTATTAAACGATACCCACATGGTGGCACAGCCGTCCAGCAAATAAGAGGTGAACTTTTGCCAAAATGCTAAAGGAATGATGAACTTAAGCAGGGATAAAATAAGAATTGGGACAACCCAAAACAAGGTATTAATCACATACAGCAGAAAAGAAACTGCACCGATACAATTAGAAATCATGTAGTACCCGAATTTATCTTTAATACCAATAGCTGAGACGAACTGGCATAAGTGACTGTTCATACCCGTCGCCATGCACTTTCTATGGTTTTGGGTATGGATATATAGCGACTATTTTAAAACAGTGAATAGAGCTTGAACAAGCCTAAAGCACTTACCAAAGTCACTACTAAGCAACCTAAAGTATTGGCAAGCCATCCATTACTATATTCACCAAGTAGCTTTTTGTTGTTCATCGTGACCAACAAGAAGATAGCAATAATAGGTAGTAGCAAACCATTCGTTGCCTGCGCGAACAAAATCAAAGGTAGTGGTTTAAACCCTAATACAGCACTACTGGTACCTATTAAAATGATCAATAACCAAACGAGTTTGAATTTCTTATCGCTAATGTCTACCTTCCAACCCATAACACCGCTTACAGCATAAGCTGTGGCCAATGGTGCTGTTATTGAACTGGTTAATCCAGCTGCAAACAAGCCTGTAGCAAAGAATATCCCCGCGTAATCGCCTAAGAGAGGAGCCAATTGTGTTGCCATAGTAGAGGCGTTGAAACTTTGCTCTTGATTGAAAAATGCGACTGCTGATGTCGAAACAATAGCTAAGGTAATTAAACCACCTAGGCCAATAGAAAGTCCTGTATCCCAACGAGTATTCTTTAATGAGTCTTCAACTGTTGATTGTTCGCTTATCTGTTGTGAGACAATGGAGGAATGCAAAAATAGGTTGTAGGGCACGATGGTTGTACCTATAAGCGCAATAACCACGAGCTCTGCGCCAGCAGGTAACTGTGGGATAAAAGCTCCGGTCAGTAAAGCTGAGAAATCTGGTTGGCTTATGAACATTGTGGTGATGAAAGTCATACTCATCACGATTACCAACAAAATAAGGGTGTTCTGGATAAGCTGGTATTTGCCCGTTCCAAGTAACAAAACCGAAATGATCCCTAGTGCGAAAACCCAAAGGTTAAGTTCTCCTCCAACAACTGCACTGATGCCTAAAGAAGCGCCAGTTAGATTACCGGCTTCATAGGCAGCATTTCCGATACCGATGGCACCTATGATTAATCCAAGTACCAATGCTTTAGATACTGGATGTACAAAGTAAGTTCGCATGGCATCTGCCAATCCTGCCTTTGTAACAACGCCAAGCCTAGCGGCCATTTCTTGAAAAAGGATGGTAGCGAAAACGGAAAATAGAAGTGCCCAAACTAAACTGTAGCCATATCCGGAGCCTGCTAAGCTAGCTGTCGTTATCGTTCCAGGACCAATGAAAGCAGCTGCGACTAAGAAACCGGGGCCAAAGTTTTTCATAGATATTATTATTCTAGTTGGGATTAGTTGAGCTATAGGTTAACGACTTAAGGCTATCCGTCCAATAGTTTTTAAAAATGAAGAAAGAAGGATGCGGCCTTTTGTGTAAAGGTGAGAGTTGTGGTGGTGATTGAGGGCTAGCTTCATTTGAGAGTTTAGTCTGCCCTTAATGTAAAAAACCCAGTAAGCATGGTTACTGGGTTTTGTTTTTGAATGTCTATTTTACGCGTTTTAATACGTTCGACTTGTCAACTTTTCCCACGGCGGATAGGAAAGTAAAATCAATCTCTATAAGAGTGTCTTTGTCTCTTCAACCGCATTAAATCCACGATAGGATTTTGTATTTTTACCTGTATCTTTAGTCAGCGAAAACATCAGTAGACCAAATACAATAAAGAATAATATACACGCTAAAAACATTTTAAATATCCTTTTAAAAAATAGGTTTCAAATAAAACAGCTAGTTGGTCAAAACGCTAGCTATTTGAAGTTGAAATTGTGACCAACAAACCCGGTTTCGTCAAGGTGGAACGTGATATTTCTCTCGATTTAATCACATTTTTATCACGTGCAGTGTAAAGGGGATTAAAATATATCCAGAACGTCATACTAAAGTCTAGAGAGGAAATATATCCTGTAGGGTGTATAAATATGTATGAAAAGCAAACAAGTGTATTAAAATAGTTTGGTTAGTGCCGATTAATAAGCCGTATCGTTTGTTTTTGGATTCATTGAGGCTTGAAATGCGTTTTTGATTCATTGTTTGGCTCTTGAAAAATATTAATAATATCAATTATATAAATGGAAAAAGCTATGTTAGAACCTGAAAAAATTTCGGAAATGATTGATTTGTATGTGATTCCTTGGGGAATCAACATTGTTTTTGCTCTATTAATTTTTATTGTCGGTCGAATGATCGTCAAAGTGCTTGTTGGAGTGTTGGGTAAATTATTAGCAAAATCAAAACATGACAGTATGTTAGTTGATTTTGTGCAGGCTATTGTGAGTGCAATTCTCACGGTTTTTGTTGTGATAGCTGCGTTAGATAGATTAGGAGTGAATACAACATCTTTTGCTGCTATTTTAGCCGCAGCGGGCTTAGCAATAGGCTTATCATTGCAAGGTTCACTACAGAATTTTGCATCTGGTGTGATGTTGTTGGTCTTCCGTCCATTTAAATCTGGAGACTATGTTGAAGCGGGTGGAACATCAGGTTCTGTGAAAAGTATCAGTATTTTTACGACAACTATACTCACGCCGGATAATAAATTAATCCTGGTTCCAAACGGCAATATATACGGTGGAAATATCGTTAATTACTCGGCTAAAGAAACTCGCCGTGTCGATATGGTTTTTGGCATCGGCTACGGTGATGATTTGCTGAAGGCGAAGAAGATCTTAGAAGCCTTAACCCAAGAAGATGAGCGTATTTTAGCTGATCCTGCCCCGCAGGTTGCGGTATCAGAATTGGGTGATAGCAGCGTGAATTTTGTGGTGAGACCTTGGGTTAAGTCTGCAGACTACTGGGGAGTTAAATTTGATTTCACAGAAGCTGTGAAACTAAGGTTTGATCAAGAAGGTATTTCTATTCCTTTCCCTCAAATGGATGTTCATGTCCATAAAGAAGGCTCTGCTGACTAACAGCAGTTGGAGGCTACGCTCATGTAGCCTCCACAATATCTATATCTAGCAGTTAGGCTTAACTGCACTGCGTCTATAAGTTGCACTGGCGCCAGGCATTAATGCTTGTAACTGCTCTATTCTGGTTGAAGGGTGCGGATGTGTAGACAAGAACTCCGGTTGTTTGGCTCCACCACTAGCTTTATCCATGTTAATCCAAAGTAATACTGATTCTTCAGGATTAAAACCTGCCTCTGCCATTAGCTTAAGGCCTATTTCATCGGCTTCAGATTCGTGGGCTCTGCCAAATGGAAGCTGCAAACCGACTTGTGCACCTAAACCTAGTGCGCTCATCAAACGTTGATTATTGGCGCCTTGTCTTGTTTGTAATATGGCACTGGTGATTTGCAAGCCCGCACCAATCAGCGCATCACTACTCATACGCTGGTTACCGTGTTCTGCGATAACATGTCCAACTTCATGTCCAATGACTGCCGCTAGTTGATGCTGGTTTTCTGCAACGTTCAACAAGCCCTTATAAACGCCTATTTTACCTCCTGGTAGAGCAAAGGCATTGACTTGAGGTTCATCGAACACAACAACTTCCCACTGGCCATTGAAGTCTGTTTTCGGTACTTGATCAGTGATGTATCTTGCAACGCATTGGACAAATTGGTTATCGACACGCCGAGTGGAAATTTTCTGTTCCTTTTTCATCTGATCAAAGGCCTGAACACCCATAGCATTGAGCTGGTCTTTGGGAAAAAACTTAATTTGGCTTCTTCCTGTTGGTGAAGTACTGCAGGAAGTAATGGATAAGGCAATGCAGATTGCAAAGGTCATTTTTTTAATGGACATAAGGTTCATCACTACAAATGTTTCTCTAAAAATTCAGCTAATTGGCGGAAAAAGGTAACTCGGTTCTCTAATTTACGTATCGAATGGCCTTCATCCGGGAAGCGTAAATAGGTCACAGGAATATTCTTATCCCTCAGTGCTTTTACCATAGTATCAGATTCGGTCACCGGATCTCTGGGATCATTTACGCCATGTTCAAAGAACATAGGAGCTTTGATTTGGTGAATGGTGTTCACAGGAGAATTCTTCGCATAGAAATCCTTCCAGCGTTGCTCTGTGATATCGCCGTATTCAATTCGGTCAGAAGCTTTCAAACCCGGGGAAGCTGTTTCTAATGCTCTTACCCAGTCAGCAACACCTACAAAGGATGCCCCAGCTTTGAATGCATCAGGGTATGCACCCATAACAGCGTTCACCATGTAACCACCATAAGAACCACCTATTGCTGCTGCACGATCAGCATCAACACGACCATCTTGTTTTAGCCACTTCAGAGCGTCCACGAGATCGCGCACGCTGTCTAAACGCTTTTCTTGATTATCCAATCGAGTGTAGGTTTTACCAAAACCCGTTGAACCACGAACGTTTATCTCCAGGACAGCAATTCCTTTACCCACTAAATACTGCGTTAATGCTCCCCAGCTTGCTCTCGACTGAGCCGTCGGTCCGCCGTGAATATCAATAACGAGAGGAGGCTTATTACCTTGGCTGGTTTTAGGTAAGTAGAGGAGGCCTTGCAACATAACCTTGTCTCTCGCTGGGAAGCGAATAGACTCTGGCATAATTAACTCGGCTGGGTTAATACCCGCCATATCTGGCGTTAGTAGAGTTGTTTGCTCTAATGTATTTAAGTTTAAATGAGAGAGTGTGCCAGGATCGTTAGGGGCAAAGTGATTAATGATCGCGCCTTTACCCTCACTACAAGAAACACTGATTGTACCGAGAGACATAGATATTTCAGTGGCTTTCATATTGCTGCTTGGCGCTAAATAGAGCGTGTCGAATCCGTCTCTGTTTTCGGTCCAAAACAAGTGTTTGCCTTTATTACATAAGGTGATGTTCTCTATGTCGTATTCACTTTGTACCAATGTTTTGGCTTTGCCGGCTTTGAAGTCATAGTATTGCAAAGACTTCATTTCACCGTCTTGATTGGATGTGTAGTAAAAGCCTTTACCCGAAGGTTCCCAATTGAAGTCTTCATAAGCAGCTGCAATTTCTGGCTTAAATACTGTGGTTAGTTTGCCGTTATCTGTGTTCAACACATAGAGGTTATTTGCATCTTCTCCACGCGTTTCCTCCACCAGTAGTTCATTGGTACCTGGACGCCATTGAGATGGGAAAAAGCCAAATTCAGCCTGATAAATCATGCGACTTTTAGCAGTGCCAAAGTCATACATATACAAATCGAAATCTCGACCATTGCGTTCAGTTGAGGCATAGGTAAAGCGTTTGCCTTCTTTGTCGAAAGCACCAAATGAACGAAACCCGTGACTGTAGGGGAGGGCAACGCTTTCCTCTCGACCGTCAATCGAAATTAAATAAAAGGCTTCTCTTTCATCGCCGTTATTGTCAGCGCCATAGAGTAAGCGTTGACCGTCTGGGTGCCAACGGTAGAAAGTAATACCATTGCCGAATGTTAACTGCTTGGCTTGCCCACCTTTCGCAGGCATAACCCAGAGTTGCCGTCTGCCAGTCACATTACTGATAAATGCGATATGAGATGATGATTTGTTGAGAGACGCCGCTACTGCAGAACGAACCATTAAGAAGCGTGAAATATCTATCGGTCTGTCACTGGCTACACCAATATTAACCGGGCTGACTTTGGGAACGTCTTCGGGATACGGCCATTCATCGGCTTGAACGGTGTGAAGAGGAACTAGGCCAGTAAACAAGCTCAATAGCAAAGCGTTTCGGAGTTTCATGATAGCGTCTCTATGGTTTGTTATTTATTCTGCATCAGAGCCTATTCGCTTGCGACTGCAAGGAAGCAGGAGGTAGAGCGAAGCACGATGCCAGAGCCGAGATCGCTACGCTGCACGGTCTCTTTTTGGCTTAAACAACGCGCTGCAAAACTATACAGTAAAGATCAACAGGCTCAGAATTAAAGACTACAATTTAGACGAGGGTGTATCTAGGGTAAAGGGATTTTTATTAATCGGTGGTGTAGTTTTGGAGAGTGCCGTTTAGTCACGAAACTAAACGGCGTTAATCAAGATTATAAAGCTTGTTTCAGTAGGTCAGCTTTATCAGTTGCTTCCCAAGGAAGATTATCTCTTCCAAAGTGTCCGTAAGCAGCCGTTTGCTGGTAAATTGGCTTTTCCAAATCAAGCATTTTGATAAGGCCGTATGGGCGTAAATCAAAGTGTTCTCTAACGAGCTCAGTCAATTTGCTGTTGTCGAGTTTACCTGTACCAAAAGTTTCAACATTGATTGATGTAGGCTCAGCAACACCGATCGCATAAGATACTTGGATCTCACAACGATCAGCTAAGCCAGCTGCAACAATGTTTTTCGCAACGTAACGACCAGCGTATGCTGCAGAGCGGTCAACTTTTGATGGATCTTTACCAGAGAACGCTCCACCGCCGTGACGAGCCATACCGCCGTAAGTATCAACAATAATCTTGCGACCTGTTAATCCACAGTCACCCATGGGGCCACCGATAACAAAACGGCCGGTTGGGTTGATAAAGTACTGAGTATTGTCAGTTAACCACTTTTCTGGAAGTACAGGTTTAATGATTTCACGCATAACACTCTCACGAAGCTCTTCAGTTGAGATGTCATCGCTGTGTTGTGTGGATAAAACAACGGCGTCTATGCCAACGGGCTTACCGTTTTCATAAGCGAAAGTTACCTGGCTTTTCGCGTCGGGTCTTAACCATGGTAATACGCCATCTTTTCTGACTTGTGCTTGACGCTCAACTAATCTGTGTGAATAAGTGATTGGTGCAGGCATCAAAACATCTGTTTCATTAGATGCATAGCCGAACATCAACCCTTGGTCACCAGCACCTTGATCTTCAGGGCGGCTGCGGTCAACACCCTGATTAATGTCTGGTGATTGTTTGCCAATAGCATTTAACACAGCGCATGAATCTGCATCAAAGCCCATATCCGAATGGGTGTAACCAATCTCACGGATGGTTTTTCTTGTAAGCTCTTCGATGTCTACCCAAGCACTGGTCGTGACTTCACCGCCAACTAGGACCATACCTGTTTTAACAAAGGTCTCACAGGCAACACGTGCTTTCGGATCTTGCGCAAGTATGGCGTCAAGTACGGCATCGGATATTTGATCTGCAATTTTATCTGGGTGTCCTTCCGACACCGACTCTGAGGTAAATAAACTTCTACTCATTGACTTTCCTTCAGGCAAAAGGTGATTAAGCGGTCACTAATTCTGTGTTGAGTGACAAAAACCTTATTTTATAAGAAAAAAAAATAATTACCAGTCTTTACTTCTAGACGTCTAAACGTCTTTTGTTGTCAAGTGTAAAGCTATTTGGTCTAAGTTCAAGTTTTTTAGCTGAAGTGGACGGTCATAGCTTTATCAGGAACAACAATTTCAACGCTGGTGTTGCTTTATATAACGGAAAAACTTAAGAAATCGTAAGTCAGTAATGCAAGAAAATAAGTGTTAGTGAAGTTTTTGTTATGCGAAGTTAAGGTTTTTGGTCTAACAAGGGCGTTTTGCATTGCAGTTGTGACGCTCCTAAGCCAAAATATGCGTCCAATTTTATTCGTCCATGATCTCATCGAAGATTTCAAGCGATTAACCTAGGTCAACAGACCCTAATAAATACACATATTGTGTTGCAGCACAAGACCCACAGTCAGGAGAAATTATGCCTTCACGTAGCGAACTCGCCAATGCCATCCGTGCGTTAAGTATGGACGCGGTTCAACAGGCCAATTCAGGACACCCAGGAGCACCCATGGGAATGGCCGACATTGCGCAAGTTGTATGGGGCGATTTTATGCGCCATAACCCTCAAAACCCTGATTGGTCTAACCGTGATCGCTTTATTTTGTCTAATGGTCACGGCTCAATGTTGCTTTATTCACTGCTACATTTAACGGGTTATGATCTGCCTATCGAAGAGCTTAAAAACTTCCGCCAACTACATTCTAAAACACCAGGCCACCCTGAATATGGTTATGCACCTGGTGTTGAAACAACGACTGGCCCATTAGGACAAGGTATTACTAATGGTGTAGGTATGGCGATTGCCGAGAAATCATTAGCGGCACAGTTCAACCGCGAAGGCTTCCCTGTTGTTGACCATTACACTTATGTATTTATGGGTGACGGCTGTTTGATGGAAGGTATTTCCCACGAAGCCTGTTCATTAGCGGGTACCTTAGGTCTTGGTAAATTGGTTGCTTTCTGGGACGACAACGGTATTTCTATCGATGGTGAAGTTGAAGGCTGGTTCACTGATGATACTGGAATGCGTTTTGAATCTTATGGCTGGCATGTGATTCGAGACATCGACGGACATGATCCTGAGCAAATCGCTAAGGCCGTTGAAGCAGCTAAAGCAGAAACGAACAAACCAACATTAATTTGCTGCAGAACAACTATCGGCTTTGGTTCACCTAACAAAGAAGGTACAGAGTCTTGTCACGGTGCTCCACTTGGTGCTGATGAAATAGCGTTAACGCGTGAAAAGCTAGGTTGGACTAATCCTGCTTTTGTTGTTCCTGAAGATATCTACGCTGAGTGGGATAACAAAGCGAAAGGCGCTGAACTCGAAGAAAGCTGGAATGCGTTATTTGCCGAATACGCACAGAAGCATCCTGAACTGGCGGCTGAATACAAACGCCGTTCTGCAGGTGAGTTACCTACAGATTGGGCAGAACGTTCTCAATCGATCATCGAAGAATTGCAAAGTAACCCGCAAAACATCGCTACACGTAAAGCTTCTCAAAATTCACTTGAAGCTTTTGGCCCCTTACTACCTGAGTTAATGGGTGGATCAGCCGATTTAGCAGGCTCAAACTTAACAATTTGGTCTGGTAGCAAAGGATTAACGAGCGAAGATGCAAGCGGTAACTACATCTATTACGGTGTTCGTGAGTTCGCAATGTCTGCGATTATGAACGGTATCGTTTTGCATGGGGGCTTCCGTCCTTACGGTGCAACTTTCTTAATGTTCATGGAATATGCTCGTAATGCAGTTCGCATGGCAGCGATTATGAAACAGCCTAGTATATTCGTTTACACACATGACTCTATTGGTCTGGGTGAAGATGGTCCTACACACCAAGCGGTTGAGCAAACTGCAGCTCTTCGTCTAACACCAAACCTACAAAACTGGCGTCCTTGTGACCAGGTTGAATCTGCAGTCGCTTGGCAATCTGCCATCGAAAATGTCACTGGCCCAAGCTGCTTGATCTTCACTCGCCAAGGTTTACCTCAACAAGATCGTACGTCGGCACAATTGAATGATGTGCGTCGCGGTGGATATATCTTGAAGGATTGTGAGGGTACGCCTGAAGTTATCCTTATTGCGACAGGTTCTGAAGTTCAATTAGCAGTCGAAGCATTCGACAGGTTAACCGCGCAAGGTCGCAAAGTACGCGTTGTCTCTATGCCTAGCACCGATGTTTTCGACATGCAGGATGACCAATATAAGCAATCTGTCTTACCGAATGAGGTGACAAATCGTGTTGCTGTTGAAGCAGGTATTCGTGATTACTGGTTCAAGTATGTTGGACTTAGCGGCAAGATCATCGGCATGGATACCTTCGGTGAATCTGCACCGGCCGGTGAGCTATTTAAGTATTTCGGCATAACAACAGATGCTGTTGTTGAAGCTGCTGAATCTTTGATGGCCTAAGCAAATAAACAGAAACAACGCGCTATACTCGTCATCCTTGACAGTGCCTGTTTGTTGGCTGCACGATTTCACCACAATCACTTAGTTTATCTAAGCTCATGTGGATTCAATCGTTTGCCGCCGCCACGCACTGCCAATGATTTAGAGTACACACAGTAGCGCGTTTTTAAATAGCGAGCTGTAAAGTTTGCAATCGAGTATGAAGTTATGTTGAGAGTCGCCATTAATGGCTTCGGAAGAATAGGGCGTAGCATTTTACGCTCTCTCTATGAAACAGGTCGCAACAAAGACATTCAAGTTGTTGCAATTAATGAATTAGCTGAACCTGAAGGCATAGCACATTTACTCAAATACGACACAACGCACGGGCGCTTTGCCTATGCCGTTGAGTTGAGTGATGAAGGGATCAATGTTGCGGGTGATGATATCCGCCTATTACATTACTCTGATATTAGCGAGTTGCCTTGGCGGGATTTGAATATTGATATCGTACTCGAATGTACGGGTATCAATAATTCACGAAGTGCTGGCGAACAGCATATTGAGCAAGGGGCCGCTAAGGTTCTGTTTTCTCAACCTTGTCAGTCTGATATGGACGCCACAGTTATCTTTGGAATCAATGATGACTTACTCGATGGAAGCGAGCGCATAGTCTCAGCGGGATCTTGCACGACCAACTGTATCGTTCCTGTCATTAAAGCGCTTGATGATGCCTTTGGCGTAGAAAGTGGCACTATCACCACGATTCACTCATCGATGCACGACCAGCAAGTGATCGACGCTTACAACACCAATTTGAGACTGACTCGTGCAGCGAGCCAATCTATTATTCCTGTCGATACCAAATTAGCGCGAGGCATTGAGCGCATCATGCCCAAATTTGCAGGTAAGTTCGAAGCCATTGCCGTGCGTGTACCGACAGTCAACGTGACTGCCATGGATCTTAGCGTTACCACGAACCAAGAAGTATCGATTGATGATATTAATCAAGCAATAAAAAAAGCACAGGCTGGACGTTTGCAGGGGATTTTAGGTTATACAGAGGAACATCTGGTTTCTGTTGATTTTAACCATGATCCGCACTCCTGCATTGTCGATGGTACTCAGACTCGTGTCAGTCATAAACAACTCGTAAAAACACTGGTGTGGTGCGACAACGAATGGGGATTCGCCAATCGTATGTTAGACACGGCACTGGTCATGAACAGCATCAAAAAGTAAGGAAAAAGCATGACTATTTTGACTATGCAAGACTTGGATTTAACCGGGAAGCGCGTGTTAATTCGTCAAGACTTAAACGTACCTGTTAAAGACGGTGTTGTGACCTCGGATGCACGCATCAAGGCATCACTTCCGACCATTAAATTAGCGCTAGAGAAAGGTGCTAAAGTGATGGTGATGTCACACTTAGGTCGCCCAACTGAAGGTGAGTATGATGAAGCTTTTTCTCTGCAGCCTGTTGTCGATTACCTCTCTAATGCATTGACGCAAAATGTCCGTTTAGAAAAAGACTACCTCAATGGTGTTGATGTTGGCGCTGGTGAAGTTGTTGTACTAGAGAATGTTCGTTTTAACCTTGGTGAGAAAAAAGACAACGAAGCACTAGCTAGGCAGTATGCTGCTTTATGTGATGTTTATGTCATGGATGCTTTCGGTACTGCGCACAGAGCGCAAGCATCGACTCACGGTGCTGGTTTATATGCGCCACAGGCTTGCGCTGGACCATTGTTAGCTGGTGAACTAGACGCGTTGGGTAAAGCGCTTGATAACCCGAAAAGGCCATTACTCGCTATTGTTGGTGGATCCAAAGTATCGACTAAACTGACAGTATTAGAGAGCCTATCGTCTAAAGTTGACCAACTGATAGTTGGTGGTGGAATAGCTAATACTTTTATTGCTGCTCAAGGCAATGATGTTGGTAAGTCGCTATTCGAAGAAGATTTGATGGACGAAGCCAACAGACTATTAGCAACGGCAAGATCTAATAACGGCGATATCCCTATTCCTAGTGATGTAGTAACCGGGAAAGCGTTTTCTGAATCTACGCCTGCAGAGTTGAAAGCTGTTAATGCTGTTGCTGCTGATGACATGATTTTTGATATTGGCCCTGAAACCACGCAAACTTTGGTTGAGCTGATTAAACAAGCAGGAACGATTGTTTGGAACGGGCCAGTAGGTGTTTTCGAATTTGATCAATTTGCAGAAGGCACTAAACAGCTTGGCCAAGCCATTGCTCAGAGTGACGCCTTCTCTATTGCTGGTGGCGGTGATACATTAGCGGCAGTAGACAAATATGATTTAGCTGACGATATTTCTTATATATCTACAGGCGGTGGCGCTTTCCTTGAATTCTTAGAAGGGAAGACACTACCTGCAGTTGAGATGCTGCGTAAACGCGCCTAATCATAAATATTGGTATTAAAAAAATAATAGACCTTAATCTTTGCCTATAACGGAGAATTGAATATGACAGCCGAACTCAAACAACAGATGCTTGATAAAGTTCGCAACCAACCTGGTTTTATTGCAGCATTGGACCAAAGTGGCGGTAGTACGCCGAAAGCGCTTAAGCTTTATGGTGTTGATGAGTCAGAGTACAACGGTGATGAAGAAATGTTCGATATGGTGCACGCAATGCGTACACGTATTATCACCAGTGACGTATTTAATGGTAACCGTGTTTTAGGTGCTATTTTGTTTGAGAATACGCTGAATCGTGAGATTGATGGTAAGCCTACATCTCACTACTTATGGCAAGAAAAGCAGGTTGTTCCATTCTTAAAAGTTGATAAAGGTTTAGCGGATGAAGCAAATGGCGTTCAATTGATGAAGCCTATGCCTGAGCTAGATGCTTTGTTGGCTCAAGCCAATGCTAAAGATGTATTCGGCACAAAGATGCGTTCAGTCATTAAGAGTGCAAATGAAGAAGGTGTTAATGCCGTTGTTGATCAGCAGTTTACGGTAGGGAAGCAAATCATTGCTGCTGGCTTAGTACCTATTATCGAACCAGAAGTTGATATCAACAGTGCAACCAAAGCAGAAGCTGAGGTTATGCTGAAGAATGCGATGCTAGAGCAGCTAAATGCGCTTAACGAGAATCAAATGGTGATGCTGAAGTTAACGCTTCCTGAAGAAGCAAACTTCTACGCTGAGTGCATTGCACACCCGAATGTTGTTAAAGTTGTTGCTCTATCTGGCGGTTATAGCCAAGAAGTCGCTAATGAAAAATTAGCGGCAAACAATGGAATGATTGCAAGCTTCTCTCGTGCACTTTCTGAAGGTATCTCGGCTAAGCAATCTGATAGTGAGTTCGATGGTGCATTAGATGCAGCGATTGAATCAATCAATGCAGCGTCTAATACCTAATTAAACGCCTTTCTCTTGATATTGAAGAACGGAGCATTTGCTCCGTTTTTTATTGCTTCTGCTTATATAAATCCAACTAAAGTATAGGTTATAGGTATTAAATTACCCCCTAAAAGCCTCTTAATGCAGCGAAATTATTGAAGTTTGTAATTTTCTTGGTTAATGACTGCACAATCCCATTTTGGATCTGTATACTCCGCCGACAAATAACGGGAAGGCTATATTATGAAAAAGAATTTTATCGCATTATCTATGCTTGCCGTGCTGAGCGGCGGTGTTATGGCTCAAGATGAAGAAGCGCCAAAAGACTTCACTATGCAGGGTTCACTCGGTGCAATCCTAACGTCTGGTAACACGCAAACAACCTCTCTTAAAGGTGATTTGAAAGCTCACCACGAATTGCAAAAGTGGAGTAATGACTACACCTTTGAAGCGGCTTTCAGGAGTGAGCAAGTCGAACAGGATGACGGTACTGATGCGACAGAAACCACTGCGCAACGCGTTTTTATCTCTGGGCAAGGCAACTACAAACTTAACAACGAAAGTCAGCGTTTATTTGTGTTCGGTTCGTATGAAGATGACAGATTTAACGCATTTAACTTCCAATCGACATTGGCTGCGGGTTGGAACGAGCAACTTTGGGACACGAAGAAAAGTAAATTTGCCTACAGTGTGGGGCCGGGTTACGCGTTTAACGAAACAGACGAAGGTGAGTCAGTTAACAATTTTATCGTCCGTGGTGCGTTGGACTACCAATATAATATCTCAGACACAGCTACTTTCGTTCAGATAGTCAGTACGGAAGTCGGCTCTACCAACACTAAGTCTAAGTCTGAGAGTGCGTTAACAGCGAAAATTAATGGTAAATTATCAATGAAAGTTTCATTGATACTAAACCATAACACCGACGTTACAGATGACAGAAAAAACCTGGATACTGAAACCGCAGTAACCTTGGTTTATACCTTCTTCTAATACGCTCTAGCATCTTTTGATATCAGAGAGAGCATTATGCTCTCTCTATTTCTTTTAAAAGCTGTATTGAGCCGAGAACTGCAATCGGTTTAAATCACCTTCCAGCCCGCTCTCTATCGTACGCTCTGCATAAGTTAATTCGGCACCAAATTTAAGTTCGGGTGTCGGTGAATAAATGATATTTGCTCGTGTGCTGAATGTCTTTTCTGTCGCACTGCTTCCTGTCAGAGTTACGTCGTTGTCGGCATGAAATTGTGAGTAAGTAAAAGTGCTTCTCCAGTGCGCGTTCCATAGATGGCGATAGGCTATAGCGAACCCGGTGGTATCAATGGCTTCTATTTCGTTATTAGCATTAAGTACCGCACCATTAGCAGCGTTCAATGCGGAATATCGTCCTAAACCAGAGCCTGTATTAAAGGTTAATCGGATATCATCTTCGCCCAAGTTGATTTTACTTGTTAGGTTAATACCGAATGCATTGTCTGTTGTGCTGATATTGTTGCCGTTTTGCTCATTTTGTAATGATAGCTGCCTAGCTATAGCCGCTAAAGATACATGACCCCATGATCTCCTTAGTGTGTAGCGACCAATAAAGTCTGGAACAGAGTTGTCATCAGAAACGATACGTGTGCCACCTCCAAAGGGTGTGATCGTTGTTTCTGGATTTTCTATGGCGAATTCAAAGGCACCTTGGGTATATCGAATAAGTGGTTGTCTGACAAAGATGATCCCATCGGTGATACCGATAAAATCGAGTGTTTCAGGAAAAACCGAAGCATCTAAAAACGTTGTCCAAGTTTGACCTAAGGTCCAGTTTTTATACTTAAGGTAACCATGGCGAATGCGCGCTTGATGAGAATTGCTGATGCGCTCATTGCCATCTGGTACCACTTGGAAATCCAGTTCTAAAACACCTGTTATTTTGTCTCCATTGGTTAGTTGGGTTTCGGACCCGAATCGAAAGCGTGTTTGTCTTACGTGGATATCAAATTGTGTTCCCTCATCATTGCCTCCCACTGGCGTTAAACTCGGAATATAAAAGTCTCTGGCAATGCTACCTGATGCTATTGTGCCGTCACTATATTGACTGGCTAATGCATCCAATTTTATATATCCATTAAAGGTAAACGTTGTGTTATCCAATGGGGTTGCAGCATGAGCGATGCTACTGAGCCCAATTGTTGTAGCGAATATCAGCCTAGAGAGTTGTCTTTTTATTCTCATTTTATTTCCTCAAGTAAGAGTGCTTAAAGTAATTTGGCTGAGGAAAAATACTTTTTATATAAGGCCATGGTCTGATAAGACCAAAGTCCTAAAAGGAGGTTGATGAGGGGGCTTATCGCCAAAATCGATAAAGGTAATCTAAGAAATCGGTTAATCTGCGATTGCTTATGGTGTTGAGTTGGATAAAATTTTACCGACACCTTAGCTCAAATCATAATTATAAAAGGAGGTGACTTGCCAGCCTCTATTAAACATCTGCTCCTTCTATTACTTTTGCTTCTCCTAATACAAAAGACCGCTAACTCGGCTGAAGAACCATTTGATTTTTCTGTGGGCGGAAGGCTAGTGTTAGATCAAAACCTCGCATTTTTGGATGGAGCATCAGACTATCACAGTCGCCTCAATTCTTTCCGGCTTGGGCCCAAGCTGGACTTTGGCAGTAAATTCTCAGCAAGAACAGTGTTTGAGTTACGCAACAATCGCCTTGATATTTTAACCTCGTCTATTTCGTATAAAGGGCCAATATTGGTGCGTGCTGGGCAGTTAAAGCTGCGAACAGGGCTTGATATTACAAGTAGCTCTCTTGTAACTCCTATGCTGAATCGCCCAACTATATCAAGACTTGTTGGAGGTGTTGATCGTCAGTTAGGGGTTGATATAGAAGGGCGCTATCATGGCTTTATCTATCAGCTTGGTGCCTATCGCAAAGACGTTAACTCGGGCAATGCGAATAACAATAGAACCCTATTGTCGCGTCTAGTTTGGTCCCCAGACGCAAAAGAGGATAGTGAAATACGTCACCTTGGAATGACTTGGCGCAGGCGTGAACAACTTAGCGGTCCTATTTCAATTAATTTTGATGCTGCAGAAAGCAGCTTCGCGTTACGACAGCGTATATCAGATTCAACCCCTATATTTGACGACGACCTGTTTACTTTCGAAGGTTTATATCAGAGAGAATCATTCACTGTTAATGCTGAGTGGTCGAGGCTCCTATCCGATAATGTTGACCTTGCAGGTGGATACCTTGATTTCAGTTGGTTCTGGGGGGGACGTCGAGGATATAGCAATAAAAATGGTGCCTTTACTTTTAGCCAAGTGAGACGGGGCATTAGGCAAGGAGGTATTGGGGCATTTGAGCTAGTTGCACGAATGAACTACATACAACTGGATAGCCCAATCGATAGGCGTCGGCAATGGGCTCCGGCGGTAGCATTTATTTGGCATGCAGAACCTCGTCTGCGAGTGCTCTTTGATGTAACAAGAACGGAGACCCAGTTAGCAGATGGCGACATTAAAACCTATTCACTGAACCTAAGGTTACAAGGCTCTTACTGAGTTAATCCAAGACCCTAGGGGCTGTTGATCTTTGCTGTATAGATTTTGTTCTAAATAAAGGCTTTTTGATTAAGGCGTGGACTTGCAGGCTGATAAATATCAGTCAAAAGTACACAACAAAAAGCAAGAAGCCTTTATAACGAATCTTTCGGACAGCGTTTGTTGGTTATTTATATGGCATCAGAGCCCTCTCTTGTAAGACTGCAAGGATGCAGGAGATAGAGCGAAGCACGATGCTAGAGCCGAGATTGCTACACTACGCAGTCTCTTATTTGCCTAAACAATCAATAATTCGCTGCAAAACTGTACAGCAAAGGTCAACAGCCCCTAGGACCAAAGTCCCATACTTTCGCAAGAAGTGATTGATTAGAGTATCGAGCAGTGAAAAAGTGCAAGTGGGTAGACAAATGAGTAGCAACGCCAAACCATCCGTTGAGCAACAACGCCAATACTACATCAATGAAATGGACTATCACTGCCTCTACGAAAAATCGGTGAATCACCCTGAGGCATTTTGGAAAGAACAGTCTGAGATTTTGGATTGGTATAAAGCGCCGACTAAAATTAAATCTACGAGTTTTGAGCAAGACGATTTGCATATCCGTTGGTTTGAGGACGGAGAGTTGAACCTATCCTACAATTGTATTGATCGTCACTTGAAAGAACGAGCCAACGCGACCGCTATTATCTGGGAAGGTGATACACCTGAACAAGAGCAGCGTATTAGTTATCAGATGTTACACGACAATGTTTGTCGGTTAGCAAATGGCATGAAAAGCTTAGGTATTGGTAAAGGTGACCGTGTCACTATCTATATGCCAATGGTCCCTGAAGTTGCATTTGCCATGCTGGCTTGTGCACGAATTGGAGCCGTGCATTCTGTTATCTTTGGAGGCTTTTCACCGAATGCCATTGCGGATCGTGTGAATGATTGCCAAGCCAAGCTTATGATCACCGCAGATGAAGGGCGCAGAGGGGGACGCATTGTGCCTTTAAAGGCAAATGTTGATGAGGCATTTAAGGATAATGCTTGTCCCTCAATTCAGAGTACCATCGTGTTTCGTTGTACTGGAAACTCGGTCAACATGGGCGAGAATGATACGGACTATCAAAATTTGGTAGACAGTAGCTCGCCTTGTTGTGAGCCTGAAGTTATGAATGCTGAGGATCCTCTGTTTATCTTGTATACCTCAGGTTCGACAGGAAAACCCAAAGGGGTATTGCATACTACCGGTGGATATCAGGTCTACGCGGCAACTACATTTAAGTACATTTTCGACTATGAAGATGACGAAGTATTTTGGTGTGCAGCCGATGTAGGATGGATCACCGGGCATACATATATTCTTTATGGCCCACTGACAAACGGCGCGACAACTTTAATGTTTGAAGGAGTGCCAACTTATCCCGATGAAAGGCGAGTGGGGCAAGTTGTCGATAAACATAATGTAAATATCCTCTATATCGCTCCAACGGCTATTCGCGCGCTAATGGCAAAAGGAGAATTTGCGGCTCAGGATTCTTCACGGGAAAGCTTGAGGCTTCTCGGTACTGTAGGCGAACCCATTAACCCTGAAGCTTGGCATTGGTACGATCGCGTCATTGGTGAGCATCGTTGCCCGATTGTTGACACTTGGTGGCAAACAGAAACTGGCGGAGCCTTGATATCACCACTTCCTGGCGCTACTGCCACTAAGCCGGGCTCAGCAACGCGACCATTATTTGGCATTCAACCAGCGCTGGTTGATAACGAGGGTAACGAGTTAGAAGGTGAAGCCGAAGGTAATCTGATTATTAAAGATAGCTGGCCAGGACAAGCTCGCACTTTATGGGGAGATCATGAACGCTTTATTCAAACGTACTTTACGACCTATCCTGGGAATTACTTCACTGGAGACGGCGCTAGACGTGATGAAGATGGTTATTATTGGATAACGGGACGGGTTGACGATGTGCTTAATGTCTCGGGGCATCGTTTAGGTACTGCTGAAATAGAAAGTGCACTAGTCGCTCACGCTTCAGTTGCTGAGGCTGCGGTGGTAGGGTACCCACATGATTTAAAAGGTCAGGGTATCTATGTTTATTTGATTGCCTGCGATGGTGTTGAAGTGTCAGATGAGCTAACACAGGAAGTTAAAAAGTGGGTTAGAACTGAACTCAGTCCAATTGCTGCACCTGATCTTATTCAATGGACGCCAGGGCTACCCAAGACGCGTTCTGGAAAGATCATGCGTCGGATTTTACGTAAAGTGGCCTGCAATGATCTAAGTACGTTGGGTGACACATCAACACTAGCCGATCCTTCGGTAGTTGATGAGTTGATTGCTCATAAGCTCAATTAGCTACATGCAAAAAATGTTTAGGAGCGCACCATGACAACACTATTGATGGCAGACGATCATCCTTTGTATCGGGATGCATTGCGTGGTGCGCTTAATCAACACCTCGACGATATTAACATCCTTGAATCCTGCGATATGGAACAAACCATTGCTTTACTGAATGAAAGTGATGATCTAGACCTGTTACTCCTCGATTTGCATATGCCGGGTAGTTTAGATTTATTTGGACTTATCCACATTCGTAAGCTGTTTCCTGAGTTACCAGTAGCTGTGGTCTCAGGATCTGAAGATAAAGAGATTGTGAATAAAGTCATGAATGCTGGGGCGTTGGGTTTTATCCCTAAAACAACACCGGCATCAACAATTGCAGAAGCCGTTGAATCTATTCTTGAAGGGGATATCTGGATTCCGGAAAACTTTTTGGGTGACACTGACCAACAAGATAATGAGTTTGCGATTTTGGCAGACAAAGTCGCGACATTAACGCCGTCTCAATACAAGGTGTTATGTCTTATGCGCGATGGTTTATTAAACAAGCAGATCGGCTATAACCTGGGGATAGCAGAGAAGACAGTTAAAACGCATGTAACTTCAATTTTCCGTAAGCTCGATATTAACAATCGCACACAAGCCGTTCTCATTGCCACTCAATTACAATTAGCTCCGCCTGCCTAGGCCGAAGGTTTTATTTCCTTTTTATTCCTTGCAGTAATGCTCTGAGCTTTGCTGGTTTTATCGGCTTGGATAAGTAATGCACATCCAGTTCAGCAGCTTGCGTTATGAGATCACTGTCCTTTTCAGCAGTGACTAAAGAAGCTGGAATAAAAGTGCCAACCTGCTTCCTGATTTCGTTAATAAGCTCGAGGCCGTTGAGTTGCTGATTCAGCTGGAAATCCATCAGAATTAACTCAGGCTTAAATTCATTCGCTATTGTTATTGCTTGCTGACAATTGGCTGCGCACTCAACTTTTAATTGCCATTTAGTTAGCAGTGTTTTCATTGCATCCAGATTTTGTAGATCGTCGTCGACACACAACACTCTATTGAAGTGGAATGATTGCCTTTTGCTGGAAACGGTTTGTTGAGAAGTTTCAGGAGGCGCAACTCTTGGTAGGCTAAATGAAAAGTGACTGCCGTTACCAGCGTCGGAGCTGAGTAAAACCGAAAACCCAAGTTGCTCTGACAACCTACTGACAACACCCAATCCGAGACCAACACCTTGTTCATTGCTTTCCTGTGTGCGGTAGAAGTCGTCAAAAACCTTGCTTGTATCGCTTGCGCCAATGCCAATACCGGTATCACTGACGGTAAACTGAATATTTTGGTGTGACCGTCGAGCGCGAACAATCACCTTCCCATGCTCGGTATATTTAACCGCGTTGGAGATGAGGTTGCGCAATATGCGGTGTAGATAAGTTGGATCACTGTTTACCCACACATTATGAATACTGTGAGTTAATACCAGCCCCTTATTTTTTGCTTTCATCGCAAACTCATCAAGGAGTGGTTTTAATAAGGTGGGTAGATGAATCTTGTCCTTATCAGGTGACATATCACCTTGGTCTAGGCGTGCAATATCGAGGAGCGTCGCTATCATGCTCTCACTGGCATTAACACTATCATCGAGTTTATCGACGATCTGCCTAATGTCGTTATCCGTCAGGCTATCTTTTATCGCTGATAAATAGAGTTTCGCTGCATTCAATGGTTGTAGTACGTCGTGACTGGCTAAAGCTAGGAAGCGCGTCTTGCTGTTGTTTGCCTGTTCTGCAATTTGTCGTGCTTCAACAAGCTGCTTTTCGACTTCAGCACGTCTTTCAATCTCAATGCGTAGCTCTGCGTTTATCGCTTTGACTTCATCAGCACGCGATTGCACACGTTTTTCAAGATCAATGTTGCTCTCTTTTAACGCCTGTTGGAGCTCTATATGTTCACTGACGTCGTTGAAACTTGTGACGAATCCGCCGCGTGGTAGCGGGTTCCCAACCATTTCGATGACCTTGCCATCTCCCCTTTGTCGAATAAACTTATGGGGGCGTCCATTTCGAAGGTGTTCAAGCCGTTTTTGGACTAGCGTTTCAATTTCACCGACACCGCATTCACCTCGCTTAGCGTTATATCTCACAAGCGACTCGATTGGAGTTCCCAAACTAACCAGGCCTTCGGGATAATCGAACATCTCCAAGTACTTGTTATTCCAAGCAACGAGGTTTAAATCTTTATCAATAACACTGATGCCTTGCTCAAGGGAAGCTAGAGAGGCAAAGAGTGCGGACTGGTTAATTTGTATCGCTTGTGTTGTTTCATCAAATACCTGAACCAACTGTTCGAAGTTGATTTGACTTCCACTGACAACTGAACGGATAAGGACGTTAGCGCTTGATGCGCCTATAACACCGCCCAGTGCCCGTTCGCAAAAGGCAACAAACTCTTGGCTCGGCGCCTCCTGCGAAACAATAGTTAATTGCCATTTTTGCTCAAAGTTTTTGACGAGTTGGATACAGCGATCATCCCCTAAGAAAGTTTTGAGCACTGTCAGCAAATCTTCATTTTGGATTGTAGCCTTGGGCTGAGGTTGGTTTGCATCAACATCTTGGCTATCTACAAAAGCCTGAGCTTGCAATTTATCAATGAGCCTAGGTGTCGATAAACGTGAAAACACGACATAAAAGGTGGTATTGATAAGAAAGCTAACAACTGCGGCTCGGCTAATCATCTGACTGCTGAGTTCTTGATAGGAAGCCTCACCAACCAAAGGAAGGAACAGCCAAAGCACCCAACTAAACATCCCAGCTAACAAGCCTGCGTAAACTCCATGTGCATGAGCTTGCTTCCAATAAAGACCGCCAACAATGGCGGGCAATAACTGAACAACCAGAGAGAACGCGAGAAACCCTATGCTGGTTAATGGCGTATCGGTAGAGAGTTGCTGATGGTACAAATAAGCGAAGAACAGTAAACCTGCGATAACTGCCCGTCTGATCCATAGGATTTTGGTGATATAAACGCTTGGCTGATTCTGTTGAGTCAACATTCTTGGCAAGATAACGTCGTTTGTTACCATGGTACTTAGGGTGAGTGTTGCAACAATAATCATAGCCGTTGCTGCAGAGAGGCCGCCGAGAAACACTAAGGCCGTTAGTGCTGGTAATTGACTACTCAAAGCAAGCTCTAACACATAGGTGTCAGGGGCAACGCCTGATTGCTCGAACAAGCTTTTACCTATGGCTGCAATCAATGGTATAGCTAGCGCAATGAGTACTAGATAAGTTGGAAAAAGCCAGCGTGCAGTTGTTAAGTGTTTAGGACTCAGGTTATCAATAATCGCTACGTGAAACTGTCGGGGGAGGCACACGACCGCGCCCGCTGCTATCAGGGTTTGTAACCAGAAATCTACGCCATAAAAAGCAGCGTCCTCAGTCACCGAAAATACATCGGAAAGAGAATGCGTAGGTAAAGAGCCCTGCCATATGAAATAACTGATTGCGGCAACCAGCGACAGTGCTAAAAGCTTTAATATAGATTCAAAAGAGATGGCTAACATTAAGCCGTGTCGATATTCCGTCACGTCCGTTCGCTGTGTACCGAAGTACATGCAGAACAGGCCAATAAATAGGGTGGCGAAAGTAATTAAGTACTGGTTGTCGGAAGCACCAGAAACTTGGGCAAAGGCTGTGCCTATCGCTTTAAGTTGCAACGCAATATAGGGAATAGTTGCCAGCAAAGCGATTAGTGTGACGAGTAAAGCCACCATCTGGCGCTTTCCGTAGCGTGAGGCGATGAAGTCAGCGATAGTGGTGATGTGCTGTTTCTTACTAACCAGGACCAGCTTATACAGGAATCGATACCCAAAAAGGTAAAGTAAGATTGGCCCGAGGAAAATTGGTAAGTAATTCCACTGATTACGTACGGCCTCACCGACGGCACCAAAGTAAGTCCAGGCGGTACAATAGATAGCTAATGCAAGGCTATATATCAAAGGATGAGAGGTTATGCGCTTAGCTCTTGGGCTGTGTTTATCTCCCCAGCGCCCTAGCCAGAACAGAAGTGACAAATAGATTACTGCCAGTAAAAACCAACCGAATGCCATCGTTTATTGCTCTTTTCTCTTTGCACTTTTCTATTGCACATTAATGTAACACAATGAATCACCCCTGCATCTGGGACCAAGGTCCTATTCCTGATGTAGCCAACACGGATTAGGCTAAATCCAAACTAATAGGAGAGACGATAATGGCGTTTCAATCAGAACAACAAAAAGCCGCCTACTGGCGCAGCAACATCAGCTTGATGCTTAAGCTGCTAGCTGTTTGGTTCATAGTATCTTTTGGGTTTGGAATTTTATTGGTGGATGTACTCAATCAAATCCCATTGTTTGGTTTCAAGCTGGGTTTTTGGTTTGCTCAACAAGGCGCCATTTATGTATTTGTCCTTCTGATTTTTGTTTATGTGAAGAAGATGAATGATATCGATAAAGAATTTGGTGTAGACGAGGAATAAGGGCAGAACATGGGTATTCAAACAATGACATTTATTGTAGTGGGCATTACTTTTGCGCTCTATATTGGTATCGCCTTGTGGGCCAGAGCTGGTTCTACCAAGGAGTTTTATGTTGCAGGGGGAGGTGTTCACCCAGTAGCTAATGGCATGGCGACCGCTGCTGATTGGATGTCTGCTGCATCTTTTATTTCTATGGCAGGGCTTATCTCATTTATGGGATACGACGGTGCTGTTTACCTTCTCGGTTGGACCGGTGGCTACGTGCTATTAGCACTGTGCTTAGCGCCTTATCTACGTAAGTTTGGCAAGTTTACTGTGCCTGATTTTATCGGTGATCGCTATTATTCTCAGACAGCACGCACGGTTGCTGTTATCTGCGCTATTTTTATCTCTTTTACCTATGTTGCTGGTCAGATGCGTGGTGTTGGTGTCGTCTTCAGTCGCTTTTTGGAAGTAGATATTACCATGGGCGTCATTATTGGTATGGCGATCGTGTTCTTCTACTCAGTGTTAGGTGGAATGAAGGGGATTACCTACACTCAGGTTGCGCAGTACTGTGTGTTGATTTTCGCCTATCTCGTTCCAGCTGTGTTTATTTCTATCATTATGACAGGGCATGTCTTTCCTCAGTTAGGTTTTGGGGCCACCTTGGCCGATGGCTCTGGGGTGAGTCTGTTGGATAAACTTGATGGGCTGTCGACTGAGTTAGGGTTTAATGAATATACATCAGGCACAAAAGGGATGTTTGATGTGTTCTGTATTACCGCAGCATTGATGGTAGGAACAGCAGGGCTTCCTCACGTTATTGTGCGCTTTTTCACTGTTCCAAAAGTGCGTGATGCCAGAAAGAGTGCAGGTTGGGCGCTTCTCTTTATCGCCATTTTGTATACCACAGCGCCAGCGATCGCATCCTTTGCTCGGGTGAATATGATTGAAACGATTAATGGTAGTGAGCAGACAGGGACTGAGTATGCGCAAGCGCCTGGGTGGATTAAGAATTGGGAGAAAACAGGTCTTATTGAATGGGAAGACAAGAATAACGACGGAAAGATGTTTTACTCAGGTGATGAGCGCAATGAAATGAAAGTTGACCGCGATATTATGGTATTAGCGAATCCAGAAATTGCTGATTTACCAAACTGGGTCATTGCATTAGTCGCCGCAGGAGGAGTAGCAGCTGCGCTATCGACTTCGGCAGGCTTACTACTCGTTATTTCGACATCCATCTCTCATGATTTGTTAAAACGCAATATCATGCCGAATATTACTGACCGGCAAGAGCTGTTTTATGCACGTTTAGCCGCAGCAACTGGAATTATTATTGCGGGTTATTTGGGGATTAATCCGCCCGGCTTTGTGGCGCAGGTGGTCGCCTTTGCCTTCGGGTTGGCTGCTTCCTCATTCTTCCCCGCTATTATCTTGGGTATCTTCCATAAGAGGATGAGTAGTAAAGGCGCTATCGCTGGGATGTTAGCGGGTATTGGCTTTACGGCGGCTTACATTGTGTATTTCAAGTTTGTTAACCCTGCGGCGAATGTGTCTGAAAACTGGCTGTTCGGTGTCTCACCTGAAGGAATAGGGACTATCGGCATGGCTATTAATTTTGTAGTTGCTTACGCTGTTTACAAGTTAAATGATGAAGCACCGCGAGAGATACAAGATATGGTTGAAGATATTCGATACCCCAAAGGTGCTGGTGACGCTCAAGCTCATTAAGTGAACTGAGCTGGCGCTAGTTAACTAGCGCCAGCGATACTGCGCAACAAACATGCTTTGTCTTTGGTCGACACTGATGTTTTCGTTAACCGTTGCTCTGTTTAATGCGGTGTTTCTGTTGAGGTGATACTCGAAACCGACTTGCCAATTCTTATTAAAGTCATAGCGCCAGGCTGCAGTGACTGCATAACCATCACTATCATTGAAGTCTTCAGGGAAAATATCACCAGTATCGACGACATTAAAATTGTCGTAACGAATGCTAAAGCGGCTCTTCTTAACTTTATGACTCAACATGACGAAGTTTGAGCGGAAATCTATAGCGACAAAGCGCTCACCCATAAGCGTACTACCAAACATAAATTGGCTGATGATACGGGTGTTTTTATTAAACTTGTGTTGGAACGAAAAACTGTGAAATATCGTATGCCAAGCGTATAAGCCTTCATCATTTACTTTTGTCGCATCAGCGCGGTTGTCATAAAAGTAATATCTGAAGTTGGTTGATTGGTAATAATCGGCATGTAATCCGAAATAGACACCAATATTGCCATCTAACTCATGGAAAGGCTCTACGTAAGCCGGGCCATTGATAACGTCAGGTGATATGACGGTAGGGTAAAAAGCGATATTCACACGATCGTTATTTAAGCTTTGTCGATCATGCAGCGCCCAGCCACGCCAAGCTAGCAGAGAACCAAAAGGATCATTCGCTTTATAAAGTGCGGCATGTAACTTCCAAGACCAAGCACTACCTCTCGCTCTACCGGGGCTAATTAAACTAGCTTCGATACCAGGTGTTCTGAGTTCTTCACCAATCCAACTATTAATTGCTGAATTGGTATAGGTATAGGGGGATAACCAACCTTCATCCACATTTTCTAAAGATATTTCAGGATAGAAAAATCCGGCACGTGCGCGAAACTTTGTTTTTGACGAGGTTAAAGGTTTGTAGGTTAACGCTAGCTGAGTAAAACCCAGGTTTTGTTCACCGTCTTGGTAGTAGTTAATGATGCTATGAAAGCTAAACTCTTTACCAATATCTTGCTTTACATTGATAAATGCCTGACCAAGATTAAAACCGTTATCGTCATAACGTGTGACACCAGTACCGTGATTCTGGTAGGACGTTAAATCATCTCCATTGACCCAGTTACCTTGGATGAGTCCTGTGACTTCTACTGCGTTTGTTATAGTTGGTAAAACGAGAAGCGCAATTAAGGCTCTTATCATGCGCTCTGCTCAGTTTGTTTTTTGTCGAGAAACTCTTGGTGCCAGATATCAAATTTTGCTGATGGAAGAGGGCGACTCATATGGAAACCTTGTGCTTTGGTACAGCCAATTGATGTTAGGAATTCAAGTGTTGTTTCGTCTTCAACACCTTCAGCAACAGTTTGTAAGCTTAAGTTCTTCGCCAATGCGACTAACGTCTTCACCATCACTTGGTCATCTTTGCTTGATGCTAATTCTAAAACAAACGCCTTATCTATCTTGAGCTCAGCCACCGGCATCTTCTTCAACTGAGCCATAGAAGAATACCCTGTACCGAAGTCATCGATAGAAATGATAATACCCATACCGTGAAGTTTATTTAGTGCTTTAAGTGCACTCTCTGGGTCGGTCATGACTGCACTTTCAGTCACCTCAAGTGTCAATCTAGTTGGATCGACATCGTATTCAGCCAATAGTTTCTCAACATAGACAGGAAGTTGCATATCGATAAGGTCTATAGCAGAAATATTAACTGCCATACCGATGTTCCAACCTTTTTGACGCCAAGCATGTTGTTGTTTTAACGCTTCAGTTAGTGCGAAATGTGTTACATCACGAATAGCACCGGTTTGCTCAGCAAGTGGAATAAAGTCGTCAGGTGGAATAAAACCATGAACAGGGTGAGTCCAACGTATCAAACACTCAACGGTTTCCACTTCATTATTTCTTAATGATAGCTTGGGCTGATAGTGTAATTCGAGTTGCCCAGCTGCCAAAGAACCACGTAACTCTGAGGTTAGATTCAGCCGTTGAACCGAGTGTTTGTTCATTGCTGCATTGTAGATAGCGTAAGCTTTGTGGTCGCCTTTACAGTTGTGTAATGCGATATCGGCACATTGCATAAGCTTACTAATATCGTCCGCATCTTTAGGATAGATGGCTAGCCCAATACTGGCATATACGTCTAACTCGATGGCGTCTATTTTGAATTGTTCTTTAAACAAAGCTGCGATGGTTTCTGCCAATTCTTGAGAGTCTAGTTCATCACCTCTAACGATAAAGGCATATTCATCCCCACCTAAGCGAGCAAAGAATGAATTATCATCTAAGAAAGTACCAAGTCTTTCTGCCACAGCAACCAATAGCTTGTCGCCCATAGCATGACCAAGGGTATCGTTAATATCTTGGAAGCGGTCGAGGTTAATGATGATAACAGCTACATCACAATGACTGTGGGTATCAGTCATCTCTTTTAGCTTTTCGATAAATTGAAGGCGGTTAGGTAACCCGGTTAACTCATCAAAATAGGCGAGAGTGTGAACCTCTTCTTCACGTTTTTTAATACTGTCTTGCATGTCCCAGACAGCTTCAGAAAGTGATGAAACCTCAGTGATAGAGGCTTTAGGCATTTCCTTATCAACATATTCACCACCACTAATTTTATTAGCAACATTCACTATGGTTGTGATGGGATCTGAAATGCGTTTAGAGAGGATCCAGGCAGTAATAAAAGCCATCAATGCGGCAATTAGGATAATACCAATCAGTTGTCCAAGCTGGTCATAATAGGAAACATAGGCTTTCTCACGAGGCGTAACCAGTGCAAGCTGCATTTGAGCGTCATAGTAAAGTCCAAGAGGCTGTGTTAAATAGACATATTTTTGACCTTCTAGAGTCAAGTCATGAAGGTCATCTTCAAAATTAAGGGATGATTGAGAGAGCATTGTTTGTAAATCATCACTAAGGGATGAACTTACAATTTCAAGGTTATTGTCTGTGGGGTAGAACAGCGACAATTGCATGTCAGTTAATTCGACTAACTGCTCATTAATTATCTTGTTTGCTTCAATACCCATAAGCACCCAAGCATTAATATTAGTAGAACGCTCTACAAATTTTACTGGCGCAGCGCCAATCAAGTAATATTCGTTTCCAAGTTTAATAAAGCGTATACCAGGATCTTGGTAATCGACTGGAGATAAAAAGAACTGATCATACATTTGGTCGGAAGTAGATGTGATAAATCTCCCTTGACCATCTAAAACCCAGATAATATCTGCACCAGCTCTTCTTTGGTGACTTTGTAACGCAGAACTTAATGATGCTTGGTCATCTTTACCCGTTTTTATCAAAGATTTGACACTAAAGTCTTTAGTGGTTGTTTGTAGAGCGGTGTATATGTTCGTTGCCCTGTTAAAAATATAATCTTCAACAACTTTGGCTGATGTATGTGCATAACCCAAAACTTGACCAGTTGAATGTTTTAAACTGGACGAACGAACAGTGACCAAAGTAACTACAACAATAGTTACTAAGAGCAGCAGCATGATTTGTAAAATGCGATTACGTAGTGAGTGCATTAAGACAATTCTCGTTATTCGTATGTGGAAAACTCATCCGACTCTTCATAGAGCTCAAGACTCGGCAATAGTTTCTTTTTAAGTTTAAATGTTATGTTCTGGTTTGACGTTAAATTAACCTTTTGCACCAAAGTTGATTCATCGTCTTTTATTCTTGGGTTGCGAACGTGCACCGTATACTCGCCCGCTGGGACATCTAGCGTAATCCTACCATTTTCATCTGTTTTTCCGAAATAAGGTGTATCTACAACGTAAATATAGCCCAACATCCAGTCATGAACATTACAACCCATTTCTACTCGTCCTTCTTTATCAAAGGCAACCGCTTCTGGTTGTTGGTCTTTATAGAGTTGAAGTTCGAAGGTTTTGGCGGGGGAAAATGAGTAAACGTGGTGCTTTATTGAATCTGAGTTAGGAAAGTCTACCAGCGTATCTCTTTGGACAACCAGTATATGTGGAACAAACTGGCTGTTGATTTGATCCATGTGTGCAACACTGTTATCGCTCTTCGGGGGTAGTGGTTGCTCTGAGGTAAGGTAAACAACGGCATTGACAAGTTTACTGTCTTTCTTTGTAAGAACCTCAACGCTTAATGAATACGCATCAAGCCAAGGACTCACAAGCAACGAAATAAGTAAAACAGTACTTCTCAAAAACATGCTTTTAACCTCAATTTTTTCGGCCCTTATTTTCCAACAGTTGATGCTCTAATGCACAAAGCAAAAAAACGAAACCATTAATGATATACCAGTATGACACAATGAATGCATTCTACTAACTGAAAACTAATAAAAAAGTGTTCTTTTTTTGTCAATTTTTTAGAAGGTTTTCATACTATTCGTGAAACCTTAATTAATTCTGAATTTTGGAATGTTTTCAAAATGATAGCTGTAAATGAAAGGGGGCCTTGAGTAGGTATATTTTATGCCCGAGCTATTGTTTGTATGACTGAGTTTTATAGACTGTTATTCAACGTAAATAAGCGGTCGTTTAACTTAAAACCCACCGTTTTTTGTTCGAAAAACAAACAAAAAACGGTGCTTGTTAAATGAGCTTTTATGAAAACTAGTGGAGAATTCTGGCTTTTATTGTTCCAGGAATTGCTAATAAGTGTTCAAACGCGGCTTCAGCAACATCAGTTTCGACGTCAATGACCACATAACCAATGTTTTCATTGGTTTGTAGGTATTGCGCCGCAATGTTGATGCCTTTTTCAGCAAACGCTTGGTTAATTTGTGTCAAAACACCTGGTGAGTTCTTGTGAATGTGCAATAAACGAGAACGAACCGTGTGTTCTGGTAACGATACTTCTGGGAAGTTAACCGCTGAAAGTGTTGAACCGTTATCACTGTATTTAGCCAGTTTACCTGCGACTTCGATGCCGATATTTTGCTGCGCTTCTTGCGTACTACCGCCCACATGTGGCGTTAAAATAACATTGTCGAATTCGCGCAGTGGTGATACGAACTCTTCACTGTTTGATTTAGGTTCTACAGGGAAGACGTCGATAGCGGCTCCCGCTAGTTTCCCATTTCGTAACGCACTGGATAATGCATCAATATCGATGACAGTGCCTCTGGCGGCGTTGATAAGAATCGCACCGTCCTTCATGTTCGCTAATTCAGCTTCGCCTATCATGTCTTTGGTTTCAGCTGTTTCAGGTACATGCAAAGTAATGACGTCAGAGGTGGATAGCAGTTGTTTCATACTTTTGACTTGGGTTGCATTACCTAGTACTAGCTTGTCTTCAATATCAAAGAACTGAACTTTCATGCCTAAGTGTTCTGCCAAGATACTAAGTTGGGTACCAATATGCCCGTAGCCTATTATGCCAAGAGTTTTACCGCGAGCTTCATAAGAACCAACAGCGCTCTTTAACCACTCGCCTCTGTGTGCTTTGGCATTCTTTTCCGGTATGCCGCGTAGAAGCACAATAATTTGGCCTAGCACGAGTTCCGCAACAGAGCGGGTATTTGAAAAGGGTGCGTTAAATACTGGAATACCACGTATTTGCGTGGCGGTTAGATCAACCTGATTGGTACCAATACAGAAACAACCGATAGCGACAAGTTTGTTAGCAGCTTTAACCACTTCCTCTGATAACTGCGTTCGCGATCGGATGCCGATAAAATGTACGTCTTTGACTTTTTCAATCAGCTCGTCTTCGGGTAATGATGTTTTTAGGTATTCAATGTTGAAGTAACCATTATTTTCTAATGTTTCAACCGCACTCTGATGTACACCTTCCAACAACAATATTTTAATTTTCTCTTTAGGTAATGATACTTTGCTCATGGGACTTCATTCACATGTTATTGATAGGGTGTTTTCCACCTTAATTGAAAGAGTTTTTACTCTGTAAGGTGAGGAGCAGAAAATAACAGAATCTAAGCGTGAATCACAAGCTTTATAGCATGAATATCATTATTTATGCGTAAGGGTAGGATATTTTAACTTTGAAGAGTTGAATTCGGTATCGATTAGGATGCATAAGTCTACTTTTGTGCGAAGTAGACTTGTGCCAATTCAAATACGGCTCTGGTTTAACCTATCTGCTTAACACCTTCATCGGAAGCAACGAGAACAATATCGGCTGCACGATGTGCAAATAGACCATTGGTAACCACACCAACAATACTGTTGAGTTTCTGTTCTAGCTCGATCGGATTGGTTATTTCCATATTGTAAACGTCGAGAATAACGTTTCCGTTATCTGTTACAACACCTTGTCTGTAGACAGGATCTCCGCCCAATTTAACGATACGCCTTGCAACGTAGGAGCGGGCCATTGGAATAACTTCAACAGGAAGAGGGAACTTGCCCAAAACAGGGACTTGTTTGCTATCGTCGATAATACAAACGAATGTCTTTGCAACAGCTGCAACAATCTTTTCTCTTGTGAGCGCCGCACCGCCGCCTTTGATCATGTGTTTGTGAGTCGTGATTTCGTCAGCTCCATCAACATACACAGACAACTCATCTATCGAGTTGAGGTCAACTATATCAATTCCCATTTCTTTTAGTAGTTTGGTACTTGCCTCAGAGCTTGATACCGCCCCTTTTATCGTATGCTTAATAGGTTCCAACGCTTTGATAAAGTGGTTAACGGTAGAGCCTGTGCCTACACCAATAATGGAATCGGGTTCAACAAAAGCGACAGCAGCTTCGCCAGCAGCGCGCTTCTTTTCATCTGGTTGCATAGTTGTCTCGAGGAAGAAAAATGGGCGAAGATTATACAGCTAAATCAGGATTAAATGCGAGTCAGTGATAAATCTTTAAGAGTTCTTATTTTCAATTTTTAATACAAGGCTAGGCGTCAAAATGGCCTGCATCGGGATGTCCCAGGTTTGAAAAGGTAAACTATCTGCTTGTTGTCCATCGTGAGCAACACCAATCAACTGCGGCGCATAATCCCGATTAATCACTGACGCCAAGGTTCTGTCGTAAAATCCACCGCCCATGCCCAAGCGATTACCTGATGAATCAAAAGCAACAAGAGGGACAAAAATGCTATCGAGTTGCTGTGGTCTTATTAAGCTCCGAATATCCAGCTTCGGCTCGACTATACCGTAGTGATTATGTGTCATTACCGATGTTTTAGCGTAGGAGAGAAAAAGTAGATGACCCGGAGTAAAAGGGTGTAAAACCGGAAGGTATACCTCAATATCCAAGCTCCACGCCTTCTCAATCAATGGCATGAGATTAAGTTCACCATCATTAGCGAGGTAACAAGCAATTTTATTATTTCTTACTAGTAGCTTATTAGCTAGTGCGGTTTCAAGAGCATTGAGTGCAGCTTGGTTCTGCTGTTCTTGGTTTAATTCTCGTCTGTATTGACGATATTGCTTGCGTAGGTTTTGTCTGGCTTGCATCGGGTGAGGCTCTAGTAAGTTGTCTCCCGAATGTGCCGCTGTTCAGCGTCGCCCTATGAACCGAAAGTTCAGGGCGGGACTATCATCATTGCCGTAGGCTTCTCGATACGTGTCAAGCATGCGCAATAGCAGTGGAATCAAACCCCTAAAATAATAGCATCGGCCAGGGACATTATTGAACTGGCGAACACCCCAGGAGACAGAGTTCGGCTTTGGTTATCTCGTCAAAACGGTAACCGCGGCTGAAGTGTTAAGGATAACATGTGTCTGGTGTGTAATGTTCACTTTTTTGTAGCAAAGTACAGTTGGTTTAGCTACAAGGTATAATGAGCTATACGAGAAAGTGTCACTCTAAGAACTCGCCTAAGGTATCTTCATCCGGCGTACTTTCTTGCTTGAGCAGTAGGTATTTATGACTTAAGTTGAGGGCTGCCATCAAGATAATATCTTCGCGCTGAGATAGCCCGCTACCTTGGCGAGCGGCTAAGATTTCTTCCTGTAAAAATTGAATACTGTCCTGCAATGCCTTCTCTTCACCTTCAGGGCAATTTACGCGGTACGATTTACCAAAGATAACAACTTCTATCATCGCGATTTAACCTTTCTAGAGTCAAGTTCGTACTATATTCATCTGGCTAGCAAACAACAGACAATGGTACGATTAGGCCTATACAATTACATTGGCATTGAGTGATCTTCATTGAGCAAAGAATACACAAATTATCAAAGTGTTTCACTAGCGTTGGAAACGCATGACATATCGACTGAGCCAGCGGAAATCCAAGGTATGTTGGTTGGTATGTTGGCAGGTGGTATGTCTATGCAATCTATGGATTGGAGCGACGCGCTTTGTGACTTCGTCAACCAAGGCGAACCTTTCCCGCAACAAGTTGAAGAACAACTGAATGGTGTCTTTCAACAAAGCTGTGAGCAGCTGGCGGAGTCTGACTTTTCTTTAGGCCTTTATCTGCCTGATGATGATTCTGAGATTAATCTTCGCGGACAAGCACTTATTTATTGGGTGCAGGGGTTCTTGTTAGGCTTTGGACTTTATCAAAATGATCTATCTCAAGCGAGCGATGATGTGCGCGAAGTGATTGAAGATCTCGCTGACATCAGCCGTATGGACGATGAAATGTCAGATGATGAAGACTCGGAACAAGCACTGACTGAAGTGGCCGAATATGTTCGAGTGTCGGCTATGTTATGTTTCTCAGAGTTCGCGAAAGCACCAGACACACAAAAAACTGACAAGGAAAAGCTGCACTAATGTTTTTTGAGCATCAAGAGTATCAAACACGATGCCAAAAGCTATTGGCACAGATGGCCGACAACAGTGCTGCGCTTATTCCTGCTGCATCACTGGTAACCAGAAGCCGCGACACTGAATACACGTTTCGCCAAGACAGCGACTTTCATTATCTGTGCGGCTTCCCAGAACCTAACGCTTGGCTGGTGATTAGTAATAAGGATGGCTGCCCCAGCCCTATGCTGATATGTCAGGAAAAAGATGAGCAGGCTGAGATATGGCATGGTCGTCGCTATGGTCCCGAAAAAGCTGAGCAAAGCTTTGCAGTAGAGCAAGCGTTTGGATTAGATGATATCGAAGAGTTGCTTGAAGAAGTACTCAATGGTTTAGACAGTATCTACTTTGCTCAAGGACATAATGCTGAAGCGGATGAACTTGTTTTTTCATTGCTCGAAAGCTTGCGTAATGCACCTAAACAAAAGCGTACCGCGCCTTCAAGTATTATTGATCTTAGGCCCCTTCTGCATGAAATGCGCTTATTTAAAAGTGAAGCGGAAATAGCGGTTATGCAAAAAGCAGCGGATATCTCCGTTGAAGCACATATTCGAGCGATGAATCATGCGGCTCCTGGTATTTTTGAATATCAGTTGGAAGCAGAGATTTTACATCAATTTGCTTATCACGGTGCTCGCTCTGCCGCTTATAACAGTATCGTTGGAGCAGGAGAAAACGCCTGTATTCTTCATTACACAGAGAATACTGACAAACTGAACGATGGGGATTTAGTATTAATTGATGCTGGTGCTGAATATCAAGGTTATGCTGCTGACATTACCCGTACATTCCCTGTATCTGGTCGTTTTAGCGAACCACAAAAGATACTCTATCAATTAGTGTTAGATGCGCAATTAGCCGCGTTGAATGTGATTAAACCGGGCGTAACACTGAAAGCAGCCACAGATGTTGCAATCGAAGTGATTACGCAAGGGTTGATTGATTTAGGCATTCTCAATGGCACGCTAGAAGAAAATATTAAAGAGCAAACCTACCGAGCTTACTTTATGCATGGGTTAGGTCATTGGCTAGGTTTAGACGTTCACGATGTAGGTAGCTATCAACACAAAGGTAGTGAACGGCCATTAGAACCTGGCATGGTATTGACGGTAGAGCCAGGTATTTATATCAGTGCTTCATCTTCGGTTGATGATCAGTGGAAAAGGATTGGTATCCGTATTGAGGATAACATTCTGATTACTGAACAAGGCTATAAAAACTTAACGGAAAAAGCTCCCAAGAGTATCGAAGCTATTGAAGCCTTAATGAGTGGCAACACCTCATCTGATGCAAAAGTTGTTAAGGATGTCAGTGCAGCAGTTTGATCTCGTTGTTGCTGGAGGTGGTGTTGCAGGTTGTTCACTGGCACTGGCTTTGGCACAACAAACTCAGCTCAAGATTGCCATTGTAGAGAAGCAACCTGAGACTGAGTATCGAATAGAACAAGCTTCGGCTACTCAAGCTGATGTTAGCGACGCTCGCGTCGTTGCGTTAGCGGAACAGTCATGGGAGTTTCTGAAATCACTGGGTGTTGCTGAAAGCTTGCGCCAAATCGTCACGCCCATAGATCATATTCATGTCTCTGACCGAGGACATTTGGGGCAGTGTGAGTTGAGTTCCGCTGAGTATAATGTGCCTGCGCTGGGATATGTTTGTGGCTTGTCTCCTTTGTTGCATAAGTTGGAACAAGAGCTCAAAGAAGCAAAAGTCACTTGGCTTCGCCCTGATAGTGTTAAAACACTCCAACAAAAAGAATCACAGATCCTGATTGAAACCGAGCATGAGCAATTAGAGACCAAGTTGCTCGTTGTGGCCGAAGGCGGAGAGTCTGATACACGCAAAAAATTGGGCTTTGTTACGCAACAGAAGCAATATCAGCAGGTAGCTTTAGTTACTAATATCAGAGCTAATAAGCCTCATCATGGAACAGCTTATGAACGATTTACACAGGATGGCCCACTCGCACTCTTACCGTTAGGTGAGAGAGATTACTCGGTTGTATGGAGTCTCAAAGCTGGCGAACAAGAAGACTTACTTTCTATGACCGACGCGGATTTCCTTGTTGAACTTCAGGAAGCGTTTGGATATCGAGCCGGTATCTTTGAACAATGCAGTCAACGTCAAAGCTTCCCGCTTAAGTTAGTCACCATGCCAAATACGGTTGGACACAGGTGCGCCTTAGTTGGAAATGCGGTTCATACTATTCACCCTATTGCGGGGCAGGGGTTAAACCTGGGACTTAGAGATATTGATGAGCTTGTTAAGCAGATCGTTAACCACAGTGCTGATGACATTGGACGATTTGAGTTACTCAATGCTTATCAGCAAGCCAGGTTGGCCGATCAAAAGCGTGTAGTCAGTATGACTGATGGCTTAGTCAGTGTTTTTTCAAATCAACATATCCCTTTCGTTATCGGAAGAAATCTAGGGCTGTTCGCTATGCAGTTTTTAACATCGCTTAAAAGGCCGTTGGCGCGTCAGGCGATGGGGCAAATAAGTAACAGGTAAAGTGTAAGGTATATAGTGCAAAGTTTTGATCTTGTTATCAGTGGGGCTGGTATGGTCGGCCTTACATTGGCGTTAGCGCTTAAATCCAGCGGGTTAACTGTAGCTATTGTTGATCCTAAAGCCGAGATTTATGAACTCAGCGATGAACCGGAGCTTAGAGTCAGTGCTATCAATGTCGCATCACAGAAAGTATTTGAGTCTTTGGATGTCTGGCCGTTGGTTCTGGCAAGCCGAGCTCAGGCATACACGCATATGCATGTTTGGGATAAAGATAGCTTTGCGAGTATTGATTTTGATCATCAACAAGTGAATCAGGACAACTTGGGTCATATCGTCGAGAACGCCGTTATCACCAATAGCTTATTAGCAGTCGCTAAGCAAAGTGAGCATATTACCTTCTTGACGCCAGATAGTGTCGTTAAAGTTGATGTGAATGATCACGGATGTTTTATTCAAACACAGAATGGAGAGATTTTGTCTGCTCGCCTCTTGGTTGGTGCCGACGGCGGACAGTCTAAGGTTCGGCAACAAGCCAATATGCCGCAAACGTTTTGGGATTATGAACAAACTGCCATTGTTGCTACAGTCAAAACGGCTTTACCTCATCAACAATGTGCGCGACAAGTATTTACTGAAGCCGGTCCATTAGCATTACTTCCTTTATGGGACGAACACCTTTGTTCCATCGTTTGGTCACAAGATACCGTTAAAGCAGCAGATTTATTATCGCTGGATGGCGTTCAATTTGGTCGAGCGTTAACAGCCGCTTTTGATAATAAATTGGGTGTCACTGAAGTCGTTAGTCAGCGTCAAAGCTTTCCTTTAACTATGCGTTATACGCGACAGTGGTTGAAGCCTAGACAGATTGTGTTGGGAGATGCCGCGCATACCATTCACCCACTAGCTGGGCAAGGGGCCAACTTGGGAATACTCGAAGCTGGTGCACTAGCGAAAAAGCTGATTGCTTTGACGGAACAACAACTGGATATCGGAGAAGTGAAAAACCTCCGCTCTTTTGAGAGAGAAAGCAAAAACGAAGCCGTCAAAATGATAGCGACTATGGAAGGGTTTAAACGTTTATTCCACGGTGAGAATCCCTTGCTCAAACTTGTTCGAGGTGTCGGGCTTACTGCCGTTAATCAACTGCCTGCGTTGAAGCAAAAAATCATTATGCAGGCAATGGGCGTTAGTTAGGAGTGACAGAGCTTAGCAACGCTGATCTTAAATTTCTTTTTAGTCGTAATCTCTAGCTGTGGATTGGTATTCTATTAACTAGAGGTAAGCATGTTCGGTTTTTTAAAGTCTGACCCCACAAAGAAACTAAGAAAAATTTACGATAAGAAATCCACTGAAGCGATGCTGGCGCAGCGAAAAGGAGATATCAAAACCTATTCGATGTTAACCGCTGAAGCGGAGAGTATTTGGAAAGAGATTGAAGCCTTGAGTGCAGAAAAAGGCTGATGCTTCAACTGCACTTAAAGATACTTGTTACTTGATTAGCTGAGCTTGAAGAAGCCCACATCATTAGTCAGTCTTTGAGCTAATCCATTGAGAGACTCTAATGAAGACTTAGTGCCATCTAGCGACTGCAGTGAATCCTTAGACATGCCATCTAACTCAGTAACCACTTCTGTAATGGTATTGATTCTTTCAGACTGTGCTAACGCTGACCTCGCATTAACATCTGCGTTTGAAAGTAAATGTGTTGCGTGTTGTTCGATTTCTTGCAGTAACTCCATCGCCTTCAAGGTACGTTCCTTACCTTCTTCTACATGAGGAAGCGTGTCTTGCATCGAGTGAACCGCTTGTGCCGTTTCGCTTTGTACTTTTTCTACTGTACTTGCAATTTCAGCCGTTGCTTCACTGGTTCTCAAGGCTAGTTGACGAACTTCATCTGCAACAACCGCGAATCCGCGTCCCGATTCACCTGCACGTGCTGCTTCAATAGCCGCGTTTAGTGCAAGGAGGTTAGTTTGATCAGAAACACTGTTGATAACGCTGGTGATACCGCCAATTTGGTTTGCTAACTCTTCAAGGTGGCTAATCTGTTGAACAGTTTTGCTCACCTCAACGGTAACTTTTTCCATGGTGCTAGCACTGGTGCTAATCGCTTCTAAACCATTGTTTGCACGTTCAACCATGCCCATAGCGTTTTCTTTATTCTGTGACGCTCTTTCCGACACCTGCGCAACACTCTCTTTCATTTCTCGCAAGTTTTCATTTGTTTGCGAGGTAAGTACTTGCTGACGCTGAGCTGCATCAAAAATCTGTTGCGAGCCTGACGCTACTGAATTTGATTGTTGGTGTAAATCGTCTGACGCTTTCATGATGTCAGCAACAATTGCTCTGAGTTTCTGTTGCATACGAGCCATGGAAGACAACATGCTGGTGCTGTGTGATGTCGCAATCGTCTTGGTTAAATCACCCTCAGAAATGGTATTGAGCGAACGCGCAGCTTCATTAGGCTCTCCTCCGAGTGAACAGTAGAGGCTATTCTGTATGGCATAACCCACTATTAAACCAATTGCAATCGCGATAGCGCTGACGATCAGCATAATATATTGGAAGCTACCGGCATGACCCCTAGCCATTTCAGTGGCAACTTTGTTCTGTGCTTCTTGGTAATCAATAAATCGATTAATAGCGGCTAACCACTCGATAAACGCGGGGCGGCCTTCATCTAAAAGGATGCCTCTTAGCTCTTCTCTTTGTTGCATTTTCTGCATGTCGAAGATGTTTTTAACGATCGCCAAGGTTTTCGTTTGAGCTTTATCAATGTCCGAGAGAATAGTCCTTTCTTGGGATGTAAACGGAATTCCGCTGGAGATCATTTGCTGCATACGGTTTTCAGACTCTTCGTAAAAGACTTCCAGATCACGGATCTCTTTAACAAAGACCTGAAGCTCGCTATCGTTTCGGGCTTGGATAACGTCACGAATGGCGATTGCTCTGTCGTGAACACTGCCTCGATAGTTGATTGCGTGTCGTTGTTTTAATGAGTTGATATCAGTTATTTCAGTTAGTGCATTATCAATGTAATTCACTTTGAAGATACCGACTATCGTCAAGAGCACTATCATAAGTAAGACTGCGCTAAAGCCGAGAGTCAATCTGCCTTTAACCGTTAACTGATTAATAAAACTCATAGTAATTTTCCGATATTAATTAAAACATTAAAAAACAGCATGACGTATGGAGTGCGCTTCACTTATCGTCTTGTGAAGCGATACTTTCAGTTAAGTGTAGGAAAGTATTCGTCATTTCACTAACTTATCGACCAAATTGCAGCTGCCTTAACTGGTTGGCGCAGAATCCTATACAAACGGTTGCTGCTTCGCCATGTTGTTTACCGCTTATTCAGGCACACTGGCAGCATATTTAGTAACCAGTATGGCGTTTTTTCGCCCGTAGAACCTAACGGTATATAGGCACTTATACTAGTATTAAAGCGCTTGCATTGTCTATAAGTTATTGATTTATATGAAGGAGTAATATAAATATTACTTTGGTAGCTAAAATACTCATTACAAATTCTGATTAAGTTAATAGCTTTTTTTCATTGTCTATCACAAGACTATTTCGGTATCACTTTTGTATCACTTAATATAAACAAAAATATTTAATAGTATTATTATAGCTATTTATAATACTTTTAGGTGAAAGCAAAGCTACATGAATAAAATATCCATAAAAGTCCGTTTATTTCTCGGATTTGCCTTCGTACTTGCACTCATGATTGGCATTACCGTTGTTGGTGCCCGAAATGTAACCTTTATTGATGAGAAAATGCGCGTTATCAATGAAGTTAATGCGGTGAAACAGCGCTATGCCATTAACTTCCGTGGCAGTGTTCATGATAGAGCAATCGCCATCAGAGATGTTGTTTTATTTGAACGGGCTGAAGATGTTCAGAGCTCCATCGACGAAATCAGAGAACTTGAAGCGTTTTATATCAAATCATCCGGACCACTCGACAGCATTATGGCTGGAAACTCGTCGAGTAATGAAACCCGTATTCTTAACTCAATTAAGCAGGTCGAGAGAAGAACCTTACCGCTCGTTGAGCAGGTGATTAACCTCAGGTTACAAGGTGATATTGGAGCGGCTAACCGCATTTTACTTGAGCAAGCGCGTCCGGCTTTTATTGACTGGCTAGCGGTTATTAATCAGTTCATTGATCTTCAAGAAGAAAAGAATGTCGCTGAGACTGCTCTAGTTCGAGAAAAGAGCCAAGCTTTCTCCGGCATGATGTATACCACTACCGCTGTTTCAGTCGTATTTGGCTCCCTCATTGTTATCTTTATCGTTATTACCTTAAGTCGTTCGTTGGGAGGAGAACCAAACGAAATCGCGCGTATTTTGCGGAACATGGCCGAAGGTGATTTAAGCCAAGAGCTCAAACCGCAAGAGGCTACGGGTGGTGAATGCAGTGTTCTGGGTAGCTTAGCCAAGATGCAAGGGCAATTACGAGAAACGATATTTGGGATCTCACAAGCCTCAAGTAGCATCAATTTACAAACTAACACAGCGTCAGAAGGCTCAACTGAATTGCTGAACTACACTCAACAACAGAATCGCATTGTTGAGAGTGCCACGCATAAGCTTGAAGACGTTAAAAATATCAACGGCCATATATCATCGTTGCTTGAAGAGACTAAACAACATTCCGACGATACGTTAGCAGCATCTGAGCGAGGTAATACTGAACTTAAAGCAACGGAAGAAGAAATTCGAAAGGTATTGGGTGTTGTGTCTGATGCGGTAGAGAAAATTCAAAAGCTAGAGCAGCGGACTCGAGACATCGGTGGCATTACCAATGTTATTAGCGATATCTCAGATCAAACTAATCTCCTAGCGTTGAATGCTGCGATTGAAGCAGCGAGAGCCGGAGAACTTGGTAGAGGTTTCGCCGTTGTTGCCGATGAAGTCCGTAACCTGGCGGGTAGAACAGGTGAGGCGACGTCAGAAATTGAAGTCATGCTGTCTGAGGTTCAGAAAGAGACAGGAAGTACCATGCAAATTATGGAGCGAAGCCTTCCTCAGATCGAGAAAGGCTTGGAGCTGACGGTGCATTCGACGCAGTTACTGCAAGCTATTGAACAGCAAGCCGCTAGCTCAAGTGCCAATGTTGGGAAAGTTGTCGAAGCGTCAATGAGTCAGATTAAGTCTATCGACTATGTTGCTAGTCAGATCGTTGAAGCCTCCAAAACGGCTGGAGATATGGCCGACTCGGCTAATCACTTCCTCGATAAGAATAGCGAAGTTGCTAATGGGTTAAACAAACTAGCCAGTGAGCTGAAACAACACGCCGATTACTTCTCACTGAAGGGGCGCTAAGAAGCCATCAGACTCTCTATAACTGGAAGGTGGCGCAGACGTGTGTTCCACCTTCCGAATAGACCAAGCTTGAACACAACTCTTTAACCAAAGCGATACCTCGGCCGAAGCTGTCAGTGTCTTTGCTCTGTTGAACATTTTCAAAGTCAAACCCAGTACCAGAATCCTTAATCCGCAACATCAGTTGTTTCTTCAGCGGATCAAACTCGATATCAATTTTGACTTCGCCGTATTCAAGATCGGCCAAGCGTTCCATTCTCTGATCGAAGTAATCAAAGAAGCCATCGGTGCTTTTCTTAAGAGACGAGTTCAGTCCTAAAATCCCATGGTCTAACGAATTATTAAATAACTCACTCAAAATAGTCGATAGGTGAGAGCGGATGCCTTCGATACCTTTCTGGCTCGCAATCATGCTTACTAAATCAGATATAGGGTCGGCTTGTTGAAGCGTTTCCGTATCCATGGTGCTATGGATCTTGAACGGTAAACGAGAAATCGGATTGTTGGGTTTTAAGCCTTCAAGATCTTGGCAGATATAGCTAACTAAGGTGATATCATCTAACTGTTCGGCGTTACCTCTAAATGCATCTAGCCTAGCACTGAGCTCGCTCATGGGAATATTCGGTGTTTCGCAGAACCATTTAGTAACAGCTTCTTCTCCAAGCATTTCCTCTTCTGCATTGGTAATTTCTATGACGCCGTCAGAATAACCTAGGAATCGGTCTCCTATGTCGGCTTCGTAGTGCTCGGAGTCATCTTCAAATTCAATGTTATCTAAAATGCCTAACGCCATGTGCATAGATTCAAAGCGCTTCTTAAGCTTACCTTCCGGTGACACCAAAATAATATCGGGCATACCGCCATTGAATATGGTGATTTGATTACCTTTGCTACTGACTTCACCAATGATGGCCGCGAAAAACATATCGCCTGGGAGTAAGGATAATAGGGTGTCATTGATGGTGGCTGCCATTTCTGGAATCGCGACACCTTTGGCCGCCATTGCATGGAACGCTTTAGCCACTGGCAGTGCACCTATGGCTGAGGCTAGGCCATGACCGGTGAAGTCACCAACGAGAAAGTAAAATCCACCTGATGGACTTGTTTCTGTTAAAAACAAATCGCCATTAAAGCTGCTAGCTGGTGCTAAACGATAGTCAAAGTAATTGGCGACCTTTTCATTGATCTTGAGTGCATTAGAGAAAATATGCTCAACAATGCTGTGCTCACGCTCAACACCATTTCTGAAATACTGAAGCTCTTGGTTTTGCTGAGAGGCCTTGATACTCAGCAGACGAGTACGGGAATGCGCACGAATCTTAGCGGTAAGGATGATTCTATCGAAAGGTTTAGGTGCAAAGTCATCACCACCCACTTCCAAACATTTCGCGAGCGATGCCTGATCATCCAAAGCGGTAATAAAGATAATGGGAAGGTAGATATCACCCGACATCTTTTTCAATATCGGTGCAACTTCATAGCCGTCCATATCCGGCATGAGTACATCGAGAAGGACTAAATCGGGTTTTAATTTTTCTGCTAACTGTATGCCTTCTCGTCCGCATTCTGCTTCGAAGCAGTCTGTGTAGCCTGCTTCTTCCAGCATATGGACCAGCAAAAAGCGCGTTAGCGAATCATCGTCAACGACCAGTATGCGCATGATTAAGTGACTAACTTAGGTCGAATTTCTTGTCAAAGCGCGAGATCTTCAAAATTTTGGCGACTTGAGGACGACAGTTTGCAATTTTGAATCTCGATACTTTGCCATTCAACGCTTTTTGCATATTGAGCAGCATGCCTAAAGCGGAGCTGTCCATGTATTCCGTGTGAGATAAATCAACAATCACCTCGTGCACTGAATCAGGTAAATCGGAATAGGCGTCTCTAAAGTCGTGAACCTTACCGAAGTCGAACTTCTCTTCAATCATGATTCGAACGCTCGTATTGTCACCTGACAGTTTCTTTTCCAAGCTCATTTAGATCTCCATTGTGTTGTATTAAACAGTGTTATTTATGTGTAGTTCTTCTTAAGACGACTGACCCTAGAATAGGCATAATTTAGTGCTTAATAAACCCTCATTAGAACTCCTGCTGACTCAAATTTTCTCGTCACTTTACTTTGACTGCTTAATTTACCATTCTCGTTGATTCACCAAAAAGAATGTAAGTTAAAAGAAGAGTTTAGACCATTTTGAGAGTTAGCAAGTAATTATCTGAATGTTTTATTTATTTACCCAAGCGTGTTGTTGATATTCCTCGCCCCAGAACAAGATGTTTTTTTCGTATTGCATACCTAGCTTATTCAGGATGTGGATAGATGCTTTATTACTAGGCGTTGCCAACCCAACTACACGTTTAAGCTTGAGTTCTTGTTCTGCGTGTTGCAAACAAGCTTGTGCCACTTCAGTCGCTAAACCGCGACCCCAGTAATTTGGGTGTAATAAATAAGCTAAATCTACCTCATCAATTTCTGGCAAGTGCTTTAATCCCGAGTAACCAATTAGCTTATTGGTTGCTTTTTCGATAACTGCTAAGCGACCGTAATTATGCTGAACATAATGCGGCAAGAACCCTTGAGTGATTGTATTTTGCGTTTCTTCTAGTGTTCGATGCGGATGAGCCACATATCGCATAACATCAGGGCGTTTAACGATAGTATATAGGCTATCGGCATCTTCAATAGTGAAAGGCCTTAGCCAGGTTCGTTCCGTTTCTAAAGTTGCTATTTCTTTGCTCATCTAGCTATCGTCCTAATCTTGCCTGGATAAACTCAGCAAGTTTACTACTTGCCTGAGGGTGCCTCTCGCTTTGATTAAAGAGGTAGATATTAATGTCGCCAAGTTTAGGCAGTGCACGATGTCTGAAGATACTAAGCTCGTTAGGTACACTGGTTTTTGCCAGAGCTGTAATGCCCAAGCCCTGTGTAATGGCTGATGTGATACCAGATAGATCAGCGTTGGTGTAGCTGATGCGCCATTGGATAGTTTGTTGTTTTAACTTATCAATCACGCGACTTCGATAAACACAGCCGTTGGGTGCTAACACCAAGGATAATTCATCGGGCTTAAAGCCTTGTTGTTTGCTGCCAGCCCAAACCAGCTCGTCTTTTAATAGCAATTCACAACCAGCGGGCAGGGTAGCGGTATCTCGTGTTGGATCGACCAAGGCCATGACTAGATCGAATTGCTCTCGCTGTTCTCGGCTTAACAGAGATTGACTTAAAGCAGAGGTGACTTCCAACGCAACATCTGGATAGAGTTTGCTGAACTCTCCGATAATACTGGGAAGCAGTGTAGTTGCAAATTCACTGGGGATGCCTAGGCGTAATCGTCCACTGATTGATGATTGTTCGAATTGCCTGAATAACTCATCATTAATCGCGAGCATCGCTTTGGCTTTTTGATAGAGCTGCAGTCCATCAGTATTTGCGTGATGTCGTTGCCCGGTTTTACTGAATAAGCGTTTACCTAATTGCTCTTCCAACTTTCTGATTTGCAAGCTCACCGCTGGCTGAGATCTACCGAGAATATCTCCAGCCTTGGCATAGCCGCCTGTATCTACAACGGTGACAAAGGTTCTCAAATTATCTAACGAGAGTTGTTTCATACGATTCGTTTACCTGATCACTAAGTCGTCAATATCAGTCGGAAAAAGAAATAACCGAGCTTACTCTTAGATTTGTAAATCTAATCATACAAAGCTTTATACATAAGAAAGTTAAATGTATCCATTAGTATTTCAAATTTGTTGCAGCTAGCCGAGCTGACTATACTTTTGCGCATTAAAATTTCTACAACATAACGACGAGTTCCTCATGACAAATAAAACCGTATTGCATGCAAAACATCTCGAAGCCGGCGCAAAAATGGTCGACTTTTTTGGTTGGGATATGCCAATTAACTATGGGTCACAAATTGAGGAACACCACGCCGTAAGACAAGACGCAGGTATGTTCGATGTCTCGCACATGACAATCGTCGATGTGAAAGGTAAAGAAGCACAAAACTACCTACGTTACTTGCTAGCTAACGATGTCGCGAAACTTCAAGATAAAGGCAAGGCGCTATACAGCGGTATGCTTAATGAAGAAGGTGGCGTGGTTGATGATTTGATCGTTTATCACTTCGATGCAACTGACTACCGTTTAGTTGTGAACTCAGCGACACACGAAAAAGACATGAACTGGCTGAACGACAACGCGCAAGGTTTTGACGTGACTATCACTGAGCGTCCAGAGTTCGCAATGATCGCAGTACAAGGTCCTAACGCAAAAGAAAAAGCGGGTACTCTATTCTCAGCGGCTCAACAAGAAGCGGTTGCTGGCATGAAGCCATTCTTTGGTGTTCAAGCGGAAGACTTATTTATCGCAACAACGGGTTACACCGGCGAAGCGGGCTATGAAATCATGGTTCCTGAAGCTCAGGCAGCCGATTTCTGGCAACGTTTAATTGATGCTGGCGTTAAGCCTTGTGCTTTAGGTGCACGTGATACGTTGCGTCTAGAAGCAGGAATGAATCTTTACGGCCAGGATATGGACGAAACAGTATCTCCTTTAGCTGCGAACATGGGATGGACTATCACTTGGGAACCTGCTGAGCGTAACTTCATTGGTCGTGCTGCGTTAGAAGAGCAAAAGACAAGCAATAACGAAAAGCTCATCGGCTTAGTGATGCGCGAGAAAGGCGTGTTAAGAGCGGGCCAAAAAGTCCGAGTGGAAGGCGGTGAAGGCGTTATCACATCAGGTACTTTCTCACCAACGCTAGGATTCAGTATCGCGATGGCTCGTGTACCCAAGTCAGTCACAGAAACAGCTGAAGTGGAAATGCGCAAGAAGTGGGTTACAGTTGAAGTGGTAAAACCGAGCTTCGTTCGCAACGGTAAAGCATTAGTTTAAATTTAAAAACAACAAGGTCAATAGAGTCTAAGAGGAATAATAATGAGCAATATCCCTGCAGAATTACGCTATGCAAGCACTCATGAGTGGGTTCGTTCGGATGGTGACGGTCTATTTACTGTAGGCATTACTGAGCACGCCCAAGAGTTACTAGGCGACATGGTTTTTGTTGAGTTACCTGACGTAGGTGATCAAGTAGGAACTGGCGACGACGTTGCTGTTGCAGAATCAGTAAAAGCTGCTTCTGACGTTTATGCACCTATCACAGGTGAAGTTGTTGCTGTTAACGAAGATCTGGAAGATTCACCGGAGCTTGTTAACTCAGATGCATTCGGTGACGGATGGTTATTCCAGATTAAAGCTGATGACCCGTCTGAAGTTGAAGGCTTGCTTGATGCAGAAGCCTACGGCGAAAGCATAGACGAAGATTAAAATCCTAAGGGAATAGCGGTTGTTATTCCCTTTTTTATTGCCTGTTATACCCAAAATCATTTTCGAGGATAACGGGGATAGATACCCAATAGACTTCAAACTGCACGTAGGCGGCGATCGAGAGAGGTCCCATGAGCATAGATAAACTATGTGATTGGGGGGAACAAGTGAAGCCAACAACCGTGCAGTTTGAAAGATGAAGGTTAGAAGTATGAGGCCAGCCTCAGGGGCTGCCTTACGCCAAAATTAAATCAGTTGCAGTTGAGGCACGAGTATCCTTATGTCAGATTCAAATCAAACCCTTGCACAATTAGAGCAAACAACCGACTTTATCCGTCGCCATATTGGCCCTGGTGCGTCAGAAACCGCCAGCATGTTATCGGATATTGGTGCGTCATCTTTGGACGATCTTATTGAGCAAACAGTCCCAGCGAGCATTCGTTTACCTAAAGCGATTAACTTGCCTGCACCAATGACAGAAAGCCAAGCCTTAGCTGAACTAAAAACGGTTGCACAAAAGAACAAGGTATTCCGCTCTTTCATCGGCATGGGATACAGCGATACTAAAGTACCTAACGTTATTTTGCGTAACGTACTTGAGAATCCAGGCTGGTACACAGCTTACACACCTTACCAACCAGAGATCGCACAAGGTCGTCTTGAATCACTACTTAACTTCCAACAGTTAACGATTGATTTAACCGGTTTAGAGCTAGCCTCTGCATCATTACTTGATGAAGCAACAGCCGCAGCTGAAGCTATGGCACTTGCTAAGCGTGTTGCTAAGAGCAAATCAAACATCTTCTTTATTGCTGATGATGTTCACCCTCAGACTATCGACGTTGTTAAAAGTCGTGCAGACATGTTTGGTTTTGAAGTGGTTACTGGTGCCGCTCAAGACGTTAGCAATCACGATGTTTTTGGTGCGTTGTTACAGTACCCAGGCACAACAGGTGAGATTCAAGACTTAACTGACCTTATCGCTGGCGTACAAGCCAAAAAAGGTGTGGTTGCTGTTGCTGCTGACATCATGAGCTTGGTACTTCTTAAATCGCCTGGTGAGCTAGGCGCAGATGTGGTGTTAGGTTCTGCACAACGCTTCGGTGTGCCTATGGGCTATGGTGGTCCACATGCTGCATTCTTCGCGACTCGCGACAAATTCAAGCGCTCATTGCCAGGCCGTATTATCGGTGTATCTAAAGATACGCGTGGCAAGCCTGCATTGCGTATGGCGCTTCAAACACGCGAGCAGCACATCCGTCGTGAAAAAGCGAACTCAAACATTTGTACGGCTCAAGTTTTATTGGCCAACATGGCCTCTTTCTACGCGGTTTATCACGGTCCTAAAGGCTTAAGAACAATCGCAAACCGTATTCACCGTTTTACTGATATTTTGGCTGGTGGATTAAAACAAGCGGGTTTCAGCTTAGCTAACAGCACATGGTTTGACACATTGACCGTTAACGTTGGCGACCGCAAAGACAGCATTGTTGCAGCGGCTTTAGAACGCCAATTGAACTTCCGCACAGACATCGACGGTGCAGTGGGTATCAGCATAGACGAAACCACAACACGTGAAGATTTGCAGGCAGTTTATGAAGCCTTCACTGGCGCAAATGTTGAACTTGATATCGACGCTTTTGATGCTGAAATTACTAAGAATGGCAGTGACTCAATTCCTCAAGGTTTGATCAGAACATCAGACATTCTTACTCATGAAGTCTTCCATAAGTATCACTCAGAAACTGAGATGCTACGTTATATTAAATCTTTGGAAGACAAAGACTTAGCGCTTAATCACTCAATGATTTCTCTCGGCTCTTGTACCATGAAGCTGAATGCAACGGCTGAAATGCTACCTGTTACCTGGCCTGAGTTTGGTGGTATTCATCCATTCGCGCCAGTTGATCAAGCGCAAGGCTACAAAGAGATGATTGATGAGTTGAGCGAATGGCTTATCGAAATCACTGGCTACGACGCTATGTCTATGCAGCCTAACTCCGGTGCACAAGGCGAATACGCAGGCTTGATTGCGATCAACAAGTATCACGCAAGCCGCGGTGAAGACAACCGTAATATCTGCCTTATCCCAAGTTCAGCGCACGGCACAAACCCAGCATCTGCACAGATGGTTGGCTATAAAGTGGTTGTGGTTGATTGCGATAAGCAAGGTAATGTCGATATGGACGACCTTCGCGCTAAAGCCGAAGAAGTTGGCGACAACCTAGCCTGTATCATGATCACTTATCCATCAACTCACGGTGTTTATGAAGAGACCGTGAAAGAAATCTGCGACATCGTTCACCAACACGGTGGTCAGGTGTATATGGATGGCGCAAACATGAATGCTCAGGTAGGCATCACATCACCTGGCTTGATGGGCTCTGATGTGTCTCACTTGAACCTGCACAAAACCTTCTGTATTCCTCATGGTGGTGGTGGCCCAGGTATGGGACCTATTGGTGTTAAAGCGCACTTAGCGCCTTTCTTACCGAATCACACGCAAGTGACGCTTGAAGGTCCAAATGCGGAAAATGGCGCGGTATCAGCAGCACCTTGGGGTAGCGCATCTATCCTGCCAATCAGTTACATGTACATCAAAATGATGGGTGGCGAAGGTTTGCTTAAGGCAACAGAAATGGCAATCCTTAACGCTAACTATGTGGCACAAAAGCTTGCTGGTCATTACCCGATTTTATATCGAGGCCGTAACGACAGAGTAGCGCACGAATGTATCGTTGACTTGCGTCCTCTAAAAGAAGCATCTGGTGTTACAGAGGTGGATATTGCTAAGCGTCTAAATGACTACGGCTTCCACGCACCAACAATGAGCTTCCCAGTCGCTGGAACATTGATGATCGAGCCTACTGAATCCGAAGCCAAAGCAGAGCTAGACCGCTTTATCGAAGCCATGATCTGCATTCGTGAAGAAGTCTCTAAGGTTGAATCGGGTGAGTGGAGCGACAACGACAACCCACTTCACAACGCACCTCACACATTGGATGATATCTGTGACAGCGAATGGAACCGCAGCTACGACAGACAACTTGCCGCATACCCAGTCGAAGCGGTAAGAAGAAACAAATTCTGGCCGACAGTTAACCGCATCGACGACGTGTTTGGTGACAGAAACCTCATCTGCTCTTGTCCAACGGTAGAGAGTTATAGGGAAGAGTAGTTTCTGTTGTGAAGAGTTAATTAACTTGGTTAATTTCTTAGTTTAAAATTTAAAAAAGCGAGCCGAAAGGTTCGCTTTTTTGTATTCACGTAGATTATAGATATAAGTGCTTTTTAAAAGTGATTTATTTACTTGAACCCGCCACTACAATACCAATTGCTTCCCGCTAATGCTTGATACAGAGCTGTTCTCCAACTGTTTACATGCTGCAGGCTTGCTCCGATGTATTTCTTTCTAAGTGCGGATTCAACCCCAGCTTGCTGACTAACTTGAAAGTCAATTTCTAATTCTCCTCGCAAATTAGATAACTCATCTCCGGCTTGAACACAAAAACGTTGGGCTAATTTAAACTCATCGAAGTGGTTAGAGATCCTAGTTTGGTCATCGGTACTCCAATTTGCAGGTGCTTGAGCGTAGTATCTAATAGTGGCGGGACTTGTTTCTATAACTTCAGCAAAAAGCCATTGGTCATTGATAAAATGAGCTTGGTCAAAGTATGGGTGTATTGACTGTTGTTCTTTCGTTACTGCAATTCCTGCACTTTTTCCCTTATTGCAATCGGCACAACTAGGGATCAAGTTGTTAGGATGAACGGATAAAAGTGGAAACTTTGCTTTGGGCAAATAATGATCTAGCGTTGTAGCTTGCCCAAATCCACAAAATGGACAAATACGTAAAGGGGCTCGCATCATTAAATAATCATAATATTGTCGAGCTGGCTTTGTTGCAGGAACCAAGTGAAATGTATATAGACCTTTTAGTTCTGCTTTAGTTACCTGCCCTGAGACAATGTCTGCATCAGCACCAGCAAAAGGAAGTATTTGAAATAAGTCGGCAGTGGTAGCCTTAGCGTCAAAGTCTTGCGCAGCGTTATTCAATTGTGGATTGATAGCATTTAATCTTGTAGTTAAAGGTTGGTTACTAATACTTCCTACACAGGTATTTAATACATCAGTGAAATTTAACTGAGGCAGTGGAATAGCTCTCATTTTTAAACTGCCTCTTTATGCGCTATTAAGGCTCTGAGGATGGCTTGGCCTTCATAACCTAACTGGCCATCATAAAGATCTACAATCTCATCAAAGGTTTTCCCCTCTTCGACTGACTCGATTAATAACGCATGAAAACCGGACTTTGTGACTTCTAAGCCAAATACTTCACGAGTCAATACGCCGACGTTTTCTCCAAAAGTTTCATTTTCTGGCCTAAACGATAACCCTTCATTTCTGGTACGTTCTAACTTCCAAACACAGCTTTTAGGCACTTCTTGAAGTACTACGGGAGAGTGAGTGGCAATGATAGCGACAGCGTTCCTATCAACTAGAAGATCAGATAACGCTCGAGTAAAAGCTGATAATAGTGGTGGGTGTAGGTGACTTTCTGGTTCATCAATTAAAACGAGAGTTTTCTCTTCAATAGTCTCAATAAGTTTCGTCAATGTAAGTAAAACTATTGTATGCCCTGAACTCATTCTACTTACTAAATTAAATGCAGATTTTTTAACTTCACTGATTCTTTCAAGTTGTCCCAAGCGCGTTAGATTCATCTCAGCAAAATTAATATCAGATTCTAGAGTTTTAATTGCTCTCAGCCATCTGTTTTTTTTACTATCTAAGCCAAAGCAAACTATTAAACTATTTACAAAATCACTTCTGAGCAGGTCTATGCCTTTTAAACCATTTGAGTTGTTATCGCCGTTCTTTTTTAGCCCTATGTAGAAGTAACATGTCCCCATAGATCTGTCGGGTCTATCACTTGGTGGAACAAATGGATCAAATGCGCTGAATGACACTGACGATATACTACTAAAATAGTCTTTTGGAAGGTCGAATTCTTGCCAAAAATTAGCTTGTACAAACATTGAACCAACTTCAGTAGGATCAGCTTCTTCGTTAATAACACTTTCAACAATGTTATTTAGTAGAGTGGTTTTACCAACCCCGTTTCTACCTATTAATACGTGAATGTTACTAGATGGAAAAGAGCCAGGTGTAACTTTGAAGCTTAAATCTATTTGAGCACTTTTTTCAGTTTGTTGTTTCTTGTACGAAAAATTAAACTCCGTAAGTGGAGCTTCGTTTTTTAATATTCTTGAATACTGGCCATGGATTACAGAAACACTGACGCCTCTTAACAGTGAGCTTTTGAAAACATTCTCTTTTACGGCGATATCAAAGCTCGTTTTTAGATATGCTACGTCTTTGAGCTTATCCAAGAGTTGATTTCCCAGTTCTTCGCTTAATAAACTTCGAATATTTTTGTAATACTCTTCATCTTGACCGAGTGTGAAAGCTTTGTCAGTTAACGCTCCGAAAGTATCGGGTAATTGCTGGGAAGCCCATCCCGACTCTAAGCCTACAATACCAAGCTTCAGATTACCGATGTCATGTTTACCCCCATTTTCATCGAATACGACGAGTGAAAAGCTTGTTTTAAATGAGTAGTCGTCCCAATTGTCTTCACACAGGAAAGCTAAGAGTCTCCCTGTTCGTGGAGGGTAAGCTTTGTGTTTAATCTTTTTAAACGTTAATTCCATTAATTATTCTCTAAAACGGTCCATATGTACTATTCCCTGCACCTTGATAGTTAGCATAAACATGCTGATATACAACTAGGTTTAAATCAGCTAGCTCCTCGTCTGGATAAGGTTCTTGCGGCAGATACTCAAGGCTTGCATTAATGATGGTTTTAACTTGCGAGCTTACCTGAGTACTTTCGCGCCAGCGTTCAACTTTAAGCTTTTCGGCTTTTAGCTTTTCGAGTGTTTTTTTGGCAACCTTTTTAACTTCTTTTTCTTCCGCTTTTGTCAACGTTGGCTTTTTAAGAAGGTCGTAAATGGCCAAGGTTTCTTCATCTAGTCCTTCACGCACGGCTCTTTCTTGCTCTGGAGTTAAGTCGTTTTGCATAAAGTTATTTAGGTCATCAAACGCTTTTTGCACAGCTTGAATATCTTTGCCTGCGTTGTATTCTTCAATGATGCGTTTGTACTTTTCGTAAAACTCAAGGCGAATGGGGTTTTCCCTAACCATATTTTCAAGTTGCTTTTCAATAGCTTCTTGCAGGTCGAACACCACAGCATTTTTCTGTTCGGATTTAGCAAAGGCTTGTCGCAACTTATCAAAGTCTAAGTTACTTAAATCGACATAATCTGTTTCACGTATTTCATTTTTAATCGTGCTTACACTCATATCTACTTCTTGTTGAAGTTTACGCATGACCGTAGAAATGTCAGCAGATTTAGTTTTTTGATTGAGTTGGCTATAAATTGCTTCTATAGCGTTATAGTGAGGAATGTATTGCTTCACAATTTCTTCAGGGTATAGCGCTTTGTATTTCCGCATTACATCACGAGCTGCTACTTCAAATTGAGTACGTGAGGTTTCATTTAGGCTTACTGCATTAGCGGCCTTGCCAAGAGAAGCCAAACGTTCCATTGCAGTTTTCGCATTAACTAAATCATCAAGATTAAAATCTACTTCAGATAAGAAGTTGGCAACGGCAAGAATGGCAGCATTTAACTCTTCTGCTATTTCCTCTAACTTTTCGACCGGGTTTGTTGGCTTTTCTTCACCATCATTGCCTTTCCCGCCTTGTGAAGTAGGTTTGCCGCCTTCACCATAAACGGAATACGCTTTTTCTAGCTGCGTATAGACATTGCCATAGTCAACAATTAAGCCATTTTCTTTTTCATCGTCATAAACTCGGTTAGCACGGGCAATGGTCTGCATAAGCGTATGACCTTGAATTGGCTTATCGAGATAAACCGTAGAAACGCATGGTGCATCAAAACCAGTGATCCACATTGCACAAACGATAGCCAAGCGGAATGGGTTGTCTTCATCTTTGAATTCAGTTTCAAGATCTCGTTCCACCAATTTTTTGCGGTGGGTTTCTATGTCTAAACCAAGTTCTTTAAATTTCTTAACTTCGTTTTGTTCGCTACTTACCACCACGCAAACTTCGGTTTCTTCAACACGGGCAAGGTGTTTTTTAAGCGCTAGTTCCTCTTGCTGGTCGGTAGCGCCTTCAATGCGTTGCTTGAGCTCTTCAATGTACTCAGGCCAATAACCCATTACCAAGTTATACATACGAACAGCGGTTGGTTTATCAAGGGCAACAAACATCGCTTTACCTTGATATCCTCGGTCATTGAAGTGCCACACCAAATCTTTAGCGATTTTATCTAAGCGATCATCAGAAGTGAGAATAGGATAGTCTCTGGCAAACTCTCGTTTTAGCTTGGCGATTTGGTCAGTATCGAGATCTTCATTATTGATGATCTCCGCCATACGTTCATCCAAATCCGGGTTTTCTATATCAAGCTTTTCACCACGGTTTAAATAACGTAGCGGCAGTGTTGCACCATCATCCATTGCCTTTTTAAAGTCATAGACTGAAATATAACCGCCGAAGATTTTCTTGGTAAGTTCAACTTCATCGGCAATCAGTGGTGTACCCGTACATCCTAAGAAAGACGCATTTGGAATAGCTTTAAATCGCATGTTCTGAGCGTAAGTACCACCTTGAGTTCGGTGTGCTTCATCGGAGATAACAATAATGTTATCTCGCTCAGTAATAAGCGGATATTCGGTTTCTTTCTTTTTGTCGATGGCGAATTTATGAATAAGAGTAAACACATAACGGTGGTTTTCGCTTAACAGTTCACGTAAATGTGCTCGACTTTTTGCTCTCACATTTTCTTCGGTAACTGCGCCACAGCCAGTAAAGGTATCGTATAACTGGTTTTCTAACTCGGTACGGTCAACAACAATTAAAAAGGTGTAGCTATTACCAAATTTACGTAAGATTTTTTGGCAAATAAATACCATAGAATAAGATTTACCCGACCCTTGGGTATGCCAGAAAACACCGAGTTTACCTTTCAAGTCTTGAATGTTTTTCGCTTGCTCAACTACTTTATTTACACCAATAAATTGGTGGTTTTTCGCCATGATTTTTACAATTTCATCGCCTTCACCATCAAACAGTACAAAGTTTTCAAACAAATCTAATAAGCGATGCTTTTCACAGGTTCCTCGTAAAATGGTATCTAGGCTAACTTCGCCTTTATCGTCTTCTTCAATACGCTTCCATTCTAAAAAGAACTTATAAGGGCTGGTGACTGTGCCGACTCGTGAATCCGTGCCGTTACTTAAAATGATAAAGGCATTGCTGTGCAGTACTTCAGGGATAGTATCTTTGTAATCGGTTAAGTTATCTTCATATGCGTTACGTAAATCAGTGCGATGGGCTTTAAGTTCAAAAAACACCAATGGAATACCATTAACAAAACCAACAATATCAGGGCGGCGATTATACAACTTGCCCACTACTTCAAATTGCCTTACTGCCAAGAAGTGATTGTCTGTTGGCTGATTAAAGTTAAAGACCTTAAGACGTTTTTTTTGCAGTTTGCCTTTGTCGTCTTGATAGCTAACTTGCACGCCTTTGGTCAGTAACTCGTGCTTAGCTTTATTGATTGCTGCTAAGCTTTTATCAGCCTCAGCTTGGTTGATTTGGTCAATGGCGTTTTGATAAGCGGTATCTGGTAAGTCAGGATTTAGCTTAATCAGTGCTTGTTTTAAGTAGCGAATAAGTATGACTTCTGATTTATTGATACGGCCAAGCAAACCGTCACTACGGTCATCACTGGTCGATAGCGTTTCATTATGCCAAGCGGTTTTTACTTGCCATTGCAGGTCGAGTAATACCTCTTCACTAGCCGCTTCTACCAATCCATCTTCAGAATAGTCATAACTCATTTATTGATACTCCATTCAATACGCTTTGTTAGTTTCTTTTCAAAGCTCTTCTTGTAAATACAGGTGCTTGTTATTGTTCTTTCTTATTTCTACTTATACGGCTGTTGCCATTTTATCTTCTTGTTGTTCTAGACGATTTAATATGGTTTCCGGCAATTCCACTTTTTCGATATCAATCATGCCTGTCATTAATCGTGGAAGCAGGATATCTCGGGCTTCTTTTAACACATTGTTTTGTCGCTGAATGTTATTAATAAGCGAAAATATATCTAGTACTTTTGAATCAAATTGATTAACTACTTCTACCGCCGGTAAAGTGATTTTTTTAGCATATGCAGCATTTCTGTTCAGTCCAGGGACCGCAGCATCATTGTTTATGAACTCTTGATGTTTAAGTAAGTAATACACATAGTGTAAAGAGTGTTCGGAAGTCACGTAATAAACGGTATCAATAGGATAAAAATGTTCGAAGCTCCAGTGCACAGCTCCAACGTTTCCTTTTCGGCCTAAAATTATCCCTTCGTCTTTAACTAGAGGAGTATCGTGAAGGCCAACTACACCCGCTGAGCCGAATACCGGATACTTGCCTTCATTTCTATGCTCAGCTTTAAGGGCTTTCCCATAATTAAGAGTAATAATGTCGCCTAACTTCTTCTTTTTCCAACCTTGAGGCAGGTTTGTTTCTTTATCGAAAACAGCGGTTTCATGGCCGGGGAACTTCATCCGAACAAACCATTCTTCGTATGTGATTTGCGCCATTTCCTCTAACAACTTGATGCGTTTTAGGTTGTTTTCGATAAGGTCGTTGTATGCTGAAAGAACAGCCCCAATCCTCTTTTGGATATAATTAGGCGGACAGGGAATTTTTATGCTCTTAAAGGCAGAATGATTTAAGTCAGGTTGCGCTGCACCTGAAGCTAATGAAACAGCAATGCTTTTGAAAAAATCACTTTTAAGCACCCAATATAGATATTCTCTACATATCATTTCTGAGGTAGGGATGACTTTAAAGCAATTATTGTGTAATACTCCCTGCCTACCTTTAAAAACTAATCCTACCTGTCCAGTTCTGGTAAAAATGATGTCAGACTTTTGGGCAATAAACTGTTTTGGGATAGTTTCTTTAACGAAAACTACTTCCGTTTTGTTAAGAAGATCGGTAATTCTTAACAGTGGAATACCTTCGGAATCCAAGTAATGATCAGACTTTTTATTAATCGCAAAGCCTTGTCGAAGTTCAACGAGTTCACCTAGCGGTATAACTGGTATTTCATAACTCATATTTTAACCTCTTGAATTTGATTCAGTAGGTTATTTGCCTCGTCATTTAAAGAGCCAAGTTCAGACAGGATTTCAGACATTCTCTTTTGGTAATCAAAATCTTCGTCTATTTGGATACTGTAACCAACATATCGACCTGGTGTTAAGCTGTAGTCATTTTCTTCCACTTCATCACGGCTAACAATTTTGCACAGACCTTCAACGTCTTGATATTGGTCATTCGGGAAGTTATCTCTTAATGAAGACCAGTCTTGAATGCGTTGTTTGTAATCTGCTAACTCTTGTTTGAGTAGAGCTTTGTGCTCATTAAACGCAGCGGTTAATGACTTAAGCAGCTTACTGTTGGCATCGAGTTGCTTTTTAAGCTGTTTGTTTTCTTTTACTTTTTTATCAAATTGGGCTTTGTCTTCTTTGCTCTCTTTAAGCGCCTTTGCTTGGGCTTTACAATCAGCTAAGGCTTTTTCTGAGTCAGCTTGATATTGCTCGATTAAGGCAAATAACTTTTCAACAGGCTGGTTAAAGCGTTCATTCCACGTTTGGCAAACATCAAAGTCACTGTCATCAGCAACATTTAATACTTCATCTAATTCTACGGTGATTGTGCTGAAATCAAGATTAGGTTTATCACCTTTATAATCTTCTGCATTCGGTGCAGCTAAGATGGTTTTACACTCTTTACGCAGCTGATTAATTTCAAGAGCAATGTCTTTGGCAAGGGTGAGTGCTTCTTGGTTATGGATGTTTTGTGCTGATGCAATAGCAGTATTATCACCTCGGTACGATTCCATTATGGCGTTAAAGTTAATTAACTGACCTGGTGAGTAATCGTTAATGGTGTTGGTGACAACTCGGAAGGTATTACGAGCGTCGATCATTAAGATCTTGTCTTTGTTTTCTTCACTTTTTCCTTTATCTAAAAACCACACATGACAAGGCAATGAACGGGTATAGAAGAAGTTATTACCTACAGCCACAATACAATCGACAGCACCTGTTTCAACTAGCTTTTGGCGAATAGTTTTTTCGGTATTACCAGCGTCAGTCGCTGAACTTGCCATAACAAAACCAGCACGACCTTGCTCGTTCAGGTAGTGATAGAAATATTGGATCCAAAGGTAGTTACCGTTATCGGCTTTTGGAATACCTACATCTTTGAAAAGGCGAACATCGGTTTTAACGTAGTCTTTTTTCTTATCGACTTTTTTCACGTTAAATGGCGGGTTAGCCATTACAAAGTCACACTTGCCAACTAGCGCATGTGGGTCTGAGTAGAAGCTGTTGCTCTCAATGATTTTGCCTTCAATGCCATGAATGGCTAAGTTCATTTTGGCTAAACGGGTGTTGTTCGATTTTAGCTCGGATCCGTAACAAGTTACCTTTGTATTTACTGATGCATCTTGGTTTTCTTTTTCAGCAAGCTCTTCAATAAAGTGGCCTGTTTGCACGAACATACCGCCTGAACCGCAAGCTGGATCGTGGATGACACCGTGATCAGGTTTGATCATGTTTACGATAAGTTGAACTAGTGACGGTGGAGTGAAGAACTCTCCGCCTTCCTGAGCACCAGCACCGTCCATTGAGAATTTCATTAAGAAGAACTCGTAAATGCGTCCGAAGATATCGCCTTTGATTTTCTTAACTGAGTCTTTATTAAATACTCGAATAAGCTCTCTTAGAAGGTCAGTATCGAATTCTTGGTAGTTTTTAGGTAATACACCTGCCAAATCTGGATAAGCCTCTTCAATGAGCTTCATGGCGTTATTAATGGCTTCATCAAGAGATTCTGATTCTGGCAAATCTGCCAGATAATCGAATTGGGACTCTAGCGGCAACATCATTGCGCCAGCGGCTAAGAAGTCATCTTTGGTAGGTGCTCGTTTACCACGAGGGCCTTCAGGTATGCTTGCTTCGATTTGCTCTTTGGCTTGGTCGTAGCGGTTTTGTGCATAACGCAAAAGAATAAGACCAAGAACCGGATCTTTATATTCGGCAGCGGTTAGTTTGGAGTTAGCACGTAGCGAGTTGGCGCTGTCCCATAATTCAGTTTCTAATTGTTTGATTTCTTGTTGGTTCATGTGTGTCTAATTCTCAAAAAACTCTTCGTCTATCTTTTTCAGATGTAATACCTGTTCATCTCGGCTGCCGATATTGTAACGCAGCATGAGCTTCGCTAATTCCGTACCATTGATAAGTACTATGCGAGTACCTAAACTTTGTGCTGTATCTGTGGCTGATGAAGTGAAATCAGAAGTGGTTATAAAAATGCCTTTTTGCGCTTTTTTCAGGTTTAGCGCTCCAAAAAAGTCTCGGATGTCACCTGCACTAACATTATTGCCTTCGGCATAACGTTTGGCTTGGATATAGATTTGGTCAACACCCAGTGGGTCTTGATCTATTACGCCATCTACACCATTGTCGCCAGTTTTACCTAGCGCATGGGCTGCACCTTCGCCTGTACCGCCATATCCCATGGCAACTAGAAGCTCAATCAGTAAGTCTTCAAAAAAGGCAGGAGTGACTTTACGGGTTCTATCAAGAATGTCTTGCGCTAACGCATCGTTAATTTTCTTGTAAGCGACTCTTAGCGCTTCATCAGGGGTAATATCCTGACTATTGTTATTATCGTCTTCAGTGACATCTGAGTCGTTACTCTGAGTTTTAAAGGCAATAAATTCATCGAACTGCTTTAAATAGGCATTATCAATTTTTGCGCCAGGATCAGAGAGTGCTTCTTTACCACGAGGCGTTAGTACAAAGTGCGCTCTGCGTGTAGTTTCTAGCAGTCCTGCTTTTGTTAAGTAGGTTCTTGCCCAACCAACACGGTTATCAAGAATACTTTGTTTACCGCTAGGCAGTGTTTGCTGTCGTTCTCCATCGGTAAGATCAAATCTATCTGCAAGCTTATTAATTACATCACGAAGTTTAACTTCTTGACCACTAGCTGAATCAACGACTTCCAAAAAAGGACGCATAAACTCTTGATAATTTGGGATCATTTAACTTCCTTTTGCTATTTTCCTCAAGCAAAAACTAGAAGTAAGTGCCTAGAATGCGATCTGAAACTAACTCTAACACTGCCTTTGTTTTTCTTTATTTAAGTTTCATGCTTGCTTTGTTCAAATCGAGGAAACCTGCCAACTCTAGGGTGGCTAAAATTTAGTCTGTGATAAATGTTTTTTACTGGTAGAACAAGTAGATGGTATGGGAAAATAAAAAAAATAACAATTCATCAGGTTTTAATTGAGAGTCAGTATTAAAATTTAAATTTTTTATGCATCTTTACAAAATTGACGAAGCATTATTTTTTAATCAATGCAATTACTCAGAGGCATGGCATTGTCTAAAAGTGGCTAGACTAACAGTAAGACGCATACACAGTACTTTATCTTGTTGTGAGAAGTGTTAGGGGCGGTAGGTGTTTGGAATTAGAAGTCGCTGAGTTTCGAACATAAAACAATTATTGAATAACCTTGTGACTAGAAACATAGATTAATAAGAAAAGCGAGCTTCAAAAGAACTCGCTTTTTTTGATTACTTAATTTGGACCAGAGGCTTTACGCCATTAATCGTTAAACTCGATCAAAGTTGCTGGGTTGATATGACGGTTTTCAGCGATGATCTCAAAGTGGAGGTGAGGGCCTGTGGCTTGACCGGTATTACCTACTTTGCCCAGCAATTGTCCTGCTTTAACTAAATCTCCCTTTTTGACATTAAATTGGTCCATGTGAGAGTACATGGATAATGTGCCTTGACCATGATCAATCACGACAACATTCCCATGATTTTGGTGCAAACTGTCACTGTCCGCGATTATGACAACGCCATCGCTTGCAGCGACAATCGGGTCACCTATCTTGGCTTTTAGGTCGATTCCTAAATGAGGTTGATATCCTCTGATCTTTTGCCTCGCTTTAAAACCAGAGCTAACGCTTGAAGTTTTAACGGGGTTAACCCAAGTTGCCGATGAATCAAACGACTCTTTGTGGTCTTCAATAAATCGAGTGGAATGTTTGTGGAGCTTGATGAAGTCTTCGACTGTCATAATGTCCTGTACGTTTGTGTTTAACGCCCAGGAGGTTGCGCTGAAAAATATAGCTAAGGCTATTAATGTCATTTTATTCATGTAGCTTTTTCCATGTTCAAGAGTTGGCTTTTGGATGAATTTAATCCGGCTTTTTAAGTCAGAAAATTGCTGATTAATAAAAAATACGGCTTGAGGGTTAATGCTGTGTTGAGTGTGTCGAATGACATTAATAAGAGCACTGCCATATTCTTTGGTCATGTCAGGAAAATTACCAAGTACATGACGATCACATTCTACTTCTATGGAAAGATCCATTTTCGATTTTATGAGATGAATGGCTGGGGCAAACCAGAACAAAGATTTACAGAGTTGAGACAGCATTAACCATACTAAATCTCGGCGTTTGATATGAGTCATTTCGTGCTCAATCAGTAACCTTTGCTGAGCCTCTGGCAGAATAAAGAAGCTTGCTGGTAGGACGATGCTTGGACGAACTAAGCCGGTTGCAAAAGGTGAAACTAAGTCGCCTGATTTTCTAATAGAGATGTGATGAGACTTTAAGAAAGCCCTTTGTTGTTTGGTTAAAAAAGCCAGTGTTGTTGAGTTGCTGTCTAGCACCTCATAGTTTGCGATTGAACGATTGAATCGAAACAGCGTGTAGAAAAAGGATAGTGCCTTGAGTAGGGAAACTATCATCACAGACAAGGTTGTTAAGCCTGCGAGATGAAGCATAGCCGTGTGAACAGCGCTTAGCTCAGTGTCATTCATTGCAGAGTGCAGTGATTCTTCACCGCCAACCCAGAGTTCGGGTAATTCGGGTAAGTATTGATAGGCGATTGGAAATTCGCTAGCGGATAACTCGAGTTGTGGCCAAGGGACTAACGGCAACAGGCACAGCAATAAGGTTGCTTTCCATAAAGTAGACCAGTACTGCAAATTAGGGGTAAGACGGATACACCCCGTGACGATAAGAACTAGCGCTGTGCTCCATACAAAAAAATAGAAAACCTGCATCGTCGCATTGCTTAGGAATACGAAATCCATCCGCTAGTCCTCACTTTTTTGATTAAGTAAGCGTTCAAGCTCTTCTAGCTCCTCGTCCTTTACGAGGTGGCTGTCAGCAAACATTGCAACAGGTAAGGGGCTGTCTAACTCAAAAACGCGTTTGGCTAAATCCTTCGTCATAGCCGCAAGAACAGCTATTTTCTCTACTCGTGCGTTGTAGATCTTTTTGTTACCTTGATCCTCAATTGAAACCAGTCCTTTTTCGCCCATTCGTTCCAGTGTTTTGCGAGTAGACGAGTAGCTCCAATGGATTTTTTCGATAAGGCTGTCGTGGATTTCTCGCGCAGAACGAGGATGTTTTTGCCATAGAAGTTTGAGTATTTCTAGCTCTGGAGCGGTTGGTTGTTGCATTGAAAAATCTATTGATTATTGAATCTGTATTTTATCGTGCGACACTTGTCGCATTTTTGCAAGCTTTTATTGCGACATTTGTCGCACATCAGTCTGCAAAGCGTTTTTCGGTGCAAAAAACATTGATGAATACGGGATGGTAGAGGCGGAATACAGCACTGTTTTATCTTTAAAATAGGAGATGAACGCACGCATGAGTGATTGACTTTTGACTTGCCATTCAGTGAATATCACTTGGTCATTATGAAATAGATAAAAGCTCGACTATGAATATTGGTGTTTATCAATACAATCCAAAATCCCGCGAATTAAGCCAAGGTGAACAAGTCACAACACTGCCATTTAAGACACACTCGGTGCTGATGGCTTTGTTGGATGAGCCTGGTGTTCTAGTCAGTCGTGAGAAGCTGATAGACGAGGTTTGGGACGGGAATTTCTTAGTGGGTGATAAAGCCTTAACTCAAGCTATCTGGACTTTGCGTAAGTTGTTTGACCAACACGATGACTTGATTGAGACGGTTCCCAAAAGTGGCTATATCTTGCATTTGCCTTCGTCTTCGATTGAGAAGAGCGAGAGCACTGAACCACAGCAGAAAAAACAACACTCGATGCTATGGCCATTAGTGGCTTTCGGACTGTTTGCATTGCCTATCATTGCTTTTTTCATGTGGCCGGAGCCTAAGCCCTCAAATAACGAAGTGGCGGTTATCTGGAATGTGACGAATGATAATTCAGATGCGTATTGGCAAGCGTTAGAAAAAGTAGCGGAGCAGTTAGACTTAGATTTAGTTAAGCAACCGATTTTATCGAGTGGTTCTGAGCATAACCTTAACTTACTGGTTCAGCTTCGTGGAGAGGATGAGAGCCAAAGATTAAGCATGACGCTAACGTCTAAAACACCTGAAAAAATGCAAAGTCGACAAACAACCCAAACACATATCAACCCTGAGTTGATGGCTGATGAGTTGCTCACTTTATTACATGCTATAAGCCTCTAATGGCTGTCTTTTGGGCCAAATAGTGACTTTATAGATATCTTTTTTCATCTTTTTTTCTCTAATCGCGTTGCCTGACAAAGCCTAAACGTAAAAGCTAAAGAGTATTAAATCTCACTTGTACGTTTGATTAGAAACGTGAAAAAGAATCGCTATAAGATGAAAAAATTACTTTGCTCAATGCTCTTATTAAATTGCTTTATGGCAACGGCGTCGTCAGGTTTTGTTGAAGATGCCAGCTCCGCTATTGAAAAGTTTCACATTGATTGCGAGAGCCCAGACTGGCAACTGTGGCCTGTATCTTTGTGTGGCCCAGTGTTGATTGTAGATGCCCAGCGCAATGCGATTTCCAATGAGCCGTTGCCTGATTTTAAAAAAGAGGGACGTTATTACGCGGGCCTTTTGCCGGATAACATCCCATTGGCTAATACCGCGGTTGATTGGTTGGGAAAGCGCCGAGTTGTTTTGATGTACCCCTTGCCGAAAGACAGCCTAAATGCTGAAAGGCTTATCGCTCATGAAGCTTTTCATCGAATCCAGCCTAAGCTTTCTTTACCCATGCGCGAAGTAAGCAATCCTCACTTGGAATCTATCGAGGGGCGTTATTATTTGCTGCTGGAATTAAGAGCATTAAAACGCGCGAGAGATAAATCAGACTCGGGTTCATTGTTTGATGCTTGGCATTTTCGTAACAAGCGTTACCAAGCTTTCCCTGAAGCTAAAGCCAGTGAGCAGGCTCTTGAAATTAATGAGGGGCTAGCTGAGTACACAGGCATTAAAGCAGTCAACCAGCATTCGTTCGAGGAAGCTTGGTTTAGTCAGCTAGGTGCTATTGAGCAACAAGGGAGCTTAGGTCGACAATTTGCTTACTCGTCATTTCCTGCTTGGCTATTAGTTTTGGATAAAGTGGGCGTTGATTGGAAGCCGAAAGTCTCGGCCGACTTTTTTGTGGATGATGTTGTTGCTGAAAGGTTTGCTCAGGATATAGAGCTTCACTCTCCCAGTATTGAAAGATATCAAGGGAGCGAGTTGTTGGCAGAGCTGAATCGAAAAGAGCAAGAACGGCTGAAAAAACGTGAACAGTTGTTGGCTTCCTATCAGCAACATCCAATTGCTTTGCCTCTACAAGAAATGTCGATGACATTTGATCCTGGCGGCGTGACAAATTTGGAACCAGAAGGTACACATTATAAACCGCTGACAATCTCAGATCACTGGGGTAAATTGACTAGCGCACAAGGCGGATTAATCAGCTCAGATTATCAACTTTTGACCTTGTATTGCGAACCCAACGATTTATCTGTTCATGGGAAAGGCATCAACTGCGGAGAACATTGGCAACTGGATTTAAAAGCCGGTTGGTTATATGACTTAAAAACTCGCGAGGTAACTTCGCGCCAGTGATTTTAAATGATTACATTCGTATTCATTAGTCGTGGGTTTAATGAATTTGTATGATAAATAAATCTGCAGATATTAAACCCGTTGCTTATGCGCTTTATTACACTTTTCCTTCTATTGATTGTTTGTAGTGTCACTCATGCTCAGCTACCTGAAGTTTATGGTGGTGAAATCGTTCGTTTAGAGAGCTTCAATTCGAAATATATTCCAGATAGAAACGTGGATATTTGGTTGCCTCCTGAGTTTGATGCATCAAAGGAATATCCAGTGATCTATATGCATGATGGGCAAATGCTCTTTGATGCTAATACCACTTGGAATAAGCAGGAGTGGCAGGTTGACGAAGTGGCAACTCGCCTTATCAAAGAGCAACAAGTTACACCTTTTATCGTGGTTGGTGTTTGGAATAACAGTGATAACAGACATAGCGAATACTTTCCGCAAAAGCCATTTGAGTCTATGCCTGAGGAGCGTAAAGCGCTGGAATACAGCAGGATGCGAGGTGGTGACTTAAAGCTATTTCACAATCCTATTTATTCCGACAAGTATTTGAAGTTTCTGGTCGAAGAGCTGAAACCTTTTATCGAAGACGAATACAAAGTTAAGCCGGAAAGCTCTTATTTATTGGGCTCGAGCATGGGTGGTTTGATTTCTTGGTACGGCTTACTGGAATATCCCGACGAGTTTCAGGGAGCGGCCTGCTTATCAACCCATTGGCCGGGTAACTTTTCAGATGTTGATAACCCAATTCCTTCTTATTTTCAGTCCTACATTCAAGCTAACTTAACGCGTTTGTCTCGTCACAAGCTGTACTTTGATTATGGAACAGAGACTCTGGATGCTATGTATCCTGAGTTACAAGAGGAGGTGAATTCGATTCTTTCAACCTCCGACTACCCAAAAGAATTGTGGCATTCACAAAAGTTTGAAGGTGCCAACCATTCGGAAAATGCGTGGGCAGCAAGGCTTGATCATCCAATTAAATTTTTATTGAGTAAAAAGCCCGATTAAATTAGTTATTTAAGCTTTGTCTGAATCCAGTGTTTGTAGCAATAAAAGGCTGACTTGTTTTAGCTGCTCTATTTCTTCGTTTAAACCTAAAGGCAGAAGAGATTCGCCACTCAAGTAATGAGATAAAATGCCTCGAGCAACAAGCTGAACTTTGGTTTGACTTGATTCAGGATAGGCTTTAGCAAGCTCGTCAGACATTATCTCTATCGACTGCTGCATGGAGCTTAATTGGTGTTCGCGCACTTCCGGGATATGCTTAGCCTGTGCATATAGAGCATCTCCAACTATGTTCTTTTGGATGTATTCCTGATTTCTTTCGCCAAACAGGATCTCTATAAGCACGGGAATACGATTGGTATCAGGCAGCCATGAAAGAGTTTGCTTCCATTGTTCGTCATAATATCCAAGATATCTTTCGCTGAGCGCTATGATGATGTCGTCTCTATTGCCAATGTAGTGACGCAAAATACTGCGCTTCATATCCGCTTTTTCAGCAAGCTTTTCGAGTGAAGTTGTTTCTAAGCTGTCTTCAAGAATGCACAGTTCGAAGGCGTCTAGTATTTCTTCTTTTCTCTTGGCAGCCAAGCTGGGACGAGGCATCAGTTTTCCTTTTAGGTGAGAACGGCTGGCAGAATAGCAGTAAGTATTTGGATCAACAAATTCATAAAGATCGAGACGCTCCAGTTTTTAGCATTTCTGTTTTTTCTAAGAGAAAATCGATCAAAACACGAACGCGTTTCGCTTTTTGGGTGTTGCGATGAAAATAGACGTAGAGCGCGGAGTAGGGGTACCAATAATCTTCTAATACAGGAATCAGTTCCTGTTTATCGAGCGACCCTTTAACCATGGGCTCGACAATGCGACCTATACCTACGCCGCTTTTGGCTGCATCTAACATAACATCCGTGTCGTTAACGATTAACGCGTTGGGCATTTCAACAGACAATGATTCCCCTTGATTGTCGAGCAGCAGAGGCGCAAGTTGGTTTGATGCAATAAAGCGGTATTGTACGAGCTTATGGTTTTTTAACTCTTCAGGGGATTGGGGAATACCATGCTTCTTTTGATAGCTCTCAGAAACAAACAACGCTTCTTTCATGGGCTTTGTTAATTGTCGCGCGATCATGCCTTCTTCGACACGGTCGCCGAAACGTATCCCTAAATCAAAATCTTCTTTGAGAATATCAATTGCGGCATCAGAGATAGATATTTCCAATTCAATTTGTGGGTAGCGTGCGCAAAAATCTGCATAAATGGGTTTTAGCAAGTATTGGTAAACGAACTTAGGCGTTGTGAGTCGGACCTTACCGGAAGGTACTTTACTTAAATCACTGATGCTTTCTAGCGCAAAGCTTAAATCACCAACTGGGTGAAGTGTGCGCTCATAGAGTAATCTGCCTGCTTCTGTTAGTTCAATTCGTCGAGTTGTTCGCGTGAACAAGGGTAAACCTAATTCTTCTTCCAATGCTTTTAGTGCATTGCTCACCGACGGAGAAGCAATCTCTAATTTTTGCGCTGCTTTGGTAATGCTTCCTTCTTTAACGATGGTGTGAAACATCGTTAGCTGATTGAAAGTGGTTCCGTTCATAGTCAGACGTTTAGGTATTTTATTGTTAGTTTTATCCTAACAATTATATAGCGAAGCATCATCTAATCATTATTAATCAACTCTAATAAACTCATCTCAGGTTAACAAAATCATTTATTGAGGTGAGTTTATGTTGAACAAATTAAAGCTTTTCAGTTTGCTCTCATTGAGCGTCTTATATGCTGATGGGGTATCTGCCGCTCTAGCAAACAAGCTAGAACAATCAAAAATAAACGATGCGAAAGAAATCAATCAGGCGAAACTTTGGCCTAAGCCGGGTAATCCAGTGGCTGCCGGCTCTGAAAATAGCGCTGCCCTGATGGTTGTTCAAAAGTTCTTCGCTGCTTATGCAACTGGTGATCTAGAGGCTATTAAACAATACGTAGCCGAAGATGTTGAATGGCATATTCCGGGGCGTCACGCGTTGGCCGGCACAAAAAGAGGCGTTAAGGCTTTCACTGAATTCTTTTCTTTGTTAGGGAAGGCAGGCTTTAAAGCTGAGGTCATGATTTTAGCTGCCAACGATACCTATGTCATTGACGCACATCGAGGATTTAGCAACACGCCGGATGGCAATATCGATATTAATTGGGTTCTCCTCTATCAAATCGAAAAAGGAAAGATAAAGCGCGTACAGAATTTCTCTGGTGATCTTTATTCTTCAGACGCTTTTTTTAATCACTTTTTTGAAAACCTTGGATGCAAAAAATGAGTAAAGTAGTCGTAATCTCAGGTCACCCCAACCTTGAATCATCAAATACCAATACTGTGATATTGGATGAGGTTTCTAGCCAGCTGGAAGGTGTTCAAGTGCGTCGACTCGATCAGCTTTATCCTGATTATCAGATTAATGTTGATGAAGAGCAAAAAGCGCTTTTGGATGCCGATATTGTTGTTTTGCAGTTCCCTTTTTATTGGTATTCGGTTCCAGCTTTGTTGAAAAAGTGGATTGATGATGTTTTCAGCTATAACTTTGCTTATGGCTCGCAAGGCGACAAATTGAAGGGGAAGGATATCATTCTATCTTTCACCGTTGGTGGGCCTGAAGAGTCCTATGATCCATTAGGGTATAATCACTTTACTATCGAACAATTGATTAAACCGCTGCAGCAAACGGCCTATTTGGCGGGTATGAATTTCGTTAAGCCGATTTATACACACCGCATGGTCTATATTCCAGGTGTTTACAACGACCTTGATGAAGTTCAAGGGCGAGCTAGAGAGCATGCTGATAAGCTTATTGAGCAAGTTAACGAGTTGCTTAATTCGCCTGCAAAAGCCATTAATCGATTTATACAACAATGGTTTGCTGACTTTGATGTGCTACCTGATGATTCTGAACGATTTACGCGCTATCTAACCAATGACGTGAAATTAGTGATGACAGATGGTGAGTACTTAGGGCATGAAGGTTTTAGAGATTGGTACCAAACTGCTAGATCGACTTTTAAACCAGATTGCCAACATATTGTAGAGCAAGTCAGTATTCAGGAGCTTTCTGCAACACAGCATCAAGTAGAGCTGAGAGTTAGATTGATTGCGGACTCTTATCCTGAATCGAGTTTGAAAGGTGAGAGCATCAATTTGCTAGTTAACGAGAGCTGGAAGGTTAGTATCAGTGACGATCAAGCTATTCAGATACAAGAGTACATTGTTACTCCCGTTGATGGGTAATTTTTCTGAGTGGGATAGAACAACATCTTGCGCAGGCTAGGTTTGTGCCTACATTCCTGATTTTCAAATCAACCTCATGATCTATTTTTAAGCCCAATATCATTGATACTGGGCTTTCTTTTATTTTCTCAATCTTGTTTTCATACCCGAAAATGCCTGCACCTGTAGGAGCTGGACTTGTCCGCGAATTTCTATAAACAAACAACATCTACCGTCCATTTATCTCATGTTAATTGTTAGTTAAAAACTAATAATGATTTAACCAGTCATCCTCTAATCATTATTAATTGTGCTGCATATACTTGTTTTCGTTCTCACAACATTATCTGAATCAACGAGGAATTATTATGCAAGCATTAACTCTGAATACTGCTGTTGGCTCTCTAGCCGCAAATCTCTATCTACCAACTTCTCAAGACGGAGTTAAGCCGCCTGTGGTTATCGTCACTGGCGCTTGGACAACCGTCAAAGAGCAAATGCCAGCTGTGTATGCCAAAGCATTAACAGAGAGAGGTTTTGCGGCGCTGACTTTTGATTTTCGTGGTTGGGGTAAATCGCAGGACGACATCAAATATTTGGAAGATCCTGCTCGTAAAACAGAAGACATTCGTGCCGTTATTGATGCTATAGCGCAAATAAAAGAAGTTGATAGCAACAGAGTATTTGGCTTAGGGGTTTGTGCGTCAACGGGTTATATGCTCGACGCTATATCGGGCAACAAGGGAATTATCGCTGGCGCGGCTATCGCACCTTGGATACATAACCGCGAAATTGCTGAGCAAGTCTATGGCGGTGAAGCTAGCGTAAACAACTTAATTGAATTAGGCAGAGACGCTAAAAGCAGTCAATCAGTTTACATTGAGGCTGCGAGCATGGTGAATGAGAACGCTCTAATGTTCCAAGCACCTTATTACACGGAGGCCGGTCGTGGCCTTATTCCTGAGTACAACAACCTCTTTAATGTTGCATCGTGGGAGCCTTGGTTAACTTATGATGCTCTTTCCGGCGCAGCACAGCAAGATAAACCAGTATTATTGGTTGGCTCTGAATCAATGGCACTCCCAGCGGGTACACACCAGTATCTTGAGCAATCAGGCGAGAATGTTTCAGCACTCTGGCTTGAAGATGTGAGTCAGTTTGATTTTTACGATGTTGCTCAACCTGTCTCCGAATCAGCTAATGCAGTGGCTGAACACTTTAAACATGCTTTAGATGCTTAAATCGTCATGAAAAAAATCATCTTATTCATTGTTTTAGGGTTATCTATTTTTACAGCAAGAGGGCAAGAGATGAACGCAGATTCAGCAAAAATTCACAGCGTAGTTAAGAGCTTTGGTGCACTGGCAGATCAGAGTGCCTTTGAATACCTGGGGAGCTTGTTCACTAAGACGGTAACGGTTGACTACACCTCTGCTTTTGGCGGCGAACCGGCAGTCGTCGAGCGACAAGACTTGATGACTCAATGGGCTGCTTTACTGCCTGGGTTTGATGTGACTTATCACGATATTTCTGATGTGAATATCGATTACATGAAGGACAAAGCAAAAGTCGTAGCTAAAATTAAAGCAAGTCACTTTCTTGGAGAAGACGGCTTTTGGCAAATCACTGGAACTTATGTTTTCGTCATGAAGAAAGTTGATGAGCAGTGGCTGATTTGTTCGCTAACACTTATCAGTAACGGAGAAAGCGGCAGTCGCGATGTGTTGGCAAAAGCTGGAGAAAAAGCGAAACAGAGATTGTCTGAAAGGCAAGCACGAGCTTTGAAATTGTAATCACTGGCACTGGTTCAACTAATTAAATGGGCAAGTGCTTAATACCGGGTTAATTGTTTGAGGGGGAGATATGAATCGAAAAAGAGTTGCTCTTGTCAGTGGCGGTAATCGTGGTATTGGGTTAGCCATTGTTGAGGGGCTGGCAGAGCAGGGAATGACTGTTTTATTGGGATGCAGAGACTTGGCTGAAGGTCAGGGTATCGCTAAGACTCTCACAGGAGATGTTCAAGCTGTTGAGTTAGATTTGGCGACTCAGCAATCTGTTGAACGTTGCATTGGTCAAATCTCCTTCTCATACCCTCTGGTTGATATTCTCATTAACAACGCGGCTATTTTAGATGATAGCGAGTTTAGTGATTTAACTTATGACAAGCTGGTTGAGTCCATGCACGTCAATACCTTTGCACCATTTCTATTAAGTCAGCATTTTGGTGCACTTATGGCTAAGAATGGCTATGGCCGAATTGTGAATGTGTCTTCAGGTTGGGGGGCAAGTAGTGGACTGCTAGACAGTCCTCCGGCTTATGGTTTGAGTAAATCTACACTGAATGCGTTAACTAGAATTACAGCTCAAGCTAACTCAGGTAACGTGAAAGTGAATGTTATGTGCCCAGGTTGGGTTAAAACTCGTATGGGCGGTGCTGCCGCAACACGCACACCTTTCGGAGCTGCGAAAACGGCACTTTGGCTAGCTAATCTGGAAGATGATGGTCCTACAGGTAAGTTTTTCCGAGACAATAAAGAGATTGATTGGTGAGGTATAAAATTTTGCACTAAATGTGCCCCGATGCGTTGAGAAAAATAATAACCGGTCGATAAGTGTGCTCCTTAATTTACTTCTCAATAATCATCGGGGACTTTATGAACTTTAGAATCTTACTTTTTATCTTCTTGGTATTTTCTCAAGGTGTTGATGCAGCGTTAATCGAGCTAGACTTATCAACTGATGCCAATGGAAACCCTATCGCTCGCAATGCGGTATTAAGCGATCAGTTTCATGACTTTGGTATCTTAATTCGCAGCGGTGGTGCTGGTATTTCTCCGATTTCTGCTGGCTCTCGCAATAGTCCATCATTGTTCTTTTCTCCCGACAGATTTGGAGCATCAGTTATTTTCGATATCGTTGCACCGGGAACGAATATCGCATCTACCGCATCATTATTTAGGATTGTAGCGGCCTTTATGCCAAGGGAATCGGTTGATTTAGTGACGTTTGACAGTGAAGGAAATCAGGTCGGTTTTAGACGCTTTAACTCACCGGGAACGACAAACAGCACACTATCTATTGGAGGGGAGTTTAGCCGCGTGGAGCTACGTACTCGTGGTAATCCAGGTATCGCTTTTAGGAATATTGCTTTTGACTTAAACACGCCAGTTAATGTTCCTGCTCCTAGTGCTATTCTGCTTTTCAGTATAGGAATAATACTGCTATTGGGTCGTTCTATCTTGGCAAGACGAAGAGTCAAAACCCCTCGTCCTGTTTTTGCTTAAATTATCAGTCTAGATGGAGCGGTTAGCTTAATAACCGCTCTACATAAGGCCTAACGGCCGCTACCGATTCGCAGTGATTAGGGATAGAAATACTTCGATAACCATCGCCTAAAAAGGCTCTGTCTATCTCGATCAACACACCCGTTTCATTACCATTATCAACAAAGGTGACTTCTAATTCCTTGCCACCGAATAAGGAGCGAGACTCAGGTTTAAATTCATATTCCTGATAACAGGGAAGGTGCGACCTGAATTCCCTGGCCGTAACACTGCCTGTTTCAATATCGGCTTTGAACAGTCGATAACCACTCTGTTCTATCAAATCCAGTACGGCTAGCTGAGTATTTGAAGGAACAATGTTTAGCTGATCTTTATCCGAGCCATCAATACCGTTTTTGATATCAAGCCCGGTTTGCAACCAAACTTTGCCGACACGGTTGCCGAAGAGGTTAGTTGCTGGAATTTCCGGGTGTAGTTGAAGCTCAAACTGGTTGCGAATGGTTTCGCCGGGTTGAATAGTGAAGTTGAGCTGTTCTGTCCAGCTCTGTAACACAACGCTTTGATTGTATTCGACTTCCTCTTCTCCCAGATCCGCTTCTGCCTTTGCAGATGCCATAACAGCTATATCGATGGCGTTGAGCTCCTGTTCAACATCACCGCCGGTAACGACAATCTCAATATTAAACACGTCGCCTGCACGAAGTTGTTCATCTAGCAAAATGGTATCTACTTTCGCTTTACCTATGCCGATACTTGCGAGCATCTTTTTAAACATGATCCTTTTCCTTTTCATCGTTCAAATCGGAGTATGGCTGAGTCAGCTCATACGAATTTTGGGGCAAAACACTATCATTCGATTGTATGGGGTTCAATTTGTGCTTGTAAGTAAATATTCCCTGAGCTTTGAATAAACCACAAACTCTATTGTCCTTCGCGGATGAATCCTGCTCCTACAAATTGCTCCTTTGTTTTACCTGTAGGAGCTAGCTTTAGCTGTGAAGAAATCACGATCACTACTGCAATTCGCGGATAAACCCAGCGCCTACGATGTATTTGGGAGGACTTATGTCGCCATTTATCGAAGTGGCTGCTACTATGTATCGCGAGCAATAATTTTAGAATGAGGAGTTGTTGATGATTGTAATGAAAACCCACCCGGTAATGGCTGCTAAGTAGAGCAAAGCAACTTAATACCTCTCTATTTACCTTCCTATTATCTGGTGTTCTCACTTTGAGGCACTGGCTTTAGCAGGCGTCTAGCCTGTCTTAGTTAATGCTTTTCCAAAACTTTTTACAGATATGTATGCAGTGATTTGCATGCTTGAGGAAAAGAAAAATGAGTTCAGAGTTTTCTCTCAATCAACTTGGGTGGCAACCCTTTTTTCAACAACAACTTAATCTAGACGAATACGAACAAAACGAGATAGGCCGTGTAGTCGCTCATCACCGGAGCGAGTATCTGATTAGAACCGAGCACGAAGAGCTAAACTTGCCAATCAAGGGAAGCTTACCGAATATGGTTATTGGCGACTGGCTCTTACTTAACGCTGATAAGCAGTTTGTTCGCTTGCTTGAACGAAAGTCCTTATTCAAACGCAAGGCTGCTGGCAGCAAGCTAGAAGAGCAATTGATTGTCGCTAACGTGGATAAGGTATTTATTGTTTGTTCATTAAACCACGACTTTAACCTTAGCCGGATAGAACGCTATTTAGCATTGGCTCATGAGGCTGAGGTTGAACCCATTGTGGTATTAACTAAGCAAGATCTTTGCAGCGATAGCGAACAGAAGCGACAGCAAGTACAAGGCATCGACCCTATATTAGTGGTCGAGAGTGTTGATGCCTTAGATACTGATAGTTGTGCAGCTTTAGTTCAGCAATGTCGAGCTGGCCAGACTTTGTCTGTACTGGGTTCTTCTGGCGTTGGTAAGTCAACTTTGGTCAATACCTTGCTGGGGCAATCGATGCAGAAAACAGCAGGCATTCGTGAAGACGATAGTAAAGGGCGACACACCACGACAGCACGAACGATGCATTTTTTGCCTTCTGGAGCGGTGTTAATAGACACACCGGGAATGCGGGAGTTGCAACTCACTGATGCTGAGGAGGGTGTTAGACGAACCTTTGCAGATATCGATTTGTTAGCACAAAAATGTAAGTTTAGTGATTGTCGTCATTCTGGGGAGCCAGGCTGTGCTATTCAGCAAGCCTTAGATTCTGGCGAGCTTGAGCAACGGCGATTATCTAATTATCTCAAACTCTTAGCTGAGCAAGAGAGAAACAGTGCTTCGTTGCATGAGCTACGCGCTAAAGATAAGGCATTTGGCAAAACCATTAAATCGGTATTAGCCAGTACCCGAGAAATTAAGAAAGGGTATTAGCCTCTTAAGGGAGTCGAAGGACGCGACTCTCTTTAATTGGTCGAGTTTCTTATACAAACCTGAGGTTATTTACATTACAATCCGCGCCGTATTCACAGCTATGTAGGTAAAAATGGCAGCAATAGGTATAGATTACGGTACATCAAACTCTGAGGTAGTGTATTTCGATGGTCAACAGCATCACTACATCAAGCTTGATCCGACGTTAGAAGCTGCCAATAAAATCCGTTCTTCGGTATTTATCTACTATAAAGATGATCTCCCTGTGCCTCCTGCATCTGTAGTCGAGGCTAAAGTTGCTCAAATTAAACGTACGATTTCAGAGCAAATCGATAAAGCTAAAGATAATTATTACGAGACACAAGATCCACGTGAGAAGAAGCTCTACAGTAACAAAATAGATGATTTGCGAGCCGAGTTTCACAACTTACCCGCGTTGCAACGTAAAGCAATTCAGCTGTTGCTGAAAGATATGACGGTTGAAGATATCCCATTGCAAAGATTGGTTGAAACGGGGGAGTTCGCTTTTGGTGAAGAGGGGTTTAAACGTTATCTCAAGACTCCAGAGAAAGGGCGTTTAATTTATTCGCCTAAGAACTTCCTCGGTGCCAATTTGGTGGCTGGGCAACAACAAGCTTTTGTTGGGCTTATTGCTAAACAGCTTGAGTTCTTCCGTTTAAGCGCCGAGCAGCAGCTCAACCAAAGTGTCGATACTGCGGTAATTGGCCGCCCAGTTAAATTCCATGGTACACGTGGGCAAGAAGGCAATAGTCAGGCTATCGACATAATGACGCAAGCCGCCGAGAAGGCCGGTTTTAGTAAGATCAGCTTCCTAGAAGAGCCAATAGCAGCCGCTTATAAAATTGAGCGAACACTCGATAAGCATACAAACGTGCTGGTGGTTGATATTGGTGGGGGTACCACAGATATCTGCTGTATTAAGCTGTCACCAGAAAAACTGGCCAACCTCGACCGTCAGCAAGATGTGCTCTCAGTGACTGGGACGCGCTTAGGTGGTATGGAGTGTGATAAGAATCTGATCAAGAAATCTATCGCACCGACCATGGGATTGGGTATGACAACGCAAAAAGGTTTGCCTGTACCGCCGACATTTTACTCAGATATGTGTGCTGTTGATGATATTCCAAAACTAAACAACTTTTTCTCTGAAGAATATTGGCTCGATATTGCACAGACCAAATCTATGGTTAAGGAACCTAAACTTCTTGAACGATTGCAAGTAGTCCAGGAGGAAAAGCTCTCCGCGCGTTTAGTGAACTCCTCTCGTTTGGCTAAAGAACTGCTCTCAACAAAAGACGAGATCACCTTACCGTTGCATTATATTGAGCAAGGTTATGACGTGAATATTACCACTGAAGAGCTAAATCACTCCATGCAATCCTGGTTAAGGCGTGTGAAAGGGTTGGTCACCGAATGCCTGGAAAACAGCGAAGAAGAGCCGGAAATGCTCTTTATCACTGGTGGTATGAGTTTGTCTCCAATCGTCAAAAAAGAGCTACAGGAAATCATGTTGCCTTACCTACCAGCAATGGAGGGGGACGCCTTTAATTCAGTCTGCGAAGGGCTAGCAATTCAAGCGGCTAAACTCGGTTAGCACTAGGGTTCCAAAGTTTACTTCAACAGTGATTCGCAGCTCGGCTCCATGGATGGAGGAGGTATAAGTATAGGACATACGCGATTAGAACAACGCAGGAGCATTTGTCGAGAGCGAAGCATTAATACATGGATGTATGTAATTAGGGCAATGCAGGAGCTATTGCCGAGGAGCCAGAGCCGAAAAGCATGCTCCTACAGTGAGAGGGCCTTTAGTTGTAGGAGCTGGACTTGTCCGCGAATTGTGATCACCTAAAAGCTTGCCTCTTACTCAACCTCTACAGCTTCGAAGATAGCACTGTGTGTAATGCACTTTTATAAGCTTCTATTGCGGGCACTATAGCTGTAGCAATTGTGGCTCCTAAGATCACGAGCATCGCTAGCATAATATCTGTTGAGAACAGATGACCACTCAAGAACAAACCGTAATGTGACGCTAACCAATCTCCGCTCAAGTACAAGGTTAAGCTAATCAATCCACTTGCGGCTGCGATTGCCAATAGAACGAGTATCAATGCCTCCAGCAGAACTAGAGAAAAGATAACTCTTGGTCCTGCGCCTAATATTCTGAGTACCGCTATTTCGCCTTTTCTCTGATCCATTGACGCAAGCAGCATAGTTGAAAGTCCGAAAAGTGATGAGATCAAGACCAAGAAACCGATGACCCTCAGTAAGTTTTCAACAGTTCCCATTAGCTGCCATAGCTCAGTCATGGCAACACCCGGCAGGATAGCCATTAGCTTATCGGAGTTAGTGTTATTGATATCTCGTTGCAACTTGAAGGTTGCTAACCTCGACTTTAATCCAAGCATTACTGCCGTAACTTGGCGCGGTGCTATCTCTTCTTTTGTATTGCCTTCTAGGATATTGCGTAGCTGCCTTGGGGATAAATGAACAGCTTCAATGCCTGCCAAGCTTGTATGTACTGTTTTGTCTACCGGTGTTCCAGTAGGTTTCAAAATACCTGTAATAGTAAAAGGGGCATTATCGTGATGAGTGAAGCTGGTGGCGGCAATACCATGAGCGATAACAATCTTATCGCCTAGTTTGTAGCCTAGCTGTTTGGCAACGTCAGAACCAATGACAGTATCAAACATACCTGTGAAGGCTTGGCCTTGCTCAAAAACTAAACCTTTTTTATCGGCATATTTAAAATACTGAAAGTATTCTTGGCTAGTGCCTAATACTCGAAATCCGTGATGTGAGTCACCTAACGAAATGGGGACAGCCCACTCCACCAAGCTGTGATTTTTAAGTGTCTGATAACTTGAATACTTAATACTGTTTGTTGGTGTTCCCATTCTAAATACTGAATAGAGCAGGAGGTTCAGCTGCCCGCTCGGTGCTCCAACAATGATATCAACACCAGAGACTGTTCGGTTAAAGCTCTCTTTTGCTTGCAACCTAAGATGTTCGACACTGAGTAAAACGCTAATGCTGATTAGCAATGAAAAGAAGGTCAGTACAACAGACTTTCGGCGACTACCTAGGCTATGCCACGCCAAAGAAAATAATGTCATTTCAGTCCCTCTTGTGAGCTTGAAGATTGACTTAATAATGGCATGGCGATGCTGGTTTCAAAGTAGTCCTGTAAGCTCATGTCATGGCTTACGAACACCATTGTGGTGTTAGCCGCGGCACATGTTTCAACCAATACCTTCATAAAGGCATCTCTCGCTGAAGCGTCTAGTGCAGATGTCGGCTCATCGACAAGAAGCAGCTCTGGTTGATTAATGAGTGCCCGAGCGATAGCGACACGCTGTTGCTGACCGACACTAAGCTCACTGGCGCGTTTATTAAGTACACTGGCAGGCATTTTGAGTTTCGACAATAAGGCTTGAGCTGAGTCGATGATGTCTTTTCTTTTTGTTGAAGCGAAATAATCCGCCAATTGAATATTCTTCAAAACACTTAAGTAGGGGATTAAATTGAATTGCTGAAAGACCACACCAATATGCCGAGCTCTAAATTTATCTCGCTGACGGGCGGATAACGAGGAGAATGCTCGATCAAAGATTTTGATAACACCAGCACTGGGCGTTAAAACACCGGCAAGCAAATTGAGTAAAGTTGTTTTACCTGAGCCTGAATCACCATATAGAAAGACTTGTTGGCCGCGTTTCAAATCCCATTGAGGTATTGTTAAATCTGGGCTTGTAGCTTTACTTTTGTATTTATACTCAATGTTGTTAAGACTGATAGCGAGCGTTGACTGGCTCTCAGCATTGTTCGTTTCTGTTGACTCCATAGCACTACCGAAGAATTGTTAAAGCATATACAGCTAGAGCTTTAGATGTTATAACATATCAACAGTTTCGTTGTTAATTAAACTTAGTAAGCACCATGACAAAAAGGCGTTTTTTTCTTTACACAAGAAGCGGTATTAACCCTATTTTTGCACTTGTTTTGATGCTCGTAACTTTTTGTGCAGTTGCGGAGTCTGAATCACCTTATACTGAGATTGAGTGGGTTGCATTGATACCCCCTGATGATCTCACAGCGTTATTGAGCCCTCCGGATTTTTTATCCGGCATTCCCGATGGATCTGAGCAGGATTCCTTTGACGCTTTTAACCAATTCGACTCGCTAGATGAAAGGACAAGACGCTTTCAGGAAGCGATGTCTTCAACCAAGGTGATAAGAACATACGAGAACAAACGGATCCGTATTCCTGGTTTTGTCGTGCCTTTACAATCCGATGATGATAAGAATGCTGTTGAGTTCTTTATTGTTCCTTACTTCGGTGCTTGTTTGCACATGCCACCACCACCGCCCAATCAAATCATCTATTCAGAGCATAAAGCCGGTGTTAAAGTAGAAAACCTCTATGATCCTTTCTGGTTTGAAGGGACATTGAAGATTGAAACTAAGGCTAATGTGCTTGGCACTTCAGCCTACAAACTGGTACTGGACAGAGTACTCCCCTATGAGGATGAGTAGCACCTTAAAAATCGCTCTATCTTTCGTTTTATTCTTTGTTATCGGCGTTTTTGCGGCCAAGCTATACGAGCAGTTTTTACCTTCATTTAAACAACAGTTCTATAAGAAAAGCTCGCTGTATGAGACGCCTGATAAACAACTCTTAACACGATTCGCAGAAACTGAAAAAACACCGATAAGCTGGAGCGATCTGCTACCTCAAGATGAGAGAGAAGCTTTAGAAGATTATAAAGAGCCCTCAGAAGAAGAGTTTATTCGACAAATCACCGAAGCGATGCAAGCGGCAACAGATAGATCTTATCGTCCTCCTCCTTCAGTTAATATTGTTGAAGACTTAGTTGGACGCGCTATATCAATCCCTGGTTTTATTGTCCCGATTGATATCAACGAAGATAAGACGATTAGAAGCTACTTCTTAGTGCCTTACTATGGTGCTTGTATTCATTATCCTCCACCGCCACCGAATCAGATGATTTTTGTTGAGTTAATAGATGGCTTTTCAGAATTGGATATTCGGCAGCCCTATACAATAGAGGGTTTTCTGGGGAATGAACTGTTTGAAGACCCATTAGGCACATCAGCTTATGTTCTGGACGCAGTGAGAATTGAAAAATTCTACGGTCAACCTGATGATGCCAGGGAGCACTAAGTTTTCATCAGCTTAAGGTTTGGTCGCTATCTGTTCTTGAGAGTTACAGATCTTGGTAGGTCGAAGTTGATAATTCATGACATGAGCACAAATAATAATCAGCGACGCTAATTCGGTTAAGACTATTTCGACAGTTTCACTCAGTAGGTCGTGACCAAAAAGGGAAATACAGATAAGAAGTATCAGCCCAACTATACCTGTACAGAGTACACCGAATCTTTTGTGGTTTAGATGACCAATCACCAAAGCAACCAACCCAAGCGGCACAACGGCAAAGAGTATGACCTGATGGAATAGTTGGTGCTCCAATAAATATAAGCCCGGCAACACTGGCAGGATTAAAAACAGGAGCGGTTGAGCGACACAATGCACCAAACACAGAAACGAGATAACAATAGCTGCTTTATCTGTGACTTTTTGTATTTTAGTGCTGCGCATCATGAGAAATAAGCCTTTGCCTCTTCTACCAAGTGATAAAAGGTTTTTGACTACTGATTTCACTCGCTCCCTGGCCATTTTCAAACAACCAAAGAACTTCTAAATGATTAAGTGACTTGGCCCAATCAAACAATTGGATAGACGCTCTCTCTACAGGAGAGTTGCAAGTAAAGTGGTAGGAAATCTCAATGTCCTGATGCTCAATTTCATGTTCATGCTCGTGGTGTTCGTCTTCTCCCTCATCATGCGAAGATAAAAACTCGACCTTATTGAGTTTGCACTGGTCACCTAAATGAATCACTTGATCGTTCTGCTCTAGTCGTTTATTGCGTTTGGTGATCATAAGCTCTTGTTCTGGTGTTTCAGGCGCGTGTTCAAAGCCGTATATGTCAGAGGCAGGCAAAACAAACTGAACAAGCCATTGGTTTCCCTCTTGTGATAGCACTAATCGGCCTTCCCCATGTGAGTGTGTTTGCGCCTGAGTTGAAATAGGAAGGCTAACTAGGGATAGAAACATGAAGGTTTTCTTGATCATATGACGGCTCACTGCTTGCTGACGTTTGTTACTTTGTGGTCAAAATAGAGGTTGTACTTAATGTTATGTTATAACGTAACTAAAATAAAGTGATAGATAAATTAATACTATGTAACCTCAGTTTGGGATAAGAAATGTCGACAAGTTTTTATTTTCTATGTCCTTTCAATGAGATAGAAAAACTTCAGTCTGTTGATTAAGTTATTTCCTGGAGAAACATTGTCATTTTTGTTCCTATCAAGGCGAGAATTATGAGGTTTAGTCATTCTAAACCCATGATGAGCAACGTAGGGAGGGACAAAAATGGCTTGTTTATAGGCGTTTCTTATCTCGAATTGAGGTTATGTAATAAACCATTATTCAAGAAGCCTCTAAAGCGAAACGGAATAAGGCCTAAAAACCAGCCGTAAGGGAGATTAGGAGGGCACTAATAATTGTTTCGCCTTATTGTAAAGGTTTGCAGGGTTTAAACTGTCTTTTGCTGCATCTTTGCGTTTGTCTATTTTGTGCTGTTCTTCACTACGACCTATTTTCCAGTAACTACTGATGTAATAGCTATTGCGCGCTATGTTCCACTGATTGTTAAATAACGAGCGCATTTCACGCATTTGTGAGAACTCACTAGCAGCCCAAATCGCAGGTTTTCCCGTTGGCATTTCGAGTCGGCTAAGCTCATTTGCTAAGCGTTGCGTGGGGGATGTTAACCAAATAGCTTTAACTCCTTGGGGTTTAACCAAGTCACGAATATCCGCAGCGTCGTTGACTGAGATGACAGCAAACCCCTGAGTATCCGCTGGTAATAAGGCCAATTGCGACTCAATGGCAGGTATCGCGGTGATATCTCCAGCAAATAAGACCCAATCATACTCAGTCGGAAACTCTTTGATTGAACCGGGTCCGCCGATACATATCTTATCACCGACTTTAGCTGACTCAGCCCAACGAGAAGCTGGACCACTTTCAAGGTCGCCACTGTGTAATGCAAAATCGACAGTCAATGCACCCTGTTCTCTATCGAACATCCTAACTGTGTAGGTACGTGTGGTTATTTCATCACTTGCTAAGTCCAGGTCTGTTACTCCTGAACCATCGGGGTTAAGTAAGATCTTGATATAAGCTCCAGGTTTAACTGGAGGGAAATCTGCCAAGTCGTCACCAGCAAAAGTAATACGCTGCATATTAGCTGATAATTTTTGAGTATACGCGACATAAAGGCATCTGCGTCTTCGTTTATTAATATTTATCTCCTATTTTTTTGTAAATGATAATCATTATCATTTATGTTGTCGAGAGGGGGATGTGTATTTTTTTGCTAAGAGGTAGTCTCAGAAGGAATATAGAGTATTGAGGAACATGTGGACTCCTACACTTGATTCTTGAGTGTAGGAGCTTGTTTTAACGGTTGGTCGGGTACCTCGTTATTTAATTATGCTGGTTTTTACGGGGACTAAGTGGCTTGTTGGATCAAAGGCCTGTTCTTCATCGGTCGTAAAGAATGCGATTTGATCGAGTAGCCCTTGCGCTTGGTCTTCCATTGATTTGCTAGAAGCAGTCGCCTGCTCAACCAATGCTGTATTTTGATGTGTCATTTCATCCATTTGAGAGACGGCTTGGCGAACTTCGTTAATTCCGCGCGCTTGTTTTTTACTGGCGTCATCGATGTCGGAAATCATGTTTGCGACCTCCTGTACTGAACTGACAAGTTCAGAAAAGGTTTCTCCTGTATTGTCCACCAGTTGACTACCTTTACCTACCGCATCAACACTATTCTTGATCAGCCCTTTAATCTCTTTTGCAGCAGATGCACTGCGTTGAGCCAAGCTTCTCACTTCAGCTGCGACGACGGCGAACCCTCGTCCTTGTTCTCCTGCTCGAGCAGCCTCTACTGCGGCATTAAGGGCAAGTAAGTTAGTTTGGAATGCAATTTCGTCGATAACACCAATGATGTCAGAGATCTCTCTGCTGAATTTCTCAATCTCTTTCATAGCGTCCACCGCGCTGGCAACAACCTCACCACCGCTGCTGGCTTTTTGTGTGACTCCTTTAGAAAGCTCCATAGCTTCGCTGGCGTTTTTGGCATTATTTTCAACGGCGCTAGTGAGATCTTCCATGGCCGCTGATGTTTGTTCCAGGCTAGATGCTTGGGTTTCCGTACGTTTGCTCAAGTCATCGTTACCCTGCGCAATTTCTTGTGCTGCGGTAAAAACACTGTTGGAAGCCCTGCGTATTTCGCCAACCATACTGTTTAGGGTATCTATGAGCTCATTCATAGATTCACCTAAAATGTTGAATTCGCCCTCTAATGCTTCATTGATATTGTCCGTCAATACACCTTTTGATGTTTTGAGTATGATTTCCTTTATTGCCTCAATAGACTGCTTTCTACCAGTGATATCAGTTGCATATTTAACCACTTTGTAAGGCTTACCGTTCAAGTCCAAAATGGGGTTGTAGGAAGCTTGTATCCAGATTTCTTTTTCACCTTTACCGAGGCGCTTAAATTCACCTGCCTCGAAGTCACCGTGATTGAGTCTTTCCCAAAATGCTTTGTATTCCGCACTGGCTTTATAGTCTGGCTCAACAAACATACTGTGATGCTGCCCTTGTATTTCGTCCAGTGAATAGCCCATCGCATTTAAGAAATTGTTATTGGCGGTGATGATGGTGCCATCCATATTGAATTCGATAACAGCTTGAGATTTACCTATAGCCTCCATTTGCCCCGAGAAGTTTGCATTCTGAAGTTTCTGAGAAGTCACGTCGGTGGCATATTTCACGACTTTGTATGGCCTGCCGTTGAGATCTAAAATCGGGTTGTATGAGGCTTGAATCCATATTTCTTTACCACCTTTGGCAAGTCGTTTGTACTCACCGGTTTCAAAATCACCATGATTGAGCCTGTCCCAAAACGCTTTGTAATTGGGGCTTGCTTTATGTCCCGGTTCCACAAACATGCTGTGATGTTGGCCTTGTATTTCATCTAGTGAATAGCCCATAGCACCTAAGAAATTCTCATTGGCCGTAATAATGGTGCCGTCCATATTGAACTCGATAACAGCTTGTGACTTACCGATAGCTTCCATTTGCCCCGAGAAGTTGGCATTCTGGATCTTCTGAGCTGTTACATCAGTCGCATATTTCACTACTTTAAAGGGGTTGCCGTTCAGATCGAAAATAGGGTTGTATGAGGCTTGTATCCATATTTCTCTGCCTCCTTTGGCAAGGCGTTTATATTCACCCGTTTCAAAATCGCCATGATTAAGCCTGTCCCAAAATGCTTTGTAATCTGCGCTATTTTTGTACGCGTGCTCAACGAACATGCTGTGATGTTGGCCTTGTATTTCATCCAATGTGTAACCCAAGGCATTTAAGAAATTATCATTCGCGGTAATGATAGAGCCGTCCATATTGAATTCGATAACAGCTTGTGACTTGCTGATAGCTTCCATTTGCCCCGAGAAGTTGGCATTCTGGATCTTCTGAGCTGTTACATCAGTCGCATATTTCACGACTTTAAAGGGGTTGCCGTTCAGATCGAAAATAGGGTTGTATGAGGCTTGTATCCATATTTCTCTGCCTCCTTTGGCAAGGCGTTTATATTCACCCGTTTCAAAATCGCCATGATTAAGCCTGCCCCAAAATGCTTTGTAATCTGCGCTATTTTTGTACGCGTGCTCAACGAACATGCTGTGATGTTGGCCTTGTATTTCATCCAATGTGTAACCCATGGCATTTAAGAAATTATCATTCGCGGTAATGATAGTGCCGTCCATATTGAATTCGATAACGGCTTGTGACTTGCTGATAGCTTCCATTTGCCCCGAGAAGTTGGCATTCTGGATCTTCTGAGCTGTTACATCAGTCGCGTATTTCACGACTTTGTAAGGCTTGCCGTTGAGATCTAAAATCGGGTTATAGGAAGCTTGTATCCAGATTTCCTTACCACCTTTAGCGAAACGTTTATACTCACCTGTTTCAAAATCGCCATGATTAAGCCTGTCCCAGAAGGCTTTGTACTCAGAGCTTTCTTTATATTCTGGCTCAACGAACATTCCGTGATGCTGTCCTTGTATTTCATCTAGTGAATAACCCATTGCGTCAAGGAAGTTATCGTTAGCCGTAATAATGGTGCCGTCCATATTAAACTCGATAATGGCTTGAACCTTATTGATGGCGTCTACCTTGGCTGCCATTTCGGCGTATTTCTCATTGTCTAGTTCGGTTATTGAGTCCGTCATACTAATGCCTCTCGACCACTGAAATGGATACGCTAAGGAGCGTCATTCAGCTATTTATTCTTTGTATGGGTTAGGTTTTTTCTGTACTAAAAGGTGCTTAGTCAGCGTTAACCCAAAACAATTAATCAATGGGTCTTTTTAGTGTAGAAGAAAAAATTTAGGACGCGTAAAAACTTGAATGTTCTTATACAGCTTAGGTTTAGCTGCTTTGGCGGCTGATGTTCTCTTTCCTCCATTTTAGAGGAGAAATACCTTTGGATTTTTTAAATGCTCTGGAAAAACCGCTGACATCGTTATAACCGAGAATCGCAGACAATATGGTTATATCCATAGTGCTGGATTGTAAGAACCAGCACGCATTCTTGATTCTGATATCGTTGATTAATTCCCTAAAAACAACGTCACGCTCCTTAAGTTGTCTTTGTAGTGTGCGTTTATTGATTTCCAGTAGTTCAGCTATTCTCTCAATGCTAGCTTCCTGAACGCCTAAAGTTTGTTGTATGAGTGTGGTGACTTGCTGAACAATATCGAATTCGTAGTCGCTTTTTATTCTTTGTAGATAGTTTGCAGTATGCTGCTTAGTGGCTTTGTTGCTTTGATTCAATGGTCGGTCTAAAAAGCCGTTTTCCATCACGATAGCATCGTGCTCTTGATTAAAAAGAACTTCAGTATTGAATCGCTTTTTATAGTTACTCATCGTTGAAATTGGGGAATGACTAAACTGCAATCTAAGGCATTTGAAGTGCGAACCCAGCAAGATGTGGCAAAGCTGAAAGGATGCACTCAGTGACAATTCCTTGAACTGCCGACTGTCGGGAATATCATGAAAGTACTCTTGCCGGTAGAGGATCACAATATCGCCGTGTTCTTGATAATCCCAGAGCTCAGATTGATTGTGAAATACCATAAAGTTTCTGACTGCATATAGCGCTTCTCTTGGCGTGTCACAATTTCTTAGCAAAATGCCGAGAGGACCAAGTATCTGGAAATCTTGCATGCAGCCTAACCTAAGACCAAAGTCCGGGCATTCGCACTCCTTCGCACAATAATTGATTAAATGAACGACATCCTTTATTGGCATGGTATCTCTCTCGCTATTGAGAGAGTCGAGATTTAGGCCGTATTTTTGGAGTAAAGTCGACGGTTCTCCATTCAATGAGGTGATTAGCTGATCGATCTTGTTCAGTGCATTGGTGCGGATCAGAAAGTGGTTTTCCACGTATCGCCCTCGTTGATTGAAAAGATTTATTGTGAGTAAAGTGTCACCAAATGACAAGAATGGTGATGAAAATATAGGCAAGCTACTATCGCTAAATCGTTTATACCTTGGGGGATGCATGGCTAATTATGATGTGATTATTAAAGGTGGTCGTTATTTCGATGGCACAGGAGCACCTTCTTCTATCCAGAATATCGCCATTAAAGATGGTCAGGTTGCAAAGGTCAGCCCCGAACCCATAGAAAAAGGGCCTGAAACTCGGGTGGTCGATGCAACTGGGCTTTGGGTGACTCCTGGGTTTCTGGATACGCACACGCATTACGATGCAGAAATGCTAGTCAGCCCAAGTTTGTCTGAATCTGTTCGGCATGGGGTAACTACCGTCTTGGTAGGCAGTTGTTCACTGAGCATGGTTTGTAGTGATTACGAGGACGCATCGGACATTTTTACCCGGGTAGAAACAGTTCCTAGAGAGAGGGTTCTCCCCATTCTCAAAGAAAATAAAACCTGGTCATCTCCCAAACAATGGGTGGATTACATCAAGACATTGCCACTAGGGCCTAATGTTATTAGCTTGTTAGGGCATAGTGATTTAAGAACGGGTGTTATGGGGTTAAGTCGAGCCACAGACGTTCAAGTAAAGCCCACAGAACAGGAAATGCAGTCAATGGAAGGACACTTGAAAGAAGCTTTAGATGTAGGATTCCTTGGACTTTCAACTATGTGTTTGAAATGGGATAAAGTTGATGGTGATCGCGAGTGGTCTAAAAGCCTGCCAAGCACCTACGCCAATTGGAAAGAAGTATCTCGTTTGAATAAGTTAGTGCGCCAATATGACCGCGTGCATCAAGGTGCCCCTAACGCTGCAACACCTTTGCAGATCACTCAGTACATTAGCGAATGTATCGGTTGGTTGCGTCGCCCCATGAAAACAACCCTAATTAGCCAAATGGACTTAAAAGGCAGTGCTTATCTGAATCTATTGACGCGAATGACTTCCAAGGTGACCAATTTTCTGAAAGGGGATTTTCGTTGGCAGGTCTTGCCTACGCCTTTTACGGTTTATGCCGACGGTATCGATGTTGTCTTTTTTGAGGAGTTTGGAGCAGGGGAGATGGCGCTTGATATTAAAGATGCGGTTGAGCGCAATGAACTGCTGAAAGATGAAAAGTATCGACGGGAATTTCGCAAGTTTTATGGAGAGAAGCTGAGCCCTCGTGTTTGGCAACGTGATTTTGGAGACGCGGAAATTATTGATTGTCCGGATGAAAAGCTTATCGGCAAAAACTTTGATGAAGTCGCTAAGCAGCGTGGCATCCATGTTGTGGATCTGTTTCTAGATTTGGTGGTTGAATATGGCAACAAAATCCGCTGGTACACCACAGTAGGCAATCATCGTAAACATGTATTGAAGAAGTTAGTGAAAGATAAGCGTTCATTGATCACCTTTAGCGATGCCGGTGCGCACATACGTAATATGGCGTTTTACAACTTACCGCTGCGTATGTTGAAACTTGTTAAGGAATCTAACGACGAACAGCAAGCCATTATGAGTATCGAACAAGCTGTTAGACGCTTAACCGGGGATCAAGCTGAGTGGTTTAATATTGATGCTGGAAAAATTCGCGAAGGCGATCGTGCCGATGTTGTAGTGATCGATCCAACGGCTTTCGGGCAGGACTTAGAAAAAGTGTGTTGGGCCGATATGGAAAACTTCAATCTGCAAAGGCTGGTGAATAGGAATCCGGGCATTGTTAAGCATGTGCTGATAAACGGTAAATTTGCCGTCGATAATGAAGAAGTTGCTGAAACGCTAGGGCAAGAGCAAGGATACGGTACCTTCTTACCTGCGACTTAACCGGTGGCAGCCGGTTATTGCCCTAGCTCCATTTACGCTTTTGCTCTGCAACTGTTAGCTTTAGCAAAGGTATAAAGGTATGAAAGCTCATTCTCTCGTACAGGCCGTTAAAGCATTCATATTAGTGACCTCGATACCGCCGTAATGAAGCTTTATCCAGCCCAGTTGTTTCCATTTTTTCAATAATTTGTTGATGCTTTGTCGTGATAGTCCTATCTGCGCACCGAGCTCTTCCTGATTGATAGTTAGCTTTGAGGTACTGGTTGTGCTTAATCTGGAGATTAGCAAGTTAGCTAACCTCTGCTCGTTCGAGTGAATAAGCATTTCATCAATAGCTTTGAATGCCTGTCTGCAGTGCGAACATAGCATGCTCACTAAAGCTCTATAGACATTATTGTCTTGGTCGCAGAGCATTTGTATTGTGCTTTTAGGAATGACCGCAATAGTGGAGTCATTTACTGAGTACCCATCGTGAGTCCTCGGCCCATTATCTAATATCGCTATTTCTCCAAACCAGCTACCGGGCTGTATTTTGGTAAAAATAAACTCTCCACCGCTTAAAGTTGTTGCGCAAACTCTTATCTCACCGCTGATAACGCAGTAAAGTCCATCTGGCATGTCTCCTTTGCTATGGATTCTTTGATTACTGATAAAGTGTTTGATTTTGGCTGCACGAATTAATTCTGCTTTTACTGGCTTGGTTAACGTATTAAGCCATTCGTTATCGTCCAGCTGTCTTTCAGCGTTGATAGCCATCGTTTGTATTCGTCATTTTTGTTTTCAAATGTAAACCAGTTGACATTCATGTTCAATTTAACTGGCAATAATAGCCTTTACGATTGGTTGGATAGGAAGATAGAGGCGACAAGTGAAGGATTTTAAAAGCTTTGGTGAGTTTTACCCCTATTATCTCAAAGAGCACTCTGACCTTGTTTGTCGACGATTGCACTTTGTGGGATCTTGTTTGGTGCTGGTATTGTTAGCGCTAACTATTATGACATCAAATTTGTGGTACTTGTTGATGGTCCCTTTTGCAGGTTACGGATTTGCTTGGGTCGGACACTTCTTTTTCGAGAAGAATAAACCCGCTACCTTCCAGTATCCTGTATACAGCTTTATCGGAGATTGGCGAATGTTTATCCAAATGATAAATGGGAAGATTAAGTTTTAGTATGACGTTGAGTGGTAACAAAGCTATAGATTATGCCGTTCATCAGTCGGTGATTATCGGTGATGCTAATTATGTCTATCTGGAAGCTGGTAACCCTGAGGGAGATACTGTTTTTTTGCTTCATGGCTACCCTGATAATGCATACTCTTGGGAATACCAAATTCGTTACTTGAGTCAAAAAGGGTTGCGCGTCATAGCACCTTTTCTTCGAGGATATGCACCAACAAAAACCAAAGAAGCAGCTTATTTCGATCGTGCGACTTTGGCTCAAGATATCGTTAACTTGATTGATAACATTAATAATAAACGAGCGATTTACTTGATTGGTCAAGATTGGGGAGCTGCCGTAAGTTATGGTGTGTTGGGAGCTTTTCCCGATAAGATAAAACGAGCCTTGTTGTTAGCCGTGCCGCATCCAGTTGAAATTAACCGTACCTTAAAACGATCGCCTAGGCATGTTGTACGTTCTTTTCATTGGTTTTTGTTCCAACTCCCCTGGTTGCCTGAAAAAATAATTCGTTGGAATCATGGGCGGTTCTTACGCTTTTTGTGGCGTTTATGGTCACCGAACTTTAATGATGAAGCTCATGTGGAATATATTGTCAGTAAGCAAATGCAAGGTACGGTGATCGAAGACACTCTAGCTTATTATCGGGCTGCCCTTCAGCCAAAATTTAGAGACCCAAAACTGGCGCATGTATTTGAGCGTCTCAACAATGTTATCTCTACCCCTACGAAAGTGTTGTGTGGAACAGTGGATATGCGCAAGGAAATGCTGCCTAGACAACGAGATATGTTCACCTCTGAAGCCGAATATCAGTTTGATTTAATCGAGGGAGCAGGGCACTTTTTGCATCGTGAAAAACATGAGCAGGTGAATAAGGAAATCGGAAGCTGGTTTAAGCTTGATGATTAAGCGTATAGCTAGCCGACTTTGCTAATATACTCAGCAGGCACCTTATCCACTAGCCAGACATTATTGGCTGTTCGGTAGAACTGGTATCCATCTTTAAACATCTTTTGGGCATTTATTTCGAGTAAGACGGGTTTTCCATAACGGCTACCTACAGCTGAGGTAGTATGGGCAGATTCGCTGAGATGAACATGATGTCTTTCCTGTTTGGTGAGTCCTTCGCTTTTGATGCTGTCATAGAAACGCTCAGCGGTGCCATGTAATAATCTATCTGGCGGTGTTTGAGGCGATAAACGCAAATCGACGTTAATTGAGTGCCCTTGATTTGCACGTATTTTCCCTCCGGTTTTATCCAGAGCGAAACGTTGCTTATCGTTGGTCTCGACAACGACCTGTATCATCTCGTGCGTGAGGTCGAAATCCGAGGTTTTGTCGATAAGCTCTTGAATATTAGCCCAACCATTAGCATCCAAGGTTAGCCCTATTGCCTCAGGCTTATGTCTTAAAAGATAACTTAAATACTTTGATATCTTAGTGATTTGTTTATCCATAATAGAATTCCTTTACTTGGCCAGTGCCATTAGTTTGTGGGCTGTGGCCGAGAGGTAATCTCTGCCGTAATCGTGATTTTCTAATTCTTCGAACAAAACATCAGGTAGGTTATTTTCGTAGAGACAACTCGAACTGCTTATCGCTAAAGCAAGTGAGGATACCGTATCAACATCACCTCCAAAGCTAACACTTTTGATAAGCACATCTTTCAGGTTGTCTGCGTTTTTTAATGTGGTTAATAACGCATTGATTGTCTCTTCGGCGCAACAAGCAACACCGTCTTTCCAATTGTCATTCCAATGATATTTACTGAATTCAGATACGAATTCGGTCAAGTGTTCGACTTGCCCATGTTGATAAATGAAATAGTGTGCGGCTAGCGCAGCGGCTTGTGAAGATTTGATGCCGATGTCTGTATTGTGAGTCAGACTGGCTTGAACCTCGCACATGGCTGTTAACTCGTCAATTTTAGCTATAACACCTAGTGGCGCAGAGCGCATTGCAGCACCATTTCTCATACTCTTGTTATTAATTTTATCGATAAACTCGCTCCCGCTATTAACGGATATTAGGAACTGATGAAAACCTTGTGAGTATCCAAGACGTTCGTCGCGTTTAAAACAAGTGACGAATTGGTCTGCAATGTTCTCTCTTGTCCATTCTGTATCGCCGATAAGCAGCTCGGCGATAGCGAGTGACATTTGTGTGTCGTCTGTGTATGAGCCTCTGGGCATGCCAAACTCGTGCTGCTGGTAGGCATTTGCGTCGTTAAATTGGTGAACTTTCTCCATCGGAGCAAACTCAAAGCCTGCTCCGTAGGCATCACCGATGGCTAGTTCAAGTAACATTTATTCTTTCCAAAAAAATCTAGGGGCTATAGGTTTGTTGGGTGGCTAAAGTTGGTCAGCCACCGTCTCCCTAATTTCAGCTAATGTGGTTTCTTTTATTAATCGCCCATCTTCGAAGATAACTTCTAAAAGACCTTCCGTTTCTTCTTGTTCAGTGACGTTATCAAATAAAGTAAGCTCACCGTTAATCCGTTCAATTTTGAGTAATCCTTTGGCAGACTTTTTCTTAGTGTCTGTTTTAGGATCTTTAAAGATTGCTAAACGCTCGTTGTTTTTCACAACGCTGGTAGCTTTCACCGCTGAGCCGTGCGTATCTCGCGTTACGTATTGATAGCTGTATGAACCGATACCCAACACTACTTTAGAAGCGAAGCCTTTCTCCATCAGTCGTTGTAAGATCTGACGTTGACGTTCTAAGGTAATAGCATCGCCATAGATAGCGCCAATGTGCTCGTCTAGCAACTTAAATCCTTTTTCTGTGGTTGTTCCTCCAAAGATATCCCACAGGCATTCTATGAGTCCTTTAACTTCGCAGGCTATAAGGATTCTTATTTCGTCCTCATCGAAGCCGATATAATTTCCATTCCATTGATAGGCTTCGTAGCCATGTTCTCTTGCGTAATCTTCAGCTTCTTGTTGTGTTCTAAAGCCAAGCTCTGGAGAAACTTTATAGCCGGTTAATATTTTAACTGGGTCTCCAGAGTCAGGGCGTATCACGAGTGTACCGTCACGAGCCATGATCTCATCTTTCAACTGTGGTAGGTAGTCTGTTACTAACGTCCAGAAGTCCCATGTATCAGAGACAACACTGAGTATACCTGTCGGAGATTGCTCTCTCATCAGGTACTTAAAGAACTCAATTTCGCCTTCCATAATCCATGAGCATGTGACTGAGTGTTCAGTTGCATTGACTGAACAGCCAACCAGCTCTTCTTCAACATTAGCGCCGTAATATTTCTCGGCGAAGAGCACCGCAGGTATGGTGTCCGTTCCGACTGATCCTGATGCTAGGTGACCAAAACCACTCATGGCTGCGGCATGCTTACCAAACATACCTCTGAAACTGAAATCGTGTCCTTGAAAAGGAACAAAGTCCATAGGTAACCCCGTTTTTTCAGCGAACTCTCTGAACACTTTGAAGTAAGCAACAGAGGTTGTAGCGCTGGTTTGGATAGGCCAGTTTTCGCAGCTCAATACGGTTTCGATCATGTTGGTTAACCATTGAAAACCTTCTTTGGTATTCACTATGGTTAGCGGTGGTACCAAATAGGGGACTAAGGTGCCTTCTGGTAACGCTTTTATTTTTAGCGGCAGATAACCGAGATCGTGCAAGTCCTCTAGGTATTTTACGCAGACCGGGTAGCCTAACATCGCACTCATGATGCGCTTGTGATTGGCGACCGCTGTGGCTTTATCAGCATTAAAAAATGCAGACCATTCATCTTGTAAGTAACTCTTGATGAAGTACTGAAGGCCGACGAAGGCAACTTTATCGTTATTATCGACATTGCTGAGTTTACTGCTTCGAGATGTGTAGTTAGCGTACACCTGAGTCACTTCCGGGTGGTAAGCACGACTATGAAACTCTTTATAAACGTCTTTTTGCATGCTGGCTGCTGTAATAGTCATAGTGGTCTCCTTACATTTCAATGATGTTTAATTGGATTTGTGTTGTGTTTGAGAATTGATGAGCAGGTCTGAATGAATCTGTCGTGTAGATAGCGTCGATAAGTCCTTCGAAGACTTCGAAACCTTTCGAGAATATTCCGTGAGTCACAAAGAGAGACACCTCTTTCGCACCTTGGCGCTTAAGCACTTTTGCGATTTCGATGAATGTTCTGCCGCCGTCACAGATGTCGTCAGTAATCAGTATGTTTTTACCGTTAACATCACCGTTGATTTCGGTTTTAACAATCTCTCCTGTTTCTAAGTCTCTCGCTTTCTGAGCTTGGATCACTTCCTGAGTGCTATTGAGTGCTTCTGCAATTTTGAATGTTTTTTTGCTGGCGCCTGCGTCTGGAGATAAAAGCGTTAAATCGCCAGTCGATAATCTGTTCACTAGTTGCTCGTTGCGCTTCAACAAGCTGGATTGTGAGATATTGACCACGCCTTTAATCAAGGCAGGGGAAACGTCACTGTGTGCATCCCAAATAGTAACTTTGGAGAAACCGAGGTGATTAATAAACTCTGCCATAACTGCTGCACCTAATGCCTCACCTTCAACACACACTCTGTCCTGGCGAGCGTAAGGAAAATAAGGAATGGTGAGTTCGATGGAGGCATTTGGTCCAACCAACCTTCTTAGTGCGTCTACCGTCATCATGAGGCGAATAAGTGTTGATGCGTTATTGAGTCGATCTTTAATCTCTATTCTTTCGATTATTGAGAAATCTACTTTGTGAAAACGAATATGTTCTTCACCGCCACTGAAAGTGAAATTGTCGTAAGTTAGAGGGATTGTTTTGCCTGAATTTTGATAGCCAGTAATATTCATTTTTTCCTCACTTGTTTCGTTAAATTTAATATTGTGTCTCAGTGACACTTTTAATCTAGCAAGTTAAATTTGGCTGATCAAGTTTTATTTGTGTCTTTTTGACATTATTTTGGTTTTCGGCTGGTTAGAGTGTTTAAATTGCTATAAGCCGTGAATTGAATTAGAGTGTCATTAAGACATTAATTGAGCTTTGATATAGCAATCATGGAATATGATATTAACGACTTTAAGAACCCACTTTTTACCGTCGATAGCGTACTTTTCACGGTAAAAGATGAGCAGTTAAAAGTGCTCATGGTGAAACGCTCAAATGAGCCTTTTTCTGGACGGTGGGGATTACCTGGTGGCTTTGTCGATGTAGATAGAGACGATACAACGGATATGACTGCACTGAGGAAGCTCAAGGAAAAAACAGGAGCTAAGCCGCAGTACCTAGAACAGCTACAAGTGTTTTCAGGGATTAGTCGGGATCCGCGTGGCTTTAGCGTCACACTGGTTTATTTTGCTCTGATCGCTGAACAAGAAGTGTCTTCCCGAATTGATACTGTCGACGAAGCACAGTGGATTGGTATCAATCAGATTGAGAGCTTAGCTGTTGCTTTCGACCACAAGTTGATTATCAAGCAAGCTCAAGAGCGCCTGCAGCAAAAAACGCTCTACTCGATGATTCCGGTTTACTGTTTACCTGAATATTTTACCGTTGGGCAGCTCAAATCTGTGATTGAAACGATTATCGGGAAGACGATTCAGAGAAAGAGTCTTATCAGGCGCATAGAAGCAGCCGATATGTTCGAGACTGTTGATGAAAAAGTGAAATCGGGTGGGCGGTTAGCGCAGCTATATAAGGTTAAGGAAGGCGTTGATATCGTTAACTTTGAACGCAATCTAAGCGGTGCATGATGAGTCAGCATAAGGTTGTTTATATTGATATGGACGATGTGTTGTGTGACTATTCTGCAGCTTTTAATCAAGCGTTGAAGGCAACCCCAGAAGTAGCCTATCCCCAATCTCAATATGGCTTTTACGCTAATTTACTGCCTATTGACGGAGCCATCGAAAGTGTTAATAAGCTGATTTCGGCGGAGGAGTATGAGCCTTACATACTGACTGCGCCTTCGACAATGAATCCCCTGTGTTATACAGAAAAACGCGTCTGGATTGAAAAGTACTTTGGCATCGAGTTTACCGAAAAGCTGATTATCAGCCCCAACAAAGCTTTGTTAAAAGGGGAGTTGTTGATTGACGATAATGCGTCAGGTCGCGGACAAGAGCATTTTGACGGTGAATTTATTCAGTTTGGTACTGAAGCCTTTCCTACCTGGAGTGCAGTTTGCCAATACTTGGGTTTGTAGTTGCTTCAGCTTCTGATAACTGCATCAACATCTATTCATTTGAACGCGGAGCTATGTTGTGCGGGTGCTGCATTTGTAGGCTTAATCATCAATATTTGATATCCACAAACTTTGGTAAGGTGAAAGCGTCAGCTCTTGGTCTTCAAAGGTGATACTTCTTTCGCTGATTAAATCTATCCATGAGTCGGTGCCAATAAGGTTTAAATCACTCAAGCATAAGGTTTGAGGTTGGTCCGTGACATTGTAAATGCAGAAGATACTCTGCCTTCTATCCAGGCTTTGACGCCAAAATCCAAAGAGCTCGTCATTCAGTTGTAAGGTAAATTGCGTGGCGTTGGGGTGAAATGCACCGTGCTTTTTCCTTATAGACAATAAATGGCTAATACGCTTATAAACTTTATGGTGTTGGCTGTATTTCGAATCAAGCTGCTCGGTTAATGCCTGATAATCCCATTTATGCCTGTTGATTGAACGATTGTGGCTGGTGTTCTGGACTTTTTCGTAGTCATTTCCTGTTCCGACTAAGCTATGGATATAAAGTCCAGGAATGCCTTCCATGCCAAACATAATGGCGTGAGCACCGACGAAACGCTCTAATCCCCATTTATCAGGACCTTTAGTGGTCCCTTGTAAGGCGTCGTACAAAGCAATATTGATTTCATAGGCACGTTGTTCTCCTCCTTCAGATTTTCGCCATGAAATAAGCCCACCGAAGTTTTTCATGGTATTGGTTAAGGTATTGAGTTCTTCGTCATTCAATAGTCCTTCCGCGGGACGCAAACCAATACCATCATGTGAGGCAATAAAGTTGAAAAAGAAGGTGCCGTTTTGCGCAGGTGGCATGCTGCACATCCAGGATTTTAAGTGCTGACTAGAGCCAGTGATTAACGTATTGATAAGCAGCGGGGGCAGAGAAAAGTTATAGATACCATGTGCTTCATTGGCATTGCCGAAGTAGCTGAGGTTTTGCCTATTCGGTATGTTGGTTTCTGTGATGATAACTGCATCGTCGACAGTGTGTTCGATTAAGGTTCTTAGCAGACGAACCACTTCATGTGTCTGGGGTAAGTTGATGCATGAAGTGCCTATTTCCTTCCATAAAAAGGCGATGGCATCTAAGCGGAAGACTCGGATTCCCGCATCTAAATATTGTCGAATAATTGAAACAAAGGTATTGAGGACCTCGGTGTTTCTGAAATCAAAATCGACCTGATCATGGCTGAAGGTGCACCAAACATGCTTTTCACCCCAGGGCGTGACTGTTGGTCTGAGTAAATCAGATGTTCGGGGCCTGACGACTTGAGAAAGGTCGTCTGAAAGTGATGCAGTATAAAAAAAGTCACTGCCAACGCCTTCGCCTTTAATGAAATTATTAAACCAAGCACTGCGAGACGAGCAGTGATTGATGACAATATCTGACATCAACCGAAAGTCGTCAGTGATGGACTCTATATCCTTCCAATCACCTAAAGACTCGTTAATGCTGGAATAGTCGATCACTGAGAAACCGTCATCCGAGCTGTATGGGAAGAACGGCAGAATATGAACGCTGCTGATGGTGTCCTTACAATATGTATTGAGGAAATCATGCAGGGTATGAAGCGGTTTTTCGCCTGCTTTTTCTATGCTATCGCCATAAGTAATGAGCATCACATTGGTTTGATCCCAATTATTGTGATGACGTTTGGGAGTAAGCACCGAGTCAGGCTGGTTTATTCGCATCGTTTCCAATAGTTGATTACACAGCGCAATAATCGACGTGCCAATATCAACATCTTTGTATATAACTTGGAGATGATGCTCCACTCTCTCAATAAGTTGCTCGTACGTTGTTAGCATAGAAATAAACTGACCTTAACTTGCATTAAATTCTAAAAAGTCTTGTTCAACAGCATCTTTGAGCTGTTCGAGTACGTCAGGCATAGCGCTAACAACACGGTTCCAGCTTGGGATAAAAGGCGTGTCCATTGGGTTTTCTAAAAAGCTTTCACCTGCTTTCATGATGTTACTGGCAAATAGCTCAACAGCTCTTTCTTCGTTGTGAATATCGAGCGTTAGGCCATTCATAATCGCGTCATTGTTATAGGTTTCGATGAAATCTAACGCGATACGATAATAAGTGGCTTTTAATGAACGGAACGTTTCGTTACTGAAGGTTTGGCCTTGTGTCGCTAGCTTTCGGATCAGTGCTTTGGTGATATCGATCGACATTTTGGATAGGCCACCTTGATCGTTATCTGCTGACAAGTCTTGATGCTTGTGATCGTAGGTTTTGGCGATATCCGCCTGGCACAACCTGTTGTTGGAGTAATTGCGCTGCATTTCAGATAACACGCCTATCTCTAATCCCCAATCACTGGGAATGCGGATATCGTTAAGCACATCGCGGCGGAATGAGAACTCACCGGCTAATGGGTATCGGAAGCTGTCCATATAGGATAAGTATTGGTTGTGTCCTACCACTTTTGTGAGTGCTCTAATAAGTGGCGTGACAAGCAAACGTGATACTCGCCCGTTAACTTTGCCGTGCGCAACGCGAGCGTAATAACCCTTGCAGAACTCATAGTTAAACTGAGGATTAGCAACGGGGTAGATAAGTCTGGCTAATAAGCTTCTGTCATAGGTCAATATATCGCAATCATGTAAGGCCACAGATTCTGCTTTGCCTGTCGCCAATATATAACCCATGCAGTACCAAACGTTACGGCCTTTCCCGAGTTCTTTAGGAGCTAAGCCTAGTTCGTCCAGTTTGGCATCTAATGCTTTAAGTCTTGGTCCGTCGTTCCAGAGGATGCAGTGGTCTTGCGGCAATTTACTGAAGAACTTTAGTGCGTGTTTGTATTGCTCTAAATCGGCTCTGTCCAAGCCAATAACAATCTGAGATAGATAAGGAACATCGCAAATTTGCTCGATAATGTGAGGTAAAGCTTTGCCTTCGAGTTCTGAAAAAAGTGACGGGAGGATCAAAGCCATAGGACGAGATTTAGAGAATTTGAGTAGCTCTTGTTCCAGTTCTTCTATTGGCCTGTCGGATAAGTTGTGAAGTGTTGTCACAATGCCATTTTGATAAAAATCTGCCATGTAATCTCCTAACTATTTTCTGTGATACGTGCTTAAACCGGATGAAAACGATGATTGCAGTGGTTTAAACACCAGTTCTTCTATACATTCTGACCAGCCTTGAGGCCCTTCAGATTGGCTGGTTATTACGCCGCTTTTTCTCTCTAATGTGGGTAGTGGGTTAACAGGTGAAATAATTCTTATGGCGATATCAGCCATCTCCAGCATGGCGACATCATTCTGACCATCACCTAAAGCAATGGATGTGAATGCATAGTTCGGATTCGACTTCTTATATTGGTCGGTTAGCCATTTCATGGCCAAGCCTTTGTTACTGCTACTCGAAAGGTGTAAAAAGCGTCCTCCTTGAATAGGTGTTGTGCCGCGATCCTTTATGGCTTGGACGAACCGAGTTTTCGTTTCTTCATCATCTAACCATAGGATAGGCTCGCTGTATTCTCTTTGAGAGGCGAGTGTTGCGTTATGGTTGGATAATCCCGTCGCTTTAACGATATCGGCTATAGTCATTTGAGCGAAGTGGGTAAAACATCCGTCAAATTCAGGCCGCAGTTGTTCTAGGAGTTGTAACCAGGTTGAACGAGGTTCAGAAAAAGCTTTTACCCAGTAATCACCTTTCTCCTCGGTACCTTCAGGTTGGTTGTTGAAGTGACCTTTAGGAATGTAGACCGCGGCACCATTTTCGACAATAAAGGGCGTACCAAGCTCTAGCGCTTCTCTCATTTCAGCTAGCTCAGCAAAGGTTTTACTGGTGTTTGGGATGACAGGTGTATTGCTCTCTTTTAGCTTTTTGAGAGTGCACCATGCTGGTGCAAAGCTGTAGGTGTGATGGTCGAGCAAAGTCCCATCCATATCGGTATATATTAGGTATTGAGTGCTTGTTTGCCCGGAATTGCTAGGTTTTTGAGTATGTTTGACTATCGCCCGCTTAGCATCCAGTTCGAATAGGTCATTGCACCTTGAGGGGACAGTTTTAAGTGAATGTTTAGTTAGCCTCTCGTAATACTGGATAAAGCGTTTTATTTGCTCAGGCGACATAATGCCTGTGTTCCCAGCTGTTCCAACTTTATCTTTAAGTTTTGTTTCTTGTTCTAAGCGCCATGCATAGACATCTCTAAAAGAGGGCGCTTTGAGCATGATCCAGTAGTCGAAGTATTGGTACAGCGGTTGATAATGTTGATGAAGCTGCTGATTAACATAATATCGCCACAAACCGCTGGCATCGTGTTCGGCTTCAAGTTGATTGATTGGTGCATCAAGTTGATCCTGAGTTTGTGAATTGACTCCCCAGCACCAGCCCTCGACTATCACAATGTCGGTTTTTGAAGTGACAATGGACCACTGCTCTTTCGGAAAAGGGTTGTCAGTAGCTTTGTTAAATCTCGGAATACGAATGTCGTTATCTTGACGGCGCAACTGTTCAAATACATGACTCATGCAAGCCGTATCATGTGTACCGGGTACACCGCGTGTTGCTAGTAGTGGATGAACATCCTCTGCCAGTTCTTGGCGCTTTTTCTGATCAAAATAAAAGTCATCAAGAGAGATGACAACAACATTAAGCTTATAGGTTGATGAAAGGTACTCTTTGATGAAATCGGCTAGGGTTGATTTCCCAGAGCCTTGGCTTCCATTGATTCCAACAAATAGTGGCTTTCTTGCACTGTTTTGGTGCGTTTTGGTGCGCTCACAGAGCGGGCGATAATGTGCATCAACAGAAGCAATAAAGTCGCCGGAGAGTGCATGTTTACTGACAAATTCGCTAAACATAGTGTCAAAAAAAGCCCGATAATGGTTCACAGTGAACCTGGATGTTTTTCTATATGTTTAGCTGGTTACAACAACTATGCCAGTTACAGTGTTAAAAAGGTTTTTATTGCTTTAGGGGGGCAGCAAAGGTCAATATACTCTAAGGCGAATAGGTGACCTTCATAATGCGATTAGTACTACTTTGGTGAATAAGCAGCTTGCCATCCTGAGTTGAGCGCATATGCCTGATAATGCCCGCATAAACATTACCCGAGGGAATTGGCCAGCTTTGGAATGTTTCACTTTTTGGATCAAATCTCACTAATGCATCTGGTCTTTTGCCGGACTCGTTGTACCAAACTACGCCGTCGACAATGACGATTGCGTAAGGATGAGCTTTGTCGCCGCTAGGTGAAGGCCATTCTTTAATGTCACCAGTCTTCGGGTTATATCGTCCCAATCTTCCGCGAGACGAGTTGACGTACCAAATATTACCTTGGTCATCGATATCTAGTCTTCTCACTTTCGTTCTGTTGTTTGGAAGGTTGATTTCAGTGATTTCGAATGTTTCGGTATTTATCTTGGCTAAGCAGTTGTGCCCATTGCAGGCAACCCAAGGTGTTCCATCTTTATCTATCTTAATGCCGTATGGTCGAGAATTGAGGGTTGGCATGGTTTTCAATTGAATATCGCCACTTTTCGGATCAAGTCGGCCTAACATATTGCTGTGCTGCAAGGTGAACCAAAGAATACCGTCTGGCGCAAAAATCGCAGTATGTGGGTCTTTAGCTGCCTTGTCTGGCATGTGATAAACCGTTATCTCTTCTGTCTTGATATCAAGCTTACCTATGGTTCCGTTTTTGTTGCCCGTGTACCAAACGTTTCCCTGTGCATCGAGAGTAACCGAATGTGGTTTGCTGTTTGCCAGTAGCGGGTATTCCTTCATTTCACCTGTTTTGGGGTTAATTCTGCCTATCAGATTTCCCCATTGACCAGCCCACCACAAAGTGCCGTCCTCCGCTTCAATAGGATCGCGGGAGCGTTGACCTAAGGTGGGTACTTGCCATTGTTCAAATGATACCTGCCCATCACCTGCAATAATCTTCGACTGTCGACGATCATTAGGAGGGTAATGTTTGGCTAAGTAGCCCATGATTTGTTCCTGCAATTTAGGATTTGCAGACAAGTCGATCATGGTTGAAGTGAGCTCTTTCCATTGCGATTCGGTGTAGCCAGAACTGTTGGCAATGGTTCTAATGGAGTGGCAAGCCGTGCAGGTACTTTCAACCACTTGTTTTCCTAGTTCATCAGCTGAATTTGCAAAAGAAGTGGTTGCCATAACTAAGGATAGGGCGAGGACAAAGCTACGCTTGGATAGGAGTTTCATGGGCACACAATCGCAACGACTAAACAGTGAATACTATATTAGCGCCTATCTAGCTAAGGAGTACAAAATTTACGCTAAATTTACAGTCAGTTTAGCGCGCTAGTTTCTATTACTCCTCGCTAAAGGGAAGACGTAATACGAACTTTGTTGTGTCGTTTTTGCCGCTTTCAAGTGACAGTGAACCGTCCATTTTTTTTGCTAAACTGTACGAAACAGAAAGCCCTAACCCTGTCCCTTGGCCTACTTCTTTGGTTGTGAAGAAAGGACTGAATATCTGCTTTTTGAGCTCCGAGCTGATGCCAGGACCATTGTCTTGCACAGAAATCACCACCTCGTTCTCATGCCGTTCCGCCTGGATATTTATCGTTTTAGACGCGCTTTTCTGATCGTTTTCACTGAGCGCATGGGACGCATTTTTGATCAGATTCGTCAGTATTTGTTGGATAAAGCCTCGATGTGCGTTTAAAGATTCCTCGACGCTAACTGTGTGTGTGACTTGTATATCGGTAGCAATCTCAGGCATTAGTAGCCGCAGTGTTTCATCAAAGAGATCATGAATACTGAAAGGGCGTTTTTCGAGTTCCTGCTTGTGTGAAAAGCAACTGAGATCGCTAATGATATCTCTTACCCTGAGTAACCCTTCTCTGGAATCGTTAACGATCGCTTTGATATCATCAACAACAAAATCCAGATCAGACTCTTGTTTAAATGATTGAAGATTCTGGTGGGCTTCGTGATTTTCCAGTTCTTCTGGTTGATCAATGGATTGCATCAAAGAATCATGCAAATCGAGCATCTTAACTAAAGTGACGACATAATCGCTGAGCGGATCAAAATTACTGAGGACAGAAGCTAGCGGGTTATTAATCTCATGTGCAATGCCGGCAGCCATCTGACCAACAGATGCCATTTTTTCAGCATGTACTAGCTGGTCTTGTGTTGATTGAAGCTCAGACAAGGCAGATTTTAGTCTGGCATATTGCGATTTTAATTTACTTTCTGCGCTACGACGCTCGATAACCAATCGGAGTTGTTCGGCTGTATCACGCATCACATTGACATGTTGGGTTGAAACGCGATGCATATTGCTATCGGCAATAAAGCAAAATATGACCGCCAGGGTTTTACTGTAGGCGGTTAATGGAAAAACTAAATAGCTACCAATTGGTTCGCCACACAAGGTATTGAGTTGATCATTTAGTGTAGCATTGGTTAACAAATCAATATTAGGCGAGGTCCTGCTAAAGGATTGTTCGATAACCGCGTTAAAACCATTATTTTTAAGTTGAGTTAGCTCTTCGTCAGTTAGAAGTTTTTGTTCTGCGTTTATTTGCACAGGAATAACTTTGGAGCTTAATGCAACAATTGCTGAGCTGGCGCAACAAAATGCGCCAAGCGCCTCAGCACACTCGAGAATCAGTGACTGGATAGATTGCCTGTGGCGTGTAAATCGATTAACAGACATCAATAGCTCAGTCTGCGCTGCTTGTTGCGTTAATATCTCGTCTTGCGTTTGTGTTGAATTGATGATGCGGTTGATTCGCACATTGGCTAAATTATTCTCTTTTTCACCTATTTTTATGAATTCATCAATCTGCAGATTCTCGATGAACTCCAGTTCATTAACTGGGTATTCCTCTGGATTTAAAATAACCAGCCGTGCTTTAGAGTCTGCCAAGCTTTGACGAACATATTTAGCGATAGATTTTGCAGCCTTTTCCGAATCTTGATTTGTGATATGGATAAATATGACAGATGCGCTTTGAGAACGGAGTTGTTTTTGTATGCCTTTGACTTGTTCAAAATAAGTGATGTTCTCTGTGTTAAGAGTGAGAAAAGATAATTCATCTTGATTTTGAGAGAAAATTAACACTTTTATTTGGCTCTTTAATAACTGCATAAATTTGAAATTCTTCTGTTCATACGCTATCGATATGTATAGTACGAAATTGACATTGTTGACATAAATTAAGAGAAAATTATGGAAAGGAAAATACGCTTAGTGTATTTCAGTCAGGCGACACGAGATATGAATCTGTCGGATTTAAAAGATATTCTGACTGCCGCGAGAGAAAATAATCGCGAAAAGGATATCTGCGGCATGCTTTGTTATGACAATCGTTATTTCGTGCAGGCTCTTGAAGGGGAACGGGGCGTAGTCAATGATTTATTTTTCCATATAGCTGATGACCCTCGGCATACAGATGTGGTTATTGCCAGCTATGAATATATTGAAAATACGACCTTCACGAATTGGAATATGGGATACGCTAGCAGTACCCCAGTGTTTGTCGAATTATTAGCGAAGTTGAAGCAGACAACATTCGAGCCTGCGAAGTTAACACCAAAACAAACTTATGCATTGTTGAGGCACTTGTCTGCGCATCAAGACGATATCTAGGGTCTGTTGGTCTTTGCTGTATAGACTGTGCTGCGAGTTGTTGGTTGTTTATCCCTCAACAGAGCCTAGGCTTGTGTATCGATATCTCGATTTAGGGTTTCGTTAATATTGGAATTAGGCGAGTTAAGCCTTTCAATAAGTGCATCAATCTCTGCTCTTGTACCTTCGTTTTCGGTGTTAGCGGACCTATTTTCTAACGCTTGTAACAAGTCGAAACGCTCTCCTTGTTGATAGTTGATGAGAGGTGAGTTTCCGAAAAGGCTGTTGATTTGTTGAGATATCTGCGGTTTTAGCTTCTCAAACTCCTGCAATATAAATTCGCCCTGTGTAATTTTACCTTCTGCGAATAACTGTCTTGCTGTGTTTTCAATTTCCGAAGCTGTCGCTGATCTAAAGTTGTTAGTTTCCGTTGCTTGGCTCTGCTGTTCTTGGTCGAGCTGCTCTTGTACATCCTCTCTGGATAGTGTGCTTAGATTAATCAAGTCATCGACACTTTGAATGTCAGTAGTCTCAGGCTGAGTTGCGGTCGTGTCTTCGTTGTTCAAGGTGGTTTGAGGCGTGAAGAGTGTACTTTGTGGCGTGAGCGCTGAGATAGTCATGAGTTAGTTTCGCTGTATTTGATTCTCCATCAAACAAGCAAAGCTGATGCCACAACAAAACGTCGCAAATTTGACGCGGTACTTGTTGACGAATTTTTTGGTTTATCTCATTTCCAATGAGAAACGAGTAGCTTAAAATACAGAGGTTATTCTCTTTTATCCTTAGGGGCTGTGTGGTTTATTAATATCGACTCTGGCGTCCTGCTTCGTTCTACCTCCTGCATCCATGCAGTCGTAAATGGACAGACTCTGATACGGTATAAATAACCAACAAACGCTGTCCGAAGGATTCGTTATAAAGGCTTTCTGTTCTTTGTTGTGCACTTTTAACTGATATTTATCAGCCTACAAGTTCACGCCTTAATCAAAAAGCCTTTATTGAGAACAAAATCTATACAGCAAAGATCAACAACCCCTAGGAAATCTCTCTATGTATGCTGGCTTAGACTTCGGTACGTCTAACTGTTCCATTGGCATTATGCAAAATAATGAACCGTCTTTAATCCCTATTGATGAAGGGCGAACGCGACTTTCATCCTGTCTTTTTATCGAACATGAGGTCATTAAACCCGCCGATATTACGACACCTCGTATATTGGAAAAATGTGAGTTGTTAGGCAATGAGCAATCACATAGCGCATTTTCTCAAGAAGCTCTATTCAGTATTGCTCGTAAGGAGCTGCAACGTGAGCATAGGCAAAAAGCCTATAGCTTTAAGCGTGCTGAAAATATATTAGATGCCCTGAGCGCGAACGGCGATGTTATTTTTGGCGAGGAAGCTGAGCTTACTCATATCGATGATCCTGATAGCGGTTTTTATGTGAAGTCACCCAAGTCGTTTTTGGGAGCCGATATCAACAAAGATCAGCAAATGGTGTTTACACGAATAGTCGAAAAGATGTTGGCGCATATCAAACAAGAAGCGGAATCTGTTAAAGATTTCGAACTCAGAGATGTGGTGATTGGTCGCCCTGTAAATTTCCATAGGTTGTTGGGTGATGATGGAAATGAGCAGGCATTGAGCATCATTAATGAAGCGGCTAAAAATGTCGGATTTAGACACATCGAATTCTTGATGGAGCCAGTGGCAGCTGCTTATGACTATGAGCGTCAATTGCAAGAAGACAAGATGGTGTTGATCTTGGACTTAGGTGGCGGTACTACGGATTGCTCTGTTATTAAACTAGGGCCAAGTTATGCCAATCTCGGTGATCGAAGTTCATGCATTCTAAGTCATACGGGACGGCGTATCGGCGGTATTGATTTGGATAACAAGCTGGCATTAATGCGGTTTATGCCTCATTTTGGAAAAGGTGCTGTATTCAAAAATGGTCTTCCTGTTCCTGGTAATTTGTTTCGACAAGCGGTTTCTGTCAACGATGTAAGTGCACAGCGCGATTTTGCCCTAATTAGAACGGGGAGAGAAATTGATGATTATTGCATTCGTTCAAGTGATCAACGATTGAAACGCTTCAAAACATTGCGTGATGGTAAATTCGGATTAAGAGTCAGCCGCAGTGCGGAACAAGCCAAAATCGATTTATCTGACTACACATCAGTACGCATTCCTATGTATTACATCGAACCTGACTTTGATATTGCAGTGACACGCGATGAATTAGCTGAATCAATAGCGGATGAGTTAGGTAAGTTTGGAGTACTCATGCGTGATGCTATCCAGCAAGCAGGAGTACAGCCTGATGTCTTATATGTAACTGGTGGAACCGCAATGTCTCCCGTCGTTCAACAATGGATAGATGGTGTATTCCCAGGAATGCCGATCGTTGTCGGTGATCAGTTTGGAAGTGTAACATCGGGCTTAGTTACCCAGGCAGAACGTTTGTTTAGGTAATTTTAAATTGTCACGATCTTTATTCATAAAGGAGCTGTGGAGCTTAGCGATATGAAAATCCTGATTATGGGAGCTTCTGGCTCTGGACAATCAACTCTGGGGAGAGCTTTAGCTAAAAAGCTTAACTATAAGTGGGTTGATTCAGACGATATCTATTGGCTACCGACAACCCCGATGTATCAAGAAAAACGAAACATTGATGAGCGATTAAAAATTGCTTTGAAGGAAGTCGAGGGCGAAAGCTTGGTTTTCTCAGGTTCTATTAATGGGTGGGGAGCTAAGCTTGAAAACGCTTTTGATATTGTAGTGTTTTTGTCACTAAATACAGAGCTCAGACTTAGCCGTCTACGAGAGCGTGAGCAGAGGGAGCTTGGTTTTGTTGATGAAGCATTTATTGAATGGGCAAGCGAATATGAAAACCCACTATCTGAGAGCCGAAATCGCGTAAAACATGAGAAGTGGATTTCTGAGCGTAAATCCCGAATTCTGTGCTTAGAGGGTGATGAGACTGTGCAACAGCGCATTGAACATGTTATTAGTTTTCTCTAAGCAGGAGAGTTTTTCTAAACTGATTTGGTAAGTTCTTCGCAGATGAATCCAATTCTAACAGGCTTAGAATAACGCTATTTGTAGGAGCTGGATTTATCTGCGAATACAAGTGTATCTTTGTTTGATTTTTTAAAGCTTGTAGCCGGGTTTAAAACGATAATCCGTAAAGCATTAAATAAGATGGTGCAGGGGCGGCGTTATATATACCTACTTCATTACACGCATTGAGTTGATATCTCATGATGGTGTCAGTTTTCGAAACTTGTGCCGTTTGTGCTATTGATAACCAACTCTTGCATACATCAACAGAAACACCTTTCCACTCTCCATTGACAGAACAGACAGTATGGTAAGCGTTTCGCCAAGAAGTGAACAATACAACTTGGCCATCAACACCAACGTAAACGTTACTAATTTTGCCACGACAATTAACAGCCGCAACTGAATTAAAAGCTGCAAGAAATAACATTAAAGTGAGAAATTTTTTCATTTTTAAATCCTTAATAGCACGTTAATTTAAAGAGCCTATAATTAATCTTCGTAAACACGAATAAAGGCTAGTTGATTCGAGAGTGACGTTGGATTGTTTGTATTAATGGCTATCTCGACTCTTTTCTTGGCAGTTTGCGCTGTTAGTGCAGCAGAAAGCATCCCACTATAGGCGGGAGATGTATTCTCTAGATGCATATAGCTCTTACTACCACATTGAGTATAGACACCATTTTCATCTTTAATCCGAATAACGAGTTTGTTCTGAAAGGCAAAGTTATCGTCTCTGTCTCCTTCAACCCAGACATCGGATATTACTAGATTATTACAATGCAGAGTTGCTGCATAAGCATTGCCCAAATTCAAGTTTGAGGTGAATTAGTATTTTTTTAACCCGATGACGAGATATGTTGAGTGTGATTTATTTACGACTAAAGCCGGCTCCTACAGTGAAGAGGGAATTGATATGTAGGAGGTTGCTTTAGCAACGAACGGCCTGTTGGTTGGGAACAGGCCTTGTCCGCCGCTAAAGCGTATTTTTATAATCGAAGTTTGATTACTTCAATAGTTCTTCCACTGCGCGTTTTAACTGTGGATCTTCGCCTTTAGACACTTCCTCAGGCAAATTGTTGATCAAGATATCCGGTTCCAATTGATTGTTTTCCATAACGTTACCCTGCATATCTGTAACGGCAATTTGAGGGATACCAAAGACGATATCGCCTGTATGCAGTCTTTCCCACCAAACTGGCGTACCTGTACCAGGTACTGGCATCCCGATGGTTTTACCTAGACCATTAGCTTTATAAGCAACAGGGAAGATATAGCCGTCAGAGTAGTTACCTTCATTCATGAGGACGATAGAAGGTTTAGTCCAACGCTCAATTGGATCACCTTGATACTCACGACCTCTAGGTAGCATTTTGGTGTATTGCTTACCTCCTAGAAGAACCACTAGGTCATCATGCAGCCAGCCACCACCGTTAAAGCGGGTATCGACAACAACTGCTTCAGTTTCGAAGTGTTTACCGAATAGGTCTGCGTAAACTTGTCTAAAGCTCGCATCGTTCATTTGTCTAACGTGAACATAGCCAATGCGGCCATTAGAGATTTTATTCACGTATTCACGACGCGACTCTACCCAACGCTCGTACATTGATTGTGCTTCAGCACCACGAGATACTGGCTTAATCACAGTTTCAAACGACTTATTGCCATCTTTCAATGTCAATCTAACGCGTTTATTAGCTTTACCATTGAGTTGACTATAGAGGTTGTTGGCGGCATTCACCGGCTCGCCGTCTACGTGTGTTAGCAACATGCCAGCTTCGATTTTAGCAGATGCTTTTTTCAATGGGCTCTTAGGAAGAATCTCCTCAATAAGTACGCCGCCTTTTTGAGGTTCTGCACCGTAAATAACACCTAGAGATGCTGTGTTAGCATGTGCTGGTGGTCTGCCTTGATAACGACCGCCGGTATGCGATGAGTTCAATTCACCCAACAACTCACTGGCAAGAATCGCGAAGTCACGGTTGTTGTTAATGCCCTTCACTTTAGGCATATAGTCTTTGCCCATTTGATCCCAATCGATGCCATGCATGCCTGGGTCGTAGAACTTGTCACGGGTTTGACGCCAGATATGACCTAACATGTACTCACGTTCTGCATCTGCATCAACATCAACAGCGCCGTTGAATGCAACACCTTTCGGCTTATGGTCGCCAACACCCATTTTTTGTAGTTTGCCGTCAGCGAGAACAAAAAGTGTCTTGCCATCTTCACTGAGTTCTAGAGAAGTACTATTAGCACCTAACTTGGCAACAAGCTTGGTTGATCTTTCTTTGAAATCTTGCAGCCACAAGTCGTAGCCTTTATCAAAACTTGCAAGGTAGTAAAGCTTTTCACCATCATCAGTTAATATAGAATCACCTAACTCTGAAGAGTGGATGGTTAAGCGAACTGAGCGCTCTTCAATACCATCCCAGTCAATTTTAACCAGTTCGACTTTGTCATCATCCTTTTCATCCTTCTTGTCTTCGCTATCCTTTTCGTCCTTCTTAAGCTTTTCTTCAAGCTCTTTAGCAAGTGCTCTCTCTTCCTTCGTTAGATTGTGGTTGTCGAAAGCCTCTTGAGTTAGGAATACTGCCATAACATCAGCATCGTTACCCCAGCTACCGTGATTACGACGACCATACTTACCCGAAGAGTAAATGATCATGTCGTTGTTAACCCATTTGGGGTTGCCATCACCATAGCCCGATAGTGAAATATCGCGTGGTTCCGCGCTTCCATCGGCAGGGACGATAGCGATACTTGAGATAAATACGCGGCTACCCGGAACGTAGGAAGCGACAATCCACTCACTATCTGGAGACCAATCGAAGCTCATATCGCCGTCGGCGTAGCTGTAGTTGTACTTTTTACTTAGGGCTGTATTGACCTTGCCAGATTCGATGTCTAGGACACGAATTTCATCACGTTGATGTAAAAAAGCGACTTTTTTGCCATCGGGAGACACTGAGGGTTGGAATGCATCTTTATCGCCTTGAAGTAGAGGCTTTTCTTCAATCTTAGTTGCAGTATAGAAATACAGTTCGTTTTCGTCTGCTAAGGTAGATTGGTAAAGTCCCCAGTTATTGTTACGTTCGGCCGCATAGATGAGTGAACGCCCGTCTTCTGACCAAGACAAACTGCGCTCTTGTGTCGGTGTGTTAGTCACTCTAACAGTCGTACCAAATTCTACAGAGGTTACAAAGACTTCGCCGCGAGAAACGAACGCGATCTCTTTACCGTTAGGGGAAACCCAAAACTCAGTTGCTTTGTTGGCAACGCTTGCAGGTTTGACAGCGATACCTTGGCTATCGGCATTTAATGCAACATCTAACTTTTGCGGTCTACCGCCGTCTTTGATGGTGTAAAGGTTACCGTGCCAAGTGTAGCTAAGTAATCCGTCTTTACTAATGCTTAGTGAGCGAACAGGGTGAGTATCGTGATTAGTTACACGCTCTGCTTTTCCACCTTTTGCAGGCATTTTCCAGATATTAAAACTATTGGATTCTTGCTCACTCAGGTAATAGAGATGCTTCCCATCAGGTGACCAAACAGGCGTGCTATCGCCGCCTTTGAAGTTGGTTAGCTGAGTATGTTTGTTCGAGCGAGTATCGACAACCCAGATATCACGAGCAAAGGCAGATGTATCGTGTTTACGCCAGACATTCTCGTAGGCTTTGTTGTCCATGTAAGCCAGCTTTCTGCCGTTACGGTTGTAACGAGCTTCAAGTGCTGGTGTCGTCATCAGTTGTGTCGGTGTACCGCCTTTAAGGCTTACTTCATACAGTTGACGCATCGCACCTGTCGGAAAGCCTGATGAGTCTGCTGAATTAGTGCGGCCTGAATTGAAGATGACGGACTTACCATCCGCGCTGAAATCTGTCGGTGTGTCATCTGAACTGTGATAAGTCAAACGGGTTGGAGCTCCACCTGATGCTGGCATAGTATAAACGTCTAAGCTGCCATTTCGGTCACTGCTGAACGCAATAGTTTTGCCATCTTTAGACCAAATGGGAGTGCCATCCCAAGCTGAGTTTGATGTTAATGGCGTTGCGTTACCACCATTGACATCCACTTTATAAATGTCGCCTTTTGCTGCGAACAAAATGTGCTTACCGTCAGGAGAGATAGCGGCTTGTTGATACCAGTTTGAATCGTGTTCAGCGCTAACTGCTGAGGTTGCGCTAAATGCCAGGGCGATGGCTGCTGCTAAGTAGGAGCTCGCTCGTTTCATTTATTATTCCTTGTGTCAGAATTATTATGATTGATTTGTTATGTTATATCATAACGGTATGGCTAATGCCTCAACGTACAGGTTTTTTACATATTTAGCTGTAAAGGTAAACAACAAAGACTATCAAACCCCAAATCATGTGTATCGAAATGTTATCTCGAATATAAGTTTGTTCGTCCTAAATGAAGGAGCCAAGGTTGGTGAGATGATTGAAAATCGCTTAGGCTTCACTCATTGAAATTCAAGGGTCTGTTGAACCATGTTATCGCTACTCTCTAAACGAAACCTTTTCATTTTTATATTCAACGTTGTTGTTAACTTTGCCGTTCTTGCAGGTGGAAAAAGTGACTATTCAGGTACGCTTGTTGTCGTTAATAAAAGAGCAGACAATGTTAGTTTTATTGACTTAGCAACAAAGCAAATTGTGAAAACTTTGCCTACTGGTAAAGGCTCTCATGAATTGGCAATGACCAAAGACGGGTTATGGGCGGTAAGTACCGACTATGTTGGAGGAAATAGTCTGACGGTATTCGATGTTAAGAAGGCGAAAGTTGTTCGTACCATCGACTTATCAAAATTCCCAAATCCACACGGTATTTTATTTTTAAAAGATCAAACGCATGTCGCTATTTCGTCGGAAGGTTCAGACAGTGTTGTTATCGCTAATATCCATACAGGAAAAGTAACGTCTAACATAGGTACGACGCAAAGAGGCTCGCATATGGTGGCGCTCCCTGCTGATTCTAGCGTTGTTTACACCACCAATATGCGTGATAACACAGTTTCTCAACTCGATGTCCAATCGGCGAAATTATTGAAGCTGATGCCAATGGAAGGAACGCCTGAAGCCATTACGGTGAATAAAGGCAACACAGAATTATGGGTTGGTAGCAATAAGGATGGCTTAGTTTCGGTTTATGATGTTGCATCGAATAAACTACTGAAACAATGGAAAGACTATACTTGGCCGTACCGCATTTTACTTAATCAAGCAGAAACATATGCATTAGCACCTGACTTAAGACGTCATAAGTTGGATATCTACAATGCGAAAACTAAATCTCGTATTAAAACAGTCCAGTTTGATGACGGTGACGGACCTAAAGGTGTGATTTTCCATCCGGATGACAGTACTGCGTTTTTGTCTATGTATGAGCAAGACAAAGTTCTGGCAATTGATGTTCCTTCGGGCGAGATATTGTTTGAACTGCCTACAGGTGACGGTCCGGATGGTATCGGCTATTCACCTCATGTGGTGACCTTCTAGCATTATTTTTGACTTTATTCTTTGCCATTCGCGGTTCAAGCTCACTCTTACAATGAAGTATTTTCTGTGTAATGTAGGAGTGTCTTTAGGCACAAATAACCGTATTTTCGAAAGGGAGTTCGCGAACAAGTTCAGCTCCTACAGTCGAAAATTCTGTAGGAGCTGGATTCTCGGCCCTAATATTCTTAACGTTTATTCAACTCTTTCGCCCATTTTACGATTAAATTAGCTGTCGCTGGATCCCAGGTGCCTGGTTTGCCATTAAATGAATTATCTGGGCTTTCGTGTAGGGTTGCCCAGTGGTCGAGTTTGGGAATGATTGCGAGCTCGACATTGGTATTTCCCGCCTTTTTAAGTGTTTCGACTATCATGTGGTTATCTGATTCAGACATAATCCAATCATACTGGCCTCGACGAATACGAACTGGCGCTTTTACTTTTTGCCATTCGCCGGCAAAGTCGAAATCTTGGACTTGATGGTAATAACTCATAGGCCTGCCATACATATGCTGAAGGCCGTGATAGTTATATTGAGCGAGTAACGGATTATTTTGAATCAGATCAGCGTAGCTCTGTTTTTGAATTAGCATACCGTAATAGAGTGGAATGTAGGCTTGATTCATTTGCTGTGTAATATCGCTTTGAGACAAACCTTGCATGACCTTAATGCGTCGCTCGATTTCGAGCATATGCTCAAACCAAGAGCGAAAGAAAGTGCCATCGCTAATGAGCCCGTTGAGATCGTATTTATTCACGAAGTACGGGGCCAGCGCGCTTCCCATCGAATTACCATAAATGATAATGCGTTTTGCGTCGACTCTTTCATCATCCATTAGCGTTTGAAGAGTTCGTTCGTAACCGTTGATTTCTTGCTTAAAGTCCGTTTTCGAACATTCACCCTCACTGTCACCTAACCCAGGCTTTTCAACACGCATCACCAGCATGTCTGATTGACGCACAATCTGGGTGAGCAGTTTAATGTAGTTTGAAGTGCGATTAGGCAGTGATTCGATACTTGAACAGCTAAGACCTTGGAGCATAAAAATTGCAGGGAGTTGAGTTTTTGCATTTGTAGGGTAGGTGACTATGGTTCGTTGACGAACGCCGTAGTCGTTTTCTATAACGCCGTACTCAGTTGTTATTCCTGAGTGTTGTTCCAACGGAAGTGGAGGGAAATTGAGGCTGATTGACATAACCTTGCTCTCTCGCTTAACTCGCAGTGCAACATCGCGTCCCGCCGTGAGGTTATCCGTTATGTCGTACCACTGGTGATTGCCCTCAATCAATTGGTTGTCAACTGAAAGCACAATATCGCCAACTTCGATACCTGCTTGAGCTAGTGGAGATTCGGCATTGATGGTTTTTACAGCCATGCCTATATTTTCGGTAGGTAAAAATGTTGCTTGCCAACTTGCTCGACGTTTTAGCTCTTCAGCGGATGTTTGAACAGTAAAAGTAAGGAGAATAAGGAGACTGTGAATACAACTATTTACAAATGTCTTCATATGTTTAAATCTCTTAGCGGTATAGTGTTTACTTATTGATAAAATTCATAGACTTAGTCTAAGTATCTGATTGGTATCTAGGGTCTAATTTATGTGAACGAAGTCGACTTTTATGCGAACAGCAGGATTTAAATGACACATTTATTTGAGAAGAAATGGTTTGATGAATCTGGATACCTTCTAGGATCAAGATACGTGACTCATGGTGTATTTTGGTTCGTGTATTACGTTGTATTTTCGCTGATTTGGGCAAAGCCTGATCAGAGTTTGTTTGCATCCTTTTATCTTGAGTTTATCTTGTTGCCTGCAAGGATATTGGCCGCTTATGGCGTGATGTATTTGCTAATACCCAAGTATTTATTGGTGAAACGATTTAAAGCCTTTTTAGCGAATTATGCATTGGTGCTCGTTTTAGCTGCATCAATTCAATCCATCGTTATTGTTTTTTTCTACGACGGACTGCTTGCCCCCGTTCATCCCTACGGCTTTTCCCTGTCTAGTTGGATAAAGAGTTTAATGCTCATCAATAGCACAGTAATTTTTCTAAGCATGCTAACGATTTTAAGAGCTTACCTGGCTCTCAAAGAGAGTATCGGCGAGCAAACGTCTGCTGATAATTCGAGTGAAGAAAAAATCGAAATAGTTGCAGATAGGCGCACTTACCTTATTTCGGTAGCGGATATTTTATATGTGCAAGGCATGGGCAATTATGTTGAGGTTTTCTTAAAAGATAATCGAAAGCTCACAACCTATAGTTCTTTAAAGGCGTTTCATGAGAGGTTGCCAGATAGCTTTAGTCGTGTGCACAAATCTTACGTCGTTAATACGCACTACATCGAATCATATAACGCCAACGATATTATTGTTGCCGGCGCTGAAGTTCCGCGCGGGCGAGAGTTCGACATTTGTAATATCTCGAATGGCGATTAAGTAACGGGTACTAATTAAAAAGGGGAATTCTGAATGATACGCTTTAATAAGTTTTTTACGCTTACCCTTATCCTATTGATGTCCTCCTGTAATTCAGTGTTTGCAGAGGTTGATTATCACTATCAAGGTTCTATCCAACTTTCTCCTGAAAAAGGTCACATGATAGCTGACTGGTCGATAGATGTGCTCGACCCTAAAGCTAAAGATATTACCTTTTTTCTTCGCGATACGCTGAATGAACCCGTTGTATCCGGTGATGTGAATTCCGTGAGACTCGAGAAAGTCTCGGGTTTTAGTGATTTCTGGTCAGTGCAAGTCACCCTCAATGAACTCGAAGGGGAACAGTCTCGGGTTGTTAATATCGACTATAAAGGTGTTTTACTTCCAGAGCCGCTACCTAATGGGATTAATCAGATAACTGCTGATCACATTGAACTCAATGTTGATAGTTTTTGGTTCCCGATGGATGCGAGCTTTTCCAAGCTGTTGACGGCTGATTTAAATATTAGCGTTGAGGGTGATTGGTTTGGTATTACAACGGGGGATATTAATCGCAAAGATGAAGTTTTTAAGCTTATAAATGCCGACCCTAGGCTTGATATCGCGTTTAATCTGTCGAGGAAGGTACGTAGGAAACAAACTACCAGATACGAAATATTTGATGTTCGTGAGAATGATGGAGGTATCGACCGACTTATAAAAGCGGCGGATGCATGCATTACCACATTAAACCGTTGGTTTGGGAAATATCAGCTCTTGCCGCAAGGTAAGTTTGTGGTTACGGAACGAAAAGAGAGCGGTTATGCGCGCGAGAATTATATTGTTTTCACGGATATCACTGATACACCAGATGATAGGCTAACGCGATTTGTGTGTCACGAACTCGGTCACTTCTGGGCAAGCGGTGCTGATTTCAATTCGGTTGAGAATTGGTTGAATGAAGGCTTCGCCGAGTATATTGCTACGCGGGCAGCGGGAGAAATCTTGGGGGCAGATGTTTTCGATGCCATGATAGCTGAGTATGAAAAACAAATTGAAGGGAAAGACTTGCCTCCTATCTGGACAAAAACTTCTTCAGCTCGTAGCCCTTATTTGGTGAATTATCGAAAATCTGCCCTTGCTCTTTATTCACTTGAAAATGATGTGGGAGCAGAGAAATTTATGAAGATTGTCAGTCAGTTTTATGCATCTGATACTCGAACAACGCCGACCCTACTATCCATCGTTGAGGAAGTGGCTGGCGAAAAAGAGAGACTAGAGTTTGAAGCTATATTGGCACGTTAAGGGCTGAGGTAGGTTTGGGTAGAAATAGCACTTGTTGTGACTCTCTTATTTTTTGCGTCATTGGCATTATTTCGCAGATTATCTGGATCCATAATTGAAGGGGGGACGTTTACTCTGAATAGCCAATTACTCAATATGAAAAGGATAAGGTGATGGAACCGGATCAGCTTTTTATCTTTTTTAACAGATCCATATTACCGGCCTGGTTGTTATTGATTTTCGCGCCTCGTTGGCGTTGGACTCAAGCCATCATTTTTCATGCTTGGATCCCGTCATTTCTAGCAGTTTTCTATATTTATGCCTTTGTGAGTAATCCCGTTTTCCCAGAGGATGGGAATTTCTTGACTTTAGAAGGTGTGATGGTGCTGTTTCAGCAACCCTATCTCGTGCTAGCTGGTTGGATACACTATCTTGCATTTGACCTGTTTATTGGCGCTTGGCAAGTCAGAGATGCACAACGCAGGGATATTCATCACCTCTGGGTTGTTCCTTGTTTAATCATGACTTTGGTCTTTGGACCAGCTGGATTGCTTTTGTATTTTATTGTCAGGTATTGGCTTGTAAGAACATTAACGACTCGTGAAGTGGATATCGCCAGCTAATCTCCTTTTATCGATGTCAGCAATGCATTTCTCTAGTGTCTGTTGGGTGAGATTACTGTAAAATTGCCTGTTACTTTTCTTTTTATTTTTTCTGAGGTTTTAGAATGGGATTATCGGCTGTAGAAATCTTCGGCTATTGTGCTTCTGCAGTTATCGCTTTTTCATTGACGCGCAGTTCAATGATTAAGTTGCGTTGGTTTAACTTGGTTGGTGCTTCATCATTTTGTCTTTATGGCATTCTTATTGGAGCCTATCCGGTTGCTATCCTGAACGGTTTTATCGCAACTACTAATGTGTTTTTCATTTATAAAATACTAAGACATACCGATATGGAGTTTTCGGTTATCCCCATGAAAACGCCGTCTGATTATTTAAACTTCTTCATTGATTTTCATAAAGAAGATATTGAATCTATCTTTCCTCACTTTTTAGCAGATTATAAAAACGAAGCTCGGCGTTACTTTGTGTTAACCAAGCAAACTGAGGTGGTGGGAATTGTCTCTGGGTATGTCGAAGATAATAAATTCACTGTCGACTTTGATTTTGTGATTGAGACATATCGAGATTGTAAGCTTGGACATTTCGCTTTGGGACAAGGGCAGGAAATCGCCAATAAGTTTAAGTTTGATAAAGTTTGGGCAAAAGCAGATACCGCGATTCACGAGGAATATCTGGAAAAAATTGGATTTGCCAAGCTTGATGAAACCCGCTGGGAATACCAGCGAGTGTAAACGCTAGGCCCTATTTATTCGCGAGAAAGCTCGGCTCCTACAGAGGAATGCCGCTATTTGTAGGAGTGCACTTCAGCGGCGAATTTGGTTGGAGTCGTCACTATTCGCGAGCAAGCTATGCTCCTACAAAGGGTGTGCACTTCAATGTAGGAGCTGGATTTATCCGCGAAAAGTGACCTGCTTACGAGATTACTCCTCTGCCACTTCTGGGCATTGCCCTAATGCTTTAACTACACCTTTCTCAGACACGCTTTCGAGTTTCACTGTGAAGCCCCATAAGCGATGCAGGTGCTTGAGGACCTCATTGTAAGACTTGTCCAATGGAATGTTGTTCTGCGGTGTGTATCTTAGTGTTAAGGAACGATCACCTTTGCTATCCACAGAGTAAACTTGAATATTGGGTTCTAAGTTACTGAGGTTATATTGCGATGAAAGCTTCTCTCGTATGGCTTGATAACCCTCTTGGTTATGAATAGCACTGACGGTAAGTTGGCTGTCCTTTTCTTCATCTTCAACGGCGAAGAATTTGAAGTCGCGGATGATCTTGGGAGACATAAACTGGCTTATAAAACTCTCATCCTTGAAGTTCTTCATCGCGAAATGTGCAGTTTCTAACCAGTCTTTACCCGCGATATCCGGTAACCATTCCCTATCTTCATCTGTAGGTTCATTACAGATACGCTTGATGTCCATAAACATATTAAACCCAAGTGCATAGGGGTTTATGCCTGAATAATAGGGGCTATTGTAGTCTGGCTGTGCAACGACGCTGGTGTGACTGTGAAGGAATTCCATAATAAAGCGGTCGCTCACACGGCCTTCGTCATAAAGGTGTTGCAGGATATGGTAGTGCCAGAAACAAGCCCAGCCTTCATTCATCACCTGGGTTTGCTTTTGTGGATAGAAGTACTGAGATATCTTACGTACTATCCTGACCAGTTCACGTTGCCAAGGTTCTAATAAAGGGGCGTTCTTTTCGATAAAGTAGAGAATATTCTCCTGAGGTTCTGCCGGAAAGCGATGCTCTTCGCTGGATTCTGATTTGGCTTTCTCTGGCAACGTTCGCCACATATCATTAACTTGAGATTGTAGGTAATCCTCCCGTTCCTTTTGTCTCTCTCGCTCTTTTTCTAACGATATTTTTTGAGGGCGTTTGTAACGGTCAACGCCATAATTCATCAAAGCGTGGCAAGAATCTAAGATGTGTTCGACTTCGGTAACACCGTATTTGTTTTCGCACTCACTGACATATTTTTTAGCGAAGACGAGATAGTCGATGATTGAACTGGCATCGGTCCAGGTTTCGAATAAGTAGTTGTTTTTAAAGAAAGAGTTATGGCCATAGCAAGCATGAGCAATAACTAAAGCTTGCATGGTGATTGTGTTTTCTTCCATTAGGTAGGCAATACAAGGGTCTGAGTTGATAACGATTTCATAAGCTAGGCCCATTTGGCCGCGTTTATAGCTTTGCTCAGATTGGATGAACTTTTTGCCGTAACTCCAATGTGTGTAATTGATGGGCATGCCGACTGATGCGTAGGCATCCATCATTTGTTCCGCAGTAATAATTTCGATTTGGTTGGGGTATGTGTCTAATCCATAGCTTTTAGCGACACGATCAATCTCTTTCTCGTAGTCGCCCAAAAGATCAAATGTCCAATCAGGACCATCGCTTAGCATAGGGCCTTGGATCTTTTTCATTGTACCTCCGCCTGACGTTTAAAGAGTTCGCAGAAAACAGGGTAAATATCCTCAGGTGTTTTGATTTGTTTTAAGACAAAATTGTCGTGCATAGCGGTGAGCTTTTCATACTCATGCCACAAGCTTTGATGTTGACGGTCTGTGATTTCAATGTAAGCAAAGTACCGGATAATCGGTAACAGACTTGTCGCTAAAATTTGGTGGCACTGGGGAGAATCTGCTGCCCAGTTGTCGCCATCCGAAGCTTGTGCTGCATAGATATTCCATACGTCGCTTGGGTAGCGCTCTTGAACAATGTCTTGCATAAGTTTCAGTGCGCTGGAAACAACGGTTCCGCCAGTTTCTTGTGAATAGAAAAACTCTTGTTCATCAACCTCTTTCGCAATGGTGTGATGTCGGATATAAACAACCTCGACATCTTTATAACTGCGAGAAAGGAAGGAATAGAGCAATATGTAAAAACGCTTAGCCATATCTTTCGTGGCTTGATTCATCGAGCCTGAAACATCCATCAAACAAAACATCACTGCTTTGCTGGTGGGAACCGGGCGCTTTTCATAGTTGCGGAATTTAAGATCAAAAGTGTCGATAAAAGGAACGGCAGCAATGCGGCGTTTCAGTTCCTCAATCTCTTCTTCTAATCGAATAATATCAAGCTCGTGATCGTGCTTGTCATTTTTAAGTGTGAGTAACTCCTCTTCTAGCGCTTTAAGCTTTTTCTTTTTACCTGCGTTAAGCGCAATTCGTCTTGCCATGGAACCTTTCATGGAGCGGACAATATCAAGGTTGGTAGGAACACCATCCGTTTTATAACCGGCACGATAAGTCTTGTATTGAACAAGCTTATCGAGCTGATTTTTCTTCAGGTTTGGTAAAGCAAGGTCTTCAAATAACAGATCGAGATATTCGTCCTTGGATATTTCGAAAGTGAAATCGTCTTGGCCTTCGCCAGAATCACTGGCTTCGCCTTCACCGCTGCCGCCTCCACCACCACCTTGTGGTTTAGGAATGCGGTCACCTTGAGAAAACTGGTCGTTCCCCGGATGAACTCTTTCTCGTCTTCCGCCTCTTCCAGAGTGAAATAGTGGCTCAGAGATATCTTGTGCTGGTATACCAACACTTTCTCCCTTATCGATATCGGTCACATTGCGATTACTCATGGCGTCGGAAACAGCTTTTTTAATCTGTTTCTTGTAACGCCTGATAAAGCGCTGTCTGTTAACCGTACTCTTGCCTTTCGCGTTCTGGCGGCGGTCTATAAAGTGGGCCATACAACTCTCCCAACTTAAGATGACTTACGAACACGCAGATACCACTCACACAATAATCTCACTTGTTTTTGGGTATAACCTTTCTCGCACATTCGCTCTACAAAGTCGTCGTGTTTCTTCTGATCTTCGGCCGAACCTTTCGTATTGAAAGAGATGACTGGCAGAAGGTCTTCCGTATTAGAGAACATTTTCTTCTCTATGACGGTGCGTAGTTTTTCGTAGCTAGTCCAAGAGGGGTTTTTACCACCGTGATTGGCTCGTGCCCGCAAGACGAAATTCACAATTTCATTTCTGAAGTCTTTGGGGTTGCTGATGCCTGCAGGTTTTTCAATTTTTTCTAATTCGGTATTCAGAGCTGCTCTATCGAACAATTGCCCTGTTTCCGGATCTCTGTATTCCTGATCCTGTATCCAGAAGTCCGCATAAGTGACATAACGGTCAAATAAGTTCTGGCCGTATTCTGAATAAGACTCAAGATAGGCTGTTTGGATCTCTTTACCGATGAACTCGACATACTTAGGAACTAGGTAACCTTTGAGGTGTTCCTTATATTTCTCTGCTTCCTCGGTTGGGAATTGTTCACGGTCGATCTGTTGCTCTAAAACATAGAACAGGTGAACCGGGTTAGCTGCCACTTCTTGATGATCAAAGTTGAATACTCGAGACAGGATCTTAAACGCGAAGCGTGTTGATAACCCATTCATGCCCTCATCAACACCGGCGTAATCTCGGTATTCTTGATAAGACTTCGCTTTAGGATCGGTATCTTTTAAGCTTTCACCATCATACACCCGCATTTTTGAGTAAATGCTGGAGTTTTCTGGTTCACTAATTCTCGAAAGAACACTGAATTGCGACAAGGTTTCTAAAGTACCTGGAGCACAAGGCGCTTCAGTTAATTGAGAGTGATCGATCAGCTTTTGATAGATACGTATTTCTTCAGTGACACGCAAGCAATAAGGTACTTTAACGATATATACCCGATCTAAGAAGGCTTCGTTGTTTTTGTTGTTACGGAAGCTTTGCCACTCCGACTCATTGGAGTGAGCTAAAATCAAACCATCAAATGGTAGCGCAGAGAAACCCTCAGTTGGATTGTAGTTGCCTTCCTGTGTCGCTGTCAGAAGTGGATGTAAGACTTTGATTGGTGCCTTAAACATCTCAACAAATTCCATTAAGCCCTGATTGGCTTTACACAACGAGCCTGAATAGCTGTATGCATCAGGATCGTTTTGCGCGAACTCTTCTAAGCGACGGATATCGACTTTGCCCACGAGTGATGAAATGTCTTGATTGTTTTCGTCACCGGGTTCTGTTTTCGCGATACCCATTTGGTCAAGGATAGAAGGACGCAATTTGACCACTTTAAACTGGCTGATATCACCATTGAATTCGTGCAAGCGTTTGCGAGCCCATGGGGACATAATACTTTTAATATAGCGAGGTGGTATGCCGTATTCTTTTTCTAGCAACTCTCCATCTTCAGCGAGGTCGAACAAGCAGAATGGATGATCATTAACCGGTGAACCTTTTAACACATAGATTGGCATCTTCTGCATCAACTCTTTGAGTTTTTCTGCCAATGTTGATTTACCGCCACCCACAGGGCCAAGTAAATAAAGGATTTGTTTCTTTTCCTCTAAGCCTTGAGCGGCATGGCGAAGATAGGAAACAATCTGTTCTATCGATTCTTCCATGCCATAGAATTCACTAAAGGCGGGATAACGGGAAATAATGCGGTTGGAGAATATGCGACTGAGTGTCGCGTCTTGAGATGTATCCACCATCTCTGGCTCGCCGATGGCCATAAGTAACCTTTCGGCAGCGTTTGCGTAGGCGGCTTTATCCTCCTTGCAAAGCTCTAAAAATTCTTGAATGCTGAGTTCTTCTTCTTTATGTGACTCGTAGCGTTGCTGGTAATGCTCGAAAATGCTCATTTTCACCTCCAGTCCGACAGTCAAAGGACGTTGCTGTTTAGCTAAGATCTACTATTAAGATTAGACCTAAATCTCAGTATTGCTCTGTTATTTTTACCTTTTGTTTAAATTATTTATTCACCATTTTTAGTGCTGTTTTGCTTAACTTAAGCTTAATGAAATTTTTTACAATCATACTTTGGGAGTATATTTAGGCATTGTGAAAGGCAGAGTAGGTGAGGGAAAGGTGCGAGAAAGTCTCGCAAGCAAGGCGCTAGAGAGTTGGAGTTTTTTCCTGTTTGTATTCGAAGGGAAGCGACTTTAAATTTCGTAGTATTTCAAATACATAGCAACAGAAGAATCGATAATTTCTTGCACTTGTTCATCAGTAGGATATTGACCGAAACCTATCACTTGAGGCCAAAAAGCCATGGATTTCAACATGCCATAAAATTGCGAGTAAGCGACATCAATATCTGTAATATTTAATCGCTCATCTTTTATCGCTTCTTGTAACCACAGTATTAAACCGTTGTCGGACTCGTTCATCTGCCTGATGATTTTTTCGACAGCTTCTGGTGAGTGAAAGCACTCTGCGAAGATGAGACGAGAAACGCTGATAAAGCTTTGAGATTTCAACAGATCCATTTGTTGCTTGGCGATGGTGGTGAGTTGAACGGAGAGTGGTTCATCCTTTCTATAAGCATATTCAGTTGCTGCTAAGCACTCAGTCCACATCACTGCAGTGATTTCATCGAATAACACTTCTTTGCTTGGAAAATGATTGTAAACCGTCCTTTTTGAGACATTAGCGGTTTTAGCTATTTGATCCATACTGGTTTTTTGACAGCCGCAACGATCAAATTCTTGTATTGCCGCATTGATAATGTCTTCTCGTTTTCGGTCACTCAGTGTGCGTTTTTCTTCCACTTTATTTTCCATCTCGAACTTCATCACTCGATCTATTTTACACTCAGTAGTTTACTTTTCAATTTTAATATGTAAACTAGTCAGTGTAGTTTACTTCTTGGGTTGAAAAAATAATGGCTTCAAGTCGAGCATCTTTGTTTGGTTTATTAATGATCGGGGGATTGATGGGAATGAGTAATTTAATTGCGAATGAAAGTGTTATGGGTGATACAACCCATCTCGAGTCGAGTCACTTTGAAGAAGGCAAATATATCAATGCTAACCCTGAGATTAAACAAGATATGTCTAACTTAGGAAGTATTTTAAAGCGTTATTTATTTGAGAAACGCGTAGATCCGACGCCTGAAAATGTTCCATTGGAACATATTGACGCTAATAACCTGCAGTTAGATGACAAAAATGCCGTTTATCGATTAGGACATTCATCCATTTTGTTAAAGTTAGAAGGTAAGGTGTGGCTTGCTGATCCGGTATTTTCAGAGCGCGCTTCTTTTGTGCAATGGGCCGGTCCTAAGCGTTTTCATCCAGTTCCTTTAGACGTTGAGCAATTACCCGAAATCGAAGGTGTGATTATATCTCATGATCATTATGACCATTTGGATGAAGGAACGATCAAGCAGCTCAATTCCAGAGTGAAAAACTTTTTCGTGCCTAAAGGTGTTGATGCACATCTGAAATCTTGGGGTGTTTCTGAGGATAGAGTTCATGCATTGGATTGGTGGGAAAGTGTTGAGGTTGGCGGAGTGAGTTTGACAGCAACACCAGCGCAACACTTTTCTGGTCGAGGCTTATTCGATGGTAATGAAACCTTGTGGGCTTCTTGGGTTATCAAAACCAAAGAGCACAGTCTGTTCTTTAGCGGAGACTCTGGCTACTTCGATGGCTTTAAGCTTATCGGAGAACGCTTTGGACCTTTTGATATAACGCTAATGGAAACTGGCGCTTATGACAGAGACTGGGCTGATATTCACATGCTTCCTGAGGAAAGTGTGCAAGCGCATATCGACTTAAAAGGTAAGGTAATGGTGCCAATTCACAATGGCACTTTTGATCTGGCATTGCACCCTTGGTACGAACCATTTAACCGCGTGTCAGAAGAAGCTAAGAAAAGAAGTGTCACCTTAGCGACACCCGTTATCGGCGAGAAAGTGTCGTTAGACCATATTGAATCAAATTCGTCTTGGTGGCTCAATGCCAGGCAGTTTATCGATAAGCTAGACGATGTTCATGCAGCCAATCTGTCTTCAGTAGCCGATTAAAGCGTTTTGAGCCGTTATTTTAATTCACTATAGGAATTGATTTTAGATAATTTATATTGAAACGGAATATATGGTTGTTCTTGAATTGTTTGTTACAAGCCCAACATGGGTAACCAATCATTCATGAGAATGTAAAATTTCAATCTATAATTGATTAAAGATTAATTCCTGCCCCCAATAACAGGTGCTATTGACCCTTGCACTTTTCGTTATCGCTTTTGGGGAACAAAGGTCAACACACTCTATTTATTGTCAGTTTCGATAGGGCGCTAAGTGTCTATATTTAGTGCGTTATCACATTTAATTTTTTAGGGAACTATCATGCAACGCCATGTTCAATCACTGTTGAGTTTTGCTGCCATATTGTTTGTGGCAGCGTGTTCTGAGTCTGTAGAGACAAGGACAGCACCGCCGCCTGCTGAAGTCGACGTCAGTAAACCCATTGAAGCTGTTGTTACACAATGGGATGAATATACGGGGCGCTTTGGCGCGGTTGAAGCCGTTGAGATTCGTGCTCGTGTTAGCGGTTATTTAGAGAAAACAAATTTCAAAGACGGTCAAACAGTGAACAAAGGTGATACGCTTTTTGTTATTGACCAAAGACCTTTCAAAATTGCGTTACAAAGCGCTGAATCAAGACTCGATCTTGCCAAAAAAGAGCGAGACAGAGGTATTGATCTCAGACGTCAAAACTCTATTTCTCAAGAGGAAGTAGATCGCAGAAATAATGAGTATGAACTTGCTTCTGCAGCGTATGAAAATGCCAAGCTCGAGATGGAATTTACCGAGGTGAAATCGCCGATTAATGGTGTGGTTTCAAGAGACTTTGTGAATGTTGGTAACTTGGTTACAGGTGGAGCTGCCGGAGCAACTTTGCTGACAACTGTTGTTTCGCAAGACCCTATACACTTTTATTTTGATGCAGGCGAAAAAGACCTACTAAAGTACATTCGTTTGAGTCAAAGCGATAAGCGCGAAAGCTCTCGTACACATTCAAATCCTGTTCAAGTTAGGTTGCAGGATGAAACAGAGTTTAGGCACTTTGGCGTGATGGACTTTGTTGACAATCAGGTCGATCAAAGCACAGGTACAATCCAAGGCAGAGCCATCTTGGACAATCCAGGTGGACACATATTACCTGGTATCTTTGGGCGTATTCGTTTGCTTTCTCAAGAGAATGTAGAAGTCATGCTAGTGCCAGACACAATCATTGGTACTGACCAATCACGTAAGTTTGTCTACACAGTTGATGCCGAAAATAAAATTGGATTGAAGTTTGTTGAAATAGGCGAATTACATACGCCGCAGTTGAGGATTATCAAGTCTGGCTTAGATGCAAACGATACTATTTTGGTTAATGGCGTGATGCGTGCAAGGCCAGGAGCAGTGGTGTCTCCGAAGGTCGTTGATTTAGCCAATGAGTACACCTTTTAAGGCCGACTAGTATGAATATTTCTCAGTTTTTTATATCCAGGCCCAAGTTCGCCTCCGTTTTAGCGATCATTGTGCTGATTATTGGTGGGTTGGCTTATCAAACCCTACCTGTAGAACAGTATCCGCAAGTGGCGCCGCCCACCATTGTGGTTAATGCCTCATACCCAGGAGCTAATGCTGAAATTGCGGCTCAGACGGTAGCAACACCATTAGAACAGCAAATCAATGGTGTGGAGAACATGTTGTATATGTCCTCTCAATCCACCGCCGACGGCAACGTTAGCATTACGGTGACGTTTAAATTAGGCACAGACTTAGATACGGCGCAGGTTCAGGTTCAAAACCGTGTGGCAGTGGCTGAACCAAGATTACCTGAAACTGTTCAGCGTATCGGTGTGACGACAGACAAAAACTCACCTGACCTGATGTTGGTTGTGAATATGTTCTCTCCAAACGGGACTTATGACCAAACCTATATTGCCAACTATGTGACCTTGCAAGTGCAAGACCAACTATCGCGTGTTGATGGCGTGGGTAGTATCCGACTTTTCGGAGCAAGCCAATACTCTATGCGAGTTTGGTTAGATCCTGATCGTATTGCCTCTATCGATATGACTGCTTCTGAAGTTGTTGCCGCATTGCGAGGCCAGAACATTCAAGTTGCTAGTGGTAGTTTGAATAAATCGCCGGTTGTTAGCGGCCAAACGGCGTTTGAGCTGAACGTGCAAACACAAGGTCGACTTGTTGAGCCTGAACAGTTTGAGAATGTTATCATCAAGAATACCGACGGACGCATTGTACGTCTGCGTGATGTTGGACGTGTAGAATTAGGTGCCGAAAGCTATGCGACTCGCGGTTACTTAGGTGATAAAAAGGCGATTGCTTTACCTATCTTCCAGCGCCCTGGCAGTAACGCATTAGAAACGGCTGAAACTATCAGAAATATCATGGATGAATTGTCTGAGAGCTTCCCACCTGATCTCGAATACGATATCGCGTATAACCCAACTGAGTTTATCGCCGAGTCTATTGATGCAGTTGAAGTCACTATCTACGAAGCCATAGGCTTGGTTATCCTGGTTATCATAGTGTTCTTGCAGAATTGGCGAGCAGCTATTATTCCAATCATTGCTATTCCAGTGTCTTTGATTGGTACTTTTGCCGTGATGAGTGTTTTAGGCTTTTCGCTGAATAACCTCACGTTGTTTGGTTTGGTACTGGCCATCGGTATTGTGGTTGATGATGCCATTGTTGTGGTTGAAAACATGGAGCGCCTGATTGCTGAAGGCATGAAACCCATAGCAGCCGCGCGTGAAACGATGAAGGAAGTCGGCGGTGCCGTCATGGCGATTGGTTTGGTTTTGGTTGCGGTATTCCTTCCAACAACATTTGTTGGCGGTATTTCAGGACAATTCTATAGCCAGTTTGGCATTACTATCGCGGTAGCGACCCTCATTTCAGTGGCTGTTTCATTGATATTGAGCCCGTCATTGTCAGCTGTTTTATTTAAAGAGCACAATACAGAAGAGCATAACAAGAACCTGTTTGTCAGAATGGGAGATGCTTTCAACCGATTTATGGACAGACTCTCAGAAGCTTATGGAAAGTTAACCGGTAAATTGGTTCGTTTAGGCTTGGTTATGTCTATTGTCTATATCGGTTTGATGGCCGTGGCAGGTTATCTGTTTAATACGGTACCTAAAGGGTTTATTCCAGCTCAGGACCAAGGCTATTTGATCGTCAGTATTCAGTTACCCTCAGGCGCCTCATTGTCGAGAACTGATGCTGTGGTTCAAGATGCGGTAGGCCGTTTATTGGAAACTGATGGCATAGGCACAGCCGTAGCTTTTGCGGGTTTCTCAGGTGCAACATTTACTAATGCATCAAACTCTGCGGCTATCTTCCCTGTACTGACGTCTTTTGAAGAAAGACAAGCGCAAGGAAGGACCTTTGAGCAGATTGTGGCTGATGTGCAACAACAAATGGCGCAAATTAAAGAAGCTTTTGTTGTTGTTATTCCACCACCTGCAGTGCCTGGCATTGGTAACGGTGGCGGCTTTAAGATGATGCTTGAGGATAGAACAGGTCGTGGTTTACCGGTTCTTGAACAAGCTATGTGGCAACTCGCTGGAGCCGCGAATCAGGAGCCTGCTACTGAGTCTGTATTTAGTTTCTTCGAAACCAATACACCGCAGCTTTACGCCGATATTGATCGCGAGCGAGTGGAAAGGCTAGGTGTTCCTGTTTCCGAGGTATTTAATGCGCTAGAAGTTTATTTAGGCAGTAGTTTTGTTAACGACTTCAGTTATTTAGGTCGAACCTTCAGGGTAACTGCGCAAGCTGATGCGCCTTATAGGATGGAGCCTGATGATATTGGGCGTATACGTGTTCGTAATTCTTCGGGCGATATGGTGCCGTTGAGTTCAGTAGCGACCTTTGAATATCAGGCAGGGCCGTCTCGTGTACCGAGATATAACCTGTACCCAGCAGCAGATTTGATTGGTAATGCTGCTCCTGGATACAGTTCAGGTGAGGCGATAGCCACCATGGAACGTTTGGCTGCGGATATCTTGCCGCAGGGGATTAGTTATGAGTGGACTGAGCTGGCGTATCAAGAGCAGATTGCGGGTAACACAGCGACAGTCGCCTTCATTTTAGCTGTTGTTTTTGTATTCTTATTGCTAGTGGCTTTGTACGAAAGTTGGACGACGCCTTTGTCTGTTATTCTTATCGTACCTATGTGCTTATTGAGCGCCATCGGTGGTGTTTGGTTTATGGGCATGGATAACAATATTCTGACTCAAGTTGGTCTGATTGTTTTGGTCGGCTTAGCGAGTAAAAACGCGATACTTATTGTGGAGTTTGCACGCCAGTTAGAAGAGCAGGGGAGACCGCTTTACGATGCAGCGATTGAAGCATCTAGATTACGTTTACGCCCTATTTTGATGACGTCTTTCGCCTTTATTCTAGGTGTTATTCCTTTGGCGATAGCGACAGGTGCTGGTGCTGAAATGAGACAAGCTCTAGGGGTTACCGTATTCAGTGGCATGCTGGGTGTGACTTTCTTTGGCTTAATATTTACTCCGGTGTTTTATGTTCTGTGTCGTAAGTTATCTATGTTGGTTAAAGGACAACGATTAGATGCAGAAGGCCGAGTCCCTATGGCTGTGAAAGAGTAATAGCTAACTCGAGTTCGGATTAAGCCTGTGTTCTTGTTATGAATAAGAACGCAGGCTTCACTCTATGTAGGGGTTTCCCTACTAACAACAAATATTTTTCCTAGTACTAACACTCAATTTTTTTATCTTGTTGCAGAACATTATGTAAATCGGCAACGCGTTGTTTAACCACTATGCCATAGTTTTCGTCGTCGCCGTCACCCCAGAGATCAGCGAGTAACATCAGAGTTTCTATATCGTGGTCCATAAATATCTTGCCAGCACATTCTGCTTCTTCCTTGGACTTGCCGAGTAACATCAACGCATCTACACCTAGTTTGAGTGCGGAATGGAAGGTCTCGCGTCTGAAGGTTTCAACCCCTAGTTTAACCAGCTCATAAGCATGTCGTCTTTCGGTTGCTCGACAGATAATCTTTAAATTAGGGAAATGTTTCTGTGCAAGTTTGACGATATCTAAAATTTTGTCTGAATCGTCAATCGCAATAACAAGCAGTTCGGCTTCCCGTGCACCGGCAGCTTCAAGCAAGTCTTGCCGTGACCCATCACCATAAAAAACTTTATGTCCAAAACGTTTTAAGAGATTTATTTGACTGGAATCGTGGTCAAGAATCGATAAATGATATCCTTGCGCTGTGAGCAATCGACCTATTATCTGCCCAAATCTACCGTAACCTATAACGATGACATTTCTGGCCGCTTCGATGTCTTCAGCTTTATCAAATTCTTTTTCCGCAGCCTCTTCCTCTTTATCAATAACGTGTTCGTAAAACATCAAGAGTAGAGGTGCTAAAAGCATTGAAACAGCGACGACCAGAGTTGCGACTTTGGCTTGCTCTGGCGAAAGGATATGTAACGAGCCTGTCAGTGATAAAAGCACAAAAGCAAATTCTCCACCTTGCGCTAGTGCCAGAGAAAATAGGATCTTCTGTTTCCCTTCAAGCTTAAATACAGTCGCTAGTAGATAAAGTACTGTGGCTTTAATAAGAATGAGCGAAGCCACTAAGGAAAGAACTAGCGAATATTCTGAGGTGAGTAATCCGAAGTCTATTGATGCACCAACAGTAATGAAAAATAAGCCTAAAAGGAGGCCTTTGAAAGGATCGATATCCGCTTCAAACTCATGCCTAAACTCGCTCTCTGCCAGTACGACACCTGCCAAAAAAGTCCCTAACGCGGGTGATAACCCTATCTTTTGCATGATGACGGCTATAACAATGACTAAAAACAGCGAGAACACAGTGAACAGTTCTTTGAGTCGTGTTTCGACGATATAACGAAAGACTGGGGATACCAGATATTTTCCTGCCAGGATAATCGCTATGATAACGCCACAAGATATTGCGACCTGATAATAGGTAGGCAGGTGCGAGATCAAGTTGCTATGTTCATTTGCCGTCGCTGCTTCATCAGGTGTTGTAAAAGCAAGTAATGGTATTAAAGCTAGGATTGGAATAACAGCGATGTCTTGAAACAGCAACACGGCGAAGCTGTTTTCACCTGCTTGCTGTTTTATCCACCCCTTTTCGTTTAACGTCTGTAAAACGATGGCTGTAGAGGATAGTGCGAGCATCAATCCTATAGCCAAAGCCGTTTGCCACTGTAGAGTGAAGACAAATTTGCAAACGGCAAAAATGGCTAGTGTCGTTAGCGTGACTTGCAGTCCACCAAGACCAACGACAGAATGCCTCAGTTTCCATAGTCGGGAAGGTTGCAACTCAAGGCCAACAAGAAATAGCATCATGACAACACCGAATTCTGCGAAGTGCATGACTTCAGTTTGATCTTCTACCAGTTCTAGGAAAAAGGGGCCAATCAGGATCCCGGCAATTAAGTAGCCTAAAACAGAACCTAACCCTAAGCGTTTGGCTAAAGGCACTGCTATAAGCGCAGCAGCGAGGTAAATAACGGCAGTATCGAGCATGGAGTGGCCTTAAAGATAAAGATTGTAATTAATTTATAGTATTAAACTGGGAATACCAACGAGTATTGCCAGCAATTGGTTAGCTATAGCTGAGACGTTAGCTTCTGTGTTAACGCCTGCAACCCTTTACCTTTATGACTGATTTTCCAGGCAACGTAGTTTTCAACGTGTGTGACGTGATCTAAATCCAGTTCAATAAAAGAGCCGCTTTCTAATTCATCTAGAATACGGTGCCTCGGTAGATGCCCAATTCCTATACCAGCGCGAATAGCCTCTATTTTCTGATCGATATTCTGAACATAAAAATGGCGACCGTCGCTACTTAATCCTTCGCTTCGAGCGACAGCAACTGATGAGGTGTCGTGCGTAATAATGCGTCTGAGTTCTGGCAGTGCTGCATAAATCTTTTCTTTGCTGACCGCATCCCGGATTTTTTTGTGCATCTTTGACATAACGGGAACAAGATCCGGAGAGCCTATAGGAACGGCTCTGTAACCTTTTTGCAAAGGTACAGGGCCCGGTGAGCCAACAATAAGATCCACATTGCCTTGCTCAAGTGCATCCCATCCTCCATTGAGGACGCACTCACTAACATCAATTTCAATCGTAGGATGCTCGTCTAAGAACTCGTTCATGACATTGAAAAAAGCATCAAGTGGTTGCAGGGATTCAACCGCAATGCTAAGCCTTGGTTCCCAGCCGGTGGCGACTTCTTTGGCTTTATTGGCCAAACGTGTTGTTGTTTGTAGTATTTCTCTGCCTTCAGCAAGCACTAGTCGCCCAGCGGGTGTTAATACTGAGCGTCGTCCCTGCCTTTGGAACAAGGAAATATCCAGTTGCTCTTCTAATTTTTGGACAGCATAAGAAACTGCTGAGGTAGCTTTATTTAACTCCTCTGCGGCTTTTGCAAAGCTGCCTCGTCTTTCTATAGCATCCAAAGTCTCAAGCACTTCTATCGTTATAGGGTTTCTACTCAAGGTGCTCTTCCAGATTGTTCTAATATTTAGAACATATTAATCGTTAATTGCCCCTTATTCCAGATTTTAAGCTCAGTAGAATAACCAATGTCAACAAACGAAAGCCAATGTTAAGGCTGATACTGAATAGAATTGGAGAGAGTAAAATGAAAACATTATTAACGAAAGTGATGAGTACAACACCGGGCTTGGACACATTGGCTGTGCGTATTGGGGCTGGGGTTATTTTTGCCGCACACGGCGCACAAAAGCTTTTTGGATGGTTTGGCGGGTATGGTCTTGAAGGAACTGCTGGTTGGATGGATTCCATAGGTTTAGGACCTGGAATGCTAATGGCAACGCTAGCGGGGAGCGCAGAGTTTTTAGGCGGGGTATTCCTTATTCTGGGACTTCTTGTTCGTCCAGCGGCACTGATACTTGCTTTTACTATGTTAGTTGCCATTGTCTCAGTTCATCTAGGTAACGGTTTATTTATGTCGAACAACGGTTATGAATTTGGTCTAGCTTTACTCGTGATCAGCATAGGTTTAGCGGTGAGAGGCGCGGGGAGTTTGAGTGCCGATAATATTGTTCAATTGAAATTATCAAATTAGTCAATTATCTCAAATTGGCACAACATATTTACTTTATAGAGAGGAATGAGAAATGGGTTTATTACAGCAAGGTCAGTGGGTTGATAAGTGGTATGACACTAAGAAAAGTGGTGGTGCTTTTCAACGTCAGGATAGTCGTTTTAGAAGTTGGTTAACTGCTGATGGTGCAGCAGGACCAACGGGAGATAGCGGTTTTAAAGCTGAGAAAGGGCGCTATCACCTTTATGTATCTTTAGCTTGTCCATGGGCGCATAGAACATTGATATTCAGAACCTTGATGCAGCTTGAAGATTATATTGATGTCACTGTGGTTGAGCCCATCATGTTGGAGAACGGTTGGGAGGTTAAAGATCCGCTCTATGGTTTTGACTATATGTATCAACTCTATCTTAAAGCAGACAAAACTTATGAAGGCAGAGTGACTGTGCCTGTGTTATGGGATAAGCAGACTGAGACTATTGTCAGCAATGAGTCGGCCGAGATCATTCGTATGTTTAATACCGCATTCAATGACTTGACTGGAAATACTCATGACTATTATTCAGAAACGCTTCGAGCGAGTATTGATGAGGTTAATGAGCGAGTTTATAGCACTATCAACAACGGTGTGTATCGTGCGGGATTTGCAACAACTCAAGAAGCTTATGAAGAAGCATTTGAGACATTATTTGATTCATTAGATTGGTTGGAAGCTCGACTATCTAAGCAACGTTATTTAGTTGGAGAGACGTTGACGGAAGCTGATTGGCGTTTGTTTACAACCTTGATTCGTTTTGATGCGGTATATTTCGGCCACTTTAAAACTAATAAACGCATGCTTTCAGATTATTCGGCAATCAGTGGATATGTGCGAGAGTTGTATCAGGTGTCTGGCGTTGCAGATACGGTGAATTTTGATCACATCAAAACTCATTACTATGCGAGTCATTTGACAATTAACCCGACAGGTATTGTTCCAGTTGGGCCAGAACAAGATTTTATGCTTCCTCACAATCGCGGCTAAAGTATCCGAGCCACAAAATAAAAAAGGGCAATAGATTCACTATTGCCCTTTCTCAGAATTGATTTTCAACAATTAGCCGTTGAATTTTTTGTTGTAACGCTTAGCAAATTTAACAAGCTCAACACCGTTACAAGCAACATCGCTGATGATAGCTTGGTCGAAGTTAGTTTTTGCTTGAGCGAAAGCATCGTTAGAAGTTGCAGCAGCAACACATAACTCTGATTCAGGAGAGTTGTTTGCTTTTTCTAGAGCGATAGCTTGTGCTTTAGCTGCATTGTATTGCTTAACGAACTTTTTCAATGTTACACCGTTACACAAAACAGTTGATGTGTTAACAGCGTTAATTGCAGGGTTGTTTGACTCAGCAGCAGCAATACATAGCTGGCTTAATTTAGAACCGTCTTGGTTTACAAACTCAACAGCTTGTGAGTTTGGAGCAACAGCAGCAACAAGAGCGATAGCAGCAAATAATGATTTCAACATGGGAGTATTCCTCGACTAAATTTTGTAAAAGTTGATAAAGAGAACGAGGCGCATTTTAGAGGTAGTTAAAAATTGTACAATTGAGATAAAATAAAATTTTCCATTAGAAAAACTAATCCAAAAATAGGTGTTTTTATGGTGATCCCCTTATTTTATAAGGCCTAGGTATTATGTAACATATCCGAAATATTTGTAAACTAAATGTTTACACGTATCGGTCAGGATATACTGGTATAAAAAACAATACCCTAATAGTGGCGTACATTGAGTTTTTTCACTTGTTTTTATAGATATTTAAAAGAAAGAAATTACATGCAATGATTCATTTCTCACTCCTCAATAGCAAAAATATAGGTTCAATATGAACGAGACCGTGATTGATAAAGCCACATTTGATAAGAAAGTAAAACAGTATTGGTTAGTTTATTGGCTGTTCTTCTCATCTATTTTAGTGATTTCAATACCTTTGATTCCTATTGTTATTGTGGTTGTGTTGCTGGTGTCGCAAAAGATCCTTAATGCCATGTCAGCTGAACTGCTTGAGCGTAAGCTTGTGGTGAAACGAGGCATACTTTTTAAAGTCGAAAAATCTATACCGCTGGAAAAGATAACTGATGTTGGCATGGTCCAAGGGCCATTAATGCGCTTTTTTAATTTATATCGTTTGAACTTCGAAACAGCCGGGCAGTCTGGTACCGGCGCTTTAGTTTCTATGATAGGTATAGTGGACGCAGCAAACTTTAGAGAGCGCATTCTGACTCAAAAAGATGAACTTCAAATGCTTAACACAACTAGCGAGAAAGCTAGCCCAGAATCGCCCAATGACCTTAAAGAATTGGTTGAAAGTGTGAAGCGCATTGAAGCGTTATTGGAAAAGCAGCTCAATAAGTTATAGATGACAATGTGAAGTAGCCGAATTATCTAACCCGAACTCGTTTTATCTAGCTCCCAGAACCCATACGAGTTCATCGGCTACCCATCGGAATATGTCTTCTACCAGTCGAGATCGTGTATGCTGATTAGCGCATCGTGTGTTTTTGTCAGGACGAGTTTGACTCAACATCTCGAGTAGCCTATCGCCATATTCATCCATGATCCCGCAGATAGTGTTGTAGTGATTTTCGGTATTCCAATTATGGAGCGATAGGGTAAGTCGGTGGATAGGGTAGTGCTTGAGTTGACGGTTATCGTTCCATGTTCGCATGCCCCGACTGACAGTCTCAAAGAAATTAATCATATTGCCTGCAGCCTGTCGTTTGAAGAGATACTTTAGGTCATCCCGTCTTTTACCGCTACCTGTTTGTCCATTTTTAACATTGAAGGCTGCCTTGCCAAAATCGAAAGCTTTGACAAAGACCGTATTTGCACCATCTAGAACTTTGATGTTACCCATATGCATATCGCCGTGCATGATGCGGTTTTCATAGAGTTCATTATGTATTTTGAGCAACTGATAAATAGCATCTCTCGTTTTATTTTGCTGCCCATTAAATATGGCTATTTGGTTGTTCATTGTATCGGCGACGGGTGCCGGGGCTAGAGCTGTATTTAAAGAGTAGTTGGAGACTGCTCTTAAGCGCCGATGCTGCTGATTCGTTACGTTATGAGTTAGCGGGTGTTGATATGAGAAGTAAGCATTATTTCCGAGAACGCCCATGGCTTGATCTTCATTAGCATAATCGCCACCGCCACCATCCTTATCGGCGAATACCCAACGATCGGCTGGAGAATATTTTTTATGTACACCTCCCGGCAGTGTTCCCCAAAGCCCTTGTAATCGAGTTACATCCAAATCTGTGTAGGTCGCAGTGGGAGCCATACGAGTGAACTCTTGTTGCAGAGAAAGCGCTGTTGTTACTGAATCAAAAGAGGCATAACTGGTTACATTCTGTAAGCCATTCCAGAAAGGCGGGTTTTGAACCGTAATATTGTCTCTAAGCTTTAGTTCGTGTCTCAGTTTTTTATAAACATTACAGTTTGCGCGATGGTTGATTGCAGCTGTATGACGAGCTGCGATAGCCGTTTGTACAGGAATTGGCATTGGCGATAGCGGTTGACCACACCGATAACACTCATTCATGTATAGCTCCCGCGCTATTAATTGCTTAATTACAGCTTAAGCTAGCTTAGTATGAATCGAGGGGCTATTACCTGTTATTACAACTGTTGTTTTTCCTCTTCTCTAAGTGTGAGTACTTCTGCACCTGAAGATGTGACTAATATAGTGTGTTCCCATTGTGCAGAGAGTTTTTTATCTCGGGTGACCACAGTCCAACCATCGTTCTTTTGCTTAGTCTTGTATGAACCTTGATTTATCATCGGCTCAATTGTGAATACCATTCCTTCCTGTAATTTCAATCCGGTGTTAGGTCTTCCATAATGCAGCACTTGAGGTTCTTCGTGCATTTCTCTGCCAATGCCGTGCCCGCAATAATCACGCACAACACTGAATCCCTGCTTCTCAGCATGTTGTTGAATTGCATGTCCGATATCGCCTAAAGTTGCGCCAGGTTTGACTGATAGAATACCTTTCCACATGGCTTGATAGGTATTATCGACCAAGCGTTGGGCTATAGGGGTAATGTCACCAATGCTATACATTTTACTGCTGTCTGCGATGAATCCGTTTTTCTCTAACGTAATATCGATATTGACAATATCACCGTTTCTGAGCTTCTTTGTTGAAGAAGGAATGCCATGACATACAACCTCATTAATCGATGAATTAAGTACGTATTGATAACCGTATTGCCCTTTACTGGCGGGCCTTGCTTGTAACTCATGCACGATGTAGCTTTCGACGAAATCGTTGATTTCCATGGTAGATACGCCAATGTCCACTATTTTGTCTAGTGCATGAAATACCTGGGCCAGCAAACGGCCTGATTCCCTCATCAGATCGATTTCGTCTTTAGATTTAATCATGGAGTTACTCACTGATTAACCTAACCGAGGCAACATTTTGATTACGCATTTCGCGTTCAAGTATTTCTTCATAAGTTAAGGTTGGATTTTGTTCTGCGAGACGTCCTATCTTTATCCAGAATTCAGCTTGAGAATTCATCGAACGCTCCATAACTGTGCTCGTTTTTCTTACTTCTTCATGAAGATCATCAGAGATTTTAACAATACCCATAGCCTACTCTACATTATTATAAAATATATTATATTGTAGCACTTTATATCGGTTTTGCTGTTTACGCCAGCCAAACTTTTGTAAGGAATATAAGGTTAACCCGCTTTAATTCCCCAAAAAGTGATTTCCCTTCGAGTTTGGAACCCGAGCTTTTCGTACAACGCGATGGCTGCAACATTTGATTTAGCGACGTGCAAATAAGGCTTTTTAGTTTCATCAAAGATTTGATTAACCGTATGCGCTAGCAGTTGTTTGGCGTATCCTCTGCCTGTGTAATCGGGGTGTGTTATGACAGAACTGACCTCTGTGTATTCATGCATTTTCATGCGTTCACCAGTCATTGCAACGAGCTTACCGTCTTGATAAATACCGTAATTACTGCCTAGAAAAAGTGTTTTCGGTTGAAAGAAGTGAGGATAAGCAACTGCTACTAAGGTTAAGACATCATCTAGATGTTCTGACTCTAACTTAACAATGGAATGAGTCGGCGCAATATCTATTTTCTCTGAGACAACCATTTGAAGACAAGCGACTTCTTGCTGGATGTTGAAGGTGTTGGGGAGATTGGGTTTCTCTCCGATAACAAAGAATGAGGGGCTTAGTTGTGCATAAGAGGTGATGGCATCGCTTATGTTTTTCGATTGACGTTGTTCGCCAAACACACAATATTCGGGAGAATAAAATAAGGCGTCTCCGTACTTCAATGAAAAGGCTTGGTGGCTTTCATTAAGTGAATGCCATACGGGATTATCCAGCTTATTGTCTTTCATAGGCCGCTGCTAACGTGTATTGATCTCCAACCAGGAAGTTAATGTTGCTTTCGCTTGATTGAGTTCCTGAATTTTCTCTTCTATAGCCTCTATTTGGTCCTTGATGGTTTTTTTCAATACAGGACAAGATGGATCCGGGCTTGATAGCTTCGGAACCGCGAGTTTGATTGTTGCTAAAGTAAAACCGACTGACTGTGCCATCTTAATAAACTTCAGCTCTTTGAGATGAATTTTGTCGTAGATCCGGTAACCATTGTCACTACGAGCAGGTGGCGTTATCAGTCCTATTTTCTCGTAGTACCTGAGAGTATCTTTGACGACTCCGGTAATTTCTGTGATCTTCTTTGTGTTCATAGCGGGAAACCAAGCTTCAAATTACTACTTGACTGTAGAGTCTACTCTATACTTTATACTCCCTCCATTATTGTTTAGCGCGAATGGATGAGGTCCCAATGTCTGCGATAAAAGAATCCTTAACACTGACTACAAAAGACGGCTATCGCGTTTCAGGTTATGAATATAAGTCTGCCGATAATGACTATGGTGCAATATTAGTGATGGCCGGAGCAACGGCTGTACCTCAGCGCTTTTACCAGCGATTTGCAAGTGATGCTGTTGCAAAAGGGTTTACGGTGCTGACTTTGGATTATCGCGGTGTTGGAGAGTCCGCACCGGGTTCGCTTAAAGGGTTCGACATGCGTTACCTTCAGTGGGCAACCGAAGACTTAGCTGCTGTTGTCGACTATGCACAATCGCTCAAACTAAAAACAAGTACTGAGCGATCAATTTTACTTGTAGGACATTCGTTCGGTGGTCATGCTCTGGGATTGTTACCCAATATTGATGTGATTGACGGAGCTTATGTTTTCGGTACGGGGGCAGGTTGGCATGGTTGGATGCCTTATCTTGAAAGCCTAAAGGTCAGATTTCTTTGGCATGTAGCAGCACCGCTTTTAGTGCGTATTTACGGTTACTTGCCTTGGAATAAATTGGGATTAGGTGAAGATCTTCCCATCAACGTCTATCGCGACTGGAAGTATTGGTGTCAGTTCCCTCATTATTTCTTCGATGATCCTGATATGCCTCATGTCTCAGAACTTTTTGCACGCTTCGACAAACCCTTGGTTGCGATCAATGCGGTAGATGACAAATGGGCACAGCCCGCATCACGAGATGCTTTCTGCAAAGGTTACGCTAATGCGCAATTGACAACAGTTGATATGAAACCGAAAGATTACGGACTTAAAGTGCTGGATCACATGGGCTATTTCAAGAAAAACGCTGCACAGATATGGCAAGAAGTCTTTGACTGGGGGCTTAACTTTAACGGCAATGCGCACAAATCATAGATAAATTACGCCGATTGAAATAAAACACTTTCGGCAACTATATCTTCTGTTGATTCGATATGGTCCAGCCATGTTTTGCCAATTAGGTGGTCGTACTCATGTTGGAAAATACGTGCCACAAACCCTTCGAATTTGCAGGATATGAGCTCGCCACAAATATCGTGGTATTCGATTTCAATCCAATTGTAGCGTTTAACTTTGCCTCTGAGCGCTGGGACCGATAAACAACCCTCCCAGTCTTTTGTTTGATCTTCGCTGTGTTGAATAATGCGAGGGTTAATCAGCACCAAAGGCGCCATTTCTGGTGCGTCGGGATATCTTGGGTTTGGTCTTGAAGCGATGATCATAACTGCTCGTGAATCGAAGACTTGTGGCGCAGCAATACCAATTCCGTTAGCGTCTAACATGGTTTGTTTAAGCTCATGCACAAAGCTTTGGAAATCGAGTGTATTGATGTCTTCAACACTAACTGCCGATGCAGGTGTCTTTAGTACTGTTTCACCAACAAGTGCTATCTTCACGGTTCGCTATCCCCAAACTGAGCCTGGCTTCTTAGGTTTAGTCTTTGACTGACGTACTTTAGCTTTTGCATCTACTCGAGCTTGAACTTGCTCTTTTGAATGTGCTGAATCTTTGGCATCTGGACGATACTTTCTGACCATACCTTGCAGTAGGTTACGCACAACCTGATCGCCTGCGGCTTTGTAGTTTCTGTGATCAGGTTTTCTGAATAAGGCAGATAATTCCCCTTTACTCATGCGAAAATTAGCCATTTTCAGTAGGGTTATCATATCGTCGTCTTTATAGCTCATTGCGATACGAATTTTACGCAGAACCTCATTATTGCTCAGGCGCTCGCCGCCTTTGAGTATTTTAGGCTCAACACCTTCTTGCTTACCACGGTTTTTGATGATCAGGCCATCGAGAAATAAAGAGATTATTTTGTCGCGGCAGGGGAGGTAGCCTTGCTCATCTTCTCTTTTCATAATGGACTGGAGGTATTCTTCCTCCATATCGTAATTGACTAATTTGAAGATAGAGATAGCCGCTGAATCATTGATTCTAAGAGCGTAGCGGATGCGGCGAAGGACATCGTTGTGGATCATGAATTGTCTGCTTTAGTTAGTTGGTTGTTAGTTTAACGTATCGCTCCCAGTACCGCTAATAAAACGCTTGGCAGGTGTTTTTGAATGCTCATGCTTGTTATTTTTGTACCATTTGGTATAAACTGCGTTTTTGTGTTTATGTCAAAGGTGGGTACCTATGCCTTGGGAAAAATCATTCGACTTAGATGAAGCGGTAGATCAATCGATCAGTGTCTTTATGGCTAAAGGCTATGAGGCCACGTCTTTGTCTGATTTATTGGCCGCCATTGGTATCAATAAAGGCAGTTTCTACAATGCATTTGGCAGCAAGAAAAAGCTGTTTACCCAAAGCTTATTAAAGTACGACAATGAACAGCGTAAAGCGATGCTGGACGAACTGTCGCAAATGCAAGATCCCCTAAAGGCAATCGGTTCACTCTTTGATGCATTGATAGAGCAAAGTGTGACTCGGGGCTGCAAAAAAGGGTGCTTGATGGTCAATACAGCGCTCGATCTCCCTAATCATGATGCAGCGACAGAAAAGCTAGTCAAACACAGTATGAGTGAGATGGAAGTGTTCTTCAGGCAGCAAATAGAGCTAGGGCACAAACAAGAGAGCATTGCTAAATCAGTTAGTGCTAGTGAAACAGCGAAAGGACTCGTTACTCTGGTTGTTGGTTTACGCGTTCTAGCTCGTGGAGTATTCGATGAAGAAAGCCTGCGTGTTATTAAATCTCAAGCAATGCATCTATTAAAATAATCTATTACCAAAGGCTGTAGAACTAAACGAAGCCTCCTGTTTCAGCCTTTACCTTTCCTAATCTTAGATCGCTTAAACCTCTAAAAGAATATCTTAGATCAAAATTCGCATGAAAATGTATTGACCGATTGGTTTAGACTGATCTAATCTATTTAAACCGCTTGGTACAAACTATTTTATCACTTTTGGAGAATACAAATGACGAATTTCACAACTTATCGAATTGATACTGCACCTGAAGGATCAAAACCTTTCCTTGAAAGCGCAAAGAAAGCCTTTGGTATTGAAGCTAACCTCATGGGAAATATGGCAGAGGCACCATCATTGCTTGAGGGCTACTTAACGCTGAATGGTATCTTCGGTAAGGCAGATTTATCTGAAACTGAAAGACAGATTATTCTAATGACTAACAACCGTCTTAACGGATGCACTTACTGTATGGCTGCTCATACTGCAATTTCAAAAGGCGCAGGTGTGCCGGATGACGTTATAGAGTCACTGCGTGCAGGAACGCCTATTGCAGATCCTAAATTAGAAGCTCTTCGTGTATTCGCTGCCAAGGTTAATGAATCACGTGGCTGGTTAGAAGATGGCGATGTAGAAGCACTTTTAGCGGCTGGCTATACTAAGCAAACTGTGCTTGAAGTTGTTCTAGGAACAAGCCTGAAGTTGATGTCTAACTACACTAACCATATTACTGGTACGCAACTCGACGCTGCATTTAAACCAACTGAGTGGAGTGCTGAATAAGTTCCTTAATACATATTAAGTAGCTCACTCAATATTGCACAAACTCCTAATAAGATAACGAGAGGTCGTCCAGGTTTCCTGTAGCCAGTTAAGGACGGTCTCTCGCCTAAATACTCGTCAGATCTTTACAAAATATTGTCTCTTTAAATGGCAGCATTTTGTGATGCCCATTTAACGTGCTATTAATACAGCAAAAATAGACATGCTCTAGCACATTAAAAGCCTTAGGATCTGAGAGTGGACGCAATAACGCGACAAGCTGAAATACTAAAAACGATAGAACTCAAAGGGAATTGCACCATACTTGATCTCGCTCAGCAATTGGGTGTGTCTGATGAAACCATCCGTCGAGATGTCAAACAATTGCACGCACAAGGGCATGTGCAGAAAGTCCACGGTGGTGTGCGTTTACCGGGAGCATTGATTGAAAGCCCCTTTCGTCAGCGGATGCATCATCGAGTTGGGGCAAAGCAGAAGTTAGCGGAAAAAGCTGCGCAACTAATATCTGACGGCACGACTATAACAATAGAAAGTGGCACAACGACTTTTTGGATGGCGCGCTATTTAACTCAACAAAAGCAACTGACCGTCATTACTAATGGCTTCGAAATTACAAGAGAATTGTGCGGCCGAAATAACAATCGGGTTTTCTTGGCGGGTGGAGAGGCATCTGATTCAGGTATGTCGACCCTTGGTTATAGCGCGATTGAATTCGTCCAGAAATTCTCGCCAGATATCTGTGTTATTAGTGGCTCAGTAATTAACGCTGAAGATGGCCTCTGTGATTTTCAACTTGAAGAAGCTGAGTTTGCTAGAGCCGCAATAAAAAGAGCAAAGAAAGTGATCGCGGTGATGGATAGCAGCAAATTCGATCGCAGAGCTCCTTTGCATGTTTGCGATATCGACCGAATCGGTATCTTAGTGACTGATGCCGAGCCAACAGGTCGGCTTGCTGAATCTTTAAATAACGTCCAGGTGATTGTGGCGTAATACATCGCTTGTTTGCGGATCCGCATTATAGTCTGGAATATTGTTGATATTTTGGCCAAAATCAACATAAAACAACATCTAACTTCATTTTTTATTTTCATATCGCTTCCTTTAACTATCATAAATCCTAACTAGCTTAAGTTTCTATTTAGTAAAATTCACTAAAATCAATACTTTGATTTAATTCATCATACTTTCTAATAAGTGAAACAAATATGTCATTTGTTTTTGATATTTTTGGTTTTGTGTTTTTTTTGTTTGGATTTCCGTGTTTTTTGGGGTTCTGCTGAGACACAAGATTATATAAATCATTTAACTAAAAATAGTCTCACTCTTTGGGAAAGCATTATGTACACCAAGTCTTTGTCGACCAAGCGCTGCTACAAATACAGCGCGCTTCGCTCTCTATCACCAATTGCGTTGGCTCTTATTGCTGCAACGCCTAATCTTTATGCTCAGGAAGCTGCTGATGATGAAACCGCTGAACTTGAGGTTATAGTCGTTACAGCGTCAAGACGTGCTGAAAGCTTACAGGATGTGCCAATTACCGTGAAAGCGGTGACAGAAAAGCAGCTTGAAGAACTTGGTATCGATAAGTTTGAAGATTATGTTTCTCTATTGCCCGGTGTCAGCGCACAAGGGCAAGGTCCAGGTAAACAGGAGATATTTATCCGTGGTATCACGCCAGGGAGAACTGGTCTACGTGTTTCTGGTTTGGCGGCAGAACCGAGTACCGCTTTGTATTTTGATGAGGCTCCTATATCGACTGGTGGTCGTAATATTGACTTGTACGCCGCAGACTTAAATCGTATTGAGGTTCTTAAAGGTCCGCAAGGGACTCTGTTCGGAGCTAGTTCTCAGGCTGGTACTGTTAGATTATTACCTAATAAACCTGCGCTGGATGAATTTGAAGTTGGAGGTACCATCGGCTTTTCTTCGACTCGCGGTGGCGAAGACAGTCGTCAAACTGAAGGCTTTGTTAACATACCTCTTATCGAAGAGAAGTTAGCCGTGAGGTTTGTTGGATACAATGCGACTGACGGTGGTTTTGTCGATAATATTCCTGCGACACGTCAATTACCTTTGACTAACCCTGGCTTGGTCAACTCTGGTGTCACGCCTTCAGTTCGAGAAACTATCGCAAATACAACTGTCGTTGAAGATGACTTCAACGATGTTACTTTTAGCGGTTTCCGTGCAAGTGCTTTGTATGCGTTTAACGATGATTGGGACCTTTATGTTCAGCACGTTAGCCAGACGATAGACTCTGAAGGGGTTTTCGAATTTGAGCCTGATGTCAGTACTGACGATGATTTCAATGTCCAAACGTTTACACCGGACAATGGTGAAGATGAGCTGGAATTAACGACTTGGACACTAAACGGTAAAGTGAACAATCTAGAGCTGATATACAACGGCTCTTACACCGATAGGGTGTTTGAAGGTCGCACTGACTATACCGGTTATTCCAATAATGGCCCTTTCATCCCTTACTACATCTGTACTCCCGGATATGATGTTTGTGGTACGCCAGAGTTAATCGCTGATGTATTTTTCCAAACTGAACGACTTGTTCAAGAAGTGCGCTTTGCAACCGATGTTGAAAAGGATTGGCGTGTTATCGGTGGTATTTTCTATGATGATCAGGAAATTACCGAGCGTACGGATTTGATATACCCATCATCTATTGCCGCGGGATTCCAGCCTAACTTCCCGATTCCTGATGCTTTTGCTTCGGATCCTAATGTTCGAGCACCAGGAACGACTTTCTTCAATGACTTTGTTCGAGACAGAGAAGAATTATCTGTGTTCGGTGAGTTTTCTTATGATTTTAGTGATAGCGTAACGGCGTCGGCGGGCTTTAGACACTACAGCATTGATATTGGCTTAACTGGACAAGCGAGCTTTGGTCAGCGAGCCGCCGGTCCAGAAGCAGATGCCGGGTTTAATGTTGATGCGACTCTTGCTGGACAGACACCGGCAACGCTCGAGGATACTATTTTTAAATTTAATGTTAGCTGGGATGTAACAGATGAAGTATTGCTTTACGCAACATACTCTGAAGGATTTAGGTCAGGGAGCTTCAACCGAAATGGTACGGGTAATGGTCCCGATGACATTCCGTTCTTCTTTGATACAGATGATGTCGTGAACTATGAATTCGGATGGAAAGCGTATTTGCTAGATAAAACATTACGATTCAACGGTGCAGTCTTCTATGTCGAGTTTGACGATCTACAGCAAGGTGTTCTCGACTTTTCAATTTCTAACGTGGCTTTCTTTGATAACGTAGGCTCGGCGGAACAACAGGGTTTAGAGTTTGATCTTGAGTGGGCAGCAACTGAAAACTTGGCGTTATTTACGTCATTCACTTTCTTAGATTCGGAGCTTGTTGAGATTCCAGATACGCTGGTGAATATTGCACCTGAAGGTTCTGACTTACCTTATTCACCCTCTTACGAAGGTGTGGTTGGAGCTCGCTACAGCTACGACGTTGGCGACTATACATGGTTTGGGCAGATCATTGGGCAGTTTACTGGTGAACGCTTCACATCATTGGCAGAAAATGGACGCTTTGAGCTGGATGATTACACACAAGTGAATTTGACACTGGGTGTGAGCACAGAAAATTGGACAGCGACTTTCTTCGTGGATAACTTGACCGACAGCTTGGGTGAGTTATCAGCAGGTGCACCGGATAACATCTTCCGTGTTATTCCTACGCGCCCAAGAACGGCAGGGCTTCGTCTAAGTTATCGTTATTAAACCAATGGCTTGTCATAAAACCTATATAGTGCGCTGTTAAAGTTGCGCTATATAGGTTTATTTCATTTAAGTAGTGCTTAGCTTTATGTCCGTGCAGCCAAACAATCCTTCTTTATCTCAACCCATTAAATTGGCAATCCAGGCTGGTCACTTTCAGCAGGCTAAAACGCTAGCTGAAGAAGCGCTTGAGCAAGATGAAAAAGATAGCGAAAGCCGATACTGTTTGGCAGTTTGCCAACGTAAACTCGAACAGTTCCAAGAGGCTTTGGATTCTCTCGACACACTTTTGTCTTATGCACCAGATTATGAAAGAGGTTATCAAGAAAGAGGTTATAACCTGCTGGCTTTAGGGAGTAAACAAGAAGCCATTAATGCCTTTGATAAAGCAGTGACAATCAATCCAACGTTATTAGCGAGCTGGAAAATACTGGCTAATGAGTTTGGTTATTACCGTCAAGAAGAAGCGAAACATTATAGTGTCTGGTTAGCTAGCTTGCCTCGTGAGTTAGTGACAGTCGCTAGTTATATTCATCAAAAAAAGCTTCACAAGGCGGAACAAATTTGCCGCAATTTTCTTAAACGCAACCCTCGTCATGTTGAAGCTATGCGCATGCTGGCAGAGCTGGGCAGTGAGTTTCAGATATTAGACGATGCAGAATACCTGTTAGAGAGTTGTCTAAACTTTGCTCCCGATTTTATTCGCGCGAGGTTTGATTACGTTAACGTTTTACATCGTCGTCAGAAATTCCATAAAGCTTTGGAACAGGCGACTATTCTGTATAACGCCGATAAAAACAATACGAGTTTTATCGTTAGCTTAGCTAATGCGCAGCAGGCAAGCGGGGAATTTGATAAAGCGGTCCAAACTTATAACCAAGCCCTGACTAAACAGAAAGATGCACATACGGTTCTTGTTTCTAAAGGACATGCTTTAAAGACAATCGGTCATGTAGAAGAGGCTGTTGATGCTTATCGACAGGCTTATAAAGCCAAAGCTGATCACGGAGATGCTTTTTGGAGCCTGGCTAACCTGAAAACCTACCGTTTTAGCGATGACGAACTGAGCTTAATGCGAGAAATGGAAGGCTTGGAAAAGACGTCTGCTGAGGATAAAGCACATTTGTGTTTCGCTTTAGGTAAGGCTTTCGAAGATCGCAAAGAGTATATTCGATCCTTTACTTTTTACGAGAAAGGAAATGCACTGAAAAAAGCGAATAGCCGATATGAATTAGACCGAGTTGCTTACGAGCTGGATTTTCAGGCAGAGCATTTCGATGCTGATTTTTTTGAAAAACGCATTGGATACGGTTGCCAATCGCCAGATCCCATCTTTATTGTTGGGCTGCCTCGAGCTGGCTCAACATTACTTGAACAGATTTTGGCTTCACATAGCCAGGTTGACGGCACTATGGAATTAGCTAATGTCATTAGCATGGCGCATCACTTAAACGGCCGTTTAGCCACTCATGATACACCTCGTTATCCTGGCATATTGAATGAGCTGACACCCGAGCAATGGGTATCAATGGGGGAGCGTTATATAGAAGATACGGCTGCTCATCGACAGGGCGCGCCATTCTTCATTGATAAGATGCCGAATAACTTTCGACATATTCCTTTTATTCAACTCATGTTACCCAATGCCAAAATTATTGATGCCCGCCGAGAGCCGATGGCTTGCTGTTTTTCGGGTTTTAAACAGCTATTTGCTGAAGGACAGGACTTTACTTACGGGCTAGAAGATATTGGCCGATACTACAGACGATATGTTGACATCATGCAGCATTGGGACGATGTCTTACCGGGGCGTGTATTAAGGGTTCAACATGAGGACTTGCATGATGATTTGGAACAGCAAGTCAGGCGAATTCTGGATTATTGTGGCCTGCCTTTCGAACAAGCGTGCGTAGATTTCCATCAGACCAAGAGACCCGTTCGAACACCCAGCTCAGAGCAGGTGCGTCAACCTATTTATCGTAGTGCTGTGAATCAATGGGAGCACTACGATGAGTTTTTAACACCACTGAAAGAAATTCTTGGTGATCTCGTAACGACGTCTTAGGAGTGTAAACGATGGCAATGAATCGCAGAGACATGCTAACGCTGATGGCTTCCGCGACCGCCGGGGTTCCGTTTTTTTTAAGAGCATCAGGACGAGAATCGGAAGTCGACGGTTTATCTGTTTTTCAACATGGTGTAGCGAGTGGTGATCCCGATCACATCAGTGTTGTACTTTGGACGAGAGTCACAACAACAGAATCTAAAGCACAGGTAAGGTGGCAAATAGCATTGGATGAAAGCTTCAATGCGATAGCAATGCAAGGCTCAGTTAGTACCTCAGCGTCTCGTGATTACACAATAAAAGTTGTGCCTGACAAGCTCATACCGGGAACAACTTACTTCTATCGTTTCCAATATGGAGCTCGCTATTCAACGATTGGAAAAACTAAAACATTAACTCAGGGAAAATTAGAGCGCTTAGGTGTTGCGCTTGTATCCTGCTCTAACTTTCCATTTGGTTACTTTAATGCGTACGACGCTATCGCCCGTGATTCTAAGGTTGATATTGTTTTTCACGCGGGCGACTACATCTACGAATACGGTGCCGATGGATGGGGGAGTCAAACGGGGCGTGAGTTGCAACGTTTGCATGAGCCATCGAATGAAATCATCAGTCTTGAGGATTATCGGCGCCGACATGCACAGTATAAAACGGACAAGGGAGCGCAAAACATGCACGCAAGCCACCCTTTTGTCGCTTGTTGGGATGACCACGAGAGTGCTAATAATGCATGGGTTGATGGGGCACAGAATCATCAACCGGACATCGAGGGTGAATGGCTAGATAGGCAGAAAGCATCTCTACAGGCGTATTACGAATGGATGCCTATTAGGGAGCCTCAAAGAGGGCAAAGTCGGGCTGACTATATGCGCAGTTATCAGTTTGGTGATTTGGCAACTTTAACACTACTTGAAACGAGGCATTCTGCGAGAGAAGAAGAGCAGGGGCCTTGGGCTTATAAGGACATGCTGCGACAGCCAGGTGGTAGAAACCGCTTTATGCGAGAGGTTTTGGGCGCTCCTTCTCGTCGAATGATGAGCGAAGATATGGCGAAGTTTGCTGTAGATTCTATTAGTGACTCGGTTAAACAGAAGCAGCCATGGCGCTTGGTTGGTTCAGCGAGTCCAATGGCGCGTCTTCTTTTGCCTAATATTATTGAGCACGGTCTATTCGCCGACAATCTCCCTAAAGCCAGTGAATATATGGGGGAATACGGAAGACTAAACTTACCTTGGTATACCGATACTTGGGATGGTTATGCGTCTGCGAGGCAGAGCTTTTATCGCTCATGTCAGCAAGTTGGAGCTCAGGATTTACTCGTACTATCCGGTGATAGCCATAGCTTTATGACCAATACACTTTTTGATGACGAAGGTAAAGCAATGGGAATCGAGCTCAGCACTGGTGGCGTAACTTCGCCAAGCGAATTTGTGGCAGCGGGTTGGCATCAGGACAAAATTGAACAATTCGACAGGCTATTTGCACAACACGAGAATGAAGTCAGTTGGTTCAACAGTTTGCATCAGGGATATACCCGAATAGAGCTGTCTAGAAAGCAAGGACTCAGCACATTTGTTGGGGTTGATACCATAACCTCGCCGAAGTATAAAACCATTGAATTTCAGCAAAAGCGTTTAGTTAAGTCGGGTAATAAGCTGACTTTGGGGAGCTAAGCGAATACTTTCAAGCCGTTACTTGCTGTGCAGAGAACCTGTTTGATGAGAATGTGTTTAGCAGGATAGAGCCAACAATGAATACACAAACCATAAAAGCGGTGAGATAGCTTAACTGAATGTAAAACGACAACCAGTTTTGAGTGTCGAAAACAAAGTATTTAGCCAGCAAAATGCTTAGTGTTGCAGCGTAGCCAGCAGAATCAGCGAGGTAGATAATGAAGCCTGCGTTACCGGCAAACCTTTTGGCTGCCAATAGTCTATCGAATAACAAAGCACCGTAGGGTGCATAGGCGATATAAAGCCCCATTCCAGAAAGTATCATCCAACTGACAGCATCAATGTAATTGCTTTCGAAAGCAAATGTGGAAATTGCGATAAGTAGAGCGCCAAAAATGATGACGGTTTGGGTGAGAAAGAAAGCACGGTAGTTATCTTTGACATATTTCATTGCAAAGATGATAACCAGTGCAATCAAGGTGATAGGTAGTTCACTGAGAGTGAAAATCAATGCTTGTCCGCCGTAACCTAACTCCTGCCACAGCTCAGTGGTAAAGTTATCTCGTATATCGCGCAATGCGGTAAAAAATACGTAGGCCGCAATTAAAAACATTAGGCATACAAAGTTCTCTTTAACGAATTGTTTGCGCGCGCATTTGTCCATAGGTACACGCTTTGTTCTCGCTAGTTCGTCCTCAATGCTAGGAGGAGGTAAGCAAGAAAGTCCTATCAGCGATAAAGCAAGCAATGGGAAAAAGATTAAAGCTGAAATAGCCGGCATCCATAACTCAGTAATGCCCCAGGTAAGCATTAACCAAGTGCCAACTGATTTCATAATCCCCGATGCGATAATAAAACTTGCTGACAGAATAACAGTAAGGACTTCAGTGCTTTTTCGTCCTTCCAGAAAGGCAAACACTAACCCCCATATCATTCCCAAAGGTAGGCCATTGATTAACATCATAATGAGGTTGTAAGGCGCTGGAAGCACAGCGAAACCAACAAGTGCTAACCAAGATAATCCTACTAATAAAAGAATTGAAAGGGCCCTCTTTTCTGAAGGCATTTCAGACACAACCTTTATGCCAATAAACTTGGAAAGGGTGTAGCCAATGACCTGAGCAATAATCAATGCTGACTTAAAATCGAAGTCGATATGCCATCCATCAACTGCTTGAAACTGAGCTGCCAGAAAAGGTTTTCTGAAAGCGTACATCGAAAAATAAGCAGAGAAAGCCGCTAATCCGCCCACAAGGATTAAAGTTAGAGGTGAATTCTCGAGAATGGAACGGACTTTGGTGATCAAGGCAGTAGCCGATTAACTTGTGTCTACAAATGCTAGCTCAGCAATATTGCACTTTAGTGAACTCAAACTCATAGGTGATTTTTCTTCCATGCCTAAGTAGGAATGGGGATGAAACCTGCTCAAAATAAAATCTTTATGTTTATAAAAATATCATATGTGTGTCACTAGTATGTAACATTTATTTCACATTTTAGTTGGCTGAAATATAAACAACAGTTAGTGTTAGGGAACGCTTCTGAATAGTTCGAATTTTGAGCTGTTCGGATGCGTAAACTTAACTATAAAAAAGGTAAAAGTAATGCGAAAAAACCATAATAAATGCATTGCTGGATTTGCTGTACCAGCCATGTTCTTAGTAAGTTCAGTTCAAGCCGCTATCCCAAGTGGCTACTACGATTCAATCAACCCATCAAACGCTCAGGTCATGCATGATTCTCTTCATGAAATCATTGATGACCATCAACGCTTTCCTTATACCTCAAGTGCAACAGACACTTGGGATATATTAGAAAGCGCTGACCAAGACCCTAATAACTCTTCTAGGATCATTGGTCTGTATAAAAATGCGAGCTACCCCAAAGCTGGTGGTGGGAATTCTAACTATAACCGCGAGCATACTTGGCCAAAATCATATGGTTTTCCAAGAGATGGTAGTGGAAATTACCCTTACACTGATGCGCATCACTTGTTTCTGACTGACAGTGGTTATAACTCCAGTCGAAGTAACAAGCCTTATGCTGATTGTAACTCTGGGTGTAGTGCAAAAACGACACTTTCTAACCATGGGCGTGGTGGCACATCAAGTGACTCTAACCATACAAAAGGCTCTGGGTACATCGGCAGTTGGGAAACTTGGGATGATAGAAAAGGTGATACTGCAAGGGCGTTGATGTACTTGGCCGTGCGTTACGAAGGTGGTAATCACTCAATCACTGGACGTTCTGAGCCGGATCTAATCTTAACGGATAACCGCTCACTGATAGGTAACTCCAACACAGGTTCCAATATTTCAGTTGCGTATATGGGCTTAAAGTCGACGTTGATCCAATGGCATAAGGACGATCCCGTTGACGACTTCGAGCGACGCCACAATGAAGCGGTGTTTAGCTACCAAGGAAACCGCAATCCATTTATCGATCACCCCGAATACGTAGCTTGTGTTTTCGAAGATAATTGTTCTGGAGTTGGCGGTGGTAGCTCAGGAGGAGGTGACAACGGTGGTGGTTCTGGCGGTTCTAATTCAACAGAGGTTTGGATTAATGAGCTTCACTACGACAACAATGGTTCAGACACAGGTGAGTTTGTTGAAGTGGCAGGAACAGCCGGAACTAATTTAAGCGGTTGGAAATTGCTTGCTTATAACGGCAATGGCGGACGTGTTTATAAAACCACAAACCTATCAGGCACTATCAGCAATCAACAAAACGGATTTGGTACACGCTCATTTAACATCAGTGGACTTCAAAATGGCGCACCAGATGGGATTGCACTGATAGACGATAATGGAAGTGTTGTTCAGTTTATCAGCTACGAAGGAACTTTTACTGCGACAGACGGTGATGCTAATGGCGTGACGTCAACCGATATTGGCGTATCTGAAACTAGCTCAACACCGGTTGGTTATTCATTACAGCTAACGGGATCGGGCAATCGCTACAGTGACTTTTCTTGGCAGTCAGCCTCGAATGACTCACCTGGAAGCAGAAATAACGGACAGACCTTTAATTAGTAGATAGAAAGCGGGCTCAAGCCCGCTTTTTTTCTAAACTAGGTGCAAATCTAATCAACGTACGTATTTTGTGAACTCCAGATTTAGTATTACTGTAAGTTTGATGTTCTAAGCTTTCTAGCCCCGTTTCTGCTCGTAAGTACAGTTGAATCTTGATTAAGCAATCGTAGAGACAAAGTCCCATTTAGTTGCCTCTTACTTTCAATGATCTTGTGAATGTTAACAATGGCATTACGGTGCACACGCACAAAATAATCAGGTAATTCAACTTCTATGGCAGATAATGTTGTGTCTATAGGCAAGCAACCATGGCCTCCGTTAACCATAGTGACACCCTCAAAGGACGAGAAATGTGTGACTTCGTTGAGAGAGAAGTAGCGGTCCGTTTTACCAATCGATACTTTAATGCGCTTTACATGTTCGATTTGAGTGGTCGTATTTAGCCTTTGCCTTGCTCTGGACAAGGCTTCTTCTAGCCTGGAAATACTGTAGGGCTTCAATAGATAATCAACGGCAGCGTGTTCGAAAGCTTCAACAGCGTATTGTTTGTAAGCGGTCGTATATATGACTAAACAACGATCATTGAGCTGCTTAGCGACTTCAATGCCATTGATACCTGGCATTTGAATGTCTAGTAGCATCACGTCCGCATCCAGTGTTTTCGCTACTAAGAGAGCCTCTAGCCCAGTATTTGCGTGACCAATAACATCAATATAGGGGAGTTGTGAAAGCTGACGTTTGAGCCTCTTGAGTGCCGGGACTTCGTCTTCAGCAATTAATACTTTTAACACTCTCATAAATCCAACACCATAGTGACTTTAAGGCCTAGACCTTGAGTGTCATTGTTGTTTTCAAAGCGAATGCTTGCACCTTGATTTAACGAAATTCTCTCTTTAGTAATGCGTAACCCATGCCCTTTAGTTGGTGTTTGAAGTTCTTGGTCTAACCCACCTCCGTTGTCCGCAACAACAAGTTTAATTTGGTCGGTTCCTACCAAGCTAATATCAATACTGATGTTAAGCGGCCATTGTTGGGTATGTTTTATGGCGTTTTCGACGAGTGGTTGGAGCAACATAGGAGGTAGCATTTTGTCTTTGCAATCGTCAGATACGTTTAATAAAACCTGAAGCTTGTCAGAAAACCTTGCTTTCTCTAGCTGAATGTATTGCTGCAATACATGTATGTCTTCGACAATTTTAACTTTATCCTGTGCAGTAACGTCCAAGCTATAACGCAGTACTTCTGCGAGATTGAGAATCGCTTCTTCGGCTTCCTGAGGGGATTCGTGTACAAAAGCTGAGACGGTATTTAAGCTGTTAAATAAAAAATGGGGGTTGAGCTGTTGCTTGAGGGTATTTAATTGACTTTGCTTTCTCTCCAGTCGTTCCACTTGTAAGGTTTTATATAATAAAAATGCTCGGTAGAGAGTAAAGTTGAAGGTAGACCATAAAAACGCAGAAAAGGTCAAAGTAAAGGCAGACATAACAAAGTTAGGAAAGAGCCTAGCTAGAATGATACCGATTACCGAGATACCTATGAGCATTGTAAAGAAATAGATTATCCATAACACAGGCGTTCGCCAGCTTAGTGATAAAAACAATCGACTGTCTAAAAACAATAGCAAAGCAAGGGGACCCCAATAAAAGAGCATCAACCACGACAAATTTCCAACGAGAAATTCCCAACCGATGCTCTGTCCTGCGGGCCAGTTTTGAATCGTTGGGATAGCATAAAGCCCTGCTGACAAAGCAAATGCAGCTTTCATTTCTTTATTGTTTAATAGTTGCATTAATCTGATGAGCTCCCTTCCTTTCGGATATTAATTCTTCTACGAATAGCTGACGATTTTGAGAATCATTATTCTAGAGCGTGTTGATCTTTGCTGTATAGATTTTGTTCTAAATAAAGGCATTTTGATTGCGGCGTCAGCTTGCAGGCTTGGTCATCCAAGTCAAAAGCTGATAACAAAAAGCAAGATGCCTTTATAACGAATCCAAAGGACAGCGTTTGTTTGTTATTTATCCTGCATCAGAGCCTGTTTATGGAGATTGCTACACTACACAGTCTCTTCTTTGTCTAAACAACAAACAATTCGCTGCAAAACTGTACAGCAAAGATCAACATGCTCTAGTAACAATAAAGTTACTGAGACACTAAATGCAGTTTACTGACTTTAACCATTTTTGCTTAATGGAATCCATGAATGGTTGAATGACATGTTTGAATGGTTATATCGCGTCTATATTCAAAAAATAGTTACCGTAGGGAAGTCTAAATTTACTTTTGCGCATCTAAAATCAATAGCCTTTAACCGTCTAACGACCACTCAACATGAAAAATTGACCACTCACGAATAAACTCCAGCGCTCACTTAACCTTCTCAATATGATTGGATGACAACCAGTGAGATTTAATGGGGAGTGAAAAATGCTTAAAAGAAAAATAATAATACTCGTTTTGCTGAGTGTACTAGGTGCGTGTAGCAAAAAGGATGTACCCGATACGGTAAAACAGTTTATTGATGATGGTGAAAAGCACCCTCTGGTGATCATCCTTAATGGCAGTAGTGGCGGTAACCTTTTCGCTTCACCCCAATACCGAAGTATTCTTACACAATTTAATGAGCATGGCCTTTCGGTAGCATCAATAGGTTACTTTGGTACCAAAAACACCCCCAGCCGTCCAGTTAAACTCTCATTAGACGATATATACGATCGCATCATGGTGTTAGCAGAAGATGAAAAAATTAATCGCCAATGTATTGCTCTGTTCGGTTTTTCTAAGGGAGCTGAGCTGGCGTTGTTGCTTGGAAGTCATTTTGACAATATAAAGCAGACTGTGGCTATATATCCTAGCCATGTTTCATGGAACGCGCTGCGCTCCCCGACCAGTCAACCAGCTTGGCTTCTTGACGGTAAGCCTCTGGATTACATTGATGCCCCTTTGTTGTCATGGAATATGTTGAGCGGATTATTTACAAAAAATTATGTAGAAGCTTTTGATAGCGCGCTGTCAAAAGCTTCTACTGCACAAATCGACAACTCCCGTATTCCTGTTGAGAATCTTCAAGGTCCACTATTTTTAGTATCCGCTAAGAGTGACGAGATATGGCCATCTAACCGAATGGCTTTGGAAATCGTTGAGTACTTAAATGAGAAAGGTTTTTCCTACTCAGTAGAGCATATAGAACTTGAAGGTGGGCACTTCAGCTATGACAGAGCGACTGAACAAAAAATCTTAATGCATCTTCAAAATACAATGGCGGATGGCTGTTAAAAATGGATTAACTGAACTAGCCTATTTAATGAACTAGAGGAGGTTGGAATGGATACATACATGGAACAAAGCAGATTGCGACTGGTTGATTTTTGGTTATTCTTAAGAAGTCTGAGCGATTTGTGGTTAATCATTTTACTGTTGGCTGTATATGCGGCGTGGAATGATGTTCAGCATCAGAAGCGGTTAGCATTAGTTGAACAACCTTTAGTCAATGATTTATATCTTGTCGATTTTTTCCAAATTAACAATTCTTCAAGTGCAGAGTTTCGATATTTACTACTCAAAATTATCGATATTGATTCAAATCATATTGATTTTGTTGTGAGTAATTACGCGCACTCAAAACCTATTGAAGTTGCTGATATTGTGAAGTTTGATGTGTCTCTATTGGTGTATAACTATTTTGATAGAAACACTTATACCGTAAGCCATGAAACGTTGTTGTCATGGGCCGATAAGGAGGTTATTTACGATATTGAACGCCCGGACGGCTTATACATTAATGGTTCGCTTGTATTACGACCCGCAGAAGCTGCTGAAGCAAACGAGAAGAATTCCCTGCTATTGGCGCAAGACTATAAAATTAATTAGTTTGTAGAAGAAATGCATGGCAGAACCCCCTAAACTGACTATCGTATCAGCTATGGGTTATTGCCTTTATTCAACAACAGCTTTCATTTCCTGTTGGAGTATCTTGACTGTTTGTTCAAAAGCTTTCTGTAAGTCATTGACCTTTGTTTGCAGAGAGCTGAGATCTTCAACTCCTGACACTTCAATCTCTCTGGCTTTATGTTCGATATCTTTCGCCAAACTGGAAACGGCTTTTAGCCCCAAACTGGCACTGGATGATTTGAGAGGGTGCGCAACATCCGCGAGTTGTTTCGGGTTATTGTTGGCTTGCGCTTCTATCGCCTGAGTAACGTATTCACCACTAACTCTTATGTACTTTTCGATGAGTGTACCGAACTTCTCACCCATCAAATCCCTCATTTGTTCAAACGTTTCTGAATCAATTTCAGGACTGCTTTCTTCCTCGACCTTTGCTTGAACATCTGTTTCTATAACTCTGTTATCGTTTAACAACCAAGTCTTCAGAACCCTTAAGAGAGCCTGCTTTTTAACGGGCTTGGTTATGTAATCATCCATGCCTGCTGCGTAGCATTTCTCGTCATCACCCTTCATGGCGTGAGCAGTGAAAGCAATGATAGGCGTCTTTGTGAAACCGTCACGTTCTTCCAGTTTACGAATTTGTTTTGTGGCCTCGAAGCCATCCATTTCGGGCATATTGCAATCCATAAAAATCAAGTTGAATTGCCTTTGTTTCATCAGTTTAACTGCCTCCAATCCGTTGCCAGCAGGAGTCACGTGACAGCCCATTTTTTCTAACATGGTTGTTGCAACAATTTGATTCGTGGCATTGTCTTCCGCAAGAAGGATTTGTGCGCCATCGAAGTTAATGTCGACGTCTTCTGCAGTATTTCTTTTCGAGAAGCTGGCGCTGTGAAGTAAATGCCGAGTGACTAATCGATTCTCAGATTTACCTTCGCGCATTGACTGAATAGCAACTAATGCAAGAGAAATATCGTGGCTACGTGTTGGTTTTGTTAGATAGCCACTGAAACCTGATTTTTGCATGCGGTCGTTGTCATCTCTGCTTGGAGCGGAGGAGATCATCAACAGTGATATATCTTTTAACGTATCGTCGCTCTTGATTTCTTTCGCCAGCTCGAACCCATCGAGACCTGGCATCATGTAATCTAAAACACCAATCTGAAAGGGCTCTCCCAGAGCAGCAGCTTCTCTAATGACATCAAGCCCCTCTCTTCCCGAAGATGCGAGTGTGACATCCATGTTTTTAGCGAGCATCTGCTCGGCAGCTATCTTTTGTGCAACTTCGTTATCATCGACGACTATCGCTTTGACTCCTGATAGATCCGCGATGAAATCATCGGGTTCTCTAGTTTCTGCATTTTCGTCTATGGCTAGTTGGAGCGTAAACCAGAATGTAGACCCAGCACCTGGAGCGCTGGTGACGCCAATTTCACCGCCCATCATATGAGTTAATTCTTTACATATGGCCAGTCCTAGCCCTGTCCCACCAAATTTCCTCGTAGTTGAACCGTCAGCTTGATTGAACTTATTGAAGATATAATCTTGTTTGTCACGCGGAATACCAATGCCCGTATCTTGTACCGATGCGTGAAATTCAATACAGCCGTTTTTATCTTGTTTGAAATCAATATTGACCAAGACATGACCAACTTCTGTGAATTTTAGAGCGTTACTGCAGAGGTTGAGTAATATTTGACGTATGCGGCCTGGATCGCCCATCACATAGCGAGGCATATCGGCTTGGAAACGCAGCAGCAACTCTAAATCATCGGTTTGTATTTTGAGGGCAATGAGGTCAACTACTTCTTCTACTACGGCTTGGAAATCGAAAGGAATGATCTCAAGCTCCAGCTTTCCAGCTTCTATTTTGGAAAAGTCTAGAATGTCGTTCACTATTTCCAGCAACCCGTCAGCTGAACTCATAACAGCACTGGCATAGGTTGCTTGCTTAGGTGAGAGGTTAGTGTCCAGTAGCAAGTTAGTCATACCGATGACGCCGTTCATCGGTGTGCGAATTTCGTGGCTCATATTGGCTAGGAATTCGGATTTTAAACGGGCGGACTCCTCAGCCATTTCTTTGGCTTCTTTGAGCTCTTCGGTTCGCTCAAGGATAGTGGATTCTAGGCTATCCTGATGTACGAGTAACTCCTCTGCGAGTTGTCTATTTTCCAGTAGACTCTTTTGGAAAATATCAGCGGCTTTGGTGAGCACGTTGACTTCATAAAAATGACTATTGGGAATATCTGTCGGTTCTTTACTACCCGCAATAATTTTTTCCATCGCTGAAGTGATATGCGTAACGGGGGCTATCACTCGTGAATTGAAAACAAAGTAAAGCAGAGTAAGAACACTGAGAATAAAGGTGCTGATAACAAGGCAAGTGATCCACAGAAGCTGAGTCGCACGATTTCTCGCTACGCTGGATTCTTGTTCAGCTCGCTGATTCATAAGCTGCTGGAACTTACCGATAGGCTGCATGATAATGCGCTTATTGCGATCATATTCTTCATCGAACATGAGCTTTTGTGCTGCGGCGAAATCTCCTCGCTCGACAGCCTTCATCGCGGCATATTCTGTTGCTATCAGAGCATCTGAATTGGCTTTAGCTTTTTCAATAAGTGCTAATTCATTCTCGGGTGCATTGAGTTCCTTAAGGCGGGTAACAACTGAATCTCTAGTTTTAGTCTCTTCAATTTCCCTCCAGTATGCGTCATAGTGACGCTTATCACCGAAAATAACGTAACGGCGAGCTTCTCTGGTTAGGAAGTCGCTGGCATTGCCTAGTTGATTACCAAGTTTGCGAAACTCCATTTGACGATTAACGTAGTTTCTTTCCGCGTTGATGCTTTCGAACATGAGCGTTAGAAGCCCAATCGAAATGGCTCCTAGCATAAGACAAGACAACATAGTGATGTTTGTTACTCGCGAAAGCTTCATATAGTTTCCCTGAAGAATTTGGTTTGCCACCTCTCACAATGCAAACGCCTACGAGAATAAATATATACCATATAGCGAATATAGGCAGATTCTAGGTTGGTATCTTTTGTATATTCGTATTTCAGGAGATTCTTGAAATTAGGAATAACGGCGAGATTTATATAAGACGGGTTTTAACTTTTCTTCCTGAAGCATTAGGTGAGCTATTGAAGCCCACCCTGTCGAGAATAGCTTTTTAAATACTGGGAGCCATGCCCATGCAACTTGCGTAATATGTGGTAGTGCCAGGCCAGTCTGAGAAAATCCCTAAAACACCGACTTCTTGAGCAAGAACGTCGAGTAAAGCGAGCTGGTCGCCATCGTTATTAGTGATATCAGATATGGTCTGATAGTAAAAACCACCGCCTGTTGCCAATGGACCTGAACGTTCAAGAGACCAGGAGATAATATCTAATCCGGCCGCTTTTGCTTCTTCGGCATAGATTGAAGGGACGATATCTTGATTATCTCCAACCGTGACCAGGAAGAAAGTTGGTGGCGCTATGATCTCAACCCCTTGATCAACAAGCTCTTGCATAGTGGGAGACCAGGTAGGAGGATCGTTTAAGTCGAATGAGCTATCTGCATAGCGACCATCGAGAAAAACGCCTTGCTCACCAAACTCTGGTGTATTTTCAATCCAGTAGAGTACGTCATCAAGGTTGAATGATTGCGCGAAAACATCTTCAGGATCAACATCCGCTGCAACGTATTCATCAATCATCTTTTGTGCATAATCTTGCTGTGTGAAGCCATTGAAAGGCATCGGAACAGAAGGTGATTTGAGTTCAGGTGTCATCTTAGCGCCGAGTGATTTGAATAACTCAATGCTTTCTGCATGAGTTAATAAAGTTCCTCGACTGGCATACAGATCTGTTCTGAAATCTGCTGTTCCGCCCAGGTACTCTTCTACAATTGTAGCCGTAGGATCAGAAGCATCCATTTTGCCTTGTAGCGTTTTAAATTCCGCCAAAGTGATGTCGCTGGTGCAACATCTCGCTTGCGCTGGGGTACCGTTTTCAGGATCGGCTGGAATAAAGTTCGTATCGCATTTTTGTGCAAGGTCAGTAGCCAAAATATTGGTTGTTGTATGCAGATCGCATTGAGAATGACGACAAACCAATTCCTGGTCTTGAGTGAAAGTAACATCACATTCCAAGATACCAGCACCCATGCGAGAAGCGGCGACATAAGATTCTCTGGTGTGTTCAGGGAATTGTAGAGGAGCACCTCTGTGGCCAATGGAAAAGTCTGTTGTGTAAAAAGGGCCCTCAGAGCATTGCTCTAAAGCATCTTTGAGCTCGCCTTCATCCATGTCTTCTACGAGGAAAAAAGGGCGAGCGCCGACTTGGATACTTGTGCCTTCGCCAGCTGGCACAGTGACTATAGTGGGGACGTTGATAGTTTCAACTTGCGTTACAGTATTTGTAACGACGACTTCTCTCTCTATTTCAACTATCTCGACATTATCGTCATCGCAAGCTGATAGAGTCGCGCCAATGCAGGCGCAGATTAAAAAACGGCGGATATTTTCCATTGAATTTCTCCTTTAAAGTTAGTTTTTGTTGGTAAGTTTTTAAACCAAAAATAAAGGTGTTGTGTTGCAGTTTTTTATCAGATTAGTGAAGGAATTGTGTAATTGGGAATATCGTTCTGTTCTCACATTTAGGAGGAAAAGTAGGAACGACCCAAAGTCGATTTGAGAAGAAAGTCTCAGTGCCGCTTAACTGAATTAAAGTAGCAATCCATAATTTGGGAACTTACTCGGCAAGTCAGATTGTCACTAACCAGTTTAAGAACTTTTTCGTTTCAATGGCATTTTGAAAACTAACGCGTTTTAGCTTTTTACTATCTTTAAAAACTACGTTGAATTTATTGACTGAGATTGTGGAAATAGGCGGCAGTGCGTCAACACTTACACCATTCGATGTGTGAATCATATTTTAAAACTTATATGTAATTAAGGAGATGTACTGTAAGACAATAACTGAGGATTAATTCAAGGAGAGAGTTTTACGGTCATTTAAAAGGCTAGTTGAAACTAGCCTTTAGAGAAGGCAGAGCTATTAGTTTACAATAACATTAGCAGCTTGAGGGCCTTTTTGGCCTTGTTCGATAGTGAATTGGACATGCTGTCCTTCAGTTAAAGACTTAAAGCCGTCTGATACTATTGAACGGAAATGAACGAAAACATCCTTTCCACCTTCGCTTGGCGTTAAAAAACCAAAGCCTTTATCTTCATTAAACCACTTAACTACGCCATTTACAGAATTAGACATATTAGAAACCTTTTATTAATTAAATATTTGGTGGTAAACCACCGACAAAGCGATAGAGCAAACAAGTAAAACATTAACCAGTAAAGCAAATGTATATACAGGTTCGACTTAAACATTAATAAAAGAAGAAAAAGAGACGCACAGTGCAGTAACAGATAAAGCTTTAAGCTTCTAAAGCGCGGCAATGCTACGTTAGTTTAAAGCGTAAGTACACCTTTTTATTTGTTTGCTTTCTATCCTGGTAGTGAAGGAGCTGTGTAATTAGGGATATCGTTCTGATCTCCAAGCCTTTGAGGAAATTGTTGAATTTCCATTTTGGAAAGTGAAAGGGTTTTGACATATGTCGAGGCTAAGTTAGAGTACGCATATCAAAACGACATCGGTAACAAATATGAAGACTTTTCGAATAACACATTATTGGTATTTACATTTAAATTAATCGCCTGAGCTAATTGCTTCGGGTGACAACTCCCGGGCGCTTGGCGATGAATCAATTCGAAAAGCAAAAATGCCCGGCTTATACCCGGGCATTTTTTATGCCCTGAATAAATATCAAATGAGGGCAATCAATATGGATAACGCAAACCAAATGGTTAAGGAACTGAATGTAAGCGACGTCAAGTTAGATGTTGTTGCGTTATTAACAGGAGTTCAATCTCCAGCAGTCAGTAAGATGCAAAATAAACGTATCGGTGATGTTTCATTGAAAAAGCTGAAGGCTTTTGTCGAAGCTGTCGGTGGTGAGTTTAATGTGAGCATTACTCTGGCCAACGGTGAAAAAGTCTCTTTCTAAACTTCTGGGTAACTTTCCCTTCACTGGACTGTAAATCCGGCGTCTTAAATACGAAGGGGGGCATTGAGGCAGCAGGTTCAACTCCTGAGTTGCCCACCAAAATGTAGGTGCCGTTATTGGCGAAACAAGCGGATTCCAAAACCGTGACGAAAGTCTTTCAGGTTCGACTCCTGACGCCTGCGCCATTTTTACTATCCCATTGATTTAATTGGATAATTTTTCATTTCGTTAAATTGCCTTAAAAACATATGCTATGTAACTCACTGATTTTATTGGGTTTTTGGTTCGAAATCCTTTTAGGTGTCATGAGGTTGCTTGAGGTAAGCATTTTAAATGCTCAACCTATTGTTGTAATCTCATGAATCACCGTTAGCTAATACTTGTTGGAGAAAAAAGGGAAAAATGCAGATTAACTTCTATATGGACGAGCCCGACCGCATTGAGTTTCATGAGTACATATTTAGTAGGGGCGGCTATATCATACCTAGTGTAGCCAAGACTAAGCCAGCGCCTATATACCAGTGTCCTTCCAGCATCCCAATCTCGTTCGACGATTTAGTCATTTTTAAGGAAGATATTTTTCCGAAAAGCAACTTTCTCGATTTGGAATGGTTTACTCCGTATCAAAATGGCTATTTTACTCATGGGCCTGGCATGCTTTACTCCCCCTCATGGCGAGATGAAAAAGGACTGCATCAGGGAAGGATATATATGGGTCTATTCAGTACTTTTAGTTTTCTTAAACCCAACGAAAAGCGAAAAGATGGTGTATATGAAAAATTCAAAGATGAGGAGAAAAAAGTTTTAAATTTTTACCAAGCTTGCTGCAGAAATATTCGCAAGAATTGCCGTAAGGACAATACTGGGTTTTATCATGGGGTTGGTAGCGACCGGCTTTCTGAAATAGGTGTGGAAAAATTACAGTTTTAAGCATTTTAAAACACACAAACTATGAATATAAATGATCTAGCACATGCATATGTCCAAGCTCTCCCTTTGAACGTTATCAACTTAAAAGAGATTATTAATTGGGCTGATTCAATTATTGTAAAAGAGGATGAACCCAACATCGAAGTTCTTGAATTGGCTGGAAGCACAAAAGGGAGTGAAGTAATGGCTCAGCTGAGTTTATTGTCTAGCGGCTATGACGAAGAAGCCTCAATGCGAATATTTTTTGGTCTATGTTTTAAAGCTCTTAAAAATGGAGATGCAGAGTATCCTAAAGTTGCTAAAAGGCTGTTCTTTTGGTCTGCATACGAGACAAGCCTCCATGGTTTCGAAGAGTTAACCTCTTACTGGGACGCTTTAGATTTGGCTGACAGGGGGATATATGGCAACCCAGAAGAAATTAAGGAAAATATGCTAAATTTTTCGGATGCAAAAAGAGTTTGATAAAGGTTTAAGTTTAAACCTTTTATCTACTACTTAATTTTTGATGGCTATTGGCTGAACCACATTATTAGTCTTGTCTCTTCTGGGTTGCCTAACTCTTTAATATAATCTGCTAGCTTATGGGCTTCGGCTGACTTTCGGCCACTCTCATTAACGTTAGATATAAAATCTGAACAACTTATCCAATGCTCATCAAAAGCTTCATCACCAAATGACTTGTGCTCCTCTTTTATTTCTTTACAACAATCTAGAGGGATACCACGAAGGCTTTCTGCAAACCTTCCGCAAACGCCAAATAGCTCCCAAACTATTGGGTCATATTCAATGTATATAGGTTTAGGATAGTATTCGTTTATATACATCGAACTATTAAGCCAGTTTTCCTGTGGCCTTTCACTGTTGAAATAATCGTTCCTTATCATTGACAAAACTAACTGCCAGCCAATATCAGATTTCCTTTCTAAGATAACGGTAATATCGCGAGGCATAACACCCCCTATTTAGTTTGTTTGATTAGATATTGCAGCCGCAGATTTTCTATTTCAAACTATTTTCCCAATAAGCCAGTTCTTCAAACAAAAGAGTTCGAATTCTCTATGAGTAGCTGCGCCATTTTAAAAAGTAAGTTAATAAGTAACTAAACCATAGTTGAGTACTAGTACGATGCAGGTGCCATTATAGCTTGAGCTGGCGCGCTCCAAACTTATAGTGAAAATCTATCAGGTTCGATTCCTGACACCTGCTACCATTTAAAGTAAGAACGAAGTAACTGCTTAACTATCGATAATGAATCGCTCGATCAGTATATTTATATCGATGTTGAAGTCTTTGGGATTAACGACTCTTTCAATCGAATCACTGGCTTTTTTGGAGGTTAAATCCACAGTCGTAGATTCAATATGTCGGGCGAATTTTGTGTGATAGAAGGTGGTCACGAAGGGTTTGAGCGGGGTTTCATAATTAGTTTGCGTCACTATCGCTAGTTTTTGACTTTCCATCAACACCACAGTGCCGATTGAGAATAACCCTACAGCACGTGCGAATTGGTTTAGTAATTTACCGTCAAACTCAGAATCGCCACTCTTTTTGATGACATTGAATGCTTGAAAAGTGGTCATTCCCGGCTTATACACTCGCTCTGCCGTAATAGCGTCGAAAACATCAACTATGCAGCTCATCCGGACATACTGATTCAACTGATGTTCTATCAAACCTGACGGATATCCGCTTCCGGAGAGTCGCTCATGATGTTGTAAAGCTATTTGAATAGTTAAACCGTCCATGCCTGCATCAGTTAAGATGTCTGCTCCGTATTGAGGATGTTTCTTTATTTCTTCAAACTCCTCTTTGGTTAACCGTCCTTTTTTTAATAAAACTTCATCCGGTACTTTTATTTTTCCTATATCGTGGAGAATCCCTGCCAATGTAAGCTTTAGACCGATGTCTCTGCTTAGACCAAGATGCTTGGCGAAGATGGCGAGTAAAATACCGACATTAATTGAATGGTCTAAAAGGTAAGAGTCTTTGTTTTGGAGCTTTGTCATGCATAGCAAAGCGTCTTGATTTCTGATTATGGAATCTAAAAACTCAGCAGCTATTTCTTCATAACTCTCTATGTCTACCTTGCCTTCTGATCTGATTCTGTCAAAAGCTTTTTGCTGTGTTTCTCGAGCTTTCGAATACATTGCTTGAGCTTTTTTTATCTCTCTGGATATGGAAGTTGTTGGTGGTGCAGTGTTCGATAAGTAAGTTTCTTCTATTGGTGTTTCGACAACGGTTTCTTCTGTAGGCCTGTTATTACTTTTAGATGTGTCAATCTCGACTTCTTTTACTTTTAGGCTTTTCAGTCTTTCTATGCTTTCATGAGTTTTGAGTAAGCCTTGCGACTTCATTATCGCTGAACCACTTGACTTTGTTACACGAACTACATACATGCCAACGGTGAGTTTGTTGACGCTAACCGTTTTTCTCATCTTTATTATTATTTGCCTTCAACATTCCATCAAACACTAAAGTTGAGTTTGTATTGCTTTAGTGAAACTTCTTCTCAACAATTTAGCCTAGTTCATAATTACGTAATCCACACATATAAATAATATTATTTTATCTGGTAGTTCTTTGAACTTAGTAAAAAATTGAATTTAAGCTTAAACAATACCGCCATTTGCGTAAGCCATGTATTGTAAATAAGTTGTACCTTTTTTATTCACTTTTCACTCATATAACCTTGATTTGTGATAGCCCGATTCCCATTAATAAAGAGTCATGTAGACAAACACTTGAAGGGTAGGATTCATGGTAGAAATAAGAAAAGTTGAACCATCAGAAGCAGGTAAGATTTCAGAAATCGCAATAAGATCTAAGGCTTACTGGGGATATGACAAAGCGTTTATGGACTCGTGTAGAGAAGAACTCTCCCACACTGAAGAGGAAATCTTGAATGATGATTTTCGTTACTTCCTAGCAGAAAAAGAAGGGGAAGTGATGGGATTCTATAAGTTGGAGAATTTGGATTCAGAGACTGTACTGCTGGAAGCGCTTTTTGTGGACACCTTGGCCATTGGGCACGGTGTCGGTCGTTCTCTATTTGAGCATGCAAAAGCTACAGCTAAAGCTTGCGGTGGTAGTGCTATGGAGGCACAAAGCGATCCTTATGCTAAACCGTTCTACTTAGCTATGGGGGCTAAAGTAACGGGGAATAAAGAGTCTGGAAGTATTCCAGGAAGATTCCTGCCTATGATTGAAGTAGCGCTAGAGGATGCTGCTTAAGCCTAATAGGTATGCAGGTGTCATCAAAGCTCCTTAGACACCTGCATTGATGAGTTTTTAAGGTATCACTTCGAAGTGATCTTCTCTTAGCAGAGCGCTACCATCTTTTTGTATCACCCATAACTCATTGGTGATGACACCTTTAGCGTTATTCATGCGCCAGTCTGCAGAAATACTGATTGTTTGTTCATCAATAACTTTGATGACAGTGTTGCTGTAGACCACATCATCAAAGCCTTGCTCTACTAAATTGGACCAAAATGTTTGGATTGCTTCTCGTCCTTTGAAAGTGCCAAAAGGTGCGGCTGTCATAGTTGCATCTTGTTCGTACAAAGAAGCAGCGGCTTGAGCATTGCCCGAATTAAAGGCGTCTTTCCAAGCTTTGCTCGCTTTCGACACCGCAACTATGAGTTTTTGGTCTGTTGATGCTTTCTCATCTGGAGATGTTGCGTGCACAGTCATTGAAGAGAACAAGAGCACGAAAGCCGATAATGTTAATAATTTAGTGAGTCTCATCTTATGCCCCTTAATTTTTGATGAAATGAGAAATGCTGGGTTCTTCGGCTAACAACATGCCAAGCTTTTCGAAGTCGCCAGTGCTAATTCGCCATTGAATATAGTCTTCAAATGTTTCTTTGGTGCGCCATTCTTCGAGGAGAAGTATGGATTTATTTTCACTTTCAGAAAGACCAAACTGCGCACCTTGGCAACCTTCATACTCTCTGGTCGCAGGTAATATTTGGGTTAAAAACTCAGTTAATGAGTTGCCCGTCTTATCTTTAGGTCTAAGCTCAAACTTTGTGATGATAGTCATAATGAATACCTCGTTATTTTTAATGTTTGAGGATATTGCCAAATAACTACTGTTTGAAAAATAGGCTTTTTGTGAATATATTGTTCACATGAAAAGAACAATATTCTCTATACTGCCTACGACTTTTGTTGCTGTTGTTGAGCAAGGTTCAATTACCAGAGCAGCTGAAGAGCTTGGATTAGCTAAGTCTGCTGTCAGTCAAAATTTAAAACGGCTAGAAGAACAAGTGGGTGTTAAGTTGGCTGTTAGAACAACTCGACAGTTCAGCCTCACGCCTGCGGGAGAACGTTACTTTGAGCTTTGTAAGGACATCGTTGCACTATCAAAGCGAGCAGATTCTGAGATGGAACTTTATGGTGCAGATCCTGCTGGTTCTATTAAAATCACCGCACCTCATGCCATGATTTCTCCTGTAATTGCGCCTACTATTGCGGAACTTGTTAGGCTGCACCCCAATTTGCAACCAGAGCTTGTGGCTGATGATAAGCGTTTAGATATTGCAGGCGAGGGGATTGATGTCGCGATTACAATTGGAGAGCTCAAAGACAGTAATTTGAAAGCACGTCGAGTTGGAATAATGGAAGATGTGCTTTGTGTATCCAAACAGTTTATCCATAGCCAAAACAAGCCAATAAGTATTGATTCAATCTTGGATGTACAAGAATTCCCTTATATTGCTCATGAGAGAGAGCACGTGACTGAACGCGGCTTTCAGCTTCAGAATGTAAAAAGAACATCTCTTAATTTGAAGTTTGATAAGGCTTATACCGTCAACACAGCGAATGCTATGTTAGCACTATGTCGAGAGGGACTAGGAGTTGCAATGCTGCCTAGCTTTGCCATTTCGGAAGATTTAAAAAGTGGCGAGCTAGTCCAACTTTTTCCGGAGTATTCGCTAGGGCAGACACCTATATACGCCGTCCACCCTTATGATAAATACGTCCCAGCCAGTGTGAGTGCTTTTATTGATGCAGTGAAAACAAAGCTAGGTGGTTAACCTAATTGGCTATTTTAGCCATTACTTATTAGTCATTCATTGTTTCTGCCAATTCTAATGCAAGGCTTTCGGCTTTGACTTTGGCTATTTCAACAGAGCTCTTGTGTCGTTCGTCACCAAATTCCTGATATTCAGAGGCGATTTCGTGAATGGTTTCTACGCCGAGATATTTGCTAAGCGTACGTATGTGTGGCGTGAGGTGATTCATGTTTTCTCGAATGCCACCTGGACCGAAGCCAAACTCTCCGCTTGAAGTGATTATCACCAGTGTTTTTCCTGAGAGTAGCGGTTGTAGCGGAAAATCCCCACGGGATAGATCGAAATCGAACGTCTTATTGACTCTGACGATTTGATCAAACCAAGCTTTGAGTTGGGCTGGCATACCGTAGTTGTACATCGGTGATGAGATAACGATGAGATCTGCCGTGGTGACTTCATCAATTAATTGGTCGGACAAAGCAACTATGTTCTTTTGCTGTTGTGTTCTTTTTTCATAAGGCGTGAATACCGCGCTTATCCAATCCTGAGTAATAAATGCGGGAGGATTCAATCCGACATCACGGTAAATATACTCATCTATAGGTTTTTCTTCTTTCCATGCGCTGACAAATCGATCCGCTATACCTTTGGAGATGGAGTTATGATTGTCGTTATACGGTGAAATTGTCCTAACGCTAGCATCTATATGCAATAATGTGGTCATGATTCATACTCTACTTCATTCTGGGTACACCATATTTTGTGAGTGAATTAGCGTTGGTACAAACGAGAATATTTCAGCTATAGATGAGTATTAGTCATCTATTGGTGCAGCGTTGGTATTTAGAGGAACTGATATGCAGGTGTCCTTACAGGCCCTAAAAACATTTGAAGCAGCGGCTAGGTTAGGCAGCTTTAAGCAAGCAGCAGAAGAGTTAGCGATTACGCCAACTGCTGTCTCGCACCATATTAATAACCTTGAAAGTCGTTTGAATGTTGATCTGTTTCATCGTCGCCCGAGAAAAGTCAGTCTAACGGAGGTTGGAGTTAAACTTGCGGCGGCGACTTATGATGGCTTTCGTAAAATTGAATCTGCGTTGGAAGACATCCAATCAAGCAATCAAGCATTGAGGGTGAGCACAACATCATCGCTTGCCGCCTTGGTATTGATTCCATCTCTAGGAAAGTTACAGGCTAAATATCCGGAGATTAAGGTCGAAGTGTTAACCGGAGAAGCTATCGATAACCAAGTATTTAATCTACCGATAAGGTTGGGGAACATTGCTAAGGTCCAGTCGTCAGACGTTGTTAAGACGGAATCCTTTAGCCTGTTTGGTGTGAAAGAGTGTCTTGAACAATTGGATTCGGCTAATCGTGTGAGGGTTTATACAACCGAGTGGAAAAATCGGGACTTACCGAAACCTCCTTTAGAGGCTTGGCTCGAATTGAATGGCTGGGACACCTCAAAAATTGATATCCAGAGTTTCGACCAAGAACTCTTCGGCATCCAAGAAGCTTTGGCATCAAATGGACTCGTCTTTTGTTCAACAACTCTTACTCAACAGCTGGTGGCGTCTAAACTTTTACAAGCTGTCAGTTCACAACCTGTTGTTTCTGATCTTTGTTATTACGTACCCAATAAGGACAGTTACACTGACCGAAAAACGGGTGATTTTTTAAGCTGGTTTGCTACGCTATTGGCTTAGTAGAAAGGTGAGTAAACCAGCTTATATTAACTTCCTAGGTTAGTTCGGTAGCCAGTCAGCTATTGCCTCTCCAATTTCCTTAGGTGAGTCTTCCTGAATAAAGTGACTGCCTTTAACCGTTACTTCTTTGAGATTAGGCCAAGTACGAACAAAGTCTCTCGCATAACCTACTAAGAACGCACCAGGTTCTGCGTTTATAAATAGCTTGGGAATATTCTCAGATGTTGCAAGAAAGTCGGCATAGCTCGCCACAATAGCTACCGTATCTGCTGGCTCTCCAGCGATAGGTAATTGTCTTGGGCCTGCAAGTGTTGCTCTACGTGCTTCCCCTGATTGTTCAAAAGGCCTTCTGTATTCAGCATGTTCCTCCTCACTAAGCGGTCTTAAAATGGCAGACGGTAATAGTGTTTCGATAAAGAAGTTATCTTCTAACGCCATTTTATCTCCAGCTTCGGAACGGAGCGTACCTATGGGACCATGCAGATCTTTGGGGAAGTCATCCCAAGTTGGGAATGGCGTAACTATGGCTTCCATAAAGGCAATGGCTTTAACTGCATCTCTGTTATGGTTCGCCCAGTTAAAACCAACACCAGAACCCCAGTCGTGAAGTATCAATGTGACGTTTTTATCGATTCCAAGTGCGTCCAACAGAGCAAAGGTGTATTGGCTGTTTTCTGCTAGTGAGTAGCTGCCATCTTTTGTGTTATCGAGTTTTTCAGAATCTCCCATACCTATCATGTCGATAGCAATAATTCTGCCTCTGCCCTCTAAGTAAGGCATAATGTTGCGCCAAAGATAGATTGATGTTGGGTTTCCATGAAGAAAAACGATTGGATCGCCTTCACCTTCATCAACGTAAGCCATTTTCTTGCCTAGTACTGTTTTATATTGCTTGTTATAGCTAAGTTTTTGATTATTAGGCTGCATTTAGTTTTCCCTCGTTTTTCTAATTAATGTGTGACTTGGTCATATATTAATTGTGAGGGTGAAAGTGTCTAATAATTTATATGACTAAGTCATGTAAATTGTGGTTGATAATGTTTTATAAAGAAATTATTTGAGGCGATGAATGGTTTCGTTACTTGGTATCGTAGAAGCAGAGTAGTAAGTAATGAAGTTAAGCTCTGTTGCTACTTTCACCGGTCTTAATTGCCGAGCCGATTAAATGCGAAAGTCTAAGGGCTTCTGGTACATTTCCTGTGTCGGTCGATGCTTGAAGTACCTTGAAAGCAATATCAGCAGAGATGTTTGCACACTGAAAAACAAAGTTATCTTGCTGGTAAATATCTCCAGCCCTACGGATAAGTGCTGCTCTGACTTGGTAGTCGTCAAAGTTTTTAAGGGCGTTGTCTATTGCCACTAGGTCGGGGTGTTTTCGCATCACTGCAATACAGGGTAAGTTGATAGCGTCCGCTAGTGATGGCAAGTCGATAATATTGAATCCACCAAAAGCTATGCCATCGAGTAAAACCGCGTGCAGCTGCTCGTAGAACTTACAGTTTTTGATAACCTTGATTAGTGTTTCAGTTGCGTCGTTTCCATCTTTTGTAACTTCGGTCCACAACATACCTTCAAAGCGAGTATTGGAACAGAGCACGCCGCTAACATTAACAATGCTTCCTCGTTGTCGATCAAAAGGAGCATCATCAAATCCGAGGACGCGTATCTTCTTGCCTCTTTCTACAGCTTTTATGATTTTCAAATGCAAATCCTAGTTGATGTTAGCTTTTAATAAGCGTTCCATTTTCCAGCAGATCGTATTTATCAAAATCTGATGCTAGATAGAGATTACCGTTATAGAAACTCCTAGCTTCGCTTTCCAAAAGGTCGATACCGTTTGGTGTCCCAGGGTCCTGAAACCTTGCACTAAAGTGAGTGAGGAGAAGGTTGGGAAGCTTGATTGACTCCGCAAACTCAGCCACTAATTTTGCACTTGAGTGCTGTGGGCCAGGTCCAACTTTCTGAAGTATTTCATCGGTATAGGTCGCTTCATGCATAATAACGTCTGCATCCGAAGCAGTACTCTCTAGTAAATGAGGCTTATCATTATCGCCAGCAATAACAACCTTACGTTTAACACTGATTTGTTCTACATAATCCTTTGCTTGGGCCAATTTACCATTGTCTAGCTCAACATCTTTGCCTTGTTGTATTTGCCCCCAAATAGGGCCTTGGGTGACACCGTCTTTAAGCAACTTTTCCGTCAGTAATTTCTTAAATGTCCTTTCACCTCTAAAACAAAAGGCGTGAGAAGTAATCCGATGTGAAAGCAGGCATGCAGTGACTTGAGTATTTGGTAATGTCAGCGTGCCCATTTCTTCTGTCTGAATAAAACGAATCGGAAATGGCGTGTAAAGCTGAGATGTTTCTTGGACTGCTTGGTAGAATTGTTGAATCTCTTTTGGACCAACGATATTCAAAGGCTCTTTTCTACCTGACATCGCACTACTCGCAATGATGCCTGGCAAACCATAGCAATGATCGCCATGCATATGGGTGATAAAGATGGTGTCCAAATTTGCAAGTGTGAGTTTCGAATGTAGCAACTGATGTTGAGCACCTTCACCGCAGTCAACTAACACCCATGCATTGGTGTCAGGTAATGTTAGAGCCGTCGCTGATACGTTTCGCTTTTTAGTCGGAACACCAGAAGATGTGCCTAGGCAGTGAATTGAAAATAGTGATTTTGACATAAGTTAATGCGTAGTCCCTTAAGCTAACGACCTTATCATGAATCAAAATTATAACGTTGGAGTTGAGATTCAAACACTCTTTTTATTTGATTTTTATTAAGCCTTCCCTTAGTGTGGAGGCGTCGAATTGATTTGACCCTTTCTTTAGCATTTAGACAGCCGGCCAGACCGGATAAACATTGCGAAATTACTTATTAGATTTACTCCTCGATTTAGAACACATAGAACAAAATCCTATTTATCATCCTGAAGGGGATGCACTTTTTCACAGTCTGCAAGTCTTTCAATTGAGCTTAAGGTTTTCGAATGAATCTGATGTTTGGGCAGCATCGCTGTTCCATGATGTCGGAAAAGCGATTGACGGTCCAAAGCATGCTCAGATAGGAGCCGAAATACTCTCAGGGATTCTTAATGAAAATATATGCTGGTTAATCAGGCATCATTTAGATCTGTTGATGCATCCGCAAAAAACAAATCGGCTATTCAAGAATACCCAGAAACTGTCTCAGCTAAAGCTGTTACGCGACTTTGACCTTAAAGGTCGTGATCCTTATTGCGAAGTCTGTCAGCCAGAATTTGCCGTTGATCATTTATTGCAACACATGCCACGAATAAAGAACCCAAACCTTTAATCAATAACCTCGGCCTTAAATGGCCCAATCATATGAATAAAAAACAAATTAAGACACTCATGATCCAGGAGTGTGCTCGACTAATGTATTTTGAAGGAGTCTCTCAATACTTTGACGCTAAGCGAATCGCGGCCAAACGCATTTGTAAAAAGGGGAATCAGTACTTTCCAAGTAATGGAGAGATTTCTGACGAAGTTTTTCGATTGAGCCAGGATGACAACCAATTCAATAGGGTAAATACACTCTTTAGGATGCGTTTAAAAGCATTAGAAATAATGCAAATGCTTAATAGTTTCTCTCCTCGCTTGATTGGCTCAGTGAGCACAGGAAGAATCAAAAGAACCAGCGATATTGATTTACATGTTTTTTGTGATGATATCGAGTTGCTGACTACTTTCCTAACAGACAACAATATTGGTTTCGAACAAAAAGAAGTGATGGTGATGAAGGGAAATCGGCCTCACTTGTATCAACACGTTTATCTTTTTAACGAATTCGATATTGAGCTATCTGTTTATCCCAGTAATGAATTGAGAGTGGTTAGTCGCAGCAGTACTGATGGCAAACCTATTATTAGAATGACGAAACAAAAGCTCGAACGGATTGTTGAACAAGAACATTGGGAATGGCTGATAAAGCAGTCAGAAGCCGAACAACCTGCTAGTTAGCGGCATAAGTAATGGGGGAGTTAGCGATTAAAAGCTAACTTCCCGCCAACAGGTTTTGTAACGCTTCCAAACAGTGAGACTTATTTTGGTGCCACAACGCATAACTTAATGGAAAAACATCAATGCCCGCACGTTTGATAACTTTGTATGTATTTAACTCAAAATAGTCAGCCCAAGGGCCTGGGTAACCAATTAAATCGATGGCCACGTATCGCCCGTTTTTTCTCGCTAGAATATCAATGTAAGTACCTAGCATTTCGTATCCCTTCCAGCACTCAACACCTAATGAGCTTAGTTCTTCACATACAGATTGCTGAAAAGTATCGGGTTGTTGTGATGCATTGTGTTTTGTAGAAAAAGCAGCAATTGCATTGAGATACTGCTTAAGCAAATTGTTACTAGGCAATTCAGACTCGTCGACAGAAACGAAGAGGAATTGCTCGTGTCTTGCACGCGTGACCGATACATTAAACACATCATGCTTATTCATGTATGGAAAGGCTCGGGTACTAGCGTTATCAACACTGAATGATAAAAGCATGACGTCGCGCTCTTCTCCCTGAAAGCCATAGGGTGTAGCAACGCGTATATTGTATTTTTTGATATCCTCAAGCGAGATGTGTTGTTCGATCAATTCAGAAAGGTGTTTAACCTGTTTGCTAAAAGGAGATAAAACACCAATAGACCTCGCGATACCCGTTGTTTCGCTTTGATGAATTAATCCACGAACTTGCTCAAGCACGGCTTCTGACTCTTCAACATTGAAGCCACCTGATGTTCTTTTGCCGTTAATTCTGACAAGTCGAATATGCCCATCGGTTGAACATGGTCTGTGTTGCATTACCTTGAGTTTGTTGTTGTAAAAAGTACTGTTGCTGAAATGGATAAGCTCAGGTTGGCTACGAAAATGCTCATCTAAAAAGCCGATTTGATCTTGTTCGGTGGCTGATAAAATCGCTAGGTCTATAACACTATTCTCTCTATAGCTGAGTGCTTTTTCTACGTTACTAACACCTCTCTCTTCAGCAATCGCACTCTCCTTTGACTTTGAGAGAAAAGAAAAATGCTTAAGCTGCTTTTGATCACCAACAACGAGTGCTCTTTTGGCTCTTTGAAGAGCGGGTAGTGTGCTAGCGATATTGCATTGAGTTGCTTCATCTACAATCACTAAGTCGAACATTTCACGCTCTAGTGGGAGCACCTTATGCAATGAATTCAAGCTAACTAACCAAACGGGAAAGCCGCTAAGCAAGTTACTAAAGTTAGCTTGTGAAAAGTACTCAGCCTGTTTGGCAGATGTTCTTGCCCTCGAGGCTTGATTAAGCGTTTTTACTGCTTTTCTATCCTTCTTTAATAGCGCCGAAATACTTTTCGCTTTTGCAGAGCGAATGTATTGTGTTGAGTGACTTTCTTTTTGTTGAAGAAGTGCATCGAAATGCTGATGAATTTGCCAAAGCTCTTCGAGGTTGTTAATGGACTTGGTGCTCAACTTATGGAGGAGTTTGTCCCAAAACGAAGCTGAGTTATTTTCCAACTTGAGCGTTCTATCCCCCAGACTAATAGCTTTCTGGCAAAGAGTATTGAGGCGCTTTTCATCTTTAATGATGTCTTTAATTGTGGCTTCGAGTTGCTGTTTTGACGCCTCAAGGTTGTCTGCTTCTGCAAAGTCGTAATAGCCCGCTAAAAGATCATTTAAGTACTGTTTGAATTCGCGTAGAAATGCTTTTTGTCCAGCACGTATCACAAGGTTATCAAGCCCGAAATCCGAGCTGAGTTTTCCAGCAATAACATCTAACGCTGTTTCGGAACTCGCGACAATGAGTACTGATTCTCCTCGAGTAAAATGCTCCGTTGCAACAGCAGCAATTGTGTAACTTTTACCTGTACCGGGTGGACCTGAAACGGCGCCTAATGTCTTTGTTGCACCCATGGTAAGAACGCGCTTTTGGGAGTCGCTTAATACTGCCGGGACCAATCTGTGGTTAACGGTTATCTCCCGATTTTTGCTGTTGTCTGGCCCAAGCAACGCACTTAAAGGTGCCGAATACGATTGGCTGGCCTGTATTATATTGAGTTCATGCAAAACTCCACGACTAGACGCTGAACGTTCAACAAATGCCAAGGTAGAAATAGGTAAAAGGCTAGGTGCTTTCCTGCGTAGTGCTTTGGTGACATCGCCTTTATCGGCGAGTTGTGGAAACCTGATACTCTCTGTGCAGTTGATATCGTAAGGGCTTTGCTCCAGTAGTTTAGACCAGTAAGTTGGCTCGTAGATGTTTTGTGAGTCAACTTCGGGTAAATCGTCTAGCTGTGGCAATAGCAACGACAAGAGTTCTTCATTAATTGTGACAGTGCTTTTATCTACAGAAAAGTAAAAGCCGTATTCGTCGCTTTCTATTTGTGCTTCATTGAAAACAAGTGGGCTAAATACCGTGATTTTGTCTTCTTCCGTAGAGAGTTTCCCTGTCACGAATAAACTGCAATGCAACAGCACTCGTTCGCGTTGATAGATCTCAACACGCTTTTGAAATAATTCGCCATAAGTTGGGTCGATGGGTAATCGGTGCAAGTCGCCTGATGCTATTTCATCAGTACCTTTAATTATCAGTAAGTCTTCCTGATTCAGACGTTGTAAATTTCGGAGGTTAAAATCAGCCGAGTCTTCTTTAAAACAATCGCTGTAGTAGCCTAATAATCCTTTAATACTCATTTATTTAACTGTGTTTTTATTTTTAAGTAAGAGTATGAGGGAATGGAGAAAACAGCAAGCAGAGTGTGTTTTTTACAAGAGAGTATGAAGGCCCCTCTGGTCGAAGCCAGAAGGGCAATAAGTATTAATTCAGTTTTTTATCTTTCCAGTACTTAGTACCTTGAAGTGTTGCTTGCAGTGCAAGACCATTCTTCGTCATTTGGTATAAGCTAACACCATTCACAATGGTTCCGGCAACGTTGCCTTCGCCACCTTTATCATCAGATTTTGCAGCCGCATCGGCTTGACCAGAAAAGTCCCAGCCTGAATCAATAAACCTGTCTAAGGCTTTGCGAGTATGAAAGACAAAAACACCACGAAAGTCTTTAATACCTAAACCAAGTCCAACACCTGCACTACCCATTTTCATATAGGTATCGCCGCCCGATTGATTATCGTGAACAACACCGCTGCCACCGCCAGCAGAAACTAAAATCACGTTAACACCAATGTTAGAAAAAACGGCATAACCGACAGCGTTACTTATCTCGGAACGTGTAGAAGGCTTCTCTTCATAAAGTTGAGCAAGTACTTCGCCACGCATTTTTTGGATTTTTGCTCTCTTTTTATCCGCTCTGTCTGCAAACGCAGGGTTGCACAGTAGAAGCGCAATAAGTGCAACACTGAATATTCTTAACATACATAAAACCTAGGTAGTCATTGTTAAGCTGATACTAGATGCTGGGTGAAGGGAATACAAGCGGGGTTACTTATATTGGCTGACTTGTTGGTAGCGAAAGAAATTGCTATCAAAATCAAAATTTAAATACATTGATCAATAGAGCGGATGAACCACTAAAACTCATTTGTGAGAGATATTTAACGTTTGAAATAGTTCGATTCATACCTTTGAGGTTTAGTTTTTGATATTAGATGTATCATTACAAATGTCGACTTTCAACTGTCTCATCAGAGATCAAAATACCAGTAGCTTACAAACACTAGTATATAAGAAAGTATAGATCGAATGCTCCTGCAGCAAAACAAGCTTTCCATTGTATGTGTACTTTGACGATATTCATAATGCTGACTGGGCAATTATTGTCTACCGAAAATATTTACCTTATTATGAGAAAATGGACTAAATAATTGTATAAGTAGGATATGCCAACATGCCAATTAGTACAGAAACGATAGGTAGCTTCATTAAAAGACTTTTTCCTAATGGCTTTTGCAATCACACATACACCTATCTTCTATTTGAAAAGGGTAATGGAGTTAATCTACAGCGCAAAACCTTGTTCTTATCTGAGATATTAAAAAACGGCCCTAAAACTTATACAAAGATTAAAAAATACATAGAAGACAATATTGATACTGATAAGACGGAAAAGTTTTCTGATTTTGTAAAATTTAATAAAGAAAGTGGCTACATCGAAAATCACAATAAATATAAAGGAATAATTACAGATGCTACTAATATAAAGAAAATAAGTGAGGAATATATCGTTCCACCAATCTCCCCGTTTGATATGTTTATTATCATGTCTAAGTTGTTAAACGATAGTGGAGCATATCATCACTTTGAAAGTGAGTTTGAGGGGGAAGCATTTTTAGATGTAAAAGATGAAAGAAAAATTAATAAAGTTAAGCTCATTAGTTGTGACGAAATTCAACAGTGGAAGCAGCTTGGAGATGAATGGTTTAGTCTTAATCTATACGAACTTAATGACTCGCCTTTTAACAAAGATTTATCTCCGAACAAAAGTATCACAAGTTTTTGGGTAAAAATCCTTAATAGTTGGCATAAGCCAGTATATAAAAACGTTAGCTCGAACGAAGAACAACCTGATTGGTGGTATGCGGCATATTCGCTTATGGTGATTGCTGATGAGGCGTCTAAGGGCACTGGTTTCAAGAGATTGAGTAACGAAGAATGCCGTTCAGATGCGTCAAATTGCTCTCCATGGATACAGCTAACTGAAATGATTATTGATGCGGTTAATCGTGAGAAAAAAGACGATAACAAGTACTTGAAAGATAGAGAAAAGTATAACACCGAGCCGTTCAGTTATGTAGAGTCATTATCTTTAGCAGATAGGTCTATCGCAAATGTTTTACCAAAGTCGCGGACTTCTCCACTGGGTAGCACATTAAGAAGGATTTCTCACAATCTGGCATTATTGCCGGGAAGTGGGACGATTAGAGTTGGCTGGGATTGGGCTGAACCTCCACACGATTCGGTTAATAAAAATCCTGTATTTAATATGCTATTGATTCCATACCCATACAAAATCCTATCAAAGAACTTTAAACCGGTAGGTGTTAGTAAAAGTAATCAGGATAACTGTAATAATAATGAATTGCGGTGGGGGAAGTTTACGCTAGACGTTAGGCCGAATGATGATGAGGATGAAAAGTTTGTTAGTTTTGTTAGTCGATTAATAACTGAGTCTGATAAGAAGCTTGGTAAAAATATGACGCATGCTGTTGTGTTGCCCGAACTTGCCCTGAGTAGAAAAAGCATTATTGCATTACGAAATAAAATCCTCGAGAAACACTCATCTATAGAGTTACTATGTTCAGGGGTGAGAGAGGATCTGTACCTGAGGTTTGATGATGAAGGTAATGAAAAGGAAAGTCCTGTAAACGCATCGTATATGGCGTCATTGAACTATAGCGAGGAGAAAAGTGAAACTATTAACGCTCATGAAATATTTCATGAAAAGCATCATAAGTGGCGAGTAACAGAACAACAAGTTTCAGATTATGATTTATCACCTGCGCTAGACCCGTCAAGGGTATGGTGGGAAGATTTGAACGTAGTTAATAGGCGTTTACCATTTTTAGTCATGCGTAATCAATGGACTCTAACCTCTTTAATTTGTGAAGATTTGGCGAGAAACGATCCCGCAAGGACTGTGGTTGAGGCGATAGGCCCTAATTTAGTTATCTCTTTGTTGATGGATGGTCCACAAATTCCGGAACGTTGGTCTGCTAGATATGCAACTGTTCTGGCTGAAGATCCAGGGAGCTCTGTGTTATCTATGAGCTCGTTAGGATTAATTGAGAGATCAAATAAAGTATTTGAGAAAGTAGGCCACGAAACGAAAAAATCCTTTGCCCTTTGGAGAGATGACAGAGGAATCTCCATCCCTATTGAGTTAGAAGAAGGCTATCACGCAACGACCATCAGTTTGAATCTTTTCCCTATTAATGACTATACATTGGATGGGAGAGCGGACAACCGATCACTTGCTCTCAGGCTCACAGCGCAAAGAAGTATAAAAGACTCCGAGAGAGATTTTGATCCAAAAGGAGAAAACCCTGATTTCTACCCGCCGTGGGGAAGCTCCAAAGAGAGCGATTAACGCTCAGATATGACTAGATTTAGCGCTTTTGTTTCTCTTGACCTTACTCCAGTCAAAGCTATATAGGAATGCTCGCCTTGCGGCTTTCCGTTCTTCTATGGTTTTTGGATCAAAAGGCAATGTTCCATCAAGACTAGCAAAGCCATGAACAATACAGCCTTTTTTAATTTCGCGTGCCATGATTAGTTTCTCTAATTAGTATTAAGCTTATAGCTGTAATTTTAAGACTAACACTTGTGGCAGGAGTCTAGCTCTATATTTTTTACTGTCAAGTTATAAGTACATTAACGTTAGGTATTTAAATATGATTTAAGAGTATTTCTTTTAGTTGAAGTGATACACATTTATCAAATGACGGCCCACCCCTGACTTTAACAAGCGACCTACCCATTATGAGTCGGTGAGCCTCTTCAAAATTTAGTACATTGCACCACTTATCCTTTATTCGTTCAAATTCTCTTTTAGGTAAAATAGCTCTTCTAGGAGCAATAAAATCCTTCCCTGTTAATTCATTTAAAAGATGAGAGGAATAATTGAAGATTGGTTCTTAGCTGTTCGTTAAGTCACTAAAAACGTGCTAGACATCGACTTAGAATTGAGTGTTTTTGTCTTGGCAGGTTTTCACACAATCTTTGTACACAGTTGTTGTTTGACCCGGATACTTCAATAGGAAACTATCAAGCTGGTGGGTCTCGATCTCTTAAGCTTATGTTAATACTGGAGTGGTTAATCTCACCTCTGATCTAAGATTATGGAGTGAGCGATGATTAAATTTTCCTTTCCTGGCTATGCGGGCTTTAGAGGTTTCGTTAGTCTATTTTTCACTATTACCTTTTTGAGCAGTTGCGCGCACACTAAAATAGTAAATCAGGGAGATACATACGCAGAGCAAGGTCGCTATGAGCTTGCCATGGCTCAATATGATCAAGCCTTGCAACTGAAGCCCAGGCGCGATGAAACTCGCGATAAATTCAATCAGGCCCAATTGGCTCTCCAACGGTGGTTACAAACTATAAATGATGCAGCGGACGTAGCCTATGACCGCAACCAGAAAGGCCGAGCACTTGTTCTTTATGGGAAGGTTTTGGCGGCACAAGGACTTGGTGAAAACCCGCATGCAGAAACAAGGTTTCAGGAGTTACATAAGGTATTGTCAGAACAGAGTCTCCTAATGGTGAAAGCGTCCTATTCGGTACCCGTCTTCGGCCAAAACCTTGAAACGGGGATAGATGACATCATCCCGATGCCGGACGATTACACCGGGTTACCCAATCAGCGCGAGTATAGCTTTTCGCTTGAGGAATTCGATGAGGAAATTGTTGAATGGGACGAGGAATATGTTGGCGAGTATATTTCCGGTAGCCAAATAGTGGAAAATCCGGAAATCGATAACCTGCAAAACCGCATTCATCGAATCAACCGAGAGATCAAAGAGTTGCGGCGCGACAGGAAAAAGTACAAACATAGGATCAAAGACGCCGAACACAAGATTGCCCAGATAGAAAAGGATCGGAACGATAATCCAGGGCCCCTTACAGAAGAGGAATACAAGGAACTGAAAAAGGAAAACAAGGAATTAAAACAGGCCAAGGAACAACTTTATCGCGCCAGAGGCAAGTTACGTAAAACCGTTGACGAAATAGAGGATCAGGAAGACCGGCTTTACCGTACAACTCGTCATTTAGCTGAGACACCAGCAACAATCACCGTGGATATCTATTCACCGCATTCATATTTTGTAACGCACAGCGCCTATACACTTAAAGGTGAGGTTCGCATAACGACGGCTAGTGGCACCCTGGTCTTGCCATTGGAGGTAGTAGATAAAGACAGTTATCACGACGCACAGCCGTTGCTTAATTTGGATGCAGACCCTCTTATCCATATATCACCGAAGGCACTAAATGCTGAACTGCATGCCAGTGCTAGAGCAGTTGTGCGGAACTTTATTCGTGACGAAGTTCAGGAGTATCGTGCAAATTTACTAACATCGGCTCAGCGGGCAATTGGACTGGATTCGCGATTTGAAAAACTAGTCAGTTATGGTCTGAGTGGGCGCGAGGGTGTCAGTAAGCGAGTCGCGAATCAGATGGAAGAAGAACTTCAGGCAGATTATGGTGCTGCGGGTGAATTCCCAATCAACAAGCTTTTGTACGGCTTCTAAGCCGCTTGCAAAGTTAGCTCTGAGCATTAACCAAGACACCAATAGCTTGGATTAAGCTTATGTGTCGCTATGTGTTGACTTGGTCGAAGTCATGATAAAACTGAGTGCTTCCATCGAAGAATGAAAGGGCGTTACATAGCTACAAACTCGCTACAACATTAGCATTTGATTAATTGTGTAGGTGATTGGAATTCTTTGAAAATGGTGGCCCGTCCCTGACTTGAACAGGGGACCTACCGATTATGAGTCGGGTGCTCTAACCAACTGAGCTAACGGGCCATTTGAAGAGTTGCTTGATTGGATACTTCGAATGAGTCTCGACAATAAAGCGGAGCGCAGTATAAGCACTTTTAATTCGCTTGTCATCACTCAAATAATACCTTATTGATTATTTGAGTGAAAAACAAACAAATCTCCTAGTGCTTGGCGTTAAACTTCCTTTTCCTAAGCGTTATCAATGCAAGTAACGCTAGTGCTATCAGGTTGTTACTGCCGCCGCCACCCGAATCAGAGGTGTTAGCTGTTGGTGTCGGCGCTGGTGGCGGAGGAGGCGGTGGTGCAGGAGCAACAACTGTTACGACAACAGATGCACTGGTTGTAACACCAAAATCATCGGTTACATCCACTTGTATAGTGACATCACCTGCATCATCAGGGGATGTGAAAGAAATACTTTGCTGATTTGGATTATCAATAGTGACCGTATCGCCTGCTGTTTGTGACCAAGCGTAGGTTAGGTCCTGACCTTCAGGGTCTGTTGCCGTAACTGTTAAGTCCACTCTTACGCGGGTATTTACTTCTCTGTCGTTACCAATAGTGGCTGTTGGTGGCTGGTTGCTTTCGTCGTCGCGAATGCTGACCACGACTTCATCATTTGTTCCTAGGAAGACATCATTGGGATTACTTAAGACAATAGAGAAGTTCTCCAGTTGCTCTGTTGTGTCATCGTTGATTATTGTTATCGAGATGGTTTGTGGGTCACTGTTGCCTTCTGGGAAAGTCAGTGTGCCGCTGTTAGCTTCGACATCTTGGCCAACAATGGCTGTACCTGAAGTAACTTCGTAGTCGATGGTACCAATGCTTTCGTTTCCGCCTGTGCGGCTTACCATGACTTCAACTGTTGTCTGGTTTTCACGAATGGTTTCTGTTGATTGAGTAAAGGATAGTGTTCCACCATTCGGTGCGCCGGTAATACTGACGATGGATAAGTTTGGTGTTGTTAACGTGGCGCCATTTCTTGGATCGAAAAGGCGAACGAAGAACAGCTCCGTTATCTCTCGTGCATTGGTATCAGCGGCAATAGGAACAGAAATGGTTCTGCTCGTCTGATCGTTAGCTGCCCAGGTTAACGTTCCGGTACTTCCAGTAAAGTCGTTTGCTGCAGCGGAACCCGGAACAGTCTCATATGACACTTCAACAGCAGCCGTTCCCGTTTTATTCACAATGATGTCGAGCGTATCGCCTTCATCTGCTGCGTAGGTCTCTTGAGAGAAACTAAGTTGTGAACTCGCGCTTTGTGCGGTGTTGTCGCGAAGGACATAAAGCCCCGTATTGATGTCACTGGCTAGGATAATGCCGCTTGGTAGATAAGGGTAGACACCCCAAGCACCGTTAAAGGAGGTGTTGTCAGATGATGGGAAGGTATCGAAGTAACCTACTTCAGTCGGTGTTGTTGGATCGGTAATATCTAATGCGGTAATACCACGCTCATAGTTCGACATATAGTAGCGATTACCTCGAACAAAACCGTTGTGGTCGATAGCCGCTGTTGGGCCTGTCCAAACACCTGCTAATGTTGGACTGGTTAAGTTACTCACATCAAAAATACGGAGTGTAGTATTCAAACTCCTGTCACGTTCATCAAGCTCATCATGAACGAACACGAATTGACGATCTTCACTCCACCAACCTGAGTGCACATAACTAACATTTGGGTAGCTGGTATTACTCAAGTTAACCGATGTATTGGGGTTTGAATGGTCCCAAAGCCTGAGTTGATTCTCGTTGAAATCAAGAATCAGCAAACATGTTCCAGCAACAGCATTAACGCACTGGGTTGTTGCACGTTGGTCTGTAATATTAAGAGACGACATGTCGTGTGTGTAGTCGGCACGGGTTGCTGTGGTGAAGCTAAAGGTTGAAGATAAGTCAGTCGGATCTTGCAGCGAATAGCTACGGAATGAGCCCCCAAAGTTACCTGAGCCTGCGATATGCAGCTGTGCCGTCGTATTCGGGAGTTGTGTTCCAAGAGAATAATCGACATTACTGATGTAGACATTATGTGCGGCGATATCAGTGTTATCTCTGTTTGCCAAGCTGATGGCGTTTGGTAACTGGTTGAGATCAATAATCAATGTGCCTTGGTTGGCGCTATCTGCGGTGACATAAGCGTAAGCTTCCCAAGTAAATGTTGTTTCATTGAATCGTTGGAAAACTTTAATATCACGCCATGTGGTACTTGGCCCTGTCACTTGTCCGACAATGCGCGGGTTTTCAGGATCCATAAGATCTACAACGGCAACGCTGTTTCTCAATCCGATAATGGCGTATTCACGTTGGTCGTTGAGGTCAACATGTCCCCAAATATCGTTAGCCGCGTTTGGGTTACTTGGAAAATCAGCTAACGGAATGTGGCTGAGTAAGTCCATGTTGTTACAGGGGAACACTCCTGCTTGTCCGTTAACACAGTTTGTTGCCGGTTGGCCGTTTGTTAGCTGTTGTAGTAGTGCTGTGTCTACTTCAACTTTTTCTGTCTCTAAACCTTTTTGATCACTAATAACGTTAAAACCCTGCTGGTAGAGTTCTTCAGCATATTTTAGCGGAACACCCGTTAGCGTTGTGGTGTGTAAATTGGGGTTTTGAGTCTGGAAAAGATCGACTGTGCTGAAGCCACCGACCACAGGAACAGTTTGACTGACCAGGTATAAAAGCTCTGATGGTTCTGTAATCGCATATTGACCACCAGCGACTAGAACTTTGTCTCCTTTGTTCGCTTTTTGCGTTGCGTAACTGATGGTCTTACAAGGGCGAGCTCTGTTGTCGCACAACCCTTTATCTTGTCCGTTAGCGGCAACAAATCGACTTTTATCATGTTCTGCGTGGCCGAATACGGTATAGCTTGTTACTGCACCTAAAACACCCAAACCCGCAATAGCTAAAGGAAGAGACTTTTTCATCGTTATAGCCTACTTAAATACTTTTGACTTATTTTTATTGTTCAACTTAGGTAAAGTTCACCTATGTCGGTTTTATAACAAATTATTAACAAATTTAGCGTCAATATACAGGTATTTTGGTATATTACGAAGGATTTCGTGGATAGAGTTGACAAGTTTCTAATTTTTGAGTGGTTGCAGTTGGTGTTGTTGCGAAGTTTCAAATGGTTTAAAAGTGCGTTGGCAGTTAGATCGAAAGCTTGTTGGGTATTGTGTATCTCAAGTTTTTTAGTGGCTTGCTCACCGAATTCTAACCAAGTTGGAACGAGTCAATTAGCATTTAAATTGATGCTGAATGGCCAGCCTATTTTATGCTCAGATCTTGCTGAAGGAGTAATGATTGATGATCAACATTGGCAGCTGGATCAACTTAAGCTGTTTATTCATGATATGAGTATTCAACAAGGTGATAAGAGCAAAAACATTGAGCTGACGACTAATGGTTGGCAGGCACATCAAGTCGGTTTGTTATCGTTGGAACCTGAGTGCGATGGCTCTAAGATAGAGGATAATGAAGAGACTAATCATGGACTGATCTTTAAAGTTCCAGTTGATTTACAAAATGCAGAATCGCTGAGTTTTCGACTTGGCGTCCCCTTTGAACTCAATCATCAAAACCCTTTGACTCAACCTTCGCCACTTAACTTGCCTTTGATGTTTTGGTCTTGGCAAATGGGACATAAGTTTGTGCGATGGGATATGTCGAACGACATCGATACATGGTCCTTCCACCTTGGAAGTTTAGGTTGTGAGTCTGCATCTGTCGTGCGCTCACCAGCTCAGCCATGCAGTGAACCCAATGTTGTTTCTGTAACCTTGGATTCACCAAAATCGAATGCCAACGAAGTTCACATTCATCTCGATAAGCTCATACATAATGTAAGGCTGAGCTCCGACAACAGCTGTGCGTTGCATGGTGCAACTGAGAGCAGCTGTCAGCAGTTGATTGATAATTTAACCAATAATCAGGTGTTTGAGTGGTATTAAGGAAAGAGTTTTTTGCGTTGGTTTTATTCGCCGAGATAGTCACTCTCACTGGGTGCGCGGAACCTGAAGCACCTAAACCCTACCAATGGAATCTACCTGAAAATTTTCCCGAGCCTATTGTGCCTACTGATAATCCTATGTCTGAAGCGAAAGTGCGTTTGGGGAAAAAGCTCTTCTACGATAAACAGCTGTCGTTTAACCAAGCCATGTCTTGCGGTACTTGCCATATTCAATCTCTTGGTTTTGCGGAGTCTAAGACGGTTGCTGTAGGTTCGACCGGTCAGTCGCACAGACGCAATACGCAGCCTCTACTGAATGTAGCTTATAACAGCAACCTTACTTGGGCGCATTCGGGGCTTACACAATTAGAACAGCAGATTTTGCTCCCCATGTTTGGAGAAGAACCGATCGAGTTAGGGATTACAGGTCATGAAGAGGAAGTTTTAGAACGCTTTGACAGAGGTGATTATCCGGAATTGTTTGAAGGTGCATTTCCGGGAGAACCAATAACCTTCAATAATGTTGTCAAAGCCTTAGCCAGTTTTGTACGTAGTATGGTTTCCTTTAATTCCGACTTTGATCGCTATGCTTATCAAGGTGATGATAATGCATTGTCTGAATCGCAGATTAGAGGTATGAATCTGTTTTTTTCGGAACGCTTTGAATGTTTTCACTGTCATGGTGGTTTCAACTTCACACAATCAAGTAAGCATGAGCAGCAGCAACTTGATTTAAAACCTTTCCATAACACGGGCTTGTATAACGAGGATGGGGAAGGTGCCTATCCAGATATCGATCAAGGCTTGATTGAGATATCAAGACGGGACAAAGACATGGGACGCTTCCGAGCTCCAACGTTAAGGAATGTCACTGTAACGGCTCCTTATATGCACGATGGTAGTATTGAAACTTTAGCTGATGTTATTGATTTTTATGCGAAAGGCGGGCGAAGAGAAGGGATTAGTAGTCCACTAAAAAATGCTTTTATCAAAGGTATTGATATGACCGATGAAGAACGTCAGGACCTACTTAATTTTCTTGAAAGCTTAACTGATGAAACCTTCAATACAGATCCTCAATTTGCAGGCTTTGGCACGTCACATTGATTTTTCTTAGACTTAAGTCTAAAAACAAATAGTGTGGGGCGCTTAATTGACAACTCCTGCATTTAAATAAAGGACTTAGAATAAAAATTATGTGCTAAAAGCCAATGTTTTTGCTATCTTCCTTACATAATTTAACTTATTTATTGATTATCCATATCACTCGCCAGAGGTGACACATGACAGAAAAGCCTTACATCGTAAGCGGACGCAATACCATTATTCACAAAGTTAGAAAATATGATTTACTTATCATAAATGGTGACGAGCAAGTTCCCGTCGTAGTAACGCATAAAGGCATCAAAGAATACACAGGCAAGATACCTGATAATAAGCGTGAAGCAAAAATGATGGATATGGAAATGCTTGATATTTCTACGGGCGATTTATTTGGTGAAGAGAAAACATTACTTTTCGTTCAAACGCTTAACGGTAAAGAGTACAAAGTGGATTACTCTAAGCACGGAACACCTCTGTTCATTAAAGTGCATCAAGACAGTACTTTCTAAACTTGTTTTGAAAAGAATTTAAACAAAAAAGGCTCACAAATGTGGGCCTTTTTTGTTGGTGCAATATATTGGCTAAGGCTTATAATCGCGCAGGCATCAACAGGAAGAATATTTATGAAATGGCCTAATCTCAAGCACTTACACTATTTGGTGGTGCTACATCAGGAGCAGCATTTTAACCGCGCTGCAAAACTTTGTTATGTGAGTCAATCGACACTGAGTACTGCGATTCAGAATTTGGAAGAGCAACTCGGTTCTCAGTTATTAGAGCGAGATCACAAGTCATTTGTATTTACTGCTTTTGGATTAGAGGTGGTTGAACGCAGCCGTCTATTACTCAATCAAGCAGATGATTTATTGGAATTTGCTGACAGTAACGGTAATTGGCAGGCGGGCAACTTGAAGGTAGGTATTATTCCTACTATCGCTCCTTTTCTTTTCGAAGGTTTTATTCGCGCAATTAGTGAGGAACTTAGCGAGCTTAAGCTACAGCTACAAGAAGATACGACTGAAAACTTATTAGCACAGCTGAATAGGGGAGAGCTCGATCTACTTATTTTGGCGCTGCCAATGGAAACTCCGGGTTGTAAGCAGTTAGTGATTGGACATGACCCGTTTCACTTGATTGTCCATGAAGAAAAAGCAGCCAGTTTACCTAGCCCTATGGATGTCGATGCGTTGCCTAAAGGCAGTATCTTCTTGCTACAGAAAGAGCACTGTTTAACTGGTCATGCAGTTAGTGCTTGTGGGTTGAAACACCAAGCTCAAGTTAATTCATTAGCGGCAACCAGTTTATTTACATTGACTAAACTGGTGTCGAGTAAGCTTGGACTCACCTTTATGCCGGAGCTGGCAATTAACCAAAACATACTAGACGGACAAGGGCTTGTCTCGTTGCCTGCCGAAGACAATGCGTTCCGTGAGATTGGTTTGGTATGGCGTAATGGTACGAATCGGATGCAGCTGTTTATGTATATTGCAAAACTGCTTTCTCCGCTCATGCCTAAACCAACACTGGATCTTTAAGGGGCTTTAAGCCCCTTTTTGCTTCTTAATTCGAGCAGGTAGATCATTACCTCATGAATTTTTTAATTTTTTTCAAACTTTTTCACAACCTCTCTCGACTTTAAGCATGAACAACAAAAAATTGATGAATTGGGATTGCTTTTAAGTGTTTACAAAAACAGATGACGAACTGATAGCACAAGCTATAAAAGGCGATAAGCGCGCTTGGCTTAAGCTCATTAAGCGTTATGAATCAGCGATGTACAATTATGCTTTGCGGATGACGGGAAATCCCGATGATGGAAAAGATCTCATGCAGGAAATTTTTATTTCTGTGTATAGAAATCTGAGTACATTCAGGAATGAAGGAAGTTTTAAAGCTTGGATATTTCGTATCGCGCATTTTCGTTGTATTGAGTTTTATCGACGCAAAAAGCCGAATCAGTCGTTGGATGATTGTGAAGAACTAGAATCTCATTCCAGTGGGCCGGAGCAAAGTTTTGCATCCAATCAATCGAATAACCGTTTAGTGGAAGCAATGCAAACCCTACCGATGAATCAAAAAGCGGTAGTGGAATTAAAGTTTTTTGGACAGTTTACCTTTGATGAAATTGCGGAACAGTTAGCGATTTCAAGTAATACGGCGAAAAGCCGGTTGTACAGTGCTTTGAATAGCCTGAAAGTTGTGATGGAGGAAGAGCATGCCTGATCAAAAAGAGTATTTGTTGGCTGCCTGGTTAGAAAACACCTTATCGCCAGATGAGCGTAATGACTTCGAACGTTTGTGTCGTGAAGATGAAGAGTTCGCTGCACAAGTTGAGTTAGCCAATCAAACCATAATGTTGGCGCAAGATTACGAGCCAGCGCCGGTACCAAACTGGAATAGAGAAGCATCGTTTGTTGCGCCAGAGAAAAAAGCCTGGTGGCAGTGGCAAGGGTTTCCTGTGGCATCTATGGCGATGTCGGTATTCGCGATGTGCCTTGTCATTTTCAATGTGGAGTTTCGCATTGAGGATGAAGGAATGATGATCAGCTTCGCGGGTAAACACGAAGAACAACGCCTTGAGCGCCTACTCAATGAAAAAATACAAGTACTAGAGCAGCGTCAGACTGAAAGTTTAGATCTTTATGTGGATCAGCTCAGGGAGGAGCAACTTGTTGCCACTAAGCAATTAACTAATTTTGTACTCCAATCAAGTCGAACTGAGCGTCGTGAGGACTTTGCTGAGTTTATCCGGTTCATTAATGAACAACGTTCGGATGATCAGCAGTTCTATGCTCGTCAGTTAAATCAATTACAACAAGACTTATTGCCAACATCTTCCAGGGAACCATAAGGGTTAACAGCCTGAGTTCGTTATTTTTGAGGGTTTAATTATGAAGAAAATACTAACAGCCGTATCAATGGCATTGGCAATTAGCTTGCCAACAGCAGCAAAGACCAATTTGGTTGAACTGGATAAAGAGCTAGAGATCATGAGCAGTATCTTGCATACCGCGCTAAAACAAAACCGCGATAGTAAGGGAGTTCGTTACCGCTCGCTAAAAGCTAAGTACCTGGCGAAACAGGGCGTGGTGTTCGAGGTGAATTCAAGTAACCGAATCTCTCATCCAGGGTTTGATTTTGACTTCAATTTTGGCTTTGGTGATGGAGCGCGTTTTGTTATTCCAGATGCGCCAGATCCAATTGATGTTCATGAAATTGAAAGGCAGGTTGAAGAAGCTATGGAAAACGTTAATGAGCAAGATTGGGGCGTAATTGTGTCCGATGCGTTAGAAAGCTCAAGAGAAGCGATGTCGAGAGTGAGGGATCGTCTGCGTAGTTTAAGGGATGATGAGCGTGAACTTTCCTATGAGAGAAGAGAGCTCGAATTTGAAAGTCGCAATGCGAACTCTAATGATGAAAGAAAAGAGTTCGAACAATTGCGTAAAGAGCTGGACAAGAGAACAGAAGAGCTTGAAAAGCGCCGCGCCGAAATTAATAAGTATGCTAGCGAAATTGAGCTAGAGAATAAAAAGAAAAATGAAGAACGCATAGAAGCTTATAAGAAAAGCACTAAAAAGTTCTTGGCACACTTTGAAGGGGAAGTTGCTGATGCGATGTGTCGCTATGGTGCTGGCTTGAAAGCTTTACCTGATAATGAAAATGTGAGCTTTGTATTGTCGAAGTTTGGTGACGGAACACCTGGTGAGAAGAAAGATCGTATCTACGTGTTTAGCTACAAAGATATACGCTCTTGTGTTAGCGAGAAAATCGATGCGAATGAATTGTTAACCAGAGTCGAATCTTACGTCTTCTAACATATCAAAACATTTAGCCTGAGTTCGTGATGAGCTCAGGCTACTTATTCCGAGTTCGAGCTACTCATCTACCAACAAAGAAAACCCCTCCTGATGAAGCCATGTTAAGGCGTCCATATAATTGCAGAAGAAGTGACCCTCGTAGCTTTCGTCATCAGGCATCATATTGGTGAGTTGGTATCGTTTGAGCCCACCTTCTGTGAATATGTAGGCTTCATGCGTAATGCCTTTATCAACCAATTCGTAAGCTCTTTCAGAGATCACATTCTGAAATTCTGGCGTACCACAATCCCATTCGTTCATATTAAACAGCATGGCGTATCTTTCTCTGGGGTTCTCATTAATGAGTTTGAGTACGCTATCCACAGCTTGATTAGCCGTTTCTTTATTCCAGCTACCTTTACACTGCATTTCGAGAATATTGCCAAAAATCTTTAAGGCAAATTCGCCATGGGGTCTAAAGCTCTTCATACACCTTATATTAGCTGATTAATAAAAATAGGTATATCAGGAGCTGTCTGATCGAGGAAATGGTAAATGTTTTTAAATTTAGACGGATGTTTGTTTGAGGTCTCGAAGCTCTGATAAGTCGCTGTAAAAAATAGATGTAAATAGAATGTGTTTTTGAGGTTGTCACCACTCTGACATATTGGCACTATAGGCTAGTTGGTTTTAGGGCTGTTTATCTTTGCTGTAAGACTCAGCAGTAAAGATAAGCGGCCTCTATACCCAAAATCATTGGAAATGCTCGGCAACGGCAAACGAATAAATCCACGTTAGCTTTTATTGGCTAAATAATTGTGGTGAATGCTCACAGCCTACAAAAGGCATTTTCAAGGATGACGGGTATATTTGACCTATAACAAATAATGAGAAGGGAAAGGTATGTCTTTAAACAAAAAACTCAAATACAGTTTTCTAGCGCTGTTTATCGGTGCCACACTTAGCGGTTGTGGCCTAGATGGTGATGACGGTGAAACTGGGGCTACAGGTACGCAAGGCTCTCAAGGTGAAGCCGGAGCTCCGGGTAGTGACGGTGCTGATGGTTCCGACGGCCAAGACGCCTCTCTGGGTGTAAGCTTACGCATTATTGGTCGAGCAGGACTTAACCAAGCATCTCCTCAAGGTGCGGCTGAAATTGTTCAGTACAATGCAGCGAGCCAATCTATCTACGCAATTAATAGCGCAGGTGCAGCACCAACAGTTGAAATTATTGACATATCTGGCCTGACATCTGTTGAGCTAGCTAATCCTCTTAATACGGGTAACCTGACATCGACTCAGTTAGTGTTAGAAACTAGCGTCAATGGTAAAACATTGGTTGGTGCAAACAGTATTGCAATCTCTGGTGATCTGATGGCGGTTGCGATGGAAGCTGATGCCGTCGGTGTACGTGGTGAAGTTTTATTCTATAACGGTATCGACAGCGGTACTCCCAACTTCTTGAGTTCAGTTGAAGTTGGTTTCTTACCTGATATGGTGACATTTACACCTGACGGTGGCCGTGTGCTCGTGGCTAACGAAGGTGAACCAAACGGTGATTACTCTATCGATCCTGAAGGTTCAGTTAGCGTTATTGATATTTTAATTAACGGTGAGCCTGAGCAAACAGCGGATGAAGTAACGTTTACGTCGTTTAACGCGAACCAAGCGGACCTTGAAGCTGATGGTGTTGTTTTCCCTAATCCATCAGGCAGAACTATTAACGGTAACTTGATTAGTACGACAGTTGCTCAAGATCTCGAGCCTGAGTACATCACGGCAAACGATGAATTCGCTTATGTTGCGCTTCAAGAGAATAACGGCCTTGCTGTTATCGATTTAAGTGACAACAGCGTCAGTATTCTTGGTTTAGGCGTTAAAGATTGGTCTGGCTTAGATTTCGACGGTGCTGAAGACGGTACAGTGAGCTTTGACCAGTATGAAGATCTTGTTGCTCTTTATCAGCCAGATACTATTGGTCAGTACCAGTTCAGAGGCGCAACCTTTATCGTGACAGCTAACGAAGGTGACTCTCGTGAGTATTTCTTCGATTCTCCTGATGAAGCAACTTGTTTAGCAGCTGGTGGTCAAGCGTTTGATGCAGGTGATGGATGTCTATCATTCTCTGATGAAACGCAAGCGCGTAATTTAACGTTCGCTGTTGGCAGTAACTTAGAAACAATTGCTGGTGGCGATCCAGAAGATACGAACTTTGCGGCTAACCCTTTAGGTCGTCTAAATGTTTCGTCTGAATTAGGTGATGACAACAACGATGGTACGACTGACCGCTTGTTCGCATTCGGTGGTCGTTCATTCACTATCTGGGATACTAATGGCCTAGTTGTTTACGATTCTGGTGATGATTTCGAGCGTATTAGTGCGTCAATTCACGGTAACGAATTTAACAACGATAACGATGAAAACGCTGGTGATTCGCGTTCTGCGAACAGAGGACCTGAGCCTGAAGCTCTAGCTGTTGGTGCAGTGGGCGATCGTACGTTTGCCTTTATTGGTGCAGAGCGTATGAGTGGTATCTTCGTATACGATGTGACTAACCCATTCAATGTTCAGTTTGTTGATTATGTTATTAACAGAGATACAACTGAAGGTGCGGCACCTCAAGGTGATTTAGGGCCTGAAGGTATGGCTTTTGTTAGCGCTACTGATAGCCCAACTCCCAATGCATTGTTGGTTGTAGGTAACGAGGTTAGTGGTACAGTTTCTGTTTGGGAAGTTGTTCCTAACTAAGTAGTTATGCTTTTGAAGAAAACGGTGCTTTGTGCACCGTTTTTTTATGCGGTTTGAAAAGTGGCTCTCGTAAAGAAAACCCGAAATTCAAAAGGTCGGATCTCTTGTTGAAACCCAGTTCAACAATGACTTTCACCTGGGTTCGAGCTATCCTTAAGCGATTTTTTTGGTATGAGTTTTTAAAAATATGGCGAAAAGTTTGAATGCTGGTGTGGTAGTAAGTGGTTTAGGCTTATGGACGCCTGAACACAGCGTAAGTAATGAAGAGTTAGTTGCGTCATATAATGCTTACGCGGAACGCTACAATCAGCAAAACGCTCAAGCTATCGAAGCTGAGGAAATGGCTGCTATGCCATACTCCAGTGCGGAGTTTATTCAAAAAGCCTCAGGCATTAAAAGCCGCTTCGCCTATGTCAAAGATGGCATTTTAGACGTCGATAGAATGTGTCCATCAATACCGTTGAGAGCGTCGAGTGAGCTTTCTCATCAGGCCGAGATGTCTGTTGCTGCGGCTCGTGATGCCATGACCAATGCTAATAAGACAGCGAGTGATATCGGTGCTGTTATTGTGTCTTGTGCCTATACAGAACGTGCTTATCCAGCGATTGCTATCGAAGTTCAAGGTGCCCTGGGCATTGAAGGTTTTGGGTTTGATATGTTGGTAGCATGTTCAGCTGCGACATTTGCTATACATCGCGCTTACGAAATGATTGCCGCAGGTACGGTTGATTCTGTGTTAGTTATCAACCCAGAGTTGACCTCACCACAGGTTAATTATTGCGATAGAGACAGCCACTTTATTTTTGGTGATGTTGCAACGGCAATTATTATTGAAAGAGAAGAGACGTGCCAATCGGAGCATAGCTACGATATTCTAAGCACCAAAGCTGTGACTAAGTATTCGAGCAATATCCGTTCGAACTTCGGACATATCAATCGCGCTAATGATACAGACCCATTTGCAGGCGATAGATTGTTTCATCAAAACGGTCGAAAGGTTTTCAAAGAAGTTTGCCCAATGGCGGCAGACCATATCGAATCTCATATCAATCAACACGGTTTAACACCCTCAGATATAAAGCGTTGGTGGCTGCATCAAGCTAATATCAATATGAATAGTCTGATTACCAAGAAGCTGTTGGGTAGAGATGCGACTCCCGAAGAAGCTCCTATCGTATTAGATACCTATGCTAATACTGCCTCTGCTGGTTCGGTGATTGCCTTCAGTTTATACCATGAAGATATGGAAGCTGGTGATTATGGCGTATTGTGCTCATTTGGTGCCGGTTATTCGATTGGTAGTTTAATGCTACGTAAACGTTAAGGGCGATCAGTAAACACGGATTTTGTGTTGCCTAAAAAATGACTCGCTCATCTAAATAAGACTGCCGATTGTCTCATATACTCGGCAGTTTACCTTCAAATAGTCCTTATAAGACTGATTTATAATGGCGCTCTCATATTGGTTTCAGCTATAGTTACTTTGGTCGATAAGAATTGAGAACCATTGGTGTGAACTGTACCTATGACCAAGTTCACACTATCATGAAAGAGTGTATTTCGTGATACCAACAACCTTGAGTGAGCGTTACCTATGTCGAGTATTCTAGAATCCGTTGATCAGCGAACCAAACTGGTTGGTGAGAATCGCTTAGAGCTTTTATTATTTAAGCTTGGTTCAAGGCACACCTTTGCCATCAACGTTTTTAAGGTTAAAGAAGTCATTAACATGCCTACTTTTAACCAAATGCCGGGTTCTCATTCGCATATTTGTGGTGTTATTAATTATCGTGGTGCATCTATTCCCATCATAGATTTGCGCGGGGCGCTGCGCATGTCTGGTCGTGATAACCTGGAAGGTGGTAATGTGATTATCACCGAGTATAACCGGACTGTTCAGGGGTTTATGATTAGCCAGGTTATGAACATCGTGAATACGTCGTGGCAGGATATTCAACCACCACCGTCAACCGTGGGTAAGAACAATTACTTGACGGCTATTACTCAGATACAAATCGATGATAAGAAAGAGCTCGTTGAGATTATCGATGTCGAAAAAGTATTGGCAGAAATTGTCGATTATGACATTGATATTTCAGAAGAAATACTGGCTGATGAAGTCACACCAATGCTTGAAGGCCACACTATTCTTATCGTGGATGACTCTAGAACTGCTCGTGCGCAAATTCGAGATACATTAGGTCAACTTGGATTACATATTATCGAGCAGGAGAATGGGCTTAATGCACTGAAGCTTCTGAAGTCTTGGGCTGATGATGGCGAGAAGGTGACAGACAAGATCCTGATGATGTTTACCGATGCAGAGATGCCAGAAATGGATGGTTATCGTCTAACTGCAGAAGTGAGAGATGATCCACGTATGGATGATTTGTTTATTGCACTGAATACATCGTTAAGCGGTAACTTTAATGAAGCGATGACAGAGAAAGTTGGCTGTAACCGCTTTATATCTAAGTTCCAGCCCGATATGCTTGTTGAGGTTGTTCAACAACGAATGAAAGAGCTTATCGCTGCTCAATCTAAGCCGCTTTAATACCCCGTTAATTCCATAAAACCTTTGCCGGTATGGGTGCCGTTAAATTCGATGGCGCCTTCATAATAAGCTACCAGGCCAGGTACCCATTGATTCACTTTCATTGGTTTAGTTTCTAAATCTACACCAAATCTCTCGACGCTAATCGACCAATTTAGAGGAAGGTTGCGACCTTCAACTTCCTCGGTCTTGTTAACCTTGGCTTTTATGTCGCTAGAGGTTAATGGAAAGACGTTACCATCATCAGATATGTAAGTGCCTATCCAATGGTCAGCTTGTGTATCATGTCTGACTCTAGCCAGCATAAGCTTGCTGTTTTTACTGAGATGAAGGGCAAACCAATCCCATCCAGAGGTATTTTCGGGTAAGACCTGGGATGTCCACTCGTGATCAAACCAAGCATCGCCAGAAACCTCTATCGTTTTGTCAGGTAACGCTAATTGGCCAGAAACTTCTATGTAAGGCTGGCTGTAGTAGTAAGAGGCTGGCGACTCCACGCCATCTTGGGCATAAAACTTTTCGCTGTAGCCATTATCTCCATGAAGTACGAGTGGCTTTTCAGTCGATAATTGAAGGTTAGCGACGAGGTCCGATTCAATTGAAAATTGTAAGCTTGCTGGAATGAGACTCGAGCTGCTGGCGTTAAATACCCAATCATCGATAAATGCATTAAAAGGCTGAATGGAAACACCAGATGTACCGACATTTCCTCTGGCAAACTTTTGCTCAAACCAGGATTGCTCTGGGCCATGTACGCTGCTATGCGCCATGAAGCTTTGATTGTTATTCCAGAGCGTTGTTTTACCTTCTGGGTTGGCAATACGAAAAAGTGTCCACTGAAGGCCATAGTCTTTTCCATCTGAGCCAACGAGGTTAGCGGTCAGGTACCACCATTCGATGCCAAACTCAGGGTGTGCACCATGATCGAGCGGAAACTTCATTTCATAATTTTTGTTTGTCTGTTTTAGCCCTTGCGACGTCTGACTAACACTTTTAAAGACACCATTCTCACTGCTATCGGCTACCTGAGCTGGTTTACAAGCGGTTAGCATGGAAGCTAAGGCTAGTAGCGGTAAGTGGGTTAACTTAGCCATTTGAGTTCCTTTAGAATGGGCTTTTTCGCTCTGATGTATGTTGGAATCAGCATCGCGATAACTAATAAGCCGACACTGGCAGAGGCTAGTTTAAAGACACTAATGCTGCTGAGGATCATCGGGTAGCTCCAACCGAAGGCTTGGACATTAATAAAATTGATCAGTAGCCAGCTCAAGATAATGCCAAAGGGGATTGCCATAAGGCAGCTTAATAAAATAATCAGGCTGTATTGAAAGAGTATCCAAATGCTAAGTTTGAGATTGGGAATTCCTAAACTTCTAATCAAACTATGTGTAGCGGCGCTCCCTTGATTAATGAGCAAGAAAGATGTGATTAGCGAGATAGCGGCAACTGCGAGTGTAACAATGTTCAACGAACCTGTGATGATGAATGTCCGATCAAAGGTCTGCATTGACGTGATGAGTAACTGTTCAATACCCACAACATTGGTGTTGTTCAAGGGGATTATCGATTGATACCAGTTATCAAACCTCTCTCTGTCCTCGGGCTTTACATGCAGTGCGTATAACCGGCTTTCAACGGACTTATCAAAAACCTGTTGCGGCAATAACATCTGTTTTTCTGTATTACCATAGTCATAATAAATCGCCGCTACTGTCCTTTCGAAAAGCTTAGGTTTCTTTTGAGAAGGGAAGGTTGCTGAAACAATAACTTTGTCGCCAAGCGACAAGTCAAAGTGGTTTGCCGTTTGTTGGCTGATAAAAATATGAGTTCCTGCGACGAAGCCCGGCCAGGGTGATTCTTGAGAATGCTCGAACGCTAAAGCATCCTGGTATAGCTCATCAGTTGGATAAGAGTTTAGTCTGACCTTAGCATCACCAAAGTCGGCGAGTAGAGTTTGTCTTGGAACGACACGAACATCGAGATTGCTGTTCGAGAGAGCCGCAAAAAACTCTTTCGGATCTTCGCTGTACAGGTAGTAGTTAGCTGTTAAGCGTTGTTGCAACCATTGCTCAGTTGCGTTTCTAAAACTGTCGATCATGAGATTCATACCGACATTGGTTGCGATAGCAATAAAGAATGCACAACATGCAATTTTGCTACTTCGAGATAAGCCAACGCTGTCTGCAAGACTCCAACTCAGCATGACTTTGCTCTTAGGAACGAGCTTGAATAACCCTTTGAGTAAAATGGGAAGGAAGTAGATTAACAAACTACAACCACAAAATAGGACCAAGGCGACAACAACGAAACCAAAGAAAAGCCCCTGTGTAGACACCGCAACAAGATAAGCACCGATAGCTAACAAAATTGCAGCGATAAACCAGACATGATGTTGTTGCCTGAAAACAAAGCCTCGGCTATTTCTGATTTTGGCAAGCGTTGCGTTGAGTTGCGAGAGCGGAAGGCTCAGAGCACACAATGTACCTAATACATTAGCTGTTACTGTAATGCCTGCGTATTGCCAGTAACTCGCTGTAGAGTAGGTAACGCGGACACCATATAAACCTTGCAGTGTTTGATTAACCGATGGCGTTAATTGTTGAGCTAAGAACGAGCCTAATAGCGCTCCAAGTAAACCCATAACAATGCTGACAACTATCCATTCAATTGCGAGGCTTAAGAAAAGTTGTTGTCTGCCTATACCCAATTGTCGGCAGATACGGAAGTGGTTAATACGTCGTTGAATGAGCAAATGTAGGGCGTTCATGACGACAAACATACAAACGACGAACATCAGAATGCCCATCGCCAATAAATTTAAATGAAAGCTGCCTGTAAGCTGTTGAGCATCATCTCCGCTTCTAAAGGATGAAAGCTTTAGGTGTGCTGGCAATGCCGCTTCTAATTGACTTTGTTCTGCCTTATTGAGGTTTCCAACCACTAATAGTTCAGTTAAGTGTTCAACTTCTAACAGTGATTGCAGAGCACCAATATCGAGTATTAACTCATTAGCTAGCTCTTGTGTTTCGATATAGTGAATCTGAGGGAGTTCATTGCCGTTCGTGAGGAACCAAGTACTTTCAGTGCTAAGAAAGTCGCGTAAGTTTTCGTGCGCAATGAGAGAAAAAGGAGACTGCCAAAATGGAGGGATTGGATCAGCGTTATTCGAGCTCCCGTTGCCCTCGCTCATTTGTATAAATGAAGAAGCGGGTAAAGCGAAAATATCAATACCGACTAGCTCTATTCGTCTCGGGTTCGCATCGTCTTTTTGAGATATTCGTTGCGAAGAGCGCAATATAGGAACGAGCTTAGTAAAACCGTCACGCCTTAAAGTCGCGTAGTCCAGTTTTGTGAGTGGCTGGTCGCTATGACGACTTTCTATTCTGAAATAAACACCTGAAACCAGGTATTGATTGGCTGACTGATAGCTGTTTTTCGCCGTTTGATTAATTTTTAAAACAGTTGTGAACCCGCTACTAGCCGCTAGCATGGCCAACAGAACAAAAAGAAGAGGAAAGAACGCATGCTTGTAACTATACCAAGACAAGCGAAGGAGGCTTCGCCACTCAGTCAATTGCATGTAATTTCCCATTTGATAAGTGCAGGTGCTTATTCGCTTTTCGAGCAATCTCCTGGCTGTGGGTAACGATAATAAAGCTAGTGCTGGTGGATGCGCATAACGAGAACAGCAACTCAGAGACTAATTCACTGTTTTTATCATCCAAGTTACCTGTAGGTTCATCGGCCAATAGGATTTTAGGGCGGTGTGCTAGAGCTCGAGCGACAGAGACTCGCTGCTGTTCGCCACCGGATAATTCAACAGGTAATTTAGCTTGGTGGCGGGTGATATCTAACTGCTCTAGCAAATGTTGAATATAGTCTTGATCGTAAACACCGTTAATTCGCGCAGTAAAACTAATGTTGTCCCAAACGGATAAACAGTCGATTAAGTTGAATTGTTGGAACACCATACCCAGCAGTGTCTTTCTGTAGCTATCGGCTTGTTTGTCGCTGAGCGTTTTGTCGAGCTGAAGCCCATTAACTGAGATAATTCCGTCATCCGGTTTGTCTAATGCTGCAATCAAATGAAGTAGAGTAGACTTCCCCGCGCCTGATTCGCCAGTGATTGAAAGAGACTGCCCTTGCTCAACGACAAACGAGACATCCTCAAGGACAGATTTTGTTTGTGCGCCATCAATAATGGATTTAGATAGATTAGAAACTGAGATCATAGTGTCTTATTGTGAACTCTTCTTTTTTGCCCAAAAGTAAGCGGCGATACAGCCAGAGATAAAACCAAATAAATGAGATTCCCAAGAGATGTATGGACGAGCGGGCAATACGCCAAAAATTAGCCCTCCATAGAAAAATCCCACAAGCAACGAAATGATTATGAGCTTGATCTGCCGACTGAAAAAGCCACCTAAAACCAAATACCCGAAATAACCATAAAGTACGCCGCTAGCGCCTACATGATAAGCATCACGGCCAAACAGCCAAACTAATAGGCCAGTGACCACAATTACCCAGAGCGTTATACCGACAGTTCGTTTCACACCATGTTGTAGCAGTAGATATAAGAAAATGGCTAAAGGCACAATATTTGAGAAAAAGTGTGTCAGGCTTCCATGAAGAAAAGGACCAATCAAAATCCCAGGTAAAGATGCTAACTCTCTTGGTAGATTTCCGTATTGGTTGAACACTCTTCCTGTCATCAAGTTAACGATTTCAATAACAGCTAATAAGATAACTGCGCTGAGAATCACTCGTAACTCTTGAGAAAAATTTAACTGTCGATTAGTTAGCATACTGCACACCCATATTCCGTAACTGATTCGACTAGGTTGTCACAGGAGTGATTGTACTAGCAATGCGAATCTTTCGATATTTGTAACTACGAATGTCGTGAAAAATAGTATCAATGGCAAATGTTTTTGGTAAAGCGGCAAAGCATTGTGCTTATTTTTATCTATCAATTTCAATCTGATAGACAGAAAATACCGATCAATTTAAAAAAATCAGTTGATCTTTATGAGTAAATGAATAAACTATCTATCGGTAGGTAGGTGAATGAGTGTGTTTTTATCATCAACCTCTAAGACTTAATTTTTTTAAACGACTTTGGAGAATTCTTATGCTTGCTTATTCAACAATTGGTGTTAGTGATATGGCTAAAGCGACTGCTTTTTATGATGAGTTGCTAGCAGAGCTTGGTGCAAAACAAGCACTAATTGGCCGTGACGGTGATTTTGTTGCTTACAGTAACGATACTGGTGCGTTGTTCGGACTTGCTGTTCCTTTTAACGGTGAAGCACCAAACCCTGGAAACGGCAACATGGTTGCTATTGGTTGTAGCTCAGTTGAGCAAATTGCATCTTTGCATGCTAAAGCGTTGTCTCTAGGCGCTACTGACGGCGGTGAGCCGGGTCCACGTGCTGACGGAGCGTTCTCTTGTGGTTACGTTTATGATCTAGATGGTAACAAACTTAACTTCTTCCATATGTAGTAGAAGTTACACTGTCTTTGATCGAGAGCCACGAGAGTCCCTGTATCTCGTGGCTCGCCCTTATTTGTCATTAAATCAATCGTTTATGCTTTAGTCCGTTTTCATCGCGAGGACAAAGTAACCATACTAAAAAATAAACTTTCTAAAAACGCAAAGTGAGGTAATAATTGTTACCTAGCCAACAAAAGGAAGTTTGAAGTGAAAAAAGCCGCATTGATTGCAACCATCCTGATATCCACAACCCTCCACGCAGATGACAAATACAAAGCTAGCGAATATGCCTGTCATGGCGTAGATAAAAAAATCGAACGTATAAGAAAGCTCCAGCATCAAAAACATACATCGAGTAAAGCGGAATACTACCGAAACGAAAAAAGGGAACTCAAGAAGCTGCAAGCATCTTGTAAGAAAAAGAAGTTTTCAACTGAGTAAATAAAGAGCGTGGGTTCAACTCCCGCTAGCTCCAATGAGTAAAAGCCTTTTTATTCAGGCAACTTAGCTCTTATCTAGAAGGTATCTGTCAGTTGACGATAAGCGGTAAAACTAGCTTCCAATGCGCCTTCTAGATAACCATTATTTCTTTTCATAACAGTAGAGCTTTCGCTACCTGACCAAATAAGCTTGTTGTTCCAATTAGGTTCTATGCCGTTAGGGATATTTGGAGAAGGTGTCTCCAAAATTTTGAGCTTATCGCTCTCTACAGCGGTAAAGGGCTCGAATGCCCAGTCTTGGATAATAATGTCTAAGGCGTTTTTCGTTGGTATGCCGAAGAGTCTTTCTATCTGAGTTAATACTTGCTTCTCTAAATCAGCTGTTCTTTCACGTTTTACGCCAGGGATACCAAGGAAACCTAATAAAACATAGGGGCCGTTTTGTGACAGGGAAGAGTCATGCCATTCCATAACTGGCCCTAATTCACTAACAGCATCACCAGAGAACCCATTGAGTTGCCAAAAAGGTTGCTCGAAAGTAACAAGCACTTTAGCTTGAGTCGCCATCCAGGCGCTGATTGAGGCTAGCTCCTCAATCCTTTGAGGAGGCAAAGGTGGTGAAAAGTTAGTGGTGTTAACAATTACGTTTGGAGGTGCGCAAATTACTGCTGACTGCCCATCAAATCTATATTCCTGACCATTATTATCGGTGGTGACCTCAATGCCATTTTGGGAATGCTTTATGTGAGTAACCTTATGTCCGGTTAACACGGTATTAGCTGAGAGCTTTTGATATAGTGCAGAAACGATCCTTTGCATGCCGCAGTCAAGTCTCAGAGAATTGGCCATTGAAATGTCATCATCAGCGAGTGATATTTCTCCGCTTTTACTTTCCTTTAGCTTCTTACCAGCATGAGCTTGTTCGAATATATGGTGACTGAGGTTTAGCTCCTGACATAAGGTTTGCATTCTTTTTTGATGTGGCCAAAACCAAGAAGGGCCAAGTTCTAGAGGTACCGATGTTGAAGTATTATCAGTAGCTGGAAGGTACTGCGTTAGTATTCGTCCACCAATTCGTTGACGACCTTCTAAGACGGTAACGTCCAAGCCTTGTTTTTGCAGTAAGTAAGCAGTGTGCAAGCCGCAAAGGCCTGCTCCAATGATAATGACGTCTTTTGACATTGTGAGCCTAACTAACGTTTTTAATGATAGCTTTTACACGGAAGCTATCTTCTAGTAGGTAGTTTACAATATTATGTGAGGTATGTACCTAGACATGTCTTGTGTGATCAGAGATTTATCTTCTCTGACCGATATGCCTGCCGCTTGATCGTCAACTAACCAAGAGCCAATAAGGGTGAAGTTATCGCCGAATTTAGGCAGGGATTGAAAGGCTTGGTAAATGAAACCTTCTTCTCCATAAGGGCCTTCTGATTCGGAGATTGTGTCTCCCTGTTTAATGATACTGATATTGGCGCCTTCACGAGAAAATATGGGCTTTTTCACCAATTCAGTTTCCTCAGCCAGGTGTAGATCGGCTTCAAAATAAGAGGGGAGAAGATTTGGGTGGTTCGGGAATATTTTCCAAAGCATAGGTAACAATGCTTTATTCGATACAATGGATTTCCACATTGGCTCCAGCCAATTGATATCGGCTCCTTCGATGGCTTCACCAAACTCTTCCCTTTGCATAAATTCCCACGGGTAAAGTTTAAATAGTGTTTGGATAACCTTATCTTCAGTATCGGTAAAGTAGCCTGTTTCGCTTAAGCCAATTTCTTCAATAAAGACAAAATCATTATCAATCTCAGCTTCTGCGGCGCAGTCTTGAAGGTATTGAACTGTACCTCGATCTTCCTCAGTGTCTTCACAGCATGCGAAGTGCATTCTATTGAGATTGTACTGATGCTTAAAAAAGCGAAAGCGATTAACGAGCTTCTCTTGCAGTGAATTGAATTGATCAGCTGATTTACTGATTTGACCTGAGTCGACCATATCCTGTAGCCATATCCATTGCCAGAACCCGGTTTCATAAAGCGATGTAGGGGTATCAGCATTATTCTCTAATAACTTGGCTGGCCCTTGTCCTGGGTAGACTAAGTCGAGCCTTGAATACAGACTAGGTTCTTTGTGATGCCATGAATCGGCCACTTGTGACCAGTAGGCTTCAGGAATCGAAAATTGCTTAAGTAGCGCTTCGTCTCGAACAACTCGGTCGACGACTTCCAAACACATCTGGTGTAGTTCTTCTGTAGGCTCCTCAATGTCTTCTTCGATTTGCTTTAACGAGAACTGATAATAAGCACTTTCATCCCAATATGGTTCACCATACATGGTATGGAACTTAAAACCGTATTTATCAGCCAGCTGTTGCCAGCCTGGTCTTGGATCACAAGCAATGCGCAGCATAGATTGAGTTCATCCTCTGAAAACTTAATGAATTGACATGTTGTGTGAAGGGGAGGGAGTTTAACCTCCCCAACCACCTCTTCGGCTGCTACTGCTGCTACCCCATTTTGATTTTGCTCTTACGCTTGAACCAAAGCCACCGCGCTTGATTGTTCGGCTTGCAGCAGGCTTAGATGCATAGGTATTTTTGCCCACACGCATCTGTCTTTGACGGAAATCTCCGAAGTCATATCCGTCGGCACCAACCCAGCGATAGCGATAAGGTGAGTAGCGTGATGAAGATGAGAACATGGGGCGAGTGTAATAACGACGAGGTGACAATAAGTCACTGATCATGTAACCCGCCATAAAGGGGATAAAGAATGATCCACCGCCTGAGCTATAGGTTCTACAACGATCAACACCGAAGTCGTATTCGCAATCTTGTTGAGAGTTATAGCGAGGAGCTGTTCTTTCGGCCTCTTTCACCGCTTCTTCGTATGCGGCATTACACTGCTCAACAGCATTAGGGTTATCGTTGATGCACTCGTTGGCACTGGTGTAAATAGATGCTTGTTGCTTTTCTTCTCCACAAGCTGAGAGACACACTGCTGCAACACCTAGCGCAAGAGGCTTAGGTGAGAATGCTTTACGCATTTTCGACAATGTAATGGATGCGGAACGCTTACGTTGAGTCATGGGCGCCTCCTTAGTAAGTCATTGAAGCTGCGTTAAGTAAGCCTACACCAATAGATACGGCTGCTAGCATAATGCCTGCTGAGACTTCCTGATTGACTATTCGCTCGACGATTTTGGGCATAAAGGTAAAACGCAAAAGTCCAAATGCAAACAACTGCGCAATAATGGCGATAACACCCCAAACAATAAAATCAATGACAGATTCTGAGTTGCTGATGGCACCGGAAAGCGCAATACAGAAGCCAACTAGCGCACCACCAAAACCGATGGCCGCGGCAGTGTTTTGATCTTCTTTTACGAGTTTCCATTCGTCATGAGGAGTCACGAATGCATAAAGGATTTTAAACGCAAACAAGAGGGCGATAGAAATGCCGAAGTAGAGTGCGAAGTGACCTAATCCAGCAATTGATTCAATAACTGTATCCATAATAATTCCTTAATCTAGGCTTTAATTAGCCATTTATTGTTATATCTGTAGGTTGAAGATCGAAGCCAGTGCTTATGACTAAGCATCGATCATGATTGTTATTCACAATTTTTTCTTCGGCACTAACGAGCAGCGTTTCTGTATCTTCACCGTTTTCAAGCACACGCTCATAGAGCATCATAAATTGGTCGGTTTCGCTGGTATCGCCATCTTCTTCAAATGTTTTTTCAGTGACGGCAACGGGTGGAGAGTGTTCTCCAACGGCATCCCAAACACGCGTATAAGTGTAGTCTTCCAGCTTATAGCTAGGCTGTGATACGCGGTTTTTTAAACACTCCTGCCATTGCACGCTATCGCCAATGGTTAATGTCTCATAGAAATACCATAACTTCACATCAGTAATATGCTGTTCGGTATCACCACCGTCTAGAACGACTTGTAAAAAAGCATCGTCGTCAGTGTAGAATCGAAGGATTTTACCGCCTGTATCTAAATGAGCTTCGCCAACAGCCTGAATGAAATGCTGAGTAGCAGCTCCTTCAATCATGAGTTCAGGCTCGATAAGTCTTAGCTTTAGTGCATCTAACTCGAACGAGCCGCCTAAGTACAGGCCCATAATTTCTGGTGCTTTAGGCTTGGTGCCTTTATCTTTATTCGAAAACCATTTCTTAAACATGTCTTATCCCTCAAATAGCTGCCAGTCGATGTTATTGATACGACTTGAGGCAATATAGTAAATCTTATCCTTGGGTTTCAAAACGAGTGACCAATCCGGGTTTAGATTTATCCTCGTATTTTCTCCTGAATTGCAACCGATAAGCGTCGCGTTGTAGTTGCGTTTTAGGCCGTCAAATAATGACTTAACTGAGCAGTCATTAGTATTCTCTGGGATGGATACAGAGTATTGCGCTTCACCTTCTGCCAGTGTTAGTAAGTCGTAGTGAAGAATACTGGAGCCTGGATCAAAAGCTGACTTAGCTAACATCTCTACTGCAACGCTAGGTGTGCATTCTACGTTAGGGCAGTGGCTTTGGAGTAAATCGACCAGACATTCATCATTGAAGTAAGCAAGCAAGTGGCCATCAGGGTTGCGCTTGCTGCAATAGAGAGCTGTAGTCATAGTTAGGTCGTCTTCTGGATTATCCATAATAATCACCGAAGCTTCACTCACGCAAGCTCTGTCCATGTCTGTGTCTTTGTTAAAAGAGCTGACTTTTACAAACTCGATTTTGTCTGGCATCGGGTTTTCAATATCGACCCTAACGCAGAGAACTATGTCTGCTTTTTCAACACTTTGTTCTCTTTCTTTCAAAAGCAAGTTGAGAAGGTTAATTGTGCGTTCTTGGTTCCAACCGATCACGAGAATATGATCAGATACATGTAAATTTTTCAAACCTAAAACCCCTTTGCGCCATTGGAAGGAAATAAAAGCTGCGATACGTCCAATGACTAAAGCAAAAATACTTAAGCCCACTGGAATAATAAACAGAGAAGCGACGTACTTACCTGACAGCGTAGTTGGTGATAAATCGCCATACCCCACTGTGGAGGTAGTGACTACCATCCAGTACATAAAGTCTGGCCATGTGACAATGGCCTCTTCTCCGGCAGCGCTGAGTAATGCCCAACTTAGGCCGCAATAAACAAAAAACGCCAGCACAATGGTGTGCCAGCGTAGATTGACAAAATTTCTAAGCAGAAATTTTTTAAGTTTTTTTAATAAAACCATTATCTAGTAAGCGGTGTCTTACTTACCAAGGATACGGCTTAATTCGTCATCTGCAGAAGATTGACCGCCTTTGATACCGGCCTCCGCTAGACGTTTTTCCAAATCATCAGACGACTCATCAGCAGCTAATTCCTCTGCTGCCTGAAGCTCAGCACTACGCATATTTTGCTTATCCATGATGCGTTGTAGTGACTCAGTGGCCGTTTTCATTTTGCTGTTTGCGCCCATATGACTCGAAGACACAGAAACTTGCGCTTTTTGCACAGATTCGGTTGCTTTAACCATATCCACTTGTTGCTCTAAGCGACGCAAGTTAGCTTTTGCTTGGCCGATGTTAGCGGCAAGTTGCTTCTCAGATTGTCTGAACTGGTTAAGGTACGTTTGCTCAGCTTCTAACTCACCACGCTGATCAACAACTTTTTGTGCACAATCTAGCGCAAGTTGCTTATCTGTATCAGCCGCTTTGCGTGCATGCTCTTCGTATTGTTGAATAGAGCTGTTTAGCGCGTCGACTTTTTGCTGTGCTAATTTGCACTTGGCAAGAATCTGAGTGCGAGCATGATCAGATTTGCGTAATTCGTCTTTAGCTTCTCTGATCTCTTGCTCAAGAATGCGTATGGCTTGACTGTCGACGACTGACTGCGCCGCTTCAGTTGCACCACCTTTAACCGCTGTGACTAATTTTTTCCATACCGACATAATTTTGTCTCCTCGATTAACTTAAATGTTCTTGATAAGCATCAATGAATGCTTCAACGTTTTGGAACAGTGTTTCAACTTCAATGACTATGCTCGATTCTTTGGATTGCGAACTTAATGCGCCAAATGCGACATAGTAATCTTCATCACCAATGCTTGATATTCCGATAGTTGTTAATGGAAATAGCATGTGCGTACGAAGGATCTCTTCATTAAGTGCCGTCGTATCTTTCACTTCACTTGTGTTGAACAAAATAGACTCTACAAGTATTTGTTCTCCACTGATTGCTAACCAAGCATCAATTCCTTCTGAATTCGCAATTAACAACACGTTGTCTTGGCGAGTTACCACGAGATCATCGTGTTGGTTCAATAGGGTCTCAAGTTGGTTAAGATCCCAAGTCATCATAACGCTCCTTTAGGTTGTCTGACTGTCGGTATTTATAGTAGTCAGCTTAAAAGTAATTTGTCAAATAAAAATATATCTATTTGAATAATATTTTATTTGGGTGTAAATTATAAGTCACATTTTAAGGTTTGGAACTCATAGTGAATAACGCAAACTCAAATGCTAATTGGCGCCAGCTTGTACAAAGGCTTTTAAAGGCTGAGATGTCTCGTCGAGGTGTTAAATACCAAGATCTTAGCCAGCGCTTAAGCAGTATCGGTGTAAATCAAAGCGCAGACAACCTTAGAAATAAAGTGAACAAGGGAATAATGGGGGCGGATTTGTTGTTACAAATTATGTATGTGCTGAATATGAGGCGTATTGAGCGTGAGGATATTATTGATATCTTCGCTGATATGGATATCGACCTAGAAGATAGCTAACTCAGAGTTCTTGCTCCAAAGCTCAATGGTTTTTAGCTTAGTGAATCAATTTTTCTTGTTATCTAAAAACAAAACCCCCAGAAGCTGGGGGTTTTAGTTATTCTGTTAAATCAGTTTATAGCTTAGTAAAAGAAGCGACGACGCTGTCTTTTTTCACGGCTAGTTACTGTGTAAACGTTAAGTGAGTAGTCACCGATTCTAAGGTCAAGCTCTGTGTCTGCACCAAAGTCGATTAAAGGTACAGTATCGTCGATGCCGTCACCGTCGATATCGAACTGAACTGTCTCAGGCGCATCAACTTCAATCGCATAGATACCTTTCTCTTCCAACACTAGGTCGTGTAGGAATGAGTCAAAGCTTTCAAACTCGTCATCATTCTCACCGATAAGTGTACGAGAACCGTCGAAACCTTCACGATAAACGCGAACGCGCGGGAACATATCGTCTTCGATGATATCAACCGTTGAGATAACTTCCGCATTCAATACTGTGTTAGGACGTGTAACGAAGATACGGTAGGTATCAACTTCGCCTAGCTCACTGATACGACCTTCAACAACAGCGTCAGAGATACGTAGAACTCTGTCTGCATTAACACCTGAATCAAGTGTATTAGGCACTCTCAAGTTAGATAGGAAGATAAAGTTCTTATAACGCAAGTTATCTTCTTGGATGATGCGAGGGAAGAACGAACGGTTACGATCGTTAATCGCCAGCTTCGCTAAAGAACGCTCGCTAAAGAAGCGGTCAGCATTTGCACTGTCTTCAAGGCCAATACCAGAACTCGCACCTGAAGCCATAGTGTGATCTAGTGTTTCAGCAGCAAGTTGTTCCCCTACAAACGGAGGGAAGAACGCGTCAGGAGCAGGAACACCGGTAATGGGGAGGCCGTCACCTGGGGCACCAAACGCTTCATAGTGTCTTAAGCCTAATGTATGGCCGATTTCGTGAGCACCTGTGTTTGCTGACTGGTTAACGATAGCGATGGAGAGTGCTTCTTCCGGAGTTGTATTCTCATCAATCACTATCCCTGAGAAATCAGATAACAACCCACCAGAAGGATCTAGTTGAAATAGGAATTCCCAAAAGCTAGCATCTACCACAGCGCTAGTATTAAGATTGTCATTACCAAAATCTAACTCAGAAGCAATACCAAAAGTAATGCTACCGTCCGGATTTACACCAGCAGTTGTTCCACCAGGATCGTCATTCGAGTTAAATTCTAGTAGAAGAAAATCACCTTCCTCAGGCTGTTCTTGTGTGAAGGTGAAATTAAAGCCTTCGTAGTCAGCTTCAATGCGGCGCTGTATCTCATCTCTTTCTTCTTGCGTGTATACGTGGTCGTTAAACAGCAGACCAGCGAAGCCTCCACCAAATGCAGTACCCACTGAAAATGTTGGCTCACCGACTTCAAAGTCCAGATAAACAACTTGCGGTGTTCTGCTTCTCGTTAAGAAATTACGTTTAATAGCCTTAGCTTTCGCCAAAGAACCTGCAGTGCCACTTTGAAGAGCCTTGGTCCACTGATCTTTGTATATTGGAGAATCAGAGTCGATTCTACATGTGGCAGCGTCTGCTTTAAGGTGAGCAGATATTAAGTCCTTCAACTCTGCAGTATCTTGAGCTGCAGCACCGAATGATAAGCCAGTTGTCAGAAGAGCTGACACAGCTAATCCAACCGCACTTCTGGATAGTTTAAACTTCATTTTCGTTGTACCTTGTTTTAGTTTTTTATTGTTTTCTGTAAGTCATAATCAACACCTTATATGCGAGATGCGCACCAGCCTCTCAAACAAGCGCAGTCACAGTGTTGGTTTATTGCCTTCAGAATATAATATAAGAGACTTGGTAATAATAAAATGCCATCGCAGGCAGTTCAAGGGTATTAAATTGCACTAAACTGAAACGGATGTCTGCAAGAAATATATAACAAATCTATAACATTTTATCTTGATTCACCTTGGGTTAATTTTGAATATGTATCACTATAATGTGAAATAACTTAGGCAGATCATAGGCTTGCTTTCTACACGCGACTAGTTCGCACTGATTTACGAATGAAAACTTCAATGTCGTGTTGAAGTGCAAATTGAGCAGCTTTCATGCTAAATGATTTACGATGGGTTTCGTAGCTAGGTGTTCGTTAGTAAGAATTATTGTGCTAAACACTGTTCTAACCTAAGGCAAAAAGAAGATTAGATGGGAAATAAAATGCAAAAACTCAGAGTTATATTTGCGGGCTTGTAATTGACTAGCTGCTTTGCAGTCGCAGATGAAGCTAAGAAGGAAGTCGAAGTCATAGAAGTGTATGGATACAAGCATTTGACCTTGTTTAAAAAGGAGTGGGAGCAGAAACGCTTCGAGTTCATGGATTTCTTTAATGCCAATATTGATAATCCTGACTTGAAGTTTGATTGCCGGAAGAAGGATGCACGAAACTCGCGTATAAAAGAACAGTTTGCAAAAATGCGTATGATTGGCGTATTAGCCAAGAACAATTTAACGAGAATTTAGTTATTCGAGGACTCGATTTTGTTACCACCTAGGCCTTTGCTCAGTTGGGAACAAGTGAGTTTGAGTAAAGAGAAGGAGATAAAGTCGAAGCTATACAATCTATGCTGCATGAGTACCTGGAGTTTCAAAAGATATATAAGGAGCTGCAGGAAACCCAGCGTAAATATAAAGAAGCTCACAAGAAAACCTTTGGTGCATTTAGCAATGGTGCAGATAAAGAGTAGCTAGACCAACGTGCTCTAGTTGCTTGGAGGTGGTGTAAGCACTGTGTCGGAGACAATCTGAGAAAGCACTATCATTGAGTTGGTTTCACAGAGTTTAGAAAAATCTTCGAGCAACTGATCCAGTTCTTTCATGTTAGATGCAACGACTTTGAGTAAAAATGCTTTTTCACCCGTGACATTGTTGCATTCAATAACTCCGCTGACAGATTTAACGAAATATATAAAATCAGGCTCCTTACCAAGGAAAACTCTTGCCTGTACCTGGGCAACGATGGGATATCCTAATTTATCCAGATCGAGCTTAGGTTTGTAGCCTTGAATAACGCCGCTTTCTTCAAGTTTCTTTACGCGCTCTGCCACTGCCGGAGCCGATAGGTGCACAACTTTACCTAGCTCAGCAAAGGATATTCTCGCATTCTCCTGCAATGCTTTGATGATTTTCCAGTTGATTGTATCGAGCATTTGAATCCTAAGTTTTTATGAGGATTACCTTCGAATCGAAGGTCAAAGCCTTGTTATTCAATGTGTTATGCATTCGCCTAAAGCGGCCTTCCTTATATCATATTTAAAGTAAAACGCTCAAAGGTCAACGTATCTTATTCATGAGTTAACGAGCAGCGAGGAATTTCATGCAATTACAAGAATTTACTTTAGAACGCATTCAATCACTCTATGAGAATTTAGTAGAGCTAAATCTTTCTGACAGTGGTGTACATCCGTATAAATTATCTGAATTACTGACTTCGGAGCAGCAAGCTGAGCTTCTTGAACTGGAGTTAGGATACGGATGGACCAACGGTTTCGTTGAACTGCGAGAGACGATAGCGAACCTCTACCACAATAGGAACAGTGATGAAGTTATCGTCACAAACGGCTCCGCTGAAGCTAACTTTTTGATGGTCATGAGTGTACTAAAACCTGGAGATGAGCTGATTGTGGTTGTCCCAAATTATCTGCAAATAGCGGGTTGGGCTAAGGCACTTGAGGTTGAGGTCAAAGAAGTTCCTTTGTTGCAGGGCACTGGCTGGTTACCTGACCTTGATATGCTTGAGTCGCTTGTTACTGACAAGACACGGATGCTGACTATTTGCCACCCTAACAACCCTACCGGTTCAACTTTACCTCTTTCGCAAATAGAAAAGCTGGTCGATTTTGCTAAGAAGCATGATATCTACTTGCATGCAGACGAAGTGTATAAGGGAGCCGAGTTTGATGGCGTTGAGCTGCCAAGTTTTGCCGATTTATATGACAAAGCTATTGTCACTTCAGGGTTGTCGAAAGCGATGGCAATGCCGGGTTTGCGTTTAGGTTGGCTCGTAGGTCCTGCAGAGGAAATTTACGCAACCTGGCAAAGTAAGGATTACACCAGTATCACGACTTCTTCGGTTAGCGAATATGTGGCTAATATCGTCTTACAACCTGAGATGAGAAGCAAAGTACTGAATCGCAGCAAAGAATTACTGACCGAAAACTTGTCAATTATGCAGCAATGGATTGATGAAAACAGTGACTGGGTGTCTTTTATTCCTCCCAAAGCTGGCGGGATGGCTTTTGTGCGTTATGAATTGGACGTTAATTCGACTCAATTAGCACATGAGTTACGAGAAAATCTCAGCGTTTTCGTTCTCCCTGGGGATGTCTATGGTATGGACGGCTACTTTAGAGTAGGAATTGGTGCACCTGCGGAACACCTTCGAGTTGGTCTCGCAAGAATTGCAGACTACGTCCGTCATCAGTACTTGGGTGGTAAATCATGAGGAGCGTCATATTTAAATTCTTTTTGGTCAGTTTAATCTTTACGTTAACTGCCTGTGTTAGTTTTCCTGAAACGCCAGAAGAGCAAAGAGCGTTTTTGGAAGCCGAGGGGGATCAAGTCGCGTCTTTCTATTTTAAAGGCGATGACAAGAAGCGTCTTTACATGAAAGGCGTTATCTATGGCTATACACTCAGAGATATCAAGCAGGTGTTAGACGCTAACCCTCAAGTCGAGGTTTTAGTTATGGAAGAAGTGCCGGGCTCAGTTGATGACGAGATTAATCTGCTTGCATCCCGGGAGATACGTAAGCGCAACATTAATACCTATATCCCTAGAGATGGGTGGGTTGCGTCTGGTGGTACTGATATGTTTTTAGCCGGCAAAGAAAGAAGTGCTGATCCTAGCGCTAAACTTGGGGTTCATTCCTGGGGCGGTGGTAGCGTTGCCGCAACTGATTTGCCTCGAAATCATTCAGAGCATCAAAAGTATCTGGACTATTATGGTGAAATGAATATTCACTCTGACTTTTATTGGTACACGCTTGATGCTGCGCCAGCTGAAGATATTCACTGGATGACGAAGGATGAAATTAAACAATACCTGATACTAACGCATTGATAACGACTTATGCTGATATTAAATAGAACACAAATTGTCTCGTTACTTCCTCAGGTAGATCTCATAGGCAGTCTGGAACAAGGGTTTGTAGATTACAGCCAAGGAAAATGCATCGTCCCTCCGGTGGGTGAATTGCTGCTCGAGAGAGGAGAGGTTCATATCAAGTATGGTTGTATTCGTGATGAACGCTTTTACGTTATAAAAATAGCTTCAGGGTTTTATCAGAATCCACAATTGGGATTGGCATCCAGCAACGGATTAATGCAGCTGTTTGAACAAAAAACAGGACAATTGGCGGCTATTTTACTTGATGAAGGACTATTAACTGATGTTCGAACAGCTGTTGCGGGTGCGGTATGTGCTAAGTACTTGGCTCCTAAAGATGTTGATTGCATTGGTATTATCGGTACTGGCACTCAAGCTAAGCTACAAGCTGAATACGTCAGCTCAATAGTTGGCTGCCGAACCATCAGGGTTTGGGGACGAAATCAGCAAAATGTTGTTGAATATCAAAGGCAGTTGGAGGGTTTGGGGTTCTGTGTTCTTATCGCCGACTCCGTTCAGCAGCTGTGTCACGATTCTCGATTAATCATCACAACAACGCCTTCTTCCGAACCGATCATCAAAGCTGAATGGATCAAGCCTGGCACTCATATTACGGCGGTTGGCTCAGATACCACAGAAAAGCAGGAGCTAGACTCTCAGTTACTGGCTAAGGCTGATCTTCTCATTGCTGATAGCAAGGAACAATGTCAGCACAGAGGTGAAATAGCCAAAGCTTTTAGCGGAAATCATATACGTATGGAAGAGGTTTCAGAGCTAGGTGAAGTAATTGCCAAGGGGATGGGAAGAGCTGAGGACGAACACATTACTATTGCCGATCTCACAGGCGTGGCTGTGCAAGATATTAAAATAGCTGAGAGTATCTTCTTGGCTGCACAAGGTTAGGGTCTGTAAAGGAACGTTCTACAGATCCTAATAGCACGGTTTTCCTTACACTGACATTATTGTCTATTTGTGGCGGTAAATTGAACACCAATTAAGCCCATGATAGCTTCATTTCTTTCCTGAATGTCCAGTTCAAATAATTATTATAGGGATACTAGGCTATGTTTCGAAAAGCCATTGTTGCGTCATCTATTGTCATGAGCATTAGCGTCTTAAGTGCTTCGGTAAATTTGGCAGAGCCAGTCTTAGAAAAGTGGAAAGAACCTCCAGTCGATACCCTGCTAGCACCGGGAGCTCCTGGCGCAGCTGAAGGTAAAGACGACAAAAAAGGGCTACCACTTGAAGCTGAAAGGAGTGTCGAGTTCGAAACCGATGAAGCGACATGGATTTCTCTTGATGTAACTCCTGACGGGCAAAGTATCGTTTTTGAGTTGCTAGGTGATATCTATAAATTACCGATGCAGGGAGGAGATGCTGAACGAATTATTGACGGTTTTGGATTTCAATCTCAGCCTTCTGTGTCTCCAAATGGTGAACATATTGCCTTTATTTCTGATGAAGGGGGTTCTGAAAACTTATACCGAGCCAAGATTGACGGTTCAGAGCCTAAGAAGCTTTCTTCGTTGGCCAGCGGGCAACTCATGAGCCCAGAGTGGTCTGCTGATGGTCAATATGTATTCACGTCACAGCTAACGCGCGGTTTAGGCGCAAACGAAATTTGGATGTATCACAAAGATGGTGGCAAAGGCATTCAGATTACGAAATCTCGTCCAAAGAGTGATACTCCGAGAGATCAACAAAATAATTCGCAGGGTGTGTCGGCATCAACGGATGGGAATTACTTGTACTATGCTACTAGGCAAGGTGGGTTCCAATACAACATGACGAACTTTCCTTGGCGAGTTGTGCGTCGAGACTTAAGAGAGGGAACAACAGACACTATAGTTACTGCGCAAGGGGGAGCACTTCGCCCCAGAATATCACCTGATGGAAATATATTGGTTTATGGAACTCGTTATGAAGCGGAAACCGGCTTCAGAGTGAGAAATATTGAGACTGGCGAAGATCGCTGGTTGGCATATCCGGTGACACATGATGATCAAGAATCAAGAGCGTCACGTGATTTACTTCCTGCATACAGTTTTGTGCCTGACGGTAGTGCCATTATTACTGCTGTTGACGGCAAGATTCAACGGATTGATTTGGACAGTGGGGATATGTCTGTTATTCCTTTCAATGCCAAGGTTAAGCTCGATATCGGCCCTGATCTTGTCAATCAGGACAAGGACCCGAAAGGTCCGGTTGTTGCTCGTATGGTGCAAACACCTTCTTTATCTCCAGACGGCGATACGGTGGTATTTTCTGCCTTGGGTGAGTTATACACCATGTCACTGGAAGACGGCGCTTCACCCAAAAAAATTAAACGTGCCGGAAGTAAAGTATTTCAACCAAGCTGGTCTAAAGACGGCAAATATATCACTTACATAACCTGGAACGCAGAGGGTGGTGATATTTGGCAGATGCGCGCCAATGGGCGTGGTAAACCGGAAAAACTGACAAGCTTATCGAGTTATTATTCAGATCCAAATTTCACCCCCGATGGTAAAGAAGTCCTTGCTATTCGAGCATCTAATTATCAGTTTAATCAAGGTAACGCGAGAGTTCAGAGAGACTTGATTGCTATTGATGTGAAGACGAAGAAGATACGAGTCGTCATGACAGGCGATAACTTCGGTAGCATCCATTTTGGTCATGATGATAATCGTGTGAATTTATATGGTGGAGGAACGTTGTTCTCTGTAAGACTAGACGGCACTGACCGCCGAGAGCACGTCAAAGTCACTGGCCAAGGAAATTTCACAGCGACACGTCCAGCGCCAGCTCGCGATATGCGACTAAGCCCAAATGGCAAGTATGCACTGGCTCGATCTCAACAGCAGTTGCACGTTCTTCATGTTCCTCAAATAGGAAAGAAAGCACAAACTGTTAAGGTGTCTGGTGGTGTTGTTCCATTAAAAACGCTTTCCGATTTCGGCGTTGATTACTTTGATTGGACTGATGATGGGGAAACCATTTTATGGTCAACGGGAAGTACCTTCTATACTCAAGCCTTAGCGGACGTTGAGTGGGTAAAACCTGAAAAGAAAGAAGATAAGAAAAACGCTAATGAAGATGGCGATAAAGGCGACTCGGAAGAGGGTACTGAGGTTGCCAAAAATAAGGAAGAAGACGCCAAGCCATCATATAAGTCATACGTCGCTAGAATTGAAGTTCCCCGAGATAACCCTGAGGGAAGCATAGTATTTAGAGGTGCTACAGCTATTACTATGGGGGCGCAGGGAGTCATCGAAAACGCCGATATTGTTGTGACAAACGGAAAGTTTGTTGCTGTTGGTCAACAAGGTGAAGTAGCTATTCCTAATGGCGCTGAAATCAGGGATATGTCAGGCAAGTTTATCACGCCAGGTTTTGTTGATTCTCATAGCCACTGGCGTAATAGGCTCCGTAACGAAGTGATAGAGGAATACTTTTGGCCATTCCTGGCTAATCTAGCCTACGGTGTCACCAGTGGTCTGGATGTTCAAACCGGTACAACGGATATCTTTGCTTATCAGGATATGGTGGAAGCCGGGAAAATCATTGGCTTACGAGCTTGGTCCACCGGCCCTGGAGTTTTTGCGGATACCAATATTAAGAATAAGAAAGACGCTGTTAACGTACTTAAACGCTATAAAGAGCATTATCGTACTAAGAACATTAAAGCCTACGTCAGCGGCAATCGAAAGCAGCGTCAGCTTATTATTCAGGCTTCGAAGGAAGTGGGAATTATGCCGACAACGGAAGGTGCTCTGGATACTAAATTGGATCTAACACATATGATTGACGGATTTGCAGGTAATGAACACAACTTGCCTGCTTATCCGCTGTACAAAGATGTACTGCAGTTAGCCACTCAGACAGGGATTGGCTATACGCCCACCTTACTCGTTACCTATGGCGGCCCCTGGGGTGAGAATTACTGGTTTACACGCTACAACCCGCATGATGACGAGAAGATAAACCGTTTTATGCCGCATTCAATTATTGATGGCCGCACTAAACGCGCGCCATGGGTTCGTGATGAAGAGTATGCGTTCACTCGGATAGCGGATTCTGCGATTGATATTCAACGTGCGGGCGGCAAAGTTGGTGTCGGTTCTCACGGGCAATTCCAAGGCTTAGGGTATCACTGGGAGCTTTGGTCTCTCGGTTCAGGCAAAGCAACACCTATGGAAGCACTTAAAGCGGCGACAATCGATAGCGCGCATATCATTGGACATGCCCAAGAGGTTGGTTCTATTGAAGCAGGAAAATTTGCCGATCTGGTTATCTTAAATAGCGACCCTCGCGATGACTTGAAAAATACAATAGATATCCATCGCGTGATGGCCAATGGACGTTTATATAACGATGATACTTTAGAAGAAGAGTGGCCGCGTCAACGCGAGTTACCTAAGCTATGGTTCCATGATCAAGGACCAAATTAGCTGCTAACGAGATAAATAACAATCTGGTGGTTGTGTTACCTAATTGTCATTTTTCGTTGTTAGGCTATGAAGTTAATTAGTTAACTCATTCAACGGAAAAAATATGTTAACACGCCGCCACTTTCTCACCTTAGCCTCTCGAGGTGTGGGTTTTGCGATCGTATCTCATGGTCTTATGGGATGTGCTTCCACTCAATCTTCAGATTCTAATCAAACTAGCGTACCTGTTCCTGTTAAGTTCGAACACGGCGTGGCTAGTGGTGATCCGACTCAAGATGCTGTCATTCTGTGGACGCGTGTTTCACCTGTTGATAGGAGTTTCAACAAAAAGTTGTCAGTTGCTTGGGAAGTCTCAACGGATAAGGACTTTCAGCAGCTCGTCACTAATGGTGAAACACTGATTGGTAGCGAAACTGACTATACAGTGAAGATTGATGCTGTAGGGTTAACGGCAGGTACCACATATTATTACCGCTTTACGAGCGGTAATGCCCAGTCTGATATTGGTAAAACAAAAACGCTTCCTAGTGGCTCGGTAGAGTCGGTTAAATTGGCTGTTTTTTCGTGTTCCAATTTTCCCGCGGGCTTTTTCAATGTCTATGATTTAGCAACCAAAGAATCGAACTTGGATGCAGTGCTTCATTTGGGGGATTACATCTATGAATATGGTCGAGATGGTTATGCCACAGAAAACGCAGCGCGATTGGGACGAGAAGTACTGCCTGCCGGCGAGACGATAACGCTTACCGATTACAGAACGCGCTATGCACAATATCGCAGTGATGAAAGCTTACAAAAACTGCATCAACAAGCGCCCTTTATTTGTGTTTGGGACGATCACGAAATTTGTAATGATACTTATCTCGGTGGCGCTCAAAATCATAGCGAAGATGAAGGGAGTTTTGAGGAACGTAAACTTGCGGCTCTTCAAGCTTATTTTGAGTGGATGCCTATTCGCCCCATAGTCGAAGACAATAATGAGATCATCAACCGAGCATTTAGCTTCGGAGATATGGTCGACCTATACATGCTGGATACACGAGTGGTAGGTCGAGATAAGCAGCTCGAATACAGTGATTATACTGACGAAGCGACAGGGAGCTTTGACGGTGACAGGTTTAAACAAGATGTTTCTGCCGTAGACCGGACTCTGTTAGGTCTAGAGCAGCTTAATTGGCTGAAGTCGAGTTTAAAATCATCGGAAGGTACGTGGCAGGTCTTGGGGCAGCAAGTCTTGATGGGAAGAATGTTATTCCCTGCAGCCATAGTGACTCAAAAACTTAGTACACCTGAGTATGCTGAATTGTCGCAATTGGCTCTTCTAGGGCAGAAGGTTAAGGCAAACGATCCCGACTTAAAGCCTGCTGAAATTGAGTTTTTCAAAGCGAATAATGCTCGCTTAACAGACGAGGTTATACAGTTATTACAGCTGCCTAATATCCCTTATAACCTCGATGCGTGGGATGGTTACGCCGCTGAGCGTGAAGCTATTTTAGGCGCCGCTAAATACTTTAAAAAGAATATGGTTGTACTTGCGGGAGATACACATAACGCGTGGGCGAACGACATAAAAGATTATAAAGGCGATACCGTCGCCGTTGAGTTTGCCACACCAGGTGTCTCCTCTCCAGGACTAGAGTCTTACTTAAATTTGTCGAAGGATGACATTCAACCTACCGAAGCTGGAATAGTACAATTGATTGAAGGCTTGCAGTACATGAATGCTTCAGATCGTGGCTTTTTAACCGTAACTTTTACCCGAGATAAAGTGACGCCCCATTGGCATTTTGTCGATACTATTTTGTCACGGTCATACTCTGAGCTAACTGCGAGAGCACAAATCGCCGAATCGAAAGTTGGAGAACCAGGGATTAAACTCGTTTAGGTGATTCGGTATGAATGATAGACCGCTCATAATAACGAGCGGTCTAGTTGATTTCGTCGAAAAAGTTTAGAAGTTGTATTCAAACCCGGCGTAATAGAATGCACCGTTAAAACCGAATGGTGCGGAGCGACGCGAGAATTGGAACACTCCATCACTGCTGACAATCACATTGCCGTTGGCATCAACAATGGTCCCTGCTCTAGAGTTACCAATGGTATTTCTATCCGGCGTCACATCGAACAAGTTGTTGGCACCGATGTTAAACGAGAGGTTGTCGTTTAACTGATAAGCAACACGAAGATCAGTTAAGACTTCTGCTCCGTAGGTTTGGCGACCACCGTCTGTTACTGTGTATTCACCGTAGCGGTTGAAAGATAGGTTAACAGTGAAGTCATCAATACGATAAACGCCTGATAAACTCACGCGGTCTTCTGGCTGCCATTCTTCGATGATTGAAATATCTTGTTCTGAGAATACTTGGTCTGTCGTTAATGTCTCTAACCCACTACCAACAGGCGTGAATAGATTAACCACATCAGTTTCTGTGAAGTTGGCTGCAAATGAGAGATCTAACAAACCTTTGCCTAGCTCTGTATTCCAAGTCGCAACGATATCGATACCGTCGGTCTCAGTGTCTGCACCGTTTAAGAAAAACTGACCTGCGCCAGCACCTGCGGCTAACAACGCAGCATCCAGAGTGGCTGATAATCCTTCACCCAAGCGGTTACTGATAACAATACGATCGTCGATATCAATTGAGTAGTAATCTACAGTGATGCTGACTGAATCTATTGGGTTGAATACTGCACCAATACTCCAGTTTGTTGATTCTTCCTCCTGAAGCTCAGGTATACCAATAGCTTGAGCGAGTTCACTGTCATTGCGGAATGTACCGACTTGCTGTTGGATTAGATCACCTTGGTCATTAACGACAAACTGCGTTCCGATATTATTGAAAAACAATTGTTGAAGGGATGGAGCTCTAAAGCCAGTACTTGCAGCGCCACGAATACGAACATTATCAGTAAGTTCGTAGTTGGCAGCGACTTTAAAGTTGGTCGTATCACCAAAGCCGTCATAATCATCGTAACGAATTGCTGCACTTGCTAAGAAGCGGTCGCTAAAGTAGTACTCAGCATCGACGTAAAAAGAGATTACGTCACGACTTTCATCCACCGCTGAGTCAGGACCAATACCTGGGAAACCTTGGATACCGCCTGAGGCATTTTCACTGCCGATACCGCCACTTTGGCCTTCAAAAATATTGACACCGTTAATGGTATCAAAGTCGGCAAAAGACAATTCTTCACCGGGAATGATGCGGTATTCATCTTCTCGGATTTCAGCACCTATTGAGAGTTGTAAGTCACCGAAGCTCTGTGAGTAGTCAACGTTAATTGTTTGCAGTGTTAACTCTAATCCGTAAGCGTCCGCTTCTCTTGGAATAGTCGCTCTGATCTCATCTGCGGAAAGGCCTCGGTTAAAACGCAATTCGTTGGCGAAAGACGCATTGATTGAGTCACTAGTAACATAATCTATGGTGTTCTCACCGTAGGTATAAGAAATGTCGAGAGACGCATCGTTATCAAAAACAGTCTTATAACCAAAGTTATAGGAGACATCATCGATTTCAGTGTTGATTAAAGGTAAGAAGCCATCGGGAATTGTTGCGTCACCATCCTGCAAACGTGGGTTGCCGTTTAGGTTTGCATTGTCGCGGAAGAAAGCCGCAGATTCATTATCTCTTCTTGAGTAAGTGATAAATCCATAGAGTTCACCATCGCCGATTTCATAAGCTGTGTTTATCGTTAACGCAAACTGCTCTGATTCGGCATCACCAATTCTGAATGTATCGCGAGGTGCCGTTAATTCTCTGGGATCAGCAGCCAGCAAATTACCATTAGCGAGTGTTGTACAACCCGGGAACTGACATGAACCATGAAGCCCTGCACGGTTAGTAAAGCCTCGGTCGCGAAAGTTAAGGGCGACATTAAAAAAGCCTTCATCGCCTAGAGAAAAACCCTTATTGACGTTGATGTTCGTTGTTTCGCCATCGCCTTCTGAATACTCACCATAGGATGCTGACACACTGCCGCTTTCGGCACTGTCTTTAAGAACTAAGTTAATGACCCCTGCAATGGCATCTGAACCGTATTGTGCAGCCGCGCCATCACGGAGAATTTCTATTCGCTTGATTGAGACAGCTGGGATAGCGTTTAGATCGGTACCCGCAGTACCTCGCCCAACAGAGGTGTTAATGTGAATAAGTGAAGCTTGGTGACGTCTTTTGCCGTTAATGAGGACAAGAGTTTGATCTGGTCCTAGCCCTCTGAGTGTGGCTGGTCTTAAAGCATCAGTACCGTCACTGATTGAGGATGAGGAGAAGTTAAACGATGGCGCGATGGTTTGCAGCATTCTGCCTACTTCTGTCTGCCCGGTATTGGCGAGTGCTTCTGCCGATAGAATATCTACCGGAACGGGTAGATCTTCTGCCGAGCGACCAGCGACACGGCTACCAACCACGTTAATTCTTTCAACTTTCTGGACGTTTTGCTCTTCTTCTTGCGCTAGGGGAGCTTGTACTGCGCCAACTGCTAGTAGTGGTGCTAGTGCAGCTTGTAGCTTACTTTTCTTATTCACCTTTGTGTTCCTCCAACTTGTTATTGTATTTATGCTCAGTTGGCCGGACTCATTTTCTACTGCGTATAATGCGGTGCCTTCAAGTAACTTAATTAGGCCCAATTTAGGCGAATAGTTACCTTTCAGTGCATTAGTTTGGTGTTGGCTTGTCATTTCGAATGAGAAAAGCAGCGTCTGATTGGCTTGTTGTGCAAATTCAATTAAAGCCAGGTCAGCTCTTTTCGCATCAATGTCAAACTCGACACTCTTTTGTGCAAAAGAATCGAAAGACGAAAAGCAGAGCAACAAGCTTAAAAGGGGAAAAAGCCTCCTCCAAGCCGACGTTGAACAATGGTGCATTTCGCCTATTTTCCAACTGAACAATATAACTAGACAATTCAGAAAGAAGATTCCTCTATTGGTTTTTCGAAAAGTAAAAAAATTACCACAACGGTAATTTGATTAACACTAGGGTTTGTTACTACTTGTGAATTCTATAAATTAGCAGAAGACAGCTTAATACGTTTAGGTTCAGTACGTTCATGCTGAATATCGAAGTTGCTTTCCAGCGTATTAATCAGACCCTCGATATCTCCCGCTTTGAAGTATCCCGCAACCTGTATCTGCCCCAAGGTTTTGTCAGCAAGATCAAAGTTGATATCGTTGTAACGTCTCACTTCCTCTAAGACCACAGATAACTGCTCTCCTTGGAAAACTAACATGCCTTGTTGCCACGCAAGTTCCTTTTGGACTTCTGCTAGTGTCACTTTTTCTGTTTCAACGTCAGCACTTTTCACACGACTTGCAGTTAAGTTAGCTTTTTCTCCGGATGAGATTATGAGGTTGTCGTTATTGATAGGTTGCGCTTTAAGCGATTCAACATCAGTACTGGTAATTTCAATATTTTGTTCGGTCACTAAAACTCTACCGTCTGTAACTAACAACTCAATGTCTTCTGCGCCTAGTTCTATGTTAAATGCAGTTCCGATAGCGGTAACACTCAATGCGCCAGCTTCAACAGAGAATGGGCGTTTTGCATCATGTGCAACATCGAAATGAACTTCCCCTCTGAGCAACTGCAAGCTGCGCGAATCGGGCTTGTAATCGATCGATAATTCACTGTCAGTATTTAAATGAGCGGCAGATCCATCGGGAAGTCTGAACGAACGGTTTTCTCCCATTGACGTTGCATAAACATAATGAGAGCTAACTTTCTTATCTTCATCGAACTGTTTTTCTGAGCCTTTGAATGGGAGAAAGGTAAAAACAAAGGCGATTAAAACCACGCTACAAGCAATGGCTAGCGCAGGCGGGAGATAATTGTCTTTGGGCTCACTTTCGGTAAATTGTAATGGGAATAAGCTACTCAATTCCTGAAGAACACTGGTTTCATCCCAGAATTCGGCCGCGAGTTTTAGTTCAAGCGCATGTGCTGAACTTGTTGAAGCCCATTTGCGAATTTCGGCTTTCTCTTCGATAGACAAGCCGCGATCAATTCGGCTAATCCATAAGCAAGCTTCTTCTCTGATGGCATCTTTACTTTGAAAAGAGTGAACGTTACTCATAGCTTCGCAGCCTCACTCTTGGAGTTTCTTTCTGTCTCATTAGACATAGCACTTTGTGTTGTCTCTTCCTGTTTTTGTCTGATGTATTGCGCACTCAAAAATAGGCCTTTTGCAATGTGCTTTTCTACTGTGCTCTCGCTAAGCCCTAGGTATTCGGCAATCTTCTTTTGGCTCCATCCATAAACCTTTTTCAATATGAATGCTTGTCTAACGCTGCCTGACAATTGGTCTGTTGCCCGACAGAATAGGAGAAACCTTTCTTTACTTTCAAATTCGGACTCAAGGCTTTGTGTATTAAGGTTTGCAAAAGGTGCATTGAAGTCTTCGACATTCACATCGTATTTATAGGCACTGGTACTGACATGGTTTAGGGCTAGGTTTTTTGCTGTCCTTAGCATGTAGGTTTTAGGGTATTGTATCTCTTGTTTTAGGTCAGCTTCGTAGCTCTTAACAAAAGTTTCTTGAACAATATCCTCAATATCTTCTTTCCGCACAATTTTGCCGACGGAATGTGATAATTGTGAGCGATACTTAAGAAAGCTGTCGAGTATTCTTCTTATTTTTTTCGTCATATCGCTTGTTTGGATAGAATAAAAGTCGTTTTTTCAGTCTATGATTTAGTTGGTTACTAAACAAGCATCACGTTACGATTTTGCTTACTAGAACGATTAATCATCACTTATTTTTAATGATAATCAATGAGTTATACAGATATAAAAAAAGGGCGTAAAACGCCCTTTTCATATTCATAGCTACAATAAGGTTAGAAATTTGTCCTGAATTGTACCCCGAGCACACGCTCTGCATCTCTAGGGACTTGATAACGGAAGCCATCACCACTGAAGGTTGTTACAAACTCCTCATCGAATAGGTTTTTGGCAATGAGTGATATACGGTAAGCATCATCGTTAAACGAGAATGCTAAGCTTGTGGTCACTATGCCGTAATCAGGCAATAAGGCTGGTGGATTATCTGCTGCCTCTTGTCCAGGGCCTCCGGAGAAGATTTCATCGGTGTAAACATAGGAAGCATTCCAGATGATGTCCAATCCGTTAAGGTACCAGACGTATTCGCTGGCTAATGAGTATTTCAAATCAGGTGAGAAGGGTAGGTCTGCACCTGAACGGCCGTCACACGTTGTTAATCCAACAGGACAACGGAACTCGTCAACTTCGGCATCGACGCTGGCTAACCCGCCGGATAAGGTCCAGTTGTCAGTCGCTCTCCATAAGAAGTCAAATTCGAAACCTTCAGTAATAACAGAACCTGCATTGGTTAATCGAGTGATAAACACACCATCCAACAATTCAGGGTTGTTAGCCTGGAAACCGTCTATTTCTGTACGGAAGATAGCTGCATTAAAGAGAAGGTCACTACGTGCGTACTTATAGCCGATTTCAAAAGCATCAGACGTTTCTGGTCCAATCGGTAATGTATCGTTTTCAGACATATTGAAGAATACGTTGAATGCTGGACCTTTGTAACCCTGAGAGAAGCTAGCATAGAGATTACTGTTATCAGTAACATCCCATTGCGCACCTAACTTGATAGAAAAGTCTGTTTCGTCTGTCTCTCCATCAAAGTTAGTGCCGAAGCTTCTCACACCAACACCTGTACGTCTGAATTCATCGTTGTTGCGGCGGTTATGCTGGAATGAGACTTCGTCTCGAGTTAAGCGAGCACCAAACAGGATTCGGAAATCATCAGAGACGTTATAGCGGCCATCACCAAACACAGCGTAGTTTTCGAACTCTGTTTCCATGAATGCTGTTGCGCTAACGATGTCGTTAGATAAACAGGTTAATCCTTCGTCAGCAATAAAATCAGCAACCTGTTGATCGGTTGGATCAGCGATACCTAAGTCATTTTCTAAGAAGTCTGAGATAGCCGCATTAAACTGCCCGTTATTATTCTGGCAGCTGGCTTCACGGGTAAAGCTTCGCTCAGATTGTTGATTCCAATAAAAGAAACCAAACTGATATTCAATGGTTTGTCCAACAGGCGAAGCAATACGGAATTCTTGAGAAACCTGGTCCCATTCCTGTGGTCCAATATCGTGCAGTTGAAAAGGAACACCGAACACAGGCTCACGGAAGGTACCACCAATAGAAGTAAAATCACCTTCGCGGAACTCCGTATTCTCCCATGTTCTGAATGCAGTAATTGATGTAAAACTATGATCACCGATAGGACGGTCGACTTGAATAGAGAACGCTGTTTGCTCATCTATGGTTCGAGTTTCGAAGTCATGGTCGATGCGTCGGTTGCTTAAATCAATATCAGCGACACCGTTAACAACACCGTCACTATCGGGTGCTGCTTCAGATGCTGGGTTACGGCCGCTGGGAAGCAACTCTAAATCGGCACAACAATCATCATTGGAATCGACATTTTCGAAGATAACCAGGATATCAGTTTCGTTGCCTGCGTCGATATCCAACATGCCTCGGATACCTTCTTTATCGTAACCATTGACAGTTTCGTTGTTAAAGACATTGAAGATGTAACCATCGAATTCAGATTTAACGACGGTTAAGCTACCAGCAACATTATCATTCAAGCCACCTGAAACTTTGCCCTTTAGTCGGTATTCATTGTCTTGGAATAATGTTGCTTCGAAGCTACCTTCAAACTCGTCAGTCGGTCTTTTTGTGGTGATATTGACGACACCAGCAGATGCATTCTTACCAAATAGGGTTCCTTGTGGGCCGCGAAGTACTTCAATACGTTCTAAGTCATACAAGTCGACAAATGCTTGACCAGAACGTCCAAGCACCACATTGTCTACTACAGTTGAAACGCTTGGTTCTGCGGCGATACTGAAGGAAACTGTACCTATACCACGAACAGTTAGTGCAGAGTTACGTGTTGTGTTGCCTTTCCTAAAGCTAACGGAGGGTACTAGGGCTTGAAGGCCTTCGATGTTTGGAGCGAAAGCTGCGTTGATTTGATCTTCTCTTAAGACGGATACCGCAACGGGTACTTCGTTAACATTTTCAACACGCTTTTGAGAGGTAACGACTATGCGTTCGAAGTCTCTGGTTTCATCCTCTTGCTCTTCTTCTTGAGCGAGAAGTTGCGGCGATACATACAAACTACTCAGCAACGCTAGAGACACTGCGTTAGTTAATGCTTTTCTTCTCAATTTCATTGTGTATTTCCCCATAGATATTTTATGTGTTTGGCTGAAATATCACGCTACTGCTCTATGCGAGGCTATGTAGCCAAAACGAGAAAGACTACTAATCAGTTCGAACCAACCCTCTTCGTTCAATTAAGCTGCCTTTCGAGTGCTTGTGTTATATTTTTGTATGTTACTTGTTATATAATAGTTATTTATATTATTAAACGAATTTAGACAAAAAAAGCTACCTTTGCAAACAGAATCAATAGGATAGTTAGTTTAATTGGAGTGTTTAATTTGTAAGCGTGTATAACAATTGTTATGCCTTGCTACATCAGAATTGCGATTTAATACGGATTTAGGCGCTGCTTGCTCTTAGGTCAAGAGCAAGCGTTTGTGATGATGGAAGCGTACTGAGTTATTGAGTGAGCTTGAGCTTTTTAAGAAGTGCCGGGTTGGTTGTCGCTTGGAAAACCAATGTGAATAGAACAACACCGAATCCGATTGACTGTATTGTCCACCAATAAGGCAGCTCTAATGGTAAAGCTAAAACCAGGGCTATGGTCACGACGCCGCGCAAGCCACCCCACACCATGACAGGTGCAAAATTCCAATCAATATCATTTCTGAAAATAACTTTTCCAACAAATACAGAGAAATAGACTGCCACTAATCGAGAAACAAAGGCGGCGACTATGCCCAATAACATAGCAATCCATTGTTCGGTGAACATGTCGAACGTCACCACAAGTCCCATCAGGAAGAACACGACTATGTTTGCAATAAACGCAAACATTTCCCAATTCCCATGAACTTTGCCATCATCTTTTAGCGCCAGAAGCTCAGACTTCACCATCAAGGTGGCAATCAAAACTGCGATCACCCCGGAGACATGTAATACGTGCTCAGCAACATAAAAGCCTCCATAAGCTAGGGCTAGGCTAGTCACGACATAATAGTCAGCATTTGGGCCAACTAGTTTTAAAATGACTTTGGTAACGACTGCGAAAACTGCACCAACTAAAACTCCACCTAATAGTACCTTCAGTAAAAGTAGCGTTCCGCCGGTGAGTGATGGCTCACTTCCTCCGGTTGCCATGGCAACGAGAATACCAAAGAGAACAATAGCTGTAGCGTCGTTGAATAAGCTTTCTCCCTCAATAACGGTACCTAATTTATGCGGCGCATTGGCTTCTTTCAATTGGCTGACAACGGCGACGGGGTCTGTTGCTGAAATTACTAACCCCGCTATCAGTGCTGCTATCCATGGGAATCCTGATGCGTGACCAATACCAAAGAAGAGGATGACGGCAGAAATCCCCATAGCGACAAGAACGCCAAAGGTCGCTGCAAATAGAATGGTACCTATCAGAGGTTTGAATAGGTGCGTGTGTATATTTAGAGCAGCCTCAAACACCAGAATGGGGATAAGAACAAAGAGGATCAGGTGTTCGAAATTGTCGAATCGAATTCCTGTATCTATACCCATAATGGGAACGAGTGCTGAAGAAACAATGCCCCACAACAATACATTCAGTGTTAAAGGGAGTTTCGTTATTCGAGCGGTTATAAAGGCCAAAATACCGTTCGATAAGACAAGTAGCAGTGTCAGTATAATTTGGAATATTGTCATTACGGCAGTGACTCCAGTGGTTTGTTATTCGAGCAACAAGCTCTCTTGTTGTATGACTGGACCAGTTTCTAGACAAAAAATAACAAGATTTTTGAGTTTTACCAATATATCTCATTGAATGACGTGAGATATTCAGCAAATAGAGGAAGATTATTTGAGCTTATTTAAGGTCGAGGAAAGTGAAGCGTCAGGCAAAAAAAACCGGCCTAGCGGCCGGGAAGACTTTGTTGGGAAAAACACAAGGAAACATTAATAAATGTTGATTATATTTTAACCAATCATGAGCTGTGCGCAATGGAGTTTGGGTGTTGCTAAGTATATGATGTTATATAAAAATATACCTAAAGTGTTCTTCAGAAGGGGAGTTAAGTTGAACGAAAAATGAGCTTTTTTCAGTTTCGGAATGCGCTGTTCAAACGAATTTAGAATCTAAAATACATTAAATATCAGTCGATTAAAAAATTCTTCTAATGTTTTTAGACATGTTTTGAGTTCTTATTGGTATCACGAATAAGCCAGGTATAATAGCCCTCCAATTTAATAACTAAGCAGTGACACCTTTTTGATGAAACTTTCCGATTTTGACTTTGACTTACCTAATCATTTGATTGCCCGTTATCCAACGGAGAAGAGAACGGCAAGTCGACTCCTTCATCTTAATGGTAAAAATGGGCAAGTCGTTCACCGTAATTTCCCTGACATTGTTGAACAGCTCAATGAGGGTGATCTCCTTGTTTTTAATAATACGCGTGTTATCCCAGCTCGATTACTCGGGCAGAAGGAGAGTGGAGGAAAGGTTGAAGTCTTAGTTGAGCGTATGCTAGATGAGCACAACGTACTTGCGCATATTCGAGCAAGTAAAGCGCCAAAAGCTGGAGCCAAACTTGTGCTTGAAGGTAAAGTTGAAGTCACTGTCACTGGTAGGCGTGATGCATTGTTTGAAGTGTTCTTTGAAGGTGATAAGTCGGTGCTTGAACTCCTTGAAGCCCATGGACATATGCCACTTCCTCCATACATTGATAGAGCTGATGAAGAAACCGATAAAGAGCGTTACCAAACGGTTTATAACGAAAAACCAGGAGCAGTTGCCGCTCCTACTGCAGGGTTACACTTCGATAATGATCTACTTAAAACACTTACTGATAAAGGTGTTAAACAAGCATTTGTGACGCTTCATGTAGGTGCTGGAACTTTTCAGCCGGTAAGGGTTGATAATATTCTTGAGCATAAGATGCACAGTGAGTATGCGGAAGTTCCTCAAGAAGTAGTTGATGCCATCATAGAGACCAAAAAAGCGGGTGGGCGAGTCATCGCTGTCGGAACGACTTCTGTTCGTTCGGTTGAATCAGCAGCTCAAGCTGTTATTGATGAAGAGCTGCTTCTAGCGCCGTTTTTCGATGACACCAGCATTTTTATCTATCCCGGGTATGAGTTCCAAGTTATTGATGCACTAATAACGAACTTTCACTTACCTGAATCAACTTTAATGATGCTAGTGAGCGCTTTTGCAGGTAGCGAAAATATTAAGCAGGCCTATCAACAAGCGATAGAACAAGAATACCGCTTTTTTAGCTATGGCGATTCGATGTTTCTAGAAAAGAAAGGTGGTGATTAATATATCCAAAATTGAACGGAGTGCGCTTAAAGGGTAAACGAATAAATCCACATAAGCTTTGAATGACAAAGTCATTTTGATAATCGGGTTAAGCCAATGAATAGACCGCTTCGAAAATGACATGTATAAACGCTGAACAAGGTCTCTGAAACTCGCACTTCCACGCCATTTGGGTATATAATCGCGAAACTTTTTTGCACCGGACTGTCTTCCGGTTAGCTTAAATACTACTCAATTTATATAAGCTATTGAGTGGTATAAGGATTTTTATGCAGTTTGAGTTGTTAAATACAGAGGGCAAGGCTCGTCGTGGTCGCTTGCTTTTTGATCGTGGTGTTGTTGAAACACCTGCCTTTATGCCCGTGGGTACCTACGGCACAGTTAAAGGAATGACCGCCGAAGAATTAGAAGATACCGGCGCTCATATTTGTCTTGGTAATACCTTCCATCTAATGCTTCGTCCAGGTACAGAAATCATCAAAATGCATGGTGATTTGCATGATTTTATGCACTGGGACAAGCCTATCCTGACTGACTCAGGCGGGTTTCAAGTTTTCAGCTTAGGTGAACTTAGAAAAATTACCGAAAAAGGTGTGACTTTTCGCTCGCCAATTAATGGAGAAAAGATCCTCCTGACGCCTGAAAAGTCGATGGAAGTTCAGCGTGACTTGGGTTCTGACATCGTCATGATATTTGACGAATGCACGCCTTACCCTGCGACTGAAACTCAGGCCCGTCAATCTATGGAACTATCCTTGAGATGGGCTGAGCGTAGTAAAAAAGCGCACGGCGATAATCCATCTGCCCTTTTTGGTATTATCCAGGGTGGTATGTACGAAGGTTTGCGAGACCAATCACTTAAAGGTCTAGTCGATATCGGCTTTGATGGTTACGCCATTGGTGGACTATCGGTTGGTGAGCCTAAAGAAGACATGATCCGCATTTTGGACCATACCGCGCATCAAATACCGGACGATAAGCCGCGTTATTTGATGGGGGTAGGTAAGCCAGAAGACTTGGTTGAAGCTGTTAGACGTGGCGTAGATATGTTTGATTGCGTTATGCCAACAAGAAATGCGCGTAATGGTCACCTATTTACTAGTACTGGTGTTGTCAAAATTCGAAATGCGAAACACAAGACTGATACTGGTCCGTTAGACGAAAATTGTGATTGTTACACTTGTAAAAATTACTCTCGGTCATATTTACATCATCTAGATAAATGTAATGAGATCTTGGGTGCTCGATTAAACACGATCCATAACTTGCACTATTACCAAACCGTGATGAAAGGTTTAAGAGACGCTATTGAAGCGGGTAACCTTGACCAGTTTGTCAGTGATTTTTATGCAGCTCGTGACTTGCCGGTCCCGGCATTGTAAGTAACTAATAACAAAGAAAAATGAAGGTGAAAAATGAATTTTTTTATTTCTAATGCATATGCACAAACTGGTGGAGCAGGAGCTCAAGATGGTGGCTTCACCATGCTTATTATGTTGGGTGTATTCGGTTTAATTTTTTACTTTATGCTTTATCGCCCGCAGGCAAAGCGTGTGAAAGAGCATAAAGACTTGGTTACGTCTTTGAGTAAAGGTGACGAAGTACTTACTCAAGGTGGCTTGGTTGGGCGAATCACTAAGGTTACTGATGAGAAGGACTTTATTGAAATTGCACTAAACGATACGACTAATATTGTTGTTCAAAAGTCAGCGGTTTCAGCGTTATTGCCTAAAGGCACAATGAAAAATATTTAATTTGCTTCGGTCTTGAGCATAGTACTGGCGTGGCCATTATGTCGTTGACCGCAGCTAAAAGGAAAATCTCGTGTTAAATAAAACCCCCTTGTGGAAAGCGATGTTGGTGATGCTAGTAATCGCCATTGGCGCGCTTTACGCATCTCCAAACCTTTATGGTGAAGATCCTGCGGTTCAGGTTTCGGGTAATGCTCAAGCCCCGGTTGATGAAAGCTTATTAGCGACAGTAGAAGCTGAACTCAAGAAAGCAAACATCGCGGTAAAAAGTACTGAGCTTGAAGATGAAAAAATCTTAATCCGATTGAATGATGGCGATGCGCAGCTTTTGGCGCGTGAAACCATTGCCAGAGAATTGCGTAAAGTTTCAGATGATTACTCGGTAGCAATAAACTTGGCACCGGCAACACCTGAATGGCTAGACGGCATTGGTGGCACACCAATGAAACTAGGTCTGGATTTGCGTGGTGGTGTTCACTTCTTGATGGAAGTGAACATGCAGGAAGCGATTAGCAAGTCTTTCCAAGATATGGTGGGTAATTTCCGGGTTTCTCTTAGAGAAGAGAAAATTCGTTATCGTTCGGTGAAACAGCTAGAAGACGGTGTAGAAATTCGTTTCCGTGACGAAGATACATTAGATGAAGCAGAGCGATTCTTAAAGTCACGTAACCCTGATTTGGTTTATACCGAGCGCGATGATTTAACGCTTATGGTTACTATGTCCGAGCAAAAGCTCCTTGAGACACGTGACTACGCTATCAAGCAGAATATCACCATTATTCGTAACAGGGTTAATCAGCTAGGTGTTGCTGAGCCATTGGTTCAACGCCAAGGTGCAGAACGAATTGTTGTTCAACTACCTGGTATTCAAGATACAGCATTAGCGAAAGAAATTCTTAATGCGACTGCGACGTTGGAATATCGTGAAGTCGATATCGATCATGACTTACGTAGCGCGCTTGATGGTCGCGTACCTCCAGGTTCAGAAATCATTGAAGATAAGAACGGCGTACCTCAGCTATTGAAGAAGCAGGTTATCGTTGCGGGTAGCTCAATCATAGATGCTAACAGTGGTGTTGATGAGTATGGCTTGCCTATGGTTTCTATTTCCCTGGATTCTGAAGGCGGAAATAAGATGAAGCGCTTCACTAAGCGTGCTGTTGGCCAACCTATGGCTGTTGTTTTCATCGAATATAAATCAACAGATGAGCGTGATGCTGAAGGTAATCTGATCTTTAAGAAAGTTCGTAAAGTGATCAGTGTTGCAACCATTCAAGGTGTTTTCGGTAACCAATTCCGTACAACTGGATTGGATTCTCCGCAAGAAGCACAAAGCTTAGCACTGCTGCTTAGAGCTGGTGCGTTGATAGCACCTATCCAAATTGTTGAAGAAAGAACAGTTGGTCCTAGCTTGGGTCAAGAGAATGTTGATTTAGGTATGCAGGCTATTATCTGGGGCTTTGGCTTGGTCTTAGCTTTCATGCTTGTTTACTACCGTGCATTTGGTGTAGTCGCGAATGTAGCACTAGCAAGTAACTTGGTACTTATTGTTGGTGTTATGTCTTTAATACCTGGGGCCACATTAACGCTTCCAGGTATGGCTGGGATTGTATTAACCGTTGGTATGGCGGTTGATGCTAACGTACTTATCTTTGAGCGTATTCGAGAAGAACTAAGAGATGGTCGTTCTCCCCAACAAGCGATTCATCACGGCTACGACAGTGCGTTCTCAACCATTCTTGATGCTAACATCACAACCCTAATTGCCGCGTTGATTCTGTTTGCGGTTGGTACTGGGCCTATCAAAGGATTCTCTATCACTTTAGCTATCGGTATTGTGACTTCTATGTTCACGGCGATTGTTGTGACACGCGTTATTGTTAACACATTGTGGGGTGGTAAACGCCTCGATAAGCTAAGTATCTAGGAGCGCCATTATGCAAATATTGAAAATTAATGGCACTGTTGCCTTTATGTCGTTGCGCATTCCTGCGCTTATTCTTTCGGCAGTATTGATTGTTGGTTCAATCGTTTCTTTAGCGGTTAACAAACTTAATTGGGGTCTCGACTTTACTGGCGGTACGCTGATTGAAGTAGGTTTCGAGCAAGCGGCTGATTTGGATGCGATTCGCCAGAAAATGGACTCATCAGGGTTTGGTGATGCGGTTATACAAAACTTCGGGACTAGTGAAGATGTTTTGATTCGTATTCCTGTACGTGAAGATGTTGTTGCAGAAACGATTGGTGATCAGGTTCTTGAAATATTAAGAGCAGATGGTGAAGCTGTCGACATGCGCCGTATTGAGTTCGTTGGTCCTAATGTAGGGGATGAATTAACGGAACAGGGCGGTTTAGCGATGTTAACGGCGTTGTTATGTATTCTTCTCTATGTTGCCATGCGATTTGAATGGCGTTTTGCACTGGGGTCTGTTGTTGCATTGGCGCACGACGTCATTATCACTCTAGGTTTGTTCTCAGTACTAAGAATTGAGTTCGACTTAACTGTACTAGCAGCCGTTCTTGCTGTTATCGGTTACTCGTTGAATGATACCATTGTTGTTTCTGACCGTATCCGTGAGAATTTTAGAAAGATACGTAAGGGCGAGCCTGAAGAAATCATTAATGTGTCATTAACTCAAACGCTTAACCGTACGATTATTACATCACTGACAACGATTCTTGTATTGTTGGCCTTGTTCTTTAAAGGTGGTGAGCTAATCCACGGATTTGCGACGGCATTATTATTCGGTGTCTTTATCGGTACTTACTCTTCAATTTATATTGCCAGCTTAGTAGCTCTATTACTTGGTATTAGTAAAGAAGATCTGATGCCTCCTCAAGTTGAGAAAGAAGGTGCGGATTTAGATCCTTTGCCTTAATAAGCTGAGCATAAATACACGATAAAAAAGCCAATGTTCGCATTGGCTTTTTTGTATCTGCTTTAGGGGACTTATTAAAATTTATCGAGGTCATTGCCGTTAATAACATTGCCTTTATAAGTTTCAGCAATTTCATCAACAATCATTGATAAGGGATCATCCATCCAAGTCAATTGATGCGATAAAACAACGAGCTTAGGCTTCGCCGCATTAGCAATGCGTGCGATATCGACGGCTGACGTATGGTAAGCCGTGTGATAGTCCGCCCATGACTTAGGAAGCTTAGCGTGGCTTTTGCTTGGGTAACCTTCGTGTATAAGGATATCTGCGCCCTTTGCTTTTTCAGCAATAATGGGACAGTAAGCAGTGTCACCAGATAAAACAATGACTTTATCCTGTGTAGTGACTTTATACCCTACTGATTGTTCGAAGTTGCCATGACACACTCGGAAAGCTTCGACTTTAACGTTCTCATCTTCATAGAGATAGTTGCCATCGAACTCGGTTGTTTCTATCTGCCAGCCTTTATCGTTAGCAGGCTCCAGACCGCTGATTCGAATATGGATGTCATCTTTAAAAGCTTGTGAAAAGTTGTTCATCATATTTCTGGTGCCTAGCGGACCGAAAACCTTTAAAGGCTCTTTTCTACCTTGTGTCCAGGGTGTCATCATCACTTCTGGAACACCAACAGTGTGGTCCCAATGAAGGTGTGTTAGGAAGAGGTGAGCGAACTTGGTGCGTCCTAAGCCTTCGAGTTTGTGTTTGACGCGTGCTGCTTCAGCCTGTCGCATAACTCCTTCGCCAGCATCGAATAAATAAGGCGTGTTATTGACTATGATAGCCGTGGATGGTCCTGCTCTCTCGGGAATAGGGTTTGGATTTCCTGTTCCAAGCAATACAACCTGAGTAATGTCAGAATCCTGTTTCTGCGTTTTGTCAGCAAATACTAAGGAGCATGAGAATGCGCATATCGCACCAATTAACCATCTATTCATAGAGTTTCTCTGCTATCAAACAATGCCACTAGTATATGGATATTTAACGAGAAAGTATTGAGAGTGTTAAGTATGGGGAAGGGGTAGGCCTGAAGGGCAATAGAGATGAAGCAGCTCAATGAAAAGCTGCTTCATAGATTGGCATTACTTTTTAAGAACGCTAACAATATCTCTAACGACTTTGGGGCTTCCGGCGACAATATCACCTGATTTCATATGGTCGTTACCGCCATTGAAGTCTGTAACTAAACCACCAGACTCTTGTACTAATAGATAACCAGCAGCCATATCCCAAGGTTTTAAGCCTGCTTCCCAGTAACCATCAAATCGTCCAGCAGCAACATACGCCAAATCCAATGCAGCTGAGCCCGTGCGACGAATATCACCCGCTTGCTTGAAAATGGTGCTGAATGATTCCAGTGCCTGTGGGAAGGATGTCTTGTCTTTAAATGGGAACGCCGTACTTAGCACTGTTCCTTCAATTCCTTTGGCCTTTGTTGTGCGGATTCTGTAACCGTTAAGTTGTGCACCACTTCCACGAGTTGAAGTGAATAAATCGCCACGGATAGGATCGAAAACAACCGCTTGCTCTAAGCGACCTTTGTGCATCAATGCGATAGACACGCAAAAGTGAGGTATGCCTTTAATGAAGTTTGTGGTGCCATCTAGTGGGTCGATAATCCATTTGAAGTCTGCATCATCGCCCTCAATTAAACCACCTTCTTCACCGACGAAGCTATGTGTTGGATAAGATTGCTGAATCTTTGCAATGATGGCTTGCTCAGCTTCTTTGTCGATACGAGTAACGAAGTCGTTGTCTCCTTTGACTTGCGTTTCAAGACTGTCTTGGCTTTCAAAGCCACGTGCGATAATTGTCCCAGCAGAACGGGCTGCACGAACTGCTATATTTAGCATAGGATGCATAACAAACCACCAATTGTGTAAAGAGCAAGAAGATAACTCTGCTTGAATTTTATACAGAGCTCAATTTTAGGACGCGATTCTAGCAGAGCACACCGTCAAAGCAACTGATTTATACCCAAGTGGTTTGGGTATAAATCAGTTGCTTTGATAATGAATGGTCAGAAAAAAGTATATCTACTGAATTTTACCTTCCGATAGGTTGAAACGCATGAAACCTTGACACCTTGTGGTATTATAGGCGGCTTCGCTTTTCTAACTTTGAGTATGCTGATTTTATGCTGGAAAACATTCGAATTATTTTGGTCAACACCTCGCACACAGGCAATATTGGTGCGGCAGCAAGAGCTATGAAGACAATGGGGTTGAGCCAACTTTATTTGGTGGATCCGGTAAACGAGCCGGATGGAAAAGCCAGCGCTATGTCAGCAGGCGCTAGTGACATTTTAGCAAATGCTAAGACTGTCCAAACATTGAGTGAGGCTATCGCAGATTGTGGTTTGGTTGTTGGTACCAGTGCTCGTTCAAGAACACATGCATGGCCCATGTTGGATCCTTCAAGTTGTGCCGAAAAACTGGTACAGGAAGTGGAAAAATATCCTGTTGCGCTGGTTTTTGGTAGAGAAAACAGTGGATTAACTAATGAAGAACTTCAACAGTGCCATTTCCATGTAAATATAGACGCGAACCCTGACTACAGTTCACTGAACCTAGCGGCCGCTGTACAGGTCTTTAGTTATGAGATTAGAAAAGCATGGCGAAATAAAACGCAGCATGATGAACATGTTAATGAATATCCGCTTGTCGAGGATCTAGAACGTTTCTATGAACACCTTGAAAGTACATTGCAGAAAACCTCATTTATTGTGCCTAAGCATCCGGGCATGGTAATGACGAAATTGAAGCGTTTATACAATCGTGCAAGGCCTGAAGTGGCGGAGTTGAATATTTTACGCGGGATTTTGTCGGCAGTAGATAAAGCAATAAAGAAAGCAGAGTAGAGTCACTATGTTTGAACGAATGAAAGAAGATATTCAAAGTGTGTTTCACCGCGATCCTGCAGCGCGAAATACATTTGAAGTATTGACCAATTACCCCGGGCTTCAAGCTATCTGGCTCCACCGTATTGCGCACAAGTGCTGGGTTGCTGATTGGAAATGGCTGGGCCGTTCGATCTCTACGTTTTCTCGCTGGTTAACTGGCGTTGAGATTCACCCAGGGGCTCAATTGGGAAGACGATTTTTTATCGACCACGGTATGGGGGTTGTGATTGGCGAAACCGCAGAAATCGGCGATGACGTGACCATTTATCATGGTGTTACACTCGGTGGAACTAGCTGGAATGCAGGAAAGCGTCACCCTACGCTTGAAGATAACGTCGTTGTAGGTGCTGGAGCAAAAATCCTAGGGCCAATTACCATGAGCAAAAACGTCAAAGTCGGCTCAAACTCGGTTGTTGTAAAAGACGTGCCTGAAGGAGCTACTGTTGTCGGTATTCCAGGTCGCGTTATTGCAGCTCAAAAGCCAAAAAATGAAAATGACCCTATGAATAAGATAGCGGCCAAGTATGGGTTCGAATCTTATGCGGTATCACCAGATAACCCTGATCCCATAGCACATGCCATTGGCAAAATGCTTGAACACCTGCATTTAATGGATACCAAAGTTGAAGATATGTGCATGGAAATTAATAAAATGGGTGGCGATGTTTGCACGAAGTCTATTCCAAGTTTAGATCCGAAGGATTTCGACGACCTTGACCTCTCAGAGGAAATTCGATTGGCACAAGAAGCCTTCGATCCAGTGATATAAAGTTTGACGATGAATACAACTAAACCCCAAACGCCGATTTATTTAGACTACGCATCAACTACGCCAGTTGATCCGCGAGTAGCTAAGTTAATGTGCGAATGTTTAACGCTAGATGGACTTTTTGGTAACCCTGCATCTAAGTCACATCGTTTTGGCTGGCAGGCGGAAGAAGCGGTCGATGTCGCTCGAGGTCAAATTGCGGCTTTAGTGAATGCTGATCCGAGGGAAATTGTCTTTACGTCGGGTGCAACTGAGTCAGACAATTTGGCCATCAAAGGCGCAGCCCATTATTACTCGGACAAAGGGAAGCACGTCATTACGCTTAGCACCGAGCACAAAGCTGTTTTAGACAGCTGTGAGCAGCTTGAACATGACGGTTTTGAAGTAACCTATTTAGATCCTAAAGCCGACGGCCTAGTCGACTTGGATTTGTTAGCAAATACAATACGTGAAGACACAGTCCTAGTGTCAATTATGCACGTGAATAACGAAATTGGAGTCGTGCAGGATATTCAGGCTATAGGTGAGCTTTGCCGCGAGCGTAGTGTTCTTTTCCATGTTGATGCTGCGCAGAGTACAGGTCGTGTTGATATTGATCTAGAAACATTACCTGTTGATCTGATGTCTTTCTCAGCTCATAAAACTTATGGCCCGAAAGGTATCGGCGCTTTGTATGTGAGCAGGAAGCCTAGAGTTAAGCTACAGGCTCAAATACATGGCGGTGGACATGAGTGGGGGATGCGCTCTGGAACAATGGCGACACACCAGATTGTTGGTATGGGAGAAGCGTTCCGTATTGCTAAAGAAGAGATGGATGAAGAGAACCTTCGTATAAAGCAGTTAAGAGATAAGCTTTGGGATGGCATCAAAGATTTGGGTGATGTGCATATCAACGGTTCTATGGATAACCGTATCGCAGGTAATCTGAATCTTAGCTTTGCTTATGTTGAAGGTGAGACATTATTGATGGCGCTTAAGGATTTAGCTTTGTCATCTGGCTCGGCCTGCACCTCTGCAAGCTTAGAGCCTTCCTATGTTCTTAAAGCATTGGGATTAAGTGATGAACTGGCTCACAGTTCGATTCGATTTAGCGTGGGAAGGTTTACTACGGAGCAAGAAATTAACTTTGCTATCGAATCTATTCGTCACTCGCTAACGAGACTGCGAGAGGTTTCGCCGCTCTGGAAAATGCACCGATCTGGCTGACTTCACAGTGAGTTGGAAGGTTTATTAGCGCTGATATTGGTGTTCTTTTAAATCTTCCAATTTGACTTCAGATAGACAAGCGACATTAGTTGCTTCAAGAATAACGCGTGGTGCTTTGTTATGTTGCCTGGCCTCTTCCCAACGGCTGGCACATAAACACCAACGGTCACCTGGTTTGAGCCCTGCAAATTGATACTCTGGAATCGGTGTAGATAGGTCGTTCCCTACCGCTCGAGAGAAGGCTAAAAATTCCTCAGAAACAACAACACAAACGCTATGGTTTCCTATATCGCTTTTGGGAACATAGCAAAAACCTTCACGTGTAAAACCGCCATTACCACAGCAGAGTTGCAGCGGCTTCCCAAGAACATTTTTTTCGTTTGCCATAGAGAGTACTAGTTTGTTTTTCTGTGCTGATTATATAGCTTATAGACTAGGAAAGGCTCATACAACTCATCGACAGACATTTTCAATTTATTCAGCGTCGAGATGTTTTTCGACGCATTTGACATATGTAGCCACCATTGCCTATTAGCAAGATCTAAAGGCTTTCCCCAATCATCAATGCCTTTCCCAAGTGACTGCGATGCATAATCTAGCCCTGATATTGATCCGACTATGGCATCTACGCGGCCTAGTTCCAGCAACCGGATACCTTGTTCGTAATCATTAACATAGACCTTGTTAATCATCTTGTCTGCATCGAATTGTTTATGGAAGTTAGCACTTCTAATCACGGCAATATTAGATAAATAGTACAGGTCGTCGTAATGATTCAATGATATCTCTTTTCTTGGAAGAACAATGACTTTTGACATAGAAACTTCAGCGACGTATCTGACGTCATCTGCTAAAGCATCATTTAAGAAGAGAATGCCGATGTCGATATCACCTGTTGCTAGTGATCTAACAAGCCGCGCATAGGGCATATGCACAACTTCTAACTCTATTTGGGCTTTGTTTTCGAGTAACTCAACATAATCAACAATGGCTCCTGCGTTGATACCTTGTTCATTAATATAAGAAAAGGGAGGAAAGTTAGGTAAGCCAGCTCTTAGAGTAATTGCCTCTTTTGAGGCTGTTGCTAAGCTGAACAAGCATACGCTAAGTGTGAGAACATATCGCCTAATCAATATCATGGGAAAAGTTCTCGTACAGTAATAATAGTCATTCCGTAGCACTTGAATCAGGAAACGAAGGACAGTATAACTATGGTTAAGAATCTTACCAAATTGATGGCAGGCTTTAGCGGCTGAGTTTAAATGTAAGTGTTTACATACATGCTAAGACATAATTTTAATGGTTGTGTAAAAAGTTTACTCCAGCGGTTTTTAATCTTTTTCACAACATTGTTCCACAGGTTAAATCACGCTAGGCTAGGTATCTATTTAATCGAATTTCAAAATCATGATTATGTTTTCTTCCCGTATAAAACTCTTGAGTTTATTAGCACCAATAGCTCTTTTTGCCACGACAGATGCATCAGCTTCTTATAAACGCGAAAACCTGCCTATTCGCCCAGCGCATACTTATTCTATTGTAGCGCGAGACAAAGAAACGGGGCAGTTAGGTGCGGCAGTACAGTCTCATTGGTTTTCTGTAGGGGCAGATGTTATTTGGGCAAGGCCAGGCGTTGGTGCAGTAGCAACTCAAAGCTTTATTGAGGTGAGCTATGGTCCTAAAGGGCTGGATATGATGGAAGAGGGTGCTTCGGCGAATAAAACATTGAAGACCTTACTGGCAAAAGATGAATTTGAAAATGTTCGCCAGGTAGGAATGATTGATGCGCGCGGTAACACGGCAGTACACACAGGTAGCAATGCTATTAGTGCGCACTGCCATATCATGGGAGAGAACTTTACGGTTCAAGCTAACCTGATGGAAAAGGCCAGTGTATGTCAAGCGATGGCAGATGCGTTCCGAGTGAGCCAGTCTGATTTAGCCGGAAAAATGATGGCGGCTTTGCAAGCAGCTCAAAAAGAAGGCGGAGATATTCGAGGTAAACAGTCAGCTGCTATGTTAGTTGTCGAAGGAGATAAAGGAACATCACTATGGCAAGGGCGAGTGGTTGACCTTCGTGTTGAAGACCATAAAGCACCGATAGAAGAACTAACAAGGTTGTTACATGTCTCACGTACATACGCGAAAATGACGGATGGTGACAACTTGATGACTGAAGGAAAGGTCGATGAAGCTTTAGCTGCCTATGCTGAAGCAGAAACCATGATGCCCGAGAATCACGAAGCTATATTTTGGCATGCAGCGACACTGGCAGCAGTTGATAGAGTAGACGAAAGCCTACCATTATTTAAGAAAGCTTTTGCCATGCATCCATTGTGGCGAGAGCTTGTTCCAAGGTTACCGGCATCCGGTTTATTGCCAAATGACCAGTCCATTATCGATAAGATTTTAGCGGTAAAATAGTACTAGAGTGTTTTACCCATATTAGGCCGTACATAGAATGAGGGAGATAAATATGCGACGTTATTTTGAGAAAACTTTGGCAGCAATAGTGATTGCAACAAGCCTATCTGCTTGCTCACTGACTTATTATCGAGAAACGAGTAATGCCGAATATCTAGACACCAATGGCGATGATATGATTATTTCAATGAGGCTGCACGGCGACATGCGAGTGAACTCAGATGAAACGGAAATTGAATATCTTGCCCCAGGCAGCAAAATTAAGGTAACTAGCCATGGAGTGAATGGGAAACGCGAAGTTATTGTCAAAGGCACCGATGGTGGCGAAACAGATATTGAGTACAAGTTAGATGGTGAGCTTTCGCCATTTGATGAAGATGCGAAGCAATGGATGGCTGAGGTTATTCCAGTGTTATACAGCCAGAGTGGTGTTCAAATACCTGAGCGAGTCGACAAACTCTATCGCGATGGAGGAGAAACCTTAGTGCTCGATAGGGTTGAGCCTATCCGAAGTGATTCCAGCCAGGCTCGTTATTTAAGCTACTTCCTTGAGACCAAACAGGTGTCGGATGAAGGGATAGATCGTTCGATAGCGCTACTATCGAGTATTCAATCTGACTACGAACAGGCTAAAGTGATGAAGACTTTAGCCTCTAGCCAAGATTTATCTGAAAGACAGTGGATTGAGTTATTAAGAGCAAGCCAGAGCATTCAATCAGATTTTGAATTGAGTAAGTTCCTTATTTCGCTTGAGAGGACTGAGTTACCACCGAATGTTATCTCTGAGTTAACCCGATTATCTGCTGGATATATTCAGTCGGATTATGAGCAAGCTAAGGTTCTAAAAAAGTTCGCCAAAAATAAGCGCTACGATGATCAACGATGGTTAGATCTATTAGATAGCAGCAAGTCAATTCAATCGGATTACGAGCTGTCTGGTGTTTTAAACGAAGTATTGCGTAACCAACTTAGCGAAGCAGTGTTGTTAGCGACTATTGATATTGCGAGCTCTCATATAAGTTCTTCTCATGAACAGAGTGAGGTTTTGACGCGATTGATTAGGAATTCAAATATAACGCCAGCGCTTAAACGTGCTCTAACAAGAGCGATTGATGATATCAGTAGCTCTTCCGAACAAGCTAAGTTATATAAGTTATTAGTTGCTTAAAGATTAAATAGGAAAGAGATACCCGAACGCAATGTTCGTGGTATCTCTATTTTAGATAGATTGAGATTAAGCCTTCGATAGGCTTTGTTTAAAGCGCGAAATAAGTTGATTGGTTGAGCTATCAAAATCAGGTTCAGACTGCTCATCTTGTAGCTCATCTAGAACGGCATTGCCTAATACCTTACCCAACTCAACCCCCCATTGGTCAAAGGAATTAACACCCCAGATAACACCCTGAACAAAGACTTTGTGTTCGTACAATGCAACGAGTGAACCTAATGTCTTCGGATCAAGCTGTTCGAATAAAATGGTATTGCTAGGCTTGTTACCTGGCATGGTTTTGTGTTTTGCGAGTACAGCTTTTTCTGAGTCAGATAGTGTGCTCTCTGATAAATCTGCGTAACACTCTTCAAAGGTTTTACCTTGCATAAGTGCCTGGGTTTGCCCAAAACAGTTGGATGCTAACATTGCGTGATGCGTATAATCCTGATTCGGAACGCGTAGCGGAAGCATAAAATCTGCAGGAATGAGTACCTGCCCCTGATGAATTAATTGATGAAATGAATGTTGACCATTGGTCCCTTCACTTCCCCAAATCACAGGCCCTGTTGTGTAGTCGACAAAGTCGCCACTCTCGTTGACACTTTTACCGTTACTTTCCATATCTAACTGCTGTACATAGGCTGGAAAGCCACGTAGGTAGTGGTAGTAAGGTAACAGAACATGGCTCTGAGCGCCGAGGAAGTTACTGTACCAAACCCCTAGCATAGCCATAATAACGGGCATGTTCTCTGACAAAGGTGCTTCGACAAAGTGCTTATCCATCTCGTGAGCGCCTTGCAGCAACTGATAGTAGTTGTCATAACCTAGCGTTAAAGCAATGGGAAGACCTATGGCCGACCACAATGAGTAGCGACCTCCAACCCAGTCCCACATCGGAAAGATATTTTCTTCTGCTATCCCAAATTCTGTTGCTGCTTTAACGTTGGATGATACGGCGATAAAGTGCTTCGCAATATCAGCTTGAGTTGCCTCAGACGAGAGAAACCAAGCTTTTGCTGATAAGGTATTTTGTAATGTCTCTTGAGTACCAAAGGACTTAGACGACATGACAATTAGAGTTGTTTCTGCATCGAGCTGGCTCAAAACATCGTGGATATGGCATCCATCTACGTTAGCGACGAAATGAACGTTGAGCCCTTCTTTCCAATACGGCTTTAAGGCTTCAGACATAATCTTCGGACCAAGGAAAGAGCCCCCGATACCGATAGCAACAACATCTGAGATAGCTTTGCCTGTGAATCCTTTGTGTGATCCACTATGAATACTTTCGACAAAGCTCTTAATTTTCTCTTGCGTTGCCAAAACTTCTGGCATGACATCTTTTCCATCTACCAATACGGGCTCACCGGAAAAGTTACGCAATGCTGTATGTAATACCGAGCGTTGCTCTGTGTAGTTGACAGTTTCTCCGCCAAACATAGCTTGTCTTTTTTCAGCCACTTGTTGCTGACTAGCAAGTTTGAGCAAGTTGTCGAGTATCTCTTGGGTAATCAGGTTCTTTGAGAAGTCTAGTGTCATACCACAAGTGTTTAATGTATATCGCTCTGCACGCTGGTTATCCTTGGCGAACCAATCGCGCATATGTTGATTTTCGATATCTAAAGCATGTTTTTTCAGCTCTTGCCATAGAGCTGTTTGAGTAACACTTGCCATGTATGACTCCGTTTAATTGTGGTTCATAATCATCGTCTTTCAAACTGCACGGTTAGCTGGCTTAATTGCACATCCCTAATTATGCTCAGGGAGTATGAAATATCTTCTCCGCAAGCTCATGCGCGATTAATGCCTGGGTGCATTTTGAAAGCTATTGAGTATAGATCTAGCTAACTTATAGCCGAATGAATGCAGTTAAGCAGATTATGACTGCTCAATATGACGACTTTACCATTTATTTATGTAGGAAAGTTACAAAAAAACGCTTTATATCATTATTTAATGCTATAAAGCGTTGTAAAAGTACATTTTGATTCTGTTAGGTATTACAGAAATTCGGCAAGAACAGTTTCTAGCTTGACTTGGTCAATAGCAAAATTGCGGATACCTTCGGCTAGTTTCTCTGTTGCCATAGCATCCTGATTCATTTCCCAACGGAAAGCTTGTTCAGTTAGAGCTGAGTCGTTTGTTTTGGTTGCGCCGTTATCGACCAACTTCACTTCGACTTCGCCTGTAGTATCTGATAGCTCTTGTAGTAGTTGAGGGCTGATAGTTAGGCGATCACAACCGGCAAGCTCAAGTATCTCACCAACATTACGGAAGCTAGCACCCATTACTACAGTTTTGTAGCCGTGTTCTTTGTAGTAGTTATAGATACTGGTCACTGAAACAACACCTGGATCTTCTGCTGCTTCGTAACTGTCTTTACCTGTGCTTTTTTTGTACCAATCCAGGATACGGCCTACGAAAGGCGAAATTAGGAAAACACCAGCTTCGGCACAGGCTCTCGCTTGCGCAAAACTAAACAACAGAGTCAGGTTACAATTGATGCCTGCTTTTTCTAGTTCTTCAGCAGCACGAATACCTTCCCAAGTTGATGCTAACTTGATCAATACGCGATCTTTGCTGATGCCAGCTTGCTCGTATAAGTCGATAAGTCGGTGCGCTTTTGCAACGCTAGCTGCTGTGTCGAACGACAAGCGCGCGTCTACTTCTGTTGAAATTCTGCCAGGGATAGTCGTTAAGATTTCTGCACCGATATTAACGGCGAGTTTGTCACCTGCATCAATCACTTGCTGTGCTGGATCGTCTGATTGGCTTTTTGCCCAATCTGTCGCTTCTTTTATCAGAGGCTTATATTGATCCATCTGTGCCGCTTTTAACAAGAGTGACGGGTTTGTTGTTGCATCAACAGGTTGGTATTGCTTTATTGCTTCAATGTCACCAGTGTCAGCGACAACTGTAGTAACTTTACGCAATGATTCTAATTGGTTTGACATAGATCTCTCATTTTTAAATTGCTATACCCATATTCCTTGAAAATGTCGTTTGCTACCGCCGTGCATTTCCAATGATTTTAGGTATAAAAGCCTTAGGGCGAGTAGCCTCTAAGTTTTTATTGCAATAGGTTAAGCGGGATTTAAGCTATGATAGCAAAAAATTTAGATAGATTGGTGTAGTGAATTGACAGCAAAGCTTACTATTTTACGTGATGACATTACTAAATTGTCGGTTGACGCCATAGTTAACGCCGCAAATTCAAGTTTGCTTGGAGGTGGCGGAGTCGATGGTGCCATTCATCGGGCCGCTGGAAACCAGCTTTTGGCGGAGTGCAGGAAGTTAAATGGCTGCGAAACAGGTCAAGCAAAAATGACGGATGGATATGATCTGCCCGCTGCTAAAGTTATTCATACAGTTGGGCCAATTTGGCAGGGAGGGAATGGAAACGAAGCTAATTTATTGGCGAGCTGCTACAGAAATTCAATTGCCTTGGCAGACAAACACCAATTGAAAACCATAGCTTTTCCTGCAATAAGCTGTGGTGTTTATGGATATCCTATCGATCAAGCTTGCCAAATTGCGGTCTCGACCGTTGCTACTGAGGTTGCAAAGATAGATACTATTAGGAAAGTGATATTTTGCGCATTTGATGACAAGGTGTATCAGCAATTTTTGGACGCTTTGCAACAAACTCAGGCACATTAAGCATCTATTAGGCTATATAATCCCAACCTAAACTCAACCCTATTTGCTCTTAAGAGGAATCCAAATGCTATTGGTTGTATCTCCTGCTAAAAATTTAGATTACGACACTCCGCCGATGACCACGGAGTTTTCCATGCCCGATATGTTGGATGACGCCTCAGAGTTAATAGACACATGTCGCACGCTAACGCCTGCTGACGTCTCTTCCCTTATGAGCATTAGTGACAAATTGGCAGGGCTTAATGTTGCGCGTTATGAAAGTTGGTCTTTACCTTTTACCAGCGATAATGCGAAGCAAGCTATGCTGGCATTTAACGGTGATGTTTATACTGGGCTAGACGCTGCATCATTCAGCGAAGAAGATTTGGACTTTGCTCAGAAGCACTTACGTATATTGTCGGGCCTCTATGGATTATTGAGGCCTTTAGACCTTATGCAACCTTATCGTCTAGAAATGGGCACTAAGTTAGCGACAGAACGCGGTAAGAACTTATATGAGTTTTGGGGCGACAGTATCACCCAAAAAATTAATCAAACTATGGCTGATAATGGCTCAGAAACATTGGTTAATCTCGCATCGACTGAATACTTTAAATCAGTTGTTACTAAATCGATTAATAACCCAATTCTAACGCCAATATTTAAAGACAAGAAAAACGGCCAATACAAGATCATTAGCTTCTTCGCCAAAAAAGCGCGAGGCATGATGGCTCGTTATGTGATTCAGAATAAACTGACGGAAGTTGAGCAGTTGAAAGGCTTCGATTTAGGTGGATACCAATTCAGTGAAGCCGACTCCAGTGTGAAAGAATTTGTTTTTACTAGAAACGAACAGTAGTTCATTAGCCAGTGTCAGGGAGGGAAGGTGATGGATAATAACGATAGTAAGGTTAGAGAGCGGGCGAATGAAATAAAGCCCTATCAATGTAAAAATCTGATAGCTTTGCTCGAAAACCCCATGGATATAAAAAATATCGGTGCCGTTATTCGTAACGTCAATGCACTGGGAGTAGAAAAAACTTACATCGTTGATTCTAGGAAGTCGCTCCCTGATGATTGGCAAGAGATGAGAGAAAGGAAGTCTCTCTCCAAGATATCAGTCTCGGCGATTAAATGGAGCTTTGTAAAGCGCTTTGACAGCACTGACGATTGCTTGGCTCATCTTGAAAAGAACCGTTATCAATCTATTGTCACCTCTCCGCACATAAAGGGAAAAGATAATTTCATATTGCATGAAGCAGATTATACGCAACCAAGATTAGCTGTCTGGTTTGGTAATGAATCAAGAGGGATCAGCGACCTTGCTGTAGAACGAAGTGACTTTTGTGTCTCGATACCTATGTTCGGCATGATCGAAAGCCTTAACTTGGCTACAACGACAGGTATTGTGCTTTATGAGGTAACTAAGCAAAGGCGCGATTATCAAAGCCGTTACAAGCGAGCGAACCGCAAAAGACCAATACCTGAAAGTTAAGTCGTTTATATTGACGAAATAGCTGACAACAATTCACCGTCGCCAGCGCAGACCGCTTAAGCGTGAAGATGGAAAACCTTATTCATGATTTTCCAGTCATTATTAACTTTGAGTAAGGTGAACATATCGGTACACCTTAAGCCTGTCCAATTGTCTAAGTCAACTCTTACGGTGGCTATGGAAGCTGCTACATTGATGGAGCTAATGCTCGATTGAAGCTCGCTCGCTGCACCATTGTTGTCATGGCAATCGAATAAAACCTACAAGTCTGAACTGCAATTAAAAAGCCTTCATTTAGAACAAGGAATATGCGGCATAGAGCAAGACATTCCAGTTCGATTCTTCATCTAATGATCGACAATCTTACTTTTTTAAAAATAAATAACCCTTCCAGATAACTCGCTCGTTTATAGCCTACAAGTCGTTAGATTTTTTCTAAATGTGAGGATTTTAATATGAATCAGATCAACAACGAATTTGTAGAGAACCAAAGAACTATGGCCGCTAGAGCTTATACCTTTCTAAAAGTTAGTGTTATCAGTGCCAGTGTTCTGTTTGCGTTAGGTTGTGCTGTACCGAGTGACAAAAATACACAAGATGAAGTTGCACAAGAGCAACAACAAAGTGTTAATGAAACTGAAAATCGAGAGCGTTTAGCAAATCAAACTGGCGAGCATGCCGTTCCTGCTGAAGCTGAGTCAGAAGCTGCAACTTTGGATATGTTGTTAGAGCAAGTAAAAGCCAATAGAGTCAGCGAAGCGGGTATTGATGCCCAGCGGGAAGCTGCTTTTCAAAGTCAGCGTATAGTGGTTACTGGCTCTAGATTAGCTGCTCACCCATCCATTTTATATAAAGTACAGCCGCAATCGGCTAACCAAGAAAACTATCATCACCTTGATGAAAATGGTGTGAAAGTAGTCTCGATAGATCCTGTCTCTACTTTTTCTGTTGATGTTGATACCGGGAGTTATAGCAACTCTCGGAGGATGTTAAATCAGGGCAATTTACCGCCGTCCGATGCTGTTAGAACTGAAGAGTTTATTAACTACTTCGATTATGACTATGCAGCGCCGGAGAGTATAGAGCGTCCTTTTTCTGTGAATACCGCCATCGCAGTGTCTCCTTGGAATAAAGAACGTCATTTGATGAGAATTGCATTGAAAGGGTTCGAGCCAGAATCAGTTGCAGACAAGGGTTCGAATCTTGTCTTCTTGTTAGATGTATCTGGGTCCATGGAGCGACCAAATAAGTTGCCCTTGCTTAAGCGTTCGTTAGCGATGTTGACTAAACAGCTTGATGCTAAAGATAAGGTTTCAATTGTGGTTTATGCCGGCGCTTCTGGAGTTGTGTTGGAACCTACGCTGGGTAATAGGACTGCTGATATCACTCGAGCGCTCGGTAAATTGTCGGCTGGTGGCTCAACTAACGGTGCTGCAGGAATTCAACTGGCTTACCAGCTCGCTCAAAAGGCGTTTATCAAAGACGGTGTGAATCGCGTGATTTTGGCGACAGACGGCGATTTCAATGTGGGAATGGTTAATCATGATTCTTTGATCGACTTGATTGAGAAGAAAAAAGAAGAGGGCGTTGCGCTAACAACCTTGGGGTTCGGAGATGGCAACTACAATGATCACTTAATGGAACAGCTTGCCGATGCAGGCAACGGCAATTATGCGTATATCGACAACATCAATGAAGCACGCAAAGTACTGGTTGATGAGGTCGGTGCTACTATGCAGATGATTGCTAAGAACGTCAAAATTCAAGTTGAGTTTAATCCATCTACCGTTGCCGAATATAGATTACTAGGTTACGAAAATAGGGTGTTAGCTAATGAAGACTTTAAAAACGACAAAGTTGATGCGGGCGATATTGGTGCAGGGCATACGGTAACAGCTTTGTATGAGTTGACGCTGAAAGGCAGTTCTGGTGCATACAATGATGAACTGCGTTACGGCAAAAAAACTTTGGTCAATAATTTGGGCGCTGAGCTTGCAAATGTTAAGTTACGTTTTAAGAAACCGACGGGCAGCAAAAGTGAACAGATAAGCCAGGTTGTGTCTAAGGACGAGATCATCGCTTTTGAACAGCAGGGAGATGATTTTAGGTTTTCTACGGCTGTTGCAGGTTTTGCACAGTTGATGAAAAACACGAAGTTCTCTGAAGGCATTGATTTCCCATGGATTATCAATACAGCCGTAGGTGCCAAGGGTGACGATGAATTTGGTTATCGTAGTGAGTTTATTGGACTAGTGCGTAGTGCAAGTGAATTGGAGCCATTGATTGTTGAATCAGGCGAGGATTTTGTTGTCGAAGAGCTTGTATATTATGAATAAAAGACAGAGCACTAACGCTGAGGAAAAGGAATCAGTACGTTGACCGATGAACAGTTGATGCAAAGTTTTGGAGAAGGTGATTACGAAGCTTTCGAGGTTTTGTATCAGAAACATAAAGGTGGCGTTTATCGCTACCTTTTGCGACAAACCGCTTCAAAATCTGTAGCTGAAGACTTATTTCAAGATGTTTGGAGTCAGGTAATTGCGGGTGCAGCTAACTATAAAGTAACTGCTAAATTCACAACTTGGCTTTACACCATTGCCAGAAATAAGCTAATTGACGGGGTTAAGCACAACAAGGTTGTCGAAAAGGTTTTAGACACAGACTGCGATACTCGGGAAAACGAAGACAAGTTGGCTGATGACGCTAAGGAGCGGCATCGGCCAGATATTGCATATGAGCAAGAAAGACAAATGGTAGCTATTAAGCATTGTGTGGGCAGACTACCTAGTACACAGCTAGAGTGTTTTTTATTGAGGGAAGAAGCAGGACTTGCTCTCGCTGATATTGCTGAAATGGTGGGAAGCGGCCTTGAGGCAGCTAAAAGCCGCTTGCGCTACGCTTACAAGAATTTGCGAGAATGTTTAGAGAATAAACTCGGTTCGCAAAGAGTAAGACAACCTGCTGCGTCATGTGGGAGGTAATAGCATGAGTCGAGATAAAAACAACTTTCAGAGCGACGATTATGATGAAGAAATCAGTGCAATCTATAAACGGGCATCGGTGGAGTTGCCTGTACCTGAACTAGATACTCATATACTCTGGCAGGCCAAAGTTGCTGCTGAGAAGAAAGCATTAAATCATGAAGAAAATAAACAGAATTCAAAGATTCAAAAAGGCAAAAAAAGCTTTTGGTTACATTGGCAGTGGGGAGGTTCAGTTGTGGCATCAGTGTTATTAGTTAGTCTGGTTTTATGGGTGAATAATCCCGAAGAAATGACTTTGGCAGATATCTCTGAGGAGTCTGTTGCAGGGGCTTTTGATGCAGCTACTAAAGAAACCGCTGAAGCCGAATTATTCAACGAACCCTTAGCGGCTCAATCGGCATTAGACCGAACAGGACTTTCTGGAAAGCGTGAATCTATAGAGAATGCTGATATCGGGTTGTCTGATGGTGCCTTAGTCGTTCAAGAAACTGCCGAGCAGGTTGATACGATAGAAAGTGTTTATGCATCAGAATCTCAGGTCGCAGATATTCAACCTGCAGTGTTACCCGCTGACAATTCTTTCTCTAGTAAAATGACCAAAGCTGATTTGATGGCTGATGCCGCTGTAGCGCAAGAATTAGTGAGTGCTCAAGAAGCTAAAGATAACCTTAATGCTAGCAAGATGCAGAGCATAGCTGATGAGTTAGTGGCTGCAAATACTCTTGCCGAATCAGAAGTGAGTGAATCATTGGAAAGAGAACAAGAAGTCACGGCTGTTGATAGCATAATTCAACTCGAAAAAGTTGAGAAAATTCAAGTTACTGGTTCCAGAATTAGGCGTGTTGAGGAAAATGAAAAAGAAGCGCAAACACCGGATTTATACTTGGATGATGTTAAGCTAGATGCTGAGGTTGAAGGGTTGGTTCAACAGACCAAGCGTCTGCAAAGAGTGCTCTACAATACCGAAATTCAAAATCCGGAAGACGAGAAAAGACTGATCTCTCAGTTAGTAGACTTGCAGACTCAGCTAAGTGAAGTTCTCGTTAATAGAAAGCAATTGACGCCAGAGTGGGAAGTTTTGCCACGCTATTTGGAAGTTCTCACGCCGGATCAGCAACAAGCTTTGAGAGCTAAGTTAGATTTGATTGAGTGATACTGTTTAGCTTTTTGATGTACGAAAAGTCTTACATCCCACGTAAGATATTTCGCACATCGGTGTAAGATATTGTCGTAAATTTCTGTAAGACTATTGCAGTATCTCTGTAGTCTCTTGTCCTGTATATCTCTTACAAAGGCTCATTTTGGGTCGGTTTTGCTCCGATTTTAAAGTTGAAGTAGCAAAAGTTCACTATCAAAACTGTACTTGTAGTATTTTTGCATTTTGGTTAGCATTCTACACATAGTTGCACACAAGACGGAAACTTTTGTGGTAAATATGGATGCTGGAGCAAGGAATTGGGATTGCTCTTTTATTGAAAATAAACAGGTCAGTTGCTTTGGTAGGTTTTCATTAAATCACTACCTTTCCCGCTTTTTATGCGGTGATGTGGCTTTAAGAGAATGCCG
>SMNZ01000006.1 GCA_004353515.1 Alteromonadaceae bacterium M269 | reverse complement strand
TAATCATGTTCTTAACATAATCAGCGTGTCCTGGGCAGTCTACGTGTGCGTAGTGACGTGTTGGTGTGTCATACTCAACGTGTGATGTTGCGATTGTGATACCACGCTCACGCTCTTCTGGAGCATTATCGATTTGGTCAAATGCCTGTGCGTCACCACCATAAGTCTTTGCTAGAACAGTCGTGATTGCCGCCGTTAGCGTTGTTTTACCGTGGTCAACGTGGCCAATAGTACCAACGTTTACGTGGGGTTTCGTACGTTCAAACTTTTCTTTTGCCATCTTACATTTTCCTAGCAAAGTAATTAAAAAACGATTCGATGGGTAGAAGGGAAATAGTGGTGCTGATAGGCAGATTTGAACTGCCGACCTCACCCTTACCAAGGGTGCGCTCTACCAACTGAGCTATATCAGCACTTATTGGAGCGAGCAGTGGGAATCGAACCCACATCATCAGCTTGGAAGGCTGAGGTAATAGCCATTATACGATGCTCGCAAGCCTTTTCTCTGTCCACCTCATCAAAAAGCGGTGGTGTGGCTATTAAGTAATTCACCACAACCTGCATCTGATTCTGCAGATGCACAGTAAAATTGGTGGAGGGGGCAGGATTCGAACCTGCGAAGGCTGAGCCGTCAGATTTACAGTCTGATCCCGTTGACCGCTTGGGTACCCCTCCGGACTTATATGAAGCGTTGTCTTGGACAAATCTGCTCTTCATCAAGTGGATGCGCATTCTAAACATCTGAAACAGGAAGTCAACACATCAAACCGCAAAAAAATCGCATTTTCTAAAGTATTTCTTGTTCGCTGCTAAATTAGCTCAGAAGAGAGCAAAAAAAGTGTATTTTGCGCAATTTTTAAGCGCTAAAACTTAGCAGGGCGTTAGCTATATTAAACAGTAAGCTTCTTCTGCTTTATTTGTACACCTTAACGTATTCTGATCTTTGAAGCTTACCTTTGCTACTAAAGAGATATTTATACTCTATAACTTGAATGTTTCAGCACTGACGTTTTCATATTCCCTCTTATATATAAGTACAAGATTTCCTAGATGCTTTACTACCTTACATGACTTTCGAAATAAGATTTAGCATCACAAGTGTTTATGCATCAAAAATCATTCGTTGCTATAAAAGACGAATCATTCAGAGTAATTTTTTTGACATTCTGTAATAACTAGCTACTTTATAGAAAAAGAAAGAGAAAATTTTCAAAGATACTTCACCCTATCGCCTATTCCTTTGCTCACAAGGATTTCATCTAAAAACAGATGTCAATAACCCAATAGTTTTTTTATAAAAAAGTTAATTATTTGTGATTTTTAGTTTGCACTACTCAATTTCATGTTGTAGATTTAACAAACAAATGACAACGCTGTCATCGTAGTTTTTACATGTAATCCTTCTGAGTATTAGATAAACAGCAGTCATTTTTTAAAATACAAAAAGACAACGCTGTCATCTAATCGAAGTAGGAAAGCAACAATGATAACGACAAAGTTAAACAGAATAACTCAGGGAATAAAGGTAGCTTGCTTAGTGACTCTAGGCTCCCTATCCAGCCTACCAACTCACGCTCAAGAAGCTAATGACGACGAAGTAGAAGTTATTGAAGTCAGAGGATTACGCGCTAGCACGAAAGAAAACCTCAATCGCAAGCGCTTTTCGAATGTCGTTGCAGACATCATTACCGCTGAAGATATCGGTAAGTTCCCAGATAAGAACGTTGCAGATACTTTAGCCAGAGTACCAGGTGTAACAATAGATCGAGATTTCGGTGAAGGTGACGGCGTTACTATTCGAGGATTCTCCCCCGAGCAGAACATTACCTTATTAAATGGTCAAGCTGTCGGAACAGCGCAATGGTTCATCTTGCGTAACACGGGTAGGAACTTCAACTATGAATTACTGTCTTCAGAACTGATATCTGGCGTGGAAGTTTATAAGTCAACTCAAGCCGATATAGAAGAAGGCGGATTAGGTGGTACGGTCAACGTTACTACTCGTAAACCTTTGGACTTAGATTCAGGTACTATCTTCCTCTCAGCCGAAGCTCAGTACTCAGATATCCCTGACAGCGTTGATCCTGGTTTTGCGGGCATTTATAGCTGGAAAGATGAAGACGAGAAATTCGGCTTTATTGTTTCAGCATCTGTTCAAGAACGTGAAGTTCAGCGCGAATCTCAAGAAAGTGATTTCGGCCATTTCGGACCAGGCATCGCACGCATAGCCCCCGGACTTTCTGCGCCGTCAACCAATGGTGTGGGTAATCCAGGTCCGGAAGCAGGTTCCCTGCCTTGGGGCGTTGGTTCAGCCGTTTTCTTCCAAGATCGTAAGAGAACAGGATTCGATACAACCCTTCAATACAGCCCGCGTGATGACATCAGTATGAGTTTGCATTACTTATACAGTGAACTTGAAGCAGATAATGTCAATTCAAACCTTATCGGTATCCCTTTCCGTTTCCTATTTAATGGACCAGAAGTCGCTCGTGAAGGAACTGTTGAGAATGGTTTCGTTACCTCTCTCAATGGTACAGGTGTCCCAGGTGGCGCATTCAATGCCCGCTTCTTAGCTTATGACAATATTTTTAGAAATGGTTCATCAGCAGAAACGGAAGTTTTGGACTTCGAGCTTGATTGGTCACTTGAAAACAGTCAATTCCACTTGCAAATAGGTACCACAACAGGCGAAGGTCAGATTAATGACTTCTTTACTGAGTTTTTCAACGATGCAACAGATCCAAGAACAGGCTTGATTTTCTCTAATCCAAATCCAAGCCAACACGGTCCATCAATCGACTTCGTTGCTGCAAACCCTTGGCTTCAAAACCCGGGTGATGAATTCCGTTTGCTCGGCTTGTTTGATCAAAGTAATACCACGGAAGATGAAGAAGACTATATTCAAGCGGATTGGAGTTTTAATGTTGAGCTAGGTCCAGTTACAGATATTAAAGTGGGAGGTAAATTTAAGGACAGAAAATTCAGCCAAGACCGCTTTAGAGATGATATAGCAGGTGGAGATCTAGGACCAGCAAGCCTCTTCTTTGACGGAGACTTCATTGATGCGGATCACTCTGAGAATTCTCTGCCGGCTCAACGGTACTTCTTCCCTGACGTAAACCTTATCCGCAGTGCATTCGACGCTCTGCCAGATTGCGGAGCTGGAGTTACAGGCACTTGCCGAAACAACAATGTACGCCAACTGATTTCAGTATTCGAGATCGAAGAAGAAATCACAGCACTTTATGCTATGGCGCACTTTAGTGGTGACGGCTTTAGAGGTAACCTTGGGGTACGCTATACTGACACCGACAGCACATCAAGCGGATTTAACGGTGCTAATCCAGTGCAGTTTGATAATAGCTATGATGAGTTCTTACCAAGCTTTAATATATCCTATGATTTAACTGATAACTTGGTCTTGAGAGGTGCTGCAGGGCGGACGCTAACCAGACCAACACCGTTTAACTTAGCTCCTTCGTTTAACCTAACCCCAGAAACAGGGCGCGGGGATGCGGGTAATCCAGATCTAGAACCTACGCTATCTACAGCATTTGATATTGGATTAGAATGGTATTTTGATGAAGCGTCAATTGCCAGCTTGACTTTTTTTAGAAAAGACTTAAGTAACTTCGTTTTTATTAATACAGTACAAGAAGTTGTCGACGGCGTAAATTTTCCTCAACTACGACGACCTGAAAATGGAGGAAATGCAGAGGTCGAGGGAATCGAGTTTCAGTTTGCTCATACTTTTGATAGCGGGTTTGGTGGATTCTTAAACTACACGTATGTCAATTCACCCGGTGGCGTTGTTCCCCGTTTAGAATCAGTACCAGCTGTTGTCGACGATGACGGAAATGAAATTCAACCCTCAGATGTTGCTTTAGTTAATGAACTCATTCGCTTTCCAAACGTTTCAGAGAATGCTTTTAATATTGGAGCCTTCTATGAAAATGAAACTATTTCAGCACGTATAGCTTGGACTTGGAGAGATGAGTACTTCCAAAGTCAGACAGAGTTCGGTCCTCAGTTTAGAGATGACTACGGGCAACTGGATGCTCAAGTTTCTTATAATCTCAATGAACATGTCACGCTTAAGCTTCAGGCTATTAATCTTACCGATGAAGTTTTTAATAACTTCTTAATTCAGGATGGGGATGTTGAATTGCCCACAGATGGTTCGCGGATTGTTAGTACTGAAGCGCAAAATGGCCGTCGCTTCTACGTAGGCGCTAATTTCCGCTTCTAAAGGTGATTGCTATCCTCCCCTAGTGTTTTTACATTAGGGGCAGGGTAACAAAACGACGCAGAACATTATGGCAATACCACACATTATCATTGCAGGTGGCGGCACAGCAGGTTGGATGGCAGCTAACCTTATCCAGCAAAGCTGGCCGCAAACCCGAGTGACACTGATCGAATCTAAAACGATCGGGACTATCGGTGTAGGTGAAGGTTCAACACCTTACTTGAAGCACTTTTTCAAACAACTAGGTATTACCGATGAACAATGGATGCCTGCTTGCAATGCGACTTATAAAACTGGCATCCAATTCAGCAGTTGGACGAACAAGCCTGGATACTCGAGTTATTTTCACCCTTTCTTCTCGCAGCTAGATATCAAACCTGGTGATCCATTCTTCTATAACGCCAACATGCAACGTATGGGCTACCAAGCCAATGCGCATCCAGATAAGTATTTTGTTAATACGCAACTTGCAGCTCAATGCCTTGCCCCTATTCCAAATCGAGAGATAGGCTTTGAATTAGACTATGGCTATCACTTCGACGCCGGTTTACTCGGTACCTTTCTGAAACAACGAGCTATTCAACTTGGTGTTGAGCATATCGAAGGGGACATAGAGAATGTCGAAGTTTCGGAAAGTGGAAATATCAGTCATCTCGTAACTAAAGCTGGCGCTAAGCTATCTGCTGACTTTTTTATAGATTGCACAGGTTTTCAAAGCTTATTACTGCAAAAGACACTCAATGTTCCCTTCACTTCTTTCAAAGATAATTTAATTAACGATGCTGCAGTCGCTATTCAAACACCTAATGCTAGCGACTTTGCAATATCACCTAAAACAGTCTCTACCGCATTTAAACATGGGTGGGCCTGGAATATTCCGTTAACCAATCGCACAGGCAATGGGTATGTGTATAGTACGGAACATTGCTCGCCAGATGAAGCAGAACACGAGCTGAGGCAAGCATTAGGCATCGGTGCGAATAAGGATATCAAGGCACGTCACCTCAAGATGCGTGTGGGCCGAGTCAGCCAGCATTGGCATCGAAACTGTCTTGCAATAGGTTTGTCTCAGGGTTTCATTGAACCACTTGAAGCCACTGCTCTCATGCTTGTGCAATATAGCATTCAGCAATTTATTGACAGATATCAGGACCTCAAGACACCGGAAGCTCAAAAAAGAACGCTCTACAATCAAGAAATAAACAGAATGTTTGACGGAATAAGAGATTATATCGTCACGCATTATTGCATGAACTCACGGACTGACACTGCGTATTGGCAACACTGTCGTGAAGAATCTATTCTCTCTGACAATCTCACGGAATTATTAGAAGCTTGGACTTCCAAAGATAAAGACTTCGACAGCGTACTAGAAAAACAACAAAGCAGCTTAGTTTACCTCAGGCCTTCTTGGTACATCATATTAGCGGGTATGGGCTGCTTTCCAGAAACACTCAGTGAGCCACCAACGTCGATACGAATTCCTGATGCCAACCTGTCTCTCCGACTATGCCAGAAATATGCATCTGAATTGTTTAATGACCACCGTTCGGTGCTAGCTAGTCGGCTCTAAAACTTTAGCCAGCGAGGAAAGACCTATGAATAACTCTCTTAAAAATTACCTTATCGTTTTTCCTTGTATAACTTTTTTAGCGGCTTGTGGTGGAGGTGGTAGCAGTGAAGCGCCCGCGCCTCCAGCACCACCGGAACCTACAAGCACACCAGCTACACCCACCAGCGCTCAAAGTCCGGCGTTAAGCTTTTCCAACAGCACATCATCGAGTGGACTCAACGCAGAACATGGCTATACCGATTCTGGCGTCCTCACTATGCCAATGATGTTTTCTGGTGGCGTCACCAGTGGTGATTATGACAACGACGGTGACTTGGATTTATATTTCGTCGCCGGCGATGCCGGTACAAATTATCTTTACCAAAATCAAGGTGACGGCACATTTCTCGATTTAGCCAGTGAAGCTGGCGTCGCACTAACGGGCGTCAAAAGCACAGGGCCAGTGTTTGCAGATATAGACGGTGACGGCTTACTCGACCTTTTTGTCGGCGCAGTCGAAGGCGACCCAGTTAGCCTATTTAGAAATAACGGCGACGGAACCTTTGAGGATGTCACTCAACAATCCGGTTTGAGTCTTAATGCCCCTAACACAATTTCTGCAACCCTAGCAGATTTAGACAATGATTCAGATCTCGACTTACTTCTTACACATTGGGGACATTCTCTATTAACCATCCAAAGCACCGAGATTGTCTGGCGTAATAATTCAGCTAATGGTCAAATTTCATTTGTTGATGTCAGTGAAGACTGGGGCATCAACTCAGCTTATGAACAAGAAATTGAGGAAGCGGTCGCAGCAGGCTTTGGTAACGACAGCTCCTTTGTTGCCAGTACAACGGATATGGATAGTGATGGGGACATCGATGTATTACTTGTCTCAGACTTCGGCAACACCAAGGTACTTCGCAACGATGGGAATATGTTCACTGACGTAACCTCAGAAGACATTACTGATCAATTTGGAATGGGCTCAGCACTAGCCGATTACGATAACGACGGTGATATCGATTGGTTTGTCACTAGCATTCACGATAAAGGCGACGACAACTCAGATACAGGTCCCATCAAGAACTCAGCCATAGGTTTTAACGGTAATCGTATTTATAACAACGATGGTTCAGGTAATTTTGTTGATATGGGTACTATAGGTGCGCTGAATGTTGCAGACGGGGGCTGGGGTTGGGGCGCTTGTTTTGCTGACTTTAACAACGACGGCCGTGACGACATATTCCATGTGAATGGCTGGGGCCAAGATGGCAGAGACTTTACCCAATACCTTGATGATCGCTCGCGCCTCTTTATGCAACAAGCCGATGGAAGCTTTGTTGAATCAGCGATCGACTTAGGGATAGATGATGCTCGTCAAGGCCGAGGTTTAGTATGCAATGATATAGATGGTGATGGCGATATCGATTTAGTGACATCGAACAACCAAGGTCGAGCACAGTTATTCGAAAATCAGCTAGGTGAAGGGCATCATTATTTAACCATTAGATTGGAAAACGCCTCTTCCAATACGCAAGCTCTAGGCGCTCGAATCCAAGTACAAACAAGTGATGGTGTCACCCAACTCAAAGAAACACGTATCAACAATAACTTCGTATCGACTAATGCTGTTGAAGCTCACTTCGGGTTCGGTTTAGCAGATACCCCCGTCAATGTCCGTGTTACCTGGCCTGACGGTTCAGAAAGTGAGTTCAACAATATCGAAGTCGACCAAATGGTTACTCTAACTAAACAGGATTAATTAACCCCAACTCGGGATAAGAGAAGCCTTTAAGCATAGTTGTTTTGCCTCTTTCTTCGTTATTCACTAGGAGTTTAGAATGACTAAACAACCTAGTTCTCGCCTTGATAGAAACAAAACAGCTACACTTAACTTTGTTTCTCTACATCTTATACCTTAGGTCTGAAGTATATCCCTGAGTTTTATATAAAATTTTATTTAAGCCGACAACTCTTATCCCGAGTTGGGGTTAATTACCATTTGTTGCTGAGCGTCTATTGCTTGATTGCCGCTTAGCATCCTGACCTAACCTATATTCAGTAAACGCGCGATACTCAGATGGGCTTAGCGCATTATCTTTGTTCGTATCGAATTTCTTAAGCTGTCCAGCATTGAAAGCCCTACGCAAGCCGGTTGGCATTTCGTTTGTTGCCAATACTCCATCGAAGTCATTGTCTAGCGCACCATAGAACTGGGCAATCTCAAAATTTAGTTCATCATGAACCGAGTTTTCCGATGTGCCTTTCTCCCAGCGGAAGAAGAAACCACCATAGAGCATTTCGTCGCTAGATTGCAGCCCCCAAGAAACCCTCCTTGTTGCATCTGGGTTTGCCGGATTTGCCGAACTGTTGTCATAAACACTGGTATGCACTAATCGTGAGCGCGCTGGCACTCTCACTGGTTCAGCTAAAGAATAGGTATGCTGCCAATTAAAGTCGTAACGAGGTACATGCAGCAAGGGTTCGATCTTTCCATCTGGAAGGTGAATATCGAACCGGGTTTCTATACCTCGGTAATGTGCATGAGGAAACAAACTGTAGATAACGGCTGGTTGGTCAAACTCGAAATATGCGCGCTCTTTATGACGAGCTTCTCCCGGCGGAATCTGTAAGTCATAACCAATGACTACCTGTTGACGCAAATTGTAGGTTGGCGCCTTATCGTGAAAGTACAAAGCGACTTTAGTTACATCTGTCGATTCACGACCATAAGACGTGTAATGCATCTGCAGATGTATTTGTCCTCCCGCTTTAACCAATACACCTGTGCCTTCGGGATAAACATAAGACTCGGCACCAGGAGCATAACCCATAAGATAATTCTTAAACACGGCATCCAAGCGTTGCTCACCTAAAGGTATCTCCTGTTCACTTGTACCAATAAGCACGTGATGAACAGCTTTCGTCTCACCGGGTTGGATACTGACAGCCCGTACCCAAACATCGCGATCCAATGGATTCGGAATGGCTGGGTACTGATACTCGATAATACCCGTTGCAGGAACAGTAAACGCCGGGCCTTCAACAATGAGATCAGGCTTACCCAATGGCCACTCTTCTTCAAGCGGCTTCACTGCTAACAAAGGATCTTCTCCTTCGCCACGTGGAGAGCCTGCTTCAATCCAATGCACCAGTGTTTTTCGTTCTTCTACTGTTAGCCCTCTCGCATTATGTATGTCAGCCAAACTTGTATCGACTTCCCAAGGCGGCATACGACGCGTGCGAATCACTTCGCGAATCATTGGAGAGAAGCCCTGAATCATTTCATAACTTGTCATAGCCCAAGGTCCAATACCATTGGGACGATGACAAGAAACGCAGCGCTCTTTTAGGATAGGAACAATAGTATCGGTGTAGCTGATTTGCGCATGCTTATCTTTCTGTTGTCGTTCAGGGAAATTAATAAGACACCCAAAAGTTCGACGCTTTGATACCTCGACAGACTTTCCTTCAATAACAGCGTTCAAAGCATCAACGAGATAATGCTCTTTAGCCTCGTTACGCTGTGTTTCATAACCGACCCTATCGTTAACTGGCCCCCGATAGACTATATTCCAATTGTCGGTATCGATAACTAATACTTCTCCGCTGCGGCTTAAGTCCAAGACTTCCCCAATCAACTGAGAATCATCGACTAACACTGGAAAATCTATCCCGAAGTCGGAGACTTCCTGACGGATACTTTTATATATATCCTGCAGACTTGAATTGATCAGCTTAAATTCAACCTCATCGCCGAACTGAGCTCGAATATCTCGCAAGTCTGGTAATAAATTGCGAACAATAGGGCAACCATTCATAGTCACCATAAGCACAACGGCTTTAGCATCCTTATGATAGTAAAGTTCATGCGAAGTATGTTCTTGATCCAACAAACGAAAATTTTCTACAGGCTCAGCAAAAGCGTAACCACTGAAAAGGGACGATAGGAGAATAACAATGCCAGGAAAAATAGAGCGCATCAAAAGCCTCAAAGGGTAATTATTACTACCAAAGATAGTTAAACAATCAGTACTATTCAATCGAACTCAGCACTAACACTATCTCTTAATATAGGGGAAGTAAAAACCAGAAAGTAACGAATGGTAAATAGCAGAGATGCCAACAAACCTATTGTTGCGCCAACTCCTGGCATAATTCTTTGCATGATAGACAAATCAATCGAGAGGCTTTCGTTTTTGTCGTAAGAGCATTGGCTCCACACCAATGACATTGCCCAACCACGGTTTCAGCCAATTCACTGGCACAACTAACACAAACCAACAGCGTTTCTTTAGTGCCTTTGTGTAAAGGTCGGTTCGAGAACAAAGTCGTCTCAGCACGACCACATTCAGTGCAATGACTTATATGCTCTTCTTTTTGCTGATTCATATTCACCTCTCGCGCTTAAAACACATTATAACGATAGCAAGACTCTGACACACAAGCCTCCTGATGGTCGATTCATTAAAGCCAAATCCCCACCATGCGCAGTAGCTACAGATTTAGCGATCGCCAATCCCAGACCTGTCCCTCCCGTTCGGCGACTTCTTGAATCTTCACCGCGCTTAAAGGGTTGTAGCAATGACTCTATAGCCGCTTCATCAACACCTGGACCATCGTCCTCAACTAACAAGATGACCTGCTTTTCATCAGAGCTCACGCTGATCGTTGCATTGCCACCATATTTCAATGCATTCTCTATTAAGTCTCTTAGCATACGCTTAATCGCCGATGGCTTACATGGCATGACAATCCGGCCTGAATCAACAAAACTAACATCAGCATTCATATCCTGATAATCAGCAACTGTGTCATATATGATTGAGGTTAAATCGTATTTTGTCAGCGCTTCGATATCACCAACGGAACGGGCAAACTCCAAAATATCATCTATTAACTTAGCCGTTTCATCAATAGTAGTGATCGCCTGCTCTCTTGTCTCAATCGGTGTCATTTGCTCGATACGCAGGCGAAGTGACGTTAACGGTGTGCGTAAATCATGGCCGAGTGCGCCAAGTAACACATCTTTTTCCCTGAGCAATTCATTAACCCGTTCATTCATTTGATTGAACGCTTCTGTCATTTGCCGTATTTCATTAGGTCCCTTAACGCTAAGGTTTACCTTTTCCCGGTGTTGCCCAACTTTTAACGTCGCCTTTGAAAGCTCCCTAATCGGGCGAACAATATTGTAAGCAATTAAAGTAATTGCCAAGATTAGAAAAAAGACAAAGATACTCGCGCTTTCCAAGAAATCAGAAAGAGATAGCGATTCAGGTAAAGGCTTTACAGGGTAGATGCCATTAATCCATTCCTGACTTCCTTGTAACTTAACGGTAAATCGAATTTCAAATGGTCGGTCACTGTCATTTGATTCTAACTTTCTATCCCCCCTTGGTGGCATTTGTCCTCTAGGAGGCCTAGGTCTTTCGGGAGCTGGCGCATAGCTTGCTCGTGCATCCTCAACATTAATACTATTTTCGAGTAATGCCGCCTTCAACTGCTTACTTAAGTCAGGGTTAAGCGATGCGTTTTCATAGATAATTAGCGGCTCTGCACGCCTATGTACACGCCCACCAGCATTTAGCGGCCTATCATTTGGTGGAGGTCGATTTCTTCTAGGCCTGTGTTCAAACTCTGATACTCCTCTATTAATGGGGTTGGGCCTGTCTCTAGGTCCTAATCGTGGACCATCTCGCCGCCCCGCTCTGCCGGTCTCAAATCGGATTTGACTGGGTTCCCGCACTCTCTCAACAAAACGTTGAATTGCGTTATAGGAGGCTTCTTGAATTAAGTCACTTCGCCTTTGCTCGGTGAAAAGATAGAAGTTGACCGCTTGAGCTGCGCTCAAGGTAAAAAAGAGAACAACAGCAATCCGAAAAGCTAGACTATTAATGACAGGAGCCGCTTTCATATAAACGCTTAAATCTGCCTAACATCACTATTGAATGAATATCCACCACCCCAAACTGTCTTAATGATTTTCGGTTTTTTGGGATCCAATTCGACTTTCCGCCTCAATCGACTAATCATGTTATCTATGCTGCGATCAAAGTGTTCAGCATCTCGCCCTTGAGACAAATCAAGTAACTGTTCGCGACTCAACACTCTATTAGGTCGATTAACCATGGCAAGCAAAAGATTGTATTCACCTGTAGATAACGAAATATTGATGCCCTCAGCATCTACTAGCACTTGTTCAGCGGTTTTTAACACCCAATCACCAAATGAATAGTTAGCATTTTGCGAATCAATTCCCACCTTGGGTGCTTCATGCACCCGTCTTAAGACTGCATGCATTCGGGCCAGTAATTCTCTGGGACTAAACGGCTTACTTACATAGTCATCAGCACCTACTTCAAGGCCGACAATGCGATCAACTTCCTCCGTTTTCGCCGTCAACATAATAGTGGGTGTATTGTATGTTTCTCTAATATGTCTGCATAAGCTAATGCCATTTTCCCCAGGCATCATGATATCTAGTATCACCAAGTTAAAATGATAAACCGACATTAGCTTGCGCGCTTCTTCAGCATTACCCGCTTCTTTCACTCTATAGTCATTGTCACTCAAATAGCTCGCAAGCGGCTCGCGAATAGACTCTTCGTCTTCAACGATCAATATATGATTTAGCTCAGACATCAACGCTACCTATTTATGACTCTAGTGAATAAGCTTAGCTTAACCCGCTATTACCCAAATAAATATCACAATAACCGCAAAGATTGTCGCAAATTGTCGTCACTTTCCAACGCTAATTCCAACATTGCCCCTCGAGAGCACTCCTTCTTCGTAACTCTTAGCGAATGGCATCAATCAGCATTGATACAGTTTGCGACAAATACCTCGAATTTGGAGATAGTTTTGATAAGTCCTCGGAATAATCTGCTTCCAACGTGAGGATATTAGCAGTCCAAAAGACCCCAAACTCCCGCGTTAGTGAGCCACAGGTTCGTTATAGGTAACTCAAAGTGAGGAAGTTTATTATGGCAAAACTCATCCAACGACTCTCAATTACAGCGGTAGCCTTTGGCTGTCTCGGTCTACAATCAGTCTCTAGTTTTAGTTCAGAAGATCAACCCGATACAAACCAATTGCGTGAGGACTCACGTTCCTCACAGGGCATAACTGAGGATACCGATAAAAGGCGCATAGAAGCGGAGCGCTCTAAGCGCAACAATAAAAGGCGCAAAGGCAATAAACGCTACGATCGTGAGGTAAGAACCTACGATGGGAGTGGCAATAATCTCGAAAACATCGAATGGGGTGCAACCTTTATTCACTTACAACGTTTCGCGCCGTCTGATTATGAAGATGAGATTTCAGCCTTGGCTGGAGAACTTAGGCCAAGTGCCAGAGAAGTTAGCAACGCTATAGTCAATCAAGAACCAGAGGAATCCATTCTCAACACTTATGGCACCAGCGACTTTATGTGGCAATGGGGGCAATTCCTTGATCACGACATCGACCTAACTGATGGTAATCAAGAAACAGCAAATATCGCTGTTCCACTCGGCGACCCGCATTTTGACCCAACCGGCACTGGTGTCCAGATTATTCCTTTTAGCAGAGCGATATTCGATTCATCTACAGGAACTGACATTACTAACCCCAGAGAGCAGGAGAACGAAATCACCAGTTGGATTGATGGCTCCAACGTTTATGGTTCTGATGAAGAACGAGCTATGGCGTTAAGAGTCGGTCCAGACAGCCCCTTCTTAAAAGTTAGTAAAGGTAATTTGCTCCCGTTTAATACCGACAACCTCACTAACGCCAATGGATTCGTTGCAGACCCTACAACCTTATTCCTAGCTGGTGATGTTAGAGCCAATGAGCAAGTAGGTCTCGCGGCTATGCATACACTATTTGTACGTGAACATAACCGCGTTGCTCGCATACTCAAACACTCAATGAAAGGCGCCAGTGGCGAAGAAATCTTCCAAGCAGCACGCAGAGTTGTTATAGCAGAACTTCAAATCATCACTTACGATGAATTCTTGCCTGCCCTTATTGGCCCTAATGCAATCGCACCATATAGCGGCTACGATAGCAGTATTGATCCCAGTATTTTCAATGAGTTCTCGGCAGCAGCGTACCGTTTAGGGCATAGTATGCTAAGTGGTCAAATACTCAGATTAAATAAACGCGGACAAGAAATAACCGACGGCCATATTGATCTAAAAGAAGCATTCTTTACTGCTCCAAGTATCCTAAACTCAAACAATGATTTAGCACCTATCTTTCGCGGCCTTGCTTCTCAAGCTCATCAACAAATAGACATCAAGGTCGTAGACGCATTAAGGAATTTCCTCTTCGGTAATCCAGGTCAGGGAGGACTTGATCTTCCGTCACTCAATATTCAACGTGGACGCGATCATGGATTATCTTCATATAATGATACGAGAGAAGCCATGGGATTAACCCGAATAACAGAGTTTAGCGAGATAACCGCAGATGCTGAATTAGCCCAAGCCTTACAAGACACCTACGGCTCAGTAGATGATATCGATTTGTGGATAGGTGGACTTGCAGAAACCCCATTAGCAGAACAAGATTCACAGCTCGGAGAACTCTTTACCACAATGCTTTCTCGTCAATTTACGGCTCTAAGAGACGGCGACAGATTCTGGCATACAAGAGACTTGAATAAACTGGAAAAAAGGTTGGTTAAAGGCATAACACTAAGCAAAGTCATCAAAAATAACACACGCATTGGAAGAGAACTTCAAGCTAACGTGTTTTACATTCCCGAATAATGATAAGACAACCCTCATTACTAGTCTGTTGTGAGGGGATTTTCTTCCAAACACCAAAAGCACCTTCCTTTCGAATAGCAGCTTTAGTGGTGTTAATGGTGCGCTATATCATACGAAGTTCGAACTTTTTGAGACTTTGACGAATAGGAAAGCTGTTTCATAAGCAAGGGAATCGCATAAATACTTAATAACTTCTAACGATTAGTTACATTGTAAAGCCACATAGTCATAAAGGTAGTAGCTCTCATATTTCATTAAATAATAAACTAGTAACTATTAAACTAACCACTGTATTAATTTCAATCAAACCTGTCCTTATAAAACAGAAGATAACCCACTGTTATAAACTCGATAAACTTGTGATTTTATCGTTACTTGTAAAAAAAATTCACAAACATAATTATTAAAAACGAGCTTTGAGGGCGATATTAAAAATTAAAAGCTCAGCATTAGTAGTAGCAATATAATTATTTCACTGAATTAACATATTGCTTTTATTTCAGTAACAGGGATTAGGGATTAAGTTCGTTGTCTTTATTTAGAAAAGAAGTATTTAGCGCTAAAAAACGTAGCATGTATGGTGGAGTATTTCTCGTAACCCCACTCTCTTACAAAATAATTACATCTATATTAGCTGCACTTTTGTTATTAAGTGTTGTCATTCTGATAACGGGTGTTTATACCCGTACCGAAAAAGTTACCGGCTATCTAGTTCCCTCTAAGGGCGGTGTTGTTAAAATCCAAACAGGTAGAGCCGGAACACTTAAAACACTTCATTTCAATGAAGGTGATGTAGTTAATGCAGGTGATGTTCTCCTAGAAATACAAGTTGAACAAACCTCCACTATTGGAAATTCTACAGAAGATAGAACACTGGAAAAGCTTAACGAACAAAAGCTAAACTTATTAAACCAAATTTCTCTCGCAGAACAACAACAACAATTCGAACAAACTCGGATTCAATCTGAGATAGAAGCAACTTCACGTGAAATAACATTAATTAAAGCTCAGATTGAAATTCAGCAAGACATGTCAAAATCAGCTAAATCTGCCTATGACAATATTCAAAACCTTTTAAGTAAAGGGCTTATTTCACAAGCAGAATCAGAACGCGAGCGCCAATCATGGTTATCTCAACAGTCACAAGAGAAAGTCAGATTGCAAGAATTAGATTTAGCTGTTGAGAGATTAAACTTACTAAAACTAGAGTTATCCAGTTCACCGAACAGATTGGCCTCGCAGATAACCCAATTAAAAGGGCAAGTCTTAGAGGGAGATATACGTACAACTGAGTTAATTGGACGCAAAGGCTACGTCATAAAAGCCCCAGTAAATGGTCGCATCGCATCTATTGCCAGTAAAGCTATTGGTCAAAGTGTACGAAGTCAACAGCAAATTCTTACCATTCTCCCTACCGATAATAAATTGCAGGCAGAACTCTTTGTCCCTAGTAAAGCAATCGGGTTCGTTCGGGAAGGACAAGAAGTTCGGCTATTGTATTCTGCCTTTCCATATCAAAGATTTGGTTCATATAAAGGTAAGATTAGCAACGTAACTCACTCTATCCTATCACCAAGTGAGGCGGGTACTCCTTTTCAAGTAGGTGGGCCAGCTTATAGAGTGACCGCTGAGATAGAAAAGCAAGCTGTAACAGTCGACGGAGAAGATATTAGTCTTCAATCAGGTATGCAACTGTCTGCAAACATAGTCCTAGAGCAGTACACTTTTTGGAATTGGCTTCTTGAACCTCTACAAGCACTAGGGCAAAAATTATGATCAACCCAATTAAGCTAACTAGCAAAAGAAGCCTCCCTATAATCAGGCAAAGTGAGGCAACTGAATGTGGCTTAGCTTGTATAGCAATGATTGCAGGCTATTATGGCCGGGAGACAGATTTAAACTCATTGAGACGGAAATTTTCCGTCAGCATGCAAGGTACAACCTTGCGCTCAATGATGGATATAGCTGCCAAGCTAGACTTCACAACGAGAGCTATTCGAGTACCATTACCTCGTGTCGACCAAGTACGACTGCCAGCGGTCATTCATTGGGATTTGGATCACTATGTTGTACTTAAGTCGGTTAAAAAGAACAAGATAGTTATTCTAGATCCTGCAATTGGAGAGTGCATCTATACCAGAGACGAGTTTTCAGATCACTTTACTGGTGTCGCGCTAGAATTAGAACCAACATCTAATTTCAAAAAAGCCAAAGACGCTGTCAAACTACGATTAGTCGATTTACTAGGCAATATCTTTGGTTTAAAGCGCAATCTTATTCAAGTTTTAATACTGTCGGCAATTCTACAGGCCTTTTTATTGGCAAGCCCATTCTATTTGCAAATTGCAATTGATGAAGTACTACCAACATTTGATCATGACCTCTTGCTCGTCTTAGCCCTTGGGTTTGGTGGGTTTACTATTATCAACGTAATTGCTCAAACCGTTAGAGGATACATACTCGTATACTTAGGGAGCATGCTGACTTTTCAAATGGAGGGCAACCTTTTTAGGCATTTACTTAGATTGCCCGCCGATTTCTTTGAAAAACGCCACTTAGGGGACCTCGTTTCAAGGTTTGCTTCAATGAGGCCAATCGAAGAAGCACTTTCCGAAGGCGTCATTGCAGGCATACTTGACGGAGTTATGGCCCTTACAACGCTTATCCTTATGTATGTATACAGCCCAATGTTGGCTAGTATCTCTTTTGGAGCATGGTTGTTATTTTTCAGCATTCGTATGGCTACTTATAAACATTATAGGGCCAGTAATGAGCGCGACATAGTCACAAATGCTAAGGCTCAGTCACTTTTTATGGAAAGTGCCAGGGGCATTATTTCCCTAAAGTTATTCGGTGGCGAAGACGAAAGAGAACGGTTTTGGCGAAACAAAAACGCAGATTCAATCAATAAACGCGCTTACGTTCAAAAATTGTTAGTCTGGTATTCGACTCTAAATAGCTCACTATTCGGCATAGAAAATATTATCGTAATATACCTTCTCATCACTTTTGCCTTAGGAGGCTCGGGTTTTACTGTAGGGATGATTTTTGCCTATATGGCCTACAGGCGAAACTTCCTTGCCAATGCCAATGATCTTGTAGATCGAGCAGTACAGTTTCGGTCACTAGGCGTTCACCTTGATAGAATAGCAGATATTGCACTCACAGATACAGAAATAGGCACTGACAATTCTCATTCAGCAGTGCTAAGAAGCCCCGTTGAAGGACAAATAGAACTCAGAGACGTTACATACAGCTATGGCAGTGACACGGAAGACGTGCTTAAAGGTATTAATTTAAGCATTAATGTGGGAGAGAGCATTGCAATTGTTGGTGCCTCAGGCTGTGGAAAAACAACTCTTCTAAAGGTGATGATGGGGTTACTACAAGCTAAAGGTGGCCAGGTGCTAGTAGATGACATGCCACTGCAACAATACGGGATAAGTAGTTTTAGACGCCAAGTTGGTGCGGTAATGCAAGAAGATAACTTATTCGCAGGCTCAATTGCAGAGAATATAGCTTTCTTTGATACACATGCCGATATGCAAAAAATTATCGAAGCAGCCAAAAGTGCCATGATCCACGATGAAATAATGGCAATGGCAATGAATTACGAAACATTAGTCGGTGATATGGGATCATCGCTGTCAGGTGGACAACAACAGAGAGTCATGCTTGCGAGAGCTATATATAGACAGCCGAGTATATTGTTTATGGATGAGGGTACGGCTCACCTTGATGTAGCAACAGAACAAAACGTCAACAGATCCATTCAATCTTTGGGGATTACACGAGTTGTGATTGCGCATAGGCCTGAAACAATTCGTATGGCTGACCGAATTATTAAGATGGATAAAGGCAAGCTAGTTGAGGTTGAACTAGACAGTGAATTAAAACCTCATGATTCAAAAGCTGATATAGAAGTGATCGGTATCGAAAACACTACGAGTCAGAATGAGAAAAAGCCAAGCAAGACGTCAGGAATTAACGCGCCAGCATTTTAATTGTTGATTAATAAGGACCGATTATGAATTCAGAAAAAATAAAGTTAGTTAGTGAAAAGCAAGATGATAAAGGCACGTTATTGGCAGAGTTACTTGAGCTATTAAATGTAAATCTAGTCATCGACCAAATCATTGTTGGTTTACTCCAAAAAAGCAAACGATCAATTATGGATAATTCACCAGATGCAAATCCAGCGATTCTAAAAAGAACATTAAGTGCATTTGAAAATGAATTTAAAAAAGAAGGTCCATCTTTAAAGGCAGACATTGCAAAATTATACGCTGATACATTCTCAATAGAAGAGATAAGTCAAGTGCTTGCATTTTATCACTCTGCTGCAGGCCAGCGGTTTTTAGCAGGAGGAAAAGAGATAGAAAAAAACCTACAGCTAACAGCATCAGCTTGGTCAAAAAACACAAGCAATATTGCGTTTAAACGAGCCGTTGAGCTTGTAGAGTTACATTAAAATATATGGGTTTTGTAGTCACTAAAGTTTTGATTACTAACCCCAAAGAACTTCAAGTCGACATGGGAAACTCAACGATAAAACCAGTGTCGAAATGAGGGCTAACCATTTGAGTTAGCAGTTAGAGTGGAACCGGTGGCAACGATCAAGCAAACCACCTGTTCCTATTCCAAATTAACTAAAAAATGGAGATACAAAAATGTATCAAAATATAGAAAATGTCAATACATTGGCAATAAGTGAATTAACCGAAAATCAGTTAAATGAGGTTTCGGGAGGTGGTTGTCCGGTAGCCGCCGGTCTTGCAATTGCAGCAGGAGTTGTCGGTGGCGCAGCTTTATTCGCATTAGCAACTGTTATTCGCGAAATATAATGGTCTAGGAGGTATCATGAATATTGTTTTTGAAGTATCGGAATTAAGTGAAAAGCAAACTGAAGTAGTATCAGGTGGTGGTTGCCCTGTTCTTGGCGGTGCAGCTTTAGTGGGTATAGGCATAACAGCAGCTGGTATTACCCTTACATTTTTGGATGCAGCATTTGGCGATCTAGTTGGCTAATAAATAAGGAAAACGAAATGAATTCTAAATTTGAAATTTCAGAGCTTAGTGTCGAGCAAGCTAAATTAATATCTGGTGGCGGCTGCCCTGTCCTGGGAACCGGAGCCTTAGTTGGTTTGGCCGTAGCGGCTGGAACAACTACGTTTACGTTTTTATCGATAGCATTTCGAGACTAACAAAAGTTAAAACACCTCACAATTGTGGCTACGGGTATACCTATAGTCACAATTTTTCTATATGACTGAGTATAAAAAGTAGTGTCAGATCAATGTAGCACACCAATTTGCATTTGTAGGGAAATCCGATGAAAAGAAGTAACGAATTCTTGCTTATACTCATTAACATGAATAAAGGATTTAAAGCTGATGAACAGCAAATCAGACATAACTAAGTATAAAAGAGCGTTTAACATGCTCTTTTTCTCAATGCTAACACTCTATATTAGCACTAGCATAGTATTAGATAATTGGGATTTTTTTGATCCAATATTAATGTTTGGAACCCATGTATCTGTTGGTTTTTTCATTTATGGCCTAGGAAAAAATGGAAATAGTAAAGGCTTTCTGGTTATGCTGTTTTTAGCTGCAGCAACTCAAGGTTTTTGGCTCGCAAAAACAATATTCACTGCTTTACATGGATAAAAAATAATTACTATGGATTCATAACCCGACCGATTTCAGAATCAAGTGGTTCTAAAAACAAGGAATAGTCACTTCCTAAAGAGCTGTTGGCACATTGTGTCAACGCCTAGATTTAGGTAAAGTAAATATCTGGGGTCAGCGTAGACTTTCACTAACAAAAATTAATTTAAATAATTGAAAATAAAGAGAAAAAATAATTTCCCTCTAACCCTCTTAATCTTTTGGTGAGTAACATTCGCGGCTGAAGACCGCTCCTACAAGTAGTGCGTACTTATAGCGATTGGAATGACTTTTCATGATCAGTCAATAAAAGTGACTGCAAGCTTTGGTGTAGTGGAAATTAATGATGCTAATCTGCATATAGAAAAAGTTATCGATACTGCTGATAAAGCGTTATATCAAGCCAAAGATAGTGGAAGAAATAGAGTAATAAAGACCAGTTTTTAGATATGCTGAGATAACTGGAATAGATGACTTAGTTGCTATCGGTTAATCGTACTTAAACTAAACAATAGGTACAAAAAAAGCCACTTCCTTTCGGATAGCAGCTTTAGTGTGGTGATTAATGGTGCCGACTGCCGGAATCGAACTGGCGACCTACTGATTACAAGTCAGTTGCTCTACCAACTGAGCTAAGTCGGCACTACATTAAATCGGAGCGCATTCTAGAGGATAAGATACCCCTTAGCAAGAGTAAAAAGCAAAAAACGAAAGCTTTTGTGTTAATCGCTCAAAATGACAACAATTCTGATAGTAAATAACCAGAGGGTTCAGGTTATATATCGCATTAACCCTTTAAAAACCAGATTAGGGCTCAGCTGTACGTTTTTGTTTTCTATACTTTTTAGCAAAGCCTGAGAGCCACCATCGATAAAAATACGATAGTCATCGCTTAACGACTTTAACTTTTGCTCTGCGGTTAGCAACATGCCCTGTACATACGCTAAACAACCATGATTCACACAAGACTCTGTTGTTTCGCCTATCAACAGTGAATCTGGATAATCGGTATCGGCAGTCACCTGGTGGGTGTTGGAAACAAGAGAAGAACGCATCAAGTCATAGCCTGGTGCAATCCACCCTCCTAGGTGTTGGTTACCTTGAACGAAATCGCAGGTGCAGGCTGTCCCGATATCGATCACCGCGTAAGTGTCGATACCTTGTTGGTGCAACGCTAGTACTGATAACCATCTGTCTACACCGAGTTTGGGATAAATCTCATATCCGCAGCGCAAATCAAAGGTTTTAGGCTCAGTTTTGACTTCCTGAACATCTATTCCCATATTTGCAGCTAAAGCGTTTATCTGATCAATAACAGGTTCTCTTCGAACCGCAGACAATAAAACCTTTTTCTTATCACTCAAGAGTTGTTGAAGATCTGTTTTGTCATCAACAACGTGAATTTTGGACAATGTTCGGTTGGAGCAAACTGCATATTTAGCTCGCGTATTACCGACATCAAGTAATAAATACTTATCTTGCCCTGACACTAATTTCTCCGCCGTGATAGGAGTTAAGTTGGCCATTATGTTCAATCAACAACTCACCGTTTTCGCCAATACCGCGACAATATCCGGAAATCAGCTTTTTACCCATAGTTAAATCAACTTGTTTGTTAATAAATAAGTCTCTTCGTGCCCAATAAGATAAAAACGAAGCCAAGCCTTCTTGCTCAAAAATAGGAATGAGTGACATCAAAGTTTCTGTCAATGTGCCCACTAAACGATTCTTATCGATATTCTTTTCGGTGATTTGTTTTAGGTCTATCCAAGGTTGATCAATACCATCAACATCTTCGGGCATTGCGATGTTCAACCCAATACCGATAATACAATCACAGGCCGAGTCCATTTGTCCTTCTATTTCAACCAGAATCCCTGCCAGCTTGCGATTATTAAAGTAAATATCGTTAGGCCACTTCAGTGCTAAGCCATCAATACCAAGCTTTTCGAGCGATTGGCATAACGCGATACCAACTAATAAGCTCAAGCCAGACAAGACTTTGTATCCCTGATCGAACTGCCAGTACATAGAAAAATAGAGATTGCAGCCAAAAGGAGAGACCCATTCACGGCCTTGACGGCCTCGGCCAGCAGTTTGAGCTTCGGCGATGCATACATCACCGCTATTCAGGCGTTCAATATTCTGTTTAATGAAGTCGTTAGTGGAGGTCACTATATTGAGTACATCAATCTGATTACTCATATCTCCAGACATGTATTTTTTGATTTTTTCAGGCTGTAGTAGTTGAACGTCATTTGCCAGCTTATAACCACGACCGGTTACGCTGTATATATCTAACCCCAGGTCATTTAAGCTTCTAATATGTTTAGAAACTGCAGCGCGAGTAATACCTAAGTGCTGCCCAATGATCTCACCAGAATAAAACTCCCCTGAAGAGAGCAACTCAATAATACGTCTGCGTTTTATCTCCACTTGCTTATTCATAGGTTTATTTGCCCTTTTCGCCCTATCAGCTGCACCTCGGGTTCCAACTGAATTTTAAATTCTTCAGCGACTTTCAATTTAATCTCAGACGCCAGTTCGTATAGCTGCAAACCGGTAGCCTCTTTTACGTCATTGTTCATCAAAACAAGCGGTTGTTTGGCGTGACACATGATGCCGCCATTGCGCTTTCCCTTGTAACCCAGCTTGTCAATGAGCCAAGCTGCAGGCAATTTAACCTTGCCGTCCGCTAGTTCGAAATAAGGCACATCTGCATAAGATTGCTTTATCTCTTCGAGCACTAATTGACTAACAATTGGGTTCTTAAAGAAACTTCCAGCATTACCCTTGACCGCCGGATCAGGTAATTTCTTCTGTCGAACCTGAATAACGGTGTCAAAAATTGTATGCGGTGATGGACTAATAAGAGATTTAAGCTCGGCATAACCGAGGTTTGGAGACCACTTCTTGGGCAAAAAGAAGTGAACTTGTGTGATAAGAGCTTTCCCTTTGAGTGCCCCCTTAAATAAGCTTTCTCGATAACCAAACTGACATTCTTGATTGGACAAACGACACTCACGCGCCGTCCCTAATTCGATATAATCAACGTAATGAATAAACTGAGAAACTTCCGATCCATAAGCACCAATATTCTGAATCGGTGCAGCACCGACAGTGCCAGGAATCAGAGCGAGGTTTTCTAAACCGTGCATACCGTTTTCCAGAGTCCAGCTAACAAGTTGATGCCAGTTTTCACCGGCCCCAACAGTCAATTTAAAACCGTCTGCTTGCTCGTCGACTTGGATTCCTTTCAACTCGACTCTAACAATATGACCTTCAAAATCTTCGATAAAGGCGCAGTTGCTGCCACCACCTAGCAACAGAAAAGGCTCTGTACTCAACTCTTTTGCAAACTGTTTAGCCTGTTCCAAATCACTTAGAGATTTAACAGACTGGCAAAAAGCAGGAAGTTGGAAAGTATGCAGATGTTGAAGTGGGGACACAGTTGTTCTCAGAGTTACGTCAAATAAATATACTCTTCACTTTTCAAACTGCATAGTTTGCCACTTTGACGCATTTTGAAATCTACTGAGTATGCAAGCCAAAACTTAACTAATTGGCTAATTTCGAGACGTTATACCACTTTTAGCTTGTCTCTAAAACCTGCACCATCTCTAGGGCGACTGACATTGGTCATAACTACACCTAAGATCGGAATATCGGCTTCTTTCAAACGCTGTACAGATTCAACTAAACCTTCACAGCCGTCTTTTTCTAGATCACAAACCACAATAACTGCGTCTGCACTATTGGCAATAACCAAAGCATCGCTGTAGTTGTTAACAGGAGGGGTATTGATAATGATGCGTTGATAAACTGGCGTTAACTTTTCAACCATAAGGCTAAAAGTTGAATTTCCCAAATAAACCAAGGGATCACTGGTTGCTTCGCCGCTTGGTAAGATAGCTAAGCGACTATTTTTTCTGCGATAAAGACATTTGCCGAATTTAGCTTTTTTCTCTAAGAAATTCGTAATACCAGGGTGATCCTCGGGAATATTTAGCATTTTCTTCGAGACTTTTTCTCGTAAGTCAGCATCAATATACAAAGCATCCTCTAACTTACCGAATGATTCAGCCAAGTTATTTTTGAGCTTGGTGCAGCTGGTCGATTGGTCAGGTGACATAAGAACAATGACTTGTCCTTTTTGATGTGAGGTACGCAACGAAATTGTCGTTCTTAAGGAGCGAATAGCCTCCGAATAAGTAAAGTCCGCACCGATATCGGGTGTTGCAGATACCTTTCCTTTTTTGACTGTTTTAGGAATTTCAGCCAACAGCGGTACCTGAAGGTTTTTCAGGTGTTGCTTAATGCGCGTCTGCTTGTCACTTACCAAATGCAGCAACAACCAGAAACCGGTGCTTAAGACAAAAGACAAGACAGTGATCATGACCAAAAACAATGGAACATTAGGTTTAAATGGACCAACAGGCATAGTCGCGTAATCAACAATCGCATAATTTGACTGTTGCCCTGAGTCTCGCAATACCTCTGTTTCTTGCAAACGCGATAAAAATGCTTCGTAGAGCTTCTGGTTTGATTCAACTTCACGTTGTAATCGAGTGAGTTCGACTTCTAAACGACCAAACTGATTATGTTTATCACGTGCACCGACAATTTGTAATTGCAGCTGTTTTTGCCTCGCTTTTAACGCATCAAATTCTTGTTTTAAGCTGGACGACAGCTGAACCAATAAGTCATCTAATTCTTGATACAGATTATCAAGTGATGACTTCACTGAGATATGTCTGTGATGCTTTTCTTTATATCGCTTGGATACTTCGACGAGTTCTTGCTCGGCAAGCAGAATTTGCCGACGTAAATCTGAAATCAATCGGTTATTCAGGATTTCAGGGATTTGCAGGAGCTTTTCTCTATCGCCTTTGTGCTTGTCTGTTTGAGCGACAGTAGGTGTCAGTTGAGCTAAGGTTTGCCCGTTAATCAGCTTCTCTCTTAATAGTGCTGATATCTCGCTTTGAATGAGTTGTATCTGACTGCGAATATCAACCAGCTCATTACTTTCTAGGAAGCCCTGTAACCTCTTCTCTGAGTCTATCAGGTTGTCTTGAATGTCGGATACTTGCGAATCTAACCGCTGCGACGCAGTGTCAGCGAGCTCACGGCGTCGCTTCGTTTGAAACTCAAAAAAAGCGGGACCGACTGCATTAGCAACTTCCATGGATACTTTTGGATCTTTCGAGACATAGCTGACTCTCAGCATATCAGTATTACTGAGCTTGCTGAGAGAGAGGTTTTGTCTAACGATTCCTACGGTATGCTCAATACTCGGATCACCAAAACCTTCACCGACTCTGGGACGAAACTCAGGCTCTAAGTGCAACTGGAGGTTTGTTACTACCGTCTTTAAGAATTGGCGTGACCTTATAAATTCAATATGTGTATCTAGTTGGCTAGTGTCAGAGCTACCGAAAGAGACATTGGGGAGTCCTATAGACGTCGACGACTCATCGCTCAATAATAAAATTGCACGGCTGTTGTAGAGTTTTGGTTTATTGGTAACGTAATAACCACCCAAGACAATGATCAAAATCGCTGTAACCGCAATGCGGATTTTCTTCGCCCATAGAAAAGCAAAGAGATCGCTGAGATCAAAGGAAGGTTCTTGTATTTCGTGGTGTTCGTTAGGCGTCATCAGAAAATACTTTCGCCTATAGTGATGATATCCCCAGGCTTGACCTTAGATTTATTGGTCACAGGAATCTTAGTTTCATCTTTACCACGGATAATGAACCAGTTTTTACTCGACGCTCGGTCTTTTAAGCCACCTGCAATGGCGATGGCTTTGTCTACAGTAAGATCCAACTCATAATCATATGAGCCGGGTTGATTAACGGCACCACCTATATAAAAAGGTCTAAACGCTTCTATGGTGACCGACACACTAGGCTTCACTAGATATCCGTCTTCAAAGGCTACTTCTAATTCTCGACTTAGTTGCTTAGTGGTTTTATCGAAAACATTGATATCACCGATAAGGGGAACTCGAACAACACCTGTTCTATCGACTTTCGCACGCACAAAAAGGTCACGTTCGTTATAGACATCTATAACAATCGTGTCCCCTGCACCTATGGTGATCTCGTCTTCAGCAGCTGCATAGCCCAAGACACTGACACACAAAAGCGCAAATGCTAGAAGTCGTAAAACCAAGTTAATTTGCCTTCTTTTTGGTCATAATCAATAAAAATACTTTCGTCTTCCACATCAAGTGAACGCGCTGAAAGCTCTATACGGTTGTGCTCTTTCAATGCTAATCCAAGCACAACACTGATGTCAGACTCATCTAGTGTGCGTTCATTAGCCGAACCTTCAAAATCTGTGTCGGATACTCTAAATGCCGTTCTTAAGTACCATAAATCATTAAAGTGATAGTTAACCGACACTGACGAAGCCCTACGCACCGAGTTAGCGGCGAATTCATCCTCACCAACAATCGACTCTTGCGAGGAATTTAAGCTGACCGAGAAATCGTCTCTTGGTGCATAAACCACGCCTAAGCTCCAACTGATACCACTAGTATCTTCCTGATTGTTAGTCTGCCTTTGATAGCCGCCAATCAGTGCATTAATTGATGTTTTACCACTGGCGCGCCAAGAAAAACCAATGAGCGCAGATTGCATACGACTGTCATTTCTTACTGATCTATCAAAGTTATCGTCAAAAACATTGAGTTGAAATAGCAAACGCGAGGCTGAAGATATACTCAAGCCTAAATCCAACGTTAATCTTTGTTGCGTGATATCAAATAGAGTTGCGTAATCGTTAATATCATCAAACTCTCTATCCAAGAGTTCATACTCAAGACTCAAGTATCTTCGCGAAACATCATTTCCATAGACTGCATTCGCAAAGAAACTATTCTCTTCGCGATGGTCGGCTTCAACAATATTAGGACGAAGCTTTGATAACCCTGTCCCAAAGGCTTCATCAACCTGTTCATGCTGACCGGCTAAGTCTAAAAACCATTCTTTGCTCAAAAAAAGGCGGGTAAGAAACTGTGTTCGAAAGTTCTCATAGGAGTCGGTGCGTTCAATAGATTCGCTACCGCGATCAAAGGCATCAATACTGGCACTGTAATCCAACTGGTACCAAACACCTTCACCTTTAGCGACAATAGCACCGTTTAATCCAATTCCTAATGCTGTCGCAGACTCTTCAGGTAACAGGAGTGGATTAAAGTCATCTTGATAGGTAGCGTTAATCTGCACTTCTAAAGGTGAAGCATTGAGATCAATGACATTCGGTGCTGAGAATACCGAGGTACAGTATGTTAGGCCAATTAGCCATAAGGCGATTACCCGCCATTTTCGAACATCTATCATTAACTACCTGAACACTCAGACAAAACAACTTAAATCATTAAGTACAGTTATCGACTGAAACGCCTTTTACTAAAGAGATTTGATCATTTTTCAGATCATCATAAACAGCGATGCGTTCAAAAATCTTCGCATTAGGGCCTATTAACCTCTTGTCTTCGAATTTGCTTTAAATGAATACGCTTTTGATCACTGTACAGACTAAAAGCCAATAGGCCCTCATCATTGTTACAAATTAATCAGATCTACCTTAGCAAAATACCTATTAGTGCTGAGCAGGGGTATAAGCTAAAGGCGCATCAATTAAGAGCGTTTTCGCCAAGGATTCATCTTTAGAAAACAAGGCCTCGTTGAGTTGATCCATCAACATCAGCACATCACTAAAGGGAACTTTGGTTTCATCGGCTCCCATGATTTTGGGATGTTCTGTTTTGGTATCTGCATCATCGATCAGTAACTCTTCGTAGAGCTTCTCTCCTGGTCTTAAGCCAGAAAACTTGATCTCTAGATCACCATCAGGGTTGTTGTCAGATTTAATGCTGAATCCCATGATGTGTGCCATCTTCTTAGCCAGATCAACGATCTTCACTGAGTCGCCCATGTCCAACACAAAAACTTCACCATCTTTACCCATTGCCCCGGCTTGGATAACCAACAACGCCGCTTCTGGGATAGTCATAAAGAAACGCGTAATGTCTGGGTGAGTGACAGTAATGGGCCCACCTGCCTTAATCTGGCGAGTAAACAAGGGCACCACAGAACCTGAAGAGCCAAGTACGTTACCAAATCGAACGATGGCATAGTCAGTTTCTTCATTGAGCTCAGCAATACCTTGTACAAAAAGCTCAGCGAAACGCTTAGTCGCCCCCATAATATTTGTAGGTCGAACGGCTTTATCTGTCGAGACCAAAACAAATTTCTCAAGGCCGCATTCCGCAGCTATCAAAGCCACATTAGCTGTCCCATAAATATTGTTGCGTATACCCGCAGGCACGTTCTGCTCAACCATAGGCACATGCTTATAAGCCGCAGCATGATAAACAGTCTGAACACTGTGCTCCTTCATCGCCCTACGAACTAATTCGCCGTCCTGAATACTGGCTAGAATAGCTACCATTTCCAGATCGGGATGTAGCTTTTGCAGCTCGTTTTCGATCTGGTATAAGTTAAATTCACTAAGTTCGAAGAAGACTAGTTTGGCTGGTTTCAATAAACTAATTTGCCGACATAACTCACTGCCTATAGATCCACCAGCACCTGTAACCATCACGACCTTGTTGGTAATATTGGTTGATAGCAACTCATTGATTGGTGGAACTGGTGCTCTGCCTAATAGCTCATCAATCTTGATTTCACGCAGCTCGTCTATTTTATGTTTACCGGAAACGATGTCAGATAAATTAGGTACAGACAGAAGTTCTAGCGCGTAGGGCTCAAGTTCCGTAATCAGCTCTTTGCGACGCTCTATATTCGAGTTGTTAACCGCAAGAAGCACTTTCTTGATGTCGTATTTCTCAACGAGTTGAGGAATGCTGTCGCGCCCCATAACCGGGATACCTAGGACTTGCGTTCCGTGATACTGCTTTTTGTCATCAATAAATGCGACGGGAAGTAAATCGCCACTTTGTTTAAGGATACTGGCGAGGTTCCGGCCTGAGTTGGTTGCACCAAAGATTACGCACTTTTCGCGTAACTGATAATTCTGTAGCTGCGAGGTTGTGAAAATCAATGCCCGAGGGCCCCCGATAAAGATCGCAGCAAGGAAAGCAGCAATAAAAGGCACACTATTAGGGACAAACGAATTCAGCGGATAACGCAGTGCGAATAAGGTTATCGCAAAAAAGACAACGCCCAATAGAATATGGCTAAACGCACCAATACTCATATAGCGAATCACTTGTCGGTAATGCCCAATTGCAGCCATAAAGGCCAAGGTAAACAATACGCTCGAACCAATGTGCATAAGTTCAGCTGTGCCAACGCGTAAATCTGACAGGCCGTAACGAATAATAAAGGCCAACAATGCAGCACAGATCAGGGAGAAAATATCCCAAATGACCTTAATTGCTCGTTTTTTGCCTGTCGATAACGAAAATACTTTTGTCATCATGAAAGGCTTGCCTCCATAACGACTCTTCGAGTCACACTACAGGTCTTCTCTATTTCTTCTTCGGTTAGTGTAGGATGCACGAGAAACATCAAGCTTCGTTCCCCAATGGTTCTCGCAGTCATCATAGGCTCATCAGGTCGGAAAGTCGTATCATCAAACGCTTTTTCTAAATAAACTTCCGAACAAGAACCCGAGAAACACGGCACTCCAGCTTTCACCACTTCTTCTATGATGCGATCGCGATCCCAACCTTCTTTTAACTTTTCTGGTTCAATAAAGACATAGCACTTATAGAAAGCGTGTTGGATATAATCGGGAATTTCCGGAACATAAATAGCATTCAAATCCGCTAACGCGGCAAAGACTTGGTTCGAGTACTTGGCACGAGTTTCTCGCCATTGAGGCATTTTTTGTAACTGCAAACGTCCAATGGCACTTTGAATCTCAGTCATGCGCCAGTTAGTACCAAAGGATTCATGTAACCACCTAAAACCAGGAGGGTGCTGCTTTTCATAAACGGTAGAAAAAGATTTGCCATGATCTTTAAACGACCACACTTTGTTCCACAAACCTTTACTATTCATGGTAACCATGCCGCCTTCGCCACCTGTGGTCATGATCTTGTCCTGGCAGAACGACCAAGCTCCCATATCACCAATACTACCAACAGACTGGCCGCGATACTTGGTGCCATGAGCTTGTGCACAATCTTCGACAACATACAAATTATGAGTTTTCGCAAGACTCATAATCGCGTCCATCTCACATGGCCAGCCAGCTAAGTGAACACATAGGATTGCCGCTGTTTTTTCATTGATGAGTGGCTCGATTGTGGCTGCCGATATATTTTGAGAATCAGCTTCAACATCGGCAAACACTGGCGTCAAACCAGCAAGGACAATAGAAGATACCGAGGCTAAAAAAGTACGTGATGTCACGATAACTTCTGAGCCCGGTTCCATGGCAAGTGCTTGCCAACATAAATCGAGTGCTACGGTTCCATTAGCCACAGCAACAGCGTAATTAGCATCAGCAAAGGTTGCAAATTCGCGTTCGAATTCGCGTCCTTCTTGACCAGTCCAGTAATTAACTTTATTCGAACTTAATACATCTAACGCAGCTTGTTTTTCAGCTGCATCATAATCGGGCCAGGGAGAAAAAGGGCCATTCAGCATAGTCTTATCGCTCTTATTATTTTAATACCACAACGCCTTTCATTAGGTCAGAAGACCTTATTAGAAATCATTGATTTACAGCGACTTACTTGAGAATAGAGACAACAGCTGCACAACAGGGGTCCATTACCCCCATCAATAATTTCTATGATGAAATCGTCGATTTTTTAACTTTTGCTGGTACACCAACAGCTAAACTATTCGCGGGAATATCCGTTACAACGGCGGCACCGCCACCAATAATACAATGATTACCAACATGAATTCCATGAGCAACAGCACTACCTACACCAACGAAGGTCTTTTCGCCTATCGTTACTGTGCCCGCTAAGTTAACACCGGGTGCTATATGTGCATATTGGACAATAGTACAATCATGATCAACTGATGCAGCGGTATTAATAATGCACCCTTGGCCTATTTTTGCAGCAATATTTACCGTCGCGTTGGCACAAATTAATGTTCCAACACCCACTTCTGCATGTCGACTAACAACAGCTGATGGATGAATTAAGGTGGTTAATTCGATGCCTTTTTGTATTAGATCATCTATTACTTTAGCCCTTGCGAAGCAATCGCCAATAGCTACGAAGAAGACACTATCTCCATCAGCTCTAAAATCACCAATATCCTTAACCTTACCCACAATTTTCCAGCTTAAAGCTTGGTTATAGTCAGGATACCCATCATCAAGGAAATAGACAGAATCGAAACACCCCATAGCTTCAGCACAGTCTGCTGCCACTTTCCCATGCCCTCCAGCACCGATAATGTATAAGGTTTGCATTATTGCGAATCCTTTAGAGTGCTCTCTGTCTGTTCAGGTGTACCTGTAAATTTAGTCATTGTGGCTTGCCCTTGCTGATTAATACCATCCCTTTTAAAGACTTTATGTAATGTCATAAAGAGTATCTTGATATCTAACATCAGTGACTGATTTTCAACATACCAAACATCATACTCAAACTTTTGTTCCCAGCTTAATGCATTACGGCCATTCACTTGCGCCCAGCCTGTGATACCGGGTTTCATTTCATGTCTTCTTTGCTGTCGCTTATTATAAAGTGGTAAATATTCCATCAACAAAGGACGAGGCCCAACTAAACTCATATCACCTTTAAGTACGCTTATCAGGCTGGGCAACTCATCTAAACTGGCGGAACGAATAAAAGAACCCAAAGCAGTCAATCTATGTTCGTCCGATAACAACTGTCCATGTTCATCCTTTTCATCCGTCATACTGCGAAACTTGAGAAGATTGAAAGGCTTAGCATTTAACCCCGGACGTTGTTGAATAAATAACACTGGGCGTCCTAATTTCACTGCAATAAGTAACGCTAAGATAAGTAATACAGGTGCCAATACAATGAGCCCAAACAGAGCAGCGAAGAAGTCGATCAATCGTTTAATCATCTGCCTTCTCCAGCTGCAAAACGTGATGATAAAAATCCAGCACCTGCTTAGCGTTATCTTTAACATTCATAACTGCTGTGACTTTATCAAACGCTTTGTCGATCATGTCCTGCTTCTTTTCGTCACTACTACTGAGTGCTTGCTTGAGTTTTGCCGCCAACGACTCTGGAGAATGTGGTTTAGCTAAATAGCCAGTGACATCATCGCTGACAAGATCCACAAAGCCACCCACATCGGTTGTTACGGTGACAACCTTGGCATACATAGACTCAACCGCACCACCAACATTCTCAGAATGTGACGGGTGCACCGCAAGATCAAATTGAGGATAAAGCGACGGCACATCAGAGCGAAAACCTAAGAACACACAGTTGTCGGCACCAACATTTCTCGCATACGCCTGAACCTGGTCATAATATTTTTGTGAATCACCCCAAGGACCTCCAACGAAAACACAGCGTGCATCTGGGAATTCATCAGCAATGACCTTCATCGCGTCTATCAGATCCTCATGCCCTTTCAAGCCACGCTTCTGACCCAAATAGGCTTTAGGAGGATAAAAATAAGCAACCATGGCGATGAGAGGAGCATCTTCCTTCATCGCCAAAGCTTCACGCAAGTCTTCTTTGGGTTCTTTAGGTTCAGGCTTCACAAAATCTACCTCATCAACGCCGTAATACGCTAAGCCAACCCGCGAAGCATCAATACCGTGAGATTGATATTTGTTTTGCGTCCAAATACAAGAAGCTAACCAGTAATCCTTGGCATTGGAAGTCTTTAAATCTAACTCACGAAACAGGCTATGTTCCAAATGCAAAGGGCCAGGCACATGAAAAATCTTTGGAATAGATGAACCTCGCATAGCAAAGCGCATGAGCAACGAGGTTGCCACAAAATGACTATGCACCAAGTCTGGCTGCACTTTATCGAGTAACTGCCTGAACTCTTTCGCTTTAGAGAAGTTTTTCCACGGTTTCTTAAAAGTGATTGATGCATCGAATACGTGTACAGTCACTCCAGCCTGCTGATATTTTTCAAGCATAGGGCCAGGAGGTGCTGCGAGATGAACCTCAACACCTAAAGCAACAAGCTCTTTGGTTTGGCGTAACGCCCAGGAAGCACCAACAGCGGTTTTTAATAAATGTAGAACTCTCATTATTCTTATTTTTCTCTAAATTAGGATCTATTGTTCATTACATGCTGATAAAACTGTTTTCGGCGTTCATTCAGAATCGACGCTTCATAAGTCGCCGCCACCTCGATATTTCTTCTTGAGGCCTTATTCAACTCATCTACGGAGCAACATAGACGATTTAACTTCGTAGCAAGCTCTTCGATATTTTCAGATTCAAAGAGGTGCTCATCACCAAGCAACTCGGGAATCCCGCCGACCCTAGAACCAATAACCGGCAAACCTGTTGCCATAGCCTCAATTAAAGCTCGAGGTAACCCTTCGGTACGAGACGGCATAACAAAAGCATCTGCTTTGTTGAGATGCTCTTTCACCTGAGACGCATTGACCTCCCCAACAAAGGTAATGTTCTCCGAACAACCCAGCTCTTCAGCTAAAGCCTGCATATCCCCTAAATAGAGTCCACCACCCAACATGGTTAAATGAAACTTTTCGCTATCCTCGCGGTTTTGATTAAGTTTCGCCAACGCTTTAATTAACAAGTCAGGACCTTTGTATAACTGCCCAAAGGACCCAACAAACAACCATTGCAAGGCGTCACCTTCATAACTTTTTGGTTCGGAGCTTATCCAATCGGATGTTAACTCAATGCTCGAACAGGCTGTCGTATACGCGTTCTTACCAGCAGGATAACGTTGCTGTAAGTAGTGTTTAGTCACGTAACTCACACTATGTGCTTTCTTAACCATTCGTTGCAGAGCATTACGGCTAACCCAGCCCAAAAGCCGATCAGTGAATCCATTGACAATACCCGCTTCAAAAACGTCATTGGGATCGCCTACAACTTCCAATCCATAGTGATGTTTTGTACCTAAACGGACTATCGATGAAAGCATGGCAGTTTGGGACGGCACGCGATATATCACGGTGCTTTCAGAAGTTATAGTTTTCCGCAGTATCTTAGCGGTAGCCCACAAGTTTCTGAGTAACCCTGAAAGTCCAACATAATAAGGTAAAGCAGTAAATCTAACTCTTTCCCCACTCGATAATTTCCAACCATCTTCTTTCGTATCAACATCTTGTACACGCGCAACAACATTCAATTGTTTAAAAACATCGAGGTAACGTTGCCAGAACGCATATTGAAAGGCGCTTGTTGTCCACACTTGCCCATCAGGTGTTCTGAAAAAACGAAACTCGCAGGTAACAATTAATTCCAAATGACTAACCTCTAAATCGTGTTTTGGCGACATACATCACCATATGGGCTAACACTATGCCTACAAGTATCTGCACAGGAACAGGTGTAAAGCTGTTTCGAATCATAATAAACAAGGGAACCAAACTCACGCCAACGAGAATGTCGTATCTCAACCTCGATGCCTGACTGTCGAAGTAAGCCATTAAAGCGCCAATGAAGAAGAACACGATTAACACCCCTCGTTCACCAAAATTCAAGTAAGCCTCTGCAACCGGTGAAAAGCCAATGGGCCCAGCGCGCTCAGATACAACCACATTCAATAGTCGCCTGTCTTCAATACCAGGTTTTCGATGTAAACCAGGAACAAAGTGCGCTAACTGCCTTTCAATGGGCGCCCAATAACTGCCTCCCCAAAGCAACTCATCGCCATTTTTACGCCACTTAATAACCTCCTGGACAGGACGTAAGCTAGCGCCCATCTCAGCGACGGCATTCAGAGGATTCACTGAATCAACGGCCGAATAATCCCCCGAGATACGTGCATTTTTTACTATCCCCGTCAGAATCAGGAAAGACACGGTGATAATCAATAAAGTAAAGCCGTTTACAGGCGCGCCTCTGCGTCCCAGCATACATGCGGCAACAGTACCGGGGAACATCACTTCACCACGTAATCCCAGTTTAAATGCAAAGCCAGCCCAAACCGCAAAGATGATAAAATACAGGTAACCAAAACCTTTGCGATAAGCGACGCTAATAAAAACAACAGATAGCCCAATAAAGAGGTAGATATAAGCGAACACAGTTCCTAAAAGTGGTATCGAATCCAGAGTCGCTAAATAGGCACCATATGAACTAATTGCACCCGTGCCGAACCCCACGCCAAAGAAGATCACCACCATAAAAATCAGCAAAAAGCCGCCTAAGTTATAGATACGCTTTTTGAAGACTTCGCTGACCTCTTCCTCTTCAACAATAGGCGCCACACGTGAAAATAAAACCGCGCCTAGACTAAAACCGATCATCCCCAGGTTAAATAGGTGAATCGCATTATCGGTTTCTACCGTGTCGTACCAACGGCTTATTTGATAAATAATGTCTTCATCCGTTATTCCATTAACAGAGCTAGCTAACATTAAGCCACCGTGAAATACACTAAAAGACATAAAGAAAATAAAACAAATCGACCAAATACCCTTCGGTAAGGTCACCGCCATAATCGCACCAATAGCCACTAAATTAACGGCGGTAAAAACTTCTAAGGGGCCACGAGGAGCTTCGAAAACATTGAAGTAGATGGAAAAGACAATGGTACAGTTGATTAGAATAATCCAAATACCAAGGACTTTATAAAAGAGTGGCTTATCCGGTATAAATTCCATAGAGCCTGTCTACATTTGCTTTCAACAAAAAGTCACTTCTATTAAACGCTTCAATAGCCACATCGTAATCCGGCTTGCCCTCAATCATTTGCTGTAACTTCGCGGCCCAAGCTTCATCAGATTCACTTAATTCAAGATACTCAACAATAGGCAGCTGTTTAGCCACCTCCTTGACTCCGGGAATAGCGGAACCTAATACAGGCACGCCCACACTAGCAGCCTCGATCAAAGCACCCGGTAATCCCTCCCAAAGAGAAGGAAATAACATAGCCGTTGAATGACGAACATAAGGCAATACGTCGGGCTGCTCTCCGAGAAAAACTAGATGAGATGCAAAGCCATGTTCACTAGCGTAATCGATCATGCTTTGCTTTACGGCGTCAGATTCTTTGCCAATAAACACCATATTCGCATTGGGAACTCGCGCCAAGTAACGCTGGAAAACCTTAACTTGGCGCAGATGATTTTTAGGCGGGTCCATGCGCCCAACATTCACGATAACGTTACTGCCATCGTATCCTTTGATGAGCGAGTTCCAAAAATCATTTTGATAGGGAATTGAAGGTATATTAAAACCGTTATAAACGACCGAAAATCTCTTATTTCGTTGCCAAACACCGTCCCAGTAGCCATTCAATGATCCATAGCTCACAGCCAGAATTTGATGGGCATTGGCTAACACCAACCGTTTTAAGAAAACATTTCTAATGCGCCGCACGACACTGGTTGTTGCAGCGTCAGCACTACTCCGAAAATGCGACACTCTTCTTTTAGCTCCAGCTAACCTCGCCAAAAGCAAAATAAAACCTGAAACCAAGGAAACATGCGAATGCACGACGTCGTACTGACCACTCTTAATCAAACCGATAAAGCGAGTGACGAAACCTAGACCTAGCTTACAATAATGAACTTCTCCGCCTTTCTCGCGAATAACGTCATCAAGAACACCTTGTTGGCCACTCAGTACACAAAACTCAAAGTCTACACCTTGCTCTTTTAACGCTGACATCACCGACAAGGTACGCATCTCCGCTCCACCTCGATTCATAATGCCAAATATATGCAGAATTTTAGTTCGTTTCACGAAACTGGCTCCACCAGCTGCTTTCTTCTGATACTGTAAAAGCGAACGATATATAAAACGAGCTCTAAGCAAGTTGCAATAAACATAGAAATAGCTGCTCCCAAAGTTCCATGCTCAGGAACCAAAACAGCACAGGAAACAAAAACAGAGAAGGTGCCAACAAAAGCGATCTGCGTTTGAAATTTAAATAACTTTAACGCATTCATAGAGGTGCCTAAAAAGATATAACAGTAGCGAACCATAGCTGCTGCCATTATCCAATTGAGCTCTGGAGATAATGCACCAAATTCATCGGTATACACGAACTCCAATACCCACTCACCCAAGAATACCGCAAACAGAAAGCAGATAATGCCTATTCCAAACCCAATCCCGCACATTTTTAATGCCATGCGGAAATACTCATTGTATTCGTTATTCAGCACCAAGCGACTTAACACAGGCGAAGCGACCTGAGACAAGCTGGTGATAATGATACTACTAGCGACCAGAAAGTAGCTCACTGCAGCAAATTGACCTGCGCCCTCTAATCCAACATGAGCCTTCAAAAAGTAATTGGGAATAAAGACAAAGAGCGACGAAAACATCAATGCAAAACTTACGGTAATATACTTTTTGTATATAGCAATTGATTGTTTGTAGAAACGCAAACTCCCCGACATCAGTGATAGCGGGAAAGGCTGCTGTTCATGCTCATCCACTTTACGCGCAACGCCTAATAAGCCTTTTACTGCGAAGTAGGCCGTTGTCAAAACCCATAAGGCTAGCGTCAATTCAATTGAATCAAACAGTGCAGCAGAAGTAATCAATGCAATAACTGACGCGACTGAACGCATTGTTTGCGCCTTTGAGACCTGCTTGAACGCCTGTACTCGATGCTGATAACTGATGCACAGCTCACACCATGCATCAAACCAACGATAAGCGGCAATAGCGAAGAATACAGCTCCCGTCACATCACTCAGAAAAAACTTCCAAACGATAGGCGTGATGAGCAACGCTACAGTATTCGCCAACAAGCGAGCATTAAAATACTGCACAACTTGATTTTCATTTTCTAAATCAACAACCAACAGCGTTCTAAGCTTAAAACTTGAAAATAAGAAAATAGGAGATAAAACCGAGAGAGAAATAACCACCTCCCCAAGGCTTTTTGCTGGGAAATACTTGGTAACTATCACCAATAACAGCCAGTTACTTAGCGCCAGCGAGAGATTGGCAACTAAAGTAAAGAGTGAATTTTTTGCTAAGGACAAACTTCGGACATTTTTATTATTCGTTGTTCGCCTACCTTATAGTAGTCACAACAAATGTCTATACGTCATTTGGGTAGTAAAGCGTATAAATAGTCTGAATATAGAAAGTTCTATAGGTATTGGTGATTGGACGGATCAAGTGGGAATTAAATAAGAATTACTAAATACCTGTCGCTTGTAACATCTTGGTATTTAATCGGGGTAGAAGCTCTAAGGCCTGTTGCTCTTTGATGCAAAACTGTATAGCAATGAGCAACAGACCCCAACACAATTAGATCTTCTTAAATAAAAGCGTCATACGGTTGGATTCACCAATCGCTTCCATCGCTTTTCTTTTATCTTCATCATCTCTTGCACCAAGAAGAGACGGTGGCAAACGCCATACGATTTCATCATTGGCTGGCTTGTCTTTTGGGTTCTTATTGATATCAGAGCTAGCAACTAACTCAAAACCAGCCGCTTTAAATGCAGCTTTAACTTGAGATGTTTTTAGATATCCACGATCCCCTTTAGCACTGGCATCAGGCACAGATTCAGGCACTTCGTGTTGTACAACGCCGACCATACCACCAGGCTTTAACATTTGGTGTGCAGCTTTAAGCGCTTGTGTCATGGTTCCAGCGTCATCTTCAAAGCGACTTAAATTGTGCAGAGCGCGAACAAATAAAACTCTATCCAATTTTCCATTCAATGAATCTGGTACCGTATCAAAAGTAAAACCATCACTTTTAATGCCATTATCAGTAAACTCGGCAACTTGGCCAGGGAACTCTTTGGTAGCAGCTATTCGTCCTGCTATCGCTTCTTCGTTAAAGAAGCTAAATCTTGCCCACATGCTATCAACGTAATTAATACCGTATAGCTCACCATCCTTACCCAGATAATTGGCCAGAATAGTTGAATACCAGCCTCCACCAGGTAAAGCTTCCGCAACAGCCATTCCAGGCTTAACCTGGAAGAAAGTTAAAGTTTCAACTGGATGACGAAATGCATCACGTTTTCTGATATCAGCAGGACGCTCCGCTACAACGGCTTCTAAAGCTTTATTCTTATGATTATGTGCTAAAGCAGAGTGACTAATAGACAAAGTCAGACACCCGAATAAAAGTGCACTAACAAATTTATTGGTTTTTAAACCCTGAATTTTACTCATTGGCTTTCCTATTGGAGGTTGATATAGCAATTAGATTGATGAAACGTTAACCAGCTTGATTAAGCTGTGCAACTGTATAAATGAATTTTTACAAAATGATGGATGTACAGAACTCAATCCACAAGCAAGAGTAACAGCGTGCGCTACCGTGTATAGTCATCAAGCTCGCTGTAAGCCTTCGCTGAAATACGCGTCCCAAGTTTATGCATGTTCTCCATTTCTTTGGGGGTTTCCATTCCCCAAAATGCTCTCCAAGATTCAATAGAATCCCATTTAGCGATTGTCAGTATTTCATTATCGTTCTCAAGATCCTGCAACATAAAACTACCAAGAGCGCCTGGTACCGATTCATGTATTTTATTAGTAGCGACGCTCCATTCCTTTTTAAAATCGACTAAATTCTCGTTTGCGACCTGCCAACGATAAACAACTCTAATCACGCCATCTATTCTTGTTAGCAGTTGTGGGCAGGGAAATACCAAACATTCTTTATTTTGTTTTCGCTAAGTTCGTAAACAGCGACACTACACTGACTTTTCTCAGTGCCATTAGATAACCAGAAAGCCTCTTCCAAGGTATAGACGAAAGGCCCACTCTCTTTTATTGAACGAACCTCTGATCGAGCACTAGGGATACTTTCAAAATATCCCGTCATTGCAGAGCGAAGTTCCTCATGCGTAGATGTCTCAGTCGATAACTTTTGCCCAGCAATACTCATCCATCGAGAATCTGAAGATGCTTGAGCTAACATGGCATCTGCATCGTGCTTATTAAATGCTTCAATAAAGCGCTCAACTGTTTTGGAACCATTTTCTGCAATTGCCAATTGGCTAAAAGCTAGTGTCAGGACTACAAAAAATACTCTTTGCACATCTCACCCTCTGTTACTTGTATATTCAAATAAATAGCACAGCTCAATAAGATATGCATTGCTTAAAAGAGTTATGTCGTCGCAGGAGGGAACTAACCCTAAGCCGAAACTTACCTACTTCAACATAATATTACGTAGCCTGCAGTGCGGTTCTGATGAGCCTGGCCATATCTCCTGTTCTCTTATTTGAAAGGCAACGGGCTTCTGAGAAGAATAGGCAAGTAAAACCATTGAAAGCACGGTTTGAAATCCAGGTTGATTTGGGCTCAACCAAAGGCCAGTAGGACACTCAGATACGCCGGTATCCAAACGTACGATAACATCGCCGCCGCCAAAGTCGTCATACCCCCAAACTTCATCAATCTTTGAGCCTTGGGCAATGCCAGCAAAAGCTGCCGTTGAACTCAGTAAAATTACAAACAACAGTAATAAGCGCTTCATTATCAACTTCCTCAATTAGTCTTGTCTTTTATATCTAAATAACTATCTTTCCAATAAATCGTTTAGCACCTTCTGTGCTGCAAGCAGTACTATGAAATATTGGTTTAATAGGTACTTGTGAGACGCGAGCACTTAGTAAAGTACTGTAAATACGTTTCCCTTCATCTTCTGAAAAATCAGACCAATAAAACCCCCATTTATTATTATTGGCGCAATCAGCAGTGCCCTTGTAAACATCACCTTGCACTACTATGACTCTATCCAAGTAAACGTACATTAGCTGAATGGGCTGTGATTTCGCCCCCCAATCCTCAGCGTAACTAGCCGCACTGAAAATCATAAAAAGCAATAACGTGGCTAGGCCTTTTGTTTTCATTTTTAACTCCTTTAAGTAAACGATTGAATTAATTAATACAATTCGAGCCTCGTCATGATCTCAACAGAACCTAGTAGGCACTCATCGTTGCCTCTAATTCGAACAGTTTTATTGGATGCATGAGCTGTCATAATCCTGGAAAGCATTTGCTTGCCGAATTCAGTGTCGGTAGGAAGTATGTAATCCCAAGTCCCATTCGAGTGGCAGCTTCCACTAGCTCTAGAGGGACTGCCTTCAACTTGAACAAAAATAGCGGTCCCATGATTAGAATCCATCATGGTACGAGTAATCTTTGTATTGTTTATCTCAGACGCGTGGGTTATTCCGCAGAATAATCCGATGATGAACATCAAGCATAACTTTTTCATAGAACCTCAATTTAAAATATTATTTTTGATTGGCAGAGTGTTACTCAAACTGGTTTCAGGCCAGTGAACACTTTTCCAATTTACATATTTGTGAGCAATCCGTTGATAGATTGCTATTAGATGTGATTTAAGAACTAACAAACTGTGACTTCCTTATCAAAATTGATGTGGTGCTGTTATCCGTTGCTTCTAGCTTGTCAGCTATGGCGTATTAAATACTGCCAGATTTTTAACCTTAGATGAAGTGGTTTCAAAAACACGAGAACAATTCTTCTCCGCTAATTTATGATTGATCGTCTATGCTGTTAGTGGGCCCATTATAAATGGAAGAGAGATATGATTGATTTCGCTTTTATTGCCAAGCTAGAAGGTAGTTCACGCAAAGGCTACGTGCCTGATCCGGAGAATAGTCAATCTGGGGTTACCGTGGCATGTGGCTTCGATATCGGTCAACGTGATGTTACGGAAATATGCAATGCCTTCCCTGCTGAACTAGCAGATAAGCTCACACCTTATGTTGGGAAAACTAAGCAAGAAGCACTTGTCTGCCTTAATCAACAACCGTTAGAAATAACCCCTGAAGAAGAAGCGGAAATCAATAAGTTTTCTCATGCCCAAGCTGAAGAGAGGTTAAAACAGCAATGGCAAGCCAGCGGAGCACGCACTTCTTTTGATGATTTACCAAGCGCATGCCAAACCGTTATCGCTTCAGTTGCGTTTCAGTACGGTAATCTCGCTCAAAGAACACCTAACTTCTGGCGTCAAGTCACATCGCTTGATTGGCAAGCTGCTCTCGCTAATTTACGAAATTTTGGCGATAAATACCCGACTCGACGTAACCTTGAAGCGGACTTACTGGAGGCTCATATATAGATCGAAGGCAACGGATGCATTATATTGCTTTTCTTTTGATGTAGAGAAAACCGATGAAAGTACTCAAGGCTTTATTCCTTAGCTTATTCTTAGTCCCCTTCGTAACAACCGCCGCAGTTAAAGTTGAAAAAGAAGAAAATGGCATTTACTGGGCGCAGTATGACTATGTTAAAAGAAACTCTTTGGTTTACACCGTAGATACGGTAAGTAAAGTGTGCTTCATTTCAGCTTTAGCTGGGGGCGGCGTAACTTATGCCATGACACAAGTTGATTGTGGACAACTGGCTAATCGTCCCGAGTGGAAAGACGTCATTACCTGGCTTTAATCCTCTTTTGAGTTCCGTTATCCAACAACCCGTTGTTATCGTGACTGGCGGCAGTCGCGGCATAGGCGCAGCTACAGCAAAGCTATTTGCTGACAATGGCTATGCCGTTTGCATTAACTACAAATCAGACGGCGCCGCCGCAGAGACTTTACTTTCAGATCTAAAATCACGTGAAGCTCCCTGTATCGCTATCAAAGCTGATGTCTCAGCCGAAGAAGGTACCTCAAAGCTATTTGAGGCTGTTGATGCAGAGTTTGGAAGGTTAGATGTTCTTGTCAATAACGTCGGCATTCTTAAAACCCAATCTAAGTTGGTTGATATGAATGCTGACCGAATAAACGCCTTACTCATTAATAACGTAACCAGTCATTTCCTCTGCTCTCGCGAAGCCGTAAAACGCATGTCGACCCAATCTGGCGGTGCAGGCGGCACAATAGTCAATGTTTCGCCCGGTGCCGCACGTACAGGCTCTCCCAACGAATATATTGATTATGCAGCCACGAAAGGTGCTATAGACACATTAACTCGAGGATTAGCTATGGAAGTTGCTGCAGAAGGTATCCGAGTTAATGGCGTAAGGCCTGGTCTTATCTATACCGATATGCATGCTGATGGCGGTGAACCAGACAGAATAGAACGTCTCAAAAGTAAAGTCCCACTTAACCGAGGTGGCCAACCAGAAGAAGTTGCGCAAGCAATCTTTTGGTTAGCCTCAGATAAATCATCCTTCTCAACTGGTAGCATACTCGACGTTAGCGGTGGACTTTAACCCCTTCGCTTTTAAATTAGACCATGCTCTATAACTCTATAGCTTGAGCTGATTCTTACGCCACAGTAAATACACAACAGGAACAACAAAGAGCGATAAGAACAGAGCACTCGCAATACCACCAACAACAGGCGCAGCTATGCGACTCATCACTTCGGAGCCAGTTCCTGATCCATACATCACAGGTAACAACCCGATCATCACTGTTGCAACCGTCATAACTACTGGCCGGACTCTTAACCCTGCCCCGAGCTCAACCGCTTTTAACAACGCAGTTAAGCTGACTTCCTGATTAGAGTTTTGATGCTGTTGAAGCAAATCCTGATAAGCTTGGTTGAGATAGACCAGCATGATAACACCTATCTCAACAGCGACTCCCGCCAATGCAATAAACCCGACACCAACTGCAACTGATAAATGGAACCCTTCAGCATAGAGCAACCAAATTCCGCCGATCATAGCGAAAGGTAACGTGCCCATAATAATAAGAACTTCGCTCAACCGCCGGAAAGCCAGATACAGAAGAATAACAATAATCGCCATTGTCATTGGAAGAACATATGTCAGCTTGACCTGCGCGCGCTGCATATATTCATATTGGCCTGCCCACGTAATACTGTATCCAGGAGGCAGTTTGAGCTGCCGACTCAACTCAGCTTGAGCTAGTTCAACATAAGTCCCAACATCAAGATCAACAATATCAATATAAGTCCAACCGTTAATTCGAGCATTTTCACTTTTAATGCTTGGCGGCCCATCTTCGATATAAACATTGGCAACGTCAGCCAATGCGATATGTTGACCGGAGGTCGTCACAATAGGTAATAGCTCAATATTTTCTGGCGAATCTCTATAGTTTTGCGGATAGCGTACATTAACCGGATAACGCTCCAAGCCTTCGGTTGACTCGGTTATCGTGACACCACCAACTGCTGAGGCAACGACTTGCTGAATATCCGCGATATTTAAACCATAACGAGCTGCTTGAGGTCGGTCGATATCTATTTTGATATAACGTCCACCAGCAACCTTTTCGGAATAAACCGACGCAGTCCCTTCGACATCAGCCAAGATACGTTCTATTTCCTCACCAATTTGCTGGATAACACGAATATCAGCGCCTGCAATCTTGATACCCACTGGCGTTTTGATCCCCGTTGCTAGCATATCAATACGCGTTTTGATTGGCATAACCCAAGTATTTGCAAGTCCAGGAAAACGGACAATAGCATCTAACTCTTTCTTTAAGTCATCACTGGTTAGCCCTTTTCGCCACTCAGATTTTGGCTTCAATTGAATAAAAGTTTCAATCATGGTCAAAGGGGCTGGATCTGTTGCTGTTTCAGCCCTCCCGATTTTCCCAAACACGTTTTGAACTTCCGGAATGACGGCGATCAGCTTATCGGTTTGCTGTAGTATTTCTCTGGCTTTACCGACTGATAAACCTGCGTAGGTTGTCGGCATATACATAAGATCGCCTTCATCAAGAGGCGGCATAAACTCACTACCTAATTTATTCACGGGATAAAACCCAATGACTGATATCAGTAAAGCAACACCTAATGTCATCTTCGGCCAATTTAGTACCACTCTCAATGGAGCTAGATACAGAGCGGTTAGCACTTTATTGATCGGGTTTTTATCCTCAGAGATTATCTTTCCTCGTATGAAGTAACCCATCAAAACCGGTATCAAAGTCACTGCTAACCCAGCCGATGCAGCCATGGCGTACGTTTTTGTATAAGCCAAAGGAGAGAACATACGCCCTTCTTGGGCTTCGAGAATAAAAACAGGTAAAAAGCTGACCGTAATAATCAACAAACTGAAAAACAGCGCAGGCCCGACTTCAGTTGCCGATTCAGCGATCACTTGCCAACGATTCTCTCTGTTGAGCGGCGTTTTCTCCATATGCCGATGAAGGTTTTCTATTAACACTATGGCGCCATCAGTCATGGCGCCTATTGCGATAGCAATTCCCCCTAAGGACATAATGTTGGCGTTAATCCCTTGCCAGTACATCACGATAAATGCAATCAAAATCCCCAAGGGTAAGCTGATGACAGCAACCAATGAAGAACGTATATGCATGAGAAATATCGCACAGATTATCGATACAACAATGAGCTCTTGCGCTAGCTTGGACCAAAGATTATCGACTGCATTGCTAATGAGTTGAGAACGGTCATAAACTGGAATAATCTCAACACCTTTAGGCAAGCCCGCTTTCAGCGCTTCTAGCTTTGCTTTGACCTTCTCAATTACGTGTTGTGCATTCTCTCCAGAACGCATCACAATAACGCCACCGGTAACTTCACCTTGGCCATTGAGCTCAGATATACCACGCCGTATTTGAGGTCCTAGTTGCACATTGGCAATATCCCTTAACAATAAAGGGACACCTTCCTGGTTGATGCCTAACGGAATAGTCTCCAAATCACTGACTGACGAAATATAGCCATCCGTGCTCACCATATATTCGGCTTCAGCCATTTCGATAACAGATGCACCAACCTCTTGGTTTGCCTGTTGGATAGCGTTTTGTACATGCTTAAGCGGGATATCAAAAGCGCGTAACTTTACCGGATCAACAACAACCTGATACTGCTTAACCATACCGCCGATAGAAGCAACTTCTGAAACGCCAGGAACAGTTTGCAATTCAAGCTTTAAAAACCAATCTTGGATTGAGCGTAGCTGACTTAAATCATGCGAACCGGTTTTATCAACCAGAGCATAAAGATAAACCCAACCAACACCGGTTGCATCTGGCCCTAACTCAGGTGTTGCCCCTTGAGGCAGTCGTCCAGCGACCTGAGATAAATATTCGAGTACCCGACTACGAGCCCAATAGAGATCAGTATTGTCATCAAAAATAACGTAGACGTAGGAATCACCAAAGAATGAAAAGCCTCGAACCGTTTTAGCACCGGGCACCGACAACATGGCACTGGTTAACGGATAGGTAACTTGATCTTCAACAACTTGTGGTGACTGCCCAGGATAAGTCGTTTTGATAATAACCTGCACATCTGACAAATCGGGAATTGCATCAACAGGCGTGTTTTTTACTGCGAATAATCCAAATCCAATGATGATACTTGTCAACATCAATACTAAGACGCGATTAGCAATAGACCAATGAATAACACGAGCGATCATTGTGAGTTTACTCCGTTCGCGTCTATCAATCGGTACGCAACAATCACGAATTCGCCGTCATGTATTTCAAACGTAAACTCTATCGAATTACCCGGTATAAACTCGCTAACGTTAATACCTGAACCCATGACGAAATCTAACGTTCCAGCAGGTCTATTCCACTTAGTGATCGGGCCACGACTGATATTAACCTTATTACTATTGGCATCTACATTGTTGATAGTTCCAACCACAGTAGCGGATTCTAAAGGCACCTTCATCATTTCTGGAGACCACTCTGACATGCGGGTCACTTCAACATCTCTATTGGATTCAGAGTCAATCAGGAATTGAGCATGTGTCACTACAGCTTGCCCCGTTTCGACACCAGACAGCACCTGAGCGAGCTCTTGCCCAACATGCCCTAATGTCACAGCGACTGATTTAAAGCGGCCATCACCTAAAGCGAGAACAACACGATCCTGTCTCTCCGTTCGTATAACAGCATTCCTGGGTATCACCAGAGTATGACTCGCCATAGACGCATAAAGCTTAATGTCGGCAAACATTCCCGGTTTGAGTGCGCCGTCATCATTCTGGAATTTGACTCTAGCCCGCTGTGTTCGGGTCATGGAATCTATGGTTGGATAAATATAGTCAACTTCTCCCAACCAAACTCTTGCAGGTATTGAGCTATGAGTTAATTCAACCCTCATCCCATCACGCAACAGATGAGATTGGCGTTCAAAGACATCAACATCAACCCATACGCTGCTGAGGTCAGCAATAGACATCATGGTAGTGCTCGGTTCAACGTAGAAGCCTTCTCGAATATTTAATCGTTCGACCACACCGGATTGAGGCGCGTTAAAAGTAATAGTCTGTTGAACAGTTCCCTTGCGCATCAACTGTTGAATATTGGCTGATGGCATTTGCAGAGCTTCTAATCGGCTTTTAGCAGCAGCAAGTAGGCGTTGATTATTGCTGCGTTGCGCCACCAAGAATTCCTCTTGCGCGTTAACTAATTCCGGTGAATAAAGCGCATAGAGAGGCGCATCTTTCTCCACTCTCTCACCATTCGCTTTAACGTAGAGTTTATCAATCCAACCTTCGACACGCGGGTGAGTATGCATAACATTGTTTTCGTTATATTGAACGTATCCTACGGTTTTAATCTCCTGATTAAGCTCACCATAACGAGCGAGCGCCGTTCTCACTCCTAAGTTATTCACTATTTGAGGAGAAATAGTGACTATACCTTCATCGGTTCCAGAACTTTGATTTTCATACACCGGTACTAAATCCATCCCCATCGGCGACTTACCCGGTTTATCCCGTCGATAATTAGGATCCATCGGTGCCACCCAATACAATGGCTCGTTACTACTTGTAGAACCCTCCATGGTGCCGCTCGGCTTTAATAATTCATAGCTAAGTACTGTCAATGCAATACCAATAACAAGACCAACAACAACAAGTCTAATATTTGAAGAGTTCATTAAGCACCTCCTTGTTTTACAGCTGGCGTATAGCCGGTTAAAAAGTAATTCAGTTGAACACGGCTTTTTGCAAACTTTGAGCGAATATCGATCAACCCAACCTGCGCATTCAGGTAATCGATACGAGCCCGAATAGCGTCAGCGAAATCACCGTCATCGTGGGTATAGGCGTTAAGGGAGGCGTCCGTCTGTTCTTGTAGCTTAGGCAGAATATCGTTCTCAAAGCCCAAGATTCGTTGTTCATAACGTTCGCTTTTACGATACAAACTATCTATCCGCGAAAGTATGGTTTGAATAGCAACACGCTTATCGGTTTTATTAGATTCCAGTTTTAGTGTAGAAGCCTGAAGTTCACTGTCTTGTCGTTGATAACCGTTTAGCGACAAATCTAAAGTGACACCAATAGTGAAAAAGTCTGCCCGACTTCTACCGAGCTGATCATCACTTCTAACAGCATAGGTGGCATTAACTCCCCACTGAGGCTTGTATTTTTGTCGAGCCAGTTGAGTCGCTAAATCATCAGCTTTAATAGACTCATCCATCACCAATAATGCCGGATGGTTTGCGAGTAACTCAGCAAGTCGCTGCCAATCACGTTGCTTGATTGATGTTTCTACAAGGTGCGGCAAATCATCAGTTCGAATACCGCTCCCATGTAAACTCGGAGAGCTGAAAGCGTTAAGCAAGGTATTATATGGCAACCATTCAGACAATCTGGACATTGCGACATCTTTACGGCTTTCATATTCCAGCAATTTATCTTCTAATCTCGATAGTTCGACTTGCGTTGCTAAAATATCTTGTTGACGAGTTCTATCTCGTGCTGAGGTGTAATTTGCTTCGACAATATCGATCATCTTCTCGATAAAGACCCGCTCGCTCTCTATCAGAGCAATAGTCTCGATTGATGCCAAAATATCCAACCAAGGTAGAGCAAGATTAACGCGTAACTTCGCTTTATGATCTGCTCGTTGATAGGGATTCATGTTGGCTTGGTGCGTTAGTTGTTGCTTTTTAATTCGCAGGCTATCACCGCGCGCCAATTGCTGACTTACCCCGACTCTCAGCTGGGTCATCGGCTCTTGGTCAAGCGCAAAACCATCAGTCGGAAGATTCAGCAACCCCACCGAAAACACCGGGTCTGGCAGGTACTTTGCCGCTTCTCCCTGCGCTCTCACCGATTGCTCTTTCTGTTTGTTACTCGTCAGCCAAGGATCATTGTCTATTGCCAATCTAAAAGCGTCGTCAAAACTTGTCGCAAACGCTGTATTCGAATAAAGCAACGAAGCAAAGATTAAAGAAAGCGGCTTGCGATAACTCGCCAGCCCATTGATATGTAACCACATGATAACTATCCACCTACTGGCCTCTCGCCAGTAAAAAACGCATAACAAAAAACACGAGCAAACGCTCTAATGTCAAACTGAGTGTTTAAACATCCGACAAACGGATGGATCTAGATTGTGGTTGTGTAAATGGGTGGCTTATAAACTTGGGATAGAAAGGCACTTAAGTAAGGGGAGTCAAAATCAGTAATATTTTGTGATTCCGCATTAACTGAAACCGACATCGATGAATTTAATAAAGTCACTGTATTAAAAACAACTTGTGGGCATTCGCAGTTGTCATCACAACAATCTTCCGGCATATCCATATCGTGATGCATAGTCATCATCTCGTCCATATCCATAGGACAAGGTGAAGATTCATAAGCGAACGACTGACCAACGGCCAGAACGATCAATAATATGAATGTCACTAACTTACTCTGCACAGGAAACCGTAACTACCTTAAAAATGGATAACCAAAATACCACATTTACCATCTAAATGCTAAGCAGCCTATTTATTTGAGCCACCTTTCCTTTACAAAAACTATCATCTCTTCTTTCTTTTTGTGTTTAATATTTACCAAAAGCAATGAATAATAAGCTTTTCTCATCCCCAAACTTCCCTTAAATACAGAGAACTGAATTCATGGCTTCAGATAATCAGTTGTTATTAAAGAAACGTATTTGGCGTTGGCATTTTTTCGCTGGCATTATGGTTATTCCCTTCGCTATTTTACTCGCTGCCACAGGCTCAATTTATCTATTCAAGCCTCAAATAGAAAACTATATAGAGAATCAAATCAATCAAGGTTCCATTTCAGACAAGCAAAATATAGTCAGCTCAAATCGGCTTGTTAGCCAGATATCGGGAGCGAACCCGAATGCCTCGTTCAGAAGCTACACATTGTCCAAATCCAATGACCCAAGTGTAGAAATTGAGTTTCAAGAAAACGGGACTCGTTATGTGTATTGGGTTGATCAACACGATGGCTCGGTCCTAAAAAAAGAAGCCAAACAAGAGCAATTCCTTAACGTTATCAGAGACCTTCATGGAGAATTACTTAGCGGCAATAACGGCAGTTATATTGTCGAACTAATGGCGAGTTGGATGATTGTTTTGGTAGTGACCGGACTCTATCTGTGGTGGCCGAAAGGAAAGCCCGGCACTTCTGCGATATTGACGCTCAAACAATTCCTGTTGCCTAGCTTGTCTAATACGAGTACGCGAGAAAAGTACAAGCGCCTCCATGGTGCGGTTGGCTTATGGGTCAGCTTTATGATCCTAATCTTGTTACTCACAGGCTTACCTTGGACTCAAGTTTGGGGAGATGGCTTTGACAGAGTTCAGGCAGCAATGAATTGGACTAGCAGCACTTCAGCACAAGCAAGAGCACTGGAATCTAAAAAGCCACTAAACGACGGATTGTCGCTGTGGGAGAGAACTCGGGAAGATGAAGATAAGCAAGTCGCGCTGGAGTCATCTATCACGAATCAACTACAAGCCATCAGCATGCAACAAATCATCACGCAAGTCTCAGCATTGAACTTGGAACATCCCATAGTCGTCCAGCCACCCAGAGGAGAAAAAGGCGTATGGACAGTCCGCTCTCGAACCGCCAATCGCTCAGCTAGAGTTACCGTTCACTACGATCAATGGACGGGCGAAGAGCTTATGCGAGCCAACTTCAGTGACGCACACCCCGTATCTCAAGCTGTATCTTATGGAATTGCCTTGCACGAAGGCGCTTTGTTTGGCGTTCTCAATCAAATACTAGGTTTAGTCACGACTTTAGGTGTTATTACGCTGAGTATTACCGGCGCTGTTATGTGGTGGTCTCGTCGCCCTAACGGTCAGTTGGCGGCACCCAAAAAACCAAAAGGTTATGCAGTTCCCAGAGGAGTTGTGGCAATAACGTTTGGCTTAGCGATTTTCTTACCAATGGTTGCCATAAGCTTAATCGTCGCTTTGATATTGGATTTCTCCTATCAAAAGCTATCAAATGGTAGAGAACAAGTTGCCGCTTAAAAGCACATAAAACCTGTAGGAGCTGAACTTGTTCGCGAAGAGTGATGAATTAATCACTCTTCATACACATATTCACAGGCCTTAACGCTAAAGATATAACCCAGCTCATTGTCAGACTTCTCGACGAGAAGTACTGAGTTTTCGTCAATAACCAAGCTATGCTGGTGCGGTTCCTTTTTACACATAGACTTAGGATAGGTTTCAAAACGATAAATAAAAGCTGCAATCATTCTGTCGAGGTCTCGATTGCGCTCAGCATTTGGATCAACCTCAACCGTTAACGTATTACCATCGCCTTCTTCAGAATTAGTTGCACCATCACTTGCCTGGCTTTCTGTTTGCGCAACCATCTCATCAACACCGATAGATTGCTGTTCTGGATTTGTTTGTCCTAAAACTTCTCGCAATTGTGCCTCTTCCGCAGGCATCAGCTCATCAACATTCTCAGGCCCAGATACAGAGAAATTAAGCGGCATATTAATAAAACTCAATCGCTCAAAATAAGGCAAAACCGAAATCAACCTATCCAAGTCACGCTGTCTTTCTACCTCATCCATTGGGCTTTCTTCGGTATTCCCAGCATTTTCGATTCCTGACTGCTCGGCATTAACGCCATTAGCAAACAAAATAGGTAAACCGGCTTCCTCTCTAGCTTCTCTTTGTGCTTGAGCATGTTCAATGATGTCTTTAAGCGCCCCTTCTTCGCCATTTACAAGTGCTTCGATTTTATCTTCGGGAACTTCGGGCACATTCACTTCCACAGGATCAGGGTCGGAGATATTAAAATTGAGTGGGCCACTGCCATTCACAAAATTCAATTGTTCAAAATAAGGTGTAGCAAATTGAATTAAAGAAACAATCAATACAGGGGTTAAGATCAGCCGAAGAATAATGGTAACAACAGCAAAAGCTTCGTCTTCCCAATGTAAGCGGATTTTAAATCTGACTAAACGTAGTGCTAATCCAAGAATAAGCCACATTGTCTGAACGACTAGTGCGATAGCAAAAAACAAAACCGAAGCCATAATGAGCCAGAATGGCAACATAGTTAACGTGGTAAAACCTAACGTAAAAATAAAGGGTGTCGGCTCTACACCGGCTATATCATTTATTTTCAGTGCCGCTATGGCGACAGCAAAATTGGCGGTTGCAGCATACAACACCAACAGAACGCCTTTACCCAGCGTTTTCTGCCAAACCTTATGGAATAAAGTCCAAAGTTCGCGCATCAGACCTAGACCAGCAAATAAGCCAACCCAAACCGTATTCTCAGATTCGTCAAAATCTCCCTCAACAATGGTAAACAGCAGGACAATCGCGATCACATAGCAAATCTGAGAAAGCGTTAGTTTATTAACTTGCTCAGTAAAATATAGCCACTGTTTGTTAGCGACCGCCAAAACACGGCGAACAAAATCAGTAATTAGCGTAGGAATGTTCGTTAGTGATTGGTAACTCACTAAACTACCATTACTAACGCCCATATCTTGCTCGGTTTGTTTTGACTGTTCAGAGGTTTGCTGCATGTAATTTTATTTTTATTCTAAGCCTTATTATCAGTTTACCTGCCCCAACGTTTTCTTCAATCAATTACACACCTAACTCAGCCTCTACCACTTCAAACAACTCGCACAAACTCGTGCGAAAGCTACGAATTCCCTCAATCTCACGACGAATAACATAGGCGCAGATAATTTACGCTTTCTTTACACAAGGTTCGTTGATCTTGTTTCCAGATAAGTAGTACAAGTAAGACAGAGTCATTTTCGACATAATTCAGCGATACCTAGTGTCTTGTTAAAAGCATTGGGTATTTATCAAATAGGTGTATTACTTTGACCACTTCATCAACGCCTAACAGCAAAAGAAAATATATCATCCCGATAGCGATGATTATCCTCGCGTTTATCGCATGGAATTTTATTACTAAAAATCCGCCAGAGCAGCGCAGAGGGGCCCCATCAAAAGCGCCTCAAATGAACGTTGAGGTGCTTGATATCCAGCCACAGCAATATCAAATTGACTTGAGTAGCTTCGGAACTATCCGCCCCAGAACGCAAAGTGCCCTTGTAGCGCAAGTTTCAGGTCAAATTCGTTCAGTCAGTGAAAACTTCAGAGAAGGTGGATTCTTCGAAAAAGGTGACGTACTCGTCCAATTAGATGATAGAGATTACAAGGCTGACCTTGATATTGCGCGAGCGACACTGAGTGAAGCCAAACAACTCTTACTTGAAGAACAAGCAAGAGCAGATATCGCCTCAGAAGATTGGAACCGATACAAATCTCTTCCTGAAGAACAACGCTTGAATAACAGTAATCAACCTAACGCGCTATTACTAAGAGGCCCACAGATCGAAGCTGCTAAAGCTCGCGTGTTATCGGCTCAAGCACAGTTGAGCAAAGCGGAATTAGCGGTTGAGAGAAGTGCCATTGTAGCTCCTTACGCTGGTCGTATACTGACTAAATCCGTTGATTTAGGGCAGGTAGTTAACGCCAATACCACACTAGCGACGGTATTTGCTGTCGATTTTGTTGAAATCAGATTGCCACTAAATAACTCTGACTTACCTCTAATCGATTTACCTGAAGAGTTTAGAACTCAATCTGAATCGAATACGGCCAATCAAGCCGAAGTCTTATTTTCATCAGAACTTGACCCCAGAAAATCATGGAGAGGAAGAGTTGTCAGAACCGAAAGCGCAATCGATTCCTCTTCACAACAACTCTATGTGGTCGCCCAAATTGATGATCCATACGGGTTGGAGAACAACACCTCTAGCGCATTGAAAATAGGCCAGTACGTTACTGCAAGAATTAAAGGCAAACTGCTCAACAACGCAATCGTTGTTCCCAACAGTGCAATCTATCAAGGGTCCTATGTCTATGTTGTAGAAGAAGGTATCTTAAAACGCCGTGAAGTATCTACGCTCTGGCATAACGAAACAGACGCTGTCATTGCCAGTGGCCTCTCATTTAACGACCAACTTGTGACAACAGCCTTAGGTCAAATCAGTTCAGGCACACCCGTTTCCACTGGCAATAGACCGCAAAGACAAAACCGAGGCCAACAATTCGCTGATTTAAGCCCAGAAAGGCAAAAGCGTATTCAAGAGAGAGCAAAAGCACAAGGTGTCTCAGTCGAACAACTTATGGCAGAAAGAAGGCAGCAGAGACGCGCTAATGCATCAGGAGATAAGTCATGATTGCCTGGTTCACTCGAAATCATGTAGCCGCCAACTTATTGATGATCACTATCCTCATTGCGGGTATTTTTTCGATGCAGACACGCATCCCGCTAGAAGTTTTCCCCTCCTTTGAAACCGACCGCATTTCAGTTTCTGTTAGCTTAAGGGGAGCAACGCCTGAAGATGTTGAGCAAGGGGTTTCTATTCGTATAGAAGAAGCGGTTCAAGATCTCGAAGGTATTGAGCGTATTACCAGCACCTCGTCTGAAGGCTCTGCTAATGTGAATATCGAGGTGGAATCTGGCTATGATGCGAGAGAAATACTATCAGACGTGAAATCTCGTGTTGATGCTATCAATACTTTTCCGGTCGATGCTGAAAACCCTATCGTCTCTCTAGCACAAAGAAAACGAGATGTTATTACCGTTACGGTATCAGGTGATTACGGTGAAAAAGAGATCAGAGAATTCGCCGAGCAAGTGCGTGACGATCTGCTTCGCATTCCAGGGTTAACTCAACTTGAGCTCGATGGTGTTCGTGATTATGAGGTCACTATTGAAGTGTCTCAAGACGCCCTGCGCCAGTACCAGCTTAGCCTAAATCAGGTTAGCAATGCGATAGCCGCAAGCTCTATCGATATCTCAGCGGGTAACTTGAGAACACTGGGCGGCGATATTCTATTGCGCTCAAAAGGGCAAGCCTACCGCAAAGACGAGTTCGAAAATATCGTAGTTAAGACCAATGTTGATGGAAGCATCATCCATTTACGAGATGTAGCTTCGATTGACGACGGATTCGAAGAGTCTCCAGTTAGAACACGTTTTAATGGCAAGCAGGCAGCTTTTATTTCTGTCTTCCGTATTGGTCAACAAAGCGCTGTCGAAGTGGCCGATTTGGTCAAGGATTACATCAGTGAGCGTCAACAAACATTACCCGTCGGTTATCAACTCAGCTATTGGGATGACGACTCTCAAATCGTTAAAAACCGTTTAAATACGCTAGTGTCGAATGCAGTTCAAGGTGGCATATTGGTTCTTGCTCTGCTAACGATGTTCTTACGACCATCAATTGCGATTTGGGTTTTCGTGGGTATTCCCGTGTCCTTTATGGGGGCCTTCATTGCCATGCCGCTTATGGGCGCCACCATCAATGTTATGAGCCTATTCGGCTTTATCCTGGTACTGGGCATTGTGGTCGATGATGCCATAGTTACGGGAGAGAATGTCTATACCCATATGCGCAATGCAGAATCGGGAGAACAAGCGGCGATCAGAGGCACCCAAGAAGTGGCAACACCGGTTACCTTCGGAATATTGACCACAGTGGCGGCCTTCTTACCTTTGGCCTTTATTGAAGGAGCCCGAGGCGCTTTATTTGCTCAACTACCTATAGTTGTTATTCCTGTTCTTTTGTTTTCATTGATTGAATCTAAGTTTGTGCTACCTGCACACTTAAAGTACGTCAAACTGCGTAATGAAAAGTCTAAACAGAACAGATTCGAACAGTGGCAACAGAAGTTTGCTGATGGATTTGAAGCATCGATCATCAAGTATTACCAACCTATGCTGCATTTTGCATTACGCAATAAGAGTGCGACTTTAATGACCTTTGTCACTATGTTTATTATCGTCCTAGCACTTGTAACCAGTGGTTGGACTCGCTTTGTTTTCTTCCCTCGAGTACCAAGCGAAACCGTACGCATGAACTTAACTATGCCGACGGGTACACCATACGAGGTGACAGATAAGTTCGTCACACGTATATCTGATGCTGCTTACCAACTGCAACAAAAGCATATTGATGAAGAAACCGGCGAAAGCGTCATTGTCAATATCTTGGCAACGACAGGTGGTCGCGGCGGCAGTGCTCACGTTGGACGAGTTCGTTTTGAAATAACACCACCAGAGCAACGTTCGTATGATGTTAGCTCTCGACAGCTTCTCAATGAATGGCGCAGAGCTATTGGCACAATACCCGGTGCGGAAACATTGACCTTCAGAGCAGAAATAGGGCGCAGTTCTGACCCTATCGATATACAGTTAGCAGGTACTTCATTAGATACCCTGCGTAATGCATCAGAACAAATCAAACAGCACTTGGCGACTTACCCCACGGTTTTCGATATTGCCGACAGTTTGTCTAACGGTAAGCAAGAATTACAAATTGAGCTCACCGAACAAGGTAAAGCGTTAGGACTAACCCGCAACAACCTCTCATCACAGATCCGTAGTGCTTACTTTGGGGCACAGGTTCAACGAGTTCAGCGCGGGAGAGACGATGTTCGAGTCATGGTGCGTTTACCCTTAAAAGAGAGACAGTCTGTAGCAACTCTGGAGCAGATTCTGGTACAAACGCCCAATGGCGACTCTGTTCCCTTAGCTCATGTTGCTAAGCTAATTCCGGGGCAAAGTCCTTCAACTATTAATCGTATTGATCGCTACCGCACTGCAAATATCACAGCGGACGTAGAAAAAGACAATACCAACATGACTACCTTACAAGCATCTCTTAAGGAATATTTAGACGAGTTAGTATTGCAGTACCCGGGTGTCAGTCACTCGCTTGAAGGCGAAGCAAAAGAGCAAAGAGAGTCTTTCGCATCACTGGGATGGGGGTTGGTTTTCGTGTTCTTCGTTATCTATTGCCTGTTAGCCATCCCGTTTAAATCTTATTGGCAACCCATGGCGGTAATGAGCATCATCCCTTTCGGCATCTTAGGTGCAGTCATTGGCCATTGGATTATGGGTATGAGCTTATCCATCATGAGCTTACTGGGTATGCTGGCACTCATTGGCGTTGTGGTAAATGATTCTCTTGTCTTAGTCGATTTTATCAACAAGAAAAGAGAAGAAGGTTACAGCTTAATAGAAGGTGTATTAACCGCCGGAGCCTCACGTGTTAGGCCTGTTATGCTGACGAGTTTAACGACCTTCTTTGGACTCATGCCACTGTTATTCGAGAAGTCGACTCAAGCGCAATTCTTAATACCAATGGCAGTCTCATTAGGGTTTGGCATTTTGTTCGCTACACTGATTACACTTGTTTTAGTGCCAGTGAATTACCTTATCCTCGACAATATCGCCGGCTGGTTCGGTAAATCCACTCCGGAAAAGAAAGTCGATATGGTCGAAGCACCGCAGTAAAAATTTAGGACGGCAACGGTAAAGCAGTAGTTTGCTTTATCGTTTCCATCACAAAACCCGCTGTCACTTCAAACAAGTCAGCACTCAATAATTTCTGATATAAGCGGTCATAACCTGCCATGTCTGGCACAACGGCCTTGATCAAGTAATCAACATCACCGCCCATACGGTAGACTTCCATAACGCCAGAAACACTCTCAACTGTGGCTTTGAATTGCTTAGCCCAACGAGGATTATGTTGATTGGTTCTTACGGAAATAAACACAGTTAAACTCAAACCAATTTTTTCAGGTGCCAATAACGTGACCCGTTGACGAATCACACCGCCCTCTTCCAGCTTTTGTATACGACGCCAGCAAGCCGATTTAGAAATACCAATATGCTCCGCCAGCGCGCCTACTGATAACGATGCATCGTTCTGCATAGTATCCAATAACAGCCGATCTGTTTTGTCTATCATTGCTTTCACTCCACAATAGTTTCAGCAACAAGCCTACAACAGAACATATGTTCGACAAAAGCACAAAATAAAGATACAAAAGGAACAATGTTTCTAGTGACGAGAGATACCATTTCTCGTATCAAGCTTCTGGAGAACACAATGAATCCACTTATCAATAAAATCTCGACGTCCGTTATCGGCCAAAACCAACTCATAAAAACACCCTTTGGAGATAAGCCTTTAATCTATGCGGACTACACAGCTTCAGGGCGCAGTCTAAGTTTTATTGAGGATTACATTGCGAACAACGTATTACCGTTCTACGCCAACACGCACACAGAAACATCCATTACTGGTGCTCAAACCACTCGCCTTAGAGAAGAAGCCAGGAACATCATCAAGCGAGCCATTAACGCGAAGGAAAACGACAAAGTTATTTTTTGTGGCTCAGGGGCTACTTCGGCAATCAATAAGCTGATCGATATCCTCGGTTTGCGTAATGCATCGCAGAAGTTCAACAACAACCAGAGGCCGATTGTCTTTATTGGACCTTACGAACACCATTCCAATGAGCTTCCATGGAGAGAAAGTGCAGCTGAATTAGTTTCTATTCCTTTAGATAGCCAAGGAATAATCGACATCAAAGTTCTTAATGAAAAGCTCGAAATGTACAAAGACAGGCCGCTAAAAATTGGCAGTTTTTCTGCGGCTTCAAATGTTACAGGTATTATTAGTGACGTGCCTCAAATTACGGCGGTACTTAAAAAGCATGACGCTTTATCTTTTTGGGACTACGCAGCAGCAGCACCTTATATGGCAATCGATATGAATGCACAGTATCCAATAGACGCCTTGTTTATCTCTCCTCACAAGTTTATTGGCGGCCCTGGAACACCGGGTATTCTTGCGGTGAAATCCTCGCTTCTCACAAATTCAGTTCCTGCAAATGTTGGCGGAGGAACAGTCTCTTATGTCACTCCTGAACATCACACATTTATTGCTGATCATGAAAGACGCGAAGAAGGCGGCACACCAGCCATAGTTGAATCCATACGCGCTGGATTAGTGTTTAAGCTACAACAACAGGTTGGTATTGAAACCATTGAAAATAGAGAAAGGCAACTAGTTAGCAAAGCTATGACCTTCTTCGATAACATTCCAGAGATAGAAGTACTCGGCGATAAAGAAGCTGACCGACTTTCTATTTTTTCATTGCGTTTTAAACATAAAAACAAAGACTTACATTATGGTTTTATCACCGCCCTATTGAATGACTTATTTGGTATTCAAGTACGGGGAGGTTGCTCTTGTGCAGGTCCTTATGGTCACCATTTGTTGAATATCGATAGAAATCTTAGTCGTAGACTTGAGCGCCTCATCAACAAAGGACATATGTTAATGAGGCCTGGCTGGGTGCGTTTAAATTTTAATTACTTTATCTCAGACGAAGAATTCGACTATCTCTTAAAATCATTGGAGTTAGTGGCTAAGCATGGATGGCGAATGTTGACTTACTATCAATTAGATGAGTCATCAAACTGGTGTTATCGAGGTAACTGTAACTCTCTGCCAATTTCCCTCGAAAAGTTTAGTTTCTTAAAACAGTCAGCTCAAGAAATGGGATTCCAAAAACCCAATTTCAGATCCCTATTAGAAAGTGCTTATGAGGTTTTGACCACAACGGACGGCCATATTCAGCGGACAGATTTGCACTTACCTTTTGAAGCTGAAGAGCTTAGGTGGTTTATACTTCCGCAAGAGTGTTTCAAAAGCCTGACACTTGAATCATCTGTTTCAGTGGCTTAACTGGTACGACTTTGACCCGTTATACATCTTTGGCTATGGTATACAAAGATATAACTAGTTCGGTTTAAATTAAATACTCGGAGAAAGTATAATGCCTGCTGTACATGTCACAAAATCTATTCAGATTAATGCGCCTGTAGAAGATATCTACGCTACCCTTACAGATTTTCATCAATGGAGAGCTTGGTCACCATGGTTAATTATGGAACCGGAAGCTTCACTTAATGTTGCTGAAGACAATCAATCCTATGCTTGGGAAGGTGATCGCGTCGGTGCCGGAAACATGAGCATAGTGTCTGAAAACAAAAACAAACTCATTACTTATAAACTGAACTTCCTCAAGCCTTGGAAATCAACAGCCGATGTTCAGTTTGCACTTGAACCATCAGAACAAGGGGTTAAAGTCTCTTGGTCCATGGATAGCAGTCTACCCTTCTTCATGTTTTGGATGAAGAAGATGATGATTGCTTTTATCGGTATGGACTACGAGCGTGGTTTACGTATGTTGAAAGAGGTGATCGAAGATAAAGAAATCAAATCGTCATTAGATTTCAAAGGTTCTAACGCATTTGAAGCGACTAATTATATTGGTGTTAAAGTCAGCTGCTCGCTAGATGATATGGCTGACACCATGAAATCAGCTTTTGAGTCATTAGGTAAGTATATGGATGGCAAAGCAGATTTGAAAAATGGAGACCCATTTACAATTTACCATAAATGGGACATGGTCAAACGTAATGCTACTTATACGTCTGCGATTCCTATTAAGAGTATTCCCGCAGATATACCTGCCAGTATGATTTCCGGCAAAATACCGACGACAAATGTTTATACCATTACTCATACCGGGAAATATGAACATTTAGGTAATGCATGGACAACTCTATACAATATGCAGCGTTCGAAAGAAATTAAGTGTGCGAAAGGAATTCATCCGTTTGAAGTCTATCGTAATGATCCTTGCGAAGTTGATGCAAAAGACCTTGTTACAGACGTCAACTTCCCATTGAAATAGTACCATTCTAAGAGCTCGCTCCTACAATAAGTATTTTTGTTGTAGGAGCTGGATTTATTCACAAATAGTGACAAATCTCACAATAAGGCTTTAGGTGTATTGACTCATATCTAATCTGACATGTTTGGTTGAAAGCTTCTACTCGACCTAACAGGCCAGCGAACGTTCAACTATGTGGCTTTGAGCTTCTGGTTTATATATGGCTATATAGGCAGTTTTATTCTAATGCCCAGCCCACCTGTTTCGGATAAATAAGCGTTGACATCACCATTATGTAACTGAATAAGTTTTCTGACTATATGAAGCCCCAACCCGCTGCCACCTGTTTTAGCGTTGCGGCTTTCATCTACTCGATATAATCTTTCAAATATTTTTTCAAGATTATCTTGAGGAACACCAGGACCATTGTCTTCTATGGTTAGTATGCAATTTCCTTGGCTTTCAAAGAGGCAAATAAATACTTTAAGATCGATACTTTTGGCTGTTGAGGCGTTTTGTAAGATATTCTTAATCACTTGTCTAAAGCGAAGAATGTCCACGTTTGCTTTGAGATCAATACCTTTAATTTCCCATTCAAAGGGGTATTGCAAATTCAATAATTTGCACTCTTCATCTATGATAGGTCGAATATTGTGGCCTTCGAGATTAAGCATAAATTCGCCATAATCTACAGTGGTGATCAGATCGATATCTTCAACAAGGTGAGACAAATAATGAACGTGTTTATAGCTGAAAGATAATACGTCATCTTTATCATCAATTATCCCAGTTTGCTGAGCTTCCAGCCTTCCTTGTAAGTTGTTAAGTGGTGTCCTTAGCTCATGGGCGATCTCGGCAAGCATTTGCCCTTTTCGTTTGTCTTCTTCTCGCAATTTTTGAGTCGCAAAATTGAAACTTTTCACCAATGAACCCACTTCATCATTAAACCCCGTATTTGGTATCTCAGAAGGTATTTGGCTTGAGGACAATAATTGAGTTTTTTCTTCTAAGTTTCTTAGCGGACGCAAGCGCCAACGAATAAAAGCGAAAATAAAGACTAAAATGAAAAGATAATACAAACCTATAGTGTAAATATGGTGATAAACTTCGTAATACAAATGATCGACTTTACGTTGTTCTCTCGCCTTTATCTTATCTAGATGATTAGGAGCAATAACGATTACATAGTCTTCAAAGGCTAGTGAATCTAAATTAGAATAAGCTAAAGAAATTATCTTTTTGTAAAAAAAGCTGCCTAAAATGACAACATAAGTGCCGTCTGTATTTTTTTGTATATGCTTTGCACGCGTATTGTTCTTTGTAGAGTCAGCTAAAACTTCAAGTTCAGTGGTGAAAACTAAAGTGCCGTCTATATCCTTTTGCATCGGTTTTGCATGAGTATTAGTCATTGTGGAATCAGCTAACCTGTCCCGTTCATTGGGTACAACAAAAAAAGTATAGTTTGTTGTATTCAATGTTCTTGAAAGCTCACCAATGAGTTCTTCTGGGCTCAAATTATCAGCAATATTATCTCTAATTTGATCATATATAAGCTTAATTTGTTTACGCTCTTGGTCTGTTAACTCCAAATAATCAACGGATACATTGATTGGCCTGATCACACCAGTCACAGTAATAGATATAATAAATGTTAAGACAATAATGATGGCTAATTGCCAATCCAGTCTCTGATAAAACTTCATTCTAAACTTAACTTATAACCCACACCATAAATCGCAGTAATCCCATGGTGACTTTGACTTATTGCTGAAATCTTCCTTTTTACATTGTGCAGGTGCACATCAACGGTACGATCACTACTGTCGGAGTTATAGTTAAAAACAGCAGTAAATAACTGTTCCCGAGTAAATACACACTCAGGATAGCTTAAAAGCTTATAGAGCAAATCATATTCTGTTTTAGTGAGTTTAAGTTTGTGCTTTGCAAAGCTTATTTGCTTTGCTTTTGCGTCAATTTGATAACTCCCCACGGCTTTTATTGTGTTTGTTTGTGTGGAAACCTTTGTGCGCCGCAGATGAGCTTTTATTCTTGCCATTAATTCAACATGGCTAAAAGGCTTCTTAATATACTCATCCGCGCCCGCTTCTAATCCGTCTACCAAATCTTGGCTACTGACTTTTCCGGTTAACATCAAAACAGGTACATCTGAAGTTTGGCGAATTTTTGTACATACACTTGCACCATCCATATCGGGTAACATACGATCAATTAACACTAAATCCGCTTTAAAATTTTCAAAACTAGCCAGTCCCTGTTCTCCGGTTGTTGCGCAGCGACAAGAATACCCCTGATGCTCAAGAAACAAAGAGAGGTTGTCTAATGTGTCCTGGTTATCTTCTATGACTAAGATGGCGATTTGATCATTATTAATACTTTCGTTCCTCCAATAACTGCACTCTGCTATATGAACAATTCAAATACTGGCCAAATAAGATTAGCTAGAGGTCTCCAAATCGACATTTTAAACTTATCTGGAGAATACTCTGAGTTCTTCCAGATATTGACAATTTTTCCTGGCATTCTGGTTACATTTTTAAAATACATGTTAGAGAGCATGATGACTTGTAACGGCTCATCTCCTTGCGCCCATATAATATGCGAATAGAAGAAGGCATTGCTACCATTGTGCCATACAGCATTTTCACGAGCGCTTACTGCCCACCCATAACCGTAGAAGTAATTGCCTGATGAACCCATTTCAACATGTTTATCGATGAGTAAAGCAATCAACTCTTTTGTTAAAATTTGGTGATTCGCCAAGGCAGACATCCATTTATGCATGTCTGGCAAGGTTGAATAGATTCCGCCATTCGCTTTTAGCATCCAGGAAACTCTGTTGGCTTTTTGGTACTTTGGAATATCAGTTTCACCCTCTTTTTTCCCTAAAAAATAAGCCTTAGGGTAAAGTGACGAATCCCAATTAGGTAACAAGTAGCCGGTTTGCGTCATACCCAAGGGTTTGAAAAATACGCGATTCAAAAAAGCTTCATAGTTTTCATTCGACACCAACTCTATTACTCGACCAAGTATGGAATATCCAACATTTTCATATTCATGTTTAGAACCTGGTTTAAATTTTAACTTTCTAGAAAAAATCTTACGGAAGAACTCGTCTGTTTCAGTGTTATCAAAATCCCCTTCACGACTGGAATAAGCACTAATTCCAGAGGTATGCGTAAGTAACTGATGCAGAGTTATCTTCTTTTTATCTTCTGGCAAATTATTAAAAAACTTGGATAATGTGTCTTCCGTTGATAATTTACTTTCCTTGACAAGCTGTAAAATTCCTGCTGCAGTGAATTGTTTCGTCAATGAGCCCGTGTCGTAAACCATTTCAGTGGTTGCAGGTATTTTTGCTTTTTGATCAGCATACCCAAAAGCATCCTTTAGCAGCACTTTTCCTTTGTAAGAAACCAGAACAGCTCCAGAAAAACCATTTTTTTCAGCGTTGGCAAGGAACTGTTCTATTCTCTGAACTCTTTCTGGTACCGGGTAGTTGTTTATTTCTTCAGATTGAGCGCCAAAAACAACAAATATAATCAATAATAGCATTGACTTGCCATCACAAAACCAATTTATTAACTTGTTCATTACGTGTATTTTTATTTTAGTTGAATGTAAGGCTAGATTAGATAACAACAATTAAGAAATAATTAAGAATTACAGATTTTTAGCTATCAATTTAGAACAAATTACGGGCGCTTATCGTTCATTTTGCCTTTGGCTAATAATGAAACTCACGATCCGGTGTACGTACAAAGCTGTCATTTAGGTATGACTGCAAACGGCCAAAAGCGGACGTATATGCAATTGACTTTTTGAACAAAAAGTGAACTATGGATTATGCATCGCTTGCAAGATACACTGCCTTGTGAGACCTATACAACAAGCATTGTGAATGCCAGTCGAAATGAAGTATGAATTTAACTTTAGCTATAGCTACGGAAAAGGATAAAGAGTTTTTTTGGAAACACTATCGCGAATCCATGCGCCGCCATATAGAACAAATTTGGGGGTGGGACGAACAATGGCAAAGCTCGGATTTTGAAACACGATGGGCTGATTGTAAAAATAGGATAATACGTGATGGAAACACTGACATTGGTTATATTCAGACCGTCGATTTAGCCGAAGAGCATTACATCATGATGCTAATTATACTTCCTGAATTTCGTTCAAAGGGTATAGGACGAAGATTGCTTGATGAAATAAGAAGCTCTACTCAAACTAAATGTATAGGTTTAAGAGTTTTCCGTACTAATTTTAAGGCATTACGCTTTTATCAGTCTCAAGGGTTCAGAAATGTAACTAACGAAGACAATTTCTATTACTTAAAACAGGACGTTTTATGACCGGCTTCTTTTGCATGGAGTTACTATCGAGGTATGACTGCAAACGACCGATAGTGGACATTAGGTTGGCTCCATTCAAGTTGCCTCTTTACTTATGTGGGCCTCGTATTCGTAATGTCTGCGCAGCTCTGCGCCACACGATATCCAGCGGCGTAGTGTTGAGCTATGAATCTTGATACCTTAATAAGTGACGATGGCTTTAGCTGACAACTCCATACCCCAATGGCTACGCTGATAGCCCGACTCCTGTGGTGAAGATTCAATTAAGAGGAGTAATAGTCTGACAATTGCATCACCTAAAAGATAGGACGGTTTACCGTGCTCTGCATCTTCCAATCCCTCAATACCATACTCTTCATACCACTGACATCAACGATTCACGGATGAGCTCGCTGAGCTTAATAACCTAGCAGCCAGCTAGCGTGAATGTCCTTGCCCGTTGCAGCAAACCGCTTGGAATAGCTGTTTTGCGATACCCAACGCCGAGATGCTGAAGGATATAGGAGACCATCACATCAGGTTATTTAGAGTGTGCTGATGATCTAAATTTATTCGACATTTCTTATATGGAGATTAAGTTCAGCAACAACTGTTAAATTAACCATTTCGTTAGTCTAAAAGGTAATGTTTTAGTTTTTTAGTCCATTTATATTAGAAACCACTCCATCAAACATTTTGAAATCAATGGCTTATAGATCTGGCGCGTTAATAGCATGTAACAATAAGGGGGCTCATTGTTTAGCAATGCTCGGTGTAGTTTATTTACTCCGCCCCCAAATTAATGGAATCACAACAAGCTAGTCAATTTAGGAGAACACCATTGAAGTACCTCATCATGATTGCCTTATTCATTACTTATAGTGCAAAAGCTATCGTCATCCGGCACGATGTCGATGACAAAAAATATCGAGAACTCGGAGAACAATATTCAGCTTCCGTTGCTTATATTAGGAGCAGAGGATGCGCAAGTACCCTAATTGCTCCCAAGTGGCTGTTGACTGCTGCTCATTGCGTAGCAGGCAGAGAAAAAAGTATAACTAAAGCGACTCATTTAGGCGATAAATACCCAATTGAAGCTATTGTTGTGCACCCTCAATTTGATTTAGCAAATGATAAAGTCTATGACATTGCACTAATTCAGTTAAAAAAGCCTATCTTGAAAGGGTCGCCAGCTAAGCTCTACACACGTAAGAATGAACAAGGGAAACCAGTTGTTTTTATAGGTAGTGGATATTTTGGGAATGGGCTCGAAGGCATCACCAAACGCAATCATAAACAGCGCGGAGCAACAAATACAATCATTGGGGTATCGGAACAAGTCATTAAGTTTAAGTTCGATGTGCCCAGTAAAGCGAGTCATTTGGAAGGCATTAGCGGCCCAGGAGATAGTGGTGGCCCGGCTTTCATTAATATCGATTCACAACTTTATGTGGCAGGAGTCAGTTCGTATCAAGTCGTCAACGAATTTGAAGAAGCACACTATGGTGTTGAAGAGCGTTACACTCGCGTGTCAACCTATTACCCGTGGATTGAATCTGTTGTCAATAAATAGCAATCGAAAAACATTTAAACTTAAATAGTTAGAAAAATGGTGCAGGTAACCATGGAAGGTTCGCACTTATTGATTGAAGAATTAGAGCATTCGGAGAACAGTTCAGATTTGGAATAAGCGTGATCTTATGAGCAACTTATATCCAAAGCTGCTGTCCGACATACATTTGCAATATAGACAGCATTCTATAGTATTAACTGTTAATCTGGCGGTGAGTGTTTAATATTTGTTGAGCCTCAAATACATATTTTTCAGGTATTTTGTAGCTAGACCAAATGATTCCCATCACTTCCTGTAAAATATAGATCGCTTTTTTCTCTAATAAATGCTTTTTCTTTTTGAAAAACAAGTTAGATATATATGGCATGTTGTACTTAGGGTGAAATGATTCTCTGAATGCCTCTCGCGACAATTTGAGCATCTCGATTATTAAAGGATGCTTACTCAGATCGTTCATCTGTCTTTTGGTAGCAGGCAGTGAATCAATAAGCTCTTGAAAGATAGTGCCAACAGTATATTGTTCTTCGTTAGGTTTATAACCAACCTTCCATCTATCTTTTGATTTTAAAATCACCCAACACAACTTATCTCGATATTCCCTTGGTTTTTTAATGTTAGCCAAAACCTTGAGCTCCCAATTATTGTTTCGTTAGTCTGATGAACCAAAGATTTATGGGTGTTTTGACTCGACATTTACCTAGTAATACACAGTAATTCGGTTCATCAGGCTAACATAACACGTGGAAGCAAAACGCCGTATTAAAGGTGTGAACTGAGCTTTCGAGATTCGGTTATTACTCATATCTGCATTAGGATAATTATGAGTGCGAGTAGTGGCTTCACGTACACAGTGGTCTGCCAGGTTTGATTAAACTCTGTTATCAAATATGTCAACTTGGTTCGAGGTTAATTCAGTCTACGAAGTTACTTTGGCGAATGTCACTTGGTATTTATCCAATCCTTCGTATTCAATTTCGTAAGTTGTATCGAACTCAAGATCAACCAATCCTACATAAGAACCGGTGATAATCGCTTGCCCCTTTTTAAAGCCCACACCACGTTGGCTCATTTTATTAATTAACCAATAAACTGGCTTATGAGCACTTAAGTTTGGATGAGCACCGTCATAGGATTCAACCTGACCTCCATTTCGAATATGGATATTCAATCGAGGGATGTCATATGCAGTAGCTTTATCGATCTCAGGACCAATAAACATTCCCTGATTAATAAAACAGTCGGCAAACATTTCATAGTAATCCGAGCCAGAATCAGCCTCAAAACGTGATTTGGTTAATTCCAAGGCCATATGACAATGCGCTATGGCTTCATCAATTTCTTGCTCTGAATATGCTTCTGATCGAGACGGTAAGTCCTGCCCTAAAACAAAGGCAACTTCAGGTTCAACTCTCGCCAAGCCATTGTCGGCAGCAAGATAGCAAGGTGACTTCGTCTGGATTTCTTGGCTAAAGATAGGGGCAACAATAATATTGCCATTATCAAGTGGAAGCAGGCACTTCCATCCGCCAACCGTATCATCACTTTGCTTGATGATTTCGTTTTGTATAGCAAAGGCTTGTTCGATACTCGTAGGCCGAAGCGCTTCATCCAACCGGCCTGATTGGATATCTTCACGTCTTCGGCGTAGTAGCTCTTTTGCGGCTAGTGCTGCAGAGGTCACTTAGAGTGGTAACCTACACAAGTTTCTACTTCCTCTTTTGAACCCATAATGACTGGAACACGTTGATGGATTTCAGTCGGCATTACCTCCAGAATACGCCCAGCACCTGTCGACGCAGCGCCACCAGCTTGCTCAATGAGGAAAGACATAGGATTGGCTTCATAAAGCAATCTAAGCTTGCCTGGGATCTTAGGGTTACGCTTGTCAAACGGATAAGAGAAAATACCACCGCGACAAAGTATGCGGTGGATGTCACCCACCATGGCACCGACCCAACGCATGTTGAAATCTTTACCGCGTGGACCTTCACTACCCATCAATAAGTCAGAGATATAATCTTGCATTGGTGCTTCCCAATGGCGTTGATTAGATGAGTTAATCGCAAATTCTTTGGTTTGCTCAGGCACAGAGATATTCTCTTCTGCCAGAAGGAAACCACCATGCGTTTTATCTAGTGTATACAAGTGTGTACCACGACCTGTTGTCATCGCCAACATAGTTGACGGACCATACAATACGTAACCCGCAGCAACCATCTGCGTTCCAGGCTGCAGAAACGCTGAAGGGTCACTTGGGTCCATCCATTGTGGAGCGTGCGTTATTGAAAAGATGGTACCGATAAGGCTGTTAATATCAGTATTTGAAGAACCATCTAGAGGGTCATAGCTGACTAGATACTTACCATCAGGGTTACAAGGAACAACCGTTTCTTCTTCTTCAGAAGAAATTGCCTTTACGTAACCCGATTCACTCAATATGTCTTTTAGGATTTGATTAGAAATAACATCTAGTTTCTTCTGAGTCTCACCTTGTACATTTTCACTCAAGGTCGAACCTAAAACCCCTGCCAGTGCACCTTGTCCAACCCGGAAAGAGATTTCTTTACAAGCTGCAAGTAGCGTACGTATTAACAAAATAAGTTCGAGTGGCGCACCATCGTTTTGCAAGACAGTATTAAGTCTTTTCATTTTTTGACCTTGTTTATGTGGTTTTTCAGAAGTAGTTACAAAAACACCTTTAGTATAACTTTTTTAGCTATTTAACTCACCCCTCTAACTCCTTTTATATTTAGGCTCTTCTCCATTAGTTTGATAACCTTGCACTCTACTGAACAAAAGCGTCATTTAAATTAATTCTATGCATGTACATATTTTAGGTATCTGCGGTACCTTTATGGGCGGTATTGCGGCGTTAGCCAAGTCATTAGGGCATAAAGTCACGGGCTCAGACGCTAACGTTTATCCGCCAATGAGCACTCAGCTGACCGAGTTAGGTATTGAACTAACACAAGGCTATTCAACTGAGCAATTTAAGCCTGAGCCTGACATTGTTGTCATAGGCAACGCGATGTCCCGTGGTAATCCCGCAGTCGAATACGTTTTAGAAAGAAACATTCCTTACACCAGTGGCCCTGAGTGGCTTTTAGATAACCTGCTTAGTTCACGTTGGGTACTTGCTATATCAGGAACACATGGTAAAACCACAACTAGCAGTATGTTGGCGTGGATACTAGAGTACGCAGGCATGAAGCCGGGATTCCTTATTGGTGGTGTACCTCAAAACTTCGGTATTTCGGCAAGATTAGGAGATTCACCTTTTTTCGTTATCGAAGCAGACGAATACGACACAGCATTTTTTGATAAGCGCTCCAAGTTTGTGCACTATCGCCCAAGAACCTTGGTTATCAATAATCTTGAGTTCGACCACGCTGATATATTCCCCGATTTAGCTGCCATTCAGCGACAGTTTCATCACTTAATGAGAATGGTCCCAAACAACGGCTTAGTTCTTTATCCTGAGGGCGATAAACCTATTCAGGAAACTCTTGAAATGGGTTGTTGGACACCTTGCCAAACCGCAAATGGCGATTGGAAAGTCGACAACATCAGCGATGATGGCTGTTCGTTTGACGTAATATTCGACAATGAAAAACAAGGCCGTGTCTGTTGGGATCTTCAAGGCGAGCACAATAGATCGAATGGTCTGATGGCTATTGCCGCTGCTAGAAATGTTGGTGTAAGACCGCAAGATGCAATCGAAGCACTAAATGAGTTCATTAATACCAAAAGACGTATGGAAGTTCGTGGCACTGTTAATGACATTACGGTTTATGATGACTTTGCCCATCACCCAACCGCGATAGAAACAACGCTCAAAGGCCTTAGAGATAAGGCTGGTAAAGCACGCATATTGGCCGTGTTAGAACCTCGTTCAAACACTATGAAGATGGGTGTACACAAAGATAAGCTAGCGCAGTCTTGGCAACTCGCTGACGCAGTTTATGCGTATGAGACACCTGAGAGTAGCCAGGACTCAAACTTCTCTGACAGCATTGCTCAAAGCAAGATACCAGCTGCACTCTATAATGATGTTGAGGAGCTGGTTACAGTGCTGACAGATCGGAGCCTTGCAGGCGATCATATCGTCATCATGAGTAACGGTGGCTTTGGCAACATTCACAACAAGTTATTAGCGAGTTTAAAAACAAAATATGACAACTAAAGAAACGAGCTACCTTTCACAAAAACGCATAACCTTAGCAGTCACTGGTGCATCTGGAGCTCCTTATGCATTGAGGCTATTGGAAGTTTTGCTTGCTGCAGATTACCAAGTGTATTTACTGATATCCTCCGCAGCGAGAGTCGTGTTTGCCACGGAAGAAGACTTGCAAATCCCCGCTAACCCACAGGCTGCAACAGAGTTTTTTACCGAGAAATTCGATGCTAAAGAAGGACAACTCATCGTCTGTGGAAAGGAAGAATGGTTCTCGCCCGTCGCTTCAGGCTCGGCAGCACCAAAACAAATGGTTGTTTGCCCATGCTCCGCGGGTTCAGTCTCTGCAATAGCTACAGGAGCAAGTAACAACTTAATTGAAAGAGCAGCCGACGTGGTTATCAAAGAAAAAGGTCAACTGATTTTGGTGCCAAGGGAGATGCCTCTTTCTACGATACATTTACAAAACATGCTGACGCTTTCTCAAACCGGTGTCACCATCATGCCTGCTGCACCAGGTTTTTATCACAAGCCTGAGTCCATAAATGACTTAGTTAACTTTGTTGTCGCTCGGATTCTAGATCACTTGGGCATCGAGCAATCCTTAATGGAAAGGTGGGGATACAAGCACTAGTGCTTGTAGAGCCTAGACTGGACCGTTAAAGAAATCATAAAATATTCATACGCTCAATTATTTTATCCTTTATGCTACGGCTCTTTGCTTGCTGCAGTATTTAACTTAAGGGTTTGTAGCCCTCGTAACAAAGACAGAAATATGCTTAAAAAACTGATTACTACGCTATTGTTTATCTCTATTGCTCCAAGTGCTCTTGCTTGGGGTCAAACTGGTCACCGTGTTACAGGCGCGATTGCTGAATTGTATTTGACCGACAAAGCCAAAACACAAATTGAAAAGATCCTTGGACCAGAAACACTAGCTGAAGCTTCAACTTGGCCAGATGAAATGCGCTCAAATCCTGAGGAATTTTGGCAAAAAACAGCGTCACCTTATCACTATGTCAGTGTGCCGGAAGGAAAGACTTATCCGGAAGTCGGTGCCCCAGCTCAAGGCGACTCAGTTACAGCATTAAAACGCTTTTCAGCAATATTAAAGAATAAGAACTCTACGCTTGAACAAAAGCAGCTAGCGCTGCGTTTCATCGTGCACATTGTTGGAGACCTACATCAACCATTACATGCAGGTAACGGCACAGACAGAGGTGGTAACGACGTTAAATTAACTTTCTTCGGAGAGGATTCAAACCTTCACCGTGTATGGGACAGTGGGCTAATTGATGGTCAGCAATTGTCTTTTACTGAGTGGACAAATTGGCTAAACAGTAAGATTACTAACAAACAAGCGAACGACTGGAAAGTGGCAGATCCTCAAGTTTGGATCACTGAAAGTACAAAAATCCGAGATACGATTTACCCAGATTCTGATCGCATTTCTTGGGATTACAAATATCAGCACATTCCTACAGTCAAAAAGCGCCTTTCACAAGGTGGAGTGCGCATTGCGGCTTACCTGAACGATATATTTAAATAAAGTTTTCTCCTTACCTTTGAGTATATGATAAGAAGTAGCTTATTAAGCTAGGCTACTTCAACTCCTCAACATGCTATCAACTTTAGGATCCCTTTCCCGACTACTACGTTGGACTAAGCCTGTTGTTCTTCTGCTTGGCATAGCTTCTTTTAGTTTATTTATAGCTACGTTATTTCAATTGGCAGGCATAGAAACAGACATCTATCTCATGCCCAGCGTTTTAGGTGTACTCTGGAGTCTTTTGTTCTTTTTTCTACTCTCGACTTTCCCCCACGTTCCACCAAAACCGGATAAGGAATTGTCTTGGTTTAAGCGTTTAAAAGTTAGATTACAACGGGGGATTTACTATTTGTTAGGGACTCTCTTTATCATCCTTACGCTTGCAGCTATTCGGATAACCTTCAGTATGTTGGGAATTTGGGGAGATACTTTCTAACAATTAACGTCCCTACTTCAACAGATACTATTCTTTAGTTCCCTCAAAAATCACGTGAACCATACCTTATTTAATAAAACATATTTTTAACCAAAATAAATATTATTATTTATAGAAAATCCACCACGCGTCGATAAAGAGTTAACGACATATAGTTTTCACATCATAACAAGGAGGTATATATGCAGATTAGTTGGAACTAAACACCGTCTCGCGCAGTTTTTGAAACCTCCAATATATTAAATCAACATTTGGATTAGTTATGATGAAATATTTTAAAAGACTTTGTATTGCAATCACCATACTGTCTTGTTCATTCACCGGCAATGCAACACCAATAAGGTTATTAGATGGCTTAGAATCGGTGACCTTCTTCGAGCAAACAGGTCCACTAAGTAGTGTTACTTTTTTAACTGAGAGTGCTCAGCTAACGAACAGATTGAATACATTAAATAGCGCAAGCAGAGATTTTATAGGCGCGACAACAGAATTTTATGATGTATTTTACTCAGACAGTGATGGGCTCTTTGATATAAACGGCGAATTTATTACCATCTCAACAATATTTAATTTTGCACTTCCTTTTGGAGGTGGCCTAAATATTACTGAAGTCAGATTAAATTTTGAGAATAGTATTTTTGAGTTCGCGAACGTAGTGAGTTCATTCACAAGCTTCGGGAATAACGCCAATCCGGCGAGCGTTGCCAATGCCATCGATCAAGATTTGGCCACGAGCACAACATTGGGGAACACGATAGGTCAATCTCAGCGGTTAAGCTTAACGTTAGGGTTCGCTTCTTCCACAACAGCGGTTCCCGAACCGTCTAATCTCCTTTTATTCGTTCCGGCATTAGCATTGTTCGGATTTTACCGACGAGCAAGACGCTAGATACCAAATAGCTCAATTATTGGGGTACATGAGATTGTTATGTGCCCCCAATAAACTAAACAAGCTAAATTAAGAACGATCAATCATCTTCGCAAACTCTTCAGGCATAAAGGTCAGCGGTAGCTGTCCCATTTTGTCTCCATTCGAGCTCAACACGAGTAGCGTTGGGAAACCACGCACTTTGTAGCGCTCCATAAAAGCTTTACCCTGTTCTGACTCATATTCGATACGAGCAAAAATATACTGATCATCAATAACGTCTTTCACAACATCACTGGAGAACACTTCTTTATCTAACCGACGACATGTTGGACACCAAATCGCTGACATATCGGCTAAGACGAGCTTATTTTCTTTTTCTGCTTTCACTAACGCTTCATCAAGTGAGAGCGCAACCAAGCCCGTCCCATCTAACGCTTGTTGTCCAAAATAGCTCTGAACCGCTTTATTACCAAAATAACCTGCGAATGCGAGTACAACGACGACTCCAAATTTTAGTAACCAACCACCGCCTTGACGCCTTGGGGTATTGCTTTCCACCATTAGTTTCCTCATCAACATACCACTTACGCTAATTTCGTATGTGGCAAACAACTTTTTCCACCTTACTGAGAGACCTAACCAAGCCAGTACCTATTTCGCCAATATGCTAAATTTAATTAGGGTCTGTTGACCTTTACTGTAAAGTTCAACACCCCCCAGTATGAAGGTTCAGATGTGTAACGGGAGGCTTGGCCCTATGGCTGGTAATAAAACAGTTCAGAATCAAGGCGACGTAAGTGCGTTTCTTTCGCAGATACAGAACGAGGAAAAACGTAACGACTGCCTACAACTCTTAAATCTAATGCAGGGTATTACAAATCAAGAACCGGCTATGTGGGGAGGTTCCATCGTTGGCTTTGGCAGCTATCACTACCGCTATGAGAGCGGGAGAGAAGGTGATTTTCTTAGAGTCGGATTTTCACCGCGAGCGCAAAATATATCCATTTATATTATGCCTGGGTTAGGTAACTTCGAAGAACAGCTAAGCACCCTAGGTAAACATAAAATAGGCAAATCATGCCTTTACGTTAAACGTTTATCAGATGTTGATTTCGATGTGCTAACAGACATTATCAAACAATCCGTCGAAATCATGGCTGATCGATATCCCGACTAAGCTCGCCTAATCTAAGGTTAGTTAGGATATTGTTCTAAAAAGGCACTCGCATTTTTAGAAGACCAATCCTCTCCTAGAGGTAGATCTAAGCTGTGCCATTTGTTTGAACAGGGATTTCCTTTGGTGACATAGAGCCTAATTTGATTTCTCACTCGGTGTAAAATATAGGAATAAACCGTACTTAGCGTATCTGTGTGATTACAAATTCCGCTTTTTTCTCCAACATTATCGTGTGTCGATAAAAGCTCAAAAACATCCTCTAAGCAACCAATATGAGCTAATCTTTGCTCTGCACTCTCGAAGCGTGCAGCACTGCAACGGATATTATCTGGGGATTGATGTTCACCGTACATTGGCTGATGATTGGTACGAAAGACAGATTCATAATCAATACGAACCTGACACTCCTTCCCTCTGACTTCAATTACCGCTAATTGCTCGGTATCCGCTATAACGAGATTCCCCCACCAATAGGGTTGAATATCAATGGCTTTTTGCACACTCTGAATTGCCTCATCAACACTCAGTGCATTTTCAATAACTTCCTGTACCAATATGTCGTAATTCAGAGCTTCATTACCTGTCGTTTTGACATGATTCACGCAAGCGAGCAAGCCGTAGCGATTAGCGCCAACAGAAAGGCCGGAAAAAACAGACTCTGCACCAGCCGCGTCAAAAGTTTCTAAACCCTTAGCACCGAAATGATGCTCACTGAGAACCACTTCATCACTAAAGGTTGAATCAGCAAAATCTTTATTTTTAAATAAAACAATTTCGTCTTCACTCAGCTTAACAGCGCCGATAGTGCACATGGGATATCTCAATAGGGAAAATCGATAGTTTATCTAGATATCATATTCACTATTTAAAGGCGATAAGCTTTTGAATTTTTGGCATAATAGATATAAGGCCTATTGACCTTGTAACCTCAAATACCAACGGCATTCGCCACTGTTGGACAAAACAAGAGTGAGTTAATGAAAGCACTGGATATTCAAGACTTGAAGAAAACCTATAAAGGTGGCACGCAAGCACTTAAAGGTATTAACCTTTCGGTAGAAGAAGGTGACTTCTTTGCCCTACTAGGACCAAACGGTGCGGGCAAATCAACTACGATTGGTGTTATCAGCTCCCTAGTCAACAAAACGTCTGGAAGCGTCCACGTTTCAGGACATTGCATCGATAAAGAGTTAGTTGAAGCTAAAACCTGTATTGGCCTCGTTCCCCAAGAATTCAATTTCAGCCAATTCGAAACGCCATTTCAGATCGTTGTTAATCAGGCTGGGTATTATGGTGTTCCGCGAAATATTGCCAAAGTAAGAGCAGAAAAATACTTGTCTCAGCTCGACTTGTGGGACAAGCGCAACTCGCGTGCTCGTGAACTTTCAGGCGGAATGAAGCGACGTTTAATGATTGCCAGAGCATTGATGCATGAGCCGAAGATTTTGATCCTCGATGAGCCAACAGCGGGTGTCGATATCGAAATTCGTCGTTCAATGTGGAGTTTCTTAACAGAGCTTAATGAACAAGGTATTACCATTATCTTGACGACACATTATCTCGAAGAAGCAGAAATGCTGTGTCGCAATATCGCCATTATTGATAAAGGAACTATTGTCGAGAACACCAGCATGAAGAATCTGATATCTAAGCTCAACGTTGAAACGTTCGTGTTGGATATCGAACCAACAACGAAATCAGTCACGCTCGAAGGATTTGTTTCACGTCAAATTGACGATCACACTATTGAAATCGACTTGCCGAAAAGCAGCAGCCTGAATAATGTCTTCTCCCAACTCAGTGAGCAAGATATCCAAGTATTGAGCATGAGAAATAAATCAAACCGATTAGAAGAGTTGTTCGTTAGGTTAGTCGAAGACGGCAGGAACGAAAATAAAGCCGAGGAGGTTGCCAATGCCTAATCGTAATATGGTGGCTTTACGCACAATCTGGATCAAAGAGTGCACGCGCTTTTTAAGAATTTGGATCCAAACACTTGTTCCACCAGCGATTACCATGTCGCTGTATTTTGTTATTTTCGGTAACCTTATTGGAAGCAGAATCGGTCAGATGGGCGGCTTCAGTTACATGGAGTTTATTGTACCCGGCTTAATTATGATGTCGGTTATCACAAGCTCGTACGCCAATGTTTCTTCATCTTTCTTTAGTGCTAAATTTCAAAATAGCATTGAAGAGTTGATGGTTGCTCCTATTCCTCATTGGATATTGATACTAGGTTATGTTGGTGGCGGCATCGCTCGAGCTGTCATCATTGGCATCATAGTTACTGTCGTATCGCTATTCTTTGTTGATATACGCATTCACAATCTCGCTGCCTTATTCAGTATTTTAATACTTACAGCATCGCTGTTTTCTGCAGGTGGATTGATTAATGCAGTTTACGCAAAGACCTTTGATGACATCAGCATAGTACCAACCTTTGTACTAACGCCTTTGACTTACTTGGGCGGAGTCTTTTACTCACTGACTCTACTTCCAGAATTCTGGCAATGGGTGAGCAAAGTCAATCCTGTCGTTTATATGGTGAATGGCTTCAGGTACGGATTCTTAGGTACATCAGACGTAGCTTTCGGTACATCTCTTATTGTACTCGTTATCTTTAATATCATTCTTTTCACTATTGCCTATCAATTGATTAGCAGAGGCATTGGAACGCGCAGTTAATCTCGTTTATGCAGATAACAGTTCGGCTGTTATCTGCACTAACACCGAACTTCTAGCCTTTTCGCTTTATGTGAAGCAGCGCATCAAATAGATGCTTTTTATCTGACTCAGATAAATACCGGCGATTAATGATTTGAGTAAACAACGTCCTGTCTTGTTCGTTAATTCCACCTGCCTCTATCACATCACTCAACACGCTATTTAATCGTGCACTTAGTTCAATGAGTTTGGGCCTGATGACTGCAATCAGGTCATCAGTTTGAGGTGTTTCCTGAGTATGAAGTAGATCTGCACGATGCCTATATTGTATCGCCTTCGCCACTCTTATTTGCACTTCAAAAAAGTGGCTTAAACTCCCCTTATCTATTTGAAGTTCATCTGCTGATTCAAGAGCCTTTGTTAGAACAACTTTCTCTCTTTCAGAATCTTCAATCGGTAGATGATGAGTCGCTTTGTACAAAGCGACACTCTCCATATAACTCAATCTTTCATTAATAATGTTAAATAACACTTCTGTTTTCGTGTCAGCCAAAGCACCACTTGAAGTAAGAAGCAGGCTTAGTAGCAAGAATAGAGTGAAGAGCTTGTGTCTAGTCATCATGACAAGATTCCTTTTTTAAGTTCCATCGTCAAAATTTGAGTCATGTTTTATCAGGGTCTATTAAACTTTGCTATACAATAGCGGCTACTTTTCAGGAGTGGCAAACTTTATTACATATGACGGAATCTATCTCTAGGTCAATTACATCCAACCAAAAAGGGCCTCACGATAAACTTTATGAGACGGTCACCAAGCATCTCGAAACAACATCGCAAAAGCCTATTCAGGATCACACACTCGAAGCCTTTAATGATGTGACAGAGTGGTTAGCTGACTGGGATGGCCCAATAGTGCTGGATTCCTGCTGCGGTGTTGGAGAAAGCACTGCATCTTTAGCTTCTAGACATCAAGAAGCAAAGGTTGTTGGCTTAGACAAATCTGCAGTTCGCATTAACAAACACGAGCAGAATTACCACCTAGGTACAGAAAACCACTCGGTCATTAGAGCGGATGTCATCGACTTTTGGCGCTTGGTGGTTGACAACAACTGGCCAGTGAGCCATCACTATTTGCTCTACCCTAACCCCTACCCCAAGTCTGCACATTTAAAAAGACGATGGCATGGAAGCGCAGCATTTGCAGATCTGATTAAAATCGGGGGACGATTGGAGGTCCGCAGCAACTGGCAAACTTATATCGAAGAATTTAGCTTAGCATTAAAGTACGCAGGCCTTGAAAGCCGATGGGAACAGCTAAATGTGACACAACCTATGACACCTTTTGAGCGCAAGTATACTGCAAGTGGACAAAACTGTTGGTCGGTAAAGGCAGATCTTAATAGTGAAGTTCGTGCAAGTTAGCATCAAAATGCACCAATTTGGCCCAGTTTTGCTATCAAATTGATTGTTGAATCCCCATAACTATACACACCAAGTGCTAAATAAGGTAAAGTTTGCGGCTAATTTCTTGAGCTGGATATGTTGAGTGAGTAAAGCCGAAGCGAGCCTAGAGCGTCTGCTTAAAGTATTTACCAAACCAGAAAGTAAAGATTCGCGTTTGGCCAAAATAGAACAACAGTTATCTGATAACGTCGCTGATTTCTTATCTCAGCATGTGGTTTCTCGTTCAACCAGCCTCGAACATATAGAACAAGATTTCAATGCTTGGCAAATCCCCGAAGAACCAGAATTTGTCTCGACTCACGCTCAGACGATTCTAGATAATCTAGTCGCTAATTCCGTCAATACTTACTCACCGCATTTTATTGGCCATATGACTTCGGCCCTGCCTTATTTCCATTTGAGTTTGGCTAAGCTGCTTGTCGGCCTGAATCAAAACCTGGTCAAGATAGAAACATCGAAAGCCTTTACCCCATTGGAGAGACAAGTTCTAGGCATGATGCACCAACTTGTTTATGACCAGCCTGAAGATTTCTACCAACAGCACCTGCATAGTGCACAGTATTCGCTTGGGACGTTTTGTTCGGGTGGGACAATTGCCAATATCACAGCACTATGGGTTGCACGAAACAAAGCCTTAGCAGCAGACGGACAGTTTCGAGGTGTTGCCAAAGAGGGATTAGCAGCGGGTCTTCAGCATTACGGATATCGTAAACTAGCAATTTTGTCTTCCAAACGAGGGCACTATTCGTTAAGCAAGTCTGTCGACTTATTAGGTTTAGGCCGCGAGCAGTTCGTAACTTTAGACAATGCGAGTCAACGACTTTCTCCTGAAAAAGCACTCAAATGGGGACAGGACTATCAAAGTCAGGGCAACAAACTATTAGCTATCGTCGGTATCGCTGGAACCACTGAGACAGGCCACATTGATCCATTAGATGAACTTGCAGATGTCGCCAAAGAATTAGGTTGTAGTTTCCATGTAGACGCAGCTTGGGGCGGCGCTACGTTATTCTCAAAGGCACATAGGCACATACTGAAAGGCATTGAGAAAGCAGACTCTGTGACAATCGATGCGCATAAACAAATGTATGTTCCAATGGGTGCGGGGATGGTGCTATTTAAGAACCCTTCAGACAGTAATGCCGTTAGACATCACGCGCAGTATATCTTACGTGCTGGCTCTAAAGATCTAGGGAGCACATCTATCGAAGGCTCTCGTAATGGTATGGCCATGATGGTGCATGCGTCATTGCATATACTGGGTAGGCAGGGCTATGAATTACTTGTTGATCAGAGTATGCAGAAAGCACGTCAATTTGCAGAGCTTATCAAGCAACACCCAGAGTTTGAGCTGACTACTGAGCCGACTTTATGTTTGTTGACCTATAGATTACGACCTTCTTCAATACAAAGACGTCTAGCTTCAGCAGAGGAAAGTACGAGTATCAATCCAATATTGGATGAGCTAACAGTTTCAGTGCAAAAGCAGCAACGGGAAGCGGGTAAGTCTTTTGTGTCTAGAACACGCTTAGAGATTGACCGTTATGCAGGACAGCCCATAACAGTATTTAGAGTTGTTTTGGCTAACCCTCTGACAACAGAAGAGCACTTGAAGGAAATATTGGAGGAACAATTAACCATTGCTTCTACATCAAAGCACTGGCTTGCTTTTGAAGAAGACGCTAAAGCGAGCTAACGCTATAGCGTCTAATCTACAGTTAAGAGTTCAACCGAATACAGCAATTATCAATCAGTCGAGTTTTACCTAAAAAGGCTGCCATCAAGACCACAAGCTCTTCGTCTTCATGCCCAGGTTGCAGTAGATTATCAGCTGAACGAATCTCAATGTAATCTACCTTAAAGCCTGCATCATTCAATCGCTGCTTATGCTCCTTGATGATGATACTAAAGTCTCTTCGCCCGAGTTCCACCTTATCCACGATCTGCATCATGTTTTCATACAATTGCGGCGCAATAGCACGTTGATCAGTCGTCAGGTAGTTGTTACGCGAACTCATAGCTAAACCATCACTTTCACGCACAGTCGGCACACCATGGATCTGAAGATTCATAGACAAGTCCGTTACCATCGCTCTAATCACTTGCAATTGTTGAAAGTCTTTTTCGCCAAAGAAAGCATGATTCGGCTGCACCATGTTGAACAGCTTACAGACGATAGTCGCTACGCCCCTGAAATGACCAGGGCGACTAGCACCACATATCATGTAAGAGATACCCGGCACTTCAACAAAGGTTTGATTCTCAAGACCTCTTGAGTAAATCGCTTTTGCTGATGGAGTAAATATTAAATCTACACCTACAGCTTCAAGTGCTTCCTGATCTTGTTGCAGTGTTTTCGGATAAGAATCTAAATCCTCGTCAGGACCAAACTGCAAAGGGTTCACAAAAATTGAAACGACCACAATGTCGGCAACTTTTTTTGCTTCCTTCGCTAGTTGAATATGCCCTTCGTGAAGATTACCCATGGTTGGAACAAAAGCGATAGTCTTCGCTTCCATTTGCCAACATCGTCTTAGCTCTCTTAGTGCTTGAACTTCTTTGATGACTTGCATAAATCTACTCGAAACTATGCTCTGGGCCCGGGAAGGTGCCTTGACGCACTTCATCAATATAACATTCAGTCGCAGCTGCTATATCGCGTCCATCGAGCAAATAATTTTTTGAAAACTTCGGCATGTAGTTGGCACTGATGCCAATCATGTCATGCATAACCAAAATCTGACCATCGGTACCGCCACCAGCACCAATGCCTATCACAGGTATGTCTAGCGATTCAGCAATCATCTTACCTAATGAGGTGGGCACACATTCAAGCACAAGCAATTGGCAACCAGCCTCCTGCAATGCATTGGCGTGCTGAACCATAAGGTTAGCTTGCTGGCTGCTGCGGCCTTGTATCTTAAAACCACCGAATTTGTGCACGGACTGTGGTGTTAGTCCGAGGTGGCCACATACTGGGATACCGCGTTCGGTTAAACCCTGTATGGTTTCATTTAACCAACTGCCGCCCTCAAGTTTGACCATGCTAGCCCCAGCTGCCATCAAAGTAGCAGCATTATCAAAAGCTTTTTCCATGGTTGAGTAAGACATAAAGGGCATATCTGCTACAACAAAAGCACGTTCAGTACCTTTGCGAACCGCTCGCGTATGATAAGCAACCTCGTCTACTGTCACGGGTAGCGTGTCATCATTACCTTGTAAAACCATACCAAGGGAATCACCAATCAATAAGAAATCAATACCTGCTTTATCGAAAGTCTGTGCGAAGCTCGCATCATAGGCCGTCAATGCAGTAATTTTCTCACCTTGCTGTTTCATCTTTAACAGCGTCGAAGTCGTCACTTTCTTCATCATTAACACCTATTCGTTGTTCAAATTCACCGTATTGGCTTCAATTTTCGTCAATCCATTGAGAGGACACTGGCTTAGAACATCTTCCAGCTTTTGCCCATCGGGAAAGATCAATGAGGGAGCTATTTCCGCCAACGGATAAAGCACAAACTCACGTTCTTTCATTCCATAATGAGGTACTGTTAAACGCTCAGTTTTAATACATTCCTGATCGTAGAGCAATATATCCAAGTCTAGAGTACGAGGTCCCCATTGCTCTTTTTTCCTGACTCTCCCCTGCTCAAGCTCTATTTTCTGTAATGCTGAAAGTAAGTCGTGAGCCTCTAATGTTGTTTCCAACAATGCAACAGCGTTCGTGTAATCCGGTTGGTCGGAAGGTCCCATTGGCTTACTTTGATAAAAAGAAGAACAGGAAATAACGGCAATTTCTTGATGCTCATTCATCGCCTGCACAGCACGCTTAAGTTGCGCTAGAGGGAATTCGAGATTGCTACCGAGCCCGATGTAAGACAGGCTCTTTTTTGCTGTTGCGCTAGCCATAATAGAAGGTAGGGTCAGGACTTGTTTTTAGGTCGCGTGCGCGGTCGACGGCGTTTCTTAAACCCGCCTTGGGCTTTTTGGAGCTTAGCCAACATATCTTTTCGACTATCAGGCGTGCCTTGCTGGAATTCGGTCCACCAATCGGCAAGTTCGGCTAAATCTCCGCCTTCAATTTCCGCCCTTAGCGACAAAAAGTCGTAGCCAGCTCTAAATCGTGGCAATTCAAGTTGTTGGTAGGCCCGACGGCCAAAGCGTTTAGGTAAGCGCGTCTGCAACTGCCATATTTCTCTCATGGCGATACTGAAACGCTTAGGGATCATAATGCGTTTCACTTGCGCACCCAGAACATCGTTAGAAGCCAATAAGAAGGCATCATGCATATTCATGCCACCTTCTACGGATAACTGTTGGGCTCTAGTTTCTAGTGGATACCATAAAAGAGCAGCGTAAAGATATGCAGGTGTAACACGCAGGTCATTATTAATTCGGTTATCAGTATTAATGAACAGCTGTTCAAGCAAACGGAACTCTCGGCTCGTTTGATCTTGAAGCAATGGCATTAATTGAGGGAAAAGTTGATCAAATAATTGATACTCGAGCAACAACCGGAATGTCTTAAGCGCATTGCCTGACAAGAAAAGCTTGTTCACTTCTTCGAACATTCTCGCCGCAGGAATATTGGCTAGCAGTGATGCAAGGCTAGGTATTATTTCAGCCGTTTCTTTACCAATACTCATATCAAGTTTGGCAGAAAAGCGTACCGCACGAAGCATGCGAACCGGATCTTCCCGATAACGCGTCTCGGGGTCACCTATCAGTGAAATCGTTTTGTTCTTAATCGCTTCAATACCGCCCGCAAAATCATGAATACTGAAGTCAGCAATATCGTAATACATTGCATTGACATCAAAGTCTCTGCGTTCTGCATCTTCTTCTATGCTACCAAAGGTATTGTCACGCAGGATTTGACCGTCTTCGCTATGCGCAGACAGATTCGCTTTATCGTTAGGATTGAATTTACTCTTAGGCTGTTTTGCCACTTTTTCAGCAGCTTCGGTACTCGCATGATGACCACGGAAGGTCGCAACCTCGATAACTTCACGGCCAAACATAACATGGGCAAGCCGGAATCGACGGCCGACAATACGGCAATTTCGAAAGAGCTCTTTAACCTGTTCTGGCGTAGCATCGGTTACAACGTCGAAATCTTTGGGCTTAAGGCCCAACAACATATCCCGAACGCAACCGCCAACTAAATAGCCTTTAAAGCCATTATTGTTAAGGCGATACAAGACCTTAAGTGCATTTTCACTCATATCTTTACGGCTAATACTATGTTGCTCTCGCGTCAATACAACAGCCTGACTAGCTTCGGCTTTAGCACTGGATTTACCCAACACTTTTTTGACCTTATTCAACACACCGGTAATGATAAGAGATACTCCTAATGAAATAGCAACTAAAAAGGGCCGCTATAATAATACCAATCTGGTGTAATACCAACCCGTATCATAACGGCTAGGGTTTCCAGATGATTTCAGATGTTGCTGGAACACAACTCATGTTCCATTGGCTTACTGCCCATTGCAACAACTCATCAACTGTCGCTTGCTTTAACGAATCATCGGGCGACAAACCCAAAAATGTCATTGCCTGGTATAAGTTGTCCACCGCTTGGCTATTAGCAATCGCTTTCGCTTTATTCTGTTTACTGAGTTTCATGCCAGCAGATGACGCAACGACCGGAATATGACCATAAGTAGGTGGTGTTTCTTTCAATGCAGAAAATAGGCAAAGCTGATGAAAAGTCGCTCTTAACAGATCACAACCTCGAATAACTTCGGTAATTCCCTGTCTTGCATCATCAACAACAACCGCTAACTGATAGGCATATAGCTTATCTTTTCTTTTCACCACAAAGTCTTCATCAGCAGATAAGCTATCTAATGAAACTCTACCCTGTAAGACATCGTTGAACGATGCGACTTTAGCGTTGTTACGCAAGCGAACAGACGAACCTTCTGGGCTTAAGTTTCTATCCCGACAAAAGCCATCATATTGCCCACCTCGTGCTTTAATCTCCTGTCTTGTGCATTGACAATAATATGTCAGCTTTGTATCAGCCAGCAGCGATAGTGCGTCTTCATAGTAAGCGCTGTGAGAGCTTTGATAGCTCACCTCCTGATCCCAAAGCAACCCATGTATTTCTAGCGTTTTAAGGATGACTTCCGCTGCACCCTCAACTTCTCGGGGTGGATCAATATCTTCAATACGAACCAACCACTGACCATCACGGCTTTTTGCTTGTAAATAGCTAGCTAAGGCAGTCACTAAGGAGCCAAAGTGCAAAGGACCAGACGGAGAAGGGGCAAACCTTCCTATATAGGGTTTTGTGGATACGCTTGACATAAGAGAGGAGTAAAACAAAAAAAGCTGCGCGAGGCAGCTTTTTCGGTCACGACAGGTAATTAACCCTGAAGCTGTTTTTCTTTAATTTCAGCAAGTGTTTTACAGTCGATACACATATCCGCTGTAGGTCTTGCTTCAAGACGCCTAACGCCAATTTCGATACCACATGAATCGCAGTAACCAAAGTCATCGTCTTCCATACGCTTCAATGTCTTTTCAATCTTCTTAATGAGCTTTCTTTCTCTATCTCTAGCTCTAAGCTCAATACTAAATTCTTCTTCTTGTGCTGCGCGATCGACAGGATCTGGGAAATTGGCAGCTTCGTCTTGCATATGATGAACGGTACGATCGACTTCTTCTCGTAATTGCGCACGCCATGTAGATAGCAGCTGACGGAAATGATCCATCTGCGCATCATTCATATATTCTTCGCCTTCTTTCTCCTCATAAGGAGTGAGACCGGCAAGAGCTAATAGCCCTAGTGTTTTATTTTCTTTTCCAGCTGGCATATGCCATTTCTCCTAAAACCACGACACAAACTGACGTTGCGAAGGCCGATATCTATATCAGAAAGCTTCTAAACAGGCAATAATAAACCTGCCCAATATCGTCAACTGTCTCTATCGCTTGCGACACTATTCGTTGTATATATCAACAATAGACCGGGTATATTGAGGCGCCAAGAAAAATATCAAGTTTATTTCTTTTAACGCAGCCTTAATTATTGATTTTTAATCGTTTTATTATTCATCGTATTGTCCATAGTTTACACAAAATATTCACAATACGATTAATACAGTATGAAACTCTGTAGTCAGAGCACTATTCAATGTATCCTTTTTACTTTTATATTTGACTGATCATTTATGCCTCAATCTGACCTTGTATTCTCATCTCAGCACGTACAGAAAGTCTCTGAAGAGATGCAAGCGGTATCGCAATCCTACGAAGCGCTTTTTACCGACCTTGGCGAACAGATACTTAGAGACATTGATCAAGAAGAGAGAGATTCACAACAAGTCCAAATAACGCTGAAGCAAATTGAGCAAGCGCTTGAAGCTTTTTCAGCCTACTTTCCTAGTAATGATAAGGTCGCCTGTCAAAAAGGATGCGGACATTGCTGTGTATTTCCAGTGAAGACACCTCCTCAGTTTATCCCTTTTATCGCAGACCATATCAAAACTACTCGAAGCGATGAGGAAATTGCAGCACTCAAAGTCAAAATGCAGCAAAATATTGAAGAGCGTCAGCCACCTTTGTACAGAGCACTTTGCCCACTCATTGATAACGAAAGTGCTTGTTCCATTTATGAACACAGGCCACTCGCGTGCCGGTTATTTACGTCACCTGATGTGCAGCTTTGTTTAAAATCAGTTGCAGATGGCAGCTCGGTAAGCCAACAACCGATACGTTATCGTGTCTACCAATCAGCAACAGTAGCTTTGCAAGCGCAATTAAAGAAAAACAATAAACCTTACGAACAAATTGACTTTATTCCAGCCTTACTCGCGGAATTAACTTAAGCTCAACAGCACCAAGAGAGTTACAACATATTATGTCACACCTGAAAATTTCCCTAACGCAATCAAAACCCAGCGAACACTGGTCATCGTCATGCCCAGTTACTTTTCATGAGAACGAAGCGTCTATTCACTTAAGTGGCAACGAATGGCAGCAAAGATCCAGTATTAAGAAAGCTGCTCGCGTAGTCGACAGTTTAGGCAATGGAACCGTTCAACTTGATGGTCAATGGACGCGAGAACAACAATGGGCGTTCGCTACTAGCTTTATCAGCCCGAATAAAAAGCAAACCATTCACTGGTGCGAAAATAACGACAAAGAAGCGCTTGAAAACAGCCTTAAGGCACTTGTATTTACACGCAACATCATTAATCAAACCCCTGAGAACATTTCACCGGAGAAATTGGTTGAGTTAAGTGAAGAGTGGCTCTCTTCTATCAGCTCTAATGTTGTTAAAAGCCAGCAATGGGTCGGAGAAGAACTCGAACAGGCAGGTTGGACAGGCATATATAACGTTGGTCGAGGTAGCGACCGACCACCAGTTTTGGCTGAGTTTGATTACAATCCGACTGGCAATCCGGACGCACCTGTTGCGGCCGCTCTCGTTGGCAAAGGAATCACCTTTGATAGTGGCGGTTATAGCATCAAAAGTAGTGAAGGCATGCTCACTATGAAATGTGATATGGGTGGCGCAGCAACGGTAACCGGTGCACTTGGCTTAGCTATTATGCAAGGACTTAATCAACGCGTTAAATTGTATTTATGCTGCGCAGAAAACCTAATCAGTGGTCATGCATACAAGCTAGGGGATATCCTGACTTACAGAAATGGCGTAACAGTTGAGGTTGTAAACACTGACGCAGAAGGTAGGTTAGTGCTTGCTGATGGCTTGTTAGCTGCTTCTGAAACAAAAGCGCCGTTGATAATCGATGCGGCAACATTGACAGGTGCCGCTATGGTAGCAGTCGGCAATGACTACAACGCCATATTTTCTTTAGATAAATCACTGGTCAGCCAAGCTAGTAGTATTGCCGAGGAAGTTAACGAGCCTGTTTGGCCTTTACCACTAGAAATATGGCATCGAAACAAGTGCCCGTCTGCCTATGCAGATACAGCCAATAGTAAGCCTCAAAAAGGGGGCGGAATGGGCGGTGCGTCAAACGCTGCCGGATTCTTATCGAGATTTGTTCCTAACGACGGTCAAGGATGGATACATTTCGATTTGGCTGCTGCGTTTAATAATAGTTCGTCAGCAGAAGCTCCAGCAGGTGCAACAGCCATGGGCATTAAAACCATAGCGCAACTCATTCAAACTCAATAAGTAAAAAGCCAGTCAGGATAATTGCCCTGACTGGCTTCTATAATCAAATAATTAGAGGGATGACTCTTTAGATACCGCCAATTCTTTCTGCGAACTCTTTGTAACGCTCAACGTCACCACGGTCAAACATCGGCTTCCCTTCACCGTCCTTGCCTTTAGACATTAACAAATGCTCCCGCTCCAAACGCTCAACCCTAACATCCTGAACCCCTAGAAACTCAGCAACTTCTGCAACCGACATTAAACTCATTCTGCAATCCTCTTTAAATTTTTATTCTTTGTATTTGAATACTATAGGAAAAAACTACATTTAGTCACCTTAGATTCATTAACAAATATGTCTGAATAAGGTTGGCAATCTTTACATCTTAATAAAAGTACACTGAATGTTAATCTAGGAAGGTTATCCAACTTAAGCAGTGCAGAACCAAACTCAACAATTCCTATATACCAAGACATTTTTTGGCCACTAATAAAATTTATAGCGCTCAATTTAAGAATTAACAAGCTCCAGCATAAATCCTTTACATAACAAGTAAATGCGGCGTGCTATTTGGGATAATATTCATACCCTCATGCTAAAAATGAAGCTTCTATAACGACAGTATGCTGGGTGAACGGTCCAAACGACTGACGTCAATAACAATACTGCCTGAAAGATAAAGAGTATAAATTGAATATTATTCGAACTCTGGTAGGCTTGCGATTTTTTTAGAGAAGCAAAAATCATGGATACTTGGTCAGCTGCCGTCATGTTATTTCTTATCATGGATCCGCTAGGTAATTTACCGGTTGTGATGTCTGTGCTTAAGAGCTTGGCACGTAAAAGGCGCTACTATGTATTAGCACGTGAGCTCGTTATATCACTACTTATCATGATGCTTTTTCTCTTTAGCGGACAAGCCGTCCTCGATTTTCTGAATGTGAGACAAGAAACAGTCAGTATTTCAGGTGGGATTATCTTATTGATTATCGCATTACGTATGATATTCCCCCAGCCCGGCGGTGTTGCAGGCGTGCCGGAAGGGCAAGAACCTTTTATTGTACCTCTAGCTATCCCAATGATTGCAGGCCCATCTCTTCTGGCAGCTTTGATTCTGCTTTCAAACCAAGATCAAAACCGCATTGTTGATTGGTCTCTCGCGGTATTTGGTGCGTGGGCAGCAACTGCAACCATTTTAATGTTCTCAGGTGCACTAAGCCGAGTACTGGGAGAAAGAGGATTAACGGCCGTAGAGCGATTGATGGGTATGATTCTAGTCATGCTCGCTATTCAGATGTTCATGGACGGTATCAGCGCATTCTTAGATACAACTTCATAAAGGCAAACCATGCAAAACAAACTTAATTTATTCCAACAAGTTCGAGAACTTAAAGGTTGGCAAGCGGTTGCTTACGCAGCGACACTTGTCGAACGCATGTTGCCCAACTATCAGCTGTTTTGTGAAGTTACCGAGTTTAGTGATGGAAAACAGTTCAGAAACACACTGAATGGCATTTGGGAATGGTTAACTGTTCCTAAGGCCAAGATAAATTTTGATGTGCAAGCAGAGAAAGTAGAACAAGATACACCTGATCCAGACAATTTCGACCACTTTGGCGTCTATCCGGCATTGGATGTTGCTATGTCTATCACCGCTATCATCGCGCTCATTCAGGAACAAGATCTTCAAGGTGCTGTGGTTGTTAGTAAGCTCTCGCAAGGCTCTGTTGAAGCTTTCATTGATGCAACGAAAGAAAGCGAAGAGGAACTCAGTAATCAAGAGATACGCCAGCACCCTCTGATGCAATGGGAACTCGAATTTCAGCAAGAATTGTTAGAGGCAGTTTCGGAAAGTAAATCTAAGCCGGAAAAAGTCAAAGAGCTAAGAGCCATGGCTAAGGCTGAAGGTATCAGCAATATCGGTATCGAAATAGCCTGATATCTAATCCTCAAACAGCTCCTAATTCTTCTGATAAAGGCGATAGCATAGCTGCTTAGTTTGGCTCTCCTTTATCAGAGACCAGGAATCGGGCACAATGTAGTTAGTACCAACAAGCTCAGTTTCTATATAAACAATACCTTCCGACGAAAGTAACTGCTTACTATCGATAATTGGAATAACTTTATCAACCAGCCCTTTATTAAAAGGTGGATCGATAAAAATAATGTCAAAAGGCACATTAGGAGTTTGTGTCTGCAACAACTGCAAACTATCACCATGGTAAACAGCATAACTGTCGTTTTCTACTTTAAGGAGTTCGAGATTGGAACGAATTTGCTGACACGCTGCTTTTTCTTTTTCATAAAAAGCACAATAGCTAGCATAGCGAGAGAGCGCTTCAATACCGAGAGAACCGGAACCAGAAAAAGCATCCAAGCACCTTGATTCAGATAAGTAAGGAGCGAGCCAGTTAAACAATGTTTCTTTAGTTCTATCGGTCGTTGGTCGAAGTCCTTCAGCATTGAGAACAGAGATTTTTCGCCCACGCCATAAGCCACTAATCACGCGAATATGTCCATTCGCCTTAGTAGATTGTTTTACACCTCGCCTCATTGAATTAGAAAATGCTATTATTGTCCAAATTTCGTTAAGTGTACTGATATAAGCACGAGAACCCAACGATTTTTCAAGGAATCAAAGACCCTATGTCAAAGTTTTTTCGCTGGTTTGATAAAAGTAAGAACAAGCCAGATAGCAGTATAGAAGCGAGTGAAGAGCCTCTCGCATCTGATATTTCACCTGAAGAGAATACTACAGAGCCAGAACAAGCCGATGAAGCGATCGTTCCCGAGTCTTCATCTGACAATACCCTTTCAAACCATGCACCTGAGGAAACACCAAGTGTTGAAGAAACTGCGGAAGCAGATACGGCGCCAGAGCCAGAGCCAGAGCCAGAGCCAGAGCCAGAGCCAGAGCCAGAGCCAGAGCAGTCTGGCGGATTCTTTAGCCGATTAAAACAACGACTTTCTCGTACAAAAACAAATATCGGAAGTGGTTTTTCAAGTCTATTCAAAGGCAAGAAAATCGACGATGAACTCTATGAAGAACTAGAAACTCAATTACTAGTTGCCGATGTTGGCATAGATACAACGCAAAAGATTATTACTAACTTAACCGAAGGTGCTAACCGCAAATCATTAAAAGATGGGGATGCGCTATACCCTCTATTAAAACAGCAAATGGCTGAGCTTTTACAGGGCGTCAGTCAGCCTTTAGATACTAATGTCGATGAAGGGCCTTTTGTAATTTTAATGGTCGGTGTAAATGGTGTTGGTAAAACCACGACTATTGGTAAGTTAGCGAAAAAGCTGCAACAAGATGGTAAAAAAGTCATGTTAGCGGCAGGAGATACTTTTAGGGCAGCAGCTGTCGAACAACTCCAGGTCTGGGGTGAACGCAACGATATTCCAGTTGTTGCACAACAAACAGGTTCAGACAGCGCATCTGTTATCTTTGATGCCCTTCAGTCAGCACGTGCAAAAGGCGTTGATGTACTTATCGCAGATACCGCTGGGCGTTTACAAAACAAAGATCACCTAATGGAAGAGCTGAAGAAAGTTGTACGCGTGATGAAAAAGATATCACCTAGTGCACCTCATGAAATTATGCTCACGGTTGATGCTGGTACAGGACAGAACGCCATTAGCCAAACTAAACTCTTCCACGACGCCGTTGGGTTAACCGGCATCAATCTGACCAAATTAGACGGTACTGCTAAAGGCGGGGTTATCTTTTCCCTTGCAGATCAGTTCTCTATTCCGATCCGTTATATTGGCGTCGGAGAAGGTATCGACGACCTGAGACCTTTTGATAGCAATGAGTTTGTTGAAGCCTTATTTAGTCCGACTGAAGCAGAATAAATAATGATTAAGTTTGAGCAGGTCAGTAAAACCTACCCAGGAGGCCAGCAGGCACTACGCCAAGTAAGCTTTCACATTGCTAACGGTGAAATGGCTTTCTTAACAGGCCATTCTGGAGCAGGAAAAAGCACTTTGCTTAAACTTATCAGCTTGATGGAACGACCAACTGTCGGCAATGTTTTCATCAATAATCATAACCTGAGTAGTATCCAGCGACGCCAGATCCCTTATATTCGTCGCGATATCGGAATGATATTCCAAAGCCACCAGCTACTGATGGAAAAATCAGTCTACGACAACGTAGCCTTACCTCTGATTATCGAAAGCTACAGTCGCAAAGAAATCGAAAAACGCGTTCATGCAGCCTTAGATATGGTGGGTTTACTCAATAAGGTAAATAGCTACCCTGCAATGCTCTCTGGAGGCGAACAACAGCGTGTTGGTATTGCACGAGCTGTTGTCAATAAACCCCCTCTTTTGTTGGCAGATGAGCCTACGGGAAACCTCGATCCCAAATTATCAATGGATATTATCCGTTTATTCGAGAACTTTAATCAGGCAGGTGTTGCTGTGTTTATAGCAACGCATGATCTCGGCCTGATTGCACGGATGAAATATCGCACCTTGACCTTGAAAAATGGCCAGATGATTACTGACGGTTTAACCGAAGACTGGCAAGGTGAAGAATTATGAGCTTACTGTTTAAAGGTCGAACAAAGGGTGCCACGGCGATCAATATCAGCCCTTGGCAACGCTTTATTCATTTTTGGATCAGTCATCTTCGTCAAGCACTAACTAGCTTAGGGGAGATTTGGCGTGTCCCACTCGCGTCCCTAATGACAATAGGCGTTCTGGGGCTCAGTATTACTCTCCCAAGCACGCTTTATATTTTGGTTAAAAACACCGAAAAAATTAGTGCAGGCTGGGAACAGGCAGCAGAAGTCTCTTTATTCTTAAAGAAAGATATTACTGCGAGCGAAGTCGAAGACTTAATGACGAGACTAGAATTCTGGCCGGAAATATCCACCATTACCTATACGCCAGCAGATAAAGCGCTAGATGAGTTCAAACAAATATCGGGGTTTGGAGATGCACTGGCCTACTTAGACGAGAACCCATTACCCGATGTATTGCTGATTACACCAACCAGCAAGCACGCGGGTCCAACCGCTGCAAAGGCCCTACTAAACAAACTGCAACAGCAAAGAGAAGTCGATGTAGGCAAGCTAGATGTTGAGTGGCTAGAGCGCCTGCACGCATTCCTATCTATTGCTCGTGATATCGTTAATATCATCGGCTTACTATTGTTTCTCGCTGTTATTTTGATTGTCGGCAACACAATTCGGCTCAATATTCTTAACAAGCGCGACGAAATTTTAGTGATGAAATTAGTAGGTGCAACAGATGCTTTTATCCAACGTCCTTTCTTGTATACGGGCTTTTGGTATGGCTTCCTTGGCGGAATGTTTGCTCTATTTACCGTGAGCATTTTACTCTGGTGGATGAGCTTTAGTATCGGAGAAACTATGGCCTTGTATCAGAAGTCATTCAACCTTACTGGCATGTCCCTTGATGCCTCACTGATTATGCTGGCTGTCTCCATTGGCTTAGGGCTGGCTGGATCATTCATTTCGGTAAAACAACACGTTAGTGCCATTGAGCCAACTTAATAAAACCTAATACTTCGTGCCAGCAACTGAGATATTATAGGCTTAAAAATACAACTCTGAAAATAAAGTCAAAGATTTTTACCCTATGACCGATACAAAAGCAGGACGTAATCAACTAGGGATAAAAACATGCTCAAAGCCATTAGCGTTTGCCTCGTTCTTTCTTTTTTTCATGCATCGGCGATAGCTAACTTTGTTAGCCTCAATTCTCAAAGCAATCTATTCAGGGCTAGCGACTTCGGAATGGGTGGTGGATTAATTCCTTTCGCCATAGAGTTGGATAGCGATAGGCTAACAGCTTTCGAATTCTCCAGTGTGACAGGTACGACAAACTGTTGTGCTTCGAATACCAGAACACTATCAAACGCAGACGGTTTAGGTGCTGGAAACAATACCAACATAAACTCCTCAGGCGGCATTTCAGGGATCGTATCTCCAGGAGGCTTATTTTTAGCAGGTGTATTTACAAGCTCTCTTGACCCAGTATCAGATATAGCACCGGAACGTCTTAATTTCTTTGACATAGGCACCGACTTCAATCAGCTTTCGCCGCTACTTAATCAGAGTTTTTTCATTGGTGATGGTAGAACAGGAATTCAGTCCGGCGATATACAACGCTTTGTAGCACCTCTTGGTGCGGATACATTACATCTAGGTTTTGTAGATGCCAGTTTTTTCACAGGTAATCCAGGTGGCTTCAGCGATAACGGTGGTAATCTCAATATCAATTACACACAAAGAACCACAAACGTAACTGAACCTAGCCCATTGTTTCTGCTAATTTTTGCAGTCATTACTTTCATAACTATTAGAAAAATCCAAAACTCAGAAGCAAGTTATAAAGCAATGAGAGCTAATCCTGCCGTATAAGAGGCAAGCTAATAAATTGTGACTTTTAATGTAGTTGATTAATTCAAAGTAATTAATCAACTACTCGCTTCGAGAGTTGAACCTAATTTGGTTTAGGGAAGTGGCTGGAAACCGTTTCGCGCATCGTATTACCCCAAACGATGGCATCATTAAATAATGAGTGTATAAGGCGTTGGTCGAGATCTAACGCTTTAGCAACGTTTTTCACTCTAATCCAGCTAGCACTCTCTAATGCTTTGACCATACAAAGGTAATTCTTCAACGTACCCTCTTCACCACGAAGAGCAGCTAGTATGTCATCAGCAAGAGGCAGCTTCTTAAGAACTGCATGCATATCCTGATCTAGCAGTGCATCAAGTAACGAAAATAGCCCTACCAAGAAGCCAGCTGGAGGGTTGTCCCCTATTCCTTTTTCTTGAGCAAGTGAGTCACAGAATCGCGCTCTAACCAATGATAAATGAATAAGCTCTATGGGCTTATCATCACCAATATTAGCCAGAACGATCAATGAGACAAATTTCCGAAGTTCCACCTCGCCCATATAATTTAAGGCATGGCGTAAAGAAGATATCTTTTGGCGTTTATTAATCGTTGGGTTATTAATAAAACGCAACAACATGTATGACAAGCCAACATCACGCTCGATAATTTCATTCACTTTATCGAAGTCAAAATGTTTATGCGAGGCTAGCCCCATTAACTCTACTAATGCTAATTTAGACGTCGGGAGGTTTCTGGTTTTGATAACTTCTGGGCGTGCAAAGAAGTACCCCTGAAAATAGTCAAATCCAAGCTCTTTGCAGCGATTAAACTGCTCGTGAGTTTCCACTTTCTCAGCAACTAACTTAACGTCAGTATCTTTTAAATTAGGAAGGTTTTTCTCAATGGTCTCGAAGCTGCACAAGTGCAAATCAACCTTAAGCAGATCGACATGTGGCATAAACATTTTCCATCGAGGATCGAAGGTATGATCATCCAATGCAAGACTATAGCCTTGATTCTTGATATTGCTGCAAGCTTCAACCATTTGATCGCTAACAGGCACGGTCTCAACCAATTCGATAACAACGCGAGCTGGATCTAAAGTCGTTGGGAAACTGTGTAGTATGGTGTCGCGATGAAAATTGATAAACGAACGCTTATGACAAGCAATGTCTTCTATACCAAGGGTTAAGTAGTTATTCGCAAGGATCTTAGATGTTGCTTCATCTGGAGGAATGTCGGGGAAACAGTTACTTTTGCCGTCACGAAACAACAGCTCGTAAGCATAAACGTTCTGCTTTTTGTCGAGTATGGGTTGTCTAGCTACGTAAGCAAACATCGTTACCTTTTTCTCCGTTACATAATGAGGTCTTTTTGACCTTCTTATTATTTATTCTTCCCAGCTCTTTTGAGGCTACAGACCTCTATAATTAACCGCTGATTATAGTATTAATAACAACACTCTAACAGTTATCTCACAAGATACCAATTAGCTTGAAATATAAACACCTCTAAATGTGACTTATTCACCTATTGGTAGAGAGTCAGCTTGCATTCCCTGCATAATTGACCTTATCTACTATAGGCTGGAGCGCATCACTTCACTCCATGCAATGGCTTCTTTATAAAAATCATGGACCTGCTGATTATCAACACCAATTGCAGCTTGTATCGCTTCAACCTCTTCCCATTCAGCCTTTTCGAAACATTCTATCAACCTTAGGTAAGGTCCAAGCTCTGACTCTTCACCAATTAAAGCAGATTTTATTTCATCAGCAATTGGCACTTTGTCTAATAATGAGCACATTTCTTGGTCTAACAATGCATCTAGTAGCGAGAAAAGCCCTAACAAAAATCCCATAGGAGGATTAGTCTTTATACCGCAGGCGGTGGTTAAAAGTTCACAAAACTTTGCCCTCACAAGACAAAGGATCATCAAATTCTGCGGTTTACTGTCATTGACCTTCGCTAGCGCTAATAAAGCAATGAACTTCTTGATCTCCATCTCGCCCATGTAGTTGAGTGCGTGCCTTAACGAAGTCACGTTAACTCTTTTATTCACAGTCGGGTTATTGATAAAACGCAAAAGCATGTAAGACATGCTGACGTCACGTTCAATGATCTGACTAACTTCTGAAAAATCAAAATCAACTGAGCTCGTGGCCGCAATCAGTGAAACCAAATTAGCTTTAGAAGAAGGAATGTTTTTTGATTTTACGACCTCTGGTCGCGCGAAAAAGTATCCTTGGAAATAATCAAACCCCAGAGATTTATAGAGCTCGAATTCTTCCGTAGTTTCTACTTTTTCAGCCAAAAACTTGATGTTCATATCACAGATTTTGGCTCTATTTTCTACGCAAGTTGCGTACTCGCAATCTTTGATATCGACTTTGACAATATCGATATAAGGTAAGAATGGATCCCACTTAGGATCAAAATCGTAATCATCCAGCGCTAGTGTATAACCCATCTCCCTTATTTGTTTACAGGCTTGTAATAGCTGTTTAGTGACTTTAACTGTTTCAACAATTTCAATAACGACACTGCGGGGTTCAAGCGAAGTTGGGAAGCGATACAATAAAGTTTCTTCATGGAAGTTGATAAATGAAATTTTGCCCCCAGTTATATCATCAAGACCTAAATTCAAGTGGTTATTGGTCAATAATTTGGAAGTCGCTTCATCAGGCGGAATATCAGGAAAGGAGTTACTTTTGCCATCGCGGAACAGTAATTCATAGGCGTAGACGCGCTTGTCTTTGTCTAGAATCTCTTGTCTTGCAACGTAAGAGAACATAAACCGGTCCTTATATTTAGAATGATGGTGTTAGCAAGAATTTTTATTAACTTATTGTTGACCCAAAAATGTCATATTAATAGGATACTGTTTGTAACAAAGTTAGCACAATAAAGTGTGTAGCGGAAACAAACGTTGTAAAGCTAGTGGATCGTGCAATTTTATTGGCGATCTCGACTATGCGGTGCTAGAATTCTGGGCCGCGAAAAAGAAGGAAAATACTGTGAGCGCAAACATGCAATCAATGGCTTTAAGCCTTTCCCACAGCGGTAGCATTGAGTCCTACATCCAAGTAGTGAGTGGCATCAACATGTTATCGGCAGAGGAAGAACACGAACTCGCCGAACGTCTATACAATGACGGTGACATTGAAGCTGCAAGAAAACTCATTATGTCGCACCTTCGCTTCGTTGTTCATATCGCAAAATCATATTCTGGCTACGGCCTTGCCCAATCTGACCTTATTCAAGAAGGTAATATTGGCCTAATGAAAGCAGTAAGACGTTTTGACCCTTCTGTGGGTGTGCGTTTAGTCTCCTTCGCTGTTCATTGGATCAAAGCAGAAATTCACGAATTCGTATTACGCAACTGGCGTATCGTAAAAGTCGCGACAACGAAAGCACAACGTAAGCTTTTCTTTAACCTACGCAAATCTAAAAAGCGCTTAGGTTGGTTCACCAATGAAGAAGTTCAAAAAGTTGCTGACGAATTAGGCGTAAATACAAAAGAAGTTCTTCAAATGGAAGCTCGTATGAGCAGCCAGGATCAAGCATTTGATTTAAGTGCTGATGATGACGAAAGCGGAAACTTCGCTCCTGCGCAATACCTTGAAGACAAAACAGCCAATGTTGAAGCTGATGTTGTTGATCAAGATTGGGATAGCAATGCCAATCAAAGACTTTATTCTGCAATCAAGACGCTAGATGATCGCAGTAAGCACATCATCCAAAGTCGTTGGTTGGCAGACGATAAAACAACGTTGCAAGACTTAGCTGACAAATACAATGTATCTGCAGAACGCGTTAGACAAATTGAAAAGAACGCGATGAAGAAAATTCAATCAGTTATGGCTGCTTAATCAGGTATCCACAATCGATAGCTATCATAAAAAAGGCGCTTTAAGCGCCTTTTTTGTTTCCGTTACTCTTCTTTTCTGGGAGGCAACACCCAATAAATACCTTTGAACTCAGCAACCGGCGTGTCGCCGTCAAGAATATCAACCTGCAACTTAACGTTGCACTTCTTGCCTTTATCTAAGACTGCAAACTTAGCTGATAAGGTTTCAATATTACAAACAGCCCTTGGCGTGAGTGTCAGTGGTTTATGATAATGGATATCAGCATCACCTAGTACGATATCCCCATCTCGTCCCAGTTGCTTTAGCTGCAAAAATATCATTCCCCACCCAGTCAAAGTCGCTAGCGAGAAAATACTCCCGGCAAACATAGTGCCGTGCAGGTTCACATTTTTATTGAGTGAAGCTCGTGCTTCGAGTGTTCTGCCCGAATATTGAAAGAGCTTAATCCCCATCTGCTCTGTAATAGGGATCGTCTCATGCCAGGTTTTCTGCAATTCACTGCACCAGGCAGGATGCAGCATAATAGCGTTCATCTCCGTCAGCCGTTTAATCATCTGTTGACGATTCAAAACACCTAATTCAACAGTGGGATTGCCATCAACTTCATAGCCACAGCTTTCAAAAAATTCGATAGAGGTATCTCGGCTATTAGTTACTATACGTTGAACACCGTTGGCTCTCGCTACGGCTTCTAGCGCCGATACAATCAGCTTACCTAATCCTTTACTTCTCAAGTCGTTTGATACTGCAATATGCCTGACTTGCGCTTCTTCCGGCGTATTAAAATGCAATCTACCAACGGCAATGACTTCGCCGTTTTGATCTCGAATAAATCGATGCTCAGAAACGCTCTCATACTCATCGCGCTCCGATCCTTTAGGGAAATTCCAGGGGCTTCCTAACATCTGCCATCTAAAATCAAAATAGGCTTCAAACTCTTCCTCAGATTGAGGCGTTTCTACTTTGTGCATTAATCAATCTCTACAAACAATTAATGAAGTTCCGCATGTACTATTCGTCTATCAAACCTTATATAGTTAACTAAATCTATAAAAGTTTCTGGAACATACTTTGTTAGACTTTAAAAAAGCGCTGCAAAACCCCGAAATACAGTACTTACGCAAAACGGAAAATGGCGTTATCAAAGTACTCAAGAATCAACAATTCTGTTGGTTATGTTTAAATGAAACCGTACAAACGGTTATGGATTTATCGACACCTTCCAGATTGGTGTTACCACATTTGCATGCGCTTGCGTTGGCTTTCTACTTCAAACCTAATGCACATAGCATAACAGAGTTAGGACTTGGAGGGGGAGCGATGCCGCGCCATATTATGCAACACCTTCCTCAAGCATCTGTTCTGAGCATAGAGCTAGAGCCGACTATTATCAGTTGTTTTAATCAGTTTTTCTCCATCGAAGACTTGGGGAGTTCTCACACTGTTAAGCAAGAAGACGCATACGAATTCATGCAACAGGGTCGTCCATCCGACATTGTTCTTGTTGACCTTTTCGGTGAAAAGTCCACTCCTGCTTTTCTTAACCAACAAGACTTTTATCAGAACTGCTTCTCTAGCTTAGGTGATGATGGTCTTCTCGTTTTAAACCTATTGCCAAATCACCCTTTTCAAGCCGAGCAGCTCAGAAGAATGCTCCATCAACTGAGTGGACAAAAGACGATGTTGTTAAGCATTCCTGGCTACAAAAACCGGATCATCTTCGCTTCACAGCAACAACTTCCAGCACTTAGGTATACAAAAGAAGTTGTCTCTTTTGCTCAAGCACAAGGAGTCGACCTTAATAGCTTTATACAAATGAGTTAAAGAGCATATCAATACACTTGTTATGCTCGACTATACCTCTAGCCAGAATGTAACTGGACCGTCATTGCAACTAGAGACCTGCATATCTGCACCAAACTCACCGGTTTGCACCACTACACCTTGTTCTCTCACCAACTTGATAAAGTACTTATAAAGCTCATTACTGGTTTCAGGATCTCCCGCATTAGAAAAACCGGGCCTATTTCCCTTTTTGGTATCAGCAGCCAAAGTAAACTGAGAAACAACCAACAGCTCACCCTTAACTTGGTTTAAGTTGAGATTCATTTTCCCTTCTTCATCAGCGAACAATCTGCAATTCAGTACTTTCTTAACCAACTTCTCCACATGTCCGGGCGTGTCTTCTTTTTGAACTCCTAATAACAAGAGTAAACCTTGTCCAATGCTCCCAATAACTTCTTTATCAACTTCAACTCTCGCGTAAGAAACACGCTGTATAAGTCCAATCATTCACTTACCTCTTATACTAATTAGCATACTGACCATAATTGCTGTTTGCTGGGTTTTACTTTAACTTATATCACTTACAACAATATAAGACGCCAATAAGAGCGTCCCTTAAACAAACTTGAAAGAGGAAAGTAATATGTCAGGACAAGGTTCAGGAGGCAATGTATTAGCCGCTATTTGCAGCTTTTTTATCCCAGGCTTAGGGCAATTGGTTCAAGGTCGAATTGGAAAAGCGCTGATGTTCTTTATCGTTACAGCCATAAGTTACGCGTTAGGAGCGACTGTCATTTTATTCTTTATGTGGTTCGTCGGTGCCATCTTCCACTTATGGGCCATTATAGACGCCGCTACTTACAAAGGATCTGATTAGATGAAGAAGCTCTTTATTGTTGCTTGTGTTTGTTTACTCACAGCCTGTCAAACAGCCTATTATGCAGCTTGGGAGAAGGTTGGTGTAGAGAAGCGAGATATACTCGTTGATCGCGTTGAAGAAGCTAAAGATGCTCAGGAAGACGCTCAAGAGCAATTCACTTCTGCTCTTGATCAGTTTAGCCAACTCATCTCTTTCGATGGTGGAGAGCTGCAAGAAGTCTATGAATCTCTTAGCGATCAATATGAAGCGAGTAATGATTCAGCAGAAAGAGTTTCGGCACGCATCGACAGCGTAGAATCGGTCGCTAACGCTCTATTTGATGAATGGCAAGATGAACTTGGGCAGTACAGTAACGAAACACTACGACGCGAAAGTGAACGTAAGTTGAAAGAAACGCAAAGGCGCTACGATAACCTATTGAGAAGTATGCGCCGTGCCGAATCTAAAATGGCTCCAGTGCTATCAGCTCTAAAAGACAATGTCCTTTATCTAAAGCATAACCTCAACGCGAATGCGATTGGCGCCTTACAAGGAGAATTCGGTAACATCAAGCGTGATATCAACCAGCTAGTTAATGAGATGAACGCTGCGATAAAACAATCTAATGATTTTATTGCGAGCCTGAAAACTTAAATAATTAGGAGGCAATAAAAAAGGCTCTTAACGAGCCTTTTTTATTTCTTAAACCAAACTATGGCTTACCAGTTGAGCTCTTTAAGTATTTAAAGAAGTCGCTATCTGGTTCAACAACTAGCAAATCTTGCTTATTGTTAAAGCTTGCTTTGTAAGCGTCCATACTTCTTAAGAAGCTGAAGAACTCAGGATCTTTAGTGTAGGTATCCGCATAAATACGAGCAGCACCAGCATCACCTTCACCACGAAGCTTACGCGCGTTACGTTCTGCATCTGCAAGCATGATAGTCACTCTCGCATCAACATCAGCACGTATGATATCCGCTTTCTCTCGACCTTCTGAACGGTGTTCTCTCGCTACGGCTTCACGCTCCGCACGCATACGTTGGTAGATAGAACTACTAACTTCTGTTGGCAAGTTAATTTGTTTAACACGAACATCAACAACTAGAATACCTAGCTCGTCTGAACTTTCAGATGCTTGTTTTAACGCCTGATCCATAATTTCAGAACGTTCACCAGATACAATCTCAGAAATCGTACGAGTACCAAATTCACTTCTTAGACCGTTGTTTACTTTTTGCTTAAGTAGCGTCTCAGCTTGTGCACGATTACCGCCGTTAGTAGCTAGGTAAAATGCCGCAAAATCATTGATACGCCATTTAACATAAGAATCAACAATCAAATCTTTTTTCTCAGATGTTACGAAACGACCTGGTCTATCATCCAATGTTTGAACTCGCGCATCGAGCTGTCTGACTTTATCAATCAACGGTACCTTGAAGTGCAAACCTGGATCGTAAACCTTGGTTTCACCTGCACTGTCTTTTTGTACTTTACCGAATTGGATAACAATAGCTTTGTTTCCTTCGGTGACTACAAAAATGGAGCCAAAACCGAGTAAAACCAGCACAACAACAATAAAAATAGAAAAATTCTTCATAATCTAGTTTCTCCCTGGACGAAAGTTACTGCGCGTCGACGGGCGAGTATTAGGGTTTTGATCGACAACTCCGGTATTGTTTCGTAACCCTTCAATGGTATTACGACTCTGAGGTAGAGGCTGTCTGCCAGACTGTTGTTGTAACAGCTTGTCTAAAGGAAGGTACATCATATTGCCAGAACCTTCCGTATCAACAACGATCTTAGTACTTTGGCTATATACATCTTCTAACGTTTCTAGATAAATACGTTGGCGAGTGACATCTGGGGCTGCTACATACTGTGGCAATAATTCTTCAAATCTTGCCACTTCACCTTGAGCTTCTAAAATCGCCCTTTGCTTGTATGCTTCCGCTTCTTCAGCCATTCTGTTGACTTGACCACGAGCTCTTGGCTCTATCTCACGAGCATAAGCTTCAGCTTCACGAATAAAGCGTTGCTCATCTTCTTGAGCAGAGATAGCATCATCAAACGCATCTTTAACTTGCTCAGGTGGGCGAGCATCTTTGAAGTTCAAATCTACAACTTCTATACCCATATCATAAGGTTCAATAATACTTTCTAGCTCTTGCCAAACTTGTTGACGAGTCACTTCACGTCCACTGGTAAGCACATCATCCATCTTAGAGTGCCCAACCACATAGCGGATTGCACTATCCATAGCCTGACGTAAGCTTTCATTAGGATCAGTAACAGAGAAACGGTATTTGTAGGGTTCAAAAACCTTGTACTGAACTTCCATTTCAACGCGAACAACGTTCTCATCTTCAGTCAACATGGAGCCAGAAGCAGGTAGTGTATTTATCGTTTGGATATCAATAGGAATAACCGTATCAACAAAGGTTGGCTTCCATTGTAGGCCTGGCTCAACAGTATGGCTGAATTGCCCAAATCTTAATACAACGCCGCGTTCAGCTTCGTTTATGGTGTAGAAACCACTTAGTGCCCAAACAACAACAGCAATACCTGCGATCAAGGAAATACCGATACCACCAATACCATTGCCACCAGATGGACCTGACTTTTTGCCGCCAGACAAGAAGCCTAACTTAGCAAACAGGTTCTTAAAGATATCATCAAGATCTGGTGGACCTTGATCTCGACCACCCTTATTTTTCCAGGGGTCGTTGTTATTACCACCGGGCTCATTCCAAGCCATGCTATTCTCCAGTATTCAAATAAAAATCAGATCAACTCACAACATAAGAAGGCAAGTCACCGTCAGTGTGCTTCACTAAACGTTGCCAGTCGGCATTTGGCATTCTCACATCAACTAACCAATCACCATCACCCGTATATTCTTCAGCCGATATACACTGCATACGAAACAAAGCTCCACGCAGTTTACCCTGATGTGGAGGAATTCGTAACTGATGTTGAACCATATCTTGTTCTAAACATTCAGTGAGGGCAGAAAACAATAAATCAATCCCTAAACTTTTCTGCGCTGAGATCCAAACCCTTATCGGTTTTCCGTTCTCATCTCTATCTATACGAGGTTCTGTCCCCGTTAGCTTATCTATTTTGTTACAGATCATTAATTGCGGAATATCATCGGCTCCGATTTCTTCCAAAACTTCGTTAACTTGATCTGTATTTTCACGAAATTGTTCATCTGCGTAATCCACAACATGCAACAACAAGTCAGCTTGCTGTGTTTCTTGTAGTGTTGCTTTGAATGCTGCAACCAAGTCGTGCGGAAGATGTCGGATAAAACCCACTGTATCCGCGAGTATAGCCGGCCCAACATCATCTAATCGGATTTTACGTAATGTCGGGTCCAAAGTCGCGAACAATTGGTCAGCCGCATAGACTTCAGATGAGGTCATGGCATTAAACAAAGTTGACTTACCCGCATTGGTATAACCTACTAGAGAAACAGTAGGAATTTCGGCACGCTGACGAGAACGACGACCTTGTTGTCTTTGTTTTTCAACTTTACCAAGTCGTCTAAGAATACTCTTGATACGCTCACGCAATAAACGTCTATCTGTTTCCAGCTGTGTTTCACCCGGACCACGAAGACCTATACCGCCCTTTTGTCTCTCAAGGTGAGTCCAACCGCGAACAAGGCGTGTGGAGATATGCCGCAGTTGAGCAAGCTCCACTTGCAACTTACCTTCATGAGTTCGTGCTCTTTGGGCAAAAATATCGAGTATTAAGCCAGTCCTATCCAACACTCGGCACTGACAAGCTTTCTCTAAATTACGTTCTTGGGAAGGAGATAAAGCGTGATTAAAAATAACAATATCAGCATGCGTAGCACGCACCATTTGAGCTATTTCTTCTACTTTACCGGTACCAACAAAATACTTAGCAGTTGGGGAATGCCTAGTACCGGTAACAATATCTACCGTATTAACGCCAGCAGAGGAGACCAGCATTTGCAGCTCGCTTAAATCCTCTCGACTATTTTCATCAGGGAAATCAACATGAACTAATATTGCCTGTTCACCGGCTTCATAACGGTCAAACAAATATTAGCTCCAAAAAGTCTTTACTGGCCTTCTTCACCATCTTCATTATTACCACCAGAAGACACTTGAATAGGACGCGACGGTACAACAGTTGATACCGCATGTTTATAAACCATTTGACTCACTGTGTTTTTCAACAGAATAACAAACTGATCAAACGACTCTACTTGACCTTGTAATTTAATACCATTAACAAGGTATATTGATACAGGAATACGCTCTTTACGAAGCGCGTTCAAAAATGGGTCTTGAAGAGATTGCCCCTTAGCCATTTCATGTGTCCTTTTCTTCTTTTTTATTAATGTAAACTACTAGTTCGGCCCAAGTATACAGCAATATATTTACCTGTATAGTATTTGACTACTCCACTTTAGCCGCATCTAATCCGATCTATTATGTCACTTAAAGTATTGGTTTTTAAAGAATCTAACAGTGTTAGATCCGGCCAACTGCGTAACCAAGTGAGCTGTCGCTTCGCTAACTGACGCGTTGCGACTATACCTCTAAAAATCATTTCTTCGTGATCCAGTTTACCCTCTAAATACTCCCACATCTGTCTATATCCGACACAACGCATAGAAGGTAAGTTCAAATGCAGATCACCCCTTTGTTTTAATTTAGCGACTTCTTCCTCAAATCCTTTAGCAATCATTGCTTTAAAGCGCTGTTCAATACGGTCATGCAACACATTTCTGTCTGGCGTATCCATCGCTAATTGCATAACGTTATAGTCTAGAGTTTCACCTTTAACACTTTGCAGCTTTGTTAGGGGCTGTCCTGTTATACGGTAAACCTCTAATGCCCGGATCAATCGTTGAGGGTCATTCTTATGAATTCGTTGAGCAGCTTCTGAATCAACAGCAGATAGCTCTTGATGCAATTGTTCCCAGCCCTTTTGCTCAGCTTCATCAACTATCTGTTTTCGTATTGTCTGGTTGGCTTCTGGTAGAGGGGATGTTCCTTCTAACAGGATTTTAAAGTACATCATTGTACCGCCAACTAATAGTGGAATACGTCCTGAATCCGTTACTTTCTTCATTTCTGCCAGCGCGTCCCGGCGAAAATCTGCAACAGAGTACGACTCGGCTGGATCAAGAATATCGATTAATCGATGCGGTGTTTTTTCCAATTCATCCTTGGTAGGTTTCGCTGTTCCAATATCCATTCCCTTGTATATCAAAGCAGAATCAACACTGATCACATCACAGGGTAACTCTTCACACAAACGAATAGCAAAGTCTGTTTTCCCTGAAGCAGTTGGTCCCATAAGAAAAATGGCTTGTGGCCTATTCTCGTTATTACCCACCCTGTTCATCCAGCCACTTTGTCAACGGCACTTCTTTTGTATATAACTTTAGCAGAGTATTTGTCGTCTCATCTTGAGTTAGACACAAATATCTTTCAATAGTGCTATTTTCAAGCTTTATATGCGTTGAAGCAACCGCCCCACCTAGCATATGGGCAGGTTTATCTAATTCAACCTCTTCATTCGATAAACTTATTAAGAAAGATAAGATTGCAGCCCAATCTAAATCGCGCATACCTGCTGGCACCTTCCTCAACATGAGCTTTTTGTTGACCAAATTCAAATCGATATTAAGTGTTGCTAACGCATCTATAATCACTTGTACCGATTGGCCTTGCTGAGCCTCAATACTAACCGATATCGGTAATAACAGTGGCTGCGCAGGAGGCAAGTGAGATGCAAGTTGCGATGTCCAGAATATCGCAGCAAGCGACGCGTGGGACATGATATAGAATTGGCTATCTTGCTCCAGCAAAATTCGATTATCCCCAACCTTTAACCATCGATAAGCGTCTACCTCAAATGCACTCTCTTGAGTTGTGCTTGGTTGCAGCAATTCTCTATATTGTTTTCCGGCTGAAGACTGAAAACTAGGTGCTCTATAACCGCCTACAGAGCCTGAAGAAGACCCATAACTCGTTGTTCTTTCGTTAGTCCCGGAATCTACAGGTTTGAGTGGTTGTATATAGTCATGATTAGGTACAGCCTGTTCAAACACCTTAACACTCGATTCTGCGTTCCTAGTTTCCTCATCCCCGACCAACATATCATCAGCTTGTCTTAGGAACTCTTGAATAGTACGAACGATAAAATCATGTACAAGCCGAGCTTGATGAAAGCGAACTTCATGTTTTGATGGATGCACATTGATATCTATAGCTGTAGCAGGCAGCTCAAGATAGAGGATATAAGCTGGCTGAACCTCATCTCCCCACATTAATGAGAAGGCTTGCTTTATGGCGTGATTAATCAGCTTATCTCGCATGATGCGACCATTAACATAGAAGTATTGAGTTTCAATGGGCGTTTGTGCTTCCACTACATTGACTAGCCACCCTCTCAACGTCATATCCTGATACTGGCTTTCCACTTCAAGTGCGTGGTCACAAAACCGTTGACCACAAGCTTTACCGATACGTTTGTATGGATCAGCACCTTTTTTCGCTGCAGGGTATTTTCGAAGAAGCTTTCCGTTGTGCTTAACTGAGATTGAGACATCAAATCGCCCTAAAGCGATGCGCCTGATTACTTCATCAATATGCGCGAATTCCGTTTTTTCACTTTTCAGAAACTTACGACGAGCAGGTGTATTGAAAAAAAGATCTTCAACAAGCAATGTTGTACCAATAGGATGGGCTGCTGGTGTCACATTCACCGACATATCTCTACCTTCAGCAACAGCCTGCCAAGCTTCTGATTGCTCTGCTGTGCGAGAGATCAATGTAAGCCGAGAAACAGAGCTGATACTGGCTAACGCCTCTCCACGAAATCCCATACTGGTTACTTTTTCTAGATCTTCAAGCGTTGATATCTTACTGGTTGCATGACGACTCAATGCGAGATTCAAGTCTTCTTTCGTGATTCCTTTACCGTTATCTCGCAACAGAATACGCTTGTGCCCCCCCTTATCAATCTCAATCTCGATCTCGGTAGCACCAGCATCTAAGCTGTTTTCTAACAGCTCTTTCACAACAGAAGAAGGTCTTTCAACAACTTCTCCAGCAGCAATTTGGTTAGCCAGCTGTGCAGGTAAAATCTGAATCGACAACGGTAAATCCCTATTTAAGGTACTAAAGATAATTAGACTGTTTGAAATACGGCAACAGTCAGCAAACATCAGGTTAACTAGGTCTGAGGAATACTTAAGACTTGACCAACACGGACTGTATCATTTTTTAAACTATTTGCAGACTTGATATCACTCACTTTGACATTGTAGCGTTGCGCCAATAGCGAAAGCGAATCGCCACGCCTTACTCTATGCGTTCTGGATTCTTGCCTTTGTTTCGCCCAAAGCGTGCCATCAGGTGGCGATTTCTGGAAAAAGCGTTTAGTCGCTGTGAATATTGCTTGTGCCAATTTCCTGCGATGCTTATCCCAATTTAAATTCTTTTCTTCTCTCGGGTTAGAGATGAATCCCGTTTCGACGAGAACCGAAGGGATATCTGGTGCCGTTAACACAGCTAGACTCGCTGACTGCGGGCGCTTTTTGTGCATTTTTGTCACTTGCTTCATTTGAGAGATCATTTCTTCACTCAACTCAAAGCTGGTTGCCAGTGAGTGATCCATAGACATATCGAGCAAAGCCTGTGCGAGGTATCTCTCGTTTGTCGTGTCTTGAATAACTTCCGCAGCACCGCCTAGCAACTCAGAGTGTTTCTCTGTTTGTTCCATCCAGCGACCTAATTCAGAGTTAGCTCGCCTAACAGACAATGTCCACACTGACGCACCACTCGGTTGAGGCGTCGTAAATGCATCGGCGTGTATCGATATTAGCAGATCAGCTTTATTCTGACGGGCAAGCTCAGGTCTGCGATTCGGCAATATGTAGTAATCACCACTACGTATCATATAAGCACTCATACCCGGCTCTTTGTCGATAAGCCGTTGTAAGTGTTTAGAGATACTTAGTGTAATGTTCTTTTCATAGGTACCTGCGCTACCAATAGAGCCAGGATCTTCACCGCCATGTCCAGCATCTATAGCAACAACCACATCTCTAGCTCTAGGATCAGACTTGGCATCCTTAACCACTGTTGCTGGTCCATCAGGATCAACTAAATCAATAACTAATCGATTTTTATACGGCGGTGTCGGTGGAAGCGCAAAGAGTTGCGGTTTAACTCTTTTTGTCAGTTCAAGTACAAGTCGGGTTGATTGATTATTTTTAGGCTTACTACTGCGTATCTTGCGAACCAAATTACTTTGATTAGCAATTTTTGAAAAATCGAATTGCTTCTTGGTTTGTTTTAAATCAACGACCAAACGTTGCGGGTTATCCAAAGAAAAGTATGTAAATTCGGGGGCTTCTTTTAGGTCGATAACGACACGAGTACTATTCGGCGAAGGCCATATACGAACGCTTTCTATTTGATTGGTATCGGCTTTGACATTAAAAGCGAAGAAAGTAACAGCGACCAAAAACCAGCCAGCCCATATCGACCAGTGTCGTCTAATTGTCTTTGTCTCAGTTAATGCATTGAGATTAGGCACAAATTTCACTGTTTTCCAATTGCTCTACTAGTTGAACACCATACTGACTTTGACCTTGTATGGTAAACCGACGCTCAGTTCCTATGAATTCTATACTAATCTCTAAATCCGCTGGAGCCAATAGTCCTTGCCCTTTTTGTGGCCATTCGATCAAACATATCGCGTTAGTATCAAAATAATCACGAATACCAATAAACTCTAATTCTTCTGGATCAGCAAGCCGATATAAATCAAAGTGAAAAATATCGCGTTTACCAGTATCTTTACCTGCAGTCACAGAGTTATCGAAAGAATAAGGCTCAACCAGTGTGTAGGTTGGGCTCTTAACCCTTCCTGAATAACCTAACGAGCGAATAAAGCCTTGGCAAAACGTGGTTTTCCCAGCGCCTAAATCCCCATGTAAGTAAATGATAGTTTGCTGCATACAGCGCGTAGCGATGTCACTCGCTAACTTGCCTGTCTCTTCAGCGTCTTTCGTTATTCGTTGATACTGCATTGTCAAAATTAACCAAACGGCGTAAAGGTTCAAATAAATCACTTGCTAAAAGCCCTTTAGGGCCTTTTTCCGCCGCTATAATATCAGCCGCATGACTATGAATACAGACTGCATATGTAACTGCATTTTTAATGCTAAGCCCGTTAGCGAGTAAAGCACCTAAAACGCCGCAGAGAACATCCCCCATACCTGCAGTTGCCATTCCAGGATTGCCATCTTCACACACCCAAGTCGACAATTGGTCATCAATAATGGTTCCGGCTCCTTTCAAAACAATGGTAGCCCCATACTTAACAGCCAATTGTGTAGCACTTTCATATCTGTTTTCTTCAATAGTTGAAGCAGGTTGCCCTAGCATCCGAGCGGCTTCGCCACTGTGAGGTGTCATCACACAGGATTTTAGTTTAGTTAACTGAGGAAAATGATCACTCATACTCAAAGCATCAGCGTCTACAACCATTGGCTTAGGTGCTTTTACTGATAACGCCAATAACGAATTAAGCACAGCTCTTGACCAATCGTTTCTGCCTAGCCCTGGACCAATAACAACGACATCTGCCCACTCATACAGTCGTCCTAGCTCAGAAATATCACCGCTAACCATTAACTCTGGACGACCACTCAAAACGCTGTGAACATTACTATCATGACACAAGACCTTAACTAACCCTGCTCCACATCGGAGCGCGGCTTCCCCCGACAAACGGATAGCACCTGCCATGCCTTTATTCGAGCCTATGCACAGCAACTTACCGCACTCTCCCTTGTAGGTATGGTTTTTCCGTTTTGGTAAGGGAGGTAACATTGCAAAATTCACATGGTTTGCTTTAGGAACCGTTGTTTCTTGAAAAGCAACTCCCACACCTAGATCATCGAAAACCAGCGCGCCAGCATGCCCTCTACCAGAGCCTGTCACTAAACCTGACTTAACACCAACGAAGGTTACGGTAATATCCGCAACAACAGCCTCACCCCATACACGACCTGTATCAGCATCTATACCACTAGGAACATCAATGCTCACAACAATACAACTGCTGTCATTAATCTGTTGGACTGCAGTCTTGTATTCTCCTTCAACTTCTCTTGAGACACCCGTTCCCAATAAGCCATCAATAATTAAGTCATCCCGCTCTGGATGATGATCACCGATATTGATTATCTGACCACCGCAATCGAGCCAAGCTTGTTGGGCTTGTGCAGCGTCACCTGATAAGTTTTGGGACGTCAAAACAGCCATTAAACTAACGTCAATTCCCGTTTCTTTAGCCAATCGAGCAACAACATAAGCGTCGCCACCATTATTACCAGCCCCTGCATAGACCAACCAACGCTTTTTCTGAGGATAATGCTGGGAAATAACATCAAAAACCGCTTTTCCCGCTCTTTCCATCAATTCGTACATTGCTATATTGAGTTTTGCAGCGGCTTTAATCTCGCCTGACTTAACCTGCTCCGCAGAATATAAGTGCTGTGATAAACTTAGCTTCAATTCTAATTCTTTATTGGTAGTCAATGACGCAGATTCCTGTTTTGGATCTCGAAAAGCTTGCTGAAGACATAAAAACTTGGGGCAAAGCCCTCGGTTTTCAGCAAGTTGGTATTACAGATATAGACCTTAGCCAACATGAGAAATTCCTTCAAGACTGGCTTGATAAGGGTTATCACGGCGAGATGGACTATATGGAAACTCGCGGGATGATGAGAGCGAGACCAGATGAACTTGTACCCGGGACATTGCGTTGCATCAGTGTTCGCATGGATTACCTGCCTCCTAATGCTCAGTTTGCTCGGACTCTCAAAGATAAGAACAAAGGTTATATCAGCCGTTATGCATTGGGGCGTGACTACCACAAGGTCATCCGCAACAGGCTCAAAAAGCTAGGACAGCAAATTAGTGAGCATGTTGAAGCCTTTCAAAGCCGACCTTTCGTTGATTCAGCTCCGATATTGGAGCATGCTGTTGCAGAAAAAGCTGGTTTAGGCTGGACAGGAAAACATAGCTTAACGTTAAACTCTCAAGCGGGGTCTTGGTTTTTTCTTGGCGAACTTTTAATTAACATCCCACTTCCCATAGATAGTCCAGTAGAAGAACAATGTGGGAGTTGCGTTGCATGCATGACTATCTGCCCAACTCAAGCCATAGTTGAACCTTACGTTGTGGATGCTAGGCGCTGTATCTCTTACCTGACGATAGAACTCAATGGAGCCATTCCTGAAGAATTTCGGCCGTTAATAGGAAACCGAGTATATGGTTGTGATGACTGTCAGTTGATATGCCCATGGAACAAATTTGCGAAGACAACGAGTGAATCAGACTTTCATCCCAGAACTCAGCTCACAAACCAGGATCTCTTAGATCTATTTAACTGGGATGAAACTGCTTTCTTAAAAAACACTGAAGGGTCGGCTATTCGACGTATTGGCTTCGAAAAATGGCAACGAAACTTGGCAGTAAGCTTAGGGAATGCTCCCTACTCCGACAGTATTTTAGACGCCTTACAACACAGACTATCAGAAGCCGAAACTACAGTTTCTGAGTTAGTGAAAGAACATATCAACTGGGCGATCAGCCAGCAAAAATTCAGAAGAGATGAAGATCCACCAACCGCTAATGAAAGAAAAACCCTTCGTCTTATTCGAAGTGTTGAAAAGGGAATGCCCCGTGATGCTTAATCACGAGGCATTAACTGTCTAAATAATATTAAAAAAACCAACAGCATCGTCGGGCCATTGGTATTAGTGATATTTATCGAGTTGGCGGAATACGGAAGCAGACTAGGACGCCATTTTGAATAACGCACACCTCATCTGGTACATCAGGTGTATCAATAAATGGAGGTGGATTAGCTCCACCACCTGAAACCTGCAACACATCTTCATTTGATAACTGTTTAATATGACTTTGATTGTTCATCTTTTTCTCCTTACTGAGTTTCAATTTCTTAGTACTAGCAATCAAGTACGAGAAAAGATTAACAACTATTTTTCGTCAGAATAACTGTCCTTAGGCACAGGTTTTAGCAACCTAAGAACAGGTAGTTAAACCTAACCAATCAACTTATTGATGCTGACTCCGGCTCAATTCGTGGACAGCATCCACAAAGACCTTCGCATTCTCTGGTGGCACATCAAGATGGATACCGTGTCCCAAGTTGAAGACGTGCCCAGAACCTGAACCGAAGCCGTCTAAAATCGTTTGAACTTCTTGTCGAATACGCTCCGGTGTTGCATAAAGCATACTTGGGTCCATATTGCCTTGTAATGCCACTTTATCACCGACACGCGCTTTTGCATCTGCGATATCAATTGTCCAATCCAGTCCAACAGCATCACATCCAGTATCGGCAATAGCTTCTAGCCACTGACCACCATTCTTAGTAAACAAAGTCACAGGCACTTTCTGACCATCATGTTCACGTATTAGGCCGTCAACAATCTTGTGCATATATTGCAGTGAGAACAATTGGTAATCTCTTGGGGAAAGTACGCCTCCCCAAGTATCAAATACCATAACGGATTGAGCACCAGCTTTAATCTGAGCATTCAAATAGAGAATGACTGAATCGGCCACTTTATCCAGTAACATATGCAAGAGTTCAGGCTGAGCAAAAGCCATTTTCTTGATCTTAGTAAAGGCTTTACTTGATCCACCTTCAATCATGTAGGTGGCTAGCGTCCAAGGGCTTCCAGAAAAGCCAATAAGTGGCACATCGCCATTCAATGCTTTACGGATGGTACGGACTGCGTTCATCACATAGCCAAGCTCCTGCTCAGGATCAAAAACAGGCAGTCGTTCAATATCTGCTTTATTCTGAACCGGACGCTCAAATCTTGGGCCTTCACCTGTTTCGAAATACAAGCCCAAACCCATTGCGTCAGGAATCGTCAAAATATCAGAAAACAGAATGGCAGCATCTAAATCATAACGACGTAAAGGTTGCAGTGTAACTTCGCAGGCTAGCTCCGCGTTCTTGCAAAGAGACATAAAATCGCCGGCCTGTTTACGAGTTTCCAGATATTCAGGTAAATAGCGTCCAGCTTGCCTCATCATCCAAACAGGTGTTGCATCGACAGGCTGCTTTAAGATGGCTCGTAGGTATCTGTCATTTTTGAGTGGCGGCATAGCAGTTATTTTCTCCGTTATTCAACATACCCATCATTCTCGAAAATACATATTTGTTAGCTGCAAACCTTCACCACAATCATTGTGCCTATTTAAGCTCTTGTGGATTCCTTAGTTTGATGCCATGCATTTCCGGTGATGTTGAGTAAACAATAAAATTGAGGCGTGCATTAAAACATGCATTTAGTTCGGACTCAAAACTAAATATATCGATTGCCTTAATCGCAAAATCTGCTGCTATTCTACAGCTTGTTGTAAAGATTTACTCAGCTATATCTTCCAAGGTTTTAGCAATAAGCTGCCCAGCTATAGAAAACTTAGGCGGTATATTCGGCAATTCATCTTTTGCATACCAAGATGCTTCTAATATTTCTTTTCCATCGACAACAATGTCGCCAGAGTCATACTCTGCAAAAAATCCCACCATCAACGAATGCGGGAAAGGCCAAGGTTGACTGGAGAAATAGCGTAAATTTTTAACTCTTATACCAACCTCTTCCATAACTTCTCTATGCACAGCTTGTTCTAATGTTTCCCCGCCTTCAACAAAGCCCGCCAAAACACTGTGCATTTGTCTAGCTTGTTGGGGTTTTCCTTGGGCTAATAGAATTTTATCATCCTTACGAATAGCAACAATAATGCAAGGTGAAACCCTAGGATAACAACGGTGGCCGCATTGATGACACAAAGTCGCTAGTTCCCAATCAACGCGTGTCATTGTGCTACCACATTGCCCACAAAACCTATGTGTACGCAAAAAAACTGTTCTTTGCCAAGCTTTCGCAACTAAATTAAATAAGCTGATGTCGATCTGCATCAACATCGCTCTCAAGCTAACAGACTCGACATGTGATGCGGTCAGTTGCTCAGCTCCCATATCTAATAGATAAACTGGTTCGTCTTTATGCGACTCCAATTTTTCTACTTGGTCTTCATAAGCATGTGCAAAATCCAATTCGGACCAATGCGTGCGAATCAACCCAGGCTGATCAACAAACTGTACGATTCGGTCTTTCGTAATAATTATCCAGATACCGTCTTTGTGCTCGCGCTTATTCGTACTCATATGATCCCGTCTACATCGCACTTATCAATGGGTTGCAAAGTTAACATTTAACTCTAGGGCTTCTCAAGATGGTTTGGTATAAGGAACTAATACACATGGAATGCAAGTAAAAACAATGGTAAATTTTATTTCCACAACAATAGCATAGATATCACGCTAAGGTAGTGACTTATTGCTACAGTTGAGTAAGATGGGATTATCGCTAGCGTAGATACTAAGAAGAGTGAAGCGTTATGTACAACAAAGTGACACAAGCAGAAGAAAAATGGGGCGGACGAAATGGCGCAATAGACAATTGGTTGAGTGAAAGAAAACAACTACTTGTCCAGTACTGCGAACTAGCTGGCCTCCCGCCTTTTGAAGGCGAAGGTCAGGCATTGCCAAGCACTCAAAAAATAACCTCGTTTTGTGCATCACTTATGGACTATATTTCCGCAGGCCATTTCGAAGTCTACGACAAGATTGCTGAAGAAAGTCAAAGCCAGCAAGCCACTAAAAAACTCATCGACGAGCTTTACCCCGACATTAAAAACACTACCGACGTGGCTCTAGGGTTTAACGACAGTTTTGCGGATTCAACCGCAACCCAAGATCTGGACGGCTTCGACGTTAAATTATCCGACCTTGGTCAAAAATTAGAATTGCGATTTTCAATGGAAGATAAATTGATAGAAACGCTGTATCAGGATTAAGATCTGAAGCATTAAACAGAAAAGAAAAAAGGCGCTAATGCGCCTTTTTCATATCTTAGAACTACGACTCCAATTAGCCGCCTTTCTGACGCTTCATTGCATCAAAGAATTCATCATTCGTCTTAGTCATAGACAACTTGTCAATTAAGAATTCAATCGCATCGATCTCTGTCATCTCATGAACAATCTTACGTAAGATCCACATTTTCTGTAGCTCTTCTTGTCCGGTGAGAAGCTCTTCACGACGTGTACCTGAACGGTTAAAGTCAATAGCAGGGAAAACACGTTTCTCAGCAATCTTGCGATTCAGGTGCAATTCCATATTACCGGTACCTTTAAACTCTTCGTAGATAACTTCATCCATCTTAGAGCCAGTATCGATAAGCGCCGTAGCAATAATGGTCAAGCTACCACCTTCTTCAACATTACGAGCAGCACCAAAGAATCGCTTCGGCTTATGAAGCGCATTGGCATCCACACCACCTGTTAATACTTTACCGGATGACGGTATAACGGTGTTGTATGCACGAGCTAAACGCGTTATTGAATCTAATAAGATAACCACGTCTTTCTTATGCTCAACTAAGCGTTTTGCTTTCTCAATAACCATTTCAGCAACTTGCACGTGGCGACTGGCTGGTTCATCAAAGGTCGAAGCAACAACTTCACCTTGAACCAAACGTTGCATCTCTGTTACTTCTTCAGGACGTTCATCGATGAGCAAAACCATCAGCTGACATTCAGGGTGATTTGCTGCGATTGATTGCGCAATGTTTTGTAGTAAAAGCGTTTTACCAGCTTTAGGTGGTGCGACAATCAAACCACGTTGCCCGCGTCCTATCGGAGATGCTAAATCTAGAACCCTAGCAGTGATATCTTCTGTACTGCCATTACCACGCTCCATACGTAAGCGTTCATTAGCATGTAGAGGCGTTAAGTTTTCGAACAGAATCTTACTACGCGCATTCTCTGGCTTGTCGTAATTAACTTCGCTTATTTTAAGTAGTGCAAAGTATCTCTCGCTATCTTTTGGCGGTCTGATTTTGCCAGAAATAGTATCACCCGTTCTCAAATTGAAACGTCTAATTTGACTTGGAGATACGTAGATATCATCAGGCCCAGCTAAGTAAGATGAGTCTGCAGAGCGTAAAAAGCCAAAGCCATCTTGTAGGATTTCCAACGCGCCATCGCCAAAGATGTCTTCGCCGCTTTTTGCGTGTGTTTTCAAAATTGAAAAGATGATGTCTTGCTTACGCGCTCGGGCCATATTCTCAAGGCCCATAGTCTCAGCCAACTTAACTAGTTCGCTAATAGGTTTGTTTTTTAATTCGGTTAGATTCATATAGGAGGGTCTTTATGTTCGAAAAAGTAAACTTTCCGCACAAAATTGTTAGTTAGACTTATAGATTATTTAAATAAAATCTCTGGTTTGGAATAACACAATAGAAACGGTTCAGGTGTGAACCTAATGTAAACTTAGCATCAAAAATTCTATGCGTCTAGAAAAAACACACCACGTTATAATTATTATACAGATCGGATGAGTAAGGAAAACGAAACAGTGGTGAGGTCCGCTTTAAGAGAATTCCCCAAAAGTAGAACTCTCTTAAGCAGAGAAAGGTTTATTCAGCTATTAAATGCTTTCGTTGATGAAATCAACTAATTGGCTTTTAGATAACGCACCAACTTTAGTACCAACAACGTCACCACCTTTGAATAAAAGCAATGTTGGGATGCCTCTAATACCATATTTTGGCGGAGTTTCATTGTTTTCATCGACATTTAGCTTGCCAATTGTTAACTTGCCTTCAAATTCATCGACAACTTCCTCTAGAATTGGCGCGATCATTTTACAAGGTCCACACCATTCTGCCCAGAAGTCTACTAGAACAGGAATGTCAGCATTGATAACATCAGCCTCAAAAGCATCGTCAGATAACTGGATAATTTTGTCGCTCATTACTTTCTCCCGAATAAGCTTGATTAAACTGCCGAGGCAGTATCATTGAATTTTAATGTTGCTTATTTATATAGAAACTGTTTTCTAATGCAAGCACTGATAAGCTATAAGCTATGCAAACTACACATTTAACAGATACACACTTTAACGATTTAGACATTCATCCAGACGTAATAAAAGCGCTGGAGTCTGCTAATTTCAGGCACTGTACGCCAATACAAGCGCTCAGTATTCCACCACTTCTTACTGGTCAAGACATTGCTGGGCAAGCACAAACAGGTACAGGAAAAACCATGGCTTTTCTTGTGGCAACCTTTCATCACCTGCTCACAAATCCATCAACCGAAGGGCAACCTCGTGCACTGGTCATCGCACCAACTCGCGAATTAGCTGTACAAATACACGACGATGCTAAGCTACTCAGTCAACATACAGGATTAAGCCTAGGTCTTATTTATGGGGGCGATGGCTATCAAAGTCAAAAGGAATCTCTTGAGAAAGGTGTAGATATCATTATTGGTACCACAGGCCGCATCCTAGATTATTACAAACAAGGAGTATTCTCTCTAAAAGGCATTCAGGTTGCTGTTCTTGATGAAGCTGACCGTATGTTCGATTTGGGCTTTATCAAAGATATCCGCTACTTATTTAGGCGTATGCCAAAACCCGCCGAAAGGTTAAGTATGCTTTTCTCAGCCACCTTGTCTTATAAAGTACAAGAGCTGGCTTATGAGCACATGAACAATCCAGTGCACTTACAGGTCGACCCAAATCAAAAAACCTCTAGTCGCGTTCAAGAAGAACTCTTCTATCCATCGAATGATGACAAAATGTTGTTGTTACTTACGCTAATGGAAGAAGAATGGCCTGAAAAAGCCATTGTCTTTGCGAATACCAAGCATAGTTGTGAGGATGTCGCTGACTGGCTTGAAGCAGACGGCCACAGAGTTGGCTTACTCTCAGGTGATGTACCTCAGAAAAAACGCTTACAGATTATGGACAATTTTAGTAAGGGCCATATCGATATCTTGGTTGCTACTGATGTCGCTGCACGCGGGCTGCACATTGATCTCGTTTCACATGTATTCAACTACGATCTTCCAGATGATGCCGAAGATTACGTTCACCGTATTGGTCGAACAGGCCGAGCTGGTCAAAGTGGACATGCTATTAGCTTTGCTTGTGAGCGTTATGCACTGAATCTTCCATCCATTGAGTCTTACATCAATCATGTTATTCCGGTAAGTGACTATGATCATGATGCACTACTAACGGACGTCACTCCACCCAAACCATCTTATAGAAAGCGAAGTCAGAGTGGGCGGAATTACAGTAAGAAACCCAATAGGCGCCAAGGACAAAAGAGCCACAAATAATGCGAACGGGTATTTAGCCAAGGAAAGGAAGGCTTGCGAATAGCAAGCCTATTTAATAACCTTCGAAAATAGACAGGAAATCAGTTTAGGTAACACAAGAACACATAAATATTGTTAATGACTAGTACGAATATAAACACACCTAATAGCCAGCTTTATGCTGCTGTCGATCTTGGCTCAAATAGCTTCCACCTTGTTGTCGTAAAAGTTGCCGAAGGTAACGTCCAAATAATAGGTAAAGTTAAACAAAAAGTTAGTCTTGCAGCCGGTTTGGATGAAGACAATAAACTAGATGCCGATAGCCTTTCTCGAGGTTGGAAATGCTTAGAATCCTTCGCAGAACGTCTGCAAGACATACCTCCACATAATGTGCGAGTCGTAGCTACTGCAACGCTCAGACTAGCCACTAATGCGGTTGAGTTCTTAGCGAAAGGGCAAGATATCTTACAAAACCGAATCGAAGTCATCTCAGGGGAAGAAGAGGCAAGGCAAATCTATTTAGGTGTTGCTTATACGTCTGCTAATCAAGGTAACTCTCTTGTTATCGATATTGGCGGTGCCAGTACCGAAGTCATAGTCGGCAATGACATGCAACCTATACACCTCACCAGTATCAATATGGGCTGCGTGACTTTTATCGAGCGCTATTTTTCAGATAAAAAGCTCACTGCAAGTAACTTCGAAAAAGCGATAAGCGCGGCAAAAGAGTTATTAGAACCTCATGCTGATACTTTTAGGGCATTTACCTGGAAACAATGTTTAGGTGCTTCTGGTACCCCTCAGGCTATTACCGAAATCTTGGTCACACAAGGCATCAGCGATGCGATTAAGCTCGATTACATGCATGAGCTGAAAGAACAGTGTATTACCTGTAAAAATCTGGACGACCTTAAAATTAAAGGCTTAACCGAGCCGCGTAGAGCTATATTCCCTAGTGGGTTATCTATCCTTATCGCTTTATTCGAAATGCTCGATATTGAAGAAATGCAGATTTCTGGTGGAGCACTGAGAGAAGGCCTGATATACGGCATGTTAGAAAATAAACATGACAACGATATACGTAATCAGTCTTTAGATAGTGCAGTTTCACGTTTTCATATTGAGCTTCCCCAAGCACTGCGGGTAAGGCATGTGGCTGTTAACTTGTTGCAACAAGCTTCAAAACATTACTCATTTAAAGGCATAGATGCCGACGCAATCATCAAAGCTGCTACGCTGCTCCATGAAATTGGCTTGCACATCGAATATAAGCTGCATCATAAACATGGCGCCTATATTCTCGATCACATGCAACTCAATGGCTTCACACAGATTCAGCAGAATTGCATTCGCGATCTCGTTCTGAGCCACAGACAAAGTATAGAAATTGACGTCTTCTCTCGTTATCCCAAAGAACATCAACATGCAATGCATGTACTTTGTCGCATTATTCGCTTAGCCAATGTGTTATGTGTGCGCAGAAAGGACAACTTGCTGCCAGATATTGAGCTTAAAATCTCACCCGAGAACTGGTGTTTGGTTTTCCCAGAAGGCTGGCTGAAAAGCCACCCGTTAATTGATGTCGAGCTCGCAAACGAAAAGTGGCTTCAACATAAGGTTGGGTGGCAATTGGACTTTTACTAACCCCGCTTTGTACCTCTATTCAATAGAGATACAAATTCCGGTCAGTACTTAGTAAATACTTATCTTTTACTCTGCTTTAAGTAGCTTTGCTGCTTGTTTGGCAAAATAGGTTAAGATGCCATCTGCACCCGCCCGTTTAAAAGCCAATAGAGATTCAAGCACGATTTTATCTTCATCTAACCAGCCTTGCGCGAAAGCAGCTTTGTGCATGGCATATTCGCCACTCACCTGATAAGCAAAGGTAGGCGCTTTAAATTCATCTTTACAGCGTCGAACGATATCAAGATAAGGCATTCCTGGCTTCACCATCACCATATCAGCGCCTTCGTTCAGGTCTAACGCAATCTCTTTGAGCGCTTCATCAGAATTAGCGGGATCCATTTGATAGGTCTTCTTATCACCGCCTTTGATGTTTCCTGCTGAACCGACAGCATCTCTAAAGGGGCCATAGTAAGCTGATGCATACTTTGCTGAATACGCCATAATGCAAGTATTCACAAAACCATTCTCTTCGAGAGCTTGACGAATCAGCCCTATGCGGCCATCCATCATGTCTGAAGGCGCAACAACGTCTGCACCCGCTTCAGCATGTGACAAAGCTTGCTTTATCAACACCTCATTGGTTGCATCATTTAACACATAGCCATCGTCATCGATTAAGCCGTCTTGACCATGGACGGTGAAAGGGTCAAGCGCAACATCAGTAATAACGCCCAGCTCAGGTTGAGCCGCTTTAAGCGCTCGGACGGCTCTTTGTGCTAGACCATTAGGATTATAAGCCTCTTCAGCATTGAGAGACTTCAGTTCTAGCGGCGTGACAGGAAAGATAGCAATAGCGGGAATACCAAGTTCAACAAGCTCTTTGGCTTCTTCTACCAATAAATCAATAGATAATCGCTCAACACCAGGCATTGAAGGTACAGCTTCACGCTGGTTTTCCCCTTCGAGAACAAACATGGGGTAAATCAAGTCTGCAGCAGTCAGAGTATTTTCTGCTGCGAGTGCACGAGAAAACGGCGCTTTACGCAAACGTCTTGCTCTCGTATTTGGATACTGCATAGTTAACATTTTCTAGTCTTCCTCAGACAAGTAATGATGGATAATACGGTTACGACCCTTTTGTTTCGATTCATACAAGGCCCTATCAGCAACCGCTATTAATTTAGATTCGTCACCCTGCCATTGGGATTTTGCTGTTGCTATCCCACCACTTAAGGTCATACTGATTTGGTGCCCTTCTATATCAACCACTGAATTTTCAAGTGACCGACGAATATCTTCGAGTAACCCTGTTGCACCATCTTTATCAGTATTAGGCAGAATAACTGAAAACTCTTCACCACCGTAGCGACAAACTTCATCACTCGGGCGCTTAAGTTCTTTTTGAATGACATTAGCAGCGTGCTGAATACAAGCATCCCCCACCAAGTGCCCATAATTGTCGTTGATGCTCTTGAAGTGATCAATATCAACCATAGCCACAGAGAGAGTTGTTTGCTCACGACGACTACGCCTCACCTCTGCAACATACTTTTTATCGAAATAGCGTCGATTTTTGATACCCGTAAGAGCATCCAATGAGTTCTTTTTCTCAAGCTCATTGTTAATCTCTGATAACTCTCGTAACGCAATTTGTAGTTCAAGGGTTCGTTCTTCAACTTTGTATGAAAGGTCTTCTTGCGCTTCAGACAAAGTTTCCTGCAGCTCCGCCTGCTTGCGCCTGTGCTCAAACGCCAGGATCAACGCGAACACAATAGTCTCGATAACGTTAATTAAGAGTGGGCTGTACCTAAAGCTCGACGAAACGCCCGCAATGCTAAAACTTCCCATGGCAGTTAAAAGCCCGAAAAGTAAAACCAAGCTCCATGCCATCACATACACTCGCGCTATGGGTTTGCCGTTAAACCAGAGCCAAGTACCCAAGAACAAGCTAAAAGCCACAAAGACCGTCATCATTCCCAAGAAAACTTTGATCGTAATGACGTAAGGCACAAAAATACTAACCACACTCGCGGCCAGGAAAGTATAGGCTGAACCCAGCAATATCCGGTCAAGCAACTTACTCACCTTATCAACCTCGAATGTTGCCCTACCAAAGAGAGCTGCAAAGAAGACAGACAGGTTGGCAAAGATTGCTATGCCGTGGGCTTGCAACCAGCTCGTTGTTGGCCAGAAATACTCATAGCCGACACCGTATATAGTTGCCAACGTCAATGTGACCGCCATAACGTAGCTAAAATAGTATAAAAAGCTGGTTGAGCCTGTGGTTATGAAAAAGAAAAAGTTGCTTAATCCAATAGCGATTAAAAGCCCCAAAAATAAACCAACAACGAGGTTATGTTCTCCGTGGAATACCCAGTAGTTAGGCTCTTGCCAGACATAAATCGGTAGATTCAGTGTCCCCCCCGTTTTTGCTCTAACAATCAGAGTGATGGGTGATTCTTTGTAATGAGGAATAGGAAAAATAAACTGCGCATGCTCAGACTGCCTTACTGCAAGAGGGATACCGTCCCCTGCCGCGTGATAATCGACGCGAGAGCCGCCATAGAGAAACCAAATATCAAGTTCGTCGAGCAATATATTGTCGACTTCTAAGAGCCATTCATGCCGTTCATCGAGCTGTGGTAGTGAGGTTTTTAGCCAAACAGGTGAGTGATGCATTCCCCATGACATGTCACTCGAGGACATCCGATTCCACGACGAATCTTCAATCGACAAAACATCTTCAATACCAAATTCACTTTGAGTGTCTTCGATGTAAGCGACACGATTGCTGAGTTCAGCATAAGGCGTATTCTTCGTCGCAACGTTAGTGATCTTTGCGATAACGAACAACGCGGTAGCTAAAACAGCTAATGTGAGAAAGGATTGCCAAATCCGTTGCCCCAACCACTCAATAAAATCGTTCATTTAACGACTTCCAACATCAATGGAGAATAAACGACATGCATTAGCAAAACTTTGCTCTTTAAGCTCGCCGACAGAAATGTGTTTAATATCGGCAACAGTTTGAGCAATATGAGGCAATAATGAAGGTTGATTATATTTTGGGCGTGGACGAATATCTTTAGGTGCTAAATAAGGTGCATCTGTTTCTAACAACAGCTTATCTAAAGGTAATTCTTTCAAGGCCTCACGCAGCTCCTTCCCTCTTTCCGGATCACAAACCCAACCAGTAATACCAACAGATAGGCCTAATTCTAAATAGTGATTGAGCTGTTCAACATTCCCTGTAAAACAATGCACTAAACCATTAGCTGCGGCTGACGAATACTTACGTAAAAGCTGAATCTGGTGTTCGAACGCGTCTCGTTCATGCAGATAAATCGGTAGTTTTAAATCACTGGCGAGTTCTAGCTGTGTTTCAAAAACTCTAAGCTGTACATCGGGAGGCGAGAAGTTGCGATTAAAATCCAAGCCACATTCGCCTATAGCAACGACTTCTGGTTGATTGAGTAAAGCGGCTAGTGATTCACTGTCACCATCCTTCATCAATTTAGCGTTATGAGGATGAAAACCAGCGGTACTTTTAATTGTGATGGTGCGGGAAGTTTTCTCTCGTATTAAGTCGAGAGTATCGAGGCTATCTTCTAAACTGGTACCAATAGCCAGAAGGTGGCTAACATCTGCGTTAGCCGAGTGACTTAACAGATCGTCAATTCGTTTCTCGAACCGACGATCTGTTAAATTGATGCCTACATCAAACCAAGACACTACCGCTCTCGTTTAACACGTATACGTTTCTTAATATCATCTTTACTCAGAACAAACGAGCCCAAGGCTGCTCGCTCAACATAAACGACATCACCTACTTTAAGGCGATACGACTCTCCATCAGTCTGTCTCCAAACCTGACCATTCTCGAACGTCAGTAAAACATTACGACGTCCACTTTTCTCGATCTTAGCGATAGTAAAATAAACTTTCTTATCTTTATCTTCGTCGCGTCTAGCTAATCCAAAATCAGCATCTGCATCACGGTTCACCGATTGCTCTTGCCTAGGTGCAGGTCTCGGAGTTGCTGATGCAGAAGGTGCTGTTGTATTTTGCCCACTATCTGAAACTTCAAAGTTAGGCAAACTAAATGCTGGGAGCTCGCCATCTTCATACTGCTTAATGTCTTTCACAAGACGGTCATAACATACAAGGCGCTTAAGGGTATTCGACTCTTTGCTGCAATCTAACAATGCTTGAGAAATTGTTTCGGCATGAGCAGCTACAGGAAATAGAAAGGCCCCTAAAATAGCCCCCAATAATGCTTTATTCATAAATTTTCTTGCTCTTCTTGTTCAGTTTCTGTTTGTTTAGAAGGTCCGCGAGTATAGATACTCCCAACCAAAATACCCACCTCGTAAAGTAACCACATAGGTAGGGCGAGTAATGTCTGTGAAATCACATCAGGTGGCGTCAATAACATACCAATAACGAAAACGCCAACAATCACATAAGGCCTTTTTTCCCTTAAGTTTTGTGGAGTTGTCATGCCCGTCCAACACATCAAAACGATTGCTATGGGTATCTCAAATGAGACACCAAATGCAAAAAATAGTTTAAGGACAAAGTCCAGATAAGCTGAAATATCAGTACTGATGTTAACGCCTTCAGGCGCAACACTGGTAAAAAATGCAAAGGCGAGAGGAAAGACAACAAAGTACGCAAAAGCCATTCCCATATAGAAGAGCAACGTACTGGAAACTAACAGCGGTGCAATTAACTTCTTCTCATTTCGATATAATCCCGGTGCTACAAAAGCCCATGTCTGATACAACACAACGGGTATCGCTATAAAAAAGGATAACACTAAGGTCAGCTTAAAAGGTGCAAAGAATGGAGATGCGACGTCAGTTGCAATCATCTGAGAACCTTCCGGAAGTGCCGCCAACAAAGGGCTAGCCAGCCAGTGATAAAGGTCTTGAGCGAAATAGACCAAACATAGGAATACAATCAACACACTCAACAGCGCACGCAGTATCCGACTGCGCAACTCTAACAAGTGCTCAAACAAACTACTCGCTTCAGACATCTTTATCTTTTTTATAAGGCTCGTTCACAGAATCAGCAGCTTCTCGCAATTTATCAACTGCCTCTTGTAACTCTGGGCTCAGGTTACGAAGATCTTGCTCTTCTGCTTTTTTCAAATTTTCATGCAGTTCGTGGATGCGAAGTTGTTCTGAGACTTCTTGCTTAAAGCCAGTGGCAACACCACGAACCTGTTTAATAACACGACTAGTTGACCGAATGGCACCCGGCAATCGTTCAGGCCCCAGCACCAACAGCGCCATGACACCGATAACCAACAACTCCCAAAAGCCAATATCAAACATATTATTCTGACTTTTCTTTCTGCTCAGCTTTTACTGGTTCTGCTTCATCAGCCGTTTTTTTATGTTCGACAGTTTGATTTTTCTCGAAATCTGCGTCCTTGTCATCGCCTTTATCGTCTTCAGACATAGCGCCTTTGAATCCTTTTACAGCAGAGCCCAAATCACCGCCCAGGTTACGTAATTTCTTTGTTCCAAACAGCAACAATACAATAACCAAGATGATCAATAGCTGCCATAAACTAATGCCGCCCATGCTTTACTCCAAAATTCGTTAACATTCTGTTGTTTAATTAGCCCCTATTATACGTAGCTATTAGTAATCAGCCACTCTTATATCATTTTGCTTAATCTGGACTAGACTTAAATTAGACTGCGTAAGTAAATAGGCGTTCGATTATTTATAGAAGTTGCTGTCAGAACAAGGCTTATCAAGCCATTTTAACTATCCTTTGCTTAAGCTCCCTCAGCTGGGCAGCCCAAGTTCGAGCGCAAGAAGAAACAAAAACCATCTGGCTAGACACCATGCACATGCATATCAGTCAGTCTGTACAAAGCAGTGCACAGTGGTTCGATAACTTTTTTGTCGACGAGCAATTCGAATTAACCGAAAAAGCAAAAGCGCAGGCGAGAATCTCTTTAGCCTGGGAGCCCAGAACACGCGCTTTAGGTGAGTTTGAAACTCGTATCCGACTCAGAGCTCGTCTGCCCAACCTTAAAAACCAGGTCGATGTTATCTTCTCAGACTTCGATGAAGAGCAGGAAAATACCACTGTCCGCGCTGCGCAGAACGAAGAACTGCAACGACGTAACCGTTTTAATTTAGCGGTTAGATTTCGTAAAAAAGATGATAGCCCTTGGTCTCACAGAGTCGGCATAGGTCGTAAAGCACAGCCCTTTGTTAGGAGCACTTACTATGCGGGACACGAAATTAACGAAAAAAGCAGCGTAAAGTTTCAGGCGTCCGGTTATTTCTACTCAAGCGACGGTTTAGGCAGCACTCTGCAACTCCAATATGACAGAGATTTAAGTAGCAATTATTTATTCAGATTTGATAACCGTTTTTTCTATCGAGACGAGTTTAACGACTGGTTATGGCAGCATAGCTGGTTTCTGTATCAACAGAAAAATGAAAAGACAGCGCTAGTGTACGGATTATTCCTCGAAGGTAATAGCCAACCCAATTACCAGGTCAATGAATACCTCGCCAGCGCAAAAATCCGTAAAAACGCCGTTAGAGATTGGCTGTTTTTTGAATTAGAGCCCTTTGTTATGTGGCCTAGAGACGAAAGCTTTCGTGCTTCTTATGGTATGGCAATGCGAGTCGAAGGCTTCTTTTGAACATACCCGTCATCCTTGAAAGCGTTTAGGGTATAGAAGTACAGGATTCAGTGAGATTTAGACACTGCTTTATGGCTATAACGCCATGCCTTCCACCAGCCAAAGATACTGCCACCTAATGCAGTACTGGAATAGAAGCCATGGTATTCCATGCTATGTAGCATCATGGCGACAATGCCACTACTCGCTGCAAATAGCCCATAAAACAACATCTTGATTAAAAAGGTCTGCTGTTGCGCCTGCTTATCTGCGAGCATTCTCTGCTGCTCCGGTAAATGTCGCATTTGCTTGAGTGTATCGTAGACCAAATCGGGTATCTCAGGCAGTTTCTCTGACCAAAACGGTAAATTCGACTTAATCTTTTTACCCATAGCTGAAAGGCCTATTTGCTCTTTCATCCAGTTTTCCAGGAAGGGTTTAGCTGTCGACCACAAATCCAATTGAGGGTATAGCTGACGCCCTAAACCTTCGATATACAGCAAGGTTTTTTGAAGCAAGACGAGTTGAGGCTGAACCTGCATATTGAAGCGACGTGCTGTGTTGAAAAGTTGAAGCAACACATTGCTAAAAGAAATTTCATCTAAAGGCTTTTGGAAAATAGGCTCACAGACTGCGCGAATAGCCATTTCGAAGTCGTCAATTTGCGTGTCTGCTGGTACCCAACCTGAGTCCACATGCAACTCAGCAACCTTGCGATAATCCCGATTGAAAAAGGCAATAAAGTTTTCAGCAAGATAGCGTTTGTCTTCGCGATTTAACGTACCAACAATCCCAAAATCAATAGCGATATACTGTGGATTTTCTGGATGATCATGCGATACAAAAATATTGCCTGGATGCATATCAGCATGGAAAAAGCTGTCTCGAAACACCTGCGTAAAGAACACTTCAACGCCGCGTTCAGCGAGCTTTTTCATATTAACGCCCGTTTCTTCCAGGCGTTCAACATCGGCAACTGGAATCCCCCAAATACGTTCCATCACCATCACATTGTTGCGACAGTAATCACTGTATATTTCTGGAACATACAAGGCCGGAGAATCCTCAAAATTTGCTCTAAGTTGGATACCGTTTCCAGCTTCTCGTAGCAAATCCAATTCATCTAAAATCGTGCGACGGTACTCTTCAACCACTTCAACAGGTCTTAAGCGCTTTCCATCTGGCAGTAGTTTTTGCACAGCTTCAGCCAAGGCTTCCATCAAGCTAATATCAGCTTCTATCGTATGTTTAATATTAGGACGAATAACTTTGACAATAACCTGCTTACCCGACTCTTTTAGATTAGCGCTATGGACTTGAGCGATGGAGGCTGATGCCAAAGGTTTAAGCTCAAAGTCGGTAAATAAATCCTCAATCTGAGCAATACCCAGCGACTGCTGTATGATAGATTTCGCTTCTTCTCCATCAAAAGGCTCTACTTGGTCTTGCAGCAAAGTTAATTCATCTGCGATATCTTTAGGTAACAAGTCACGGCGAGTTGAGAGCATCTGCCCTAGTTTGACGAAAACTGGCCCAAGTGATTGCAACGCAAGACGTAAACGCTCACCTCTGGATTTATCAGGGTATTTATTACGAAGCCAAAATGCCGAGACACGCCCGAGTTGCATATACCAGGGCCACCACTTGGGCGGTATCAACTCTTCCAAGCCATGTTCTAATAACGTTTTCTGGATGGTATAAAAACGCAATAATCGCATTTTAGTCCTTTAGCTTAGCAGCAATAATATCAACCCGACTTTGTAATCGCTCAACATCAGCTCTGACTTGATGAACTTGATCAGAAAAGTGCACCACAGCAATTGCTGGTGCTGCAACTTTCTTCTCTTCAATCGCACCTTCAGAGATCATTTTGCCGAGCTTTTGCAACTGAGAAAGTGCTGTTTCATGGACTTTCTTACCGGTTTTCATCACTTGATGGGCAATCACATCACCGGTGTAGTGTGATAAATGCTCTTCCCAATCAATTTCCAACTCTTTCATTAGAGATGAAAAGTCCTGAGCAATCTGCATGTCGCCTTGAACATCCAGTTTATCTTGCTTTATAAGCTGCGTGATACGGCTGGGATCTTGGAGTTCTTTAATACTCCACAAAGACAAAGTTATTTTACAATCCCACTCATCTTGTTTGTCAGAGCTTTTTTCTAACACGCTCTCATCAGGTAGCAACAAATCAATCCGATCTGAAAATGCAACGACGACTGTCATATTCAATTCTTTGATATTAACTGCCAGTTGCTTGCCAGCTAATTTACTTAAACGGCTAACAGTCTCGGGATCTAAACTAAGTAGGCGATTAACAGCACCTTCAATGGCCGCAAGGGCTAACTGAGGTGCAGGCATTAAAATTTAAACCCTCGATGCAGTGCAACGATACCACCGGTTAAATTGTGATAACTCGTCTGCTCAAAGCCAACGTCCTGCATCATCCCTTCCAAAGTTGCTTGATCTGGATGCATACGAATTGACTCCGCTAAATATTGATAGCTGTCACCATCGTTAGCGACGATTTGACCAATCTTCGGGAGAATATTAAAGGAATACCAGTCATATGCTTTCGCAAACTGTTCATTAGTCGGTTTTGAAAACTCCAAGACTAATAAGCGTCCACCTGGCTTCAGCACACGATACATAGACGCTAGTGCTTTATCTTTGTCTGTAACATTTCGCAGGCCGAAAGCGATAGTTATGACATCAAAGTGGTTGTCAGGGAAAGGGAGCTCTTCGGCATTCGCTTGCACATAATTAACATTGCCAACAATACCCATATCACGGAGCTTATCGCGTCCGACCTTTACCATAGACTCGTTGATATCCGCTAAAACAACTTGTCCTTTAGGACCAACAAGCCGCGAAAACTTAGCGGTTAGGTCTCCGGTTCCACCAGCTAAATCTAATATTTTCTGGCCTGGGCGGACACCGCTGCAATCAATAGTAAAACGTTTCCACAAACGATGAATGCCAACAGACATCAAATCATTCATTACGTCATATTTGGCAGCTACCGAATGAAACACATCAGCCACCATAGAAGCTTTTTGTGTTGATTCAACCTGTTTAAAACCAAAGTGCGTTGTTGAAGAAGAAGTCTGTTCTGTCATGGTCGTTCCTATTTCTATGAACGCACATTCTAATGAAATTCAGACCAAATAGCATGCCTATGGTGGATTCTTTTCAACGCACCTATTCGAAATCAGTATTACTGAGTAAAGGACAGAAGTTTTCTTTTGTAATCAATCAAAACACGCTTACCTTTAAACACGCCGATGCCTAGATTACCAACGACACCATCTGTCCATGGAAACTGGTCAAATACCGGCAAGTCCGCAATATTAATGCTGACATTTTCCAAGATGCCACCACCCAATCGAATATCTTCTGGTTGCCCTGTTCCTTTGATATCAAAAGCTTCTCCAGATGCACCTCTGGATTGAGTAATCACTTTGACATTGTCATCACTTTCTTTTATTCCTATTTTATTCGCGGCTTTCCATGTCATTAATACGTGATTACCCGCACCACTGTCTAAATGTCCGTGCAGCTCCTTACCTGCAACCTCAATTGGAAACTCTATAAAGCTCCCACGATTAAAGGTTAAAGGCACTTCAATAAAGTTTTCATCAGAATACAAACTAGCGACTTCAGACTCTGGTGTATGCAAGCCGAATTGATTAGAAGAAAGATCGAACTCCACTAAAAACTGATTCAGAAAGTTTTGAGGCAGTATGCCTAACTCACCATCTACGCCAGGTAAGTTATACCCTTTTTGAACTACGCTGGTTAAGTTTTTGACAACTGAGTTACCGGCTTGAAGCTTATCCAAAGTGAACAAGGTTGCTTCAACAACACCATTAGCCCCTTGCACGTTGACCGATGACACGGCATCACTAGATACGCTCAACTTATCAAAGATAGCTTGTGGCACCACAGCAGCACCTGCACCTGTGTCGATAATAAACTTTGTCTTAATGGAATCATTCAAGACCACCTCAACAACCATGTGCCCCGAATCAGCAATTTCCATCGGAATATGATCTCGAGCCAATGTTGAGAAACAAACCATTGATAGCAATAAATACAACAATCTCATATGAGAAAAGCCTTATACATGTTTAAAGGCTAACAATCGCAACTTGCATGCCACTCAACATACCCTTATTTTTCAGAAACTTACAGATAAGCAAAGATTATATGGGGATTATAAAATACTGATATCAGGACTTAATTTCCGCATATAGGGATAACATCAAGCTCTCCTACGATAACTTAGCCTAGTATCGCGTTTAATGTAATCAAGTGCATAAGCCATGGCTAAAACCAGTACGAAAAATACAATATGTAGCCACAGTTTTGGTCCTACATCTCCGTTTAGAGGGGGAACAGTAGAGAAGTCAGGAAAATAGCCTAAGGTAATTACTTTTATTGCTATAACGTTGGCAGGTGTTGCTATTAACGTCGAAACCCAACCTAAAAGGAGAACTTGGCCTAATGAGACCCACTTCGAGCTATTGAGTGTATATATTGCAATTGAAGCGGTCGCATAGACTATAGATACAAGTGTATGTAGCCCCCAAGATAAGGTGATAGCCGCAATATCTGAATATCCGCCTTGAGATATATAAGCTTGAGAATGCCGACTGGTAATTGTCTCCATACCGAAAAGTGGTTGGACAAGAATGAATAATACTGCCGCGGAAACTCCAATTGCAGTGATGGAAAACAGGTGACGTAACAAATTCGAACTAGGCATATTTTGAAAATAAGGACAATTAAAAGCATGTAGACACGTAACAACTGGCGTTTATTCCGTGACTCACGAAGCCATTGTTCCAATTATCCTACAGTATCTTGAAAAGCCCCCCTGCAGAGCTTGCTAAATAAGGCTCTCACAGTTTTGTAAAAGTCGTGTAAAGATACATCAATTACCCTCGCCACTTAGCTCGCCCCTGTACTCAACTGATTCGACAAGTGCTTTCTCAAATCAGCAATCTTTGTGCGGCCAATTGGTAGCTTTTGTCCATCTTTTAATATCAACCAATATTTACTGCCTTCTTGTGCTTCAATGGCTTTAACCTGCTCAAGAGAAACAGCATAAGAACGATGTATGCGATAAAAGTTATTGGGTAGCAAGGCCATAAGTTTATCTAAACTCTTATCATGCAGTATGTTTTGGTTGTCTAGCGTTGAAACTTCGCAGTAATGTCCTTCGGCTTTTAAATACTGGATATCCTGCACGGCTAACAGCATCATCTTTCCCAGATGCTTATAACTCAGGTATTTACTTCTACCTTGCTGTGCTTGCGACAAACGATCCACGGCTTTTTGGATACGCTCTTGCGTAAAAGGCTTAGCCACAAAGTCTAATACACCAATATCAAAAGCTTCGATTGCTCTATCACTGTTAGCCGAAACCACTATAGTATGAAAGCTCTCACACAGCTGCTGCTTGAGTAGGTCGAAACCATCTTGACCTCTCAAATTCAAATCCAGGAAAAGAACATCAATGCTACGCTCAGACAGATAATCTTGAGCATCTTCAAGAGAGCTACAAAGGTGAAGCTTAATTGTCTGCTCACCAAAAGCGGCTTCAACAAAACGCTTCAAGCGTTTTGCGACCATATATTCATCTTCGACGATAACAATACTTGTCATGCGCTAACTGCCTTTACGGTATCTACACTTTCAGACGTTTCTCTTATGGGCATATGTAGTTTCACTTGCCAATATTCGCTGTCCATTGATGAGCCCATCTCCCAATCGCTTCCATAACTTTCTTTCATTCGCGCTTTAATATACTGACTCCCTATACCCAAACGAATACCAGTCTCTGATTTATCCTGTCCTAGCTTTTGTGTAATAGGCACCTTAAGTGCAATCTCCTGATATCGCTCATTGACTTTTGCTTGCACCAATTCAAACGAAACCTGGCCACTCACATAATGATTATGCGATATCGCATTCTCCAAAAATGTCAGCAAAACACCGGGAGGTATCGGCAGTGTCGATTGCGTTAAACGAGTTGATAAACTGAATTGAACATTGGTTCTGTACCCCATCACTTTTATATGAGACTGGCACAAACTAACTTCATCCTGGAGTGAGATAAGCTGCCTGGAAGACATCTCGGCCATATAGCGAAACTCATCCGCCAGCGCTTGAATAAACTTAACGGCTGTTGCTGGAGATTCCTCTATCCATTCTTCAATCGCAGTCAATGTATTCAAAATAAAGTGAGGCTGCAATTGGCGTTTAACAAGCTCCAGCTCCAACCGCCCGGCTGTAATTTGACTTTGCATCAGTTGCTTTTGTTTTGAAGCCATGGTGTTCGCTAGGGTATAGAGCATCAAAACCATTAAGCCTGAGAACGAAATAAAGAAGTATTGATCCATGTAGGCATAGATATTGACGAATATCGGCGCAAGAAAAAGCAGTAAACCAATCAACATGATAGGTGCATAGCGTTGTTTCTGATAACAAGCCAGAGCACATATCAGGACTGCTCCGACAATTCCGATCAAGAAGACATAAAGGCTGCGCTCATCAAAGCCATCAAAGCTCAATAAAATCACAGCTTGTGTTAGTAACGCTCCACCAATGCAGCTCCGCTTAACACCTTTCCTCAAATCGAAAAACCAACAGAAAAACGCTATTAATAACACGCCAACGGCGGTGGAAAGTCCAAGCACAATTATCAACCGCGGGACTTGCCAATCATAGGTGTATCCCCACATTCCCCGCCAAGACTCTGCAACGATAAGAGACAATATGACAAAACATAGCCCACTAAATATGAGATAACTGGGTTGACGCAAAGCCGTAGTAAAGACAAAAAGTGTATACAGTGCCACCAATAGCAATGCTCCAGACATCACCATAGGGCGACTCGCCTGAACATAGGGAATTCGGGTTAAATATTCGTATTCACTGACAAAACTCCAGAATGAGCCAGAAGGCCTGTTTTGGTATCGATATTGGCTTGAAATACGCAAGCTAACCGTGTGTTTGCCCTTCTCAACAAGGTGCTGGGGTATCAATACAATTTTATCGATGTCGCCTGGAATTTCAGCATCCTTATCAGCCCCAACACGACCATTCTCATCAATGAATTCTCCATCCCAATAAATCTCATAGGCGCCTAACAAACTAATCAATAGTCCTAAAGGCTTTTCGGGCGTATGCTCAATCAGAAAGTCGTATTGAACCCAGAATATGTCGTTACTTAAGGGGAGACCATTGTATTCATGGCGCTGCCAGAATGATCGATCAATATCCGGGCTTGCGTAGCGAGCATCATCGCCTTCGCTCAAAAAGTACTCCGTCGGTGCAATGATTTGAGGTTCTTCTGCACAAACTAAAAATGAGAAGAAAGAACTACAAAGCAGTATACCGAGAAACAGGTAACGTCTACGTACGCTCAAATCGCTTTCCTTCTAACACTATCAATGCATTTATCTTAACAAGAAGTCACCGCTTATTTTGAGCAGTTCACGATCTTATAGAGCAGTTCATGAAATAGATCGCCGTTTAGCACAGCAATTCCTTCAAAGTCGCCATACCAACCGTAATAAAGGAAAGTATGATGTCTCAAAAAACCTCAAACGTCCGACTCTTTTTATTAACACTTTGCTTCTGTTTAGCGCAACCCGTGTTAGCAAAAAACGCTAGCAAGGATTACGAAAAGCTATTAAATGTGTTCACTGCTTCGAATGGAGAAGTAACGAGCTACGAAGAATTTATTAAGCAAGCCAAAATCCCCAGCCTTAGCTTCGCCGTCGTAGAGGATTACCAAGTCGTTTACAGCCAAGCTATTGGCTATAAGGATATGAGTAGTCAAGACAAGATTAATAATGCCACAGCTTTTTCAACGGCTTCGATATCCAAGCCCGTCACTGCAACCATAGTTGCAATGCTAGCGGAGCAGGGAAAACTAAACCTTGATGACCCCGTCAAAAATTACTTAAAGCGTTGGGCCCTGCCCAGTTCCGGCTTCACTAAGAATCGAGAAATTACCTTACGCGATTTGCTCACTCACACAGCAGGGACCACACAAGGCGGATTCGCCGACTTCTTTTTAGGCGACGACATCCCTACATTAGTTGAAAGCTTAAATGGCATTAAGCTTCCTCGCTACAACAAACCCATATCTGTGACATTCACGCCCGGAACAGATTGGGAATACAGCGGAGGTGGCTATGTTATTGCTCAGGTTGCTATCGAAGATATAACCGGCAAAACGTTGCAAGAGCTCGCAGAAGAGATGCTGTTTAAGCCGTTGGATATGCAAAACACAACCATGTATCAGAATGGCCATAAAAAGTTCCTCAAGAACATTGCTAAGGCCCACAACAGCGACTTAACGCTCAATGGCGACGGTATTCTTATTTGTCCTCAAATTGCTCCTTCAGGGATGTGGAGTACACCTCTGGATATGGCTAAATTCGTTATTGAATATCAAAAAGCTTTGGCAGGAGAGAAAACTGAAGTGATATCACCTTGGGTTGCAAGAGAAACAACCAGAGTCCATACACTAGAAAAGGTCGATGGTTGGGCTGCTGGTTGGATGCGTTTGGAAGCCACAGCTAATCTTGATTGGTTCTCTCACGGCGGCTCAAACACCGGAATGGGTGGCCACGTTATGGGTACTATGCAAAATGGCAAAGGCATAATGATTTTCAGTAATTCCTCAACACCTCAACGCAACCCAGCCATTGATACCATGATAGAGAATATAGTCAGAGTGCTAGATTGGGAAAAGCCTCTGTCTAAGAATGAGACATCTCCTACAACAAAGATAAAGGATAAGTTGGTTGGTCGATATTTATCTGCCTTTGACCAAATCGTTACCATTGAACAAGCCGACGACAAACTCACTTATAGAAACCCATTAACAATCGGAGGTAAATCTTTCGAAGGTGAGTTGTTCTATCAAGGTCATGGACAGTTTGCACTGCCATCACACTCGAATTTACTGTCCGTAGAAATCAACCCCGAGGACAACAAACCTTACATCACCTTTCACAGGCAAGGAACAGATCTAAAGAGTTATGCGATGCGCAAGTTAGCTGTTGATGAAGTTTTGCCTTTCGAGGTTGCTGAATCAGGGAGTATCGAAGAAAGCTTGGCAGCCTATGAGAGTTGGTATAAACAGCATCCAAGATCTCGCTTACTTGCACCCAATATGCTTAATAACCAAGGTTATGTCGCATTATCAAAGCAGGATTACAAAGCAGCAATCAACTTCCTGACAGTTTATGCCACGTTTCATTCAAACGATGCTAATGCATTCGACAGTTTAGGAGAAGCTTATATGTTGAAAGGAGACAAAGCTTTAGCTGTTAAGCACTATCAAAAATCGTTAAGTCTCAATCCAAATAACGACAACGCAAAGCAAATGCTAGCTAAATTAAAACGATAAAAACCTCCCCACTAGAAACAACTCCCCCAACTATTCCCGCGGGGGAGTTTACTCAGTACTAATTTAGTGCACTTATGCATCATTTTGGTTGCACCTAAAACAACCACATCTCATTACCTATTGATATTTAAGATTAATTTAGTTGGTGCAATCCTTGCGTTACCCCATGGCACTACACCTTCAATCATTGGAAATACACGACAGCGGCGAACGATTAAACCCTCATGAACTCAGGCGAGCTAAGTGGTTGAGGTAAATCATAGAGCCAACAAACAAGTGTTTTCAAAGATGACGAGGATAAATACGTTTTATCGAAATAAAACCGAGTAGCACAAGGCAACGACACCTCTCACCAACGCAAATTGAAAGATGTTGTTTAACGAGTATGAAAATTAGGGGTAACACATGTCTTATCTAATTCCATCCGAATTCGTCACTAAAATGGTCGACGCTGGCGAATCAAAAATATTCATGGCAACTAAAGATACGCTAATACGAGCTTATATGGCGGGAGCTATTTTGGCACTTGCAGCCGCTTTTGCCATTACCATTATTGTCACCACAGGTTCTGCGCTATTAGGTGCCGTCCTCTTTCCTGTAGGCTTTTGTATGCTCTACTTGATGGGCTTTGACTTGCTAACTGGTGTGTTCGTTCTATGCCCACTCGCACTCATAGATAAACGCCCGGGCGTCACAGTAGGTGGCGTACTAAGAAACTGGGGACTCGTTTTTGTGGGCAATTTCGCAGGCGCGCTAACTGTTGCATTTATGATGGCCTTTGTCTTCACCTACGGATTCTCAATCGAGCCTGGTGCAATAGGTACGAAAATCGCCGGTATCGGGGAGTCGAGAACCCTAGGTTATGCAGAATATGGTGCTGCAGGTTGGTTCACAATATTTATCCGCGGCATGCTTTGTAACTGGATGGTCTCAATGGGCGTTGTGGGTGCCATGGTATCGACTTCTGTCAGCGGTAAAGTGATTTCAATGTGGATGCCTATCATGCTTTTCTTCTTCATGGCATTTGAACACTCAGTCGTGAACATGTTCCTCTTTCCATCAGGCATCATCATGGGCGGCGACTTTTCCGTGATGGATTACCTCGTTTGGAATGAAATCCCGACCGTACTTGGCAATTTATTCGGCGGCCTAGCCTTCACCGGCTTAACACTCTATGCCACTCACGTAAAAACCAACCCTCAACGCGCACAATCATAAGGACATATCATGACACCCATGACAAGAAATGACGTCACAGAGCTTATCGTTCTCCAAAAGCAAAACAAAGGTTTGAAATGGACAGATCTCGCCGAAGTTGTCGGACAAAGTAAGGAATGGACGACTGCTGCATTGCTTGGTCAGATGACACTTAACAAAGCACAAGCTGAAGCTGTAGGCCAAGTATTGGAACTACCCGCTGAAGCGATTGCTCAACTACAAGTGGTTCCTTACAAAGGCTCGCTGCCAACAGCGGTCCCAATGGATCCGCTCATCTACCGATTCTACGAACTCATCAGTGTGTACGGAACAACATTCAAAGCCTTAATACATGAAGAGTTCGGCGACGGCATTATGAGCGCTATAGACTTTGATATGGATATGCAACGTCAAGAGGATGCTAAAGGAGACAGGGTTAAAATCACCATGAGTGGCAAGTTCCTACCGTACAAAAGCTATTGAGATAGGGACAGAACTCCAAACAGATGTCAGAGCAGCTGCAAGTCACTATTGGACAATCATCCGACAAAGGACGCAAGCCAACAAACCAAGACTTTTACGGCGCATTCGTACCTGATGAACCGACGCTATCCTCTAAAGGGATAGCTCTTGGTTTGGCTGACGGAATTAGCACAAGCAATATCAGTAGACTTGCCAGTGAAAACGCGATCAGAAGTCTTCTAGAAGACTATTACTGTACATCTGATACATGGTCAGTCAAAAAATCTGTTACTCATACGCTGAGTGCCGTCAACTCCTGGCTGTACTCTCAATCACAAAAAAGTGACTACCGTTACGAGAAAGACAAAGGTTATGTGTGCACGCTCAGTGCGCTCGTTATCAAATCCGCGACTGCACATATTTTTCACTTAGGCGACTGTAGGGTTTATCGATTACGTGACAAACGCCTGGAATGTCTGACAACTGATCACCGTCTAGTTATATCTGAACATGAAAGTTATTTGAGTCGAGCACTCGGCATTCATCCGACGTTCGAGTGTGACTACCAAAACCACTCAATCAACAAAGGAGATACCTTTTTACTACTCACGGATGGCGTTTATGAGCATTGCAAAACCGAGGATATGATTAATGTATTAGAAAGCCATGAACAAGACTTAAATACTGCTGCTCAGCAATTAGTTGATACAGCCTATAGTCAAGGCAGTGAAGATAATTTAACAGCACAAATTATACGAATAGACACCCTCCCCGAAAAACAAGCTCAAGAGCGACTAAAAGAGCTCACAATTCTGCCTTTTCCTCCCATACTCAACCCAAGGAACGATTTCGATGGTTACCACATTTTATCTAAAGTTCATTCCAGTAGCCGAAGTCATGTTTATTTAGCTAAAAATACACACTCATCGAGTTCTAACTCTTTAACTGTTATAAAAACACCATCCATAGATTTGAAGGATGATCCAGCGTACCTCGAACGCTTCTTGTTAGAGGAATGGATAGCAAAACGAATCAATAACGCACATGTACTTAAACCCAAGCAAACAGCTAAACAGCAACACTACATCTACACTGCTTTTGAACATATTGACGGGCAAACACTTACGCAATGGATGAGAGATAACCCTACACCCAATATGCAGAGCGTGAGGAAAATCGTCACCCAAATCGCTAAAGGGCTTATGGCTTTTCACAGACTCGAGATGATCCACCAAGACTTACGCCCAGACAATGTCATGATAGATAAAGATGGTATTGTGAAGATCATCGATTTTGGTTCAACCAAAGTCGCTGGAGTAGTTGAGTCAAAACAAGCTATCCAACAGGAAAATATCTTGGGTACGGCACAATACACAGCACCAGAATATTTTTTAGGAGAGCCTGGAACACATCGTTCTGATATTTTTTCTTTAGGTGTTATCACCTATCAGATGCTGACAGGCGAACTTCCTTACGGAACAAAGGTAGCGGGCGCCCGCACATATAAAGCCCAGCAAAAACTTAACTACAAAACAGCTTTAAAAGAGGATAGAGAAATCCCAGCGTGGGTCGACACCACACTAAAGAAGGCCGTACACCCTTCCCCTCACAAACGTTACCAAGAGCTTTCGGAGTTTATCTTTGAACTGGAACAACCCAGCGCAGAATTCCTGACTAGAACTAAACCACCTGTCATTGAACGTAACCCCGTGGCCTTTTGGCAATCAATCAGTGCGTTACTAACAATCGTTATCTTATTTTTACTAGCCAAGATTTCATAGAGAATTGAATCAGCTAGTCAGGTTCAGCTATTAGATACTTCTTATAGAGCGCGTCGTATTCACCGGATTCGATGGTTTTCTTAAGTGCGCTATCAAAGCCATCTCTCATCTCTTTGGTCGAGAAGCCCATATAGGTATATGCAGTGGGGATAGGGAAGATTCGGTGAATATATAGATCCTCAGCTTTCAGCTCACCTTCTAGATATTTATCTATAAAGTAAGGGATCATATGCAGGTCAATCACGATAACATCAACTCGTTCCTTTGCTAGCAACTGCATTGTTGTTGGAACACTGTGATATTCAGCGTAATAAGGATTGGAAGAAACTACATCAGAAAAGGTTTCACCAAAAAAAGCTTTAGCACCCTGAAAAGTTGCCACCCGATAGTGTGCCAGATCAGAAATATCATCAACTCGTATTTTATTTTTCTTCAGAGATATCGCTACATCTGAGTACTGAAAAACAGGGTCTGAGAAAAATTTAGCGTCTTCGCCAGAGGCATTCATGATATTCGCGCCCGCATCTATTCGACCTAAACGCAGTTCTTGAACAATCCGATCATTGCTTAGATAGATAAGCTCAACATCATATTGGGGTAAATGCCGATAAACTGTGTTGATAACCTCTACGAACAACCCCTTGTCTTCACTCGGAATAAAAAATGGCTCGAAATTCCCGACACCGATAGAGATTTTCTGCCTTTCCTCCGCTGAATATCCAACTCCACTTAATAAAAATAACGCTAAAAATAAAACGACTCTCACAGGCATATTAATCAGATCATGACATCAATATCGAAAGTATAGTTTATAGACTAAAGTTGTAGGTTTGATCTATTAAGAAGAGGTAATACATTTAGGATACAAAAACTCACATGACAATATTCAATTCACAGTATCCATCATCCATTAATATTTCTTCTCTCAAAAGCTAGAGATAAACCTACTTTATCAGATTTTCAATTTCTACCTTTCATCTCACTCTAAACATCCAATTACCCTCAGGATAAGCTCGTTCTTAGGCTTCATATAAAATGCTAATGGGACCAAAGTTAAATTCTTTCTAGGTATCCAATATTTAGGTACCCCCTTAACTTTCATAAATGCAAAACTATAGTTGAATATCACAACTTCACGGACAGATGAAATATCACTACTGGATACTTTCAAAGTATCCACAATAACATCCTGTTCATTTATTATTTTAATTTCTGCTAATGATCTTAGTACATAAGTCATATATGCAATAAAAAGTATTAGTAATAAACAAAAGAATACTAGATACATTTCATTTCTCTCTAGAAAATGTATTAAACCAGCATGTTGAATATCTATTCCCGATATATTAAATATGAATAAGGTGGCTGCCATCCCCAAGGCACTTAATACACATATCAAGTTATAGAACCAGAATAAGTAAGCTACTTTTTTTGAACTCACTTTATCGACGTTCAAAGTAGTCACACTAGTCTCCTAGAATAGACGCTCAACGACAATAGTACCGTCATGAAAGCCATACCCAAACCCAGCACCAATGGAATATGTATGAACTAAAGGAGTAGTAAAAAACCACCCTCTGGATTACCAATTGACAGATCTATTCCGTACGCGCTTCCACCAATTTCAAAACCATAAAGGTTGGAAAATTCTTGAACAGCTGTTTCTATTCTCTTTGCATTTTCAACACTCTGTACAAAAGGTTGACGCCAGTCGACGACTGGCTTTTCATATTACGAACAGTAACAAAAATAAAATCCATACTCTTCAGATATTACTCATCTCAGTGATAAATTCTCTCTACCTCACTTTATAACTTAGGGACCACAGTAAACATCTATTGCCTTGAAAAACAGCTTTACGGAAACGAAATACGGAATTCAAAAACATTGCAGTTTCAATCTTAGTAAGGCTAACTCCTAACTTATAAATAACTGGAATACGTGCGTATCAGAGCAACGACATAAACCCAGTTCTAGTTGTCTTCGTTTTTGTCTTCTGATCTTGAGATACTTCCTAAAATAGGAGAAAGAGAAGTAATCATCAAACCTAAACCTATTAACGCTTTTCTACCAACAGTCAGGTAAAAGGATATTGGCCTTTCTTTAACATTAGCGTTCAAGCCTTTCCGACTAGCTTCACCAGTCATAACGTCATCTATACCACCTATTAAGCCTATAAGGCCAATAGCGAATACAATAACTCTAAACTTAATGTTTACTTTCAAATATCCCATTACTTTTATGAAATCTTAATATTTTATCTTTTAATAATCCTTCGGAGGACTGATTAACAACTTAAATCGATATACCACCCTTTAAAGCTCACATCCCCTCGTCCCGTTCTAACAGATACAATGATTAAAAAGAAAAATCATTAATATCCAACCCTATTATCACCAACTCCAAAAGCGATAATTAAGCTGAGCTCTTGCAATGATCGGCCACTCTCTTTATGAAGTTGAGCGAAGGATTCTTGTATCGCTGTTAAACTTCTCTTTGAAGTCGCAGAACCGGAGATAATGCCTCGATTGGTGAAGTAAGCAACAACGTCTGGTGAGAGTACAAAAGTGTCTTTCCCTAAAGCTCTTAACGCGTAAGGTCCAGAGTTTCCACCCAGTCTCGCGCCACGTTTCTTAAGAAACAACCATAAATCGATTACATTTGTGCTATCGAACGAGGCGACAAACTTACCAAAACTGCCATAGTCACGACTAACATCGCTAATCATTAGCGCATTTTCTCGAATCGTTTTCACACGATTGTAGTTACGAATAATGTCAGGATTCTGTGCTCTTTGTTCAAGCATTTCATCGGGCATTAAAAGTACTTTTTCAACATCAAAGCCAAAGAATAGTCGTTCGAAGTTATCCCATTTGTTTTCAATCACTCGCCAAACAAAGCCTGCCTGGAACACCTTTTTGGTGAACTCAGCTAAGAATCTGTCATCAGGAATTTGACTAATCTCATTCGAACTCAAAGGTCGTCCTAATAAACTTTCGAGCCGTTTTTCTCCCCCTTTTCGTTCGCACGCACGTTGATAGAGCCTTGAAAAAGGCTCTAAATATCCTTGCTCTTCCATTTACTCGATACCTGAATGTCTGAGTAAAGCGTCTACTTGGGGTTCACGGCCTCGAAAGGCGACAAAGAGTTCCATAGGCTCTCGGCTTCCACCCATTTCTAACACGTTTGTTAAGAAATCCTGACCAGTTTGCTGATTAAAAATCCCCTCTTCTTCGAATCGACTAAACGCATCTGAAGACAATACTTCTGCCCACTTGTAACTGTAATAACCTGCAGCATAACCACCAGCAAAGATATGCCCAAAGCTATGTTGGAAACGGTTAAATGCAGGAGGAGTTACCACAGAAACACGCTCTCTAATCTTATCCAAGACAGTTTGTACTTTAGCGCCTTCATCAGGATTAAACGTTTGATGCAAGGTGAAGTCGAATAAAGAAAACTCTAACTGACGCACCATTTGCATCGCAGATTGGAAGTTACGCGCAGCTAGTAGTTTGTCCAATAAATCTTTAGGTAGAGGTTCGTTTGTCTCGTAATGCCCAGAGATAAGCGCTAGAGCTTCTTCCTGCCAACACCAGTTTTCCAGGAATTGGCTAGGTAACTCAACAGCATCCCAAGCAACACCATTGATACCAGAAACACCGCCTACTTGGATCTTAGTCAACATATGATGCAAACCATGGCCGAACTCGTGAAATAAGGTAACCACTTCATCATGAGTGAATAAGGCAGGTGTATCGCCAACGGGACTGTTGAAATTACAAGTTAAGTAGGCTACTGGGGCTTGAATTGAACCGTCTTGACATAAACGTTTCACTCGGCATTCGTCCATCCACGCGCCGCCTCTCTTGTGCTCGCGAGCATAGAGATCAAGGTAGAAGCTACCGCGTAAATTGCCTGTTTGATCAGTGATAGTGAAATAACGCACGTCTTTGTGCCAAACATCAATACCTTGCTGCTCCTCAATACGAATTCCGTACAAACGCGAAACCACATTAAACAAGCCATCGACAACACGGTTTTCTGGGAAGTAAGGCCTTAATTGCTCGTCAGAGATGGTGTATTTCTGTTGCTTGAGCTTTTCGCTGTAGTAAGGCAAATCCCACACAGCTAAATCACTCACCCCATGCGTTTCTTGAGCGTAACGCGTAAGCTCTTCGACATCTTTCTCAGCAAAAGGCTTAGAACGTGCGGCGAGATCATACAAGAAGCTTAAAACTTGTTCACCATTGTCGGCCATTTTTGTAGCCAGTGAACATTCCGCATAATTCTCAAAGCCCACCAGCTGAGCTAATTCGTGCCTCAAGGCCAGTGTTTCATCAATAATTGCTGAGTTGTCGAACTCTCCGGCATTTGGCCCTTGATCAGAAGCTCGAGTCGAATATGCGACATACATTTCTTCACGCAATTCGCGATTATCTGCGTGCTGCATAATCGGTAAGTAACTCGGAATATCTAGCGTGAATAGCCAACCCTCTAACTCTTTCGACTCAGCCGCTTGTTTAGCTGCATCAATCGCAGAGTCAGGCAAACCTGCTAACTCAGCTTTATCTGTGATGTGTTTAGTCCAAGCTAAGGTGGCATCCATTAAGTTGTTGCTGAATTGCGATGAAAGCTCAGATAAACGACTTTTCACTTCCGCGTAACGTTTCTTTCTATCCGCATCTAACGCAACACCCGATAAAGTGAAATCGCGAATAGTGTTTGTAATAACTTTCTGTTGCGCTTCATCGAGCTGTTCAAACCCATCGCTATCTTTCAAAGCTTTGTAGGCGTTGTACAAGCCTTCATTTTGTCCGACAAAAGTGCCGTATTCAGACAACAAAGGCAGGCAAGCGTCGTGAGCCGCTCGAAGCTCATCATTGCTGACTACAGAGTTGGTATGAGAAACAGGAGACCAAATACGGCTTAGTTCGTCATCAGCTTCATCCAGAGGTACAACAAGATTGTCCCAAGTGAAATCGGTTTGCTTTAGTACATCGTCAATGCAGTCTTTACATTTCTTGATTGCCTGCTCAACTGCTGGCTGAATCTGATCAGGGGTAATTTTGGAAAAAGCTGGTAAGCCGGAAACATCTTGTAAGGGGGACATGTAAGAAGCCTCTGTAATCGATAATTAGGGTCTGTTGACCTGTACATTAATATGGGTTGGTAACCAAAACTCAAGGTGAGCTATTCGCGGTCCTTAACTCTTTGAATTCAATGTATCGTACTTAAGCCAATATGTATAAAAGTTTGGCAAACTCAGTGTTGAAGAACCGGCCCTTCATTACTCACTCTCAATTCAGAACCAAACTAACAACTTTCACCAATAGGGTAAAATAAATTCTTGCACTTCACGTTTACACATGTAAACATAACTACAAATGTAAACATAAATAATATTAGATGATTAACTCGATCTCCATTAGTGACACTGAAAAAGAAGTTATGGAAGTGCTCTGGTATAGCTCACCGCTAACAGCTAGTCAGATAACAAGCTCAATACAGAAAGAGCGAGAAATGCATCCTAATACGGTCAAAACGCTACTCAATAGGTTGGTGAAAAAGCAGGTCGTCAGCTACAAAGAAGAGGGGCGGAAGTTCCTATACTATCCACTTGTTGCGAGAGAAACGTTTTATCACTCACAAACTGAGCGCTTTTTAGATCAATTCTATGGTGGACGTGTGTCGTCTCTCATATCCCACTTCGCAGAAAACGAGCGATTATCCGATGACGAAGTGGAACAAATAAAAACGCTTATCAAAAAGATGGAACAGAGTGATGAGTGATATGTCAGCTGCAATACTGAACAGTTTATTCAATGCATCTATTTATATCACTGTTTTCGCTATCGCCATTCTGATATTGCGTAAGCCAGTCCATCATTTCTGGGGAGCAAAATGGGCTTACTGTTTGTGGGCACTTCCGTTTCTTTGGGTTGCAACATACATATTCGGCTCTTCGTTACCTACAGTTGAATGGGGATTCGAATTCCCTTCAATAACAGTAAATAGTTTAGGTTCGACTGTTCTTAGTGTGCCAAGTAATATTAAATCAGTTCACTCAAACTTCATCCCCTCAATATTAGTATTCATATGGTTTAGCGTCGCTTTGTTGCAACTCTTCGCATTAGCAGTTGCCTTTACGCGAATGAAAAGTGTGATTCAAAAAGCTAAGAAACGAAGCTCAGACCCAAATGGTCATTTGATTGTCGAAGAAATTGGCAGCCCAGCAGTTTGGGGAATTCTAAATTACAAAATTTTGCTACCAGCAAACTTCAAACGACAGTTCACGGCAACTCAGCAAAAGCTCATTCTTCAACACGAGATGATTCATATTAGGCGACATGACAACCTGTTTAACCTAGCAGCTATCCTAGTTGTCACTACGTTTTGGTTTAACCCTTTAATTTATCTTGCTCATCGCGCATTCAAATTGGATCAAGAAGCTTCCTGTGATGCCTCCGTATTACAGGAAAGTGGCAACAGTATTTTATATCACTATGCTAAGGCCATGCTGAAAGTATCTCAATCTCACAAGGCTTTTAATCATCGTTTTTCACAGGCAATTAGCCAATGGAAAACACGTTCACAAACTATGGAGAGAATGACTATGCTAACCAAACATCAACGTACATTTAACTCAAACAGAAATGGTCTACGAGGGATGTTTTTACTCGCGTTAACAACGATTTTCATAAGCGCATGTCAAGCCACCTATGACACAGAAAAACAAAGTGAATTCACTAACAATGTTACACTAGAATCGAACTCCGTCACTTTGTCAGATAACAAGATTATATATAAAGGTGATGCGAAAATGACCAGAGGTGGCGCAAACTCCTTTGTCATCACTGCCGATAGAATAGAGTTCGATAAAGGTGAACCTAATCAAGCGGTCGCAACCGGCAAGGTTACGCTTGCAACCGAGCAACAAACGATGATGGCAAACGATGCAAGGATTGTTGTTTCTGGAGAAGAAGTCACTCTAACGGCAAAAGAAGTCACAACACTCACAAAAACATGAGTTCTACTCTTGTAGAAGGTTTATGAAAAAGAGGGCCATAGGCCCTCAACTTAAGAAGTGATTTTTTTTAGCATGCAATTCAGTGCTTTTTAAAATACACACATTGCGGTTTTCATAACGAACGAGAGGCTAGAAGAAGCATAAACACAACAAGATCCACTACCACACAAGCTTATGCTGCCTAACATCTCACTCACTATGACATTCAATGAAACATAGAACTAACGAGCCGCAATGTGTCCTCCCAAAAGCATAAATGTGCTCAGTTAAACTTGCTCTCTTTTATGTCTCCTTTTTCCTTTACGTTTTTTCATTGATTTTGCCTTATCACGTTGTTCAGGCGTCATAAGATTGAACATTTGGTTTCTTGTTTCAAGAGCGATCAACTGGCCTTGTTTAAAGTCGTCGGCATACTGTGCATGCAGTGCCAGCCAAGCTTCCTCAGAAAACTCATCAGCGGTAATGATCTCAAACTCAGCTTGTTTGAAGGCTTTTCGTTTTTCTCTTAACTCAGCAGCACTTTGTTGTTTCTGCTCGCGGATTTGTGTCGCTTCTGCAATTTGCTCTTCAGTAAAATCCAAGCGCTCAAAGAACCTTTCTTGACGTTCTGGATTAAATTCACGGAACTCTTTAGAAGCTCGTTTATCCATTCGATTCACCCACTTCTCTTGTTGCTCAGCAGTTAGGAGTGACCATATCTGATGTTTTGTTTCGGCTCTTTGCAGACCCATTTTTGCTTTCAGCTCAGCACTAGCATCGATGGCATCTTCAGCCGCCTGCGCATCCCAACTCCCTTGCTGGACTAAGCTTTTAATGTCTTGGCGAGCCAACTTGGCATCTTCGCGATAGAGCTTAACGTCTTCTTTTGTCTGACGCATGATTTGCTTGATGTCTTGACGTTGTTCAACAGTCAAATCAAGCCCACGCAACATGCGCTTAATTTGATGAGCTCTGTGATGAGACTCTTGTTCATGCGCATAAGCACTGGCACTCATAACCATAAGACCAACACTACCCGCAACGATTGATGTAGCTAACAATGATTTCAGTAATTTCATTCTCTTCTCCTCGGTGGCGATACCCAACGGTATGGAAGTTAGTCTACATACCAGTGTGTAAAGCAACGCAAAGCCTATGTAAAGGTTGTGTAAAGTTGGCGTAAGCGATATCAATTACTGTCTAACAAGGTAGGATATACACTTCATCTTTCAAACTGCATGACGTATTTGGGCTCTTGGAGGATTCTCCGGTTACCACCTATATGCACGTTGAAATTTATTGAGGATAAGCACTATAAAAATTGCGGCTTAACGAGATTATGCAAACAAAATCACTACTGATTATTGATGATGACAAAGAGCTCGCTGGCTTATTGAAAGAGTATTTGTCACCTCAGGGGTTTACGATTGACCTAGCTCACGATGGGCTGGAAGGGCTCAGTATGGCTACGGGAAGTAAAGCCTACGATCTGATATTGCTTGACGTTATGTTACCGGAGCTCGACGGTTTTGAAGTATTGAAAAAGCTTCGCCTCACTCATCTGACGCCTATTCTAATGCTGACAGCAAAAGGCGATGACTTTGATCGTATTTTCGGCCTTGAGCTTGGCGCAGATGATTACTTACCAAAGCCATTCAACCATAGAGAGCTTTCTGCTCGAGTCAAAGCACTTGTCAGGCGTGCAGAATATAGCCAGCAATCAATCAATGTTCAGCCGCTTAGAATGGGCGAACTAACGCTTAATCCAGCCGACCAGACAGTTCAGTACGGAGATCAAGATCTGGTGCTTACAGCGACAGAATTCTCTTTACTTAAACTTTTTATGCAAAATACCGCTGTCGTTGTCAGTAAAGAATCAATCAGTGAACAGGTTTTGGGGCGCAGGCTCGCAGCCTTTGACCGTAGCATCGACATGCATGTGAGCAACCTTAGGCGCAAGTTAAGTGAACATTGTGGCGAAGACCCGATTAAAACCATTCGTGGTGCTGGTTATTTATTTAAGTCACTGGAGAACGCAGGCTAAATGAAACTAGCAAAGCTTAACCCTTTTGGTTCTCTATTTGGCCGAATCTTTATCTGGTTCTGGCTCACCCTGATTATTATAGTCGCGGTAGGCTTTGTTATAGGCCGGCAAATAGAGATTGAAAGGCAATTGACCATTGTTCCCAATCGTCATAAGCATGAAATCGCTAAAATCGTTCAGATCCTAGAAGCTCCTTCGCGTGACGGTTCTACTGAAATTACGCTATCTCATATTAAAAAAAGGCTAAGGCATATCAGTAGTCGACGGAATGCGCCGTCATTACTTGTTGAAAAAAGTACAGGTGTTACGATTTACGGCTACAAGCGCTCTAGACGCCTGCCAGTAGATCGCTTTTCAGAACTACTAAACGAGAATAGTGCCTATGGCTTTAAGCTTGGAGATCTTGTATTTTTTGGCCCGACAACTACGACAATTAATGGCAAAGACTATGCGTTATTTGTGGGCAAGCCTTTAACACCAAGTTTGATGCGCCGTCTATTTAGAAGAAACCCTCTGATGCTGATTCCTTTTGCGTTGGTTATTAGTGGCATTTTATGTTTCTGGTTGTCTTGGACTTTAGTTAAACCATTAAGAGAGCTCCAACAAAGCACTAAACGCATGGCAAAGGGCGACCTCAGGGTTTCAGTGGGTCCTGCGGCAGAGCGCTCCGACGAGATTGGCAAACTCAGCCGAGATTTTAACTATATGTCTTCACAAGTGAACGAATTAGTTCAGGGGCAAAAACGCCTCCTCGGCGATATCTCTCATGAGCTACGTTCCCCGCTGGCTCGTCTAATACTTGCTATTGGTATCGCTCAACAAAGTAGAGAGGAAGGAAAGCCTTCGGATACCGATCATCTTCAACGCATTGAAAAGGAAGCTCACCAAATTGAGCAAATGATCGGAAATGTTTTGAAGTTATCAAGGGCGCAATCTTCTGCGCATTTTATAGATAAACAACCACTTGAGTTAACAGAGCTCGTTCAACACTGCACTGACGATGCACGTTTTGAAGCACAAGCATTGAATAAAACAGTAACGTACAAGCATCCGGAAATGATCCAACTCGAAGCTGATGCGGCATTATTAACCAGTGCGATAGAGAATCTTGTACGTAATGCCATTAAGTATGCTGAGTCGGATATTATCGTTCAGCTTGATCGAGATGAGCAACATGCTGTTGTTCGTGTTATCGACGATGGTCCAGGTGTGAATGAAGCGGAGCTTTCAGCCATATTTAGACCATTCTACCGATTGTCAGAAGCACGATCTCGGGATTCAGGCGGTGTAGGCCTTGGACTCGCTATAGCCCACCAAGCCATACTCGCGAACGACGGTTCAATAGAAGCTCGCAATAACAAACAAAACTCTGGATTAGAAGTGATAATAAAATTACCCTATTCTGATATAAAGAAGGACTGTTGATTTTTATCAATAGTCGTTAAGCTTATATAGCTGTTTCTCGTCATTTAGGTTTTTGCAATGTCTCGATTTAGTATTTCCTTAGAGTCAGATTTAGAACATCGCTATCCATCGGATATCGAAGAGTTTTGGCAAAAACTGGTAAATCAAGGCAACTTCAAAGGTGTTGGCGGTCAGGACATTGCCTACGCTATCGCCAAGAACCCAAATGCCAAACACACTGTAGTTGTGAGTTCAGGGCGCATTGAAGGACTCATTAAGTATAAAGAAGTAGTATTCGACCTTTTCAATAATGGCTACTCCGTTTTCATTCATGATCACATAGGCCAGGGCTTTTCAGATCGCCTGCTCACTAATCCTCACAAGGGTTATGTGGACGGATTTGACCGCTATACTGAAGACCTGCACACCTTCATGCAGGACTATGTTTTACCTTATGCTCAACAAAATGAGCAGTCGGCCCCGCACCTACTTTGCCATTCAATGGGCGGAGCAATTGGGGCACTCTACTTAAAGAAGTACCCTGAACATTTCGACAAAGTGGCGTTCTCAGCACCAATGTTTGGTATCGCGGCACCACTACCATTATTTATCGCCAATCTACTGGTTAATATTGGCTGCTTCCTGAATCGATTATTTAAGTCAGAACCTTGGTATTTCATTGGTATGAAGGACTACGACTTAGTATCGTTCAAAAAGAATGTCCTCACTCACAGCAGAACCCGCTACCGGTTCTTTAGAGACGAATATGAGAAACACCCAAAAGCACAACTCGGGGGTGTGACCTTCCAATGGCTGAAACAAGCAATATTAGCCATGAACGACATCATCGATAACGCCGAGCAAATCAAAAATCACTGCTTGTTGCTGCAAGCTGGAGCTGATGAGGTTGTTGATAACGGTAAACAACAGCAAGTCGTTGGTAAGCTTCCCAATGCTGAATTTAAGGTGATAGACGATGCTAAGCACGAGTTACTGCTAGAGGCAGACTCGTTCCGAGTACCTAGCATGAATGCTATTTTTGCTCACTTTGCATCAGCCAAGGCAGAAAACTAAAGTTCAGATTAACTTACAGAGTTCGAACAACTTTTACCCAATCTTCAGTGCGAGCAATAGCGTTTTAGTGAATACTAGAGCGTGTTGATATCTGCTGTATAAGTTTCGTTCTAAATAAAGGCTTTTTGATTGGCGCGTAGGCTTGCGGGCTTATAAATAAAATATAAGCAAAGAGTTCGCAACAAAAAGCGAGAAGCCTTTATAACGAATCCTTCGGACAACGTTTGTTTGTTATTTATACTGCGTTAGTCCATGCTCATGGAGATGACTACACATCGCACGAACTGCCTTGTCTAAATAACAATCAACTCGCTGCTAAACTATACAACAAATACCAACACGCTCTGGAATTAATTAGTTCTTCTAGACCTCTTTCGATAAAAACAAAAGGCTCACACTATGTTCAGGTTATTAGCTGCTTTTGCTGTACTTCTCGCGTTATCCGCCTGTCAGCAAGAATCAACCTCGGCTCCAGCATCACTTCCATCAATGTATCATGACAACACAGGCAGAGATGACGTCCTTAGCGGCGGTGTTAAGCTTATTCCTATTCAAACGGAGAAAGGTACTTTTAATGTTTGGACTAAGCGAACCGGAAACAACCCAGCCATAAAAGTACTGCTTTTGCACGGTGGTCCAGGCTTCACGCACGAATATCTGGAAGCCGCTGACAGCTTTTTCCCTAATGCAGAAATCGAATACTACTACTATGACCAATTAGGTTCTTATTACAGTGACCAACCGGGAGATCCGGATTTAGTCAATCTGCCTCGCTTTGTTGAAGAGGTAGAGCAAGTCAGAGTCGCATTAGGCTTGAATAGCGAAAACTTCTTCCTCTATGGTCAATCTTGGGGTGGCATCCTAGCCATGGAATATGCATTGAAATATCAGCAAAACCTTAAAGGGCTCATTATTTCAAACATGATGGCCAGTATTCCTGCCTACAACGAATACGCGGAGAAAGCGTTCTTCGCCAAAATGGACCAGGCGGTGCTCTCAAAATTAAAAGCCTATGAAGCCGCAGGACAATTCGACAATGAAGAATACTTGTCTTTGCTCATGGAACATCACTACGTTTATCACGTGCTGCGCCTTCCTCCCGACGAGTGGCCAGATGGCGTCAACCGTGCATTCAAGCATATGAATCCGAATATCTATATCCCAATGCAAGGGCCAAGCGAACTTGGCGCAAGTGGCAAGTTAGAAAACTGGGACCGTACAGCTGATTTACATAAAATTACGGTGCCAACCCTCGTTATTGGTGCGCAACACGATACTATGGATCCTGAGCATAAGCGTTGGATGGCAGAAGAAGTGGAAAATGGTCGTTATTTACATTGCCCTAATGGCAGTCATATGGCGATGTATGATGATCAAATCACCTATTTCAAAGGCTTAATCGACTTTATTCAAGACGTTGACCAAGGGCGTTTTTAGTCGTTGAAAAGACTCTAGGGTCTGTTGCTCTTTGATAAACCTGGCTCCTGTGGAAAAAAGCCAATCTGCAGGAGCTCAGTTAAGGTTGTGGAACAAGCTTGATCTCAAATAAAGCCGGCCACTTTTTACCTGTAACGAATAACCTATCCTGCTTTGCATCGTAAGCAATGCCATTTAAAACATGATCACGAGGGTCAGTCACTGTGCCAGGTGGTAGTAGGCCTTTCATATCAATGAGTCCAATCACATCGCCCGATTCAGGGTCAATGCGCAAAATCCAATCTGATTGCCAAACATTGGCATAAATCTCTCCCTTCACCCACTCCAGCTCATTTAAATAAGGTATCGGGCGTTGGTTGTAAGTCACTTTGATACGCCTTTTTTCCTCAAAGGTTTCTGGCTCTAGAAAGCGTATCTCAGGCGTTCCGTCAGACATAATCAATTCTTTGCCATTTTGTGTGATCCCCCATCCCTCACCTTCATAGGTAAATCGATCAAGTTCTTTAAAGCTTTGTTTGTCCAATACCAAGGCTGTTTTAGAACGCCAAGTGAGGTATATCAGCTTGTCTTTCCAATTAACCAAACCTTCGCCAAAGTACTTAGCATCTATCGACACCTTTTGTTGCACAGCGCCATCAGTCAGATTCACCTTGCGAACAGATGACTCTCCGTATCGGCCCGTACTTTCGTAAAGAACATCATCTAAATACAACAGGCCTTGCGTAAAAGCTTTAGGATCATGAGGGTATTGCTTAATGATTTGATAGGTGTATCGCTGAGGCTCAGGTAACAGTTGAGCCCATGATACAAAGCTCCATAAGCTTGCAACAAAGAACGCCATGTACTTCGTCAGGTTAGGCACTGACAGCTCCATCTAATTAGGTCTAGCACTATAATCTCAGTTTTATAGCAATGAATCGACCTGTCCGAGATAAAAAGTGTCTTATCAGAGACTAATACCATTCGCTAATAATGAGTGATTAGTAGTCCAAAAACGGAGGATGATGTATCCTTCAGCCACTTTTTAGTCTTTCAATGTCCGACATGCTTGATATCGTTTTATACCAGCCAGAAATCCCACCTAACACCGGCAACATTATTCGTTTATGTGCGAACACCGGTTTTTCGTTGCACTTGATTGAACCGTTAGGATTTGAATGGGAAGACAAAAAGGTAAGGCGCGCGGGCTTGGATTATCATGAATTCGCTAAGGTGAAGCGCTACCCCAATCTCGAAGCTTATATCTCAGAGCGCGAACCTAAACGCGTCTTTGCTTGCACAACAAAAGGAACTCGCCATTTTACCGTTCCTGAATACACCGCAGGCGATGCGTTACTGTTCGGTCCTGAAACCAGAGGATTGCCTGATGATATTATTGAAAGCTTACCACCGGAACAGCGTCTTAGAATCCCTATGTTGCCAGAAAGCCGCAGTATGAACCTGTCTAATGCTGTTTCTGTATTTGTCTATGAATCCTGGCGACAGCTGGGCTTTGAGGGTGCTGTTTAATTAAAAGAGCTCTACGTCTCCCTCTTCCATCGAACTTTGCTCAACTTTAGTCTCTAGTTTTTGACTGCTAAAGGCTTCTCTCATAGTAGTCAGCCTCTCTATTACTGAGTCTAGTTCTGATGCTCCTATAGAAGCATGGACTGTCCTTGGATCAGTGATGCCAATAATTTCGTTGATATGCTCCAGGCGTTCCTGAATATGTGTCGAGAGCTGATGGACAATGTCTTCGAATTGAAGTGCACGAATAGCTGTACCAATTTCAAGTTGAATCGTTTCACTCTCGGTTTTGAGTTCTTGTGTTATGGCGTTACTACTTTCATTCATATCACCAACATCTTCAAGCATGGCATCTATCGTAGATTTACCCGAAATAGCTTCGTTGAGATCCAGGCTGGCAATAAAGGCAACTTCATCATAGACGTCTTTCATGCTGGTTTTCGCTTGCTCAACCTTAATACGAATATCATCGTTCAGTGACGAAGATGATTCAGACAAAGTACGAACTTCGTTGGCGACAACTGCAAAACCTCGACCTGCATCACCTGCCCTTGCAGCTTCAATAGCAGCATTAAGTGCCAATAAATTGGTCTCTTTCGCGAGTTTTTGTACCTCATCTAAGATAGAGAACATACCGTCCATACTGCGACTCAATTCGTCGATCTTATGAATCGCGCCTACACTATAGCTACTCACTTCAACTAACAAATCAACGTAGTACTGCAATATACGGTCGGTCTCAGCAATAAAGTCGGCAATCACTAAACCTTCAGTTTCTTCATCCCCCTCACCTTCCTCGTTTTCTGAATCGATAATACCTGTCAACCTGTTCACCAAACCATTGGCAATTTTTGATTGGTGCTGAGTGCTTTCACTCATATTACCAAAGCTACTTTGTAAGATTCCGATGGAATCCCCTAGAATCGTTTTAATTTGCACCAAGTCATCGTTAATCTGCTCAGACTCTGCGTCTAGGATGAAGTTAAACTGCTCACTAATACGATCTAACTGTTCAGTAGAAGCGGAACTGGCAACAACTTTAGTTTTTGGAGAGGTAACAACAGGGGATGCACTGTCTTTCTTGCGATAAAGCGTAATCCATATGGCTGAAACAAGGGCAACTAACAACATGTTTAACAGAGTATTGTCGACTGTTCCGACGAGTACCACGCAAACAATAGAGACAAAAACCCCGATATAGAAAACATTGGGCGGGTTAAAAAACACTGTAATACGACGTTTTACGCTTTCCATTATTACGACCCTTAATCACTCACTATGACGGCATAGCTCAATGAGCTTGTTTCCAATATTATTTAATGCCAATACATGTTTCGCAGCGTTGCAATCAACAGCTGCCTTTGGCATCCCCCAAACAACGGAGCTTTTCTCATCCTGAGCAATAGTCTCCGCCCCCGTATCACGCATCATTTTCAGGCCTCTAGCGCCGTCAGATCCCATACCAGTTAGGATGACACCAATAGCTTTATTGCCATAGCACTCAGCAACCGACTCAAAGAGCACATCCACTGAAGGTTTGTGCCGACTCACCGGATCTGAATCATCCTGAAAAATCAGTGTCTTTCCTCTGCCTTTACGAACAACCATATGGTTGGCACCATTTGCTATATAGGCCTGTCCTTGTTTCGGCTCGGTTCCATCTCTGGAAAATTCCGAAACTTCAAGTTTCACCACACCATTTAATCGATTGGAAAATGACAGAGTAAAACCTGGCGGCATATGCTGTACTATCAGTATAGGCGGCATATTGGGTGGAAGCTGAGAAAGAACCAATTTAAGTGCTTCGGTTCCACCGGTAGAAGAACCGATAACGATAAGCTCAACCGATGTGGGTTTATCGAGTTCGAGCATCCTCGGAGAAGCAACTTTTTGCTCTGACTTAGATAGTTGAGTAACCAATGCTTCGATATCAACAGCAGCGGCTGACCTCACTTTACTGCAAATCTCATGCGCCATAGCACCCAAGTTAGTGCGAACATCAAGCTTTGGTTTGGGAATAAAATCAACAGCACCAATTTGCAGTGCTTCAAAGGTAATATCTGCGCCTTTTTCTGTGAGTGTCGAAATCATCACAACGGGTAACGGGCGTAATCTAATCAAGTTCTTTAAGAAAGTAATGCCATCCATTCTCGGCATTTCGATGTCCAAGGTAATGACATCTGGGTTGAGTAGTTTTATTTTTGCCCGTGCATCGATAGGGTCAATAGCAGTACCAACAACCTCTAATTGCGCGTCTTCCGACAAGATAGCAACGAGCATTTTCCTAATAAGTTCTGAGTCATCAACTACTAAAACTTTTATCATCGGCTACTCACTTTACAGCTAATCGAATAGTTCAATGTCACCCTCCACCGGTTTGTTAGCAATACTTTTCTGATAGCTGGCCTCTCTATCAACCAAAGTATTGTTATGCATTGACTGGAGTCGTTTCATATGTGCTTTACCACTGATAGGGTCAAACATGATTTTCCTTGGGTAGGTACTCCCCAAATCATGCGCAATAATTGGGACATTCTCGGTCGCCAAATAATCAATCACGAACTGGCAGTTTTTGTGGCCCACGTCGCTCATGTTTTCCATGATCTTGCCACCACCAAAAACCTTCGCTCTTAAGTTTTTACGCAGTCCACCATTCGCCAGTATTTCGTTGATCAAATGCTCCATCGCATAGTTACCGAAACGTGTCGCATCACTTTGATCATTACCCCAAGTTACCTCATGCGATTCTTTGTCCGTTAAGGGCAACATAAAGTGATTCATGCCGCCGATACTGCTGTATTCATCCCATATGCATGCTGATACACATGAACCTAAGGTCGTTGCAATGAGCTCTTCACTCCGACTCACATAAAATTCACCGGGTAAGATTTTGGCGACGATTTTCTTGTTCTGGCGATCCAAGTAACGATTAACGTGCTCGAACCCCCGAAGACAAGGAGGAAAGTCTTTCTTTCTATTGGCTAATAACATGCTGAACCGCCTTCTTTCGGTTCACGAACAGCTTTCTTTTCGAATATAGTCCGACCAAGAAGATTAAATTGGGTCTGTGTTTTACTCATACTTTCGCTGTGACCCAAAATGAGTATTCCTCCAGGCCTGAGCAACTCGTGATAGCGTTGAATAAGCCTATCTTGGGTTTGCCTATCGAAATAAATATGAACATTACGGCAAATGATGAGATCAAATGGGCCCCGCATAGGCCATTTATGCAAAAGGTTAAGCTGATTAAAGGTGATCATTTCATTAAGCTTTGGAGAAACTCTCACCAAATCTGCATTCTCACCTTTGCCTTGCGTAAACCACTTTTTCAGCATGGACTTTGGAAGCCCATCAATACGGTCTTTTGTGTAGATACCGCTTTGGCCTTTAGCCAAAACTTCCGTGTCCAAATCCGTGGCTAATATCTTGGCGTCCCAGTTCGCTGTAAGATTAGGTTCAGCATCAAGCAAAGTTATGGCTAAGCTGTATGGCTCTTCACCCGTTGAACATGCCGCAGACCATATACGCAATCGCTTGGTATGCCGGTGTGTTTTAATATGATCAGGCAGAAACTTTTCCGCAATGTAATCAAAATGGTGAGACTCTCTAAAAAAGCTCGTTAGGTTTGTTGTGATGGCGTTAATAAAACTCGGGAGTTCTGAACCCTGATCATCTTTGAGCAACTGACAGTAAGCATCGAAGCTCGGCAACTTTAGCTGCCGAGTTCTTCGCATCAGGCGACGGTAAACCATTTCGCGTTTACGCTCATCCAACACGATACCCGTCGTTTTATAAACGGTATCGCAGATAAACTTAAACTGACCTTTACTCAAGGAGTATTCTGTAGGTCTATTCTCTTCTACCACCCCATTCACAGTTCTCTACGCTCCATAAAATCATTCGACAAGCACCATCTGCTCACTTAATTCCAATCGTTGACGTTTCTATAGAGGTCTAGAACTCTTCCCAGACCTCATCAGAAGCCACTTCAACATTGGCACTTGCTCGACCTCTCGGAACGGCTACAGGCTTTCTATTGATGGGCGTTACTATGGAGTCACTCTTTTCCGCTGTTTGAAAAAAACCAACTTGGTCAAGCAGCTCTTGCGCTTGCTCTTCCATCGACTTACTCGATGCAGTCGCTTCTTCAACCAACGCAGCATTTTGCTGCGTCATTTCGTCCATTTGAGCGACAGCTTGGCTGACTTCATTGATACCTGCGGCTTGCTCTTTACTGGCACTGTCTATATCCGAAATCATGGTCACCACTTCTTGTACAGCTTCCACCAGCTCACTAAATGTTTGACCAGTTTCATCAACTAACTTCGTTCCTTTACCAACCGCACTCACACTGTCGTTAATAAGACCCTTGATCTCTTTCGCTGCTGCTGCGCTTCGTTGCGCCAGGTTACGAACCTCGGCCGCCACAACTGCAAATCCTCGACCTTGTTCGCCCGCCCTCGCTGCTTCCACAGCTGCATTGAGCGCCAGCAAGTTAGTTTGGAATGCAATCTCATCAATGACACCGATAATATCCGCGATTTGTTTACTGGACTTATCAATCTCTTCCATCGCTGTTACGGCGCTACTCACTACCTCACTACCGCTACTTGCTTTACCCATTGCGCCTTCTGCTAACTTAGCCGCTTGAGTCGCATTCTCAGCATTTTGCTGAACGGTCGACGTAAGCTCTTCCATTGCAGAAGCTGTCTCTTCAAGACTAGAAGCTTGTGATTCGGTACGATGACTCAAGTCAGTATTACCTTGTGCTATTTCTCTTGCAGCACTAAACACGTTACTCGACGCATTGGTTATCTCACCAACCATACTCGCCAAATTATTCATCGAATCGTTAACGGCGTTTGATAAAGCGAGGAACTCACCACCATATTCGCCTGTCATGTTTTTACTTAGGTCACCCTTCGCTAAGGCTTGAATTACCTCTTGGGTCGAATTGATTGGCTCAACGATGTTGTCCATCAGTTGATTGATATTGGTGCCTAACTCAGCCATAAACCCATCATAAGCTTCTGTATCCATTCGAGCGTCTAATTCTCCTCGGATAGCCGACGAAATCAGACCTTCAATCTGTCTCTGAGCATCTTTCTCAGCCGTTGTATCAACCCACTGCACACCGGTTCCAATGTGGTTGCCATCTCTATCTTTGAGTGCCATAGCTGTTAAGTTGAACTCCAAACCAGCGACTTTTATGTCGGTGACATAAGGCAAGTTATCTGGATTACCCAATAAGTTCTGCTGATGGGCAGGGTTCGCATGGAAGGAATCAAAGTTAGTGCCAACGACCTTATCAACACTAAATGAAGGTAATACAGTTCTGAGCTGTGTTTCTCTTGACTTCAGCATTTCTACAACCGCTGGGTTCATATACACAATATTACCTTTGGTGTCTGCCATCATGAGGTTTGTTGTCATGCCTTCGGCAGCAGAACTTAGTCGGCCGACTTCAATTTCTCTCAGCCTAGCATCCGTAACATCCTGCCATTCCAGTGAATTACCGATGTAATTGCCCGCAGCATCGTTAATTGCAGTCACATTCAGCTCGAAGGTTAGATCTTCAATCTTAATATCGGTTTTCCACGGCAAGTTATTCGGGTCATCCAGCAATTGACGTTGATGCGCAGGATTCGCATGGAACATATCGATGCAGCTTCCGATGAGCGCTTCTTCTGAAGCAACAAAGCCCGGATATTTCTTCTGAAGAGTCGTCTCGTGCTGTTTCAGCAAATCTAATGTGGCTTTATTGGCATAAGTCACAATAAAGTCTCTATCAACCATCACACTGGCGGTACCTGATTGGTCTATAGCACCTTGAAGTTGAGCTGCAATATTTTCTTGCTCTCGGACTTCAGTGACATCTTGCCACTCGAGAGAGTTACCAATGTAATTGCCCGATGCGTCATTTATCGCAGTTACGTTCAATTCGAATTTGAGGTGCTCAATTTCAATATCTGTTTTCCAAGGCAAATTGCTTGGATCATCCAGCAACTTACGCTGGTGTGCAGGGTTTGCATGGAAGATATCGATGCAAGTTCCAATCAACTTATCTGCATCAGCTGAGAAACCGGCGTATTTTTTCTGGAAAGTTTCTTCATGCTTACCCAACAACTCGAGAGTGGCTTTGTTGGCGTAAGTGATATTTAAATCTCTATCAACCATGACACTGGCCGTGCCTGACTGATCTATCGCACCCTGAAGTTGAGCTGCAATATTCTCTTTTTCTCTAATCGCAGTCACATCCTGCCATTCCAAAGAGTTACCGATATAGTTACCCGCTGCATCATTGATAGCTGTCACATTGAGCTCGAAAGTCAGGTGCTCTATTTGGATATCGGTGACATAAGGTAAGTTACTGGGATCACCCAGTAATTGTCTTTGATGAGCTGGATTGGCGTGGAAAGAATCGATACAGCTACCTACAACATTTTCGACTTTGAAGCCTGGGTATTTCTGTTGAAAAACCGCTTCATGTTTGGTCATCAAATCAATAGTCGCTTGGTTGGCATAGGTGATGTTCAAATCGCGGTCGATCATGACACTGGCGGTGCCCGACTGATCTATTGCGCCTTTAAAGAAAGCGGCTATATCGTTCGCATTGCTACTCATTTCAGTTTCCTCAACATTGCTTGTATCTACTGTTGATTCTTGTTCTTTTGCAGCTTCGATCATGCAGGTAGATATTACGCCGTATACCTCTATCCAGGCGTCTTTAACTTCAGGGGTAAAAGCATCTCCTAAACCTTTCCCAAGGGTTTGTAGGAGCGCTTGTGCAACAGTTTGATAATCGACATCTGTCACTTGGTAAGTTTTGTGACGTCTGCCCAGCTGCTGCAACACGGGTGTTAACTTGTCCATATCGTCCAACAAATTAACGGCGGAACCGATCATCGACATCAGCTTTTGCGCTTGCTCACCGATGTCACCTTTAAACAAGTCTTTCAGGCAAGGATCCAACTCGAATAAAGTGTCGTAAAACAACTTGCCTGCAGTTTCTGAAATCTCATCGACAGATTTCCAGCTTTGTCTTACCAACTCAATTTGTTCAGGTGTCATAATCGTTCCTCAACGTTCATGGAGGCTAAATGTGCTCTTAAACAGCTTTTGCTCGATTCGTCATCCGATAGAGCTCATCAGCATCTAATAGCTTGGAAGAATTTAATAAAATGATGATTTTTTCTGATAACGTCGCCATACCATTGATAAAGCGACTATCGATTTCAGAACCAAAATCAGGCGCGGGTCGAATCTGCTTCTCATCAAACTTGTAAACGTCTGAGACAGCATCTACCACTATGCCAACAACAGTTTCTTTACCTTCAATAATTGCATGTAAGATAATGACGACTGTCGTTTCGTTATATTCTTTTGCTGGGCGCTGAAAGCGCTCGCTGAGGTCGATTATTGGAATTATTGTCCCTCTAAGGTTAATCACACCTTTTAAATAGCTAGGCGTATTAGGTACTTCGGTAACGCTAGTCCAAACACGAATTTCCTTAACACAAAGGATATCCACACCGAACTCTTCGTTATCCAAAATAAAACTGAGTATTTCTCTGTTTGATGCTTCAGCAGCATCGTGAGCTGATAAGTTGCTATTAGTGTTCTGCATGATCATCATCCAAACTCAGCAACTGCTCTACGTTGAGCAAAGTCACAATATCTTCACCAACATTAACGAGACCATCTACATAATCAGGTGGAACAGAACCACCAAAGGAAGAGTGACTTTTCACCTCATCGACATCCGCATTGAGTACATCTGATACCGAATCAACGACAAAGCCCATCGTTCTATCAACGCGTTCATTGGTTAACGAAATCACAATTACCACAGTGGTTGGCTTGTATTCCGCTTCCCCCAAATGGAACAGCGTGCGCAAGTCGACGATAGGAACAATAGTTCCTCTTAGGTTAGTTACACCTTTAACATGAGCTGGTGCATTAGGAATATGAGTTGGTACATCCCACCCTCTGATTTCGCTAACAACGAGGATATCGATACCGTAATTTTCTTCACCTAGGGTAAATGTCAGGTATTGATCACCGTTGGTAATAAAGTCTATTCCTTCAAGCTGAAATTCGTTGTTATCAACAAACTGATCGGGAACTTCTATCTGCTCCATCATTAGCTCCTCAAGCCGCTTTCACGTGCGAACGCTTACGAGAGCGTTTCGACGAATAGCTAATCAAACCGGGAATATCGATAATCATTGAAACTGAACCATCGCCGAGAATGGTCGCACCCGATACGCCATCGACGCGTTTGTAGTTACTTTCTAAACTCTTGATAACCACTTGTTGTTGAGCCAGAAGTTCATCAACCAACAAACCAACTTTCTGACCGTCACCCTCGACAACCACTAGTAGCGCGTTATCGATATCGACGTTATCAGCTTCGATACCGAATTCTTCGTATATCCGAATGATGGGTACGTTGTCCTCACGCAGTCGATAGAGCAAAATGTCACCAGAGACTCGATTAACCAGCTCAGATTTTATTTGTAGAGATTCAACAATCGCGAGTAGTGGCACAACGTAGACTTCTTCTCCGACACGAACCAGTTGTCCGTCGAGAATAGCGAGCGTTAGTGGCAGGTGAACCTTGATTGTAGTGCCGACATCAATCTTGGATTCGATGAGTATCCGTCCACCCAAGGATTTAATGTTCCGTTTGACCACATCCATACCAACGCCACGGCCTGAAATATCACTCACTTGTTGAGCAGTGGAGAAACCTGGTTGGAAAATCAGGTCGAAAATCTCAGGCTCTGTTAATTGAACGTCTCTCTCAATCAACCCTTTTTCAACAGCTTTGTTGAAAATGGCATCTTTGTTTAGCCCCTTACCATCGTCACCGACTTCAATAACAATATTGCCGCCCTGATGGTAGGCGTCGAGACGGATGTGTCCTGTTTCAGGTTTTCCTTTTTCAAGTCTCTCCTCAGCTGTTTCAATACCGTGGTCAATCGCGTTACGAACGAGATGAACTAGAGGGTCACTGATTTTTTCCATCACAGTTTTGTCTAATTCAGTGCTTTCGCCTTGAATGATCAATTCAACTTTCTTACCGATTTTGACGGATAAATCCCGAATCATGCGAGGAAAACGATTGAATGCAAAACTGATAGGCAGCATGCGTATTCGCATGACGCTTTCTTGCATTTCTTTGGTATTTTGCAATAACTGTTCAAGCCCGCTAGAGAGCTTTTCGAGCTTGGTCATATCAAAGTTATTACCTAACTCCGATAACATAGATTGGGTTATGACTAGCTCGCCAACCAAGTTGAACAGGTTGTCGACCTTATCAATTCCTACACGAATCGAGGATGCACTGGCAGATGCTGCAGAACCGGCATTTTCGTTACCGCCACTCTTCGGAGCTGCAGGTTTCGCAGCAACAGGTTTGGGCGCTTGTTTAGGTTCTTCCTTAGCGTTGGGAATTTCTTTCTCTTCGTGCACTTCTGCACTTTTACTCTCGACTTCTCGCTCAACGTCCTGCTCAGTTTCACCAGACACAGCCTTCACTTCGAGCTTGCATTCATCGATGACCCAATCAAAAACTTCAAGAATTTCTTCTTCACTCGCGTCACTGTTTTTGAGTTCCAACGTCCAACTGAGGTAACACTCATCGGCGATAAGTTCTTCGCAAGAAGGTAGTTTGTCGAAATGTGCTTTACAGCTAAGCTCTCCTAGCGCCGCTAACTCTTTAAATAAACGTAATGGCTCATTGCCGGTTTGCAGGACTTCAGGCTCTGGAACAAAAACAATCTGCCAGTTTTTGAGACCGTCGTCTTCCGCACTAGCGTTGCTTTCACTTGCTAACTCAGCACTCGGCGCCGAGCCTCCTCCACCGTTCTCTTCGTCCAGAATTTTATTAAAAGCCTCAATGAGCTCTTTGGATTGCTCCGTATCTATTGATTCCTTAGCCTGAAGAGCAAAAATCATATTTCTCAAACAATCGCATGAGCGCAAGAGCAATTCGATCGACTCTTCGGTTAACGTGTATTTCCCGTCCCTTGCTTCATCCAACAATGTTTCTAAGACGTGAGTAAACTCTGCGACTTCGGTAAACCCAAAGGTACCACTTCCTCCTTTGATTGAATGAGCTGCACGAAAGATATTATTGATGATCTCAAGATCAGTTTCTGATCCCGAGTTCATTGACAACAGAGACTGTTCCATCACATCTAACCCTTCGAGACTTTCCTCGAAGAAAATGTCGTAAAACTGCTCCATCTCGATAGCCATAAACCTATCCTTCTCTCATGCAGTTGAAAGTCAGCGGACTAGCTGAGAACTCTCGCCACGGTTGAAATTAGTTTTTCGGGATTAAATGGCTTAACCAGCCAGCCTGTCGCGCCGGCTTCTTTGCCAGCGGCTTTCTTATCCATTGAGGATTCAGTCGTAAGAAGCAAAATAGGCGTGTATTTGTAACTCGATAGGTTTCTTAAGTTTTTGACGAGTTCGATGCCATTCATTACAGGCATGTTTAAGTCGGTAACGACAGCATCAAAGCGCCCGGATTTTGCTTTATCTAAGCCCGCTTGACCATCAGGCGCATCAACGACTTGATGTCCCGCTGATTTAAGCGTCGTTACAACCATATTTCGCATAGAAGCAGAATCGTCAACAATTAATATTTGCGCCATCTTACGTTCCTTTTTTTTTTAAAAAGTCGGATTAATCATTTAGACCAATAACGTCAGAAACACCTAACATCTTGGCTGAATTAATAAGTTCATCTGAAGGGTTATTCCAGACAATAGCACCACCTGAATCATCAAGTTCTTTCTTTATTGCGACGATAATCTGTAGCCCGGAAGTATCTATCTTTTGGATTTTATTTGCTTTTATTTCAATAGTTTTCGAAACAGTTAACGCTTTCAAAAACCGTTTCTGCATAGCTGCAGCCTGCGGTATACAAAAAGATTCGCCTAGAGAGATACTGGTCTTATCCTTCACGTCGAGCTCCATTTACCTGATACAGTGATTAAATTTGAGAACTAATTTAGGCGACAAATTTCTTTCTTCCATCACAGTGTTATTCGAAATAATAACGCCATAAATCAGAGAGTTAACCCATTGTCTTGTGCCATGATAATTTTCGTATTTAGAAGCATAGTTCATAGATAAATAATTTTCCAAGAAATAAAATTTATTTCCCCAACGGGTACTTTTCCTAAAATAATTAACTGCAACTTAAAACGATTCTTAAGGCTTTTTGTTCAAATAATAAGCAACCACAGGCCTTATACAGCTTAGGTTTATGGGAAATACCCCTTCAAAATTAATGGGTTAACAACAGCTAGAAAAGGTTAAAAAAATAGGCAAAAAGTTAAGGAGAATTGCTCCACGATATCGGAAGTTAGACAATGCAGCATAGAATATTTATACAACTGACTCATGTTTATACAAATGCAACCTTGAAAAACTACCATGAGTTTTGGATAAAATGCCGATAAATTGGGTTGAATTGGTGATGAACTAAATGGATTTATACGCAAAAATTGAGGAAGAGCCTGAGCCTAAACTACTCAGATTTGATGTCGCGGCTTAATAAGTTTCTAGCAGCTAGCTTGGCATCTTTACCTTCATACAAAACTTGGTAGATTTGATCGGTAATAGGCATTTCAACGTCCTGTCGCTGACTCAGCATATAAACCTCTTTCGTATTTCGGAAGCCTTCTACGACTTGTCCAATGCTTTCGATTGCTTCATCGACCGACATGCCTTGCCCAAGCGCTAAACCAAATCGACGATTCCTCGACTGGTTATCGGTACAGGTTAAAACGAGATCTCCTAAGCCAGCCATACCCATAAAGGTATTTCTGTCAGCACCCATGCTTATGCCTAAGCGAGTCATCTCCGCCAGCCCACGTGTAATAAGGGCTGTACGCGCATTTGCACCGAAACCTAAGCCATCTGCGAGCCCAGCACCAATGGCAATCACATTTTTAATAGCGCCGCCTAGCTGAACGCCAACCATATCGGCATTTTTATAAACACGGAACGATTTATCACTATGGAGTTTAGCTGCAAGCTCATCAGCCAGAACATCATCATTTGAAGACAATGAGATAGCAGTCGGTAAACCTGCCGCCATTTCCTTCGCAAAGGTAGGGCCTGACAAAACCGCCATTGAAAGGTTATCCCCCAAGACACTTTGTGCAATTTCCTGCAACAAACACCCAGCTTCAGGATCTAGTCCTTTGGTTGCCCATGCAATTTTATGTTGAGGTGTCAAGAAGGGTTTAATTTGTTCCAAAACAGGCTTGAAAACATGACTAGGCACCACAACGAGAATATGGTGACTTTTATCAATAGCTTCAGCTAGCTCTGTTTCTAGATGTAAGTGTTCAGGAAATTTAAAGCCAGGAAGGTATTGCTCATTCTCCCGTGTTTGCGCCATTCTTTCCTGCTGCTGCTTATTGCGCCCCCAGAGGTAAGTATTCACTTCGTTTCTGGCAAGGCAAAAAGCAAGGGCGGTCCCATATGAGCCCGCCCCTAATACAGTAACAGCCGTTTTACTGCTGTTTTCACTATTCATTTTTCAAACTGCTCTGTTAGTGAGCGTCTACTATTTCGTCTGGCTCCGCAGAAGCTTGTGCTTCCTGAGCTCGTTTCTGCATATATGCAGCAAAAATAGCGTCAAAGTTTACTGGCGCCAAGTTTAGTGCAGGGAAAGTACCTCTATTAACTAAGTTAGAGATACACTCACGCGCATAAGGGAACAGCGTATTAGGGCAGAAAGAACCAATCATGTGTGCTTTTTGCTGATCACTAAGTTCTTCACCTATAGTGAAAATACCGCCTTGATGAACTTCACATAAGAAAGCGACTTCACCGCCAACATTAGCTGTAACAGTCACTTTAAGAACTACTTCATACGAATTGCCATCAAGCAAGTTACTGCGCGTATCAATGTCCAGCTTTACTTCAGGTTTCCATTCCTTTTTAAAGACATTCGGTGCACCTGGGCACTCAAAAGAAATGTCTTTTACGTAGATACGTTGAATTGCAAATTGCGCTTTTTGTTGCTCATTTGCTGCGCCTGCTGCTTGAGCATCAGCGCCATTTTTAGCATGTTCGTCTGCCATAATATTCTCTTCTCTATGAGGTTCTAATCAGCTTATTAAGCCGATAATAAATCTTGTAACTTGTTGTTGCGCTCTAACATGAACAAATCGTCACAGCCACCTACGTGGTTTTCGTTAATGAAGATTTGAGGCACGGTTCTACCACCGTTTGCACGTTCAATCATTTCGTCACGAAGCCCAGGGTTTGTGTCTAAGCTAAACTCGGTATATTTAACACCTTTGTTGTCCAGCAAAGCCTTAGCTCGTTGGCAATAAGGGCAATATCCTTTGGTGTACAACTCAACATTTGCCATTTTTTACAACTCCTATTTACTCACCGGTAAACCGGCGCTTAACCACGAATTCATGCCGCCTTTTAAAATGGAAACTTGTGAAAAACCTGCTTTCAACATTTGATTAGCAGTGCGCTTTCCAGTCATACCCATGGCACAGACAACAATAATGGGTTTCTCTTTGCTTTTTTCAAGGGTTGCAAAGTCTGCTTTATTTTGTTGCTCTTGGCCAAGTAGCTTTGCGCCTAATATATGCCCTTTTTTAAATTCATTGGATTGTCTGATATCAACAACAACTGCGTCATTTTTGTTTATCAACAGCGTCGCTTCATGAGTGCTTAACTCTTTAACTTTTGAAAGTGCACTGCCCAAAAAGCTGTAAGCAATCATTAAGACAATGCTGACCCAACCGATAGATAAAACAGGATGATTGGAAGCAAACTCAATATACTGCTCCATAATGCGACGTACCTCTGTATAACCAAAAAATCGACCGCAAAGTATATATTAACCCCACCAATAAACCAGTTTTTAAGCAACTTATCCCTAATATTTGGCCTTTTCGTTATAAATATGAGGAGCTGGCCTGACTTTTATGCCAATTGGCGATTGGCAGCAGGCCACACGGAGGATAAAATGTGCTCAAAGCATCTCCTTATCAGTTGGAACAACACCTCATGACCCAAACTAAAAAACCACTGGCCTTACTTATATTGGATGGCTGGGGACATCGCGAAGATCTGCATAGCAACGCCATAGCACATGCGAAAACGCCTGTATTAGATGGCCTCGTTGAGAACTATGCTAACACTCTGATTTCAGGGTCTGGATTAGATGTAGGTTTGCCAGAAGGCCAAATGGGTAACTCTGAGGTCGGCCATGTAAACTTAGGTGCTGGCCGAGTGGTATACCAGGACTTCACGAAGATCACTAAAGCAATCAGTGACGGTGACTTCTTTGAAAACCCAGCGTTATGCGAAAACCTCGATAAAGCGATAAAGGCTGACAAAGCTATTCACGTTATGGGATTGATGTCTCCAGGCGGCGTGCACAGTCATGCGGACCATATTTTCGCTTTTTTAAAGATGGCTGCTGAACGCGGCGCGCAGAAGCTTTACCTGCATGCTTTCCTTGATGGCCGAGACACACCACCTCGCAGCGCTGAAGAGTCTCTTGCCAAAGCTGATGCTTTATTCACTGAACTAAAAATCGGTAAGACGGCCACTCTTATTGGCCGTTACTATGCAATGGATCGTGACGAGCGTTGGGACAGAGTAGAAACAGCTTACGACTTAATTACACAGGGCAAAGGACAATACGAAGCTTCCAATGCAGTTGAAGGGTTGAAACAAGCCTACGAGCATGATGAGAACGATGAGTTCGTAAAACCCACTGTGATTGGCGAGCCTGTCTCTGTCGAAGATGGCGACGCTGTTTTCTTTATGAACTTTAGGGCAGATCGCGCGCGAGAAATCACGCGAGCTTTTATTGAATCTGATTTTGCAGGGTTTGATAGAAATATTCAGCCCAAATTAGCGGGGTTTGTGTGCTTAACACAATATGCAGCAACCATTGACGCTCCTGCAGCTTTCCCACCTGAAACTTTAGAAAATGTGATGGGCGATTGGCTTGCTAAGAAAAACATGACGCAGCTGCGTATTTCAGAAACTGAAAAGTACGCACACGTCACCTTTTTCTATAGTGGCGGCAAGGAGGAATTGTTCCCAGGCGAAGACAGAATCCTAATTCCATCACCTAAAGTCGCTACCTATGATCTACAACCAGAAATGAACTCGGAAGAGCTAACGGACAAATTGGTAGAAGCGATTAAGTCTTGCAAATACGACGCTATCATTTGTAATTACCCTAACGGCGACATGGTCGGCCATACAGGTGTTTTCGATGCAGCAGTTAAAGCCTGTGAAGCAGTAGATAGCTGTATCGGGCGCGTTGTAGAAGCACTAAAAGAAGTGGGTGGAGAATGCCTAATCACAGCCGATCACGGAAATGCGGAACAAATGCAAGATCCACAAAGCGGTCAAGCACACACAGCGCACACCAGTGAACTAGTCCCCTTTATTTATGTGGGCAGAGAAGCCGAAGCACGCCAAGGAGGTACCTTAAGCGATGTAGCACCAACGATGCTTCATTTAATGGGTGTAGAGCAGCCGGAAGAAATGACAGGCACACCAATTATAACGCTTAACTAAGCACTATTTCTTATGAGTAGTCGCTTGATACTTAAACAGTTACTAAGCATAGCCCTGTTCTGGGCTTTGCTTGTTTTGGTATCGAACACCCTGTGGGCTCAGCAAACAGAGCAAGACCTCGAGAATATCCAGCAGCAAATCAAGAAAACTCAGCAGCAAATAAATGAGCAACTTTCTATTGCGAATGAATTGGAAGAACAATTAAAGCAAGCTGAAATCAAAATTGCAGAGTCTGTTAAAGCACTCAATCAGACTCAAAACCGCATCAAAGAAAACACGCAACAACAGGCAACGCTCAAGAGACAGAAACAAGAGCTGGAGCAGAAAAAAGCCGTTCAACAAGATGTTCTGGAAAAGCAAATTCGCTCAGCCTTCATGACCGGCAATTACGATTACGCCAAAATGCTCTTGGTGCAGGACAATGCCAGCAAAATTGAGCGTACGCTAACTTATTATCAGTACCTTAATAAGGCGCGACAAGAGCAGATCGATGAACTCCAAGTCGTTGTTCAAGATCTCGATGCAACTAACCAGGAAATTGCTCAGAAAGTCTCCGAACTTGAAGACATAAAAGCAACACAGCAAACACAAAAATCAAAGCTGGATCAACAACAACAAAGAAGACAAACCACACTCGCAAAGCTTCGCACCAGTATCAGTTCGGATGCCGCGAAAGTTGAGCAACTGCAACTTAGCGAACGCAACCTTCTTCAGATTATTGCACAAGCGCAGCAAAAACCGGAGACAACCACTGTAACGCTAACAGGTCTTCAACGCGAGAAAGGACAACTTCTGAAACCAACGCGAGGCCGGATGCGAAGCCTTTTTGGTAAGCGTAGGCAAGGCCAGTTGCGTTGGAAAGGTGTTGTATTCAATGGCATAGAAGGTAGCCCAGTCAAAGCAATATACAATGGCAAAGTGCTCTATGCCGATTGGCTAAAAGGCTTTGGTTTAGTCACCGTTGTCGACCATGGTGAGGGTTTTATGAGCCTCTATGGACACAACCAAGCTTTGTTGAAGCAAGCTGGAGATATAGTCACTACTGGCGAAAATATTGCGTTAGTTGGTCAAAGTGGGGGACAACCAGAACCCGGCCTTTACTTTGAAATTCGTCACAAAGGCCAGGCAATCAACCCCAATCAATGGCTCAAACGCTAGAAGCCACTTTAGGCGTGACCGAGAATACTTTCGAGTACTTCTTAGTCATGACGTAAGACGCGACACTACCAATCACACCGGGTGCCACCCAGAAGGCTATCTGCCACTGTCCCAAATCAGAAAACAACACTCGTCCGCCGAAAGCTAAGAATGCTGTGTAAGCACCAATACCCGATCCAATCATGGCGCCTATATGCTCTAGAATCCATTCGCGCTGAGCGAGCTCTTTCTTAAAACAATACTTCAGCATGTTCACACCAACGATAAAGCCTAAGACTCCAAAAACCATATGCAGCGTTTGATTGTTGCTATACCCCAAATAGGCGAGTGCTGGTCCTAATACCGCGAGTAAAACGATAGGCAGGATATAACTCGGTGCTTTTAACAATGTTAGTTGGCTCCTAGCTCGCAGTACTGCAATAGCATGACGGGTCGTTGTGAAACTCAACAAGCTGAGATAAAGCAAAAATGCCCAGAATAAACGAACAGTGTGTGCCACTTTTTCAGGATCAGAATCTGCGTTAGCAAGGTGTCCCTTTATAGCTAAAGGCGCAGACAACACCATAATGGACATCAACGCCCCTGACGCAGCAACGGCATACATGGCATTTTTATAATAAGCACCAAACTTCCGGTGATTGAGCTGACCTTTTTGAGTGTAGAAGGGTACCCAAAATAAAACTAACGCAGCACCACCCAGCAATATGTGTAGAAAAAGTAAGATTGAATGTATATATGTCATTTCAGGCTCCCATTGAACTCATGAGTTGCCATAGTAGATAAGAATAAAGGTCCACATGAGTGCCAATAGTCACTTTATTCTGAACGATAAAAAGTGACTTTTGGCCTATCGCATTCCAACTATACTGACGCTATAGTCACTCGACGCATGCAGCCCAAATAGCTCTATATTACTTAGGTTTAAGAATTCATAGGCAGTAATAAAGAGCATTATGGGACTGGAATAAACTAGTGAAGCTAACAACCGTGCAATATGAAAGATAACGAGTATATGCCCTTCCTTAAAAGCCTTTACACTGCTGAACTAGAGAAAGCATCTGCCATCATTACCTGGGCCTTAGTGACTTTCACTATGCTGTACTTTATGGTTCAACGTGGCGATGTTAGTCCAGTCCAAATATCACTGGCCGCGCTATTTTGTTGTAGTTACTTATTTTTGTGGCTTAAAACCACATCCAATACCGAGCTTGATATTGTTGACTCTAAGAGCATCACTTACATGGTGCTTATGTTCTTGAATATCGTCATTATCTTTTTTCTATCCCCTTATACTTACGCCGCAATTTTCACCGTCATATGGAGCGCATTAACACCCTATTTCATGAACGTAAGACTGGCGATGTTGTTATCGCCTCTTTGGTCTGTCCCTCTTTGGCTAATTTACACATTTTACTGGGGCGAAAATTATGCCTTTGTTACCGCAGGCCTTTTTTGGACCTTCAACCTATTCGCCATCATTATGATCAACACAACCATCAATGAGAAAAAGGCAAGACAACAAGCAGAACAAATGAATCTCGAATTGCAAAGTACCTATCAGTTGCTTCACCAAGCTGCGGAACAAGCTGAGAGAACCCGTATAGCAAGAAATATCCATGACTTACTTGGACATCACCTCACGGCGTTAACAATCAATCTACAAGTGGCTACTCGACAACTTGAAAAGAGTTCAGGAGACAATCAAGTCGTTAAAGGGAATATTGAGCAATGTCATTCTCTAGCCAAGTTACTATTGAGCGATGTCCGAGAGGCTGTTAGCGATATTCGTGATAAATCCAAAATCGATTTGCCTTCGGCGTTGAAAACTATCACTCAGAACATTCCACGATTAAGTGTTCAACTTGAAATAGATGACGGGCTTTATATCAATGAATTGAGCCTTGCTGAATCCATTGTTCGTTTGGTTCAAGAAAGTTTAACCAATACTTTAAAACACGGCCAAGCAGACAACTGCTGCATCGCAATAAAAAAGACGCAAAAGCAACTTGAGTTAACAATAGAAGATAACGGTGGCACCCATAAGCCGTGGCAAGAAGGCAATGGATTATCAGGGATGCGAGAGCGCATTGAAGCCCAAAAGGGCCATATATCATTTAAGTCAAGCAACAACAGCTTTGTGGTAACAGCTCTCATTCCGGCAGAGAATTTATGATTAACCTTCTTTTAGTCGATGACCAAACCTTGGTCCGTCAAGGTATAAAAAGCTTACTCGGTTTAGCTGAAAATATGAAAGTCATAGCTGAAGCGAGTGATGGCCAAGCAGCTCTAGGCTATCTTCAAAGTGAGCAGCAAGAAAAAGTTGACCTTATCCTTATGGACATCAGAATGCCGAACCTTAACGGTATTGAAACACTGCAGGCCTTAAACGATATAGGATCTTCGATTCCTGTCATTATGCTCACTACATTTGACGACCATGAATCGGTTATGCAAGCGCTGCAAACCGGAGCGAAAGGCTACTTATTAAAAGATGTATCTTTAGAAACGCTGGTTGAGGCTATAGAAACTGTCCATGAAGGAAAGACACTTATTCAACCTGCCATTACAGAGAAGTTATTAGAAGGTTTGCGCGGCGTAAGAGGAGAGTTCGAAGCGAGTGATATGCCAGAGCCTTTGTCTGACCGCGAAGTCGAAATTCTCCGACTGATGGCTGCAGGTTGTAGTAACAGAGAGATGGCTCAAAGCTTATTTAAATCAGAGGGAACCATTAAAAATCAAGTGTCCAGTATCTTAGCAAAACTGGGCGTACGCGACAGAACAAGAGCCGTACTGAAATCGATAGAGTTAGGGATTATATAGAGCAACAAGCGCCAGGGTCTGTTGATCTTTACTATTATGGTTATAATAAAACCGAAAGTTAAATAAAAAGAATATTAGTGCGCATAATCACAACCCTTTGCATGCTTGTCACACTGATGATGAGCTGGTGCAGCCATTCATCGACAATCGCCCTGATTATTGATGACATGGGTAACAAGAAATCGGATGCCATCGCATTTGATTTACCCAATACGGTGACCTTCGGGATCTTGCCGCATACTGACTATTCCACAAAATTCGCACAAAGAGCACAAGCTCAGCATAGAGAAGTGATTCTACATGTTCCAATGGAATCCTTAGCGGGTGCTGCTTTAGGGCCCGGAGCAATTACCTCTTATATGCACCCGGATGAGATAGTTAAAAGATTAGGCTCGGCGCTGGAAACCGTTCCCGGTGCGAAGGGCATTAACAACCACATGGGGAGTCGCTTAACGCAGCTGACACTACCCATGAACGCTACTATGCAGTTTTTACGTGACAAAAGCCTGTATTTTGTCGACAGCCGCACAACCCGATTCAGCAAAGCAGAAAGCATAGCGAAACGTAACGGTATTCCAACACAAAGGCGACATGTCTTTCTTGATCACAGTCGCAAAGAACGAGACATCGCTTTCCAGTTTCAGCGCTTAATTCATTTATCAAGAAAACAAGGTGTTGCTGTCGGTATCGCTCATCCCTACCCTCAAACCATGGCGTTTTTAGAGAGAAAACTACCTGAGTTGGAGAAATTGGGTGTGAAGCTAGTTCCCATGAGTGCGTTACTCGAATATCAACAAGATCAGGTGGCGATGTTCAATTCGACCGCCCCCAAATAGCCACATCATCACGACAATAGGTAAAAGTTATGCAAGTTCAGAACAAAGTTGTATGGGTAACGGGCGCTTCATCAGGCATAGGAAAAGCACTGATCACTGAACTGGCAAAACAAGGAGCTCACCTTATTTTGTCGTCTCGCAATGAAGAGCAATTACAAGCGCTAAAAAACGAATTACCCAATAGCGACAAACATCAGGTACTCGCGCTGGATCTGTCTCAACCCAATGAGTTGGATAGCAAGCTGGGAGCGCTAGGCGAGCAACCCGTCGATATCCTCATCAACAATGGCGGTATTTCTCAAAGAGGCTTAGCGCGAGATATTGAGCTTAAAGTTCATCGCGATGTCATGGAAATCAACTACTTCGGCACCATCCAACTCACTCAGCTTGCCCTGCCTAAACTCCTCAAAAGCCAAGGTATGGTGGTCAATATTGCCAGTGTTGCAGGTAAAGTGGGTGGTCAAAGTATGTCTGGCTATGCAGCCTCAAAGCACGCGCTTATTGGTTACATGGATTGCTTGCGTGCCGAAGAAGCACAAAACGGTTTAAGAGTGCTCAATGTGTGCCCTGGCTTTGTGCAAACACAAATATCAGTCAATGCCTTAACAGCGGATGGCAAAGCCTTTGGAGATATGGCCGACTCCATAGCTCAAGGGATCACAGCTGAAGAATGTGCTCAAGCGGTCATTAATGCCATTAAAGCTGAGAAAAAGGAAATCACTGTCGGCAAAGGCCTGAGCCGTTGGGCGCCTCTTATCAAACGTATTTCTCCAAATTTGCTGCACAATGTCGCGGCTAAAAAGAACATAAGATAGAGCTAAAAAGCGCTGTACTGCTGCATTTGGGGCTTGGACAAAAAGCCTTCTTGTTATATTATAACATCCCTATTCAGTAAGACGGCACAACATGGCTCACCACACAAAAGACAAAGTATTAGATAGAGTTGGTATATGGACTTCGAGTCTATGTGCCCTGCATTGTCTTTTATTACCCATTTTAGTGCCGTTAGTACCTCTTGTTGCCGGAACTTTTTTCGCAGAAGCTTGGTTTGAACGTACTATCCTCAGTATGTCCATGATTATCGGCTTTTGGGCGTTATTATCTGGCTATCAACGTTATCACCGTCGCCTTTATCCATTATTCAGCCTACTACTGGGTGGGTTAATCTATTGGAATAAAGATATGTTCGGCGAAGCCTATGAGCCGTTCACTATTGCTATCGGCGCCATGCTTATTGTAGCCAGTCATTTGATTAATTTGCGTTTATGCCAGAGCTGCAAAACTTGCGAGGAGTGCAACTCTGATGCTGAGACAGAGCTTGGTTAGTATAAGGTTATATTCCTAATAATCTGCGGCTGTTTGCAGGCTTATTAGTAAATACGCCATCGACTCCCCAAGACTTTAACTCCTCCAAGTCATCCGGTTCGTCAACTGTATACACAAAGACTTTCAAGCCACGCTCATGCGCATCAGACACTAGTGCCTTATCCGTTACATTTAAATCTATATTTACTGACCAAGCACCAAGATCTTGGGCGAACTGATTGCCGCTGACAGCGTAGCTTGCTGTTAAAGCACCGTATCGCCATTGCAACGCATAGCGTTTAATCGCCAATAATGTTGGATGTATAAAAGACGAGATAATAATTTGGCTGTCACTAATATCAGCGGCTTGCTGATATTGCTTGATGTAACTCACTAGAGATTCAGTACAGCAGTTAACTTTTACTTCGATATTAATCTGGCACCGATTGCCAATTAAACTAAGTGCTTCACCTAAAGTCGGGATAGTTTGCCCATTTCCGGCATTCAGCTCTCGTAGCTCTTTAAAGGTAAAGTCGCGCACCTGTCCTTGGCCATTGGTCGTTCTATGAACCCATTTATCATGAATAATGACAAACTCGTCTTCACATGGGAAAACGTCGAGTTCAATGCCATCAGCACCTTGTCGAATAGCTTCTTCAAACGCTGAAAGCGTATTTTCAGGTAAATCAGCACTTGCACCGCGATGCGCAAAGATTTGCATGATAGAGATTACTTAGTCTGCTTATGTGTGTTGACAGTTTCGTACACTGCCGCCGAAATAACCAGCACGCCCCCCAACAGCGTTTGCCAACGAGGTTCTTCATCAATAATGAGAACGGCTAAACCAACGCCGTAGAGTGGCTGTGCACAAGCGATTAATGCGAAAGTCTTTGCTCTTAAATGCCTTAAACTTGAGGCAACCATAGAGTGCGGCATGGCAGTACAAAACGTCCCGAGAATAAGCAGGTAAACATAGGTTTCTGTACTGGCAGTTTGCACTTCGTCTGAAACAAAGAAGATCAAACAGAGCATAATAATCAACGTTTGATACGACATCGCAGTTGCACCGCTATAGTGCGAAAAGTGCTTTCTATGCAGCAAGTTACGTACAGCATATAAAAATGCCGAAATCACACCGACAACCACACCGAGCGTCACATCATTTTCGAGCGAAACTTCTGGAATCAACATAAAGATGCCGACAAACACGGTAACGACACTCAGGATGTCCTGCCAGACAAGCTTTATTCCCTCAAATATAGGTTCTAATAACACCACAATAATAGGGAAAGTAAAAAGCGCTATCATGCCGACCGAGACAGAGGAGTACTGCATTGCAGCAAAGTAAGTCACCCAATGTACTGCCATCAGAACACCTAAGATGACCGCCATACGATAGTCTTTCCAAGAATTGAGACGTAACTTACCGCCAGTCGCTTTGACTAAAACAACCAGAAAGACCATAGCAATCAAAGAGCGCGCGAAGGTGATGTCGGTTGCTGACAACGGGATGATTTTGGAAAAAAGTGCCGTTGCGCCTAACAAAGCGACAGCAATGTGCACCGACCATAGGCTTTTAGCCACATCATTCATCGAGAATAACTCAGTAACAAACTAAGAGATTAACGAGGCGAAGTGCTCGCCCATGCGTGTAGTATCACCTGCTTTGAAGTCTTCAAATTCAGCCATATCAGGCTCGAAGACCAATACAATAGTTGAACCCAGCTTAAAGCGCCCCATTTCGTCACCTTTATTGAGGTGAACAGCTTGCTCGCCTTCACTTGGGTACTGCCATTGTTGTACTTGGCGTGGCGCTAACGGAGCAACGGTTCCAGACCATACAGTTTCTATACTTGCCACAATAGTCGCACCTACAAGTACTAAAGCAAACTTACCTTTAGGAGAGTCAAACAAGCTGACAACTCGCTCGTTTCGTGCAAATAAGCCCGGTACATTTTCCGCGGTAAGCGGGTTAACTGAAAATAAGTCACCAGGTACGTGGAGCATATCCGTTAAAGTACCATCCAGAGGCATGTGGATTCTGTGATAGTCTTTTGGCGATAAATAAACAGTCGCGAACTTTCCACCAACAAACGGCGCTGCAAGCTGAGGATCACCACCCAACAATTCAGTTAAGCCGAAATCATGACCTTTAGCTTGGAAGATTCGACCTTGTTTTACATCCCCTAACTGACTAATTGCCCCATCAACGGGTTGAGCAATAGTATTTTCACCTTCGCATAGTGGGCGTACACCCGCCTTTAATTCACGAGTAAAGAAACTATTAAAAGTTTTATAAGATTCGGGATCAGGATCAGCAGCTTCAGACATATCGACATTGAACTGCTTAATAAACAACTCAATTAGCTTAGTTGTTACCGAACCCGCTTCCGCCGCGGCTAAATAGCCCACTAAACGTGATATCGCATGTTTGGGCAATATGTACTGTAATTTTACTTTAAGAAAATCTAACAATGCTTTGTTCCTGTTTAATGTTAGGGTCTTTTGATTTTATGCAGCTTGTCTTATTTAAATGCTTACACGCCTTTCGAAAAAGACGGTCTTTGTTCTTCCATACTCGCTAAAATACGGTGGTAGCTTTCGTATCTCATCGCGGTAATTTTCCCAGTTTCGACTCCATCTCGAATCAAACATCCTGGGTCGTCTTTATGTTTACAATCTCTAAACTTGCATCCGCCTAGAAATTGCCTAAATTCTCTAAAGCCAGTCGTCACACGCTCCGTCGGAAGATGCCACAGCGCAAACTCTCTCACGCCAGGGGAATCAATCAGATCACCGCCGCTAGGGAAATGCAGTAGCTTTGCGGCCGTCGTGGTATGTTGACCTAAACCTGATGTTTCCGATATTTCACCAGTCACTTCAGAGGCTTCGGGTAACAATTGGTTGATGATGCTGGATTTACCAACACCTGACTGTCCAACAAAAATGCTGATTTTACTTTTCAGTAACTCAACCAGTGATTCAATCCCTTCACCACTCTTACAGCTGACCAACTTAACTGTATAACCAATCTCTTCATAGACCTTGAGCTGTTGCTCAACTTCGCTTCTTTCTTCATCAGAAAGGAGTTCAACCTTGTTTAACAAAATAACAGGCTCTAACCCCATATCTTCAGAAGCAACAAGGTAACGGTCAATGATGTTGTATGACAACGCCGGTACCACAGAACTAACAACGATAATTTGATCAACATTGGCCGCAACGGGTTTAACACCGTCATAAAAATCAGGTCGACTTAACAATGATGTTCTAGGCTCAACAGCCTCTATCACACCACTAATGGTTTCGGCTTGTTCTTTACCTGGTCGGAATAAGACTTTGTCTCCACAAACGAGGCTTTCTATAGTGCGGCGCATATTGCACCGACAAACGACACCTTGTTCATCTTCCACATCAGCATGCTGACCAAAACGACCAATCACCAAACCTTTGCGAGCATCAGCCAGTAGTGCATCATCAGTCAATGCAACATCCTGCTTCAAGCGCCTGCGCATATTGTGAGATACTTGCCTTTGCTGTCTATGGGTCAGCTTTTTTCTTTTTGCCACAGTGTTGATCTAATATATCGTTATAATCTGACATTGTGGTTGTATTTTAACGCGCGCAGCAACAGAATCCTACGAGCATTTTGTTCTAGCTTGTGCATTTATTGGGTCATTGCTCATTCTTTGGGCATTTATAAGGGGAGTAGACATTGGCTGTTGATAACCAAAATTTGGTATGGATTGATCTGGAGATGACCGGACTCGAGCCAGAACACGACCGTATTATTGAAATAGCTTCTCTCGTGACAGACAAAGAGCTGAATATACTCGCCGAAGGTCCAGTTATAGCCATCCACCAGTCAGATGAAGTACTCGATGGTATGGATGAGTGGAACACCAATACCCATGGTAACAGCGGGTTAACCCAACGTTGCAAAGACAGCAAAATCGATGAACAACAAGCTCTGGAAGCGACAATAGCCTTCTTGGAGAACTATGTTGATAAAGGGAAATCACCTCTTTGTGGAAATACTATCGGTCAAGACAGGCGATTCCTAGTCCGCTATATGCGTGAGCTTGATGATTTCTTCCACTATAGAAGCATTGATGTCAGTACCATTAAAGAACTAACCCGCCGTTGGAAGCCGGAAATACTCGACGGTTTTAAGAAAGTTGGGGCTCACACGGCATTAGCCGATATCCGAGAATCCGTCGAAGAACTCAAATATTATCGTGAGCACTGCTTCAGTATTTAGGGCTTGTTGGCCTTTTCTGTAAAAAATTAAGCGGAAATACTTGCGTCTTAACTCATTTTTTGTAAAATGCGCGTCCGCTGCGGGAATAGCTCAGTTGGTAGAGCGCAACCTTGCCAAGGTTGAGGTCGCGAGTTCGAACCTCGTTTCCCGCTCCAACATTTTACAATGTGATCCTTATTGAATGCGGGAATAGCTCAGTTGGTAGAGCGCAACCTTGCCAAGGTTGAGGTCGCGAGTTCGAACCTCGTTTCCCGCTCCAATATTCAAAATTACTTCATACTGTTAATAATAACCTAAGCGACGGTATCACTAGTTCGCTATTTTCTAGTAATTATTCGTGCGTATCGCAACCTCCTGGCTCCCATAGTTGTATGGGGTTACCTTCTAAGTCATTAAGACTCGCAAACCTACCGTTAGGATAAACCTCTTTATCAACCTCAACCTCGATGCCATTGTTCCGCAACTGTTGCACCATAGCGTCAAGATCAGCGACCCTAAAATTAATCATCCACTGCTGATTTTTATCACCAAAATAATCTGTTGATTGCTCGAAAGGTGCAAAAACAGTCGTCCCGGCTTTCTGTTTCCAGGGTGTCGAGTCATAGTCCTGCGGCGGCAGACTCACGCCTAGGTTTTCCGCGTACCAAGCAGCAAGCGCCTTGGTATCTTTTGCTCGAAAGAAAAACCCACCAATCCCAGTTACCTTTTCCATAAATCACCTTCTTTCTTACTATTCAGCCAATTGGCATAGTATTGGTTCGTTATCAGGGTTCTGCAAACTTGATATCCCAGCTAAAGGCTGACATCCTAACAAGTGGTCTAACCAGATAAGTTTGATAACAATGTCTAAGAAAAACGCGTTAAGTGAGTTTGTTCGTTCAATAGAGAACTACCCTTCATGGCTTAAGTACCGCATCATCACTTTTTTATTTAACAACAAAGTAAAATTGGCAGGTACGGCAAAACTGAAGATAACGGATCTCACCCCTCAATCTGTGACTTTTCATCAGAGGAATAAAAAGCGTGTACAAAATCATATCGGCGGTATTCATGCCGCTGCGATGGCCTTACTTGCAGAATCGGCAACCGGTTTTATCGTAGGCATCAATCTCCCGGGAGATAAACTACCTCTATTAAAAACACTGCATGTTGATTATCTCAAGCGCGCGGTTGGAGATATGACTGCCGTTGCCATTTTAACCGACGAACAACTGGAAAAAGTCAAAACAGAAGAAAAAGGCGAAGTCTCAGTCCAGGTCCAAGTAAGCGATGAGTCTGGCGGTGAGCCTATTAGCTGTGAGATGGTTTGGGCTTGGATACCCAATAAAAAGCGTGAATAGCTGTTTTGAGAATTCAAATGAAGAAGCGGACGTTGATAAAGACATAAAAAATTCACATAGCAACTATTGACGAGAAGATATTTTAATTCTAAAAATTAGTCATGATTTTTTTATTAATACCAAGGTACTGAAACTATTGGTATTAGCTGTTTGTTAAGCTGGAAAACAATCATGACTATACAAGACAGAAACTCATTTTTTACTCGTCAATATAGCGACCCTGCTAACTACCCTTATGGTTTCTCCCGTTCCGGAGATTTTTCAATCTCAGAAAGCAAAGCATTGAGTGAGTATGGCCTTTTAATCTGCGCCATGCTTGATGGTAGTTACATACCTGAAACTCAAGAAGATAAAGACCTTCTTGCATCGATTACCGGTAAGAAGCCTATAAGCTCAGTGGTGGAAAGAGCTTGGGATAAATATCAGAAGCGCATTAATCGTCAAAAACATATCAGCATCTATGGTTCAAACAACGTTGCTAACGACGATGATGCAGACAGCTCAACCGTAGATGAAGAAATTGATATAGACGTTTAACACTTATTAATTGCTCTGAGATTGGTTAAAAGCCCGTTGAAAGCAACGGGCATTATAATGTCAGGTGCAGATGAAAGAAGTATCACTCGTACAGTATCAAGATCGATACGAGAGTGATGTAGACCTTTACTTCGTGCGACTAAAAACAGGCTTTCTTATCTTGTTTGCGCGACGCCTTTTTAACACAGGCAACATAGCTAACAAACCTGTCATGAATAACAATGTTGGTTTAGGTTCGGGCACTGCAGTGATATTGCTAAGACTCAAATGTAAGTCATCAACACCAACGACGGTAGCAGCAAAAGTCCCATCGAACCCATTAGCTTGAAACTGAATAGTCTGAGTATTTTCCGGAACCAAAGTTTCTTGGCGCGCATCTGAAACACTTTCGGGTGAAGCAAAGCCTGCCAACAACGTGAGAACATCAGACGATATAAGATTATCTAACTCATCAAAAAATAAAACAGAGAACCTAACAAGTGTCGATCCCGCCGGTGGCCTTCTCGCTGAAGAAGCAAAAGCATCCCCACCAAAGATGACGCTTGATGTGATCCCATCGAAAGAAAAGCCACTCACATCAACATCTTGAACTATTGTTGAATTAGAGCCAGCTGGCCCTCCAAAAGTTGCAAACCAACGCTCACCTTCGGTTTGATCAAGAAAACCGCCTATGTTGGTCGATTCACTGCGAGAAGCAAATTCGAAAGCTTCAATATTCGTCCAATTATCCAATCCATCTTCTGCTCCGGCATTGAGCAACAAGTTGCCAGTAATAATGGTCGCAAAACTAGGCATTGATAGAGAAAGAAAAAATATTAATACGACAAGCTTAGGCCTAAGAAAATAATCCATAAATAAATCACCCTTTGTTTTTTAAGCATCGAATCTTCGTATCGACAAAAGGTGAAAATATTTAACAAAAAATATTTTTTAATTTTCAAAAACCATAGAAAAACAAGTATTAATTTACAGATTAAATATATAAAACAATAACATAAGCCAAAAACACACCGATAACTTTACTTCACATAAAACTCCAAATATCTTATGAAAAACAACTCAAACTTACTTTTTAAAGAGTGAAATTTAATAAGGTTATTATTTTAACGACAAACAAATAGATCAAAAAACAACCTATCGTAAAATCTATTATTCATATAAGATGGTATTTCATCTTCATAATTTTCGGATGAAATGTTTTTTTGAACACTGTCAAAGGCAGATATACGTTAACATCAAATTAACATTATCCTAAGCCGAGTAGTTAAAAGCACACCAAGCAACACAATCATCCTAAAATAAACATATATTAGGATATATATCTCACTTTAATAGAAATAGCTGTTTTATCTTTGCATTCTCTAACGTATAGTTTCCCCTACGTTAAGTCGTACAATTTATCGTCACATTTGTGACATGCATAGGAGATACAACAGTGGAAATGATGTCAGGCGCCGCGATGGTCGTGAGAGCGCTAAAGGACGTGGGTATAACTCATGTATTTGGATACCCAGGCGGGGCTGTACTTGATATTTATGATGCGCTTTTTGCACAAGACGATGTCAAACATATTCTGGTCCGCCACGAACAAGCTGCGGCACATATGGCCGATGGATACGCACGTTCAACTGGGAAAACAGGTACTGTCCTAGTCACATCAGGTCCAGGTGCAACTAACACTCTTACAGGAATTGCCACAGCCTATATGGACTCAATCCCGATGGTTGTTCTCTCTGGGCAAGTTCCCTCGGTACATATCGGTGAAGATGCGTTCCAAGAAACTGATATGGTGGGTTGTTCGCGTCCTATAGTAAAACACAGCTTTTTGGTGAAACGCGCTGTCGATATCCCTAAGGCTATTGCCAAAGCCTATTATATTGCTAACACAGGTAGGCCTGGGCCGGTTGTTGTTGACCTCCCCAAAGACATCGTCAACATTTTGGAAGAGCACCCGTATGAATTCCCAACCTCAGTCAAAATGCGGTCTTATAACCCAACGACTAAAGGCCATGGAAAACAAATCAAAAAAGCTGTCGCTGCACTAAGTAAAGCGGAAAGACCTGTTCTTTATGTTGGTGGAGGTGCGATTGCTGCAGACGCACATGAAGAAGTCACACAGCTAGCTGAACTGATGAATACACCAGTAACTTGCACGTTAATGGGCTTGGGCGCATTTTCAGGTACGCATGAGCAGTTCATCGGTATGCTAGGCATGCACGGTACACTCGAAGCCAACAAATCCATGCATAATTCTGATTGCATTGTTGCGCTAGGTGCGAGATTTGATGACCGCGTTACCAACAATGTTGAGAAGTTCTGTCCGCATGCGCAAATTATCCATGTTGATATCGATCCTGCATCCATAGCTAAGACTGTGCCTGTTCATATACCTGTAGTTGGTTCAGTTAAGAACGTCGCTCAGGAGATGTTGAAACTTCTTGGCGACATTGACCAAAGTGATCAGAAAGAAAAGTTAGATGCTTGGTGGCAGCAAATACAGCAATGGCGAGAGCGCCAATGCTTATCTTATGAGAAGAGTGAAGAGCTAATAAAACCTCAAGAGGTTATTGAGTCCATCTACAAACACACTCAAGGTGAGGCTTACATCAGTTCGGATGTTGGTCAGCATCAGATGTTCGCTGCCTTGTACTACCCCTACGCTAAACCTAGACAATGGATAAACTCTGGTGGTCTAGGAACTATGGGCTTCGGACTACCCGCCGCTATGGGCGTTCAGTTTGCTCACCCAGAATCAACTTCTGTCGTTGTGACTGGTGATGGCAGTATACAAATGAATATTCAGGAACTATCGACCTGCCTACAGTACAACCTTCCGATTAAGGTAATTTCATTGAATAACCGTGCTCTGGGCATGGTTCGTCAATGGCAGGATATGATCTACAAAGGCCGCCATTCACATTCTTACATGGACTCCATGCCTGATTTCGTCAAGCTAGCCGAAGCTTATGGCCATGTTGGTATAAGAGTCAGCAAACCTGAAGAATTAGATGACGCGATGGCAGAATGCTTTGCGATGAAGGACCGGCTCGTATTTATGGATATTGAAGTTGACCAAAATGAACATGTTTACCCCATGCAGATTAAGTACGGAGCAATGGACGATATGAGATTAAATAAAACGGAGCGTACCTAATGAAAAGAATCATCTCTGTTTTAATGGAAAATGAACCTGGGGCATTGTCTCGTATTGTCGCTTTATTCTCTCAGCGTAATTACAACGTCGATAGCCTCTGCGTTGCACCAACGCATGATCCGAGCTTGTCGCGATTAACCATTACCAGCCATGGTGATGACAAAGTCATTGAGCAAATCACCAAGCAAGTGAATAAGCTGATTGACGTATTGAAAGTGGCAGACCTCACCGACGCTAGTCATATTGAGAGGGAACTCATGCTCATCAAGGTCGCTACGCCAACAGAAAAGGCGAGAGCCGAAGTCGTACGCAATGTCGATATCTTCAGGGGCAAAATTGTTGATGTCCAAGTCAACAACTACACCATAGAAATGACAGGAACAAGCGACAAACTCGAGGCATTCGCGCAGACCTTGGCGAATTGCGCAGACGTTATAGAGTCGTCTCGAACGGGCATCTGTGGCCTAGCCCGTGGAGACCGTGCGTTAAGACCCTAGAACAATAGTGTAGGAGCTGGATTTATCCGCGAATGGCGACACATGTTTGAAGTTTATTCGCAGCTAAAGCTTGCTCCTACATGACAACACTACTCATTGTAGGAGCCCGATTTATCCGCGAATGGCGACATGTTTGAAGTTTATTCACAGCCAAAGTTTGCTCCTACATGACGATACAACTCATCGTAGGAGCCGGATTTATCCGCGAATGGCGACATGTTTGAAGCTAAAATCTACGCCTACAAAGACGCTAATGGCATCTTAAATAACAACGGTGACATACGCTTATAATGGTCAGCGTTCGATTCACATTGAATATTTTTCAGGTAATTACGCTTCCATGGGTCGTTGACCATCCACAAATCCCCATTCAATACCGCAACCCCCTCAATAGATGAGTTATCCATCAACTCCCAAACATCACAACCTGGTAAAGTCTCTGAACTACCTTTTAGATGAGTAGGTGCCCAGAATGTCAGATCGATCACGTCCGTTGGCGTTTCTTTATCAAGATAGGCAATCCATAGCTGATCATCATTACGTGCAGCTGCGGCAATGGCTTCTTTACCATTAGGTAATACAAGGTACTGCAACGCATTAATTGGATGATTGCCCTTCTCAAATTTTGGCAAAATTAAGCCACTTTCCTTTGCGCTAGCAAAATCATCGCTGCTCCAAAAGTCCCCTCCCATCGCAATACTGAAGATTCGTGGCTGTCCATGGTCATCCTTCTCTAAACCGAGATAAAGATTGCCTTTCTTGTCGATGGTCAATCCTTCAATCCCATCATTAGGATAATTGCCAACCTCTAATTCAGCAGCAAATTGAACAGGCCTTGCGTGGGTCATCAAAACTCGGTCATCACTTTGGAGCTCCATTCGCACCAGTACAGTTGGGTAGTCTGTAGAACCTGTATTAGAAAAGCGTTTCTCACATGCATCTGAGAGTGAAAAGCTCGAAGCATCTTCAGTTACTGTGTAGAACACCTTATCGTCTTGTGGATCAACCAACAGAGCCTCTAGATCAGGGTTGTCACCAATATACTCTGCAAAACAGCTCGACTTTAGTGAGTCTGATAGCGAGATGGGAAAGCCTTGTTCAACTAATTTTCCTGATGAAGGCTCGATAACATGCAACCTCATTCGTTGCTTAGGTACTGCACTGCGATCTGAAATACTCAACAATTTGCCACGCCAGGCCACCAGCCCTGAGGTTTGCGGGTCCTCCATCACCACACCTTGTGGCTCAACAATCCAGCTACCTTCAAGCCTTTGCGTACCTTGGTGATGATTTATTTTCGACTCTGCAACCGCCTCCGATTTGACATCACCAGAGCAAGCGCTTGATGCAAAAATAGCCGCTATTAGCATTATCTTAGTCGCTAAATGCTGCGATTTATCGTTAAAAAATGTGAACATTCCACAATCTCGATATTTAAAACTGAAGGGATACTAATCGTAAATTCGATGAGAAACAAAGAAGATTATATTAATAATGACTGCACGCGCCTCTCTAAACGGCATTAGTGAGTATTTTTCCACACACCTCTTTATACAGTTTGATAGCTACCATTGCCGTCACATCATGAATGTCTCTGGTTGGATTATATTCAACAATATCAGCGCCAATAATAGGGACATCAATATTGTGGATAACGTCCAAAACCTGCCTCACACTCAGCCCGCCCGGTTCAAGATGGGAGACACCCGGTGCGTAGGCAGGATCAAGCGCATCGATATCAATTGAGATATAAACCGGAGTATTCAACTTGATTTGTTCCGGCCCTTTCCAATCCTTCATTTCATGAACTTCTACACTGAAACGCTCAACTTGCTCCCGTTGATGCTGATTGAGTGTGCGTATACCAACTTGTACCAACCGTTTAGCCAATCCACTTTCCATAATGCGAGCAAAGGGGCATGCGTGTGAGTATGGGTTACCTTTAAATGAATCATAGAGATCAGGATGAGCATCAAAATGAAGAATGGTGAACTCATCATGGTAGGGAGCAAGTGACTTTACTATTGGAAAAGTTATCGAATGGTCTCCTCCAAAAGTCAGAGGAATACCCCCACCTTTCGCGACTTCACCAATAACCTCTTCTATCGCATTAAAGGCTTGTGATTCCTCTTCCCACTCAATATCTCCGACGTGACGAATTCTTGGATGCTCTTTCAACTCAGCACCTGTTTCAGTACTCGAATTGGCAGAGCCGGTCAGGAGCTTCTGCCTTATCGCTTCCGGGGCCAGCGCGGGGCCTTTCAAATAAGAAGAATACGCATCAAACGGCACACCCAGAACCACAATATCATCAGCAGAGACATCTTTGGTATTCAAGTTCATTACGCAACTCCGGAGTTATTTAGCTGAATCAGTATACAAAGTAAGTTGCGTATTTGTATTCGATTTTCAGGCAAACAATTCGAACAGACGATTAAAGCGCATCTAACTTTCTATCCACACACATTGAAATTCTTCCCCATCAATTTCACCATCTGTTAGTCTTATAAGGTCAGGAAAAGCTTGAAATAGAAACTAGATGCAGGAAATAAACAAAGAAGTTACAAGCAGAGAGCAGGTTATCTCTCAGTTGTTAGAACAAGTCGATAACATAAGGCCAGATAGTAAAAAACCTTGTGCTAAACATCGCACTATGGCTGCCAACCCTTTTCGCTTCTTCCGAGGTTCCGCTCAAGTATTTTATTACGACATCTACCACAATAACTTAGGTATTCCTCAAGCATTAACAGAAGCATTACCAAATACCATGGTGATGGGAGATTGCCACCTATCGAACTTTGGCTTCTTTACTGAAGAAGGCTCACACAGCGAAACCGTTATTTTCGGCCCTAATGATTTCGACGATGCCTGCATCGGTAGTTGCTTATGGGATTTAATGAGGTTTAGCACCAGCTTATCGCTTACAGCAGATTTCTGCCAAGGGGTTGCTGCTGGCCGCTACATGTCCGAAGAACCAAGCGAACTTACTCAAATTGCAGCCAGCGATACAGAGGCAAAAGAAGCGATTAAACAGTTCTTTTTGAGCTACATAAATACCTGTAAACAACTGCACTCAGGTGAGTTAAAGCGCAAATTTGTTGTTAAACGCTTCAGCGAAGAAGAGCGTCTTTATCCGTTATGGAAAAAAGCAAAGAAGAGAGCTGTTGGCGGCAAACACTTCCTGACTAAAAGCGCCTTAGCTAAGGCGGCAGAATGGTCAACATCAGGCCCTAAATTCAAAGATCTTCCCAAAAAATTTGTCCTGTTAGAAAGTGCTGAATATCAAGAAATTAAACAAGCGCTAGAACCCTATGTCGATGACACCATTCTTGATATCGTGCAACGCATTGGCGCAGGAACAGGTTCTGTAAACATGGAACGCTATTACCTGTTGGTTGGTCCTAGCAAGATGACGGAACCAAGTTCGGACAATATGGCGTTATGTCATATTGTCGAAGTAAAAAAGCAACGTGAAGCAGCTCCCTTACAGTACTTCAAATCACTAAGCCCAGTGAATCAACTTAACCCAGCTCATTTAACCGTTGCTTGTAAGCGCCGTATGCAAAGACGCCCAGACTTAGTACTCGATGATATTCAGTGGCGAAATCAGCACTTCCTGATTAGATCTCGACATCACGCCAAGGTTGGCGTCAGCCCCGAAGATATTGGATTTAGCGCTTCTGATAATTCAGCAAGTGGTTTTATCGAATACGCAGAAGTCTGTGGAAAAACGCTAGCACTAGCGCATTGCCGAGCAGATAGACGCTCAACCCGTTTTGAGGAAGCCGTTTTCACTCAAATTCCTGCTTACTTAGATGAGTTAATTTGTAGTAGCATGGCGTATGCTGAACAAGTCAAAATTGATTGGGAAGTCATGGTTAAACTGGTTAATTCAAATAACAAGGCAAGCACTATAACTGAATGAATAATAAAGCCTTACCTCTGATTATAGCTGGGCCTATCGTTCGTAAAGTCACGCCTGAACAAGTCTGTATCTGGCTAGTGACAACAGAAGATTGTCAATGCACGTTATCTCTCTATAAGGATGATGAAAAAGGTTCCACACCTTACGGCTGTAAAGAGCAAAAAGTACACTCTGTTGCAATAGGCCAAAGCGCCTTTGTAAAGCTAATCACGCTAAACACAAGCGCTCCGTTGCCAACAGCAACGTCTATTTACTACGATATCGAATTCGCTACAGAAAAAGATACGCAAAGCCTATTAGATTGCATTCCTAACCTGACTTACGAAGGTCAGTCACTTCCTAGTTTTGAAATACACAATGAAGTTGTCGACCTTTTACACGGTTCATGTCGTAAACCACATCATGCGAGTAAAGATGGCTTAGTTCGCGTTAGCCATGAACTCAACAAGTGTTTAACCGAAAAAAGATCCAGACCCGCTTACCTGATGATGTCGGGGGATCAGGTTTATACCGACGATGTTGCTGGCCCAGTATTATCAGCTATCCATCAGGTAATGAAGCTGCTTGGTTTGTATGAAGAAAGTTGGGAAGGTGCTGTTGCCAATACCACACAAGAACTCATCACCCATTCACTATCGTTTTACGAACGCGAACAGTTGCTACCCAAAACACCAGGTAATAAGCAACTCTACGAGAATTTTATTGCTGCAAAACGCAAGCCTATTTTTACTTCGGTCAACGCCCGAAACCACTTAGTCACACTAAGTGAAATGATGGCCATGTATTTACTCGTATGGTCACCTGAGCTATGGAAGTTTGTAACCTTACCCGAGACAACACCGTTAAAAGAATACGAAGAACGATTTAATGACGAAAAGGCAGCTACCGAAACCTTTATCCAAGGTCTAGCTGATGTGCGTCGAGGGTTAGCTCATATCCCTGTCTATATGATTTTCGATGATCATGATGTTACCGATGATTGGAATCTAACACGTGACTGGGAAGAAGCAGCTTACGGCCACCCATTTTCTAAACGTATTATTGGTAATGCATTGGTGAGCTATTGGCTTTGCCAGGGTTGGGGAAACGCACCACATAAGTTCGACACCATAGAAGAAAAAGTCCCTTATTTCTTTACCTCATCCAAGGTTGAGCACCACGACGAGCTTATCGACATAATGTTGGATTGGGATAACTGGCATTACACTTTAGATACATCTCCCAAAACGGTGGTGTTAGATACTCGCACTCAAAGATGGCGCTCAGAAAGTAGCGCGACTAAACCATCGGGCTTGATGGATTGGGAGTCGCTGTCAGAAATGCAGCAGGAGATGATTAATGAGCCCTCTATCATCATGGTCTCTGCCGCCCCAGTTTTTGGTGTAAAACTCATCGAATCTGTGCAGAAGATCTTCACCTTTTTTGGACAGGCACTAATGGTGGATGCCGAGAACTGGATGGCACATAGAGGTACAGCGAGCGTTATGCTGAATATCTTCAGGCACGCAAAAACACCACCAAACTTTGTGATACTGTCTGGCGATGTGCACTACTCCTTTGTCTACGATGTCACACTGCGTTTCAGGCACAACAGCCCTAAGATTGTACAAGTCACTAGCAGCGGCATTAAAAACGAGTTTCCAGACAAACTCTTAAGTTGGCTCGATAGGCTCAACCAAATCCTTTATGCCCGCCGTTCGCCCCTGAATTGGTTTACACAAAGGCGTAGAATGTCTATCAGAGTTCGTCGCCCAAATAAGAGCAAAACTAGCACCTTATCTAACGGCAGCGGCATAGGTTATATACGCTTTACACACAACGAAGATGTTGTTGAAACAAAAACGCTGTCTTCATCAGGTAAAGATGTGGATTATCTCTAAATTAAAAACCAGGTTTCCTTTAGGAGCTGAGCTTGTTCTCAAATAAATCCCAAGCTCCAACAATTCGCGGATAAATCCAGCTCCTACAATTTACCTATTTTCTTACCTGTAGGAGCCGAACTTGTTCGCGAATCCAGCTCCCACAGGATAGCAGTATGTGGGTGTATAATGGGCAAACCAGAGGTTAGTTAGCTTTAGGCTCCAATAAATCCCAAGTATTGCCGTATAAGTCTTCAAATACAGCCACTTTGCCGTAGGGCTCGTTGCGAGCCTCCTCCAAAAAGCTAACACCATGAGCTAGCATGTGTTGCTGGTCTCTATCGAAATCGTCTGTGTGCAAGAAAAAGCCGACTCGCCCACCCATCTGGCGACCGACCAATTGCTTCTGTTCGTCATCCGATGCTTGAGCCAACACCAAGTCACTGCCCTGCTCACCATTAGGCCTTACTCTAACCCAGCGCTTTCCTCCGCCAAGATCCGTATCTTCCACTAACTCGAAGTTTAAGGCTTGGGTAAAGAACTGAATCGCTTCGTCGTAGTCACTCACTAAAAGACTCAAAGCGGCAATATTTGGCATGATGTTTCCTTAAAATTTAATGCAGTAGACGTCTGTCGTTCTTTCTTCGACATCTGAGGGTAGAGGTCCTTGATAATCGAGACCGAGTTTCTTTAATAGTTTAATTGAGGCGATATTATCTGGACTGACGATACCGTAAATACTTTCATATGACTTAGCCTTGGCATGCTCCAAAACTGCACTACCGGCTTCATAGAGATAACCTTGGCCTCGAAACTGAGGAAGGCTCGAAAAGCCTATATCCGGTCCAGCTAGGTATTCGCGTTGCAACAAACCACAACAACCAATAGGCACGCCAGTGCTTTTGACAGATACCTTGAGTATACCAAAACCATAGTTTTCGTAGGATGCCATTGGGCCATCCAGCAAGTAACGTTCACTGCTGGCCCTGTCGTAAATCTGTTTATCTCCGATATACCGCAAGCTATCTGGATCATTAAACAGGTCTTTAACAAAGTCGGCGTCATCAAGTGTTAAAGCCTCTAATATCAATCTTTCTGTTTCGATACTTTCAATTTTGGTCATCACGCAGCTAACTCACTTCTATGATGCAAGATAGAATCTAGCTCTGAATCAATCCGGGCTTGGTCTACCTCGGATATTCTTGCGTAGCGAGGATAACGCTTTGCAATTCTATCGTTCACCCAAGCATTGTCCCAACCCAAAGTTTGTTTAATAAACTGCATAGCGAAAGCACTACCTCCAACTTCTAAACAGCCAATAAGGCAAGTGTCTACGTAGGATTGGTTTACGGGGTAGTTATCATCTGCATTATTTACCATCAGGGTCTCGCAAACCCAAATATTGCTGCTTACTAATTGCTCTTTAAGTAAAGACTCTGCCTCTGGCAGATAAGCTTCGAAAGAAAAATCATCCACAGTAAGACGGGTAAACCGATAGTCTGACTCTCTTTCCTCCAATTCCAGGGTTATCTCTTGAGTTGGGATCAAAGCGCCGTTCATCATCGCACCTAATTGGCGTGTTGCTCCTACGTAAGTTTGTTTTTCTTCCAGCGAGCGTGTTACCCAAGAACGTTGCCATCCTCTGAGCTCTAACGGATAGGCCTTTTCATTAATTTGAGAATGATTGAGCCGGCTATCGTGACTCAGCAAGCTCCCATAGCCGACAATATAATCCTGATGTATTAACTTCATTCGATAACTTAGTCCATATAATGATGCGCAATTTGAAAGATGAAGAGTATCGCTAAATCATTTTATACCCAAGCTACTGAATCATGCATCGCCATATAATTTGGGTATATACCAATCTATGTAAATTGCGATACGATCACCCTTTAAGCAATAACGATAGAACACCCAATGTGGATTTGCCCCGCTTGTCAGAGCGACTTAGTTAAAAATTCGTCATCATGGTCCTGCACTAACGGTCATCAATTTGATATCGCCAAAGAGGGTTATGTCAATTTGCTCTTAGCCAATAAAAAACGCACTAAAGATCCTGGTGATAATAACGTCATGATCAATGCGAGAAGAGCCTTTCTAGAACAAGGGCATTATCAACCATTAGCGAGCAAAGTAGCCGAACTGTTAACTGAGCGAGCTAACGGTAGCTCTGCGACAACACTTTACGATATCGGCTGCGGCGAAGGATATTATCTCAATACCATCAGAGAACAATTGGGAAACCAAGGTATCACTGTAACTACTTGCGGTAGTGATATCTCTAAAAATGCCATTCAAAAAGCAGCAAAAAAATACAAGCATACGAACTTTGCTGTGGCTAGCAACGCCAACTTACCAACAAGCGCACAAAATATTGATACTGTTCTGCAAATATTTGCTCCGTCAAATACAGACGAAGTTCATCGAATATTAAAGCCGACTGGATCGTGGTGTCAGGTGTCTCCTGCGCCCAGTCATCTTAAAGAAATAAAAGCACAAATTTACGATAAACCCGAAGAGCATAAAATATTAGATGACTTAGTCAGACAATTTACGCTATCTCACCAAGAAATATTAACTTATGAGTTTGAAATTGCCGATCCACAAGCTCGAAAAAACTTATTAATGATGACACCGTTTTACTGGTCAGCAGATCAAAATAAAATAGAAAAAATCATTGAGAATTTAAAGAAAATAACTGCATCCTTCCATATCAGATTATTTAATCCTACAAATAAATAAGCGGTTTAGCCGATAAAAACGGCTTCTAACCGCTAAAACCTAATTATTTCATTTCCATAACAATTTTGCTTTTCACTTGAAATACCTGGGCTACAGCTTTGACTAACTCTGGATTCGCAATTAACCTTACAATCTGTGTTGATACTATAAAAATAATGAATTTGTATCGTCAAAAAGTCACAAATTAGAATTATAACTAAAACAATATAAGAAGATGGCTTAGTTTTTTATCCAGCTTCGCTGATGGGTAATGAAAAAGGAAAACAATGGAGATATTAAATGGGTAACTGGCTATCACCTGCCGTAAAACTAATGAACAATCTTAGCTTAAGTAGCAAGTTTGTTTTAATTACGATTATATTTTTAATCCCAATCGGTGTTATCAATTTTCAGGCTGTTTCTGCTGCGAATAACACGATTAAAGTCTCGCAAAAGAAATTACTGGGATTAGACTATATTAATCAGTCTGTCCCATTAATCTCGGAGCTCATTAATTTAAGAACCACGATGTCGCGTTTTACTTTTGATCTTAATACGCGTGAAGAAGTGATTGCGCAGCAAAAGAAAGTCGACGAACAATTTAATAAACTTATCGTGTTGCATAAGAGTTTGCCGTCGAAATCCAGTTTTGATTTATTCAGCCTTTTCGAAGAGTGGGAAACATTAAGAGATAACGCTTTGGAAATGCGTTCGGGGTTCCGCGACCAGCGACACACCGACATCTTGACCATGTTGATGGGAGGCATGCGAGATGTTGCTGATGAAACCGATCTCACCCTCTCTCCAAATTTAGCCAGTTTCTATATGGTCAACCTCGCCATCCAGCGTATTCCTGTTTTGTCGGAACTTGTTGCTAAGAGCGACGATACAGCCAGTAGTGTCATATTTCGTAACCGCTTCACCCCCGACAGCTACCTAGCTCTTGCAAGCCATCAAGAGCAATTGTTAGTCGAAGAAAAGAACATGACGCGCTCCTTAAACAAAGTATTCGAAGCGGATGAAAGCATGCGCCAGTCTCTCTCGATGTATAGCGAACCTGCGTTAGCCAACTTGGTTAGCTTGAGTATGCTCATCAAGGATAAAATCCTTGATCCCGACAGCATAGAAGCGGATAACCAGGAGTTTAATGCGTTGGCATCTGCAACCAAGGAAAGTATTGAGGCCTTGTATACAGAGAACAGGCGCTTACTTATGGTCCAAGTGGAAGAGAGTATTAGCACTCAAAAGAGCTATGAACTCGGTCTTATTGTCCTCAATGTATCTACCCTTCTTATCGCTGGTTATCTGTTCTTGGGTTTCTATCAAGCCATGACAGAGAAGTTTGCTGCCTTTACAGGCATGGCAGACACTCTCGCCAAGAATGACTTCTCTGCGCGTATCAATGTCACCAGCAAAGATGAGTGGGCACAGGTCTCTTATAGCTTTGATACCATGGCGCAAAAAGTTGCGCAGTTAATTAAAGAGATGACAAATCAAATGCTGCAAATCTCTGACTCGGCTGAAAACCTCTCTCAACATACAAAGCAGAGCAATCGCTCGGTACAAAACCAAGAAAGCCAAACACAAGAGGTTGCTGAAGCCACTAATAGCATGTTACGAGCTCTCAATACGGTCGCGGATCAAGTTGCGGATATAGCCATAGAAGCAGATAAAGAAGCCGAAGCAGGCCGTGATATTGTTGCTCGTTCGATGACTGGCATTAACCAATTGGCAGAAGGCGTGTCCAGCGCGGTAGAAGTCACATCAAAGCTTCATCAAAACACGACAGAGATCGGTACTGTTGTGGATGTGATTACCTCCATCGCCGATCAAACCAACTTACTGGCATTGAACGCTGCTATTGAAGCGGCCCGAGCGGGAGAACATGGTCGAGGCTTCGCTGTTGTTGCTGATGAAGTAAGGACCCTAGCAGGCAGGACACAAGAAGCCACCAACGAAATACACTCAATGATTGAAAAGTTGCAATCAGATGCACAGAACGCCGTTGGTGTCATGGAGAGCAGCCAAAACTTAGCAACTGACAGTGTTGAGCACGCAAGCAAAGCAAACGAATCACTTAACGCCATTATTAATGCTATCGCTAAAATGAACGATATGCGCCAAGGGATTGTCGAAATTACCTCTGAGCAGCAACGCGTTGCCGACAATATCAATAAACGCATAGAAAGCATTCAGGAAATCTCTGAAAGGACTATAGTCGAAGCTCAACACACCTCTGAGCAAAGCGACAAAATGCAGGCGATATCAACCAAACTCACCTCCCTATTAAAGGATGTAACTGTGTAACACGTTAGTTGGACTTTTTGACAGGAGTGTCAGGTTTTATGTACAGTAGTGGGGTAAGAAAAATTTTCATACTCGCCTCACTACATAGCGAAGTTTTGCAAAGAAATCAGCTATGATTGATATCTCGTTAAGCATTAAAACCAAAGAATGATAGGACGTTTTGAATAATCGAATTTTCCCTGAACACGGCTTCATAAATCTCTCTGTTCGAGATCGTTTTTTAGTAATAGAAGGAGAAGGCCCATGGAACTTCGAAATGGCTCAACGATACCGCGAAGAAGTTGCACCACTGAGAGGAAAGCTTATTGGAGCACCTTGGGCAAGCTTGGTCATATTGCATGGCTTGCCACTATATCCCCCCGAAGCCAAATCTTTCACCATAGAGACAGTCAAACAAGGTATGGATAATACTGGTTTAGTTGCTACTGGATTAGTCTTTAAAGATGTTCAGTATGAGAATGCTATCAAGCTGTTTTGGGAAGAAATATACAAAGAAGCTGGCCTACCTTACTTCTTCTCAGACAATGAAGAAGACGTCACCCTCTGGTTGAATGAACAAATTGAGGCAGCAAAAAAGTAATTTTACTGCCTCGCGTTTTCTAGTCTTGGGTCTTAGGAGATAGGTAAATACTCTGATAAGACGCATGCATTGATCCGAATAGCATAGGTACAACTACCAACAAGCCTAGCATTAACGGGATAGCACCCAGAATATATAGAAATAGGAATACGACACCGTAAAGTAAGAAGGGTAAAACGTTTTTAAGACAACCAACAAAGCTTGCCTTCATGGCTTCAATTACAGACATATTCTGTAAGACAATTAAAATTGGTGCGAACCACATCAACATCATAACAGGAATCAACAAAGCCATAGCAATCAAAAATGACAACAGGAAAGTTGTTGTATCAAGGCCACCAGCAGCAAAAGCCTCAGGATCAGTCATCATAGCCGTGAAAGTACTTCCCATAGCACCGAACATGATAATGACGAAAATCACAAGATAAATAGTCGATAAGCCGATTAATGCTCCTACCCGATGAGAGAACCCAGCAAAGAGGTACTTCACATCAAAGGGCTTTCCTTCCGATACTGCCTGACACCCCATCATCAACCCTCCGATCCAAACATAGGTCGTGAACATCGCAGCGAAAGCTCCGATAACGGGGATGAGATTAATAATAATACTGACGACAAAACCGACGAGTAATGTGACTATCCATGGCCCCGGTGACTGTTTGAATATCGAGAAGCCACCTCCGATCCATTCCATAGCATCGCCTATTGGGCGACTCCTAGGACCTGTATATTCATAGGCAGACGTCACTTCATTTTCTGTTTCTAGTGAAGATTCCGGTGCCTGATAGAGATTATTTTCCATAAGTTCGTTCCTTGTCTATTTATTGAGATTTTTGTAGCTTAAGTTGAATACTATTCAACCTTAGTATGTTGCTAGCCATAGTAAATCACCTAAAAGCTAAAACCAATAACACACTGCCATCAACAAAAATACTCAGGGATAATGCATTATCCCTAATTCTGCCTACTATTTTCAAACAGCTGATATATAAGGACTTATTTTATCGAAATGGGGCTTTCACAGAATTTGTTACATTTACCGATTCGTTCATATTTGCGCCAAGTGTGTTGGTGATGTATAACACCATATATACAAGCCTATTATCAGGCTGATCATGTGAGGAGTGATATGTATGACTACACAATGGGACGCTGATTCGCCCATTTATATTCAGCTCTATCAGCAAGTCATAGAGCGAATTATGGATGGCAATATAAAGGAAGGTGAAGCCCTGCCATCAGTGCGCGCAGTTGCAGCTGAATACAGACTCAACCCAATAACGATATCTAAGGCGTATCAAATGCTACAAGACGAAGAAATTGTTGAAAAACAACGCGGTAAAGGGCTGTTTGTATTAGATGGAGCGCAGGAAACGGTACTCGAAAGAGAGCGTGACAACTTCCTATCGAACAAATGGCCTGTTGTGTTGCAACAAATTACACGCCTTAACTTATCGGTTGAGCAACTCTTAAAGCCGCTTAAGGAGAATCAATTATGACAGAGCTAATCTCCATCAAGGGGCTAAATAAGTCTTATAAAAATAAGCATGTTTTAAAAGATGTTGATCTCAGTGTAAGTGCAGGACAAATCCTTGGCCTTGTAGGCCCAAATGGTGCGGGCAAAACAACCTGTCTGCAATCGCTACTTGGCTTAACAAGCTTTGAAGGCACTATTGATATCCTAGGGTACAACCCTAAAACTCAACGCCACGCTATGTTAAATGATGTCGCTTACATTGCTGATGTTGCGGTATTACCCAAATGGCTTAAAGTCAGCCAAGCGCTAACTTATATGCAAGGCGTTCATCGCAACTTCAATCTGGAAAAAGCGGAAACATTTTTAGCGAAGACCAATATCCAGCACAGCGATCGTGTTAAAGCGCTCTCAAAGGGTATGGTGACTCAACTCCACCTCGCCTTAATTCTGGCTGTGGACGCTAAGGTACTAATACTCGACGAGCCGACCTTGGGGCTAGACATACTCACACGTCGTCAGTTCTACAATCACTTGCTCGAAGATTTCTACGACGAAGATAAGTGCATTATCGTCACCACACACCAAATCGAAGAGATTGAACACATTTTGACAGATGTTGCATTCATTCGTGATGGCAACTTGGTGATCTCTGAGAATGTGGACAACATTCGCGAGCGCTTCAAATTACTCGCAGTAACCAACGACAAAGTTGAGCAAGCAAAAACACTCAAGCCACTGTTTTCAAACAGTATTATGGGAATCACAACCTTGTTGTTTGATAAAGCGGAAGAGAGCCAGCTGTCGACGTTAGGTAGCGTTAGCACGCCAACCTTGGCCGATATTTTTGTCGGGGTCATGACTCAGGAGCAAGAAGCATGAATACACTACAAATAACCACGAGTTTTAAGAAAGAAATCTGGGAATTTGAAAAGACGCTCTTGTGGGTTCCCATCATAATCGCAGCACTGTTATTGATTGCTCCCATAGCTCAATTCCTTTTGCTGGAAGACTATCAGCATATGCGCATTATGGACTCTCTCTCAGAGCTACAACATGCAACGAGTAGTGAGCATCTTAATAAAGGGTTCCAGGCGGGAATTATTGGCTTGTTCTTACCTTTTGTAGTGGTTGCTCTGGTATTGCAGCTACACTATTTCACCAGCTGCCTATTCGATGAGAGACGTGACCTTTCAGCCTACTTCTGGCGCTCTATGCCAGTATCAGACGCACAAACTGTCATCATCAAAATGCTACACGGTGCATTCGTGATCCCAGCAATCTTTATGCTAGCAGCCACTATGACCTTAGTAATCATCCTGATACTAGCGTTTATCGCTTGCACCGTTCTGTCACTAGGTTATGACATCGCATTGTGGGGGCTTTGGGGCAGTGCAGATATACTCACCAGCGTTGCAGCAGTTTGGATTAATATCATTCCATACGCACTGTGGCTATTCCCTGTATTTTCATGGTTGATGCTTTCATCCATGTTTTCAAATAAAGCACCATTGTTATGGGCTGTATTGCCTGTCGCGGTAATCCTTTTAATTGAAGCTTTCATTGTTGAATACTTCAACCTATCACACGGAGTGATATCGCAAGCGTTACTTGACTACCTTGATGTTAGTCTGCGTGTAAGCCACTCCAGTATAAGAGAAGCTAACTCATTAGGTTTTGTTGTAACCAAAGCACTCTTTGGAAAAATAGAGTTTGGCGCATCCATCTTAGGCTGTGGTTTGCTCTACCTTACTTATCTACTGAGAGCTAAAAGAAGCTAGTTTTGGGGCATATCTTCTCAATATCCGTTGATAAAAAGACGGATATTGAGCGGATATTTTTCTTTTAGAAACCTCGAACCTTACTTGCTGTTAATTGACTGAAACCCAGCCTAACAACTCTACCCTTCTCTGAACCAGTATCCTTTCTTACGCGCAGTGAGAATAAACTGTGGATTTGCAGGATCAGTTTCGAGTTTTTTGCGTAATTCCCCAATATGCGTATCAATCGTTCGTGTTTCCACTCTGGCCTGATGCCCCCATACGGATTGCAAAAGCTGTAATCGCGTACGAACTTGTCCAGCAAACTTAACCAACGCAATTAGCAAATCAAATTCTTTAGGAGCCAGTTCTATCAACTGATTATTGCGGTAGACACTGCGCGAAGCAGGATCAACTTCCACGTCACCAAACATCACCCTTTCAATCTCTGTGGTTTCCTGATTCCTGAGGCTTGGTAAACGACGAAGTAAAGCCTCAATCCTTGCCAATAGCTCCATTAACCCGAAAGGCTTAGTTAAGTAATCATCAGCTCCGAACTTAAGGCCATTAACTTTATCCATCTCCTGACCACGAGCACTGAGTATCAACACAAGCACATCAGGTAACTTAGCCCTAATCGAACCAAGTAAGCTAAAACCATCGGTGTCAGGCAACATCAAATCGAGAATAATCAAATCAGGTGTTCTTTCAGCTAGCGATTGTTCGGCACTGCGTCCATCACCACTCACGACAACATCGTGACCTTCAAGTTGCAGATTAGACTGCAATCCGTAAGCAAGATCTTCGTTGTCTTCAATTACCAAAATCTTATTCATTGTTGTGACCAAGGTCAGAATAGCCCGATATTGAATGAGCTAATGGGAAAGCGACAACGAAACAAGCACCGGTTTCCATTTCCTCTAGCCAACATGAACCTTCCATGCGGTAAGCAAGTTCTCGAACTATGCTGAGCCCAATACCAACACCTGTCTCTGCATTGTTTTCTGGTCGATAGAAGTCCTGCCATATTTTTTCCTGCTCTTCGGCACTGACCCCTTTACCCTGATCAATCACCCTAATTTCTGCTCGTCCTTGATTCTCTCTGACTCGAACATTAATCAGCTGGTTTTTGCCACCGTACTTCAATGCATTGTCCAACAAATTGAGCATAATCTGTTGAAACGCCATGTGATCAACCAAGCAAGTTAAGTCTTGCGCTTCCAAAGCAATATTGCAGTTTAGTTGCTCGGCAAGAGGCTCAAGCTCATCAATCGCATCTGCCACCAATTTATCGATTCGCTCTTCTTTTAAGTTAAGCGTTTGGCGTTTAGCGCGTTGCGAAAACGTCAAAATATTATCGACCAAATGTCCTAAACGTTGTGACTCTCTATTAATAATGTTCAACGCTTTAGTTTGAGCGTGCTCGTCCTTCGCTCTATGGTGAAGCAGCGTTTCTGCAAACATACGAATTTGAGTCAGTGGTGTTCTGAGTTCATGAGACACCTCAGCAATGAATCGGTTACGCAGTAAAGCCAACGCCCGCTCTTTGCGCATTTGTTGAATGGCCACCAGCAATAAACCCGCTGCTATCGTCAGAGCTATCAGAATCAGAGGTAATCGTAATAGTGGCTTCTCTCCCATCACAAGATCGTGGGATATCATAGGGTCGATAGCCACTAGGATCGTGGTTCCGCGGAAAATACCGCTGTACTCTTCCGTCATCCTTTTAGTTGCCATAGGAGCTTTCAACGCTTCTTCCCCAGTATTCAACAGCAATGCATCACTGCTGGATACCACAGCCAAACGAATAAAGTCATTGGTTAATTTCCCGTTCGCGAGCGCCTCTGGCAATAAAGGTGACTTATCAAACGAGCGCTGCATCCAAGCTCCGACCGTCGCATCTTCAACACTAAAACCGACGATATCCTGACCAATCAAGGTGAAAATGACAGAAGACGCATGAGTTTCAGACAACTGCATTGAGTGAAAAGGACGGCTAGATAATGAAGTTTTATCGAGAGCTTTCAGTTCTTGCTGCAAGCTATCTTTAAACGACTCGAAAGACAAAGCAGAGAGGTCATCCAGATTCTTAGAAGAGAAAAATAACTGCTCACCATCAAATACAAAAATATCTTTGGCCAATGGCGCTACGTTATCCGGGAACACAGGCACAAAGCCTTGCTTAAGAGCACCTTCGTACTGTTCGCGAATCGCTGATGCCAATCCAAAATAGCCGTTGTAGCCAATATCCTGAGTCATCCGTCGGCTGAACTCACTGGAAACTAAAACGGCGTACTCCCTCAGTACATTGTCGCTAATAGCATAATGGGCACGTGTTGCTTGTACAGCCTGCCACGCCAAGGCAAACAATATGATAAGACTAGCGCCCAATAAGGCACTGGTCGTGGTCACGGCTTTGCTTTTAGGTTGAAATGAATTGCGCTTCATACCTTTAATCCTAAGATGAGACGCCAAAATTACCAGTGTATTTTTAGTCATCTTGACCGTTTCCTGACAATTCCCTTGCAAAACCCCAACCCAACTTAAACCACCGACCACTATTCTTAAAGCGTGTTGAACCACCGTGCTAAGTGAAGAATAAGATGGCTATCAAAACAATATTATCATCCACATTACTTGTCGTTTTTACACTGACATGCTTCTCCGTCGACGCTCAAAGTAAGATTTTCGAGAACCCTAAAAACCTCAAAGTCCTTCCTGAAGACATCAGCCCTAAGGAGTTATCCAACACTATGCGCGGGTTTGCGCTGGGTTTAGGGCTAAGGTGCACCAATTGTCATGTGGGAGAAGAAGGTAAGCCCCTTTCCTCTTTTGATTTTGCTTCTGATGAAAAGCCGATAAAAGAAAAGGCTCGCTTGATGATGCAAATGATGAACGAGATAAACCAGACCTTTGTTCCCAAACTTAATCAAGTAGAAGACGAGAAACGAGTCGCCGTCAGATGTGTTTCTTGCCACCGTGGACAACAAAAACCTTTATTGATCGAAGATGCATTGAATCAAGCATTAGCATCTGGCGAACCTGATGCTGTCGTCAATAAATATAAGGGTTTAAGAGAAAAGTACTACGGTAGCCATACCTTTGACTTTAGCATATCTGTATTGCCGAGTTTTTCAGATAACCTACTTAAAGAAGGATTCGATAAAGAAGCGCTCGAACTGATGGAACTCAATCAAACCTATTATCCAGATTCTTATTACGGCAATTTCGTCAGAGCGAAAGCCCTACAAAAAAACCAAAAGAACAAGGCAGCTATTGAGGCTTACAAAAAAGCTCTCGAACTCAACCCTAGAGCTGGCTTTATTAATGGCATTATTGAACAACTATCCAAAGCGAGCGCAACAAAGAAATAGCCCCAAAGAGGGATTATCAGCTGAGCGCTGGACTGCGGAAAAAGACCTCGGTTGCCTCATCATTGGGATAGAAGGACTCAATCCGCAATTCATCTGTCGTGATGTCTTGCGGAGTCCCAATTGTTGAGATCATAGAAAAGAAACTCAATTCAACACCACTGACCGAGATATTCAAAGGCATAACGGGCAAGAGCCCTGGCTGAAAGCTATCAAACTCGCCTACCGAAGAAGCTAACGCCAGATAACCACCCAACCTTTGACGAACTTCTACATTCGCTGAGCTAAGCATTTCGCTTTTCAAACGGCTGACAAATGAAGGCGCAGCTTGTTCCCAGTTTGTAATAAACTGTCTAAGCCCTTTAGGGTGTAGCGTGAGTTCAGCAACATTCAACTTAGCTTGCTCACCGTTTTTGCTCGCAAAATCACTCGACGACATAATTAGACCAAATAAACGTTCAGCTGATGCATTCATCATCTGCACATCCCAGAATCGATCAACAACAATGGCAGGTAGTGGATTGTGATGTTCTAAAACGCGTTTTACCGCTTTCATAATAGGAGCCATCACTGGGTCATCCATTTGACTCTCGTTATAGAGCGCCGAAAAACCCGCGGCTTGCAACATCACGTTTCGTTCTCGTAACGGCACATCTAAAGCATCAGCAAGTTGAACAACCATCTCTCGACTTGGTTGACTTCGACCTGTCTCGAGATAACTAATATGGCGCTGGGAGATATTCGCTGTGAGCGCTAACTCAAGCTGAGAAAGTTTCCTGAATTGCCTCCATTTTCGACACTCGTGCATAAACAGATTCGTTGAATCTCTTTCAACAACAGACTGGCTCATCAGCACACTCCTCGCACGGCTTCAGCGCTTACATCGAACGATAAAACAACATTCTTAGCGAAGGACAACAGTATTTCAATAACCTCCGAGGTAATTGCTTCTATTCAGCAACGCAGGACAATAAAACGAGTTGATTAATAGGAGCACAATATGAACATACCAAAACCTCTTGCTTTAATAATACTCGTTCCGTTCCTTCTGCTTTCCCTCTATGCCGTATATCAAGTGGGATACTGGGGAATTTTTGATTATCACCGCCATAGCCCAGCAGGCTGGCAAGTGTTTTCTGATTTAGTCGTTGCGTTACTTCTCGTGCTGGCTTGGATGATTCCAAACGCAAAGAAAAACAATCGCAACCCCTGGCCTTGGGTTGTTCTCACACTAACCTTAGGCTCCATCGGTCCGTTGGCTTATATCGTTTTCGGAAGTACTTCAGACGAGAACACTGAATAATCAGTACCGACGAACGTAAAAATTATTTTAGGAGCGCACTCTAGGCCCTCTCTAGAGCGCTTCTAGATTTCAATAAAAACTGGACTCCCCAAGATTTATCGCTTATCTATAGGCACAAGAAATCTGTCTATCTCAAATCAATATGTGGATCCAAAAAGAAGTCACCATACAAGCTAAAAGACGAGGCTTTCACCTCATCACTGAGGAGCTAATCCAACAACTTCCCGAGTTGAACAAGGTAAAAATAGGCTTGCTGCATGTTTTTATTAAGCACACATCAGCCTCGCTAACACTCAATGAAAATGCAGATCCAACCGTTCGAACTGATATGGAAAAACACTTTAACGTGCTGGCTCCTGAAAATGCACCATACTATGAACATACCTATGAAGGCCCAGACGACATGCCCGCACATATCAAATCAACACTGATCGGTGCTAGCCATTCTATTCCTATTTCAAATGGGAGATTGAATATGGGGACCTGGCAGGGCCTCTATTTGTGCGAACACAGAGATTACGGTGGTGCCCGGACATTAGTGGTGACTATTCAGGGCGAATAAATATATACTTTTTATCTCTCAAACGGCGCGAAGGAATGAATATGAACTCTATACCTAACAACTTTTTCCTCATCATGGTGTTAGTGTTCTGCGTACTGAATACTGGATTGCAGCTAATCGTATTCCAGTATTTTCCCGATTACTTATTCTTTACCCTGCCCGCTTTAAGTGGCTTAACGGTATTTGTCTGCTTAGTGATTTTTAATCGAGTAAACAAAAGAAAGCTAACGCTGTAAAAAGCTAAAACTCAAATTTTGATAGGTTCAAATGATGATTCAATCTGATTGGTTAAAAGGCATTGTAGATTGGTCCACCCTTTACTCAATCAACTTAACTTGGTCACTTGTTGTGCTGTTTATGTACTTGCTGGTAAATAAGTTAGCACTTCCGAGAATTGAAAGAAGTATTGATAAAAGTAACCTCAAATCCGAGGCTACACAGAAGGCTTATCACACCGTTAGACTCGTATCAGGGACCATTACTATTGCTATTTTGCTGGTTGTTTGGGGAATAGATTTTAGCGGTCTACTTGTACTATCAACTTCAATTATCACTTTGACTGGCGTCGCACTATTTGCCAGTTGGTCATTGTTAAGCAATGTCACCTCATACTTTGTTTTATTATTTAACAACTCTTACAGGCGCGGAAATTTCGTGAGAATTATAGATGCAGATAACTACATTGAAGGTTATATAGCTGACGTAAATCTATTTAACACTAAGTTAATAACTGAAGATAGAGAAATAGTCATTTATCCCAACAACCTCGTTTTAACTCGACCAGCAATTATCAACCCGAGAAATAAATGGAAAACGATAGGTAAGTTCACAGACAAAATACCAACCGATATAGAGCCTAAAAGCTAGTTGAAGCTTAGCGTCACTATGACTTTTTTAAGAACAGTTCCGGTTTAAATAACGATCACCGCGACCCAGCGCCCATTTGTTTTTCAGATTCATCCATGACTCTCCTGCGGTTTTACGCGCAATATTCTCGATAGCAGGCATAACACCCACATTGTAAGCGGCTTTAAAACGTCTCGACCAGGTATCCGCCATAGCTCTTTGGCTTAAACCAAATCCTACTGACAAATAACGCAACTGGTGCCACCAGCCAGAAGGAATATATAGCGTCTCACCATGCTCAATTGTGGTAGCAAAACCTCGGGCAAATTTTAATGCAGGGAAGCGCGCGAAATCAGGGTTGTCAGCATCTAATTCCATAAAACTGCGCACCGAGAACGGCACTTGATATACCTGAACATTATTTTCTGGCGAGAAAAGCACAACGCGCTTAGAGCCGCAAAACTGAGTATGGAAAACGTGTCCCATATCTAAATCGTAATGCATAAAGACGAACGCGTTCTCACTACCGAAGAACAAGGTCGGGAAGGAGTTCAGAAAGCCGTCCATCACATCAGGTGTGGAGAAATCATTTAGCAAGTCAGGGTTGAGTTTTAATGCGTTGAGCAAGAAAACACGTAAATCCGTCGGTCCTTGCTGGATCAGTTGAATATAGTCTGCGAAGTTCATTTCCGTATGCGCAGCATTAAAGCTCGCGCGCGGATTAAAAGCCCCGGTTTTATACAACGGAACTGTATGATGTCCGATTTTTTCCTGCATATACTCAAGACTCCACGCCTTATATGCGGGCCAGTCTTGGCTCATGCCTGTAAATACGACAGGTTTTTTATTCAGATAATTTGTCTTGAATTCCCTGGGTTCCAACCTATCAACCCGATCGACCTTATCTAAAATCATAATGGGACAATCTTGTACCTATATCACTTCTTAATGGCACCTATTTTATCCTTATTACACACCAACCGACAAAAGAAATGATCACTTTTGGTGAATCCGACCATCTCTTACGCAAAAAATAGAGCTAAAACGAAACTCATATCTCCTGTAATTTGTGCGATTGATAGCAACTTAACCAATGGTTAAGTTAATGTAATTGAAGGAAATTGAGTGAGAGAAGACTCACTAAACTTATCTTAGATTGTTTAGATTCTCACTATGTTGTTGGAAATTCAGACTGCATCGACGCAAAAACTCATCGACACCTTGATCCTGATATAAATCGCCAGTTCCCGGCTGATTTGGTGCCAAAGGTGGAAATTTACCATACCCAGCCAGGAGGCAATGCCAGGAGATAGAATCAAAGTGTGAGTTCAAATTCTGACGTTCAATCTCAACGCCTAGATCTTCACATTTAAACCAGACATCTAAAATATGACAAAGAGAATCAGATAAGTGGTTGTTTTCCCTATTGACACGCCAGTACTCACTGTCATGTCGCGTATTCATCTTGTAGTGAGCAACGATATAATCACGCACTCGCTCGAACCTATCGTGAATATCCTGATTAAATGAATCCCGATGTTTGCCAGTTAGCTGACTTTCATCATACTTAGCCATAAACATCTCGATTGATATTTGGACTAGATGGAGCGCTGTTGCTTCCAGAGGTTCTATAAAGCCTTGCGCTAAACCAATGCCCAAACAGTTATTCATCCAGTGATATTTTGCCTGTCCCACCTTCATTTTTAAGTGTCGACACTCTTGATCACTGTCTTGCATGCCTAAGTGTTGTCGCAACTCGACTTCAGCCTGTTCTGACGAAATAAAGTCAGAACTATACACATAACCATTTCCAAAACGGCTTGTTAAAGGAATACGCCAGCACCACCCTGCAGACATTGCCGTAGAGAGCGTTTCACTCGGTATGTCTTGTTGGATTGGTGTGGGCAATACCACAGCCGAATCATTAAAAAGATTCGATTTAAAGCTTTCAAAGGGGACACCTAGTGCACCTTTCAATAAAACAGAACGAAAGCCTGAGCAGTCGATGAAGAAATCTCCTTTGATTTCCATACCTTCTTTGGTCACTAAGGCAGCGATATCACCATTGTTATGCTTAGATACAGAAACCACATCGGCTTGTTGATGCTGAACACCTCTTTGTAGCGCTATCTCTGCTAAAAACTCACCTAACAGTTGGGAGTTAAAGTGATAACCATATTCCATCACAAATGGGAAATTCTCAGGTGTCACCGGCCCTTTGTTTTGATTGGCCAAAACACCATTTAATAGGAAATCGTCTGGCCGGGTATGCGTATTCAGCCCAAGTCGTCTGGTACGGCAATTCACCTCAAATGCACGATGGCTAAAGGTATCAGTCTGACACGTAAAAGGGTGACTATAATCTGCAATGCCCGATTCTGGACTCCAGCCCGAAAACCGGATATTCACTTTATAGGTCGCATCACAACGAGGCATCCACTCTTGCTCTGTGATTTCGATAGACTCAAAGAAACGCTTTAATGTGGGTGTAGAGCCTTCTCCGACACCAATTATGCCTACAGATGGTGATTCAACTAAGGTAATTTCGATTGGTTTATTCGCCCACCGCTTAGCCATTAAATTAGCGGCCATCCAACCCGCGGTGCCGCCACCCAGTATGACAATTTTGTGAGGTTCAGCTACAGACACAAGATCTACCCGCGGTAAGAATCGCAGTAGGTTTTCAAAAACGCATCGTGCATCGGCAATTTAGACAGTGGTTCTCTCTTAACTCGCAGTATTTCATTCAGCATCGCAAATAACTTGTCTTGTGGCATGTTGTTGGCGATAGGGTGATAATCCTTAGGCATAATGCCCTGTCCCATCATCACTTGCATCCATGATGGCTCAAGGAAAAGATCATTTTGCTCTCGGAACAATCCACCGCTCTCAGCAAACAGCGACATCTTGTGCGCTAAGGTATCTGGTATTTCCATTTCCCTGAGATCACGCCAAAACTGACTATCATCTCTTTCATTGAGGTGATAATGCAGGATGAGGAAGTCACGAATTTGCTCGAACTCTACTTTTGACTGACGGTTGTATTCAGCCACATTTGCATCATCAATACCTTGGTGTGGGAACAGTTGTATTAATCGCACAATCGCTGATTGGATCAGGTGAATACTGGTTGATTCCAGTGGCTCCAAAAAGCCACTTGAAAGCCCAACAGAAACAACGTTGCGATGCCACTGCTTACGCCTACGTCCGGTTTTAAAACGAATAACACGTGGGTCATCAAGTGGCTCGCTTTCAAGGTTTTGCATAATCAGGTCCATTGCATCTTGCTCATCGTAATGAGAGCTGCTGTAGACCAAACCGTTGCCATTTCTGTGTTGCAACGGAATACGCCATTGCCAGCCAGCAGAGTGTGCTATTGAACGTGTATATGGGGCTGTGTGCTCGAACCGTTCTGAAGGCACAGCTACCGCTCTGTCACACGGCAACCAATGGCTCCAATCATCAAAACCTGCGCCTAGCGTTTCTTGTATCAACAAGCCTTTAAAACCCGAACAATCGATAAACAAATCACCGGCGATCTTTTGTCCACTTTTAAGGTGCAAAGCTTCAATATAGCCTTGCTCATTTTGCTCCACTTTTTGCACCATACCTTCAGTGCGTGTAACACCAAAACCTTCAGCGAGTTTTCTGAGGTACTTAGCATACAAAGACGCATCAAAATGATACGCATAAACAAGGTCTAAAATAGGGTCTTTGCTGTTGATTTGCGCGAATTTACCTTCTTCACAACAAAGGTAATTTAAGTCGAAATCCCATAGGCTTTCTGAGTAGCCGTTATCGACGGCGCGTTTCCAGAAATGGTGAAAATGACAAAATGCAAAGCTCTTACCTGGCGCACCAAAGGTGTGATAGTAGCTCTCACCCTGACGCTTCCAGTTCTCGAACTTTATCGCCAACTTAATGGTTGCATTCGTTTCTTTAATAAACTCAGCTTCGTTAAAACCCAAAACTTGATTCACGAGTTTAATAGGTGGAATAGTAGCTTCGCCGACCCCGACCGTTCCAATAGCCTCGGACTCAACTAACTCAACATCAATGATCGGCCCAACAACCTTTTGCAGCAAAGCAGCAGCCATCCAACCAGCTGTTCCACCGCCTAATATCACCACTTTTTTTACAGGCTTTGTCATTGTTCTTGTTCCCCTAAAAAGTAAAAAGTCCCGTCAACGTCTAGCGTTCCCAGGACTTTCTCATTACATGCCCACGTTAGGAGCACTCACTCGAGCGTATTGCTCTAGACCTTGATGCTAAAATTCGTAGTTAAATCCTAGCAGGAAGTTACGACCAAATGTTTGGAATTGTGTGATTTGTCTTGCATCACCCGAACCATTAGTTTGAATCGTCTCCTCATCAGTCAAGTTCTGACCTTGCAGAGTGATACGCAAGCCGTGAAGAGCTTCCCACGGAGATTCGCTAAAGTCATAACCAATCTGCGCGTCCCATAGTTCACCACCTTGGTCTGTTGCTCCAACAAGCGCCAAGCTCAAGCCACGAGTTTCAGTAACGAACTCGTCACGCTTAGTTCCGGCAATCCTGAATTCAAAACCATTCTTCTGATAGAAAGCGGTAACCTGATAGATTTCCTCAGACAAACCAGGAACACGAGTATCGTCTTCTAGTTCGCCATCAAGGAAGGTCGCACTAGCAATAATACCGAAACCATCCAATGAATCATGAATAATGTTCAGCGGCAAAGACGTTTGTAATTCCCAGCCTCTTACGAAGCCTTCTAATCCATCTTCACGGAAAGATACGCCACCCAAGAAAGTAGCTGGTGCTTGAGCTGGATCAGCTATGCCATCTCCGTCAATATCACCTGATGTCTGGTGTAACCCTGGAATAAAGAAGTCAGAGAAATCGAATACAGTTGCGCCACTTCTATGCCAGTTAACCAAGTCTTTGTAGAAGAAAGAAATCGCGTAGTACCCTTCATCGCTGAAGTAATTTTCATAAGACAAGTCAAACTGGTCAGCTTCAAACGGTCTTAGCAGTGGGTTACCTGAGCTTCCTGAATACGCACTTGCTGCAGGATCCGTTGCTAATATAGCCGCGTTGTTAAATGAGAAACTCACCTGATTGTTCGGACGTAAGTCATCCAAACGCGCTCTTGAGATAACCTTGCCTAAAGACGTTCTGATAAATTGGCTATCAGCTACTTCAAAACTTAAGTTCAATGTAGGAAGAACATTTGAGTACTCATCGCCACCCGAAACTGGCGTCGCATTAATCAACTGAGAAGCATCTGTGAAGGTACTGAAGCCACTCGCAAACTGGTCAGTGAAGACGCCTTGAACACCGATATTACCGCGTACAGCAACATCACCGATGGATGTGTCTATATCGACTTTTGCAAAGACTGTAAGTACTTCTTCTTCAATAGTGTAGCTATCACCCAAACGCCCTGCGTCGACTTGCGCTGCGTTAGTTCGTGTGTAGAAGCCATCGTTAAACAGACCTAAACTGTCATATGCAAGAACACCTTCGATTCCGATGAAATCAAGTGAAACCACACCAAGAACATCAGGAATAGGGCCGTCATTCGGGAAAGTTGGCGCTGTTAAGAAGAAGCCATTGTTAGTTTTGCTCTTCTCTCTCTCAGAGTAGTTCACACCAAACGACACAGCTGAGAAAACATTGTGGTCAAGTACGCCATTAACTTCGAAACGATAGTTATCTAAGTCTTCGTCGAATATCGGTTGGTTAACGAAGCCGTCTTGAGCATTAACCGGGTCACCACCAGCAAATTGTGGCAAACCAGCAAGTGGTGTTAACGCACCACCCCAAGGCTGAGGACCCGCTAAACGAATCAAGTTAGGATCTGTGTAATCAACAGAAGGTAGTGTTGGGTGATCGCCAAATCGAATACCGCTACTTGTTACTTCAAAAGAGCGGCCTTGAGTCGGTCTGCCATCAATACCTGAGCGACCAACACCAGAATAACTCTCGATGTCAGTAATATCTTTTTCTGAACTACCTACAGACAAGTCTGCTGTCGCTGTCCATCTGTCATTAATAGCGTATTCAACATTCAAGCCGAACGTTGTTAATTCTGCTTCCTGGCTTCTTAAGTCATTACGAATAACAGAAAGGAAGTCATCGTAGAAACCAGCAGTTACTAGGCCGTCTTGGACATCAGTAATAGTGTAGTTTTGTGTACCCCACTCAGGGCCACCTTCTTCAAGACCACGTCTCGCATCATTTTCTTCAAAGTCGATGTATAGCGCATCAAATTGAATATCTAATTTATCGTTTGGACGATATTGCACAACCGCGGCAACAGAATCCCTTTCTAACAATGCAGAACGAGCGAATGAGTCATGACCACCATAAACCACTGTTCCATCCGGAACATCAACCGAGTCACCTGCACGACGAGGATTGTCTGGATTAACGGTTGGATAACCCCATGCACGGAATTGATTTTCTTGGCGAGGAGATTCTAAAGAGGCTAAAACAAGCGCAACACCCAACTTGTCATCAGCAAACTGATTGACATAGTTGAACGCAAAGCGATGACCATCATTATCAAAATCAGGATTACGAGAATCTTCCTGGTTTTTCTCAAAAGTACCGTTAAAGGTAATTGTCTTCTTCGCGTTTAATGGCTTAACCGTTTGGAAATCAACTGTACCACCGATGCCCTGAACCATTTGTCCAGCTTCAGGTGTCTTATAAACCAGAATGTTAGAGACAATCTCTGTTGGGTAAAGGTCGAATTCCACACCACGGTTATCACCGATACCGAGTAGTTCACGACCATTTAATGATGTTGCTACAAAGTTTTCGTTAAAACCACGGATTGATAAACCACTTGTACGACCGTTTCGTCTTTCACCCGCAAGACCAGGCAATCTTGCCAAAGATTCCGCGACACTGGTATCGGGTAGTTTACCGATATCTTCCGCAGAGATTGCTTCAACGATTGAAGTATTGCTTTGCTTCAGCGCAATTGAACGCTGCAAACTGCCTCGGATACCAGTAACCTGGATCACCTCAACGTTCTCTTCTTCCTTATCTGTCGGCTCCGCTTGCTGAGCTAAGGCAGGAATACTCCCCAACGCAAAACCACTGGCAATCAATGCAGTGGTAATGGAGTTTGGCCTAAAAGTTTTCATAGTGTTTCATTCTCGTTGTTTTAATTGTGTATGCGCATGGTTGTCTTTGTGGAGTCTTCCAGTTGACATCGCACTGTTATCAGCTTGGTCACATACTAATCGCTGGCTTTTATTGCAAACAAGAATCTGCATACGTATTCATGAATCTTTTGTTACAAAGATGAAACAAAAAAATCACACAACAACAATTTATTAACATACAAAAAACTATTATTAATCAGCATCTTAAACAAATAAAACGCTTAAAAAACTAGGATAAAGATTCAGGTTATTTACAACTACAAAACATAGATCGGAGAGTTCCAATTTTGTGATAAATTGGTTATAAAAATAACCAAAAGTAAAGATCGATCACACGTAATTGATGCAAGGATCCCACTTGCAAAGGTAAGAATCCACCTCAAAAATTCAGCTATTTGGGGTACGTACGCATACCAACCTAATACAACGTCAATCAGGTTGATATGGAGTACTTTCATGACGACATATCGCCATTATCCAAAGACGGGCAATTAGTGCTGTATTTTGTTTGCTTGCAGTGATTCACGAGCAATAGGATTGCCATGCAAGATAACCGTATCAATACTGTCATAGGCTTCAACACTCTCCAATGGATCTTCATCCAACAATAAGAGGTTCGCTACTTTCCCTACTTCGACAGAACCGTAGTCCTGTTCAATACCGAAAGTAAGCGCGTTATTCAGTGTTGCAGCCTTCAATAAGTCAGGCAGTGTTATACCAACTTCGTGCATTGCTTGAAGTTCCATATAGGCCGATATACCGGGCTGGGACGCATAAGTTGGTGCCGGTGGCGTATCCGTTGCAAGTAACATGGGATGTCCCTTTTGATAAAGATACGCTAACACACGCTCTCCTTGCTGCAGAACCTGTGTCTGCCGCCGGGTAATCAGATTTAAATCATCCGTGCCCCACCCTTGACGCATCTCTTGAGCAAACCAATGTCCTTGCTCAGTGTGATACCAATCTAGAATTTCTTGTGGAACAACTTTAGAGTAACCTCCAATCAAAAGGTGATCTTTTACATTCACATCTCTTAATGATCGCATCACATTCAAAGTAGGTTGATAAGCCGTATTTGTTTTAACAATCTCGTCAGCAATCTCCTGAATAGGTTTAGGTAAACCACCAATACTGTGCTCGTTCAGCCAATTCCACATGCCATGTGCTAGCACATCAACGTCCGCTTCTAGCGCGATTTCTTGCATATCTAAAGCATTAGCATGGGCCATAACCAACAATCCGTGTTCACTAGCTGCATGACGCACACGTTTTAAGAGATCCAAGCTAATCATTGGCCAACCGGAGTTCAGGTCAAACCCATCTTCAACGTAAACTTTTATACAACGCGCTCCATCTTGTTTCATGCGTTTCACGACGGCTTCCGGTGTATGATTTTCTGGTTTAAAACCCTCGGGCGGTTCGCCATCTTTATCAGGTCGATGAATGAAATAGGGTCTACGAGCAATAGCTTGTTTAAAACTCGCACCTAACAGGTTGTAACCACCCACTATAGGTGCTGCACCACAAAAAAAGATGTCGGGGTTTAACGGCGCATGTTCAAATGCCTTCACCGCATGCGCCGTCAAAGATGGATCGAGAATTTGTGTTACCCCGTAATACAAATAACTTCTCGGCTGTTGGCGCATAAAAGCTTGTTGTAGTTTTATTAAAGGCTTACTCCAATTCAAACCGGGCATAGTTTGAGTGTGTACGTGCGAGTCCATAAGACCAGGAATCAGATATTTCCCTGTCCCATTGATTAACTGGCTGTCATCACTTGTCGCAATAGGTTCGGAGGAAATTTTTGTAATCCGTCCATCGACAATTTTTATCCATTGACGTGTTTGCGTAGTGACAATCCCATTCATTTTTGGTGTTACCGTGGTCACATCTTTAACAACCAGAGTTTGAGCAGTCACACTGCATACCCAACTACTTAATATGAATAAGAGGCGTGTAGAAATCTTGAAGAGCATAAATAGCGCTATCCATTTTTGGTTAGAATGAAGTATTAGCTTGCGGAATACGCCTAAGGCTTACTCAATCAACTCCTGATATTTTTCTAAAATTTTTCTTAATACTTAATTTTCATAGACTTATACTTTGTTTGTCGTAACAAAAAAGAAAGAAGAGCATTGCAACCAACGGACTTTGAAAAGGGCTTCTATATCGGAGCTTGGTTGATTGAACCCAAACTCAATCGCATCTCATCTGAAGGTGAAGAAGGTGATATTCAAAATATTGTCACGCCTAAAGTGATGGCACTTTGTCTTTTGCTTGCTCAAAAACAGCGAGAGCCGGTTAGCCAACAGGAAATCGCGGAGCACGTTTGGCCCAATTTAGCGATATCCGATAGTTCCATTTATCAAGCCATAGCGCAGTTACGTAAAGCGTTAAACGACACTCAAGTACAAAAGCACTATATCGAAAGGGTTTCTGGCAAAGGTTACCGGCTGATTAAAGCGGTCCGATTAAAAAATGGAGATAAGAGTTCTGATAATAGCGTATTAAATCAGTCAAGCATGACCACAGAAAAAGCGGTCGCTAATAAGTCCATAGTTGCTGCTGTTTTTGCTTTGATTATTCTTGTTAGCTTGGTGATTTTCTACACTTTAGATTCCATGGATTCAACCGAATCACCTAATGACCTATATGTTGCGCCTTTGACGATCTCATCCATCGCTATTCGTCCTACTGAGAACCTGACACAGCCTAAGCTACAAGAACTAGACAGTTTTAGTCATTTACTACTGTCTGATCTCTTATCCCTACCCGATATTAGTCTGGTACTGATAAGAGACGAAGCACAAGAGACAACCGCCGATGTCGAGCTCTTGCACAGCATTTCATCGAATGGAAACGACTTACTGCTATCCGCTCAATTATTAGAAAGAGTCAGCAGCAATGTTATCTGGGCCGAAGATTTTGTATTCGAAAAAGACGCATTATTTGATCTCAAAAGCCAAGTCAGCTCCTCACTGATGTCAATCTTATCATCGGATACAACCGATACTCAGACAACTCTGTTAACGAAAAGCTCACTACCCAAGGAGCAGTATGAATCCTTCGTACTTGCTCAATACTTGTGGAACAAACGAGAACCCTCAACTTTACTTGAAGCCCAAAAGCTCTTCGAAGAAATCTTGAAGCAGCAACCTGACGACTTAGAAACCTTAGTTGGGTTATGCAATACCTATCTGTTTCTGCATACCTATTCCAGTTGGACCAAAGAACAGGCCTATTCGACTTGCACCCCATTAATTACAAAAGCAAGCGACATAGCTCCTGATGACGGTAAAGTACTGGCAACGAGAGCTTTATTAGCATCTGACGTTGAGTCTGATAGTACAGACTCCTTGTTTGAAGCAGCAATAAAACAAGCACCAAACTATGCAGAAGCTTATCTTTGGTATGGCAACCACCAACGCTGGAAAGGTAATGTTAATGAGGCTCTGGCATTACATCAAAAAGCGCTTTCGTTAGATCCGCTTTCACCCAACATCAATCGTAGTTTGGCATACTCTTACTTGAATCTTAGAAGGCTCGAAGAAGCCAAACAGTACTATCAACGAGCGCTCACTATAGAGCCAAACTACTCGTTACGTCCGGTCGAAGAACTCGACTTTTTACCCTTAAATAAAGCGCGTGCGAAACGTTTCCTTAAATGGAGCGAAACCAATGCCTCTAACTTAGGGAAACGTGCTCCCTATCTACTGACTCAAGCCTTAGTGAGATTAGGTTTAGGACAGATAAAACAAGCAAGACAACTTGTTGAACAAGCAGATCCTCAAGAAGTTAACGATGCCTTTATGTTGTATACAAAGGCCGCTCTAAATTCCAGCGAAGGCAACTTGGATGAAGCGCTCGTACTACTCGAAGAGCGTTACCTAAAAAGCCTTCAGCAACAAGCAAACACCAACCGCCACGCCATGCCCTACTTAAGCCTGCTATTAAACACTGGCCAATATGAAAAAGCGTATCAGCTGTTTAAGAAGCACTTTCCACAGATTCAGAAAGGGGGAGAAATAACAGGCAAAAACAGCGGGCAGTTCACATTCTTATACGCACTCCTACAAGCTAATAAATTAGATACCGACCGCAGCATTATCAAACAAAGGCTCAACGATTATTTTGCCAATACCAAGGAACCAAACCTCTCGAATGCTTACATCGAATGGTTGCTCATCAATAATCAAATGGGAGAAGCAAAAGCAGCTATAGAGAAAATGTTTAGTAAGGGATGGTTACCCGACTTCAACGACAATATCCTTGCGGAAAAGAGGCTCAAAACAGCTTATCTTACAGCAGGCGGCGAAGAAAACGCATTTACAAGGCTATTAGAGAGCAATCGACGGTTTTAAGGAGTTCGTTCAAGTTGCATAGAGATATCTAACTATCGCCTTTCAATTTCCGCAATGCAGTAAAGCAATAAATAAACGAGCATATGCAAAGCACTTTAAGCAATAGTAGCCCCATAGGTTGCCACCAGGCTCCAGTGTGCGCTTCTATAATGTCAGAGATTCCAAAAGCAATGAATGTAACTGTAAGGATCTTGAGCACCCAACTACGATTACCTATATTTTTTCGACCATAAGTCGCCAAGACGCAAGCTATAGCAATCCACAAACCCGCCTCAAGATAATTGAACGTACTGATGTCGATAGCTGGATACCTCAAACAATTTAACACATACACTTTATATCAGAGCCTACGCTAGACAACTTCTTTGTGCACTTAGATAAGCTTAACCCCATATGACAACGCTGTCATATGTCGGCTATTTTTATCTCAAAACAATCTAATAAAGGGTTATTTTTTAATCCCATTCGGACGTAACATAGTTCTCATCAGCAATATCAATATTAGGAATATTCATAAAGGAATAGTTAAAGAGTGATGAAGTTTTAGGTCATTAGGGGTCTACCTGATTTGCAGTCATCTTAGCCGGAGTTAAAACATATTTGGCGTAAGTGAATAATGCATTGCCTGGCAGACTGCAGTAGAAGTCGGTCGAATTCTATATCACAAGGCATAACCTCGAACATGTCGGATTTGATGAATTTTTGCGAAACACAACTCTGCATGAGTTCATTAAATATCTGCGTGCTCAAAACTAATCAGGAAAACGACAATGATCCAAAAACGATCCTTATCTTTACTCATCAAAAGTGCTGGATTACTCAGCTTAACAGCACCAGGGCTAGCTTTTGCAGCGGATTGCAGCAACTTAAACAATTGGGATTCGGCTGTAGCCTATGTCACAGGTAATGAGGTCCAACACAACCAAATTGCGTACAGAGCCAATTGGTGGACACGTAATCAAAGCCCCGACACTCACTCCTCGGCATTTCAGGAGTGGACCAACCTTGGAGCCTGTGACAACGGAAATATCAGTCCTCAGGTATCTATTACCTCACCATTAGATAACTCATCTTTTAGCGAAAATGACAACGTTGTCATATCTGCAAATGCATCAGATCAAGATGGCAATATTACCGAGGTTACCTTTTCCGTTGATGGTGTCGAAATTGCAGTAGAAAGCGCAGAACCATACAGCACAAACTGGACTGCATCAGTTGGACAGCACACCATCGAAGCAACAGCAACCGACAACGCGGGAGCGAGCACATCATCTTCAGTAACTATTTCGGTGACTAACCCAGATAACATCCCTCCTATGGTCACACTTACCTCCCCCAATGCTTCATCAAACGTTAGTGCTGGAGATAATCTGTCGCTGGCAGCAGATGCCTCCGATAGTGATGGAAATATTTCAGCCGTTGAGTTCTATGTCGACGACACTCGCGTAGGCACAGATGGCGTTTCCCCCTATCAGCAGAATTGGATTGCCGAAGCCGGGGAGCATAGCTTTAGAGCCAAGGCTATTGATAATGAAAGCGCCGAAACTTTTAGTGCTTCTGTCAGCTTAACAGTAGCCAACTCAAGTCCAGGCGGTGGTTGTGGTAGTGCCGCGCAATATGTTGCTGGCACAGCTTATCAACAGGGTGAGGTCGTCCAGAACCTTAACCACAGATATAGTTGTGATGTTCCTGGATGGTGTTCTTCCCCAGCGGGTTGGGCTTACGAACCGGGTAGAGGACAACATTGGCAAAGTGCTTGGACTGATTTAGGTATTTGCGCAATTGCTCCCGAGGTCAGCATTAATTCACCAGCTAACAATGCCGTTGTTCTTGCAGGCACTGAAGTCACAATAAGCGCCTCTGCTTCTGACGAAGATGGCAGTATTGCCCAAGTCGAATTCCAAGCTAACGGCACCACAATTGGCACTGATGTAGGTGCCCCTTATTCTGCACTCTGGAACGCTGACGTTGCGGGCGAAACACAGTTAAAAGCCATAGCAACTGACAATGAAGGAAATAGTAGCGAAGCCACTGTTTTAGTGACAGTCAGTGACGAACCCTTAGTTATTTCACTAACATCACCCTCGAGCGGCGGCACAGTATCACTAGGCAATAGCGTGAACCTCAGTGCAGAGGCAAGTCCCGTGGTTGGCAGTGTCGACAGTGTTGTTTTTAGTGTCAACGGTTCGGTCGTAGCGACTGATAACGCTTTCCCTTACAGCACAAACTGGACACCTGGTTCAACAGGGACTTATATTGTCAGTGCAACTGCAACTGACTCTAGCGGCAACTCAGCTACCAGCTCAGCTGTTACCATCAACGTTACCGATGCTCCTGTGCGCAGAACGCACCGATTAATTGGTTACTGGCATAATTTTGTTAACGGCTCTGGCTGCCCGACACGACTTGGTGATATTTCATCTGATTGGGATGTTATTGATATTGCCTTCGCGGACAACGATGTGACATCAAACGGTACTGTTCATTTCAATCTTTTCGACGGCACTGGTTCTAGTTGCCCAGGTATTGATCCCGACCAATTCAAACAGGATATCGCTGCACTGCAAGCCCAGGGTAAGGTAGTTGTACTCTCGTTAGGAGGTGCAGAAGGTACCATCACGCTCAATACAGATTCTGACCAAGCTAACTTTGTTTCAAGCCTAACCTCCATCATCAACGAATGGGGTTTCGATGGGCTTGATATCGACTTAGAAAGTGGCTCAAATCTACTTCATGGTACACAAATTCAAGCACGCCTGCCCGGAGCTATCAAGCAAATTGAGCAAAACATCGGAGGAAATATGTATCTGACGATGGCACCTGAACACCCTTATGTTCAAGGTGGGATTATCGTTTACTCGGGCATTTGGGGCGCTTATATTCCTGTTATCGATGGGTTGAGGGATACCCTGGATTTGCTGCACGTGCAGCTATACAACAACTCTGGCCTTAGCAATCCGTACAGCACACAACCAGCACCTGAGGGTTCAGTTGATATGATGGTTGCATCAGCCCGTATGCTATTAGAAGGTTTTACTTTAGCCAACGGTGAGCAGTTTGCGCCGCTGAGAGATGACCAAGTCGCTTTCGGTCTTCCGTCTGGCCCAGGTTCAGCCAACTCTGGACAAGCGCCTAGTCAAAACATTATTGACGCTTTGGACTGCATGACTATTGGCACCGGCTGTGGGTCAATCGTCCCTAATGGACTCCATCCAAACTTTGGTGGCGTTATGACCTGGTCAATCAATTGGGATAGACACGATGGCTTTAATTTCTCTGGGCCGATAGGAGCAAAACTCACGGAAATGAATGCTAATAGGTAACACTATATTAAAAAGCGTTTTCTCAACACACTGAGCAAATGCTTTCACCACAAACAAGGGGCTCAGCCCCTTGTTTATGAACACTTCAGATAACTACCAATCAGAGCTTTATTTCACCACTACGGTAAGCGTGGACAATAACCTTATTGTACTTAACAGCATATCGGTACCATTTAGTCATCAGCTCGTTGTGTTCATCACTCTCTATAACGTCACCTAGGCCATCAGGTACACGCGTGCCAAGTGCACATATGATCTCATCATCTTTGAATTTATCTAAGGGAGGAAATTCAATCGTAAAACCAACAACACCTAGAAGTCGATGATCGCCATAAGCTAACTTCTTTTTAGCGTCTTGTTCAGGAGCCTCAAGCTCAACACCTTCAATATCTGTTCGTAACTTTGCATATCGAGTGACTGTTACTTGTTGAGTTGAATCATATTCCAGAACGTTAGGAGCCCAACACGGCTTTTGTTGCTCTGCATATAAAACCGTCGGAAAGAGTAACGACACAAAAACAACTGATAGTTTAAATTTTGAAATCATGAGTTTAGCTTAGCAGAAGTACTCAAATACTCCTCCATTCTTATGGGGTTCCCATCCTTCAGACATTGCTTTTTCTATGAATCCTTTAATATCTTTGGGAGTAACTTGCATAGAGGGTTCACCTAACCAATTATCCTTTCTTGGTGCTGATAGAATTACCTTCAAAACGCAGCTTGGCGCGATGTTTGATTCAATGACAATGATCATTGGGCTAGCAAATGCGCCTTGCGAATAAGTAGGCTTTTTCCTAATTAACCATCGATACTCATTTTCATTTACTAAAATCTTCCTTGAACCTTTAGCAGGTATAGTCATAGTTCACCTAACCCGTTAGCATCATCTTAATATTCTTCTTTGTTCCAATATGATTAACCCTAGGAACAATTAAGCTATTCACTATTGATGTTTGAATATAGGTCACCAGAATCGCAACAGCAAAAACAACAAAATACTTAGCTACAAAATTGATGTGGACCATTTTGACTAGAGGGATATGCCACAAATAAATCCAAATAGAGTTATTGGCGATATAAAGCACAAACTGCTTAAGCTTCATCTTCTCAAGCATAAGGCTTAGGCTATTGCTGAAATACCACAGCAAGCATGAAATCATGACCGCATAAGAAAAATAATAAACTGAAGGCGGATATTTAAGTTCCTGTGTATAAACAATATGTCCGGTATAAACATAGAGGCCCACACCGCCAACAAGAAGAACAAGCGAACTCAAAAGGGCCGTTGTCAGCACTTGGCGAGTATCCATCTTTAACATGCGCAGCCCTAGAGAAAAGATAATGGAATAAGGCACGATATAGAAGGCAATCTCGGACACGACTTTACCTATTCCCTGATCAATATAAGGCAACGAGAAATACCGAGCTAACTCATAGAGCAAGAAGCTAGTCGCAACAAACAACAAATATTGTTTGTTCGTTCTCACACCAGTGTTCCATAGAAAAAGGTAAGGAGATATCAAAGCGACAAGCAGGAAGACCTTAATAATCCAAACATAGCCGATTCCACCAACTAAGGCGTATGACTCCAGCATAGTCGTTTGATTCAGATCAGAATGAATAGGATAGAAAACAGCGAACCCAACAAAGTAAATGGTCAGGAATATCCATACAGGAAAGACCAGTCTCTTAATGCGTTTCCATACATAGCTCGAATATGCTTCTTGCCCTTTGTAACTTAAGCCAAAAGACATTCCAGACACCAGTACCATTAAGGGGACATCAAAGTTTCTGAATTGAAAAAGAAGTGTTGGCGGCCCAACATGAGCGAGGATTATCATGGCTAATCCTGCAAACCTGAGTATGTCTATTCTATCGTCTCTCACTGAGTTCCCTTATCAACACCAAGCTCCGTATGCTCTTGTGTCGATCATACCTTATACCAGTCCAACTTGATATTCAGAACACTCCAAGAATCGCCCCCTACACAAGTGCTCTATTCGGGCTTGTCGTAGACCAAAATATCTCCTGGTTGGCAATCAAGGTAATCACAAATTGCGCCAAGCGTTTCAAAACGAACGCCCTTAACTTTACCCCTTTTCAACAACGATAAATTGACCTCAGTAATCCCAATAGCAGCAGCCAATTCTTTTGAACTTACCTTTCTCTTTGCGAGCATCACATCCAGATTAACAATAATACTCACTAGACAAATTCCCGATTTTCTTTGTCAATCTGATTGGCTAACTTCAAGATATAGGTAATCACCAACAATACAACTAGCGTAAAAAGCGTTTTCATATCGACTAAAACTTCGACATTAAAATCCTTTATTTCGGGATGAAACGCCCAGATTAAGACGTCATAAAAGCTCGTATAGAGAAAATCAACGACGCGTGTCCACAGGATCATAACATAGCAACGCATTACCTCATCGCCGAAAAAATGCCCCTTCGAGTAGTAATCGAATAACCGGTAAAACCAAAAGGTCGTGTAGCTGATAACACTAAATGTCAGTAAAGGAAAAAAAGCAATTCCAAACGCACTTACGCCAGGGGCAGCCTTCATCTCTTGATAGCTCTTCCATGGCGTTATGTCTAAAGAAACTGTAAAAATGCCAAGCTCTAATTTGTTAATGCCGAAAAGGTAATGCAACACAAGACTAGTAAAAAACAGAAACGCAAAGCCTATAACACCATAACGAAATATTCGGCTAATTAGCTGGAGTTTAGATTGAGTTGTCATTAATTTGCCTGTCTGGTGATGTCATCTTTTAATTTAGCCGCTATCGAGTGCTCATCATAAGACAAGACAGTTAATAACATGCTCACTAAATAAACTCCTTATTTTCTTTATCAATCTGATTGGCCATTTTCAGTACATAAGCGATCACCAAAAGAACTAACAAAATAACAAACTCACCAGCTTCAAAGTACGCATTAATGCCAGCTTTACTTTTATCTGGATAAAACAACCACAGAATATACTCTTCGTAATAACGGAAAAAAAACTGGAAAACAAACGTCCATATCAACACAGAATAACAACGCGCCGTACCTTGATGAAAGAATTGCCCTTTCGCATAAAAACCGAATAGTTTTTGTAACCAATACAAGACCATCAGTTCTATAGATATGAGGGTTAGCGGATAAATAGATAACAACCAAAGATTAACGCCATCGAGCGCTTTAAGCTCTTGATATTTAGGGTGATAATCAGGTGTAACACCTATCCGATATTCGCTATCCCCGGTAGTCCATTCATATTCAGAAACTCCAAATCCATATTCCAATAACAAACCTATGGATAAAATAAGCACAGCAAATAATATTAAAAACCGTACAATTTTACTGAACAGCTGAAGCCTAGCGTATTGAGTCATCAAAACATCCATTAAATAGCATAGTAACGCTAGTTTACATGGGCACTCTTAAGTGCCCAAACAACTTATTTCGCATATAAGACAGTGACTGTGTTTACTTTAGAGTCGCCATCAGTTTTGGTGTAGGTGATAACCAAATCATCCTTTCCATTTCCATCAATATCCGCATCGAGAATACGATCAGCATTGCGTGGCATATCAAAATCAAATTTCGTCCCTCTACGCGCATAAGATGAAGATCCTACTTCGCCCTCCGCTAGGTGAATTTTTATTTCGTCGTCTTCGTCCGACAACAAAAGGTCTTCTATTTGATTTCCATCGATATCTAACATCTCTATCATTGGCAGCGTTTGTATGCCACTACTCAAGTTAATACGCATATCAACACTTTTGCTCACAATTGGCTTAGAGGCATAGATGCCATCTTTTAAACCAAATACGAAGACATCAATATCGGCACTACCAGATATCAAAACACCGATTATTTTAGATAAACTTAACTTAAAAGACGTCACCAATAGCTCTTTTTTATTGTCACCATCAATATCAATGAAATTAGGTGTCATCGTCGCACCAGTGCTCACTCTGCTCTGACTTTGTTCAGAATAGACAACTTCACCATCAACCAGTCTTCCAAAGTAAAACTCAAAGTCATTGGTTTTACTGAGAAGGCTTTCACTCACAGCGACATCCACAGCCACATCAGGTATACCATCACCATTAATATCGCGAATACTAATGATGGATCTGTGTGTCACGTTAGTATGGTCTGCTCCATCCAAATCATTACCAGGCAAGTTCCACCATTCTTCACCGTAGATATTTTCATTTAGTGCAATATCAGTTGGTTCGACACCATATTTTCCTTCCTTATCAATTGAGTAATACAAGATATTACCCTTTTCAACGACAGCAATATCAATGGTTCCTTGCTGTGAAAAAGGAGCAAAATAGAGCTTCCTTGGCCGAAAAACAAAATCCCTACTACCCGCCTCCATAACACTAGGGATTGGCAAAGCTTGATAACGATATTGAGTTTGTTCAGATAACCAAACCGATACTTGCGTAAAATAAGGCAGTACAAAGTCGTCAACTCCATCTTTATTCAAATCCTTCACAAAATCTTGTTGAACAAAGGTGTCAGATTCATCGGTCAAAAACATCGAGTTCAGCTGTGGAAGTGCATCGGTCAGGGGTTTTAACGTCAAGGACTCATCAATGACATAAATCTGATTTTTGCCCAATAGGTAGATATTTTGCAGCTTATCGTCATCCCCTTCACTATGATCCCAAGCATAAATACTTTCGTTTAGCTCAAACGATTTGAGAATGACTGTCTTATCGTGCTCAGCGTCATACCCCAAAATAGTCAGCATCTTTTCCCTGTTTTCACCCACTCCTACAACGATTAGTTCGGATGCCTCATCACCCAAAATGTTTATTTTTGTGGGCCTTTTAATCACTTTATGGCCAACAGATAGATGCTCAGGATTAAAAGCATCTTTATAAGCAAATACATTCGAAACAGCAGACAGCCCTAACACAAATCCAATAACAGCTCTCTTTGAAAATATCGAAATGACTCTTCGTATGCGCTTCATAAACTTCCTTAACTCCATATAAAACTGATAAATCACTGATACGAGACTGAGACACTAATCCACACATTATCTAAAATCAAATATTAATTATCGTTTTACATTAATTTTTATTTGAACTACTTTATTAAAACGAAGTCTCAAGGTCATCAACTCAAGGAGAATATTCTTATGTTTCCAATACAACGAATTAAAAAACTCGCCTTGCTTATCGTAGTGACGGCCATTGGAGTTGCAGGTTGCACGTTAAGTGATTATGCAAGACTTTCTATTTCTCAATCGATAACCAAACCAGAATGGGAAAATGCAAGTCATGTTACTCAAGTGCCATTTAAACTGATTGATCACAAAATACTTATCCCTATTTCAGTCAATGGCAGCAAACCTCTAGACTTTGTCCTAGACACCGGCTCCCCTGTCACCGTTGTTGTTGAAAGTCATACGACCAAAAACCTAGAACTTAACCCCAAGGGGAATATCTCTGTCGGTGGTTTAGGGGATGACGGCGACTCTACTGCAGGTTTTCTTCATAACTCAACAATTAAAGTTGGTGAGCTTTCCATTGGCGATAAATCACTGATTCATATTCCCTTAACCAGCCTTCCGTTCTTTGATGATCTAGATGAAGTTTTTTTCGACGGCATTGTGGGCTACGACTTGCTCGACAATTTCGTGTTAAAGATTGACTACGACAGTTCGATTATCACGCTTTATGAAAGAAAAAGGTTCGATCAATCTGAGTATGTTAGCAATGGCTGGTTTAGCGTTCCTTTGGAGATTGCTGGAGCGGTTCCATATATTCAAAGCGACATTCAACTTTCGGAAGATACGGCTCCGATAAAGCTCACACTGCATTTGGACACCGGTGCAAATGGTGCGATAGCTTTAGCACCAAGGGCTCATGAAGAAATCAGATTCCCATCTACCTATTACTCCTCAACATCACAAGGTTTAAGTGGAAGCCTGAAAAACCGGAACGGATTGGTTACCAAAACACGGTTAGGTGACGTTGAGTTCACTAACCTGTTAGGTTCATTTTCCGACAGCGCCATTACCGATCAACACAAGCATCAAGGTGCGATTGGTAATGAGCTGTTCAGTAAATTTAATGTAGTCTTTGATTATCAAGGTAAGCAGATGCTGCTTAAGAAAAACCACCGTTTTGAATTACCTATAGAACCGGATAGAAGTGGTCTGGGATTATTAACTCACAAAAAAGGGTATATCGTTAAGCGAATAAATGACGATAGTAGCGCTGCTAAATCCAGCTTAACAAAAGGCGATATCATTACCTCTTTTGACGGTACACCTGCGACTCCAGAAAATATAGAAACGCTGAGGCTCGCTTTGTCCTCAAAACAGGAGTCACTAGACCTATGCTGGCTTAATCAGACGGAAGAAAAGTGCGATTCGTTTCTCTTAGAAGATCGCATGAAACTGCATGACGAATAACACCAAACAAGGTCGGAATTTATAGGTTGCTGAGCACTCAGCAACCTGCCTTCCTAGCAACCAATGCCGCTTTCTAAACTGCCCTAAGTTGCCTCATAACATCAATATAACCCGTCGCCACTCGAACTTCTTTTAAATGCCCTTCATCTAACAGGTATTGATGAAACGCCTTCAAGTTATAGCATGGGATATTAGGTCTCAAGTGATGTTCGAGGTGGTAGTTCACATAGTTAGGAGCAAAGGTTAAACGCTCCCACCAACTTGCATAGGTGGTTCTAGCGTGCAGCAGTGGATTCTTATCGAGCAAATCAGGTACATTACCGTGTTCAGCTGCATTTCTAACGCGAATAATAAACATATAGACAGTGAAATAGCTTATCCACCAAAGTGCATAAAGCCAACCATGTCCAAGAAACGCCAACGCTCCCCAAATCGCCAAATGCACGATAAATGGCAAGGCTAGATTCCTCAATAAATTAACGAAAACTTGAAAAGCCGACAGCTTCTTATCGGCGCTGCTTGATTGATACGACATGTCATACTTCAGCACACCTGCATTCATCAGTAAAATCGCATACAGAGTCTTAAGGCCAGTTATCCCAGCGAAATCTCTGATCACTTTACGCGTCCAGCTTTTGTTAGTGACAGGATAATTTTTATAGTTTGGGTAGTCAGGGTCTGTCGTCGTTCCTGCTTCACTATGGTGTCTTAAATGATAAGTACGATACCCGTCTAAATCAGCCAACACAGGCGCACCACAGAATATCTGTCCTAGAACTTGATTCAATTTATGCGTTTTGAACAAAGAATAGTGAGAACACTCGTGCATTAAAATCGCTAGCCCCAGTTGTCGGTTAGCTAAAATAACCAGACTCACGATCACAGTAACAGCATTCAGCGAAATAATAGGCAATGCAAAAGCGAAGGCAATTAACAACCAATTAAATAGCAATATCCACCCACCTTTTAAGTTGGATTTTTCACCAAAAGTACGGACTGCTTTAGGGTCTAGTCTCACGCCATTATTCATAATAAACCGAAGATCGCTGATTAATTCCTAATTACACAGTATGAAAAAATAATGCAGCCCGCTCTATCCGACCAGCCAACTCATCAACAGTTTCGGCCATTTCTATTGTCAGCATGCTATATTTTGACAATACTGGCGCCTACTTGAAAGCTACTCTTCACAGAGGCATATGAGACACATAGCAATTTTTGTCCCCGAATCTGCATGGGCAGGGTCAGTCACACTGACGCTGGAAATGCTGGAGACAGCAATTGCATTTCAAGAAAGAAAACATCAGAAGCGCTCAATGTCAGTCGACTTGATCGGCCTTACTAATAAACCCGTTCCAACTTACAGTGGCGTTCTCATTACGCCAAAGCTCTCTGTTCTCCAAGCTTCAACTCAATACGACGCAATTGTTATCCCTGCCATTTGGGACATCGATTCGCAGTATCTGCAAAGACACAAAATACTGTACCCCTGGTTACGACAACAACAAGAAGGCGGTGCCATATTTGTCGGAGCGTTAACAGGCACTTATCTGATGGCCGAAGCGGGATTACTCGATGGGATCAGAGCTACAACACATTGGCACTATGCCAATGACTTTCGGCAACGATATCCAAAGGTCGATTTGAAAGCTGAGATGATGCAAACGTCAGACAAGGGTTGTTATTGCTGTGGAGGCGTTAATGCATCGCTGGATTTAAGCATTTACCTCATTCAACTGTTTTGTAGCCAGAGTATTGCGCAGCTTTGCGAACGTCATTGTCTAATGGGTACCAGGCGAGACTATCAGCGCTTAACAGTCGATACGATAGAAAGAAAACAACATCAAGACACTCGTATTCTCGATATACAAAACTGGGTGGAAATACACTATGCAGAGCCTATAGGTATCCATGAACTCACAGCAAGGTTTGGTTTTAGTACACGTAATCTAAGTCGGCGCTTCAAGGCTGCCACTGGCGTTTCTTTGCAGACTTATATTCAAGAATATCGTTTAGAAATTGCCAAAGCACTATTAGAAGACTTAAGCCTGAGTATCCAACAAGTGTGCTTTAAAGTGGGTTATGAATCGCTCACAGTATTTGGCCGACGCTTCAAGTCTTATACCGGTTGCTCAGCAACTGACTACAGAAACCGCATGACAAGCGGTTCGATTTAACCATTCAAGAGGCTATTTTGCTTAATTTTCCAGATTTTACTTTGCCCACTGAAGGCTCACTAACGAAGCTTGTTGATGGCGTTTATTGGCTACGTATGCCTTTACCTTTTGAGCTCAACCATATCAATTTATACCTGATTGAAGATGACGATGGTTGGTTTATTGTCGATACCGGCGTAGCTGGAAAAAGAACAGCAAAACTTTGGGAACAAATTACTCAACAGTTAGATAAACCCATTTGCGGCGTTATTGTCACACACCTGCATCCAGATCATATTGGGCAAGCTGGCACTCTCTGTGAAAAGTGGCAAGTTCCTCTCTACATGACAGGCACAGAATACTATACGGCACGAGCCCTACGAGGCGGCTATCAGGGAGCAAGCAACACACCCGACGTAGAGCACTATCGGAGCTTAGGATTAGACAATTCAATCATTGAAAAGATCACTCAAGGCGGTGGTGGATACTCTCAAATTGTAGACCCGATTCCCGTATCTTTTATCAGGCTACACGACGGAAAGACACTCTCAATCAACAAACGGAATTGGCAAGTTATGGTAGGCCGGGGGCACTCACCGGAACATGCTTGTTTATATTGTGAGGAACTCAATATTTTATTATCGGGCGATCATATATTGCCATCCATTAGTCCCAATATTGGTGTTTATTCCACTGAACCTATGGCTAACCCTTTAGATGACTATTTGAGAACCTTAGTGCCTTTTGGTGAATTACCCGCTGAGACACTGTGCTGTCCAGCACATGGACTCCCTTTTACGGGCATTCCACATCGTGCAAATGAGCTAATATCACATCACCAAGAACATCTATCTGAACTATTAAGCGCCTGCAAAAAGCCCCTTACGGTTTTGGCATGCCTGCCTGTTCTATTTAAACGAGAACTGGTCGGTAACCAGCTGTTTTTCGCGGTCGCAGAATGCGTTTCTCACCTTAACTATTTGCTTTACCAAGATAAGCTAGAACGAACATCAGATGAGAATGGCGTTTATCACTACAAAACTGCTGAGAGGGAACACAAAATCAATTGAGGGAGAAGATACAAAACTTAGGCACTTTTTTGGTACTGACTCGGACTCTCACCAAAACGCTTCGAGAACGCTCGAGTAAAGGCTGCTGGCGATTGGTAGCCCACTCGGTTCGATACTTGCTGTACACTGATCCGTGCATCACCAAGCAAGGTTAGTGCTTTTTGTAATCGCCACTCTGCCAAATAAGCCATAGGAGACACATTCATAAGATCACTGAAACGATTAGAGAACCTTGAACGAGACATTCCGACCTCTCTCGCAAGCGACTCAACTTCCCAAGGCTCAGACGTTCTTTTATGGATCAACTCTAACGCATGCCCAATACACTTATCTCTGAAGGCATTAATCATGGTAGACAAACTTTCATCACGACTAATGCCTGCTCTCACAAGCTCAATAAATACGATTTCCGACATCCGTGTTACAGCAGCTTTAGAACCTATATTCTCGATGAAGATACGATGCGATATGAGTCTCAGTAACTCATCCAATAAAGGCTCAGTTACCCTATCACCCGCTGTTGTATGGATATAATCTGGCAAGGAATTCAACAGAGGGTGGGCGGCGCCTTTTCTATAAGTAAAATGTCCGCAAACCATTTTAGTTGCTGCACACTCATCACCCTGCCCGACAATCAGGACACCATTACCATCATAGTTCAGGTCATCAAGCACAGTTTCTAACGATTGTGCCTCATTTGTCAGTCTGTCAGCCAAAATATGAGACTGGCCGCGAGGAAGTAGAATGAGATCGCCTGTATTTAGAACTAAGCTTTCACCCTTAGGCAATATGACGTGGCAAGTCCCTTGAATCACTAAATGAAACCGCGCAGTATCTTCAAGACTAGGCACTTCAACAGCCCAAGGAGGCGAAAAGTTTGTTCGAAAATACAACACACCTTTTAGATCCAGGGTGCCGAATATATCAGTTAAAATGTCCAATTAATGAGCCCTCTTACAATAGCGGTCCGCTCAAAGTGAACAGATAAAACTGTCACAAATAAAAAACCAAGTGCTCATAAGTAACACATTTTTTTTATTTTTCACTATCTGAAAGCGAACCTGAGAGGCTGTGCATAACTTTTAGGACGCCTAGTCAAAAGTTATCTGTTTTTATTGCTCTAAAACCCATTAATTTGCATATTGTATCGAATACTTAGCACCAAAACCTTACTTAACCTCACATTATTGACCAATCGTACCGTTTTCTAGAATATTCGCCTCGACTTAAGCAAAGTCAGTTTACTTTACTTACAAAACAACTTTTGGAGAAAACCATGAAAAGAGTCATTGCTGTTGCAGTTTTAATGATGGGTGTTGCTGGTATGCCAGCATACGCGGCTGATGAAAATAACGTTGCTGCAGGGTTAACTGCTGCTGGTGCACCACTAGGCTTGCACGGTGTTGACCCTGTTGCCTTTATCGACATCGGCAACCGTGTTGAAGGTAGCGCTAAGTACACTGCAGTTCACAACGGTGTTGCTTACTACTTCCAGAACGAAGAAAACAAAGCCAAGTTTGAAAAGAGTGCGAAGAAGTACACGCCTCAAAACGGTGGTTTCTGTACCTTCGGTGTTTCTGTTGGTAAGAAGTTCGACGGCGACCCTCAATACGCAGATGTAGTAGACGGTAAGCTTTACGTATTCCTTAACGAAGATATCTACAAGGAATACCAAAAGAATCCTAAGAAAACGATTTCAACTGCTAAGAAACAGTGGAAGAAAATCGAGCACACTGCGGCAACTGCCCTGTAAATCAGACCGGGAGCGCAGCCTGCCATGCGCTCCCCTCTCAATGTGAGGAATAAGCCATGAATATTATCGATCACTTAAGTATCGGTGTACCGGACATAAAACAAGCCACCAGCTTTTATGACGGTTTAATGGAAACTCTTAGCTGTAAGCGCTTGGCAACATCAGACGGCTTTGCGGCTTACGGTAAAGACACCGTTCAATTTTTATTGATGCTACCCGCAGACGGTCAAGCCTACACACCAGGCAACGGCACCCATATCTGCTTTGCAGCCAACACCCGAGACAGTGTTGAAGCATTCCATGCGTTTGCTGTCGAGAACGGTGGGCAATGCGAAGGTCAGCCGGGACCACGTCCGGAATACCCTATCCCGAATGTCTACACCACTTTTGTTCGCGACCCTTTTGGTCACAAATTAGAAGTTATTTTTAACGGTTTCAGTACCTACTAATATCGAGTCAATATCATGCAAACAGCTTATTACTATTTAGCCCTCAGCGGCGTTTTAACCCTTTTATTATGGACACCTTACATACTTGCACGTGCTTTTGTGTGGGGTATCCCATCGTTCTTGCACAACTACCCGGATAAGTTCCCGCAAGAACAACCTACTCAACCATTGTGGGCAGCCAGAGCACAACGTGCACACTTAAACATGGTAGAGACCATGCCTGCATTGATTGCTGTGATTGTTGCAGCAGGTTTTATTGCTCCACAAACAGCACATGCGGATATCGCTATGTGGTCACAGATTTTCTTCTTCTCTAGAATTTTACACGCGGTTGTCTATATCGCAGGTGTCCCTTTCTTAAGAACACCGGTTTACCTGGTTTCTTGGGCATCAGTTCTTATGATTGGGGCGGCTACGCTACTTTAATTCAACATAGAAAAGCGTTCAGCAAACCTCTCAAACAGATACCACCTCTACGGAGGTGGTTTAGAGAAGGCAATAAATACCGATATTGAATTGATCAAAATAAACCATTCAATATCGGTTATATAAAACTAACTTCTTATATCCGTAATCAATCTAACTTAGTTAAACTGATTAAGTATCGCTTCAATGGCTAATGGTTCACGCCCCAATAATTTAACTGCTTCACCGTTAACCTCAGCATATTCGTCAGCATCGATGGCATGATGCATTCCTTCAAGAGCTTGGATAAGGTATTCCGGTAAACCAAAACCTTCCAGCATTTGTTTAAATACATCCATAGGCATTTTAGAAACACGAATAGGTTTCGCCCATACGCGACTTGCTTCGTCAGCGATGTCAGACAAAGTTAAAGCTTTAGAACCAGTGAGCACGTGGGTTGTTTTATCGCCTGGCGCTTTTATCAGCGCATTAACTGTCAGTGCAGCGATATCATCTTTAAGCATATATGTTCCGCGCCCTTGAACACTGGGTAACGACAATTCACCAGTTTCAAAAGCGTGCTGTAACGCACCAGCGATATTTTCCGCATACATAGGATTACGTAAAATAGTGTAATTTAAACCGCTTTCAGCAATCGCAGTTTCAGTATCTCTGTGGATGTCAGCGAATGGAAATAAGCTTTCAGCGCTTGGATTAGCAAAGCTTGTATAAACAATCCGCTTAACACCTGATTTTTTCACAGATTCTAGCGCGGCACGATGCTGGCGGATCCTGACATCATTCGGCGCATCGCCAGAAATTATAAGTAACGTCTCAGCACCAGCTAGTGCCGAATCCATGCTATTCGCATCGTCAAAGTTAAAGGCAGCTGTTTCAAATCCAAGTGCTTGATAATGAGCGAGTTTCGCTGGTGTTCTGCTGGTTAACCGAAATCCAGTTGGCGATGCAATTTTTGCCAACTGATCTGCAATTCTTTTGCCTAAATCACCACTTACACCTGTTATAACAATCATCATTTTCTCCAAATTGGTTAAAGTTTTTGTGTGTGAAGAACTATAGGAATAAACTTAAAACCAGAAAACCTGATAGATTGAATAACAACTATGGAAAAAACTGATTATCTAGATATCGATGGTAGGCAATTGAGGTTGCTGTTATCCATTTACGAAACAGGCTCCTTAACGCAAGCAGCAAAGTCGCTGGATATGAATCAATCTACCGTCAGTTACTGGTTAGAGAGGCTAAGGTATCGCTTTAAAGATCCGCTTTTTATACGTTCGGGGGCAGGTGTTATTCCCACACAAAGAGCGGAGAGTTTAATCCCTCAGGCCAAGTCTTTATTACACGCATTGAAAACCTTCTCTCAAAATGACGAATACACACCTTCAGAAGATAACGGCACATTAAAAATCGCAGTAAACTCCGTGGAAAGGGATTTAGTCGTCCAGCCTTTACTTTCGAAAGCGCGTGAAGTTGCCCCACACTTAAAATTTGAAATTCATGCTACTGGCTCAAATCACCAAGTTGCGCAGGGCCTGCGCGATGGTGATTTTGATATCGCCATTTTCCCATCGGAGATGGTTTCTGCAGATGGCATTATGCAACGGCGTTTATACACACTTGAAAACGCCGTATTTTACGATCCGGAATTTGGCTCTCCACCGAAAAACCTCGATGACTACTGCAATGCACAACATGGCGTTATCTCGTTAGGGTCAAATGCCCAATCCAGCATAGACAGTGCATTAGCTAAAATGGGAACAAAGAGAAACGTCAGCCTAGTCGTATCTGACTTCGATACATTGGCGATTCTGGTAAAAGGCTCAGATATTCTGGTCACTCTACCCAAAATCCTGAAACTAAGCTGCTTCAAAGATTTCCAAACAACCCCACTTCCTTGGGAATACCCATCAGGCACTTTAGCTATTCTATGGCATACACGCCAACACAACGCTCAAAGAAACCAGTTCTGGCGAAACTTAGCTTATGAAGTAAAACGTGAGTTTAATTAAAAACCAAATACGATGATGCATGCGAGTTTCTTATCTCCTTTCCTAGATTAGTTCAAATAATAGAAGTATATTTAGCGCGCTTCACTCATTGGTATAGCGACATAGCGCGGAGATATTAGTGTAAACAATCACTAACTGGTATGTCGGTTCATATAAATAAGGAACATTGTTCGGCTCGCACTTCACGGCCTGTTTTAATAGGAAAAAACTATGTTTAAATATATCAAGTTGGCACTCTTTGCCGTATTTTTCTTTGTAGTTGGGTTCTTAGTTGCAGTGGTTTTGAGTTCTCTCACATTGAACGAAGGAATCGAGAAAAGCAAAGAACAGCCTGTGGAGTTCATGCTAGATCTCAATAACAACCACAGATATGCATATATCGACCTTGGAATAATGAGTGTCCCGATTCTCGACTTAAAAAATGCTACCGTAAGGGTCGACGAAAAAGGTCAGAAAAGTATTGAATTATTTGCGCTATATCCCATCGACTATATAGTTAACGTCGAAAAATTCGTAATTAATGATTTAGCCACTTACTATCAAGGACAAGGATATGGCACCGACGGAAAGGTTAATTGCGATATTTATTATGATGGCTTAGATGGCATAGTGGGTGCAAAGATCACGTGTATTTAATACCAGTTTCCGAAGTGCGTCTTTCGGCTCGCCGCTAGCCTCATAAGCTCCTCAATTTACTCAACACAAGTGTTAAAAATGTAGACCATCTATATAGGCAATGTCATTGAGCTGAACCTCTCTTTTAGGGATCTCAGGTAGAGTTTTATATAACTCCTTAAGTAAGAGATGCCCCAAACGAAGAGAAATCAAGGCACAAGTTAAGGATTCAACAGAAAAGCTGAATCCAATAGCAGATTGCACAAATAAGCAGATAGAGTAATAACTACCTGCAATTGCAATAAGAGCAAATGCGATAGACAAGCTAGCGTAGAAATACCCTCTCAGTCTCATGATCAATAAAGCTCTAACTCAATTTTAATATAAACCCGCCAACTGCAGACCTAAAATTACTGCCATAGCGATTAAGCTAACCACACCTATCATAAAGTAGCGTAAGCGCTTTGGAACATAGTTTGAACCGACATGAATATAAGCGTGAGCAATTCGGCTAACGGCATAAACCCAAGCCAAGCTGAGTGTTATAGCTGTTACGCCATTGTTCACAACAAAAGCTAAGCACAAGGCATAAAACAGCACAGGTGTTTGGAATTGGTTTTCAATATTATTTGATGCTTTGACCACATCTTCCGGCCAAGCTTTATTGTCTAAAGCAGCCGCTTCTCTGTTTGCAGTGCCGTCTGCAATAGATTGCTTCTTGCGTTTTGCCAACACAATAAAGATAAAAATTGTCAGCAAAACCTGCACTAACAAAGGCCATAACATTAAGTGATTATTCATTTTGTTTTTCTCTTCTTTTTATAATTTTCTGATTAACTGTCTTAATTATTTTAATGTAATTGTTCAGCATACCCTTGTGACTGTTCAGAGCCCAGAAATTAAGCGATTTGGCAAGTCTCGCTGAACAGTTAGGTTTTAATTTTGCCAACTTTTTAACAGCTCATCGTAAGCAATGGTTTGGCCCTGAGGTTTCTCATTGGCTAATTTTGCTTTCGGTGCTCCTGGTTGATTTAACCAATGTTCAGCACTCTGAGGGCGGTTGAGCTTCGGCCCACATTCACCTTGTACTTTAGCGCGTTCAAGTCGTTGCAATACGCGATCTTGGTCCTTGGCGAGATTATCCAACGCTTTCTGCGCTGTAGTTTCACCACTAGCCACTTCTGCAATATGCTTCCACCATAGCTGAGCCAACTTCGGATAGTCAGGCACATTGGTACCTGTTGGCGTCCATTGCTTACGCGCCGGGCTACGGTAAAACTCCACCAAACCACCTAATTGTGGAGCAGCATCTGTCATGGCTTGAGACTCAATATCTGACTCACGAATCGGTGTTAAGCCCACTAAGGTTTTCTTTAAAGAAACGGTTTTTGAAACGGTAAATTGTGCATACAACCAAGCAGCTAAACGCCTTTTAGCTGGTGTAGAATCTAAGAATGTCCACGCACCCGCATCTTGATAACCGAGCTTCATTCCTTCTTGCCAATAGGGTCCTTTGGGTGACGGTGCCATACGCCACTTTGGCGTTCCGTCTTCATTAACAACCGGAAGCCCTTTTTTATTCATACTTGCAGTGAAGGCGGTATACCAGAAGATCTGCTGTGCTATGTTACCTTGTGACGGCACTGGCCCTGCTTCAGAGAATGTCATACCTTGAGCTTCAGGCGGTGCATAATCTCGTAGCCAGTCCACATATTTTTGCGTCGCATAAACCGCAGCAGGGCCGTTAGTGGCTCCTCCCCGCGTAACGCTGGACCCGACCGGACGACAACCTTCGACTCTAATACCCCATTCATCTACCGGAACACCATTTGGAATACCTGCATCACCAGCACCCGCCATTGAGAACCAGGCATCAGTAAAGCGCCAACCTAGCGATGGGTCTTTCTTACCATAATCCATATGACCATATACAGGTTCACCATCAATGGTTTTTACATGCTTAGTGAAGAACTCGGCGATATCCTCATAGGCAGACCAATTAACAGGCACTCCTAGGTCATAACCATAACGTTGCTTAAACTGCGCTTTCAAGTCGTCACGCTCAAACCAATCGGCTCTAAACCAATAGAGGTTGGCGAACTGTTGGTCTGGCAGTTGATAGACCTTACCGTCAGGTCCAGTGGTAAAGCTAAGACCAATAAAATCTTCGAGGTCTAATGTAGGTAATGTGTAGTCTTTGGCGTCGCCTGCCATCATATCTGAGATAGCAACAGCTTTACCGTACCTAAAGTGCGTACCGATCAAGTCTGAATCATTAATGTAGGCATCGTAGATATTGCGCCCCGACTGCATTTGCGTTTGTAGTTTCTCAACCACATCACCTTCTTGAATCAAGTCGTGTGTGATATTGATGCCTGTAATTTCAGTAAATGCTTTGGCTAGCACGGTCGATTCATACTCATGTGTGGCTATGGTTTCAGATACCACATTGATCGACATACCTTTAAAAGACTCAGCCACTTTAATAAACCAGCGCATCTCCTCGAGCTGTTGTTCAGGTGTTAATGTTGATTGCGTAAACTCTTTTTCTAACCAAGTTTTTGCTGCTGCTTCATCAGCGGATACATTTGCAGCGAAACACGCTAAAGCAACACCAACAGCAACAACACTTTTATGTAATTTCATCATCAATTAACCAAATCTCAACAAGCTTATTAACCAAACAATACAAGCACCCAACACCCAATACAAACTCACCTCTGTCGTTGCAATGGCAATTAGGTGGATAAAAGCACTACTCAACAAACCGATAAACAAGCGATCACCGCGCGTTGTCGTTATGGGTATGAAACCCTTACGTTCAACACAAGGACGTTTGATTTCCCAAACTGTCATCGAAATAAGAATCAATGCAATAGCACCGAAAAACAGCGCAGTAGGTTGAGTCCAAGCCATCCAATTCAACATAGCAAGCTCCTCAAACCCTGCCTAGGGCAAAGCCCTTAGCAACGTGGTTACGAACAAACCAAATCACCAACACGCCCGGAATAATAGTCAAAACACCAGCGGCCGCGAGAACACCCCAGTCAATGCCAGTAGCACCAACGGTACGTGTCATAATCGCAGAAATCGGTTTAGCTTCAACAGAGGTTAGCGTGCGCGCCAATAGCAACTCGACCCAAGAAAACATAAAACTAAAGAAGGCGGTTACACCGATACCTGAGCGTATCATCGGAATAAAAATAGTGATAAAAAACCGCGAAAAGCTGTAACCATCAATATAGGCAGTTTCATCTATCTCTCTGGGAACGCCTGACATAAAGCCTTCCAAAATCCACACAGCCAACGGAATGCTAAACAGACAATGCGCCAGTGCAACAGCCAAATGGGTGTCGAACAAACCAACAGACGAATAGAGCTGGAAAAAAGGCAATAGAAACACTGCAGGTGGCGCCATACGATTACTGAGTAACCAGAAGAAAAGATGCTTGTCACCGACGAACTTGTAACGACTAAATGCGTAAGCCGCTGGCAACGCAACCAATAGCGTAATCACCATATTCATGGCGACATAAGTCATCGAATTCACGTAACCCATATACCAGCTAGCATCGGTAAAAATAGTGATGTAGTTATCGAAAGTGAAGTCGTTAGGCCATAAGGTTAAACCACTCAATATTTCCTCATTAGTTTTGAAGGACATATTCAGTAGCCAGTAAATCGGCAATAAAACAAACACCATATAAGCTATCAAGCCCAACGCTTTGCGCTTACTCCCCTTTTCTCGAATGATGCTCATGATTTGTCCTTATCCATATGCGTAATGGTCGTGAAGAACAACCAGGACAGCAGCAATACAATCAGGAAGTAAATCAACGAAAACGCCGCAGCTGGACCTAAGTCAAACTGTCCAATCGCCATTTGTGCTAAGGTTTGGCTTAAGAAGGTTGTCGAGCTACCTGGCCCACCACCAGTCAAAACAAAGGGCTCGGTATAAATCATAAAGCTGTCCATGAATCGCAATAGCACTGCAATCACCAATACACCTTTCAGCTTAGGCATTTGGATGTACCGAAAAATTGACCAACTTGAAGCTCGGTCAATCTGGGCAGCTTGATAATAAGCTTCGGGAATAGCGCGAAGCCCTGAATAACAAAGCAACGCCACCAAAGACGTCCAATGCCATACATCCATCAATAACACAGTTAGCCAAGCATCAACCGAGTTTGCGGTGTAGTTATAGTCGACGCCTAATGAATTTAAGCCCCAACCGAACAAACCAATATCGCCACGCGCAAATACTTGCCAAATAGTGCCAACAACATTCCAGGGGATCAGTAACGGCAGAGCTAATAAAATCAAACTTACCGATGCCTGCCAGCCTTGCTTGGGCATTGTCAGTGCGACAAAAATACCTAACGGAATTTCAATAGCGAGCACGGCAAATGAAAAGCCAAACTGACGGAATAAAGACTCTCGTAAACGCTCGTCTTGCAAGATCTCTTGATACCACTCAATCCCAACGAAGTAAGCCGTGTTTTGATCAAAAATATCCTGCACCGAATAATTAACCACTGTCATCAATGGGATCAGTGCAGAGAAAGCCACCAGCAAAAATACCGGTAATACCAGCCACCAAGCTTTATTGTTCGGAGTTTTATTCACTGACTACCTCCCCAGCTAGGTATTCATCAATATAGAGTTTTAAGCTCTCGTTCGGGAAGTGAATACTTACATGCCCAATAGCGATCCGCTCACCTTCTTCAACACGCATAATGATTTTGTGCTCATCAAGCATTAAGGTCGCCAATGAATAGGTGCCATAGTCTTCAATATGAATGCACTCAGCCTGAAGCGAGTGCTCAATTCGTTCTTGAGAAGTCGCCAGTTGAACAAACTCAGGACGAATACCAATTTTTAGATTCGTACTTGGTGTTGCGTTGAGAGCAGCTTCTTGTTGTTCAGTCAGCGTAACCGTTTGATTACCGAAACGACATTCTCCTTGCTCCCAAGAGACCGGAATAAAGTTCATGCCTGGACTACCAATAAAATAGCCAACAAAAGTGTGGTTAGGCTTTTCGAATAAAGATTGCGGTGTACCAAACTGTACAATTTTACCTTGGTACATCACCGCAATTTCGTCAGCAAAGGTAGCAGCTTCGAGTTGATCGTGTGTCACATACAACATAGTGATATTCAGCTGCTCGTGAATTTGCTTTAGCTTGCGCCTCAACTTCCATTTCAAATGAGGGTCGATAACGGTTAAAGGCTCATCAAATAAAATGGCAGAAACATCTTCGCGCACTAATCCACGCGCCATAGATATTTTTTGCTTTTGGTCTGCACTGAGATTATTGGCTTTTTTCTTCAGTACATCGGTGAGTTCCATTAACTCAGCAACTTCCTGCACTTTTTGTTTTATCTGTGCTTTGGGTGCCTTGATATTTCTGAGCGGGAACGCCAGATTATCGAACACAGTCATGCCACCATAAACGACAGGGAATTGGAAAACTTGGGCGATATTACGCTCTTTGGGTGACAGTTCGTTGACTTCATTGCCATCAAATAGCACTTGCCCTTGAGAAGGTTGTAACAAGCCTGAAATGATATTCAATAAAGTTGATTTCCCGCAGCCCGATGGCCCCAACAACGCATAAGCTCCGCCTTGCTTCCAACGGTGCGTCAGCTCCCGCAAGGCGAATTCCTGCTCAGATTCTGGATTGGGTAAATAACTATGAGCCAGGTTATTCAAAACAATTTCAGCCACACTCGTCTCCTAGAATAGAGAGCTCAGAGAGTTTCGACTGAGGTGATGCAACACACTTCCCATCCGCTGCAAAAACAAATAGCTTCTGACTGCTCAAATGCAATCTAATCTTGTCATCATTAGGAAGATTGTGAACACCCTGTATTTGCCAAACCCAACTATGGTTTTCAGTGCTTTGTCCAACGCGATAATGAGTATGAATAAAGGATTCCGACGCACTAATTTCGGCCACATCAACATCCAGTAATAACTCAATGTCATGCTCACTCTTGGCAACTAAACTTGCATCTGTGGGACGCCATGCAAACAAATATTCGCCATCCGGCAAAGCTTTCAAATGTTCTGAGAGAGTGACTACCGCAGGCAAACCAGCCAGCCGTAATTCACCACCCTGTTTAATCCCCATCAAAGTGTTGAGTGGAGGTTCGCTAAACAAGTTGGCTGAATTGAGATTCACCGGTTGTCTAAATTGTTCTGCCGTGGGCCCACTCTGAAGTACCTGTCCTTCATGTAACAACACAGAATGTCCACCTAAAGCCAATGCTTCTTGCGCTTCTGTTGTGGCATAAACGACAACACTATTACGTTGAGTAAAAAGATCACGTAAATCCGCTCTCAGAGACTCACGAAGTTTGTAATCAAGATTCGCCAACGGCTCATCAAGTAACACAACGTCCGCATCTTTGACTAAAGCGCGTGCCAATGCTGTACGCTGCTGTTGTCCTCCCGAGAGTTCTAGTGGGAATCGAGATAAAAACTGGCTAATACTCAGTCTTTCGGCAATATCTCTAACCTGTCTATCAATAGTCGCTTTATCAACTTTTGCTAATTTCAGTGGCGAGGCAATATTGTCGTAAACTGTTAGATTGGGGTAATTAATGAATTGCTGGTAAACCATACCAACATTACGCTTCTGCACCGATAGCCCGGTCACATCTTGATCTCGACTAAAGACTTTGCCGCTATCAGGCTTATCTAGTCCAGCAATCAACCTAAGTAGAGAAGTTTTGCCTGAAAGGGTCCGACCCAGAAGTACATTTAATCGCCCTGGCTCCAAGGTCAAATTAATATCTTTGAGATAAACTTCACCGTTAACCGTGCGATTAATATTTTCGAGTTTCAGTGACAATAAAACGTCCTGATAGAGAGTGACTTAATGTATGGTCAAAAACATAGCATAAAGACTCATCCGACTTGTACCTTTTTTCTCCTATCCCCAAAGCAGGTCCGCTAATCAGTTTCACGTCTTAGAAGAAGCAGCCACGTATTGCTAAACAAAATGTAACAAATAAGCAACAAAATACATAAAAATTAAAAAATCATTTCAAAAACCCTATTGCTCCTGACAAATAATTTACTTAGCATTAATATTTAATTAACCCAAATAAAAAAAATAATTAAAAATAATTTGATCATTAATAGAGAAACAAAAAGTAAATTTACAAAAACAAGCTACCAAATCCATATACAAAAAGCATAAGAAACAGATAAAAGGAAATGGAGTTGATATAAGAATTAAGAAACAATAATTTCAAATAAATAAAAATAGAATCAATTGTTTCAATAAAAAACTAATAGCCCAATCAAAATTGAGGACAGACTAATATGGAAAAAAACAACCTTAAGATAAGAGAACGTGTCGAAATACCAATAAGAAACGCTCATAGAATTGGTAAAATATACACCTTTGATGGATTCAAAAACAACGAAGAGCACTTTGCAGTTCGTTTTGAAGTTGAAGAAAAAGATAAACAATCACCATTAGTTCGACTCCACTCTGAATGCGTTACAGGAGATGTATTTGGATCATTGAGGTGTGATTGTGGCCCTCAACTAAATGAAGCTATTGAGACTCTATCAAATTTGGGTGGCTACATTTTGTATTTAAGGCAGGAGGGACGAGGCATTGGATTCGCCGCCAAGATGGATGCTTATAAACAGCAAGATCTCGGTTTCGATACCTACGAAGCAAACACATCACTTGGATACCCCGAGGATGCTCGGGACTTCTCCCCGGCCGCAGAAATGCTAAAAGCACTCGGCTTAAAAAGAATACGTCTTCTTACTAATAATCCAGACAAAGTAAGTCAGCTTAAGTCCTACGGCATAGAGGTAGACTCTATGGTTCCTACTGGTGTCTATGTTTGCCATTCAAACCGTAAGTATTTAGAGACGAAGCAATCTCAACATAATCATAAAATTAAATTATCTAAGGAGAGCATCGAATGAAACATATTGCGCCCATAAGCGGTGTTGCTAGCATTGCAGAAAAATATGTGGCTACAGCAGGTTATGACAATCAAGTGCTTCTATGGAACGCGAAGACTCACGTGGCTTTTGCGCGAGTCCACCACGATCACCTTGCAAATCAATGCACCTTCAGCGATAACGGGCATTTTCTAGCCTCTGCAAGTAGTGATTATTCTGCGCGGATTTGGGAGATCCCGTCTCTCAGACTAAAAGCCGTACTTACAGGCCATAATGACGATGTGGAAATGGTAGCTTTTTCTCCTGATTCGACCCAAATAGCGACCTGCTCAAGAGATCACCTCATTCGTGTCTTTGATTTAAACGGCATACTCTCACGCACTTATGAGGGCCATCAGGCAGACGTTATTTCGGTAACCTGGAATCCCGAAGGTACTGAGCTCATATCAAGTAGTGACGATGGCACAGTTAGGCGCTGGAGTGTCGACAGTGGCAAAGAGCTATCCTGTATTGAGCTTGATGACGTAGAAACAGACACCTTAGTTATTACGCGTAACGGCGAAATCATTGCTGGCGACGACGAAGGTCGGATAACCATCATTCAAACTGACGGTTCAGTAGAAACCATTGCAGCCCATAATGCGGGTATCAAACGCCTTGTTTACTCGCAGGCAACAGGCAGATTAGTCAGCTTAAGCTATGACCGTACCATGAAGATTTGGCTAGGCGAAAACCAGTCACTGACGGAGCTATCAACAGCTGATCTTCCCGCTCTCATTTGGCCACGCTCATGTGCTTTTTTAGACGATCATACCATTGTCTTTGCTACTTTCGGCTCGACCTATTCAAAGTACGACACTAACACCCAGTGCTGGAGTACACCGAACTACGAACCAAGCTTAAGTATTAATAGCGTCACTCGAAACAATAATGCTATCTACACTGTAGGCGATAGTGGCATTGTAAGGAGTGATAACACAGACCTAGCTGATATGAACGGCCTGTGTAACTTTATTGTCCCCTGCGGATCCAGACTGATTTCTGGCGGACAAATGGGCGTTGTCCATGATGCACAAACTGGTGAAGCTATCTACACCCATAGATCCCCACTAAATTGTGGTTGCGACTTTGAGATAGATGGTATTCCTTATGCAGCTATCGGCTCATACACAGGTGAGATCATTCTCGTTAAGGAACAAGGCGGGAAATTACAATATGTTAAGTGTATCGACATGCATAAAAACGCCATTAAAGGTCTTGCATCTGATGGAAAAACTATCATGGGGGTCAGTGCCGACAGGGCCACGGCCATCATCAATATCAGTACACTTGCAGTCACGTCTTACTGGGAGGATGGGCATACACAAATAGCTAATGGTTGCGCCACCCTAGGAGCAGGTCAATATTGCAGTATTAGTCGTGATTTAAAGCTAAGGATATGGCAAGAGGATGGTTGTAGTGACACTATTGATACGCCCAATAAGAATTCGTTGAAATGTGTCGCCGCATCAGACTCCTTTATTGCAGTCGGCGATTATGGTGGACGAATTTGTATTTACAACCGTCAACAGAGTCTCTGGTTAGACACTGTCCGCCCGACAACCTGGGGCATATCCTCTATGTACAATGACAGCAGTGATACCTTTCTGGCGAGCAGCTACGATGGAAATATCTATCAAATAAAGATAAACGAAGGCAAGGCAGAATCTCAGGTTATCTTACCTGTTGTTCAACCCATCAGCTTAGCTAAAGCCGGATAATTAAGGACGACTTACATGGAGATCAAAGAAAAAAAAGCCTGGCCAGATCGTGTTATTGGGAACATAAACGAGATATCAGACCGAGCAGCTATGGGCTTACCCGAGCACTATGTTGCTCCCCGAGTCACTTTATCCAACCAGACTTTGGCCCCTTTTTACGATCAGAGTAATGATCTACTCGTTAGCACGTTAAGGGATAAAGAAAACAGCACTGAGCATCGCCTTGGTGCTGGCACTATGCTCTCGCTAAAAGGGGACGATAGGATAAAGGTCTACGAGCCCGATATGGTGGAGATTGAATCCGCGAAAGCTCAAATTGGGACTGTATTTGAGTCTATGGACGAATTATATGAGCGATTCAAAAAATACGGTGTACAAAGAAGCTGGGTTCAAAAAGAAGGTCCTCGCTTTGAATATGAGCTTGATGCATTTCGCATAGCACGCTACCCAGTGACTAACCAGGAATATCAAGCTTTCCTCGAAGACAGTGAGTTTGATGAAATCCCAACCAGCTGGCAGTTTGGCTACATGAACATATTGGACAGCAACAAGCCAGTTTACACAGTCACGGATAGAGCAGCTACAGCATATACTGAGTGGTTATCGGCTAAAACTGGACGTAAATTCAGACTACCCACTGAATATGAGTGGGAATACGCTGCAGCAGGGGAAAAGGGGTACGAGTACCCTTGGGGTAATGATATTCAGGTTGATGCATGCAACACCATGGAAACAGGACTACTATCTACAAGCCCTATTGGTATGTTTCCACAAAGCGACTCACCTTTTGGTTTATGTGATATGGCTGGCAATGTTGAAGAATACGTATCGACCCATTATCACGCTTACCCGGGAGGTTCTATCGTAGAAGACGACCTCTACTTAAAGTTGGGCCTATATAGGATTGCCAGAGGTGGCGCATTTAACCGCTTTATTGATTTAGCTCGTTGCCAAAGGCGGCACGGTGCCTACCCCAAAAGCCTTTACGCCATAGGTTTTCGATTAGCAGAGAGTATTACATAATGAAACCAAATCCGATTGAAGAGTCACCATCGACTCTACCTTTTCAATGCCGAAGAATAGGGGAAGTCGTTCTACGCATCTCCAACATGGATGCTATGATAGATTTCTATACGCAAGCTTTAGGATTAAAGCTATTGAGGCGTTTCGACAATGAAGTGGCTTTTTTACAAATTGGCGAGGCGCCTCGTGAAGACGTGCAAACCTTGACATTTTTCACCCAATCAAAGCTCTCTAATTTTCAAAACGAAGATTATCAGGGCCTAGAGCCTAAGACCACGACATTACACCATTTCGCAATTAATATTGCAGCAGAAGATTTCGATCTCGCAGACGAGCATTTTACTAAGCTTGGTGTGCCTTTTAGTCGTGCCGTTCACACTTGGATAGGTTGGCGTTCAATCTTCTTACAAGATCCCGAAGGGAATACAGTCGAACTGGTTTGTTACGACAAGAAATATGATCGAGGCGACACCTACAACTATGACAAACTCTATGGTGATCCTCTTGGCGAACACTAATATTTTTCTATGTCATCAACGACAAACGATAAGGAAATTCATCAAATGAATGTCACTATGCCTAAAGAGTCTGAAGCATGCTTGGAGGAAAGTATCCAAAAATGCATCACCTTTATTTTAGAAATGGACAAGCTTAAGTCAGTTAAACGGCGTAGCCCTTTACTCGATAACTCTAGAGCTGAAACCGATGCAGAGCACTCCTGGCATGCAGCGATGAGTGCACTTCTACTGTCGTCGTTCAGCGAAGAATCGATCGATCGAGAAAAGGTTATCCGTATGATGCTGATACATGACATTGTCGAAATCGATGCTGGCGATACCTTTCTTTACGACACAGAGCATGCACAAAGTCAGGAAGAAAGGGAGTTAGAAGCAGGTCAGCGACTCTATGGTCTGCTGCCTTCCGATTTACGTGACGAGCTATTTAGTCTATGGCAAGAATTTGAAGCTGGCGAAACTGCCGAAGCCAAATTTGCAAAAGGGCTCGATAGGCTACAACCCTTGCTGCAGAATTACTTCTCAGGTGGTGGTACGTGGAATTTACCCGGAGTACATCGCGAAGATGTTCTCAGTCGCAAGTCTGTTATTAAGGAACTTGGTCCATCGATATGGGCGTTTGCACAATCACTGATAGAAGACGGTGCGACTAAGGGTTGGTTACGTCAGCACGTGTCACAAAGCCAAGATATTGAAAGTGCACAGGATGAAGATACAAGCCACGCCTTAGAAATTTTTTCTAACTTGCAAACAATAACAATAGATAAAGCTCCAGCTAAAATGAAAGAGGCGGCTCGTGAGTTTGAAATACGTTTTCAGCGTAAGTTCGAAACCCTGACACACTTGCCTAATAGCTTGCTCGACTTCCTCCACAAGCCAGTTGAGTCGGGTGATAACTCATTAGCTGTATCAGGTTTTCATTTGAGTATCGCTTCTGACTACGATAAATCAGTCGTCAATTGCATTGAGACCATGAGCAAAATAGCTAATTTAGAGAATCCATCTAAGCCTGACAATTTAGCTTTCTTTGACGCAGTGATATCCATTTACGACAGATTAAGGGGTGGGTTGTCCTATCTGTCATCTCTCGATGACACCTTTTGTATTGCACCTGAACGTGAAGGACGCATGATTGCAGATAGGCTTGGTGTGCTTCCGCTCGGTCGAACAAGCAAACCAAACGCAAAACGTATTCCTTATGAGGAAGGGTTAGTTGTTGGTCATGACTTAAGTTCGCCTAATAAGGCCTTTTATCAACGTTGTGTCATTGTCGATGGCGCAATAGCCAGTGGTTCAACACTGATTGCGATGATTGAGATGCTACGTGCTTCAACACAGGAATTTCACGTCTTTTCAGCACATGCTACAGCGTCATCCGTTAGGGCCTTGTCAGTTTATGCTGCCGCAAACAAAATCAAGCTATACCTGAATTTAGGGCATGTTAGTGGACAACTGAATCACAAACGATACGCCTTGCACCCTGACGGCTCTCTCGTTATTGGTGACTTGGGAGACCTTATCAGTCCTGCTGTCGAATAACCTAGCTTATACGCAAGGTGTTTTTTTATTAGTTCGGGGGACAGTTAGTTACCGCTGTCTCCCTCAATCATTAAGAGCCTCTTAGTTAACACTCTTTTATAGGAAAATGTCATTGAAATTAGTTTTAGATGTGGATACTGGAACCGATGATGCCGTCGCCATCATGATGGCAGCTCTCCACCCAGACTTAAATCTCGTCGCTTGTACAGTCGTGAACGGCAATGCCAACGTCGACTATTGCACCGATAACACCTTGCGTGTTTTAAGCTGCATAAATCGTTCGCATATACCCGTATATTCCGGCGCTTACAGGCCACTTGCGAGAAACGACTTCCCTACACCACGAGACCCTAACAAACCCAAAGCGTTACACGGAACAACACTGCCATTACCACCGACAGATACGCAAGCGAAAACCCAACACGCTGCCCAGTTTCTTGTCGACTATTTTAAACAACCTAATCATGACACAACACTGGTTGCTGTTGGCCCTCTCACTAACATTGCCCTCGCTTGCACATTGGATAGGGATTTTGCCAAAAATGTTGAACGACTAATTATCATGGGTGGAGGTCATGCCATAGCTAACACAACAGCCAGTGCAGAATTTAATTTCTGGGCAGATCCAGAGGCAGCAGCCATCGTTATGAGTGCTGGATTTTCCAACATTCAACTTGTCACGCTAGATGCAACACACCAAGCCTTGGTGACTTACGATGATTGCAAACAACTGGTAGAACAAGGAAGTCCAGCATCATTGGCAGCTGAGCTTTTCATACGGCAACGCATTGATGTACATGAACAATTTGAGAAAATGGATATTGAAGGATCAGCACCTGTGCATGACGCTTTATGCATTGGTGCCTTAATAAACCCGAAACTGATCAAGACACAACATTTACACGTTAGCGTAGAGACTGGTAATGCACAATCTGTCGGACAAAGCATCATTGACGTGCACAAACGTTCAAACCAGGAAGCTAACTGTTATGTTGCATTAGGTGCCGATAGGTTAGGTTTTATAAGACTTTTACTAGACACGCTGGCATTGACTTAATGCCAGTGTATAACCTGGCTCAAACAGGGTAAAATATTAAACCTAAACCCGAAATTTCTGCTATCCGAGCATCACTATCTAATTGAGACGGAAAAGGAGTATCAAAATTATTTACTGGCTAAATGGATTCAATGAATGAACCGACACCGCATTTTAGAAGGCAAAATACTTGTCAGCCTATTACTGATCATAACTGCCATCGTAGGCCTCTATTGGTTTGTTGCCCTCAATCGCGTTATTACTGTTGATAACGCACAGTTAAAAGCCAGGCTGACAACGGTACGAAGCTCAGTTAACGGCCTAGTGGAATATTCAGCTGTTGAAAAAATCAGGAATCGTGTTGATCAGGGCAGTGTTATTGTGGATTTAAACACGGACCTTATTGCTGAAGAAATCAATGCAACTCGCTATCAGATCACCAAATTAGAAAAAGCCATCGAATATATTAAAACCGAGAAAGAGCTCTATCTAAACGGTATTCAAATCAACAAAGATGACGCCATTTTACAACGTAATATTATTCAGTCTGAAATAGCGCGTAACGAATTTGAACTCAACAAATCCAACGAGCTGTTGGTGAGCTTAGATCATATTATCGAACAAGAAGCACTCGCCAAAAAAGACATACATGATATGGAAATTGAAAATCGCAAACGTAAAGCTGAACAGGAAATTCAGTCACTTACGCTGAGGCAATTGAACAATACACTCAAAAATTTAGATAACGAAAAAGAAAAATCTATTTTATTCAATCAAAGAGAAGAGGAGCTCATTTCAGAGAGAGAAGCATTATTATCAAAGCTTAAAATCCTTGAATACAAAATAACACGTTATACGTATAACACTCCCTTTGCCGGTGTGATAAACGAAGTCTTTGTTAACGATGGCGAATATGTGTTAGAAGGCCAAAGGCTGTACATACTGCACGCTCCTGAATCTATATATTTAGAAGCCAAGTTTTATGAAAGTGACTTTTCTCACCTAGAATTGGGCAAAGAAGTGTCTGTGACTCTAGACGCCTATCCAAATGAAACGATTACTGGGGTTATTTCAAAGGTTGGAGCGTTAACTGATGGACAGCTAAATGTCCTTCCCAGCTCTAAAATAACGTCAAACTTTATTCGTATACGCCAATATGTCCCCGTCAGAATAGAACTAAAAGAAACAGATTTATCCATCATTCCAGGACTGATGGCAACGGTTAAATTGGAAAAATAGTGAGACTGCATTTTGAGTCAATCAGCCATTAATCGTTGGATTCCGGTACTGACAATCTCCATAGGTGGCTTTACATCTTTACTTTCCAGTACCACCATCGAAGTCGCCTTTCCCAACTTAATGAGTGCCTTTGGCATAGATTTGAAGACAGCACAATGGACAGTCACCCTGTACATGATAGTGATGACATTAGCGATGCTTATGGCAGCAGACCTAGTCAAACGATTCGGCGTTAAGCAGGTTTCCATTGTTAGTTTTGTGCTATTCATTATCGGCACATGGGTAGGAGGTAGTGCAACGACTGTCAGTGAGCTGTTGATAGGCCGTACCTTGCAAGGTTTCTCTGCGGGGCTCCAAGCTCCTTTGGCAGCCATAGTTGTTGCCAATAGCTTTCCTAAAGATCGTATAGGGACTGCCATGGGAATTTACGGTCTTATTATGCTCATGGCTCCCGCTGTTGGTCCTGTTGCCGGTGGCCTGCTGATTGATGCTTTTCAGTGGCCCATGCTGTTTTATTTTCAAATCCCGTTTGCCGCAGTTTCAGCTGTACTAGCCTATAACTTTCTACCTGACGATAATCAAACGTCCGGCAATGGTCAGTACGATTGGGTGGGATTACTATTACTCACACTCTTTATCAGTAGTATTTTCTTCTCAATCTCTTACATGACTGAAGAGTCTACCGCCTACCTTTGGCTACCTGTGCTCATCCTTGCACCACTTTTACTATTAGTTATCTTTGTGTTTGTCGAAAATCGTGTTTCTAACCCCTTAGTCAATACGGAGCTTTTTAAAGTCGCTCCCTTTTCCATCAATCTCGTTGTTATTTTTTTACTCTCTAGCGGCATGTTCAGTACGATTTTGCTGGTTCCCTTGTATATGATCGAAACTCTGCACATGACTCCAGGTACAGCAGGATTAGCGTTGCTGCCAGCCGGACTAGCCATGGCAGTTGCCTCACCATTAGCAGGTAGACTCAGTGATAAATACTCTCCTATTGTCATTGTCTTTCCCGGCCTACTCCTGTTTGCTTTTGCCAGTTTTTATCTATCAACATATGAACTCGGTGCATCACTTAACGTTATTATTATGAGCTCTGTTCTGGGAAGGCTAGGGTTATCAATATTGCTGCCCAGTCTCTATTCCAGCTCGTTCAGAGTTTTAGACGGAAAGTTTACCGAGTATGCATCCAGCATGCTGAACTTCGCCCGTCAAATTGGCGCATCTATTGGTATTTTAATGTTTAGCGGTTACTACTCTATTTCTTCCTATAAAAACTCAGAAAACATCATGGACAATTTAAGAGAGGACGGCGGTGAATTCCTAGAATATGGAAAGAATCTCAGTATGGAAATTGAAAAATACAGCCTAGTATCATGGCGAGTAGACTCTGTAGTAAAAGGCGAGATTAATCAATATGTTAATCAAATATCTGAACATATTGCCTTTATTGATGCTTTTTTTACCATCGCCATCATAACATTAGCATCAAGCATAATATGGTTAATCTCCTTCTTATTAATGAAATTTAAATAGGCTTCTACAAAATAACACTTATGAACATTAAACGTAAAAAGGCGACATAAAATGGACGAATTTGACTTCTATGAAAGCGTCAGCAATCTAAGCCCCAATAACCTGCAAGACATCATCGACCAAGATATCAATAAAGCATTCAACCGATCGCCTAGTTTTAGCGTCAGAGAGCTTTTGTCAGAGCTCGATGCTCGAAATATCAAGAGTTATATTGTTGGTGGTGCGGTAAGAGACTGGCTAAGCGGCCAAAGCTCAAGGGATATAGATATATCCGTTGACTGTCGAACAGAAGGTGCTCTAGATTTCTTAAGAGAAACTATCGGTGATAACATTCCTATGGACATACATGCACACTTTGGCCATATCTGTATCGAGGGTGATATCAGCCCTATCGATATTAATGTGTTACGCAACTCGGCTGATATTACCAGGGGGTTTTATACATCTAACTTCAAAGGAGGCGCGAGCCTAAAAGAAGACGCAGACACACGCGACTTCTCAATTAATAGTTTTTATTACGACGACAAAACCCGTAGTATTTTTAGTCCTTTTGGTAGCGCTTACGATGACCTCAAAAACAACAGAATTACCGTTGTCAGCGATAAAAAAACCCTAAATGCAAATTTTGGCCTTTGTATTCGCATTATTCTCTTTATGTCTCGTGGTTATACAGCTAGCCCTAATGTGTTGGCACTATTAAAGCAAAGATTAGAGAAAGATATTCTTGGCTACGAGGAATTCGGAATGTGGCTCAATCATTTTTATCCTGAGGACGAAGAGCAAGCTGAAACGTTCAAAAGACTCATATTTCAAAATATACAAGCTCATGAAGCTATCGATAAAGTGAACAACTGGCTAGCGTCATAAACTGAGTATAAGGAAAATAAACCTAATGTTGTCGACAGATGAAAAGTTCATGCAACTAGCGCTAGATGCCGCTGAAACTGTGTTGGGCAAAACAACACCGAACCCTGCTGTAGGCTGCGTGATAGTGCAGCAAGACAAGGTCATTGGCACTGGAGCAACGAGCAAAGCTGGAGGGAGCCATGCAGAGGTCCACGCATTAGCACAAGCAAGTGATAAAACAAAAGGTGCAACCGCTTATGTTACGCTCGAACCTTGTTCTCACTATGGTCGAACGCCTCCCTGTGTCGACGCTCTTATAAAATCGGGTGTAAGCCGTGTCGTTATAGCCTGTGCCGACCCTGACCCAAGAGTCAGCGGGAAGGGCATTGAGAAACTCAAGATATCCAATATTCAGGTGGAAGTCGGATGTAAAGCCAAAGAGGCCATTCGATTAAACAGAGGGTTTCTTAGCCGAGTCGTTCGTCAGCGGCCCTGGGTGACGTTAAAGATAGCCACATCCTTAGACGGGAAAATTGCCTGTAGCAATGGCCATAGCCAATGGATTACCAACTGTCGGGCCAGAGAGGCAGGGCATCAACTACGCGCTATAAACGATGCAATTTTGGTTGGCTGTGGAACCATTATTGATGATGACCCACAATTAACTGTTCGCTTACCTGATCAACCAGAACGTTCAATCTGGCGAATTATCTTGGAAGGCAAACGCCCCTGTCCACCCAACGCGAAGGTACTTACCGATCAACACCGAAACTCAACTTTGATATTAAGCACCCTAAAAACGGGGGAGCAAAGCCACCAAAGAGTAAATTGCAAAACCACCGCTGATGGCCAACAAATTGATCTGCATGACGCTATGAATAGACTTACTGCTTACAACATCAATGCAATCATGGTTGAAGGCGGAAGTTATACAGCCTGTCAGCTACTAAAGGAAGGGTTGGTTGACGAACTGCATTTATTTAGGGCCCCCATCATTATTGGGGGGGATGGCGTTTCAGTCATTAGCTCGCTAGGGCTCCAACGAGTAGACGATAGTGTCAAATTACATCAGTTACAATCTCAGGCATTGGGTGATAATCAGCACGAGAGTTACTTGACTGATAGTGGTGCAAGCTTTATGGGCCAACTTCATAATACGTTGGCAACCCCTAGCTAGGCCGCTCATATTCTCAAACAATAATAAACAACTCTATATATTCCCCTCATAAACAAGTTCCCGTATCCGAATAATGGAGGCTTCGTCTGCTTGTTTGTAGGCTTCTGCTAAGTAATTATCAACATCCAAACCGTCTTCATTAGCAGAAGCTCTCTGATATTGATAAGTCACTATTAACGCAGCGTCAGACTCAGACCGAATAAGAATAGTTAGACTAAAAGCTTCAGTCACCGACGCCAATGATCGAACCTGAATTTTTTGTTCTGGCGTCAAGGTAACCTTATCTTCAATAACAAACGCCGGGAACTGCTGTTCTCGGATAAATTGAATATCATTTATCCATTGAACACGGCACTCCCCCACTTGCTCACTAAACTCTTGTGGATGAGTTAATTTGAGCACTAAACCTTTCCACAGTTGCGACAGTGTCAACGATGGGAGATCTTTATCACCAACCTCATTAACATGAATGGAATACTCAACATTTAATTGTTTTTCGTTGGATTTAGGCATCTAAGTCAGCACACACTGGAATGTCATCAATGGAACCATCAATATCCTTGCGTTTTTTACGCATATCGAGATTATTCAGGAAAACAAAAAAGCCGTCCTCAACATCACTCTGCATATAAACCGTGAGGAGAGATTTCCCTTCCGGTAACGCTTTGGTTAAACAGACATTGTTAATATTAATGGCAAAAGAGCCATCGCCGGAGTCATCCTTTTCAATGTAGGGTTTCAGCAAACGCTGAGTCTCGGTTAACTGTCGGGCATCAGCTTCTGACAGTTTTAGCAGTGTAAAGGCTTCGTTTGGTCCCTTATCATCCAAAACTTCAGCAGGCAAAGAGCCATTTCGCTCAATATCGACGATATAAGTATCATCGATGACCAAGCTATCGTCGTGCGCTTTAAAGCCTAACCCCATAGTGACATTGCCTTTGCGGACAGATATAGCTTCATGAGCTCTGATAATTAAGCGAAATTCTTGTGGATCAATATCAAATGGGTCGAGTTTGTAGAGCTTGTATAAACTGGTGATGGGAATACTGGTACAGGCGACTAAGAACATTGCTCCCGTAACAACAAAGAAACCTCTTAATATTCTTGAACGCATTAAAATCCCTTATTGAAAGCACATTATATTTTAAATCTTTAGAAGAGAGCTGGAGCAAAAAAGTTCAATATGTCCATTCAGCCGCCGAAGCTTTACTCAATTCCATACTGCATTTGAATTTCTTTTAATGTTCCGGCACGTCTCATCTGATGAAGCTTGATATCAAGCTTTTTCAAAAGGTCATCTGCAAACGGAAACTTATTCTCTTTTAATGCCTTCACAGAATAGCCAATATGCACAGTTTCGCCAGTGATGATAGAAGTGATATGAGGCGTTTCGTCTGTGGTCGTAGAAAATTGTTTACTGTCTCTCAGGTTTTTAAATGTCCAATGAAAAACAGACTTCTCAAATAAAGTGCAATCAATACGATCCTTCACCACCATTTTAAGTGCGAGTTCTGCCGAAGGTACTTCTAAAAAATTAGCGTAGCTGGTGTTCTCTTCTGTTCGAACTTCTCCACCGAGCCAACCGTCATAACCTGCAACGTTACCAACCAATAAGCCTTTATACTCAACCGGCCATTCTCTGGTTTCTTTATTGAAGGTATTTTCACCACAGACTGTCACTACTGTTTCTTGGTTAAGTGGATAAGAATATGGGTACATGTATGGCCAATCGTGAGCATGAAAGTAAGCACCTACCAACCCAAGAATCTCACCAGATTCAACCTTTGCTTTACCTACTTCCCAATTCGCAGCAACAAGTTCAATCTCATAATCAGGTAAGTCAGCAGAGATCGCTTCAATAATGTCCGCATAAACACCTTTTGCCTTTCCATTTTCAATATAACTATAAGGAGGGTAACTGTCGTCAGCATAAAAAGTTACTTTAGTAGGTTCTGCAACAGACCAAAAACTGAAGACAAGTAGCGTAATGAATACAAGCGTTCTCATAATAAAATACATATCACAAAGGCTGGGCTTATCTTATAACAAGCCAGTCACCGAATACTAATTTGAGCGTCTTTTAATCGCTTTCTTATATCACTTTTGACAGGCAAAGTGAAAAGAAATACCCAAAATGGTATTACCAGCATCGACATTTAAACAGACAATCATTATATTTCTACGTTCGATATCAATAAATTAACTGTGTGGATCTTATCTAACTCATGCACAGCGTGGTTAACATCAGACTAATAGTAGCGCTTTTATTGACTATTATTAGTACTCAAGCACTTTCTGATGAGACAGGGACTCTGTCGTTACGACTGTGGGACAAGAACTATGATCGCCCACAAACACTCGCATTTATTCAATTAGCAATCGAAAAAGCTGAGCCTAAATACGGGAAAATCACATTATCCAGAGTTGAGATAGATACCCTAAGCCAGGCAACGCAAGCTCTTGAGAAGAATCAACAAATTGACGCATACGTTTCAGGCACTGATATTCCCAAAGAAGAGTCATTACTTCCTATCTACATTCCGTTAGAACGCGGCCTTCTCGGCTTTCGAGCCTGCATGATACAACCCAAAAACCAGCCACTTTTTAGCGACATCCAACTCGCTAATCAGTTTGCAGAAAACCAGCTTTACGTAGGGCTTGGTTCATCCTGGCCTGATAGAAACATTATGATCGACAATGGCTTTATCATTAAACATGCGAACAATTACGAGAGTTTAATCGCTATGTTGGCTAATAACGATGTTCAATGCTTTAGTCGAAGTATGATGGAAATTGACGATGAATTAATGGCTCACCCCAAATTCGATGCTGAAAAACGACTAGCCTTTATTTACCCGTTTGCGGATATCCTATACGTTCGTCCAGACGCAACAAAGCTGCATGAAGCGCTCAACTATGGGCTGGAAGTAGCCATTAAAGACAGAAGCTACTTTGCGTTGTTTGATCAGTTTTATGCTGATTCATTGCAAAAATACGAGTTCTACTTCCGGAAAATACTGGTGTTAAGGAATAACAACATCTCAGCGAATGCACGCGAGGCAATTAACCGCTACGGCATCGCTAGCTTCAGCCACGGGCCTCGATAATGAAACGATTAATGCTAGGGCTTTATACAATAATACTGATGGCCACTAGCATTACGTCTGTTCACGCTAAAGACCGCATTGTCTTATGGAAGTCAAACTACGAAACAGAAGCAAACCTCGCTTTTATTAAATTAGCCGCCGATCTGACAGTTGATGAATACGGCGAATACGAACTCCTTCCATCAGAACCTTTAGAACAAGGCAGAGCATTTGCAAATCTAGACAAACCCAATGATATCAATGTCATCATTGCCGGTATCAACCTTGAAAGAGAGCAAAGCACCAATACCATCTACATTCCATTAGAAAGGGGACTCACAGGATTCAGGCTGTGTCTCATCAAAAAAGAGAACGAAGATATCTTTGCCAACATCAATACGCTACGTGAGTTTCGCCGCCACAAAATGTATATCGGCGTAGGAGCTCATTGGCCAGATAAAGACATTCTCAACTTCAACAAACTACCTGTCACTACATCGCCTATCGCAGAAGACTTGTACGCTATGCTCGACAAACGCCGTTTCGATTGTTTCTCACGTAGCATCAAAGAAATAACTGACAATCTAGCGAGACACCGGAACAATCAGATCAGTATTGAAGAAAATATCGCCTTTATTTATCCACTCGCTGATTTTATCTATGTCAGCAAAACAGAAGAAAGACTCAAGGAAAGACTGGAGAAAGGCCTAAAGATGGCGATAAATAATGGACAGTTTTATGAGCTCTTCGACAGGTACTTTAAAAATACTCTGAGAGAGCACAACTTATACGGTCGTAAGCTCTTCTTTCTCAAGAACGAAAACATGTCTGAACGCGCAAGAACAGCAATCAACCGTTACGGTATCGCCAGCTTTAGCGCTAACTAAACTCCGTTGACCTTCGGTTAGCAAATTTTGGAATGCTGATTGCGCTTCAAAATGGCATAATACAGCAAGCGGCCTCTGTCGTTTCATCCTTCAGGATGAGTGGAAAACTATCAGTACGGATTGGTATTACTTTTGTTACGTCTTATTTATCTCTGTGCATCACTTTTTGCATTGAGTTTCGTCCCCTATTCTCACGCTATTGATGTAAAAGTCGATGGCACAGAGGATAAAGCCATCAATGAAAATATTGCTGCGCATCTCGCTATCATTGAACCACCAACCAGCTGCGAAATTTCAACCAGCTTCAATGACTTAATCAATGACTCAGTGCAAAAGGCCACTCAAGCTTTAGGCTACTATAACGTTGTTATATCTAGTATAGAATTGTCAGGAGAACCGTGCGATAAGCTTCGAATGAAAGTCGAGCAAGGTCCGCAAATCATCGTTGATAACGTAGATGTCTCACTAACTATTGATGGCTCAGACGAGAAGCTACAAGCAGCGATTGATCAATTCCCTGCAAAAGTCGGAGAGCCGCTCAATCAAAGCAGTTATTCCTCAGCTAAAACGGGACTTCTATCCTTATCTCAATTACGTGGCTACTTCGATGCAAAATTTGATGAGCAAGAAATACGCATAGACACCGAGCAAAACACAGCGTCTATTACTCTTGCACTCAATGCTGGAAAACGCTACCAGTTTGGTCAGCTCAAACTGCCCCAAGGTATACGCGCAAAAGCCTTGATTAATCAGGTACTCACTTTTCAACCAGGCGAAGAGTATCACGCAGAAAAAGTCGCTGAATTTAACCAGAACCTGAAACTAATAGGATATTTCCAACAGGTCGTTGCTCGTCCAACGCTTAGTAAAGCCGCCGATTACCAGATACCCATTGAAGTTATTGCTACAGAAAAACCCAGAGATATTTTTAATGTCGGCGGTGGTGTTTCTACCGACACAGGGCCTCGAGTGCAATTTAAATGGGAAAGACCTTGGGTTAATTTGAGAGGACATAGCTTATCTGCGGAGGTCTTTGCGTCGACGTTAGAGCAAAATTTGCGTGCGAGTTACAAAATTCCGCTTGAAGATCCGCTCGATAATTACCTTAGCTTCCAGGTTGGATTCAAGGCTGAAGACAACAATGATACCGAGAGCGAAACACTGACTGCCAGCGCACAAAGACATTGGGGTTCTGGGCAAGGCTCTTGGAGCAAAATTGGCTTTCTTCGTTTAGAACAAGAAAGCTTTACTCAAGGTTCAGCTGATAGACAATCCACCTCCCTCTTGATCCCCGGTGGTACCTTAAGCCGAAGACGCAGCCGTGGAGGCTTGGATATCAACTGGGGCGACAGACAACGTATAACGATTGAAGGCGCTAGTAAGAGCCTCGTTTCTGATATCGACCTATTCCGCGTCAGCTTGGAATCTAAGTGGATCCGTAGTTACGACAAACATCGCCTAACATTGAGAGCCGAGCTCGGCGCCATAGCCACCGATGACTTTAACCAAGTTCCTTCGAGCCTGCGTTACTTTGCCGGTGGTGATCAAAGCATTCGCGGGTTCGGGTTCGAAAACCTTTCCCCTGTTGTTGATGGCGAGCTAACTGGTGGTAGATACTTATCGGTCGCCAGTGTCGAATACTCATACCCTCTTGTACCCAACTGGCGTATTGCAACCTTTGTCGACGCAGGTAATGCCAGTGACGACCCATTTGATGATACGGCGTATTCGTTTGGCGTTGGCGGAAGCTGGTTATCTCCAGTAGGACCAATAAGACTCTACCTGGCACGAGGCAAAAGTGTGACAGATCAAACGATAAGGCTGCACTTTTCTATGGGGCCCGCATTATGAAGCCTCTTGTCCGTAAGATAACCCGTATCACCCTGTTGATTCTTGGTAGCTTAATCGCGCTGGTTGTTTTACTAATCGCTACACCCATAGGCACTAAAGGCATACTCAACCTGGCTGATAGCAGCTTAGATGCACTCTCGATCGAGCATGAATCAGGTAGTCTGGCAGGCAAGCTAAAACTGAAACAAGTCAACTGGAAAGCAGAAAGCATCGATGTTTCTGTGTCAGACATCTTACTTAACCTCAACTGGCAGTGTTTCTTCAAAGGCCATGTCTGCATTGAGGAAGTTTCAAGCAGCGCAATTAAAGCAAAAGTCTTTAACTCAGAAGAACCCGCACCTGAACCATCTTCAGAGCCCGGAATCATCACGCTACCTTTATCAGTCTCAGTTAATCAGCTTTCATTCGATCTGATAGATGTTGAGGTTGAAGATACCTTGTCATTAAAACTGCAACAGCTTAAAACTGCTTTGTCTATGCACGAAGTTCTGGCTGTAGAGCATTTCTCTTGGGGGCAGTTAACGCTAGATTTACCGCAGGCAGAAAGTGAAACACCGCCAGCAACGACCCAACCGTCTTCATTTAATCCAGAAGATATCGCTAATTGGCAGTACACGCCTCCAACATTGAAACCGCTTGTATTTCCTATTGTTGGCGAGATCAGCAACCTGAACTTAGGGCCTATACATGTCACTCAGGCAAACAATAAGCTCGTTGATATCGATGCTGTGTCGGCGCATGTTGCTATTAATGAAGATGAGCTTGATGTCAAAACATTCAACTTATCGCATGAACTTGGAAAGTTAGCGCTCACTGCTAAAGTTGCAACATCATTTGAGCATCAGCTACAACTCAATGCTGAGTATGACAATCAATCCGTAGTCGCCAACCTATCCTCCAAAGGCTCCCCATCAGATATTCAGATAACGCTAGATTCGACAGGCTTAATTAATTCCGAAGCACGTATTAATGCGAATCTACTCTCAAAAGAGCTACCTCTTGAAGCCAATATCCGATGGCAAGATATTAGCTGGCCACTCAATGCCACGACAGGCGGCGAAGAGGTTAAATCGGATAACGGCGTGTTTTCCATTCAAGGAAATATCGAAAGCTATCAGCTTAACTTACAAACAGGTGTTGCAGGCAATAAGATTCCAGAGACAAAGGTATTACTCGACCTTTCTGGTAACCAAAAAAACGCTGCATTAGAAAAGCTACAAGTAGACACGTTAGGTGGGCAGCTCAATGCCGAAGGTCAACTAACTATAGCTAAAACCATTCATTGGCTCGGCACATTAAACTTTAGCGACATCCAACCGCACACCTTCTTCCCTGAATTGGAAGCTGACTTGTCGGGGACTACAAAATATGACGCTAGCTTTGACGGCAAAAACACCATTGCCAACCTGTCTAACCTCGATATGACCGGACTATGGCGTGGCTACGAATTAGTGACTCGGGGAGAAGGAACATTCGACTCTCAATCTGGCTTAAAAGTCCCTGATCTAGGTATTGCTATTGGTGATAACAAAGTAGATATCGACGCCGAAATTAGCCCGGAGCAAGCACTAACTGCGAACCTAGTAGTTAACGCAGAAGACTTAGCGCAAATACTCCCGTCTTTAGATGGGCGCATCCATATTGAATCTGCTATATCAGGAACACTCACAGCGCCTTCTGCAGAGTTTGCCCTCAATGCGAATGCCCTTAAATTCAATGATATCCAAGTCAAAGAAATCACAGGCCAAGGCAGTACAGAGTGGAGCCAGGATTTAGCGGTAGCGAAGCCAATCAACCTAAACTTGAAGGTGAACGATGCATCTGTTGCTCAGCAACAAATTGAACAACTAGAGTTTGGGATACAGGGGACAACTCAAGCTCACTCATCCTCTTTGTCTCTTTCGATGGCATTACAAGACCGAAGTATTCAATTCAATACCAGCCTAGAGGGCGGCATAAATACTGAATTCACCCAATGGGAAGGTCGTTGGCTAAACGGGGAAATCTTATCGAATGTCATTTCACTGACCATGGACTCCTCCCAGCCTCAATTGCTGGCTAATTGGGCAGATGCAAAATACTCATTGGGAGCACACTGCTGGAACGATGCTGATGCCAGTCTTTGTATCAAGGATGCAGGCTTTGAAGATGAGATAGCCAAGGTGGATATCAGTAGCCAAGGCTTACCGATTATTCATATCGTCAATCAGATAGATCCGGAAATCGTAGCTATTAAGAGTGATACTCTACTCAGTTTTGATGTCAAAGGCGTTTACGCTAAAGACCAACAAAACCTAACGCTTAATACCTCACTAACACCCGCAACTTGGTTTGTCGGTAAAAAAGGCGCGAGCTTCCACCTCAATAAACTCGTCTCGATAACTACATTAGATGGCCAACAAGCGAATACAGAGCTCTCACTAGAGAGTGCGGAGCTCGGCGAACTCAGTTCTCAAATAACGATTGACGATATTCAGAAAGACCGTTTATTAAACGGCTCGGTAACGCTGGATAAATTGAATATCACCCACTTTCAAGATTTAGTGCCACAGCTCACGCAGCTGAATGGTGTTATAAATGCCAACATAGAACTCACAGGCCAGCTTGATAAACCGCAGCTTAAAGGTGAATTGAAACTGGAGAATGGTAGCTTTGAAGGGCCGGTATTACCTTCGAAAATCAGTCAAGTTAATCAAAGTATTTTGTTAGAAGGCAAAGCTGCCAAGCTGTCGGGTTCCTATCTTTTCGGTAATGGTTTAGGTGAGGTTGAGGGGCATATCAACTGGCAAGATAAACCCTTTGGGAGCGTGTCTATACGTGGTGAAAATATGGAAATTGATCACCAAAACCTCATTAGAGCGCGTGTTTCACCTAATATCGATATCGCATTCTCTGAAGAGGAACTGAGTGTTGATGGTGAAGTTGGCGTACCCTACGCACGAGTGAAAGTCAGAGACCTTCCTCCGAGCGCGCAGTCGCCATCTGACGATGTCGTTATTGTTAATCAAACAGAAGAAGAAAGCGCAACACCGAGAGCTTTGAATCTCAACTTGCGTATTAAAGTCGACGAAGCTAAAGCCAACGATGTTAAGGTCGATGCCTTCGGTTTAACTTCTGATCTTCAGGGCGATCTGCTGGTGACAGAAAATGGAGAAGTCATTATTGGCGACGGCCAACTCAACCTTGTTAATGGTCGCTACCGCGCTTATGGTCAAGATCTCACTATCCGTAAAGGTGAAGTGCAGTTTAGCGGACCTGTTGATAGCCCATTCCTGAATATTGAAGCCATAAGAAACCCTGAAAAAACAGCAGACGGTGTAATCGCGGGACTGCGAGTGGAAGGCTTAAGCCACCAACCCGATATTTCAGTTTTTTCAGTACCTGAATTAGAACAGCCTCAAGCCCTGTCTTACTTATTGAGAGGCCAAAGCATCTCAAGCTCAGGAGAAAGCGCTGGGGACGCTGCCTTAGCCAACGCTTTGATCGGCTTTGGTTTGAGTAAAGGCGAAAATAGAATCAGTAAAATAGGCTCTCGGTTAGGGATTGAAGATTTCGCCGTTGCTACCAGCGGTCAAGGTAACGATACTAAGGTCGCTGTCTCTGGTTCAATTGCGCCAGGCGTGCAAATCAGGTACGGCGTCGGTGTTTTTGATTCTGCATCGGAAGTTGCGCTAAGGTATCAATTGTTACCAAAGCTTTATTTAGAGGCGATTAGCGGTTTGAACAACGCACTGGATATCTATTATCAATTCGATATAGATAACAAGAAGCCAGCGGAGCAGTCTGATAGAACAGACTAGCCCGATAACGCAGCAAAGAGAGAAAAGTTATGAAGAAGCTAATATCCGTTCCTTTCATTTTGTTACTTTCCGCTTGCTCAACCATTGGCAACCAGAGTGAGCCTGAAGTACAAGCGCCTCAAACGGCTGAATCTCTGCTCGACGACAGTTATCAACACCTCGATAGCGGAAAAGTCACTTTTGCGCTGGCAACACTACTGAAAGCAGAAAAGCAATGTAACGAAAAGCATGCAGATAACAGCAATAAGATCTTTGTTGCTCGCTCGCCCGATGAGCGCTTCTTCTATCTTTTACAAGCAACCTTCGAAGAAGTGGCAACATCTGTTGAAAAGAGCCTATGTGCCGATGTGCACTATCTATTGGGATACACCTACGTTGAACTCAAAAACCTAGACAATGCACTAAAACACGTCACAAAAGCTCTGGAATTCTCTCCCGTCAATGCTGCTTACCTGTCAGAGCTTGGGCACATTTATCAGTTACAGGGAGATTTTCAGAAAGCTCTCAATACTTACAAACAGGCAGAAGAAAATGCCGACGCTTTTTCTCCAGCACCATTAAAACAAGAAGAATTAGGTCGAGCAAAAAGAGGCATTGGTTATAGCTTGATTGAGCTAGGCGAACTCGAACAAGCCAAAGCAAAGTTTAATGAAGCATTGGCGCTTAACCCCAATGATAACAATGCAAGAGCTGAATTGGCTTACATCAACTCGCTCTGACACTAGAGTCTTTTGAGGGTAGATTAGAACTCTATCGCCTTCTCAAGAGCAAACCGTTTCTCAAGTGCCGCCCAATCTATCAGGATACATTCCTCGGCAACTTGCCCATGCTGAGAGAACTGTACAAAGCTCATGATGTTTATTCTGACACGCTTAGCCGTTTTCGCATCAACATAATCACCATCTAACTGCCAGGTACATGCAAGTACATTTCTTTTTTCATCAAAGCAAAGTCGCTCAAGCTGCGCATAGGAACGTTTGAACTGATTAACGAGTTTTATTTTGAAATGCCTTAGATCGGAAACTGACAATTTCTCGCTTTTCCCTGCTAATGTAATCTTAGCATTAGACTCATAACACGTTGTGAAAGAAGCTAATTGATTGGCCTGCCATAAGTGCCACCAGTTATCTAAGTGTTCCTTTCCATTAGCACCGAGAAGGTCCGTTGGCTTAGCATGCGACGTACAAGGGTGCAGTTGGTGATCAAACTGATTGATATGCAGTGGATCAGCGTCAGGTAATTTTTCTGTCAACGAGAAAGCTGTATTATCATTGTCGATATCAGCAATACAATGAACTTGCTTAATGTGTGTTTCGTTGTGCTCCAAGATCAGCCCTAGTCGGTGCGTTTGATTCTTTTCTTTGTTGCTAAAAATCAAAAGTAACGCATCGAAATGCTCACCTGGAACAAGAGTCTTAGTCGTCAGGCTCACATCACCGAGTAACTCAATGGTTTCAAGCCACTGTTTCTCTATTTGGGCATAGCCAAAGGCCGTAAAATTGTGCTGTAGCCAACGCGAGCTATGTAAAAGATACTCACGTAATGTGTCGAAATCGCCCAACGTATATAAATTGGAGAGAGCCTTATGCATGTTGATTGTTCTCCTGAGCCGACGATAGTTCTAGTTCAACCTGAGCTTGCCTGATTAAGTTGCTATACAAAGCCAACTCATCGAACACAGTGATTTCTTTCATAATCCTTTGGTTCTTGATATAAAAGTGGCTCGCAGCCAACACAAAAAACTGCTGACCTGCAACCGGCTTTAATCGAGGGTTACGTGGGTTAAAGTGCCCCGCTAAACTCCAGCGAACAGCGACATCAATACTTCCATCTTCCATTTTTACAGTGGCAATATGATCCACTGTCATTTTTGCATCTGGGCATTGCGCTAACCATTGGATGAAGTTTCCGGATATCTGAGCAATCCCTGTACTCATTCTTCCTCCAGGCCACTGCTGTGAAGCGGTTAAACCATAAAAAAGCGATAGCTGAGAGAATTGCTTTTGGTTAAAAATGATTTGCGCCCATGAGTGGATAAAAGACTCTATACACCAATTATCTTCACGACAAAGAAGGACTTCATCTCGATGCTTAACTTGGCTGATACGCTCGATTTCGCTTTGTTGCCAATCTAAAAAGGCAGATACATGCGGTACTTTTGCGGCGTTAATCGCTGCATCTATCGGATCAATGCCTAGTTGCATGACTAAAAAGCTGTTATCTCTAACAAGCCACTCTTTGACAATCTTGTTCTCGGAACAAATACAGTCAGCAATAGTTGTCACACGTCCAGTTTTATTGGTTGCCTTACCAAATTCAGAATCTCCGGTATTGGTCATAATGCTGGTAATAAGATGAGAGGAATAGTAGCTCCCATCATCATTCTCACGCCAAATAACATCCTCTCCAATAAGGCTTCTATCTGGGAAAGAGGCGATAGTTTTTAAGGTGTTCTGTACAACTGATTCAACACTTTCTGAATACCCTCCCAGAGTAAATACCGGGCAAATATCTGCATAATATCGATAACAAAGACCGATATTCTTTCGTTCCCATATACGATGGGTAATCCGGATAATGTAATCGACAATATCGACAAACTCTTCATCAAAACCAGGCAAAGCTTGCGACTTCGCACGTTGAGGATTTAACAACTTCTCTAATGGCTGCCAATAAACCTGAGTAACAATACTGTCCTTTTTATGCATACCAGCTCTCCAATAGTAGAAGATAATGATTTCGAAGTCGTTTGCTAATAGCCGTTGTGTGATGCATGTTTAAGTTAACCTACCAAAGATTCGAACATCAGCATGAATGTTAATGTGAGAATGAAGAAAGCAAGGAGCACGTAATTAATTTTGTCGAACTTGCCAGGAACTCGGTACCAGCCCTGTTCTTTTTCAGCTTTGTTTTCCGACGCAAACAAAGCCAGCTGTCCTTTAACCGTATATGGAGAGTAGTCAGCCTGCTTACCCGTGATAACAAGACTTGCGATATAACTGACAACGACACTAACACTCAAGCCTATTGCGCAATACCATGGCCATGCCACATCCGTATACAAAGCCGTCAGCGTTACCGCTATAAATGAGAACCCAGTGCCAACCAGAAGGCCTTTTTCCGACGTATGTTTTGAGAAAAAACCTAAGGTAAACATCCCCAATTGGGCACCAACAAAGAATGATCCCACTTTACTCAAGATTTCCAAGATAGAGCCTTCGCTGTATAGGTGATACATAATGGCAGGCAGGATAATTACCAGTGCCCAGATAAAAGTAAAATAGCGGGTTGCTTTTAGGTAGTGCGCTTCACTCTTATCTTTAGCGAAGTATTTTTTATAGAAATCCAATGTCGATATGGTTGAGAGCGAGTTTAATGCCGAATCGAGGCTCGACATTGACGCAGCCATGACAGCAGCTGCGATGATGCCCATCAAACCAGGAAGGCCATAGTCTGCAGCGAATTGTAGAATGATCAAGTTATCATTTTCAAAAGGCTTACCTTCATAGTATTGATAAAACAAAACTCCCATGAAAATAAAGAACAAGTAGATAAAAAAGGCTAAGAACCCCATAAGCAAATAGGACTTCTTAGCATCCCCAATCGTCTTTGCAGCCAATGTTCTCTGCACCATCATTTGGTTCGTTCCGTAGACGGTAATATGGTAAAGCGACATAGCGATAACACCTGACCAAACTGTTGAAACTTCAGTCAGATCGAACGAAAAATTCAGTGGATTTAGCTTCCCTTCATCCTTGAGAATTCCTAGAGTTTCCCCCAATGGTAATGACAGGTTATTTACCAACGCATACATAATGATTCCGGCGCCGACGAGTAAGATTCCTGACTGGATAACATCGGTCCAAATAACCGCAGTAATCCCACCTAACATGGTGTAGACCAGCGCAATAACGGTCACTAATAAGATTGCAGGGACAACGGGGATATTAACGATAAATGCCAACACAAGAGAGGTCGCATAAAGTACAGCAGCTGAACTCATCGTCTGAGAAATCAACCAGATTATAGACACGAGTCCGCGCGCTTTTTTACCAAATCGTCGCTCTTGATACTCGTAAATAGACGCAACACCTGCGTTGTAAAAGAAAGGAAAGAACAAACACACAACCGCAACAATCACGAGAGGGTAATTGAGATGTATCGCGATAACAGATATGCCCTCTTTATAAGCCCATGCCGGAGCACCTAAGAAGGTCAAAGCACTGACATAAGTAGCGATAACCGAAATACCTATAGCCCACCAAGGAGTGGTTTTACGGCCAACATAGAAATCGTCAGCAGAGGTTATATTTCGACTAATAGCAACACCAAGAACTAAGTTAGCAACAATGTAAATGATCAATATGCTCCAATTCAGCAAACCAAATTCATTCATAGTTTCACCCTTAATTATTCGTTATATATCGGCGTTTGACTTCGAAGTCACACAAACGTAACATTGTTTTACAAATAATGGAAGTATGAGTGATACCAATAGCTATCTTTTAATTTTTCTCGTTAGCTATAAAACAAGTTGTAAAATACAAACCTAATTAGATCATCAGGATCTGAAAGAGAGAGACGTGTGAACGATTTTCAAGCCGAAAAATCCTTAGTGATGCAATTCTATGGTGCTATTGAGGAAGCCGATGAGAACTCTATTGCCAATGTGCTAACGCAGTACACCAGCGATAATTACCAATTTCGAGGCGTCCATCCTTTTAATGAAATAGCGGGTGCAGAACAGGTCGCCACTCAGTTTTGGCAACCTCTATTAAAATCGTTCAGGAACATGGAACGCAGGCAAGATGTCTTTATTGCCGGTGAAAATCAACATGACGGCAAAGTATGGGTCACCAGCATGGGCCATTTCATGGGGTTGTTTGACAACGATTGGTTAGGCATCCCCAAGTCGAACAAAGTCGCTATGCTCAGATATGCCGATTTCAATCAGGTAGAGAATGGGAAGATTGTCCAAACAGGCTTTTTCTGCGACATCATTCAACTTATGGGACAAGTAGGAATAAACCCATTACCTTTAGAAACAGGCCATACATTTATCTATCCTGGCCCTAAAACCCATGATGGAATAATCACCTCTCCTCAAGCCGCAGAAGAATCCCAAAAGACGCTCGATATCCTTGAGAGTTTTATTGATGATCTATCAAAGCTCAATGTCTCAGCCGAAGACAACTATCCCTCATCAGTTCTCGAAAAGAGTTGGCACAACAATATGGCTTGGTACGGCCCTGCTGGTATAGGAGCTTCTTATACAATCAGACGTTACCAGCAGCAGCACTCCTACCCATTCAGGCAAGGACTAAAAGACAAAGTTTTTAATGGTCATATTGCTCGATTTGCAGAGGGGAACTATGCAGCGTTCTTTGGCTGGCCGAATTTAACAAACTCTCCCAAAGGTGGCTTTTTGGGACTTCCCGGAAGTGACACAAGGGCTGATATGAGAGTGGTAGACGTCTATCGCAGAGAAGGTGACAAGCTCGTTGAGAATTGGGTCATCATCGACTTATTACATTGGTTGAAGCAACAAGGTTTAGATGTTTTAGCCAGGACACAATCAATAGTGAATCCGCAATCATAAGCTCTCGAGCTTATCCCTTTACGACGCCAATAGCCGAGAGCTGCTTGCTCAGCTATTCGGCGTTTATTTTTGCTTGTTGAACTGTATCAACCAGACGCTGTGCGCCAGACAACATAAAGTTATGGTCAGAGCCCAACAGGAAAACAGACACACCTTTTTTTATCCAGTCTCCTAGCTCAGATAAATCACCAACAAACATGCCTATAGCCTTATTGTATTGGTTGGCTTTATCAACAATGGTATTAACTGCCTGAATGACACTATCAGCCTTGGGGTTTGTTTCTCCTAAAGAGATAGTTAAATCCATACGACCAATGAAAATACAATCTATCTCATCAATAGCACAGATAGCATCAAGCTCGGTCAGAGCATCTGCGTCTTCAATTTGAGCAATAACAGTTGTATTACGCTTGTTATTAGCTAAGTTCTCAGCCAGCGGCTTTGTTGTGTATCCAGCAAATCGACTCGATCCCGCGTAGCCTCTGCCATTGTTACCATAAAAACACTTGGCAATAATATCTTTGGCTTGTTCACCGTTTTTGATATGCGGCAGCACAACGCCATCAGCACCTAAATCCAACACATTTAACAGGCTTGAATCACTTGTGTCCTGCACCCTGACAATAACGGGCTTTTGCTGCGATTTAGCCGCAAGAATGCAAGCATCTATATGGGCACGATCAAAAGGTGCATGTTCGGCATCAAGGCAAAGAACATCCAGATTTGAATGCGCTAAAACTTCCGTATTGTGAAAGTGTGGCGTTTTGATAAACGTCCCTACGACAAGCTGTTTACCAATAATCTTTTGTTTTATTGTCATCTCTTTTCCACCAACCACGACACGATACTCTGCTCGGTATATCTAGGTTGCTCCAGTAGAGGGAAATGACCACAACCACTGACCAGAACTAAATCACTGACTGGGCAATGCGTATGCATGGTTAGATGGAATTCTTCGACACAAAGCTTATCTTTTCGACCAGCAATAATAAGCACCGGACATTGAATACTTTCAAGAACACTTAGGTTATTTTCTCTCGTTGTTAGCGACTGCACTTGAGCCTCAAAACAACTAACACCAAGCTCAGTAGCCATAGACAACACTACCTGATTCCCTTCAACATGATCTCGCTCAAAATAAACAGGCAGATAAAGCCTTTCAATCACATCAGCTAATGAACTTTCTTTTGCTTGCGCTACATGCTGTTCTCTAATAGCAGCTTTCGCTGGGTCATCTGCATTATAGTTAGTGCTCATCAACACTAACTTAGCTACAAGTTCAGGGTATTTTTTTGCTAAAGCGAGAGCAACAATCCCTCCCATTGAGAACCCTAAAATAATGCCGGGCTTCTTCTCCATCTTCTTCACAGCAAGCTCAACCATCTCATCGATAGATCTTTGCTGCGTAAACTGAACGACAACAGAATGGAAACCATGCTCTCTTAGTTGCGACATCAAGGGCGCAAAAAGCTGCTCAGTACACAGGGTACCGGGAAGAAGATAAATAGGTGCCTTACTCACTGACTAACCTCGTGGTTTGGTTGAATTCCCTGCAATCAATTTGCCGACAAGTACTCTTGTCTCGGGTGGAGAGTCTGGGTTCTCAATACGCTCCATTAAAATATCAACAGCAGCTTTGGTCAGTTGCTCTAATGGCTGTCGAATAGTTGTTATTTGATAGCTATACCATGACGCAGCCGATACACCATCAAACCCGACAACTGAAACGTCATCAGGTACCGATAGCTTCATGTTCTCGCGCAGCTCATCAATCACCCCAATCGCCATAATATCATTACTACAGATAACGGCATCTGGAAGGTTATTGTTCTTTAACCAACGCGCTAAAGCCTCGCGACCAGATTCATAACTATAGTCACCATAAACAATGGGCGTATCTGAATAACCGAGTTGAGTAAGGTATTGTGATGCTATTTCTCGCCGCTCATTTGCGACGTCCGAATCTTCCGGTCCAGAAATAATCAAATAAGAGCGATGATTACCTTCATGCAAGATATCAATTAACTGTTTGATACCCCGTTCATGGCTACAACACACGCTATTCGCATTCGCTTCTGGGACATTTCGGTTGTATAGCACCACAGGTATATTGTGCTGAGCTAATTGCTCAAGGCTTCTCTCTTCAAAATGAGCTGCCAATGCAATCACACCATCTACCTGAAAAGTCCAAATACTCTCGAGTAACTCATCTAAATCATCACTACTATCCAAGGTAAAGAGCAATACACGCTTTTGTCTCTGTGATATTGATTTATTGAGTTGTGACAGCACTTCCGGGTAATTGACGTTTGCTCTGGATGAGACAATAACGGCAATTATTCCCGACTGTTGAGTAATGAGCATGCGAGCAATAGCGTTAGGCTTATAGCCCATGCGTTTAGCGACCTCTAGAACTTTCTCGCGGGTTTTATCAGAAGCACTGAAACCGGGCCTAAAGACTCTAGAAACAGCAGACTGCGAAACACCCGCTTCGCGTGCTACATCGTATGATGTGACTCTTTTTTTTCTACTCAACTTTTTGCTTACTTATTTTTTGTAGCGCCTTACTCGAATATCTGCTTGCTCTTTGTGTCCAGCAAACCCTTCTGCTGCACATAATCTTGAGCAATATTCGCCAACCGTAACAGACGCTTCTTCAGTCGCTCGTTGGAAAGTACAAGTTTTAATAAATTTCCCAACCCACAAGCCACCAGTGTAACGCGCAGCTTTCATTGTAGGCAGTGTGTGATTAGTGCCAATACACTTATCACCGTAAGATACATTAGTCTCTTTCCCTAAGAATAACGCCCCAAAGTTTTGCATGTTATCTTTAAAGTAGTCAACGTTCTTGGTCATGACTTGCACATGCTCAAACGCCAATTTATTAGCGACTTCCAGCATTTCATCGTAAGTATCGCAAACAATCACTTCGCCGTGATTTTTCCATGCTTCTCCTGCGACAGCAGCAGTAGGCAGCACTTTAAGCTGACGCTCGACTTCTTTCATCGTTTCATTAGCCAGAGCTTCGCTATTGGTTAATAACACTGCTGGCGATGTTGGACCATGCTCAGCTTGACCAAGCAAGTCAGCAGCGCATAATTCGCCGTCTACACTATCGTCAGCAATAACTAAGGTTTCTGTTGGTCCCGCAAATAAATCAATACCAACGCGACCAAACAATTGCCTTTTCGCTTCAGCAACAAATGCGTTTCCTGGCCCAACAATCATATCAACAGGAGCAATAGTCTCTGTACCCACAGCCATCGCTGCAACGGCTTGAACACCGCCTAAACAGTATATTTCGTCAGCGCCAGCCATATCCATAGCAACAACTATCGCCGGGGCAGGCTTACCATTAAAAGGTGGAGCCGCCGCTATCACCCTTTTTACACCAGCAACTTTGGCCGTCAAGACACTCATATGAGCAGAAGCTAACAGTGGATATTTACCACCAGGAACGTAACAACCTGCGCTTTCTACAGGAATATGTTTATGCCCTAAAACAACACCTGGTAAGGTTTCTACTTCAACATCTTTTAGTGAATCACGTTGAATTTGTGCAAAGTTTCTCACCTGCTTCTGAGCCCAGGCAATATCGTCTATAAGTTGCTGATCCAGCTCGTCATAACATGCCTTAATCTCTTCCTGAGATAATCTGAATGACTCCGGATTCCAACTATCAAACTTCTGAGAATAATCTCTGACAGCTCCATCCCCAGACTTTTCAATATTGCTAATAATGTCTTCTACAATTTCAACAACATTTCGATTGTCTGATGCTTTCTGGTCACTACTTACGCCAGATTTAAGGTATTTAATCATTGTTTATGTCCTCACACTTACGCTGGTAAAGGCTGAAAAAAACGAGTGAGACTTGCTCATTTTTCTTGCAACTATTTCGATATTAATTAACAATGACTTCGAATGCAAAAAAATAATTGGAAAATTATGAGCTTCAGTAGAAACCTCCTAAACAACAGAAAAATACTTGTCACTGGTGCCGGAAAAGGCATTGGCAAAGCCTGTGCGCAACTAGCCGCCAATTGCGGAGCAGAGGTAATAGTTGTTTCAAGAACACAGACAGACCTAGATTCGTTATCTGAACAATTTCCTGCGTCCGTAACAACCTGGTGTCTTGATATCAACTCGCCATTGTTTCACGAGAAACTGCGTCAGCTTCCTAAGCTAGATGGAATTATCAACAACGCAGGCATTAATAGAGTCGCTCCTATAGCCGAACAAAGTGAAGAGAACATTAACGACGTTATCGACATGAATATTCGTAGCGTCTACCAAATAACACAGTCTGCTCTCCCGGCGCTTAGCGCATCAGACTCCCCTTCCATAGTAAATATGTCATCACAAATGGGGTTTGTTGGTTCCCCCGGTAGAACGCTTTATTGCATGAGTAAACATGCTGTTGAAGGACTCACAAAAGCCTTAGCGGTAGAACTGGCACCACAAAATATCCGTGTTAACACAGTGGCTCCAACCTTTGTCAAAACGCCGATGACTGAGCCAATGTTGGAAGATGAAAAATTCAGAACATTCGTTTTTGACATGATCCCATTACGACGGCTCGCAGACCCAGATGACGTCGCAAATGCGTGTATTTTCCTTCTTAGCGACTTAGCCAAAATGATTACCGGAACGAGCATCAAAGTCGACGGCGGCTGGACCGCTAGATAGCCCCTAAATTATGCAGAGAATACTAATGAATCTGAATCAAAGACACGTCAAATATACCGAACTTAAACCTTGCACTAACGCCTTCATAGACACGCGCTCTCCTGGTAGCGACCAAAAAGAAAACTTTACTATCATTGGCCCTGGTGTCGCTGAAAACCCTGACCAGCATGTTCATATTAGTCTGGCACACGGGTTCAACATTGGCGGAGCTAGGCAGCCTCCCGGGTGTTTAAACTCTCAGCACAGTCACCTCACAGAGGAAGTATTTGTCGTTCATCAAGGCGATTGGGCTTTTCTCAGTGGTGTTAATGCTAATGATGGAAGAATCGTGTTAAAGCCAGGCGATGTTATTTCAATACCGACAGATATTTTTAGAGGGTTTGAAAATGTTGGCCAAGATACCGGTTACCTGCATGCCGTATTAGGAGGTGATGATCCTGGTAGAGTGCTATGGGCGCCATCCGTCTTCGAGTTAGCGAAAGAATACGGATTAATATTGCTTGAGAACGGGAAGCTAGTCGATACGACACTCGGTGAAGAAAAGCCACGTGACGAACCAGTTATGCCAGTCACTACAGCAGAGCAAATCGCTGAACATAGAGTCGTAAGCAGCGAAGCTCTTAATGACATTGTTATCAGAAAGCAAGATTTTCAATGGTCAACAAGCACTGCTCTCGGTCGATTTAAAGGCATCAAAGAGGCACCTTTAGTGGGCGGCGAAAGTAAAGAGGAAGGCATTGGCGCAAGTTCTTTGAGTTGGCCTCACAATTTTGTTGTCAGAGCTCTATCATTCGAAGGTGGAGCTACCATTCCAGCACATAAACGCTTTGAAGAAGAAGTGATCTTTATCCATGAAGGTGAACTGCATATCACCGTAGACGGTGAAAGCCTGGTACTTAACGAAGGCGATAACTTTACCACGCCTATTGAAGCGGTAAGAACGTTCGAGAATCGAGCAAGTAAAGAATGTATTGCCTATATCACACGCAGAAACAACGTACCAAAGGCGCCTGAGTTTCTCTAACCATATAGCTTTACTTGTTACCACTATTACTTTTCGCTAGAAACAAGAGAGTACTCGAGTGGCTTCATTCTGTACTCTCTTTCCCCTCAATAACTACTTAACTTCTATCATGTAATGGTAAGTTCCTATACCCAGGAATCAGGAATGCATCGAAATATTGACTTAGAAGTCCACCCACCAACGATAAAAATAACCTTTATTTTCAATCAAATAAAACAATAAAAGTAAAAATTGTAAATTCATTGTAAATTGAATTTGACTTCGAATGCATCAAAGGTTAGATTTTAAACGCCTTAAAAAAATAAATAGCTCCACATAGCGAAACAAGCTCTAAGGACCAGGTATCATGACACAAAGAAAAATCTACAAAACACTCGTAGCGTCTAGTATCCATATCGCTCTCTTAAGCGCGGGCTTGGCTTATGCTCAAGAATCCGAAGAAGAGAGCAACAACGAGGGCGGTATTGAGATAATTCAAGTTACGTCAACTAAACGAGTAAAGAGCATTAATGAGATTCCCCTTTCTGTCACTGCCGTATCAGGTGAGACGCTGCTTGAAAATGGCGTCACAGATCTCACTCGTCTAGATGCTCTAACACCTGGCCTACAGTTCGGGCAAAGTGGTACCGACGCCCGCCCAGCGATTAGGGGAGCCAGAACAGAGAATGTCTCGGTGCAACAAGATCCTGTCATTGGCTTTTTTGTCGATGGCGTTTATCGAAGCCGGACCTCACAAGCATTAGCGTCTTTTGTTGACGTCTCGCGTGTCGAAGTACTTAGAGGGCCTCAAGGCACCTTGTTTGGGCGTAACACTTTTGGTGGTGCTATAAGTGTTATTTCGAACCAACCTACTGATAGCACGGAGTACGGTGCAGATATTACTATCGGCAACTTCGACAGACGCCGTATCGCTGGTTACGCTAACGCGCCCCTTGCTGACAACTTATTCTTCCGTGTCAGTGCCTCGATTGATAACCACGATCCAATTATCGAAAATACATTTAACCCAGACGGTGGCTTACGAGATAAAGACGAAGACTACTTGCGCTTACAACTCAAGTGGGAAGCGTCGGATACTTTTGATGTCACATTAAGAGCCAGCAGTTGGAATCAAGGTGGTCGAGGAAACTCAGACTTTGGTTATTTTGTTCTTGGAACACCTACCGATCTCGATAATGACGGTAGCTTATCGCTAGATGAAGCATTGAATGGACAAATTAACCCCATAAATCCGCGCAACGGTGCCGGTGGTGTTGCTGCTGATACAGACCCATACCGCATTGCCAGAGACTTTGTAACATCACTGGATACAGAACAAGAAACCTTCGATATAGAGGCGAATTGGGATCTCGACTGGGCAACTGCAAAGGTTATTCTCTCTTACACTGACTTCGAAACCACTCGTGATGCAGACTCCGACCTATCAATCAACAACAGTGCCATTTCAGGTCAGTTCGATACGGTCGAAACCTTATCTCAAGAATTCCAGTTAAACTCCCAAGGCAATGACAAATTCGAATGGACAGTAGGTGCGTTCTTCTTACAAGACGAATCTGAAGGTATTTTCTTCTTTGATCGCGTCTTCGCTACCGACCCAGATACTAATACTCCACAGTTAGATACACCGGCTCCAACCAGTGATTTTAACGCTAGAGCCATTGTTGATACGGATTCTATCGCCTTCTACGGGCAAGGTACCTACTCTCTAACTGACGATTTGAGATTAACAGGTGGTCTCAGATGGACAAGAGATGAAAAAGAATTCACACGTTTTGTTAATTTTGCCTTCACTCAGCCATTAAGCTTCTCTGGCGACCCATCAACAGTCGATGAAGATGAATTCAGCGCAGTAACTTGGCGCGTCGGTCTCGATTACGACATTAATGACAAGCAGTTGATTTACTTTACAGCATCAACTGGCTTCCAATCAGGTGGCTTCAACAATAATGTGAATTCTGCAGTAGGTACAGCGGCCTTTGACGAGCAAGAGATCACAGCTTATGAAATAGGGTCTAAGAACCAATTACTTAACGGCAACATGGTCCTTAACATAGCAGCCTACCTTAACGAATTCGACGACTTGCTCGCACAAGAGTTTGTCGATGTAGGTTCGACAGTTGTGTCAGTATCAACAAACGCCGGTGAAGCGACAGTGTTCGGTATCGAAGCCGAGTTAGATTGGACACCAACTGACGAAATTTTACTGCAAGCCAGAGCTGCATTTAACGATTCTGAATTTGGTCAATTCCTAATTAGCGAACCGGTATCTGGAGAAGTGATCAATCTTGATGGTGGTCGAGTACCTCTAACACCCGATGTAACATTTAGCTTATCAGGGCAATACGTTCATGAGCTTGAAAACGGAACAATAACGCCAGCATTCACAGCTTCCTATTCGTCAGATTACTCAACCAATGATATTGATTACAACTTTGGTGAGCAGGACGACTTCCTTAAACTGGATGTTAGATTAACTTATAAATCGGCTAATGATGATTGGTACGTAGAACTCTTCGGTAGAAACATTACTGACGAGGAAATCATTAACAGAACAGTCAGATTCGGCCAAAACGCTATCGTTCAGAACTTTGATAACCCAGCCACTTATGGTGTGAGGTTCGGTTTCAACTACTAACTCCCGCTAAATAAAGTCAGCCTCCGAATATCTTAAGGTTCAGGGGTTGGCTTTCACCCAACCAATAGGCGTAATCGGTGTGATCTCTCAAATCATTACCAGTCAAGCCATGCACTAACACGCTAAGCTCCTTTCGATTTTCATCAAGCCATGGAATCAAGCTCTGAAAGTGAGAAGCCGTAAAACTGATTTGGCAACTCCACATTGGATGCGGGCCAACACATTTTTGATGAACTCGACCAACACTCACATCAAACTTAGATGCGACAATGGAGCATAGTTCAACAGCTTCATTCAACGTTTTCTCATCAAAATAAATATGCGCGTGATAAAAATCATGCACATTAATAGGTCTAGGTGTTTTATCCATCCTTTATCCATCTAATAGTAAGGTTCTGCATTCGCCGCTAAGACTTCAAAATAAACCGCATGTCCTATCGCTATCAACAAGCAGACATAGAGAGCGCTTTGAGCAAAACGTAAATGCTTAGAAATAATGAATTTTCCGGTTTGAATCAGAGCCGACAAAGCCAAACTTATGAGTAACGCAACACTCACCAGCAAGCTCAACTCAACATAGGCTCTGGTGATCATCAACATCAAAAAAACGATACCGTATGACAAGGATAAGCCAGTCTGAGTTAAGCCGTTTTGACTACTTTGCCTAATTAGCAAACACGCCCATATTGCAAACTGAGTAGCAGAGAAAGCAATCAGTATTGAACCTATGAGTAAACTCCCCGTCATAGCAGAAGTGACACCTAATACACCGGATATCAGCCAGAGATTCACGAATGCCTGTTTTGTATTCGTGACTACTGAAGCTTCATTATTATCTATTGCACTATGTTCTTCATGGGCAAGTTTCCAAAGCATAGAACTAGCAACAAAACAAAAACTGAGGTGCTCTAACCAAATCACCCAGTGACTGGAAAAGGTCGCATCGAAGCTTAATACAGGCCACAAAGCTATTGAGCTAAATATACTAAAAGACCCTATATTCAATGCAGCTGAAACCTTCGCTGATAAAGAGAAAGCCATGTTCACCATCCAAACAAGGCTAGCAGTCAGCACATATATCCAAACCCAATCCAACGCTTGTTTTGGGGGGAAATCAGGTAGTTGAAGAATCCATAAATAGAGAGACAACCAGACCACTTGAGCAATCACGTTGAAGGCAGCTTTAAAACGTGAATGTTGAGTAATCAACAAAGATAATCCTGTAGTCGCCAACACAGGAATCAGCAAATCAACAAGTATCAATGACAGTATCATGGCTGCCTCTCACAAACCGCTAATTACTGCTTTACAGCTTCAATATTGATAACAACTTGAATGTCATCACCAATACCTTCTTGCATAAAGTTCATACCAAAGTCACTGCGTTTAACCGTCGTAGTTGCAATGTAACCAACACGATATAAGCCCCATGGGTCTTTACCCTCATTGCCTTTTTCTACTTGCAGACGCACGGGCTTTGAAACACCTAACATTGTCAGTTCACCATCAATGACATCTTTCCCTTTCACCTTTCGAACATCCAGTGCGCTTGAGAAAGAAATAGTTGGGAACTGTTTCGCGTTAAAGAAGTCCGGGCTACGTAGATGGTCGTCACGCTTGTCATGATTCGTATCGATGCTTGCCGTTTTAATAACAACGTTAAGCGACGACTTGTTATCCGATGCTGTGATATCACCGCTCATTTCATTGAAACGGCCGACAAGATTAGTGAAACCTAGGTGGCTCACTTTGAAAGTAACGCCAGAGTGATTTTGATCAATAACATATTTTCCAGAACTGGAAATATTTGATGACCATGCAGCGAATGGAACGCTGGCAACAAATGCCCCAGCAACAAAAAGCTTAGTGAGTATATTCATAATAAATTCCTACAATTCTTCGAGAAGAAAATATCAGCACCAACAGCAGCCAATATTCAAAAGTGAGAAGAGATTACACAGCGATCAAAAATGAGACAATTAGGCAAAAATAAAATAAACTTTTGCAAATATTGAAACAATAAAGCTAATTTGATGGATACTTTACGTTGTCGACAAATATTTTGCCAAGTCGTTAAAGAAGGCAGTTTCTCTGCAGCAGCAAGAAAACTACAAACATCAAAAGCTATGATCAGTCGTGCAGTTTCCCAGCTTGAAGAAGACTTGAATGTACGCCTCTTATACCGAACGACACGGAAGATGAGTCCAACTGAAGAGGGGCTTGCTTACTTTGAGCGCTGCCAAATGCTACTGGAGGATTTCGAAACCCTCGATAAATCTGTTCGTGCAAAGCATCAGACGGCAGAAGGAAAGCTGCGCATATCCATTCCATCCGAAGCTTTTTCTATCGAAAGCCTTGTTCCTCATTTATTCAGCTTTATGCGAGCTTATCCCAAGGTCGAATTCGATATTTTCGCTGGCGATCGCTATGTTGATATCGTGGATGATGGTTTTGATGTCGCTATTCGCATCGGCGCTCTCAAAGATGCCAGTTATATCGCTCGTAAGCTAGGTGATGTTCAACTGCAGTTTTGTGCGACACCCACGTATTTATCTAATAATGAGACTATCCACCAGCCCAGCGATCTACTTCAACATCAGCTCATCGTCGACTCGATTTATCGACCAGGGCAGCCTTGGGTATTCAAGAAAGGCGATCAATCAGTATCCGTAAAAGCAGACGGCTATTTCAAGGTGAACAGCCCGATGATCGTTTGTGAGGCATTGCTTAACGGATTCGGTGTAGGCATGTGTCCGTCTTTCGTCATTCAAAAATACATCAACAGTGGGCAACTAATCACTGTTTTAGATGAGTGGGAGCTGATGCGAGGAGGCATCTACGCTATTTATTCTCATCGCCAACACCTCTCGACAAAAGTGCGATTATTTGTCGATCATCTTATCCAAAGTTTTGCAGAAAAATCAGTAGCCTAAATGGCTACTGATACGATTAAACAGAACTAACGAATCAAATCAAACTGACGCTGAGCCGTACTAGTTTGTAAACCAAAGTGCCCTAGAGCGAGAGTTACACTGCCATTTTCACCAGGTATACGACTGCTATGAACGCCACCGACCGTACAAAATCCTGTTGAACAAACAACTTGATCTATCAAACTCTTAATCGAATACATACGTCGCCCAAACGGATCGCCGAATATACCGTCTAAGAACGGACTACCGACGGATAATCCCGCAGCTCCACAAGTTGAGGTAGGAACATTAAAAGGATAAAACCCACAACTACGTAGCCCTCTGAATGCGCCGGCAATACCCACAAACGAATCAACAGACGATGCAACGCCTAGCTTACTGATTTGTTGTGCAGCCAAAGTCGCACCCATTGAATGTCCGATAACATCGATACTACCGGTACAACTACTATTGAGTGCATCAATAATCGCCTGACGCACAGGAGTCTCTTCCGAGCCACTATGGTTATTACAAGCTGCACAGGTTCTAGAGCCCCAGGCAGGTCTAAAAATCTGTGAGCTCGAGTACCCATTGCTGCGCAACAAATTGAAGGTGTTATCCCAGCTAGACGGAGATGACGTATTTCCGTGAACAAGCACAACGCTATCAACACACATCGCGTATAGAGTTGAGCTAAAAGACAGCAATAAAAGGGCTGCCAACGAAGTCAATATTCGAAGTTTCTTCATTTTCCTCTCTCTTTGTTAATTTTTTGTTAAGAGAGTCCAATGTAGAACTATCAGCCCAGAATCAACACACTACTTTGGTACAGGCCAGAGTTGCACTTACTAACAAGTGCAATGCAATCAGCCGCAAGAATACGCCTTCATACATCTTTTCTTACTTTTGAAAATCGACAATCAACGCTCATCCAGCTAGGTTATTGATAAATGATTAGGTGTTAGTCTGAAATGTGATTGATGAGCCTTTGCTATTAAGTAAATCAGAGGGTATTCATGCTTAGTAAATTAAAGTCTTTCTTTGCTACCGAATTAGAAGTCGAATCTGAAGCCACTCGTGAAGAAAAGCTACAGCAAGCTTGCGCCGTTTTACTGATAGAAGTTTGTAAAGCAGACAACGACGAAAGCCTTGTCGAAAAAAAAGAAATCAGAAAGTTATTAGGCTCAGTCTTTAATATTGAAGGTGAACCCCTGGATGCATTGATTGCACAAAGTGCAGACCAGGAAGTTGATTCAACGTCATTCTACCCATTCACCAAGCTGATCAACGATCACTATGATTACCCTGAGCGCGTTAATGTTATCAAACTGATGTGGAAGGTTGCTTATGCTGACGGCACTATCGACAAATACGAGGATTACATTATCCGTAAGGTAGCCGACCTCTTATACGTATCACATTCTGACTTTATCCAAGCGAAGCTTAGTGCGGAGCCACAGTAAATCAACCTCCCGCGCAAGCCATTCGCACAGGAGGTTTTTGATTGATTTTATTTTTTGATGATTTTAAAGACAGGTTTGGCTTCATCTGATGGTGTGATCTGATACTCAGACTTTTCAAGCACGTTGGTACCGGTAAATACGATAACGTCTCCCAACTTAGGCACAAAAGTAATAGAGCCTTCATCTTCGACTAACTTGTAACCTCCAACTTGGAGCTTCTTTTTCACGTAAGGAAAATACCCCTCAACCAACACAAAGTTAGCATCGTCTCTAGCATAGGGCTCTGATAAGTCTTTAATAATCGCTTGTGTAGCTCTGTCGACACTATCATTCAAAGACGAGATTAAGTCGTTATGCGATTCTGAAATCCAGCCATCTTCACCAACCAATGGCTTAGCTTTTCCCGATTGCGCCAAATAGCGTGACTTCCACAGCTTTTTGCCTTGCTTGTCCAGCAACTCTGTTTTCAACACAATAAAGGGGCGAACCAACTGGTCTTCGTCAAAGCTAAGCACAACTGCAGGCATAATCTGAAGGCTATTAGCAGCTGAGTCATTCGACATAGACAATTGGCTATTGCCCGCGTTCTGAATCTGACTCTCAAACGATTGATAAACCTGATCGTTCATATTGATCTTGAGCTTATCTTCAAGGCCTTCTATCTTCTTCTCACCCGAAGAAGAGTTCGCAGCATGAGAGACAGCAACTCCAACCACACCAAATAACAAAGCAGCACCACCGCCTTTTTGGTGACCCGATATAATCACTTGGCTATCGTCTATTCGATGCGTACCTATGGGTAGATCGCTCCAGCCGGAAAGCCCCTTATTCGAGACTTCAACATTGACCTGCCCTCCCCCAGAAATAGGAGGACTTTGAGTATGCTCAAAGGTGGCACAACCAGAAAGAATTAAAAGAAGTAGTGAAATTAATAGATGTTTCATTTTGATATTTCCCTTTTTTGCGAGCACGTCATCAGCTTGGCTTATACTGCCAATTACCAATTATTTACCCATGTAGCTTATTGTTTTTATTAGTAATATAACGTGGAACGAATACTGAGTCTCTCTTTTTATTCTGCCGCTAATAAGAGATATTTTGTTGAAAGTAGCTTCGTAAGAAAGCTGTAGTCGGCCTATTTAATAGACATGTTGAGTAGATGAGATGCATCTACTATGGCTTTCGCAGTATCAGGGAACTGACGATAAAAAGCGGCACTAAAAACCAAGTACACCGGCGAATCTATATAGGGAGGAAACACCACATCTAAATCACTGGGAATTATCGCTCTATCAGGAATATTGACTTCATCCATAACACCGCATACCGTCAACACCGCATCCACACGATCGAGCTTTACGAGCTCATATTTTTGAGAAACATCCCAAACAGAAACGACACGTTCTGCAGTCTCAGCCATTCGTTCCTCGGGAATAAGGAACCCGGGTTCTAGTCCTAAGATAACCTGATCTTTGTCGACTAGCTTGTCCCCATCCCAACTCCATTGATCACTGGCTTTTTTCACCAGACATATCTGTGCGTAGCTAAAGACAGATTCTTCTAGGTCGACCCCCATAGAATCGGGATATACGGCCTTCATCGCCCTTTCTTGTGAATAACCTGCAACCAGCATATCAACCCCGCCACTTTCGATATCCTTCAAACAACGTTGCCAAGGTTCAGGAATATATTCGATACCGATATCACTTAGGTTGGGTTGCTCAAAAAGTGCATTAAGGTGATTAAGTGTGAGTCCAGACACTCTATTATCCTGCACAAAGTAAAACGGCGGTACGCTCTGGTCAGGAACACACACTTTTAGCGATTCGGAGGCATAAACAAGGGATGTAGCTCCAACTACAAAGAGTAAGGTAACTGTGGTCCATAATCGAACAATATTAGAAACCCTTGCCTTAAACACCCTGTCTCCCGAACGGAAATATATTAACCGGATATTTTAAGCTTAGTTTAAAATCAGGAATTACGAAGACTTATTGCTTAGGAAAATTACCCAAGCTTTTATTCGTGGTATTAAAGGATAAAATAGCAATACGGCAAACAGCTATTCAAACCGATAAAAGGCTGTTAGCGTTTAGCACATGGCTATTGTTAATTGCTTTCTTCTTCAGAGTTGTTCGACTCTCCAAATTTCATCTGCCGAGCTTTTTCAAATTTAGCCTGCGCTGTTTTGAAATCAGTATATATCTGGAGAAACTCTTCATTCTCAACCAGCATTTTATTAAATACAGCGATTTTCTCTTTATCGAATCTTTCACTTTCGGGAGTCTTGGTTTGCGATAAATTAGTGGCCAAAGCAGGCTCTCTTCCCAACAGGAGCGCTTCAATAAACCTCTCTTGCTGAATACGGATATCATAAACATTCTGACAGACATCCTTTTTAATACGGGACCTGAATTGACTTTCGCGCCTGCACTCAAACTTTAAATCATCCACTTCAATATTGGCATTAAAGAAATCCATAACCGCAAATCGCTTGGCTCTCAGCTCTTTGCGCATAACCCCTATCGGTGTAGCACCTAAAACCTCTATCACTTCAACATTCCAACTCTGCTCTTCATTTTGCTGCGATAAAGCGTTTAGTGAGAGCACGCAAAAAATAAGCAATGTATATTTTATTGTTTTCATCACGCTATCCTTTTTATGGAATTGAACTGATAGGACACCCAAAATAAGTATATGAAGAAACCACATTCTCGCAACTATGAGTGACTTTCAGGCGAAGGTTCACAAAGCCAAGCGTTAAGAACAGACATCAATAAATCACACTAATGCTTCTGCCTGATAGTGATGTTGATATTGATCACCACATATCCAACTAGAGCAAAAATAAAGTACACAAACGCCATTGGGTATTCGCTGTAAAAACTGCCTTTAGCATCGGGACTCGTATTGACATCAACGAGATATCCACCAGCGTGTTGAAAATCGCTTTGGAACACGACTTCACCTGTGGGAGACACCACTAGTGAGGGGCCATTATTCACTGCATGAATTAAAGGCAACCTGTTTTCCACAGCACGTAGTGTCGAGGCAAGGATATGCTGATTCGATTGATGACGAGATCCAAACCACCCATCATTAGAGAGCCCAACCAATACATTACCTGAGTCGTTATGGCTATGCTGACTATTGGAAGCGACGGCATTCGCGACAAACCCAGAGAAAGTCGTCTCATAACAAATCAGTGGAATGATGTTCACTTTGTCATGAACAAAACTGGTAAATTCATCGCCAGCTGAAAGCTCACTGGCAAACTGCCCAAAAAACGATAGCAACCATCGGTGCATATCACTCCCAGGTTTTGTTAAGGGGATATATTCCCCAAAAGGAATACGCTTTATTTTCTGATAAAAACCACTTTCGATACCTGTGTTATCGATCATCATTGATGCATTAAAACGTTCCACAACCCGACCATTAACAGGATCGGTTAATTGTTGCTGATCCTGAAACACCAATCCGATGTCCAAATCATCAATTTCTCGGCGATAAGCTCTTCGCACAAATAAATCATTAATGTATTGTTTGGGTTGCGCTTCCGGCCAAATTACAATTTCAGCACCTAGCTCGCTTAAACGCTGTGTCATCTCCATTTCAGGCGGAAACGCTGTGCTGTAACCCTGCTGTATCGTATTCTTATCTAGACTAGGAATTTCGTTGGGTTGAACAAGACCTATTTTTAAGCTGTCAGCATCCAGCATACGATTTTGCCAATGTTCTAATCGTATTCCACCAATAACAAACCAAGCTACTACAACTGTTGTTGATATAACCCACGGCCATTGAAGTGATATTCGAATTTTTGGAGGTTGATGAAATAAGCATAAAATTAGTCGGTAAAACATGATGTTTACCAAAGCTATCAAAGTGTCTAATCCAAGCACACCAACGAATTCCGTAGCCTGTATAGCCCATAAGAAATGAGTCTGACTTTCTCCCAAATGCATTGGAAATAACATAGGATAACCATGAGTTAATAGAGCGACCGACAGAGGAAACAAAATAAACTCATGGACTACAGTAAAACGTTTAAGAAGCTTAAATAAGACAAATACGAAAGCAATCAAGTGTCCGCAATAGAGCCAATATAACGAAGCCCAAATTAATCGTGTATGTAGGCTTTGTGCTTTTGACAGTTGGAGGAAGTCGGTAATCCAGTATGTTGCGCTCGCGAACATACAAAAACCTGCCAGTAGGCTTAATAAGTAAGTCGTTAATAAAGATGTTCGACGAGTGGCTAAAAGCAAAGGTATAAAGGCAAACCAAGTCAGTAAAAACTGCTCCTGATTCAAAAAAACCAAAGACAATAAGCCTGAACAAAGCAGTGCTAAGAGAGTTTTCTGAAACCCTTCAGTCTTTTCTAAATTCAAGAGCTGCACAACCTAGTCAAGCTCCAGTTCATGCAGCTTTTTTCTATAAATACTCGCTATCTCTGCTAGCCGTTGCTGTCTTTGTTCTGCACTCATTGTACTGTCAGATAACAGTATTCGGCGCTGCAAAAAATACTCATTATCTAAGTTCGTTTTGTAAAACAGTTGGCTTTGGATACTCGGCGCAAAGAACTCCTGTTGAATACTGAGACAAGCTTTATTCATTACCTCCAACCTTTCAACTAATGCCAAATCCTCAGTCATAAGCGTCTGCTCAAACTGGCTCAACTTCTTGGTGTAATAGCGATACTGTTCCAGTAACTTGGCGAAGTCTCTTCCAGCTTCATTAGTGACAGCACGACTAATCAAAAACTTAATCCTCGCCATATCATCTTCCGACAATTCCACAGGGAAAGTTGCTAAAATCCGAGCGAGTTGCTTCTCCGTTTCATGATCAATAACCAGCTGACTTTGATCATCTAAACGGACATTGCGCAATATTGTCTCTGCTGTAGAGAAATCAAAAGACCACTTTTTTTGCTCTATAAAAGGTATATAAACGACTTCCGAATGGTGTCGCTCGACTTGCTCCGAGCCTAACGTCAAACTCGATATTTCTTCAGGTTGGTGAGCTGATACGAGCATCGCAATAACGTATGCACATACACATAACAGAGCTATAAATTTGACTAGCTTGAGCGCGGTGTAGTTTTCGTTCTTTTCGCTTGTCATAAGGAGAGAACTGGGTTGAACTTGTTGTTCTGTCATTCTTCGCCAAGCTAAATGGAGCTTAAATTTAAATACTGTATACGTTCAATCTCTGATGGGCTAAAGTGCTGACTTAATAGTTGCGCAACCTGGTTCCTTTTTTCATCATTGTCTAAAGATGCTGAGAGGATACTCTGCTTATCAGCGAGGAAAGCGCGGTAACGCGACGGCCAATTCAAAATATTAACAGCCTGCTCGGTATGATTTTCCTGTATTTCACGCCTCTTCTGCTCTTTTTGCTCTGCGCTCAAACTATTGTCTAAACCCAATTTCATACTCTCAAACATATAAGTCGCATTAGCATCACTGACACGAAATAATTTGGCGGTGTTCTCTGTTCCCAAATGCACTTCACGTAATGCCTGCAATTCAGCGTACAAAGCTTGATCATCTGACAATGATTCCAGATTTTGGTTTGAGTTATCACCAGATAATCCCTCATTAACCCGACTAAATTCATCCTTCGCCTGGAGGTAATGATAATACTGTTCAACAATGGCAGCCGTTTGTTCTCCGGCAATACCGGGCAAGCTCTCACGGATTAAGTTTTTTAAAGCCAACAAAGAGTCCGCATCCAACTTATTGTGAATACGCTCCAGAGCTTCATCTAATGAAATGAGAGCATCATGGTCCAGTATTAAGTGACTGTCTTTATCCACTTTAACAGCTTGCAATGCATCGAAAACCGACTGAGCTGTGAAGGGTAGATGATCGAAATTGGTAATAGTATGTTGAGTCTGTTCAATGTGTGAGCGTGCTTTTTGCCAATCCCAATCTGTTGCCAGTGTTTTGTATTCTGTTATAGCTGGTCTTGCCTTAATACCAACGTCAGCAACAGGAACCTCACTTGGCTTACTGCTCAACGAATAGAGAAAAAACAGGCTTATCGCGATGACCAATATGCCCAGTAAGATAAATATCGTCTTCTTATTAATGTGTACGTTTGACATAGCTGCTTACCTGTTTGATATCTTGTAATCGATAAACGATAAAACGGGAAGACTAGGCTTCCCGTCATTACGCTACTGCAGATTAGGTCTTATAAAAAATCACAGGTATCGCGATAATCAGAAATCCGATTGTTCGCTATGTGATTAGGACCGCAAAGGAATTGGTTAAAGCGACGATCTTTATCCAAGAATCGCTTCATCCATGAAATACCGTAGGTAGACAACAGTGCATTATTACTGTTGTTGCCATTAGCACAATTGTGTGGACCGTCATTAACTTCCATAAAGGCTTTATCAACACTGTTGGAAATAACATTGTAAAAAGGGCTAGCGTGAGAATTTACGGGAGCAGTGCCGTCGTTTTCACAAGCCATTATCATGGTAGGAACACCAATATCCCCAAAGTTGCCATTACCAAAATTAAAAGGCGCCAAAGGAATGCTAGCACTCAAACGGTTTCTAGAGGCACTATGTAGTGCTCCCCCGCCACCCATCGAAAACCCCATAGTTGCAAGACGGTTTTCGTCAACAAGACCCGATATTGGGCTACCTGCGCGATTACCTTCGTCGATCAAGTACGACAACGCGCTATCCAGCTGCCTACCGCGGCTCTCGGGTTGATCAAATCGCGAATTCGTATCAATAGTGATAACCACAAAACCGTGTGAGGCTAATATGGGTCCCCACCAAGCAACAGCAGAACGCGTATTCGTGAAGCCTGGTGCAATAGAAATCGTAGCTAGCTCCTGATTGATATTAGTGGGGTAGTAAACAGTGCCACCGCCAAATCCATCGACTGAGCCTGGAACATTGAATGTTGCTGTGCTCAATGGGCCACGGTTAGCTTCAACAAAACTTAAGTTTGGCGCAGGACCAGTTTCGTATCCGCAGTTGACGTCACAGGTAGAAGGTAATGGTAATCCACCATCACCGCCTCCTCCGCCACCGCCACCACTCAATGCGGTTATCGAATAAAGAAGTGCGAATGCACCAAGCGAAGCCTTTTTAAAAACGGCATTTATCATAGAGTTTTCCTTCCATTTTAATTCAGTTATTGCTTCTTAGTTATGTTATTCACGCCCATACTTCATCCCGAAAACCGCTTGTTAAATTCAGGTAAAATTTTTGAGCATCGAAAGCATAGACGCTCTTTTTGAGTGTGTAAAGGGGTTAACATATTACACAGGTAAGATGTATTAACTTCGGGTATTTAACTGAAATATAAATGCAATATTTAGATAATTAACTGCAAATCGAGACATTTTATTCGTAATAACTGTGCGCTTTGAACTGGGGCTTTAGCAGTGCTTCTGGAGTCAAACCCACTTACCTTATGTCAGCCATTAATTGGGTGCGATAGCTAAATCAGCCTCTTCTGATTTAGCGATACTTCATTCGAGTTGGCAGATATTGTTCCCAGTCGGTAACAAGAAAGGGGTACTCCCCTGTAATATCCGCTCGACTATACCAATACTGAAATGCCCCTGTGTTGATCCCTTGATACGTAAAAATGACGTTAGCAACAATCCGATCGCCACTAGTTAAGGTATCAACATCAACACTGATAAGTTGATACCCACTCGGATTTGGCCCATCTGAGTTTGACTTATAATACAGATGAGACGACTTTTCATAAATTTTAGGGTTGTTGTAGAGTACGAAATTCAATGCCCGCAACGCATCCGTATTACCACTTGAACTGTCGAGCGAAGTTATCTCTTTAACCATTTTTTGCAGGTGATTATTACTGTGGCTATCACCATGAACTAATTGACCCAATGGCATAACGGCTACCGGCAAAATGGCACTAACCTCAATCACCTCAGCATGGTTTGATTTGCCAATAACAATCACTTGTTCATTTTCAGCACTTTGTGTTCTACCTAGTGCAGAAATACATTGCGTCAATAAATCCTCAGTCGAAACATATAGATCATACAATTGCTCACCAAAACGGTTGTCTAGCACCCAATTCATTTCGCGAGCAATATATCGATTTTTCGGTTCGCTTAACCCTTTAAAAAGCTCTTTATAAAGATCATTGTCTCTATTGAGTTGTTCCAAACCAATATCATCATTAACCTGCCCGAGAAGTGGCAGCTTGGTTCCCAATATCAAACTGTTTTGATAAAGCTCTTTTTCTAAACTTAAGGAAGGGAACTTAGCATTAACATTGCCCACCACGTACACAAAAGAGCTTTCTCGGGTCATCTCAACCTCCCCTTCTCTGCCGTTTAACATGCGTTGTGTTACTGGTTTCGTTAACGGTTGCGTTGCAGTCGGATTGTATTCAACAGGTTTAATTGAAGGCGTCATAATTTTTCTCCTAACTACAGTGGCTTTTTGCATACGGTGACAACTTGGATGACACAAAAGGGTAAGTGTTGTTCACGTCTATACTGCAAGCAAAGCGGCTCCTATTCGATGACGTAATAATTATCTCAATCAGGTCAGGGTTGTTCATCGCATTCAACGTATCGGCATGAAGGGCACTGATATTCTCGACAATTGGCGAGCCATCAATATCCTGATTGATTTGGTTATAGTGGCTTTGAAAGTAATTACTGGCCCGCTCTAATGAGGTACGCCCGATATTGGGTTTGAGTCCGGGTATGGGCAACTCATTTAGTCGTGCAGCATTGCCACTAAGGCTACCGGGAGCGGCTGGAGTAATTCCCTCGAGATGTTCCAACATCACGACAGGTAAGCTTGCACTTCCCGAAGCGTTTCCTAGAGTCAACTCACCTAAATGGCCCATGACTATAAAAGGGGCTTGTGCATCTTTGGTTGCGTCAATAAGTGCATTGCGTTGCGTCATTGTGCGCGGTGTCAATATATAGGTATCAACTTGGTTAATCGTCAATATCCAGGTTGCTTCTTCGGCCAGATACAAAAAAGGCCGGTATGCCAAATTGGGTTGATTATCGGGTGTTACGGTGTAATCAAATACGGTGAATTTAGATACCTCAGAAGTATCCGCACCTGCATAATTCGAAGATCCTTGTTGAATCATAGAAACCGCAGCTTCATATTGCTTTTCCAAATCCAGAGTCGGGAAAAAAGGCTTAATATGACCTATGGCGTAAACGAGGCTTGTAGAGTCCGCAATGACGACTTCTCGCTGAACAACATCGGCCTTGTTGTCTACAAAGGTTGCGGTACTAGCCTGACTATAGTTTTGAGCTTCAGTCGATAAATTCATTGTTTGGCTCCCATAAAATATGTCTGCATTCCAATCACTACTCGAAAGGTAGTAACGGCGTAAATGCCTGGATGGGTGTATTAATAAAAGGATACAAGCCCGTCACATCAACACGACAAAAGTAGTAATGCCGTTTTGTTGAGCTGTTCTCCTGATAAGTCATGCTCATGTTCACGATAACGCGCTCAGAAACAGCATCGAAACGACTAAAATCTATCTTTATGAGTGATGCTTTTTCAGCATGTTTTGACGCCGATTGCATTGCGTGGGTTTGTTGATAAATGTCAGGGTAACGAAACGCAACAAAGTTCTTCGCACGCGTAAAATCGGAATCGCCCAAATTCGGTTCATACTCCAACTTATTGATCACTTCTTGGATAGCAGCGGTCTCAGCAGATGAGATTTTTTGAATCGTATCGTGCAGCTCAGCTAATGTGTGATGATAAACTTGTTGGCACACAACTTGGGTTATCCCAAAGCTATTAACGCTCGCAGTGCGATAGCCAATAACGCAGGTGTACACCGGCTCCAAAGTATCTTCGGGTGGCTTGAGTGAATCAATCAAAGCGATCAGTTCAGGTTTGTCTGCGGGCTTCAACAGATAAACATGCCTTTGTTTAATGGACAACACCCACTGAACCTGCTCAGCAAGATATAAATATTTGTCTCTATCGGTGCTAGAACCTTGATTGGTAAAAACAGCAAAGTAGTCTTTTTCATCCACGCCAAGCAGCATTGCTGCTTGTAAAAACTGCTTTTCTATCCCTTTATTCGGAAAAACAATTTCCACTATCCCCAACGCATATATGTTGTTTTCCCTCATCAATTGAAGAGGCATATCAGCCATATCCTCAACTTGGGTTTCGTTAGTATCTGCACTTTGGGCAAAGTTTTCGCTTACCGTGCCCTGTTGAGTATCACTCTCAGGTTCTGTTATATCCTCAGTGACACTGTCCGATTGAGTATCTTCGATAATCTCATCCGACACAGTGTCTTTCATCACATCTTCTTGTTCTGGTTTGTCAATATCGCTCATTGCATAGTACCTTTGAGGCTGAGAGAGGCGTGGTAAAAGCCAACGCCTTCTCGTTAAGGTGGGATAAGGCGGGTTAACCAGCGTTTAAAATCTTTTTCGTTGCTTCGCCGGTGGTTGCTGTGTCGATAGAATAAAGCGTTGTGACGCCCATCGTCGTAGCGGCCTGAGCTGTAATAGCCGTTTGTTGTTGCGCAGTTGTTGCATTATGAGCAGCATTCGACAGTGCCTGAGACGTCGCTTGAAACAGGTTGCCCATAGACATCGCAGGGGCATCGCCCAGAACTTTAACATTTGCTTGTGTCACTGAATCAGTGATTTGATCATTAACCGAGGTTGGAAATGCCATCGTTTTATTCTCCAATAGTGTTGTGCGTAATTGCAGGAGATAATATAGCGACGTCAAACAACGATGTTTTGGCAGAACATGCGGAGATAATGGTAAATTTTCTTATGTTCATACATTGAATTTACCCATTGATTTTAATACTTCCCTTACCATCTCGGTGGTGACTTATGCTCCGAGATACGACTAATCCCTTGTTGGATATCGCTCGGTAAAACTTCAGCACGCCCCTCCGACAAAAGCGTTAACGACACATAGCGAATCACATTAACGATATCTGCACCGCTTAGAGGATATTGTTCAGCCAAAGCTTCAAGATTAACAGACGGAGACAACCGTGTTTTCTCACAAAATCCGTTTTGCCACAGTGCTAACCGCTCTTCCGCTTTAGGTGCAGCAAAGTGAATAATAGATTCAAAACGACGAAAAAATGCATTATCAATATTGTCTTTGTAGTTAGACGCTAAAATCACCACACCGTTAAAGCGCTCTATCCGTTGCAGTAAATAAGCCACGTTCTGATTAGCGAATTGGTCGTTGGCAGACCCTGTATTCAAACGTTTACCAAACAGGGCATCAGCTTCATCAAAGAATAAAATCCAACGGCGATCCTCAGCCAAACTAAACACCTGCTCAAGGTTTTTTTCGGTCTCGCCAATGTACTTCGATGTCACCATAGATAAGTCGATTTTATACACATCCATGTTCACCATATCGCCGAGCAAACTCGCTGTGAGTGTTTTACCCGTGCCCGGAGGGCCATAAAACAAAGCGCGATAACCAGGACGAAGTCGTTTACCAATTTTCCATTCTTGCATTAAACAAGGCCCATGCTTCACCCATTGCACGATTTCGTTCAACTGACTTTTTATGATTGGAGAAAGCGTCACCTCATCCCAAGTTACGTTCGATTTTATATAGGTCGCGGGAAACTGATGATTCGATTCAGGGCGATACGGTGCCCCCGTGGTGAACTGCTGAATAAATTCGGGTTTAAGTACTAGAGGCGCACTTAATAAAGACGTGCCTTGCGGCTCTGTATCAAAAGAAAGTACTTTTTGTATATTCGGGCTATTTTGCAACTGCTCAAGCACATTTAAGCGTGCTTGTAGGTCCATTGCCGACATCACAAATGCGGCAGTGGCTCCCGTAGCCAATAAACTCCCCGCATGCTCTACCATGCCAAATTCAGTGAATGGGCGTCCAGTAAGCTCATTGGTACTGAGAAAAATATCAAACAATTGAGGTTTTATTGTGGGCGCTAACGCCATCACAATAAGTAAGCGTTCAATATCGGTCAGTGAATGCTGCACGACAAACAATGCATAAGGCGATTTCAACCCCATTAGTTCGGGTGCTGGCGGCATATTGTCATTCCCTTGTTGTTCACCCTGTTCAAAGTAATGCCCGATGCGTGTTTCGATCGCCTGTGCTAACCATGCACACTCTTGGGTTAAATCACTAGCGTTACTTGCAAGCGCACATGCCTCTGCGTCTTTATAATTCGTTTGTTCATGCCACATGGCTATCCTCATCGTCATACGCAAAGTAAAGCGCTGATCATATGCGAATAGCCCTGTGGCTTAATTGGTAGAGTTAAGCAGATTGTAGGTATTATCTGGGTTTATGATGATTCATCAGTTTGTTGCCATTGAATATACCCTGAAAGCGTCACTCCTTCCTTGGCGAAGTATTCTTGCGCACTTGGGTGATAAGCGGCTTTGACAATGCTCGGCACCACAGCCGCCTTACAGCCTTTATAATTCTCCCAGCTAAAGCCGTTAGCTATATCATAGTTATTTTTGTCCTCTGTCCCGTCGGTATAAAGCTGGGGAGAAATGTAGTCTATGTTTGCATCAGCCAACAAAGACATCATAAGGGTTGAAGCATCTGAAATACCAAAAGGCGCAGAATGACTTACCGTAACTAATACCTGCAACCCAGCGGCTTTAGCAGCGGCAAAAGCACCTTTAAATCCGTCCGCCAATTCTGCTGCTCCTGTTTCAATATCAAAGGCAACACCTTGATAATCTTGAAGCTGGCCTGCCTTTATTGCATCGGTTATGTTATCCAGCACGCCTATATCAAAAGCACCCGCATTATTGCCGCCACCGAAACAAATAAAATGCGTACCTACCATAGAACCTTTGGTGTTTGCCGCGTTATTTAACACAGTTTGCACATCGGTATAACCACTAAAGGCAATGCTTAAAGTTGCATTTTGAGGTGCAGCCGCACTTGAATAGGTCCAGTCCCAAAAGCCCATAACATCCGCCGTGGATGTCAATGTCCACGAAGGTTCAGCTGTAGCCATAGCAGCCGGGATATTAAGCCGATCATGAATGGACAATAAATCCGGTTTTACGGCTGGGTTTTCAGCAACAATATCAGCGACGGTTACACCTTCACACTGGTTTATGTGATTGCAAATAGCCCACAGGGTGTCGCCAGCGCAAATGGTGTAAGCTAGTGCACCATCACCCGATGAGTGAGGTATTAAAATGAGTTGGCCTACTTGTAAGTCATTCTCGTTGATGTCAGGATTTTTGTCTTTAACACTTTGTTCGGTAACGCCGGCACACGCTCTTATCGATGCCGCGATAGCGCTAAGGGTATCACCTGCTTGCACTATATAAACTAGTTCTACGCTCATTTCGTTTGTCCGCTGGTTAAAATAATTAGGGGCTGTTGATCTTTGCTGTGACGAGATGCTCTCCATCCTTGGGCTAGCAGAATCTTATTCATAATAATGTTTACCCTGCTTTGCCCAATAGATTTGGCACATGCCTGAGTTAGCACCGATAGTGACAGTTTTTACTTTAGAGTTAGCTTCTGGTGGGGTAAACGGACAATACACTGTCTCCAAGACACTGTTATTTGTCGTCGCTGTGGGTGCTGGCGTAGCACTTTTACCAATCTCACCAACAGAATAACCAGCCTCAAACAGTTCGGATTTCAAGTTGGTTAAATCAATTGCTTCAGCCGAATCAGTTGCTAGCCATACTGTGACACCAATAGGAATAAGTGCTTCTCGCAGTGTCTGCAGAACGTCTTTGCTGGTTGTGGCTACTGCGGCATCTTTGTTATTTGTAGCTGCTGTTATTTGAACATTGTACAAAGGCATAAGAGGTAAACCATAACCCCCTTCATTACTATGCCCAGTAATGCGGTTAGTTTCCTGACCTGTTAGCACCCCTGAAGTTGTTGTTCCATCGGTATGGTTGAGGTTACGTAGGCAAAACTGGTAATGCTGACAATGCTCCATCATTGCAGGTGTTAGCACCCCACTATAATTGAAGCCTTTGGCTTCTGGCTCAGCAACTTCCGCATAGGCTTTTACGTTACCCATCAAAATACCCTGCATTTGGTCATCACTAGTACTCATAGGACCTTACCTTCTGTTTGAGTTATAAAATTACGTTTCATCAAGATTAATTGTGTTTAATCTGTTTAACGTCATTGCCCCAGCCATTTGTGATTGGGTGAACTAACTATAATTGCGGTAACTTTTACCAACTTGGCAGATTTGATGATTCCATTGGTATAAACAACGGAGAGTAAAATTACCCATGCTTTAAGAAGAAGGGAGAGAGTTAAAAAGAGTCGCCAATGATAAAGCGATGGCGACAGGGTTTAACGATGTGCTCCTGTATGCCATTAATACGACGATAATTTTGCACTATAAAGAATTGAGTACTAGAACTGACCTAACTTGAGGATTATTTACGTCAGTTTCATACGCTCTTTTAGCTGATGTATACGGCGTTCGTATTCACTCATAATATTGCTAACAACCCAGCTTGCGATAACACCGCTGCCAGCATGGGCAGCACGTATTCCCTGGTAATCTGGATAAATACTTTGTACCCATTCCACCAATACACTCACAGCGGCTCCCAAGCCAAGACCTAACAAGCGGGCATATTTACTATAAAAACTTTTAGCAACTTCCATTGCTTCCTTAACGGTGACAAGATCGCTTTGCTGAATGTCAATCACGCCATCATTTAAAACTCGATTGGCAATAATCACATCATCACGCTGTGGATTTGTAAACCCTGGAAAAAAGGCCAATAATTTAGCAAACAGCGCCAACCCCGTAGACTTTTTAGTTTTAAATATTAGCTGTTCTGTAGCGACATCACCCTCGTTGTAGGACTGCGTTAACGCAGCGTCTGTTGATTGCTCGGCGCTATTCGATGTTGAGCTAGCCTCTTCACTCGATACTGTTTGTGTCTGCATAGTGATACCTACTTACCCGTGCTGAATAATTTAATATGCTGTGATTAACTCATCAGCACAGCATATTAATTTACAACTAGAGCATTGGATTGGTAAAACCTAGGGGATGGTTGGTATTTGGGATGTTATGTGTAGTTGGAGGCTATTTGGCTCATACGAACTAAGCACTTATGTTCAAATTGTCATTTAGTGTATCAACCTAAAAATACACCCTTCCCAGTTATAAGAACGGCAATTTACTCAAGAATGGTCAAAGCAATCTCAACTAACACTGTTCCCTATTACTCACTTATATTTAATGAAAATAGGCAAAGAACAAAGATTAACCTAAGGCATTAGTAGAAGCAGAATCTTAATTAGTCTGTAATAGCCGCTTATAAGCTTTGTACCACCTTTTAATTATTACTTTGGGTCTTATCTTCTTTATCCCCACCTGACCTATGCAGTTTTCCTTTTCTGTCATCTAGCACAATACTCTTCAAATGCTCCGGTTGTAAATTCCCCATATCTCCAAATTTAGTATTGCCCGGCTCACCTAACGCGTCAGCAACTGCGAGTACACAGTGGTTTTTGTCTTTTCCCCTTAAACTAAATATACCAGAATCACTGCACGCAAGTTCATTCACCCGCTTGGCAAGCTCTTCGACAGGAAACTCTTTACTAGATAGTAATATAACGTCCGTATCACGTTTTATAGCTTTACCCTTGTCATATAAAGGAGTCGAGTACTTTGAAGTAGCATGTGTACCGTCTGCAACACTTACCTTCATTGTTTCCGCACCGTTTTGTGTAATATTAGGCACCTCGTAGTCCCATGTTCCAGTCCCTCTGATCCATTTTCCTTCAGGGCGTAAACTTAAATATTGTCCCGTAGCAGGTATAAGCAAACTAACATGCCCGGGGCTCCAGCTATTATGCAGTGACGGCTCCCCATGTGTCACATACATAATGCCAGATACATTTCTCCCAATTTCGATGTCACTTTGTTTGATATTATCACTACTAGTTATTAAATCTTGATTGGTTTGCTCGTTATATATGATAGCTTCTTGGATTCTTTTCTTATCATCCTCACTAATACCAACATTCGATAGTTGAGATCTGAAATACTCGTTTTGTGCCATATTTAAGCCCACTAACATCCCCTTTTCTTCATCCGTTAAAGGCTTACCATTAAAATTGAACACATTTTCATCAGGAATTTGATCAAGAGTAAAATCACCTTTTAATCTCTCTTGCTCTGAAAGAAGTTTAGGGTATTTTTTAGGGACTAACTCTCCTTCCTTCCTTGTCTTTCCTAATGCGGTTACATTTACTGTATGTAAATGGCCTTGCGGCTTGTAATTAAAAAACGACTGTTTTTTTTGTGGCTTCAAAAGTTTATTCGCAAAGTCCATAGTTTTTTTCATCAATTGCAATTCGTTTGTCTTATTTATGACTTTGCTCTTGCTTTCATTACGATTTCTGGTAATCCCTTTTTGTAGATGGGGAGGCATACTTTTTATCGACCGCGTCATTTCATCCGGTGTTCGTTGCTTTTTTTCTTCTAGATACATTGCTTTTATCCTTGTCTTTAGTTGTTCATCTGCTGATGTGTTGTGTTTGCAAGCTTTTTAAAGTCCCGGGTGTTATTTATTGATAAAGAATAGGAAGTGCGCCTGCTCCTGCCGGTGGTTCAACTAGCACAGGTAACGGTGCCGCTGGAACAAAGCCCGGGTTTGGTCCTGTCCCTGAAGAAAGTTGTAAATTAGTATTCGGATCAATGACAAAAGTTAGAGCAGCATCGCTATTCATTTGATAGTTATAGAGTAACGACTCATGATTAGGAGTTAAGCGTAAAACGTTTTGAGCAGGAGCTGCTACTCCGCCACCAAATTCGTGCTGACCTCCTTGCCACTGGTAAACATTGGGTAGGAAGTTGGCATCGATATTCTCACCAATGTTTAAATTAATGACGTCATCACCTAACCGTACATTGTTACCTGAGCTATTCAATGATGATAGTAATTCCCTAGCTGTGGCCGTCCGAACTGCTGGCCCGGCGTTATTGTTTATCGCGTTAATAGCATTTGTCCTTCTATTACGCATTACTGTCACTGTATTAGGCTGCGGCACTATTCCTGGAATTCCGGGTATTAATGAGTCACAGAAAGCTTCTAAATCTTGTTGCTCAGCAACTCCGTTTGGGTTGTTATTTAAGGCGTTTAGCTTTAACGTTAAGTCATTTTGAATAGATGTGAAAGGTACTACATGGTTACGGGATTGGCCTGGTAATGGGTTTAGGAGGTTCGCAGGTCTCATCCAGTTTGGTCGAATGTTATCTAATTCGTATTGGTCGGCGGCTAAGTTAAAGTCAATCAGTTTCTGCATAACCCCTTGACTCGGCGTCTTGGATTTATCTAATTTCTGTACGATGTTTTGTTGCAGCATCCTCGGTTTAAATAAACTTGTTTGACTTACCTGTTTGTGAAATTTGGGATGAGCGAACTCTTTAAGGCTATGAGTCTTGCTATTGTGTTCTCTTTCTAAATTTCCACCGGCCTTAACGGTAAGTTTTTTTTCAAGCATTTTGATGCATGCTGCATTGTGCTCTTTTCGAAAAATTTTTTGTTGTTCGTACATCATCGTATTCCATCTGTTTTGCGTATCGTCTGCTATTAGTTCTGTTTTAAAATTGCAGCAACCTTTTGATTTACAAGTTCGATATCTAAAAATTACCGACATCTTTGGATTGATTAACTTAACGGAAGCATCAAAACAATTAACTCATTTCGTTTACCCTTTCCCGCCGAGCATCAGAGCTTTATCACCCCAATCAGTCGCCTGTTGCTCTAACTTGGGATCATCATTTACTGCCACGCCGTTTACCTCGGTTGTGGGTTGCACCATACCCAATGCCTGCTGGGCAATATGTCCAAGCTCGTGAGGTAAATGGTCGGCTTGCCCTGGGGCGAGATAAATATCCTTACCTTGGGCGTAAGCATGTGCTTGCACTAGCGCTGGTTTTGGCGAGTTATAATGAACCCGCACGTTGGATAAATTGACCCCGGTGAGTTTTTCCATGCCGCGCTTGAGTCTAGGTGGCAATGCGCTGGTATGAGGTCGATATTTCGTAGCAAATCGATTTGTATTTGCTGGCCTTGGTTTATTTATCCGTCGCTGAGCTGTTTGCCTTTGTTGGTAACACCACATAATCGTGCCTTTGCTTACGTTGATAAATTCAGTATAAAAAGGATGCGATGTTAGGGATTGGTATTTACACGGCTTTGATTGGTATTTTCTATGTTGTTTGTTGATAAATGTTATGCGTAAGTCGGGTGTTGGATTAGAGCTGTTGATATAAAAATACCCGATAAGCTCGGGTATGGGTGGATTGATGTTTGTGAGGTGTTTTGTGGTTTTACTCTGTTGTGGCAACAGCTAGATTGGCCACTTGTTCGGCTTGCTGTGGTGCGGGAAATGATTGCCCTTCATTAATTTCCTGATTGATTTGTTGGGAGACCACATTGTCTGCCGCGACAACGGCTTCAAGTGCATTTTGCTCCGCCTGTTGTTTATTGATTTGGGCTGCAATACTCCTATCAGCCTCTATAACGGCTTGTGTGGCACTATGTTCAGAATGGGTACTTTCGGTAACTGCAATCTCATTCATATTTTGGTTCCTTATTGGCTTGGGGTTGGTTTCGATTTAGCTAGCTTTGAGCGCAGTAAAAGGCCCTTCAACCCAAACATGGTTTTGGGCAAATAAGTGACATAGCTCTAGTGGCCTTGAGTGTGCGAGCTCTGAAAATGAGGTTTCCCATATATTTCTGGGTGACTGCACTTTAATGCATCTATGTTGATCTCTAAGCCAGTTTATAGGCAGGAAAACGCATTTTTGTTTATTGTGCTGCCCATAAAGCTTGTCTTTTCCCGAAAGCAGTACCAGATTCCGCTTTTCGGTATTAGCCACTTGTGATTCTTCAACACAGTAGCGTAACGACGCTCTAAGCCAATAAGGTATATTGGCTGCAAGTGTTGTGGGGGAAATAGACGTAACTGACACGTCTGGCTCTTGTTCTTCCTCGCGTGTTTTTGGAGCTGACTGCTTCGTAGCTAGTGTTGAGCTCACTTGGTCAGTTAGCTGCTTACGCCAGGTTTGTATGGCATCTACCATTAAACTTCGAAATGCAATGCTTGGCACAGGTAGTTCGTGCTCAGTGAACGCTTCTGGCAAAGTCGACATTATGTCTTTACAGGCCATTCGAAGCTGGGTAAGACCAGTAAGGCGCAACAATACAAGCTCAGGCCGATTCAAACCCAGCGTGGTGATGGTGGCGTGGCCTTTTTGCAATTTTTGTTGAGCTTCGTGCGCAAGCGAATTAAACCAAGGCTCAAAACCGGCAATTTGGGAAAAGTCTGGGGTATTTTTAAGTAACTCAGGGTGTGCCCAAATATAGTGTTCAGCCTGCGAGTACGTCATTGTTTTTGTAGTCTGTAAAAACGCGGCGAGCTTGTCGAATGGATACGCTTTTGCAGAGACAGGATCAAATCGAATAAATTCTCTGGGGTTATCCCGATAAGGATGCACCAAAAGTGGTTGCTCATCGGCTATTGCTGCTTGAGGGTATCTGCTGCCCTGCACAGGGAATAGCCCCCCTTTATAACCTGTGTTACAGGCGTGACATACATAGAGTAAATTGCTTTGTTCATAGGCTAGATCGAAATAGGGCGAACAAGTTGCGATGCGATTCTGTTGCGACTGTGTGCTGTTTTTACCGACGCTTCGCTCTTCTAGCAGCTCAACCGGACGATAATGCGCGACCTGACCCGCATCTGTTGCCGATAAGTAACTTTCACAATAGGCACAACAGCCTTTATTAATTGTTTTAAGGTGCTGTGTGATGTTCTCACCCGCAAATAATGATGGGTCAAAGGCGGCATAATTAAATCCAACGACAATGGCATCACTTTGGTTGGTTTGTTCGTCAACACGCTGCGTAATAAACACAAGGTTGTCGGTCAAGTCGTGCGCATAGCCTTCTTTGACCAGTTGCTGTCGATCTTTGGCTGTTAAGGTGTGATATTTAGGTGCCTCTGCCAGCTTTGATACCAGTGCCTGCATTTGTTTGTTGGCGGCTTGGATTTTAACTTCTTCATCGGGCAACCAGTCTATGGCTTTAAAGTTAATCTGGATCATCGGCTTCTCGCTCAGTTTTTTTCTGGCTCTAAGTTTTCTTCTGCGTTTTAACTTGTTGCAAGGCTGCTTGCTCTAGCGCTTCGTTCTGTTGTTTTAATTGTTGCTCCATGTCTTTGATTGCTTTTTCCATGGATTCTTGCGCTGCTTGTGCGGCTTGCCGAGCGGCTATTTCTTGCTCGGTAATGGTGTGCGTTATCTGTTCAGTTTGGGCAGGGTCGCCAGCCGAATCATTTACTGGTTCAAGATCAGGGCTTCCAACCGGCATTGGTAAATTTTGCGCTTCTGATCTGGAGCCACTTAACTGCCCACCATATTGAGATAGCTCTGCTCTCGATTCCTCAATGAGTTTTGAAGAGAGTGCCATGGATTGGTCTATGGTTTGTTTTGCGTTATCTAACATGGTGTCGATACTCGACAGCAGGGTGCCTAACTCAGTCAGCATGGCCATTTGCGACAAGTGACTCAATGCATGCTTCGTGTTTTCGGGTTTAGCGACAAGTTCACTCGGGTCTTGTTTATTGTTGCGCATATTTATTCCTATTAAATGTTATTTAGCACAGGCCAATCACTGAAAAGGCTTAAGCAGCCCTGGCTATCGACATTCAACGCTGCCGTTGTTGTGTTTAAGTCGAATACGTAGTGCCGGAATATGCCTGCCTGATTGATGTAGCTATCGTTAGCCAGCGTGTTAATCAGTTGGTTTTGTAGGTTAGCGATATAGGTGTTAGCCGCTTTTGATAAGTCTGGAGCTTGAAGATCAATATTTAAGACGATATTGAGTAACCCTGTTGTAAAGTCATAAAATCCGAGCGTTTTTTGCTTTTCATGCCATTGCTTTAGCGCTTGATTTAAATTGATTTGATCGAGCTCGTAAGTCACCACCGGTGAGTCTAAGTTGTCGAGCACTATTGGCGTGAGTATGCTCACTATTTCATCAATGGATTTTCCAGCTCTATGCGTTTTGCTTTGCCAAGCAAAATATACCCAAAGGTAGTTAGAAAACTCTGATAAGTTTTGTGCTTTTTGCATGGCCCAACTGCTGGCTGTTTTGACCAAAGGGCTGTTCAGGTTATACGCTTTTTCCCAGTATATTAGGCTATTGTATAGATTGATTTGGTCATTAAAGTTAGCACTCCAGTTTAAGGCGTGATAGCTCAGGTCGTAACGACGATAGAACAAGGCGATCCTGTTTAGGGCGCTGTTACTTATCAGGTGATACTTGCTGAATAGTGCATGTAAATTGGTGTCGGATGAACCAATTTCTGTTTTGTTATAAGTGGCTAAATCCCGCAAATCATTGGTGCTTAACTCAAATAGCTTTTTGACATCCACCGATAAATTAGCATGATTGAGAAACAGCAGTGTGGAGTTGGTCAATCCTGAATACAGTTCTTCAACGAATTGCTCATCGGAGGTAAACACCATCACCTCATCTTGATTGATAAGTGTATATAAACATTGTTCACCGTGAGCAAGCAGCTGAATCAATGTTTGTGTTTTATCCGATAGTTGATCCAGTGTCTGAATTTCAGCATTGTTTACTATTAGCGACATATCTATCTACCTTGCATGTGAAGCGGGCTATTCACCTGAGGGGGTGTCGGGTCCGCCCGTTGGAAATTCGTTTAAAAGGCCACTTGCAGATGAGCCAACTTTTGCGAAGTTTTCTCTGCCCATTTCTACCATTCCGGTTGCCGCTGTAATCACCTCTGTGAATGGCGCGGTTTTGCCGGTTGCCAGCATTTGAGAAAGTGCAACTCCCATGGCGGTTGTGGCCATTGTGTTAATGTTTCGCAGGCTATCGGTGGCATCCTGAATGGCAATAGCGGATGATTGTGAAACTGATTGGTATGCCTTCCCTGCACCCGACAATTTGTTTATGTCGCCACTCAAACTCGCCTCTTTTATAACGTCTAACGAGGGCTTTGTTGGTGAACTGACGTTTGAAATCTCGTTCATAGTGTTACGCCTTTTAGTCAATTTAACTGAAGAGAGTTAGTCTCTTGCCTGTTTATTTTTTCGTATGAGTTTCTTCAAGTAGGTCATTAACGATCTTCTTCACTGCGTTAACGTCCACTTTAGGGCCAGGCTTTTCCGGTGGCGGTGCGATTTGATTAAGCATCTTTGCACAACTGGCAGTGGCAGCAGCCGATGCAGAAGTTTGGGCATTTTGCTGTGCGGTTACGGCATTAAACATGGACATGCCAAGTGTTTCTGTTGCGGCCACATCTAACATGCTCATTGATTGCATGGGCGCTATACCCGTTAACATTTCGTTGATTTGGTTTATCGAGTCGGTGATTTGGTCATTGACGGTGCTCATGGCTTTCTCCTGATGTTTTTCAGCGTTCTATGGTGAGCTTTGTTTAACTGCTGGCTTAATAGCTGCAGCACCTGCTGCAATCATGAGGGCACAGCATTGAACCAGGCTGGTATTAGCAATGATTTGTGAATTGGCTTCACATTGTTGTGCATTCTCCATCAGTATTGAGATGGAATTAGCCATTGATGTGGCCGTCGCATCCAAGGATAAAGCTTGCGTTTTTATATAACTCATTGTCGCCAGGTTCCGGTTATTTAAGACATCGGTTTAAAGGTGCTGATTAAAGCATCAGCACCCGATTACTTATTGAAATATCTCGACAGTCGCCTTACCTGTTGTCGCAGTATTAATACTCAGAAGCGTATCAACACTTTGAACAAGCGAAGCTTGTGCAGTAATACCCATATTTTGTTGATTAGACGTTGCATTGTGTGCTGCATTGGACAACGCCTGACTTGTTGCAAGCATAAAGTTATTTGTGGCAATAGCTGGTGCATCACCCAGAACTTTAGTGTTGACTTGCGAAATGGAGTCAGTGATTTGACTGTTTACAGCAGTTGGAAATGCCATAATGATTATCCTCTTTATTTAAGTTAGCAGTGGTTGAGTAGACCACAATGTGTTTAACCAGCGCCGTACAGCTTGACTAAGCAAAAATTTTGCTGGTCGCGACGCCAGTTGTTGCAGTGTCGACGGAGTAAAGTAAATTTACGCCCATCGTCGTTACCGCTTGCGCAGTAATATTGGCTTGCTGTTGCGAACTGGTCGCATTGTGAGCTGCGTTGGCAAGCGCTTGCGATGTCGCTTGAAACAAGTTGCCCATAGCAATCGAGGGTGCATCGCCCAAAACCTGGACATTTGCCTGCGTCACTGAGTCTGTAATTTGACTATTCACAGCGGTTGGAAATGCCATGCTGATCTCCTAATAATTTGATTAATTGGTGCTTTATTAACCTAAGCCTGCGACTTTGGTGCTTGGAGTTAGAATATCTTTAGTGGCGACACCAGTTGTTGCAGTGTCGATTGAGTACAAGGTGGTAACACCCATAGTGGTTGCCGCTTGTGCGGTTAACCCTGTTTGTTGTTGGGCTGCCGTTGCGTTATGAGCCGAATTTGCAAGAGCTTGCGAGGTGGCTTGGAATAGATTGCCCATGGACATTGCGGGTGCGTCGCCCAAAACTTGTACATTTGCTTGTGTTACTGAGTCTGTTATTTGACTATTTACAGCGGTTGGAAATGCCATAATATAAAACCTTTATTTGTCATGTTGATAGAATGAAAAAATTTTTAGGGCTTAGGCTAAATTGGCAAATTATTAAACCGCCCAAACTCTGAATTCAGTTTACAGAGCACCAGATGAGAGCGATTGGTAATTGCTCGTGAGTTGATTGGTAAAACGACGGATTGAATTGGTGTTCTTTCGTAATCTGTAGCTAAATCAAATGATATTGATGTAGCTACAGGTAAAGACACGCGTAATACTGCTCAAAGGTAGAGCTTCACGCTTCATTGGGTGTTTAGTACTTCGCGCTTTGGTCACGATAAGCGCCGGGGCTATAGCCCACTACCGCTTTAAACTTTCGTACGAAAAAGCTCAGATCTGAAAAACCGACATCGTCACACACTTCGGTAACTTGGCTGAAGGGGTTTTCTCTTAACAAGACCATTGCAGCATTGATTCTTAGTCTCAGTAGAGTTTGTTTAAATGATTGCCCCACATAACGTTTAAATAAAAAGGATAAATGTGACGGGCTAACGCATGCATGTTCAGCAACTTCATTTAAACTTAGTGGTTTGGTGTAATTATCTTCAAGGTATTGTAGCGCTCGGGTTAAGGCAGGATGCGATTTGCTTTTGTCTGGCGCTTGATTCAATTTTAGGTTGATACGAAAGCTGTCTCCCTGCAACTCATAGCGAGTTGAAGTTGCACTATGCTTTTCTTCGATACCATTGCTTGAAGTTTCTATGTGGTGCACCGAAGGCATTGGTATAACCTTAGCCTGGGGTTGGCTGTCTTCAGTCTGCATTGCTGGAAACATATCTAGCAGAGTCTTAGTATGTATTTCTCCGCTGCCATTAACAAACGCAAGCTTATCTAAACACCGTTTGAGTTGCTTAACATTGTTTGGCCAGTCATAGCTTTTCAGTAACGCTAATGCGTCGTCGCAAATGGTTATTTTGGCAATGTTTGAGTCAATGCTTTTGTAGTAGTTGATAAGAGGTGTTATGTCATCTTTTCTGTCGTATAGCTTAGGTAAGGCTAATTCGAGGCAATGGTAATACAACCAACTCAGGAGGTTGTCTGTAGTCGGTATTGGAGTGTCAACTCCCTGTTTGGAGGCCGTTGCCGATGTTATAAGCCTGACTGAGTGGTCGTTTATGTCATCATTCAACCAATAATCTTTTATTAATTCGAACTGGTCTTGACTAATGTTGTCGATGTTTTTTATGTACAACGTCCCTTCTTGTGCTTGGCTGAGCATAGATTCAAGTTCTTTTAAGGGACTACTTTTATTCCAGTGCTTACAGCAGGACACAATAAATTTCCCATCATTATTCGCACTTAGTTTATGAATATGATGCGCTGCAATCCTTTTCCCTGTGCCAGGCGCTCCAATGATATGAACAGGTAGTGTGGAGTGTGCAAGCTTATTAATTTGCTGTTTGAGTGTGAATAATACATCGCTGCTACCAATCCAGGATTCTTCGTTACGTGTTAATTTAAACTGTGTCCGCATATTAATTTCTTCCACTTGAATAGATTGAAACATGCACAATCAAAGACACTACTAGCGTTCGAAAGGCATGTTTATGGTTCAATGGAAGGTTAAAAAAAATGTTTTTTTGATTTGGGTTCAGATTCGGTTCACATGTTGAGTTTTATCTATTAATAATTGCTTGTACCAATCAATCTCATTTTCACTGATAGTGTTTTTAATCACGTCTCTTACTAATGGATGTATGAATTTATAATCCGGGCTGCTTTGTATAACCAATCCGCTATGCAACATTCGTTGTTGTATGCACAAGGGGGATTTTATATTTGCATGACAGCTAAACAGCTGTATTTGCTCGGTGTTGAAAAAAATCCCAATTAACGAAACAAACCTCAGTAGTTTCACCAATTGTTCAGGCATTTCACTGAGTAAAGTGCTAATAACTTGCTGCAAAGCTTCAGGATCTGAAGTTTCGGGGAATGGCGCAAACAGTAGTTGTTTTAAGAATGAAGGATTACCACAAGCGCGCTCAATTGAACTCTCGATTCTGAAGCGGTTTTTAATGGGACATAAGCCTTGCGTGAGCAAGAAAGTGTTCGCTAGTTTATTTGATGACAAGGTGTCAATCGGCTTTAATCGGATAGTATGTGCCAGCGAGAGCCAATCTGGGACATTAGTAAAGTTGCCCACCTCCTGCGCTGAAATAATAAATAAAATTGGGTAGGCATATTCGTATTGAATGAATGTACGTATAAATTCAATATCAATATGTGAGAGAAGGTGTGCTCCGTCCAGCACAATAACCGATAGCTTTTTATGTGTTGCATAAGACAAAAGATCTTTTGCAATAAGGCGATCCACTTCCTGCAAGCGACTACTACTTAACCTTTTTATCGTAGTCCATTGATGCTGGTTAAGTGTTAATCCGACAAGTTGAGATGCTCTTAAACACCCGATAGGAGAACTAAATACTAAGTGCATTTTATTGCGAAGGGCTAACTCGTCGTTTAAGTCCGTTAACAATAATTGTTGTATCAACATTGATACCGAAAAGTGATCGATAGACTGAGTAGGGTTAGTGCTGGTAGTAAACTTTAGAGTGCGCTTTTTTGCTGCTTTTAGATGATTAAGAAAGGTATCAACGAGGTTAGATTTACCCATCCCTATCATGCCATGCACGTAGGTCGTTTTAGACTTCCTTTGACGCTCTGCGTTATTGAGCAATGTATGTAACTGTTGAAGTTCCCACTCTCTACCATAACAGGGAGCGGATTTTTGCTCTGATAGATGTTTATATAACCAGGTAGGTATAGGTGTGTTCGGTAGGAGTGTGTCTGGGCTAACTTGAAAGTAATCGGCTAAATTTGAAAGTGTCCGATAGAGTACCCTTTTTCCCGCTTCAGCCCGTTTTACTGATGAAACAGAAACAGGTATACGCAAATTTGTGCACTCATGGGAAAGCTTCTCCTGACTGATTGATTTTTTTTTCTTAGCAGTCGCAATGCGTTGGGATTAAGTGACGTACGTCCGTTCGAGCAATTTGTCATGTCGTAACTCCTTTATAGGATTAATTGCACTCGGCTCGAGGCTTGATGCAATTAGGTTGGCTATATAAATTAAGGAAAGGTAGTGTGCCTGCCGAAAAGGCTGCTCACGATTACCTGAAACACCTACCACAAATGGTAAAGTAATTTACGAATCTATGGATATTGAACAAGAAATCAAGACAAACAATAATTTAAGAAATGAGTATTATACTGCACACACAAAAAATACAAGAAACAAACAAAATGTGTAGATGAATTTGAAGTGTTGTCTCTATTCATAAGAGTAGATGGAAATGTCCATGTTTACTGACATAAGTGCTCAAACAACCTGTCCAGCTACCCAGCCGCTGCTCCATGCCCATTGGAAGTTGTAGCCGCCTAGCCAGCCGGTGACGTCGACAACTTCGCCGATAAAGTAAAGTCCTTCGACGTCTTTCGCCATCATGGTTTTGGAGGAAAGCTGGTCAGTATCTACTCCGCCTAGGGTGACTTCGGCTGTTCGATAACCTTCTGTACCATTGGGTTTTAGTAACCATTGGTGGAAGGCTTGCGCAACGTCTTGAAGCTGCTTTCCTTGGTATTGCTTCATTGGTTTATTCGCTATTCCCAAATAAGGCAGGATGTCTTGCACATAGCGCTTAGGATAATGAGTTGCTAATACTGTACTCAAAAGTGCATCGGGTTGCTTTTGTTGTGATGACTGGAGCTGCTCATGCAAATCACCATTTGGAAAGAGGTCGAATTCTACCGTTTGCCCAGGCTCCCAGAATGATGAAATCTGCAAGACTGCCGGGCCACTCAGACCTCGGTGGGTAAACAAGATGTTTTCATTGAAGCTGGTGTTATTGCAGCTCGCACTAGCATCAAGAGAAATACCACTGAGTTCGGCTAAAACTTTTTTGTCTTGCTCATGCAACGTGAAAGGCACTAGTCCCGCTCTTGTAGGTCGCACACTTAGTCCAAATTGTTCAGCAATCTTATAACCGAAAGGGCTTGCACCTAATTTAGGCATAGAAAGGCCACCTGTTGCGACCACTAGCGATTCACACTGATATTGCCCTTTGCTCGTTTCCAGTAAAAAGCCACTCTCCAGCTTTTCTATCGCGATAATCTCGCATTGGTTGCTAAGTTCAACGCCCGCTTTTTCGCATTCAGCAAGCAACATATTCAGAATATCCTTAGCGCTGTTATCACAGAATAACTGGCCTAAGGTTTTTTCATGATATGGAATGCCATAGTCGCTCACTAACCCAATAAAGTCCCATTGGGTATAACGACTTAGTGCCGACTTACAAAAGTGCGGATTGTTGGATAAAAAGTTTTCGTGACTGGCATACATATTAGTGAAGTTGCAGCGGCCCCCGCCTGACATCAGGATTTTGCCACCAATACGCTTTGCGTGATCGAGCACTGTTACCTTTCGGCCACGTTGCCCGGCCTGAGCAGCACAGAACAACCCTGCGGCACCCGCTCCTATAACTATCACGTCACACTGCTTCAATACTATTCTCCAATATACCCTTCATCTTTCCCAAAGCGCTGTTGTTAACTTCACTTATATCCCCAGCCACTTAGTTCGTCTATGCTCTGAGCCGCTTCTCGGTTTCAGCTCATGTGCATTTTAAAATCTATCGGGCATAAACCGGCGCATTATATCAGTCGATACTGGTAAGATTGATTTATCTTTTAGGAAAAGAGAACAATACGCACCCTCTCAGGATAAAAAACCATAAATGTAAGAAAAACCAGAACTATATGCTGGATTTAAGCCAATTTATAACTCGACAGTTCTGCGTTTTTTCGTCATGATTTGGTTATTGCTTTTTCACTTGTGGTGCGTGTGCTTTTTTCTTTTCTTCTTCTCTTTCTCAGCACGTTAACTTTAGGTAGACCCACTACCGCGCTCACATCTGCTCACTCGATTTATATAAACTTTAGGAAATATCATGCAAAAAATAGTCGTTGTAGGCGGAGGAGCGGGTGGCCTTGAGCTAGTTACCAAGTTAAGTAAAAACAAGTTAGTTGAGGTCACGCTAGTTGATCGTAGCCAAACACATGTGTGGAAACCTTTGTTACACGAGGTGGCGGCGGGCGTTATTAACAAAAGCTCTGACGGTATAGATTATCGCATTCACGCTATGCGACATAACTACCGTTTCGTGCTTGGCAATATGAGCTCTATCGATAGCCAAAACCATTGTATTCACCTAGACCCTTTGATGGATGATCAAGGTGAAGAGCTGCTTCCTCAACGAACAGTAGAATACGATACTTTGGTTCTCGCCATTGGTAGTGTGAGTAATGACTTTGGCACTGCTGGAGTTGCTGAGCACTGTTATTTGTTGGATTCCTTAAAACAGGCCGAGCGTTTTCATAAAGCCTTGCTTAACCAGCTTCTGAAGATTAACCAACAAAAAAGCGAAGACGCTTGCTTAAAAGTTGCCATAGTTGGTGGAGGTGCAACAGGCACAGAGTTAGCCGCAGAGCTGCATCACGTAGCGAATTTGGCAAAGCATTACGGCATGCCTGAAGTGTCTTCAAAAAGACTAAAAGTGTCGATTATTGAAGCGGGTAATCGCATCCTACCGGCACTTCCTGAACGTATCGCAAATTCAGCAAGAAACGCATTGAGTAAGCTCGGCATTGATGTACTGGAAGGTACTCGTGTAGCCAGTGCTCAAAAAGACGGCTTTATAACGAGCAATGATGAACTTATCGAAGCCGATTTAATGGTTTGGGCTGCGGGTGTTAAAGCACCAGACTTTATCCAAGAGTTAGGTATTTTTGAAACAAACCGCATGCAACAAATTTTGGTGAATAAGCACTTACAAAGTACGACGCATAGCAAAATTTATGCGTTAGGTGATTGTTGTGGATTTCAGCAAGACGATGGTTCGTGGGTGCCGCCCAGAGCGCAGTCGGCTCACCAAATGGCGAGCGTTGTCGCCGCTAACTTGATCCTTGATGTTAAGGGGCAACCACTCAAAACCTATCAATACACAGACTATGGCTCATTGGTTCATTTAAGTAAGTACAGTACTGTGGGCAGTTTGATGGGTAGCTTAACCAATAGCAGTATGTTTATTGAAGGCAAACTCGCACGCTTGGTATACATTTCTTTATACAATATGCATCAGTTTGCCGTTCATGGTTGGATCAAGGGCTTCTTTGTTTTACTCAGTCGCAAACTCACCAATATCATTGGCCCTAAATTAAAGCTTCACTAGACTAGAGCCAGCCATTTTGGTGAGCGATTCTCGCCGCTTCTACTCTGTTCTTGGCATTGAGTTTACTCGATGCTGAGGACAGGTAGTTTCTGACTGTACCTGAAGACAAAAACAGCTGCTCAGCAATAGCTTCTGTTGATAGCCCATCTTTAGCCAATCGCAAGGCTTGGCGTTCCTTTTCAGATAACGGATCTTTCTCCATCCATGATTCGACCATCAATTCTGGTGCTATTGATTTACCGCCTTGGCTGACTTTTCGAATAGCTTCGATAAGCTCTTGGGATGGAGAGTCTTTGAGTAAATAACCTTTCACTCCTGAGTCCATGGCACGTCGCAAATAACCACTTCTAGAAAAGGTCGTCAAAATAATGGTTTTAATATCGGAGTACTCATCATGTAGATGTTGAGCAAGCTCTAAGCCTGTCATTTCTGGCATTTCGATATCTGTTAGCACCACATCAATATTCTGGCCTTGCTCGGAACGAATATAATCCAATGCCTGCTTTCCACTCCCGCAGCTTTGAACAACCCGCAAGTCTTCCTCTAAATCGAGAATAGTGGCTAAGGCGTTAAGTAACATCCGTTGATCTTCTACAACAACAATATTGATCATGTTTAAGCTCCCTTTAGCATCGCTGGCAGGCCTATTTCACTTAAGGTGCCTTCATGCGGCTTTCCGCTTTTAATCACAACAAATCCGCTCAGTTTGTTAATTCGTTCTTCAATACCTTTTAAGCCAAAGCCTTTATGTTCCTGATTGTCGAATCCCTGTCCGTTGTCTTTAACCGTCAACACGATATTCCCGTCTTCACGCTTTATGACTGCATCAACCTCATCGGCTTTTGCGTGGCGAATGATATTGGTCACTAACTCGCGTAACACAATGGCAAGTTCCTTGTTGCTCTTAGCATCTAAATACTTTTCTAGGTTCGTTTCGATATTTTCCTTGTCTCCGAGGCCTTCAAAACGATACTCGAACTCAATACTCATACTGGCCAATACATGTTTTGCGTTCGCCAGTTCACTTAACAAGTCACTCGTTCGATACCCGGAAACCACTTCACGTACTTGGCTCAACGCATCCCGCGAAATCGTTTCCAACTGTTTTATTTCCTTGCGAGCTTTCTCTAAGTCTTTGTCTAATAACTTTCCAGCCAAATCCGCTTTTAAGGTAATCACCGAGAAGGTATGCCCAATAAGGTCGTGCAAATCTCTGGCAATGCGCTCACGTTCTGCAACTTTTGCCAGCCTTTGAGTTTCTTCTCGCGATAAAATCAGCTCTTTCTTCTTCTCATCAAGGACAGCTTGGTAAATATTCAAAATTCCGATAATGAAGGAGAACACCAAAGTTGGAATAGAAAAGTAAGGCTGGAAGTCAAAACGCCACGTAATAAAAACAACCCACAGCAGAATGGCAAAAAGAGAAATAAAGCCATGCTTCATAGACTTCAATCGACCAGCAAAGCCTGCGGCATAGATAAACATGGAACTTGCCGTTGGGGTAATAAAGGCGCTTAACGTCCCTATTAAAACAACAGCTGCTGTGTGCCAGGCTACTTTGCCTTTCTTCACCCAAAAGCTATGAAAGTAGGCAATAAGAAAGGCGACTGTGGCCAGTATTGTCCAAACAAAGTCCGATGCCTTATCTGAAAAGATAAACACCGGAACAAAGAACAATGGCAGGTAAATCAACCAAACATAAGGCGAAAACTGCTCATTGAGATCTCGCGGTAGTAAAAAATGGTCGATTTTCTTAAGCCAGGCTTTCATAAAACTCGTTTTTCTCCAATAACGTACTCTAGGGTCTGTTGACCTTTGCTGTACAGTTTTGCAGTGAGTTGTTTGTTATTTAGGCAAAGAAGAGACTATGCCGTGTAGTCATCTACATAAATAGTCTCTGATACCGAATAAATAACAAACAAACGCTGTCCATAGGATTCGTTATAAAGGCATTTTACTTTTTGTTGTCAGCTTTTGACTTGGATGACCAAGCCTGCAAGCTTACGCCGCAATCAAAAAGCCTTTATTTAGAACAAAATCTATACAGCAAAGGTCAACAGACCCTAAGACAATAACCTTATTTCTTATTAAATGCCCATAAAGAGGTGGCAAAAAAAGTAACTGAAAATAGCGCTAGCACAGCAATGTGCATCCATACCCGACCACCAACATCCTGCCCCGTCACTTTCAATGCCAATTGCGCTAAGTGATAAGGCGGTAAAAACTGCGCAAATGATTGCAAGAAGCTAGGCAACATGGTGATAGGTATCCATAAGCCTGACAAAAATGAAATTGGTAGATAAATCACGTTTACAACAGCTGGCGCACTTTCCGCCTTTAACAATAATCCCAACGTTAGTCCCAACAAACAGAAAGGCAATCCACCTAAAATAAGAATGACCGATAGCATCACAGATTGCCCAACCGACAAAGTAACACCTGCTAATAAGCCAGCCACTAAGCCTAAAGTCAGTAGAATTAAGACAGAGAATCCCATAGATACCAAAACACGGCTGACGATTTGAGCGGATCCCGGCATAGGTGAAGCCTCTTTGATATCTAACCAACCCTGCCCCCGCTCAACAGCTAACCCGGCGCCAAAGGAGAATAAAGCGGGGCCCATCACACCAAACGTACCATAGGTACATAATAGATAGCTTGCTGCCTGAATATTGTCTTGATTCATAACCACACCGAAAAAAACATAAAACAGTGCAGGAAACAGAATCGCAGGTAGCGCAAATGCGGGATTGCGTATGGTCTTTAACCATTCAAACTTGGCCTCTAAACGATACAAGTTCAATAGCTGTTTGAATGACATACTACTGTGCTGTGAAGTTTGTAAATAAACGGCTTGATTCATTGTAGTTCTCCCGAGTTGTCATCATTAAGTTGCAAAAATGCATCTTCCAAGCCAGCGCTTGAAACCGTCAAATCTTCAATATCTGCATATTGATTCAACAAGGCTTTCAACGTTTGATTAACCTGGTGAGTCTGTATTTGCGTGTATTTTCCATTCGAGCTGACTTGTACAGCCCCCTCTAACGCATTGAAGACTTCTGATGGTTGCTGTGAGTGGAAGCGAATGGTCGTGCTACTTACACTGGCTTTTATCTGTTCACTGGTACCACGTTTAATGACCTTCCCTTGCTTCAACAACACGATCTCGTCTGCCAGTGCATCCGCCTCTTGCAAATAATGAGTGGTTAATACAATGGACGTCCCTTGCGACTTAAGATCTCGAATCGCACGCCATAAGCTTTGCCTCGACTCCACATCCATCCCGACACTCGGCTCATCCAAAAATAGAAGTTTGGGATTACCACAAATACTTAAAGCAAAGAGCAAGCGTTGTTTTTCACCACCAGACAGTTTCTTCGAATAGCGGTTTTGTAGCTCAGCTAACCCCGCATACTCTATTACCTTTTCATAAGGCATAGGATTGGGGTAATAGCTTTGGAAGAGTTGAATATGTTCTTTAATCTTTAGCGTCTCTGGAAGATTCGCAACCTGTAACATGGCGCCGGTTTGCCTCTTTACTTCCTGATTACCCGCCTTAGATGAAAAAACACTCACATCTCCCGAATCAGCTTGTAAACGCCCCAACAAAATATTAATTAGCGTTGTTTTACCTGCGCCATTAGCGCCTAAGATGGCTAGTACTCGGTTAGACGTTATGTCTAAGCACAAGTCATTAAGCGCTTTAGTTTCGGCAAATGACTTCGTTAAATGATTCACCGAGATGATTGAGCTTGTCGGTGATATGGACTCAACAGCATGTTGTTGCATAGTAGTTGCCTCTTCTGCATTTCGTGTCACTACTATGCCAATGACGCCAGTATTTTATCAGGCTCATCTGTCACTAATACGTCATGACAAATGTCATATATACCTTTCACCTTTGGAACTGCCTGTTTGTTGGGTACAACCCTTTTTATCTCGGTGTAATTTTTCTCGGCAACGTTGAATGGCCGATTATCTGCGACGGTTAATCAAGGTATAGGATCGGCTCGTCACTTGAACCTGTTTGACCGCTCTTTATCGTAATTTTCGCTACAGAGTCACATTTCGACGCTAGGTTTTATTCAAGAGTTAAGGCAAATAACGCCACTGTTTAAATACCAACGGCTTAAGCCGAGAGGAAGTAGAAATGAAGAAGTTAGCACTATCAGTACTTATGACAGGCATATTCGTTAGCACAGCATCTCTTGCAGGATACGCTGAAACAGCAAAAAGCCGTATAGTCTCAGCACACGAACAAAAACTTATTGGCATTTGTAAGGCTGTTCAAAGTAACAGCAAACTAAGACTGACACTAGCACTCAAAGAAGCGAGAGTTAGTTATTCAGAAATGCAAGAAGGACTAGTTTGCAACGGCAAAGATCCAATGACCTTCGCAATGCTAAACGGCGCAGAAGACAATGCTCATCTCATTGCGAAACGCTCTGGAGCAGACATGAGCAGTATCGTTGCTGCCAACTAGGCATATAACGACACTTTTAATTAAAGAGGAGCTTTGCTCCTCTTTTTTGTTTTTTATCCTACTGATAGAAACACTTACAACAATGGATGAAATCAGCGTCAATTGATAAGAGGCAACCTGTTTATTAACCTATAATCCAATAGAAGATAAGGCACACGCTCCAAGGGAATTTAATGGAACTAAGAATGCACAGATTTGTTTTAGGATTTGGCCTTTTTCTATTTGTTAATACTACCAACGCAGCTATCAAGTTAACCGAAGCTAAGACCTGCCATAGGTGTGATTATAGAGCTGCAGTTCAGCTCGCAACCTCTTTTATCGATCAACCCGAATGCCATTGGAAGAATGCAGATGGAAGCATCAAAGATAAAAATACTCGCATCACCCGCGACTCTTTCTTCGAGTGCGACAGATTAGAAAAAGACATCATCATCGTAAACCCGTGGGATAAGAAAACATTCAAATTCCATATCCAAACAACGACCTTGAGGCCCATGGGTGTAGGTTATGGAGTTGATGTAGATACACTGCCTTTGAGTAAATCTGAGCTAAAAGCACTGGAAGAGTTCTACAAACTTGATAGTCGCTTTAAGAAAGCAGTTCAAAACGCAACGAATAAAATCAACAACCCTCCGCCGACCAAAATTAGGTCATCAAGACAGCGAGATAATGACGACACATCGGGCGTAACGGCTCAGTGTTCAAATCACCCTTCTTTCTATCTCACTAGCTATTCTGCTCAAGAAGCCCTACATCAAGAGTTTAATCAACTTATCGCGAATGAGCTTAAAATTGAGCCACAGGAGCATCTGAAGTCTACGACCGAGAACTATCCAACCATCGACATCAGATACAAAGGTGGTGGCGTATCACTCACCTTGCTTGAGAGAACAAGAGCTTACGCTACAAAGGTATATAACAGGTTTGAGGATTATCAAAACAAGCTCGTATTCGACGTTGGATACTACGGCAAGATCGAAGTTGGAAACCAAAGGAGATTAGGGTTTAACTTCATCTTAAGTCGAGGCGCTTCACAGCTAGACGGATTGCAAATCGGCAATTTTATGAGCGGAAATAATAAAATACTACCGAAAGAAGGTGTTTCAAACTGCTTAATAAAAAACTTGGAAAGTATTGGTAGCGTAGATATTCTTGAAAATGGAGTTTCCAAAGATAACACTAAAAGCGACTCAGGCTGGTACCCATCAATTCGCGCCGAGCAATGCGTTAAGGTAATAAGATTCAAAGCCTGTTATAAGCCCGATGGCATTCCTAGTTGCACTGATGAAGGGTTAGCTGTGGATTGTTGAAACGGTATTCCCCCTATTTAGCTATACGCATCAATACTGACGAAAACACACTCATTGTGATACTCAGTAGAATAATATTAACCGCCTTGTAACTGGGTGTAAGCAGATATTAATAACAGTCGTTGTTCATCACTTCATCGCATTTCGCCGCAGTTTATCGCGCAAAATCCAACCTTTTTCCAATCAACAGCGACTATTTATTTAACGACCAACACATCAAGTTTGTGGGCGTTAAATCACTAGAAAGATTAAATCACGAGGAAAAACCGATGAAAAAAATAATGATGGCAATAGTTGCATGCGGCCTATTAGTAGGTACTTTCGCACACGCTGCCGATGCAAATTACAATTATACTAACACTGAAGAAAGAATGTATTTGAGACTGTGTGAAGCTGTGATTAGCAATAATAAATTGAAACTTCATCAAGCACTAAAACGTTCTGGCGTAAGTTATAAGCAAATGCAAGAAGGCCTAGTTTGCAATGGTCAAGATCCAATTACTTTCGCAATGCTAAGCGGCTCTGAAAAGACAGCACATATGATCGCTGCGAGAACAAAGTTAGATGTTGATACAATCTTGGCGAAAAACTAAACCATGATGAGCCAACAAATAAATGCCCCAAAAGGAAAAGAGCCTAGGCTTACCCTAGGCTCTTATTTCTTTGTAAAATTCTAGACTAAAGCAAGTACCGCTTCCGCATTACTAACTTCAAACTGTCCAGGCTTTTCAACATTAAGTGCTGTCACCACACCATTATCAACAACCATTGCGTAACGCTGAGATCTCACACCACCGAAGGTAGCTGTTTCCATATCTAAGCCAATCGCCTTAGTGAACTCAGCACCGCCATCAGCAAGCATCATAATTTCACTGGCATTTTGGTCTTTACCCCAAGCTTCCATTACGAAGGCATCATTAACTGACAAGCAAATAATGGTATCTACGCCCTTCTTTTTGAACTCATCGGCATTCACTACAAAACCCGGTAAATGCGCTTGTGAACAGGTTGGAGTAAAAGCTCCAGGTAAGGCGAAAACAACCACTTTCTTACCGTCAAACAAATCGGAGGTTGTAGGATTACTTGCTTCGCCGTTTTGTCTTAGGCTAAAAGTCACGTTCGGGAGTTTTTCATTAACATTAATCATAGGACTTCCTTAAAAGTTAGAGCAATTTATCTTTAAGAACTTAACGTAAATAAACATCAAACCGATGCTTTTTACTGCTGATATTCATATTTGGTTTTTGATTCGCTAAAAAAGGTGCATCGGCCGGTCTTTTAACCACAACCCGCTTACTTGCGATTCCCAAGGCGGGTTCGAGTAGTAAGTCGGCATCACTGTCTGAGCCAAGTAGCTGCTGAAATAGCCGCATTTCTTTTTTAACTAAGGCAGATTTCTTTTTATGTGGGAACATAGGATCCAAGTAAACCGCATCGGGCTTTTCATCTTGCCACTGCTGCATAAGCTCAATACTCACACCATGGCGTAACGAGAGTCTGTCTGGCAACCAACTGCCTAAAGTTGGGTCTTGTTGAGCCCGTTCCAGGCCATCCTGCAACAGAGCAGCAACTACCGGAGAGCGTTCTAGCAAGGTAACCTTGCATCCCAAGCTGGCAAGAATAAAGCCATCTCGTCCCAAACCAGCGGTAGCATCAACAACACTAGGTGCGTCATTACCTTTAACACCTATGGCGCGAGCAATAGCTTCTTTTTTGAGTCCACCACCATGAGCTCGTCTGTAGGTAAGTGCATCAGAGGCAAAATCAACAAACACTGGACCTGTTTTCGAGCCGTCGATTAATCGCAGCTCCAACCTTTGCGCAGTTTTGATCAGGACAAAGCCTTTCTCGATATTTTCTTTAAACGGAAGCCCCCAATCATTTGCAACCTTCTGAGCACCCTCTAGTAAATCGTCCGACTCAGCCGTTACCCAAGCAATTGAGCCGCCAACTGTGTATCCAGATTGATTAGGCATGACCATAGTGTTCCCGACTCCCTAGCCAACGGTTAATAATCGCTTGAGCAAAACTTGGGTATTGCTGCCACAGATGCTCAGCAATGTTGTGCACCTGAGGAATAAGCGCTTGGTCACGCATCAAGTCAGCAATTTTCATATCTGCCAATCCAGTTTGCTTAGTACCTAAGAACTCACCTGGCCCTCGAATTTCTAAATCTTCCTGGGCAATAACAAAACCATCGTTTGTTTGTCTGAGCACCGCTAAGCGCTTTTGCGCCGTTTTCGACAATGGGCTCTGATACATTAGCACGCAGTGACTTTCAACGGTTCCACGCCCTACACGACCTCTCAGCTGGTGTAACTGTGCTAACCCCAATCGTTCTGGGTTTTCGATGATCATCAAACTTGCGTTAGGAACATCAACCCCAACCTCTATAACCGTAGTCGCCACCAACAAATCCAAATCACCTTGTTTAAACTCATCCATAATTTGCTGTTTTTCAGGGCCTTTTAAACGTCCGTGCACCAAGCCCACCCGTAAGTTTGGCAGCGCAGTTTTGATCGTAATACAAGCATCTTCGGCTGCTTGAGCTTGAAGCACTTCTGATTCTTCAATTAATGTGCACACCCAATACACTTGGCGCTTTTCTTTCACGCAGGCTTGCTGGACTCTCTCGATGACTTGATCACGCCGCGAGTCGGGTATAGCTACAGTAGACACAGGCGTTCTGCCGGGAGGAAGCTCATCTATGATTGACGTATCCAAATCAGCATAAGCTGTCATTGCCAATGTTCTTGGAATAGGTGTTGCTGTCATGATCAATTGATGCGGATAAACACCTGCCTGCTCACCTTTCTCTCTCAGAGCCAAGCGCTGATGAACACCGAAGCGATGCTGCTCATCAACAATAATCAATGCTAAATTTGCATACTCAACCTGCTCTTGGAAAACAGCATGAGTACCCACCAGCATTTGTACCTCGCCAGATTTAAGGCGCTCTAAAACTTCTTTTCGTTTCTTACCTGTTAACTTTCCTGCTAACCAACCAACGTTGATATCTAACGGACTCAACCACTGGCTAAAGTTATTTGCATGCTGCTCCGCCAGAAGTTCAGTCGGTGCCATCAGAGCAACTTGAAAGCCCTGCTTAATAACTGCAAGAGCAGCAAGGGCTGCGACCAGTGTTTTACCTGAGCCAACATCGCCTTGCACCAGTCTCATCATTGGCTTGGCTTGAGCCATATCGTGATGAATCTCACTGACTACACGCGTTTGAGCACCTGTTGGTTTGAAAGGTAATTGCCCCAAGAAAGCGTCTGTCGCTTCCTGGTCTGCAGAAATAGCATAAGCGGCTTGCTGTGCGCTGCGTTGGCGGCCTTTTAACACGCTCAAGTGATGAGCCAACAACTCCTCAATAATTAGCCTCTGTTGCGCTGGGTGATCACCTTCCTCAAGTGCGCTTAACGAGACATCTGCTGGCGGACGATGCACCAAAAATAACGAATCCTTTAAGCTTATTTGCGCGGGATATAAGCCTTCTGGTAACAACTCAGCTAATGCCCCTTTCTCAAGCATAGTCAGCGCTTGCTCAGTGAGTTGTCTAAGGCTGGCTTGTTTTAAACCATCAGTTGTAGGATAAACGGGCGTAAGCGTGTCGCTAACAGATTGAGTCGTTCCTTCTTGAATCTTTTTATATTCGGGATGCATCATCTCAAGGCCATACTTGCCTCGACGAATTTCTCCAAAACACTGAATCACTGTCCCTTCCGATAGATTATTTTTTTGAGCTGCAGAAAAGTGAAAAAAGCGTAGTGTGAGTGAACCTGTATTATCGCTAATGCGAACAACCAACATCCTCTTGCGACCAAACTGAACATCACAGCTTTTAACCTCACCAGAAACACTCACATGCATACCGGCTAAAGCATCGCCTATGGGGCAAATACGTGTTCTGTCTTCGTAACGCAAAGGCAAATGGAAAAGCAGATCCTGAACCGTCGTGATGTTCAATCTGTTCAACTTTTCTGCAACTTTGCTGCCGACACCTTTTAGTTGTGTCAAAGACGTATTGGCGAGTGCCTGCATTAAATCGATTAAGCTCTAATAGTGTATGCCTGTACAGTGATCGACAATATAAGGTAATTCAAGAATGAAAGCCAATTTTCTCTCGCACCGAGATAGTTTTAGATGATGAGAATATGCTAAACGACCAGGCCAACTACGAGGCGTATTTCGCATTAAAAACGCACCAAAATAGGGAATATAGTGCCTCGTTCCCCACTTTTTCTAACTTACTGTTTTTAAGTGCTTTAGCTCACTTTAAAAAAAGAAAATTTGGACTAGTATTGAAAGCAATGGCCAAAAAACAGGCTGTCTTTTTTAACAGGGAGCAAGTATGTTTCGTTTACTGAAACGCCTTTCTATTATCCAAACATCCGTAATTAGCTTGGTTGTTTTTGCAGTTTCTTTACTGATTTTGGCATCCATTGGCATCCATTCATCTTGGTCTAAACTGCAACACACAAAATCCGATACCCAATTATTATTGTTAATGGATGCACTCGAAAAAGTTGCTCACAACCACGCTGTTGAACGAGGGCTCACAGCTGGTTACCTTGGCGCTCCATCAGACGAAACTAAAGCAAGACTGACAGAGCAAAGAAAAAAAGCAGATCAATCAGCCAATAGCCTGAGGCAGATGATACAAAATGAACGCATAAAAGAACTTGGTTTAAATCAACATACTGCTCTCGTAGTTCAAGAGTTGGATGAAAAAAATACAATAAGAAACCAGGTCGATACATTAAACGCAGCGAATGCATTCAATTATTACAGTGCGTTGAATAAAAAAGCGCTGGATACTGCTCAAATTGTACGCAACTACATATTCGACAACGCACTGCAGCAAAGTGTCGGGACAGCTCTAAATATTGCTTGGTTTAAAGAACGAGCTGGACAAGCTAGAGGGAAAATTAACGGAGTACTAGCAACGCAACAACTGCCCAGCATAGCAAAAAATGATATCGGCCTTTACATACGAGAGATGGGAACGCTAGGCCAATATCTTTCTAACCTCTTGGAAGGTAGTCTCAAGTCCGAATTCCAAAATGTGCTTAATAGCAATCAAACAAAAGACATTCAAAGTACACACGCAAAAATATTATCTGCTACAGGCGATCTAAGTGGGCAAGACTTCCCTCCAGCTAGTGAATGGTTCACAGCAGCGACAAAGCAGATTGGAGCCATTAAAAGCGTATTAGATAAACAATGGGAGTTTGCACATGACAAAGTACATCAATCCGAAAGTGCTGCATTTAACTTCCTAGTGTTCGAAATTATCTTAATTATCGCAGTATTGTTAATATTAGCAGCATTAAATACTTACCTAATCAGCTCACTTAATCATAAGTTGTGCCTCCTCACTAAACAGCTACGAAAAGTCTCTGATGAGGGCGACTTAACAACCGATGTACGTATTGATGGTGCAGACGAATTGGGTGATATCTCAAAAGCGATTCACGAAACCATCTATGCTTTTAAGGATCTGATTGTCGGTATGGCAACCTCAATACAAGCAAGTAGCGGATTGGGAGAGAAACTTCATGGTGTAACATCTAAAGTTGTGTCTGACGCAGAATCCACACAACAGATGGCGACAAGTATCGCAGCCTCAATTGAGCAAATGGCTGCAACAAGTGTTGAAATTGCTGATTCGGCCTCTAGCACATTGAAGGCCTGTGACGAACTTAATGTGCAATCTGAAAAAACGACTGAAGTCAATGTTCAGACTACCCGTGCTATGCAGTCTTTGGCATCAGATATGGCCTCAGTCGAAGAAAAAGCAGGCTTAATGGAAGAACAGGTCAGCTCAATCACTGGCATATTAGAAACCATCAACTCACTGGCAGAACAAACCAATCTACTTGCACTCAACGCCGCCATTGAAGCAGCACGGGCGGGTGAGGCAGGTAGAGGCTTTGCTGTTGTCGCAGACGAAGTTCGTAACCTGGCTAAAGGCAGTAAGGAGTCATCCGATCGGATATCTGATTTGCTGGATGATTTACAAGCCGCAAGTAATGAGGTTGTTGATGCTATTAAGAATAATTCGGTGACCGTCCAGGAAACAGTTAATCGAGCCAACGACGCTAATCAAATATCGTCACATCTAAAAGAACAAGCGAAACAAGTCGAAGAGTTATCAACTCTGGTCTCTAACAGTGCCGGACAACAATCTAGTGTCTCTAAACAAATTGCTGAGGACATCAATAAAGTACTTATCGCTGCAAGTGATGAACTTGAAGCAGCAAAAGAGATGCGAGGAATATTTAGTAGCATGAATGCCAATGGCGCCACACTGCAACGCACCATTGATAATTTCAAAATCCAATAAAGGCGTGAAATGTCTATCAAAAAAGGCCAGTTGCTAAGTGCAATTGGCCTTTTTTATGTCGTTCACCTCGTAGGAGGCAAAAGAATCAAATTAAAGTGACAATCTCGCCGCTTGGAAAAGAAGCTCTGAAGAGATTCGAACTTTGTAGTCAGGATTTACATAGTTAAACTTGATCAACCCTTTTTGGTCAGCGATGAAAATAGCTGGAGCAGGCAACACTCTGCGCTTTGAGCCATCTTCTAAAGTAGCATCTGCACCAATCTTGCTTGAGCGTGCTGCAATTTCTTCAGGTAAGAAGAAACCAATACCAAAAGCTTTAGTCGCTTCTAAGCTGTTATCAGATATTAGCGTTACCGCGAACTTGGTATCCATTTTCTGTTCTTGCAAACGCTCTGGAGATTCAGGTGATATCGCAAGAATTTGATAACCAAGGTTTACCATGCGCTTTTCAATATCTTTTAAACCTGCAAGCTGGCGATTACAGTACGGGCACCAGCCGCCACGATAAAATAAGATAACAGTTGGCTTTTCACTAACAAGGTCTTTCAAATTAACTGACTTACCATCAAAAGTTTGAACGGTAACATCAGGAATACTTTGACCGTTTAAAAGTGGAGTTACAGCACTGGCTTGCTCTGCAAATTGATTACGATCAAGAGCATGGGCACTAAACCCAACAGTTACTGCTAGCCAAGTGATAAGTAAAAGGATACGCATGAGTTTTAAATCTCCTAAAATTTAACCTGTTAGGACCTGCTTTTACGGCCTTATATTTCTGCCTTGCTATCTGATCCGATGAGCGGTCACTTTTTTACACAAGCGTCTATAAATCCTTAGCGCACTTGAGCTGAAAAATTGTAACAACCGTTTGCAACACAAAACAACGTAGGTGATAAGGAAGTTATGAGTGCAAGTGTAAAGTAGAGGAGGCAATCGACAATCAGATACCTCCTAAGAAGAACGGGTCAAACGGCTTGTTGCATGGTTTTCCACCATTGCTCATCAGCAATGACTTCACCGGCTTCGTTAATATGCGGTAGTGGCAAATCTCTCAACTTCCAGTGTCGGTATAAATCTGGGTATCCCATAGAAAACAACACATACTGGCACTTTTCTTCAGAAAGAGAGCAACCCTCATACATCCCAGCAAGCTGTCGCTGCCTTTGCGCTTCGTACAATATCAACGCTGTTGCAACCGATACATTCAGTGATTGAACCATGCCCATCATAGGAATCTTGATGGCTTGGTCTGCCATATCAATCGCTGTACTTGAAACACCGTACTTTTCCTGCCCAACAACAATAGCCGAAGGTTTGCAGTAGTCTACTTCTCTAAAATCGATAGCTGTATCAGAAAAGTTCGTCACCAACACTTGCATGCCATCGTTCTTTAATTCATTTAAAGTCGACTCAATATCGGTACCTTGCTGAAGGTCAATCCAGTTTTGACTGCCTTTCGCTGTGCCACTTCTGAGTTCGAACTCCTTGTCGAGAACCATATGCAAACGTTGCACACCCACAGCCTCACAGCTACGAATAATCGCAGAAATATTGTGAGGCTTATTAACTTGGTCCATGCAGACAGTTAAGTCTGTCTGGCGTTGACTGAGGATCTGACGGATCCTCTGATAGCGTTCTGGTGTCAAAGGGATATTATTCTGGCAGTTGCATTACGCCGTCAATTTCAACCTGAACACCTTTCGGTAGCGCAGACACTTCGATAGCCGCACGTGCCGGATAAGGTTGGTCGAAGTAAGTCGCCATGACTTCGTTAACTGTCGCGAAATTACCTAGGTCAATCATGTAAATATTAACCTTTACCAAGTCGTTCATGTTGCCACCAGCCGCTTCACAAACCGCTTTTAAGTTATCGAAGACTTGTATGGTTTGAGCTCTGAAATCTTCGGAGACAACTTCCATCGTTGACGGTACTAGAGGGATTTGACCAGACAAATAAACCGTTGAACCTGCCTTTACGGCTTGACTGTACGTACCAATAGCTGCCGGAGCATTATCAGTATGGATAATGGATTTAGACATATGAAAACCTTTTTAAAACGTTATGCAGATTGTTTAGAACGACTGTGTCGAGAGACGCGTTGCACTTCTTCCATGCTTCGAATGCGTCGCATTATATGAGCCAAGTGGACTCGATTTGAGGTAGTCAGCTCTAGATCAATATAGTAGATGTTACTTTCTTTCTCTTCCGTTTGCAGACTAATAATATCTGACTCACAGTCTGCCACCATATTGGTCAGCGTCGCTAGTGTTCCCTGGTGATTAAATAATTCAATGCGTAAAGATGCCTTAAACTCACCCTGTGGATCATCATCCCACTGAATAGAAAGAATACGTTGCGGTTCTTCCTTGATAATACGCCTGATATTGCTACAGCCTGATTGATGAATCACCATACCTTTACCTGGGCTTAAGACCGCAACTATGTCGTCATCAGGAATCGGGTGGCAGCATCTAGCGTATGTCACTAACAAGCCTTCAGCTCCTTTGATAGCGACTTTACGACCCAAATCATCTTCACGTCCTGTATTGGTGCCTACTAAACGCCTGGCAATGATCGCACTCAGCTCATTACCTAAGCCGATATCAGCCAATAAAGCGAAGAAGTTTTCGTGCTTCGTTTCAGAAAGAACACGATCGATATCCTCTTTTGGAATTTCATCCAGCTTAACTTTACCAAGCGCATGGCGCAGCAGACGGTTACCTAGGTTGATTGCCTCTTCAGAACGCTGCTGCTTCAAGTAATGCCTGATATGAGCACGTGCTCGAGCACTAACGACAAAGTTCAACCAGTTGGCATTAGGTTTAGCGCTTGGTGCAGTGATAATTTCTACTGTCTGTCCATTCTCTAACGGACGATTCAATGCATAATTGCGTCTATCAACGCGAACACCAACACAGCTATTACCGACGTCGGTATGAACCGCATAAGCAAAATCAACCGCGGTCGCACCTAGAGGTAACTCGATGATTCGGCCGTCAGGCGTGAAAACATAAATTTCTTCTGGGAATAGGTCGGTTTTAACGTTTTCGATAAATTCAAATGACGAACTCGCACTTTGTTGAAGTTCTAACAAAGACTGCATCCACTTACGAGCTCTAACTTGCGCCGTAGTACCTTTAGAGTCATCAGCTTCTTTGTACATCCAATGCGCAGCGACACCTTTATCAGCCATCTGATCCATCGCATCCGTTCTAATTTGAATCTCGACGGGAATACCATGTGGGCCAATCAACGAAGTATGAAGAGACTGATAGCCGTTCGTTCTAGGTATCGCGATGTAATCTTTAAAACGCCCTTCGATCGGCTTATACAAGCTGTGCATTGAGCCCAAAGCTCGGTAGCATTCATCAAGAGAATCGACCACCACCCTAAACGCGTAGATGTCCATCACTTCTGTGAACATCAGCTCCTTGTTCTTCATCTTGCGATAAATGGAGTACAGATGCTTTTCACGCCCTTTAACTAAACTTTTGATACCGCTTTCGTCGAGTCGAGTTTCAATCTCTTTGCGCGTGTTCTCTATAATTTCTTTTCGATTGCCCCTAGCCTGCTTAACGGCACCGCCCAATGCACGATGACGAAGCGGATACATGGCTTCAAAACCCAAGTCTTCTAACTCGTTCTTCATATCATGAATACCGAGACGGTGAGCAATTGGAGCATAGATTTCTAGGGTTTCCCGCGCGATACGGCGGCGTTTGTCGGGGCGTAATGAGCCCAATGTACGCATATTGTGCGTTCGGTCAGCAAGCTTAATTAGAATGACCCGAATATCTTGCACCATAGCCATGGTCATTTTTCGGAAGTTTTCGGCTTGTGCTTCTTCTTTACTGCGGAATTTGAGCTTATCGAGTTTACTGACACCTTCAACTAAATCGGCCACGGTATCGCCAAAGGCATTAGCAATATCTTCATGGGAAATATCGGTATCTTCGATGACATCGTGTAAAAGTGCTGCGGCTAACGATTCGTGGTCCAGTCGCATTTCAGCAAGAATACGTGTCACTGCTACGGGATGGGTAATATATGGGTCACCACTACTCCGACTCTGGCCTTCATGGCCGTCACGTGCCATGAGATAAGCTTCTTGCAATTTATCTACTTGCTCTGGTGGTAGATATTCGCTGACTTTTAGCTTCAAGCCTTCAAACAGATACACAAACTTACAATTTAACCTTTCATACGACTTATAATTCGAATGTAAACGTCATAAGCCCTTAATTCAAGGCATTAATGTGTTTGAGTCGGGTTTATTTGGATATGAATGGGATTAGGCTGAAAAAGCCTGAGAGATGTGTTTATTTAGTATTCAAGGATAGGGATTGCCCCTACCCTCTTGGAAGGCGTTTTATACGTCTTCAGAAAGAATACTAGATACTGAAGCGAATTCCGCTTCTTTTTGCTCTTGCTCTTCGCGTGCGGCTTCAGCTTGCAACGAATCGTTATCAACTAAGCCTTCCTCAATTTCACGTAGCGCAAGAACTGTAGGCTTGTCGTTTTCCAACTCAACCATAGGTGATTTACCTTCAATAGCGATTTGGCGAGCGCGGCGAGCAGCAACTAAAACCAAATCAAAACGGTTGCCAATTTTATCTACAGCATCTTCAACAGTAACGCGAGCCATTTTAATCTCCGAAAAAGGGTTTTATTTGCAGGTGAATATGCCACCTACTTAAAAAAGGTTGCATAGTTTACTCTCAATTTGCTCATTAGCCAAGCAATCAGTCCTGCATTGATGCAAATAAACCGCTATGACGCTGAGATTGGAGACGTTGAACCAACCTTTGACTAGCCACAATGGATGATAAATCCTCTAAAGCAGTCTCAAAGTCATCATTTACAACAATGTAGTCGAACTCGTGATAATGGGAAATTTCATCACGTGCTTTCGACATTCTATCCGCGATAACCTCTTCACTATCCTGATTGCGTGATGTTAAGCGCTCAAGTAAAGCTTGCTCCGAGGGAGGAGTGATAAAGATAGTTATTGTATTAGGCAACAAAGCTTTGACCTGGCGGGCACCTTGCCAATCAATATCTAAGAACACGTCAACACCCTGACTCAAGGTTTTCTCAATCACCGGACGCGACGTGCCGTAGTAATTACCGAAAACTTCTGCCCATTCAAAGAAGGCGTTATCACTGATCAAGGCTTCAAACTCAGGCCTAGTCACAAAATGATAATGTTCACCGTTATTTTCATTCGGCCTTGGCGCTCTTGTGGTATGCGATACAGATACTTGCATGGGATACGAGCTCTCTTTATGTTTTTCAAGCAAGGCTTTTAACAAGCTGGATTTACCAGCACCTGAAGGCGCTGCCAAAATAAAGAGGTTTCCCGGTGTTACAGACATAAATTCACTCAAAACAAAAATAAGCAGTAAAGAATAGCATAACTCTCGCTTGTTGAACTTTGGTGTTGTTGGTTTTTACTATAGACTAAGCAGAATTCATCGCTAAGCCCAAGATATTTCTAAAGAAAGAGAGGAGTCCCCATGCCAAGCCCGACCTTAGATTTCGTTGATGTTATGCCCGAACAGGCACATAACGCTACCGTCATTTGGCTACATGGATTAGGCGACTCCGGTAATGGCTTTGCTCCCATCGTACCTGAGCTGCGACTTCCATCAGACGCGGGTATTCGCTTTATATTCCCTCATGCTCCCGTTCGCCCAATCACGATAAATAACGGGATGCCAATGAGAGCATGGTATGACATCCGTTCGCTTGAGATTGAGCAAAGAGCTGACTTAGAGGGTGTCTTGGCGTCTGCGGCTAGTGTTGAAGCATTAATCGACAACGAAATCGCGAATGGCATCAAACCAGAAAAGATATTATTAGCAGGCTTTTCTCAAGGAGGCGTTATAGCCTATCAGGTTGGGCTGCGTTACAAGAAGCCTTTGGCAGGTATTCTTGCGTTATCAACATACATGAGTGAATCCAGCAAGCTTTCTGAACAAGGGAGTACAGAGAACAAAGAAATTCCGCTGTTTGTTTGCCATGGTCAATATGATGAGGTTGTTCAACCTACGCTAGGAAAAATGGCATTTGACGCACTGATTGGCACTGGATATAACGCGACCTGGAAAGATTACCCCATGCAACATAATGTGTGTGCAGAAGAGATTGCTGATATTTCACAATGGATCCAGCAGCGACTTCTCTAATTAGAGATAGGCCTTTATTGTAAAGCTTTCAATGAGCTAACAGGTCTTAGTGATACAATCGTAATGAAATAATAATCTTAAAAATCCGGTTTAGTCATCTACAATACAAGGCAGGTTGTGTTTGGCTAACGACTTAATTGTCATGTTTCTGAGATAAGCTTGGTAACGAACAGTCATTAGTATTTAGATAATTTGGAGTCCACAATGAAAAAAATTCAATTATTAGTACTTGCGCTAGCTTGGTTGGTCGCGTTACCAGCGCTTGCAGCAAAAGACGCAGTAAACACGAAAGGCTTTGGTAACAGTGCAGCCATTAAAGGCTATGACACTGTCGCATACTTTACTCAAAGCAAAGCAGTAAAAGGTTCAGACGAGTTTACGACTCAATGGCACGGTGCAACTTGGCAGTTTTCTTCACAAGCGAACCTGGATTTATTTAAAGGCAACCCTGAAAAGTACGCGCCTCAATACGGCGGTTACTGTGCATGGGCAATGGCTGATGGCGATGGTAGAACTGCTGGTATCGACCCAGATGTATGGCACATTCACGAAGGTAAGCTTTATTTGAACTACAACAGAAATGTTCAAAAAGAGTGGTTATCAACTAAGCTAGCTGACATCAAAGTAGCTGACAGAAATTACCCTAACGTTACGGATGTTAAAGAATACAACTAGTTCTGAAAACGATCGAAAAAGTATAGAAAAAGCCTGCATTTGCAGGCTTTTTTGTTTCTAATAATGCAGCATGATGGCAGATTGAGTGATAAAATCGGACGCAGTATTCATTTCTAACTAAGGGATCATCATGACTCAACGCCCCATCCGAATTGCCACACGAAAAAGTGAACTCGCACTTTGGCAAGCTCATTACGTTAGAAATCTTCTTCTACAACAAAACCCTGAACTCACCGTTGAATTAGTACCTATGAGTACGCAGGGTGATAAAATCCTGGATACGCCTCTTGCTAAAATTGGTGGTAAAGGGCTTTTCATTAAAGAGCTAGAAGTCGCTATGCTGGAAGGCCGTGCTGACATCGCTGTTCATTCAATGAAAGATGTGCCTGTCAGCTTCCCAGAAGAATTTACCTTGGCCACTATCTGTGAGCGAGAAGACCCGAGAGATGCCTTTGTTTCTAATAAGTACAGCAGTCTTGCTGATCTTCCTCAAGGCGCTAAGGTTGGAACATCGAGTTTAAGAAGACAATGTCAGCTTAGAGCAAGTCGCCCTGACCTTACCATTGTGGACTTGCGCGGTAACGTCAATACACGCTTAGCTAAGTTAGACGATGGCCAATACGACGCTATTATCCTAGCCGCAGCTGGTTTAATCCGTCTTGAAATGGAAAATAGAATAACGGAATACATCTCTCCTACTGACTCTCTGCCTGCTGTTGGACAAGGTGCTGTCGGTATTGAATGTCGCAAAGATGACCAAGAACTTATCGACCTTTTACAAGCATTAGGGCATCAGGAAACCGCTATTCGTGTTAGAGCAGAGCGCGCCATGAACAATAAGCTTCAAGGTGGTTGTCAGGTTCCTATTGCAGGTTATGCCGAATTAGTTGGCGACGAGATACAGATGAAAGGTCTTGTTGGTAGTGTTGACGGCAAGTCCATACTCACATCCAGCAAGAGTGGCGAAAGCTCAAACCCTGAATCAATCGGCATTGCTATCGCGGAAGATTTGCTGAGCCAAGGTGCCGACGACATTTTAAGTGCACTCCATTAATCACCACTGAGGTTCACCATGCAATCCGCATTAATCATACGCCCTGAAGGGAAATGCGAAGACACGGTGAATGCATTCCAACAGAGAGGCATAACCGCTGTTGGAATGCCTGCAATCAAAATACAGTCCATAGATAACAACTGCCGAAGACTGGTGCAAGAGTTGCTGTCTAGTTCTCCACCCGATATCACCATTTTTACCAGCACATACGCTGCACAGATTGTGTGTAAACAGATGCAAGGGCAGCTGTGGCCTTCAATAACTAACCTTTGTGTTGGTCAGAGCACGGCATCCGTATTAGATACCTTAGGAATACCGAACGAAATTCCACAATTAGCCACCAGCGAGGGGTTGTTGTCCATGCCCGCTCTTCAGAATGTCAAAGACAAGGGCATTGCGCTCGTCAAAGGTGTTGGTGGTCGGACACTTCTAACGCAAGCATTAAGCGCTATAGGAGCCAAAGTAGAAAACTTTGATTGTTACGAAAGATTGCCTAATATAGCGGTAATTGAAAAAATAGGTCAGTATGAACAACCGACAGATTGCGTTGTAGCAACAAGCGGCGAAATTATTGAGCTAGCGTGTAATCATTTGAGCTCCGAATGGCGTTTAAAACCCTGGGTAGTCGTGAGTCAAAGAACGGCAGAAATTGCGCGTAATAATGGGATAAACCATGTCATCGTTAGCCCTTCTGCACACATTGATAATCTCTACGAAACCTGCAAGAACTTATTAGATAACGGAGTCATTAATGACGGATAAGCCTGAAGCGGATGCTACTTCAGAATCAAACAAGCCAGATGATGTGACAACAGAGCAACAGCAAAAATTAGATGCTCTGAAGCAGCAGGTATCAGAATCAAAGGCTCAAGAAAAACCCAAGGCTTCACCTGAAGTCGATAGCTCAGCAGCCACCAAAAAAGCTGAAAAGCAGCCATCTTCTCGCCGAAAGCCTACGGAAACCAAACAACCTAAAACAATAGCTTTATGGATATTTAGCATTCTAAATTTACTGCTTATCTTAGGTTTAGCCGGCGGTGGTTATTGGTTTTGGCAACAAATTGAAGGGCAAAAACAGCAGGCCCAAAACAGTGTTAACGAGCAATTCAGGGCTCAACAGCAGCGTTTAGATAATGTTTTGGCGCAATCCCTAGAACGACAAAATAATGCGACTGCCAACGCCTTATCACCCGTATTTGATCAACTCAACAGCACCTCTCTTAAAGCTGACGCGATTCAGAACAGAATCAATGAAATATCCGGTAGAAGACCGAGTGACTGGTTACTAGCCGAAGCTGATTATCTTGTCAGAATGGCAGGACGCAAGCTGTGGCTAGAACAGGATACGCAAACGGCAATACTGATGTTACAAACCGCCGATCAACGTCTTGCTGATATTAATGATCCCAGCTTGATTCCTATCAGAGAACTGGTAGCCAAGGACATAGTCAATCTACAACAAATAAATCAGGTTCCAACAACCGCTATTGCGTTAAAAATCACAGGGTTGATAAAAAGCATCGACAGTATGCCTATTGCGATGATGTTGATACCCAACTCTTTTGAAGAAGAGGAAGATCAGAATGAAATCACTGATTCGGTAAGTGATTGGAAAGAAAACCTGCTAAGCAGTTGGAAAAAGGTACTTGATATTAAGGTATACGACCGAGTTGTAGAAGAAACACCATTACTATCAGAACAACAACAGTGGTTAACTCGTGAGAAGCTCAAGTACAATTTGTTATTGGCGCAAAGTGCATTACTTGCATCTGATAAAACACTCTACATCGACTACATAAACCAATCGGTTGATTCTCTTCGGTTTTTCGAAAGCGATAACTATCAGGTCGTTGGCTTTAGAGAGCAACTCATAGAGCTCTCCCAACTCGATATTTCTAGGAACTACCCTAGTGAACTTGAGTCCTCAGCACCTCTCGAAGGAAAATTAAGAGATAGGATTAATACCCCATCTGAGAGAATAGAATAATGAGAGTTCTTATACTATTTCTCGCGATATTAATAATAGGCCTGCTTGTTGGGCCTATGCTAATAGAAAACCAATCAAGCGTTGTTATCGCCTTAGATAGATGGGTGATTGAAATGAGTATGGTTAGCCTTGCAGTCATACTCTTGCTATCGAGCGGCGCAATTCTGGCCTTGGCCTGGATTAGTATTAGGATAATTAGGATTCTATCCGGCTCACAAAAATGGTTTAGTGGCTGGTCAGATAGAAAGCATAACAAAGCATTTACCCAAGGCTTAGTAGCATTGGATGAAGCTAATTACAGTGAAGCTGAGAAACAACTCTCCCATGTTGGTGACGGTAAGTTCTCAGGAGTTGAGCTACTCGCCGCAGCTCAAGCGGCTAATAACCTCGGACACTCAGATAAAGCAGTGACCTTGTGGGAAAGAGCTCAAAATGAGCGAGCCAGTAAATTGGCTGCAACTATCCACTTGATTGAGCATCATATTAAGCAAAGAAACCCCGGCGAAGCGATCTCTCAAATAAAGCAACTGTCGGAAAAAGAACAGAAGAACAAGCGTATTGTCTTACTTTGGGTGCAGGCATTAGCGGAAAGTGGGCAATGGCAACAACTCAGAGATAACTTATCCAGTTGGAAAAAACAGCTATCGGTTGAAGATTACCAATATTGGATGAAGCAGACCGCGCAAGGTTTCTATGCTGAACTCGCCAGCAAAGAAGGCGCAAATCCATTGAAACAATATTGGCAAAGCCTACCAAGAAAAACTCGCAATGATCCTGCTCAGCAATCAGCCTATGTCGAACAACTTATTGGACAGGGTATGCATAAAGACGCGGAAGAAGCATTACTCAACTTCCAATCTAAACAGCCTCAGAAACTCTTATTCCCTCTGTTTAGAGAGCTGCACTTAACCAACCCGACATCAACCATTAAATGTTTAGAGAATTGGCTCAAGAAAGACAGCGAAAATGCAGAGTTACTTTCTGTGTTAGGACAGGTTGCGTTTAATGCTAAAGACTGGGACTTGGCAGAACGTGCTTTGGCGAAAGCCATTAGGCTAGCATCGGATAATAAAGACGTGCTCTTACTGGCCAGAGTAAAAGAGCAACAGCAAGAACCGTCTCAAGCACTTGAGTTATATAAACAAAGCTTGCAAATATAGGCTGAAACTGGATGAAGAATCAGTTCCTATTTATTTTTGAAATACATGAAATAGCGCATTTTGAAGCCATTTTTGGTCAGCAAGTCACAGGAAGAGCTTGGCAAGACATTCAAAATGCAGCATTTTCCTCGATGAGTGATTTATTAAATCGCTATCAGTTCACTCAAGCCTTCGAGTGCAAAGAAGTTGGGCAATGCCACTCCATATTCGAAGCAAAGAATGATGGCGCGATGATGGACATAGAGGAACAAAAACCCATCATAATTCAAAACGGACGCAAGCTTATCCGGGAAGTCTTTATTGAGCAGCTTGGCTTAGCAACCGGCCGCAAGATATCTTTCAGTATTGCCATTGCTGAGCTTCCAGAACATATCGCACCACAACAACTGAATATCGACCAATATAACGAGCTTAAGGCAAAAGCTCTTGAAGACGTTAAGCAGTTTGAGCTTGACGACGCTGACCAAGACATGTCGCCTTATGCACCTATCAGTCGAACTCAGTTCGAACAGATACTGCTAGATAAATCGATACAGACCTTCTTTCAGTCAATTGTAAGCCTGCCTTCAGGAGATATAGTTGGGTATGAAGCACTCACTCGCGGGCCTGAAGATAGTGCGATTCAGAGGGCTGACTTACTGTTCAATAGTGCTGCTCATTTTGGTTTAACGGATGAGCTTGAGTTGCTATGCATAGAAAAAGCCTTGGATTGGGTTCCTGATATTCCAGAAGCTTATTGGGTATCTTTAAATATTGGGCCTAAGCTTTTGATGAGTGAAAAATTGGAATCACTTCTTCAAGCCAGCCAATACCAAGCAATCTTGCCGCGCCTAGTGTTTGAGCTTACCGAACACCTGCCTCTCGAAAGTGCTGAGCAAATTAAAGAAAGAGTACAGGCATTAAAAGAGCGAGGTATTCGATTATCGCTTGACGATACAGGTTGTGGTTTCTTCGATTTAGATACAGTGGAACAACTGCAACCATCAATAGTTAAGCTTTGTATTACTGTCATTAGGCGCATACAAGGACAGGACGAAGTTGCCGAAGAGATAAGACAAACGAGACAACGCATTCATGAGCTTGATGGAGTTACCTTGGGAGAAGGCGTCGAAACACAAGAGCAACGCCAAGTCCTGGAGTCATGCGGCGTTACCCTAGCACAAGGGTATTTGTTTGATCGTCCAACCGCTGCTAAAAGTCTCTTTACTCACTAAAAATAAACCCGCCTGTCAGGAAGCGGGTCCGGGTGACACGAATTGAAACGGCTTTGCTTATGCAAAGCTTAGGCTATTTAGTCATTAGCGATAATCGAGACTTTTTCGATAGGATCTTGTTCCAGCAGGAAATCTAGTTGGACAGCTGAATTTACTGTCTCACCAGTGTGGTTAGCATATTTCCAGCGACTTAAAGCAACTCTCGCACTGTCATCGAATACCCCTTTGGGGCTTGATTCCATCACTTTAATATTAGACACCAATCCATTAGAGTTGACATCAAATGCCAATTTAACGAAACCTTCGAGCTTCTTTTCTATAGCTTCAGAGGGATACACAGGGTTTATTCTAACGATAGGTTTCACATCCTCCGAGGTTTTTGGGAGATCTGCATTTGCGATCGTCAGCATAGAACCAACAGCGACTATACCGACCGCAGTGATAAACTTACCAACTAAGCTCGATCCTTGATGAGTTTTAAGCTGATTAAGACGTTCTTTTAACATACTCTTTTCTCCAAAAGTGAGTTGACTAAGATTAAAGACAGGATGACGACTACTCGCGTTGAGTAATGCTTTTGCATACACGAGGCGAGTTTCTTTATTGCTGCCTGCCATAACCGTCTGATCACAAGATAGTTCTTGAAGTAGACGAAACTTCCGATAAGCCAGCCAGCAAATGGGGTTGAACCAAAAAAGTGTTAATAAAGCTAAGGCAAGGTGATTCCAGAGAATATCTTTACGTCGAAAATGAACGGACTCATGAGCCAGAATGAGCTTCTGCTGCTCTTTGCTAAACATCTGTTGGAAGTCGGCAGGGACTATTAATTTAGGAAATAAGACACCAGACAGAAAAGGGCTAATGCTTTGGTCGACAAACCTTACCGTTAACTTGGGATCGATCGTTTTATAATCGAATGTTGGTATTTCATCGGCTACCTTTATCTGCTTACTCATGCTTTTTAAGCTTTGGATATGAACGGCCAAAATGTAGCTTGCCATTAGGCAGAACCCAACGCCCCAGATTAAGCTCAACCAATCTTCAATACCTAACCCTGTGTAGGCCAATTGACTAGCTTGTGACTTAGTCGTTACTAAGAAAGTAGTCACCGGGCTTCGATTGACTAACAACGAGAGATCAAGTGAGTTGATGATCAAACTCACTGGCACGATAAACCAAAGCATATAGTGGTTGCTCGTGCCTATTTTTCTCGACAACCAACCTCCTAGAAGTAACAACAAACTTACTATCAAAGTCACAAGCAACGTTTGTTCAATAAGCCAGCTAGTCATTGTCTTTCTCCCAACGTTCAATAAGCTGTTTTAGCTCTTGAATATCATCTTGATTTAGCTTGTTTTGTTGCGCAAACATGGCAAACAGTGGAGAAACTTTTCCTTTGAAAAACCCACTGATCAAACTATCACTTTGTTGGAATTGATAATCCTCTTCGCTCACCAGAGGAAAGTAGAGATATCGACGACCTTCTCTATGGAAATCTATAGCCTGTTTTTTAACGAGACGTCCAATCAGAGTTTTGACAGTTTTTTCATGCCACTCTTCTCCTCCATTATTCAATCGTTCAATAATTTCATTGGAGGACACTGGATGGTCTTGCCAAATTGCTTTTAAGACTTTGAGTTCAGTTTTGCTGATATCCATTTAGATTACATTTGTAATTCAACTTAAACAAAGGATTACACATGTAATCCAATGACGCAAGAAATTTTTGGAACCATTCAGAAAACAGACTTAAAAAATAACGGTAAGCCATTGAATTTAAATATATTATCAACTAAGAGATAGGCTTACTATAATGGGAGAGTCAACCCTGAAAGGATTTAGACTATTCTCTTAAGTTCGTTAATCTGGCAAAATGTCGGTTATCTAACTACGAGTGAAACAAGCGCGAAGGATATGCATCAATCTCACAAAGGACGTCACTCTCTAACTTATGGCTACTCATGTCATTACAAACCAAACTCCGTAGTTAATAGACTCTCTTTAATCTCACTAACAAATGCTCTTGGCACGACTTTGCTCTCTACAAATTCAACGCTCAACAGCTCAAATCAATCATTTATGGAAATGGAATCATTATGAAAAAAATTATCGCACTTATTTTATTAACTCTCTCTGGAGTGGCGAATGCCTCTACTACGGATTGCAAAGACATATACATCGGACGAATCTGGGTAGAAAAAGGGTACGGACTAAGAGCAGTGGTGTACTTAAATCACCCTGGCAATACCTCAGGCTCTTACTGGAGCTTCTTCGACGGTTGGTCAGCTGACGAACGTAAAGAGGTACTCTCTCTACTCATGACAGCAAAAGCCTCTGGTCACAGGGTTAACGTTGTAACGGAAAATACTGATCAATGTGGTTTGCAAGCTAGCGGTACTCAGACAAAAGCAGTTTATTTAACTACAAACCCATAAACCTCAAATGATGTTAGCTGCTCTCCTAAATGCAGAGCGGCTAACACCTGCTATTTTTCATGTTTGTTTTTAAACGTTCAAATTTTTAGAACATATCAAACAAATAAGCCCTGTTAATCATCTCACCTGATTTCCCTAGAATAAAACCCTATTGAATCAAGACAGGGCAAAAAAGTGATTACGCATATTCCTTATTCCGAACTCGGTAAAGCTAATCATGGATGGCTAAAAGCCAATCATCACTTCAGCTTTGCACACTACTACAACCCCAAGCGTATTGGTTTTGGCAAGTTAAGAGTTATCAATGACGATTGGGTAGCGCCTAACAGCGGCTTTCCTCCTCACCCACACCACAATATGGAAATCATTACTTTTGTTCGAAGCGGTGCTATTACTCATGAAGATAGTCTGGGTAACAGAGGCACAACTCAAGCCGGCGAAGTTCAAGTCATGAGTGCTGGCACAGGTATCATGCACTCTGAATACAATCTTTCGACCGAACCATTAACTCTTTACCAGATCTGGATAGAGAGCAAACAAGCAGGTGTAAAACCGCGCTGGGAAAGCCGCCAATTTCCAACGGAGAGTTCATCGAGTTTACCGTTGTTGGTTTCAGGTTTTGAGGAAGACAAAGATAATGCGCTCTTTATTTATCAAGATGCTCGAATTTATGGAGGGCAGCTTAAGTCCGACACAACTACTGAGCACAAAATACAAGACCAAGCTTATGTTTTAGCTTCAAAAGGAACGTTTGAAATAACGAATGGTTCTGAAAACGTCAGGTTAACGCAGGGGGATGGAGCGGAGATAACAAAAGAAAATTCGATACAGATAAACGCACTTGAAGATAGCGAAGTTATTGTTATCGATGTTCCAAATTAAGCTAGTCCTATGAGGCGCCTCAGAAACAGGCGCCTAACCAATGATGTTAATTAAAGCTTTTCAACTTTATGTTGAGATCCAACTAAGCCGTAATAAGCAATGAAAAGATAACAAACAGCCGGTATGACAAAGGAAATCTGAAGCCCAATAGTGTCGGCAAGCTTACCTTGAAGAACAGGAATAATAGCACCGCCGACTATCGCCAAGCATAATAGTCCCGAGCCTTTACTGGTGTATTTACCTAAATCCCTTAATGCCAAACTGAAAATAGTCGGGAACATAATGGAATTGCAAAGCCCCACTAACAAAATTGACCACATCGCTAAGCTGCCGCTCGTTGTCACTGCCAATAAAATAAGCAAGACGGAAGTCGCCGCATTAATCGCCAACAACAAACCAGGTTTAATTTTCTGCATCAACGCTGCACCAAAGAAGCGACCGACCATAGCCCCGCCCCAGTAATAGGTGAGGTAATTTGCAGCTTCAATTTCTTCCAACCCTGCAACTGATTCTTCTCCCAAGAAGTTGATAATAAAGCTCCCGATTGATACTTCAGCACCAACATAAACAAAGATACCAATCACGCCCCAAAATAGAGGCTTGCTTAGCTGCATCAAGGAAACAAAAGAGTGATCACCTAGCGCTTCGTCCTCACCGCTACCTGCAGTTTTAGGGAAGGCCATACGCATCATAAAAACGGCGATAAAGAAGAGTGCTGCTGCAAGAACGACATAAGGCAGAATAACAGTATCAGCTCCCGCACTTTGTTCAGAAACAGACGAAAATATCAAATAACCACCCAAGCTAGGCGCTATGGTTGTCCCTAAAGAGTTGAACGCCTGCGTTAAGGTTAATCTACTCGACGCAGTGTCAGGATCACCCATAAGTGTCACCATGGGGTTCGCAGAAACCTGCAAGATGGTGATACCACTTGCTAGGATGAACAAAGCACCTAAAAACATGGCATAAACTTCAAGTTTTGCTGCAGGTATAAACAGTAAGCACCCTATAGCAGCAATACTCAGACCTACACCGATTCCCTTCTGAAAACCTATCTTATTGACCAGAGCTCCAGCCGGCACAGACACCAAGAAGTAAGCCCCAAAGAAGCAAAACTGGATCAAAGTTGCTTGTGTATAAGTCAGGCTGAACACACCTTTAAGGTGCGGAATAAGAATGTCGTTTAGTGCAGTAATAAAACCCCACATAAAAAACAATGAGGTTAGCGCAACCAAAGGCCACACAGACTGAGTCGGTGTTTCTGAAGTCGCTGCAGATTGACTAGATGGTATAGATGCCATGATGAATTCCTCCTAGAAGCGACTAAAACGTCAAGCCGTAGCCATAGTCAAATAGAGGTTGATAACCCGCATCACCCGTATTCTTATTTACATCTTCCAAGGTCGATGGCCAAGAAACAGGTAACTTACCTTTAGGCTTGAAGTCTCCAAATAAAACATCCGCAACCCCATCAGCTTCACTTCCTGGCAACCAAGCCGCAACTAGTCCATCCCACTCAGGCAATTCGTCGCTAATCAACAACGGACGACCAGAGACTAAGACAACCAACACAGGAACGCCTGCTTCACGAACCTTAGCAATAGTCGCTAATTGCTCATCGCTCAGTGTTAAAGGTTGGCAATGCTCACAAGGTTGAACGTCATAATCTCCAGCTCCTTCTGCATAAGGTTTTTCACCGACAACTACAACAGCGACATCATGACCTGCAGCACCGCTTCCATCTTTAGAGAAAGTTACATCACTCGCGTGTTGCTTGATCCCATCCAGTATGGTTTGGCCTTGAGTAATATCACCTTCTCCACCTTGCCACTCAATAGTCCAGCCGCCAGATTGAAGACCGATATCGTCTGCATGAGAACCTGCGACGAGAATCTTGGACCCTTTGTTCAGTGGCAAGATACCCTCGTTCTTGAGTACAACCTGAGATTCACGTACCGCTTGCTTGGCAATGTCCCTGTGCGCCTGATTTCCTAAAACGCCATCAAAGTCTGTTGTTCTATCAGCCGCCATAGGTGAATCAAACAATCCCAAACGCACTTTCTGCAGAAGTATCCGAGTTACCGCATCATCAATACGTGCCATAGGAATCTCACCATCATTTACTGCTGCGGTAATATCGGTGATGTATTCACGCCAGAACTCAGGCTCCATTGCCATATCAAGGCCTGCGTTTATCGCTTTAACAATGCGCTCGCGATTAGTTTCTGCGGCAATTTCTTCAATAGCCTGCCAATCCGAAATAACAAAACCATCAAAGCCGAGTTCACCTTTTAAAATATCGTTATTGATGCGTGCGTTTTCATGCATTTTAAGCCCGTTAACGCTGCTATATGAATACATAACAGAGCCAACATCTTGCTTAAAAGCATTTAGATAGGGAGCAATATGAATATCACGCAGTTCTTGCTCACTAACGCGGGTATCACCGCGATCAATCACATAATCATGATCGCCGGTACCGTAAGTGGTTCCGCCATCACCGACCCAGTGTTTAGCTGTTGCAAGCACAAGCCCAGACTCCTGCATGCCTTTGACATAGCGGCCTGAGTAGCTCACACCAATTTCAGGTTTCTCACCGTAACACTCGTAGGCTCTACCCCACCTTTTATCACGCGAGACACAAAGCGCTGGTGCGAAATTCCAATGAACGCCCGTTGCCGCAACCTCAGCTGCGGTTGCTTTACCAATTTTCTCCATCAAATCAGGGTTACGCATCGCGCCTAGACCAACGTTGTGTGGAAATATCGTCGCATCCTTAACATTATTGTGACCATGCACCGCATCCGTCCCATAAATAAACGGAATTCCAAGGCGTGTATCAAGAGCCGCCGCTTGATAGGCATCAATCATGGCTCGCCAATCCTCAGGCCTATTTTCACCCGGCACAGAGCCACCACCATTTAGCACAGAACCAAGGAAGTACTTCTTGATATCTTCTGGCGTAACATTGTTGCGTTCTGCTTGAGTCATTTGACCAACTTTCTCTGCCAAGGTCATTTGTGAAACAAGACTCTGTACAAACTTCTCTGGTGTCGTCTCACTCAGCTTCAACTGACTCACCACATTTTCAGAAGTAGATGGTTGAGGACCGTTACAACCATATAAGCCTATAAGTAGGCAAGCTGTGAGTGTTAATTTTAAACGTTTCAAGGCATTTTCTCCTTTATACAACAGAGAAGTATGCGGGTGCTTACATACTTCAAAAGACAATAAAAATTTACTTAACTAGCGTCAATTCGCCAAAAACTGAGGCATCTTTGTAACCCAAGTTCTTATCACCGTTTACCGGCTTAATTTCGTGAGACCCCATAAAGTGTTCACGCTCAGCGCTTCCATCGTTGTCACAATATGCCAGCATAAAGCCGAGCTTTTTACCTTCTTGCAACGTAACGGACTTGTTGTGCGACGAGTCGGAATACGTGTCGTCAAAAACACGGATTGCGAGCTCCCAAGTCATGATAAAAGGCGATTCAGCTGACCTTTTCCATTCAGAGTGAATATGCTCGTTAAGCAAACGAACATTAACAGAGCCATCTTTATGAGCAGGGCCTATATCAACCGACTGATTGTCTAACCCTACGTGATAAGCAAAAGCATTGTCGTTTTGTAAGTGCTCACCACCAGAGTAATCTTCATCGATAAAAATCTCTAAACAATCATCATCCCAATACCGTTCTCGAGGGTCAGGATGGGCATCAAACAGTATGTCATCTTGTATTTCAGCGAGTAGGTATAAGAAGTCTTTATCCCAACGCAATGTATAGCGACCACTAAAGTCTTGTTCGGAAGGAAGTTCGCCAAGGATGTGTTTATCTATCTTGTACCAAGGCCCTTGTTGCCAAAACGCTTCATCCGCATTGCCATCAATAACTGGTGCCTGATTGACATAAGTTGCTTTATCGGCCCACGCATAAACACTGCTTATTAACGCAATACAGAATCCAACATACAGTTTCATTCTTTAAAATCCCTTATATGTTTTAGACATTCATCGATAACAAACTCTTCAGCTCGCTCCGCATTCACTTTGCGCGAATTGATGTCGCTCGTTAGAGGTTCGAAATCTTCAAACTGACTCTGTAATAAGGACTCGGGGAAGAAATGATTTTTACGTTCAGCAAGCCGCCCTCTCAGCAAATCAAAGGACGCATCAAGTAGCAGAAATAAAGTACGGCATGGTAAGGCGCTGAACTGAGCGCGATGTTTTGTCTTTAAACCTGAATAGGCCAAAACCACTGATTGATTGTTAAGAATATACTGGTTAGCGGCATTGCAAAGGCATTCGATCCACCCTTGTCTTAATTCATCAGTCAAAGGAATGCCACAGCCCATGCTCTGGATAGCCTCATCGCTATGAAACTCATCAGCTTCAATAAACGCCATATTCAGGCGAGTAGCCACAGTCGATGCAATGGTTGACTTACCAACGCCACTAACCCCCATAACAATAACAAGTATTGGCGTTACTGCACTCATGAGCGTTTTACTCTGCGAGGAAGCGTCACGCTAACAGAATAGGTTTCCCCAGCAACGATATCGGTTATTACATTCCAATCAACAACTGAGCCGTTAGCACTGATCTGCATACCCGTTATCGCATCTGTTCGCTTATATTCGACATGAAAAGTAGCTTGCCTAAATTGTCGGCTAACTTTTGCTTCGTCCCATTCGTCAGGCAGCTGAGGCGATATCTCCAACCCTTGTTCATGTCCTTTTAAGCCAAATAATCCTTCGATAACACTACGGTAATACCAAGCAACAGTTCCCGTATTAAACAGCTGACTCGACTTACCTGCGTAATCCGGGTATTGGTGATAAGCACCGCGGTAATAATTAGGAATATAAACCGGTAACTGCCCCTTAGTGAGTGCATCAGTCGAGTCGACTAACATCTTTCGCAGAGCAGAATACGCGCGCTGACTCTCACCAATCTGATAAAGACTGTAGATATAAAAAGCTGAGGCGTGATTGTATACAGATCCGTTTTCAGCCACTCCAGCCGACTTCTGTGTCAGGCGTCCTATATCTTTCTGAAAGGCCGTATAACTAGGCGCTAAAAGCATAGGTCCAAAAGGTGTATCCAATTGCTGATCAATCTGGCCCAGCATAGCTTTTATCTTGCTCGGACTAGCAGCCCCCGAGAGGATTGACCAGGTTTGAGGATTAAGGAATATCCTACCCTCGGCATCGTTTGAAACGCCGAAAACTCGACCGTCATCAGTGATGCCTCGTGCATACCACTGACCGTCCCAACAATATTGATTTATTGCGTCATTAAACTGTTTTGCTTGGTTGGCCCAGTCCCTACTGACAACCTCTTGCCCTGCACTTTCGCATATCTCTGACCATAGTGAACAGCTATAACTCGTTGCAAGAGTTAGCCAAGCAGAAACACCTTTGCCTTTCACCCCTACCATATTCATTGGATCACACCAATCACCTTGATAAATATAGCTCAATGAACGATGGTCAACTTGCTTCACTAAGCGACACATTGCGCGTTGTATATGTTCAAACACGCTTGCAGGGGCTTGATAATCACTGAACGGACAAGATGCTTGCAAGATGCCCAGGTCGCCCGTTTCTTGTAGATAAGTCGACAGGAAAATAAGCAACCAAACGTTATGATCCGAATGGGGAACTGTATTGATATATTTAAGTTCAGCATCTGGGTGCAACAAGATCCCGTCAGGCATTGCACCAGTTGAAGATTGCTGAGACAGTGCTTTTAAGAATCCCTTTTTCGCTGCTTCCGGATCCAGAAAAACCATCCCCATTGCATCTTGCAAAAAGTTGCGCGTTTGAGGATCTGTTGTGAGGCGATTAGATTCACCATGATAGGATACTTGCCGAGGCAACCAGTGATTCACATAATGATCAAACGTTTTGTCTGGTGTAGAAACCTTGAGGCAGCTCTTTTGTGCAGCATATGCTACTGCTGTTTTTTGATTCTGAGCGAACACATTAATAATATGTTCGATCTCCTGTCTATCTTTAGCGGGTCCGAATACCCAATTGAATTGCTCCGTGTCTTCTGCTCCCAGTAACAACCGATACTGCATCACAGCCGCAGGCACTTGGTAGTGACAAGCCTGATTGGGTAAACTTTCGCCTAACAACGCATCAGGACTTTGCAGCCCACCTTCTCCTTCAAATAAACCTTGTTGTGCCAACCACGAATCTGGCTTTCTCTCAGAGAAAAAGTAAGTTAAGTCTTTGAGGTGCTGATTTTTCTTAAACTCATCCACCTTTTGATAGGGTGTTACGCTGGTTGCAATAATGGACTGCAAACTCTCATCGTAAGTCGCTGATTGATTCATCCAGGACATATAACCTATTGAGAAATAGGAATATAAACTGAATTTACGAGTAGAACTTCCGCCATTACTAATCTTTAAGTGCCAATGTTCCGCGGCTTCATCACCGAGTAACTTTAATGTCAGTTCAAACACGACTTCATCGAGAGTTAATACCCAATGCAGAGAATGAGCGCGATGAGTGAAAATGAACTCATCGAACGTTTTACGGGTAGGTTCATAAGGTAACGAAAATACCTCTCCGCTTTCTTCATCCTTCAGATAAAAAAATCGGCCTGGATGATGTGCATAGTAATGATGCTCAGGCTGCATAAAAGTTTTTCCTTCGATTGCAGGCCCATAAGCGTATTTCGAAGGTTCTGGTTGCATGTGCTGCGCAACGGCGTATCCACGACAATTCATTTGAATCATCAGCTTTTTATTCCATAAAAAGCCACCTGCGTTCGGCATCAATGTCGGTGAATACAGAGATACGCTCTCATCACTCTCGGAGCAGCGAAAAACAACATTCTGCTTCATACTAGAACGCCTCACTCGCTTTTCTCTCATTAAGCTCTGATTGAACATGAGCAAGTTGATCAGCGTCCAATGAATAAAAACGTGCGAACCACACTGAGACTAATGCAAAAAAGCCAGGAATAATGGTCATCAACAGCACAATCCCGTGATTTGATGTATTACTTTGAACAGCATTAGCGACATAGCCCATATAACTCAAAACGCCACCGATAGTAGCCGCGGCAATAGCGCCACCTAATTTCTGAGAAAAAGCGGCGGCCGCAAAAACCATTGCAGTCGCTCTGCGCCCGGTTTTCCATTCGGCGTAATCCGCAGTATCGGCATACATGGAGAAAACCAAGGGAGATTTAGGCCCTAAGCACAAACCTATGGCACCTTGGATAACAAACATCAGTGCAATGCTTTCTCTGGGCACAAAGTAAAAAACGAAAGAAAGTGCTGTTACTAAACTCATCAAAATAATCAAAAGTCGACGTTTATCGAAGAAGCGAGTCAGTATAGGTGTGATAGCTGCGCCTATAGCCAAGCAGATGAGATAGACTGCACTGAAAGTGCCAATAAGATCTTCTCTCTCTGCATAATATTTAAAGTAGAAAGTTCCGACACTGCCACGGATGGTAATGGTCAACATGATAATCAGAGCAAGAGAGAACAGGACTAACCAAGGCTTGTTATGAAATAGATCTGTCAAATCCTGACGAACACTCACTGGTGCTGATTGATGGCTTACAACTCTCTCTTTACACATTGAGAAAGTGCCAACAAAGAGCAAAGCAGCGACAACACCATAAAGCCCCATAGTGTATTGCCAACCCAATGCTTCATTCCCTGCACCAAAGTATTCCACCAGCTTTGGTGTCATATAGGCCACTAAGGTTCCACTACTAAAGGCACCAATAAAACGGAAGCTGCTTAAGGACGTTCTATCCTGAGTATCAGACGTAATAACCCCTAACATAGCTCCGTAAGGTACATTGATGAAGGTGTAAGCCAGCATCATGAAAATATAAGTCGCGTAAGCCCAAATGAGCTTTCCTCCTTCGGAGAAGTCGGGAATGGTGAACGTCAGAACACCAGCTGTCGCTAATGGAAGAATGCCCCACAGCAAATAAGGCCTGAACTTACCAAAACGTGTTTGTGTTCTATCTGCCAAAGCTCCCATCACGGGATCCGAAAAGGCATCAATAATCCTGGTAACTAACATCATGGTGCCTACGGCGGCTGGCGCTAGACCAAAAACATCGGTGTAAAAAATAAATAGGAAGACATCGAAAACACGCCAATAGAAATTAGAGGCAACATCGCCAAGCGCATACCCTACTTTTTCTTTTACTTGTAATCTCACGTTAAGAACTCTCTGAGTAATGTGCTGCTTCATCAAAAGAAGAAGTTGAAGAGCTAGGCTCGTCATCCAACTTATTCCACCAGAAGAACTTCAGGTAAACCGAGCTGGCTACAACACAAATTGCACTAATGCCAAAGCTTTGCCAGTCTTTAATCACCATGAAAATAGGTGTGACAGTTAGTGAGGTATGCCATAAAACGCCCACTAAGATATTGCTGATGTCGCGTTTAAAGTCAGTATTGGGTTGGATGTTAGGATCGGCCTTTTGCAGCTCTTCTAGCACTGGACGCCAGAACCCCCAAGGCCTAGTTTTGGTATAGAAGTTTTTAAGCACTTGCATGTCATCTGGCGGTGTCATCAAGGTGCCGACAAGACAACCTGTAGCACTCAACGCAAACAGAACAGGGAACCCATAAAGCGGATTAACATCAATAAATATCAATGGAATGGCAGTAAGAATGCCGACAGCCATGCCACTAAAGTAACCAAAGCCGTTGAATCGCCACCAATACCACTTAAAAACGTTAGCTGCGGTATAGCCTCCCCACAAAGCAGACACCAACCACAAAATGACATCATTTAACGAAGGCACCCAAAGCCCGATAAAAGTACCGATAAAGACAAAGGCGATAGAAACCACGTAGCTGGCATAAACATACGTTTTATCATCCGCATTTTTATTGATGTACTTCTTATAGATGTCATTGACTAAGTAAGCAGGCGCCGCATTAGTCGTGGCAGCAAAAGTCGACATAAAGCTCGCTAGCAGACCAGCAATCACTAATCCCAACAACCCTGTCGGTATATAGTTATTCAAGGCAAAAGGCAGAATCTGTTCAAAGTCAGCGTCAACACCCATTAGACGAAGTTCATCAACGAAAAACACAAGTGCTAATACCGTGAGACCAGCAATCATCATATAGCGGGGGAATATCAAGACCACGTTAACAAACCAGCTCATCTTCGCTGCTTCTTGAGGCGACCTAGCGGACAGTATGCGTTGCATATCGTAGTTCGGCGCGGGACCAGCAAGACTCACCAAAATCCCTTTGAATAGCACCAACATCATGAAAATAGAGAACATCGAATAACCATCATTGGCAATACGATCATTGGCGGCTTGCAGCTGTTCCGTCCAATCGATTTCCAATACCCAGCCAAAACTGAGATCTGTCCACCCTGCCGGTGTGACCTTCGCCAACATATCCGGAGACACTGTCATCATTGCGATAATACCGACAGCTATCGACGCTATCGTCATCACTAGAAACTGAACAACTTCGGTAATAACAACACTGAACATACCGCCCTTCACAACATAAACCGTCGTAATAGCAGTGAATATCAAGCCGTATATAATCTCATTGGTGTGAGGATCAGAGGATAGCTCCCAAGGAAGGAACACAGCGGCAAATTTACCAATACCGACAAAACTGTAAGCTAAAAAGCCCAGCACGCTAAACAGAGCAAAAATAACAACCGTGATATGGCTAAGCCTAGCGCCCTTACCTTCACCAAACCGAAACAGTATCCATTCTGCACCAGTCATGACGCCAGAGCGACGCAGCCACATCGATAAGAAAATCATTAAGAAAATTTGATTGAAGGTTGGCCAAACCCAAGGAATAAAAACGCTTTTCAAGCCGTATATAAACAGCAGTGAAACCAGCCACATGGTGCCGCCAATATCAAACATGCCCGAAGCATTTGAGATACCTAACACATACCAAGGTAAGCGGTTACCACCTAAGAAGTAACTCTGCATGTTTTGAGAGGCTTTATGTGAAATCCAGAATCCGATAAATAACGAAGCGGCTAAGTAGGATCCGATAATCACTAAATCTATCGTCGATAAATTCATTTGGGCAATACTCTGTGTTGCGAGCAGGAAATACCAACAGCATAAACGTGTTTGCTCATCTTTCCTCCTCTACCTAGTTATATTGGCCCAAATAGCTTGGATTTTTTTCTTCACCCAAGAACTCAACAAGCCAAAATGTAAGCGCTTTCATTAAAGCATGCAAGCAATATGTTCATATCTACCAAAACTAATATTGAGAAACGGAATAAATAGCATTAGTTAAACAAGAAAAAATAATGACGTAACCAATTGTAATAATTGAACTTTAAAAATATCACTTGCTCATAGGGAAAGTAATAGAATTAGCTTGTTTAAAAAAAACCTCACAAAAATGAAAAAGAATAATGTAAGCGCTTTCAAAATAAATTATAGTATATTTGAAGAATCACAAAAAAATAGGAAATTTGATAAAAATGAAGATTTCTCTCCCAACAACTTCTCCTCTAACATCCAAAGACTTCGTCTATGGTGTGGCGACCTCGTCATTCCAGATTGAAGGTGCGGCGGAAAAGAGAGAAATAAGTATTTGGGATACCTTTTGTGATACGCCAGGAAAGATCGTTGATGCCTCAAATGGGTTAGTTGCCTGCGATCATTATCATCTGTGGGAACAGGATATTAATCTCATTCATGACTTGGGTGTGGATGCTTACCGTTTTTCTATCTGTTGGCCAAGAATTATCAATAACGATAAATCGGTTAATCGTGATGGCGTCGACTTCTACCTAAAAGTGTTAGACAAATTAAATGAGCTTGGTATTAAACCATTTGTGACACTTTATCATTGGGATTTGCCACAAATTCATGAAGATCATGGCGGTTGGTTGAATCGAGAAACAGCCTATCATTTTAGAGACTATGTTGAAGTAGTCGTTCGAGAATTCGGTGATCGCGTACATTCTTACGCGACATTAAACGAACCATTTTGCTCGGCCTATTTAGGTTATGAAGTGGGCATTCACGCACCGGGAAAAGCAGATAGAATGCTCGGCCGTAAAGCGGCACATCACTTATTGTTGGCTCACGGCCTTGCGATGCAAGTCTTAGCCAAAGAAAGCCCTTTAACGTTAAACGGCATCGTACTCAATTTTACGCCTTGTTATCCGCTGACAGATTCTCCTGAAGATAAGTTAGCGACACAAAAAGCCGATGACTATATCAATCAATGGTATATGAAGCCGATTATGGATGGCAGCTACCCAAGCTTAATTGAAGAACTCCCATATGAACAACGTCCTGATATCCTCGATGATGACTTAGCCATCATTAACCACCCTATCGATTTCTTAGGCATCAACTTCTACACCCGATTAAAGTACCGAGCAAAAGCCGGGCACTTATATGAAGAAATTCCGCCAGGAGATGTCGAAAAAACAGATATTGGTTGGGAGGTATTCCCACAAGCGCTGACAGATCTGCTCGTATCCCTAAATGACACTTACGATCTACCACCTCTTTACATTACTGAAAATGGAATGGCTGGTGATGATCATGTTGAATCCGGTCAGGTAAAGGACCAACTTCGAATTAATTACTATCAAGCTCATTTAGAAGCATTGAACCAAGCTATTCAACAAGGCGTGAAGGTAGATGGTTATTTTGCATGGAGTTTAATGGATAATTTTGAGTGGGCCGAAGGCTATTTGAAACGCTTTGGTCTGGTTTATGTCGACTTCGAAACGCAAGAACGAACACTCAAAGACAGCGCACACTGCTACAAGGAATTCATCACTCAGCGCGTGTAGTGAACTTTTTATAGGCGATACCGGTCTTGTGAGTTAGTTTTAGCGCTCATAAAAATCACGAGACATCATCTATAGTAATCAATAGAATAAGATGCCTATTGTTATTGGTACATGAACGCTACCAATCAGTTTTAATCATGCATAAGTAAACGGAAATCCATGGCAACTATTTACGAAGTGTCAAAACTCGCAGGCGTCTCTCTCGCAACAGTTTCACGTGTTGTGAATAAAAACCTGAGCGTATCGGAGAAAACACGTCAGAAAGTTCTCAAAGCCATGGAGCAACTCGACTATAAACCTAACTTAGTCGCCAAGTCACTCGCTTCTAATCGCTCAGATTGCGTCGGCGTATTAGTCAGTGAGTTTTACGGCTCGTTTTATGGCGGCATCATGAGCGGTGTCGAGTCTGTCTTAAGAAAAGCTGACAAACATATAGTCGTTACCGCAGGACACAATGAGGAACAGCGTGAAAAAGACGACATCGAATTTCTGATTAGTCGTAACTGTGACGCATTGATTCTGCATGTCGAAGCTGTTTCGGATGAGTACCTCATCAACTTATGCCAAGGCAAAATCCCAGTGATAATCCTTAACCGTCACATACCAAAAATTGCCGATCGTTGTATCAGCCTCGACAACGAATTAGGTGGATACCTGGCAACAAAACATGTGTTGGAGAAAGGTCACACACAAGTCGCTTATATTTCTGGACCTAAAAGAAAGGCCGATGCCCAAGAACGTTTAGTTGGGCACAAACGTGCACTCCAGGAATTCAATGTAGAGTTCGACCAGGCGCGCGTTTACGAAGGGGATTATCTACAAATCGGCGGTAGCGCAGGCATCAAACACTTCTTAGAGAATGATATTGAGTTTACTGCGGCTATTTGTGCCAACGATGAGATGGCAACGGGTGCTATTGCGACAGCAAGAGAAAATAACTTAGACGTTCCCAATGATGTCTCCATTTTTGGGTTCGACAACGTTGTTTTTGCTTCTTATACCTATCCCACACTTTCAACAATCAACTACCCGGTTCAAGACATGGGTAAGATGGCTGCAAAAGCCATCTTAAAACAAGTCTACAAAATAGATATGCCTGACGTTCAAAATGTCTTTGAACCAGAAGTGGTTGAACGCAATTCAGTAAAATCACTGAACTGATTCAGCTCAACCATTCTAATAAATGATTTCGGCTACCCTGCTTGTGCCAAAAACTGTTGAAGTTTAGCCATTGCTATAGGTGCATTGTCTTTCAATCGCTTCAATATACTCAGCTTTTCGAAATCATCTTCTTTAACACTTCTGACCAGCTGACTAAAACCATCCAAACGATTTTCAAGCAACCATTGACGCAGGTTTTCATCCTGAGACCAAATGTGTTGATTCATCATAAAAGCGACCGTTAAGCGCATCCAATCGACGTTAGTATTCGGCAGCGGTACTACATTACATAGCTTATTTTTCACCTCTTCGGGATAAGCTGCCTCAATATGTGCAATAAAGGCAGCACTGAAAACCGGCTGATATGAACGTACGGTTTGCGGTGTTATTAGTCCATCCTCAAAAATAGGTTTTGTTTTGACATCTTTCAGTGCGCTTGCTGAACAATCGATATGCAGGTGCTCTGTACTTGTTGCTACCTCACCTCGCTCAAGCACAATAGTGTCAGACTTGATATCCGTCACTCGACCTAATCGCACTATATTCTTAATTCGGCGAAGCTGTTCAAGCTCCAACTGGCTGATAGTCGCACCATGGAACATCTGTGGCCAGACTGTCTTATCAATTCTCAGAAAAACACCTGCCGCTTCTAACCGGCTAAACATATCATCCATGGTTTCAGCTTGTGCAATAGCTTCCATTTGTGCCGCTTGTGCACCTATAGAGTCTTTAAAAAACGCTTCTGTTGGTTGTGTATTTTTGCGATCTAGTAGCCATGCATCTCTTGGCATAATCCAACAAATATCATCGGGTTCTACATCCTTCTCTAACAACCAAAGCACCGTATCTATTGCGGTTTTTCCACCACCTACAATCACGTATCCCTTAGGAGGCTTAACAACATTTGGTAAGTCATTGGGCGGTACAAACTGAACTTCAGGTGCTATTTTGAATTCTGGTGTATGCGTCGAAGGTACATTGGTATTGAGATAAGTCGCATCGACAATTTTGCGCCTAACAATGACTTCATGCTTCTCCCCGGTAAGAGAAGATACAAATTGCCTGTTACCTTGATACTCACACATTGGAAAGTACGTCACTCTGCCACTCGGCAGAAACTGTTCTCTCATGACATCATCAAAATAAGCGCTGACCTCAGCGCCTGAGGCTAGCTCATTGAGTCCTTTGTTTAGGCCCACTTGATCGATATGACCTTTACTCAGCTCTCTAGAACTCACACCGTAAAAGGCGGATGGTTGATGCAAAGTGACAAAGGGATAAGCAACATTCCAATGTCCACCGGGTTTATGATACTTATCGACAATCATAATATTCGCATCGGTCTCGGTTAAAAGAACATCCGCAAATGCCATACCTACAGCACCACTGCCGACAATAAGATAATCCGTTTCATGAATTTGGCCAGTCATGACTTTCTCCACTTATAAAAGTTGAAAACACATTGAACATAACACTGTTATAGTTAAACATAACGCTGTTATATTCGTCAACACAACCTAATTCAAAATAAAAATGAGCCAAGCAAAAAGTAAAATCTTGAGCGCCGCGACTGAGCTTTTTCTCTCAGGCGGAACATCGGCATTGAGTGTGCGAGCAATATCTAAGAAAGCAGGTGTCTCCACTATAGGCATCTACAGCCATTTCAACGGTAAGCAGGGTATTTTAGACGAGTTGTATATTGAGGGGTTTCAACTGGTTCACGATGCGATGAATATAGATGTAGAAGGACAAAGCCCAAAAGACATTATCATGCAGGGTGTTCAGGGGTACCTGAATATCGCGGAAAAATACGAAGCACACTACAGATTGATCTTTGGCGAAAGCGACTCGAGCTATACGCCATCAGATATTGCGCAGAAAGCATCAGAGCAGGCTTTTAACCGCCTTATAGAACTTGCTTCTCTGTTATTGCCTGAACATACATCTCAGGGAAGAAAACAACGTATCGCATTAGAGGTGTGGGCTTTCCTGCATGGTTATGTCAGTCTGAAGCATCATGTTATTGCATCAACCGTGACACCTGAACAATGGAATTATCTAGCGTTAAGAGCAGTAGAAACTCATATAGATACCATTATTGATAAGCATGGCTAGTATGATAGAGACTACTATTAATTTAGCCTGCGCATTCAAAAAAAGAGAGATGAAATGGAAAACCGTGACACGTCCCCCTTCCAACTACTCATTCGAGTTCGCTATGCAGAGTGCGATGCGCAAGGTGTTGTATTCAATGCGAGATACGCAGACTATGCTGATTTAGCGGCAACAGAGTTCATGCGAGCTACATTGGGAGGTTATCAAACTCTTCTTAATCAAGGCCTTGATACTCAGGTTGTTAACCTTTCCATTAAATGGAAGAGCTCTGCTAAATTTGATGACATTATCCGGTTAGAGACCCAGGTTACCAAAATAGGCAACACATCTTTTACGCTCTCAGTCGTTATATACGACAAAGAGACTGATCGCCTGATTGCTGAATGTGAAATCGTTTATGTCATGATTTCAACAAATGACTTCCAGAAGACTCCCATCCCAGATGCACTCAAACAAAAAATGCAGTGCAGCTCGGAAGGAGTTGTAGATATGACAGGAACGCTTTAGGCCAAGACTGGAAGAATTCAACCGTGAGGCAGTGCCAAGGCACTACCTTAGAAATTCAAACTTGGCAACAGCACTCTATTAGTGGCGCCTTGGCAGCCTTGAACCTGTAATATAACTATCTTCAGAATCACCAGGGTCCGTAAAGCTAAATACCCTTGTTATTTCCATCGACTGTTTTTTACCATCTACAGTGCCCGCTTCGAAGCGCCACTTTTTAAGCGCTGTTCGAACAGAACGTTGAAAACGCTTGTGTACTCCATCTTCGAACTTAAGGTCTGCAGCCCTACCATTTACACCAACTGTAAAGGTGACACTAAACTCCGCTTCAATACCTTTCCTTCGAGCTCTTTTACGGTATTGTGGTGCAAACATACGAACTATTTTTGGATCAACAATCTCAGGATCATATCTTTCCTGAACTTTTTGAACCTCTTCGACCAGCGGCTTGTTAAGCTTTGATACCGCGTTAACAACTGGGTTATCAGAAACTCCATTAACGTCATTATCTAAAGCAACAAAAGATAAATTATCCGATTGATTATTAGCTTCTGTCGCTTCTACGGTGTTTTCTGACTAGCTTTTTCAATTGAGTCTAAAGGAGGTAGCACAGCAACGGAATCTTGGCTATCGATAGCATCATCAAACACTTCATTACCCTGAGTGTCTGGTAATTCCTGAGCATAATTAGAAACTTCATCTTCCTGAACTATTATTTCACTTGCGGATTCTACTTCTTCAAAAACATCAGAGTTCTCAAAGGAAAGCAAAGTGGAGTCTCCATTTCCTATCTCTGCTATAGCATTAGAAGTTAAAGCTTCTCCATCACTCCTTGTATTAGGAGTATCCTCGCCTGACTCAATAATTGATGGCTCGAACTGCGCATCAGGTGCTAATTCTGCGGTTGCCATATGCGGTGCCGCAACAAAAACAAGAACCAGCCCTATACCAGTAAAACCTGCAACCAGCGTGCTCACTAGACTATTTGACGGTTTCGCTGAGCAATCATGCTGTTGATCGACCAAACGTAAAACACGTTTTTTCAAATCTCCGCCAGTAGCTGCCATTGCAAGTTGTGGAATATTTTCTCGGCCTAATTAATTCAGCATTAGTCAATGCTCGAGCATAGGCTGTAGGGTTTCCACAACAACCAACTGCAATATCATCACAGCAGTATTCACGTTCTACCCTAATTCGATTAGATATCCACTTCACGCATGGGTGGAAGAAGAACAGAACCTCAACCAATGTTTGGAAGAAATTAATCAGATAATCATGTCGTTTAACGTGAGCTAACTCGTGCGCTAAAAGCATTTCAAGCTGAACAGATGTTAGCCCAACTATCATAGAGGTTGGAACCAGCACTACTGGCTTTAACCTGCCAATGACCATTGGCACTTCCGCTTTGGTTGACACCATTAACCGTGTCAGAGGGTTTGCTTTCAGCTGATGTGTTAATCGCTCGAACAGCTCTTGAATATGCTGTTCTACTTCGCTTGTTCCTTGACGTGGTAACTGATTAACTTTATGCACTTCATAAATTAATTGTGCACTTAACCAGCAAACCCCAACAAGCCAACTGACCGCAATAATAGGTAACAACAACTGCCAATCAAAGCTCACTGCTGATTCAACAATCAAAGATGCTTGGGAAGGGGCAACCACAGGAACATTACCGGTGACAGGCTCTACAGCAACAACGGCGGTGTGAACTTCATTAAAGTGCAAAAATGTCAATGTGGGGACCACGACATTCAAGCCAAAGATAAATAAACTAATAAGATATCTTGCTCGAGAGCGCTGTTTGTCTAGCAGCTTGAGGAGTAAGAATAAAACTAGTGCAAGCGCTGCGCCCTGCCAAACAAAATGCAGCAAGGTCTTTGAGAGACTGACTAGTAAGGTATCATTTAAAAAGTTGCTTAAGAAATCCATCCTGACCCTACCTTATTTTTTATTTTCTTCCAGCGAATCTAGGAGATCACGTATGTCTGATATCTCTTCAGTACTTGCGGTCTCACCTAATGCACGAACAACCAAGTCGAATTTTGAACCACCAAATGCTTTGGTTATCATGTTAGATAAAATTGAAGATTGAGTTTGCTCTTCGGAATATATCGCTTTGTAGATGTGTGCTCGATTAGTTTCATCCCTTTCTACTAATCCTTTTTCATGCATTATCTGCAACATTTTTAGTGTGGTGGTATAGGCGCTGCTTTGTTTTTTATTCAGCTCTTCATGTATCTGCCGCACAGTGGCTGGCTGCGTTTTCCAAAGAACTTTTAGTACTTCTAACTCGGCTTCTGTTGGGACATTCTTTTTCTTAAATTTACTCATATCCACTACCTTTCACAAACTATACTTTTCGCACCTCACCTAATATACGAAAAGAATAGTAGTCATGGCAAGTATTCATTGAATTGGTTTTTATTTCCTTGCAAATGCACTGTATAAATGTCATAAAATATAGCTAAAAAACTAACAATTCCTTTTGAGTCGCGAAGATGTGCTCTTACACTTATTACTTGATTTTGCTTTAGCTTTCTCTTGTACAACCTGCTTGTCTCCTGATTCAGAAGTCGACGCACAACCGGACATTGTTAGCGTAGCCATAGTCGCAGTAAATACCGCAGCGAGTACAAACAGTTGGTTCAACTTTTTCATTTAGTGTTACCTCATACAATTAATAATCTTATTATGTCGTTATGTGTGCTATCTCTTTTGCAAGAAGCTTAACTACGACAAACATCGTAGATAGGTGAACAATCTATACGAAAGATTTCGTAGAAGTCAAATGAAATATCAATGATCCAAGAAATAATTGGTTTTTATTTGGTATTTATCGATTAACAGTACATTTTTAGGCCATGCAAAGTCTGTAAAATACTTCAGACTTAGTGCTTTATTTATTAGTGAGAATTAGCCATTTCTATTTCTTACGAAATGACTCTGAACCACGCCTTGAATAATATGTTCTGATTTTATACAACTGAATTTAAGTGGTGCTTTGAGCTCAGAAAAGAGTGGGATTCCCTGACCAAGTAATATAGGGATAGTTGTGATGATCATGCTATCAATCAGATCTTCCTTGAGAAAGTTTTGAATAGTGACTCCCCCGTCGATATAAAGATTTTTAAATCCTTTCTCGTGTATGATTTTGAGCACATCCTCTGGTGCACCGTTAATCAAAAATACCTTTTCTTTAAGTTCTGTAGGTACGGTTTTTAGAGAATGACTTAAAACGAAAACAGGCTTTATGTATGGCCAATCAACATCAATACTTAGAACCAATTCAAATGTGTTTCGCCCCATAATTATCGCATCAATATTGCTCATATAGAGTGCAAAGCCCATGTCTGAGTTCGTGGGATTAGGCATAGAGTGAAGCCAATCGATACCGTCATCTTTATCAGCAATAAAGCCATCAAGACTGGTCGCAATAAAAACTGTATTTGCCATCGAAAAACTCCTATATTTGATTGTTTACTTACCAACAATTCTACACCGTAGAATTATAGATTATCAAGAGATTAGTGGTATGAAAGTTAACGAGAGAAAAAGAGGGCGACCACCTAAGAAAAAAGATGGTTTAGACAAAGCTCTTATTGTACAAAAAGCTAAATTCCTGATGGCGGAGAAACAAGGGATTCCAAGCATTCGCGCATTAGCCTCTGAGCTGTCAGTAGATGCTATGGCTATCTATCATTACTTTAAGAACAAGAACGAGTTGTTAGAAGTCATTACAACCTCGTTGATTTTAGATATGTATGAGCCAAAATCAGATAAGGATTGGCAGTATGAACTATTAAAACTGTGTAAAAGCTATTTAAAGACACTGGACAAATATGACGGACTTCTAAATGTCCTGCTAACAATGGAATCGGATAGCCCAGCAGAGGCTTTTACAAATCGATTTCAACAGATCATTACCCCCTTGAGCCTCAAAGAAAAAGAAAGAAGTGCCTTTTTAGATCTCTTAGTAGATTATCTACATGGATTCTCCGTCGCTAAAAGTTGCGACAAGCTATCCATCCTGTCATTCGATGATATAGATCAATCTATACAATTAATTATTAATGGTGTGTTGGCATCTTCAAAAGCAAAGCTTCATATAGATTGAGTTTGCCTCATTTCTTCAAGGCAATTTTTGAAGCCATTCTGCGACTGTTGCACGTACGTCACTCATATCATGCTCGGTCCGAGCCTCGACTAACATAGAAGAAGCATGAACGCCGTTTTCGACAACGTGGAATTCAATATCCGCCGATTCTAGTATTTGCCGTTGCTCGACAGAGTTAGCTCTACTGGCCTCAGACTCAGGTCGAAAAACAATCGCCGGCATAGCTATCTTGTCGGCCCAATTACGTGTTCGGCATTTTGCCATCCACTGCCCTGATGAAGGAGAAAAAGCAAGGAGCCCTTTAACTAAGTTAGGGTTTTCAGCGGCGAGTTGAAATGCCAAAGCACCCGCATAAGATCCACCCCAAACAATAGGCTTTTCGGCTAAACCTTTTTCAATGACAAGATCAAGAGCACCTTTAAAATCTAAGTAAGCACCGCAATAACGGGCCTCTCGATTTTCTGGTAGAAGTATCTCAGGGCTTTCTGGGTGACCAGCAATGGTTCTGTTTTCACCACCGTAAATGTTACCTCCCGTACGCTGGTCCCAGGCAATGGCTCTATAACCCAAGCCATTCAACCACGGAATCAAGGGTTCGAATTCACTTCGACCATTCGATCCACCTTGATGAAAAAGCAGGATAAGAGGAGATGATTTGTCTAAATTACCGTGATAATACTCCCCATAAAATGTAACCCCATCAGAAGCTTTCCCGGTTAGCGTCTTGCTTGCTAAACCATTGGATGATTCTTTAGCTAACACTAAGCCACAAAAGCTACTTACCAATGAAAAAATAAACAGATAGGTTAATTTTCGTAGATTTGTCATGCTTCGCCTCTGCTTAGTTCAAACTCAATACAAGCATAGCTAGCATTAACGCGAAGGAAACGTCAAAACTGTAACCAAATTAGTATCTCAAGTTGACTGAATACGTATGGAGTTGAAGCGGCCAGCAAAACAACTGTAACCTCATACAATAGGTCTTCACTTAACATCTGGTTTATGCAAACTCTTTCCCGACTATTCAAACGGCCACTATTGCTTATTCTGCCGTTAACACTACTTAGCTCTTGTTCTCCTCTACAAGAAAAGAACAACAACGAAGTTCCCCTCTCACAAGCTCAAACAATAAACCATCATACTCAAGGCTTAGGTAAGCCTGTTATCTACCAAGTATTCACGCGTTTGTTTGGTAACAAGGTGACGAATAACCAAGCCTGGGGGACCACAGAACAAAATGGTGTCGGAAAGTTCGACGACTTCAACGACAGTGCACTTCAAGGTATCGCTCAGTTAGGAACTTCTTACATATGGTACACGGGGGTTTTGCATCACGCACTTATTAATGATTACTCTGCTATAGGTATAAGCAATGATGATCCTGATGTCGTGAAAGGTCGCGCAGGCTCACCTTATGCAATCAAGGATTATTACAACGTTAACCCCGATCTTGCAGTTAACCCTGCTCAACGAATGGAAGAGTTCGAAGACCTTATTGAGCGAACTCACAAACACAATATGAGGGTGATTATTGATATTGTGCCAAATCATGTTGCGCGTAACTATGCATCTTCTAACCTACCTGAAGGTCAGCAAAACTTCGGGGCAAACGATAATAAGGCAGTCGCTTATCACAAGCACAATAACTTTTACTATGTCGAAAATAAGCCTTTTATTGTTCCTGATGTCGATCCATCTAAAAAGCCTTTGGGTGGCCAACAGCATGAATTAAGTGATGGCTATTTTGATGAAAACCCAGCTAAATGGACGGGTAATGGCTCAAGGCTCGCCAAACCCAATGCCAATGATTGGTACGAAACCGTTAAAATAAATTACGGCGTGCGGCCTGACAGTACCTACGACTTCCCTAAACTCGATGATAGCTTTCGCTCAAAGTCATCTCAGCAGCATTACGAATTCTGGCAACAGCAATCAGACTTACCAGACTCATGGTATAAAATGGAAGCAATAGCGCACTTCTGGTTAGACAAAGGCGTTGATGGTTTTAGGTTTGATATGGCTGAACTCGTGCCTGTTGAGTTTTGGTCATTTTTGAATTCGTCCATTAAGCAAAAACGTAAGGACTTTTTATTACTTGCTGAGGTTTATAACCCTTCGATTTATAAAGATTATATTGAGTTAGGGAAAATGGATTATCTCTACGACAAAGTCGATTTTTACGACCGTTTAAAAGAAGTTATGCAGGGCAAGTCTGGCACACAAACCCTTGATGATATTCAACGCAGATTTGCTGATATTGAACCTCACTTACTGCACTTTCTAGAAAATCACGACGAGCAGCGCATCGCCAGTCCAGAATTTGTTGGCAACGCCATCATAGGTAAACCTGCTCTTGTCGTTTCAGCTTTGATCAGCCGATCACCAACACTTATCTACTTTGGTCAAGAGGTTGGAGAAGATGGCAGCGAGAATGCTGGCTTCGGAGAACCTTCGAGAACCAGTATCTTCGACTACATCGGTGTTCCAGCTCATCAACGATGGATGAATAATGGTGAATTTGATGGAGGACAGCTTTCGCAGGAAGAACGCGAACTACGTCAGTTTTATGAAAAAGTCTTAACCTTGTCTGCAAGTCACCCAACAATGCTTGGGCACTATCAATCTTTGCACGCATTAAATCTTGAGCAAAACAGCGATTACTCAGAGGATCAGTTTGCATTCGTAAGAACTACCGAAGATCAAGCTATTGTTGTTGTCACCAACTTCTCGCCTCAGCAAAAGTCTTACTCTCTTGTGATTAATGAAAGCACGCTTTCGCCGGCGCTAATATCCGAAATTAGTAGCGGAGACTCGCTCAATTTATTATCAGGTGAACCTCATAACTTAAGTAAAAAGAATAACCAGTATTATATAAATATTCAGCTCGAACCCTATGATTCAAAGGTTATTTCGCTTGCTGGACGATAATGTCGTCTGCCGAGTAACATGAATACGTATGCATTCTGATAGTGTAGATTTAACACCGAGGTTACAATCCGTTATTAGGGTCTGTTGATCTTTACTGTACAGTTTTGCAGCGAGTTGTTTGTTATTTAGACAAAGAAGGGACTGTGCAGTTTAGTCATCTAAATAAACAGGCTCTGATGCTGTATAAATAACAAACGCTGTCCATAGGATTCGTTATAAAGGCTTCTTGCTCTTTGTTACGGACTTTTGACTTAGATGACTAAGCCTTCAAGTCCGCGCCTCGATCAAAGAGCCTTTATTTAGAACAAAGTCTATACAGCAAAGATCAACAGACCCTAGATAATTAACATAAACGAGTCATCACCTATGCGCCAACAGCCACAACTTAGCTTTTTTCAAATATGGAATCTCAGTTTCGGATTCTTAGGCGTACAGTTTGGCTTCGCATTACAAAACGCAAACGTTAGTCGAATTCTGAGCGACCTCGGTGCCGACTTACATTCACTGTCTCTATTTTGGCTCGTTGCTCCTATCATGGGGCTCATTGTCCAGCCTATTGTCGGTGCAGCTTCCGATAGAACATGGAATCGCTTCGGCCGAAGGAAACCTTTTATCATTGCAGGTTCCATTGCTGCCGTTATCGGTATGATCCTCTTACCTAATGCCCCTCTTTTTGTCGCCTTTTTAGCTCCAATGGTCTTTGGGGTCTTCATGGTGGCGTTGATGGATGCCTCATTCAACGTTTGCTTTCAGCCATTCCGTTCATTGGTGGCAGACATGGTCCCTGCGAGCCAACGTAACGTTGGGTATTCAGTGCAATCGGTATTAATTAATATTGGTGCTGTTATCGGTTCTATCTTGCCTTTTGTACTCACCAATGTCATTGGTTTGGACAATACCACCCAGAAAGGTGAAGTCGCAGAAACTGTGGTCTGGGCGTTTTATATAGGTGCCACAGTACTACTTGGTTCTGTACTTTGGACAACGCTTAAGACTAAAGAGTACGAACCCAAAGACTATTTCGAATACAAAGGCGTGTCACAAGAAGAGCAAGAAGCAATAAATACTACGAAAGAAAGCATTGGTGAACGCCTCAGCACTTTCTTTAAGTTATTCTTGGAAATGCCTAAAACAATGAAGCAACTCGCAGTAGTGCAGTTCTTCTCTTGGTTTGCACTATTCATTATGTGGGTCTACACCACGCCAGCAATAACACAACATATCTGGGGTGTTGATGCGAAGTGGTACGACAGTGAATATCTAGCATCTGTTAACAATGTACTACCCGCCAATATTTCCGCCGATATGGGAGCCGCTGGCGATTGGGTTGGTATTCTGTTCGCTGCGTATTCACTGTTCGCCGCTATCTTTTCCGTATTCTTAGCCAAGCTAGCCGATACATTTGGGCGTAGAACCGTTTATGCTACATCCTTGTTCTTAGGCGGCATTAGCTATATTAGCTTTATCTTCTTCCAGGATTTAACACCAACTCACGTCAACCTTCTTGTAACTGAAATTACGGTACCTGCTGGAGCGGTTAACCTGATTATCCCTATGATAGGAATAGGTATTGCCTGGGCGGCCATGCTGGCGATGCCTTACGCGATGCTTTCTGGTGCTCTTCCTGCCGAAAAGACCGGAATATACATGGGTATGTTTAACTTCACCATTGCAGCTCCACAGATAATCTCCGGCATTACAACCGGCTTTATCGTGAAGTATGTCTTCGACAATCAGGCAAGCAATATTATTGTTTTAGCCGGCGTCAGCATGTTACTTGGTGGCGTTAGCGTATTTTTCGTAAGAGAAAAAAGCTCAGATAACTTGGCTGCAGAAACTGCTTAAGATTTGACAACTTAGTTTTGACAATAGCCCTACACTTGTCGCCCACAAGAGTCACGAGTTATCAACTCGGGTGGCATGAGTATGTCAGACACAGGTTCGTTATTGATTAACTTAAGAAGATTTTCCACCAGCAGCTTACCTGCCAATAGCGTATTTTGTTGAACTGTTGTCAAAGGTGGCGTTGAGAACGCGCTGACTGGAATATTATCGTACCCGACCACGGCAACATCCTGTGGAACTTTGAGTCCACGAGCTCGAATAGCACTGATGGCACCTATAGCCATTAAATCAGAAGCACAAACGATAGCATTAGGCGTTTGTCTATCTAGAATATGACTAGTCGCTTTGTAACCATCCTGCTCTGTAGAGATAGCATCAAATTGCAACATTTGATCAGGATCTAATCCGTGCTCTGTTAGTGCTTGTTTATACCCTTCAAATCGAGCTTTAAGCTCCGGTGCGGAAGGCGTAACATCTCCTACAAAAGCAAAGGTCTTATGTCCCTGCTCCAACAAATGTTGAGTTATTTGATAACCCCCAAGGACATTATCTGAACCAATGGAAATACCTGGATGATTCACATCTGGAGCCCCCCAGCGCAAGAAGCGAGTTCCCTGGCTTTCTAACTGAGAAAGCTTCAGTTCATAGTCCGTATAGCTACCGTAACCTAACAGAATCAAACCGTCCGCTTTGTGGCTATCCTCGTATAGCGCTTGCCAATCATCGTTTAAGTTTTGAAATGACACGAGCAGGTCATACCCTTGTGCCGCAGTCGCTTTAGTAATGCTACCAAGCATGCTCACAAAAAATGGATTAATAGAGGAATCGTCAGATGTGGGGTCTTCAAAAAATAACAAGGCAAGCGTTTTACTCTGTTGCTTACGCAAGTTACTCGCATTCTTATCAACTTTGTAATTGAGTTCAGCAGCTATCGCTTTAATGCGATCCCTTGTTTTTTTGTTAACTAAAGGACTATCGCTAAGCGCACGAGAAACCGTTGACTGAGACACACCAGCTTTGTATGCAATATCAAAAGAAGTGACTACGTTTTTCATTCAATTAGATTTCTTAAATCAATGTCACTCTTTTAGGCATGACTTCAACTCGTGAAGGGAGGCTACTGAGCAACTTACTAGGGTCGTATGACCTTCTGCACAAAATATTTTTGTATACTATGACAGAATCTTAACAAATAGGAATACTACTATCCTCCAAGGACATAAACCACTCAACCCTCTATTCAAATAGCGTTTTTACCCGGGCTCACTGCCCTCATAAAATTGACAATTGAAGACAAGACAATCAGAGAACAGAAATTACCCATCTGAATACGTATGCAGGCTCTGTCAAAGCAGAGCTCGCTTTATTTATCATGTATTCGTCGAATTAACATTTAATTAATGCGCTTTACATTTCATTTAACTTTACGGATCGGATACGAATAACATGAAAAATTATAGGCTAAATCCTATAGCTCTTGCGTTTATGACACTGTCAATGGCGGCTAGTAGCTATGCACAAGATGCTCAACAAGACGCTGAAAATACGGACGATGCCGTAGAAGTTATTGAAGTAAAGGGCTTTAAACAAAGCTTGGAAAAAGCAATAAACACCAAGCGATTTTCAGATACTTTTGTTGAGGCAATTTCCGCAGAAGATCTCGGGCGACTACCAGATATCTCAGTTGCAGATGCGATAGCTCGTTTACCAGGTATTACATCGCAGCGTACGAGTGGCCAGTCAAGCGCAATCAACGTTCGAGGTTTATCACAGCAGCTAACCTTTGCAACGCTTAACGGTCGTGAGCAAGTTACTCCCAACGGCAACAGAGCGGTAGAGTTTGAACAGTTCCCATCAGAACTAGTGACATCAGTCGAAGTCTATAAAACACCTAAAGCATCTCTTATCGAAGGTGGCCTCGCTGGTACAGTCAACCTCAATACTGTTCGTCCTCTTGAGCAAGATGGTCGTTCAGTTAACCTAAACTTGAGAGGTAGCTTTAATGACCGTGCAGACGAAATCTTTGATGCAGACGAAGAAGGTTATCGTTTTAGTGTCTCTTTCGTCGATCAGCTTATCGAAGATAAACTCGGTATCGCATTAGGCTATGCACGATTAGACCAACCTGATGTTTCAACGCGCTTTGTTGGGTTTGACTACCAACAACCTTCAAACGATTTTAATGGCGATGGTGTGAACGACGCTGTTGGTTTCGGTTTCGAGCTAGAAGAAGCTGGCGGCACAGATACACGAGATGGTGTTTTCGTCGCACTCCAATATCGTCCTAACGATAAGCTTAATATCGATTTTGATGCTTACTACTCGAAGTTTACTTCCGAAACTTTCCAGCGCGGTATACGTGTTATCGGGCCACAAGAAATCAACGGTGGCAATACTACAGTTAACAACCCAGTTGTTGTTAACAATGCCGTCATTGGTGGTGAATTTTCAAGAAATACTGGTGCACCCACAGCAGGTGGTGGTTTTGGTTTAACGATCCAGAACAACAACGACAATAATTTCGATGAAGACGAACTGGTTTCCATCGGTACCAAGATAGAGTACATCAGCAATAACTGGACTTTCACAACGGACTTCACATACTCAAATGCTGAGAGCGTCTTTTCTAACGAAGTCAGCACTGCATTAGTTTTGGCTAGTTTAGATGGTGGTGAGCCAGGTAACCCTTGCTGTGGTAACGACCAACCTAATACCCCAGTTATCGCTGATCAGGTAACTGCAAGCTACATACTTAATGGCACAGACTTACCAACTGTTAATATCGGTCAGGATTTCAGTGATCGTAGCAACCTATTCTTAAGCCGCTTCGGTGCCTTCCCATTTGAAAACAATGACGAATTATTCGCTGTAGCAGCGGAAGTGGCTTATCAGTTTGAAGACAACGATTGGCTTTCATCGATTCAAGCAGGTATCAGAATTTCCGATAGGGAAGCTGATCAGTTCAGAACTTCAGCTGATGTCGGTAACGACGCAGGTTTTTTCCAATTTGCACCATCGTTACCTCCAGTTGCTCTAGATGACTCTAACTCTTCAATTGAGTGTTTCTCTGGTGACTTTGCTCGTGCAGGGTTCCCGTGCTTTACCGTTATATCTGACCCAAGAAGGTTAGCAGAGCAAGCAGTAGGTGGCCCAATCGTCAGTAATCAGGAGCAAGCATTTACTCGCACCGAAAGCTTTGTTTTATCTGAAGATACAAGAGCAGCTTTTGTTCAACTTAACCTCAATACAGAAATTGGAAACACACCAATAACAGGTAACGTTGGTGTTCGTGTTGTAGAAACTGAACAGCTGTCAAACAACCTGGAAATTACAACGCCATCTGGTGTTGAGTACACCGAAGTTCTGCCGTCATTGAACTTAGTGTTCAAAGTAACTGAGCAAGACCAAATTCGCTTTGGCCTATCAAGAGCTTTGTCTCGTCCACCCATCAATCAGCTAGCCGGTGGATTTAATGTTTCCTTTAACGTTTCTGAAAACAGGTTAACTGGAGGCGGTCAAGGTAACCCTGTTCTAGAGCCTTTCTTAGCTGACAGCTTTGACTTAGCGTGGGAACGTTATACCAAGAACGGCGGTATTATTACCATTGCAGCTTTCTACAAAGATCTGGATACCTTCATCGTTACCGAGACAAACAATGAGTTTGATTTCTCAGAAGGGAATATTCTTGATTTCCTAACACCACAAAACCAAATGGAGTTTCAACAAGCGCAAGCGTCATTTATCGGCAGCTTCACTGGCCCAGTTAACGGCCAAGGTGGCTATGTTAGAGGGTTAGAGTTCGGATATAACCAGAGCTTTGACTTCTTACCAGCTCCATTTGACCGCTTTGGTTTAGTCGCCAACTACTCTTACACAGAAAGTCAGATAGATTTCGTTGCAGCAAACAGTGGTACGGAGCTTAATCTTCCGCTACCAGGTTTATCTGAAAATGTCGTTAATGGTACGTTCTATTATGAGCATAATGGCTATTCAGCAAGAATATCCGGACGCTACAGAGACGAGTTCATCTCACCTCAAACAGGTATCAATACACAACTACCATTCACTGATGAAGAGTTTATTGTGGACTTCCAAGCGTCGTACGACTTCTCTGACGAAAGCTCGCTTAAAGGTCTGACTCTGTTATTCCAAGCGAACAACCTAACAGATGAGTCGGTTAGTACTTACTTTGGTACAACGGCACAGACAGGAACTATCCAGTTCTTTGGTAGACAGTACTTTGCAGGTGTGAGTTACAGCTTCTAAAACTTAGCTTCGCATTCAAATTCAAGCCCTGGCCTTCCCGGGGCTTTTTTATTTCTAACTCTTTATTCGCATAGCACGTTATATCATTGTGGGAGCGCGCTTCAGCGGCGAATGGACCTTCATGTGCAAAAAGCAACGCTGAACGAGTTGGAGTCGTTTACTGATATAAACCTTAGGTTAGAGAACGAAGATACTGACAGTGGGAAGATACACTGCTCTGCGAAATGAGAGCAGTGTATAAATTCAAGAAAGTCTATTTAAGACTAAAGGTCTTGGAGATAGATTGGCCTGCAAAATTTTGCGCGGTAACCGTTATATCGCTTACACCTTCGAGAACATCATGCGTCACAACTGCACGATAAGGGGCTGTCGTATCAAAAGCAAAACGCTCTTTCGTACCATCAGCAAGATGCTTGTAGAAAGAAACTTCCGCTAAGTTTAGCTTTGTCGAATCCTCAAAACTCACGTCAAATGGCAAGAAAACCCTATCGTTTTCGCTATATGACTTCTCCTGCTTAATATCAACCAGAGTAGAACCCGCTAACGATGCTTTTGAACGCACAATCGCGTAACTATAAGCAGGCAATTCCAGGTTTACAGTACCGTTACTCATATTGACAGAAGCGCCTTTGACGCTCTCATATTCCATTCCTTGAGCATCTACAGAAGCTTTCTGTGTTTGATCACTGAAGTTAAATACAACCAAGTAATCTTGCATAAAGCTCTTACTGTCTGCATCTAAATCAATACGACTGAATCCGTACAGGCGCTTTTCGCTATCTAAGACTCGATTGAAGTGCTCACCTTTATACAAACTTCTATGTGCAAAGCGAGTAGACGACAAATCAGAGAGTGTTTGATAAAGCGGGTGCTGCGTATCAAAATTGTTTGCTGCCGTTGTAGTTTTAGAACCTAATAGATTGTTGTCGTTATAAACATCAACTTGCGACGGGTCCATATCTTCACGGGCATCAACGTCACCGCCATCGCCAGTAAAACCTTGTTCGTCACCGTAATAAATCACGGGAATACCTCGAGAGAAATACATAAAGGCATGTGCAATCTGACTACGTTTTAGCTTATCTTCTTCGCTGAGTGATGGATTATTCGTCTCGATAAAGTTTCCGGCACGTCCCATGTCGTGGTTACCAAGGAACGTCAGCAAATTGCCTGGCTCGGAATCACCATCTCTAAAATAATCATCATTACTAAACAAGTTAGCCAGTTGTGATACGTCTTTATTTTCGAACACAACATCTTTGGTATTAAAGGCAAAACCAAAGTCCAGCACTGAAGGCAACTTACCTGTGGTTGTGTACTTACTTAAACCTGCGGGATTACCGTCGTACACTTCACCAAACATAAAGAACTGCGGAATTCCGATAGACTGTGCGTGTGCAATTACAGCGGGTGAAAAGGACTGCCAGAATTCGATGTCGACATGGCGAACCGTATCTATCCGGAAACCATCTGGCTTAAACTCAGAAACCAAGTTTTTGAAGACAGTGGTTAACCCTTCAATAACTTCAGGTTGGCTAGTATCAATATCATCTAACCCTGCAAAATCCCCTTTAATTGAGCTTTCGCCTTCCCAGAAAGTGTCGCCTCTATTGTTATAGTACTTGGGATCATTCAGCCACTCAGGAACCTTTTTCCCAACTTCTTTTTCAGGAACAAAGGGCGTATAAGACTTGCCAGCCGCTAAGTCTTCGCGGCTTAAATAGTCACAACCTTTCTGATCTTTTTCTAAATACTTTCCTAGCTCGTTATGGCACTCAGTGTATTTAATAACGTCTGCAGTGTGATTGGTGATAATGTCGAAGAAGACTTTGATATTGCGCTCATGTGCCTTTTCAATCAGGCTCTTAAGATCATCATTACTACCGAAGTGAGGATCAATTTCCGTAAAGTCCACAACCCAATAACCATGGTGTCCAAACCCATCTTTCTGAATCGCTTTATTACGTAAAACCGGCGTCATCCAAATCGATGTAATACCCAAACCTTGCAGGTAATCCAACTTAGCTTCTAGCCCAGCGATATCGCCACCATGAAAGGCCCACTTAGATGTCTTATCTAAACCACCAAAAGAAATTGGACGACTCGGATCACCCTCATCATTTTCTGGTTTTGCATTGTGAAACCTGTCCGGCATAACAAAATAAAAAACCTCATCCTGTATATCTCGCGACAGATAATTAGGCAGGGTTTCACTGACGCCAGATTTCACGTCTGCGGTTTCAACAGCTTGAGGTGCAGGCTGGCTCACATCTTGTTCTGTTTGGGATGAACCACATCCTTGTAACAACGCAATACTTAGCGCAATTGCGAGTCTTTTCTTATTCATTATTCTCATGATGAGTCCTTTTAAATTCGGTTATTTGGTGCAGCAATTATGTTGTAACTTCCCAACTCATATTTCGCTCACAAAACCACCAATCTTATGTTTGTGCGACTAAGGTTAGAGTACCAAAATAGCTAAAAAACCTGTTTTGAATACGTATGCGTAAAATCATTATTTACGTTCGGCATGGTAGAATGATGAACATTAAGAAAGCATTTTTCAATCCACGAACATAAGTTAATCAAACTATAAACAACTGATAATAAAGAGATTATTTCAAACCTCTATGTTTGTACATGCTGCTGATATTGCCAAAACTGGCTACTGCCTAAAAGCAAGCTCAGCAATTTGAGTAACGTTTCCAGATGTTCGTCGATACGCAATAAATTGATTAGGAGCAATAAGTGGGTATTAACGATACACATTTAATAAAAAAAGGCTTGTCTACCACGAGGAAATGGTGGAAAGAGCAGATCATTTATCAAATTTATCCGCGTAGTTTTAAAGATTCTACTGGTACTGGCGTCGGCGATCTCAGAGGCGTTATTGAAAAGCTAGATTACATCCAAAGCCTCGGTGTAACTTCCGTCTGGCTGAATCCTATTTATCAATCCCCCAATGACGACAATGGTTACGATATCAGTAACTACTGCGAAATCATGGAAGAATTTGGCTCAATGGATGACTTCGATGAGCTGTTAGCAGGTCTGCATAAACGTAATATAAAGTTCATCATGGACCTTGTTGTTAACCATTCTAGTGACGAGCACGAGTGGTTTAAGCAATCCCGAAGCTCTCGTGATAACCCATATCGAGACTACTATCACTGGTGGCCAGCAGAAAAAGGTAAGCCGCACTTCCGTTGGAGCTTCTTCGACAATAAAGGAGAGGCGTGGAAGTATGATGAGCAAACCGACGCTTACTACTTGCATTATTTCTCACAAAAACAACCTGACCTAAATTGGGAAAACCCGAAGGTTCGTCAGGAAGTTTATAAAATCATGCGCTTCTGGGCCGAAAAAGGTGTCGATGGTTTTAGGCTAGATGCATTCCAGTTTGTATCTAAGGATACCAGCTTCCCTAAATGGTCAGATGAATATGAGAACGACTTTTCTCATATCATTCCTACACACGGCATGGGTCCATATCTTCATGATTATGCAAGAGAAATGTATGATGAAGTTCTATCGAAGTACGATGTGTTTGCTGTCAGTGAAGGCGTTGGTTCCAGCTTCGAAGATGCTCATGCGCTCGTTGATGAAGACCGCAACGAATTGCAAATGGCTTATCACTTTGATTGTGTCGACATGGGAGTCGATGTCGATAACCCTCAAACATTACCGCAATTCAAAGACATTCACAGTCAGTGGGATAAATCATTTGCAGAGAAAGGATGGCTTTCAATATTTTTAGCCAATCACGATCTACCGCGAATGGTTTCAAGATTTGGTAACGATGCCCCTGCATACCGCGATGCTTCAGCTAAGATGCTGAATACCTTCTTACTATCAATGCGTGGAACATCTTATTGTTATTTTGGCGACGAGCTCGGAATGACGAATATTAGCTTCGAAACCATTGATGAATACAAAGATATCGCAGCTATCAACGGTTATAAGAAAGCACAGCATAACGGCGAAGACCTCGACAAGTTCATGCGCAATTTGAAAGCTTTCTCAAGAGACAATAGCCGAACGCCGATGCAATGGAATAGTGAAGAAAACGCAGGCTTCTCGGATAAAACACCTTGGATCCCTGTGAACGAAAACTACCAGCATATCAATGCGCAGGCGCAAGAAAATGATCCTAACTCTGTACTTAACCACTTCAGAAAGTTAACTGAACTTAGAAAGCAAAGGCTAACACTCGTTTATGGCAGCTACGAGTTACTCGAAGCTAAACACGAATCTTTATATGCTTATAAACGTGAGCTGGACGGTGATACTTTGCTCGTCGCCTTAAACTTTTCTGACCAACCACAAACACTGTCTTTAAATAGTCTTACACTGTCTGATAACACGCTCATAAACAACTATGACAGTATCAATTCCAGTCCGGAAGCATTAACACTTGCGCCCTATCAAGCAATGATCATCGAGGCAAAATAAAAGGCTCAAACACTCACAATTTGATTGGCCAATGTAAACTCATACATTGGCTATTTCATTCTAAGAATATTCAGTCTTTATCATGCAACCAGATAAAGGTTAAAATAACTACCAAAATAATCAATTAGACATAAAATATTCATACAATCATGTCATCATAGAAAGTCATCAATTGCTGGATAGAATTATGCTGCCCAGAATAAAACTAGACTCCATCAAAGCCAGGCTAGTCATTATTACAGCGCTTTGCTTAATCGGCATGCTTGTACTCATTGTTAATCAGATATACAACACCGACCGTTTAATTGCTCTTAACAACCAAAGCAAACAACTCCTTCAGCTGAATAATGAGTTGCTACAACTACGACGTTATGAAAAAGACTTTTTGCTTCGTTTAGACATGAATTACGTCATGAACTTTGAAAGGCGAGCAGAAGCATTTAAAGATCAACTTGCTGATATACGCGTCTTTTTCACTGAGCTTGATATTGAAGTTGAACAAACTATGTTTTCTGAATTAAAGCGCAGCGTAGACTTATACCACCAGCAATTTTCTCGTTTAGTCGCAATCCAAAACGATATTGGTTTGGATGAAAACAATGGTTATCAAGGATACTTTCGCCGAGCCACTCATGCACTAGAAGATGAATTTAAGCGTCGTAACGAAACTGAGCTTCAAGTCCAGCTCTTGCAAATGCGACGTAGCGAAAAAGACTTTCTGCTCCGTAAGCGCACAGAATATATTGAACAACAAGCAAGCCGATATACCGGGCTACACAGCGCGGTCACCCAGTCAAACAACAGAAGCATTCAACAGTTATTACCACTGCTAGAAGACTATCAACAAGGTTTTGATCAATTAACGTCAGCCTATAACACTATTGGCCTTAACCACACTCAAGGACTGAAGGCATCGCTTCGAGGCCAAGCAACTCAGGTTGAGGAACAACTCAACGAGTTAGACACAACATTGGCTACTACGATCAGCAAGACAGAAGATCAGGTGGAGCGAGTGAGTTTGCTCATTATGGTTGCTACTGCGCTGACGCTAGTTTTTGTTTTGATTAAGAGCTTTATTACCTTTCAACGTGCTTTTGCAAACTTCGTTATGTTCTTCCACCGATGCAAAAGGGAGTATCAACATATGGACGAAAAGAAATTGGGGTTCTCAGAGTTTAAATACCTGGGCGCTATGGCCAATGAAATGATAGACGCTCGACGCGAAATGGAAGTTAAACTACAAAAAGCCAATCGACAGATTGCGGAGTTAGCAGACAAAGGCTAGAGCATGCCTATCACTCTTTGGCTACACCGCTGTATATGTCGATAGTGAAATCCCGATTTTTCGCATAACTCTGGGGCGTGGAACCAATGCTTTTCTTTAAGTAACGAAAAAAGACAGATAAGAAACTGTTAACCAATATAGAAATTAGAGCTTTTCAAGGACAACACGCGCCCAAGTTACCTGCTCTTTGTTAGGTAAAATACTGGCTTGATTTCGAACACAAAAAATAGACTTAAAGCCATATTGTTCCAATAAGGTGATGGTGTCATCAACATCAATTGGAAACACCCTAGTTCCCATTCCAGCCTGACCATTTCTTAATGAAATCGCACACTTGCCTTTGCTTTCGATGATCTCAGAAAGTCGTCCAGCGGTTTGCTCTCTTTCCACCTCATTTAAGTGATGCCAAACACCGTCAATAAGAACAAAACTAAATTGTCCCGTGTCATGTTTGATTTGAGCTAACTGAGGAAGGCTATCATTAAACCAAACTACATCAACATCCGTGTATGTATCTTTTGCGGCTTCCAGAAACTCTCGCATAGGCTCAACAGCCACGACAGCATAACCTAACCTAGAAAGTGCCGCCGAATTCTGACCAACCCCCGCTCCTAAATCGAGTACTCTTGCACGGCCAGAGGGAAGGAATTGCAAAAAATCTCTGCACACAGAATGAAAATCTAAGCCCTGACTAACTTCCACAAAGCGTTGAACGAATCTCTCATATCCCTCAGTTCCCAATGTCATTAATGCAAAGCCTAATATTTAGTGATTAAAACGCCGTGAATATGATATCAATAACTAACTCTTGAAAGTCTAGAGCAGCCAACTTTACACAACGAAATGTGGCAAATGTCCGTTTATAAATAGTAAGCCATGGATATTCCCACTCTTATATTTATACTGATGACATTGTCCTGCACTAAAAAATAAGATGATGAAAAGACCCGTTACAACTAGAAAAGTACGCTACTTAGCTTCCTTATCAATATACTTACTAGCTTCGACAATAAGCAATGCACAAGCCGCAGATAAAGAAGCAGGTAAGGCCCTTTACAAAGAAACTTGCGCTCGCTGTCACAGCAAACTGATCGGCAGAAAGATAACGGGTAGCCCAAAGCTTACCAACACAGACGAGGCTTATATTACAGCCCGCCTTAAAGGCTATGCCCAAGACGAACACGATTACACAGATGAGAAAAAATACAAACAGAGAATGATAGATACAGCGAAGAGTTTATCTGACGAAGATATCAAAAATATTGCAGCTTACCTGTCTTCTAAATAACGCGATGATAAGCGGGAGCTCTACCCGCTTATCCATTTAACTAGTTGGCGTTCTTGTATATTTGAAACTGTTACTCCAATCAAAAATTCTACTCGCAAGGCTTTAGATAGTGGTTGAACCAGAGCGAATATGCACTTATTCTAAGGTGCTGCGCTAATTTTACCGCACTAACTGCTACAGCAGTTCTTAACATCAAATTTTGATAGGTAAAATATGATTTATCCAAGAACACTACCGGCAGCACATCAGCGCCTTCTTATTCGCATAATAGAGACTCTTTCACAAGACCCACGTGTTTTGGGAATTGGAGCAAGTGGCTCATTCGCTTCTGACTCGATGGACAGATACAGTGATTTAGATCTCGTCATTGCTGTAGAGCCACACCGTTTTAATGAGGTTATGGAAGAGAGGTTCGAGATCATCGACAAAATAGAAGGAAGAATAGCCGCTTTTACAGGTGAGCACGTCGGGGAACCGCGTTTAATAATAGCGTTATATGAACCCGACATAATCCACGTCGACTTTAAGTTTATATCAATAACAGACGCAGCTCCAAGAGTGGACGACACCAAAGTGCTATGGGAGAGGGACAGACAACTCTCGACTATCTACAGCCAATCTAACTATGCATACCCTCAACCTGATATCCAGTGGATTGAAGATAGATTTTGGATCTGGGTTCATTATGGCGCTACAAAAATTGCGCGTGGAGAGTATTTTGAAGCGACAGAGTTTTTATCATTCCTGAGGACTACGGTGCTCTCTCCTTTGGCATTACAACAACAAGGATTAACACCTTCTAGTGTTAGAACTATCGAAAAGCGCATACCCGAATTCGCAGAACAGCTAAAGGAAACAGTCGCAATACCGGAAAAAGAAGCACTCGTACCCGCTTTTGAAAAGTGCATTTCTCTGTACCTTGATTTAAGAAGTAAAGAACAGGTGAAAACTAACGACTTAGCGCAAAAGCACGCTCATGATTATTTTGATAGAGAGCTAAAGAGCTAGATCAACCTAGGGGAGTAATTCCCCTTTTTTTGCTTCCTATATTCTTCTCTTAAATAGGAGAATATAGGATAGTTAGCTCTAAACAATTTTAAAAATAAGGCTAATCGTATGGACGAGGATAAAAAGAATAAGAACGCAGTCTTCTTTTGGATATGTATTGCTGTAGCTATTGGCAGTTCTTTAGTAACTGTATTTATTTCTCGGTAAGAGCCGCATAAAGGCCCTCAATAGAGTTGTTCTCAATGCCTCAGCTAAAGCACATTAAAAGTCGCTATACAGACTGAACATAGGCTATCGCTCCGCCTTTTATGTGGGCGTTAGCATATACAGGAAACTAGGACATGATTTCACATCTAACACTAGGGACAAATAATCTCGATTTAGCTATAAGTTTTTATGATCAGATATTAGGCATACTCGGTGCTAAACAAGTAGCGAAAACTGAAAATGTAGTATTTTATGAGTTTCCAAATGAAGTAACTAAACTGGCTATAACAAAGCCTCATAATGGGGAAAAGGCTACTTTTGGAAATGGAACTATGCTCGCTTTGAAAGTAGATAGTGCAGAGCTTGTTCAAGGTATCTATAACCTCGCCAAAGCCTTAAATGCAGAATGTGAAGGAGAACCTGGCTCTAGGAATAATGGTGCTTACTTTGGAGCATATTTTCGCGACTTAGACGGAAACAAACTGGCAGTTTTTCACAGAACTGAGCCACTTTGATAAAGAGTTTTAGTTCAAACAAGGAGAATTATTTATGAAGATGCTAGCGGTTTTATCCGTTTTTTTATTGTAGGCTGCACATCAGTGGTTTGGAAAGAAAAAACAGTTTCAGAGATTACTGCAAAAACATCCAGAGGTATTCACTCACACGCTTCTACTCAGTTTGAAGTTAAAAGCACAGGCATTGGAAGTGGAGCAGAGAGTGGCAGGTGGTACTTAAATTCCGGTGTTAATTATAGATCTTCTTATAGCCTTAATGTGCATTTGAGCCCTAAAGTGGCCGAGAAATTTGCCAATAAATACAACGTAAAAGATCCTTCAGAATTACTTGGGAAGACCATTCAGGTAAAAGGAACTGCTCAGCCCACGCATTACTGTGTTGTGCCCGGTTGTCCACCTATGTCTGCAGTCGGTCAAAGACGCCCCAAAATGTATATACAAGCTCAGTTACTAGTCACTGACTTAAGTAATATTTCGTTGTTGTAGTATGTAAGCTTAACAACAATCTTGAATTGCTTGGTCCTATTGGGTAAAAGCAATGTTTAAATAGGAAAGGAGTCTGCCTAAATGAAATCTAGTCACTTAATCGCCTTTTTGTGCTCCATCATCATTTGTACGGTGGCAATTTGGGCAATCACTAATGAATTTGAAGTGGCAAAATCAAACAGTCGGGATTCCGTCGTACCCAAACAGGAAGACGATGACTTGACCGAATCACCTTTCAGCCAAGAACCTAGTCTACAGCCAATCCTTAAATATGAAGCACTGCCTTTCCCAGAAAAATCCCCTTCGAAACAAGCATGTGATGCAGTTGATGACGAGTACAGACAAGCACAGCGAAGTTTCTTAAACGAACTAGAAAGAAAGGCATCCATGATGTACTTTGCAGGCCAATCTAAAGAGTCCATTGCAATGGAGTTGTGGCGTGAAAAAGGGTGGCCCGCTACGCAACGTTGGTATACCGATATTGTTCAAGCCGAAGCAATAGTTCGACATATCGATTTACTTAAAAATGAGCCAAGCGCTGCGCAACTCGTTGAACGTTTCGAACGTGATTTTGCAAAGAACAGCGAAATGGGCAATGTCATGGTATTTTCTGAAGAGTTAGGAGCGCTTTGGCAATCAATTCAAACCGACACTATCAATGAATTACTGAGCAATGGTTCGGATGCTCGAACGATAGTCGCCGAGATAGAAGCAACTTTGACCATAGTCCCTGTACCGTTGCTAGAAGAACTTCAACTATCCCCAATATCTGGCATAACCAAATCACTCGTCAGTCTCGGTAGGTTAGACGTTGCAGCCATTCTGCTTGAGAAGTATCCGAGTTTAGTGAGTGGAAAAAATCAATTTGAAGACGATTTTCGTAGTCAGGTGTTAGCTTCAATTGGTGATCATCTTAGCAGTGAACAAGTACCGAAAGGTCTTAAGCCTCTAATTACTAGTCTTAATTTCCAGGCAGAACCACTTCACCTATATAAAATTGAAGTAGCCCTGTTTAGCAACGAAAAAGTGTTTGCAACCATAGAAAAGTTGGCATCATTATCAATTGATGTCCCTTTTGTAGCTCTCAATGATGTTCAACCAGAAGTAACTAATATCTCCCTTGATGTAGAACAACCTCAATTACCTGAAAGCAAACATCAAATCATGCTTGAATGCAAAGAAGTTGATGACTGGCTCGATTCGCGTACCAAGTCAGCCTCTGAATGGAAGTCATACAATCGTAGCGATTTTGTTGATTCAGTTACCAATTCCTTTGAATTCCGATATTGTGATTCGCAACAAGTTCAACAATACGGTGGCGAATTTGTATCTGACGTTAGGTCTAACATTGATAAGATTAGGCGTTTTGTTGTAGAGAATAATTTTTCAATTGCTGAGATGGATTTGTCGCAACTACCTACAACAGATTTAACGAGCGATATCAAAAGTGTTATCGGGGCAGTGCTTACCGACGAACTTATCAACGATCACGCATTAAAACCAGTTGATGTTAAAAGTCGTATCTCCGCTGCGGGGTTAGCTCCAACAAATACGTCATCAGAATTATTGTTGTCTCTAATCAGTTTTAAAAACTTCGATATATGGTTCAAGGAACTGGATTTTAATGACATTGATGATAGCTACAAGCTATTGAACCAGCTGGCATTTCAAGGGGATTTCACAAACTTCTCTAGATTGCTTCAACTAAGTGGAACTGGTGATCATAAGCTACTCGATCCCCTTTATTTCTTTATAAAAGGTTTCAGTCCTCTGCAGTCATCAGGTGCAAATAGCTTCATTTTCAACGAAAGCGCTAATAATCAATTTATCGAATACTTTTTGCAATCAGGTAACGAAACAAAAAGTCATCATTTGCGTGCCGCCTTTGCTAAAAAGCATGCAAATAATGATGCTTTCGAAAAGTTGCTTGTTCATTTTCCGCAGTTATCGCAATCCGAATCAGAACACTATTTTGACGTTAAGTGTGAAAACTAGCTTACCTTAATTGCTTTGGCTTTCTGTGAAGTGGGAACGTCCTGTCTAGCCAATTATTCATAATTTCCACAAGCTTTTCAGGCGTTGCCATATGAATCATATGCTGACTCTTTTGAATAGCAGCGACATCAGCATTTTCCTTGTCTCGGATAAAACTAGCGATGCCAAGGTAGGTTAATTTGTTCATCTCTTCTATGCACTTTTGATTAGGATTTGCCAACCCAATGAAGAAGTCCTCGGTTTCTTCAGGTATATGATTAATGGCAATTGCTGGTGCAACTATGCCTGCATAACTCCGATCTTCCTCTTCCTGCAAGAATTTTCCTAAAACAGAGAGATCAGCAAATGGTAGATAATTACCATCATCTCCTTTAACTCTCTGAGTTTTGTAAAAATTATCTTGAAAATGAAGTGTATCAATTGTCGCATAACCTAAATCTGGGCATACGGCTAAGTGGCTATCCATATAATCTAAGTCTTGTACGGCATCTATATAAATTAAGCCCTTCACCCTTTCAGGGTAGTGCCTTCCTAGGTGGCTTAGCTCTCCACCGGCAAAGGAATGGCCGGCAAATATTGCACTATCAAACTTCAATTCATTCAAAACATTGATAATATCTTTAGCTAGCCTTTCCGTGGTGTAATTGCTCTTTCTTGAATCAGAATTACCATGAGCTACACGTGTTATACCAATAACCCTATGCGAATCTAGAAATGAGTGAACAATCGGGTCAAAAGTGAGAGCGTTGAGAGAAAGCCCTGCCAAAAATACTAAAGGAATGTCGTCTCCACCCCAATCAATGACTTCCAGCTCAACCCCATCATCCATTGCCACGAAATACGTCGTATGTTGGTTAACAGGTGTATAATTTGACGACTCACTGGCGGTAGTACTTTCAACGAGGAAAGTGAGGACAAAGAAAAATAAACAGATGCTTTTAAGCATTAAGTTTTCCATAACTATTGTTTGAATTGAGAGGCTGAAGTATATGTGAATATTATTTCAGTGTCTCCATATCGCTTAAGGCGAACACGCGACTAAGTATATATATGACTCACCCGATAGGACTATAAAATACATTCTGTATTTTACCCTTTCAAGGCCTTGCTAAAGCATAGCCCGAAGAGAGATTCTGTTACATGGAAATACGATAGATATAAAAAAACCGACTGTATAGTCGGCTTTTTTATATCTGGCACACCCGGCGAGATTCGAACTCACGACCTCTGCCTCCGGAGTGTAATTAAAACGTGTTATTACATAAACAACCTTGAACAAAGAAAGCTAAAGAAAAACATGTAAGCGATTGTTTATATTAAACATAAAAAACAAACTAAATTCCACATTGTTTATTTTTGTTCACTGACGCACAATACATGTGCTACATATTTGCTACACAACAAAGTGAAGATACAATGCCAATCAAAGCAAAAATATCAAATTCGACTATAAAGAACTTACAACCCAATGATAAGAGATTAAACGATACCGATATCTCGGGCTTTCATGCTCGTATCTCAGCCAATGGGAAAATTAAGTACTACTTGTTCTATCGGCTTAACGGCAAACAGGTTAATTATCTCTTAGGCGCTGACGGCCAAATAACACCTGCTCAAGCTCGCGACCTCGCCAAAGATAAATCGGCAGAAGTGACTAAGGGTATTGATATACAATCAGTAAAAAAAGAAGCAAAAGAGAAAGTCAGGCTTTCGAAGCTATCAACGCTAGGTGCTTTTGTTAACGATAAATACGAGCCTTGGTTAGAGACACAAAACGCGAAAACAGCCAAAGCCTCAATCCAAAACTTAAAAGCAGCCTTTCCACAGTTTTTAGATAAGCAGTTATCAGAAATCACAGCTTGGGAATTAGAGAAATGGCGCAATGAAAAGAAATCGAGCGGCTTAAAGCCAGCCTCCATTAATCGACGCATCAACACACTGAAGGGCTGTTTAAGCCGAGCTGTCGAATGGGAAGTAATAGAGCATCACGATCTCAACAAAGTTAAGGCACTAAAAGTTGATAACTCCAAAGTTAGGTACTTAGATAAAGATGAGGAGAACAAGCTACGACAAGCCCTATCTGAAAGAGACGACAAGATAAAATCTCAACGCGCGAGTGCCAATAAGTTCCGACAGGAACGAAGTTATACCCTACTACCCGATCTCTCAGAAAATATATTCGCTGACTACCTAACCCCTGTTGTTTTGCTCGCAATGAACACAGGGATGCGTAGAGGCGAGCTATTAGGGTTAGACTGGCAAAACGTAGACCTCACGAACAAAACGCTTACAGTCATCTCTGAGAACGCCAAATCGGGCAAAACACGACATATTCCACTGAACAATGAAGCCTATAATACATTAAAGGATTGGAAAGCTGATTCAGATTCAAATGGGTATGTATTTAAAGGACAAGACGGGAAACAGCTGTTAGAGATCCGCAAAAGTTGGGCGGGTATATTAAATAACGCAAAAATTGAAGACTTTCGTTTTCACGACCTACGCCATCACTTTGCAAGCAAACTTGTTATGGCCTCGGTCGACCTTAATACAGTGAGAGAGTTACTAGGCCATAGTGATTTAACAATGACACTAAGGTACGCACACCTTGCACCTGAACATAAAGCAGCGGCAGTTAATTTAATTGGTTAGCCAATGGCTCTTTAATATGAGCTTAGCATCTCATCCATTGGGCTTTTCGTATTACCAATACTTTGTTCCTATCACGTGTGTATATTTCAAATGCCTAAAAATATGCGCTGTTACCCTTTTGGCGATACCAGTTTTTATTACAGCTTGTCTTAATTGCTTCCGATAGGCTGTTTCATGGATATGATGGCGAAAAGCATATCCATCATATGGGTGCAAGCAACGAATGGAGGAGGGAAAGATATATAGCCAAGATAAATCTTTGGTGGCATTTCCATATTTTCGAACAAGTGAGGCTGGTGATGATGTCAATCCATACCTTCGCGTCACATCCAGCTGGTGTAATTTTTTAGCGGATTCAATTTGTGCCTTCAGAGCGCCATCGAGAGTTTCTGGTAGTATTGAGTACCTATCTTTTCCTCCTTTCCCCCTAAAAATAAACACAGTATGGTTATCAAAGTTGATATCTTTCACTCGTAATTTTAAGGCTTCATTTATTCGTAAACCACAACCATAGAGTAACGCAGTAATAAGCCAGTATTTGCCTTTTAGGTGTGACAACACATGTCGTACTTCCTATTCACTTAATACGGTTGGCATACGCCTTAGTTTTTTCGTAAAAGAATAGGATAGTCCTTTGATTTCTCGTTTTAGGATGTGCTTGTATAGAAAAATCAATGCTTGATTTTGAGTTGAGCTACTAACCTTCCTCTAATTTGCAAGGTAATATAACTTTTCCGTTTGTAAACTATAACCCCGAACGCCGAGTTCAGCCCTTATGCTTTCGATAAAAGGCGACTTTGGCAGAATTTTCCTTCCTTAGAGAAACTGTATATAAAAACAGTTATAACCAAAAGCCAATTGGTTTACCGATGGTAGCGCGGTATTCTTTTTTCACCTTTCTCGGTTTATTTTTAAGGTAAAAGCTAAGTACCTGAAATAAAAGTGATAATTTCAGATGACCTCTTACATACCGTGTTAAATATATTCTCGCTACGTAAAAACTCTCGCTTTTTCAGAACCAATCAAAAATTGAAGTCACTTATGAGAAGTGCTAAGTTATTGACATATATACTTAAATTACTGGAATTCTTTCGTGGAAATCGAAAAAGTGTTCAAGGTTTATCCGAGAAGTCCGAGTAATACATTGTTAGGTGTCATGAGAGAGCTTTTACAACTCTGGCCAAAATTTCTTAGAGCTGCCATTTTAGGCCCTTTGTGCAGCATACCTGTTAGCTTCGCAATTATTATTGGGCTAATTGTTGTGAAAGGCACCAGCTTAAATGGTTCAATAGCCTTGTTTAGCTTCTTATTTGTTTTGGGGGCTCTTTTCTATTCATTCGTTGTAAACCTGGCTATAGGCATTCCAGTATTTATTTTTTTGTTAAAGTTCAATAGATTGAACTATGTATATACAACAACGTTATCTATCGTTATTGTGCCATTGACAATACTTGTTAGTGTTGATCTAAGCGAAGGCTCAATGGATAGAACTATATATACCTATTTATTGTTGTGCTCCTATGGCATGGTTGTTAGCTCAGCAAGCTTATATTTTTCAGGTTTACAGCATGGCACCTAACAAACGCATCAACTCACTCACTTTGTTCGCTCGGACGCCTACTCACTGGCTGCGTCACTGCGTTCCTAATTATAGCCAGCAAGCATCGGGCCGTTAGAAGCCATTAGGGATATATGAGCGAAGTATTACATTTTAAAACGGCAAAATTCGACGTTTCTAAAGAAAGGGAAAATCCATTAAATCCTATCTACGGTCATTCTCTATTGGACTGGCTTAGATCAGAACTTAAAGATGATCTAGAAATCTCCGAACCGGACGCAGAAGATTGGGGCTGGTATAGTGAACTAGAGTTCAATGGTCATAATTATCTCATTGGTGTCTGCGCATTGTTTGAAAAAGGCGACGACCCAATAAGCAGCACAGAATGGGTATTTCAAGTAGACAAGTGTCGTTCTTTCAAAGAGAAATTGCTGGGTAAAAATAAAATGAGCGCTTCTGATGAATGTTTTGTTTTCTTTAAATCCTACTTTGAGAAACAAGTCTACATTTCGGAAATTTATGTTGGGTAAGACTTCTAGCAAAAAGCTTAACCGGACGGTAACTCGCTGGCTAGTGCATCGTAATTTTAGCCAACAAGCTATGCTGTTTAGCTTAGGCGTTATATTCATTAGGGCAAGTCGTTAAGATGGGTTTCAAATTTAATCACTACGCTGCTAAAACAATCGAACCAAAGTACATGATGGATATTGAATTGTTTGCAATGGAGCTACTATTTGCAATTATTAGTACCATTTTTTCGATTGGAGGCTTTAAAGCTCAGGTGCCACAGTTAGCGTTCCCTTGTGCAATTGTAGCTGTCACTTGTTATGCATTAATAATCTATTCGATATATCTTTTTATTAGCTCACGCATAAAAGTAAAGTCAATCAAAGATGAACCCAAACAGACATGAATATAACAAACAAATTATGATAGAGACACAGACAAGCAGCGCCCCATATTTGAAGTAGTTAGGTGAACAATGTCAGAGCCATGGTACAAATCATCAATATTTATCATAGTTACGCCATTAGTTTTTCTAGCGATAATTACGATAGTTATTCACAATACTCTATTTTCAGGAATATTAATTGGTGAGTTTGAAGGAAAGGTACGGTCTACTTACTACAAACAATATAGTGGTTTTAGAGGCAGCACGAGCGTCCAAATGGCAAAGGTCAATATAAAGTCTGGTGGTCAGGTTAGTATTATTTGCGAATCATATTGTACTATCGATTTAGAAGTAAAAGTGAGTAGGTATAAATCTATTTTTAGTGACAAGGAGGTATTGATCTATGATTGAAGGCAATTCACTTAACAAGGAATATAAACTTCACCCTTGTCAGGGTCAGACACAAACTTGTTGACCGCTTCGCAATTGTAGCCAGATATCATGAAGAAAGTACTTTTTGTATGTAGCTAGAACAAGCTTCGCTCACCAACTGGCGAAGCTGTATTCGGTAGCAAACCTAACATCGAGACCTGATCTGCTGGCTTAAATCAAAATACGGAAATACCATTGGGAGTGGAGGGTATTGAGTAGGCAGATATTATTTTTGTTATGGAGCAAACTCATAAAAGAAAGCTCCGTAAGAAATTTAGGGATAACTTGAAAGGACAAAAGCTAATCTGCCTAGGTATTCCTGATAGCTATGATTATATGCAGAGAGAGCTTGCAGAAATATTGAAACAAAATGTACCTCAGTTTATTAATTAGTAACGAGTAGAGGCCATCCCTATATTCTAGTTAGTCATTAAGCCTCAAATATAACAGTTCGTTCAGGCAACTTTTCTAACCTGCCTATTTCATAATTTAATGCCTCGTTTGTGCACTTCAGAATTAGAGCTAACCCACAATGCCCTATTCGGCTATTGGGCATACTACTAAAGTCAGGGTTGCCGTGGAGTTCTTGGATAAGAGTAAGAACTGAGTGGATATTCAATAAGGTATCTTCTGGTGTTGCTTCGATAAGAGGATTGCGATCAGTCATTCTATTTTTCCCGTAGTATCAGAGTACTCACCACGTCAGGTGCTAATCTGTGGGTGGTGAACTGCACAGGGTTAGCACTACCGTCTACGAGAAACGGCCATCCGAAGATGCCCCATACAGCCCACCATAGAAGGCTGTCCACAAAAAACAGAAGCTGTTTTATGGTTCTCGTAGTTATAGGGTGCTAATCCTAGCCTGAATGTGTCAGACCCGAGCATTGTGATTCTGGGGTGATTGAAAGTCAATATGGTTAGCTATTACCAATAGGCTTGTGATTCAGGTATTTATTGGATTTCAGCGGTTTATAGCACGATGTTCAAACCTATTAGGCTAGATGCTGTAGACATATAAAGACGCTAATTCCGGCTGAAAAGTGGCTCAAGTCCATAAATGACGTGGTTTAGAGCAATATAGGCAAAGCGACTTTAGTTAAAGTTTGATTTGCACTTTTGAATTTAACTGAAATGTCCCAAGTACTCGTATTTACTGGTTTAAGTCTAAATCTTAAGTACTTTGTTAAGCCTAATAGATTATAAAGACAGTCGTAACCGTACTATCTAAAATCATTAAAAGTGACTCAACACCAATAAATAAGCGGTTTAGGAGGGGGTCTACATACTGTAATTAAGTCTAAATAAAGTCAAAGTACTTTAACTTACCAATACACCTGAACTCCACACATTTAGCGGCTTAAGTCAAAATTTAGACTGTCACAACTAGACCTATTAGATAAAGACTCGTGATATTCATAACTTCAAGACCATCTAATCAAAAAGTGACTTAAATGCAGGTATTACGCGGTTTAGCACCATATTGTGAAGTCAGTTTAAATAGCCAATATTTTAAAACCAAAACTTACCTCTAATGCGCGTCCTTATTGGTTTAAGTCGGAATTTTAGTTCAGATTTTAGAATAGGTGATTTAATTGGACTTTTCTGGTAGCGTTTCATGGCTGCTAAACATCATAGGTTAATAGAGTTGAGGTACTATGATTGAAAAGGAATATTATCGCTTATCGGAACTGGAATCTAAGTTCGGCATTTCTGAAGAAGATATTCAATACTGGTTTGAACGCTCTGAACTCTCTTTTGTCTTTCCGCAGTCGTATCAGAAATATGTGATAGGTGGTTGGCTCAAAAGCGGTGGCTTTTGCGGTTTTGGTATTGCTGGTTATAAAGGTTTAATCAGTATTAGCAAAAATTCAGAGCGGCTTGTTTTAGAAAAAAGCAAAACTGATGTCCAACAGTGTAACTTGATCAATAAAAAAAATATTGAAGTCCTGTCCAACGATTACCAATTTAAAGTACCTGTTCCAAATAAAGTGATAGCAGGTTGGCAACCAAGAGAGTTAAAGCAAATAACTTGGGATGTTATGCCTGCTAAGCTTTACCCATCAGTTGAGAAAGATATTGTCGAAAAGTTGAAGAAAAATATGGAAAGGTTCATGGAAGAGAAGCCGGTTATGCCAATCAAACAGGCTATCGCTGAGAGTAGGAAATATCTCGCTGAATCAGATGATGACATACCTGATGTTATTCGTCCTTCTTACATCACTATCAATAAGCAAGATATGTGTGTCCTAAACACTGATATTAAACGTTTAACTTCCATTGTTGAGATAACACCACTGCCAGATCAACTAATAGAAAAGAAAGTCCAGCAGTTACAAGAAATTGAACATGAACCTAGCAAACCCAATGAGCGGAAAAGTCAATTTACTGAACTGCTAATGCGTTTAGCTGACGCTAATCCCAAGATGACTGCGAGGGAGTCATGGCGGATACTTAAAGATGAAGTTAAACAAGGTAGTGATGAACGGCAATATGATATTGAGGGTATCTTGGTTGATGTATCTTCAACAGAGATAGCTTGGTACAGCCGATATAATAATTTGAGCCACATTAAACAGACAACATTTGACAGTTCTTGGTCGCGAGCTAAGAAGAAATTGAATGATTCCAACAAATAATTTGCGCTAAAGCACCTTGTTTTTGCGCTAAAGCTTATTCGCAAATTTCACTCCAATACTGTGTTCCTCGAATTTCAATCAACATTCAGGAACAACAATGCAACACAGTAAAAGAGCGCTATCAGAAATCGAAGCCTCTCAATACATATCAATGAGCCGTTCTTTCTTGCGCCAAGCACGTATGGAAGGTAACAGAGTAAACCGCACTCCCGCACCACCTTTTATAAAAATAGGGCGCTCAGTTCGTTATCTGCGAGAAGATTTAGACAACTGGCTTGATAGCTTCTTTAAACAAGAACATCTTGGGCAATAGGGGCTAACAATGGACGACAAACAAGGTGATTTTCACTATATCAAAGGCAAATGCTTAACAGAGCAAGAAGTATTGCGTTTAACCGAGTTAAACGAGCGTTACACACACGTTACGGTTGGAGGAAAACATAAAGTCATATCAATGAAGCCATGCCCGACAAACGGGCAAGAGCTTTATCTTGAATCACTATCTGATTTCAAAAATTACTTTTTAACTGAATCAAGCATTGCTGAAAAAAATGTAGGTGAGGCTTGGCTTGCATGGAAAGGCAAGAACTTTAAACCAGACGGCATTAGCTTCTACCCTAATGTTAAAAAATGCCCGAATACCGTTTATAACCTTTACCAAGGTTTTGCAATATCACCGATGGAGGGTAGCGTCGAGCCTTATATTCGGCACATAAGTGAAATTTTATGCAACAACGACCAAAGGGCGGCTGACTACGTATTAGGCTGGCTAGCTCACCTAGTACAAAAGCCTCATGACAAACCTTCTGTAGCTATTGTAATGAAATCTGTTGAAGGCACAGGTAAAGGCACTTTCTTTGAACCAATTAAGCAAATATTTGGTACTCATGCAGTACATGTTAACGGTGCATACCAACTGACAGGCCGCTTTAATTCAGCCGTTGCCAATAAAATGGTGGTGTTTGGTGATGAAGTTGATCTGACTGACGTGAGATCAGCCGACAAACTTAAGGGGTTAATTAGCGAGCCTATATTAAGCCTTGAGAAGAAAGGGATAGATCCAATATCCGTCCCCAACTACGCGCGATTTATTTTTGCGAGTAACCATGAACAGGTCATTCGAGCAGGTAATCGCGAGCGGCGTTATCTAGTCTTAGAGCCTTCGGCGGTATATGCGCAAGATAGAGCTTATTTTGAACAGCTGTGGGCATGGGTAAACGATAATGGTCCAGCAAAATTGCTATATTTTTTACTCAACTATGACTTATCTGGCTTCAATGCCAGAAAAGCGCCAACGACCCAAGCTTTATTAGACGAGAAACTGGCAAACCTAAGCACCTATCAAGAGTTTATACATTCAGAACTGAGTAAGGAAAAGCCTTTCAATAACGCCCGGCGCTTAGTAACAAGCGACCTTACCGACATGTGTTTAAATTGGTGTGCAGATAATCAATATCAGCTATCAAAACCAACGATTCGAAGCGGCTTAGGCCGATTAATAAAAAGCATGGGGATAACACCGAAAGGTAAACATGGTAGAGGCCCAATCTACGAGCTACCCGACAGTAAAGAACTACAAGAACGTTTTGCTAAAGTACTAGGCCAAAATAGAGAAGATGTGTTTTATGAGTAATACCTGTGCAACCTGTCCCACCTGTTTGGGATAGGTGGTAGAGGTGGAACAGGCTCCTAGTGACCTTTTAAGATATTGCTATTGGTGTAGTCACGCAGAGACTCCAAAAGGTAAATTTGCTAACCTCTAATGTGTTAAGCCAGATATCAGTCTAATTAAAACACAAATTACAAAACAAACCTCCAAAAATCTAATGAGGATCGGTATTACAGCTTGTTTCTTTTGGTAGTTTTGTACAGATTCCCTCTACATGTTCAGGAGTGGGAACAATATTTGAGAGTTTCATGCATATATATTCAGAAGACTACTTCCTCCTTAAAACACTATCACTTCAATCATATTGTCCAACTTATAAATTAGAGCAAAGCCATTCGTTCGAACACATTCAAGAAGCAAAAGTTATAGCCACATTGCTAGCTAATAGCGAGTTAGCTACACCACGCCTAAATCAAGAAACAATAAGAGCTTTTTTAAATTCCGAGCTAGGTTGGCCTATGGCAAACGGAGAAGAGTATTTTTATACCGAAGAAATATCTATTACTTTTGATCAGCTCGAAGAACTTGGATGTGTCAGCTACTATGCTGGATGGTTGAGAATACATTTTCGCAGCCCTCGGCAACTAGATGACATGCATGAATCTGTTAAGCCGTTAAACGATATGTTGCAACTCCTAAGATCTTTACGTTGGGGCAATGAAAGGTTTGTTAAGCCATATTTTAAACTGCCTATCAAGTTAGCCAAAGAGCTTTTGGCTCCTCTAACACCCGCTCAGTATTTAGATGATTTGGAATGTGCCAGGATTGAAGGTGAATACTTAGCACTAAACCTTGATGCAAATAGCTACGATGACTACTTGTCTTTTTATTTGTGGCGCGAGTTAATTAAGTTAAAACGACCCGAGGAAGCCTTCAAGCATTGGCTTGATGTCTTAATGGTTTACTGCGGCTATCTACCCGCTCCCAAAATAGAATTATTGAGTATCGAAGAACGACAAAAGTTTGAAAGTTCATTTTTTGAATATCTAAGTTCAGATACTGAGCTAAACACTTCTTGGAGTATTATCCACAACCGATATATCATGGAAAATCATATAGACCGATGGCTTACGGAACGGAATGAGGTCATCCATCTAGATATAAATGTCTATTCAGATATGACAGAGACTCCAACCTATTCACGCCGCCTTCGAGCAATGAGCCTCGACGATATCAAACATAACTTAAGCAAAGCCCAGCCTAAAGATCAAAACTTAAGAGAGCGGATAAGTTGGTGCAAAGCTAGCGGTAATTATTCAGACTTTTTCTTTACGACTCCATATGAGTCACTACTATTAGCTTATATAGAGTGGACGCTACGTATTGAACCTCGCTTTTTTAGTGCTTCAGAAGCTTTAGAAAACTTATTCCATTTAAGGTGCAATAGGCCAGTATTAGAAAATATTATCTTCTACTCCCTTCTCAAGTATTCAAAAACTCCAGACTTCTCAATTTATTTATTAGCACGTCCAGAAACATCAACGATTGGTGCTGACTGGCTAATCAATGAATTCCACCACATTAAAAATCGGAACGAAACTAGGGAAGTTTTAGTAGACATTGAAAAGGAATATAAAAAGCTTATCGCAAAGAACGTCTTAATACATATGAAGAACCCAGATGAGGTTCTTTTTGACGATATAGCTTGGTTGATGCGTAACAACTCACAAAAGCATGTGTCTAATCAAGAAAGGAGTCTGAATAGACCCGAAAACTTTATTCAATATTTCCTTGAAGAAATATCAATAGAACAAATTAACTCTATACTCCCTGCCCTCCATAAATACTTTGCACTTGGGGAATTAAAACGTTTTATATTTGAAGGTGATTTATACTTAATCTTTAAGTTGCTTAAGAAACTGAAAGACGAAGGCATATCAGATACTTCTTCTATAGTCACAGGACTGCAAGCAGTAGCAGTGGAGATTGTTAAAAGTGTTTTTGATTCGGTTGCTGAACAAAGGCAGGATTTATACCTGTCACCAAACGGATTGACGGCTAAGCAACCGTGGCACCTTTTAAATAATGAAAACTCTTTGTCTCTTTTAGGCATTTTACCTCAACCCAAAGTAATACATTCCTCATTGCAAACTGATTCGGGTAGAGGTTTTAGTTACCAAGATTGTTCACGATATCGAAGTGCTATCTTATTTATATTGCAACCACTGATTGGATTGATCCCCCAAGAAATACCTGAAATAAAACGGACCCTGTTGCAAGTCATTGAATTGTGTGGATTCACCTTGTCAGAGGGTAATAAAGAGAGTTACTTGTGCTTGTTTGAAGAACCGCTTGATAAGTATGACTTTGATTTGTGGGTTGAAGTATGCAGGAATGCTAACCACTTCTCTGAAGAAGAGTTTCAACGATTGTTGAATGTTATAGATGATAGTGTATCTATTAGGCGCATTCTTGAACTCTATAAACACACTCAGCAAAGTAACAGGAAAAGAGATATACGCAAAAAAATTGATAGAAAGCTATTTAGGGATGTTACTGATGAAGGACTGCATAACCTTGAACAAGCATTTCTTATATCAGTGAACAACAACATTTCAGAGTTAACTAAAGAGCTCGTGAACTCTGCTCAACACTTTATCTCGAATCGATTAAGTCAGTTCCCTAATAATAATCATTTCAAAACCTATTACGACCAATGGCAGCTATACGGCTATAAGTTTTCATTAATAGAAATATCTGAAACAGCAGAACTATCAATAGAACAAAAAAAGTCGAAAATAAACGGGTATCCACAGCCAGAGCTAAAAGCGTTGGGCTATTTATCAGGCAATATAAACAAGGAAGCTGAGCAATTTAAACGATATGTAATTGCTGTTTTACTTATCGATATAGAACCAAGCAAGAGTAGTCAAATTCTTGAACAACTTATCAAAGAAAATCCCGTTAAAGGATATATAGACAACTGGTTTGCGGCTAGCTTGACTAAACTTGAAAGAGAAGAAGCTGATTTAAACGCCTACCGCAAAGTTTTAATGGAATATAAAAGAAAATTTCCATCATTTTCGTCATCAAACTTATCATTACAAGGAACTCAAAACTATCTATCTTGCTTGCTAAAACTGCGTGAATTTCTTGAAATTGAGGCATGTTGGTTATCCTTAGGACAGGATAAAAAGAACTCTATCTCTATAGTTACTGTCTATTGCCGAAAGTTAAAAGAATCTGGAGATATCGTTAAAGCTAGACAGATGTATAAGGACTTTCTGAATAACTTTCACGGAGGCCAAGAGTCATCAGTTGAGCAGCAATCATTACTTAAAGAACTAGATGACGCTATTGCTAGTGAAGTCGAACCTAAGGCGCTTGCAATTGCGGCAAAAAGTATAGCACTCGAAAGTCGTTCAAATGATGAGTTGCGCCATTACTTTCAGGAGATTAAAAGCCTGTCACCAGATAGTATTAGTCAGATAGTTAGTGGTAAGACTTTAAAACAGTTCTTGTTCGACAACGTCGTTGCTGTTTGTCGAGAGTTGTTAAAGCGTGTTGCAAGCTTAAGAGAGCCTGATAAGAAAGAGGGCAATTCTAGGATTACCAAAGAAGATAACATTAACAACTGGTTTACTTCGGTCTTTGATAATCGACTCTGTGTTTGGGGAATCCGCTGCGAGGGTCAGAAACAACTTGGGGATTCTCCTAATATAGAGACAACAAACCCCGGAGAACTTGATGGTTACTTTGCCTCAGCTGCTGGTCAGGGAATAGCCATATTCGAAGCTTTTAGGTTGTTCTCTTTGGATACAACTGTTATTACCGAGCACCTCAATAAACTAGCAGGATATAACCCCGAAGGCCTTAGCCCAATATTTATATTGATATACAGTCAAGTTATTGATTTCAATGCTTTATGCTCCAAATATAAATCTCTAATAGAAGAGCAAGAATATACAAACTTTTCTGCGCCAATTAATAAAAACGAAGAATTAGATAGAAACCGGAGTAGCGGCAGGTTGTTCACTTTTTCAGAAACACGAGGATATAGAAGTCAAGAAATAACGTTCTATCATTGCTTACTCGACCTAAGCTAAACATCCTAGCAAAAAAGTTATTTCGTCTAGACAGCGAGTCTATTGGTGACAAGTGATTAAGGTTGATCAGCAAAGTTCAAGTGCTACACATTTGCTACATGAATTACGACAAAGTAAGCATAAAGAAGAGCAAGCTGGTTACAGCTCTTTAAAAATGGCACACCCGGCGAGATTCGAACTCACGACCTCTGCCTCCGGAGGGCAGCGCTCTATCCAGCTGAGCTACGGGTGCTAAAAATTGCTTTTGGTTAAGCGGCGCATATCATACTGAGCAGTGGCTAATGCAGCAACCTAATTTTGCAACTGGTTCGCAGGTTTTGAGATTGCCTTCAAGAAGATAGAACGAAGTAAGTGATCCATTAAAAGATGGCGCATCGTACCTAAACCAAATTTAATAGTTGTCGGGCTTAATGATCTCGCTATAATCATAGGGTTAAGTCGGCAAGACAAAAAAGACCAAAATTGTTCCCAGAAGGAAATCAAACGTGAAGATGAAAACTATTATTGCATTGCTAGCAGGTGTTTTTGTGAGCGCAGTTGTTGTTGCTCAAGATAACAATGAGGATATCGCAAAACGCATCATGCCTGTCGGTAAAGTTCATGTTGCTGGCGCACAAGCAGCAGCGGCTGCAGATGCTGGCCCACGTTCAGGTTCTGATGTTTACAACGCTTCTTGTGTTGCTTGCCACGGCGCTGGCGTTTTAGGCGCACCTAAAAAAGGTGATGCAGCTGGCTGGGGACCTCGCTTAGAAGCTGGCTTCGATACAGTTTGGCAAAATGCATTGAACGGTAAGGGTGCTATGCCACCTAGAGGAACTTGCGGAAATTGCTCTGATGACGATATCAAAGCCGCAATCGAATTTATGATCGAAGGCTTGTAATAGAAAAATAAGTCAAAAATTATACTAATGGGCCACCTTATTGGGTGGCCTTTTTTGTTTTAATAGGATATTTTTACTCAGATAAGAATAATCATCACCTATTTTGAATATAGCTAGTTGAGTAACCGTCAATTTATGGATTCACATAACGAGTCAAGCGAACTATCTCTTGAAGAGCTGAGGGCTTTAATTCCTCAGTTGCAAGAGCTAACTGATCGTTATAAACGCTCTGAATCTGTGCAAAATTCGCTATTCAAAATCTCTCAATTAGCCAGCTCTATCAGCGAACTCTCAAGACTCTATCCTGCTATTCACGACATTATCGGCGAACTGATGAATGCTCGTAACTTCTTCGTTGCCTTTAACGAAGAAGATCAGGATATGGTTAACTTTGTATATTTCATTGATGAGCATGATGAAAAGCTCATAACCAAATTACCCAAAGATCAGCTCGGTACTGGAATTACGGGGCACGTTCTGCGTACAGGTGAAGCGCTCTTCTTAAAAGAAGAAACTATCGAAGAAGAGACTAAAAAACGTGGTATCGAAACCATAGGTGCGGATCCAGTCGATTTGATCGCCGTTCCATTAAAAAGAGGTTCACAAGTCGTTGGTGCGATGGCGGTTCAAAGCTACGACGCTTCTGAGCGCTATACTGAAGAAAACCTAGAAGTTCTATTATTTGTATCCCAACACATCATGACCACGGTAGATCGTGTAAGAAGTCGTGAATTGATTGAGAGCACCATTCGTGAACGCACTAAGCAATTACGAACAATCAACGAAGACTTGCAAGAAGAGATTCAAGAACGCCAAAAGGTTGAAACGCTGCAACAAGCGCTGTTTGAAATATCTGAACTCTCTGCAACTGTCGAAAGCAACGTTGATAGCTTTTACGGCCAGTTACATGAAATTATTGGTCGACTACTCAATGCACCGAACTGCTATATTGCGGTTTTAGATGAATCGAAGACAAGACTTGAGTTCCCGTATTATCGCGACGAAGTCGTCGAAACAATTACTCCAAGAGAACTCAGTAAAGGGTTAACAGAATACATTCTTGATACTGGCCGAGCAGCACTTATCGACGCAGATGAAGCCGAAAGACTGGCTGAACAAGGTGAGTTAGATGATTCAACGCCGGGCAGCATGCGTGAGTCAGGAAGTACATGGCTTGGTTCTCCACTCTTTGTTGATGGAGAGGTCATAGGCGTTATAGCCGTTCAATCCTATGACGGCAAGTCTTCATACGGTATGAAAGACTTAGAACTTTTACGCTTTGTTTCGCACCATATTGCCGTTGCGATGGAGCGTAAGCGCGCAAGTGACGCAATTCAGCGATACAACCAAGAACTTTCCAGCAAGATTAAAGAACGTACAGAAGAGCTCAATCGAACTAACGAATATCTGAAGAAGCAGATTGAAGAAAGAAAAGAAATCGAGCTTAAGCTAATCCACGATGCACATCACGATACTTTAACAGGTTTACCTAATAGGTCGATGTTCAGAAATCGTTTGGAACTTGCAGTAGCTAATAAGAAACGTTACCAAGACAATAACTTCGCCGTTCTTTTTATCGACTTAGATCGCTTTAAAAACATTAATGACACCATGGGCCACCACGCGGGTGATTTATTCCTGATAGAAGTGTCGACCCGAATTAGTCAATGCATTCGCGGTCACGACCTGCTTGCCAGGCTTGGTGGTGATGAGTTTGTTATTTTACTCGACAGCTTTGAAATGCTTGAAGATGTTGAAGACGTCGCAAACCGGATTCTAGAAGCACTTGGCAAACCCTTTATTATCGAAGACAAGGAAATGTACTCAGGTGGCAGTATTGGTATTGCATTACTTGAGTCCTATTACCAAAACGCTGACGAAGTCCTACGCGACGCCGATGCCGCTATGTATCAGGCCAAATCGATGGGGCGCGGTCGCTTCATTATGTTTGATCAGGGCATGCGCGATAAACTGCTTCAAGAGTTGGAACTAGAGAGTGCTTTCAGACAAACACTAAAAGCTTCCAGCTTCGATTGTTACTTCCGCCCCATCATTGATATGAATACCAACGATTGGAAGTATCTGGAACTCTATATTCGTTGGCAGCACCCCGAGCTAGGCAAGATAAAGCGAGAGCAATTCTGGCAAGTTGCAGAGCACGCAGGGTTAACGATTGAAATCGATAATTTCATGATCGAAAAAGCCTGTTATATGTTGCGCAAATTGCAGGAAAAGAATAACGCGGATAAAGACACCAAGATTGCGATTAATTTGTCCATTAATCACCTGTTGCAATCTAAGCTTGTTAATCAACTGGTTAACACTATTCAGCGCATGGACATCAATGCCAAGAATTTGATTTTTGAATTCGACGAGAACGATTTGAACAGGCGTTCTCAGTTTATGCTTCCGGCTATCCGTAAGTTGAGGCGATTAGGCGTTACTTTGGTACTCGATAACTTTGGTAGTGGGTTAGCATCACTCAGTTATCTTTATTCTTATCCCTTTGATTACGTCAAAATTGACCATCGCTTTGTGAAGTCATTACCGCGTTCACAGAGAAACTTAAAACTTATCCAGTCAGTAATTTTTATGTCACAAACCTTAGACTTTAAGATTGTTGCAGAAGGCATAGAAAGAAAAGAGCAACACGAAGCTTTATTAGAATTAGGCTGTCAGTTTGGACAGGGTCCATTTATCAGTGAAGCCTATAAGCTAGAAGACTTTATTGAAGGTAAAAACGACCTCAGCAGTATCTCTGCCTAGCCAACCTTCTCCATACACAAACCTGCAACTACTTAAACATATCCCTTAAATTAGCTATACCCGTTTCGGCTTTCTTTTGTCGAACTTCGGCGCTTTCTTTACGTTTCTTATGTTCCCATTGGATATCATCTTGTGGCAGTTCGTATAGGAAACGACTGGGTTCTGGATGGATAATCTCACCAAACTGTCGACGTTCTTTGGTCAGTGTAAAAATCAATTCTCTTTGCGCACGTGTAATACCCACATAAGCCAAGCGCCGCTCTTCCTCGACATTATCTTCATCAATGCTGCTTTGATGTGGCAACAAGCCTTCTTCCATGCCAATAAGGAAAACAATGGGGAATTCCAGACCTTTAGAAGCGTGCAATGTCATCAGTTGAACCTGGTCACTGTTCTCGTCGTCTTCACCCCGTTCCATCATATCTCTGAGTATTAAACGATTAACAACTTCTCCAATACTCATGGGCGGTTCGAGATCAGAACCTTCCAGCATTTGCGTTATCCAACCAAACAAGGTTGAGATATTCGCCATCGCCATTTCTGCTGCTTTCGGGCTGGCACTACTTTCGTAAAGCCACTCTTCGTAGCCCATCGATTTGATCAGTTCCCGGATTGCAGCTACCGCATCGCCTCTTACAGCATTATCAGCAGAAATCACTATCCATTTCACAAAGTTTTCAACGGCTGCTAACGCTTTTCCAGTGAGCACTTCCGATATTTCAGGTGAAGCCGCCGCTTCAAATAGGGTTCTTTGTGTTCTATTGGCAAACATTCCGAGCTTCTCTAAGGTTGCTCTGCCAATGCCACGACTAGGTGTATTGATGATTCTCAATAACGCATTATCGTCGTCCTGATTCACCAATAACCGCAGATAAGCCATCATATCTTTGATTTCTGTACGACCAAAAAAAGATGTACCGCCACTGATTTTATAAGGGATCCTATTGGTCACTAACAGTTTCTCAATAAGCCTTGATTGATGGTTTCCTCGATACAAGATTGCATAGTCTTTATAATCAGTCCCTTGCATAAACTTATGTGCAAGAAGTTCTGCAATGACTCGTTCTGCTTCATTTTCCTCATTTTTTGTTTGCAGAATACGTAATGGTTCACCGTAAGCTAGTTCTGAAAATAAAGCTTTATCGAAGATGTGCGGATTGTTCTGAATCAAGATATTGGCGCAGTGCAATATACGCCCAGAAGAACGATAGTTCTGCTCTAGCTTAACCACTTTTAAGCTAGGAAAGTCTTGTTGTAAGGCGACCAAATTCTGTGGACGAGCACCACGCCAGGAGTAGATAGACTGGTCATCATCTCCTACCACCGTAAATCGAGATCGCTCACCAACTAAGGCTTTGACCAATTCATATTGGCTTTCATTAGTATCCTGATACTCATCAACTAGAAGATAATTAATCTTCATCTGCCACTTGGTTCGAATTTCTTCATTAGATTTCAACAGTAGCGTAGGAAGTAAAATTAAGTCATCAAAATCGAGCGCGTTATAAGCTCTCAAGTGACTCATGTACTGTGTGTAAATATCTCTGAAATACCCTTCATCTGGAGACATAGTAACCTTGGCTAAATGCTCTGGCAACGTAAGCCCGTTCTTCCAGGAAGAGATTTTATTTTGTAACAAGAATAACTGGTCTTTATCACCATCTAGCTCTTTCATGGTGAGATCTTTCAACAGAGCTAAGGTGTCTTTATCGTCAAAAAGAGAGAAGCCAGGTTTATAACCCAGTGCTTTAACTTCAGACTTAATGATATTCAAACCCAAAGTGTGGAAAGTAGAAACTTTGAGACCTCGAGACTCTTTCTTGCCAAGCGTCTGCGCAACACGCTCTTTCATTTCCCGAGCAGCCTTATTGGTAAAAGTCACTGCCGCTATTTTGCGTGCAGGCATGTCGCACTCTCTTACCAGATACGCAATTTTATTCGTGATAACACGCGTTTTGCCACTGCCGGCTCCAGCAAGCACGAGACAAGGTCCAGAAATGTATTTGACGGCTTGGTCTTGCCCAGGGTTTAACTTCATGCTGCTTCAGGGTAGTTGGTAAGGGGCGCTAGTATATCAAGACTGACGTGCTTTTTTATATAGTGTAATAGTGCCAGATTATGCCGATTCAGCTATAGTACGAGCAAATTCAATTAATGAAGAAAAAGCATGTTAGATCCAAAGAAGCTTGAAGAAATAGCGAAGCAAATCACCGATAGCATTCCTCCTGGAGTAAAGAACATGGCTGAAGAAGTTGACGCCAAGGTAAAACAAGTTCTTCAGTCTCAACTAAGCCGCTTGGATTTTGTTAGTCGTGAAGAGTTCGATGTTCAAACACAGGTACTGATGCGCACGCGAACCAAGCTCGAAGCATTAGAGAAAAAAGTCGAAGAGATTGAGCAAAAGCTGTCTGAGAAAGAATAAACTCTTTCTCAGGACCAGAGCCTGCTGAGATTACAATCCAGCCAGGAAAAACTGATAGGCTGGATTCTCTGTTTGTTCTTCGCAGCTATAACCAAGCTTATCCAGATGTTTATCGAACGCGCTTCGCTCTTCATCCTTGATATCAAAGCCCGCCAACACTAGCCCATCAGCAGCACCGTGATTGCGATAATGGAACAAAGTGATATTCCAATTTTCACCTAGTGTCTGTAAGAAACGCATCAAAGCACCAGGTTGTTCGGGAAATTCAAAAGAAAACAGATGCTCGTTCGATAAGTTAGCCGGACGACCGCCAACCATATAGCGGACGTGGAGTTTAGCCATTTCGTTATTAGATAAATCGAACCAAGAATAACCATTCTCTTCTAGTGAGTCAGTTATCTGTTTGAATTCAACTAACCCTTCACGAAGCTTCACACCAACAAAAATATGTGCCTGATCTTCCTCTGCATAACGGTAGTTAAATTCAGTAATAACCTTACCGCCTAATAGCTGGCAAAAGTTCTTAAACGCGCCTTTTCTTTCAGGGATCTTGACGGCAAAAACAGCTTCTTTTTGCTCACCGAGCTCACAACGCTCCGAGACATAACGCAAAGTATGGAAGTTGATATTGGCACCACACAAAACACCGGCAATATTCTTGTCAGAAATACCCCTTCCTTTGATGTACTTGCGAATTCCTGCAACCGATAAAGCACCCGCAGGCTCTGCAATAACTCGCGTATCATCAAAAATATCTTTAATACCCGCACAAATCTCATCTGTTGTGACTGTTACGACTTCATCAATATACTGCTGACAGAGTCGGAAGGTCTCAGCACCCATTAGCTTAACCGCAACACCGTCAGCAAAAATGCCAACATGCTCTAATGCTTTGGGTTCGTCATGCTCAAGCGCATGTTTAAAACATGCAGACTCATCCGCTTCTACTGCTACAATTTTGATATCTGGGCGCAATTGCTTGATGTATACCGCCATGCCAGCTGCAAGGCCTCCACCACCAACGGCGATAAAGAAAGTATCGATATTAGGATTTTGTTCCAGAATCTCTTTAGCAATAGTTCCTTGTCCTGCAATAACGTCAGGGTCATCAAATGGTGGAACTAGCGTGTAACCTTCTTCCCTAGCTAATCTTTGCGCTTCAGCACTGGCAGTATCGAAGCTGCTGCCGACCAATCGGATATCGACAAAGTCACCACCGAAACGACGCACTGCATCAACCTTTATGTCGGGGGTTGTTTCCGGCATCACAATAACGGCTTTTATCTGTTTGCGTTTAGCTGAATAAGCAACGCCCTGTGCGTGATTCCCTGCCGATGCAGCAACAACACCAACACTAAGCTGCTCTTGAGAAAGGTGACACAACTTATTGTATGCACCTCTCAGTTTGAATGATTTAACAGGTTGCTGGTCTTCTCTCTTCAGCCATATCGAGTTATTGAGAGACGAAGATAATTTCTCAAGCTTGCACAAATCACTATTGGTGGCGACATCATAAACAGGAGCAAGCAAGATTTTTTGAAGATACGACTGTTCACTATGCGTTGATAAACTGGCCACTTAGTCTTCCAGCATTGTTAGATCACGAACTGCACCTTTATCTGCACTGGTTGCCATTAAGGCATAAGCTTTCAACGCAGAAGACACCACGCGCTGCCTATCTTTAGGCCTCCAAGGTGACTTTGATGATTCCATTTGCTCTCGACGGGCTGTCAGCTCATCATCGGTAATACGCAAGTTGATGCTTCGATTTGGGATATCAATATCAATCATATCCCCTTCTTCAACCAAACCAATCGCACCACCAGCGGCTGCTTCAGGGGAGCAATGGCCAATAGATAACCCTGAAGTACCGCCAGAAAACCGCCCGTCAGTAATCAACGCGCAAGCCTTGCCCAAGCCTTTAGATTTCAGGTAAGAAGTGGGATAGAGCATCTCTTGCATACCCGGACCACCTTTAGGACCTTCATAGCGAATAATGACAACGTCACCTGCTTCTATTCGGTCTCCTAGGATGGCTTCAACGGCTTGATCCTGACTTTCAAATATCCGGGCTTTACCACTAAATTTCCAGATTTCTTCGTCGACACCTGCCGTTTTTACAATGCAACCGTCAGTCGCAATATTACCGAAAAGAACGGCTAACCCACCCTCTAGGCTATAGGCATTTTCGAGATTTCGAATACAACCATTTTGTCTGTCATTGTCTACTGTTGGATAGCGACAATCTTGGCTGAATGCTTTAGTTGTCCGAATTCCCGCCGGACCGGCTTTATAAAAAGTAAGCGCTTGCTCATCAACATTTTCAATTACATCCCAGTTAGCAATTACTTCACCAATAGTGCCGCCTAGTACATGGGATGCGTTTTTATGTAGTAAGCCCGCGCGATTGAGCTCAGCTAAAATACCGATAACACCGCCTGCTCTATGCACATCTTCCATATGGTATTCAGGTGTCGCAGGAGCAACTTTACATAGGTGTGGGATCTTACGCGAAAGCCGATCAATATCAGCCATGGTAAAACCAATCTCACCTTCTGAAGCAGCTGCTAATAAATGCAAAATGGTATTCGTTGAGCCACCCATAGCAATATCCAAACTCATCGCATTTTCGAACGCATTAAAGTTAGCGATATTGCGAGGTAATGCCGACTCATCGTTATCCTGATAATAGCGTTTGCAGAGATTTACGATTTCCCGACCTGCGCGATGAAATAGCTCTTCACGATCAGCGTGTGTGGCCAACAAAGAACCGTTTCCTGGTAGAGCAAGTCCAAGTGCTTCGGTTAAGCAGTTCATCGAGTTGGCTGTGAACATTCCCGAACAGGAACCACAAGTTGGACAAGCAGAGCGTTCTATCTCATTGCTATCGTCATCGGATACCCGATCATCAGCCGCAGCAACCATGGCATCAACGAGATCGAGTTTGATAATTTGATCAGATAATTTTGTTTTACCGGCTTCCATCGGACCGCCGGAAACAAAAATAACAGGAATATTGAGCCGCATAGCCGCCATCAACATTCCAGGTGTTATTTTATCGCAGTTAGAAATACAGACTAATGCATCAGCACAATGAGCATTAACCATATACTCAACAGAGTCGGCAATAATCTCACGAGAAGGGAGGCTATAAAGCATGCCGCCATGTCCCATGGCAATTCCATCATCTACTGCAATAGTATTGAATTCTTTGGCTACGCCGCCCGCACTTTCAATTGTGCGAGCAACGAGCTGCCCCATATCTTTTAGATGAACATGCCCAGGAACAAACTGTGTAAATGAGTTGGCGACAGCAATAATGGGTTTACCAAAATCTCCATCTGTCATTCCTGTCGCTCGCCACAATGCTCGAGCACCAGCCATATTGCGGCCTTGTGTCGTCGTAGCGGATCTTAATTTGGGCATGTTGTTTCACCTAATTTATAGAAGAACCGTAGTTCTTTATGGGTTATCTAACTGGGGTTAACCAACCCCACTTGTCTTCAGTTTCACCGTTAAACAAACCGAAGAATGCTTTTTGTACTTTTTCAGTAATAGGGCCACGACCACCACTACCAACAGAGATTCCATCAACACTGCGTACAGGTGTGACTTCTGCCGCTGTACCACACATCAGAATTTCATCCGCGACGTACATAGACTCTCTAGGAATATTCTCTTCTTTAACTTCGTATCCCATGTCTTTCAGTAATGTGATAACTGTGTCACGAGTAATGCCTGGCAAAATAGCCGCAGTTCTTGGCGTTGTAGTCACTACGCCGTCACGAATAACAAAGATATTCTCGCCAGCACCTTCACTCACGTAACCGTTAACGTCTAATGCAATACCTTCACCGTAACCATGACGACGAGCTTCCATAGAGATCAACTGAGAAGAAAGGTAGTTACCGCCAGCTTTAGCACCCGTGGGCATAGTGTTAGCGGCTAGCCTGTTCCAAGAAGAAATACCTGCATCAACACCATTCTTCAATGCTTCTTCACCTAAGTACGCGCCCCATTCAAATGCAGCGATACCAAGTTCACATTCCTGACCGAAAGGCACTTGTAACCCCATACCGATGTCACCGTAGAAACCGATCGGACGGACATAGGCAGACTTCAGGTTGTTGGCATTAATAATGTCGATAATACCTTGGTTAATTTGCTCATAGCTGTAAGGAATCGTCATGCGATAAATCTTCGCTGAATCGATCAAGCGCTTTGTGTGCTCAGGCAGGCGGAAGATACAAGTACCTTTGTCAGGCGTATCGTATGCACGGATACCTTCAAACACAGAAGAACCATAGTGAATAGCGTGCGTCATGATATGAACAGTCGCTTTTTCCCATGGGATGATTTCACCGTTAAACCAGATGAGGTCAGCGGGTTTCTTAGCCATAAATATTCCTTAGTTGCCTGCTTGGCTTTTGCCTTTAATGCAGGTAGTTGAATCGTACACGCCTATGATACCTTGATATCAGCATAAGCGGCAGCGAGTCATTCAAATCTCTTCGATTGTTTTGGCGTGAAATATCATGAACAGCTATTCACCGCGCACCAATCGAAAGAACTCACACTGGAGCGTGTTTATCTTTGCTGTATAGATTTTGTTCTAAATAAAGGCTTCTTGATCTAGGGCGGACTTGAAGGCTTAGCAATCTAAGTCAAAAGTCCGTAACAAAGAGCAAGAAGCCTTTATAACGAATCCTATGGACAGCGTTTGTTTGTTCGTTAATACAGCATCAGAGCCTGTTTATTTAGATGGCTAAACTACTCAGCCTCTTCTTTGTCTAAACAACAAACAACTCGCTGCAAAACTTTACAACAAAGATAAACACGCTCTAAGAATTATAGAGTAGAGAATCGATAACAGGCATAGATGCCCTATCGATTTTGGGAGGAAAAATTTTCAATACTTGTCGTCACTATTTATAGGAATATCACAAAAAAAAGCATGTTCAAAGAAAAATATCTTGATATGCACTTTGGTTGTTGGGTACAAAGTCTTTTACTTCTTTGCTTAACAAGTGACATGAATGGAACTTAGCTATTGGCTGCACTGGATAGATTTACTGGGCGTCGCGGTTTTCGCTATCTCGGGAACCTTGATGGCATATCAACAACGTATGGACGGTTTCGGTGTTGTTATCCTCGCTTCAGTTACAGCCATTGGTGGCGGAACATTACGCGATATTATCCTCAATCTCCCGGTGTTCTGGACTCAAGACCCAAGTTTTCTCTATGCTATTTTATTAGCTGCGGTCGCGACTATTATCTGGTTGAGATTCAGGCAACAGGTCCCTATGCAATTCTTACTCGTGGCCGATGCCATTGGATTAGCATTTTTTAATGTGATGGGCTTACAAAAGGCCGTTGCTAATGGGGCAATTCCATTCATAGCGGTAGTTATGGGAACGATGAGTGGCGTATTCGGCGGGCTTATTCGAGATGTTATTTGTCGGGAAGTCCCTTTGGTTTTGAAAAGTGAGCTATATGCCGTCACCTGTATTGTTGGTGGTACCCTTTATTTCATCAGTCTTGCTGTGCTCGATGATCTTAAAGTCTCCATGGCAGTAGCGGTTATTTCAACACTGTCATTAAGGCTTTTAGCCATGAAATACCATTGGAATTTGACGGTTTTCAAACCGCATTAGTACCAATCCACCTACAAGCAAAAGTAGAGGAGAAAAAAGCAGGAGCAGAAGCTCCTGCCTGATTCATACTAGAATCAGAAACAGTTATCCACCGTAAGATTCAACCGCCTCTACTGTGTTGTAACCTCTGCCTTGCATGCATTGAATAACGATATTCTTCATTTCCTGACGCGCCCCTAAAGCACTGGAGCCACCGCCAACTAAAACACCAACTGCGGCGCCAGCAATAGCTTCGCCCAATCCTTCTCCTGCCCCAGCTAGAACGCCAATACCGGCACCAATAATGGCGTCAGCTTTAGTCTCTGGATTAATATAACCTCGAGTTGAAGCTAGCTCTTGGCAAGCAGATAAGTCAGATTCATAGTGGGTTAAATCACCACCATCAACAATGACTCTGTGATTAGGTCCCACGTTAGCGCAACCAGCCAAAACTAATAATGGGCAAGCTAGTATGAATACAAGGTTGTTTTTATTTCGTAGGTTCATGTTGATTACCTCTTTCGTTGATTAAATTCGACGAGGTAATCATGGCAGTGCAGCAATCAGTTTGTTGTCGAAAAGTGTGGTGAAAATGTCAAAGAGCTACGGTTATGAGAAAAGTCTTATTTTGATGAGCTAACGTTACTATTCATTCGCATCAACAACGTTATAACCCTTACCCTGCATACATTTAATCACAACATTTTTGAGTTCTTTTCGGGTATTTAAAGCGGTAGCGCCACCAGCAACAATGGCGCCAATCACTGCACCGGCAACGGCTTCTTCACCACCTTCACCAAGCCCAATCAACGCACCTGCTGCAGCGCCTATTCCAGCATTTCTTTTTGTCTTATCTTTGCTGTCTTTATGCTTAGATGCTAAAGCCTGACACTCAGCTAAGTCCGTTTCATAGTTAGCCAAGTCACCACCTTCAACTTCCGGTCTATGTTGAGTCGTAGTACAGCCACCTAGGAAAAGTGTTACCACAAAGAAAACACTAAGCCATTGATTCTGCTTAGGCAATTCTGAAGCTGCTTTGGTTTTCTTAAATAGAAGTACCGAATTCATAATTCTCTCTGTGACTTAAGTGCCTGTTGACCTTGAGATACCTAAAATAGCACCTGAACACTGATAATACTGCTAGATAGATCGGCGAAATGTATAAATTTGTCAAAAAACCCTAAATATTTTGACAATTTAACACTTAGTTTTAGCAAAAGTTACGAGTAAGCTATTCTCAAAGAACGATAAGACAAGCAACACGCTTTAGTCAAAAATAGGTTATCAATTGCTCGCAACAAAAAAGTCCGTTTGCTTATTAGCTAGTTTTGCATATGCAACACTCGCCTTCGGGCAAACTGATCAACAAGAACAAGCAATTGACTTGGGCATTAGGTTGAAAACCAAGGTGCCAATATTGGTCAGCAGCCCCTACTTGTGCCCTATACTTCCAGGACAGGAGCTCTGCAACAAGCCAATTTCGCTTGCCTGGGAAACCCCTAGAAGAGGCGATTACTGCTTATGGGATATCACCAACCAAAGCGAGATAAAATGCTGGGAGCAGCAGTGGTCAGGTATTACTGAACTTCCTTTTCAGTCCAGCCATAGCATAACTTATCAGTTGAGAGATGCAGCCAACACTCGACAGTTGGCAGAGGTAAAAGTCATTGTGTTAGAAAAATTGAACCAGAAATCGAAGCGAAAACGTCATTTATGGAGGGTCTTTTGACAAACACCAAGGAGTTTTTATGAGTGACGACGGCGTATTAGGTCTTATCTATTTAGTCGAGGATGATGATCAACTCGCGGAGCTCACAGCGGACTATCTCAGGTCACAGGGATATGACGTTGAAAGAGAAGCTCGCGGTGATCTGGTGATGGATAATATCCCAAAGATAATGCCCGACTTAGTTGTTCTGGACTTGATGCTACCCGGTAAAAATGGTTTGGATATTTGTCGTGAATTACGAGCAGTATCTGATATTCCTATCATTATTTTAACTGCACGAACAGATGATATTGACCAAATCATTGGCTTAGAAGTCGGTGCTGATGATTATGTGTGTAAGCCCGTTAAACCTAGATTATTATCCGCCAAAATTAATGCACTTATTCGTCGCAGCCAGCTCAACCAGGTGACTCCAAAAGCGGATGCGAACTGCCTTAACTTCGGCCAGTTAATCGTTGATGTTAACAAACAAAATGTTCAACTAGAGGGAGAACAAATCCAACTAACAACAAACGAATTCAGCTTGCTATCTATCATCGCCCAGAATGCAAATAGCATTGTCTCACGTAGCGAACTGACTCAAGCGTTGCGAGGTTTTGATTATGATGGCCTCGACCGCACTGTTGATATGTTGATCTCACGCCTTCGTAAAAAGCTAAAAGACGATACAGAGAAGCCTTATAAAATCAAAACGGTTTGGAAAAAGGGCTATCTATTTGTATCGGATGCTTGGTAAATAAGAACCATGCGTGCACTTTTCCTACGTTTCTATTTGTTTTTAGTTTTGGCGTTAGTCGGCTTGGGCTGGGGCATTGATAAACTTTACGAAGGAATAGCTGATTCGACCGATATCACCACAGATGTTGAGATTCATCAAGGGACATTTTTCTTACTTAACAACGCCTTAAATCGTCAAATTGCTCAAGAACATAACGCTTACTTAGATGTAATTAGCTCATCATTTGGATTTCCAGTACACCTCATTGATAGTGAAAAACTGGTTGAACAGGAGCCCTTTTTATACCTCAATGATGAGCAACGAGCTTACTTGTCAGCTGGCGGAATTGTCTCTCATTACGATGAATCTCTTCAGACGAGCTGGTTCATGCAAAAGCGTAACTCGGCGGAACAAGTTATTTTGTTCGGCCCGATTGTGATGGAAAGCCACGATTCATCAGCCACACTTTTTACAGCACTCTTTTTGGTCTTGCTAGCTCTGCTTATCGCTATCTGGCTATGGCCGATTTCACGTGGTTTAGACAAGCTAAGTAAAACCGCTTCACGGTTTGGCGGCGGTGAATTAGATGCGCGCGTCAATCCCATAGCAACAACCGCCATTGATGAAGTAGGGAAACACTTCAACACCATGGCCAAACGGATTCAGAAACTAATCAAATCACATAAAGAGCTCTCTCACGCTGTTTCTCATGAGTTAAGAACCCCCATTGCACGCATTCGATTCGCTTGCGAAATGGCTGTCGGTGAAAAAGATGAAGAAACGCGAGATAAGTACTTAAACTCAATTGACGACAATATCGATGAACTCGATGCATTAGTGGAAGAACTGCTGACTTACGCGAAATTTGACCGTGAAGATTACGAGCTAAACCCACAGAAAATAGGCATTGCTTCGTTACTTGAGCAAGTACTTAAGCCGTTCAGGATGAGCGAATTGGCACTGGAATTTGAGCTTGATTTAAACATCGAAAATCACTCAACTGCCGACTTTGATCAACGAGCGATGACTCGTTTGCTCGACAACCTCATTCGAAACGCCGCTAGATATTCAAACAGCAAAATACGCCTTAGTGCTATGGCGGAATCTAATCAACTCGTTATCGCAGTAGAAGATGATGGGAAGGGTATCCCGGAAGACAAATACGAATCCTTATTCGATCCCTTTGTAAGGCTTGACGATAGTAGAGATAGAAAATCCGGCGGCTTAGGTTTAGGGCTCACAATTGTCAAACGTCTGACCGAAAAGCACGGAGGGCGAGTGAGTGTTGGAAGTTCGGCGTTAGGCGGCGCTTGCTTTAAGCTCACTTTCCCCAATTCTCCACTTTGATAACTCGCTTAAACTGAAGACAAACTGTACTAAAGACGTTTGAAAACTCTGTTTCAACTCACTAAGCTGAATAACGATTTTTATGCATATGGAGTTGCTTGTGTCCCTCGCTATTGTTCATGCCCGTGCCAGTGTGGGTATAGATGCCCCTTTAATTAGCGTTGAGGTACATCTAGCCAATGGTTTACCAGCATTCAATATAGTCGGTTTACCGGAAGCATCAGTGAGAGAAGCCAAAGAACGTGTCAGAAGTGCACTGATAAACTCTCACTTCGAATTCCCTGCTAAGCGTATAACCGTCAATTTAGCGCCCGCCGATTTGCCCAAAGAAGGAGGCCGCTTCGACCTTGCAATTGCAGTGGGAATTATTGCTGCTAGCGGTGTATTTCCTGCCGATACTCTTGATAAGTTCGAAGTTATCGGAGAGTTAGGGTTGTCAGGTGATATTCGCCCCGTTTCTGGTGCACTCCCTTTCACTTACGCCTGCCATCATGCAAAGAGAATCGCCATTATTCCGCAGGATAACCTGCAAGAAGCCTCTCTCATTGATGAAGTTAAATTAGCACCAGTTCGTTATTTGAGCGAAGTCATACAAGTTCTCGTAGGGCAAAAGTCGATATCAGTAACGCAGGCACGTACTCAATCGACCGCAGCTAAGTACCCCATGGATTTGCAAGATGTTGTTGGTCAGATGGCTGCTAAACGAGCTCTTGAAGTAGCAGCGAGCGGCGCGCATAACCTCCTGTTCTTTGGCCCTCCAGGCACTGGTAAAACGATGCTTGCACATCGCCTTGTGACCATTCTGCCACCTATGAATGATGCAGAAGCATTAGAAACTGCAGCAATTAAGTCCATCTGTGGACAAAAGGTTTCACCAGATAATTGGCATCAAAGGCCTTATCGCTATCCACATCATACAAGCTCTGCGGTTGCCCTTGTGGGTGGAGGCAGCCATCCCAAACCAGGGGAAATCTCATTAGCTCACAACGGCATCTTATTTCTTGATGAACTACCTGAGTTTTCACGCAAAGTATTAGACGTATTGAGAGAACCTCTGGAAGCTGGTCAAGTTTCTATTTCTCGGGCTTCGAGGCAAGCTGTGTTCCCAGCTAAATTTCAGTTGGTTGCTGCAATGAACCCCAGTCCGACAGGCGCTGCGGATGACAAACGTAGCACACCCGATCAAGTGTTACGTTACCTGAGCCGATTGTCAGGCCCTTTCCTTGATCGCATTGATTTACAAGTTGAAGTTCCGGCTTTACCTCATCATCAATTCGAACAACAAATCACTCAACGCGGTGAATCAAGTCAAGTGATACGCCAACGGGTTATTGCTTGCAGAGAACGGCAAACTGCTCGAAGCGGTGTAGTCAATGCTCAGCTGAATTCAAAACAGATTGAGCAATACTGCGAATTAGAACCATCCGATAGAATATTTCTGCAAAAAGCGGTTCAGCACCTTGGCCTTTCAATCAGAACCTATCACCGCGTGTTAAAGGTTGCACGCACACTCGCGGACTTAGACATGGAAGAACAAATAACGCAAAGGCACTTAAGCGAAGCCCTTAGCTATAGAGGTTTGGATAGATTGGTCAGCCGTTTGACTCAGTGTTGATAAGCCCTAACAGCGCTTGAATAACAGGCTCTTTTTTCCTTCGTTCCAGCACACAAATACCCAACTCAAAAGGCTCAATGTCATCAATAGTGATGCATTGTATCTTGTGACTAACGGCGGAGTTCTGCACCACAATATCCGGCACAATAGCGACGCCACAACCTAGCGCAACCATGCTAACGATAGCCTCATTACCTCCAATAGAAGCATACACATTCGGCTCAATTTTATACTGTTTAAGCCATGCATTAACCAGGCGTTTCGAAGGACCCACCTCAGGCAAAACCACTGGCTGTGAGCGCCAATCAATATCATCAATGGCCTTAATTGCAGAGTCCTTAGGCGCAATCATAATCAGAGGCACAACGTCTATTAGGTGGAAGTCCAAGGCACTAGGAAAATCAGGGGTTTTCACTGCGATTGCTACATCCACCTGCCGATTCAGGACACGTTCAATAGATAATCCGGGATCACCTGTTTGAATGTGCGTTTCGACTTGAGGAAAATTCGTATGGAAGCGATCTAGTAATCCAGGTAGATGACTAAAGCTTGCAGTAACAGAACAATACAAACTCATACTGCCACTCAATATTTGATTGTTTGCATCCAGTTCGGATTTTAATTCCTGCCACTCTGCCAACCATTTATTCGCGAAGGCCAGCAGCTTATGCCCCGCATCAGTCAAACCAACACTGCGATTATTTCGCACTAGGAGAGTACACCCACAATCCTGCTCAAGCCTTTGTATGGTGCGGCTTAGTGCTGATGGGCTTAGGTAATGTGCTTCTGCCGTTTTCCCAAAATGCAAACTGTGCGCAAGATGCTGAAAAATCTTTATCTCTTTTAAGTTCATTGTTTGATTACCTCGCCAGCCGTGGTTGCGTTTTATGCAACATATTATTGCTTATATTTCATTTTAAACAACAAAAGTTGTTAGATAAGATGCAACTATCAAGATCGTCACTGACTTGGGATTTATAGAGGTTTATGGGAAATTATTTCAATACATTGTCGCTAAGACAGCAGCTTGACCAACTCGGTCGCTGCCGTTTTATGAAAAGAGAAGAGTTCGACGACGGCTGTGACTTTTTAAAAGGAAAGAAAATTGTCATTGTCGGATGCGGTGCGCAAGGCCTAAACCAGGGCTTAAATATGCGTGACTCTGGTCTGGATGTCGCTTATGCACTCAGACAAGCAGCGATTGATGAAAAGCGAGCATCTTACGTTCGTGCATCAGAAAACGGTTTCGTTGTCGGTAATTATCAAGAGCTTATTCCCACGGCAGATTTGGTTTATAACCTAACGCCAGATAAGCAACATGCTGACGTGGTTGAAACTGTCATGCCGCTAATGAAACAGAATGCAACACTTGGTTACTCACACGGTTTTAATATTGTTGAACAGGGACAGCAAATAAGGTCAGACATTACTGTTGTGATGTGTGCGCCTAAGTGCCCTGGCACTGAAGTACGCGAAGAATATTTACGTGGTTTTGGCGTACCAACTCTAATAGCAGTTCACCCCGAAAACGATGTTTTAGGCCAAGGTCTGGCTATAGCTAAGGCGCTAGCATCGGCAACAGGTGGTGATAGAGCAGGTGTGTTGGAGTCTTCTTTTGTTGCTGAGGTCAAATCAGACTTAATGGGCGAGCAGACCATCCTGTGCGGTATGCAACAAACAGCAGCTATTCTTGCCTATGACAAAATGGTTGCCGAAGGGCAAGATCCAGCTTACTCAACAGCTTTTATCCAGCGCGGATTAGAAGTCATCACGGAAGCGCTTAAAATCGGTGGCGTGACTCATATGATGGATCGCTTATCTAATCCAGCAAAACTAGAGGCTGCAAAACTTTCGGATAAGCTAACGTCTATCTTGCGTCCATTATTTGAAAAGCATCAAGACGATATCATCAGTGGTGAGTTCTCAAGAACCATGATTGAGGACTGGTACAACGATGATGCCAATCTTCTACGTTGGCGTGAAGAAACTGGCCAAACTGGTTTTGAAAAGGCACCTGATTATGATCAGCCGATAGACGAGCAAGCTTTCTTTGATAAAGGTGTTTTTCTTGTTGCCATGATTAAGACTGGTGTTGAACTTGCCTTCGACGTCATGGTTGAAGCAGGTATCCTTCCGGAGTCTGCTTACTACGAGTCACTGCATGAAACACCACTTATCTCTAATACTATAGCGCGCAAGCGTTTGTATGAAATGAACGTGGTTATTTCAGATACGGCGGAGTACGGCAACTATCTCTTTGCAAATGCAGCTATTCCCTTACTGCAAAAAGAGTTGATGCCGGATATTTCAAGCGAACTAATTGGTCGCGGTCTTGAGCTGTCTTCTAATAGTGTTGATAACCAATCTTTAGTTGAGGTTAACCGAGCCATTCGCAACCATCCGGTTGAAGAGATCGGTGAAACACTTCGAGACTATATGCAAGACATGAAAGCCATTATTGAATGATAGAGAGAATCCAAATTTATCTCCCTGATAAAGGAAGCATCTATCTATTTTAGTGATAATAGATAGCCGTAGATGACTTTCTCACGTTGACTGCCCAGCTTAATTAGCTGGGCTTTTTTTATCATAATGATTAAAAGATAGGTAAAAACAGCCGTTAACAACTTTCAATGCTCGTTTGGCACATGAATTAAATGAAGCAATTGTTAAACTATTGTTATATATGGATATTGACAAGCTAAGAAAGCATAAAAACAGCAAAACTGTTGCCTGAAAGAGACACCTCATAGTTTAGTGCATCATATAATTAAGCCACTGAAAATATTCAATAAAAATTTAATTATCGTATTAATTGCCCCTTGAATTTTAAACAACTGGCCATACTGTCTTCCAAAAAAGACACCTTTAATAACAAAATTCAGTCGAACCCCTTATTTTAAAGGCTTTGCGGGTTTGGCACGACAACTGCTCTGTCCACTTGAGCAAAGTGTTCAGTTGTCAAAATGATTAAAAAAGTTGGAGTTAACTATGAGTTCATCTATGCCACGTTATATCAAAATGGACGATTGGATATTTGAGATAAAAGCAGTAAGAGCACTCAAAGTGCCTAAATACGGTGAGCCTTATAAAGCGATTTCTAACCTAAGCGTTATGGGTGAGAGTATGTACATCGACGGTCAAATGGCTCGGGAAGATGACAAATTTACCAGAAAAGACTTTAGTACTTTCTATAAGTTTTGTCAGACTCTTGGTATGAAAACGGCACATTTTGATCGCATACAAGACGGCGAAAGAGTTACTAGAATTGTTGATATCGAGCCACCTAAAGAGCCAGAACCTTTTATCCGGTTAGTGAAATAATTAAATAACCTATTCCATTAAATAATTTCCCCTCATCTCCGGTCCATGACACTGTCAGGCTTTATTCGTACACAAACTGTTTACTCGTGCCTGACAGAGATTTTCCATACATAAAACTGTCAAAAATGGAAAATAAAATGATCCTTTAACTGTGTTTAAACGTCATAGAGAGCGCAATACTGAGTCAACTTATGGTTATGCCGTAGATGAAAAGTAAAATTCCATTATTACCGGGCGAATCACCGATACCAGAAGCCCCTTTTGTGAAGATCAAAGAAGATAAGCATTGTATTCCGCAGCATTATCTCAAGTTTGATCACTCTGTCGAATCAGTTGAAAGGCTGGTTCTCGATATCGATTACTCAGTCAACTACCCTATTTTTGTCAGCTCAGACCCAAGCAGTATTTATCTACAAATAGGCGTTGTAGGTTTTGATAATTACCGCGCCAAAGCAGACCAAAAAGGCATGAAGATCGTTTATGGACGTAAATGGCGCGTTGAACCTCAACTCCCAACGTCAGAGGTTATCCAAACCGCATTCCTCGCTATTCTTAAAGCAAGGGAACACGAAGTTAGAGAGCTCTTTAAGTTAGAATATGAATCATATGTCAGTACACCTTTTAGCAATCATCACGACCTTCCGCTTATGGCTGCGGAATCTGATTTACTTGTTGAGCAGCAAAACTCAGCAGAACTAACAGATGTGCCGGCATGGCTCCAAGATCAGCTTGATAAACTAAAATACGATGCAGCATCCTTTCAATTATTGCACGTGGAACAACGCTATAATGGCCAATGGCTCATTGATATCGAAATTCAACCGAATAGTGAAACACAACTACCTGAGTTAGCGAACGCCCAGATAACACTTCAACTCGATCAATTAACGACTAACGAACTCTACTTTGACATCATGGACAAGCTTTTGGATTTGAGCAGACGTCATGTTGAAGAGAATTTCCGTTATCGAGGATTTGCTCGATTTAGTCGCCATAATAATGTGGCGTTAATAGGCAAGCTTTCCTCAATCACAAGAAAGTTAGAATCAGAACGTAGAGAAGACGAGTTTAGCCGAACATTCAGTGAAGCTAACTACGAAACTGATCAAACCCGTGTTCCCAAATTAACTGAAGGCCCTCTTGCAGATAAGTTGCGCAAACAACTAAGTCAGCTCAATATAGCAGATGGAATTTTGCCTGAATAAAAGAGCGTAAAGTATGAATATCAAACGACTCATGATTAATCTTTGTTCCAAGAATCTTGAGGAATCAAAGTCGTTTTATACGTCACTCTTTGCTTTTAAAGTGAGTTACGACAGCGACTGGTTCATACACCTTATTTCAGAAGAATCTCAACTCGAGCTCGGTATTATTGCTGAAAACCATGACATAGTGCCTGAACAAGCGAGAGGCCAATCGTCCGGTATGTATTTAACTTTTGTTGTGGAAGATGTGGACGAGCTATTTCAAAAAGTAAAATCCCTGAATTACGATATAATACAAGAGCCAGAAGATACATTTTATGGCCAGCGGCGCACCTTGGTTTTAGCGCCTGAAGGGACCGTTTGTGATATCTCATCCCCAACGTAAAAGCGAACTTACTCACTAAGGAGAGAGTATGGCAAAGACTTACAAGGGAGGTTGTTTATGTGGAAACATTCGCTTCACTGCAGTTGGTACACCTCAGAAACCTCACACCTGCTCATGCAAGGTGTGTCAGCGTCATTCAGGTTCTATCACTCAAGCATGGGTTGAATTCGGCAAAGAACAAGTCACTTGGGACGGTCCGGGCGGCGAACCTACACTCTGGCGCTCATCAGATTATTCCTCTAGGAGCTTTTGTAATATCTGTGGAAGCACTCTTGGTGCTATTGATGATGCTCCGATTGTTGCATTGGTTTTAGGCGTATTCGACTCCTGCAATCGAAAAGAACTCAAGCCGCAGTCACATTCTTTTAGTTCTAAAAGACCTAAATGGTGGAAAGTTCAGGTCGAACAGCAATAATGTCAGGCTGAATACTGATATGATGCCATTATCAGAGTGAATTGGTATTAAACCCTATTGAGAGATAAAACATGCCAAAGGCAAGTGAAATAAAAAAGAATACTGCGGTTGAGCACAACGGAAAGGTCTTCCTGGTAAAAGACATTAATAAGTTAACTCCGAGCGGTCGTGCTGGTGCCAGCTTATACCGTATGCGTATGTACGACGTAGCAACCGGAGCTAAAGCTGATGAAAGCTTTAAGGCTGACGAGGTGCTTAATATTGCCGACTTCAGCAGACATCAAGTTTCCTTTTCTTACATTGATGGTGATGAATACGTCTTTATGGATAACGAAGACTACACACCTTACAACCTCAACAAAGAAACGATTGCCGAAGAACTTTTATTCATTAACGAAGAAACACAGGGGTTACAGGTTTTAACCGTCAATGGTTCGCCAGTTGCTGTTGAATTACCGCCATCTGTTGAACTTGTGATTGTCGAAACCGATCCTTCTATCAAAGGGGCTTCGGCCAGTGCTCGCACCAAACCTGCAGTGCTTACAACCGGCCTGACGGTTCAAGTGCCTGAATATATTGCGACTGGTGAAAAGATTAAGGTCAACACGGTAGAATCTAAATTTATGAGTCGCGCAGACTCGAAATAAAGCGTCTTGAGGTAGTATGGGTATAAATGCTCTGAGACGACAACTTGCAAAACCTGCAACATCAATACAACTTTGTTTGTTGGGTATTGTTGGCGGCTGTTGCGCGGCTGGTCTTATCATTGCATTTAGACTCTCATACGAAGAAATTCAGCTACTTTTCATCAACCAAATCGATGATTTCCGCTCTCTGGAAGACTGGCAGCGAATAGCACTCCCTGTCGGTGGTGCTCTGCTCATTATCACTTTTGCGTCAACAACCGGCTTTAAGCATTACCGCATGGGTGTTCCTTTCGTCATCCATAGAATAAAGACTTACTATGGCAAAATCCCTTTCAGGACAACGCTCAATCAATTTTTTGGCGGTATCTTGGCTCTGGGAGGCGGGTTTGCGGTTGGTCGCGAAGGTCCATCGGTACACTTGGGTGCAGCAGGCAGCAGCTTTTTGGGTCAGTGGCTTCGATTACCTTCCAACAGTATTCGTACACTCGCCGGCTGTGGCATCGCTGCAGGAATTTCAGCGTCCTTCAACACGCCTTTTGCGGCGGTTATTTTTGTTATGGAGGTGGTACTGAGGGAATACAAAATTCATGTTTTTATTCCCGTAATGCTGGCAGCTGCTTGCGGCTCATTTCTCACACGCCTAGTATTCGGAGAAACACATGAGCTGTCTTTCATTGAATTTGTACCTTTAAGCAACTGGATTTACTTCTATCTCGTCCCCTGTGGCATGTTACTTGGAGGCTTAGCAACATTATTCAATCGACAACTAATGCAGATTATTCATTGGAGTCAGGCAATCAGTGCTCCTCGACGGATACTTCTGGCAGGGATGATAACGGGTGCGATAGGCTTCTTTTTACCTGAAGCCATGGGTGCGGGGCTAGCGCCTTTAGATGACATATTCTCAACCAATTCCAGTATCGGGTTCTTGAGCCTAATCCTTATCGCTAAAATAACACTAACTCTGTGTGCATTAGGCTTGGGGATTCCTGGCGGTGTTATAGGTCCTGTTTTTTGTATCGGAATTATTAGCGGAGTTCTGCTGCTAGCGCCTTTAGAGTTTTTATCCAGCGACGCCATGCAATACTCTGACAGCTTTGCCTTGCTCGGCATGGCCGGATTACTCACATCGGTTGCTCACGCGCCTTTAGCTGCCCTGTCTGCGGTAATGGAACTTTCATACAGCCCAGATGTAATTCTACCTGCGATGTTAGTGGTTGTACCGGCTTATGTTACCTCGACCCAACTCCTGAAGAATCAGTCTATTTTCATTCTTCAGTTAAAGTATCAGGGATTAAGTTACACCTTGTCACCGATTCGAGAATCTCTGCAAAAAGTCGGTGTCCTTAGTGTATTAACACCGGAATTCAAGCTTATTGAGGAAACAGCCAATCAACATATACTGAATCATCTGGAGCAAAGTGATCAAACACCACTTATTGTGAGTAGACAATATGAAATAGATACACACTACCTGCTTGCCACTCCTAACGACAAAAACAAAAATGGCTTTGATTTAAAATACATTCAGGGTATTTCATCACAGGCAACAATGGCAGAAGTGTTTGAAGAGCTAAAACACCAGCGCAGCGGTGCGGTTTATATTTATGATGACGCCCAGCACAATATTATCGGTATGATCAGTTGGGACATGCTAAGAAGTTACCTGTTTAATGATGAAAACAATTAGAGCGTGTTTATCTTTATTGTACAGATAAATACGCTCTAGGGTCTGTTGACCTCGGAATAACATTTATAAGGAATGGCTCGTTGAACACCATTTTATGGCTTAAAGCCTTACATATATTTTTTATGGTTGCCTGGTTCGCTGGTATTTTCTATCTACCGAGACTCTTTGTTTACCATGCCTCTACAGACAATCAAGAAACCAGCGAAACCTTTAAAATCATGGAAAGACGGCTCTGGTTTTTCGTTACACCTTTTGCCCTGTTAACACTGGTATTTGGTGTCGCGCTAATTTACAACTACGGTCTTGATTGGCTACGTCATTCCGTTTGGCTTCACATCAAGCTAACGCTCGTTCTTGGTATCTACATCTACCATTTCTATTTGTACAAGCTCGTTCGTGACTTTGCACAAGATAAAAATACACATTCTTCACGTTTTTATCGCTTTTTGAATGAAGCCCCCGTATTGGTGTTGCTTGCCGTTATAATCCTTGCTGTTGTTAAACCATTTTTCTAACGCATGGTATTTTGTAGTGTATCGCCAGTGGAAAATTAAAACCTTCACCCAATTCCTTACATTTCTGTTGTTTATGGGTGCTTGCTCAACATTAAGTGCCCAAACTAAAAGTGTCATGACCCCAAATGATACGGTCGGTTTGCGTAAAGTAAGCCGAGCCGTTATGTCTCCGGACGGCAAATACATCGCTTACACATTATCTTATCCAAGAGATCCTGAAACTGAGAGTGCAGGAAGCAATGCTCTTGAGCTTTACGTTGTTGGCAAAGATGGCTTAAGTAGGCCTTTTATCACTGGCAATACAGTCGTTATTAGCCCTAAGTGGGGAAAAGACAGCTACTTGATTTGGTTTATCAGCAAACAGCAAAACGACCGATTCTCATCCCTTTATGCCATCCCTGTTTCTGGAGGACAGTCTCAAAAGACATTGCAATTCGATAACGACATTCTGGGCTTTGATCTAAGCGCTGATGGTAAACACCTTATTTTCTGGGCCAAAAAACAGAAGACAAATGATGAGTCAGCATTGAGGCGTAAAGGGTTTATCGCTGAGGTTTTCGAAGAAACAACGCCTAAAAATCAACTCTGGATAATCGACATTACCGAAAGCGATGCCAAACCCAGGCTGCTCTACGATACAGAGCACCTAGTGCACGCTCAGTTTATCCCCAACAAGAATGAAATCTTAATTCAATCATCGCCAAGTGCTAACGTCGATGATGTTATAACCAAGAAGTCGCTAAAACGAATAAATTTTCAGGGACAAACACTCATCAGCTACCAACATGTCGGCAAGATGACCAAAGCAGTGCCTTCCCCTAACGGAGATTACATTGCCTTTATCGGCAGCAACGATATTCATGCGCCTGCCGAAGGGCGGTTGATGCTCGCAAACGTAAACTCTCCTGATGTTTCTTTGCATCTCACGGAATTCGAAGGTGAGATCAAAGATATTGTTTGGCTTTCGAAGAATACCATAGGCTTTGTTGCCCACATGGGAACACAAGCGATCTTTGGCAGCAAAAAAGCCAGCACAGCCAGTCCAAGTTACAAAAAGATATTATCTAACAGCGGGATTCTCACGCGAGTAACGTCGGACAAATCGGCTAAGAATTTGGCTTTCGTTAACCACAAGCCCAGTCACCCCAATGAAGCTTATTGGTACAGCAATAGGAAGAACCTCAGAGCAAGTAACTCGAATCCTTGGCTTGCAAATAAAGAATTAGCGCGACAGAAAACAATAGAATATAAAGCTCGAGACGGACAAGCGATTCAAGGCGTTTACGTTGAGCCGTTAACCCCCAAACCGGCTGATGGATATCCATTGTTGCTTTTTATCCACGGTGGCCCTGAGGCTCATATATCAGACGGCTGGGTAAGTCGCTATTCGTCACCGGTGCATTACGCTGCTGCTCAAGGCTATGCTTCGTTTTTCCCTAATTATCGAGGTTCGACAGGTCGCGGTGATGCTTTTACGCGGCTTGGGCAACGCGATTATGCGGGTGCGGAGTTTAACGATATCGTTGACGCTATCACCCACCTTAAAAATGAAAACCTTATTGACGAAAACAGAGTTGGTATCAGCGGCTCATCTTATGGTGGTTATGCGTCAGCTTGGGCAGCGACAGCACTATCAGAACATTTCTCAGCTGCGGTTATGCTTGCGGGCATTAGTGATCAAGTCAGCAAATTTGGTACAACCGATATTCCAACAGAGATGGTACAGGGACACTCTTTTATTTGGCCATGGCAAAACTGGCAATGGATGCTAGAACGCAGCCCAATATTCCATGTAGAAAAACATAAAACGCCTTTATTGATAGCGCATGGGTTAGACGATACTCGCGTCCATCCAAGCCAATCCAGAATTCTTTATCGCTATCTAAAGCAACTGGATAAAGCGCCTGTTCGGCTGGTTCAGTACCCCAATGAAGAGCATGGTTTGACCAAAGCAGCAACTCAGTTGGATTATGCAAAAAGACTGATGCGTTGGATGGACTATTACTTGATTCAGCAGCAAAAAGAGTTGCCCCCGACAACTATCGATTATTTTAACAGCTCAGCAGAACAAAAGGATTGAGCCAATGATTAAACATTTTACTCATTGCTTGTTGTTGAGCACTATGTTGTTTGCTCAAAATACACTGGCTTCGAATAACAAACAAAAGATTCACTTTGTTACTGAGGATAAGCAGAAGATAGTAGCCTGGTTGGAACTGCCAACCGATACCCTAAACAAACCTCCAGTTATTATTCTTATTCATCAGGGTGGCTCTTCAAAAGATGAGTGGACTGACTTAGCGCTATGGCAAATGTTGCTGAACAATGGTTACGCTGTAGTGGCTTACGATATAAGGCAGCATGGTGAGTCGAGCACAGACAAAGATGATATCTGGGATCTCTTTAACAACCCGAAGAGAGCACCATTAGATCTGCAAGCAGCCATCCAGTTTATTCAATCTCACCCTAAGCTTAATGCCAATAAAATAGGGATTATTGGTGCTTCAGTTGGGGCTAATTTAGCGGTTATGGCATCAGCTATTCCTGAATATCCAATTCAATCTGTTGTGGCTATATCAGGTAAAGTAGAGGCAGCTCAGAACCTCGCCAACGCAGATACCCCATTGAAAGGAAATAACCTATTCGCCATCGCTTCAGAAAAAGAGCAAGAAGGTTTAAGAAAACAGTGGGCACAGGAATTTTATCAACAGGCGATTGAAGAGAAGAAAGTTAAAATTGCTAAAGGCAATGCACATGGTTCCTCAATTCTAATTGAAAACCCTGAGCTAAATACCGACATTATTCAATGGCTTAATAAGACACTTTAACAGTGTAAACTATAGACTTTACACGAAGCTCTTTCCCTTACTAGGGGCTTCATTGACTCCTTTGGCACACCTACTATAACGTCAACTCTATCTGTTTAGCCTAAAGCTATTTAGCTCCGTTTTATTAGATTCATACCCAGGGCACCTTATGTTTAAAAATACTGCTGTTTACTTTGCCTCAGTTATTACTTTCTTATTTAGCCACTTTGCATTAGCTCACGGAGGGCATTATCCAGAGGTTAAGGTTCCTGATACGCAAGTTCGACAGTTTCACTCGACGATTTATAAAAAAGACTATGTCTTATCCATCTCTTTACCTGAGGGCTATGATCCGAGAGGCCAGGAGACTTATCCGACACTTTATGTGCTCGATGGAAATATGTACTTCGCAACAACTGTGCAAAGTTACCGTGTGCAAAGGTTAGGTAACGATGTTCCACCCATGATTATCGTTGGTATTGAATACCCAACGGAATCGCTTGATGCATGGCTAGTTCGAAGAGCTATCGAGCTGACGCCCACCAATAATGCAGAGTTTGATAAGCAATACGCTGAACAATACAAAATGCCAACCCACTCTGGTGAGGCTGCAACTTTCTTGAAAGTTCTACAGAAAGAGATTATTCCTACCATAGAACAAAGCTTTTCTACGTCAGGTAAGAGAGCCTTGTTTGGGCACTCATTGGGTGGTCTTTTTGCTACTTATAGCCTACTTCAGGAAAAGCCACTATTTGATCACTACCTCATTAGTAGCCCTTCACTTTGGTGGGACGATGAAGTGATTTTTAAACAAGAAGATAGCTACGCTTCGAGTAATAAAGATCTCAACGCTAAAGTGACTTTGTCAGTTGGAAGCTTAGAAGGCCCCTTGATGGTGCCGCCTATGCAAAAGATGGGAGAGGCTCTTAAAGTACGCAAATACAAATCACTGGATATCACAACACACGTGTTTGTTAACGAAACACACCTTTCTGTCCAGCCAGGCACGCTTAGCCGAGGATTGCGCGTTCTTTTCGACTAATCTCACAACAAAAGGCCATTAAAACTAATGGCCTTTCGTTTCTTGAATGTGGAGTCTAAGCAAGTGCGGCGTCGGCTGCTGCTAATCGTTCTTCCTTCCTTGCAGCTCGTCTTCCCAAATACGCCACGACAGTCGGCGTAAAGACAAGCGAAAGCATTACCGAGAAACCTACACCACCAGCAAGTACAACGGCTAATGGCGGCCAAAAAGTCCCTTCACTAAACAAGAGTAATGGGATAAAGCCCCCTACTGTTGTAAAGGTTGTCGATAAAATATGACGACTACAACCTAGTGTCTCAACAACAATCTCGCGAGTATCACCCATTTTGGCTTTGTCGTTAGCATTGATTGCAGCTATCACCACGATTGAACCATTAATCGCAACACCAATTAATCCAGCGCTACCTAGTATTGGGTTAAACCCAATTGGCATCCCCGAAATCCATAGACTTAACATACCCAAACCAACGGATAAGATAGCAACGGAGCCAATAACAAGTGCAAGGCGCACACTGTTAAACGTTAGTATTAATGTCGCAATCATTAGTACAAGTAAAACCGGCGCATAGGTCGCTAGTTGACCAACCGCCTCTTGCTGCTCATCGGCGTCACCCGCCATACGAATGCTATAACCTGGCGGTAGCGCAAAATGAGACTTTTCCAATAACTCGCTCAAATGACGACTAGCATCTATCGCTGTTGCATTAGGCGACAGGAAGCCTTCTACATGGTTCACTCGAACACCGTTCTGGCGCGAAATACCGCTGACCGTTGGCACTAAATCAAATTGTCCCACTGCCGATAGCGGCAACCATTGCTGCTCTTGAGATAGCTGCCTATTTACAATAGGCAGTGACGCTAGCTCACCTAATTCAGAACGCTCAATATCACTGACTTGAATACTGATTGGCACCTCTTCGGTATCTTCCAAAATCGAGCCACCAACTCGACCTTCAAGTGCCATCTGCAATTGTTGAGCAATATCTGTGAGATTAAGCCCAGCCAGTAAGCTCGCATCACGATCCGCATTGAGCGTAAACTCGGGTTCACCCACAGTAATAGAGGCAATTGTATTTGTTACACCAGGCACAGCTGCCATAGCGGCTCTCACCTGCTCACCTAATTCATTCAGAATCTCGACATCTGGACCAAAGATATCAACCCCAATAGGTGCTGATATAGGTGGACCTTGCCCAAAGGCTCTAACAACAATTTTGGCTTCCGGAAACAGGCTATCTAGTTCAACTTGTAACTCAGTAATAAGCTCACTTGCGGCAGATACACTTTTAGCATTAATCACTGCGTTGGCGAAACGAGGCGTATTGTCTCTGTTCATCACTTGGTTATAGTAAACCGACGGCGCTGAGCCACCCACTAACCAAGTCACCTGAGCCACTTCATCATTTTCTCTGATAACGCGGTCGACATCTTTAACAATACGTTCGGTTTGATTAATAGCTGTGCCGTTGGGCATCCATAAATACAATTGGAATTGATCACGGTCGGCACTCGGGAAGAACACATTACCTAACTGCCCAGCTAGAATAAATCCACTTAACGGAATAGCCACCGTTAACACCAAAGGTATGAGTGGCTTACGAATACAATAAGCGAGTAACTGACTAAAACTTAATGTCGTTGCGGGTGCCTGAACACCTTGCTTATACCAAGGAGCATGCGTGGACTCTTGGCGAGGCAAGAAACGGGCAGCTAAGGACGCAATAATAGTCAGCGATATCACCAAAGATCCAATCAACGCCATAACAACACTAATGGCAATCGGGCCGATAAAGTCGCCAATATTTCCAGACAACAATAAGATAGGCATAAAGCCCAAAATCGTAGTCAGCGTTGAAGAGACCAAAGGCGCAAACAAGTGCCTGATACTGATGCTTAAGGCATCCATTCGACTATTGGTTTTATCCGCCAAATTTATGCGAATTTCATCGGTGATAACGATGGCGTTATCAATCAATAAACCAATGGCAATGATAATGCCGAAAATTGACATCTGGTGTATCTGCTGTCCGTAAAAGCTAAGCGAGAACACGGTAAAAGCTGCAGAAAGTGGCAATGCTAAGCCAACAATTAATGCCGCTCTCGTACCCATAAAAGCGAATACAACAATCATGACAACTAAGCTACCGAGCAGCAGGTTCTCTGATAAGTCTGTCAATCTAGCTGCGGTATATTGATTCTGATCGAATACAATTTTGGTGGTCACTGTTCCTTGGTGTGTTTGCTCAAATGCTGCTATCGCTTTTTTGGCACCTTCCATCCATTTATCAACACGCAGTGTTGGTTGCATGCGCGCTGCAACGAATACCCCAGGTTTGCCGTCAATTAATGCAATATCAGAGACTGGCGTTCGCCATCCACGAGTCACTTCAGCAACATCACCTAGTCGCAAGAAAGTCCCATCTTCACCACTTTGGAGTGATATGTTTCTGATCAAGTCAAGGCTGTCTATTCCTTCTGAGACCTGTAGTCTCACATTCTGTTGAGTATTACGCAGCACTCCAGCAGGAACTTTGGGATCAGCACCCACGATACGTTGACTCGCTTCGTCAATAGATAACCCTGCGCTACTCAAACGTTGCGCATCGATATTAACTCTAATCTGCTCATCTAAATCACCATAAGTACGCACAATTTCAGTACCAAAGACGTTTCTCAGCTCATCAGCCAACTCCGCTGACAGCCTGGAGAGAATAGCTTTTGGTAAGGGATAATCCGGCTTTTCAGTTAATGCTACGAGTAGAGTAAAAGAAGTTGCGCCGCGCTTTTCATCGAGCTCAGGTTCTCCTGCTCCAACAGGAAACTGCCTCTTAGCAGCTCCAAGCCGATCGCGAATCTTTGAGAATATCTGCTCGTTGGTTGCGTTATCCACCCAAGGCTGCAACTCGATATTGATAACCGAAATACCGGCACGAGATGTAGATTTAATTTCTTTAATCTCGGCCTGCTGTCTTAATTCATCTTCAATAACATCAGAGACTAAGGCTTCAACACGTTCCGCAGAAGCTCCGGGGTAAGGTGTCAGAACCAAGACATTACGCGTATCAATTCGCGGATCTTCCAAACGAGGTAGGTTAGTAATAGCTGAGTATCCGGCAACCAGCAGGATAATAATGCTCAAGTAGAGTAAGTGATTGCGCCTAAAAAAAAGGGTATACCAACACTTTTTATCGTCTTGCCCTTCTATATATTTTTCTTGATTACCATGCATGAGTTATCTCCCGATAGAAGCAACTGTGTCTTCTACTGCACGGCGCAAATGAACAACTTGATCAGGTGTTAGTCTATGTGCTCCAGCAATAACATAGCGCTCACCCGTTCTAAGAGGCCCTCGAACATAAACTCTGTCCTTGTAACTATATAAGACCTCTACTGAACGAGGGATAACGTGATCTTCACCTTGTATGCTTTCAACAACATAAAGCGTCCACAAGCCTCGAACACCACTACTCAATGCTTGTCTGGCTACCCATGCACCTGCTTCGTCAACGGGTTGTTTTAATTGCAAAGACAATAAGTCTCCAGCCAATATGCCGTGGGCGCTATTTGGTAAGGTAAAAATGACATCAACAGTTTGTGTTGAAAGACGACGATTGGCAGCGATAGACGTTACTGTCGCATAGCTAGAGTGTTTCCGGTTATATAGCTCAACTTCCTGACCTAAGACAAAAGTTTGGGCATCACTTGCTCCCATAGCAATCCTGACTTGCAACTCATCAGATTGCTGAATAACAAAGACATTTTGTCCTTGTCCAACAACAGAACCATTATCAACAAGGCGGCTAATTACCTCTCCCTTAAAAGGCGCTAATATTTGCGACTTTTCTAATTGAACATCCACACCCTCTATTTGAGCTTCTATTTCTAGCAAACTGGCTGACGCTGCGACTGTACTCTCTCTGACTTCGTCCAAGCGTTGTGGTGATTCAAGTTTCTTCTTAACTAAATCAATCACTCGTTCCTCAGTAAGCCTAGCTAATCTGAGATTAGATTCTGCTCTTTTTTGTGCGGCCTTTAACTGAGCTTTTTGTGCATCAAGTCTTGCTGTGTCTAGCGTTGCAAGCAACTGCCCTTGTTCGACTTGTTGCCCTTCATCAACTAGCGTTGCTTCTAACGTACCACCTAGCTCAAAACCTAATCGACCCTGACTGCTCGCTTCAACACGGCCAACGACACGTCTTTGTGCAATGTAACGCTGCTGGATAGTTAACTCCGAATACTCCACCAAAGGGATTTTAGCTTCAGTGGGGGCAGAGGATACCTGTCCGGAGCCCGCAGCAAATAACAGCATAATTAACCCAACAAATGGGACTAAACCAAACAGTCCTATTTGCAATGTGCGCTGAAAAAATGCACGTTGTGGGTTATCTTTGGTATTCATTTTCATTCTCACATTTAACAAGTTGAATATAGCTCCAGTAGAGCTTAGAATTAAATACTAGACCGTCTAGTATGATAATACAAACTGAAATTTAGAAATTTTTTATGATAAGACATAACGAAACAGCCAATATCGATGCAACAGATACCGATGAAAGCACTTCAAGGATCAAAGCTGGACGCCCAAAAAACCTGAAAAAACGCCAGCAGATTCTCACTGCTGCAAGTGAGCTTTTTCTGCAACAAGGGTTTAGTGCATCATCAATGGATAACGTTGCTCAAAGTGCTGGCGTGTCTAAACAGACGGTTTATTCGCATTTTGCTAATAAAGAAGCGTTATTCACTGCGGTTATCCAACACAAGGTTGACGAATACCAGTTGGACGGAGAAACAACGGGGTGTCAGAAGTTACCTCTCAACGATCGTTTAACTAACATTGCGACCCGCTTTGTTAAGCTGCTGCAAGACTCTGAGGTCAATGCGATGTATCGTGTGGTCATCGGTGAGATCAACACGGCACCAAGAGCTGCTGAACTGTTTTATGAAGCTGGTCCACAGCACAGTTTCGATATGCTCTATTACCTCTTTAAAGAAGCAGGGTTCACTCGTTTGACCCAACACGAGAGCCAGCGCATTGCCGTTGAGTTTTTTAACTTGCTTAAAGGCGAATATCACATGCGAGCTATGTTAGGCTTAGACTATGCTATGACGGCCGAACAAGAGGAAGATTTGATTCAACGTTCGGTGAAACACGTTATGTCTCAACTCTGACATCGCTATAGGATTATTTATGCATCATCACCCGTTTCCAGTCACCCAAACTGAGCGATTAGTCTTAGACAATCTCAAAGATGACGATCAAAAGGCCATTTTCGAGATTTTTTCAGATGCTAAAGTGATGGAGTATTACGATATGGAGCCTTTCACTCAGGAAAATGAAGGCGCTAATATGATCTCTTTCTTCCGAAACAAGTTTGTGACCAAAACGGGGATTCGCTGGGCCATCCGCGAAAAAGGTAATCCTCAACTCATAGGAACATGTGGTTTCAATAACTGGGTAGAATATGACCATTCAGCGATTATCGGCTACGAGCTGGCAGAACCTTATTGGGGCAAAGGCTACGCTTCCGAAGCAATAGCGCAACTTATCAAAGTAGCCTACCAAAGAGAGTTACCTATCACTGTTAATCGCATTGAGGCTTCAGTAGTGCCTGGAAACATAGGCTCAGAGAATGTGCTCAAAAAAAATGGTTTCAAGTTTGAAGGTTGCTTAAGGGAGAAGGGCTATTGGGCTGGTGAGTATCACGATATGAATCTGTTTAGCCTTGTCAGAAAGGATTATTCAAACTAAAGCGTCTTGCTCAATTGAAGCCAACAACCGTGCATTTTAAAAGATGACGAGTATATTCACCTTAAATTCAGTTCAAGGTGTATACTTTATGAACACTCAACGTTAAAGAGGCAAGTGCGTCGAGGAGACTACCATGGCCAAAATGTTAACTAAATTAGCTCAAGCAGCGATAGTCACTTTATTCACATCTATCAGTTTTTCGTCTTTCGCCAATGAGAATGCAGATGTTGTCGAAGTACGTTTTTCTGAGTTTTTAGATGAACGAATGGATCGTATCTCTGCTATAGACAAAAAGCGCGAGAAGGTTTTTCGTAAATACCGTCGAGATGGCTCACGCTCGGCTCAACGTCCTCGTAATGCGTTAAATAAAAGTCGCTTCTTTAACACAGAATGGGCGAACGAAAGGTTAATTCCAGATATAGAGCAATATTCGGTACCTTCATTAATTGCTGAAATGATGAAGCGTGGTATTGAAGAAGCAAACCCTAATGGGTTTGATGGTCGTGTTGTCCTTGAAGTTGAACAATTACTTGTTGCGAGATTTCCGCTAGCGTCTATCAGCTCTTTTAATACAGAAATGGAAGGCAAAGTTAAGTTATTCGATAGTGAGGGTAACTTGGTCACTGAACATGAGGTATGGACATCCCTAATACCTAAATTCACTGCAACTAGAAATTACCAAGGCCGTGATTACGCCTATTTATCAACTGCGGGCGCAACGAGAATTGGCCCTGTGGCTGGAGAGTTCACTGCTGAAGCACTTGAAAAGATTTTCCCTGACTATGATGCACCAAGCTTAATCTTCCTTCAGCCTGCTGATTTTGGTAGATAATTGGAATTGTTCTAATTAGATAAAAGAAACTCTGACAACTGCCTTAAATCTTCATTCGTCAGATAATTCGTTAAATGGTCGACAATGTCGGCCATATCCCCACCAGCGTAGTCACCTTTTGGATCTTCGCCTAGAAGCAGATAAGTTTCTAAATCATCAATATCCCAACCTTTGAGTCCACCTAGAGAGCTAAGAATAGGCGGAGCTATACTACCTTCGCCTTTATATTCACCGCCAGAAAGTCTTGTTTCAGACTCGACACCTCCTAACTTCGTCCTTGGAGAGTGGCATTGATCACAATGCGTGACAGCGTAAACCAGATACCGGCCATTGTTTGCATCGTTATCACTCGGTATTGGCGCTAACTTTCCTTCGTCAAGATACAGCCACTTCCAAACAGATAACATCGACCTTAGCGAATATGGAAAGCCAATCTCATGCTCTTTCGAGGGCTTTGAGTAAGGAGTCGTCGTTTGCAAATAAGTAAATAAAGCTTCGATATCGTAGGTGTTTAAGTTTTGATAACTTGTATACGGGAAACTCGGATAATAGTGCTCACCTTCAGGGCTAAGCCCCTGTGTTAATGCACGATCAAATGTTTCAAGGTTCCATTTGCCAATGCCGTACATTGGATCAGAAGAGATATTAGGCGTGTAGAAGGTTCCAAACTTAGACTTGATAGCTCGCCCGCCAGCAAAATCGTCACCATCATCATCACTATGGCAGCGCTTGCATCCAGCAATACTCGCTAGGTATTGCCCTCGAGTAATAAGTTGTTCATCGGCAGGAAGTTCACGAGCAAATAATAGTGTCGTAAAGAGTGTTAAGCAGATGAGTAAGTGTTTAGTCATCCGCCTTGTATCTGCGGTGGCATGAGCCACAGGCTTTTCGCATTTTCCTAAAGCCATTCATGATTTCTTGTTTTGATGGGTTTGTATTAACAAGCGCTCGAAACTCTTCTGTCGCAGTTACGTAGCCATCAGACTTTTCAACAAAATCAGTCCAATGTTTCCAAATCGCCGGCTTAGCATCCGTTTCTCCTTCAATAATAGACCCTTCCGGAAAAACCGCTTCTAAATCATTATTAAGCAACTGAGCATTATGATAAATAATATCGGCGTGGTGCTGAACGCTTCCCATAGACAAGCTTAGCTTACCACGACTGTAATTAAACAGCGCTTTAACGCTCATAGAACTCGACTTCATCAAGCCTTTTCGATATTTGATCAAGTCTTCGGCCTCATCACTCATGACCTTCGACGAGGCAAAAAGTGATAACAGGACGAGCAACAGACTGTACGCCTTCATATAATCCAAAATCTCTTGTTAACGCATGTAAACTAAGGGCTATTTATTATAGCGCTTAAGACAGAGTAGAGCGCCGTTAAATTCATAACAATTGTCTCAAATTTCCATTATCTCAACGAAAATAGCCGACTATTTTAGCATCTGGCGTAAAAAAACAACCTATACATTATGCTAATAAGTAGACAACGCGATTAAATCTTTGCAGAAATATTTTGTTTCAATGAAATACGAATTCGATACTTGAGGTCTCAATGTGCAGATCGTGTGATTTTTGTTAACAATGATCCAACATGTATAGTGAAAACAGGCGTGTTTGTGCAATACACAGATGTAACTATACTCAATAAAACCGATATGGTGCCATGTACGCCATATCTCAATTAATGCTGACAGGAGCAATAATGAACAAATATACTGGTGTAACAATGGCGATGATGGTCGCTGGTTTAGCAGGTTGTAACGCAACTTCTAACTCTGGTTCAACTGAAGTAGCAGCAAGCAGCTCAGCTGCAGGTGGAACAAGCGATTTGGTTCACTGCTATGACGTAAACATCTGTAAAGGTCACAACGACTGTAAAACAGCTGCAAACGAATGTGCAGGTCATGCAGAATGTAAAGGTACTGGTTTCGTAGCTATGCCTAGCAAATCTTGTGGCGATGTTGGCGGCAAGACAAAAGACGGTTGGGTTGGAGAAATTGCAGCGGACAACCTAGTTCACTGTAACGACGTAAACATCTGTAAAGGTCACAACGACTGTAAAACTGCAAGCAATGCATGTGCAGGCCACGGTTCTTGTAAAGGTACTGGCTTCGTAGCTATGCCTGCTAAGTCTTGTAAAGACATCGGCGGATCTATCGGCTAATAATAACTAGCACGAAGATCCGAGAGGGCCAAGTTAAACTGCTTGGCCTTTTTATTACTCTCAAAGAAAACAATAGCTAGTACTGTTGTTATCAACGATTTTCTGTAAAGTCATTAATCACAACGGTATTATTGCCTCAACAGTTACCCAAATCATTGGAAGTGCATTGCTTTAACGAACAAGCATTTTCGAAGATGATGAGTTTAGGTGCTAGCGCTACTTGCATCCCCATCAATTAAGGCCAGAGCAAAATGAGTACTGATTTTCTAGGTTTTGGTTTAGGACTAAGAACTAAACACTTCTCGACTATTCTAAGCGAAAAGCCAGCAGTCGATTGGTTTGAAATCATATCCGAGAACTACATGGTAGACGGTGGTAAGCCACGATACTTTTTGGACCAAATCCGACGGGACTACCCAATCGTTATGCATGGCGTTTCTATGTCGATTGGTAGCACCGATCCACTCAACATGGACTACTTAAAAGGACTCAAAAAGCTTTCTGAAGAAGTACAGCCGCAGTGGATGTCTGATCATCTCTGTTTTACTACTGTAGGCGGTATCAATAGTCACGACTTGCTTCCTCTCCCCTATACGCAAGAAACATTAGATCACCTCACACAACGCATCCACCAAGTCCAAGAAATATTGGGGCGAGAAATGGTCTTTGAGAATGTCTCTAGCTACCTGACATACGAACATGATCAAATGCAAGAGTGGGAATTTCTTGCAAGCCTAGCGACTCAGTGTGGCTGTAAATTTTTATTGGATATCAACAATATCTATGTAAGCTCGAGAAACCATGGATTTGATCCTATGGATTATCTTCATGCCATAAAACCCGAGTGGGTTCAGCAGATTCATTTAGCGGGTCATAGTGATATGGGGACTCACATAGTCGATACGCACGATCATCCAGTACCTGATCCTGTCTGGGCTTTGTATGAGGAGTACGCCAAGATATCTGGCCCGAAAAGCACAATGATAGAGCGCGATGACAATATTCCATCCATGCAAGAGTTGGTAGAAGAGTTACAACTTGCACGCGATATTGGCGATAGAGTTTGGTCTCAGGAAAAAAGAGCTGCGCATGCCTAGTTTAAAAGATATTCAACAAGAGTTTATGGCGCTGCTACAAGAAAATGACCGTCATTTAGAAAAGCGAATTATCAAACAAGGTGAGCTAACCAATGAACAGAGAGCCGAAATCTATCGTACGGGCTATCGTATTAGATTAAGAGGCGTCATTGACTCTGATCATGAAATGCTCAGCCTTTATTTAGGCGATGATTTATTCGATCAATTGGTCGAAGGCTATATAGATAATGCACCGTCAGAACATCCGTCTTTACGTTTCTTCGCTGAACGACTGCCTGAATACTTGTCAAAAACAGAACCATTTTCTAACCACCCAATTTTAGCTGAAATAGCGGGGTTCGAGCGTCGCCTATTACACACTTTTGACTCTGCAGATTCTGATACATTGGACCAATCTGTATTACAACAGATCCCTGCTGATGCGTGGCCAACGTTGCACTTTACTATGCACCCTAGTATCCACTTCTATGCAGCCTATTGGAACTCTGTTGAAAGCTGGCAAAGCCTAAAAAATGAAACGGCGCCACCTGAAGCAAGCCATAACGAACAGCCAACTATTTGGGCGATTTGGCGAGGCCCTAAAAAAGTGACCGAATATAAGTCATTGCAGGGTGCGGAGTGGGTAGCACTGCAACTTGTCATGCAAAGCAAACCATTCTCTGAAGTATGTGAAGCGTTGCAGCCTCACCTAGAAGAAGAGCAAATTGCCCCCATGCTGTTTGGCTATATCAGCGACTGGTTGAACAATGGTTGGATAACATCCGCAAGAGGTTAAAGCGTATCGCTCAACACGCTCTAATCATTCAATGTCACTTTAAGATGTCCCTTTAGAGTGACATCTGTATTGCCTTCTTCCTTCGTAGCGAATTTAACAATAAACACATCCCCGTAGTCTGACTCAGAGAGTGGCTCAGCCTTTCCACCCACCAAATTCACAATAGCGGGTGTTGTATTACTATGACCAACAATTAATGCGGTTTCCTGCGCTTCCAGCAAACGAGTGGCTAAGTCATCTAACCGTCTTGGGTCGTATAAGTTGATGTCTAGTCCAAGTCGCTCAGCAATAGGAGTGCCTGATTGTTTTGTTCTCTTATAATCAGAACTATAAACCTTAGTAAGCCCTGTATTATCTAGCAAATTAGCCAGTTGCTCTGCTCTTTTGCGCCCTTGCTCGGTTAACTCAGGATCAGGACCTTTTTGCTTCTCAAAATGGCGAACAAAATAAAGTGTAAACTCTCCAGCGAATAAAGCACCTGAGAAGAAAAGACTAAGCAACAAAACAGAGAGTTTTTTCATATTTAGGTGTCTTTGTGTGAGTCGAGCGAAAACGACATGGGTAAGAGTTGGTCAATAACAAAACTTTCTTCTAAACCAGCGATATGAATAGTTGCTTTAGGTGCTAATTCTTTAATCCACTGTCGACAACTGCCACACGGCATTAATTCATGGTCACTGACTTGGATATCTGCATCAATACAAGCTAAAGCAATAGCTTCAATTTTAGTATGCCCTTGAGCATGAGCGTTCGATATCGCTGCTCTTTCTGCACACAAGCACAATCCATAACTGGCATTTTCAATATTTGCACCCGTCGCTATGTGTTCACCTTCACATAAAACAGCGGCCCCGACGCGGAAGTTTGAGTAAGGCGAATAGGACCTTAGCGCGGCTTCTTTTGCTAATTCAATTAGCTGTTCTTTTTCCATTCTTTTTCTTACGTAGTGAGTCGAAGGCAGACTTTAAGCCCTTCGGAGATGTATTGCAAAATATACTCACCTTCTTTCAAACAGTGCTGCGGTTGACTCCTCCAAATTACCAACTGAGCACGGTTTGCAAGTTGTTGTATATAGCTCAGGTAACTATTCCATCATCTTCAGACGACAACGACTGTTCAAGTGACTCTAACTTTTCAACTTCAGCTGTATACTTGATGATGCGTTTGTTAGACCACTTCCACATAGGATACAGCCCACCAGCAATAAATAACGTAGCAATAACGGTTTTCTTAATTGCTGTCGCCGTATCCCAATCGTGATTGAGCCAGGCCAAAACAAAAAACACTAATGTGATCAGCAAGCTAAGCCAAATAGTAAACTTGGTAAACTTGGCGATCTTAATGTTGTTAATGTACTGATTCTTTAAGCCTTGCAAGTAAGATTGGGTGTTCGATAAGGTATTTTTCAGCGCGAAGCGTCTTAACCAAACTAAATGCACAGTCGCACCTAATGAAAATATCGTCATGATCAAAATAAATATAAACATAAGTTGATTCATGGTTTCTCTGAAAAAAAGCAGCCAGGACGCAAGGAAAAGTGTCGATATCACATCAACACTCATATAAAGCCACTGCTTTCGCCTCATGGACTTAAATTTCCGGCTGAGTTCCTCTAAATTAGGCAACTGCGTTTGCTGATTCTGCCACAGCTGATCTAATGATTGTTTATTATTCGACATGTTGAATCTGCTCCATCAGAGTTTTCCTTGCGCGATTGAGAATAACGCCAACGTTATTCGCTTTAACACCGTTCACCTCGGAAATCTCCTGATAACTCAACCCCTCCATAGATAAAGTCACTATTTGTCTTGTTTGAATAGGCAGCTTACGGACAGCTACCAATAAAGAGTCAATTTGTTTTTCTTTTTGCAACGTGCTTTCTGCACTCGCTTTTCCATTATCTGCGGGCTCTGACACCTCACAGTATGTATCGCTCTTAGGTTGTTTGGCATGATAAGCCACATGATTCACCGCTCTGTTATGTGCGACCCTCATGATGTAAGTTTTCTCGCTACTCTCGCCTTTAAAACGCGTCAAAGCCTGCCAAACGGCAAGCGTAATCTCTTGCAACAACTCCTGCTGCAAGTGATGGTTCGCCTCATAAGTTGAAGCGACACGAGACAGTAATGCCCCGTATTTATCTAGAGTCTCTTGAAAATCGCGATTCAAAAGCTCATCCAATGCGTATTTTTTATAACCACAACCGTTTCCATGACCTTTCGTAATTGCTTAGTCAGTACCAAACATAAAATATTACACCTAAGTGCAAAAAAAGCTGAAACCTGATTTAGGTGTGTCAAAAAATACTAAATGGGATAACATGTTAGCCAATAAGCTGGTTATCAAATAGACGATTAACTACCCATGAAAAAGTTAGCTCTGATTATTTTCTTACCTCTGATTCTTATCGTTATTGTGCTTTTTTATCGAGCACAAACGCACTTTGAAGATAAACAATATAAAGTAGAGCAACCTCTGGCATTAAAGCGGTTAGATGAAGATGGTGCAGTAGAACGTTTTGCAAGGGCCATTCAATTTCCGACGATTTCTCACGAAGATGAAACCTTATTTGATGACAAAGCTTTCACCGACTTTGTCCAGCATCTCGAAAATTCGTTTCCGTTGGTCCATCAAAATGGGACTTTAACTAAGTTCAATAAGTACACCTTGCTTTATAAATTTGAAGGCCGTAATTCTTCATTAAAACCTGCACTATTTATGGGCCATAGCGATGTTGTACCTGTAGACGAAGAAACATTAGAAGATTGGGATAATCCACCTTTCAGCGGTGCGGTTAAAGACGGTACGATTTGGGGCAGAGGTACTTTAGACGACAAAATCAGCGTGTTGGCGTTATTAGAGTCCATGGAATATCTGCTGAGTCAGGGCTTACAACCAGAACGCACCATTTACTTTTCATTTGGCCACGACGAAGAAATCGGTGGAGAACAAGGTGCACAAGCTGTCGCTTCTTACTTCTCCGAAAATAACACAACGTTTGAATTCATCTTGGACGAGGGCGGCGCAGTAACACAAGACCTTATGGCAGGTGTCACTCAGCCTTTAGCTTTGATTGGTGTCGCAGAAAAAGGTTTTGTTAATTTACGACTAACCGTTGAAGATGCCGGAGGGCACTCATCACAACCACCAGCTAATACAGCAGCCGGTATTGTGGCACAGGCTGTTGTTGCATTAGAAGAAAACCCATTTCCTGCAGACTTATCCTTTATCAGCATGACGTTCGACGCTGTAGGATCTTATACCCCCCTGAAAACCAGACTCCCGCTATCTAACCTCTGGTTGTTATCACCTGTCGTAAAAAGCTCTTTATTAGCGACACCAAGTTCAGCGGCAAGTATCCATACAACAACAGCTGTCACTATGCTGAAAGGCAGCTCGAAATCCAATATCTTACCGACGCAAGCAGAAGCAGTTGTGAACTTCAGAACCTTGCCAGGGGATAACATAAAGAAAATTGAGGATCATGCCAAAAGCGTCATCGACAATCCAAGAGTCAACGTCGAAAGCTTTATGGGAAATGAATCGTCAACGGTTTCCTCAACAAATAGCAGCTCATTCAAATTACTAGAGCGAACGATTCGGCAGCTCGATGATTCAATTTTGGTTGCGCCCTATTTAGTGCAAGGCGGCACTGACGCCAAACATTTTGATGGATTGTCGAATAACATCTATCGTTTTCTGATGATTTATTTAGATTCCAATAGTGTCAGCCGTTTTCATGGAATCAACGAGCAAGTTTCAGTAAAAAACTACATCCAAGCTGTTCAGTTTTATACCGCAGTTATCGAACAAACAGCATCGGGAGATTTGTAACAACCACTCTTAAAAATTGATATAGGCGCTATTAATGTGCAATATTGTGCGCCTATATTGATTCTTAAATCTAGAAGGAACTAATGATGAAACTCTCCATAGCAACTGTAATCCTCACCGGCCTCTTATTTTCTCAAGGCTCATTTGCGGACGAAAAGAATAACTTTAGCAAAGTCTATAAAGCCTATACGCAAGCGCAAAAAGCGGGTGACGCAGAACAAACCCTCAAACTAGCAAAACAAGCACTCACGCTAGGCAAGGTCAAATTTGCTGATGATAAAGAAAACTTAACCAACCTGAAGTTTAATCTCGCCGCAGCTTATATAGATGCAAGAGAAGCTCAGAAAGCGGCAAGCCTTTATAAAGAAATAAGAAAAGACTATAAGGCTCAGCATGGAGAAGTATCTGAGCCCTATTTGTTCGTTACTCTAGACCTGCTGGATTCCTATTCCAAGGCTGGTTGGCCATCAATAAAGTATGAGCTAAAAGCAAAACGTGCGTCCTCACTTCTTAACGAAGTCATGTCTATAACGAAAAAACTCGAAAAGAAAGAGCCAGCACGAGCAGTATCTAATTATTATGCCGTTGCCAAGGTTCTATTTAATAACCCAGGAATGAGAGGAAACTATCGTTCCGTCGTCAAGTTCACAGAGAAAGCTAGAGATAAAATCGTTGAGCAGTTTGGCGAGAATGATCTAAAGGCTATCGAAACACGCTACCTGGCCGGTAGGTTGAATATGACTAAAGGCAGATACAACCACGCTGTTGAAAACCTAGAAACCATAATAACCACAATCGAAACAGAGTTAGATACCTCACACCCATACGAGCTAGCATCACATGCAGCACTTATCGAAGCTTATGAAAAACTAGGTCAATCCGATAAATCAACGACGCACTGTCAGGCCATTGGTCGTATGACACCTTGGCAGGATGATGTAGACCCAACGCCGCTATACCGTGTTAACCCAAGTTATCCCATCAGTTATGCGAGAAACGGCAGAGATGGTTATACAAAAATGACCTTTGATATCAGCGAGTCAGGCTTTGTAACCAATATCAAAGTCACCGAATCTTCTGGTGAGCTTTTCTCTAAGGAATCCATTGCTGCCCTCGAAAAGTGGCGCTATGCACCCAAATTCGAAAATGGCGAAGCTATCACTGCCGAAGGTTTAGAAGTTCAATTGGACTATAAAATAGAGAACTAACACTTTTAGCAAGTGCTAAAAAAGGAACTTAGTTGACGGAATCTAGCTCTTAGAAAAGGAGTTAGATTCTTGAAACTCTGTCATATTTGTTATGACAGTATGAAAGGAGGCATCACAACTATGCTTGTCGATTGGATGTTAGAGTATCGTTATTATCTATTTTGGATGATCCCGACAGTCTCGGTTGTCATCTCACAATTCTACCTATCAAGTACTCATCTTAAACGCATAAGACAGCTTTTGTTATACCTGTTGCTCACACTGTTTGGCGTACTTTGGTTTCAGCATGAGCTCAATATGATTGCTGACGGTATAAATATTCGGCTCGACTTGATTTTAATCTTTCCTTGCGCAATAGGCCAACTAGCTGCCTTAATGTCTCTTCAAAACACCGCTCTTCTGAATTCATCTAGAGATGCTTTTGAAAATTACAGAAAATAAAAAAGGGGCTTAACGCCCCTAAAAGGTTGGATGAACTTCTAAACCTTTTCGCCCTTTATACTCAATAGATTTCAAAATGCACGTAGGCGGCAATCGAGGAACCCCGTGAGCATAGACATGCCATGTGATTGGGGTGAACGAGTGCAGCCAACAACCGTGCAGTTTGAAAGATGAAGAGTATACCTACGAGAACTGATTCATCGTATTGTCTTTACCACCAGCTTTCAGTGCTTGTGCACCAGAGAAGTACTCTTTGTGGTCATCACCGATATTCGAACCTGACATATCCTGATGCTTGACACAGGCTAAGCCTTCGCGAATTTCACGACGCTGAACTTCTTGAACGTAAGCCAACATGCCTTGCTCACCGAAGTATTCTTTCGCAAGATTGTCTGTAGACAATGCCGCTGTGTGATAAGTTGGCAATGTGATTAGATGATGGAAGATGCCTGCTTGTTCAGCCGCTTCTTTCTGGAAGACACGGATTTTTTCATCCGCAATCAGTGATAACTCTGAGTTGTCATATTGAGCGCTCATCAATAGATCACGCTCATAACCACTCATATCACGACCTTCTTCAGTCCATGCATCAAATACTTGCTGACGGAAGTTCAGTGTCCAGTTGAAGCTTGGGCTGTTGTTGTAAACAAGCTTAGCGTTTGGAACAACTTCACGAATACGATTAACCATGCCAGCAATTTGCGCAACATGTGGCTTTTCTGTCTCAATCCACAGTAAATCTGCACCCTGTTGTAGTGAGGTAATGCAATCTAAAACAACACGGTCTTCACCTGTACCAGGCTTAAAGCGAACAAGGCCATTTGGAAGGCGAGTTGGCTTAAGTAACGTCTCACCTTGACGAATCACCATATCACCTGATTTCAACTGGCTGATATCTGTAATTTCTTCACCGTCGATAAAGCTGTTGTATTGGTCTGCTAAATCGCCAGTTTCACGAGACACAGGGATCTTCTGTGTTAGGCCCGCGCCTAGAGAGTCAGTACGCGCAACGATAACGCCATCTTCAACACCTAGTTCCATAAAGGCATAACGCACAGCGTTGATTTTGGCTAGGAAATCTTCATGAGGAACCGTCACTTTACCGTCTTGGTGACCACACTGTTTAGCGTCAGATACTTGGTTTTCAATCTGAATACAGCAAGCACCGGCTTCGATCATTTTCTTCGCCAATAAGTATGTTGCTTCTTCATTACCAAAGCCTGCATCGATATCAGCAACAATTGGCACAACGTGTGTTTCGAATTCATCGATTTGGTTAAGCACACTTTGCTCTTTAACATTGTCACCGGCTTCACGTGCCGCATCTAATTCTTTAAACAAGTGGTTAAGCTCACGAGCATCCGCTTGTTTTAAGAAGGTATAAAGCTCTTCAATCAATGCCGGAACGGATGTTTTTTCATGCATAGATTGATCAGGTAGAGGTCCGAAATCAGAACGCATCGCAGCAACCATCCAACCTGAAAGGTACAGGTAACGTCTCTTAGTTGTACCGAAGTGCTTCTTAATCGAAATCATTTTTTGTTGGCCAATAAAGCCATGCCAGCAACCTAAGGATTGGGTGTAGTTAGCTGTGTCTTTGTCATAAGCAGCCATGTCTTCACGCATGATTTTCGCGGTGTAACGAGCAATGTCTAAGCCCGTTTTAAAACGATTTTGCAAACGCATACGTGCAATATTCTCTGGGCTGATAGCTCCCCAGGTTTCACCTTGTTGAGCTACGCTATCTGCTGCTGTTGATATATGTTCTCTGTAAGTTGTCATTGGTTTTCTCTTCAAAAAATTGGAATTAAGCTAGGTAGTGTTCAATCTAGAAATGAGAATTTTTTATTCAAAGCAAGGCTGGAGGGCGCAATGTACAAGTAGTACATGAGCACTCCTAACGATGCTTTGGAGGAAAAAGGCCATTTCTATATGAACACCAATTAATTGGCGGCTTTGGCTAAGCGTCTATAGTGATGTAAAACAGGTTCTGTGTAGCCATTTGGCTGCTCTTTACCTGCTACAATTAGCTCGCGCGCTGCCTGATAGGCCAAGCTCTTCTCTAGGTTGGTCGACATAGGCTTGTAGCCTGGTGTTGTGCTGTTTTGAGCATCAACAACTTCAGCCATTTTCGCCATGATTGAATCAACCTGCTCTTGGTCGCATATTCCATGCTCTAACCAATTGGCAATGTGTTGGCTGGAAATACGGAGCGTAGCTCTGTCTTCCATCAAACCAACTTGATCGATATCAGGCACTTTTGAGCATCCGATACCTAACTCTATCCAACGCACCACGTAGCCGAGGATGCCTTGAATATTGTTTTCTAGTTCACGGGTAATATCGTTATCCGTTAATTTGCAGCTTTGTGTCATCAACGGAATGGTGAGTACTTCACTCAATCCAGCCGATGCTGATGCCTGCAAATTGATCTGTTGCTGAGTCGCAGCAACATCAACTAGGTGATAATGCAGCGCATGCAAAGTTGCTGCTGTAGGTGATGGAACCCATGCCGTCGTTGCGCCTGAACGAGGGTGATCAATTTTAGCTTTCATCATCTCATTCATTTCATCTGGCATCGCCCACATCCCCTTGCCGATTTGCGCTTTACCTGGTAAGCCACAATCAAGGCCGATACTGACATTGCGTTGCTCGTAAGCACGGATCCAAGGCTGCTGCTTGATTTGGTTTTTAGGCAATACAGCGCCTGCAAGCATGCTGGTATGAATCTCATCACCAGTGCGATCTAAGAAACCAGTGTTAATGAACACCAAACGCTCTTGTGCTTCGCGAATACAAGCTTTGAGGTTTACTGTTGTGCGACGCTCTTCGTCCATAATGCCCATCTTGATCGTATTCTTCTCAAGACCTAGCATTTGCTCAACGCGCTCAAACAGTTCACAAGTAAAAGCGACTTCATCTGGACCATGCATTTTCGGCTTAACGATATAAATGCTGCCGGTACGTGAGTTGCGTAAACCGCGAGTTTTTTCTAGATCTAACTTACCGATAAGCCCAGTAACAACGGCATCAATAATGCCTTCTGGAGCCATATTACCTTCGGCATCTAGCATCAACTCTGTGTCCATTAGATGGCCAACGTTTCTTGCTAACATTAATGAGCGACCGTGTAGCGGGTAATCATCACCATCAACGGTTGTGAATACGCGATCAGGGTTCATTTCACGTGTTTCCTGCTCACCGTTCTTAGTAAACGTCGCTGTCAGGTCGCCTCTGATTAATCCCAACCAGTTACGGTATGCATGAATTTTGTCTTCACCATCAACAGCAGCTACAGAATCTTCAAAATCCATAATAGTCGTCAAAGCTGATTCAAGTTGGATGTCTTGAATACCAGCAGCATCTGTTGAACCTATAGTGCCGTTACGGTCGATAACAATCTCAACGTGTAAGCCGTTGTGCTTTAACACGATAGAGTTAGGCTCACTTTTGTGTCCACATAAAGCCACCAACTGACAAGGGTTACGCAAACCACTTTGACTGCCGTCTGGGAAGAAGGCTAATAAGTGCTGGTAGTAAACAACATAGCTTTTAACGTCTTTATGCGACCCAGAAGCTAACGGGAAATGCTGATCCAAAAATTCTTTTGCGTAAGTGATAACCTGCTCACCGCGTGCTTGGTCATAGCCCGGTTTTTGCGTGCCGTCTTTTGCAATAACGTCAGTGCCGTATAACGCATCGTATAAACTTCCCCAGCGAGCATTCGCTGCATTCAACGCGAAGCGTTCGTTAGTGATAGGTACAACCAATTGAGGTCCAGCAATTTGAGCAATCTCTTCATCGACATTTTGCGTTGAAATTTCAAAATCTGGACCTTGCTTGACCAAATAACCGATATCTTTAAGGAAACGCTGATAGATATCCTGATTAATCGCTTGGCCCTTATGTTCTTGGTGCCATTGATCGATCTTATTCTGAAGCTCCTGACGAGTTTGCAATAGGCTACGATTGCGCGGAGCCAGATCAGCGACTAGTTTTTCAAAATCCTGCCAAAAAGTGGTCTCGTTAATAGAGCACAGAGGTAATACTTCTTCATTGATGAAGTTGTAAAAGCCCTGATGGATTTGGCTATTCTTTAACGCGGGCATATTCATCTTTAAATCCTCACTATCTTTGACGAATGAATCAGCAAGTTTGCTGTGTTCATTGTTTAAGCACTTTGCTTGATTTGAAGAATAGAATATTTTTCACTACAATTTCACAATTAAAATTTCACAATGTAAATTTTACAAAACTGTGTAAAAACCGATGGTGTGAAAATGAGAAACAGTAAAAGCCTTAGTCGTAAGTCACATTTATTAGGGACAAAAATCCGTAATTTACGCAAACGAAATAACCTGACAATGGAAGATTTGTCGGCACGCTGTGTTCGTGTAAACCCAGAGTCTGCACCGTCTGTGTCCTATCTTTCAATGATAGAAAGAGGTAAACGAGTACCAAGCGCAGAGATGTTAGAGGTCGTTGCTTCGGTCTTCCAAAAAGACGTCGATTGGTTCCTTGATGACGTGCCTGAAGAGCAAGCAATTACCCCTGTAAAAGGCAGTCGAGGCGGTATAAATGGCATGGCTTTAGAGCCAAGTTTTCTTTTTTCTAATGAAATTTTACAGATTGCGATACCCGAAATGTTGTCACAAACGGGTATCAGCGGCCGACAATTTGCTCATTTATTAATCCGAGCACATCAAGAACATCACCAAAATCATTTCCCAGATCTCGAACGAGCCGCAGAAGAAGTTGGACTAAAGCGACTACCACTCAGCGTTGACGATTTGCTCGATATTGCTAAGCAACAAGGGCTTAAAGTTAAGTGGTTTAATCGAATGCCTGAAGAAACAAAAGACGAATTAGGTCTAAACACAAAAAGTGTGGTGACCTCTTTCTTTGATCCACCAGGCACAGTGCATATCAACGAAATGTTGAAGAAAACTACCACTCGTTTGAAATACGATTTAGCCGTGCATATCGGACACAGTATTTTGCACAACAAAGATGGACTCAAAAGCGTGCTTGTTACGGGGAGGAATCAATACAATGTACTCCCCGGAGAAACCTCAAACGTCCATAACTCTTCAACCGTCGATGCTCAGGACATCTTACACGCATGGCGCGACTTCGAATCCAGCTTTTTCGCGGGCGCTCTACTCTGCCCTAAAGTACCGTTCAGGCAACAATTAGACAGACAGGGATACGAAGTCAGTATTCATAAACAGATCGGCGTTTCAGCATCTGTGGCTATGCGCAGAATGACAGCTGTTTCACCCTACAGCCATTGGCATTACTTCGATGCCTATGCACCAGGCAAACTCAAAGCAGTTTATAGAGGCAATGGCATCCCACTCCCCTGGGGCAATATGCGTATCGTCGAAGATCCCTGCCAACACTGGGCGGTATTTAGAATGATAAATGTGCCTAAAACCGGCACTTCCGCACAAATATCTATACTCAATGTTGGCGACGAACCCAGAATCTACTGTTGCGAATCAACCAATGTAAAGGACTTAGCGGGTAACAATCATGTTCTCTGTGCCGGTATCGATCTCAACCCAGCAATTGAAGCACAGGGCGGAGATGCCCTATCCATTGCAGCCGACTTAAAACAAGCTTGTGTGAGTAGTGGCGGACAATCAGCAATCCCAACAGCTGTAAAAAAGCAGCTTTCAAGTGTCTCAAGAATTCTCAATATCAACTGGGTAGAGCGAGGCATAGAATCTGATGCTCGATTAATCTGCTCACGTGGTGCAGTTTGTCCAAGGCAACCTAGTTGTTATGCTAAGAAAGAAGGATGTGCGGGGTAAGTAAGTTAATTTACTCAGCCATTCATAGCCGTGTCGATATACATAAAGTGAATAAAAAACGTGAGAAACCTTGATCGAATACCTGAAACTTTGGGATTAATTGAGCGCATTTGGGAGAAGGATCCAGATTTGAGGTTTAATCAGCTCATATACAACCTGCAACGAGGCTACTCTCAGGAAAATAAAGATATTGGAAAAATCGAAGAGGTTATAGATGATGGATTTTCAAGAGTTGGCTTTGATCTATTTAACTTAGAAGACGATTCCTTCATAGAGTATTTAAGGAAGCAAGTTGCTAATCAATAAGGGAGAAGTACATTGAACCTATATCCGCATTTTGAAAAACAAATAAAAAATGAGGTAATAAGGCGCAGTGCAGCCACTGTTAATGAAGTTTGGAAAGGTTTTAAGAATGCATATAAAGCTATAAACCTAGAACGCCCTAGCTCTTTAAAAGATTTTGGTATTCTAGCAGAAGTCTATTTCGGGGATGATGATAACCCTCCATCATTTTATTTTGCTCTTCATTATCGAGTTTCATTTATGGCAGGCAATGAGGAGAGTTCCTTTTATGAGCTTGTATATTGTGATTTTGACTTATCTGAAATACCAAAAACGCTACCTCTCAAAGAATGTTCTATTGATGTTTGCGAAGCAGATAATTCTTTAGAAGTGCTATTTTCTAGCATCGAAAACTGGCCCCCCTTTATGAAATTGAAAGAGTTAGCACTGCCACTTTCTATTCATTCTGAGGACGTTTAAACGAACGATTCACTCAAAAGGATACATCACGTTTGGCTTTTGTTCCTTTTTACTGAATTTAGCCAAGCATTTACACACTTAAGGTTATCGAATTGGCAAACTTTAAAACTTTAGTTAGAACTCATTGCTGGATTGGTGGACTATCAGTTCTAACTTTCAGCTCTATCCCTCTTATTGATCCGAGTTCAGTTACAGAGTCAGGAAAGGTAGCTTTACCTTTGGTAGCGACTTTTTTTGGCACCTTACATTTTAGCATTGCACTCGGTTGCAACAAAAAACTTAACGGAGCTAGATTAGCATCAAAGGTATGTAGCTTTATGCTCATCCCCTTATTCCCAGTAGGAACAATTTTGGGGATTATTCTTTTTGAAAATTCAAAGAAATAAGCTAGGCCAGAAAACTCTTAACGAAACACTTAATACGCTATCTTTGCCCAATAGCAACTCAGTTATTACCACTAATAAGCATCTGCTTTTAATGTTACAAGTTATACACTCTAGAGTATTTATAAATGGAAACACACTCGAAAAAACCTAAATACCTCGTATTTACAGACAAGCTAGGATTTAAGCTGCCGATTTTTTGGTGCGTTATTGCACTTATTGTTGGTATATTCTTGCACGATATATCGAGCTCTCTATTTATCCCTGTGATGTCGTTATTACTAACTTGGGTATGTTTTAAGTCCACCAGTTTCCTTTTAAGCTTCCAAAAGCATAGTGGCATAGTTAGTAACTCAATATTTGACAATATCTTAAAATTCATCTGGCTTGCTTCAATCATTAGCTTCATATTCTCAATATTAAATGCTGCTTTCCAAGCTTCTGGACAAACATATCCCTCCACAGTGTTTTCTATCGTATATTTCGGTTTTAGCTTGGCGGCAACAAATAGCTGGGGCAAGTGCTATATTGAAAGACGAGTATAACAAGGCGCTTTGATTTGCGTATGTAAGGTTATGAAAATAACAATAATCTATACTGAAGAAGAGATGCTTATCTCTATAGTGAATTACCAGTCTTGGCGAGAAATTCAAGATAAGTATGAACGTTTTGAGGCCTCACTTGGCCCTTGGAGCATACAAGAAGCAATTAGCTATTTGAATGACGAGTATATTAACTTGAGCCCTAAAGCTGAAACTCAAATTAGCAATTTACTAAAAGGCTCCCAAGATAAAATGAAGCTTACATTTAATGACCAATAACCTTGCATTACCACTTTGTTTTGCATTTGCGCTACCACTCAATTTGGTAGTGGCCTTTTTGATACAAGTTAGTAGTCATAAAAATAAATATAAAGCCTATGCCTAAAGCTCTCTATTACATGAAATGGGTGTTTCCAACTTCAATCTTTTGGTTAATAGCCATTGCGATGTTTATTCCTGCATACGAAAACCAATCGTTTTACTTTTTATCAATATCTTCTTTGTTTTTTCTTATACTTAATTCTATCGCATCCTGGATTGCAGGGTTCTATCTATCTGCGAAATATACTGATGAATCAGGTAGTAAACCTTACCGCTTGGCTATAGCTTTAGTTTTTAATGTCTGGGGACAATACTTCTTTTACCGAAAATTCACTAACGTAACGGCTCGTAAGTCATTGTCTATCTTTGATTTGTTTTACGCTTTTTCCTTATTCATCATACTTACGGTTTCTTTCATAATGTCAGTAGGGATAGGTAATGAATTTTAGTAGCCATCAAAATAATTTGATCGAAAAAATTGAAAATGCTCTTAGCAAAAGCAAAGTAGATCTGATCAACGATTTCAAGCCAATACTTAGCCAGGCAAGATCATTATATAAAACAAACGATTTTGATTTTTGGCTCAGAACACTTGGGGAAACCGAAGTCGACCAAGTGCCAGTAACTAACTATGGACATAAAGATGCGGTGAGAGCTAGCAACAAGCTAAGAAAAGAAGATAAAAACGGAGTGAAAGGAATAGTGTTGTATATATGTGAGTCACTATTCGCCTACTCACAAGAAGAAAAAAACTGTAATTTACAAGGTACCTTTCATTTTTATTATAGTACTTCTGAAGAATGTATTTTTAAAATAAGTGATGCGGGTACTATCGAAGGAATAAGCAAGGTTTTACGAGGGGCATATCGTATAGCTTATACTTCCGAATTAAATATTAATGAAGACGAGCTGCATGCATAAATCCCCTGTTAACAAGGCCTGTAGGGTGAAATATAAAAGAATGTCTGTAATTTCAAAGTTAATGGAATTGGTAAGGAGCTCATTGATAGAGTTAAAGAGTTAGCTATTTAGTTAGAGATAAAACACATCTGTTTAGATTAGACGTGTGGACATTCAATGAGAGTTCACAGTCTTTCTTCATTAATTGTGGATTTACTCAATATAATCAGCGTATGTGGATAAGATAATGGCAGGAATTATTGGATGTTTAAACGTAGTTTCAAAATGGATTACATCGAAAAAGTCTTTCCATTTAACAGTAACGGCATGCCTGTTGTAGTAGTTGATGCAGGCCAATATGGTCAAATATTTGTGCCAACTCATATTGAAAACGCAGATGAAATGTTCGGTATATTAGATAAATATTGTTGAGGCAGAGCTCAAACGCATAGACTGTTCACCTAGTACACAATAGAGTTTAGTAATGGAATTTACTTTCGAAACAGATAAAGAATCATATGAATTCTGTATTGATGTGATAAAAACTCTATCGCATGGTTTTGGCATGTCTGAAAACGATGCTCTCACGTTAATAAACAAAGAATGGAGACATATTGGATTCTTCAATAAAGAACATGTCTTTCACCATGAGTCTGCAGAATATTTTGCAAATGAGCTGTTTTTCGGACATGACAGCTACTGGTGGTTAAATGAAAAGCTTCGCAGCACCAAGGGCCTAACGCCATTAAAACAAGCTCCTTTGAAAGAAAGCATTTGAGCCTGCTTAATCTCATAATAAACATAGCTACCGTAGTGTCCAAAAGCTTTTCCCAATTTTACTTTTTTGGCCTAAATAAGGATTTTTATGAGTGCGAAAAAACAATCCAAACTAATTGAGCAAACAGAAATAGAAAATCTGGGCACTGTTAAAGTTGGCAGGCAAGTATCACATCCTGTTTTCGGTAATGGGATAGTTTTAAAAATAGCGGAATGGGAAGATGGAGAAATAACGTTAAATGTTATTTTTGATAAGGCGGGTTCCAAATGGCTTGTTCCTGAATTAGCGGGCCTTCTCGATCAAAAACCTATCAATTTCTTAAAACCTCTTAAAAGTCTATTAACAAAGCTAAGTCGTTAGGCGCTGATGATGGGTGCAGAACTCCAAATAAATCTGAACAAAACTAGTAAGTGCCAAAGTATTCTAAATTACAGTTAAAGCCAAGGTCGCATTGCCTGATTAACTTAATCCCAACCGCTAAATTAGTGTATAATTTTTGTGCGCGATAGATACTCTTTCTCATCAGCTATTGGATGGAAATATGGATTCAAAAGTAGCGGTTCGTAAACACTCTAGCATTGTAATAAGTTCGTATGTGCTGCTCTTTGTCAGCGTTTATTTTCTAGCTTTTCATCTTATTAGCCTTGAGCAGGTTCATGATGAAATTAAAGGCCTGCTCCTATTTGTCGATCTCTCCTTAGTTTTACCAGCCATTTACTTTTTATTTGTTGCGCGAAAAGGCTATGCATCAAAGCTACTGACTATTCCCTTGTTTGGCTTAGGGATGCTGAGCACTATCAACTTCGCTCCTGGCAACACAATTGTGAGTGAATTTACTAGCTACTACCTCGTAGTTGCTGTTTTAATCGGCTCCGCTGCAATAAGCTACCTTATGCTTAGACTAGCAATAAGCTTTAAGCGTTTTAGTCATCTCAAAGGTGAACCTAAAATAGAGGCAATGAGTACTTTTATTGCTCGCAAAACAAAGTTCTCTAAAATTCTTCAAACCGAGCTTTTAACCTTCTACTATGCACTTTTCAGCTGGTTCAAAAGCAACAAAAAAGACGAAGCCAATACATTCTCTTATCACCGAAAAAGTGGGCATTATGGAATGGTCATTGGCGTTACAGTTTTTCATGTTCCTGGTATCGCATTTGTCCATGTAGTTGTCGCAAATATGGCCCCTCAATTACTGCTTATTTTTACGCTCTTACACCTGTATTCGTTTTATTTTTGTGTGGCCTTTGCTCGTGCACTTATTCATAGGCCAATACAAATAGAGAACGACCGTTTGCAGATACGTTGTGGGCTACTCTTTAACAATGCTATTCCGCTAGAAAATATTGAAAGCGCGAAAGTTGTTGGTTTTGTGGAAGCTGAAACGCGTATAAAAACGCGTTTGAAAGCAACTCTATTCGGTCACTGTAATGTATTGGTAAAGCTCAAAAAGACTCAGGAACTCGATATATTTAGCGGTATCACTCAAAGCAGTGATCAAATTCTACTCGGTGTGGATGAGCCAGGAAAGTTAGTCTCAGCAATAACGCTGCGAAAAGTCATAGGAGCAAGCTTTTAGCGAGTTACCGCCAGCTTAAACTCACTCCTACCTATATCATCACAGATATTGTTCTAGGCTAACTTCGGACCTCTCCATCCCCCAGAACAATAAATTTCTCTGTTGTTAATGACTCTGCCCCCATAGGGCCATAAGCATGTAATTTACTGGTTGAGATCCCAATTTCAGCGCCTAGGCCAAGCTCACCGCCATCTGAGAACCGTGAAGACGCATTTGCCATAACGACGGCTGAGTTTATCGTGCGAATAAAATCCTGTGCCCGACTATAATTCTCTGTCGCTATGACTTCTGTATGCCCTGAGCTGTATGTTTCTATATGCGCAATTGCCTGGTCGTAGTCATCAACCAATTTGACAGCAATTTCCATTGCCAAATATTCAGCATGCCAATCATCCTCTGTCGCCGCAGATACGTCTATTCCGCCCTGTTCGAATTGTGACATGCTCTTCTCACAAGCATGAACTTTAACGTTGTGCGCTTTAAACAACTCAACAACTTTGGGTAAGTAAACGTCAGCAATAGCTTGATCTATCAGCAATGTTTCAAGCGAATTGCACACCCCTGTGCGTTGAGTTTTGCCATTCTCTAATAGCTTAATCGCTTTCTCTATATCAGCATCCTTATCGACATAGAGATGACACACGCCCTTATAGTGTTGAATAACAGGAATACGACTGTTGTCTGATACATAGCGGATTAAGCCTTCGCCACCACGAGGAATAATTAAGTCGATATCTTGGTTCAGTGTCATCAATTCCTGCATGATTTTTCTGTCAGGATTAGGAACGACAGTAACTGCTGCAGCATCGATACCTTGTTTCTCTAGCGCTGCGCTAATGCAACGAGCCAAGGCTAAATTAGAGTGAAGTGCTTCTTTACCACCTCTCAAGATAACAGCATTTCCGGCTTTCAAACAAAGCGCTGCGGCATCAATAGTAACATTGGGCCGCGACTCATAAATCATGGCGATAACACCGAGTGGAATTCGCATCTTGCCAACTTGAATACCACTCGGCATACGTTCAATGTTCTGAATACTACCTACAGGGTCAGGTTGTCCTGCTATCGCCAACACAGCTTCAGCGATAGCATTAATCCGTTGAGGTGTTAATTTTAAACGGTCTATCATGGCTTCACTCAAGCCATTGCCTTGCGCTGCATCTAAATCCTGTGAATTAGCCACTAGAATCTGTGCTGTATTTTGTTTTAAAAGCTCTGCGATATCCTTTAATAAGCGATTCTTTTGAATAGCACTTAGTTTCGCTACTTGGCGAGATGCATTTCTTGCTTGTCTAGCCTCTTGGGCCATGGAAAAAGTCAACGTTTTACTCACTTCTTGATTGTTGTAATAACACCAAATTATCTCTGTGTATCGCCGCATCTCCGGCAATAAACCCTAATTTGTCCTCAATTTGATCACTCTGCAGTCCTTTCACCTGTTGCATGTCGACAGCACTGTATAGGCATATCCCTTTAGCAAAAACCTTGCTGTCGAACACAATATCTACTGCATCTCCTGCTCTGAAGTCACCTTCAACTGCCGTTATACCCGCAGATAACAGCGACGCACCAGATTTTACAAGTGCATCTCTCGCACCTTGATTGACATGTAATTGACCAGCAGATTTCAATGTATGTTTTATCCAGCTGGAACGAGCTTTATTCTTGTTTTGAGCTGGCAAAAAGCGTGTTCCCGGGATCACACCATCTGCCAATTGATCAAAAACTTCGCCCTTCTTTCCGTTGACGATAAGCGTTTGAATACCGCTGTTGGTGCACTTTTCAGCAGCTTCAATCTTAGTGCGCATGCCTCCAGTTCCGACCTTAGTTCCTGCGCCACCCGCTAACGCATAAGTAGACTGTTCAATATGGCTAACTTCAGGTATTAACGACGCGTTCTCGTCTATGCGAGGATCTGCAGTATAGAGGCCATCGATATCCGAACACATAATCAGTGTGTCGGCTTGTGCCACCAAGGCCGCATAAGCAGCTAGATTATCGTTATCCCCCACTTTCAGCTCGTTGACAGCGACAGTGTCATTTTCATTCACTACAGGTAGTGCTTTGTTGTTAAGTAATTCACGTAGCGTATTCTGAATATTGACATAACGGACACGACTTCTTAGGTCTTCTGCTGTCAGCAATATTTGCGCGCAAGGGATATCAAAAAAACGCTGCCAGTTCGCCATCATTTGCATCTGACCAATAGCTGCCATAGCCTGTTTTTCAGCTATCGAGGGACTATGATTGAAGGTGACTTTGCTACGACCAGCCGCGACACTGCCTGAGGACACTAAAATGATCTCTTTCCCTTGTTCCAAGCTCAAGGTAATAAAACGAGCCAGAGGCAACAGATAGGTTCCACTACACCGATCTCCATCTGGTGCAATTAAGGAACTACCAACTTTGATGACGGCACGTTGCCACGTAAAGGATGCCATAGTGTTTTAGTCTGCATTTAAAAGTGTCTAACTGGATAATTGAAGCTTACGAAAATATCGCTCATAAACCTACCGCTTAACGCGCAAAAATAGGCTAAAAAGGTGTATTTTTTTGCAAAAAATGTGCGTCAGCTCTTCAAAATCGAGCTAAACTAGCAAAAATCGCGTTTTTGTTAACCAAGTGTAAATGTCATTTGACTCAGATATTGATTAATTAATCAGGTCGTACTAGGCATTTCAGACGAATCCGTGTATTTTTACGCGCTCGCGATTATTGACTCATAATCGCCCCTTAGGAGATACGAATGACAAAACGCGCAATCGGGTTAGCTGTCTTACTAACCAGCATGATTTCAGTAAGTGCTTTGGGTGCTATCAAGCAAACCAAAGGCGACTTTGAAGACAAGTTTCGCCAATTAGACGAATCATTACCTACCCCTAACGTTTACCGTAACGCGGCAGGTGAGCCAGGACATCAGTACTGGCAACAAAAAGTCGACTACAAAATTAAAGTTAGATTGGATGAAGAAAAGCGTTCAATCGAAGGTAGTGAAACCATCACTTACACCAACAACTCTCCTGACACATTGAAGTACCTATGGCTTCAGCTTGATCAGAACAAATTCCGCAACGATTCACTATCAGCATTAACAACAACTTTTGGTGGTATTGGAAATCGTGGACCAGCAGCACAAGCTGCTCAGGGTAACAAACCAGCACAACTAAGCCTTGGCGCGTTACGCCGTCAACACTTTGTTGAAGATGTTGAACTTGGATACGACATCAAAGCAGTTAAAGATGCTAACGGTAACCCACTTCACCACGTCATTGTCGGCACAAACATGCGCGTTGATTTGCCACAAAGACTTAAGCCTTCTCAGTCAGTTGAGTTCACTATCGACTACGGCTACAACATCGTAGAAGAAGACGCTGTATCTGCACGTTCTGGTTACGAGCACTTCCCTGATGATGCGCGCGAAGGCGGTAACGATATCTTCTTATTAGCACAATGGTTCCCTCGTCTTCACGCTTATACAGACTACGAAGCCTGGACTAACAAAGAGTTTATCGGTCGCGGTGAGTTCACATTGGAGTTTGGTGACTACGATGTTGAAATGACTGTACCTGCTGACCACATCGTTTCTTCTACAGGCGACTTGGTTAACCCGAAAGACGTTCTAACTAAGAAACAAATTAAGCGTTTAAAAGAAGCGGAAACTGCGAAACGCCCTGTTTTCATCGTAACGGCTAAAGAAGCGTTAGAAAACGAGAAGAAAGGCACTAACAAAGAAAAAACTTGGCACTTTAATGCTAAGAATGTTCGTGACTTCGCATGGGCTTCTTCACGTAAATTCATCTGGGATGCAAAAGGCTATCAGCAGGGCGGTGACACTCAGCCATTAGTTATGGCGATGTCTTTCTACCCGAAAGAAGGTGGTGAGCTTTGGGAGAAGTACTCTACTGAATCTATCGTTCACACTATGGAAGTTTACTCACGCTTCTCGTTCGACTACCCATACCCAGTTGCTCAATCTGTTAACGGTCCAGTTGGCGGCATGGAATACCCCATGATCACCTTTAACGGCCCACGTACAGACCTTCAAGAAGATGGCTCTCGTACATACTCATTAGCAGAAAAACGCTTCCTAATTGGTGTTGTTATCCACGAAGTTGGTCACATCTACTTCCCAATGACGGTTAACTCTGACGAACGTCAATGGACTTGGATGGATGAAGGTTTGAACAGCTTCTTAGACGGTGTTGCAGGTCGCGAATGGGATCCAAACATTCCTTGGGGTGTTGAGCCACGTGATGTTGTTGACTACATGAAGTCAAACACTCAGGTGCCTATCATGACTCAATCAGACAGCGTACTTCGTTTAGGTCCTAATGGTTACACTAAGCCAGCCGCTGCACTTAACATTTTGCGTGAAACTATCTTAGGTCGTGAATTATTCGACTTTGCATTTAAAGAGTACGCACAACGTTGGATGTTCAAACGTCCTACTCCAGCTGATTTCTTCCGTACAATGGAAGAAGCTTCTGGTGTTGACCTAGATTGGTTCTGGCGCGGTTGGTTCTACAGCACAGATCACGTTGATATCTCACTAGACCGTGTTTCTAAGCTTCGTATGGATACTAAAGATCCAGATATCGATTTTGCTCGTCAGCGCCAGCAAGAGCTAGACAAGCCACTTTCTTTAACAGATGAGCGCAACCGTGCTGAAGGCCAAACGTTGTGGATTGAGCGTAACGAAGACATCAGCGACTTCTACGATGAAAATGACCGTTTCACTGTTACAAACAAAGAACGTAACAAGTACAACAAGTTCTTAGATGGCCTAGAAGGCTGGGAGCGTGAGACATTCGAACGCGCAGTAAGAGAAGACAAAAACTACTACGTGTTAGAGTTCTCTAACAAAGGTGGTTTGGTTATGCCTATCATTCTTGAGTTGACCTTCACTGATGGCACAAAAGAAGAAATGCGCATTCCAGCAGAAATCTGGCGCCGTACTCACAAAGCGGTACAAAAGCTTATCGTGACAGACAAGGGTAAAGAGCTACAAAGTGTTGTTGTTGACCCACGTTGGGAAACAGCTGACACCAATGTGGACAATAACCACTACCCTCGTCAAATCATTCCTTCTCGTATCGAAGCGTACAAGCAGAAAGGTGGTTCTGGTCTAGTTCAGCGCGATATCATGCAAGATATCAAGACTAAGCTGAAAGACAAAAAAGACGATTAAGAGTTAGTCACTCAATACGACATCTTTGATGAAAATTGAGGATGTCTTAGATTAGAATGCGCCAACTAGGCGCATTTTTCTTTTTAGCCTGAAACAAGCTCTCAAACACTCAGGTTTATTAATCGAGGTAAAAATGAAGACACCGAAGAGTCTCACTTTATTATTCATTATCCTAGCGACCACGCTATTAGCACCTATAAGCTATGCTCACCAGCAAAAAGCAGCAATTAGCTCGGTATTATTCAACCCAAGAACAAAGAACATTGAAGTCAGTCATCGCTTTTATTTGCATGATGCAGAACATGCTGTGAAGAAAATATTCGGTGGCGATGCTGATATTTATCAATCAGCAGATACACAGCAAAAATTCGCAAACTACGTCATTGAACGATTCGCGATGTACAACAACGAAGAGAAGCAAGTTGAGTTATCAACTGTTGGTTTTGAGCAAGAAGGTAAGTTCTTTTGGGTTTATCAAGAAACTGCTCAGCCGCCAGAGCTTAAAGGACTGACAATTGCCCACCATGCGTTAAGAGACATTTGGCCAGAGCAAGTCAATACAATCAATGTCGAAGGCAAAGGTGATTTGCAAACACTAACGTTTGCTCAATCTGTCGAACTGCTCAAAGTTGAGTTTGACCATCACTAAAGAAATTAAAGCTACTGCTTTTGCATAAAGATAGTCACTTCAGCCATCGTTATACCGAACTTCTTAATGTAAGAACGGTTAACGATGGTTTTATCATCGAACGCCCAAATCCAATCATCAAATTGCACACGGTAAGTTGTGTCATCTACCGGTAAGTCCATTTCGTACCCCCAGAACATAGCGTTACCAAACACTTGTCCTTCGGCATTACCTTCAATGTCACTCGCGGTACCACCGTAAGCACCACCGGCTTCAGGCAATATCTTCCATATTCTTTTTTCAACACCCTCACCGACCTGATAGGTGAAAGTCTCATCCAATGTTAGTTCACCTTCATTAACCTCACCAATGATATCGACTTCGAAACGTTGGACTAGTTTCCCTCTTCGATTCTGGACAATACCCCAGGCTTTTACATTACCCTCGAAGAACTTTTCGAGGTCGAATTTAGGTTCAATGTTCCGATAAGAATCACCATCAACAGAAACGGTACATCCAGTTAGAAACAGAATTAATATGAGGATTAGATATCTCATTTGGGGTTATCCGATTACAACGTTTAATAATCGGTGTATACCCAAAATGATAATGAGAGGATCAAATACCTTTACCAAGAAAGAGGGACAATTAACGGTTGTTTTGCACTTTCAGGGTTACCAATCATTTCATCGAAAGGAGATTCATGTCTTAGCAGAACCTGATTAACAACAAATTCTGACAAGCTATTTTTCACTTGTTCAACACTCCTAAAGTGGAGCGGACGACCATCTTCGCTACAGAGCATTCCAGTGTGTTGCCCAACAGACAACTCAACCAGATAAAGACTCATATCATAGGAATGAATTGTTACGTCATCCAATAACACCTTACGCCTTTTTAAACCATCCAGAGTGAATTTCATGTAACTCCCCGTATTGCATCAACAACCACGTCATCTTATACGCTAAAAGCTGCGTTTAAGGATCTTAGGAGATTAGAATTCCTTTCTTGGATAATCGCTGTCGACGGATATCTTTTAGACTATCACCCAGATGTTTAGCGAAATAGGCATCACATCCTAAACACATATTTCCATAGTCATGCCCTTTAGGGTCTATCAAATGCGAGCGCTGACGAAAGATTTCCCGACTCCAACCATTATCTAACCCCATGCCTTCCGGGTCACCACGATTAATGGCTTCTATCGCAGGATGCCCTTTTAAACTGTCTAGAATATCTGTTAGTGGCTCTTCAGTCAGGTAACCCAAAGCAGCTTTAGTTTTCATACAGCAGGGGTAAACCGCGCCGTCTGGTTCAATCGCTACTTCAGACCCAGCATAACCATAATTCAAGAAGTTTTTACCACCAGCCCATCGCGCGCAGAAGTTCGTATCATAATTGGCTTTAGACAGGCCGTTAGTCCAGCTACGACCTCTTGGCCAAAGCTCACCAATCCATAGTTCTGGTTGCGCACCGAAAAACACAAAGAAAGGGCCATCTTCATCTAAATAATCTCGCTCTTCCGGAGATTGAATCCTTGGATCTTGAGCACCACCGAGACTGGTTTCTTCGACACCGTATTTCGCCATCATATTGCGGACTTTATCCATCAAACGAAACTTTTTATCGCCTTCGAGCCCTTTGTGATAATCATCAATACTGGATATCGCGATCGACCAAACGTTCCTCTCGAGCATCTCTTCCAGAAACTTTTCCGTCAGTATGTCACCTGTCGTTTGTACCGCTAACCTCGGGCCATTTTTTCCATATTTATCGTTTAATGCATCTAAAATAGGGTAGAACAGCGGCTCTCGAACACTATCAATTAGGACTTCACCCCCTGCAATCACTATACGACCTCGCCGCTTAGTTGGCTGACCATTTTCATCCAGCATATTGGGGTCAAGGTAGCTAAAGTCATCAGGCAAATTCTCGACAATCTTTTTATAGGCTTGCTGCCCTTCACCCACAATTTGTTTTAACTCATCTTTTTTATAGGGCCTGAAACGATCATCGTAACAGTGCTCACAACGGCGATGGCATGCCCAACTGATAACCCAATACATGCTCTCCATCGTTATTGCACCCTTCGAGTATTTGTCTGAGTCATATCATCATTTCCTAGAGGTTTAATTTGCTGCTGTTCAAGCATAAAAACAGGACCGCCGCTCATTGATTGAGCAACTTGTGTATCTTGGATATCATGCGTCACCATTAGCACTGGGATATTTTTCTCCATCGCAGTTTCAAATACGAATTCACGAAAGCTTTGCTTTATTTGTTCATCGAGTCTCGAAAATGGTTCATCTAGGAGCAAAGCATCAGGCTCAGCCAATAGCGTTCTCATCAAAGCCACGCGACTTCTTTCTCCACCAGATAGCGTTACAGGATTCTTGTCATAAATCCCTGTGAGTTGTGCTCGCTCAAGGGCTTCCTGAATCTTCTTTCGTCTATGTGGTTTTTCAACAGCGCTAGATAATCCAAAACCCAAATTTTCCCCAACATTTAAATGAGGAAAGAGTAATGCATCTTGAAATAATAAGCCTATCTTGCGCCGCTCCGCAGGCAAATCTTGCACTTCTTGACCATTGACCAAAATACGGCCTGAGCCAGCTATTTTATGATTCAATGTTCCACTAATATAAGAGAGTAGTGTTGATTTACCGCTGCCACTCGCTCCCATCAATGAGGTTACTTTCCCCGCCTCTATAAACAACTCAACATTTTCGATAAGCGTTTGTGAACCCACTGACAAGGATATTTGCTCCAACTTCATTGACACTAGTTCATTGCTCCCGCGGTATCGGCCGATTCATTTGCTCTTAAGTGGCTCAAACGAATACGAGGTAGCCACTTCGCTAATAGTAATGCTATGAAGGGCAACATGAGCTGAACGAGAGTTAACGCGCCTAACACACGTCTATCTCCACTACCTGCAAGTGCCATAGTTTCGATAGTCAATGTCGAAAATCGGCCTCCACCAGCAAATAAGGTTGGTAAGTATAAAGAAGCAGACACCAGAAAAGACAAAGCTAATGCATTGGCAATTTGTTGCTTTAATAAAGGGACTTTGATAACAAAAAAAGTTTTCATCTGGCTAGCGCCTAGAGTCCGTGCAGATGCGATCAGTCGAGAATCAATAGCGTTGAAGCTGTCCCCCAACATCAACCAAGCATAAGGTAAGCAAAAAATAAGATGAGACCACAAGACAGTTAACCACATGCCATCCATACGCATGAGTGTCCAACCTAAACTCAATCCAAACAACAAGGAAACTTGTGGTGTAAAAAGAGGGATAAACAACCACCATTTCCCATACACCTCAAAGAAGCGATCAGATTGTCCCATTTCCAGGCAAACTAAGGCCAAGCTGACCGATAATATTGCCGCTGTAACACCTAACAACAAGGTTTGAGATAGTGCGGGTAAAAGCAACACAATATTGCTATCCCAAACGGCGAAAGACCAATGTTCTGGAAGAAAAGTAGGAAAACGCCACCCCTGTGTAAAGGACAGAACAGACAACATTGCCACGCTTACTACCGCGATAATTATCAACAAGCCAGCGATATAAGATATTGACCAAAGTACCGGAGCCCAAAAGAGCTGCCTCTGACCTCTGCTTACCCTCATTTTATAAAGCCAAGTTATGACAATTTCTAATAAACGCCACACGATAAATGACAAAAACGTCAGAAGAATCAGCGAGAGACTTCCAGCAGCCAAAGTTCCTTGGCTTGATAAGTTGGCGTCTGAAAACCACTGCATTAATTTGATACTAAAAGTTGGAGGTTGTGTTGGTCCTAAGACTAACGCTTGCTCAACAGCTCCCACAGAGAAGGCCAGCACAATAAAAATAGGTAAGCGAATACGTTTGTATATTCCGGGAACAATGATGAAAAGCCAACTCTGTGCGAAGCTATAACCTAAGCTCTGGCAGGTATCTAAAAGTGGTTTAGGTTTTATTTGATTAATTGCCGCAACACTCACAACCAGCATAAAAGGCAACTCTTTCATAACAATGCCTAAGATCAGTGCTCCTGCCCAAGGGTCATTTGGTAATAAGTAATCTGCCGGCCTTTCCCACCCTGTCATCCATGGAGACAGTAGACGAACTAACCATCCCGAAGGCGCAAGCAAGAAAGCCGTCGCCACAGCTACAGAAACATGAGGAGCGGCTAACAAAAATCGACTCAAGCTATCAAAACCTTTGCTACTGCCTTTGGAATAACGCCTAGCAACAAAAGCTTGAGATAAAACCACTGAAATAATCGTAGCAACCAAACCACTACTTATAGACAGCAGCGATGACTGGCCTAATCCAGGAGTATCTGTGAGATTAATCCAAGCTGACAGGCTCGGTGCTTGCCATTGACCTAAGGTAATTATTCCAAACGCAGGAATTAGCATTCCACCTGCCGCAGCTAACATGGGCAAAACAAATACACTAATAAAAATCAGCTGTGTCGCTGTTTTATTCATTGAGCATATCGCTCCAACCAAACTCGCTCTAAGTACTTGGTCCAACTCGGGTGTGGTTCTGCCAACGAACGTTCAAACTGATTTGGAAGAATAAGACGCTTTTCTTGTTGTAGCTTCTCAAATAACGCCTGAGCTTCAGGCTCCAAATTATCGATATCCAAGGCACTCATATCTCCCCAAACCTCAATATCAGCTTTTTTTGCTTGAGCTGCAGGCGAAAGTAGGAAGTTAGCAATAACCATAGCTCCTTCTTTTGCACTAGCATTTTGTGGAATCGCAACAAAATGTCCATTACTCAAAGCACCGGTTTTCATGGTGTAGGTCTTCACTGATTCGGCTAACTGCCCAGATAAAACACCGCTGATGCCATCAGCCGGATTAAAGCTCAAACTAAAATCAACTTCGCCATCCGCTAGCAGCTGTTTTAATGCCAAGCTGTTGGTCGGTAATGTTCGGCCTTCCCGCCATAACAAAGGCTTTAACTGGTCGAGAAATTCAAAGACGGGATCTGCTAGATGCTTAGAAGTCTCAGAAACAGGTAAAGTTAAAAGGCTATCTTGTTCTGTGAATGCAATAAGAAGCTGCTTCAAAAAGCTAGTTCCAACAAAATCTGGCGGCGCAGGATAAGTAAAACGTCCAGGGTTTTCAGATGCCCATAACAGCAGCTCATCTGGACTTTGAGGTGGCTTAGTAACAGATTGACTGTCATACAACCAAACCAGAATTGATAATCCCCAAGGAACCTGCAACCCATCAACAGCGATAGTAAAATCTTCAATAAATGCAGGCTGTTCCTGATCGACCCACTGATAATTGGGAAGCACGCCTGATACAGGTCCAAACAGCATATTATTCGCTTTTAAATCTGAGAAGTTCTCGCCGTTAATCCATATTAAATCAACTGTCCCATCATCCGTTCTGCCAGCAGCCTTTTCGGCCAATATGCGCGCAACAGCTTCAGATGTGTCATTAAGCTTCACATGAACCAAAGTAAGATCGTATTTTTCCTTTACCTCGGCTCCTACCCATCGAATATAAGCATTAATCCTTTGGTCTCCACCCCAGGCATTCCAATATACGGTTTGCCCACGAGCTCTTTCTTCTATCTGAGGCCAAGTGATTTCGGATAAATTAAGCGGCGTTTCATTCTTTGAAGGAGGCGTGCAAGCAACAAGCCCCGATAAACCAAAAACAACCAGAAAAATCCATGTGTAAAATGAGCGGGGCTTTACACACATACAATATTTCTCAGCATTCAATTTTGTCGTTCTTAGCTACAGTTGTCATAAGAAGGTGTGACCGGAAATATCAACACCAACTTACACGATACATTTTTGTTCAAGAGGCAAGTCGTCTTTGCGGCAAAAAGGTCAAGCACAATACAGCCAAACTTAGCAAAGCGAGGACGACTAGGGTAGTCATCACCGCCATATTGATACTTACCAGCCAACAAACAGCGAGTACTATCACATTTTTTATGACTTCCAAGCCAACTGCGAAAGCTTTTCCTTCCAAAAAAGCTCCCAGAGAGTAACTACAAAAACCAACAAAAATAATAAGAGAAAGTTGCTCTTTAATGTCCAGCATTTGGACATTCAATAACAACATAAGGCCTACGAAGGTCATAAGGCCATATTGCAAAACGGCATACCACTTAGACGACGTTGTTAGTGGCACATCGTATTTTTGAAAACGAGCCAGATCTACCCGGGCTAACGGGAAATCTCGTTCCATATCTTCTGGACGCCAGCCCGTACGTCCAAACCAAACCCTGAATTTATCACTCCAACGCTTTGTTCTTACGCTGTCTTTAACGAGTTGTGTATAAACCTGCACGTTTGCCCACAATGGGTTCCAACTGCGCAACGCTTTGCGCACACCATAAATAGGCTTCTCTTCTTCGAGTTCTTCCTGAAAAGTTCCAAACAGACGGTCCCAGAGTATAAAAACACCACCGTAGTTACGATCTAGATATATCTGGTTTTGCGCGTGGTGCACTCTGTGGTTAGAAGGGCTAACAAAGAACCACTCAAACCAACCTAGCTTAGGTACATGGCGGGTATGTACCCAGAATTGATACACAAGGTTCAATGATCCAACACTAATTAATACATAAGGCTCTACGCCGATCAGCGCCATAGGTACATAGAAAATCCAGCCAACAATATTACCGCTCGTTTGACGTAGCGCTGTTGTCAGATTGTATTCTTCACTGGAATGATGCACAACATGAGCAGCCCATAGCAGGCTCATTTCATGTCCCATGCGATGTTTCCAGTAATAAAGGAAATCGTAGAATAGAAAGGCAAAAATCCAGAAGGCGGTTGATTTCTCCCAAGAGAACAACGCCATATTTTCATAAACGAATATGTAGACTGTGAACGGTAATAAATTCTTAGCGAGACCGGTCATTTGGCTTAATACACCAGCACTTAAGCTGTTAATCGCATCATTGACACGATAGAACTCAGTTTTACGCCACTTTTCTAGCAGCAACTCCAAGCCAATCAGCAAGAAGAAAAAAGGTATGGCGTATAACACAAAATTCATAATCACCCGCTCAATGTTGTTTTATACTCAAGTGCGTTGTTCTGGGCTCACCGTAAATACAGTGTAGGCTAGACCTTGAATATTCTCATTTAATCGATATTAACAGTATTAGGAGATCAATGCACAAAGCCCGTTTATGTGACAATTTTTAACTAGATTATCATCCCGTTACAATCACTTTAAATTAGCAGATGCAATTAACCCCCTAATTCGTTAACGTTACCATTCAGCGTTTCCGTTAATAGACTAACTCGTTTGGGAGCCCCATGGCAGAAGGTACAAACAGCAAAACGTCTTTAATACCACATATTTCTGTGGCGGCAGTTCTCGTTCTCATTTTATTAACTGTTTGGTTTTGGCCATCAGAAGAAGAACCTACTGTTGTTAAAGTTCCGGTCAAACAACCAGAACCTGTCGTGGCTGAGCCTGTAATTCCCGAACCTATTGAAGAAGACCCAATTCCAGAGCCTGACCTCGAAGTGTTCGAAGATGAGCCTGAAATAGAAACAACGCCTCCCCCAGAGCCTGAACCTGAGCCAGAACCTCTGGATAGTAGTGACCTTGCGGTTAAAACGGCATTATCTGCCCTGATTGAACACCCAGAGCTGACACGTATTTTAGTTAATGACGAGATTATCCGGCGCTTTGTCGTCTTTGTAGACAACCTCAATAATGAAGAGCTTGCTAGCAACTTCCATGTTCTCCAAAAGCCTGAAAAACCTTTCAGAACTTACCAGCAAGCTGGTAAAGAATGGATTGACGCTGCGAGTTTCAAACGATACACGCCTTATGTAGAAGTCTTAGACAACGCAGACGTCGACAAACTTATCGAGCTTTATGATTACTACAAACCGGCAATTCAGGAGAACTACGCTGAGATTGGTTACCCTGACGACAACTTTGACGGTACTTTGATCAACGCCATTGAACACTTGCTTGATACGCCAGAAGTGCCTATACCTATAGAAGTTTATACAGAAAGTGTTGTCTATAAGTTCCGCGATGAGCGCATAGAAAATCTATCAAATGCTCAAAAGCAGCTGTTGAGAACAGGCCCTGAAAATATGCGTGTTATCAAGGCAACGCTTCGAGAAATCAGAGACGTTATAGACGAACGTTTGTAAGGTGCGTAGAGCTAAACGCTAGCCCGTTATGGACTTAAACCAATTACAGCAACAAATAGGTGACCAAAGCGATAAGCTGCCACCTGTAGACAAGTGGAATCCCTCGTTCTGTGGTGATATCGACATGCGGATAAAGCATGATGGAACCTGGTGGTATATGGGTACTCCCATTGGTCGTAAAGCACTCGTTCGATTGTTCTCTACGGTCATCAAAAAAGAAGACGATACCTACTTTCTAGTAACTCCTGTCGAAAAAGTGGGTATTCAGGTTGAAGATGTTCCTTTTATTGTGACTCAGTGGCAACAAACCGATGATGGGATAGCCTTTACCACACTGACGGAAGATACGTTTTTAGTCAGTGAAAATCACCCCGTTAAACTCATGCAAGACCAAACCACAGGCGCAGAATTACCTTATGTGAATGTTCGCAGAAACCTATGGGCAAGGTTGCATCAAAACGTTTTCTATCAACTTGCCAACATTGGCATCCCTCAAGAATTAGACGGCCAGCAGCAATTAGTGATAAAGAGCCGAAATTATGCGTTCAGTTTAGGCCATTTGTAATACATTTCGTGCATACTGCACCGATGTAAACAAGCACTGCCAGCTTATAAAGATTAATGATCGAAAAGCAAAGTCCAAGTTTTGCTGACGGGCGTAATTTAAACTAGTGTAGGCGAACTTATTACTCAACGCCCATTAGCAACATATTTAGGTTTGTATGAAAATAATAAAAACACTCATCGCGACGTCACTATTTCTTAGTGCTCAGGCAGCGTTTGCAGATACCTATATACACGCAGGGAAAATGATTCCCGCTGACAGTGACAAAGTCTTCAAAAAAATGACGATTGTCATTGATGGCAACAAAATTAAAAGCATTGAGAAAGGCTACAAAAAACCAGGGCAGGGAGATGAACTTATTGATCTCTCTGACTCAACCGTTCTGCCTGGTCTTATCGATATGCACACCCATATCACATCGCAGTATGGCCCAAGAGCCAATGTAGAACGATTCACGTTAAATGCAGCAGATTACGCCCTAAATGGTGTTAAGTATGCGGAGCTAACATTACAAGCTGGTTTTACGACAATCCGTAACCTTAACGACGAGTACAACTCCAGTGTAGCCTTGCGCAATGCCATTAACCGTGGTGTCGTTGATGGACCACGCATCTTTACTGCCGCTAAAGCGCTTTCTTCGACAGGCGGTCATATCGACCCAACCAATGGTTTTAATAGTGAGCTTATGGGTAACCCTGGCCCCAAAGAAGGCGTTGTTAATAGTGCTGATGACGCGAGACAAGCCATTAGACAAAGATATAAAGACGGCGCTGATTTAATCAAAATTGCCTCAACAGGTGGGGTTTTAAGCGTCGCGAAGAGCGGCCAAAACCCACAATTCACAGACGAAGAGCTCGATGCCATAGTTGCAACAGCTAAGGATTACGGATTCAAAGTTGCAGTGCATGCGCACGGAAAATTGGGAATGGAAAGAGCTATAAAAGCAGGTGTTGATTCCATAGAACACGGCACCTATATGGATGACGAAACCTTTGAGCTCATGAAAAAACACGGAACCTATTACGTCCCAACAGTACTCGCTGGTAAATGGGTTGCAGAGAAAGCGGAGATCGATGGTTTCTTCCCAGACCTAGTCAGACCAAAAGCAGCAGCAATTGGCCCTCTTATCCAAAACACGCTGAGCCGTGCATACAATGCCGGTGTAAAAATTGCGTTTGGAACAGATTCTGGCGTATCTGCACATGGCGATAACGGCAAAGAGTTCGTTTACATGGCCGAAGCTGGAATGAAGCCTATTGATGTCATACGCAGTGCAACTTACCACGCGGCTGAATTACTGGGTGAGTCGGATACCTTAGGAACCATTGAAGCCGGCAAATTTGCTGACTTCATTGCGGTAAAAGGCGACCCAACAGACGATATTAATCACATCAGATCCATACATTTCGTTATGAAAGACGGAAAAGTATATAAACAACAACTTTAAAGAGACACTGGAGTAACCCATGAAAAAACTCATCCCTGCATTACTGATGGCACTCACCGCTAGTGCATCAGTATTTGCACAAAGCGACTTTGATGCAACCGCCGATAAAATTAAAGCGGCAATGGCATCTGATATCCGTACTGAAGCAGAAACTGACCGCGACAGAAATAGACGCCCACTACAAACTCTAGAATTCTTTGGTTTACGCGACGATATGCGTGTTGTAGAGCTTGTTCCTGGTGGCGGCTGGTACTCAAAAATTTTAGCGCCTGTTTTAAGAGATAAAGGCGAATACTACGCAGGTATCGGTGCAGGCAGATTAAGAACAACGCTTGAAGGTAAGCCTGGTTTCGACAAAGTTAGCATTATTGCTGAAGATGCTGAGTTTTCTCGTGAAGAAGGCGCGTTATTAACAGACATGAAAATCGACAGCCTAGGCGTTAAAGATGTCGATATCGTTTTCACTTTCCGTAACTACCACAACTTCAGTGAAGCTGGCCGTAAAGCGATGAATAAAGTTGCATTTGATGCGCTTAAGCCTGGCGGTATCTATGCGGTTGTTGATCACACTAAGCGTCACATGGAACCTCTAACTCGCGACAACCGTCGTCGTGTAGATCCGGTTTTAGCGATTAAAGAAATCCTAGAAGCAGGTTTCGAGTTCGTTGATTACTCTGACCTACACCGCCGCCAAGATGACGAGCTACGTTATGAAGTTGGTGTTAAAACAGTTACAGGCAACACTGACCGCTGGACATTCAAGTTCCGCAAACCTGAATAAGGTAATAAGTTTAAGTGCTATAAGGCTTCCATCAGGAAGCCTTTTTTATACCCGTTATCCTAGAAAATGCCTGTTTGTTGGCAACAGGTTTTCACCACAATCACCTAGTCTATCTAAGCTCATGAGGGTTCAATCGCTTGCCGCTTCCATGCATTTCCAATTATTTTGGGTATATGACCAAATCAGCGATATATTGCGCGATTTCGGCAGGCGAGTCCTCCTGCAGAAAGTGCTTCCCTCGAACTCTGTGCCAATCATCTAACCCCAAAACGTCACACAATTCAGGGGCGTATTTTTCCATTTTCAAAGCCGGATCTTGTGCGCCCCAAATCACCTGAGCTGGAAACTCTCTATTTTTAAGCGCGTTGATGATGCCTTCTTCATATGCTTGGGTACGCTCAAAGCCACGCATAATTTTTCTAAACGCGCGCCCATCATCTTTCATGGTTAGCAAATCACCATAAGCGCGGATTTCCCGATTCGTAGGCCCATCGTGCATGCCTTGCATACGCATAAGAGCAACTATCATGGGTGTTTTTAACGATGAAACCCACAGCTGGTCAATCAGTGGGTAGGTGAATGGCTCCATAACCCAAGGGCGTTTAAATCGCTCAACATGCACAAGCGTATTGAGTACCGTTAGCGAGGCAATGCGATCAGGTATTCGCCGGATAAGCTCAAACCCAATAGGACCACCAATATCATGGACCACAAGGTGAAATTTTGAGAGACCTAATGCATCAACAGCCTTCTCTGCCCATGCTGCTAAGCCGCTCCAAGAATAGTCAAATGCCTCAGGACGTTCAGCGTAACCTAGCCCAGGAAAGTCAAAAGCGATTCCTTCAAGGCCTCTCTGCGCTAGCTCTGGCAGAACCTTTCTATATAGAAACGCTGACGCAGGAACACCATGCAAGCACACAACAGGTTCCCCTTGCCCTTGGCGCCATACTCTTGAGTACGCTCCTTCAACTGATAGCTTTTGACCAGATTGATACCAATCGTTTAATAGCTTCTTTCTCTCTTTAGACATGACGATGCATACCTGAGAATTATCGTAGTGACACTTATAGCATATTGATTGGGTAAATAAAAAAAGGCCACATGATGTGGCCTACCTTAAGGAATAGCGGATAATACCACTCAGAAACTTATACCTTTGCATCTGCAATACTCTGTTCAGCGGACCTTGATATCACACCAGTTCGTTTGGAAAAGCACTTCCCAACTCTGGAACAAATGCAGAATAAAACAAAAATACCGATAATGATTGCCGATAGACCTTTAGCCAAAATAACGCCAACAGCGATAAGGCGGTTACTTTCCAATTGCACTTTGCTACCGGATTGAGCTCCATGACTTGTTACAAATTCCATTTCAGTTGATATACCTTCACCTTTAGAGACAGCTGAACTATCTGGGCTAAGAACGATAAACGCTATCGAAATCAGTAGTAGAACAGCCATTATTAAGATGTGTTTAAATTCAAGTTGCATAACTCATCCTTCTCACATTCAGCCGAAAAAAGTCTTGATGATGCTTTATTGCCGAAATGTAGGGCTGAAAAGTACGCGCTAATCGTTGCAGTATTATGTCAATTAAAAGAAAGTTAAAAGACAGACGAATGCCTGTTACAGGTAGGTTGAAATGCTAAACAAGCTTATAAAAAAGCCCCAAGGTTTAAGTTGGGGCCTAGCTTGTACTTTGTGTCTAAATATTAGAAAAAGTCTTTTCTAAATTCGATACCAAAGATACGTGGTTGATTCACAATACCTGTTAGGTTATTGAAATCGATAGCAGCTCTGAGATTCTCTTCGTCTGTAATATTACGTGCAAAAACAGCGATCTCATAGTCGTTATCAAAGTTCTTATAACCTATACGCAAGCCACCTTCGAAGTTATCCTCAGTTGTGAACTCAACCGCATCATATAAGAAGATATTAGTTTCACCTTGATATCCCCAATCGGTAAACGCGTAGAATTCACCACTGTCAGTCGGAATACTGTAACGCGCAGTAAAATTGAGAATAGTCTCGGGTGCTTGAGGGAATGGGTTACCATCAACTATTGCACGATCATTAGCATCAAGAGGGTCTGTAGGGGTACATTGTCCAGATCCACAAGTCGCCACACGTAGGTTCGGATCATCAATTTCAGTATCGTTATAGCTGAAGCCAGCTGTTAACGTTAGATATTCAGATACCAACCATTGCGCGTCAATCTCAAAGCCACGTCCAGTACCTTTATCAGCGTTAATTAGTGCTGTGTTATTACCGTCACCACCGATAGCCGAGAATTGGATATCATCAATTTGATACGCATAGATAGCACCGTTTAAACGTAAAGTATCGTCAAATAAATCCGCTTTAAAACCAGCTTCAATTGAGTTGATAGTTTCTGATTCAGCAACAGAAGGTAATCCCTCAAATGCAACATCACGACCTTGAATAGTCTGAGCTCTAAAACCATTTGCATAGCGCGCATAGAGGCTAGTCTTATCGTTCAGCTTATAGTTTACACTTAACTCACCACTAACCTGGCCGTCATCAACTTCGATGGGAGCAATATCCTGTATTGAAGCTAAACCTATAACCAATGCAAAACCATCCACATTTTGATCACCAACAACTAAAGACTTTTCATCGTCGGTATAACGCAAGCCTGCTGTAATATTAACCTTCTCGTTCAGATCGTAAGATGTTTGACCAAATACAGCCCAAGTTGTATTTTCGTGGAAAACCGTAGTTGCACCAAAGAAACCATCGATGGAAGTGACATCGAACTCAGAGTCAAAATAGAACGCACCAACTTGCCAGGTTAAATCAAGATCATCGGAACTTGCTAAGCGGATTTCTTGCGTAAATTGATTGAAATTATCCAACTGGTCTTCCGTCACAGCCCCGAAAAGTATAACGCCAGGAAAGCTAGTCTGATCAGGTATATCATCACCGTTAGTATCTATACTTGGATCCGATATTCCATCACCGTTTATATCAATATTAGGTGTATTGACGATGGCACCACCATCAATATCACCTAAGCTTCGACCAGAAACACTCTCATTAGCGGTAATTGAGGTTAGAGTCGAACCATTGGGTAGCGTGTATTCGAGCTTTAAGTTAACACCTGTATTGATGTACTGCTGTGGATTATTATCACCTTGATCGAAGAAAACACGGTCGCGATTAAAGTTCGAGTTAAGGCCTTGCTGTCCAGTACTTAAGACGTTGGCACGGAATACACTAGAAGTGCCATCTAAGTTTCTATTCTGAACACTTAAAAGGGCACTAAAATCATCTGAAGGGTTATAGGCTAACTGAGCACGCCAAGCAAGCTCTTGGAAACCACCTAACGCATCTTCCTCACCGGTAAATCCGTTATCAATAAAATCACCACGGTTCTGAGAAAGGAATGAGAAACGCCCTGAGAAATCACCACCTAAGCCGCCACCAACTGCGCCTTCAAAGTTTCTAGTACCTAGGTTTCCTAGCGCAACTTTGTAGTACGCCTCAAAATCTTCGGTAGGCTTGTTTGTATCAAATTTAACGATACCAGCAGTCGTGTTACGTCCAAATAAAGTCCCTTGAGGACCGCGAAGTACCTCTACTTGGCCAATATCAAATAATGGGAAACTTTTTAGGATAACGTTTTCTTTAACAACTTCATCCATAATAATTGAAACGGGCTGAGATGCTGCCAAATCAAAGTCGGTGTTACCCAAGCCGCGAATATAAAAACGGGGAGCTACACGGCCGTTAGAAGTTTCTGCGTAAAGACCTGGAACTCGTGTTGCAAGCTCTAGAATGTCTCCACCACCTGAAAATAAGCTATCAAAACGCTCACCATTCAGCGTTGAAATAGAGATAGGTACATCCTGAATACTTTGTGTGCGCTTTTGCGCAGTAACGGAGATAACCTCCAGCTTACCTGCTTCTGTTTCTTCCTGAGAATCCGATTCTTGTGCATTAGTCGCAGCCGAAAGCAGCACGGCTTGTACACACAATGCCAACGCAGTTTTATTTAGTGTTTTCATGTTGTTTTACCAGTTAGGGTTCAAATGATTGTTGGTTGTCACTATGGGAGGTAGTACCAGTCACAGTATCTATTATGGCAAATCTCACGCAAATTAACATCATATTCACAGAAGCTGACCAATTAGTCAACATTTTCACTAACGGTTAAAGCGTAGCCTCTGCTCAAATATATCTACACAAAATGTTATTATAATTCTCATCGATAGAATGACTCGGCATAACCTCAATGAGTATAGAAGTAAAAATAGAAGATTTAGTAGAAGGAACAGGTAAAAAAGCCGAACGTGGAGCACTTATCACTGCACATTACAGAGGTTGGTTAGCTGACGGCACTGAATTTGATTCTTCGTACAAAAAGAATACGCCTTTTCAAACGGTATTGAGCAATAAACGCGTTATTCAAGGGTGGGTTTTAGGCCTTAAAGACATGAAAGAGGGCGGTAAAAGACGTTTATGGGTTCCCGCTGAGCTAGCCTACGGCGAACGTCAAATTGGTAACATGATACCGCCGAACTCCGATCTCACTTTTGAAATCGAATTAATAGAAGTTCTAACCAGAGACTGATGATCATTTAAAGTGTATCAGGCGTAACGATTCGAGCTCACTTTGAGCTCTTTCGATATCACCATCTTCCAAAAATCGAGCAAAAACCCGTAGAGACTTTTTAGCAAAATCAAAGGGGGCGTCTCTATCCAAATATTGTGACCGTCCTTTCGCAGCTTCTAGTGCTTCTTTTCCTACCTGACTGAAGTAACTTTCTCCTATCAAAGATGAGCTATTAGCAGGCATAAAATGAATGGTATTGTTGATCAATGCTTGGCTTTCAGCTTCAGAGATAAACTTAATAAACTGCTTTGCAATAACTTTGTTTTTACTACTCTGAGGAATGAGAAACATATCAATAGGTGCTTCTTCCGAGATTTCTACTGAGGTATTAATAACGGGGAAGGAGAAAAACTTGAAGTCATCTCTGATTTGCGTTGGAACTTGAGTAACCAGAAAGCTGCCTGCTAATATCATTCCTGCATTATTTCTAAAGATGAGCGGCGTCACTTCCTTAAAGCCAACCTTAGTCGCATGGCGATTGAAGCACCCTTGAGTCATCAATGCTTTCCAGTGAGAAAAAACGTTACGTATCTTTGGGGACGTAAACGGCACTGAGCCACTGACTACTTGGCGATGAAACCCCAAACCGTTAATCCTCAAATTCAACAAGTCGAACCAAGCAGCTGTTGGCCACGGTTGCTCAGCTCCAATGATAATAGGCGTGACTTGTTTTTCCTTGAGCGTCTCACAGACTTCGAGGAGCTGTTGCCAATCAGAAGGTACTTCAAGTTTTAAATGCTCGAACAATGACTCTCGATAATAGAAACCCCAAACACCGACCGAATACGGCATAGCATACTGTTCGCCAGAGAAAGTGACTAACTGCTTCATCTCCTGGCTGTAGTTAGACTCCATATAAGCAGAAGACCAAAGATCGGAAATAGGCTCAATCCAACCAACATCGACATACTCACCTATCCGGCGTGACCAAAGCCAGTTGATAACATCTATTCCTTCCGGGTTCTCTAACCAAAGCGCTGAATTTTTCTTGTAGTTGGCATCGGTGTGAGAAATGTATTGAATATCGACATTGGGGTATCGCTTATTGAACGCGATAGCGATCTCTTCAAAAACATTGCGCTGCTCAACACTAAAAATAAGCATTGATACTTTTAATGTCGTTTTACTTTCGTCCGCAATAATACTACCGCTTTGAACAGCAATTCCGAAAATCAAGACAATGAAAAGCCCAAGTTTTTTGTTTATCAAATTCCGCATATCACCAATTATAGTAAACGCATACTATTGAACAGCATAGAAGGTTAATACGCAAAACTTGGTGTAAAGGCTCATGAGGCCAATGATTAGATAATCCCTTACCCAATTCCAACGTTCAGTTGGGCATTACCGCTCGGTAATCACACCACAGGCGATACGAGCGCCACCACCTCCTAACTTAGCAGGGTGGTCAGAATGATTATCTCCACCAGCATGTACCATAAGAGATCGGTCAAATAAATCAGAAAGCTTAAGTCTTGGCGCTAAAACAGGCTGCAGCGCTCGCCCATTTTTATCGACATAGAGCGCAGGAAGATCACCGAGATGACTATTGTTATCCCAAGGATTGCCATGCTTTCTCGTCATCAAAGGATCGTAATGGCTTCCAGCTTTACCTCCCAAAACCAAATGTCCATTCTTTTGGCTGCTTGCACAAGAGGGGTTTTCATGTACGTGAAAGCCATGAACACCAGGTGGCAGCTCATGTAAAAACGGTTTGAAAACAACACCGTAGGGAGTCTGCTCAAAGGAAATATGGCCGACGGCCTTCCCTGAACCCAAATCAACGAGCTGAACTGATTCCGACATACCAACAACATGAAAAGAAAATAAAAGTAAGGTGAGAACGATAGATCTGTATTTCATCATCAAAAAACATCATTGCGTTGTAATGGAGCAATCATGAGATAGATGTTTGAATTAATAAAATTGAATTAACTGGTTTTATTAATTGGTTTTTACGAACAGGAAAGAAGAAGTGTCTATTAGGGAGGCATTATGATGCACATTAAAGTGCATCATAATAAAAAGCTTATAGTTCAATCTTATTGTTGAACCAAGGCATATCGAAAATACGTTGAACAAAAGCAGCTAGCTTGGGCCAACGCGTTGCATCGACTGTCAATCCAGCTACTTCGGCATTTACGAAAGGCCCTGCAATTGAAATATCTGCAATGCTCAATGCATTACCAACAAAGTATTCATTATCTCCTAGCTGCCCTTCGAGATAATCGAATATTACAGGAACGTCTTCTTCAATGGCTTTAGTCACAACTTCTTCATCTGAAGGCGTATCAAAGAATTTTGGATTGAGTACACGGTGGAAGAATATCGAACCTAAAGTTCCTACCATGTGTGAGTCAGCATATTCTTCAAACCACAAAGCTCGGGCGTAATCAGCAGCATCTTCAGGATATAGAGAAACCTCTGGGTAACGCTTTTCAAGGTAAGCACTGATGACTGACGAGTCAGCAAGTGTAATATCGTCATCTTGGAATGCCGGAATTTTACCTATCGGATTAAGTGCGAGTAATTCACTTTTGTCACCAAAGGGAATAATTGGATTAATCGTGTACTCAACACCTTTCATTTCAAGTACAGCTTGGACTTTGCGTACATAGGGAGAAACGGGTACGCCGTGCAATATGGCCATGGAAATATCCTCTTTATTAAATGATTAAATCACATACCACATCATACGATCTTGTATAAATTAGGCTAGAGGACCAACCACTAAAAATTTTTTCTAAGTGGAAAGATAAAGAACATACTGCACTTATTAACTGGCATAACGCTAAAGATCAACTAGTATCCTAATAAGGGTAATAATATACTCTAGCGGCCCATTAAATAGGGGACTAAAACACTCATTTGATTAACTCCCCAGAGGGACGACTATATGACTGAGAACAAAGCCAAACGCTTTTCTCATATTCAGCTTAGTAATTTGCACTATGGTGGTGACAAAATAGGTACAGACTGGCAAATAATACTCTGTTTCCCCAATACAGATATTGCGCCTATTCGTATTAAAGAATCCATAAAGTATGGTGATAACCCTCTCAGCTATCAACTTGGTGGCTATGCCTCTATTGAAAATACAAGCGATAAAGTGAGTGCTGTCATTACAGCGGTTGAAGTCGACAGGGCATCTGACTTAGCGACAACGACAGGTGAGATCGAAGTATCAGGTGAGCCGGAACAAACAATATCAATGAAAGTCATTGAGCGCGGAATTGATACAAGTCACATTGCAGATTTAACCTTCTTCTTTCATGTAGAGAAAGCAGACGGGATGACCAAACATCCTGAAATACTTCAATCCATACCAGCCAATCTAAACCAGTAACCAATAAGCCTAGAAATCTCATCAACGATTCTTTGGTTCCCAGATTCTTAAACACGAAAAATACCTTTATTCAAAATATCTCTATTTATTTGTAACCTTCCATAAAGCGGTTCGTAACTATTAGTATGAAAGGACATAAATTTAACAAAGCACTTGCAGAGCATCAGCAGCGAATTTATTCGCTAGCTCTCTATATTTTGCGAGACAAACATGAAGCAGAAGACATCACTCAAGATGTTTTTACGCGTCTATGGAATAACGTTGAAGATATAGAATTCGACAAGGTATCGAGCTGGCTTTCTGCTGTCACACGTAATGCGTGTATCGATAAAATACGCAAACGCAAAGACTTTCATCCAGTCGAAGATGATCACCAAGTCACTTTAAACCATGAGGAACCGGCAGGTAATCTTCAGCAGCAGCAACTCAGTGCTTGGTTAAGTCAGGCAATTTCATGCCTTAAGGAACCCTATAGTTCACTCATTATGCTTTGTGATGTTCAACAGAATAGTCAAAGTGCAGTTGCGCAATCACTCAACCTTACAACAACTCAGGTTAAGGTTTATCTGCACAGAGCCCGGCACCAACTAAGAAGTTTATTAAAGGAGTTTACCCATGAGTAAAAACGAATCATGGCAAAACACACTCGATAATTTTTTAGCGGAAAACCCCGCGTCAACCGATACCAGAGTGCTCGCCAGAGCTTTGGCAAGCAATGAGTCTCAAGATGAAATTGTCGATAACGCATCTATTGAAGCGTTAGAACGAGCTATACACATTGAGCAGAACCTTGACGCTATAGGTTTGCAACCGCTACCTCAAGACCTTGAGAACAAGCTACAGCAAATCAACCAAACAGAACAAAGTAATAAGGTGATTTGGGGTCGATTCTCAAAGAGCTGGAAACAACTCAGTGCTATTGCTGCAACAATCACTATTGCGGTGGTAATCGGTAGCATGAACTCGGTAACTCCGGTCAATCAACAACCAACATTGGCCGAAGTCAAACAGGCAGAGCAAGAACTGTTACTTGCTTTGCAATACGTATCCATCGCAAAAACTAAGTCCGCGAATAAAGTCACACAAGCCCTTGACCAAAACGTTCGACTTACACTCAATCAGAGCTTAATCAAGCCGCTTAATCACGTTAAGGAATCATTATGAAAAAGCTATTTTTATCAACCTTTGCTTTTATAAGTTTATCTTTCTTTCTGGCTTGTTCCGCCTACGCTCAGGACATTACTAAAGAGCGTGGCTATGTGGAATTCACCAACCTTGACGCTGAGTACGGAGAGCCTAAGGTCATGGTGAACTTAAATAAAACCATGCTTGGCTTCGTTAGCAAACTCAATACATCTGATCCGCAAACCAGCGAAATCATCAGTAAATTAAAAGCAGTTAGAGTCAATATTTACGACATCGCAGGCAATGATAGACCTGCATTAGACCTAATTGCCAAGGTCAGTAAAGAAATTCAAGCAAAAAACTGGATGCCTATTATTTCGGTCAATGAAGACGACGAAAAGGTACGCATATTCACCAAAGTCACAGACGATATTATGGATGGCCTAGTCGTTATGGTGGTTGAGAATAGCCATGATGGAGAAGCAGTTTTCATCAATATTGTTGGTGAAATCGACCCAGAACAACTCAATGCAGTCACCGACTCATTGAACATAGATGTTGATCTTAGGTAGGAGCAAAGCCATGAAAACAACCAGGCATTTAATGAAAAAAGGCGCACTACTCTTGATAACGGCAACAATGCTGCTCACAGGTTGTGGTATTACTGCTAAACGATTACATAACCATGCTGGTTACGCCGACATTGAGTCACCTTATTGGTGGCAAGCAGACAGCGAGCTCAACCTGTCTTTGGGCCCAATGACCATACGTGCAGCACGTTGGTTTACTTCTGTGGATGAAGACCCACAAATTAAAGCCTTATTAAGGGATGTTGATGGTATACGAATCAGTATCTACGAGGTCAAAGATAATAGTGAAATATTTAAAGAAAATATTGAAGAAACTCAGGCCAATTTAAGTGCCGATGGCTGGCATCCTGTTGTTCGGGTTAACGAAAAGGATTCAGACGAATCGACCCTAATGTTTATGAAATCGAGTGGTGACGTTATCGATGGATTGGTCGTTTTAACGCTATCTCATGACGAAGCAGTATTTATCAATATTATTGGTAATATCCGTCCAGAATCTTTCGAACCTTTAATGGCACAAGTTAATTTTAGAGAATAGTTCACACTCATAGTTCGAAACGAAAAGCCCGTTTTTAACGGGCTTTTACCGCTCTACTCGAACCTTAAGAATTGCATTAACCTCTTTTTCTATTAACTGCTCTACAATCACATGCTCATCTTCGGGCAAAAAATCAAAATGAGCATCTAAGAACTCTTGTGTCTGATAAAGTGCAACCAATTCAGCATTTACTTTTCGCAGAAACACACGGCTCTCATTCGACTTATTACACATAATATGAGAAGTCAGCTTTGCAGGCTGATGACCAATAGTAAAAGTGCTATAACTTGGCATTTGATGAATATTGCTGATCTGTCGCACTTCCTCAGGGTAGAAAATGCTAAAATCAGCACGTTTATTAGCAAAAAGCCTCGCATTCAGTTCTTCTGTAGAGTGGGCGCTAACCAAGACAACCTGCCGTTCGTTTACTTGTCCTATTTCTTTATCTAAGAAGTCTCCATAGGAGACACCTTCCGTTAGAATAAGCTGCGAAGTTTTGTAGTGGTTCATAACCGCCGCTAATGAGACAACGCCGCCATTTCGAGTCAATAACTTCTTAGGCATGGGCGGCAAACTTTTTTGCATAAACAAACGTTGAGTTGCTCTGAATATGAGAGGGTAGGAGAAAGCGTAGTCCGCTTCTCTTTCTGCAGTTTTTGCTTTAAATATCGCGCAAACGAGAGAATCCGGTTCACGCATCGAATTTTGCAATGCAGCAGTCATTCTGGACAGTGGCAAATATTCAAAGTAAACGGAAGGCTCTAGTTTTCGTTTAAGTGCCAAAGCGACTGTAGAGTTTGTATCTTGTCCTTTGTCGAGCCTGACGTTTTCACTAAATGCTCTATAGGCATAAAACAACGTCACTCTATCGGTGAGTGCGTTGGCACTCGAATAACAAGAATACAATGAACAAAGAGCAATCAGCAGAACTCTAAGTCTATTCACGTCTCAAACCTTCCGTCAATTATCAACAAAGGGAAGCACCAACACAAATGAAAGCGCTTTCACATAATGCGAATTATGCCAATAGCTTTCTTTTTTGCAATCTAGGTATTTAGGAATAGAAACTCTACTGTAAAGATCCAAGGAATAATGAGGAGGTTTTGACCCTCAGAAACAGGTATTAAATAGCATACGCACGTATCAACACCCAAAATACTACATTGTAGTAAATAAAAAATTGCCTGATATATTTACTACATTGCAGTTAATTAATTCGGGACATGACAAAGATGGCTGAAAAAGAGAAGTTCTTGGGCGAGTTCGAGCAGGTTGCTTTGCTCGCATTGATACGTTTAGGCGACGAAGCCTACGGTGCCAATATCAGGCAGTTAATCCATAACCAAGTCGATCGCGACGTCGCCATTGGTGCACTTTATTCCACGCTAGAAAGATTGGAGAAAAAAGGCATGGTTAGTTCTTATTTAGGAGAACCAACCGCCGAACGGGGTGGGCGCCCTAAGCGTTACTTCGCCATCACCGCGAGTGGAGAGCAGGGCTTAAAACGCTCCAGAGATATGATGAACAATATGTGGCAAGGCGTGTCGCTACTAGTCGCCAACGCTTAACGGTTATTTGAAGAGGTTATTGACGATGAAATTTAATACAACCAATACCAGTACTATCCCTCAGCCAGCTAACTGGGTTTTAACAAAGCTGCTTAAGAATAAAATGAGTGACGAGCAAGTTGGCGATCTTTTTGAAGAGTATTCCGCAAAAGCATCGAACAGCCCCAACACAGCCAACAAATGGATAGCTAGGCAAACCATTATCGCTTGCCTATCAGCAATCAACAGCACAATACGTTCTGAGCAAACGCTATGTTATGCATTGTATCTGATTGCAATAGGCCTATTTACCAGTTTAACACTATTTATTAGTTGGCTCTCCAATGCCGACGACATAGCCTCCAACTTATGGCAAACATTGCTTGCAGGTAAGGTACATAGTCTGCTAGCCGAACCTGGAATATGGACAAGTATGTTTGAGACAGCTAATAACATGGATTTCGGTATGTATATCCATATTCCCTCGTTAGCTTGGGCCGGATTATGTTTCTTTGGGCTTTCGTGCATTCAAAAGAAACAACTTGTGTCACAACTGACATTCACTTCTTTGGCGGTAGCTGCTGTTACATTGCCATACTTATGGAGCCTGGCGTATATCGCAACTCATGAATTAAAAGCAACACAAATAGGGCCAATTATTGCTTTTGGTGTCATCAGTGCGTTTTATTTAATTTTGCCCATGACACATAAAGTTATAAAAGTTGCACAAGCGAAAAGTACGATTATCTAAAATAACGTTAACTACAACGCCAGCGAGTAAAACCCGTCTTTCTTGACGGGTTTCTTGTATCTAATGCGTGTTAGCCCTTGTTGCAACACTATACAGTAAAGATCGATGGCCTCTCACCTCAGCTAAAAGTTTTGCCTGTCTCTAGGCTTTACCTTTTTGGCACTGCATAATTCCTTGACTCATCACCACCTGGAGATCCTAAATGTTCAAACCCAAGCTAGTCACCAGTTTGCTCTTGTTTGGCTTCATCAACTACGCTGCAAACGCCCAAGAGTATTTTCCAGAACGTGGAGAGTGGCAAAGTAAACCACCTCAAGATTTAGGTTTAGATCAGAGGAAGCTCGATAAAGCTGTTAAATTTGCACAGGACAACGAATATTCTGGTTCTCGCGATCTACGCTTAGCCATTATTGAAGGCTTTGCTCGCGAGCCTTACCATCAAATTTTAGGGCCGACGAAAAAGCGTAAAGGCCCTGCGGGTATGGTAGTGAAAAACGGCTATATCGCGGCACAATGGGGCGACTTAGATAACGTAGAGATGACGTTTAGCGTCACCAAAAGCTACTTATCTACCGTGGCAGGCGTAGCAATAGACAAAGGATTAATCAGTAGTGCCGATGATAAAGTTGGGCAGTATGTTTGGGATGGCACCTTCGAAGGCGCACACAACAGTCAGATAACCTGGCGTCATTTACTGAATCAATCATCAGACTGGTCTGGTGAATTGTTTGGTATTAAAGACTGGGCAGACAGGCCACCTAGAGAGGGGGGCATCGATGAGTGGAAATATCGCACATTGAATAAACCCGGAACTGTCATGGAGTACAATGACGTGCGGGTGAATGTACTGGCCTATTCCTTGTTGCAGGTATGGAGAAGGCCACTACCTGAAGTACTCAAACACAAAATTATGGACCCAATTGACGCCTCTACGACCTGGCGTTGGTTCGGTTATGATCATGCTTGGACAACCATCGACGGACAGCAAATGAAATCGGTTACCGGTGGTGGCCACTCAGGTGCAGGCGTCTTTGTCTCTACATACGACCAAGCCAGATTCGGTCTACTCTTTCTGAATGACGGCAAATGGAAAGATAAACAAGTAATCTCCAAAGACTGGATACAACAAGCGATAACGCCATCAAAACCGAACCAAAGCTATGGCTATATGTGGTGGCTAAACCAAGGGCCTAGAAAGTGGCAAGAAGTGGATGATGAATCAATCTATTACGCTGCAGGCTTTGGTGGAAACTTTGTCGTAATCGACAGAAAGAACGATCTCATGGTCGTCACACGCTGGCTAGAACCTAATAAAATGGGGCAAATGATGAAGCTCGTATTGGACAGTGTTGAGAACTAAACACTTCCATTCGAGGATAGTTGCGAAATATAAAAGCAACGTCTGAGCAACTTTTACAAAAAACCCGCCATTTAGGCGGGTTCTTCAATATTTCAAAGCCTGAGCTTTGAGCGGATAAGCCAATTGGCTTACATCATACCGCCCATTCCACCCATGCCACCCATGCCGCCCATATCAGGCATTGCAGGAGCTGCTGCGTCGTCAGCAGGTGCATCAGCTACCATTGCTTCAGTTGTAATCATCAAGCTAGCAATTGATGCCGCGAACTGAAGTGCAGAACGAGTGACTTTAGTTGGGTCAAGGATACCCATTTCGATCATATCGCCGTAAGTATCGTTACCTGCGTTGTAACCGTAGCTACCTTCGCCGTTCTTAACAGCATTAGTCACAACAGAGCTTTCTGCGCCAGCGTTTGTAGAGATTTGGCGTAGAGGAGCTTCCATCGCACGAAGTGCTAATTTAATACCGTGAGTTTGGTCTTCGTTGTCACCTGTAAGGTCAGCTACTTTAGAAGCAACGCGAACCAATGCAACGCCACCACCAGCAACAACACCTTCTTCAACCGCTGCGCGAGTTGCGTGAAGCGCGTCTTCAACACGTGCTTTCTTCTCTTTCATTTCAACTTCAGTAGCAGCACCAACTTTGATGACAGCAACACCGCCAGCTAGTTTAGCTAGACGCTCTTGAAGTTTTTCTTTGTCGTAGTCAGAAGTAGATTCTTCGATTTGACCACGGATTTGCGCAACACGACCTTGAATTGCTTCTTCTTCGCCAGCACCATCAACAACAGTTGTGTTGTCTTTGTTGATAACAACACGCTTAGCTGTACCTAGGTCTTCTAGAGTAACTTTTTCAAGTTCTAGACCAATCTCTTCAGAGATAACAGTACCGCCAGTTAGTGTCGCGATGTCTTGAAGCATAGCTTTACGACGGTCACCGAAACCAGGTGCTTTAACAGCAGCAACTTTAACGATTCCACGCATGTTGTTTACAACAAGAGTCGCAAGAGCTTCACCTTCTACATCTTCAGCGATGATAAGAAGAGGCTTAGATGCTTTAGCAACGGCTTCAAGCGTAGGTAGCAATTCACGGATATTAGATACTTTTTTGTCAACCAAAAGCATGTAAGGGCTGTCTAGCTCTACAGTGCCGTTTTCTTGGTTGTTCATGAAGTAAGGAGAAAGGTAACCGCGGTCAAACTGCATACCTTCAACAACGTCTAGTTCGTTTTGAAGCGCTTGACCTTCTTCTACAGTGATAACACCTTCTTTACCTACTCTGTCCATCGCTTCAGCAATAAGATCACCTACTTCTGAATCAGAGTTAGCAGAGATAGTACCTACTTGAGCGATAGCTTTGCTGTCTGCACATGGAACAGAAAGGGCTTTAAGCTCTTCAACAGCAGCGCCAACAGCTTTATCGATACCACGCTTAAGATCCATTGGGTTCATACCCGCAGCAACAGACTTCAAACCTTCAGTCACAATCGCTTGTGCCAATACAGTTGCCGTTGTAGTTCCGTCACCCGCTTCATCATTCGCTTTAGACGCTACTTCTTTAACCATTTGTGCGCCCATGTTTTCGAATTTATCTTCTAATTCGATTTCTTTAGCAACAGACACACCGTCTTTAGTGATAGTAGGAGAGCCGAAAGACTTATCTAAAACAACGTTACGACCTTTAGGACCTAAAGTTACTTTTACAGCATTTGCTAGTACGTTAACGCCAGCTAGCATTTTTGCGCGAGCGTCATCTGAAAAACGGACTTCTTTAGCAGCCATTTTTATATTCCTCTAAATATTCAATTAATCTCGTTTTAATAAAGCGATTAAGCTTCAACTACAGCAAGAATGTCGCTCTCACTCATGATAAGCACTTCTTCACCGTCTAATTTTTCTGTTTTAACGCCGTAGCCATCGTTAAATACCACGATATCGCCAACTTTAACGTCTAGCGCTTGAACACTGCCGTTATCAAGAACGCGACCGTTACCAACAGCAATGATTTCACCGCGAGTTGACTTCTCAGCAGCAGAGCCAGTTAGAACGATGCCGCCAGCAGACTTAGTTTCTTGCTCGTGGCGCTTAACGATAACGCGATCGTGTAAAGGACGGATTGCCATTTTCAATTCTCCTGAAAATTCCAATATGATGGTTATAAAACGCTTCTCGATAATTCAAGAAGGGTAGAGTTATCGCTATTTCGACAACTCTGAATTAAGTACTGCGAGCATAGATGGGGTTTGCCTGAATGATCTCAAGGCTTAGAAGCAAAAAAATCGTGATTTTTTGATTGTTTTTAGTGCAGTGGACACGAAGTGGTGCCTAATACTGACCAAACAGCTCCAAAGTGCCGTGTCTCAGTGCAGCAACAACGGCGGTAACTCGGTTATACACATTGTACTTTTTATAGATATTCCTAATATGTGAGTCCACTGTGTATTTAGTAATACCGAGAATTACCGCTATTTCACCGTCTGTTTTGCCCAGCATCACCCATTTAAGTACCTCTGTTTCTTTTGGGGTTAAGGCTATTTTTGTGTAGTTTGCATCCATATTAACGACAACTGCATATTATGGTGCGTTAATCCTAAGTGCTTATAAAATAATGGTATTCACGTCGTTATAACGGACTTATAACGGATGTGATTTACTCGCAGCTGTCCAATCGTACCCAGGGTAGCTTGCTCACCTTGGCATCTTTGGGCTGCTTAATCATGGCTTCTAATTCAGTAATATACTGCGGCGATTTATCTAGGTAATCATCTAAGTTGGCTAACAGTTTTTCGCAGGTATCTACAGATCGTTCACTGCGCCATATATCCGTTTTATCAAACCCTTCAGGTTCGAAGTCGTAACCTTTGCTTTCTCCGGCAAAGAATACCTCTCTAACCTCTACTGAACTCTCCCAATCATTAATATTATTGGTTGCATTGCGCATACGCCCCATATTTAGACCAATCGGCTGAGTTAACGATTCTTGATCTTTAGCAAGTGTCGAGTTGGGTTTAAAGTTAAGCAAGAAGCGTTTTTTCTTGTCGGGATCATTTCTCATCCATAAATTAACTTCCGTCGACACCTTGCTAATGGGCTTGTCTAATACATTAGTGATCGTTGCCTGTACCGAGCCACTGGTCTTAAAAAATGGTGCAGGTTGGGCTTTAATTTCTGTGATCCTCAGCGCAATAGGAAAACTGTTTTTCAAATTCTCAAGCTCTGCAATTTGTGCATTCATCGAATCAAACTGCGCCTTATGTTCGGCTAATTTAGCCATTACTTCTCCTCTTTTTCGCGTAAGTTCTGCTGCTCTATCGATATCACGTTGCAATATTCTAGACCAGTAGCTTCGTCTAACATCATCCGCTTCTTTTTTTAAGTCGGATGGCGACTTGTCAGACAGCAACTCAGGCGCTTCTAACAATATGTCACGGTAAATACCCAACTGATCTTCTTTGCCCAAATACCCAGGAATAAACACACCCGCCTCACTGTTGTCGTATAGAACGTCGGGGTAAATCTCCTCAAGCCCTTGCTTGTGAAGTCTCAAAATCAGCATGATATTTTGAGCGATGGCTTTCTTTTCGACCTCAGAATTATCTTTCATGATTTTCGATAATGTCTCGTACATGGTTTCTGAGTTTTTCGTATCAATTGTTGTCTCACCGCACCCCGTGAGCGCAAGCAAAAATACAAAGGCATATATGGCGTTAGTTACTTTCATTGGTTTCTCCTGGTTATAGACACAATCTTTGTATCATCGACGGCTAGCATCGGGAGTCGTTGCCCTATCGCTAGCGCCTGAATTGAACAAAGTCTCAGCAATATATGCGCGTTTTTTGTACAATCACATAACGTATTTTCGTGATTTATTGACGGTTGACTCAATGCTAATGTTCTATACCCTTTTGATTCATATAAATTAATTTCCATCGCTAATGAACAAAGGGATCTTTATGTCTAGCTCCATCGAAAATAAGCAACATTTTTATCGCTACGTTATTGGTGACTATGTTTTTGATACGTCATTGTTTACGTTAAGCAACGCCGGTGGAACCCCTATTACCGTTGAGCGAAAACCGTTAGAAGTACTCGCCGTATTGTTGGAAAACCTGAATCAGGTACTCTCTAAAGAAGAGCTGCTAGACGCTGTTTGGCCAAGTACTTATACCGTTGAAAACGTATTAGCCAATGCCATAGCAAAGCTGCGCAAAGCACTAGGCAAGGAAGCACAACGGTTGATTACGCACCAAAGGATTGGTTACCGTTTTAGTGGTGAGGTCGAGCGCACGGTTATTGGTCAGCGCTTGGTCAGTGAACTCTCACTCAATATTGATCAGCCTGTACCCCAAAGGCCTAACTTTAGGCTTGTTAAAGCGTTATCCAGTGCAACTTCTCGTGAGGTTTGGCGCGCTAAACATCACAAAACGGGTGAAACACGCATCTTTAAATTTGTATCAGACGGTGCAGGACTTCAGTCGATAAAACGCGAAATCACCTTATTCCGCGTACTCTCTAGTGGCCAAGAGCAACCATTACCCATAGGCAAAGTGTTAGACTGGAATTTTGACACTGAGCCATTTTTCGTCGAGTGTGAAGATGCAGGGGATGATCTTAAACGCTGGGCATCAAAAGTCGATAACCTTACCCATTTGAGCCTTGAAGAGCGCATTGATTTAGCCATTCACATTTGCGATGCCGTTAATCAGGTCCACGAGTTAGGTATTTTGCATTGCGATATTAAACCCTCGAATATCATTGTTCAGCGCAGCGAGTTCGGATTTAGCGTAAAGCTAATCGATTTTGGCAGCGGTTTTTTGCTCAATCGCATGAACCTCGAACGACTCGACATCTCACCTTTGGGTATGACAGACCAAACAGGCAGTCAACACCACACAACACCTATGTACCTAGCACCTGAGTTAATTGAAAACCAGAATCTCAGCAGCAGTATTCGGTCTGACATCTACAGCTTAGGGGTAGTGATATATCAGTTAATCACGGGGCAGCTCGGTATACCTATGGGTAGCGACTGGCCAAAAAACATCGATGATCCGCTAGTCCAAGACGATATCTATCAAGCGACCAACAGCAACCCAACCGAGCGCTTCGTCTCAGCCGCTGATTTAGCAAAGAACTTCAGGGAACTTGAATCAAGGCGCCAACAACAAAGCGAAGCAGAGCAGTTAAAAACGCGGTTATTAGTCGCTGAGGAAAATGCGCGTAAAGCCAAAGTGCGAAGACCTTGGATTATTGCATCAGGCTTTATTTTGTTTGTAGGCCTTTGCGTTAGCCTTGTATTGGGTTACTTCACGCAACAATCATTGGAACAAGCTGAATTAAGCGCAGCTCGAGAAGAAGCGGCGAACAACTTTTTGGTCGATGTGATCAACGGCGCCGATCCAAGAGATTCGGCAACAGGGCCTGATGCAAGTATAGCCGAAGCCTTATCAAGAGCGAGCGCACTTGCAGATGAAAGATTTGCAGACAAGCCTTTACAGCAAAGTCGCGTTTATAAGATGCTTGCTAGTGTTTATTCTGGTTTACATATGCCTCAAGCAATAAACTTTTTAGAAAAAAACGCACAACTCATTGCCGAAACGTATGGCGAAGCTTCTGATGAATATCGCCTAGCTAGATATGAATTAGCGCTTGAATTAATACCACAAAGTAAAATCCAAGAAGCAATTGACGTTATTAAAGAGCTAGACAACTGGCCAGACTCTGATAGGAAAGACATTAATATTGCGCGTTTGCGGTCAAAAGCTTTGCTAAACCTATTGCAGTCTAATATGACCGATGCAGCTAGCTATAACAAAAAACTCTTATCGCTAATAAAAAAACCAACATCTGATATAGAGAGACGAATACGTTTCATCGCTTTGTTTGATCTGTCACAAGCATACTCAAGAATAGAAGGAAAACAGCAACTAGCAGTAGACACAATGGCTCAACTGCTCTCTCCTGACTATGACAAAACTGGAATACAACCATATCATTTTCTAAGAGCAGAGGGCATGTATGGGTTTATTCTAGCTTATAATTCTGAATACGATAAAGCAGAAAGTGTCCTTTTAGCCGCTTTACCTAAATATATAAACTTTTACGGAGAAACCCATTTAAACACAATAGAACTACGTAGCTACCTAGGAAACGTGTACTTGTCAACACACCGTTACTCAGAGTCAGCCAACACTTTTGCGACACTAAAGGCAATCGCTTGCAAGAAATTTGGAAATGAAGATGTTCGGTGTGGACTATATGCGGTTAACGAAGGTTCGAGTCAACTAGAACTTGGGCATTACCGTATGGCAGTCAAAAATATAAGATATGGAAGGAAGGTTCTTCAAAAACAGTTTCCCGAAAGAGATTCGCCTTTTTATCAAGGAACTAATTTTCTTTTAGGTGCCGCTTTGCTTGAGGTGGGCGAGCTTGAGGAAGTTGGACAATTAATCGAGGGTTTAGATGAAAACATACTTAGCCAAGCAGAGTCAAACACTGAGTGGGATCTTATGCTACCGATCATACGTTTAAGGTATATGCTCGCACAAAGGTATGACGAAGAGTTAGCAAGGAACCTTCAAACACTAATACAAGATCTTGAAATGAGTCAAAGCACAACGCAAATTACTATTGACAGGATGAAACGTTCTTTAATTAAACCCAAGTAGTTATATATTTACCTTAAATAAGAAGAATAAGTTTTGATGTTTTATTTGCAGTTTTAAGCCGAGTACCCTCGCGTTACACCAAATCACAACGCATTGATTAAAGCTGGCGATGCCTGCATCGTTCTTGCATCAACAAATAACTTAAGCCCCCCCCGAATTTATGGGATACCTATCGATTTTTTTCGCCGATATGCTTAAATTGCTAGCGAAGTAGATAAAGCATAGAGCTTTACTAGTTTATTTAAATCCAAGAAGGAAAGGATAAAGTGAATAAAAAATATTATAAATATATTAATCTTGCACTAGTAGGATACCTTTTAGCCGGTTGTGGGGGGAACTCGAATTCTGACCCTGCTACGACATCACCTCAAGCAGAAGCGAATGCTGTACCTGTAGCATCGGCAGATTCTGCTGTGATAGTCGATAACACAGTAACATCGATCGATGTGCTAGAAAATGATACAGACGCAGATGAAGACAGCCTTACCATTACTGAGATTGTCACACCACCGAACTTCGGTACTGCTACCATTGTTAATAACGAAATAGAGTTTACTCCTCAACAGAATTTTGCAGGTGCTGACACGCTGATATACAGAGTCAGCGATGGTGAATTAACCGCAGATGCAGAATTAAGCTTATCTTTAACTCAATCCTTAACCTTGTCTGGTGAGGTTGATGGTTTAGGTGAAACAACAGCCACCTTTAATGTTCAGGTTGGTGATGAAGTGATCTCTTTTGAAACGGATGGCGAGGATGCCTATGAGGTTGCTATAACGCTAACCGATTCAGACCAAATCGTGCAACTCAATGCGATGGACGAAGAACAACAGCCCGTACTGGTTGGCTTGCTCGGTGGTGCAGAGGTGTTAGTCGAAGCCAGTGGTGAAGACAGAGTGCTCAGCGCAGATGAAAATACAGCGGTTGATCTGAATTTGTTTTCTACTGCATTTTTCTTATTATCTGAAGATGCTAACGGCAATCAGCCAATTGAAAGTGCAGAAACCCTGACGGAGATAAGTACCAATTTAAATGCTGCAAGTATAGTTGATGTAGCAGCCTTTATACAGGTACTAACCACCAACTCTGAGTTTACACCAGACGCAGACAGCACCTCTGCTCTTATCGCGTCAAATGTTCAAGCCACAAAAGCCAGCCAGAGCGCCAGTGTGCTCGCAATATTGGACGATGATAGCTTTCAAACAACCCAGGAGGCAATTCAGCAATACCTGGTTGATAATGATTTAGTTGATGAGTTGGGCGATCCTATAGCAGATTACTTGACCGCACGTGATGAGGCTATTTTTCAGCTGATCAGCACTGACTCACTAAACAGTGATTTTGCGTCTTTGGTGACATTGCTATTTAACCAGCCTAATATCACTATACCAGCGCAACAGCCAGGGTTTGTCACCAGCTTTGGTAATTTTTTTACTCTTAATGAGTCGGGTACAGGTAGGATTTTCACTGGCTTTGATTTTGGTAGTTTAGCGGTACCCAGCGCGCCCTTAACTTGGGAAATAATAGAGGGACAGCTAGTTCTATCCTATAGTGTTGAGACTTCAAGCTTTGTTTCTGCTAGCAATTTTGTTATCGCTCAAGACTTTGGTCAGGAAGTCGCTAATTTTCTTATTGAACAGTCTTTTATGCTTCCTGCCGGGCAAGTTGAACAAATAAATAGAACGACTGGCCAAAGCATTTCTCTGTTGAAAAATAATGGTGATAACCTGCAAGTCATTATAGAAACTCGCTCTGAGAGAGAGTTGATTATTCCGGAGGAACTGGATTTTGGACCCAACCCTTTAGTAACCACTCAATCTGTTAATTCATTTAATATTCCTACTCAATTTGCCAGTGTTTTAGCTGATGTTGAACAAAGTGAAATTTTAGGTACCTGGGCCATACCAATTATTACCGACCTTGAACAAATTGAAGGTGAATTCGAGCAACGTGTTATTGAGGTGCTTACTTTAGACGAAAGCGGTAGCAGTACTGGGCCATTTTCTGGAATAACCTATAATTGGTCCTTTAGTGATGGTGTTATTCGTCTCGAAAATGAAAATGAGCGTTATGAATACCTTCCCTTTCGATTAAATGGCGATGAGTATCAAGGTATTATGACCCGCTTTGTTGATGATGAAGTAATTGATCAACAGTTAGCCGTGATGGCGCAGTTTAACGATACAGCGTCACAATTTACCGACAACCTCGTGACCAGCATACCCGAAGTTTATGTTGCTCACATCGGTAACACTAACCCAGAAGATTGGTTAGGAGACACCCTTCGTGTAAGCAGTGTTTTTGGTCATCAATTTAACGATGATGGGACTATGAGGCGAGCGATTAATGCTAGTGAGGGTATAGTAAGTGACGGGGATTTTCATTTTTCCTTCGACTCTGACTTTTGGACTCTAGTAGACAATAAAGTTCGGATCAGAAGAAGCTCTCCCGTTTCCACCATAATGGGTAGAGATTGGGAAGTGATTTCAGTCGATGAAACCGGTAGAGCTCTGGTGATAGAAACAATCTTAAGGAGGATTAATGATGAAAATGATAATGGGGATTTAACCGATGATCCTGTTCTTTTCATTCTCCCCCCAAGACTAAACAGCTTTACTGTCGTGGATTTAAGTATCTACCCAGAGGTATTTAACAACACAGACTTTACGCAGGCGGTACAGCAAAAAAGCCAGAAAGAGAGTCAGCTATTAGATCTTGACCAGGTGAAACAGCGATAAAACTTAAAAGAGAATGATAACTTGGGCAAACTTGGCAATAGGTAAACGGCCTATTGTCAGTTTATGTACCCGTTATACCGATTGGCACTCATTGATTATCCCTAGTTCAGGTTGATTAGTGCCTCTCAATTTTGTCATTGTCTCGTGCATCATCCTTGGTTTCAAACTCACCTTCGAACACATTACCTTGGTTTCTGCGCGCCTGCTCAAAAGGTTGAGACTGTTGAAAAGGTTGCTGGTGATTTGTCACAACATTCATTGGGAAATTCTTAATTAACAGTTTGGCAATAACAGGTCTTGTCATTGGAAGGCAAAATAGGAAACCTAATCCATCAGTTACAAATCCAGGTGTTACCAATAACACACCTGCAATAACAAGAAGAAGGCCTTCTGCTAACTCTTGGCCGGGCATTTGCCCAGTTTGCATCTTTTGCTGCGCTTGAGTGAGGGTCGATAACCCTTGTTGACGAACCAAATAGGCACCAGCAAACGCAGTAAAAATAACGATGGCGATGGTGTTCCAGCCACCAATCATTTCACCTACATTCACCAATACTGCAATCTCGATGATAGGTAGCGCGACAAAAAGTAAAAAGAGTTTTCCCAAGAGCAATTCTCAATCTGGTTACTGCATAGTGTTAAAAATATGATGGCGAACTTCTAAATTGCAAGCTGGGAGCAGGTTTCATTTGATACAAATCATTGCAAGAAGAAAACTCCTCTTGTTTCTGGCCATGTATCAAAACCAACTGCGGACAAAAAACCTACCCACACAAACCCTTTGTAAACCACAGTTAACATTATTCATTCCAACGTCGGTAATATAATACGGTATATAGGTATTTAATTAGCTATCACCAGAATGAAATTTGCTATCCTTTGGCACGGTCCATTGCGGATACCAGTATCAATAGGGATGAAAAAAGCGAGTACAAGCATACATTGTTTGAGTTCGACAACCCGGTTACTGCAAGCACAGAACACAGATTATGTGCACTTACTATTAATGTTTAGGTTGAATTAAGTAGTCAGAAATGAAGTTTAAAAACACCATTATATTGTTATTGACCTCACTCTTTATGTTTTCGACGGTCACTCAAGCACAGGTAGATAATCAGCTACCGGATTTCTTTTCGGACGAACCTGATTTTTTGCCCGTTGAAGAAGCTTTTATTTTTGATTTTCAACAGCAACAAGACAAATTAGTTATCAGCTGGCAAATTGCTGATGGTTACTATCTTTATAAGAAGCAAATGAAGACAGTAACCGAAGGCTCTTCTGTATCTGAGCCTAGCTTTCCACCAGCGAAACAGATCGAAGATGAGTATTTTGGTATTTCAGACGTATTCTACCAAGAGCTCGAAATGGTTTATGACATCTTCTCTGCACAACCAGACAGCACGTTAAAGATTCGTTACCAGGGTTGTGCATCAGCAGGACTGTGTTATCCACCAACTACAAAAACGATTTATTTATCGGAAGTTATTGGTAGCGGAAGTGAAAGCTCAAACGCAGCGGTTCAAACATCGAGTGACAGCAATGAAGCAGTTGGGCAATCTCAACAATTTGATTTAGTCGACCGTTTAACCAGTGGTGATAGCCTTTTCATTACGTTATTAGCTTTCTTAGCGTTAGGCGTTGGCTTGGCTTTCACACCTTGCGTATTCCCAATGTATCCCATTTTATCGAGTATTGTTCTTGGTCAAGGTAAATCGCTAAGCACCACTAAAGCTCTCAGCTTATCTTTTGTTTATGTACAAGGGATGGCGATTACCTATTCAATACTTGGATTAGTCGTTGCTTCTGCTGGTGTTCAATTCCAAGCGGCACTGCAACACCCTGGGGTGCTGATCACCATGATTGTGCTGTTTATCGTGCTGGCCTTCGTTATGTTTGGCGCCTACGAGTTACAACTGCCGTCAAAATGGCAGGAGAAACTTAACTCTGTCAGTAATAACCAAAAGGGCGGCAGCATTGGTGGTGTTTTCTTAATGGGTGTTATTTCGGGCTTGGTTGCATCACCTTGTACAACAGCACCGTTGACAGCTATTTTGCTCTATATCGCCCAAAGCGGTGACATGGTTCTCGGTTTTACAACACTTTATGTTCTTAGCTTAGGTATGGGTATACCTCTTATCTTATTCGCAGTAACTGGCGGTAAGCTGCTACCTAAAGCGGGTAACTGGATGAATATTGTTAAGACTGTTTTCGGTTTCGGTATGTTAGCCGTTGCCATGATGTTCGTAGAACGTATGATCGATAACGCTTACACCCAAATCGGCTGGGGGTTATTAGGCTTTGCGACTTTTACTTACTTCTATGTCATGAACCAAAACACAGCAGTCAACATGTGGAAAGGCGTACGTATGTTCGTTATTTTCCTCGGTTTGATTCTGTCTTTTACCTATGGTTATAGCCCATTTGCACCGAAACAAGTGATTGCTGGAGATCACGGCAGTGCCGGTTCTGTAGCGGCACATCCTGAGTTCCTTAAAGTGAAAGATTTAGCAGATTTCGAGAAGCAACTTGCGAAAGCTAATAACCAGGGTAAGAAAGTCATGATTGACCTTTATGCTGATTGGTGTGTTGCTTGTAAAGAATTTGAGAAGTTCACTTTCCCAGATCCTGAAGTTATTGAAGCGCTAGATAACTTTGTTTGGATGCAGATTGATTTGACTGATACGTCAGACAGCAACTTTGAATTTCAGGAAGCATACTCCGTGCTAGGGCTTCCAACTATTATGTTCTTTGGTACTGACGGTCAAGAACAATCAAATGCGCGCGTTACAGGTTTCTTGAATGCAGAACGCTTTGCAGCACATGTGAACGCAAACGTTCAGTAAATAATTTGAACGTCAAAGAAAGGCTTGCTTATGCAGGCCTTTTTTATGTCCGCGAAACTTCCGACGAAGTCACAAACAACACATCACGCTAAAACTTTGTAAATATTGTTTACTAAGTGCGCCAAACGTCGCTGATTCGACCAGTATTTTGCTGCTATTTAGCATAGTTTGATTATAATGTTGCTATTAGTCACTAAAGTGGCCAATTTTCCTGTTAATAGTATGTTAATTTAAGCTAAATTAAGGTACTAATAGTGGCAAATCGTAATTTACCGACAGATAGAAGCAAGTTTGTGAAATTTTTACTATTAAATGGCCCTAACTTAAATATGTTAGGAAAAAGAGAACCTGAAATTTATGGTGACCTAAGTCTGTCAGATATAGTTGAACAACTGACAAACGTCGCTAAATCTGAAGGAATCGTGTTAGAACATCTGCAAAGTAATGCTGAACATGTATTAATTGATCGCATTCATGAGGCATTCGGCCAAGTAGATTTCATTTTGATTAATCCTGGAGCTTTCACACATACAAGTGTTGCACTTCGCGATGCACTATTAAGTGTGAGTATTCCATTTATCGAAATCCATCTATCGAATGTCCACGCAAGAGAAGAATTCCGTCAACACTCCTATTTATCAGATATTGCCCAAGGCGTTATTTGTGGGCTCGGCGCCCAAGGATACGAATTTGCACTACGCGCGGCGAAAAAAGCACTAACAAAATCCTAAATTTATTGAAAAGAGAGACATCATGGATATACGTAAAATCAAAAAACTGATCGAACTCGTTGAAGAGTCCGGCATCTCTGAACTTGAAATAACAGAAGGTGAAGAGTCAGTACGCATCCATAGAGGTGGTTCAACCGTTACTACACCTGTTCAATATGCCGCAGCGCCTATGCCAATTGCTCAAGCGGCACCTGCAGCAGAACCAGCGGCAGCTGCACCGGCTGCAGAGTCAGCAGCTAGCGAACCTACAGGTAATGTTGTTCGTTCTCCAATGGTTGGTACTTTCTATCGCTCTTCATCACCTGGTGCTAAGTCATTCGTAGAAGTTGGCCAAAAAGTTAACGTCGGTGACACATTGTGCATCGTTGAAGCAATGAAAATGATGAACCAAATTGAGGCAGATGTTTCTGGTGTTATTAAGCAGATCATGGTTGAAAACCAAGAGCCTGTTGAGTTTGACCAGCCACTATTTATCATTGAATAGGCTAAGACAATGCTTGATAAAGTCCTTATTGCAAATCGTGGTGAGATAGCACTACGTATTTTGCGTGCCTGTAAAGAGTTAGGTATTAAGACGGTTGCTGTTCACTCAACCGCCGATCGTAACTTAAAGCACGTTTTATTAGCTGATGAGTCAATCTGTATTGGTGGCCCAGCAGCGAAAGACAGTTATCTAAATGTTCCTGCCATTATTGCTGCAGCAGAAGTCACTAATAGTATCGCTATACACCCAGGTTACGGCTTCTTATCTGAAAATGCAGATTTTGCAGAGCAAGTTGAAAAGAGCGGATTCGTCTTCATCGGTCCTAAAGCTGAAACGATCAACCTAATGGGTGATAAAGTTTCTGCCATTAACGCGATGAAAAAAGCGGGCGTACCTTGTGTTCCTGGATCAGATGGTCCACTAGGTGACGACGCAGAAAAGAACAAAGCAATCGCCAAGCGAATTGGCTATCCAATGATTGTTAAAGCAGCTGGCGGTGGTGGAGGTCGTGGCATGCGCGTTGTTCGTAGTGAAGACGAGCTTATTGAAGCTATCGCTATGACTAAAGCTGAAGCTGGTGCAGCGTTTAACAACGATGTTGTTTACATGGAGAAATTCCTTGAGAACCCTCGTCACGTTGAAATCCAAGTTTTAGCAGATGGTCAAGGTAACGCCATTCATCTAGGTGAGCGCGATTGTTCAATGCAACGTCGTCACCAAAAGGTTGTCGAAGAGGCACCAGCGCCAGGTATTACACCTGAGATGCGCGCAGCAATCGGTGAGCGCTGCAGACGTGCCTGTATAGAGCTAGAGTATCGCGGTGCGGGTACTTTCGAATTCCTATACGAAAACGGTGAGTTCTACTTCATCGAAATGAATACCCGTATTCAGGTTGAACACCCAGTATCTGAGCTAATCACTGGCGTTGATTTGATCAAAGAACAGCTACGTATTGCTGGCGGTCAACCTTTGTCATTGGAGCAGTCTGAAGTTCAGATCCGCGGACACGCCATTGAGTGTCGTATCAATGCTGAAGATGCTGAGACCTTCATACCTTCACCAGGTAAAGTTGATATGTTCCATGCTCCTGGTGGTTTAGGCGTGCGTTGGGAATCACATATCTATGCTGGATACACAGTTCCTCCACATTACGATTCAATGATCGGTAAGCTCATCACTTACGGTGAAAACCGTGATGTCGCAATTGCTAGAATGCGTCATGCTTTAGATGAACTTGTGGTAGAAGGCATTAAAACGAATGTGCCACTGCAACAAAAGATCATGGCCGACGAAAACTTCTTCAATGGTGGAACCAATATCCACTATCTGGAAAAGAAACTCGGACTAAACTAAACTGAAAAGCGCCGAACAAGGCGCTTTTTCTTTAAATAACCTCGATAAGACGGACCCAAATGGCAACTCCTCATGGACGCATCAAACTCACTTGGATAGATAATATTCTACAACTTGAAGGCTTCGGTCCATTCAATGAGGAGGGTATCGTCATCGCGCTAGAGGACATTCAGTCTAAAATTCTACATCGTCCCGATAGCAAGAAAGTTTGGCAACGGCTCGATATGCTCAATTATGAAACTATTGGCAGCCCTAAGGTAATGCGAGTCATAGGGCATTCTTACCTTTGGTCGTTCTCACACGGATGCAATGCAATAGCTACCGTCTATTCAAACGTCATCCAAAAAGCGATGCTCTTGGACTTTAAATCTGAAACGAATACCAACATGGGGCTGTTTGAGCAAAAAGAGGATGCTCTTGAATGGCTAGCTGCTCAATAAGATAACTAGCCTAATAATTCATACACCTTTTTTTGATGCTGTGCCTGCCATTCATCTAACGTCATATTCGCTTCTTTATCAGCTCTAGCTTTTGCCTTGTCAAAGAGCGCCTGTTTCTGATCTTGCGGTAGTACCACAACACCTTCTTCGTCAGCAATAACGATATCGTTTGGATTTACGGTACAGCCAGCACAACAAATACTTTGATTGAGTGGTGTTACGACTTTCTTCATTCCAGGGATAGGCACAACACCACGGGCAAAAACTGGAAAACGACTTTCCCTAATTTCAGCAACATCTCTTATCACGCCATCAATCACGAAGCCTTGAATACCTCGCTTTTGAGCGATAGCACACACATTACCACCAGCAACCGCAAACTCATTTCCGGAGCCAGTCACAACTATAATAGAGCCTTCAGGTGCTTCGTAAATTGCCGCATGCATCATTAGATGGTCCCCAGGGCTAAGCTGCACGGTGTAAGCTGGGCCAGCAATTCTTAGTATACCTGGCCATAGCTCCTTAATGCCGAAGTCTAAAACCTGATTTACTGGCAAAAAATTGGCGTAGTCAGCAGGAGAAAGGCTATTAAATTGTTCTAAATCCGACATGAGTCATTACCTATTCAGAAGTAAAAATATTCACGACACACTGACACATTTCCTCAATGTGGCTATTGTCAGCATAAATCCCATCGATCAGTAATCTGGCTATTCCATGCATGGTACCCCAAGCTACCTGAGCAAGACGCAAGGTATTTTCACTCGAAGACATTAAGCCTTGTTGCTGCCAGCTGCGAGTTAATTCAACCTGAAACTGAAAACTCGGATAAGCCACATCCTTGAGAGAGTCTGTCGCACTGTTTTGCTTCCATATAGTGCGACCAAACATCAAATCATAGAGCTCAGGGTTGTCTGCAGCATACTGAATGTATTCCTGCACAAATTGTTGATACTTTTGCTTAACGCTAACATCCGGTTGCTCAAAAATCTTTTCAGCAATATCTCGCCAATGCAGAAACCCCTGCTCTGCAATAGCACAAAGTAACTCATTTTTATCTTTGAAGTGATGGTAAGGCGCCGTCCGAGAAACACCCACTTTATCTGCTAGCTTGCGTAAAGAAAGGCCTTCTATTCCATCCTCTCTCAACAACAATTCCGCAGACTCCAGCAAACTCGCGCGAAGATCGCCATGATGATAGCTCGATTTACTCTGTTTGATGTCTCTTACCTCAATTAAAAACGTCTTGATCATTAATTTAACATGAATCTTGACACCGTCAACATAAGCTCTTATTTTAATAAGTGTAAATTTTTAATCAGACTAAAATAGGCTAAATGTGACTGCTTTATCATTTGATAATTTAACGACTTTGTCGGTTAGCATTGAGAACTCAATTGCCCATATTGAGCTCAGTCGACCTAACGAGCTTAACAGTATGATTGCCGAGTTTTGGCAAGAACTGCCGCGAGTTGTGCGAGATATAGATGAGCATGCTGCAGCACGCGTGATAGTTATCTCATCTCAAGGTAAACACTTTAGCGCCGGAATGGACTTAAGTGTATTCACTAACATGGCAGCAAACTTCCAAGGCGAACCAGCGCGCAGTGCCGAGAGAATGCGTCGATTAGTGTTAAAACTACAGGACTCGTTCAACGCACTTGAAGAAGTTCGCATGCCCGTATTAGTCGCCATGCAAGGTGGTGTTATCGGTGGCGCAGTCGATATGATATGCGCCTGTGATAGTCGATACTGCACTGAAGATACCTTCTTTACGATTAAAGAAACACAGATTGGCATGACCGCGGACGTAGGAACCTTGCAACGACTTCCTCGTTTAATGCCACAAGGACTTGTTAAAGAAATGGCTTATACGGGTCGCAACATGGCGAGTGCAGAAGCGTTAGCATGTGGTTTTGTAAATCAAGTTTTCCCAGACCAGGAGAGTATGCTTGACCACGTAATGACAATCGCTAAACAGATAGCAGCCAACTCACCAATGGCCGTTACCGGTTGCAAAGAAATGTTAAATTACAGTCGCGAGAATACCACCAGCGACAGCCTAACCTATATGGCAACCTGGCAAAGCGGCATGTTCCAAATGCCCGATGTTCAAGAAGCCATTCAAGCACAGAAAGAAAAACGCTTCCCCCAATTTGATGAACTGCATACAAAATCTCATTCCATGACCTCGAATTGAGATCAAATAGGACAACTTATGACAAAGACCAATTACACAGAAGAGGGTTTAGCAAAGTACCCTCACCTACTCCAACCTCTTGATCTAGGTTTCACTTCGCTTAAGAACAGAGTTTTAATGGGATCAATGCACACAGGTTTAGAAGAAGCACCGAATGGCCATATACGCATGGCAGCTTACTACGCTGAACGTGCTAAAGGCGGTGTTGGCTTAATTGTGACAGGTGGTATAGGCCCTAATAGCGAAGGCGCAACTCACCCTAACACTAAAGGCTTAGGTGACGATGAGCAAGTTGCCGACCATAGAGTAGTTACTGATGCTGTGCATGAAGCTGGCGGTAAAATCTGCATGCAAATACTGCACACGGGTCGTTATGCCTATAACCCAAACCTTGTGGCACCTTCAGCAATACAAGCACCTATTAACCCGTTTAAACCAAAAGCATTAGACGAAGACGGTATCGAAAAGCAAATTCAGGATATCGTATTCACCGCCTCACAAGCACAAAAAGCGGGCTATGACGGCGTGGAAATCATGGCGTCTGAAGGTTACTTCTTGAATCAGTTCATTGCTCAACGCACTAACCAACGCGACGATCAATGGGGTGGCGAATATCAAAACCGCATTAGACTTCCAATTGAAGTCGTACGCCGGGTGCGTGAAGCTGTAGGAACTGACTTTATCATTATCTTCCGCCTTTCTATGCTTGATTTGGTTGAAGGTGGCTCTACATACGAAGAAGCCGTAGAACTTGGTTTAGCAATAGAAAAAGCGGGCGCAACAATCATCAATACCGGTATCGGTTGGCACGAAGCACGTATACCAACGATTGCGACTAAGGTACCTCGCGCTGCATTTACTTGGGTAACAGCGAAGTTTAGAGAAGCGTTAAATATCCCTGTTATTACATCAAACCGCATTAACACGCCAGAAGTTGCAGAGTCAGTATTAGCTCGAGGCGACGCTGATATGGTTTCAATGGCGAGACCCTTCCTTGCCGATCCAGAATTCGTAAATAAAGCAGCGGAAGATAGAGCAGACGAAATTAACACTTGCATAGGTTGTAACCAAGCGTGCTTAGATCATGTTTTCGAAATGAAGATGAGTAGCTGCCTGGTTAACCCAAGAGCATGTCACGAAACTGAGCTCAATATTATTCCGACCGCAACTCTGAAGAAAATTGCCGTTATCGGTGCAGGGCCTGCGGGCTTAGCAGCAGCCACAACAGCTGCCGAGCGAGGGCATTCGGTGACCTTGTTTGAAGCTTCTGACGAAATTGGTGGTCAGTTCAATATTGCTAAGCAAATTCCTGGGAAAGAAGAGTTCTATGAGACCATTCGCTACTTCAAAAGACAAATAGAAGTTCAAGGTGTCGAGCTTAAGCTAAACACGCGAGTTTCTTTGGATGATCTTAATGGTAGCGATTTCGATGAAGTGATTGTGGCGACAGGTATTAAACCAAGAACACCAGAAATAGAAGGTATAGAACACAGCAAAGTTCTCAGCTATTTAGATGTTATTCGTGATAAAAAACCTGTCGGTCAAAAGGTCGCAGTTATTGGTGCCGGTGGTATTGGTTTTGATATCTCTGAGTTTTTGTCACACGCTGGCGAATCCACCAGCCAAAATATCCCTGCCTTTATGAAAGAATGGGGTATTGATATGACATTCTCTTCACGTTCAGGTATCGAAGGTATGAGACCTCAGCCAACACCTTCTCCACGCCAAATATTCTTGCTACAGCGCAAAACAACAAAAGTTGGTGCTGGGCTGGGCAAAACAACAGGCTGGGCGCATAAAGCGGGCTTGATGATGAAAGGCGTTAAGATGATTGCGGGCGTTGAGTACAAGAAGATTGATGACCAGGGGCTTCATATCGCTGTGAATGGTGAAGAACAATTGTTGCCTGTAGATAATGTCATTATTTGTGCTGGCCAAGAACCACTGAGAGAAATAGTAGAAGGTTTAACTAAACCTTATCACCTCATTGGTGGTTCAGACTTAGCGGTCGAACTTGATGCTAAGCGCGCTATTAATCAAGGGACGCGACTCGCAGCAACCTTATAAATAGTCAAAGAATCGGAGGCTTAAGTACCTTTACTTCAAAGCTTAAGCCTCTTTTTTACATTGCATCCCTTCAATAAAAGGTTGTTTCATTAAGTCAGAGTAGTTATTAAGCAGGTACTTCTCTTGTAAATACCATTCTCTCAATAAAACGAGTATCTCCTTTCTTTGTTTAACAGTAATTGGCTCTTCCAATGTTAAGTTTGCAAAGAGCGTTTCTACAACCCGCTCAAATGTCTTTTTATAACTCTTTTCCTGCAATTCGTAGACCGCCGCTACAGTCGTCGCCGACTTAAAGTCCACGTGCAACAGGTAGCCAGTCTCTAGTGCTAAAGTCCAGGCAGTACTCCTGAGATTCTCGATCAAAATAGGGCGGTCAATTAGCGGTTGGGAGCGGGTTGCTTCTGGCTCTTGCTCCGCACGTTCAATCGTGTTTTCAACATAAGCAATTAGTCCTTGATGCCTTGTCTGATAATCATTGCTTAACAAGTCATAGTTAAAAGCCATTTCGTCCCTAATATTACACATGACAGATTGTGTCCTTTCATCCAGTGTGCGTTGCTCTCCCCAATTGGTTAACGCAAATGCCAGCAAAATACTGACGCAAATAAGTACCGACTCAATAATCCAATCACGCACTTTGTTGCTGTCTGGCGTTTTCTTCGTTTCCGACATAATCCCGTTCCCACTTTTTTAATATCAGCTTAATCAAAGGTGAGTGCCTACACAATACACAATCAGCAACCCATCAAGTTAACAGGACAACGATCGAACTTGCATATTTCAACGTAACGGGTAAGTTATCAGCTCTTCGATTCATCGATAACTTTTATACGAACCAGGCCAATCATGCCCTTATTCACAAAGCTTCTACTTCTATTTTTCAGCTTTTCCTATGCAGTTAGTGCGTTGGCAGACAAATCTCGTTTCGATGCAACAAAACTGTCCAGAGTGATGCCTATAATTGCCGTCAAAGGAAATCAATTCATCAATGAAGAAGGGAAAACTTTCACTTTCAGAGGAATGAGCATAGCTGATCCAGATAAGCTAGTTACCGAAGGGCGTTGGAATAAGCGCATTTTTGAAGAACTAGCCTCATGGGGCGCTAACACTGTTCGGTTGCCCATTCACCCAGTTGCATGGCGAAAACAAGGAAAAGAGCAATATCTGGCTTTAATTGATGAGGCAATTATTTGGGCCAACGAACTAAACATGTACGTCATTGTTGATTGGCACTCCATTGGATATTTAACCAAAGGTTTATTCCCTAAACCTGACTATGAAACCAATACAGAAGAAACTATCGACTTCTGGAAAACTATCGCACATCGATATAAAGGAGTATCAACTGTTGCACTGTATGAGCTATTCAATGAGCCCTCAAATTTAGCATTAGATGTTGAGGTTAATTGGAATGAGTGGAAGCACTTCAACGAACAACTGATTGATATTATTTACGATCAAGACAAACAAGTTATTCCGTTAGTTGCCGGCTTTGATTGGGCGTATGACTTAACGCCAATAAAAGAGTCGCCCATTAATCGCCCTGGAATCGGCTATGTTTCTCACCCCTACCCTCAAAAAGCGGGTATGAAGCAACTTCCCAAACGAACCTATTTTGATCGTTGGGAAAAGTCTTGGGGTTACGTTGCAGAAAAATATCCGGTGGTTACAACAGAGATCGGTTGGGTTAAAGAAGGCGGTTTTGGTGCACATATTCCAGTCTTAAATGACGGCGAATATGGGCCGATTATAATGGAGTATCTTGATGATAAAGGAATATCTTGGATAGGTTGGGCGTTCGACCCATTATGGTCACCTGTGATGATTAAAAACTGGGATTTTGAACCATCAGAACAAGGTAAGTTTTTTAAAAAAGTACTGTTAGAGAAACAATGAGCTTACCTTATAGACTTGCCTTACCCGGTTGGGCATTTCCTGATTGGAAAAACCGTTACTTCGACAACATACCGAATGCATTAACAAGCTATGCATCTGTGTTTAACAGTGTGGAAGGAAATACGACCTTCTACCAAATTCCCGATGCACAGAAAGTCGCGGAATGGAAAGACGCACTGCAAGGGCAAGATTTTAAAATGTGCCTGAAGTTACCGCAAAGTGTCACTCATATCTCTCAACCCAATTGGCAAGATCTCGATACTTTTTTGAGTCGAATAGCACCATTAAAGTCACTTTTGGGCCCTATTCTCATTGTCTTACCAGCTTCGTTGGGCCCAGGCCAGATTGGCAGAATACACGAGCTTTTCGATGCCCTACCCAATCATCACAGGTACGCGCTTGAAGTAAGGAATATGGGTTTCTTTAACCAGCCTGAGCGGCTAGAGCCTCTGTTACGACAGTACGGTATTGCCCGAGTTGTGTTAGATAGCCGACCTCTTTACAAAGGCGACCAGTCACATACTGCCGTTGCTACCGCCAAACTGAAGAAGCCCGATGTCCCAGTAAAACCTAAAGTATACAGCGGCCTTGCATACGTAAGATTAGTAATGCATCCAGAAAGTCCATTTAATCAAGGTTACATTGACCAGTGGGCAAAGATGGTAGCCAAATATCTTGAGCATAATATTGAAGTCTACATGACATTTCATTGCCCAAGTAAAGCGCATGTTCCCCAGTTTGCTTGGGACTTTCACCAAGCATTAATGCAGCATCTCGAGTTACCGCAACTTCCTAAATGGCCCGTACCCCAACAAACTGCATTGCTCTGAGCTTCTTTGGCAGTACGAACTAGCAATGAGCTAGTTCAGTGATACGACTAATTTTGGTTATTCTGCCTTGCTCATCAAACGCGATATCAACTTGATCACCAAGCGCAATATCTGACTCTATGCGTTCCCAATCCACAAATAAGCTAACCAACTTAGGTGAAATTTGAACAACTTGCTCGTCACAGGTTTTAAGCGACCAACCGTCAGAAACAGCGACTAACTCAGCGGTCTCTTGACGGTGCACCGTATACGCTAACTTCCTACGTTGATAATCTTGGTAGATTTTCTCGAGTTTTTGTTCTCTTTGCTCTTTCGCCGTTAATATTGGAGCTTCTGACTCTAGTCGGTGCACAATATTAATGGCAAATGCCCGTTTTGGCGGATTTGTGGCTAACTCATCAAAGCGATCAACTGTCCCCTTTCGAATAAAAGACATATTGACCAAAATAGCCAGCACAGCAATCGTTGCAAAAGCCGACAGCCACGTCGTACTTTGCCATACTTTGGTCTGCTTTTTGTTGGCTCGCTTTGCTGTCACCATCACTTGGTGCTTCAGGTAACGCGGCACATGTGTCTTTTGCTTATGCTCTTGATAAAGCTCAGACAACTTGTCATCTAATGGTTTATCTACTTCACTCATAAGAATTCTCTAATGCTTTTCTCAGTGACTGCCTTGCGTAACGCAGACGGCTCTTTACTGTTTCAATCGGGGAATGCGTAATAGTTGAGATTTCCTGCAACCCAAAACCTTCTTGTTGCAGGGAAAAAGCTTCTCTTTGTGCAAAAGGTAGCTCTTGTAACATCGACACCAACTTGTCACTTGAACTCTCCGGTACCAGCTCTTTATCAGATACCAAAGTATCAATATCCATATCGGCATCGCACCACTTAGAAGAGCGGCGATACTCATCGATTAATTGATTACGCCCAAGCGTAAATAGCCATGCGATAAAACGCCCATCCGTTTGATATAAATGTTTTTTTTCAATAACTCTGAGCCAGGTCCGTTGGCTAATCTCAGCGGCTAACTCCGCGTTGGCGCTGACGAGCAGGAAGTGGTAAAGATCCTTTTGGCAATTCTCGTAGAGCTTAGAAAGGGCATCAGAATCTGAGCTGATAACATATTTCTGCATCAACCACTCGTTAGTTTGTTGTGAGGAAAACAACCCTTTTAATGTCAGTGCAATACTCACAAACTCCTCCTTAAACGACTTACGTGTTCAGAACACTCACACCTATTGCCTACTCTACCGCATTAATAAACAACAGGTGCCTCCAATTCAAACTAATATGTCTACCCTAAATCATTGGAAATGCATGGCGGCGGCAAACGATTGACAAATACATCTGGAATGTATTTGAACATCCATCGGATGGCTCTCGTGAAATACAAGGACGTATTTCATAATCCACATGAGCTTAGATAAACTAAGTGATTGTGGCGAGACCGTGCAGCCAACAAACAGGCATTTTCAAGGATGACGGGTACTATTGCTCTAAGCTAAATTCAAGCATAACACTCAACCCCGTTCTCACAATAGCTTGGCCTTGCTCTACCTGAGGTTGATATTTCCATCTGGCCAATGCACGTTTTGCAGCTCTATCGAAGATACGCTTAGGCTCAGAGTCGATCACTTCAATATCTTCAACACCACCCACTTCATTAATGCTAAAGGATAACCTAACCCAACCTTCTAGCCCTCTACTCGCGGCATCAGGCGGATAGCGAGGCGGTACTCGAACAATAGGTCGTACATCACGATCAGTTGCTGCTGGTTCAAACCCTTTAAATTCAGCTTTGCTAATTAATTGAACGGGCCCTGATTCAATAAACACATCTATATCGTTCTCTATTGGCTCTAAAGGCGGAACCTCCATCCTTGGCTGTTCCTTCATTGGTTCAATAGGCTTTATGGGTTGTTTCGTAATAGTTTTTATTTCCTCGTCTTGAAAAAGAACGCCTTCAAACTGTATAGGCTCTGGAGTGTCAATCCCTTCCAAGTCACTTTCAATCAATTTATGCATCAACACAAAAAGCGAGAAGGTAACACCGGCCGCAATCAAACTAAAACTCAGTGCTTTGGATAAAGTACGCAAATGGATATGGCTTGTAGACTCTGTTATTAGCATAGTGACCTACCTTTCTTGGTTGTTTTAATCCATTAACGCGCTAATAAATAAAAAGGGGTTAAGTTTTTTTATTTTTTCTTGCTCACTTTATTTTCAACGAATGAAGGGGATACGCAGATTAGTCTTAAAACGATATAATGCCTTTTTAATTTGTAGGTCCCTTATTCCATGCCTTGGATTCAACTCAAGATCGATGTCACCGCTAAACATGCAGAACAAGTGGGTGATATGTTGTCGGCAAACGGCGCATTGGCTGTCACCTTCCTCGATGCCAAAGACACTCCTATGTATGAACCTAAACCTGGTGAAACATTACTTTGGCCTGATACAAGAGTAGTCGGCTTGTTTGATGCTGAATTCGATATGCCTCCTGTTATCGCCAAACTCGGTAAAGCCAAGGTACTGAGTGAAAACTTTGTTTATAAGTTGGACCCGCTCGAGGACAAGGAATGGGAAAGAGAGTGGATGGATAACTTCCACCCAACCCAATTCGGGGAGCGCCTATGGATATGCCCCAGTTGGCGAGACGTTCCTGATCCAAGTGCGGTAAACGTTATGCTAGACCCTGGCCTTGCATTTGGGACAGGAACTCACCCAACAACAGCACTGTGTTTGAGATGGTTAGATGGTTTAGATTTAACGGGTAAAACCGTTGTCGATTTCGGCTGCGGTTCAGGTATTTTGGCGATAGCTGCTCTCAAATTAGGCGCAGAGCGTGTGATCGGCATTGATATCGACCCACAAGCTTTACTTGCCAGCAAAGACAACGCTGAGAGAAACGGCGTTGCTGACGCCATCGAAGTTTACCTCCCCCAGGACCAGCCTAACTTAGAAGCCGACATTGTTGTCGCCAACATACTCTCAGGGCCTTTGCGCGAACTACAAGATATTATCACAGCGTATTGCAAGCCTGGTGGTTTACTAGCGATGTCTGGAATATTGGAGAACCAAGCTCAAGGGATCAGCGATTTATATCAAAGAGATTTTGATATGGATAAAATTGCTATCGAAGGTGACTGGTCTCGCGTATCGGGTATTAGAAATAACTAGCTGTTATTGACAATTTTTAGGTCTGACCAGTAACCTCCGCAATAACTTGAGCCAAATAACTTAATACACATTTGTTTAATTATTAGGCTTTCATTCGAGGCAAAAAACCACTAGACTGTGCGCCGTTTTTTGAAGTCGGGAGGGTAAATATGCAAATTGGACCTTACCTGCTTGAAAATAACGTCATTTTAGCGCCGATGGCAGGCGTCACTGATAGGCCATTTCGCCAGCTTTGCAAAGAGCTGGGAGCTGGACTTGTTGTCTCTGAAATGTTGTCTAGTAATCCGGATGTATGGAACACTCAGAAATCCAAGCTACGCATGGATCATACAGGCGAGTCTGGCATTCGATCTGTACAGATTGCGGGTTCCGATCCAGAGCAAATGGCTTTAGCAGCACAACTTAATGTGGATAATGGCGCGCAAATTATTGACATTAATATGGGTTGTCCTGCAAAAAAAGTGAATAAAAAAGCGGCAGGATCCGCTCTACTACAATATCCGGACTTGGTTAAGGATATATTACAGGCAGTAGTTAAAGCCGTTGATGTACCGGTTACGTTAAAGATTCGTACCGGTTGGCAGCCCGAAAATAGAAATGGCGTTGAAATAGCGTTAATTGCGGAAGATAGCGGTATTCAATCTCTAGCTGTTCATGGTCGCACCAAGGCATGCATGTTTAGAGGTGAAGCTGAATACGACACTATTCGAGCAATAAAGAAAGCAGTATCAATACCTGTGGTCGCTAATGGCGATATAGAAACGGTGCAACAAGCGCAGCACGTTTTGGATTACACAGGCGCAGATGGAATTATGATTGGTCGCGGAGCTCAAGGTCGCCCTTGGATATTTCGCGAGATTAACCATTATTTGCGAACAGGTGAGCTTTTAAGTTCACCAACAATAGCGGAAAAGCGCGACATTTTATTGCGCCATATCCGTAATGTTCACCAGTTTTATGGTGAATTTTTAGGACCTAGGATCGCCCGTAAACACGTGGGTTGGTATTTAAGTGATCATGATCCTAACCGTCAATTTCGTAAGCAGTTTAATGCTATCGAGGATGCTCAAGAGCAGCTCGACACATTGGATAGCTATTTTAATGTATTGGCAGCTGAACATCTCTAACAGGAAATATAGACGCCAATTGGTTTTTAATTACAGAGCAGGTTGTATATGTTCGATCAAAATGTAACTTCACCGTTTACCACTACAGTAACAACGCCAGCGCAGACACAAGCGCAAAAACCACTACGTGACTCAGTGAAACAAGCCGTAAACAAATATCTAAAGCAACTAGATAATAACGATATCGAGAACCTTTATGACCTCGTACTTGCAGAAGTCGAAGCACCACTTCTAGAAGAAGTCATGACTTACACTCGAGGCAACCAAACACGCGCTGCCATCATGATGGGTGTTAACCGAGGCACTCTTCGCAAGAAGCTAAAAACATACGGCATGAACTAAAAGCAAATTAAGATTAAAAGAGCACCAATGGGTGCTCTTTTTCTTTGTAGCATTGATACCAATGATAGCTCTGAAACTAGCGTCTTGAGATAGCATAGGTATACAATATAATGCGCTCCCAACGCCCACAAAGGGCATTTCTTAACAATGATGCGCCTAGCGCTAACAGATAAGTGATACGAGGATCCACGTTAATGGATACGCCAAGACCCATCCGTCGCGCATTACTCAGTGTGTCTGACAAGACCGGTATAGTTGATTTCGCAAGAGCTCTCAGTCAAAAGAACATTCAAGTACTCAGCACAGGCGGTACCGCTGCACTGCTGCGTAAAGAAGGTATTGATGTGACTGATGTATCTGAACATACAGGCCAAATTGAAATCATGGGAGGGCGTGTTAAAACCCTGCATCCCAAAATTCATGGTGGCATTCTAGGGCGTAGAGATGTCGATGCAGACATCATGCAAGAACAAGACATTGCGCCTATCGATCTTGTCGTTGTTAACTTGTATCCCTTTGCACAGACGGTTGCTAACCCTGAATGCACCGTTGAAGATGCAATTGAAAACATCGATATTGGTGGTCCTACAATGGTTAGAGCGGCGGCTAAAAACAATAAAGATGTCGCTATTGTTGTTAACGCTAGTGATTACAATCGTGTACTTGAGGAGATGAACAACAATAATGACTCACTCACTCAAGCAACACGTTTCGATCTCGCTATTGCTGCGTTTGAACACACTGCACAATATGACGGTATGATTGCTAATCACTTCGGTACTATGGTAAATCAATCTTCAGATTCCGAAGAAGCAAGCCAGTTCCCTCGCACTTTCAACAATCAATTCGTTAAAAAGCAAGATCTTCGCTACGGCGAAAACAGCCATCAGGCAGCGGCTTTTTACGTTGAACAGAATATCCAAGAAGCTTCTGTTTCAACAGCAACTCAAATTCAAGGTAAGGCACTCTCGTACAACAATATTGCAGACACAGACGCTGCTTTAGAATGTGTTAAGGAGTTTACTCAACCGGCTTGCGTTATCGTTAAACATGCAAATCCCTGCGGAGTTTCAACAGGCGAGACATTGCTTGAGGCTTATGACAAAGCCTACAAAACCGATCCAACATCTGCCTTTGGCGGCATTATTGCTTTTAACGGCACATTGGATGAAGCAACAGCTCAAGCGATTATCGATCGTCAGTTTGTCGAGGTTATTATTGCCCCCAAAGCTTCAGACGGCGCGAAACAAGTACTTTCAGCAAAAGCTAACGTCAGATTGTTAGTTTGTGGCGAATGGCAAGGTCAGTTAACTGATGAGTTTGATATCAAAAGAGTTAACGGCGGGCTACTAGTACAAGATAGAGATTTCGGTATGGTTGAAAAAGACGACCTTAAAGTCGTCAGTAAAGTCCAGCCAACACAGCAACAACTTGACGATTTACTGTTCTGTTGGAAAGTCGCTAAATATGTTAAATCCAACGCGATTGTTTATGCGAAAGACAAGACGACCGTCGGCATAGGTGCCGGACAAATGAGCCGTGTTTATTCAGCTAAAATTGCAGGAATCAAAGCTGCCGATGAAAATTTGGAAGTCGCTGGTTCAGTGATGGCATCTGACGCTTTCTTCCCGTTTAGGGACGGCATCGATGCAGCCGCAGCTGCCGGGATAAAAGCCGTCATTCAACCTGGTGGCTCGATGCGCGATCAAGAAGTTATCGACGCAGCTAACGAGCATGGTATCGCTATGGTATTCACTGGTATGCGCCACTTTAGACATTAATAGCAACAGACCCAAAGGAGTAAGACATGAGAAAAACACTAAGTCGTTTATTTTTCACTTTAGCCATCACAACGTCATCAGCTATTGTTGCAGCCGATCCGATTGCCGACGCGGTCGGTAACGAGAACCGTACAGGGCAAGAGCGTCTAAGAGATGAATTCAGACACCCTATCCAGACATTACGCTTCTTAGGGATTGAGCCTGATATGAAGATTGCCGAAATATGGCCAGGCGGCGGCTGGTATACCAATATCTTAGCTCCTCTTGTTGCCGATGAAGGCAAGCTCTACGCAGCTCATTTTTATGTTGATGAAAACTCCGGTAACTTCTTCCGTAACTCACGCAAAGGTTTCGAAGATAAAGTCAAAAACTATGCTCCTTACAGCAAAGTCGAGATGACGTCTTTTAATCAAAACGATACCAGCGTGGAGGTTGCACCAGAAGGTTCTTTGGATGCAGTACTCACCTTTAGAAATGTCCATAACTGGTACATGCGCGGTGACGACCAAGGTGTTGCTAATGCTTTTGCTGTTTTTCATAAAGCACTTAAGCAAGGCGGCGTATTAGGTGTTATAGAGCACCGTATGCCTGAAAACTTTGACATGCGTGAAAAGAAAAATTCGGGCTATGTTAAGCAATCTTATGTTATCGACATGGCGCAACGTGCTGGTTTTGAGTTAGTTGCAACCAGTGAGCTTAATGCCAATGCTAACGATACAGCAGATCACCCCAGCGGTGTTTGGACACTAGCACCACGTTACAGATTGGGTGATAAGGACAAAGCTAAGTATCAAGCAATCGGTGAAAGCGACCGCATGACACTTAAGTTTGTTAAGCGATAAAATAATCAACAACCCTAAAGCAGCTGAATCAATGAAAGTACTTATAATCGGCGGCGGTGGCCGCGAACACGCCTTGGCATGGAAAGTCGCTCAATCTTCCAACGTAAACACTGTCTATGTGGCGCCAGGTAATGCAGGGACAGCCACGGAAAGTAAATTAGAGAATGTTGATATTTCTGCAGAAGATAACAACGCCCTACTTGCTTTTGCACTTGAGCAAAGCATTGACTTAACCATAGTTGGACCTGAAGCTCCTCTCGTTAATGGCGTAGTTGATCTTTTCGAAACGAATGGGTTAAAGATTTTTGGTCCGAGCCAAGCCGCATCTCAGTTGGAAGGTTCAAAAGCCTTTACCAAAGACTTTTTAGCTCGTCACAACATCCCTACTGCAGAGTACCAAAACTTTACTGAGATTGAGCCAGCTATTAACTACGTTCGTACGAAAGGCGCACCTATCGTTGTTAAAGCTGACGGTTTAGCTGCCGGTAAAGGTGTTATTGTTGCAATGACACTGGAAGAAGCCGAAGCTGCAATTAAAGATATGCTTGCGGACAATCGCTTTGGTGATGCAGGAAGCAGAGTTGTTATCGAAGAGTTTTTAGATGGCGAAGAAGCTAGTTTTATCGTTATGGTTGACGGTAAAAATGTATTAGCTTTCGCAACTAGCCAAGATCATAAACGTGTTGGTAATGGTGATACAGGACCTAACACGGGTGGCATGGGTGCATACTCACCAGCTCCTGTTGTTACTCCTGAAATCCACCAAAGGATTATGGAAGAAGTCATTCACCCAACTGTGCAAGGTATGGCAAGTGAAGAGATGCCTTACAAAGGCTTCTTGTATGCCGGTCTAATGATTATGGCTGACGGTACCCCCAAAGTCATTGAGTACAACTGTCGCTTCGGCGATCCAGAAACACAGCCCATTATGATGAGACTGAAGTCTGATCTCACACAACTCTGCTTAGAGGCAATCGCAGGGCAACTCGATAAAGCCAATATCGAGTTTGACTCACAAGCTGCCGTTGGCGTCGTTCTAGCTGCAGGAGGCTACCCTGGCAGTTATGACAAAGGCCTAGTGATATCTGGTTTGCAAAACGATAATTCTAGCTCTCAAAAAGTCTTTCATGCTGGAACCAAGTTGGTCGATGACGAGATTACGACTAGCGGTGGGCGAGTACTTTGCGCAACCGCTTTAGGTGAAACTGTCTCCGATGCGCAAACGAGTGCTTATGATTTGGTTAACCAAATTAGCTGGCAGGGCATGTTCTATCGTGATGATATTGCTTATCGCGCTATTGCCAGAGAACAAAAGTAATACATCAATGAGGGTTTTCAGATACTTCTAAAACCCTCATCATTCGCGCACACTGTTACAAGTCTATAACAGTCTAGCCATCAAAATATCCCACTCTTTTTCGATAACAGGCATAACAGACAGACGTCCTCCTTTCTTAACCAATGGGAGTTCTGTTATTTCAGGTATTGCTTTGATATCAGTGAGTGGCAGCATATTTTCGAACTTCTTCACAAACTTCACATCCACCATGAACCATCTCGGGGCTTCTGGCTTAGATTTAGGATCGTAATACTTGGCGTCAGGATCAAACTGAGTATGGTCGTGGTATCCCTCTTTAACGACTTCGGCCAACCCCACAATCCCGACCTTGTCGCAACTGGAGTGATAAATAAAAACCTTATCACCTAGTTTAATGCTATCGCGCATAAAGTTGCGTGCTTGATAATTTCGGATGCCATCCCAGCAATCCGTTTGGTCGGGGCAATTCGCTAAATCATCAATGCTAAAAGCCTGAGGTTCAGTCTTAAATAACCAGTAAGCCATATCTCTATCAGTCCAAAAAACAAACAAATCCTTGGCATTCTATTCAAAAATATGACAATAATCTTCCTTAAATTAAATCGTATTTATCATCTCAATAAAGACAGCTCTTAGAAGGATTCATAACATCTCTATGGTAGAACAAGTTAAACGGCTATTTCATGGTGTCCTTATATGCGTCATTGTCGCTTTTGCCGCTAACTTTTTATCGTTGAGCTATGGTGTGCCGACTATGCTATTTGCATTACTTCTAGGAATGGCACTCAACTTTCTAATGGAAAGCCCAACTTGCGAGCCAGGTATTTGCTTTTCTTCCACGACCTTGCTCAGAGTAGGGATAGCACTGCTAGGAATTCGCATAACCGTCGATGATATTATGTCGTTAGGCCTAATCCCCGTTGTTGTTGTTATCACGGGTGTTATTGCCACGATCTTTTTTGGGCTTTTTGCTGCAAGAATTCTTGGTTTAGAGAATCGGTTCGGGTTACTTGCAGGTGGCTCAGTCGCTATCTGCGGTGCTTCTGCCGCACTTGCTATTTCGTCTGTGATGCCCAATGACGACTACAACAGACGAATGACTATCTTAACCGTCATTTCAGTGACAACGTTAAGCACTCTAGCCATGGTGGTTTACCCTCTTATTGCAAGGTATCTCTTGTTAGATGAGCAACAAACCAGCTTGTTTATTGGCGGTACCATTCATGACGTTGCTCAGGTTGTAGGTGCGGGTTACAGCGTATCATCGGATGTTGGTGAGCTTTCAACCTTTGTTAAGTTATTGCGTGTCACGCTACTGATTCCGATCGTGTTCTTTATCGCGACCTTTATCTATAGACCCAAAGTTACTGGTCGAGGCAGCCGTACTAAGCTTAAAGACTTCATTCCCTACTTTCTGATTGGTTTCGTTTTCTTTTTAACACTTAACAGTACGGGCGTTGTTCCGACTGAAATAAAACAATTACTTTCGTCTTTATCCAGCATATTGCTGGTGATAGCCATATCGGGATTAGGGATTAAGACATCTCTAAAAGAAGTTGCCGCTGTTGGATGGAAACCCTTTGGATTAATTGTTGCCAACACACTATTTTTAGCGAGTTTTATTATTTTAGCGATATACTACTTTAACTAGAGATTAAGCCGCATAAGCAAGAGAAAGGGTCATGTCACAGAAAGAGCAAAAATCCATAGGCATTCATGAGTTATATGGTAGTGATCCAGACAATGCAGATTTAAAGTTATGGGGTAGGAAAACTGATACATTGACTAGAAGGGGCTTTCTACGAAACAGTGGTTTATCGGCTCTTTCTGCAGCCATTGGGGCCAGCATTCCTTTTGCGCGATTTATGCCTGCTGGCTTAATACCCGCCGCTTTTGCCGATAGCACCCAGCCGTTTAAGTTGGAAGGCAAAGATGGCCTCACCATACTTAACGACCATCCTATTAATGCGGAAACGCCCGCTCACTTATTAGATGACAAAATAACGCCCGCAAGCCGTTTATTTGTGCGTAACAATGGCATTCCTCCCGAGGTTAAAGATACCTCCAATTGGCAATTAGAAATCGGTGGTGAATCCTGTGAACGTCCACAAAGCTTTTCGATCGAAGAGCTGAAATCGAAGTTCAAGCATTATACTTATCAACTGCAACTTGAGTGTGGCGGTAACGGTAGAAGCGAGTACAACCCACCCGCTAAAGGCAATCAGTGGACAACAGGGGCTGTCGGTTGCCCAGAATGGACAGGAGTGCGATTAAGAGATGTGCTTAAGCACTGTGGCGTCAAAGACGATGCGGTTTATATCGGCTACTACAGCGCAGATAAGCACTTAAGCGGTGACCCAAGCAAAAATCCTATATCCCGTGGCGTACCCATGCATAAAGCCAACGAAGACGAGACACTAATTGCCTGGGCAATGAACGGCGAAGACATACCACAGCTACATGGCTATCCTTTGAGATTGATATGCAGTGGTTGGCCAGCCTCAGCGTCCGGCAAATGGCTTAAGAAGCTAGTTATTAGAAACAAAGTACATGATGGTGCAAAAATGACCGGCACGGCTTATCGAGTTCCCTGCAAGCCCGTAAAGCCAGGACAAGCTGTCGCTGATGAAGACATGTGTATTATTGAATCAATGCCTGTTAAGTCACTTATCACTTATCCAAAATCTGGAGTCATCCACGAACAAACCAAAAAACTCAGTGTTCGAGGTCACGCATGGGCAGGTGATCTTCAGGTCAAAGAAGTTTTTGTGTCTATTGATTTTGGTGCAACATGGTCAAAAGCTACGTTAGAAAAACCCAAAAACCGATTGGCTTGGCAACATTGGAATTCAACTATCGAGTTACCAGAAACAGGATATTATGAAATTTGGGCTCGAGCTGTGGATGAACAAGGTAAATCTCAGCCAATGGTTCTACCTGGATGGAATCCCAAAGGTTACTTGAATAATGCATGTCATCGTATTGCAGTGAAGGTAGTCTAACTATGAGAGTAATGTTAGCCATAACTCTTCTTCTGGTGAGCTTATCTTCAAGTGCTCAAGACGTTGATCCAAGTACCGGACTTATTAAAAACCCAGGATGGGAAATTATCAAAGCTAATTGCAGCGCCTGTCATTCATTAAACCTAGTGACATCAAATCGTGGTAACAGAGAAGAGTGGCTTACAACAATCCGGTGGATGCAGGAAACACAGAAATTATGGCAATTTGACCCGAAAACGGAAGACACAATTTTGAATTACCTAGCCCAAAGCTATCCAGCTACTAAACAAAACAGACGACGACCGATACCTAATCATCTACTGCCTCAATAATTGAAAAATATGTGAGCCGACATTTGACAGGAAATGGCCCACATATGACTAAACATTAGTTACCTGAAGACATAGACCCCGCAGGTGCATTAGATGTTTTACTTGAACCTCCAGCTTCTAATATTGGGTAAGCTTGGGTGTAGATAAAGTCTTGGCTACGAACCGGCTCGTGACAACCCAGGCAATCAACCTTGTAGTCTGTCGCCACATTCTTATTACTTCCTGGCTTGTGTAAACTCCAAGCCCAGCCTTCACCCCAAAGCTTGTTGCCTTTGAAACGGCCTTTGGTATCTTTAATCATCATGAAGACTTGTGCTATTCCAGTTGCTGAACTTACACCGGCACCTGTCGTATAGTCAGCTTTCTCAGTACCTCTAATTTCTTTTATAATGACAGCACCGTCTGGGAACTCACCAGTTGCTTTAAACGCCTCAATTGTCTCAGGCTGAGTGTAGACATGGTGAAACCCCGCAGCTCCGCCACTTGGAACTAAGAAGCTTCCCATGTGTGACATTTCTGTTTGATAATTTTCAGGAAGCACCATTTCACCCTTAGAGTTTATATAAGATGAAAATGCATCATGGGCAAGTACTGTTGATGTTAATGCAGTTAATCCTAGAGCTGCACCCAAAATAAGTTTTTTCATGTGTTAATTCCTCTCGTTTGCTCAGACAGGCAATCTGCCGTCATAGCAAGTTAAACAAGTCATTGTCTTTAACAAGAGGCGACAATAAGTTTGGGACTGAGTGCTAAAGATTTGGGAGTATCTGCTAAGTTTAAGGTGATAGGAGTACCTTTGTAGCTTCCACTAAAGGTACTTCAGCCACCACTGATCATGAGTTTGCTTATACTTCGCGAACCATCGACAGGCAAAGTACATCAGAACTAAGGTCACTATCCACGCTATATACAACCTCAGCATACTTGGCTCATACCCTTCAGGAAAGCCATTGAAAGTTTGCATCTGCCAACCTACAGATGCATTTATTGTGGGTTTAAAGTAGGCAATAGAGAGGACATGAATGACGGGTATATGCAGAACATAAAAGAAAAAGGGTACGCTACCAAAAACCTCTAAAAGCCTATTTAACATCGATTGTGTCTTGTGTAGCAAAGAGAGAATTAGCATTCCAGGGCCTACGGTCATTAACAGAAAAGCCAGAGAAGCGGGGTACTTCTGCGTATTTAGAAAGGACATAACAGTAAAGCTCATTCCACGTTCCTGAGTATCCCAAGGAACAGGATCAACATAGATATTAAGCCAACGAACCCCAATAAATAGAACTGTTAACACAACACCCAGCAGCATAGAACGAGATACAAATCGATTTTCATCGGTTAACCAATGCGCTCCGGCATACCCCAACGCCATCAGCCCTACCCAAGGCAATAAGGGATAAAGAACAAAAATCCCAAAGCCTTTGCTATTAAGTGGTATCCAACCTGGCTCATGCAACAACTTCCACAGCCACGATGTCGTTTCAAAATCACTCGATTGAAAACCGTCAAAAGTGTTGTGGCCAAGTACGATGATCAAACCAAAAACAAAAACCACGGATCTTGGCAGGTAGATTAAGCCAGCCAATATGATCATACTAATTCCAAGAACCCAAATAACCTGAACGAAGAACCAAGGTAAAATGGCGAACTTCCACGACGCATTGACGATAACAATTTCAATAAAAACAAGCCAAAGCCCCCGAGATAGCAGGAAGTCTCGTAACTCGTTCTTATTCGAAGATTTCTTCTCAAATAGGTAGGCACTAATACCTGTTAAGAAAACGAAAATAGGTGCACAGAAGTGTGTAACCCAACGCGTGTAGAAAAGCTCAGGGGACGTTTGAGTTAAATCCTCAGGGCTGTATGCATAAGGACTAAAAAAATCTCTTACATGGTCCAAAGCCATTAATATGATGACTAATCCTCTCAGTTGGTCAATGGCATGAATACGCATGCTTGTTCCTCATCGTCAAACCTACTCTTACAAACTACTATAAACCCTTAACTCAAACCTCAGGTCAATTAACGTCAGGAGAACTAATACCAACGTTGAACAGCATACTCTACTCCGTAAAACCAACGTAAACCCTTCCCACATGACCCGAATATTCAGATGATACAAATATGTTTACATTTTATTAACACATTCCACTGGATCAAATAGAGTTGCCTGTTACTTTGAGGATTACTCCTACCATAAAAAGTGTGGCTAGCATGACAACCAAACACCCCTTACCCATTAAATTTGATAGTACATCAAACGGTGAATTCGTTCCGCCAACGCTAAGCCAACGTGAATGCCATATAAATCAGTCAGCATCAGACTTTATTGAGAAGCAAAGTCGCCATCTGGGCATGAAAAGGCGAGACTTCTTACTAAGCAGCTGCGCTGTTGCGAGTACGCTACTTGTGGCTAATCAAGTTAATGCAGAAGCAGGACAAACTGGAGGCTATTATGCAGTCAATAAGGAATCGGCTAGCGAAAAAGAAGTTGCAGACTCAATAGTCGGCGGTAACGAGTTCATTTTTGATATTCAAGGGCATTTTGTCGATCCTAATGGGAGATGGCTAAATCAAGTGCCCGACTCTGCAAGGCCATTTGCAGGCCTGCCAAATGCTTCCTGTGGTTTATCAGAACTACCAGGTGATCGCAGTTACCTACAATGCTTGGGTCCCGAGCAGTTTATTAAAGATGTATTTATGGATAGTGACACCAATATGATGGTTCTGTCATTTGTCCCATCACGCCGCGAAGCTGAGCCTCTCACCATAGACGAAGCGGACGCAACAAGGCGAATCGTTGATGAACTGGAAGGTAATCACCGTTTACTTTTGCATGGACGAGTTAACCCTAATCAAGATGGCGATTTGCAGGGAATGGACGAATTGGCAGAGAAATGGAAAATCAGTGCTTGGAAGACTTACACACAATGGGGTCCAGATGGTAAAGGCTTTTTCCTCCATGATGACATAGGTACAGCTTTCATAGAAAAAGCCCGCAAACTAGGTATCAAAAATATTTGTATCCACAAGGGCATCCCCTTCGGCCCCCGTTCATATGAGCACAGCACTTGTGCCGATATCGGTATTGTTGCCAAACGATACCCAGATGTTAACTTCATTATATATCACAGTGGATTTGACCCAGCGATTACCGAAACAGCGTATAGGCCAGGTAACAAAAGTGGGGGTATAGATTCACTAGTCACTTCCCTTATCGAGAATGATATAAAGCCTAATAGCAATGTTTATGCAGAGTTAGGATCCACTTGGCGCTTCGTTATGCGTCATCCAGAACAAGCTGCTCATTTGATGGGTAAGTTAATTAAGTATGTAGGCGCTAATAATGTTTTATGGGGAACAGACTCTATCTGGTACGGATCACCACAAGATCAAATCCAAGCATTTAGAGCTTTTCAAATATCAGAAGAATGGCGGGACAAATTCGGCTACGCTGATATGACACCTGAGCTCAAAAGCAAGATTTTTGGCCTTAATGCAGTTAAGCCTTATAAGATTGCGATGTCGGAAGTTCGAGCTATGATGGCTACAGACAAAGTGGCATTAGCTAAAGAGAACTACCAGAATAATCCTAGCCCCCATTTTCAAACCTATGGCCCCAAAACTCGTCGGGAGTTTCTTAACCTGAAGAAATGGGAGGCGGAGTAGGGTTTTATTCGCAGCTAAAGCTTGCTCCTACAATGTGTTGGGGAATCGTTTTGTCTGTGTCTTTTTGGTGTATCAGAAACAACAAAGCCCGCTGTTTAGCGGGCCTGTCTAAATGAAAGCCTGGCGGTGTGCTACTCTCGCATAGGGAAACCCTACACTACCATCGCCGCTAATACGTTTCACTGCTGAGTTCGGAA
>SMNZ01000005.1 GCA_004353515.1 Alteromonadaceae bacterium M269 | reverse complement strand
TCAATTGTTAAAGAACATTTGGCTAAGTCTTAACTTAGCGGCTTGAGGTCTCTCCCCAAGCGGGACGCGCATTCTACGCCATCCTCTCTCGATGTCAACCGCGTTTTGAAAGTTTTTTTAAACTATCTCAGTTGACCTCTTCCCGTACTATTTAAACACCTTTAAAAGCCATTTAAACGCTACCGCCTCACCCAACAATCTAACCCGTCAAATGAGAGTGCGCGCATTTTAGGGATTTATAACTAACAGTCAATAGTCATACCCAAAAAATTTGTATTTTATTTATGATAGGGACTAAGTTTTAATCAGTTGTAACTTTAATGTGTATTTTCAAAGCATTTTTGTTACATTTAAGGGCTACACTTAACATCGTCCAGGATGACAATTTTAAGCCTTGTAATTTTTAGGTGAGATGATGATAAAAAAAATAAATGTCCTGTGCTTTTCGGTTGGTATGCTGGCGTCGGCTAGTTGCTTAGCAATTTCTGCGTCGCAACAGAGCAATGATGACAAATCGCTTATCACAAAAGATTTCATTGAAAGACAAGTTACGCAAAACATGTCCATTGGTAGAGCTGTTAAGAGTATTACCAGCCACTACCCTCAACATGTAGAATCAATAGTTGCTAACGCACTTGATTTATATCCCGATCAATATCGCGAAATCATTCATGCGGCAATTTCATCTCAACCCGCTCTAACAGAAGACGTTGTTAGAATTTCTCTAGAAAAAGGCGTTTCCGATTGCCTTGATATAGTACGCGTTGCTATTAATGCAGAACCTGGTTATGTAGATTTCGTTGTTAATGCAGCAGTTAATAGCGAACCTGACGAATTAGGCGAGATTGTAAGAGTTGCAGTTGTAACTCAACCCGACTCTGCAGAAACCATTGTTCAGTCCGTAGGTAAACAACATCCAAGCAGATTAAAGGAGATAGTACGTTCAGCACTTAAAGCTGTTCCGGTAGCTGCTGAATATGTAGTGGATTCTCTTTTAGCTATTTTCCCAGGACAAGCAGAATCTGTTGTTAGTACTGCTGTTAAGCAATCGATGCATCAGAGAGGACAAGTAGAAAAGATTATTGAGTCAGGAAAAACATCTGGTTTGTCAGACGAAGAGATCACCAAGTACGCAATCTTAGGTGGTGCAACAACGGAACAAGTTGCAGCAATTCTAGAAGAGAAGAAGTAACTCCTACTTTTACATTTCCATTTGAACATAAAAAACCCGACTAATGCCGGGTTTTTCTTATATTAGCAGTATTTATTCCGCTGCTGTTTCTTCTTCAGTCTCTTCGACTTCTTCAACAACTGGGCGGTCAACAAGCTCTACGTATGCCATTGGCGCATTGTCACCTGTACGGAATCCGCATTTCAAAATGCGAATGTAACCGCCTGGACGCGTTTCATAGCGAGGGCCTAACTCGTTGAATAATTTACCGACTACTTCTTTATCACCTGTACGAGCCATAGCTAAACGGCGATTCGCAACACTGTCTTGTTTAGACAGAGTGATTAAAGGTTCTATTACGCGGCGAAGTTCTTTCGCTTTTGGTAATGTCGTCTTAATCAATTCATGTTTAACCAACGAACCAGCCATGTTTTTGAACATAGCTTGGCGATGGCTACTATTTCGATTTAACTGACGACCACTCTTACGATGGCGCATAGTTCTATCCTTCTTTACAAATCAGTTTGACTGAACGACTTAATTAGTCTCTGTCAGCAATACTTTCAGGTGGCCAATTTTCAAGGCGCATACCCAAAGATAAGCCGCGAGAGGCAAGAACGTCTTTAATCTCAGTAAGAGATTTTTTACCCAAGTTAGGTGTTTTCAACAACTCAACTTCGGTGCGTTGTACCAAGTCACCAATATACTGGATAGCTTCAGCTTTCAAACAGTTCGCAGAACGAACTGTAAGTTCTAAGTCATCAACAGGGCGAAGTAGAATCGGATCAAATTCCGGCTTCTCTTCTTTCTCAACAGGCTCAGAGATATCTCTAAGTTCAACGAACGCATCTAATTGCTCAGCTAGTATAGTAGCTGAACGGCGAATCGCTTCCTCAGGATCGATTGTCCCGTTAGTCTCCATATCGATGATTAACTTGTCCAAGTCTGTACGTTGTTCAACACGAGCTGACTCAACGTTATAAGCGATACGCTCAACTGGACTAAATGAAGCATCAACTAACAAGCGACCAATAGGTCTGTCTTCTTCTTCAGAGGAACGACGTGCTGAGGCTGGAACATAACCACGACCTTTTTCGACTTTAATACGCATGTTCAATTCTGAATCACCCGTTAAAGTACAGATAACGTGATTAGGGTTAACTATTTCAACGTCACCGTCATGCTGTATGTCGCCTGCCAACACAGGGCCCGCACCAGACTTCACTAGAGTCAACGTCGCTTCCGTTTTACCCTCAAGAAGTACCGCTAAACCTTTAAGATTAAGCAAGATCTCAATAACATCTTCTTGCACACCTTCTTTTGTGCTGTATTCATGCAACACACCGTCAATTTCTACTTCAGTCACTGCACAACCAGGCATAGACGAAAGTAAGATACGACGTAAAGCATTACCAAGAGTATGACCAAAACCACGCTCTAGTGGCTCAAGAGTTACCTTGGCACGTGTTTCATTAACGTTATCAATTTCTACCAATCTTGGCTTTAGGAATTCAGTTACAGAACCCGACATTATTTCCTCTCTTATTAAGCTTTACTTACTGTAAAGTTCAACGATTAGCTGTTCATTAATTTCAGCAGACAAATCACTTCTTTCTGGAATACGCTTAAACGTACCTTCCATTTTCTTGCTGTCTACTTCAATCCAAGTTGGCTTTTCGCGTTGCTCAGCCAATTCCAAAGCAGCGCCAATGCGAGCTTGGTTCTTAGATTTTTCACGAACAGCGACAACATCGTCAGCTTTAACATTAAAAGAAGGGATGTTGACAACTTGACCGTTAACTACGATGGCTTTATGACTAACTAACTGACGTGCTTCTGCGCGCGTACTAGCATAACCCATACGATATACAACGTTATCAAGGCGTTGTTCTAAAAGCTGTAACAAGTTTTCACCTGTGTTGCCTTTTAGACGTGCCGCTTCTTTGTAGTAATTACGGAACTGCTTCTCAAGAACTCCGTACATACGGCGAACTTTTTGTTTTTCACGAAGCTGAACACCGTAATCAGATAAACGACCACGACGTGCTCCATGTTGACCAGGCGCTGTGTCGATTTTACATTTAGAATCAACCGCCCTAACACCGCTTTTCAAGAACAAATCTGTTCCTTCGCGGCGGCTAAGTTTGAGTTTTGGACCCAAATATCTTGCCATGTTCTTTCTCCAACTGACGCAGCGTTATTAAACGCGACGCTTTTTAGGTGGACGACAACCGTTGTGAGGAATAGGAGTCACATCGGTAATGTTTGTAATACGGTATCCTGTTGCGTTCAAAGCACGGATAGCAGACTCACGGCCTGGTCCCGGTCCTTTTACGAAAACTTCAAGATTTTTCAAACCGTATTCCTGAGCCGCAGTTGCTGCACGTTCAGCTGCAACCTGTGCTGCGAATGGAGTTGATTTACGTGAACCACGGAAACCAGAACCACCAGACGTAGCCCATGCAAGTGCATTACCTTGGCGATCAGTAATCGTCACAATTGTGTTGTTGAAAGACGCATGGATATGAGCCATTCCGTCTGCGACCTGACGTTTTACCTTTTTACGGGTGCGTGTTGGTGCTTTTGCCATAACTTACTCCCGTTACTTCTTAATAGGCTTACGTGGACCTTTACGAGTACGCGCATTAGTTTTAGTGCGCTGACCACGTAGAGGTAAGCTGCGACGGTGACGAATGCCACGGAAGCAACCCAAGTCCATCAGGCGTTTAATGTTCATTGATACTTCACGACGCAAATCACCTTCAACAGTGAACTTTGCAACTTCGTCACGTAGTTTATCAATCGTTTCTTCGTCAAGATCGTTGATCTTGGTACTCTCTGCGACACCTGCAGCTGCGCAAATACTCTTTGAACGAGTAGCGCCAATGCCGTAAATAGCTCTTAGAGCAATTACAGCATGCTTGTGTCCAGGGATGTTAATGCCAGCGATACGGGCCACTAACACATCTCCTCATAGTTATGTCGTCTGCCAAAATAAAAAGCCCGTAAGGATACTTATTTGACGTTCGAATTACAAATTAGCTCGTAATCGAGCTGTTTAGATTAGCCCTGTCTTTGCTTGTGCTTAGGATCAGTACTACAAATAACACGCACAACACCGTTGCGCTTGATGACTTTGCAGTTACGGCAAATCGTTTTTACGGATGCACGTACTTTCATTACACCACTCCGTTAACGCAAATCTTATCGGCCGTAGCCTTTAAGGTTTGCTTTTTTAAGAACAGAATCATATTGATGTGACATCAAATGAGTCTGCACCTGCGCCATAAAGTCCATGATAACAACAACCATGATTAACAAGGATGTTCCGCCAAAATAGAATGGAACATTCCAGGCGATTGTCATGAACTCGGGCACTAAACATATAAAGGTTATATACAACGCACCAGCTAACGTAAGTCGCGTCATTACTTTATCGATGTACTTAGACGTTTGCTCACCTGGACGAATACCAGGAACAAACGCACCAGACTTCTTCAAGTTGTCTGCTGTCTCGCGAGGGTTGAAAACCAACGCTGTATAGAAGAAACAGAAGAAGATAATCGCCATTGCATACAAAATGACATACAAAGGCTGACCTGGAGATAACATCAACGACACATCCTGCAACCACGACATGTTAGGGTTTTGCCCAAACCAAGTCGCAATCGTACCAGGGAATAAAATAATGCTTGATGCAAATATAGCGGGGATAACACCCGCCATATTGACTTTAAGAGGCAAATGAGTGCTTTGTGCAGCAAATACCTTACGACCTTGTTGACGCTTAGCATAGTTAACGACGATTCGACGCTGACCACGCTCAACGAATACTACAAAGTAAGTTACAGCAATTGCGATAACACCAATAAGCATCATAAAGAGTAGGTTGATTTCACCTTGACGCGCTTGCTCTGCCGTTTGCCCGATGGCTGTCGGTAAGCCAGCAACGATACCAGTAAATATCAGGATTGATATACCGTTACCGATGCCACGCTCAGTGATTTGTTCACCTAACCACATCAAAAACATTGTGCCAGTAACTAAGCTGACTACTGCTGTGAAGTAGAATCCAAAGCCTGGATTAATCACTAATCCATTGACTAAGCTAGGCAATCCGTTAGCAATAGCCGTTGCCTGAAAGATAGATAACACTAACGTAAAGTAACGCGTGTATTGATTTATCTTACGCTGTCCTGCTTGGCCTTCCTTTTTCAACTCCATCATTGTTGGATGTACAACTGTCAAAAGTTGCATAATGATAGATGCCGAAATATAGGGCATGATTCCTAACGCGAATACTGACGCACGTTCCAAAGCACCACCGGAGAACATGTTAAACATTTCTACGATAGTACCTTTTTGTTGATCGAATAAATCCGCCAACACGTTACCGTCAATACCAGGGAGTGGTACAAACGAACCAAGTCTGAATACTATGATCGCACCAAGTACGAACAACAGTCGTGACTTCAGTTCACTCAACCCACCTGATTTTTCCGATCCTGGCTTAGCCATTTAGCTTATTCCTCTACTTTACCGCCAGCGGCTTCAATAGCTGCTAGAGCGCCTTTAGTAACCTTCAAACCACTTACTGTTACAGCGCGAGTAATCTCACCACTCTTCATCACTTTAACGTGTAGGATTTCTTTCTTAACTAATCCTGCAGCTTTAAGTGATTCTAGTGAAACTACGTCACCCTCTACTTTAGCAATTTCGCTCAACGTCACTTGGTCTTTAACGAAAGACACTCGTGAAGTAAAACCAAACTTAGGTAGACGACGCTGTATTGGCATTTGTCCGCCTTCGAATCCTGGCTTAACTGAACCACCTGAGCGGCTCTTCTGACCTTTGTGACCACGGCCACCTGTTTTACCTAGACCAGAACCGATACCACGACCGACGCGTTTACCTGAATTTTTAGCCCCTGGAGCAGGAGCAAGAGTATTTAAATGCATCTGTTACTCCTCCACAATCTCAACCATGTAATATACACGGTTAATCATGCCTCTAACGGCAGGCGTATCTTCAAGTTCACGAACATGACCAATACGACGCAAACCTAAGCCAGTTAGCGTTGCCTTATGCTTAGGCAAACGACCAATTGAGCTTTTAGTCTGTTTAACTTTTATCATTGCAGCCATAATCATCTACCCCAAGATTTGTTCAACAGTTAAACCACGCTTCGCAGCGATGCTCTCTGGAGAGTTCATCTCTACTAGTGCGTTGATTGTTGCACGAACAACGTTAATTGGATTCGTAGAGCCATAGCACTTAGACAATACGTTTTGCACACCAGCAACTTCTAGTACTGCACGCATTGCACCACCGGCAATGATACCTGTACCTTCAGAAGCAGGTTGCATGTAAACCTGAGAACCAGAGTGGCGTCCTTTAATAGGATGCTGCAATGTATTACCGTTAAGATCTACAGTTACCAAATTGCGACGAGCTTTTTCCATCGCTTTTTGGATAGCGGCAGGCACTTCACGCGCTTTACCGTAACCGAAACCTACACGGCCATTACCATCACCAACTACTGTCAGGGCAGTAAAACTAAAGATTCGACCACCTTTAACCACTTTAGATACGCGGTTAACAGCAATCAATTTCTCTAATAGTTCACCGTTTTGAACTTCTTGTTTAGCCATTACCAACTCCTAGAACTGAAGGCCTGCTTCGCGAGCAGCATCGGCCAACGCTTTAACGCGACCGTGATATTTGAAACCACTGCGATCAAAAGCGACGGTGTTAACGCCTTTTTCGATAGCTCTTTCAGCAATCGCCTTACCAACAACAACAGCTGCAGCAACATTTCCTGTTGAGCTCAATTCTTTACGAACGTCTGCTTCAACAGTCGATGCAGAAGCTAAAACTTCTGAACCGCTAGGTGCGATCAACTGCGCGTATATGTGACGAGGGGTTCTGTGAACCACTAGACGGTGTGCGGCTAATTCACTAATCTTCTTGCGGGCACGGGTAGCACGACGCAAGCGAGCTGCTTTCTTATCCATCTACCTACTCCTACTTCTTCTTAGCTTCTTTACGCAACACAACTTCGTCAGCATAACGAACACCTTTACCTTTGTAAGGCTCTGGCGGACGGTACGCGCGGATGTTAGCTGCTACTTGACCTATCAACTGCTTATCAGCGCCTTTAACGACGATTTCAGTTTGACTAGGAGTTTCTACTGAAACACCTTCCGGCATTTCGTATGCGACTGGGTGTGAGAAGCCAAGAGTTAAATTAAGTTTTTTACCTTGTGCTTGAGCACGGTAACCAACACCATTTAACGTTAACTTTCTCTCAAAACCATCGGTTACACCTATAACCATTGCATTCAATAACGCGCGAGCTGTACCAGCTTGAGCCCATCCATTAACTTTACCTTCACGAGGCATAGCTTTTAGATGGTTATCTTCTTGTACAATTTCAACCGCTTCATTGAAAACTCTGTTAAGAGAACCGTTTTTACCTTTGATTGTAACTTCCTGCCCAACAATAGTGACTTCAACACCAGAGCTTAATTCGACAGGAGCTTTTGCTACTCGTGACATATTCTATCTCCCGTTACGCAACATAACCGATGATCTCACCGCCCATACCCGCTTTACGCGCAGCACGTTCAGTCATCACACCTTTAGAGGTAGACACGATAGCAACACCTAAACCACCCATAACTTTTGGTAACTCATCTCTCTTTTTGTAGATTCGTAGACCAGGGCGACTTACGCGCTCAATCAACTCAATAACTTTTTCGCCTTGGAAGTACTTAAGTGTTACTTCCAATACAGGCTTAACGTCTTCAGACACAGCAAAGTCTGTAATGTAACCTTCTTCTTTCAACACGTTACAAATAGCAACGCGAAGCTTTGATGAAGGCATAGAAACAGAAACTTTATTTGCCTGTTGGCCGTTACGAATGCGGGTAAACATATCCGCAATAGGATCTTGCATGCTCATATCAGCTACTCCTTACCAGCTGGCTTTTTTAAGGCCAGGGACTTCACCACGCATCGCTGCTTCGCGCAATTTGATACGGCTTAAGCCGAACTTACGCAAGTAGCCATGAGGACGTCCAGTGATACGGCAACGGTTATGCAACCGTGAACGAGAAGAATTACGTGGTAACTGTTGCAACTTAAGCACAGCATCCCAACGCTCTTCGTCAGAAGTATTGACATTGCTAATAATAGCTTTCAATGCCGCACGCTTTTCAGCGTACTTTTCAACTAATTTAGCACGTTTTACTTCACGCGCTTTCATTGATTGTTTTGCCATAACCCTACGCCTTATTTTCTAAATGGAAAGCTAAAGGCACTTAAAAGCGCTTTTGCTTCGTCATTTGTGTTCGCTGTGGTAGTAATGGTGATATCCATTCCACGAATCTTGTCTACTTTGTCGTAGTCAATTTCAGGAAAGATAATTTGCTCACGAATACCCATGCTGTAGTTTCCACGACCATCAAACGATTTCGGGTTTAAACCACGAAAATCGCGAATACGAGGAATAGCAATAGAAATCAATCGCTCCAAAAATTCCCACATACGCTCACCGCGTAAGGTAACTTTACAGCCAATCGGATAACCTTCACGGATTTTAAAACCCGCTACAGATTTACGAGCTACAGTAACAACAGGCTTTTGACCAGCAATCGCGGCCATATCACCAGTAGCGCTTTCAAGCACTTTTTTGTCAGCTACAGCTTCACCTAAACCCATGTTTAAGGTGATTTTTTCTATCCGAGGGACTTGCATGACACTGTCGTAACCAAACTGCTTAACAAGTTCAGCTACTACGTTTTCTTTATAGAATTCATGCAGTTTCGCCATCGTAAACTCCAATTATTAAACTAGTTCGCCGTTAGACTTAAAGAAACGAACTTTCTTCTCGTCTTCGAAACGGAAACCAACGCGATCTGCTTTACCCGTTTTAGGGTTAAGAATCGCTACATTTGATACGTGAATAGTAGCTTCTTTATCAACAATACCACCAGGAACCTGCAACTGTGGGTTGGGCTTCTGATGCTTCTTGACTACATTCACACCTTCTACGATTAGACGGTCAGACTGAGGTAATACTTTAAGCACTTTGCCTGTTTTACCTTTATCTTTGCCGGCCAATACGACAACTTCATCATCACGACGAATTTTTCTAGCCATTATCGTGACTCCTTAAAGTACCTCAGGGGCCAGAGAAACGATCTTCATGTTATCTGCACGAAGTTCGCGTGTTACTGGGCCAAAGATACGCGTACCGATAGGTTGTTTATTAGTGTTTAATAACACTGCTGCATTACTGTCGAAACGAATCGTAGATCCGTCAGGACGACGCACGCCTTTTTTAGTACGCACCACCACTGCATTCAGTACGTCACCTTTTTTAACTTTACCGCGAGGAATCGCTTCTTTCACAGTAACCTTGATGACATCACCGATGTGTGCATAACGACGGTGCGAGCCACCAAGAACCTTAATACACTGAACCCTGCGAGCGCCGGAATTGTCGGCAACATCCAGGTTAGTTTGCATTTGGATCATGTTAGTGCTCCGCTCATGGTTAAGACTCTTCCGAGCCATTTCCGTAAATAATCGGCTGAAATTGCTGACTATTTGTACATACCCCTATAAAAAGGGCGCGAAATGATAACAGAAAACTTCGGTGAGGGATACCCGTATTTTAAAAAATTATTATGAGCCTACTGGGCCAATTTCGAGTACTCAAATGAGAGCTGTTTTAAGCTAGATAATTAGCGCCAGATAACCGTATGGCAGCTAGTTGGAATGCCTCTAAATGACATCCGAAAGCAAGAATTGATTTACCACCAAATAAACACAATTCGTTAGTGTCATCTTTGGCTCTATGGAGTGCCGCGTTAATAGGTGAGTTTGTAAATAAAAACGATTAAAGAGAAACTGTTCTAAACGTTCAAATTAATCAAACACGGATTTATAAATGGAGAAGAGAAAGAGAGGAACTTATCGAACGCCATGACAGCGTTCGATATCAAGACTTAAGCTTTATGTAAGTTTACTTACTTGCTTGTGATAAGTTCACTTCGTCTTGTAGTGAAGGACGTTGAAGCATTAATCCAACGAACTTAGCTGAATCAATGTTGCAGCCATCGCACATAGCCACAAATTGATTGATGCTAGGCGTGCCTACATTCTTTTCCCAATTTTCATATGTTTTACGCGTTTTAACGCCAGCAATTCTTGCCATATCAGAAGTAGTTCTGTGAGCATTCAAACGCATTCTACGTAAATCTCTACCAGTCATATACATCGCTATACCCCTTTACTTTTCATTCAAACATTGCTGTTTTGCCACATGACTATGCTATGAAAAAAAAAGTGGAATGCGTTACACACGGTAAAAAATAACCTTACCGGGACAAAAAAAGTTCCTAACCTATTGTTATTTAAGGTGTTATAAAATTCGCTAAAATAAAAAAAATTCTGTCACAACAGACACATCAAAACTCAATAAAGGGCCTAATGGAGGCAATTATTAGCTAATACTTAGTCTTCAGTCGATATTTGGTGTTCAGGGATAAGCCAAGGAAATGATATGAAGTCACGCATAGGTTTAAAGCAGGCAGCTATTTCGACTTGTTGGAGGCCCCTTAACTTAACAACACAAATTAGGTGTGTATTGATGGAAGGGTAAATAAAGAAGAGAAAGAGAAGCTTATCGAACGCCATGACAGCGTTCGATATCAAGACTTAAGCTTTATGTAAGTTTACTTACTTGCTTGTGATAAGTTCACTTCGTCTTGTAGTGAAGGACGTTGAAGCATTAATCCAACGAACTTAGCTGAATCAATATCGCAGCCATCGCACATCGCCACAAATTGATTGATGCTAGGCGTGCCTACATTCTTTTCCCAGTTTTCATATGTCTTACGCGTTTTAACGCCAGCAATTCTTGCCATATCAGAAGTAGTTCTGTGAGCGCTCAAACGCATTCTACGTAAATCTCTACCAGTCATATACATCGCTATACCCCTTTATTTTTCATACAAACATTGCTGTTTTGCCACATGACTATGCTATGAAAAAAAAAGTGGAATGCGTTACACATGGTAAAAAAAAACCTTACCGGGACAAAAAAAGTCTCTAACTTATTGTTATTTAAGGCGTTGTCTTACTGCCTCAAATAAGCAAATTCCTGTCGCAACGGAAACATTTAAACTAGAAACTGAACCAGCCATAGGTAATTTTATTAATTCGTCGCAATTTTCACGTGTCAAACGACGCATACCTTTGCCTTCTGCTCCCATAACTAAACCAAGAGATCCTTCCATTTTAGTCTCGTAGATAGTTTGAGTTGCCTCTCCTGCTGTACCAACAACCCAAACTCCAGCTTGCTGTAGGTCTCTCATTGTACGAGAAAGGTTCGTTACTTGTATGAGTGGGACTACCTCCGCAGCTCCGCATGCAACCTTCCTCACTATAGGCGTCAGCGCCGCTGACTTATCTTTAGGAACAATAACGGCATGTACACCGGCTGCATCAGCAGAGCGCAAGCAGGCGCCAAGATTATGAGGATCAGTCACACCATCAAGTAATAATAAAAACGGGGAGTTTTCTCTTTCGACGATGATATCGAGATCTTTCTCATCGAGTACCTTTGCAGGTCTCGCTCTAGCAACAACACCTTGGTGTTGTTCTCCCTTTGTTTTTTCGTCTAGGGTTCGCCTTTGACAAAACTGTATTGCAATACCAAATCGCCTTGCCTGATTAACTAAGGTCATAAACCTGTCATCATCTCTACCTTTTAGCAGGTACAGTTCAATGATACGTTCAGGTTCTCTAGCCAGGACCGCCTCTAGCGCATGAATGCCATATAGCCATTCTTGTTGAGCCATTTATCTCTTTCCTCTTGAAGAAGCCGGTTTATTCTTACTTCCTTTCGACTTTCTTGATTTAGCTTTCGAAGTTCCCTTTGCAGGACGCTTCTTAGGTCCTTTAGTTTTTGGAGCTGAAGCTTTATCCACTATTTTTTTTGAGCGACTTTTGCTTTGTTTACGTACCTGTGCAGCTTTAGTTCCTTTCGGTAAATCAAGAACAAAGTCTATTTTGCGATCATCTAGATTAACTGATGAGACTTTAACTTTAAGTTCGTCTCCCAATCTGTATATCACGCCTCTACTCTCTCCCACTAGGCGTTGCTTAACTTCATCATAATGATAGAAGTCATTATCCAAGCTCGTAATATGTACCAAACCATCAATATGAAACTCAGCGAGACGAACAAAAAAGCCGAAATTAGTGACTGACGCAATAACGCCTTCGAAACTATCACCAACATGGTCTTGCATGAACTCACACTTCAACCAGTCGCTAACATCACGAGTTGCATCATCGGCACGTCGCTCAGTCATTGAACAAGATTCACCAAGCAACTCAACTTCATCAACTGAATAGCTCTTGGCTCCCTGAGGCTTTTCAGCGAACTTTTTCTTTAAAACAGCTTTAATGGCTCTATGAACAACGAGATCAGGATATCGACGAATAGGAGAGGTAAAGTGAGCATAAGCCTCTAATGCTAAACCGAAATGCCCAATGTTCTCTCTGTCATAAACCGCTTGTTTCATTGAACGCAGCAGCATGGTTTGAATAAGCTCTTGATCAGGTCGACCATTCACCTTTGACAACACTTTACCTAAAGCAGCAGGTGTGACGTCATCACCTAAGTTATGTTGGATACTGACTTCACCCAAATAAGATTTAAATGCTGTTAAACGATCTGCATCCGGTTCATCGTGGATTCGATAAAGGCCTTCTGCTTCATGTTCTTCAAGGAATCTAGCTGTCGCCACATTAGCCATGATCATACATTCTTCAATAAGCTTATGAGCATCATTGCGTACAACAGGAACAATATGGTCTATCTTTCGCTGCGCATTAAAAATAAACTGGCTTTCTTGTGTTTCAAAATCAATTGCACCTCTGCCTTGACGCGCTTTCCTCAACACTTTATACAAAGTGTAAAGTTCACGTAGATGAGGAACAAACTCTTGATAACGCTTATGTAGCTCGGGATCGCCATCTAATATAGCGGCAACTTTAGTGTAGGTCAGTCGAGCTTTCGATTTCATCACGGCTTCATAGAAACGTGCATTTTGTAACTCGCCATCAGCACCTATGGACATCTCACAAGTCATGCACAACCTGTCGACATCGGGGTTTAATGAACACAATCCATTAGATAAAGCTTCTGGCAACATAGGAACAACTTGCTCAGGGAAGTAAACCGAGGTCCCTCTGTTTTGAGCCTCATCATCTAAAGCCGTTCCCGGACGAACGTAATAGCTAACATCCGCAATAGCGACCCATAGTATCCAACCACCATCATCATCAGGTCGGCAAAATACAGCATCATCAAAGTCTCGAGCGTCTTCACCATCAATGGTCACCAATGGCATATCACGCAGATCTATTCGACCAACCTTCGCTTTGTCTTCAACAAACTCAGCTAGCCCTTTAATTTGTTTTTTTACACCTTGGGGCCATTTGTGCGGGATATCAAAAGTGCGTAATGCCATTTCGATTTCCATACCTGGTGCCATATGATCACCGAGTATTTCAGTTATCTTGCCTACTGCATTACGTCTATGACGAGGCCTTTCTGTTATCTCAACCACGACAATGTTGCCTTGCCTCGCTCCCTGAGTGTGCTTATCAACAATAAATATTTCGTGAGATATGCGACTATCATCAGGAATAACAACACCAACACCGGCTTCAACATAATAACGCCCAACAATCGCTTCAGCTCTGGGTTCGAGTAAGCGGACTATTTTTGCTTCTGTTCTACCTTTTGAAGAGGCATTGGTCTCTTTGGCTAAAACAAGATCACCCGGCAAATAAACCTGCATTTGATTAATTGGGATGAAAAGATCTTTGCCTCCGCCTTCTCTCGCTAGAAAGCCAAATCCATCTCGATGACCAATAACGCGCCCTTTAATAAGGTCTGATTGATCTGCTAGTTCATACTTTTTATGACGATTGAAGTGGACCTGCCCTTCCCTTTCCATTGCTCGAAGCCTGCGTTGTATCCCAATGCGAGAGTCTTCATCGTTAGCATTCACCAGATGACAGATATCCATAAAACTCAGTGGTTGTTTAGTTTCTGCTAATGTTTGTAGTAAAAATTCGCGGCTGGCAACGGGGTTTTCGTATTTTTGTTGTTCGCGTTCGAAGTGGGGGTCTTGGCTCATTTAGTCCGATTCAGTTAAGGCAATGTAGGAAGGTTTTTACAGAGTATACCGAATCTACTGGGTGTTGGCTGCAAAATATGCAGCCATTGTTTAATTATCTATTTAGTGAGTTACTAGGGTCTGCTGATCTTTGCTGTATAGATTTTGTTCTAAATAAAGGCTTTTTGATTGAGGCGTGGACTTGCAGGCTTATAAATATAAGTCAAAAGTACGCAACAAAAAGCAAGAAGCCTTTGTGACGAATCCTTCGGACAGCGTTTGTTTGTTATTTATCCTGCATCAGAGCCTAATTGTGTAGATTGCTACACGGCAAAGCCTCTTCTTGGTCTAAATAACAAACAACTCGCTGCAAAACTGTACAGCAAAGATCAACAGACCCTAGCTATCTAGAGGTCGCTTAGCATTTCGGACGCTTTTAGGACTCATCAATCTCTCTAGCCCGTCAAGGCAAACAGCAATTCTTCTATGCGTATCCTCATCTGCTGTAATTGAGTTATACAGCCAATGGTAAGCTTCTTCGTAGTCGTAAGGGCTGCCATATCCGTCAACAAACATCTCAGCTAACTGAATTTGTGCTTTTTGATTTCCGAGATAACTTGATTCGTAAAAGTAACGAACAGCCTTCTCTTTGTCTGTTTGTACTAGTTTTCCATCTCTATGATAGCGCCCCAGTTGTTCAAAGGCTGCTGCTAAACCTTGCTCAGCAGCTTGTCGCATGTAATAAACGCCACGCTCTGCGTCACTCTCGACACAAACACCCCATGCTAGCATGTCTCCCCAAAGGAATTGGTAAGCGGGTATTTTTAGCGTTTGAGCTCTTGCTTCAATATCTTGGACTAACTGACACTTATCTAACACAACCTGCGACAAATGTTCATTACGATTAATAAGGCGGATCAGCTCGTCTTGGCTATATATTTGTACAGCCTTAATATCATTCGTTTGAGCTTTTAACTGAAAGCTCAATAAAACAAATAAAAGCGGTATTAATTTATACATAACAACCTTATTAATGTGCACTAACTAAACAGCTTATCGACCAATATCAAAATTTGTAAAGCACATTTAACCCAAAATAGGATAGAGTCAACAGGCTCTAATTCGGCCAATGAATCCCGGCTAACTTTTTTAATGCTTCGATATTATCAGAGTATTCCGAATAGCAGAGCCCTATCTGTCGCTTAAACGTAAACTCGTCAAGCAAGCGAAATTCTACATCAGGCTGACTCAATAACTCAGGATATTTGGGTAGTAATGCACAGCCTAAGCCTGCCTTCACCAAGCCAATTGCGTACTCAACAGTCTGAGTTTTAGCTCTTACCTCAATATCGATATTCGATTTATTGAGCTGCTGTTCAAAGATCGGCCAGGCATCACAAGTTATGCGCTGAACAAAAGGGAGCTCAGCTAAATCCTCTAATACCAGTTCCTTTTCTAACGCCAGCTTATGTGAGGCAGGTATAGCTAAGACATACTCTTCTTCCCACATAGGTAGGAATGTCTCGTTTTTTTGCTGAAGTTCTTTATTAATAATCTTAGCATCAGCACTTTCCTCCGGCGGTACTAAAGTCAGCTCCATATTCTCTTGAGATGACATAAATCGTTTCAAGATGGTGGTGATGCGCTCAACGCCAAGCCCTTTCACTAACCCTAACCGAAAAGGTATCTTCTGTTGTTGATGCGAAAACTTCTGCTTAATGGCCGCGGCTTGAGATAACAACTGTTTTGCCTGCTTATAGAGCGCATCGCCTGATTCAGTCGCAATAACCCCCCTAGCATGTCGCTTGAATAAATCGCAATGAAGCTCACTCTCCAACTGTTTAATCGAAGATGAAATTGATGGTTGAGCGACGTAACTAGCTCTGGCAGCAGCACTCACACTCCCGTGTTCATAGACCAGAGTAAAGTAATGCAATGATCTTAGGTCCAAATCACCTCTCCTATCGGCTTATAATGTATAACTCAACCAAGCTATAGTATTTTCCTATAGCTCGTAAAGTTTTTTGATATTTTTGTATCGGCTCACTTAGTCGTATGATGCTGTTCGTTCTTATTTTAAACGATGAATTACGGGTGTCTTATGGCTAATAACTCTTCAAAACCTCAATTTGATTGGCAAGATCCGCTGCATCTTGAATCGCAGCTTTCAGAAGAAGAAAGGCTGGTCAGAGATACAGCTCATCAATACTGCCAAGATAAGCTACAGAGCCGAGTACTTATGGCAAACCGTAATGAAGTTTTTGATCGCGAGATCATGAATGAGCTTGGCGAACTTGGCCTACTCGGCGCTACTTTGCCCGAAAAATACGGGTGTGCTGGTGTGAACTACGTTACTTACGGACTTGTTGCTCGAGAAGTAGAGCGAGTCGACAGTGGTTACCGCAGCGCCATGAGCGTACAAAGTTCGTTAGTTATGCACCCTATTCACGAATATGGTAGCGAAGAGCAGCGCATGAAATACCTACCTAAGCTGGCAACAGGTGAATGGGTTGGGTGCTTTGGTCTTACTGAGCCCGATTCAGGCTCTGATCCTGCTAGCATGACAACACGAGCAAAAGCAGTTGATGGTGGCTACAGCCTGACAGGCAATAAAATGTGGATCACCAATTCACCTATCGCTGATGTTTTCGTCGTTTGGGCTAAATTAGATGGAGTTATCACTGGGTTTATCCTAGAGAAGGGCATGGAAGGCCTATCTGCACCCAAGATTGAAGGTAAGTTCTCACTTCGAGCATCTATTACTGGCGAAATTGTCATGGATAACGTTTTTGTTCCTGAAGAAAACCGTTTACCTAATGCACGAGGCTTGAGTGGGCCATTCGGATGTTTAAACAAAGCCCGTTACGGTATTGCTTGGGGTGCACTAGGTGCCGCTGAGTTCTGTTGGCACGCCGCTCGCCAATATACTTTAGATAGAAATCAATTTGGCCGCCCTCTTGCCGCAACTCAGTTAATTCAGAAGAAGCTTGCTGATATGCAAACTGAGATTAGCATCGGCTTGAGTTCATGCTTAATGGCTGGTCGCGCTATGGATTCAGGAATATTAGCTCCAGAAACCATTTCTCTTATCAAACGTAATTCCTGTGGCAAAGCGTTGGAAATCGCACGAGTAGCCCGTGACATGCATGGTGGTAACGGTATCGCAGATGAGTTCCACGTTATACGCCACGCAATGAATTTAGAAGCCGTTAACACTTATGAAGGAACACACGATGTTCACGCTCTCATACTAGGGCGCGCCCAGACTGGGCTTCAGGCTTTTACTGGTTAACATCTAATTTCTTTACCCAATTGTCCCCCATACCCCCTTAAACAGGGTGGTATGGAATCCAATCTGTGCAGCTACGTTAATAAAAATAAAGGTTAATCGATCATGTCGAATACTCCTAAAGGCACAATCAACTTTCCCTTAAGCGAAAAATTCATCCAATCTGTCAAGTCTGGGGTGCTACCTACTTACACAAGCGGAATCAGCCCAGAAGACACATCGCTAACACCCAGTGACATCATCGATATGTTCGAGTCGCAAGTAATGAGCCGACACCTTGACTACCAATCTCGTGTTATGCAAAAGCAAGGTAAAAGCTTTTACACGATTGGAAGTTCAGGCCACGAAGGAAACGCTGCCGTAGCTGCGGCTTTAAGAGTCGATGATATGGCATTCTTACACTATCGCAGTGGTGCCTTCATGATTCAGCGTAGTAAGCAGTTGCCAGGGCAGACGCCACTCTATGACATGATGCTGTCATTCGCAGCTTCGTCAGAAGATCCTATATCCGGTGGCAGACACAAAGTACTGGGTAGTCATTCACTCTATATACCACCACAAACCAGTACCATTGCTTCCCACTTACCTAAAGCCGTAGGAACGGCTTACAGTATCGGATTAGCTTCCAAGCTTGGATTAACAGGGAAATTACAGAATGACTCTGTCATTTTGTGCAGTTTCGGTGATGCATCAGCTAACCACTCAACAGCACAAGGTGCGATCAATGCTGCGGCATGGGCTAGCTATCAGTCGGCCCCTTTACCTGTCATCTTTTTGTGTGAAGATAACGGTATTGGTATTTCTACATCGACCCCTAAAGGTTGGATAGAAGCAAACTTTAGTCACCGTCCTGGATTAAATTATCTGCAATGCGACGGTTTGAATTTGTTGGATACATACCAAACAGCCCAACATGCCATTCATATTGCTCGAAAACGCCACCAGCCCGTCTTTCTGCATATGAAACTGGTTCGATTATTAGGTCATGCCGGTTCAGATACCGAATCCGCCTACCGCACTAAAGAGTCTATCGCAGAGGGAGAAAGTCGAGATCCTTTGATGCATAACGCCAGCATGCTTATTCACCGCGGTTTGATGAGCCCAGAGCAAGTTATCGATCTCTATCAATCTGTTGAAGAACGAGTGAAAAGAGTGAGCGAATTAGCATGTAATCGCCCTCGCTTAGAAAATGCGAAACAGGTTATGCAAAGCATCATTCCACCCAAGGTTGAGAGCTCTTCATTACCAGTGACATTAACGGAAGAACGACGTACGTCACTGTTTAAACATGAAAGACACAACTTCAGCAAAAAACAGCATATGGCGAAGCTGATTAACTGGGCGTTGCACGATGTCATGGCGAGTTATCCCAACACTGTCATGTGTGGTGAAGACATTGCACGCAAAGGCGGTGTATACAACGTTACATCACACCTTTGCGAAGAGTTTGGTCCAGCGCGTGTTATTAATACCCTGCTTGATGAGCAATCAATTTTAGGTTTAGCTATTGGTCTAGCTCACAATGGCTTTTTACCTATTCCAGAAATTCAGTTTTTGGCATACGTGCATAACGCTGAAGACCAAATCCGAGGTGAAGCGGCGACCCTACCTTTCTTCTCAAACGGACAATTTACCAATCCAATGGTTATCCGTATTGCGGGGCTCGCTTACCAAAAAGGCTTTGGCGGACACTTCCATAACGACAACTCATTTGCTGTTTTCCGTGATATACCTGGCGTTATTATCGCCTGTCCGTCTAACGGTTCTGACGCCGCGCAGATGCTAAGAACCTGTATCGAATTAGCTCATAGTGAACAACGTTTAGTGATTTTCATTGAGCCCATAGCGCTTTACATGCAAAAAGACTTGCATGAGATTGGTGATGGACAATGGTGTTTCGATTATCCCCACCCAAATGATACACAGCCAATGGCTTTGGGTGATTTAGGTATTTACGGGGAAGGTAGGAAGCTGGCTATCGTCAGCTATGGAAATGGCTATTACCTTAGCCGAAAAGCAGAGAAGCTTCTTGCAGCGCAAGGTATTGATTGCCGCATTATTGATTTGCGTTGGCTTGCACCACTTAATGAGCAAGCCATTTTAGAAGCAGTCGCAGGCTGTGAGCATATCCTTGTCGTTGATGAATGCAGAAGAACAGGCTCTATCAGCGAAGCGTTGATGGCGTTGTTCTCAGAAAATCAAACAAAGCAGCCAATGCAACGCATTACTGCTCAAGACTGCTTCATCCCCCTTGGTAGTGCCTCTTACCTTGTTCTGCCCAGCGTGGAAGAAATAGTCGACACTGCACTTGCAATGACTAAAGGAAAATAAGCGATGACTCCTCCAAGAAAAGAAACAGCCGTCGTTGTCTGCCCAGGCAGAGGCACCTATAACAAAGATGAGCTTGGTTATTTCCATCGTCACCATTCAGACAAGCTATATATCCTCGAGCCTATTGATGCATTGAGAACTCAGCTTGAACAAGTAAGCGTCAGCGAATTGGATAAGGCCGCTCGCTACCAAATGAAAATGCATACTGCTGGTGAAAATGCCTCCGCGCTTATCTATGCGTGTGCGAAAGGTGATTACGAGTCTATTGATTTAAACCAATACGATATCAAAGCCATTACCGGCAATTCTATGGGTTGGTATATCGCACTAGCACTTTCAAATGCGCTTAACGCTCAATCTTCTATAGAGCTTATTAATACCATGGGGTCAATGATGACTGATGGTATTATCGGTGGTCAGCTTATCTATCCTGTTGTTGACGAAAATTGGCACGTCGATCCGCAACTCCTGCAAGAGATAGATAAAGCAAAAGCCTTAGTTGCCAATATTGAAGGTGCAGAAGTTTATGATTCTATCTATTTGGGGGGTTACCTCGTTCTAGGCGGGAATCAACTTGCACTAGAGGCTTTACAAAAAGCCTTACCTCCCATCCAAGATCGTTATCCCATGGGATTGCACAACCATGCAGCATTCCATACACCGCTCCTCGATTCCATTAGCAAAAAGGCGAGAGCTGTGCTGAGTCCAACGCTTTTCCAGACACCTGATGTACCCTTGGTGGATGGAAGAGGGCATATTTGGCAGCCTTATGCGACAAATTTGGATGCTCTTTATGAATACACGCTTGGGCATCAAGTCACCGAACCCTATGACTTTAGTAAAGCGATAGAGGTGAGCTTAAAAGAATTTGCACCAGACAAAGTCATTATTTTAGGTCCCGGTGCTACTCTAGGCGGCGCTATTGGGCAGTGTTTAGTCCAACATCAATGGCTGGAAATAGGGAATAAGGCAGACTTTATACAGAAACAGAAGGAAATGCCTTTCGTCTTGTCTATGGGTATGCCAGAGCAAAGAACTCAGGTAGTCATCTAGAGGCGAGCTTATTCAACGAGCACCGGAGTTTCGTTAATAAAACTCGCTTCTCCAGAAAGCAGGCTAGCCTGCTTTTTTGATATCTGTCGTAGTATTCGTGCTTTCAAAGATTTTATCTGCAGAAGCAGCGACAAAGCCCGAGTATAGTTCACCGTTCGACATAGGATAACGTTGAGCAAACTCGTAGAAGCAAGAAGGTACTATCATTTCACCTTCATCAAAATTAACAGCTATACGATCAGCGATTGTTGAAGATTGCGCCAAGAACACTTCAGCACTTCCTTTAATTTCACCACCTGACTGGTTTAACAGGAAGCCAGCATTCTTTAGTTTCTCGTTTACGTCGGCTAAGTCCTGAGTTTCATTCAACTGATTCACGCTAACAGTGAAGTGATTAGCTCTGAAGCCCCAAACAGACATCCACGCTGCATATTCTGATTCTTGCACCAAGGTTTGGTAATCACTTTGCGATAGTGGCCAATGTGCACCGGAATATAAAAAGCTGCTGTCAGCGACTTTTTCCGCATCTACATGTTCAACCATCTTAGCAATAATGTTCTGTGCTTCTTCAGACAATTGTTCGACAAGCAGCTCACTGATAAATACCTTGGCGACTTTAGGGTCTGGATGCTCAAAATGTTGCGCGTAAAGCTTTTTCTCTTCAAAGTGATACTCACCACCTTGCTTGTAGCCAAGAGATAAAAAGTGCGCTGCCAGCTTATCTAAACTCACCTTATCTAAATTAAATGTTCTCAGCGCGATGTGATCATTCACAATGTCACTCTGAGAATTTTCACTAGATTCAAGCAAAGCATGAATACGTTTAGCGGAAGGTGTAATGGCAACGTAATCTTGCCAAAGGTTTTCGAACAATTGCTGTACTGCTTGAGACATCTAAAACTACTCTAAAAAACGATAAGGAATGCCAGAGCGTCTCGAATTTTACGATAGACACTCTAGATAAAAACGCGCGTAATTTAAGCGGCTAGAAAGCAAATGTAAACAGCTATTTGGGTGCAATTTCGCTGTTTTTGGCAACAAATAGAAACATTAACACACTGGACAAAATTCATTAACAATTGCACCTTACGTTAAGGTCACATACATTGTATGGATCTCTGCAAAAATGATAGAGCTAGAAAAGCAGAAGATGCGTCACAACGCACCCAATAAATGCATTGAGAGATAACTTAAATAATTAAACAAGTGAAAACATTATGAAGAAAACGCTATTGGCAGCTTCCGTTGCCTCCTCCCTATTTTTATTAAGTGCCTGCGGTCAGCAGCAAGCGGAACAACAAACAACGGCTAAAGCAGCAGAGCCTGCACCTGCAGTTGAAACTGCCAAAGCGGAACTCGGTTCATTCGGTGTCGACTTAGATGCACGTGATTTATCAGTTAAGCCTGGTGACGACTTCTTTATGTACGCTGGCGGTACTTGGTACAAAAACTATGTTATGCCTGCTGATAAAACGCGCTATGGTGCATTCACAGCACTAGCTGAGCGCAGTGAAAAGCAAGTTAAAGAAATCATTGATAGTCTAGAGAATGAAACAAATCTCAATGCTGATGAAAAAATGATCCGTGACTTCTACAACGCTTATATGGATGTAGACGCTATCAATGCAAAAGGTATGGAGCCTATTGCCGGTGTTGTTGCTGAAATTAATGCCATAGAAAATGTTAAAGATCTTACGATGATGTTTGGTAGAGCATGGCAAGACGCTACCATCAGTCCGATTGGCGGATTCATGGGCTTCAATCGTCTAGATCCTAATGAATATCAAATGAGCTTTGGTGTTGGCGGAACAGGCTTACCTGACCGTTCTTACTACTTAACTGAAGACGAGCGCTTTGAAGACATCCGTAAAGCCTATGTTGCTCATATTGCTGAAATGTTCACACTAGCGGGCATTGAAGGTGGCGATGAGAAAGCAGCTGCTATCCTTGCATTAGAAACTAAATTAGCAGAAGCACAATGGCCACGTGAAAAGCGTCGTAATCGCGACCTAACACTTAACCAAATTCAGCGTAACCAGCTAAGCTCAGAGTACCCTGGCTTCGATTGGGACACTTATATTGCACAAACAGGTTATCAAGTCGCTGGCGAACTCAACATCGCACAGCCACAACCTGTTAAAGATGTTATCGCTATCATCAACAACGAATCGCTAGAGACGTGGAAAGACTACATGACTTACCACGCAATCAGTAACAGCGCTAACTTGTTGTCTGAAGACTTCTTCAATGCAAACTTCGCATTCTATGGTACTAAATTACGTGGCCAAGCAGAACCTCGCCCTCGTTGGAAGCGTGCAGTAGGTCAAATGTCTGGTACTCAGTCACTAGGCTTTGCTATTGGTAAAGTTTATGTTGATCGTTACTTCCCAGAAAGCTCTAAAGCCAAAATGGCTGACTTGGTTAAAAACCTTAGAGCAGCATTAGGCGAGCGTCTAGAGACATCAGATTGGATGGGTGAAGAGACGAAAGTCAATGCACAAGCTAAGCTAGCTTCTTTCAACCCTAAGATTGGCTACCCTGACAGATGGCAAGGTTTTGATGGTGTCGCTATTAGCAGTTCAGACCTTGTAGGAAATATCCGCAACTTACGTAAGTTCTTCCGTGAAGACAGCGCAAGCAAAGAAGCACAGAAAACCGATCGTGATCGCTGGGCAATGACTCCTCAAACAGTTAATGCTTACTACAACAGCTCATTCAATGAGATTGTATTCCCTGCGGCAATACTACAACCTCCATTCTTTGATCCTAATGCAGATCCAGCGGTTAACTATGGCGGTATCGGCGCTGTAATCGGTCACGAAATTGGCCACGGTTTTGACGATCAGGGTTCAAAGTCTGACGCAGAAGGTATTCAACGTAACTGGTGGACTGATGAAGACCGTGCAGCCTTCGAAGCCAAAACGCAAATGTTGATCAACCAGTACAGTGCGTACGAACCTATTGAAGGCAACTTCGTAAACGGTCAAAACAGCTTGGGTGAAAACATTGGTGACGTTGGTGGTCTAGCAATGGCATATCACGCTTATAAGCTTAGCCTGAATGGTAAAGAAGCTCCTATTATCGATGGTACAACAGGTGACCAACGCTTCTTCCTTGCCTGGGCACAAGTTTGGCGTGGAAAACTTACTGAGCAAAGCATGTTGAACCAGCTACGTGCAGGTACTCACGCTCCTGGTAAGTTCCGTACCTTAGCACCGCGCAACCACGATGCATGGTATGAAGCATTTGACGTTAAACCAGGTGATGCATTGTACTTGGCACCTGAAGAGCGCGTTCGCATCTGGTAATGAGTTTTAATTGGGACGAATATTGTCGCAATTAATCACTTAAAAACGGGCGCTGTGTTGGATTCAACGCAGCGCTTTTTTATTTTTATAAACGAATAATCATGTTCAATAAGAAAATACGCCCACTTTCCAAGTTTGCTTCCCTCCTTACCCTGAGCCTAGTACTGGAACCAAGTGTCTATGCAAAAACTGTGGATTATTCCAGAGTCGGGGTAAACATACCCTACTCATCAGTAACTCAGTTAACACATAGAGAAGCTGATGAAAAAGTCTCATATGGCGACGATCCTTTACAATACGCCTTACTATGGAACGAAAAACCTCTAGCAGAAAATCCTTCAAAGAAACCACTAGTCATACTGATTCACGGTGGGTGCTGGTTGAATGCTTTTGATATTAAACATACATTTCCGCTCAGCACTGGACTATCACAAGCTGGATTCGATGTTTGGTCGTTAGAATATCGCCGAACAGGAGACAAAGGCGGTGGTTGGCCAGGAACATTTGAAGATATCAAAGAAGGTATCTTGGCTGCTTCGAAACACAATAATCAATATTCTCTAGAGAACACCATCGTTATTGGACACTCTGCGGGCGGACATTTAGCACTACTAGCGGGCAGCGAGTTTAAAAAACTCAAAGGTGTCATTGGCCTTGCAGCCATTGCTGATATAGAAGCATACTCTCACGGTACTAATAGTTGTCAAAGCGTGACCAAGGACTTCATGCAAGGTAGTGCGGAGGAGCAACCTGAGGCTTACACGTTGGCCAACCCTGCTAAGCGTAACCTTCACAAGAACTCTCTTTTACTGCAAGGTGATGCTGACACTATAGTGCCTCAATCACAGGCGTTAAACAGTGGACTACCAACTCAAGTTATCAAGCAAGCAGGACATTTTGATTGGATCCATCCAAGCTCTGACGCGTTTAATGTATTAGTCCAGAACCTAGAAGCTATGAGTAAAGAATGAAATTTGCTGACATTGAAGTATTAGACGCCAATGATCCTTTAGCGAAAAAACGTGAATTGTTTTCACTCGACGAAAATACCATTTATTTAGATGGGAATTCTTTAGGTGCTCTTCCTAAAGCTGTTAAATCAAGAATCAATGACGTTGTTGAACAACAATGGGGTAGAGATCTCATCAAAAGTTGGAATCAACACAACTGGATAGATCTACCTCAAACTGTTGGAGAAAAGATTGCTCCACTTATTGGGGCAGGCCCCGGGCAAGTCATTTGTTGTGATTCCATCTCTGTTAATTTATTCAAAGTCTTATGTAGTGCTTTACAACTTAACAGCGAACGTTCGGTTGTATTATCAACAGAAGACAACTTCCCCACCGACCTGTATATGGTACAAGGGTTAAGTGATTTACTGTCAACTCAAAGGTGCCAGTTGAGAACGGTGAGTGAAGAAGAAATAGCCTCCTCTTTAGATGAGAGCGTAGCGGTTCTGATGCTTACCCAGGTTAATTTTAGAACGGGCTCGTTGCTTGATATGCAACACCTGACGTCACTAGCTCACGAGAAGGGAATAATCGTTGTTTGGGATCTCGCACACTCAGCAGGTGCTTTGCCTGTTGAACTCGATAAATGCAATGCCGACTTCGCCGTGGGGTGCGGTTATAAATACCTAAATGGAGGCCCAGGCTCGCCAGCTTTTTTGTATGTCGCTAAGCGTCACCAATCGACCAGACAACCTCTCAATGGGTGGATGGGGCATAGCCAACCTTTCACTTTCAATCCCGACTATCAAGCTGCCGAAAGTATTCATCAATACTTAGTTGGTACACCCAGTATTTTAGCTATGAGCGCTATGGATGCGGCATTAGATGTATGGAATGATGTCGACATGGGGCAAGTCAGAGCCAAATCTATTGAGTTAGCAGATTTATTTATGCAATTAGTGGATGAACGCCCTACTTTAAAAAGCCTGAAGCTATGCTCAACCAGAAAAGGAAACGACAGAGGTAGCCAGTTAGCTTACTCGCATGACAATGCTTATGCTATTTGTCAGGCTCTCATTGAAAAAGGTGTTATTGCAGATTTTAGAGCACCCAACATTTTACGTTTAGGCTTTACCCCTTTGTACACATCATACAAAGATATCTGGAATGCGGTCGGGTATTTGTCGGAGGTAATTGAAAGCGAGGAATTCCTTAAGCCTCAATACAATATGAAGGCTAAGGTCACTTAGCTGGCTAAAAAGTCAGGTGAGTTCAAGTGACTCACCTGGCCTTTATCCAACTTAAAACTTAAGTCCTGGACTTAACGTTGCTGGCATAACTACTTCATCGACTTCGACTGAAGCAACAGGGTATGCGCAGTAGTCCGCAGCATAGTATGCACTCGCTCTATGGTTACCACTCTCACCGATACCACCAAATGGCGCAGCACCACTTGCTCCGGTAATTGGCCTATTCCAGTTGACGATACCTGCACGAATGCGTTGTAGGAAGTAGCTGTAATCTTCTTCGCTATCAGCTAATAAGCCTGCCGACAATCCAAACGCAGTGTTGTTAGCCATTGCAATTGCATCATCAAAGTCGTCGTAACGAACCACTTTTAACAGGGGTCCAAAGTGTTCTTCGTCTGGCATTTGCTTAACGATAGCTGTCACATCCATGATGCCCGGTGTTACGAAGCCAGACTCAACATCAGTGTGCTGCAACTCAACCAAGGACTCTGCGCCCATATCAACAAGCTGCTGTTGTGCCGTCACCATTAACTTTGCGGCGTGACCAGAGATCATAGCTCCCATAAACGGCGCATCTTCATCATCGTAATGGCCAACACGGATTTGATTAGTAACTTCAATTAGGCGAGAAAGTAATGCATCACCTTCGCTTCCATTTTGAATGAAGAGGCGGCGAGCACAGGTACAACGCTGCCCTGTCGTAATAAATGCCGATTGAATAATATCATGTACAGCCGCATCGACATTCTTAACATCTTTAACGATAAGCGGGTTGTTACCACCCATCTCTAACGCCAAAATCTTTCCAGGGTGTCCTGCGAACTGCTCGTGTAGAATTTTTCCAGTACGTGAGCTACCAGTAAAGAATAGGCCATCAATATCACTATGGCTCGCTAGGGCTTTACCTGTCTCAACTTGGCCTTGAACCAAATTAAGAACACCTGAAGGCAGACCAGCCTCCTCCCATAACTTCACCATACGCTCAGCAACTAAAGGAGTTAAATCACTCGGCTTAAAGACAAGAGTGTTACCCGCCATTAAAGCTGGAACGATATGCCCATTAGGTAAATGTCCTGGGAAATTATAAGGACCGAAAACGGCAACAACACCGTGAGGCTTATGTCTGATAAATGCCTTACCTACCGGCATAGGATTTTCAACTGTGCCCGTACGCTGATGATAAGCTTTTTCTGAAAGCCCGACTTTACCTATCATAGCAGCAACTTCTGTTGCAGTTTCCCACAGGGGTTTACCAGTTTCTCTGGCAATATCGAGCGCTAAACTTTGTTTGTTTTCAGCAAGTAAGTCAGCGTAACGTTTTATAAACTCGAAGCGCTCTTCGAATGTTTTTGCACTCCAATCAACAAAGGCACTTCTCGCTGCCGCAATCGCGTTGCTCACTTGTTGAGTGTCAGCAGAAGTTCCTTGCCAAATTGTCTCTTTCTTTGCTGGGTCTATCGACTCAATTGAGTGGCCTAGCCCCTCGACCCAATTACCATTGATGAAATGTGTTGCCATGTTTAACCTTTGAAAGAACTGGGTGCAAAGCGGATTTCATCACCCTCATTAATATTTAGTGCTGAAGCCACTTCGCTTGAAACCACTGCACTTTGCCTAGATTCGTCGACGACAAGGTTTGCGCATACCGCTCTAAACCCAGCTACTTTTGTGTTGATAATAAAACTCTCTACCGCTTTTTCACTGTCAACATCACCTATAACAATAGGCATTTTTCGACTCGCACTAGCCGTTTTGATGTGTTTGAGATTCGCTTCTACTGTTGGTCCGGCGTCGAAAATATCGACATAACCTCTTTGGCTAAAGCCTTCAGACTCCAATAGCTGCAATGCAGGTTTTGTTTTCTCGTGTACTTTGCCAATAGCGTTTTGTGCAGCTTTACTCAATAGATTGACGTAAATAGGGTACTTAGGCATTAATTCAGCGATAAACACCTTTTGCCCTATACCTGTCAAATAATCTGCTGTCGGAAAATCCAAAGAGAAGAAGTGATCTTGTAGCCACTGCCAGAATGGAGATTTCCCCTCTTCACAGCTAACACCGCGCATTTCAGCAATGATACGATCCGCAAAACGATGACTGTGTTCAGCTAAGAACAAAAACCTGAATTTCGATAGAAGACGACCATTTCGACCTTCTCGAGCTGATTCTCTCAAGAACAAGGTACAAATTTCAGAAACACCAGTGTAATCATTACAGAGAGTTAAGATTTCTACTGTGTTGTATACACCTAGCTCCCTTGAGGCATGCACGACCTTGCCCAAGTGGTAATGATAATTCGGTTCATTAATGCCTAAAGCCGCTTCTATTCCACTGGTGCCTACAACTTCACCAGTGTCGGTGTCCTGCATAACGAACAGGTAACTCTGATCACCTGGCTTATCTACCTCTTCGCCAAATGCGCGTTCTGAATTGGTAATTTTTTGCTGTAACAATTCATCATTAACAGGTAACGATGTAAAACCAATGCCTGATTCAACGGCAATATCCTGTAATGAAGCAAAATCAGCTTGTTGGATTGGGCGTATAATTTTCATATCGCTTACTCCTATGAGATGAGTTTATCGCTCTGCGCAACGAATAAAATGAACTAACCCCAAAGGGCTAGTTCACTATAACGAGCATTGCAAAGAGCAAATGTTTGGACGATTAAATTAAGCATTAACAACAGAAGCGACTGCTGCTTCAAACTTTTCTAAACCTTGCTTAATATCTTCGTCAGGAATGACAAGAGATGGTGCAAAACGAACAACATTTGCGCCCGCAACCAAGCACATTAATTGATTATTTGCTGAAGCGACAAGGAAATCACGAGCACGCCCCTTATACTTTTCATTTAACGCGCAACCTAGCAATAAGCCTTTTCCGCGAACTTCATCAAATACCTGGTACTTGTCATTAATACGAGCTAAGCCATCTCTAAATAGCTGCTCTTTTTGCTTAACACCGTCCAAAACTTCAGGCGTATTAACGATATCGAAAGCCGCTTCAGCAACTACACAAGCCAGTGGGTTACCACCGTATGTACTACCATGACTTCCAACCTTCAAACTCTTAGCAATTTTATCCGTGCTTAACATTGCGCCAATTGGGAAACCACCACCTAACGCTTTAGCAGTAGACAGGATATCTGGCGTAACACCTAGACCCATGTATGCATATAGGTCACCCGTTCTTCCAACACCTGATTGCACTTCATCAAAAATAAGCAGTGCATTGTGTTTATCACATAGTTCACGAACACCTTGGATGAATTCTGGTGTTGGGCTAATGATGCCGCCTTCACCTTGCAGCGGTTCTAACATTACCGCACATGTTTTGTCAGACATGATCCCCGCTAGTGCATCAAGGTCATTGTAATTAACATGATCAATCGCACCAGGCTTTGGCCCAAAGCCGTCAGAATAAGCAGCTTGCCCACCTACAGTGACGGTAAAGAATGTTCTGCCATGGAAACCTTGATTGAAAGCGATAATTTGCGACTTCTCTTCACCAAAATGCTCTAGCGCATAACGTCTAGCTAGTTTAAGCGCCGCTTCGTTAGCTTCTGCACCTGAGTTACAGAAATACACTTTATCTGCAAAAGTTGCGTCTGTAAGTTTCTTGGCTAAACGTAATGCAGGTTCATTAGTCAATACATTACTAAGGTGCCAAATCTTTTCGCTTTGCTCCTGTAGAGAACTAACCAGTGCTGGGTGACAGTGACCCAAAACATTTACGGCAATACCGCCAGCAAAATCAATGTATTCATTGTTATCCTGATCCCAAACTCTCGATCCCTGACCTTTGACAGGAATCATTGCTGCGGGATTGTAATTAGGAACCATCACTTCATCGAACAGCTCGCGTGTAACCTTCATTTATTTCTCCGATTAGCTCTCATTTCAGGAGCATTTTATAACACAATATGGTGTGCATTATTTCAGAGATTTAACGCGATGTCTTGCTTAGTGGAACAGGTCTGAAGAGGTTAATTTTAAAGGGGTGCATAGTAATTCATATAATGTGAACACCTATACAAGACGATTATGACAACCCTATTCAATTTATTGAACAGGGCCTCGCAATGAGATTCCAGAAACTCAGATTCACCAATGAGGATCTATTCCTCATCAAAACTCAAACTGAGCCTTCTGAGGTCGGTGGCTTTTAAGGTAGCGAGAGCACCATTAGGGTACTTGAACTGCCTTAGGTACTCCTTTGCTTCGTCCATTTGAATGAGTTTATATTGCTTTAACATGCGGTATTTATTGTAAGCGTCGCCTTGCGCTAAAACTTTCCCTATCGGCGACATATCCTTCAATGGGACTTTGGTGGTGAACTCTTCCATCGCCGGAGTAATAAATACGCGCTTTAGCTCCATTTTTTTGATGATTTTATAGCTCACCGACAATGAATATTTACGCAATATTTTTTGTAAAAAATCTCCGTCTGGAGTGATTTTTGTTAGTGCTGCATGCTCATCTTTGAGCTTTTCTTCGTGTGCTTCTGTCAAAGCATCCTGTAAAACTTGGTCGAATAAGCGGAAATAGAGCTTGGTGACAACTATGGTTCCAACTTCGTGCAACATCCCTAAAGTGAATGCATGACTGGCATTAACTTCGCTAACTTCAGCAATTCTTTTGCACGACATTGAGCTGCCGATCGCTTGTTCCCACAAACGCGTTTTTATCTCTGGATAAGGGTCAGTAATTTGCGGTATCCAGCGCCTTAGCGCCAATGAAGGCACAACCATTTTTAGGTTTTCCACACCTAAAAAGTTTAGTGCAACACGCAGATTATCAATATTCATTACCTTGCCGCGCTTATCCGTTTTACGGTATTTAGGCATGTTAACCATTTTCAATAGGTCAGCCTGCAGCCAAGGAATATTCATGATAACGGCTTCAATTCGAGAGGTTGATGCAGCCCTGACAGACAAAATATCAAGTACTTCAGGTAACTGCTCATGAATGCCTAGAACTTTATCGTACAAATGGTCAGTATCAGTTAGCTGTTCTTCAAGCCTGACAATAAGCTCGTCATGTACTTTTTGGCGAATGGATTCTATATAGCTGGCTTCCGATCTCTCATTTAGATCTTTGTCGCGCATTGCTATTTTTTCAACACGCAACAACTGCCGACGAGCATTAGACTGCTCGGTTTGCTCGAACTTAACCTTCTTCTCGTCTTCAACGCCAGCGGCTTCCTGCGCCATCTCCAGGCCAATCAACAAGTTATAAAAACGATGTTGAATATCTTCAATAATGTCAGGCGTCTTATCTGTCATACCAATCTAATGTTCTTTTTGAAGCAATCGACTCTACCGTTATCGGTATTAATCAAAATAGTGTGAGCCCAGAACTATAGAAAAGGGTTCAACACATCCTATTAAATTATGAGTTCAACACTCTTTACTAGCAAGTTTTATATGCTTTTCAGGGTTAGCAAGCACTTAACTCTATTACGAATACTGTTGGGAAACAGGTTGAAGGTAAAAAGAAAAGTCATCCAACTACACTAGGTCAATAGACCTTGAACTCAAAAAAGGCTGGATTCTAAAACATCCGTTTCACAGCTTTAAACGTAAATTATCACTGTTAAATAACATTTGTGCCGAAATAGCGACACTTTACCCACATATACGCGCTAAAAGGAAAGAAAATGAACCCAAACCAGGCATTAGTCATTGGAGCCAACGGAGGCATAGGCCAGGAAGTGGTCAAGCAACTCTGTGCCAGTCAATCTTATGAACGGGTATACTCTGTTGCCAGAACGCAATCAACAGTCGTCTTAAACAGTCAATGCCATACGGCACTTAACACAGCAGATGAATCTGCCGTTGAAGCCTTTGTTGACGAACTAAAAAGCCAATCTCTTACATTTTCAACAGTCATATGTTGTAGCGGCATTCTGCACCGATCCTCTGAGCCCAGCTTAAACCCAGAAAAAAGACTTGAGGACATCAACACGACGCAACTATCAGAGTATTTCATGATAAACAGTATTTTACCGGCCATCTGGCTTCGTAACTTACCTCAAGTAATAGATAAATCGGGGGCGACAATCACATTATTAAGTGCACGAGTTGGTAGTATTTCAGATAACGAATTAGGCGGCTGGTACGGTTACAGAGCATCCAAAGCAGCGCTGAATATGTTGGTAAAAACAGCAGCCGTTGAATATAAAAGGCGATTGCCAAACACGACTCTCATTTGTTACCACCCGGGAACCGTAGACACCGCATTATCTAAACCTTTCCAAGCGAACGTAAAGCCTGAAAAGTTGTTCACTACAGAGTTTACTGTGAACCGATTACTCAATTTAATTTCAAGCGTTGATAAGGAAACAAGCCCTCACTACTTAGATTGGGATGGTAAGCCTATCAGTTGGTGATCTACAAACTGCATGCGCCATCGAAAAAATATTAATCTAAGCCCAATGAGGGAAAGGGGCTCACGTCAAACTTGAGTATATATTTCACCGATATAATGTCATTATAAATATGATATAAAAGGATAGGAATCTACTCATAATGAATACAATACCCACTTCTCCTCAGTTACCACTTTCCAAAATTGCACTCGCAATCTTCGCAACTCCTCTGTTTATGCTTTCTGCGCCATCAAACGCTCAAGAAGATACCCGTGCATCAGAGGATGCGGTCGAAAAAATCAGCGTGATTGGTTCTCGTAGGCAAGGACGAACGGTCGCCGACAGCCCTGTACCCATAGATGTTATTTCAGCTGATGCCTTAGCTGCGACTGGATTGACGGAAACTAACCAGATACTTAACACACTACTCCCAAGCTTTAACTTCCCACAACCCTCTATTACCGATGGTACTGACCACGTTAGGCCAGCTCAGCTCAGAGGGTTGGCCCCCGACCACACATTAGTCTTGGTCAATGGCAAGAGAAGGCACAGCAATGCCTTGCTTAACTTAAATGGCTCCACAGGCCGTGGTTCATCAGCAGTTGACCTCAACGCGATTCCAGCAAATGCAATTAAGCGAATTGAAGTTCTGCGCGACGGCGCTGCAGCACAATACGGTTCGGATGCTATTGCCGGTGTGATCAATATCGTACTTAAGGATGCTGACAGTGGTGGCTCTGCTTCCGTAACTTACGGCGCCAACGTCACAACATTGGACGGTGTACCACAGCTAGAATCTGTGTCTGTTGGAGATGATGGCAACTTGGTATTTACCGAAGGTTCTGATCGAAGTCTCACTGATGGACAAACAGTAACATTGCGAGGAAATGCGGGCTTTGCGCTGGGCGACAAAGGCTTTATTAATGTTTCTGCGGAGTTTAGAGATCGCAGTGCAAGTAATAGGGCGGATTACGACCAAAGAGAGAACTATGCAAGGCTCCCAGACGGGAGTTTAGATCCAAGAGAACTCACCTTTAATCGCTACAACCATAACTTTGGTAATGGTGAAGTAGAAGATATCGCCGTTTTCGTTAATGCAGGATACTACATCAAAGATAATGCCGAGCTCTATTCATTTGCTTCTTATAGCGGTCGAGAAGGTGAAAGTGGCGGCTTTTATCGAAGAGCCCAAGACAGTCGCAACATTATCGATATATTCCCAGATGGTTTTTTGCCTCTTATTACCTCGGATATCAACGACTTCTCTATAGCTGCTGGTGTTCGAGGTGACATCGGCGAGTGGAATTACGATGTCTCTGCCGTGTTTGGTGAAGATGAGTTCAACTTCGGCGTATCAAACAGCTTAAATACTTCGTTAGGCCCAACAAGCCAAACCGAGTTTGATGCAGGTACATTGACTTACGACCAACTCACACTCAATGCAGATATTAGTCGAGAGTTTGATGTCAGTGGCTTAGCCAGTGGTTTAAACGTCGCAATAGGACTCGAGTATCGAAGAGAAGGCTATGAAATAGAAGCAGGGGAACCTGCATCATTTGAACGTGGGACGTTCGGACCAGGAGGTCAACCGACTGATCCGGTCAACGGACCGTTTGGAGCGCCAGGTTCTCAGGTATTTCCTGGGTTCACGCCCGCTTCTGCTGGAGATAACAGCCGTAACAACATCAGTGCTTATATCGACCTTGAAGCTGATGTCACAGACATCTGGAACCTAACCGTTGCAGCACGTTACGAAAACTACTCAGATTTTGGGACAACCATTAACGGCAAAATTGCCAATAGAATTACGCTTACTGATGACTTCGCTATCAGAGGTTCGGTATCGACCGGGTTTAGAGCGCCTTCACTACAACAGCAATTCTTTACATCAATTGCGACTGTTTTTGTCGATGCAGTCCCAACAGAAACAGGGACTTTTGCTCCAAGTAGCGACGTCGCCATTGCCTTAGGTTCTCCAGGACTAGATGCGGAGGATTCAGTCAGCTATAGCCTAGGTTTTACTTGGAGCCCAATCGATGCATTTAATCTAACTGTAGATTATTACAACATCGAGATAGATGACCGTATCGTCCTCTCCAATAATCTTTCTGGTGATGCCGTTGCTCAACTACTCGAAGGCACCGGGGCTAATCGCGCTAGATTCTTCCTCAATGCTATAGACAGCGAAACTAAAGGTGTTGATATTGTCTCTACCTACAATATGGATTTAGATAAATACGGAAGTTTAGCGCTAAACGCCGGTTTGAATTTCAACGACAACGAAGTGACTGACATTATCGATCCACCAGCCGTTTTACAGGGTGCAGGCTTTGATCAAAACAATCTATTTTCTGGTAACGAGTTAAGACGCTTTGAAGTCAGCTCTCCAGATAACAAAGTTAACCTAGGCGCCATATGGACATTAGGAAAACTAAACACGACCTTGCGCTTTACACGCTTTGGCGAGACAGTCGACCCTTCAACAAGCCCCGAGCGTAACGAAGTGCTTGATCCTAAGTGGACCACTGATTTAGATGTAGGTTACAAGTTAACAGACAAGGTTACTTTAACTTTAGGTGCTAATAATCTGTTTGATGTTTACCCTGATCCAACTCGCGAAAACGTTACAGACGTAACAACGTTTTCCAGATTATTCGCTTACTCTGGTTTTTCACCATTCGGCTTTACTGGTCGTTTCGTTTACGGAAAAGTAGGAATCACTTTCTAAGCCTACTGACACTTTCTGAATAAAAGGGTAGTCATAAGCTACCCTTATCCCTTCCAACTCCCACTTAACTCTTGTCAACAAAAGGTTACCTTTTCACTGAAAGCGCGCACTAACGCGATAGGGCGATCAATTGGTCGGTACTCTTATCTATGCTAGCGTCATCATCAAAAAATAATAATTCTAACTTTGGGACAGAAGTACAAATTCAATAAAACCATAGAAGAAAAGTACAATGAAAAAACTGACATTACTCACAACAAGTGCGTCCTTGCTGCTTGGCATGCCGTTGGCACTTCAGGCGCACGACGTTGATAATAAAATGAGCTTCTTCCTCACCAGCCAAGGTCCAGGAAATGGTGCAGATCTGGGTGGATTAGCAGGTGCCGACAGCCATTGCCAAAAGCTTGCTAACAGCGTCGGTAAAGGTGATAAAACCTGGCATGCTTATCTAAGCGCAGCTGCACATGATGGCAAACCTAGTGTGAACGCTAGAGACCGAATCGGTAATGGTCCTTGGTACAACGCAAAAGGTGTCAAAGTTGCTTCAAACGTTGACGATCTCCATAGTGACAAATCCAAACTTAGCAAAGCCAACTCTATTAGTGAAAAAGGTGAAGTCATTAATGGCCGTGGCGACAAGCCTAACCGTCACGACATCCTTTCTGGCTCTGACCTAAACGGATATCTGATGCAAGGTAATGGTGACAAAACATGCTCTAACTGGACAAGTTCCGGTGAAGGTAGCGCTCAAGTGGGTCACCACGACCGAATTGGCGGAGGTCAAAACCCAACATCTTGGCAATCAGCTCATGGCTCACGAGGTTGTAGTCAGGAGAATCTCCGTGGTACAGGTGGAGACGGCTTATTCTACTGTTTTGCCGTAGAGTAAAACTAACAACATAGGGCAATGGGAACTTTCTGCTTCCCGTTGCTATCCTATATAAGGTCAAGGAAAAGGAGCTAAGACCTATGAAATCACTTTTATTGATAATCTCTCTGACTTCATTGTTTTATCTAAACATTGGATATAGCCAAGCCAACACTCAAGGACAAGCAGCAGATCCCTTAGTAGCCCGAATATTCGGTAAAGATATTTACTTATCTTCTCTGAAACCAAACGAGAAGGAATTATCTCAATACCAGTCTTTTTATCCCGACAGCTCTTCGGAGCAACTTTTGACAAAGATACGACAAAATAAACTATCTGAACTTATATGGTCCCCCATCAATAAGCAATTCGAAGAACAGCACGACATTGAGCCTACAGAAGCAGAAGTAGCTTCTTTTAAATCAGCAATGAGCCGAATTTCGCCGAGCAGTGGCTCCTTAGACACCGCGTCGTTAAGCCCAGAAGAGCAAGCGCAAATTAATGCTTTCAGAAAAGAATGGGTAAAGAGTTGGAAAAAGAGCAAAGCTCTTTATGAAACCTTTGGTGGAGTGGTGATATTTCAGCAGGGCAATCCGCTAGAACCCGTCGGTGCTTATCGTAGTCTTTTAGAGCAACACAAAAATAAAGGCGACTTTGAAATCTATGATGAAGAACTGAATGCCACTTTCTGGGAATATTTTGTTCGTGAACATCCGTTTCAAGTCCCCACAGAGGATATTGATTACTCCAAACCATGGTGGGAAAAGCTGCCACCTGAATCTGAGTAACAAAATGCAGTGCAGCACAGTGATTACATATGGATGTGTAATCAAAGGTTTCCTAAATTGGCTCTTTTTAACATTTTTTTTACGTCTCAGAGTTATTAAAAACTCCTAGCCTAAGTCAATAATAGAAGCTCGTTATTACTGATGATGAGTTGCACATAATGACTAACACAACTAAATCTGCCCAGCACGTAAACTGGGAAGCCATGCCTAAAGAACAACTGAACGATGATATCCAAAGACGCCTAATCACAGGCGACAACATGATGATCGCTCACGTCTACCTCAAAGCCGGTGGAGAAGTGCCTATGCATAGCCACCACAATGAGCAGATCACTTATATACTCGAAGGTTCGCTGAAGTTTCTTCTGGGTGAAAATCAAGATGAAGAAGTCATTGTTCGCGCAGGAGAAGTGCTTGTTATCCCTCCTCACCTACCTCATAGTGCTGTGGCATTAGAAGATACGCTGGATGTGGATGTGTTCAATCCGCCGAGAGAAGATTGGCTAGATGGCTCTGATAGTTATTTAAGGGATGGTTCATCTCAATGAGCAATACGACCTACTCTCCAGAAGTTTCACAACGCTTAGAGAGCTATCAACTCCCAACTCCCTTGGGGTTTGGGAAAGAATTAGCGCCTGTTATGTTTCGTGCTGACTACGACAATAATCAGTGGAGTGCAGGCGAATTAGTTCCGTTTGCAAATTTAGAGATCAACCCTGGCGCAACTTGTGTCCAGTTCGGTCAGCAGTGTTTTGAGGGAATGAAAGCTTACAAAGTAGCGCAGTCCTCACCTGCTCTCTTCCGGCCAGAAGTTAACTACAAGCGATTTATTCGTTCTGCGACAAGACTGTGCATGCCAGCTCCGCCTGAATCCTTATTTGCTGACGCACTAAATAGTGTCAGTCAGGCTATGTCTCCTTTTGTACCGAGTGAAAGTGGGCAATCTTTGTACCTAAGACCTACTTTGATTGGAATGGACCAAACCTTTGCGGTCACTGCATCACAACGTTATTGCTTCGTGTTAATCGCAAGTCCTTCAGACGCTTATTACACTCAACCTATCAAAATTATGATAGAGAGGCAGCAATCTCGGGCAGCCAAGGGCGGTACTGGTTCAGAAAAAGTTGGTGGCAACTATGCAGGTTCATTGCAAGCAACACAACGCTGTATAGATGCAGGGTTTGATCAACCTCTCTGGTTGGATGCTGCTAATCACGAGCTTGTGGAAGAACTTTCCGGTATGAACTTTATGGCTGTCATTGGTGGAGCGCTACACACGCCTAAATTGAGCGGGACTATATTACCCGGCATCACTCGCCAGTCTATTATTGCTTTAGCGAAGAGTATGGGTATTGAAGTTTTCGAACGTGACATTCCTATCAACACGCTTCAAGAAGATATTACCAGTGGGAAGTGCAGCGAACTTTTTGCTTGTGGTACTGCTGCCATTATCAGCCCAATCTCTGAACTGGGAGAAGCCGACGGCACCAGGCAAGCCCTTCCCAATGTCGACCGACTTGCCAGCAGACTTAGAAATGCATTGCTCGACATTCAAGAAGGCCGAGCTGAAGACTCTCACCAATGGATGGTTGACTCAGCAGATAAAGATGCCTTGTTAGCCAGGCTCACAGCTGACACATCAGAATAAAGAGGTATTAAACATGGATTTAAATATAGCAGGCCGCAAAGCCATAGTATGTGCTTCCAGTCGAGGATTAGGTAAGGCCTGTGCCGTGGCATTGGCTAACGAGGGTGTGGACGTTTGGATCAGTGGCAGAAATCAAACAACATTAGATATCACTGCCCAGGAGATACAAGCACTTGGCAAAGGCAAAGTCACTACTGTGCTAGCAGATGTCACCACGGAAGAAGGTCGGAACGCGCTTTTTGAAGCCTGCCCCACACCCGACATTGTCGTCAACAATGCTGGCGGCCCTCCTCCGGGCGACTTTAGAGAATGGGACCAGAGTGATTGGTTTAGCGCAATCAACGACAACATGTACAGCGCCATTGATATGATCAAACGCTCCATCGACGGCATGGTAGACCGCGGCTTTGGTCGAATCGTTAATATCACCAGTGTTGCAGTGAAATTACCTCAAGCAGAACTTGGGTTATCAAACGGTGCTAGGGCAGGATTGACTGGCTTTATTGCGGGTATCGCTAGAGGGCCAGCTCAACACAATGTGACTATTAACAACTTGCTACCCGGGTTTATCGACACGGACCGTATGCGAAATGTTGTCAAAGCAAAGGCTGATGCTGCGAACAAAGAAGTAGAACAGTTTAGTGATACGTTCTTTGGCAATATGCCAGCTAAGCGTCCCGGGGATGCTGACGAGTTTGGCGCAACCTGTGCGTTCTTATGCAGCCAGCAAGCAGCTTATATTACTGCGCAAAACCTGCTAGTTGATGGTGGGTTATATCCAGGAACTTTCTAGCCTCAGGATTGAAGGAAGTTCCTTATCACCTCGTGTCCGTGTTCCGTTAACACAGATTCGGGGTGATACTGCACACCGTACAAAGGCAAGTGCTTGTGTTGTATTGCCATAACATCCTGCCTGTTCCCATCTTCATCATGGCTCCAAGCCGTAATATGAAAATGTCCACTGATTGAGTCAGGTGCCAAAGCTAAGGAATGGTATCGCGTAACAAGTGTTGGATTAGGCACACCAGCAAACAGTGTCGAACCATCATGATAAACATCACAGGTCTTGCCATGCTGGATCCTATTAGCCTGAATAACCTCACCACCAAATACCTGCCCTAATGCCTGATGACCAAGACAAACACCCAATATAGGCAAAGACTCCTTGAAATAATCGATAGCAGACAAACTGATACCGGCTTCATTAGGCGTGCAAGGCCCTGGCGATATCACCAAATAGTCGGGCGACATTTCTGAAATAAGCTCTATGCTCAATTCATCATTCCGTTTAACAACGACATCTTGACCTTGCTGAGCAAAATAGTCAGCAAGGTTATGCGTAAAAGAATCGTAGTTGTCTATTAGCAGCAGCACATTATGCTCGCAGTAACGGTTCAATCAAATAGATAAGAGCTGTTATTTAGCTGGAATAAACCCAAGCGCATCGTAGGTAGCAGCCAAAGTCTTAGAGGCTCTTGCACGCGCTTTTTCTGCTCCATTCGCCATAATCGTTTCTAACTGCCCCATGTCGTTACGAAGCTCGTGATAGCGCTGTTGAATAGGTTCAACTAATGCAACGACTGCATCTGCAACATCGGTTTTTAAGTGGCCGTACATCTTATCTTCATAGTCAGGGACCAATGACTCGATTGATTTCCCTGTTGCACAAGACAACAAGCTCAGTAGGTTCGAAACACCTGGCTTTTCTTTAGTATCAAAGTAGATTCGTGCTTGTTCATCTGAATCTGTCACTGCACGTTTGATCTTCTTAGCAATTTTCTTAGGCTCTTCCAATAAACCAACAAAATTGTTTGTGTTGTCATCAGACTTAGACATTTTTTTAGTCGGCTCTTGCAAGCTCATCACGCGCGCGCCTGTCTCTGGGATGAAAGGCTCCGGCAATGTAAAGACATCTCCGTACAAATTATTGAAGCGAGTTGCGATATCGCGAGTTAGCTCAATGTGCTGTTTTTGATCTTCGCCGACAGGCACTGCGTTTGCTTGATATAACAAGATATCAGCCGCTTGCAGTACAGGATAACTATAAAGGCCAACGTTGACGTTATTCACATTCTTCGCGGATTTATCTTTAAATTGAGTCATCCGATTCAGCTCACCCATTTGCGTGTAGCAATTCATAACCCAGCTCAACTGAGCATGTTCAGGGACCTGAGATTGGATAAAGATAGTGCTTAAATCTGGGTCTACGCCACAAGCGATATAAAGTGCTAGCCCATCAAGACAGGCTTCACGCAAAGCTTTTGGATCCTGACGTACTGTAATAGCGTGCAGATCAACAACCATATACAAACATTCGTAGTCTTGCTGCATAGAAACCCATTGACGTAATGCGCCTATGTAATTGCCAAGGGTAAGTTGTCCTGATGGCTGACAGCCACTAAGTACGATAGGTTTAGACATAACTTTTACTAACTCAAATATAAATAAACTAGAGCTCTGTGACTCTAGGCTTCAACTAACGCTAATTGATCTCTCATTTGACCAATAACACTTTGATAATCAGGTTGACCGAAAATAGCAGATCCCGCTACAAACATATCAGCACCTGCTTCTGCGATGGCGCGAATATTATCGACTTTCACGCCCCCGTCAATCTCAATTCTTACATCGGTGCGACCACGCTCCTTCAACAACGCTTTTAACTGCGCCAACTTCTGCAATGTGTAAGGGATAAAGGCCTGACCACCAAAGCCAGGGTTAACAGACATAATCAATACAAAATCAATACTATCGAGAAGATAATCTAAGCAAGTGAGCGGTGTTCCAGGATTTAATGCAATACCGGCTTTACATCCCTTTTGTTTTATCAACTGAATAGAACGGTCTACATGAGGCGTCGCTTCAGGGTGGAAGCTGATGTAATCAGCGCCTGCATCAGCAAACTGTCCAATTAATTCATCCACTGGGCTCACCATCAAGTGCACATCGATAGGCGCTTCTATTCCAAAGTCGCGTAATGATTTACAGATCATAGGCCCGAAGGTCAGATTAGGGACAAAGTGATTATCCATAACATCAAAATGCACAATGTCGGCACCTGCTTTCAGTACGTTAGCAACATCCTCGCCTAATCTGGCGAAATCAGCAGATAAAATTGAAGGGGCAATCTGGTAATCAGACATAAAGAGCCTTTCTCATTGAGTAAAAATTAAGTCTTCGATTTCTTGCACCAAATCAATGGCTTCGCATCATCTTGGTGCAACCTGGTCTTTTGCTTCGCAATACAAAAATGTTAACGCGAACAATTGAGGAGACTGATAAAGCTATAAGTTTCATGCACTTACCTCAGATTTAAAGTACTTGCCAACAGCAAAAAAAGAGACGGCACCAGACTTGCTGTTACCTGTGCACTGAGGACAAACATCGCAATAAAAGATAAGAAAAAAAGAAACTAAGTCGGTTTCCAAAGCTTACTCGCATCCACATGTCATAAACGATATGCAGCTGCTGCAAGTTTACCAGAGAAACGCACCTTTTATCGCGCCTCAGCTGAAAAAACAGCGAAACACAGTAAAAACTAATGAACTCGAGGGCAGCATGAAAAAAACTATCGTATCTCTATCAGTATTAGCAACATTAACATTAGGTACCAGTTCTACCGTGCTGGCAGCGGGAGATCTCACCGCAAATGCCACAGTCACCAGTAACTACCTCTGGCGTGGCCTAACTCAAAACTTAAACGAAGCAGCAGTGCAAGGCGGCATTGATTATGTCGATGAGAGCGGCTTCTATATTGGAACTTGGGCATCAAACGTAGAATACGCACCGGGTGACGATTTCTCTTATGAGCATGATGTTTATTTTGGTTACAGCGGAGAAGTTAACAGCATCAGCTACGATGTCGGCTATCTGTATTACAACTACGACAGTGCAGCAGATATCGACTTCAGTGAAATCTATGGTTCACTAAGCTATGGCAATTTCAGCATTGGGGCGAATATCTTCGTTCATACTCAAGCAGATGAGCCAGAAGGCATCGACTTCGACTTTGGCGATACCATCTACTACACGGCAGATTACGCGTTTGAGGTTCGCAAAGACCTCGAACTCGCTTTACACATCGGTTATCACGATGGGGATTTCAATGAATTCTTTAATGGCGTGCCTGAAGGCTATATCGACTACAGCGCAAGTCTATCGAAAGATGGCTTTACATTCTTAGTCAGCAGCACAGATTTAGACGATGCAGGATCTGATGGCCTAGATAACGACTCTGTGAAGTTCGTAGTCTCCTACTCAGTAGACTTCAGCTTGTAGCGTTAAGCTATCTCCAGTTTCGCTTCAGGGTATTTCAAATACAAACACCCTCCCTCTCTTGGTTTTTGATTTGCTCTGAAGCGCATTACCCTTTCATTGGACTTACAAAATATTACAAGCTCTCGGATATTTTTCTTCTACTACTCAGTCATTTGTCTTTTTTGAAATTTTTTTGCACTAAATTGTAAGAAAGTTGTCATAAGCAGGACTATGACATTAAGTTTGCTGCTAACTGGTTTGTGAACATCCAATTTCTCGTGACGATATTGCACGTCAATATGCTAAAAATATCGAGAAAAAACATTCACATATGTATTGAATGTCGAGAAGAAAGGACCAATAAACCCGTTACGCGCTTAGCACTTAAACGGATAATAGAAGGCTTTATAGAAGTATTCAGCTATATATCTATTTGTCAACACTGAGATGAATAGCCGTTTTTTCGAGTTGGTACACATTGTTGTACAATAATACAAAGGTATAATGAAACAAAGTATGTCACGGAGGTCGGTATGATTAAGTTACCCTTAAAAATAGCTACGATTTTTTCTTTTATCGCATTTGTATCACTTGCGGCCGCGACTGTATCTGCTAAAAATAATGTCTCAATGCTCGCTTGTAGCTGTACAGCAGGCGTTGAACTCAACTTGTCTTTACCCATGAGCCACCCGATAAACCGGTGTGCAGAAAATAACGCAACCAATGATGTGAGTTGGTTCGCCTGGTTAAGTGGTAAAACCAAGTCAAATCAATTTCACTATTTAGATTTATTAGAGTTATTATCTCGCTACACCGAAAGCGGAAATAATAAGCATAGCTAATATGAAAGCAGAGAAAGCCAGTCTTTGGCAGGTCATCAAAAGCGTTAGCGCCAGCATGTTTGGCGTGCAAAGTGAAAAGAATAGACAACTCGATTTCGCACAAACATCCATTGTCCCTTATGTGGTCGTGGGTGTTATTTTTGTTGCCGTATTAGTTGTTAGCTTAGCGGGTATAGTTCAGCTAATTGCTAACTAGGTCTTTATATCCCCTGATAAACAGCAAGTAACTCAGACACTTGCTTTCTGCTTCCGCCTTTTTGACTGATAGAGCGGGAAACTTTTAATGAGTTTAATTCTGCACTCTTATAAAGCTTTCTCGTAAAAGGCGTATCGTGATTACTGATAATCACAGTTAACTTTTTATTTTTGGAAATCTTAGCCGCTAATTTTGCGAGTTCTTCCTGATCACTTATCCCAAAACCACCTTTAGCATAACTAGTAAAGTTCGCCGTTGCGCTGATGGGCGCATAAGGTGGATCGCAGTAAACAACCTGATTTTTCTTTGCTTTTTTCATGACTTGTTGGAAAGGCAAACAAGTAAAGGTCGCTTTCTGCGACTTTTCCGCGAAGAAATATAGCTCTTTTTCAGGAAAATAAGGCTTAACGTAACGACCAAAGGGCACATTAAATCCACCGCTTTGGTTATAACGACATAAGCCGTTATAGCAATAACGATTTAAATACAAAAATAGAATCGAGCGATGAAAAGAGTCAGTTGACTCATTAAATTCGGCCCTGAGTTTGTAGTAGCTCTCTGCTTGATTGTTGCCGTCAGTGAAGTACTTTCTGGCTTCATCGACATACAGTTCAGGTGTTTCGCGTAGGTGTTGATATAGCGAAATCAAATCAGCGTTAATATCGTTTAGTACGTATGAGTCGAAATCAGTATTTAGGAATACAGAACCTGCACCAACAAAGGGTTCTACTAATGTCTTCGATTCGGGAAAACACGCTTGAAGTTCTTCGACCAGTTTGTATTTACCACCAGCCCACTTAAGAAATGCGCGATGTTTTAAGGCTTTGTTTTGCACCCAGTGAGCTATGTCGTATCAAAAAAAGAATAAAGTCTACAGGATAATTTTCTAAAATGCGCGCAACGAAAACCAATAACCCTAGAAAGCTCAGTTGAAAACCTCACGAGGAAACTTTTCACGCTGAAATTTAGGGTAATAACTCTAGTTCAACGATATTTCCTGCTGAATACTCGTCACAGGTTTAGCAAAAGGTGGCGCTGACAGGCCTAAACCTTGAATAGCAGCGTTAGCAGCATCTAGAGACTCAAATGTCTGATTATGCAAAACAACAAACCAATCACCGCCAAATCGCTGTGTTTTGTATATCCAGATATTATCTGTTAATTGGTTAGCTTGTAGAAAGGAAGCTAAAGCTTCTTCGGTAGACATAGCAGAGAGCTGCAAGGCGTAACCTTCGGGTGGTAACTCAAGCAAGTTTGCTTCATTAAAAAAGTAATCAGATACTTCAGTTTCTGCGACTGAGCTTGTATCTAACGCAGCGACATCAGCTGTCTCTATTGATTCAACTTCGCTTTGGTTATCGCTTTCTGCAACTTCATTCACAGGGACACCATCCTGGACCACTTGTTCTTGTTCTTGTGTTTGCGTCGCTGCTATTGCGTCTAACTGCTCTACTGAGGTTATGTCCTCAACTGGATAATCGAAATCCTCAGCAATGTCCTCTATGTCTGTTGTTTCTATAGCGTCTTGATTCAAGGCTTCGTCTTGAAACTCTAGATCAGCAATATCTTCGTCTGATAAAGACAATTCTTGGGTAGAAGCAGCCACTTCTGCCGCTGAATCTAGCTCATTGGTGTCATTACTGGAAATATCGAGAGGTTCAGTGGGTAAAGATTTCACAGCATCTTCCCAATCAACAACTCTACGTTGATCATCAGCCAACTCTAAGAAAGAAGGCTTAGTCTCTACTGGTTCATTAGCTGTTTGCGTGTCTGCTGATTGATCTCCAATTGGCTGAGTAATCTCTGCTACAGGCTCAACATTGCTAACAGTGGCTTCCTGTTCTACGACTTCATCTTCAACTTGAGAGGGAACATTTCCTTCAAAGATTGAGGCATAGAAAGCCTTAGCCTGATCGAGGGAAACGTACTGTGTTAGCAAAATACCAGTAAAGGTGACGAAAAATACAATAGAAAGCAATAGTATCATCCACCACTGATTCAGCACATTAGTAGCAGATATCTGTTTATGCTCTCTTGCAGCGATGCGCTCACTAAATTGCTGACGTTTAGTTGCAATCAGTTGTTCAAGTTCGGTATTGGGCTTTGATTCTTGAGCGTTTCTATCAACAGACTCGTTTGCTAGCAAGACTGGTTTGTTATGACTATTGGCAGGTAACCAACTCTTCGCTTTACTCGCCCAATGCTTCTCGCCGAATACTAGTATATTCAAATGATGGCGGTTTTTCGCAAAGCGATTCTGCAAAACCAAATCCCAAAGCTCTTGCATAAACTCATCAGGCAAATACTCAGCATGAGTCACCGCGATTAAAATAAACTGGCTTTGCTCTTTGATTAATCTAGGAACTAAAACAGTTAATGGCTTTGAATAGTCTACTTTCAGTGGGCCGACGAGTTGTCGGATAAACTTTTTACGGTAGGTGACAACGTCTGTGCTTTCATTGGCATCAACATAGCCGATATTCGCAAGCTCGTTTTGTTGAGATAGAAAGTGTTGAGCAAAGTTAAGCTGTTTGCCCATACCATCACCACTAACAAACACCAATTGTGATGAGTAAGTGATCAAATGTTCTAATCGACTCTGTAAGTCGAGAAAATCATTTTGCATAGTATGATCGTTTAAACGTGCCATTGTTCGACCCTAATTCAATCTCAGGGTCGTCAAGGACCCTCTAGTTCAGTAGCTCTGTCAGTAAAGACTCTGATAAATCAGACGTGACCACAGCTTTACCCAACCCTTGAGGCAATATAAATCGGATTTGACCAGCGGCAACTTTCTTATCGTGTCGCATATGCTTCATAAATGCGGTAAATCCCATCCCTTCGGGTTTATCTAAAGGCAGCTCAAACACGGATAACAAATCAACAATACGTCGAGTTTCTGACGCTTCGAGCCACTCTTTTGCTTCTGAAGCTTTAGCAGCAAGAATCATGCCTGCTGCCACAGCTTCACCGTGCAGCCAGTTACCGTAGCCTTGCTCCGCTTCAATGGCATGCCCAAAGGTATGCCCTAGATTGAGCAACGCCCGTATCCCAGACTCTCTTTCATCCAGAGCCACAATCTCCGCTTTTATCTCACAGCTGCGAGATATCGCATAAGCTAATGCATCAGGATCTTTATCCATGAGCTTTTGTTTATTCTGCTCGAGCCATTCAAAGAATGCTAAATCGTAGATGATGCCGTATTTGATCACCTCGGCCATGCCAGCAGCAAACTCTCTATCAGGCAGGGTGCTTAACGTTGTCGTATCAATAACAACAGCTTTGGGTTGATAAAAGGCCCCGATCATATTCTTGCCGAGAGGGTGATTTACAGCCGTTTTTCCGCCAACAGATGAATCGACTTGAGCTAGCAGTGTTGTCGGTATTTGAATAAAAGGAATGCCACGTTGAAAACTCGCAGCAACATACCCCGTCAAATCACCAACGACACCTCCGCCGAGAGCGATGAGTATAGTGTCGCGACCTGCTCCAAGCGTAAGTAGCTCGCCAATAACCTGTTCAAAAGTCTGGAGGTTTTTATATTGTTCGCCATCTGGCATCAATATGAGATCGTACTTAACCTGCCCTAAGATAGTTCCTAGCTTGTCAGCGTATAAATCGGCAACAGTTTGATTACTAACAACGACAACACGCTTTTTTTCAATGTAAGGAGATAACAGTGATGCTTGAGAGAGTAAGTTAGCTTCAACTGAGATAGGGTAACTACGCTCCCCCAACTCAACAGTCATGGTTGTCATGAGCGCAGTCCTTATTTAAGAAAGGTTAGGCCTAATGTTATAGGCCAATTTTATCGATGATTTGATTAGCAACAGCTCTTGCGCTCTGATCATCAGTATCAATAATGTAATCCGCAACCTCTTCATATAGCGGGTTACGCTCTTCAGCCAAATCAATCAGTACTTTCGCTGGATCTTCAGTTTGCAACAAAGGACGTCTCTTGTCTCTTTGGGTTCTCGCTACTTGCTTATCGATTGTTGTTTGCAAATAAACAACAATGCCACGTGCAGATAAACGATTTCGAACCGTTTTGCTAATGATAGAGCCACCACCTGTCGCTAAAACAATACCTTGTTTGTCGCTCAGTTCATTAATCATGTTTTCTTCACGAACGCGAAAGCCTTCTTCACCTTCTAAATCAAAGACCCAAGCAATGTCTGCACCTGTGCGGCGCTCGATCTCTTGATCAGAATCATAAAATTCTAGATGAAGTTCATCGGCAAGATGCCTACCAATAGTGCTTTTACCTGCACCCATTGGTCCTACAAGGAATATATTACGTTTTTCGGCCATATTCGTTTACGTCACACAACTCTATATTTACACAATACCAGTTCCACCAATGCTTGATCTTGACGTGCATTCGATGGTTTATGAACAAGGCGCTATTTAGCAGGAATGGTAATACCTTCATATGAACTGCAACTAAGAGCAAAGCCTCTGATGCATTCCGTTCGGGCAAATTTTAAAGGTAACTACTCTGCGTCGCGCAAACCCGACCTAGCAAAGCTCAGTTCTCTACATAGCCTCTTTACAACTACTTTAAGATGGCGCTGAGTGTCTAAATATTAGGTGAAATTGACAAAAGAAAGCATCAATCTCAACTGCGGTCGAATTTTTCGAGGGCGGATTATCTCAGTGATCGGATGATATTTGCAAGTTTTGATAGCGTGTTTTGAGCTTTAATCGGTAAACTTTGCCCCAAACTGCTAAAAACACCTATTTTTTTGCCTTTTTATTACAGCCGATTCCAAATTCAGCAACGCCAGAGGTTGATGATTATAAATCATCCGTCAAAATTTTAGGCGTTACGAAAATTAATAGCTCACGCTTTTCAATTTCTTCCTGCGTATTCTTAAACAGTCGACCAACGACAGGTAAGTCACCTAATAATGGAACCTGTGACGTATTGTTGTTTGTTGTCTGCTGGAAGATACCGCCTAAAACAATGGTCTCACCATTTTCGACTAATACTTGAGTGCTAATTTCTTGCGTATCAATTGCAACAGCCGGACCTGTAGATGTCTGTACCGTCTCACCTTGCGTATCTTGAGTTACAACCAAGTCCAGAATAATGCGATTATCCGGTGTAATTTGTGGTGTTGCTCTTAAACTTAGCACTGCTTTCTTGAACTCAACTGATGTAGCACCACTCGAAGTAGCCTGTACAAAAGGAATCTCAGTACCTTGTTCTATATAACTTTCATGTTGGTTCGCTACAGTAATTCTTGGACTGGCAACAACTTCACCTTTATTCTCAGCTTCTAAAGCAGACAATTCCAAATCCAAAATGGTACCATCAACTAGGCGCGCAACCTGAATACCAATGCTACCCGCCGCCCCGGTTACTGGCAGGTTCACGTTCAATCGCTCAGCCAAAGTAGGAATAGTTCCACCAGCAATAGTGCCAGCGCCTTCAATCGTACCAGACACACCGTCATCGCCGTTTCTATCACTGATACCCCAACGAACGCCCAACTGCTCGTCAACGTTATCCAAAACCGTCACAATTCTCGACTCAATTAATACTTGTTTAACTGGGATATCTAAAGATTCAACTGTGCTGCGAGCTTGATCAATAGATGCTTGCGTATCTCGTACAAGCAAGGTGTTTGTTCTCTCATCGACAGTTACTGAGCCACGTGGACTTAAGATACTACCTTCCGCTGAACTCAGGATAGTTGCCATATCGGCCGCTTTTGCGTAATTGATTTGAATAGATGAAGAAACTAATGGTGCCAACTCGGCAACTTGAGCCTTTGACTGCAGCTGTTGTGTTTCCTGTGCCAGTAACTCTTCTGCTGGCGCAATGAGTAAGATGTTACCTTCAAATCGTTTATCTAACCCTTTGATTTTAAGGATAACGTTCAATGCTTGATCCCAAGGCACATCACTCAAGCTAATAGTGATATTACCGTTTACTGTATCGGTAGTGACTAAGTTAAAACCGTTAACCTGCGCAATAATTTGCAGGACTTGTCTTACCGGAACATCTTGGAAATCAAGAGAGATAGGTTCACCGGTAAATGACTCTACCTTTTCCTGTTCGGCAGCTTCTGCTTGGGTAATCGGGTAAACATCAACAATAAGAGTATTCCCATCGCGCTGTTGTGCAACTGTGTATAAGTCCGCATCAATCACTAATTGTGCAGCCTCTTCTAGCTGGAAGGATTCAATAATCGAAACAGGCGTCGCGAAATCTGTGACGTCCATTTTAAGCAACTGGTCATCAGCTAAACGCGTCTTTGGTAAAGCTAATTCAAAGCCATTTGATGTTTTCTGAAGTTTGGCATCATAGCTCGTATTATCGAACGACAATGAAAGCTTGGCTCCGCCATCTACCGTTCGTTTAAAATCGATATTATTCAACTGATTCGTATACTGAGCTACACCAGAATCTAAGGTAACGAGCTTGGTATCTGATTCTTGCGCGTAACTCTTAACAGTAGCAATAGCAAGCAAGCTTAAAAGCAGCAAAAACCAAAGCTGCTTAGGCTTTCTATTTAGCTTTTTGTTAAAAATAAATCTCTCAGACATTATCGGTCTCTCCTGCCTTAGAAGACATGTTCAGCGTTGTTTTCTTTATCTGCCAACAGCCAGTGCCATCAGGAAGCATTTCTGTAATATAGAGTGTGCCGCTTTCAACGCGGTCTATCATGCCAAAGAACAAACCAATGTAATTGCCTGCTTTGACTTTATGTAAACTGTTATCGTTAGCCTGTATTAACGCGTATTGATTGCCATTAGTTGTGAATTCACCAATAACGCTCAATGCATCTAGCCCATATTGTTCAAGCGCTTCTTTGTTGCGTCCAAAATTTGGTTGTAAACAATTAACCTTCGCTTCGGCAACTTGTTCAACCACTAAATTTCTAGGGCGCTGGAATGGGCTACGTAAATCTTTAGCTTCGTATTTAAACGCGGGCATGGTTTTAAACTCTGGATAAGGCTCAATACTCACTTGCGTATTCTGCTTCACCTGAGCGACATACGTTTGAAGATCAGCCGTTTGAGGCTGACAAGCGGCAAGCACAAGAGCGGCGAAAATAACGTAAACTAAACGCATATTATTGCCCTGCCTGCGAGGTTCTGTAAGTTTTAGCTTGCAGCTTCAAGCTTAGCTGCGCACCATCTTGTTCCATCTCCAAGTCATGCACAGTCACGATACGAGGCAGCCCTGCGATATCAGACATAAACTGTCCAAACTCATGATAGTTGCCGACTACCTCAATCTGAATAGGGAGTTCCGTGTAAAACTCTTTAGGTACTTCCTGTTGCCAGTTCAATAAACGGAAAGTCAAACCAGCAGAAGTACCAACAAGAGTGATGTCATCAAGTAAGCCTGGCGTTTCATTGCTGCTAGGTAGAGACTTCAACATAGAAGAAAAGTCCGCTTGCAATTGTGCCAGTTGCTCTTCGTAAGCTTCAAGGTTGACTGCAATACGGTATTTCGCTTCGTAAGTTAACTTAAGCTCCTGCTCTTGTTTTTGAGCCTGATCCCATTTGGGGAGCTTATCGCTAACCAACAAATAATAACCAAGTGCTAGAACAGCAATAGCTTCAAATATAGCGAATACCGTCTTAACTTCGAATGGCCAATAAGCAACCTGGTCGAAATCCAGGTCATTCATTTCTTTTAATTTACTAAAGTCGAATTTCATGGGTTGGTAGCTCCCTCTTCAACTGCCGTAAAGTCAGGGGCAATGCTCGGGCTAATATAAAAAGTAAGCTTAAAATCACTGACTGCATCAGACGCTGACGTATCTGCCACGATTGAAGATAACTCGCCATTGATGAAGACTTTTGACTGCTCTAAACGACGCATAAAATCTGCCAATCGGTTGTTAGATTCACTGACGCCTTCAACTTCAATCAAATTAGACTTGCGAGTCATATTTCTAAACGCAATTCCTGGAGGAACGATTCTCGCCAACTCATCTGCAATATGAGGCGTAACGTTACGGCTAGCTTGAAGCTGCTCGATCAATGCCATACGTTGCTCAATTGCCTGCTTATCTTCTTTGATCGATTTAATTTTCTCGATTTGCGCATCCAATATTTTGGTTTCACGCTCAATAAATTGGTTACGAACTTTCTGATTACTGATTTGCTGATCAATAACTTCACCTACGCCCCAGGCAAGCCCTAAACAAACCAAGGCAACGAGGCCTAGCACAGCAAGGTAGTTTTGCTTTTGGAGTCGGCGCTGCTCTTCACGCCAGGGCATTAAGTTTATAGATGCCATGGATTGAATCCTCTGCTCGCTAAACCTGCTGCAATTGCCAACTGTGGTGCAAAATCCTGGATATTTTTAGAAAGCGCTTTTTCGCTGATCTTCATTTCTGAGAATGGATCAAATAACTCAACTGTCATGGATAAATCTGTCGAAAGGTCTTCACTGAGCCCATCCAAGTTAGCGATACCGCCAGACAAATAAATGATTTCAGGTCGATTTTTCTGCGTCGTCGAGACATACGTCTGTAAAGCACGACTGACACTTTGCTGCAAATTAGCCAAGAAAGGAGGGTAGTTATGCTCTTTCCAACCTTCTGGCAAATTCCCACTAATTAATTGACGATCAATCTCGTCGCGATCCATACCATTCATCATGGCAAGGTCTTGTACCAACATGTCAGAGCCAAATTGATGCTCTTTGCTGTAAGTCACCGCATCATTTTCTATAACGGTGATTTGTAGCTGGCTAGCGCCAATATTGATGCAACAATAAATGTCACGATTAGTAATAGTTGATGGCATAAAAGTCGACATAGCATTACCTAAGGCGTACCCCTCAATATCCATCAACTTTGGTTCAAACTCTACTTCTCTTAACAGGGTGATACGGCTATCGACTAAATCTCTGTGCGCGGCACTTAGCAAAACATCGACTTTACCTACGTGTGTCATGCTTTCGCCGAGTTCTTCAAAGTCGAGGTAAACTTCTTCTAGTGGGTAAGGAATCAGACTATCTGCTTCGATTTCAATCTGACCTTCTAACTCGTGATCCGTTTGGCCCGGATCCATATAAACAACCTTTGTTAGCACTGACGTACCTGAGACACCAGCCGCAACAGGCTTCTTTTTAATCTTAAGGCTTTTCTTTATTTTCTTAAGTGCATTACTAACTGGTTCGAAATCTTTAATTTCTCTTTCAACAAAAGCGTTTCCTGTAATAGCTTCACATGCAAAGTCCTGCAAAACATATTGCTCGCCTTCTTTGCTTAGTAATACGGCTTTAACATAACGAGAGCCTATGTCTAAGCCTAAGAGCTGCGGTACTTTTTTCTTAAATAGATCAGCTATCACACATTATTCCAGTTAGTCACTTAATGACCGAGAATGACATTATTACTTGTTTTTTAAAATTTAATAGTTCTATTAGTTGTACATAGGTATAAAAATAAGTAATTCCTGTACAGTTTTGCCCGATATCGCAATAAACGCTTAAAAATCGCGATGTTAGTAATATCGGCCAATACCAAAGAATATAAAATTTAATACCTAAAAATCACTCAAAGTTGCCGTTACTGACACGACAAATCTCAACGTTGTCAGTAAGGATATACATGACCATATTCACAGATAAAACACTTCTAATGAGCGCGGCAAAGCCACCTCTAAGTCAATATCTATCCTTCTGGCGTTCAAAATCTCAGTATTCCAATACGTCCTGAATAAATCTAACAGGAGTATGGAATTTGGTAAGTATGGCAAAGAGTTAAGATTTTATACACTTTCGCAAGCAATCGTAGGCTTTTGAGCAAAAATCGTAAGTTTTGGAAACTAAGAAAGCTTTATGGACTCTGTATTAAATAAGCCTTGCATCTATTAACAGGAAGCGGCTGTTGAGATCAACACGCGCTAGTGGGTTAAAGGCAAAGACTACAACGCAACCTGAATGAAAACCTTTGTATCATTGTAGATAATGAAAACTGGTCGATAAATGATAGAATGTAGACAATTTTAGTAAAACGAACCTATTAATATACATCTTGTGAAATATATAAAGCCTTTAATTTACGTCACTCTCGGTACCATGCTACTTGGCTTGGTGACCTTAATCGGCATATATTTCTATCTCAAACCGAGTCTTCCTAGCGTCGACGTTTTAAAAGATGTTCGATTACAAACTCCGATGAAGATCTATTCTCAAGATGGCAAGCTGATCTCTCAATTTGGTGTTAAAAAACGTATTCCATTATCGCTTAAAGATATACCTATCGAATTACAACAAGCGGTTATTGCCACTGAAGATAGTCGTTTTTACGATCACCCCGGCATCGACCCTATCGGCATTACTCGCGCAGCGATTAATCTTATCCTTACAGGTGAAAAGCAACAGGGCGCAAGTACGCTTTCTATGCAGCTCGCGCGTGGTTTCTTCCTGACAAGAGATAAAACTTATATTCGCAAGATCAAAGAGATCTTTATTGCGCTGCATATGGAGCGCCTTCTCACTAAAGAAGAAATACTAGAACTGTACCTAAATAAAAACGAACTTGGGCACAGAGCATTTGGCGTAGGTGCAGCCGCTCAGGTTTATTATGGGAAAGAAATAAATGAGCTGACCTTGGCTCAAATGGCGACTATCGCGGGTATTAACAAAGCGCCTTCAACACTCAATCCAATATCAAGACCTCAAAGAGCAAAGGAAAGGCGTAGAGTCGTTTTGTTACGTATGTTGGATGAGAATTACATTACTCGGGAGCAGTTCGACGAAGCCGCCAATGAGCCAGTCACAGCTAGTAAGCATGGTGCGGAGATAGAAATTCATGCACCTTATCTCGCGGACCTAATCTATCAAGAAATGATAGACAGGTATGGCAAAGAACGTGCTGAAACTGAAGGTTTCCAAGTCTACGCGACCGTACCATCTAATCTTCAAATTGCCGCACAACAGGCTGTGGCTCAGAACTTACATGACTATGACGAACGTCACGGTTACCGTGGTGCCATTGAGCAATTATGGAAAGGCCCTGAGCCAGAGTTCCTCAAAGCGGAACTGACGGAATCTGATACAACAACACCGACAATCCCAGAAGAAGTTATTGAAGAGGACGTCGATGAGCCTTGGACAGAAGAACAGATGGTTGCGTACTTAAACGCACACCCAAACTATCCACCAATCCAAGGCGCTATTGTTACGGCTGTTAATGAGAAAGATATCCAAGTATTCACTGTGGATCACGGGTACCAGACAATTTATTGGGATGGCATGGATTGGGCGCGTCCTTATATCAGTGACTCACGCCAAGGCCCTATACCCAAAAATGCAGCAGATATTGTTTCAGTAGGACAGCATGTCTGGGCTCGTCAGCGCATGGATGATAATCAATGGCACTTATCCCAGTTGCCGAATGTAGCAGGTGCTTTTGTAGCTCTGGATCCAGAAAATGGTGCTGTACGAGCTATTGTTGGTGGATATAGTTTTGAGCAAAGCCAATTCAACCGCGCAACTCAAGCGAAACGTCAGGTTGGCTCAAATATAAAACCCTTTTTATATTCAGCGGCATTAGAAAATGATTACACCATAGCCAGCATTATTAACGACGCTCCAATCAACCAGTGGGACAGAGGCTCGGGTAACGCTTGGAGACCAGAAAACTCTCCAGCAGAATATGATGGTCCTATCCGCATGCGTGTTGCTTTGGGCCGTTCTAAAAACGTTGTGGCTATACGCTTATTGCGAGGTATAGGAATAGACACTTTTATCAATCAACTGAGTCGATTCGGTTTTGATAGAACAGAAGTACAACGCGATGAGTCAATATCTATTGGCTCACCATCCTTTACACCATTAGAGGTCGTCACAGGCTATGCCGCGATTGCGAATGGAGGTTATGGCGTACAACCTTTCTATATTGAACGTATTGAATCTGATGCAGGTAATTTGGTCTGGCAGGCTAACCCTGCTATTGCTTGCAACAACTGTTTAACTGCATCTAACCAAATACCTTTGAGGTCTAGTCAATCCTTAGATGACCTACCTAGCTCAAACATCATAGAAACACCACCTATTGCTGAGCAAGTAATCTCTCCTCAGAATGCATTCTTAGTCAGCGAGATGATGCGCACTGCAATGCGAGGAAATGGCAGTACATCCAAGAAAACTTATTGGGTTGGTACAGGATGGCGCGCTCGCAACATCTTGCAGCGTAATGATCTCTACGGGAAAACTGGAACAACAAATGACTCTAGAGACACTTGGTTTAGTGGTTTCGGCGGTGGATTAGTTGCAACAGCCTGGGTTGGGTTTGATGACGTAGGAAGAGCGCTAGGTCGTGTAACTCGTAATCAGAACATTGTTAACCGCAACCCCAGATTCAACTGGATAGGAAATGGCATTATTTCTGAAGAAGGTGCGACAACAGCTCAACCCGCCTGGATACGCTTTATGAAAAAAGCACTTGAAGATCAACCAGAAGCTAGCAGACCGATTCCCACAGATGTCGTTAAGGTCAGAATTGATCGTGGAACAGGCAAGCTAACCAACCGTACCGATCATACCTCTCTCTTTGAGTTCTTTATCAAAGGAACTGAACCGACGGAATATGTCAGAGAAGATGAAATCATCGATTTATCTGAAACCAAAACGGATGAACAAGGCGAAGAAGAAGAAATTTTTTAGGGCCAGTTAGCTACCATATATTTGCCCAGAACAGAAAAAACCAACAACTTCGCATGTTGGAAAATGGCGACTAAATAAGCCTTCGTTATAGCTAAATAAGCCAAAGCTATAGCATTCGCCTTATTTTTGCTCTGACTGGTCTTATCTGCCAATTATTTGTTGGTACATTCAACACTTTATGGTGTTTGCCTCTCGGCATCTATACCAATTCACGTTAAGCTTATATTTTAAGTACTTCCAACACAGTTGCTATTATATGAGCCAATCAAAACGCCCACTCTATACTTCTTATTCTGGCCCAACACTTTTAGAGACTCCGCTTCTCAATAAAGGAAGTGCTTTCAGTCCAGAAGAACGTGTCAGCTTCAACCTTACTGGACTTATCCCTCCAAGATATGAGTCTATTGAAGAGCAAGTTGAGCGCGCTTATATGCAATATTCTAGTTTTGATGAAGCAATCAACAAGCATATCTATCTTAGGGCGATACAAGATTCGAACGAAACGCTGTTCCATCGTTTGGTGCAAGCGCACCTAGAAGAGATGATGCCTATTATCTACACCCCTATTGTGGGCGAAGCCTGTGAGAAGTTCTCAGACATATACAGAAGTAACCGAGGCCTCTTCATCGCTTATTCTGAAAGGCATCAGATAGACGATATTCTGCGCAACGCAACCAAACAAAAAGTGAAAGTTATTGTGGTCACTGACGGTGAGCGCATTTTAGGCCTTGGCGATCAAGGGATAGGTGGTATGGGTATTCCAATAGGTAAGCTCTCACTCTACACAGCCTGTGGCGGGATAAGCCCAGCTTACACACTCCCTGTTATGTTGGACGTCGGTACAAATAACGAGAAACTATTGAACGACCCTATGTATATGGGCTCGCGTCATAAGCGTATCTCTCAAGAAGAGTACGATGAATTCTTAGAGTTATTTATTACGGCTATTGAGCGCCGTTGGCCTAAGGTGATGTTGCAGTTTGAAGACTTTGCCCAGCCCAATGCCATGCCGCTGTTGAATCGATACCGTAATCGCATCTGCTGCTTTAACGATGACATTCAAGGCACCGCAGCAGTCACTGTCGGTACCATACTTGCTGCTTGTCGACAAAAACAAGCCGAGCTGAAAGATCAAAAAGTCGTCTTTGTTGGAGCTGGCTCCGCTGGCTGTGGTATTGCAGAACAGATTGTTAGTCACATGCGCGCCGAAGGCTTATCAGATGAACAAGCTCGCAAGCAAATTTTCATGATTGATCGTCATGGCCTTGTCATGAACGGAATGAAGGACTTAAGAGATTTCCAACAAAAACTTGCACAGAATGCTGATGACCTATCTGAGTGGAGTTTTAGTGGCGAAGCCCCTTCACTGCTTGATGTCATTCACTGCGCGAAACCGACTGTCCTTATCGGTGTCTCTGGTCAATCTGGCCTGTTTACCGAGTCTATTATTAAAGCGATGCAAAAAGGCTGTGAAGTGCCTATCGTATTCCCACTCAGTAACCCATCGAGACAAGTCGAAGCTAGACCAGAACAGGTGATTGAATGGACAGATGGCAAGGTAATTATTGCCACAGGTAGCCCTTTTGATCCGGTTGAATATAAAGGGAAAACCTATCCCGTCGCCCAATGTAACAACTCTTATATCTTCCCTGGTATCGGTTTAGGCATACTGTCGAGTAATGCAAGTCGTATTACGGATGAAATGATGATGATTGCTAGTGAAACTTTAGCCAATGAATCTACAGCTAATGGCTCATCACATTTGTTACCTCCATTAACTGAAATCGCAGACTTAAGTAAGAAAATTGCTTTTGCTGTTGGTAAGTTAGCGATGGAGCAGGGTTTTGCATTAGAACTCACTGATGAACAACTACTTCAGAAAATTGAAAAGAACTTCTGGAAACCGGCTTACCGCGACTACAAGCGAATAAGCCACTAATCACTTTTTTGACAATATTGCATAAGCTCGTCAATGAAATCTTGGTAGTTTCGCTCAAAGCTAGCAACAAGATCAGAAGCCTCTTGAAGTGAGAGGCTTTTCTTTTCCAGCTGCAAACAAATATCTCTTAGTCGTTCAGATCCCATACTGACACACGAACCTTTAAGTTTATGCGCCACTTTTCCGAGTTCTTCAAAATCCTGAGCACTCAAAGTTGCTTTTAAATTCGTGACATCTTTAGGTGAGTCATCGATAAAGATCTGTGCCAACCGTTTACCAAAGGTTTCACTAAATCCGATATTCTTTCCGAAAATATCCCTATTCCACAATGGAGCCTCTTCTTCCCAAAAGCTATCGCTTAGCTCAACAATTTCAACGTTAGGCGAGTCGATAGAGTGGCTATTTTCGATATCCTCTTCACTATTAGTTTTGCCATCTTTTCCTTGATAATTTGGTGGAACTTTAAGCCATTTAACTAATACGACTTCAAGCTCACTAAAGTCGATTGGCTTGCTAAGATAATCGTCCATGCCTATTTGCAGACAAAGTTCTCGGTCGCCTTTAATCGCATTCGCTGTCATGGCGATAATGGGTATATCGCTCCCGTCTATGCCTTGATAGCCTTGTCTGATACGTTTAGTTGCTTCGTAGCCGTCGAGCACAGGCATCTGACAATCCATAAATACCAAATCAAATGGCGTTGTCTCTTTTGCTTGTTTTAACTTTTCCCAGGCTATTTCGCCGTCGGCAGCAACATCAGCCTCCAGCCCGAAACTCTTAAGCAAGCCTAAAGCAACTTCCTGATTAATACTGTTATCTTCAACAAGCAAGATTCGAGGTAGGGGATCAACCCAATAAGCACGTGATGATTCATCTTCATTCACTATCACCAAAGATTTAGATAGAGAACTCTTGCGCAGTGGCAGTTTGAATTCAAAGCAGCTACCAGAGTTTATTTCGCTGTTTACCGTTATCTGCCCTTTCATCAAACCAACAAGTTTTTTAACGATAGCCAACCCTAAACCGGTTCCACCGTATTTGCGCGTTGTTGAAACATCCACCTGCGTAAAAGGGTCGAACAGCTTTTCAATTTTTTCAGGAGGGATACCAATACCCGAATCTCTTACCGAGCAAGTCAAAATCCAACGTTGAGGCGTTGTTTCGTCGAGGGTTAAGCTCGCACTAATCCAGATATGCCCTCTTTCCGTAAACTTAATCGCATTTCCCATTAAATTGGTAATAACTTGCCTTATACGCCCAGGGTCTCCCACCATCATGGTGTCATCAGGCGCATTAATGTCGACAATAAGCTCAAGCCCCTTTTCCTGAACACGAGCTTCGAAAGAATGCTTCAACTCATTAATTAATCGGCGTAAATCGAAATCGATTTTTTCAATCTCCAGAAAGCCTGCGTCGACCTTAGAGAAATCCAATATATCGTTAATGAGCAACAGCAGAGAATCCGCACTAGAAATGGCCAAATTAACATTACGTTGTTGGCTTTTGGTTAACTTGTCTCTCTTCAGGATCCTAAGCATCCCCAAAACACCATTCATGGGTGTCCTGATTTCGTGGCTCATGGTAGCCAAAAAGTCAGACTTCGCTCTGGCAGAGTCGCGCGCGACTTTGAGCGCTCCTTCTCGCTCAAACTCCAGCTTGCGCCTTTCTGTCACATCCGCAACAGTGCCGAGCAAACGGACAGGCTTATGACTTTCATCGCATATCACTTTTGTATCTGTGTCTAAATGTCGGATATCCCCTGAAGGCATCAACAATCTAAAAGTGAGATTAAAGTCTTTGGTATTTTCATCGACATCGTTCAACGCAGTGATTACACGCTTAAAGTCTTCCGGGTGGATCCGTTTGCGCCACAAAACGAGTGGATCTTTATATTCCTTATCATCGCTACCAAAAATAGCGAACATACGTTTATCCCACAATGAAACTCCCGACGACACATCGTAATCCCAAACACCAATACCCGGTGCTTGCAGTGCAAACTCCAAACGGGATGAGAGCTCTTCTGCTTTCGCGGTAATCTCGTCTTTCATCTTAGATTGCTGATGTAATGTCTCCGCCATCTTCTGGAAGCTGTTCGCAAGTGAGCCAATCTCAGTGCGGTTATTCAGAGGCAGGTCGTGAACTTCACCTGTTTTTTCATAATCAGCAATACCTTGCTGAATATCAGACAATGGCTTAGTCAAACGTCGAGCTCCCCAAAAAGAGAGCAACAGAGCAGAAAATGCCAATATCACAGCGAGCACAAAACTCCGGTAACGCAGCTCTTCTAACGCTGACAAATAATTGTCTTCGTTTAATTTGAAGAACAAGTGCATCGTTGAATTCTCACCATAGTGATCGAGGGTAATCAACTCGTAACGTCCAACAACGTTCGACTCGCCAAGGTCAAGCAACGCCTGTGTTTCAAACTCTTTCACACGTTGTTCAATGACTCGTTGTAAGAATAGAAAATCCCCCTGAAGCTTCTGACCACTGGGTTGTTGGAGTAAATCAATATGATCAATATCGGGGTGAATGATGTAATCACCATTCGAACTCGCGAGATAAACAGATACATTGGGCGTATTGGTTTCTGCCAAAAACCGAACGAGTCTTCCAAAATTTATCTGTAACTCTAAAGTCCCTAATATACGATTGGTTTGGGCTTCGAATATGGCCGTTGATGCAGATAGCGTGGATTTCAAAGGCTCGACAAATGCGCCGTCTTTTCGTTCAAGACCAACTCCGTAAAACAGAACATCATCCCGCCCGGCTTTAACTACTTTGTTATAGAGCTCAATATTCTCTGTTTGAACAAACTGCCCATCGGGGCGCGTCATCGGTCCAACGTATGGCTCGTCTTTAGAAACTTTAACGAGAATGTTCCCATCAAAATCATTGATAACCACACTCTCAAAAAAGTCATTCGTACGAAGGAACTCCTCATAGACCCGACTTAAACCCGCATGCCAGCGCTTGAAACCGTCTTCATCACCTAACAGTGCAGTATCCATCAGTGTAGGAATACCTGGAGAGCGACTTAGATAAAGCGTATTTTTTGCCGCAATATCATAAAGGTCGGTAATAAGCGGCTTAATTAAACGAGTTTCAGCTCGCAGATCATTGAGCTGCTCTGCCAAAAGTATACGTTTGTTCTCCGCAGAAAAAGTCAGCCCTACCCCTAGAGCAACAACAAGAGACCATATAAACGCAGCAGCAGGTAACTGTAGGCTGAGCGAAATGGATGTCTTAGTGTTTTCTTTCTTCATGAAAGCAAGTGCTCACATACTGTAATGTTATTATCATTAAAAATATGTTTAATCCTTAGCGAGGTCATATCACCTTAATATTGGTACAGGGTAGGTAGTGTTTAGAGCCTATTAACTTCTAGTGTGCCGCCGCTCAATATAAGCCAACTTGCTCTTGTTAAAGCAGTAACTTAACAGTAGTTGAAGAGGGGATATTTGTAAAAAAATTATACAAAGAACCGGTTATTTTTAGTTATGTCCAGAAATATAAAGGTCTAACAATTTAAGCGTATTCCAGATAGTAAAACCTAGCGTTTGTTGACCTTAAACAACCAGATACAAAAATGGCGGGATGATACCCGCCATTTATTATTTCTATATGATTTGGTGTTAAGCCGCGCTAGAAGTTAAAGAAGGCTCTTCAAATTCTTCACCGGTGGTCAACTCCATATCAAATGTGTATTCATCAACATTGATAGATACTTTACGTTTAGCATCATAATCAAGCACTTGCTCTGCTTCTTCAGCTGTTATGCTGCCTTTCTGTAAAAGCTGACCAACAACATATTCGAACGAAGGTGCAGGTACGATAGGCTCTTTGCGTAAAATCTTCTGGATCTTACGGAGAAGAGGCATGGCTGCGTGCTTAGCTTCAAATGCTTGGAAATTGATATCAAAGCCGTCGCCAGGTACTGAGCGAACTAAGTGACACATCTGGCGTCTGAACTGCGTGTCTTTCATCGAAGCTTCAGACAATTCGCGAATCAAGTCATCAGAAATATGGCTTGTTGACGACGTATAAGTTCCTGTTAGTACGCGCATCAAACGACGTGTCGCACCTTGAGGGAAATTATTGATAAAGTCGACTAACGCTTTCTCAGTCTTAGATAATGTCCAACGAATAGCATACTCGAAGTAAGGACGTGCATCTTCACGATTTTCTTCACTCACCTTCTGCTCGTAATAACGAATAGTCGCCATCGACGCATAGAGGTAACTCATCATGTCACCTAGTCTGGCAGAAAGTAGCTCGGCTTTCTTCAAGTCACCACCTAAAACAAGGAGTGAGAAGTCAGCTAAAATAGCCAGTTTAGAAGACAACGCTTTTAGGCGTTTCTCGAATGGCTTAACTTCAGCCAGTTTCGAATCTGCACCACCAACGAATGGTAGGTAGCTATTAACCAAACTACGAATCGCATTAGCAGTACTGAAACCAATGGTTTTCATCAGTACGGAGTTAAACTCGCTATCGGCACCTTTGTCATTGCTATGAATAAGGTCAACCATATCTTTCAAGTATGGATGACAACGCATAGTACCTTGACCGAAGATCATCAAACTACGCGTTAGTATGTTCGCACCTTCTACCGTGATAGCGATAGGTTGTGCTGTATAGCTGTTTGCCAGAACGTTCTTAGGACCACGTTGGATTGCTTTACCAGCTTGAATATCCATAGCAGCATCAGTTACTTCGCGACCAAGTTCTGTCATGTGGTACTTAGCCATCGCAGTCACAACAGATGGCTTAAGGCCCATGCCCAAACCTTCAGTCGTCAAAACACGCATTGATTCAAGTAAGAAAGTCTTACCTGCGATCTCAGCCAATCTGTCTTGAATACCTTCGAAGCGACCGATAGGTACACCAAACTGCTCACGTACGAAAGAGTATTCGGTTGTCGACTTAAACGCTGACTGCGCACTCGCAACACCCATAGCTGGTAGAGAAATACCACGACCTGCACCTAGGCAGCTCACAAGCATTTGCCAACCACGACCAATATTCTTTTGACCACCAATGATGAAGTCCATTGGAATAAAGACATTCTCACCACGCGTTGTACCGTTATAGAAGCTCACGCCCATAGGATCATGACGATTACCTAATTCAACACCTGGGTGTGACTTTGGAATTAAGGCACAAGTAATACCAAGCTCTTTCTTCTGACCAAGCAAACCTTCAGGATCGAAGACTTTAAATGCCAAACCAAGAACGGTCGCAATTGGAGCAAGCGTGATATAGCGCTTGTCCCAAGTTACGTTAAGGCCGATAACCTCTTTACCTTCCCATGTACCTTTAGTCACTATCGCTGCATCAGGAATTGCACCCGCATCTGAACCCGCTTCAGGGCTAGTCAGTGCGAAACAAGGGATATCTTCACCTTTAGATAGACGAGGCAGCCAGTAGTTTTGTTGCTCACCGGTACCGAAGTGCATAAGCAGTTCGCCTGGACCAAGAGAGTTTGGCACCATCACGGTAACTGCAATCGCAGCACTCTTCGTTGAGATAGTCGTAACAATAGTTGAGTTTGCGTAAGGGCTAAACTCTAAGCCACCGAAGACTTTGGGAATAATCATCGCAAAGAACTTATTCTTACGAAGGAAGTCCATAACGTTCTCTGGGATGTGGTGACTGTTTTGTAGTTCATAGTCATCGATCATTTCGATTAATTCTTGAACTGGACCGTCGAGAAAGGCTTGTTCCTCGTCACTAAGCTTAGCGGCAGGAACATCACGTAACGCCTTCATATCAGGCTTCCCTTGATAAATAGAAGCCTCTACCCATACATCTCCAGCATCCAACGCCTCTTGTTCTGTAATAGAAATTGGCGGTAATACTTTTTTAAGGTTAGTTCTTAAGCTCATAATTCTTAACTCATCTGACCACTTGAATAGGTGCATACTACTCAAAAATACAAATAGATCAAAATTAAACGCTAAAAAAGAGGTCAAAAAACAGGCAAAAACTGTTAAAAAAATGTAGCTTACTGAGAAAAGAAGAACAAAACTTTATCGCAAAACATTGTTTTAATTGATTATTTTTAATATCTAAATTTAAGTACTTTCATAACAAAAAAATATAAACGCTTGTTTGAAACTTTTGTTTGATTTCAGAGTTTTTAAGCTTAAAGCTAGTCATTAACTGCTTAAAATACAATCAAAGTAGGATACCAATGGTTTGCATTGACCACAAAATTTGCAAAACACTTTTAGGAATTTTTTTGAAGTTCCATGTGAGGGACAGCAAGCCCCCAAGATTTTCGCTATTCGGTTAAACTATTCATTTGTATTTGTTACTCAGATTTTAAGTAAACGAATTGATACATGATTTATCTTTTTCTTCTATGATTAGTTATTCAAATAGACAGACAAAAAGCCGAGTGAGTTAACCATGCAGTGAGTGAGGTAAACAGGCCATAGATTTCTTTTTGTTAAAATGAAGGCTATACCATAGATCAATCCTCCCAACAGAGAAGAGAGCATACTTCTGGCACCATTTCCGAAGTGCAGTAATCCAAATATAAGAGATGATAAGACAATGGCAATAACGATCGAAAACTTAAATTCTCTAAATTGATGTTCAAAGTAGCCTATCAGCACCCCTCTAAACAGCCATTCTTCAAAAAATACAACGAACCACATGATAGGCAGTAGGCTTAACAGCAAAGATAGGTTTCCTACCAATGGTTGCATCCTTTCTATAGTTGACAGTCTTGGCCCGACAACTTCTAACAAAGGGTTGAACAAGAAGGGAATCGAAACTCTGGCAATCAATACAAGTATAGATAGCCCTAAAATCCAACATAGGGACCGCCACTTATTGCCTTCATACGGCAACCTCAGACCAGTATCTGGTAGGTGACCTTTTTTAAGTCTGAAGCCATGCAGCATAATAACTATACCAATTGTATAAGGTAATGTACTACCTAAGACTGGGAGAAGATTGAACCAATAGCCAAAGCTACTTGTATTTTTAGCTACTACTAAAATTACCGCAACTAAAGAGCCAGTCGAAAACCATAGTTTCGCTCTTTTTACTGTTTCATATACTGCTTGAGATTGGAGTACTGACAAAATTAATTACCTATAAATAACCGTCCAATAACTATCCAATTTTTTTCAGTATTTAAATATCAAAATCTTGTGATTATTGATGAAGACTCATTGTAAACATTACTTTTTCTAAAGGCGGAAGCAGCGTTATCCAAACAAACACAAATAATCTAATCAACACGTTTAGTCTTAATTAAGATTTCAGTAGCTTTCGATACTGTGCTGGTGTCTTTCCTGTTCTTGCTCTAAAGGATTGAGTCATATGGCTTTGATGAGAAAATCCGGCCCATAAACTTATATCTGCCAGGCTAGCATCAGTGAGTAGCAATTGCTTGACTCTCTCGACGCGCAGTAAAATTACGCTTTCAGCAGGTGTAAGACCAAAACTCAATCGAAACATTTTTGCAAAATGGAATACGCTCAAACCCGTTAATTCCGACATATCATGAATACTCAACTTCTCAGTAAATTGAGAAAGAATAAAGTTTCGAGTTAGCTTTCTATGAAACGGTGAAAGCCCTCCCAATATTAACGAGTTCGACTTAAATGCTAATAAGTAGTTGTGGCAAAAGTGATACATTATATCTAACGTAGTTTGTTCAAGTGTTAGATGATCCAAATTGGCGTCATTTTGGACTATTGAAGTTAGTTTCAAAATCTGTGATGCAAGTAAACTATCAGGGCGATATAAAAAATCTCTCAAAGTTGCCTCTCGAACATCGACGTCAAACGTATTCACAAAAAACCAATTCAGCGTTTTTTGAGGAATGTACAAATGAGTAAACTTTATGTCATCACGAATAGCCCAACTCGATTGATGATTTCGAGGCATAAATGAAACAGTATTAGGCCCTCCTTTTCGATTGGAATGATCTATGCGATAGGTGTTATTTCCGCCATTAAGGTAAACACTTAGAGTATGTAAGTCACGTCGTTGATATACAACGTCTCCCTCACTGACACTCCACTGTGCTAACTCAATATCATTATAGATATTGGCTTGCCGTGACTGCGCAGTTACAGCGTTGACGAATTTGACACCTTTTGAAGCGTGCATTGTTTCAATTTTCTCAAGTTAATTTATGTTTCATAAGAAAAACACTTTCCATTTAAAACGCTATATGTGATGCATGTTGTTTTCAATGCCATTATTGAAACATCTTATGTAAATTTACCCTCAACCGGTTAGCTCATCTACATTTTCACAGCAGGAGAAAGGGATAGTTATCTTTCATATTAAGTTCTCGTTGTAGTTTGTAAAACAAACTAATGATATCAATGTCGACCATCATCAAATCCACGCTCTATTATGAAAATCCCGACCTCGTTAAACAGTTTATACCGAGACTATCGAGTAAGGAGTTAGGATCATGGCAACGCAAGCAGAGGTTTAAAACTCAGCTCCTGTTACAAATTTGCAACATGAGTTTCATGTGGTATCAGTTATATGCGTTCAAGTAAACGAGCACTTGAGCTTTCTTGTCGCTCACATTATTCAATGATGTATGCATAAACCCAAAGTGTTGTCTCTAACTTAAGTAACTGCTCACCAAGTCTCTACAGAGATCACCAAAACAATACTCCCAGAAAATCATCTCTATATGTACGATGATACTGTCAAGTTTATTAGCATCCATATTAATTTATTCAAAAAAGAAGCACAGTCATTACTAAACCGGTTAGAAATAATGCAAACTCAAGAAAACAACTCAGCTCTGATTAAAGAACTTAGGAGTGTATTAACTCATTGTAACAACAGAGCGTTCTATGTCAGGACACCGATTTGTAATCAACCTTATGACCTTATATTGTATTTAGGCTGGCTAATTAGTTGACTGCAATTAGAGCTATTGCTAGTAAACAAGTTAATAGCAATAGCTCTACTATCAGGTCTAGTTCACTTTGTCATTCATTAAAATAGGCTTACCAAAACCAAGCTCTTCTAATCTTTCAAGCTGAGTCTCCGCATCACCCACAATGACATAAAACATCTTTTCAGGTTGGATATACTTTTCAGCTAAGGAACTAATGGCTTCAACATCCATCTTCTCCACCAATTCACTTTCTAGTTGAGCGTAATTGGCTGGATAGTTATAACGACTAATGTTTTCAAGCATGTTCAACTTCGCATTCAATGTTTCAAATGAACGTGCTTTACTCTTCGTCATAAAGCTCTTAGTCACTCCTAAATCAGCAGATGAGAATGTCGAGGCGTAATTATCCATAATGTCCTTAACCAACTGAGTCGCTTCAAGCGTCACGTTTGATCTCACACCACTGGAGATTAGGAAGTCACCTCTACGATTAGTGCCATTGAAACGAGAGAAGATGCCATAGGTATAACCTTTTCCTTCCCTCAATTCTTGCGTTAAACGTGAGGCAAACCCACCACCACCCAAAATGTAGTTCATCACTGATGCAGGGTAATAATCACCAGAATCGCGCATTAAACCAGGATAACCAAATCTAAACACCGACTGTTTAGCACCAGGAATATCATAGAAATAGACCGTTGATTTTTCCGGGCTCTTAAGTGCAATACTGCTAGGTAAATTCACACTACCTTTTGCCCAATTTGCTGATAATCCAGCAAAAGCCTTAACAACTTTATCTTTATCAACAGCACCCACCACGTTTAGCGTTGAGATATTCGGCAATATATTGCTAGCATAATAGCGTTTTAAGTCATCAATACTTGTTTTCTCTAGGCCTTGCTTATCTCCAAGGATAGATTTAGACAAGATGTGATCTTCACCGTAGCTGACATAAGCGTAAACGTTGGTTGCAATCGCATTAGGGTTAGCAGCTTGTCCGTTGATTTGATTCAGAACATCCGCTTTGATAAGCGCAAATTCGTTTTCATCCCATCTTGGCTCTAACATCATTTCTTGAAGTAATTTGACAGATTCATTGAAGTTACGTGCCAGTGTGCTGACAGAAATAATTACCTGTTCGCCAGTAGCATCAACTTCGATACTGGTTCCCATAGCTTCTAGTGCTTGTTCGAACTCAATAACCGACTTTTTAGCCGTCCCTTTCGTCATCATATTCGCGACAAGATTAGCCACACCCGGCTTATCTAAAGTATCTAGAAGATGCCCACCATCAATAGCTAACTCAAAGCGGACTAGTGGCAGCTCTCTATCTTCAATACCTAAGACTTTCATTCCATTGTCAAAAGTATGATTCCAAACATCAGGCGTTGGTAGAACTGGAGACTCACCGTAAGGTGGTTCAACAGTGCGATCAAAGCTAGACGGCGTACGTGTATATTCAGCATTAACGTTAGGATCAAATTGCTCTTCTGCACCCTGAACCACTTTCTCTTCAACAACATTTGCTAATGCCGCGCCCTCAAGAACCAACTCACTTTGGCCTTTAGGCACAAAACTAGCGGCTATGTATGGCTTATCTTTAATGTACTTCTCATACACACGCATAACATCTTCTGCAGTGACGGACTGAATGCGTTTTAAATCGGTATCAATATAAGCCGCATCGTTCGCAAAAATATCGTATTGCGCAAGTTGGAATGCTTTACCCAGAACACTGGTGATTCCATCATAGAATGCAACTTCTTGCGCAATTTTAATGCGCTGTAGCGCATCCTCACTAATCCCCTTAGACTCAAATAATGCGAAAGACTTATCAATCGACGCTTTAACAGTATTTAAGTTTGTCCCATCAAAAGCCTGAGTAATGATGGCTGCTTCTCCAGCTAATTCAGAGCCAAAGTTAAAGGCCTGAACATTAGGTGCAACTTTATCTTGCTCTACAAGAACAACATTAAGAGGTGCTTCTTTACCATTGCTCAAAAGCTCAATCAGCACATCAAGTGCATAGCTGTCTTCTGAATACACAGGTACTGTCGGCCAAGTTAGTCGGAGCAGAGGAAGTGTCGCGAAGTTATCTTCATAATAAAGGTTTTTAACTTCCTTCAGATTCGCAGGCTGCTTTTCTTGCCTTGTGATATTCGAGCCACGAGGAATTTCATTGAAGTATTTCTCTACCCAAGCCTTTGCTTGCTGAGGGTCGAAGTCACCAGCAACAGTTAGAGTTACGTTGTTAGGTACGTACCACTGATTAAAGAACTCTTTTACGTCGGCCAAGGTCGCACTTTGCAAATCTTCGAGAGAGCCAATAACTTGCCAGTTATACGGGTGCCCTTCTGGATAAAGTGCTTTACCCACAACATAGTTCAAATGACCATAAGGACGGTTATCTACTGACTGCCTTTTCTCATTTTTTACGACTTGCTTTTCTTTCGCTAAAACAGGCTCTGTCACTGTATTAATGAAATAACCTAGCTTATCTGCCTCAGCCCAGATCATTTTCTCTAGCGCGTCTTTAGGTACTGTTTGGAAGTAATTAGTACGGTCACGACTTGTCGAACCATTAGCGCCAGATCCACCGATCTTAGCACTCAGTTTGTCTAATCCACCTTTACCTAAGTTTTCCGATTCCAAGAATAAAAGATGCTCGAACAAATGGGCGAAACCGGTACGGCCTTCTTTTTCTCTTGCGCTACCAACATGGCTCGTTAGTGCAACGGCGACAACCGGGTCTGAACGGTCAATATGGAACAGAACTTTTAACCCATTATCGAGTTGAAATTCTTCATAAGGTACCAGGTCGCTATTTGATTTTGCTTCGACTTGTTCCTGAACAGCAGGTGCTTTCTGCTCTGGAGAGGAACATCCAGCTATCACCCCTGCCATAAGTGAGGCGATGACAATTTTATTAAGGTTCATTGTTGTTCTTTCCTAATTAACCCGTGCTTTTTTTGTTTTTAGTGGCTGTCAGTAAAAAATATTAACCACTTTGATGCTACTAACCCTCTAACTTGCCTGAATGCTCTACTTGCATCAAGAGGGTTTGTGATATTTGACTTGGATTAAATGTAAGAAAATGAACATAAGATGGGTTAAATGGCTAGTGAGCTAGTCGAAGAGAAGTACTATCTACCACCAACTGAAGAGTTCAGAAGCCCTATTGGGCTTCCGACTCTATAATCACTTGACCTTTAAAGTGCGTATCAAGTTTCACTTTGTATTGCATGGCGACTTCGTCGCAAGCGTCTTTCTTAGGACAGATGTCGCAATCCTTGATGACCTTTTCAGGTAAGCTGTCCATGGCTGTTTTCTTAAAGCCTAATTTAGCAAAGAAATCAGGAACCCGTGTTAAAACAACAACGCGTTTCAGTTCGATTTGTCGCGCTTGCTCCAAGAGATATTGGATCATCGCTTTACCTTGACCAGCACCTTGCGCTTCAACATCGATTCCGACAGACCTGACTTCCGCTAAACCTGTTTGATAGATATATAAACAAGCACAACCTACAACTCGGTTTTCAGTTTCAGCAACCACAAAGTTCTGAATATCATGCACTATGTTGTCACGGCTTCTTGGTAAGGTTTCACCCTGTTCAGTCCAATAATTGATAATACGTTGGATATCATCAACATCGGTCATTTTTGCACGGCGAACAGATAAAGCTTCTGCTTTTTGTGCATTCAAGCGTTGTTGGACCAACTTCAAAGTCGACTGCGTTTGTTGCGCGCCTGGACTACCAATAACCTGACTGTTGAATAGCGCCTCTTTGCCAGACTTAATATTTTCAAGCGTTTGTTCAACCTGCTCTCTAGAGGTACCACCAAGCACTTGCCGTTTATTCAGAATAGATTCGATAGACAGATGCTGATAAACATCCTTTTCGATCTTATCGCTGAACGTCTGTAACTCGGCGAGAGTGAAGTCTTCTAACGGCTTACCTTTTTCAATCGCGTTTAGAACCACTTCACCAACAATATGGTGTGCTTCCCTAAAAGGAATATCCTTGCCAACTAAGTAATCTGCGAGCTCAGTAGCATTAGCATAGCCCTGTTGAGCAGCGGCTAAGGTAGCACCGCTATTCACCTTAATGCCCTCGGCCACCAGCACAGCCATATCCAAGCATTGATGCCATGTGTCCATTGCATCAAAGAGGCCTTCTTTGTCTTCTTGCATATCCTTGTTATACGCTAAAGGTAAGCCCTTCATCGTCATCAACATACTCATTAGAGAGCCGTTGATTCGACCTGCTTTACCCCGGATAAGCTCAAGTGCATCAGGGTTCTTCTTCTGAGGCATCAGTGAAGAACCAGACGTCACCAAGTCACTCAATTCAATAAATCCTGCTTCTCCAGAATTATAAAAAATCAAATCTTCTGCAAAGCGAGATAAGTGAACCGAACTAATGCTTGCTGCTGCAAGTAATTCCATAACATGATCACGATCAGATACTGCATCCAGACTATTAATAGTTGGAGCTCTAAAACCAAGATCAGAAGCCAAAGCGTTGCGGTCTATCGGATAAGCTGTCCCTGCGAGCGCACCAGAGCCTAATGGAGAAGTATCAGCTCGATAAAGCGCATCATTCAAACGACCAATGTCCCGATTAAACATTTCTACATAAGCAAGACACCAATGGCCGAAAGTCACCGGCTGAGCGCGCTGTAAATGCGTATAACCTGGAAGCACAGTCGACTTTTCTCTGTCGGCTAGATCCATCAAGGCTTGTTGGAAACTGACCAGTGCGAAAAGGATTTCGCCTCCTTTTTCTTTACACCACAGTTTTAAATCGGTAGCAACTTGGTCATTACGACTACGACCAGTATGGAGCTTTTTCCCTAAATCTCCGACACGATCAATAAGCTCAGATTCCACCCAACTATGTATGTCTTCAGCATCAGATTCTAAGATGACTTTGGGGTTCTCAGCGACTTTTTCGTTTAAGTCGATAAGCGCTGTCTCCAAATCCTTTTGCTCTTGCTCAGTCAATACATTGACTTGCTGCAGCGCTCTAGACCAACTGATAGACCCGAAGATATCCTGCTCTGCTAAACGAAAATCAACCGGCAAAGAATCGTTAAAAGCTTTAAATTGTTCGCTAGCTTGTTGCTTAAAGCGTCCGCCCCATAGTGCCATCTTTGTTTCCTTATTTTGCTTCGTCAGCGTTTTTCATCGCTTTAATGCGGCTTGATAAGCTGTATAAACGGATAAAACCTTCTGCATGACTTTGGTCATACACGTCATCAGCACCAAAAGTCGCGAAATCTTCTGAATACAAAGAGCTAGGCGAGCGGCGCTGAACCACAGTTGCTTGACCTTTATACAGCTTAACCACAATATCACCTGTTAGTGGCTCAGCTAAACTCGCAGCACCAGCCAACAACGCATCATTCAGCGGAGTGAACCAGCGGCCATCGTACATAACGTGCGAAAACTCTAACGCAATCTGCTCACGATATTTAAGCGCATTCTTATCAAGCACTAAGGATTCAAGCGCTTTATACGCTGCCATAATCACAGTGCCTCCCGGAGTTTCATAACATCCGCGAGACTTCATACCCACTAAACGGTTTTCAACGATATCAATTCGACCTACGCCATGAGCAGAAGCAATTTTATTCAGTTCTACAAGTGATTCGTACGGACTCATACCCACATCATTGACTTTGACTAATCGCCCTTTTTCAAAGCTCAAGGTAACGCGCTCAGCTTCGTTAGGCGCATCCTCAGGATCGACCGTCATAGTCCAGACTTGTTTAGTCGGTTCACACCAAGGATCTTCAAGCTCGCCACCTTCGTGAGAAATGTGCCACGCGTTAGCGTCTCGGCTATATATCTTAGTGGCAGAAGCCGTTGTTTCTATATTTCTCTCTGCCAGGTAGTTAAGCAAATCTTCACGAGAAACCATATCCCACTCACGCCAAGGCGCAATCACCGTTAGGTCAGGTGCTAATGCAGAAAATGCACCTTCGAAACGCACTTGGTCATTACCTTTACCCGTGCATCCATGGCAAAGCGCATCTGCACCAACTTTACGTGCAACCTCGACTTGCGCTTTAGCAATAATAGGACGAGCCATAGAAGTACCCAGTAAGTACTGGCCTTCATAAACCGCCCCTGTGGTGATCGTTGGGAAAATATAGTCTGAAACGAACTCTTCTTTTAAATCAACAATATAACATTCACTCGCACCAGACTTTATTGCCTTTTCATGCAAACCTTCCAACTCTTCATCGCCCTGCCCAACGTCAGCAGCAAAAGCGACAACTTCACAGTGATAATTTTCTTTTAGCCAAGGAATAATTGCTGAAGTATCTAAGCCGCCCGAATACGCTAAAACAACTTTTTTGATCTGATCTTTTTTCACCTAAATTAACCCTATGCTAGTAAATTAACCAAAATTGCATTCTGTGCATGCATTCTATTTTCTGCTTGTTGAAGTAGCAGTGACTGGTCGCCGTCTATTACTTCACTCGTAATTTCTAAGTCTCTATGTGCTGGCTGACAATGCATCACATATTTAGCCCCTGTCGCATCTAACAAGGCTTGATTCACCTGATACGCTGCGAATTTGTCTTTGATATCGCTTAAAGGTGTGTCATCGCCCATGGAAAGCCAGGTGTCGGTGTATATGACATCTGCACCTTCGGCTTCTTGAATATCGTTAGTTGCATGTATTTTCGCGCCTGACTTTTCGGCTTCTTGTTTGGCGTAAGACAAGATGTCATCTGACACTTCATGCCCTACCGGCGTCACAACAGTGACGTTGCAACCTAAGATTGCGCCAATAATCAACAATGAGTGTGTAACGTTATTTCCATCACCAACGTAAGCTAACGTGACCTTACTCAAGTCGTCGAAGTTTTCTGCCAAGGTTAAATAGTCCGCCAAGCCTTGGCATGGATGATATTGATCACATAGCGCGTTGATAACAGGGACAGAGGAAGCAGCCGACAGTTGCTCCAATGTTTCATGCTTAAATACACGTGCAACAATCGCATCAGCCCAACAAGAGAAATTTGCGCCCATATCACCAATGGACTCTCTTCCAGCGAGGTTATTCGATTGGCTATCGAGATAAACAAGGTGCCCACCGAGTTTATTGATGCCTATATCAAAACTCACGCGGGTTCGTAGTGACGGTTTCTCAAACAGTGCGACTACCGACTTTCCTTTCAGCTTATGTGCATATTCGCTGGGAGATTGTTTGATATTGGATGCCAAAACGAGCAAGTGATTAATTAGCTCGCCATCCATATTTTTAAAGGTTAATAAATCCTTTTTCATAAGGACTCCTGCTTCAAAGATTGAGAGTAAGTAGAAGGAAGGACTTGAGTCCCAATAGTTTGTCCATTCGCCAACGCTAATAAGCTTTGAGGTTGCTTCCAGCTAGCAATGTAGACAGGTTTTTCGATGCTGTTCGCCGTATCTAGCGCAGCTTTGACTTTCACAGCCATACCATCGCGTATTACGTTCTGAGCGATAAGTTCATCAATGCCGCTGCTGTCCAACTGCTCGACAAGCTGTTTTTTGTCGTCGAGAACGCCTGCAACATCGGATAATAGAATCAATTCCGCAGACAAAAGCTGACTGACAATAATTGCAGCTTGGTCAGCGTTGATGTTTAGTAGGTTCCCGGTTTCATCAGCGCCGATGGAGCTGATAACAGGCAAAAATGTTTGCTCTAATAAACTCGAAAGCAGCTTTACGTCACCTGCTGATGCTTCGCCAACAGCGCCAAGTTCAGGTTTTATGGTGTAGCATTGCGCGATACCGCCGTCAGCTAAACTGAGACCAACAGGCGTCAGCCCCGCTTTTATCGCCAGGCCACAAAGTTGTTTGTTCGCAGTCCCTGCAAGCGCACCAACAATGAAAGGAAGTTGACTTTCTGGCGTGACTCTCAGGCCACCTAATTTCTCTGTCGTGAAACCCAGCGCACGGGTCAGGTCTTCAACCATAGGCCCACCGCCATGAACCACCACGAACTGATGTTTTTCCTGTAGTTGCTTTAGCACGCTCAGAAGCTCAACAGCCGCATCGGGTGACTGCATAAATGCACCACCCACTTTAATCACAAAGGTCTTTTTCACGATACTAGCCCACCAGCCCTTGATGGCTTTCGAACCCAAAGCGTAAATTGGCACATTGCACAGCCTGAGACGCTGCACCTTTGAGTAAATTATCTATGGCACTTGTTACAACAAGGTGACCTGACTGCTCATCGACTTTCCAACAAATATCGCAATATGGCGTACCAACAACGTCGTCAAGTTTGGGCCAACTTTGCTTTAACCGGATAATTGGATTGCCTTGATATGCACTGACATAGGCGTGATTAACTTGTTGTTCATCAACACCCTCTTTTAACTTAGCGGTAACGGTTGCCAGAATACCTCGTTTGAAATTACCTAGGTGTGGCGTAAAAATAACAGGGCGTGTCAGATAATCACTAATCTCGGGTTGATGGCGGTGCCCAAGTACACCGTATGCCTGCAAGCTCACTTCACAATAGCTATTAGTAAGTGCCGACTTACGACCGGCACCACTAACACCTGATGTTGCGTTTATCACCGGCCATTGGTTTTCATCAAGTAAAGCATGCATTTCCAATGGTTTTAGTGCAGACAATGACGCCGTTGGATAACAACCAGGTACAGCAATGATGTCTGCTGTCGCGATGTCTTCAGCAAACCAATCAGCCAAACCATAAACAGCATTTTCCAACAACTCACCATGCTGATGTTCAAAACCATAGAATTTGGAAAATACCGACTTATCTTTAATCCGGAAAGCGCCAGAGAGATCGAGCACAACAGCCTTGCCAGCCGTCAACTGTGGCATCCAATCGTGACTTGCTTCATGAGGCGTTGCTAAGAAAATGGCATCATATTGATGCCCTGCGGCTTCTAGCTCAGTCACTGTTAGGGGTTTTAAAACAAGCTCGTCGAGTTGACCGACACCTGCCATTCGCCCGTGCAATTCAGACAACACTTTGCCTTTGTCTTGGCTATTCTCAGAGACAAAAAGTGCATCAACAGAAAACTCTGAATGTGAAGATAATAAAAAAGCGAGCTCAGCTCCGGTATAACCGCTTGCTCCAATAACACAGCACGAAATCATAATGAATTAACTCGAATACAATAAGGTTTTAGAAAATACGAAAAAAAAGCGACGACTAATGGAGAGTTCGTCGTCGCAAAGGTACTGGTGCGGTACTCATGAAATCAGTATGTATGTTTGTCATCTGGCTCTAACATCGCGGTTGATAATTGCTACTCAACACTAGCGGAATTCAACAATTTCATAGATAATGCACCAAAATAATTATTTATGCAATATTTTTGCATTTTTATTTTAAAGGAATTAACTTATGAACCTCACTTTCCTAGAAAGCTACAAAACTCTGATAGAAACCCCATCTATAAGTGCATTTGATGAAAAAATGGATCACTCTAACGAAAGGCTTATTCATTGGTTATCGAATGTATTTGGCGATTTTGGCTTTAACATAAGTATTCAAAAAGTGCCTAACACTAGAGGCAAATTCAACATGCTAGCTAGAGTGGGTAGCGGAGAGGGTGGATTATTACTATCAGGTCACTCGGATACAGTCCCCTATGATGAGGGTAAATGGCAGTTTGATCCGTTCCAAGCCACGGAAAAAGAGGGCAAAATCTATGGTTTAGGAACCTGTGATATGAAGGGTTTCTTTGCCTTTATCCTGCATGCCTTGCACGATATCCCACTCAACACACTCAAAAAGCCGCTCTATGTATTAGCAACAGCTGACGAGGAAACCTCCATGGCAGGCGCTCGCTTTTTCGTCGAGCAGCAACTGATAAAGCCGGATGTCGCCATTATAGGAGAGCCCACGGAACTCAAACCTATCTATAAACACAAAGGACATATGGCACATAGTATTGATATTGAAGGTAAAGCCGGTCACTCCAGTGATCCCGCAAAAGGTGTCAATGCAATGGAAATCATGCATCAAGCCATGGGTGCACTTATTGATTTAAAAACAACCCTATCTGAAGCTCATCGTGATACTGATTTCAGTGTACCTGAGACCACACTAAATCTTGGACACATTCATGGTGGAGACGGAGAAAACCGTATCTGTGGGCACTGCAGGCTTAATTTTGATATTCGACCTGTGCCGACTTTAAGTGACGACGAAGCAATAAAACGGATTGATAGTGCACTCGCACCAATACAGAAACAGTTCCCAGACAGAATAACGCGATCGCTTATGTACCCTACTGCCCCCTCTTTTGCTTGCCGGAACGAAACGCAAATCATTGAGTTAGCAGAAGAGATTACTGGATTTAGTGCTACATCAGCTAATTACAGTACGGAAGCACCCTTCATTAATGCCTTAGGTTGCGACACTTTGGTATTAGGACCTGGCAGCATAGAGCAAGCACACCAACCCAATGAATATATTGATTTGAGCTATGTCGACCCAACGACCAAACTATTACAGCATTTAATAAAGCAAGTGTGTTTTTAGAGTGAAGCCAATACCCGCTATTCTTCAACACGCTCCCGCAAAGGGCCGAGCTAAAAACACTTTGAACAAGGCTTTTTAGTTTGCAGCTGATTTTCTACATTTTGAAGGATAATGGGTATACTCTCGATAAAACAAAACTCACCGATTAAAGCAGTCGCTCCTATGAAAGCATTATTATTCACAATGGCCTTGCTATGTTTTGCAAAAGTAAAAGCAACCGAACAACTTCCCAACCTTCCTGAGCCCGTGAGCAATAATGCGATAGCTGAGGTCAATGCCGCAGAAGGGAAGTATCTCATCAGTTTCATGGGACTAGGGGCTGGAAAAACATATGCTGATGTACACAATAAAGCCTGGATGCTGAAGGTCGGTGATAAACGCTGGCAGGAAGCGCCCGAAGTTCCATCATCGTTACCCTTAAAAGGCCGACTTGCCTCCATTGCGATAGGTGTGAAGGAGTACGCTTATGTCTTTGGCGGATACACGGTAGCTCAGGACCATACTGAAATTTCAAGTCCAGACAACTTCCGCTTTGACCCTATCAGCCAGAAATACACTCGAATCGCGCCCATGCCTGTACCAACGGATGATGCCGTCGCCTTATCTTATCAAGACAAATATATCTACATTATCAGTGGCTGGCATAACGACGGTAACGTAAACCTAGTGCAAATTTACGATATTGAATCCGACAGCTGGGCACAAGGTTCTCCCTTTCTTGGAAAGCCAGTTTTCGGCCACGCAGGCGGCATTGTAGACAACAAAATAGTAGTTTGTGATGGTGTTATCGTCGCTGCACAAGCGCAAAAGCGTCGAACATTTAAAGCCGAACCTAGCTGTTATTTGGGTATGATCAACCCTCAGCAACATGAAAAAATTGATTGGAGAACAATTCCACATCCAACCGGCGTTGCCAGATATAGAATGGCAGCAGCAGGCGATGAATCGCAAAAACGTATCGTCTTTATGGGTGGCTCTGACAATCCATATAACTATGATGGAATCGGTTACGACGGCAAACCGTCTGGCCCGTCAAATAAGCTCTGGCTATACGATCTTGAAAAAGAAGCTTGGTCATTTGCTACCGCGGCACAAGCTTCAATGGATCACCGAGGGCTTATTTTACTTCCAAAACAACAGAAGGCACTGACAATAGGTGGCATGAAAGAAAACCAAACTGTTATCAGCACCGTTCAGGACATTGCTTTACCTTAGAACTTAGCCAAGAATTGAGCCCATAATATACGACGATCTATAGCAAGGTCGTCGCCGCTAAAGTTTGCATACTTCAGCAAACCTGAGTAGTTCTTACTAAACTTATAGCTTGCAGTTAGATCGATTTCACTACCGAAATCAGCACTTCCTGTCTCAGCATCAAACTGATGATAAGTCGCAGAAACGGCAACGCCATTGATTTTTCCGGCAATCTTGAAGTAGGCATCTTCAAGGCCTGATGCTTGAGGGGTCACTAAGAACAAATCAGCAAAACCATTGAACTTATGCAGCGTTGCCAATGGTGTGGTAAAGGCTCGACCATTGTCACTTCCTAACGACTCATAACCCGCGGTTAAGCTCACACCTGAAACCGTTAATGTTCCGTCTAAAGCAATATAGTCGGTAGAGAAATCAAAAGGATTATCTCCAGTATCACTTTGATTTACATATGACGCGTGGAGCTTATATCCGAGGTCTTTCACTTTACCGGCTTTTTGATAATCAAAACCAACGTTCGTTGTCGCTACAGCCGCGAGATCATTGAAGTCCAACTCATAGAAGAAAGCAGATAACTTATGGCCGTTACCCGGCGCATAGTGAAAATGTAGTAGGTGCAAATCACTGTCTATATCGCTGTTTGGGCTATCTTCACCAAAAATTCGATTGACGTTATACACATAGGCATAATCTAGCTTTGTTGTTTTAGAGAGCTTAGATTCAAGCCTCAAACCATCAAATGTTTGCTCATTCTGACGCCAGGCAACACCACCAATAAAACGTTGCGCATCATGATTAATTCGCTGACGCCCAAACTTTAAGCTGGTCGAATCAGATGCCTGATACTTGATGTAAGCCTGATTCACTTCTGTACCCGATGGGTCAGCAACGACCGGAAAGCGAGTATTTCCGTTGATTGTGTCATTGAAGCTATCACCAAAAATATGGCTCACATTATCTGCTTCCAAAACTGTACTGAATTTCCCTAGATTCCCACTGGTGTATGTGATCCTTGAGCGAATTGTGTTCGCATTCGCGTTATCAGGTAAATTAGACTGGTCAACACCTTCATAACGGTATCTGAAAGAGACATTAACTTTTCCATCGGTCAATGCTTTAGACACCCTCTCACCAATATCTGATTCTGCCTCAGCAGAACTCGCGTAAAGCGCGATTCCCAACGTGATCAATGAAAGTGATTTATGCATTGTTGCTCCCTAGCAATTTCTGTTATCAATGTATTCTGCTTAATAAAAGCACTTCTATCGCGATTTCGCCAAATTTCCTGCGCATCGTGAATAGATTCTGCCCATGTACTGCCGCTGATTGCGCTGAGCATCAATGCAGCGGTCCCGGTAATTGCCGCATACGCATAGCTGTTCTCGGTGGACATTGTGTACACACGCATTAACTCAGAGGGATCCAATATTTTGCTTTTGACTTGCCACCCTTTGAACAATGGTGGAACCAACTCTTTACTCACCTTCTGACCGTTCACGCGATAGACAACAACTTCACGTTCCGGATTAAGTTCTACCTCACCACCTTCGCCCCTAAAGCATAGTAAGTTAGGCTCTCCTAACAATTGGCCAATGGTCGCATGTTTAATATCGACATCTCGATGAAACACGCCCTGAAAGCTCGACTGACAACAGCTTGGACGTAGCATTCGCGCCAAGGTATTAGCACATGAACGCAAACCTAGCTGTTCGCGTAACTGGATTAATTGATTAAGCTCCGGGTTAATGTGCTCTAAATCTAAATAGGCTAAACCGCTATTATCTAAAAACACTTCTGCCTGTTGGGGTGAAAAAGCCATAGGTAAGCGCAGAGATTTAAAAACCTCATCAAGATAAAGCCGTTTAGAGTCGGGCTCTTGTGTCCCGTGCATGAAGATTCGATAACCATTCTGCGCTAGTGCCATTGCCGATAACAAGAACCAAGGCAAATGCCGACGTTTTCCCGCATAGCAACCTACATCTAAATCAGCTTTTACATATTGCATGTCTTTATTGGTATATCGCCTAATCGCCGATAAAAAACCTGCGAGTTCTTCAGGTGTTTCCTCGCGAACACGTAATAACATCAAAAAGGCGCCTCGTTGCTCCGCAGTGCACTGTTGCGACAATAGTAGATTAAAGGCATCGAAGGCTTCCTCTTGAGACAGGCATCGACCTGCACGTTGCCCACGACCAAGAATTTTGACGTACTGTTTGAACGCCTCAGACATAACAACCATCCGTTGACAACAAAGACAAATCAACAGCGTGCTTCACGCCAACAACTTCACCAACAACCAGCAGAGCAGGCCCTTTAAAGTCAGCACACTCCGCAGCATAAGGTAAATCTTTGAGTGTTCGAATTAGGGTCGTTTGCTCTGCTGTAGTCGCTTGGTCGACAAGCATAGCGGGCGTATCTGCCGATAAACCATGTTCTATCAATCTCTGACAAATCAACGATACTCGCGACAGCCCCATGTAAAAAACCAAGGTTTCCAGGCTAGGATCGCCTTCTTTTGGCGACATACTCGACCAATCTGGCTCTAGCTCAGGTCGGCTAAACTGCGCAGTAATAAAACGCACAGACCTCGAACAACGTCTATCGGTTAAAGGAACACCTGTGTACGCTGACATGCCAGATGCAGCAGTTACACCTGGCACAACTGCGAATGGAATTCCCTGCAATTCGAGCGCCTTGCACTCTTCACCAAGACGGCCAAAGATAGCTGGATCACCTCCCTTCAACCTCACCACTGTCTTGCCTTCGAGAGCCTTCTCACAGAGCAAGTCACAAATAACCTGTTGCTGCATGCTATGTTTACCAGCACGCTTACCTACAAATAGTCTTTCTGTTTTATTGGGAAGCAAACCAAGTATGTCATCACTAACCAGCCAATCGTAAAGCACAACATCCGCTTTTTGCAGCAAGCGCACCGCTTTAACTGTCAGTAGTTCGGCATCACCCGGACCGGCGCCAACAAGGTAAACGATTCCAGTTTTACTTTGAGTAGTACTTTTACTTGTTTTCTTGAATCCCAATTGATCGAACCAAGCAAATGGTCCTGCCATCGAGCGCTTAAATACACGCGACAACATGTCAGCAGGTAACCCCCAAGACAGATTCATATCAGCACCTCTAGCGGGATGCTTTCTTGATGAGAAGCGTCTTTAATAAGGCTAGATAATTCAGGCTTACAAGAGCCGCAGTTGGTGCCGCACTTTAATATTTTACCTAGTGCTTCAACTGAATTACTTCCTGATTCAATGGCCCGACAAATATCTGTTTTAGCGACATTAAAGCAACTACAAACAATATCCGACTTGCTTTGACTTGAGTATGTTCCTCGTAATAGGTTTGATTTATCACTGAAACTAAGTTCGATATCCTCTAGTGAAATAGTAGACATCGAATTGCCTGCATCTACATGTGAATTTGAAACTTTCACAAACACTTGAAGTAAGTCATTCTTCGTTAATAAAACACTCTGTTCATCAGCTTCATTAAAAGACAACCATTGCCCTTTAACTGTGAAGACGTCTTGCAGCCAGCTCAACCAATCTTGGCGTTTTTCCGTAATTCCCAGCTGATAATAAACCCCGTTATCCAGATCTTGCTTAACCCAGTAATCAGCGGCCTTATCAATTAATTCATGTGATAGTGAGTGCCTACTTTTAATATGTAGATACTGAGGAAAAGCCACTTTAGCTAAGCTTATTGCAGCGTGTTTTAACTCCGGCTGACCAGAAATACTATCCGCCACAGCTTCAAAAAGAGGCGCAATGCTTCCGGATGAAGTGTTTTGATGACTCCAGTGGATAGGAGCAAAACATTCGCCTCTACGAACGCCTTTATCAACTTTTACTTCCAGATAAACAGGCTTATCGCCACTCACCGATGACCGAACAGCCAATATTTCTTTATCGCCTACCGTCAAAGCTTCAGCATCTTTGGGATGAATCGCTATAAAAGGAATGGCAGTATGCTGAGTTAACGACGGTGACTTACCAGTGCGTGTCATAGTGTGCCATTGATCGCGAATACGTCCACTGTTCAAGACGAAGGGGAAGCTATCATTCACCTGTTGTGTGGGTTGTTGAGGATTAACCGCGATGAAGTTGGCCTTTTTGTCTTTAGTGTAAAAAGCACCATCAGTAAAAAGTCGTCGAGTCCCTTGTGGGTGAGTTTTGGTGACAGGCCACTGTATAGGCTTAAAGCTATCGTATTCCTCTTGAGACAACTCACCAAGGCCAGACAAATCAAAGTCGCGCTTACCATTATTTCGGTAAGCGGACAGAGCAACATGTTCGTTAAAAATATCTTTCGGTGAATCGAAGTCGAAACCACTAAAGCCCATAGCTTTTGCGACGTCACATAATATGCGCCAATCGTGCTTGGCTGCGCCAGACGGCGGCATAATGCCTCTCTGACGTGAAATTCGACGCTCAGAGTTTGTCACCATACCGTCTTTTTCAGACCAACCTGTAGCAGGTAGCTTAATATGGGCAAAATCCAAAGTGTCATTGCTGGCGGCACAGTCAGAAACAACAACAAGATCACAACGTTTAAAAGCTCTTTCAACACGCTTGCGGTCAGGCAAACTCACGACAGGGTTAGTGGCCATAACCCAAATAGCCTTAACCTTTCCAGATTCCATCGCATCCACTAAATCTAGAGCCATTAACCCTGGCTTTTCTGCCATTGTGGGGGAGTTCCAGAAGATCTGAACCGTTTCTCTATGGGTAGCATTAGTAATATCCATATGAGCAGCCAACATATTGGCTAAACCACCAACTTCCCGTCCGCCCATCGCATTAGGCTGGCCTGTCATAGAAAACGGGCCACTGCCTGGCTTGCCAATTTTACCCGTTGCCAGATGACAATTGATAATGGCGTTGGACTTATCTACTCCGGTAGTCGACTGATTCACTCCCATTGAATAAAAACTTATCGCGGAAGGCTTCTCCGCGAACCATTGATAAAAAGTAGTCAGTTCATCGGTGTCCAGCTCGCAATAATCAGCCACCTTCTTCAGATGCCATTTAGATGAAGCAGTTAAACATTCGCCAAAATGATTTGTATGCTGAGTCACGAATTGGCGATCGATGTATTCTTCGTGGGTTGCAATAAATCGGAATAAACCATTGAAGAGAGCAACGTCTGATCCAGGCTTAAGCGCCAAATGTAAGTCAGCCAGTTCGCAAGTCGCCGTTTTTCTTGGGTCAACAACAACGACCTTCATTGCGGGATTGAGCTTTTTCGCTCGCTCGATTCTCTGATACAGGACTGGATGGGTCCAGGCTGCGTTGGAGCCAATGAAAACTAACAGCTCGGTTTGTTCCAAATCTTCATAACAGCAAGGTACAGCGTCCGCACCGAATGCACGCTTATAACCCGCAACGGCAGATGACATGCATAACCGAGAATTGGTATCGATGTTGGCGCTGCCTATGTAACCTTTCATCAGTTTGTTGGCAACATAGTAATCTTCAGTAAGAATCTGACCTGAGACGTAAAAGGCAACGGCATCTTTACCGTGCTCACGAATAACATCAGTAAACCCCGACGCCACTGAGTTGATAGCGGTTTTCCAACTCACCTGCTCACCATTCACTTCAGGTGATAAAAGACGCCCCTCTAATCCGTTTGTTTCCGCCAGTTTGCTGCCTTTTACACAGAGTCGTCCATAATTGGCCGGATGCTCTGGTGTTGCATTAACCTGCATATGAGATATCTGACTGTCGTAGTCCTGTCTGACTTCAACATCAACACCGCAACCAACGCCGCAGTATGGGCAGGTCGTTTGACCAATGCGACACTCGCTTTGTTGCGAACGAGAAAGTAGGGTGTTTTTTGTCATACCGTGCCTCTCACAAGCTTCAACATTAGTGCACTAAGCAGGTGCGGAAGACGATATTTGAATGTGATTACCTTCAATCCTCGCAGAGTAAGCATTCACATTTGAATTAACATTTTCCAGGCAAGCCCCAGTTTTCAAACAGATGTGCTGTTTGTATAAAGGAGATGCAACAACCAAAGTATCGTTTACTGTTCCGATCAGCCCTCGGCTTAGAACATTAGCTTGCCCCACAGGGTCCCAATTATCGATGGCATAAACCTCCTCGCCCTGCCCATCAGAGCAAAGAAACAATGCCACTTGTTGGTCGCCATACTTGGCACAAACGCCTGCATTCTTGACCAAATCATCTTTTGAACAAATTGTCGTCCACTGCATGTCGGTCCCCTTATGCTTCTTCGGTTTCTAGTTGACGAACATCAATTGATTCAAGCTGCTTAAGCTTGTTGGCTTTTTCAGCTTGTGTCGCCGGTCGGATTTGCTCTCGTTCCTGAACGAAAACGATGTTTTCATCACTATCGGGGCTGTTCACGAACTGACGGAAACGCTTAGTGGCTTCAGGATCTTTTACAGTTCGGGCCCATTCACACTCATAACTATCAATGATGCGCTGCATCTGACGTTCAAGCTCGTCCGCTAAGCCTAAGCTATCTTCAATAACAACTTGCTTCAGATAGTCCAAACCTCCATCCAGATTGTCCATCCACACTGAGGTTCTTTGCAGACGATCTGCGGTACGTATATAAAACATGAGGAAGCGGTCGATGTACTTGATAAGCGTTTCTGTATCAAGGTCAGTCGCAAATAAATCGGCATGTCGAGGTTTCATTCCGCCGTTTCCACAAACGTATAAGTTCCACCCATTTTCAGTGGCAATAACGCCAACGTCTTTACTCTGCGCTTCAGCACATTCACGAGTACAGCCGGAAACAGCCATCTTAAATTTGTGTGGCGCTCTTAAGCCTTTGTAGCGATTTTCAATGGAAATAGCCTGACCTACGCTATCTTGCACCCCATACCGGCACCAAGTGCTGCCAACGCAAGACTTCACTGTGCGCAAAGCCTTTCCGTAAGCATGCCCTGTTTCGAAACCAGCATCGATCAACTGTTTCCAGATAAGAGGAAGTTGTTCTACACGAGCACCAAAAAGGTCCACACGTTGACCACCTGTGATCTTGCAATACAAGTTAAATTCTTTCGCCACTGTGCCTAACGTAATGAGTTTATCTGGTGTAATTTCGCCACCAGCCACTCTCGGAACAACGGAATAAGTGCCGTCTTTCTGCATATTGGCGAGGAAAGTGTCATTAGTATCTTGCAAACTGACATGATCAGGAGACAACACGTAATCATTCCAGGTTGACGCTAGAATCGAACCCACAGCAGGCTTACAGATATCGCAACCTAGGCCTTTGCCGTGTTTTGCAAGTAATTCATCAAAGCTACGAATTTGTTCCACACGAATAATGTCCGACAAGCCCTGTCGGCTATATGCAAAGTGCTCACAGATATCCGTATTCACTTCAACACCACGCGCAGCTAATTCATTGTCAAAAGTTGTTTTGAGTAACGCCGCGCAACCACCACAGCCGGTGCTGGCTTTGGTACATGATTTCACCGCTGCTAAATCACCTGCACCGTCATCTATCGCTCCGATCACGTCACCTTTGCTGACATTGTGACAAGAGCAAATAATGGCTGAGTCAGGAAGAACAGCCGCTGGCATAGCGAGCTCTCCAACATTAGGAAGAATCAGGCTTTCGGGAACTTCCGGGAGTACCATATCGTTAAGCGCGTATTGCAGGAGTGTATCGTAGTCTTGAGTATCACCGACTAACACTGCACCAAGCAGCTTCTTATTATCCGAATCTACAACCAATTTTTTATATATTTGGTTTGGCTGATCTTCGAAAACATAGCTCATAGCACCTTCGGTTTTCGCATGTGCGTCACCGATAGAGCCTACTTCTATGCCCAGCAGCTTTAACTTGGTGCTCATGTCCGCACCATTAAATTGCAGTTCTCCATCAGTGATATCACTCGCTGCAACACGCGCCATCTGATAACCGGGCGCAACAAGCCCGAAAATGCGTTGCCGCCACAACGCACATTCTCCGATAGCGTAAATATTCTGATCGCTGGTTTTGCAAACATCATCAATTTCGATGCCGCCTCTTTGTCCTAAATCGAGACCAACTTTCTTGGCTAAGGCATCCTGTGGACGAATACCTGCAGAGAAAAGAACCATGTCTGTTTCCAAACTGCTTCCGTCTGCAAACCTAAGTGCGTAACGGCAGCTTTCTCCTTTTCCGATCACCGTTGTCGCTTTGTCGGTATGAACCTCCACGCCTAAAGCTTCAATCTGCTCTCTTAATAAACGACCGCCACCAGCGTCTAACTGCACAGCCATCAGTTGAGGTGCAAACTCAACAACATGGGTTTTTAATCCTGCCTCTTTCAGTGCGTTTGCGGCTTCTAAACCTAGTAAACCACCACCGATAACAACTCCCACTTTGCTACATGAGGCAGATGCCTGAATGGCTTCCAGATCGTCAATAGTTCTGTAGACAAGGCAGTGGTCTTGGTCATTACCGGGAATAGGTGGAACAAAAGGATAGGAACCCGTAGCTAAAACCAGTTTGTCGTAGCTATATGTCTCACCACTTTCCAACACAACTTGCTTTTCATCGCGCTGAATATCAACCACCCTGGCATCCGTTAAAAAACGAATGTTTTGAGTTTCATATTGTTCAGGCGTGGTAAGCGCGAGGTCTTCAGCAGTTTTTCCACTGAAGTATTCAGATAAATGGACACGGTCATATGCCAGTCGACTTTCTTCCCCTAAGACTAAAATATCAGCTTGTGGAGAAGCACTTCGTAGTTGCTCGACAAAATGATGTCCAACCATCCCATTTCCAACCACAACTATCTTCATGCTATTTTTCATTTTAGTACTCACTTAAGCCGCGTCTGTGGAGGCTTTAACAGGTAGCTCGGCAGCTTGTTGATCAATACTGCTCTTCTTATTATTGACTTGATTAACCGTTTCCACTTTGCGTTGTTTTTCGTACAGAAATTGCAAAACAGCATGACGGCAGTGGTTGTATGCTTGGTCATCCGCTAGTGCGATACGTGCTCGTGGGCGTGCGAGGTTTACATCTAAAATCTCACCAATAGTTGCGTTAGGCCCATTGGTCATCATGACGATGCGATCTGACAGCAAAACTGCTTCGTCGACGTCATGAGTGATCATAATGACGGTATTCTTTAATGTGGCGTGGATCTCCATCACGGAGTCTTGCAGATGCGCTCGAGTCAGTGCATCTAGTGCTCCAAAAGGTTCATCCATCAGCAACACTTTAGGCTGCATCGCGAGTGCTCTGGCAATACCTACTCGCTGTTTCATGCCACCTGATATTTCTGATGGCAATTTGTCTTTTGCATGCGTCATATGCACTAATTCAAGGTTGTGCATGACCCACTGTTGCCTTTGCGCTTTTGTTGTTTTTTTCTGCGTCTGCTTAACTGCTAACTCGACATTTTGATAGACAGTTAACCAAGGCAACAGTGAGTGATTCTGAAAGACCACAGCTCTCTCTGGTCCTGGTTCATCAACTTCTTTATTCTCTAAAATAACGCCGCCTTTAGTTGCTTTAAGCAAACCTGCTACAACGTTCAGTACAGTCGACTTCCCGCAACCAGAATGGCCAATGAGAGAGATAAATTCGCCTTCATTAATTTTAAGATTCACGTTCTCTAAGGCACAAAAATTGCCATTAGGTGTAGGGAAATCCATTCCAACTTGAGACAATTCCAGGTGACTCTTATTCATCTTGTGTACTCCCGTTTCTCAAGTAACTAGCGCAATACCACGCTTTTATCCCAGCTGATTTTTCGCTGAAGCAAAAGCATGAGACGATCCAAGGCAAAGCCAATCATGCCTATGACTAAAACCGCGACCATAATGCGGGCCAGGGATTCCGAACTACCATTCTGGAATTCATCCCAAACAAATTTTCCTAAGCCAGGATTTTGAGCCAACATTTCCGCTGCAATTAGCACCATCCACCCAATACCCAGAGAAAGACGTAGTCCGGTAAAGATCATCGGGAATGAAGAAGGCAATACGATCTTGATAACATGCGTTAAAGCATTAAGGCGTAGTACTCGGCTCACGTTAACCAAGTCACTCGGTATTGATGACACACCGACAGCTGTGTTAATCAAAGTCGGCCAGAGACAACACAGAGCAACAGTAAACGCCGATGTCAAAAATGACTTAGCAAAGATTGGGTTTTCAGACACATAAACCGCACTAACGATCATGGTAACCAAGGGCAACCATGCCAGAGGCGATACAGGTTTAAACAGCTGAATCAGTGGGTTAACTGCCGTATAAACAGGCTGACTTAAACCACAAAGAATACCCAGAGGAATAGCCACAACAGAGGCAACCACAAAACCAACAAATACCGTATAGAGACTCGTCCATATTTGGTCGAAAAACGTTGGAGAACCTGTGTAAGGCCTTATCTTAGGCTGATAACTAGGATCCGCTTCCAACCTAGCTTGATTACGTTTTTCCTGTCTCTCATAAAACGCAGATGCTCGTTCACGTTCTGCATTGTGCTCAGAAATCAAGTTACCCGCTTGCTGCCAAACATCGGTTGGTCCAGGAAACTTTCCTAACGAGGTATCGATATTTTGCGCGACTCCTCCCCAGATCATTAGGAAGATACATAACCCGATTAGAGGTAGGCTAATTTTCCCTAGCACATTCAACCACCCGGCTTGCTTCACCTTCTCCGGTAGTTTGAGCCAAGTTACTTGCGGTAATACAGCTTGTTTAAACATCGTTATTCCTCAAAATACACACTGACAACACTTATTATTTGATTAAATTTTGGTGTCGCCTTTGATACCGATATTGAATTTGTCGATGTAGTTATTAGGCTGAGTACCGTCATAAACGATGTTGTCTATAAAGTGCTTTTGAGGAGGACGGAAGCCAGATTCTGAAGCGAAGTCAGGAAAATCGCTTGCCTTAGCTTTACCTTCTTTAACAAGCGCCATTGCAGCAGCTTTAAAGATGTCAGGGCGATAAACCTTCTTAGCCATATCAAAGTACCAGCTATCGGGCTTAGACTCACTGATTTGCCCCCAACGACGCATCTGTGTGAGATACCAAATAGCATCTGAGTAATAAGGATAGGTAGCGTTGTAGCGGAAGAACACATTGAAATCAGGTACAGAACGCTTATCACCTTTTTCATACTCAAAGGTGCCTGTCATGCTGCTCGCGATAACATCAGCATCAGCCCCAACATATTTAGCACTCGATAGCATTTTCACGGCTTCGTTACGATTGGCATTGTTATTTTCATCCAACCACATGGCAGCACGGATCATGGCTTTTACAACACGAATGTGTGTATTCGGGTTTTTGTCAGCCCAAGCTTTACTTACACCAAAGACTTTTTCAGGATTGTTCTTCCAAATCTCGTAGTCGGTCACAACAGGTACGCCGATATTTTTGTGCACCGCCTGTTGGTTCCAAGGTTCACCAACGCAGTAACCATAGATAGTGCCGGCTTCCATTGTTGATGGCATTTGTGGTGGTGGCGTTACCGACAATAGTGCATCAGCCATCAATTGACCTGTCGTATCACCTTTATGAGGTGCGTAGTAGCCCGGGTGAATATCGCCAGCAGCTAGCCAATAGCGGAGCTCATAGTTGTGAGTCGAGACAGGAAAAACCATACCCATGTTAAATGGCTTACCTTCAGATTTGTATTTCTCAACAACAGGCTTGAGAGCATCGGCTTTAATAGGATGCACTGGTTTTCCGTTTTCATGTGGAATGTGTGCTTTCATCTGCTTCCAGATGTCGTTAGAAACCGTAATGCCATTACCATTAAGGTCCATACTGAAAGCTGTGATGATGTGAGCTTCTGTACCATAGCCTATGGTTGCACCCAAAGGTTGCCCTGCAAGCATATGCGCGCCGTCCAACTCACCGTCAATAACGCGGTCTAGCAAAACTTTCCAGTTGGCCTGCGCTTCTAAAGTTACATAGAGCCCTTCATCTTCGAAGAACTGTTTTTCATAGGCGACAGCCAAGGGCGCCATATCAGTTAACTTGATGAAGCCAAATTTCAGCTCTTCTTTCTCTGGCCAGCCAAGTTCAGCTTGCGCTCCACTGACCAAAAATAAAGAAAGACTGATTGAACTTACACACTGCCCTACTTTAGACAGCCAACCTTTGCGTTTCATAATATGCCCCTAAGAAATCTACAGATTTTTTGTCTAAAACGTGAATCAACATCACGTTCTGATCACTAAATGATTTGTAATGGAAGTAAAGAGCAAAACTGATGCCAGCAAAATAAATTCATATCTATCAATGAATTAACAAATAAATAACAAGTCAGATGCACTATAAGGATCAGCTCACGCACCGAGTATGTGCAATTTTTCAACAACTGACATGTCATTGGAGAAACCGCTATTTGATGCAAATTTGCAACCCGCAAGCTGTGCGCTAGAATGCAATGAATTGTCATTCAGTTAATTCGGTCGGGATCCCTAGTGATGCATGGAAGAACTTCTTTATTGATAGTGATTTTGTGGCTACTGTCCGCATGCCAATCACAAGTACCAGAGCTTCCACCGCTAAGTGTTGAAGAAGAGGTTACCGCGCCTGATGCGGTTGTTATTCCTTCCGAACCCTCAGTATCTGAGTCACGCGTTCAATTCCTGGACTTAGTGTCTCAGCTTGACGCCTGGCCAGAAGATTCTCAGTGTACCCCTGACCACTTAAGCCTGATTGATGAAGCCAAAGTACTAGACCCAAGCTCACTATGGGTTACTTATTTAAGCTACCAATGTGCAGATACCACTCTTGAACATGACAGGCTCACCAAAGATTTAGCTGCACTCGAAAAGCGCTTAAGTGAGCTACTAGCAACTTATGACGGATTAACACCTAGAACAGCGATTCAACTTAAAGACATCCAAGATATTTATGTCATTCAATATTTCGCTAACAAGCGTATCTTCGATATAGAGGTTGTGCGGGTTAATGGTGTGACTGTTTATCTGGTTCACTCTTTTGATAGCAACACCAATTCTTACTCAAGAACTTATGCCAGTATTTCAGATTTCTTCAGAAAAGAGGTCGCTGAGCTACTGTCTGCAAATAACTTGGAACCTTATGCAGATGAAGTGCTTTATCAAACCATGCTGATTAAGCACCTAGAGTATGCGAAATTTCCAGAATTGAGGGCAACACTGGCGAATGGCGATTACGACAGCATTATTGATACTTACGCAACACAAGCGCCCTTCTCTAGCTTGGATTATGTGTTGTATGCCAAAGCTCAATTAGCCAAAGGCACACTAGCAGCTGATGAGTCAGTCAACAAGGTGGTGAGTGACTTGGCACTCGACGGCTTTGTTGATGCTCAGATAGTCTTATCCCATTCATTATTGCTCAATGGCGACAACAGCGAAGGAGCTTATTACCTTGAGGAAATAGTCAACCAGTTGGGTATCAAAGAAGGTTTATCTTATTGGGCTGAACAAACGCTAGTGATGCCACAATCAATAGAGTTATTTTCAGCAGTACTCGATAACAACGATAACTTAATCTTTCAGGAAGCTTTTGAAGAAGCCGTGTATAAACTGCGACATGTTGTTGGTGATAGCGAACGCCTCAATAATCAGTATCGTACGCTTATTGAAGCCTTAGTCACTAAAGATTTGCCGTTCGCACACTATGCACAATCACTGATTTATCGCTACGGTGAACACGGCCAAGAAAAAGATATTGATAAAGCACTACAGCACCTTGAGCTTGCAGCGCAAAAAAATTATACGAGTGCGATATTGGATTTAGGTGTTGCTTATGCCAGAGGGACCTACGGCCTAGAAAAAGATTACACAAAAGCCGTTGAACAATACCAGAGAGGAGCCGCGTTAAAGGATCCCAAAGCTATTTATAACCTAGGCCGGTATTACAGAACCGGGACTGTATTTAAGAAAAATAGCGAGAGAGCTAAAGAGCTGTTTCTTCAAAGTCTGGAATACGGCTTTGCGCCTGCGGCTTGTGAACTTGGCAATCTGTACCGCTACGGTGGTCCAGAAATTGATCAAGATAAAGCGTTAGCCTTTTACCAACAAGGTATAGAAAACGTCGGCGAAAACATACGTCACATGGGCAGTTGCTACTATGGTGCAGGAACAATTTCTGCCAGACATTTAGGTGATATAGAAGCGAGTATTACCTACTTAAAAGAAGCAGCCGGGCTTGGGCTATCAGAAGCGAATCGTGAATTAGGTATCTTACACGAGTTTCCCAAATACAAATTAAACGACATTGATAAGGCGAGATCCTTTTACGAAAAAGCCGTTGAAAAAGGTAATTCCGGTGCAGCTGCCAACCTAGGCTACATATATGAAGTAGGAAATGGCGTTGATATCGACCTAAAACGCGCAGCTGAACTTTATAAAAAATCAGCTGAAGGTGAGCATCCTCAAGGGATGAATAATTTAGCCACCTTCTACCGCAACGGAACTGTTTTCCAAAAGGACTTAAAGAAAGCGCTGTCGCTCTACCAAAAGGCCGCACTAAAAGGAAGCGATGTTGCAGCCAACAACTTGGGTGGCTGGTACTGGTATGGAACAGGAGGTGAAATAGATTACTACCTCGCCTGTGACTATTACCAACAAGCCGCTGATAGCAATTATAGCGACGCTTACTACCATTCAGCGTATTGCTTTATCAATCAAATAAGTACTTATTTAACCTTGGATAAAGCTAAATCACTATTAATGAAAAGTGCTGAACAAGGTAACAACTACTCACTGATGGAACTCGGTTACCTCTATCACAGCGGCAATTGGGTTGAAAAAGATCACGAAAAAGCGCTCAGTTACTACCAACAGGCTCTCGACAACGGTTTTCAACAAGCTTATGACTATATTGCAGATTTATACGCTGCTCAGGAAGATTGGCAACAAGCATTCAAGTACTACCAATTAGCCGATGAGAACAAAAGCACCACAGCTTACCTAAAGTTAGCCAAGCTTTATTGGAACGGGCAAGGTGTAAGAAAAGCCCGCAAGAAAGCTTTAAAGTTGATAGAGAATACTGCCGTTAATCGCGAGATCAATAGAGAGGTCTTACTCGCCGATAATTATTACTTCGGTAGCCTCGGAGAGGCCGACTACGAGAACGCGTTTAAACATTACCAAGAGGTTTCCAAGAACAACAATTATCCTTCAGCCATTAACAACCTAGGAGAAATGTATCGTCTGGGCCAGTTTGTCGATGAAGACAAACAACAAGCAGTCAAGCTCTACGAAGAAGCCTATGCTCTTAATTCATCAGTCGCTGCATTCAACCTTGGACAAATGTATCGTGATGGCGAGGGTATAGAAAAAGACAGGCAGCTATCTTGTGAGTGGTTCCAAAAGGCCTACGAGATAGAGCGACAACTACCCGCAATTGATATGGCAAAGTGCTACATGGATGAAAGCTATGATGGATTTAATAAACAACAGGCATACGACCTACTGTTGCCTCTTTCTAAAAAGGCAAATAGTCAAGCCATCGAGTTACTACTGACCTTATTACCCGAGTTTGCGCCAGAGCATCGAAACACCTGGGAAAAGCGTTTAGCATTACTACAATAACCAACATAGCGATATCAACTGACCAAGCATTAAATTTGATGCATGCGTATTGCCTTGCAATACACAGCTGCTAATATAAACGCATCAACAAAATGACTATCACAAGCATGCCACAAGAAAACACCACCAAGCCTCGTCAAGGAATACAAGTTATTGCACGCGCAGCGTCTGTTTTAAGAGCTTTAGAAGGAACACCTGAAGGGCTCAGTTTAGGTGAAATAGCACAGCAAATCGGCTTACCACGCTCTACTGTTCAGCGGATCGTTTATGCACTTGCTGACGAAGGCTTTGTTATCGCGGCATCGCCCAATGCTCGTGTGCGTCTAGGACCTAGCTTGGTTTCACTGGCATCATCAGCCAAGATTGATATTGACCGTATTATCCTGCCACATATGAAGGCGCTCTCTAAAGAGATTGAAGAAACAGTAGATTTATCTGTTCAAGATGGCTCTATGATGGTGTTCATCGAACAAGTCACGGTTGAAACACGCACACTGAGAGCCGTCTCTGCCGTAGGTAATTCATTCCCAATTTACAGCTGTGCAAACGGTAAAGCCGTATTGGCTTCGCTCAATGACGAAGAACTGGAACAGATCCTCGCTCAGCCGATTCGACCTCAAACCCCATCTACCATTACGGCACCTCAAAAGCTATTAGCTGAATTGGATATTATTCGGGAAACTGGAATCGCATACGATCACGAAGAGCACTTTGAAGGTATTTGCGCTTTGGGTACAGCATTGACCGATCCCTATGGTCGCAACATCGCTCTATCAATTCCTATCCCATCGGTTAGGTTTTACAAGAACGAAAAAATCATCGCGAAACTGCTCTTGCGATATCGCGACATTATTGAAAAAGCGCTCGGCAGCAAAGCTTAATAGAAAACGAGCAGTTAGCTTAACTAAGCAACACTCAAGTGTGTTGCTTTTTTGATTGCTTAAAGTATCCGTAAGCCGCTATTGCGCCAAATATCAGCATCATCAAAACAACACCTGCCATCCACAATGTCGTTACTGTAGACATATAACAACCTCACTTATTTTGCTTTTGACCAAATAGCTGATCGAGCACATACCCAACCAATAGAATGGCTAATATCATTGCCGCGCTAGTTAGAAATATCGACCAAAACATAGCGTCTCCCCTAAGCCTCTACTGCTGATAGACTGAAGTAGGCAGGTTTACCTTTGAATACAAAGTTGCAAACACCGCCTAACAGCAATGAAACTAAAGATGCCATAATGGCATTGTTGCCCAACAGGCCAAGATTTTCGGAAATAGCGGTAAAAGACCACACAAAATTGAGTAACCAAACAACCAACAATGTTGTGACCGCAGCTTGATGGCTACGCTGCCAGAACATCGCGTAAATAATTATAAAAAACACCGGAATTAACCAAGCGAACAACCAAGTCATAGCAGCAAGAATAGGTGGTAAAAAAGAAGCCACAGCGATAGCCGTTACCGCCAATACAACAATAGTGATTCGTGTAACCTTAGTCACTTGTTCTTCGTTAGCTTCTGGGTTGTAGAGCGCTTTATAAATATCAATACTAAAAATTGTTGCAGGGCTTAAGGCCGTCATTGCGAACGTCGATAAAATAGCTGCTAAAAAAGACGCTAGCAATAAGGCTCCAAGCCAGGGCGGTAGATACTCCACTAACATCTGGGTTGCGGCTTGCTTTGGTCCAAGCTCCGCAAATTCAGGGATAGTCATAGCAGTAAGACCGATAACAACAGCAAACACACCAAACAATCCATTAACGGGTGCGGCAATCCATAACGCTTTTTTGATGGTCTTTTCGTTTTGCGCAGACATCGCCGCCTGCAATAGCATTTGATTAACGGACTGACTAAAAAGTACCGCCACAACAACACCGAGTGAAAAGGTTAGCAGTATTTGAGAATTACCAAAGATACTGAGCATATGCGACATATCTTGTGAGGTGAAATGGTCAGCGACTGAATCAAAGTTTCCACCCGGTAAACGAAGCGCCAGGAATAGTGTCGCCAGAATTAAACCAATGTACATCACTATCGCATTGATAAGATTGATCCATCCAACCTCTTTCATTCCGGCTATAACCACATAGAAAATCCCCAGAATGCCACCAACTATGGCACCGTTGGCAATTCCCCAACCCGTCATTGCATTAATGATAATACCCAACCCTTGAGTCTCGATGGTTAATATGCCGAATATCACTCCAGCCATCACACAAGACACCAAAGTCCTGATGCCTTTTCCATACAGCTTTTCAAGTAACTCAGGAACTGTGCTAACACCCATGCGGCGCACCCAGAGACCAGTGCTATAACAAACAACGACTAAGAGTAAGACGTGTGCGATACTAAACCAAACAGCAGCAGCCCCTACACCCCAAACCATCTCAAATACGCCTAGAATATGTGCTGTACCCAAAACAGTGAGCGCCATAGTCGCGGCTACGACACCGACAGGAAGACTTCGTCCACCCAGTGCGAAATCACCTTCTGTAGCCGCGTGACTTTCTCTCTTAGATAGCCACCAGCCAACACCCAAAATAGTGACGGCTTCGTAGAGCAATACAATAATCAACATACTGATGTTCATTAGATGTTCCACCTACTTCATGTTGCTTGAGCGCATGTTCATTTATCCTGCCGTATAGCCACCGTCGGCATAGATAACATGCCCAGTATGGAAGTTCGACGCGGCCGACGCAAGAAACAACAAAGGCCCGGCAAGATCTTCAGGTTCACCTAACCTTCCCATAGGTATACGCGATAGCATTCCCTCTCTCACTGACTTACCAGGCTCGTCGTCAGAAAACATCCAAGCTGTTAGATTCGAACGGAACACAGTGGGAGCAATCGCATTAACCGAAATATTGTGTGGTCCCCACTCGCACCCTAGGGCCCGAGTAATACCATCAACAGCAGACTTTGATGGACAATAAGCTGAGTACCCTCCTGCATGTCCTAGCTTGCCACGAGCTGAAGAAACCAAAACGACTTTACCGCCCTGACCTTGCTCTATCATTTGAGCACCGGCCGCTTTACACATTAACCAGGAGCCTTTGACATTGGCATCCATGACCGTTTGCCAACGCTCTTCACTCATATTTTCAATCGGATCAACGTCGTTCATGCCCGAAGCAACAACAAGGATATCCAAACCTCCAAACGCCTCCACCGTCAAATCAACAATACGCTGACAGTCTTTAAGAGTGCTAGGGCGTTGATTAATCATAACAACATCTGATTCTCGGCAAGTCAGTTGTCGGCTTAAGTTTTCAAGCGCGTTTTTGTTTCCACCGGCAATAGCCACCTTGCACCCTGCATTAGCCAGTATGGTCGCAGCAACTCGACCAAAAGCACCTGTAGCACCGGTTATCAACGCCCTTTTGCCTTCAACATTGAAGAGTTGGGCGGGATCATTCATTAAATCTGTCATTTTTGTTCCTTAGGATAAGGCATCATCACCAGCATACTCACCGTATGATTGGTGCGGTTCTCAATACTTCTCAACTCACCCTCTGCGATATGGCAACTGTCCAAGGGGCCTAACACAAATTCATGACCTTCTTGTACAACGGTGATTTCTCCATTGAGAACCGTATATATTTTTTCAACCGATGAGCTATCTTCTGCGGCGCCACCACCAGGAAGAAATTGCGACAAACCTACCCAGAAGTTGTCGGTCTGAGTTGCTTCGGCTCCTTGTAAACGCAACCCAACCATGCCGTAGTGGAGGTTCGCAGAATAAGGTTTTGCATCTTTAAATCGCGTTATTTGCATCACATTCACTCCATCACTTTTATACAAACCGAACGTTGTCTCGTCCTTTCAGGCCCAGTAATTCTCGGGTTTCATTTGAGGTCGCAATGGGCAAGGAAAACTCTGACAAAATGCGCTTAATTTTCTCAACCTGCTGAGCATTACTCGTTGCCAACTCGCCTCGATTAATGAATAAGCTATCTTCCAGTCCGACACGGACATGCCCGCCTTCTAGCGCACCTTGTGTAGAAAACGGCATTTGATTTTTACCCGCAGCCAGAATCGACCATTGATAGTCATCACCGAACAGACGGTCCGCTGTTCGACGCATAAAGAGAAGGTTATCTACGTCAGAGCCGATACCACCGAGAATGCCAAAAATGGTTTGTATGAAGAAAGGTGGCTTGATCAACCCTTTATCAGCGAAAAAGGCGAGATTATATAAGTGTCCTACGTCATAACATTCATGCTCAAATTTAGTGCCGCGAGCTCCCATAATGGACATGATTTTTTCAATATCACGAAAGGTGTTACGAAAAATAAAGTCGTCACTCTCTCGTACATAGGGCTCTTCCCAGTCGTACTTCCACGTCGAATAGCGATCCGCTAACGGGTGAAGCGCGAAGTTCAAACTGCCCATATTCAGCGAACACATCTCTGGCTCCGTTTCCATCGCCGCACCTAAACGCTCTTCCACTGTCATGGTCGGACTCCCGCCTGTTGTCAGATTGATAACTGCATCGGTACTCTCGTGAATCGCAGGTAAGAATTGTTTAAATATCTTCGGGTCTCCTGTCGGTCTGCCATTAGCAGGATCCCGGGCATGCAAATGAATAATAGATGCGCCAGCTTCAGCTGCGTCTATTGCCTGCTGCGCTATTTGCTCAGGCGTGATAGGTAAGGCGTCAGACATCGTTGGCGTGTGCATAGCCCCTGTTATTGCGCAGGTAATGATCACTTTGCGTTCTTTTTTCATTATCTAATCTCTCAAATTTGCGGTCACAGATACCAGATGGCGGGCCAGCCTTCGTCTAACACCAGCGGCACTTTCATCAGTCCAGGTCAGAAGTCCTCTTTGCGTTTTCATACCTAGCTCACCGCGATCCACCTTTTCCTGCAGAATGGCAGACGGCATGACATCTCGATTCAAGTTACGCAAAATGACATTGTGAATATCTAAGGTGAGGTCGAGCCCAACGAGATCGGCATTTTCGATAGGGCCGAGTACAGGTAAACGCAAGCCAAAGCTGTTTTTAACCACGTCATCCAAAGTTTCGGCGCTGCATACACCGTCGTTCACCAAAGCGATAGCTTCTCGCCAAAGTGCATGCTGCAGTCGGTTTCCAACAAAGCCAGCAACGTCTTTTTCGATGTAAGCAGGCTTTTTCCCAACATGCTCTAATAGCGCCATCATCTGATTAATGGTTTCGAGTGAGGTTTGGTTGCTCCGCACGACTTCAACAAGAGGAACGAGGTAAGGCGGATTCCACCAGTGTGTTCCGACTATTCGCCCAGTAAAGTTGAAACCATCGGCGATATCGCTAATCGGGATCACCGACGTATTACTGGCCAATATGCAGTCTTTGCGAACCAACTTAATTAAGGATGAGAAAATACTGCGTTTTATCTCAATTTTTTCGGGCGCAGCTTCAAACACAAAATCAGCCTCTTTCACCGCCTGAAACAAATCGTCTTTAATCGATATACGCTCAGCAATTGAAGCTGATCGGCCTATGCTAACCAAGTTGTCGCATACTCTACTTTTGATTTGAGCACGCGCGGCTTCTATCGGCTCATAAATGCATACATCTATGCCACTTGAAGCGAAAACCTGAGCAATACCACAGCCCATCAGGCCGCCCCCGATTATGGAGACTTGAGTTTTATCAAACATCAGCACTTCCTCATAAGTTCAACTCAATGCAGCGCATTACTGCTCTTAAGGCTTCGCTGAACCCTGCTGGATTCGGTAGTCGCCACTGGGGTCCAATATAGCGACTAGGCGAACGATACAGCCATCACCGCCAACCCAGCGCCACGGGAATGCAGCAATTGTGCAACGCTTACCTGTGACCTTGTCGAGTTCACCGCCGACATTTTCGATACCGCAAATACCATTGCTAAGGAGTGCTCTGTGACACGGCTCCCATAGAGGAAAGTCATCTTTGATACTGCGGCCACCGCTGAATTCTTTATATTCCTCTTCAAGATGAGGGATTAATGGTCCAGGGCCGTGTGGGCCAATTGCTGTGCCCAATGGATGATCGAGAGCTTGAACATCAATTCCAACCATTTTGACTTTTTTAGCGGCCAACCATTCTCCCGCACACTGATAGAGGCCAGGGCCATAGTGATAATATTCTGAAGAATCAGCATAGGTGTGATGCCACCCCGTGTTGATAAGCACAATGTCACCTTCTTCAATGGAAGGCGTGGCATTTTCTAAATCTTCAGCGGTGATAACTTCCCACTTTTTCTTTGGAATACTCACGACCACAGCTTTACCGAAAAAACGAGGGAGAGGCATTTGATCCATAAAAGGAGTGCCCTCGACCACATGATTAGGCGCATCAATATGAGTACCCGAATGCATCACTGTCGTGATCCTTTGAGTCAACACACCCGACCGAGCATGGTTATGCAGCCGTTCTATTTTTACGTCTTCAAAATAAGGCCAGCACGGCTGGCCAAGTCCCCATGGGTGACTGAGATCATAAAACTCAAGCCCTGTACTGTTGTTCATATTCTCAGTGCTGATGATTTCATCCATCTCTGATTTAGGTATGCGCTCCACGCGCTTAATGTCTTCAATCTTCTTCATTTTAGAACCGCCTTCAATTTAAAGAACGATACAGCTGTACCATTAATTTAAAAAATACGATCTAAAATAATGCTTTGTCAAGATAAAAAGCACGCAAAACCACAAACATTTTATTTACATCACTCAACAGAAGCTGATAACAAGAACTTAAAAAAGCCAACAAAAGCAATGAATACAGTCAATAAAAATAATGTTAAATTTTTGTTGACACAAAAAAGATCTGTGCGTACGTTAAAAATGATACAGCTGTACTAGATTTAATTTTAGAGGATCTGGGAACATGAAAATGTCATATAAAAAAGCACACCTCAGTACGTTAATTACCTTGGCTCTGTCAGGGATATCTCTGAACACTTACGCGCAAGCAAACCAAGAAGAGCCAGAGAACATTGAGGGCGATAACGCTAAACTCGAAGTCATACAGGTAACTACTCAAAAGCGAACACAATCGTTACAGGAAGTACCAATAACTGTGAATGCGTTAAACGGAGAAACCTTAGATAAATTTGGGGTCGATAACCTATTCGAAATCGCAGACTTAACTCCTGGATTGGTCTTTTCCAGAGCGCCTGATGATGGATTAGCTTTAACGTTGCGAGGATTGGGAACACCTGCAAGAACACAGTCGTTCGATCAGTCAGTCGCGCTTTTCCTCGATGGCATGTTTGTTGGCAAAGGCCGCATGTACTCAGCTTCTTTTTTCGATGTCGAACGTGTGGAAGTGATCAAAGGTACACAAAGTACACTTCTAGGAAAGAATACCAGCCTAGGCGCCATTAGCTTAGCAACTAAAAAGCCGGGCGATACGTTGGGCGGCTATTTCCAGGCAGCGAGAGAATTCGAGTTGGGCGGTTATAGCGTTGACGGCGCTATCGATATTCCTGTTAATGAAGATTTTGCTTTCCGATTTGCGACCCGAATTTCCGAACAGGAAGGCTCAGTGCTTAACCTGGCGACACAACGAGATGTTCCTGACGACACCAACTTTGGCTTCAGAGCAACTGCGGTTTACACACCAACGAATGATCTGACATTCACAGCAGCTTATCAACACTCCGACAGTGAGCGTATCGGGAATAGTTTTCAATTTGTCGATAATGGCAACTTCATTCCAGATGAAGTGATCGCACTTATCGGCGAAGTCGATTTCGATGATACTAAAACAGCACTTTGTGAAGAATGCCCTAATGATGAAAGCTTTCACGATACTGAAGTCGACTCTTTCACGCTGACTATTGAAAAAGACTTCGATAATTTCTTGCTGACTTCCATTACGTCTTATGCAACTTATGAAATAGACTTCTTCGACGATTTCGACTTCGGCTTACCTATAGACGAACTCACATTTTTAACAACAGGTGAAGCGGAGTTCTTCAGCACATTTTTCCGCAGAGTTGAAGACTATGACCAGCAATCTCAGGAATTCCGGATCACATCAACAACAGACACCAAACTGGATTACATAGCGGGTTTATTTTTCTTTGACAGCGATTGGGATAGTTCAGAAGAACAGAACTTTAGGACGCCGAACTTCCCGCCTCCCGATCCAGGCCAGATATTCAATGGAACTTTTACCAACAATTTCATTCAGGAAACAACAACCATCTCGCTTTATGGTCAGTCAACCTATCACTTTTCTGACAAATTAAGAGCCACACTAGGGTTACGATATACCTCAGAAGATAAAGATGTGATTTTCGATCGAGTACAGGCTGAGCCTATTACTTTATTCAATACGGTCATCAACCCACCTTTTGAGTCTGATTTAACCTTCGACGACCAGTTCTTAAATGGGAATTTCAACATCCAGTATGACCTGAATCGCGACACACACTTTTATGCATCTTATGGTGTAGGCACAAAAACAGGAGGGTTCGCAGAGTCTGCAGAAGTGAGCAGTGCAGATCCGTCTCTCAATGTCAGCGAAGGCGGCTCAGCGGTCGAATCAGAGGAAGCAAGAACCTTTGAACTCGGCTCTAAACTCACATTGCTTGATGGCAGTATGAACCTAAACTTAGCCGTATTCAGGACTGATATTTCAGATTTTCAGGAAACCTCATTCCAAGTAACAGGCAATAGCGCGGCCTTCTTAACAAGAAATGTTGATGTAGAGTCAGATGGGTTTGAAATTGATGGAAAGTGGCAAGCCACTTCTTCATTACAGTTGAATGGCGGCATTACCTACGCTGACAGTATTAATGCAGATGATGGTAGTCAGCTGGCACAAGCACCTAAGGTCACGGGTGTACTGGGCTTTATACACGATTATGATCTGGGAAGCTCAGGCATGACACTAAGCAGCAGAGGATTCGTACGCTATCGCGATGACATGGTCAGCCAGATTAACGAAACCTTTCCTTCAGACAGCCTAACAACCGTTAATTTCAATATAGGTGTACGTAACAGCACCGATGTTTGGGGTTTAGAACTTATAGTCACCAACCTATTTAACGAACGTTCGGCAGACTTCAGTGGCCCACCTGCAGCTCCCATTGGCGCTCTATTCGGTGCGCCTACTGGCGATCAGGGTATTACAGCAGAGTCACTTAATGAGCAACGCACGATAAAACTTCAATTCAGATATGATTTCTACTAAAGCAGCTGTTGGTGCACTCAATGAGTGCGCCATTTTTTTAACCTAAAGCGACTTATTTGATGAAGTTAAGCAACTCAAAGCAAGCAAAAAACAAAGGTTGATGAACAAGATAAATAATTAAACTGTGTTGTCCTGGTTTAACTAACCACGCCTTTTGTCCCAATGAAGCCAATGGGTCTTTATGCAACCACGCTTGAGGCCCGAGAAAGATCCCAATAAAGACAACACCTAACCAAGGGGAAAGTCCTACATAGTCGTTTGTGTAACTCGGCAACCATTCCCGAACATAACTGAATGGCCAAAACGCTTTGAAGATGTTTAGGTTGTATAACGTAATAATCCCTGCACCAAGGAGAAGTGACACCCTCGGATAATTAACGAGGCCGATAGCGATTAAGCTAGCGACAGCAATGAAGTGCAAGATCCCAAAGAAAATCCAATTTGCAGGCACAGTAATAAGAGAAACAACGGTAATTGCCGCTGCAGCAGCAACAATTTGTATGAGTCTGCGTCGATAGGTTCTCCAATTAATGCCCTTTCCATGAGCAAGCACTAATGAAATACCAAAGGTCGCTAAAAACAGGGATACAATAACAAATCGAAACTGCTTCCAACCGGGACCGTCAGGTGTATCCCAGTCTACCCAACCGAAATACTTTAAGTCATACAGAAAGTGAAAGATGACCATTAGTACAATGGCAAAAGTGCGTACTATATCAATAGTCACTATTCTAGACTGGAAGCTGCTTGTCATAGTTTAAATGCCTAAAAGGCGCTTACATCATTTACTAGGAACCGCCAGTATACTGATCGCGTATTTTGAATTCATCCTAAAATAGTTGCATTAGTTCATGACTTCTTAGTGTATGGATCACCCGAAGTGCATGCGCATCGAATGGGATTCTTTTCATTTAATTTCACTTTAGCTTTATCAAGCTGTCGAACAACTGAGTTGTATGCAGTCGCTTCAATGCTGTTTTTATCTGACTGAACATCCTTTGCTTTAACAGCTTTACCCGTGCCATGTGTCGTAATGTTTTCTACAGTACAAACCCGACCGCTCGCCGTTTCTTGATATATAGTCGCATTATGATTGACCGAACAAGTACACCGATAGTCAATGTACTGATTTTTACCATGTGAGCCCATGTCACCCTCTTGTCAGAAATATTTAATGTACAAAAGTAGTTTGGCAACGTTGGCTCGTATAAGCCTGTATAAAACAATGAATAACAGGTAAAAAACTAGCAATATAGACGAGGATTAGCAAAGCACCTAAAGAAAGCGCTTACAAATCAAAAACAATGCAATAAGAAACAAACAACACATTGAATACAAATAAAAATCACGAAATATTTAAACAATATAAAAACAATTAATCAGTAATTATGATTAATTAAACTTAACCACCAATCGAATAGTTCAATTAGAGCAATCTATTTTTTCGTACAATAAAAATGAACCTCAATAAATAGTTCGAAAAACGTACGACCAAAGTATAACGAAATTATCACAAAATCATTTCTAAACATCACGAAACGAACTATACAAGCGATCATTTATCAAACAAAAGTATAGTTTAAACAAGTATTTATCACGAAAAAAACGAGTTGACACAAATTTGTGATAAAAACGACTTGATTGAACTCCTCCTACCAAACGCTAGTCCGAGATCAGGGCAACCCCAAATAAAATTCAGTATAAAAATAACCATAAAAATAAAATTCGGTCACATCAGTGTCATTTTACAAATAATTTTTTGTGTTAGCCTCTTTGCCGTCATGCATGATAGTTACATTAATTATTTCAATAAAATTTGAGGTTTTAGATGACTAAATTCAAATACAAACCTTGCCTAGCGGCGGTCGTGATGGCTGTTTCGATGGCAAGCATGCAATCTGGTGCGCAGGAGCAGGAAACTGCAACCACCTCTCAGGAAGCTTCACTTTCAACATCTCAAACACTGGGTTATATCGGTGAGGTGAGTGAGAGCGTCATACTATCGGGCAACTTAGCAAACCTAAATGCCACCATAGATTACGACGACAACTATGCGAACGGCGACACACTTAAAGCGCGTGTTAAGTTTTGGCATGAAGTCGCTATGGACAGTGTCGCTCTTGACCACACACCTGAAGAAGGCCAAGGGCCAAGCCAAGGTGGACCAACACGCACAAGCCGTGCGTTAGCGATGGTACAAGCAGCCGTTTTCGATACGTTGAACGCTTTCGAAAATCGATATAACTATTTCACTTGGGCAACTCCAGTACCTAACGGCGCGTCTGCTGATGCAGCGGTAGCGACAGCTGCTCATAGAATGTTAAGACGTTTATATCCGAATCAGAAGGCTCGCTTAAATGCGATCTTTGATGAAGAAAAGACTCGTATCAAAAGTAAGGTTTCAAATCAGAGCTTTAGAGATGGTCGCGATATCGGCGTTTTCTACTTTCAAGATGTTTTAGAAGAAAGACGTGGTGACAGATCAGGCCACAGAGAGCGTGATTTTGGTGAAGGTGGTCGCGTTGCCGACGGCAATAAAACTTTCTTCGGTACGACAGTAAACGGCGGAAGTACTCTTATCGGTGAATGGGAACCAGATCCAAATACACCTGAAGAATCTGGTGATTTTAACCTAGCACTAGGCGCTCGCTGGGGTAACGTCAAACCTTTCTTCCTTAACAGCGGTGATCAATTTAGATCTGCTGCTCCACCAGCTTTTGATTCAGACGCATACTCTTTGTCATTCGCTGATGTTGCTGCTGTAGGTGGTTCTCCAGACAACGCCAATACCGTCAGTACAAGTACTGAAGAAACTCGTTTTGTTGGCAACTATTGGGGTTACGATGGCGTTCCATTAATTGGTGTTCCACCTCGCATCTACAATCAGATTGTTGTGCAAATCGCCGGCGAAAGAGTCTCTGATGCTCTGGATCTTGCTCGCATATTAGCTTTGGCTAACGTAGGTATGGCTGACACAGCTATTGCGGTATGGGACAGTAAGTATTTCTATAACTTCTGGCGCCCGATTACGGGTATTAGACGCGATGACCAAATCCCAAGTACAGTGAACGATACTGCATGGGATCCGGTTGGTATGTCTGTAGTTAATACGAATGAAGCCGTTCGTTCATCGCCTCCTTTCCCAGCATATCCGTCAGGTCACGCAGCTTTTGGAGCAACAACTTTCGAAGTACTACGTGAATTCTTTGGTGACAATACAGCATTTACTTTTGTCTCTGACGAATACAACGGAGAAGGTGTAGATCCATTCTTCCCTAATATCCCTCGTCCTTTCGTTCCGGTTCGCTTTGAAACACTAACAGAAGCACAGCTGGATAACGGAATCAGCCGTATTTATAACGGTGTACATTGGGACTTTGATAATACAGCAGGACAAGACATGGGCTTGAGCATTGCTCGTTTCTTACTCGATAGTACTGCTGCATTTCAAGCACAATAAAACGAGAGGCGCAAGGTAAATAACCGAGCCACGGCCAGGCACTTTCTACTGAAGGAGTATGAAAGTGCCTCTTACCGAGCGCCTATTTATTAGTATAGTTAAGGAACAAGCCAATGAGAATTCCTCAATTGATTTTAAAAGTACTGATCTCGCTCAGCTTATCGATGACGCTTACTTCTATTGCAGTGGCTGAAACCGAAAAAGAGAAGCAAGAGCACCAGAAATTTATCGAATTACTACCTAAAGATTTCAGACCGGCATTCACGCGAGAAACCGTCATAAAGCTTAATGCGATTGTGCGTCGTTCGTATGATGTCATTAATCAGTACGATTCGGTCATCGCAAAAACCTATAGCGATGCAATGCAAGCATCAGGTAAAGAGGCCACAGTACAGTTTAAGTCTGAAGCTAAAAAACAGGTATCTGAAATAGCCCAGCTCGAGCAACGTTCGGACGCAGCGTTATCGGACATGATGGATGCGGTAAAAGTTCTGAAGAAGAGTGGTGAAGAATATAACGAAGCAGTTCTTGCAGGTATGGTTAACTTCGTTAAGGACGTTAACGAAGAGATTACGAAAAAGAATACTGAACTCAACACACTAATCAAGAAAGTTTAGCTTCGTTAAATGCTCATACCTATCAATAACGGTTTGGATGACAATAAAAAGCCAGTCTATGCAATGACTGGCTCATCCACTTTTGCTCCAGAGGAAATTAGAGCTATTAAAAATTAAATCGATAGCCTAGTGTTACGAGATCAGAGCCATCGATATCTTCATAGGAAAGCTCAACAGCATTTTTCTCGTTAATCTGCCAACCGCCACCAATACCAGCTCCGACTTCAGTGTTACTATTAGTCAAAGAGTCAAAAGGAACAGACTGCCCGTTTACTCTCACTGAATCTAACTTCACTTCAATATTTTGATAAGAAACAACCGCAAACGCGTAGAAATCTTCGTTAATAATGTATTCACCGCGAACAGCTACACCAAGATAGTCGTTAATTTCAAAATCGCTTTGAATAGTTCCTGTCGCGTCACTAAACGAGTCGCCACCTATTCCGAAACCAATCCTAACTTCAGGTACAACCCTGATGTTCTCGGCAACATTAAAACGGTAGCCTCCAGTAAAACCAAAAGCACCAAAATCACCATCTTGCCCAGGCAATACCTTATCTGAAAAGTTATTGTAATTAACGCTGCCAACCCAGTCGGCTTGTGCAAAGGTAGAGCATGCTAATAGTGCCAAGGCACAAGTTATCTGTTTTCTCATTATCGTCCTCGTGAAAATATCCAATTTAGAAATACAATTTAAGCTTGATTTATCTGTGGTCATGAGAAATCCAAAGAATGAATGTTCTTCAAATTTCACGTCGCTAAATATGTTTGAGCATTGAACCTGAAGAAAGGCTTAACCTCTATCAAAACATCGTAAAAAAATGACCATATTTGTAACAAGTTGAAAAAATAAAAAAGCCAGTCAAAGTGACTGGCTCAAAAAATAGGAAACAATAAAGTTTTAAAGGTAACTTTAGAAACTGAAGCGGTAGCCTACTGTGATTAGGTCTACGTCGTCGATATCTTCATAAGAGATTTCAACAGCGTTGTGTTCGTTGATCTGCCAGCCTGCACCTGCACCGTAGCCAAACTCAGTAGCACTATCAGAAGCGTTCGTGAAACCATCTACGCTAAAACCAATGTTTTGGTTTGAGATAACAGCGAAAAGGTATACATCTTCAGAAGCAACATACTCACCACGTAGAGCGGCACCGAAGTAGTCATCAATCTCGATATCAACGTTAGGTGCAATGCTGTCATCGCCAAAGCCCGTTCCGATTCTTAGTTCAGGAACAAGTCTGAAGTTGTCTGAAATGTCAAAGCGATATCCAGCAGTGATACCAATAGCACCTAGATCTACATCTTCTGAACCGATACCGTCTGAGAAGTAGTTGTAATTTACACTACCAACCCAATCAGCATTGGCAAAAGTAGAGCAAGCTAGAAGTGCTAAGGCACAAGTTAATTTATTTTTCATGGTCGTCCTCGTTTAAAAATATCCAATCTAAATGAAAATAAATAATCAGCACTTAACCGAGAAAATGAAGCTACTTGAAAGGGATAAGTTATACGCAAATTCAAGTAACTTGGGCTAGTACCCGATTATTCGGGCGCATTAGACCAGAAAAGACAAGGAACTCCTAACTAAATTCTATCGTAATTGTAACAAAGCTATAAAAGTGTTTATTTTTCAAACAAATATTAAAGAATAGGTATTCTAAATAGCTTATTTTTAGGCGAAATTAAGGTTTGGAAGATCAATATCTGCAGAGCTACAGACATGAAAAAGCCGCTCTAAAAGCGGCTTTAGTTCAACCAAGAATGCTACTAAAACTTAGCTTTCAGAAGCAGGCTCTAATTTATCTTGTGTTCTATTGTCGAAGTCTGAGGCATCGTGGCGCTCATGCAACTGTTCATTGAGCTCGCCCCAGGTTCTGTTGACCATTCTTCCTCTTTGCGCAGCAGGTCTTTCATCGATTTCTTTCGCCCAACGAATAACGTTTTCATAGGTATGTGCTTCAATAAACTCAGCTGCATCATATAAACGTCCAAGAACTAATGATCCGTACCACGGCCAAATAGCCATATCGGCAATCGTATATTCATCACCACTAACATAACGACTGTTGGCTAACTGTTTATCAAGAACATCTAACTGGCGTTTGATTTCCATCGTAAAACGATTGATAGGGTATTCAAACTTTTCTGGCGCATAAGCATAGAAATGTCCAAATCCACCACCTAAATAAGGTGCACTACCCATCTGCCAGAACAACCATGAAAGACATTCAGGCTTGTCTGCTGGATCTGACGGCAAGAACGCATTGAATTTCTCAGCTAAGTGCAACATGATGGCACCTGACTCGAAAATACGAACTGGCTTATCTCCACTGTTATCAACTAGAGCCGGAATCTTTGAGTTAGGGTTAATATCGACAAAACCACTACCGAACTGATCGCCGTCAAATATACTCACAAGATGGCCATTGTATTCGGCTTCTTTAATTCCCTTTTCCAGTAACTCTTCTAGTAACAGTGTAATCTTCACACCATTAGGGGTTGCTTGGGAATATAGCTGTAGTGGGTGCTCACCAACTGGTAAATCTTTGTCAAAAGTTGCACCGGAAATAGGCCTGTTGATATTGGCGAATTTTCCGCCGCTTTCAGAATCCCAAGTCCAGACTTTCGGTGGAACATAAGTTGTATCTGTCATCAAACTTTTCCTTATAATTAAAGCCTATTACGGCAATAGTAAGTATCTACTAACAATGATTCATTTTGCGAATCAAGGCGCTTTAAACTGGTAAGTTGCAGGTTCAAGTTGTTCTAGAAAATGTTGCATCTCAGCTAGTCGAGCTTCTCCCAGGCGCTTCGCAGATGCACTAACCAAGGTAGGTGGCAACTGTTCAGTAAATCCTTTCAAAGTCTCTATTGCTTTAGCAGTATTTGTTGCCCAAGCGCCTTTACCGTTCAAGCTGAGGATACGTGTAATACCTGTCACACCCATAAAATCTAAAGTATCCGCATCATGAAAAAGCTGTGCTAGCGGATAATCTTCAGTCTTTGAATAAAACATGTGACCTAGGATCAAATCCTGAACCTCTTTCACCTTATTCGTATCAAATCCAATATCTTCTAATATCAATGGCACAAGTTCAGCAGCTCGCTGCGAATGATCAGTGCCATTAGCCCAAGGTTGAAAGGTCGCCATATCATGTAAAAATGCTGCCGCAAACAGAACATCTGTATCTACTTTTACACCTTCCATCTCTGCAAGCTTTAATGTAAGTAAGTAGTTACGTTCGTAATGATTCATACCCCATGCAGGGTGTTGCATTGTATTTGCGACTAACTGATACAGAGAACGCTTCCATGGTTTATCCAATGGGATACCAGCTAAAGTAGTGTCGTTCTGCAGAGATTCAAATGCTTGTTGGCGATAAGATAGTTGCCCTGGTTCTATCATCTCTAAAGAAACATTCAGCGCACTTAGGTCAATTTCGTATAAATTGCCTTTGTTGTTTTCGATTCTCGTAAAGTAAAGCTTCTTATTATCGGGGCTAAAGATAGGGGTAAATTCATGGTCAGGTGTATTTACTTTACTCCCTAAATTCTCCGCTACAGTCCACTTATTATTGACCAACCTGGAAATATAGAGATCACCACGACCAAAACTATCTGAACGATTACGAATGCTGAATATAATGACTTTGCCATCTCTCGAAACTACCGAGTCTCCAATAGCGCCATTCTCGCCATAAACTTCTGCAGGGATTTTATTCAACTCACCAAAGCCTGTCGGTGTTATTTGTGTGTAATATAGAAATCGACTGTTATTTCTGCGAGAAGGAAAAAATAATCTGCCATCGTCCGTTACTGAAGGATATAAATCGTTTTCTGGTGAACTCAGCTCAGGCAAGTACTCAGGTTCTCCCCAACTATCCCCATCGCGTCTGACACGCCATAAATTATAATTAGCTGTCGCTTTGTTGCTGCCATCAATTGGTCTTTTTGAGATGTAATAAAGGGTCGAATAGTCAGGCGTAAAATAGGGATCTGCATCTGTATAGTCGCCAGAAAAGGGCAGAACTTTGGCTTTTTGCCATTTGCTATCAACAAAATCTGATTGCATGAGAACACACTTTGAAAAGTCGTCGCTGCAACGCGAGAAAATAACCTCGTCTCCGGTCTGATTAAGTACTGTATTAATTTCAAAGGCATCGGTAGAAACAACACCGGGAGCAAACTCAGTCGCATTTAATGTCGGCAACGCTGTTTGATAAGGCGCTAATTGCGCCATAGCACTGTGGCTTAACAGCCCTAAAACAGCACTAATTGAAAGTTTTTTTAAAAATTTCACTGACATTCTCCCGCGAACCGTGTATTAAATTAAAACAGGTGTTTGATATTTGGTTTAAGCACTAAATCAGATAATTCAATCACAAGAAACGAATAACGAGCAAGATGTTTCATTTTCCTTGTCTTTTCTAATAACTAAAACCTGTAAGAGGAAACGCACAATGCTCAAACTTGTTGGCTACTATGATTCTCCGTTTGTACGTAGAACTGCCGCTGTGCTCAACATACTCGGAGTTGATTTTGAGAACGTTGAGCTCTCTGTTTGGCAGCAATCCGAAAAAATCGCACCTATCAGCCCACTATCACGGGTTCCCATCCTTCAATTTGAAGACGGTCGCATACTAAACGATTCATCGATCATCATTGATCATATGGTGCGTATACATGGCCAGCATATGGGGCTTTTCCCGACGGAAATGGGTGAGTTTCATCGCGTTAACAACTTGATTGGATTCGCGATGGGTTTAACCGAAAAGTTAGCTCAACTCTATACAGAAATCCAAATACGTGAACCTGAGCTCGTGAGCCATAAATTAAAAGCACGGTATGAAGAACAGATTAGTGCCACACTTAACTTCTTAAACAATGAATTAAAACCAGCTGATACCCATGCTCGCCACCCTTCAGTTTTGAGCATTACCCTAAGTGTGGCTTTGCAATTCATGTTAAATGTATTTAAAGAGCAGTGGCTATTAGCTGATTATCCCAAGCTAAAACTGGTTACCGAAGCAATGGAAAAGCACCCAGCTCTAGCAGAAGCGAACCCTTGGTAACCGCTTATTTAACAAGCACAAATAAAGGAATAACTATTCTTTAATACGGTAGGAGTGAAAAGTGGGACAACAATATTCGTCGATACCAGATAAGTTAATTAGCTTTGTTGAAGAGCAAAAATTGTTCTTCGTTGGAACAGCGACTGCTGACAGCCGCGTGAATATTTCTCCCAAAGGCATGGATTCTCTTCGAATACTTTCTCCTAATAGGGTCGTTTGGCTAAATGTCACAGGTAGTGGAAATGAAACAGCCGCTCATATTCAACAAATGCCGCGTATGACCATCATGTTTGCGGCATTCGAGGGTAGTCCGCTCATTCTGAGGCTCTACGGTAACGCCAAAGTTATTCATAAAAACGACGAAGAATGGTCTGAGCTATATGCTTTATTTGACGACAATCATGGCGCTCGCCAAATTTTTAATTTAGAGATAGATCTGGTGCAATCTTCCTGCGGTATGGCAGTCCCATTTTTCGACTACAAAGAAGAGAGGGAACAATTGAACACTTGGGCGAAAAAGAAAAGCCCTGAAGATATAGAAGCGTATTGGGAGAAGAAAAACCAGAACAGCATTGATGGTCTACCAACGCATATTGTTAAGAAAAACCTTTAACACTTCTCTACTGCTTTAGAGAATATCATTCACCTCGATAACTTTGCCGCAATTGATAGGCTTATAACCAGGCAAAGAGGCTACTTTACGTTGAAATGCCGGTTCTTGCATGACCTGAATGAGCTTTGTAACGCTCTCCAGCTCTAATGCCTTTTTCCTGCAAGCCAGCATGTAATACTCTGTCGTAATAGGGACAAAACCCAAACCGAAATGCTCGGCCGCCGCCTGGATACCAAAACCAACATCTGCCATACCAGACGCGATATAAGCTGCAACGGCTGAATGTGTAAACTCTTCATCGCCGAAGCCGACAATACGATCAACATCCAACCTATCTAACTGAATGAGCTCATCAAGTAAATTCCTTGTACCTGATTCTTTTTGCCGATTAATGAAACGAATATCAGGATTGTTGATGTCTTTCAGGCTCTGGATATTTTTGGGATTACCTGTTTGAAGTATTAGCCCCTGTTGGCGACTGACAAAACTAATAATTTTATGCTGCTCTGGATTGATATGTTTTCGGAACGAATCTTTTATCTTTTCACTCACATGATGCATTGGAATATCAAACCCAGCCAGGTCACAGTCACCACGATTAAGAGACGCCATTGCTTCTCCAATGCTTTTGTATTGCAAATCCAATTGAAAATCTTCGGCAAACTCGGGCAGAAGCGAAACAGCGTAGCCATGACTGGCATGTATTCTCAATGCCGGTGGTTTATCAGCAAGTATGTGTTGAATTTCTGTATTCAGTTCAGAAGCGAGGTTATCTATCTGAGGCCCTAAGCGCGCGTTTATGCGCTTTCTTGACCAAAGTAACTTAACGCCAATGGGAGTGAGCTGAGCACCGCGCCCTCTTTGCATATCAACCAATGGCATTTCAAAAAAGTCAGCTGACTTATTTAACAAATCCCATGCAGATCGGTAGGAAATACCAACATGTTTAGCAGCATCGGTTAATTTTCCATTTTCACTGATTTGTTGAAGCAACTCGAAAACCTTAGTCGGTAAGGTATTTCCATCTTCATCACAATAAGCCCAACTCGGCTCAATTTTCACTTTCTTAATATGCACGTTAATTCATATTTTTATCACACCTTTTTGATGATATTTTAATCCAAACTGCATATCAACATCGATATATATGCAAGAAAATGCATATAGCTTAAGTTATTTATTATGAATAAAGACCAAAAGTGGGATGAAGAAAAAGTCAACGAGATACTCTCTTCATTGAGCGATAAAGAAGGTGCTCTGCTGCCTATTTTACATGCCATTCAAACAACGCAGGGGTATATTCCGAAAGGTGCAATACCAGCGATAGCACAAGCACTCCATCAAACAGTTGCGGAAATCCATGGTGTTATTAGCTTTTATGAAGACTTTAGGACAGAACCAACGGGTAGAAACATCATTCAGATATGCCGGGCGGAAGCCTGTCAGGCTAGAGGCTCCAGGCAACTTGAACAGCACGCTAAACAAAAGCTTAACATCGACTTCCACGGGACGACACCTGATCAAGAATTCACTTTGCAACCCGTTTACTGTTTAGGTAATTGTGCATGCGGTCCTTCACTGAGAGTAAATAACGATATTGTTGCTGAAGTTCGCCCAGAAAAGTTTGATGCACTGCTTAGCAAACTCACTACCTATGTCGTCGAGTTAAGCTAATGATCAAAGTTTATGTTCCAAGAGATACAGTAGCACTCGCCAAAGGCGCTGACAGAATTGCACTGTTAATGCAGGCCGAAGCCAAAGCAAGACATTGCGAAATCAATATCATCAGAAATGGCTCTAGGGGGCTATTCTGGTTAGAGCCTATGATTGAGGTAGAAACCGCAAAAGGACGCATTGCCTATGGCCCCGTTACCGAGGATGACATATCAACACTTTTTGACGAAGGCTTCCTATCAGGCAAAGCGACGCACAAAACTCATTGCGGACTCACAGAAGAAATCCCTTACTTGAAACAACAGCAGCGACTAACTTTTGCACGAGCTGGTGTTGTTGATCCCGTAGATATTGACAACTATAAAAAACATAATGGTTTTCAAGGATTAAAAATCGCATTGGCACAACCTGCTCAAGCCATCATTGATGAAGTCAAAAGATCTGGTTTACGTGGTCGAGGGGGAGCTGCGTTCCCAGCTGGCATTAAATGGCAAACAGTACATGACTGCGAAGAGCAACAAAAATACATCGTTTGCAATGCAGATGAAGGTGATTCTGGCGCTTTTGCGGATAGGTTAGTGATGGAAGCCGATCCTTTTATGCTAATCGAAGGCATGATTATCGCTGGTTTAGCAGTAGGAGCAAAACAAGGCTATATCTACCTGCGCAGTGAGTACCCGAACGCCCATCAGATCCTAAACGAAGCCATTGATAGCGCGTATCAAAACAACTACCTCGGCGACAACATTCAACAAAGCGGAAAACACTTCGACCTAGAGGTTCGTCTGGGAGCAGGTGCCTATATCTGCGGTGAAGAAACGGCGCTGTTAGAAAGTTTAGAAGGGAAACGTGGCGTGGTCAGAGCCAAGCCGCCACTACCAGCTATTGAAGGATTGTTTGGTAAACCCACCATAGTTAACAACGTACTCACTCTTGCAGCTATTCCCTATATCTTATCCGAAGGTGGAGAAACATACGCGAACTATGGTCAGGGTCGTTCCCTAGGTACCATGCCCTTCCAAATAGCGGGTAATGTAAAACAAGGTGGGCTTGTAGAGTTAGCTTTTGGTATAACGTTAGCTGAACTAATCGAGACATTCTCTGGTGGTACTTTCTCTGGTCGCCCCATGAAAGCTATTCAGGTTGGCGGTCCGCTAGGTGCATACTTACCAAAAGAACAATGGAATACACCGCTCGATTATGAAGCATTCTCAGCTATTGGCGCTGTATTAGGGCATGGCGGTATCGTCATTTTCGACGATACCGTTGATATGTTAGAACAGGCGGCATTTTCCATGGAGTTTTGTCAGGTCGAATCTTGTGGAAAATGCACACCTTGTCGAATTGGCGCAGTGCGTGGGAAAGAAGTCATTCAGAAAATCCAAGCAGGCCAGAATATTGAAGAGAATAAGGCACTGTTAGACGATTTATGTGAAACCATGCTTCACGCATCTCTGTGTGCAATGGGCGGTATGACGCCATTTCCAGTACAAAGTGCTTTAGAGCAATTTCCGCAGGATAATCCCCAACTCCAACCGGAGAAAGTCTGATGGTTGAAATATTTGATCCCAAGAGCATCGATTACAACAAAGATTACGGTACACCACCGGTACAATCTGACACCCTAATCACGCTAACTATTGATGGTAGGGATATTAGTGTACCTGAAGGCACTTCGGTGATGCGTGCATCAGCACTCGCTGGCATTAATATTCCCAAACTCTGCGCATCGGATAACCTAGAAGCTTTCGGCTCATGTCGTATCTGTACGGTGCAAATTGGAGGACGCAAAGGCTTCCCCGCATCCTGTACAACGCCTGTCGAAGAGGGAATGCAGGTCACAACACAGAATGATCAACTAGCCAAGCTTCGCCGCAATGTGATGGAACTCTATATCTCAGATCACCCCCTGGATTGTCTCACTTGTTCAGCAAACGGTGATTGCGAACTACAAGATATGGCTGGCGCTGTCGGCTTAAGAGATGTTCGTTATGGCTTTGAAGGTGAAAGTCACCTTAATGCGAAAAAAGACACCAGTAATCCATACTTCACTTACGATCCAAGCAAGTGCATAACCTGTTCACGATGTGTAAGAGCCTGTGAAGAGGTTCAAGGAACATTTGCTTTAACAGTCGAAGGACGAGGCTTCAACTCGAAAATAGTTGCTGGTCAGAACGACAGTTTTTTAAGCTCAGACTGCGTTTCTTGTGGAGCTTGTGTGCAAGCATGTCCAACCGCTACCTTGATGGAAAATACCGTCATCGAACAAGGGCAACCAGAACATAGCGTAGTAACAACATGTGCCTATTGTGGTGTTGGCTGCTCTTTTAAAGCAGAAATGAAGGGCGATAAACTCGTAAGAATGGTGCCTTACAAAGGTGGACAAGCAAACCAAGGTCACTCTTGTATCAAAGGACGCTTTGCTTTTGGTTATGCCACTCATAAAGATCGTATTCAGCATCCTATGATCCGCGATTCTATCAACCAACCCTGGCGCAAAGTTAGCTGGGACGAAGCTCTTAACTTTGCAGCTCAGCGCCTACGCAGTATTCAAAAACAGTATGGGCGTGAGAGCATTGGTGGCATTACTTCTTCCCGCTGTACCAATGAAGAAACTTATCTTGTACAAAAACTCGTGCGAGCAGCTTTTGGCAACAACAACACCGATACTTGTGCTCGAGTCTGCCACAGCCCAACAGGATATGGTTTAAAAACAACCTTGGGTGAATCTGCAGGAACTCAAACTTTTGAGTCGATTAGTTCAACCGATTGTATGTTACTGATTGGTGCAAACCCCACCGATGCGCATCCTGTCTTCGGTTCAATGATGCGCAAACGCATGCGCGAGGGTGCAACGCTGATTGTTGCAGATCCTCGTAAAATCGATTTACTTAAAACACCACATCAAAGTGAGGTTCTTCACCTTCCATTGTTGCCGGGTACTAACGTAGCGTTAATCAACGCTATCGCTCATACAGTGATGCAAGAACAGCTGCAAGACCGGAGTTTTATCGAAGCTCGTTGTGACCAAAGCGCCTTCCAGAAGTGGCGCGATTTTATTATTAAAGATGAAAACTCTCCCGAAACAATGGAAGAGATTACGGGCGTTCCTGCGCAAGATATTCGCAAAGCAGCGCGCTTGTTTGCCAAAGCCGGAAATGCCGCTATTTACTACGGCCTTGGAGTGACTGAGCACAGTCAGGGTTCAACCATGGTTATGGGTATCGCCAACCTCGCTATGGCGACTGGCAATATTGGACGAGAGGGCGTAGGCGTTAATCCATTAAGGGGCCAGAACAATGTTCAGGGTTCTTGCGATATGGGCTCTTTCCCACATGAATTGCCGGGATACCAGCATATTTCAGATGACAAAGTACGTGCGTCGTTTGAGCAAAAATGGCAAGTGGCTTTGGATAACGAGCCAGGGTTGCGTATTCCAAATATGTTTGATGCTGCCATAGCTGGAACCTTCAAAGCGATGTACATTCAAGGTGAAGACTTAGCACAGTCAGATCCAAACACTTTGCACGTGGAAAAAGCACTACAATCTTTAGAATGCTTGATTGTGCAAGATATCTTCCTCAACGAAACTGCAAAGTTTGCACATGTGCTTTTACCCGGCTCAACATTCTTGGAGAAAAACGGCACGTTTACCAATGCTGAGCGACGCATTAATCGCGTACGTAAAGTTATGCCAGCCCTAGGCGGAAAAGAGGATTGGGAAGTCACTATGGCGCTTTCCAACGCGCTGGGCTATCCAATGCATTACAACCACCCTTCTGAAATTATGGATGAAATTGCCAGCTTAACGCCGACATTTAAAGGCGTGAGCTACGAAAAATTAGAAGAAGTAGGCAGTATCCAGTGGCCGTGCAATGAACAATATCCCGATGGCACCCCTATTATGCACAGGGAAGATTTTCCCATTGGCAAAGGTAACTTCGCCATCACCAGTTATTTGGCATCGGAAGAACGCTCGAATAGGCGTTTTCCACTGCTGCTAACAACAGGACGAATCCTATCTCAATACAATGTTGGCGCACAAACTCGTCGGACTCATAATCAAGCTTGGCATGATGAAGACGTCATAGAAATTCATCCTAGTGATGCCGAACAGCGCGGTATAAAGTCAGGCGATTGGATAGGTATCACCAGTCGAGCAGGGCAAACTGTGCTTAGGGCAGCTATCACAGAGAGAATGCAGCCGGGCGTGGTCTACACCACTTTCCATCACCCTTTTAGTGGTGCCAATGTCATTACGACGGATAATTCCGACTGGGCGACCAATTGCCCCGAATATAAAGTTACCGCTGTGCAGGTTGAGAAAGTCTCTCAACCCTCGGAATGGCAGCAGAACTTCCATGCCTTTAATCAGCAACAAATGGAGTTACTCAAGCAAGGACATAAAAAACGAAGTAAAAAGGTCACGTTAAGTTAAATGGTAATTATCAACAAAGGAACATCATCAACAAACTCTGCAACCATAACCAGAGAAGTCGTGCGCTGGCAAAATGATCAACTAAGCCACGCTAGCGATACGCTAATCGAGGAAGTTCCTATCGCGTTAGTTTATAACGGCATTTCACATGTGGTTATGATGGCAAGCCCAACACACTTAGCAGATTTTGCGCTGGGTTTTAGCTTAACTGAAAACATTATTCAGTCAGAGAGTGAGCTTCGTGATTTAGATATTGTCGAAAATGATAAAGGCATAGAACTTCACATCCAGATCAGCCCAAGGCGGCTATCAGAGCTCAAAACACACCGTCGTAATCTAACAGGTAGAACAGGCTGTGGTTTGTGCGGATCAGAGTCGCTTGAACAAGCAATTCGTCCACTAAAGCCTCTCAAATCAGCGTATCAACTCACAGATCACGCTATACAGAATGCAGTTCACCAATTAGAAAAACATCAACCATTGCAAGCGCAGACAGGTGCGTGTCATGGAGCCGCTTGGTGTTCAGCTCAAGGAGATATCCAGCTGGTTCGTGAAGATATAGGGCGACACAATGCGCTAGACAAGCTGATTGGAGCCATAAAGCAATCTGCCGTCAATACAGATTCAGGATTCACATTGGTGTCCAGCAGGGCAAGTTATGAAATGGTCCACAAAGCGGTAACGGCGGGTATTCATTCACTGGTATCAGTATCAGCACCTACATCTTTGGCTGTAAAGCTCGCAGAAGATGCGAATCTAAGCTTGATAGGATTCGCCCGTCCCCAGAGGCATGTGTGTTACACCAATCGTTTTTCAGAGAATACATAAAATGACGAAAACTCCCTGTGCACAAGTCACTCATTTGATAAAAATGTTGAATCAAATCGTGAACAACAACCTGCATAACGACAATGTAGTTGAAGTATCTGCCACCCATATGAAAAAATTCTGGGCCTTATCAATGAAAAAGCTCATTATCGAACATACGAACCTAGGCGGAGAGGGACTAGAGCCAGCAGCGAAAGAAGCAGTCATGGTATTAGCGGAAATTTATAAGGAATAAATAAACGTTGTGTAGGTAGGTTAAGATAGCTTTAGTACCTTAGCAGTTGCTTTCGAAGATAATTAATTACTTTACCGTACCTACACTGGGTTATTTCATTTACTTCTTTCAACACATTCCCTTCCCAACTAACACTGTTTTCTTTTATATCCCTGACTAGCCCACGTTCAAGCATTTCGATGGCTTCGCTAGGAAAGCCATGGGTTCTGTATAACAATGCCGAAAATATATAAGGATCACTTGAGCTTAAGCCATACACTAGTTTACTCTTCTTACTTTCTCCCAATATATACAGCTCCTTCGCTATGAACTGTGCATCTAAAAATTTATAAAGCAGCTTAGTCTGAGCAAAATCAATTGACTCTTCAAGCTTTTCCAGCTCATCTTCAATTTTATCGATGTTAAATGCATAAGTAGCTTTGGCGAGTGGATGAGAAAAAGACCTTAACAGTTGAAAAAAGTTAACATTGGCTATCCTTTCTCTTTTATAGGCTCTATCAATTGAGCTAAAACTATTCGGGTCACAGTTCCAAAGTTTTAAGCTATCAATTATATTTTTAATCTCTTTAGACTCTATACCTATCTGAATCCAAAAGCATATATCCTTGCTATTTGGCTGCGCAGGTATAAGCGATAAGAGCAGAACAATATCATTTGATTCTTGCTCCCAACTGACAATCCCAGATTCTTGATCGATAAGTACAGAAGAATTAAATCCAATCTTTGTAACTATCTTTGAAAGTTTTTCAAGCAGTATGTCCCAACGTTCTTTATCTTGCATACTTCATACTCCCAAATAACTTATCCTGCTGGAACTTCCTGTTTTTCGGTACTCTTAGCATCCTTAAACAATAATTTCATATCCTTTAACTTTTGAGCCATAGCCTCATTTACTTCATGCGCTAACCTATGCTCATAGTAAACAATGAGCCATTCAAGGACTTCTTCATTACCTGCATAAGCAGCTCTTGAGTAATAAATTTCTGTCTTCTCATAATCTTCGATGGTTTTAGCACTTTCGTTATAGTAAGAGCCAAGCCCAACTGAGGCTTTAGTCACACCTTCCTCTGATAACACTTCCATGTACTCAATAAACTTTGGTATATCTCTTTCAATATACCTTCCTCTATACAGTTCAACCCCATACTGAAACCTAGCAGACCAAAAGCCTTTATCCGCGGAGTCAGATAACAACTTCATATAGCTCTCTATATCTCCGTCCTGCTTGTAATACACTGCCATGTTGTAAGTAGCCTTTGCGTGACCATACTGAGATGCATATTTGAAATAACTTCTAGCGAGCTTTTTACTCTCTAGATCACCTTTTTTATTGTAAAAAATACCAAGATTATATGCCGCACTAATGTACCCTTCATCCGCCAAAGCCTTTAATTCAGTTATCCGAGATTCATCTTTATTGACAAATATCTCTGTAACTAATTCCGTCATTTCGGAAATACTATCCCCTTGACTTGCTGCCAACCTATACCAACTTTGCGCAGTCTCACGATCCTTTTCATGGTAATAGTAATAATCAGCTAATGTTCTTGACGCTAACACCTCTCCCTTTTTTGCCCTACCACTAAGAAATGTCAATGAGGATTCAAAGGTTGCTTTGTCATTATTTTGATAGAGCACCAATATGTTCTCGTAAATTGCATTACCTTTATGAGATTTATTGATGAGCTCTGCAGCGCCCAACACATCACCGTCGGACAAGAGAATTAAAATTGCTGAGTCTTCTTCGTCTATTCCAGAAGCACTAGTTGAGTTAAAAAGCAAACAGGCAATACACAAAAATATCCAAATGGATCTATTCCACATATACATTCCAATCAAAACGACCCAAATAGATTATATCAATCACGTTGGCACTTAAAGCCGTTGCAAATTGCTCCCACCAAATACAACCAAACGCATTTACATTTGCTTTATTAATAATCGCCGAGGCAAAATGACGGCAGTATCACAAGGAAACTGGTGTGAAGATGAATCAAATTATTATGCGCTTTTGCCTGCTATGGCTTTTCTCTCTACCTCTTTTTGCACAAGAGAATATCCCTAAGCCCATACAAGAATGGCAAGCTTGGGTTTTAGATGGCAGCGAATATCTAGAATGCCCCTTTATCAATCATGCCAAATATACAGTACCTGAAAGTCATTTATGTGCTTGGCCAAGTGCGTTAGTCATTAATGCTGACGACCAAGGTGCGACATTTGAACAAGCATGGAATATTCTTGAAGAGAGCATTATTCCGTTGCCTGGTGACGGTGCGTACTGGCCACACAGTGTTCTAGCCAATAACCAACCAGTGCCTATTATTCGCCACAAAGGCAATCCTGCGGTTCAACTTAAAGCTGGCAAATACCGGATTACAGGTCGGTTTAATTGGAATGAAACACCAGAAAGCATCTTAGTCCCGTCAACTTATCCGTTAGTCAATCTAACCATCGATCAGCAAGAAGTTCCTTTTCCCAAAATTGAAAGTGGTGAACTTTGGCTCCAACAGTCAGAACAGAGCGAATCGGTACAGGATAGTATTGAAATTAATGTTGCCAGGCATATAACAGACGGTCCTTACATCAAATTAGAAACCTACTTAGCGCTTAATGTGTCAGGAAAATCGCGGGAGATAGCATTAGGGAAAGTTCTGCCAGAGGGTTTCAAGCTCAGTGGTATAGAGGGCGAAGTTCCGGCTTTTTTAGATGCGGAAGGGATCTTATATGCCAAGCTAAAACCTGGGGAATGGGAACTCAATATCTTAGCTTATGCACCACCAGAGTTACTCTCTTGGAAACGTCCAGAAATCTCAAACCAATGGCCTAACGAGGAGATTTGGGTATTCTCCCCAGAAGAAACGCTGAGAATTGGAAAGTTAAGCGGTGCACGAGTTTTTGACAGCAGCCAGGCTTATATGCCGGATGAATGGTACGACTTACCCAGTTATCTAGTCACACCGCAAAACGTGCTCACCTACGATATTCAGCATAGAGGAAAGCCTCTGCATTTAGAAAATCAACTCTCATTGGAACGCACTCTATGGCTATCATTCGATAACTCACTCTATACATTTAACGACAGACTTACAGGTAATATGCTTGAAGACTGGCGTTTACAAATGCCCTCACCTTTTGTGCTTGAGTCTGCTGAAGATCAGGATGGTTCAGTATTAATCACAACCCTCGAGCAAGACGAACGAGGGGTTGAGAACCGCTATCCCGATCTTAATATCAAAGCACGAGGCATCATTAACTATTCAAAAGAGCTTCCAGTTACTGGTTGGGGTAGTGACTTCGAAAGCGTTTCGATAACACTGAACGTACCACCTGGTAATAAGCTATTCGCAGTGTTTGGTGCAGACCGAGTCACCGACAGTTGGTGGGGGAATTGGTCAATTTGGGCGAGCTTTATCGTATTGCTAGCGTCTATCGCGGCAGGCCGACTGATTAGTATTACAGCAGGTATAGCAACGGGCATTATGCTGCTATTCATTTATCAAGAAGGCGGCGCTCCTATCGTTGCCGTTTTAAATCTGATCATTGCTATCACAATTAACAAACATCAACCCTTTGAACGCCTCAAACCATGGGTTAATGCGTACTGGATGACCAGCGCTATTATTGCCGTTGGCGCTATTTTATTTTTCAGTGCCACACAAATTCGCAGTGTTATACACCCTCAGCTAGAGCAACGAAATACCAGTTACGCATCAGGCGATGTGTTTGATATGTTTGGTGAGCCGGATTTTGCAGGGGTACAATTTTCTGAAGTACCAAGTAATACAAAAAGGCGAATTGATCCGGAGACAGGGACTTTATCCTCATACAACGAAGTAGAAAGAATGACAGTCACTGGCTCAAGACTTCGTAAAAGCAGTAGCTTAGAGCGATATCAATCGGACGCTTTAATTCAAGCAGGCTCTGGGGTCCCTAACTGGAAATGGAATCAACACCAGATTAGCTGGTCTAGTCCTGTTGCAAAAGGACAGACATTCGACATTGTTATGCTCTCAGCCTCACTCAATCGATTCCTTAAGATACTCAGTATATTGGTGATTATTGGTTGGCTTTACCTCGTCTCTAAGGATGCGCTAAAGGCAGCGGTGGAAAAAATAAAACAGCAACACATTGCAGCGACTTGCGTGCTCTTTTTGCTATCGCCTTTGTACTCACAAAATGCAGATGCAAGTGATTTGCCTAATCAAGCGTTACTCGATGAATTAAAAACACGCTTGACTGAAGCACCCTTGTGCGCACCGAGTTGCGCTTCAATAAATCATCTTGAAGTTAGTGCTAATACGCAACAATTGACGCTTAAGGCACAAATTCATGCTTATGCGGAAACAGCAATAGCACTGCCGCGTTCAGAGTTCTGGCGAGCAGAACAAATCATACTCAACCAAGAAGCTTTGCAGACAAGTATCAAAGTCGACAAATGGATCTATATTCCAGTTCCAAAGGGAATCTCAGAGCTGTCATTAGTTGGGCGGTTGGCTCCAGTAGAGAACTTGCAACTTCGATTCCTTGAGCTTCCTAAATCAGTTGCCATAAAACCAACAGAAGCATGGGAAATTGTGGGCACAAACAACGGTATATTAAACGGCAATACCTTAGAGTTTCTAGCTACAGTCAAACAACAGGCTGACGAACAAACATCCACTCGTTACAACACCCAACCTTATGTTCAGATAACGAGAGAGCTGTCTATCGACCAGCTTTGGAAAGTCACAACGACCGTCGAACGTATTGCTCCAACACTGGGTTCTGTCAATGTCAGGATTCCTCTACTCGCGGGGGAACGCGTGATTAGCAGAGAAACTACTGTTGAGAATAATCACGTAGTCGTAACCATTCCAGTTGGAGAAGAAGACTTTGAGTGGTACTCATCGATAGGGCGACAATCGCTAACAACGTTTACCGCTAGTAACAACCAAAATTACATTGAAGAATGGCAAATAATTGCAAGTCCATCTTGGCATGTCGAATTATCAGGGCTTCCCATGGTTTATGAAGAACCTGATGGACAGGATTATTTTACTTACATCTTCTATCCACAAGCAGGAGAAACGTTAACGATAGAAACAACCCGACCGGAAGCCGTTAAAGGTGACGTGTTGGCTATAGACTCAGCTAAGCTCGACATTAATCAAGGTACGCGAACTTCCACGCTCAATTTGTCTTTCACTTATCGCAGTACACGCGGTGGCGAACACACGGTTGACCTACCAGCCGAATACCAACTCAAAGAGGTTAGAACAGACGGTAAGCTTATCAATTTGCAGCCCGAAGCAGGTAAGCTCAGTATTCCAGTAGCGCCAGGGAAGCACGAAATCAATATTAGTATGCGTGCAAACACTGAAGAGGCAATGTTTCTCTCTCCACCAGCAATTCATCTAAATGCTCCCACCAGTAACATGACTACTAAGGTAAATCTCAGTAATCAGCGTTGGATCTTATGGGTTGATGGGCCAATACTTGGGCCAGCTATTCTATATTGGGTCGAGTTCTTAGCCTTTATCGTTATTGCTGCGCTTTTATCTCGCGTTAAATTCTCACCTCTAAATACCGTCAATTGGATCATATTAGGTGTGGGATTAAGCTTGAATAATTGGGGCATTTTAATGCTGACAGCCATTTGGTTCGCCTCCATTACTGCGAGCCAGTATCGACCAAAAGCAATATCTACAGTTGCGTTTAACTTCACACAGTTGCTGCTATACGGCCTTTCCGTTATTGCTATCATCTCTTTGATTGCTATTGTCCCTATCAGCTTATTGAGTTCACCCAGTATGGGCATTGAAGGCTATCAATCTTATGGAAACCATCTTTCCTGGTTCGCGGATAAATCAGATGGCACATTGCCAGAGGTTAACGTAGTTAGCATTTCAACCTGGTTCTACAAAGCCATTATGCTGGTCTGGGTTATCTGGCTCAGTATTTCATTTATTAGCTGGATTAAATGGGCTTGGCGCACAGTTGGAAAACAGGGGTATTGGCGTTCTAACATCAAAAAAGAAACTAACCAAGAATAAGGAAAGGGCAGCTTGTGTATAGGGGATGACGAGTAGCTCTCATACACAAGCTATGCTTATAATAAGCACGAAAATAACCATGCATAACTAAAAAGGATTTTGGCTTGATAATCTCCACCTCACAATTCATACATTACCACTACTTTTACTTACGTCTGCAAAGCTAAGTACGAACATCTGCATGTAAGCATTCGCAATAAATGTTCAGCTTTAATAACAATTTAAGGAATTAATACAATGAAGTATAAAGGCTTATTACTTTCTACATTGCTAACCTCGTTTTTCGCATCTGCTGTAGAAACACCCGTTACTAAAATCGACCGAGTGCAATTTAATGCCGATTCAGGGGTATTCTTTGCGTATAAACATTCGGGTTGGGGAGTATGTAATAACACTCAGTTTGTGCAACTACGAGGTGCAATAGAGCAAAGAGATCGGTTTATTTCACAAGTCTTAGCTGCACACCTGGCAAAGGCTGACGTTCAATTTATTGGAAGCTGCACTAATGCCAATGGCTATCTGGATTCAAACTACTTTTTGATAAATTAATCCAAACTTCGGCAGGTAAATATCAAACCATATAGCCTCAATATTTCGGGGCTATATGGCTATTTTTAAGCCTAATATTTCTATTGATACCGTCATTATTTGTAACGTTTTTGACCACCACCAATATTGGCAGCTAAAAGTCGACTAAATACAACTTAAATTCAATACCTTACTAAAAACCCCCTCGATCCACTTGGAATTATCACTCTTCCTTTGACTAAACTTTATTCAAGGCATTTGTATTTTTTTAAGGTTTTGAATCGCTGTCATATTAAGTAAGTCCATTACCAACATGTAGTTAAAGGGTGGTGAGTAATATGTTTAAACGTAAGTTATTAGTTGTATTCGTTGTTTTATCTTTGTTCGCTATTCTCGGGCTTTGGTTGATGCCTGAAGACAAATATACGGATAGGCAAGTAAAGTCTCTACCACCTCAGGAAAACTCCCCTCCTTATCTCGATCTTAAACAGCATATTCGTGAGATAGAGCGCCCTGAGGAAACGTTTAACTTCCCGATAGCACTTGGTGAATTAGGTCCTGTAGAGCCACTTTATGCAGGTCCTCCTCAATATCCCTTCTATTGCATGTCTCTAGATAGCAAATTAGGCCAACCTGTGCCAGACAATGATCAAGGTTGGGGAGTCCCCATCTATGATAGTGTCGAAAATATTGGCAAAGCCAAGCATATTATCGGATACAGCAAAGACTGTAGTTTGCCCACGACCACAAAGTATGCGGCCCGATTAAGCGATAACGAACTGGTTATCTTCGACAAAAATCCACCGCGAGAATACACCCATTTATTCCGAATAGAACAAGGGACAATCAACCGCTATATCTATACGCTAGTTGTCCCTGTTACTGCGCAAGATCTCGCATCACGAACAAAAACCGGCAATTGGAATAAAAGGCTGATTTATCAGTTTGAAGGGGGCTCAGGCATTGGTTTTCGTCAAGGCAGACTAAGGCTCGAGCGACTTCTTAACAGACGTCAGGAACAGCTTGAACAAGGCTACGCCGTTATCACTTCTACCGGAAATAAGACAAGCTACACATACAATATGCTATTGGCAGAAGACACAGCTAGGAGAGTTAAAAAGCAATTTACTAGTTTATATGGCGAACCTCTTTATACCGTTGGCATAGGGGGTTCAGGCGGTGGACTTGCGCAATATCTGATTGGACAGAACTCCGAAGGAATATTAGACGCTGCTCTACCATTGTATTCCTATCCCGATATGGTCAGTCAGACCATCTATGCATTAGATTGTGACCTACTCAACGCCTATTACTCCTTTAAATCTGACGCTCCAGAGTTCTGGCAAGATTGGGAGAATAGGCAAAAACTCGAAGGCATGAATGCAAAAAATGGTGATACGCACCTCAGTGCCTGGTTGGAGCCTGTTAACCAACTCATTGCTGGCCGCTGGCCGGTGAGAAGCAAAGGAAATAGCGAGTGCATCAATGGTTGGTTTGGTTTATCAACCTTTGTGCATAACCCTGCTCAGGGTTTTCTGCGCGAGTTTTTCGCCGACGATATTGTGGAGAGCACCCAGTGGAATTACTGGGAAGATATGGTGAACCTTTATGGACGAGACAACCAAAACTATGCAAATTCAGCTTGGGGTAACGTCGGGGTTCAGTATGGATTAGAAGCTCTGCGCTCAGGTGATATTTCTCCAGAAACGTTCCTACATCTAAACTGGAACATTGGCAGCTGGAAACCAATGAGCGAGATGAAGCCAGAGAAGATATGGACACTTGAGAAAAATAAAAAGGCAGCTCTTTGGCTCAGCCTGTGGAGTCGCCATAATATGACGCAAGCTTCCGAGGCCAATCCAGCAATACGGCAACATCCCAATAAAAAAGCGATTGAGAGTGCATACTACTCAGGACAAGTATTTGTCGGACACAATAACCTACCCACTATTGATATCAGACATTATTTGGAAGACAAGCTAGATATGCATCATATGTCTGCATCCTTTAGCGCTAGGTTGAGGCTACAACAAGCTCTAGGGCACTATAAAAACCAAGTCATTTGGGTAGCTGACGAAAACTACACGCCACTAAAAGAGGCTTTTGAATTTATTGATCAATGGATGCAAAACATCCGACAAACGCCAGATTTACCAAAGTGGCAAGTAAAGCCGGAACAACTCCAAGATACCTGTTTTGGCGAAAACGGTAACATACTATTTGCAGGTCCAGATGTTTGGAATGGAGAATGGAATCACCAAGAAAAAGGACAATGTAGCGAGCACTTCCCAATCTACACTAACAGTCGAATACAAGCAGGTGGCCCTTGGCAAGGAAGCATATTCGAGTGCCATAGAGTTAGTGTTGAAGAGGCACTAAATCGAGGGTTTTATTCTCCCCGCAATATGACGCCTCACATCGAAGCACTGAAAACAACGTTCCCTGACGGTGTTTGTGATTATTCACAAGGAGACAAAGGCAGGCCGAACTTATGATGGCTTAAAGTTCTTGGATTTCGACGCCACCCGCGGTGACATTCACAACCTCTGATTTGAACTGTGCCTGCTCAGTTTGTGCTATATCAATCTGTAGGTGGACTCTATCCAAATATTCTGCAACAACATTTTCTGTGTCATATCGATTTATAAGCTGAGTGATACTACCGTCGTGAGCATAGTCATACTCAAGGAGAATTGTGGTCCGACTTACTTTAACTTGTGTCGGTAAATCCTCAAGTGCCTGAGAAACCGCATCTGAATAGGCACGCTGTAGTCCACCAGTACCCAACTTAGTACCGCCAAAATAACGTACAACTGCAACAACAATGTCTCCAAGGCCGCTGTGTTCTATCACTTTCAGCATGGGCATACCGGCTGTACCGCTGGGTTCACCATCGTCGCTCATCGATCGGGTTGTCGATTGCGGAGAACCTGCAATATACGCCCAACAAACGTGATTTGCTTTAGGGTGAAGATCCCGCAATTGCTTTATAAAGCTATCGGCTTTTACCTTGCTTGTTGCGTTACCGACAAAGGTCAAAAACTTACTGCGCTTAATCTCTAGCTCAGTTTGCCAATCCTCTGCAGGTACTTTATAACTCTCAGCTGACATACGAATACTCTTGTGTTCCCTCTAAGCCCACATAACTAAAATTGCCGCAATAGCAATAAGTAATAGGCCGACGACTTCATGCGACTTTACTCGTGTTTTCAGCCAAAGTGCTGAAATGATCATGGTCAACAGTACTTCAACTTGTCCCAACGTTTTAACATAAGCCACATGCTGTAAAGCCATCGCGCTAAACCAACAAATCGATCCCAAGCAACTTGTCATACTGGTTGCTAATGTTGTTTTTGCGTGCTGCCTCAACACTTTAAAAGTCTGTTTATGTCGCACGCCAATATAGAGCAGCATAGTCACTGTCTGTATACACAAGACCCACAATAAAACCCAGGCTGCACTATGAGGAAAAGGGACATCAAGTGTATAACTGGCTTCTCGCACCAATAGCGAAGTGAAAGCAAAGCAAGTTCCGCAAGCCAATCCTATCAATACGGTTTTCAAACTCATTTGTTTTAAACGAGTTCCACCACTCAGAACAAAAACTGCAACAGCACCAACTAAAATACCGATCCAACCAAAGAGATTAAGCTGACTACCAAAGAAAATCGTCCCAAGAACGCCAGCTACTAGCGCTTCGCTTTTGGCTAAGCCAGCTCCCACTGCAAAGTTTCGTTGTTTAAATAGAATCACCATCAAAGAGGTAGCAGCAATCTGAGAAAAAGCAGCCAAGAATACGGTTACAACAAACATCGAACTGAACTGAGGAATGCTTTGCGCTGAGAATTGATAAAGAAGGAGCAGATAAACCAAAGCAACTGGTGGTGCGAAGATAAATCGAGCGAGAGTTACTCCGGATGTCGTTACATCTTGACTCAATTTGCTTTGCAACGCGTTGCGAAATGTTTGCATAACTACGGCGGTAAGCGTGAAGAAAATCCAGTTCAATAGAGCCCTTAATTCAGAAGAATGTGAATTGCCCCCATTTTACCAGTAAATAGAGATATAGCTAAATCAGTATTAAATGCGATTGTCAGCGCCAGTCCAGCCTGTTTGATTCAAGGCATACCTGTGAAAGAATGCTGATTGCCTTGTGAGCAGGTATAACAAAGAAACAAGTAGGCTGGAGGGCGCCTAAAAGGTTGGTTGAAAAACGGTTTATTCTACACTTAATGATCTCGACGTAGACCGGCTATGCCTTCAATCATTAACCTTGCCTAAACCGTTTTTTATTCCAACTGACTATCGCATTTAATATTGATTTAGCTATAAGTGTTCCTTTATCTCAGTGCAGCGGCATAGTCCCAAAACTCGACAACGGCATCGTTCGTCAATGTGACTAACTGATTGTCCTTGTTAATTGTCATCTTAGAGACGTGAGAAGCAAACGAATACACCTTAGCATCCCAGAAGCCTACCTGTTCCCCAGTCTCTATATTCCATAAAGACATACCTGTCTTCGAAGATGCTGTAATTAAGAATCGACTGTTTTCGACAAATAGCGCCTCTCTAAACCAACGCCAACGTTCAAAATAGTCTAATGTTCCAACCGTCTTAAGAGATTGACTATCGACAACAACTTGTTCGTCCAATGTGTCAGAAATAAACAAACGCCCGAAATCATTGTCGAGATTCAAAGAAGAGAGCCTGTGCTCAAACTGACGTGTTTGAACCACTTCTAAATCAGCTAGTGAAACTTTATTGACCGCACCATCATGTGCCGCTGTATACAGGTATTGACCGAACTCATCTACCACTAAATGGGTGACATTACTCTCATGTAAGTAAGCTTTTTTAAAAACACCATCATTAATATCCGCCACTATGACACTACCGTCGTTCAAACCTAGTGCAAACAACTGGCCCCGCATGAAATACCCAGCTGACGTCACTTTTTTATCATCAACGATTGAGGCAATTGGCCATCGACCTACTTCTGCATTTTGTTCGATATCCAATAACACAACCTGAGTTTCGCCTGTTACCAATAACTGTCGATTGTCATAAGAGATACTAACGAATAGGGGAACAACCCCAAGAAGATCAGCATTCCAACGCGCAATCAACGCGTGAGAGTGGTTATCCCAGACACTTATATGTGGAAAGTCAGTCACAATGACACTTTTGGTACCATCATCGGAAAGATCAGCCGTTACAACAAATTCTTCAGTAAACCTATATTGTCCTGTAGAGCGTATATCTGGCTCAGGAGATGAGCACCCTAAGAATAGAAATAAGAGTGCGAATACGAAACTGCTTCTATAGCGACTCTTCAAAAATATAGAAAAAGCCACTGCTTTAATTATTAGCGAATGGGAAAAACTCTGATTCAATTTAATTCAAACGCACTTTTATTAGACTTTAGTTGTATTTTACGAGTAAACCAGAAGGTAAATAAATAAACAAGCTAATGAGGCTTAGGTCACACCAAGCATAAGTTATAGATACCATAAGTGCCGTTCTATTAGGCGACTAACTTACAAAGGGCAAAACAATCGTCTGTTTAGTGACCTTTATTGCGCATTGTTAAGTTTAAGTTACTAAAATTGAATAAGGCATAATAAGAAATTAATTGACCATAACAAATCAGTAATGCATGATCTTTATCCTACCCAACCACGACCTCTAAGGATAAAACGATGTTAATTCTCACCCGAAAAGTTGGAGAAACCATGATGATTGGTGACTCTGTTACAGTGACAGTGCTAACTGTTAAAGGCAACCAAGTCCGCATTGGTGTCAATGCACCTAAAGATGTCGATGTACATCGTTCAGAGATTTATATGCGCATTCAGAAAGAAAAGAATGCCCTTCTTTCGAATATTTAGTTTTAAAACAAAAGGTTATATTTAAACCCAACTATTTTTAAATTAATTTTTCTTCTTATTATCTGAGCTTATTAATGGCAGTTGTAGTTAATTCATAATTTAGACAACCAATCAATTCACGCCATTCAATTATCAAAACGCTCCTGACACGGATGACTCAATATCCAAACGTTAGTTCGGTAACGCAATAAAGGTTCCTCGATTTTGGCGAGTAACTTCTCTCATTAGCGTACCGAACTGTCGAGTTGTCTGAAAATTACTGCCAGTTACATTAGGAATAAAACCAATCGCGTGAACCCGAGCGATGCGATCGCCTGTTCTTCTATCGGTATTCAGCTCATTCAACGTATTGATTACAGGATCGTAAGAACCGCCCGTATATTCATCACCTAATATATAAATCGATAAGCTGGCTCTCGGTTTTGCGTAAGTCTTCAAAGCCTCTTGAAGGCCTTCCACCGGGCTACTGTTTGAAAACGCCGACCAATTCTGCATTTGTGCCAAAATAGTCGAGCGAATACGTGGTGTATCTTTATGCCATCGACCTTTTGCACCAGCCAAATAACGCCCCATATCATTCATAACCTGAAAGCCTTTAACTTTCGGATGGTTATTCAGAATGTTATCCATTTGCTTTAGGACTCTATTCCACATCTGTTTCATACTGCCAGACGTATCAACAATAAAAATCACGTATTCGCTATCAACCGGGATACCGCCGACCTCTTCATCGCGTTCATCAGCTGTATTTCGATTGAGCGCAGCGCGTTTTCGTTCTTCTATCGTTTCCTGCAGCCCCGACGCAGACTCATCAAGTTGAATCTGCAACTCTTTGGCAGCTGCAATATCGCTCTCGAGTTGAGCCTTCTCTGCCGTCACAGTTTGAGCTTGAGCATCAAGGTCTTTAATCTGCTGGTTAAGTGTATCCAATGTCGTGGTGAGCTTTTCGTTTTCACTTTCAGATTGCGTGATTCCTAGCAACAACTTAGTGAGCTCACTCGTATCTTTGTAGTCGCCTTCTTCACCGTTTTTTGCCAGTAGGATCAGCATAACGATTGCGCCGAATGCACAGGAGATAATATCGAGGAATGAGAGGTTGAAAACCTCTAACTGTTCACGTGTTCGCTTCATGGCCAACTATCCGCAGGCGTGAGTGTCAAACCACCTGTATCAGATGTCCAATCCCAGTACATATGAGACGCATCGGGGTCACCTTCAAGAGGTAGCAGAATAACGTTAACTTCTGTATTGCCTAACCCGGCACTCTGATAACTGCGATTAAACAAAATAGCGCGACATTCTCCGCTGATTGTCGAAGCTCGACCACCAAAGGAACGACAACGGAGGTTACGTGTTAACTGTTTATCATCTGGATCTGCTAACGTTGGCAAACCATCTGTAATGACATAGAGGTTTGTCATATCAGGGTTTACCTCAACCATCTTTTTAAGTGCCAGTTGCAGATTGGTACCATTGGCTGGAACCAGCTTACTCAACTCGCTTGATAATGCTTGGAGATCAGCCTCATTGCCTGCCGATACTATTGGTTTTGAGCCAAGAGACTGAGCTTCTTTATTAAAGGCAACCACGGCCACTTCGGAGGTTTTAGGTGCTCTCGCTAAAAGCCACCTTGCCACTCTCAATGTCCGTTGCCATTTGGGAGCGTTTTGCTTTTCTGCATCCGAACCTATTTTACGTTTGATAATTTCAGCAAGCTTTTGCTCGGTCATAGAAGCACTGTAATCCACGAGTATGCCTATATGACGCCCCTCAACTTTCAAACCTAACAGATAGTTTTCCTCACCCGTACCTTGTATGGTGAGTGAATCATCCGCTTGTTTAGGTGCCGCTGCCGCAGCGGCTGTTTCTAGATTAGCCAAGGCATAGAGTTTTTCATCGACACTCTTTTGATTGTCCTGAGCTTGTTTAATTAACGCTTCGATTTGCTCTTTAGTTAGAGCAACTTCACTGCTCTTTCTAGCATTTGCTTCGCTGGCTTTTTTTACATCTTCATTCAACGCTTGTTGAACGCTAGTTAATTGTTCCAGTTCTGCTTTTAGGCGCTCTATTTCATCACTCGGAATTGCGGTTTGCGCGTGAAACTTCACCAGCATAAAAATCAGTATGACAGCCCCTAATCCACAGGCCATCACATCGAGGAAAGCTAAGTTAAATCCGTCAGCTGAACGGCGTCTCATTAATAATCCTTACAGAGCTTATGCGCTAACTTGCTGACTCTTATTTCTGTGTAGGTGGCGCAAAAGATACTTCTCACAGTGCGCTTGAGTATCGACAACCAAACCATCTTGAAGACGTTGAAGTTGATGCAGTAAGAACATCAAAATAATACTGATAAACAAAGCAACCAATGTTGAATTAAAAGCCACACCCAAGCTGTCAGTCATTCCAGAAATATCGCCTGCCAGTGCTTTGTCCGCTTGCGCTAAGGCTTGTCCGATACCACGCACTGTACCGATGAAGCCAATCGACGGAATAGCCCAAATCAAGTAACGGATCATCGAGTTTTCCGCTTCGAGTCTCACAGCCAATGAATCGACACTGGCTTGAATAGCGTCAGACGCATTTTGCACATCTTCAGTATGGATAAAACGACGAATACAAGTGATCCAAGTTTGGAATACAGGCTTATCTCTAAACTCACTTTCTTCAAGCTTATTCAAAGCTTCAGTTAAATTGATTTCACCGTTTTTGTCTTGATCAGATAAGAAGTCTACCTTAAACAAAAAGCGGTCATTAAACAGCGCTGTACTCTTGCTTATGATGAAGTAACTACACCAAATCATAGCGATAAAGCACACTTCCTGTTCCAAGTCTTTGATGATCACAAAGAAGTTTCGCGCTCCCGCTGCACCATCTACTGCCAATACAGCGTTAGCAGATGGAATGATGTAACCAACATAAGCGAGATGCACGACAACTATGGCGCTCACAAGTACGATTAAGCCGACAATAAAAGGGTTCTTTGAGTTTTCATTTGCCATAGTTAAATATCCACCGGGAAGCTAACAGGTGAGTCCAAGCTAATTTTGCCTTGCAGCGCAACTGCTGCAAAAGCCGTTGTTAATAGGCCAACAATAGCGGCCACTAAAAGCCAGTGTTTTCTACGACTAGTTTTACTTTGCCTGCTATTTGGCATCTGATTCTGTTTCATCATTCTTCTCGCCTTATTCATAACGTACGATACGGAAGCCCAACGTAGGCAGCGGCGAACTCGACGGTTCTCGATAGGCCGCACGAACGTCTTGAATCTGTCCATTGAGATAGTGTCCACCTTTGAACACGTGTCCCTCTCCCCTTGGAGAACCAAAGTCATCAACTAAACCTTGTGCTTTCAACGGTGGCTGGTTGGTGTAAGAGTCGTGAACCCATTCACTAACATTGCCCGCTAAATCGTATAGGCCTAAGCGATCCGCTTTAAAACTGCCGACCGGCGCTTTATTCGCGTAGCCGTCATCGTAATCTTTGAAGTAGAGTGCGGTTTGAGATTTGATAGACTCATCACCGAAATTACCCGCTTCTTCGGGGAGCTTTTCAGAATTCCCCCAGACAAAGGCAGTTTCAGTTGCTCGTTTACCTTTTCTAGCTAACCATTCCCATTCGGCTTCTGTGGGCAATCTAAACCCATTCGCAGAAGGATTGATACCCTGATAACGGCCATTTTGGATCCGATAAAATTTAGGAAGCCCTTCTTGCTCACTTAGCCAGTTACAGAACCGAATGGCTTCGAACCAGCTCATATCCGAAGCGGGTAAATTACTCGTACTTGAAGCGCCTTTAAAGCGTGCAAACTGAGATTCAGTTATTTCATGGCGACTCACATAAATAGAGCGAGTGAAATCGACTTCCTTAACAAACTCATTGCGACGGCGTCCCTTTTCATTGCTTTTTGAGCCCATTGAAAACGCTGTGGGTTTCACTTGGACAAACTGAATACCCATAGTTTGGGCAACCGAGGGTTTGCCTTCTCTGCGTCTTGCTTCATATTCAGTTAGCAACTGAATATCTAAAGTTGTCTTTGCTTCGCTTGAGGGTGTGATAGTGCGTTCAACAGAGCGATAACCTGGTTTACTTATGACTACTTTATAGTCAACCGCTCTAAGCTTTTGATTAAAAGGTGTACTTCCAGCGCTTCGACCATTAACTGTTAGACTAGCAACAGGGTTACTGCGAATGCTCACGTCACCAATATTCTCGCGCAGCTTAAAAGCATCCGAAATTGTTTGACCTGCTTTCACAGAATAAGTTTTTGTTTCGGTGAAGTAACCAGGCTTTTGGTAGCTCACAACATGTTGTTTATTGGAATCAAGAGGAATACGGCGACTGTCATTAACAACCTTGTTATCGACAAGCAGAGTTCCACCAGCAGGCTCCAATGTTAGAGATAACGCAGCAGACAGTGGCTTAAGATTATAGCGCCTAAGTGCTTCTGGACGTTGCCTCGTCACATCAATCACTTCGGTAGTTGGCTCAAACCCAGTTCGCTCAACTTTGATTGAGTATTTCTTTGCTTCAACATTTTGAACTAACGGCGTCTTACCAGCTTCTTCATTATCAATGAATACAGTCGCATCTGATGGCGTGCTTTGTATATTTAGCTGACCTTGAATGGCGACTAGTTGAGGTTCCCAAGCGAAAACTTCGCCACTTTTGACTTCAACATCAATCTGTTCAACTTGGTGATGAGGACTGTCTATGCCAACGGTGTAATTACCGGGTTTTAATGAAACCCCATATTCACTTCCGATTTGTTTGAGTTCACTATCGAGAAACCAAGCTGTTTCACCATGTTCACCCTGAACTGAGCCTTTAATCTCACCCGGGACAGGCTGCAATACAATATTAACAACAGGCTGACTATTGTTATCGATAACGGCGGTTGATGGAATAAACTTGTCTGCCTCAGCAAGTAAAACAACACGACCACTAATTTTATACAGCGTGTTACCCGATACATAGCCAATTCCGCTCTCTAAACTGAATCGAGCAATGTTCCTCGCTTTTTCTGGTTGTACAACTATGGTAAACGCTTCTATTACCACCAACCATAAAATCAGAGCAATAGCAGCAAGAACTAAAATGACACCTGCAATAGCGTTACGTACCGCATGCGTTTTCTTTGCTTGGCGAATACTGCTATCAAATTCGTTCATTACACACTACCGTCACTTCTTGATTTTCTGCAAAAGGATCTACAGTTAGTGTCACTCTAACATTGCGATACCCCTTGCGGCTTCCTTCAAAAACATAAGTCCCAGCTTTGAGTTCTATAGACTTTTCTTTCGTCATCCCAACTCGACCTGTACCAACGACAACAATATTGGTTTTACCATCCGATTTAACTAGAACAGGAACGGGTTCTGCGAAAGTCTCCAGCACCGCATTGAATTGTTCCAACTTTAAAACAAGCCCTAAGCTGTTTTGAGCAACTTCTTGAGAAGCTTCTGCAAAAGCGGTTGCATTGGCGTGAATACCCGAGTCTTTGAGACGATCTGGCTGGGCTAAATATCGGTCGATGCGTTGAGAGCGTGACAAGATATCATTAGCAAGTGCCGAGGAATCGACAAACTGCTTATCCGTTGGGAAAGCTTTTTTTGCTCGCTCTGAGATGGCTAATACGTTTTGCCAGTCATCCTGATTAACAAGATCTTTTATTTGGTCTCGCCAAATCTGACGCTGATTGCTGGCGGATTGCGCAGCGATCTCCGTTTCCAAAACCTGAACTTCTTTGTTATTGGGATAGAGCCTTTTAGCCTTAGTCAGCGCATTTTGCGCTTGGCTCAGTTGCCCGTTATTTAACGCTGACATCCCTTGCGAAATATGACGTTGATATTCAGCTTTCTTAAGTGCTTCATTAACCACAGCAAGACGCTGCGCCATTTCAGTTCTAGCAGGGTCTAGCTCGATAATCTTACGTATCGCTTCGACTTCACGTTCCAAGCTATTCTCAGTTTGTGCAATTCTGACGTCTTCGAGTAGCTGTTCAATATCCGGAAGCTTAGATAGTCGCTGCTTCAAGGCCAGAGCATCTGTATTATCAGGCTTTAACTTAAGCGCTTGTGTTAGATGCAAGTCAGCCTTACGCGATTCGTTATTTTCAAACGCATCTTGTGCTTGCCTGAAGGATTCTTGAAACGCCTGATCCCATCGATTAACTAAGCCTTGTGCGTCTTTATGAGCAGTCTCTATTGCCTGCAGAGCATCGACATAACGACTACCAGCAAATGCACTGACCGCTTTGTCATAAACATCTTTGGTTTGTTGCAGCTCATCAGGTGCCCAGCGTGCCAGTGCTTGGCTTGCCATTGCATCTGTATAACTCTGGTCGAAATCAGCTAATGCACGCTTAAACTCATCTCGCGCTTGTTCGTTATCGACATTAGTTGTGCCAGCAACTGAAGGAACAGGCTCACTGTTCACGACATCTTCAGGTGCAGGGGAGCTAATAAATGTTTTGCCAACAACAGCAAGCACTACTACAGCAGCTAAAACTGCCAGTGCTTTACCTATTTTGGCGTATTGTTGATTAGCGTTTTTCTTTTGATCCTTTAAGGCATCATCTAACAAATGCGGTTTCCTTATAATTCAACGTCAGGAGTTTGCTCAAGCTCGTAAATTTTCTTCAAGTGGGACTTCCACTGAGTGTACTGCTCTTGCGCTGTACCCGTTAACTCAATGGTCTTGTCTTCAAGCTCAACTAGCTGTGGGTCAATCTCAATATCAAGAGACTCTCCAAGCTCATCTATAGTTGCTGAATGAACTTTCGCTTCTCGGTTTTTATCAAGTGCTGATTTTACTAACAAACCACCACCAATAGCCGCGCCTACTGTAGCAACATCCTGCAATCCAGAAGAGTCGCTATCTACTGCCCCTGCAACCGCTGCACCTATAAGTACAGCTCCTAAAATACCTCTTGCAACAGACTGCCTTTTCGCTTTTTTTGCATCCAAAATCACAGGCAAAGTCTCTTCCTGCCAAGTCAGATAACTCTCATCGACTTTCGCAGAAAAGCCTTCGTATTGAGATTGAATACGGTCTAGAAATAGCTGATCTTGAACACGTAGCGGACGAATACGGCTATACGCGGGGTCATTTTCAGCTGGCAAGCTAACGAGTGAAACATAACCGTTTCTATCTGTCGTTATATGCTGAGAGAAAGCTTCCGGTGAGAAGCTTTGGGCAAAACGAATATCAGCAATGTGTTTCAGCTCTTCCTTTTGTGCTTCTCTTTTGCGCTTCAACAAGCTAACAACATGGTCTGCAATATCTTCAAAAATGGGGCCGTATGAATCCTCACCATCGTTTCTTTTATCCCGATAAAACCCAGGACTAACACGATGTTTAAAGGTCTCCTTGCCCCAACGTCTACCACTGATATCAACAACTTCGATGCTTATTTCGACATCTTCACTATTAGATTCAATGATCTTACCTAGTACATAAAGCTCTGATGTCACTTGTGGTGACGGCGCTACACTGACCGAACCGAAAACACCGGTTTTCTGAAGCGCTTCTTTGGTCATCAATGAGAACCTGTTCGCTTCTGCCCGTCTCAGTTGTGGCCAAATTGAATCTTTTTCTAACTTATCTAAATCTTCTGGAATACCAGGATCGAAAACAGGAATAGCAACATCAAGGAAGATATTAGAATTGATGTTATAGTTTTTTTTCTCTTCCCCCAGAGGCGTCGCTACCGTCGGTCCGACACTCGGTCCAACAGCTGTACTTGAACGTCCCGTCGTTTGACAACCACTAAGTACGACGAGGCTACTTAACATCATCCACAATAAAAAGCGTTTGCTCATTGTTTATTTCCTTTGTTGAACTGGCTTTATGTATAGCTGAATAAAGCCCATCTGACAGCCAGAATCAGCCGCCAAATTTTAATTATTTTTTATACTTCCGATACAGATCCCAAAGTTCTTCTCTCTTCTTCGGGTCTTTCTCTTTCATTGCTAACTCTCTGATTTGTCTTTGTAAGACAGAATCATTGTCTGCCGGAGGAATATCTTTAGGTACATTTCCACTGGCTTCAGTCTCAGGGATATCCTGTTCCTGAGGAGGGACTTCTGTCACTGGCTCTTCAGTCGTACTTGCAGAACCGCCGCTCCCACTGCCTTCCCCCTGGTTTCCAGTTCCTGCACCAGCGCCTCCACCGGCTCCACCTCCGCCACCAGCAGCGATAGCCTGCCCTAAACAAGTGTCATAGCGGTCAACCGAGTCGTATAACGTACCTTCTAACTTTTTAATCCGTTCTTCCTTGGTTAACTCATCATCCCCACGTCCATCAAGCGTCAGGTTTGTACAGTCAGTAACACTTTGTGAAGATGCACTTTCATGAGATTGAGCCTGTGCACTCGCACAGCCAGCCAAAAACCCGGTCATTGTTAGAGTCGATAGTAATATGACTAAGCGCATTATATTCACCTTGATTTCTTTCAAGAATTCGTCTGCTTAATATTAAGTAGCATTTAGTTTCATGATCAAGGCTTCCAGCCTCAAGTTCATGTTAAATTCAGAATTAGAATTGCAATACAGAACATTTTCTCTGAGTAGTTTATCTTATCATTATCAAAATACATTTACCTTTGTATGTATTTCGTTCAGAAAGTTAGCACCTTAGATCAACCAACTCATGAACTTTGGCAGGTTAATGGCCCGATAAGTTCCTTTGCAGAATAATTTTTTTGTTACATCTGATTCAATACAAACTTTGTTACTAACCTTTGCGCAAAAAGCAAATCTCACCCAGGAAGAGCACATGTTTGATTTCTCTGTAAACATCAACTGATACTCATTAAAGATACAGAGCACTGTTAGTTACTATTTCTGATGGCTGATATTTGGTAAGTTTAAGCCCAATTTATGACAAACCTAGGAATATGTCTGTGCTTTCAGGAAAAAATATACTCGTTACTGGCGCTTCAAGAGGCATAGGAGCTGCCATTGCAATAGCTGTTGCTAAACAAGGAGCTCGCGTTGCGTTGCATTACGCAAATAACCGTGAGAAAACTGAGCAAGTTATCCAAGCCATGGAAAACCCAGACTCACACAGAATGTTCCAAGCCGACCTGACACAACCGGGCGCAGCAAGTGTCATGTGGAAAGAAGTGTTAGCAGAGATGCATACTATAGATGTGGTTATCAACAATGCGGGAACTCAATATACCGCAGGTGTTGAAGCCGATGACGAGCTATGGTCTGACACTTGGGGCAATACCTTACAACTTAACTTAGTGGCGGCAGCAGACTTGTGTCGCGATGCAATTAACCATTTCCGTTCAAGGCAATCGGGCGGTCGTATCATTAATATTGCCAGCCGAGCAGGACACAGAGGTGACGGACCAGACTACATGCACTATGCAGCTGCCAAAGGTGGTATGCTGGCATTAACAAAGTCGATTGCTAGAGGCTTTGCAAAAGAAAATATCCTCGCCTTTGCAATCACCCCTGGTTTTACCGAAACCGATCTTGCTACTAATATCCTCAACGAAATGGGACACGAAGAAGCAACACGTGAAATTCCACTGGGTGATTTAGCGCAGCCTGAAGAAATTGGTGAAACCGCTGCTTTCCTATGCTCTGATGTTGTAAGACACATGACAGGCGCAACAATTGACGTCAATGGCGCATCCTACGTTCGCTAACATGAATACCATGAATGACGAGCCCGATTACCTTGTTATCTCCAACTCGGTAACACTAAAAGAAGAAGAGATCGAGCTATCAGCGATCAGAGCGCAAGGTGCTGGCGGACAAAATGTGAATAAAGTTTCGTCTGCAATCCATTTGCGCTTTGATATCAACGCGTCATCCTTACCTGACTTTTATAAACAAGGCCTGTTAAGACTGAAAGATAAACGTATCACGAAAGAAGGAATAATTATTCTTAAAGCGCAACAACACCGAACGCAAGAGCGCAATAGAGTCGATGCCATAGAGCGTTTGGTGCAGCTAATCAAAAGTGTTGCTATTGTTCAAAAAGCCAGAAGACCGACTAAACCAACCAAAGCCTCACGCATACGCCGTTTAGATAATAAAACGAGACGAAGCAATGTTAAGAGCTTACGTGGCAAAGTCCTGTAGGAGCCAGATTTGACTTGGCCCCACCAAGCCAACATCTACCTGCCTTGTCTTCATTCATTTTCAATCCCGCCGAATATCGCATTTAATAGTGATTTAGCTATATAGCCTGAGTGATGGTTAATTTATCCAATCAATTGGTATAGAATCCCACGCAAGTTTTTTTTGAGGCTCCAATCGATGGGAAGAAAGTACGAAGTTCGCAAAGTTGCAATGGCTAAAACGGCGGGCGCCAAAACCAAAGTTTACTCTAAGTACGGAAAAGAGATATACGTATGTGCCAAAAATGGATCGCCAGATCCTGAAGCTAACCTTGCTTTGCGTCGTCTCATTGATAAAGCTAAAAAAGACCAAGTTCCAAGCCACGTTATCGAGAAAGCCATAGAAAAAGCCAAAGGCGGTGCAGGTGAAGACTTCCACCCAGCACGCTATGAAGGTTATGGCCCAGGAAGCTGCATGGTTATCGTTGATTGCTTAACAGACAATAACAACCGCACAATTACTGATGTTCGTAACTGCTTCACCAAAACTAATGCCAAAATCGGCGCTCCGGGTGCGGTTGCGCATATGTTTGATCATCAGGCAATTATCTCATTCAAAGGCGATGACGAAGACGCCATCCTGGAGATACTGATGGAAGCTGATGTCGACGTCACTGACGTGGAATGTGAAGAAGGCGTTACCACTGTTTTTGCCCCTCACACTGAGTTCTTTGCAGTAAGAAGCGCGCTCACAGCTGCAATGCCAGACATTGCGTTTGACGTCGAAGAGATCACTTTTGTTCCTCAAACAGAAACCGAAGTTTCAGGTGATGACGTTGCACTATTTGACAAGTTTATGGACATGCTTGAAGACTGCGACGACGTTCAAGACGTGTATCACAACGCTATCGTTGTTAGGTAAGAACGACGACAATGCATGGGGCAGCCTAACAACTGCCCCTAAAACTTAACAAGCTTTCCATATTTTCACCCTTCCCAATTAAGCTTCCAAGAAACTTATCTTAATTAAGAATTCCTAAGAAAAGCAGATACATAAGACGGTCAGAAAAATACTAACCATTGACTGGCCCATTCAACTTCTTATTACTTTGCAAAGGAATTACAAATGTATATTACTTTTCGTTTCACCCCCCTCAAAATACTAACCTTAGCACTATTCTTGTGCTCACCAGCTTATGCATCACTAATAACAATAACCACTTCAGCTGATGCTTTCGTCAACTCAGGTGACCCCGATCGTAACTTTGGTTCAGAGACTATTTTAAGAGTCGGACGTTCCGACACCGCCGATCTTTCAACTTCTATAACACCGGCAGCATCACCAGGAACGAGGATAGCCTACCTCTCTTTTGATTTATCAAACCTCACAACTGATTTATTCCTATCAGATTTTAGTTTGTCCATTTTTCAGGGGGACACTCAACGGGAGCCAGGTGGATTTAACGTTTTTGCGCAAGATTCAATCTTTGACGAAAACAGCATTACCTTTAACAATCGTCCCGATGTAGATGAGTTTTTATTTAGAACAGGGACACTAAGAACAGGACTCAATACATTTAATAACACAGCATTGTTAAATTACGCGCAAGAAGTTATTAGGGGGGAACGACAAAGCTTTGGTCTAGTATTTACATTATTCGATAGTGTAGGTGGAGACACTCTCAGTTCGGGAGCATCATCGAATATCGCTTTCGCCCCAACGGTGACAGCTAATATTCCTGAGCCTAGCGGTATATTTTTACTTGCTCTTTTCGCGCTATCTACCATATTCGTTAGAAAGTATCAATTGAAGTAAACGCCATACCAGTATTCAGGATCGGAATTCTCTTTTTAAGTAGAAATACTTCACACTTAAAAGGAAATTCTTCGGTCCTGACTTCAATATTAGATTATCCTCAGCTCGGTAATTTGCCCTGAATACTGCTCCCTAGGAACAGGCTAATTTTCAACTATTTTCACGTCCTAAGCTGCCATAAAAGATCCCACTTGGATCAAATCTACTTTTTAAACTTCTTAATTTTTCTTTATTTTGTCCAAAGTAATGACTTACTTCATTAATCTCAACATCTTCGTAGTTAGCGTATACTAACCCGTTATAATGCTTAGATAGTTTAGCGTGACTTTCTTGTACCCACCGTTCAACCTCTGGCGAGATCTTATCGCCTAGCGCTAACCCTGTGACACTACAAATGAAGGTCGAGTTTCGATGGCAAAATGCTGTATCAGTTTCACCAATATTGCTGATCGCTCCACCTAAAGGATCCAGCATAATACCGCCGCTTAAGCTTGGACAGGCTTCAAAACACTCCACCAAACTTTGGCAAAACTCATCGGAGAGCCCTGACTGAACAACACCATTTTTCCAATAAATAGCCAAGCCGTCAGCATAATTATTTGACTGAACATCCAGATAATTCCTAAAACCTAAATTCGTTTCTGCGTTAGGGCACCATGCACTGATATCTGCAAATAGCTTTTCACAAACTTCAGGTTTATCCATCGCAAAGCCCATAACCGAAATTTTGGCATCAGCTTTTTCCGAAAATGAGATATAAGCGTAGAGAAAATGATTATTTGGCGCGGTCAGCATAAAATCGCTGTAGCGCTTTAATATATAACTTCCATATTCTAAAGACCAATCTATGGTTCCGCCGTATACTCGAGCTGGCATATCGAAGGTACGGTAGGTGATATCCGTCACTATACCTAACTGGCTTCCGCCGCCACCTTTCAGTGCCCACAATAAATCCGAGTTCTCATCACTACTCACATTCAGTAGCTTCCCTTCTGCATTAATAACGGAAGCCGAGATAATATTGTCACAAGCCAAGCCATAGGCACGCGATAAAAAGCCGATTCCACCACCTATAGTCGAGCCAATCACACCAACATCACCACAAGTACCAAGAGGTAATGCTTGCGAGTGTTTGAGTGTCGCTCTGTCTAATTCCTTATTCAGGACTCCCGCAGAAACCTTAACGAGATGCTGTTCCGGATACATATCGATTCGTTTCATTTTCGACATGTCCAGAGCAAGCCCATTGTCGACCAAACAAGTTCCACAGGCAGAGTGTCCTCCACCTTTAGCTGTCACTTTAAGATTGTGCTGCCCTGCAAACTTTATTGCTTTACAAACATCTTCTGTATTTTCAGGTTGAATAATCACCAGAGGTGATCGTTTAACGCGGCCATTATATAGCTTGCAAGCTTGATTATAAGGTTCAGTTCCAGGGAAGTGAATGTCGCCATTAATGTCAGTGCTTAGTGAGTTAAATGCTTTTACGAGCGTGGAATTCACTGTCAGTACCCTACGCTTTCAACCAATTCTGGTGAGAAAGCTCAGCGTATATATTCCAAATTTTTTGGCTGTATTGCTCTGAATCAACTTCACACAATAACCAGCGTAAAAACTGTGCAACATATTCGGGTTTTAGCAATTGCCCTTGTCGATAAGCTTGTTCTAATAAGGGAGCCAGAGGCAAAATAGCCTTATCCGTTTCACGAATTGCTTGTTGCATTGATGTATCAACATTGCCCGGCGCAACCAAGCCAAAATGAATACTTTTAGAGGAATACCTATTCTTGATATTGTTTTGCGTGCCTTGATACTCAGCTTTAAGGCATTGCCACATCATATGTAATGCACTTTTGTTAATACAGTATGGACCAGCGCCCACGACGGGCTGTAGTTCTGAGTCGCTAGTCAAAAACATCACGCGACCATTTTTCATTTTCGGGAGCAAAGCAGTTGTCATAAACAGTGGAACATCAATATTCAAGGTCTGAGCGACTTGCCACTCGTCTTCACTAATATCCGATAACTGCTTTAAAGGGTGGATCATGGCGGCACAGTGAATGAGAAAATCAATCTGTGAGAGAGCCTTCAAAGATGTTAGCAATGCTTCTCTTTCTTTGGTTGATGTCAGGTCACAAGCTATCGCAGTCACTCTATTCGGGAATGCATTAACAACTTCATCCAACTTAGCTTGATTACGACCTATCGCGACAACCTGCATATCATGATTTTTGCCCAGTAACTCAATACTCAAAGCGCGGCCAATCCCACCACTGGCACCGGTGACGACTGCTACCTTAGCGTTAGGGTCAATATTAAGTGCTCGCATGATGCTCCTTTATACTCGTCATCTTTCAACGGGTATTACTTATAGATAACTCACTCGTTTAATGACTAAACGTAATAGTGACACAGACGCCATCTTTTTCATCATTATTCGCTATTGTGATATCAGCTTTATGATAGTCCGCAATGATTTTAGCGATGTATAGCCCTAATCCTAAATGCGGTTGTTGAATATCTTTCTGACTCCTAACCGATACCATTGAATCGAAGAGTTCATTTTGCATGTTGTCCGGGAGCAAACGACCTTTATTACAGATCTTAAGTAACGCTTTTTGCCCTTTCTTCTCTAAAGTGACTTCTATTTCTGAATCATCCTCACTGAACTCCACAGCATTTGCGACGACTTTATCCATCATTTGCGCAAATAGCTCAGGTGAACCATTCAGTGCGGCTACATTATCAGTCACTTTAGTGACTAATTTCCTGCTAGGGTAAGCTAATCGATAACCTTCAACACACCCAGATACAACTTCATTCGCTACGAAGTCTTCTCTATCCGTTGAGCGCAGTGAGTTTTCTAAACGCGTGGCTTCACTCATGTTACTCAGGATCTTACTCAAACGTTGAATTCCTTCCTTCGCCCTTCGAATATAAGGGCTTGATTCAGAATGTGTGTTCTCCATTTGCAGATTTTCAAGCGAAGAATTCACAATGGCCACAGGTGTTCTCAGTTCATGAGATAAACGCGATGACATATTTTCCAGGTAAGTATTGTATTGCCCCAGTTTCTCCAGAACATTATGGAAAGAGCGAGATAGATCGCCAATCTCATCTAATGTTCTTGAAGGCTCGATATTCCCGATAATCTTTCCGTTCACATCAATAGCTTGTTCGGTGTCATTTCTCAGCTTCCTAACTCTGCTCGAAATGCGCGATGCAAAAATAAATAACGCCAAAGTTCCAAAGCCAACAACCGCTAGAATAATATTGAAGAGTTTCTCTAACGCTTTGTTTCTTAAACTGCGAATACCGTGAGTGGTTTGTTCTACAACAACAGCACCCATAACCTCATCTTCAATCCAAATTGGGTGAGCAGCCGATAAAATAACTGCTTTTTTATCAGGGCTCAGGCGCCAAAGAGAATCAGGGTTGCCCACCAACGCTTGATCAATATCTCGACCTTGAAGCTCAAAGGCATTCTGCAATTCGTCGATAAAGTCTGAAGGTGGCTCGGTTAATACACGATAATAAAGCGGTAATAGCCAGTTCTGTTCGATATGACTCCACCAGGAAGGACCATTATTAGAGGAGCGTCTTGGATTAATACCTGTGGCTCGCTGTATTTCACCTGATCGCGCCAACACACGTCTATGACGATCTAACACCCAAACTCTAGCATTAGAATATTTTAAACCGTCGACAATATTTTCAATCTCAGGTGACGGAACTAATACTGTCCCTAATGAACCTGATTGATTGGGGTTCGCAGTACCCACACTGTATTTAACTTGCCTCGAATCAGGCTCATCAACATCGACAATAGCAAAGGCAATTTTGCTCGATAAAGCACTGAGAGGCAGTCGTATTTCTAAAATATAACCATCTTCGGTTAAGCGCCAGTGACCTTGGATATCTGTCTCAAGCTCCTTCGGTCGAGTAGACGCTAGGTTCTCATCCAACAAATAAGCATTAACCCACCCGGGAGAATCGGTAGCGACTATATAACGATGGAAGTTATCTTGCGCATCCAGCAGCGCGATTTGCAGGTGATCATTGCGATCAACACGTAGGCTATTCTCACCACGCAGCACCACTTGATCGTCCTTAACTTCAAAGTAAGCATATAAGTAGTTTCTATACTTACCCACCATATGGTTGAAGCTTAAGCTATCAGGTTGATAAGCAACGTTCGCTTCTAACAAATGCTCTGCGCCGTAGTGAACAGCTAGGTGCGAATAGTCGATCCAATCAACCAACCTGCCGTCTAGCTGGATGGGGTCAATAATATTGTGCGCATAGAGATCAGTCCCCGGTTTTACATCAGAAAGATAACTTGCATGGTTGTCGAAGAGTTTAGGTCGTTCATGCAGAGCTGTTGCCACCGCTCTCGCAGTACCTACCAATGTCTGTTCTTGTCCAGTCCTCAAGTAGCTTTCCATTTCCCAAACATATTGATAGCCCAACCATGGAATCGCAAAAAGGAATAAAGATAAAAAGAGAAGCTTTATTCTTATACCAATTCTAAGCTTTAGCATGAGGCGTTTTTCCAGCGATAGCCCATACCATACACGGTTTCTATACGATCAAAGTCGCTATCGAGTTGCACAAACTTCTTTCTAATACGCTTAATATGTGACGTGATCGTCGTGTCATCGACAACCATTTGTGACTCGTCCATAAGTTGCTGGCGGCTCTTAACATGACCAGCATATTTAGCAATAGCATGCAGCATCCAAAACTCTGTAACTGTTAACTCAATAGGTTGGGCTTTCCAAGTCACCGTCATCCGATTCGTATCCATGACTAAATCGCCATTCTTTATAAGATCATCTTGCGTTTGAGGCTGGGCCAAAAGCTCAGAGCGTCTGAATAATGCCGCAATTCTAGCAATCAAATGAGGCAAGCTAATGTCTTTTGTCAGGTAATCATCTGCCCCCATGCGCAAGCCGACAATAGTATCGTAGTCATTATCTCTTGCTGTAAAAAAGATAATGGGCAAGCTCTTAGATAAGCTTCTTAGTTGCTGACACAACGCAAAGCCACCATCTATCTCATCTTCAAGGCCAATATCAATAATGGCTAAATCAGGTAGTCGTTGATTAAAGGCAGCTTCAGCACTTGGCTTGTCAGCATAGCCAAGAACTTCATAGCCCTGCTTAGTTAGGGCAGCAGCATAATTCTCTCTAATCGCCAGATCATCTTCTACCAAAGCAATTCTTTTAGACATACGCCAACCTCCAAACAACAACGAAAGCTGAATGATATAGCAATTTGCTCACTATTTAAGGGGCAGGATAAGGTCTGGGGCAAATTTCCATTTTTTCGCCACATTTGATAGCCACATTTCCACGATTCCCATGTTGGAAGGCCACAAAGTGCCTGTTTAATACAAACCATAGCGAGAGCGAATAGTCTTTAAGCTCTTAGATAACTAATACCAAACCACTTTGCGGAGAACACACATGAAGAAGACATTAATCACATCAGCACTTATTTTTGCATTTTCTACCAACTTGGCCGCTGCTGAGATAGACGACAAGCGAAGAGCCAAAAACGAATTAGTCGGGTTAGGATCCGGCGTGCTCATCGGCGCTGCTATAGGAGGCCCAGTTGGCGGCTTAGTTGGTGGAATTTTTGGTGTTGTTATGGGAGATGACTACAACGACACTAAAAACCTTGAACTTGCAAACCAAGAAATAAACGAGAATAAACAGTCTTTAGCATTACTCGAGAAAGAGTACGAAGAGGCTTTACTGTTAGCAAACCAAAAAGCTTCTCAACTTGAGCAAGTGAGATTGGTCTCTTTGCAGACAGAATTAGAACAAATAGTTGCTCCTGTTGAAACAAGCATTCAATTCAAAACTGCTTCACATAATCTTCAGCCTCATTACCAAAAACAACTCGATATTATCGCTCAAAGTTTATTGAACAATGAGAATACTCAAGTAGTCCTTGAAGGACATTCCGACAGAAGAGGTGATCAAAGTTACAACGAAGCACTATCAGAACAACGTGTTATTAGCGTTAAAAACTACCTAAAAAGCCAAGGTGTTAAATCTAATCAAATACAATCTTTGGCTTTCGGCGAATCACAACCATTAGACGAAAAACAGAGCTTTGAGAATGACTTTTTTGACCGTCGTGTCGTGATAAAAATTGAAGCGAAAAAACCTGTATTAACTGCAGCTGCTGACGCCCAACACTAATCAACATTAAGCAAAGGAATTAAAATGCAAGTGCTCACTTACATTAATACTCTTCTAAAAACGGAATTACTATTACTGAAGTTAAACACGGCTATCTACTTTAAGACTAATAGGTATTGTGTAAGTGAGTACATGCTTTTAATTATTTCATCGTTATTCATACTGGTCGCTTTTGTTCCACCAGCCCATGCAACGACAGACTTATCTTTTTATCGTTTTGAAGGAGGCTCATCTCAGCTAAAGCAAGGAAGCTTACTCCTCGATACTGAAAATGAGGCATTTCAGCTGATGAGCCCTGTTGTAAAAACGGATGTTGATATTCGTGTAACAGGCATGGTCGGTAGAGTCACTATTACACAGCAATTTAGGAATCCAAGTACGGATTGGGTAAATGGCACTTACGTATTTCCATTACCGGAAAATGCGGCTGTTGATCACCTCAAACTAAAAGTTGGATCACGAGAGTTTGAAGGTCAGGTTCATCCCAAGAAGAAAGCTAAGAAAATTTTTCAACAAGCCAAAAAGTCTGGCAGAAAAGCCAGCCTTATAGAACAAGAAAGGCCGAATCTTTTTACAAACGCTATTGCCAATATCGGTCCTTTTGAAACCGTTGAAGTCACGATCGAATACCAACAACTTATTCAATACAATCAGGGTGAATTCAGTTTGCGTTTTCCGTCAACGTTAACACCTCGATATATTCCAGAATCTTTGGATTCAGGATTTCCTTTAATTAAGAACAGAAATTCTTCATCTAATTCTTATCGTAATGAAGAGTGGTATGGCGAGCTTTCAGCACATTCTGTTCCAATCTCAGAAGCACTTCGCATAACCCCCCCCTTCAAAACGCAGTTTGAGGACGAAAATGAACTTGTTGTGCAAGCAAATATAGATACAGGCTTTGAAGTAACGCAAATACAAAGCAGTAGTCACGCAATTGATATCCTACCGACCACTGCTAGTCGCTTCGATGTGTTCCTCAAACAAAGAGCTAAAGCAGACAGAGATTTCATGTTGAGTTGGCGCCGCCAGGATGAATCAAAGCCACTTGTAAGCCATTTTACTCAAGTACATCAAGGACAAGAATATGGCATGTTGATGTTGTTGCCCCCTAATATTTCAAATGATGAACAAAGCGTTATTCCACGAGATGTCACCTTTATTCTTGATATTTCTGGTTCAATGCAGGGGCAGTCGATAGAGCAAGCCAAGTCATCTTTGATTTTCGGGATGGAGACGTTAACAGAGAAAGACAACTTCAATATTATTGTGTTCAACTCTGGTGCTCATGCTTATTGGTCATCTTTTCAGGAAGCTAGTCCAGAGAACATTATCGATGCTAGAAAGTTTGTACGGGATCTGAGAGCAGGTGGCGGAACAGAAATGGCAAAAGCACTCTCTCTTGCTTTCCAACATATCGAGAGTTCAGAGACATCGAGTCTCCAATCTGAGACCCGACTACGACAACTTATCTTTATTACCGACGGCAGTGTTGGTAACGAAGAGCAACTTATGCGACTGATCGACAGAAACCTGGGCAATAGTCGTCTATTTACGGTTGGTATTGGCTCCGCCCCAAATACTTATTTTATGTCTGAAGCAGCTAAAACAGGGCGGGGTCATTTTACCTATATCAACAACATCAATCATGTGGGCGAAAAAATGCAGCATTTGTTCGCTCAAATTAACCAACCTGTATTAAGCAATATACAGCTAGATTTCCCGTCTGGCGTAGAGGCCTATCCCAGTAAAATTCCCGACCTCTACGCCGGACAACCTCTGCTTATCAGCTATAAAGGTAATACGCTGGGATACGCACTAACCGCCTCCGGCCAACTAACAAAAACGCACTGGTCGAAGTCGTTTCCACCTGCAGTATCTAACCTTGCGTTAAAGGAGTATCAAGAAGAGCCTTCAGGTTTAAACGTGCTTTGGGCCAGAAATAAGATCACACAATTAACCACAGACAGGCGCCGTGCATCGAACAGCGCCGAAATTAACAAAGCAATCGAGACAACTGCACTAACACACCATTTAGTCAGCGAATTTACTAGCTTGGTAGCGGTTGATGTAACACCTAGCCGTCCTCTGAATACTGTGGCTATCGATAAAGCTGTACCCAACCATTTACCTGCTGGTTCAAACACTAGACAGCATGCTAGTTCGTTACCTCAAACGGCAACACCAGCGCAGTTAAAGCTCCTGATTGGCCTTCTACTCATAGTGATTTCAATATGCAAACTTCTTACTACTCATCGTCGATAAAGCGCAGGAGCCGGGTGGCACGCATTTTCCAGTTTGCTTACAGACACAAAATCGTGCTTATACTGCTTGCGTTAGGTTGCTATCAATTTGGTCAAGGTACTTACATATATGCCAAGGCCGCAGTAGCTCAGGTACTCGTAGAGAGTGCTTGGGCGGAGTCACAGGAGAGCCTTTCACCGGTTAAACCTTGGTCTTGGGCAGATACCTGGCCTGTCGCTAAACTCACCATCAATGGAGATGATTTATACACTTTGGAAGGGGCTGACGGTTCAACTCTTGCCTTTGGCCCAGGGCATATGCCACAAACGCCTATGCCAGGGAAAGTAGGCAATAGCGTTATTGTTGGTCATCGAGATACTCACTTTCGTCGACTCAAAGATTTGGAATCAGGAGATATTATCCAAATTGCGACTCATGAGGGCGAGTTCGACTATAAAATCAGGGAAATTAGAATCGCTCATGAAACCCAAGTTAATGTGTTAGAAGACTCGCCCTACAACCTGTTAACTCTCATCACTTGTTATCCGTTCGACAGTATCGAACCAAATCCAGACTATCGCTACATTGTGAGAGCTGAACAGGTATCCGCACGAGATAATCACTCATCCATAAAAGAAAAAGAATTGGAGAAAATTTAATGAGCCTTCTATCTAAATATACGGCAATTTTGCTGTCTATCCTGTTGTCATTCGGCGCCAAAACAGGAACAGTGTCAGAAGAATTACCTACCCCTATCGATCCGAATGTTCGCTATGTTTTCTATTCTCACGGTTATATTGTTGAGGGAGAAAATCCAGAACCCGTTCACCCTCGTTGGGGGAAATATACCTTCCCAGCCATAAAAGAAGCCCTGGCAGAGGACGCCGATTTCCACCTTATCGCCCACCATAGAGAAGCTAATACTGATTTTGGCCGATATACCAAAAAGTTAGCGGGTCAGGTCAGACGATTGCTATCGGCAGGAGTTTCACCAGGTAATATTACTTTAATGGGGTTTTCGAGAGGCGGTTCTCTGACAGCCTATACAGCGCAAAGACTTTATAATGACCAGCTCGGAATAATCCTTTTGGCGACATGCAACCCCTCCATCTTAGAGCAAAACATCAAACTCTATGGACGCGTGTTATCTATCTATGAAGCCTCTGATGGCGCTGGTTCTTGCACTCCGTTAAGGAAAAACGGCAGAACCTATAGCTCGTTTGAAGAAATTCAGATCAATACAGGACTAGAGCATGGCGCATTTTACCGTCCCATTCCAGAGTGGATAGAACCTGTAAAAGCTTGGTTGGATAAATAACCTTAGATTGAGTAGCTCACTGAATCGTTCTAAAACTCTAGCTTGAACAACAACTCTGCTAGATCAGGCTGCCACTGAAACTCTGAAAGCTTCACTCTGTTGTTATGGACAACAACGCCTTCTTCCTGCAGCAGGCCTTTTTGTTTTTTTGCCAAATCGGTACCTGCTGCAAAAGCAAACTGTCCAGTGGAGCGCATGACTCTGTACCATGGCACTTGTAAGTCATCTGGTGCATATCCCATCGCCTTACCGACAAGCCTGGCTCTGCCAGGTAAACCTGCGAGATCCGCTATTTGTCCATAGGTCGAGACTTTACCTACAGGTATCGCTTTTACTGTTTTCCATATGCGTTGGTATTTTTGCTCAGACATCTTTTACTACTAGAGGTTGTTCATCTTTGATACTCAATTTTGCAGTAGTTTTTTTATGTTTTCTACAGGACAAAGGTTATAGAGTGACATCACCTTGTAGGATCGCACTTTAACGGTGAATAAACCTTCACATGCATCACATTTCGCGAATAAATTCTGCTCCTACAGCAGAGAAAAAAATCGCCCGTACTGAAAAGGGACGCTAGTATAGGAAAGTGCGGTTTTTCTGTTGCCAAAAATAGACAGTTAAAACCGCACAATTTCACTGTTTACTTTCTTACTAAGAAAATGGAGTCGTTAATGCCTAACCAACCCCCACTCTACGCCCGTTTCCCAGGTTCCGTGGTTGCGAAACCTCCTTGCAGAATGATCAATGCCAATCAGTATGGTTTTTTCGTTAAAGGTAAAGCTGAAAACATCAAGAAGTATGTCGATGAAACACTAAACCTCGCAGCATCCGGTGATATTTCTTATGCACCTTTATCAACTTACACTTTGCTAACCTTTACTGATATAGAAAACATATCCAGCTTAAATCCTGAATTTAAGAATCAGGGCTGGATGCAAGAAACTGATGTTATCGTTTGGTTACCCATTGCTAAGCTCGTCAAAGGTAAAGTTGACCACATTTATTGGTACCCAGCGTTTATATGCGTCAACAATATTTATGCTTTGATCAACGGTATTAATGTTTGGGGTTACAACAAATACCTTTGTGATTGCGAGATGCCAGCTATAGGCGGCTCACCCGACTTTTTCTCACTCTCTGTCGATGCATTTCAGCCATTTACGCCGTCGACAAAAATGGCAAAGCACCAACTTATTGAAGTGGTGCAAACAAAGGCTGGTAGCAGCAATAAATTCAGTAATTTTGTCGATTTAGTCAAAGAAGCCTTCACCCTCTTAAGCAGTGAGGACGAGGCATTCCACTTTGACTTAAACGTATTGAAGCAAATGCTAGCAGGCTTTGTGCATCCACAAATGGACCAAATATTGTTTAAGCAATTCCCTGATGGTGATGGCGTTAATGCGGTCTATCAGAATGTTGTTCATTCACCATCCGTTATCAAAAAGATCCACCATGCGCAGATCTATAGCGGTGAGTTCGAGGTGATTCTGCACCAGGTCGACACCTTCAGACTCGATCAAGCTTTTGGTTTGGAGCTCGGTAGTCAAAAAGCCATATTACCATTCAATGTCTTGATGGACTTTGATCAAGAAGCCGCAACCGAAATACAACCCAGTTAAGGACGAAATCATGGCTAAAGAAAAAATTGCGATTCTAGGAAGCGGTGTCGCTGCAATGACCTCTGCCTGTTACTTAACTGAGCAAGATAACTGGCAGGATAAATACGACATCACTGTCTATCAAATGGGATGGCGCTTGGGAGGAAAAGGCGCTAGTGGTAGAAATGCGGAATACGGACAACGTATAGAAGAACATGGGCTACACGTATGGTTTGGTGCTTATGTAAACTCATTTAAAACGTTAGAGAAAGTTTATGCCGATTTAGACAGGCCTGCAGGAGACCCACTCGCAACGTTTGACGAAGCGTTCAAACCTCACGATTACATCGTTTTACAAGAAAAAATCAAAAACGAGTGGAAGAGTTGGGGTATCGAGTTTCCAAGAATTCCAGGTAATCCAGCAGACGGCAGCCTAGATATCTCATTTTGGGGTTTACTACGACTCATTTACTACTGGATCATTGAGTTTACTAAACAGCTGAGAAGTCATTCCGCTGCTGCAAATGCCGACACTTCACACGAGGATGAGACCTGGTTTCAGCATATCGTACACACGGTCAAACACGATGTAGATAAGGTTAAAAGCGACGCCCAGTTGTTTACATCTCTGGTCCATGAATTTATGCAAACAGCTGAATCAGCAGATGACGCTGAACACGAAAAACATCACCGGGCTCTGCACAGCTGGATTAACTGGCTTAAAAAATGGCTAGATAAAGAGTTTATCCATCTGCTGGACGGTAATGATGAATTACGTCGCCTATATATCAGTGCTGACTTAGCGATCACCTGTACCAAAGGGATGTTGGAAGACAAAGTCTACAGTCGTGGATTTGGTTACTTGAACCAATGGGATTTGATGGAGTGGCTAACAATAAACGGCGCAAACACGACATTTACTGTCGACTCTGCACCGATACGCGGTTTCTATGATCTCGTTTTCGGTTATGAAAATGGTGACTATCAGAAACCAAACTTAGAAGCCGGTGTTGCACTCTTAGCCATGTCGCGCATTGCGTTGTGCTATCACGGTGGTGTTATGTGGAAAATGCAGGCCGGTATGGGCGACACCATTTTCTCACCTATCTATCAACTGTTAGAAAGACGCGGCGTTAAGTTTGAATACTTCCACAAAGTCGATGAATTAAAATGTGATGACGGTCAAGTCACTGAAATTAAGCTAACACAGCAAGTCGCACTTAAGTCTAAAGCCTATCAACCCTTTGTTTATGTTAAAGGTTTACCGTGCTGGCCATCCCAGCCACTGCTTGACCAAGTGGATAATGAACAAGCAGCGCTTATCAAGAAACATGACATCAATTTGGAGTCATTTTGGACAGATTGGCCCAGTGTATACGAGGAGCACTTTAAAAAACCTTTGCCTCAGGTGACATTAGAAGTCGGTCAACAGTTTGATAAGGTCATTTTCGGTATTTCCGTTGCAAGCTTGCCTCATCTTTGTCCACAGCTTTTGGAGAATGATGAAAAACTCAAGAAATGTAGCGAAGAACTAAAAGCTGTTGCTACTCAAGCATTCCAAGTTTGGACAGATGTTGGCTTTGACCAGCTAGGTTGGGAAACACCTTCATCGAATGGAGAAGAGCCCATTCTTAGTGCTTTTGTAGAACCATACGACACTTGGGCAGCAATGAACCAATTACTATGTAGAGAAGATTGGCAAGATGGGTTGGATCCTAAAAACGTCGCTTATTTCTGTAGCGTACAACCTATCGCAGATTATCCGAGCAAAGAACATCACGACTTCCCTAAAGAAACCACCGCTGTTGCTAAAAGCAACGCACAGAATTTCTTAAAGCATGATGTGCACTGGCTTTGGACTAAGTTGGCAACTGCGGACAGTTTCCAATGGGAGACACTGACGGATCCGGAGAATCAGCAAGGCATAGCTAGATTTGATTCACAGTATTGGCGAAGCAATGTCGATCCTTCGGAACGTTATGTGATGTCGGTCAAAAACAGCAGTCAGTACCGGTTAGATACCAATGCAACCGCCTTTAATAATCTCTACATAACTGGAGATTGGATCAACACAGGTGTAAATGCCGGATGTGTTGAGGCAGCAGTAATGGCAGGTATGTCAACCTCTCGTGCTATTTGTGGATACCCGGAATCCATCAATGGCGAAAATGGTTTTGCTCCATTTAAGAAAAGTCACTAAGCCTTAACTCTTCAATGGATAGAAAATAGCCTGTTAGGTGCAAATACCTAACAGGCTATTTTATTGTTGAGACTTCCTTTGCTATGCTTCGGGTCTGTTGAGTAAGCACTTATCAAGGTAGATTGGTACAAATACATGACAAGCCCCCATTATTCTATTGATATTCGAGGAGATGTTTTGTGTGCAAGAATGCATAACAAAGCTCAACTAGATAAGGATCTTCAGTACTTACTCGATTTCGCAACAGCTGCACAAAGCATGCGAAATAGACCTTGGGGAATACTGTCAGATATGTCCCATTGGCCTGCACATGAAATACAACTCAAAGACACCAAGCTGTTTGAAGACTTTGATAGGCGTAACCAAATCGCAGAATGCTGGATAGTTCGAGACGACAAACAAGGAGCTCGATTAATTCCTTTGTTTAAGCGCTACCCTGCCATCAAGTTTATCCGCGTTAAAACATTGGAGGAAGCAAGAGCTTGGTTTCTCAAACAGCCTTTATTCTTTGATGACGAACCTTCATGGGATGACTTTTAAGGTACTTAATTGTATTTATATCACTATATTAAACTATAATTTTTATCTAAAAGCGTAAAAAGCGCTAATAAGCCTAGCTTTTTGTCATCTTTTGCATGATAGAATATGAAGGTCTATCGGGCTTTGGTGTATAAAAATAAAACCACTACCAAAGACTGAAAGCCCCCTAAACCCAAACTCATTGGAAACGCATGGCAGCAAAATAAATCCACGATAGCTTAGAGTAACTCTGAGACTGTGGTGAAAGCGTGCAGCCAACGAATGGGCATTTTCAAAGATGACGGGGATATAGCTACATTCTTATAACTCAGGCTAACAAGCCAATTGACAGATGCAACGAATGGATGCTTTGCCAATATGAGGTAAACATGCGACGTAAAGTGCTTTTAGCATCTTTATTTAGTTTTACGATCAATTTCCCTATTTTCGCTAATAATGACTCTGCTTTAGATCAAACCAGTGATATCAAAGAGTCTCCGGAAGAAACATCCGAAATAGAAGTTATCCAAGTCACGGCTCAAAAACGTGAACAAGCTATCAACGAAGTAGCTATTTCCATTAGTGTTATCAATGGCAATGAATTGCTGAATCGTCAGCTCAAAGACACAACAGCTTTATCTTCAGTTTCTCCAAATTTCAAGATAACTCAAAATGCTGCAGAGGGAACGCCTCCTGCCGTCAATATTCGTGGTGTGGGTAGTATTGATTACAACACGTCAACGACCTCCCCTGTCGGTGTTTATACCGATGGCGTTGCCAGCGGTTCAGCTAATGCCCAACTCGTCAATTTATACGATGTCGAATCTGTCCAAGTATTACGCGGTCCGCAAGGCACACTTTTTGGTCGCAATACAACAGGCGGTGCAGTCCTCATCACTTCACGGAAGCCTCAATTTGAAACGTCTGGCTACATAGACGCTAGTGTTGCAGAAAGAGACACCATAGCATTACAAGGTGCGTTTAATTTCGCACTGAATGATGATGTCGCTTTTAGAATAGCGGCCAGCCATCAGGACTTCGAATACTCAACCAATAATTTATTTGAGCTGGCGCCTGAAGCAGGCCTACGCCAAAGTAATATACGCTTTTCCGCATTAGGTAATTTTGACCAGTGGGAAGTGATTGCTAGGCTTCATGCAACTGAGTGGGATGGTGTAGTCAATCCTTCGGGTAGCGTAGGTGTAGTTGCTAGTTTCGATCCTAATACAGGATTGCCAGCAACGTTCTGTACCCCGGGGCAAGCCAGAGATGGATTGTGTACAGATGCGTTCGGCTTTAACGATGGTTCAGATGATTTCTTTGACGTATCAGTTAATAACAATATCAACAACAATAGTCCGCATGAAACGAGTGCTAGAGGCATCAACCTCCAGAATACCTACCGTTTTAGCGATGATACTTATTTTGTCAGCTTAACAAGCTTTGACAAACTGGATCGCATCCATTTCTTTAATAGCGACGCAAGCCCGGCCAGCTTGGGAGAGGGTGGGCAGGATGTATTTACCGATACCTTCACTCAGGAGTTTCGCTTACACCACGAAACCGAGAAAGCTTACATCATAGGTGGCCTGTACTACTTAAGGGACTCGGTACGACAAGCAAACTTCTTCGACCTTTTCCGGGATTTCCGTGCATCCGAGGCTTTATTTTCAAATGCAGCAACTTTCTTTTATAACAATCAGATAGATACGGACTCTTACTCTGCGTTCGCCAATGTTGACTACAAACTTACTGAAAAAACCAGTATCAGTGCCGGCATAAGGTATACAGACGAGACTACGGATTACCGTGCAGTAGGCCAAATTAATGTCGCTCTCGCAGCGAATGACCAGCAAGGGCTAACAGTGCCGGGATGGGATATCTCAGATGATGTCAGCGATGATGATATTTCTGGAAAAATTGCGATAAATCATCAATACAGTGACTCTTTGTCTTACTTTGTTAGCTTCGCAAGAGGCTTCAAAAGTGGTGGTTACAATGGAGCGTTAATTACGACTGAGGAAGAAGCGCTCAGAAACGACTATGGCGCCGAAAACCTCAATGCCTACGAAGTCGGTTTAAGGAAAAACTGGAATAATCGCGTTAACTTATATGCTAGTGCTTTCTTTTACGATTACCAAAATCAACAAGTCTTTATGAATCAGTCTGCTATTGAAGCAGGCGCTCCGCCACTGCAGCTGCTAACCAACGTGGGTGAGTCTGAGATTTACGGTGCTGAGTTGGAAATTAATGCGGCTCTGACAAACAACCTGACGACTAAACTATCTGTTGGGTATTTGCCTGAAGCGAACCTTGAAGAATTCTTTGATGCAGCCGGAAATGCTGTTCGGGACAATCGCTTGCCTTTCACTTCAGAGTACAATGTATCAGGCCAAGCAGACTATCGGGTCAATCTAAACCAGGCAGACTTGACCTTTCACGTCGATTTCGACTACCAGTCAGATTTCTTTTTTGATCAAAACCAAAACCCGTTTACTAGCCAGGGCGATTTCACACTTTGGAATGCGCGTATTAGCTACGAGACTAATCGTTGGGGCTTATCAGCATGGGTTAAAAATCTTACGGACGAAGAGTACAGCAACCTACTTTTCGATTTAGCAAATTTATTCGGCTCTCTACAGGACTTCAAAGGTGAAGGCAGGCAGTTAGGTGTAGGCGTCAACTATGTATTTTAATTTTGCTCAACGTAGCATCGCACTTAAAAATCCAACAACTAAGCTTTTTAGCTATTTATTAGCTTTTGCAGCGCTACTTATATCTTTTGTTGGCTACGGCGCAGAAGTAAAGACGGTCAATATTTCAGATATTGATCGCCAAGACTTTACTAAAATGGTCACCTATTATTCACTGCCAAGCGGAGAATTACCGGATAGCCAACAAGAGCTTTCTCAATGGCTGAGTAACTTGTCAGAACACGATAGCACCAATACCTTTGGTGATCGTTACCTGGTTGCCGTGGATTTGGTGAACAACACTGAACAAAGTGCTTGGTATGTTTACCCTTATGGTTCCGTTGTCGAAAGTATCGACATCGCCATTTATCCAGAACAAGGAAACATCCAAAGACTCTCCAGCGGATTACATGCTAAGAACCCTATAGATTTGCATTACGGTGCGCACATAGAGTTACAACCGCAAGAAAAAGCGACGCTGTTGATGGTCTTTGACAGTGATTTCTTTTTCGCTCCAATCAAGCTGGTTTTATATCCATCCGAACAAGCAAGTTACGAGCTCGGATTAGAAAGTGTCATTATCTGGCTAACCCTAGGAATATGCTTATCTTTAGGGCTATATAACCTGTTTATTTATTGGGGTTCTGGCCAGCGCCAATATTTGTATTATGCCGTATCTACCCTGTTTTACATGCTAGGGTGGTCTCTTGTTTTCGGCGCAATAGAGTTCATCTTTCCTAAAGATACTTCTCGTTGGCTCATGGCGCCTTATCTCTTAGGTAACTGGGCAACTTCCTATTTTATTATTGAGTTTCTTCAGCTAAGGACATATAGCCCACGTGTTGCTAAAGCCTTAGTCGCGGTTGCCTGGGTGAGCCTGTTTTGTGCTCTCGTATCGATATTCAGTCAAGGAATAGGCATTTTACTCGCCTCTTTGATGACGACCTGCAGCCTATTCTTTGGTTTATACGCCAGCATTAATGCCTGGCTTAAAGGCTACTCGCCCGCAAGGTACTTCACCTTTGCATTTTTGTCTGTCGCGATCCCTAATTTCGTTGGCAACCTAATGAACCTGGGCATCCTGCCTGGTTTCGATGTCAATATATACCTGCTAGGCCAGTTAGGTAATGCCGCCGATTGCCTGTTACTAGCCTTTGCACTGGCTGACAAAGTCAGACTTACCAATAAAGAAAATCTAGAGCTAACCACGCAACTGGAAGAGAAGGTTATTCAACGTACCTCTGCCCTTTCGGATGCCAATAAGGCTCTGGAAAAGGCGATAACCAAAGCTCAAGAAGCCAGCCATGCTAAAGGGCAATTCCTCGCCAATATGAGTCACGAAATCCGAACGCCGTTAACGTCGATTATTGGGTATGCGGATGGTGTTTTACAGGGTGATATTGATATCTCAGAACAGCGAAGGGTGCTTAAGATTATCGCTGACAACGGTAATCACTTACTGGCGGTCATTAATGATATTTTGGATATAACTAAAATAGAGGCCGATAAACTCGACTTCGAATCTATCCCTACGCCGCTATTTGTCGTGTTGGCTCAAGTTGAGTCTGTGGTTGGTAAGAGGGCTAGAGACAAAGGGTTAACATTTGAATTAGATTATCAGTATCCGCTACCCAACTCAGTCAACACCGATCCAACGCGGCTGAAACAAATACTTTTCAACTTAACCAATAACGCCCTGAAGTTTACCGATACAGGCTTCATCTCCATTACTGTTCGTATTAAAGACCAACAATTAGAGTTCTTCGTTAAAGACTCTGGTGTTGGTATGGCACAAGAACAGCTTGATCAGCTATTTAACCCATTCCAGCAAGGCGATAACACTATTAGCCGGAAATTCGGTGGCACTGGATTAGGATTGAGTATTTCTTCACGTTTGGCGCAAGGCCTTGGCGGCCAAATCAATGTTATTAGCCAACTAGGGCATGGCTCTGAATTTAAGCTTTCCATTCCACTCAGCATTAAAGAGGGCGCTGAGTGGATAGAGAAAGAAGAAGACATTTGGAAGTCAGAAGGTCCATCGCTAACCAACGAAGATGCCTTGCCAGACTTCAATCAAGCTAAAATACTGGTCGCAGACGATCACCCCAGCAACCGAGAACTCGTAACTTTACTCTTAAAGAGAATGAATACCCACGTCGTTGCTGTGGAGAACGGGGTAAAAGCTGTAGAGGAAGCTTATTACCATCAGTTTGATCTGATTTTGATGGATATACAAATGCCGGAAATGGACGGTATCAAGGCGCTTAAAAAAATCCGAGAGCAGGGTTGTAGTACCCCCATCATTGCATTGACTGCAAATAGTCTGAAACAAGAAATTCAAAACTACATGAAGTTAGGTTTCTCAGATCACTTAGCTAAACCCTTTGTAAGACGCGAGTTCATTGAAAAGCTATCTCACTATTTAACAACAGACTCATACGCTAACGGTTTACTAAGCAATGACGAGATGTTGAGTTTAATTAAGACTTACTTTGACGACCTCAAAAATCAGGTCCAACGGTTCGAAAAAGCAACGTCAGAGCACGACCAAGAATTGATGCAAGATATTGCTCATGCAATCAAGGGAGCAGCAGGGTCATTTGGTTTCCAACCCATTGGCGAAAAGTTTGCCGAAATTGACCTGACACTGAAAATGGATGAGCAGCACAACTTGCCTATCTTAGTAGAAGAAGCCCGCTCGCTCTGCATCTGTTGCTTAATGCCTCCAGGTGTCGACATACCTTTGGCTATCGTCAACCATGGCAACAACATTGGTAAGTTCTTCGATAAACTCAGACAGTACTTACCCGGATGTTCAGATAGCCTCGATCTCTTTGCTGAAGAAATTCACAACAACCAGCTTAACAGCGCGCAATTACATTTATACCGGATGTTGCCTGAATTGAAGCGCTTTGCACTGACTACTTTACTAGAGCATGCAACGACGCTGGAAGGTTTGTTTAAGCAAAACAGCCACGACACAGATGAATTTAAACAGGCATTCAATAAGCTGAGAGAGAGCCTAACTGCGCTTCGCAAGCATTTAGATGAACATGATTAGAATCTGAACGCCCTAACTAATCTAGGGCTAACTAGATACCAGTCCCATACGACTAACCTCACCACAGAAATACACGAGGTTAGCACCGTAGACATAAGGGTTCAGATCTTTATTGACGCAATATAGATAGTAAAAACGGTTGAGCTTGTCTTTGTTTTCTGTGACGTCCTCAAGATAAGACTTTTGAGCATCGTTCATATTCGCGATATGAGGCCTAATTGAATCCCTCAGTTTTTGCAGCTCTCTTCTCTCAGGCATCGTCGCAATCGCTTCTATCTTATCAGCCGTTGCAGCTCTCAAATCATCAAGAAAATAGGCTGCAAAGTCCGAACGCAAGAATACGAACAACACTAAAATTTCAGCTAAGATAATCAGATTCTTTTTCATTCAAGGTTTACTGCAAGTTACAGATGGCGATTTTATATTACGCTAATCATCCTCTCATACGAAGCGTATTTACTTATGTGAATTTATAAATAGGTGCTCAAGGCCTTAGAGTTAGCGCCCAAAGTAAACAACAGCCTAAAAGAAACACAACTTAATTACCATAGCGTTACATTGTTGTTAACTGATCGTTAACGCTAGTCCAGATAAAGCCCTATCTAGCAATTTATTGACTATAATCAAGCACATTACAGATTTGGCTGATATAATTTGAGCAGTTAAGAAATAGGACGTTTTCATGAATGATCGCATTCCCGTCAAGGTCATAACGCCTGTCAAAGTTCATAAACCTGACGCTCAAAAGCACGATAATCATTACGGCCCACGAAGCCATATATACGTCAGGAAAGTGGAAGGGATGCTTGAAACGCTTAGGCGTTTCTTTGGATTATTCTTTCTCGGCCTTTTTGTTATCTTGCCGTGGATTCAATTCAATGGCCATCAAGCCATTCTGCTCGATATCGGTGCACAACGCTTTAACATTTTTGGCCTCACACTATGGCCACAAGACCTAACACTACTGGCCTGGATATTTATCGTCGCAGCCTTTGCGCTATTCTTTGTCACAACATTTGCAGGCCGCGTTTGGTGCGGCTTTATGTGCCCACAAACAACCTGGACCTTCATCTATATTTGGTTTGAAGAGCAAATCGAAGGGAGCAGAAATAAGCGTATTAAGCTCGATGAAAGACCGATGGACTTTGATAAGTTCTGGCGTAAATTGTTAAAACATCTAGCTTGGGTCGCAACGGCTTTACTAACCGCTCTTGTTTTCGTTGGCTACTTCACGCCGATCGAAGTGTTATTCGTCGAATTCTTCACTGGAGAAGCACCGTTCTGGGCAACTTTCTCTGTCATCTTTTTTACCTTCTGCACATACGGAAATGCAGGTTGGATGCGAGAAATTATGTGTACGCACATTTGTCCTTACGCCCGTTTCCAATCTGCCATGTTTGATAAAGACACGCTAACCGTTGCTTATAACGCTAAGCGGGGTGAAAAGCGCGGCCCTCGCAGTCGTAAAATGACGAAAGAACAGTTGCAACAAAAAGAACTGGGCGACTGCATCGACTGCAACCTATGTGTGCAAGTTTGCCCAACAGGTATTGATATTCGCAATGGCCTTCAATACGAATGCATCAATTGCGGTGCTTGCGTTGACGCCTGTAACGGCGTTATGGACAAAATGAATTACGAAAAAGGACTCATCAGTTTTACCTCTGAGCACCAGCTGGCGGGCGGTACAACAAAAGTTATGCGCCCTAAATTAGTTGGTTACGCGGTTGTTTTGGCGGTTATGGTAGGCTTACTTGTGTTAGAGATAGCCACCCGAATTCCGCTTGAAGTCGATATCATTCGAGACCGAGGCGCGCTCTCTAGGGAAACTAATGACGGGCTGATCGAAAACGTGTATACCCTAAAAATACTGAATAAGTCTCAACTGAAAAGCATTTACGAAATTTCCATCCTAGGTTTACCAGGCCATCGCTTTAGTGGAGAATCTCTGGTTACCGTTGAGGGCGGTGAAGCATTCAGTGTGCCTATTAGCGTAGCGATAGATGAGAGAGAACTTGATGAAACAATCACTAACATCAAGATCAAAGTAGCAGGCAGCGATACTCAAGGCACGCCTGTTGAAGTAGAAGAACCGACGACGTTTATTTTCCAATAATGGCAACTTTTGACTTTTCAGGCCTATCACCTGACTTAATACTGGATGCAATTGAGACAACAACCATTCGCGTTGAGTCGGGCTTATTAGCGCTCAATAGCTATGAGAATCGCGTATATCAGTTCATCGGTGATGAAAATAAACGCTATGTGGTTAAGTTTTATCGACCTCAACGGTGGAACCAAGAGCAACTTTTAGAAGAGCATAGTTTTGCGCTTGAGTTGCAGTCTCACGACGTTCCTCTCGTAGCTCCGATAAGCTTTGATGGAAAGACGTTACTCGAATATCAAGGCTTTAATTTTGCCATCTACCCGTCAGTTGGCGGTCGCGAGTTCGAAGTCGACAACCTCGACCAACTCGAGTGGATGGGACGCTTTATTGGCAGGATTCATCAGGTTTCAGCCAGTAAAAGCTTTGAACATCGCCCTCAATTCACCATAGAAAGTCACCTGAAAGAACCGCAACAAATACTAAAGCAGAGCGAGCTCATTCCTGCACACTTACACTTACCCTTCTTCACGATATTGGATCAAGTTGTTGAGCTTGCTCAGGGATTATACGCACCAACCAGTGTCATTCGTTTACATGGCGATTGCCACCCGGGAAATATTCTATGGCGAGATGGGCCTTCTTTTGTCGACTTAGACGATTGCCGCACTGGACCCGCAATCCAAGATTTATGGATGATGCTTTCAGGTGACCGAGCTCAGTGTATTTTACAACTCGATGTTATGCTTGAAGCTTATCAAGAGTTTTGCGACTTTGATAAATCTGAGCTCAAACTCATTGAACCGTTACGTGCTATGCGTATTGTGCATTACATGGCTTGGTTATGTAGGCGTTGGCAAGATCCCGCTTTCCCACAGGCATTCCCATGGTTTGCAGAAGACAAATATTGGGAAAATCAAATTCTTGCGTTAAAAGAACAATATGCCGCTCTTCAAGAGTCTCCTCTGACACTTTTCTAAAAGACCTGAGCACGGTCAATTAGCGTATTGAGGTAGTCTGGGTATATAATCTCCGCCGATTTAGGTGCTGTCGGGGAAATGCCGACAGATAAACGGGAAACTGGTGCAATACCAGTACTGCCCCCGCAACGGTAATTAATTGTTACACAAAAACTTTTATACTCATCAGCTTTCAAAACTCACCGAAAGGGTAATTGAAAGATGACGGATATTTGTTTTCTACGTAACGAGCATCATTGTTAACCACTGTTTAGTTTTTTAACGGGAAGGTAATGATGCTGACAACATGCTTGGGTTAAGCATCTGTCGATTAAGAGTCCGGATACCGGCCTACATCAGGTGCCTGCTTTATTGAAGCAGGCGGATTGACTTCACACTCGGGTGGAGTGTGTAACTTGAGTATACCCATGAAACTAAATTCCCTGACTAAGGCAATAAGCGTCAGCTTACTGCTTACACCTTTTATTTCTTCTGCTGAAGAAGCCAATAGTAACGCCAACGACATTGAAAAAATTACTGTTGTTGCAAACCGTGTCGCAACACCGACCAACCAAACAGCTGCTAGTGTCTCAGTGATAGAAAGTGATGAAATAGAAGCTCTAGGTTTTATCAGCCTTGCAGATATTTTACGTACTCAAACCGGTGTTGGCGTGTCTAACTCTGGTGGTGCGGGCAAAAACACAACGCTGAGAATTCGTGGAGAAGAAGGTTATAGAACACAGCTTTATATCGACGGCGTAGAGTTATCTGATCCAACAGCACCTCAGGTCACACCTATTTTTGATGACATCCTGACTAGTCAGGTTCAGCGAGTTGAAATTCTTCGTGGAACACAAGGTCTCGCTTACGGTGCAGATGCCGGTGGTGTCATCAACATTACTACCAACGACAGCAATCAACCATTAATCGGCTCCGTTAGTGCTGAACTCGGCCGTTTCAGCAGCCGGTTGTTCAATGCTGATGTTGGGGCAACTAATGATCTCGGTGACTTCTATGTTGGTGTCAGTGACTTTTCTACGGACGGGTTCAATGCTTCCACAAATGACGTCAGTGGTGAAGAAGACGGCTACGACAACACCACTATTCACGTTAAAGCTGGCGTTAATATCCGCCAAAATTTGAGAGCACAACTTGTCGTGCGCGATGTTGATGGAGAAACACAATTTGATTCGTGTTTTGATAATACGACTTTCGCACCGACCGATACTTGTAGCAGTGACAACGAAAGTACGACTGTTCGATTATCTCTCGGTTACACAGGTGATAACTCATCTCACACCCTAGGTGTTGCAAAAACAGATGTTGAACGTCAATTCTTCAGCAATAACGAAGCAGGCTTTGCTACAGAGGGCAGCGTTGAAAGGCTTGATTATGTCGGCCAAACTCAATTAGCACAGCATTGGCTCATTTACGGTATTGATATCGAAAATGAAGAAAACGAAGCAACAGGTATTCAACGTTTTCAGCGCGGCGCCTTTTTTGATTATCAAGTTCAGGCTACTGATGAGCTCTACCTAACTGCCGGGTTACGTTATGACGACAATGAAACATTTGGCTCTTTCACTAGCGTTCGATTAAGTGGTGTGTATTTACAATCACTCTCTGCTACAGAGCAGCTAAAGTATAAAGCAACCTATGGCACAGGTTTCAGAGCGCCCAGCTTATTTGAACAAGACTTTAACAATGGTCCGTTTGCTTTCGGAGATGCAGCTGGTCTGCAACTTAATGAAGAAGAAAGCGAAGGTTTTGATATAGGCGTTGAATACTCAAACAGCCAAGGCTTTAGTGCAGGGGCTGTTTATTTTGATCAAAGTATCGAAGACGAAATTATTTTTGATGGCGCTCAATTCCAAGGGTTCCTGCAACTCCCTGGTGAGACAGACTCTACTGGTATTGAACTTGATGTTCAGCAGCGATTTGCTAACGGGATCAACCTAAAAGCTAACTACACGTACAATGATACTGAAACCAGTGCCGGTTTAGATCGCATTCGCAGACCAAAACATATTGCCAATGCTGTTGTTATCTACCCGGTTAACGATAAGCTCAACATCAGCGGCAATGCCCGTTTATCAAAAGATGCCATTGATATCGGCAATGTTGAGCTGAGCGATTACATTATCTTTGGCCTGAACGCCGCCTATAAGATCTCTGAACACCTAACCGTGCGCCTGCGAATCGAAAACCTATTCGATCGCGAGTACACTGAGGTTGCTGGTTTTAATACCAGTGACAGAGCAGCCTATTTCGGTATCAGTGCTAAGCTTTAATCGAAGTATTCAGGCCGGATTCAGTGTCTGGCCTGTAAAAAGCACACTCTAATCCTCAAATTTTTGGAAATGCAGCGAAACAGGCATTTTCATGAACGGCGGGGGCAACGTTATATACCGTTAACAGTTTGTTTCTTATCAAAGTTAAGGGTATGTCGGATTTTTCGACGAGCTATGATAGTCTTCTATCAATTCCACTTTTAATAACGACATGTAGTGATATGAAAAAAATTGTAGGTTTTATTTTTGTTTCCCTCGTCCTTTCTTTTAACAGCATGGCTCAAGAGCTTTGGAAAGAAGGCACTCATTATAATATTATTGCTAAAGACGCGACCGCAAATAGGGAAATTATGGAGTTCTTCTCTTTTTGGTGTCCGCACTGTTATAACTTCGAGCCAATCGTCGCACAGTTAAAGAAGCAAATTAAAGACGAAGATATCGAGTTCAAGAAAATACACGTTAACTTCATGCGCTCTGCAAGTCCTAGCGTTCAAGACGATGCGACTCGCGCAATGTTAGTGGGCAGAACACTGAAACAAGAACCACAGATTGTCAGCGCTATATTCAACCACATTCACAAGCAACGCAGACCCATTACTGGTCTAGACGATATGAAGAATATGCTCATCGCTAACGGTATCGATGCGGCAAAATTTGAAAAGCAAGCTAAGAGCTTCGGTGTAAACAGCCTACTAAATCGCAATAACGGTGAAATCACTAAGTTCCAACGCCACCTCCGCGGCGTACCAACCTTCATTGTTAATGGTAAATATCAAGCCGTTTTCAAAGGTGGCATGACACCAGACGATATGGTGGATCTGCTTATTTGGTTATCGAAGCAAAAATAACCTAATCAAGCTAAATATGCTGAGGTATATGCCCATCTGTGTTTAGTTAGATAAGAGTTTACACATCATATTATGAAAGGCTGCCTTAGGTAGCCTTTTTTATTGGCATTTTTTTAAAACATGGTGGTAATATTATATACCATCATTACCAAGGCATTTGTGATACACCAAAATCCAAAGTAATGATGCGGATACACTTAACTTATGGCTATATTTTAAATTTTTATGTTAATCGCAAGTTAAGAATGTCATCTGAGGAATAAAGCTGTTAGCATGAGAGTTGTGCAGGTACTGTCAAAAGTCTGTATTAGTTTACGAAATCTGGATCCTTACCTTTGTGAGAACTATGTTTCTGCTTAAGAATTAGGCACTATAGGCACACTTCAAGATTCTACGTCGAAATGGTGAATTCGCTTGTAGATTGTTATTTAAGTTCACCGAAAAGTTATAAAGAAGGTCATAATGAGTAAAGGTACGGTTAAGTGGTTTAACGCAGACAAAGGTTTTGGATTTATTACACCAGAAGACGGTGGAAAAGATCTTTTTGTTCACCACTCTGAAATCAGAAACGGTGGCGGCTACGCAACCCTAAATGACGGTCAAGCGGTAGAGTTTGAAGTTGGTCAAGGTCAAAAAGGCCCTTGTGCTAACAACGTTATTCCTCAGTAATTAAGTACTGAAAGATTTCTTTAAATGCGGCTTGTTAGATAATAACAAGCCGCATTTTTATTTTAAATTCTCCCCGCTTAACTTATGTTGTTAAATACTTATCCCTAGTGCAGTAACTTAACTCCCACCTTTTATTTACTGCTTCTACGAAATATACCGATATTTAGTTCGGTCAATAAAGCGCAAAGCGGTATAAACACCGCAAAATAAATGAACGTCGTCTCATATTTGCCTGTTCAAAAAGCTGAAATGGTATGATCGTTCAATACAATGTTACTTATCGGAAAACTTCACATGCGCGCTTTACTTATAGCACTGTCACTGGTTGTTGGAACCTTCTCTTTCTCAACAACAGCACAAGAAGAAACACTCACAACAGGGTTCAACCATATTGGTTTAACTGTCACAAAATTAGACTTATCAACTCGTTTTTTTGTTGAAGCATTAGGGTGGAAACAAGTGGGCGGAGATCCCAAATATCCTGCTAAATTTGTAAGCGACGGTAATATGTTCATTACACTTTGGCAAACCACTGATCCATCAACAGCTGTTCAGTTCAGCAGAAAGAATAATGTCGGCCTTCATCACTTAGCTATTACTGTCGCTAGTTTTGAAGCACTAGATACTCTATACGAACGCATAAAAGCGTTTGAAGGTGTTGAAATAGAGTTTGCTCCAGAACTTGCTTATGGTGGTCCTGGTAAACATATGATGATCAGAGAACCTAGCGGCAACCGTCTAGAATTCACATACCGTCCACCTAGAAATTAGGCATTAAATTACCTAGTAGGTTATTGTTCTACAGTGAAAAATAGCGGGTGAGAGACTTTTCAGATTTCGCTTTTTTCATTTCAAATACCTCCAACACAGTAAAAATGCTTCGATACTCAGGTATAAATAGGACGAGATTATTACCCGAAGCAATACATATCACTGGTTGACAAATGCTCATATTGGAGGATATTACGTAGTGTATAGAATAAAGGAGCCTATATATGCGCGCTTTGCTGCCACTAAATAAATTCGCTTCTTTATACTCCAATAGAATGACGTTGGAACATCATCCGTATAAGTTTTTTACGTCAATAGCGAGTAGCAACAGCATCGCTTAAAATGAGAAGTCAGTGGCTATGCAGACCATATTGGTAGTTAATGGAAATAAAAAGCGGATTAGTGAATTAACATCACTTTTCGAGCCCCATTATGATTTCAAAGCAGCTCAAGACAGTAAATCAGCAATGGAACTTGCTGTTAAGCTGGATGCTGATCTCATACTCTTAGGTTCCAAAATCGACAACGTTGATAGCTTGGATTTGTGTCAAAAGTTTATTCAGAACCCCTTCACTAAACACACTCCTGTCATCGTGACGTCGGACGAAGTGAGCGAACAAGAAGAAGAAGTTTTTTTATCCATAGGTGCTATTGATTATTTTTCTTCTACAACCCTAAAAAGTATTTTATTTAATCGCGTTAGAAACCACTTAAAAACAGCTAAAAAGCTGAAGGAGCTTGAGCTTATAGCCTGTACCGACGGCCTAACCGGTCTCGCGAATAAAATGCAGTTCACAACAATTCTAAATAAAGAATGGCATGCTGCCATCCGTGGCAATTACTCTCTGGCCGCTATTATGGTCGATATTGATCAGTTCAAGCTTTACAACGATCAGTTTGGCCACATCGAAGGCGATGAATGTTTAAAGAAAATTGCCAGAGCTGTTGATGAAACACGACGCAGAGATGAAGATGTAGCATCGCGTTTTGGCGGTGAAGAGTTTGTTTTACTGCTGCCCTACACAGACCTTAAAGGCGCACATCGTGTTGCAGAAAAGCTGTTGAAAAACATACGTGAACTCAAAATTCCACACTCCGAATCAGCGATTCATCCCATGGTTACTGCAAGTGCGGGTGTTTCAGCTTGTATTCCAAACCACTTTGATCGTCACTTGACGACAGAGACCCTGCTTGCCGATGCCGACAGTAACTTATACCGAGCCAAGGAAAAAGGGCGCAACTGCTACGTTTAAAAAGCTCTGGAGAAGCAGTTAACCTACCAAATAAGTTCCTGTGCCAAGCGCTATATGTTCATTATCCTGATTATGAAGCTCCATACGACATACAGCGACCTTGTTTCCTTTCCTCAAAACTTCAGCTGTCGCAATAAATAACTTCCCTCTACCCGGTCTTAAATAATCCACCCGCATATCAATAGTACCCATTTTAGCCAAACGACCCGCGAACTCATCAGGCTCCATAGGAGCAAGCTCTTTTACCGCTTGCAGGATAGAAACAAGTCCTCCAATAGTATCCAGAATTGCTGCGGTCACGCCGCCGTGCAGGATACGCTGATGTGGATTACCCATCAGTTCATCTTTCCAAGGTAATCTCAACTCAACCTTATCTTCGGCTACCCAACTTGCTTCAAATCCCAGAAAGCGATTGAAAGGCAGTTGTTCGTTAAAGACATAAGTCACATAGTCAGACAGCTGTTTCGCATCCATAAGTGTTAAATATCCCCAGTAAAATTACACTGAATTGGCAATATCATTGTGATAAATCACTTCAATCATATAGCCGAAAGCCTTAGAATAACTACCAATAGTTTAGTCTCCAAATGTTGTCTCTTCTTTGTTAACTAACGCACAAGAAATATCCACACAAACACCCGATCAGGTATTGCAGAATGTCTTCGGCTACTCTGAATTCAGAGCTGGGCAACGTGAAGTTATTGATGCAACCTTAGAAGGCAAAGATACTCTTGTACTTATGCCAACGGGTGGTGGAAAATCGCTATGCTATCAAGTTCCAGCATTGGTTATGTCAGGTGTGACTTTAGTCGTTTCACCGCTAATATCGCTGATGCAAGACCAAGTCGATGCTCTGTTAGCCAATGGTGTTAGTGCGGCGTGCTTAACATCCTCCCTAACATCCCAAGAGATAGTTGAGACATACAATGGCATGTACAACGGCCAATACAAAGTTATCTATGTCGCACCTGAACGCCTTATTCATCCAGACTTTATTGAGCGTCTACAAAACATTCAGCTAGATTTAATTGCTGTCGATGAAGTTCACTGTGTCTCTAGCTGGGGGCATGATTTTAGGCCCGAGTATCGACAGCTCGGTCAGCTCAAACGCTTTTTTCCAAACGTCCCTATGATGGGGTTAACAGCTACCGCCGATTTAGCGACACGAAACGATATACTGCATCAACTTAACCTAAACAATCCAACAATCTACAAAGGCAGTTTCGACCGTCCGAATATCCGTTATAACTTAATTCAAAAGTTTAAAGCTTTTGATCAACTCTGTGACTACCTTAAGACCAGAGAAGGTAGCGGCATCGTCTATTGTGGAAGCCGCGCCAAGGTTGATGAACTCGTCAGTAAGCTTAAAGAAAAAGGGTATAACTGCGGTGCCTATCACGCAGGCCATGATGCCGAAACCAGAAACCGGGTGCAACGTAACTTTATCCAAGACAATATCGATATAGTTGTTGCCACAGTTGCGTTTGGCATGGGTATTAACAAGCCAAACGTTCGCTACGTTATTCACCACGACCTACCAAGAAGTGTTGAGGCATACTACCAAGAAACTGGACGAGCAGGCCGCGATGGCTTGCCAGCAGAAGCGCTCTTATTATTTAACGAAAAAGACGCTTCTCGTGTTCAACGTTGGATTGCAATGAGTGACAATGTCGAAAGACAAGAAATCGAATTACAAAAGTTTGCGGCAATGCAAGCCTTTGCAGAATCACAAACTTGTCGCCGACAAGTACTCCTCAACTATTTTGCGGAATACAATGACCAACCCTGTGGAAATTGCGATATCTGTATTGATCCACCACGAAAATTCAATGGTTCCGTGGCAGCACAAAAGCTACTTTCCTGTATTTACCGCATAAAACAGAGTGAAGGGATTCAATACGTTGTTGACGTGCTCCGAGGTAAACAGCTTAAACGCATCATCGAAAATGAACATCAACGAATCACGACTTTTGGGATTGGCAAAAACGAAGCTGATGCTTATTGGCACAATGTAATTAACCAGCTAATCCACCAAGGCCTGATACGCATCGATATAACGCAAAACTCCGTTCTCAAGCTTACTGAAGCTGCTCGAGCAGTACTTAAAGGCGAGCAGGAAATAACACTCGCAGTTCCGAGGTTGAGTGTTAATACCAAAAAAGAAAACCCACTCGATTCTCGTCAATACGACAAAGCCCTCTTCGCGAAGCTTAAACATTTACGTAAGAAAATTGCGGACGAAGCAGAAGTCCCGCCCTTTGTTGTCTTTAGTGATGCAACACTGGTTGATATGGCGGATAAGCTCCCTCAAACGTCCCGAGAAATGTTAGAGGTTAGTGGCGTAGGTGCGACTAAATTAGAGCGGTACGGCCAAGAGTTTTTGGACGCTATCAGTAAACATTTAGGCTAGGCGTAGGCGTAATCACCACCTTTTTCAAGCGCCCTTTGATAAGCAGTTCGTTCATGAACTCGCTTCACAAAGGCCGTAATATTGGGATAAGACTTTGCGCCACCAGTTGCAACCACCGCTTCTAACGGGAAACTCATTTGCACATCAGCGCCCGTGACATGATCACCAGCAAACCATTCCTTTCCTGCTAAATATTGATCGATATAGCCTAGGTTTCTATCAATATTAGGCGTTACAAAACTCGCTAACACCTTGTTAGCAATGTTATTTGCGATGCCTCGGGCAAAGAATGGCTTGGGTGAGGTTTTAATTTTCTCCATCACGAGACGCATAACCATTGGCGGCATCAGTGAGCCCTCAGAAAAATGCATCCAGTAAACGTATTGGCTTAAGTCAGTAGGGTTGTCACTAGGTAACATAGCTTCTGGTGCATATGTCCGAGCGAGGTACTCAATAATAGCGCCTGACTCAGGGATGACGACATCGTTATCAACTAACACTGGCGACTTACCCAATGGATGCACCGCTTTTAAACTTTCAGGAGCAAGGTTTGTCTGTGCATCACGTTGATGGTGAACGATCTCGTATTCAACACCAATCTCTTCCAGCATCCATAAAATGCGTTGTGATCGAGAGTTATTCAAGTGATGCAGTTTTATCATATCTTGTTCCGTTTTATTTTAGAGCGTGTTGCTCTAGCTACCGTCAATTGTCATACCGATAAATCGCACTTTACGATCACTCTTTATCGTTAATAACTTTATGCAGCAACTGATTAGCTGCTCTACACATGTTCGGAAAATGTTTTTTCAACTTCTTCCTTAACCCAAGACCACAAATCATCATTCAAGTCGGCTATGCCTGCGTTTTTGTGCAGAACTTGATCGACAGTAACTTTATGATTGATCCAGCTTTGTCCTTTATTACTGATGTTTTGAATAACAGGCAGTAACCGGTCGACCGCTTTTGCAAAACGTGCATCTGCAGTTTCCGCCTGCTCAAACTCAATCCACAAGTTTAAGAACTTGTCACAAGTTTCAGTCGGCAGCAGTCCGAAGATACGCTTCGCTGCTGCCAACTCATTCTCGTAATCATCATGATTCGCATCATAGGCAAACTTATCACCTGTATCGATTTCAACAACATCATGTAGCAGTAGCATAGAAACAACCTTCGCCGTATCGACAGCCTGTTTAGCATGAGGAACAAGCGACAAAGCCACCAGCGCAATCTGCCAGCTATGCTCAGCACTGTTTTCAAAGCGATCTAAACCGATAGGTTTCGTCCGACGAAGGACATTCTTGAGCTTCTCCAATTCTAAAGAGAACTCGATAACTTTTAATAAATTTTGATCCATAAATCCTTTTTTTCCAGTGAGCCCCTAAAGGCTATTTCCCTGCGGGATCTAAGCTAGAGAAGTAAGCAGCTAAGTTAGCGATATCTTCATCTGATAAGTTTGATGCCATTTGCGTCATAATAGGGTTTTGACGCCCACCATCTCTATAGGCTTTTATCGCCGATACAAGGTACAACTCTTTTTGGCCCGCTAAGTTAGGGTAATTGGGGATAACAGAGATACCGTTCCCACCGTGGCAGGCTGCGCAGGCAACAGAACTTGATTTACCTGCTGCTATATCCGCCGCTTGGGCTTGAGAAAAGATACCGAGAAATAATAAACCACAAGATAGAGTTACCTTGCGAAAAGACGACATAGTCATTGGATATACCTTCTAATTGTTAGAATCTGCTGCACTTACAGCACAGATAAACAGACTCTTTTGCTCACACTGTAGATATACTGGAATCTCAGCTAATATGCTAGGGTCTATTAGTCTTTACTGTACAGTTTTGCAGCGAGTTGTTTGTTGTTTAGGCAACCAAGAGACTATATGGTTTATTCATATAAACGAATAGGCTCTGATGCAGTATAAATAACAAACAGATGCCGTCCGAAGGATTCGTCATAAAGGCATTTTGCTCTTTGTTGTGCACTTTTGACTGATATTTATAAGCCTGCAAGTCCACGCCTCGATCAAAAAGCCTTTATTTAGAACAAAACCTATACACCAAAGACTAATAGCCCCTAGCGCCAATAATAGTTCTCAAAGAACTTAAGACGATAGTTAGTACACAAATTAATACGACAGACCAGCGACACGAGATCAAAATAGTTTTATATGCAGCAGTTGGAACAAAACATTCAATATTCATTCGACGAAGGATCTATCAAACTCCAATGCATTAATTGGCTTGATGATGAGCAGTGGATTAATTTTATTGAGCAGTTTTCACAAAAGCCTATTATCGACATTGTATCCTTAGAGGAAGGAGCTGACCGACATCAGCTTACTTTTAGATTTAAAAACACGCTATTTATTCTCAATATTGAACACTTATGCGAGGCTGCTTGGATCGAGTCACTAGAACCTGAAAAACAGGAAAAACTACTTGATATGTATAGCGTTATCTCCAAGAATGCAGTCTAATAGATTTATCATACAAAAACCGTTTATACTGAATCTAATAAACTATTTTTGTATACATCATTTAGATGAATAAAAAATACGCAATATACCAAGGCGAAGAACAGGGTCGTTTGTAATCTGATATGGACATTCAACACTTATCCAATATGGCATCTCTTTGAACTCGCCTATGCATTTCATCACTAGGTTTATATTCCTCCTAGGAATCATCTTTGTTAGCAATCAGGTCTCTGCTGATAGCGTCATTGTCGATAAGAGTTTTGAGTACAAAAACGTTCGCCAACTTTTGCAACTCATAAGAACAGACAGAAATAGTCAGCTTTCGGATGTTAAAAAACGGGGCGACTGGATCTCCGACTTAGATATCTCTCCACTAGAAGATCACCAAGCGCTTTGGGGAAAGATTCATATCAGTTATCAAGGTAATCAAAGCCAGCAATATGCCATGATTATCTCCAACCCCAATCTCGATATTGTCGATGTTTTTGTAATCGACAAAATGGGGCGCATCCGCAATTCCGTCAACATGGGAGCTGCCAGGCCTTTTAGTAACAGGCCCATCCATTTTAGGCAGTTCGCTGTTCCCATGGACTTATTGCCGGGCGATGAGTTGGACATTTACCTTCGCTTTATTGATGATGGTCCTATGGTCTTCGCACTTGAATATTGGAAGACACAGAACTTTTCTACTTCCGAGCAAATTAATCTCGTCATTATCGGTTTGGTAAGCGGTGGGTTATTAACCTCTTTTTTGTATTTTCTATGCACTTACACAATTTTACGCAGCCCTATCCGGTTCTGGTTTTCCGTATCCACTTTATGTTTTGCCCTGCTATTTTTGAATGTTGAAGGGATTATTGGTCAAGTCAGTGGGCTCAGTTCTTACATTTCACTTATCACGACACTGTGCATTGGTATGGCCGTTTTTGCTTCCACCAAGGTCGCGCATCTCATATTGCACGGTGTACCCATGGTCTGGCGAGCAACATCCTATACATGCGCAGTACTTATCGTTTTGGCTGGGTTCATTTTAGATAGTTACTGGCAAATCATTGTTGCTTCAGGGCTGGCTATTGTGAACGTTGGACTTCAACTTATTCTGTCAATGTCATACCGGAATCAACACGATAGCTTACCCAATAGACTCTATGTTATTGGCTGGATGATAATCGCCGTTACCGCATTAACCTCTATTACTTTCTACCTCAACGGTATTTCTCTCAGCATGCCATTCAGCCTGATCTACATTGTACTGATGTTGTTTGGTTTACTTATCATAGCTGTAGCGATTGAGGTCCACGAAGAAGTGCTGATTAAGTTTCGCCAACAGCGCCAAGGTGATCTTATCAATGATCTTCGTCAGTTCTACGACATCTTCCGAAATTCGGCAGAAGGCTTGTATAGTGCGACCTTGGACGGCGATCTCATCACAACAAACCCAGCTATGTGCAAGCTTTTTGGTTACGAAAATGAACAGGAAATGCTGCAAATGGTTAAAAAGACCTCGCAGCTATACGCAAGCCCGGAAGACAGAGATGTTCTAGTTGGACGACTACTCGAGCAAGAAACGACAGCAGGGATAGAAATCAAAGGTCGCCGTAAAGACGGCAGTGTGTTCTGGGGAATGGTGTCGGCCCAAGTGCGTGAAGAAGAGGAACGCAAACTCCTGTATGGCTCTGTTATCGATATCACGGAACGCAAACAATCGGATATCAACATGGAATACATGGCGACTCATGATTCCTTAACAGGCGTATACAACAGAAGAGAGTTCGAAAAACGTTTACGCAAATCCTTGGAACAAACAAAGATCAGCAATGAGCCACTAACGTTGCTGTATATGGACCTCGATCAATTCAAAATCGTCAACGACAGTTGCGGTCACAAAGCAGGCGACATCCTCTTAAAACAGCTGTCACAGCAATTGAATGACGTGATTTCAGACAAGGGCATACTCGCCAGACTTGGCGGTGACGAATTTGGTGTTTTGCTAGAGGGCGAATATGCAGATACCTCCTTCTTAATTGCCAATAAGCTACTTAACGCCGTAAAAGAATTCCGTTTCATCTGGGATAACCGTATTTTTTCATTGGGGATCAGCATCGGCTTAGTTCCATATAATGAAAATGTTTTCACCACAGAGCAACTCTTGAGTATGGCGGACGCCGCTTGTTATACCGCCAAAGAACAAGGGCGGAGCCAGATTCATACCTACTCGGACGAAAATGAACATATTCAGCGCTATGAAAGCGAACTTGAATGGGTTAATCACATTAACAGAGCACTTGAAGATGATCGCTTCGAACTCTATTACCAACATTACATCCCATTGAAGAAGATGGCTTCAGGACATCACTACGAAATCCTGTTACGCATGCGTAACGCCGACAACGACGTTGTGCCACCAGCCGCTTTTTTACCTGCAGCGGAGCGCTACGACCTCACAGCCAAAATAGACAGATGGGTAATTGATAACACCTTTAAGTGGTTTAATGAAAACCGCGAACACCTAGACGCTCTAGGACGATGCAATATCAATTTAAGTGCACACTCGCTAGCCGACAATGATTTGCGTCTTTTCGTTTTAAATGCCTTTGAGAAATATAAGATTCCATACAAGAAAATCTGCTTTGAAATCACGGAAAGCATGGCAATTGTCAAAATGCAGGAAACATTGGAGTTTATTAAAACCTTCAGACAATTAGGATGTTTCTTTGCGCTTGATGACTTTGGTAGCGGTTTTTCGTCATATGGCTACTTGAAAAACTTCCCGGTCGACTTCGTTAAGATTGACGGCGGCTTTGTCAAAGACTTACTAACTGATCCGATAGACTTAGCCATGGTGACCTCTATCAATGATATTGCCAAAGCTATGGGTATAGGCTCTGTTGCGGAATTCGTTGAATCTAAAGAAATCATGGTCGAGCTTGGTAAAATCGGCGTAGATTACGCCCAAGGCTATGGTGTTGCTAAACCTCAAGCACTCAAAGACTTCATTCCTTATCGTGATATAATCTAAGTGTTCGCCTATTAGCCATCTTGCATCTGCTCTTTTTCTGGCTATAGTGTGCGACCTAGATTTAAAGGTAGTTTTAAGTTAATGAAAGATTCCACTCCTCGTTTCGATTACATCAGCACCGCTGATCTGCCAACTCAGCATGGCAAATTCAAAATTCACGGTTTTGTCGAGGTAGAGTCTAATCAAGAACACGTCGCTCTCTCTTATGGAGACTGGAGCGAAGATGACACTGTACTCATTCGAGTTCACTCTGAGTGTTTAACTGGTGATGCGCTATATAGCACAAGATGCGACTGTGGGTTCCAGCTAGAGCGTGCGCTCAAGAATATCGTCGATAAAGGACGCGGTGTATTGCTTTACTTACGCCAAGAAGGCCGTGGCATCGGCTTACTCAATAAGATTAAAGCTTACAACCTACAAGACACCGGTTTAGATACAGTAGAAGCAAACGAGCATCTTGGCTTTGATGCAGACTTAAGAGACTACAGCATTTGCCAGTACATGTTGGATAAACTCAATGTACAGAAAGTCTCGCTGATGACCAATAACCCTAAAAAAATTGCGGCACTAGAGTCGATGGGTATTAATGTTGTCGAAAGGCTTGCTATTGATCATGGCATCACAGACGACAATAAAGGTTATATTAAAACAAAAACCCAAAAGCTTGGGCACGAGTTCGATCCTCACCTCTTAAAGTAAACTCCATCCTCTTTTGGCGCTACACCCCCAAATTATTAAAAGTGCATAGCGCCAACGAGTTCAGTTATCACAATTTTATGACATATTGGTAGATTCAGTCGCCGTTAAGTCTTGTCACGTTATATGTTTTAAGCATGTAATCGATAAGTGGAGATGCAACTATGCTACTTCGTTCGCTGTCAGTGCTTTTATGGGGAATCCTTTTCACTTCATGTATTGTCATGAGTTCCTCTGCCGTTCAAGCTCAAGAACTCGATGAGGAATTCGAAGAAGAAGTCGCTATAGAACAAAGCGAAGTCGAGCAAATCCTCGCCCCCATTGCACTCTACCCAGACACTTTACTGTCCCATATTCTCGAAGCATCAGCCTATCCTCTCGATATTATCCAAGCCGCTGAATGGCGTGAGGAAAATAGTGATTTAAGTCCAGAAGACGCTCTGATAGAAGCTGAATCTAAAAACTGGCCTGAAAGCGTACTTGCACTCGTTCCGTTTAACGACTTGCTTCAAGACTTAAGCAACGATTTATATTGGCTAGAGAACTTGGGAGATGCTTACCAACAACACCCTGCAGATCTGCTCGCAGGTGTCCAATCTTTAAGAGCCAAAGCACAAGAGCATGGCTCTTTACCTGATAATGAACATACTCAGGTACTGGAAGAAGAGGGTGAAATCAGCATCGTTTCGGCCAATCCTGAAGTTATTTATGTCCCTTATTACGATACCAGAATTGTTTACGGTAGATGGCGACATGCCAACAATCCATACTATTGGAAACGTCCGGCTCACTATCACTCACGAGGCCGATTTTACTGGAGCCCTAGCTATCACTTTGGGCGCAAAGTAGCGAAGCATTACAATCACGGACACAAGCGCTATTACAGCAACAGAAAATTCCGTAGCTACTATCCGCACTACGCTAACTATAGAAACAAAGTCAGACGTTCCTATGGCGGAGACAAACATTTCTCTAGATCTAGAGGAACGTTTTCTCGAGGTACCTTCTCAAGAGCAACATACAACAAAGGCTATTCACGCGGATATAAAAAGGGATACAGAAAAGGCTATAGAGGGAGTTATAGAAAGGGTTATCGAAGTAGCTTTAAAAGAAAGCACTATGGTCACGGCTATAAGAAACGCTATCGCTCTTCATATAAACATCGAGGTTATAAGAAAAGATATAAGCGCTATAAAAAACGCCGCTATTACTAAAAACCTCAATAGGGGCGTACCGTCCAAAGGTTACCTTTTAAAAATGGTAACCTTTTTTTATTTTAAATGGCCTAAATTTACTATTAACCACTGTTTTTTAACAAAAAACTAAGCATTCGCAAAAAATTAACCTATACTCTTGCATCCGAATCTATTTGTTGTAGCCAAAGTAGAAGGTGTTGGTTTGTTGTCAGAGTTGAACGGAAAGGTTGTTGTAAGCTTATTTTTATGTTCAGTTTTAGCGATTCTCGCCCATCGGATGGGGGCGCTTAAAGTCGAATTAGACTTAACCTTGCCTGAAAATTACAGTGAATATGGAAAAATATCCTCCAGTAACGTCACAAGTGCATTGGTATCTGACGGAAACCAGGTAGGTGTTAATTGCAGCCTAAGCGACTCTTATGACTACAACTTCTGTGGACTTAATCTCACCCTCAGTGAAGGTGCCCCTTCAAAAGGGCTCAACATTGAAAACTATGACCACATTGAGCTGTATATCACCTATGAAGCCCCTCTAGCTCGTCCTAAAATCCGAGTCTCATTACGAAACTTTGGTGAGGCATACTCAAAACTTGAAGACGATGTATCACTTAAATTTAATAGTGTTACTTATCAGCCAGACAAATATAACGCCCCTGTTATTGTTCCCCTCAATGCCTTTCAGGTAGAAAACTGGTGGGTCGAACAATACAGTGTTGGGTTTGAAAACGGTCAGCTAGACTTTTCTAATATCTCTTATCTAGAGATAGTCACAGACAACATGTCTAACCCTGGTGAATACAGTATTCGCGTGTTAAAAGCCAAGCTCTATGGTGAACTCATTTCCGAGCAGGATTTACTAAAAATCATGCTCATTATGTGGCTGTTAGCGATTATTTTGCTGATCACCATGCAACGCAATAAGCTAAAAGTAATATCAACCACAGATACCCTCACAGGTCTATTAAATCGTCGTGGCTTACAAGATTGGGTAACCCGGAACAATAGCCATTCAAACAGTAAGCCTCTGCACATGTTCTATTTCGATATCGATGATTTCAAAAAGATCAATGACAGCTACGGACATATCGTTGGAGATGAGCTTCTGTGCGGCTTCTGCTACAAGCTTAGACAACTTATTCCCAAAGGTGGTCACGACAGTTACGCCTTATCACGATTATCCGGAGATGAGTTTGCCATCGTATTCAAAGAGCTTGATACAGACGATGTATTGAAGCTAGCAGAGCGTATTATCAAAGCTATGCACTCACCGATTGCCTTGAGTAGCAACTCTATAAAAATCACTGTCAGCTTAGGCATTGCGGCGACTGATAAAGTTGCGAATAACTATCATAGATTAATCGGGCACGCTGATTCGGCGATGTACTACGCCAAGAAAAGCGGTAAAAACCAATTCAAGTTGTTTGACGAAAGCGTATCTAAGGATATCTATTTCCGTAAGCAAGTGGCTGAGAAGTTACAGAAAGCCTTGCAACAAGATGAGTTCACACTCAACTTCATGCCCATATTTGATAGTAAAACACTCCAAATTCATAGTGCAGAGGTTCTGGTGCGATGCCAGGCTGAAAGCTTAAAAGGTATTGGTCCGGATATTTTCATCCCAATTGCCGAAGAGTACGACATGATCAAACATCTCGATCTGTGGGTCATAGAAGCAACCTTTAAGAAAATATCGTCAGAGCAAAACTTTTTTATTGAGCCTCCGATTAAGTTTTGCATCAATATCTCAGCTCTAGAGCTGCATAATCCTCAATTTACCAAGCACCTCAAGAAGCTGCTAAACAAATACAAGATTGATCCTAACTTTATTGAGCTTGAGATCACTGAGACGAGTCTGATAGAAACCGACGAAAGAAGTATCGCTGTACTCAATGATATAAGAGCAATGGGTATCGGTTTAGCTCTAGATGACTTTGGAACAGGCTACACAGCCTTTAACCAACTCGTTCGTTATCCAGTGAATTGCCTGAAGATAGATAAGTCCTTTATCGACAACTTAACTGGCGACAACGAAACAAAGTCCACCATGGTTAAAGCCATTATCTCTATTGCAAAGTCTTATCGTCTACAAACCGTTGCAGAAGGCATAGAAACGCCCGAGCAATTCAATTACTTGCTCCAACACCAATGTGACTATGTTCAGGGGTATCTATTTGCGAAACCAATGAGTTGGGAAGCTCTGTGTGAAAAACATCAATCTCCCAGAGCAGACAATCTAACCTATCTTATCCACCCGCCTATGGAGGCGTAACTGAGCCAACGACAGGCTCACCTTCCGGTTGAGTCTGTGTGGGTGTGGTGCTTTTTTCAGACTCTTTTCGCCATTCCTCTAATGCATTAAGACGCTTTAGCAAGGCATTATTCGTGTTGTCTGTCGCCACTAACATAGATCTTAGATTAGCAATCGTCTGCTCGCTCTCACCACCTTTATTCGCAACAGCTGTTATGGAACTCGCGAGTTCTTGAGTACGCTCTTGCTGTGCAGAGAGCTGTTCTTGAAGAACACCTAAAGTAGTCGTCGCCAACCCAAGTTCAGATTCAACAACGGAGAATTGCTTTGATAGATCACCCGATTGGTTGTCCACTTTTTGGCGAAGCGTTTTAATTTCTGACTGGTTACGACGCCATGCAGATGCCCAAAGCTTATCCATCTGTTCCCATAGCTGATCAGCTTTTTCACCTAGCTCAGTCACCTTAACTTGCAAAGCTACCGCCGATTGCCCCATCTCTTCGTCAGTTGCAGAAAGTCGATTCTCAAGTTCAGCAATGCGTTGTTGCGCATCTAACAATACTTTTTTCTGTGCTTCATTCTGGGTATACAACCATCCCGATGCACCACCAGCCCCTAGAGCTATCAATAGCGCAAGCACAACAGTGAATGAAGAACCACCTGATGAGCTTTTCGGTTCATCCAACGAATCAGTTGCTGATGAAGAGGAAGACGTCGGTGTTGCGCCTGAAGGCTGATGAAAAGACACCCTATCTTCTTTTTCTAATACGATTTTAGGTAAGTCATCATCATAACGATCAGCTGGCATAGTTTATCTCAAGGCAACAGTTAGCAGGGCTTCCACCCTATTACACAACAAAATATCTGGTGACAAATAGTAGCGCTATTCGCAGCCCTAATCCACTCTAGAGGACTAGAGAACAAGCCAAGAGAGCACAAAAACGGCAAATCAGATTTATTGTCTAAAACTTAGGTCTACTTTGTGTAAGTATTTATTGACAAAACGGCACCGCAAACTATGTTAAGTCTATGAATACACTCACATTAAGAAGATTTCATGTCTAAAACTCTCGCGCTAATTCTCTTTGCACTGAGTTCATTACCGGCATTATCGAGTGAAACATCGGCACATGATGAGCATCACTTACCTCATGGTCGTCACCATATTTCCGTCTTTTTGGGTACTACAGATTTAGAGGGCAATACAGGCTTTACACAGGGTATTGATTACGAATATCGCATCAACGGACTCATAGGTTTAGGTGGCGTTGCAGAGTATGCACTTGGAGGGATTGAAGCATGGACAATCTTAGCCGTAGCCGATATTCATCTTAAGAACGGTCTTATCCTGCAAGTAGGGCCAGGGTTTGAGCACGGCGATGAGGAAGACGTCTTTGTTACGCGTTTTGGCGCACTATACGAATTTGAATTTGGAAAATACACAATCTCACCTCAAGTCCATTTTGATGATCACACGGGCTCAGAAGATGCCGTTGTCTACGGCATCGCCTTTGGGTTCTCTTTTTAAGTACTTAGAGTTGGAAGAGTTTAAACCGAAGGAATGTTCTCTTTTAAACGAATCATCATTTTCCAGGCACTGTCACCCGACATTTCATAGGGTTCAAAATCGGATTTACCTGAGTATTTCAGATTGATCGGTTTAGTCATGCTTGATTCAGGCATATACCCCATAGACCAGCTACCAAACTCTCTAACGCTGATTTCTTTGTAATCCAGCAATATAATTCGGGTATGACGTCTATCATTTAATATTTTGTGGTAAGTCTTATTGACGTTTGTTCTAGAGCCTTCAAGGCATTGCAAGAAATATTTTCGATTGAAGCAGAGCATGCCAGTAACATCAATCTTCGCGTTTTGCTCCCTCGCTTTAAACAGAATACTTTCTATATCTGTGTGCTGAAAAGCGTCGGTGATCGTACTCGCATAAACTAATCTTGTTAGAAACATTACCATCTCCTCTAGTGAACATCGTTAACTATAGTTCATCATCTGGGTAGATCCATTGAGTTAGGACTAATATTTTCACATGGAGCAAAGAGGGTATAAGAGGGACGGTTAGCTTTAAATTTATAGAGGAATCAAATAAATAGAGCTGAGAGCATTGGCGGAGGTTATTTAGCCATACAGGCTCGAATTAATCTATCTTCTGAGCCTTCTTGTTGCTTCGAATTTTATGTATCCAGTAAAACCAAGACTTCCACGTCCACCAAGCTTCTATACCAATATATGTGCTTACCACAAAGAACGAACAAAGCTAATTCCCAAATATGCTTTGTGACACAAGACACATACAAAGCATATTACCCTCATTATATTTGTGATCTCAAACACAAAAGAGATTCAATCATGAACAGAAAGCAACGCATTCAATCGATCCTAATAATAATAGGAGCAACTTTAATGATCACGGGTTTTAATTTGCAAGCGAAGGACAAGGTTGTTGTAGCGACTGCAAAAAAACCACCAGTCAATGATGGTTTACCTATGCCTGGTTTTACAATTACAAAAGGCAATACGGCATTGGTCATTACAGACCCACAAAACGACTTTTTGTCACCTAAGGGGGTTACTTGGGGAGTTGTTGGAAAGAGTGTTACCCAAAATGGTACTGTGGAAAACTTAGATTCCTTATTTAAAGTGGCAGGTGAAGTTGATCTCCCCGTTTTTATCTCACCGCATTGGTATTATCCTCACGACCATAAGTGGCAATTTGAGGGTGCACTTGAAGTTCTGATGCACAGCATTCACATGTTTGAGCGAGAAGGGCAGCTGGACTTAGATGGATTTGAAGGGTCAGGCTCAGACTGGTTAGAGCAATACAAACCTTATATTAATAATGGAAAAACAGTTGTGACTAGCCCGCACAAATTATACGGCCCTGAATCGAATGATTTAGTTTTACAATTACGTAAACGCGGGGTAGATAAAGTTATTTTAGGTGGTATGTCATCCAACCTATGCACCGAATCTCACATGCGTGAACTAACCGAACAGGGGTTTGAAGTCATGGTTGTTACCGATGCCACTGCTGGAGCAATTACCGACAATTACGATGGATATCAAGCATCTTTAACCAATTTCCGCTTCATCGCAAGCAAAATAGATAACACGAAAAATACTGTGCGAGCCATAAAGTCAGCATTTAAAAAATAAAGTTTAGCTAACCCTATTTTTAAGTAGCTTACGCACAATTACCCATTACCGCTATCCAAAGGAATATGTCAGCAGGTAGAGGGAGTTGTGCGTATTAAGAGGCACAAGTCTTAATTGGTACATGGGAATTGGATATGAGTGATGATACAAACTTTACTAGTAACGGCAAATTCTCGGTTATGTCTGATAATTCTGTTGGCAAATGTCATGGCAATGCTAAAACTCTCGCACTAATTCTCTTTGCATTGAGTTCATTACCTGCTTTATCGAGTGAAACGTCGGTACATGATGAACACCATTTACCTCATGGTCGTCACCATATTTCCGTTTTTTTGGGCACTACAGATTTAGAGGGCAAGACAGGCTTCACACAGGGTATTGATTACGAATACCGCATCAACGAACTCATAGGTTTGGGAGGTGTTGCCGAATATGCTCTCGGAGGGATTGACGCATGGACAATCTTAGCCGTGGCCGATATTCACCTCAAAAATGGACTTATCTTGCAAGTAGGCCCAGGGTTTGAGCACGGTGAGGAGGAAGACGTCTTTGTTACACGTTTTGGCGCGCTATACGAATTTGAATTTGGAAAATACACCATATCACCCCAAGTCCATTTTGATGATCACATCGGCTCAGAAGACGCCATTGTCTATGGTGTCGCCTTAGGGTTCTCTTTTTAAGTATCTTTGTCCAGGAAGAGGCTCTATACAGAAGGTGTATTCTCTGTTTTGGGCTAAGCCAAAAATTATAATGGAGGCAATATGCTTCGTATGTATCTCATGTCATAAAGCATGTTTAGGAATTAGTTTTGCTAGTTCTTCAATCGAGCCCACGATGACTTTCATTCGACCGAGCTTAACAAAACCATTTTTCTCTAGTAACTTCAAATACTTAGAAACTCTTTCTCTTGATGTACCAACTCGATCTGCTATATCTTGGTGACTTAACTTAATATTTCTACTCTGGAGGCATTCGAGCAATAAGAAATGAACTATCCGAGATCCTACATCGTAAACCAATGTCTTTTCGATCACAGACATCATGCTATATATACGACGTAATGATGCTTCGATAATAGAATCTCGTATATGCGGTTCATCCGCATAAGCTTTCCAAAAAACGGAGGCAGAAACATATTTGATTTCAGCTTGTGAAGAATCAACTTTTAACCACGCTGGAAACGTTAAGCTTTTCATATTACGTTCGAGTGAAAAAAGGAACATTTCGCCAGCACGTATGTGATCAATCGGCTTCTCAATCCCATTGAAATCCATTGTATAGATCCTCAGAGAACCAGAATGTAAGATGTAAACTCCGCTCACTATTTGTCCCTTTTGAATAATTACTTGTCCTTTCTGAAAGATGATTGACTTCAATTCCGCCGTCCAATGCATCTGAGCGATTTGAGATAACTTTGGATTAGATTGGGAAATTTGGAGCTCGCCTCGATTTAACATTTTGCTACCTATATATTTTTGCGTGCAAAGACGTTTATTGACGGTATTAATTAATGCGATCACTTTCAGAAATTCACGTCAGTCTTTTCAAATATTTGTCTTGTAGGGATAAATTTAGGCTGAATATGTTCATTGCCGACAAGAGCAAAATGCCTTGATTATGGGCGCGGTTTTTTGCTTTACATTTTAGGTACCCTGACTAAACTTATACTTTTGTATTGTGACTTAATGCCCGACATTTCCTCTTTAGAAGATCCCTTCAATAAAAATCGAAAAGAAACATGGGATACTATTGAGAGCCTTTTTTTTCAATTATGTAAACTTCCATTAGCTCAACACTCTGAGTTTTTCAAAGAACACAAAGTCGATGAGGAATTGCAGGTCCTGCTTACTAGCCTGATACTCAATTTTGAAAACACTCATCCATTCCTTTCACAAGGCATAAAGGAAACTTTTGCTAATGCACTGTTTAGTTCACAGCCACAAGAATGGATAGGACAGCGATTTGGTGATTTCGATATTGTCCAAGTTCTTGGTAAAGGTGGCTCAGGAATAGTACTAAAGGCAGAACAAAAAGAACCTGTTCAACGTTATGTTGCGATTAAAATGATATACCAACAAGCACCAAGGTCTTTTTTTGAGCGTTTTAACTTTGAGCAAGCCAGTCTTGCAAAGCTTAATCATCCCAATATAGCAACCATTTATTCTGTCGGCTTTTCTCCTGACGGCACTCCTTACCTAGCAATGGAATATATTGAGGGAAAAACTCTATTGGAGCATTGTGACCGTAACAAATTGGGTATAAAACAGCGCTTGTCATTATTTTTACAAATTTGTAGAGGGATCAGCTACAGCCATCAATATGGAATTTTGCATAGAGATATAAAGCCAGAAAATATATTGGTACGTAACTTAAGCACGGGACCTATCCCTGTGGTTATAGATTTTGGTATCGCGACGAATTTAGACTCACAAAGAGAGGTAGAATCTGAGGGTTCAAAAATTGGTACGCCAGAGTTTATGAGTCCAGAACATTTATCAGGGCTTGAACAAATGGATGTTCGGTCAGATATTTACTCTCTTGGTATGCTGTTGTTTAGCTTACTAGTCGGAAAACCAGAGTTCCAGCGAGAAAAATTTAATAGTAAGAGCCCTCAAGAGAAACAAAGTTATTTAAATGCATATAGACCCGAATCAATGCAAGAATATCTTGCTAGTTGTAAATGCGAAAGACTAAATAAAATTGCAAAACTCAGAGGTTTATCTGTAACACAATTTAAAAAGGCTGTTGACGAAGAAGTTGACTGGATATACAAAAAGGCTACGGCTAAAAAGAAAGAAGATAGATATGGTTCAGTTTCTGAATTGGATGATGACTTAAATCGCCTTTTTAATAACAAGCCACTTACTGCAGCAAAAGAATCAAAGCGTTACGAATTAAAAAAACTTATACAGCGAAATGCTGCAATCAGTGTAAGTTTTGTAGCTGTGCTCTCAATCATTGTGATTTTTTCAATAGTGACTCTGCGTCAGAATCAGGTAATAAAGCAACAGTTCCAAATTGCCGAGAACCAAAGAGAAATTGCTGAAAGGCAGAAAGAAGTTGCAGTTTCGGAAAAGCAATCAGCAGATCAAATAAGTAAGCTTTTGGGCGAAATATTTACAAATGTGAATCCGAGGTTTGCTCAACGGAGTAATAATAATGAGAAAGTCACGATATTAGAAGCTATATCAAAAGGTAGAAACAGAATTAATCAAAATCAAAATCTGACCGCAGAGGTGAAATTCCCACTATTGTTTACCATTGCATACACTTACTTTGGATTAGGAGAAACCAACGACTCAATCACCATATTAAATAGCATCCTCGATCGAGGACAATGGCCAAATGATACGTTAGATGCAAGTGCACATTGGTTGTTATCCCGTTCATATGCTTTGGATAATCTGCATGAAAAAAGCTTTGTTCATGGTGAAGCTGCATATAACTTACTACCGAATAGTAACTTAGACGAAGTTAGGCAATGGGAGATAATTTCAAATTTAGCAACTAGATATGAACATATTCATGACATAGAAAACGCGATACTTTATTCAAACCAAAGCAGGAATTTAGCCGGAAGAGTTTTTGGAACATCAAGCTTCCGAGCAATTGAAGAGGAAGCATATTATGCAAGTATACTGGCTAGTGCGTCACGTTTTAAAGAAGCAAAATTGATTCTTCATAATACCTTGATGAAATATCAACGTCTGCCTGAAGAGCAAAAACATGCATTAACTTATTTATACCTCCTAGCGAGACAAAGCGATACTTTGGTAAGGCTCGGGGAGTATGAGCAAGGTATTGCATATCAGGAAGAGGCTGTTGAGGTCGCTGGCGATACTTTGGGTACAAATCACAAACAGTATGTAACCGCTTTGAATGGGCTTGCCACCTATTATTTTGCAGCAGGGTTGTTTGACAGGGCAATATTGTTGGGAGAGCAAGTTTTAAACCTAAGCGCCAAAACCGATGGTGAAGGCAGCATGAATTTCCTTATAAACAAGACGAACTTAGGCATACGCTACACTTTCACAGGTAAATATTCTACAGGTAGTATCTACCTACAGAGTGTTTTGAACCTGTCGAAGCAATATTACCCCAATGACTTGTTTAACCTCGCCTATGTTCATTTAAGTTTAGCTCAGAATTATATGGGGTCAAAAAACTTGGTTAAAGCAAGATCTTATGTTGAGTTAGCCAAATCAGGTTTCGAACAAACCGTTGGAACTAAAAGTATCTATTATGCATCCACACTAATGTGCTCTGCATTAGTTGATTTCATGGACAATGATTTAGAGAGCGGTTCACTCAGTTTACTAGAAGCAAAAGACATTTTTGATGATATGTTGGACAAAACACACAAACATATTGCGCTTGCAAATATTGCTTCAGCTTACGCAAATTATCAATTAGATGGCAACACTGACTCACTAATCAAATTTGAACAGCAATTTTCACTTTATAAAAATAGAAAGGACGCAACTATGCTTTTCATTGAGTTGTTTGAAGATTTATCAAAACCAAACCATTAGGCTTTAGTACAATCCGCAATAGGGGTTTGAATCTCAATTTAAAAATTTGTCGTTTAATATGTTAAAACCATACCATACACAGGCATAATAATTTAGGAAGTGAGGTAGCTAACCTTGACTCATCAAGATGAGAACATAACAATTCTTCTTAATGAATATAAGTTGAACAACGATGCACAAAACCAGCTCTTTAAGCGAGTCTACCAGCAACTTAGAGAAATAGCATTTAAACAACTTCGTACAGAGCAAAGTGACAGCACCTACGGTCTGACATCACTGGTAGATGAATCCTTTATCAGGTTATCTAATTCTGATAATCATAACTGGCTAAATAGAAGACAATATTACGCGGCTATAGCTAAGACTATGAAGCGTATACTGATTGAACATGCGCGTCACAATTTAAGAAAAGGAAGAGAGCATAAATATCAAGCACTTGAGTTTCAAGAAGCCTTCCATTTCAACAAGACCACGTCAAAGCACATTTCGCAACTGAACGACGCTCTTTCTGACCTAAGTAAGAAAAAGCCTGAACTAGCTGAACTAGTTGAGCTTAAATTTTTTATCGGTCTAGACATTAAGGAAATCGCCAATGTAATGGAGTGTTCTATGAGTAGCATTGACCGCAGATGGGCTTTGGCAAAAGCTTGGTTGACGACTGCTATGAATGAATAGCGAACATATCTCAGCGGTTGCAAAAGTGTGTAATCAGCCTAAAACGCAGAACGTCTAGGCTGCATTAACTTCAACCGCCAACAGGTTTTAAATATGGAGCAGATAAAAACACTCCACTAAATAAATCGAAGCTTATAGTTTTTTTGAGTTTTAAAGCTAACTACTCTATGTTCTGAATCTGCTCTCGCATTTGCTCAATCAACACTTTGAGTTCAACTGCAGACTGGGTGACTTCGCTATTAATGGATTTGGATGCCAGCGTATTCGCTTCTCGGTTAAACTCTTGCATCATAAAGTCTAACTTGCGTCCTACAACACCGCCTTTCTTTAAGATGTTCCCAGTTTCGCAAATATGCGTATCAAGTCGATCTAGTTCTTCAGCAACATCTACTTTTTGAGCCAACATTATCATTTCTTGCTCGACACGACTTTCATCTAGCTCAAGCTTCGCTTCTTCAAAGCGCGTTATGATTTTATCCTTCTGCCATTGCAGTATGGCAGGCATTTGTTCACGTACTTTTTCAACTTCGGTCTTAATAGCATCTAAGCGCTGGCGAATAACATTTGCCATTGCTTCACCTTCAGTAGCGCGAGAAGCAATAAAATCTTTAAGAGTTAAATCAAACTCGGCAAGGATGTCAGCTTGCACGGAATCAATATCCGCTTCGTTGGCTTCAACAACACCTGGCCAGCGCATTATATCCATAGGGTCTATCGAACGAGTGTCACCCAACTGTTGAACCCATCCAGCGGCTTCAAACACTTGCTTGGCTAACTTTTCGTTGAGAATCAGCTTATCAGTCGCCGCTTCATTGGCGACAAAGCGCAAGTTACATTCGACTTTACCGCGCTGTAACTTTTTACGAAAACGCTCACGTAAAATCGGCTCAATTGACCTAAATTGCTCTGGCAAGCGCATAAAGGTTTCGAGGTATCTTTGATTAACAGAACGAATCTCCCAAGTTGCTGTGCCCCATTCGGCTTTTAATTCCCTTCTCGCAAACGAAGTCATGCTGTAGATCATAGAGTTACCTAGTTAAGTGTACTGAAACCTGTGTGACTGAAGTAAAAGTCAGCCAACTGATGAATAGTTGTTTTGACGCAAGAGTGTACGAAAGCTATTCGAGAGTCAAACCTAGGAAGGTTTTTACGGCTTTTGCCACTTAATTTGACCAATTTATCAGCAGACTTTGACTTTTGTTTTATTGCGAGAGAGTATAACTCTGAAACATAATGTTACATTTATAAGAATAAACAATTGCGAGGAGGAGCAATGCTTCGGTCACTACGCCAAACACTCGCTATATTTGTACTCTTGTCGAGTGCAGCTTACGCAGCGCCACAAGTCACTATTAAAGACCTCGCCGCTGATAACACCTACTTCTCAACTAAACTATCGCCTGACGGCAAACATTTAGCGGTAGGATTAATCTCAAATGGTAAGAGACGACTAGGTATATTTGATACCAAAACTTTTAAAGTTGTCGGAGGTGCCGATTTCAATGGCATCGAAGAAGTCGGTGAGTTCAACTGGGTCAATAATAAACGCTTAATCATTAAGGTACTCAAAAAGGAAGTTTGGGAAGAAGAAGCAGGATATTACGGCGAATTATACGCCGTTGATCTCAACGGCAAGCGTGGCAACATGATTTATGGGTACAGAGCTGGGCTCAGCGAAAGTACGCATACGAAGCTAAGGCGAAAAGAGTCTATTCGTGGTTGGGCAGATATCCTCAGCCGATTGGAAGATGACGACAAAAATGTATTGATTTCGTCAACTCAGCAATCAAAAAGTGGTTCGGCTTTAGCAACTGTCCATAAGTTAGGCATTAAAAATGGCAAGCTAGGAAAAATGATTGCTCGCTCTCCGGTTCCTTACGCCGATTTAATCGTCGATAGAAAAGGTAATGTTCGATTAGCTGTCGGCGTCAACGCTGAGGATGAGAAGCGTGTATACAAGCATTTAGGTAACAACAAATGGGAAGAAATGGCTTATGAGTCATTTGGTGGAGCTTTTCATCCTATAACTATCAGCGAAGACGGGGATACACTCTTCCTTTTCGACAATTTTGATCAAGACAAAGTTGGATTGTTTAGCCTTAACTTAGAAACAGGCGAAAGAAAGCACATATATACAGAGGAAGGCGTAGACATTACTAGTGTCTCGCCGACATCAGATGGGACTGGCGCTTATGCTATTCGCACTGACGCAGATTACCCAACTTATATAATGTTTAACCAAAAGAATAATGAAGAAGCAGCGTTGTTCAAACAGCTGCTAGGTGCTTTTCCTGGTCACGAAGTGAGTATCACTAGTCGTAGTAACGATAAAAACCTCTGGGTAATTCGAACGAGTAATGATATTTCTCCGAGCACTTATTACCTATACGATAAAAAGAACAACAAACTCTCAATACTGTTTGCCAACCTACCTCACTTGAAAAAAGATGGGTTGTCGGAGTCTATCCCTATTCAGTTCGATAGCTCAGACGGGCTAAAAGTCAGCGGCTATATTACCTACCCTGTCAGTGTAGATAAAACTCAAAATGTTCCGTTAGTCGTACTCGTGCATGGTGGTCCTCATGGTTCACGTGACTACTGGTCTTTCAATCGCGAAGTTCAGCTATTAGCGTCACAAGGCTATGCCGTTTTACGTGTGAACTTCAGAGGCTCTGCCGGCTATGGCCGTAAATTTGCGTTAGCTGGATACAAACATTGGGGCGATACCGTACAGCAGGACATTATTGACGGGACAAAATACGTCATATCTCAAGGTGGTATTGATGGAAATCGAGTTTGCATTATGGGCGGCAGCTTCGGTGGATACTCAGCAGTTCAGTCTGCAACTCTAGCACCTGATTTATTTAAGTGTGTCGTTGCAAATGCTGGCGTTTACGATTTAGAAATGATGTACACAGAAGGCGACATCCCAGACCGCCTATACGGTAAAGCCTATCTCAATAGCGCATTGGGTACCAATATTGAAAAGCTTAAGGCATTCTCTCCTGTTAACAACGTTGCCAAACTTAAGGCGCCATTGTTAATCGCGCACGGCAAAAAAGATCGCCGTGTTCCTATTGAGCAAGCCAATGCTTTACGTGACGCATTAGACGAGCACAACAAGCCTTACGAGTGGTTTGTTAAGAAAGCTGAAACCCACGGTTTTTATGATGAAGGGAATAGAGCCGAATACTACGAACGAGTCGTTAAGTTCTTAGATCAGCATCTATAATCTACTGCTACGTGATACAGGCGCCCGCTAAATTGCGGGCGTTTTTCGTCGATAAACTCATCATCAACCACCCCAGGTTGATTTAATAACTTAAATTCTGCTTATTTAATTTCCTATACAAAGCCGAAGCTATATAATGCCGCCCATTATCGATATTCCCTTTTTCATGCACTACTCAGGAGCTCCCTATGCGTCCAAGCGGCAGAACATCCAATCAAATTCGACCAGTCACTATTACTCGTCAGTTTACTTGTCACGCAGAAGGCTCTGTCCTAATCGAATTTGGGAATACCAAAGTTCTGTGTAATGCCTCTGTAGAAGAAGGTGTTCCGCGTTTTATGAAAGGCCAAGGTAAAGGTTGGATAACCGCTGAGTACAGCATGCTACCTCGTGCAACACATACTCGTTCTGGACGAGAAGCTGCTCGTGGCAAACAAGGTGGCAGAACATTAGAGATTCAACGTTTAATTGCACGCTCTCTTCGTGCAGCCGTTGATCTTAACTTATTGGGTGAAAACACCATCACAGTTGATTGTGATGTTATTCAAGCAGATGGCGGTACAAGAACAGCCTCTATTACTGGTGCTTGCGTTGCACTTGTCGATGCACTTTCTTGGATGCGCACCAAAGGTATTTTGAAAACAAACCCGCTTAAACACATGATTGCGGCACTTTCTGTAGGTATTTACAAAGGTAACCCTATTGCTGATCTGGAATATGTAGAAGATTCAGATGCAGAGACAGATATGAATGTTGTCATGACAGATACTGGTCACTTAATCGAAGTTCAAGGTACTGCCGAAGGTGAACCTTTCAGCTTTGATGAAATGCAGGCCATGATGGAATTAGCTAAAGATGGTCTACGTGAGCTGTTTGACGAACAAAAAGCCGCGTTAAACTAATAAGGCGATTGAACATGCAAGATTACCAACGTGCCTTTATCGAATTTGCCCTTGAGCGTGAAGTCTTAAAGTTTGGCCAGTTTAAATTAAAGTCGGGCAGAACAAGCCCTTACTTTTTTAATGCAGGTTTATTTAATACTGGCAGAGACTTAGCCAAGCTAGGCCAATACTATGCTCAAGCCTTAGTTACTGCAAACATCGACTACGATGTGCTATTTGGCCCCGCTTATAAGGGAATTCCTATAGCAACAACAACGGCTGTTGCATTAGCAGACAAACACAATATCGATAAGCCTTACTGCTTTAACCGTAAAGAAGCTAAGGCCCATGGAGAAGGCGGTAACCTAGTAGGCAGTCCTCTCTCTGGCAAGATCATGCTAGTCGATGATGTTATTACTGCAGGCACTGCAATTCGTGAATCTATGCTATTAATAGAGCAAAACCAAGCACAACTTGCCGGTGTTTTAATTGCATTAGACAGACAAGAAAAAGGCCAAGGCGAGCTTTCTGCTATCCAAGAAGTAGAACGCGACTTTAATACACAGGTTGTCTCTATCGTTAAGTTGGCTGACCTTGTCGAATACTTGCAAGACAAACCAGATATGCAGGAACATTTAGCAGCAATTCGCCAGTATAGGCAGGACTATGGCATCAAGTAACGAGCTTGAAAAAGCCTCGACTGATAGCTGTTTCAATAAAGCAGATCATGAGTTAGATGCGCTTGGATTGCGTTGTCCTGAACCTGTAATGATGGTTCGTTTAAAAATACGCGAAATCCAGGACGGTGAGTCATTGTTCATTAAAGCGGATGATCACTCTACGACTCGAGATATACCTAGCTTCTGTCGATTTATGTCTCACACCTTAGTGGCACAGCAAACGCAAGAAAGCCCTTATCTTTACCTCATTAAAAAAGGAGAGTAACACTCTCCTTTTTGCTATCCATTAACTAGCAACTCAGAAAAGTTATTTTCTATCGCAGGCTTGTTAGACACAACTTGATAACTTCTCGCGATCCAGCGATGTAATTTGGTCCAATTAGCATTATCTTTGATGAGAACAGTCATCCAGATTCCCTCATCGATGTTCCATTTAAAAGAGAACAGGCCGAAAGCGAACAGTGCCCTTAAAAAATCCTTGGTAGATAAACGAAAGCTGACAAATACTTGAGCGTCCTTAACACAACTGTATGCGAAACATGCGTTGCTGGTTCTATCGAGTTTGCCATCCCTATCGCTAAATTTAATTTGCGGAAAAGATGAACAGATTTTATGTAGCTTCTCTAAAATTTGTTCTGTAGTCATAACGCCACCTCTACTGCACAAAAAGATTAATAAAAATGATGACCTAAAGAGAATGGGCGCAGAACCCAATCTCATTTCACCTCACAGCAGCCACATTCATCTGCTTACTCGGTTTTTGATTAGCGACTTCACTCTTAATCAATTGATATTCGATTGTTGTTTCTAAACGGTTATCCAGATAAATCTCCATATGGTAAGTTCCTGGGATATCTTGAGCGTCACTCTGCAAAAAGACAGCGCCTCTATTCATGCTACGCATGGGCTTACCCATAATTTTGGTCGGTCCTTTCGGCTCAGATGACGGTATGATATGCACAGTACCAAGAACAAAAGGTTGTGCGTCGCCTTTAGTCACAACTACACCAAATAACGTAGCCTGCTCTTTGCTCCCTACAGGAATCTCCGTTGTTTCCTGAAACCCGATGGGCTCTCCCAGTTCATTTTTCAAAATAACCCCAAAGCTCACGGTATAAGGCCCTTCCTCAGCCATTGACCAAATGGGTACCAATAACAAGAGTAATAAGAACTTCATCATGACCGACCTCCTAGCTTTCAGTTGTTGCCGCTCTTCTGAATAAAAACAGCAGACCCAGAGCGTAAAATGGCAAGGTAGCGGGTTCCGGGATTGTGACAGCATCAGGAGGTGCCGTACCGGTTATCTCACCAATTAGCTTCTGGTTAATGGCCTGCTCAAAAGTTTGATAGTCACTCGTCGCCAGCATAAAGGCATTATCGCCGCCAATAACATCCTCTATGTATTGGTCTTGAACGCTTTGCGATTGTGTAATGACGATGCCGTTAATGGTGTTCACACCATTACTAAGTGCTATGCTTCTGGCATCCGACGGTGCCATACCCGAATTATTTTTTCCGTCTCCAGATATATCAACGACGTTCTGACTACCTTGATAGCCGTTGCCTTGAAATAGGGTATATCCGTAGTTAATAGCTTCACCTATTGCTGTAAACCCAGCAAAAGGCCTAGCTAGTGATGTGATAACAGACGATAGGTCATTTGAAGATTCAACGGAATCGACAAGAGTCCAATCAATCATCACTTGTTGCTGGGAGCTACCGGACCACATAATCATTTGAACGACTATTGATCCAATTGGGCCACTTAATATGGCTTGTTGAAGATCGGTACTGGCGAAGGCACTAGCGTAGCCGTCGAGCTGTAACTGATATTCTGATGAATTAACACTACCTGATACGTCTAACAGTAACTGTAATTCCGTATCGACTTCTATTTCTTCAATTGCACGACTGGTAACACTGATTAACATCAGCATAGTCGTTATAAAAACTAACTTAACAACTTTCACTATGCTTCCCCTTAAAACGATTTTTCATTATCGTGAAAGAGTTATCGCAAATTCGGTGCCAAGTACTAATCAATTGAAAAGTATAGATATTTTTTTATTCAGGTTTTAAATCTATGCATATTGCAACAAATTTCTCATTGTCGAATTGCGTTTTGCGAATTTAACGCACAAACAAGCGATTATTTCCGGTAAATAGCCATATTTGATACATGGATCGTATTTTGCAGTTCTCATCTACAAGCTTGAAATGAGCGTTAGTGGAGATGGTCATGCCGGGACAAGAATATTATCGACAGTCTAGAAGCGAAAGGCGAGAACACCAAAGAAAGGTACAGTTCTATAGTACCAGTACAATACTACTGATATTAGCCTTAGTCGCGGTGTCCGCATTCCTATGGCTACAAATCTCCGCCAAGGGTGAACAATTCAAAAAAGCAGAAAAGTTAGAGACGATAGTCGCGGCACAAGAACAAGAGCTCACGGTTTTGCGCAGCATTAACCCCTACCAATACAAATATGCGCAAATCTTATCGTCTAACGAGGCTATGCAAGATATGCTACCTGGGTGGGTAACACGTGTATATCCAGCCCCTAATAAAATAGGCGAGTTAGAAGCGATGATGGATATGGGAGCTTTTATCCTCGACCAGTCGAAGTTCACCTTAGCATCGCATAAAAGCTACGGCGTAGAGTCTCCTGTTAATGCCCTATACAGGCTCAATGGCGTTCTTCCAACTGGAACTTCCGGGCGTTACCAAATAGGTATGCACTTTTTATTTTCAACGCCTAGACCTCAAGGGGAACCAGGCATATCGAAATACGCCTCATGCTTTGCTCGCCTAGACGTTAACAATAAACGCGTCATTGAACGCAAAATTCGTTTTAGCGTTGGTAAAAAGAACAACGAACTTATCACCGGTGATGTTATGGTTGAGCAGGGCGTACACCCTATCTCTGTTCTGCTGTACTGCGATGATGAATCTTATTACTCAGGCCAAGATGTTGAGATTTCTATGTCTTTCAGAGAGCCTGGTGCAAGATCATTTAAGAAAAGTTCTGAGTCCATATTCCATCTGTATCAACGCTCTCGTTCCTAACGTGCAGCTATTGGTAAATGCCTTTTAGCGAGTGTTTGATAAATCAACTTAGAGGAGAGCTACGCTCTCCTTCTAGTGCATAGGAAAGAATATTTGGTTTGATAAAAGCCTTAGTTAGTAGCCAGCAATTCTGGATAGTGACCTTTCATCACTGGCTCACCCGCAACAACCTGATAGCTGGTTGCAATCCACTGTTGAAGCTTGTCCCAGTCTACGTCCTCTTCAACAGGTACAGTAAGCCAAACACCTTGGCTGAAACGCCATTTAAAGGAAAAGATACCGAAGTCCCAAAGAGCTTTAAACGTGTCCTCAGCCACGAGTCTAAAACTGATATAGACTCTAGCTCTCTTAACACAGCTATACGCAAAACACTTGTCGCTTGTTCTATCAAGCTTGCCATCCCTGTCACTAAATTCAATTTGTGGAAAGGACGAGCAGATTTGATGCAACTTCTCTAAGATTTGTTCAGTTGTCATAACACCACTCCTATCGGAAAAAGAAAATTTTTGAAAACAAACCTTCGCTCCTCACCTCTCCGATCCGCTAACCTTTAGCTGAATCCCTCAATCTGTACGAAGATAAAATACCAATGAAAAAGCCGTGTAACCTCTATAATAAGCACGGCAGACAGAGCTTAGTCCTGTGATTGATAATGACTTACAGGAACCTCTGCCGTTTCATGAAATCCTATCGGCGTGGCATTTTTTTCCTTTAGCAAATATGAATAATTTTTTACTCGGGTAAAAATAGAGGGCGTAGAACTGATGAAATTAGAGCCAATTGGGTTTACTGAAGTGTATTAAGAAAAAACCCAATTCTTATAAAATTGGCTCAACTGCAATTAGTGATTTATTAAGTGCCAAGTTCATCCCAAAATAGATAAGCATTTCGTACTACTGTGAATGTAACTTTATTCAACTAGTAGTGGATTCTTAAGCTTTCTTTTTAACTAAAAACTTAATCCCAGCCCAAACGAGGCATAAAACGGCATATGCCTGATAAATAACGCCAAGGATATGCTTTGTACTTGTAAAGAGTGAAGCTAACTGTACTTGCGAATCCGATATTTGAGGATATTGGAGTAGCATGGTAACAACCTGAATATTTTCCCCTAAATCAATAAAGCCCGCTATGATAGGTAAGAAGACGAGATACCTTAGAGGCTCAACAGGCCTGAATCGATAGATAACACCAACAAAAAAGGTGACATAAATAATGGGGAATAACGTATCTAGAGTTAAACTTATCCAAGCATAAAGCTGGCGCCCATCTTCGCCATACTGTTCCATGAGAGCCATCGCTTGTCCGAATGTATAGCTCTGTTGTACATCTAAACTTTCTGCTCCTAAAGGTATGGAGGGAAAAACAAATAACAAAAGTAAAACTGTGCCAACAAATGTCGCCAGCATTACTTTAGTCCTAGCTGCAAACATGGCGTAATGGTTCATAGTTCTTACTCTACTTTCAATCATCACAACTTGTAGTCATTTATCATCGACTACATTGGCTAAACTAACAGCTTCAGCCCCCGAAACATACTCATACTGAACTCCTTCGATACATTGCGGAGCATAAAGATTTCTTTATGTGGCGGCATAATACAAAAAAGCCCGCTTAACACGGTCATGTTAGCGGGCTTTCAAAGAAAAACTGAACAGTAATTAGCGCAGAGTTACGTACTCTTCACCTGATGTTGGGTGAATCGCGACACAAGCATCAAAGTCAGCTTTAGTGGCGCCCATCTTAATCGCAACACCGAAACCTTGAAGGATTTCGTCCATTGCGAAACCAATACCGTGCAAGCCAACAACTTTCTCGTCAGGGCCGGCACAAATAAGCTTCATTCGTGTCATCTGACGATGAGCTGTAACAGCAGTGTACATGGCTGCGAAGCTTGAGTTGTAGACCTTGATATTATCTTCACCGTACTCGGCTATAGCTTCTGGCTCAGTTAATCCGATAGTTCCAATAGGTGGATGACTGAACACCACTGTTGGGATTAAATCGTAATCCATGTGCGCATCAGTTTGGCCATTGAACAAACGCTCAGACAACAAACGGCCTGCCTTAACAGCTACTGGTGTTAGTTCAACATAACCAATGTTGTCACCAACAGCGTAGATATTATCAACCGTTGTTGTTGAGTACTTATCTACTTTGATGTAACCACGTTCATTAACTTCTACACCGACTTCTTCCAGACCGATATTTTGGTTCGCAGGCTTTCTACCAACAGCCCAAACCAAACAGTCAGCAGTTAATGGTTCGCCCTGTTCAAAATGAACAGTTACAGAACCATCGTCGTTCTTTTCAACTTTTGTTGGTGTACTGTTAGTTCTAAGTGTTGGGCCTTCTTTTGCCATAATGTCGACTAGCGTCTCGCTCAAAGAAGGGTCAAAGCTACGTAGTGGAGAGTGCTTTCTTACAACCAAAGTTGTTTCTGTTCCAAGTGTGTGTAGAACACCCGCCAGTTCAACAGCAATATAGCCAGCACCAACGACAACCGCACTCTTAGGCTGTTCTTCTAACGCAAAGAAGCCATCAGAGTCGATACCGTGCTCTGCTCCAGGGACATTAGGCAATACAGGGCTTCCACCTGTTGCGATCAGGATATGATCAGCAGTGTATTGTTTGCCGTTTACATCAACCGTGTTTTTATCGACAAGCTTTCCGAAACCTTCTAGTACGGTAATACCATTCTTGTCTAGCACGTTGTCGTATGATGCGTGAATACGCTTGATATAGTCTTCACGACTTTTGACTAGAGTTTTCCAGTCGAATTTATTAACGGTTACATCGAAGCCATAATCAGGAGCATAATTATGAATCGCCTCCGCAACATGTGCTCCGTACCACATGACTTTTTTTGGTACGCAACCTACGTTTACGCAAGTTCCACCCATATGGCGAGCTTCTACCAATGCTACTTTTTTACCATGCATTGCCGCTCTATTAGCAGAAGCGATACCGCCGCTCCCACCGCCAATACAAATATAATCAAAATCTGCCATGTTATGCCTTATTACATTAATGCTCTATCAAACCTAGAGCGAACTAATTTATCTTGTTAACTATATGGTCTAAACAATAATAAGTTAACTCTGAATCGCAATGAAGTGAGTGAGAAGATTATCGTTATTAAAGTGGTTTAATACCAGTTAGACAACGATTCCTATCCTACAGAGTTACTCGCTATTCATTTACACCTTCCGGCCCTGTGTTAGGTTAGATAGTGTTCTGTCTCTCAATAATCAAGGCTACTAGACCGCATTAGCGCAAAATAAGTTCCAGCGGGATATTTTATTTCACTAAATAACACACCGAGGTTAACTTCCGGTTTCATCGCTCACCATCTCCCTTTTTAGGGCACTCTCTTAACCTGCTTAATTCAGGAGAGAAGTCATGACAACTCATCAATTTTCGACATTTCAGTCACTACACCTACGCTCCAAACCTATCATGCTTAATAATATCTGGGATGCTGCGGGGGCGGCGCTTTTAGCTGCAAACAGTGCTGAGGCAATAGCCACCAGCAGCGCTTCTCTAGCTTGGTCATGCGGTTATGCCGATGGTTCCAACCTCCCTAGGCATGAGCTAATGACTAGCGTTCAACGTATTCGACGCATCACTGATTTACCTGTCACTATCGACATAGAGAACGGTTACAGCGACTCCCCAACCGAAGTCGCTAAACTGGTACAGGAGCTAGTCAATCTAGGAATATCTGAGATCAACATTGAAGACGGTCAACAATCACCATCCTTGCTCATCAATAAAATAAAAGCGATCAGAGACACAGTCGGAGAAAATCTATTTATTAATGCACGAACAGATGTCTATCTTCAGGCATTAGTTGAACCACAACACATGCTTTCAGAAAGCGTATCTAGGACTCAGCAATACATTGAAGCTGGAGCAAACGGCGTTTTCGTACCAGGCACCTTAGATGTAGATGTTTTCTCAGCTTTGGTTCATAACACCCCAGCTCCAATCAACGCAATGATTCCATCCATTGAATATGACTTGAACCCATTGTCCAGTGTCGGAGTAAAGCGCTTTAGCCTCGGCCCAACTCCGTTTTTAAGTTGTTACAGTAAGTTAACCGACTTCCAAACAGAACTCGGTTTTGAACAAATGAATGCTCTCTTCTAACTCGTTACTTTACTATTGTTTCTAACTAACCTCAGCTTTGCATAAGCAAAGCTGAGGTTAACTAAAAAGGCCAATCGAATCATTCAATCGGCCTTTATCACTTTAAACGGTATAGCTTGCTTTATTATTCGTCAGCTACCCAGGTTGAGCCAGGGCCGACCATATCTTCCTCAATAAACTGAAGCTCTGAAAGTGCAACGCCAATGCCAGCATCTGCGCCTGCACCTTCGACCAAGCCATTAGCATCAACTGCTGTTAGCATTGCACCGTCTTCTGTACCATCCACAGCAACATTTCCGTCCATACCATTTACCAGCGCACTGCCTCCTCCACGAACGGGTAGAATTGTTGTCGCGTCAGAAATCGTCGAAGAATAGAAATGGTTATTATCGAAATCAGATGTCGACGCAATGGCGCAACCATTGCCTTGATAAGTATCCTCAACTATCGCAGCATCACTATCACCTGAGTTCGTGCCAAAGATATTCATGTCTTCACTTTGGTTAGCGACTAGGTTGTCATCAAAGTCCAAGATGTAGTCTAGTAAGGTACAAGCTGTACCTGACGCTGACTGGTTCTCAAACTGGATAGCACGGTCATTATTAATAATAGTATTTCGAGCCACAACCGTTGTTAGATCGAGTGAAGACGCAATCAACGTTGTACTCGAGCTTTGATCCAGCGGGTCAGAATCAATGTGCAAACCGGCTCTATCGTTCGAGGTTGATGTTGTATTTGCAACATAGTTATCAACGATAGTGTGCCCCAATGGAGCAAAAGAGATACCACCATCTTGCGACCCTCTACCTTCAACCGATTGAGCACTGGAGATGATAATGTTGTTGGAGACTGTATTGTCGAAACCATTCTCCAGCGCAATATTACCCCAAGAATTAACAACGGTATTGCCAGTGATCGTATTTCCGCCACCTTGAACTATGACTAAACGTCTATCCATCAAGACATTATCGAACCGATTGAATCTAACGATATGCTCGCCGCGCCCCGTTCCGTTCGAACCTGTATCTCTGCCAATCTGAATCGCGAACGAATTAGAATCCAAATCATTCAGAGCAACATCGAACGTAAAGTTTCGGAACAAGTTATATTGAACAATATTACGTGCGTGAACACCTAGCGTATTAGGATCGCCTGTTGAGTCTGTGCCAATGAACATGCTAATGGCAGCACCTTCCTCATTTTCATCAGGGCTTTTTCCTTCAAAGAGGTTACGCTCGATTATATGATCTGTTCCGCGAACGGTGATGTAGTGGACATCGTCAGAGTTCGACAGGAATGCAGGTCTATCATCAGCCTCGCCTAGAAGCTCGTTATTACGGAAAACATTTGATGCACCGTCAATGATGATTGAACCGTCCCAACCTTCAGTGAAGCAGGTATCAGTTTCTCGGATAGTTAAATCGTCAAATGCTAAGCCATCTATCACTACACCTGTGGTGCTATCTCCCATGATGAGACATGTAGCTCCGGTGATAACAGCCGTACTATCCGTTGTCCTAGTTAAAGTGACATTGTTCGTACTTATGGTTATTTCAGCCATATCAGCGTAGTTTTGGCCGGTTCCAGCGGAAGCCAGACCAATAATGCCGTTCTCTTCGACATTACTAATGGCATCCGCCAAAGCAGTTTCTCCATCAACGAAGAAGCTGTAGATAATGTCATCAATCTCTTGTTCCAGTGCTTCGTCAAACCCATCGTCATCGGTATAACTCAGCTGTACAGAAAGCACTCGACCGACTTCAGCAGCAGTGGGAACAAAAGTCTCAGCAGTTGCACCGGCAATATCCGTAGCCATATCACTATCACTCGCTCTGGACCGCCATTGATAGGTTATCGTGCTGCTAATACCGTTAGGATCTACAGGAGCAGGTGCTGTTAACGTTGCGCCTACTTCCACGACACCTGTTATCGGGTCATCTAAAGTTCCTACAACATTGACAACATCCGTTGAAACAGGACCAGTAGGATCAGAAGTCACTGACTCATCAAATCCATCGTTATCCGTATAGGTTGCGGTCACGGTTATTGCAGCGCCAAGTTGTGCGGAAGTGAGTTCGAAAGTTGATTCCGTTGCGCCATCAATTGCGACATCATCGGCCAACCACTGATAACCGACATCAGTAAAACCGTTATCGTCCGTCAACACGGCCATTAATGTTGTGCCCACACTAGGAGAGCCTTGGATAGCGAGCGCCCCTGGAGTGTTCACAGGCGTACCGTCGCCTTCTACAGCTGCCGTAGGATCTGACTCTATATCTTCATTATTACCGTTGTTATCAACATAAGTCGCCACAACAGTCAGGGTATCACCTACAGCAACATCATTTGCATCGATAGTATAAGAGCTGCTAGTTGCACCCGCGATATCGGTACCGTTGACTTGCCATTGAAAAGACACTGCAGCGGTATCAACACCGTCTGGATCTGAGACTGTCGCCATCAGTGTTTCACCAATGTTGGGAGTCTCATCAACACCGGTGATTGTCACCGAACCCGGTTGATTGGGGACAAAGACAAATACTTCTTCATCATTATCAGTACTACAACCAGCAAGAGACGCGACAATAGTTAAAGCTAATAGGGATTTTACGCGCATATTCTTATTCCACCTGAAAGTAATTTTTATTGTTTGTTTATCTCACACTTATACAGCTCAATAATAGACCAATAACAACAACAAGTGTCAACAAATATTTAATACCTTTTTAACATTTTGGTATATTAATTGGTAAAAACAAGGAATATAGAACAGAGATCAGAGCTCAAAATAAACTCTATTCAGGGCTGAGAAAACTGAGATAAGAACAATTGAACAGGCAAAGATATGCTGTAAGCCATTGAGAAAGCGATGTTTTATCAAACTAACGTATGGGGCAACTTGAATTATTAAGCTATTTATACAGCCTAAAATTGGTATATATAAAAATATACCAATTTTTAAAAGCTTGAATACATTTGGAGGTAGCGAAAACTATTTGTTACAAACCGCTCTGCTAAAACACGCCGACAATTAGTGGGTCGCTTTTAATTCATAAAACGTGGCTTTTACGTAATCTTCAGGGTCTCCACTTGAATTCTGGTTGTAGACTCCAGCTTTGAAGTACATATAGTCATCCGCAACTTCATAACCGCTTTGGCTCTGATCTATAACAACAGATGCAAGCTCTTTGTTGCCTTGCCTGATAACGGTTTTCAGCTTATCGCCTTGCGCAATAATATCGTAGCTAAACACCTCTCCAAGTGCGATACCGTCAGCAGGATCGGCTCTTCTATTGCTGTAGTCACCTAGTAAGTTATAGTAATCGTCATCCGAATCCACAGGCTCATGGGATACATAAACCGCTCCACGTTTATGACCGGGCATCTTCCGATAAAAGATCTTAATAGGCTCATCGTGTTTGGCATGGATTTGTCCAATAACAACGACCCCGATTTCTTTCGCTTTACCGCTTTGCGTCACACGGTTAACGGCAAGCGTCGCTGTCAGCTTTCCATCAACACCACCAGCGGTTGACTGAGCAGACTCAGGTTGGTGTGAGAACACCCAATTGTTCTTGTTTGGTTTTCCTGACTCTTCTCGCGTACGAATATTCTTATCGCCACGTCTCAACATTTCACGCAATTCGGTTCGAACATTTTTGGTATTCTTTGATGTCTTCGCACCACCGACTGTGGCAATCATCACCATGCCACCGTCGTCACCGGTATAAAAATATTGGTCGTTTGCATAACCACCAGCGAGCTCACGCTCTCCAATTTTATCGGACTTACCGTTGTTATCCCTATCTGAAGGCAAGTTTAGAGACCAACCTAACAGATCAAAGTTTTGACCCGGTGGTAAATCAGGTGACAGGTTTCTACTGGTATTCTTATTCTTTACAACACTGACACTGGTTCTCTGAGGGGCTTGCGTAGGCTGAAGAACAAAATCATCGAATCGCCCTTCACTTTGGCTGAAAGAAGCGAATATAAAGCCATGTGTCTCACTATCCGTTTCAAAATATACAGAGCGCTTTTTCCACTTCCTGGATTTTTTGAAACGGTCAAAGAAAATCTTTTCTCCAACTTTAATACCAATTAATCCAGCGCCTTTGATATCTGAGCTTAATTCGTATTGAGTATTCGGTAAAAGCGACACTTTCTGCTGAACTGTCCCGCCTTTCTCTAATATTTTCAGAGAATGCGAGCCTGTTTTAGATTCATTCGAGAGTTTAACTCCATCTCCCGTCTTATCTATTTTTTGCCAGCCGTCCAATGCGTTTTCAAAGCCAGCGTTATTAATTTGAGTAGCAAATGAAGGTGGAACCCAAAACAAAAACACTATCGTTATAAGTAACTTTTGGACCAACGTATTTTGATTTCTGTTCTTGATGTCCATCACTTCGTTAACCTCTATTTACTTGCTTACTTCGGTAAAATAGCACCCGGTGTCATCAACACTTTTACTGCTAATTTATGGGCATCTAAAGCTGCTGCATCCGGAGTTTTACCCATAATACGAGCACCTAAGTAGCCACCATTAAAGCTGTCGCCAGCACCTGTGGTATCTTTTGGTTTGATGACATGAGGAGGCTGCACCCAACCGATGCCAGGAATGTAAGCACCTTTGGCTCCAGCTTTAACAACAATTTCAGCAGCACCAAAACCCTGCCATTTTTCAACACAATCCATTTCGTCTCTCAAATCGAACAGAGCACAGTCATCTTCTAACGTAGGTAAAGCCATTGAGACATAGGGAGCAAAACGAGAAATTGCCTCGACAGCTTCTTCTTTTGACGACCAACCATTGGCTCGATAATTAGTGTCGAAGATCACTTCACCACCATTCTTCCGCACCTCGGCTGCCAGACTAATCATGTCATCTAAACGATCTCGTAATACCGACAGAGTAATCCCAGACAAGTAGAGCATTTTGGCTGAAGACATAATACTTAGTGCAATTTCAGCTCCTAAAGCATCAAAAAACTTTCGAGCGGCGCTATTCGAGCGCCAGTAATCGAACGTTCTCTCACCTTCATCATCAACATTAATCGCATATAACCCAGGCGTCCTGTCTGGAACATCAAGAACAAGATCTGTTTTTATATTCTCATTCTTGAGAGCTTCGCGAATACGTGTACTGAATTGGTCACAACCTAAGGCTGTCGCGTATTGCACATTAACGCCCTGCCGAGAGAGATAGACAGCGGTATTAAAGGTATCACCCGCAACCCCGATAGTTGCTTGAGTCGTTGTAATACCAGAAAGCTCGATCATCGCCTCACCAAAAATTACTGCGGTCATATTTTTGTCAAATTGTTTCGTCATACATCCCAACCAAAATTAAGGTTTTGCTGGTTTTCAATCGATACTTGCAACGACTCTCGGGCTTATGCGGATCTCGTGCGGCACCTAAGAAAACAATGTGCCGCCATTTATATCAATACAAGCGCCATTGATAAATGTTGAATCAGCGGAAGCCAAGTAAACCGTAAGATCAGCCACTTCTTCCGGGCGTCCTTCGCGTCCTAGAGGTGTTGCACCAGCAACCATAGTTCTCACCGCATCTTTGGTAAAACGATCATGGAAAGAGGTATTAATCATGCCAGGGCAAATGGCATTGACGCGTATGTCTTTTTTACCTAGCTCTTTAGCCATGCTGCGCGTAAAGGCCATCACTGCCCCTTTACTCGTAGCGTATGCTGCTGCTCCTGGACCACCACCATCTCTTCCCGCTTGAGAAGCGAAGTTAACAATAGAGGCTCCTTCAGGCATTTTGGGAGCTATCACTTGCGTTGCGAAGAAAACGGAATGGACATTCAATCGCATCACATGATCAAAGAAAGCTTCGTCCATTTCAGACAATGCTTTACGTGCAACCAAGCCACCGACCACGTTGGCTAATACATGGATCTCGTTACCAAAAGTCTCACAAGTTAGCTCAACTAAGCGCTGCATATCTGAAAAGTTTGTCGCGTCGGCCTGACAAATAATCGCATTTCCACCAGCTTCTTTGATCAAACCGACTGTTTCTTCGGCTGAAGCTTTATCGTTCTGGTAATTAACGACAACATTCGCACCTTCTGCGGCGAGCGAAAGAGAGACTGAACGGCCAATATCACGGCCACCACCGATAACAACAGCTGTTTTATTTTGAAGTTTCATAGCAAATTCCTAACAGGTCATGAATTCTAAGTTATTTGGGTTGAACAGGCTCGATACGCCCGCCGAGAATAAAAATTGATAGTGCTGACAAAGGCACCAAAACGGCTCCAATAATGAAAGCAGGTGCATAAGAGCTAACGGTCAACACGGGTATCAGCCACGTAAAGACTAGGACACCACCAATAGCCGCTGTACCGCCCAAACCAGCAAGTGAGCCCACAGTTTTTCCAGAGAAGAAGTCGCTCGGTAAAGTCTGTAAATTGCCGATAATCACTTGGAAACCGAAAAGGATGATTGCAATTAGCAATACTGCTAGCAGAGGCGTTGACGCCGTGGAGGTCAGTATTAATGCAGGAAGCATCAACACAGATCCCGTTAAAATACAGGACTTACGCGCCTTATTGACCGAAGCACCTCTTCGCATCAGTTCTCCAGCTAACCAACCGCCGAAGAAAGCACCTAATGCCGCACCAACATAGGGAACCCAGGCAAAGAGACCGATTTGTTTGATATCAAAGCCAAACTCTTCTGCGAGATAAAGCGGTAGCCAAGCAACAAACAGCCACCACACCGGGTCCAAAAAGAAGCGTGACAATATGATGGCCCAACTTTGTTTATGCTTTAATAACTCGAACCAGCTAGGGACATATTCATCTTCGCTAACTTCGTCGTCAGATGAAGGTAACGGCTGACCACTCAGAATATGCTCACGCTCTTCTTCGCTCATCCAAGGGTGTGTTTTAGGGCCAGATTTATAGATAGCGATCCAAGGAACAATCCATAGTGCACCTAAAGCCGCAATAATGACAAAAGTCGCTTGCCAACCGTAGGCTAAATAAAGGTGTGTAATCAGGGGCGCTGAAATAATCGCCCCCATAGATGCGCCTGCGTTAAATATCCCTTGCGCAAAGGCTCGCTCGCTAATTGGGAACCACTCGGCATTAGACTTAGTTGCACCAGGCCAGTTTCCAGCTTCGCCAAAACCTAAAGTGGCTCTGAGGATACTCAAACCACTGACCGACTTAACAACAGCGTGTAACCCTATTGATACCGACCAGATGAAGATAGACACGAAGAAGCCCATCTTTGTGCCGATGACATCAAATATTTTACCGAACGCTGCCTGGCCAATAGCGTAAGATATTAAGAAGAAGGACAGTATGTAGGAATAGTCTTCCTTATCCATACCGAGATCAGGTCCCATTGCCGGCCACATTAACGCGAGTGCATTACGGTCGATATAGTTAATCATGGTTGCTAAAGCGACCAAGCTAACAATAATCCACCTCATGTTTTTTATAATCATTATTACCTCTCCTCGTTATACGGTTTACTGCCAGTGACAACAGCCATTCCGAGTTTTACCGTACGTAAAATCTTGCACAGCCTGCTTCTCGCTACTGTCGAAAAACCTGATAAAAACCTTTCCACTGATAGTTCTTACCTTGGAAATTCACTTTGTGAGACGCGCTCTTATCTGCATCTTTTGCCAGAGCAACGACCACTGTTTCACCTTTTTTAAAGGTCAGTTTTATAAGATCAACAGCCTCTACCGCGACATGTTCTACCAGCTGAATTTGACTGGAGCTATCTGCGGTGAACTCTGCTGCTGGGTCATAGATGCCATGGGGCTCAATGACTGAAACAAATGATGCTGACTTTTGCTTTTCAGGTGCTCTGAAAATGAAGCCCTGTTGATTACGTAGATTGAAATTGGGATCGTTAGCACCCGTGCGAACAAGTACAACTTTGGAGCCTTTAGGCGCTCTAACATGCGCTGTGTAAAAACTTTTGTGGTTGAGCCAGGTATACTGAGCGAGTGAGTCGCCAAGCTTACCCTGACCATCAACCCAAAGGTGCTTATAACCGTCGTTATTACCCAGCACATTGACTTGCTGCGTATTCATCTTCAAATCACCGCTTAGCTGAACGAGCTGTCCATCAAAGTAGAGTGGTAGATCAAATTGCGCGGCTTTCTCACTATTGGCTCGCAATAAGTCGACAACAATTGGAGCTGCGGTGTTCGGCAACTTTAGTTGCAGCAAAGTGCGATTAAATACGACACCGGGGTAGGCGTTTTCCATCGTTGAGGACACGACATTAACGTCAGCATCAGACTCAAAAAAATCAATAGTAGGCCAATACTTTTGGGCTTCGCGCCACTTCGCTTTGAACTGGCTAGTTTCGTTAACCACCAACGTATTGTGGGCTACAGTTTGCTTCGCCCAAGTCTTATTTTCTGGCAAATACCGTCCACCATCCTTAGACGGAACATTGAGGAAACGCGCTGCGCCGTAGTCAGTAATGATCTCATTACCGCCGTCGTATAGCTGATAAGACAACTTGTCAAAATGCCCGTGTCCAAAGCCTTGAGAGGTGTTCTTAACCACTAAGGTTTGTGCATCTGGTGAATCTCCCATACGCAAAACAGCCAACCCACCTTGATTACCATGTTCCCCATCTCTAAACAGCGTTGTTTTAAACTGGAACGGCTTAGCTTTTCCTTCATCAACAGCTTTGGCTAACGCATAGCCTTCTCCCGTTAACACGGTTGTTCCTTGTAGCTCAGCAATAGACAACAGCTCTGGAGCTTGAGTTAATCCATAGGCAATAGATAAGCCATAAACTAACTCAATCGTGTTTAAGCCTTTCTCACGGATAGCATCATTGATAGGGAAAAACTTCCCTTTGTAGCTCAACTGAATGGTGGCATCGATAGCCTTTGGCAAAATAGCGTTTCGGAATTCAAAAATACGGCGATCCGGCTCGTTGTTATCAATAGCTTGTGCGAAAACAACAAAAGGCATCAAGGCATAACGTTGGTAATAAGGCCCTTCGGTGTAATAACCATCTGGCGAGAACAACTGCTCCATTTGAGCTAAAAATCCAGTTTTACGGTCACCGTCTAATCCGAGAATGGCACGATCGACTAGCGCTTGATCACCTAGCGCATAACCGGTCATACCGACAGCCGCTGCTGACCAGGTTGCATGGTTGTGAATACGTCTAAATGTCTGATGAGATTCTATAGATAGAAAGTCAGCAACAGGCCGAAGTAATTGCGTTTCTATTTTCTGCCGTGCATCAGAGCTTAGCGTGTCGGCAATAGCGGCATAACCCTGAATGGTGTAAACCAGCCAAACAGCTTCATTGAGACCTTGCCAAAACAGCTTTCCTGCACCTATGCCGTCGCTTTTAGTGTTCTGATTTTTACGTTCCGGGTGCAGTGGCAAACCAGGGTACATGTCAGCATAAGCATCCAACATTTTGTATACATGCTCGGCATACTCAGGATTACCATCAATCTGATATAAAACCCCTGCGTCGTGTATGATTTTGTAGTTTTCTTTATGCCTTTCGTGAGTAACACCACCACCTGGATCTTTTGGTACGGGAACGACGATTCCTTCTTTCATACTCCGCTCAACCCGCGCTAACGCTTTTTGATATGCCTTATCGAAAAGATTTGGGGTTTGTTCAGAAGCAGAAAACGTTGCCAAAGCATCTTCTGTTACGAGCAAAGTGGGGGCAGCACTTGTGGCTGTGCTAAAAGCAATGGTGAGGCTTAGAATGATAGCTTTCATTTTCTAAGCCCTCTTACTCTTTCACAAAGTTGAATGTGTCACCATCGCGGCCAATGACCCCAGCTTTAGGTGTATTCTCAAAGATATTGCCGCTCATGACGAATGGATAGCCAAGGACACGCTGTTGAACATCAATCTGCCCACTGTCGATAACGTTATTGTCAGCGAACTCAAAACCGTCGATACCCGATAGCTTAGCGACGTTCTTCACTTGTTCGATCTTAGAGTCAACCAATTTAAATAAAGGGCCAAACGTACTTTCATCCCGACCATCGCGGCCAAAGTCGACTATAGGACCCGATACCTGACTAAAGGTAGAGTCACTGATGTGAAGCCTATCGGCTAAGTACCAACCGTTAAGCCCTTGGCCACTCAAGTCAAAGACAGCACCCTTCCATTTCTCAACATTCAGGCCTTTAACACGAATGGCATCTGCAAAAGAGGTGGCTGAGCTCGATAAAAAAGGACCGTTCGATTCTTTGGCAATACTCGATGCTTCAATATTTTCGAGCGTTAAGGAATACTTACCATCGTACTTATATCCTGCTGCAAATATTACAGGTAACACTGGGTTCGCTTGTTCAAAACGAACGCCATTCAAGTGCAGCTCTGCTCCTGCAAATAACTCTATCGCAGGGCCATTAATGGCACGAATAACAGGTTTATCTCCAACCGCAGCTTTGATAGTTAACTTATCACTAACTTTCAGAGGCGAAGGTAAATCATAGGTGCCGGCTGAGAGTTCTAAAATATCGCCAGTTGACGCCAATTCGAGAGCGCGGATTAATGCGCTAGCATTCCCATTAACGGCAGTCGCAGGTCGAACGGGCTCTGAACGTTTGGGTTTAGGGTACCAACTCATACCAGATTCATGGCGCCTGAGTGGTTTTAGATCTTTTGGTGCACCAGCATTAAGTTTTTTCGTTGGGTACAACAAGCCATTTTCTGCTCGCTTTAACTTTAGGTTTTTTACCACTTTGGCCTTGAGTGTTGAGGCATTTTTGTTGTCAGCAACATTGTCTTCGAATGCAATACCCGAGATATCATCAAATACGCCAACAAGCTGAGGATTTTTTGAAGTCACGATGTTATTCGCGAAGCGCGTATTGATGGGGGGAGCACTTCTTTCCTGGTCACTTCCTACACCTAGACCAATGTGCGCGATGTCGTAGAACGAGTTATTGCGGATTACACCACCATCCACTTGGTGATAACGATTTTCCGGTGAATTGGGAACACCATTCATAATAGTGAGCCCAGCATTGAATTTTTGACCTTTCAAACCTTCAAAATAGTTATCAAAAACCTTTTGGTCGTTATTAATAACTCTAACGCCACCTGTATCATCAACGCCGTTACCAAAGAAGATATTACGAGAGACAGTGTTGTGACCTCCGTGACGGAAAACAACGGAGCCTTTAGACTCGTAAAAAACGTTTTCAGTAATGGTATTTCTCTCAGATTTATTCGAGATAATCTCAACTTCGCCATTACAGTGTTCAAAGTAGTTTCTAAAGATTTTGGTATAAGAACTAATCCGCGACGTTTGACTAACGCCAATGCGCATAGTTTCTCCACCATTACCTCCCAACGTTGGACGATGACCAAAATAATTATGGTCAATAAGGTGGTGGTTTTCTTCGCTCTGTTTCGCATTCAAGCGAACGATAAGTGAAGGACCTTTGTTAGTTTTTCCAACAATATGGTTATGGTCTACGCGGTTGTTTTTACCGTGTAGAACAATCCAGGAATCTTCATCTTGGCGGTTTGGTTTATTAAAGGCATCAACCACATTTTCTGTAAAACGTACATGGTTAGCATAGTGCTTTTTGTTTTTCCGGAATGAAATCAACTCACGAGTTGGGCTATATCCATCTTTGAAAACGAGTCCTTTAACTACAAGGTGTTCACCAGCGATGCGCAGATTTGATACACCAGAAATCTGCACTTGCCCTGACGTTTCGGCTCTCAAGTAGATAGGCTGTTCTTCGGTACCTTTTCCTTCGAATACCAATTTAACGTCTCGCCATACGCCGTCAGCTAATACGAGATGATCACCTGGTTTTAGCTTAGGCAAGCTATCTTTATATTCTTGCAAGTTATTAACTAAGTAATCCTTAGCCAGAGCATCTTTCACAAACAAAACCTGCAACGCTAGACAGCAGATAAAGACGAAGGAACTAGCAAGTTTTATTTTGACATCGCTCATAAAACATCTCTTGTTAACAACTTGGTACTAACCAATCATAATCAATAATAACCAATTGGACAACAATAAATTTAGTCCAATTTATTTTTATTGGTAGTAACATGTATAAACCATCGAATTTAAGTCAAACACAGTGAAATATTAGGAGGTATAAAGAGGCTACGACAGGAGAAAAGTAGGGAATAAAAACCCATATAGATTAATAACTTAATAAAATCTAGCAGGCTTTGTAACATGAGGAAAAGTTGAAGAAAAAAGCTAAAAAGTATTAGGCACTTTATATTAAATAATTGGTATAAAAGTAGAGAGAAAATAAAAATAGCAGTGCCAGAATGGCACCGCTTAAGAGAGTTTTAGGTACGATTAAGAAGAAAGACGCTCGTTATTCAGTAAGTATCTTTCGCGGCTTTCGTTCGCTTTACGCTTAAGCTCTTCCATTTCGCGTTTTTCCGTTGCTTTCAACAAAGCTTCAATAATGCAAATAAAGTGTTTACGCATAGCTTGTCTTGCTCGAGAAGGATCTCTAGCACGCAAAGCTACCGCAATTTCTCGGTGTTCTTCGAGCCTGCCAGCAGGGTCTAATCCGCATATAGAATCATAAGACAATTTAATTCTGGGTATCTCAGCACGGATTAACCATAGTCGCTCTATCATATCGACCATTGCCTGATTCTTAGTTGCCTTAGCAATTGTCATATGGAAATCATGATCACTATCATGCTCAAGTGCGCCGTGTGGCGACTGTTCCGCTTCCATGTCTCTAACAATAGAGTCCAGCCTATCAAGCTCTTCATCAGTAATAGTCGTAGCAGCTAATGCTGCCGCTTCAGACTCAATTAGCGAACGCGCTTCAGTAAGTTCGAACGCACTCACATCAGGAAGATACTGCGACGTGCCCGCATCTGGATTAAGAACATAAACGCCTGAGCCGGTGCGTATATCGAGCAAGCCTTTAGCTTCTAGTGCAATTTCAGCTTCGCGTACAGTAACTCGGCTTACATTTAGCTTTTCAGCCAAATCTCTTTCTCCCGGTAATCGGCTACCGGGAGGGAAGTCACCGTCTTTAATAAGCTTGATAATCTGTTGCGCCACCGTATGGTAAAGACGTTTATCACTCATAGTTTGTTTTGGTTCAGCCACGTTATCAATAAACTCTTAGGTAATAGAAAGTAGATTTATACCAATTAAAATACCAATTTCCAATCTAAATATAGAATTTATTCAGCATTACGCCAATTTCTCTGACTCCGTCTAATCCACTTTGACTCAATATCTGACTATGTGTTGAGGAACCAGAAACGCTGATCCCTTCACACTAACAGACAGCTACACCCTAGTATCTATACTGCACACCCGCGAATACGCGTTGGCCGTATATATTAACTTCAGACAAATTCGCTCTTGTTGGATTAAATTGCGTTCTAGGCTCATCAAACAAGTTAATGGCTTCAAGCGTGAAGCGCCAGTTTCTGTTCGGGCGATAGCTTAAGCGAGCTTCGTAAACGCCCACATCGTCGATGAATCTTAGGTTGCCCGGCGTAGAAACAAATTGTTGGAAGTACTCACTTCTGAATTTATACACCAACTGAGCATTCCAACCACCCACTTCATAATAAAGCTGGGCAGATGCAACGTGTTCAGAGAAACCGAAGACATTAGCTGGCTCCACAATACCAACTCGCTCAATAATCTGATCGCCATCAACAACACTACCAGCACCAAATTCAGCATCTTCAAATTCGAAGTTCGAATCAGCGTAGTTATAACTGAGCTTAGTACCGAAATTACCTAAGAACCCAGGCAAATAAGTGAAAGCGTGAGACGCCGTAATTTCAAGACCGAATATTTCACTCGTATCGTCATCTACCGCTTGTGTTGATACCAACGCATCGAAGTCTTGACCGTCAACATTGAAGGTTTCTGTTTGAATAACATTCTCGAAGTTACCTTCAAAAGACTTGAAGTACACGCCAGCAGCTAAAATTGTATCGGCATTCGGGTACCACTCAACCGCTAAGTCATAGTTCCATGAGGTTAGAGGTTCCAAGAATGGGTTACCATTAGCCACAGCCTGACCTACTGCATCGGAGACATTGATGGTATCACCGTCCGCTGTATCATCACTTAAGCCATTAAAGTTACGACCAAAACCTAGGTTTGATGGGTCAGGGCGAGACAATGCTCTGAAAATACCAGCTCTAACCAGTACATCATCTCTGACATCGATAACAGCACTGAAACTCGGAAGAAATTCTTGATATGAATTCCCACCTTCAACTGCTATGAGCTCTGCACCGTCGACTTCAACGATATCGCTGACGCCACCTTCGTCATTAAGCACAGTTTGTAGAGGACCACGGAAACCAATCGATGTAACATCAGTATCGATGTAACGCACACCAAAGTTACCTCTGACCGTATAGCCCGCAATTTCAGTGTTGTAGTCAGCCTGCAAGTAAACAGCTGTCGTTTCTTCTTCAACATCGACATTCTGCGTGGTTATCTGAGGTGCCGGAATAACAGGTTCCCCACCTAAGAACTCACGTGCTAAACAAAGTGCATCAAAGGTAGCAAAAGTACTGCCTGTACCTTGCTCAATAACGTTGCCATTGTCATCAACATTAGTAATCAAATTACCTGTACGACCTTCTGATAGGAAGCCACGCTCTGGGAATACATTGTTTCGACAAGTTTGGCTAACACCTGCAATAGCATCATCGCTAAAGGTAAACTCGTCTCTTGAGCGAGGTGCGCTATCAAATTCTAAGGTCGATAGCCTGAATCCACCTTGCAACTTAGAGATAGCTCCCCAATCGGTTAGGTATTCGAAATCCGATCTAAACGACGTGATTTTATTGTTCCTAAACTGGTTTAAATCAATACGAGTTCTTGCTGCGTCAGCAAAGTTATCATGATTGGTGACATCGAAATTTCGTACTGTAAAGATAGGAACTTCGTTACCGTTTTGCGCTATTTCAGTCGCTGTTTCTACACGACCATTATCAGCAGCGCCAGGTACTGGATTACCGAAAATATCATTGGGTTCTGACTGCAAGCGTGTTTGTATAATGATTTCGCGACGGCTTGTTTCGGAAACCGCCCAGTCTGCTGATATTTTCAGTACATCATTTACCTGATAATCGATATTGATACCACGGCCATCATACTCTTCAGCACGCTCGGCAAACTGACTGTTTGTTTCAATACGTTGAAGCGCGGTAAAAGCAAATAATGAACCGCTAGTACCGAAGGATAGGTCAACTGGCAGACGGCCATCTCTATCGACACCCGGAGCGTCAATTCGGCGATTCTCTGCGAAAACTAAGTCGTTTCTTAGCTCGGTAAAAGTCCTGTCTGAACGTTGGAAATCAATGTTGATATCTAACTTGTCATTAGGTTGCCATTGGATAGCCGCAAAAACTGAATCGCGGTCGTCTTCAGTAATGTTTTGTCGATAAGAACGCGCACTCGATGCAAGAACAAATGGCGTATCTGCATCAGGTGCAACGCCAGTTTCCGGATCAACCTCAAGTTCTAAATCACCGTTCCCACTGTCGCAGTTACCGCTTGCGAAGATACCTGAAGATGTATCATTAGGGTCAAATCGACAATCACGGAAACCGCTGGTTGAACGCGCTTCTTGCTCGGGGTTAGTTGTTTTATTTTGCTGTGCACCAATAGAAATACCTATACGACCACCATCGCGCAACTCAAACTGGTCAATATAACTAGCTGTTAGTCGTGAACCAAAATCACGCGCAGGTTCTTCAAGTTGGCTATTGTCTGGGTTCCAATTACCTTTCGCTTCAAATTGGAAACGTCGTTTATCGTAATCAAGCGGTTTTAGCGTCTCTAATGATATCTGCCCGGAAACACCACCTTCTATCAAGCTTGCTTCCTGAGTCTTATACACTTTGATTTTGTTAAAAAGCTCTGAAGGGAATTGAGAAAAGTTAACTGAGCGATCACCACTACCATTAGTTGCTTCCCTACCATTAAATACGGTTGAACCTAAGAATGGGCCTAAACCACGAATGGAGATCTCAGTAGCACCTCCTTGTTCACGGTGAGAGGCTGCACCAGTAATAGTCTCGATCGCTTCCCCGATGGAAAGTGCAGGTAAGTCACCTATATCATCCGCTGAAAGCCCATCAACAATAGTTGTTGATTCACGCTTAATGCTGATTGAGTCCTGAATTGTCTTTCGGATGCCACGGACTTCTATCACTTCCACATCATCTGATTGCTCCTCAGCTTGTTGCGCCGATGCAATAGGAGTCATCCCAATAGTCGGAAGGATAAGGCTAGATAAAATAAAAGGTCGTATTTTGTTTAGCGCAGACAGGTACGCTTTTGAACGAGGTACTTTGTATTCCGGTGACATCGTTTACCCTCCTCTGGGACATCGTGTGTTTTATTTTTATCTGATGGATTATTGTTTGATCATAATAGACCAGTTGAGAAACCAATTGTCAACATCAATTTCACACCCATTTAACATTTTGGTATAAATAATTGGTATGCACACAGTTAACTGCACACTGTAGTTTATTCAAATAAGAAGTTAACTAGGAGCAGGAATTTAGGTAAGGCATTGTTTATATTGAATAAGTTAAATTCACGACTTGGATTTTTATTACTTAAAAGAATTAAATAAATAAGTTACAAATCATTTTCGAATATACAAAGGCACTTAAGAGGAAACATTAGGAAACATGTTAATAACAATTAGGTTTATACCAGTTAAAAACATGTTAAAGCGACAAGCTAGTTTGTGATGGATCGAAACACAGCGAATTACTGTATAAGAGCATGAAAATCCCATGTACCAATTTGGATAGTGTTGGCATCAATAGGTCACTCAATGTTGTATGAATAAAAAGTTGAGACCAAAAATGAACTTATTCAGTCTAAATTCACACTTACTATATACAATTACAATTATATTGTAGGCTAAGTGTCGACTAACCATCGCTATTGGTCCATTTGTTTGAAAACGAGGTAACTGTCGTGAAAAAATATTTAATCGCTCCGGTATTATTAGCATCAATGTTAATTTCAGCGCCTTCATTTTCGAAAGTTGAGATTGAATGGAAAGAATACAAAGAATATAGCGATATTCGCCCTTCTAACGATTCAAGAGAACGCTTTGCGAAGAATACATTCAAGCGCATTGAAAAATATATGGTTCGTCTAATGAAGGACTTACCTGAAGATCAAACATTATCACTTGTCGTAACGGATTTAGATTTAGCAGGCCGCGTTCAGTTTGGTGGCACACCTATATTTGTAGGAGGTAGCTTCCTGAACTTTGATAGAGCTACAAACGATATACGAATTGTTGATCGAGCAGATTTCCCAGCAATAGAGTTCAGTTATGAATTAACTGACGCCAGTGGAAATGTTATCCGTTCAGGAGACGCAGACCTTAAAGATCTTGGCTTTCAGGATCGTACCGTTGCTGTTCCTCGCAGTGACAGACTGAGGTACGAGAAACAGATGCTAAGAGAATGGTTCCATAAAGAGTTTCGTGACCTAAAAGTAGAAAGCGACGCGTAAAATTTTAGTGTATCGAATAGGAGTTGAATGAGAATTCAGCTCCTATTTTTATTTGTTAGCCTGCATTCTTATCAAAAGTCACCAGCGTCAAATGCATTTGTTCAATTTTTTTAACAACGTTTGCTAGTGATTGATTCAACTCTTGCTCACCCATTTTTTCTAAACTATCAATATCATCGGATAGCTCTTGAACATAAGGCAGAAATAACCGGCTTTCGACTTTAAAACCTATGTCATCAACAAAGATTTTGTTGTGTTTACCCATACCAGCTTGTTGAAGCTGTTTGAGTTTATTATCTGCATCAACAGCTTTGCGATAAATGACTTTTAGGTTTTGTTTAAGAGACTGAATAACACTTTGCATGAAAAAACTTCTAAAGTTTGCTTAAGAATGGCCGATAAGGTACCGAGAACAGGTAATTCTGCCTGCTTTTCTGATTCATCACAAGTGAGGAGGATCTATGGCACTTGAAAGTGTTGGAGGTTCGGCTGCAGGGGCTTCTTCGGCGGCTCTACGCTCAGCGCAACTTGCGAATGAGCAAACGAGAGATCTAGGACAACAGACGATTGAATTGATCGAGTCAGCGGGAGAAGTAGCACAAAGCACCCCTGATATATCAGTAGGATCGAATGTTGATACCTTTGCCTGACTAGGGGCAGAGGTTTAGATCGATCGGCGTTTTACCGGGCTGACCGCCAATTTCTCTTACCAGTTTTGGTACTAAGAAGCCCGGTAATCGTCTTATCATTTCGGCCATAAGTTGCTTAGCTTGATTCTCATCAACATCAAAGTGTGTTGCGCCTCGTACTTTATCCAACATATGTAGGTAATAAGGCAGAATACCTACATCAAAAAGCCTTTCGTTAAGCTCAACCTGAGCTTCAATATGATCGTTAACACCTTTTAATAGGACAGCCTGATTCAGCAAAGTGACACCTGCTTGCTTCAACAAAGTCAGCTTTTCCGTAACCTCTTGATCAATTTCGTTCGCATGATTGATATGCAAGATCATTACTGGCTTGAGCCGAGATTGAGTAAACCAATGAATAAGTTCATCGGTTATGCGAGATGGAATAACGATGGGCAAACGTGTATGAATTCGAAGCCTGGTAACTTGCTTGATAGAAGCAATCTGCTCAACCAACCAGGCTAAAAAGTCATCCTTTGCCATGAGCGGATCACCGCCAGAAAGAATCACCTCATTGATGTTTTGATCATTCTTAAGATAATTTAAAACTTTAAGCCAGCCTGCTTTATTTAAGCTATTTCCAGCATAGGGGAAGTCTCGTCTGAAACAATATCGACAATTGACCGCACACCCACCTCGAACAATTAATAAGGCACGACTTTGATATTTGTGCAGTAATCCTTCTACATCGTTACTATGCTCCTCTAATGGGTCACTGACAAACTCTGGAGACTCAATAAATTCATTAGCAGACGTAAATACCTGTTTGAACAATGGATCTTCTGCATCGCCTTTAACCATTCTATTGGCAAACGGCAAGGGAACACGCATAGGGAATAACTTGCGCGCTTCTATGTCTGATGCAAACTGACTAGCTTCTAATTGTAAATACTTCAGTAATGCTACCGGGTCGACAAAACTGTCGGCTAACTCTTTTTGCCAATGCCTCTCAACTTGTTGAGGAATTTTAGGTATCATCTGTTCCAATTTTGTCCTTAGGGCATATTGATCTTTGCTGTGTGCTTTTCGCAACAACTTATCCGGTATCATACAATGCTAGGCGAGTTTAGATTTAACTATTCTGCAGTTAGGCGTGGAAAATGTTCCCCAAAGTTCAATTTTACCCTTTGTAATAGATAGTGTTAGAGGAAATCATGGCTAATTTCAGCACCAACGAATTTAAAGCGGGCCTAAAGATAATGCTCGATGGCGAACCTTGCAACGTTTTAGAGAATGAATACGTAAAACCGGGAAAAGGTCAGGCATTTAACCGTGTCAAAATACGCAAACTTATATCAGGTAAAGTTCTAGAAAAAACCTTCAAATCAGGCGATACCGTTGAAGGTGCTGATGTTATGGATGTCGATCTTGATTATCTCTACAACGACGGTGAGTTTTGGCACTTTATGAACAACCAAAGCTTTGAACAAATTGCTGCCGATGAATCAGCTGTTGGTGATAACAAAAAATGGTTGGTAGAAAACGATGCTTGCACAATCACATTGTGGAATGGTTCTCCGATCGCAGTAACACCACCTAACTTCGTTGAGTTGGAAATTACTGAAACAGATCCTGGGCTTAAAGGCGACACAGCAGGAACTGGCGGTAAGCCAGCAACATTAGCAACAGGCGCTGTTGTACGTGTTCCTCTTTTCGTTCAAACGGGCGAAGTCATCAAAGTAGATACTCGTAGCGGCGAATACGTTTCTCGCGCACAGAAGTAATCTTACCTATCGAGCTGTCTATGCTCAGGTCATTGAAAATGCATGACTGATGTAATAGGCAGCTTTCACGTTTAGACACCACCTATGAACTGGAAACCCAGCGCCGAAATTGCTGAAATCAGAGCACGCGCACAATTACTGACTGACATACGTCACTTTTTTTCGGCTAAAGACGTTTTAGAAGTAGAAACACCGCTTCTGTCACAGGCAACTATCACTGATCCTTTTCTATTTCCGTTTACAACAGATTTTTCCAGCCCGTTCGCAACACAGTCACAAACATTATACTTACAGACTTCTCCAGAATATGCGATGAAGCGTTTACTTTGTGCAGGGATAGGCGACATTTTCCAAATATGTAAAGCGTTCAGAAATGAAGAGTCGGGCCATTACCACAATCCAGAGTTTTCGATTCTAGAGTGGTATCGAATTGACTTCGATCACCACCAGCTGATGAGCGAAGTAGACGAGCTTTTACAACGCGTGTTAGCTTGCCTACCTGCAGAAAAACAAACCTATCAAGAAGCATTCGAAGCGCACTTATCCATTGATCCATTAACCGCAGATTTATCGACGCTCAAACAGGTAGCAACAGAGCACGGATTCGAAAATATTGCCGAAAATGAGACCGATATCGATGTTTTACTGCAACTGCTATTCTCCCATTGCGTTGAACCTAAGATAGGCCAAGATAAACCTATCATTATCTATGGTTTCCCAGCGAGTCAGGCAGCTCTTGCCAGGCTATCAAAGGAAGACCCTAGAGTTGCTGAACGGTTCGAAGTGTATTTTAAAGGTATTGAGCTTGCGAATGGGTTCCACGAACTTAAAAACCCACAAGAACAACGTGAGCGCTTCGAGAATGATATCGCCAAAATTAAACATCTGTATGGCACAACACGGCCTATCGATGAAAACCTTCTCTCTGCACTAGAGAATGGCTTACCGGACTGTTCTGGCGTAGCTTTAGGTATAGATCGGCTATTAATGTTAAAAACAGGGGCTTCTCACATTAAAGATGTATTGACGATGAGCGTCAGCAATGCTTAAGATTTAGCCGATACAATAAAAAAATACGCTAAGAGGTAGTCCATGGAACAAGGATCTAGAATCGTCGACGTAGAGTCATCCTTTCCATTAGCCGACCATTTACATATGGGGCAAGTTGTAGACGTAGAAATTCAAAATATGTCCCGCGACCGGTTTTACACTCGCCTAGTCGGTTGCAAAGACGGTCAGTTTATTTTGTTAGAACAGCCGGATGTGAATAAATACGGTTACGTTAGAGATAAACTCGAAGACTCAACTGTTCTGATTATACGGACCATATTCGAAAAAACTTCTGGCGAAGCCTGTGGTTTCAAGTCATTTGTTCTCAGTAAACTCAATCACCCAGCACGATTGTTTTTTGTCAAATTCCCGCAGGAAATTGAGAGTAAGGAATTACGACGAGAAGGCCGCGTGAGCGCCAAGATCCCAGCCAAGATATACCACACACAACAAACTGAAGATGATCAAAAAATCGAAGGTTATATTGCCAACATATCTTCAGGTGGGTGTTGCTTTAAATGCGAAGTTAAAGAGTCCATAAAACGTGTAAAAACAGAGACGCTCTACATCGACTACGAAGAGGAAGGAAATTGGGTTTCAGCAACAACCGTCGTGAAATCACAACGAAAAGATAAAAACACCTTAACCCTAGGTTTGGCCTTCATTAAATAACGCTAGTCTAAATCAAGCGGCTCCGGCGAGAGAATAATCCCCGTGCTATCAGCATATAAGTGATCTTCAGGCAAGAAAGTCACGCCGCCGAAATTAACGGCCACTCCTACTTCACCGACATCTTCACTTACGGCACTTACGGGAATGGAAGCAACCCCCATAATCCCAATATCCATATCTTCTAGCGTGTCGACATCTCTTACGCTTCCGTAGCAGACGATACCTTCCCACTCGTTATCAACAGCTAACTGAGCGCTACTGGCATCGATTAGCGCTCGGCGAATAGAGCCACCGCCATCAATAAGCAGGACCTTCCCTTTTCCAGGCTCTTCAAGCGTACTATCGATAACACCACGATCTTCGTAGCATTTGATTGTGACAACTTCTCCACCAAAAGAACTGCGCCCACCATAGTTAACCATGATAGGTTCAACAACATCGACACTGTCGGCAAACAAATCGCATAATTCAGTTGTGTTGTAGTACATAACTTATCTCTCGTTATAAAAGTTGCAGTAACACTTTGCACCGATTTTAAAAAAAATACTACCCGCTTAAGATGATAAAAGTATGAACACCCAGCATTTTTTAGAGAGTACCTTATTCAATTAGTTTCCTGAAATTATGGTACCCATCTAAATATTCGCAAATATCTGAACGCAAGACGCCAAATTTATACCTGAATCAGACATTAAAAGGACGCGGAAGGCCGCTTGTCATAAAGCTTTCATGGTTTTGTCACCTATTCTTCACAGTGGAGTACTAAATTACTCAATATGGCTGAATAGGGTGACTTGTATGAATCGGATAAGTAAGTTTGATAAACAAATGTTTTATTGGCTCTACGGTAAAACGACTAATCGCAACTGCAAACTGATAAAACAGATCTCCTGGACGGGTGACGGTTACATTTACCTGTTGTTTTGTGCGTTTCTGTGGCTTTACCAAGCTGACCACAGGCTTATCTTCACCTATACCGCATTGCTCGCCTACACATTCGAGCTACCGTTATATATTGCGCTGAAAAAAACGCTAAAGCGCCAAAGGCCATCTGATTTTCTTAACAACTTCAAAGCACACATTAGTCCTGCGGATAAGTTTAGCCTCCCTTCTGGCCACACTGCCGCTGCGTTCTTGATGGCTTCATTAATTACCAACTTCTATCCGCTTTTTGCCCCTCTTGTGTTTGTCTGGGCCACTCTAATAGGTATTAGCCGTATTCTGCTCGGTGTGCATTATCCAAGTGACGTTTTAGCAGGTGCTGCCCTAGGCTTAATTACTGCCTTAGCGAGTATCTCTTTTATCACCCTAGCGTGATACCGAATTAGATTAACAGTAGGTAGATAACAATTTAATGAAAATACTCTATGGTGTGCAGGGAACCGGGAATGGTCATATATCACGAGCTCGGATAATGGCTCGTGCCTTCGCAAAACGCGATGACGTGCAAGTGGACTACCTCTTCTCAGGCAGGGAACCTGAAAGATACTTTGATATGGAACTATTTAGGCAATTCAGAACATTACACGGTCTGAGTTTTGTCACCGAGCGAGGCGAAATTAGCCACTTCAAATCTATCAAGTGCGCTAAGCTGCTTCAGCTATATAAAGACATCCGTCAGCTAGACTTAAGCGGCTATGACCTTATTCTCAATGACTTTGAGCCAATTACGGCTTGGGCCGCCCGCTATCAAAACAAACCTTCTATCTCAATCAGTCACCAAGCTGCGTTTAGTGAGAATATTCCACAAACAGGCAATGGACTGATAGAACGGACCATACTGAAATATTATGCGCCAACAGAATTCAAGTTAGGGGTTCACTGGTATCATTTTGGCTTCAATATACTTCCACCTTTTATTGAACAATCGCCTAAAAATACTTCTAATCAAAACTACTATTTGGTCTATTTACCTTTCGAAGCTGAAGACGAAATTAAGATGATGCTTGAACCATTGAGCGAGCATAATTTTATTTGTTTTCATCCTTCAGTATCAAAAGCTAATGTCTCAGAGAATATATCCTGGTTTCCGTTGGGCCAATCGGCGTTCCATAAATACCTGAACGGATGCACAGGCGTGATCACAAACTGTGGTTTTGAGTTAACCAGCGAGTGCTTGCAACTAGGAAAAAGTTTGTTGGTTAAGCCACTAGGTGGTCAATTCGAGCAGTTATCTAATGCAATGACACTGGACAAACTGGGACTTTGCCAGACCATGCTAGAGCTCAGTACAGAAGCTATAGAAAGCTGGTTGGAGAGTGCTTCAAAAACCTATGTTGAGTTCCCGCAGGACCCTCACGAGCTTATTGAGTGGATTTTAGAGCGTAAGTGGCACCAAACAACCGAGCTTTGCAAAAGCTTGTGGGAGAAAGTCATATTTCCCCCCGAGGTTAAGCGCCGACTGACATCTATGGCGTTAGACTAAAGGCCTTTCTAATAGTTCGTCGGGTACAAGTAATGGGTTCTTAGGCAACTCTGCTTGTACTCGTCTACACCAAGCAATCACTTTCTCATGGCGTAGCATAGGTGAATCTACATGCATTCCCATCAAATGCCCAGCCACGATAGTGGGGTAAGCGGATAGGTCAGCGAGTGAAATGCATTCCTCTCCACCTAAGAATGGACCATCTCCCAAATACGCAACGAACTCATCGCAAAGCCTTTGACGCATATCGGCAATAGGCTCATTCAAATCTAGCTGATTAACAATGTCTTGAATGAATGCAGCTTTACGAAGACCGAACGGCCATATCCAACGTACATAGGCTTTAAGCGGTGTTGCATTGTGGACAGCTCTTGATAGTTTCCATCCATTACGCAGAGCATCCCAAGTCTTTTCCCATTCGATAGCATGTCTGAAACGTCCTGCTATCAGCTGATCACTCACCCATTTATCGATTTCCATGATCTTATCCGCAGCTTCATCTGAACGCCCTAAGATATTGCGATCCGCAAAACGGTCATTCAGCCAGACACCAATAGGCGTTGAGTCTAATCGCCATTCATCACCGATGGATAACACCGGAACCTGCTTTTGTCCCGTAAACTTAATGCGCTTGGGACTCATAGGATCAACTGGTACAAAGGTATAAGGGAGCTGTTTGTAATTGAGAAAGCAAGCCACTTTCATGACATAGGGGCTAGTCGGATAGCCGTAGAGTGTTATTTTTTCCAAGGGATGCTCTTCACTGTTCTTTTAGTTTGCTTAAGCATTCCACATTCAACGAACTAACAAAAGCAAAAAAAGGCCATACATGTAAATTTCACTTTTTACGAACTCTGGCTATATAATTATTAAAATCCATTTCCTATCCCCGGATTCAATTTATGTCTCCCCCAAAAGTGCATGTTTCGATTCTATTTGGATTACTGCTTTTTTTGTTTTCTTCACTTAGCATTGCTAAACCAACCTTAAAAATTGGTATTTTGGAATTCCCACCATTTTCATATTTTGAAGAAAATAATGCAGTGTTAACCGGAAGCATTGTAGAACTGACACGCAGGGTTTTTGACGAAGCAGGTTATAAAACGGAATTTATTATTTTGCCCTTTGCTCGTTCAATAGCTGCTGCCGAATCGGGTGAAGTTGATATTTGTGGAATGCTGAACGCTGCAACATCCGAAGTGCTGCAACTATCTAAAAGCTCCGTTGGCGAATTACGTCAAACATTTTATGTTCGCTCGTCGAATGATTGGGCTTACCAGAATATCGACTCATTAACAGGTTTAAGTGTTATAAATGTCTCTAGTTATAATTACGCTTCTATTAGTTCTGAGTATCAAGATTTCCTCTTGAACGATAAAAACGTAGTCAACATCAGCTCATCACCAGATTATTTGAAACGGATTGTTGCGATGATCGAGAATGGTCGTGCAGATGTATTTAATGAAGCCAGTGACGTTATGGAACACCAACTTCAAGTATTAGGTGCAAAAGACAAGATTAAAGCTGCCGGAACTTTAGGCTCTCCTTTGAAGCTTTTCATTGGTGCAAGGCCTAATAAAAAAGGAGTTAAAATCCTAGAAGATTTTGACAAGGCTTTTAAGACCTTACACTCCAAAGATCAAATAATAATTAACTAAAGCTTCGTTCACTCTAGATATCATAATACTTATTTAATACGGATTTTAAAGATTCTACATTGAGCGGTTTGACCATATACTCTTTGACGAAGTTATACTCTCCAGCAGTTTTTCTATCCGCATCACTATTCGAAGATGTCACCATAAGTAGAAAGAAGCAATCTGGGAGTAGATGTCCTTCATTTCTTAACTCAGCAATTTTTTCAAGGACTTCAAAACCATCCATACGTGGCATATTGATGTCTAACAACACACTTGCAGGAAGTGCATCTTTACCAATCATTTCTGTATAACGGCTAGTGTCACTGAATACCTCTAAAAAGTGATCTCCGGCGGTGAACTCATGTATTTCACACTCTAAGCCCGATTCATGAATAGCTCGAGACATAATATAACGTTCCAAATCATCATCATCCACCATAATAATTGGGATTTTCGGCATATTATAATGTTCCTTACTTACAGACTTTTGCATTGTTTGGTAAGTAAATTTTAAAACAAGTACCGGCCATTGAGCTAGTAAAATCTATATTTCCACCTAACTTCGTTATATTTTTTTTAACTATTGCTAACCCTAACCCACTTCCCGGCTGCCCTGTATCTGAAAATCGTTGAAATATACCGAATACTCTCTCATGGTATTGAACAGGTATTCCAATACCATTGTCACTAACGGAAATAATCACGTTGTCATTACTTTCTTCTGTTTTGACAATAACCTCTGCAATTTCTCTGGATGGATCGGAATATTTAAGTGCGTTAGACATCAAGTTTTCCAAAACGATAACCAGACGTGTAGATTGAGTCATGAGTTTAGCTTTGTGTTCATAGTGAGTAATTAAATTAGCATTAATGTCAGGGTACAGTTCTTTTGAGTTTGCCCAAGTTTTCTCAACTAGATCGCACAGCTCTAATTCTGAAACGCCTTCTTGCTCAATGTCTGATTTAGCAAGAGTTAGCATATCTTCAATTCTCTTCGCTAAGCGATCGGCCAGTGTATTCGCATGACCAATAGTCAAAAGCGCATTGTCATAATTGCCTTTTTGGATATCTGCTTCACTAAATCCAAGCATACCCGTGATGGATGAAAGAGGAGCCTTCAAATCATGTGAAGCGCTGTAGGTAAAACGTGATAACTCATAATTTGCATCCTCAAGTTGCTTGTTACTCAAAGCCAATTCTTGATTACTATGCAATAATTTATCTTCATACTCATTATGTGCCCTGATCCAACCATTTATAGCGAGCTCTAATGCATTAAGTTCATCATCTACTTTATCAGCTCGATTTAATCTAAAAACAACCTTTGAGTTAGCTGGGTCATATGATCGAACAAACTCAGCAAGCTGTTCAATATATCGCCCTATCAACACCTGATATATAATCAAAATAATGACAGCAACTAAAAGTGTTTTTATCGAATTACTAACAAGTAACAAAACACCTTTTTTAATGAGACTAGAATACAAATTGTCCAGCCCGATAGTTATATTTAGCTCACCCAGAAAAAAAGTTCTTTTGTCTTTAATACGGCTAAGAGTGAAAGCGTACTTTAGGTTACGATTAGATCCTCTTTCCCCAGCTGAATATAGAGCCTCTCCATCTTTAAAGATTTCAACATAATCAACACTATCTTGTAACAACATGCCATTTAGCTGCCTATCAATTTGTACTTCATCGTAAGACCAAAGGCTTTCAATTAGACTTGGGACTCTTGTCTTCTCTATTCCATTAGCAACACCCCGTAATATTGATAAATCGTCCTTGTAGTCTGTATAAAGTTGAATTGATGTCGCAACAATCGCGAGAAGGGTACTGCTTAAAACGGTGAAAAAAACAAACTTCCGAGCTATTTTGCTTTGCCACCCTAGAGCCCAGCTATTCGATAGCTTGTTGAAAAGCTTAAAATATTGGTTCCCGTTTTCCGCCACTAAGTTACATCCTAGATATTTTTATCATCTTAAATAATAGCACCACAACTCAGGGCCATAGGAAAATATTAATGTTTGATACTTGGCGTTATTTGCCTAATAAGACTTGACGTTTTTAGTATCCCAAGAGAAAAGATACTAGGTAAGCCTCGCCATAATACAAATAGCGAGGCTAATGTTTCTAAGTTATAAAATAAAACGGCTTAGGTCTTCGTTGTCGACAAGTTCGTCTAGGTGATCGTTAACATACTTAGCGTCGACGATAAGCTTTTCACCTTGCTTCTCAGAAGCATCAAATGAGATGTCTTCCATCAACCTTTCCATAACCGTATGCAGTCGACGGGCGCCAATATTTTCAGTGCGTTCGTTCACTTGCCATGCAGCGTGAGCAATTCGTTCAATGCCATCTTGTGTGAAATCAACATCAACACCCTCTGTCAGTAGAAGTGCTTTGTATTGCTCAGTTAATGACGCATTAGGTTCTGTCAAAATACGCATAAAGTCTTCAGCCGTTAGTGCAGTCAACTCAACGCGAATTGGCAAACGCCCTTGTAGCTCTGGAATCAAGTCTGACGGCTTAGACATCTGGAATGCACCAGACGCTACAAACAAGATATGGTCTGTTTTGATCATGCCGTGCTTGGTATTGACCGTTGACCCTTCAACCAAAGGTAATAGATCTCGCTGAACACCTTCGCGAGAGACATCTGCCCCGCCTGAATTGCCCTCACGCTTACAAATTTTGTCAATCTCATCAATAAACACGATGCCATTTTGTTCTACGGCATCAATAGCACTTTGTTTAAGCTCTTCTTGATTAACCAACTTAGCAGCTTCTTCATCAATCAGTAGCTTGAATGCATCTTTAATTTTTAGCGTTTTCTTCTTTTTCTGTGAGCCAGAAAGATTCTGGAACATCCCTTGAAGCTGGTTAGTCATCTCTTCCATACCAGGAGGAGCCATGATTTCTACGCCAACTTGCGGCATCGCGATATCGATTTCAATTTCTTTATCGTCTAATTGGCCTTCACGCAGCTTCTTACGGAACGTTTGTCTTGTCCCTTTATCTTGAGCTTCTTCTTTTTCACCCCAAACATTTTCAGGAGGCGGCAATAAGCAATCAAGGATACGCTCTTCAGCAGCTTCTTCTGCACGGTGCTTAACCTTAGTTGTCTGCTCTTCTTTTGTCATCTTAACGGCGATATCAGCCAAGTCACGGATGATAGTTTCGACTTCTTTACCAACATAGCCAACTTCGGTGAACTTGGTCGCTTCAACTTTGATAAAAGGTGCACGAGCTAATTTCGCCAAACGGCGAGCTATTTCAGTTTTACCCACACCTGTTGGGCCAATCATTAAAATGTTTTTAGGCGTAACTTCTTGACGTAAATTTTCGTCAAGTTGCATCCGGCGCCAACGATTTCTTAGTGCGATAGCGACAGCGCGCTTAGCATCTTGTTGACCAATAATATGGTTATCAAGTTCGTGGACAATTTCTCTTGGGGTCATCGCTGACATGAATTCTTACCTTCTATTTAGCAGCGCCGTTATGTACGCGCCACTATTAAAAATACGTTATTTAATTGAAATCGAGAAAGATTAGTAATCTAGTGTCTCTACTGTCTGACTATGGTTAGTAAATACACAAATGCTACCGGCTATCGTTAAGCTCTTAGTCGCAATATCAAGCGCTGTTAGCTCAGTGTTATCCAACAACGCAGTCGCAGCAGCTTGTGCAAATGGTCCGCCAGAACCAATGGCAATCAAATCCTGCTCAGGTTGGATCACATCACCATTACCTGTGATTACTAACGATGCGGTTTCATCGGCAACCGCTAACAAAGCTTCTAACTTGCGTAATGCACGATCTGAACGCCAGTCTTTAGCCAATTCAACAGCGGCTCTAGTTAGATGTCCTTGGTGCATTTCAAGTTTAGACTCAAAACGTTCAAAAAGGGTAAATGCATCGGCTGTTCCACCAGCGAAACCAGCAAGAACCTTATCGTGGTATAAACGTCGAACTTTTCTAGCATTCCCTTTCATGACGGTATTGCCTAAAGACACTTGCCCGTCACCAGCGATCACGACCTGATTGTTTCTACGTACTGACACTATAGTGGTCATGTCTAATCCTCTTTAACTATTCAACCCGGCATTAGCCAAGTTATAAATCTCTGAATAGGCAAGATGTTGGGACTAGATGCTAATTTTCAATATCTAACGCGATGAGTTTCTTCTGAAGGATAAACACTCCGCTCTTAAAACAGGCGTTTATCCCGATGAACTCTTTTACCAGTCCCAGATGCGGCAAGTACGAATACCGCTGCGCCTGATAGCATGTCTATCCTTCTCTGCGTCTCGTTTCGACGTGTAAGGTCCTAGGATAACCCGGTGCCAGCGACCACTACTACCATCACTCGGCTTAACCTGCGCTACCAAACCAAGGAAGGCTATCTTAGCTTTCATTTCTTGTGCCTGATCTTCACGACGGAAAGAACCACATTGCATTAAGTATGGACGCTCACGTGTTTTTTGCTCACGTGTTTCAACCTCAACGCTATATTCAGGTAACGTCTTGATGAATTCCCACTCTTCTTCTGTCATCACAGGTAATTCATCTTCTTCAGCAGGCTTTTGTTGCTGCTTTTCGGACACAGTTTCTGTGGGTTCAACACCTTTATCTTTTATCGTCCATAGAAATCCCACAAATCCCAAAACCAAGACAAGGGTTACAACAATGCGCACCCAAGGTAATGATGGTGATGGAGGAGGTGGCGCTTTTTTTGTCGCGCGACCGCGAGATACATAATCTTTAGGAGCCATGAATGATAAAGCCTATTAACTTTGAGGGCTGTCGAACTACGCCAAGATAAAGAAATCTTAACTACTACGGACTCAATTCTACCTTTTAGCCGCTTGGGCTCAAGCTATAATCATGAAAAATCTTGTGGATCAACGTCAACAGACCAGCGCACTTTTGATGCTTCTGGCATGGATTCAATTTGAGTAACCAATGTTGCGACTCTTTGTTGCAATAACTGTCGAGAGCGAGACTGCAGTATAAGCTGCATTCGGAATTGCCCTTGTCGTTTTTCCATTAAGGCGGGAAGAGGGCCTATGACTGACAGCCCTTCCTGTTGAGGTAAAAGACGTCGAGCAGCCATTAAGAAGTTCGAGGCAACACTTGCGTTAGTTGATTGAGCTCTTAATAAAACCTGGAAATGGAAAGGCGGAAGCTCCGCGTGTTTACGCTCTTCTAACGCAAGTCGAGAAAAGTGGCCATAACCATTGTTAATCAAATCCTGCAACATTGGATGATCAGGATGATAAGTTTGCAGCCACATTTCACCTTCTCGATCAGCACGACCTGCTCGACCAGCAACTTGAGTAATAAGCTGTGCCAAGTGTTCTGTTGCTCTAAAGTCGGCACTGAACAATGCACCATCGACATCGAGCAAAACAACCAGAGTCACCCTAGGAAAGTGATGTCCTTTCGCCAGAATTTGTGTCCCAACAAGCAACTGAAATTCATTCTTATGAATCTGTTCAAACATGGCATTCAACTTGTCTTTACCTCGCGCACTGTCGCTATCAATCCGGACATTTTGATAACCTGGGAACAGCTGTGTTAATCCCTCTTGCAGCTGCTCTGTGCCTTGCCCTAATGGAGATAACTCCTGATGACCACAATCACTACATTGTTGGGGCACTGGCTTGATATTGTCGCAGTGGTGGCAGTGCAGTTTTCGTTGTACTCGATGCAAAGTAAAACTGCGCGTACACCTTGGACACTCAGCTACCCAACCACATTGTTGGCACACGAGAGCCGGTGCATATCCACGGCGATTGATAAAGATCATCACCTGATTTCCGGCATCGAGATGCTGTTTTATCCTTGTAATCATGCCAGTGGATAAACCAAAAGTGAGCTGTTGTCCGCGAATATCGTGAAGATTGTACTTAGCTTTACGCGCTACGCCTGCACGCTCGCGCAGTTGCAGATGCCGATATTTCCCTTGCAGTGCATTCTGCAATGTTTGTAAGGAAGGCGTCGCAGAGCCAAGAACCATAGGGATTTGATTATTCCTAGCTCGCATCACCGCGATATCACGCGCGTGATAACGAAGACCGTCCTGTTGCTTATAGGAGTTATCATGCTCTTCATCAACAATAATCATTCCGAGCTGTTTGAACGGCGTAAAAATGGCAGATCGAGTTCCGATAACTAAAGACAGCTCGCCCTTCTTGGCGCGTTGCCACACGTTCAATCGAATCGTGTCATTAATGCCGGAATGCAATAAACCAATGTCTTGCCCGAACCGTTTTTCAAAGCGGCTTACCATTTGCGGCGTTAACCCAATCTCAGGAACAAGTATCAGCACCTGCTCCTGCTTAGCCAATACAGATTGTATAGCGTTGAGGTAGACTTCGGTTTTACCACTACCTGTAATACCTTCGAGCAGAAAGCACGCAAACTCTCCTATAGACGAAGTAATCGCAGTAATTGCCAAACTCTGTTCAACATTAGCTTTTGGCTTAGTTTCGGGTTCCCAATCACTAAACTTGGAAACAGGCGAATCATCACACTCAAATTCTTCTACCCAACCTTTGGCTTCAACTGCTTTGATAATCGCAGAGGAAAAGTGTTCACTCAGAGCAGAACGTTTGGCAGATTGCTCTTTGAGCTCTTTAATTAATAACCATTGTTTAGGTGCACGTTTAACATCGGATTCTTCTACGGCATGACCTTGCTCGGTGAGCCTCAGAAACTTCACCTTTGGAGCAAGATTTGGTTCACCTTTTCGCAGCTTGGCGGGCATAGCAGCAGCAAGAGACTCTCCCAGACTATGTTGATAATACTGACTCACCCAAAACATTAATTTTTGGATATCAGGTTCAAAAATCGGAGCATCGTCAATCACAGATTCAATAAGTTTAATCTTATTGAGGTCATAATCGCTGTGCGTTTTGACTTCCCATACAATTCCCACCAACTTTCGACGACCAAAGGAAACCCATACACGCATCCCTTTTCTTATAGCCTGCTCATGCTCTTGAGCAACACCATAATCAAAGAGGCGACGCAATGGGACAGGCAGTGCGACACTGACAATAAGTTTTGGAGTCATAAAGGAGGTTAAGGCGTATCGTACAAATTTGATAATACGCCTTATTATAAAGCGCTAGTGAGAAATAGCTTCTGCATTTTTCGCTTGATTAAAAAGTCAACTTCCATTAGTATGCGCCGCTCATTTTTTGCGGTCATGCCGCATGTATTTAACTGCGTATGGTGGTCAACTTCGGGTTGATTAGCGATACGGCCTTAACTTAGAGGTGTCCCATGAAAGACGGTATTCATCCTGATTACGCTGAAATTACTGCAAGCTGTTCTTGCGGAAACGTATTTAAAATCCGCTCAACAGTTGGTAAAGATTTAAACTTGGACGTATGTTCAAACTGTCACCCGTTCTACACTGGTAAGCAACGTAACGTTGATACAGGTGGTCGTGTTGACAAATTCAATAAGCGTTTTTCTGCTCTTAAAAGAAAATAAAAATAAGCTTATTGCAAAAAAGGCGCTTGAAGCGCCTTTTTTTGTGCCTGCAATTTACGTTAAGCTGTATATCCATATATGTGCAATGAGTACAGCTTCTAGCTGCCAACCCATTAGACAAACTTTCTATTGCCAACTGGTCTGACTTGTTGCACGCTAAATAAGTATTCACCGTACCTTGTAGTGGCTGTGCGATCACAAGCTCTTGCTCATGAAATTATTTTGCACAGTATTGGGTTGTTATTCATCAAGATAAGAATTCATTAAACAACAATCAGAGAAAATGAGGCAACTATGTCAGACTTTCGTCAACAAGCACTGGATTATCACGCCTATCCTGAACCAGGAAAAATAAGCGTTGAAGTAACGACACCAGCCGAAAGCGTAGACGACTTGGCCCTGGCATACAGTCCAGGTGTTGCCGAACCGGTGCGAGAAATAGCTGAAAACCCCGATACGGCCTACAAATACACAGCTAAGGGAAACCTTGTCGCTGTCATCTCCAATGGTACTGCCATATTGGGCTTAGGTAACTTAGGTCCATTGGCCTCTAAACCCGTTATGGAAGGCAAAGCACTGCTATTTAAACGTTTTGCCAATATTGACTCAGTAGATATCGAAGTCACGCATTCAACAACCGAAGACTTTATCAATACAGTGGTTAATATCGCAGGCACTTTCGGTGGTATTAATCTCGAAGATATTAAAGCGCCTGAGTGCTTTGAAATTGAAAAGGCTATCCAGGAACGCTGCAACATTCCCGTTTTTCACGATGATCAGCATGGCACAGCAATAGTGACTGCAGCGGGTATGTTGAATGCCCTGGAAGTCCAAGGTAAATCTCTTTGCGATGCCAACATAGTCTGTCTCGGTGCAGGTGCAGCAGCTATGGCTTGTATGGAACTACTTATTACTTGTGGCGCGCAACGTGAACGTATTTACATGCTTGATCGCAATGGCGTTATTCACACCAGGCGAGAAAACCTTACGCCTCACAAGCAACGCTTTGCCAATAACACTGATAAGCGGACGCTTGATGACGTGCTTGATGGCGCTGACGTTTTTGTAGGTGTTTCAGGTCCGAATTTACTCTCAGCTGAGTCATTAAAACTGATGGCACCTAATCCGGTGATTTTTGCGTGTTCTAATCCAGATCCTGAGATCAAACCTGAACTTGCACATGCCACTCGCGACGACATTATCATCGCGACAGGACGCTCCGATTACCCGAATCAGGTCAACAATGTCCTATGCTTCCCGTTCATCTTTAGAGGTGCACTCGACGTTAGAGCTTCATGTATTAATGACGAAATGAAAATTGCGGCCGTGGAAGCTATTAGAAGTATTGTTAAAGATCCGGTACCAGAAGAAGTACTCATCGCGAGTAAGTCAGACTCTTTAGAATTTGGCAGAGATTACATTATTCCCAAGCCAATGGACCCCAGACTATTACAAAGAGTGGCAAAGGCTGTGGCTTTAGCGGCTATTGAGTCAGGTGTTGCGGCAGTGAGTGAATTGCCAGAGAATTACTTAAGTTAATTGAGTTTAGTTGGCAGGAGGTAATAGACAAATTACCTCCGGCACCTATCTATACATAATCCTTGAAAATGTGATTGATCAACTATGATGCGCACGTATGCCTTAATCAGGCTCGTACTCGTTGACATCTATTCCCATCTCTTCCATCAACTTTCTAGCTTCAGCCGCTATACGATTGGGGTTATCTTTACGTAAGTCATCATCATTAGGTAAGGGCTGACCTGTAAATGCGTGCAAGAATGCTTCGCATAATAGCTCCGAGTTCGTAGCATGGCGCAGATTATTCACCTGCCTACGAGTACGCTCATCAGTCAACACTTTCAACACATCAAGCGGAATTGACACTGTTATTTTTTTAACTTGCTCGGCTTTTTTGCCATGTGTTGCATAAGGGTGAATGTACTCGCCATCCCACTTTGCCATACGTCTGCCCACCATATTATTGACTTGAGTCTTACGCTCAATTTACTAAATACCCTTAGGATTCAATAACTTCCTAAGATACTTCAGAAACAAAAGCGCATTATACCAATTACATCAGGGTATTTGCATCATTAGACGACATTCTACCAACATTAGCGCCGCCATTGACATTTAGACGGCTAAACATCTTGACGTCCACAATCAAATTAACTACATTTAGCCATCTAAACGTCTAAATTTCAATTGCGGAGTCAAATAAGATGGTTTCTTACGCTCAAGGTATTGATGCACTGAATCAGTCAGTCAGCGAGCTGAGGGATATTTCAGTTTCTTTCGAATTTTTTCCCCCTAAAACAGAAACCATGGAACAAACCTTGTGGAAATCTGTTGAACGACTGGCTCCCCTTAACCCATCATTCATGTCAGTCACTTATGGGGCTAATAGTGGCGAACGTGACCGTACTCACGATGTGGTTAAAAGAATACAAACGGAAACCGGTGTTCAAACGGCTCCGCATTTAACTTGTATTGATGCAACCAAAGAAGAGCTGATTGCCATTGCTAAAGATTATTGGGCGAGTGGGATTAGGCGCATTGTTGCATTGCGTGGTGATTTACCTCCGGGTTCAGATACACCTACCAGTTATGCCTCTGACTTAGTTGCACTGTTAAAAGAAGTTGAAGACTTTGATATTTCAGTCGCGGCTTATCCGGAAGTTCACCCAGATGCACCAAATAGCCAATTTGATTTGCTCAATCTAAAACGCAAATGTGAAGCGGGCGCAGACCAAGCTATCACGCAGTTTTTCTTTGATGCTGACACTTACCTTCGTTTTCGTGACAGATCAGCAGCAGCAGGTATTGATCTAGACATAGTGCCTGGAATACTGCCAGTGACTAACTATAAGACCTTAGTGAAGTTTGCCGGAATGACCAATGTGCATGTTCCGAATTGGCTTCATAAAATGTACGAAGGATTAGAAGACGACGATCAAGTGTCACGTAACTTAATCGGTGCCAACATTGCGATGGATTTGGTGAAAGTACTAGCAAAAGAAGGCGTCAGAGATTTCCATTTCTATACGCTCAATCGTTGCGAATTGAGTTATGCCATCTGTCATATGTTAGGTGTTCGCGAACATAGCTAACCTTTGCTATTTAGGATAAACGCGGTTCGTCGTTATAAAGGCTTCATGCTCATTGTTGTGTACTTTTGACTGATACTTATCAGCCTGCAAGTTCACCCTCTTGATCAAAAAGCCTTTATTTAAAACGAAATCTATGCAGCAAAGATCAACAGACCCTAGTATTATCTGTCCTGTCGACAACTGATAGGCCAATCACTGTATGCGAGCAGTTAACTCTTTAAATAGAAAAGTAATTTTTGATCAGTCACGCACAGCTTTTGCTACTTTAGCCAAGCTGGCTCGCCAGTGCAAAGACGATAGAATTACGGTATCTGCTGGGCATTTAGCCTACGTATCACTACTATCTTTAGTCCCTTTTATTATGGTGTTCTTCACCATACTGTCTGCTTTCCCTGCCTTCAAAGATACACGCAATGAGCTCGAAAGTATGATCTTCGAAAACTTTGTGCCTCATGCAGGTGGAGTAGTGCAACAGTATGTGAGTGAGTTTGTGAATAACGCATCACAAATGAGTGCTGTCAGTATTTTAGCGCTGGTTGTCGTTGCGCTTATGCTTATTTCAAACATCGATAAAACACTCAATCATATCTGGCATACCAAACCTGATCGCCCCGCTATTTTCACATTTGCCATTTATTGGATGGTCTTAACATTAGGCCCTCTGCTTATGGGTGCTAGTCTATTGATGACATCGTACGTAGTTAGTTTAGGTGCATTTGCAGATGAGTACACGCCAGGCCTAGGTACTATGCTACTTAGAGCGGGACCTTTTATCGCTGAACTAGGTGCTTTCTATATTGTTTATATGGTAGTGCCGACGGTGAGCGTAAAACCGAAGAACGCGCTTATGGGTGCACTAATGGCGAGTCTATTATTTGAAATCAGTAAAAAGGGATTCGCTCTCTATATAAGCAGTTTCCCATCCTATCAAGTCATTTACGGTGCAATGGCGACTATCCCGATCCTCTTTCTTTGGGTTTACCTCTCTTGGATAGTGGTATTAGTTGGTGCTGAATTTACCCACGTTTTAGGTAAAGATGACGATGAGTGACAATCTATTTATTGTTGCGCTCGCTATTGCGTTGATACTCGAGGGAATAGGTCCTCTCCTATTTCCTAATGCCTGGCAACGTTATTTAAAACAAATTAGTGTACTTGAGCCATCACATATGAGGCGTATGGGTGGTGTACTGGTCACTATAGGCGCAGTGTGTTTGTGGTATCTGTTGTAGCATTCGCACTCCAACTCACTGGATTTGTCGTTATATAACTGAAAAATTCCCTTTATAACGTATAAAAAGGTCACAAAAGCACTCTAAGAGTACAAAAACGGATGATCGCTCAGTTTTATCTTGATAGAATCGCCGCCTAATTTCTAGACTACTTTTTTTCATGGCAAATAACGTTGTTGTTCTTGGCACTCAATGGGGTGACGAAGGCAAGGGTAAAGTCGTAGACTTACTCACTGATCAAGCTAAATATGTCGTTCGCTATCAAGGCGGACATAACGCAGGCCACACACTGGTTATCAACGGTGAAAAGACCGTACTACACCTTATCCCATCTGGTGTTTTACGCGATAACGTCACCTGTGTCATCGGTAACGGTGTTGTACTAAGCCCAGAAGCATTAATGACTGAAATTAAAATGCTTGAAGACCGTGGTATTCCGGTCAAAGAGCGTTTAGTTATTAGTGAAGCATGTCCTCTTATTTTGCCTTATCACATCGCATTAGATGTGGCACGTGAAAAAGCACGCGGTAACCAAGCCATAGGCACAACAGGACGCGGTATCGGTCCAGCTTACGAAGATAAAGTATCTCGCAGAGGGTTACGCGTTGGAGACTTATTCGATGCGGAAGATTTTGCCAAGAAGCTAAAAGACATTATTGAGTATCACAACTTCGCGCTCACTCAATACTATAAAGCTGAGCCTGTCGACTACGATAAAGTGCTCGCGGACGCACTTGCAATCGCTGATATATTAAAAGCCATGATCGTTGACGTTCCAGATATGCTGGATAAAGCACGCCTACGTGGTGATGACATCATGTTTGAAGGTGCACAGGGAACACTGCTTGATATCGATCACGGTACCTACCCTTATGTTACGTCATCAAACACCACTGTTGGCGGTGTTGCGACAGGCGCAGGTTTTGGTCCGTTAAATATCGACTACGTTCTAGGCATAGTTAAAGCCTACACAACTCGCGTAGGTTCTGGTCCTTTCCCAACAGAGCTAGAATGTGAAGTTGGTCAACACTTAGGTGTTAAAGGGCACGAATTCGGTGCTACAACAGGTCGTAAGAGACGTACAGGTTGGTTCGACGCAGTTGCAATGAAACGTGCGGTACAAATCAACTCGATTACCGGCTTGTGCTTAACGAAATTAGACGTTCTAGATGGCCTAGAAGAGCTTTCTATCTGTGTTGGCTACAAAGACAGTGAAGGCAATGTTCGTGACGTACCACCGCTAGCAGCGGAAGGTTATGAAAACGTTGAGCCTGTTTACGAAACCATGCCAGGCTGGCAAGCAGAAACATTTGGCGCAACTGAGTTATCAGCATTGCCTGTTGAAGCACGTAACTACATAAAGCGTCTTGAAGAGCTGACTGGTGTTCCAATTGACATTATCTCTACAGGCCCAGATCGTGTAGAGACTATCGTGTTAAGACACCCTTACGAAGTCTAAAAAGCATCCTTTGTTGCTCTAAAGTCAATTGACTTTAGAGCAATCTCTCTTTCCATCACCCTGCTCGCTAGCAATACAAACGTATTCATCTTGGCCTAAAAGCGCTAATCACCTAGTCTTTCTTGCAAAAAACAACAAGCCTCTTTATTTGAGAAAGGCATGATAAAGGGAATTCAGCTCTTGAATCGGTGTATTTTATTTTTCGTACTTTGTGCTTCTTCACTCCTAGGTTGCGTACCAGCAAGCAATAACCCTGCAACACTCACAGTCATAGTCAATCCTCCTAAGAATTACAATAAAGACGACACTGTTCATATGGTGGGTAGCTTCAATGATTGGCGCTTTAACGGATTGAATACCCACAAGCTAAGATACGAGAACGGTTTGCTCAAAACTGAAATCCCTGTCAGCGAAGCTCCCATCTATTTTACCTTTGTGAAAAACAAAGATTGGCAGCATATGCCGGCTTCTGATACAGGCAAAAGCCTCTGCACCTACATGCATTTACCTAACCCCGGTCAAACAGAGCTTAAGCTAGAAATTCCGGCATGGAAGACAGACACATCTAATCAAATTCCAATCCATACGACTGTTGGAAATATTCAACATTTTCCTGATTTCGATATGCCGCAGCTAGCAAGAAAAGGAAGCATCTCCGTTTATCTTCCACCCTCCTATGATCAGAATAGCGAAAAGCGATATCCCGTGCTTTATATGCTTGATGGACAAAATATTTTTGATGAATTTACCTCCTACAGTAACGAGTGGAAAGTTGATGAAATACTTGAAGATTTAGTGGCTAAAAACGAGCTTGAGGAACTCATTGTTGTAGCTATTCCAAACGGGGAACGCAGGCGAAGTGAGTACAACCCATGGAACTTCAAGGAAACGAACAACGAACTAAGTATTGGCGAAGGTGAAAAGACTATCACTTTTATCAAACAAAGCCTGAAACCCTTTATCGATAGTCAATTTAGAACCCAGCCACAGACGGAAAACACAGGCATAATTGGAAGCTCTTTGGGAGGGCTCTTAGCGCTTTACGCTGGAATTGAGCACCATGACACTTTCGGTTTTGTTGGCGGTTTCTCACTCGCTCTCGACTTTAAAGACATGAATGATGAACTGGTCCTATTTAAAGCTATTAAAGAAAAAAGTCACATTAGAGGATCCAAATTCTACTTTGATATTGGCTTAATAGAATACGGGGACTACGGCAGGATAGACATGCTGAAGGCACTATTGCTATCTAAAGGAGTGAGAGAAGAAAACGTCAAACTGGTTAAAGACGACCTAGGTCGTCATTGTGAATTGGATTGGTCTAAACGATTTCCTAGTGCCATCAGGTGGCTTACTTCGGCTAGTTAATTAACCTATATCTTATAAATAATCTTGTATTAAATTTTTGTCGGAAAACTTTACACATGTCAATTTATGAGATCAAAACAAAAACCTAAACAATTGATTTTAAATAACTTTTAAATTTAGGCATCAATTTTGCAGACCTAAATAAAAATGTCATTTGACATATGCATTTTAACATAGCAGTACGCAACAACCATCAGAGTTGCGACAGCGCAATAAATAGGCAAACAGTATGCAAACACCTAGATTTATAGCAATTTTGTCAATTATCCTGTGCGCAAGTATGCCCCTATCGGCAAAGGCTGCCTTAATATTTCAGTTTGATTTTCAAGTACGCGTTACCGACACAGAACAACTTGGCGATGTTTCCGTTGTTGGAAACCCAACCAATGGATTAACTGTTGGCAGTACATTCGCTGGTAGTTTTAGAGTTGAAGCGAATCAAACAGACGGAAACACAAGCATCACTGGAGGACGTTACGCATTCAGTGACTTAACACTCAGCTTACCTGCTGGGAGTGTATTCTCTCTAGCTGGCGGAACTCAATTTGGTAACACTATTGATATTGCTAGTGACAATGATGGCGTGTTTCTCACTTCTTTCAGTTCAACTGTCCCTAATAACCCAGCTCCTGGCGATCAGTTTTTCCAAGAAGAAATCGGTATAAGACAAGATAATAATGGTGTCTTTTCAGACGTTAATACTCTAGATGCAACTACAATCTTTGAGATTGCGCTGAACTTGGAAAATGCAACTGTCGATTACTCTGATACTCAAGTAGAAACATTTATCAATGCTAGAAATGCTTTGGTTACACAAGACCTAATTCGCGACGGGCTCAGCGGTGAAATATTCAATGTGACTGTTAGCCAAGTGCCAGAGCCAGCAATCAATTTTTTATTGCTAATGGGACTAGGTGCATTGTTTACATCGAGATACAAGTCGAAAGCTACTCACTAAGTTTGCTCCACCCGCCACGCCACTTAGCTTGACGGGTATTTGTAACTAATGGCAAAAGCCTTGCCTCAATAACCTCATACCTCTTAAAGGCCTTATAGCTTGAGGCCTTTGAAACACTGAATAACCCTTTCAATATCCTCAGAAGCAACGTCTTTGTGCAATACAAGTCGCATCTGTTCACCCAAAAAGCCTATCTTAATATTCTGCTCTGCGAACTGAGAGAGTATGTTTTCTCGCTTAGATTGCTCAAAATCCACAAATACCATATTGGTTTGAACTGCATCTAAGTCTACTGAAAGGCCTGTGATATCTTTAATACCCTGAGCTAGCATTTGTGCATGGTCGTGATCGTCAGCTAAACGCTCTACCATTTCGTTTAAAGCAACTATGCCAGCTGCGGCAATAACGCCAGCTTGGCGCATTCCACCACCTAACACCTTGCGCCAACGATGAGCTTTGTTGATTAACTCTTGGCTACCACAAAGCACAGATCCAACCGGAGCCGCCAAACCCTTCGATAAGCAAATAGATACTGAATCAAAGTGCTGGGTGATATCTTTTAATGTCGTCTGTTGCTTAACCACTGCGTTAAAAACACGAGCACCGTCGAGGTGTAAACCCAGTTTGTGCTTATCGACGAATTCCCTTGCTTGGGCCAAGTAATCTAGCGGCAATGCTTTACCCGCTTGCGTATTTTCCAAGCACAATAGCTTAGTCTTCACAAAGTGCGGATCGTCCGGTTTTATGTAGCTTTCAACCTTTGCCAAGCTGAGTGTGCCATCATCTTCCAACTCGATAGGCTGCGCTTGAACACTTCCAAGAATAGATGCGCCACCACCTTCGTAACGATAGGTATGTGCGTGTTGACCAACAATATATTCTTCACCACGCTCACAATGCGCAAACAACGCTAGTAAATTACTCTGCGTACCAGTAGGCACATAGAGCGCAGCTTCCATACCCGCCATTGATGCGGCCAGGTTTTGCAATTCAATAATGGTAGGATCTTCACCGTAAACATCATCTCCCACCCCGGCATTGGCCATAGCCTCTCGCATTGAAGGTGTAGGGACAGTTACCGTGTCACTTCGTAAATCAATTACGCTCATTGTGTTTTCCAGCTAATCAAAGAGTCCAACAAAGGACGACCTTAACGTCTTTAACTTTAGAAACAAGTCATCAATCAAAACACAGCTGTATCATACTGTCTTGAAGTGCTGACAGCGCCTATAAAACACTATTTCCGATTGAGAATAACAGGGCCAGGACCTTCGCTTTCAAGCGCATCCTCGGGGTTATAGATAGGGCAACTCTGCATTGATAAACAACCACAACCAATACAACCATCTAGAGAGTCACGCAACTTAATCAAGGACTGAATACGCTCTTCCAATTGGTTCTGCCATCGTTTCGATAACGCTTTCCAATCTTCTTTGTCGGGCGTCTTATTATTAGGTAACTCGTTGAACGTTTGTTTGATCACTTCCAAACTAACACCTAACCTCTGCGCAGCCTTGATAATGGAGATACGTCTCAGCACATCACGCTTATAACGACGTTGATTACCATGATTACGCCAACTGAAGATTAGTCCTTTCTCCTCATAGAAGTGCAAAGTCGATACTTTTACACCCGTTCTTTTTGCCACATAACCTACGGATAAATTTGCATCTTCCATCACCTTTTCCTCTTTTTTGAAAAAAGTTTAAAAAAACACTTTACCTCAAGTTAGCTTGAGGTTTTAAGCTTTATTTCGAACTTACTCAACGGAGACAGAAAATGAAAGCAAACAATAAAACTATCAACAACACAAACACATTATTAGCACTTATCAATAGAGTAGCAGCAACATACTTTCAAACTTTTAACGGCACTATGTGTAACAAGTAATTTGGTAGGAAAGAGAGTATGAATTTAAACCAAGTCACTATGCCCGTTTACGACCTACCAACGGCCGTTACCTTCTATCAAGAGTTGGGATTCAAGCTTATTGTCGATAGTCCAGCTTATGCCAGGTTCAAATGTCCAGAAGGGAATTCAAGTTTCTCACTATCCTTACATCCGAATGTGAAAAATTACTCAACTATCTATTTCGAGCACCAGGATTTAGATAACTGGGTAGCAACCTTGATAGAAAAGGGCATAGCCTTTGATCAACTTCCCCAAGACCAAACCTACCTCTGGCGAGAAGCGATACTTTATGATCCATCGGGGAATAAGTTAATACTCTACTGGGCTGGTGAAAACAGATTGAATCCACCTTGGCGTGTGAATTAGTTGAAGCGATTTAAAACAATATCGCTGTAACAAATTACTCACGAAAGGCAGACGATTTGTAGATATTTTCCGATAGTAGATTGAACCTAACCTAGACTAACTATTATAGTTGCGCGCTTATTGCTGCCTTTGGCTAAATCAGGAGTCTTAATATGCACAACGAAGTAAAAAACTACTATGGCAAAGTCTTGCAAGAATCAGAAGATCTCCAAACAGATGCTTGCGCAACGGACGAAGTCATTCCTGATTTTGTGAAGAGTGCATTAGCTAATATCCACGATGAAGTTCTCAAACGTTACTATGGCTGCGGCCTTGTTCTCCCTCAATCACTCAAAGGTAAACGCATTTTAGATCTAGGCTGCGGTGCTGGTCGTGATTGTTACGCCTTAGCACAGATGGTCGGAGAAGAAGGTGAGGTGATTGGTGTCGATATGACGGATGAGCAGCTTGCCGTTGCCAATCAACACATCGAATATCATCGAGAAAAGTTCGGTTATCAAAAGGCAAACACGGTTTTTAAGAAAGGCTATATCGAGCGTTTGAATGAGCTTGATCTTGCTGATAACAGCATTGATATCATTGTATCAAACTGTGTTATCAATCTGTGCCCTGATAAAGAAAATGTCTTAAAAGAAGCTTACCGAGTATTAAAACCTGGCGGCGAGCTGTATTTTTCGGATGTCTACGCTGATCGCCGTATCCCACAGCACTTGGTATCGGATCCTGTCCTTTACGGCGAATGCCTTGGTGGAGCCCTTTATTGGAATGACTTCATTCAGCTATCTCAAAACGTTGGTTTCGCCGATCCAAGGTTGGTCAAAGATCGTAGACTCGGTATTAATAACGATGCCGTCGCTGAAAAAGTAGGCCACATAGCCTTTTACTCAGCGACTTATCGCTTATTCAAAACAGATGAATTGGAGAGAACACGAGAAGATTATGGCCAAACAGTCACTTATTTGGGTGGCGTAGAGCATCACTCCTGTCAACTCGTATTAGACAAGCACTACGCTTTTAAGAAAGGCGCCACCACTCCAGTCTGCGGAAATACCTACCGAATTTTGAAGAGTAGCCGCTTTGCTGAAAACTTTGAGTTTAGCGGAGATTTTAGCGAGCATAAGGGCATGTCTCTCGTTGGAGATACTGCTATTCCATTTGATGAAAATAGTCAGCCAACAACTGGAGGGTGCTGTTAGTGGCTGAACTTCAACGCAGTGATGCATGGCACTTCACGCCCAATGGTGATCCCAGAGGTTACATCCGTGCACATGCGCTAAAAGAGCTGTGGTTTCACACGGGAACTCGTTGCAACTTGTCTTGTGATTTTTGCTTAGAGGGCTCATCTCCAAGTGACAAGCGGCTTCAATCACCGAAGTTTGGAGAAGTTAAGCCTTATTTAGATGAAGCTCTTACCTTAGGTGTCGAACAGTTTTCCTTTACTGGCGGTGAACCCATGCTGGTCAAAGATATTGTCGATATCCTGGCTTACGCGTCTCAATACAAACCTTGCCTCGTGCTAACGAATGGAACTGAGCCCTTGTTAAAGCGCTTCGAAGCGCTCAAAGAAATACAGAGTAAGCACCCTATTTCATTTCGCATCAGCTTGGATTCACCCAATCCTCAACTTCACAACCAAGGCAGAGGTGCAGGCCAATTCGAACAGGCACTGATTGGATTAAGAAAGCTTCATCAGGCGGGTTTTCCAGTTTCAATAGCACGCCATATGAAAACCGATGAAGATAGCGATGAAGTTACTCAGCAGTTCCATCAAGTCTTCTCCCTAAACGGCTTACCTGAAGACACTAACATAGTCGCGTTTCCCGATTTTTTACCGCCTGGTTCATTGCCAGATGTACCTCATATCTCTGAACACTGCATGACACATTATCAAACGGAAGAGCAGCGCCGCTCGTTTATGTGCGCAAGCTCTAGGATGATTATCAAGAAAGAAGGACAGATGCGCGTTTATGCCTGCACCTTAGTCGACGATGACGAGGAATATGATTTGGGCAACCAATTAAACGAGAGCCTAGAAGCTTCTATCAGTATGAAACATCACAGGTGCTACAGCTGTTTCGCACTAGGTGCAAGCTGTAGCGAAAGATAGTTATACCCATCATCCTTGATTCGCTAAACAACTAGTGAGAAAGTGACAACAAATAATTTGTTCGACCTTTCTCCGTTATGTCAGATAAAGATTTAGCTAAGAGTGCCTTTGAAAGGCTCAACCTTATCCTCGCAATCTGCGCAATCGCCATATCCGGCGCATCTTTCTACGCGACTTATATCCAAGCCGATGCGGCAGAAAAACAAGTGAAGGCTGCAACCTGGCCGTTTTTAAAATTCGGCACAAGCAACGTCAACGAGAATGACGAGCTCGAAGTTTCTTTTCAGATCTTAAATGGAGGTGTCGGTCCCGCACACATAAAGCAATTCAAGCTTCATTACGAGGGTAAGGATTACACCAACATCAACTCCTGGTTTAAAGACTGTTGTGCCGAAGGTTTTCCCTTTATTAAACGTCTCGCCGATAGTCCAATAAAAGAAACAGCCGGCATACCACTAACAGGAACTGTAACTAATAGTTTGATATCTGCCGGTCAGGAGAGTAAGTTTTTTAGGTTGCTAGCAACTGACGAAAATCGCATACTCTGGGACGAAATCAACGTTGAACGTCATAAACTCTCTGCCATCGCCTGTTATTGCTCTTTACTGGACAATTGCTACAAAACCAACTTCAACGATGACCCTGTGGAAGTGAATAGTTGTAAGGATTAAACCCCTATAGAGCTCTGCGCAAACAGAAGGCAATTGAGATGCTCGAAAAAACATTTAAGTCTTTAAGTATCTCAATGGTCATTGGCGTTGTCTGTCTGTTACTGGCCTTGATTTTGAGCAAAAATGCCCTCTTATCATATTTTTCAGGCCATCTAGTATATGGAGAAGTTGTAGACAGAAGTGTGATACGAGAACGCCCGAATCACTATAGCGCTTCTCAAAGAACTCCTGAACTCCATAACCTGACAATTCAATATGAAGTAAACAACGAAATATACTGGGCATCAGTCAATGGCCACGTCTATAGCAAGCTCGGAATAGTCCAAAAAGGTGATCGAGTATTGATATCTTATAATCCCGACTTCCCACATACTTCATATGTTCTTAGTTACACACTCTTCAACCCACTAGTCAGCGCGTTGTCTTACCCCATAATACTGATATTGATTTTTGTCATGCCTCGCTGGCTATATCTCTTTTTTAAACGAAAACCCCATATTTCAGAGTCCTAAGATACAGCACTTTTGTACTCTCTTAACAAAAAAGTTACACTCAAGTAAATGCAACTCATCATACCAGTAATAGGATGAGTTCAGATTCTTTTCAATGCTTTTTCGGAGACCATTTGCTATGCAATTAGAGGCCATTGCTCCAACTGTATCTAAACTTCAACAGTACTTCTCAACAGGTAAAACACGTGAAATTTCCTGGCGTGTTGAACAGTTGAAGCAAATTAAAAAAATGGCAATTGAGCAAGAGTCGCTCATCATGCAGGCATTGAAAAAAGACCTGAACAAGTGTGAATCAGAGAGCTGGACATCAGAAGTCGGCTACGTCACAGGTGATGTGGATCACACCATCAAAAAAATCAGAAAGTGGGCAAAGCCGAGAAAAATACCTACGCCGATACTTGCGCAACCAGGTAAAAGCTACCAACTTCCGGAGCCCTTGGGTACAGTACTGATTATAGGTGCGTGGAATTACCCTTTTCAGTTAGTCGTATCACCGATGATAGCTGCAATAGCTGCCGGAAACTGCGCAGTACTGAAACCCTCTGAACTCGCAGCAGAAACCTCAAAAGTTCTAGCTCAAATTGTGCCTCAATATCTCGATAAGGAAGCGTTTGCCGTTGTGGAAGGCGATGTCCCTGAGACAACCGAGTTACTTAAACAAAAGTTCGATCACATTATGTACACGGGCGGCGAAAACGTTGGCAAGATAGTGATGAAAGCAGCTGCAGAACATTTGACTCCAGTAACCCTTGAGTTAGGTGGGAAAAGCCCATGTTTTGTCTCTGACAGTGCAAACCTGGATGTCACGGCTAACCGCATAGTTTGGAGCAAATGGATGAATGCAGGCCAAACCTGTGTTGCACCAGATTACGTGTTAGTGGATAAGAAAGTTTCGGCACAGCTTATAGAGAAGCTGAAGCAAAAAATCACCGCTTTCTACGGCCAGGATATTCAGAAAAGTCCAGACTACGGTCGCATCATTAGCGACAGGCATCAGGCTAGGATCAGCAGCTATCTCGACAATCAAAACATTATATTTGGAGGAAGTGTTGATAACGACGAGCGTTATATTGAGCCTACGTTGATCCTAAACCCGGACACTGGCAGCCCGATTATGACAGACGAAATATTCGGCCCACTCTTACCCATTATCGAAGTAGATAGCATGAGCCAGGCTGTTACCTTTGTGAATAGTCGACCAAAACCATTGGCTCTATACTTGTTTAATAAAGACGCTTCGATTGAAGATGAGGTAATGCTTAACACAAGCGCGGGTAATGTTTGTATCAACGACGGCATGATGTTCATGGTCAATGCTGACTTACCCTTTGGCGGTGTTGGGAACAGCGGAATGGGCAGTTATCACGGCCAAGCTGGGTTTGATACTTTTAGTCACCTGAAGACTGTCATGAAAAGAAGTTACTTCATGGACTTGGACGTGCGTTACCCGCCGTTTTCTGCTAAAAAGCTCAACATGATAAAACGACTTCTTTAAGTAGTACAAACTATGTCAAATCACGCTTTACCACCGTTTCACTTGGCAATTCCTGTGAGTGATATCAAGGAGGCCATTGCCTTTTATGGAGACACATTAGGGTGTGAAATGGGAAGAAGCGATACTCATTGGGCTGACTGGAATTTCTATGGCCACCAGCTCGTGACACACGAAGTCGTTCAAATGCCCTCAGCGGCTGCTCAAAACCCCGTTGATGGCGTCCAAGTGCCAGTTCCTCACTTTGGCGTTGTGCTGACTATGGACGACTGGAAGCAGCTTTCAGCGAAGCTTCAAGCCAGTAACGTTACTTTTGTCGTGGAGCCGCAAATACGTTTTGAAGGACAAGTGGGCGAGCAAGCAACACTGTTCTTTTTAGACCCATTTGGCAATGCGTTAGAGTTTAAAGCGTTTAAAGATCTCAACACTTTGTTTGCAAAATAGTCAGTTCGGGACATAATAAGTCTTCTAAGCCAGCCAAATTTAGCCTATCCAACAGGTGCAGATGAAATATCATCACTCAATAACAGAAGCTCAAGAGTATTTAAATGAGGCGTTCTCATTCCTAGAAGAAAAAGAACTCCCCTGTAATCCTATCAATTACGCTGTCGCCTATGACTTCCTTAGCAAGGTCAATAAACCGCTTGTTAAGAAGTTTCAGAAAGCGATTGATTGTAATCAAACGATAGACCCTTACTTTGTCGAATCCCTGTACGATGATTTCATCAAGGAGCCCACACGTTTCGAAGATAAGAACATCCGTGAGCTTAGCGGCACAGTCGGTAGTTTAAAAAACGCGTCTGATCAGTCCATGTCGTCAATAGAGTCATTGGAAAAAGAGATTTCGAACGTTAAACAGGAACAGACATCTGTTGATCCACAACTTTTAGAGTTAGTAGAAGTCGCGACAAAAACAATTAAAGATAATCAAGCAGAGCTTGAAAAGTGCGTCATGAAAGCTCATCAACAAACTCAGCAAATTCAGGCAGAACTTGAACAAGCAAGATTAGAGGCGCTCACAGACAACCTGACAAAACTCCAAAATAGAAAGGGGCTCGATAAGTATTTCGATGACCTTCTTACTGCTGATAAATCTCTAGACATGGCTGTCGTCATACTTGATATAGACCATTTTAAATCCTTCAATGACCGCTTTGGGCATTTGATTGGCGATGTGATTTTAAGACGCTTGGCCAAAGTCTTACAATCTGCAACCGAAGAAGGTGGTGAGGCTTTCCGATTTGGTGGCGAAGAGTTTGTGCTTATTTTGCCGGGTTTCACTCAGATAAAAGCAGCGGCATTTGCAGAAGGAGTCCGCAGTCACGTTGCTAAGCTCAGATTAAAGAACACAAAAACAGGCGAGCGTTTGCCCGAAGTAACCGTGTCCTTGGGCTTAACCATGCGGGGAAACAAAGGCGCGTTAGAAACACTTCTAAACAGAGCAGACGAAGCCTTGTACGAAGCTAAAAACGCAGGAAGAAATCAAGTTAAGGTTAAGTAGGAGCAAGACGTTAGCAGCTTACTCCATAAAAATTACTGTTGGATGTCAACTTCCTTTACACCTTTGCTTTTTAAAAGCGAAAAACCTTTATAACCCACTGTTTATTATTAGTTTTCCAAAAATGGTGTGATTTGTGCTGAACGATTCGCCAAATCACCTACTCCCTTTTTGAGGAAACAATAATTAATGAAAAATACATGGATTATTTCTATTTTCGCTGCTCTTAGCATTCTATTTTCATACAACGCACAATCAACACTACTTCTTAGCAATGGAGATGAAGTATTAAGCCTTTCAACAGAATCAGATATTGTCTTTGATATCCAAGGCGGGCAACTCGTTGGTGCATTTAATGTGAACGTCAATGGAACGTTCTATGATGTCGCATTCCAAGATGGTAGCTTCATAGATATATTTGGAGGGACGACAGGGCTTGATGCAAGAACTGTAACGCAAAGTCTCATATTTTCGACAGCTTTAGACGCTTTTGTTTTCGTTGATAACAACGCAGGTTTGTTCGATACGGACAGCACTCTAACTTTCGGATGTAACAGTAGCAGAGCTTGCTCTGTCTATACGCCTTATGACATCGCCGGCATAAATGTCTTCTTTTCGACTGTCGATAATTTTAACGGAAGTGCTGCAGACAGTATCAGATTTAGCGCAGAGAACACGTTAAGGGACTCTTCGCTCTTTGGCACTTTTACCTACGCTAATTGGCAACTGACTCAAGTACGCCTAGACAGCACACCTGTGCCTGAGCCCTCGAGCATAGTTCTGTGTTTATTCGGTATTTTGGGTTTAGTGGCGAAGCGCAAGAAAATATAGAGGTTAATACAAAAAAACACCATTCAACCGAGTAAAATCAGCTGAATGGTGTTTTTAGAGATGAATAAGGTACTGAACTAGCGTATTAGTTAAACACGCTCAAATATAGTTGCGATACCTTGACCAAGACCAATACACATAGTGGCTAAGCCAACACTGGTATCTTGTCTTTCCATCAAGTTAATCAAAGTACCTGATATACGTGCACCTGAACAACCTAGTGGGTGACCTAGTGCGATAGCACCACCATTTAGGTTAATCATATCATCAACTTTATCCATTAAACCCAACACTTTGACACAAGAAAGTGCTTGAGCAGCAAAGGCTTCGTTGAATTCTGCTTGTTCGATATCATCAATGCTCATACCAGCGTTTTTCAACGCTTTCTTAGTTGCAGGAACAGGACCAAAGCCCATGATAGCTGCGTCACAGCCAGCAACAGCCATAGAGCGGATTTTTGCACGAGGCGTCAAGCCTAGTGCTTTCGCTTTATCGGCAGACATCACTAACATCGCTGATGCGCCATCAGAGATTGCAGAAGAGGTCCCTGCTGTTACTGTTCCGTTAACTGGATCAAACACTGGTCGTAGGCCCTGCATCACTTCAAATGTGCTGTCTGGACGAACAACTTCATCATGAGAAACCAGTGTTAATTTACCGTCTGCATCATGACCTTCAATAGGTACAATTTCGTTGTCCCAGCGACCTTCAACATGAGCTTCATGCGCACGTCTGTGTGAACGGGCGCCAAACTCATCTTGCATTTCACGAGTAATGCCATTCTGCTTGCCGAGTAATTCAGCTGTCATACCCATGTTGCCAGAGGCACGCGCTGTGTACTTAGCAAGTCCTGGGTGGAAATCGATGTTGAAGTTCATAGGAACGTGCCCCATGTGTTCAACGCCACCAATGATGTATGTATCACCTTGGCCTGTCATCACACCCATTGCAGCATCATGCAATGCCTGCATAGATGAGCCACACAAACGGTTAACTGTTTGTGCAGGCACAGTACGTGGAATTTGAGTAAGCAGTTGAGCATTACGAGCAACGTTAAAACCCTGCTCTTTTGTTTGCTGTACACAACCCCAAATGATGTCATCAATCTCTGCGGGATCGAGGTTAGGGTTTCTTTCTAACAAGCTTGTCATCAGGTGAGCAGATAAGGTTTCTGCTCTAACGTTACGAAATACGCCGCCCTTGGAGCGACCCATTGGGGTACGAATACAATCGACTATTACGACTTCTTTCATTATCTTCTCCAAAGTTGCTTATTGTTGAAAAAACGACTTGCCAGCTGCTGCCATTTCGCGCAAACCGTCAGTCACTTGATATAGTGGACCTAGCTCAGCGTACTGGTCAGCTAGAGCAACGAACTTATCTAGTCCCATAGTTTCCATGTAACGGAAAATACCGCCACGGAATGGAGGGAAACCTAATCCAAACAATAAGGCCATATCTGCTTCAGCAGCACTTGCAACAACGCCTTCTTCCAAACAACGAACCGCTTCGTTAGCCATAGGAATCATAAGACGAGCAATGATTTCTTCTTTAGAAAACTCTTTGCGCTCAGCAACGTGATCAGCAAACAATGCATAAGCTTCATCTGCAGCATTCTTCGTTGGCTTACCACGCTTATCAACACCAAAGTTATAGAAGCCTTTGCCATTTTTCTGACCAAAACGTTCTGCTTTATACAAGCAAGTCACTGGGTCGTTATCAATCTTTTGCATACGCTCAGGGATGCCATCTGACATAACACCAGCTGCGTGATCAGCAGTGTCCAGACCAACAACATCAAGCAAGAATGCAGGACCCATAGGCCAACCAAACTGACGCTCCATAACTTTGTCGATAGCCACAAAATCTGCACCATCCAATACCATTTGGCTAAAGCCAGCGAAGTAAGGGAACAATACGCGATTAACTAGAAAGCCAGGGCAGTCATTAACAACGATAGGTGTTTTACCCATCTTCAATGTCGCAGCAACAACAGCTGAAATTGTCTCGTCAGACGTTTTTTCTCCACGGATAATTTCAACTAGTGGCATTTTGTGCACAGGGTTAAAGAAGTGCATGCCACAGAAGCGCTCTGGCTTATCAAGACTCTCAGCTAAAGAGTTGATAGAGATAGTTGAGGTGTTAGAACAGATGATAGCGTCATCAGCAACAACACCTTCAACTTCTTTAAGCACGATACCTTTCACTTTAGGGTTTTCAACAACCGCTTCGATCACGATATCGCTGTCTTTCAACGTGCTGTATTCAAGGGTAGGTACAATAGCGTTTAATGTTGCTGACATCTTCTTGCCATCAACTCTACCGCGCTTCATGCCCTTGTTAAGGATGCTAGACGCTTCTTTCAAACCCAGGTCAAGTGCTGCCTGATTGATGTCTTTCATGACAACAGGAAGGCCTTTCACAGCAGCTTGGTAAGCGATACCGCCACCCATGATGCCAGCACCTAGCACTGCCGCTTGCTTAATGTCTTTTGTCGCTGCTTTCGCTAGCTTTTTGCCCTTACCTTTAACCAATTGGTCAGCAAGGAAAATACCAACCTGAGCTTTCGCTGCATCTGATTTAGCGAGCTTAACAAAACCTTGGTTTTCTAATGCCAGTGCACCATCACGGTCCAAACCAGCAGCTTTTGCTACTGTCTCAACCATCATATGCGGTGCTGGGTAATGTTTACCCGCTTGAGCAGCTACCATAGCTTGCGCTGTTGCAAAGCTCATAGTCGCTTCATTAGGAGCCAATGTCAGTGCTGCTTTTTTCTGAGCACGACGTTTTTCCCAATCAAGCTTACCGTCGATAACGTCTTTCAATATTGCTAGTGCGCTATCACGTAAGTTTGCTGGCTCAACAACCGCATCAACAGCACCTTCAGCAAGTGCTTTCGCTGCTTTTCTGTCTTTACCTGTCGTCATCCACTCTAGTGCATTGTCTGCGCCGATGATTCTTGGCAAACGCACAGTGCCACCGAAACCAGGCATCAAGCCTAATTTAACTTCTGGTAAACCAATAGCTGCTGTTGTGTCAGCTACACGTAAGTCAGTTGCAAGTGCCATTTCACAGCCGCCACCTAAGGCGAAACCGTTAATAGCAGATACGGTCGGAACTGGGAGATCTTCAAAACCATCGAATACTTGAGACGTTTTAGCAACCCAAGCCAAAACTTCTTCTTCAGATAGGCTGAATAGCTCTGTAAACTCAGTTATATCAGCGCCAACGATGAAAGTTGATTTCGCTGAGCGAACCAATACACCTTTAACTTGTGAATTAGACTGGATAATTTGCGTTGCTTCTGCAAGTTCACTCACAGTTTGGCGGTCAAACTTATTGACTGAACCTTGAGCGTCGAAAACAAGTTCCGCAATACCATCTTCCAGTAGTGAGACGGCTAGGCTTTGGCCTTGGTAAATCATTATTTGTCTCCTTCGGCGATGCCGGAATTAATGGAAATGAATGATTGGCTTCGGTACACATCAGCGAAAAACTAACGCTTTAATGATATGTACCCCGAAAATCTGTGCGCCAATTCTTGTTTAAGACCTTAAAAAATTCAACTTAAATTCAAACAATTGTTTAAATTTATTTTCGAATGAGTCAGAACAAAAGGAATAAGGGCTATAATTATTGCCTAGAGTCTGTTGATCTTTGCTGTATAGATTTTGTTCTAAACAACGGATTGTTGATTGGAGTGCGAGCTTGATGGCTTAGCAATCTAAGCCAAAAGTTCGTAACAAAGTGCAGATGATAAAAAGGAATTTTCAGGAACGATATAGACTTAATAGATTTCAAAATGCATTTAGGCGCCAAGCAAGTGAAGCCACCAACTTTGCAGTTTGAAAGATGACGAGTAAGAGAGCTTGCATATTGATGAATATACCCATACTACCTCAAGACACTAATTTCAGAGCTATCACAGTGCTTTTAATACAAGGCGCACTGATGCAGGAATGTGGTCACCTTTCAAATCAGTGCAACGCAGTAGAAGAAGCATTGTGAAGCTCCCGAAGGGCTGGGCTAAAAATGATTGATACTGCGTTAAATTGTCTTGATGTAGGGCAGCTATACCTTCGCCAATTTGCCTTGTCTCAATCATTTTTTTCTCCAGCTGAAACCTAGTGTCTTGAGGTAGCATGGGTATATCTTTTATGGTACAAACAAAGTTTTCCATGGTGGTCTTTTTTATGGGTAGCATTAAAGCTATCGGCTTTTCAATTTTCATGGGCGCCACTCTTCTCCTGCCCATCAATGCTTCTGCGCAAATAGACGCAAAGGAGCAACGCCGACTTTTTTCTCGTGGCGAGCGTATTGCGCATAAACCTAAAAGCGCTGAATACAAACAAATTGTTAGGAAGCTTAAAGATTACCCTTTGCTACCTTACATTGAGCAGAAAACACTTTTACGCTTTCCCTACTTATCCAACAAAGCAAAGATAGATACCTTCCTAACGGACTATGCTAATACTCCGCTTGAAAGACCACTTCGGAAAAAGTGGCTAACCTATCTTGCGAAAAACGAACAACCTCAACTGTTCTTGCATTATTACAAGGATATTGGCGACCCTATACTGGCTTGTTACAAAGTTAGAATAGAGCTCGAACAACCCGAGTTAAAAGCACAAGCGCTCAAGGCAATAGATGATTTGTGGTTGGTAGGCAAGTCACAGCCTCGTGAATGTGATCCAGCGTTTAAAGTATGGCAAAACGAAGGCCGACGCACACCAGATATGATTTGGCGCCGTATGGCGTTAGCGGCAGACGGCGGGAACCATACGCTTATTCCCTATCTGAAAAAGCTACTTAACCAAGACTTGCAATACCTGGGAGATCTTTGGCTTAAAGTCCGACGTTCACCGAATTACGCTAGTCGACTCTCTCAATTTCCAGGAACACACCCAGAAAAAGAAGCAGAGATCCTCGCCTATGGCTTAGGTCGACTCATTTGGCGTGATCGCGACCTTGCACTGAAGAGCTGGAGTAAAGTCACTAAGCGTTACCAGTTCACATCAGAGCAACAAGCTCATCTAGCAGGACGTTTTGCACTGTCCTTAGCTTCAGCGAATCATAAACAAGCACGTGTATGGCTCGAACGAGCAAATAAATTTGAAGCCAATGAAGAGCTTTTCCGTTGGCACCTGACGCATTTATTAAGAGAACAGGATTGGCAGCAGGTATTAGGTATCATCGACGCTGCACCAGTAGAAATCTCTTCGGACCTAACTTACCAGTATTGGCAAGCGCGTAGCTATGAAAATATTGGTGCAGCTCCACAAGCTCAAGGCATCTTTGAAAAGTTAGCGGACAACCGTCATTACTATGGTTTTATGGCTAGCGGCAAAATGAAGCGCGATGTTCATCTCATGAATCACCCTTTGGCGTATTCCAAAGAACAAATCGCCGATGTAGAGAATATGCCCGCTGCGAAAAGAGCGAAAGAGTTACTTGCAATAAAACGCTACGCCAGTGCCAGACGAGAATGGGTGCATTTTCAAGCTCAAATAGACGATCAACAAAAGCTGATATCAGCGGTTATTGCTAATAACTGGGGGTGGCATGATCGCGCAATCTTCACTTTATCCAGAGTGGGCTATTTAGACGATGTTAAGCTACGTTTTCCACTAGCTTACGACAAAGATATGCTGAATCAGTCTAAACGCTACAATATCGATCCTGCTTGGGCTTTTGCTATCGCGCGACGCGAGAGTTCTTTTATGGCTGATGCCAACTCAGGAGCTGGTGCCCGCGGACTAATGCAAGTCTTACCTTCTACGGTTAATTTTATTGAAAAGAAAAAGGTCAAATCGAGGAAGCTATTCGAACCTGCTTTTAACATTCAGCAAGGTACTCAATACATGCGCTACTTGATGGATCGCATGGGTAATAACTCTGTCTTAGCAACTGCGTCTTATAATGCAGGTTGGAGTCGTGTTAAGAACTGGGTTCCCAAAGACAGTGAAGTGCCAATTGATATCTGGGTTGAGACTATTCCGTTTAAGGAAACGCGCAACTACGTAAAAGCAGTTTTAGCTTATCAACAAATCTATAGTCACTTGTTGGGCAACGAAAGTAACCTATTCCATAATTTGGCTGACATGACCATTAGCCGAAATAAGCTGTCGTTATAGTTGACTTCTTATACCCAAACTACTTGGGAATGCTACTAAGCAAACGAGCATTTTCTTAGACAACAGGGATATTTTGCGCCCAGATCGACAGACTGGGCTTTCGAGGATATGCTACAACCTTAATCTATTCACTTTTTCACATGTTTGACCAATTGCGGACACACTATGCAATCAATGACCGAGCTCTATCCTGAACATATACGTACACTTCAGCAACGCACCCAAGAGGCATTGCAAAGGGAAAGTCTTGAAGGCTTAGTGATACATGCGGGGCAGAATAAACGCCGTTTTTTAGACGACAACGACTATCCTTTTTTCGTTAATCCGCAATTCAAAGCTTGGTTACCCGTTGTTGATAATCCAAATTCTTGGTTGATCGTTAATGGCTCTGATAAGCCTAAACTGATTTTTTATCTTCCAAAAGATTTCTGGCACAAGGTACCTGACGCACCAACAGATTTCTGGACCAAAGAATTCGACATTCAGCTATTGAGTGCGCCTAATTTGGTTGAAAAGTATTTACCCTACGATAAACAAAAATTTGCTTACATTGGCGAATCTATCGAAGTTGCGAAAGCGCTAGGTTTTGAACATGTAAACCCTGACCGTGTGATGAACTATTTGCATTATCAACGTGCTTACAAGACAGATTACGAACTGGCTTGTATGAGAAAAGCGAATCAAATTGCCATCGCTGGACACGTCGCTGCCGAACAAGCTTTCAGAGAGGGTCTTAGTGAATTTGATATAAACCTAGCGTATGCGGCAGCGACTCGCCAGGGAGATAATCAAGTCCCCTACAATAGCATTATCGCGCTCAATGAAAATGCGTCGATACTGCATTACACAAAACTTCAGGCAAGTGCTCCTGCGGAATCTCGTTCATTCCTTATTGATGCTGGAGCCAACTTCCATGGCTATGCCGCTGACATAACACGGACATACAGCAAAGATGGCGGATTATTTTCAGATCTTATCGAAGATCTCAACCATATTACCTTAGATGTTGGTTCGAAATTAAAGCCGGGGATGAATTATGCCGATCTCCAGTTTGAAACCCACAAACAAGTTGCCTCGGTACTTTCGCAACGGGGAATAGTCAATCTAGCACCCGACGCTATTGTGGATACGCAAATTACTAGCACCTTCTTCCCTCATGGTATTGGTCATTTCTTAGGCCTACAGGTCCACGATGTGGGTGGATTTATGAGTGACGACAGAGGAACACACCGAGCAGCTCCAGAGCAACACCCTTTCTTGCGATGTACAAGAGACGTAGAGGCGCGCCAAGTATTTACGATAGAGCCTGGGCTTTACTTCATTGATTCTTTACTTGCTGATTTAAAGGCAACCCCAAAATCTAAATACATCAATTGGGATGTGATAGAGACATTAAAGCCTTACGGCGGTATTCGCATCGAAGATAATATTATTGTTCATCGCGATAGAAACGAAAATATGACACGAGAGAGTGGATTGGACTAGAGCGAATTGTTCTCTAACTATTTAGCAGCGGATAAACAGCCACAAAGCAGGCTGTTTATCCAAGAATATCAGGGAGATGTTACTGGCGATATCTGGATATCCTCAGCTCATAGACAAACCCCATAATTCCAGCCGTAAAAAAGAGAATGCCTAGTATCTGCAATACCGAATTCTCAGGCCTTTCTATCGTTGTATCATTCTGAAGATAGTATTGGCGTCGTCCGCCGTCTACAGACAATGTAAACTCACTTCCTTTATTTAACATCGTGTGCATCACATGTGGGTCACGGCGCTTGCCTAACAACGCTTTCTGCTTTCTAAACTCTGGCCCGTCAAGCTCCATACGCTGCAAACCACCTTCAAATAGATCAGCGGGTTCCCCCTCCACTGTTACGCCCGAAGACTCATATTGGTAGAGCGTGTCTGAGAATAAAATCGCTGTGATACCAGTATAGAAAAGTGTTGTTGCTAGAACGATAGCCAAGCTACTGCCGATTAACAACTTACGGCTTGAGGATTGACGCTTTTCTCGTTCAACTTCAATGTAGTTTTCGATATCTGGAATTTGACTCAAAGTGGTGCGAATATAATGCGCATCAAATTGAGATATAAATTGTGATGTATTGATCTCCAACGCCGCCAGCAGACGCTTGAAAATATCATTGGATGGCATTGATTTATCATTCTCTAGCTTAGACAAATAAGATTGTTCAATACCAATTTTTTCAGCAAGCTCTGGTTGGCTTAAGCTTCTGTCATTGCGAAGCTGCTTTAGCTTTTCGCCTAATGTCATGGTCTATTCCTTCATAGATATAGCTGCGCAAGTCAATTCATACTTACCCAGCTGTGCGATTAAGTTAAATCACTGGCGCGTCAGTAGTGTTTACAACTCAAGTAGGGCCCTACTGAGTGATATTCTTCTGTATTCATGGCCTGACATAAAGGTGAATATTAGGTGATTTAGATGAATATTGGCTGATTTTACAAAAGAGTGGCAAGCCATGAGATAAACGCTATCATGGCAGCCTTGCAAAACGTTTATTGCTCGCTGCAAGAACTAGGACAAAGATACAATGACAAACGCCATATGCTATCTGCATAGTGCGAGAAAGGACCATTAAAATGAGAATCTCACTCAGAAATTACACTGCCGCTTTAACAGCATCCCTTTTGCTGCTTTTGAGTTTCACTACTTATGCCCAGGATAAGAATGCTGCATTAGTAGACGACATTATGGAGCAGTCAAGTATTAAGATAAGCATCCAAAGTATCCCTCAACAACTAGCACAGATACCTCAGATGTTGCCAATCAGCGAAGAAGATAAACCTGAGTTTTTAGAAAAGTTTATGGGAGAAATCGCTGCAAACTACAACGAAGCCGATGCCTTTAATCACATTCGCAATTACTTTATTGAAAACGGTGATGCTGAAAAATTGAAAGGAGTTCAAGAATGGTTAGTAAGCCCAATGGGACGCCGTATCACTCAAGCAGAGTTGATAAGCCAACAACAGTTGGATTTCGCTAAGTTGCAAGCGTTTATGCAGAGCTACAAGCCGGCGGGAGATGACGATCCCAGACATCAACAGCTGGTACAGTTAGTTGATACATTGGATCTCGGCAACAGAATATTTGCATTGTTTGAAACACTTGTACCTAAGATGTTTGACGTCATGCTAGAAAACTCTCCGGCTCTTAAAGAGCTTAATGCAGCTGGTACAGAGAACTTCTCTGAGAACTTCAAGCAACAATTAGGAGCTATGAAAGGTGGTTTTGATGCTGCAATGAGTTCACAAATGATTGCATCCATGGCATTCCAGTTCAGAGACCTCTCTAATGAAGAGCTCGCTGCTTATGCTGCATTTATGAAAACAGAAGCTGGTCAGCACTTTTTAGACTTGAGCTTACATTCAGGTATTGAGTACACAACCGAATGGATGCTCAACACGCTACCCAATGTTATGCAAACACTGGAAGCAGTCAAAGCCCCTTAACAACACCCAATAAATCAGAGTAAAAAGAAAAAAGCCAATCACTGATGATTGGCTTTTTATTATGAAACTAACAGCATCGCCTGATACGCTTATCCGGTATTACGCATACCTATAGCAATACCAGCAATAGTAATCATCATTGCTCTTTCCAGCATCGCATTCGGTTCATCTTCAGCTTCTCTTATGCGACTCAAGAGCTCAATCTGTACAAAATGTAGTGGCTGCAAATAGCTCGCACGTATGTGCATAGACTCTTTAGCTTTTGGATCCGATTCCAATACATCGTCTTGTTTAAGCAGGCTTAACAACAGCTTCATGCTGTCTGCGAGCTCCTCACGTAAACCTTCACCAAAATGGCGGAGTTCATCGGGAACCAATCGCAAGTCATACTCCTTACCTATCGCTGCATCCGCTTTACTGAAAACCATATCTAACATCGAAAGTCTCGACTTAAAGAACGGCCAGTCTTCAATCATCTCATTGATTGTATTGGCATTTCCACTATCAATTGATGACTGTATTGCTTTCATCACACCTAACCAAGAGGGTAGAACCATACGTGTTTGTGCCCAGGCAAATATCCAAGGAATAGCACGTAGGCTTTCGATGCCACCTTGTGGCCTACGTTTCGCAGGACGGCTTCCCAAAGGTAGCTTTCCTAGCTCCTGTTCAGGTGTTGCTACTCTAAAATAAGGTACAAATTCTTTGTCGTGACGAACGACATTACGGTAGTTATCCCGACCTTCTGCAGCCATAGCCGTGATGACTTCACGCCAAGTATCTTTCGGCGCAGGAGGTGGTACTAAAATCCCTTCAAGTATCGCGCTGGCATATAAACTTAAACTCTGGCGAGCAAGCACGGGTGTACCAAACTTATAGCGAATAGTTTCACCTTGTTCGGTGACCCTAAAGCCGCCTTTAAGTGATCCAGGAGGTTGAGACAGAATCGCCCCATGTGCAGGCAACCCGCCTCGGCCTATTGTTCCACCTCTACCGTGGAACAAGGTTAACTCCACACCATGTTGCTCTGCTAAAGCGACCAATGCCTCCTGAGATTCATACTGAGCCCAGCCAGCGGCTAACGCTCCGGCATCTTTTGCAGAGTCGGAGTATCCGATCATTACATGTTGACGCCCTTTGATATAACCGAGGTACCAGTCGATATCAAACAAGCTAGACATAACATCCTTGGCATTGTTCAAGTCGTCTAAAGTCTCGAATAAAGGCGCAACAGGCATAGGCCAACTGCATCCCATCTCTTTTAGTAGTAACTGAACCGCAAGAACATCCGATGGCAAACTAGCCATTGAGATGATGTAAATACCAAAGCCATTTTCGCTGTTATTGGCGATAACCTTACAGGTATCAAGCACTTCTTTAACATCGCCAGAAGGCTGCCAGTTATTCGGAAATAAAGGACGTTTTGAATTTAGCTCACGTAACAGGAAAGCTTGCTTCTCTTCTTCATTCCATTGTTCGTAATCACCCATACCGAGGTAACGCGACAATTCACCAAAGACATTGGCATGTCTCTCAGAGTCTTGTCTGATATCCAGTTTTAAAAGGTGAATACCGAAGCAATGAGCACGGCGTATTGTATCGAGTAAGTCATTCTCAGCAATGATCTTCATACCTGATGCTTGAAGCGAACGATAACAAAGAAGTAGTGGCTCTAATAATTCATCATTAGATTCAACCCAATTCTCACTATCAAAAACTTCGCCTTTAAGCTTCTTCTCAATTTCAAGTGCAGTATGGTTTAGCCGCTTTGCTAATGGCCTTAAGACACTGCGGTAGGGTTCATGACTATCACCAACAATGGCAGTTAATTCTTCGTCACAGTCAGACATAGATAACTCAGCAACCAAATGCTGGACATCTTTCGAGAAGAGTTCCGCTGCCGTTTTTCGCGCAAGTAGAAGAACGGTTTCAGTCACCTTTGACGTAACGAAGGGATTACCATCTCTATCGCCACCCATCCATGAGTTAAAGCGCACCGGCGCCGCATCGAGAGGTAATTCACTCCCATACTTAGCACTAATTTTATTATTGAGTTCACGAACAAAAGAAGGCACTGCATCCCACAGTGAGTTTTCGATAACAGCGAACCCCCACTTTGCTTCATCAATCGGAGTAGGGCGTTGCGTTCGAATTTCATTAGTGTGCCAAGCCTGGCTTATCAATGCAGCGACGCGCTCTTCGATATGTTGACGTTCACCTTCATTTAACTGAGGTTGGTGGATATCATCTAAACAATCAGCAAGTTCACTGTATTTGTGAATAAGTGTTCTTCTTGTTACTTCAGTCGGATGGGCAGTTAAGACAAGATCAATATTCAACTGCTCGAACGCCTTTGAAAATTGCTCTTTCGTAATTTTCGCATTATCCAGATGCACAAACAGATCTTGCATTGCATCTTTCAAGTTATTTGAGCTGTTGTATTCCTGCTCAGCAATATTGGCTAAATTCAGGAATTGCGAAAACGCTCTAGCAACTGTCAGTAAATCATCGTCTTTTAACTCTTGAAACAGCCGCTTTAGCTTCTCTGTGCTTTCACTATCACCAGCGTGAGAATCGCGACCATACAGTCTGATATCTTCAATTCGCTGTAGCCACTCAACTCCCAGCTGAGCTTCAATGGTTTCGCCTAAAATTGATCCTAAACCTCTCACCGTCTGTTTAAGTTCGTTATCTATGGTAGCCACACACACCTCCTCTTCTCACGAGACACACTTATATGTGCAAACTCAGTATAAATATTTAGACAACACCCTAAGGTCTATTGATCAACTTCCAACAATAATGACATTATTTGGCCATCTCAATAAGTCATTAATAAGACAACAACCTCCAAACTAAACACTATAATCTGTTCGGAAAGGCTTATTTTTGCGAATTATTGAGGCCATAAGCAGGTCAAAAAGGCCTGTACACTATAATTAACACCCGTTGGTATTACTCATTTATCATACCTATTTTGGTAATTCCAGATCATTTTAGTAATTTTATTACAAATTTTATGGATACCCTTTGTGTGTTATACTCGCGCGCTATTTTTGAAACAGCGCCTGGGCCTAGATGATTTTAGCGTTCAGCATAAACACAAGATAAACAGACCCTGGAGTATTTTAATGTCAGACAAATTCAATACTGTCGAATTACAAGCGAGTTACGGCATAGGCCAACAAATGGGCCAGCAGCTTCGCAGCAACCCTTTTGATGGTTTAGATTTAGATTCTGTCTACGCAGGTATTGTAGATGGTTTTAATCAAAGCGAGAGCCAAGTTAGCCAACAAGAACTGCATGTTGCTTTCACTGCTATTCACGAGCGCATGCAAGCAGCTAAAAACGAGAAATTCAAAGACAACATTGAAGCTGGTAAAAAGTTCTTAGCAGAAAACGGGGCTCGCGATGGCGTCGTAACTCTGGATTCAGGGTTACAGTATGAAATTCTAACTGAAGGCAACGGCGAAAAACCAACTGCTTCAAGTACAGTACGTACTCACTATCACGGTACACTAACTAATGGTCAGGTTTTTGATAGTTCTTATGATCGCGGCCAACCTGCAGAGTTCCCTGTAAATGGTGTTATCAAAGGTTGGACAGAAGCACTTCAACTAATGCCTGTTGGCTCAAAATGGAAATTGTTCGTACCTTATGATTTAGCATACGGAGAGCAAGGCGCAGGTGGAGCAATCGGCCCATTCGAAACACTAGTCTTCGATGTTGAGTTACTAGACATCCTTTAAAATAAATTCAATGGCAATCGGCTCAACGATTTATAAAGCGAAGCTCAACATCTGTGATCTTCGCCGCCATTATTACGCAGAACATTCCCTCACCGTTGCGTGCCATCCATCAGAAACTGCACAACGAATGATGTTACGCATTATCAGCTTTTCTCTTTTCGCACACCCAGAACTTACCTTTGGTAAAGGCTTATCGACTTCAGACGAACCCGATCTTTGGCAACATAACCTCGATGGAACAGTTGAGCGTTGGATTGATTTAGGCCAGCCAGATATAAAACGCATTAAGCGAGCGAGAGGTAGGGCATCCAGTGTCGTGATATTCAGCTATGGCGACGCAGCAATAGAAAATTGGTGGAAACCCAATAAGGCTCAATTAGAAGGTTTAAATAATCTACAAGCTCTGCATATTGACTCAGAAACTTACAACTCTCTCGAAAGCTTGGTTCAGAAAAATATGTCTTTAACCATCAACATTGATGAAGATGGTCTATTTATCACAAGCGACGAAAGTGCGTTAAACTTTCAAGTAAACCAGTTAAGCTCCTAACTAATCTAATGTTTGGAAGGAGTGAGTGCTGACTTAATGACTTGTGCATGTTCTATCAAGTCAAGCCCCAAATCAGTCAAATATCCGCCATCAGGCAAGCTTATCACTCCCAACTCGTACAGACTTTTCGCGGCTTCTATTAACTTAGGATCAGCATCGTGATGGATTTTTAATCCTTGCATTAAGCTGTCGGTAGGGAACATAAGAAGTAGATTCAATTGATCATACATTTTTGTACTAAATTGCATATGCTAAACCTTTTCCAGCATCAGAAATGGAAGAAGTTCCTAGAGTAGCACTTTCTTTGCGCAGAGCCAGACAAAAATAAATAGCTGACAGACTAAACTTTATCGCCATGTTCTCGTAACACCGTTCACCAAAGGATATACTTGTCTCAGTTTCGCTTAGGGCATAACCATGAAATACAAAGACTTACGTGACTTTATTGATCAATTGGAGAAAATTGGTCAATTAGTACGCATCTCAAAAGAAATAGACACTGATCTCGAAATGACCGAGATAGCAGACCGAACGCTTAGAGCACAAGGTCCTGCTCTTTTGTTCGAAAACCCCAAAGGGAGTGATATCCCTGTTTTAGCTAACTTATTCGGCACACCAGAAAGAGTTGCTCTGGGTATGGGTCAATCATCAGTGGAGTCACTTCGAGAAGTCGGTAAGTTACTGGCTTACTTAAAAGAACCGGAACCACCAAAGGGTATTAAAGATCTTTGGGAAAAGATTCCCGTCTTTAAACAAGTGCTAAATATGCCGGCTAAGCAAGTTAATAAAGCCCCTTGTCAGGAAATCGTTGCCGAAGGTGATGACGTCGATTTAACAAAGCTTCCCATACAAAGATGCTGGCCTGGAGATGTAGCTCCTCTTATTACTTGGGGACTCACCGTTACTCGAGGGCCTCATAAAAACAGGCAAAACCTCGGTATCTATCGTCAACAGCTATTAGGACCTAACAAGGTCATTATGAGATGGTTATCACATAGAGGTGGTGCTTTAGACTTTAGAGAATGGTGTCAGGAAAATCCCGGTGAAAACTTCCCAGTGTCAGTTGCATTAGGAGCCGATCCAGCAACCATATTAGGTGCAGTAACACCAGTACCAGACACTTTGTCTGAATATGCGTTTGCGGGGTTGCTTAGAGGCGATAAAACAGAAGTTACCAAGTGTGTGAGTAATGACTTACAAGTTCCTGCAACAGCAGAAATTATCTTAGAAGGTTATATCAACCCTGAAGAAAAAGCCCCTGAAGGTCCATACGGAGATCACACTGGCTACTACAACGAAGTAGATGAATTCCCTGTTTTTACGGTGACTCACATTACGCATCGAAAACAACCCATCTACCATTCAACATACACAGGCAGACCACCTGATGAGCCCGCTATATTGGGGGTCGCATTAAACGAAGTGTTCGTGCCGATCTTACAAAAGCAGTTCCCCGAAATTGTCGATTTCTATCTACCACCTGAAGGTTGTTCATACCGACTTGCCGTTGTAACAATGAAAAAGCAATATCCTGGACACGCTAAGCGCGTCATGATGGGTGTATGGTCTTTCCTCAGGCAATTCATGTACACAAAGTTTGTTATTGTTTGCGATGACGACGTAAACGCTCGAGATTGGAATGACGTTATTTGGGCGATCACTACGCGTATGGACCCTGCACGTGATACACTAATGGTCGAAAACACTCCTATCGATTACCTCGACTTTGCATCCCCTGTTTCTGGCTTAGGCTCGAAGATGGGTATGGACGCAACTAATAAGTGGGAAGGTGAAACGGATAGAGAATGGGGAGTGCCAATAGAAATGGACGCCGATGTTAAACAAAGAGTTGATGATATCTGGGACGAACTCAATATCTTCAAACAACAGAATGATTAAAAAATGTCAGAAACACGTTGTAAAATTACTAAAATTGAAAATCTAACAACAAGCGTTAAACGTGTTGTATTGACGCCCGAAGAGCCTATGTCATTTTTAGCTGGGCAATACATTCAGGTGGTTATGGGTGAAAATGATCGTCGCCCATTCTCCATTGCCAATGCACAAAAAGCAGACGGTACCATTGAGCTTCACATAGGCGCAATGCCTGGCAACAGTTACGCATTGGAAGTATTGGAACAATTTGAAAAAGGCACTGCAGTTATTGAAGGACCTTTAGGCCAAGCATCATTAAAGCAGAACACTGATTCTCCCATTATCTTATTGGCAGGCGGGACAGGTTATTCTTATACCCGTTCAATCTTACAGAAGCTGCTTGAGCAACCATTAGAAAACCCTGTTTATCTTTATTGGGGTGCTAGACAGCTACCTGAATTATACGAACATCAAGAATTACTAGCGTTAGAAAGCCAGCATCCAAAGTTTCACTTCGTTCCTGTTGTCCAAGAACCTGAATCCAATTGGACAGGCAAAACAGGCTTAGTGCATCAAGCTGTTATGGGAGATTTCGAAGACTTATCTCCATTCTCGGTCTATGTTGCTGGACGCTTTGAAATGGCAGCTGTCGTCAGAGAAGACTTTAGCAAGCAAGGATTGAAGACGGAAAGTTTGTTTGGTGATGCCTACGCCTTTATATAAATAACTCACTGTTATTTATATAGTTTAGGTTAAAGAACAATCAATCTTGATATACAAACTTGGCTTTGCCAGTACGCTTTGCTTGATACATTGCGTCATCAGCTCGTTTACGGGCAGAGTCAGCTGAATCACCACACCTAATCTCTGTTAATCCGATACTCGCTGTTAAACAGGGCATGTTTTGTGGCGTGTTACGTGACAAATTATCCAACACACGCTGAGCAATAGCTTTCGCATTAGATAGATCGCAGTTTAGCAGGAGCACTTCAAACTCTTCCCCACCACTTCGACATATGATGTCGTTCGATCTGGCACTTGTCCTCAGTACTTTGGTGACAATCTTAAGTACTTTGTCGCCAGCAGAATGGCCAAAATCATCATTGACGCGTTTAAAGTCATCAATGTCTAGTGAGAGCAAAAAACTGCCTTTAGCAGAGTTCTGATGACCTTTGAGATGATGTTCGATGGCAACCTCAAAAAAGCGTCGGTTATGCGCTTTAGTTAGCGCATCTTGAATAGACATTTTATAGGTAAAGACCACCCACAGAGTGGATCCCATAGCTATAAAAATACCACCAGATAGATACATGAAGTCGCGCAGCAGCAACAGGGAGTCAGATTTAAAGATCCAGAAGAGATCGAGTAGAGAGATTAAAGCGCCAAGTTGATTGAGAAAAAGCCCCGTAATCACAGAGTACTTGATGTGTCGCTTGAGCAGGATAAACACAATAAGCGAAAACATCGCGAAATAAGTCGAAAGCACTAAAAAGCGTAAAGTGACGCTAAGGTAGTTAGGCGTTTCTAATTCCTGACTTCCATACTTCCAACAAAAAACAACAAACGCGACACTGATAACGAGATTGAGACCAATAAAATTCAAGCCTTTGCGATTTACGACGCCACCACTTCGCCTAAAAGCCACAAATATTGATTTTAAAGATTTAATCATCAAAAACCTTTTGCGTTGTTATTGTTTTTAAATACGCTAGAGGGTTCGACTAAATGCCGTTACCAGATATTTTATCAAGCATTAAATATATCGTTTTTTAGCCAAAAATGCTTATTTTTAATACGAATTTTTTCTCCTTGGATGTAAGCATACAAACAGAATTACATTTTCTGGAATCTACTGACTTAAAAATTTTGATTTTGGTGAGCGAAAAAAACAGTCGCAATCTCTCGAAAATCAATACTCGCTAATATGTTACTAAATGCGTTAAACACCTGATTAATCGGACTTTGGTGCAATAATTGATATCGGACCTATGTTATAATTCTAACGATTTTATTCTGAGATTTATTTATGATTTGGTTACGGAAATTTTTCCTTCTGGCAGTTCAACAGCCGACCCGATGGCTGTTAAAAACGAAGTGCATTCCAGCGGATATTTCAAAGGAACTTGGTATCGATATCAACAAGCCTATTCTTTACTTGTTGAGAACTGCATCTGCAACTGATCAAGTTGCTTTGGCCGAAGCAACAAAACAATTTGATATGCCAAAACCCATGCAGAAGTTAGACATCGGTGGACTCGCTCAAGAAAACTGTGTTTTCTTAGAGCGTCCGCAAGCTGTGGTAAGAAAGACCAATAAGACCACGGATGTCATGAACACCTTTGCCACCTTATTCCAAAAGCATCGTGAAGATCCTGATCTCGATCTTCAAATCGTGCCTGTTTCCGTGTTTTGGGGAAGAGATCCCGGCAAATCCAACCCTGGTTGGACAGATTTAATTGCGGATAGAGCCTCTCCCAGCTGGCTTAGAAAATTCTTCATTGTTTTATTCCTTGGTAGAGACAATTTTGTCGTTTTCAGTAAAGCGGTTTCTTCTCGTGCTATGTTCGATACTCATGGTACCGATAGTCAGCTCGCACAGAAGCTGATTCGGGTCGCCCGCACCCACTTCCTGAGAAAGCGCCAGTCCTTTGCTGGCCCTAGGATGTTAGAGAGACAGCAGACGTTTAATGCGGTTTTGGGTTCAGAGACTGTCAAGAAAGCTATTGCTGACGAAGCCCAAAGTAAAAAGCTAACGCAGGCCGAAGCAAAACAGTTAGCTCGGAAATACATTGAAGAGATAGCCGCAGATTATCGCGAAGGCTTAATTAGGTTAGCTGACAGACTACTGACAAAGCTCTGGAACAAGATTTATTCTGGCATCAAGGTTAGCCATGCAGATAAAGTCAGGGAGTTGGCTGCTAATGGCCATGAGATCATCTACGTTCCTTGTCATCGCAGCCATATGGATTATCTACTTTTGACCTACGCCATATACCACGAAGGCCTGGTAACGCCTCATATAGCGGCGGGTATTAATCTTAACTTTTGGCCGTTAGGGGGGATTTTTAGACGGGCAGGCGCATTCTTTTTACGCCGTAGCTTTGCAGGAAACAAACTCTATACAGCCATATTTAGAGAATACTTAGAGCACCTATTCAACAAAGGCTACTCAGTTAAGTACTACCTTGAGGGCGGGCGCAGTAGAACAGGCCGTCTGTTGCCACCTAAAACAGGTATGCTCGCTATGACGTTACAGAGCATGATGAAAGGTATTAATCGCCCTGTCAGCTTAGTACCCGTCTATATTGGCTATGAACACGTGATGGAAGTTAATAGCTACCTTAAGGAGCTTAAGGGCAAGGATAAACAAAAAGAATCGTTCTTTAATATTTTCTCAGCCATCAGGAAATTAAGGAATTACGGGACCGGTTTCCTGAATTTTGGTGAGCCGATTTCTCTCAACCAATTCTTGGACAAAAAGGTCGAAAACTGGCGAGAAACAATTGATGGCGAACAGGATAAAAAACCTGCTTGGTTGACGCCAACAGTAAACTCATTAGCCAATCATGTTATGTGCAGTATCAACCAAGCTACAGCCATCAGTGGCATGGCACTGGTTTCAACTTGTATTCTGGCTTCAAAACGAAAAGCCATGTCCGAATACGAGCTTATTACTGCGTTAGAACATACTCTAACCTTATTTAGAGAATCACCGTATAGCCATTTAATGACGCTTCCAGAAGGAACGCCATCGGAGATACTGGCAAAGACCCTCTCACTAGAGAAGTTTGAAACGCATGAGGATAGCTTCGGAAAAATTGTTTCTTTAGACAAGAAATCTGCTATCGCTCAAACTTATTATCGAAATAACATCCTGCACTTATTTACTATTCCCGCGTTATTGGCAGCTGGTGTACTAGCCAATAAAGGCATGGAAAAGTCTCAGCTTTTACAACTAGTCGATAAGTTATACCCCTTACTTCAAAAAGAACTTTTCTTGTATATGACACCTGAAGAGTGCACTCAATATGCTGAAGAAACCCTTCAGAAGATGAAGTCGATCGGCTTACTTGTACAAAAAGGGCGGAAGGTTTGCGCACCTGAACACACTGAAAAAGCTTTTTACTCATTGTGGCTTATCAATAGAACCATTCAGGAAACACTGCAGCGTTATGCTTTGGTACTGACATTACTTGATAAAGAAAACCGTATTCAACGTGGTGTTCTGGAGCGTCAGAGTAGACAGTTAGCGGAGCGTTTATCCTCACTTCACGGCATCAGTGCACCTGAATTCTATGACAAGAATGTGCTATCGACTTTTATCAATGCATTGAAAGATAACGAATTGATAGATGCTAGTGATGAAGGCTTATTACAGCACTCTGAACAGACGTCTGAACTGCAACAGTTGGTGATCAGCCTAATTTCACCAGACATTGCTCAGAGTATTGAGCGCATTCAGATTAAACAATAAGAGATTTTGTGGCTTTTTTACGAAGCCACTAGGGGCTGTTTATCTTTGCTGTATAGATTTTGTTCTCAATAAAAGCTTTTTGATCGAGGCGTGGACTTGAAGGCTTATCAATATCAGTCAAAAGTGCACAACAAAGAACAAAATGCTTTATAACGAATCCTATGGACAGCGTTTGTTGGTTATTTATACTGCATCAGAGCCTGTTTATGTAGATGAATGACTACACGGCACAGTCTCTTCTTTGCCTAAATAATCAACAACTCGCTGCAAAACTGTACAGTAAAGATCAACAGCCCCTACGACTTATTGAGGTCCCTTTTGTAGGGCCGCTAATTCACTGCGTAGCGTTTCTACTAAAGATAAAAGTTGATCAGCTGACCTATTAGTATTCTCTGCACCATCTTTAGTACTTTCTGAAATATTAGCAATGTGATCAACTTGGTTAGCAACTTCGTTAGTGACTCGGCTTTGATTAGTTGCAGCTCCGGAAATTTCTGTACTCACAGTGTTGATAGTGCCAATAACATCGGTGATTCTCATCAGTGCTTCACCGACAACTTCTGACTCCTTTACACTCAGATCCATCTGTTCACGGCTCTGCTCCATGCTAGTATGAGTATCTTGTGTCGCTTGTTGTAACTTGCTAACAATATCGTGGATCTGCCCTGTTTGATCCTGAGTGCGCTTAGCCAGTGTCCTAACTTCGTCTGCTACCACAGCAAAGCCTCGTCCATGTTCTCCCGCACGCGCCGCTTCGATTGCCGCATTTAATGCCAGTAAGTTAGTTTGCTCAGCAATTTCATTGATACCATTCGAAACTTGACCAATGTCTTTGCTGTCATTTACCAAACGATTGAGCGCTTCCTGAGAGCGACTTGACTCGTTCTGCATATCACGCATGACCGATTGCAGCCTTTCAACCAAATTCATACCTTGTTGCGCTTCCTTCTCAGCCACCATAGCTGACTCAGAAGCTGTTGCTGAGTTCTCATCCACTTGCGATGCGACTGCTGTTAAGTCACTCATAGAGCTAGAAATAGCAGCTGTCTCACTTTTCTGCTCATCAACGCCAATAATGGTTTGTTGTGTGACTTCTTTTAAATTTCGTGCGGAATCACTGAGCGTATCAATCGCATCACTAATACGGCTGACGAGCATCTCCAAATTCTCCGCCATTCGATTGGTGTCTTGAGCGATGGCACGCATCTCATCACGGCCTTGCACCTTGATTCTCGCAGTCAAGTCACCATCGGCAATACAATGCACAGTCATAACAACATCTTTAATATTGTCGGTTACCGAGAAGTACATGCCCAAGAACAAGTAAATTGCTAAACCAACAGCGATCGTGGATATAGCCATAACAAATATATTCTTGGTCTGAGCGTCCATAATCCGCTTATTTAGCAGTTCTCGCAGAATGGGCAATAGTGACTGGCTAAAGTCCGATACTTCCTTATTCACAGATTCACTGCGCCTGATCAGTTCATCATAACTAACCTGAATGCTGTCAGGGTCGAGTATTTGTGTTTGGACCCAGCGTTGATAATCATTCAGATTACTTTCCAGTGAAGACCAGGAACTACCCAAACGACTTCTTAAATCAGCGTTAGCAGAATAAGCCACACTAAGATCATGACTAACGCGATTAATGACATCGGGAAGTGCTTGATTACTGTTAGAGAGATTGATAAAGCTGTCAGCAGTAAAACGCCCTGCTTGTGTCACTTCTGCGGCATGAGAGGCGGTTTCAACAAATTGTCCTTGGAGCTTAGGCAATGTGCTCACTAAGCTAGAAATGAGATAGCTGGTGTCTAACTCTAAATCCAACTCCAAATTACTATAATCAGTAACAGCTTGTTTAAATACGAGTAGCTCACTGAACATCTCAGTCGGCGAGCCGCCTTTCGAGATTTCTTTATAAGCAGCAAATGCTTGTTTAGCTTGATCACTATCAAGTTCTTCTAGCGCTTTTAACTCTCTATTTATTGTACTTTGTGTAATGCTGTCACCCACCGTTCTATGATGGATCATTGCCATAGAGACGGCGCTGAGTTCCTGAGAGGTTGACTCAATAACGGTCAAGCCTTTGAGTTCTTGGCGAGTGAAACGAATGGAGTCGGTATATTCGTACCATAACAAAAACACGCTGATATTAAGCGGCACAAGGAATATCAAACTCACGATGGTGAATTTAATAGAATACCTAAACTGAGACATTAGGCTTTTTGCTGGACTACATAACTTTCCTAACCATTCACCCATATTGTGCTCCTAGAAATAATTTGCGTATTGATTGACAACAGCAAATGCCAATACGAGACCTACATAATTGTTGTTCAAAAACGCTTTAAAGCAAGGTTCCCTTTCTCGCCCTCTAATCAAATATTGTTGGTAGATAAATAAAGCTGCTACCACGAACAATAACAGATAATACGCTGTATTGAATTGCAGCTTGAATCCTATGGCTCCCATAATGGCCAGAACGACAAACTGAAGTAAGCCAATAATCGCTCTATCGTATTGACCGAACAATATTGCGGTAGATTTCACTCCCACCAGCAGGTCATCCTCACGATCAACCATGGCATACTGCGTGTCGTAAGCCACTGTCCATAAAAGATTGGCTAGATACAACCACCAGCTCCAAAGTGGCACTTCACCTTGTATCGCCATAAACGCCATCGGAATTGCCCAACTAAAAGCCGCTCCCAAAACAAACTGAGGCAAATAAGTGAAGCGCTTCATAAATGGGTAGCAAGTCGCCAAAACCAGTGCGCCTATCGACAACAGAATCGTCTTCCAATCCAGCAGTAGTACTAGACCCAAAGCTATCAAGACCAAAAAACCAAACAAGCCCAACGCTTGTCTAGTTGTCACTTCACCACTTACCAACGGCCGGTGCTTGGTACGTTCTATATGCCCGTCTACTTTTCTATCGGCAATATCGTTAATAACACAACCTGCAGAGCGCATAACAAATACACCAGCAACAAATACCGCTAGAATCTTTAGATCAGGTAATCCTTCACTTGCAAACCATAACGCTATTAAAGTAGGCCAAAGTAAAAGATAGCTGCCAATGGGCTTATCAGCACGCATTAGCTTAAAAAAGGCATTAAAATGAATGTTTTTCATCATGACATGGTTTGGCTGTAGGCAGGTGAACGAGGTAAAAATACCTCAGCAACTAATAAACGAGAGTCGTTATATTTAAACACTGAACGTCGAGCAGAGAGCGGCATTTCAGAGATAATGGATAGCTTTTCAAGTAGGGGGTTCGTTGATTCAAGTTGAGTCACCTGGATAGGTAAACGCTCAAACTGAGGATCATTAAAAATAACTTTACCTAACGGCTTATTACCAAGGCTAGAAAGCATACTCAAGTTATTCTCTAACTCTGCTTTAGGTAGCACCGAGCGCGCAAAAACCCATGGGATGCCATCTCCGGATAAAATCACTTCTCTGACAATCCAATTCCCGTTATCACTTCCGAGCACCTGACACTCATCTACTGATAAAGCCGCTTCGCCTTGACCAACAACTGATACCGCAAACTGACGACAATGAGATTGCAATCTTTCAGTGAGTGACCCAGTAGAGAGAAGCCAGTTTTTCAGCTTAGCATCATTAATATGAATATCAGATGGTGCACACCATTGAGATTCGATATTAAGAGGGAAAGAATGCGATAGAATCAATTTATTGTATTTATTCGGGAATTTGCCGATATGATATAGCAGCACCTATACTAAAGTCGATGTGCAAATTATTTAGTGAGAACTAAAAACCTTGTTATCATTTGATAAGGGTCTGTTGATCTTTGCTGTACAGTTTTGCAGCGAGTTGTTTGTTATTTAGGCAAAGATGAGACTGTGCCGTGTAGTCATCTACACAAACAGGCTTTAATGCCGGATAAATAACAAACAAACGCTGTCCGACGGATTCGTTATAAAGACTTCTTGCTCTTTGTTGCGTGCTTTTGACTGATATCTATCAGCCTGCAAGTCCACGCCTCAAGCAAAAAGCCTTTATTTAGAACAAAATCTATACAGCAAAGATCAACAAACCCTAAAGTTAGCGTCACTTATCAGCAACCACAATAATATAGAGCAACTGTCACTGCATGAAGATATTTTCCAGAATCCTTCTTATCCTTATGGTTACCCTACCTGTTCCATATGCTAGCGCACAGGACTTTGCGTACTACGGTTTGGAGCCAGATATAGTGACGAACTATTTGAGCCCTGGAAGTAAGAAACTCGGCTATGTACGAGTAACTGTAGAGCTGTTATTAGAAAACGCTGACGATATCGACGTGGCAGAACATCACTCTCCTTTACTTCGCTCGACAACAATAGAAATTTTTGGCCGTCAGACGGCAGAAAAAGTGAAGTCGCTGACTGGTAGAGAAGATATTCGTCGGACTTGTTTGGAAACGTTAAGAGAATTAATGAAAAAAGAAGCGGGTACTGAAATGATAAAGGACGTCATCTTCACCAAGTACTTGTATCAGGGTTAATTACAGCTATTTACCTGACTTCTCACTAGCCAACCGACTCCAAATAAAAGCTAATAGACAGCCACTAATGAGACCCGAAGTATGAGCTTCATTGGCCATATCTACCCATAATAAATCAGCGTAACCTAACACCAGCCATACAAGCATAAAGCCAACAATAGGCTTTGGTAAGTTGATACCCCAGCTCGGTTTTAACCATCCTATCCACCACACAAAACCAACTAGCCCATATACAACACCTGAGAGTCCACCAAAGTTAGGGCCAGATAACGCATACTGAATAAGATTTGAAACGACTGCCGTTGTTAAGAAAATAAGCAACAAGCTGCTCGTTCCAAGCTTAATTTCTATCTGTCGACCTAATGTCCACCACCAGAGTAAATTAAAGATGATATGCAAGGCACCAAAATGGAAAAAGGCGGGCCCTAGTAGTCTCCACCATTGCCCACTTTCGGTAAGCGCCGCAAATGATTGCATGCTAAGACTGCGAAAAATATCCCAATGCCAGCCTAGTAATGAGGCAAAATAAACAGCTAAACATAAAAGAATAATCAAGCCTGTAATAGGTGTTGTCAGAAGACCACCTTTCAAACTCAACCAATCAAACTGATGTGTTGTGTTTAACTTAACGGTTTCACCAGATTCCCATGCTTGTCGTTGCAGCTCTTTGTGATCTGATGCAGACAGAAACTCGCTAACACAAGCTTCGGCTGTTTCTTTTTGCGACAAATTATTGAGTGCAACACCATGTCCATATTCACCCTCCATGACACAATAGCCAACATCGAGGCCTTTGCTCTTCATAAAGTGAATGAGTAATCGGGCATGACTTTCATACTGAAAGCCTATGAGTATAGAAGGCTCAGTCATTAAAATCCGAAACTGGAAATACCTGCCGCCACGCTTCAAATCCACCATCTAAATTGTAGACTTCAGAGAAGCCTTGCTGAATCAGAAAATGACCAACTTGCTGGCTACTATTACCGTGATAACAGCAGCAAATAATAGGTACGGATTTTGACGTTTGAGCTAAGAATTGCTGAACATTCTCATTAGATAAATGCGTTGCCCCTTCAATATGTCGTACATGAAACGAGTTCACATCACGATTATCCACAACACATACATCGTTGTTTTTGATTAGTTCGGCAGCCTCTTGGACATTGAGATGCTTTAGTACGACTTCATGACTCATAAAAACTGCCTTTGCTTACAACTAGTCCCAATTCAGAATAACTTTTCCAGACTGTCCAGACGCCATTGTCTCGAACCCCGTTTGGAAATCATCAACAGAAAATTCATGGGTGATAATAGGCGATAAGTCTAACCCGCCTTGGATAAGGCTTGCCATTTTATACCAGGTTTCAAACATCTCACGACCGTAGATCCCTTTAATAATCAGTCCTTTAAAAATCACCTGATTCCAATCAATAGAAGTCTCACTCGGAGGGATTCCTAATAGCGCGATTTTTCCGCCATGGTTCATCTTTTCCAACATATCGTTGAAAGCGACGGGTACGCCAGACATTTCCAAGCCAACATCAAACCCTTCAGTCATTCCTAAAGAGTCCATAACATCCTGCAACGACTCGTTAGCCACGTTCACCGCTTTAGTCACGCCCATTTTCTCAGCCAAAGCCAAGCGATAAGGGTTTACATCTGTGATAACAACATAACGTGCACCAGCATGTTTAGCGACAGCCGCAGCCATAATACCGATAGGACCAGCTCCAGTGATTAGTACATCTTCACCGACCAAATCGAAGGACAACGCAGTATGAACGGCATTACCAAAGGGATCAAAGATAGATGCAAGTTCGTCGGAGATATTATCTGGGATCTTAAATGCATTGAATGCGGGAATCACAAGATACTCAGCAAATGCTCCTTCGCGATTTACTCCAACACCTTCAGTGTTTCTACATAAATGACGTCTACCTGCGCGACAGTTTCGGCAATGTCCACACGTAATATGACCTTCACCAGATACGCGATCGCCGATATTAAAGCCGCGAACTTCTTGGCCCATACCAACAACTTCACCAACGTACTCGTGACCGACTACCATAGGCACGGGAATCGTTTTTTGTGACCACTCATCCCAGTGGTAGATATGCATATCCGTTCCACAAATCGCTGTTTTACGAATTTTAATCAGCAAGTCGTTATGACCAACTTCAGGCTTTTCAGCATCTGTCATCCAGATACCAGGCTTGGCATGTAACTTAGCTAACGCACGCATTAGATAACTCCTAACTCTTTACCAACAGCAATAAAGGCATCTACCGCATAATCAACTTGCTCTAGGCTATGTGCAGCAGACATTTGAGTGCGAATACGTGCCTTCCCTTTAGGAACAACAGGGAAGGAGAAACCTACGACATAGACACCGCGTTCCAGCATCTTATCTGCCATTTCACTCGCGAGTTTTGCGTCACTAAGCATAACGGGGATAATTGGGTGATCTTTACCTTCAAGTGTAAAACCGGCTTCTTCCATACGGCTTCTGAATCTCTCGCTGTTCGCTTGCAACTTAGCTCTCAAGTCATGGCCGTTTTCTAGCATAGACATGACTTTCAGTGACGCAGAAACAATCGCAGGGGCGACTGAATTAGAGAATAAGTACGGGCGTGAACGTTGCCTAAGCCATGCGATGACTTCTTTTTTACCAGACGTATACCCACCAGATGCACCGCCTAACGCTTTTCCTAGTGTGCCAGTTAAGATATCAACACGCCCCATTACGTCACAGTATTCGTGACTCCCCTTACCATTTTCACCAATAAAACCCGTTGCATGGCAATCATCAACCATCACCATGGCATCGTATTTATCAGCTAAATCACAAATAGCACCTAGGTCAGCAATAATGCCATCCATTGAAAATACGCCATCTGTTGCAATCAGCTTAAAGCGAGCACCGTCTTCGGTTGCTTTCTGTAACTGCTGCTCTAGCTCATTCATATCATTATTGGCATAACGATAGCGTTTCGCTTTAGATAAACGCACACCATCGATGATACTCGCATGGTTCAAAGCGTCAGAAATAATTGCATCTTGATCAGTTAACAGGGTTTCAAATAAACCACCATTCGCATCAAAACACGAAGGATAAAGAATCGTATCTTCAGTCCCAAGGAAAGCACTCAACTTGTTTTCAAGCGACTTATGAATATCTTGCGTACCACAGATAAAGCGCACCGACGCCATACCGAAACCATGACTATCCAAACCTTCTTTTGCTGCAGTAATTAAGTCAGGGTTATTTGCTAAACCAAGGTAATTATTTGCACAGAAGTTAAGCACATCAGAGGTATTAGTTGTCTGAATTTGTGCCTGTTGCTGGCTCGTAATGACACGTTCTTTCTTAAATAAACCTTGATTCTCAAGCTCAGTTAGTTGGCTTTGCAAATGATCGGTAAATGCTTGGGTCACTTTCGACTCTCCTAAAAAGTGGCGGTTCACACCACTTATCTTCACGTTTTCTATGATCGGTATTATACCATTCAGCAATAATAAGTGGTCTGCTCACGACCACATGGATGTGGGAGGTAGAGCGACGTTTGAACTCAAGCCGAGAAGCTTTTGCCAAAGGGCATACAAGGGCTTCCTTCCAAGCGAGCCAGTGCATTTTAGCTCTCGCTAAGTAATCACTTATTATTACTGAGTGGTATTATACAAGCAGAAGTTATGGGTACTGCTTAAAAAAGCATTTTACATGAAAGATGGTTTGTAATCTTTCGATTACGACAACCTAAGCAAAAAAGTCTCTCGAACTCTACGCTTGATTTGCTGCTTGTTGCAGTTGTTTCGCGCTTTCCCAAACACCATGTTTCCAGTATTTGCCAAGCGCCTGCATAATTTCGTCCTCTGAAATAGGTTTTGAGAACAAATAGCCTTGCGCCATATCGCAGTCATACCCGTGTAATTGGTACAATTGGGCCCGAGTTTCGACACCCTCAGCGATAACCTGCATCCCTAAACTTCTTACCATACCAATCGTTGACTCGACGATCTGCATATCGGCTTTATTGTCCATCATGCCGCTCACAAAACTGCGATCGATTTTAATAATATCTACAGGCATTTTCTTGAGGTAACTCAGTGAGGAGTATCCTGTCCCGAAGTCATCAATAGAGAAGCTGACACCTAACTCCCTGATTTGCATCATGACACTCAGCGTCTTTTCAAAATCGACGACCAATGAGCGCTCTGTTAGTTCGAGTTCAAGCTGAGAGGGAGAGACTGTGTACTGACTAAACAAGTCCATTAAAAATGGAACCAATTCTGGGTCAAGGAACTGCGAGGCAGACATGTTCACCGCGATTTTCTGTCTACCAAACCCTGAGAGCGCTATATTTTGCAAGATCTCAAAGCTACGTTTTAAGCCCCAGTACCCCAACACAATCATATGCTCCGAGTTTTCTAATACCGGGATAAAATCATCTGGTGCAATCATTCCTCTCGTTGGGTGTTTCCAACGCAATAAGGCTTCAAAACCAATCAACTTATTGTTGTTAATATCAATCTGAGGCTGCAGCGCGAAAAAGAAATGTTCATCTCTAAGTGCTTCTCTAACCTCACTCTCTAGCATCACTTTCTTCGCAACACGCTCAAACATATCATCATCAAAAACGCGGTAACAGCTTCCACCTTTATCCTTCGCATCGTACATAGCAACATCAGCTTGGCGAATAAGGTCTTCGGTACTGCAATCACTGTCTCTTGTCATTGCGATACCAATGCTAGTCGACATATAAAATCGACTTTCACTGATTTGAATCGGATCTCTGAGGCCTATCAATATTTGCTCGCCGAGTAGTTTAAGCTCTTCAACACCATCGCATTGAGGCACCATAACCACAAACTCATCTCCTCCAAATCGACACGCGATATCAGTGCTGCGAATCGCTTTTTTGAGCCTTTTAGAGACTTCCAATAAAAGACTGTCACCAATAGAGTGCCCCTGGCTGTCGTTTACCTTTTTAAAATCATCGAGATCAAGGAAAAGTAAACCCACTTGTCCTGGCTCTGAATCAATTGAGAAAAGGGCTTTCCTGAGTTGGAAATCAAGCATATTGCGATTGGGGAGCCCGGTAATTAAATCGTACATCGCAATATTTTCGAGCTCTCTCGTACGCTGCTCTATTTCTTTGTCCAGCAGCTCCAACTCATCACTCAATTTATCGGCAGACCGATTAAGGTAATCAAGCTCGTCTTCCAGCCAACGACTGAGTTTAGGTTTGTTTTCGCGGAAAGTTTTGTAATCGTGCTCGGCGAGCAAAGGTAGGTTATTCGCCAACTTTAACATCCGAACTCGCACTCTAAATGTCACGACTAACATCAACGCACTTAAAACAAAGAATAAACTGAGTGCGACAATCAAAGCGATAGTTTGAATACGCTTATAGTTAGCAACAAAGCTTGAAATATCTTCAACCAAAAAAATAAAATTATTCGCGTTATGGTTGCCATTCAAAGGCACTAAGTTGACCAAATAGCTTTTATCTTGCATCTCTATGTTGGCGCCCGAAGTTAACAAGTTCCCAACCATTAACTCACTCTCAGCAGCGGCAATGACAGATTCCATTTTCATACGTAACGTTGGGGATATCGGCGGTAACACAACAAGCTCAGTCACACGTTCCCTTCCCGATAGTCTCTCTTTATTCGGACTCACAATCGCCAGATCTGCACCTGTTGATTGATTGAGAAAGGCGAGAATCTCAAGCATAGAGTGACTGACTGCAAGATAAGCAACCTCACCATCGTTTGTTAACACGGGCAGAGACAGCAGTAGATTACACGCTGGGTTACAGACGATCTTAGATACGGGAGCTTGAAGCTCTATCGTTTTTTCAATCGTTTGAATGGCTTCATCGGATGCATCAGTCGATTCAAAAAGTGGCAAGAAATCTTCATTCAACAGCCAGAGTTCACTCATATTCCATTGAAGCTGCAAGAACTCAAACTCATTGTTTAGCCCTTTGATAATGCTCTGTAAGTGATTCGAATCGTCCGCCTTTAATTGCACATAGGATTCAAGGGAGGTCTCAATACGATTGCGCACTATCTGATGCAGTAAACTGTATTGCTGAATAGCGAGTTGGCGCTTTTGCAATTGCTGCCATTCAAAGTCATCATCTATCTTAACAAGCCATATACGCGTAATGAGAATACCCGTTATCAACAGCATCACGATAAGTAATGCTAGTAGCTTGAAAGGGAGACTAACGAAGGGTTTCATGTTTAGAACCAGTAAGTTGCTTGAAGGGCAAAAATATTAGTGTACTTATCAGGGTTATTAGCAACATCCCGAAATATGATAGGTGTTATACGCGCTGTACCTTTGACACGATGGAACTCTGCTTGGATCCTCCAATTCTGTTTAAAATTCCACGTCACTCCGATAGTACCCGTGTCATGGAACCCAAAGTAATCTGGAATACCTGTTGTTGCCTGCAAAAAATCGCCGCCTCGATCATCTTTGTCTCCGTCTAGCATGTCTAATCTAGCTAGCAGTGTGATGTCGCGACTCAGAAAATAGCGCCCCTGAATATAGCCGCCTTGTCCTTTAGTATCTTGCAAGAAACCGTCAGCAAGAATCCCTCTGAATACAACACGCTCTTGCATAATTTCACTGGTTAAATCCCACTTTTCAGCAGCATATTGAAGTGTGAACATGACGCGCTGACTGGTAGCAATCCCATCTCTCAAAATGTCTTGTTCTCCAGATTCATAACTAAAATCAGAATCCAATAAACTGATGCCTAGCTGCAACGGGCCTGCTTTAGGCCGCAAGAAGACACTGAGTTGATGAGTGAAGTCTTGCTCAATATTGCCTTGAGAAAGCTCACTAAAAAAGATTTCTGTCTGCTTTCGGCTTACAGGAGAGTTGCCATAGCTCCAGTTGAATTCCCACTCTCCAATATTATTGCTATAGCTTCCAACTAGGGCCGCACCATCGCTTCCAACAGCAATATCACGGAAACCGTCAAAATACACAGACTGAGGCAGAATAATAGAGGGCCTAGTATGAGGAACGTCTCGAGTAGCTGAGTAGATCCAATGGTAATTTTTGTAGCGACCTAGGTGTAAATTGAGATTAAGCTCACCTTTGTCATAAATATCAAAATCAAAAAATAAGTAATCAAGGCGAGCCCCTTCTGGGTAACGATTACCACCATTAAGGTAAACAGCCTGCCCAGCCAGACGAATACTAGGCGTTAAATCAACGGAACCATTGATGCCCAATTCGGTTAATTTAGGGCTCCATTCTTCTTCTGCATCAACAAAGGTACTATCATTGGTTCTGATGACACCTTGCGCCACAAAGCCATGCCAACTGCTATTTGCACTTGCCGTAGGTAACCAAATGAAGCAGCAATGAATAAGTACTAATAATTTCAATAGCCTAATCATCGGAGTTTCCTCCCTCAAGCATCATAACCTTTATATTGTCTGCACCAGTGAAGTCATCTATATAACCAATAGAGCCTGGCGTCGATGCAACCCTTTTCAACATTGCCTCTCTATCTCTAACCACTGTCGGAGCTTCCCCTAACCCAGAGTAAACAAGCTTATTCCACTGCCTTTCTAGCTGATATGGGAATAAGCCTAATGAAGATTTGCAAAATGATTGATGCAACTCCGAACGTTGCTCCAAAACAAAAACTCGAATAGGCGTTCCATCCGCCCATTTAGTTTGGCGCATGATAAAAATTCGGCGTAATTTCGATTTAGTTAATACCTCATCTTTTACAGATGAATGGGCGATAACATCTAAGGCATTGACAACACTAGAAAACAAATTAAGGCTTAACCCTAAAAATAGAGAGATGATCAAATTCCTCATTTTTAGGCCGTCACCTTTTAGCACGCAGACTGCTCCATTATTGACATTTACTTTCTAAGGATAGTCGGAAGGTTTTGTTTTGGAAAGAAAAAATACCATTTTGTTCTATTTTTAATAATCAATAATAACTCATATCCACTTTCAAATTTTTGAAGCTCATTACCATCTTGGATCATTGATCTCGAAAGCCACATTTTTGTAGCTAAATCAATTAATAACTACCTGTTTAAGGGCAACACCAGTATGATATTCGACACCTGTCAAAAGCCCCTGTAACAGGCTGCAGGTTATAAGTAGTATTAGCGCTTTTATTTTTCACCAACTTGAGTTTTACGAGCAGAAGTAGTTCTAAACCAATTATGAGCAGCCCTTTTAAACACACACTCTCTCAAAGAATCGCGCTTTGGGCCTATACGTTGCTATTGGCGCTACTCGTTCCAGTGTTAGCGATCTATAACGTCGTAAAAGTCTTAACTAAGGCAGATGGTTACGACAAAAAGCGGCTAGAAAGATTTGGCATACTCAAAAGCGATATGCAGCAAAGTGACCTATGGATTCATTGTGTCTCTGTAGGAGAGGTTGTAGCAGCTTCTCCCTTGATTGAAAAATTACTCAAGCAAAACAACCTCAAAATCACTATTACGACAACAACCTACACAGGGTATCAGAGAGTTATACAGTCTTTTGATCGGAGGGTTCAACACAGCTATTTGCCCTATGACTTCCCTTTATTTATGGCTCTACTACTCAACAGGCTAAAACCTTCTGCAATTTTGATTACTGAAGTCGAGTTATGGCCCAATTTAGTTCACCAAGCTTGGTTAAAGAGCATTCCAACTCTTGTTATCAATGCTCGTATGACGAACAAATCCTGCAAAAGTTACAGCAAATTAAGTGCTTTGTTTTCCCCTATGCTACAGAAACTTGAGCATGCCTGTGCGCAGGGCCAAAGAGACTTCGACAACTACCTAGAACTCGGGATACCTCCTCAGAAATTAACACTCACCAACAATATGAAGTTCGATCTTCAGAGTCATGCTGATAGCACGATAAAAGATGAGCTCATCACGGAATACCAGTTAGAGGGTAAACGCGTATTTTTAGCTGGAAGTACACATGATCCGGAAGAAAATGTCATATTAGATGCCTACGAAAATTTCTTGGCGAAATACCCAGATCTCGCTTTACTAATCGTACCCAGACATCCTCAACGATTTGATTCAGTGTATCAGCTCTGTGAAAAACGGAGCTTAACGCTTTGTCGAGCTAGCGAAAATATTACTGCTGATGCCAACGTTATTCTGGTCGACAAAATGGGCGTATTGAGCAAGCTGTATCAAGTAGCAGATTTCGCTTTTATCGGTGGCAGTATTGCCCCAAGAGGTGGGCACAATGCGTTAGAGGCAGCAGCTTACGCTGTACCCTCAATCATGGGGAGTAGTAGACACAACAATCCAGAGATCTGCGAGGCCCTTAAGGAATCAGGTGGACTCAAAACAACAGATACTGCAAAGGAAATGGAACACGTCATTCTTGAGTGGCTATCAAATCCAAAGCAAGCTACTGATTTAGGACAAAGTGGCCGAAAGGTCATTGAAACGAACTCAGGCGCCGTACAAAAAACTTTAGAGTTGATTAACGCAACAATTCATTAGCAATACTCAGCAAACAAAGCTCTTTCCAGAGCTTGTGACCTAATACAACGCCAATTCATCAAGCTTTGCTTTAACTTGCCCGACACTAATCCCTTGCATCAGGTTTTCTCCCTTAGCCCTTACTCCCCATGCGAGTGATTGCCACGGTTTACCATGCTGGTTCTGCACAGCCTCTTCATATACTGAAACGACCCTTTGTTGGTCTAGATAAGGCCCGGTTCGCCTAGGATTACTGTGCGCATATAAACCAATAACAGGAGTTCCTACTACAGTCGCCATATGCGCAGGTCCTGTATCGGGAGCAATAACGGCACTAACGCGCTTAAGTAGGGCCAGCAACTGAATTAAACTACTTTGGCCAATCAGGTTAATAGGTTTTGAACTGCATAAACTCGTAATACGTTCACCCAATGCTCTTTCAGTGTCCGTAGGCCCACCACATAAAACAACTTTCACATTGCGTTCAGATAAGTAATCTGCAATTTCTGCATACCTTTCCGTTATCCAGTTTCGCTCAGCTTTACTAGCCGCTGGTGAAATGACGACATAGGTTTGTTCTTCAGATATTTGCGTTCTTGCCCAATCTTCTGCTTCTTGAGGAATAGGCAAATCCCATGACACTTTTTCCTGTTCAGGGATGCCTATGGCATCAGCAAAGTCCATAAAGCCTTCAAGGACATGAGCGTATTCCCGTTCAGCAACACGCTTATTGGTAAACAACCAATGAAGCTCTTTACTTCGGCTCCAATCAAACCCAACTTTATGTTTAGCTTTAATAAAGTGGGCGGCCAAATTTGCCCTAAACGCGACTTGCATGGCAAACAACACATCAAACTTTTGACCCGCGAGATCACGACGCAACTGTTTGTACGCGGCTGTCCCTTGCTTTTTATCAAAAATAACAAATTGAACATCTGCAATCGTTTTAACAAGCTGATATTCTACTTTGCCAATAACCCAGGTTATTTTGGTGTCTGGCGACTGCTGTCGAATACGAGTAACCAATGCAACTGCGTGACAAACATCACCTATAGCAGATAGTCGTAGCAAGCATAAATTTTTAGGCGTATGCACTTAGCACCCCTTGTTTAGTGCAAATAGATAGGGTCTGTTGACCTTCGTTGAACAACAGGATTAGAGCTCTCCAATATGACGGAAATGCAACAGCTGAGATTGCAAAATCAGCAAATGATATACGATCCCAACCTGTTCTCCAAAATTGAACCCCAAATGTTTACTCACGAATTTTGGGAAAAGCAGGAGAAGGTTACTGGTATATCTCGAGGCCGAGGCATTACGGTTTTCTTTCAGTATCAAGAGCATGAACTCGTACTCCGTCATTACTTACGAGGTGGCTTGATTGGCCGATTGATAAAAGATACGTATATTAATCTTGGATTAGAGAAGTCACGTGCTTATCTTGAACTCAAACTACTACAAAAATTAGTGTCCTTAGGTTTACCTGTTCCTAAGCCTGCTGCGCTGTTATTTGAAAGTACGAGCTTATTTTATCGAGCCGATATTATTATTCACAAAATCCCGGGCGCTCGCGATGCACATCACACTCTTATAGAACGCAAAGTCACACCTGACGAATGGCAACGCATTGGGCAGACCGTTGCAACATTTCATAATCACCAAGTGTTTCACCACGACCTCAATATACACAATATTATGTTGGATGAGCCCGGTAAAGTTTGGCTTATCGACTTCGATAAATGTGCTATCAAACCGGGGAATAATTGGAAGAGTGGTAACGTTGAGCGGCTCAAACGCTCTCTCAACAAGGAGCAAGGTCGCGAACCTCAATATCACTTCGAGCCAGATTCATGGAAACAGTTTATGTCGGGCTACGAAACTAACCTCAAATAAATTACACGTTAAATCATCTCCAAGATGTTTTCTTATGATAAAGTAGCGTCCCAATTTCCAGTGTTAATAACATTTGCAGGGCAAGCTGTGCTTGTCTTATGTCTTCTATTGCTAGGTTAATTATGCGTTTTACTTATCCGTTGTTTGCTGCTGTCCTCACTTCATTATCGATGCAAACTCAGGCTAAAGGTCCTTCACCTTATCTTCCACTACAAACTTCACCCGAAGTTGAAGTACAAATCGAAAGGCTTTTAGCGCTAACAACCAACGTTCCGCTGACCAAACCCTACAAAGCGTCAGAGATTCTATCAAAGCTGCCACAAATAAAGGACTCTCATCCGCTCTTACATACGCAGCTAACAGCCTATTTAAGTCGTTATACAAAACCTGCTGCTATTACACATTTGAGTGCCTCCGCTTCATACAATGACGACACTAGCAAGGCGTTACCGAACCAAAGAAACATTAACGCTGATAGCAATTATCAGGTCTCGGTCGGAGCTCTAGCCTATATTACGCCATATGCTTATGTTTCGGTTGGAGCCACATATGCAGATGATGCAGGTACGATACATACTAATACCCACCTGGGCTTCGGGCATGAATACGCTCAGGTTGAACTGGGTTACAGGGAACACTGGTTTTCTCCTTTCCAAGATTCAGCAGTGCTTGTTAGTACCCACGCAATATCTTCGCCTTCGATAACAGTTAGTAACTCAAAACCAATCTCGAAATGGAACATTCGCTACGAAGTTTTCTATTCGATACTAGAAGAACAGGAAGGTATTCGATTGGGTGATCAAGTCACGCCAGGAAGACCAAGACATGCTGGTTTGCACCTGAGTGCGACACCCTTAGATTTCTGGACAATTGGAGTTAATCGTACTTTGCAATTCGGTGGTGGTTTGCGCGATCCCAGCATAGGCGATGTTTTTGAAGCTATCTTCAACCCTGCGGGAATTGATAATGTTGGAGATATCGATACCAGCGATGACCCCAACTTCGAGTTTGGTAACCAACAAGCGTCTATTACATCGAAAGTTAACTTTACTTGGTATACCCCTATTTCTTTTTATATGGAAATAGGTGGTGAAGATACTGAGGGAGAGAAAAACTTTAAGTTAGGTAATGAAACACTTTCTGCTGGCTTATTTTTACCCCAGTTCAGAGACAATCTAGCATTGCGTTACGAATTTACCCGCTGGTCAACCGCTTGGTATGTTCACCCTCTCTACTCTGGTGGTTTATCAAACGAAGGACAGATTCTCGGTCACTTTGCTGGTGGAGAACGCGTATTCAACGACGATACCCCCTCTAAAACACACTCTTTTAATGCAGATTGGACTTTAGCTTCTGGTCATATCATTAATACAACTTTCCGTATTATTAATAACGAAACGTCTGATGTGTTTGATTACGACACAGCGCACGAGCTTCAATTAAGGTACAGCAAAGCAACTCGTTACGGATTCTTTGGTACAGAGGTTTATGCGGGTAGAAATGTTTTCGGTGAGCAATTTGCTAGAATTTCAGCTTTCTTCCGTTGGTAAGTAGATAAAATGGCTAGAGTAATTACCTTTGGTACTTTCGATGTGTTTCATGTAGGCCACGTCAACATCTTTAAACGTGCCAGAGAGTATGGGAGTTCACTCATAGTTGGTGTCTCTTCTGATGAACTCAATATCAATAAGAAAGGCAGAGCGCCGATCTACTCGCTTAAAAGCCGAATGGAAATTATAGAGGCCATAAAATACGTCGATGAAGTTTTTGTCGAAGAATCTCTCGAACTCAAACGACAGTATATTCTTGATAAAAAAGCCGATGTTCTAGTTATGGGTAATGACTGGGAAGGTCGATTCGACGAGTTTAAAGATATCTGTGAAGTTCGTTACCTCCCGAGAACACCTTCAGTCTCAACAACAGAAATCATTGAAGTTATCAGAGATATTCGATGAGACATTACCTGCTCTACATTTGCCAAAATTATGCTTTTGAAATACTTCGCCCTCTGCAAAGGGAGATACATGAAAGAGGTGATAAAGTCGCTTGGTTCGTAGAGGGAAATGATGTCAACGAAGCTTTATTCGATAAAAATGAATACAGGCTTCATTCCATAGGTGAGGTCAAACAGTTCAACCCTATAGCGGTCTTTATACCGGGAAATACCGTACCTAGTTTTATTCCTGGTCTTAAAGTACAAGTTTTTCACGGCTTCGAATGGAAGAAAAAGGGGCATTTCCGTATTCGTGATTGCTTCGATTTGTACTGTACTCAAGGTCCATTATTCACCAGCAAATTTAACGAGCTAAAACAACAGCATCCACACTTTAATGTTGCTGAAACTGGCTGGCCCAAAGTCGATGACCTCTTCACGACAGAACCCTACCATTGGGAAAAGCAAAAGCCATTAAAGACGATACTCTACGCCCCCACCTTCTCTCCGGCGCTAACATCATCTCCCGCATTGCAGAAAAATATTCTATCAATGGCAATCACCGGGAAATATCAGTGGTTGATAAAATTCCATCCAAAGATGGCGCCAGAGCTTATGGAGCCTTTCGAGGAGATTGAGTCCGAGTATTTGCATATCGTCAGAGACGCTGATATCTCTCCATTGCTGCAAGCAGCTGATGTGATGGTGTCGGACACATCATCTGTCATTACCGAATTTGCATTACTTAATAAGCCTGTAATTACCTATAAAAATCACTCGCCTGAAGATCACTTTATTGATATCCAACAGGCTGATGAGCTAGAACACAGCCTTGATGCTGTATTATCAGGCTCTGCAGAATTGCTTGAGAGAACGGAAGAGGCTGTTCAACAACTGCACCCCTACAATGATGGAAAGTCATCTCAGCGCATTATTGACGCAACACTCGACATGATTAACGTTGGCTTTGAAGGCCTTGAAAAGAAACCTGCGAATATCATTCGCAACCTAAAGCTCCGCAAAAAACTCGGGTATTGGAAGCTTTAAAGTCGCACATTTCGATGATGAAACCTACACAGAGCGCGATAAATGAGTTAGCCTTAGCCTCCCTTAATGTTCATTGTTGAAACTATAATAATAAGCAGAGGTTATGCATACAAAAGCAATCTATCCTGGAACTTTCGACCCTGTAACTAACGGTCATGCAGACCTTATTGGTCGAGCTGCTAACATGTTTGCAAATGTCATTGTCGGTATTGCAGCAAACCCGAGCAAAAAGCCCTTATTTGACTTAGATGAACGTGTAGAACTGCTTAAGCAGGTTACGGCACACCTCCCAAATGTTACTGTCATAGGTTTTACCGGGCTACTCGTAGACTTTGCCGCTAAAAATCAAGCGACAGTGCTCATCAGGGGATTGCGTGCGGTATCTGACTTTGAATACGAATTTCAGTTAGCCAATATGAACCGCAGACTGAATCCCGATCTCGAGAGTGTCTTCCTAACACCTGAAGAGAAAAACTCCTTTATTTCATCGACGCTAGTCAAAGAAGTGGCATTGCACCGAGGAAGAGTTAGCGACTTCTGTCACCCTTTTGTAGAAAAGGCACTACTCGATAAGTTTAAAAACCGTCCCATTCAATCTAAAGTGGATGTCTAGAAGCTCCTAAGCTCTTATAACCTATTTTCTCTAAGCTTGGCATTTAGGGCAGTAGAAGCTATTACGCTGCCCAATAACCACAGATTCGATCTCTGTTGAACACACTTTACATTCCTCGCCTTTACGAGCATACACATGCAGCTCCTGCGCAAAATATCCTGGTTGACCGTCAGCCTGTGCAAAATCTTTAAGTGTTGTTCCACCCTGCTTTATTGCCCTTGCTAAAACGAGCTTAATATTTTCAGCTAAGAGCAAATACTGCTTCTTGGTGATTTTCTTTGCTGATTTAAGAGGGTTCACTTTAGATAAATACAGAGATTCATTCGCATAGATATTCCCAACACCAACAACCACTTTATTATCCATAATAAAGTTCTTAACAGCTTGAGACTTGGTTCTCGATAGTTCAAAAAGGCGCTGCCCATCAAAGTCATCTGTTAGCGGTTCTGGACCTAGGTTATTCATAATATCCAAGCCTTCACTGTCAGAAGCTTGCCATAGGCACGCTCCGAAACGTCTTGGATCATTGAAACGAAGGCACATGCCGTTACTCAAACAGATATCTACATGATCATGCTTCACTAGCGCTGTTTCAACAGGCACGACCCTCAGCTTACCTGACATTCCCAAATGTAAGATGATTGTCCCCGCTTGAGTTTCGATTAACAGGTACTTAGCCCTTCTTTTTACGGCTGATATCTCTAAGCCCACTGCATCATTAATTTCTTCAGGAATAAGCCAGCGTAATTGCCTTTGCCTAATGACTATTTTATCTATCGTTTGATTTAGAATGTGAGGAGTAATACCTAATCGGCTAACTTCAACTTCAGGTAACTCGGGCATTAATGCAATTCCTGTGGAATAAATGATGATAGGGGTTGTTCAGCAATAAGATACACTTGTTGTTGATATTCAACTAACAGATCCGTACCAAAAGACATCAACTTAAAAACACGTCCTTTGTCCTCTCCAGCCAGCCACGCAACAACAACATAGGGTTCAGTTAAGGTTACCTGACTGTAGAGAATCATCTCTGTTGTTTGCCAACGATGAGCAATATCAGCAATGTCTTGCTCTGAATCACTTAACCCAGGCTTGATACGCCAACCTTTACCAATACGTTGGATCTGGTGTTGACCAAAATCTAATGTAATCAACGGGCTATCTTGAGGTAATAAAGGAACAATACCTTGAATACTTTCTTGGTCAGGACCAAACAATCGATCCATCCGACTAAAAAGCACAATCAGTATAATCATACTGAAGATAAGTACGTTATTTGCCCCTTTTTGGCCTAATCGAATCATAAGGCAAAACTCATAGCATTCTGAAACATAGGCGTTTATCGTAACACAGTGAACATGAGTATTTTTTTGTATCTTTCACCCATCACCTTCGAAAGTGATTGTGTCCAACTACACACGCCTCAAATAATTATGAATTCATATTTCCGTTGTTCAGATACGACAAAACCCGGAAAACCGGGCTTTGCTTGGAGACAATAAACAAGTCAGATTACTTGATTTTTGCTTCCTTAAACATTACGTGCTTACGCACAACGGGATCGTACTTTTTGATCTCCATTTTGCCTGGCATGTTACGCTTGTTTTTATCTGTGGTGTAGTAAAAACCTGTACCCGCAGAAGAAACCAATTTGATTTTGTCACGCATGATACAACTTCCTTAAATTTTTTCGCCACGTGCACGGATATCAGTTAGTACTGAATCAATGCCTTTTTTATCGATAATGCGCATACCTTTTGGAGTAAGGCGCAATTTAACGAAACGGTTTTCGCTTTCAACCCAAAAACGGTGAGTTTGTAGATTAGGCAAAAAGCGGCGTCTGGTCGAATTTCTGGCGTGTGAGCGGTTGTTACCTACCGCAGGACGTTTGCCAGTGACTTGACATACTTTGGACATCGTAATTGTCTCCACATTAACTTAACTATAACGCTGACAGCCCATGAGTTATTCGCAGTCAGTCTATCTACTCTAGATATAAGAGGGCGCACTTTATACAGTATATTCCAGGGTGATTCAACTACTCTCTACAATCAATTAGGATCTTTTATGATCCCGTGAGCAGTACGAGTGAGCTTTTTACGTTTGGTATCTTTTCTTATCTTCTTGTTTTTCTTAAGCATTTCTTGGGTAACATAGCCCCTAGCGTGATCTAAATGGACGCAGATCGCTGAATACCTAATTTGTTTAGATTTTAACCCACGATTAAATAGGCGCTCACCTAACTCTCGGTCCTCTCCACCATATTGCATGCGCTCATCAAAACCATTTGCTGCAACAATATCTTTTCGCCACCCTGAGGCATTGTGTCCATTCCAAGTTGCTTTAGCTGGCGTCAGACTATTATAGATTTTTTCTTTCCATCCAGACGCTGTCAGCTTCATCAGTTTATGCGTATCTTCTAACCCCTTGCTCTTCAACCACTCAGCATCAAATGCTTTACCTAGCTTGATATGCTTCTCGTTAATAAGCTCACTAGTAGCCATAGGCAGCTTTAGATAACCACCAGACAAGAAGTACCCTTTCTTAGCCTTTTTCGCATGCACTTCCAGAAAGTCACTTCTCGGAATACAGTCACCGTCGGTGAAAACTAAATACTCATTTTTACTTTTCACTATGGCTTTATTGAGAATTCGCGTTTTTCTGAATCCTTTATCTTTCTGCCAAACATGCTTTATCTTCATCCAACTGTTTTTTTTGAACTCAGACAATCGCTTTTCTGTCTCTTCAGTTGAACCATCATCCGCAACAATGATCTCGAAGTCTTTAAAAGTCTGATTCTCAAACCCCCAAAGCACTTTTTCCATCCAGTCAGGAGAATTATAGGTCGTAAAGATTACGCTGATTTTGATAGACAAAGTTGATTACCCTTTATATGAACCTAGTGCATGTTTTTTTGCCGTATGGATTTATTCTAAACAGCAGAAATCAACACGCACTAGCAATACGTAATTTAGATGACCGGATGATGACACCTTCCTTACGTTTATATTAATCCTCTTTGTGCAAAAGACACCGATTGCCCATCGCCAATAATAAGATGGTCTAAAACTGTGACATCAATCAATTCAAGCGCAGACTTTATTCGCTGAGTAATTTGCTTATCTGCAATGCTAGGTTCTGCAACACCAGAAGGGTGGTTGTGTGCCAGTATGACAGCGGCAGCTTGCTTATCGAGGACTAGCTTAACAATCTCTCTGGGGTACACGACGGCGCTATCAATACTGCCATAAAACAACGCTTTATATTCGATCAACTGATGCTGGCTATCGAGCAGTAATAAGGCAAAAACTTCTCGATCTTCATCCCTCAGTCGACTCATTAAAAAGCGGACTGTCTGATTTACATTCGAAAAAGCATTCGTTCTTTCTAGTTGCAGTTGGTAGTAACGCCTCGCCATTTCCAACGTCGCTTGCAACTGCACAAATTTAGCGATACCTAAACCTTTGCCTTGGCAAAATCTGGAAACATCACTGGACAGTAACTCTCTTAAATCCCCGAACTCGTTAAGCAAACCTCGAGCTAAATCAACGGCGCTAATACCTGGTAATCCAGTGCGTAAGAAAATGGCGAGTAGTTCTGCATCACTGAGCTGCTCTGGGCCTTTGCTCAATAATTTTTCACGAGGGCGTTCTTGCTGGGGCCAATCCATTATTTTCATATCAATCCTTCCATGGTTGTCATACTTAAGTAGTAATAAATAACACTATCAAAGCAAGCCAAAAACAGCCAATAATGTTATTCTTCATTCTTTGACTCATATTACAACGTTAACCCTTTCTTTACTATGTCCCAGTTATTAAACAAAAATGTGCTTTTAGGTGTTTCTGGTGGAATTGCTGCCTATAAAACGCCAGATCTTGTTAGGAAATTAAAAGCTGCAGGCGCTAACGTACGCGTCGTATTGACTCAATCAGCGAAAGAATTTGTTAGCACATTGTCTTTGCAGGCCGTTTCAGGGTTACCTGTTTCAGATAGTCTACTCGACCCTGCTGCAGAAGCTGCAATGGGTCATATCGAATTAGCAAAATGGGCGGATATCATTCTTATCGCACCGGCAACTGCTAATATTATGGCTAAGATTACATATGGTTTAGCTGACGATTTGCTAACGACATTATGCTTAGCAACAACAGCAAAACTAGTCATGGCACCTGCCATGAACCAACAAATGTGGGCTGCCACAGCAACACAGCATAATTTAGCTATATTGAGAGAACGTGGTGTCTTGATGTTGGGCCCAGATGAAGGCTCTCAAGCTTGTGGGGATGTAGGTCCAGGCCGAATGTTAGAGCCATTGGATATAGTCGAACGACTTAATGCGCCTCAGTCTTCAAATGAATTCGCTGGCAAACATATTGTCATTACTGCAGGCCCAACACGAGAAAATATTGACCCAGTGCGCTACATTAGTAACTTCAGCTCTGGCAAAATGGGATACGCCATTGCGCAAGCTGCTGCATCTATGGGCGCAAAAGTCAGTTTGGTTTCAGGCCCTGTTAACCTGGAATCGCCCTTAGGGTGTGAGCGTGTAGATGTTTCTAGCGCACAGCAGATGCTTGATGCTGTAGAAGAAAGAGTTGCTGATTGTGACATTTTTATCGCCTGCGCAGCCGTAGCTGACTATAGAACAGCTGAGATAGTTGATCAGAAAATTAAAAAGACAAAAGACGATGAGTTAACACTTACTCTTGTCAAAAACCCTGATATCCTTGCAACTATTGCATCTAAAACTGATGCTCCTTTTACAGTTGGTTTTGCCGCTGAAACACAGGATGTTGCACATTATGCAAAAGGGAAACTAGAGCGTAAAAAACTCAATATGATCGCGGCTAACGACGTCTCTGACAAATCCATCGGATTTAACAGCGACAACAATGCGCTCACCGTCTTTTGGAAAGATGGTGAACAAGCATTGCCTTTGACAGACAAACAAACACTAGCGAGAAATTTATTGGCACTTGTTGCACAAAGGTTTCACGCTGAAAGCCGATAGTAGGCTTTAACGGGTCGAGACTAAGCTCATTATTTGAGCCTCCTAAATAGGCTTAGTCTCGGAAAATGAAATGAACAATGTACAAAAGGTATTCGCTCAAATGACCTTTAAACTTCTAACGGCAAGGAGTAGTCATGCCAGCTAGTAAGCGGCCCAATCGGCGGGCACAAATATTACAATCGCTCGCCAGCATGCTTGAAACAAACCCTGGACAACGTATTACTACAGCAAAATTAGCCGCACAGGTTGGTGTGTCAGAAGCTGCTTTGTATAGACACTTCCCGAGCAAAGCTCGTATGTTTGAAGGCTTGATAGAGTTCATTGAAGAGACACTTTTCTCACGTATTAGCAAGATACTCAGTGAAGAGAAAGACACGGCAACACGCTGTCAGCTTATTATGCACTTACTTCTTGGCTTTGCCGAGAAAAACCCCGGCATCACTCGCATACTCAATGGCGACGCGTTAATGGGTGAGCAAGACAGATTGCGAACTCGTATAGCTCAGCTTTTTGAGCGTTTAGAAACACAACTAAGACAAGTGCTACGTGAGCGTAAACTGCGTGAGGGCAAAGCATTGAGTGCAGATGAAGCACTGATTGCTAACTTGCTAATTTGTTTTACTGATGGTCGTATCAATCAGTTTATTAGAAGTGAATTTACTCGCCGCCCTACAGAAGGCTTCAGCGAGCAATGGCAAGTCATTAAAGCTCAATTCTTTGTTTAAAAGCTTTTTACAGTTGTAATAAAAAACCCGCTAAAAAGCGGGTTTTTTTATGATTAGTGATATCAGGTTATTTCCCGAAAGTATTTCCAAAGAAACTATCTTCGTTCCACTTTGGTTTTTCAGCTTGATTACCAATGGTTAAACCAATTTGGAAGTTGATTTGCGCAAAGTTCTTAGCGGCATTCCAGTTAAAGTCATCATTAAGTTCATCAGATGGCTTGTGGTAATGCGCAGCCATAAAGCGGCTGAACTCTTTACTTCCGTCGATATCGGTAGAGTTAGACTTCAATCCCGGGAATAAGAACACCGCTGGAACACCTTGCTTCACAAAGCTGTAGTGATCAGAGCGTGTGAATAAATTCAGCTCGGGCCACGGATCTTCTGCTAATTCAAGACCAACTTGAGTTACCGCTTCTTGGACAGAGCCTTTCAGATCACTGTGATTAGCACCAAAAGCAATCAGGTCCGCGAAGTCATGGGTAATCAACGGCATATCAAGGTTAACGTTGGCAACCATTTTACCTTCACCAACGGTTGGGTTACGCGCATAGTAATCCGCACCTAACAAGCCTTTCTCTTCACCAGTCACAGCAACAAACAACATTGAACGCTTAGGGCGGTTTTCCAACTCACTGAACAATCTAGCCGTTTCAATCATGATAGAAGTACCGCTGGCATTATCCATAGCACCATTATTGATTTTGTCTTTCTTAACAGTTTTGGCTAAACCGATATGATCAGAGTGCGCAGAATAAACAACATACTCATTCTTCAATACAGGGTCGCTACCTTCTAACATACCGACAACGTTAGGGCTGGTGATTTCCTTGTGCGTGCTCTTTTTGGAAAAATCTAAGGTATAGGCTAAATCAAACCCTTTTGGCGACTTATCAGCTTCCAAGTCCTTGTATATCTCTTCGAGAGAACGTTCACTTCCTTCAAAAAGAATTTCAGCCGCTTTTTGGCTAAAGTAAGCGCTGTTCTTCAGGTTTGGATAAACATTGGCTGGTTGTCCATCTTTGCCAACCCAGCGGACACGAGGAGCATGCAAAAAGTTCAACTGATTTTGATAAGGTCGAGCTTTTTCAGCCGTTGGTGTACTAACAGTAATGATACCTATAGCACCGTTTTCTTCAGCATGGCGACTTTTCTCAGCACCAGAACTAAAGTGTGCACCTTCTTCAGTAGGAAAAGAAGCTGGCTTACCAGATAACATCACAACCACTTTGCCATCAACATCTAAACCTTCATAGTCATTGTGCGACAACTCAGGAGCGACAATACCGTAACCAACAAACACCATTTCTGCAGATACAGATGCATCTGTGTAAAGTGTGCTAGGGCCAGTAATGTATTGAGCAGGGTAGTCTAACGACTGAGTTTGGCCGTCCCTAGTCAATGTTAAAGTTGGAGAATCTTGATCAAGAAACGCTTGACGGAAAGTAACACGCTGCATATAGCTGTCGTCATCTCCCATGGGAGTTAAGCCGTATTGCTCAAACTGTGAAGCGATATAAAGCGTTGCAAGTTCGTGACCACGAGATCCGGTATCACGCCCTTCTAATAAATCGTGTGCTAGAAAACCTAAGTGCGCTTTGATGCGGCTTGAGTCTGCTTCAAGAGGAGCAGCCGATTCAGTGCTCGTCGTTGTTGACTGGACATCAACCTGACAAGCAGAAATACCTACAACTGCCGCCAATAATCCAATCTTTAAAGATTTGTTCATATGTACAACCTATTCAATGCAGTCATTGAGAAACACCATCTCAATGTAATTAAGAGCTTATTCTTGGGTTTGTTGATCTTTGTTCATTTTTTATGCTGAACGATAAAATGGTCTAGACCAAGGCGTCAAGGACGCCGTTTGGCCATCCAAATAAGTCATTGACAACATAGGGATGGACCATTTTAGCTTCAGCCCTTTGGGCAGCGGCTCTTTTTTAGCCATACTGCCCACAAAGATCAACAGACCCTATTATCTTAAACCGCCGCAACGGTAATCTAATCGTTAAAAAAATGCTAGAGATAGCTGCTTGACATCTTTCTACAAGACACTAGTCTACTAAGAATTAACGTTCTTTTGACTTTACAGATGCCAAGAAAAGCACTCTACAATATCGATCAAGTCCTCTCCTTATCTATCGATGTATTACTCGAGCACGGCTATCATGGCACTATATTAGATGAGCTCATTGCCCGGACAGACTTTAATCGTAGAGGCTTTTATTTAGAGTTTTCGAGCAAACAGGAGTTTTTCTATAAAGTCATTCTGCACTATCAAGAAACACAGCTAAATCCAATAGTTTCACATCTGGATAGCCATCAAGGACTAGTATCGATTGAACAGTTTTTTGAAGCCTATATAGAGTTAGTTAACGGAAAAGGTTGTTTGCTCATCAATGCAATAACCGAATTGGGTTACGACGACGACAAAATAAAAGATATTGGTCGTCATTACATCGATAGGCTCCAGTTGGGCTTTATTGGTTGTCTTGAAAATGCGCAGCAAAAAGGACAAATACGCTCCGATATCAATATTGAGTCAACAGCCTTACAGCTAACGAGTTATGTTCAAGGCTTTGCAGTCAATGGCATCATCGCTAGCGGTACTGATGAACTTAAGATAGCGACAAGAGCTTTGCTAGGGCCTCTTTCCAACTAACCCGAGATTAACTAGCGATTCTTGGAACCCACTTGCTTAGGTATTTCCTTGTATTCGAATATACAAGCACTTTATATCAATGTTATTTCCCGCTAAAATCCAGCCCCTTTTAAGACAAATTCAAGGCTAAGTGCGTGAGTGAAAAACAACCTTTATTCAAAATTCAATTCATCAGCAATGGCGAACGCTATGAATTATATGTAAGAGAGGTCACGCAAAGCTCAATGTTTGGATTTGTTGAAATAGGTGGCTTTGTTTGGGATACGCATACTAGCTTGGTTTTAGACCCTTCTCATGAAAAATTGAAGGACGAATTTGAAGGCGTCAAGCACACTTATATCCCTATGCACAGCGTGCTAAGAATAGACGAAGTTGAGAAGCAAGGCTCTGCAAAAATTACTGAGTTATCAGATAAAGTTGCACAGTTCCCAAGCCCAATTTATACCAAAAAGTGATAACACACCCTCTACAAAAAATACGTCATAAGCGTATAGTAGTGGACCCTGTTTTTTAAACGCGAGCTAAGTCATACCGGATGAAAAACATTATCTTTTCATTGAATTATAGAGGAGTAAATTATTGATGGTAGCCATAGGAGTCATTGGATTTACTGTCTTAATTCTCATCTATTTTGTGTTGAAGACTCAGTCTTTGCAAAAAGAGATGAATCAATACAAACACTCTCTAAAAGCAAGTGATGGTCAAGCACGTAGCACACTCAACAACCTCAATTTCATATCAAAAGAGCTACAACGAGTTTATGCAGGTAGGCTAAACTCAGCTAAAAAGCACGGCTTAATTAACGATGAAAACTTCGCAATGTCATCGAATATTATTGAGAACTTTTCATACGTTATTATGCGTTGTAGCGAACATAATGAAACGGTAGAAGAAGCTGTAAAAAAATCTCTCGAGCGTTCAACTATCGACATACAAGAGATTAATCACTTTATAGCAGCACAGCCGCAAGAGATAAAATTACCATGGTGTAAAAATCAATTGGGTGGCTATGTACTCGCTTGCCAACACATAAGTCGGGGCCAAGCACCTAAAAAAGCACAGCCTCAGACTGAAGAGAACTCTTAGTTATAAAGTAGACTTCTACTCAATGTTGTAGAGTGATCTCAAACGCTTCAAGTATTGCTCCATAGGTTCAAGTCCAATTGATGCCCTGATTTGATCTAAGTTGTTCTCATCTTCTACCGGATCGACTTTTATTATCTTATCTTTGATGCTGACTTGAGTACCATAACGTTGCGCTAGGCCACTTTTAACTAACACTCTATCTGTAAGTAGCGCCATATTCTGGCCAGAAACAAGCCCATTCTCATAAGCTGATTTCACTTTAGGTAGCATCAGCTTTTGCGTCTCAAAATCTGCATGCTGAATAATGAGCAAGAAATCCTTAACACCTTGTTTGCCAACTAACTCAGGCGTAGGCCAGCCAAATTCCTCGAATATATCTAAGGCTCTCTCAGTATTTTCATCATCAACCTTATTCTGCTTTTCAACATAAGCTTTCAAAGCATCTGGATTGGCATTAAATCCAATCTTTGTTAACTCTTCTCGAACAGCTTGGTCTTTAACCCTCATTTCACCAAGCTCTTGTTGCAACTCTCTGTTTAAGTCGGAGGCGTGAATTTGAAAGCAATGAAAAAGTATTAGTGTAACTAATACACCTTTAATGTTCTTTTTACTCATAGCTACAGGATTTCCTTGTTATCTTCTTTCAGAATAACTTTGCTATTAAAAACTGAAATAGCTCATGGAAAGAGCTTCTTATTCCTCCAAAAACAACTTTCAATCAACAAACAACCAAACTTTACATTAAATTTACTTATAATCAGCAGGGTTAGACTTTAAATAGTTTCTATTCTCATTTATAAATGCCGCACAATTTACCTAGCAGTTTTCAGGCATGGCATCAGCAAAGTTCCATCAAACATTTAGAGAATACCACCGTTGGTTAGGTTTTTTCCTCAGCGGCATCATGGCAGTTTACGCAATCAGTGGCGTACTACTCATTTTTAGACCCACTGACTTTTTAAAATACGAACAGATCGAAATTCGTCAACTCGAAGCTAACTTAAGCGCAGAAGAAGTACCTCAGGCAGTCAAGAGGCGACGTGCAAAAGTGATCGAAGAAACGCCCGATAAAATCATCTTGAATGTTGGTTCCTACGATAAACAAACTGGGGAAGCGACGCTGACTAGAAAAGATTATCCGCCTGTTCTTGCCAAAATGACAAAGCTACACAAAGCAACTAATAACAGCCCACTTTTCTGGCTAAATATTGCATTTGGTATAGCACTGCTCTTTTTTGTACTTTCAGCATTTCTCATGTTTTTACCACGTATCTTAAAAGCCCAGAATAGCCTCAAAATAGCAATAGGCGGGGCTTTATTTACTATTCTCGTGGTCGCTTTTGGTTCGTAAGGCCTAAAAGCAACTTCTCATTGATGACGGGGAAACTTAAAACCCTCCCCTTCATCAATGGAGACTGCTTCAGTACGAATTCCGGGTTTAATACTTGACCCAGCAACTCAGCTTGCTTATAAATACGACTCATTCATTTCTTGTGGCGTTTTATGTCAGTTAAACACCCAATCATCGCAATTACCGGATCTTCAGGTGCTGGAACAACAACCACAACCAATGCGATCAGGCACATTTTTCGTAATTTGAGTGTTAATGCAGCTTTTGTTGCAGGTGATAGCTTTCATCGCTTTTCTCGCCCAGAGATGGAAGTCGAAATTCGTAAAGCACAAGAACAAGGTAAGCACATTAGCTACTTTGGTCCCAAGGCCAACGACTTTGAGTTACTAGAAACGCTATTTAAAGCCTATGGTGATGACGGTAAAGGTAAGCATCGTCAATACCTGCATACCTTTGATGAAGCCGTTCCTTTTAACCAGATGCCAGGCACCTTTACACCTTGGCAAGACTTACCCAGCAACACTGACCTCTTATTCTATGAAGGTCTGCACGGTGGCGTAGCAACAGATGAAGTTGATGTCGCCAAACACGTAGACCTTCTGGTTGGCATGGTACCAATTGTTAATCTTGAATGGATTCAAAAAATCGTTCGCGATACGACGGACAGAGGACATACAAGAGAAGCGGTTATGAGCAGTATTGTTCGAAGTATGGACGATTACTTTCAATACATCACACCGCAATTCTCGCGAACTCACGTCAATTTCCAACGCGTACCAACTGTAGATACTTCAAACCCCTTTAGTGCACGAGAAATTCCAACACATGACGAAAGTTTCGTTGTAGTTCGCTTCAGGCGCGAAATGAAAAATGTCGACTACCCATTTTTACTTAAAATGATAGACGGTGCTTTTATGTCGCGCATCAACACCTTAGTTGTACCTGGAGGAAAAATGGGACTTGCTATGGAGTTAATCTTATCTCCACTTATCGAAGAATTGCTCGATAAGAAGCGACGTGCCGGTCTTCAAATGGATTGGCTATCCGAAGAATAGAGCAGCTAGCTTTAAGGTCAGCAGCTATATACTCGAAAAACTTTGTAACAATAGCCACCAGCCAAGACTTTTGCATATTAAGACTTTCACTTATAGTGTTAATGAATAGTTCAATAGAGAGAACATAATGGGTAGCGAAACTCCTAAAATTTTAGTTGTAGACGATGACATGCGTCTACGTAGCTTGCTGGAAAGATACTTAGTTGAGCAAAATTTCCAGGTCAGAGCTGCAGCTAATTCTGAGCAAATGGATCGTCTACTGGAGCGTGAAAACTTCCATCTCATGGTGCTTGATCTCATGCTACCTGGTGAAGATGGTCTATCTATTTGTCGAAGACTACGCCAAAAAAACAACGATATGCCTATTATCATGCTCACAGCCAAGGGTGATGAGGTTGACCGTATTATCGGTCTAGAAATGGGAGCTGATGACTACCTTCCAAAACCTTTTAACCCTAGAGAGTTATTAGCTAGAATTAAAGCCGTTATGCGCCGCCGCTCTATCGAAGCGCCGGGTGCACCTTCAATGGACGAGCAAATCATAGAATTCGGCGGATACAGATTAAACTTAGCAACTCGTGAGATGTTTAAAGAAGATGAACCAATGGTGCTGACCAGTGGAGAATTTGCCGTACTTAAGTCTCTAGTAACACATCCAAGAGAACCATTATCTCGAGATAAGCTAATGAACCTTGCACGAGGCCGTGATTACAGTGCCTTAGAACGTAGTATTGACGTTCAAGTATCCAGGCTTCGCCGCATGCTTGAAGAAGATCCAACCAGCCCTCGTTACATACAAACAGTTTGGGGGTTAGGCTATGTCTTTGTTCCTGATGGCGAAAGCGCTGAATAAAGACTGGTTATGCATTTAAAACCTAAAAGCGCCTTTGGCCAAACGGTTTTACTTATCGGAATCTTGCTACTGATAAACCAAGTATTTTCTTATTTATCAGTAACTTACTACCTTGTTAGACCAAACTACCAACAAATTAACACATTACTCGCAAACCAGATTAAGGTGATTTTCCTAAAGGATAGTGATCACCTTGATCCGGGCTTGCGTGAGCGGTACTTCGCTTCCACAGGTATTCGGATTTACAACCAAGAGCAAGCCGAGCAAAGAGGGTTAAACGAGTCTACCTATTATCAAACGTTATCGAACTTTATGTCCGAACAACTTAATGGTGAAGCACAGGTTCGGATATCCTACGGCTCACCCTATATTTATTGGATAAACCCGCCTCAAGCTCCTAATTTATGGGTTACTGTCCCCATGCATGGAGTTGGCGATTTAGACTATTCACCGCTTACTAATTACCTGATGGTGATTGGTATTCTCAGTGTTGCTGGCGGTTGGATTTTTGTAAGGCGATTGAATCGGCCTCTGCAAGCACTGCTCTACGCAGCTCAGGAAGTTGGCAGAGGTAGCTTCCCAAAACCACTTAAAGAAGAAGGAACTAGCGAACTCATTGAAGTAACCCAAGCCTTTAATCAAATGTCTAAAGGAATAAAGCAACTTGAAGATGATAGAGCCCTACTAACAGCCGGGATTTCTCATGATCTACGAACGCCATTAACACGGATTCGCCTAGCCTCTGAGATGATGCCAGAAGGCCAGGAATGGATCAGAGAAGGCATTATCAACGACATAGAAGATATGAATGACATCATTGATCAATTCATCAACTATGTCCGTCAGGACCATCAGGAGAAACCGGAGAAAGTCAGTTTAAATAATTTGATTGAGAGTGCCGTTAAAGCGCGTTCAATTGAAGAGCACCACAAAATAGATCTGCACTTAGGTGATATTCCAGATGTCGAATTGCGTAAGGTTGCGATTAAGCGAGTTTTGGATAATTTGATCGAAAACGCTTTCCGCTATGGAAGTGACAATATTGAAATTACCTCTGGCTACGATAAGAAGCATCGAAAGCTGTACTTTATGGTCAGAGATTTCGGTGCCGGCATCCCCGAAGATCAAGTAGATAGCTTATTTGAACCCTTCAAACAAGGAGATAAAGCGAGAGGTAGTTTAGGTTCAGGCCTTGGACTCGCGATTATCAAACGTGCCGTAGATATGCACTACGGCAGTATTACACTGAAAAACATGCCTGAAGGTGGGCTGCAAGCAATGGTGTGTTTACCTGAAAAAGCTAGGCTCCTCACACCAATTTCTGCTTAGAGTATATTGATCTGCTAGTTAACCGTTGAGCTATTTTGTCCGTAAGTACCAGACTTAATAGCTTTAACGTCTATAGCATCAAAGCTATAGACTGCATGGCAGTATTGACAGTTCATCGTTACAGAGCCTTCTTCTGCCACTATATCTAACAACTCTTGCTCGTCTACCCCAGAGAGAGCGGCTGCACTTCTTTCCTTGCTGCAACTGCATTTGAACTCGACTTCTTGAGGCTCAAATAGCTCTACTTTTTCTTGGTGGTACAGGCGGTACAATAGATCTTGAGCTTCGAGGACCTTTGCTTCATGGGTATTCATGGTTTCCGTCAGGTACGCAATTCTTTCGAACGCTTCTTTATCACTCTCATCTCCAGGTAATGCTTGAACCAACATACCCCAAGCGAAAGGCTGAGTTGGATTGATTTCAGTTCCCAACAAAATACGTGTTGCTAATTGCTCAGACTGCGCAAAATAGTCTTCAACGCACTCGGCAAGTGACGGCTTTTCCAGTTTGACAATGCCCTGATAACGCTCCCCTTTCTCAGGGCTGATCGTGATGACTAAAATACCGTCCTTACACATTGATAAGAAATCACCAAACTCTGTACCTTCTTCCCACCTTGCTACACCTCGCAATTTCTGTTCATCTGTACCGTTGATCACTGCGTATTTTAACGGCCCTTGGCTTTGTAATTGCAGGCTGATATCACCTTCAAATTTAAGTGTCGCAGTTAACAAGCTTGTCGCCGCCATCAACTCACCCAGCAGTACCTGAACTTCAGAAGGGTAACTCTGTGCTGACAATATCGCATTATAGCTCTCTTGCAGCCTCACCATTTCTCCCCTCACTTGAGCTTCGGAAAAAAGGTAACGATGGAGTTGATCAAAATCTTGCATGTCAATAAAACCTTATAACTTCTAGAGTGTATAGAGCCAGTGGCTCTAGTCTCTATAATTTAAAACACCTGCTACATGGTGCCTGATAGCTAAAAAGCAACTCTAATATTCTGTTTGTGCTTTTTATTGCTGTTTAAAACGAATAATTGAGCGCCTTTGCTTCTTATCGGGTCGATTATCTGGCTTAGGACTATGGAAAGCAGCTAACCTGCGCGCTTCTTTATTTTTCTCTCGCTGTTCTAAGCTTTCAGGCGTTTCTTCGTAAAGCATCTGAGCAATGGTTGCGTTGCGTCTTTGGTCAGATAATGCCTCCACGACGACATGTTTAACGTCAAATCCCTGAGGTACTGTAACGATTGCGCCAAGATCAACTTGCTTGCTTGGTTTGCTACGCTGTCCATTATATTGTACCTTGCCTCCCTGAATCATTTCTCGAGCAATGGCTCGGGTTTTAAAGAAACGTGCTGCCCATAACCATTTATCAAGTCTGACGGCATTATTGGAAGGTTCTGGGTTGTTTTTATTCATAGTTTGTTAAGGGAATTGGCTGTAGGTTGTAATGAATTTTTCATCTAATCCTGCTATTATTGCGGGTCATTTTATTACTCGCTATTATGCGCTGCTTCAGCCTGAAATTGGAACCAAATGACGCTCGGCAATTATAACTTAAATACGCTTTGGCTGCATGCTAGTCGGTATCAAAATCATGTAAATTGGCTCATCGTCATTTTATTGTCTTTATACTTACTCGCGTTCGCAGCGGAACTTACGTGGCGAATGCTACCAGCTCCTGAAAATAATAGTTCAGCAGCAGTAGCGACAGGCCCTGCATCCGCTCGCCAGTCAAACAGCCCGGCTCGCGTTAATATCCAAAGCCTCATGAACTTAAAACTCTTTGGTGATCCCGTTGTTGTCACTGAAGTTGTCGAAGAACCTACGATTATTGATGCACCTGAAACAACGTTAAATCTAACACTAACCGGTGTGGTCTCAAGCTCAGCAACCGATGATGGTGCAGCGATAGTTGAAAGCCAAGGTAAGCAAAACACCTACGGTGTAGGCGAAAAAATTGATGGAACTAACGCCATCGTAAAAGAAGTTTACAATGACCGCTTAATTCTTAAGAACGGCCCAAGGCATGAAACGTTAATGCTTGAGGGTGTTGATTTCAATGACAGTACATCTGTCTCCATTTCCCAATCACAAAACCTAACACCACAAAGAGCAACTGCTAGGTCGGCCACTCCACAAATCCAAAGTCGTAGGTTGTCTGAAGCAGCGCTTGAAGCAACAAGAGATCTACAGCAAAGCCCATCGAACTTTACTGACTTTATTTCCATTGCACCTGTCAGAGATGGCACTGGACTCAAAGGCTATCGCGTGAGCCCAGGTAGAAAACCCGAATTATTTAATGCATCTGGACTCGTACCAGGTGACGTTTTAGTTGATATTAATGGCTTGGATCTCACTGATCCGAGACAATCAATCCAAGCTTTAACAGCTCTGCGTGAAGCAGAATCGTTACAGATTACGGTAGAACGCCAAGGACAGTTAGAATCTCTATTTTTAGAGCTGCCGTCAGAAGAAGAAGAAACAGCATTATGATAAAAAAGGATATAAGTATGAGGTTAGCAAGCCGCCGTTTTATTAGGGCTTTGGTACTTACCTTAACCGCCAGCATCTGGAGTGTTGGTGTTTCTGTCTCTGCGGCAGAATTCTCACCTCAGTTCAAAGGTACAGACATTGAAGAAGTGATCAACATTGTTGGGAAAAACCTAAAACGCAACATCATTGTTGACCCCAATGTCCGAGGAAAAGTTAACTTTAGAAGTTACGATCTTCTTAACGAAGAGCAGTACTATCAAGTTTTCTTGAACATTCTTCAAGTCTACGGTTTTGCTGTTGTTGAAATGCCTAATAACGTTTTAAAAGTTGTTAGGGATAAAGACGCTAAGAACTCTAATATCCCAGTTATTGACGGGGCCTTATTCAACGGTGATGAAATGATCACTCGCGTTGTCCCGGTATTTAATGTCTCGGTTCGAGAATTAGCACCAATCCTTCGTCAACTAAATGACGTTGCAGGTGGCGGTAACGTTGTTGCTAACGACCCATCCAACACACTATTAATTACTGGTCGTGCGGCTGTAGTGAATCGCCTCGTCGAGATTATCGATCGAATTGACCAAGCTGGTGACCAAGAAGTTGAGATCATCAAACTGCAATTTGCAGCAGCATCAGAGATGGTTCGCATCATCGATAGTATTAACAAATCTCAAAAAGGTACCCAAGGGCCAGCTAACTTAGAGCCAAGAGTGGTAGCAGATGACCGCACTAACAGCGTGATTATCAGCGGTGATGTTAAAGCTAGAGCCCGCATTGCAAATCTCGTTAAAAGGTTAGACCTAGAACTTAAAAGTAGTGGTAACACGCGCGTCTACTACATCAAATATGCTAAGGCAGAAGATATCGTGGGTGTTCTGCAAGGCGTAAGTGCCAGTATTCAAGCAGAAGAAGCAGCACCTGCTGGCGGCACTGCACGTCGAGCGTCTAGTCGAGGTGGTAACGAAGTTTCTATCAACTCTCACGAAGAAACGAATGCACTCGTTATTACTGCTCCACCCGATATGATGCGTTCACTAGAAGAAGTTATCCGCAAATTAGATATCCCTCGTGCGCAAGTGCAGGTTGAGGCAATGATTGTCGAAATCTTCGAAGGTGACGGAACAACATTAGGTGTTCAGTTTGCAACAGAAAAAGGTGGCGGTACTCAATTTACCAATGCCGGTGTTCCGATCGGTGCATTAGGTGTCGCAATTGAACAAGCACAAGATGAAGTCATACAAGACAACGTCATCGGTTCTGAAACGGGTACGGTAACTCAAACAGAACGTACAGAAGAGGGTGATTTCACTGCGCTTGCAAACTTATTAGGTAGTGCGAACGGCTTTATCACGGGTGTATTAGAAGATGACTGGGGTGCGCTAGTCCAAGCAGTCAGTAACGACACTAACGCTAACGTTTTATCAACACCTTTCATTACCACTATGGATAACACAGAGGCCTTCTTTATTGTTGGTCAGGAAGTTCCGATTATTACAGGTTCTTCAACAGGTAATAACAACTCCAACCCATTCCAGACCGTCGAACGCCAAGAAGTTGGTATCAGACTACTAGTTACACCTCAGATTAACGAAGGTACGGGTGTATTACTGAATATCGAGCAAGAAGTTTCTAGTGTGAGTGGTGCAACGGCGGTTGATATCTCTATCAATACGAGGGAAATTCGTACTTCGGTTTTCGTTGAAGATGGCGGTACAGTTGTTTTGGGCGGTCTGATCGATGAAGATGTCCAAGAGAGTGTGTCTAAGGTTCCAATCTTAGGTGATATCCCATTCTTAGGTAAATTATTCCGTTCGACTTCTTCAACGAAGAACAAACGCAACTTAATGGTATTTTTGCGCCCAACTATTATCCGCGATGGTGCAACGCTAAATCGTATAAGTCACTCGAAGTACAACTTTATACGTGCACAACAGCTTGAGAAAGAAGCGAAAGGTGTTCCATTAATGCCTCGTTTATCAACACCTACATTGCCTGAATGGGAAGATGTCAACTCAGTTCCTCCAAGTGTCGAAGAATACTTGCAGCAGAAAGAAGCTGAGAAGAAAAAAGGCAAGAAGCGACGTAGAAAGGAAGAAACGAATTAATGTCAGCATTAGATAATCATGAAGAACTCGAACAGGACGTCGAGTTACAAGATGACCAAGATGAGTCAATTCAAGAAGAGGAGCTAGGTTATAAGCAACTTAGCTTCAGCTTCGCGAAGCGCCATCATGTTATCTTAGAACACGCTGATGATCCGGTAACGCTTTATCATACTTCAGAAACACCTTTTCATGTGTTCGCCGAAGTCAGGCGCTTCCTCGGTCAACCTTTCAAACCAAAGTTGATTGAACTGGATAAATTTGAAGATATTCTGACCAATACTTTCCAACGCGATTCATCAGCCGCCAAACAGCTAATGGAAGATATCGGTAACGAAACTGATTTGTTTGCATTAGCTGAAGAGTTGCCTGAAACAGAAGATCTACTCGAAAACGAAGACGACGCTCCTATCATCAAATTGATTAATGCGATGTTAGGTGAAGCGATCAAAGAAGGTGCATCGGATATCCACGTTGAAACCTTCGAGACACAGCTTGTTGTTCGTTTCCGAGTAGACGGTGTATTGCGTGAAATTCTACGTCCTCATCGCAAAATGGCATCCATGCTGGTATCGCGTATCAAAGTTATGGCAAAGCTGGATATTGCAGAAAAGCGCGTACCCCAAGATGGCCGTATTACGCTACGTATTGCAGGGCGAGCTGTCGATGTGCGGGTTAGTACCATGCCATCGAGTCACGGTGAGCGTGTCGTACTGCGTCTTCTCGATAAGAACAGTGTTCGCCTGAACCTTGAAGATTTGGGCATGACGCAAAGCAACCGTGCAAACTTCTCGGATTTAATACGTAAGCCACACGGTATCATTCTGGTTACTGGGCCTACAGGTTCAGGTAAGAGTACGACGCTGTACGCCGGTTTATCTGAGATAAACTCAAAAGATAGAAATATCCTAACAGTTGAAGATCCTATCGAATTTGATTTGAACGGTATTGGGCAGACACAAGTTAACCCACGTGTTGATATGACCTTTGCAAGAGGGCTTCGTGCAATCTTACGTCAAGATCCTGATGTCGTTATGATTGGTGAGATCCGTGACCTTGAAACAGCGCAAATAGCGGTACAAGCCAGTTTGACTGGTCACTTAGTACTTTCGACTCTACACACCAACACAGCTGCCGGCGCAATAACGCGTCTTGAAGATATGGGTATAGAACCATTCCTATTATCATCGAGCTTACTTGCAGTGCTTTCACAGCGACTTGTTAGAACGCTCTGCCCGGACTGTAAAAAGCCACACGAGCCTTCTGAACATGAGTGCGAAATATTAGGCATCCCTGCTTCTGCGGCTAAAGACAATATCATTTTCCGTCCAAGCGGTTGTGCTGCCTGTAATCATACAGGTTATAGAGGAAGAACCGGTATACATGAGCTACTCATCGCAGACGAAAAAGTGCGTGATTTGATTCACGAAGGTCGCGGCGAACAGTCCATAGAAAAACACATCAGAAAGGATACATTGAGTATTCGTGAAGACGGTTGTCAGCGAGTACTTAAAGGCGAGACAGCACTTGAAGAAGTGCTACGCGTAACAAGGGAAGAGTAAAGTTGGCTGCGTTTTCATATAAGGCACTCGACAAGGGTGGCCGCAATAAATCAGGCGTTTTAGAGGGCGACAACGCACGCCAAGTGCGTCAGCAGTTGCGCGAAATGGGATTAATCCCGCTTGAGCTAGAACAAGTTGCCGACAAGGAAAAAAAGCAGCGCAGTAGCTTCTCTCTTTTTAAACCGAGAATTTCTGCATCAGATCTAGCCTTGCTAACTCGTCAGTTATCAACCCTGATAGAATCTGCCTTACCAATAGAAGAAGCTTTACAAGCAGTAGCGGAGCAAAGCGAAAAGCCGCGTCAAAAAAATATGATGATGGCTGTTCGAAGCAAAGTTGTTGAAGGTCACTCACTGGCTGACAGCATGGCTGAATTTCCGCATGTTTTTGACAATCTCTATTGCGCCATGGTTGCAGCAGGTGAAAAGTCTGGTCACCTAGATACAGTTTTATCAAGGCTGGCTGACTACACAGAAAAACGCCAGCAAACTCGTAGCCAGATAACACAAGCCATGGTTTATCCATCTCTAATGATGTTCTTTGCTGTCGGTATTATTGTTCTACTTCTTGTCGTAGTAGTTCCTAAAATCGTCGGCCAGTTTGAACAGATGGGGCAAGAGTTGCCTGGAATAACACAATTTTTGATCGATACCAGTGACTTCCTGCTAAACAACGGAGTGTGGCTGGTACTGGCAATTGCCTTGTTGATTGTCGTTGTACAACGACTGTTAAAACAACCCGCCTTAAGGCTCAGGTATCATAAACATCTCCTGCGATTTCCGCTCATAGGTCGCATATCCAGAGGCATGAATACAGCGCGATTTGCGAGTACACTGAGTATCCTGACGGCAAGTGCTGTCCCCTTGCTAGAGAGCATGCGCATTGCTGCCAATGTGTTGGAAAACCTGCATATTAAAGCCGCGGTATCCGAAGCAGCTATTAATGTAAAAGAAGGCTCAAGCCTAAGAGCTTCTTTGGACAAAACAAAAATATTCCCTCCCATGATGATGCACATGATTGCATCCGGAGAGAAGAGTGGCGAGCTGCAACAAATGCTTGCACGAGCCGCCGACAACCAAGATCGCGAATTCGAATCAACAATAAGCGTTTCACTTAAAATCTTCGAGCCCTTACTTATTGTCACAATGGCAGCAGTGGTTCTCTTTATTGTCATGGCCATCTTACAACCGATTTTGGCCCTTAATAATATGGTAAATATCTAATGAAAAAACTTAATCGAGCCCAATCGGGTTTTACTCTTATCGAAGTCATGGTGGTCTTATTGATCATCGGTATTATGGCTTCATTTGTGGCACCTCAAATTTTAGGTAATCAGCAAGAAGCACAGCTAAAGAAAGCCGCGGTTGATATACAACAACTCGAAAGCGCTTTAGAAATGTATAAGCTTCGAAGCAATAACTTCCCAACAACTGAGCAAGGTTTGGACGCTCTTGTGTCTCTACCAACGTCAGAGCCTGTACCAAGAAACTACCCTGAAGACGGCTTTATTAGACGTCTACCTCAGGATCCTTGGGGCAATGACTACCAGCTGATCAGCCCAGGAGAGCTAGGCAAAATTGACCTTTTCTCTGTTGGACCAGACGGTGAGCCAGGTACTGATGATGATATCGGTAACTGGAATATCAACGAATACCTAAACTAAGACTAGCTAACAACTTATGTCTCACAAACAACGCCAAGCAAAAGGTTTTACCCTCCTTGAAGTAATGCTGGTGTTGTTACTGATGGGACTCATTGTCGGTTCAGTTGTATATAACAGCGTCACAGTTGACCAAGAACAGCTATTAGAAAAGCAAGCTCGTCGGCTTCAGGTAGTTGTAGGAACAGTTTCTGAATTCGCTATTTTGAATCAGCTTGAAATGGGTATCCGGGTTAATCCTGAAGATCAGGAATACCTGTTTATGGTGCTAGATGAAGATCAGCAATGGCAACCTTTTGCTGGCGCACCTTTATTTGAACCCTATCGCCTTCCCGAACAGTTCGGGCTGGAGCTTCAACTCGACGATTTGCCTTGGGTAAGCGAAGACAGCTTATTTGAAGACGATACTATATTTGATGAAAGGTTAGAACTTGATGATAAGGAAGTCAGCATTGGTGAAGACGACAAGCCACCTCCTCCTCCACAGATACTGCTCTTTTCAAGCGGCGAGATTACACCCTTTAGTATGATATTAAAGTACGAGCCCAGTTTTGGTAACGACGAGCCGGTTTACTACAGAGTGAATGCCGAAGAATACGTGCCTTTAATTGTCGACGGTCCGTTAGAGGTATTATGAAGCAGCGCGGTTTTACTCTTTTGGAAGTCATGGTTGCACTTCTTATTTTTGCACTTACCGGATCAGCCATTATGAAATCTGCGGCTGAAAATTTGAACGGTGTAGGTTTAATGGAGCAGATGACCTTTGCCACTTGGGTAGCGAATAATAGGTTAACTCAGGTTAACTTTGAGCAAACCTGGCCTCCCAAAAATGACGAAAAAGGCAGTATGGAAATGGCTGGCCGTACCTTCTATTGGCAGCAAAAAGTCACGACAACAGCCGATAATGATATTCGCTCAGTGGAAATCATTGTTAGCGAAAATGAGAGTTTGTCTTCACAGATAACCTCCGTTGTTAGCTTTGTCTCACGCCCGATTAATGATCCGACATGATAAAGCACCACTCCAAGTTACAAGGCTTTACGCTACTCGAAATCCTTATCGCTATGGCAATTTTTGCGCTTATCGGATTAGGTGCACATAGCATTCTTACACGTGTTTTGGACAGTAATGAGCTTTCAAGAGATCGGATAGAAAGATTGCAAGAATTGCAGAGAGCCATGCTCTTTATTGAGCGAGACATCACTCAAGCAGTACCAAGAGCAGTTCGCATCGAAGGTCAGCAAAACGATATCGTCATGAGCGGCGGGGCAGATGTTCTTGATAGCGAAACAGACGGCATTGCTTTCGTTCGCGGTGGTTGGCAAAACCCGCAATTGGTATTACCTAGAAGTACCCTGCAAGCTGTAGGTTATCGCATGCAGGAGGAGCAGCTACAGCGCGTATATAGCAATTATGTTGATAATGTTTTCGGTGCAGAGCCTAAGGTAAGAGCGGTTTTAACTAATATTGAAGATTTCCAAGTCCAGTTCTTACTGTCGGCAACCAACATTCAAAGTAACGGCCGAGATGATGAAAACGCTGGCTGGAATGACAGTTTCACTGGAACGTCAATCCCCGGCGCAATCGCTATTGAAATAACAACGCCTGACTTTGGTGTAGTACGCAGAGAGTTTTTGGTTAGCGGAGGCACACAATGAACAGCCATCGCATAAAAAAACAAAAAGGCGTAGCGCTCATTATCGTATTACTCATCGTTGCTTTAGTGAGTATTATCGCCACTGAAATGGGTGGACGATTGCAGTTACAAGTGCAGCGCGTGATCAATATTAAAGACAACAATCAAGCCTATTGGTACGCCGTCGGGGCTGAGCAATTTGCACGTAAATCCGTACAGCAAATCCTGGATTTAGATGACGGCGTGGTGCATTTGAATCAACCTTGGTCACAGGGCGACTTACAGTTTCCACTCGATGGTGGTGGCATTCAGGCAACTATCACCGATATGCGTTCTTGCTTTAACGTCAACGCACTACAAGTATCTCAAGATGTTGCAGGGTCGAACGCATCAAATGAAACCACTATTCTTGATGCCAGACGCGACGCTTTTTTCCGCCTAGTTCAAAATTTAGAAGTCAATGTTCCACCGTTGGAAGCAGAGACACTAAGAGATTCTTTAATAGATTGGCTCGACGCTGACGACAGCATTTACGGAAGCTTTGGCGCAGAAGACAGCGAATATCAATCGAGAAGAAATCCTTATCTCGCCGCAAATGATCTTATGGGGCATAAGTCAGAGTTAAGACTGGTCAATGGTGTTGATCCCAAATGGATTAATGGACTCTTACCCTTCGTTTGCGCCATACCTGGTAACAACGAGCTCAAGGTAAACATTAATACCATAGATAGTGAAAACGCCATTATCTTACAGGCGCTATTAAACCTTCCAGGCGTTAGCGATGCACAAGATTTGTTGTCTGCTAGGCCTCGTGATGGTTATGAAGATATTAACGACTTTTTTCAGGAAGCTGAGGTTGCAGCGCTTAACCTCAGTGACGAACAGCGTAATTGGTTTGATGTAACAACAGAATATTTTATTTTAGATACCAAGACCCGTTACAATGACGCAACTTTCAGCATGTCATCAGTACTGCAAGTAGAAGAAAACAATAGAATTTCGGTCTTGAGACGGGAATTTGGAGGCATTAAGTGAACGAACAGCTAGTGATAAGGCTAGGCACAGAGCCAACCGATCCAATCTATTGGATTGTTTGGTCACTTGCTGAACAAGAAATCATTGCGTCTGGCGAGCTACCAGATGCGCCAGCACTGGCATCACTCTCGGAAAGAGCAGGGAATCGCCCTGTTATCGCACTTGTACCAACCAGTGATGTTTCATTGAGGTGGGTAACCTTACCTGCTAAAGCCGGACGAAAAGCCTTAGCTGCTATTCCCTATATGCTTGAAGAAGATATCTCTGGTGAAATAGAAGCGCAGTTCTTCGCACTAGGGCAGAAACAAGACGATCAGCAGCAAGTTGCAGTTGTCGAAAAGGCTAGAATCGAGCAATGGCTTCAAGTGATCAGAGATGCCGGCTTACGCTGTGGCAAATTGATCCCTGATATACTCGCACTACCTCAACAAGACCAAGAATGGTCCGTTCTCCAATTAGGCAATCAATTCTTGTTAAGACAAGATGAATGGAAGGGGATGCAAGGCGAAAGCGACTGGATGCTACCTGCGGTTTCTCACTTCGTCTCACAACAAGAAGATGCACTGACGATTGCTAACTATAGTGATATTGAACTACCAGAATTAGATAACGTTACAGTAGCGCCTCAACAGCTAGAAATGCCGATGCAAATATTGGCGAAAGAAGCGCTCACTACACCATTCAATTTATTGCAAGGTGACTACAAACCTAAGAAAGAATCTTCAGGTGTTTGGAAGAAATGGCGTACTGCGGCAATCTTGGCAGGTATCGCTGTAACAGCGAGTTTGGTTGATAAGGCGGTTACCCTCAATCAATTACAAGCCGAAGAAGAGCAAGTTTGGACAGACATCCAGCAAAACTTTAAAACAGCCTTCCCTGAAGTAAGGCGTGTTACTAAAGCAACGATACAGCCTCTGATGCGCCAGAAAATGAAAGAGCTTGAAGATAAAAGCGGTGGCAGTGCCTCCATGTTGCTCATGCTTTCTCAGCTTTCAGAAGCGTTTGAGAGCAGCAATATCAAGCCACAGTCTATGCGTTTTAACAGCCAGCGCGCTGAAATGCGCCTGCAAGCCGTTGCGTCTTCATTTGAAGCGTTACAAAAGTTCAGCCAAATGGCTGAGCAGCAAGGCTTTACCGTACAGCAAGGTGCAGTGAATAACCGCGACACCGAAGTTGTCGGCTCAATAACCATCAGGAGTTAAGTTGACGTGGAAGAACTTAAACAAAAATACGCGCAGCTAACAGAACGAGAGCAGTGGTTAATTAAGATTATCGCCATCATTCTCATTATTGGTATTTTTCATTCAGCGGTTTGGTCTCCACTAAATGCTGCAGTTGAGAAAAGTGAAAAATCGTTAAAGACACAGAAAACTGTCTTGCAAACGATGAAGAAAAACACACAACGTGCATTGCAGTTGAAGTCTGGAGGCACTCAAACAGCGTCGCTCAGAGGCTCCTTAGCACAAGCTGTTAATGGTACGGCCAATTCGCTTTCTGTCACTATCGCTCGTATGCAACCTCAAGGCGAAGAACTCATAGTGTGGGTTGACGAAGCTCCTTTTGATAGCGTTTTAGCGTGGTTACAGGCAATGGAAAATCGCGGCGTTAAAATCATAGATGCGGATTTCGCAGAAACTAATCAGCCAGGACAAATCAAAGTACGCCGCTTACAGGTAGGTAAATCTTAATGCTAAAAAAACGTATTCAATGGGCGATCCTCGCTGTCTTCGTCTACCTGGTTTTTTTGATAATTTATCTTCCAGCTAAGCACGTCATCAATCGTATTGATTTACCTCAAAATACGGCGTTATACCGCGTATCTGGAACTATCTGGAATGGTGAAGCACAACGAGCTGTCGTTAAAGGGACTGAACTAGAGTCCGTAAAATGGAAATTAAGCTTTTTACCACTAATTACTAAGCGTATGAGTCTGGATGTTGATATCGGTAATATTCGTGACACAGCTCGTATATCGGCCAAGGGACATATTTCGATTGCAGGACAGAAAGTGGATGCCGAAGATATGGTCGTCTATGCTCCTGTCTCTCAATTAATTCGACAATTTAACCTACCGTTTCCGGTCGATGCGGGAGGGCGCTTAAAAGTCAATTTGAATGAATTGAACTATGATCAACACTGTACAACGCTGTCTGGTAAAGCAGAGTGGCTCAATGCAAGTGTTAACGCGCTCAATACGGCGGTTGATCTGGATTCCATGAACGGCAACTTAGGCTGTGAAGAACAGCAAGTTACCATCAACATTCAACAACCTAATGTGTTGGGTTTAGCGGCAAAAGCTAAGATAGATGCGCAAGGGAAATTCAGTATTGATGGTAAATTTAAGCCTGATAGCAGCTTGCCTCCGCAGATAACACAAGCGGCTTCTATTCTTGGCCAGCCTGATAGTGAAGGGTTTTATCCACTCCAATTTTAATACTCTTCATCTTTCAAAATGCACGGTTCAGCCTACTCGCTTGTAGGCTGACGTTTCCCAACTACGCACATTCAATTAGCTCTAATATCATCCAAAAACTCTCTGTAGTCAGAGGTTGCTGGCCAATCATTAATGTCACGATTGGGCCTTTGGCTATCTGGATTAATAACCGCTAGCTGGTAGGCGACACCAAAAGTTGAGGACGCTTGCAGAATACCCAAGCTATCGTCGACAAATAGCGTCTTTGCAGGATCAAACTGCAGCCTTTGATGTAACTTTTCCCAGAGTTCCTGAGACTCTTTTGTCACTCCGAATTCATGAGTAGAGATTAAGGTTTTGATGTGGCGATCTAATTGTGTACGCTCTATTTTAAGAGATAAACTATCGGGATGAGCATTAGTCACCAAAACAACTTCTCTCCCACTCTCATGCAAAGCATCGAGAAAAGGCAAAGTATCTGGACGCATACTAATCAGATGCTGTATTTCTCTCTTTAGACGACGAATATCAAGCCCCAGCTTATCGCTCCAGTAGTCTAAGCAGTACCACTCCAACTGCCCCATGACTCTCTTATATTCAACATCCATCAATGCATGAGCTTTCTCTAGAGAGATTCCCTCCTTTTCGGCCCACTTTTTAGGCACGTATTCCATCCAAAAGTGATTATCAAAATGTAAATCAAGCAGTGTTCCGTCCATATCCAGCAAGACAGTACGGATTTCCTTCCAAGGCAACATAGGCATTTAAATGTAGACAGGTTATAGTTAGCGTAAGCTATTCTAGCGTGATAGGTAGATGAGTAAAATAGATCCTGACAAGCCTCTTCCACAAATCCATAAAACTGAAGTCGTTGCTACAAGCAAACTTTTCCGTATAGAACAAATGGACCTCGAATTCTCCAATGGCGCAACGCGACAATTTGAGCGTATGGCAGGTTCAGGACGTGGCGCAGTAATGATAGTGCCTTTTCTTGATGATGAAACACTCTTGCTTGTCAGAGAATATGCTGCTGGTACTCATTCTTATCAACTCGGCTTCCCAAAAGGCTTAATTGATCCTGGCGAAGAGCCTCCAGAAGCGGCCAATCGTGAGCTGATGGAAGAAGTTGGGTATGGCGCAAATCAACTCTCACATTTGCATTCCGTGTCTATGGCACCTACATTCTTTAATGCCACTATGCATATTTTGATTGCGAAGGACCTTTATCCCAAGCGTTTAGAGGGAGATGAACCAGAACCACTTGAAGTCGTTCCCTGGTCGATAAAAGATTCAAAGGCTTTGCTGGACAGAGCAGATTTTACCGAAGCTCGTAGTATTGTTGCGTTATTAATGGCTGAAAAATGGATCCAAGAGAAAAATGCCACTAGATGACCTAGATCAGCTTTTAGAGATTGCCAAAGAAACGGCTCAAGAAGCCGGCAAAGAAGTGCTCAAAATCTACAACAGTGGTCATTACGACAGTTATAGCAAGGACGACGAATCCCCCGTTACTTCCGCCGACTATAAAGCGAACGATATCATCAGCAAAGCACTTGCTAAGCACTCACCAGACATTCCTATTATGTCGGAAGAAACCAATAATGGTGACTTAGCGGCTCGCAAAGATTGGCCACATTATTGGCTGATAGACCCGATTGACGGCACCCAAGAGTTTATTGCTGGCAGCGGCGACTTCGCCATTAATATTGCACTCATTAGTAATAACGAGCCAGTTATTGGCGTTATTTACGGGCCAGTCAACGACACGCTTTATTTTGCTCGCAAAGGTCACGGAGCCTTCAAGCAAGCTGATGGCGAAACCAAAAACATTAGTGTTAGGAAGTTTGACGATCCATCAACAGATAGTGTTGTCATAGCAATCAGTCGCCGACAATCTCGAGATCGTCTTCTATCTAAGATGAGTGAACAGCGCACCTACGAAACCAAGCCCCTTGGCAGTTGTTCATTAAAATCATGCATTATCGCTGAAGGAAAAGCTGATCTCTATTTACGACTCGGCGTTACTGGCGAATGGGATACTGGCGCTCCGCAATGCATTATTGCTGAAGCTGGCGGAAAAATTTTAGCGGCAAACTTTGAGCCATTAACTTACAATCAGCGTAACACCTTAACCAACCCTGATTTCGTTGTACTAGGCGACCAAAGAGTCGACTGGCGCAGTATCGTTCTTCACCAAGTATAGGATAGTCATGAGAATCGTTCGTTTATTCACTCTATTGTCGGTTATATCATTCCAAGCACTTGCTGGCTGGCAGTTAAGCAATGATAAATCTAGTGTTAACTTTTTAACGACTAAGCAAGAACACATTACTGAAAAACATAGCTTCAAAGCCTTAAGCGGTAAGGTTAATGACTCTGGACAATTTAGCTTAGATATCGACTTATCTTCTGTTGATACCAAGATAGGCATTCGCGATGAACGCATGCAAAAATGGTTATTTGAAACCGCCTCATTTGCTAAAGCCAATATCTCTGCAGATGTTAGCGAAGCATTAAAGCAATCTAAAAAGAACTCAGTTTCTCAAGCGACAATCAATGCCGTTCTTAACTTACACGGTGTAAAAAAAGACGTTGCGATTGATGTACTCATCACCAATGTCGATGGCAAAAAGCTTATCGTCAGCTCACAAGGGCCTGTGCTTATCAGCGCAAACGACTACAAACTCGTTCAAGGTGTGGCTAAGTTACAAGAGTTGGCAGGTCTTAAAAGTATAGGGTTGACAGTCCCAGTAACATTCAATTTGGTTTTTAATAAGTAATCTAAAAACCTATATAACCTCAGAAAAAAACAAAGCCTCGTCTTTAACAGACGAGGCTTTTTACTATTTGGATTTAATTAAAACTGACCAAACTTTTTCGTGACTTCAATACCGTAGAACCTAGGAGGTCCGGCGACAAAGGTTGGATTACCAAAAGCACCACCTGTATTACCTGCATCAACAAGGTATTCGCGATCAAATAAGTTGTTAGCAAACAGGTTAACATTCCACCCTTGATTGATGCTGCCAATACCTATTCTCGCATTCACTAAGCTAATTTCATCTTCACTGATATCTAAACCTGCAATAGGTGCATTTTCAGGTTCGAAGAAAACATCAGAGCGGTAGGTATATACCAAAGAAGCATTCAGGCTCAACCTGCTGCTCAAAGGCTTGTTATAAAACACGCCAGCACTCGCAGTAAACTCTGGCTGCAAACGGAAACGGTTACCTGCTAAATCACCGTTATTGCTGTCGTCATCAATTTCAGCCTCGATATAAGCAATATTAGCGAAGAGTTCAAAGTTAGAGCCTATTATTGCTCTCACATCAGACTCAACACCAAAGTTAGTTGCAGAGCCCGCATTGGCAGTAAAGAAATTACCTGCGTCATCCTGCAAGTTAACCTGAAAGTCAGAGTAATCTTGATAGAAAACAGAAAAAGCATAATTAACTTTACGTTCCAAGCCAGTCCCTTTAACACCCACTTCGTAGTTCAAGATCTCTTCTTCAGGTACACGAGTCACATCAGCAATGACGTTTCCATTGCCGTCTAAAGTAGAAGAAACATCTAACACATCCGAACGACGGCCTTTTGATACTGTTAAATAGAGATTAGTCTCTTTGTTCAGTGAATATAGCGCATTAAAGCGCGGTAAAACGCCGCTGAAGTCGTCGCTAGCTTCAAGAATTTGGCCGCCGGTATCAACAACAGGTAGCAAAGGCGCTCCTGCCAAAACAGAGTTTGGCGCAGACGCTCGGAATCCACTTGTTCTATCTTCGGTAACGAAACGAATACCTGCCGTTAATTCAAGCTTGTCGTTAACTTGGTAGGTAAAGTCAGCGAAGATAGACAGTGCATCGTTGTCTCCAAAGTTTGCAAACTCAGCATGATAAGGCAATATTTGTGCGGCACCTTGAGTGAGAACGGATGTCAGCAGGTTCACCGAACCGTCATCATTAATACAAGGTAAGCCACTACCTAACAAACCTAAACAATTCAGGAAAATAGACTCTTCAGTAGAAAAAGGCACCGACTGATTACCATCTTCTGTGAAGTAACTTGCACCAACAATACTTGTTAGCTTTTCGCCTGTATGAATCACTCGCACTTCTTGGCTAAACTGATCCCCTTCTGCATCTTCGGCAAACTCTAAGAAAAATGCCTGCGTACCATCCGCATCAAAAACTTCTAGTGATTCAAAACTACGTCCTGCAGAAATCGATGTGAACGTCAGGTTCTCGTTAATAGCCCATTCGATAGTCAGATTTAAATCTTCAACTTCCCTCTCAATTCCCAAATCAGGCTTACCAAAAACTTCCTGAGAAAACGGGCTCCCCGAAAGCTCAGCAAAAGTGAAAGGGCTGGTATTTCCACCTGTCGGTGCTAATAAGCCGTTCTTGAAAGAGGTTCCTGAATCGTCATCTTCCTCATAGGAATAAATCAGATCGATAGTTAAGCTATCGTTCGGAGTGAATCGCAACGAAGGCCTAAAAGCGATGCGATCAATGGCATGCAAATCGTCTTGATCAAACCCACCTGCTGTTTGAGAACCTGGCTGACCTGCAATGTTATCAATAAAGCCGTCGCGCTCACGGTAGCTAAAAGCAAAACGTCCTTGGACTTTGCTATTACCTCCAGTCAAAAAGCCCCTCAAGGTTTTAGCTGAGAAATTACCCGCTTGAAGCGTTACACCGGCCTCAAACTCTTCTTGTGGTTTTGCCGTGATAACACTCAAAGCACCTACAGAAGCCGCTGTGCCGAACAGAGTCGCCTGCGGACCTTTTACTACCTCAATGCGCTCAATATCAAAAAGCTCAAAATAAGATCCTCGCGAACGAGAAACATCGACACCGTTATAATAAACAGAAACCCTTGGTGCGATTTGCGAAGATCCACTGTCTGACGTGATACCACGAATAACAAAACCTGGATTATTGGGGCTCTGCTCTTGAATCACTAATCCAGGCGTTATTTCAGACAATACATCCAGTTCGGTAATACCTAATTGTTCAAGGAAATCACCGTTGTATGCTGTGATGGTTACAGGAACATCTTGGATAGACTGGACACGCTTCTGCGCTGTGACTGTAATTTTCTCGATTTCCTGATCACCCTCTTGTGCAATCGAGGGCTGACTTAGCGCTAAGGCCACAAACATGGCTAATTGTGTATATTTGGTTTTCATGTGAAGCTTTCTTATTAGAGAGGTTGGCAGGAGCTTAGTGCGCTTTTAAGAAAGCTCAGTGACAGACGGGTTGCAGATTTATGACGCGTTAAGGTTTAATTTCGTGCACGTTCGACTCAACTTGTAACCAATCTCGCAGCTTATTGCGTAACGCATCCGACTCGACAGGTTTACTGAGGTAGTCGTTCATGCCAGCGGTGAGGCATCGTTTCTCATCGCCTTTCATGGCATTTGCCGTCATGGCAACTATGGGAACACCTCGATAATAGTCTCCCCCCGCCCCTTCTCGAATAGCCTGAGTTGCCTCATAACCATCCATTTCTGGCATCTGGCAGTCCATCAGAACTATGTGAAATGGATCATCAGCCGATGCACTCTTCAATGCATGAACTGCTTCTAATCCATTGCCCGCAATGTCACTGCAGGAATATCCAATCGCTTCTAACATGCCTTTAGCGACCGACTGATTAATGGGGTTGTCTTCAACTAACAAGATACGATATTTCTGCACCGTAGTGCTTTTCTTATCACCCTCTCTTAATGCTTTGATATAATGACTCGTCACGAGAGGAGAAGCCATTTTAAGAGCCTCGCCACCTTCCACTACAACAGATATCGAATCGATGACTTCAGACTCAACTGCTGGTTTGGAGAAATAACCATCAAAGCCTATGCTAGCAAAGAACTTGGCATCCCCCCGTGAAGACATCGAAGTCATCATGATTAACCCAGTATCATTGAATCGTTCATCTGCTCTAATCGCTTTGCCTAAGTTCTCACCATCCATCTTAGGCATTTGCATATCTAGGATGGCAACTTTAAAGAGTGGAGCATCAGCATTATTTAGCTTCTCTCGCATCAATCGCATAGCAGTCATGGCTTCACTAGCTTCAGTCACTCTCATTCCTAAACGCTGCAATGAACCGCTCAATACCAATCGATTGGTTTCATTATCATCTACTATGAGAACTTCAATACTATGGAGGTTTGTCCTAGGCAATGCTTTCGGGAGTGAGTTACCCTTACCCAAAATAATCTCGAAGTGAAAACGGGTACCTTTACCCAGTTCACTCTTAACCCAAATACTGCCGTTCATCATTTGACACAGCTTCTTGCAAATACTTAGCCCTAAGCCTGTACCGCCGTATTTTCGGGTAGTCGAAGAATCAACCTGCGTAAATGAGTCAAATAGGTCACCAATCTTCTCTTTAGGGATACCAATACCCGTATCTGAGATTGAACATTTGAGCTTAACTTTATCCTTTTCTATCGCATCAGTTGCGACTTTAATAACAATCTCACCTTGCTCAGTGAATTTGGTTGCATTACTAACAAGGTTGGTGAAAATTTGCCTTACTCTGCCTGGGTCACCAATAACGTTGTCATGGTGGCATTGAGACAAGTCGAGAATAAGCTCCAAGGACTTTTCCTCTGCACGGAAAGACATTTGCTTCGCGAAATCACCAAGGTGACTGCGTAAGTTAAAATCTATATTCTCGAAATCAAGCTTGCCTGCCTCTATTTTTGAGAAGTCGAGAATGTCGTTGATAACTGTCAGAAGGTTATCTGCACTTGATTGTGCAATATCGATTTTACTTAATTGCTCTTGTGTTAATTCAGTATGCTTCAATAACCCCAACATACCGATCACTCCATTGATAGGTGTGCGTATCTCGTGGCTCATGGTTGCTAAGAAGTTATCCTTAGCTTGCATGGCAACTTCTACACGCTCTTTCTCTTCAAGCAACCTGTTGTTTTGTTCTGATATCAGATTCTGCGCTGCTTTTTGTTCAGTAATATCTTGCAAAGTCCCTATAAAATAACGTTTCCCATCCAACGTCATTTCACCAACAGACAAGTGAACGGGTATTTCCTTGCCGCTCTTACTGCGTGCGACAACTTCTCGACCGACGCCGATGATTTTCTTAATCCCGGTGTTCTTATAAGCATCCAAATAATGATCGTGTTCTAGTGCAAAAGACTTGGGCATAAGCATTTTGACGTTTTGACCCACAACTTCCTCTCGGCTGTATCCAAATAACTTTTCTGATGCCGCATTGAAATCATCGACAATACCCTTGTCATTAATGGTAATCATACAACCAATAGCGTTATCAAAAATCGAGCGTAGCCGCTCTTCTTGTTTTTCGATCAACTGCTGAGATTGCTTTTGTTGCGAAATGTCTTGCAAGGTTCCAATAAAGAACTTTTTACCGTCTAAAAGCATTTCTCCAATGGAGAGATGTACTGGTACAGTCGAACCATCTTTGCGTTTCGCAACAACTTCTCGACCAACGCCAATGACCTTTTTATTACCGGTATTTTTATAGGAGTCTAGATATTGGTCATGCTCTATCGCAAACGATTCGGGCATTAGCATTTTAACGTTTTTACCAATCACTTCTTCACGGCTATAACCAAATAACTTTTCCGCTGCAACATTGAAGGTATCAACAACGCCTTTCTCATCAATAGTAATCATGCTGCTGAGGGCACTATCAAAAATCGTACGCAATCTTTCCTCTTGCTTACGAATTAGGTTTTCGGCGTCTTTTTGCTCGGTAATATTCTGCAATGTGCCTATGTAGTATGTTTCTCCATCTAATTGCATTTCCCCAATAGAGAGATGCACGGGAACAGTGGTCCCATCCTTACACTTAGCAACCACTTCACGCCCAATACCGATAACCTTTCTTTCTCCAGTACTTTGGTAAGCTTTCAGGTATTGGTCGTGGTTGTTAGCAAATACATCAGGCATCAACATCTTAACGTTTTGCCCAATCACCTCTTCTTTGCGATAACCAAACAAGGCTTCTGCGGAGTGGTTAAAGGTATCGACTATGCCTTTGCTGTTTATCGTGACCATACAACTGATTGAACTATCAAAAATAGAGCGCAAACGCTCTTCTTGTTTTTTGATTTCAACAGTTTGTTGGTGAGTTTGCTTAAGTAACTCTTCAGTACGGTTCAATCGAGTTGCTTTAATGGCTCCCGCTAACGCTTGCGTCATCTGCTCAATAAGCTGAACTTGTATTGGTGTGAAAGGGTGGAAAGATCCTAATTCTACGACAGCAAGTACTTCCTGCTCATGATAAACAACCGGACTTATCAAAGCGTGGCTTAGTTTGACATCTCCTAAGCTAAGGTTAAGTACCAAATTACTTTGGGGGATATCTGATAGCAGAATGGGCTGCCTGTCTCGAGCACATTGTTCAACCAAGCCAGAAGCTTTCTCATCACCCTGATTTAGGTCAGCACCATAACGGGCTTTGCAGACAAAAGAGTTAATGGTTTTATCGGATGTATCAGCTTGTTTTGAGATATAAATAGCGCCATAACATGCGTCAAAACTGCGAGAGATAAAGCCAATGGAAGATTCTAGAAGTTCACCAAACTGTGAACTATCCTGTAGCAAAGAACTAAATTGGGTTAACTCAGTCTTCATCCAATTCTGTTGAGTCAGTTCATTATTGCGCTTTAGAACAATACTCTGCATCTCATCCAGTGCCTGCCCCAATTGGCTAGCCTCACGAAAACCACCTAACTCGACTGACTCGCGACTCTCATCAGTTCCTATTTTATTGGAGATAGCAATGGCGGTTTGGAACGGTTTAGACAGTAAAGACGTCAAATACCACCAAGCGAAAGCAGCAGACAGAGTAATCAAAAGTAAGGTGAAATAAAGAGAAGTATTATCGCTATCAGTGCGATAAAAAACCGATGCAATCGAAATATGGATAACGCATAGCAGCGCGAATAATATTACACCAATTTTGGTGGATAACGACAATAGCCTCATGGTGTAACTCAGCCTATGTTTTAATGAAGAAGAAACCTACCGATAAAAAATGAGAAAACTAAACAGTCACTTAAGCTTAAATAAAGCATAAAACCAGTACTTATCAAGTTTGAAGGGGGGTTAGAGAAGGGATAGGGAAGGTTGTTGATAGTAAGGATAGGTATTGGATAGTAATTCAGGTTTACGTATTTTTCCTAAGTAGTATCTCATCCTCTAAGAGCTAATAGGTGCTGTGTCTATTCACATTGTACTTGTATCAATAAATTCGCTCCTTTAATCCGTAAAAACTTCAAATATTTGAGACTAGGTTAACGTTCAAAGAACTTTTACCATTTTATGTAGGATTGGCTTTTTCATAAACGATCCGTTCTTCTGACCATCCATCGTCCATAAGATTGTTTCTAAGCAACCTATCAAATTCTATAGGACTAATTGAGGGTGCTTTAATTTTGTCGACTCCCTTTTCATAACATACAGTAGCCTTATCCCATAAGGCTTGATGAAAAGCCCAACATGCAAGACTCTCCCAATCATTTGACCTTTCAACATTGCTAGCTATACCCTCATAAAGCCTATTGAGCTCACTGAAAAGGTATACTTCTTTTCCTGAACAGACGCCATCAGATATATCTATCTCAGATGGCCATTTAGCAATGGCAAATTCATATAGTTCTTTAAGCTTCATATTGAAATTGCATCCTAGAAGCGACTATATAAGTTTCTAATTCTGTCCTATTTTCCGCAATATAACAGAGTGGCAAAGTACATAAATAACTAATATCAACATCGTATAAATCAGCAGCTACGTACTCAGGCGCTTGATAGCGAATACCGCCAACTTGTAGCTCACATTCTAGACTCCTGAACTAAACGGAGTACACCTACTCAGGACACGGTTTGTGTTAATATAGCTTTCAAAGAGGAGTTGATTAATATAAGAAAAATAGGTTTGTCTTTTTAATCAATAGTTTTGAATGTTGGAGTGTCTATGGCCGCACTAACTATTTTAGCCGTATTGTTTATTTCGCTCGTTGTTATAGTTCCACTGATTGAACGTTCGAATTTTAGAATGTCCAATGAGCAAATGAATAAAATTGGCCGATGGGTATTACCTTTGTTAGTCATTATGGCAGTTATTCGATTAATCATGCACTACAGTGCCTGAATAATACGCTCAATAAGACATGGAACATTTGACAAATAAAAACGAGGCTTTCTTAGTATTAACTCATCCTTAACGTATAACCAAACGAATTATTTATTCGTACCGTACCTGAATCAATAAAATCAAAAAGAGTGCTAATACTTGCCAACTAAAGCCAGAATCAAGGATAAAAGAAGGCCTCCAATTAACCATCTATTTGAAGAATAGTTAATTGGAGCTTTTGTATTTTTACTAAGTACCTCTTACAAATCAAAAGAGAGATGAAAAAAATCCTTGATCTTATCCATTAACTTCATCTTTTTTTTATATTTTCCTTCACTACCCAACTCATAAAGATAAAACCTATCTGCAATTACCATATAACTGATCTCTTTATTGTAATAGAACTCAATAACTAATCTTGCATCTACATCACTAGAATGACCATAAGCTTCTACTGTATCTAAATCAGCAATCAATCTTTTTAGACTGGCCACGTCATGGTAATTTTTAATTTCCAGTTTAGTTTTGTATACACCGTCTCTTTTAATGTTTACATAATTCATGGGGGAACGAGTCGTATAGTTCCAACCAAAATAATAAACGACAGCCTCTTCACCATATCTCGGTTCAGAATATGTTAAGCAACTTACTACTATTAACAATGAAAAAAGTTTAGTTCTCATATTTAATCTAATTTTCTTTCTCGCTTGTAGTCGGAGTATCTAAATAAGCAGAACGTCCTATATGACCATTTCGAGTAGGTTCACCTATTTTCGTAACAATAGGAGTTTCGAATTGCTGAATAACTCTTTTTTCTTCAGGGTTCTTATAAAGCTTATCAGGAGGTCGTCTGGATACTCTGTATTTAGGTCTTTCAGGAATTGCTCTGGGTTACTAATAAATTGTTCTGCGTGGATGGCCTCATGCAATAGACCTAGTGCAGGTGATTGTATTCCACCATTTGGAAGATCTAACCCGCCATTTGGATCAAAGAGAATAGTCATACTATCGTGCACAAAAGCGTGTTCGAAGAAACCAGAATTATCTTCGATAATTACGGTAACTGTTTCCGACTCTATTAATCTATCAATAGGGCCGCTAACTCCAGCCTCTCTTAAGTAGTTAAGTGCGGTATTAAATTTTCTCTTAAAAACTATTGGCTGCATTGATCTGAGTTCTGCTGCTTTTCCATCAGGATAAATATATTTATAGGGGTTGTTATTAGCATATGTATATCGGTTGAAATTATGAACATTACTAAACCTCATTGGATCATTCGAATAGAATCTGCCAATCATGGGATCGTAATATCGTGCCTGCATATAACTTAATTGCAAGTCCGTATCGAACTTATGACCTGTGTAACCGGTGTCGTCAATCTCACCCTCAACACTGCTACCATAGGGATAGAAGTGCTGATCACTTGAGTTTTCTGGAATAAAACCATCTTTAGCAATAAGGCGATTACCTAAATAGATATAGTTAATGCCACCAGCAATAGTTTCTCTGTATATCAATGTGCCATCTTGGCTATACATTGAGTAACTAACACCTTTACTATCCGTTTCTTTTACACGACGATTATGACCATCATAGAGGTAGGTATCAGTCGTTGAGCCTTTTGTGGAGCTTTCTAGTTGATTCGCTAAGTTAAAGCTAAACGCTCTATAGCCATTGTTAGTTACATTACCACGCGCATCATAAGTGAATTTACGGTACTCATTAACTAAAGGGGCATCGGTCTTATTCACAGTTGTAAGTTGATTCGCAGTGTCATACACGTAATCTAAACTCTGTAAGCCTGTGTTGTACTTAGTGATATTCCCTAAGGCATCATAACTGATAGAAGAGGGCTTAATACTCGTACCTGCTGCAACAGCCGTTAGCCTATCCAAGCCATCGTAAGTTAGGCTCGTTAGGCTGTATGTAGCATCTAGATTATCAGTTAAACTCTTAACGTTTAAGTTGCCGTCATAAGTGTAGCTATAATCTAGAGCCACCATACCCGCTCTTGAGTCTTTGACTTGGCTCAGTAACTTAGCAGTATTAAGCGTGGTTTTATGCACTAACCCATTACCATAAGTAAAAGTATTTAGTGTCCCTGTGGGATAGTAAGTTGCACCACTAGCATAGTTCACTGTATCTAATAAAACCGCCCGTGTACTACTCGCTTGGGTAGGCTCTCCAAAGGCATTGGGCGCAAAGCGGACAACATCATTGTTGGGGTATTTAAGACTAGAAACATAGCCTAAAGTGTTATAGGTATAGTCCAGTTCCAGCTTTTTGTTATCTGGTAACATCAGACTCTAACAAGTGAGCTGTGTTGTAGGTATAAGTGTGCTTAACTGTACCCGCTTGCAATGTCAGCAGATTACCTTGATTATCATAACTGTAAGTTAAGTCCAGTGACGTATCTGGATATTTTATCGTTCTAACTTGACCTATATTGTCATAGGTATAGATGACCTTTAAATCGTCATCATTGGTCCACTCACAGTTTGACGTTGCTCCCCCTGTAACTCCTTGCGCATGCCAAGTAACCTGCCCCAAAGCATTGCGCCCATAAACCGTTTGTCCTACATCGTTACGATATACTTTACAAAGCTGGTTATTAACGTTATATGCCCGATGCTCTGTCTGCCCGCCTTGCGTAATACTCTTCACCAAACCGAATAAATCTACATTTAGCGTGGTAGTGACACTTTCGGGTGACTCAATCCTTACTGCTTGATCATACGCTGGCTGACCATATGCACGGTAAGTTGTTGTTACATGACTTTCAGCGTCTGTAATTTTTGTACGATTACCATTCAAATAATCTGACTTAACACTCCCTAACCCTGTCGTAGTTTGCTCTTCTAAGCGTTGTAAGGGGTCGTAGGCATAGGATTTTCCTATATTTGTTGTACTAGAGGAGCGTGCCCAGAAAGATTCAAAAAGCATGTTGTTTTCATAATTGTAACGATGCGCCTGATAGCGATGTATGCTGTCGCCACCAGCGATATGCGTGCGTTGCGTCAATGTTGGGCGCAACCAATTATCTCTCAAAACACGCTCACTAAATGCCGCTGTACCGTCTTGACAAGAATAATCCGCTTTATCTAGAGAACACCGTGAGTGCAAATGTTCCCAGCTACCGTTAACTAACAACGTCCAAGTATAGACACTATCTGACCAACCAGTTGGCCTATCAATATAGGCTAAACGCCCCGCCAAATCATACCCATAGCTTGTTTTATTACCATTCAGGTCCGTCAGCTCTGTTAACCAGCCATTGTCATCGAAGTTTCTGCTAAATGACATGGTTTCTGCTACCTCCTCTGAACTATATCTTTGAGGCAATTCAACAACCTTAGGCTCACCGCGATGATAATTTTTATATGTGACCGTCATATCATGCGTCGCATAAAAATGCTCTTTCACGTTTCCATCTGCCAAATAGCTATTATGGCAATATTGCTGCAACCCATAACGTGAATAACAATGCTGTTGGCCTTTGTAAATACCGCTTGAGGGATGAAAAGAATATTCATCAACACCGTATAATTTTCATTGTCTGAAGACAAATCAACATATTTCTGTCTTCCTAGTAACCAATGAGCCACATCGTGCTCATAACCTATTTTTCTGTACTTCGTCAGTTCTGAAAAAGTATTACTTTCTTTTGATAAGTATCGGAAAGTCATAAATATCAAAGGTTATCACCTCAGTGCTGTATGTATCACTAATGTCACCTGAATATATCAACTTGACCGAGGCCGACTTCATAACAGGTTGTTGCAAGTTATTCTTAGCCTGCAAGCTATCGTATTGGATACCTAGAGGAATTTCGCCAAATTCAGTGCCTTTGCTATAAAAACTTCGTTGCTCTTGAATAACATTGTTATCTCCATCGAAGTAGCTGGTATTGACAACTTTATTTTCCAAGATACTTGTATAATCACGGTTAACATAATGAATAACGTAACTATCATCAGGCTTAATAATTTTTACAGCTTTATATTTAAAACGATCTACATTGTCAGGTAAACTTAACGATTCAGGTAATAATGCAGATGATCTATCCCTTCTAATACTATCGGGATGTGTATGAGGAGAATTAGTGATATTGTTTTCATCATCGACATCATAACTCCCCCAATTATTCGAGTATCGATAGTGCCAGCTATACTCTTCATCTGAGGCATATTGGACTGATTTTTTAATTAAACTAGGGTATTGATAACACCTTACATTCGATAGAGCGTAAAAGGATTGCGTACTTTCAGTTGGGATATTAATTTGCGGCTCAGGGTCAACATTTGTTGTGCCTTGCAATGAAATTCCAAACCAAAATTTACCTACAGCACCGTCTGGATGATGCACTTCGAGGTAAGTAGTGCCTATGCGCAAATTGTCATAATCATTGTATGGATAATTCTTTAAATAATCTATCCCTATCACACTAGTCAAATTACTGCCCTCAACGCCTCCATTAACAGCAGCTGGACTAACATTTAGATCTAGCTCGCATGCTCCTAAGTCATGCCTATTTCCAGCATGGGCTTTTCTGTCTGCAAACTTAGGCTTATTAAAATTATCTGGTATAGCTTCTTCTTCTGAGCTAAAGAAATCGTAACGCCAATAACGTCCGTCTGGTAAAGTAACTAAGCTACCGTCAAGCTTATAGTTCCACTCCCGACCATGAGCGGTAGCCACTATGTCTCCATCAACAAACTTAACGTTTATTACACGGTTGTCATTACTACTTATCTTACTTAATAGGCCTTCTATATATTCATACTTAACCCAATTACCAAATCTATCTTCTACTTTAGACACTAAAAAATAGATATCTTTGAATGAACTGTTCTCATATGTCAAAAAGCCGTGAGTGAAATCACGTACCCGCATAATGTCAAAGGTATAAGTCACACCTTGAGGAGAAGTTACACTGAAACCCTCTCCATCTGGAGTTTCTTTGCACGATACTCTCCACTTGCTTTTTGTAACAAAGTCGGCATCTTTCGCACCTACTAATTTCTCGACATTACGCAAAAGAGGTTCATTAACAAGACCTGGTATTATCAGCATATATCCTTGGTTGTAGTCAGTTGAATGTAACCTTAATCCTGATTGTTTATCTATAATGGGATTATTTAAATCAACGGAAAAGGCCCCAGTACAAAACTCATTATCCTTTATGGCTTCCGGTTGATACCCATCAAACATTGGAACGTTATAAGTCAACCTTGGTATGTCGAAGTACCACGAACCACTGAAATCAAATAAGGGTACTAATGGGCCTGGTTGTTGGTGAGGTTCGAGAAAGAAAACTCCACCTGCATCAAAAAAGTTATTTTTTCTAGTTGAAATATTCCTAACTCTACGTAGTTCTACGCTCAAACTGGAGTTGCCGGGAATTGAAATATCAACATTTTCAAACCTAACTGATCCATTAGAAACATCATACGTGTCGCCCATTAGGTCTGCAGAGTGAAAATCAACCTTGTAATCAAACTCCAACTTATCATAAAAATCAAACTCATAACGAGGTGATGCCGCGGGCTCACCTTCTTGAGCAACTACGTAAGGTGCAGTCAATATGCTGACAACAGCACTGGCTTTTAAGAAGTGTATGAATCTTTTCATCATTGCTTCGTTCCTTGTTCATTAGTTTCGGCAGCAGGTGAGCCCAGTGCATCGGTATGAATATAAACAACTTTTCTGCTAACAGGTGTTGCTGTCACTATCACGGTTCTTGGACCGCTGCATTCGTTATCTGCGCAGGTTTCGATCGTGAAGTTATACTGGCCAATTTGAGTTAAAGGCACGGTTAAACTAAAACCTGTCAGTCTTTGTGTTGTTACTGTTCCATCGGGTGCCGTAATTGTGACTTCATAAGAAGTACCTGGCTCAGCATCGGCTGGGGCTTCCCAAGTTAAAGTAACGCTCGAACCTTGATTTGATGATTCAGCAGACGCTTTGAATTCAACAACTGGTGTATTACCGATAGGAATAAATATGGTGATATCACCAACAGCAATGGGTACTAGCTGTTGTGCTTATGCATATAGGGGGGCAATAAATGCGAGGATAAAACTAAGTCGAATGAGACGATTAAACATTTGTTAATCCCTTACCTTTGTTTAAATGGAGTCCGTTATTTAGCCGTCCTGTTTGAAGATACAACTGCTAACGTCCGTTTTTATATCTGGCGCAATGATATCAAAAGTGAAAATTAGTCTTCGGGTTTATGGCCCTCAAATTCATAAAAGTGAGTGTTGTGAGGTGATGGAGTTTAACTCTTTTGAGGCTTATACTCAGAGCTTTTATAGTGCTCTGAACATCGTTAAAGCACTACTAACAATAGACTTTCTAAAAACCTTCTTTTTGCCAAAAAGAACCAAACTACTCCTCTGCTTGCATTAGCTCATATTGGTCGCGAGTAATGATATCGACGCTTTCGTGAAGTTCGGAATACATTAGCAACGCCTCTCCTGATTTGAGCTGTGCCAGCACTTGTTCGACTTTTTCATTAAGGCTGTACTCTTCCATGCCATATTCCGTTCCTTCTCTTAAAACATAAGCTTCTGCAATTGCAGTGAGTGTTTCATTCTTCACTTCAGAAATTGGAATGATCATGAATTACTAAATTTCCTCTAAAAATCGTAAAATTCGCTGTTGAAACCAGATCCTAGGCGCCCAAGGTTTACCTTGCATAAAACCGACATGCCCGCCATTTTCACTGAGCTCAACACGCACGGTGTTGGAACAATGATTGTCATTCGGTAAAACGTCATGATTCATGAAGGGATCGTCTTTTGCGTGGAGAACTAAGGTTTTGGTCTTTATGGCTGACATAAAGCCAATGGCACTGCACTTTTCATAATAATCATCAGCAGACTGATAACCATGCAAAGGTGCGGTGATCTGATGGTCGAAATCTCTAAAACTCTTGATTTCATCCAGGTTAAACTGCTTTAAATCCAGTACGTTGGAGTAATCAAGGTTTTGCATTTTATTAGCTAAATTATCGCGCATACTCGTTAACAAATAATATTGATAACGCTTCGAGAAGCCCTGATTAATGGCTTTGGCGCATTCTGCCAGCCGAAAAGGAGGCGACACAGCAACTGCACCTCTAAGTGCATTACCATCACCTTGTTCACCCAATAACTTGAGCAACATATTACCGCCTAACGAAAATCCGATACCAACTTTAGAAAGGTTGGGAAAGCGTGCATCAACGGCATTGATAATTTTCAGCGCGTCCTGCGTATCACCTGAGTGATAAGCTCGCGTGAGTCTATTTTGTTCACCACTGCATCCACGGAAATGCATAAACACAGTTTGCCAGCCATGTTCCAAGAGTGTCGCGATAAGGTCATTGGCATAATGTGATTGAATCGAGCCTTCTAACCCGTGAAACATCACCACTAAGCCTTTACACGAGCTCGGTTTCTCAGACCAACTTAGATCAACAAAATCACCATCATCTAATTCGAATCTTTCTTTATGTGTTTTTAATGGTTTTCGCTTTTGAAAGTATCGCGGCCAGATGGTCTGTATATGACGATTCTTAGCCCAAAAAGGAGGGTTGAACTCGCTTTGGTGAATTCCCTGCCACTGATTCTTCGGATTAATTGCTATGTTCATTTATTTACTTAATTGTATCTATCAGCGTAACTAATGCCTTAACATCAGCCTCGTTACTCAATCCCAAGCAGTTTAGGTATGTTTCTAGATTTCGGCTGCTTTCAAGTGGCTGCAAAAGTTGTTGGTTCAGCACCTTAATTAACTCTTGTTGCTGCTGTCGTTCAAGCTCCAATTCTGCTTTGAGCATATGTCCGTAAGCCTGTTCATTGAATGCCTTAAGTGCCATTCGATTAATACGTAAACTCTTAAGGTGTTGATCTGATTCATTAGTTGCTTTTAAACATTCGCGCAGCTGAGCTTCACTCAACGACAAATTCTGTTTCTGTAAAAAACAGCACATTAAAATCACATTCACATTAAAGTCGTATTCATTTTGCAGCTTTAAACAAGCGTCCTTAACACCTTGTTTTTCATAGTGTTCACAAGAAAAAGACCAAAACGCTTGTTCAGACAACATGCTAACCAACCAGCTCCTGTTCAAACGCTTGCAGCTTCTCTTCGAGCTCTTCTTGATCCATCATCCATTGCTCTTCAACAGCCTGTAACTCCTGCTTACTATCAGTTTGCTCAGCGAGTAACTTTTTCAATTTATCTTTTTGTGCATCACTATAAAGTTCAGGGTCGGCCATATCAGCTTCAATTTTTTGGAGTTTTTTCTCCAACTTATCGATATGTTTTTCCTGCTCCGCAATACGTTTCCTTAAGCTGCTTGTTGCTTGACGAAATGCTGCTTCAAGCTGTTTCTGTTGCTTGCGATTCGGTATAGACGAGCTTTCCTCTTCATCAGAGGAAGATGTTTCGCTACTAGCTTCAGATTGCATTAACCAACCTTTATAGTCGTCCAAATCTCCTTTAAAGTTCTGCACCTGTTGGCTATCAACCAAATAGAAGTCATCGCAAACAGAGGTCAGTAGGAATCTGTCGTGCGATACCAGAACCATTGCGCCTTCAAACGCTTGCAACGCCACATTCAGTGCATGGCGCATTTCGATATCCAAGTGGTTAGTTGGTTCATCCAACAACAGTAAATTAGGTTTTTGATAAACCAATAAGGCTAAAACAAGCCTAGCTTTCTCACCACCCGACATAGGAGCAACCTGACTTAGGGCTTCATCACCTCTAAACCCAAAACCACCCAAGTAATCTCTAAGCTTCTGCTCTGTTTCTTTTTCATCTAAGCGTTGAAGGTGGTTTAAAGGTGTGGAATCGGCATCCAAGAACTCTAATTGATGCTGCGCGAAATAACCTATTTTGAGGCCTGCCGAGGTTTCATAAATACCTGAAATTGGCGCCATCTGTTCGGCCAGAAGTTTGATCAAGGTTGACTTACCCGCACCATTTCGCCCTAGCAAACCAATACGGCTACCCGGCACTAGATTCAAATGTAGCTTTTCGAGTATCACTTTCTCGCCGTAGCCGACTTTAACTTGTTCCATTTTTACCAAGGGGTTAGGTAACGCTGTTGGAGTGAAAAAGCTAAAAGAGAAGTGCGATGCATGATGCGCAGGCATAATCATCTGCATTTTCTCAAGCTGTTTAATACGGCTTTGGGCTTGCTTGGCTTTACTGGCTTTCGCTTTAAAGCGATTAATGAACGACTCTAGGTGCGCAACTTTATCTTGTTGTTTTTGATATTGAAGATCTTGCAAACGCAGCCTTTCAGCTCGTTGCTTTTCATAGGCAGTGTAATTTCCTGTGTAGGTTATCAAGGCTTGTTGTTCGACACTCAAAATATGGCTAACACAGGCATCCAAAAACGCTTTGTCGTGTGATATCAGCATCAATGTTCCAGTGTATCGCTGGATCCACTTTTCTAACCAAATAACGGCATCTAGATCTAAGTGGTTCGTTGGCTCATCGAGCAGCAATAAGTCTGATGGACAGAGTAGCGCCTGTGCCAGATTTAAGCGCATACGCCAACCACCCGAGAAATCACTAACAGGGTTACTGAGTTGTTCGTTAGAAAAACCAAGGCCACTTAAAATAGTGGCAGCTTTCGCTTCTATCTCGTAGGCACCAGCATCTTGTAGCCGACCGTGAAGCTCGGCAATCTTTTGGCCATCATGCTCATTTTCAGCTTGCTCAAGTTGAGATTGAAGTTCTCGCAGTTTTTTATCGCCATCAATGACGTAGTCTATGGCCCTTCTTTCCGTCGACGGGGTTTCTTGAGCAACAGACACAATACGCCACTCTTGCGGCAGATTGCAGTAACCGAGATCAGATTCAATCTCACCACGAATCAACGCAAATAGACTCGACTTACCGCAACCATTGGCACCAATAAGACCGACCTTTTGACCAATAAAAACAGTCGCGTCAGTTTCTTCTAATAAAACTTTGGTGCCACGGATCATCCGCAACCCAGTAAATTGAATCATACTTCTAATACCAATTGTGCTGTCATACTCATTCGCATAAACACAGCAATAGCGCAGTTATTTGAGCTATTATCGCAAATAATGCGTAAAATAGTGTGAATTAAGGTTATCTATACCCAAAATCCTCGGAAACACGGTCAGCAAATAGGCAGTTTCAGAGATAGTGGGTATAACCAGTTAAAAGTTAATACAAGATGTCATCTAAGATTAAAAAGCGGTTTATCGCAGGGGCGAGCTGCCCAAGTTGTCACCAAATGGATAAGCTCCAACTCTTTATTCAAAACAATGTTGAAAAAGTAGAGTGCATTGCTTGTGGTTATCAAAAATCACAAACCAAAGATTCCGTTGAAAAAGCAACTCGCGGTAATGAAAACGTCATTGGCGTTTTCAAACCCTAAACCAAAGTTTTTAGTAGTGTGGCGGTCTCTCATTGCCGTCACCTGACACTCCCGATACCTGGACCTGTTTCAACTTATCAATCACGTGTTTCATCTGAAAAGTCATGTGGTCCATTTGCTTTTGTTGATTAGCTAGCTGCTGGCTCAACTGTTCAATGGTGTCTTCTTGAAAAGCAACTTTGAACTGCAACTGTTCAACCTGTTGTTGCATATCTTCTATCATTTTAATTCCTGCATAAGCCCAGTTATTCATAATTAACTAGGGTTGAATAAACCAAACTCTCTTTACTGTTTAGATCAGAACTATACTGCCTAAGCTCGGAATAGAAATTAGGTGATACAGCAACGAGCTGGATAATTGAGGTTATTTTATCGTTATTTGCTTAGATAGCTATAGCTGCCAGACTTCTGCCAAGCCGCTACTGCTGATAGACATCACTTCAGTGTCTGACAAAAAGCCCACCGCATAAACGACAGCGCTAGGAGGTTTGCTACTTTCACGAGGAGCAACACGCCATTCTTTGATTTGCTTACCTGTCGCAACATCCCAAAGAATTAAGCTGCGTGACGGAGAGCCTGTCAGCAGGTGTTTACCATCTTTTGAAAAAGCGGCGGCACTGAATATCTTTTGACGCTCTTGATAAATAAGCTCACTTACCGGTTCACCTGTTTGCACATCCCAAATACGGGCTTGTTTCTTACTGTCTGCTGTGAAGGCATAACGACCTTCATCATCAAGTGCTACTTTTGTAACTCGGCTAGGGTGCGAAAACCGATGAATAACCTGGCCAGTACGTGTATCCCACAAGTAGGCGACATAATCATTCCCGCCGGTTAACGCAAAGAAACCGTTAGGAGAGAGATCAATACTGTTAATCTTTTCTTCATGACCTAAAAATTCGAGTCGGCGACCGGTTTCAGGTTCAAAGAACATGACTTTACCGTTACCTCGACCGACCAGAATACCTCGACCTTGATTGGAAACAGCAATATCACGGATAGTCGATTCATCTATTCGCCAGAAGCCTTCGGGATCACCGCTCTCAAGATTCCAGAGCGCAAAAGCTTCACGATCTGACGTTAAAACGTAAGTGTTGTCATAGGAAATATGGATAGAAGCAACAATGTTTGAGCCTTCACCTTCTTGGTGACTCCAATGATAGCTGCTTGTGTTGTCAGCGATGTTCCACACACCAACGCCATCAAAGGTGCTAGAAACAACGCTGAGTGACGCATCAGAAGATAAAGCTGCCGCATAAGCCCCTTGTTCAGCCTGTTGTGTTGTTCTGACTGGCGTGCTCTCAGGAATAGAACAAGCTAAGAGAGAGCAACTTAATAAAACGATGGGTATCCACTTCATAATTTTTATCACTCTAACAAGAATTTCTGTCCCAAAACGCCATGGCGAACACTAAAAACCACCGCCAATAAAATTTACCAACACTTTTAATCATAATAGCGGCATTCAGGTATATATAATTCTGCCGTTTGGTATTAGTATACGTGCTTTATTTTTGCGCTTAATGCTTTTTTGTTAGTATCGGCGCAGATTACTGATTCTACATTGGAGCAATTCATGAAAAAGACCCCAATAGCCATAATGATGTTGGCGACCTTAGGTTTGGCAGCTTGCCAGCCTTCTGAAACAAAAGAACCTGAGCAAAAAGTGGCTGTTGTCCTTGAAACAGATCAGCAGAAACAATCCTATGCGCTTGGGGCTAATGTGGGTCAATTCTTACTTCAAAATTTAGAACAGCAAAAAGAGTTCGGTGTAGAGCTTGATGCTGATATGGTTCTTAAAGGTGTCGAAGCGTCTCTCGCAAATGAATCTCTAATGGCACCAGAACAAATTCAAACACAGCTCCAGGCTTTAGAGACGTTAGTTAGAACAAAACAGCAAGAAAAGATTGATGCTGAGAGCAACGCTAACCTTGAAGCAGGACAAACTTACCTAGCAGAAAACGCGAAAAGAGACGGCGTTAGCGTTACTGAATCTGGCCTTCAATATGAAGTACTAACAGAAGGTGATGGTCCTAAGCCAACAGCTGAAGATACGGTTAAAGTGCATTACGCAGGCACACTACTCGACGGTACAGAATTCGATTCTTCATACGCTCGTAACGAACCAGCAGTATTTCCATTAAGACGCGTTATCGCGGGCTGGACTGAAGGTCTACAGCTGATGAACGTTGGCTCGAAATTTAAGTTCTTTATTCCTTCTGAACTAGCTTACGGCGGCAGAGCAACAGGTCAAATTACACCTAACTCGACTTTAGTTTTTGAAGTAGAACTATTAGGTATTGAAACACCAGAAGCTGCGCCAGCAACTGAATAATTGAGTTTTAAGCCTATTTCGCAACACGAGAATTAGGCTCTATTCTCTAGATGGCAAAAAGCCGGAGTTACTCCGGCTTTTCGTTTTCAGGTTGTTCAGCAAATTTCCATGCCGAGCGTTTTCCCTAAACATTAGCATTCGTTGTTTAGCTAACGCGTAAGCCCTTTCTAAGGGCGAGGTTTCCCGATTAAACGGGTTCGATTGCCATCAAGTGGCCACAGCCTATTGCGCCGATTACTTATCATCATAACCGACTACATTACCTGTTTCGGGCAGCACAAAACATAAGGTAACGATGACATTTTTGTCACCAATAAGAAGCGGTTCACAGCGCTCGAAGTAACAATTTGTCATAGCTAAATAGTAGCGCAAAACAACAAATTGCAAAGCAAAAAATAGCGCTTTTTTTGCAACAATTACGACTAAAAATACGCTGTTTATTACGAGAATTCCGAGGCTCGGAGAGCTCTATATACGCAATTTGAATAAGCGAAATTGTGAAGCTTTTAGTTATCTGTTTTAATTGAAAAAAACATGTTGAAGTGAAAAGAACGCTTCGGCTTCCCAATAAAAACAAACAGGCGTCAAAACATGTTCGGTATTTTTAAACCCGCTGCTCACATTTCGCGTTTGCCTCCAGAGCAAATCGACAACGATTACAAACGACTGCGCTGGCAGGTGTTTATCAGCATCTTTATTGGTTATGCGGGTTATTATCTGGTTCGCAAAAACTTCTCGCTTGCAATGCCTTTCCTAATCGAAGAACAAGGCTACACCAAAGGTCAACTGGGCGTCGCACTGTCTGCCGTATCAATTGCCTATGGCTTAAGTAAATTCCTTATGGGTAGCGTCTCGGATAGAAGTAACCCTCGCTTCTTCTTAGCGGCTGGACTTTTTGTGTCTGCGGGCATCATGTTTATTTTTGGGTTTACTTCATGGGCGACTCAAAGTGTCACCATCATTTTCATACTACTATTTTTGAACGGCTGGGCACAGGGCATGGGTTGGCCAGCTTGTGGCAGGACCATGGTTCATTGGTACTCAGGAAATGAACGTGGAAAGGTAGTCTCTTTTTGGAACATTGCTCACAATGTCGGCGGCGGTTTGATCGGTCCTTTATCAATCTGGGGAATGGCGCAATTTAATGATTGGCAAAGCACATTTTATGTCCCTGCTATGGTTGCCAGTTTTATTGCAGTATTCATCTTACTGACGTTGCGCGATACGCCACAGTCTTGTGGTTTACCCTCTATTGAAGAGCATCGTAATGACTATCCACAAGATTATGATGAATCCCACGAAAAAGAATTCAGTGCCAAAGAGATTTTTATCACTTACGTTTTGAATAATAAGTTGCTGTGGTTCATTGCTGTCGCTAATGCCTTTGTTTATTTAATCCGTTATGGCGTATTGGACTGGGCACCCACCTATTTATCTGAAGCAAAGGGTTTCTCCTTCAACGAGAGTTCTTGGGCTTATTTCCTTTACGAGTGGGCCGGCATTCCGGGGACTTTACTCTGCGGATACATCAGTGATGCCTGGTTTAAGGGCAGACGCGCTCCGGCCGCCATCTTATACATGGTACTAGTACTAGTTGCTGTCTTAGTTTATTGGCTGAATCCTGCCGGAAACCCTTTGATTGATATGGCAGCGCTAATGGCTATCGGCTTCTTAATTTACGGCCCAGTTATGCTAATTGGCTTATTTGCTTTAGAGCTTGTTCCCAAAAAAGCAGCAGGAACAGCGGCAGGTTTGACGGGCTTATTTGGTTACCTCGGGGGTGCTGTTGTTGCCAATATCGCGTTAGGCTATACGGTTGATCACTTTGGTTGGAACGGTGGATTTATCTTGCTCGTTGGCGGTTGTATTTGCTCCATCCTACTTATTGCGATGACACTCAAACACGAAGTTGCGCACAAGAGCACCGAGGCGACTGCATGAGAACACCGTTAATCACTCGAGGTGGCTACCGAAAACTTTCTGATGAGTTAGATTATCTCTGGCGCGTTGAGCGTCCAGAGATAACCAAGAAAGTAACCTGGGCCGCAAGTTTGGGTGACCGTAGCGAGAATGCAGATTATCAATACAACAAGAAGAAGCTTCGCGAAATTGATAGACGAGTTCGCTACATCCGTAAAAGCTTGGAAAACCTAAAAATTGTCGATTATTCACCTGAACAGGAGGGGCGGGTTTTCTTCGGTGCCTGGGTTGAGATTGAAAACCCCGACGGTAAAGAGCTACGTCTACGCATTGCAGGCTATGACGAAATATTCGGCCGAAAAGACTATATCTCGATCGACTCGCCTATGGCGCGAGCCTTACTTAAAAAGGAAGTTGGTGACGAAGCAATAGTCACCACAGAAGCAGGAAGCGTCGAGTGGATAATCAACTCAATTGAATACGAAAAAGATTCTCTCTAGTCATCGCAATCTTCAATTGAGAACTTTCTGCGTGTGAGTGTATTACACAGACTAATCATTTCTTTTGCCTGAGCTTTAGTCAGGCCAGATGCACAAAATGCTTTTTGTGCGACCTTTTCACCTTGAACAGATAACGCTCTTCCAGCGTCAGTTAACGAGATATTTTTCTGACGTTCATTACCATCTAACATCTGACGTTGTATTAACTCTTTTTGCTCAAGCCGCTTTAGCAAAGGCGTCATGGTTGCCTTACTTAACCCAGCTTTTTTCGCCAAACAACTAATCGAAACATTATCGTCTTCCCATAACGCCATCAGCACAATGAACTGTGTGTAGGTTAGGTTTAATGGATCAAGCAGAGGCCGGTAGATTGCAGTCAAATGACTGGAAGCCGTATACAGAGCAAAACACAGTTGATTATCTAATTTAGGAGCTGGCAAAGAGCACTCTCTTACTTCTATTCATGCGCTTTATCTTGCCTTGTAATGATTAAACTCTCAACAATTAGTTGACAAATAGTTAGTGCACGAACAATAATATGTTCACAATTTAAGCAAAAAGAAAACTCATCGTGAACAAGAAAGCTATTTTCATCAGTACAGTCCTGTTATCCAGTGTTCTCGCACCGGCAAGTGCGCAAGATTTGGCGACGGATACCATTAAATCGTTTGAGCAATTATTTGGTGTTACTAAAGGTAAGAGACGTAACCACACAAAAGGGTTCTGTTTTATTGGCAACTTGTCTCCAAAAGACAATGCAATCGAAAATTACTCAACGAGTAGTTTGTTTAAGGGGACCTCCCAAGTCATCGGTAGACTCTCGCATAAAGGTGGTAACGCCAACGCCGTTGACGATAAACATGCGGACTACGGTATGGGTTTGTCCATCACAACGGCATCGAACGAAAAGCACCTTATGTCGATGAACACGTTAGATTTTTTCCCGGTACAAACCCCTGAGGCATTCGCCGAGTTGATGCACGCCAAAGCGAGCGGGGCAGAAGCTGTCGCAGCATTTAAAAAGAAAAACGCAGATTTAAGGCGATACGGCGCTCACCACTCAAAAAAGCCCAAAACACTGACACCGTATGAGGGTACAACATTCAATAGCATTAACAGCTTTTACCTTGTTGATGAGAATAATCATAAAACAGCGGTCAGGTGGTCGTTTGTCCCACAACAAACGCAATCGCTTGTTGTTCCTCAGCAACACAACTTTTTCTATGAAAATATGCAGGCAAATTTAAAAGACCATCCTATTGTTTGGGATATGGTAGTGACTATTGCTAACGACAATGATGATGAAAACAATGCAGCTCAACCTTGGGCTGGTGAACATACTCAGATCATTGCTGCAGAGTTAAAAGTGTCTGCTATCAGTACAGAACAAAATGGCCAATGTGAGAATATAAACTATGATCCATTGGTACTTTCTAAAGGATTTGAACCATCAAATGACCCGCTGCTTCAGGCTCGCAGAAACGCCTATGCAGTTTCTTTTGGCCGACGTCTTGCTGGCCAATAAATCTAAAAAAACCTTATAGACAACGTAAGTGAGCAAAAAAATGAGTGATACATGGTTACCTAGTCTTATCACAGACACACCACAAGAAGGCTATGAACTGGCTATTAAATTATCGAGGATGGGTGTTAAGTACACGCAACCTTCTGATGAAGTCAGACAAAAGTTGAGACCTATCTACGGCGAAGATGCCACTAATCTGATTGCATCTTCTCAGGTTGTTGCGACGAACTTCCAGACAGTCGCTGCTGCCAATAATTACTGGAAATAACGCGTCCAGAACTGCTGAGTTTTTCTGATCCCGACCTGAAAAGCTCAGCTTGATTTGCATTATTCGTTTATTGGAATAATTTCGTACAATTATTTGATAATTTGCTGTCGGATTCCCGCCTATCGCTGCTAAACTAGCGTCTTTATTTTATGTATGTTGCTCAATATCAACCAGACTTGTATTCGGTAGATTTCAAAATGCGCTTAGGCAGCAATCAAGTGAAGCCAAAAATCGTGTAGTTTGAAAGATGAAGAGTATAAACCTTGAGCGTTTAATTAAAGTCTGTTGATAGTACTTTCCAGCAACTCATTTCATTATCTACAGGACTGTCTTTCTCCATGATCATAGACAAAATTGCTAGTGAGCTTGGCGTTAAATCCGCACAAGTTCAAGCGGCTGTTACTCTGCTTGATGACGGCGCAACCGTACCTTTTATTGCTCGCTACCGTAAAGAAGCAACCAACGGCTTAGATGACGCGCAACTGAGGGAATTATCTCAACGCTTAAGCTATCTGCGCGAACTTAATGATCGTAAAAAAGCGATCTTAAAGTCGATAGAAGAGCAAGAAAAGCTAACCCCTGAGCTTTCGAAAAAGATCAATGAAGTAGAAAGCAAAACTGAGCTTGAAGATATCTATTTACCCTTTAAGCCTAAGCGCATAACTAAGGGCCAAATTGCAATCCAAAATGGATTAGAGCCATTGGCTGACTCGCTATTCAATGATCCGACTCAAGAACCGGAAGCCGTAGCCAAAGAGTATATTAACGCTGAAAAGGGCGTTGAAGACGAGAAAGCAGCTCTTGATGGCGCACGCTATATCTTAATGGAACGTTTTGCTGAAGACGCCGACTTGAAACAGAAAATACGTCGTCATCTTGGTGAAAGTGCGCATATCCAAAGTACAGTTGTTGATGGAAAAGAGAAAGAAGCAGCTAAGTACAGCGACTACTTCAGCCACTCTGAATCATTGAAAAAGATAAAGTCTCACCGTGCACTCGCATTGTTCAGAGGTCGTAATGAAGGTTTGCTCCAAGTTAGCATGAACGCTGATCCTAGCAATGAAGAAGGCGATAGAAGTTCTTTCTGCGAGAAAATTATTGCTGACCATGTAGGCTTCCAACACAAAAATAATGCCGCAGATAGCTGGATAAGCACCGTTATTCAGTGGACTTGGCGCGTTAAAATCCTGCTGCAGATGGAAAACGAACTTTTCAGCACAGTTAGAGAGCAAGCGGAAGCTGAAGCGATCAACGTATTTGCTAAGAACCTGAATGATCTCCTGATGGCAGCTCCTGCTGGCGCCAAAGTGACCATGGGTCTGGATCCTGGTTTAAGAACAGGCGTTAAAGTCGCTGTTGTTGATGAAACAGGAAAAGTACTAGCAACCAACACTATCTTCCCTCACGCACCGCAAAATGCGTGGGATAAGTCTATACGAACGTTGGTTAATATGTGCCAACAACACAAAGTTCAGCTAGTCAGTATTGGCAACGGGACAGGTTCTCGCGAAACCGACAAACTGGTCGGCGAACTGATTAAAGCTAATGCAGAACTTAAACTCAGCAAGATAGTCGTTAGTGAAGCAGGGGCATCAGTTTATTCAGCCTCTGAGCTCGCTTCAAACGAATTGCCTGATATGGATGTTTCTTTGCGTGGTGCAGTCTCTATTGCAAGACGTCTGCAAGATCCTCTCGCTGAGCTGGTCAAAATCGAACCTAAAGCCATAGGCGTAGGTCAATATCAGCACGACGTTAGTCAGAGCCAGTTAGGGAAATCACTAGAAGCGGTTATTGAAGACTGTGTAAACGCGGTTGGTGTCGATATCAATACCGCATCTCCTGCGCTGTTAAGCCATGTCTCTGGCTTAAACAAAACGCTCGCCAACAATATTGTGCAATTTCGTGATCAAGCTGGCGCTTTTACCTCTCGCAAACAGCTTCTTAAAATCGAAAGGCTAGGGCCTAAGGCTTACGAGCAATGCGCAGGCTTCTTACGTATACGTGATGGTGAAAACCCACTTGATGCCTCGGCCGTTCACCCAGAGTCCTATCAGCTTGTTGAAACAATCAGCGTAAAAGCAGAAAAGGCCATGAATGATCTTATCGGTAACACGGACTTACTGAGAAAACTCAAACCAGAAGATTTTACGAATGACCAATTTGGTCTCCCAACCATTAAAGATGTTTTAAAAGAGTTGGATAAGCCAGGTAGAGACCCTCGCCCGGAATTTAAGACTGCGGCATTCAAAGAAGGTGTCGAGACCATTAGCGACCTTAAACCAGGAATGATTCTGGAAGGGGTTGTGAGTAATGTCGCTAACTTCGGTGCTTTTGTTGATGTTGGTGTTCACCAAGATGGATTGGTACACATCTCTGCGTTAACCGATAAGTTTGTTTCTGATCCACGTGAAGTGGTTAAAGCAGGTGATATCGTTAAAGTTAAAGTGCTTGAAGTCGACGCTAATCGTAAGCGTATTTCATTCACAATGAAGCTTAAAGACGATGTACCTCAGGAGCAGAAGCCGCGAGCTAATCATGGTGGAAAGAAAGATCGTAGTTCACATTCACCTAAATCTTCAGGCAGAGGTCAGTCGGCGCCAGTCAACGCAGCCATGGGCTCAGCCTTTGCTGATGCTTTCGCCAAAGCCAAAAAGAAGTAGGTAAAACTGTAGGGGTAGGATTTACAGCGAATGACTGCAAAAGCGGGTACAGTTCGCGACTAAAGTCTGCTCCTACATCTAATCAAGCCGAAGCCTGTAGGAGCAAGATTCATCTGCGAATAGTTTTGGAGTTATACAGCAATAAAAGTGGATTAGGCGGTTTGTCTAAAACCTTCTTCTTCAGGTTGGGTGACTGTTTGATAGAAGCTCTCGATGCGTTGAGAGAAACGATCGAAACGAGCATCGCGCGCAGGCGCCTCGTTAGCAGCTTGTTGTTCAACACCTTCTGCTAAAGCAGTTGGGGTTTCTAGTGAACGTCTTGGGGCACCGACACCCGGCGAAACAACAATATCATCTAAATCAGGAATGTTATTTTCTACACCTGAGTTATTGTTGTTTGAAGCGCCTATTTCAGGATTCTCTGTACCTTCTGTATTTCCTTCGTCTTGACCAATTGTAGGTGCAGAATCATTACCTGCTGCACCATTAATCGTAGCTTCGCCACCATTTACGGCAGAGTTTTCTCTTAACTCTTCAGCACGCTCTTGAGCTATCTCGGCACGCGCTTCATTGGCACCTTGGCGTGCTTCGGCGGCTACCCTGAAGTCCTGAGGTGAAGGCTCCGCAGGAGCTAATGCAGCGGCTTCAACTTGTTGGAATTTTCTTAAAGACTCTTCAGGCGTTGATTCTTCAGAAACATCAATAGAAACCTCTCCACCAACAGCATACTGTCGACCATCAGGGCCTGTTTCGAATTCATAACTAGGTGCACCAGCATACTGTCCACCAACAGCAGCATGGGCTTGCTCGTGTGCACGTACTTCTCTATCACGAGCTTGCAGCTCTCTGACTTCCTGCTGTTCAGCCTGTTCTTGTTGTCTGCTTTCTGCATCTTCTCGACCAGCGCTTTGATCCCTACCATTATCTGGCAAGCTGTCATCAGCTGGCTCAGCTAAATTGTTTGCATTAAGCAGTTGTTGCGAAATTTGTGGACGTTCGTAAACAAGTAGAGTGGGAACTTGAGCCGCAGCAGCTCTTGCACGTTCACCTTCAGAACCAATACTACTTTCCGCAGCAGAGCTTTCTGATTCCGTAGGAGCAGGAATGGTTTCCCTAAGTTGATTATCTCGTCTCGCAGACTCAGTATTAAACGCCGCTGGATTAACGGGAATACCGGTTGGGATAGGAGGAGCGACAATATTCATAACAAGCCGTTAGACGATTTCGTCAATAAATCGTCCTAATGTTTCATCAACTCGGTCGATAACATTAGCAGACGCTTGTGCGTTGGTCAGATTGATCTGCAGAGATACCAAACTATCGGTGAGACTATCACCTCCAGTCGGCAGGCTATTTCGTGCGACATCCACTTGTTGGATTGCTGCATCGGAGAGCAAAGTCAGGCGGTCTCGTGGGGCTGTTGTCTGCTGGACAATATTGGTTGCAGCTTGCGTTATGCCATTAGACGCATTCTGGAGCCCAAAAGCACCAGATAAAATCGCTGAATTAACGTTATTTTCAATTGGCATAAACTATCCCCACTACCTCACGTATAATTATTAACCAATCTCGTGATAATTAACAGGCCTAGCTTAGACTTGTTTGGGCTCAATTATGCACCGATATAACATCAGGTTATGGTTAATTGGTGTGATATATCGTTAATTTAGGTATTAAGATCTGTTTATTGAGATGACTAAACCACCTCCCCTTTCTTTGTTTAAATAACAAGCACATCGATTTAAAAACGTACAACAAAGATCAACATCCCCTAATCTCATCCAATAAGATATCTGCAAATCCATCTAAATGAGACACGAAAGGTGCATGAGAGGCTTTGTGCATAATAAGATGTTTTGCATTAGGTTGAAGCTGCTGTATAGGCTCAATAGCCTTTTGTGGGACTAGGCTATCTAAACGCCCAAAACACCAAAACGTTGGGACCTCGATACGAGATAGCTCTTGGCGTAGGTCGACAGTCGACAAGAGGTTTAATCCACCGTTCAGCGCTCCCATAGCAGGTTCAGGGTACTGGCCAATCGCTTGTTTTAGCTGTCGAATATCCGATTTTGCTGATGGACTGCCCATGGCCTGAATTGCTAAAAAACGTTCCAAGGTTTTACTGAAATTACCTTCAAGCTGTTGGTGAAACAACGATAAAACGGGCTCTGCAATACCATGCCATTCATCTGTAGCCTGAAACTTGGGTGAAGTGCATAACAGAATAAGTCGCTGGATATGGTCTGACGTATTGATTGTTATGTGCTGAGCGATAAGGCCACCTAAAGACCAACCCAATAAGATCGAACCTTGAGGGATCACATCAAGAACAAGCTCGGCGACTGACTCTAAATCGTACGACTCGGGCAAAATATCATGGTTGATACCAAACCCCGGCAGGTCGATTAAATTGACCCTATAATGCGGCGTTAGCTTTGGCAGTATGCCTTCCCACACGCCGCTATTTAATCCCCAGCCATGTAATAAGGCCAGTTCTGGACCTTGCCCATAGCTCGATACTCGTAATTTCTCAGTCATAAGTTAGAATCAATTCCCAATGCACAAAAATATCAAGGAAGATAAAAGTGATAGCTTTTAAGCAACTATTTGGCCTCTTAAAGGAAGCGTTTACCCAACAGCAGTGTTTATTATGTTGCCAAACAAGTCAGACATTAATTTGTCGCTATTGCAGAGAGGATCTTAACCTATTTGATCTTAAAAGCTGTGATTATAATTTACTGCAACGCCAAAATATTCATTCGCACTTACAACCTCCACTATACGAAAAACTCGTTGCTTTAGCGCCTTATCAATGGCCAGTTTCGAGCTTGATATCCCGCCTAAAATTTAATGACAAACTGATCAATGCAAAGGCTTTGGCCGACCTATTCCGTTGGCACATTTTTAACGAACTTAAGGGCAGTTTGAATCCACAAGACACTTTATTCATCCCTGTCCCACTTCATTTTTCCAGATTAAGACATCGCAAATACAATCAAAGCATTGAGATTGTCAGGCATTTCAACTTAGGTAAAAAACCGTTTGATTACCAGCTATGCCAACGACAGAAGCCTACTAGGGCGCAAACGGAATTAAGTGCTAGCCAGCGCCGCAAAAACCTCAAGGGCGCATTTACTGTTTCTGGAGAAATTACCGCGAATCGCATCATCATTTTTGATGATGTAGTAACAACAGGAACGACAGTCAACAGCCTTTGTGAAGCTCTACTAACAAAAAACCCCAATCTGACGATTGAGGTTTGGTGTATTGCTTTAACGCTAAGGAGTTAAATCATAAGAGTTTATGACTAGTTAGCGTCAATAAAGCCCGACATAAAGATAGCGTTACTTAGCAAGCGGCTTGTTCCATACCAATAGCCACGGAAATTTAGGTCATCTGTGAAAGCAATGACTTTTCCACGCCCTACGTTGTGTGCCACGATTGCCGCACTATCCGCAATAGTATCTTCCAGCTCAGTCGCAGTATAACCGGCCATCAAGGGTTTATCAGTGTATTTAGCTACTGTCACAAATGGTCTGTTTGGTAATTGCATTACTGAGGTACTGTTTCTGAAAATAGGCAATGTCTCATTGTAGAAACCAAAAGCCAGTGGATGCGTTAAATCCAAGTCAGTCGCAAAGGCAGCACCTGCAATACGCTTTTTACCGTTCAGTGACTCAATATCCCCGTATTTCAGGCCTTCTGTATTAAACGCGTCATCAATATCGCTGCGGCTTAAGAATTTAGCTTTTAACCATTCCTGATTGCTAAACCAACGGCTCGCTGATTTTTGCCCGATCAACACACCGCCTTGCTTAAGCCAGTAATCGATTTTATCAGTGACGCTTTCGCTTAAACCTGAGTAGTTGCCCTGCACAAAAATCATATGCGTATAACTGCTTAAGTCGACCTGCCCTAAACGGTCTCTGTCAACGATAGAAACAGGCATACCGACGCGAGTATCAAGATAGTGCCAAGCTTCTCCTACTTCGTATTGAGAAGTACCTACACCACCTACAATCATGACTTTCACTTTATCCAAGTTCATCATGTTGCGGCTACCCAGGTCGATACCTTGCCCGGTTAACCCTGACTGCACAGACCAAACTTTAATACCATTGTTATTCGCAAGCTGAGTTAGCGTTGATTCAAAACCTGCTGGTTGATTTAAGCCACGAGGGAAAACTATTGAACCAGGAGCAAAGTTAATTTGACCAACATCCGTTTCAGCAACAAAAGCACGGCCTGCCACTTTCACTTTTAAGCCTGCGTTTAGTGCTTGTTGAAGTAACTTAGGCGCAGAGTAATTATCCCATGAGAATGCATAAGCGTAAGAGTCGGCCTTAAGCTGATTAGAAACCTGCGCTGACTGAGAAGCATCACTGGTTTCAAACTTACGTTGATCACCTTTGCTAACAGCTGTATATCGAATATTGAAAGACAGAGGTAAGTTCCAGTTCGATACGTCGTAGAAAGTGTTGTCGTTAAAACGTGTACGTGTTGAGAATAGCGATTTGATTAAACGGTACTGAGGTTGATCCAACGAAATATAGTAGCTGTCCTGAGCTTCAAATCTCTGACCATCTAAACTGACGTTTCTGCGCAGTGATTGGAATTTGATTTGATGTCTGTTCAAGATGTCCAATAGTGCTTGCATACGCTGTTTATCATGCGATTCACTAACAACGAAGCCAGCGACTTTATCTTTCTTAACTAAATCAGCAACATCTACACCACTTTGATGCTGGAATGCTAATAACTCAGCTTTATTAGCTAAAGAGCCTTCAAACGTAGATAGCGAAGTGGTGAATTGATTCTGGATAGCAAAAGGGAAGCTAACAGGACCATTTTGAGATGCTTGTACATGGCCTCTTGAGCTTGCTTGCTCAAACAAAATGCCAACTGCACCGTGCACATCAGGATACGTAGACCCTTTGCCGTAGTAGAAGTCATCGAAAGACTCTTCGGTGAAGTACAAACGATTATTCTTGTCTAAGGCCTTAGCGTGGAAACCTGCCAGTGTTTCAGTGAGATCTAGGTTAGTATCCGGCGTATTCGGGTTCTTACGAGAGGGAATACCAGGTTGGAAGAAATAAGTACTGTTTGTTCCCATTTCATGGAAGTCAGTCAGTACATTCGGACGCCAGCGATGAAACTGATTGATACGCGCACGTGATTCTGGATGTGTTGTTAACAACCAGTCACGATTCAAATCAAACCAATAGTGATTCGTTCTACCTGAAGGCCAGCGCTGAACATGCTCAACATGATTTGGATCATCCACCAAGGTTTCGCCACGATGAGAGTTAGCCCAATGTGCAAAACGTGCCAAGCCATCCGGGTTAATTGAAGGGTCTAACAAAACAATATTGTCGTTAAGTAATTGATCTATCTTCTCACCACGACCGGCAGCCAAATAATAAGCCACCAGCATAGACGCGTTACTACCTGATGCTTCATCACCATGAACGCTATATCCCATCCATATGATCATTGGATCTTTGTTTGGGTCAGCAGCCTGGTTATTAGCAATACGATTAATATGCGCTGTACGAATTTGCTCTAAGTTAGCAATATTCTTTTCTGCTGATATCTGCAACAACAGCAAGGGACGTTGCTCATGAGTTTTACCTGTTTCAATCAGAGAAATCCTGGGAGACGCTTCAGCCAACGTTTTCATATAAGTGACTAGCTGATCATGTCTTACATGCCATGTTCCAACCGGATATCCGAGCACATCTGCCGGCTTTGGAATAGAAGGGTCATAGCTCACATCCTTGGGCAAATAATCAAGATCTGACGACGGTTGAGCAAAAGCAGCCGACGACAGCGATAGGGAGAATATCGCTCCGATAAGTATTAAAAATCGCATGAGTGTTACTTTACTTAGAATCTAGTAGGTTAACGCTAACAGCCTCCGAATAGGTAAGTCAATTAACGCGCTGATTAGGGCATCAGAAAGTGTATTTTGTAGTTTTCAGCCGAGCCATCAGTCAACCATCAGAGATGAAGAATAAGACATAAACAAAAATTTCATTTGAAGCGTATTACTTGAGTGTTTTACTCAAGTAATTGAGGTATTATAGGAGTCTATTTTTCGCTGTAAGGATTGTTTAGATGATATCCATTTCTGAGCCTGCTCAATCACATTTTGTAAAACTACTTGAAAATCAAGAAGCTAACACGAATATACGTGTTTTTGTGGTTAATCCAGGTACTCCAACAGCAGAGTGTGGCGTTTCATATTGCCCACCAGACGCGGTTGAAGACAGCGATACTATCTTACCGTTTTCTGGTTTCGATGCCGTTGTCGATCTAGAGAGTGCTCCTTACCTAGAAGAAGCAGAGATCGACTTTGTAACTGATCAAATGGGTTCACAACTCACCTTAAAAGCGCCAAATGCAAAAATGCGCAAAGTGAATGATGATGCACCGTTATTTGATCGTGTTCGCTACATGATTGAAACAGAGATCAACCCTCAGCTTGCTGGGCACGGCGGTATGGTCATGCTGATGGAAATTACTGAAGATGGCGAAGCAATGCTTCAGTTCGGTGGCGGTTGTAACGGCTGCTCAATGGTTGACGTTACGCTCAAAGACGGCATTGAAAAAGAGATGCTTGAAAGATTCAGTGGCGAGTTAACAGCCGTTAAAGATGCAACTGAACATATGGCTGGCGAGCACTCTTACTACTAGCCATGTTTTTACGGAATCTCGTCTACAGATTAGGGAGTGATCCCAAAAAAAGCTGGACGACATTCAAATTAGGGCTGCTTATCTTCGTTATAGGAGCAGCTCTGATACTCCTTGGAACTCAATACTCACCGCTACTTCAATTACCTGGACTCATCGCTTTAGCGGTAGGCCTTATCATTGCTGCCAAAGGATACCTTGGTATTTTCTCTAACCGATTTGCTAAGACACTTGAGCGACTAGACGCTGCTTCAACGCTAAATAGTAAAAATAAACACCGAGACTGATTCCCCTAAATACCATAAATACCATCAGGGCATACCATAAGCCTTGGTTTCCATACCCCTTAAACAGATACCAACTCGGCAAGAACACCATTAAACTACAAAATAACATGGTATTTCTCATCGCCTCTGCACGCGTCAAACCAATAAAGACGCCGTCTAATAAGAAGCACCAATGGCACAATAAAGGTAACGCAATCATCAAACCAAGATATTGATAAGCTCCGATTCGAAGCTCGTCCAATGATGTCATCAAATCGATAATATCCGAGCCAAACAATGCGAATCCCAAACTATAAAAACCCGCAATAACCAAAGACCAAAATAACGTTTGCTGTGTTTTAACAACGACTTTTTGTTGGTTCGATTGCCCTTTAGCTTCACCTACAAGAGCCTCGGCTGCGTGCGCGATGCCATCGAGACCGAGCGCCGTCAACGCAAAGAATTGCATCAACAGAGCATTAATCGCTGCAAACTCATTGCCTAAACGAATACCTTGGAAAGTCATAAAAGCTAAGCAAAGTTGCAAAGAGATATTGCGTATCAACATTGCGGTGTTGAGTCTCAAGATAAAAGCTAAAGCAGACAATTTAAGCCAGCTCGTTTGAATTGCCTGACGCACAATAACTCTTGCTACAGCTAAGAAAGCACTAATAGCAATCACGTACTCTGCAATCACACTTGCAGCAGCAACCCCTTCAATTCCCCAGTCAAATACAAAGACAAAAATGATATCCAACAATCCATTAAGGACATTGCCAATAATTTGAATCAGCAAGACTGCCTTTACTTTCTGTTGCCCAATCAACCACCCGGTAAGTACCAAACTCATCAACGCTGCAGGCGCACCCCAAATACGGACTTGGAAATAAGCTTGGATAACATCAGTAACTTCACCCTGAGCGCTGGCAAAAGAAAGTCCGAGGTTCAAGGTAGTCTCTTTTAACGCAATGAATAGAACCCCTAAAAACAAGGCTATAACTAAACTTTGCGTTAATGAACGAAAGGAAGAGAGATGATCTTCTGCACCAAAAGCTTGGGCACTCAAACCCGTAATAGACGTCCTTAAAAAACCACAAATCCAGTACAACTGAGTGACAATCAACCCACCTATTGAAGCGCCAGCCAAGTAATGTACTTTGTCCATATGCCCGATCACAGCAGTATCCAACATCCCGAGCAAAGGCGTGGTGATATTGCTTAAGATCATGGGTATGGCCAAGGCAAAGATAATCTTGTGATCGGCAAGTATCGTTGATTGCTTTTTATTCATTTTCGATTGATTTGGGGTTAACCTTTCAGACAATGCTATTATGCTGGCTAAAAACAGGATTGATGGAATGCTACGACAATTTACTTCAACATTATTCTTGTTGTCTTCCTCATTACTCTCTTTTCTTGTTTATGGGCAGACAGCCACCAGCAACTCACAAGCCAATACAGCCCTTGATGCTATGCAGGACAATGGCGTTATCCTTTTATACCACCATGTTAGCACTGAGACGCCAGCCTCTACGAGTATTTCGCCAGAACAGTTTCGCGTCCATATGCAACATCTAGCAGACAATCATACCGTTATCTCGCTGTCCAATATGGTCAAAGCCCTACGAAAGGGAGAATCCTTGCCCGACAAAGCCGTAGCCATAACCTTTGACGACGGTTTCGCTAACATCCTGGAAAATGCCGACCCTATTTTGAAGTCGTTTGAATTCCAATACACAGTTTTTATCAACCCCGACCAAATCGGTAAACGCAAAAATCAACTGTCGTGGGAGCAGGTCAAAGCAATGTCTCGTGAAGGTGTTGATTTCGCTAACCACACTCTGAGCCATCACCATATGCTAACAAGGCAGCCAGATGAATCGGAGCAGCAATGGCTAGCTAGAAATACGATGGATGTTATGGACGCCGAACAAAAGATAAAAAAAGAACTTGGCTACAGTTTAAGGTTTTTAGCTTATCCTTATGGCGAGTTTAACCAGAGATTAAAACAACACTTCTCCGAGCTAGGCTACATTGGCTTCGGTCAACATTCCGGTGCCATTGCAAGTTACAGCGATTTCAGTGCGCTCCCTCGGTTCCCAGCAGCAGGTATTTACGCCAACTTAAACTCCCTAAAAACCAAATTAAACAGCTTAGCTCTGAAACTTGTTGCCGATGGGAGTCAAGCCTTGGAGCTGCCTTATGACAACTCCCCTCCTCAACTAGCTTTTACACAACAAACAGACGATACCCGCAATACTCAGTTACAATGCTTCTTCAATAACTCCGTTATGAAACCTGAGTGGGAAGGCGAACAAATGACGATAACCATTCCAGATAAGCTCAAACCTGGCAGGCACCGCATAAACTGCACATCGCCCAGCAAAAACTTAAGAGGTCGCTACTACTGGTTTTCACACCCTTGGTTTGTCCCAACCCAAGAAGGCACCTGGTTAGATTAATACCAAAACTTGTCAATAAATAGGTTCACAAATGACGTTAAAACGTATTGCTTTAGGCACCCTCACGTTACTCATTCTTGCCGTACTTTGGTTTGCGTATCAAATCAACAATCGCGTCGCCCTAACCACCTACATAGACTACTTTTTAGCAAAGCAAGCAACTTCAGATTCCGCTCCATTAACAGCACAATTTCTTGGAACAGCCACAGTTGTTATTAGTGATGGTGAGACATCGATTATGACCGACGGCTTTTTCACTCGACCTTCTATGCTCACCATGCTAACTGGGAAAATGGAACCTGACCCAGCCATAGTCGAAGAATCATTAGCACGCCATAAGGTGAAGAACCTTGCGGCTGTTATTCCCATTCACTCTCACCATGATCATGCGCTAGATGCCCCTGAAGTTGCCAAGCAGACTGGCGCTGTTGTTATTGGCTCGGAATCCACAGCTAACATAGCACGAGGGTGGGGACTCCCAGAGAATCAAATACACGTACCATCAGAAGGCCAGAGCTTTCAGTTTGGGCAGTTCGAAGTCGAACTCATTACTTCAAAGCATCTAGCCGTCTCGCCTTTTCAACAAGATTTAACAGGCATAGGCGAAACTATTGATGAACCAATGGAATTCCCTGCGCCACTACGAGCATTTAAAGAGGGCGGAAGCTTCTCGGTTTTAATCAAACACCCTAAAGGCAATGTACTAGTGCACGGTAGCTCAGGTGTTAAAGATGGCGCACTAAAAGATGTTAGAGCGGATACTATATTCATTGGTATCGCTGCTGTTGGAAGTCAAGATGCAGAAACTCAACAGCACTATATAGCTGAGACCATAGAGTCAGTAGATGCGAAAACGATCATCCCTATCCACTGGGATGATTTCAACACTCCGGCAAGTAAACCACTCAGAACGTTTCCTAAAATAATGTCGAACTTCAATAACGATATTGCGCCCTTTATTCAACATGTGAAACAAAATCCTGAGCGTCAGCTAGTACTACTGGGAAGTAAAGATACCTTCATAATTCTTTAAAAGATTTATGGTGAGATTCGTGTTAAAAATGTGATTAAAAAGTCTACATTTGTTTAGCTAGCAGACTGTATCTTAGCGGCTCCAAAAATGTGGATAAACAATAATTTGATGGTCACACGGCTCAAGATGTTGATTGAAAACAAGAATAATTATAATAAAAAACCACTTAAGTTTATCACCCTCACAATCTGGCTCATTACTTTAACGATTTCTGGCTGTGCCGTGCACTTACCGCAGCATAAGCCAGTCATTTACACAGCCAAAAGCGTCATCACCATGGCTGACGAGAACCCCACGGCACAAGCTGTTGCTGTAAAAAACGGGACGATAGTGGCGGTAGGGGATCTAACAGAGCTCGAGCAAGAATTTCCTCGTTCTAAGATCGATACAACTTTCAAAGATAAATACATCCTTCCTGGTTTTATTGACCCACATGTTCATATGTTACTCGGCGCTATCCAGTATGCTTTGCCTTTCGCTCCCCCGTGGGACATACCAACAGCAAAAGGTGTTGTGAAAGGGCAACCCAACAGAAGCGCTTTTTTTAAGCGTGTTCAAGAAATCGTTGACGCTGAAAAAAGCAAAAACAAGCCTGTCGCGATATGGGGTTTTCATAACTTAATCCACGGTCACTTAACACGCCACGACTTAGACAAAATTGCACCAGACAGGCCACTATTGATATGGCACTACTCAGTTCATGATTTCTTTTTAAATAGCGCGGCCTTAGCGCAACTCGATATGAGCGACGAAGGAGTACCGGACTTTGTTGGCATAGAAAGGGATGCTTCAGGCGAAATGACAGGTCGCATTTATGAGGATGCATTGCGTTTAGTTTACGACGCTTTTAGGCCATCAATCGCATCTGTCTGGGAAATTAGACGAGGACAGCATGAATTCTCAAGGCTGCTCAATAGAAACGGTGTTACATCGGTTGCTGAGCTAGGTTACGGCGTCAGCAATTTGTTTATCGAGAACTGGCACTTAAGACTCAATTACGTGAGCCCTCAATACAGCGGTTATCGTCTTTTCCTAGTGCCTGAACACCGTGGATTTAAACGTAAGTATGGCGACAAGCGCATCAAAAAAATTAAACGTATGGTTGATGGAAAAGGATGGATCGCAGGTCAGGTCCTGCCACAAGTTAAATTCTTTGCTGATGCAGCTTTTTATTCGCAAACCATGAGGTTGGGTCAAGGCGGCTATTTGTCTGGCCAATCAAAGGGGACGAATGGCGTTTGGGTACTCCCCCCTGATCAGTTTGTTGAGCAAATGCAGCCCTATTGGGATGGAGGTCTTGGTATACGCATCCACTCGAACGGCGACGCTGCACAGACCGTGACTTTAAAAGCACTTAAAGATCTTAGAGAAAACAATAAGGACCTCCGTTTTGTTATAGAACACGGCGGTTTATTTTCACCTCATCATATTCAGCTAGCTGGGCAATTAGATGCCACCGTATCAGCAGCTAGCCATTACGTTTATCATTTGGGCGAAGCCTTTCGAGGGCCTCTAGGAAAAAGACGAGCACGTTGGATTTCACCATTAGGGTCGTTCGTTAAAGCTGGAGTTCCTGTTACATTACACTCTGATGCGCCGCTAGCGCCACCAGATCCATTGCTCGCAGCATCCATGCATTTAACTCGTAAAACGCGCGAAGGGAATGTCTTTAATCTCCAGGAGAAATTATCCCGATATGAAGCTTTGGAAGCCATTACCGTCGATGCAGCCTATGCTCTTGGTATGGAGAACGAGATTGGAAGCATCCAGCCCGGTATGAAAGCGGACTTTACGATTTTAGATAGAAGCCCACTAGAAACAGCTGGAAGTAAGTGGGATGACATCGCTATCTGGGGCGTTGTCCTCAACGGACGAAAACGCCCTAATAAACTGTAAGTTTAGTGTTCTATCAAGGCAAAAGCGCCAAATAAACCGGCATCATCACCCAGTTGTGGCGCCTGTATGATTTGCACAATAGTTTTATCACTCGGTAGTTTTAAATAACCGTTAAGGCGCTTTTCGGTTTTTAAGACAACCTGTTCAAGTAAGCCTGGAAATGACATAACGCCCCCGCCCATAATAATCTTTTCAGGGCTCAGCATAACTAACAAGTTATGGCACAAAATGCTCAATAAATCAGACTCTATTTGCCATGCCTGATGTTCTAGAGGAAAGCCCTTAACATCGTCTCCCCAATTAAAAGCCATAGCTTTACCTGATGCAGCACCTTCGATACAGTTTTCATGAAAAGGGCATACACTTTTTACTTCTGTTTGCGGGATCAACATATGCCCCATCTCAGGATGTATGGCTCCATGTATAGGCTGGCCGTTAATCACAAGACCACCACCTATGCCCGTGCCAACGGTGATGTAAACCAATACCTTGGCGCCTTGTCCAGCACCCCAGCGGTGTTCAGCAAGGGCCGCACCATTAACATCCGTATCAATAAAAACGTCACAGGAAAGCTTTTGCTCTAACACCGTTTTGATCGGTGTATCAGACCAATCCGCTTTAGGCGTTTGTGTAATATTGCCGTAGGTGTCTGAATTATTATTCAGATCTAACGGGCCAAAGCAGGCCAACCCAAGCTTTGAAAAAGAGTACCCTTTTGCCTTTTGTGCGTTAAAAAAGTCAACAACATTGCTCAATGTCTGTTTTGCGGTTTGGGTAGGGATACGACTATAAGATAAAACATTGCGCTCTTTATCGACAATCGCACAATTGAACTTGGTCCCACCAGCTTCAATAACACCAAAATATTCTTTCTGCTGACTCACGAACCAAACTCCGATTGTTCAATCATAATTCTGCAAGATTAAAAATAGCTGTAAATATCATTAGTCGACATCATCAAAACATGTAACGGAAAGAAACGTTAGTAGTTCGACCATTAAGAGGCCTCGCTCTGACAATATCTCCCACTGCTGCGGAACCTTCCTCTGACTCAGTAATCACAAACTCATCAGTTAGATTATTGACGTTAAATGACGCTGAAAAATCATCGGTAATATACCAGGTAGCAAACAAGTTGAAGATGGCATAAGCGCCCTGTTCCAGGTCGTTATTGTCTTGTACAAAGTACTCACTAGAGCCTTGAATCGTTACACCAACAAGAAACTTGTCAGTTTCATACTGTGGCGTGATGGTATAGATCAAATCTGCTTGGCGTCTTGGTGTATTGCCAATTAATGCTGGATTGAATAAGTCACCGCTGATCTCTGCATCAGTCCAGGTCGCATTACCCTCGACAAAGAAGCCGTTATCAAAATAATAGCTTCCTTCGAGTTCAAGGCCTGTGGCTTCATATTCACGAATAAAGGTTAATCCTGAAGTCACTTCCGCTTGTGTGTCTTGCGTAGTGGTATCGAATAAAGTCGCATTTAAACGCCAATCAGAGTTGTAGTATTTAACACCAATCTCTAGTTGCTCTACCTCATCAAATCCCGACGTTGTATCTGTCAATGAACCATCAGGGTTTAGAGCACCACCAATTTGCAACAAGCGGTCAGCAACGGCTCTTACACCTTCACTGTAACGTGCAAAGAAGGTTGTATTGTCATTATACAAATAAGAGCCACCGACAGAGAAAGACGTATGGTTAGCCGAATAATTAACGAGCTGAGAACTTGCATTGGCGCGATTAAGATTAAGGACACCACCAGAAATAAACCCAGCCGTAGTTGCCGATGCATCTTCCTGCTGACCACTGATAAAGCCATCACCATTTAGGTCGATATCTGCATTTCCGCCACAGAAGCTTGATATTAACTCACCATTGGCCTGGATCTGCTCACGACGAGCGCTCACATCAAACTGCCATTTGTCCGACAAGTCATATCCGATATTAATGTACGGTGCTTCAGTCTTGTATTGTAAGTCCCACTCAAAAGATAAGAAGCTCGGAGAAAGTAAGCCGTTATCGACGATAACCTCACCGTTTGCATCCGCTATATTAAGTAGCTGTGAATCAGTTCCATCGACTGTTTGAATGAAGACTTGCCAGCTATTCCAACTAGTCGCGATATTCTGTTTTGAATAGTAATAGCCTGCAGTGACAGATAGCCCACTGTCAAACTCTTTACGGATATTCAGGTCGTTAATCGTGTTACCCAAGTCATTAAAATCGACATCGAATAACAGGTTAGTAAACGCCAGCCCGTTGAATTCATTACCTGCTCCCGGACCATTCGCTAAGGTCACCGTTGTGCTTGAGCAGTCAAACGGATTGCCATCACCATCGGTAGAGCTAAGACAGATTTGCTCAGCCGTCCCTGATGCACCTCTTGGGTCAAGGCTGCCAGCAAAGCCATCCGTAAATGGTGAGATAAACCCACCGGTAATATCGCTAGTTCTGAACCGATTCAACACGTAAAGATCACGAGCAACCTCGAGATCCGCTTCAAAGCCAAAAGAAGTTACTTTAGATTCAATACCGTCAGTTAGGTCTCTGTTTCTTGGGTTACCAAAGCTATCAAAAGTCGAAATATTGGTGTTTAGTGCTGAATGCAGCGTCTCAGAGCTAGCATCGAAATTGGGAACAGGCCCAAATTCACCACCGCCTTCTACAAGCACAGGCGCAGGCAAGTAGGTTGTTGCATTGTCATCGAGATTTTTGAAGAAGAACCTTAAGTGCCCTTGATCTAAAACCTTCGTTAGGTTGAAGCGGATCTGACCGCCAGAATCTCCATTAAACCCAGTTTCACGAGGGCCTTCGCCGTCTCTTGTATGTCCAGAAATGTGATAATAGAGGTCATCATTAATCTCACCACCGTAGGCAAAATCTACGCGAAACTCGTCGTAATCAACACCAAAAGATGTGCCTATTGCTCCGCCTTCTACCTCACCCGTGTTACTGATCAGATTGATAATCCCACCGGGAGAGTTACTAGCAAAAGTAGAAGCTGAACCACCTCGAACCGCTTGAACACGACCTGTTCCAAAATCGTGACGAAGGAAATTATCTGTATTGCCGAAGTTGATGTCACCAAACTCTAAAACTGGTAATCCGTCTTCGTGAATTTGCAAGAATTTAGAGCCGCCCGTCGCTAGGGGGATACCGCGAATTGTGATATTGGCATTACCGCCACCACCGGAAGATTCGGCGCGAATCCCTGGGAGTGCTCGAAAAACTTCAGCAGTCGAACGAGGGGCAAGCTTATAGATATCTTCTTCACTAAACGAACTTACTGACACACTCGCTTCTTGCTCAGTCGATCCTACCGGGGTGCCAGTAACAACAATTCGTTCATAGCTCTTTACGTTATCTTCTTGCGCATAAACAGCAGGAATAAAAGCAACAACAATAGCAAATGAAGAAATTGCAAATTGGAAGTCAGCTTTCATTATTGTTAAACCATCTTAAAGAACCGAGAAATAAAGATGGCAAAGTAAGGAGAGTAAAATCAAGTAAGAAGTCGAAAACTCAATTAGTTGATATAGTTTTTGTTCCGCTGTTTTCACTCCCATAAAAGAAAGATTGCAGAACCTACAGCATAAGGGCTGGCATATCTTCTAAGATCTGTTGGCTATCACTAATAGCAACCTGACCAGGCTCGGCTGTCGGTTGGAAACGCCCTATTACCTGCGCTTGTGGATTAATAACCACGACAGATGCACTATGACTTACTAGATAATCAGGATTATCAGTAGGGTCACTTAATGCATACAACATTCCCATGCTACGCACTAAAGGGAATAAAACCTTATGCTCTGCTGTTGCTGCCACAAACTCCGGATTAAAGAAATCGATATACTGCTTTAAGCGCTCAGTTTTGTCCCTATTCGGATCGACCGATAAAAATAACACCTGAAGCGGGTCATCAGATTTAATCTCGCTTAACTGCGGATAGATATTCTTCAGCTCGGCCAAGGTTGTAGGGCAGATATCTGGACAGTAGGTGTAGCCAACAAAAGCCAACGTCCATTTGTTTTCAAGATTCGCTTTAGTGAAAGCATCACCGTTTTGATCAGTTAAAGCAACTTCAGCAAGTTCTCTGGGTTGCGGGTATAGCTTAATAAACTCAGGCTCCTTAGAAGAAGAGACAGGAGCAACAATGAGGGAGAGGTAAACGCCCGCAATAAGCGCTACTGCTAGCGCTAAATAAACAACTTTTTGATTCATAAGGTCAACATAAAATAATGATCTACTAACAAGACGACGAATAGCAGCATCAAATGGATAATCGAAAACTTAAAGGTTTTCATCGCCGTTTCAGGCTCGGCAGCGAGCTTAAGCTTACACGCATAATACATGAAGCCAGCATTTAACAAGGTTGCTCCAGCCAAGTAGATAACACCTGCCATACCTGCAAGATAAGGCATCCAGCAAATTAATGCCAATAGAACCGTATATAAAAGGATAGAGGTCTTCGTAAACTCAACACCATGAGTTACAGGAAGCATTGGGATCTCAGCTTTCGCGTAGTCCTTTTCTCTGTGAATGGCTAGCGCCCAAAAATGTGGAGGCGTCCAAACAAAAACAATCAAAACCAACAGCAAGGCAAACGGATCTATTTGACCTGTAATGGCTGTCCAACCTAATAATGGAGGCATTGCACCGGCTAAACCACCAATGACGATATTTTGTGGCGTTGCGCGCTTTAAGTACAAAGTATAGATAACTGCGTAGCCCACTAAACTGAGTAATGTTAGCACTGCTGTCAGTCGGTTTGTCCAGATTTCTAATATGGCGTAACCCACAACACCTAAGACTGCGGCAAAGATAAATGCTTGTTTAGGCGACACCTTACCTTTTACAACAGGTCGGTTAAAAGTACGTGCCATTTGACTGTCAATGCGTCTATCCACAACGTGGTTTATAACAGCTGCAGCCGATGACAACATGCCTATACCCAACATGCCTGCTAACAGGTTCTGAATCGGTAGAGCCCCCTCTGTTGATAAGCACATGCCGACTAACGCAGTCAGAAGTAGCAACATCACTACTTTGGGTTTGGTTAGCTCATAATAGTCTCGCCAACTGTTCGTTTGGTTTGACGTGGATCCTGAATAGCCCTGAGATAATACTTTCGACATGGGAAAACCTAAATCTTTCGGTAAAGCGTGTAATTAATCTTGATTAATAGCAGCAATAAGCAAGCTGCAACGGCGTTGTGCGCAACGGCAACATAAATAGGTAAGCTAAAGACGATGTTGCTCACACCTAAAATAACCTGAATGCCTAAAACAGAAATCAACCCAATAGACAAACTTCTGATAAGACTTGATGACGCTTGAGAGTAGAGGCGCATAGACAACCAAGCTAAATAGACAAAAGTCACTAAAGCACCAAACCTATGCATCATGTGCATGGTCATACGCTCTGGATAGTCGTGTGCACCAAATTCATAATTGTCAGCATCAGGAACACTAAAGGCTCCTGCAAAATCTAAACGTTGAACCCAATCGCCTTCACATAAAGGTAACTCAGTACAGGCGAGAGCAGCATAGTTAGCCGACGTCCAGCCACCCAGTGCAATCTGAGCTACCAGAATCACCAAACCAAGCATCGCAAACTTGGCGTAATGACGCATATTCGTATCACCACCGGGAATGCGATAGGGAGTCAATCTGAGAGATAATAAGAAGAGGCAGGACAACACACTGAAGCCACCGAGCAAGTGGCCCATAACGACGACCGGCATCAAATTTAATGTGACAGTCCACATTCCCAAAGCTGCCTGAAAACCGACAAGTACGACCAAAAAGAAGGGAAGCTTCTTGGGGTGCAAATGATCTTTTTTAAACAAGCTGACCAAGAAGATAACCAGAATCAGTAAGCCTAAGGAGCCCGCAAAATAACGGTGAATCATTTCATTCCAGGCTTTGTGTTCTTCAAACGGACGCTCGGGATAAGCTTGCTGAGCCGTTTCAATATTTTCAGTGGTATCACTAAAATTCAGATGCCCATAACAACCTGGCCAATCTGGGCAACCTAAGCCAGCATCGGTCAGCCTGGTATAAGCACCCAATACAATCACGACAAATGCCAAAACAATCGCCAGTGATACCAACTTCTTCATCAAATGGTCCTTAGCCGATGCGAGATAGTTTTAATAATTTCCGCATATCGGCGAGTATGTCGCGGCTATGTAATACCGCTTCTTGTTGTTCTTTTTGCAGTGGGTAGCGCAAGATAATATTACCCAAAGTATCAACGATAAAAATACCATCAGTAGAGACATCTTTAAACACTTGATTAACACTTTGGCTATCTGTTTTTAACAATCTAATGATTTGATGTGCTTCCAAATCTTTTAGCGGCGACTGATCACTCAATTCCGTAGTTATAACAAGAGATTCTGCACGATCAGATTCCTTCCCAAGAGCTTGCCAAACTTGAGTCAAACTGAAAAGTGCGTTGTTGCATTCCTCAGCACAACTTGATGGCAAAACATAGAGCACTCGCCATTTCGGTTCTTCTGGCTGATCAATTTCATTGAGGTGCAATATGGGATCGAGTAACTCACCTTTGTTGGTTGCAGCGCGGTTAAACCATTCCATTTCCAGGGCCAGTTTTGCCAAAATAACGGGAACTGCAAAAACGACGACAAGTGCAATAATCCCTTTTCGGCCTCTGGTTTTATTATTCATCCAACATTACCTCTTAGATACTTTTTCTTAATAGCGACGATATAAATAATGACACAGGCAAAAGCCAGCCCGAACCATTGAACAGCATAAGCCCAGTGCTTTTCTGGTGACATAACAACAGACTTCCAATTTCTCTCAAAACCTAACTCATGTTCAGGTGATAACTGCAAAATAAAAGGCAGCAACGGCCTTTCGATTGCCTCACTCATCCAAGATAAATCGATTTCTTGAACCCTTATCACTCCCCCCTTATTAGACTTATCAACTTGAGAAACAAAAGGGTTCTTTTTAGGTTGAGATACCATACCGTAAAGCCGAACTTCGTTAATAGGCAACTCAATCTCGGGTAAATCTTCCCGACTAACCGGGGCTTGAACCCAGCCGAGATTCACTAATAAAGTGTGCTCGCCCACTAAAAAAGGAGCGACTACTTCGTATCCCACCTTTTGGTTAAGCACACGATTATCGAGCAAGAAATAAACGGCCTTGAAAAACTCACCTGTAGCTTGAAGCCTAAAATCATCGGGGTTTTCATCTAACGATAATATCTCATCAACCGTTAACGCATCGACTCCCGAACGCTCCTCGATTTGCTGTAAACGTTCCGTCTTATGATTCGCTCTTTGTATTTGCCAAAACCCAAGCCGTAACATGATGACAACAGCAACCAAAGCGATTATGGTAGCCATCCAGGGAAAATTAATTTTTCCATCAGATTCAACGCTATTGTTCATTTCAGGAGCTGACATTGATTATAAAATTCGTCATCGGTGGCTTGTTAATCTTTATGATAGTTAGCCTTTTCCAGGCAATGCTTATTATGATCCGCAACGACAAAAGTAAGTCCATGACGAAATACATAGGTCGACGCGTTTTAACCTCTGCAATCATTGTTATTATTATGCTACTCGCAGTAGCAACAGGCTTGATAGAGCCTAATCCTAAACCTTATTAGCCAGCTTTTATTAGATGTATTAATCAGAGTATCTAATAGCTCTTTTATCCAACCCGTAAAGATAGAAAAACCCGGCAAAAACCGGGTTTTCAAATTAACCTTGCTCTTCTTACAAGATATAAACGAAGAAGAACAGCATAACCCAAACAACATCAACAAAGTGCCAATACCAGCTCGTTGCTTGGAAAGCGAAATGATTATCTGGAGTAAAATGCCCTTTTAACACTCGGAAGAACATCACTATCAACATGATTGTTCCAAGCGTTACGTGCATACCGTGGAAACCCGTCAACATAAAGAAGGTGCTACCATATACCCCAGACTCTAAGGTTAGCCCCATCTGTGTATAGGCATGGATGTACTCTTCAACTTGTAAAAACAAGAAAACAATGCCGAACAAAATAGTGATGCCTAGCATCCAAGTGAGCTTCTTACGATTTTCTTGCTCTAAGCCAACATGAGCAAAGTGACAGGTCACAGATGAAAGCAACAATATAATTGTATTTGCTAGCGGTAATCCATACCATCCCATAGCTTCTGTGGTTTCGCCACCAGGGGTGCTAATCAAAGGCCAAGCAGCTTCAAAAGTAGGCCAGAGTACCTCATTGGTCATAGCATTATTTGAAGCTCCACCCAACCATGGAATAGAAATGGTTCTAGCATAGTAAAGCGCACCAAAGAATGCTGCGAAGAACATCACTTCAGAAAAGATAAACCAGCTCATACCTTGACGGTATGAACCACCAAGCTGATTACTATGCAAGCCTGTTCTTGACTCTTCTATTTGGTCTTTAAACCAACCAATGAGCATAACTAATAAAACGAGTAATCCAGCAGTGAGTATCCAGCCACCGTAACCTTCTTTGTCTTTACTCACTTCTATAACAAAGTTACCTGCACCAACAGCGATCAGAAATAGTGCAACCGCGCCGACAAATGGCCAAGGGCTCTCGTCTGGCACGTAATATTTTTCATATGCTTGTTCTGTCATATCATTCTCCAATCCGATTCATCGCAACAGTTGTTGCAGCAGCTTCGGTCACATCATAAAAAGTGTATTGCAGGGTAAAAAACGTAATATCTTTCGGTAACTGCGGATCAACATAAAAAATCATTGGCATAATGACTTCCTCACCCGCAGCTAACGGCTGATTGTTAAAACAAAAACATTCTGTTTTATTGAGATAGGTTGCGGCTTCTCCAGGAGATACTGAAGGCACAGCCTGCCCAATAATATTACGAATGGTTGGATTCTTAGCGTAGAAATCCACTTGTGCAACTTCACCAGGATGCACTTTTACCCTTCTTGTTTCAGTACCGAACTCCCAAGGCATGCCGGTATTGGTTCGAGTAATAAACTCAACCGTAACCAGTCGGCTTTCATCGACAATCACTGCTTCATAGCTCGACGCAGTATCTCTTGTCTTACCATTAATGCCCGTTACTTCACAAAAAACATCATACAAAGGCACTAACGCAAAACCGAAGCCAAACATACCAATGACAATACCCACTAGTTTAATAACGAGTTTGCCATTGGATGGGGTAGTTTCAGCCACAATAATTACTTCACTACAGGTGGTGTTTCAAACGTGTGATATGGCGCGGGTGACGGCAATTGCTCCCACTCCAGGCCTTCAGCACCTTCCCAAACGCGATCAGATACTGGCTCACCTTCTTTCTTACAAGCTTTGATTAACAGAGCAAGGAAGATTAATTGAGACAGACCAAATGCGAAGCCACCAATACTGATCCACTTATTGAAGTCAGCAAACTGCAGCGCATAGTCAGGAATACGTCTCGGCATGCCAGCTAGGCCAACAAAGTGCATCGGGAAGAACAGCAAATTTACTGATATCAATGAACACCAGAAGTGCCACTTAGCTAATGTGATATCGAACATCTTGCCAGTCCACTTAGGTAGCCAATAGTAAACCGCTGCCATAATCGAGAAGATAGCACCCGTAACTAGTACGTAATGGAAGTGCGCTACAACAAAATAGGTATCGTGATATTGGAAATCTACCGGTGTAATCGCCAGCATCAAGCCGGAGAATCCGCCTAATGTGAACAATACGATAAAGGCGATAGCAAACATCATCGGGATTTCAAATGTTATCGATCCACGCCACATTGTCGCCACCCAGTTAAAGACTTTAACGCCCGTAGGTACCGATATCAGCATAGTTGCAAACATAAAGAAGAGCTCCGTCGCTACCGGCATACCGGTGGTAAACATGTGGTGAGCCCAAACAACGAATGACAACAATGCAATAGATGCAGTCGCATAAACCATAGATGCATATCCAAACAACGGCTTGCGCGAGAATGTTGGTACGATCTGAGAGATTATGCCGAATGCAGGCAAGATCATAATGTAAACTTCAGGGTGTCCGAAGAACCAGAAAACGTGCTGGAACAATACTGGGTCACCACCACCAGCTGCATCAAAGAAGCTAGTGCCAAAGAACTTGTCGGTGAGTAGCATAGTTACAACACCTGCTAATACCGGCATAACCGCAATCAACAAGAACGCTGTAATTAACCAAGTCCAAACGAACAATGGCATTTTCATCCAGTTCATACCTGGCGCGCGCATATTGAAGATAGTCACGATAACGTTAATCGCTCCCATGATGGATGAAATACCCATAATGTGAACCGAGAAAACGAAAAGCGCGGTACTGTCGTTACTATAAGTTGTTGAAAGCGGTGCATAGAAGGTCCAACCGAAATTAGGGCCGCCACCTTCAAGGAATAGTGAAGACAATAAGATCAAGAACGCAAATGGCAGTATCCAGAAACTCCAGTTATTCATCCTGGGTAACGCCATATCTGGAGCACCGATCATCATAGGTACCAACCAGTTAGCTAGTCCCGTAAACGCTGGCATAACGGCACCGAAAACCATGATAAGCCCGTGCACCGTTGTCATTTGGTTAAAGAAATTAGGATCAACAATCTGTAATCCGGGCTGGAATAACTCCGCGCGAATTACCATAGCCATCGCACCACCTGTTAAAAACATGATGAATGCAAACCATAGATACAATGTACCTATATCTTTGTGGTTCGTTGTATACAACCAACGCTTAATGCCACTAGGTGCATGGTGATGGTGGTCGTGGTCGTCGTGTGAATGTTCAGCAACTGTGCTCATTACCAATCTCCTAATTTCCAGTCAAAGCAGCGTTGACATCTTTTGCCTGAACCATGTCGCCTGTGTTGTTACCCCAAGCGTTACGCTCGTAAGTAATAACAGCCGCAATATCACGCAGACTTAATTGCTTACCGAAAGCTTGCATCGCCGTGCCCGTTTTACCGTTGAGAACGATATCGATATGAGCAGGAATATCTTGCGTCACCATTTCACTTCCCTTAAGAGCAGGGAAGACACCTGGTAGACCTTGTCCGGTTGGCATATGGCATGCAGCACAAGAAGCGAGATAAACTTTCTCTCCAACTTCCATCAATTCTTCCATGCTCATATTCAGTGCAAGTAATTTTTGTTCTTCTTCTTTAGCTTTACGCTGAATTTCTTCTTGCTCAGATATCCATGCATCATATTCAGCAGGTTCTTTCGCAATAACAACGACAGGCATGAAACCGTGATCTTTACCACAAAGCTCAGCACACTGACCGCGGTAAATTCCTGGTTCATTTACACGAGTCCAGGCTTCGTTGATAAAGCCTGGGTTCGCATCTTTCTTAACCGCAAAGTCAGGCACCCACCAAGAGTGGATAACATCATCAGAAGTCACCAAGAAACGTACTTTTTTACCTGTAGGAATAACAAGTGGACGGTCAACCTCTAGCAGGTAGTTTTCACCTTTATCAAACTTGTTATTAATTTGTTCTTGTTGAGTGGCTAACAAGGAATAGTACTCAACGTCATTATCCATATACTTGTAATGCCACTTCCACTGAGAGCCCGTAACCAAAACTGTAACGTCAGGTTCACTCACATCTTCCATCGCAATCAGTGTATTAGCTGCTGGGATAGCCATACCGATCAAGATGAGGAAGGGTACAACAGTCCAAGCAACTTCTACTTTGACACTTTCATGGAAGTTAGCTGCTTTCGCACCACGAGACTTACGGTGGAAAAACATAGAGTAAAACATGACTGCGAAGACGACGACGCCAATGGCGGTACAAATCCAAAACATCAGCATGTGAAGATCATAGACATCACTACTAATGTTGGTTACACCCTTTCTAAGGTTCCACTCCAATTCGCCTACTTCAGCATCAGCAAAAGCAGGAACCGCGACTAAAATCGACAGTAACTTTGTAGCGCCGGAGACAATTTTGCTCACTCGTCACCTCCTCCAATGTAATTTTAAAATGCCCAAACGTCTCTAGGCCATGTTTTCACTGGCTTAGGAGACGATCAAGTAAATAGAATGACGTTTTTTTGTTATTCTTTTGTAAATTTCTGTTTAAGGATCACTCAATTTAGTGGGTACGTCTAGCAATTTTTGATCAATTTGGCTTCAATCGGCTAACTTTTGTTCAAAATTGGTATTTCTCAGCTTTTAGTTCACAAAACAGCCGCCGAGGAAATAAAAATACTCCTAATTTCAACTAGGCTAAACACAGTAACAGAACTGAAACCAGAGCTTTAGAGTATAAAAATTACCATAAGAGGTAAAGTTTTTCTGAACGTCTACAAAAGACAATGCGAAATTATGAGATAAAGGGTTAACTCATAGGAAAGTTTGTTTGATTTGGAGGTTTTTGTAGGCTCTTGGAACCGAGCCTACGAAAGTCTATTTTCTCGAGAAGAATAAATAAGCTAGATTAACTACATCCAGTCGCTGCTACGAATAACGCCAACAGCAATACCTTCAATATTGAAAGGTTGGCTCGCTAAATCAACTTTAATAGGAGAAAAGGCTTCGTTTTCAGCATGTAACAAAACCTGGCTTCCTTTCTTTTCAAAGCGCTTAACCGTTACATCTTCATCAACACGAGCTACAACCACTTGCCCGTTTGTCACATCAACCGTTCTATGAACAGCTAAGAGATCGCCATCCATAATGCCGATATCTTTCATACTTTCACCATTAACACGAAGTAAAAAGTCAGCAGCTGGCTTGAACAAAGCAGGATCGACTTTATAGTGACTCTCAACATGTTCTTGCGCCAAGATTGGCTCACCTGCAGCAACACGTCCCACTAATGGTAATCCCTCATCCTCATTAGCAGCGTCATCCAACGGCACATTTAGCTTGATACCACGAGACGTTCCAGGAAGCATTTCAATCATACCTTTACGAGCCAAAGCTTTAAGGTGTTCCTCAGCTGCATTAGCTGATTTAAACCCTAATTGCCGAGCAATTTCAGCACGCGTAGGCGGCATACCCGTTTCAGCAATCGCTTCTTTGATGAGTTGCAAGACTTCTTCTTGACGTGGAGTTAGTGGACGCATAAACAGCCTGTTTTTCTATACAGTTAGTGTGAGTATATACAGTTAAATACAAATAACAAGCGGCAGCGATAGCGATTCAGGCAGAATAATTAGCGAGTGTGTTTTATTCCCCTTGCGCGACCGCCTGACTTTCTTCGTAGCTGAGTGGGGGATACTTAGGCGGATTATCTGGCCCACAACAGCTCGGCACACAAACCATCTTGTGCTGCGAGTTCGCATTGAAGAAAAACGGAATCGCATAACGCGACACCCCACTGATATTCGTTTTCACAAAATGCTTAACACTCAGGAATCTATCGTTAGTCCACTGTCGCAAAAGCTCACCGGAGTTCACAATAAATCCACCTTCAATCATGGGAACATTCAGCCAAGCACTGCGTTTTTCACTATAAATACTGAGCCCAGGCTGGTCCTGTGCAAGGATAGTACAGAAGCTTGTATCAACGTGAGGAGCAATGCCAAACTCATCATCTTCTGTTATTTCTTCAGCGGGCGGATAGTGCGTCATACGCAAGCGATACAAAGGATCGAGAAAAGCTTGATCAAAAAAATTAGCTGGCATTTCAAGCGCTCTGGCGAAAATCGGTAGCATCCGCATACCAAGCTCCACCATATGATGGGCATATGCTTCTGATGTTTGTCTAAACTCTGGTAAAAGAGACTCATCAAGCCATTGGTTGTCACGCATTGAGATTCTGTGATCACATTTTAAAACAAAGGCTTCGTTTCTATTCCCAGTATCTCTTGCAGGTAACTTACGATTTTTGAATGGCAAATAGCCCACGCCACCGACAGGCCAATCTGGCCTATCCATTTTGATCTGTAGTTTCTCTTCAATGGATAAATCGTGAAATTGCTCGATCATAGTAAACATGATTTGGGTTATTTCGTGAGGTATTTGGTGTCCGACAATAGAGAAAAAGCCGACTTCCTCACAGGCATGTCTAAGTTCATCAGCAACAGCACCCAGTGCCTCTGCTGAACCAGTAGTAAAGTAGGAGGCTAAATCAATAATTGGGATGTCATCTTTAGCGGCATTAGTGGGCTTAGAAGTATCCCAAGTTAATGACTCTTCGCGAAGCAATCGTTCCTTTTCAAAAGGATCGAACTCTTTCTTCGTTATATTCTTTTGATGAGTATCATTTAACTTCGGCATTTTCTACGCACCTTGTATTCGTGTATCGAACAAACTCAGATATAGCTAAATGCCATTTAATTACAACGTAATTATGTCAAACTATATTGATTAAGTTACGTCCGAGCGACACTGATTCAATTTAATAGAACTCATATGACCGATAATCACCTCTCCACATTGCAGAAAGAGTGGGTAACGCTGCAGAACCAATACGACAACTACGAGAAATTCTCACTTGTTATAAAATTAGTCAATGTTGTGGTAACCACCTGGTTAATTTTTGCATTGGGTGTAGGTTATTGGGCTTTGTTTGTCTGTGCGGCTTTATGGCTACAGGACGGTATTTGGAAGACTTTTCAAAGCAGAATGGCAACACGTATCGAATCTGTCGAAAAAGCGATAGGCCAAATATTATCTGGAGAAAGCCCAGAAAAATTAGAGGTCCAGGGCATGCAATTCAATATTCAATGGGCGGCGTCTAGGCCAGGCGTTGTTGGGCTTGTCGCTGAATACATCAAGCAGTCGCTCAAACCAACAATCGCCTATCCTCACGTAATCTTAATGATTATTGCCGCAGACAAGCTGTACTTTTAGTTTTGGGAAGGGCTGAGCTTTTACTCAGGTTTTCCCGTATATCCTTTGTCTCTATAGGTGTCAACGAGGTAGATGATCTTCCACCCATCATCAAAGTGATAGAGCTGAAATGAATTAACGCCACAGTGCCTGAGGTCTTCACCTAAATAGAAAGCAAACTTAGTCCAAACCGACGCCAATTTGGCGTCGACTTTGATATCAACATCCCAAATTTTTTCATCCCATATTTTATCTCTAGGCTGCTCAACCGCTTTCGCGAAATCTTCCGCTGAGCTTCCTGGCCTAAGCTCCCCATGCGCTCGATAGAAAATAGCATCAGGGCCAAAAGCCTTCCTTACTTTATCGCCGTTACCCTCGCGCATCCCATCAAAAAGAGAATGAATTGGCTTCATAATTTCTTGTTCATTAGCTTCGACTGAGATCATAAAACAGGCCATTATCACAAAAAGAGTTAAACGCATAGTTACCCCAAAATTCGCTTACCGAATATTCCATTGTGACCGCTTCTTACCCTTAAATACAGGCTAAATTTCAGATAGTTTCAGTTTATTTCATTGGAAGAATACAACTTTAAAAAGCACGCTAAGCGAGTTCATTCGCGCTGATAGAGCGCATGTTTTATGACTTCCAATGGAGATTACGAATATGGCACTCTCACTATCAAAGAGACTTCCGATTTACTCATTCACGCTTTTATTTGCCACTGCATTATCGTTTCCATCATTAGCAAACGAAAACAACAAACCAAACTCAGTTTGGGATGTCATTGAGGCTTTTAAACATTCAATACAAGAGAAAGATGAAGCATTATTTCTATCTCTGTTCCTTACCCAAAACGTATCTTGGGTTGGAGTTATCAGTGATAAAACGTTAAGCGATTTGGAAAAGAAAGATAAGAAATTTGCAGAACAACCTAAAGTAATGAACAGTACACCTCAAGAATTTATAAAAGGCATTGTTAATTCAAACCAAGAGAACAAAGAAACATTCAAAAACGTTAAAATCACTTCGGACAAAGAAGTGGCTTCGGTGAGTTTTGATTATGAGTTTTTTAAAGATGGAAAACTCACTAACCATGGACAAGAACATTGGCAACTCATCAACACGCGTAGCGGCTGGAAAATTAACGCGGTCAATTTCTCGTTTACTTTGGCATTGTGAAAATAGAAAGCGAACTTACTGATGCGCTTCAATTTGTTTTATCCAAGATTCAACACCTGGTTTCTTGGTTAACAGCTCACGCTTTTCGATGATATCCAACGAGCGTTTTGCATTGTATTTGGCGACATCCAAGTCGCCTTGTACATGTGCTAATACAGATAAGTGCATCAACCCGTTAGATTGCCCTAATGGGCACTGAAGTACCTGATGATAACCAATAGCAGTCTCAAAACTCTGCTGCGCTAACTCATAGTTGGCCAAGCGTTGATTCAATAAACCAGTAAACTCGTATGCGTAAGCCAAATACAACCAATCTTTGATAGATTCAGCTTGTACTTTCACATCCTCTATCAACTTCTGGCCCAACTCTACATCACCTTTATGTACAGCGTTCATAGCCGAAAAAAAACGTAAACGAATAAGCTCTTTCGTATTTCCTGCATCTAAAGCTCTCGGAATGGCATCAGCAAGGATACTATCTGCTGCGACCGTATCAACACTTTGTATAGCTAGTTCCAACAACAACCTTTTCGCTGTTAGGTTACCAGGGTCAGTAACTGTTATCGCTTCCAATAGTTCTTTTGAACCTAAACTATCCCCTTTATCTTTCATTTGTATCGCCTCAGCAAGCATTTCATTCGCAAATGCTGACTGATACGGTATTGCAGGAGCGTTAATCTTGTTGCCAAGCTTTTGATTGATAACGTGCGCTAACTTATCAATGGCAACACCAATACTTTGCTCTAAGATGACGCCTCTCTCAGTGCCATTTTTCTGATGTAAGTTATAGATCAGCTTGTAGTCACTCGAATTACCAGCCAACGCCGCTTCAACTACCAACGTTGTTCCCGAAACGACAAACACCTTTTCAATATGCTCTCTGCCAAAACCTTCCATTGGCATATTCGCTCTTTTCATGACTTCCATAACATAGTCAGTGTTCAATACACCTACTTCATCGCCTGATGACAACCTTTGAATAATTTGGTCCATGGCTCCATAACGTACCCACTGATGATTAGTATCTTCAATATTATTTTTCACGGGCAAGACAACAACCGAACCTGTAATAGCCGGTGTATTTGGAATAATTAAAAAATAGAGAATGACAGCGAAAACTAATAGGGATAAGCCGCCGCTCAACCACATTGTGGCTGATGGTTTTCTTTTGGTATCTTGCTCTATCTCATTCTTAGTGTGATGCTCCGACACCAAAACCTGCACGTCAGCGGTCCAAACATAGCCTTTGCGCGGATAGGTTTTTATGACGTCTTTTCCAGCAAAGATCTTCCGTAACTCTTTTATCGATTGAAAAATGACTTGCTCATCAACAAACACATCATCCCAGATTTCTTCAAGAATTTGCTGCTTTGAGATTATTTCCTTAGATGAGACAAGCAAAACCAATAATTGAAAAGTCTTAGGACGGACGCTGATCTCGGCACCATCAAAGACAATCTTCCCGCTACGAGCAAAAATTTTACAACCAGCGGTTTCAAAAAATTGAGACACGAAAAATGAAATACCAAAAGCAATAACTAGAAGCTTTAAAGTATATAGTGTTGAAGCCTAATAGATACTCTCAAGACTACAAAAGCATCAAAGTTCTAGTTGGAACTGCGACCCGGTTTCTTCTCTCGTCCATTGAAATACTTGCATTGGCACTTTGTTGTTGATGACAGTAATACCTTCGTCAATCAGTCTTTGTGCCTGCTCTTTTGCAATCAAAGAATCTTCCGGAAACGCGATAGAGCCATCACCACGAATAACCCTGTGCCAAGGCAAATTTAACCGTTTGGGAACATTACTTAGACTACGCCCAACAAACTGTGCTTCACCTTTCATACCGGCCATCTCGGCGATTTGCCCATAAGATGCCACTTTACCGTTGGGTATTTTAGCGACGGCATCCCAAATAGGTTGTAGGTTAGTTTGTTCCAATTTGTTTTCCTTTTGTCGGAGAAGTAGCAAAGCCTCGCAAGATACTTAACCACTCTTTACTCATGATTTGCAGAACTTTTTTTCCTTTTTCAGCTGTCGCTAGCGTCGGATCGCCCGATAATCCACTTTCAGAGTAGAAAGGATCTGATTTATCTTTGGAAAAAAGCCCCGGTCTATAACCACCATACTCTTTTTTAAGGTGTTCTCGATAGTCCTTAATAGCAAGCGACATATCGACTTTCTCAGGTTGCAAGTAAAGGTTAATTGACGTTTCAACCTCATCAGCATGGCCACCGGATTTTTGCTCGAAGACACTCGCAGCTTCATCGGTTTCCAAGTCATCCCAGTTAACAACCAGAGTCGGAACTCCTGTTTCTACACGTACTTCTCTAGCCGCGATAGAAAGAGGTAATCCTGTTGCTCTAAAAATCCCCATATTCAAAAAAACAATGCGTTGAGCTCCCTGCCTTACCAGAGATTCGGCTATTTGCTGCACATATTGCCTAAAAACATCAGGATCGCTCACCTCTGTACCGGGGAAACCTCTAAAAGCTGGAAACCAGCCATGTAAAACTGGTGGCGTCACAATGACATTTTCTGCTGAAACTGCTTGTTCAATTAAGTAGTCCATAACCGCTTGATCGGCATTCATCGGCAGGTGTGGACCATGCTCTTTAGCGCCTGCACCAAAAGGGATGATAACAATTGGGGTGTTCTTCATGCGCTCTTCAGCAGCAATCCAAGACAAATGCCCCAAATAAGCGCCCTTCTGTGCAAACACGGGGAAGCACAGCATCCAAATCAAAGTAACTATAAGTAAATTTTTCATGTTGAATCTCAATTAAGTACTGAGGGCCTGTTGAGCTTTTTTGTAAAGATCCTAGTAAGCATAAAGTCGCTAATACATAAGGCAAATCACAATTTTCATACATTGGATAACCTGACTACTCGTTAATTTAAGCCTGAGTTATCGTTAGTTAGTATGCATAAGGTCAAAAAACAAACCAATTTGTCAATTTTTTATCCCAATTCTTTATCTCTTGTCCTTAATATGATGTATTAGTTAACACCAAGCCTTTAAAAATGCCGGGTTTAAATAAGACCGCCTGTGATTAAACATCCATTCTATATTGGCCAGTGGCAAGCAACGCCAACAACAAATTCGTTACGTTTAGGTGATTCAGTTAAACAGCTAGAACCTAAAGCTATGGATGTTTTACTGCTTCTCTGCCAACGAAAGGGCGAAGTGCTTAGTGCCGACGAAATAGCCGACAGTTGCTGGGGTAATACGCATATTGGTGACAACCCAGTGCACAAAGCTATTACACAGTTACGCAAGGCATTAGGCGATAAAGCATCTGCTCCCACTTATATCGAAACCATTCGAAAACGCGGCTATCAAATCATTGCAGACGTCAGTTTTCCTCTGGAACCAACAACTAGCACTGAAACTGAGACGTGGCAGGGTGGCTCGCCTTTCCCTGGACTAAGCGCATTTGAAACCACAGATGCTAATGTTTTTTTTGGACGTAACGAACAAATAGCCATTTTGTTGAATCGTTTATCCAAACGAATAGAGCATAAGCGTGCTTTTACCTTAATACTTGGCCCTAGTGGAACAGGTAAATCATCACTCGTTAACGCCGGGGTTTTACCTAAGTTGATGAATAGCAGGGGATATGACGGTATTCGTGTTGAAAGTCATGTCAGCCTGGACTTAGCCGACGTCACACAAGGTCGATTATTACTCGATCTCGCAGGTGTACTTTTAGATTGGGATGTCAAAGACATACCTGTTTTTGATGGGCTTAGTGCAGATGATCTGGCGAAACAGCTTACTGCTAATATCGATAGCGTTATCCAGCGCTGTCAAAAAGCCTGTGAGTTAGCACAAAATGGCGGTAGTGGGTTGATACCTTTACTAAGCCTATTCGTTGATCGATTAGAAATCCTACTATCATCACCTTTGTACGCTGACCAAGATCGCACACAATTACTGTCTATTATTGAAAAGCTAGCAAACTCTGGTTCGGTCGTTGTTTTCAGTGCCTGCAGAAATGACTTCTATCCTCTCGTTGTTAATCAACCCAGTTTAATGAGCGGTAAAGCTTACGGCTCACATTTCGACTTGACACCACCGACGCATGCTGACTTGTCACAGATGATTCGGTTACCCGCCGCGGCAGCTAACTTAGCTTGGTCGAAAGATGAAGCCTCAGGATTACCCCTCGATGAAATATTAGCGACTGAGGCCACTAATAACCCAGACGCACTGCCCATGTTGCAATACACGCTGCAAGAACTCTATTTACAACGTAGCGAGTCAGATGAGCTATTAACTAGTGTTTACAAAACCTTAGGCGGTATCGAAGGTGCTATCGGCAAAAAAGCGGAAGAAATTCATCAACAACTTCCGCAAAGCCACCAGCAAGAACTCGCTTATGTTCTTTCCTTATTGGTAACACTAAACCCAGACGGTAAGTCTATAACTAGTCGCGCGGCCAGATGGTCACAACTATCGACCCAAAGCCAAAAAGACTTTGTACAAGCAATGGTTGATAGTCGACTCTTTGTGTCGCACTTACAAAATGAAGAACCTTGCTTTAGCGTTGCTCACGAAGCCTTATTAAGACGATGGCCACGCGCCAGCGAGTGGATCATTGCCCATAGAGAAAGCTTAACGACCAAAAGACAACTACAAGATCTTGCACAACGTTGGCTTAAAGAAGACAAAAATAGAGCTTACTTGCTGGCTGATGGGAAGCCTCTCCAAGAAGCACTGACGCTCAGGAAAAACTCCGCCTTTACGCTGGAAGTTCAAGAACTAGAATTGATCAAAGCCTCTAACGCTCGCGCTAAAACTAAACGCTGGGCGAAAAGAGCTATTGTCGCTTTACTCTGCATGCTCACCTTTACCTCCGTTCTGATGAGCTACAAAAGCCAACAGTCCGAATATCTAGCACAACAAAAAAGGTTGGAAGCCGAAAGTCTATTAGGCTTTATGGTTGGTGAATTTGCCGACAAACTCAGAAGTGTCAGGCGGATGGACTTGCTTGATGGCATCAGCAACAAAGCCTTGGAGTACTTTAGCCAACAAGAACAGCAACCATCGGGATTTTCTTTGCTGACTTATACGCATTCAGAAGAGAACTTTAAAGCCCGCTTTCAACATGCACAAACGCTAGGTGCTATGGGTGAAGTAGCCTATTCACGAAATAAAAACAATGAAGCCAAGCAAGCCTTTGTCTCGGCTAATGCAATTTTGGATAACTTACAAAACCAACAGCCTGACAACCTTGAATTACTTAAAACTATAGGCGCTAATGCATTTTGGCAGGGACAGCTAGCAATGGACGCAGCTGATTTCATTGAGGCAAAAGCTTTTTTTGAGCGGTATCTGTTATACAGCCAAAATATGATATCGCAGGATCCAAACAATCCAGATAACCAACTGGAGCTATCATATTCATATATGGCTATTGGCAGTTCAAATACTAAATTACAACAACATGCGATCGCCAGAAATGCTTTTCTGAGTGCATTAGATATTCAATATAAACTTGTTGAAGGTTTACCTATAGATGATATAGCCCAAATAGATATTGCCGACACTTTGGAGTGGTTAGCTGAAAGTGAAGAACAACTGGGTTATTTACAAGTTGCTGTGAAAACTAGAGAAGAGGCCCAGGCAATTGTTAACCGCTTATTAGTTATTCATAAAGACAGCGCAGATTTACTAGAAAACTTAGCTTACTCTTATTTCAATAATGCTAATATATTATATTATCTGGGTAATTATACAGCCGCTAATCAGGCCATATTAAATTCCATTAATTACTTTAATCAGATGTTAGCCCAGGATAATTCAAATCAAGTATGGCAGTTACAACTTATTGCCGCTCAAGCGTTACAACATTATTTAGCTAAAATAACTGATAGCGAAACCTTAGTCTCACAAATTAAAGCGGAGGACTTTGAAAAACTACTAAGTAAAGCTGAGAAAGCACCATCCCTTTTAAGCGTCTATATCAAAGGCTATCAACTGAATAATCAGTGGAACTTATCACAAAAAGCAATTAACTTAGCCATCCCCAAGTTGGAAAAATTATTAGAAAAACAACCTGAGAATACTAAATTACTTTTCTCATTAAGTAATATTTATCTAACAGCAGCCAAACAAATAGAGTACTTTCAAGCTAATAATAATCAGGCTAAAAAAATGGCTTGCCTACAAGTGATTAATCTCTTACAGCCTACCATTAGTGTGAGTAGTAGCTTTGAATTACTGCTGCCTTATGTGCAAGCGCATCACTGTTTAGATAGGCCAAGCCAAGTGCAGCATCTTATTGACAGATTAGATAGCATGCACATAACCCAATATCAGTTTTAACACCAAACCCTAAAAGGAAAATCTATGTCCGCACAAGTACAAACGGTCAAGACTCGAGTCAGTACAATTAATAATAAACCTGTCGTCCAATTTTATAATGCGGATACCGGTGCATGGGAAACCGACGTTACCCTTACCTTTACTCAAGAAGGTAAGGCAAAATTCTCCTTGGAAGAGGACAGCAGTTATATCTTTTTTGGCGCTTTACAGTGTACGAGCACAGGTGCAACACCAGACACGGGTTGGGACTTTAAAGTGACCCAATCAGGCAATATGATTAAATTTAATAACAGCTGTCAAAATAAGCAAAATATCGATATCAAGCTGACATTAATTCCTCGAGGTGAAATTGAACTGAAAGATGCCATAATCAGTGCTGACCCCAAAATTAGAAATCAACCTGACTAAATTAATCAACAAAAGGAGAAAAGTATGAAAACCAAAACAAACACCAAAGCTGGCCCAAAACTTAAAAATCAACCTGACTAAATTAATCAACAAAAGGAGAAAAGTATGAAAACCAAAACAAACACCAAAGCTGGCCCAAAACTTAAAAATGAGCCTGACTAAGCTTACATAGCGTTAAAATTAATGGAGGCCATTTAAATGCTAGCAAAACCGTTATTTATTGCGCCTCCACTATCACGTTATAAACAGAAGGAAAATACTATGAAGACTATAAAAAGTACTAAAGCTGGTCCAAAAATTAGAAATCAACCAGAGTAATTTACCCGACAAAAGCTAAAACACATATTACAGCAGACCCAGTAATAAGGGGCATTCCTAATTAAAAGGTTTGTTAAAACTGCAATTAATTGGTAAGTTCTATATATTGTTTGAATCTAAAAAGGAGAAAATGATGAAAAAACAAACAAATACTAAAGCTGGACCAAAAATTAGAAATCAACCAGGGTAATTTACCCGACAAAAGCTAGAACACATATTACAGCAGGCCCAGTAATAAGGGGCATTCCTAATTAAAAGGTTTGTTAAAACTGCAATTAATTGGTAAGTTCTATATATTTTTTGAATCTAAAAAGGAGAAAATGATGAAAAAACAAACAAATACTAAAGCTGGTCCAAGAATTAGAAGTAAGCCTAGCTTATAAAATTTTATTGAGGCACACTCATAAGCTTATTATAAAATTAAGGATTGTAATATGAAAACAAAAACGAACGCTAAAGCTGGACCTAAAATTAAAAGTGTTCCTAGTTAGAAGTTACATAGTTAAAATAAAACTATAATCAATATTTAAATATATAAGGAATTAGTATTATGAAAACTAAAACAAATACTAAAGCTGGACCTAAAATTAGAAGTGTCCCTAGTTAGAAACAGGTTCAATTATTTAGTTTCTAAATAATGCCATAGGGTCAAAACCTATTGCCCCTATTTTGTTTAATCTTAATAGTACATAAACAAGTATCACAATTCGCTTTACGATTAGAAAACTTTCTAGTCAGCGATATTTCTTTTAAAGACAACCGCTCAACAATATAATCAGATAGTGTCCGTTCCCTTTATCAATACAACACGTGCCGTTTCGGCCGATCGCTCTTACTCCAACATACTGACAATTTTTATCAGTTTGCTGTTACTCTCATTATGGTTTAGCTGGCTCTTTCTGGCCGATATCAGCACCTATAAAAAGAGTGAAAACGCACAGTTTAAAGAGGCCAAAGACAGCGCTCAGATCAGTACTCGGGTATTAGGTAAAGTGGCCTCTATTCATGTCGAATTAGGGCAAGCTGTCAAAAAAGGAGAGCTGCTTTTTCGTATGGATATGTCGTTATTGACGGCACGTATGAATGGTACCTTAGAAACCATTACACAGTTAAAGACGAGCCAGCAAGCGATCAGCCATGAAAGGGACGCATTACGGACAAAGCACAATATAACGATTGAAACACAACAACTAAAAATTAAGCAGCTTACTGAAGAACAACAAAGCTTAACGCACATTATTGAAATTCAGTCAGATATTGCCAATCGCTATAAAACACTGCTGCTCACACAGAAGGGCGCTGAGCTGGACTACCTGAACGCAAAAAAAACGCATCAGGAATACGTAATTGACTATCAGCAGGTTTCCGCCGATATAGAAAACATCGAACTCAATATGCAATCACTGGAACAACAACATCAACAGACTCTGGCACAACTCTCTCAACGCCAAAGCGTTATCGGGCAACAGCTAAATCTCGCACAAACTCACTACCAGCAACAGCAGCTTGAAACAGAGCATTATCAGATCCGCTCACCATCAGATGGCATCATTGCATCCCTCGCTCCTATAGCCTTAGGGCAAGTGCTAACAGTCGGTGAACAAATTGCCACACTGTTAACGCACACAAACCTGATCATTGAAGCGCAATTTTCACCTCAAGATGCCTTAGGCCATATCCATATTGGGCAACAGGCACGAGTGGAGCTCAAAGGTTTTGCTCGTACACAATACGGCACACTGGAAGCGGAGGTAACACAGATAGCCGGTGCGGTGCAAAACGGTCATATCAGGGTAAAATTATCGATAACCGATACACCTTCGAACACCTTACCGATACAGCACGACTTACCCGCCAGTGTAGAAATCGAAACGGGAAAACAAAGGCCTGTTGATTTGGTCCTGCAAAGAACCAACGCTTGGCTCACACCTCAAGCAACTGACGGTAACGCAGCTAATCTTGGATTAAGCCATTAATATGTCCTCTGCCTTGCCCTGGTTAATACCAGAAGTCGTACAAACATCCAATATGGATTGCGGCCCCGCGTGTTTAAAAAGCTTATTACAGGGTCTAGGTGTTAATGTGCATTACGGACGGCTAAGAGACGCCTGCCAGACCGATGTTGATGGTACATCCATAGATACATTAGAAGATATTCTGCCACAGCTTGGTGTCCAGGCAGAACAGGTAGTCATCCCAGCCGATCACCTCCTTTTAGATGAGCCTAAATCCTTGCCCGCCATTGTTGTCGTGCGCATCGCCACTGGAGCTACACATTTTGTTGTTGCCTGGCGAAAACACTTTGGTCTGGTACAAGTGATGGACCCCGCTACAGGCAGACGCTGGCCAAGTACTCAGGCGTTTATCGAAAGTTTACACATTCACACTATGCAGTTATCCGCAAGTGATTGGCGAGACTGGGCTGGGAGTGATGACTTTTTACGCCCACTGCGCAGCAAAATGAGCAGCTTGAGGATACCTTTCATCACCACAGAACAGGCTATCAATCAAGCTTGTGCTGATCCGAACTGGACAAGCCTTGCGTTTCTGGACGCGCTATCACGTATGCTCGCTTCATTGATTGGCACCGGTGCCATCAAAAATGGGCGTGAGTCATTTCAGCTATTCACAACTCTAATCTCAAAGTTTGAGCAAAACAAAACCGCCGCATTCGAGTTAGTACCTCCTCAATATTGGTGCGTACAACCTAATAACGCAGAAAAAAACAACACCGAAGGGGAGGTTCAATTGGCTTACTCTGGTGCAGTTGTTCTGCGGGCCGATCCAGAAACATCAGCAGTGGCTGATGAGGAAATCGGGTCAACAGATTTGCTTCACGCATTGAAGGAAGAGCCCAGTAAGCCACTGCGTACTTTGTGGCAGCTGCTTAAACAAGACAGTTTGCTAGAGCCTGTGTTTCTATTGATGGCTATGGCAGTATCGGCCATGGGTATCTTAACTGAAATGTTGTTGTTTAGAGGCTTAATCGATGTCCAGGAACAACTCAGCATTGGTCGTCAGAGCTTGGTTGCAATCAGTCTGCTCAGCGCCTTTATTTTTTCGCTATTACTGCTTGAGTATGGGATGGCTTCTGTGTTGTTAAGGTTTGGACGGCGATTAGAGAATCGATTCCGGCTAGTATTCTTGCAAAAAATTCCCAAACTCGGCGACCGTTATTTTCACAGTCGCCCTAACTCGGATTTGGCCGAGCGCAGCCACAAGCTTGGATCACTACGTCAGCTACCATTACTAGGTGGTCGATTAGTTACGAGTTTTTTTAGTATTGTTGCCACCGTTGTTGGATTGATTTGGCTGGCACCTGCTGTGATGCCCTGGATACTCACGCTGGCCTTGACTCAGGTTATGATACCCTTGTTGTTCCAGCCCATGATGGCAGAGCGCGATTTACGTGTCCGCACGCATGTCGGTGCACTGGGTCAGTTCTATTTAGATGCCTTACTGGGTTTGTTGCCCATTCGAGCCCATAGTGCAGAAAACGCCATCAGACATGAGCATGAAAGTTTGCTCACTGAGTGGTCCAGAGCCAGTTATTCCTTTACCTATTTCAGGTTATCAAGCCAAGCTGTACAGACCCTGTTAAGCACGGGTTTAACCTTCGTACTTATCGTTATCAGTCTGACAACATACGGCAATAGCCCTTTTATGTTGTTACTCATTTACTGGGCACTCAATCTACCACGTATGGGTGATGAATTTGCACAGGCTATCATTGAATACCCCAATCACAAAAATGTAACGTTGCGAGCATTGGAGCCTTTAGGCACCCGTGAAGAAGCATATTCATCAACGACGCCAAGCTCCTCCAAAGACAGCTCGATACCCCAAGAGCCTTCGCATGGTGTCGATATTCAAATTGAGAAAGTCAATGTGGTCACCAGTGGCCATACACTGCTACAGGATATAAACCTGCATATCTCCCCAGGAGAACACGTTGCGATAGTCGGTGAGTCCGGTGCTGGTAAATCGAGCCTGGTTGGGTTGTTATTAGGCTGGCATATTCCAGAAAGAGGACAGGTTAAGTTAAATCACCAAGCGCTTGATGAAAAGCAGCTTATGCAATTTCGTCAGCACTGTGCCTGGATCGACCCTTCGATACAGCTATGGAGTGACAGTTTTCTGGCTAACCTACAGTATGGCAATACGTTATCAGCGGATATTTCCCGAACACTGGAGCAGTCAAACTTATTGAATTTAATCGCCAAACTACCTCAAGGGTTACAGACTGAGTTGGGCGAAAGCGGAGGCTTTTTATCGGGAGGGGAGGGTCAGCGCGTGCGCCTTGGCCGTGCCTTTAACCGTTCCCAAGCGCGATGTGTTATTATGGATGAGCCCTTCAGAGGTCTTGATCGCCCACAAAGAGAGACGCTTCTGGCAAACGCTCGTCAACTATGGGAACAGTCGACTTTAGTCTGCATTACGCATGATATAGGTGAGACTCAATCATTCGAGCGAGTAATTGTTGTCCACGACGGCCAGATCGTTGAGGACAATTCACCACAAGCCCTATTAAACCAACCTGAATCTCACTACCGTCAGCTCCTTAAGCAAGAAAAACAGGTACTTAACAACTGGAAACAAACGCATCTCTGGCGGAAACTAACCCTGAAAGACGGACAAATAAGAGAACAAACTCAACCCCATCTACAAGACGCGCATTCAAGTAGCGAGGGGAGTGCGAGGCATGGATAACCATCAGCTTATAGGGCAATTTAGCTGGCCACTGAACGAAGTAGATGCCGCCCTTGCAGCATTAGCACAACACTGCTTTGGCGCATTGGAGCAACGTGTTGATTTTTCTCCCACCCCAACAGATATCGACGCTCTGGATACCTGGCTCACTCAAAACGCTCACTCGCTCTCATTGGAAACGCAAGCGGTCTCATTACCTTACCAGAACAGTCGCGAACTCCTAGCGAAAACAGCACCGGCAATTATCCGTATTCCATCGGGTGAGGAGATAAAATTATTGTTAGTTGTCAAACAATCAAGAGGCCAGTGCGACATCCTCACTCCCGCTCTCAAAAGACAGAAAGTAAAGCTATCAGATCTCACTGCGTTGCTAACAGCGCCGATTGAGCACCCTCATCTCATTACTATTAACCAGTTATTGAATGAAGTGAAGATACCTGATAGAAGGCGCAAAAAAGCTGTAAAAACGCTACTTAGCCAACGATTGAAAGACAAAGAACTCACCAGTATTTGGTTACTTAGACTTCCGCCTTCTCAACCATTCTGGCGACAGCTTAAAAATCAGGGCATTCCTCTGAAACTCATCGGACTCACTTTGGCTTACACACTTCAAAGTTTCTTTTTCGTTTTGAGTTGGTGGTTGATTGGGCAAGCAGCTTTCAGCGGACATGTCGATATGGGCTGGCTCTGGGCTTGGGGGTTGTTACTCTTTAGCCAAGTACCACTTCATCTGCTCATCAGTTGGTTACAAGCTAACATCACGATTGATACCGGACAACTTGTCAAGAAACGACTACTCCTCGGCTCACTCATGATGGATCCAACGCAGTTAAAAAAACTGGGCGTAGGACAACTACTCAGCAGGGTATTTGATGCTGAAACACTGGAGTCAGTGACACTAAGTGGTGGGTTTATCGCACTCTTGGCTGTAGTTGAACTCAGTGTCGCTCTGGTCATTTTATCTGCGGGCTTGGTCGGCTATTTACACAGCTTACTATTGTTGCTGTTCTTAATCGTGCTAGCGGCTTTCTGCAGACATCAATTCAGGCTTCATAGTAAGCTCACCCAACATCGACTCACGATGAGTCACAGCCTAGTCGAAAAAATGATTGGTCATCGTACAAGGCTCGCTCAACAACACCCTGACAAATGGCATCTGGAAGAAGACAACGAGCTACAACACTATGTTCAGTTATCCACTCAGGTAGACAAATCGACTGCACGATTAACCGATCTGCTGCCACGTATCTGGCTTTTAGTTGCTATACTCGCTTTTATACCTGCCATGATCGATAGCCAGGCACACAATACCGCTATTGCAGTCAGCCTAGGCGGTGTGCTTTACGCCTATCAAGCGATAATTAAAATGTTGGATGGCTTTACGAATCTGACAACAGCCGCCATTGCCTGGCAGCAAATGAAACCAATATTCCAGCAGACACTCACGCACGCTCAGGCAAGCGCACCTCGTGTACCTCTCTCGGCTGCTGAAGATCATAGGTCAGACACATTAATTCATATGCACAACATCACGTTTGGCTACGCTGCAAATCAAAAGCCCGTGCTTGAAAACGGTGACTTATCAATCACTAAAGGGGACAATATTCTTTTACAGGGCGAATCCGGCAGTGGTAAATCAACGCTAGCAAGCCTAATTACCGGTATACAACAACCCAGCCAAGGGACACTACTATTAAAAGGGTTTGATCAGGCCAGTATTGGATTAAAAGCTTGGCGTAGCCATCTCGTCCTTGCCCCTCAGTTCCATGAAAATCACGTTTTTTCTGGGCCATTTGCGTTCAACTTATTGATGGGTAACCAATGGCCACCAACAGTTCAGTCGATGAATAGAGCTCATCAACTTTGCCTTGATTTAGGCTTAGGCCCTCTGTTAGAAAGAATGCCAGGTGGCATCATGCAGATGGTCGGTGAAACCGGCTGGCAACTCTCACACGGAGAAAAGAGTCGGCTATTTCTGGCACGCGCTATTTTGCAGAATGCAGAACTTGTCATTTTGGATGAAAGCTTTGCTGCGCTTGATCCGAAAAACCTGAAAATGGCGTTGAATTGTGTCAAGAAGGAAGCTAAATCTCTGATGATCATTGCACATCCATAGCATAGAAAAACATAGTAGAAACAAAGAATTAAAAACAGAAGGTTATCAGAAGGTTTCCATCACCCAGACAAACTAATCTACACCTACCGCATACCACTTAAAATCAGGTGTTTTATGGAAAACTTAACAAATGCTTTTTTATTATTGTTCACTGTCTTTCTCATTGTTGCTTTGGGCTACGTCAGTCAAGCAAGTTTATTCGGCCCTGTTGGCTCGATTGTCATTATCTTACTTAGCGTGATTGCTATCCCTATTTTGACGGCGTTTGCATTGAGGCTTTATATCAACCTTTTTACTAAAATCAGCCTTGGGAAGAGTTAGAGCGTGTTGATCTTCAGTTTAGGTTTCCGTACTTCGCCTAATTTTTTGAAAATATAAAGTCGGGCTATGAAATAAACATCATCCCCAAATTTCATAGCTCGAACCTATTTATCCATGACAATTCTTACAGGTAAATTTACCTCTCTCAACTAGAAACCTTCCACTCTAATTTCACCTAACCTCAATCAACTTCAATTTAAAAATCGAATGAAAACAACAAGTAAGCCAATGACAAATTGGTAAAAAAGAAAACCAGAGAATCAAATTAAATCATTAAGAAACAAAAACTTACAATCAGAAGATTAACAGAAGGTTAGGGGCCCTCGTTTTCTTTAGAGTATTTGATATCCATTGCACTCGGTTTTACGAAGTTAAGTGAGTCGTTTAAAAATGTCAGATAATAGCAACCCGTATAATAATAGAAGTAACCCTAAAAACCCGTTGGAAGATCCTTCCATCAACGATAATAAACAGCCCCGCAACTTTGACCATGCTCCCATCTCCTATGTGCGACATTTGCCACAAATAGAAGAAAGTGAACAACTGACATTATTATGCAAAATGATCGAATTTATCAGCGAAGGGATTTTTATCATCAATAACGAGGGTGTTATTGAGATGGTCAACTCATATGCAGCAAAGTTATTTGCAGCACCCAAAGAAGCTCTCATTGGTCGAAAATGGTCTGATTTTCTTAATGATTATTATCGTGATGAATACCACGAGCTATTCGAAAGCTTAAAAGCCAATGAAGAAGCTAACTTAAGCCACGGCCCAAAAGAAATTATGTTGAACTGCGCCGATGGTTCCTCACTCGCAGCAGACTTATCGCTTTCTTGCTTACCTTACTTACAAACCAAAGCAAACCCACTGTTTATCGGGGTGCTGCATAACCTGACAAGCCATAAAGCAGAGTACAATAAACTACGCCGTTTAGCTCGCACTGATCACTTGACTGGGCTTGCTAATAGACATGCTTTTGAAAACTCATTGAATGAAAGTTGGATGGAATGTGTCACTAACAACCAACCTATCAGTATGCTAATTATCGACATCGATTATTTTAAGCAATTCAACGATCAACACGGTCACATCAATGGCGACAAGTGCCTCAAGAAAGTAGCAGCAGCCATTAACGAGTGTATCCCCTCAAGAGACTGCTTAACGGCAAGATATGGGGGCGAAGAATTCGCCATGATTTTACCTCGCTGTAACGCCAACATCGCAGAAGTTGTTGCTAAACGCGTGCAGAAGCAAATTAGCGCTTTGTCATTCGTTGATCAGGGGTTAATGCCAGCGGTCAAAGTCACCGTCAGCCAGGGCATTGCCTGTGAACAACGCGGAGAGTACAACAAACCGGAAGCACTACTATGCTCCGCTGACAATGCCTTGTACAAAGCCAAGTCTAGCGGCCGTGACAGAATCAACGTCAGCAAATAAACTCAAATCGAAACTTTAGGAGCAATCATTAATCGCGAATAAGCCGCAACTAAGCGGCTATTCGCATGCACTTACAAAAGATAGCTTTTTATAGCAGGTGCTAATCTGGTCTTCTACTCAACCTACTTACCTTCAAACACATAACGCGCTTCCAAATAAAAAGTTCGTAAAGGCCAAGGGTGGAAAACATAGGCTTCTTCGTTGGTAATGTTTTCGATACCAGCACTGAGACGAACGTTATCTTTTACTTGCCAATTTACTTTCACACCGACAAACAGATATTCATCTTGAGCACCAAAGACGTTTTCAGCAATATCCAAATTATCTAGTCGAGCAAAGCTATTACTTGCATAGCGTGCGCTTATATTCACATCAACACTTTGGTTAATGTCGTAGCCCAAAATTACATTGCTACGCCATCTTGGTAAACGCGGGAACTCATTGCCAATAATGTCTGGATTCAGCGCATTTTCTGTAATCTCGGCATCGATATAGCTCAGGTTATATCGAATACGAACCCCCAAACCTGCAACATTGCTGTGCTCAAAAGTTAACTCAGCACCCTTGGTTGTCACCTCATCGGTCGGCAGGCTTGTAGTCACATTTCCGATATCTGTCGGTGTCGTTTGATTAAAAATCACATCATCAACAATATCGTAGAATAGGTTGATGCCGACATTGCCATTTTCAAATGATTGGTTAATAGAGAAATTGTGAAAAATGCCATCTTCCGGATCAAGAGACGGATCTGAAATAAAGGTAGTGCCGCCACCTGTTGCATCATCGTTTCGAAATAGCTCTTCGACAATTGGGAAACGCAGTGCCTTAGCAAGTGAATATCGTATAGATAGCGATTCAGTAGGGAAATAACCAATTGATAGCTTTGGCGATACGCCCGTTTCAGAGCGGCTATCAACTTCAGTACCTCCGGTAAAGCCATCACTCGTATCCCAGTCTTCAAGACGTAATCCGAGCGCTAAATCCCATTGTTCATTAAATGCATAGCCATATTGAAGGAATGCCGCCAGTGATTCTGTTTTACCGCCACTATCCGAACGTCCAGTGGTTCGGTCACCATCGACTTCATCGCTAGCACGTATACCACTAACGACATTAAAATCATCTGCGATCAGACTCAATTCATAGCGGTCTGCGTGAAAGCCAACAGACAATCGCTGTTTATCATCATTGAACAGACTCCCCGTTCCGAACTTGATATCGAGTGTTTGCCACCCTGTATCATCAAACTCAGTGATACGACTACCAAAGTTCTCGTTAACACTCACAAAGTCCGGATCAGCAGGACTTCGACCAGTGCGAATCTCTCGGTCATCAATAATTTCAAATCGACTATAGAATCCATCAAATGCCCAATCGGTATTCGCTATCAGGCCACTAACTCCGAACCCAACGAGCAAGCTATCCCTATCTTGTGTTCTGTTTTGAAGATTACTCCCTCTAACACGGAAAGACCGACCATCAGAATTTGCTGTCCCATTAAAGAAAGGCGTTCCGGATTCATCCTCTAATAAGTTACGAGTCTGTCGTTCGTCACGACTTCGCTCTTCGTAAGCAATGGTTCCTCGCAGTTGATAATTACCTAAGTCATAGCCTAGCTTCACTTTATAGAGTTCCGTCAGTGCATCTTCTGGCCCAGAATCCGCGTAAAAAATCGCATCTCGCCCTTGCGCTTCGATACCTTCAATACCTCCAACAACAGACGTACCCTGGTCGCTTTCAGTCGTCGTTCCGAAGTATTGTGTTAAAGGCTGACTTTCATTATCCAACCGATTGTAAGAAGCAAAAATAGTCAGATTGTCGATCTTATCTTCATAACCAATATACGCTTTACCGCCATTAAACCTGTCGTCTCGATTGAGCAAATCAAACTCTTGACTAAAGAATGCGCCTTCTAACACTAAACGCCTTTTCTCCGGTGTTTTGGTGGTGATATTTACAACACCACCGATAGCGTTACCGCTATATTCTGCGGAGAAGGGGCCATAAATCACGTCAACTTGCTCAACTTCGCTTGGTGAAACCAGCGACCAACGAGGTGCTCCGGCAAAACGCGTTTGCAGGTGATAATGCAAAGGTAAGCCGTCCGCGAAAACTTGGCTACGCGTTCCCTGAAAGACATTCGAGCCTCGTATACCAATCACACCGTTAGGGTCACCAATAAAACGACGACGCACTACCAGACTCGGCTCATAAGCAATAGCGTCTTCTATCGTTTGAACACTAATGCTATTCATAACATCTTGATCAACAACACTAGTTGGGCTGACGACTGTGGTATCTTGAAACAACCGTTCTGCAATAACAGTAACGGTTTCGACATCATCACTTCGCCCTTTTGTTTCTTCAGAAACTTCTTCACTACTCAAAGCATAGGTCGAAAAAACGAGAGCAGATGACATCATTACAGGCACGCCTGCACGAACGGCAGACACGCAAAACTTCTTTGCTAAAAACATAACACTTTCCAATTCTTATAAATTATTTGGCGCTCGGCGCCCTTAACGACTATTTCGGCTAAGAAAGGAAAGGAAAGGAGGGGCTCTTGAAGGGTGTGTTGAATGTATTTCAAAAATCGGTAATGCCGGTTGGGGCTGGGCGTAGACTCTTGAGAAATTATTAACATTAAAAAACTGAATAACAGGAAGCGCTTTATCATCCGCCGCGTGATCGGCTAAAACCAGTAATGGACAGCTTGTGTGTTCTAAAGAAGGCAACTCCAACGCTTCATCTTCCATATTGAGGAAAACAAAAACTCCCGTCTCTAGCATCGCAGACTCGCTAACCCACTTCATATCTGTACCAGTACAGATCAATAACGCGTCACCGTTTTGACCGTTGTTGATAGATGAAATGATGGAAGCAGAACTTAAAAACGGCACCACGCTGTTTAGCCAAACGCTAAGCAGGATTGACAATATCAACCAGCGGTTAGGTGGTGTTCTAAAATTCAAAGTGATAAATCAAAGAGGGTTAATTAATTAAACATTACTGAACATGCTTAATGAGTTCAAGAACTCCTTTCTAAAAAAGATTTTGCAATCCAACAGGTCACCAATAACTCAAACCAAGCCCAGGGAAGTGCGACTACGGCAGTAGTTAATTTTGCGAGTCCCATATTCAAATTCCCAAACCAAAATAGGACAAAGAACATCAACCAACTGGTACTTGCCGATAAAAGTACAGCTTTAAGAGAGTGCCCCATGACCTTTGCGTGTAGCCAATAGAAATAAACGACAACCAGTGTCAGTAAAGTCATCCAAAGGCTCCAAAGCACAAATACACCCAAATTCATAGGAGCCACACCTTCAATCACAGCAAAGTGTTCTCGTGTTTCAGGCATAACATACACAAAATATCGAACAACTTCAGACAAGGTTAACCAGAGACCACTCCAAACAACCGCAGCAAAAGCAGGTTTGTCACTGAGCCATTTCATTTTGACCATCCTTTTTGAGAGAAGCTAACGCTTGGTCTGCGATAACTTTCAAGCGTTTGCTATCTCGTGTTAACCGACCAACGACACATAGCCCCTGATAACAAGACGTTAGATGAAGGGCCATTTGCTCGAGATTAACCTCTGGGCTGATATGCCCCAATGCCTGAGCTTCAGACAGACGCACAAGAAAAGCTGACTCAATCATCTCAATCCCACCAGCAACATGCTCTTGAATGTCTTTATCGCTGTTGTTCAATTCGGTAGCCGTATTTGTCAGCATACAACCAATTAATTGCTCAGGTTCAAACCCTACGTAGGTGGTTCTAAAAAAATCTTCGATGCCTTGTAATGGATCACCCTGATTGAGGATGGTCTGAATACGAAAACCAACCATCTTCTCTCGATAATGCTGAATAACAGCTAAGAACAAGCCTTTCTTACTCTTAAAGCTGTTGTAAATACTACCTGGCTTTAGAGTTGTTGCTTTTTCCAAGTCCTGCATAGAAGTGCCTTGATAGCCTTTATCCCAAAAGATTGCCATCGCAGCATCTAATACGCTCTCTTGTTCAAACTCTATATTACGCGCCATATCATCCTCTTCTCAGTGCATAGAAAAGATGATATTGTTTTTTGAGTGATCATTCAAGAATGTAAATTCAATGCCAAAACCAATGTCTAAATTCGTTGAGTATCCTGGCCTAACAGGTATTTACTCAGCAACTAAAGGTACGCTGCGTTGCACGGCTATCAAACTCAGGGGCGGCTCACTGTGTCTATTCAGTCCAGTACTTGGATTAACAGACGAAGTTAAAAATAGCCTTGCTGAGCTAGGTGACGTTTCCTATCTTCTCGCGCCAAACCATTATCACAACAAAGGTTTATCAGAATATGTTGATGCTTTCCCTCAAGCTAGTCTGTTAGCGCCAGATGAAGCTATTCCACGCTTGCATAAAATCACTGGGCTAGAATTTCAAGACTTAGCCTATTTTGAAAAATCACTCCCTGCGCATATATCAGTTATCAATACATCTGGACTGAAAACTGGGGAGATCTGGTTAAGAGTACAACAGAACAATAGCAATGCTTGGTTAGTCGTTGATGCTTTCTGCACCATGAAAGAAAACGCTAAAAAGTCCGTATCTGACAGGCCGCAAATACTCGGAACCTTTCCTAGAATGGGAGTCGATGACGTCCATTCTTATCTACCTTGGGTGTACAAACAAATTGACCACGACAAACCAACCTTAATTTTGCCTTGCCACGGTTCTGCGATAGAGTCACCGCAGCTTCCAACCAAATTAAAACAGCTTGTCAGAGAGACGTTCGAATGACACCTAGAGAAATTGCAAACCAACAGCTTATTGCCTACAACAATCACGATATTGATGCGTATTGCGCACTTTTTCACGACGATGCGACTCTAATCGATTTACCCTCATCAAAAGTCGTTGCTGAAGGTATAAAACAGATTAAAAGCATGTACCAAGCACGATTTGCTATCCCAGAGTTAACGTGCAAAGTGCATTCAACATCGGATATTGCTGACTTTGCGATAGATAGGGAAACGGTTTACGGACTGCCAGATGGTCCGGTAGATATTGCGGCAATGTATGAAGTTATCGACAGCAAAATTAAAAGGCTGTTTTTTATTCGTGAATAGCAAGGGTCTGTTGATCTTTGCTGTATAGGTTTTGTTCTAAATAAAGGTTTATTGAGCGAGGCGCGGACTTGAAGGCTTAGCAATCTAAGTCAAAAGTCCGTAACAAAGAGCAAAAAGCCTTTATAACGAATCCTATGGACAGCGTTTGTTTGTTCTTTAATACAGCATCAGAGCCTGCTTATGGAGATTTCTACACTACACAGTCTCTTCTTTGTCTAAACAACAAACAATTCGCTGCAAAACTGTACACCAAAGATCAACAGCCCCTAGTTAAGACGCTAACTCACTTACCACGCCTATGTTTGTACTGAGTTTTGCAATGACTCCGCGCAATACTAGGCGACCTCAACTTAAGATGTTTGGTTGTGCGACCGTTCATACGCTTTCGCCAAACCTTAAATGCTCCCATTTTCATTTCACGACGCATCAGTTCAATAACTTGAGCTTCTTTAAGGCCAAATAGTCGTTCAATCGCTTCAAATGGCGTTCTATCCTCCCACGCCATCTCAACAATTCGCGACCGCTCTTCAAGAGAGAATGTTCGATTAAATTTTTTCATCGCAAGCTTTTACGCAAGTCACCTAAAAACGGATCGGCCTCTGTTCAAAAATAGCCGCGGGTCTCAAGACGTCGCTCTTAACTGATCGGAACACAGTAACTATGCGTAAAAATACTCAAGCAAAATATCAAACAAAACTATGATAACGACCTCCTCTAAAATACGCGGTATTTATTGGTTTAGACATGACTTACGGATAAGTGACAATCAAGCCTTCAGCGATATAAATAATGTTGTCGACGAACTACTCTGCGTTTTTATTATCGATCCTCGTTGGTTTAAAGCTTCTCACTATCAGTCATCACATATGGGGCAACATCGATGGAATTTTTTACAACAAAGTTTGTTGGCGCTAGAACAGGAGCTAGCGTCTCGAGGACAAAAATTACTGATACTCAGCGGTGAGCCTATACCCACGCTCAGAGCCTTATTCGAAGAAGTCTGCCCCAGCTATTTTGCGGCTCAACAGCATCCCGGTGTTTATGAGAGGCAACAATGGCAGAAACTTTTATCGCTGACCCAAGACTGCCAACTGCTGACATCAAATGAGCATTGTTTGTTCGAGCTTGAACAACTTCATTTTGAACTTAGTGAGTTACCTCAGCACTTCACACCTTTTCGCAAAAAGGTTGAATCACTTAGCTATAAAATGCCGCTCGAGGCTCCTTTAAGTATTAAACCACCGCTTCAACTAGAATCTTCGTGGCGTAACGAACTCATCCGTCAACCAACGAACACCAGCTCATCCTTTGTTGGAGGTGAACACGTCGCTCAAAAACAACTCAACTACTATTTATTCGATAGTCATCAAGTCAAACAATACAAACAGACTCGAAATGACCTCGAAGGCTGGGACAACTCCAGCAAACTTTCCCCATGGTTGGCAAATGGATGCCTATCCGTGAGACAAGTTATGCATCGCCTCAAACAGTTTGAAGCAGAACATGGCGAGAATGAGTCCACCTACTGGCTATATTTTGAATTACTCTGGCGCGAATATTTCCAGTGGTATTTGCAAAACCATGGTTCTCGTTTGTTTTACTTCGAAGGTGTTAGAAATAAGAGACCACTCACCACTTTTTTACCGCAACGCTTTAAACGCTGGTGTGAAGGAGAAACACCTTATCCCATAGTCAATGCCTGCATGAAGCAACTTAATGAAACAGGCTATATGTCAAACAGAGGGCGACAACTAGTCGCAAGCTGTTTGGTACACGAGCTTGGTATTGATTGGCGTTTTGGCGCAGCCTACTTCGAGCAGCAGCTGATTGATTTTGATGTCGCCTCTAATTGGGGGAATTGGCAGTATCTTGCAGGTGTCGGCGCAGATCCTCGAGGTCATAGGCGTTTCGACTTAGAAAAACAGGCGCAGCAATATGACCCCGACAGTGCTTTTACTAAGCGCTGGGCACCCCAGCAACCTAACCAACAGCTAGACTCATTCGACGCGGCGGACTGGCCCATTGAGCAATAAATCTGATGTTAGTTTAGTTTGGCTAAAACGCGATCTCCGCTTACGAGATCACGAGCCACTCCTGTGCGCGGTTCAAAGCCAAAAGCCAGTATTACTGCTATACCTTGTTGAGCCTATGCTCGTTGACGATCCTCACTACGACCTCAGGCATTGGCGTTTTATATGGCAGTCGATAGAGGATTTAAACCAACAACTTGCGCCATACAACACACAATTAGTTATCTTGTTTGAAGAGGCTATTCCTGCTTTTGAATGTCTCACGCAGCAATTTAATCTTTGCGACGTATACAGCTATCAGGAAATCGGTCTGGCTTGCACATTTAAGCGTGATAAGGCACTTAAAACATTCTTCAAACAGCATGATATAGCTTGGCATGAATCTCCTTATGGCGCAGTTATTCGAGGGCTTACACAACGCAATTCATGGGAGAAAGATTGGAAAAAACGCATGAAAGCTCCTCGCGCTGATATCGACTTATCTTACGTGAATTGGCTTCCTTCAGACATGACTCACAAGCTTGACCAATCGGATCTAATCCCGCCACAATGGAAAGAAGTTGATAAGGCCTTCCAACAGGGGGGAGAAAAGCGTGCTTGGTATACCCTCTACCATTTCTTTGAGGAACGAGGAAAAGACTATGCTTACTCACTATCAAGTCCTTCAGCAAGCCGTGTCGCCTGCTCAAGGCTTTCGCCTTACTTAGCTTGGGGAAATATCAGCCTGCGACAGATTTATCAGTTTGTTTTAGCGCGATGGCATACCAAAGGGTGGCGCAGGACGCTGGTAGCCTTCACATCTCGCTTACACTGGCATTGCCATTTTATCCAAAAATTCGAAAGTGAAATTGAGATGCAATTTCGTCCGATGAATCAGGCCTACAATCACTATACCTACATCCAAGGGGAAGTGCGTAAACAACGCCTAGAAGCATGGAAAAATGGTCAAACAGGCTATCCAATTATCGATGCCTGTATGCGCGCATTACATCAAACGGGCTACATTAATTTTAGGATGCGCTCCATGCTCGTTAGCTTTCTATGCCACCATATGGACCTTGATTGGCGTGACGGCGTAACGCACCTAGCCCGGCTATTTTTAGATTTTGAGCCTGGGATCCACTACCCGCAGTTTCAAATGCAAGCTGGCGTAACCGGTATTAATGTCATTCGTTTGTACAACCCAGTTAAGCAATCTCAAGAAAAAGATCCAGAAGGTGAGTTTATTCGACGTTTTATTCCAGAACTTGCCGCAGTGCCTAACGAACTCATACACACGCCTTGGCTAATGACACCTATGGAACAACAGCTCTATGAAGTTACTCTAGGCGATACCTACCCTCATCCGATTATTGATATTGAGCAAAGCGCCAAACAGGCGCGTGATAAGCTCTGGTCATTCAAGAAAAGAGACGACGTTAAAGCAGAAGGTAAACGTGTCTTAGCGCGCCATACGGTTTTAGATAGACCGAGACGGCGCTAACTTATTGCGTGAGGCTATTTTGTTTCGAACTCTCGATTGCCAGAACAGCTTTTAAAATATCTTCAGATCGCCTTTGCCCCCGGCCTTGGCCGTACGCGGTAGACATCACAGAAACCACCATGTCATATGCAGGAATAATGTAGATCTTATTACCGCCATTGCCCGACGCAAAATTCACTGCGATTGATTCGCCATTTATTCGGTGGATTTGCTTGAACCAGTAATACCCATAACCCGATGCGTTGAACTCAATCTTTGACACATCAACGTGCGGTTTCAAGCTTTCCTCAATCCAACTTTGGCTAACGATTTGTTTACCGTTGTATCGACCACCATTGAGCACCATCAACCCTATTCGAGCAAAATCTGGTGCAGTTAAAAAGAGATTACCTTGCCCTTTGGTATATCCTGAGTGGTCCTCCTGCCAATTCCAGCGCTCAAAATCGAGTGGTTCAAATAAGCTTTTACGTGCAAAAGCCTCTAACCCATCCTGTGTTGCCTTTCCAACAACAAGCCCCGCAGTGTAAGCAGCCAAAGAATTGTAGACGTATCGTTCACCCGAAGCTTCGACTCGAGGTACATTAAAGACAAAAGAAAATGGATCATCTGAAGCATCCATATTGTCTTCCATTCCAACAGAATCAGGATTATTCGAATCAGCATCCAAACCAGTACGCATGGTCAACAGGTGATCGAATGGAACCTTTCCCAACTCGCTCTGCCTTGCTTGCGGTACATAGTCTGAGACGGTCTGATCTAGGCTCTTTATCAGCTTTTTATCTAGCGCGATGCCAAATAGCAATGACGTCACACTTTTGCCTGCTGATCTCACATCGACTAAGCTTTCAGAATCATTGCCATTGTAGTAGCGCTCAGCGATGGTTTCTCCGTTTTTAATGACAACAACCGAACGGAGATCACCATATTTATCCTGATCATAACCAGCTAAGACACATTCCAGTGTTTCTTCTTCGCAGGGCTCCACTGCGGTGCAGGATGTCACAGCAAACATAGTGACTAAAGCAAAGATATAACGCCTACTCACTCTGCTCATCCTAAGGCCCCTTGTACGTTTTTATTGCTTTACTCAAGATGATATTGGGAAACCAATCATCCCTCATTTTAAAGGTACCACGCGTCCCATAAGCAGAGCCTAAAGATACTGCCACCAAATCAAGCTCAGGTACTGCCATAATCTGCTGTCCACCATTTCCACCTGCGTAAAATACGTGGTAATCATGCCCATCAACCTGATAGGTACGCAGCCACCAGCCTAGGCCATATTGATCGCCGAACATTTCCCCTCTAGGTGTCAGAACATTTTCAACATAAGCAGGGGCCAGTAACTGCTTATCTCCCCAACGCCCCTTGTTCAACATCAACTGCCCCATTTTCAAGAAATCCCGTGCAAGCAATTGCAGGCCTCCACCAGAATAAGCTTGCTGTCCATCAGGTAGTAAGTTGATGTGATATTTTTTAATGCCAAGCGGTTGAGCAAACAGCTCTTCAATCAAAACAGGAACCCCTAGCTCAGTTTTTGCTGTTAAAACAGGCCCAGCTAGATTGATACCTCCCGAGCAATAAGCGAGATGAGTGCCGGGTTGATGAACAGCATCCAGCCTTAAAATATAACGAAACCAATCGAGCTCTTCTTGTTGATACTGCATGGTGTCTTCATTGCCGGGGGAGTCTTGCTGATTGTCATCACAATCTAATCCCGTGCTCATACTTAATGCATGCTCTAGTGTGATTTGCTGTTTTTTGGCGTCATCCGTTTTGAATTTCAAAGTCTCGTAAATGCCTGTTTCTAAAAGCTTGTCGTTCTTATCAACGAGTCCCGCTTGCTCGACTAAGCCCGGTAAAATTCCGGTGAGACTCTTTGATGCAGAGCGCAAGTCATGAGGAACATCTGGGTCATAGCCCCTAAAATATTGTTCGAAGATCAGTACGCCATTGCGTGCTACCAAAAAGGCTTCTGTCTGTGCTTCAAGCGCTGATTCGGCCGGCTCAGATCGCAGTTTGTCAGCGAAACCTTCAAGCACCGCACTGTCGATATTAAATTTATCCGCATGACCTACAGGCCAACCATCATCTTTTTTTGCGGGTATTTGATAAGGTTGATGACGCTTAGCAGCAAGAAGTTCCTGGCTATCATCTATACGTTTATCAAAACGCACATCCCCACCCCAGTCAGGCAATTGCAGATGAAAGAACCCTAACTCCTCATCATATGGCCCTCTGGAAAATTCTTCGTCCTCATCATTAAGCACAGACCACCATATAGCTTTTTCATCTGCTAACACCAATTCTGTTTTACGATAAAAGCGACCGACATTGTTTTCGGGGACGAAGATTTTGATCTTATAACGATCTTCGGATTTCGGCTCCGTGATAAAGAACAGTGATAACTCATCTTTAAGAGGCTCTACAGCTCCGCTATATTGGTTACCGTTTTTCGAGAAACGTACGGGTGTTGCATAGGGATAAGATGCTCTTTTTCGCATGCCATAGCGTATCCAATGCCCCCGCAGCTCATTTTCGTTGGTGATATATCCTCTGAATGCGCCGTCACTAGCACTTAACTTTTTTGCACTCTTAGGTTTGAATGTCAGCGTAAAATGCTTATTGTCATCAAGGCGACTCGTAGCAGATAAGTCATTAATTTCACCTTTTACGTTACCTTTTTCTATTTTGATATTGAGTTGTCCTGACAACAACTGCTCATCAGGTTTTACCGGGACGCCATGCCAGAGAATAGGTTTAGCCATTGCTGACGAAACCGAAAAACACAGGGTGAAGAAAAACAGTATTCCTTTGATGCGATAGCTCATTGATTAACATCCTGCATAGTGAAATAAAACGAAACCAACTGTAGATTGCTTGCGAAAGCCTTAAAACCTATGATGACCACTGGCTCTATTGCTGAGATTTTTAAGGAATTTGTATTCATACTTCTCATTCATTTTATCAGTCGATACATGAAGCATTATCTATTCACACCTTTATTACCAAGGGCTATCGACTATCGGCAGGCTATTTTCTGTCAGCGGTAGCCACTTTGAATCGTAAAAGAACACTATGCGTTTAACCTTCTATCTGTATTTAGTTTTTCTATGGCTATTACTTGGCTCAGCACCGGTGAAAGCTCAAACCATTACCGCATGTCCTGCGACACAATCCGTGTTAGAAAATGTTGATTTTGAAGCCAGCAATTGCATAGCCACCACAATACAAGACTACGTCATGACAGGCAGAAGTGCTTGGATAACAATGCCTTTAGTCATTCCAGAGGAATTATTAGTTAGCCAGAACCCCATTGGGCTTTTTATCTCGGGCCATATGAGCAATCAGGTTTATTTAAATAATATAAAGATCGGAGAAAACGGCACGCCTAGCCTTGATGCAAATAATGAAGTCAGTGGCCAATTCGACACTGTTTTCTATGTACCGAGAACCGCAATTGACGGCTCTGAAAATCAATTAACTTTGTACCTTTCAAGTCATAACGCACAGAGAGAATATCTCAATCCTTTCAATCGGATTTACGTCGATGTCTATCAGGCTGATACAACTTATTACCTAAAACACTACATGCCTACGCTTATTCCGTTGGGCGTTATGCTGTTAAGCTTGATCTATATCATTAGGCGCATGCTGCTTGAGCCAAAGTCCTTAGATTTAGCTTATCTAATGCTGCTGACCTTAACTGCTACTTTACAATTAGTTGTTGAAGTATCCCGAGGACTCTATGCCTACACCTACCCTTGGCATGATATTAGGCTCAACCTTATTTGGTTTTTGGCCTGCACATTCGGTATCTCGTTATTGGTACAAACTCTCAACCAATTCACCCACATAAAAAAGCGATTCGCAATTGGCGTTGGCTTAGTCTTACTGATTACCTGGCGACTGATAGAAACGGAACCAGACTTACTGGCTGCTTACAGCATGATGTTTCCGGCTTTACTAACAGCAGTCCTCATTGCATATGAAAACTTTACGCACCGAAAAACTGCCTATGGACCGGCCCTTATAATTTTCGCCTTCAGTGCATTAATTTATTTTGCGCCTTACAACTTCTTAGATGTCTATCTCTACTACTGTATTGCAGCACTATTGGCTTATTTGTTCACCTACGAAGCCAAGACCAAGGTTCAACAGCAAGATCAGCTTTCTGCTGAAAAACAAAGGGCAGAAAAGCTACAGCTAGCATTAGAAATCAAAACGCAGGAAAGTAACGAACAGACCATAACATTCAAGGACTCAGGCAAACTGATACGAGCTAAAGCGGAGGAGGTTTTATACTGTCAGGGAGCAGGGGATTATGTAGAAGTCGCTCTAATCAATAAAACCATTCTGCATTCAGGAAGTTTGAACGGATTGTCTAAGGAACTTCCAAGCTATTTCATCAAGGTACACCGTTCCTACATCGTTAACGCCAAACATATCTCTCATATGCGCCGTTTGCCTTCTGGTACCGGAGAGCTTGAGCTTTCAAACAGCCAGATTATTCCTATCAGTCGCCGCCTATTACCTAGCCTTAAGGAAACGTTAAGCTCGCAATAACTTTGATCGACCCGCGCAACGCTTAGAACAGTACTTAACGTTTTCCCAATCTCGCTCCCATTTTTTACGCCACGCGAAAGGGCGGTCGCACACCGGACACATTTTAGTCGGCAACTCAGACTTCTTCATTCGCATCTAGCATTTTGAAGAAAATATCACTGTCTCTTTTAACGGCTTGGTGTTTGTCATCAGACATTTTAGCCCAAGTCCGGTAAGGCATACCCAAACGCGGGTTGTTCCCCAGAATTTCGATATGACGAGACAGAAAATCCCAGTACAGATAGTTAAAAGGGCAAGCCTGCGCACCTTCTTTTTCCTTCACGTTGTAATGACAGTGCTGACAATAATTAGACATTTTATTGATGTAGGCACCACTTGCTGCGTATGGTTTACTCGCCAACACGCCACCGTCAGCAAACAAAATCATCCCAGTGACGTTAGGTAACTCTACCCACTCATAAGCATCAGCATAAACAATCAAATACCACTCATTCACATCATCGGGGTGTAGGCCAGCCAACAATGCAAAATTACCAAGCACCATCAACCGTTGAATATGATGCGCATAGGCGTTTTTCTTGGTATCAGTAATACACTGCGACAAGCAGTTCATTTTTGTTTTGCCTGTCCAAAAGAACCCAGGTAGCCGACGCTGTGCATTCAAGAAGTTTTCAGATTGGTAATCAGGCATTTTTAACCAGTACAAACCACGCACATACTCGCGCCACCCAAGCACCTGCCGAATAAAACCCTCAACTGCATTCAAAGGCAGCGCATATTGGCGATATGCAACTTCAGCTGCCGCAATGACTTCCATTGGCAACAACAAACCGCTATTCAGATAAAAGCTGATATGCGAATGAAATAACCATGGCTTGTCATGAGCCATGGCATCTTGATAGTCGCCAAAGTTTATAAGTCGTTCCGTGATAAACTCATCAAGGACCTTCAACGCCTGCTCTCGAGTTGTTGCATAGTGAAAATCATCGAGATCACCAAAATGGTCAGCAAACCTCTCTCTAACAAGGGCAATCACTTTCTGCGTTATCTCATCGGGTCCAAAACGAGTCGGATTGGGGATCTGAATATGCTTGGGTAGAGCTTTTCGGTTAGCGCTATCAAAATTCCATTTGCCACCAATAGGTTGATCGTTATCCATTAAAATATGCAACGACTTACGCATTTCGCGGTAAAAGTACTCCATACGTAATTGCTTACGTCCTTGCGCCCATCGCTTAAAATCATTAATTGATGACAAAAAACGCGTGTCATCAAGAATAACAACCGGTATTCCAAGACGTTGATGCCAGCTTTGCATCTCTTGGTGAAGCCGGTATTCACCACTCTGTGTTACAACAATACGTTCGAAGGTTTGACTTTCACAAAGCTGCTGAACTTCACCAAACAAACTGCCCGTGTTTGATTCGTCTTCATAGTGGGTGTAGTGGAGCTTGTACCCCTCGGCTCGCAGTTCAACGGCAAAATGGCGCATAGCCGAAAATAGATAAGCGATTTTCTTCTTATGATGTTTAACGTAAGTCGCTTCTTCACGCACTTCAGCCATAAGAAGCCAGTCATTGGTTTTATCGCATTCTTGCAGGCTAGGCAGGGACTGGCTGAGCTGGTCGCCTAAAATAAGTCTTAATGTACGCAAAGGTATAAAACACAACGAGTTTCCATACCCTTTGTATGCAGAATACCGAGTGGTAGATCAATCTAATGTCTAACTGACTTCACAACTTTAATTTCAAGGCGCTTCGCTAGGCGATTTAAATTAGCTCTGTCAGTTCCCAAACGACGGGCCGCAGCAGACCAGTTACCTTCTTCTTGCGTCAATAAACGGGTAATCAGTTGTTTTTGGAAAGCATCTGTCGCTTCTCGCAAGCTCATATCCTGATGGCCTTCTTGCACATCAGAATTTGGGAAAGAAGCGTCATTTGATAAGTGATGATTCAGCTCACCACAATCACTCGCGCTAATTGAAACAATGGCTTTATCTTTTTGCTGCGACAGCGCTTTTAAAGCAGCTCTGCTAACAATATGTTCCAATTCCCTAACGTTACCAGGCCAACCGTAGGCTTCTAACAAATTGAGAGCTCCACCCGATATTTTTAACTGTCCGGCACCTAGTTTACGCCTGACTTGTTCGACAAAATACCCGGCGAGAAGCGGAATGTCTCCGAGCCTATCTTTTAGGGCAGGGACATTAATCGGGTAGACACTTAACCTATGATAGAGATCAGGACGGAAACGACCTTCATCAGATTCCTTTTTGAGATCTCTGTTAGTTGCAGCCACTATGCGTACATCCACAATCTCAACCTGATCCTGACCGACTGCCTGAATCTCTCCACTTTGCAAAACACGCAACATCTTGCTTTGCGCAGCCAAAGGCAGCTCACCAATTTCATCTAAAAATAGCGTTCCGCCATGTGCTAGCAAGAATTTACCTTCACGATTTTTATCTGCGCCAGTGAAAGCACCTTTAACATGGCCAAACAATTCACTTTCTATCAGGTTTTCAGGCAAGGCAGCGCAATTAACGTACACCATTGGACCTTGGCTGCGAGCAGATTGGCGATGCAAAGTTCTTGCAACCAGCTCTTTACCGACACCGGTTTCGCCTTCAACTAACACCGTAAATTCAGATGGCGCAGCGATATCAATTTCTTGCTTTAACTTAAGCATGGCTGAGCTTTCACCAATGAGCTCACCTCCGTCGCGTTTTAACGCTTCTTCAGTCAATTCCTCGACAACGCGTTGAGAATGCGCAGCTTGTGATTCCAGCTGTTGAATCAGTAGTGCATTATTCAAAGTTGCGGCAGCGATAGACGAGATCAATTGCAATGTTCGCTCAGCAATATCCTCAAATAAATGCGGGGTTAAACTGTCGAGAGTTAGCAAGCCCAACAGCCGATCTTCAAAATATAAAGGGAGCCCCATACAAGAATGCATAGGTAAGTCATCTTCACGATCCATCAAAAGACCATCATAGGGGTCGGGCAAGGACGAATCTGCCGCAAACCTCACTGGTAGAGACGATTCACAGAGTATCTTAAAGCGAGGGTGGTCTTTAATAAAAAAGCGGCGACCAAGAGTGTCTCTGCTCAATCCTTGCATGGCGATAGGCTTTAGCATATCACCGTGATGTGACAGCAAAACAACCGCATCACAAGCAATAATCTTTCGAACATTATCAAGCAATCGATCAAACCGATTTTCTGTATTCAAACTACTCGCCAAATCAACAGCTAGCTCGATCAACGCAGTAGAAGAAATATCACTCATATATGCACCATGTCAAAAAACATCATGTGAGTCATTATAACTACACTAATATGAGTCGAAATGACACATGCAATTTCATCAAGCCAAATAAACTATTGAAAAATATAAAGTTAATTTATGGCACACCCGTTGCAATCTCTAGTGTGAATACTGCAATAGAGAAAGAGTTTATAACTCTGGGAGCACATTATGTATCCACAATTAACTTTACCAACAATCGAGTTACCCGGTGATATTCAGGCTTATCAAAAGTGCTTAGTCGCAGCTAACTGGACACTAATTGCCTCTGTTGTGTTGCTGACATTCAGCATCGCTATTTCTTTTGTTTTTCCAACCTATTTCAGCTTGGGAACACAAATGGCTGCCCATGTCGCCACCATTGTTCTGGCAGGCGTTTTGAAGGTGGGCTATGTACTTCGTTGCGTTGCCATGCATGGTTTAGGAGAGGAAGTCTAAGTGTTTCAACTCATCGACTCTGAACTCTTGATTCTGGCCCATGAGCAACCTCAGGAATCAGCATCAAAATCCAATATCACTAAAAAAGTGCAGGAGCTACCGGTTTTGCAGTTAGCATTCCGCTCGTTCTTTTTACTCGCCACACTCTGTTCACTCGTAGGCGTTGGGGTTTGGATACTGTTCCTTAATGGTTACTTTGTTCTTGAGGCTGCTATTAACCCAACTAGTTTGCATATGCACGAAATGATTTTTGGCTTTGGAGCGACAGTAGCAACCGGATTTTTACTGACCGCTGTTCAAACTTGGACAGGTCTTCCAAGCATCAAAGGCCTGGCTTTATTGGCCGTTATCACCCTCTGGGTTTGTGTTAGGGTTTTCTTGCACCTTGGTACAGACACAAGCTTATTTGTCGCTGTCGCACTACAAACAATGTGGTGGCTTTCCATTATTTTCTACTTTGCCAAATTAGTGATCATCAGCGCTAATCATAGAAATCTTCAATTTATCCCGATCCTGGCTCTGCTCATGCTACTCAATATCGGTTTTCTATTGACTGATTTTTACGGACATTCAGACATAGCGATACACCTTGCGAGAACAGCTATCTTAATGTTTTGTGTGCTCATGGGTGTCGTTGGTGGTCGTGTTATTCCTTTCTTCACTGTGTCGGGTGCCAGAACAGCACCAATCACCCCCCCAAATAACCTCTCAATCGCAACCATTTCAGCCTCATTGCTATGCGCCTTCATATTTTTCTTAGAAAAATTTGTGACAACTCCAATTCCGTCATCGCTGTTAATGATAGTGGCAGGCGCTCTGCACTTAGCTCGAATGCTTTTTTGGCGTTCTATGTCTGCAAAACGTATTCCGTTGTTATGGTCTTTACACTTGTCTTATGCCTTTGTCGGACTTGGCTTGATTACCTTGGGTATCAGCAGCTATTCCAACTTTATCCGATTTGGTGATGCACTCCATATTCTCACCATTGCCGCTATGGGCCTGATGATTTTTTCTATGATGAGCCGAGTTTCTCTGGGGCACACAGGCAGAAAGCTACAACCTTCGAAGGCGATATCTTGGCTGTTTCTTCTCATAATCGCTGCTGCAATAACACGATTTGCTTTACCAACAATGTCTCAGCACCTATTGGGCTGGAACATGAGCGCGGCCTTTTGGATAGCCGCCTGCATCATTTTTTTAACTGTTTATTTTCCGATTTTAACCAAACCAAGGATCGTTGATACCGGCAGGGTTTAACGTGATTCCTGATTACTTTTTCTTATTTAAGCACTGGAGTAAAAATGCTAACTGATCAACATATTGAGATAATCAAAAAGACCATTCCAATTCTAGAGAATGCAGGGCCTGCTCTCACCAAGTACTTCTATCAAAGGATGTTTACGCACAATCCTGAGTTACAGAATGTCTTTAATATGTCTAACCAAAGAAATGAAAACCAACAGGTGGCGCTATTCGAAGCTATTGCTGCCTACGCTAAGAACATCGAAAACCTTGGCGCACTCACTCAAGCCGTTGAGCGCATAGCTCAAAAGCACACCAGCATGAATATACAACCTGCACAATATGCCATTGTCGGTCATCACTTGATTGAAACACTGAGAGAGTTAGCTACCGAAGCGTTTACGCCAGAAGTAGAAGACGCTTGGACACATGCCTATCAATTCTTAGCTCAGATCTTCATCACACGCGAAAGCGAACTTTACGAGGAGCGCGGTCAAAGCAATGGCGGCTGGAAAGACGCTAGAAGTTTTACCGTTATAGAAAAAACTAAAGAATCTCGCTGGGTTACCAGCTTCTTGTTAGAAGCCACAGATAAAGGCGCTGTTATCAATTTCTTGCCAGGGCAATATCTCGGCATTGAAGTTGCACCACAAAATGCGACTTACAAAGAGATAAGACAATACTCTTTGTCTCACACACCGAACGGCCAGACCTATCGTATATCAGTTAAACGAGAAGCAAACGATAACCCGGGCGTTGTTTCCAACTACCTGCATGATTGGATCAATGTTGGCGACACAATCAATGCCTATGCACCCGCGGGAGACTTCTTCTTTACAGATAAACAAGCGCCCGTAACCTTAATTTCAGCGGGTGTAGGCATCACGCCTATGCAATCCATTCTCGAAAACCTAGCACAGAAACAGTACAACAAACCTGTACAGTATCTGCATGCTTGTGAAGACAGCCAAGAACATTCTTTTTCAACGCGTACGCAAGATATTATTAGCGCCAACAACTGGCAGCAAAAAGTCTGGTATCGCAATGAACAAAGCGATCACAAAGACATTGCACACGGTATGATGAATCTTTCAGATATCGAGTTACCGATCAATGACGGAGACTTCTATCTATGTGGTCCTGTGCCCTTTATGCGATTTGCTAAAGAGCAATTAGTATCGCTCGGCGTCGCTGAAGATCGCGTTCATTACGAAGTGTTTGGACCGCATAACAACTTCTAAGTAAATCTACGTTAGCCGAGGCGACAGTCGTTGTTCTCGGCTTTCCAATGTCTTAAACCAAGCTACTAAACATATAGAAAAGTTTACTTATTTATTGGAGAGTTTCATGACAGACAAAGCTAGCCTTTATGACCGCCTTGGAGGGTATGACGCATTAACCGCTTTTTGCAACGACCTATTACCTCGGCTTGAGAGTGATCCACAACTAGGTCGATTTTGGCAACATAGAGGTAATGACGGTATCGCAAGGGAAAAGCAGCTTCTTATTGATTATCTAGCCCACAAGACCGGTGGCCCCGTTTATTATACAGGAAGAGATATGAAGCTATCGCATGTCGGCATGAATATCAGCAATGAAGATTGGGACATATTCTTGGAGCATGCTGTAGCAACCATGAACAACCTAGGTATTCCTCCGACAGAGCAAGGTGAAATAGCAGCCTTTGTGGGCAGCATTAAAACTGACATTGTTGAGCTCTAGTACAAGATAGCTTTTCGACTTATTACCCTATCGCTAGCTCAGCAATTTGTTTCAAGTTTTCCTTGATGTCACTCTTAGTAATGCAGGCTTTTATTCCAAGTTGCTCAGCTTCCTCTATTTGTGACTCCATATAAGCACTGCTCATGAAAACAATAGGGAAGGGTGCTCGCTTTTTAAGAAGTCCCTGTGCGATTTCAGGTGCTTCCATATCGGGTAAGTTATAGTCTACAACGACCATTGAGTGCTTATCGGGATCAAAAGCAGCAATACCTTCTTTACCTGTTTCTGCGAAATCTAGATGAAATGCATACTCTTGTCTTTGTAGCGTATGTTTGGTTAATGCGATTTGTAATTCGTCGTCTTCGATATAAAGAATGCAGGTATCCATTAACTTTGACCGCCCGCTAATGGAACACGCATGGGCGCCAATATCGCCCCAAGTTGCTGAATTAAACTAGTCAGCTCACTATGCTCAATCGGCTTTTTCATAAATAAATTACATCCAAGCTCATAGCATTTGGTCACTTCGCGTTTATCTTCGGCAGTCGTTAACATCACGATAGGCAACAACCTCGTTCCCTCATGAGAGCGAACAAACTTGATCACTTCATATCCATCCATAACCGGCATATTGATATCTAACAGCATCACCAAGTTATCGGGAGAAGGGATTTCTGCATCCATAAACTCTTCTTGTTTTAACAAGAAGTTGAGCGCTTGCTGCCCATTCTTAACACGATAAAGTGGATTTTGAATACCTGCTTTCTCTAGATTCCACATCACTAAATCCGCATGTCCATCATCGTCTTCCACCAGCAAAACACTGACTTCGTCCGTCACTTTTGTCATAGCTCAACTCCTCTACTGAACACTCATTTGCTGCTCTAAGTGATGACTGATGCTAAAAAAGAAGGTTGTTCCAACATCAACTTCAGATTCACACCAAATTCTTCCGTGATGCTTGTTCAATAAGGTTTTAATAAATGCGATTCCCATTCCCTCACCTGCGATATGTTCTACATCACCTACTCGCCTAAACACCTCAAAAACCTTATGCATTTGATTCTTAGGTATCCCTCGACCATTATCAGTCACTGAATAAATGGTATGTGCCTGTTCTACTTTCCCTTGAACTCTTATTTCACCTGGTCGTTTTGGATCTAAATACTTAATCGCATTATCCAAAACATTACCGATAATTTGTGCAAAAGCCCCGGGATCAGCAACAACATCCGGTAGTTCATCAACTGTCACTGAAATATCTGACTGTTTAATTTGATGGCCTAAACCGTCCAAGCTAGCTCGAACCAGTTGATTGACATCTATAGCTTCAAAGCTCAGGTCTCTCCTGCCCGTCCTTGATAATTCCAATAACAATCCTGTAACAGAGTCGAGCTTTTGAGTTCCCAGTTTGATGTATTTCAAAGCCGAAGGAATATACAAGTCCCGCGCTCTTTGAGCTTTCGCCATATCTTGTTCAGATAAGCTGCTTAATCCTGATTCAATCGCCGGTTGCAAGGTATCTAATGCTTCTTCTAGCTCACCGCAAAAGCCTTTCAAACTGACCAAAGGCGAACGCATATCGTGCGAAGTGATATAAGTAAAAGTCTCTAACTCTTTATTGGCTCTTTTGATATCTTGTTCCATGGTCTTGCGCGAAGTCGTGTCGCGTTGAATAGATGTAAAGTATTGAACTTCTCCTCGACTATTCTTAACCGGCACAATACGAAGATCATTGTAGTACTCATAACCATTTTTTGTGTAATTCAGCAGCTCGACGTGGGCTTCTTTGCCTTCAATAAGTGCCTGCTTGATCTTGTTAAGCTGCTCTCTAGCCGTTTTCTTTCCTTGGAGCATACGAGGTGTTTGCCCAATAGCCTCCTCTTTCGAATATCCTGTCACTCGTTCAAAAGCAGCATTTACATAGCGTATTTTGGGTCCATCGGGCGCGTTAATTGGCATAGGGTCGGTAACCACAACCATATCGTTGGCATTTTCCACGACCGATTGCAGCATTCTCATTTGCTCTTCTGCAGCTTTACGCTCGGTGATATCTCGAATAATGCAAATAATGCCATTGCTCGATTGATTTAATGAGGCGCTGACAGGGAAAGCGCCACCATCACGCCTTTTACAATAAATTTCACCTTTCCAGCGTCCACTATTTCCGAGTTGTTTAAAGATTTCTTTCGTTAGTTCAATGTCTTTAGACGGATCAACAATAAGCTCATACAGCTCTCCTTCTAAGTCGATTTCTTCCTTGTAACCCAACATATTCACCAAGGCATCATTAACCGATACAAAGCGCATATCCTCGTTGAGTATTGCAATCCCATCCATAGAGGATTGAATGACATTCAGCCGGTTCTCACTTTGCTTTCTAAGTCGAAATAGCTCCACAAAAACACTGACTTTACTCTTGACGACTTCAGGCTCCAACGGCTTATAGAGATAATCAACTGCACCTATTTCGTATCCTTGGATGGCATACTTCTTTTCTTTGTTTATCGCTGTCACAAAGCTAATTGGCAGGTTTCGGGTTTCTTTCCTGGCTTTCATCAGCTTGGCAACTTCAAAACCATCCATCTCAGGCATGTTCACATCTAGTAAAACAATGGCATATTCGTTGGTCAGCATCATTTCCAGAGCTTCTTGCCCTGAAGAAGCTTTGTGGATGTTCAGCTCGGGGTTTTCTAAAACTTGCTCTAATGCAATTAAATTCGGCTCATGATCATCAACTAACAGTACATTAACCTTATCAAGCCACATAGTGAGCTCCTTGTTCTACTTTCTTTCGTCTGTAGAGTTTCTCGCCTTGTTTGAGAATCTGAAAATGATGCTCAACGCCACTTAGGTACAAGCTCTCCTTACTCCCTAAGCACAGAAACCCTTCACTGCTCAGACTTTCCAAAAAAAGTGCGAGCACTTTTTCCTGCAATTCAGGTGTAAAATAGATCATGACGTTACGACAAAATATCACATCCATTTCGCCGAATACCCCGTCATGCACTAGGTTATGCGATGTAAATAAAATCCGTTCTTTCAGGAAAGCTTCAATGAAACTTGCCTCTTCCCTTACTATAAAATAGCTGCAGAAATCACGCTTTCCACCATATTCATGATAATTAGTCGTATAACGTTTCAGCTTACTGGTGTGGATAATTCCTCGGGAGGCATTATCCAAAGAGACGGGGTTGATATCGGTCGCGTAAATTTGTGTGCGCTCTAGTAAGCCCGATTCTTCAAGCACAATGGCTAGCGAAAACGCCTCTTCTCCCGTAGCACAGCCTGCTATCCAGACCTTTAACGATGGCTTTGAAGCTAAGGCATGTAACGCATGATCACGAAAGGCACTAAACACCGATGGCTGCCTGAACATCTCAGTAACAGTGACCGAAATTTCTGAAATGAGTAAGGCTAAGAAAGTTTTATCCCGTCTGGCACGTTCAATAATTTCGCCAATATTATCGATACGATATTTGCCCATAAAAGCATGAACTCGGCGCGTTATCGAGGCACGAGAGTATTCGCGGAAATCATATCCATGATGCGCGTATAAAGCTTCAAGCAGCAACGCAATGCCGGTTTCTCTTAAGTCAGCATCCAATGCACTAGCCGTATTTGTTGATGACATATTAGTACAACCAAATACGCATCAATGAGAACAAGCGTTCTATCTCTATGGGTTTGGAAATGTAATCACTGGCTCCTGCGTCGATACACTGTTCTCTGTCTCCCGCCATCGCTTTCGCAGTCAATGCGATAATTGGCGTATTTTGGTGCGGGCCTGCTTCACGAATTCGTCCCATGGCCTCATAACCGTCCATTTCAGGCATCATGATATCCATCAGGATAATATTTACGTCCTGATGCTCATCTAGTTTTTCTAGTGCTTCTATCCCGTTTTTCGCAACAATAACTTCCATATTCTTGTCTTCTAATGCCGCTGACAAGGCGTAGATATTGCGCATATCATCATCGACGAGTAGCACTTTTTTATGGCTTAATATGGCCTCAACATCATGTACTTTCTTCAGTATTTCGCGTTGTTTGTCAGGTAACTTGGCTTCAACACGATGCAGGAATAAGGCAACTTCATCTAGCAGCTTATCGGCTCCTTTTTCACCTTTCTGGATAATGTCTTCAGCATAGACTTTAAGCTCTTTTTGTTCTTCGCTGGTGAGGTCTTTAGCGGTGTACACGATAACAGGTAAGTCGTTCAGTTGGTCGTGCTGACTCAATGATTTCAACAAACCAAGACCATCGAGATCGGGCAGAGTGAAGTCAAGCACCATGCAATCAAACGCTTGCTCATTCAAACTATCTCTAGCAGCTTGAGCCGAACTAGCTAGGGTGACGTTGATATCTTTATTCCCTAACAACTCTTTTATATGTTCTGCCTGAACTTCATTGTCTTCAACTAAAAGCAATTCTCGGACTGGCTTTTTAGCAATAGACACGAAACGATCTAAGATTGAAACCAGCTGTTCTTGCGACACCGGTTTTTGCATAAAGCCGATAATCCCTCGACCTTTTAGTTCGTCGGTGTTTCCAGTCCCTGCCACCACATGTACCGGGATATGGCGTGTTAGAGGATCATCCTTAAGACACGAAATAGCTGACTGGCCACTCAAGCCTGAAAGTGACAAGTCAACGATAACACCGATAGGCTTGATATCCTTCGCCAACATATAACCGTCGGCGCCGTCTTCACAGACAACAATATTAAAGCCGTTATCTCTAACAAGGTCCGCAACAATCAAGGCAAATTTAGGATCATCTTCCATCAGCAATATAGTCTTCTTGTCGGAACGCAAATTATTGCGGTCATCGACCAGTGGCGTAGTGTCCCGAATATCTGTCACTTTGGGCGCTATCGCCAGTGTCCTGATGTGTTGTGCAGATTGAGAGACTTCATGACTAGAGCTAGAGGTTAGAGGCAAGAAGAAGGTAAAAGTACTTCCTTTACCTTTTGCACTATCGACATGTACTTCACCGTCTAGTAAATCTGCAAGTTGTTTGGAAATCGATAGGCCAAGTCCGGTTCCACCGTATTCCCGCTGTATGCTGCTATCAATCTGCTGAAAGGCCAAGAAAATCATCTCTTGCTTATTTTTCGGAATACCAATGCCGGTATCACTCACAACAAAAGCAACCGCACCACTCTGCTTGAGCTTGGCTTTTTGTAGGTTGTCACTTTCTGTCGCTAACCTAATACTTAAAGAGACTTCGCCTTTCTTGGTGAACTTAAACCCATTAGACAAAAAGTTACGTAATATCTGCGCGAGCCTTTGTTCATCCGTCAGGATAACGTCAGGCAACTTATCGTCTACTGTAATACTAAAGCCAACGTTATTCTGTTCAGCTATCGGACCAAAAGATTCTTCGATCTCACTTGATAAATGACTTAAAGGAAGCGGTGAAATATTTAACATCATCTGCCCAGCTTCAACTTTGGACAGATCTAAAATATCGTTGATCAGGCTCAACAAATCATTGCCTGAATGATAAATGGTTGAAGCGTTCTTAACCTGGCTGGCCGTTAAGTTACCGTCTTTATTGTCCGACAACATCTTAGAGAGGATGAGTAAGCTATTCAGTGGCGTTCTAAGTTCATGACTCATGTTAGCGAGGAATTCAGACTTATATCGACTGGTTTCTTCGAGCTCGGTTTGCGCTTCCTCAAGCATCCGATTCCGCTCTTCCATTTCAGCACTCTGTCGAGCGAGCTCTTCATTGCCTACTCTAAGCTCTTCCTCATTCGCTTTAAGTTGCTCTGCTTGTTTCTGCGTTTCTGTGAGCAACTCTTCAGTGCGCACATTTGACTTAATACGATTGATGACTATGCCTAGGTTTTCCGATACCTGAAGCAGCAATTCTGACTGTCGTGCATTAAACGATTGAAGCCCCGCAACCTCAATTACTGCTAATGCTGTGCCTTCGAACATAATGGGCACAATCATCACTTCTTTGGGTGCAGACTCTCCTAAGCTAGAGCCGACCCGATAGACATAATCCTCCGGAACTTCTTTGAGGTGGATAAGGGTTGCCGCTTTTATAACCTCACCAACCAAACCTTCCTTACGACTAATGGTTTTGCTCAAACTATTCGCTTGCGTATAACCATAAGTGCCGTAACGCGTTAACAGGCCTCTTTGGTCTTCTAGTTCTTCGTCAAAATAAAAAACGCCCAATTGCGCACCTAGTAGCGGCAATAAATTATCAAGTAGAACCTCTGACAGAGTCTTCATGTCTGATGTTGCTCGCAAATCTGCAACCACACTGACGAACGAAGTCTTAATCCAATCTTGCTCTTCTAGTCTGACTTTTTCTTGTTCTAGGGCTTGGCGAGCTTCTCTTTCCGTCACCTGAGCTTGTTTCAGATCACTCAAGTCTTCTATCGCGCCGGTGAAAATAGTGCGGTCATCTAGATTAACTTGCCCAACATGCAGGTGCATGGGGAACTCCTCACCATTTTTTCGCACACCAATTAGCTCACGACCAACGCCGATGATATTTGCGTTACCTGTTTTGCCATATTCTCTTAGATAGCCGTCATGACGGTGTCTATGCTCATCCGGCATAAGGATTTTGACATTCTTTCCAAACACCTCGACATCGGAATAACCAAAAATCCTCTGTGCTGACTCATTAAAGCTTTCGATAATCCCTTTGTTGCTGATGGTAATAATGGCTGTCCCTACTGTATTAACGATACTCTCCAACCGAACTTTTTGTTCAGCGGCTTTTATCACTTCTTCTTCCAGTTTTAGGCGGGTTTCTTTTTCAGCTTCTTCGGAAGCTTTCAACTTACTCAGGTCTTCCATAACACCAGTAAAAATGCGGCGCGAACCTAAATTCACTTCCCCTACATGCAAAAACAGAGGAAAGGTTTCGCCACTTTTTCGAACGCCTACAAGTTCACGCCCTAGACCAATGATGCTTGCTTGTCCGGTTTCACCATATTTCTTCAAATATCCGTCATGGCGGTGCTTATGCTCATCTGGCATCAGCATTTTGACGTTTTTGCCGATGACTTCTTCTTCGCTATAACCAAATATACGCTGAGCCGCTTCGTTAAAGCTTTCGACTATGCCCCCTTCAGTGATTGTGGCGATGGCAGTACTAACTGTTGTCAGAACACTTTTAAGCAATTGCTGCTGTTCGGCTGTTCGAAGAGCCTCATTCTCTAGTGCTTGGCGAGTGTCTTTTTCTTGCTGTTGTGACGCTTTTAACGCACTGAGATCTTCCAGTACTCCGGTAAACATCCTACCGTGAGCTAAGTCGACTTGACCAACATGGAGAAATAAAGGAAAAGTCTCGCCATTTTTCCGGACACCGACTAATTCTCGGCCCAAACCAATAATACTCGCATCGCCAGTTTCTTTATATTTGTGGAGATAGCCGTCATGCCGATGTTTGTGCTCATCTGGCATAAGGATTTTGACATTTTTACCAATGACTTCTTCTTCGCCATAACCGAAGATGCGTTGCGCTGCTTCGTTGAAGCTAGCAATAATGCCGACTTCATTGATCGTAACAATAGCAGTATTAACGGTATCAAGGACGCTTTTGAGCCTGTACTCTTGTTCCTGTGATTGAGCTCTCTCAGCTTCTAACGGACTCAACCATCGGTACAAAATGTACATACTCAGCCCGATGGTAATAACGAAAATCGACCAGTAATATTCTGGCTTAAATTCGTGTATATAGCCTTCAATCACCTCTAGGATAACCAAGAGGAGAATAATTCTGAGGAACAGGGGAATACTGCTATACCACGTCATGCCATTCCTATAGCGTCGAGAAAATAGAGTCTTGCCTAAAATTTTAGCCGTAAATCGCAAAATAGCTAGCGATATTGGTGAAGAATTGACTCGTATTTATCCGCCAATAGGCCCCTTAGCAAACCGGCGAATAAAATGCCTCTTTTTGAGAGAAAAATTGGAAAACTAACTCAACACTAACAAGTTGTTGGTTCCGCCATAGAATGTGCAATTTTGACAAGCACTTCATCAACAATACCAACGACTTCTTCAGGGCTCTTATCAATAAAAAAATGGTCTCCGTCAACATCATGAACACCAGAGAAGTTATTCGTTAGCTCTGACCAGGCTTCCGTGTCATCGATACTTACATCGACGTCATCCGTTCCTCGTAACACTGTGATAGGACAGTTTATTTTGCCGCGATTTGCTCGGTATTCATCTGCAATTTTAAAATCAGCTCTAAGCATAGGCATGATGATATCCATAAGTTCGCTATTATTAAGAACATCCTCAGGTGTTCCATTTAACTCTCGGAGCTTTGCTTTAAATTCACTGTCAGGAAGCAAATACCAACCTTCAACTCGAGACTCAACATGTGGAGCTCGACTACCAGACGCAAAAAAGTGCAGAGGCGTAGGAGCTCTCAGTTGTTGTAAACGCTTGGTAAGCTCAAAACCAACCCGGCTTCCCAAGCTATGGCCGAAGAACGCAAATGGACGATTTAGCTTGGGAAGTATTTTGTGAGAGAGCTCCGCCATTAAGTCATCCATATTGTCGAAAAGATCATCTAATAAACGCACACCTCTTCCGGGAGGTTGAACAAAAACAACTTCTATATCGTCTGATAAGTATTTATGCCAATTTGCATAAGTCGATACACCGCCGCCAGCGTAAGGGAAACAAAATAAAGTTAACTTAGGGAGCTTTTTTGCAGTGTTAGCAACAAACCAATGATCTACAGGCATTTTATCTTACTCACATTTATTCTAATAATGCTTAAATCAAGACCTCAAGCTTGATTTCCGTATTCAAGACACCCAACAAAGAGCATACTTTATTTACCCACAAGATTAACGCTTTTGCTTCAAAAAGTAGACCCCAATTTGAGTAACGAGGTAATCAACAAATCTAATTTGATAGAGCGTGTTGATCTAGATATCAGTCATTTGAAAAACAACACATCGTGGTTGGACCAGTTGGCAGTTACCTGTATACTCGTTAATATCAGTGCAAACATGAAGCACTATCATTAGATATTAAAAGGGTTTAAATATGCTCAGTTACAAAGCACCCATTGCCGATCTTAAGTTTTTACTCGAAGACGTGTTTGACTACTACACGCATTATCAAAAGTATCCAGAATTTGAAGAAGCGACCCAAGATTTAGTCGATGCAATTATGCAGGAGTGCGCCAAGTTCAGTGAAAATGAACTGCTGCCACTTAACCAAACTGGCGATGACGAAGGATGTAAGTTCGACAACGGCCAAGTAACAACACCTAAAGGGTTTAAAGAAGCCTATCAGAAGTATGTCGAAGGTGGCTGGCAAAGCCTTTCTCACCCGGTTGATCATGGCGGACAAGGGCTCCCACCCTCACTAGGCATGGTGAAATCAGAAATGATGGGATCAGCTAACTGGTCCTGGTCTATGTACCCTGGTTTAAGTCATGGTGCGATGAATACCATCCAAACACATGGTACCGATGAACAAAAAGAGTTGTACCTGACGCGTCTTACAGAAGGTACTTGGACTGGCACTATGTGCTTAACGGAACCTCAGTGTGGAACCGATCTGGGCCAAGTTAAAACCAAAGCAGAGCCTAATGGTGACGGCACCTACAACATCAGCGGTACTAAAATCTTTATCTCTGCCGGAGAGCACGATTTAACAGAGAATATCGTCCACATTGTGCTTGCACGTTTGCCCGACGCTCCAAAAGGCACCAGAGGTATTTCACTGTTTATCGTCCCTAAAATGCAAACTGATCAAGACGGAAATATTGGCGAGTTTAACAATGTTTCTTGCGGCTCTATTGAGCACAAGATGGGAATCAAAGCTTCAGCAACGGCCGTACTTAATTTTGATAACGCTAAAGGCGTTCTTATTGGGCCTGAAAATAAAGGTCTAGAATGTATGTTCACCTTTATGAATACGGCTCGCGTTGGTACAGCATTACAAGGAGTCTGCGCTGCAGAACTCGCTTATCAGAACTCCCTGATCTACGCCAAAGAAAGGCTGTCTATGCGTTCATTGTCAGGTACCAAAAGTCCAGACAAAGTCGCCGATCCCATTATCTGTCACCCCGATGTTCGTAAAATGTTGATGACCCAAAAGGCAATCAGCGAAGGTGGCAGAGCAATGATTTACTACACAGCTAAGCTAGTCGATCAGATCGAACACGCAAAAAGCGAAGATGAGCGAAAAAAAGCCGACTATCGCTTAGGTTTCCTTACTCCGATTTTAAAAGCTTTCTTAACTGAGCTAGGTTCAGAAAGTGCTAATCACGGTCTGCAAGTCTTTGGTGGACACGGATACATCAAAGAGTGGGGCATGGAGCAGATAGTCAGGGATAATCGCATCTCGACACTTTATGAAGGAACAACAGGTATCCAAGCTCTGGATTTACTTGGTCGTAAGATCCTTCTGAGTCGCGGTAAATCGTTAAACTCTTTTGCCAAAGAAGTTCTTCTTTTCTGTAAAGATAAGAGCGTTTTATCCAGCAACCCTCATAAGCGCCAAATGAACAAGTTTATCTGGCCATTGAGTAAATCTGTTGCTAACTGGCAGCAATACACTATCCGTTTAGGTTTGAAAGCTAAAAAGAATCGCGATTTTGTTGGCTCAGCTTCTGTCGACTTCCTTATGTATTCCGGCTATATCGTCATGGCTTATTTCTGGGCTCAGATGGCTCAAGCAGCTTACGAAAAACTGGCTACAGATGTTGAAAACAGAGATTTTTATCGAGCTAAAATCAAAACAGCAGAGTTTTATTTCGCTCAGATGCTGCCTCGAACAAAATCACTAGCAACAACTATGATGGCAGACCCTAAGACCTTGATGCAGTTAGACGAAGATTTACTTTCGTTTTTGTAAGCTAGCTTAGTTAGTCCATACGAACGCCACAATTCAATCGAGTTGTGGCGTTTTTTATGAGGTACATCTAATGCTCGACCTGGCTTCGGTAATAGTTCGGAGAAGTGCCCTGCCACGACTGAAACGCACGAATAAAAGAATTAGGCTCCTTAAATCCTAAGAGATAAGATATCTCTCCTAAGGACATGTCGGATTTTTCTAAATAATGACAAGCGAGTTCATCTCTCACTGCCGTCAATATAGATTGAAAAGTTTCCGCTTCACTGGTTAATTTACGCTGCAATGTACGCTTACTAATAGCCAGCCTGTCTGCTACCACATCGATACTCGATTCCCCACTCGGTAAAATCTCGATCAGGGTCGCTCTCACCCTTTCAGACATACTGGAATCCAAAGTCATATCAGCTAGCTTCTGATTCAGCTTTTCTTCGAAGAAGTTCCACATGGTGCCGCTGGATGTCAAAAATGCCAAATTAGCATCGGCCTCACTAAATTGAATGCTGACGTTCTGCCCTTGGGTTATCGGACATCCAAAATAAGCTTCATAGGGTTCTAAATTCTGCGGTAATTCAGGAACAGCAACCGTTACTGGGTAGATCGTTTGTCGAGTGCCTATACGCGCTAGTTGTGTGAAGAAAGTTGCTTCAACCATGCACAGTGAATGAGGCATAGTCAGGTTCTCAGCTGCACAGGAGATATCGAGTTTTGTGCCAGCTACAGATTGAGTCACCTTCAGCTTCATCGGTCCAATCAACGCCTTATACTCACTCAACCTGCTCGCTGCTGTATGCAAATTTGGGCAGCACAGTGCTGCAAATATAGGTGCATCAAAAGACTCTGTACTCACATGTTTTGCAAACTTAAGCGCAATCTCAACATCACCAGAAGCTCTATCTATGCCCTCCCACAGCCTAAAATACTCATCAGCTGTCAGGCTAGCATCTTTCCGACTAAAGAGGTCGAGCGGCAGTTGCGCATACTTCAATGCAGTAGCAACATCGATATCCATATCGTGAAACAACAACTGCCATTTGGGTGACACCGCGAATTTATTAATAAACTTCATGCTCGTTTTCGTCGTCGCTGTATTATTTTTCCATCATGCTACGAGAAAGTTTCAAAACAAGCTTTCTCGGCAACAAAGGGGTGAACCACGTTAACATAAACTTCAACCCAGCTTCATTAAACGAAACTAACTCGCCTTTTTCCATATCGTTGTATCCTACAAGAGCAACTGACTTCGGTGATTTAGCCCCCTTAAAAACATCCAACCCTTCTAAATCGCCAGCGGCGACAAAGCCAGTATCTACCGCCCCTGGGCATAACGCCGTTACGGTAATATTATGATGCTTCACTTCTTCAGCAACGGCTTGACTAAAAGACGTTACATAAGCTTTTGTTGCGTAATAAACCGCTTGTAATGGTCCAGGGAGAAAAGATGCCGTTGAAGACACATTAAGGATACGTCCATAATTAGCTTTCACCATATCCTGCAAGTAGTAATGCGTTAGGTTAGTCAGACTCACCATGTTTACTTGCATCATGGACTGCTCTTTTTCCAAAGCTCGCTCGTTAAAAAAGCCGTGACCACCAAACCCTGCATTGTTAATTAATATACTGATTTTGAGGCCTAGTTGTTGCGTTTGTTCATAGATTTTCTTTGCTGAATCTGGCTCAGAAAGATCTTCAGCGATGACCCAAACACTGACACCAAACTGCGATTCAAGCTCACTTTTTAACGCTTGAAGTTTATCTTCAGATCGAGCCACAACAACGAGGTCACGACCTTTAGACGCGTGAATACGCGCTAATTCAATACCAATACCACCAGATGCGCCCGTTATAAGAGCTGTTTGTGAAGATGCCATATCTTTTCCTCAGTTAACTATTTGACTGAGGCTATTAAAGCAAGTGACGCAAAGTGCTTAAAATCAGATGACGACAACCTGCTATCCAATTGTGCCAATTCAGTTGCACAGTGCGCCAAATCCTATTTTCAGTGTTCAAACAAAAGCTCTTGTAATCAGAGTGCTTCTCGTTCAATCAGCAGTAAATCGATAACGATATTCTTGCGGTGTTAACCCCATCAACTTTTGAAACGTCTTCCTAAACGCGCTGGTATCGTTATAACCGACCTCCCAAGCTATTTTGTCTATCGTCATCTTAGACGACTCCATCAAGCTACGCGCTTTACCAACCCTTAAGTGTTGTAGATAGGTTGAAGGACTTAGCTCAGTCGCCTGCTGAAAACGACGTATAAAAGTGCGCGTACTGAGGTTCGCCTTTTCTGCCATATCATTCACAGTAATGGCTTGCTCGTAGCTGGTCTGAAGCCAGTGTTGTACCTTCAAAATCGGCTCATCGCCGTGCGTTAATGAAGGAGAAAAGACACTGTAGAATCGTTGCTCTCTGCCACCCGGATCAACCAGCATAAAACGCGCAGTTGCTAACATAGTTGAAGAGCCCAGATAGCGGTCAACCAGTTTCAGCCCCAAATCAGTCCAAGCCATGAGACCACCAGCAGTGATCACATCACCATCATCTATAACCAGCTTATCGGTATCCAACTTCACGTCGGGATAAAGTTCCCTAAACTTTTCAGCTAATGCCCAGTGTGTTGTTGCTTTACGGCCATCCAAAATACCGGTTTGCGCCAAAACAAAAGCCCCTGCACACACAGAACATAATAAGGTCCCTTGCTGGTGCAGCTGCGCTAAGTCGTTTAGGCTGTCCTCATCAAGAAGCGTAGTGTCATCATTTAAGCTTGGCGGGAGAATAATAGTGGACAGGGGGGCTTGTTGATGAGATGTATCCTCAATAACCTTAACTTGAATAGTGCGAGCATCACCTTCCGAACTCTCTTTCGCAGACATCCTATTCGCTGTTTCAAACAAATCAGCTAATCCAAACACGGCGGCGCGCTGAGCACCTGGATAATTAAGAATACCAATGGTGTATTCATTATCAGCACAAGATGGCATATATAACCCGAAAAATGTCACATATGCCAATCCTACGCCTTGTTTACTCCACCTACAATGACAATACATCAACAAAGAGGATTAAATTATGAGTAAACATGCGCTTGTTGTTATCGATCTACAAAACGATTATTACCCCGGTGGAGATTGGACGTTGCATAACATTGATGCAGCAACAACGAATACCTCCAAAGTATTAGCTGAAACACGTAGCAAAGGTGATTTAGTGGTGCACGTCCACCATGAATTTCAATCTGATGAAGCACCTTTCTTTAAACCCAATACCTACGGCGCCCAAATTCACGAAAGTGTCTCTCCAGAAGATGGTGAGTTGACTGTTCTAAAACACTACGTCAATGCCTTTAAAGACACTCAGTTAAAAAGCATACTGGATGAAAACGGTATCACACAGATCACTTTCATCGGGGCCATGAGTCATATGTGCATTGACGCAGCTGCAAGAGCCGCTTCAGACTTTGGCTATCAAGTCACTGTTGTTGAAGATGCTTGTGCATCTCGCGATCTTGACTTCAATGGTGAGACAATACCAGCATCACAAGTGCACTCAGCTTACATGTCAGCATTGAGCTTCGCTTATGCCGATATTACAACAACTCAAGAATGGCTAAACTAGCCGCAAATGTAAGGAGTATTAAAGATATGACAGCGACACTCTATCACGCACCACTCACATGCTCTCTTGCGGCTAGGATAGCCGCTGCTGAAGGTAACGTTCCTTTGAACATTGAGTATTTAAACCTTCGCACCAAAGAATTAGAAAACGGAGGTTCTCTTTACGATGTTAACCCTTTGGGTCAGGTCTCAACATTAAAGTTGGACAACAATGAGATCATCACAGAAACATCGACCACGATTTTATGGCTCCAATCACAATCGAAGGATCCCAATTTCCATATTTCTCCTTCAAGTCCAGAGTTTTACCAAATGGCCCGCTGGGTTGCGTTTTGCGCGACAGAATTACACAAACAGATCTTCCGCGTGGTGTTTTATCCAGAGGCAACGGATGAGGTCAAAGATCGTGTCAGAGACTTAGCACCTTTGCGCTTTGAAGTACTCAATAAACATCTATCCGACAAACCTTATCTTCTTGGAGATCACTTCACTGCTGCTGATGCTTATCTAACATGGTTTTTCGTGCTCTCAAAAAATGCACAGCTTGACCCATCGACTTACGAACACTTAGTCGCTTATCAAGAGCGTACGCTTAATCGCCCTCTAATAAGAGAGCTTATCGAAAGCGACAGAGCCAAAGACAAAGCCATGAATCAACAGATTATTCCCGAGTAATCCTGACAATATCGGCACTTATCTCATCTATCCGCAGATAAGTGCCAACTCATTGTTCAACTCAATTCGTGGGCTTCTTTCAGCGATAAATCACCCGCTTTTTCTTTAGCGCCATGCAATAAACGATAAAGCGCCGGTAAAACAAAAAGCGTCAAAATCGTCGACGAAATCACACCACCGATAACAACGGTAGCCAAAGGTCGCTGAACTTCTGAACCAATTCCGGTATTCACAGCCATAGGGATAAACCCTAGAGAAGCTACTAGAGCCGTCGTTAGTACTGGGCGTAGTCGAACCAATGCACCTTGCACAATTGCTTGCTCTAATGGCAAATTGTCAGCACGTAGTCTACGAATAAAAGACACCATCACTAACCCATTGAGAATGGCAATTCCAGATAGTGCAATAAAACCAACTGCAGCGGAAATCGAAAAAGGAATACCGCGCAACCATAGTGCGAAAATACCGCCAGTCAGCGCCAAAGGCACGCCAGTAAAAATAATCATAGAATCTTTGAACGAACCTAAAGCAAGCAGCAACAAACCCATGATAAGAACCAAAGTCGCAGGTACAACGATACTTAATCTTTCCGATGCGGATTGGAGCTTCTGATAAGTGCCACCATATTCCAGCCAATAGCCAGCCGGTAGCTCGATTTCATTACTGACATTCTGTTGGATGTCAGCCACAAAACTACCAAGATCTCGCCCTCTCACATTGGCAGTAACAACAACTCTACGTTTACCGTTTTCGCGATTAACCTGATTAGCACCAGCAATGAGTTCAATTCGAGCAACCTCTTGCAACGGTATATAACTGCCATTGTCGAGGTGAATAGGTAACTGATTCAGGTTGTCAGCATCACTGCGTTGCGACTCAGGCAACCTAACAACAATGTCAAAACGACGGTCACCTTGATAATACTTGCCCGCAACCTCACCCCCCATAGCTAAGGCAATCTGGCGTTGCAAATTCGCTTTACTCAAACCATAAAGTGCCAATCGCTCATCATTAGGAACTATGGTTAAAATAGGCAATCCTTTAGTCTGCTCAACTGAGATGTCAGCCACACCTTCGACATCGGCTATGGCAGCACCAATCTGTTCTCCGATACTGGCAAGAGTTTCAAAGTCATCACCAAATACTTTAATGGCCAACTCAGAACGCACACCTGCAAGCAACTCGTTAAAACGCATTTGTATCGGCTGTAAAAACTCGTATCGATTACCTGGGATCTCGTTCACTATGGTGGCTAGCTCATCAACCACTTGCTGTTTAGGCTTATCTGGGTCCGGCCATTGATCTCTCGGTTTAAGCATAATGAAGTTATCGGCAACACTTGGCGGCATAGGATCTGTCGCTACATCAGGTGTGCCAATTTTGGCAAATACACGCTCTACTTCCGGCATTTTGACAATGTTTTCTTCAAGAACGCGCTGCATTTCTATCGACTGACTGAGAGAAGTTCCTGGAATGCGTAAAGCGTGCATAGCAATATCGCCCTCATCCAAATTCGGCACAAACTCGCTACCCAGTTTCGTCGCCATAAAACCTGAACCAACAACCAATGAAATAGCACTAAGCACAATCAGCCATCTCGCTTTAATCACAAACCCCAAAATTGGGCGATATAGGCTTACACTACCTTTTAAAATAATGTTTTCTTTCTCAACAACTGGCTTCTTGAACATCAAGGCAATAGCCGCTGGAACCAGAGTTACCGAAAGCAGCATGGCACTTGCTAAAGCAATAACTACCGTAATTGCCATGGGATGGAACATTTTTCCTTCAACACCCGACAACGCGAATATAGGTAGGTAAACAGCGGTAATAATAAACACACCAAAGAGTGCAGGGCGAATGACCTCACGCGTTGCATCAAAGACAAGAATCAATCGAGCTTTAACGTTTAAAGTGCGGTCGTTTTGCTCTTGAGTAGCATGACCAAGTCGGCGCATGCAGTTTTCAACAATAATGATGGCACCATCCACCAATAGCCCGAAGTCCAACGCACCTAAACTCATAAGATTTGCACTAACGCCTGCCTGAACCATACCAGTCACCGTCATCAGCATGGCAACAGGGATCACAGCAGCCGTTAACAATGCAGCACGAAAATTACCTAGCAATAAGAACAAAATAACAATGACAAAAACAGCACCTTCGATCAGGTTTGTCTTCACTGTCTCTAATGTTTTATCAACTAAGGTCGTTCGATCATAAACAGGCGTTGCCACTATGCCTTGAGGTAAGCTTTTATTAATTTCCACCAGCTTTTCACCGACGGCTTTAGCGACTTTCTGACTGTTCTCACCAATCAGCATAAAAACGGTACTCATCACTACTTCACGACCGTTCTGGGTCGCAGCACCTGAGCGCAGCTCTTTTCCTTCGGTAACTTGCGCTACATCTCGGATATGTATGACTTGACCATTTAGTGTCGCCACAGGCACGTTGGCGAAGTCATTGATATCCGATATCTGTCCTGGAATACGAACTAGCCACTGAGCACCGCTACGCTCAATAAACCCAGCGCCTTGATTTTGGTTATATTGCCCAATAGCACGAACAACATCTTGCTGATTCAAACCATGTGCTAGCAACTTCACAGGCTCAATTGCTATCAAGATCTCGCGTTTAAAGCCACCGTTGGGATTCACTTCAACCACACCTTCAACCTGCATAAGCTGAGGTCTTATGATCCAATCGTGGACTGTTCGCAAATCTGTCGGTGTAATTGCACTGCCATCTTCATGAGTTGCGCCAGCGTCGACATCAACGGTAAACATAAAGATCTCGCCTAAACCTGTAGATATAGGCCCTAGCTCAGGTTCAAGCCCTTTCGGTAAGTCTGATTTGGCTGCAGTTAATCGCTCACTGACCAACTGACGAGCAAAATAGATATCCGTATCATCGGTAAAGATGGCCACAGCTTGTGACAAACCATAACGCGATACAGATCGTGTATTCACTAAGTTGGGCAAGCCTGCCAATGCCGTCTCTAAGGGATAAGTGACTCTTTGCTCGATTTCAAGAGGTGTATAACCCGAAGCTTCGGTGTTAATTACAACTTGAACATTAGTGATGTCAGGCACTGCGTCTATCGGGAGTTTTGTAAAATTCCAAATCCCCAGAACGCCAACAGCCAGCACTAAAACCAATATCAACTTACTGCGTTCGATGGAAAACTTTAAAATAGCTTCTAACATACTGATTCGTCCCTAGTGATCGTGCGAAGCGCCCGACTTTTCGATATCAGCTTTGATTAAGTAGCTGTTTTTATTGACATACTCAGTACCAGATTTAATCCCTCCTAAGATTTCAACCCAGCCGTCGACTTGCCTCCCCAGTTCCAGCATACGTACTTCGTACTCTTCACCCACTTTAGCGTAAGCTACGGTAAAATCTCTAAAGCTCTGTAGCGCTTCACTCTCTATAGCTAACGGCACTTGATAGGAGCCAAGTGCAATATTCGCCACCACAAACTGACCTGGGTTGAAATACCCGTCACTATTATCGATCTTGGCTAGTAACACTTTGGATTGGTTGGCATTAACTGTAACTAAGCTATCGGAGATTTTTGTTTCGATAACCTGCTCACTGCCTGGCACTGAAATCACGACAGGAGCACCTAAGCTGACCTTGTGTATATCGGAAGGAAACACTGCCAGTTCAGCCATAAGCTGATTTGGGTCAATGATAGTTAATAAAGACTTACCCTGAGTTTGTTCACCCGTAGCGGTATTTTGTTCGGTAATAACACCCGTAATTGGCGCGAATATTTTATGAGTTTGCAAGCTTTCATTACTCTCCACCGTAATCAGCAATTGTCCCTTTTCAACGCGCTGACCAAAGGTCGCATGCAGCTGTCGAACTTGGCCATCAAAACGCGCGCTGACATGACGCATGGCATTAGGAGCCAAGCGGATCTTTCCATACACCTTTAACGACTCATCAAATGTTTTTGGGCCAATAGTCGCTGTATTCAGCTCTATCGCTGTCGCCATTTGATCACTTATCTTTGTTCGTCCTTCAAAGTTGTCATATTCCCATTGATACTGTCTTCCTTGATATTCAGCATGAACAGAAACAACAAAAGAGTGGGGCTCATAGATTTCCATATCACCTCGTAAATAATGATTCTCAGGATAGAAGTTAATATCATCAATCACATTGCCTAACCGAGTGAGCTTTACATTAACCAAAACCTCATTGGCGTCGACAGGTTGCTCTCCTTGAGTGATAAATACTCTGAACTCAGGTGGCGTATCTTCCTCAAAAATGGCTAACTCAAGGGCAAAATCATCCTGCCTCAAAAGGCGCCCGTTGTTTGGGCCTTTCTCTATTTCCTCCGCCATATCACTATTAGCTTCCCTTGCTAATGCAAGCTGCCCATGACTTAAAGTGACGAGAAATATAAATAAAAACATATGGATAGAAGGTAATTTCATAGCAACCTCTCTTACTTAGACGTCAACGAAGCGCCCGTTAAACGCTCAAGTTCAACATTGTTTAAATGAATATTGGTGTAAGCCTCAATTAGCTCCGACTGTGCAAGAAGTTGCTCCTGCTGGACCGAAAACCAATCAGTTAAGCTATAGCTGCCTTTCTTGTAAGCATCTGCCGCCAAAGTGTTCGCCTGCTCTAAAATGGGCAGCACTTCATTGGTAAGGTTTTCGATAACATGCTGGCTGTGCTTAAGTTTGTGAGTCAACACAAGCAGCCGCGTAGAAGCTTGCCGCTGCCACGCATCGGCCAAAACTTGCTGTTCTTGTTGTTGGGAGGTTAGGGCTGCAATTTTCCCTTGGTTGCGATCAGTAGCACCGAACGGAATAGTAATTCCGGCGACAAAAGAAAAATCATCAACAGATTCATTGCGCCGAACTCCCGAGCTTATTCGCCAAGCGGGCTTTTCTGTTGCCTTAGCCAGTGCAATTTCTGATTGAGCTACACGTTGTCTAGTCGCAAACTTTTGTAACACAGGACTATTGCGGAGTTCCTCATAAGCATTCTCTAAACTCCGAATACTAGGGATATTTAATAAGGAATCTGTGGCAACAAAATCATCATTTAGAGCTTGATTGGACTGCTGCCATTGAGCAGCCAATTGCGATTTAGTAGCCTCGATTTCATGCAGCAAATCCTCAACAACAAGTTCCTTCTTATGCAGCTCAGCTTGGGCACGCAATTGATCAATTTGACTGAGTTGCCCTGCACTGACACGCCTGGTGAGATCTTTCAATACATCTTTGTTCTGTTGCGTCGCTAGCTTTGCCAGTTTTAACTGCTCTTGTTGCGATAGTAACGTGATGTATAGTCGTGCTGTTTCTGCCGCTAGATCGAGCACTTCGATATCCCGACTAACGTCAGTCTCAGCAGCTTTATCACCAGCTACCTTCACCTGAGCGTCAAGGCGCTTCTGCTCCAACAACCATGAAACACTCAATGTAGATTCCAGACTGCTAACACCCGAACGACTACCTGTACCAAACGCATCTTCCAGCTCAGCGTTGATGATTAAAGGAGTTCCTACTCCTGCTTGTTTAATCAAGCCTTTATTGGCATTGCTTTGATGAATATAACGCTTTAATTTAGGGTGTTGTTCTAAAGTAAGGTTAATCGCTTGTTCTAGGGACAAGGCTTGTTGTGCAACACTAGCGCCGCTGAAAGCAATCAAGCTTAGAAGAGCAAAATTAAGCGTGATAAAAAGCCGATAAACAATCGGTTTTTTGTGCTTACTTTTTCGATAGGACATACCACATTATCCTTAGACAAGTAGAAAATAGGTGAAATGGCGCATTTTGCTTCGGCACTAAAACCGATTATGCGTAGGTTTTAATTCTAGTTCACAAAAACCGATTGTCAATAGGTTTAAAGTTCTTACTATGATTAATCTAGAAAAGTTAGCTTATGGGGTTAAAAACAAAAGAATTTTTGTTCCGATTTATCAACGTGTGCTTCAATACCTTCTTCGATAGGTAAATTCATGATCCTCGTAAAATTACTAACGAAAACAGACACCGTGACCAAATGTATCAAGTGAGCAATATCAGACTCTTCGAAACCACTTTCTTGAAGACGTGCGACAACCTCTTCATTGTGTAAACAGTCCGACTGACAAAAATCTTTAGCTGCTTGAACGGCTGCGTAATAAGCGTCAGGTAGCAGTGCTTGAGAGGTCCCTTCAATGATTTCTTTAAGTTCAGCGTAGGTTAGGTTTGTTAGCTTTATCGCATTATAGCTATGAACAGTTTGACAATACGGGCTGCGGCTTAATGTCGCAATCGCCACCATGATCAGCTCTTTCATGATAGGGGAAAGAGGGTTGTTAATAACGCCAGCTTTGATTAGCTGCCATGTATTCGAAAGAACTTCCGGTGAACCTCCAACATAGCTCGCCCAATTGGGTATGCGCTCTTTATTCTCTATATTGAGGCTTAGGCATATATCATCATAGATGAGTTGAGTTTGTTTGGGGGCCTCTGAATAGCTGACTTTTTCATAAATTGGCTTACACCTAAATTTAATAGAAGATTCTGCTCATAGTAACAACTTCCATCCTCATTTCCATAGCTTCTGAAAACAACGATGAAATGTCCGAAAACTAAAAGAGACCAAGCAACAAACTTTGCTTTATTGAACACAAAACAATCAAAACTAGACTAGACTGAATTTATATTGTGACCAAATTCAAGATATTTGCCGTATAGAACCAAAAAATAAAAACACCCTATATCAATCAAAAAGGGATGCTCGTGGACGAACATCAAAAACTCCAGCGAAATATCAGGATCAGGTATATAGCAGCACTTTCCGTCGTCTTCTTTTTAATTACTTTCGCGACTTACATCATACAACGTGCCATACAGGACCAAGAATACGATGCCCAAACGATCAATGTGGCTGGTCAACAACGGATGTTGTCTCAAAAAATCGCGCTTTATGGTCATCGAATACAAAATGAGCCAATAGAGTCTAATCGATTAGAGCTAATCTCAAATCTGAGAGAGACAACAGCACTCTTTGCGGAAAACTTCAGCGACTTAATGAAGGGTACAAACGGTAGTTTATTGTCTGGCGAGGTTGATGCTCTATTTAGTCAAGGGAACCCCAACCTCGAGGTGCGAATTAACAACTATATACATGCAGCAAAAAGTCTTACTCAACAAAAGCAGCTGTCTACCAGTCAATCCGATCTGTTCGAACCATCTTTTACTGAACCTTTATTAAGAGATTTAAATCGTGTTGTTTTGACGATAGAAGAGGAGGCCAGAGACCGAGTCGATATTCTCAGCAAACTTGAGCTTTCTATCTGGCTGTTAGCATTATTGATACTCGTCTTAGAGCTTCTTTTCATATTTCGTCCCATGGAAAGGCAAATTCTCGTTACCTTAGATAAGCTTGATGAAGAGCGTAAGCAAGCTCTGGCAGCTAAACAACAAGCTAACATTGCCAATGACGCCAAAACAAAATTTCTTGCAACCATGAGCCATGAGTTGAGAACACCACTGAATGGGATTTTTGGAATGGTGCAACTGGCACAAGACGAAGCTCATCAAGAAAAACGCAATCAGTACTTAAGCAAAGCTTTAGATTCCGGACAACACTTACTCAGTTTGATCAATGACATTCTTGAGCTAGCTAAAATCGAAGAAAACAAACTCGACGTCAACCTAGAAGAAACAGACATTGGCTCGCTAATAAACGCTACCTTGTTACCTCTATCCTTGTGCTGCGATGAAAAGGGGCTCGAGTTTGAACATATTTGTAATAGCCCAATGCCACCAAGAGTGAAAACCGACGCCACAAAAGTTCGGCAAGTCATTAATAATCTGGCTGGAAATGCCATTAAATTCACGCATTCAGGCAAAGTCACCATCACCACCTTATTCTCAGTCAATAAAGGGCACTTCGAACTAACGTTAATAGTTGCAGATACCGGGATAGGCATAGAGCCAGAAAATCAGGAAGAAATCTTTAAGCGATTCAATCAAGCTGATAACAATATTAATCGTCGTTACGACGGCAGTGGTTTAGGGCTAGCAATAACGCAACAATTAACAGAACTTATGGGAGGAACTATTTCTCTCTCGAGCGAAATCAACAAAGGCAGCATATTTACTGTCAAGCTCCCCCTATACAAAGTGGATACAGAAACAGCTAGACAAACACCTCCCAAACTATCGCATAAAACAGCTATCAGTCTACGCATCCTGCTGGCAGAAGATAACGAAATAAACGCTGAAATTATCAGTCATATGCTCACAGTCGAAGGCCACAAAGTCGACAACGCCAAAGACGGTATAAAAGCATTAGAGAAAATCAAAGATACAGACTACGACTTGATACTGATGGACATCAATATGCCTAATATGGATGGCCTTCAAGCCACTAGAGAAATCAGAGAAACATTGAAACTCAATACCCCTGTAATAGCGATAACCGCCAACGCCTTCGATAAAGACATAGAAGCCGCTAAAGCAGCAGGCATGGATGATTATTTAACGAAGCCTGTTGATAGAGAGAAGTTGAACCTAGTCATTAATACTGTAACTGAAAGGACAGGTGAAGAGAGTAAAACTGCTATAAATTGATATATATCTACTACTATTGATTAGCTGTAAGTGTTAACATTTAGAAGATTCAGTTTCACTGTAACAACCTAGGAGTTTTATCTTGAAAGGGCTTTCACCACTATTATTCTTTTGCTATTTTTTCTTAAGCTCTTTATCACTTTCAAAGGAATTACCTACAGAGAGCTTTAGTCAATTACCTAAACACACGAGCCCCAAACTTTCGCCAACTGGAAAAAGTATCGCTTATATTGGCAACTATCGCGATCCAGGTTTAGCTATTTTAACGACGTATAACTTATCTACAGGAAAAGTTAACTTCCTAGCCAAGTCAGACAATGAAAAAGTTAAAATTAACTGGTTTAACTGGGCAAATGAGAAGACCTTGATTGTCAGTCTATGGTTCGCAAGTAAACGTGGTGGCGTAGACACCACAGAAACACGCTTAATAGCTTTCGATGTAGACGGCGAAGAGATAATAGAAAGGGCCCTTATCAAACCCAGAGCATCATCGCAGATTGTGTCTCAATTCCAAGACAATGTTTTGTCCTACCTACCAAATGATCCTGATCATATCCTTATTGCCATTGACCTTGAAAAGGTAAACCAACCCTCCGTCTACAAAGTTAATGTTAATACAGGAAAGAAAAAGCGGATTGAAAAAGGAAAGCTAGACATAAGAGATTGGCTAGTTGATCAACAAGGAAATTTAAGACTAGGAAAAGCCCTAAATTACAAGACTGGCGAAGCTTCAACTCGCGTCAGAATTGGCGATGACAAAAAATGGCACAAGATATTTGAATATAATGCGTTAAATGAACCAGCTATAACACCTTTGGGGTTTGGTTTAGATCCTAACATACTCTATTATAGGGCTTATAAGGGAGACAAATTGGCCCTATTCACCTTAAATCTAGAGACAAAAGAAGAAACATTAATCTTTGAAGACAAAAACTACGATGTTGACGGAAGATTAATCTACTCAAGAAAGAGTAGAGATGTTATCGGCTTGTATCACCGAAATAGTGAAAATGGCCGAATCTACTGGGATAACGCGTTAAGCAACTTCCAGAAAAGCATTAATCACGCTTTACCTGACACCCATAATTACTTACTCGATTTTAGCACTGACGAGAAAACCTACATACTTTACACCGAGAATGATTATACACCAGGAGTTTATTACCTTGGGAACCGACAAAATAAAACGCTCGACTTACTATTCAAAGAGTACCCTGGCATTAGTTCTGAAGAGCTAACAGCACACAAATTCTTAACCTACACAGCACGTGACGGTGAAAAAATAGAAGGATACCTAACAATCCCTAAAGGGCTTGAAAGCAAAGAGCTACCAACAATAATACATCCCCATGGCGGGCCAGGGGCTAGAGAAAGCGCAGGTTTTGATTACTGGACTTCTTTTTTTACTAACCGAGGCTACGCGGTTTTTCGCCCCAACTTTAGAGGCTCTACTGGTTATGGCTATGAGTTTGCGCAGTCGCAGATGAAAGGGTGGGGATTAACGATGCAAGATGATCTCACCGATGCCGCTAACTGGCTGGTTGAAAAGGGTATAGCTGATCCTGAACGCATGTGTATTGTCGGTGCGAGTTATGGTGGGTACGCTGCCGCAATGGCGGCGGTCAAAACGCCAGATTTATTTAAATGTGCGATAAGCTTTGCCGGTGTATCAGATCTCAAACAACTAGTAACAGAGAGTAGAAACTACACCAACAGTAGATTTGTAAAAAACCAAATAGGGAACAAATCAAAAGACCTAAAAGCTCGTTCTCCATATTACCAAGCAGAAAAAGTAGCCATTCCAATGTTGTTTATACATGGCGAACAGGACCGAGTCGTCGACGTAAAACAAAGTCGTATGATGTCTAAAAAACTCTTCAAGTTGGGTAAAGATGTAACTTACATAGAATTGGAAAAAGGTGATCACTATTTGTCCCTACAAAAAAATAGAGACAAAGCTTTTGAAGCCATGGATAAATTTTTAAGACAACATCTTAAACAGTAATTGCAAGACTATCTTTATCACCTAGTGAAAAAGCTAATCTTAAACTCATAAAAAGGTGTCGGCAAACAATAAAGTCTGAAACTTTCCTCTGCTATGCGCCAATGTTTTAAACTGGTGCAATCAACCCTTTCACAATAAAGATTGAAACTACAAACAGCAAAGGTTGTTTATCATCTCAAAACCTGACATTAAAGTTTGAAACTTTTACTCATTACCTTTACTTTTAATTTCTGGCTTATCAGAGACCTTTCCCATTTTTGACAAACGCTCTCTTGGATTTACAACTGTCGGCCTATTAAGTATGAGATTATTGGGATAGATGATTATCTCTCTATCCTCAGTGATTAATTTTGTATTGAACAAGTTAACATCAGCAATATAGCCTTCTACATAGTTATCAGCGTCTATTATCCTCACAAAATTGCCCCGTCGATAAGAGTTTTGAAATAGAAGAATGAAGTAGGAAGTGATATTACTTAGCAATGACCAGCTTGCAAAAAGAGCAACTCCCGTCAAGGTTATAAGGGATGTAGACAAGATTAATAAACCACTAAAATCGATACCCCAAACGATAAGCAGAATAGCTAGTGTCAAAGTCGCAGCTAACAATCTAACTGTGTGATAAGCTTTTTGGGTAGCTTCAGACTTTAAATTACTTTTATCGACACTTTTTTGAATTTTAGGTAACGCTAACTTTGTTATGATGGCGTACAGCAGTAATATCGCGAGGGACCAAAATAGATTAGTAGCGTAAGTAAATGCCCATTGGTTGAGCTCATGTAACCAATTATTCTCCGTCATGAAACTCTTCTTTATTAGAATTTTTTTGAGAAATAAGCTCGTCTAGGCGTTGATGTAACCTCATTATTTCAAGGTCAGTTTTTAAACTCACCTCATAATTCAATGTAGCTGCCATTCTATCTTTATCTGATTGGCGATTTTGCGACATCATAATAATTGGAGCCTGCAATGCCGCAAGTGATGACAAGCCAAGATTGAGCAGTATAAATGGATAAGGATCAAAAGTTTTATCAGCAGCTAGGAGTATAGTGTTTGTAACCATCCAAATTACCATGATACTCATAAATATAATGATAAATGTCCATGAACCACCAAACACTGCGACTCTATCGGCAATTCTTTGACCAAAAGTTAGTTGCTCTTTGAAACTTTCGTTTAAGTCGGTAACAACTGTCTCTTGCTTCGCAATGGCTTGGATAACATTTTTCTCATGTTCATCCAAATCTGTATACCTAATATTGAGTAATGCTTTTGCTAAATTTTCAAAGTACTTTTTTACCATAATTATGTCCTCTTCTTTCCTGGTTAATTTTAACCCAAAATTAAGACCTAGGTACTTGTTAACTTACCTATTAATCGTTGGCAATGGATTACTTTGAGCAAAGCATCATGTGCAGCCATAACATAGTTCGAGCCGACAAACTTAGAACTCATCCTCTACTGAGACTATTGTTGTTTCTGGCTTAATGTCCCTAGCTTTTAAGAAGTTAATAACCGGCCCTAACGATAAGCTCGATTCAGCACCTTTCAAATAAACAGCGAAAACATCTTGATGAACTTCAAGAGAGTCAGCCACCTGATATAAATTACCTTCATCTAAATAGGGTTGAACTAATGCTCTTGGTAGATACGCTGCACCGCGGTGGCTAAGAATAAACTCTAACGCGATACGACTCTGGCCAGTGTGCAATATCGGCGCTACAGGTTCTGAAAATAACCTGGCTTGTTGCAGGTTAAATGCTGTCCCCCAATCCACGAATACGTGTCCGAGTGAAGGGATCTCTTCTATTTGTTTCCCTTCGTGGTTGCACACCATAATAAGTTCTAAATCACCAATACACTTAATTTCAAAATCACTATTGGCTGGCGGATCCAATGTAGCAAATATATCGACTCGCCCACCCAATAATGACCTGACCAAATGTTGGGAACGATTTATTTCAGTGCGCATATAAAGATTAGGAAACGCAACTGAAAGCTTGGGTAAAAGCGATTGTAAAAACGTATCCCAAAGATTGGATGTACCTCCTAACGACAGTTGTGCATTTTTCTTAGTCGGGACACCCACTTCTTGAACGGCTAATTGCCAAGATGCTAATAAGTTTTCAGCATGGGGTAATAACCTTTCACCCGCTGTAGTCAGCAATACATTGTTTCTCTGACGCGTAAAGACAGGCCCACCAATAAGGCTTTCTAACTGCTTAACCCGTGAACTAACAGCTGATTGTGTGAGAAAAAGGTTATCTGCTGCATGACCAAAGTGGCGAGTTTTAGCAACTTCAATGAAAGTCCTTAGCAAGTCTGTATTCATGCTTTACCTACTTCAATAGAAATAATTTATCGAAAACAACAAAAATCTATCATTTTACTAAAAAATGATCCAGATGAACAATAAAAGCTTAGCATAACCTTCGATAAGGGAATTTAATCAAATGAGCAAGAACAATTCTTTTTTCTCAGACAAAAAATTTACTGATAAAAAGCTTTTCCCTTACGGTATTTCGCGTAGCGGAGATTTTTCGCTTGCCCAAACACTTCTATTAGAACAACACGGAAATGCTTATAGAGAGCTTCAACAAGGGCTGAGAGAACCCATTAATGAAGAAGAAACTACGTTCATTGAAGTGTTTAAAGGGAATAAGGACGCTTCTACTCCACACGAGCTTGTATGGAAGAGGTTTCTAGAAAAAACCCGAAACAAAGTAAAAGTATCAAGTTTTTCAAGTCGGCAAGTGAAAAGTGACTCTTTCGATGGTGCTGTCGAAGAAGAGGAGTGGTAACAGCTATGAAAATATGTTTTCTAATGTACCCATGGGATCGCATAGAGCCTGAAACGGATAGCACACTTAGACTTATCCATGAAGCAGCATCTCGTGGACTCACTGTAGCCATTACGACGACCAATAACCTTACAGTAAGGGACAGTGAGACCTATGCGTTTTGTAACGTCTTAACCAAATCTCAGAAGACCAGTAGTAATATTCCTGCTTTTTATAAATCTGCTGAATTTAAACGGTGTAAGTTACCTCTTAGAGGGTTTGACGCAATCATAATGCGCGCAAACCCGCCGTTAGATACGACAGCGTTAAATTTTCTCGATTCTGTGCGTAACGATGTTTTTATCATGAACGACATTGATGGCCTACGTATTGCCAATAACAAATTATATCCTGCGTCATTTAGCGGCGAGGCCGCAAAATTTATTCCCGCAACTCATGTATCAAAAAGTCAGGAGTATCTCGAACAAGTTCTGGAAGAGTCACCCACTGAAAAAATGATCATGAAGCCCTTAAATGGCTACGGTGGCAGAGGGGTTATTGTTGTTGAAAAAAATGCACAACAGAACTTTAGGTCATTGCTGGAGTTTTATATTGGTGGTGAGCAAGGTAATTACGTCATCATGCAAGAATATATAGAAGGTGCCGACCAAGGTGATGTCAGGATACTCTTACTCAACGGCGAGCCTATTGGTGCAATGAGGCGAGTACCGTCAGGCAAAGATATGCGCTCAAATATTCATGCAGGAGGCAAAGAAGTTAAACACACACTATCAAAAGAAGAAAAACAATTATGTAAAGCCCTTGGGCCACAACTTGTCAGGGATGGTCTCTACTTGGTGGGCTTAGACGTTATTAATGGCAAGCTATTAGAAGTCAACGTCTTGAGTCCAGGTGGAATAACGCGAATAAACAGACTCAATCGTACAAAGCTGCAAAAAAGCATCATAGATTTTATCGAAAATGTTATTTCGGCACGTGAGCTCGTTGTTGAGCGTAAAAATTCATTCCGTAAGGTTATCGAAGATGCTGAAGCTATCTGAAGAAGAAATCATTAGGCGTATATCGTTGGGTAATACTTTTGAATGTGAGGTATTAGACGGTAGTTTTTGCTTAAAAATAGAAACATACACACCTATCCTGTGTACCGCAGTTCACGCAGGTGCCCGATTCCGTAAAGATCTCTTGGATTCGTGCGCTCTTAGTGAGAGTGAAAGGCTTTATGAAGAAGACCCTTATACGGATCAATTAATTCAGGCTATGCCAATGACATTAATTGCCAAAGATTCTCGTTACGAATACGACCTGAACCGCCCTGTGGCTAATTGTATTTATAGAACAGCTTGGGGGAAAGACGTCTGGCATAAAAAGTTGAGCTCTAAAAAACGTAACGACAGTATTCAAAAGCACCGCTGCTTTTACCGTGTGTTGGATGCATTGGTGGAGAGGATAGAAAGCCAGTTTGGCACATCAATAGTTTTCGATATTCACTCATACAATCATCTCAGACATGATAGAGAAACGCCGACATTCAATATCGGTAGTGAACAAATAGACAAAGAACGTTGGCAATCCGTCATTGATATGTCGCTTTCAAAGCTGGCTAAAATCGAACTTCCCAATATGCCCGTTTCAGCGAAAGAGAATGATATTTTCTTCGGTAGGGGGTATATGATCTCTCATATTAACAGTCGTTACCAAAACACTTTAGTCTTACCCTTGGAAGTCAAAAAAGTATATATGGATGAGCTGAGCGGCGAAATATATCCATTAGTCATGCAATCACTTAGTCAACAGTTCAAAGCCTGTTTAGTGGCAATCTCATCTTTTTTTGCGCGCCGATTTACCACCAAAAAGCGATTTAGAAAATCAGATGTTCTTGCAGAAAGAATGGAGCCAGCAATTCTTAACGTTGATAAATCGCTTTTTGAATTAGCTAAGGGCTTAGAGACACTTTATTACATTAACCCGATTAACATACCTACTGAACGAAAACAGTTTTTTAAGTGCAATGGGAACTACCAGCCACAGTTTCGTTATAGACAGCTTGATGTAGATCCCTATCAATTCAGAGAGAAGCTCTATCGCCTCCCCGTCGACACTATTCGCGACCCGAGCATTCAGTCTTTGTATCGCAACGTCATAGACGGATTAAGTCAAAAAATAGACTTGCTCGTAAAAGCAGGACAACCCGGCTTTATGTACGAGTCCCTAAAATATTATGGTGAACCCAGTCATACGGATGAGCTCAATGCCCAGTTTTTATTGCATGCAAGCAGTTTCGAATCCATAAATGAAAAGCTTGTCTCAACTGAAGAACTGCACGCTAGAATGCTAGCAGCAGCTAATATATGGGACATGCGCTGTAAAGTTGAAACTAGCTCGAAACTTGTAGCTTCTGCCATGGTCTCCAATAGCCGTAAGGCAGTGTTAATCGCAAAAGGCTTACAAATATCTGACACCGACGCAAATGCATTGGTACATCATGAGTTAGGTGTGCATATGGCAACTACACTAAATGCAGCGTCACAGCGGCTAAAAGTTTTCTCCCTTGGACTTCCCGGTAACACCATGTCGCAAGAAGGCTTAGCGATCTTAAATGAGTTTCATTCTGGCAATGCCACACTTAAACGCCTACAAGGGCTGGCTTTAAGAGTATTAGCAGTTAGGAATATGCTTGAGTATGGAGACTTCAGACAGACGTTTAGCTTTTTAAAAGAAGAGCATAGGTTATCTCAAGATGAAGCATTCAAACTCGCTGTGCGTGTCCATCGTGGCGGTGGCTTTACGAAAGATTATGTTTACCTCAATGGTGTCAGCTCAGCGTTAGAGTTATACAAAAACGAGGACATTAAAAACTTATATGTGGGTAAAACCGGGTTTAACTACCTGCCCATTATCAATGAAATGGTGGAGCGACAACTCATCGCTGCACCAAAGTATTATCCGAGATGGCTTGACCAACCCGCAAAGGCCTCTCCCGAATTAAACTATATAATGTCTTGCATTCGCCCCTCAAGGCGCGCCAATTCAACTTATCAAGGCAAACACAAGGTAGCGGCTTAACCGCTAACTAATCTGAAGATGATCATGGAAAATTTAATACAAACTGTATTGAGTTATAAGGCAATCAGTACGTTGATACTGGTTGCTGCATTGCTCGCCAGCAAATATATCTTGGTAAAATGGGTACGAAAGCGCGCAAAAGCAAAAGACGAAGATAGGCGAGATCTTGTTAATAACATCAAGAACTTCCTTAATTTTCTGCTTGTCGTACTCTTATTCGCTATGTGGGCAGGTGAATTGCAAAACTTTGCATTGTCCATTGCCGCATTTTCTGTTGCTTTAGTTTTGGCAACAAGGGAGTTGATCCAATGTATTATCGGTTTTTTCTATTTGATGTCTACTCGCCCGTTTCGTATTGGGGACTGGATACAAGTGGGTGAAGTTGTAGGGGAGGTATCAGAAACCGATTGGATTAAAACAACGCTACTTGAAATTGATATGCACAATTATCAATATTCCGGTAAAACTGCTTTTATCCCTAACAACAAGTTAATAACCAGCTCAATCACGAACTTGAATTTCTTAAAACGTTATATTAATCATCGTTTTACCTTGGTGCGTGATCAAAGTGTCAATCCATTCCTGTTTATAGATGAGCTGCTTGAAAAAGCACAAGTACATTGTGGAGATTTTCAAGATGTTGCGAGTCGATACAATCATCTGATTGAACGCAGGTTAGATGTCAATATCGCGGGGCCGGAGCCTCATATGTCAATAGGAACATCCGAACTCGGTGATACGAAAATTGACGTCATTATATTCTGCCCAACAGAGAGAGCAAATGAAATAGAGCAGCTTATTACTAAAGATTTTATGGCACTTTGGTTTAAAGAAAATGCATCAAAAGCATGATTAACATCTTTCAAGTAGCTTTACAGGGTTCATTTGTTACTTCTATCAAGGCTTAACTAATTTATCAGGGTAGGTCAGTTATGGAGCAATAATTGTTTCCATAAGTTCATCGGCCCAAATCATGCCTTGCCAATAGGTACTGTTCAACACAATAAAATCATTTTCCATAATGCTATCGGCATACTTCTCGCTAGCTTCTAACTGTTTTATTAATTGTAATAGGCTACCCATCACCCCTTCGTTTCGGATTAATGCACGAGTTATATCTTCACTCATTGGAATTGTACGGGTAATTGCTTCGATATCAGTGCCAAGGACAGCTTCTAAGCCTGAAAATAGCCCGAGCGTAAAGTAGTCTCCTTGGTTGTCGAGGTCAGTACTAGTCGCAAATAACTCCAGTGTTTTAGCTCTAGCTAATAGCACTCTAAAAATCTCAATCGGAGACTCCGATTCAGTAACAAGCAGTAAAATGATGGCCCAGCGTTTAACAGCTTCAATGCCGAGCATAACCACGGCTTCTTTTACATCGTGTACTTTCCTAACAAAAGAAAATAACGAACTATTAACTAGTAACACGATTTTTAAGGCTAACCTCGGATCGCAGAAAATGAGTACTGACACTTCTTCGACAGTAATATCGGGTCGAGTCAACTCAGACAGGAGTTTTAGCGTGACCTGTTTACTCGCAGGGATCTTCACGCCACGTACAAGTTTCGGCTTCTCCAAATAATAACCTTGAAACAGTGTGAAACCTAACGCTTGGCACTGTGAAAACATCTCTGCATTTTCGACTTTTTCAGCTAAGAGAATCACTGGATACTCCTTCAGAGCAGGAAGCTTTTGCCTGATCTTTTCAAGAGGGCAAGCGAGCACATCTATCTTTACTATCGAGACCAGCGGTAAAAACGGCATTCGCTCCTCTTCAAAAATGAAATCATCGAGCGCAAATTCAAACCCTAACTTTCGGAGTTCTTTCACTTTCTGAATGACTTCGGGTGTGGCAGGAACTGTCTCCAATAACTCCAAAACAATTTTATCTGATTGGCTTGGAAAAAAGCTCGGCGACTCAATAAACTGTTGATCAATATTAATAAAAATGGGATATCCAGCAGTAAGGTTTTCATCAACGACACAAGTACATATGTTATTAAGTAACTCCCCTGTAGCTCCCATACCGTCGCTCGGATTGCCAATGTCAAAACGTTCCCCTCTGTATAGTACTTCAAAACCGTATACAGAATGATATCTCGTTAAGATTGCTTGTCTTGCTAATAGAATGTCCAATTCACTATTTTGCCTAATACACGGCTCTGTTTTTAGATTTGTTTTTTTCACAGCTGGGTTACATTATTTACTCTTAAAAAATAAGAGTAGTTGTATATTCCCAATTAAAAAAGGTTTAGCGATACCTCAATGACACGCTGGTAGATTAGACAGAATATAGATCCTGACTAATTTGCAGTATGCCGCTGTTAATAGATAGATATTTAAAGAAAGCTCCTCAAGAGTATGGTCAGCATAACCAGAGGAGCTTTGCGTAAGCCTTTTCTACTTGCTTACCTTGGGTTGAGATTACTTATTGATATTGTTTTGATTTGAACCATCAGGGTTGGCTCGTACAAATTGCTCTCCACCAACATCCACCACATGATGATTAGGGTGGTATCCAGCTTGAACTTCGTCGACCAGGCATGGTCGAGCTACAACACCTCTACCGTGAATTGTATAGGTATCATTTCTACCGTTTTCACCATCTTGATTACCAGTAATGTTTTTAGCCATTGCTTTTTCCTCTATAAAAATAAATAAAAGGCAGCAGAGTAAGTGTGAATACTGCCTTGATATAACGTATGAAGCTCACTTTATCAGGTATCGATAAACGTCAACGTTGCTCTATGGGAACCACTATGGGCCACGCTTTTAAGCCATATTTTCTGGCATCTAGAATGGTGTTGGGTTTAGCACCTTTCCGAAAACGTCGAAAAATGAGCTTGTGACCCTTCGGTACCTTGATGGTCGATTTCTTTTGAGGCATAAATTGCCCTCCTATTTGTCTTAAAATAAGTTTTAGGAAGGCTTGGGGTTGGAAAATACAAAACAGTTGGTATAACATAGTTAATGAACGGTTTGCTTTGCATTCCACGGTGGCCTTCCAAGATTGTCACCACACCCTTAGGATCAGTGGCTGCTGATCCTTTAGGGCTTCCCCTAAATTTTCTTCATAAATAAATCTCTTCTTCGTTTTACCTCCTCGTGATATTTAGTAATGTTCGTATTCTTCAAACAATTTTCTTATCATTTTATTACCAATAAGGCGATTAAACTTTTTAAAATCACCAACCTCTTTTCGATAACGTCCTGCAACTAACGCCGGACTTATTTTTAACTGGCCTGCAATCGATGTTACGCTCTCTTGAGAGTGCATAAACGGAAAGTAAGAATCCCACTGTTCATCGGTCATAACCGCTTCTAGTGCCAACATGTCAGCTTCTCGCTCAATGTCCGAACTATCCTTAGAATCCAAATCATCGACAAAGACTTTACTATTGGTTTCAAAATGGGCAACAACATGGGATAGCTCATGTAACAGTACATGCCAGAAATTATCTATACGGTCATAGCGAAGCGTAAGGGCGATAATCGGTGAGCCATTTTTATCAGGCAATACTGCACCATCTAAATACGTTTTAGGTAGATGTTTACAAATCACCAATTTAATACCGTACCTTGAGAGCTCTTCACGCGCCATTTGAGGGCCATTGTCAAACCGACTGAGCTGTGCGATTTCTTTTATGTTCGATTTATTCAGCCTTTCGGGAATATATTGATTCAATGTCGTTATATTGCTGGCCAACTCAGTCACTCTTGCTTGCCATAGCAACAAAGCAGCAACATCCATTTTCTTGTTGGTCCGCTTGTGTTCACTTTGATAGTGAAGGCTAGTTCTCAATAATGCAGGCTCTGTTCGCAACCCTAAACTCTTTTTGATGTAATCCTCTAGCTTGTCAGGTGCACCCTTGCAAAATCTCTCAAGTGAATCTTTTGTTGATAAGTATTGACGCTCAAAAATAGTTTTAATCAGCGATTGAGTGAATTCTAAATTATCCTTCTTTTTTAAGTCATACTCGGGGGTTAATAGTTGTATCGGGATATCAAGCTCTGCCGATAAACGCCTCATCATGGGCAAACTCAAAGGCTTAACTTTATTCATTACCTCAGAAACATTACCTCTGGTGCCAATGAGTGGTTCAAGATCACGCCTTTTTAGTCCTTTTTCTTCCATAACCAGCTCAATGAGCTTGATAGGATCAACTGGAGATACATTATCTGATGACTCGTACCTTTTAATACTTTCAAAAAGCTGAACAAGCTCGTCACGCTCTTCGAACGAGAGAGTTTCCTTTTTTCTTAAACGTGAGTACCGTTCAAGGGCATGAGTATAATCTGAGTCAGTAATTAGTTTTGACATAACAATTATTCTTAACCTTCTATCCAACGAATTTGCCTAACAATCAGCTCATAAGGCGATTCATAATAATCGCAGGTGATACTTATTTGCTTACTCTTACTCAGAGTTGGGATAAAAAAGCAAACAGTCTCACTGGAAAACTCTGGGTTATATACCTCCAAAATAGACGATTTAAGGTTCACTGCTGAATCAATTCTCTCTTTCCATAACACGAGTGCTTCAAACGAATCGACATACTCTCTGGCAAATTCATTAGTTGCACATTTCCCTAATAATTCCAAAGTATACTCCTAAGCAAATTCATTTCAAGCTCTTTTTTATGGAACATTAATTCCATTTGAAATCAGTTTATGTCATCATCTGGTAAATTATGTGCACGTTACTGCTTAACTTTCAAGCATAATCATGAATTTTGTATGCACTTTAGGAGATTGAATGAACTGGTTATACCTTCCAATATTGAAGTGGAAAAGGGCCGAGCAAGATGGGCTTATTGCACTTCCTGATGATATAACGGACAAAATATGTCCTGTGATTGAAACGAGGATGTATCAAAACAGTACACAGGAACTCTATCAATCTATCCAGCATTATTGGTCGAATAAACCACTTTTTCTTGATGTAGCCACGCCAGATGGATTAATTCTTAATGAACGTTTTGAGAGATTGCGAAAAGTCTTAGATTACATCCACCAAACAGAGGATCAATACCTAAAAGTCTGTTTATGGAGCCAATTTATAAACTCTCCATTTTCACAAGATATTATTGAGCAGGTTAATCAAATTGGGTGTGATGTTTGTGTCCGAGTCCGAGTCACACCTAAAGGCGTCGAAGCGTCGTTACAAAAAGAGCTCAAATGCCTTGAACGTTTATCACTGAATAAGCGACAAGTCACTGTTTTAGTGGACTTCTCATCATCAACATTCAATGATCCTTCGTACATACCAATCATAAGTAGGACTCTGAGCAAGTGCCTGAAAGACTTTCCTGGACTTGTTGCGGTTGCAAGCGGTGCATTTCCAAAGACAAAACAATTGAATAAAGGATTTAATTTAGTGCAAAGAGACGATTTGGCAGGATGGCTTGAACTAAGTGATATCACTAACATGACATTTGCCTATTCAGACTATACATGTCACGACCCCATTTGGGAGGACAATAAAAAGGATAAGAAAGGTGGAGGAGGACCTACACCACCTATTATGCGCTATGCCTCCCTGACGCAGTGGCATGTTAGGAAGCTAACATCTGCCCAAGAATCACCAGAAAGCTCTAAATTCATATTAGAAGATAAGGAACGAGTATTAGAATGCAGCTGCTTAGGGTGCTATGAGATAAAACAAAGGGCATATAACCCCTCAGCTAGAGTTGGAAACTATCCAAAACACCTCACAGACGGTGTTATTCATCACATCACTACTGTTATAAAGAAAAATTTGGCTCTCTAAGAAATAAGCAATCAGCAAACATTTGTTGTGTTTCTTCCAAAGACATGCAGCCTTTCAAATGCTTTTTTAGTTGCATGATAGACCGAGACGCTGCGGGTGGCAGATTTAACCCTATTTGTCCCACATAATTCATGATCTCGCGCTTAGTTAATGATTTCAAAATATAGGGCACTGTAACTATAGGGTTTTCTTTAGCTTCCCGAACATCAATCAGGACGCCGCCCTTAAATAGAATCAAACCAAACCAGCCTGGCGTTTGCGCTTTTACCTTTTCAAGATGCCTCTCGTCACAAATGATTGAAACTGTATTAAAGACTTTTGAGTAGCTAGCAATCTGACTCGGTAATCTACGCAATGTATCTAAATCACTTTTAATCTCAAAGCCGTGCACACCATTCTTAATAGCGACAACATCTGCTCTTGAAATTCCACCAAGTAACGGTACTTCAGTCAAAGAGGGGATCCCTTTAGTGTTCAAGTAACTAATAAAAGCGGATTGGATCTCAAACGCGGCCACATTTATTCTTAAATAATATTGATGAAACAATGAATTAACTATAAGCTATATTTAATGTTATTTCACTGATTTTTTTATGTTTCAAAATTACTACCGCTCACTCTATGAACAAGTCAAAAAAGCAATTGAACAAGCTCATCGAGTAGATGACGCAAGAGAAGCCAATTTCTCTACTATAGAGAAAGAAACAGGCATTAAAGCTAATACAATCTTGAAGTTTTTAAATACTTACTCATGCCAACGAAGATCTCACACATTAGACGTGCTATGTGATTTCTATCACATTAAGAAAAGTGAAATAGTGAAGTATAAAAGAGGCATTCCTCAGAGCCTTATTAACACTATTTACGAAATTTGGGATGGCTCTGAACAACATGCGAATGTAATGAAATCAATATTAAAAGTAAGTCATAAACTTAAAGGTTAAAAAGGGGTTATTGATTATGGAATTAGGCATTGGTACCAAAACTGACAATGAAGTGATAGAGCAGCTTACCGCAAGTTACCAAATAAATGGGAAAGCAAGTCGAAAGTCTGCAATCATTAATACAAAACTGCAAGAGCGTTGTCTCAGCGTGGCTCGAGAAGTTACAAAGCTTACTCAACCATACCGTAATGCTATAAGTTTTAGAAAAATGGCTGAGAAACACCTTACCAACACACTGACACTGGATTGTTTGCTTGATGAATGTCGCTTACATGGCATTCCAGTCATACCTTTAAACCAACTACGCTCCCAACACCGTATTCCCTGCTCTATGATCATGAATATCAATCAAAGACCTGCGATTTTTATCCGAAACAATGCGTATGATAATTCAGTCACAGCTTATCTACTCGCCTACTCACTCTCACAGTTGGCAAGCAACGATTGGAAAAAGTCATCTACCATTAATAAATATCTGCCCTTTACATCAGGCGGATTAATGTATTCAGATCTAACAACCAGTAGCTTGCAACATCACAACAATGCAATAGAGCTGCTGACTAAACAAAAACATATTGATATTTCAGGTTTTAAAGATGTAGATTTGCCTACAACACTTGCACTTAAAGCAAGAGATTTTGAAGAAACTCATAACATCGATGCAGGACTTATTTTGATGCTCGTTGCCAATGAGTTTTATATGTTCGATTTATGCACCTTAGCTTTAGAATCACTCGGGGATCAAAGGAATAAAGATAATATTGAAATGCTTTTTATGGGCTACACAAATTTTTGTGACAGCGGATTGCCTCTTGATATCAAATCATTTCTTACTTATTAGCTTAATCCATCAATTCACTAAGAGGAGTTCGAGAGTTACGTAGTAGTAGAGGGGTGGTATTATACCAAATGAGGTGAATTATGAAAACTTACCAAATAGCTGAAGTCAAAAAGTGTAGCAAAATACAGTGTGATAAATGTGGCAGAGAAGCCAAATCAGAAAATGACATTGAGTTCCATGAATATACGACTATTACTCGCTCTTGTGGTTATGGGAGTGGTCAAGATGACGGCTCAACTTTCGAAGTAGATTTGTGTCAATATTGCGCTAAAAACCTCCTGAGCCCTTATTGGAAAACAAAGATGCCAGAAGAAAAGTCAACATGGGATAGTTTCTTTGAAAGCAGTCAATATTCTCAAGAGGAGGTGGATGATTTTTCCGATGAGCTTGAAAAAAGCCGCGACTCTCAGCTTCCTATAGGTATGGAATCAGTACCTGGGCAAGTGTTTACCTCGAAATTGAATCGACATTTTCTAGAGCTATCGCCAGAATCTATTGATTTTTTGAATATCAAAGAAAGTGACAATATCGATATTAGCGTTGGAGACGCACTAGTTACACTTTGGAATCAAGAACGAAACTAGTCGTTGACCGAAAAGACAGGTTAAGAAGAGTCGCTATTTTATGGTACCGTCCCTCGACTCCGCATCTGTAACTGATTCATCAATCTCAACATCAGAGAGCATGCCTTCTGCTGAGCTTTCACTTTTAAAATGAACCTCATAAAGTACCTTCTTATCATCAGGCAACATATCCTTTGAAAAGTACGCTGCATAACTCAGTATTTGCCCATCTTTGAATGAAACTATCGGCACAGAAATCATTGAGGAAGAGAGTTCTGCAGCATCCCAATCCTCCCTTGTACCATAACGGTTAGCGATCCGCTCCGCTTGCTTAATTTCCCGAACACCACTTAATACTTGGAGTAAATTTTGTAGGCCTAGATCTTCTTTTTTAGCCCATGTTATCAATTTGGAATAATGCTTTTTATTTCTCAAGGTTAGTTTTCGTTTCATATAACGCTAGTATCCATAATTTCGTTAGAGATCGCTTTATTCATATCTTCGATGGTTACCACTTTAGAGGACTTAAACATACCCTTAAGTGTTTTAACATCACGATTTGAAGCCGCAAGCCCATAATGATTTTCGTCTAACTTCACAAAAGTAACCCTGTCACCTGCGACAATATTGAGATCTTTTATCACTTTTTCGGGAAGAGTCATACTTCCTTCAGAATCGACAGTCGCTTTCATTACATCACTCTTTTTTTGATAGTACTGATAAAATTATAGCTCGAAAATGGACAATGATTTGGCTAATCTAAGTAGCTCTTTTGCATCTACCTACTTTTCAAAAAATTGACAACTCATCAAGCTTTTAATCAACAGCTAAAGCTTAACGGCAACCTTAGCAGCCCAATTGGCAATTGATTCTGTAGGGATACCTGTCGATTCGCCTTTGATCGAGTGGGGATGATTTATGCCGACATGACTGCCTTCACCGAACATACCATCCATCGTGTTAGTCGGCCATGAAATTGACTTTTTAACCAACCCTTCCTTTATTTCGTTGAATTGAGCGCTCCAGTCTTGAGTCAAATTTTTACGGATGCATTTAGTTGAAATCCACTTCTTTAACCCAGTTAAATCTACTTCCAACAAATAACTTAAGCGATCGTACTTCTGGATTAGAACATACCGAATGACTCGGCTCGTATTGTTGTCAATGAGGTGATACTTACAACGGCCAACCTGCGGAAGCTCATGCGTTGTTTCACTTATTTTGCTGCAATTATGGTTTAAAATGAGCTGTTCGATCATCAAATCAAATGCCGTAAACCTATTCGCATATTCAATTGAATGATCTGTCTCATCTTCAACACCACCACCTATATCAGCACTGGGAATTTCCCCATCATCACCAGGCTCTCCTGTACTTACAGTGTCGTCTGCATCTTCCTTCGGTTTATCTTCACTATCTGCATATTGAGAACGTTTCGGTTTAGTTGATTTAGCAGTGATAAAGCTTTTCTTGAACTTGACTTTTAAGCTGCCCTCTCCAATCTGAAAGATGTTGTTATCGTTTCCCCCATCAAGATCATCATCAATGATATGGTCCTCTGGCGCTTCATAATAGGTATTGCCTTCACCACTTGATGTTGGGGGCTTTACAGAGTCGTTGTGAGTAAACCTTGCACTGTGAAAGTAAACCTTATCGGGCATGACTGCATCTATCTGCAGGCCTATAATCTTCTCTACGAATTCAATATTTGTTTGACTATCTCTTCGGCCTTGGTAGCTGATTGACCAACCTGTCATATCAGGAGGCTCAAATGAAAAGTCCCAGGTAGTGTAAGAACTCGTATTCTCTTGATGTAACTTATAATGCCTAAAAATAGATTCGAATGAAGTTCTGGCATTTTTGTCAATTAACAACCAACTCAGCATTGCTCTGGTAGCCGAGTGGGCATATGCAGAGATTGGGAAATTCGCGACACTTAGCACTTCTATATCGACAAAACCTCTATCAAAATGCTCAGATACCCTGAAGTCATTTCTCAACATTGATGAGGTTAAGGACGCCCTAGCAAGGTAAGAGCTAGAATAAAAAAGGACTCTAGCCAACTCTAATTGAGGAACAATTACTCGTTTTTCGCCTACCGATATCATAAACGCATGTTGTTTACCTTCAGCTTTACGTAATGACTCATAAGTTGACAGACTAGGAAATTCATCTAGGTGGGTGGATTTGAGTGCATAATTTCGATTAAATTCTAGCGTGCCTTTATGTGTAAAAGATTCTTCCAAACGCTCAGAGTTGAGTATTTTTCCTCTATACAAGGCTGGCATGTTGGAAAACATGGTTGCATGTAAACCATTTTTCTTTTGCGATGGCTGCCCCCAGATCTGCACTAGCGGCTTGAACTGTTTGTGTGTCTTAGGTACAAGTACCTTGCCTATATGAACAACACGTACATCATTGTCACAATTTTTAAATCGTGCGCCCACTAATCAGCTTCTCCCTTTTATTTATCCACTGTAATATATCTTGAGCCAACGGCGACATTCGATGTTTAGACAACCCGGATAACCTCATCAATCGCCAACTGACAACCTTCTCTTCGTTCATTTTCAGTGTGCGATAAGCCTTTATTAAACGACGTACTTGATATTCTGGCACCGTCTCTTGATAACTTTCGAGAAGGTGTTTTAGTCTAGGGAGTTTATCTAGCCTTTTACTGATGCTACGCCAATTTGGCAAGTGCATCAAAAGATACAGTTTAGATAAGCGAGGTAAGTTTAATTCGCTTTCCCATACGTAGAGATTACGAAAACACATTTTACAAAGAGAGACATCTCTCACACTCCAATTAACCTTAGGAAAACGTCTGGTATCTACCTTTCTGTGCTTTGCATTGTGCTCAAGTAGCCAAGTTTTATCATTTCTGTACAGCCATGCATATAAAGCCTGACCAAACTCTGTATACCTTGAAGCTTTGACACCATATTCCAATACTAACTCAGACCATCGCGTTCGTTTATCGACCATAATACTATCGGGAGTAACCTTATTTAAGTGCATTAAGATTCTCGATTTAGGAGAGCTAATCCGGCACACGATATTGACAATTTCAGCCAGTGATACGTTAGGCAATAACGCATGGTAAACAGTCAAATGTTGTAAATAGCTAAATGACTTACGGTGCTTCCTAAAGATACTCCTAAGCCATCCAGTTTCCTCACGAATAGACCTCTCTAGCTCCGGTGCAGGAATTACTGGATACACTTTTTCATATATCTTTTCGTGGCAAACGTGCTTCCCTCGAGTACAACCAAGATCGTGGGCTATATTCTTATAGAACTGACTCCATTGATACATCTCAGGTAGTTGACTCGGAGGTATATCTAACAATTCAAGTGACGAATTAGCAATTTTTTGTGCGACTAAGTTCGTTTTACTCGGGTAACACTCAGCCCTTTTTAATAAACTTAAGGTAAGAGGTTGAAACTCGTGCCTATGAGTGTGGGGTGAAATAATTAGATCGGTCAATTGTCCATGCAAAGGGCAACAGGTTAACCCTGGTAGAAACCATAACCGTGACCAATAAACCTCTCCAACTTCCTTCTGTTGCTCCAGAATACAGTCGAAACAGCACCGAAACGAATACGGAGATTTCACTATCGATGCAGCTGCTCCCAGCATTAAATGAACTCGTCCATAAGAGCGTGAGCACATATACTTTAATACTTGATTTCTTACGTCTTTATCTACAAATGGGGCATACAGAGGGAACATAGTATGTTCGTATACGATTCTTTCTACTGGATACACCTTAGTTTGCTGAAGGAGCGATTCAATGGCGCTGAGGTGGCTGGGTAAATCAAGCGTAGCAACGACTTTTCTATCATTATAAACAAGCTCTAAAAGCACCTTAGGGCTAGTAATAGCATACCGAACAGAAGATCTTGCTACAGTGCTGTAGATGAGCTCTTCTGGGTAGGGAACAGGAAAGCTGTTCATTTCTACACAGTCTTTTTCATCCAATTATCAATATTAAGCACAACACCTGATTTTATCAGCTTGTTATGAAATTCATCAGCGGACTCGCACTGTGAAAAAACAAAGCGAAGATCATTTGAACTCAACGTATTCCACTCTTTAAGTTTTATGTTCCCTTTTTGCGTGCGTGTTGAGTTAGTTTTCTGATCGCTCTTTTTCATCTGAGCTGACATCAGGTGTTCATGCACCACTGGCATTAGCTCTACCCATGACAATGTTGGATACTCATCAAAGAGTTGCACTATCATAGGGGCTAGTAAGCTAGAATCGAACTCTTCCTTAAGTGCCATATAAACTCTTTTCTCTTCACCCGTACGAAGCTGCTCATAAGCCAACGTGTCAGGTGTTTTCTGAAGCTTTTGAGCAATATCGCGCTGAAAAGCCAATATTCGCTTATCAGTATCTTTGAGCTCAATATCAGCGTATTTATCAATCTCTTGAGGATCGCCGGACCTAAGTGCTTCTAACATGGGGTGAATTGGCTTCAAGTCATCTAAATAGACCTGCTGCATCAACTTTTCGGTTATACGTTCAACGCCAAGCGCAATAGCTCTGAGTTGACTCAGCACAAATAACTTAACGACAACATCAAGAACACCTTGGCTTAGATCGTACCAAACGTCTCTGAGTTCATCGCCGAGTACTTCATCTCGCTTTTGTAACCACTGTAGCTTCCAGAGTTTGTCCGTTAGGTTCCGCCACTCTTCACCGTTATCCATAGGATCCCAGAATAAGGCACCTAGCCCAGATAAACGCCGCGCCGAGCGCATATCCTTTTCAAAAACACCTCGCGCTTTAGGTGTCCCTATCAAAATAACAGGCAATCCAATGGTATTAACGAGCGTTACAAAGAAGTTCAGTGCTTTTTCTGAATCACCGGTATCTGAGGTTCTAAGGTGCTGAATTTCATCAATGATAAGCACACCCAAAGCATGCGCATTGGCAACTTGTGCCATCATAGCAAGTAGAGTAACTTCTCCATGACGCTTACCCGAGTACTGCCTCTCATAATTAGTTGTCCTCAAAGTTCGATCCATCGCCCTGAAGAAGTTCTGACAAATTTCCTTTCGCGAACCATTGTGAGAACAGTCAATTTTTAAATAGACGACTTGCTCCAAATTCATTTTTGGATGATATATAACTTGCGGGTAAAGCGAGAGCAATTGATTGATTGCTGTAGTTTTACCATTCCCACTGCCACCAATAAGCGTCATGCTTTGAGCTGTCGAAGCCGTATCGCTAAATTTAAACGCTTTGAGTTCACCTTTAACAACGCGCTCGTAGCCATTTTGAATGTGCTTTGCCCAATCACCAGAGTCAGGGTTACGGCCAACATAACCACCTCGGATCATAAGAGATAAACGCTCATGTAATTGCTGATGTTGGCTTAACGGTTGGAAGAAATCATCAATTATTCGGCTTATGTTATGAGCTCTTTGCACACCATTTTCATGTAGTGACTCGGCGGTACACTTTACCTTGGGCCTTAACACGCGAGTATCGTCAAGAAAACCAGTAATGGGAGGGAGCCCCTCGATGAAAGGATTACCTTGATAAGCATCAACGGTTGATTCGTGATAATTTGCAATAACGCGGTTATCTTGATTTCGTTCCATCATTTATCCTCATCATCGTCGAATAACTCAGGTATAAACGTGGGTAGCTTATAACTCTCCTCTTTATCAGCTATCGGTATTACATCTGCTGACTCTTTTGTGGAACGAGAAGGTTTTATAGCAGTATCGCGGCGTTCTTCTTCTCTTGCCTTACGCTTATTCTGCTTTATTTTTCGAATACGCTCGGCATCGCTTGATGCTTCATTCTTTCTAGCTTTCGCTATTTTCTTTGCCTTCTTAACTTTCTCTTCAATTAACAGATCCAATTCCCGTTCAACCGGTACATAACTATTTTGAGCTTGTGCCTGCGTTTGCTTGTGTTCAGCCTGTCGTTCCCATACTTCGTACCACGTCATATCCCTAAACTCTCTGCTTCGCGATGTGATATCACAAACCCAGAAGTTATTACTTTTATCATCAGAAAATAGATAGATGTGGTTGGCACTACCTAGATCGTATGCAGCGAAAAGCCCTTGAGGCCTGTTTACACTTTTGTCTCTATGAAGCCAGCCAGCTTTAAGTACTTCTTGGCTTGTATACAACACTCCCCAGAGTTTAACCCCGTCTTCAGAAATAGTGGCTCGTTTCCTTGGTAGCAACAAGACTTGCGCCATATTGATATCAACAGAACGCAACTTGCCTGTCCGGTTCTGCAGCCCCCAATTCCATAGGTGCAATGGGATACTCGGTACTGAAGCCGGAATATCTCTTGCTCTGTCATACTTCCTCAGAGGCTTAAATTGATTATGCGATAGAAGTGAGAAAATGATGATTTCAACGAAATCATGCATTGTCATGATTGCCTCTACGCGATAGTCCTTGTCTCCATGTTTTTTAATCTTGCTACCAGTCACCACACCGGGTAAAAAAGGCTTAAACTTCGCCTGAACAGTATTAAAAGAACGTTCTACAATACCCTTGGCATCACTTCTCCCTGAAGCAGAGTTCTCAAGGTTTACGCACAGACTCTTAACCAAATAGTCTGACTGGTGCCCCATTAGTTCGCCTTTATCAGCAAGCACAACATCGGGTATACCTAAACAAGGCCACTGACTGTCATCAATGGTTATCCCATAACGTTTGCAGATATCCACTTTGCTGCCAAAACTCGATACAAGTGCTTTCATAGCAACTGGGTAGGAAGGATTATCGAACCCAATATAGAATCCCGTTACCATGCGACTAAATACATCAATGACAAAATATATTGTTGGTCGGCCAATGATGTCGTCAGGATGGCTATCGCTAACGAGATAGATATCAGCGATGGTGGCATCTATTTCATAACGACTACCTGGGCCAAGCGCTTGTTCGGTTGCTGTACCATGCATTGGACGAACATCTTTGTTGTAGGTAATAGATGAGGTTTGGCTATCTATCTTTTCTGCTTTCGTGTATTCACTCTGATAGAAAAAATCAAACTGTCTGAATGTTGGTTTGTTTTCTTCTGTTGCCTCAGGATTATGGAATAAGTAGGCTTTAGAAAATTGGCGATAAGCATATTGAATTGAGCGACCTTTATCGTTCATCAAATGCTTTTCAATACTACGACGGAATAGTTTACGAATACCTTCAGTAATGGCTACGCTATCGCCTTTCCCAAATTGTCTTCTAGGTCCTGGCTTTTGTGTCGTGAATTGTCGACGCTTTCCTGCGCCTCCTGAGTTTTTGTAATCACTTAACATAGCAGCTTTGATTTGGCCTCGTTGCCAATAGCGTCTCAGCAGCCGGTAAATTGTCGCTTTGCCTACTTTATACTCATCCAATACTTTACTTACACGCTCGGCTCTAGCTTCCTTATAAAACATACCTTCATCAATAATAATTGGCGCTATCAGCTTATACTTATTATCAAATTCTTGTGCTTGCCTAGTTTCTTTGGGTAGTACTTCAGACTGTAAGTAAGAAAAAGGGTCATCTACATTTAATAGCAGCCCATCTATTGCTCTATCGTGCATAGTGCTTAAAGAGACGCTTTCTGGAAAGCCTTTTTGAGCATGAATATCCATCCAGAAAAGTACCACCGTGTCTAGGTACAAAATGCGGTACGTCTTATCCTCAAACAATACCACTTGGTTAACTCGCCACATGTATAACCTCAGATACTTCGTTTGATTCAACAAACCGCATTTCACTTGCCTTTAGAGCTCTAAACGGTTTATACAAATCAAAATCAATAAGACGGGCCGCACACATCCTCCTAACATCCAATAGTGATTGGCCAAGCTCTAACTGATAGGCAGCATCAAAGCGCTGGCAAAGACTTATAGCACTCGAAGATGGATTCTCTGCAAAATAAATTTGCATGGCATTGAAAGTGTCAATAAGACCAACATCGACAGATTCATCATGCCAGCCCTTAACGCCATACAACCAGTCGACGTTTTCCTTAACTACCTTATTTATCTCTTGTTCAGTAACAATGAACCAAGGGATATTTTTTGATGCCCAGTATCGTTTCTCTATTTCTAATTTTTCGGTTGTGCGTGCATCTTCATAGGCATTTTTGTATTTAACCTGAATGGCAAATAAGGATTGATTTTTGTCTTTTGTCGACACCAGAAAATCAGAGGACATTACCTTATTGACACTTCCATCCTTTGGATGGCGTATTCCGTTATTCCTAGCAATGGCAAGTGTATCCTCTCTTAGCAGTGGAAACTGCTCACGAATATCAGTCGTTATTGGATTAGCATCCAGCATTAGGAAAACGGTATATTCCAGATCAGAGAGTAGGTGGTGAACTCGTTTGGTAAGGTGCGAATAAACCCGTTGGCTTCTGCCAGCCGAAGGTACTTCATGAACATAATGCCATGGTGTATATGAACTACCGGCACCTGAACCACGACCTTCATTGAGCCGCTTCGTGATTTGCAATTCCGACAGCGTATATTTCTTCTTAGCCATAAAAAAATCCGATCAGCTTTTAAACAGCGTAATCGGATTTTAAAAGTTTTCAACTTTATTGTGTAGTTTCACACTTTAATGTTAAGTTTCAATCTTTAATGTGTGACGACAAAAGGGCCTTTCGGCCCTTTCTTATTTACTCAACAGTAACAGATTTCGCTAAGTTTCTTGGTTGGTCGACATCCGTTCCTTTTATCACTGCTACGTAGTATGACAGTAACTGCAATGGAATGGTGTAGACGATGGGTGCGATAGACTCTTCACAGTGTGGGACGTTAATTACACGCATGGTCTCGTCACTGGCGAACTGAGCGTCTTTGTCGGCGAAAACGTACATAATGCCGCCACGAGCACGTACTTCTTCTACGTTAGATTTTAGCTTTTCTAATAGTTCGTTATTCGGAGCAACAACAATAACCGGCATTTCGTCATCGATAAGTGCCAATGGGCCGTGCTTCAATTCACCTGATGCATAAGCTTCAGCATGGATGTATGAAATCTCTTTAAGCTTAAGCGCGCCCTCCATCGCGATTGGATACTGATCACCGCGCCCTAAGAATAAGCTGTGGTTTTTATCAGCGAATTCTTCTGCTAAATCTTCAATGCCTTGAGTCAAGCTCAGTGTTTCTTCCAGCTTGGTAGGCAAGCTCTGCAAACCACTAATAATGCTATTTTGATCAGCTTCATTTAGGCCGTTGTGCTTACCTAGCGCTAGCGTCAACATTAAGAAAGCAGTTAATTGCGTCGTAAATGCTTTTGTAGAAGCAACACCAATTTCTGCACCAGCTTTAGTCATAAAGGCAAGATCTGATTCACGCACCAACGAAGAACCTGGGACATTACAGATGGTCAAGCTAGACATATAACCTGACTCTTTAGCCAAGCGCAGAGCCGCTAGGGTATCAGCCGTTTCACCAGACTGAGAAATAGTCACTAAAAGACTGTTTTCTTGGACGTAAGATTTGCGATATCTAAATTCAGAAGCAATCTCAACATTACAAGACACGTTAGCAAATTGCTCTAACCAGTAGCGCGCTGTCATACCAGCGTGATAGCTAGTCCCGCAAGCAATGATTTGTACGTGCTTAACCTTAGAAAGAATTTCATCAGCTCCTTCACCAAAAATGCCATCAGCAATTCCGGCATCAGTAAGACGGCCTTGAAGTGCGTTTCGAACCACTGTTGGCTGTTCGTGGATCTCTTTAAGCATGTAATGACGATAACCGCCTTTGTCACCGGCATCGTGTTCAACATTAGATTCGATAATTTCACGTTCAACAGGAGCACCAGATTGATCAAAGATCTTCACTGAACGACGTGTGATTTCTGCAACGTCACCTTCTTCTAAGAAAATAAAACGACGAGTAACAGGAAGAAGTGCCATTTGGTCAGAAGCAATGAAATTTTCGCCTAAACCTAAACCAATAACTAGCGGGCTACCTGAGCGAGCAACAACAACACGTGATGGATCTTCTTTATCCATAATGACTGTGCCGTAGGCACCGTGAAACTGCTCAACAGATGCTTGAACGGCTGCAAGCAGATCACCACCTTCGAGAAGTTGCTGGTGGACTTTATGAGCGATTGTTTCAGTATCTGTGTCAGATTCGAACGTATAGCCTTGGCCAGTTAGCTCAGTGCGCAAAGCTTGGTAGTTCTCAATAATGCCGTTGTGAACAACAGAGATACGATCAGAAGAGAAGTGCGGGTGAGCATTGGCTTCAGTAACACCGCCGTGCGTTGCCCAACGGGTATGCGCTATACCGGTAGAACCTTTTACAGGATTAGCTTCAATTGCATCGGATAACTCTTTCACTTTCCCGGTACGGCGAACACGATTCAATTCACCTTCTGGGGTAAGCAACGCAACACCTGCTGAATCATAACCCCTATATTCCAATCTTTTGAGGCCCTCTAGCAGTATTTCAACGACGTTTCTTTCTGCAACTGCGCCAACAATGCCACACATATTAATCTCCTGATTTAGTGTCAGTATTTATTTCATTCGTTTTAGCGCAGATAACCTCTACGCCATGTTGTTCGATTTCTTTTTTTGTCACTGCCAAAATCTGATCGTCGGTTACTAAAACATTGATCGATGACCATGGCAATTCGACATTAGGTATTTTTCTCTGAAGTTTTTCAGACTCAGCCATCACAACAACGCTTTGTGAGACTTCAGCCATCACACGGCTTAAGTGCGTTAACTCATTAAAAGTCGTTGTTCCATATTTTGGATCTAAGCCAGACGCTCCTAAAAACGCTTGGTCAAAATTGTATGCTCTAAGTGTGTTTTCTGCCATCTTCCCTTGAAAAGAATGGGACTGGGCATCCCAGGTGCCGCCTGTCATTAAAACAGTGGGTTCGTTTTCTTGTTCTAACAAATCATTGGCGACATGCAGAGCATTGGTCATAACAACCATGCCACGTTTTGCTTTCAAATGAGGGAGCAATGCTGCGGTCGTGCTACCACTATCAATAATAATGCGATTATGGTCTGGAATAAGCTTTGAAGCTTCCTCTGCAATAGCCATCTTTCTTTTCGAAACTTTTTCGTCAGATAATTCAGAAGCGTCTTTCGGCAAAGTAACAGCACCGCCAAAACGCCTGAGCAGTAGACCATTGGCTTCTAGCTCGGCAAGATCTTTACGTATAGTAACCGCAGAGGTACCAAAGCTTTCTGCCAGTTCATCAACCGACACTTCCCCTTGTTGGGAAAGTCGCTCTAATATAAACCTTCTTCTCTGTTGAGTATTACGTTTTTGCATGCAATTAAGTGTTTTTTAGCCAAGCTGCTACAAGCATAAATTTCAAATCGAAACTTATAATAGCCAATTTGAAAGTTAATGCAAGAAATGATTAAATAGTGAGCACAATACAAACACCTAGGTTGACAGTACCTGAGAACCAGCACGAACAGGAATAAAATAGATAAAAACAAGATTAGAATCAGTCAATTAGCCCTAAGTCGTAGTTACAAAAATCTGAGTAGGTAATATAATTCACCCCGCTAAAATTAGCATGTTTTAATCATGACCCAAGTAGCAAGGGAGGGCCCTAACAGAGAACAACGAGTGCCAACATACGAATCCTCAAAGGCAAGCTATCCCAATTATCGTAAAACTTCTAAGAAAAAACCCAGCCTATTTTTATCCATACTGCTTACCATCAGTGCATTAGTGTCGGCTGTATTCATCGCTATGCAGAGTGCCAAAATTAATAAAATACAATTGGAGCTCAATGATGCGAAACAAAAACTCACCGCAAATAACAATGAACTCTCTGTACTCAGAGCTATCAGTCCATACGAATACGACTACGAGCAGCTCTTAACCAAAGTCACTGAACTTGATAACTTGTCGCCAGGTTGGGTAACGCGCATCTACAAAACTCCTGAGGAAGTAGGCGACATAGAAACTATGCTCGATATTGGATCTTTCGTTCTCGATCAAACCAAGTTCACCTTGGCGTCACATCAGAGTTACGGACTGGATACAGTGGGTAATGTTCTCTACAGAATGAATGCTCTGCTACCCAGCCAAAAGGCTGGAAGATTTCAAGTTGGTATTGAATTCTCATACTCAGGAGACCACAGTCACACCTCTTCATTGAACCAACAAAATTTATCTTGTTTCACTCAACTGAGTATCAATGACAAACGCATTATTGACGCAACCATACGTTTTTCAGCATCGGACAATGTCGAAAAACTGATTACTGGTGACGCTCATATTGAGCAAGGATTGCACCCTATCAATGCCACCATCTACTGTGATGACTCTTCAAAAATCAATGGAGAATCAATCCATATTTCACTTAATTATAGAAGCCCAGGCGAAAACCAATTCAGGAAAAGCCGAAGCGCCGTATTCTATATAAATCAGCCTCACATCCACCCAGAAGGGTTAACTTTTTCATCCGCAGAATAATTTTCTAACCATATGAAAAATAAGCGTATTTAGCATTACGAAAGTATTTTTGTATTTTTATCGTAGTGGTCTACGCTTTAATTTAAGTGCTCAAACTTTATTCACTTTCATAACTTTCATTTGATTGGAGATTACCATGCCTAAAGTCGATCGCCCGATGCACCAAGATGGTGACTTTTTAGTCGATTACGAGGAAAAGCTGTTTGAAGATGTACAAGCTGAGGAAGGCCAAAAAGCGTTAGTAACATTTCACACAGTGGCTATGGAAGGTTCCATTGGATTAGTTAACATGTTGCAAGCTAAACGGCTACAGCGCAAAGGCTTTGAGACTAGCGTTCTTCTTTATGGTCCCGGCGTGCAACTCGGTATTCAGCGCGGTTACCCGAAGCTGGGCGAAGAAGGTTTTCCTGGCCACTTAGTGGTTAATAATCAAATACAACAGTTTATGGATGAAGGTGGAACGGTTTACTGCTGCCGATTCGCTCTACAAGCTCTGTATGGCCAAACCGAAAAGGCGCTTATGCCGGGTATTATTCCGATAAACCCACTAGATGTTATGGATATTCAACTGCTTATGGCTAGGGACAACGCGTTCGTCGTTCACTCTTGGACATTGTAACCTATGACGCAGATGCTGATAAAAGCACCTGACGATCTATTAGCGTTAGGTGCTCAATGGCAGAGCAGAGACAAACCATTAAGAAAAGGGGGAGCTGGTCCCACTGACCACGCAGCTCTTAAATTTAGTGACCATACCTTAATGGTACCGCTGTTAAGCAAGGAAGCTAACGATTCGCCCTATAGAATTGAGTATTACGACGATGATCGTCGGCAAGCTGTCATTTTTAAGGAAGAACAGCGGCTGGGAAATGTCATTGTGCCTTCAAGGCCCAAGTTTTATGACTTAACAACTGCCGATGGTGTTCCTTATTGGAAGATAGCTGCATTACATAGCCATAATGTTTTAGCAACCACGGTATTGCAGAACTGTATTCGTTATGAAAATAAATCGACGTCTTGTCAGTTTTGCGCCATCGGTGAATCACTCAAACAAAAAACTACAATAGCTCGCAAAAAGCCCGAGCAGCTTGCAGAGGTTGCAGAAGCGGCTGTCAGGCTTGATCAAGTCGAGCACATGGTTATGACTACCGGAACACCTAAAGGCGATGATCGCGGTGTCAAGGTTCTTGCTGAGTGCGCTCAAGCGATTAAGTCAAAGGTTAATTTACCGATACAGGCGCAATGTGAACCGCCTTCATCGAATGACTGGATTACACTACTTCACGAGTCAGGTGCAGATAGTATTGGCATGCATTTGGAAGCCGTTACACAAAGCGTGCGCGAGAAAATTATGCCAGGTAAAGCACAAGTTACCGTTGACCAATACTTTGACGCGTTTCGACATGCAGTCAAAGTTTTTGGTAGAGGGCAAGTGAGTACCTACATACTCGCTGGACTAGGAGATACTGAGCAAGATATCGTTAATATGAGCGAAAAGCTGGCTAAAGAAGGAGTTTATCCTTTCATCGTGCCTTTTGTACCTTTACAAAATACACCACTTGCTCAACACCCGGCACCATCTGGTGAAATGATGAAACGAATCTATCAAGGTGTTTCATCCATATTGAAACAACACCAACTCTCAACCGACGATATAAAAGCAGGCTGCGCCAAATGTGGAGCATGCTCTGCACTGAAGTCTCACGAATAACAGAAGAAGGAAGCAGCAGTGCAAAGTAGTTATGGTTTCGTACTCGTTGATTTACCTGTCAGGCCTTTCGTATCGACCGATATTACCTATCAAAACGTATCGAGTCACTGGGAGAAACAGGCCTACTTTGAGCTTAGGCAACAAGTCTTTAAGAAAGAGCAAAACCTTCACTTCGAACACGAAAAGGATGCTAACGACTTTATCGCAACACCTATTGTGGCGATCGCTAATCTCTGTGGGGTAGGACAAGAAGTAGTGGGCGGCGTTAGGGTATTCAAAACAGACAACCACACCTGGTTTGGCGGCAGACTATGCGTAAAAAGACCTTATAGAGGAACGCTGTCCATTGGAAAGAAACTAATTAATGAAGCGGTAACTCTCGCCAAGAAAAATGGATGCGATCGTTTTTTTGCGAATATCCAGCACAGCAATGTTAGTTACTTTGAGCGCCTTTTCTGGAAGCCGCTATATCATCTTGAAGTTGCTGGAACAGCTCATGTGCGTATGGAAGCTGATTTATCCCGATATCCATTAAGTCAGTGCCAATTTGATTAAACCATTGTTAGCAGTAAGATTTTACGATTGAGCAGCCATATTTTATTAAAAGACATAGTCACCTCTATTTTGGATAGCCCTGAACTTGCGGCAAAGCGGCCTATTTGCCAAATTGCGTCCCTATTCGAACTCGATAAACCAAACCAGAAATACGCCTTGCCAGGGGATGATTGTGCAGCATTTACCCATGATAACGGCTTTGATTTGCTCGCAAGCGAAGGGATACAACCGCATTTTTTAGCGTCCGATCCTTGGTTAGCAGGCTGGTCGGCGGTCATGGCTAATATCAGTGATATAGCGGCAATGGGAGGACAACCAACCGGTATCGTCAGTACCCTATGGCATCACGACTCAGAGGTTGCAAAAACGATATGCAAGGGCATAAAGAATGCCTGTGACGTTTTTAATATTTGGTACGGAGGAGGGCACCTCAACATTGCACCTTCGAACAGTGCTAACTTGTCTGTCGCTATTCATGGAAAAGCTGACAAGCTTCTATCTTGCTGGCATTTAGAGCCCGATATGTCGATTTATGCATTAACCAGTCTTCAAGGTCATTGGCAGAGCGATAACCTTTATTGGAATTGTGTTAGTGAACGAGCACGAGAAGATCTGCGCCAGGACTGGCTTTTGCCTCACACAGTCGCTAACCGCGAATTAGCATGTGCAGCTAAAGATATCAGTAATGCCGGAATCGTTGGAACTTTGATCATGATGGCAGAACTGACAACTCGCGGTCTCGACATCAATTTAGATGCAATAAGGCCACCAGCTGGCGTTGAGTTCACAGATTGGCTTAGAGCATTCCAGAGCTACGGATTTGTCTTCTGCTGCGCATCACATCAGGCACAAAAACTTGAAGCTTTTTTTGAATCCAGCCATCTGACACTGCAAAAAATTGGCAAAGTCAGGCAAGATAAAAATGTTAATCTACATTGGAACGGCGATTCAGCGACGATTTGGCAGTTCGATAAAGAGTCGTTAACGGGTTTATCGAAAAGAGAGGGTGGCAATGTCTGACGCTATCGATATCAATACAGTGATTGTAGGTGCAGGACAAGCAGGCCTATCGATAAGCTATTACCTCAAGCAACAGCATATTCCACACATTATATTGGAGCAAGCCGATAAAGTAGGTAGCGCTTGGCATACACGTTGGGACAACTTCTGCTTAGTCACACCTAATTGGCAATGCCAACTGCCAGGTCACCCTTATCAAGGAGATGATCCAGACGGTTTTATGTTAAAGCATGAAATCATTGAATATATCGAGAGCTACGCACAACGATATGAACTCCCGATCAAAACTTCGACCCAAGTACAGAACGTTAATTTAGACAATACGAAATTCATTGTTACCACACCCAGCCTTAAGTTTCGCTCCGAAAATCTTGTTGTAGCAACGGGAGGCTACCACAACCCCAATATTCCCAGTTTTGCTAAGAATATCCCTAGCTCCATTAAGCAAATACATTCATCTGAATACAGAAACCCTGAGCAGTTTAAAGGCGAAAATATTCTGCTAGTCGGTACAGGTCAGTCAGGTTGTCAAATAGCGGAAGAGCTGCATACGGCAGGTAACCAGATGTATATTTCATTAGGTTCAGCACCGAGAGTTAATAGGCGCTACAAGGGAAAAGATATCGTCAGATGGCTAGATGACATGGGCTACTACAAGCTTACTGCGGATAAAAACCCTCATGGAAAAGCCGCAGCCTTACGAACCAACCATTGCGTTAGCGGTAAAAACGGAGGCATGGATATCAATATGCGCGCTTTGGCACAAGAGGGTGCCAAGTTATTCGGTAAAATTAGTGCGTGCGGAGGAAGTTTGTGTAAATTTTCTGATGACTTGATACAAAACTTGGACGCCGCAGATGAAGAAGCGAATAGTGTTCTCAGCATGGTCGATGACTTTATCGAAGCCGAACAATTAAGAACGCCACCAGATACTAATACTTACCCCGATTTCGTGCCAATAACCTCACCAACATTAAACCTAATAGACGAAAACATCACTAGTGTGATTTGGTGTACCGGATATAAACCAGATTATCGATGGTTAGATATTCCCACCTTAGGACAAGATCAAAGACCTGAGCACGAGTATGGCATCAGTCACATACCGGGGCTCTACTTTTTAGGCCTCAACTGGCAGCGCTATTGGGGATCTGGCCGCTTGTATCAAGTAGGCTTAGATGCGCAATATATCTGCGAACAACTCTCACAGCGAATCGACAAGCAAGCCTAACCTCGTTGTTGTAACTGATCGACGAAGTACTTCACTTGATTATGCAGAGCTTCAGATGATTCGCCCATCATATTGACTTGCATGCCAATGTTTTGCGCTTTACCTTGTGCTTCATCGCTGATCCCTTTAATCCGCGTAGCACTGCTTTCTGCTTGCGCCGCATCACTGGTTAACGCAGAAAGTTGACTCGACATCTGTTTAGCAGACTCTGATTGCTCATTCATCGAACCTTCCACTTCTTTGGAGATATCATTGATCTGTTTTAATACTTCAGATGTGGTCTTCAATCCCGATATGGTTTCTTCAATGGTGTTGGTCACCAAGTTGATTTGCTGACCGATATTCTCAGTAGCCTCTGATGTTTGTGATGCAAGGTTTTTGACTTCATTCGCTACAACGGCGAAACCACGACCCGCTTCTCCAGCTCTAGCGGCCTCAATGGCAGCATTCAGTGCAAGTAAGTTGGTCTGATCAGCAATCGATTTAATCAAATCGATAACCTCACCGATTTTACCAGCAGCTTCTGACATCTCGCTGATCAAGGTATCTGAATGAGCGGCTTGACTAACCCCTTTTGATGTAATTTCCGTCGCAGACTTCATTTTTGTTGAGATATCACTGGTATTTTCCAGCAAGGCTTTAGCCTGTGTCGCTATCCCTTCTGCATTTTCAGCACTGGTCTTGGTTACACTTGAGGTTTTATCTGCTTCAGAAACAACTGTGTTCATTTGCTCTAGCAAGTCTTTGCTCGACTGTTTTAAGTCATTCACTGTGCCATCTATATGTTCTGTGCAGGCGCCCACTTTCTGTTCAAAATCTCCCGTAAATTCTTCGAGTAATTCGGCGTTTTCCAGAATGCTGATGGTATAAGGTGTTGATTTGTATTGTGATAACGTCACTATCGCTGACGTCGTGAAGGTTGATCCATCTTTGCGTCTATAGGTTAAACCACCACGCCAAAACTTATATTTGGCCAGCAGCGCTTTCCCTTCACTCATCATATCGTCTCGAGACCTGCCACCAGCCTGGTTTTCGTTTAAGATAAAATACAAAGGCTGGCCAACTATCTCAGAAGACGAGCTGTAACCCAGCTTTTTAACAAGAGCATCGTTAGCAAAAGCTAGCCCTTTGTTTCTACCTTTCCCCAAACAATTGACAAACGCAGGCGCGGTTAAGTTGTTAAGTACCCCAAACACCATTGACGATTTTTGAAAAGCAAACATAGACACAGACTCATTCTCCCCAAGAAAAAAGGCTTATCCAGCAACACAGAATTAGCGCAATTTGCAGTACGTTATATGAGCTTAGTCAATAAATTGTTTTTTAGAAAAACTTTATGAAAAATAGTAAGTAATGGAACAATGCACGGGAATTCTACTTCCCAATTAAGAATAAATATAAGGGCTAGTTGATACAGAAAAATTTGGGCCGAGCGCTTGAGAGCTAGATGATAAGTGCCTTGAAATGACCAAGGCACTTCTTTCATAACTGAGGGTTACTTTTTCGTTGGACGTTCCCAACCCGGCACAGTTTTTTGTCTTCCACGAGCAATGGCTAACTCACCATCATTAACAGGTTTAGTGATCACTGAACCCGCCCCAACTGTTGCATTTTCACCGATTTCAGCGGGAGCCACCAGCGAACTATTGGAACCGATAAAAGCACCGTCGCCAATAACCGTCTTAAATTTGTTAACACCATCGTAGTTGCAGGTAATGGTTCCCGCACCAATATTCGCGTTCTCGCCGATTTGCGCATCGCCTAGATAAGTTAAGTGATTGGCTTTAGAGCCTTTACCTAGAACAGACTTTTTCATTTCAACGAAATTACCGACTTTCGCACCTTCATGCAAAATCGCACCTGGTCTCAATCGAGCATATGGACCAACCGTACAACCGCTATCCACTTCGGCTTGTTCCAACGTGGAGAAGGCTTCAACTTTTGTTCCGTTACCAACCGTACAGTCTTTTAATACACAGTTAGGGCCAATAACAACATTATCACCAAGAGAAACCTTGCCTTCGATGACAACATTAACGTCAATCACCACGTCTTTACCGACATGAAGGTCACCGCGTAAATCGAAACGTGTCGGATCCAATAAGCTAACACCGTCCATTAATAGCGCGTTAGCTTGTTCTAGCTGGAACGCGCGCTCTAGCTTGGCTAGCTGCATGCGGTTGTTTATACCTTCAACTTCTATTGCATTTGAAGGCTGAGAAGCCTTGATGACTTTCCCTTCTTTCGCTGCCATTTCGATAACGTCGGTCAAGTAGTATTCACCTTGTGCATTATCGTTTGATAACTGCCCAAGCCAACGTTTCAAATCCGCACCGTTCATGATCATCATGCCAGTGTTGATTTCCCTAATGGCTCTTTGTGCTTCTGTCGCATCTTTATGTTCAACAATAGCTGTGACTTGATCGCCATCTCGGATAATGCGTCCCATGCCAGTCGGGTCATCAAGTTCAACAGTTAACAACGCTAAATCACATTGCTCTTTTACCGCAATCAATGACGCAAGGGTTTCCTGCTTAATTAAAGGGGCGTCACCCACCAGAATAAGAATATCTTCATTATCTTGAATACTATCCGCTGCTTGCTGAACGGCATGTCCGGTACCAAGCTGCTCTTCCTGCAAACACCAGTTAAGTTCATTGTGCCCTAGAGCTTCTTTAAGCTGATCAGCGCCGTGGCCATAAATTAAGTGAATATTATCAGCGCCTACCGACATCACTGTATTAATGATGTGTTGCACCATAGGTTTGTGAGCAATCGGATGAAGCACCTTAGGAAGGCTTGATTTCATCCTTGTACCTTTACCAGCAGCCAGAATGACGGCAGAAAATGACATATAGGGTTCCTAATATACGAAAATCTGCAGCTATTTTAATCAAGACTCAGATTTGTGCCATAAGTAATTGGCCAAATAAGACTATTGCAAATATAAATTTGGCGCAGAGGCTTTTAGACCTTTCTTGCTTTTGTAACGACTCACTAAGCAGCTAAGTCTTTATGTTAGATATATCAGTAGGCGAAAGAGCATGTTTCATAAAAATTATCTTCATTTCTTGAACTCTGTATCAACCTTGATCGGCTTATTTATTTTGTTCTGTTTATCTTCAAGCAGCCTAGCAATTGCTGATGACAAAACGTCCCCTAAAAGTATTGAAGTCATGATACTTGGAACCTTTCATTTTACAGGAGGTGGACAAGATGTTGTGAATGAAGATATTGACGACTTTTTGAAACCAGAGCGTCAGAAGGAAATTGAGGCAGTTCTTAAACATCTCGAAAGTTACAATCCTGACAAAATCATGCTTGAGCTTGATAACGAAAAAGAGATGGAATTCAATCAAGAGTATGAAGCATATCTTCGCGGCAATCATAAGCTAACAGTCAATGAACGTCAGCAATTGGGTATGCGCTTGGCAGCTAGATTAGGACACAAACAGCTTTACGCCATAGATTATTCGAACTTTTTGGATTACAGGCCTGGCTTAAAAGCGGCACGGGCCTTAGATCAACAAGAGGTTCTTGCAGAACACGAAGCTCAAATAGCCTCTGCTCGTAAAAACGTGGCATCACAGAAAGGCAAACCATTGGCTGAGCGACTTATAGCCTTAAACTCAGAATACACAAGAGGTAATAACTTCTTCCTCACTATTGCGCAAATGGGCTCAGTGGAAAACGCAGAAGGAGCTCTCAGCGTTCTTACGTGGTGGGAGCGCAACTTAGTTATGTTTGCGCGAGCTGCTCAGTATGCGGAACCCGGCGATAAAATTCTCATCATTGTTGGCGCTGGCCATAAGCTGATATTACAACAAATGTTCGAGGGTGCTGACGGATTTGAACTTGTCTATCCAGTTCCTTACCTTAAGCGCTAACTCTAAACTCTTAATCTAGACTTCAGACGCTTTTTGATTCGTAGTTTTCAACTTAATCAAACCCGTTGTTAACCCAACACCGAAGAGAACCAGAGCGCCACCAATAAACAGATTAACACTCAGTTGCTCGCCGAGCAGGAGAGCTCCCCAGAACACGCCAAAAACAGGGATGAGATAGGTCACAGACACAGTTTTAATTGTGCCGATCTGTTCTAGTAAATTGAAAAATAACAAATATGCAACACCTGTACACAGAGCGCCCAGGGCAAAGACGCTATACCAAGCCGTTGTACTTGGTGCTTGCTCAGGCATATTGAGTAATGCAAAAGGCAATAATGCTAAAGCAGCTAAGGTAAGACTTCCGGTAGATACTGCCAGCGTATCAACACCTGCAAGGAAGCGTTTAGTGACATTAACAGCAACTCCATACATAAAGGTCGCTAGTAATGCTGCAGCAGAAGCAATAATTGGTGTTCCTTGTTCTCCGGACATCTTGTCGATCATCAGAAAAAATACACCGACAAAGCCAATAAACAACCCTAACATAGAGAGTTTACTCAACCGTTCAGACAACCAAAAATAAGCAACTAACGCACTAAACATGGGCGCTGTTGCATTTAGAATGGATGTGTATCCGGCCTCTGCATGTAAAGAGGTATAACCAAATAGCGCAAAAGGAACAGCACTATTAACCAGCGCTAAACAAAGAATGGGCTTCCAATGTCTAAAGATAATGTGCCAACGCTTTTTCCACAGCAGGAAAGGAATCAGAACTAATGCGCCTATACCAATGCGCAGAGTAACCAATAGAAAAGGCCCAAACTCCGATGCACTGACTCGCATAAACAGAAAGGACGATCCCCAAATTGCTGCCAATAACACAAGCAAAAGCGTTTGTTTCAAAGACATTATGTACTGCCCGCTAATTAATAAATTGGATGTATCTTATAGATGCACTATGAACTTTCGAGGTCGAGCAAGAAAGTTTTTCGATCAACGCCACTTGCATAGCCAACTAACTTTCCCGTGCTGCCTATTATACGGTGACAAGGCACCACAATAGCAAGTGGATTTCGCCCATTTGCTGCACCAACAGCCCTCATCGCTTTTGGCTTACCAATACGTTTTGCTATTTCTCCATAGCTAGCGGTTTCTCCGTACGGAACATCCACAAGCGCTTTCCAAACACTTTCCTGAAATTCAGTACCATTGGCATCTAAGTTGAGCGAAAACGTTTTCCTTTGGCCTCGAAAATACTCGTCTAACTGCTTAACAGCTTCGTCTGTATGTTCGCTATTATTTCCGCCTATACGTTCTGCCTCGTCAATAAAGGCGATGGACACCAACCCTTTAACATTGGCCTTAACTTCAACCAAGCCAATTGGCGTTTTAATGAAATCTACAAATAATTCAGTCATGGCTTTCTTTATTCCACATGTGAAATGTTAAATAGCTACCCCAAGGAGAAGCCAGCTCTGGCCTAATGGGATGGCTACTGAGACGTTTTTTAATGACAAGATCAGTACCTAACCAAATATCAGGCTCTGACAAGCCGCGCATTTTCGCGTAATTGATCGTCCACGGCCCAACCCCTTTTATCGATAACCACCCATCGACGTTTTCTTCATTCGCTGACTCTACGCAGTGTTCTGCAAAAGCTCTCAACGAATCTCTTCTTTTTTGCGGCATCCCCAAAAACTCTAGCGATGAATTAGCAACTGCGTTTGGTGAAGGAAATCGGATATTCAATGATTGATCGGGGGCGTATTCCTTTTCTGCAGGCTCTCCTAACTCATGTACAAGTTTGGAAAGTAGCTTTATTGCCGCAACAACCGATATCTGCTGCCCTAGAATTGCCCGACATCCCGCTTCGAAGGTACTCCATACGCCGGGTAAACGAATACCAGAGTCAGGGTCGCTGATATCCAATCCCGTTTGCTTTATTGCGCTCTCAATTAAGTTGATATCTGCATCAATATCGAGCACTCGGCGAATATGAAACAAAACGGCCTTTAAGTGAGTATGCTCATTTAAACAAAGCGTGACCTTGAAACAGTGTTGCTCGTGCTGATGTTCGGCGATGAAATACCCTACGGTATCGCCAATTACCAAGGTTCTTTTGTAATAATCTGTGCCAACTTCTTCCATACCTTCAACAGCTCTTAACTTTAAAAAGTCACGCAGATGAGGCCAGTTATAAGGTGGTCTAAACGGGATATTCAATACGAGAGTAGGCTGCATGAGTTTTTTCTTAGCTCTTATTTGTTTTGGCGTCAGTCGCATATGTTTTTGCATAATGTCTTGCAAGCGTCTGGCAGATTGAAAACCACTCGCCTGCGCAACATGCTCTATAGGTAGAGCGGTCTCATGCAGCAGATATTTCGCAAAAAGCATTTGTTGGTAAAGTTGATACTGCTTTGGCGATTGTCCAACTTTCTGCTCAAACAAACTGCGAAGATATCGATCACTAATGCCTAGCTTGTCGCATATCTGATTGATAGGTAAAAATGATGATTCACTTAGCAGCCGAATAGCACGCTCTATGGTGGTATCAACCCCTTTCCATGCATAAGAATTGGGCGCACTATCTGGGCGACACCGGAGACATGGCCGAAACCCCTCATTCAATGCTTGTGGCGCTGTTTGATAGTAAACAACATTAGCTTCCTTCGGAGAAGGTGCTGGACATATAGGCCGACAAAATATCTTGGTTGTCTTTACTGCAACAAAAAACTTGCCATCAAACCTGGCGTCACGCGATAACCTTGCTTGTCTATATTCAGATTCTGTGTACATGTTCAAACACCCGCTAACTAACAGCGCTTATTTCCGATGATTTTGAACATTGTAGCTATTTATATTTGTAAAACGCGATAAAAACGGAAGTTGTTAGTCATCTGCTATTTTCTGCAATATGTCCCAGTGGAAAGGCAGTTTGGCGAATATTTAAGATCCAGGTTTGATTTTAATACGATGAATCATAGATAATCTTCACCGCTCCATAATAAAAAACAACAAGAAACAAGTTCTTTAATGCCCATCAGATTTCTGTATTTACTCATTTTTCTGCCTTTTTTGTCATTTGCTGATAGTGGCGATTGGCTTGATCAATACGAAAGTAAAATTGAACACGAAGCCAAAAAGCATAAATTGCCTGGTGTGGCTTTCGTGTATGTTGAAAAAGGTAAGCCTGCTCAATTCTTTACATTTGGTAAGACCGAGAAGCAAGGTGAAAGCATCACGACTGATACTATCTTTAGGTTGGCGTCCGTATCTAAAACTTTTACCTCAGCGTTAATGAGCAAGTTGGTAGATAAAAATGAGCTTGAATGGGAAACACCTATCCCGCGTTTGGCACCTGAATTTGGTTTTGGCAATGAGATAGATGGCAGCTTAACGCTCAAACACCTACTCAGTCAGTCTAGCGGCTATACACCTAATGCATTTGACAACTTGATAGAAGCGAATTATTCGAGGACCAGAATTTTAAATCAATTAGCTGATTTGAAGCCTCTATGCCAACCCGGTAAATGTTACACCTATCAAAACGCGCTATTTGGCGTTATCGAACATTATTTCGAGTCGCGTAACACTTCTTATAAGCTGAAGCTCCAACAAGAAATACTGGTACCCCTTAACATGAATCAAACCAGCGTTGGTCGAGCACCACTTCAATCGTCCAAACGCTGGGCAAAACCTCATGTAGCACTTAAGAAGGGCGTTTGGAAGAAAACCAAGGTCCGTAGTAACTATTATCAGGTCTCACCTGCGGCAGGCGTTAACAGTAGCATCAGAGATATCAGCATATGGTTAAGAGCCATGATGGGGGAATACCCGAACGTTTTAGGTGAGCCGCAGATTGACGATTTAACCTACCCAACAACCAAGACTAAAAGGGAGCTACGTAAGCGCGCATGGCGAACACACCTAGACGACGCACATTACGGGCTTGGGTGGCGTATCTACAAATTTGACGGAGAAGATCTGAATTATCACGGTGGATGGGTTAGCGGCTATCGCGCACAGGTTTCGTTTTCACCAAAGTATGATGCTGGTTTTGCTATGTTGATCAACGCCGAAACCAATGAAATAGGTCAATTTACTACTTTGTTCTGGTCTGAATTTTTTAAGCAGGCTAAGCAAGAAGCGTTAAAAAACACAAGTATTGCATCTGACTAATACCTTCGTACATGAGACTAAAGTGTCAGCTCGTGCCGATTGAAATTTAACCAAGCATAAGATAAATTGGCATGTAATTCGCTAGCTAAATGTACCCTTGGTTACCTTATTTGAGTGGTAAAGGTTATGAAAGTTATATTCAGTAGTTTGTTATTTATTGCGTTATTTTCCTCACACGCACAAGCGTCATTGATACAAAATGGTGGTTTTGATCAATGTGCTGATCCCGCAGAAAGCTTTTGTTTAGACGGTTGGGAGACTTTCTTAACTGATTCTACAAATTCCGATTTTGACAGAATTATCCCGTCTGACCCTATTGCCAATCCTGGTGTATTTTTTAATGCCGGTAGGATATCAAATACCTTTCCGTCGGGTACATCGCTGAATCAGGGAGGAGGCATTCGCCAGTCTTTTGACTTTGCAGGTGGCGATTTGAATATTGATATCTTCTTTAACGCCTTTTTTGACGGTGTCGGTTCATCAGCGAGAGGTATTATTGATGCCGTTTTGATTGGCCCAGGCTCAGTACCAGCTATAACGAGCTCTTTCAATTTAGCTGATGCTGGTAGGCGTGCTTCAGATGCCTCGGGTACAATCACCTTGCAATCAGTGACTAATTTATTAAGTGGTATCTATACACTGGAAGTTTCCTTTACTCGCGCCTTCTTATTAAACTCAGATGTACTGTTTGGCTTAACGAATATTGATGCGACATCCCAGACAGGTGGTTTAAACAACGGCGGCGGAGTTGTTGAAGCATCAGAACCTAATGCATTAATCGTTCTACTAGCTGGAATCATCGGTATTGCGGTATTTCGCCATAAAAAGAAAATTTGAATAAAAGTTTATGCCATAAAAAAGCCAGCTTTATGCTGGCTTTTTTAGTTTAATTCGAGACTCATTTATCACGGTTTGTTTTTAGGTAGGTGTAGCCTTGCAAGCAGTCTTCGTAGAAGTCTATCCATTTAACACCTTCTCGAGGTTTAATCTCTCCTGCAGCAATGTGTTTATCAATGACTTTCTTAACACTCTGCGCCATTGAATCTGGGTTGTACTGCATAATAGACAATACATTATTGACTGAAGACCCTTTTACAATCTCTTCAATATAGAAATCATCTGGATCATCATCATAACTAAAGATATGCACCTCATTGAGCCTACCAAAAAGGTTATGCATATCACCCATAACATCCTGATAAGCACCCGTTAGAAACAGCCCAAGATAGTACCTTTCGTCCTCTTTAAGCGAGTGTAGAGGAATGATATTCGACATACCGCTTTCGCCGATAAATTGGTCGATCTTGCCATCGCTGTCACAGGTAATATCCACCAATGAACAATTAACCGTTGGCTTTTCATTCATACGAGACAAAGGCACAACAGGCAACACTTGCTCAATAGCCCAAGTATCAGCCGCTGATTGAAATACAGAGAAGTTACACAAATATTGAGATGAGAGGTTATATTCCAATTCCTGCATATCTTCTGGAATAAAGTCTGTATTCACTAAGCGTTTTTGCAGCGCCTTCATAACCTGCCAATACAGGGTTTCAATTTTGGCAAGCTCTTCTAAGGAAACCACCCGCAACTTAAACGCCGCTAATGCTTGTTCTTTCCAATCAACAGCATCGTTGAAGATCTCTTGCAAGTTATTTTGAGTCGTCACTGAATCTGCTAAATCACGCATATTGGTAACCAAGACATGTTCGTTTTCAGCAACGTCAGTCTCAAAAGTCATAGCGCTTGCACTGATCTCGCCGACAATTTCAGTCACAACACAGCTGTGATGTGCTGTTAATGCACGGCCACTCTCAGTCACTAAAATCGGGTGTGGAACTTCTTCAAGATCACAAATTTCCTTCATACCGAACACCACATCCGATACGTATTCACTCATGGTGTAGTTTCGTGAAGAGTCACTAGTTGATTTACTACCATCGTAATCAATCCCTAGGCCGCCACCAACATCTACATACTCAAGTGCAAAACCCATATGGTGCAGATCAGCGTAAATTCGAGCTCCTTCGGTGACGGCATCTTTTACAGAGCGAATATCGGTCAACTGACTGCCGATATGAAAATGTAGCAGTTTCAAGCTATCGCTCATGCCGTGCTGCGCAAGATAACGGCTTGCACTGATCATTTCAGCGGTCGTTAATCCGAACTTAGCACGGTCACCGCCAGAACCTTCCCACTTTCCACGGCCTTTGACATTCATTTTGGCGCGTAACCCAACGAGAGGTACAACATCCATTTCTTTTGCAACACGAACCAGCGCAATTAGCTCAGAGTATTTTTCAACAACGACTATAATCTTCCGGCCCAGCTTTCTGCCGAGCATAGCAAGGCGCATAAACTCTTCGTCTTTGTAACCATTAAGTATGGTTAACGAGTTTTCGTTGGTGTTGTAGGCAAGAACAGTCAATAGCTCAGCTTTAGAGCCTGCTTCCAACCCGAAATTAAAAGGTGCCCCTGCGTCAACCACCTCTTCAACAACTTCGCGCATCTGATTGACTTTGACAGGATAAACGCCCATATAAGTCGATTGATACTGTGCCTCTTCAATGGTTTTTAGGAAAGTCTCATTCAGGTTTCTTACCTGAGAACGCAAAATATCGTGAAACCTGACCACAACCGGGAATTGGATACCGATCTCATTAATCTCATCGACAACAGATTTAAAATCGATTCGCATGTCGGTATTGGTATGGTCAGGTGTGATATGTAAATTGCCGTTTTCGCCAATTTCAAAATACCCAGCACCCCATCGCTTTACGCGATATAACTGTTCGGCGTCTTCCACCGTCCAATTTGAATCTGTTGTCACTTATGTTCGCCCTTCAAAAACAGATATGCCCTAACTGGGCATCAACCAGTCGAATATTATAATGTTTAAATTCATATCGAAGCTAGATTATGTTTAGCAATAAACACAACAAAAGCACTATATTTTAAAGCTTAATTTGCATAATTGGACGACAAATTATCCACGTTAATGTGATTTGATATGAGTCAGCACATTTAATTACATTAACTGGCGATTTCTAACTTTGTTTTTGACGAGGTTAATGGGATGATTACCCTCATTATTATCAGTTTATAATTCTTCTGTGTTGTATGAGATTTAAATCAAAACGAATACTTTTTGTTGCTATTTTGCTAGCTGGTGGCTGCGGACAGAAAGGCCCACTTTTTCTTCCTGAAGAAGCTCCAACGAACCAGGAGCAGCCGGAAGACACAAATAACACAGATAAAGAAACCGACAAAAAGGACGGTTAATGGACTTTTTTAATTATAAAAACCACCAGCTTTTTGCTGAAGATGTCAGCGTGTCTGAAATCGCAAGTCAGCAAGGGACACCTTGCTATATCTATTCGAGAGCAACAATAGAAAGGCATTGGAAAGCATTTGATCAGGCTGTTGGTGATCAACCTCACCTTATCTGTTACGCCGTAAAAGCGAACTCCAATATAGGTGTTCTAAGCGTTTTAGCTCAACTTGGGTCAGGTTTTGACATTGTATCTGGCGGTGAATTGGCTCGCGTCATCAAAGCTGGTGGAGATCCGAAAAAAGTTGTTTTCTCTGGTGTCGGTAAAACAGAAGAAGAAATTGCTTACGCACTGAATAGTGAAATCAAATGCTTTAATGTTGAGTCAGAAGCTGAATTGGAGCGCATTAACAGTGTGGCAGGGCAACTTGGTAAAGTCGCACCAATTTCATTGCGTGTTAATCCCGATGTTGACGCCAAAACACACCCATATATTTCTACAGGATTAAAGGCAAATAAGTTTGGTATTGAACGAGAACGCGCTATTGAGGTTTACCTTAAAGCTGCTTCTCTGCCGAATTTGAACATAGTCGGTATGGATTGCCATATTGGATCTCAGCTGACGGAGTTAACACCTTTCGTAGATGCACTTGATAGACTGCTAGTACTCATTGATGAGCTTGCTGAGCACGACATTGTTATTGAGCATTTAGATGTCGGTGGCGGCTTAGGCGTTACCTATGATAACGAAACACCACCACATCCTGACGAATACGCAGAAGCTTTAGCCAGTCGATTCGTTGACAGAAAACACCTAACGCTAATCTTCGAGCCTGGCCGCGCAATTATGGCTAATGCGGGTGTTTTAGTGACAAAAGTTGAGTTCTTGAAGCAGGGCGAAGAAAAGAACTTCGCCATTGTTGATGCCGCAATGAATGATTTATTACGCCCAGCCTTATACAGTGCCTGGCAGAACATTATTCCTTGTGATCAGTCGTTATCTCGTGAAAGCGCTGTTTATGATGTTGTTGGTCCAATATGCGAAACTGGTGATTTCATCGGTAAAGAGCGTGAGCTATCCATTGCAGCTGGTGACTTATTAGCAGTTAGAAGCGCTGGCGCCTATGGTTTTGTCATGTCGTCGAATTACAACAGCCGATGCAGACCACCTGAAATTCTGGTAGATGGGACAGACGTACATGTCGTTAGAGAGCGCGAAAAGCTTGAAGAACTATGGAAAGGCGAAAGCACGATTTAAAAGTGCCAAAAACGCTTTAACACTTTTTCGATGCTCAGATTAACAATCAATAACGTAATTGTTCAAACAAACCCTTGTAGCTATTCAGGACTTGAACTTGGGCGATTTGGCAAGTAGATGAATAGTTACTCATTAATTAAAGGCTTGTAGTAGTGATATGCAGATAAACTTCTCAAAAATGCACGGTTTAGGTAATGACTTTATGGTGATCGATAACGTCACCCAAAATCTGTATTTTTCAGAAGAGAAGATCAAACAACTCGCTGATAGAAACTTTGGTATTGGCTTTGACCAACTACTGGTCGTCGAGCCTCCTTACGATCCTGACCAAGACTTTCATTATCGTATTTTTAACGCCAATGGCGGTGAGGTTTCGCAATGCGGTAACGGTGCTCGTTGCTTTGCGCGCTTTGTTCGAATGAAAGGTCTCATCAACAAAAATAAAGTCGTTGTCAGCACGAAAGCCGGCAAAATGATTCTATATTTGGAAAAGGACGGTCAAGTCACGGTTAATATGGGAGCACCCAAGCTTGAACCAGCTCAGATCCCTTTAAAAGCCAATAAAAGAGAAGCTACTTATGTCATTCGAGCTGGTGAGCACACCGCTTTTTGTGGAGCAGCTTCAATGGGTAATCCACATTGTGTTTTAGAAGTAGATGACATTGATACAGCCCCGGTTGAAACTTTGGGCCCTTTGCTAGAGTCTCATGAACGTTTCCCCGAAGGCGCTAATGTTGGCTTTATGCAAATTATTAATAACCAACATATCAAACTGCGTGTTTTTGAACGTGGAGCAGGTGAAACCTTAGCTTGCGGAAGTGGTGCTTGTGCAGCCGTAGTGGTTGGTCACTTACAGCAAAAGCTAGGCAGAGAAGTGAAAGTAGATTTACCTGGCGGAAGTTTAAAAATTCGCTGGCAAAATAAAGAAAATATCGTCAAAATGACTGGGCCTGCAGTGCATGTTTTTGACGGAATAATAAATATATGAGTGAGTCTTCTCGACACTCGACAATGATAGCCTCTGTTGCAGAACAAGAAGATGCCGACTACGCGAATGCGTTAGCCGTTAGAAACTATTTGCTTGAAAACCCTGAATTTTTCTTAGATTTCCCCGACCTAGTTGAGAAGCTAAAAATCCCTCATAAGATGCGCGGTAGCGTGTCTTTGGTAGAGCTTCAAGCAGAGAAACTCCGGGTCACTGTCAGAAAACTCAAACGCAAACTCATCAATTTGATGAGCGTCGCTAAAGAAAACGAGCGGCTCTATAAACTTTATGCAGAGTTGAATCTACGTTTACTACAGTGTGAAGATTTAACTGATATTCAGTTTGCGCTTGAAGATGTAATTCAAGACCAAATGGCACTCTCTACGGTGACATTAAAGCCTTATTTTGGCGCTAATTGTCTCCCTGAAATCCAACAAACCTATTTTCGTGAAAAGCGTTTTAAGCGTAACGACTTCTTCTTTGGACGATTATCTCATCACGAAAGTCAGCTACTCTTTGGTGAAAAATCAGCGAAGTCTGTCGCAATGATCTTACTCAAAGATGAAAAAGAGCTAGGTGTGTTAGCTATCGGTAGTAACGATGAAAACCACTTTAATCCTGATATGGATACGCTCTTTATTGGTCAGTTACAGAATTTCTTAACAATCCTATTACCGACTATGCTCGAAATTTAAAGAGCATTAACTCATCTATAAACCCATATGATTTTCTACCGCCGCTGGCGTCCAGTTAAAGCACTAACCTTCGATCTCGACGATACGCTTTACGATAACCACCCCTATATCATTCGTGCAGAAAAGCTCATGTACGCTTATATGCATGAGCATTACCCTATCACCCAAGAAACTGACAAAACTTTTTGGCGCTCTTTTAGAAACCAGATTATCAAAGCTGATCCCAGACTTAAGAGCGATATGATTGTATTGCGCAGAAAAACGCTTACAGCTGGCTTTGAATCATTGGGATTAAAAGGTCAGGATTTAACGGACGCTGTGGACAATGTCTATGACTGCTTCTACCGCGAGCGTAGCAACTTTCGTATCTCTGACGATATTAGAAGTGCACTAGCAAAGTTAGCTGAAAAAGCACCGCTTGTTGCTATTACTAATGGCAATGTCGATTTAAAAGCTGTGGGTATTGATGAGTTTTTTGATACTTGCTTTCACGCTAGCTTAGAACAACCGATGAAACCTCATCGACATATGTTTGATTTAGCGAAAGCGCATTTAAGCTTGAAAGGAAGTGACATTCTGCATGTTGGTGATAATTTAGAGAAAGATGTGATGGGTGCTAAAGCGGCCGGATTTAGAACCGCTTGGTATGCAGTTAATAGGACAATGAACCTAAGTAGCGAAAGCGTTAGCGTTCTGCCTGACCTAGAAATAGCAACATTAGAAGAGCTTGCTGACTTAATATAGTCGGCTTGTGGTTAGATCCACTCCTGCTCTTCAACAGCTACAGTAAGCTCTGTTTGGTCATTTCCTGTATGTCCTGTTTGCTTAGGTTCAAACATCAACACATGTGCTTCTTCTTGCGCACTAGGCTTATGTTCGACTCCCATAGGTACAACGAAGCACTCACCTTCATTTAAAACGACATCGCGATCACGCAAATGAATAGTAATTTGGCCTTTTACCACTTGAAAATATTCATCTTCATTCTCGTGGCTGTGCCAAACCATCTCGCCTTTAAACTTGGCCAGTTTGACATACTGACCATTCAATTCTGCAATAATTTTCGGTGTCCATGTCTCATCGAACAAATCAAACTTTTCGGATAGGACTGCTTTATTTTCCATAGTTATTTAATCTCTACGATAATAGGGAGGATCTTCAAAAACCTTCTAGTCTTCCAACACATTTTGTTCCATTGTCTCGCAAGGACGACTACAAGACGGCTTACCAACAATTTTCGCTGGAACACCAACCACGGTGACATGTTCAGGCACATCATCCAATACCACACTACCAGCACCGACTTTGGTTCCTCTGCCAATTTCTATATTGCCGAGAATCTTAGCACCAGAACCAATCAATACACCTTCGCGGATTTTCGGATGCCTGTCACCAGACTCATTACCTGTACCACCTAAAGTCACTGACTGCAGTATGGAAACATTATCTTCAACTACAGCCGTTTCACCAACGACTATGCCTGTTGCATGATCAAACATAACGCCTTTACCAATGCTAGCCGCAGGATGGATATCCACGCCAAATACTTCTGAATTACGACTCTGGATAAATAACGCAAGATCAAATCGTTTTGACTGCCACAACCAATTGGCCAAACGATGAACTTGAATAGATTGAAACCCTTTGAAGTACATCAACACTGTCAATAACGAGCGTACAGCAGGGTCACGAAGATAAACCGCTTTGATATCTGCAATAGCAGATTCAACAATGCTAGGGACTTCCTGGTATGCCTGATCAAAGATTTCACGAATTGCCATAGCAGACATTACGTCATCTCTGAGTTTATTCGCCAGGATGAAGCTTAAAGACGATGCGAAGTTATTGTGATTCAAAATACAGGCATGAACATAGCTCGCTAACAATGTCTCAGTTTGTACAACGCTTTGTGCATCTTGTTTCAGTTGTTGCCAGAATGTATTAACCATGATTCATCCTAATGTTGGATTTATACCAATCAGTATAAACATATACTCGCCCGGCGCAACGCGGAAAATCTACCGACTGAGTATTATTTATACTATTTGGAACTATGTATTCTAGATGTTGTGTTGGTTTTATCGTTTTCAACACTTATTTGCTTACTGATTTCGATCGCTGGTTTCACCTCACCAACGATGGCAAATCTCAATGAAAATCATACTGATTCAGCTCTATGACATTTGATAGGTTTTTGAGGTGGATAAAAGGAAAAATAAGTTCAGCTTCCCAATTCGTGTACTAGGGCACTAGAACGCTGGAGCAACTTGTTAAAAGCACAGCTAAATCAAAAAACTAGGGTTAATACATTAACTGACCCTAATCTCTCCCTTCATGTAAACCACAGCTTGCCCAGAAACAAACACTCGCTGGCCTTCGAGCTCACAAGTCAGTAAGCCACCTCTCGAAGAAGTTTGCTTTGCCTGCAATACGTTTTTGTTGAGCCTTTTTGCCCAATAGGAGGTTAAGAGACAATGAGCAGACCCAGTAACAGGATCTTCGTCGATGCCAACATCAGCACTACCAAACCAACGAGAAACGAAATCAAGGCCCTCAATATCGCTGCGACAAGTGACTATCACACCGCGGCAAGCAACGGGTTTAATTGATGCAAAATCTGGTTCTAGAGAAGTTAAGTCTTCTACATTAAGCTGATCAAAAACAAGAAGGTAATCGTCATCAAAAAAGCACTCAGATGGCTGATAACCAATAGCTTCGACAAGCGCTTTAGGGCACTCAGTTTCAACCAAATCCGCAACCGGCATATTAAGCAGATAGTGATCTTCGGTACGCACAACGCTGATCAAACCGCTACGGGTATTAAAATCGTAGCTTGCTCGAATTTCTCCTAATTCTTCTGCAAGTACTTTGGTTGTCGCTAATGTCGCATGACCACAGAGATCAACTTCACAACCTGGCGTGAACCAGCGCAAATCATACCTATCGCCATTTTTTACGAAGAATGCGGTTTCAGAAAAGTTATTTTCCTTAGCGATAGCTTGCATCTGTTTATCACTAAGCCATTCTGTAAGGGGACAAACACCGGCAGGATTACCACCAGCAATATGCTGGGTGAAAGCATTCACTTGATATAAAGGAACTCTCATTTTGCCATCTAACCTTCATTAGAATAAGTGCAAGCGCAGATTAAAAGTTAATATCAACCTGCCCGTTTTCAGAGTCATAATCTACCGTCAACGCATTGTTTGAAACAAGTGAATATGTGCAGCTACCATTCCCGTTTGCATTAGTACCATTAAAGGTAGCTGTATATTCAGCAGATTGATCACCCTCTACCGTTACACTACCGGTTTCCAGCACGGCTCGCCACACATCTAAACAGTCAAAAAGACTGTTAAGTGTAAGACTTCCTCCACGGGTATCAGCAGGATAGCCATTTGAGTTAACACTTAGGTCTCCACCAACGACAGGATCGTCTATTTCAATGAAATTGAGAACAGCTTGGTTGTTACCTCTTATCAGCCATAGCTGGTGTACTTGCTCTACACCTTGTCGAAAGGCTGCAGCCGAAGCTCTGAATGTGGCTTCTTCCGCATCATCTGAAAGATCGAGAAAACGTGGTGCAGCAGTGATCGCCAAAATACCAAGGATAATAATCACTATGATAAGTTCTATTAGTGTAAAACCTTTTTGTTTATTCATGTTCTCTCACAACACTACCGATATCCAAGAATAAAGAGGCATCTTAGCGCGTTTTGGTTCACTATTTCTGTTAGTAAATAGTCTTAAAAGTACAGTAATTTATATACGGGATAATTACTTAACCAAACTCTCGGATATATTTATCTTGGATGGCATTTGATATACTTCTCGCATCTGCATTTTATCCTTCTGACTGTTCAATGGACGTATCCCACTTACTTGATGACTTAAATGATAAACAACGCCAAGCGGTAAGCGCAGAAGCGTCAGATATGCTGGTTTTAGCTGGTGCAGGAAGCGGTAAAACACGCGTTTTAGTGCATCGTATGGCTTGGCTCATGCAAGTGGAAAACATTGCGCCATTCAGTATTTTGGCAGTAACTTTTACCAATAAAGCTGCTCGAGAGATGCGAGGGCGCGTTGAAAGTCTGATGCAACAAAGTGCACACAACATGTGGATCGGCACTTTCCACGGACTAGCACATCGTTTACTGCGTAGCCATTATCAAGAAGCGAACTTACCACAGACTTTTCAGATCTTAGATTCAGACGATCAATACCGACTGATTAGACGCATCCTAAAAGCACTGAATTTAGATGAAAAGCAGTGGCAGCCTAAGCATATACAGTGGTACATCAACGGCAATAAAGACGAAGGTTTGCGTCCTCAACATATAGAAACACGTGGCGATGCTAATGCCCAGAAAATGCGCGATATCTATCAAGCTTACCAAGACACCTGTGATCGTTCTGGATTAGTAGATTTTGCCGAGTTACTGCTTAGAGCACATGAGCTATGGCTCAATAACGACACATTGCTCCGCCACTATCAACAACGTTTTAGAGCTATCTTGGTAGACGAATTCCAAGATACAAACAACATCCAATATGCTTGGTTAAGACTGCTAGCTGGCGGTGAAAACAACATGATGATAGTTGGCGACGATGATCAATCAATCTACGGCTGGCGTGGTGCTAAAGTTGAAAACATTCAGCATTTCTTAAGAGACTTTCCCGGCGCAGAAACAATTAGGCTTGAGCAAAATTATCGTTCAACCTCAACTATCCTGAAAGCAGCAAATACTGTTATTGATAATAACCAGGGGCGGTTAGGGAAAGAGCTCTGGACAGATGGTGCACAGGGTGAACCTATTTCTGTCTATGCCGGCTTTAACGAGCTTGATGAAGCTCGTTTTATTGTTTCGAGAATAAAAGACTGGTTACAGCAGGGTAGCGCATTATCGGACTGCGCCGTGCTCTACAGAAACAACGCTCAATCACGCGTATTAGAAGAAGCGCTTATTCATCAAGGTTTAGCCTACCGGATTTATGGTGGCTTAAGATTCTTCGAACGCCAAGAAATCAAAGATGCATTGGGTTATCTGCGCATTATCAATCAACACGATGATGATGCAGCGTTCGAGCGTATTATCAATACACCGACTCGAGGTATGGGCGATCGCACTATGACCATATTGCGAGAAGCAGCGAGGGAGCAAAACCTTTCTCTGTGGCAAACCTCACTGATTGTGCTCAAGGAACGTCGACTTACTGGCCGAGCGGCAAATTCACTACAAAACTTTGTTGACCTCATTCTAACGATGCAAGCCGAAATAGAAGAACAGAGTCTGGATCAACTGGCGGACTATGTGATCAAACAATCTGGCTTGCTTGCAATGTATCAATCAGAGAAAGGTGAAAAAGCTAAAGCTCGAGTTGAGAACTTGGAAGAACTAGTCAGTGCTTGCAAACAGTTCGAAGCTCCGGACGATGTTGAAGAAATGTCACCTCTGTCAGCCTTTCTAGCACATGCATCGCTAGAATCTGGTGATAATCAAGCAGAAAAAGATCAAGATGCTGTCCAGATGATGACCATTCACACAGCTAAAGGGTTAGAATTTCCATTAGTGATTATGGCAGGTGTCGAAGAAGGCATGTTCCCAAGCCAGCTAAGCCATGAAGAACCTGGACGATTAGAAGAAGAAAGACGACTCTGTTATGTCGGTATGACACGAGCAATGAAAAAGCTCTATATGACCTATGCAGAGAGTCGCCGCGTCTATGGCCAAGATAAATATCATACGCCTTCACGTTTTATTCGAGAGATACCACAGGAATGTGTTGAAGAAGTCAGGCTGAAAGCTGCTGTTAAACGCCCCATGCAATCCAGACAATCTCAGGGGTTTGATTCTCATGACTCGGTAGCCTCCATAGGTTTTAAACTGGGAGAAACAGTTGCTCATGCGAAGTTTGGAGAGGGGATGGTACTTAATTTTGAAGGTGCAGGGGATAATGCTCGTGTGCAAGTTAACTTCAACGATGTTGGCACTAAATGGCTGATGCTCGCCTACGCAAAACTAACTAAAGTTTAAAAAAAACACATCCAAAATAACATGTTAAGTTGTAGGCTTTAGTCTAATTTATTCACCAAAATTAGACTAAAGTCCCCTGTTAGTCTCTAGCCTTAAGATACCTAAATAAGGCATACTTCGATTAACTATCTCTTCACTCGTTGTTTTACTTAATCACAATGCAACAAAAAGTACTTGTTATCGAAGACAGCTCAACCAGCATGAAGGTGTTGAGAAAGTTAATAGAGAAGGCTGGTTTGATCCCTGTTAGTGCCATGACACTAACTGAAGCTCGACATATTTTTAATAATGATGTCCCTGAAGATTATCTCTGCGCACTGGTCGATTTTAATGTTCCTGACGCACCCGAAGGTGAATCCATAGACTTTACTATCGAATCTTTTATTCCCACTATCGTTATAACAGGTCGACTGGACCAAAATACCAGAAAAAAAATTCTGGCAAAGGAAATTGTCGACTATATTCCCAAAGAGAATGCGCAGGTATATGAATACCTCTCTCGATTGATGGCTAGACTGCAAAAAAATAAGAAAATTGCCATTCTAGTCGTTGATGATTCGCGCGTTAGCCGCACGTCGGTTACCTCCTTGTTACAAAGACATAATTTCAAGACCTACGAAGCCTCTGATGGCTTAGAAGGCTTGGAAGCGTTAAGACAATACAACGACATTAAACTTGTTTTAACCGACGAAAATATGCCCAATATGAATGGCGTAGAAATGGTCGCTGAAATGAGGCGTAAATATAATAAAGAAAGCCTCGCTATTATTGGCCTATCAAGTATGGATTCTGATGGGTTATCGGCACGTTTTCTTAAAAGTGGCGCTAACGACTACTTGTCCAAAGGCTTTGGTCACGAAGAATTTTTCTGTCGTATTATTCAGAATATTGAATACCTTGAAAACGTAGAGGCTATTCACCGAGCTGCTAACTCCGATTATCTCACCGGGTTACCCAATAGAAGACATTTCTTTACACGTGTTAATGCGGGGCTGATCGTTGCACCTTCGGCTGTGTCTTTAGCTATTCTCGACGTCGATAATTTTAAACAACTTAACGATGCTCATGGACATGACGGCGGCGATAAAGTGCTCAAGGAGATAGCTAAGCTTATTGCTGTCCGATTCGTGTCTCATACTGTGTGCCGTTTCGGTGGTGAGGAATTCTGTATATTTATGCCTCATGTTACCAATGAAAAAGCCCTGGAAATACTACAAAGCTTCTGTGAAGAGATTGCAGCGCGACAAATTGTCTTTAACGATAAAGTTATAAACTGCACACTCAGTATCGGATTAAGCAGCGACTTTTCAGGAGATATAAAGCAGACGCTTAAAGAAGCTGATTCAAACCTGTACAAAGCCAAGCAACTCGGAAAAAACCAAGTCGTTGGCTAAGTAACCTGAGGTTAAGTAATTTAAGGCTGAATACTATTTTTTATGATGTTTATAAGCATCATAAACAAATAGTAGAGACCCCGTCCAAACACCAACAAATGTTAATAATCTCGGTATATCTAGAGGTTCGTTGTATAGGAATACTGCGAGTAGAAACATAATACTTGGCCCAATATACTGAAAGAACCCTAAGCTCGAGTATTTCATACGACTTGCGGCAGCAGTAAAACAAAGTAACGGTGCTGTCGTCACGGCACCTGTCAGAAACAACCACAACGCTAAATCACCAGGTAACTCCAACATATTAGCGGAAGCAGTCGCGAAGCCAATCCAATAAATAAGTGCAACAGGAGTCATTAAGGCTGTTTCAATAGCTAATCCAGGAATGGATTCGACACCAAGCTTCTTCCTAATGAGACCATAAAAACCGAAAGAGAAAGCCAATACCAAGGCTATCCAAGGCAACTTACCATGCGATATCACCAAAACAGCTACACCAGCTAGTGCTAAGGAGATAGCAATTAGCTGCAACTTACGAAAGCGCTCACCCAAAATCAGATACGCCAAAAGTACATTGAGCAACGGGTTAATGTAATAGCCCAGACTTGCATCAAGTAGGTGATCATTATTCACTGCCCAGATGAAAATTAGCCAGTTCGTTGCCAGTAAAGTGCCAGAAGCTAGTAGCAACATCAGTGTACGAGGAGAGGATACTGCTGCGCCAACACTTCGCCACTTCTTACTTACCGCAATCAGTATCACAAGAACAAAGAGCGACCAAACGACACGATGCATCAGGATCTCAGGTGCAGGAACTCCTTCAAGTAACTTAAAGAAAAGTGGCGCAAAGCCCCACATAAAATAAGCACCAAGAGCAAAAAGAACACCTTGTTTATTGGTTTGTGTAGACATTGTTTAAGCCATTAATAAGTGGGATATGTCTTGCCCAATTTCTATGTTTTTTGTATCACTCTGAGTAAGGATTAATCCACCAGCTTCTCCAATCAAAGTCAGTTTTTCACCCTCATACTTAAGCGCAGCCCCTTCTCTGATCCCAACAACCGGCATTGTTGGATTCAATGTAATGAACTCAGCTAAGCGCTCAGCTCTTGTTTCACCATTATGACCAGGAGGCTGATAATCAGAATAATGTGGATTGAGTTGGAAAGGGACCAATTGAAGTGCATCGAAGCTTTCAGGTTGAATGATAGGCATATCATTCGTTGTTCTGATGCTGTTACCGCATATATTTGAGCCAGCACTCCAACCAATATAGGGCATACCACAACTCACACGCTCTCTAATCACTTCAATAAGCTTATTTTGATAGAGAGTATGCAGAAGGTTAAACGTGTTTCCACCACCAACAGCGACAGCCTGAGCTTGTCTAACAGCGCCAATGGGATCATTAAAATCATGTATTCCTTTGATACTTATATCCGGTAAAGCCTGTTGCACCTTAGTGAGATAATCATCCCAACTAACCGTAACACCTGCATAAGGAATAAAAAGCAATTCATCAACACTAGTAAGGTGCTCTTCAATCATAGATTGGGCATGAGTGAGATATCCAGTATCTAAATACTGAGAACTGCTAAGCATTAAAATATTCATATATTTCTTTTTACCGTCAAGGTGTTTACTATGGAAAAGTACATTGGTTCTGAAGCGAACTAATTTACATACAAAATGTCGAGTAATGGAAGGCCGTATTCTCTATTTTTTTCTTCGAATAGGATAGAGATATTTACGCTAATTGGACCACAGCTAACTCGATAAAACTATGAATTGATAAGGACTTAACAATGTTTAAAAAACTTGCTGCATCCGTAGCGGTGCTCACTGCACTCTCATTCAATACCCAAGCATTCGAAATCGATACCGAAGCCTGTGCTGGTGTTGAGCATATTAGAGATTTAACTAATACAGTTGTACCTTACGATCCTGCTATCCATACATTCGTGACTGAAGACACTCCGGTGTTTTATGCGGGGAAAGAAAAAATACCACACTTAGAAACGGGAATAAGAACAAGTACTTTCATCATTGTCACCAATACGACATCAAGCCGTGTAAGCTTCTTTTTTAATCCTGTCTTCCATACAAGGTTAAACGGCCTCAGGACAAACCTTTCAAATCAAAGCCTTTTGGGCGTCTTTAATTCATCTAATAATCCATTTGATGGCGCTGGCTCTAACATGCCTCCAAATTCTCAGGGCTCTATATTTTATCCGACAACAGCTAATCCACATGAAGGTTATGCTGAGATCCTATGGGATTCATCCACCTGTTTTAAGGAATCTCCCATGTTAACGACTGTAAGAAATGAATGGCTAAAAGTTAATGAAGGATCTGGTCGAGATTTCTACTACGTCAATAACGGCGAAACTTGGTAGAGCCACCAATATATCAAACCAAAAAATATACTTTTTAATTAACATAAACTTTTGATAAGGAATAAAAGACATGTTTAAGAAACTTGCTGCATCCGTAGCGGTGCTCACTGCACTCTCATTCAATACCCAAGCATTCGAAATCGATACCGAAGCCTGTGCTGGTGTTGAGCATATTAGAGATTTAACTAATACAGTTGTACCTTACGATCCTGCTATCCATACATTCGTGACTGAAGACACTCCGGTGTTTTATGCTGGGGAAGAACAAATACCGCATATTGAAATTAATCCATTCAGAAATACGACGATTTTTGTCACTAACACAACATCAGCTAATGTCAGCTTTTTCTTTAATCCAGTATTTCATTTTCGGTCTAATGGCGCTGTATCTGGCACGCCACCACTAACATTTATTGGAACTTATAGCTCTTCAAATAACCCATTAGACGGTGCAGGTGCAACGAACGGACCTAAAAAGATGGGTGCATTTAACTTCCCAGCAAATTCAACAAGTTATACAGGTTATGCACAAATATTGTGGGACTCTTCTACTTGTTTTGAGAGCCCTCCAATGATTACTACAGTAAGACAAGAAATGCTTAGAGGTAGCCAAGGTATAAGCACATCCTACTATCATGTTAACAATGGTGATAATTGGTAATACTTTATTCTATCAATAAAAAACCCGGCATATAGCCGGGTTTCACATGAAACATATCAATTTCAATTATTTACGCAGCTTTTGAATCAATCTTAGCTGAGTGATAGCTTCTGCAAGTTGTGCAGCTGCTTGTGCATAATCAAAATCAGAGCCTGGATTAGCGATTTGCTCTTCAGCATGACGCTTAGATTCTTCAGCGGCTTGCTCATCCAAGTCTTCAGCGCGAATGGCGACATCGGCCAACACAGTAACATTTGTTGGTTGTATCTCTAACGTACCACCAGCAACGTAGATGAGTTCTTCTTCCTCATCCTGTGACTTAACCAAACGCACCATGCCAGGTCTAAGAGCAGTTAGCAGAGGCGTATGACCAGGTACAATACCTAGCTCACCTTCGCTACCTGTCACTTGGATAGTTTCAACGTCACCAGAGAAGATGCTCTTCTCAGCGCTTACTACATCCAAATGTATAGTCGTAGCTGCCATTGGAACTCCTATGAGTTGAAAGTAATAACTGCCTCAGCAGCTATTACTTATCTTTTGCCTTTTCCAAAGCTTCATCGATAGAGCCAACCATGTAGAAAGCTTGCTCTGGAAGATGGTCATAATCACCAGCTAGAATACCTTTAAAGCCAGCAATCGTATCTTTCAACGAAACGTACTTACCAGGAGAACCAGTAAAGACTTCTGCTACGAAGAAAGGCTGTGACAAGAAGCGTTGGATCTTACGTGCACGTGATACAGACTGCTTATCTTCTTCAGATAGTTCGTCCATACCCAATATCGCAATGATATCCTTCAACTCTTTATAGCGTTGTAGTACTGATTGAACACCACGTGCAGTGTCATAGTGTTCTTGACCAATAACTAATGGATCAAGCTGACGTGATGTTGAATCTAGTGGGTCAACGGCAGGGTAAATACCCAAAGACGCGATATCACGAGACAATACAACCGTTGCATCCAAGTGAGCAAAGGTTGTTGCAGGTGATGGATCCGTCAAGTCATCCGCAGGTACATATACTGCTTGGATAGACGTGATTGAACCAGTCTTAGTTGACGCGATACGTTCTTGAAGAACACCCATTTCTTCAGCCAATGTAGGCTGATAACCAACCGCTGAAGGCATACGACCTAGAAGTGCTGATACTTCTGTTCCAGCCAAGGTATAACGGTAGATGTTATCAACGAAGAAAAGTACGTCACGACCTTCGTCACGGAACTTCTCAGCCATTGTCAAACCAGTCAATGCAACGCGAAGACGGTTTCCAGGTGGCTCGTTCATCTGACCGTAAACAAGCGATACTTTATCGAGTACGTTTGATTCGTTCATTTCGTGATAGAAATCGTTACCTTCACGAGTACGCTCACCAACACCTGCGAAAACTGAATATCCGCTGTGCTCGATTGCGATGTTACGAATCAATTCCATCATGTTAACGGTTTTACCAACACCAGCACCACCGAACAATCCAACTTTACCACCCTTAGCAAATGGGCAGACCAAGTCGATAACTTTGATACCAGTTTCTAGTAGTTCAACCGCACTTGATTGATCTTCATAGCTTGGCGCTTCACGGTGGATAGACATTTGCTCGTCTTCGCCGATAGGGCCAGCTTCATCAATAGGATTACCTAAAACATCCATGATACGACCCAAAGTTGCCTTACCAACTGGCACTTTAATCGCTTCACCGGTGTTTTCTGTAGTAATGCCACGACGCAAACCATCAGTTGTGCCTAGCGCGATTGAACGCACTACGCCACCACCTAGCTGCTGTTGCACTTCAAGGGTTAGGCCTTGTAAATCACCTTCAGTGATTTTAAGTGCGTCGTATACTTTAGGAACCGAGTCTTGTGGAAATTCGATATCCACAACGGCGCCAATAATTTGGACGACCTTACCTATACTCATAATTTGTCCTCAAAATTTTGTCACTATTTGATGTGAATAAATCAACATCAAATACTTTATTAAACCTTTGCCTACACCGCTGCCGCGCCGCCAACAATTTCGCTGATTTCTTGCGTAATTGCTGCTTGACGAGCTTTGTTGTATACCAATTGCAAGTCGTCGATCAGGTTGCCCGCATTATCGGTTGCAGCTTTCATCGCAACCATACGCGCAGCTTGTTCTGACGCCACGTTTTCAACAACACCTTGGTACACTTGAGACTCAACATAACGTTTCATTAGCGTTTCCAAAATAGGTTTTGGATCCGGCTCATAAACGTAGTCCCAACGGTGCTTTAATTCTTCATCATCTGACTTTGGCAAAGGTAATAACTGGGTGATTTTTGGCTCTTGCGTCATCGTGTTAACAAAGTTGTTATACACCAAGAACAATCGATCAATTTTACCTTCGTCGTATGCGGTAAGCATTACACGTACCAGCCCGACAACATCTTCCACGCTTGGCGAATCACCCATTCCGGATTCTGCCGCCACTAAGTTGTTACTAAAACGACCAAAGAAACCTACTGATTTCGTACCCAAGGCAGCAAAATCAACTTCTACGCCCTGTTCTTGCCATTTTTTCACGTCTTGCGTGACCAACTTAAATTCGTTGGTATTAAGACCACCACAAAGACCGCGATCAGTTGAGATGACAATATAGCCAACTCGCTTAATTTCGCGTTCTTCAAAGTAAGGGTGGCGATATTCAAGGTTACCGTTCGCAAGATGACCAATCACTCGCAGCATGCTCTGGGCATAAGGACGGCTTGATTCCATCCGTTCCTGCGCCTTTTTCATTTTTGACGCAGCAACCATTTCCATCGCATTGGTGATCTTCTGAGTATTCTTAATACTCCCGATCTTACCTTTAATCTCTTTACCACTAGCCATGACTAAGTCTCCGATTACTCAACGTTTAGGCTACCCGAAAGCAGCCCAATTGATTACCAAGTTTGAGTTGCTTTGAATTTCTCCAAAGCTTCTTTCAACGAGGCTTCAATGTCACCGTTGTAGTTACCTGACTCATTAATAGTCGTCATAAGCTCAGTGTATTCGCTGTTCATGAATGAATGCAAAGAGGCTTCGAAATCAAGCACTTTGTTAAGCTCGATATCTTTTAAGAAACCTTTTTCTACAGCAAATAATGAAACGCCCATATCAGCGACTGATAATGGTGCATATTGTTGCTGCTTCATCAATTCAGTTACACGCTCACCGTGTTCTAGCTGTTCACGTGTTGCATCATCAAGGTCAGATGCAAACTGAGAGAACGCAGCCAATTCACGATATTGAGCTAATGCTAAACGGATACCACCACCTAATTTCTTGATGATTTTCGTTTGTGCAGCACCACCAACACGAGATACTGAAATACCAGCGTTAACAGCAGGACGGATACCAGCGTTAAACAAATCAGATTCTAGGAAGATCTGACCATCAGTAATCGAGATTACGTTAGTTGGTACGAATGCAGAAACGTCACCCGCTTGAGTTTCGATAATAGGTAAGGCAGTCAAAGAACCTGTTTTACCTTTTACTTCACCGTTAGTGAAACGCTCAACGTACTGAGCATTAACACGTGATGCACGCTCTAGTAGACGTGAGTGAAGATAGAATACGTCACCAGGGTATGCTTCACGACCTGGAGGACGACGTAGTAGTAGTGATACTTGACGATAAGCAACCGCTTGCTTAGACAAGTCATCAAATACGATAAGCGCATCTTCACCGCGATCACGGAAGTATTCACCCATAGTACAACCAGAATATGGTGCTAGGTATTGAAGTGCCGCTGATTCAGACGCAGAAGCCGCAACAACAATAGTGTGATCCATTGCGCCGTGTTCTTCTAGCTTACGTACTACGTTTGCAATCGTTGATGCTTTTTGACCAACAGCAACATAGATACATTTAACGCCTGTGTCTTTCTGGTTGATGATAGCATCCACACAGAAAGCTGTTTTACCTGTTTGACGGTCACCGATAACCAACTCACGTTGGCCACGACCTACTGGAACCATCGCATCAACAGATTTATAACCAGTTTGTACTGGCTCATCTACCGATTGACGCTCGATAACGCCCGGTGCAATTTTTTCAACCGCATCGAAACCATCAGATTCAACAGCACCTTTACCGTCGATAGGAGCACCTAGCGTGTTAACAACACGACCTAGTAGTCCACGACCTACTGGCACTTCTAAGATACGACCAGTAGAATTAACTTTAGTGCCTTCTTGAAGGTCCGCATAGGGACCCATTACTACCGCACCAACAGAGTCACGCTCTAAGTTTAGTGCAATAGCATAGCGATTACCTGGAAGCTCAATCATCTCACCTTGCATTACGTCTGCAAGTCCATGAATACGGATAATACCGTCAGTTACACCAACAATAGTACCTTCATTACGAGCTTCACTTACTACTTCAAACTGTTCAATTCGCTGTTTGATCAGTTCTGCAATTTCAGTGGAATTCAGTTGCATGCTCTTTTCCCCGTTATGCTTGTAACGCGTCTACGAGACGGTTTAATTTACTTCGTAGTGAACCATCAATCACTGTATCACCGGCCTTAATTAAGACGCCGCCGATCAGCTCTGGATCTACGCTACAATTCAGCTTAACTTTTCGTGCAAGCCTTTTCTCAAGCGATGCGCTGATATCTGCTTGCTGTTTGTCATCAAGATTGACTGCTGATGTAATATCAACATCAATTTCTTTCTCATAAGCAGCTTTCATATCTGCAAATAAGTCAGCAATATCAGGAATAACTTGTAAACGCTTATTTTCAGCCAAAACTTTAATTAAGTTTTGACCCTGTTGGTTGAGTTGTTCACCACACACACCATTAAAAATCTCTGCCATTTTTTCAGCAGCTACAGAGCCTGATATAAGCTCCTTAATGGTTTCGTTATTCGCAACTTCTGTCGCAAACAACAACATGTCTTGCCATGAGGCAACAGCGTTGTTCTCAACCGCATAATCGAACGCGGCTTGGGCGTAAGGGCGAGCGATAGTAGTCAATTCAGACATAGCTCATTTACCCCTTATAGTTCAGCGACAAGTTTTTCAACTATGTCACTTTGTGCCGTAGCATCAATTTCACGCTCAAGGATTTTCTGTGCACCAGCAATCGCTAAAGTAGCGACTTGTTGGCGAAGTTCCTCTTTTGCACGATTACGTTCTGCTTCGATTTCTGAGTACCCTTGAGCAATGATTTTTTCACGCTCAGAGTGGCCACGTTGCGTTTCTTCGTCAACAATTTGAGTCGCACGCTTTTTAGCTTGCTCAATAATCTCTGCTGCTTGCGCTTTCGCATCTTTCATTTGCTCAGCAACTTGTCCCTGAGCAACTTCCAATGCTTTTTCGCCTTCTTCAGACGCGGCTAAGCCGTCAGCAATTTTTTGTTGACGTTCCTCAATAGCGCCCATGATAGGCGGCCATACATACTTCATGCAGAACCACACGAAGAATATAAAGGCTATGAGTTCACCAACTAGAGTGAGGTTAATATTCAAAACCGCTCCTCCTATTCGTTAAAAAATGAATGGTGCTTAAACAGCAAATTTAGCGCTTTCAACGAACAATAAGAAAAGAGCGATAGCTACACCGATCATCGCGATCGCATCGATAAGACCAGCTACGATGAACATTTTTACTTGAAGTGTTGGAGCTAGTTCAGGCTGACGAGCAGCTGATTCTAGGAATTTACCACCTAGAAGACCGAAACCAATCGCTGGTCCCAATGCACATAGACCGATCAAAATACCAACTGCGATATAAAGATTACCTAAGATTTCCATAGATTTTTACCTTATGTTTAAAGTTAAAGTTTAAAAATGTAATACATCAAAAATTAATATTTCAGGCATCCTGCCCTTAACTTCCGAATCAGCTATTGCTGTAAATCCCTTTCGATAAATTAGTGTTTTTCACTCGCCAAGCTTAAGTAAACGATAGTCAACATCATGAAAATGAAAGCTTGTAATGGAATAACCAACAAGTGGAATGCCGCCCACAGGAAGTGAATTGGCAACTGCCATAATCCAATGGTTCCAGCAATCAAAATGAAGATAAGTTCGCCCGCATATAAGTTACCGAACAAACGTAGAGATAGAGACAGTGGTTTAGCAACCAGTGCAACAACTTCTAGAATAAAGTTGAACCAGTACAACCAGGGCGTATTAAATGGGTGAGCATATAGCTCCTTCATAAAGCCGCCAAAGCCTTTGATTTTAACAGAGTAGAAAATCATGAGTGCGAACACACCCAATGACAATGCGAATGTCATGTTTACATCAGTTGTTGGTACAACCTTCATGTAAACGTGGTGAGGGTCATAGCCCATCAAACCACCAACAAATTGCGCAAATGACGGTAAGAAATCGACGGGAACAAGATCCATCAAGTTCATTAACAGAACCCATACAAAGATTGTTAACGCCAATGGCGCAATTAATGGGCTTTTACCGTGATATGTGCTTTTTACTGTATCGTCAACGAATTCAAAAATAAGCTCAACACATGCCTGCCATTTGCCAGGAACACCTGTTGTGACTTTTTTTGCAACTGCACGAAAACTTAAAATGAAAAGTAATCCAAGACCAATTGACCACGCTAACGTATCAATGTGGAGGGCCATAAAGCCTTCTCCAACTGACGCATTGGTCAAGTGATGCTGAATGTAACCACTTATGGTCTGTTCGCCACCTGATGCTGCCATTTTTCCATCCAAAAATATAAAGTTAAGAATCTTGGGTTAATCTCGTTTTTCTTTAACGCGATTAAAAAATATTATCGTTAGCCACTGGGCTAACATAGTCACTACGTAGCTAATCATCAGCGGCTCAATTACTAACTCATTCCATTGAAACACTATTGAAAATAAAATAATTGTAAAAAAGAATTTCAACTTACTCCCTTTGTTAAAACTCCGAACTACCAGCTTATTTTGACTGGCACCGGCATATTTAAACGCTAGGTGAGCAAATATAAAATTGGGAAAAACACAGATAAAGCCGCCGTAAAACGCTGATATTCCTTCGGTTTTTCCAACAAAAAACGTATAAAAAATACTAATAAAAACGGCAACTATACTTTGCGAAACCAGCACTTTTCTGGCGAGTAATTTACCTTCTTGGATCAAACTAATTATCAATTGATCCCTCTATACGTTCAAAGCTACACAAAAAGCGCCAAAATTATACTTTAATGACTGCAATTTACAACTATTGTGCACATTTTGTCGTAGAAAGCGGATAATAACGGGCGACATAACAAAAACAGACGTTTTAAATCATAAAATACAGGTAAATTTTGGATTAGCTAAGAGCCTAAATAAGACAAACTTTGAAGCTATTAGCTAATAAAACTACTTGATATGACTCAAAATACCGTCAAGTTGGTCGAGACTTGAGAAATTGATGGTTAGCTTCCCTTTTCCTTTAGCATTGTGTTGAATACTAACCGGGGCACCAATATTTTCGGACAATTGATTTTGTAAACGTTGAACGTCAGGGTCAGGTTTCGCAGCTTCCTTAGGTTTTGCAGGATCAAGAAGCTTTCTGACTAAATTTTCAGTATCCCTAACTGTTAAACCTTTACCAGTTACGGTTTTTGCAGCGCTATTTTGCTGTTCACCTTCCAATGCTAACAACGCACGGGCATGCCCCATTTCGATGTCACCATGCTCCAATAACAATTTAACGTCATCATTCAAATTGTTAAGACGGAGCAAGTTAGTCACAGTTGTACGTGATTTACCGACAGCTGACGCAACTTCCTGATGAGTTAATTCAAACTCAGTCATCAAACGCTCTAACGCCTGCGCTTCTTCCATTGCATTAAGATCTTCACGCTGAATGTTTTCAATCAACGCAATGGCAACAGCGGCTTCGTCAGCAACATTTTTGACTAAACAAGGAACAACATCGAGTTCAGCTAACTGCGAAGCACGCCAACGACGTTCACCCGCAATAATTTCAAATAATTCCGTATCTAATTGACGCACAACAACAGGTTGAATAACCCCCTGCGCTTTAATTGAAGACGCCAGTTCATCTAATGCTTCGGGCGACATATCTTTACGAGGCTGATATTTTCCAGGTGCAAGGAACTCAATTGGGATCTTACGCAACTCCCCAGACGGTTTTTCGTTTTTATCACCGCCTTCTGGTTGTGCCAATTGACTGGTCGCGAGCAATGCATCTAAACCACGACCTAAACCTCTTTTCTTTGCAGACATGCAACTTTCTACCTTTTAAATACTTAAAGCCTATTTTGCTAACAATTAGGAATTTATTGTTATTTTGGCTAGTTTATCAAATGTATTAGCCCACAGCAGCTTGCGTTTTTTTCTTATCTCGTCGTCTCAGTATTTCGCCTGCAAGCGCCAAATAAGCTTTAGCCCCTGTTGACGATCTATCGTAATACATTGCAGGGGCACCAAAACTTGGCGCTTCAGCCAATCTAACATTACGCGGGATAACCGTTCGATAAACCAAATCACCAAAATGACGTTTCAGCTGTTCAGACACATCATTAGCTAATCGATTCCTGGGATCATACATGGTCCTCAAGACACCTTCGATTTTCAAATCTGGATTGACGACAGAGGCTAATTTTTTGATGGTGTCCATCAGCGCAGTTAGACCTTCAAGCGCATAATACTCACACTGCATAGGCACTAAGACAGAATCGGCAGCAGCCATAGCATTTACAGTTAATTGACTCAATGAAGGCGGACAATCGATAAAAATATAATCGTAATAGTCGCGGACTGGGGCCAATGCATTTCGTAAACGAACTTCTCGAGCAAAAACTTCCATTAACTTAATTTCTGCTGCGGTAATATCACTATTACCTGCAATTAAGTCATATTTGCCCGACGTATTCTTAATAATAACTTCTTCAACCGGCTGTTCATCAATAAGAAGTTCATAGGCAGTTGAGTCAGCACCATACTTATCAACGCCACTTCCCATGGTGGCATTACCCTGCGGATCCAGATCGATTAACAACACTTTCCGTTTAGTTGCTGCCATAGAGGCTGCAACATTGACCGAAGTTGTCGTTTTACCTACACCACCTTTTTGATTGGCAATGGCTATGATTTTACCCACTGTCGCTATTTCCGTTCAGTTTTTATCAATGTGATTAAATGCCGCTCGCCGTCTAAGTGAGGAACAACTAACTTATCTGTTCTAACGTGTTCGAATTCATCAGATAAATCAGCTAACTCGTCTTCAGGTATAACACCTTTTAACGCGAGAAATTTTCCTTTGAAATCTACCAGATGCTGACACCAGTGCAACATATCTTTTAGCGAAGCGAACGCACGACTCAAAACAGCATCAAATTTTACTTCGGGTTGATGGTTTTCAACCCGACTATGAATCGGTTCTATGTTAGCGATACCTAGCTCGAAAACCATTTGCTTCATAAAGCGAACTCGCTTGCCTAAACTATCGAGCAGCACAAAATGACAGTCCGGTCGCATGATAGCAAGAGGGATCCCCGGAAGCCCAGGGCCTGTGCCCACATCAATAAAACGCTGTCCCTCTAAAAAAGGAGCAACAACGATAGAATCCATAATATGTTTAATCAGCATTTCTCGCGGATCGCGAACTGAGGTTAAGTTATAAGCTTTGTTCCACTTATTGATTCGCTCTACGAAAGCTACCAGAAGTTGTATCTGCTCTGAAGAAACATCCAAATCTGTTTTAGCAATAAGTTGTTCTAAATAGCTCACTAATTGATAATCAGTGTCTAATGTTGGTTTATTTTTCATATTCGTCAATGTGAACTAAAAACTGGTAGAGGTAGAAGCGTGTTATCAGTCTTCGCACTCAACATCTTTTAACGGCACGAGTGCTGATTTCACTTCAATGCCGTTTAAATCAATTGAGTACAGGTGAAATTACCTTCTTTTTGGCGCTATTAAAGCCTATTCAATAGCGTTATTATTGGCAAGTTATATTAAATTTCGTCTCAAATGGCTTAAGCACTCTGGCGTTCAGTTTTTCTTACCAGGCCGTGCTTTTTCAAGTAAACCAATAGCAGCGAAATAGCAGCTGGTGTAATACCCGAAATCCTCGATGCTTTACCAACGGTTTCGGGTCTAGCATCAGTTAATTTAGCGACAACTTCGTTTGATAATCCAGATATCTGACTAAAATCCAAGTCAGGCGGTAAAACCGTATTTTCGTTCCTTAATGAACGTTCAACTTCTTCACTTTGACGTTCAATATAGCCAGCATACTTAATCTGAATCTCAATTTGCTCTGCAGCTTGGGCGTTTTCCACGCCTGGTCCAAGATCTTCTATTTTCATCAATTGATCATAAGTCATCTCAGGTCGGCGGATCAGATCCTGCAAAGAGTTCTCTTTGGTGATTGGATTTTTCAATAAGCCATTAAGCTGCTCAGTCGCAGGGTGATTAGGGTGAACCCATTGTGACTTCAAGCGTTGCTTTTCTTGCTCAATTAGCTCGACTTTCTCATTAAACGCGGTCCAACGTGCGTCATCAACGAGTCCAGCTTTGTAACCGAGTTCCGTTAAACGGATGTCTGCATTATCTTCACGCAACAGAAGTCTGTATTCTGCACGGCTAGTAAACATACGATAGGGCTCTTTCGTGCCCATAGTCGCTAGATCATCCACTAATACTCCCATGTAAGCTTGATCGCGACGCAAAATAAGGGGATCTTTTTCTTGGATCTGCAATGCAGCATTAGCCCCAGCTAACAACCCTTGTGCTCCAGCCTCTTCGTAGCCAGTGGTTCCGTTAATCTGACCAGCGAAAAACAAACCATCAATAAATTTAGTTTCCAAAGTTTGCTTAAGATCGCGAGGATCAAAAAAGTCATATTCGATCGCGTAACCAGGACGAACGATGTGGGCATTTTCAAAGCCCTTAATAGAACGAACTAGCTCTATCTGAACATCAAAAGGCAAACTAGTTGAGATGCCATTAGGATAAACTTCGATGCTATTTAAGCCTTCAGGCTCAACAAAGATCTGATGCGAAGCTTTATCAGCGAAACGAACGATCTTATCTTCGATCGAAGGACAGTAACGCGGTCCAACACCTTCTATAACACCTGTATACATAGGTGATCTATCCATACCACCACGGATCACGTCATGAGTTTGCTGATTTGTATGGGTGATATAGCAAGGTATTTGGCGAGGATGTTGATCAGCTGTTCCCATGAAAGAGAAAACAGGTGTTGGCGTATCACCAGGTTGTTCCTGCATCACAGAGAAATCAAGGGTTCTAGCATCAAGTCGAGGTGGCGTTCCCGTTTTAAGACGATCAACACGGAAAGGCAAAGCTCTTAAGCGATCAGCCAATGCGATCGAAGGAGGATCGCCTGCACGGCCTCCTTTGTAGTTTTCCAACCCAATATGTATGGTACCGCCTAAAAACGTCCCTACAGTCAATACAACGCTTTTAGCACGGAATTTAAGACCCATCTGAGTCACGACACCGACAACGCGATCATTCTCAACAATAAGATCGTCGCACGACTGTTGAAAGATCGATAAGTTAGGTTGGAACTCTAATACTTCTCTAACAGCATTTTTGTAGAGCGTTCTATCTGCTTGTGCTCTAGTTGCCCTTACAGCAGGCCCTTTACTAGAATTAAGTGTTCTAAATTGAATGCCGCCTTTATCAATGGCGTTAGCCATAACACCACCAAGAGCATCAATTTCTTTAACTAAGTGACCTTTACCAATCCCACCAATAGCGGGGTTACAAGACATTTGGCCTAGCGTTTCCATATTATGTGTCAGCAACAAAGTACGCACACCCATACGTGCAGAGGCAAGTGCTGCTTCTGTACCGGCATGACCACCACCGACAACGATGACATCGTATTGTTGTTGATAAAACATAATGATCCTTAGCTAAAAAGGGGCACGCATTTTACTGATCTTTTGATCAAATACCAAGATCATTTGATCGAGTAATTTAGATCTGATCTCGTTGGATCGATCCGCCTAATATTTAGAGGATCTCTTAGATCTTAGTTTATTATTCTTATTATTAATGTGCATGATCTCATTGGATAAGCATGTTTTTATTATTTATTACAAAGACTTATTGTGATCACAACGCTGTTAATAACTTTGATCATAATAGGTATAAGCTGGGATTAACTAGGGTATTTATCCACATATCAACTGTTCGAAAAAGTTATAAAGGTGATAAAAATAGCTTTAAGACACTTTGATCACAAATTTATCCACAGAGGCGGGTAAAAGGTGATCTAATTGTGGGTAACTTGTGATCTTCCTTTGATCAATAGATCGTGGATCTTAGTGTTGTGACTTGGAGATCAGCGCCAACAAAGGGATCTTAGTGTTGACGCATATTAGGAAAGTGAAAATGATCTGTTTAGAGAGATTTTATGTGGATACTTCCGCCGCTTGTTTTTAAGCGTAATCTTGGACCACCGCCATTAATTTCACCTCTAATGGAACGTTTGGTGACTTTTCCATCAACATCGAAGTCCGTACGTACACGTCCACCGCTTGTTGAAGCGTCTATATCGACCTTAATATCATCAAGGAGATTAGCTGTTACTGAGCCACCTGAGGTCGTTAATGAAGCATCTTCAGTAATTTGTTTAGTCATGGTGACTTTGATGCTGCCACCTGATGTATGAGCATTGACATTACCATCGATGTCTTCGGTTTTGATGCTACCACCGGATGTTTCGGCTTTAACATCACCAACAATATTGCCAAGCTTTATTGAGCCGCCTGAAGTATCGACTTCAACTTCACCTTCGAGATCGTCAACGCTAATAGAACCACCAGCAGTATTAACATCTACGTTATATTTATCAGGAATGGTGATATAAAACTTAACGCGTAGATTGTTGTAACCCCACCCGTTATTACGTTCCCTCTCACCAATAATGGTCAGGCCGTCGCGATTATTATCAAAAGATACTTCAAACTCATCGCTGTCTTTGCCTTCTATTTCTGCAATAACTTCTATGGAATCTTTACCGTGCGTATTGATATTCACACTGCCGCCATCTGTTCTTACAGTCAGTGTATCGCCAGCGTCGGCATCAAAAGTTTTATCAATGGTTTTGGCAGCTGCAAGTGTGCTTAATAATAGTGTGCTACTGATTACCGCTGCTGACAAAATAGGGTGACGAAGTCTCTTAAAGTTCATAGCTATTTCCTAGTCTTTGGGAGTGATATACAGCTGAGTCGCCAGTTAAACTCAAAAAGTTTAAACGGAGGTTTGCTTTTTATTCGTAATAGCTTAGGAAATAGGTAAGAGCGCTCTATTTCACTTGATTAGGAACGTAACCTGATTTGTGTGTATAAGTTTGCTGTGGCTCTTCGTTGGAAGCGACAGAAGCGATAGGATCGTCAGTCACATTTTCTCGTCGGCTTGGGCCTGAAAAGCAGACTTTATAGGTGTCATACTCTTTTATTGACTCGTAACAGTACTTACCTAATGCATTTTCTAACCCTGCTAAGTTGTGGTTAGTGATGAGAATGCAATTCTTGTTTTCAGCCAATCTCTGGCGTAGCAGGTTACCTAACCAGCTTTGCGTATTCTTTTTAAGTACAGTTTCGTTCACGCACACTTCGTCGAGTATTAGTAAGTCGACATCCAATAACTCTTCTTGTGCTTGTCTGAATTTTTCGCCAATACTGTCTTGTGCAGAATAGTCGTATGAGAAGAAGCGCATTTCCAATAGGCTGGATAGTTGCCGGTAGAGTACCGAAATCTCGTATTTATTGATCAACTCTTGTGCAATAGCACCTGCGATATGCGATTTTCCTCGTCCATAGTCGCCGTAGAAGATCATCATATTCGCGCTGTTCTGGCGCCAGTTAGGATCAGAGTGCGCCGCAATAAAGGATTGAGCAATGTTAATAGCTTCAATTACATCAGGTGAGTCCTGAACGATATTGTCGAACGTCCATTTAGAATTAAGATCGGAACGACCATGTATCGCTTGGATACGTTGTTTCTTACTGGCCTTTTGTTGCTCATTAACATCGCGGTTGGCTAGGACTTCATATTCTTTTCTTAGTGACTGATAGTCGTCTATCCTACCTTTGGATATAGGCTTTCCAAGCTGTTTAGCAAGTTGTTCTATCTTATCGTTGATATTTTGCATGATACTTTTCTACTAATTTCTTGGTATTGCTATCAGCTGTTATGCCGGCTTTCTTTGTGACAACTTGATTGCCAACACGTTGTTTCTCACCATATCCAGACGCCAGACGCTGCTTTTTAATAAAGAATACAAACTTTTGTGTCCACTGAAACAGGGTATTGTTGGATTCTGGTCTACCTAACCAATAAGCAATAAAGTCACCTAGCTCATTTTCGGTAAAGGTTTTATCGATAATACCCACAAGTTTTGCTAAGTCTTGATACAAACTTGCGTTTGGTTGCCACTCTAAATGCATTTTGGTCCATTGTAAGTGCAAATTGGAGTAGTCGGTAGGATCAATTGCGGCTAATGGCAAAACAAGTTGTTTGCTATTGCAGCTTAAGTTTTTTTCGATTTCTTGTGTCGCGCTAACTAGTCCAGCTGCGACAAGCTCTGTAAGCAATCGATTAATATGCCTACCTAATGAAACCACTTTATCTTTGCTATTCAATAAAGCGAGCAGCTTTTTATATTGTAATGGTTCTGTTAGTCCGGTTTGGACATTTATTATTGGACGCAGACCCAGGCAATAAAGCACACGTGCTTCATTACTGAGGGGACCATTTAAGGCTTCGTATTCTGTTGGATTCAAGGCTGATACTCTGCAATCCAGCTACTCAACCATTCCGTTGCAGCGTCTTCAGGGATAGGGTGATGTAACACATCAATATGAATAACAGGCGCTATTTTCTCTGCTTTAGCTTCTGTCATTAGGCGTTCCAAGGTTAATGCGCCAAAACAATAGGTGTCGTAGCTCGAGTCACCCAAACCTACAATTGTGTATGGAAGATTACTTAAATCGCTGTGCTCAATTTGTTTCGCGAAAGGTTCGATATTTTCAGGTAAGTCGCCTGCACCATGTGTTGAGCTACAAATTATCCAGGTTGATGACTGATCTAGTTCTTCAAGCTTAGGTTCTAGATGTATTGTGACTTGGTGTCCGGCGCTTTCTAAAGTCTCTAATAGTGCATCAGCGACATACTCGCTGGCGCCTAGAACACTACCGACAATAATCTCAAATTTGGCCATGGAAAAAACATTCACTACTTTTTTAGATATTGTACCTCATTGATATTGATTAGCTGAGATTAAATAAATCAAAATTTTGTTTATAACGTCTGGATAGAGGCAATGTTTTCCCGTTCTTTAAAGTGACTGTTCCATCGCCACTGTCTGATATCTCTATTTGATCGATGAGATCGATATTTGCAATGTATGAACGATGAATCCGCAGAAACTTAGACTCATCAAGTTTAGTGCACAAGTTAACCATAGTTGATCTTAATGGATAAACATTTTGGTTAACGTGCAAGTTCATATAGTTACCGGCAGCCTCAATCCACTCGATGTTAGCGATATCAACAATAAACTCTTTGCCCAATTTTCTAACTAAAACCTTATTCACCAGCTTAGATTCTTGAACTGATTCATCCTCTGAGATGGCCTTGGCTTCCCCTATTAATCGGCTGGAAATAAATTGATAAACGCTTATTACGACAATGATATTGATGTAGTCGAGGACATCCTTCCGCAACTCATAAATAAACTCATGAAATAAATTTCCAAAATCATAGTGAGAGTCGACGAGCTCATACCCAACTTTACGAATACCGACCATAATGGCGATATGAATTATTGAAAAAAGAACAGCAAAAGCTGTGTGTAGAAGTAAGCGTTGCTTCCACTGTTGATGGTTAAGATTAAAACGCTGATTTAGAAGAACGATGACGGGAATCAGCAACAATATTGCAGCTTGGCTACTTGATTCCCACAGTAAAGGTTCCCAGGTAGCTATAGGCTGATTGTTTCGCTCATGCTCTAAGATAACGGTGCTTGTGTTTAATGCGATAGCTATTAGGGAGTTGATAACCCAATACGCAATTTCAAATTTTGTTTTATGGGCTAGATAGAGCTCTCTCATTTCATCTTTTATTCGTTAGTTGACTTAAAGTTCATTAAATTTCGTCCCAGCTATCAACCTATTGTCACATAACTACGCGATTCGTCACTCTTCATTTTTAATGGGTAGATAAAAAAGCTTTTATTAGGTTTTTACTTACTTTGGGAAGCGTTATGTCATCAGCTACACGCCGATATGATTTAGATTGGTTAAGAGTTATAGCTTTCGGGCTTTTGATTTTTTATCACACAGGGATGTTATATGTAGCTGATTGGGGGTTTCACTATAAAAGTCAGTATCAAAGTGAGTTTTTGCAGTATGTTATGTTGATGATCAATCCATGGCGAATGCCTTTACTGTTTTTCATATCAGGTATTGCGCTGCGATATGTTTTACAAAGTCATAGCTTAGTTACAACATTTTTATCGAGAACTTGGCGTCTCCTTTTACCTTTGTCCTTCGGTATTGTCGCAATAGTCCCAGTCCAACTTTATGTAGAAATGACCAGTGCCGGTGCTATTGATTTTAGCTTTGGCCATTTTTATCGAATTTTCTTTGATTTAAGTCATCCTAGTTTTAATGATTTTCAATCAGGGATATTTCCTCATATTGATGTAAACCATTTATGGTATTTAAGAGAGTTGTGGCAATTTTCTTTGGTGCTGATCCTCTGTTATCCCATTTTTAATTACCCGAAAGTTAAAGAAACAATAGATAGATTGCTTGTTAGTCGTCATATTGTTCTAGTCATTTGTTTAGTGCCGTTGGTTCTGTCCTTAGCCGAGCTTGTTCTTTTTCCTGAATCTGAAGAGGGTAGGCGCATCGCTCGAGGATTTTGTTTCTTTCTACTAGGTTATTTGATCTTTGAAAATACAGTTTGGTGGGAAACTTTAGTTAAATATCGACGTCTGCTACTGATAATAGCCGTATCTTGTAGTGCGATATTTTTAAGTTACTACGGTTTAGTGTGGTTGAGTAGGGACGAGCCTTTAAGTCCACTTTATGCTTATGCGGAACGCCTATTCGTTTTTGTTAATCGCTGGGTTTCTTTACTCGCTGTTTGTGCTTATGCCGCTACTTACCTTAACAAGCCGCATCCATCACTTCGCTATTGGTCAACTTCGGTTTATCCAAGTTATATTGCACATCAAAGTCTTTTAATTGCCGCTTGTTTTTATTTAACGCCCTATCAATTAGGTGGATTTGTAGAGCCATTGATTGTACTGCTGGTAACTTTTGGAGGGTGCGCTCTCATTTACTCACTTTTTAGCAGGGTTGGGATGATAGGTGAGTTAATGGGCATTTTTACAAAACCTGATATGACTGAATATAAAGCACGAAAGTTGTTGAGAGCAGTACTTTGGGTACCTATGTTAGTGATTGGTTTAGCTATTTTGTTTTAAGCTTATTTGCCAATACAGAAAGAAGAGAATATACGAGATAACAAGTCATCAGAACTGAATTCACCGGTTATTTCGTTGAGATGTTGTTGAGCTAAGCGCAATTCTTCGGCGAGTAATTCACCGGCTAAATTATCCATAAGCTGTTGTTGACCGATAAGAACATGTTCATTGGCTTTTTCCAGAGCATCAATATGTCGGCGTCTCGCGATGAATTGGCCTTCATTATTACTTTCAAACCCCATACAGGCTTTGAGGTGCTCTTTAAGTGCACCCATACCTAAGCCCTGATTAGCAGAGATATTAACGACTTTATCTGTCTGCAGGCCTGCTTCGTCCTGTGTAAGGTCTATTTTATTGCGTACTAAAGTCAAGCCGATTTGCGTTGGAAGACGTTGCTCGAAATCTTTAACGAGTTGTTCTGTTTCTTCATCTGATGTCGAAGATGCATCGACAAGTAGAAGCACTCTATCTGCCTGTTCAATCTCCTTCCAAGCACGTTGAATACCGATTTGTTCGACTTTATCTGCGCTTTCTCGAAGTCCTGCCGTATCAATAATATGCAGAGGCATACCATCGATATGAATATGTTCTTTTAAAACATCTCTAGTTGTGCCTTCGATGTCTGTCACAATAGCGGCTTCATGGCCTGCCAAGCTATTAAGTAAGCTTGATTTACCGGCATTGGGCCTACCGGCGATAACAACATTCATCCCTTCACGTAGTAAACGACCTTGTTGGGCTTGTTGTCTTATGTCATCCAGTGCTTGGATGATTTCCTGCAAATCCTGACTGACTTTGCCATCCGACAGAAAATCGATTTCTTCATCGGGAAAATCAATAGCTGCTTCTACGTACATGCGTAAATGGATAATCAACTCTACAAGGTGATTAACCTGGGTTGAGAAAACGCCTTGCATGGAACGCAAGGCTGAGCGAGCAGCTTGCTCAGAGTCTGCATTGATGAGGTCTGCAATGGCTTCGGCCTGTGCTAAATCGAGCTTGTCATTGAGAAAGGCTCTTTCGCTAAATTCACCGGGCCTTGCGAGTCTTACTTTACTTGTTTCTAAGCAAGATTTTAAAACCATGTCCATTAGGACTTGACCGCCATGACCTTGCAACTCAAGAACATCTTCACCGGTAAAAGAGTTGGGTGCCTTGAAGAAAAGTGCAATACCTTGATCCAGGATATTGTCATTGTTGTCGTAGAAGGGGAGATATTCCGCCTGGCGAATCGCAGGTACTTTTTTTAATAGTTTTGATGCAACTTCAGAAGCAAGAGAACCAGATACACGGATAATACCCACACCGGCTTTTCCAGGGGCTGTAGCTTGTGCAATTATGGTATCTTGGTTCATATAAATGGTCTGTTCTTAAAATGATTAATCGCGGAAGTTCTGGAACTGAAAAGGCTGACCTAAATCAGCGGCTTTAACAGCAGCAATAACACTCTGTAAGTCGTCACGCTTCTTACCAGTAACACGCACCTGTTCACCTTGAATTGAAGCTTGTACCTTCAGCTTTTTCTCTTTAATCAGTTTGATGATTTTTTTGGCGGTTGGTTGATCGACACCCTGTTTAAAAGTAACCGCTTGCTTGTATATTTTGCCGATGTGTTGAACGTCCGCGACTTCAATGGCGGCTGTATCGACATTTCTTTTAACACACTTGGTTCGCAAGATATCGAGCATTTGTTGTAACTGGAAATCAGAGTCTGCGGACATAACTACACTTTCTTGCTGCAATTCAAAGCTGGCTTCTACACCACGAAAATCAAAACGTGTTGCTAGTTCTCGGTTTGAGTTGTCAGTCGCATTCCTGACTTCAACCATGTCAATCTCAGAAACGATATCAAATGATGGCATGTTATTTTTTCCTATTTAATGGCAGTGGAACGGAGGAGATTATCCGCAATTAACAATGAAAGGCTCACTGTTACGCACGTCGTGAACAACTTTCCCGTCTCTTAATACGAGTCTTATACCGTTGAATAAAGTATCAAGATTGTCGAGTGGGTTTTCTTCTAAAAAAACGATGTCGGCGATATAGCCTTCTTTTATTCGACCCAATTGTGATTTTTGGCCGAGCAAGTTGGCACCATTAACAGTTGCTGTTTGGATAATATCTGCGTTACTTAGCCCTGCAGCTTTAAACTGCTTTAGTTCACAAGTGTTTTCACCAAAACCTGAAAACACAGCATCCGAACCCGTTGCGATACTAACGCCCACGCTATGTGCGCCCGCTACTGCTTGTGTGTTCTTTTTAACAAATGTGCGCAGGTTTTTATCAATTTCTTCAGTGTAACCATATTCATCTCTATGGTCAGCGTAGTAACGGTTGTGATCGATGGTTGGAACGTAAGTTATGTTGTTGTCACGCATAGCAATCATTTGTTTGATGCTCATACCGACTGCGTGCTCAATAGAATCAACCCTAGCGTAAATAGCTGCGTCTACAGCTTCTGGCCCATAAGAATGTAAAGTAATGCGCTTACCTGCTTTATGGGCTGCATCAGTAATGCTCTTAACTATGTCTTTATCGTAATAGGCTTTACTGGTGAGATCGTCTGCGCTACCTGTGGTTCCAAAGATTTTCACCCAATCAACATCAAGCTCTATTTGTGACTTTGCATAGTCAAGAGGTTCAACTGGTCGACTTGGATGCACACCGCCACCAGACACAAATAGTCTCGGACCAATCTCTTTATGATTAGCGAAGACTTGGCGTAGCTTTAAATCAAGGCCGCTGCCGTCATTGAGATCACGGATTGAGGTAACGCCTGTAGCTACTGTTTTGCGTGCATTTTCTAGAGCAGCTTGTCGACGGCCTTTTTCATCAACTTGCCCAAGTTCTGTCCAAGCATTGCCTTTTGAACCGTTTGGTAACCCATAGGTAATATGCGTATGCATATCGATAAGCCCTGGCATCGCATAAAGGTGTTTGAGATCGACAGTTTTGTGTTGTGAGCCAGTAATTTTTAGCTGGTTACCAATCTGGGTAATCTGGCCATCATTACTGACAATAAAATCTGTTTTGTTGAGGAGTTTACCTGTGCCATCAATCAGACCTTTAGTCTGATATAGGGTATCAGCTTGGGTTAACGTAGTATTTAGCGTTAACCCTAATACTAAGGTGATGGCACAGTGTTTAAGCATGTTATTGCCTTTGTATTTAGCTGACCCTAGGACTAGCTGGTTTTAAGCCCTTGTTTTTCCATTTGAGTATAAATGATTTTTGCTTGAGCTAATGTAATCAAGTTACTGATAAACCAGTAAAGTACTAGGCCAGCAGGGAACCATAAGAAGAAGATACTCATAAACACTGGCATCAATTGCATGATTTTTTGCTGCATTGGATCTTGTACAGTTACAGGTTGTAGTTTCTGTAGCAAGTACATGCTGATACCTGTCAGTATTGGGAGAACATAGAATGGGTCTTTTACTGACAGATCTGCTATCCACAAGAAAAACTCGGCTTGGCGCAACTCAACACTTTCTAGTAGTACCCAGTATAAAGCTAGGAAAATGGGCATTTGTAGTAAAAGAGGGAAACAGCCACCCATTGGATTTACTTTTTCCTTTTTATACAACTCCATCATACCTTGAGACATTTTTTGTCTGTCGTCGCCAAAGCGATCTTTCAGTGCATCCATTTTAGGTTTTAAAGCACGCAGCTTAGCCATCGACGTATACTGTGCTTTCGTCAGAGGGTACATCACACCTTTTACTAAAATAGTGATGACGATGATGGCGACACCCCAGTTACCAACTAATGAATGGATAAGCTGCAAGAGACTAAAGAGTGGAAGTGAAATCCACCATAGGAAACCATAGTCCACGGTAAGGTTAAGTCCACGAGCAATTTGTTCTAATGCATCTTGATCTTTAGGGCCAACATAGATGATGCTGTTCAGAGTAGCACTCTGTCCAGCCGCGATATTAACAGGCTGACCTGTATATCCTATTAATGCATACTCTTCGCCTAAGCCTCGTGCATAGATAGTATTTTGCTGTTCTTGAGGAGGTACCCAAGCAGCAACAAAATAGTGCTCTATCATTGCTGCCCAACCGCCTAATGTTTTCTCTCTTAAACCGTCATCGAAGATGTCATCAAATGCTAGTTTTTCGTAACGTTCGTCTTCTGTTGAATAGGCTCCACCACGGTACGTTGGCATAAAGACAGAGCCTTCAGAACTACGAATTTTTTGTTTTAGTTGAGCATAAGGAACAACTTGTAAATTTTGTTGGCTTGTATTGCTAAGTTCATAGGTAACGTCAACTGAGTGCATGCCTCTTGTAAAGGTAAAGGTTTTTATAACAACCAAACCTTCACTTGTTGTGTAACGCAAAGGTACCGATAATGTGTCACCGGTCAGTTCGTAATTTAGCTTGTCGGCAAGGAAAGTAGGGCGACCTTGTGAACCGTCTGTTCCGTTAGGACCTATAAGTCCGCTTTGAGCGATAAACTCTAACTGCGGGTCGTTACTTAGAATATTAAATGATTCCTCAGAGTTAAGCTCTACAGGGAACTTAACTAAGTCGGCGTTAACAATATCACCGCCTTTAGGACTAATTCGTAGATCTAAAGTATCAGTTACCACATGAATAAGGGCATTGTTTGTGGCTGCCTGGTTTGGTGTTGGTAGTGCTCCCCCTTGAATAGTTGGAACATCCACAGAACCAGAAGTGCTGTTTGAAGGTACGTCAGAAGGCGTATCTGGTAAAGCCGATTCAACGGTTTGTGGTGGTTGAGGGCCATAGTCCTTTTGCCATGCTTCCCATAACAAGAAAGTGACAAGGGCTAAACCTATGAAAAGAAAACTACGTTGAGATTCCATAAATAACTACTTATTACCAGATTTGTTTAACGGTACCGGATCGTCTCCGCCGGGATGTAAGGGGTGGCATTTGCCAATTCTTTTCGCTCCTAACCAACAACCTTTAATGACACCATGGGTAGCAATTGCTTGCAAAGTATATTGAGAGCAGGTTGGTTGGAATCGACAATTGGAACCAAGCATAGGCGAAATAAATCGCTGATATAGCTTGATTAAGCCAATGAAGATTACTTGCAACGGTGAGAGAGCTTTTTCCATAACTTGTTCAGTAAGTTAAAAATTTCTTCATTGCTAAGTTTATCCAAGCCGTTCTTACCTATAACAATGATGTCAGTTTTAGGAAGTTCAAGTTGGTGTTTGCGAAAACTTTCTCGAATGAGTCTTTTTATTCGATTTCGATCGTGCGCTAGCTTAACTCTTTTTTTAGCGATAGTAATGCCTAGTCTCGGAAAATCGAGAGAATTAGAACGAGCTAAGATAGTTAATTGAGGAGATACTGCTGGAGTTGCATCGTCAAAGACGAATTTAAAGTGGATGGGAGTTAATAATCTTAACTCCCTAGTGAATTGCTCACCCACTTATCATTTATTTTTATTAAGCAGATAAACGTGCACGGCCTTTTGCACGACGACTAGCCAGAACTTTACGGCCATTTTTTGTCGCCATACGAGCACGGAAGCCGTGGCTGCGCTTACGCTTAATGTTACTTGGTTGAAATGTTCTTTTCATGACCTAGTCCATCGTTTGTAATTTAAGAAAAAGCACCTTGGTGCTAAAAGGACGGCGAATTCTAGAGATCATTTTGGGATTTGTCAATTGATCTTCTGCTTTTTAAAACGAATAAATATTCGCCGCTTTGTTAATAACTTCATTAAATTAGATTTGTTATCCACAATTTGTCAAGTTTTTATTAAATAAAATCTCTGTTTAGACTCATATGTAGTGAAGAATTAGTTTTTATAATTCCGAAATATATATAATAAAAACAAATATTTATGATTTATTTTTCAAATATCTTTAATTTATCCAAATTCCTTATTGCGTATGTGGATAAAACGGAGAATAATAGCAATTAGTCGACGCAACACTTGTCGAATTTACTTATCAATCTCAAATTAACTTTACACCTCGCACCTTCTGTTTTGGTTTCGACGCTTTCTTGGACTGCATAAATACGGGGTATTTGAAGGGAACTATTTATGTCATTGTGGGAGCAATGCCTAGATCGCTTACAACAAGATCTACCGACTCAACAATTTAGCATGTGGATAAGACCACTAAAAGCAACTACCGACGGTAATGTAGTGACTTTATTGGCTCCAAATCGCTTCGTTCTCGATTGGGTTAGAGAAAAGTACATCACGACAATAACCTCACTTTTTGAAGAGTTAACTAACGGTGATGCGCCTCAACTTATTTTTGAAGTCGGTTCTGCACCTTCAGCTAATTATGTTGCGCAAACAACAACGAACTCTAAACCAAGTGCTAAAGTCGTTAAGGCTCCAGACAAGGCTAAGGTAGCTCCAAAAATTGCGGTACCTGCGCATAAAAGCAATATTAACCCGACATATCAATTCGATAATTTCGTCGAAGGTAAGTCAAACCAGCTTGCACGAGCTGCATCGACTCAGGTTTCCGATAATCCCGGTGGTGCCTATAATCCATTATTTATTTACGGTGGTACTGGACTAGGTAAAACTCACTTATTGCATGCGGTGGGTAACGGCATATTGAATAAGAAAAAGGATGCAACCGTTGTTTATATGCATTCGGAGCGTTTTGTTCAGGACATGGTTAAAGCATTACAAAATAATGCTATAGAAGAGTTTAAACGTTACTACCGTTCGGTAGATGCATTGTTAATAGATGACATACAGTTCTTTGCTAATAAAGACCGCTCGCAAGAAGAGTTTTTTCATACGTTCAATGCATTGCTCGAAGGTAATCAGCAGATCATATTGACTTCTGACAGATACCCTAAAGAAATCGACGGCGTAGAAGATCGATTGAAGTCACGTTTTGGTTGGGGATTAACCATTGCCATTGAACCCCCAGAATTAGAAACTCGGGTTGCAATATTAAAGAGGAAAGGGTTAGAGAATAGAATCCATCTGCCTGATGAAGTTGCGTTTTTTATTGCTAAGAGACTCAGATCAAATGTTCGTGAACTTGAAGGTGCGTTGAATCGTGTTATTGCTAATGCTAATTTTACAGGTAGACCTATTACGATTGATTTTGTAAGGGAAGCACTAAGAGATTTACTAGCCTTACAAGAAAAATTGGTTACCATAGATAACATACAAAAGACGGTTGCAGAATATTATAAGATTAAGCTAGCCGATATTTTATCAAAGCGACGTAGCCGCAGTGTTGCCAGGCCAAGACAAATGGCAATGGCATTGGCTAAAGAATTAACAAATCGCAGCTTGCCTGAGATAGGCGATGCTTTTGGTGGACGTGATCATACAACCGTTTTGCATGCATGTAGAAAGATAGTGCAGCTAAAAGAAGAAAGTCACGACATTAAAGAAGACTATCAAAACTTAATCCGTACCTTGACATCTTAATACGAGAGATAAAATGAAATTTAACATAAGCCGAGAGAACTTCTTATTGCCATTGCAATTGGTGTCTGGAGCTGTTGAAAGACGTCATACACTTCCAATTTTATCAAACGTGTTAATCAAGGTGAGTGAGGATGCACTTTGGTTAACAGGCACGGATTTAGAAGTCGAGCTGATCTCCAGTACAATACTTGAAGGTGAATTTACCGAAGGCGAAATTACAGTACCTGCGAAAAAGCTGGTTGATATCGTTAAGGGCTTTAATGATGGCAGCGACATTCAATTTGTTGTTGATGCTAATAAAGCGGTGATTAAGTCAGGGCGTAGTAAATATACTTTGTCTACATTATCAGCCGAAGATTATCCTAACCTTGAAGATTGGCAAGGTGAGGTAGAGTTTGAAATTTCGCAGAGTGAATTGAAGAAGCTGATAGAAAGCACTCAGTTTTCTATGGCGCAACAAGATGTTCGCTACTACCTGAATGGTATGTCGCTTGAAACTGAAGAAAATTTAATTCGCTCCGTAGCAACAGATGGCCATAGGCTTGCACTTTGTAGGCAAGCTTATACTGCCAATACGTTACCAGTTAGACAGGTTATCATTCCTCGTAAAGGTGTTCTCGAAATCTCTCGTTTAGTTGAAGATAACGATAGGCCGGTTAAGGTTCAAATCGGTAGCAATCATATCCGTTTGTTCTCTAACGATTTTATCTTTACGAGTAAACTTGTTGATGGTCGTTTCCCTGACTATCGTCGCGTGCTTCCTAAAGATGGCGACAAAACTATAATTGCGGATAAGCAGGTTCTAAAAAATGCGTTTGTTAGAGCAGCGATCCTTTCAAATGAAAAATTCAGAGGCGTTCGGTTAAACATAACGTCTGGTGAGGTTCGTATAACCGCTAATAACCCTGAACAGGAAGAAGCATACGAAGTTGTTGATGTCGATTATGAAGGAGATGATCTAGAAATAGGTTTTAACGTCGCTTATTTGATTGATGTCCTAAATAACATTAACTCTGATCAAGTTCAGATTGCGCTTTCCGATTCGAACAGTAGTGCTCTGATAGAAGACGCAACTGACGATAGTGCATTATATGTCATCATGCCAATGAGGCTTTAGTCAAGTCAGGCTTATAAACTAAAAATTAATAAGTAACAGCTAAAGTGCATCTAGAAAAGATACAGGTTGAGGATTTTCGTAATCTTAAATCTGTATCTGTCGAACTCCATCCAGAACTTAATCTAATCTATGGTGATAATGGTAGCGGTAAAACTTCATTTATCGAATCAATCCATTATCTCGGCTTTGGTCGTTCGTTTCGGACTCGAAAACCTAAGAGTGTAATTAGCCTGGGGCAGTCAGTCTTTACCGTTTATGGTCAATTAAATAATGATAATTCTTCTATCCCAGTCGGTATTTCAAAGTATAGCGATCAGAGAACTAAGATAAGAATAGACGGCAAAGATATAGACAGAGTTTCTGACATGGTTAAGCTCTGTCCTATGCAGTTATATACACCTCAGAGTACTGAGCTCTTAACAGGCTCTCCGGCGTTTCGTCGTAGTTATATAGATTGGGGGTTGTTTCACGTGGAACAATCATTCCTGACCGATTACACGCGCTTTAAAAGGGCGTTAACACAGAGAAACGCCTTACTAAAAAACACACAATCAGGTAAAATAGAGTTAGATTTTTGGTCTAATGAGTATATAGGCGGTGGTCTCATAATTGATGAGCATCGACTGTCTAATTTCGAAAAGCTGGTGCCTTATATTACTCGTTACTTAAAGCAGTTTTTGAATAGCTTCGATGTGCAGATAGATTTGTACCGAGGATGGGATAGCAGCACGTCTTTGCAAGATGCTGTTCAAGGAAACTTCGAAAAAGACCGGAAGTTTGGTTTTACTCAGAGTGGGCCACACAAAGCTGACCTTAGGCTTAAAGTAGACAAAAAGCCGATAACTGAGTTTTTTTCGAGAGGACAACTGAGGTTAACTTCAGTTGCTTTGCAGCTCGCACAAGCTCACTTTTTAAAAGATACAAAGGCAGCTAATTGTATTTTTTTAATAGACGACTTGAGTGCGGAATTAGATTCAAAAGCACGCAGTGCTTTTATGGAAGCAGTTACAAATTTGGGATCGCAACTTGTGGTCTCTGCTATTGATAAAAACGACTTTGGAGAGTTTTATCAATATGAGAATAAGAAAGTGTTCCACGTGGAACAGGGTGAAGTGAATGAGGAGACCTATTAGTGTCTGAAGAACAAAACTACGACTCGTCCAGTATTAAAGTTCTAAAAGGACTGGATGCAGTGCGCAAAAGACCTGGCATGTATATCGGTGATACGGATGACGGAACCGGTTTGCACCATATGGTTTTTGAGGTTGTTGATAATTCTATCGATGAGGCACTAGCAGGGCACTGTTCAGAAATTAACGTGATCATACATACTGATGGTTCAGTATCAGTAAGTGATGATGGACGTGGTATTCCTACAGAAGTTCACGAAGAAGAGGGTGTATCCGCTGCAGAAGTTATCATGACGGTACTGCACGCAGGTGGTAAATTTGATGACAACTCATACAAAGTTTCAGGTGGATTGCATGGTGTAGGTGTATCTGTTGTTAATGCTTTGTCTTCTAAGCTTCAACTACGTATTCGCAGAGGCGGTAATGTATTCGAGCAAGAGTATCATCATGGTGAACCTCAAGCTCCACTAGCTAATGTTGGCGAATCAACAAAAACAGGTACTTCAATCCGCTTCTGGCCAAGTGAAGAGACATTCACGCAAACAGAGTATCACTACGATATTTTAGCGAAAAGGTTACGTGAATTATCATTCCTAAACTCTGGAATTTCTATCAAGCTTAGTGATGAAAGAGATGGGAAATCAGATCACTTTATGTATGAAGGTGGTATTCAAGCTTTTGTCGAATACTTGAATGAAAAGAAAACTCCAGTACATCAAAAAGTTTTCCATTTCGATACAGAAAGAGAAGATGGTATATCTGTAGAAGTGGCTATGCAATGGAATGACTCCTTCCAAGAAAATGTATTCTGCTTTACCAATAACATTCCTCAAAGAGATGGTGGTACACACTTAGTTGGATTCCGTGCTGCCTTAACTCGAACACTCAATAGTTATATTGAAAAAGAAGGTTTGAATAAGAAAGCTAAAACAAATGCTTCGGGCGATGATGCAAGGGAAGGGTTGACTGCTGTTATCTCTGTTAAAGTTCCCGACCCAAAATTCTCATCACAAACAAAAGACAAGCTTGTTTCATCTGAAGTTCGTCCTGCTGTTGAAATTACAATGAACGAGAAGTTCAACGAGTTTCTACTAGAGAATCCTGTAGATAGTAAAATCGTAGCGGGCAAAATAATCGATGCCGCAAGAGCAAGAGAAGCAGCACGTAAAGCGCGTGAAATGACAAGACGTAAAGGTGCTCTAGACCTAGCAGGCTTGCCAGGTAAGCTTGCCGATTGTCAGGAAAAAGATCCAGCACTTTCAGAACTCTACATAGTGGAGGGTGACTCTGCGGGTGGTTCTGCGAAACAGGGTCGAAACAGAAAGAACCAGGCTATCTTGCCATTGAAAGGTAAGATACTGAATGTCGAAAAAGCACGTTTTGATAAGATGCTTTCATCTCAGGAAGTTGCAACCCTAATCACTGCATTGGGATGTGGGATAGGCCGTGATGAATACGATCCCGAGAAATTGCGCTATCACAGTATCATTATTATGACTGATGCTGATGTTGACGGGTCACACATACGTACATTGTTGCTGACTTTCTTTTACCGTCAAATGCCGGAAATAATAGAACGTGGCTATATTTATATTGCACAACCTCCACTCTATAAAGTGAAGAAAGGAAAGCAAGAGCGCTACATAAAAGATGATCCTGGCTTAACAGATTACTTAACTGCTATTGCCTTAGAAAATGCATCGCTCCACGTTAACGAAAACGCACCAGCGATTTCAGGTGTCGCGTTAGAAGAGTTGGTTAGTCAGTATCAGCGTACGCAGAATCTTATAGAGCGTAAGAGCCGTGTTTTCCCGAAAAACATCCTTGAAACACTCATTTATACACCTACTTTTAGTTTGGATGACCTCAATTCTGAAGTTGATTTAGAAGCTAAAGCTAAGGCATTAATTGAGACAATAGAAGCTAAAGAAGCAGATGGGAATCTGTACAGCTATGAAATGAAAAAAGACGAAGAGCGCAATTGTTGGTTCTTCTTTATTGTCGTTCGTCAGCATGGTATTGATACTGAGTACAACATCGATCATGATTTCGTTGACTCTATTGAATATCAGCGTATTAGCGAACTAAACAAAGCTATTAATGGATTAATAGAAGAAGGTGGTTACGTTAAGCGTGGCGAAAAAGTACAACCAGTAGAGCAGTTTGCAGAAGCTTTAGATTGGCTCATGGCAGAATCAAAACGTGGTCAATACATACAGCGTTATAAAGGGCTGGGTGAGATGAATCCAGATCAGTTATGGGAAACAACAATGGACCCAGAAACGCGTAGAATGCTACAAGTGACTATTGAAGATGCCATTGGTGCTGACCAGTTATTTACAACGCTTATGGGCGACCAGGTTGAGCCTAGAAGGGCATTTATCGAAGATAATGCGCTGAAAGTTGCTAACCTAGATATATAAAAACTAAAATCTTAGACACTTGAATAAGGAAAAGGCGGTTATAAAAACCGCCTTTTTTATATCCAAAAATAATTATCAGAAGCTCTCTGTACAATTAAGCAAAAATATTTTTGGATAGGGCGTTATATAGCGATTTTGCTTATTAAGCTATAGGTGAGATAAATAGGTGACTTCGAATATTTACTCGAAGTGAGATTGAGATAGGTACTTAAAACAACTAATCTATCTTTATGAATCTTGCGATAAGGAGACTCTTGGAACTTCCTTTGATAGGTTTATTGTGACTGTATAAGTACCGTTGGCTGTAGGTTTGAACTGGAAGTTATTAGTTCTACTTGTGCAATTAGCATCAGAGGATTTGTTGAGTTCTAACACACGATCAGTATTTTTGGAACGATAACCACAGGTGTAACCTGGAGACCACTTGGCATCTGCGATAATAAAATCGTAAGGTTGGCCATCGGCTATTAACTCAACTTTCGTTGAATACTCTCCTCGAGTTACTTCTGTAAAGACGTACTTTTCGTCGACTTCCCACCAATTAAACGAGCCAATAAGGTATAGAGGTTTGTCTAAAGATGCTGCTCCTACGACTGTTTGGGTAGAGGGGGATTGTGATGTTGCACACCCTCCAATAAACAAAACCAATGTTAAGGGGGCAATACTCGTGCGAGTCAGCATCTTTTGTAGCATATTAACCTCGTTACTTACCTAGAACTGAAATATCGGCAACAACTAAGAATAGTTGCCTCAGTTCCTTTAGAAGCGCAAGTCTATTTAGTTTTACCTTTTCATCATCAGCCATAACCATAACCGAATCAAAAAACGAATCTATTGGACCTCGCAATGACGCTAAACGTTCCAATATTTGTTGGTAACTAGACGAATCCTGAAATGTCTTTAACTCTTCTTTTGCTGATTGCAGGTTTTCATAGAGTGAAGATTCCGCTGCTTCAGTAAATAGCCCTGTATCTACATCTTGAGTGTTTAAATCAGAATTCTTAGCCAATATGTTAGCTACTCGCTTATTAGCCGCTGAGAGCGGCTCTGCAGCTTCTAGGTTCGCAAAGTAACGAACAGCATCTATACGTGCATCAAAATCCAATAAATCTGTTGGTGTGTTGTACATAACTGCCTGGAATATCTGTGATGATACTCCTTTATCCTGATACCAACTTTTCAAGCGACTCAGAATAAACTCGATAACATCGCCTTCTACCGAAGCGCTGGTTAGTTTAGAACCAAACAAGTTTACTGCTTGTGCTACAACGTCTTTTAAATCAAGACGGATGTTGTTTTCAATAATAATTCTTAACAAGCCTATTGCGGCACGTCTCAATGCAAAGGGGTCTTTATCACCCTTAGGTATTTGCCCAATGCCAAAGATACCGACTAATGTATCTATCTTGTCTGCCATCGCGACAGATTGGCTAACGCCATCCGAAGGCAAAGTATCACCAGAAAACTTAGGCTTGTATTGTTGTTCTATTGCTTCAGCAACTTGTGGGTTTTCGCCATCATTAAGTGCATAGTGTTTACCCATGCTTCCCTGAACATCTGGGAACTCCATGACCATGTTAGACACGAGATCAGTTTTAGCAAGTAGCCCAGCTCTTTTTGCTAAAGCGCTATCAGCACTGATTACTTTGGCAAGATACTCTGAAAGAGATGCTATTCTTTTAGCTTTATCTTTTACCGTACCTAGTTGTTTTTGAAACAAAATAGAATCAAGACTGGTTAATCTTGATTCGAGAGAAGTCTTTTTATCGGTATTGAAGAAAAACTCAGCATCCGCCAATCTTGGGCGAATAACTCGTTCATTACCTTTAGTAACGACTGAAGAATCTTTACTCTCGATATTACTCACAAATGCGAAGGTTGAAAGCAAGTTGCCATCTTGATCAAGTAAAGGGAAATACTTTTGGTCATCCTTCATTGTGTAGATGAGTGCTTCTTTAGGAACGGTTAAGAACTTAGCATCGAACTCCGCAGTCAAAACGACAGGCCACTCAACTAGAGCTGTAACCTCATCCAATAGATCATCGTCGTCAGTGACCTGTGCATTGAGCTTCTCACAGAGCTCAGATAACGACGATTGGATTTTAGCTCTGCGTTGACCAAAGTCGGCAATGACATAGGCTTTTTCTAACGTTTCTAGGTAACTATCGGCGTGACATAGTACGACAGGCTTATCTGCATGGAACCTATGCCCACGAATTACATTAGACGACTTAACACCAAGGACTTCACCCTCGATCAATGCATTACCAAATAACATGCATAACGTATGTACGGGACGGATAAACTGCGTTGTTTTACTTCCCCAACGCATAGGTTTAGGAATGGGTAGCTTACTGAGCGCCTGAGATACAATAGCAGGTAACTCCGCCTTAAGTGACTTACCAGCAACAGTCGCTTTATGCAGTAGCCATGTGCCTTTGTCTGTGGTTAAACGCTGTGCCTCTTCTACGGTGATGCCACAAGACTTGGCCCAACCCAAGGCTGCTTTAGAAGGGGAGCCTGTTTCATCAAATGCGGCACTTTCTGCTGGTCCTTTCTTTTCGACGACTCGATCAGGTTGTTGAGCGTCTAACTGCTTTACATAAAGTGCCAAGCGTCTAGGTGCAGCGTACCAGCGTATTTCTTCAAATCCAAAACCTGCTTTAACCAACAATTGTTCAGTGTTTTGGCAAAATGATTCAGCGAGCGTTTTAAGTGCTTTAGGAGGAAGTTCTTCTGTTCCTAGTTCTACAATAAGATTGTTCTTATCCATTGGCTTGTTCCTCCTTACACATTGGGAAGCCTAACTTCTCACGGGCTTCAAAATAACTTTCCGCGCAAGCTTTTGAGAGCGATCTCACTCTCAGTATGTAGCGTTGTCTTTCAGTCACGGAGATAGCATGCCTCGCATCTAATAAATTGAAAGCATGAGAGGCTTTCATCACCTGTTCGTAAGCTGGTAACGGAAGATTTTTTTCAATCAACAACTGACTTTCTTTCTCCGCTTGGTCGAATGTTTTGAATAGCGCATCGACATCTGCATATTCAAAGTTATAAGTTGACTGCTCTATTTCGTTTTGTAGGAAAACGTCGCCATAAGTCACGCGTCCCATAGGGCCGTCTGCCCAAACGAGATCGTAGATGCTATCTACACCTTGGATATACATTGCGAGACGTTCTAAACCGTAGGTAATTTCTCCCGTAACAGGTTTGCACTCAAGCCCGCCAACTTGTTGGAAGTAGGTAAACTGAGTAACTTCCATGCCGTTAAGCCAGATTTCCCAACCTAAACCCCAAGCTCCAAGGGTAGGGGATTCCCAGTTATCTTCTACAAATCTTATGTCATGTGTTAGCGGATCAAAGCCAAGCTCTTTCAATGACTCTAAGTAAAGCTCTTGAATATTGTCAGGTGAAGGCTTGAGCATAACCTGGAACTGGTAATAGTGTTGTAGCCTGTTAGGATTTTCGCCGTAGCGACCATCCGTAGGCCTTCTGCAAGGTTGAACATAAGCACTGCTGATTGGCTCGGGGCCGATAGCTCGCAGAAAAGTCATTGGATGAAAAGTGCCTGCTCCAACTTCCATATCCAGAGGTTGAATGATGACACATCCTTGTCTAGCCCAAAAATCTTGTAAGGCTAAAACCAAACCTTGAAAGGTTTTAATATCAAATTTCTGCATGAGTTCTAAATGCTATATGACTAAATTAATAAAAAGGCGCAAAGTATACCTTTTGTCGCGTCTTGAATGTAGGCTTAATTCTTTTCAAGCCGTTAATAAAAGGTAATTTGGACTATGTCGGAACGTTGTGCTTGGGTTGGGAAAGATCCTATCTATCAGGAATATCACGATAACGTTTGGGGGAGGCCTGAACTTGATAGTCAGCAGCTATTCGAAAAGCTTTGCCTTGATGGGCAACAAGCAGGGTTGAGTTGGATTACAATTCTGAAAAAACAAGCGAACTATCGTGCTGCATTTCATAACTTCGATCCTCAAAAAATAGTCACAATGACAGAGTCAGATGTAGAGCGACTCATGCAAGATAAGGGTATCGTGCGTAATCGTCTCAAGATTAATTCTATTATCAAAAACGCCAAGGCCTATATAGCTATTGAGGAATCAGGTGAGTCTTTTTCTGATTTTATTTGGCAGTTTGTTGATCATAAAACCATCATTAATCAGTGGGAAGATAAAAGCCAGGTTCCAGTGACTACGCCGGAGTCGGATGCAATGTCGAAAAAGCTAAAAAAACTTGGTTTCAGTTTTGTAGGCTCAACTATTTGTTATGCCTTTATGCAAGCGGTAGGTATGGTGAATGACCATACCTTGGGTTGCATCTCTTATCAGGCATGTGTGGATGAAGCTAGACGTTAGTCGAGAGCCAACCTGCTAAGCAGCGTTAAACTGCTTAAGTTTAGCTAATTCGGGCAGGATGGCTGTTTCTAACTCTGATTCCCATTCTGCTCGTTGTATGTCTTGCCTTAGTCTTTCTTTCTTTGGGAGCGCTTCTCTGGCTTTGTGAGTCGGCATATGCTCAACTTTATGGAACAACTCATATACATTGGGATAGAGTGAAGGGTAGTCAGCCGGAGATTCGCTCGGAATGGCGTTAAGCAAATTACACAAGCGAATACATCCCTCAGAGAGATCGCATTGTTGCTGCTCCATGGCTTTCGCAATGACGTGAATACTATCGGTGATAGTTTCTATGCGTTTGTTTCGTGCTTGCTGTTGCCGTTCATTTTGTTGTTTGAGTTGCCATAGGAGCTTTCCTGCATAGAAGCTCAGACCAGCAATAATCAGTATGGCCAGGGAAATCAATAGAATCATCATAACGTATGTACTGCTCGCTACCTGAAGTCATCTGGGTTTATCGGGTCCAGATTATCCATTGGATCAGGTTCTTCGTCTTCCTCTTCGGTTAGCCCTAACATCTCACACAATACTTTGTGCCTATTCAGTTTGGTGTTTAGGTAGTCCTTTTCCACGTACGATAAGGTTTCATTATTGTCCTGCTTGTCGAGCAAAGCCATAAGCTTTTCATCTGCTTCAATGGCCTCCAGTTCCTTTTGAGGCGTAGCATAACGCTTTTTAGGCTCTTTACTTTTAGCTTGAGGTTCTGCAATAAGCTGGACGGGCTTTTTGCTACCTACACGCGGATCGTTAACAGATTTACCTGCTGAAGATTTTTTTGTTGCTAAGCCTTCGCTATGACGGCTACCAGCAGGCCGACCAACAGACTTTTTCTTTTTTCTAGCTTCTTGCTCTCTAACCGCTTTAGGTTTTCTTGGGGGGCGTGATTTTGGCATTCAAAAACTCTTAATAAACTGGACGCGCTAATTTTAACATGCTCCGGCAAGGAGGGCTTCACATATTAACTTAAGAGCTGTGAACTTTTATTTTGGCAGATGGTCAATAGAGTAGTGTAGGAAATATTTACATGCAGCACATAGAAAAAAAGCGATAGTTAACTATCGCTTTTTAGTAATCTTGAGTGTCGGTTGACACTTCTCCCATTGTTCGCCTTGAACTTAGACATTTCCCTATCAGAAGCTTCTGATGTTCTTGTTATTCTAGAAGCCTAAAAATTATTATTTTTATTATCGGCCTTCATGACACTTTTTATTTTATTCCCGCATTTTTCCCTAAGAGCGTATGACCATCGACTTAGCGTCGCTCCAACATCCGTGATTCTTTTTTATTACCTTCCTTAGGCGTCATTCGCTGATGCAGAATACACCAAACATAATTTTTTACAACTTTTTTACAATTAAAAACACCAAAAAAATGACTTTTTTTAATAAAGTGTCAAAAATTTAACGCCAGAGGCGGTTTTTAGTGTAATCCACCCAGATATTTTGAAAGGATTTCGATGTCGTCATCGGTCAAACGTTTAGCAATATCTCTCATCATACCGTTTGGATCGTTTGCTCTTTGACCTGAACGGAATGCTTCTAACTGTGCTTTTACATAAGCTGCATGTTGACCACTGATATCTGGGAATTTCGCTAATCCCATGCCATCACCTCTTGGACCATGGCAAGCAATACACGCTGCGATGCCACGCTCACTGTCGCCTGCTCTGTAAAGTTTTTCACCAACAGCAATGACATCTTCAGGTGTTGTGCCCTCAGAAGGCTTTTGTTCAATCAAGAATGCAGCGATATCCATCATGTCTTGCTCTGATAAAACGGCAGCCATACCATTCATAACAGCATTATTACGACCTTCAGCACCACCTGTCTGAGAAGCAAGTTTAAAGTCTTGAAGCTGCTTAATAATATATTCAGCGTGTTGGCCTGCGAGCTTAGGATTAATATCTATCGCACTGTTTCCATCAGAACCGTGACATGCGGCACATGTGACAAACTTCTGTTTTCCAGCTTCTGCGTCACCTGCAGCGTGGATACCAAAAGAGGTCCCTACAAGGACGAAAAATATAAGGCCAAGTCTTTTCATGTTTGCTCTCGTTTTGATTTATGCAGATAATTTTTTATTAGCGTCTATTTTACACAATTCACTGTATTGTAAAATGTTTTCCAGAGGATAAATGTGTATTCAGTGCCGTTATCTGCTGTAACACTGTATAATTTACGTCAAATTGCTATTAAGAGAGAACGATATTGAGCCGCTACACACAAGCAAAGTTTCTGACCAGTGCCCCAGATATTCGCCATTTAAAGGATGATACAGGCGTTGAGGTCGCATTTGCCGGCCGTTCAAATGCGGGTAAAAGTAGCGCATTAAATCGTTTAACACGGCAGAAGAATCTTGCGAGAACAAGTAAGACGCCTGGCCGGACTCAGATGATCAATGTGTTTGAGCTAGATTTAGATCGCCGATTGGTTGATTTGCCTGGCTACGGATACGCCAAAGTGCCGCTTGCGATGAAAAACAAATGGCAGAAGGCACTAAGTGAATATCTAGCAAGTCGTCAAAGTTTGCGAGGACTAGTGGTGTTGATGGATATTCGACACCCTTTTAAAGATTTAGACCAACAACTCATCCAATGGGCCGTTGATAGTGACTTACCTGTGTTGGCGTTATTAACTAAAGCAGACAAATTAAAGTCTGGAAAGCGTAAAGCACAGTTGCTGATGGCTAGGGAAGCAAGCATGGCTTTTTGCGGTGACGTAACAGTTAATGTTTTTTCTTCGCTATCTGGACTTGGATTAGGTGAAGTCGAAGCAAAGCTTAATGAATGGTTTGAATACCAGTTGGATGAGAATGTAGAAGCCGAATAACCTGAGGTTAAGTAAAAGCGGTTTCAAGAAAGCTCTAGTCTGCACTTTAAATCATCGGAAATGCATTGCGATAGTAAACAAGCAAAAAAAAGCCCCACTCACTTTGGCGGGGCTATAATACAACAGGGAAACACAATAAAACCGATAAATCAGACTATGGCTTTTTAAGTTAGTTCCCGCTTTTTTCAAAAAAAGTAAAAATAAATCGAAAAACCTTTAATGTGCTTCATCCCAGTTTTCACCAACGCCACATTCAACAACTAACGGAACTTTAAGACTTACAGCATTTTCCATTAACTCGGTGATTTTGGCAGTGTAGGTTTCTATAAATTCTTCTCTTATTTCAAACACCAATTCATCATGTACCTGCATGACCATTCTGATCTGACCTTGAGGTAGGGTATCAATCCATTGTGATACTGCCAGCATGGCTTTTTTAATAATATCTGCCGCGGTGCCTTGCATGGGGGCATTTATTGCTGCTCGTTCAGCTGCTTTTCGACGCATACCGTTACGATCGTTTATTTCAGGAAGGAACAACCTTCGCCCGAATACAGTCTCAACGTAGCCCTTCTCCTTGGCAGTCTCGCGAGTGTCTTGCATATATTGCATAACACCAGGATAACGCTCGAAGTAGGTATCCATATAGTGTTGTGATTCGTTACGCGGAATATTGAGCTGTTTAGACAAACCAAAGGCCGACATACCATAGATAAGACCGAAGTTAATGGCCTTTGCACTGCGTCTTTGTTCGGTCGTTACACCTTCTAGTGGCACAGAGAAAACTTCCGCCGCTGTTGCTCTGTGAATATCCTTTCCTTCAGAGAATGCGGTCATTAGTCCATCATCTTGCGATAGATCGGCCATGATCCTAAGTTCTATCTGAGAATAATCCGCAGCTACGATTTTATATCCGGGTTCAGCTACAAACGCTTTTCTAACACGTCGACCTTCTTCCGTTTTGATTGGAATGTTTTGCAAATTAGGATCAGTAGATGAAAGCCTACCGGTTGCTGCTACCGCTTGATGGTACGACGTATGAACTCGCCCAGTTCTTTGATTAATCATCTTAGGTAGCTTATCTGTATAAGTATTCTTAAGTTTAGTCAGGCCTCGATATTCCATTAGCAACTTGGGCAACGGATAGGTTAATGCTAGTTCTTGAAGTACTTCTTCAGATGTTGATGGAGCACCTTTAGGTGTTTTCTTAAGTACAGGAATATTGAGCTTTTCAAATAATATTTCCTGTAATTGTTTTGTCGACGCTAGATTGAATTCTTGACCTGCTAAATCAAACGCTTCTTTCTCTAGTTCCATAATGCGAGATGCTAACTGTTGGCTTTGTTGAAGCAGTTGTTGGCTATCGATCAAGACACCTGTTTGCTCCATTTTGGCTAAGACGGAAGCTAGTGGAACTTCTACATCAGAAAGAATATGTTTGAGTGATTCTATGGTTTCTATTTGGGGCCAAATTGTTTGGTGTAAACGCAGAGTGATATCCGCATCTTCCGCCGCGTATTCCGCAGCTTTATCCAGATCTATTTGGTTGAAGGTCAGCTGTTTAGCTCCTTTACCAGCTATATCTTCATAATGCACTGTTTGGTGGTCAAGATAGCGCATGGCAAGGCTATCCATGTCATGTCTACCAGCAACACTATTTAGGACATAAGACTCCAACATAGTGTCATAGGCGATACCAACGAGATTAACGTCGTAGTTAGCTAGTACATTCTTATCGTACTTAATGTGCTGACCCACTTTCTTAATGTCATCGTTTTCTAAAATTGGCTTTAAGTACTCTAAAGCCTTTTCAAGGCTAATTTGCTCAGGAGCATCCACATAGTCATGAGCAACCGGTAAGTAGGCAGCTTCGCCAGCTGTAACTGCAAAGGAAAACCCTACAAGTTCAGCATCCATGTAGTTGATACTGGTTGTTTCTGTATCAAAAGCGAAAAGCTCTGCCGATTTTAATTTTTCTATCCACGTTTCTAGTGCTTCGAGGGTATAAATCGTTTCGTACTGGCTTCTATCAATTGGCGATTGCTCGGCTATTGTAGGTTCTGCCGCATCCGTATTTTTTTCAGAACTAGATTGTGGTTTTAATATATCGCCGTTAGCACTTACTTCCGTATACCAACGCTTAAACTCTAGCTCTGAGAACAGTTGAGCTAATTTACTGTTATCTGCATCTTTGGGGGTTAGCTCGTTATGGCCTTGATCCAACTCGACATCTAGTTTAATGGTTGCGAGATCATAAGATAAGCGAGCCTGTTCCTCATGTGCCTGCATTTTCTCGCCCATTTTCTTAGCGCCTCGGAAGCTAAGGTCTGCAATCTTATCCAGGTTTTTGTAGATGTCTTCAATACCGCCAATACCCTGTAGCAAACCAACGGCTGTCTTGTCTCCGACGCCTGGCACTCCCGGAATGTTATCTACACTATCGCCTTTTAATGCTAGGAAGTCGATGATCAATTCTGGTGGAATACCGAATTTCTCGATAACACCTTCAATGTCCATCAATGTATTCGTCATGGTGTTGATCAGGGTGACGTGCTCGTTAACAAGTTGAGCCATATCTTTATCACCGGTGCTTATCAAGGTAGTGATACCAGCTTTCGATGCTTTGTCTGCCAACGTCCCTATAACGTCATCAGCTTCAACACCGCTTTCGACAATGATAGGTAACCCCATTGCTCTAATAATTTCGTGCAATGGTTCTATCTGCTCACGGAGCTCATCCGGCATAGGGGGACGGTTAGCTTTATATTCGGCATACATTTCGTCTCGGAAAGTTTTGCCTTTAGCATCGAATACAACGGCAATGTGCGTCGGATTAAACTGCTTGATTAAGCTGCGCAACATATTAATCACGCCATATATCGCACCGGTCGACATACCTTTGGAATTCGTTAAAGGAGGCATACCGTGAAAGGCTCTAAATAAATAAGAGGAGCCGTCTACGAGAATAAAAGGGTTTTCGAGAGTTTTTGCCATGAATAAAGCCGTCATACAAACCCGCTTAAGTAATAAGATACTCAGCGAGAGTTAAAAGTCATTGAATCTGGGCGCATTGTTGCAGGTCTATTGGGTTAAATCAAAACAATGCCATAGATGCATTCGTAGCATCTGGACTTACCTAAAATGAAGGACTGATCCTAGATCTATCTGAAGAATAATTTGGATCAAAATGACAGTAAGCCTTATCTGGCTTAGTGATCATCGTGACTTGTGGATAACTTTGTGTGCAAAAAAGATCGAAATAAAGGTGAAGCTGGAGAACAGTTTGATCTAAGATCCTGCATCCCTTGAAAAATAAAGAGTCGCAGCTTGGTAGATTGTTTAAATATAAGGTGCACTTGTAATGGTGTAATGTGGATAACTTTTTATAGCTACACCTTTTTATGACTCCACCTTATCTCAAGGGGGGACACACTGTACCACAAAGTTTTGGGTTGAAAAGGGCAAAAGTGATTCTTTTTTAGACACAAAAAGTGTAACGGGTAGGTCGAAAATGCATAAGCCGTATTTTTAGCCGCTTGCAGAACTGGTAAACCTGTCACAGCAGGTTTTATTTTTCGTATTATGTTTGTAAGCACTTACAATGTTAGCTTTTACTACTGAAAACGCCCTACACGGTGGGAAGCATAGGGCGTTTTAATTGTGAGATAAATTAAAAGGCTTTATAGCCTTATTGTTGAATCGGTAATTTCAACCTTGGAGAGCACTCCGTATTTTTTAAGAGTATCCTCTATAGCTTCTGCTTTGCCCACAACAGTGAATTGAAGCTTATCCTTTGGGAAATACCTTTTGATGATTTCTTTTGTTCTTGCTAAGTCCAATTCATTAACTTGAGCAGAAAATGTATTGATAAAGTTTTCATCAAATCCAAAAACGAACATGTCTGACAGTAGTCTTGCTAAATCTTGTGATGTTTCGAAATCAGGTGGGAGTTGACCTTTAACATAGGCTTTGGCTGAGTCTAACGTCGCTTGATCTATGCCTTTTTCCCATAGTCGGGCGTAGGTTTTAAGCGCCAAATCCATAGCTTCTTCAGTTGTATCAGTTTTAGTGAAGGTTGATATATAAAAACTACCACCCGCTAATTTTGTGTCGAAACGACTACCCGCACCATAGGTGAGACCACTATTAATTCTTAATTCATCGTTCAACCATGAGCCGAATCTAGCGCCGAGTATCGTATTTACCACTGATATAGCTGTGTAGTCGGGGTTATTACGTGCGATACCCGGCCCGCCGATCAAAAAGCGAGATTCTGTTGCGTCTGATTTATTGACCAACAGGACTTTGCTTTTCTCTGGAACAGGAAGTTTAGCGGGTAAATCAAACTTCTGACTTTTTCCTCGCCATTGACCAAAGAGTTTTTTAGCAAGGCGCTTTATTTTCTTGCTATCAAAATCTCCGGCTATAACTAATGCGCTGTTGCCTGGCGTATACCAAGTTTTGTGGAACTGCTTTATGTCGGCTAGTTCAATGCTAGTAACACTGTCTGTATTCCCTCTTACTTGATTAGCATAGGGATGATCTCGATAAAGCAGAGCATCAAAGTAGCTTCTTATAACCTCTCTGGGCAGTTCTTGTACCTGTGTCAACAAGGATAAGTAGCGAGTTTTATATTTCTCGAATTCGTTTTGATTCAAAGCAGGGCTTAACACTGAGTCCGCTACCAATGGAAGTATTTCCTCAATATTAGTACTAGCAAAAGAAGCTGAAATCACCGTGCTTTCACTATCTGTTGAAGAATCAATATCTGCACCGACAAAATCTAAGGTTTGTTCGAAAGTATCCTTATCAATCTTTTTTGTGCCCAAAAGTAAGTTGTCTGCCGTTAATAATGCTAATCCTGCTTTTGTATCTGCAACAGCTCCTGCTTTTATGGTTAATTTAACGTCAACCAAAGGAACTTCGTGTTGTTCCATTAAGTAAACTGTTAATCCGTTTTTTAGTATAAGCTTTTCATACTTAGGCAATACAAATTCTGCACTGCTAGCCGCAAACGAGATTAGACTTAGCAAAAGTCCAAAATTAAAGATCCGCTTCATGGCTATCCTCCTGATTACTTAGCACCCCGACAGTTCGATTCTTCTTTCTTAAATAGGTATTAGCGACGCGTTTGATATCTTCCACAGTGACTTGTTCAAAATGTTTAGGTGCATCGAAGAGTTTCTCGTAACTGCCAAAATAGAAATCGTAAGAGCCCAAAGAGTTGGCTTTGCCATTAATCGTTGATATTTCCCGATAGAAATTAACTAGTTTTTGGTTTTTAACCTTTTGAAGTTCTCTCTCAGCGACTCCATTTTTCATAATATCGTTAATTTGCTGTACGATTACTTGCTCAACCTCTTCCGCGCTTTTGCCCTGAGATGCAATAGCATAGATATAGAAAAGATTAGGATCTATTGATTCTGGATAGAATGAAAAAACGACTGAAGCAACTTGTTTTTCATAGACTAAGCTTTTGTTTAGTCTCGAACTATTCCCCGTTGTCAGCAAGTCGCTCAACATCGAGAGTGCATAATAATCGGGATGAGAAGACGCAGGGACATGGAAGACCATCATAATATTGGGACTACTGACAGATGCTTTCTCTACATAAACTCGACGTTCTCCTAGTTGAGGTGGCTCGACTGTATGAACTTCTCTTGGAGGTGTTTGTGCTGGAATAGGTTCGAAGTATTGCTTTGCTAACTTTTTGACTTCATGTGTTTTAACTGCTCCGGCGATAACGACGGTTGCATTATTAGGGGCATAGTAAGTTTTGTAGAAGTCTTGTAAATCCTGCATCGACCAATTGACTATATCCGACTCATGACCTATGACTGGCCAGCTGTATGGGTGAGCCCTAAAGGCTGATGCTTTGACCTGTTCAGCAATAAAACGATAATTTGAGTTTTCCAAACCTGTTTGACGTTCAGAAGTGACAACACCTCGTTCACTTTCTACTATCTCTGGTTCTAAACTGAGATTTTGAATACGATCAGCTTCTAGCTCAAAAATCAGTTCTAATGCGTCTGCAGGGAACCAGTCGGTATAAACCGTTGAGTTTTCGGTGGTGTACGCATTGTTGGCTCCACCTGCAGCTTCCATTGTGCGATCAAATTCTTTGGGACCATACTTTTTGGCTCCGTTAAACATCATATGCTCGAAGAAGTGAGCAATACCTGTTGTGCCGGGGCGTTCATTTCGAGAGCCTGCTCTCCAGAAAATGTACATATTGGCATTAGGGATGGAATTATCCTCTAGTACCAGTATTTTCATTCCGTTATCTAATGTGAATTGATTAACATCACTTGCATCTATTGCAAAAGCCTTCGGCATACTTAGTAGCAACAATGCTAAAAAGCTGATGCCAAACTTGGCAAAATTCATGGATCTTTCCTTTTTCTTAGTGATTTTATATTGATGAAATTTCAGTCTACTCGGTTATCGGTAATGTGGATAATGATTTAAAGTGAAAAATTGTTACGTAAATCCTTTTGATTTTCTCATTGTCGGATAATAATAAGATATGACGTCAAAATGCTGCAAATTCAGGCACCTATTTTCCTCGGACTTGCACTCAGTTTAAATAAGAAAAACATGGTACCAGTAGTATCTTCAGATCAAGAGATTGCCTGAGCTAATGCAACTACGCTCCATCATTCGTATTCTTGGTCTCTTAGTTTCGTTATTTAGTGTCACTATGATTCCGCCCGCCATCATTTCATTGATATTTGGTGATGGGAGTGGTTTGCCCTTTATCCTTGCGTTTTTGCTGTGTCTATTTACCGGCCTCGCTTTTTGGTATCCAAATCGAGATGTAAAAGCTGACTTGAGAGCGAAAGAAGGTTTTCTAATTGTTGCGTTATTCTGGGCGGTTCTTGCTAGCTTCGGTGCATTACCTTTTGTTCTGCTAGAACAACCTCAAATGACAATTACTGACGCGGTGTTTGAATCGTTTTCTGGGTTAACTACAACTGGTGCAACTGTTATTGAAGGCATTGATTTCTTGCCTAAATCTGTTCAGTTCTATCGTCAGCAACTTCAGTGGCTGGGTGGTATGGGGATCATTGTATTAGCCGTTGCTATCCTGCCCATATTGGGTGTTGGGGGTATGCAGTTATACCGAGCAGAAACACCGGGGCCCGTGAAAGATTCCAAAATGACGCCACGTATTGCCGATACTGCTAAGCAGCTTTGGTATATTTACTTTTCACTGACTGCTGCCTGTGCCGTGGCTTATTGGGCGGTTGGCATGGATTGGTTCGATGCTGTTTGTCACTCTTTTTCGACAATCGCTATCGGTGGTTTCTCAACCTATGATGCTAGCTTAGGGCATTTTGAAAGTACGGCTGTGAACTTGGTTTGTGTCGTATTCTTGTGGATAGCCGCGCTCAATTTTGCTCTTCATTATGGTGCTGTTAGTGGTCGTTCAATCAAACACTATATCTATGATCCTGAATTACGAGTCTTCTTCTTTTTGCAGATCTGCATTGTCTTAATTTGCTTCTTTACGCTTATGCAACATGATTGGTTCTCGACGGCCGAAGTCGCGATGGACCAAGCATTGATACAGTCCGTTTCTATCAGTACAACTGCCGGCTTCGCCACGGATGACTTTGCTAACTGGCCCGTTTATCTGCCTATATTGCTGATTTTTTCAAGCTTTATTGGTGGTTGTGCTGGATCAACAGGCGGAGGCTTGAAGGTTATTCGAATCTTTCTACTTTATTTGCAAGGTAAGAGAGAAGTGGATCGACTCATACACCCTAAAGCTGTTTATTCTGTGAAGTTAGGCCAACGTGCACTTCCAGATCGGGTTGTCGAAGCGGTTTGGGGGTTCTTCTCTGCCTATGCCTTAGTATTTATCATCATAATGATTTTGTTGATTGGAACCGGGCTAGATAATATTACCGCATTCTCTGCAACAGCTGCGACCTTGAATAATCTCGGGCCTGGTTTAGGAACTGTCTCTGGGACTTTTGCTGACGTGTCTGATAGTGGAAAATGGATACTGGTCTTGGCAATGCTTTTCGGACGGTTAGAAGTATTCTCGCTACTCGTATTATTTTCACCGACCTTTTGGCGCAGCTAAATCAATACATTGTGTCATGATAACGGGCACAACGGTGCCCGATAATCTTTCGGCCTAGTCTTATTGAGAAAGAAGCTGCCCTAGGCCGCTAGTCAATAACTGTTTAGCTTGTTGTCCCTGAGGCGTATCAAGGTACTGATTAATAGTAGAAACAAAGCCGGCAATCTGTTCAGGTGACAAACCAAGAGCAGTGAATTGTTTATTCAAATCGTTCAGTGCTTTGGCAGTTTCGCTGTAATTAGCGGCTTTATCCAGTAGTCCACCAATACTCCCCTCTGATGACAGTTGGCTTATGTCCGGTACGGACTTTAAGAGTCCTTGGATACCGGGAAGAGTGTCCGCTATTTGCTTAAAGTCTGTGTTTGATAGGTTGTTTTTAGCATAGTTAAAGATAGAACCTAAACCACCTTCAGCTTGTGTTTGGGTTACACCCAGAGATTGAACCAATTCTTGTACTAGCGAAGCACTGCTGAGCAAGTTACTAGATTCATTCGTTTGTTCAGTTTTTTCTTCACCTAAACCAAAGAAGTCTTTTACCGAATCTAACCAACCTTGTGCATAAACAGGTTGGCTAACAGCTATACAACCAGCAACAACTAGGGCGCGTGTATACATGTTTTTCATTTTTTGTTTCCTATGTTTTGCTACTTATAGCGAAAATTGTGGATGAGGGCTCAATTATCCTGACTAGAGGAAAAATACATTGGGCTGGAAAAGTTTCTCTACGTCACTGACAAACTTTTTATCGACAAGGAATAGGATAACATGATCGTCGCTTTCTATTTTAGTGTCGCTGTGTGCCACTATCACTTCTTCATTTCTAACGATGGCACCTATGGTTGTTCCTGGAGGGAGTTTGATATCTCTAATCTGACGGCCAACCACCTTAGACGTGCTTTCATTGCCATGTGCTATCGCTTCAATAGCTTCAGCAGCACCACGTCTGAGAGAATAGACGTTAACAACGTCACCGCGTCGAACGTGTGTGAGTAGTGCTGAAATGGTCGCTTGTTGAGGTGAGATTGCGATATCGATTTCCCCCCCTTGGACAAGATCGACATAGGCACTGCGTTGTATTAAAACCATCGCTTTTTGGGCACCCATGCGTTTGGCGAGCATGGCAGACATGATGTTCGCTTCGTCGTCGTTGGTTACAGCGATAAAGGCATCTATTTGCTCAACGTGTTCTTCGCTAAGAAGTTCTTGGTCTGACGCATCGCCTCTAAAAACGATGGTTTTGTTTAGCTGAGAAGAGAGGAATTTGGCCCTTTCGGCATTGTATTCGATGAGCTTTACATGGTGATCGTTTTCTAAGCGTCTGGCCAAATCTGCACCTATTAAGCCGCCGCCGGCTATCATAATTCGTTTGTAGCTAGATTCGAGCTTTTGTAGCTCACTCATTACTGCTCGAATATGTTTTGTCGCAGCGATAAAGAACACTTCATCATCTGCTTCAATAACTGTTGTGCCTAGCGGTCGAATAGGGCGTCCACGTCGATAAATAGCTGCCACCCGGGTCTCAACGTTAGGCATATGCTCTTTTAATGCAGAGAGAGCGTGACCAACGAGTAAACCTCCGTAATAGGCTTTTACAGCGACAAGACTGGCTTTACCACCTGCAAATTCTACAACCTGTAAAGCACCGGGGTAATCTATAAGACGTTTGATGGACTTAGTTACCAGTTGCTCAGGAGCGATCAAATGATCCACTGGAATCATATGATTTTGAAATAGGGTTTCCTGAAAGTTGACGTATTCAACAGCTCGGACACGAGCAATTTTAGTGGGTGTTTTGAAAAGGCTGTACGCTATCTGACAGGCCATCATGTTGGTTTCGTCGCTGTTTGTAACAGCAATCAAGAGGTCTGCATCTTCGGCACCCGCATTTTGCAGCACGTTTGGATGTGAGCCGACGCCATGAACAACTTTAAGATCTAATCTATCTTGTAAGTTTTGTAGGGTAGTGAAATTCGAGTCAACAACCGTAATTTCGTTCTTTTCACCTACGAGGTTCTCAGCGAGTGTTGCACCTACTTGTCCGGCACCAATAATGATGATTTTCATGTTATTTTTTACGGCTTATGTGTTGGCCTACATCTAATAATATAGGGCCTGTTGAGACCTGCATCACTGTATTGCAAGTATTAATAATAAACAGAGCATAACCCTAACTCAAATATACTCTTCACCTTTTTAATTGCATGGCTAGTGTCATTTCGATTACAAATCTGTTGAATACAGAAACCCTAGCGTTAATCTACTTTCCGTAATCGAGCATAATAAAAACCATCCATTTGCTGCTCACCTGGCATAATCTGCCAACCAGGATTTTCATCTGTTTCATTCTCAAGAATCGGCTCTAGGACAGCATCTTTTTGGTTATTCAAAAACTGAGCTATCTGCTCTTTGTTTTCTTCATTCAAGATAGAACAGGTGGCGTACAGCAAGGTCCCTCCTGGCTTCAACGTTGACCACAGGGCAGACAATATCGATTGTTGTAGTTCAACTAAAACGGCAATGTCCTGGCTTTTGCGGAGCCATTTAATATCCGGGTGTCTACGTATAACACCTGTGGCGGAACATGGAGCATCAAGCAAGATGCGATCGAATAAGTTTCCATCCCACCAATCTTTGGGTTGGCTTGCGTCTGCGGTAATGACTTCGGCTTGTAGGCCTAACCTATCGAGGTTTTCATTAACACGAACGAGCCTGTTTTTATCTGAATCGAGAGCAATACAATGCGCAAGTTTAGGTTGTGTTTCTAATATATGGCAGGTTTTACCGCCAGGTGCAGCGCAGGCATCTAAGATTCTTTCGCCTGATTGTGCATTCAGGAAATGCGCCGCTAATTGTGCAGCTCCATCCTGCACAGCAAACCATCCCTCCTCAAACTTTGGAAGTTGGGTGACGTCCATGCTCTTATTGATGACAATACCCTGAGGATGATTTGGAGAGGGAGAGCATTCAACGCCCGTATCTTTTAATCGCGAGATATATTCATCTCTATTTGTTTTAGTTGCATTGACTCTTAGCCATAACGGAGGCTTTTCACTCACTGCTTGAATGACTTGTTCTAATTCAATATGAGGTTGAGCGGCGAGCTTCTTGTATATCCACTTGGGCAAGCCCGAGTTTATTTGAACGTTGTCTGGGCGCTGCTCGGCTAATTCTTGTCGGATAAAGTTGCGTAATACCCCGTTCACTAATCCTTTAAGACCGGGAGAGCCAAGTAGACGACACGCTTCAACGGTTTCAGCGACGGCTGCGTGTGTTGAAACGCGACTGAAGGCAATTTGATAAAAGCCAACAATGATCAGGCTCTCAATGATTTTTTGTTTATTCTTTAAAGGCTTATCCAGTAATTGTCTTAACCAATACTGTAAAATAGGTAGTTGGCGCATAACACCCAAAACCATTTCTTGAGACCAAGCGCGATCTTTCGGACTCAAACGTTCGTCAGCGGGTGTTTCTCTCAACGATTGACGGTTTTCCAGTACCGCAAAGACGCGTTTCGTTGCATCTACTCTTAGTTTAGCGCCAGAACTCATTAAAGAGAGCTTCCTTTGGTAAACCAATCTGCTCGAGAGTTCATAATATCGCTGACTGGCATTGCTTTTTTGCCGGGTATTTGAAGCTTCGTTAACATTAAGCCCTGGTTTCCTGTTTTGACTAAAATACCGTTCTTATCACTTTCGATTATTTGTCCAGGGAGGTTTTTATCGCTTTCACTCAGTGTCACTACTTCGGCATCCCAAACCTTGACGGCCTTTTCTTGTGTTGTAAAGAAAGCCACTGGCCATGGATTAAATGCTCTTATATTGCGTTCTAGTTGTTCTGCCGACAATGTCCAATCGATTGCTGCTTCTTCTTTGCTGAGTTTTTTCGCGTAAGTTGCTTGGCTATCGTCTTGTGTTTCTGGTGTTAACTCATCAATAGTATCTAAGGTTTGCAATAGAGCATCAGGACCTAGTACAGCTAACTTTTCATATAGCGATGCACTGGTGTCATTGTTTTCAATAGGGATAGAAAGCTTATGAAGCATTGCGCCTGTATCTAATCCTGCATCCATTTGCATGATAGTGACGCCAGTTTCCTTGTCTCCTGCCCAAATAGAACGCTGAATAGGAGCTGCACCACGCCATAGAGGTAATAGGGAGCCATGAACATTCAGACAACCTTTCTTAGGTGTATCCAAAATAGCTTGAGGTAATAGAAGACCGTATGCGACAACAATCATGATATCCGCATCTAACTCAGCCAGAATACTTTGCTCTTCTGAACTCTTCAGAGATTCAGGTTGAAACACAGGAAGGTCATGCTCAACCGCAAGCTGCTTAACGGCACTGGCTTGCGGTTTCTTGCCTCTTCCCGCAGGTCTATCTGGTTGGCTATACACACCAACGATTTGGTGTGACGAATTAATCAGTGCTTGTAGATGACGCGCAGCGAAATCTGGCGTACCAGCAAAAACAATCTTCAATGGTTTCAATCCCGAGGTAAATAAGTATTAAGCGCGTGCAGCTAGTCTTGCTTCTTTTTCAAGCTTCTTCTGAATACGTTGTCGCTTTAGAGGCGATAAATAATCAACAAACAACTTACCAACCAAGTGATCTAGCTCATGTTGAATACAAATTGCGAGTAATCCGTCAGCTTCCAATGTGAACTCTTCACCATCAATGTTTAATGCTTTAACAGTAACTTGTTCAGCACGCTCTACTTTGGCGTAGTTATTGGGAACAGATAAACAACCTTCTTCACTGATTGTTGAACCCGATCTTTCAGTAATCTCTGGATTAATAAAAACTAAAGGCTCGTTTTGCTCTTCTGATACGTCGATAACAACTATGCGTTTGTGTGTGTTAACTTGTGTTGCAGCTAGACCTATGCCTTTTTCTTCCTGCATGGTTTCAAACATGTCTGCAACAAACTGCTTAATCTTTGCGTCAACTTTTTCGACAGGCTTCGCTACCGTCCTTAAACGTGGATCGGGGAAACGTAAAACTTCTAATATGGCCATAATCTTATTCAGCTACAATGTAATTTAATCTTAGCTCGGTATATATTTGCATACCAAGCCATTGATAAGGGTATTTAAACTTGTCAATTAACGGCTATTCTAGCCGATATGATGGGAAAACAGTATTGGGGCTTAGGCTTTTGTTTTCAAACAACTCATTTATTTACGTGAAAGGCGAGCAGCGTAATGCGTAATTTAAGATTAATCGGTGTTCTTCTGCTTCTATGGTTACCTCTTAAAGGGTTTGCTGTTGAAGTGAAAGCTGATGCCCCGAAAACCTATGTGGTGGTGAAGGGCGATACACTCTGGGATATTGCAGGTATGTTTCTGGATAAGCCTTGGCTTTGGCCAGAGCTCTGGAGAAATAATACAGATATCTCTAACCCTCACTTAATATATCCTGGCGATGTGCTAAGACTTATCTTTGATGAAGAAGGCGAGCCTCAGATCGTCGTAGAAAGAGCGCCTGAGAAACCCTTCGTTAAGTTAACCCCGCAGGGCAGGATTGAGCAGAAAGCACGTCCTATCGATGTTTTACCTTTTGATGTTATTCGACCCTATATTGAAAACGCAGCCATTATGGATGAATCCGAGTATGAAGCCTTACCTTATCTTCTCGGGAATCATGAGGGCATTGAGCGTTTTGTTTCTGGTGTACATGTATTAGGGAAAGCTTCTCGTTCAGGTGAAACTCGGTTTGATGTTATTCGTCAACAGAATGTTGTTAGAGATAGAGAAGGTAATAAGTTAGGGATTCAGGTCAGGCATATTTCAGAGGCGGTTGCGACAGATGATGATTTAGATAAGCAACAGCTAGTTAAAATTGTTGATGGGCATATAGAAGCTAAACGTGGCGATAGACTTATACCCATGCAGGAGCCTGAAGTACAAGAAATGCAACTCATTGGTGCAGTTGCGCAACGAGGCTTTTTAGTTGATAGTCTGGAGCAACATGGCTTATTGGGTAAGTTCGATATTGTTGTTATCGATCTCGGTAAGGGTGATGTCATGCCTGGTACGGTAATGGGGGTTTATAACCAAGGGCCGAATATCGTCGATGGTAAACAACCTAAGTACGCTAATGAAGATAATGCGTTACGCAGCGCTTTTGAGTGGGGGGATGAGATTGTTCAACCATCAGTTAAAGTTGGTGAGTTGGTGGTTTTCAAAACCTTTGATAAGGCCAGCTATGCGCTTCTTACTAAGGCATCGAACTTTATTCGTGTGGGAGCGATAGTCGCAAGACCTTAAATCTCAACTCTAAAAAATTATTGAATGTGCAGGGAGGCACAATGCAGACAAAACCCTCAAACAATGAATTGAGCTCCACGGATCTTGTTGAGCTCTATTTCACACTCAATCAGATACCTTCTTTCGGCCCAGTGAAGTTTCAGCAGTTGTTGCTGCAATGCGAAGGGGACTTGAATAACTTATCACAGCTAACCCAAAGTGACTTTAAAACTCTTGGTCTAAGCTCACCACAAATCAGTGCATTGAATCGCCCGAATGCTTCTTACATTCAGAAAAACGTAGACTGGTTAAATTCGAATGAAAGTCATTTTGTCATTGGCTATACCGACCCAGATTATCCTGATTCACTAAAAGAAATTAGTGCACCACCGTTTTTACTTTTTGGTTATGGGAACCAAGAGGTTATTCATCAGTACCAAATGGCTATGGTTGGGAGTCGAAACCCAAGCTTGTCTGGGAAGCATGCTGCTCATGCTTTGGCGAAAGAGTTGTCGGATAGTGGGTGGGTTATTACAAGTGGTTTGGCTATGGGAATCGATGCCGCTTCTCACACTGGTGCTCTTGATGCCGGAGGCGTTTCTATAGGTGTGATTGGCTCGGGTATTGACCATGTTTATCCCAAGCGAAATAAGAAACTTTATGAGCGAATGATAGAGTCAGGTGGATGTGTTATTAGTGAATTTGCTCCTGGCGTTCCACCCAAACCGGAAAACTTTCCGCGCAGAAACAGAATCATTAGTGGATTTAGCAAGGGAGTGGTTGTCGTAGAAGCGGAGATAAAGAGTGGTTCATTAATTTCCGCTAGGTATGCGTTAGAGCAAGATCGAGAGGTATTTGCCGTTCCTGGGAATATTAATAACCCGCTTACGAAAGGCTGCCATTACCTTATAAAACAAGGTGCTAAGCTGGTGGACTCTGTTGATGATATCAACGAAGAATTTACGAATATTGTTGCACTCCATGACCCTCGTGACCGAAAAAACATAAAAAAAACATCCGAACAAAGCTTGGCATCTGACAAATTGTTAGATAGTGTAGACTATGAAGCTACGACATTAGATGTCATAGCAGCGCGCAGTGGAATGCCTGTATCTCAGTTGTTATCCGCGCTACTTGAATATGAGTTACGAGGCCAAGTTGCTAGTGTTTCTGGTGGCTATATAAAATTGGGGGCAAAATAGTATGTTTGACATCCTCATGTATCTTTTTGAAAACTTCGTGCACAACGAAACGGAAATTCGCGTTGATCAAGATGAATTGACCGAAGAGCTGGTTCGAGCAGGTTTTCATCATGACGAAATCTACAAGGCGCTTTCGTGGTTAGAAAAGCTAGCCGCCTTGCAGGAATCTGATACTAATCCTTACTTAACCAAAGTTGCGACACCTATGGTTACTCGCATCTATACCGCTGATGAAGAAGCGCGATTAGATGTTGGTTGCCGAGGCTTTTTACTTTTCCTAGAGCAGATCAACGTATTGGATGCCAGCACCCGCGAAATGGTTATTGACAGGGTAATGGAAATTGATGGAAACGATTTCTGCTTAGAGGATATGAAATGGGTTGTCCTTATGGTGCTGTTTAATGTGCCAGGTAAGGAAAAAGCTTATGCCCAAATGGAGGAGTTACTCTTCGAAGAACCAGACGGCCCTCTTCACTAGAGTGTTGCATCTTATTGAATAGGGACGGATTAAATCTATTTTTGATGAATAGTCAGGGGCAATTTGCTGTGCCATAATTGCCCCCATGTCTAAGATAAACTCGTCCTTATTTTCTGCAAACGAACATGCGCTACAGCAAGCATATGGTGATTGTCCTAAATGCAATAGCGTGTTGGCTCTTCGTCACTCTAAAAATGGACCGTTTATTGGATGTAGCAGTTACCCTGACTGTGACTACACCAAGCCTCTCAAAGAATATCAAGAAAGCATTATAAAAGTGATTGATGGGTCTAGTTGTCCTAGTTGTCAGCACGAACTGGCTATTAAAAAGGGACGTTATGGGCTTTTTATTGGTTGCACGAATTTTCCTGATTGCCACCACATCGAATCACCAAAAAAGAGTGCTGAGACTAAAATTGTTTGCCCTAGCTGCAAGGAAGGGGAGCTGCAAAAGCGTCCTAATAAACACGGACACTATTTTTATTCATGTAATACTTATCCCAAGTGTAAATATGTGGTGAATGACCCTCCCGTTGTGCATGAGTGCCCAGCATGCAATTGGCCTATTATGTTGGACAAGTCCTCACAAGGTCAGAGGGTATTGCGTTGCCCTCAAAAGCACTGTCAGCATAAAGTCGACATTGAAAAAGATATTAGTGAGTAATGGCAAACTCATTGATCGATATCAAAACACACGAAGTGGTATAAATTAATATGACACAAGAAGAAAATGATTCGTTAAAAGCGCGCTTTGACGAAGGAGCTATTTTCGCCTATCCGACCGAGGCAGTTTATGGTTTGGGCTGTGACCCCGATAATCAAGCTTCTGTTTTAGCCTTGTTGGAGCTAAAGAATCGACCTGCACACAAAGGGTTGATTCTAATCGCAGATAGCTATTCTAGATTGCTGCCTTATATTAATGACGATGCAATTCCTCCACATAGACGCGCTGAAATATTTTCTAGCTGGCCAGGTCATGTGACTTGGTTGCTGCCAAAATCAAAACGCGTCAAAGACTGCGTTTGTGGTGATTCAGATTATATTGCTGTTCGAGTAACAACACACAGCGGCGTAAGAGCAATGTGTGAACTATTTGATAAGCCTATTATCTCGACAAGTGCGAATCGATCTGGAGAGCCGCCTGCCGTCTCTCAGGATGAAGTCGCAAGTCAGTTCGGAGACGCAGTAGTAATCGTTGATGGTGAACTAGGTAATGCCACGAAACCTAGCCTCATTCGACACAGTTTAAATGGCGAAGTAATAAGAGCTAATTAGGGCCCTCATGTCAGATTTTGAAATAACATCCGTTAAGAAGTTCCTCCTTAAGTTACAAGACAATATATGTCAGACACTAGAATTAGTGGATGGCAAAAGTCATTTTGAAGAAGAAGCTTGGGAAAGAGCTGAAGGCGGTGGCGGAAGAACACGTGTCCTTAAAGATGGGAACGTCTTTGAGCAGGGAGGGGTGAACTTCTCTCATGTTTTTGGTGGCAAGCTTCCACCGTCAGCAACGGCGAATAGACCAGAGTTGGCCGGGCGCAGTTTCCAAGCGCTCGGTGTATCTTTAGTTATTCACCCCCGAAATCCTTATATTCCAACTTCTCATGCCAACGTAAGGTTTTTTATTGCTGAAAAAGAAGGTGAAAAACCGGTTTGGTGGTTTGGTGGTGGCTTCGATTTAACACCTTTCTATCCATTCGACGAAGATGTTATCCACTGGCACAGCGTTGCAAAGTCTTTATGTGACCCCTTTGGTGAAGAGACATATCCTAAATATAAAAAGTGGTGTGATGACTATTTTTATCTGAAACATCGCAATGAAACTCGTGGTGTGGGTGGATTATTCTTCGATGACCTTAATGAATTAGGTTTTGATAAGAGTTTCGAGTTTATGCAAGCGGTAGGTAACGGCTATCTTGATGCCTACGTTCCCATTGTAGAAAAGCGCAAGAACACACCTTATGGTGATACAGAAAGAGATTTCCAGCTGTATCGAAGAGGCCGTTATGTTGAATTTAACCTAGTTTACGATAGAGGCACCTTATTCGGCCTTCAATCCGGCGGGCGCACTGAGTCTATTTTGATGTCTATGCCTCCGTTAGCGAGATGGGCATATAATTATCAGCCTGCACCAGGCAGTAAAGAAGCTAATCTGACAGAAAACTACTTGTCTCCCAAAGACTGGCTCGAGCTGGGATCTGCTGAATGAGCATAAACGAACATGTAACAGAAGGTTGTGATCAATATGCTGTATTTGGTAATCCAATACAGCACAGTAAATCTCCTTTTATTCACACTTATTTCGCTAAGGTCACTCAGCAATCGATGAGCTATGGCTTGGAAGAGCCAGAAGTGGATAGTTTTGAAGAGGCTGCATCAGCCTTTTTTGCGAATGAGTCGGTCAAAGGTGCTAACGTTACATTGCCATTTAAGCGAGATGCGTTTGAGTTTGCAGATCGATTAACTGAAAGAGCACAACTAGCCAATGCGGTGAATACGCTTATCAAACAACCAAACGGCGAAATTCTTGGTGACACCACTGATGGCAAAGGATTGGTTTACGATTTAACGTTACAGTTTGGTGACTTGTCTGGACAGAGCCTTTTGCTGATAGGTGCTGGTGGTGCGGCAAGAGGCGTTATTGAACCGCTGTTTTCTGCGGGTATTAGCCGTATTCATGTCACTAATCGCACGATAGAAAAAGCTAACTTTCTGGTAGAACAGTTCAGTCAGTTTGGCGAGTTAAGCGCAAGTGCCCTTGATCATCTTCCGAACCAGGGCTTTGATATCGTTGTTAACTCAACATCTTCAAGTATGACAAAAGAGTTACCTGCAATAACTGAGACTATCTTCGATAATGCATCTATTGCTTACGATATGTTTTATTCTAATGAAATCACCACCTTTAATGAGTGGGCAAAAAATCGTAACTCTTCTATTAAGACGAGCGATGGACTTGGAATGTTAGTAGGGCAGGCGTTGGAAAGCTTTAGACTTTGGAGGGGAGTGACACCAACGGAGTCAGAAGTATTGGCTCTTATTAATGAGCTTAAAGCTCAGCTTTCAAACTAGACTCCGCAGTAGGGCAGTGTCTCTGCCCTAGCAATCAATATCAAATCACTGACTTAACTTACTGCTCTGCTAGATACTCATCTTTGAGGATGACATAGTTTTCAGCTGTTTTTGTTAAGAAGTCTCTTTCTCCCTGATTAAGTTCTCGAATTTTCTTAACCGGACTTCCTACATATAAATAACCGCTTTCTAATGTTTTATTAGGTGGTACTAAACTACCTGCTCCAATAATGACATCATCTTCGACTACAGCACCGTCCATAACAATAGCACCCATGCCGACTAATATACGACTACCCAAAGTGCAGCCATGTAACATACATTTATGCCCAACAGTGACGTAGTCGCCAATAGTGAGTGGATATCCATCAGGGTTGTTCGCACTTTTCCTGGTGACATGTAATACCGTACCGTCCTGTATATTACTGTTGTCTCCAATTCGCATACTGTTCACGTCACCTCTTGCGGCTACCAAAGGCCAGATGCTGGAGTTTTCTCCAATAACAATATCTCCAACTAAAACTGAGGACGGATCAACAAAACAATTATCGGCAATGGTTGGTGTGATGTTTCTATAGCTTCTAATACTCATAATGACTTCTTATCAATAACCTGCAGGAAGTTTAACAAAGAATGAGAACAATGGATTTTTGTAATGTAAAAACTGCTGTAAACACAGTTTTAGCTGTTTATTGAGCGGATCGTTTTAAAATTGTCCAAACGGTCAATAAAATGCAAAAAGGAGTTGACGTATTCTATGAGGTCAGTATGATGCGCGCACTCTCATTTGACGGGTTAGATTGTTGGGTGAGGCGGTAGTGTTTAGATGGCTTTTAAAGGTGTTTAAATAGTACGGGAAGAGGTCAACTGAGATAGTTAAAAAAACTTTCAAAACGCGGTTGACATCGAGAGAGGATGGCGTAGAATGCGCGTCCCGCTTGGGGAGAGACCTCAAGCCGCTAAGTTAAGACTTAGCCAAATGTTCTTTAACAATTGA
>SMNZ01000004.1 GCA_004353515.1 Alteromonadaceae bacterium M269 | reverse complement strand
TTGAGATGTTCCGTAAGCTTCTAGACGAAGGTCGTGCGGGTGAGAACGTTGGTGCCCTACTACGTGGTACTAAGCGTGAAGAAGTAGAGCGTGGTCAAGTATTGGCTAAGCCTGGTTCAATCACACCTCACACTAAGTTTGAAGCTGAGGTATACGTATTGTCTAAAGATGAAGGTGGACGTCACACGCCATTCTTCAAAGGCTATCGTCCCCAGTTCTACTTCCGTACAACAGACGTAACAGGTGCTGTTGAGTTACCGGAAGGCACAGAGATGGTAATGCCAGGCGACAACTTGAAGTTCAAAGTTGAGTTGATTGCTCCGATTGCGATGGACGAAGGTCTACGTTTCGCAATCCGTGAAGGTGGCCGTACAGTAGGTGCGGGTGTTGTTGCTAAGATCCTAGACTAAGCACACACTAAATCACTTTAAAGAAGGTCGCTTAGGCGGCCTTTTTTAATACCCTCAATAAAACCTATCTTCGAAAACATATCCGCATAATCGAACTTTCTAAAGGCAGACGAAAAAACAGGCTGGTTTAGTGGTTTCTAATCGACTATGTTAGCTAATCATATATTGATGTTTGACTTGGCGATTGAGTATTTTTCGTTTTACCCTGAGTTTTTTCTTCCCACTATTGTTCTCATTAGTGTTTACTGCAAAAGCGGTACAGGCTAGTGAAGTTGTGCATATGGGAGCTGTTATATTCCCTCCCTCCTCTGAAATCGACAAGAAAACGAATCAATGTGTTGGTAGCTCGATTGATGTCACCAAGCACATCCTTAAACAGTACGACATCGAATTAGAAGTCACCTGTGCATCAGCTATCCGTATTTATAAATTGGTAGAAAATGGCGACATCGATTTAACCATTAATGTTAAATCAACATCGGCGCTTACTGACAATGTAATCTTCATGCAACCTGCCTATGGTTTATTGAAAATAGGTCTATACGAACGTATCACAGAGAAGCCACAAAAAGTCATCTCGGTGATAAGAGGGTTCGGTTATGCCGGTTTCAGGGATATATATGCTTCTAACGGTTTTGAGTTTATTGACTTACCTAACTCTATTTCCGTGTTACGAGTTTTTGAACGGCATCGAAGTGACTACATGCTTGCCTATGAGCGGCCGGTTAAACATTTTGTTGAACAAGGCTTAGTGACTTTAGGTGATGACGTTAAGGTGACACCTCTCTTCGAAACTAATAACTACTTTGCTATAGCCAAAAAGTCGCCCAAGAAGGAACTTCTGATCAAAGTATTGGAAGATTATGCAAAAAAGAATAATGGCCGCATGTTCTCTGAATTAGCTGGCTTAGGACTGGAATAACACGCTCTAGTAAGAATACATCGGTGAAAATTCAAAAAATCGGAGAGGCCTCTTGGAGAGATATCCTAGCTATACAGGATGAATCCTATAAAGAGATAGGTTCAGAATCTTTGGAGGTTCTACAAGATAAGTGGCACATATCACCTGATACTTGCTTTGTTTGCATCTCAGATGAGGGTAACGTTGCTGGTTACTTGCTGTCACACCCTTGGTTTAGATCGGAGCCCCCGAAGTTATTTGAGCAATTAGCTAGTTCGGAAGAACAAGCCATCGAATACTTGTATCTTCATGATATTGCAATTCACCCTGAATTCAGAGGAAGAGCTGTTGGTCATTCAATGGTAAAGGCACTATTCAACGTTGCTACTCAAAAGAATTTCAGAAAGGTAAGTTTAGTCGCGGTTCAAGGCTCGGCCAGCTTTTGGTTATTGCAAGGCTTTCATGAGCGACCTAATGTCAGAGTAGGTTCTGAATATGGTAACGGTGCTGTCTTTATGGAGAAGCAACTTTAGCCTGCTAACAAGGCTAGAATAGCTACTTAAATAGAAGTCAGAGTCTTCGTTGTCACCTTTTTGAGTTAACTCCCTGTATCTATTCGATAGTTCAGGTAAGTAAACTAATATTGCCGAACTTTTATTGTTTTATCGCCGCCTTTTTGACCAAGCTTTAGTGGCTTGTTAGCATCGTTAATACCTGCTTGAATAATCCAATTTCAAAGAATAAGAAAGCTCATGAACTCTTCACCAATAATAAAAGTATTGTCGTTTTCTCTCATTCTGTTCCTCACTGCATGCGGTGGTAAAAATGCAGAGCCGGTTGTTGAAAAGCCAGTATCTGAATTCGCTAAACGTGCACAAAATATTGAAATTATTCGAGATGACTTCGGTGTTCCACATATATACGCAAAAACAGATGCTGATGCTGTTTTCGGTTTGCTCTATGCTCAGGCTGAAGATGATTTTCCGCGTATAGAGCGCAATTACATTTGGGCTACGGGGCGATTAGCAGAGATTGAAGGCGAGGAAGCTTTGTATAGCGACCTCAGAGCTCGGCTTTACATGACAACGAATGAAGCTATAGCTGCCTACGAAAGTGCTCCCGAGTGGGTTAAGGTATTATGTCGTTCGTTTGCTGATGGTCTTAACTATTATCTTGAAACACATCCTGACGTTAAGCCTAAGTTGATTACGCATTTCGAACCTTGGATGCCCATGTTTTTCTCTGAAGGTTCAATTGGTGGCGATATTGAGCAAATTCCTCTTAAAGGCATAAAAGCTTTTTACGGAGAACAGAGAAATGCACCACGTAAAGCTGAAATCGATGATTCTGAGCCGAGCGGCTCTAATGGTTTTGCTATTTCTGGCGAACTAACTAAATCTGGTAACGCCATGTTACTCATTAACCCCCATACGTCATTCTATTTCCGTGGAGAAGTACACGTCGTTAGTGAAGAAGGCTTAAATGCTTATGGAGCCGTAACTTGGGGGCAATTCTTCGTTTATCAGGGATTTAATGAAAAAAACGGGTGGATGCATACTTCAACGAGAGCTGATTTCATTGATGAATTTATCGAGGATGTTTTTGAGGAAAATGACAAACTTTATTACACCTATGGTGATGAAAAGCGCCCCATGTCAGTTTCTTCGGTTACATTGAAGTATCGTGATGGCGACAAGCTATCTGAAAGAACATTCCCGATGTATCGCACACACCACGGTCCAGTGACTCACATGATTGATGATAAGTGGGTGTCAACGAAAATAAACTGGGATCCGGTTAACGCACTTCAACAGTCTTATATCAGAACGACAACTATCAATCATGGTGAGTTTAGAGAGATGATGGACATCCGCACGAATTCGTCAAACAACACGGTTTATGCCGATGCTGACGGAACCATTGCTTATTATCACGGTAACTTCATGCCAAAACGTGATCCGAGCTTTGACTATTCTCAGCCTGTTGATGGCTCTGATCCAAGAACAGATTGGCAAGGGCTACATACCGTTGATGAGTCTATCTCTATTGTGAATCCTAAGAACGGATGGATACAGAATGCTAATTCAACACCTTTTACTGCAGCTGCTGAATACAGCCCTAAACGAGAAGATTATCCGACTTACATGGCGCCAGATGCAGAAAACTTCCGTGGTGTTCATGGTATTCAAGTTCTGGCTGGTAAGTCTGGTTTTACTCTGGATAGCTTAATTGAAGCGGCTTATGACCCTTATTTACCAGGCTTTGAAGCGCTTATCCCAGGCTTAGTAGAAGCTTACGATAGAGCGTCGGAAAAGGATGAGGCTATTCAAGGTGCTATTGATGTACTTAGAGATTGGGATTACCGAGTCACAGTAGACTCTGTTGCTATGACGCTATCGCATTTTTACGGTATGAATTATCGAGCTCAGGGGCAATCTCCAGAGGGACTAAGTGGTATGCAACGCTTAACTTATTTTGGTCATCAATCACCTGATGAAGAGCGTTTGGCTATCTTTAAACAAACAGTGGAACAAGTTGCTAATGATTTCGGTCAGTGGAGCACGCCATGGGGTGAGGTGAATAGATTACAGCGCCTGAGTGGTGATATTAAAGCAGGTTTTGATGACGCCAAGCCCAGCTTACCTGTTGGTCTAGCATCAGGGCGTTGGGGGGCACTAGCAGCGTATGGTTCAAGAGCTGGTGAAAATACTAAAAAGTTATACGGTTACCGAGGGAATAGCTTCGTTGCTGTTGTTGAGTTCGGTGACAAAGTTGTTGCTAAGACGCTATTAGCTGGCGGACAAAGTGGCGATCCTGATTCACCACACTTCTATGATCAAGCTCAGCGTTATGTTGAGCATCAATTTAAAGATGTGCCCTACTATCGTGAGGATGTAGAGAAACGCGCTGTGCGCCGATACTCTCCAGGTCAATAAACCTCAATTTAATGTTTTTATTATGACGAGTATTGATGAAATGCTGTCACTTTAACCTGTAATGAAGGAAAAAAATCAGAATGAAAAACTTCGTAAAAGCTTTAGTTGTTGCAAGTGTGCTGAGTGCTTGTTCTGCAACATCGACGACAGCTACATCACCAACACTGAACGTCCAAGACTTGACCGCAGCAAGTATCGCTGAAGGTGTATCAAAAGGCTCTTTATCATCTGAAGCTGTTGTTGCAGCGTATTTAGCGCGAATTGATGCGCTGGATCATAAAACACAGAGTATCATTGCGTTAAACCCTAATGCGCTTCAAGAAGCGCGTCAACTTGATGCCGAAGCTAGACAAGGCAAGTTGCGTGGGCCATTGCATGGTGTGCCTGTTTTAGTTAAAGATAATATCGAAACTAAAGAACTACCCGCTACAGCTGGTTCATTAGCATTGGCCAATAACGATACAAAAAGAGATGCGCCAATCATTGCAGGATTGAGAGAGCAGGGTGCGATTATCTTAGGTAAGACCAACTTATCTGAATGGGCTAACTTCCGCTCAAACGGCTCTATTAGTGGTTGGAGTGGCATAGGCGGTCAAACACGTAACCCACATAGCTTAGATCGTACGGCTTGTGGCTCATCTTCTGGTTCAGGTGCCGCAGTGGCAGCGCAGTATGCACCAATGGCTATTGGCACAGAAACTAACGGTTCAATCATGTGTCCTTCTGCTATGAATGGTGTCGTTGGTTTTAAACCAACAGTCGGTATGTTATCTCGTACTCACGTTGTTCCTATCTCATCTACGCAAGATACTGCTGGACCTATGACTCGCACAGTACGTGATGCCGCATTGATGCTTAATGCTATGTCCAGAGCTGACAATGCTGATCCTGCGACAGTACAAGCGGGTGCGAAGCGTCCTGATTTTGTTGCAGCGCTTGATAAAGACATCAAGGGTATGCGCATTGGTGTTTTACGCTGGGCACAAGGTAATAGAGAAGCGATTACGTCTGCCTTTAACGATGCAGTTAAAGTGTTAGAGGCTCAAGGTGCCGAACTTGTTGATATTAATGAATTTCAACCGATGGAAGGTATTGGAGGCGCAGAAACACTGTTGTTGCAAACTGAGTTTAAACATACGCTTAATGAATATTTAGCAGATGCTGCCCCCACCGTTAAATATCGCACCTTGGAAGACTTGATCGAGTTCAACAATAATAGTGACAGAGAGTTAGCGTTATTTGACCAGAGCCTGTTTACGGCATCACAAGAAACCAAAGGTATCGATTCTCAAGAATATAAAGATGCGTTTGCATTACTGATGGAAGCGACAAGAGAGAAAGGTATCGATGCTCTTCTCAAAAAACATAATGTGGATGTGATTGTAATGCCGTCTAGGCCAGCAGCTTTCTTAATTGACGCTGTTTATGGTGATAGCTATCCAGGTGGTTCAGTAGGCGCCGGATGGATGCCTGCAATCGCTGGTTATCCTATCATGACAGTACCTATGGGAAGTGAGAAAGGGCTACCTATTGGTTTCGGTATTATGGGAACAGCATGGGATGATGCAACTGTCCTTAGAGTAGGTTATGCCTATGAACAAGCTTCTCATAAGATCCTAACGCCCACTTTTGCTGAAAGTGCTTTTGAGCTTTCACAAACTAAAGACGGGTTAAAGCGTCTTAATAAGTAAGATCCTTTGAAGACTAGCTTTAACGATAAAGAGGGATGCTAACGCATCCCTCTTTCAGTTAGACTGAATGGTATTACAGAGATTTTTCGTCTTTGTAGTCAATATCTTCATCTATGTTAAATTGCGGACTAGTTTCTATTGCTCTAGCAAATCCACTGTGCTTTCCCCACTTCTTATAATGTTTTAAGGCATAACTCATTTTCGCTTCTGCCCACTTTTCGAGCTTTGCTTGGAGGTTTGGGTTCTCACTCGCAAGTTTATTCATGTAAGCGATGTGTTCCTTTTGCTTCTGCTGCAATTCATAGCGCAGTTGAGCGTAAGGGAAAGTAAGAAGTGGGTTGCCCCTAGATGAGGTTAGCTGAGATGTGAGGAAACGCTGTTCGTGCTTAATCTCGTCTACGTAAGCTGGTTCACAACGTCTGCGGCCAACATTTGTGCCAATACGTTTCTTGTTGTAACACTCGACTTTGAAACTATTAATATCGGTTAATTCATTAAATGCATCGAAAAATGCACTTTCGGACAAGCGTAGTTGCTGTCTAAAGTAGCCAATAGGCCTTTGTCCGTATACTTCGATATGTTCCACGGCTTTATCGACATTCTTTTGCGTACTTTGATAATTCAATGATTCGATAATGCCTGAACTACCTGTAGTGGCTAATGCCCCAGTAGATAGAAATAAAGCACCTGACATGATGAGTTTAGCTATGCGAGTCATGATCGTGTTTCCTTGAATGTGTTTCAGCCGTTTTAATCAAGTTGTTTGATAAAGATACAATATTAAACCTGAATACGGCCTGTCTGATTTCAACGGATCAAAAAACAGGTATTTTTAAGAATGATGAGTATATTGTGATGAAGAGGCTAGCAGCAGTTCTATCGCTTCCGCTATAGTATCGGTCAATTGGCAAAGGCTAGGGCAGTAGGCTTTAGCGGCAACTGAATTAAGGTGACTATGCATTACAATAAATTAGGAAGTAGTGATATTAATGTGTCTCATGTGTGCTTAGGTACGATGACATGGGGAGTACAAAATACACAGCAAGATGCGAACGAACAGATCGATTACGCAATATCTCGTGGCGTTAATTTTCTTGATACAGCCGAGATGTATGCAGTTCCACCTGCACCTGAAACCTATGGTAAAACAGAACAGATCCTTGGAAACTGGTTAGCCAGTAACAAAGAAAAGCGCAGCGATCTTGTTATTGCAACAAAGATTGCAGGTAGTGGGCTTGAGTGGATTCGAGGTGGTAGTGAGATCACCGGTGAGTCTGTTCTAGAGGCTGTGGATGACTCTCTGCAGCGATTACAAACTGACTATATCGATTTGTATCAGATCCATTGGCCAAATAGAAATACGCCGCATTTTGGAAGACATTGGCCCGGTACTATCCAGTTTTCTGATATGGATCGCGAAAAGCAATCGGACGGCATGTTAGAGATACTAACTGCACTTGATAAATGCATGAAAGCGGGAAAGATTAAGCACTTTGGCTTATCTAATGAAACAACCTGGGGTATTAACGAATATCTAAGGTTAAGCGATAAGTATAATTTACCTCGGCCCGTTTCAATTCAAAACGAGTTTGGTTTGGTTCATGCCAAAGATTGGCCTTATTTGATTGAAAACTGTATTCATACAGACATCGCTTATCTACCTTGGTCGCCACTTGCAGGAGGTATGTTGAGTGGTAAGTATGTTAATGGAGAGAGGCCTGAAGGGAGTCGCTGGACCATGTTACAGCGCAACGGTCTGTTCCGTGATACCGAAGCAAGCCAGCAAGCTGTTAGGGCCTATGTTGAGTTAGCAAAGCGGTTTGATCTAACGCCTTCTCAACTTGCATTGGCTTGGTGTAAACAAGTAGATGGTGTGACATCAACCATTATCGGCGCAACGACATTGGAGCAGTTAAAAGAGAATATTGATGCGTTTGATATTGTGATGAGTGAAGAGCTACAGCAAGGTATCAATGAAATCTATCAACAATTCCCTATGCCTTTTTAGAGGCTAGCCCTAGCTCGTTGGGGATATGAGAACGTAGTTGTAGATAGCAACAAAGTGACAAGCGCTGCCTGCCAGTACAAAGCAATGGAAGATTGCGTGATTGTAGGGCAGGCGCTTGATGCTATAGAGAATAGCTCCAATCGTGTAAGCAATACCCCCGCCTAACAACCAGTTGAAACCTACTGGTGCAATATTCTCCATCAGTGTTTTACCCACGACGATAATAATCCACCCCATAAGAACATAGAGTGCAGTAGAGGTTTTCTTAAACCTTCCGGTAAAAAACAGCTTGAGTGTGATGCCGAGAGCAGCTATTCCCCAAACAATGCCAAAGATGATCCAACCAATGGTGCTCGGGAGTGTGACCAAGGTTATTGGCGTGTAAGTACCCGCAATCAATATGAAGATAGAGCAATGATCGAAGGTTCGTAGTTTCTGCCGTTTTACGGGATCTTCTTGTGCGTGGTATAGGCTAGAAGCTGCATAGAGGACCGCTAAACTCGTTCCAAATATGAAAGCACTAACGCTATAGGAAAGTCCCAGTGGTGCGGTGCTGATGAGCATGGCAACTAGCGCTATCAAACTCAAGCCAAAGCCTAAGAGGTGAGAAAAGATATTAAGACGCTCTTCGCTTTGAGAATAGCCGTGATTCATTGAATAAGGAGTGTGAGGGTTATGTACTCCATACTAACAAAAAGCCCTGCAATTTGCAGGGCTTCATTTTTTGTCATAAATCAGCGAAGGCTGGTTTACTTCTTAGCAGCGTTACGCTCTTTGACTTCTTCAATAACCTTCTCAGCAACATTCTGAGGACAAGGGTTATAGTGAGAGAACTCCATAGAGAATTGGCCACGACCAGAAGTCATTGTACGTAGGCTCCCGATGTAACCGAACATTTCAGATAGAGGAACGTCAGCTTTAACACGAACGCCCGTTACGCCAGCTTCTTGGTCTTTGATCATACCGCGGCGACGGTTCAAATCACCGATAACATCACCAACGTGATCTTCTGGTGTGAATACGTCAACTTTCATGATTGGTTCAATCAATTGAGGACCAGCTTTTGGAATTGACTGACGGAATGCACCTTTAGCAGCAATTTCAAAAGCAACTGCTGATGAGTCAACTGCGTGGAATCCACCGTCGAATAATTCGATTTCAACGTCAAGAACAGGGAAGCCAGCTAGGACACCGCTTTCCATCATGCCGCTAAAGCCTTTTTCGATTGCAGGGAAGAATTCCTTAGGAACGTTACCACCAACAACTGTTGAGCTGAATTTGAAGCCTGAATTTGGCTCACCTGGCTTGATGCGGTAGTCGATTTTACCGAACTGACCAGAACCACCAGATTGCTTCTTGTGCGTGTATGAATCTTCAACTTCTTGCGTGATTGTTTCACGGTAAGCAACTTGAGGCTCACCAACGATTAAGTCAACACCATAAGTACGTTTCAAGATATCAACTTTGATATCTAAGTGAAGTTCACCCATCCCTTTAAGGATAGTTTCACCAGAATCTTCGTCTGTTTCAACGCGGAATGAAGGATCTTCTGCAACCATCTTACCGATAGCGATACCCATTTTCTCAGAACCACCTTTGTCTTTAGGTGCAACAGCAATTGAGATTACTGGTTCTGGGAATACCATGGCTTCAAGCGTACATGGATTCTTAGGATCACATAGTGTGTGACCTGTTTGAACGTTCTTCATACCGACGATTGCGATGATGTCACCCGCTTGCGCAGAGCTTAATTCGTTACGCTCATCAGCTTGCATCTCAACCATACGGCCAACACGCTCAGTCTTACCAGTATAAGAGTTAAGGATAGTGTCACCTTTGTTCAATACACCAGAGTAGATACGCACGAAAGTCAGGGCACCGAAACGGTCATCCATGATTTTGAATGCTAGTGCGCGTAGTGGCTCTTCTGCAGAAACTGTTGCAACTTCGCCAGTCTCGTTGCCTTCTTCATCAGTAAGTGGCTGAGGATCAACTTCTGTTGGTGCTGGTAAGTAATCAACAACAGCATCCAATACGTTTTGAACACCTTTGTTCTTAAACGCAGAACCACAGTAAGTCGGGAAGAATGCCATAGTACGTGTACCTTTGCGGATACAACGCTTAAGGTCTTCAATAGAAGGCTCTTCGCCATCCATGTAAGCCATCATTAGGTCATCATCTTGCTCAACAGCACTTTCTACAAGCATTTCATGGTATTCATTTACTTTGTCAACCATGTCTGCCGGAACTTCTTCAATCTTATAGTTTTCAGGGAGACCAGTGTCATCCCAAACGTAAGCTTGCTTAGTTAATACGTCAACAACACCTACGAAGTCATCTTCGATGCCAATAGGCAACGTCATAACAAGAGGGTTAGCAGCAAGTACGTTTTTAACTTGGTCAACAACGCGGTAGAAGTCAGCACCCATACGGTCAAGTTTGTTAACGAAGATAATACGTGATACTTCTGATTCGTTCGCATAACGCCAGTTGGTTTCTGACTGAGGTTCAACACCACCAGAACCACAGAATACACCGATACCGCCGTCTAGTACTTTAAGTGAACGATATACTTCAACAGTAAAGTCAACGTGCCCAGGGGTGTCGATAACGTTAAAGCGGTGGTCGTTCCAGAAACAGCTGACAGCAGCTGACTGGATAGTAATCCCACGCTCAGCTTCTTGCTCCATGAAATCGGTTGTAGATTCACCATCGTGAACCTCACCAGTTTTGTGGATTTTACCAGTTAGTTTCAGAATACGTTCTGTTGTGGTGGTTTTACCCGCATCAACGTGCGCGAAAATACCGATATTCCTGTAGCGAGATAAGTCAGACATCGTTTCACTCTAATTTGTATGAAAAAAAAATTGCGCGGCATTATACAAGAAAGAAAGGGAAAATGGTTAGTGATTGGCAAGAAATAAGTCAGTTTTTATACTTTTTTCTTCATTTTCCGATTATTTTTAGCTAAGACTGTCCAAAATAGGCATCTTATTCATGTCGAATTAGCCCCAAGGTGACTGGGTTTTAGGTTTGTTTTTAATGTTTTTGGTATTTTTAGATGGAGTTTTAGCCTTTATCTTGGAAACGCGTCTTATTGTCCCTTCTTTGGCAGTTTTCGTTGATCCTTTTAGCGTATTGTCAAAAGTTCTCATTTCATCCGCTGTTAAATAACGCCATTGTCCTTTGGCTAATCCTTTGAGATCGATATGCATAATGCGCTTGCGCACCAAACTCTCGACCTCATAGTCCAGATATTCACACATCCGCCTAATTTGTCTGTTGAGGCCTTCAGTCAGGATGATAGAGAAAACAAATTTACTTTTATAAGTCACTACGCAAGGCTTAGTTTTCGTACCAAGTATTGGTATGCCACTACTCATTCTCTGAATAAACCTGTCGTTGATGGGTCTGTTAACTCGGACGACATATTCTTTATCGTGAGCGTTTTCTGCACGCAGTATTTTGTTGACGATATCCCCGTCGTTAGTCAATAAAATAAGCCCCTCGGAGGGTTTATCCAGCCTCCCTATGGGAAAGATTCGTTGCTTATGATTGATTGCGTCAACTATATTGCCTTTAACATGACGCTCAGTAGTGCATGTAATACCAATAGGCTTATTGTAAGCAATGTAAAGCCGGTCAGACTTGTCCTCCGCACTAGTTTTAATAAGCTTTCCGTCTAGCTCAACCCTATCTTTAGAAGTGACCTTTGTTCCAAGTTCTGGCGGTTTACTATTTACTTTTACACGCCCTTCTTCTATGTATTTATCGGCTTCTCGACGAGAACAGATACCCGAATCACTGATGTATTTATTTAGGCGTTTACTTTGGTCTTCGGACAAAATGGCTCTCTAGAATGAACGAATTTGGAGAGCGCCTATAGTAACAGACTCTAGTTTGAGTTGCTTACCTCTGCTGTGGAAAACGACAATGTTTTAAGTGCGGGCTTTAATGTAGCGAGTAAACCAAGTAAGTAGATAACAAAGGTGGCATAAAGCAAATAAACGTAAGGAAGCTTGGCAAAACCATAGTGAGTGACTAGAACTAGGTTAAGTGATATCGCTAATACAATTCCTAGAATAATGGCGATGCTCATTTGTAGCGCATTCTCTAATACAAAGTAGTACACAATATCGAGCTTGGTCGCGCCTAACGCTCTACGAATACCGATCTGTTTTCTACGTTTTATGATGTTGAAGCTGGTTAAGCCAGTAATCCCCATGGCTGCGACTAGGATTAATACAGCTATAACAGTTAGTAATACTGTCATGGCAGCGATATCGGGTCCGTAAACATCGTTTCGAGCTGAAGAAATCGTGACAATATTTCGAATCACCCGCTCTTTATTTCTTAGAGCCAGGGCTTGTTCTATTTTGGGAATGCTGGATTGCAATTCACCTTCTTGTATTCGAATAACATAACGTGATGAATTCTGCGGGACAATGGCTGGTGAGATAAAAGCATTTTCAGTGGGTATCCAGTCTACCCAAGGGGCCTGAAGAGTTTCTATAACTCCAGTGATAATTACAGGGTGAGATGCCTCGACGAAAATTGTCTTTCCTAGCACCTCTTCCCAGTTTTCAGTATTAAACAGGTTTTTCGCTGTAGAGGTGGTAATGATTGCAGGTGAAGGGAAAGTCGAATCAGATTCTTCTTGCCAAAGAACATCTTTGTCTTCGAAGTTTTTTCCTGCGATCAAATTAAGGCCAAATGCGGAGATACCGTGTTCATCTAGCTTGTAGCTGGCAGCCTGTATTCGGTTTTTGTTTTCTCCGGGTTCTAGTTGCAGATAAAACCATTGACCGCCGTTACTGAATGGAAAGGAGTTAGTTTTAACGACGTCAACCACATAGGGAAGCTCTCGAAGAAAGAGCAAATCCTCTTCAATTGAGCTTTTGGGATCAAAACTTTCACCAAAGCCTGAGCTTGTGAGCGCAAAGGTATTGGTCTCGTCGAGTCCACTAGGCTTTTCAAGTAACTGATATCTGTCTACAGCAATGTAGAGCGCATTGCTTGTCGCGGCAAAAGTGATAGCGACCTGAAGAATCAATATCGCGACTGTATATTTTTGCTTCGACCAAGCACTAATAATGTGACCAGCGGATAATCGAACGAAAAGTTGTTTCATGTGCTTAAGCATATTCTTTCCTACTTAAGCTGCTGTGCTGGTGGAAGGTTACAGACCTTAAACATAGGTATAGTGCCAGCAATGGCACTTGAAACTAAGCTTAAGAAGAAAGTGAAGGAGATTAGGGTAACGTCTAAATGAATTAATGGCGCATATCTAGGGTAAAGTAATTTAATGCCTTCTAACCCGACAACGCTTAGCAATAGTCCTACTATGCCACCCATCACACCTAAAATAAGTGTTTCTATAAAAAACTGCGACAGCATGTTTTCTTGGCTAGCGCCGAGAGCTCTCCTCACGGCGACTTCCTTTGTTTTGTTGATAAAGCTGGTGCTGAGCAAGCTTGCTGCGTTAAAGAGGCAAACCAGTAAAAACAGGAAAGACAGCCAGAAAAATAGGTAGATATCGTTTCCTACAACGTTTTTGTATTGTAACCATTGAGGTAAATCGAATAGCTGATTGTTCATAGGCCTTGGGAATCGACCTAAGGCTTTTTGCTGTTGAACGTAGGTGTCGATGTATTGACTGTATTCGGTAATATCCTGATTATCTTCTAGCTCTACCCAAAGCTGAAAGTTTGTGCATTCAGAGCTGAAGAATGTTTGATAGCCGTCGTCTAAATCAGTCTCCCAACAGTTGTAAACACCACCGTGTGGTAGTTCTAATGTTGGTTTTAGCCCGAGAGGAATATACATATCCTCCACTTTGTAAAAAGCGCCATAGGACAAATCGTAAAACTTCGGCGTAGGGTGCCATTCATCTAGAACGCCAACGACAGTGAAAAGGCTACCCAACATGGGAACTGTGCGACCAACTGAATTCTCGCCTTGAAAGAGTTTGTCATTTGTTTCTTTGCTAAGTACAACAACATATTCGGCTTCATTCGCTGCGTAATTGTCCCACGCTTCCCCATACAAAAACGGAAGTCGGAACATCGGGAAGAACTCACCGTTAGTTACCCTAACAAGACCAAGGAAGGGAGTAATATTGTCTTCTTGTGGTGTCACCATGCCCCAAGTAATAGCGCTTGCGGATTGATATTTTGCTTTGTGCGCATCGACTATATTGTTAGCGTCTCTCCAGGAGACTTCTTCTGGAGGTAAGTCTGGCGCTATTGCAGCTGCGTTTGGAGACCAGTTATCCATTTGCACTCTGAATATACGGTCACTTTTCCCTGGCACAGGATCTGATGACATCAAATAAATCAACGCAAAAGTAATAGTGCATGCAGCGATACCGAGTCCCAATGTTGATGAGATCAGAAAGCTCAACCCTCTTTGGTTATGAATGCTCCTCCATGCAAGCGTGAAATAGTAATTAAGCATTGCTTTTAGCTTGCTCGTTCTTGCGCTGATTTAACGATATAGGTTCGATGAAAGCCTTCCATTTAGTTGTAATAACTTCCGTATTGCGTATGGAAAAGAATAGGCTGTTATATATTAGTGTCATATTGCTAGGGTAAAATATGTACACCGATGTGTCTACTGAGAAAATGAAATTGTTTGGCATATCCTGTCTTGGTGAGGTAACGATTATTTACAGAATCGGTGATGAGTTCTCATTTACAAAAAGAGGAGCAAATAGTGTTCATCTTCTATAGTTATTGAGGGTGAATAAAGAGATTGAGAAGCGGTTATGAGCGATAACGGCAGCATTGATTTTCGATTTTTGGCAGAACCAACGGATGTAAATTTTGGCGGTAAGGTACATGGTGGCATGGTTATGAAGTGGATTGACCAAGCATCTTATGCATGTGCTGCGCAGTGGAGTAAACGCTATTGCATTACGGTATCAGCTAATGCCATTCGATTTATTCGACCAATTCTAGTCGGCCAACTCGTTAAACTGACAGCGAGGATTGTGCATACAGGAAAAACGAGTATGCATATCTATGTTGTTGTTCGCTCGGGTGATCCAAAAGACGATGCCAAAGTGGTCACTAACCGTTGCTTTATCACTTTTATTGCCGTTGATGAGGCGGGTTATGCGGTTGAGGTTCCCAAGTTTGTTCCTGAAACAGAGGAAGACAAGTTATTGGAATCAGTCGTTGTTAAAGCCAAAGATTTCGCAAAACAACTGGATCAGGATTTCGAAGACACATTGGGTTGGAAGTAATCGCCAGTAATTGATACTGGACATAAATCAAGTGGGCTATTGGCATGCTATGTTGTAGGATGAAACAGAATAAATAAAAGGAGAAGTGCCAGTGGAGTTTGTTTACGACTATATCTTGACTGTACAGACGTTTTTGTTGATTTTCGTTATTGTACTGCTGAAATCATCCATAAAGTTTGTTCCTCAAAATCGAGCCTTTGTCATAGAACGTTTCGGTAAATTCCAGTCTACCAAGGAAGCCGGTCTTAATTTCATTTTCCCGTTCATCGATTCTGTATCTGCTAACCGGTCTTTAAAAGAGCAAGCTGTTGATGTGCCTGAACAAAGTGCTATTACCAAGGATAATATTTCCTTGTCTGTTGATGGTGTTTTGTATTTCAGGGTGCTTGATGCTTATAAGGCAACTTATGGTGTTGATGACTATGTCTTTGCTGTGACGCAACTAGCGCAGACTACAATGCGTTCTGAGCTGGGTAAGATGGAGCTTGATAAAACGTTCGAAGAGCGTGATTTACTGAATACCAATATTGTTTCTGCAATTAACGATGCCGCCGGTCCTTGGGGAATTCAGGTGCTGCGTTATGAGATCAAAGATATCGTGCCTCCGCATTCCGTGATGGAAGCTATGGAAGCGCAAATGAAAGCTGAACGTGTAAAGCGCGCACAAATATTAGAATCTGAAGGTGACAGACAAGCAGCGATTAACCGTGCAGAAGGTGAAAAGGCATCTGTAGTATTAGCAGCAGAGGCCGAGAAGGAAGAACAAGTATTGCGTGCAGAAGGTGAAGCTAAAGCTATTGTTGCTGTTGCTGAAGCACAGGCAGAAGCTCTGCGTAAAGTTGGTGAAGCGGCAAATACCGAAGAGGGACAAAAAGCCATTCAATTGGATCTCGCCACCAAAGCGATAGAGGCAAAAACAGCCATTGCGAAAGAATCGTCCGTTGTTTTGCTACCTGATGCCTCGACTGAAGCTTCATCAATCGTGGCTCAAGCGACTACTATCATCAACAGTTTGAATAAGGCTAAATCATGAGTTGGATAAATCAACATCTCGTCGAGGTCTTATTTATAGTGGGCCTGGCGCTATTAGCTATTGAGATAGGCGTTTTAGGTTTCTCTACTTTTATTTTGTTTTTTATTGGTCTTGCGGCTGTTTTAAGTGGTGTTATATTTTTCTTGGGATTAGTGCCTGAATCCATGGTTAATGCCGTTTTACTGGTTGGTATTATTGCTCTAGTTTCAGCGGCTGTTTTATGGAAACCGCTGAAGAATATGCAGCAAAAAGTAGATGATACGCCAGCCAAAAATGACTTAATAGGACACGAATTTGTACTCACAGATGATGTATCTAGAACGGTAAATCCTGTGTATCGATATTCAGGTATTGATTGGAAACTGACGAGTGATTCTGAACTGGCTGCTGGTACTCTGGTTGAGGTTATCAAAACCGAAGTTGGGGTTTTTCATGTGAAAGAGGTTATTTAGCTCCGAAAAGATGAGCGTAGGCTTATTGTGAAACGAAAAGGCGTGACGGCTTGCTTTAAAAGAGTCGCTTCAGGCTTACTTTCATAAACAGAGGCCGCAAATTCATGCGGCTTATCTTTCTATAATAAGAGGCTTCATCAGCCTCTTTTTTATTAGTTTTGTTCTGTTTTTAAAGCTCTCGTTTCACCCGGTTTGGAGAAATAATCTTTGCCAGTATCTTTTAAATTCTGAGGAACGTTAACCGGCACGTGCACGCCGACACTTTTTTCTGTATTAATTCTGGTATCGAGGATATCTCGTCCTTCTGCTGACAGGAAAAACCAGAAGGGAGGGAAGGCAACTTGAGTCTTCTTTGCCATCCATAATTCTTTGTATGGTCTAAAATGCTCATCATTAGGATCGGCATCTCCCATATGAATGACGGTATCACTTGGATTCTTGGGATCGTCGGATGTGAGCACTACTCGGTAAACGATATTGCTAACATCTGCTCTTCCAGGCCAACCCGCATGAGGAATTCTAAGTGCATCAATAGATAAACCATCAACCTCGAACGTTTGAGGTGCGTCTTTGTATTCTAATTGAATTGAGGTAATTCGGTTCTTGATTGCCTCGTAACCCTCAAGCTTAGTCATAGCCTCTATTGCTTGGTCGGGTGCAATTAGTTTGACAGACTTGTTGAGCCCCATGTACTTCACCATATCGTCTGCGGCGAAGTGGTCGCCGTGAGCATGGCTGATAAAGACGGCATCAATATCGTTATAAGGTGCTTGGTTCGCCATCAATGCTTTAACGATGTCTTCAGGGACAAGTTGATAGTTGTTGTAGTCGTTATGAAAGAAGGGATCAAACAGGATTTTATGTCCAGCAGACGAAATCATCACCCCTTCATTGGCTAGATAAGTTGCTTCGCCTCCATGGTTATCATGTGCCCATGAGTTCGAACTCATCATAAATAAAGTTATCAAACTGAAAAAACGAATTTTCGACAGCATATAAGTTCCTAGTTTTTTTGTTTTTATTGATGTGTTGGCCTCTGCAGTGCGCTTTAAACAGGGGCCAATGTTATTTAGTTTTAGTGTTGATCAAACATGATGACGTTGCCGTCAGGATCTTTGAGTATGCAATGCGCAGGACCATCATCACCGGCCGTTTGGGTGTCTATTTCGATGCCGTTAGCTAAGAGATGCTTTTCTATTGTACGTGCGTCAGGTGGGTTAAAGGTCATGATATTGTTATCAAACATGCCTTCGAACAAGCCGATGATGCATTGCTCTTTTTTCATGATAAGCCATTTGTCTTCTACAGAGCCGCAGCCTTCATAAGCTTCAAATCCCAGCACTTCGTAGAATACTTTTGATTTAGCAATATCTTTAACCGTAAGGCTAACTGAAAATGTACCCAGCTCCATAAGTGATCGCCTGTGCTAATAGTGTTCAAAAACTATAAGCCAAGTTGTATGAGATCACCATGTCTCGGGCTAAAGTCGTTAGTTGTGAAGTGTATCAAACTTTGTAAGTTGCGATTCGTTGCTGCATATCAGCTGCAATCTTAGCAACTTGATTTGAAGCTGCAGCTATTTGACCAGCGCCAACCACTGTCTCGTTTGCTTGCACGTTGATGTTGTAGATATTGCTGCTAATGTCTTCGATGACCTTGGCTTGCTCAGATGTTGCCTTGGCGACTGAATGAGTAACTTCGTCGACCTTTTTCATACTGTTGACGATATTCACTAAGACAGAATCTATGTTGTTCGCTTTCGCCACGGCATCGTTGGCTTTAACAATCCCTTTGTCGATGACAGAGAATGCTTCATTTGAACCCTCTTGAAGCTTATCTACTATAGTTGAGATTTCTTCTGTCGACTTTTGAGTTCTTTTGGCGAGTGTTCGCACTTCGTCAGCAACAACGGCAAAGCCTCTTCCTTGCTCGCCAGCTCTCGCAGCTTCAATGGCTGCGTTAAGAGCCAATAAATTCGTTTGTTCAGCAACAGATTGAATCACATCAACCATGCCTAAAATGTTTTCTACACGCTCGTTAAGATTACCTATGGTACCGCTGAGAGAGGTCACTTCTGTTGCAAGCTCTCCGATGCCACTCACGGCTTCATGAACCGCTACATTACCTTCTTCTGTTTCTTTAACCGCAGTTTCAACTTGTGTCGCGCCTGTCGTCATATCTTCACTGACTTTTATCACGCTGTCCTTCATCTGTTCGGTTGCGCTAACGATAGCACCGATGTCATTTTGCTGACTTCGGAGATTATTCTGACTTTGTTCAAGCGCAACGGTTGATTCCATACTGGCTGATGCCACCTGTCCTGCGTAATCTTGGAATGTGACCAAGTCTTCTTTTAGTTGTTTGAACGTATGATTGAGTTTATCGGCAATATCGCCTAAATCATCGTGACTGATCTTTTCTATTGTCTGGGTTAGGTCACGGTGACTAGAGACTTCAGACATTACTCGCCCAATTTCAAGCGCCTGCTTCCTGCGTGTTTGTATGGTGTGTGAGAGTAAATAAGTGATCAGCACTGCAATAAGAAGGACGATAACCTCTACCACAATTGTTGTTAGCGCAGCGGAAGCATTGGAAGAGGATTGTTTAACGATTTGGGCAATTAAAAGCTCCTCGGTCTTCTTCAGTTTATTAATTCTTGCGGTTGCTGCGCTGAACCATTCAGTCGCTGAATCATTCAGGCCATCCTCAGAGTTGTTAGCTCTATCGCGATAATCTTGAACATTCTTTTGTTCGTTAGAATTGAGTAGTGCTGTAATAGTCGGTTTAAATTCACTGTTAGCAGATGATAGTGCCGCTTTGAAGTAGGATTGCTGCTTGGTGGTTAGAGCGATAAAGCGACGGTATAAATCCGGAGTAAAGCTGCCTCGTGCAAATGCATTACTCAGCACGGCTCTTTCTATGCCCGCTTGTTCTTTTCCGTAGGCGAAGTTATACAAAGTAGCGAATTGACCACTGACGGCTGCGTTGCTGATGGTTTGGTTGATTTCAGCTGTCATATCTAGAGACAGCCTATTGTTGCCTGTGTAGAAGCTCAACGCTTCACCTAGCGGAATATCCAGAGCATCAACACGAGATCGAATAGAAGCGATATTTGAAAGCCCCTGGAGTAGTTGGTTGATAGGTCTTACGATAGATTCGTCGTAGTCGTTTTCTCTGAGCTTACTTCTAAGGCCTGCAATATTATTGTCTGTAAGTTGGCGTTGCTTCGGAAGCTCCGATTTAAAACTTTGGCCATTTGAACCCAGGTAGCCAGCAGACATACCTCGTTCTTTCTGCAGCTCATGTACAAGATTACTGCTCTGTTCCACTAACATCGCATTTCGCTCAATGTCGGATGCTTGTCTTATCCCTTTATATGCACCAACTGTCTCAATCGCGACGATTAAAATCAGGAGCATACCGGGAAGAAGAATAAACTTGGACAAGTACTGCGAAAGAATAGTTGTCATGCAACAGCGCCTTTATAAGTCTGAACGAGAAAAATGTCGCCCATTATGAATGCAGGATGACATCTTTAATGAATTCAATATCTTTGTATATACACCAATAGTCGTATAAATATACATCGAACGGAGGCATGATAACGGTTCTATAAGTCACTAATATTAATGAAATTATTACAATTTCATCTTAAAAGTTGATCTATTGAGAGGTTATTCAGCGCCTGATATAGTTTGTAGCTGCTTAATGTCAGTATCACCTTTAAGTACTTTATAAATACCATCTTGGATCAAGGTTCTCATGCCATCTGTCATGGCTTGTTGTTTCATCTCTGAAACAGCAGCTTCTTTGTAGATAAGAGAGCGAAGCTCAGGTGTCATCGCTAATAATTCGTGAACACCAGTTCGACCTTTGTAACCTGTACCTCCACAAGCATCACAACCTTTGCCACGGTACAACGTAATAGACTCTCCGGTATTGAGCTCGTCAAAGTATTCTTCACCATACTGACGGTGCAGGAAGGCTATTTCTTTGTCACTGGCTCTGTAAGCTTCTTTGCAGTCTTTACATATAGTTCGGATAAGACGCTGAGCAAGAATACCGACACAGGCATCGGAGAAATTAACTGGGTCTAACCCTAAATCTAATAAACGGGTAATAGTCTCTGGTGCTGAGTTGGTGTGCAATGTTGATAAGACCAAGTGACCGGTCAGAGATGCTTCGACACCCGCATGTGCGGTCTCTTTATCACGCATCTCACCAATAAGAATAATATCGGGGTCGGCACGCAAGAACGCTCTTAATGCATTGGCGAAAGTAAAGCCTATTTTAGGGCTGACCTGGACTTGTTGTAATCCCGCTTGAGTTATCTCTACCGGATCCTCTGCGGTCCATATTTTTTTATCGGGTGTGTTTAAGAAACCGAGTACTGCGTGGAGTGTGGTTGTTTTACCAGAACCGGTTGGACCTACAACCAGCAAAATACCATGCGGCTTTTTGATCATCGTTTTAAGAGATGTCAGATTGCGCTCAGCTAAATTCATCTTGTCTAACGGCATGGCTCCGCCCGAAGCCAAAATCCGCATAACTACACCTTCACCTGCTACCGTTGGTATGGTTGCAACACGAACTTCCACCAGTTGACCGGACATCTTAACGGCAATTTTACCATCTTGAGGTACGCGTTTTTCGGCGATATTCAGGTTAGCCATAATTTTGATACGTGCAATAACCGCACTATGGTGAGAGGCTGGAACTTGCGTGGTATCCCGGCAGACACCATCTATTCTCATTCTCACGCGTGTTGGTCCATTCTTTTCTGGATCAACGTGGATATCAGAAGCATTCAAGCGCTTAGCGTCATGCAATATACGACTAACTAAACGTACAACAGCAGGCGCGTCGTCTGCCATTTCATCAGCATTGTCTTCTAGCTCTTCTGCACTGCCGCCGATTTCATCGAGGATCTCATCCATCTCTCCGGGGCCATTGCTGGCGCCGCTCTCACCGAGGTACTGTAAGACAGTGTTAGGTAAGGCAACGCATATCTCATAACCGTCGATACCCAATGCACTCTCAATTTCCATCAATAAAGCTGCATTGTTAGGTTCAGCCATTAATAGAATGGGGCTTTCCGTTGCATCGGCAATAACCGCAACATGGTTTCGTTTTAAATACGAAAGGTTGAGTTTGCTGTTGCCTTGGAAGAGCTGATACTTGTCCGGGTCATAGCTCAAGAACGGTACTTGATAGTGAACCGATATCGCTTGTCCGAGCTCTTTCTCTGCAATGCGATGTTCAGAGGTTAATTTCTGGATGAGCTGTTTGTAGTCTGGTGTTGAATCCGTTAGGTTTTTTAGATCTTTATCTGAAATGAGATTACGGTGGACCAGATATTGAAAAGGTTGCTGTGTGCCTCCCAGTTCATATCTGAACTTATTACCTAGGATTTCAGCTACCGATTTAGCTAAATCCAAATCATCATCGGAAAAGTCTCCCCCTTCCTTATTGATGATCTGCATAACGCCCATCAATACATTGGCGTTTAATATAGGTACGCAAATAATATTACGTGTTACAAAGGCACTCGATTTATCAAACTTATCTGCAAATCTTAGTCTGGGGTGCACCATAGTCAGTGCGTGTGCGTCGTAAGGATCGCTGATAACGAGCGGAAGCTGGCTCATTGCAACATAACCCGCAATAGACTGTGGGCTAATAGGGACTTTAATCTCCCGCGTCTCTTTACCTGTTTTAAAACGAGCGACCAAGTCCTGATGTTGGCTTCTGCGCTGGAAAATACTCATACGTGCAGCTTTAAACAGCGGTAGCACTAAAGGTTCCAAATGCTGATAGGCATCCATCAAGGTTGGGTAACCTTCAAGCAATTGATGAATACGTTGCAGTTTTTGGTCTATGTTTCCAGCTTCAATCATGTTTTTTTTATAGATCAGGTACTTGTTAATTGGAAGGTACTATAGCGCAACGCTAGCTGCCTTCATACTGTATTCCATGGCAGTTTTGTAACGATTCGACGATATCTATTCGTTCTATCGTTATCTCGCACTGACGGTCACTTATAATATGATTATTAGAGGCATTGTTGCGTCTGCTCGTTCATTTATACCCAAGCTACTTGGAAATGCAGGATTCAGTGGGAATTAAAACCGTATTAGACAAGATGAATGATTGAAGGTCTAGTGGTTCTAAATCAAAATCATTTAGCGCAGTATAAAACGGTTTTAAACCCACCATGTTGGAGCTTATGAGAAAACTTACTTCGTTGTTGGATTGATTTGAAAGGGGGAGACCATTCCTTCATCAAGCCGCCTAGAATTAAGCTTTCTCATAAGCTCTGAAACTCGCACTTCCAAGTGGCTTGGGTATATGCGTATGAAAAAGTGCGCGTTTTTGAAAGCAAAGAATTTAAAACCGCGCACTTCTATAGGCCCCAAAAGGAACAAAAACTTGAATACCTATAATAATCAATTGGTTACACTCCTCAATTAAGTTGGCACGCCTCTAGCAATGTCAGTATCAGAATGCTCACAGATAAATGAGGTGATTATGGATATTCCAATTGCAAAAAGTAAGCAGGGGATTTTTTCCAAATTAAAGAATGGGTGGAGCTTAGCTGCACTTTTTAGTGCAGGGTTATTCATTGTTCCTTTCTTTTGGCGTGATGCTATACCGTCTGTTGATGAAAGTGAGATTTGGGTAGCGCAAGTCATGCGTGGCCAGATGGCACGTGAGGTGAGAGGGATTGGTATTCTAGCTCCTTCTGATATTCGCTGGGTTGTGTCAGCGTCGGCAGGGCGTGTTGAGCGCTTGCTTATTAAACCTGGTGCAAGAGTTAATAAAGACAGCATTATTGCCCATGTGTCTAATCCTCAATTAACACGTCAACTGCAGCAGGCACAGTGGGATTTAGATGCCGCAAAAGCACAGTTACTGGCTGTTACCGCAGAGCTTGAAGAACAGAAGTTAGAACAACAGATGTTAGTGACGGAAGCAGCTCTTAATCTTGAATCTGCAAGGATGTTGGAACAAGCGCAACTTCCACTCGCTGAAAAAAATATCATTTCCGATATCGATTTTGAGAATACCAAACTCAAGACTCGCCAAAGCGATATTCTGTTGACCTTTAGGCGTCAAACTCAGCAACGTAGACTGGAAGTCATCGATGCGCGTTTAAAAGCTGAGAAGGCACAGGTCGAAAAGTTTCATAACCTAGTAACAAATGTAGAAGCACAAGTTGCCGAGCTGGCTATTAGAGCAGGCATAGATGGCGTATTACAGGCGCTATCAGTAGAGGTAGGGCAACAAGTGGATGTGGGCTCAACCATTGCCCATGTCGCAGACCCGGCGAGCTTGGTTGCTGAACTACAGATCCCTCAAGTTCAGGCGAAAGATATTGCATTGGACTTACCTGTCTCTATCGATACTCGGAATGGGTTTATCGAGGGTAAGGTTAGCCGCATTGATCCTAGAGTGAACCAAGGTAATGTCCAAGTTGATGTTGAACTGGTAAGCACCTTACCCCAGGGAGCAAGGCCTGATCTCAGTGTGACAGGAGTCGTCACCATCGAGTCTATCGCAGACACATTGTACGTTGAGCGTCCGTCTGGTAGCTCTCCGCAAACGGAATCACAACTCTTTGTACTTGATCCTAAAAGTCAGGTAGCCAAACAAACAGTCGTTAATCTGGGCAGAGCATCTGTCAATCAGGTTGAGGTTTTATCTGGATTGGCCGTGGGAGACTTTGTGCTGATTTCCGACACAAGCGCATTCAACAAGTATTCAAACATCCGTATTACGCAATAGTTTAAAAATTCGATTACTATCGATACGACAGAGAGGTTAGTGACATGAGCCAGCAACCCATTATTTCGTTAAATGACATCAGCAAAGTGTTTTATACCGATGAAATAGAAACACATGCTTTATCTGATATCAGCTTAGATATCCAAGCCAATGAGTTTATCTCGATTTCGGGGCCTTCGGGCTGTGGTAAGTCAACATTGCTATCTATTTTAGGCCTGCTTGATGCCCCGACTGAGGGAAGCTATCTCATTAATGGAACAGAGTCCGCGTCGCTCGATTTGGCGCAAAGAGCGATATTACGCAGTCGTTCCATTGGCTTTATCTTCCAAGCCTTTAACTTGATAGGCGATTTGACCGTTTATGAGAATGTTGAGTTACCTCTGACTTACCGAGCCGATATTGGCGTAAAAAGCCGCCAAGAAATGGTTATGAATGCGCTATCTCGCGTTGGTATGGATCATCGCAAGCGGCACTTCCCCGGACAGTTATCGGGCGGGCAACAACAGAGAGTAGCGATTGCGAGAGCTTTAGTTGGGAATCCAAGCTTATTACTTGCGGATGAACCGACAGGAAACCTGGATTCGAAAAACGGTGATGCCGTTATGCAGTTGCTTAGCGATCTGCATAGCCAGGGAACAACGGTTTGTATGGTGACACACGATTCTCGTTATTCTGATATGGCTGACCGTGTTGTGCAGCTGTTTGATGGACGCCTGGTCGATGAAAATCTTATCACTAAGCCAGCTCAACCAGTCAGCTTAGGAGTTCGTCATGGATAAGTTACGTAAAGACTTACTCTTTGGTTTTAGATCGCTAGTGGCCAAGCCAACCTATAGTTTGATATCGCTGTTGACGTTGGTTATCGGCATTAGTGTAACCACTATAATGTTTAGCTTGGTTAACAGCATATTGTTGAAACCTTTACCCCTCCCGCAGTCTCACCAGCTGGTTGAAATGAGCTTTGAAACTCGGGAACAAAAAACGGCGTCGGTAAACTACAGCGTATATGAGACGATTCGCGAGGCAGATACACCCTTTCAACAAGTGACTTTTGGGGCTTATGATCAAGGTGTGATTAGGTCTGGTGAAAGATATGTTCCGCTCACTCTGTTAATTAGCTCATACGACTACTTCTCGATGTATCAAGTGCCTGCATTATTAGGGCGTTGGTATAACAAAGAAGATCTGGGTAAAAATGTCGTTGTGCTTAGCTACGATACTTGGGTACAGTACTTTGGGCAAAGACAAGATATCATTGGTCGTGGTATTGAAATGAATAATCTGCAGTACACTGTTATTGGAGTGATGCCAGCAGGTTTCGAAAAAAACGATTTGTTCGCCTTTAATTTATGGTCGCCGATAGAAAGCCTCGATCGTCCTGGTTTTATGTATGGTCGTTTAAAGGATGGTATCAGCATTGAACAAGCGCTGCGTCAAAGTAGCAGTATCAATCAAATCTATAATCAAGGAAGGAATGTCGCCCGAGGTGAATGGAAGACCTCTTATCTTTCGTTAAAAGAGAGGTCGATTCGAACAATTAAGCCGACGCTTATCTTACTGTCCCTTGCTGTTTCTGCTGTCTTCTTGATTGCACTACTGAATGTACTTAATTTGAGCTTTGCTCATTATGGTAATAGGACCCACGAGTTCTCTGTACGTATTTCTATGGGAGCGACAAGAAAAAGCTTAATGCTCCAATTACTCACTGAGAGTTTTATATTGTCATTAGCTGGTGGCTTATTAGGGTTATTACTTGCTGCTTGGGGTTTGGAGTTAGTTAAGGTGCTCGGTGCAGATCAAGTCCCTAGGCTCCAGGAAGTTGGTCTTGATAGTGCAACGGTTATCATTACTCTGAGCCTTATCCTAATTGCTGCATTAGTGACAGCATTGATACCCGCCTTTATGTTAGTCAATCCGAAAAAGCTTAGCTCTGCGTTGCAAGATGCTGGACAAAAAAGTACTGGCTCGGTTAAAAGCCAACGTATTCGTAAGCTTTTAGTATCGGCTGAAGTGAGTGTCGCTGTGGTCCTTTTGATTGGTGCAGGCTTATTGTTACGAAGTTATACCAAGTTGCTTGATGTTAAGCCGGGCTTTAACACCCAAGATGTTGTTACCGGGCATATTTGGCTGCCTGATAGTATCGAATCGGCAACTGACAAATCACTGCATTGGAATACCATACTTGAACAAGTTCAAAGTAACCCGGATGTCATTTCTGTAGCAGGGACATCAACGTTGCCGATGAGCAGAACTGGTATCGATTTCGATGTGACATATTCTTACGATGGAGCTCCCGTCAGCTTTGACGAGAGTCAAACACGAGGAGCAATTCGTGCGATTAGTGAAGACTATTTTGATGTGCTGGAAATACCTCTTCTAGAGGGACGACAGTTTGAATTACAAGACAGTCGCGACTCAAGTCCCGTTGTGGTTATTAATCAAGCATTGGCGGATACCTTATGGCACGAAGGCAGCCCTATTGGTCGTCAATTAATTTTGCCTGATTGGTTAGGCGGTACACACACGATAGTTGGCGTGGTTGGGAATGTGAAACATCGAGGTTTGCGAGATCAATTTAAAGCTGAGTTCTATCTCCCCATGTCACAGAGGATTTATCCAGGTATGTCGGTTGTTGCCAAAGTAAAGCCTGGAAAAGAAAGTAGTGTTCTTAACTTTATTCGACAAAGAGCTACTGAGCTTAATGTAGCGGCTCCTTTGATTAACGCTCGAGAACTTACAGCGCTAACACAAGCTTCTGTTGATGAAGAGAAAGTAATACTGCAACTCGTCAGCGTATTCTCGGTTCTTGCTATGGTTTTAGCGAGTATTGGTGTGTACGGTATTAGCGATAACTTGGTCAGCCAACGCACAAATGAAATAGGTATTCGTATGGCGCTTGGTGCTCAACCGCGGATTATTCTACATTGGGTACTATTGAAGAGTTTAAAACCGGTTTTTTATGGTGTTATTGCAGGTGTATTGTTGGCTGTTGTTTTAGTACAGGTGTTAACAGCGGTACTGTTTGAGGTCTCTAGCCTTGATCCAGTGACTTACGTAATGGTGCCCTGTGTCTTGGCTTTCGTGGGTGTTGTTGCTACTTGGCTGCCGGCGAGCAGAGCAACGCGTATCCACCCTCAAGAAGCACTACATTATGAATAACTGGATTGTGAACACTGAAAGTTTAATAGAGATATCGCATGTTTGAAGAACGGTCAGGGGAAATATTGGTCGCAGATGACCAGCAGCATATTCTAGATGCCATAGAGTTGTTGCTTGAAAGCGAAGGATTCAAGGTGACTTCAGCTAAGACACCGCAGGACGTCATGGCTTTGCTTTCTCGTAAGAGCTTTGACTTGTTGCTGACTGATATGAACTTCCAGCAAGATACAACGTCAGGAAAGGAAGGGATTGATCTAGTTAAATCAGTGAGAGAAAAAGACAGCTTGATCCCTATTGTTGTTATGACTGCTTGGGCCAGCATTGAACTGAGTGTTGAAGCTATTCGCCATGGTGCCAGTGACTTTATTGAAAAACCTTGGAAGAACGAGCGCTTGCTCAGCTTAATAAGAAACCAACTGAGTTTCTTAGATGAACGAAAGAACAACAGGCGCTTGTCAGCGCTGGCGTCGAGTGAAGGCAGTTTAGAGCAGCTAGTCTTTGATTCAGCGCCGATGCAATCGGTAATGACATTAATTGAACGTACCGCTAAAAGTGATGCGAATATTTTATTAACTGGCGAAAGTGGTGTCGGGAAAAGCCTTATCGCGAACATGGTTCATCGACTATCGCTACGTAATGATAACCCCTTTGTTAATGTCAATATGGGGGCTTTAACAGACACCCTCTTTGCGAGCGAACTTTTTGGCCATATAAAAGGCGCTTTTACCGATGCCAAAGCAACTCGGATTGGTCGCTTTGAGATGGCAGAGGGTGGGACACTGTTTTTAGATGAAATTGCCAATATTCCTAAAGAACTTCAAGCCAAGCTTTTGCGTGTGCTTGAAAGTGGGGAGTTTGAACCTATTGGTGCATCGCGAACGCAAAAGTCAGATGTTCGTATTGTATCAGCGAGTAATGTTGATTTTGATGAAGAAGTTTCCAAAGGTGCATTTCGACAAGATCTGCTCTACAGGCTTAACACTATTACAATCCATATACCTGCTTTAAGAGAAAGACCGGACGATATTTTGCCGCTGACAGAGCACTTTATGCAGATGTTTAAGCGAAAGTACCGGCGGGATTCAGTGCAATTGAGTTTAGAAGCGTCACAGGCTTTAAAACGCTATCAATGGCCCGGCAATGTTCGGGAGCTTTCACATTGCATTGAAAGGGCTGTGCTGGTTTGTGCGGAAGACAATATTTTAGCTCAGGACCTTGGTTTGGCAGATAGCTCTGAAATCAGTGGTTTTGAGGACATGACTTTAGCGCAAGCTGAACAAACTTTAATTGAAAAAGCATTAACGCGTTTTAACGGAAATGTTTCTAAAGCGGCCGAGCTTTTAGGATTATCCAGACATGCCTTGCATAGGCGCATGGAAAAATACACTATTAAGAATACTGAAGAGATTGAGTCATAAGGCTATTAATTGAATAAGCCCAAAAGACAAAGTGTGAGCCTAGAAACGAAAGTTATTATGGCTTTTATTTTGGCGATAATGCCTGCGCTCGTCATTATTATTCTCTCAGCATTCTTACATTACTCTCTATTACTTGCCTTAACCGTTGTTCCGCTTTCACTGCTTAGCGCGATTGCGGGCTTGTTCTATATTCGAAAAACAATGCAAAGCCAGTTTTTTGGTATCGCTAACGTTATTGAATGTTTAAGACAAGGCGATTTTACCATGAGACCATCTATAAATAAGAGCCAGGGAGCATGGGGAGAGGTTAACTTTGAGTTAGGGTTGTTGGCTAAACGCTTGCACAAGGAGCGAGTAGAAACCGTTGAATCTGACATTATTTTAGATAAGTTAACAGAAGAGTTTGATGTACCACTCTTGATGACAGATCGCAGTGGCGCCTTAAAGCATATTAACGATGCTGGCGTTGAATTATTTGGCTCGGATAGGCAGCACCTGCTGGGGCTGAGTACTTTGCAGTTGAATATTGCAAACCTATTTGATGTTGAAACTGGCGCTGTGATAGAGCACCAATTCCCCATGAAAGATGCACGTTGGGAAATTAGACGTAGTATCATCCATCAGCACGGTGTTCGCTTCGATGTGTTATTGCTTAACGATTTGTCACGAGCGCTAAGAGAAGAAGAAAGGCAGGCTTGGCAAAAGCTTATTCGTGTTTTAGGGCATGAACTCAATAATTCTTTGGCGTCTATTACGTCCGTGGCAGATACCATGGCAAAACAAAAGCTTGTGATCGAAGACAAGGTGTTAAATAAGGGCTTAAGTGTCATCACAGAGAGAACCCAAGGGCTTCAACGATTTACCGAAGCTTATACCAGTCTAGCGAAATTACCTTTGCCTAGGAAAGTTGAAGCCAGTATCACTAAATTACTTAACCAAACTGCTGAATTGCACGGCCAACAAGTCACCCTGGAATCATCAAATGATATTCATGCTTGTATTGATGCTGACCAGATTGAGCAAGTGCTGATTAACCTAGTGAAGAACGGCTTGGAGTCAGGTAACACAGAGCCCAAAGTTGTTATAACCGCGCACCAAACAAAGCATCGTATTGTCATTAGTATCATTGATAATGGACATGGAATTACCAATCCTGAGAACTTGTTCGTACCTTTCTACACAACTAAAACCGAAGGCAGCGGTATTGGTTTGTATTTGTGCCGACAAATCATAGAAGCGCACCAAGGTAAGCTCAGTCTTCAAAACAGGAAAGATGAATCGGGTTGTATCGCAACGATTTGGTTGCCGATGCAATAAAGCCCACTAATCGGTGTGTTTATCGCTCATGCTCGTTATTGGTGATATCGAATATCGCGGCGCAGCAGCGGCCCTTTGACATGAGATGCCTCTGTAGACATAGATGACAGTACTTTTGGTTATTTGGGCATTGGCTATCGTTTTAGTTAACCTCAGGCCGACATAAGAGAATAAAGAGTAAGTTCTAATTCAACTCAGCTTTTAACCAATCCGTGAAAGCTTGGATCCTGGCTATTCTCGGAGATTCTTGATCGTAAAGTAACGAAAACCGTAAACCAGGCTCCATCTTTATATCGAAGGGGTTAACTAGGGCGCCAGATTCTATTAAATCTTGCGCCATACAGCTTGATGTAAGAAAAATGCCGTGACCACTCAGTACGGCGTTGATTCCCATCTCCCAAGTGGTCACTTCCATCCATTTGGTCTGTTCGCTTTTCATTTCCAGTCCTGCCAACTCAAACCAGCGCTGCCAGGTTATATCTTCTCTACCAGAGCCAAGTGCCTCGACTAACCAACATCGTTCGATATTTTCAATCTGATGTAATTTCTCTTCCTTAAATACTTTAGGAGAGCAGACAGCAATGACAGGATCTCGAAACAAATCTTCTTGGTACACATTGTGATCAATGTGTTCGCCCTGGCGAATGGCAACATCAAGTTCTGAATGGCGAACATCTTCATACTGCGCCGATGCCAAGGCCCTGACTTGTATATTGGGATGAATATCCGAGAACTTCCATAATCTTGGTACTAACCATCTCGAACAAAAGGAAGGGGATGCTGTAACGGTTAATACTCCTTCCGCAGGTTCTACTTGAATACGGTCAAAGCCCTGAGAGAGCTGTTCAAAAGCCTTTGCAACATATTCAGATAAGACTTTACCTTGCTTGGTCAGCAACATTGAACGCCCTTCTCGAGAGAACAACTTAACCGCTAAACTCCTTTCTAAGTTTCGTATTTGTTGACTCACTGCGGCTTGTGTAATTGATAGCTCATCTGCAGCCAGGCTATAACTCTGATGTCTGGCCGCTGCATCAAAACATCTCAGTAGGGTAATATGTTTCAGCCTTTTGTCCATAAGCATTACTTATATTTAAATCAAGTTTTAATCGTTCGTAATATTATCTATTCAAGCTCAGAATTAACTTCCAGTCAATTAATCAAGTGAGTATCAGAATGAGCTTTAATAATTTAAAAGTAAGAGATAGTGAGCATTCAGAACCTTTTGTGAAGGAACAGGAACCCCTGAGCAAGAATCACCTTTGGTTCGCAATAATTGGCCGTGTTCTCAATTTGCAAGTTGTTTCAAACTATAAGTAATTTTAATGTTTAACTTCGGCTCTACATAAGCAAAGTTGAGGTTATATTAGAAAGTTACAGTGACTAAATGGACTATGTGAACTTATGTGTTGTCCTCATAGAGTTGATCGGCTAGTGACATCTTTGACCAAATGAATGGTTCAGATACATTAAATCACTTCTAACGCTCGAAGCACTTCTCAGCTATTCCCAATAACGTTTTTCATACCCTAGTCCGGGGCTTTTCTTATTCATAACTCCTATCTTAAATCCATGGGAGATTGCTTAATAGACTGCCTCTCATACTTTAGATCAAATTCTATTTTAGCGCTTGCTTAGGGTTTATCTGTCCCCTCCTTTGTATGAATCACAATCATGTAAATAAAGTGTAAATTTTTTATGACGGCTTTGTTTATTTGTTCTGAGTATATTGTATACAATGCCTAGATATACTGTATGCTGTATATTGTATACAAAATATAAGTTTAATATTTCGTTGTGTTTTTTGTGAGCTCTATCTTGTTGTGTATGCCTGCTGCGAGAACTTCTAAAAAAGTTGTCAGTACTCTCTCACACCACTGTCTTGCATCAATCACAGGCGAATTTTATCAGTCTCGATATTAGTTTTTGGTCATTGAATCTCACTCTCATCAGTTCGAGTAGGTTCAAATTTTTGGGGGCGTGCGGTTTGCGCACAAGCGGAGTGGTACGCATTTAAATCACAAACAACATCTCTAAAAAGAGAGTCTGGGGAAGCCGTATGGTTAAAAAAAGTCAAGTTAGCATAATTATAAATTCACAGGGATTAAGGACATTCAAAACAAAAGGGCGGGAGAAAGATTATGCGTCTAAGTAAACTAAGAGGCTCAACGCCTTTATCTGAATTATTTAAGCTTAACTTACTATCGTCTGCAGTTATTGGTGCTTTGCTTATTTCATCATCAGCGATTGCTCAAGAAAATGAAGAGGAACAAGCTGCCGATGAGGAAGAAGCAGTCGAAAAAATAGTAGTAACAGGTTCTCGCTTGAAGCGTAGTGCCTTTACCTCTGTTTCACCTATTCAAATTATTGGTGGTGAGATCTCACGTGAGCTTGGACTTCTCACGGCAACAGATATCTTACAACAAACAACACAGGCAACAGGCCAACAAATCAACAATACGTTTAGCGCTTTTGTTTTGGACAATGGTACTGGCGCTGCAACAGTTGGATTCCGTGGCCTCGGCGCTGACCGGACACTTGTATTAGTTAATGGTCGTCGCTTAGCACCGGCTGGCGTCGGTGGTGCACCTGGTGTTGCAGACATTAACCTTATTCCTGGCTTACTTATTGATAGTATTGAGAACGTATTTGATGGTGCTTCTGCGGTTTACGGTTCAGATGCTGTCGCTGGTGTGTCAAACATCAAATTAAAACAAGAGGTTGAAGGATTCCAATTAGAAGCAACAAGTTCTCTGCCAGAAAGTGGTGGAGGTGCAGAAAATACCATTGGCTTTGTGTTTGGTGATAAAGGCGATAAATGGCGTTATTCATTCGGTGGCGAATACTTTAATCGTGACCGATTATCGTTTGGAGAGAGCAGCTTCTTTAACGGTTGTGAAGAAATTCTTTTTGAAGGCCCAAATGGAGAGCGTTTTAACAATAACGAATCTGCCTTTGTTGGCGCTCGTATACCTGGTAATGGAGACAGCCCTTGTCGTGTTACTGCAAATAACCGAATTATTGTTCCCACATTTGGTTCTATCTATTTCACCGGTGGCAGCTCTAACATAGGTATTCCAAATTTTTCTGAAACAACGTTGCCAGCTGCCTTTGCAGAAAATTTTGCACCAGGGAATATTGTTCGTTTTGATAGTAATGGTGATGGTATAGTTGATGATACGGACAGCTTCGCTGTAGATGGCAATGGAGATGGCCTTGTTGATGTACCTTTCACGAATCCACTGTACAACTATCAATTGTCCGATCTTAATCAGCAACGTGACCTGCTTTCAAGGTTAGAGAGAGTTTCAGTACTTGTTGACGGTGCATACTATTTTGATGATCCAAACAATACAGAGCTTTTCTTTGAAGGTAGCTACGCGAGACGTGATACGCCAACGTTTACCGGCATTCCTTTCCCATTGTTTCCTATTATTCCTGAAACAAACCCGTTTAACCCGGTTGGCGTGAATGGTGTTGACCTGAACAATGGACTCCTAGGTGCCGCAGTACGTGGTCCAGTTACGGCTCAACCCGTAGTCCGTATTCAGGGAGATAGACAAGGTTCTGACAACTTTGTGGAGCAATACCGTTTCACCACAGGTGTTCGTGGTGATATAACAGGGCTGGATAAATTTTTAGGTGGCAACTGGTCGTACGATGTTTATGCAAGTTATTCACGTTCGAATGGTGAGGAGCGCTTTCAAGGTTTCAATGCTGAACGTTTAGAGCTGTCGATAAATGCTATCGAAGATCCCAACAACCCAGGGCAAGCTATCTGTGGTGTCGATGCAGACGGAGATGGAGTCCCCGATGGTACAGATGGTTGCGTACCCGTTAACTTCTTTGCACCGTCTGTATATCAAGCAAATGGTGGTACATTTGCAACCCAGGAAGAATTTGACTACTTAGTGACAGAGCGTTTGTTTCGCACAGAAGTAGAACAAACTGTTTTTAGTGGCGTTCTTCAGGGGGATTTGATTGAAATACCCTGGACAGGCGAAACGCTGCCCATTTTGATTGGTGCTGAACATCGTATAGATTCCATTGATTCTGATGGTAATGACGTTGCCACTCAGGGACTTCTTCAAGGATTTTTCTCTGATCAGGGCGCCTCAGGAACACGTGATATAACGGAGCTATTCGTTGAGACAGCTCTGACTCTGGTTCAGGACGTCCCCTTTGTTAAGTCATTGACACTAGAAGCGGCAGGGCGTCTAACTGACGAAGAATTTTCTCCACTTGCTCGTACATATTCTCTTAAATCACGATGGCAGATTACCGATTGGCTCGCACTTCGCGGAACTAAAGGTACTAGCTTCAGAGCACCCAACCTTCGAGAAAGGTTCCTTAGAGGAACAACTGCCTTCTTTAATGTTTCAGACCCTTGTGTCGTTCCACTCGATGCAAGAGTAAGCGATGTCACTGATCCAACGGTTCCCGAAACGTTTGACCCAACACTGGACGAACGGGAAGAGCGCGTACTTAACGCATGTCGTGGCGCAGGCTTAGACCCAACCACTTTAGGTCTTGACGATGGAACTGGCAATGGATTTAACCCATTCTCTAACGCTGAAGTTGCCTCTGGCGGTACAACAGTGTCCACAGAAGAGCGTAGTCAATCCTACACAGTAGGTCTTGTTTTTGACCAAACCTGGTGGGAAGGGTTTGATTTAAGGTTTTCTGCAACATACTACGATATCGAAATAACTGACGGAATAGCTGAGCCGGGTGCTGGATTTATCATCGGCCAGTGTTTTGATAATGAAGAATCGCCAAACGGTGATGGTCCTTTTTGTGATTTTATTACTCGAAGCGAAGATACTCAGCAAATAGAGTTTGTAAATCGCCCATTTATTAACGTTGGCTTAGAAACATCAAAAGGCGTTGATTTCAATACGTTCTATAGCAAAGACTTTGAATTCGGGTTTGAAAAGCCGGTTGAGTTTTCATTTGATACTACAGCGACGTATATTGATGAAGTCTTCTTCGATATTTTGGGTACCACAGATAACAATGCTGGTGAAATTAGTAATCCGCGCTGGCGTGCAACCGGCACAATCAATATAAGGTATGGTGATTTCAACCTCAACTGGCGTACTCGCTGGATACAAGGAGGAGTAGTTGATAACCGGACAGATTTTGAAACGAACAATTTCGTTTGTCCAATTGAAGGTCAGCTTTGCCGCCCAATATCCGCCACGTCGAACTATGACGTTCATAATTTGTCGTTTTCGTGGAATATAAATGATAATTATTTCGTCAATGTTGGTGTTCGAAATGTCTTCGACACGCCTCCACCACGTGTAGATGCAACAGATGCATTCGTACGAAATACGAATCCGCTTGGTGTAGGCTATGACGATATTGGTCGTACATATTTTGCAACACTGAGGTACAAATTCTAAGGAAAGCTTATTAATTTTTCCCGGGCAAACAGGGATTGTTTGGGCACTTATTGAGGTCAGGTATGCCAATGCCTGACCTATTTTTTTTCATCAACAGATTTCTAAGAATACTAGCCACAGCTCAAGCTTTATGGACCGGTTAAAAGCCGAGACCAAATAGAACGTGCTTTCTGTGCCTTGTATTAACCTGAGGGCAACTAAAAACGATAGCCTATGCCCAGTGAAACAACGGGATAGAACTCGAAATCAGAAATATCATCCTCCAAGTTGTCAACTTCATTACTAATTTGCTGTTGTAACTCATTAGCAAGCGCAGAACCGTCATTAACATTAAATATAATGCCGGGGTTACTGACGAGCTCGGCACTGCCATTAACAGCAAGGTCTACTGTCGGTGAGCCTGAGAAAAGCACACCGATATCGAACGAAAACTTAAAGCCAGATTTATGGTTGCTACCCCAGCCAATGCCAAAATAACCTGCAGTACTGTCACCTAAGTCTACTGATGCATCTAGCCTCAATGGGTCTGCAGCGGCACCGCGATATTCGATATCGCCAATTTCAAAGACATCTTCGCCTGCACTGATGGCGTTACCGGCGAGTTCGTTAGAATTAGAATAGATACCAGCACTGATATTGAAGTTCTTTTTGAAAGGCCGCCAAACAACTAAAGCTCCGAATGAAGAAAGGTCTAGCTCACCATCATATTCTATATCATCTTCTTCAAAGGTATCGTCAAAGTTAAAGTCATTCGCCTGCAATCGAATTGACCAACTGGGAGATATCGGATAATCAAGCTCCAACCCGGCACCTAGTGTTCCCGCCTTTAAGGAAACTCCTAGACCGCCTTTTTCTGTCTCCTGCGCAGATACATTGGTATGCGCTGTTAAAAAGAGTAATCCAGTAGACAGAATTAGGCATCTGTGTTTGTTGTTCATGTATATAGCTCCTAAGTATTTCGAGAAACCAAGCCTTTTAACGTTGTTATAATATTCCTATACAATAAAAGCTTAGCTACTTATTAATAGTCTTCCATAAAATTTGATGAATGACCCTCTCGGAGAACATATTGACGCAAGTTTGACGTCTAGGTTTAATTACATACAACATAGCGCTTGCAATACGTCGGCGTATCTGTATAATCCTGCGCCACTTAACCCATTGGGTTAGTTTTATTTGAAATACGTTTTCGAGCGTAAGTGACAAATAAATGAGTACAGGGTCCTAATTTTGGACTACCGATTTACATTCATCCCCACCACCTGGAATAGGTTGGCGAGGATGGTTTTTTTTGTTCTTCGATTGGAGCTTAATCGATGCCAAATCAAAGAATTCGCATTCGTTTGAAAGCGTTTGATCACAAGTTGATCGACCAGTCTACAGCGGAAATCGTTGAGACTGCAAAGCGCACAGGTGCTCAGGTAAGTGGTCCTATTCCTCTACCAACTCGCAAAGAGAGCTATACCGTATTGACTTCACCTCACGTGAACAAAGATGCACGTGATCAGTATGAAATTCGTACGCACAAGCGCTTGGTAGATATCATCGAGCCAACTGATAAAACAGTTGATGCTTTGATGAGATTGGACTTGGCTGCCGGTGTTGATGTTCAAATCAGCCTGGGCTAATTAGAGAGGGTTTAACAATGGCGATTGGTATAATCGGTCGTAAAGTTGGTATGACACGTATCTTCACTGAAGATGGTGTATCTGTACCAGTGACTGTTATCGAAGCGGAGCCTAATCGTGTTACTCAGTTACGTACTGAAGAAACTGATGGGTATCGTGCGCTACAAGTAACCACAGGCGAGAAAAAAGCTAGTCGTGTTACTAAAGCTGAAGCAGGTCATTTTGCTAAAGCTGGTACCGAAGCTGGCCGTGGTTTATGGGAGTTTCGTTTACAAGACAACGAAGGGTCTGATTTCGAAGTAGGTAGTCAATTGACTGTTGAACTGTTTAACGACACTAAGAAAGTTGACGTTGTAGGCACTTCTAAAGGTAAAGGTTTTGCAGGTGCTATTAAGCGCTGGAACTTTAAACATCAACGTAATTCTCACGGTAACTCTTTGTCTCACCGTGCACCTGGTTCAATTGGCCAAAACCAATCTCCAGGTAAAGTATTTAAAGGCAAGAAAATGGCCGGTCAGCTTGGTAACAAGCGTGTGACTGTTCAGTCTTTAGAATTAGTTCGCGTTGATGCAGAAAATAACTTGCTACTGATCAAGGGTGCTGTCCCTGGGTCAACTGGTGGCGACGTTATCGTTCAACCTGCAGTTAAAGCTTAACGCTAGGAGATAGTGATGGAATTAGCAATTAAAGACGCCAAAGGCGGTCTTGAAGTTTCTGAAGCTACCTTTGGGCGTGAGTTTAACGAAGCTTTGGTTCATCAGGTAGTAGTGGCATTCGGTGCTGGTGCTCGTCAAGGAACTAAAGCACAGAAAACACGTTCAGAAGTACGTGGCGGTGGTAAAAAGCCATGGCGCCAAAAAGGTACTGGTCGCGCTCGTGCTGGTACAATCCGCAGCCCAATCTGGCGCAGCGGTGGTGTGACTTTTGCGGCTAAGCCTCAAGATCACAGCCAAAAAGTTAACCGTAAGATGTATCGTGGTGCTGTCAAAAGCATCTTGTCTGAACTAGTACGTCAAGAGCGTCTAGTCGTTGTTGAAAACTTCGCAGTTGAAACTCCTAAGACAAAAGATCTTGTGGCTAAGCTTAAAGATTTAGACTTGAATGATGTATTGATTGTTACACCAGAAGTTGAAGAGAACATGTTCTTAGCAGCTCGCAACTTGTATAAAGTTGACGTACGTGACGTTCAAGGCATCGACCCAGTTAGCCTTATCGCATTTGAAAAAGTGTTGATTACTGCTGACGCGGTTAAGCAACTAGAGGAGGCGTTAGCATGATCAGTGAAGAACGTCTACTTAAGGTGCTTCTAGCACCACATGTTTCTGAAAAATCAACAATGGCTGCTGAAAATGCAAACACTGTTGTTTTAAAAGTAGCAACTGACGCAACTAAGCTTGAAATCAAAGAAGCTGTTAAAAAGCTTTTTGAAGTTGAAGTGGATTCTGTTCGTACTGTTAACGTTAAAGGTAAAACTAAGCGTCACGGTATGTCTTTCGGAAAGCGCAAAGACTGGAAAAAAGCTTACGTGGTATTAAAAGAAGGCCAGGACATCGACTTCGTCGGTGGTGCTGAGTAAGAAGGGGATTAGAAATGCCATTATTGAAAGCTAAGCCAACTTCTGCGGGCCGTCGCCACGTAGTTCAGGTTGTTAACGATGATCTGCATAAAGGCGCTCCTCATGCTCCATTGTTAGATACTAACAATCGTCATGGTGGTCGTAACAACAATGGTCGCATCACAGTGCGTCACATTGGTGGTGGTCACAAGCAGCATTATCGTATTATCGATTTCAAACGTAACAAAGACGGTATTCCTGGCAAAGTTGAACGCCTAGAATATGATCCAAACCGCTCTTCTAACATCGCTTTGGTGTTGTATGCAGACGGTGAGCGTCGTTACATCCTAGCGCCTAAAGGTGCTAAAGCTGGCGATCAAGTATTATCTGGTTCTGATGCACCAATTAGAGCAGGTAATGCTCTACCTATGCGCAACATTCCAGTAGGTACAACTGTTCACGCAGTGGAAATGAAGCCTGGTAAAGGCGCTCAGATCGCTCGTTCTGCTGGAGCTTACGTTCAAATCCTAGCACGTGACGGTAACTACGTTACTCTTCGTCTACGTTCTGGTGAAGTTCGTAAAGTATTAGCTGACTGCCGTGCAACTATCGGTGAAGTTGGTAATGCAGAACACATGCTACGTTCACTCGGTAAAGCGGGTGCAAATCGCTGGCGTGGTATACGCCCAACTGTTCGTGGTGTTGCCATGAACCCAGTTGATCACCCACACGGTGGTGGTGAAGGTCGTACATCTGGTGGTCGTCATCCAGTATCTCCTTGGGGTGTTCCAACCAAGGGTAAGAAAACACGTTCAAACAAGCGTACCGATAAACTTATCGTACGTCGTCGTAATAAGTAATAGCGAGGATTCACCATGCCACGTTCTCTCAAGAAGGGTCCATTCATTGACCTACACTTGTTGAAGAAGGTAGAGACTGCGGTGGAAAAGAACGACAAGAAACCAATTAAAACTTGGTCACGTCGCTCTATGATCATCCCTGATATGATTGGGTTGACCATTGCAGTCCATAACGGTCGCCAGCACGTTCCAGTATTCGTTACTGACGAAATGGTTGGCCATAAGTTGGGCGAGTTCGCGCCTACGCGCACTTACCGCGGCCATGTCGCGGATAAGAAAGCCAAGAGATAGGGGTAGATGATGGAAGCATTAGCTAAACACCGTTTTGCTCGCACCTCGGCTCAAAAAGCGCGTCTGGTAGCGGATCAAATTCGCGGACTACACGTAGAAAAAGCGTTAGAGCTTCTTTCTTACAGTCCGAAGAAGAGTGCCACTTTAGTCAAGAAAGTATTGGAATCTGCGATTGCCAATGCTGAACATAATGAAGGCGCTGACATTGATGAACTCACTGTTGCTAAAGTTATGATTGATGAAGGTCCAACTATGAAGCGCATCAAGCCACGTGCGAAAGGCCGTGCAGATCGCATATTCAAGCGTAGCAGTCACATCACAGTCGTTGTGGCTGATAACTAGGAGTAGATTATGGGACAGAAGGTACATCCTACAGGTATTCGCCTGGGTATCAGCAAACCATGGACTTCTACCTGGTACGCTAATACAGCAGAATATTCTGACAATTTGTATAACGATCACCAAGTACGTCAGTACTTGACTAAGAAACTGAAGGCAGCTTCTGTTTCTCAAATCGTTATCGAACGTCCAGCTAAAAGTATTCGTGTAACAATCCACACGGCTCGTCCGGGTGTTGTTATCGGTAAAAAAGGCGAAGACGTTGAAAAGTTACGTAAATATATATCTAACCTAGCGGGCGTGCCTGCTCAGATAAATATTGCGGAAGTCCGTAAACCTGAACTAGACGGTCAATTGGTTGCTGATAGTATCGCTAGCCAACTAGAACGTCGTGTTATGTTCCGTCGCGCTATGAAGCGTGCAGTACAAAACGCGATGCGTCTTGGTGCCAAAGGTATCAAAGTTCAAGTTAGTGGTCGTTTAGGTGGTGCAGAGATTGCTCGTGCAGAATGGTATCGTGAAGGTCGTGTACCTTTGCACACATTCCGTGCAGACATCGATTATGCAACATCTGAAGCATTAACTACTTACGGTATCATTGGTGTTAAGGTTTGGATCTTTAAAGGTGAAGTTCTAGGCGGATTGTCTAGCGTTCAAGAGCAACCAGCTCCTGCACCTAAGAAGAAAGGCCGTTCCGGTAAGCGAGAGGGTTAATTATGTTACAACCTAAACGTACAAAATTCCGTAAAATGCACAAAGGCCGTAACCGCGGTCTAGCGATTGCCGGTAGCAAAGTTAGCTTTGGTACTTACGGTCTTAAATCTGTTGGTCGTGGTCGTATGACGGCTCGTCAAATAGAAGCAGGTCGTCGTGCAATGACACGTCATGTTAAGCGTCAAGGTAAAATTTGGATTCGAGTTTTCCCTGATAAGCCAATTACTGAAAAACCTCTTGAAGTTCGTCAAGGTAAAGGTAAAGGTAATGTTGAATACTGGGTTTGCCAAATTCAGCCTGGCCGCATGTTATACGAAATGGAAGGTGTTCCAGAGTCTTTGGCTCGTGAAGCATTTGAATTAGCAGCTGCTAAACTTCCGTTTAAGACCACATTTGTAACTCGGACGGTGATGTAATGAAAGCGACTGAACTGAGAGAAAAAAACGTGGAAGAGCTAAACGCTGAGCTATTAAACTTGCTTCGCGAACAGTTCAACTTACGTATGCAACACAGCACAGGTCAGCTTGAAAAATCTGACCAGCTGAGAAAAGTGCGTCGTAACATCGCGCGTGTAAAAACCATACTGACACAGAAGGCGGATGCGTAATGAGTGAAAATACTCGTACAGTTCAAGGCCGTGTCGTTAGTAACAAAATGGACAAGTCTATTGTTGTTGCTGTAGAGCGCAAAGTGAAACACCCTATCTACGGTAAGTTCATTAAGCGTACTACTAAACTTCACGCTCATGACGAAACTAACCAGTGTAACGAAGGTGATGTAGTCACTCTTAAAGAGTGTCGTCCATTGTCTAAGACTAAAACCTGGATGCTAGTTGACGTAGTCACTAAAGCATAATTTAGTTCATACTAAAATACGCAAAAAGGCGCTCCCGCAAGGTAGCGCCTTTTTTGTTTTAAGTTTGAGAATTACCTTTAACGAAATAAACAGGTAGTTCTACGAAGCCAATGATAAAGCTCTGAGTTAATACTAAGAAACCTGGATATAGAGGATCTGAAAAGAGGAAGCCGATGCTGTTTAGGCCGTAGTAGCAAGTTAATAGTAATGCTGAGAGTCGCAGTATATTTAGGTATACATTCAACGACTTTTTATTGTTGGGAGAAAAGTAACAGAAAATATAGGGCATGCAAATGGCAAGGAAAATAGGGACCGTCGTGATGCTTATAGAACCAATATTCACCATTAGAGTAACCATTATCATCCCGAGTGATATAACTTTTATAGCAGTAACAATAATCTTTTGAGTATCCATTTTTAGATTCCCTTTTGGCTCAGGCGCTTTCTGGTATGACCAGTTGGATATTGCTAAGTTCCTAAAACGTTTTGGTTTTTGGATCTTTTGACAACTTAGTGGCGTATTCATTAGGTATTTATGAGTTAAGAAGAAACGCTTTGTCAGTCATTCAATCCCTTACTTTATTCTACGACAGCTACTGTCCCTTGTGCATGGTGGAGATGCGCCATTTAAAAAAGCGTGACAAGGAGAATAAGCTAGTTTTTGTTGATATTAATGGTGATACCTTTGGCAAGGAGTATCCAGAGCTAGACTACGCGGCGTTAAACGCTCGGATACATGGTATGACACCTAATGGAGAACTCATTACTGGGCTTGATGTGACATACCAAGCATGGCGCCTGGTGGGCGCTGGTTGGCTATACGCTCCACTGCGATGGCCAGGCATTCGTATTCTGGCCGATTTGGTTTATGTGAAATTCGCAAAACACAGATATCGAATTTCTTATTGGCTAACCGGTAAAGAGCGTTGTGATAGCTGTATTGAAAAGCTTTAACTAGTCGACTCTTGATAGCGGATTAGTTACTACGTTCAGGCTAAGTTTTCTTACAATCATATGAGCTAATTGGTTGCGCCCCATACGCCCTCGATGAGCCTACCTGTATGTACTCGAAGCATGCACAGAAGCTGCATTAGAATCTGTAACATAAGCTAATGGAACCCTTCCTCTTTCCACAAGCTTGAATTCAGACTATGGCAGGGTGCTTTGTAAGCTCAAGATCCGAGAGTTGCAGAGCTGCATAACCATCCAGGATTCCCTCATTTAGCTGAGCTAAGTCAATCTAAAGTCTCAACTAGATATTAACCTTGAATCACCTACTGTGTTTTTAGCTGTCCTCATGTACTTTTCTCGCTAAGCTAATACTAAGAACGTCAATACCAATATGAAGAATAATAACCGGCCATAATGATTGACTAACCAACACCATAATTGTTGTGACAACGGCGAATATTGAAACCTGAACCAACCCCGCCTTATCCTGATAGCGATGTAGGAAAATAAATACAGCGACAGAGAGTAATCCTGCAACCAAGGTTGGCACATATAAACTGAGTGTCCAAATGAGGTAACCCCGGAAGATAATTTCTTCAGTGATACCGGCAGTGACCGCCACTAGCATGCTACGCCTATACTCTTGGTTCGTCTTAGGCATCAACAGTTTCGTCATCTCGCCAACTTTATTGAGCTGAGCTGCAACCTTTTCTTTTGCCTCTTTGTTAACGTGAACCTGATAAAGGAGTAGTGCATTAAATGAAATACCCAAAGCAGTGATAACCCAGGTAATTACTGTCTCAGTGTTTAATTCGTGTTGGAATCCTAATGCCTCAAAAGGCCTATTTACCCAAAACCACAGTAGTATGATTGCTATAGCTAAACTCCAGAGTTCTATCATGGTTTTGTTGTAGGAACTTAGCCGAATGTTTGGATCGTCTTGTACAGACTCAATTGGGTACTTCTTGAGGTTAAGGTAGCTGTATATGGGCCAGCCAATTACAATCACTGCAAGTAGCAGAATATCGACGCCGTTTAATTCATTGGCGACCACAGGAGTGTACTGCTCAAAAAATCCCATAATACGTACCTTTTTATTTCGCTTAATTTAATTAATAGGGTATATTGAATTTGAATTCAAGTTCAATTTTTGCTGGGACTTTATTTTTATGCGAAAGCAACCCAAACAAACACGGTCGATAAAAACTCGAAAGGCACTTACGGCAGCTTTGGAATCTCTATTAAAAGAGAAAGATTTTGATCAGATATCAGTTGCTGAGATTGCGTCGACAGCCTGTGTATCGACAGGTTTGCTGTATTCTCATTTTAAGAACAAAGCGGATTTTCTTGAAGCACTGCTTGAAACTTACAAGGAGCGTATTGTCAAAAGGTTAGAAGAAGCGGAATCTGAAGACGTAAGCGTTGAGTACAGAAATGCAGGTAGTTTGCGCGAAGCCTTACGCATTATCTCAAATTACACCTATCAGCAGCTTCAAGGCGATGCGCATATAATCCGTGCATTGTCGCAACATTTGCGCGCTAGGCCTGAATCAGAACAAGCCGAATGGCAGGATTTACGTACAAGAGCGGCCCTGACTTTAACTGCAGTATTGGATGTTTATTCAGATGATTTAGCTCGGACAGATAGGCAACTGACGGAGAAAATATTTGTTTATTTCTTTAATTCAATTTTTTATGAAGTTATACAAAACCGCAAACTAGGCAATATCAGTGTTTATGACTTGCCCAGTGAAGTTTTTACTGTCGAGATAGCCGATATTATCTATGGGTATTTGACGACGTCACCAATGTAAATGCACTTGAGTGTTAGAGTTAGGTGCCTTCACACCAAATGACTCACATAGGCCAGCTATTCGCTTATCTGGCCCTCTTTTACCGGCAATTCACTCTTTTTAAGACTTGAGAAAGCTAAGTGCGTTCCGAATAGGGAAAGTAAGCAATACCCAGTAAAGTAGTAGAAACCTTGACCTGCTGCTGAGAGTGTCTGGGTGCTAATATCGAGCCCAATCCGAAAGCCTAATATGCTGAGCTGGTGACTATCGGCTGTCTCGGCATGGTTGGTCGAGAGGATTGCCAGAAACACTGCGACAACAAAAACATCTGCCATTGACCATTTGCCAATATGAGCGACCAAGGTTAATAGCCTTTTCTCTACCTGCGAATGCTTCATAAAATAAGCGATAGAGACCAAGAGACTTTTTACAAGTGGAATACCAACTGAAAATAAAAAGATAAGCGCCGCGACTAATATTCTCTGGTCGTGCCATAACTCATCTATTGTTGCCATGATGGACAGCTCTTTGTCGACTATAGAGGTGGCTAAGCTCGAGCCATTGATGTTGGCACCCATTTCCATATTTAAAGCAAACATGGGCAAAAGGATCCCTGGGAAGAATAAGGCTAGTGCGCCTAGGTTAAGGCCAAAACCAAGGTGTTTTCTCATCATTTAAACATCTACGATTAGTTACGGAGTTGATGGTGCTCAATACTAAGGAAAGACAGTAAGAGCCTGCAACTTTTGTTTGGTGTTTTCTGTTACTAAGTATTTAGAGTTCGGTAAAAGCCAGCATGCTCTTGTTTCTTTGGAATCAAGTTTTTTGGATCAGTGAGGTAAGGCCTTTTGCACATCTTCGATGATACTAAGTCCCGTTTTATAGCCTTTTTCGATGATTTCATCCGCATGGGTGAAATCCAGAATCCCGAACTCTTTAACATCGGGTTGGATGTAATAATCAACCTTACGTTTGTTGTCGTTACGCTTGTTGTAGCTCGCTAGCATCGTTGAGCGTAACAGAGTTTCTAATATAGTGGGGACAGCGACTTTCTGTCGAGAAATCCACTTTTTCCATGCGGTACTCCATGGACCAGGGATTGATGAAAGCTGAGTATCAAAGTTATCGACATCCGTTACATCAATGGCCAGAACAGGCCCTGTTGAACGGTCATTCATCAGATCGCAAGGTAAGTTGTTAAGCAAGCCTCCATCTACCAAAAAATGTCCATTATCAATAGCGGGAGTAATGATTCCAGGTATCGCTAAACTTGCTCGGATGGCACGCCAGAGTTTTCCTTTATCATGGCATTTCTCTTGAGCGATGCTGAGGTTTGAAGACATGCAAAAGAACGGAATCGGCAGATCTTCGATATTAACTTCCTGAAAAGAGTGATAAAGCAACTTATCTAGTCTGGAGCTTTTAGAAAGAGAAATAATAGGTAACGTGTAATCACCCAAAGGGTTCACTGAAACGAAATACTCTTGAACAGCCTCTTTCATCTGTTGAGCGTTAAAGCCTCTTGCTATCCAGCCACTCATGACAGAACCAATGCTGGTCCCCCCGACTGAATCAATTGGAACGTTGGCTTCTTCTAACGCTTGTAACACGCCGATATGCGCAAACCCCTTGGCACCACCTCCGCCTAAAACGAAGCTAACAGCTTTGTCTTGCAACTGTCTTGCGATTCGTGCGACGGACTGATTGTCGCCTTCTATCACATGGTAATAGTGATGTGCATCGAAGTGTTCAGCCCAAGCACTGGTGCCACGAATTTGCGAACTTTTGTGTAGCAGTATTAAGTTAACTTTGAGATGCTGCCAATAGGGCTGCTGTAGATATGTGGTAATTCGACCTGCAATATCATTTGGTGAACTGGCAGCGTGAATCACAAGCCAGACTTCATCGGCTCTTTTCAAACAGTGATGTGACCACTCTTGCTCTTTATAACAGGTACTGAAAAGCCCGAGTTCGTATTTCATTTCTTGGTCTTCTAAGAATGCCTCTACGCGATGTGGAGGAATATCTTCGAACTGATGAGGTGGGGACAGAGCATCGACGACAGTCTCTGAAGAAGTGAAATGTAATGAGTCTTTAGAAAGCTCTGATTGGATTGCTTTAATAACATCGGTGTCTGATTCATTGTTATCAAACAACGACATAATGACTCTGTTTTTAGGTTTGTGTTGGCGCTGTAACCTTTCGTTTTGAGCACGCAAGCGAGACATCAAGGTTTTGATAACGAAGTTATTGATTAAGGGGTATTTCCTCGATAAATACTTAAAGCTGTCTTTGCTTATTTGGGCGAGTTCACTGTGCCGTGAAGCAATAATAGTTGCCGATCTTTCCTCGCCACTGATGACAGACATCTCACCGAAGAGTTCTCCTCGGTTGATTTCACCAACCTGTGTGTCCCGATTGCCAACGTAGGCCCCTAATTTCCCACTCAGCAAGAAGTAAGCACTTGAGCCGGAATCACCTTGCTGAAAAAGCACATGGTTGGATTCTGTGGTAATAAACTGACAACGCTTGAGCATGGTTTCCAGAAACTCAGCATTAATTGCTGGCGAGAGTTTTTGCAATGATTGATAGAGAGCTTTTGCATGTCTTATACCTTGGGTAACTTCAGCAAAGGCAGTGAAGAAGTCGTCTGTATCTGTCTGTTCTGCGATTGAATCAGGCCATTCATAGGCTTCGAACTCAGAGTCCTCTATGCATCGCAAGGTATAATTATGCTCTCCACAATAGGGGGAAGGGACTTCACCAAACCACATCGACTCTTTGTCCGAATCAAACTGATATTGAGCGACGGTGAAAAGCTCTTTACCGACCTGAGCCTGAACGGCTACCAAACCTTTGGTTAGCTTATAAAACACTTTATTGGTGGTTGTATGATCAAAGAGTATTTCCCCTTCGAGGCAACTCTTTGTTTCGCAGTGATTTATCTTCTCGACAAGTTCAGTGATAGACATGTTCTTCTTTAAATTTGCTGGTTATTCCAACCGTCGGGTTTCAGTATCTGGGAGCGGTTAGCATGGAGGATTAACTTATTTAACTATAGCCTAAATTCAAATTCTTATACCAATCCATCCTGATAAGTCACCGGGTGTGCACAATGTATTTCGAAGTGATATATCTCAGCACTTTGTATAGGTGGCAACCAAATTGTCCGGAAACGAGATTAAAAAGACACAAAAACGACACGCTGGATGCTAGTGAAATAATGATGACAATGGTTGAATACACACCCTGATTACTATTCAGTTAAGGTTATTAAGGAATTGTGACTGTGTCTTACACTCAACTTAAGAAGTTATCTATTGTCAGTTTAGTTGTTCTATCGAGTAGCATGCTGTTCCCTGTTAATGCGGCCTCAAAATACAGCGAAAAGATTGAAGAGATTGCTAAAACGCCGAACGTAAAAAAAGCGCTTGAGCACATTGTTAAACAGCGCGAGCAGAACATTGAAGACTTGATTACCTTAACAGAAATCGAAGCACCTCCTTTTAATGAGCAAAACCGCGCCAAGCAGTTTGTCAAAATGCTGATGCAGGAAGGGTTAACAGACGTCAATATTGATGAAGTAGGTAATGTGATAGGCAGGCGACCCGGACTAACGGGGAGCAAAACAATCGCGTTAGGCGCTCACATGGATACCGTATTTCCCGAAGGAACGGATGTCAAAGTCCGTAAAAATGGCAATGTGTATACATCTCCAGGTATCGGTGATAACACTCGTGGGATGGTTCTCTTACTGAGCCTATTAAGAACCTTGAATGAGCAAGATATTCAGACACAGGAAGATATTTTATTTATTGGTACTGTCGGTGAAGAAGGGCTGGGTGATCTGCGTGGTGTGAAGCATTTGTTTAGAAAAGGTGGGGATAAAATCGATACCTTTATTGGTATTGATGGCGGTAGAAATGAAAGGCTCATCTATGGCGCTGTTGGATCTCATCGGTATCGCGTAACTTTTAAAGGGCCGGGAGGGCATTCTTGGGGCTCATTCGGCATGGCTAATCCACATCATGCTTTAGGGCGAGCAATCGCTAAGTTCTCCTCGCGTGCCCCGAGTATTACCAATGAAGGGCCTAAGTCGAGTTTTAGTATAGGCCGTATTGGAGGCGGGACGTCAATTAACTCGATTCCTTTTGAATCTTGGATGGAAGTTGATATGCGATCTGGCGATCAAAGTCGGTTAGATGCTGTCGACGCCATATTCCAGCAAGCGATGATAGATGGTTTGAACGAGGAGAATGAGTCGCGCAAACGAGGGCCTGAATTAACTGTGGAAGTCAAACAAGTTGGTCAACGTCCAGCAGGTCTTGGAAACGAAAATAGCTCACTTGTACAACATGGGAGAGCAGCCATGGAGCACTTAGGGATTGAACCTCGACTCAGTGTGTCTTCAACTGATTCAAATATTCCTATTTCCCTGGGGATTCCGGCTATCACCATGAGCCGTGGCGGTGTTTCTAGGAAAGCTCATTCTCCTGCTGAATCTTGGGAAGATAAAGATAGTCATATTGCAATACAAACTGCTTTACTGCTTGTCTTAGCCGAAGCTGAGATGGTGCGTTAGGAAAGACTTAAAAAAATGACATAGACAGTGTATAACTAAGGCTTCTAATTAAACATCAGCATCCCCTAACTCTTTGAAATGAATGTGTTTAAGTTTGGAAGGGGAGTATGCCGAGAAGAAAGCGATGTTAGGAGCCTTATGAGCGCATCAGATAGTGTTATTCCTGTCCCCGAGAATAAAATCTTTGCTTACGTCGTTCCGGGGGTAAAGAAAGATGTTAGCCAAAGCATTCGTCCGTGCAAGGCAACACGCGATTGGATGGACGAGACACCATCAAGATATGCTTATCGCTGTATTCCACTAACCGCATCAAATACCATGGGGTGGGAAATCCTTAATCCTGTTGATGTAGAAATGTCCTGGACAGGTGTTGAAGGTGGTGATCAGCTGCACATTAAAGCATCAGAGCCCGATCCGTTCTCGCCGAGACCACACTTCGGCACCGGAACCGTCACTTGGTATATTCCCTTTTTGTTCCGCACTCACTCCGATTATGGCCTGATTGTTAGTGGCCCTTCAAATCACGATAAAAAACATATAACGCCCTTAGATGCTTTTGTGCGAACTGATTGGGTTTCTTTTCCTTTTACTGTCAACTGGCGTATTACAGAACCGAATAAAACCATTAAGTTTAAAGCTGGAGAGCCTATTTGCCGTGTAATGCCATACCCCTTGGCTTTATTAAATGATACCCAGATGGAGCTTCGAAATCTTGAAGATGATCCTGCCTTTATGGCGCGAGTGCAGCAGTGGGATCAAACTCGTCAACAAAACTATCAAAAGCAACGCGAAGCTGAAGAAAAATGGATGAGAGAAGGAAGAAAGCCAGATATGAAGGAACTATGGAACTCTCAGTATGCAAAAGGGCAAGGAAGTGACATCAGTAACAGTGAGCATCAAAACGTATTTAAATGCGCAGATATTGAAGATAAGAGAACAAGGTAGCTATAGAGGTAATTGAGTAAACCAGCTTGTTCTCTCAAGCCGCAAAGGCTTTTTAGTAGGACGTGCTGGTATCACGAAACCTTGGTGCCGTAGAATGTTTGATTGTCAGTCTTGTGCGATCAATGATTTCGCCAGATTTAATCACTGTTTCGATATTTCTTGATTCGCTTATTCTAATGTCTGGTCTTCCATTGATAATAAGCAAATCTGCTCTAGTACCGACCTTAATCACTCCCCACTGATCATCCTGATCAAGAAGTTTAGCTGCATGATAAGTTGCTGCAGTAATAGCCTCTAAAGGTGTTAAACCTGCATCAACAAGCTGTTCAAGCTCTCGATGTAGTTCTTCACCAGTGAAATGCCCTGTATCGTCCGTGCCTGCAACAACCTTAATTCCAGCACTGTGTATTTTCTTAATATTTTCTAACTGTTGTTTGTAGAAGGTGCCGGGTTGATAGGCTTGTGTTTTACTGTCTGATTCATAAAGGTTTCTTGTTTTTGCGATTGACCAATCAGGCATCGTGTTTACTAGTAGAGCGGAATCAAGAAAACCGAGTTGGCCGTGTCGGGCTTTTTCTTTGTATTCGCCGATACCTAGGGTAGAGATGATAAACACATCTCTATTCTTCATGATGTTGAGTGTTTGCTCTGTGACTCTCGACGGCGTATGTGCGAAAGCTCTTAGTCCGAGGGTGACCATGTGCTCAAAGCCATTGCGAACCCAAGCATCAACAATAACCGGTAAACCCACTTCTTTCCCAGCAGAGACTAATGCATACATTTGAGGTCGCGAAAGATTGGCATAGGCTTTAATGGCACTGGCACCATTGTTGTTCAGGTAGTTTGCTATTTCCTTAGCTTGCACAGTAGAGACCATGCTGCGACTAATCACGGGCCAGGTTGGGTCAGCACTGTCTATCAGAGGACCGACATAGTTGATGTGAGGACCAACAATCACTTGATTATCAATAGCGAGCTTCAATTGTTTTAGGAAAGGTAAAACACCGCCTGTGTCTAGCACTGTCGTAACGCCAGAATAAAGTAGTGCATTTAAACGTCTTTGATAGCCAAGAAAATCAAACCCATCTCCTCCGTCGGTGAAGTGAATATGCATATCGGCTAGCCCAGGCATCAACACTTTGCCTTCGGCATCAATGATTTTGGTACCTTCGGGAAACTGTATGTTTTCTCCGATATCTACAATCTGAGTTCCTTGAATCAAGATATTTTTAGATGTCGAAGGTGGAGTACCTGTGCCATCAATAATGAGCGCGTTAATGATGCCTATTGGTTGCTCAATAGCTGATGCTGTTTTTGTTGAGAGTAGGGATACTGATAATAGCGTGACTAAGGTCACAGGCTTAAAAAAGCGAGCGAATGCGGAGAACATGAGAGCCTCTCGTTAATAGGTTTAGCTGAAAAGATGAGGTGTCGGTTTTATGTGGAGTTAAGCCAGTATGTTTGACTAAACCCTTGCATTGATAATTAATGCTCACTCCTACAGTATTTGCAGGAGTGAACGGCTTTTATAGTGGTGGTACTATTTTCAACTTCTAGCGCGGCCCTAGAGCAAAGTCGAGCTGTACAGTATGACTCTTTATAATTTCTGCTTGTGGTTCATAACGCCATTGCTTGAAAGCTAGTGTTGCTTGCTCATCGAAAACGCCTTCGGGAACAGATTCAACAATAGTGATGTTCTCTGGATGGCCTTCAAGATTGATGTCGAATAAAAGTGTGACGGAGCCTTCAATCTCATTTCTAGCAGCATCTACAGGATACTTAGGGTAAACAACGTCGACAGGGCTTAACTCACTTTTGGGCTGTTCTTCCCTTTCAGGTAACTCTTCCTTTTCTGGCAGTTCTGCTTTTTGAGCAAGATTGGGTTTAGTCGGGAGTGAGGCTTTTGTCACGGCTGTTTCTGCAAGTGTTGTGCTAGAGATTAGAAATACCGCCAGAGAAAATACTCCCACTGTGGCTAATCTATTGTGCTTAGTGTTTGATTGAAGCTGTTGTATACGTTCTTGCATAGTGCTTTTATCTCCAAATTTGCCAAAAGACATATGCAGTAGGCCGGCGCTTTGGTGGTTCTCAATGGTATTCAAAAGGGCATGGGCATACTGCCTTTTATCGTCTAAGGAAAGACCGACCATGACAGCATGGTCACATGATAATTCTTGATCCTGCCTATATTTCGCAAAGGCAAGCCAAGCCAGAGGATGGAACCAAAACAAAACCAGGCAAACTGTTGCTAGCAGGTTCCAATAGATGTCACCGCGTCTGTAGTGACAAATTTCGTGTGCAATAATCAGCTTCTGTTGTTGCTGGTTATACTTCTGTTCGAATGCTGTAGGTAAGATAAGCTTTGGCATAATTAATCCGGTCAGCATTGGACTTGTAACTTGCTGACTCCGATAGAACAACGGCGACTGATCCGCTTCAATACGAGCTTCGTTAACCTTCCCTGTGTCTAGTGATTCGTTTAATGCTTTGTGAAAGTTTCGATGAGCTAACACAAAATAAGCACCAATAATCGATGCACCCATAAGCCAAAGAGACGCTATCCATGAGGTTTGCCCATAAGTGCTGACCTGTTCTGGCATATCAGAAAGCACAACGGTAAACACTGAAGGCTGAAGAGTATATGTGTTGAAAGAAAAGCTGGGGACATAGTGCATTGCCAGAAAAAGTGGCACTAAAAGCCATAGCTGGTAACACATTTTAGCGCCAAAATGCTTGAGTAAGGTCTTGCGTAATGCAAGCAAGGCAAGCAATAAAAAAGTGAGTGGCAAAACATTGCTCGAAACGAGATCAGTCATTGTCTTTCTCCCATTGCTCAATCAATTTCTTTAGTTGGTGGATATCTTCTTCCTGAAGGTTGTTATCATCAGCAAAGTTCGCGACCAATGGTGAGAGTTTCCCGTTGAACATTCTCTGAATGAAGCTCTCGCCTTTAGCTTTGGTATAAGCTTCTTGCTCAACTAAAGGAGTGTAAAGATAGTATCGATTGACCTTTTCAAAGCTTACTGCTTCTTTTTTTACCAACCTGTTGAGTAAGGTTTTAACAGTCTTTTCATGCCAAACCTTTGTTCTATTTAAGTATTCGACAACTTGCTGAGCCGTTGCTGGATTGTCTGCCCATAACGCTTGTAGTACGTCAAATTCAGAATCTGATATATCTGGGATATTTTTCATTTTACTAACCGATTACGCTTGTAATATTTAAATGATTACACTTGTAATCAATGTGTGCAAGAAAAATTTAGCACTTTTTTTGATTGTTTATTGAGCAAAAAATTTCTGTAAAGTTTGCAATTACCATTATCTAGAAATCTAAATAAGTTATTTAAAATCAATGCTCTACACACTACCTTCGGGCACTTTTATAACAATACAAATGAAGTGGGTAATTATATTTCACGGTTTTGGTATGTTGTTTTATACGTTTTGATTGGGGGGAATACCGACAGTTTCAAATGTTTACAGTATTTTTACATTCAACAGCTTAAACGCTCAATTAATAAACAGGTGGAAAGTCAGATGAAAAATATAATTTTGGCAATTGCATCATTAGTATTTGTTGTATGTTCTTATGAATGCCACGCGACAGATGAATGGATTGAGTCGAGTGTTAACTGGGCAAAGAGTGTTGTGCCAGAGCAACTAACAGTGTCAGTTAATAAAACTAAGACAAGTTTCGAAGGATATAGACAACAGAAAATTGAGTTGTTAGCTGTTCAGAATATCAAAAACAACTTCACTTTAGAGACTGAGATACATATGAATCGCGCACGTGCAGAGGGTATCGTCGGTCATAAAGAAACAGATATTTCGGCGAGCATTATGCCGCGCTATCAAGTAAATCAATACCTTAACGTTGGTGTTGGTATTAAGTACGAACCAGCGCCAATTGTTGAATTACCAGGTAATGGCCGTCAAAGTTTAGGTTCTGCACGTTCATTAGTTGTGAGCGGCAAAATTAAAGGCTTGAGCAAAGATCAGTGGTTGCAAATTGATGTTGCAAACTACAAGCGTGATAGCTTTGATGTAGCAGGTGCTTACGCTGCTAACATCAATGGCTTTACTGAAAATACAGTATCTTTAAACTACAAAGGACGTTTCTAGTCACAAATTCTAAGCATAAAACCGTTAGGCAAATACGACGGTTTTATGCTGGTGAATAATCACCCTGTCTTCTAAGTGATACCTCAGCCCATTTGCCAAAGCCGTCTTTTCACAATCTTTCCCTTTTCTCACTAAGTCAGCTGCGGTATCACTGTGTGAAATCCTGATGACTTGCTGCTCGATAATCGGTCCTTCATCAAGATCTTGAGTAACATAATGACAAGTTGCACCAATGAGTTTTACGCCTCTGTCATAGGCTTGTTGATAGGGTTTTGCCCCTGCAAAGGAAGGTAAAAAGCTGTGATGAATATTTAATGCTTGCCCAGCGAGCTTGTGACAAAGCCAGTCCGGCAAGATTTGCATAAAACGCGCAAGAACGGTGACATCTACTTCATATTTTTCAAGAAGCTCAAGGATCTGTTCAAAAGCGGCTTGTTTATCCTGAGAAGCAAAGTCTATCCAATGGAAAGGGATATTGTACCAATCTGCGTATTCCTGCATTTGTGGATGGTTGGCGATAATACAGGGAATGTCGCAATACATTTCTCCAGAGTGCCATCTATGCAACAAGTCGTTCAAACAATGAGACTCTTTACTTGCTAGGAGTGCGACTTTTCTTTTCTGGTGTGAATCTGTTAGTTTCCACTGCATATCGAATTGACTAGCCACTTGACGAAAAGCACTGGCGAAGCTTTCCATGCTAAGATTAACCGAATCGGCGTTGATTTCATGTCGCATAAAAAAGCGACCAGTTTGCTGATCAGTGTGATGGCTTGCTTCAACAATAGTGGCTTGATGTTCGGCTAGGAATTGACTGACATTGGCGACTAAACCTAATTGATCAGGGCAGTCGATGATTAATCTAAATGTTTGCTGCATCTTGTTCTTAAGTGAATTGGAGTCATAGTTGAAAGCTGTTAAGACTTTCATGAGAGTAACCGAAATTACCTAATATAGCGCGGAAAGTCAGTAAAATTTTTCTGCAATTATTCAAATTGTTAAAACTTATCCTCTTTTTAAGGCTTTTTACCTGTTAATGAGTACGTCTTTGTCTTTACCTGTTGCCAATGTAGCTGATGAATTAATTTCAAATCTTCGCACATCTAACGCTGTTTTAATTGCTCCGCCCGGGGCTGGTAAGTCAACCTACTTACCGCTTAAGCTGATTAATAGTGATTTGTTTAGTCATAAAAAGATTGTCATGTTGCAGCCCAGACGTTTGGCTGCCCGAAATATTGCTAGCTATCTTGCGAGTCAGCTAGGCGAAAGTGTTGGTGAAACTATTGGTTACCGAATCCGAGGAGAAAGCCGGGTTTCACCCAAAACACGTTTAGAGATCGTTACCGAAGGTGTTCTGACAAGGATGCTACAGAACGATCCTGAACTATCTGATGTTGGACTCGTGGTTTTTGATGAGTTTCACGAAAGGAATCTGCACGCTGATTTTTCACTTGCTTTATGTTTGGAGTCACAACAGGCTTTTAGAGAAGGCCTACGCCTTTTAGTCATGTCAGCAACACTTGCCGTTGATGGTTTGACAGATTACTTAAATGAAGCTGAATTGGTTGAGTGTGAGGGACGTCAGTTCCCAATTGATGTGCGCTACTTGCCGCAAAAGCATCAAACAAATCAGGCACTTTTATCGTCTTTGTCGAACCTAACTCAACAAGTGCTAGAACAAGAGCAGGGGAATATTCTGATTTTCTTGCCAACGACTCGTTTAATTAAAGGGTTGGTAGATTTATTGGATGAGGGTTTAGATGACAAAGAATACGGCATTGTGCATATCTGTCCCCTGTACGGTGACTTATCTTTAGCGCAACAAACAAAGGCCATTGACCCTACAGGTGAAGGTGAGAGAAAGGTTGTTGTTGCCACCAATATCGCTGAGACCAGCTTAACAATAGAAGGCATCCGTATTGTTATTGATAGTGGTCTTGAGAACAGAGCATCCTTTAATCTAACACGCGGAATCACACAAGTTGAATCGGTGCGTATTGCCAAAGCTTCAGCAACGCAGCGTGCGGGTAGAGCAGGCCGTTTAGAAGCGGGTGTTGTTTACCGACTCTGGAGTGAGGAGCAACATGCTCGGTTAGCTGAAAACGTGGTTCCGCAAATACGCTCCACTGATATCACGCCTTTTATTCTCGATGCTTTGGTTTGGGGAAGTTCATTAGAGTCATTACCTCTGTTAGATAAGCCAAGTGAAGCTCAGATCAAGCAAGGTACGAGTATATTGCAAAACTTGCGTGCTATTGATGATGCAATGGCACTGACTACCCACGGTAGAAATATGCATGCTCTGGGCTGCCATCCCAGGATTGCGAATATGCTTTTGTCTGCTAGTAAGGTAGCTTCTGAGGAAGATGAGAGTGTTGATAGAGTCCAATCTTTGGCCTGTATTTTGGCAGCATTGCTGGAAGGGAAAGATCCACTGCATAAATCGGGTAACAGCGATATCTATCTGAGATTGCAATACCTTCAAAAAAATAAAAAGCATTCCTTATGGCAAGATGCTAGGCATTGGGCAAAACGCCTTAAGGCGTCATTAACGTTAGAGTGGCCCCTTGATTTGATTCCTGTATTGGTTGCTCATGCCTACCCTGACCATATTGCGAAATTAAGGAATCAAACAGCCTATCAATTGAGCTGTGGCAGTGGGGCTATGCTCGCAGACGGTGACTCGCTTTCAGCGAGTAGTTGGCTCGCTGTCGGCAAATTAATGCTGTTTAAAGACTCCGCTAATGCATCCATTTCTCTTGCAGCAGGTATCTCCTTAGTGCAACTCGAAACTCACTTTTCCTATTTGTTTGAAGAAAAGAGTGATTGTCTGTGGCAAGAAAGCTCACAAAGAATAGAAGCCCGAGAACTCACCGCTTTTGGTCGTATTACAGTCAGCAAGAAACCTTGTTCTGCAAGTACTCAAGAGATTGAACAAGTTTGGCGACAAAAGTTATCTACCATGTCATTTGAAGAATTGCCCCTATCCGATAAAGCTAAAAGTTGGGTTAACCGTGTCAAGATGGCACAACATTATAGTGACTCTGAGTTATGGCCTGACTTTTCTGATGCTGGCCTGATGGAGCAAATAGATGAGTGGTTATTACCTTATCTTTCAGAGGTAGTAACGTGGTCTGCATTTCAAAAACTCGATTGGGAAGCCATGTTGAAGCCTTTGCTCAGCTACGATCTCCAGCAGCGCATCATTTCTCTGTTACCCGAAAGTATTGAGCTGCCAAGTGGTCGGAACGCGAAGTTAGATTATGTTGGCCTTGATAAAGTCGTTTTGTCGGTCAGAATGCAGGAAATGTATGGTTTGTCTTCCCACCCGGCTATTGCGGACAACAAGCTACCAATCGTCATTGAATTACTATCACCGAGGCAAACGCCTATCCAGATTACACAAGATTTGCCAGGGTTTTGGAGTTCGAGCTACCAGCAAGTCCGCAAAGATATGAAAAGCCAATACCCTAAGCACTTCTGGCCGGAAGATCCTAGTGTTGCTGAAGCGTCACTAAAAACTAATCGTCAGTTACGTGCTCAGGGTAAGTCCACGGAGTGATGGCTAAACTGGTTCGTGGACCGAGAACAACATATCGGCACCTTGAGAGCGAATAGGGACTATGGCTTGATAGGCATCGCTTTGATAAAAATCATTTACTGCTTTACGGTTAGCGAATTCGAAGACCGCTATGTTCTTGTAGTCAGTTTCTCCTAAGAAAATATTGTCGGCTCCACCTTTGAATAGCAGCTTTCCACCAAAACTGGCGAGGATGGGGCCAGCCTGTTTTGAATATTCTGCGAGTGCATCAGTGTCTTTTACTTTTAATCGGGCTACGAAATATGCAGTCATTTTTAATCTCCTTTATGAATGGTTGAGCAGACTATAGGTCAATGTTAAATTGCATGAAATGGTCAAAAAATCATGGTAATCATGCGAATTTGCAACGATGAATAACTGGGATAATTTAAGAGTGTTGTTAGCAGTTGCTCGAGGTGGCTCAGTTACAGCTGGGGCTAAAGAACTTGGAATTGATCAGAGCACCGTTTCTCGGCGTTTGCAGTCTTTGGAGTCAGTATTGGGTAGGCAACTCTTTCACGAATCAAAGAAACGAGATCAATTAACCCCCTTTGGTGAAGCTTGTGTTAAGAGCGCTATCAAGCTTGAAGCCGAAACTCAATCGTTAGAAAAAACACTTTTAATTGATGACTTTGGTTACGAAGGGACGGTAAACATTTCTACGGGAGACATACTGTCAGATCATTTGCTCCTGTCTCTATGTGCTGATTTTTTAAAAGCGTACCCGAAAATTAACCTGCGTGTTACAAGGCAGTTTGACAGCGAAACGCGCTTTAATTCAGACATTGCAATTTTAACCTCTAACTCCCCAAAAGATGATTATTTTGGGCGCAGGCTTGCTACGGCCACCTTTGCATCTTATGCATCTCATGACTTCCTGAATGAATTCCAACATAAGCCAGAACAGATGAGATGGTTGAATTGGGACGATGGCTCTGGAAGTCCCAAATGGCCTGCACTATCTCCGCATATACCTGACGATATGTGTCGCATGCGCTGTACCAGTGTCGAGTCTTTACTCGAAGGTGCAAGAAAAGGGCTAGGAGCAACTATACTTCCTTGCTTTATCGGTGAAAAAGACCCCGCCCTTGAGCGCATAACTCCAGGCGTTGTTTTGAGTCGTCGAGAAGTTTGGGTGTTTGTCCAATCTGACTTGCGCAAGGTACCCAAAATCAGAACATTTTTGGATTATCTGTATGAGCGAATTATTGATGCTAAATCGATGATTGAGAGCGATTGATTATTTGGAAGGAAGATGGGGCGAGTAGCTACCCTGCATAAATAACTACCCGCCAATACATAAGTTGCATCAAGAAAAGACCAGTAAACTTAATGACGTTATGTGTAATTGATACTAATGCAAATGATAATGATTATCAACTCTATTTTTGAAAAAGATGAGCTTAAATTAACCAGTCGCTAAGCTGATTCTGCAACTTCCTTCTCAACATGCAATGATTGCCTGTATTCATTGGGTGTAAGGCCAAATTCAGATTTGAATGCGCGATTGAAAGGGCCTATTGAACCAAAGCCACTTTCGAGCCCAACGACGAGTATGGTCCAGTGCCGACTATCGGGAGCTTCTAATAATGCTTTAGCGTGCTTAACTCGTAAGCTATTGATAAATTGATTAAAGTTCCTTGCACTAAAATGGGATCTTAACGTGCGACTGACTTTGTATTCGGGAACATCTAACAAGTGCGCGATGTCGACCATTTTGAGGTTTGCCCGAAGGAATAGCTTATCTTGGAAAAGAATCTTCTTAAGCCTAGCGATTAACTCTCTTTCATCTTCATTATCCTGAATCTCCCTTGGTACCAGCGGAGCTAGTTTTTCCTCGTCGTTTGCTTTCCGTTCTTCATAAGCTTGGCTAATGATGATTCCTTGTGTCACCAAGATAATTTGTAGGGCTGAAAATGCGACAAACCATGGGAAAACAGTGGCTAGTTGCTCTTCGTTAAAAAATCCCTTAGCGATAACTGTACAAAGAGTCACGCCGGTAGCAAATGAAATCATAAAAGCGATGCGTTGCCACCTTTGCGCGCCAGCGGTGCTCGAAAAACCTCTTGCCGCTTCCCAAAAACTCAACATTAGGATGCAAGATGACAATAAGTTGGTCACTTCACCTAATGATGATGACAATGCATTGAGTTGGGAAAAGGGGGAATCGGCTAGTGCATTCACCATTTCAATTCCTTGATCAAGCATGACCAGAACCGCGATAGCGAGAGCAACAAGAATATGTCTTAAAAAGATTGGTTGTCTTTCTCTAAACAATGCTCTTGATACGAGCCAATATGCGTTACAGGTGGCGCATGTTCCTAACCCAATCAAGTATTGATAGATGCCGATATTGTCGGATGTTAAGTGCCTGGTTGCGACCATCACCATGGAACCACAAAAGATAGCAAAAACGACGTGTACGGTCTTTTTCTGACTGACAGTAAGTTGTGCAATAAGTGCCGTTAAGCCAACGGCTAGCAAAGCGCTGTAAGCGTATTGTAGTCCCATCATCTTATAGTTATTTAGTCTCTTCTACTTTGATACTAAAGCGGTTCATTACAATATTCCAAGATGCTTTGTTAAGAATTGTTTCACTACAAATTTTTTGTCTTTTCTCAGGATAAATTGGGTATCAGATTCCGAATTCGGCGAGATACGGGACCCAAACGACGCCAATAATGGCAGCCTGATGAATAACAATGTTGAGTCAAAAATGCATAGTCAAACGGAACTTCAAAAAACGTACGTCGAAACTCCCATTAATATAAAGGCAGAAAGCGCCTTAAAATTATCAGTCTCCAGTTGGTTGGTGGTTGCCTTAATAGGGCAGTGGTTATTTGCTCTTTATATACTCACTACTTTTGCTTTCCCTTTGGTGGGAGGTGGAGTAGGTAATGTTGATTTCTCTCATATGATCACAGGTTATATTGAGGGAGATAACTCAGGTAATTTCGCCATGCTTGCCCATATTATTCCTGCCGCCCTCTTGAGTATGGGAGGCGTGATTCAAATTATGCCTTACGTCAGAAAGAACTACCCCGCGTTCCACAGATGGAATGGCCGGTTGTTTCTGACATTAGGATTGATAGGTGCTGTTACCGGATTGTATTTAACCTGGGGTAGAGGTTCGCGATTGAGTGACATCGGTGCTTATGGAATATCTCTAAATGGTGTGTTGATACTGGTTGTATCGCTTCTCGCTTGGCGTTATGCAATGCTAAAGAAGTTCGACTTACATAAGCGCTTTGCTGTTCATGCTTTTATCCTAATCAACGGTGTCTGGACCTTTCGTTTATATTTGATGTCCTGGTTTATGATCAATCAAGGCGCTAACGGAAATAACAGTACGCTGGATGGCCCTGCAGATTTATTTTTTTCATACGCTTGTTATGCGTTGCCAATGTTAGTTGCTGAACTTTACTTTTGGGCTAAACGCCAAAAGAGCAAAGTGAAGAAAGCCGCAGTGAGTGGCGTGCTTTGGGTTGGAACCTTGGTGACAACGCTCGGGGTTTTTGGTGCATTCACTTTGATGTGGCTTCCACGGATAACGCAAGTAATAGGGAGTTAGTGAAATTAATAAATAATTGCAAATGATAATAATTTCTATTTGCAATTGAGGGTGTGGAGGTATATTATCTAATCGTCATCTAGTTATGTGTTTTCTATGGTGGCGTTTGCTCACAATTTGGCAGGCCTCCCCTGGGGCCTGCTTTTTTATTTCCCACTGTAAATTTATTATTTCCTCATAATTTTTTCATTAATGCCGTTGATACTCGAATTGCTCACATTTGTTCTGGGGTTCTTGAAAGTAGGTAAAGTGATTGTGTTGTTAAATCACGATGAAAGGTGTGTTTGCGCCAAACTATGATTGAAGTGAAAAGTCTGGTGTGAGGTAAGAGGTACTCAAGAACGAGTACCAATCTGTTTTTGATTGTTATTTTTCTATAAAGGCTTGTTCGATGACATAGTGCCCCTGTGAGCGAGAGGTTGCTTTCGAAAACCCTTTTTCATTCAATATTGTCATTATATCTTGAAGCATTGCATTGTTGCCGCAAAGCATAAATCGATCATGCTCTGGATCGAGTTTTGGTAGCTGCAAATCAGTGCTAAAGCTCTCACCCTTTAGTAGCGTAGTGATTCTACCTTGATGTGCCTTTAAACCGTCAGGAACACCTAAGCTGTTGTATTGGTAGTGTTCACGAGTAACCGTTGGGTAATAGAGTAATTTTTCTCGGACGAGATCGCCAAAGTACTCGTTATCGGGGAGGTGATGCTCTATTTCCTGTTGATAGGCGAGCTCGGAAACTTCTCGAACACAGTGAACGAGTATGATTTTGTCATAGCTTTCGTAAATGTGTGGGTCTCGAATAATACTCATAAATGGAGCTAGGCCAGTGCCAGAGCTAAGCAAATAAAGGTGTTTTCCTGGGATCAGATGCCCCGGGACTAGGGTACCAGCGGCTTTAGTTGACACCATAATGTTTTGCCCGACTCGGATGTCCTTCAAGCGAGAAGTAAGAGCACCATTTTCAACTTTTATGCTGAAGAATTCGAGCTCGTCCTCATATGAGGCACTTGCAATACTGTAGGCACGCATAAGAGGTTTGCCATCAACTTCGAGGCCAATCATGACAAATTGACCGCTTTCGAATGTCAATGATTGTTGTCTGGTACATTTAAAAGTGAAGAGATTCTGGTTCCAGTGATGGACGTGAGTTACCTCTTCAGAAATTATATTTCTCATATATGGCCGTTGTTACTACTAAAAGTTGTGAGCTATCTCTGCAATTAAATAAAGTCGTTAATAGCTAAATTTTATGAATCAGGTGAAGAAGTCTCTTGTTCGGGAGTGCAGCCACCTATGCAGGTGCCATAAAGGTATAAGCTGTGGTGGGTTAAGGTCATCATGTTTCGTTCAGCAACTTCTACCTGACATCTCTCGATAATTTTATCTTCAAACTCAATGACTTTACCGCAATTAAGGCAGATCAAGTGATCGTGATGATCAGTATCGCTTAATTCAAAAACAGATTTGCCGCCGTCAAAATGATGTTTATCTACAATTCCTGCATCGTCGAATTGATTCAGGACTCGATAGATTGTTGCTAACCCAATTTCTTCACCTCTATCACGCAATATCCGATATATTTCCTCTGCACTGATATGCTTCTTTTCAGGATTCTGAAGCACTTCGAGCACCAAAATCCTCGGATGTGTGACTTTTAATCCGACCTTTTTCAGCTCTTTATTCTGATTCATCTTAAGTTCCATATTCATAATGATGTCCGTACAAGGTGACGGTAATTTAATTCTCTATGAATACTAATGATAATGATTATTAATTGCAAATTGTTCTCATTAACTTGTTCTGTATATTTATACATGAAAAAGGGGGCGATTAATGTGTAGAATAGAGGCTGTTTTTTTAGGAAGTGACTTGTTTTAATACATGCCATTGCGTTTTTATTTTTCTTCTTCAACATTTTTCTGGCTGTACGGTCAGCCTTTGATTTCTTAACAGGGATGTATTCATGGGAAAGTATCTAGCTAGACCTTTTGTCATGACGTGGCAGTGGTTCAAACGACATTTTTGGCAGCTCTTTTTTGTTTTTTTAGTGATCATGGTCGCTTATGGTTTCTATTTAGACGCCAAAATCCAAGCGACTTTTGATGGGAACAAGTGGCAAGTACCTACTCAGATATACGCTAGGGCATTAACTCTTGAAAAAGGCCAAGAGATAGCGCGTGGAGAGATTATTGAAGAGCTGAAACTGCTTGGCTATAGAAAAGTTCGTACGCCCAAACAAAGTGGCGATTATTCACTAAGCCAGACCAAGTTATCGCTAATTCGCCGTGAATATGAATCTCCCAATGGCTTTGAAACTCAAGAAGCCCTGACAGTTAGCTTTGCCAACGGTCGTGTTAGCCGGATAGTGAATACAAATACGGCTGAAGAGCGCAATAAAATGCAGCTAGAGCCGTGGCTGGTTACTCGATTGGTAAGTGGTGCAAAGGAAGATCGTATGCTGGTGGCTATCGACGAAGTGCCACAGTCCCTGATTGATGCGCTGATTTTGGTCGAAGATCGAGACTTTTATAATCATTACGGTATTGCGCCATTGGGCATATTGCGCGCTTTAATGGCAAATATTGCAGCTGGCAGAGCGGTGCAGGGTGGTAGTACGCTAACGCAGCAACTGATCAAAAACCTGTTCCTGAGTAATAGAAAGTCTATTCCTCGAAAGGCGCAGGAAGCGTTAATGGCGTTAGTGATTGAGCTGCGCTATGACAAAGATGAAATTCTTCAAGCTTACCTGAATGAAGTTTTCCTCGGACAGAGTGGCGCTAACGCAGTTCATGGTTTTGGGTTGGCTAGCCATTTTTACTTTGATCGCCCGCTTAACGAATTAGCCGTGCCTGAAATTGCGACTCTGGTTGGTATGATTAAAGGCCCATCCTATTACAATCCAAGACGTCATCCTGAGCGTGCAGAAACGAGACGTAATATCGTCTTACGCTTAATGATGGAACACCATGTGATCGATCCTCAACAGTATGAATCATATGCGGCAAGCCCTATCACTTTGGTCAGCAGTTCTCGGTTTGGAAAAGGAAAGCATCCTGCCTTCATGGATAAAGTGAAAAGGGAGCTCAGTGAATTGTCCATTGATGCATCGTTAACGCAAAGTGGCCTTAAAGTTTATACAACGCTGGACCCTCATGCTCAAAGGCAGGCAGAACGAGCAATTACTCAAGGCCTTACTCATCTGGAGCGTCAACGGAAGTTGGATGAGCTACAAGGTGCGATGATGGTTACGGATATAAACAGTGGTGAAATCCGAGCTATGGTTGGGGCACGAGATACGCAATTTCAGGGGTTCAACCGTGTTATAGATGCCAAGCGCCCTATAGGCTCTTTGGTTAAGCCTGCTATCTATTTAGCTGCATTGGAGCAAGCAGAAAGCTATCAATTATCTACACCATTAAAGGATGAACCCATCACACTGCAAAGTGATCGCGGTAATACCTGGTCCCCGAAAAACGCGGATAAGAAATTTAGAGGTCAGGTACGCCTGTTAGACGCTTTGGTGAAATCGCTGAATGTGCCGACAGTGAATCTCGGGATGGAGTTAGGGTTAGGCTATGTTGCCGATATGCTGCATGTTCTTGGTGTGACTGAGCCAGTGAATGAATATCCATCTCTGACTTTAGGCGCAGTAAACTTGTCACCGCTACAAGTTAATCAGATGTACCAAACCATTGCGAATAATGGCGAATATAAACCCTTGCATGCTCTTTTAGCGGTAAGCACGGTGAACGACAATATACTCTGGAAGAGAGAGGTAGAAGGGCAGCAACGTGTTGATGAGAATGCAGCCTATCTGCTTAACTTTGGATTGCATAAAGTCACTAAAGAGGGCACAGCCACTTTAATCGACAAGACGTTCCCCAATACTAATATGGCGGGTAAAACCGGCACGACAGATGACTATCGTGATAGTTGGTTTACAGGATTTGATAAGTATAACTTGGTCACGACTTGGGTTGGTAAGGATGATAACCAATCAACCGGATTGAGCGGTGCGAGCGGTGCACTGGGATTATTTGTTAGCTATCAGAAAGGGCGTTACCCCAAATCATTAGCAAGGCGTTTTCCTTCTAGTTTGGCTATGACTAGCTTTGATGCGGATACGGGGGTTCATCTTCAGCCTGGTTGCCCCAATAGTGTGATTTTGCCTGCTATTTCAGATGCTCTACCTGAAGCACAATCTTGTGAAGGGCAACTTGTGTTGCCGCAACCGAAAAAGAAAAGCCTATGGGATAGGTTATTTGGAAGGCGGGGCTGAGTTAGTTTCTTCCAAACGCTTTTGAATAAAGGACTTAAATTCTGGATTCTTAAGGCATTCAACAGCGCCTCCTGCAAGATAACCGAGGATACTTAAAGCTTTGCCTGCAACTTTTTTACAGTCTGTCTTTATTTTTGCCCTGGAGTTATACAGCTGCTGGTCTGCAAGTTGTCTATTTTCCTCTGCTGTAAATTGCAGTGCCTGCTTAGGGTTAGTATTTATTTCAGGGTGAACCCTGTTGTACTGATATTCTCTGAACGCATCATCTGCCAAGCTGTTTTGTTTGGCTTCATTTAAGGCTCTTAAATCTGTGACTGCCCTTGTGTCAAAAAGCGATCTTGGGCGAGTGATGGGTCGATTAACTTCAGGTTCTGTTTGCTGTTGCTCTACAGGTACTTCAGGTTGAGGCGGCGGCTCATCTAAAGGTTCTGGTTCAACAGTTATAGGCTCTTTAATAACAACTGACTCTTCTATTGGAACCGTATCTTCATTGGTCTCTTGGATCTCTGGCTCTTGCACTTCCGGAACCTCAATGGGTTCTGGTTCTACTCTGCTTTCAAGCTCTGGCTCATTGATGATCTCAGTTTTCGGTGGTGTATAGAGTTTTGCTTGAATGATAAGTGGCTGCTCTTTCTTTTCGAGTAGCGATGGCAGTTTGATACGTAAGTTGAGCAAGTAAAAGGTTAAAGCGTGAAGCATCAGTGACAACATCAGCATGATAAGTAGCTTGTTGTTAAATGAAGCTGACGTACTAGGTTGCTTGTTCTTTGTGTCCTCGAAGTCATCCAAATTGATAACATGAATAACTGCATGTGCTTCATCAATGTCATGCTCCCCAATCTCCAGTAGAGGTTCAGGTGCGATATCTACATCTAAGCTAATCGAATGTGTTAACAACAGGCTTTTCCTTGCACAAAGCACGTTGGGGTATAGAGTGAATTTGTGCTTATTAGTTCCGCCTGGAGTTAAACTAGATTAATAATATGCTGAGTCTATGAAGTGTTCTATAAGGTTTTTTGCCTTATCCGTTTGCTTCAGTCTAGACCTCGATTTCTACGTATAATTGCTGCTAACTCGCCGCTTTCTTCAATGCGACTGATGTGGTCATTGAGTTGAAGTACAAAATCTTGCCAGTCGGGTGTGAAGGCCATGGTAAAGTCGATATCGCTGAGTGGATACTGCAACTTATAAATATCATCCTGCCAATTATTATTGTTGATAAGCCAGTCGGCGATGAACTCATTAACAACAGCGACATGACATCTGTCTAGTAATAACATCTTAAGCTCAGTTTCTTCGCTAGAGGTATCTATACGTTTTGCAGAGCCGCGGTCGAAGAATTGTTGTAATTTAGGGTAGGTGTAGCCACGCCTTGCACAAACATCAGAGCCAGTAATCGTTGTGTCCAATTCTGCGCCAGCGGGAAACGGAGCGTCGCTGTATATAAAGTCACGATGTTTAAAGATTGGGCTGGTAAAAATCAGCTTTTCTGGGCTGCTTGCCCATTCCTTAGTGAGTATGGTGGCGTCGACCTCATTCGTATAGAGAGCATCTTCTCCACGTAGGCGATTGTGATGAATATATTCAATCTCTATAGATGACTCAGGCATACTGTTGAGTATATCAGGCACTATGCCTTGAAAATTACCAGTGTCTTGGTCTTTATAAATTACTGGAGGAAATTGCGGGCTTCCAACGAAGAAAACCAACTTCTTTGCCTCAGAAAAAGGAGATAGGATAAAGAGCAGCAGCAAACTATATCGACTTAAAGACATAGTGATTTTTAGCAGCACATAGGTAGTGTTAATACCTTGTTGGATGAATTAGCCTGTTATCGAGCTTAGCTTAATAAGTGTCTGAATGCATTATTCGAGTCTTTATTCGAACAAAAAACTGACTATACATCAGTGGCTTGGCTAATAATTTAGCCTAAGACTTGGGGTGAGGGCTTGGCGATACCAAAAGCAAAATGCATTATCTGTGTTCTTATTTTGATTGAACTTACCATCGGTAGTTATGGATACTATTACTAGTTTTAAACCCATTGCCGAGCGTTCTGCTCGTATTCTTATTCTCGGTAGTATGCCAGGTGTGGCTTCATTGGATGCCGAGCAATACTATGCCCACCCTCGAAATGCCTTTTGGCCAATTATGGCCCAGCTTTTTTCTTTTGATCTCGATTTACCTTATGGTGATAGAGCGGTAAAGCTCAAATCCTCACAGGTTGCGGTATGGGATGTGCTTCATAGCTGTGTTCGCCCAGGTAGCTTAGATAGTGATATAGAAACTGGAACACGAGTGCCCAATGACTTCATCCGCTTTTTTGAACAACATCCAAATATTGAGAGAGTTGGATTTAATGGTGGCGAAGCAGAGAAGAGCTTCAATCGTTATGTGTTACCCACTATTGAGCCTGAAGGCATGTCGTTTGTGCGTTTACCTTCAACAAGCCCTGCTCATACAATGAGCTTAGAGAAGAAAATTGCGGCATGGAAGGAGCTATTGATTACGTGATGCTATATTGAACTTTTTGTAGTGCCTAATTGAGGTAATTAAGCAGATTATGAATAACAATCTTTGCGCTGTCTGGCATTCAGCTTCTACAGAAAATACAAGAGCAGTCATTGTGCCCGATGGTTGTAGAGATTTGATCGTTAAAAGTTTGGACCCTGATGAAGGGCCACAATGGTTTGTATCTCCTCTGTTTGAATGTGCAGAAGCAATCAATGTTGAAAAAGGAGCTCTCTATACTGGTTTTAGATTTAAACCAGGTGTGCGTATCTCTGAATCGAGCATATTGTCAGTGTTGAAAGATAAAGCCCCTGATCAAGAGGACGTATATAACTTGATTGAAGACTTTACTCATTTAAGCAGCAGCACTGATGAAGCGTTATCTTGTTTATCTGCGAACGCAGCCTCTGTTAAACAGGCTGCTAGCCAACTAGGTGTTGGAATGAGAACTCTGCAACGATTGGTGTTGAAGGAGACGGCGAAAAGCCCAAGCTACTGGTTTCAATTAGCAAGAGTACGAAAAGCCGCTAGAGCTTTGACTCAGTCAAAACCTTTTATTGAAGTCGCTGATACTTATGGGTTTTCGGATCAATCTCATATGAATAGAGAAATACGCCGCTGGTTTAAGCTGAGCCCATCGGAACTCGCTGCTTCATCGAGTATTGCAGCTCAGCTTGATGACCCCGGTTACGCTTGAGTAGTTATCGGGGAACAGAGTTCGATTAAAAATCCATTGATATCTTTGACATAGGCGGTGGTTTGTCCCCAAGGCATATGTTCAACATCTTGAACCAATGTTGCTCCTGCATCTAGCGCTTTGGTAAGAGCGTCGGAGACATTATCTGTTTCAAAGGCTATCTCGAAGGTAGGGTTTGTGTTTTTGGTTTCTGCCGGGTTTTTACCTAATTCTTTCATCAGCTTTATCGATGAGAACGAAAGCTTTGTATTCCCTGTATCGAGTTCGCCGTAGTCCCCACTTTCATGCAGCATGGCTGTTTTTAATCCAAAGGCTGATGTGTAAAAATTTAAGGTGCCAGCGACATTATCTACATAGAGTATGGTGTACCTGAAGGTTAGGATGCTCATTGTTTTTAGCTTAAATGATGAATGGATGATGCTAGCTTAGGCTTTAAGGCCTTGGTTGTCTTGAATAAAAGCGACAATGAAATAAGAAGCTATGCCTAAGCTACTTTCCACGCAAACAGTAAATGAGTTACTGTTAACTTGAGAAGAGTGAGGGGATTAATAAAATGGCCGAAAATAAAACCGTACCCACTTCAGCTTCAGTTGATGAGTTTATTGCTAATGTTGAAAACAAACGGAGACAAGCAGATACCCTCAAAATGCTTGAGCTGTATAAAGAAATAACTGGACTTCCAGCTGTGATGTGGGGGCCTTCCATTATAGGTTTTGGAGAAACTCGGTACGCTACTGACGCAGGGCGAGAGGGGATAATGCCTACAGCCGGGTTTTCGCCTAGAAAAGCGAATATGACGCTTTATGTGAGCGACAAGTTTGATGGTGCAACGGCTCTTTATGAAAAGCTAGGAAAACATAAAAAGTCGGTGGCTTGTCTATATATCAATAAATTGGATGAAGTTGATCTGGGTTGTTTGCGTGAAATAGTTGCTAAAGATTTTGCTCGATGCCTTGATAAATAAGGGGTAATACAAGGTGGAAAGTACTACCCCCAGAAACCTTAAGTCTTAAAAATTAACTCTCTGGTAAACCTTCTTCTATAGGCATATCCAAATCCTGAGCCCATTCATTCCAGGAACCAAAATAGGTAGAGACATTTTCAAATCCAGCCTGCTTTAATGCGACGTAAGTATTTGATGTTCTTGAACCTTTGAAGCAGTAAAGCCAGATAGGCTTGTCGAAGTCGAGCCCAATGTTACGGCATTCAGCTTTGACTTCTTCAGCAGATTTGATGCGTTTACCTTTATCGCTGGCTTTCATCATGCGGTACCATTCAAGCCATTTGGCGCCGGGGATTCGCCCTTTGCGAGGACTAAAGTCTTTACCGTAAGGAGAGCTGCTCTCTGCTATCCATTCATCAACATCTCTGACATCAAGCAAGGTTACTCTATCTTTTCCGAGCTCATTAAAGACTTCCTCTTTGCCTACAATCAGTGGTAAGCCAGAATCGTCGGCAACAAGTTTCTTTTGGGATATATCAGGAGTCGTATCATTGGTCTCGTAACCTTCAGCTTTCCATGCTGCTAAGCCACCATGCAGAACATGGGATTGCTTATGACCTAAATAGGAAAGCAAGAAGTATCCTCGACATGATTGGCCAAACCCCTTATCCATATCTTCTTCATAGAAGATAACAGTGCTGTTATTACTAATACCCGCATTGCCGAGAGCATCTGTAAATTTCTGGCGCATGGCTTTAATGCCTTGTGGCGTTGATGCTGACAGGTAAGTGAATATCTCATGGATATTGACTGCATCCGGAATATGGGATTTTGCATATTCTTCTGGTGATCGTGTATCAACAACAATGACATCTTGTTTATCTATCAGTGATACCAGTTCGTTTGCTTCGATTAATATGGCGTTCATTGTTCATCTCCCATCAATAACGACTTGACTTGAAACGCTTGTTTAAGCGTTTTCTAGACGAGCAATTTGATTTTGAACATCAGTTAGATGTCCTGACTTCATCCAGACCTTAGCGCCTTTTGCGCCGGCTGTTGCCTTGAGTGACGTTCCAATAGGTGTGCGTAACCAACTGTGTTTTACCAGCTCGTCGCCGCTCTCCAGAATATCGCCTTCTAAAACTAATAATTCAGCTCCTGAAGGTGCATCAATACTTGCCGTAGCATTAGGCTCAAAGTGCAACAGGCTGACTTCTTCGAAGTCGTCTTTGAATAAAGGAGTAATTGAAAGTCCAGGGTTGTTCCGATCGGCAACAGAGCCCATAGTGTCCATACGAAGTTTTACGTGTTTTCTGTCGTCCGGTTGGTACTGCCATAGTTTTACGAAGATGACACAACCATCGTCTGAGCCTGGTTTATGGCTTGATTGCGGAGGATTACGTACGTAGGAGCCGACAGGAAAATCACCATGCTCATCCTGGAAAACGCCTTCTAATACAATGAACTCTTCTCCACCTGTATGAACGTGAGGAGAAAAGTGGCTACCTGGTGCGTAGCGAACTATCGTTGTTGCTCTAGCAACTTCACCGCCGATGCGATCTAAAGGACGACGTTCAACTCCTGCCATTGGAGACTTTATCCAATCTAGCGATTCACTGTGAACAACTTCTCGTTTGTTAAAATCTGCCGCAATCTTCATTTTCGATTCCTCGTTTTTAGCTTTAATCTGATAAAACCTATCACCTGATAGTTTGTGTTATTTGAAAGATACGTCAAAGAATTATTTTTGTCAATCTATCAGTAGGTAGATTGTTTTGTGAGCATCAAATTAACTGTATTTAGTACACATAATTATGGCTTTAATTATTGTCCGATAAATGGAAAAAGTCTTTGCAAGGATAGATCAACCGCATCGACAGCTCCTTCGAGATAACCAGGATCGCTTGTTGCAAACTCGCTACCAGCTAAATATAAATTTAATGAGTTAAGCTCTTGTTCAAAGGAAGCCGTATGAAATGTTGGGTGTTTCGATGGTTCGTTAATATCTCTTTCTGATGCGACCCAAGGGTCTTTAGCCCAGTCCATGACTTCACATTGCTGGTATTGGTGTACAACATCGCCATAAAAATAAGCTAATTGTTCAAGGCAGCTGTCTTTCAACTGAGTCAGAGAATAGCGATTACGTTGATGAACTGGCAAACCAATAAACCCGAATAGGGCATGATTGTTAGTTTCAGTGATCGAAGCATCGTGCATTTCAATCATAGGACCGATTTGGCTAAATGTTTGCCCTGATAGCCCTTGTTCTCGCCAGAATGGCTTGTCGTATGTTGCAATGAATTTAGCTTGCGCTGACATCCAGGTTTGCGACGCATTAAGTTGCTTGAGCAGAGTTTTTGAAGCCCAGTTTTGAGGTGTTAAGTGCTGAACAACCATTCTCGGAGGTAACGCTAACAACAGGTGTTTTGTCTTGAAGTCTTTTTGCTCTCCATCATTATTGACTTTAAGCGACCACGAGCCTTCTTCTCTTTCAATGGAGTGAACGGCATGATTAAGTTTTAATTGGCCGTCGGGTAAACGCTGAACCAAAGCCTCTATCATAGAGTAAGTTCCGTTCTTTATCCTGAATAGTTCCATTGCGCCGGCTCCGGAAAACCGCTCTGGCGCATGAGAACCTGCTCGTTGAAAAAGTGCATCGCCCTGAATGTACTGATTAAAAAGTTCGAGGTTCAACTCTTGGGTTAACTGTTGAAGCTTCTGTTGATGAGGGAATACCCAAGTCGGGCCTAGATCATAACTTTCAGAGCTTTCCTCATCGGCTTTTAACGCTTTTATTCTTCCGCCAGCTTCATTCTTGGCCTCTAGCACTATGTGCGGAATATTTCTCTGAGTGAGCCTTAGCGATGCATAAAGACCTGCTAAACCGGCACCTACAATTATAACGTCTGTATTTAGCATCTTAACCTCTCTCTTTTCATATAAGTCATGCCAACACACTCTAACTGAGCCTCTACAACGTGGCATTTTTGGTATATAGTTTACATATCTATCAGAAGGTAGATTGTTTTGTTGGCGGCTACTTTACCTGCATAGCTTGTTAAGATCTAGCAGCTAGTTGATAATTCGTAGAGGAACCGAGGATTAACAAATCCTATGCAGAGATATAAGAATGACAAAAAAACAAGCATTGCTAAAAGCAGCAGAAAGTAAGGTGAGACAAGGCGGTTATAGCAACTTCAGTTTCAGGGAGTTAGCAACCGATGTTGGCATCAAGAGTGCTAGTGTGCATTATCATTTTCCAACTAAAGCTGACTTGGGAGCAGAGCTCGCCAGACAATATACTGAAACCTTTTTAGGTGCTTTGGGAGATCCTGAAGTGCTTGTCAGTGAAGGGAAGGATCCAATAGATACTTATGTCGACCTTTTTAGGCAAGCCCTAATAAAAGACGAGAAGATGTGCTTATGTGGCTTGTTAGGTGCTGAAACAGACTGTTTACCCGATAAGGTGAGAGCAGAAACGAAACAATTCTTTGAGAGGAATCTCGCTTGGTTAGAAAGAGCTCATAAACTCCATAAGAAAGTTGACCAAAAAGAAGCTCAACTCTTGGCGATTAAAACAGTATCGTTATTGGAAGGTGCAATGATGATCAGTAAAGCGATTGATAATAACGATCTATTTAATCAAGCGGTCGCCTTAGCTTAGGCATTGAAGCCGTTATTTTTGACTATCCCCTAATTCTAAAAAGAGAGTTTTAAACTATGCGTATGAATAACCTGAGCCAAATGGTGGGTAATACCGACTTACTGAAGGTGGAGTCGCTATCGCGGCTGACGGGATGTGACATTTATCTCAAGTGTGAATTCCAAAATCCGGGAGGTTCGATTAAGGACAGGGCAGCTTTGCAGATGGTTCTTGATGCGCAAGAAAGTGGGGAACTGAAGCCTGGCATGACCATAGTAGAGGGTACTGCTGGCAACACTGGCATTGGCTTGGCAATTATTGCAAAAGCAATGGGATATGATCTGCAGGTTGTGATGCCGAAGGGGCAAACGATTGAGAAAGAGCGATTGATTGGTTTGCACGGTGCCAATTTAACCTTGGTTGATCCTTGCCCCTTTAAAGATCAGAATCATTTCTACCACACAGCTCGCCGTTTAGGTGAAGAAAACGAAAATTACTGGTGGGCTAATCAATTCGAAAATTTAAGTAACTACAGAGCACATTATCTGAATACCGGGCCAGAAATTTGGCAGCAAACGGAAGGGGAAGTCGATATTTTTGTGTCTGTGTGTGGTACAGGGGGCACAATCGCTGGTAATTCACACTATCTTAAAGAACAGAATGAGAATGTTGAAGTTTGGCTGGTGGATCCAGATGGTTCTGGCATTCATAGCTTTTTACGCGATGGAGAATACAAATCCAGTGGTAGTTCATTCACTGAAGGCGTTGGCATTATGCGTACAGTTGATAACTTCCGTAAGGCAAAAATCGACAAGGCCATTAATCTACCTGATCGAGATTTAGTGACCGTTGCGCATTACCTTTCGCAAAATGACGCCATCGTATTAGGCAGTAGCTCAGCCTTAAATGTTGCAGGTGCATTGCGAGCGGCTTCTGTTTCCGGTCCCGGTAAAACGATCGTAACCTTCGCTTGTGATTTAGGTGAGCGTTCGTTTTCTAAACTCTACAATCCAGAATTCTTAGCAGAGAAAGACATGCTTGGAGAAATGGAATCCCCCGATGTTGAAGCGCTGTACAAACGATATCAAGATCAGGCAATGGAAGGTGTTGTTGAAGTAAAAAGCTGAGCTATTCACTAGCTGTTACATGTTATTGGTTGATACTCCTTAGCCTGTCGTATGAAATGTCCTTCCATATTAAATTGGAAGGGCATGAATATGATAAGGGCTTTCGTTTTACTTACGACTGTTGTTTTCTCGTTGAGTGCAGAAATTACTTTCGCGCAAAGCAATACCGAATTAAATGATTTCAATACGGCGCTAGCGAATAAGCGTTGGCAGCATGGTTCCGCCGATTGTTCCCTCAATAAAGATCCAGCTCTTGATGTTTTCAAGGCAGACGACTCCAGTTTTATTCTTCGCCAGAACAAGTGCTTAAACTTTGAAGCGCCCTTTATCTATGTGTTAGTTGGTCAAAATAAGATACTCGTATTGGATACCGGGGCCTTAGGTGACGAGAATGGCTTTTCGTTGTACAAAGAGATTAAAGAGATTGTTGGCGAGCAGCGCTTTTTAGATCGAGAAGTGTTGGTCGTGCACTCCCACAGTCACGGCGATCACCATAAAGGGGATTCTCAATTCATTGGTCAGCCTAAGGTTACTGTTATTAAGCCAAAAGCAAGGGCTGTTAAACGCTTCTGGAAAGACAAACGTTGGCCTAAAGATGAAAAGCACATTGACCTTGGTGGACGCGAAATAACTTTGATCCCAACGCCTGGTCACCAGGAAGAAGCACTAACTGTATATGACAGTCATACTCAGTGGCTGTTGACCGGTGACTCTTTCTATCCCGGTTTGATTTACGTTAAAGATTGGGATGACTACAGGGACTCGATAGCCAAATTAGCAGTATTCACTCAAGAGAATAACGTGAGTGCTATCTTAGGCACACATATTGAGATGAAACGTAACCCTCAAGCTTATTACCCAATTGGCAGCACTTATCAACCCAATGAACGAGCGTTACCGTTAACAGTTGATGAGTTGCAGTCATTGAACTTAAAGTTGCAATATCAGAAGAAACCACAGCAACTTGTGTATGATTCATTTGTTGTTAAACCCCTAAGTGCTTTACAGAAAGGGATAAGTAAAATTGGCAAACTGTTTGGTGGTTAGCTTAAATGTGACAGAACATTGATGGATGATATATGCTCTGTCTCGCATCTCTATTTAAGTTATTAAAGGATTATATATGGACGTTTTGAGTGTATTAGCCATCGGCTTTTTAGCTACCTTCTTCTTCAATGTTTTGCCGTGTATTCTGGCACTGCTTTCGAGTAAAGCTGCGGGGTTACATAAAGTTGCTTGGTTTGTTTTGGCCTTCTTTTTATCCTGGCTAGGTTATCTGGTCTACTATTTCGTTGTTATTAAAGATCCCTCTTATCGGGGCGGCCGTCCTCGATATGATTCTATGGGACGTATCATTCGTTAGATTTTTTTGAGTTATTTGAGGTTAAGCATGGTCACTTGTTTTCTGAAGTATGAAATTGATCCCTATAAGGTTGAAGAGTTTGAAGCCTATGCAAAGATGTGGATCCCCTTGGTTAATAAGTTTGGGGGGACACATAATGGCTACTTTTTACCTGCTGAAGGGGCCAATAATATTGCTCTGGCATTATTTACTTTTCCAAGCCTAGCCGCCTACGAAATCTATCGCAGAGACTCAATGCAAGATCCCGAATGTATTATCGCTTTTGAATATGCTGAACAAACCAAATGTATTGTCAGTTACGAAAGAAGTTTTTTCCGGCCTATTTTTAATGAAGGTAACTAACGAACCATGAGTCGATTGATGATTCTTAGCTTATTCTTGTCTTTTACCTTTGCGGTTTACGCTGATGTTGAGCAAAGGGAAGCTTATTTAAAAGACAGAGCAAAAGCTTTTATACAAGCAAAGAACGCGCGGCAACAATCCAATACAACAGAGGACGATATCGATCACTTTATCTCACTGTTGGCAGATGATTTTGTCGATGAGCATATTAAGTACAAAGTGGTTGTGACTGATAAGGACGAATTACGCAAAGGCATGGTTGCGAAAATGCAGGATGAGATTTTCTACAGCCGCATATCTATTGATGAAATGATGGTGGGCTCCAACGTTGTCTTCTTAAAATATACAGAGAGCGCTAAGGTGAAGCCAACCCACTTAGATAGAGTTGTTGAATATACGAGTACGCACTTACTGTCATTAGAATTTAATGAGGAAGGACTAATTAATCATATAAGGCGCCATCACGCCTTATAGTTAGGTTAACGTGAGGAGCTATTGATAGTTGAACCATCATTAGCTCCCAACTGCGGAGGCGTTAGGCAGGTTCAACTGAGTTGCTAAATACAACAACAGCAACAACACCCGCACCCATCACCCAATAGTAAATAGCCGCTATGCCATCAAATCCAAGGACAAACGGTGCGATGACAAAGAATACTGCAGCGACTATATCTAGTGCCAAGTGCACTTTGAATGGGATCATTTTAGCGAGACTAAAGGTATATTCGGTTAACAAGCTATAACCAATTAAGCCAACACCGGCAATGACTGAAATCCAGTGTGCGAGCGGTGATTGTTCTTCTAAACCTAGAATAAAAGGAAGAATGATAAGAGCGACTGCCGCAGCATAATCAAGTATCCCATGCAGTGTAGATGTAATAAAACGCATAATATTTGGCCTCTTTTAAACAAAATTTGAATACATCAGTTAGTAGCTTCTGCTTGAGAGTACGTAACTGATAACGAGTGTCCCCTTTGTGTGATGCATTATGTCGTAGCCAATATCGACTCATCTATGCCTTATAGTTCTGATTATTTGCTTGATCGTCCGCATTGCTAGGCTTGAGGTGGGATGCTGTGCAATACTCCATCTATTATTTTTGGTAGGAGTTTGCATGGATACTATTAGCGATATTCTTGATACGCTGAAGTTTAAAGGGTGCATTTACTTTACGACAGACTTCTCGGCGCCTTGGGGAATTCGAGTTCCTGATTTCAAGCGCGTAGTGCGCTTTCATATTGTTACCTCAGGTCAGTGTTGGGTAAAAATTGCTGGTCATAGCGAAGGCACAACATTGTCTCCAGGCGACATTATCGTCATTCCGCACGGAGCTGCTCATACACTGAGCGACAAGGCGGAATCTCCAGTTTTGCCTTTAGACGATGCTATTGAAGTCAGTGGCTATCAGGGAACCGGTGTTTTTAAGTTCGGTGGTGATGAGCAACTTAACAATGTTGAACTGATATGCGGGCACTTTGAATTTGATCAGAACTTCAGACATGCGCTCATTGAGCAATTACCTGACTTGATTGTGGTGAAAAACAACGAAGCGATGAAGTATCCTTGGCTTGGTGACTCTATCCGCTCATTGAGTTATGAAACTCAAGTAAAACGCATTGGGAATGATGCTGTAATCAAGCGGTTGTCAGAGATTATCTTTATCCATGCCATTCGCGCTTGGAGTGAGAGAACAGAGCAAACAGAAGGCTTTTTACTGGCGGTATCTGATCAAAAATTAGGTAAGAGCTTACAAGCTTTTCATGCAGATCCTGCTAGACGTTGGACCTTAAATGAGTTGGCCGTGGAAGCCGGATTATCTCGTACAGTTTTTGCTCAACGATTTAAAGATGTGGCTGGCATGCCTGCCATGCAATACGTCACTGAATGGCGGGCTCAACAATCACAAAAGTTGTTATTGGAAAGTTCTCGTTCTGTTGAAGAGATTGCGGAAATTGTGGGGTATGACTCTTTAGCGGCTTTTTCTCGTATGTTTAAAAAACTCTTTGGTATTGGACCCGGTATGTTCAGACGACGGGGTAAAGAAGATAAGTCTTAGCTTTGAAGCTGGAATTATAAGTCGATTGCACCATCCCAATCAGAGGGCATATCTTCTTTCTGTAGTTTTCGGCAAACGTCGAGGTGGTGCTGAGTCAAGTTGTCACTTGGATTGATTTCAAGCGCTTGCTCAAAATTGTAAACGGCAAGTTTCCAATCTTGTTCAATCCGAGCTTCTAAACCTTGCTCAATCAGGCTATTAGTTTGTTGCTTGATTCGTTGCACATTTTCATCTTGATGTTGAATCACTTCGTATATTTTTACAGGCTGCTGGCGACCTTTAACACGAACCCAATCAAGTAGTCGGTGATTATAACGGTAAGCTGTGTTGGCTGTTTCCAGTGTCTGGGCGCTAACAATGATGTCTGCTTGATAATGCGTTGTGAGAGCTTCAATTCGAGAAGCAATATTAACAGCGTCTCCAATGACAGTCGTATCCATGCGATCTTCAGAACCTACGGTACCGAATATTACAGGCCCAAAGTGGATACCAATACCAACGGATATTGGCGGATAATTACTGTTTTGCCTGTGTTGATTGTAGAGGTCAATTGCCGTCCTAAGGTCGATAGCTGCTTGTAGGCTGTCTATGGCTTTTTGTTGATTCGTTCCATTGGGGTGATCAAACAATGCCATAATGGCGTCGCCGATAAACTTATCGATAAAGCCCAGATTTTTGTGAATAGGCTCATTCATACGCAAGAAGTAAGAATTCAAGAAATTCATTAATTCTTGAGGGTTCATGTTTTCTGAAAGGCCGGTAAACCCTCTGATATCAATAAAGAGAATGGCGACGTTATCTTCGTCAGCGCGACCTAGCTGAAGTGTATCTAATCCGTGTTTTGCGAAGTGATCGACAAATTGCTTGGGAACAAACTTTTGGAATGTCTGACTGACCATTCGTGCTTGCTCTGCCGCAGACATTTGAGACCTTTTACTGGCTTCCTTCGAGGCCTTGAGCGCTTCTTGTTGAGTATGCTTGAGGCGCTTGATGGTTCTAAATAAAACAACAAGCGCCACATTATAGAGCACAAAAATGCCAACAAGAATGGGGCTATACAAGGATACTAAGGTCTCAATCATATTCGTAGTAAAAGCTTTAAGCTTTAATACTGGCTAAGACTTTATCTGCAACATCCAAGGTTCTTTGGATGATATCAGGCGTGTGCATGACTGAAACAAATCCCGCTTCGTAAGATGCAGGAGCCAAGTAAATACCGTTTTCAAGCATGCCATGGTAGAACTGATTAAATTGCTCAGTATTGCAATTAATCGCCTGTTGGTAAGTGGTTACACGCTCTATATCCGTAAAGAAAATACCAAACATGCTGCCCGCACTGTTTACACTCAGCGGGATATCGTATTTGTCAGCAAGTTGTTTGATTCCTGCAGTGAGTGTTTGAGTGGTCTCAGTGAGTTGCTCGTATAATCCATCCTGTTGGATAAGATTGAGAGATGCCAAACCGGCTGCCATTGCTATGGGGTTACCCGAAAGTGTGCCTGCTTGATAAACCGGGCCGTTAGGTGCCAAGTGTTGCATAACATCTTTGCGACCACCAAAAGCGCCTACTGGCATACCGCCGCCAATCACCTTTCCTAAGCAAGTAAGATCGGGCTGAATATTATATAGCGCTTGCGCTCCGCCTTGAGCGACTCGAAATCCTGTCATTACTTCATCAAAAATTAGAAGGGCACCATGGTTTTTGCAGGTGCTAGCTAATCCTTCTAAGAATCCTTCAACAGGAGGAATACAGTTCATATTACCGGCGACAGGTTCAACGATAATACACGCAATTTGGTCACCTATTTCTTCAAATAACGCTTGTACTTGCTCAAGGTTGTTGTATTCAAGCGTAATCGTATGCTGAGCAAAGTCAGCAGGAATACCCGGGGAGCTAGGTACGCCAAAAGTGAGCGCGCCTGAACCCGCTTTCACGAGGAGCGCATCAGCATGGCCATGATAACAGCCTTCGAATTTGACGATTTTATCGCGATTGGTGAAACCGCGAGCTAGACGTATCGCACTCATTGTTGCTTCAGTACCTGAGTTCACCATACGTACCATTTCCATAGAAGGTACGAGCTCAGTGACTTTCTCGGCCATAGTCACTTCGGCTTGTGTTGGTGCGCCAAAGCTTAAACCGCGATCTGCCGCTTCAACGACCGCTTCTCTGATTGCAGGATGATTGTGCCCCATAACCATAGGACCCCAAGATAAAACGTAATCGACATACTCTTTACCATCTACGTCATACAAAAACGGACCATTGGCTCTCTCAATAAAAGGAGGCGTTCCACCTACCGCTTTAAAGGCTCTAACAGGAGAGTTAACACCGCCTGGAATTTTTTGTTTCGCTTGTTCGAAAAGAGAATTTGATTTTTGCATGAATAATGGGTTCCAAAGATAATAAGGTGATATCGGCTATTTACTTTTTATTGCTATACCAATGAACATCGGTGTCGTATTTGCTGACAATATTTTCGACACCTAAGGTTAATGCAAACAATGCCATTCTAACGAGCACGCCATTGTCTGTTTGCCTGAAAATAGCTAAGTTGGGATTTAGGTTTAAATCATTGTCCAGCTCATTGGCATCAGCCCGAGAATCCCGAGGTAACGGATGCATAATAACGGTATTAGACTGGAAATGCTTAGTGTAAACCTGCTGATTTAACCGGAATTTACCCCGATATTTGTTGGCCTCGTCTTTAGATGGAAAGCGCTCTTCTTGGATACGTGTTTGATAACAAATATCGGCATCTAAGCTTCCTTCTAAAGTATCGGAGATGACAACTTGGTGACCTGCATTCTCAATAGTGTCAATAATCGAATCAGGCATTGCCAACTCTTTAGGCGAAATCAAGGTAAATCGGATGTTTTTAAATAAGCACAACAACTTAGACAAGGAGTGTACGGTACGCCCGTGTTTTAGATCACCGATCATAGCGATATGTAAGCCGTCTATCGACTCGCCATGGTAATTCCGTTCTTTTTCAATCGTGTATAAATCTAGTAAGGCTTGAGTAGGGTGCTCATTAGAGCCATCACCGCCATTGATGACTGGGACACGACTACCAACTGCAAACTCAGCGACTGAACCATTGTCTGGGTGGCGCATGGCAACGACATCAGAATAGCCGCTAAGAACACGTGCTGTATCGAAAAGTGACTCACCCTTTGCTAGCGCTGATGATTCCATCCCTGTTGTTTCACGGACTTCGCCACCTAACAGGTTGAATGCTGTTCCAAAGCTAACTCTGGTTCGCGTACTTGCTTCGAAAAACAAGTTTCCGAGTATTGCGCCATCAAGAACTTTGGTGCGTTTTTGGCGAAGTGCATAAGGCTGCATTTGATTAGCAACAGAAAATATTTTTTGAATGGAATCGTGGTTAAATTGATTAACCGAGAGGATATGTTCACCGGTAAAGCTTTGCATAGAAACAGAGTAATAATCCAAGACTGGCGAGATTCTACCAGTATTAAGCTAATTCGTCTTGCAGTGCGCGTATGCAATAAGTCTAATACGCACTCCTTGTTGTTCAAGTTTTGCTACCAATTCCTGCGTAAGTGGAAGTTGGTTAGTCGCTATCTAACTCGAAACGTTATATCGGTGTTAGAGGCTTAGTAAACCGGAATTGTTCACTCGTTAGTTATTTATATTTGAGCTAAGAGTACTGATGGACGGCTCCGGTTTAGTGGCTCGAATACTTAAAGCATGTGCTAAGCCTTAATCGATTGCGGGATTTTAATTTGAATCACTGTTGGGCAGAGCGGATCACTGACTAATTTTATACTTCCTCTGTATTTTTGAGTGACCAAGTTATGGGCAATATGAGCCCCAAGTCCAATATGATCTTGGCTTCGAGTTGAAGTGTAAAAAGGCTCAAACAGTCGATCGCATTGCTCTTTTGTCATGCCCTTACCAGTATCTGACACTTTGATCATTACATGGCCGTCGATTTCTCTAGCACTGAGTGTCGCCTTATCTTCTGCTGTTGTCAGAGCAAAGTGGATAGCATTATTAATAAGTAGCACAAGGCTCTCTCTTAACGCAGAAGCAAACCCGAACATAAGAATGTCATGGGCACAATCTACTTCTATGTTAGCGTCCGTTTGATTACGGAAATTACTTTGACTCTTGGCTTCATGCAGCAGCTTATTCATACTGAATTCAACAGGGGCTTCTTGCCATTCATCGATTGCTGCATGCTTAAAGGTTTTGACCAAGTCGGTGACTTTTCCGCTATTCAGCAGTAATAGTTCGGCAATCTCTTGGATATTTTCAATCTGCTGGACGAAATTCTTCTGAGTGAGTTTGTTCTGAGATAAATCACCAAGCAGCTGCTTGCAGATGGTCTCTATACTTGATGATGCCGTTACGCAAACGCCAGCAGGTGTATTGATTTCGTGTGCGATACCTCGAACGACTTTTCCTAAACTTGCTTGTTTTCTGACCTCAAGTAGCTCTTCTTGTGCGTCATGAATTTCATCGAGTGTTTCTAAAAGTGCGCTATTTGCACGTTGAAAGCTCTTTTGTTGTTCTATCAGTAACTCATTATTTTCTGAAACTTGACGATTAACTTCCTCTAAGTTCGCTTGCTGTTCCAGCCGGTAAAGCGCAAAAGCTAAATGTTCGAAAACACTTCTGAGTAACGGTGTTTCTATAGGGTTAAGTGTAAGTGAGTCGCTGATAAATGCGTAACCATAATGCTTTTGTCCAGAGCTAACTCTAAACACTTTCCAGCTGTTTACCGCATCGAAATATTGGCTGTAGCCTTTTAACGATTCAATAGCGATGAGCTTATCAGAATATATGGTTTCTGAAGAGTCGACGTATTGTTCTATGTCGAAGCTGGCTTTTTCGATCAAGTCAGTAGAGAGGTCATGGGGAATTCTTTTGGCAACAACGGGAGTATAGATTCGGTAAGCTGAGTCTGATTCTTCAAGGAGCAACGTCATATACTCTAGGTTGATGCTGAACCTAAGATGTGACGAAATGACATTTAATGCTTCTACTTTAGATTCAATCTGTAGGAGCTTTTCTACAAGCTCTAATAAGAAAGATTGACTAAACCTCGATGCAATAGCCGTTTCCATTGTTCACCTTTATGCTTGTAGTATTTCTTCGAATTCTTTATCCGCCGACTTTTCCAATCCCAGCCCTTTTGTGAGTACAGTCATATGGCAGGCAAACCCCGCCATCAACATAATCTCATCAATATCGCCTTCAGACATACCGGCATCAAGTAGGCTCTTTTTGTTTTCCTGAATACTTTGAGAGCTTGCATCAACTAACTTAACAACAAACTGGAGTACCAAGCGAACGCTCTCTGGTTGAAGTTTATCAATATCATTTACCAGTAAATCCAGATCACTTTTGTTTAAGCCTAGCATTTTGCAGAACGCCATATGTGCTGTCGTACAATAATGGCAATTTCTGCTTCGAGCAACAACCACGAAAATCATGTCTTTGAGAAGACGCGGTAATTGTCCTTGAAGGAGGTTCCCACGTGTATCATTCCAAAGCATACTAAGCCTATTGATGTCGCTAGAAAAATGCTTAAAGATCAAAGGTGTAAAAGACAAACCCAAGGCTCGTCGAATTTCAGCTAATAGATCCTCTGCAGTAATATTATTCATATAGTAGGTGCGACCTTTTTAGCTTGAGTCAGTAGACCCTAATTCTTAAATAATGTTTTAACAAACAACAATTTGTTTCATTTAATTTCTTGTTAATGATAGTAAGCTGATTAGGTTTAAACTTTAATACCAATCTCGATAAAGAATTCATAGTAAACCGAGGTACAGGTTTTGTTTAATTGCTACAAATCAATGAACAACAGACCTTAGTATTATCGTAGAATACTTTTCATCTTTTGCCACATGTGATTGATATGATAAGAAATATTTTCCAATTGATTATATTAAGTTTCGGTTTACTTAGTACGAGTGCTTATGCATACGAACAATGCAAAAATGCCGATGTTTCACTTCAAGTGTTGGGGTCGGGAGGACCGGAGCTCAATGATGGCCGAGCTTCCAGTAGTTATCTTGTTTGGCACAAGGATAACTCTGTTTTGTTAGTTGATGCAGGACCTGGCAGCAGCGTTGCCTTCGGCGAAGTAGGCGCTAACTTTGCTGATCTAGAAGCTATTTTGCTAACACACTTGCATGTTGATCATAGTGCTGACATTCCAGCCTATGTTAAAGGCTCCTTCTTTTCATCGCGTATTCGTCCGATGTCGGTTTATGGGCCTGATAAAAATCAGCTAATGCCAGCGACAAGTGACTTTATTCGACGCTTAATTGGTCCTCAAGGCGCTTTCCCCTATTTGAGTAATCACTTAGTCGGTGAGCGGGGACGCGGCTTTAAAATCGGTGGTGTTGATATTCCTTTATTGAGAGACAAAGTCCATTCATTCAAGTTAACGGATGATATCAATATAGAGGCTGTTTTCACGCATCATGGTCCGGTTGCTTCCGTTGCTTGGCGTGCTAATGTTGCGGGTTGCAGCATTGTATTTTCTGGTGACATGAGTAACCAATATGAGGTGTTATCGTCACTAGCGAAGGATGCAGATTTACTGGTGATGAACCATGCCGTCCCGGAGGAAGCCAGGGGCGTTGCGAGAAATCTGCATATGCCACCTTCAGTTATTGGTGAAATTGCAAAAGAAGCCAATGCAAAAACAGTTTTGCTCTCTCACTATATGAGGAGGACGCTTGGGCGTTCAGAGGATTCATTGGTGGAAGTGAAAAAGCATTATAAGGGTGAAATCAAACTCGCAGAAGATAAGTTAAAGGTGCGAGTTTCCAATTAGATGAGGACAAGGACAGAATATGCGACTTAGTGTCAACCAAGTATCAAAACAATATGCCAGTGTCTTGGCCGTGAATGAACTGTCTTTTGATGTTCATCAAGGTGAGATATTTGCTTTATTAGGCCCTAATGGTGCAGGAAAATCTTCGACTATCCGTATGCTTATTGGGCTGACGCAATCAGATAAAGGCTCAATCCAATTTACCGATAGAAACGGCCAGTCGTATGAACGACTCTCAAGTGAAACCTTTGGTTACTTGCCAGAAGAGCGGGGGTTGTATCAAGAAAGTACCATTCTAGATACGCTAGTCTATATGGCACAGTTGAAAGGCATGACGAAAGCAGATGCTGTCTCGCAAGCTAATGAATGGCTGGAGAGATTTGATTTAGCAGAACGTAAGAAAGATCAACTGAAGTCGCTGTCCAAAGGGAATCAGCAAAAGGTGCAGCTGATCAGTTCTATCATTCACCGGCCGGATATTGCATTTTTAGATGAGCCTTTTTCTGGGTTAGATCCAGTGAATCAGGAAAAAGTTATAGAGTTTTTAATAACACTGAAAGAAAAGGGAACGACTATTATTTTGAGCGCACATCAGATGTCTTTGGTAGAGAAGCTGGCTGATCGCTTTTTATTGATGAATAAAGGTCAAGCAGCACTTTACGGAAGTATGGACGATATTAGGGAAGAAACTCCACTAGGCGCGACATTGACAGTACGTTTCAACAATGAGGTTTCTATTGAATTCTTCCCTCTAACCGATGATGTTAGGCAAGTTGAAGAACTGGAGTCTAATAGTCTTAAGTTTACATTGTCCCCTCAATGTAATGTCCCTAATTTACTTCAAGTTATATTGTCAGAACACAGTGTCGATAGCATTCAAACGCAGCAACCAACGTTGCATGACATATACCTCAATAGCGTTCAAGGAGCAGCATAATGGATAAAATTTGGCTAGTCGCGCGCTGGGAGTTTATGCGTAATTTTAAATGGAAGCAGGAGCTAATCAGTTATTTAGTCATGATTGGTATTTATGCTGCTATTGGTGCTGTTCAAGTATGGAACCAAAAGAGCACTCAATCTGTCGTTAACCTTGGGGTTGTCGGTGTTTTAGAACAATCGTTGAGTCAAAAGTTTGCCGTGGAGCCGTTGACGGACATACAGGGTTCAGAAGCGGCCTTCCAAAAGATTGAAGAACTACAATTGGATGGCGTCTTACAGATAGTTCAGCCTGACCAAGTGACCTTATACGCAACACAACAAAGTGGATGGCAAAATGAGCTTGAGCAGCAGTTGGCGGAAACGCACCGGGAATTCCTTCTAAAGTCGATGGATATTAGTGCTGAACAGCTTGAGAAATTACAAGATCCGATTGAGCTAACTTTCGTTAATCAGGCAGAAGAGGTTGTTGGCAGTGATGTCCAGTCGCTCGGATTGATTGTAGCGGTGCTTGCAGCGGTTGCAGTGTTTACTAGTTTTGGCTTAGCGATGACATCAGTTACGCAAGAAAAACAGCATAGAATCACAGAGCAATTGTTAACTTGCATATCGCATCAGCAGTGGGTTGACGGTAAGGCTTTGGGGTTATGCCTATCAAGTCTAAAAAGTTTATTGACGACTGCTATTATGATAGGGCTTGTGTACACTGCCATTGCCGCTTTTTCAGATTCATCTGGTGGTGGTTTCGATATCTCAGTGAGCGTTGTTTTCGAAGTTCTATTGTTTTGTATACTCGGTGTTTTCTTCTGGAACTACGTGTTTGTCGGTTTCTCAGCGACTATTGATGATCCCAATCACTCGGGTAAAACAGGCGTTATGATGCTGCCTATGTTACCTGTTATGTTGGTCTTTATGGTGATTGGGGAACCGAATGGGCAAGTCGCAAAAGTTCTCTCATTACTGCCGTTAACGTCGATTAGCTTTATGCCTATGCGCGTAGCATCAATGGATGTACCTGTTTGGCAGGTTGGCCTGTCTTTTGTGCTGTTAGTTGCTGGTATCTATTACGTCCGCTTATTCGCTTCACGTGTGTTTAGAGCCAATATTACCCTGTTTGGTAAAGAACCTGGTTGGGGAGATATTTGGCGTAATATGTTGAAAAGCGATTAGGATTATACCCGTTACCCCTAAAAATGAAGAAATCAGAGTCATGACAACGCTCTCAGTGCTAGGCGCCCATACGTAGGAAGGTTTATTACCTTTCAAGTCTGTGCAACACCGCAATGGGAGCGTTGTCAGGCTCCCAAAGGGCTGAGCTAAAAAGCCTCTGTGCTGTGTTGAATGATGTTGATGCAGAATGGCTGCGTCTTCCATTATTCGCCTTGCCCGAAGCCTTTTTAGTCTTCAGCTGATTTTCTTTATTTTTAGGGGTAGCGGGTATAGACAATTTTATTTGCGAACTATTGAAGGTGAATGGGTATAATGCCTGTCTTATTGGATTGAAAGCGTTTAGCGGGCGACTGCTACGCACTGTGTATTTCATTCATTTTTTAGAGACGAGTCGTACCCATGTCATTCTTTATTAACTTAATTCGTAATGCCGTGGGCAGCATTATTGTTGCCCTTGACCTTATTTCGCGCCCCCGTAAATTGAAGCGTTCAGAAGAAGCTCAGAAACATGTGGAGTCTGAATTAGCTAGCTTATCTTTGTATCAATTTTACTCATGTCCATTCTGTATAAAGACACGACGTGCATTACATAGGCTAAACTTGCCTATGGTTAAACGTAATGTTTCTCGTGGTAGTCAATATAGACAAGAGCTTGCTGAGCAAGGTGGTAAAATACAAGCGCCTTGTCTACGAATTGAAAAAGACGGAAAAGTCGAGTGGATGTATGAGTCTTCAGATATTATTAACTACCTTGAGCAACGTTTTAATTAAAGTTGCTCGGGTTAAAACTACGTTTCGATTATTGAGCCTTTCATGAGTGTTAGTCAGATTAAAGATCGCATAGGAGCTATGCGGTTTTATATTCTTTGTATAGCCATATTAGGTGCGACAGGTTATGGCGGCTTTTTGTTAGGCAATCTTGAACGTTCCCAGCAAGCAGAGAGGATTAAAGGGTTAGAGCAAAGCTTGGATAACCTTAATTCGGATAACAATGCAGTGACTAAACGCTTGAATATTACAGGTGTTGAGTTAGAAGTCGAACGACTAGCAGGTCAGAACACACAAAAAACAATCAAAGAAATGCTTGAGCGTAACAACGAGCTTAGGCGCGAGTTGTCTTTTTATCAAAAAGTGATGGCCCCCGAACTTGAAGAAGAAGGTTTTACGATTGAATCCCTGAATATAGAAGGGACAAGCAGTACAAACTTTTTCCGATTTGCTCTGGTAGTTATGCAAAGAGACAAGCGCAAAAATTATGTTAAAGGTCAGGCTAAGCTCGCACTGGTTGGAAGCCAGGAAGGTAAGCCAAAGAGATTAGATTTGCTTGAGCTTGCCGCACTTGGGAATCAAGTGGAATTCAGCTTTAAGTACTTTGATGTTATAGAAGGCGAAGTGGTTCTGCCTGATGGTTTTGTCCCGGAAAAGGTTGTAGTCAATACACAGCTTGCTGATGCTAAATGGGGCAAAGGGGCGTTACAGCGTACCTTTGATTGGCAAGATCTCGTCGCAGGTTAATGATTAATCTTTAAGCTGAAGCTCTGTATACTTGATTAAAATAGTCAGGTATTAGATACTAATAGTCGTGCTGAGTGAGTGTAATTCGGCTTGGCAGAGAGTGAATGAAAGAGGTTTTAGATGTCAGTTGAAATGGCTTTGCCCATTGAATTTTCAGACGCAGCAGCGCGCAAAGTAAAAGAGCTTGTAGAGGAAGAAGAAAATCCAGAGCTTAAGTTACGTGTTTATGTGACTGGTGGTGGGTGTTCAGGTTTCCAGTACGGCTTTACTTTTGATGAGAAAGTTAATGATGGTGATACCACCATTGAAAAAGATAGCGTCGTGCTTGTTGTTGATCCTATGAGTCTCCAATACTTGGTTGGCGGAGAAGTGGATTATTCCGAAGGCCTTCAAGGTTCTCGTTTTCTTATTAATAATCCGAACGCTACAACCACCTGTGGCTGCGGAGCAAGTTTTAGCGTTTAAACCGAAGGTGTTCTCAAACACCTTCGTTTCATTCCTGCATCATCCCCTCGCTTTGCTACAATAAGTAACACTTTTCAACATCTTCGTAATAAGAAACCAAAGCAAAAAACCTCAAAATGAGGTAAATTAGGTCGGTTATATTTCGTAAGGACGTTTACCACCAAATGACTAGTTTTTTAACCCGTATTAGACGCCAACCTGCATGGATCGCCCTATTTATCGTTATTGCCCTTAGTTTATGGGTAGGCTCTGGTATGACAGCTCAGCAAGAGCCGCCTCAATCGAATGATGCAAAAGAGATATTGCAGAAAGTTCGTGTAACTAAAATGCAGGCGCAACAGGTAGAACGCGAAATCAAGTTGTATGGCCGTACACAGCCTGATCGAATGGCAACTCTGCGTTCTGAGAGTAACGCTAGGGTTATTGAAGTTTTAGCTGAAAAGGGCCAAGCAGTAAAAAAAGGTGACCTGCTTGTTAAGCTTAATCCTAATGATCTTGAACAAAGATTGGTTTCGGCTAAATCACTTAAAAAACAAATGGAATTAGAGCTTAAAGGCGCTAAGTCTCTGGGTTCAAAGGGCTACCAATCTGAAGCGAATCTTGCACAAGCAGAAGCAAATGTTGAATCTGCTAATGCCCAAGTTGAAACTCTAACACTGGCATTAGCGAGAACTCATATCCGAGCCCCTTTTGATGGGGTACTAAATGAACGCTTCGTTGAGTTAGGTGATTACCTGCGTGAAGGTGATGACATTGCAGAAGTGATTGATCTGAATCCTCTCGTAATTCGCGCTGATGTGACTGAAGCGGATATTCAACGCCTGAAGTTGCAACAAGCGGCGACCGGTCGAGTTGTTTCTGGTCAGGAAATGCAAGGACACATCCGTTATATATCCAGCGTCTCTACTGAGGGAACTAATACGTTTCCTATTGAAGTTGCTGTAGAAAATGCGGATAACCGTTATGTTGCCGGGATGAGTACAGAATTATCAATTCCGCTTGATGAAGCTTGGGCCATCAAAATTACGCCTGCCGTTATTGCGTTGGATGAAGCTGGAAATATCGGGGTGAAAACGGTTGAGCGAGATCGTGTTAAGTTTGTCCCTATTGATATTGTTAAGAGTGAGCGTGACGGTGTTTGGCTAGCTGGATTAGGGCGAGAAGCTGACGTTATTACTCTTGGTCAAGGCTTTGTTCGAGATGGCGACAAAGTTGAGGTGGTTAGTACGCAATGAACGATATGATCCAAGCGATCATGGATCGCACACGTACCGTATTAATGGTCTTTGTTCTGCTGATGATTGCGGGTGCCGTTACATACGTCAATATTCCCAAAGAATCTAATCCGGATATTCCCATTCCGGTGATTTACGTCTCTATCGTGCATGATGGTATATCACCGGAAGATGCTGAGCGTATGATTGTCAGGCCTATGGAGCGAGAGCTTCGTTCTATTGATGGCATCAAAGAAATGAGTGCAACTGCTGCTGAAGGCTCTGCGAATATTACGTTAGAGTTCTTAGCAGGATTAGACTCAAAGGATGTGCTGGCTGACGTACGCGATAAGGTCACTATTGCTCGTGCCAAACTTCCCGATGAGAGTGAAGAGCCGACCATTCACGAAGTGACATTAGCGGGCGAACAAGCGGTTATTACGGTTGTGCTATCGGGGCCATTGTCTGAACGTGCACTGGTGACTATTGCTCGTGAGCTTAAAGACCAAATTGAAACCATGAGTGAAATACTTGAGGTTGATATCGGTGGTGACAGAGAAGATTTAGTTGAAGTCATTGTCGACCCACTTCTTATGGAAAGCTACGGGCTTGATCAGACAGATATATTTAACCTGCTATCCCGTAACAACCAGCTTGTCCCTGCAGGTAATCTGGATACAGGTAAGGGCAGTTTCGCTGTTAAAGTACCGTCAGTCTTTGAGAACGTTGAGGATATCCTAGAACAACCTATAAAAGTTGAAGGCGATCGCGTAATTACCTTTGATGACGTTGCTGATGTCAGACGTAGCTATAAAGACCCGAATAGCTTTGCACGCTTGAATGGCCATTCATCGGTGTCGTTAGAAGTTAAGAAAAGACCCGGTGAGAATATCTTGGCAACTGTCGATAAAGTGAAAACTTTAGTGACTCAAGCGCAAGAATCACCTGCTTGGCCAAATGCGTTAGAAGTGACCTATACCGGTGACCAAACTGAAGATGTTAATAACATGCTGAGCGACCTTCAAAATAACGTTACGTCGGCGATTATTTTGGTGGCTGTTGTTATCGTCGCTATTTTGGGATTGCGGACTGCAGGCCTAGTGGGTATCGCTATTCCTGGTTCATTTTTGACTGGTATCTTATTGATCTCCATGTTCGGTTATACGTTGAATATGGTTGTGCTTTTCTCGCTAATTATGGCTGTAGGCATGCTAGTTGATGGCGCTATTGTTGTTACCGAGTTTGCCGACCGATGTATGAGTGAAGGCATGGATAAGAAAAAAGCTTATTCATTGGCTTCTAAGCGCATGAGTTGGCCCATTATCGCGTCGACAGCGACGACACTGGCTGCGTTTGCACCCTTGATGTTCTGGCCAGGTATGGTCGGTGAGTTTATGAAGTTCTTGCCATTTACTCTGATAGCAACCTTATCAGCTTCTCTATTGATGGCATTGATTTTCGTACCTGTGATTGGGCAGTTGATAGGTAAACCTCGTTATATCAAGCCTGAAGTTCGTGAGCAGATGTTGCAAGCTGAAAATGGCGATATCAGAACGTTAAGTGGCTTCACAGGTAGGTACGTTAATACGCTAGCAAAAGCTATCCAACATCCATGGAAAGTATTGATGGCGGCTATTGTTATTGCTTTCTTAACGATCTTTGCATATGGCAATTCGGGGTTGGGTTCTGAGTTCTTCCCTAATGTTGATTCGACAGGTATTAACATCGATGTGCGTTCATATGGTGACTTATCGATTTTTGAGAAAGATGCCATCATCAAAGAAGTTGAACGAGAAATTGCAGATATCGATGCGATTGAAACACTCTATGCGAGAAGTGGCGGTAATGACGAAGTTGGCTACTTACGTTTGAACTTAAAAGATTGGCAATATCGCGCCCATTCAGATGAAATTATTAAGGACGTGCAGCAACGTCTCGCAGTTTTACCTGGGTTGGACATTGAAGTTAAAGCCGACGAAAACGGCCCTCAACAAGGTAAGGATCTGCAATTACAATTGTCATCTAGAATCCCCGAGTTGTTGAACCCTACAGCACGTAAAATCCGCGCAGCTTTAGAAGCAGACGGACGTTTTACCGCAATTGGGGATAATTCGTCTAAGCCGGGTATTGAATGGCAGTTAAAAGTTGATCGTAGTGATGCGGCGCGTTTTAACGCAGATGCAACCTTGGTCGGTAATACGGTGCAGTTTGTGACGACTGGCCTTAAGGTTGGTGAGTACCGTCCTGATGATGTCGACGATGAACTAGATATTCGCGTACGATTCCCTGAAGAAGACCGTTATATTGGTGCGTTAGATACGTTGAGAGTGAAAACACCTCAAGGAATGGTGCCTATTAGTAATTTTGTGACTCGTACACCTCAACCTAAGACGGATTTAATTCGTCATATCGATAGTCGCCGAGTGATTAGTGTTGAAGCAAACATGGCACCTGGTGAGCAATTGTCGAAAGCTTTACCTGAGTTGATGGAGCAATTACCAAGCTTAGGCTTAGATCCTCGCGTAAATATTAAAGTTGAGGGGCAAAATGCTCAGCAAGAAGAGTCACAAGCCTTCCTGATGAATGCGTTGTTTGTTGCGCTGTTCGTTATGGCAATTATTTTGGTTACGCAATTTAATAGCTTCTATCAGGCCTTCTTAATATTGAGTGCAGTACTGTTCTCGACTGTTGGTGTTTTCCTTGGCTTATTGATTCTACAAAAACCTTTTGGTGTCGTGATGTCGGGAATTGGTGTCATTGCACTGGCGGGAATCGTAGTTAACAACAACATAGTATTGATAGACACTTATAATGTTTTGCGTCGTCAGGGAATGCCTGCACTGGAAGCAATACTTCGTGCTGGAGCTCAACGTCTAAGACCTGTACTTTTGACAACTGTGACGACTATCCTGGGCTTAATGCCTATGGTCCTAGAGATTAATATTAACTTTATTGGTCGTGTCGTTGAGATAGGTGGTCCATCGACACAATGGTGGTCGCAACTAGCGACGGCAGTTGCTGGTGGCTTAACCTTTGCTACTGTACTAACCTTGGTTTTGACCCCTTGTTTGTTAGCGTTAAAAGATGGCAAGAAGGGTTCAACAGCACCTGTTGTTAAGCTTAATCAACCTTTTGATGAGTCAATTGACGCAGCTTAGATAGCTTTATATCCCGAATTATTTGCAAGGGTAACGGGATAGCGAAACGGAGTAATTTATGATCAAACTTTATGGTTCTACAACGTCACCTTATGTGCGTCGTTTAAGGATCTTTTTCGCCAATGTAGAACATGAATTTATCGATATGCAGATTTTCGAAGCAGAAGATCGTGCGTTCTTGATCAAGCACAATCCAACGTTAAAAATACCGATGATTGAAGATGACGGGCAAGTGATTTTTGATTCTCGTGTGGTGTTTCGATATCTCTCCGATAAGTTGAATTATCCCGCTTTGACCTGGGAGCAGGAAAACCAACTGACTATCATCGATGCAGCTAACGATTCCTTTGTTCAGATGTTCCTGATCAAACGTTCGAGCATTGATACAGGCGAGGATAAAATGTACTTCTCTTTGCAGAGAGAAAGGCTAGAAACAACTCTTGCTGAATTGGCTCGTTTAGTTCAGGAAGGTGAGTTTGATCACTGGAATTATCCTGCTATTTGCCTCTACTGTCTGCTTGATTGGGTTGTTTTCAGAGAGCTACACGATTTATCCGCTTTCCCCGACTTGCTGGAATTCCACGATTGCCATAAGAATCATATTGAAGTGACAGCGACGGACCCTAGGGCTTAGCAGTTTTATAAACTCCAAAATTAGATAGACCCTAGTACCCACGCTCGAAACTCAATTCATACATCAGCGGTTCACTCTTCACGAATCGCTGATAATTTTGATAAAAGATCTCGCAAATATCCTTTGGATAGGAAATCGCTGCTGTGTGACAAGTAACGAAGGCGTTTTCCAGGCTCCAATATGGATGCTCTTTAGATAATGGTTCTTGCTCAAACACATCAAGTACCGCCGCTTTTAAACGTTTTTCCCTCAACGCGTCTACCAGTGCATTGTCGTCTATAACAGAGCCTCTTCCTGCGTTAATAACGACAGCTGATGGACTTAGGTTTTCAATAAATGCCTTGTCTATCAGATGCTTTGTGTCAGGCGTTTCTGGTAATAGTGAGACGACATAGTCAACTTCTTGAGCAAGGCTGAGCTTCTGTGCAGGTGTATAGATTTTATCAATATTAGCAACAGCTTTGGGAGTTCGAGCCATACCGATTACCCGCATACCGAAATGCTTGGCTGTTTCTGCGACTGAGCTACCAATGCTCCCTACACCTAATATCCCCAGCGTTTTCCCTTTGAGTTGATGGAAAGTTGGGGCCTGCCAGCTTTTATCAGCTTGGTTTTTGTTAAAGCTCTCAATATTGCGGCTGAAATAGAGTAAATACGAAAAAACAAACTCTCGCATATAGTCACCGAAAACGCCTTTTATGCCTGTAAGCTTATAATCGTTCTTTCGGTGTTTTAGCAAAGGTGCGTTTCCTGCCCAAGTAGATTGCATCCAACGTAACTGCTCAAACTTGTCCAGCTCATCAATAACGAGACCAGGATCTGCTAACAAAACCTCAGCATTGTAACTCTGCGCGTTGAGCTGTTCTGGTTTCTCAAAAGCAAAAACAGTTAGATCCGTGATCTTGGAGTGTTCAATGTGGCTTTGGTATTGAGCAGCATCTCTACTCAAAATCGTTAGAGTGGGCATAACTTACCTAATCTCACTTATTTATAGGTGGATGGTATAACGTTTTCTACCTTTGTTCATTCTGCGCTTCGGATTTGAACTTCGAACAAGGTGTAATTTAGGGTTGGAAAATCTATAAACATTCGATTTAATGGTTGATGTCGTAAGTTAACAAATGGGTGCATCTGACTAAAAGCGCAATGCTAAGTCAGAGTTTAGACCCGAACTGCGAGTGAGAAGCGCGGCTTTGCTGGTCTAGGCACGCTGCTTACGATAGTTAGGATTACATCAAACTTCTCATTGAAAAAGGAATGCATAGCTAAGTCAGCATTAAATACGATACTCAGAGCTATCACAGGCAAGTTAGTTCGCGGCGCAGCCACGCCAGAATGTCGACCACCTTCTAAGTGGGTGTAACAAAGAACTCATTTGCCAGTGAAGCTTCCGAAGGACTGTTTCAAAATAGATTAATGCTTCGTTAGAAAGATTTGACTTGGCGCCACCAAGCCTGCATCCGTCTGCCTCGCCTTCATCTATTTTGAACTCAGCTGAGTTACGCATTTAATGTTGATTTAGCTATGTTTATGAAAAAAACATTGTGTTTAGCCCTTCTATTATCTAGTTTTAGTTCGATTGCAGGCGATGCCTTCATATCTAAATTTACTCGTGCATCTTCTGGAAGCTGGTGTGTTAGCGTCAGTAATGTTGGCAATGTATCTGCCGATGTAACAATTAACGCATTTTTAAGTAATGGATTGGCATATACAGGCTCTTCAGCATCTGATGGGATACCCAGTAGTTTCAACAGTCCCTTCACTCTTGTTCCCAATAGGACGTCTTTGCTTTGTGTGAACAATATCCCGGGTCCGACAGAACATGGTTATGCGCGTATTGTCAGCAGACCGACTTCTGGCGAAATTGACCATACAACCTATTTAATAGCGACTGAGTATTGGGTGACGCCTGACAAACAAATGCATATACCTGTGAATGACGGCCTTCCCTTCTAATCATAGTAATACTTAATCAATTGAGGCCGCGATATGTGTGCCTCAGTTTAGTTAACTGATAGATGTCACAGTTAAACAAGGTAGGGTTAGTAAACAAATAATTACTGTTTATTTCTATAAATTCTGTTTTATATTCGTTTTTATTGTTTATATGTCGAATTAAATTCTGCTAGGGTTGTTGTTTTACCTAACGGAATTCTATCATGGCTAAAGATATCTGCTCGCCCTTAGTAGAGGAAGCGCGCGTACTTTCTCCAAAACGTAATAGTACCTCTAAGACAAGTGTCGATGAGCTGGCTAGAGAGCAGTTAGCTCACTTTGGTATTAACCCCACGTCTGATTATGGACAAGCGCTATTTAATGCAGCTCGTCATTTTTATTTAGCGCATAGCGACGTTAACAGTTTGTGGCGTATTACCTGCGAGACACTTGAGGGTATGGATAAGCAGGATAAGATTGCTTACTTCAATGCTAAGAAATTCTTGTCTTTCCAAATCGCAAAAGTTTTAGACACCTTGCAGAACCCCTTCAGAGCAACCTATCAGAGTTTACAGAAGCAGACGGGCTCTCAGGTAGGGAAAAGTCACTACCCTATGTTTGATAATGTCACCGCTTTATTTTCAGCCACGCCAGTGGTGGTGCGCACCGCGACTTATGTTTATGCCTGTACAGAGTGGGTTGATGATGCTTTCCAAGGGAAAGAGTTCACGCACCAAATTTATTCAAGGTTGCTTAACCCAACCAATGTATCTCTAGCGAATGCCATTGTTGATCTAGAGGCTGGGGACAACGCTGCTGAATATATGGCGTGGAACTTTAACTCGGGTATGGCTGCAATTGACGCTATGTTATCTAATGTTTTGACGCAAAATGATGTGATGATAGTGTCGCGTAATGTCTATGGTGGTGTATATCAGTTACTTCATGATTACTTTGCTCGTAGCAATCGCCTGAACATTACTTTGGAATGGTTTGATGGCTACAGTACAGATGAATTCAAAGCTTTCCTCCAAGATGTTAAGCATCGGCATCAAGATAAACTCCGAAACGGTTCAGAGCTTCATGTTTATCTAGAGTCTCCCTGTAACCCGCATGGATACATTATGGACGTTCCAGGTATCTGTAAAGAGGCTCATAAATACGGATACCTGGTCATGCTGGACTCAACCTTGGCGACTCCTGTGCTTCATCAACCTCTCAGGCGTGAAGACCGTGCAGAGCGTCCAGACTACGTTATGCACAGTTATACCAAGGATATCTGTGGTAGTGGCGCAACAACTGCAGGTGTCGTTATCGGTGAGGCATACCGTATGTTCCAGCCTAAGGGATCTTGTGTTCATGGTTTCGATTGGAGTAGAACCATGTTCTGGGACGTGTACTACATTAAAGGTGCGTTCTTAGATTCAGAAAAGGCATTTGATGTGCTTAACGGTATGAAGAATCTTGAGCAGCGAATTATGGCTAAATCGATTAATACGCAAGTGTTCAGCCAGTTCTTGGCGTCACACCCAGACTTCAATGTGAATTGTCATGCGCTGCCGGATCACCCGAATGCTGAGCTAAGACAGAAACAATTACGTCACGGCTGGCCTTGTGCCCTGTTTACCGTCGATATGCAAAGAGCGGGTATTGATAGAGAAACGTTCACACGTTTCTTTGACGCTCTAGAGCCAGCTATGAGCCATCAAATCAGTATTGGTCAGAACAATACTATTATCCTTTGCCCTGCTTTAACTTCACATTCAGAAATGGGAGAGGCTGATCAAGAAGACGCTGGAATCTATCTGACGACTATGAGAATGGCTGTTGGAACTGACAATATCAAAGAAATCATTGCTCACTTCGTGAATAGTTGCCGCATGCATATTGATGAAGCGATGCCTGGGTTTAGTGACAAGTTTATGTCTGCAGAAGAAGTTGATGAACTCTATCTGAGCACTGCGATGGAAGTAAGTAGGCAACATTACAGTTCGGTGGCTAGCATGGAAGAAATTATTTAAGTTCTAAAATGGCCAGATGTTCTTTCAGCTATTCAAATATCAGCCGATAATGAGGGTAGCTGTAAGAACAAATAGGATGAACAATGTTACAAACTGAGCTAACCGTCTCTTTTAATGCCCCTGTCGATAGGCTTTATCATGCCTGGTGGGATCCTGAGTTGTTGCAGCAATGGTTTTGCCCAGCGGGAATGGCCGTAGGGCAGGTTATGTCCAGTTTTCAGGTTGGCGGTAAGTTCAGAATTAAAGTTCAGCAAGATAATGGTAGCGCCTATTTCATTATGGGCGAGTATTCAGAGATCGTTGAAAATCAGCGCTTAGCTTTTAGCTGGCAATGGGTTGATGAACCTAATGTGACACAGGTGACATTGGATTTCAGCCAACAAGGAGAGAATGGATCTCAGCTCACCCTATGCCACACCGGTTTTGAAGACCAAGAAGATCGAGATTTGCACCAACAAGCTTGGATAGAGTGCTTGGAAAAGCTCTCTACTATTACGCTCTAATCAAATCTAGGTAATGTTGTACTGATTTGGTGCTCGTAGACGAGTGCCGTCTCAACGTGCTTCACATCACTTCTTGCGGTGATCGCATTAAATACGAAATCTCTAAGATGCATAGTGTCAGTAACAGTGACATGTAATAAGAAATCACTCTCACCGCCCATGTGGAAGATGCTAATCACTTCAGGAAGTGGCAATAGCTCCTTCTGAAAGGTATCAAAGGTTGCTCTTACATGATTGGTTAGACTAACCGAAACTATGGCTTGGATATGCCCATCCAAAGCAGTGAAGTTAACTTGTAATGAAGATCGCTCTATAACGCCTTCTAGTTGCAAGCGTTTTACACGTTCCAAACAAGACGAAGCAGCCAAGTTAACTTGGCTAGCCAATTCTTTGTTACTTAATCTTGCGTCTTTGTATAGCGCGGAGAGAATATCTAAGTCTGTATTATCGAGTGAGCGTCGACTCTTGCTCATTGTTCTTACCTTGGTTTTATTCTGAAGCTAGAGAGGAACTCTCACTACTGTTCATTGCCAGCATAATGCGCTTGTTATTATTGAGTTTATCTAAATAGTTTTGCGCAATGTTTTGGAATGAGGCTAGCTCTTTCTTATCTATTGGTTCTGCCTTAGGCAATTTTACAGTTCTTGGGTTGCGGTGAACGCCATCAACAAGAAACTCATAGTGCAAGTGTGGGCCCGACGCGAGTCCGGTTGAACCTACCGTACCTATAATATCGCCTTGCTTAACGCTTTGCCCTCTTTTCACTAAACGCTTAGTGAAGTGAATGTATTTGGTAACGTACTTTTCACCGTGTTGAAGGAAAACATGGTGGCCATTGTACTTGTCGTATCCAGCTTTAATCACTTTCCCATCGCCGGCTGCCATAACTGGTGTGCCCCTACGAGCTGCGTAATCAACACCACGATGCGGCTTATAGCGCTTTTGAACAGGATGGAATCTTCTCGGATTGAAGTTATCGCTAATACGAGTGAAGCTAACCGGGGCTCTGAGGAAGCTCTTACGCATGCTTCTTCCTTCAGGAGTGTAATAGCGTCCATCTTTATATCGAATAGCGGTAAACTCTTCGCCTTGGTTGGTAAATTCAGCGGCAACTATATCACCGTAGCCAATAAACTCACCGTCGATAAACTGCTCTTCATAGACAACATTGAAGTTGTCTCCTTTACGTATTTCTAACGCGAAATCAATGTCCCATCCAAATATGCCTGCGAGATTCATGATCTGTGCTTCTGTCATACCTGATTTCACACCTGCGTTCCAGAAGCTATTTTGAATCTCACCTTGTGCATACCCTAGGCGCGTATGAATTTGTTTTTCTTCGATAGATGACAGGAATTTTTGTTCGCTGTTCTTATTGATGAACAAAGTCTCTGTCGGAGAGTAGGCGTAGGCTAATGCACTAAAAGTGTTGTCGGCCTCTTTAAGAATACGAAGCTCTTCGCCTGGCTTCATTTTTAAGAGTTTTTTAGCGTCTTTGCCAGCTTTACTGACTTTATAAACTTCTTGCGGAGTTAAGCCTTCTCTATCAAAGATTTTGGCTAAGTTGTCACCATTGCGAACCTTAATGCTTTTCCATTCAGGTTGCTCTGTTTCTGACTGCAATGCTGTTAAGTCTTCCGCATCGACTTTGATTGGAAGTTCGTATCTTTCGCCTATTGAGAGTTCCAACGCTTCAGTGTGTATAGAAGCTTCAGGCTTTTCCGATGAGAATAAAATGAAAAGCACCAACACGGAAAATATGCTGGTTATTGAAATCTTATGTACTTTGGGTAAATCTTTAATGTAAGTTTTTAGCACAATCCAAGTTAACTGTGTTACTGCAAACAACGTTCAGAATATAACGACTTAGCGATAATTTCCAGTTTATACCCAAACCACTAAGAAATGCTCGTTAGTTGGTAGCTCGTATGTAGAAGGCTTAGAGCATGAGCAAGGCACTAACATACGGCTCGTATTTTGTATTCGTTTGCTGTTGTCCTGTATTTTCAATGATTTTAGATGGCTTAAATAAGGCTTAGTTAGCTTTATGTTCTCAGGTTTAGCTTTCTGCGGACAAACTGCTTCAAATGTCTATAAGGGAGCAGTAGAATAGCGGGTTTTGAACGTTAAAATTCAGCGCATCCCACTAAAAAGACCCTACACGAGGAAAACCAATGACAGACTGGCAGACTGCCTTTGCCGAAATTCAACGCGGCTCAGACGAAATCTTGTTAGAGCAGGAATTAATTGACAAGCTTAAGCTAGGCAAGCCGCTAAAAATTAAAGCAGGGTTTGATCCAACTGCACCTGATCTGCATTTGGGACACACAGTGTTAATTAACAAGCTGCGCACTTTTCAAAAGTTAGGGCATGAGGTTATTTTCCTGATCGGTGACTTTACCGGGATGATAGGTGATCCCACTGGGAAGAATGTCACGCGTAAGCCACTGACGAAAGAGCAAGTGCTTGCCAACGCAGAAACCTATAAAGAACAGGTTTTTAAGATTCTAGATAAAGAAAAAACAACGGTTCGTTTTAATTCTGAGTGGATGGACGAACTTGGTGCCGCTGGCATGATAAAGCTAGCAGCAAACCAAACTGTTGCTAGAATGCTGGAACGCGACGATTTTAAAAAGCGTTACGCCAATGGCCAGCCTATTGCGATTCATGAGTTCTTGTATCCTTTAGCCCAAGGTTGGGATTCTGTGGCGCTAGAGTCTGATGTCGAACTCGGTGGTACAGACCAAAGATTTAATCTGCTAATGGGGCGTGAGCTACAGAAATCTGAAGGGCAAACACCACAAACAGTATTAATGATGCCTTTGCTGGAAGGTCTTGATGGCGTTCAGAAGATGTCAAAGTCTTTAGAAAACTACATCGGTATTACGGACTCTCCAAACGAAATGTTTGGTAAAGTCATGTCTATCTCAGATGAGTTGATGTGGCGCTACTATGACTTATTGAGCTTCCACTCGATTGAACATATCGCCGGGCTTAAGTCTCAAGTAGAACAAGGTGCAAACCCTCGTGATATTAAAATCTTATTGGCGAAGGAAATTATCGAGCGTTTTCATGATAATAAAGCAGCAGAAAAAGCCCATCAGGACTTTATCCAACGCTTCCAGAAAAATGCTATTCCAGATGATTTGCCTGAGCTAAGTATCGCATTGCCGGAAGATGGTTTTGCAATAGGCAATCTTTTGAAAGAAGCTGAGTTGGTAGCTTCAACATCTGAAGCTATGCGCATGATCAAGCAGGGAGCGGTCAAAATTAACGGTGACAAAGTTACTGACAATAAGTTAGTGATTGATTCGCCATCTGAAGCTGTTTATCAAGTAGGTAAGCGTAAATTTGCAAAGATTACGTTGAGCTAAAAACCAACGGTAAATAAGTTATACGGTAAAGGCAGCTATTTAGGCTGCCTTTTTCTTTTTGCGCCATCGACTTTGAAACAGTAGGATAATGCCCGTTATCGTAAATAGAAGCGCAGAAATAGCACTAGTAATCAACAATGGGTTGTTGAAATCATCACGCTCGTCGTAATCCATAATATGTAGCATCCAAACAAAGTCGAATAAGCGCCATATGTCACTACGGACTGTCTGTAACTCACCCGTTAAGGGAACAAAGTATAGGGTTGTTGACCAAGTGTCATCAAATTCCACCCGCCACATATCTCCTTGTGCACGCCTAGCTTCAAGCGGAATATCTGAGATTTTTTGAATCGTACGAATCTGCGAGTTTTTTAAGTAGTGCTTTGAAGCTAAGAATGACACTTGTTCTTGGTTTAATTCTTCTAAAGCTTCGCCACTTTGCGCATCAAAAACGTGAGTGCTGTTCTGGGTTTCAAGCAAGTATATTGGCCTGTCCATTCTGTATGTCAGCTTGATGTTTTTGATGTTGTCATCTAATTGTTGAATGACCTTATCTACGTTATAGGCGTAATCACTTTGACTAAATGGATTTGGGAGAGTCTTAGTTGCTAGATGTTTCCCATGGACTCTTTCAAGTGGAATAGCACTCATAACAACGCCACCTGCTATCCAAAATAAAACCTGCAACCCTAGAATAAGGCCCATCCACTTATGTGCTATTCGTGCAAATCTCGCAAAGTGTCTATTCATACTTTCCTTTAATGATTTCTTGTTAAGTACCTAAAAGTGGATGGCTAATACTATCGGGAAAGGCTGAACAAAATAAGTCCAAAATTTGATCAAGATCAGTAAATCGCCAACCCTAACTCCTTAAGATAACTGTGAATCGATTAAATGTTGGAGAAAGGTTATGTGGGATTTAGTGTTAAAAGATCCTGTCGCATGGGGTTCAATTTTAGGTATTGGTGTGGTTGTCGCTATCTGTGCGTTTTACTTGTACTTGTTCATACACAATGTGAAAGAAGAGCTATAGGTTCTTGTAGACAAAGTGAGCTTAATAGTGGGGAATGAAAGTAGCTGGTCTTGCGTAAGGCTGTGAATCAATGACATCAATAGCATAAAATGGAAGTGGGTACTATTATTTGCCTTTAAAAGGAGAATGTAACGATGAGTAAAGTATCTGTATCCCCCTACAAAACTCGATTAGATAAAGGCAATGCCTATTGGATGGCAAGGTTGTCGAAAGAAGTCTATGTCAAAGTATCTGAGTATAATCAGCTTCCAGATGACGCCAAGATACTCAGTCGCTTAAAGCAGGATGACACAAATTTTCTCAGTGTCTTCGGTGTTGATAAAAATAGTGCACAAGCAGCTTTAATTGAGCACCAAGATTACTTGTGTATGGCTTTTAGAGGCACTAATGAATTAGCTGATTGGTTGGATAATATAAATGCTTTTTCAACGTCACAGTTGTTTGGTGAATTTCATCGCGGATTTTGGCAATCTGTCGAAGATGTCTGGAAGCCACTTTATGACAAATTAGGGGAACTACAGAAGCAGAGAAAACGCCCATTATTTCTTACAGGACACAGCCTTGGTGGAGCGATGGCAACAATAGCTGCTGCTAAGCTCATACACGAAGATAAACCTTTTACTAGTGTGTATACGTTTGGCCAGCCACGTGCTCTTACACGAAAAACCGCACAAATATTCAATATGGAATGTAAAGACCGATTGTTTCGGTTCCACAATAACAATGACATAGTAACGAGAGTGCCAGCTCGCGTTATGGGTTACAGTCATATCGGTAGTTATCTCTATATTTCTGAAGAAAAAGATATTACGCAAGAAGCTGGGTTTTGGTTTCGTTTTGTTGATTGCTTTGACGGAGCATTAAGTGCTTTAAAGGAGAAAGGTATCGATGCAATAGAAGATCATGATATGAGTAAATATCTAGAGGCGATAGAAAATTGGGACTTGCGTGAGTGAGCCGAAAGAGTGCTATTGCACTTATTAGAATCGCAATAGCATTTCTGCGGCAACGCAGGAGCAGAGCACATCACATACAGGGCAGTTGTACCCGTCTTCAATGGCGAGTTGCCTCCATTTGTTAGGGTGCTCTTTGATGACCTTTCCGCCGCATTTGGAAAAGTATTTAAATGCGCTGTTCCCTGGACTTGCGAGCCAAATATGGGCGAGGCCAGCTTGACTACCTTGCTTAGCAGCATCTTCAGATGACAGCTTTAGAAGTCTCGAGCCAATCCCCCTACCTTGATAATTAGGGTTCACAGTATTGCATTTGAAGTAGCAGATTTTATCTTTTGATAATTGCCAGAGTTCAGGGCTACACCATTCGTCCGCTTTCCAATTTTCGGCGGCGAAGGTTATACGAAAACCAACGAGTAACTCCCCGTCAAAGGCAACCCAACTCGCGTTAATCTCATTAGCAATCGAACGTCGGTAGTAGTCGCGACACTTTGCTTGATCCAAGTAATTATCACCGTGAACTTGATTACCTAATTCAATGACAGCGCTAAAATGTTCAGGAGTAAGTGGTAAATATTGTATTTGTTGCATAGTCGGATTTATCTAGAAGCAAAGGTAATGCTTTGCTATTAAAGAGAGTCTAAGTAATTATTGATAAAGGAACAGGCGTCTTTTCTACTTCCAAAAAGGCGCTCTTCAATCGGTGATGTCACCTTGAGTTCAAGTCTAATCTTGTTCAATTGATGTATTGCGACAGGCGAACTAATGCAATAAGCATCGACAACGCATCCATTTTTCATGCAGTGTCGGTAACTGTCTGACATATTGGTGTTAGCATCAAAAGTTGATGCATCAAAATCCATTGCGTTGGCAAAATAACCCCATTGGTTGTTACTGAAAGATTCGCAAGCTTCTAATACATCCTTAGTATACTTTTTACTGAGATTCATACCCATTGCACCTTTAAAGGTGACACTAAGAACGCGATTACCAGCTTCTATCAGATAGCTTCCGTATTTATCGTTGTTTTCAAAGGTTATTATACTAATAACGGAATTCCTGATACTTGATTTGATGTTTTAAACATCAAAAGTCGACTATTGATTTAGCCTATTTTTCTATTGGAAGGTTCTCTTTCCGCCAGTTTTTCATATCACCATCAAGGTGTTGTATTTGAGTAAAACCAGCATCTTGAAGTACAGAAATGGCTTTTCGAACTCTAACCCCTGATTCGCAATAAAGTACTATCGGTTTGTCTTTGAAAGATTGAAGCCCTGCTAAGTGATGTTCTATGTTTCTATGAGGGACCAATATAGCGCCTGGGACATGACCTTCGTCATATTCGCTTTGCGTGCGTACATCAATAATCAAGCGTTGCGTATCTGGTGTTGATAACAATTCTTTCGCAGAGATATCAACAACATCAGCACCTGATGAAAAAAAGCTAAGTAAAGCGGAAAACACGACAAGATACCTCAACATAGATTTTACTCCTGCAAGCTCAACGGGGATTGAATCATTGCTGATACTATCTCAACCCCATAAGTATTAGCTAGAGCGTATTAACCTTTGTCACAAAAACCTGTTCAAAGTTTAGGGCTGCAGACCTTTGTTGTATAGATTTTGTTCTAAATAAAGGGTTTTTGATTGAGGCGTGGACTTGCAGGCTGATAAATATCAATCAAAAGTACACAACAAAAAGCAAGAAGCCTTTATAACGAATCTTTCAGACAGCGTTTGTTGGTTATTTATACTACATCAGAACCTTCTCTTGTAGATTGCTACACTACGCAGTCTCTTCTTTGCCTAAATAACCAACAACTCGCTGCAAAACCGTACACCAAAGGTCTACAGCCCCTAATACGTTCTATAAGAAGAGAGTTTCTCTTTCTTGCAGTTTAGTAACGGTATGTCTCAGGTTTGAACGGACCTTCGATAGACACGTTGATGTAGTCTGCTTGTTCTTGCGTTAACGTTGTTAAAACGCCACCGAAACCTTGAACCATATAACGTGCAACTTCTTCGTCTAATTGCTTAGGTAAAACTTCCACTTTCATTGCTGCTTCTTTTTCTGCCGCGCTCATGTTCGCGAAGCCTTCGCCAAATAGATAAATTTGCGCTAAGACTTGGTTTGCGAATGAGCCGTCCATAATTCTGGATGGGTGGCCTGTTGCGTTACCTAAATTCACCAAGCGACCTTCAGACAATAGGATTAGGTGATCTAGCTCATCATCACTGCGATAGATTTTGTGAACTTGAGGTTTCACTTCATCCCAACGCCAGTTATCGCGCATGTAAGCTGTATCGATTTCATTGTCGAAGTGACCAATGTTACAAACAACAGCACCTGATTTAATTGTGCTAAGCATTTGCGCATCACAAACGTCAGCATTACCTGTTGTCGTGACAATAAGGTCAGTATTCGACATCAGTGCTTTATTAATACCGTCAGTAGAACCTGTTTTAACACCGTCGATATAAGGTGAAACAACTTCAAAACCGTCCATACAAGCTTGCATCGCGCAGATAGGATCGATCTCTGCAACTTTAACAATCATGCCTTCTTGAGAGAGTGATTGAGCAGAACCTTTACCTACATCACCGTAACCAACAACAAGGGCTTTTTTACCTGCAAGTAAGTGATCAGTTGCACGTTTTATAGCATCGTTTAAGCTGTGACGGCATCCGTATTTGTTGTCATTCTTAGACTTAGTAACAGAGTCGTTGACGTTAACGGCTGGAACTTTCAGCTCACCTTTTTCCAACATCTCTTGTAGACGGTGAACGCCTGTTGTTGTTTCTTCTGTAATACCATGCACATTCTCAAGTACTTGAGGGTATTGTTTGTGAAGCATTTCAGTCAGGTCGCCACCATCGTCTAATACCATGTTTGCGTCCCATGGTTGACCTTCACTAAGGATAGTTTGTTCAAGACACCACTCGTACTCTTCTTCTGTTTCGCCTTTCCAAGCGTAAACAGGAACACCTGTTTCAACGATTGCAGCGGCTGCATGGTCTTGAGTCGAGAAAATGTTACAAGAAGACCAACGAACTTCCGCACCAAGGTCAACGAGTGTCTCGATAAGGACACCAGTTTGAATGGTCATGTGGATGCAACCAAGAATTTTAGCGCCTTTAAGTGGCTGTGAAGCTTTATATTTTTCACGGATAGCCATCAATGCCGGCATCTCACCTTCTGCGATAGTGAGTTCCTTTCTTCCCCACTCAGCGAGTGACATGTCAGCAACTTTAAAGTCGCCCTTTTCAATAACTTGATTAGTATCTTTCATTGTTAATAGCGTCCAAATTAGAAATTCATTTCTTGAAGAATAATTGACTGGGTACGTTCAGTAAGTCTAGCACCGAAACTTGATACGCACTCTGCTGCTGTACGACTCGCCAATTTACCTGATTGAGCAACTGAAAGCCCTTGCGTTATGCCATACAAGAATGCACCAGCGAATGTATCTCCAGCACCTGTTGTATCTACGGCATTCACTTTAAAAGGTTCAATGTTTGTTATTTCACCATTGTCATAGACAGTAGCGCCACTCTCTCCACGCGTTAAAACCAAGCTTTTGGTGCGAGTAAGAATGGATTCAATGCCTTTTTCCAAATCGCCATTCCAGTCAGTTGCTTCGTCTTGATTACAGAAGATTAAGTCGACGCCGTCACCTAGTACTTTTTCCAGGTTTTCACGTGCGTAGTTAACAACTGCAGGATCAGAGAATGTTACCGCGACTTTCACACCTGACTCTTGAGCAATGGCTTTTGCCTTGAGTATAGCTTCAACTGCAGGGGGTTGGTAAAGTAAGTGACCTTCAATGTATAAATACTTCGCATTCTGTATAGCGTTCAGATCAAGTTGTGCATCGCTAAAAGTACCAGTAATACCCAAGTGTGTGCACATGGTGCGATCTGCATCAGGCGTCACCATGATCAGTGATAAACCTGTCATGCCTTCAACTTTGACTTTGGATAAACTGTTATCGACAGAAGCGGCATCAAGGTCTCTTCGGTAGAAGTCGCCAAGATCATCGTTAGCAACCTTGCAACAATAGAAGGTTTTGCTACCAAATTGAGCGGCTGTCACTATAGTATTCGCAGCAGAGCCGCCGCCAGCACGGTTACGCAAACCAAATTCTTGATGCAAATCTTCAATAAGAGTCACATGTTCATCAGTCTCTTGGAGTGTCATGAACCCTTTTTCAATATTGTGCTTAGCAAGAAATTCTTCTGTCACTTCAAATTCTTTATCGACAAGGGCATTACCCAAGGCGACGATGTCATATTGGCTCATAAAAGTTTTCGTTTAATTAGTTAAAAAATCAGCGACGGATTGTACATGAGATAAATAAAACTACCTACACAAATACGGGGTTCTATCGCTTGTTTCTTGATATCGGCTGAAGCTTTCTCAACCTTATACGTTTTTCTCTTTAACAAGTTCAAGAATTCGATCTAAATTAGGCTGATTAGGACGAATGAATATCCTGACACAACTTGCCTAACCCCTCTAGCAAACGCGGTGTGAATCGGTGCAGGAGGTCGGGGTTAGCTTGCTTGATATCACTTTCTTGTTTATTTAAGAGTTCCAGCCAAGGACGCCAGAATGTTTTCAGTTGCTCAGCGGGTTCTTTGTTGACTGCAATGAGCACTTCAGGCTGTTTGCGGACAACCGATTCCATAGGCACTTCAGGGTAATCATTAATGGCATTGTCAAAGATGTTTCGCGCACCACAAACTTCGAGCAGCTCGTTGCCCCAAGCATTTTTGCCAATGGTCATTAATGGTTTTGGCCACAGGTAGTAAAAGACAGGAGTTTTCTTATTTGTTTCGTACGACTTTCTTAAATCGCTTAGCGTTTTGTTGTAATTGTCTGATAATTTTTCCGCTTGTTCCTGTTGACCGAGTTTTTGGCCTAACGCAATAACTTCGTGGCTAATATCATCGAGTGTTTTAGGACTTGAATAAAAAATATCAAAACCGAGTGACTCTAATCTGGCTAGGTCTTGCGCTTTATTCCCGCCTCGCCAGGCTAAGATAAGGTCGGGCTTAAGACGCAGAATCGCTTCGAAATCGACCCCTTGATAACTTGATACGGATGGAAGCTGACTCGCTTGTTCTGGGTAGTCACTGAAATCGCTAACAGCAACCAGCCTATCTTGGGCTTCCAATGCATAAATTAACTCAGTGGTATGCGGTGCTAAGCTGATAATTCGTTGTGGAAGGGCATGATTTCCGATGTTTGATGTTTTACCGATAGCTTCAGTACTTAGCAGAGTAAATCCCAGCCCTATCGACAAGAGCAGCCACAGGCTATTGATAGTATTGCTCATTTCTTCCTGACCTTGAGAATGTAAAAACAGGAGCTAGTTGTTGCTTAAAGCGTTCATGATAACTTAAAGAGAGAATATGATGTTAGCAATCCATATGAAATGTATGAGTTCTGATGCTTTCTAGAGGGAAGTTTTTATTAGCAATGTTTAATGAAATATTTAATTACCTTGACTGCACCGAATACGAGATCTCAATTTGATAAACGGTGCAGTAGTTTTTGAATTATAAAAAAATAACGCAATTATTAGGTTAAATATTTTTTATAATTTGCTTCTGGTTTTATTACTTAGAAGTTTGGCAAAGGCAGTGTGGTCCAGAATCCAATCCTAATCTGCAAGCAAGTGAACCACAGCTGCCTGCTAATGCTGCAGTTGAAGTAATGATTAATGCAGAAACCGCAAATATACGAATAGCTTTCTTTTTCATAATAATTTTCCTTAATTGTTTGCCGAATTGGCAGCGCTAATATATCTGCAAAATTCTCAAATGCAAACTTTATTTACCATCCTGGTTTTGGTAGAAATTTGTTTTTTCTAAAGTCTACGTGTGACTATATTAAAAATAGGCGAGAAGAATATTGCTTAAGGCAAGCTAGGATTCAACGCATATAGGCATGCGCTTAATAATAAAGTGATAATAACCCAAATTAATAAGGCTTTATCACCCGCAGCTAGGCTACGGAGTATGTCTTGGCTTTGAGGGAAGCGAGCTGGGCCACTTTTGAGTGTGCGGTGCTTAACGTCATTATACATAACCGGTCCGCCAAGTTGGACATTCAGCGCCCCTGCAAAAGTTGCAATGAGCTTAGCTCTGCGCCCTGCCTTAGTCGGTAAGCGACGCCTAAAGTAGTAAGCATTTTTAATATTTTCAGCCAACATAAATAGCAGAGCCATAAGCTGACTAGGTACCCAACTGAGTAAGGCATGTATCGCATTGACGGGACGACCAAAGTATTTGAAATGACTCTTTTTGACGTTCCAAGCTTGTGTTAATTCAAATAGCAGGCGATAGAGGAGAGCGGCAACGCCACCGAAGCAGATAAACCAAAATAGCACAGCCAAGTATTGATAGGTGTATCTCAGCAAATAAGTTTCGATTGTCGCTTTGCAGATACCAACAGTGGAAAGATTGTCCGTTTGTCTTAAACAGAGATCGTTAATGATATGGCGAGACAATGCCTTTTTATCGCGACCGAGTGCAAATGCAATCCTCTTACTCCCGGCTGCAACATATTGGAACTGCAGAGCGAACAATAATAGTAATCCATCGAAGAATTGCTTGATGTCGGCGAGTTGAATAAATAGCGCAATAGGAAGTAGTACTGGGACAGTTAACATTATTGCCGCTAACGAGCCCGATATCTTTTGTTGTTGTTCGCTGCGTTTGTCGTCAGGATTGACTTTTAACGCCATGCGTATGGCGATTAGACGATACACGGTTAACGGGTGGTATTTTTTTGAGATAGGCCACCAACGTTCGATTAATATCACAACCAGCATGATAAAAAATGTCTGGAACGCGGGATGCAGGGCAACTTGACTCAATTCATTCATTGCAGTTTGTCGAATTTAGATTAAAGACGCTTAGCTCTTCAGTACAGCTAAGCGTTCTTTTTGTTCATCAGACAGAGCTTGCTCTGGTGTCAATATAGCACCTGCTAGGGAACTGCGGCACTGGCATTGATATTCGATCTCGGGCTCTCTCAAATAAGCGAGCAAGAGCTGGGTCGCTTTTTGCAAGCTTTCACCATAACGGCTAATGACTTTGTCGACTGTTACATGCAAACTGGGGTCGTCTTGCCAACAATCGTAATCTGTTGCAATAGTGATGGTGCAGTAAGCGAGCTGTGCTTCTCGTGCCAGGAAGACTTCAGGTACGTTGGTCATTCCAACAAGGTCGCATCCGGCTGGACCTCGTAAAAATTCACTTTCCGCTTTGGTCCCTAATCTTGGTCCGTCTACGCAAGCGTAGGTTTTGTTTCTATGAAGCTCAATACCAGCTTTCTTAGCAGCTTTCTCTATATCATCTGCTAATTCTCTGCATGTAGGTTCAGCAGTAGAGACGTGTGCTGCAATACCATTACCGAAGAACGTTTTCTCACGAGCGCCTTTAACGAAATCCATGTACTGATCAGGAATAGATAAGTCACCCGGCTTAACTTCAATCTGCAAACTACCAACAGCAGATAAACCAATAACCTGAGTGATACCCAGCGATTTTAAGCCATAGATATTGGCACGATAGTTAACTTCGTGCGGAAGTAATTGGTGTGATGAACCGTGTCTCGCAAGGAAAAACACTTTGCGTCCTTCAAATTGACATTCGGTGACTTCTGCATGGCCGTAGGGTGTATCAAGGTGATGTACTTCTAAAACGTCAAAAGCATCAAGCTGGTATATACCGGTACCGCCGATAATTGCTAGCATATTTTTCCTTTATTTAGATGGCTAAACTACGCAGCCTCTTCTTTGCCTAAACAGAAAACAATTCGCTGCAAAACTGTATAGCAAAGATAAACACGCTCTAAGCTGATAATGTTTGCCTGGGTGTTGAGCTGATATTGTTAATCTGCTGTATAAGCTGACGCCTCGACTCTCTGGAATCTTTGCCCAATGCCAGCGCTAATCGATAGAGATCTGCCTCAACATCAATATCATAAGTTGCGGCGACGTAGGATAGGCTTAAACCCGAATCTTGACAAGCGTGTGCTAAATCATCGGCGAGGGTTTCTGTACTCCAACCTAAATTCTCGATATCTGGCCAAGGAACACTGTTAGACATAATCGTAACGCCACCATCATCTGCTCGGCTAAGCACGATATTTTTCTTACTAAGTGTTTTGATAACAGATTGATAAATATCCTGATTAAGGATAGGAGCATCAGTACCTATAAATACCAATTCGGAGTGACCTTGTTCACGGAGTTGCCTGTCGATGGTATTTAAACGAACACCAAGGTTGCCTTCGGGTTGAATTAACACACTAAAATCCCTTGCTAGTAGTGATTCAGCCCACTTCTTGTCGTTTTCAGATGCGATAGATATCACTACAGGCCCCGGCCATTGCTCAGCATCTTCAAGTGTACAATCGAGTAAAGAAACAGCAATTTGGAATGCCTTAGCTGCACCAAGTGTTGCAGCTAGGCGTTGTTTACCTTGACCTAACTTAGGGCGTTTACAGAAAACAACCAGTGTTGGGGCGGAATTACTCTTCATTTGCAGCGTCGTTTAACTGCCAGTTGTAGTCGTACTTAATTTTTCCTTCGAAAGCGTCGAGCTTTGCTTCGAGTTCTGGGGAAGCATAGTTGTAGATATGCTCAAGCACAGTTTCTTGGCTACCGCCAAAGTCTGATCCGAACCAATCGTAAATGCTTGATAATGTCATTTCATCACCTTGCAAATTAACGCCTTTGCTATGATTGATGAAGTCTTCCGCGGCAATTTCTAATTGTTCTTCAAGGTTATCAGCGGTTAGTGCCTGAGGCTGAAGGTTAGGGCAACCCAAGCTTGCACAGTTAACGGCATAATGAACGCGGTTTTCGCCAAAGATAGGACGCAGAACTCCGTGCTCAATATTGTTTAAAGTCATCTCCTGGCCATCGACTTCAACAACAACGTCATCCCATGGGCCTAGATTGATAACACTGCCGATCTCTTTGATACTTTGAACCGGGTAACTATCGATGATCAGATTCACTGTGACTGCGTTATATAAGTTAACCCAATAAGCAAACTGCTCGTCACGGTTTAACGTTTTAGGGCTGATATCTTGTAAGTCATCAATATAATCTTCAAGCTGAGCTTTATGATCATCACTGACGTCACCGTATTTGAAGAGTGTATGCCCAGATTTCTCACTTTTAACAAGGTAATTGTCTAACACTTCCTGCCAGTCTGAGTGATCTACCTGAGCCTCGCTATCTTGAGCATGTTGCTCGAAAGCGGGATTGGCATGCGCTGTTCTAGCTTGCCATAAGTGATAAACGTGAACCGCTGCCACAATTGCGAATACCTTACCGATTAAAAGTAAGGCGATATAAGGTTTGCGCAGGAAATTCGTCATAGTCATTACTCTTGTATATTCGCTGGGATATAACTTGATTGTTGCCAACGAAGCTTAAATATAGTTCCCAAAATACCTTTACCAGCACCTATAGTTCCTTTTACAGTGCCACTTATTTTGGATTGGCCAATACGAACGTGGCTATCAGCAGGAAATTCCTGCATCGCATAGCCGTATTGTATTGCCTTAATCTGCATCTCTACTGTCCACCCAAATGCTTTGTCTTGCATACCAATTCTTTGGAGTGCGTGACTGCGGATTGCTCTAAATGGACCGAGATCCGTAATTTTATATTCCCACAACCAATGGATTAATTTAGCTGCCAACCAATTCCCAAAACGTTGAGGAACGGTTAATGCACCACGTTGCATCGTTCCCATAACACGTGAACCAATGGCAACATCTAATCCGTGATGTATGCCTTCAAGCATAGGAATAGCATCCGCGGTTTGGCAAGAATTGTCCCCGTCGACAAAAAGAACAATATCGCATTCAGGAAGTGCACTGATTGCTGTCAGGCAAGCTTGTCCATATCCCATGCGAGGTTCTTTGACAACTTTGGCTCCAGCTTTTTGGGCGACTTCAGCCGTCGCATCCGTTGAACCGTTATCGCAGACAATAATTTGATCGATAACGCGCTGTTGCTCACCTTCAAAGTCAATGGACAACTTATTTAAGCTACTAACCACTTTTCCTATGGCTTTCTCTTCGTCGAGAGCGGGAATAATGGCTACAACTTTTAGCTCTTTATACATCTTACCTTCCGAATATTAAGAGACGATTTCTACCTAAATACATGTTGAAATCTACTGAGTATGTACTCTATTTATCAAAGTGTCGGCTGACCTCTCCAACGGCTTTGTTGGTCTTTTAAAAAACAAATAAGCAATGCTGATGCTCAAGCCTGAGGCGATGAGTGAAAGGGGCCAGGTTGCAGGACTCCAATCATTACAGCATATCCATTTGCCTAAAACTTCATAAGTGAATGGCATAAGTCCCAACCAAACCAATAAAGGTAGGTTAGGACGAATAGCAACAAGTAGCGCTAGCGGTGCTAAATACCATGAGTAAACCACTGGACTAAAAAAGAGTGGTAAACAAAGAGCGACCTGCCAAGTCACGACACTGTTGTTATCAAACAATTTCCAATGTTTCGACCAAGTCAATATGCTAAGAACGATAAAACTCGTTATTAGAATTACTGACGTAATTAACGCGGCTCTTTCTAGGCTCATATTCTGTTCTAGCCAATAAAAGAACGGGGAACCGAACCTAAACTTCTCAAAGAAAACACCAATGCTACCTATGGGAGTTAACCCAAGAGCAAAGCTGAGTAAGTAACCGAGTATTAGAGTGACCAAAGTGGCACTGACCAACGAAAAGGCATGTTTAAATGAACTGCGCATAAAGTGCATGGTTAAAGGAGCTAACAGCACAATAGGCAACAGCTTGGACAGTGTGCCCAATCCAATAAATATCCCAGCTATAACGAGGTTTCTTATCGGAAGCTCGCTTTCTTCATTTTGAGGTTGTGACGGTAAGAGTGCGTGAATTGCCAGTGCAATAAATAAGGTAGAAAAAGCATCAACATGAACGCCAATGCCTGTTTCTAAAATCAAAATAGGGGAGAGAGCAATAAGTGCTAAATGCTGGAGTTTCTGTAAGCGTTTTAATATGTTCACGCCTAATACGAACGTACCAACAGCTGCACTGATGACCAGCAACTTCCATACGACGGGAGCGAGTGTTGCACCAAAACTTGCTGCAAAAGTAAATAAAGCTAAAGCTAGAGGAGGGTATAGTGTTACATATTTAAGGTGTTCACTGGGTGGTGCCCATTCCGAGATCACTTCACCGAGGAGAGGGCTATCGTGACTCACTGTGTATGGATCTAAACCAACTGATGCAATATAGCCATCGAACAAATAACGCTCTACATCGTTAGACAAATAAGGGTCTATAGGAAATAAAACGATTCTTGCAATAATTCCAACGATGATAATGGCTCTATAGTCACCAAGGTTTTGATTTTTTGGACCGAAATGCCATACAGCTAACATCAGCAAGAAAAGCAGTGAAAACTGTGCCGAGATGAGATGCCCTAACCAACTTTGTAGAGCTGAATTTTCACCAAGAAATATCGATTCAAATACAAAACTTGCTAGTACTACCACCAAGGCTATCGCTAATGCATATACATAGCCTTTTGATTGATTGGTAGGTTTAGCAAGCGATATCATAAGCTTAGGAGTTTAACGATAACTGACTACGTAAGTTTGTGATGGCTGTTGTCATAAAGCCGATAATAAGCAGCATTAAGAAAGGCGTCATAAACCAGATTTGATTGTGAACTGCCCATGCTAGTACAACGCAATAAACGAGTGATAATAAGAATTCGACGGCAGCACTCTTAGGTAAAACAACTTGGTAGAGTTGTTGGGAAATGGTGAGTGGTTGTTCTTTTTCTTTGTCTGCTCTTTCACCGCTTTTGGGTGTGCGAACAAATTCGCTTTGCTGACCTCTAAGCGCCTCGAAACCGGCACGAGCATTATTAAAGGCCAATTGAATCCCCACTAACATCAAGCCAGGAACATGTGACAATGCTCTGCGTTTAGAATGTTTTAGTGCAACCTGACCAAAGTATAGATAAACCATATGCCCGCCTGTTGCCAAGAGTAAGAATGGTAAATCGAGCCAGAACATAAAGCTGATATCGTAAATTTCACGAACAATAATGCTAGGAATAAGGAATAAAATCGTATCGACCAAGACAACAAGATAAGAAAGGTTGTTTGCTAGGTGGAAAGTCGCTTCTAACTTCTTTCCCAAACCAAAGCGGCTACGCCAAACATCACCAAGCATTTTCAGCATAACTTGGATACCACCTTTTGCCCAACGATGCTGCTGACTTCTAAAGGCATTCATATTCGCAGGAAGTTCTCCAGGGCAAGAGACATCATTCAGATACAGTAATTTCCAACCTTTCATCTGAGCGCGGTAGCTAAGATCAAGGTCTTCGGTCAGTGTGTCACCTTGCCAGTGACCTGAATCAACGATAGTGTTGGTGCGCCATACGCCCGCTGTGCCATTGAAGTTGAATAGCTTGTCGCTGGCGTAACGTACTTGCTGTTCTAACGCAAAGTGAGAATCAAGAATGATAGCTTGTGCTTCAGTGAATCGGCTGCTGAAGCGGTTAATATGTTCCCAACGCATTTGCACCATACCAACAGAGTCGTCGGTAAAATGGTGGATACAGTCTTTAATGGTCGACGGCGAAGGAATAAAGTCGGCATCGAAAATGGCAATAAATTCGCCAGTAGCGAATTCCATAGCATCTTTTAAAGCTCCGGCTTTGAACCCTTTTCGATTGGTTCGATGGACATGGTCAATGTTAACGCCTTTCTTTCGATAATATTCTACTCGCTCGGCGACTAACTCTCTGGTGTTATCTGTTGAGTCATCTACAACCTGAATTTGCAGCTTGTCTGTTGGGTAATCGAGCTCGACACAAGCATCTATGATCCTTTCAGCAACGAATTTCTCATTAAACAACGGGATCTGAACAGTGACTTGAGGAAGTTCTTCAAATGTTTGAGTCACTGCTGGACGCACTTTTCTGTATCTATACCAACGGAAAACCATTGATATTCTGTGAAGTCCGAAGAAGGACAACAGCAACAACATGAAAAAATGCGCACCTAAGATTGTCGCGCCAATAATCGACATAAATTAAAAAACCCGTGTAAGCCCCAACTGTATTGCATCACCATCAAGGGTGTTATCACCAAATACATCTTGAGTTAATGTTACTTCAACGCCCCAACGTCCGAGACTTCTCTCTCTCGCTGGACCAAAGTTATAACCTAAGGTTAACTCCCATCGACCTACATCGAATTCAGGAGTAATTGATAGGTTACCATTACCTAAGTCCGCAACGTCAGCATTTCCGGCACTTTGAATACCGTCTAATTTGGTGCGAAAGTATACATTGTCATTGAAAGAAAAGCCGTATTCTAACAGGTATCTAATCTCATCTGATGGTGCTTCTGCCCTAAATCGATAACCGAGTTCAACACCAAAGTAGCCGTACTTGTTCAAACTTTTCCCAATGAGAACGCGCCCTTCGTAGTCCAGCTGGCCGTTACCTAAAGGTAATGCGTCATCTTCGTCGTATAAGTACGGTAGTTTAACTAAAAAAGATGTCGATAGAACGAAAGGATTCGCTTGCCACTGATAACGCACACCAATTTCAACATCGCCGATACCACTATTGGACGTTGTATTGTTGTTAGCGTCAGTTTGCGAAATATCTTGATAAAGTACTGAACCATAAATTGCTGTATTGTTGCCGAAGCCGTACTCGCCATAATAAGAAATGTTATCGCTATCGAACTCTTGAAAATCATTGTTGGTTCCGAAGAAGTTATCTGCGTTAAACGTTTGAGCACCAAGTTTGCTGTACCCTTGGCCTTTTTCAGGAACCCAAGCACCAGCACTCCCCAAACCTGAATATAACGATGCGCATAAAGCAGCACCCATAGCCCAGTGTTTAACCTGCATTGTATGATTTGATTTTGTTGAACCCATTGCTTTGATATTGGCTTGTATCATGTCAGATAACCTATTCTTATATCGGATTTGTTAGGCAGACCTACTGCGTTGGCTTGTCTGTTTGCGCCGAACATTAGAGTGAAGAATGAGCAAGTTCAATCTGACAAAATACTAAACGAGGAAAACGTTAGTGCTTCGTGAGAACTCCGTTATAGTCGTTTCCTAAATGATCTATCGTCATGAAAATATTGATGTTTATGACAGTTTTATGAGCTTTAAAAAGGTAGACTTTAGGCTAATACAAACCCCTTAAATAAACTAGAACGGTATGGTTTTTATAAGGCCTTGCTGGGTTGCTTGCTCAAGTAAACTTCCTGCAACCGATACATCTTGTAAGCCGATGCCTGAGCTGTCGAAAATTGTGATGTTGTTTGAAGAATAAGAACAATTGCCAGTTGCGATTGCGTGACCAAGTTCTTCGAGTTTGGCTTTTTGTTCTTCGGTGGCGTACTGAAATTCTCCTATCCTTATAGACTGTGAATGGCTGTCACAATAAATTCTGGAGTGTTCGAAAAGAGAAGTTGGTATTTCTTGTTTTCCAGGTGTGTCGCTTCCCATCGCCGAGATATGTGTTCCATTAGAAACCCATTGAGATTCGAATAAAGGCGCTCTTGCAGCTGTCACTGTGGTGATTAGCTGAGCTTCTTTAACGGCTGTCTCTGCATCACACACGCGAGCTTCAATGCCAGACTCAATAAGATCTTTGGCAAAAGCATCAGCTTTTACGTGATCTCGATTTACGATATTCACCTGCTGAATATTGCGAACTTGTCTCAGTGATTCCACTTCGAAACGAGCCTGATTTCCAGCCCCAAAAATGGCTAGAGTGCCTGCATCTGGTGCTGATAAATACTTTGCAGCAACAGCATTAGCTGCCGCAGTGCGCATTCCGTTGAGATAATGGGCGTTGATGATGGCTTTGGGAAAGCCAGTCGTGTCATCGAGTAATAAGGTAGTTGAACCATGAGCTGCTAACCCTTTATTCGGGTTCTCGGGCCAATAAGTGCCTAGCTTCAAGCCCAGTTTACCTTCTGAAGATGCAGATGCTTTTATTAATCCAGATTTCGCTCCAACCACTGTTCCGGTTTCGCTGCCTTTACCCAATACAGTAGGAAAAGCTTCTGCTGCGTTACTAGCGAGGGAGACAAAAGCACGTTCAACAGCATCAATGATCCAATCCCATTTTGCGAGGCGTTTAACAGTTACTTCATCAATAACAATGAGGGTGTTTGTCATAACTTACATTTTCCAAAAGTAAGAGCTATTGTGCGTCAAAAACATCTTGTAAACGTTCTAAGGCTGTTTCGGTAGATGCTAAACCAAAGCCAAGCCTAAGGTGATTCTCTCCCGCATCGAATAATGCCGAAGGTACTAAGAGCAGTTTAAAGCTCTCAACAGCGTGTCGGGCAAAGTTGCTGGAGTTTATACCATCTGCCAGTTTGAAAAATCCGGTTACCCCGCCTTCGGGCTCCAACCAACTTAAGTGTTTAGCGTTGTTCGCAACGAATTGCTGCATCAAAGCAAATCCTTGTTGTCGTTGCTCTGAATTGAACCCAAGAACATGGTCAGCGTGGCGAAGTATGGTTAGCGCTACAGCTTCTGAGAGTGCACTTATAAAGGCGTTACCATAAGTTCTGCTAAGTCTAACTTTATCGATAACCTCTTTATTTTGAGAGGCTAACCACCCAACGCGTAAGGCTGGTAATCCGAAGGCCTTAGATAAACCCCCTATAGAAACCGCTTTTTCGTAGCGTGTTGAAAAAGGTGTAAAAGGGCGGTCGCTGGGCAATCCAAGGTATATTTCATCGGCAATAAGCAGTGTGCCATGTTGATCGCAAAGTTGAATAAGCTGCTCGCAATAACTTTCACTCGGCATCCAGCCAGTTGGGTTATGAGGGACGTTAATGACAACAGCGTCTAGCCCAGACTTTAGGTTGTCTTCTAATTGTTCCAGGCTTGGAATCCAATTGTTTTCTGGTAAACAATCCCAATCGATCACTTCACAGCCTAATCCTAAGGCCGTTGCTTTTAATGGCTCATAGCCTGGAACTTGAACTAAAACTTTACTTCCTGGCTCTAAAACGGCGCGATAAAGTGACTGAATTGCACCGTCGGCACCCTCAGTTAAGATAGTTTGGCTGGGCTGAATGTTAAAACGAGCGGCAACAGCTTCTCTCAATACTAGAGAACCATCGGCACCGGGATAATGCATAGAAGTATTTAGTAACTCTTCTCTGATATTAGGATTCAGTTCCAAAACTCGACTCATCGAAAAGGGCTCAATATATGAACCTGCTAAGCTCAGTTCTGCGCTTGCTGCGATAGGACCTGATAGGTAATTCTTGAGCCTAAATCCTTGGGATTTATCTGCGCTTGAAGTGTTTTGAAACATAGGGAAAAGTTTTTCTAAACAGTGATGTTCGAATACTGGACAATTGATGTCGCGAATTCAAACATATGCAGGTAAAATCACAGTCTGTTTATCTTTACAGCTAGTTTTTCGAGCCTTCCTCTTTATTGCCTAATGTTTTGTGGTAATAGAAAGTAAGGTCCTGGGGTCAATAAACCCCAAAGTAATGGCGGAATTGTAGACACCAAAGTAAAGGTGTTATTTTGTTTCATAAATTGTAATATTGAAACAAATGTTTCATATGCCGCTTTTTAGACAAGGTTTCACATGCAATTATTTAACTTTGGTTCTATCAATTGGGACCATTGCTACCAGTTGACGCATTTTGTTCGTCCTGGTGAGACAATCAGTAGCGATACTTATCAAAAACTATTAGGTGGTAAAGGCGCTAATCAGTCGGCTGCAGCTGCTAGAGCTGGAGCTAAGGTTTTTCATGTTGGCGCTGTTGGTGGTGACGAATCTCAAGCCCAAAGCTTGCTTAAAGAGCTTGGTGTTGATGTTAGTGGTACTGTGGCTTTAGTGGGTGCCGAAACAGGGCATGCCATTATCCAGATTAACCAGGACGGCGAAAACGCTATCGTTTTGTTTGCTGGTGCCAATCACGGTCTAACTGAATCACAAATCAATGAACAGCTCGATAAGGCTGCTCAAGGTGATTGGGTGTTATTGCAGAACGAAACGAATCTTATTGAGTTCGTTGTTGAACAAGCTAAATCCCGAGGGCTAAATGTTGCGTTTAACCCTGCGCCTATGGATAAAGATCTTACATTAAAAGTGTTGCCGCATCTTGATCTGCTTATTGTTAATGAAATAGAGCTGCAAGACCTAACCGCAACCGAAGACAAAGCGAAAGCTGAAGCTATGGCTATGGAATGGTCGAGTAATTTGGAGATGCTCGTAACTCAGGGTAGTGCTGGAGTGAACTATTACCATAAAGGCGAAAAGCAGTTCTGCTCAGCATTCAAAGTGGATGCAGTTGATACAACAGCGGCAGGTGATACTTTTATTGGCTACTTTATGGCAAGCAAATTGGCAGGTGCTTCGGTTGAGATATCACTGAAAACAGCCTGTGCAGCTTCAGCAATCAGCGTGACACGTGCTGGTGCTATTCCTTCTATACCTGCTCACACAGAAGTTGAGCAATTTATTCAAAAACAGGAAAAATAATGACTCAAAAAATCATCATTGATACCGATCCGGGTGTAGATGACGCCTTTGCAATACTTCTCGCCTTTAAATCGCCGGAAGTCAATGTTCTTGGTTTAACAACTGTATTTGGAAATGTTGCTCTAGATACAACAAGCCTAAATGGTTTGATTTTGGCTGATATGGCGCCTTATAAAGTGCCTGTATTTAAAGGTGAAAGTCAGCCAATGGAATTCAGCACAGATAGCTATGCTGAGTTTGTTCATGGTGATGATGGTTTTGGTAACATCAATTGGCCTGCCTCGAACTCTAAGCTTGAAGATCAACATGCAGTTGATTGGATGATTGAAACCATCAAAGCAAATCCTAACGAAGTGACTTTGGTAGCTTTAGGGCCTTTGACCAACTTAGGCAGACTCGTTGAAAGAGCGCCTGAAGTGATTCCTTTGGTCAAAGAAGTGGTCATCATGGGCGGAACAGTTCACTGCACAGGGAATGTATCTCCTGTAGCTGAAGCGAATATTCACAACGACCCGCATGCTGCGGAGCTTGTGTTTGCCGCTTCTTGGAATGTTGTCATGCTAGGTTTGGATGTCACTAGCCAAATGATATTGACACCTGAGATGACAGCACGTATCGGTGCAAATGGTTCTAAACAAGGTGAGCTTTTAGCGAAAGCGTCTAAATTCTACATCGACTTCTATTACGATAGCATCGGTATTCGTGGATGTTACTTGCACGATCCGTCGACCATTGTTTATTTGACTCATCCAGAGTTATTTAAAACTGAAACAGGAAGCATTATCTCAATTACAGAAGGCTTTGCGATTGGTCAAACGACCTTCTCACCTGAAGGACGTAAGTTCAAAATGCTAGATTGGGAAGGGCGCTCACAGCATAAAGTCTGTATGCAAGTGGAAGGCGAAAAAGTTCTTCAATTGGTTGAAGAACGACTCTCAACTTACGCATAACGTTAGAAAAATAATGTTAAACCCATCTTTTCAGCATAAAGATGGGTTTAAATCCCCTCTCAAGTATTACTCTCCGTTTTAAAGTCGTTTGTGACTATTACCGTCTTGCTTTTACACCGAATTATTTATTGTTTTTATAAAGAAGAAGTTATGAGGTGCAGCCATTTCCATAAATAGGCTATGATGCTGGATAAATAACAAACGCTGTCCTTCGGCTTCGTTATAAAGGCTTATGGCTTTTATTCATAACAAAACTAATAAATAACGAACGATATCCTCGGAGCGATGGCATACCAATAATATGGAGACAATGAAATGAAAAAGGCCCTCTTAGCCTGCTGTTTACTTCCAAGCCTTGTTTTTGCTGATGATAAAGTCGAACAAATGACGAGTGCCATTGAAGCTGACGTCATCAAGTGGCGACACCACTTGCATCAAAATCCAGAGCTATCTAACCGTGAATTTAAAACTGCGGCTTATATCGCTGAGCATTTACGTGGGCTGGGTTTACCGGTTCAGACAGGAATTGCAAAGACTGGGGTCGTTGCTGTGCTAGATAGTGGTCGCCCAGGGCCTGTTGTTGCACTAAGAGCTGACATAGATGGCTTACCTGTTCCAGAGCAAAACGACTTACCTTGGAAATCAACTGTACGCGGAGAGTTCGAAGGGAAAGACGTTCCTGTCATGCATGCTTGTGGACATGATACTCACACAGCTATGTTGATGGGAGTGGCACAAATACTAACTTCAATGAAAGACCAGCTTCACGGTAAGGTGAAATTCATCTTCCAACCTGCTGAAGAAGGAGCCCCTGCTGGCGAAAGAGGCGGTGCTGAAGTCATGGTTGAAGAAGGTGTTCTGAAGAACCCAGATGTTGATGTTATTTTTGGTGTGCATATTAGTTCGAATACCGATATCGGTACCATTAACTATCGTCCTGGTGGAATCATGGCGGCCGTTGACCCGTTTAAGATTGTCGTAAAAGGAAAGCAGGCTCACGGTGCTTATCCTTGGTTTAGTGTTGACCCAGTGACTACAGCTGCGCAGATTATTACTGGCTTGCAGACTATTGTTAGTCGTGAACTAACCTTGGTTGATGATGGTGCGGTTATTACAATCGGCTCTATTCATGGTGGTGTTCGCTCTAACATCATTCCTAACGAAGTTGAGTTGGTAGGTACAATCAGAACACTGAATAAAGCTGCTCGCGATCACATATATGAAGCTTTACCTCGTAAAGCCAATGCAATTGCGGAGAGTATGCGTGCATCAGTCGATGTGACTTTGCCGCTAGATTACAACTACCCTATTACATACAACGACCCGGAACTAACAGCAAAAATGCTACCAACGCTTGAACGTTCTGGTAAGGTGCAGTTAGTTAACGCCACAACTGGTGCTGAAGATTTTTCTTTCTTCCAAGAACAAGTCCCTGGCCTTTATATGTTCGTAGGTGGTAAGCCGCTTGATGTTGATAAAAAAGATGCGCCAGCTCACCACACTCCAGAGTTTTATGTCGATGATGCGGGAATGCCAACAGGTATCAAATTGTTGACTAACTTAACCTTGGATTACATGAAGGCGAATAAGTAGCTAATCGTGTCCTAAATCACCTCCTTCGGGAGGTGATGCCTGCACTAGTAATTTATCGATAAAACACTATTACAAATCTTTTAACCCCATTCTTTTTCTACGAACGTATAATATAACTAAAGGCCGTTTATGCATTCACGCATAGCGCTATTGAAGTTATTCGTCATTAAGGTTTTGAAAACTATGTCTGCAAAGTCATTAATTACCGCACTTTTCCTACTGTCTATCTCTTTTACTGGGTTGGCGGCAGATCCAGATGATTTGGAACTTGATGCTGAGTTAGGTTCATTTTGGGTAGAGGCAGGTAGAGGTCGTGAAGGCAATAAGATAGAAGTGTTCTATTACAAGCCCAAAACGTTCGATGAAAACTCTGACGTTATTATGGTGTTTGCTGACCGTGAGAGAGAAGGGAAGATGGCGAGGAACCGCTGGATTGCGGCTGCAAAGCAGCACAACCTGCTAGTTTTATCTCCGACCTATACCAGTGAAGTTTATCCTACCTCTGCTAACTATGATCTGGGTGGTATATTAACTGTTGAAGACGATACCTATGTTCCTATTCCTAATCAGAGAGAATGGATTTTTAGAGACTTCGATCGTATCTTCAATTTAGTTGTTGAGGCGACTGGATCTAAGCAAACACATTACGACTTTTTTGGACATGGTGCATCAGGAGAGCTAGGGCAGAGACTAGCGATGTTTTACCCTCAAACAAAAGCTGATCGTATTGTTGCCGCTAACCCAAGTTGGTATACCGTTCCAGAGTTTTCTTCACCTTTCCCCTATGGCCTATTGAAAGCACCCATTGAGCCAGCGGCAATGGTGCAACAACTTAAGGCCGCTTTTACCAAAGAGCTTATTGTTTTTGTGGGTGAAAAGGATAATGAAAATGAGTATAGAGGTCGCTTTCGTCGCGATGACTTCGCTGATGTTCAAGGGAAACACCGCCTTGAAAGAGGAGAGTATTTCTATAAGCAATCAGCGATAGAAGCCAACGCGTTGGACGCACCTTTTAACTGGATATTTTATGTCGTCCCTGATGTCGGCCACAATCCGACGAGAATGAGTGTGGCCGCAGCGGAGTTTCTTTACGGTAACCAGTAAAAGAACAGAGTTCAGGTTAATAAGATAAAAACGTAATTTGCTCGGTGACTGTGTCACTATCATCGTTACTCACAGAAATATTGAATTGAGTAACTGAGCTGCTGAGCGAGCTGGGATCAACAATAATTGATATTGGATATGAGACTAGTTCGCTACCTGCAACAGAGACTTGCCTTTTCCCGATAATCTCTTTGACAGCTAACCCTTCAATGTCGATGTGGAAGCTCTGTTGCTTCTGTGATTTGTTACGTATGACAAGGGTATAGACATTTTCTAGATCACCATCAATGGTTTCTTTGTACAAGCTGGCTCTATCCCTAATCAGATCGATATCAAGAGGCTTTCTTGTAGAAATGTCGATGACCATAGCGCTTAGTATCACCATTAATACTACAAAGTAACCAATAACTTTCGGCCGTATTAGCTTAGACTTTTTACCAGCGATTTCTGTCTGGGATGTGTAAGAAATAAGATTGTGGCGATATCCCATTTTTGTCATCACGTCATTGCATGCGTCGATGCATTTACCGCAGTTGATGCATTCGTATTGCAAGCCGTTTCTTATATCAATGCCTGTTGGGCAAACTTGAACGCAGAGCTGGCAATCAATACAGTCCCCCAATCCTTTTTGATTGTATTCAAGTTGAGACATTTTTCGTGGACGAGGCCCGCGTCCTTCACCTCTTGCACGGTCATAAGTGACAGTCAATGTATCGTTGTCAAACATAGATGATTGGAATCTTGAGTACGGGCATATATGAGTACACATTAATTCTCGCATCCAACCAGCGTTTGCATAAGTACAAGCCGCAAAAAATAAGACAAACCCGAAAGACAATGCACTGATATCTAGCGACAGGAATTCCACAAATAGCTTATCGACGGGTGTGAAGTAACCGACGAAGGTTAGAGAAGTCAGCAGGGATACTAGCCACCACAAACCATGCTTTGTGATCTTTTTACCCGCTTTATTGAGCGATATATCCTGTTTATCTAGATGAATTCGCTTATTGCGAGTTCCTTCTATCCGCTCTTCAATCCATACAAACAGAAATGTGAAGACAGTTTGTGGGCAGGTAAACCCGCACCAAACACGGCCTAAAACCACAGTTGCGAAGAATAGAGCAAAAGCACCGATGATAAATATCCAAGCGAATATCATCAGATCTTGAGGCCAAAGCGTTAAACCAAATAAATGAAAACGTTGCGCAGCAAAGTCGAGCAATATGGCTTGGTGCCCTTGGTACTTAACCCATGGAAGTAGTGCAAAAATACCGAGAAAAACGAAGCCTATATAACGGCGTATCGTTTCAATCGGTCCTAGGACAGAGCGAACGTAGATTTTGCCACTTTGGCTATTCGGATTAATAGTAACGGGTTTGTCTGTTATATCGACAACCTTGATTTGTTCTCCCACGATCACGATGCACTACCACTTAAAACAATTTTGGACGGAACAATTTTACGGTGTACCCTAAATGGATACAGGTACAGATTTTTAAATTTATATGGGTACAGAAGCTGAGGTAAGCATACACCAATCTAAGTATAAGGTTGTTGCGCAGGCCATTGAGACGCTGATAATCGAGCAGAAGTTGCAACCCGGAGACAAGGTACATTCTATACGAAAGTTATCCGCAGACTATGGCGTTGCGAAGAATACCGTTATTCATGCTTTGCACTTACTTGAATCCAAATCATTGATTGAAGCTCGTCCGAAAAGCGGGTTTGTGGTTAAACCGAGTCAAGTGAGTACACCACCTACAGTTCCAATATTTGATGATATTAAGCCCTCCAAAGTTGCGATACCTGATCTACTTCAAAATGTGATGCTCAGAGGAGCTGCATTTGATATCACTCCTACAGCACAAACTGAGCCTGTTCACAGTTTGATGAGCAAATTGCATCGAAACATCAATAAAAATATGCGTACACAGGCCGCTAAGAAAGTGATGTATTACGATGAACCGCAAGGAAATCGATTACTGAGGGAACAATTGGCTCTGCATTATAGATATCTGGGAGTTGATGCCGAAGCGAACCAAATGACAGTCACTGGAGGGTGTCAGCATGCGTTGTTTCTCGCACTAATGGCAACCTGTAACCCTGGTGATAACGTGATTATTGAATCGCCAGGGTTTTATGGTGTCATCCAATTATTGGATCAGCTTGGGCTTCATGCCATCGAAGTACCGAGTCACAGCCAGGCGGGATTGAATGTTGAAGTACTCCAAAAAACGCTAACGCAGTTTTCAGTTAGTGCCTGCGTCGTAAGCCCAGCTTATGCAACACCTAGTGGGGCTAGCATGTCTGATGAAGATAAGGAGCTTTTGGTTGCGTTAGCTAATCGGTATAACTTTGCACTTATTGAAGATGATATTTATGGCGATCTTGGTTTTAGACAGAGGCCTAAGCCGCTTAAATCATTTGATAGTGAAGACAGAGTGATTTTGTGCAGTTCCTTTTCTAAGTCCTTATCACGTGACTTGAGAATTGGGTGGGTGATCGGTGGACAATGGCAGGAGAGGATTAATCGGCTGAAGTTAGTGAGCCATCTGGCGTGTAATCAATCAGTTCAACTAGCGCTGTTCCAATTTATGCAAGAAGGAGATTTTAAACGATATCTGCGTCATATAAGAAGTACGCTCGAAACTCAGAGAAATCAGCTCGTTCATGCGTTGCATAAATATTGGGAAGGGAAAGTGAAGTTTGCTGTGCCCGACGGTGGCCTCTCAATGTGGGTTGAGCTGCCATCATCTGTCGATACTCTGACACTCTACAACAAGGCATTAGCAAACAATATTGTCATCACTCCAGGCGTTCTTTTTAGTGTCGAAAGAGATTTCTCTAATTTTATGCGTCTTAGTTACTGTCATCCAACAACTGGGCAGCGTGAGCAAGCCATCAAGAAGCTGCGAGCACTAATCTATAGCTAAATCGTTATTGTTGAGAAAGTCGATACATCAATATTGCGGCTTTGTGCATATTCTTGGCAAAGCTTGTCATATCAGCGATCTCATCTTTTGTGTGACCGCCCGAGCCCATAAGCCCAAGCCCGTCCATCGCCATGTCGACATAACCCGCTGTGAACGAAATGTCAGCGGCTCCGGCATTTCTCGGATTTACGGCATCAACTTTTCCGTAACCTAAAGACTCGCTAATATCGCTATACATAGACAAGAGTTTATAGTTGCCATCGGTAGGAGCCATAGGTGGATATCCATCTCCAATGACCAATTTGGCTGACGTATGCGCTAAGTTTTCTTTAACAATCTTGTGCATGATTTTTTTCGCATGAGCTAATTCCTCCGGTGTTTGAGCTCGAATGCCGCCAGTTACAGTTGCAGTTTGAGCAACAACATTGCGCTTACCGAATGCATCTCCTTTGGTGTTTTGTGCGTCGTAGGTAACTTCTGTACCAGCCAACAAGACGCCAGGGTTGAAGGTTAAATTGCCGTAACCTGCAAGCTGTTCTCTGAATTCATTAAGAATGCGAGCCGTTTCGAAAATAGCGCCATAGCCAATTTCGTCAGAAAATATCTGTGAGGAGTGAGCAGGCTTTCCTTTCACATCCAAAGTCCAGTTAACTGAGCCTCTTCTAGCGATAACGGCGGTTTTGATGCTGCTATCACCATCTTCAAAGCCAAGTGCGATGTCTGCCCATTTAGCGGCATCAATCAACGCTTTTTTTGATGCTGAAAGTGGTTTGCCACTACTTTCTTCATCGCCTGTCATGACAACAGTAACGCTCATGTTTTCTAGCAATCCAAGTGTTTTGAGCGCACGAAGAACCGAAACAATAATGACATCGCCGCCTTTCATATCGGTAATACCAGGGCCTGCAACCTTGTTGTTCCCTAAGGGTTTAAACCTTTGGAACGTATCATCTTTGGTGAATACGGTATCCAGGTGACCAATCATCAAGATTTTAGGGCCTTTGTTACCGTAACGAGCAACGACATGTCCAGCTCTGTCGAACTCCGAACCTTCTACCCACTGTGTTTCAAAGCCGAGTTCATCGAATTGCTTAAGGAAAATGCGGCCAACTTGTTCAACGCCTTCAAGGTTGAGTGTGCCACTATTGATATTGACGACCTGTTCCAACTCCTTAAGTGAACGAGACATATTCTTGTCTATTTGAGCGACAATTTTTTGCTCTGTTGCAACATCTGCGTAGGTAAACGAGGCAATAAATAAAGTGAAAAAGGAGAAAAGGGTAGAGAGTCTATTCATGATGAGGGTGGTTAATGGTGAGTTATGTTCACCAGAATAAAAGGCCATGAATTGAATGTCTATGAGCTTGAATGATATTGGTCGTGTATATGGAATTAAAAATTAACGCTAATTCGCATTCTTTATAAAGTTGATTCAGGTCGTGCACGACTAACGCGATAAATTGAGTTACAATCCCGCCCTTCTTTTTTTGAGCAGTTTTTGTACGTTCTGCTAAGTTGCGATACCGATAATAGGTTGGAGAAAAGTTATGCCGAGAGTGGCTATTGTAATGGGTTCAAAGTCAGACTGGCCTACTATGCGTTTGGCAGCCGAAATGTTGGAAGCCATGGGCGTTGACTATGAAGCAAAAGTTGTTTCGGCTCACCGTACCCCACAATTATTAACGTCTTTTTCTGAAGGCGCTGCTGATGAAGGTATTCAAGTCATTATTGCTGGTGCTGGTGGCGCTGCGCACCTGCCTGGAATGATTGCCGCACACACGCATTTGCCTGTATTTGGTGTTCCAGTGAGATCAAGCCAGCTTAGTGGTTTAGATTCTTTGTTATCGATAGTTCAGATGCCAAAAGGTGTTGCTGTTGGTACTTTGGCAATCGGTGAAGCAGGTGCAGCCAATGCGGGTCTATTGGCAGCTCAGGTCTTGGCTTTACATGATAAAGATGTCGCTGAGAAGCTTATCCAATTTAGGCAGAATCAAACCCAAACCGTTTTAGAAGATAATCAGCTTAGCTTATGAGAGTTTTAATATACGGCGCCGGACAGCTGGCGAAAATGATGTATTTGGCGGGTGCGCCTCTTGGCATTCAGGTTCAAGCTGTGGATGTTGCGAGTGGCAAAATTCTAGATCCAGAAACTAAGCAACCGATGCAACTCTCCATTGCTGAAGCCATAGAAGAAGCTGACTATCTTTCAGTTGAGTTCGAACATGTACCAGAGGCACTGCTACATGAAGCAGAGCTCAGTGGAAAACTCCTACCTTCTATGCGCGCTATTCTAACGGGTGCCGATCGTATCCGAGAGAAAACGTTGCTGGATAAGTTAGATATCGCAAACAGCCCGTATCATGTGATTACAAAGGTCGAACAGCTTGACCAAGCTATCGAAGAACTCGGCGAGCAACTGATTATCAAATCAAGTCGTGATGGCTATGATGGGTATGGACAGTGGCGATTACAAAGTAAAGAGCAATTGGCTGAACTGAAGGATGCACTCTCGTCTTTGAATTTACAGAAAGTGCCTTTGATTGCTGAGAAGATGATCCCCTTTGAGCGCGAAGTCAGTATGGTTGCTGTGCGTTCTCGAGACGGCAGCATGAGTTTCTATCCATTAGCCGAAAACCTTCATTATAGAGGCCAGCTGCATGTTTCAGTCGCTCCAGCGCTTAAAGTGAGTGAAGAATTACAGAAGCAAGCAGAACAAGCCGCCACTAAATTAGGTGATGAGCTTGATTATGTCGGCGTATTAGCTGTTGAGTTTTTCCAGGTTGGCGAGCAATTGTTGGTTAATGAAATCGCACCGCGAGTTCACAATTCAGGGCATTGGACACAGCAGGGCGCTGATACTTGCCAATTCGAGAACCACTTGCGTGCCATTTGTGATTTACCTGTTGGTGATACGTCTGCAACGCGTTGTGCTGCTATGGTAAACATCATCGGTGTTAGTGGCTTTAATCGCGACATGCTGCGGATACCAGGATGTCACTTGCATTGGTATCGCAAAGAAGCACGCGAAAAAAGGAAGATGGGACACATCAATCTTTGCGCTAGCAGCTATGAAGAGTTAGGCAATGCGATGCTAGCTTTGTCTGAGTATTTACCTATTGCCCAGTTCCCTAAGCTTAAGTCGTCAGTGCAACAATTATTAAAAAAACAATAGAATTCGATTTTCTATTGACATCTTTGGCGTTATCAATAGAATAGCGCCTCGCTTTGACGCACCAACAGTCAAAGCATGCATCTTAAGTGTGCCGACTTAGCTCAGTTGGTAGAGCAACTGACTTGTAATCAGTAGGTCGCCAGTTCGATTCCGGCAGTCGGCACCATTTTCTTATATCTTTTTTTTATTAGATAATTTCTACTCTTTGAAACCATTCCTTTGCATATCTTGTTGCTAAGAACTTGATTTAATTGAAATTAAAAGTTCGGTTATGATTGGTCATAAATTACATTTGAATTGTAAGGCCGCTTCTAGTTAGAAGCTGCCGGTGATTATGCTTTGCGGTACCCTGCTTTTTAAGTAGCTAAGGTGAGTATGTAAGAAAGGCCGACTTGCTCAAGTTTCCTTGTTTAGTCGTTTGGCAAGGCTAGAATTTAAATGGGAAAGTTTAGCGAACAATAAAGAGTCATAGAGCAATAGGGAATTAGAATTTCAGGCAAACGTTAGAATGTTGTTATATAGGTAAATTTGATATCGAAACATCAGCAACTTTTCGTAGCGATTTGGGCGACTTATTGCTGCGTGCTTGAACAGCTATTCCCAAACCAGTTGTTATTAGGCAGTCGGCTAGTAATTCAGTGTCTGCTTGAGAAGAAAGTGTGTTTGAACCTATCTCTTCCTCAAAAAAAATAATCATCGATTGGCAGTATGACTTATGCGTTGCAAGCAAAATATTTGAAAGCTCTTCCGGAAAAAAAGGCCCTTGTGCCTCTGCTAGACATTTCACATAAAAGCATCCTTTGGGAGTATCCCCTTTGGTGTACAAGTCAATAAGAGCGTATAGATACATTCTGATTCTTTCTTCTAATGGAAGGCTAGGTGAGGTTCTCAGTAACTCATACCTAGGCATCGAATACTCTTTAACGTAGTGTTGGAAGCACATCGTGAACAATGAATCTTTATTTCCAAACGTATTGTACAAACTGGGTTTGCTGATACCTAGCTCACGAATTAGAACGCTTAATGACGTTGCTGAATAACCATTTTCCCAAAATATACGCATAGCTTTCTCGAGCGAAGCCTGCTTATCAAATTCTAGTTTTCTTCCTGCTGCCATACATTTCCAAAAAAAGTCAAAATTTGTCTTGCTATATTATACCAATAGGTACAATATAAAAATATACCGATTGGTATAGTATTGAGCTGCCTCCAAAATGATGCAATGTTAGATACGTGATTATGCATTCTTAAGCCATTTCACTTATCGCAGCTGCCTTTTTTGACGCGAGCTGTATTGGTCTGCCTAAACGCAGTTATTTGGATGGTTATCACGCTTCCTTTAGTGAAGAAAACCGTTAATTCAACTTAGGATTATCATGAAAAAAATAAGTATTGCCCTTGTGATATTGGCGGTTGTTTTCTCCGCTCTCTTTTTTCTACTGACCTTGCCAGTAACATACGATGTTGAACCGGATAACAACTACAATAAAGCCAGTGCGACTGACATAGAAAGACCGTTTCATGTTGATCGTAACGAATACCCTTTCGCCAGCAATTGGTTTGAATATAATGGGGCAAGGATGCATTATTTGGATGATGGCAAAGGGGTGCCCATTGTCTTATGTCACGGAAACCCGACCTGGTCCTTTCTTTATCGAAACGTTATCAAAGGTTTGGCAGGTCAGGCGCGGTTTATTGCACATGATCTGCCTGGAATGGGGCTTTCGGGTACACCAAAGGATTTTGATCTTAAGCCTGAATCTCATTCAAAATATGTTGAACATTTTTTGTTGAATGAGCTTAAGTTAGATAAATTTATCCTAGTGGTTCAGGATTGGGGTGGGCCGACTTGTCTGAATGTCGCAACGAATTATCCAGACAAAATACTGGGTCTTGTTATTAGTAATACCTGGGCTTGGCCTGCGGAAGGAAGATTGGCTTTAGTATCAAACTTTACCAAAGCTGCACCTATCCAACGAGTGATCATCAATAAGAACGGTTTTGGTGACATGATCATGGATGCTATGTTGCCCGAAATGGACAATCGCGAAGCTGTGTTGAAAGCCTATTCCCACGCATTCCCCAACCCGAAAAGTAGAATTCAGCCAGCGCAATTTCCTCAAGAAATAACTGACTCAAGTGAATGGTTGGCCGATATAGAATCTCGTCTACCGGCGCTGAAAGGCAAGCCTGTCGAATTTATTTTTGGATTGGCAGATAAGGAGATGATGTCGGACTACAACATAAACAAATGGAAAGACATATTCCCAGATGCGCAAATTCAGGCATTGGAGCACGCGAAGCATTTCACGCAGGAGGACTCACCTGAAAGCTATGTGATAGCAATTAGCAGACTGTTGAAGCTGATTGGCGGTTCAAAAGAAGAAGTTGAGACAGAGGTGAAAGTAGAATGAGATTGTCGGTATGAGCAATCCATTAGGAGCTAGGCACCTTATCCAACATTCTGAGGTTTTAATTATGCAGAACGAATTTTACCAAGATCTCTTTGCATCCTTTGGTGACATTAAAATGCGGAAAATGTTTGGCGTTGCTGGGATATATTGTGATGGACTTTTCTTTGCAATCATTGCGGATAATGAACTTTGGTTGAAAGTTGATACCGAAACACGAGCCGCGTTTGAAGCAATAGGGGCAGAACAGTTCATCTTTGAAATGAAAAAGAAGTCGTCGTCAACGCCTTATTACAAAGCGCCAGAGGATATCTTTGATGATGAAGACAACTTACATTACTGGACGCAACTCGCTCTTGGTGCGGCGTTGAGAAACAAAACATCGCCAAAAAGTAAAAAGCGGGCGCGTTGACCAAGCTTATTATGCTCTATATTGTGGACATGAGAGACTGATCGGTATTGCAAATTGTCGTCTGGTTAACATACTAAATTTAGCCAATTGGCAGAGCTTGCCAAAGCAACTACCCAGCTGAAATTGCCGTTCCAATGCGTGGGATCCAAAGCATATAAGTCGCCGCGCCAACACCTATGAGGGTAACAAGGCAGCCAAAACACATCACGCAAAACACTGCCCATTTGTGTTTTGCGTTACTTTGTCGACGCGTCCAAAAGTACAGTTCAGCAATTCCCATGGGCAGCAAATAGCACGCAAATGAAAGTGCGATATCGGCCGGACCATCTAAGGTGCGGTTATTGCCCCAACCACCGAGTGTTATTAAATACCATCCCATTAAAAACAGACGTAAGGTCCATACTGCATTGACCAAGAAGAATGCATGAACCGCCCAGCGCATATGTTGTGTGTATTTTTTCTCTATGGCAAAACGCCAGGCATAATAAATGGCGACAACAATGAGAATGCCGTTGAGCGTAATACCCACTGCGCCTATATCACTTAATCGCGTGCCGCGAAGCCAGGTTAGATACAACCCTGTAAGTGCTCCAGCCAAACCCAGTGACAAAAACAAACGGCCATTGATACGGTGAAGTAAAGGCCACCTTTGGCGAACCTGTGGTATCAATTGAAACATGCCCGATGCGCTTAATATTGCCGCACCAGCTATGTGCAAATAGAGCATGGCATTGCCAGAAAAATCTCCTTGCACGTAACCTGTAATGTGTGTCGATAAATTCATCCGCTCAGGCTGACCTGAATACAACGCCAGTCCATAGCGAAATGCAATATAGACTGTAAAGAGCAGTTGTCCAGATAGGGCAATTAAGAACCAAACTTTCACGCTGGAAAGGATTGCTCTATCTACAGTAGATGGGGTTGTCATAGTGTTGTTTCCTCACAACAGTTAAGCTTTGGTTGACTGACAAAATCCCACACAAAAAAGCCTGATATACACCGAATTTTAAATTCGGCGCACAAAAACGGTCGTAATAATCGGAAACAAATCTTGCTTGGCCTGAAAAAAAGCGAATTGATAGCATTATGTTATTAACAAATAAGAAGCCAGAACAATGAACTTATCGAATAGCTATACGTTGCTGCTAGGTGTCAGCCTCTGTGTGATGCTGCTGCAGTTGACTGTAAAGAATAAGCAATTAGTGCATATTCTTTTTGCTATTTTCTGTGGTTCGATGGCCATGTATGCAGCACAAAAGTTAAGTGTTGAATCGCTTAGTCACTATCATTATCTGGTTGGAATGGGGGCATGTGCCACCTGTAACGTCTCATGGTTGCTCGCAAGAGCACTGTTCAGAAACGAAAACGCGATTACTCGATACCATATAGCGCTTGCTACTTTGGTCGCTGTATTATTGGTCACCAGACAAGGTCTGAGCTTTTACGTAGCTACAATGCCTTTCGCTAGCAGCGTCATAGAGCCTGTTAAGTTGTTCATCCAAGAGTTTGTTATTTTACTTTCATCGACCTTGATCGTGATGTCTTTCTGGGAAGGTTGCAGGGGGTGGTCACATGCCTCTCGTATTGATAAACAGCAAAGAATGGTTTTTCTTACTGCATTTGGCGCGGCGGTAACCGGTGTATTACTTGTTGCGCAAGCGCTGCCTAAAAATGTCTTCGGCCCTGATATTCGTGCTTGGGTGGCCTGCTATGCTGCTTTATTTATGATTTTGATATCGCAGTTTTTAATCCGCTGGAGAGTGATAACTGAGACCTACGAAGCCAACAGATTACTTGCAGAACAGGAAGCCAATGAATCTGCAAAAACTGCATCAAATGTGACTGAAGACAAACAATTAGTTTCTGACATTGGTCAGTTGCTTTATACGGATAAAAGCTATCTGCAAACAAATTTAAAAGTTGCTGATATTGCGCATAGGCTGGGTGTTTCCGAATATCGAGTCAGTCGGGTATTGAAGTACCACTTTAGTGCTGAAAATTTTAATCACTTTGTGAATACGCTCAGAATAGAGCATGCAAAAACGCTGCTAGCTGATGAAGAAAAAGCACATTGGTCAGTTCTCGTTATCGGTATTGAAAGCGGCTTTGCCTCGGTCGGGCCCTTCACTCGAGCGTTTAAAAAAACGATTGGATGTACGCCTGGGCAATACCGAAAACATTGCCTTAAAAGTGATCAGCCTTTGCCGACTTAGGTATTTGCGAAACTTGCCTATGCCATTGTGATTCAAAGCGTCGAACATGTTTTAGGTATGTATAAATGAAATACTCTACATAAAGTCATATCGGTTATTGCCGCAAAAAGCGCACAAAATGAAGGTAAACGTTTAGTTCAAGATTTTCACCCACCTAGCCAAAACATCAAATAAGTTCGAACTTTGTCCGCTCAGGCGCGCCACTTATCTAATTGATTTTATTTAAATTAAAGATTCTATTATGGTTGGGTATTAATCCGACTAAGTTTCCTATTTTCTGCTCCTGTACTTAGCTGAGAAATGTTCTGTATCCTTAATCATTTAATTTAACCCCTTTGTACATCATTAAACGTTACTTATCTGGGTATCATTTAAACCAAAGAGGAAAAGGTGACGCTAAGGCGCATTCTTAATCGCACAGCTGGCCTTACTGTCTGGAGTTTTCCATGTTATGACAAGGGTGAACAAGTGCCCTGTACGGTTGACGTACTAGAGGACAAAGACAATACAATGAAAGTAATTGCCTCTTATAAAAGCCTCAAAAAAGTTTTAACTCTGACGGATGTGATTATTCGACGACCAATAGCACGTAAGGTTAAAAATCAGGGAAAAATCAATAAAACGTCACATTTTTCAAATTATACACCGCTAAACTCCCTACAATTTTTGCTCTAAATAAGGACTGTGCACTATGAAAGCCAAAAAGATCACGCAAATAAAAGTATTGCTATTTTCCATCCTTTATCTTGGCCTAACTGCCGTGTGTCACGCCAACCCCAAAGCTACTTCTCAGCCTTTCTCCATTATTTATGGGTTTAAAGAAGGAAAGAATAAAGCGATTTATTTAAGTGATGAAACAGGAAAAGCACGCATAAAGGTGGCAGATGTTACGGACAGTGATGGGTATCCGGCTGTTTCTCCTACAGGGAAACACATTGCATTTTATGGTAAATACGATGGGCGCAGAACTTGGTCTATTCACACAGCAGATATAGATGGCAATAATATACGCCGTTTGACTGAAGTAAAAAATGTCTGGGATAGCGCTCCAGCTTGGTCGCCGGATGGGAAAACTATTGCATTTGCAAGAGAGTACAGAAGCGAAAACGGAGACTGGCAGGAAGAGATTTGGTTGATGAACGCAGATGGTACAGAGAAACGCCAGATAAAAGCACTCGAAGGGCGCGCTCCTGAATTCATGCAAGATGGACGAATTCTTTTTCAATCTAAAGCTGGGCCACGTCAAATAAGCATTGCCAATATCGATGGTAGCAATGTCATTCAGCTTACACATGATGATACAGATAATATGTCACCAAAGATCTCACCTGATGGTTCGCAAATTGCGTACCTTTCGAATAGAGATGGCAATCAAGAAGTATATGTGATGAATGTTGATGGTTCCGATCAAAAGCGACTCACTAAAAATCGTATTGAAGAGTGGGATCCTGCATGGTCTAGGGATGGTTCGAAAGTCTTCTTTTCATCGCAGAACGTTTATGGGTTTTACGATATATACAAAGTTAACAAGGATGGTTCATCAATTGAGAAAGTCTTGGATAATGGCTCCCAAGCAGCAACAGTGTATCAGGTTGATAAAAGCTATTTGAAAAGGTTAGTAGAATCCAGGCAACAATAAAATGAGTGTCGGATAAGTGAGGTTGAGTATTTGCCTACAGAACGCCTAAAACGTTACCTATTAGCTTTCGTCTATGCGTCAGTTAAAGGGGGTTTTAGGTTCAGGACGCTGGCTAGCTAACAAATCGACAAAAGATGAGGTTTCTTTGTTCTCTTGATTAAACCATTTGCTCATTTCAGGCGACTAATGCGTGATATGAAAAGTAGTCTTACCTTTACGAACTTTTTGTTCTAGCCGTGGACTTTATGAATTGCAAGAAAACAGGAGCTTTAATGTTTAAGTCACTCACTTTAGCCATATTATTGTCGATTCTCACCTGGCAGTCTGTGGCAGCACAAAAGAGTCAGCCATTTACTTTTGTTTATAACAGTCTCAATTATGTTGGTGAAATTGTTGAGCCAGAAAATAATTCAAAAGGCATTATCTTTATCATTCCTGGCGATGGCCCAACCGATTTCGTTAAAGGTGACAATTGGATTGGCGAACGAGATTTTTTTGTTAATGAGGGGTATGCCGTAGTCTACTGGGACAAGGCGGGTTCCGGATTGAGTGAGGGTGAATATGACTACACCCAGACTATTGAAAGTAGCGCCAAAGAGGCTCTTGAGGCGATTAAAACCATCAAGGGGCTTTCGATTGAAGGCTCAGATAATCTAGGTATCTGGGGAATTAGCCGAGCAGGTTGGGTTGTTCCTAAGATTATGGAGTTATATGGCGAGATAAATTTCTGGATATCTGTTAGTGGTACAACGGAGCTTGATAATAGTCGCTATATGGCAAAAGCAAATCTAATAGCTGCCGGCCGCACAGGCGAAAAGCTAGAACTTTTGATGTCGGAGTGGGATGAATATCAGCGCATATTAGTTCGCGGCGGAACGTTAGAGGAGTTTAAAGCGAAAACTAAAAACCTACTTGCCGACAAATCTTTTAATAGCCGAGGGATAGTGCCATCAGAGGATATGATTAAAGGTTTTAACAATTATTATAAGACAGCACCTTTCAAAATGGATGAGAGGACTAATCTCGCAATCATGTACCCAAATTTCGAAAAAGCATTAGAAAATATATCTATTCCTGTACTAGCGGTACTCGGAAAGCTTGATAGTCAGGTTGATTGGAAGAAAACTGGCGAACTGTATAAAAAGGTGGCGCGGAAAAATAAAATGGCATTAAAAACGGTTTATCTCGACAACTGCAATCATGTTATGCATAAAAGTGAAACAGGTGCTTTAGGTGAAGAATTGGGGGATAAGCCAGCGCCATGTGACGGCTACTACGACTCAATGAAAAATTGGCTTAATGACATTGAGAACTCCGGGCAATAATGCAGTTAGGGCACGGACGTGCCCAAAATGACGCTTAATAGTTATATCGAACAAGCTCGATTTTTGTAGGCTTATTCAAACCATTTCTCAAAGCGAAGCAATTTAATTATTTTCCGTATCAAGGTTTTGAGCCTTAAAATACTCAACCACATCTTTGAAATAAGTGTTCGCGTAATTTGTATAGGTGCGATTGCCTGATTCGTCTGTGGTGTAGACAACGTTGCCATGTTCTGCGCCTTCATAAATAACGTAATCTACTGGTAAACCTTTAGCTTTCAGAGTTGATAGATCTTTGACTGTCTCGGGCGTGGGTAAGCTTGTATCTTCGCCCGCCATGAGCCATAAAGAAGGCGTATTTAGCGACTCTAACGTTTCAAGTGGCTGATAGGTGTGGTTGAAGCTTGGACCGTTGTCGTCACCTCTTTTCCATTTGGTGTATAGCTTCCAGCCAAAATTAGGCATGATGCTCGCTAATGGGTGAGTTAGTTTGGAAGCGACAATACCCAGTACGGAATCTGAACCAGCGATTGTGTGAAACCACTCTTCATCTTCATGGGCCTCCTTTAGTGCGATTAAGTCATCCCATGAACTTTCGTCATGTTCGAAAACAATTTTAGTGATGATTTCGTTAAACTGATCGGCCTTGGCGATTTCTTCTTCACCAAAACCATTATCAAGGAGTCGCTTAACATAACCCCAACGGTCTTCCCTTGGGGTCGGCACAGTTGTACCAAAGCCGATGATGTAGGATTGTATATCAACCTGTTTTGCTACTAGTGGGGCTATCCAACCACCTTGGCTAAAGCCAAGCAAGTTAGTACGACTTATATCAATAGTGTTTTCTTGTTCGAGCCTTTTGATTGCGGCAATAACATCGCCTGCTAATGTCGGAAAATTTTGTGTGTATTCACCTTCAGACCCGCCAGTACCGCGTTTATCAAACTTAAAACCAGCAATACCATTGGCTGCAAGCATATAAGGCCATTGATAATAATCTACAGCACTATAACTTTCAGACCCATGAATCGTAATAACGACGGGGAATGGGCCATCACCAGCAGGTAGTGTTAACTCGCCTCTAAGCGTTAGCTCCCCACTTTTGAACATAATCTGTTTGCGAATTAGAGGCAGTCGTTTCAACTGCTTTTGATAGTTATCTTCCTGCCAATCCGCCGATACGATTTCGCCATTTGAATCGTATTGGAAGTTGCCGGCAGCAAAGAAGTCCTCTGAGTTAAACCCACTAGAGACATCAAACCCTTCGTCTTGATTATGATAGAGTGAAAATGGTTGACCATCTTCATAGCGAATCATTCTCATACGTTTGTCATTGGAAGGTCCAATGGAAACCAGCGTACCGTCTTCGAACTGATAAGCGCCGCTAAAATGCGTGTCGATGGGCTTCGTTTCTTTCGTTGCGCATGCGACGAGTGTCAAAACGATAACTGACAATACAAGTAGCTGAAATTTATTCATTTTATCCCTCAATTTATGTTCCAAAGGTTTTTGAGTATTTGGGTAGAGGTAAACAATAAACAGGCCATGTTTTAAGGTGTTGATTTAAATAACTTAATTGCTCTTATGCCAATCCTTGTTAAATGAAGGTCGCAAGTAAGTGTTCAAATATGTACATTAAAGTGTCCGTATTTGAACACTTCACTATCCATATTAGATCGTCATAAATGAAGTGAGCGCAACCGGTTCTTATGGGCCTTACTAGTTTGTTTTAAGGCAATAAACTCGGAACATCCTTGTGCTAAGTTACGTGCTAATTCCTGAGGTTCTTTGAAACCTCGCACTATTCCAAGCTAAAAACTGAACCTTCAATTTAAGAAACGGCCTCTCAACGGTGACATACAAGACTATGGCTACTAAGAAAACGGCCATACTATAAACAAAAAACTCTTGATATCCATTTGAGCTCAGCTGTGTACCAATAGTTGATCTTACTATGTGGAATACTGATTTATGCGTCAGGTAAAGGCTATAAGCAAGTGTAGCGATAACACTTGCCCCTGGCACCGAATACATGCCGAGAATTGATTTGGAGCTTGATGCACCAGCAACAATAAAAGCCAAGCTAAATGATAGTATCGGGAAGCCAATAACCGTACCGAGAAGCCCAAAACGATTTTGAAAAATCCAAACTGCTAGTGCCAATCCCGAAAACCCAACAAATAAAATTTTGTTTGCGTGTTTCATTGTGGCACCCCATAGTTGCGGCCGAAACACTTTTAACGTCGCTAACAATACACCGGCCAAAAGGCCATCAAGTCGTGTGTAAGTGGGATAGTATATTTTTTCGATATAAAGCCGTACGAAGGGACCTGAGCCTAGTTCGTTCAACCAAATATCGCTTCGTAGATACATACCAAAAGCAATGATTACAAGAGACAAAATTATAACCTTGGCCGCTCCACCTCGATTCATAAACAACATCGCGATTATCGGGAATACAACATAGAAATGCTCCTCTACACAAAGTGACCATACATGAGAGAATGTGTTGCTGTATTTACTGTCAATAAATAGGTTTACCGAAAAGGTTAGAAATTGCCATAGAGGCTGTAAGCCACGTCCCTCTTGAGTCAGTGGAACTAAAAAGTAAATAGACATCACCACTAAGTAAGCTGGGAGAATCCTGAAGGCACGGCTTATGTAAAATTCTCTAATGTTTAACTCATGCCTTTGAGAAATTGACTTAAACAACTGATTACCAATTAAAAAACCACTCAGCACAAAGAATAGATCGACTCCCATCCAGCCATATATCGAAAATTCTCTAGAAGGTGTACCTATACGCAAAGCGTGAAAAAGCATCACCCACACAATCGCAATTGCGCGTAATAGATCAAGGCCGGGGAGTCTATTCATTTTTACCTTTTCGGGCGTTTAAACGGAGGTTCTTGTAGAAAAAGAAGCGAACTTCTGCAAAGAGCTACGAAAATATAATACTCTGAATTCACGGTTTCTAAAAACGTCTCATGTATTTGTGCTTAAGGTATAGTATGTCCCTGTTCAGCTAAAATATCTTTATCTAATCACTTTGATTAGATAATCCCTATTCTTAGAAAATATCATTGCATATCGTCTCATTAGTTCTTTGATTTAGTTGAAAAAAGCTTCAATGCTATTTCAACGGTCTGTTGAGCCGGTGCGACTTTTAAGCTGAATTTAGTGGCGCGAAATAGTGTCAGCGTTGAATAAAGTGATAGCTGCGTTATTTAGGTGTTCACGATCAACATTATACAAATCGTTGGGAGTTGAGAGTGCGAGTGTTGATACTAAGTCTTTAAGCAATTTATAGTTTGCATAGGAATGCGGATATGAAGCATCATTTCGTTGGTCTTCTATAAACTTTCGCAAAACACTTGTTTGAGTTTTATCAGCCATACTCAATTCCATCAATTTAGCTCGGTATTCTAACTCCCAAGATTGAAGGTCGTCGTACTTGTCCAAGTCAAGAAAATGCTGCGTTTCATGACCAAGAAAAGTGACGCTAAATACTTCACTTTTAATATCTTTATATCTAGGGACAACCGCATAAAGGGTCTTTTCTGCAACCCAACCGCCTGTTCCTCTTTGCTCGCAAGTTGCATACATTGCCCATCCAGCTTCTATAAATTCATCAAGATACACAACTGAAGTCTTATAGTTTCCATGCGGCATTTTCACTGACTCCTGTTTTCTTTCTTCTTTACTCCAAATCATGAGTTCACGCAAAACACCTGTCTGACCAAGAAGTGCATAATTTCCCTCTTTCTTCAGCTTAGAACGTATCGTGTCGTCCAATTCGGCTGGTGTCGCATCTTTATCCAAGCCAAGCTCTTCCTTGAGTTTGTTATCTAGTTCAATCCCGTTTTCATTTCTCGAATCAGGAGAGCCTAACGACTTGTGCCAATAATTGCGAAATAGCTTGGTGAGTTTAGCGGTCAAGCTTCCTTCGACGGCACTTGTGTTCTTAGTGGGCGTAATATTGCCGAAGCGTTCATGCATACAGTTGTAAAAAAGCTCAGATTTTTGATTTAATTTTGGAGCTTCCACTTTAGCTAAATAATTGAGCGCAGCACTTGTATCCCCTTGAAGAGATGCACCTATTGCTTGTGAGACTAGCTGGTCATTCGAGCTTTCATTTGCAGCTAATACTGAAGAAAAAGACAAGAAGAAAATGTAAGTAAAGTTCATAAATCGCATGGGATTATGCCGTTTTATTGCGAAAACTTGAGGAAAGGTTATTAAGGCCTTGAATTCTTGTCTTGAATATTTTTGACTTTTTGCCAGTAACTTGGTGTTTGCCCTGTCAGTGCACGAATAGCACGAGTAAAGTGGGGCTGATCTGAGAAGCCCCAGGCGTAAGCTAATTCACTCAGACTTACATTCTCTTTTCTTAATTTAAGTAGGGCGCCACGTGCTCTAACAGTAGCTCTATATTGCGTAACAGTTACGCCAAAAGCTCGTTTGAAGCCACGGCTAACAGTTCCTGGGGTTAAATCCAAAAATTTACACCAATACCCAATATCTTTGATGGGATCATTTCGTATTGCTTTTGCTAACACTTCGGGCCAATCAGACAATGGCTGTGCTTTTGGAACAATGGAGGAAAATAACTCGTTTAAAGCCAGTGGAATATCATATTTTGCGTATTTGATAACAGAATCAAAACTGTCTGATGTGCAAACGGCTTGTAAGTTTGGGATGTCGTTTAATTCTATATTTAGCGTTTTTACATCGCGATATGGTGAAATCCAGTTTGCGTGTGCTGCAAAATGTCCATGCATTAAAATATCTCCTGGCTTCACTTCAAAGCGTCCATGATCGCCAGCTTCAATGTAACTTCCACTTAAGATGAGTGTTACGTAGGGCTTTTTATGCATGTGACGTGTCAATGTCACGCCTGCATCTAGTGTTTCATTTATCAAGCTCATCACACTACGAAATCTAGAGGCTGTTGTTATTTATCTAATATCATTCAAATGGTCTGGTCAAGTAAGCTGTTAAATCGATCACTAAGAAACAATGCTCCTTAACATCTGCAAATAGTCAGCTCGAGATAGTTACTCGCTCGTTTCATTATTTGACTCAACAGCTTACTTTTCATTTTCTTACCGAGTGGATAAGTCTCGCCTACTCATCGTTATAGCCTTCAAACGACCAGTTTGCTCTCAAGTTGTTGAAATATAGCTGATCTCACAAAAATTAGATTAAATAACATTTTTAAAACAATGCTGTCCGAGCTTTGAAATGCGAAGGCCTGAGTGCTAGGTTGTTGCCGAAATTTCGATCGAAACTATGTTCTAGAGGTTTGCATGTTGGTCAAACACAGCTTGTTGAGTTTATTTTTGTTGGCGATGTTAAGCGCTTGTGGCGGTGGTTCTGATGATACTGTGGCGCCTCCGTCTACTCCACCCTCGGTCGACAATGATAACCCTCCGGATAATGGTGGTGGAGACGATGGTAATACAGGTACGCCGACTGACAGCGGTAGTTTGGCAGCCAATGGATGTCTAAATGTGGTCATAGTAAACGGTTTTGCTTACGCCGCTTGTGGTAGCGAAATCGAAGTCGCTGAATTAGCTACCTTTGAAAGAAGTTTAGTTAGTGTATCTGCCGACGATATAACCTTTGATGCAGACGAACAGCTACTATTTACTCAAGCGGGTAATGTGCTGACTGCCTTAGATATCAGTGACCCTGCCCAGCCTAGTGTATTAGGCACTTTGAATACCAATTTTGCTGCTTTTTCTGGGCTGTCTGCTGCTAATGGCGTGTTAGTAGTATCTGGTGGTGCGGGCGGTTCAAATACGCAGGTGTACACCTACACCAATTCAAATAACCCGCTTACTCTAGCGACCAACGGAATTCTTGCCGTGGATAACACGACAGGGAACCCTGATGTGACCGTTACTGCAACAGCAAATGGAGTGACTGCATTTTATTCGCAAGATATTGGTGCAGTAGCAAACTGGGCCATCCAGATTGCTCAGCTGGATAGTGATGGCAATGTTTTATCCGTCGAGCAAGACGTGGTTCTCACTCCTGGCGCCTTTAACTTTAGTTCCGTGTTTACGCCTGCTAACTTCCCTGTTGAAAGCGAATTCCTTAACAATAGGCTTTATGTTGCTAACTTTGCGGCGGAAGGGGTGGAAGTAATTGATTTAGAAGACAATAACGCCTTACTTCAGCCTATCTTATTAGGGTATGAGCCAACAAATGTCGCAACAGATGGGACTCAACTATTTGTGGTAGGAGTAACCAACAATACCGTAGATGTGGTCGATCCTACTTCGTCAAACGTGGTGGAAAGCCTAGAACCAACTGAAGGCCTAGCGCAACCTACAGGGGTCGCAGCCTCTTCAACCCATGTTGTAGTAGCTGATCGTACGAATGGATTACTTATTATTACGCGTTAAATGACGATCAACAGATAGCACCGGGATATATCATTCCGGTGCGTTTCATAGGTTTCAGTTGATCTGCTAAAAGTAGCCTGATTCTATCTATTCTCTGCGTTAGCGTTATCACTCGGTTAAGGAATCAAAAAGTCCTAACTGTATTTAAGCTACTCAAATAATATTAGGGGAAGCGCTAACTAAACTGCAAGCTCTCTTCTAACTATTTCTGCACCGGCACTTAAGGCATTTAGTTTGCCTCTTGCAACCTCTCGAGGTAAAGGAGCCATGCCGCAGTTGGTGCAGGGGTAGAGTTTATCGGCATCGACAAATTCAAGAGCTTTTCGCAGGGTATTGGCAACTTCTTCGGGTGTTTCAACAGTCTTATTTGCCACATCAATGGCTCCTACCATGACTTTTTTACCTCGAACGAGTTCAAGTAAATCTATAGGAACACGTGAGTTATGGCACTCTAGTGAGATAAGGTCGATATTCGATGTTTGCAGTTTAGGGAAAACCTCTTCGTATTGTCTCCATTCTGATCCGAGTGTTTTCTTCCAATCTGTATTGGCTTTGATGCCATAGCCATAGCAAATATGTACTGCAGTTTGGCAGTTAAGTCCTTCAATGGCTTTTTCTAATGTAGCAATTCCCCAATCGTTAACTTCATCAAAGAAGACGTTGAACGCAGGCTCATCGAATTGGATGATATCAACACCAGCAGCTTCCAATTCTTTAGCTTCTTGATTGAGTATTTTAGCGAATTCCCAAGCGAGCTTTTCTCGACTTTGATAATGGTCATCATAAAGTGTGTCTATCATCGTCATGGGGCCTGGTAACGCCCATTTTATTGGCTGCTTGGTTTGCTGGCGTAGAAACTTGGCATCTTCAACAAAAACAGGTTTTTGACGAGAAACCTCATCGACAACCATAGGGACACTCGCGTCATAGCGGTCACGAATTTTCACGGTTTTACGTTTTTCGAAATCAACACCACTGAGGTGCTCGATAAAGGTTGTCACAAAATGTTGGCGTGTCTGTTCGCCGTCACTGACAATATCAATGCCTGCTTGTTGTTGCTCTTGCAGTGATACACGCAAAGCGTCTTGTTTGCCGCTAACGAGTTCTTCATCTTGCAACTTCCAAGGTGACCAAAGCTTCTCAGGTTCTGCAAGCCAAGAAGGTTTGGGTAGACTGCCTGCAGTAGATGTCGGTAATAGTGTTTTCATAATTGTCGCTTTAGTATGTTTATGAGAATCTGAGGTTAAATCGCATAGTTAGCAGACCACTGCTCGAGAACAGTTTGATAGGGTTTGATAAAGTGCTCTTCAGCAAATTTACCTTGCTCGATCGCCAATCGGCTGCGTTCCTCGCGGTCATAAACAATTTGAGTGATTGAATGATCCAGGTTCTTCAAGTTAGGTTGATAGCACTTCCCTGCGACAGCATTAGCGTTATAAATCTCAGGTCTGTAGATTTTCTGGAAAGTCTCCATCGTACTAATGGTGCTAATAAGCTCAAGGTTGCTGTAGTCACTCAGCAAGTCGCCAAAAAAGTAAAAAGCTAAAGGCGCAACACTGTTGGGGGGCATAAAGTAGCGTACCTCTAACCCCATCTTTTTGAAATATTGCTCTGTTAAAGAAGATTCATTTGGCTGATATTCAACACCTAGGACGGGATGGTGATTTTCAGTTCTATGGTATGTTTTGTTATCCGAAACACTGAGGCATATAACAGGTGGCTTTTTGAAGTGCTGTTTATAAGCGTTTGAACTAACAAAGTATTTAAATAACTTGCCATGCAGTTCGCCAAAATTGTTTGGGATGCTAAATTGCGGTTGGTCCTTATTATGATTTAATAGTAAAACGCTGAAGTCATAATCCCGAACATAAGACGAGAAGTTATTCCCGACAATACCTTCAATGCGTTTATCAGTCTTATGATCAACAATGTTTGTTTTTAGTATTTCAATCGATGGAAAAGCATGGCCGCTACCTTCAATATCCATATCAACAGAAATAATTTCGAGCTCGACAGAATAGCGATCTCCATTAGGGTTGTCCCAAGGCGCTAAGGCATTGAAACTATTGTCGATCATCCTCAAGGCGTTGCGTAAGTTCTCTTGGCGGCTCTTTCCTCGTGCCAAGTTAGCGAAGTTGGTTGTGATACGTGTATTGTCCGACGGATGATAATTTTCATCGAAACAAATGCTCTTAATAGCAAATGAAAAATCTTTATTCATCTTAATCTCGTCTAGTGTTAGCAACAGAAGAGTGTTTTATACGTGTAAATTTATATGAATAAAAATGATATTATTTCATCAATCTATGAGCAATGTTCATGGTTTTGTTGAGGCGATATTTCAGCTGTTAATTGAGTCTTTAACAGTGGGTGGCATACATAGTAGGTTTACGTCACATCTGTAAGTTGTTGTTTGGAATGAATCCACTGTTTGGGGGACTGGCCATACATACGTTTGAATTCTCGGCTGAACTGTGAGGAGCTTACGTAACCTACTTCCATGGCTGCCATATTGACATTCATCCCTCCTGCAATCTTCATTGCAGCGGTATTGAGTCGCATCGACTTTACGAACTGAATAGGGGACATTTTGGTGGCTTGTTTGAATTTTCGATGAAATACGGCTCGGCTCATGCCAACTTTGGCTGCCATGTCTTCAATAGTGACGGTTTCACTCAAGCGTGTAGATAAGTACTCGATTGCCCTGGCAATTTCGTTACCTACGCCAAATGCGCGTCTAGCGGAATCTCCTGCTTCCCCCTTCAATACTGAATAATAAACCTCACGAAGTCGGTTATCCCCTAGTATGGCTGTATCTACTGGACTTCGACCTAACTGCAATAGGCGTAGCAGTGCGTCCGTAAAGGTCTCGTCCCATTCAGCGAGGGCTAAACCAGAAGGGATAGGTCCGCTTTTGGGAAGGCGAATAGCACCTGTTGCACTTTCCATTTCAATAGCGAGCTCAGTCATAACTCTCGTATCCAGAGAGATATAAACGCCAAGCAGAGGGTTTTCTGGAGAAGCGGTGGGGGTTCCTGCTTCTACCGGCATGCTCATAGAGCAACACATGTATTGGCTCTTGTCATACACGTAGCTCTTGCCATCCAATATGGCTTCTTTGGAGCCACTCACGATAGCTATAATTGTAGGTTCGTAGATAGCCGGAGCGCAGCGAACAGGATCGCTGACTCTAAAGAGCTGCACACCTTTAACGCCAGTTTCTATCATGCCGTCCTCGCTGATGCTGTTTTCAACGAGTTGTTTTATCAGTTCTTGGCTCATGTAACTACGCTAGCATCACGATATGCGTGATTCAATACAGGTGATACAAATAGGCAAAAAATCGCGATTATATCGCCTATTTATCTCCAATATTGATAGTTATAGTTTCTTTCGTATTAATCAAACCGAGGTTTTTAAACAATGACTATTCAAAAGTTTGGAGCAGGAGGCTGGACGCCGTCGCGATTAGGTTCTCTTGTGGGCAAAACATTCGTTATTACTGGTGCTAACAATGGTGCAGGTTATGAGGCTGCACGAGTGTTTTTGGCTAAGGGCGCAAAAGTTGTGATGCTGAACCGTAATGTTGATAAGTCGTTAGCTGCTATTGATAGCCTCAAGATTGAGCTTGGTAATAACGCAGATGTGACCTTTGTACGTATGGATTTGGCAATATTAGACTCGGTGCGGGAGGCAGCTGCAAAGATTATAGAGAAAGTCTCTCATATCGATGCCTTGATATGTAACGCTGCCATTGCACAAGTGCCAAAACAAGAGCTCACAGTAGACGGCTTTGAAAGCCAACTTGGCGTCAATCACTTCGGTCACTTCCTGCTTTGTGGGTTGCTTTTTGATCATATTGAAGCATCAAAAGGACGTATTGTTGTTGTTGGTAGTAACGCTTATAAAATGGGATTGAAGAGAATCAAGTTTGAAGACCTTAATTTTGATAAGAAGTACACCGCTTGGGACTCTTATGCTCAAAGTAAATTAGCGCAAATGATGTTTGCTTACGAATTGCAACGACGTGTTCGTGCTGCAGATAAAGATGTTTTAGTTCAAGTTTGCCATCCCGGTGCGTCACGCACTAACTTATTAAAAGATACCGCTAGCACCTTCAATAAAATGCTCTGGGCAGCACTCTCCCGTATTATTGCGCAGTCTGCTGAAAAAGGCTCATGGCCGGAAGTTATGTGTGCGGCTGAGGAGCAAGTTGAATATGAAAAACTCTACGGCCCGACCAAAAGAGTCGATACAGTCGGACCTATAGGTGAGTGCACGATGGATGAGTGTGTCCTAGATCGAGAAATGGCCTCTCAACTCTGGACGCTATCGGAACAGAAAACGTCCTTGAGTTGGTCGATACAAGGTTAGCACTGGAAGTGGTATCTCGTTAAATTTCTCCAATGAGTCTTTGAAAGCGCAGATCCAGTACTTCTCTTCGTACTTTGTAATGTGGATCATGGGTTCGACTTTCGAGGAGTGAACTAGCAAGCCCCTCGTTTTGGCCAAACTTAACCACGAAATATACCGAAAACCTCCGTATCCACCAGTCTGGGTGATGTTTTGCGGCCCAAGCAAGTAATTCAACCGTTTGCTGCCCTTGACCTGGCATCCAAGCTAATGTGTAAGGGATAATGTTTGCTGTCCCTTCTTCAGCGGATGTAATCAGCGCCTCGAAGAGGGCATTTTGAATATCGGGAAGGTGTTTCTTCACATCATTCCAAAATTGCTCCCTCTTCTCGGGGAAGCCGCTTTCTTCATTATGGGTAAACTCAGCGTTCACAGCAGCAAAAGCTGATGCAATTTTTACACGTTTCTCTTTATCGACATGAGTGAATAAGTGTAGAAGCTCATCAAGAGACTCGTCACCGAAGAATACGTTATAGACAAACTCCCTTTCGCTAGAGAAATCTGCTGTCATTTTCGCAGGTTTGGTGTTGTTTGCTCCTGATGCCCTTGAAGGCGACGCAAGAGTCGAGTAACCCATTTCAGTAACGTAGTTTTCAACGAATGCTGGTGGTTCCGCAAAGATCACAGGGTTGGCATTGAGCCCGGCTAAAGCATGAGTAAGAAAGGCGAGGATAATTAATAAGATAGTAGCTACCGCTATCATGATTCTTTTTAACGTGAAACTGTTACCCATCATTTTCTCCTTATTTGAGATAAACAAGTATCTAGGTATATGTGAGTTAAGCGTTTTGGACATTAAATAAATCGAAATGAAAAGGCATGATTTTTTGCTGAATTCTTGCTGATGATTGAAAATCAGTTGGTTGTCGGGAAAGGTGATGTTTTTAGAAAATCCAACTACTCAGCAATTGAGTTACCCTAATTTTTGTTCTTGTGAAGTGGCCCTCCCAACACCAGAATATTGGTCATACCTATTTTTCACTGATACGATAGTTGAAGAATAAAAAAGAGACTATTGCATTGAGTACAAGTAAACACGGTTTAAGTCAGAGTCTGAAACAAGTGGATATTCTGGCGCTTTCGTTTGGCGCTATGATTGGTTGGTCTTGGGTTGTACTGATTTCTCAGTTGATGCAAAGAGCAGGGAGTGTGGGGGCAATCGTTGCTACACTGGTCGCTGGTCTTGTCATCATTGCCATAGGGATGATATATGCGGAGCTGACTTCAGCAATGCCCGAAGTTGGAGGCGAACATGCATATAGCTTGCGCGCCATGGGCAGAACCTCTTCGTTTTATTGTACTTGGGCGATCGTTTTTGCTTATGTTTCTGTTGTGGCATTCGAAGCAGTCGCGTTACCTAATGTCTTAACCAACATTTTTCCTAAGCTAGGAAATGGAGAACTGTGGCAAATTAACAATGCAACTGTCTATCTCGACCAGGCATTGATTGGGGCTTTGGTGTCCGTAGTGATCACTTGGATAAACATTCGTGGCGTCAAAATAGCTTCGATTATTCAAGGGATTGTTGTCGCTGTGATTGTATTGTCTGGCTTAGCATTATTTGTCGGTTTAGGTGTTCATGGTGAAACAGCTAACCTCACTCCTCTTATTGTAGGTGGCGGCACAGGTATCTTAGCTGCTATCGCGCTTGTCCCCTTTATGATGGTCGGTTTTGACGTTATCCCTCAGGCTGCTGAAGAAATTAAACTTCCAGCACGAAAAATCGGGCAACTCCTGATTTTGTCTATTGTTATGGCAGTGGTTTGGTATCTGTTAATCGAACTCTCTGTAGGTATGTTGTTGAGTGAAAAGGAGCGAGCTGCTTCGGAATTGGCTACTGTAGATGCGACTCAAGCTGCGTGGGGACGAACGGGTGCTCTTATTCTATTACTTGGTGGTGTTGCAGGCATATTAACCAGCTGGAACGGCTTTTTATTAGGAGGTAGCCGGGCGTTATTTGCCATGGCGTCTAGTGGTATGGTTCCAAGGTTTCTAGCGAAAGTGCATCCTACTTACAAAACGCCGGTCAATGCGATTTTATTCATCGGTCTTCTCGGTACGCTAGCGCCGTTCTTAGGACGCCAGGCCCTGATTTGGTTTGTAGATGCCGGTAGTTTGGGTTTGATGATTTCCTATATTTTCGTTTGTGGCTCATTCTTGCTACTTAAATATAACGAACCGGATATGGCCCGCCCTTACACAGCGCCTGGCGGAAAAGCCTTAGGGTGGTTGGGCTTAATTGCGAGTTTGTTGATGGCATCTTTGTACTTCCCTGGTATGCCTGCCGCTTTGGTTTGGCCACAGGAGTGGGCGATGGTCGTCATTTGGTTTGGCGGCGGCACCTTGTTTTACTTTTATTCTAAAGGTGCCAGTAGCAATCAAGGTTACGAGACTTCAAAAGAGTGACACTCAGTGGGCATTGGCTTTGGCTTCAAGGTCGTTAAGCTTTTGCTGAATAGAGCTTAGATACTCACTTTTTTGCTCTTTGGCCAGTACGATGGCCCTTTGCAAGGCGGTCATTGCTTGTGAGTAATCACCAGCAATTGTGTAGGCTTCTGCCAAACTGTCATAGGCGTTTAAGGATTTTGGTACCGCCTGAGTTATTTGTCTGAAAACCTTGATAGCCTCTTGATTCCTTTCTTGGGTCAGTAAATGGTAGCCGTAGTTATTTAACTCATCTTCTTGCTCCTGAGAGAGCGTTCCTTCTAAAACCTGGATGAGCTTTTCTTGAACGAGTTTTTGATTTTCTGCGCTTTTCTCCATTTGACTATTCTCGCTATAAGCGCTAGCTAATTGGTCGCGTGCCACAATAGAATCAGGCATCACCCGTGTTAGATGGTGTAGAAAAGTGATAGCCGCCGAGGTGTCATTTTGCCTTTTGAAGAAGTTGATAGCGCGATCCGCGTGGTACATCTTGTACGGTGATTGCCAATGAGGCCAAAACGTAAATGCTTTTTCAAAGTTTTTTGATATCACAAGATGGAAAATTGCATCGTAGATTGCCGATTGAATAGTTTGGTTGGATGTTTCAACCTGGTATTTCAGGGATCGTTTTTCAAAGTAATTAAGCAGTGTTTCATAGTCGAAACCTGCGGATGAAATGAATGCTTTATCGGGTTTTCGATAATCCTTAAAGAACTCCCTCAGTCCAAGGTTCAGAGCCGGGTAGTAGATTGATTGATGAGATTCTGTTGCAAAAACATCAAAGAGAACTCGTTCAGTACTTTCTGTTTTATCTCGGATATGTTGATACAGCGAGTATCCTTCTTGCTGCATAATTTCACCGCTGCTTGATATCAAATGCAGGTGCTTATTCTTAATATTCACTTCTTGATAATGCTTGATACTCTGCTGGAGTTGTCCGCTGCCGAAGATTGGGTCGATAGCAACATAACCACTGAAAGCTCCGCTTTGCTTAGCTAAGGTATTAGCCACAAAGACGGCAGAATATGATTGCCCTATCAGAAGTGTTGTATTCGATGTCCTGTAGTGTTTGTTGATATATGGCGATAGCTCTTGCGTTAAGTAACGTCTGAACGAGTCGGGGGCGCTAATGACATTACTAAACCATTGGGTCTTGTTGAATGGTATGCCCACAACAATACTTGGTGGAATATCGCTTTGCTTGGTAAGTCGATTGATATGCATGACTGAGTAAAAATATAGGTCCTCTACATACGTCAGTGTCTCGTTGTTGGCGTCGAGTAAATAGATAACTGGGTAGTCACGTTTTGTGTCGTGATAATCATCTGGTAGGCGAACATAGAATGTTCTTTTTTCTCCAAGACTTGTTGAATGAAATGAAACATCTTTGCCTAAGTTAATGCTGGCTGGAATGATATTGTTACTTGAGTGCTCACCTGCGTAAGTTATTTGGGTCAATAAAAAGCAATGAAAGACGATACTCGTTGCTCTACTCAGTACTTTCTTGCAGGTTCGAAGCAATGAAACCCTGTGTGTTAGTTTTCTCATATACCCCTCTTGTGCATCAATGTGGATTGCCCATTTGCCTTGCCTCTATATTGTTTAAACTCAGAGAAAAAACGCGGCACATTAGCTGATAAAAAGCTGATGGTTTGCTGATGATTTTGAGAAAACACTGAAATCGCTGTTATTGGAGAGCGGAACGACTGGTAGTAAAGAGCATAGGTGATATATTTTTGTAGCTATAAATTGAGGATAAAAAGAAAGGTTAATGACTGATTTTTGGGTTGGAGAGTTTCGAGTTGATGTTGCTAGAGCAAAAGTTGTCTCTAGTGACCAAGCTATCTCTCTTGAGCCACGTGTTCTTAAAGTTTTGTTAACTTTGGCAGAAACCCCGGGAGAAGTTGTTACGCACGAAACTTTATTAGAAAAAGTGTGGCCCAACGTAGTTGTAGCACCCAACGCTGTGCAGCGTTGTATTGGGCAATTAAGGAAAACATTCGGAGATGATGCGAAGCAGCAAAAAGTCATTGTAACTCACCCTAAGGTGGGCTATAGCCTTATCGCTAAGGTCGAGAAGACTGACTGTAGAACCCCTGAAAAGTCGTCAAATTCAGGTACAAGTCATAGAGAAAATCGTATTCACTGGTTTTTCGGTTTTGTCCTAATCATCTTGATTGCATTCTTTCTATTACGTCCGTCATCTCCGTCAAATACTGCCAATTTGCCTTTTGAGCAGCTAACACCTCTCACCAGTACAGATGAAAAAGAGTACTATCCTAACTTTTCTCCTGATGGACGATATCTGGTTTTTAACCGCTATATTGCTGCCTGTGAAAACGAGTTATGGATTAAGGACTTACAAGAAAACACGGAGTTTCAACTGACCAAGGGTTCAGGCTTTTTCGGCCCTGCAGCTTGGTCTCCGGATGGCAATCAGCTCGCATTCTCAAGCCGTTCTGGTTGTGATGCGGCAGCTGAGTTCAATCATTGTCGAAGTATCAGTGCAGTTTCATTTTTGTTGGCTCAAGCGGAATCTCAAACCCCGCGAGAGTTGTTAGCCTGTGATGAGAGTGACTATGTCGCAGTCAACTGGCTAACGAATGACAAAGTCGCTTTTATTGACACCTATGCAAGAGAAAGCAAAGTAAAGTCGCTCACTCTTGGTAGCGGGCAGCTGGCGTTACTTTATCAGGACGACCAATACTTACCTCAGTCATTAACTTATTCTGATCGTAATAAACAACTAGCGGTTACGGTACATGATCAGATTCAAAACACGGCGATAGTACTGTTGAACACCGAAACTGGTGTGAGCGAATTCGTCCCACTACAGATACCCTCAGACTTTAGTGACTATTTGCTATGGGATCCGAGCTGGCATCCGTTAAAAGATGTTCTGTTGGTCGCAGCGCGAAAAAGCTTGTTTGAAATTGATTTGGAAGGCTCTTTCACCGAATATCCACTCTCCTCAGTATCTAACGTCTACAGTCCTACTTATCACCCCGATGGCAATAAAATAGTTGCGGCTATGGGGAGTTTTGATTTGGATATCGAAGCTTATGAGGTAGATATCAGTGATAGCGATGGGCTGACTGTGTCAGCTCAGAATCATCAAACGCTCTATCATTCAACCGTAGCGGACTATCAAGCCAAATTTCAGACAGGAACATCGAATCTAAGCTTCGTCTCGTCACGAAGTGGAAGCGAGCAAATCTGGTTTGCAGAGAATGGTCAGTTAAGGCAATTGAGCCAGTTCAAAGAGACCATCAATATTAACTCTTATGCTTGGTCGCCCGATGGACAATTGATAGCCTTGACGGCTAAAGGGCATCTTCAACTGCTTACGTTAGATGGACAACTACAACGATTAACCACGCCCTTTAAGGTGATTGATGTTTATCAGTGGGTAAATGCACAACAGCTTTTGCTCTCGGTTATTCACGAGCAACAAAGACAAGTTGTGTTGTTTGATATCAGCTTAGGGAGCCACGAGCCGATATATCAAGGCTTCAGTCATTGGGCGCAGCTTAACATCGACGATTCGCTACTTTACACAGATTGGCACAAGACACTTCAAATCTATCGTGACAATGAATCTCAGGTTTTCTCGTCTACTCGACAAGTGCCTCTAATTGATGGTTTTATGATTAAAGAGAATAAGCTGGTCTTTTGGAGTGATAACAAACTGCAGGTCTATGATTTAAAAAAACAAGTATTCTCAAGTGTTGAACTACCTCCTACATCAAAACAAATCATAGGTTTGAGTGATGTCGATTTCATCAATAAACGCTTACTGTTATCAGGATATAGAGAAGCAAGGAAAGACCTTGTCTTGTTTCATAATGACTAAAAAGGATTAAGCTCTCTAGGCAAGTACGGATAAAAGAGAGCAAAAGGCATTACTCTCCCGAGTATTTTTCACACTGTTATTTAGATGGAATAGCTAATGTGTTGAAAGAAACGAACCGACAGGTCTTGTCTTTGCCTTTGAATAGCGAGTTCATCACAAAGGGCGCGAGTGGCCTTTTCTACTTGATTCATAAACCGACCATAGCTCAAATTGTGTTTGTTTTGCTCAGTCGCAACGATCACAAAGTGAAGTGTCTCTACCAACTTGGTTTTGTCGTAAAAAGCGTTTATCTGTTGCTCATTGGAATGTGTGTCAAAGCTTAGTTTCTGTAGTTCGGAATTGCTGTCATTTTTATCAATCTGACTATTGCGCACGATAGGTGTTGTGCCATTAGCAACCATAGCGCCGAGTGTCAGCTTATTGTTCTTGCATTCGCGGGTAAACGCATCAGCAAAGTAATCATAGAACTCTGAAAAGTCATTCTTTTTGATGAAAATCTGGAAGAGGTTTTTTATCGCTCTTGATATCGGGATTGAAAAGGTGACATAAGTCATTTCTGCATGATTTTCAGGTATCTCACATTGTCTTGATTGATAGCGTGGGAGAAGGCTTCGAAGTTTGTAGCCATAGCTTTCTTTATAGCCTTTTTCTTGCGCAAATAAATCGTAAGTTAAGTGTTGGTGGTCGCGCAATTTGAAGGGCGATTGGTTAGCGAAAATGCTAGATTTTAAATCCTTAAGCACATTTTGAACGCTCGTGTGAAACTTTGCTGAATTAGCTCTTAGCTCATCGCCCGTAGCCAAGAATAAGAGACGTATCTTTTTGCTGGGTGTGAACGGCTCATAATGCGCTTTATGTGCTTCGTGATAGCTTGGATTGTAAAAAAGCAGCATTTGCTTTTGGGTTTCGAATTGATATGACTCATCGTGAAAACGCACGACCGGCAGTTTATCATTCGCTAGCAAGTGAACATTGTGAAGTTCGTATTCGTCGCAACAAGCGAACAATTGCTTCGCAATCGCATCATAGCAGCTATTGATATCGGTGAATGCGTTGTAAAAATTCTCATCAGGGATAATCTCAGCCAAGAGGTAATGGCTAGCACGCGCATTAGTAGGAATATACACTCGATGTTGATTAAGAGATGTCATAGGGTTTCCTTTCAATATAAAAATCTGAGCGCACTCTAGTCTCATTTGGTGATTAAAATATTGACCTAAATCAGCTTTATTTCCGATTTAGTTTTAACTGGTCACTTTGGCGTGAGGGTATGGTTGAGAATAGGACTATAGCGGCTATAAAAGAGACTAGCCGCTAGTAAGTATTAAGAATTGAAAGAAGCGTTGTTATTGCTGCTAAGCTTTTTCATAAGCGAGTTTAATCCAGCCCATGAGTTCATCGTCAACCTGTGCTACGTCAGTTAACCTGACGCGATGAGATACCATGCCATTGAAACTACCAGAAGCTTCCAGCCTGTCTGTAGTCGGCTCGTCTTTCATATTAATACCTACGTCCAGACGTGTTTTCGTCGACGGCTGAATAAGTGCGAACTGCTTGTTTCTTCGCAGGCTGACGTATGCCTTTTTAGGGGAGATGTCTATATCTGTTAAGTCAGAAAGCGCACTGATAATGGCGTCATAGATTGGTTTTAGCTCCGGCTTCTTCTCGTATTGCTGAGCTATGAGGTCAAGTTCTTGAGTATCATTTTTATTGAGAAAGTCGTGGGCTATCAGGTTGGCAAACCCATGAGTTACCGAGTACTCACCTTTTAGATGTTTAACGATCTGGCCATGTTTCTCCAGGGCTAATGATGAAACAACCTTTTGCCATTCTTCACTCGTTTTACCTGTTTTTTCTAGCATATTGTTGCGCATGCTCTGCGCCATTTCTTCAGGACTCGACATTATTTTTCTCCGCTAGCTTTCTCATCTTGTTCAGACGGCTGATATTCGTCTTTTCTATCAAAAGGCCAATTTTCACTCTTACAAATAGCTGGTGACATAAAGGCTGTCATGCTGATCATCCATAGAATAAAACGGTGCTTGAATGCAGGTCTTCCAGTTTCCACCACTTCTTTAAGTGTTTCAGTAATAAAGGTACCGCCTTGATCCATGTATTTCGCAGTTTTCGTATCCGCCGGTACATCTTCATTGGTTAGCGTGAACTCAGTCCCACCTTCAACTTCCTTTAATTGATAGGTCACCTTGCAGTAGGGATCATCCAAGTTGGTGAATTTGAAAGTGTGCGAATAAGTATAAGGTGGCTCCCAAACCAGAACTTCACCGACAACCGAGGTGTATTTTCCATCTTTAGAGCGCATGCGTATCGGGGCGCCTGTTTCTAGCCCAGGTGTATCCAATCTGGCGTTGAAGAAGTGTGCACTTAGCCCATCTCTCTTAGTGAGTTCATCCCACACTTTATTGATGGGAGCGTTAATAACAACGCGATAGATACTTTTAGGCTGTCTTTTCATGTGCTTCCTCTGTTGATTCTATTTCTGTTTTAAAGGCGTTGAGTTTAGGTGCAAAAAACTGGCTGTAGGCGTCGGTCCAACGATCGTAGATAGCTTGGATAGGCATGGGATTAAAATAGTGCAAACGCTCTCGGCCTGATTTTTCAATAATCAGTAAGTTAGCTCGTTCGAGGATCTTGATATGTTTGCTGACAGCAATGCGGCTCACCTCAAATTGAGCTGTTATGTCTCCTGAAAGTGCCCCAGCATTTTGCATCACGAAGTCCAGAATCTGACGCCGTGTTTCGTGAGCTAGCGCATTGAAAACTTTATCCAAGTATCAAAATCTCTATTATATGTAACCAATTGGTTACATATAATAGTCATCGAATGAAAAAAGATCAAACTTTTCACGGAATGTCGAAAAGGCAATGCCGAATTTAAAGGTGAGAGTTTTGTTGGAGCTATAAAACATAGGTGCCTGATTTGTTCCCAGGCACCTCAAGAGCTTCCTCATTGCGAGAGGTTACTATTCCAAATATCGCGATGGTATTTCCAATGACCATTTTCATTTTTCCAAATCACGATATATTTACCGATATCAGCTGTAGTTTCACCAGACTGCATCACATAAGAACCGACTTCTATCGCAGTTTCGCCGAAAAAATTAAGTTCCTCTGTTGTTAGATTTGCTTCTGTTATGCCTGCTGCAATAACTCCGCGCCAATAGTCGGTGATATCTTCAACACCTGAAACTATCCTATTGTTGGGTGGAAGAAGCTGGCCTTCAGTTGAATATATTGCAGCCAACCGTTGTGGGTCACTGGTTCGCATAGCTTCTTCAAGTTCTTTATTAACGAGGCCGATTTGGTCGCTGTCGGTTAACGATTTTGTTGAGCTCATGGTTTGTCTCCGATTGGTATTGATAGTTTTACTGAAAAGGCCGCTGCACCTTGTTCTATGGGCAAGTCAGGGTTGTTTTTCCATTCCGAAAAAGAACCGTCGTATAAAGGGGCTTCTATACCCAATAAAGCTAAAGCGACAAGTAGTACTGCTCCTGCATATCCAGAGCCGCAGGATGAAATGAAATGCATATCGCCATTGAAGCTGAGATATTCTGATAACATTTTTCTCAGCGTTTCTTTGTCTTTGAATTGCCCAGTTTGATCATCTAGTAACGATGAATAGGGAACGTTAATGGCACCCGGTATGTGTCCTGTTCTTGGATCATCAGGTTGGCCTGCATAATTGATCGGCCCTCTAGCATCTATAAGGCCAGTGCCTTCGTGTCTATCCTTAACTTGCTTTGTGCTGACGCGCAAACGGGGTTGCTTGTTTGGCATAAAGTTTCCAATTTTTACACCCGGCTTTTCAGTACTGACCGGGAGATCTGACTGAACCCAGTTTTGCCAACCCCCATCCAATATCCTGACCTGGGTGAAGCCCCAATATCGCATTGCCCACCAGATCCTACTGGCAAGCATATGATGATAATCGTCATAAAGCACAACTGTATCGCCTTCAGAAATGCCTAAGTTTCTGAAGTCTTGTAATGCTTGAGATTCACTTGCAACAGGAGCCAAGCCAATAGAGATATCTTGAGCAAGGAAATGCTGCGTCCAATCCAAGTAAACAGCATTCGGAATGTGCCCTTGCTCATACTCGCTGACGTAGCTCTCCGGCGGGTTTCCCCATTTCCCTCTGACATCAAAGATTTTGACATTTTCCTTATTCAACAGAGAGTTGAGCTCTGATACAGAGATGAGAGGTGAGCCATTAACTGATGACATAGTATTGCCTCCAATGACGGATTAAGAGCTTGGTCAGCATGCTAACCAAGCATTTGTTGAGCTGTTTAAGCGATTGCCGACTCCAGTATTTCTCGAGTCGTTTCCAATGTTATGGCACCATTTTCGCCGAGCTGTGTCATGCCGTGCAGGTTGAGCTGTTCAATAATCTTTTCGATTGCTTCAACTTTTGGTTCACTGTGTTCGGTGAGTTGTGTTGATACGTTGAGCTTTTGGTAGAAATCTTCAATGTGCTGAATGGTGAGTTCGGCTAAGTCATCGCTATCAGGCAACATAAAAATGTTGCGCCCCATTTGTTCTAACTTGGCTTTTTTGGCAGGTAGCTGATTTCTGAGCAACCAAGGTTGAACAATAGCAAGTGAACGCGCGTGATCGACACCATAAAGTGCTGTTAACTCATGGCCAATCATATGGGTAGCCCAATCTTGGGCGACGCCTAAGCCAATTAAACCATTGAGTGCCTGATTAGCAGACCACATCAAGTTGGCGCGCCACTGATCATCCTGATTATCGAAGTTGTTACCTAAGCGCATCAGGCTTTTGAGCAGTGCTTCTGCGTAGCCTTCTTGAACGAGTGCGCCAGTCGGGGAGGTCAAGTACTGCTCGCAAACGTGCACCCATGCATCGACAATACCGTTCGCTAGCTGACGCTCAGGTAAGGTTTTCATTACATCTGGGTCTAACACGGCAAAAACGGGCTTTACGTGATCGCTAAAAAATGCGAGCTTGTCTTGTGTTTCCGCTTTAGTTAATACCGAATAGGCATTTGATTCTGAACCTGTGGCAGGAATGGTGAGTACAGCAGCCAAAGGCAAGGCTTGGGTCACCGTATGCTTTCCTTCCAATATATCCCAGCCGTCTCCATCATAACAAACAGCAGCAGCGGCGTATTTTGAACCATCAATAACGGAGCCGCCGCCAACAGCGAGGATAAAATCGACCTTTTCCTCTTGAGCCAGTGCGACAGCTTTATTCATAGTTTCAAGGGTTGGGTTAGCTTCAACACCCGAGAACTCAAGCCACTGATGTTCAGATAATGCCTCTGCCACTTGGTCGTATATACCGTTTTTCTTGATGGAACCAAATCCATAAATAACGAGTACTTTTTGGTCTTTAGGGATAAGGGTGCTAATGCGTTGAATCTGACCTTGGCCAAATTCTATTTGTGTACTATTGAGATAAGAAAAATTCATAATGTCCGGTTTTATTCTAGTGAATGATTGAGATAATTAAGCAACTTCTAATGGCTTACTTCATGATGGTTGTGAAAGTTTTACTCACAATTCGCCAACCACTTTTCAATTTGAGTAGGGTGAGATAATCGTAGAAATCCCTGTCTGGCATATCGAGATGAATTTTGGCGAAAGCCATATCATGAGTCACTTCAACAGTCAGTATCTCGCTTTTATGATCGGGTAGTTCGCCAGACATGGCGTAGTCGATCAATGCGTCTCGCGGTATGAATTGCAAACCGCCATTTTCATCTAATGTGTGCAGGTTGGTGCTGGAATAAAAAGCCGCTTCAAGGTGGCCTTTTGCAGTATCCACATCCTTAAGCCCTTTAAGGTAATGATCGACTGTTGCGATAACTGCTTCTGTTTCTACATGGTGAGACATAGTGTTTTCTCCAAACTTGACGATTGAACGAAACGCATTGTAATTACCCATTTTGGTGATGATAATATGCTAAATTGGCAAATAACTATTGCAGGTGTGCAACAATGTCACTGTTTGATGGTATTACAGAGTTTATTGCTGTTGCGGAAACACAAGGGTTCACAGCTGCCGCTAGGCAGTTAGGTGTCTCAACCTCACATGTAAGCCGGCGTATTGCGGATCTTGAATCTCGGCTCGGCCTTGCGCTGGTTGCGCGCACTACGCGGCAAGTTAAGCTCACCAACGCGGGCATCATCTATTATGAACGTTGCGTTGATCTTGTGAACGGGATTGACCAAGCCAATGAGATTGTAACCGCGGGCCAAATTGAATTGAGTGGTGTATTAAGAGTCACTGCCGCGGGAGAATTTGCAGAAAAAGAAGTGATACCGGCGTTACTTGAGTTTATTGGTCAACATCCAAATTTAAATCTAGAGCTAGATTACAATTCTCGTGTGGTGAATTTTGTGGAGGAGAACTTTGACTTTGCTGTTCGCTTTGGCTCATTACCCGATTCTAACCTCATTGCCCGAAAACTTGCGGACCATAATTATATTGCTGCCGCTAGCCCCGCATACATTGAACAATATGGTCAGCCTGTTATTCCTCAGGATCTTGTAGCGCACTCCTGTATTTTAACGACTTATAGTCGCTGGCCTTTTCAGGATGGAGAAAATTGCATTGAAGTACCGGTGCAAGGGAAGGTAAAAGCAAACAGCGTTCGAACTGTCATTAGTGCTTGTAAAGCAGGGTTGGGAATAGCTTACATGCCGAAAACGAGCTTTGGTGATGCTTTTGATAATGGCGAATTAGTCCCCGTGTTAGATGGTTATTGGAAAAACCGAGGGGCTACTTGGATCGTCTATGCAAATCGCAAGTACTTACCCGCAAGAGCACGACTTGCGATAGATTTTTTGATGCAAAAGTTTTAACAGATCTTATTGGTAAGTCGGAAGGTAGACGCCTATTTTTATTAAGCGTTAATTTTTTTCAAAGTGAGTGTCCAATAAGTTTGCTGTCACTCGTCTTTACTGTAACGAACAGAACATTTCTGTACGTTCAACCAAAATAAGGAGCGAACAAGATGAGTAGTAAACGTTATATGTGCATATTAAGAAGTGGTGCTGGTGGTTGTGAAAAACCGTCGCCATCAGACATGGAAGCAATGTATGCGAAGTATCAAGCTTGGCAGGATAAGTTTGCCGATAATATCTTAGATATGGGAGGCGCGTTGTCGAGTGAAGGTGCGACAGTGAGAGGTAACTCAGTTAAGGATGGCCCCTTTATTGAAGTGAAAGAAATTGTTGGTGGTTACATGATGTTGTCGGCAGCATCTTTGGAAGAAGCAATTGAAGTGATTAAAGCAAGCCCCATGGCGCAAAGTGAAGTAAACAGCCTCGAACTCAGAGAAATTAATACACCTTGAGCCTGGCAAACGATTCTATTGAGCACGTTTTTCGTCACGAGTACGGTAGGCTCGTGGCGTTGCTGGTTTCACGGTTTGGTATACAAACAATTGAAGCCATTGAGGACGCTGTTCAGTATTCGATGGAGCAAGCTTTATTCCATTGGGCTAAAGATGAACAGCCGCAAAACCCAGCGGCTTGGTTATATAAAGTTGCGATTCGCCAGCTAATGTCGGAACTCAAAGGTTCTCAACGAAGAAAGCAATTACTGCATGAGCATGACGTTCAAGATGGTTCTGGTCGGGATGAGTCTGACAGCCTTGAATCTAACTCTCATTTGGCGTGTGAATTAGACGATGCTTTTTTGTCTATGCTGTTTCATGCTTGCGACAAAAGTATTCCAAGTGAATCCCAACTCGTTTTTACGCTGAAAAGCTTATGTGGTTTCAGTAACACAGAAATTGCCCGTCGCCTTTTCATCACCGAAGCCAATACATACAAGCGTTACAACCGTGCTAAACACTATTTGCAAGCCAACATTTCTCGCGAGCTCTCACTTACAGCATCTGCTATGCAAGAGCGTTTGCCCGATGTTCTCAATGTGTTGTATTTACTCTTTACCGAAGGGTATCTGTCGTCACATGAAGACTTTGCTATCCGGCAGGACTTGTGTAATGAGGCTATCAGGCTTGGCATGGCACTCACTCAGAATCAGATAGGACAGGAGCCGCAAAGCTTTGCGTTGGTTGCCTTGATGTTACTCAATTCTGCAAGGCTAGAAGCACGCGCGGAGGGAGGTGAGCTCGCCTTGTTAGACGGGCAAGACCGAGCAAGTTGGGATCAGCAAAAAATACATTTAGGTCTTAGCTTCTTGCAGCAATCAGCCCAAGGTGATTCGATCTCCCGTTATCATCTCGAAGCAAGTATTGCTGCTGAACACTGTTTGTCACCTTCATTCGAACAAACTAACTGGGAAAGGATTGTTACCTCTTATGGACAACTGGAAAAGCTCACTGCATCGCCTTTACACAAATTGAACAAAGCGGTAGCAATGTCGCATTGGAAAGGAGCGAAAGAAGCAATAGCTATATTGAAAAACGAAGACATGCCGGATTGGCTGCTTCGTTCCTATCATTGGCATGCTGTACTGGCTGATTTGCAATATCAAATAGGAGAGCACAACGACGCGCTAGTTAACGCTGATAAAGCAATGAATTTAGCACCATCATCGCATATTAAAGCCTTGCTTAAAGCACGTTACAGTCGATATTAGTTCATCAGCTTAGCCAGATTGGTGCCGAGCCAATTTTTTCAACTAAGAAGTCAATGAAGACCCTGACTTTTGCTGTTAATACGTTGGATTTGGGATAAACCAGCCAAAGCGCTGTTTGAATATCTGCTTCATAATCCGGTAGGATCCTGACGAGAGAGCCGCTCTGGATTTCTGGGTAGACACTCCAATAAGAATTCACTGAAATCCCAATGCCAGCAACTGTTGCAAGCTTTTGGCTTAAACCGTCGTCTACGACCAAATGGCAAGTTGAGGCTTTTGGAGCAAAAAGAGCCGTGCTTCCATTTTTACCAACGAGCTCTCTTGGTGAATCGCTATTAAAGGAGATAAGTTTGTGTTGAGTGAGTTCATCAGGGGATTGCGGAATACCATGCTTTTCAAGGTAAGAAGGAGCTGCACAAACAATACGTGGATCATCAGCAAGTTTACGGCCTTTTAAGCTAGAGTCGGGTAAAGCACCGTTTCGCAAAGAAAGATCAAAACTGCCTTCAATTAAATCAAATTTAGAGTCCGACAGTTTTAAGTCGAGGCTAATGTCCGGATACCTCTCCATAAATTCCGGCAAAATAGGGATTATATAGAGCTGAGCAAAAGTGCTCGAAGCAGCAAAGCGCAAAGTACCGCCGGGGGCGCTGTTTTCTTTTCCCAATGCTGCATAGGCTGCATTTTCCTGGGCAAGAATCTCTTTGGCATAAGGAAGAAACTCTTCACCTTCCATCGATAACGCGACTTTTCGCGTTGAACGACGCAATAAATCAGCCCCAACGGTTTTCTCTAACTTTGCAATGCGAGCACTGGCAACTGCGGGAGCCATTCCCAAGGTTTTACCGGCTGCACTGATATTGAGCTTTTGAGCAGCTAAAACAAAAAGCTTTAAGCTTTCTGTATCCATAATTATATCCAAAAACCGAATTATGAAATCAATAATAGCCTTCTAATATAGTTTTTGAAAATAATGTAGCCTTTTTTGCTCAATTTATAGCTGAAGTTTCTTGAGTTAGCTTCGGGTAAGTGAGGAAAAAACATGTTTGAACAGACTGAACAAATAGGTTGGATTGTTGAAGCGAAAATAGCGCCAGGCAAGCGCGATGAATTTGAATCAGTAGTGAAAGAGATAGTCGCTGAAACACGCAAAGAAGGTGGTACGTTGAACTATCAGTATTTTGTTTCTGACGACGGTGACGTTTTAGTCTACGAGCGTTTCGCCAATGTCGAATCAGCGCATATTCACATCACAAGTTGGTATAACTACGCAGAACGTTGGGTTGCCGCGGCACCTGCAACTCGAATGGTACACCTTGGTGATTTACCTGAGGAGTTGCGTGAACGCCACGCGGCACTTTCACCGAAGTTATTGAAGCCTTTTCACGGCTTTGCAAGATAAATCAACTCATTGAATCAACCTTAACGAGGAATAACACATGACCGTTTATTCAGTACTTGCAGTAACACCAACAAGCGAAGATTGGATACCAGACTACATTGGTCCGGCTAATGAGCTTGTTGCAAAACACGGTGGTAAATACTTGGCTCGCACCGCAAATCATGAACAAATCGAAGGCGAACAGAATGATGCTGCATTGCGAATTGTTATTGAATGGCCTTCAAAAGAAGCGGCATTAGCGTTTATGAATGATCCAGGCTATGTACCGCATTTAAAAGCCAGAACAGCAGGTTCTCAAAGTTTTCACTACTTGATTGATGCAACGGATGATCTTGCGTAACAAGTGTTGATAGGTATCAGCTTAACCTGTATGAGTTTGCAGCCTGATTAGAGGTCTGCAAACTAATCCATTTCTTTTTCTAATCACGATATTTCACTTTCGATTTTTCCTTTAAGGCAAACAATGAGTAACATAGCAGTCGTTAACTATCACCTTCACTGTGACAAACAACAGGCTTATCACATCGATGCTGGTGGTGAAGTCGGTCGATTATTATCGCCTGAGCTTGTGCCAGTGCAGGTTGATATCCGTGATGCTCGTGAGGAAGAGATTAATCTTAGTTTTTCTGAGGATAGCGTGGTGTTCGTTTCAGTAGCATCGAGTGCGAATCCAACTACGAATTCAGAGGGCTGGAAATGTGCTTATAACGATGAACTGGACCGTGTACTCAAGTTTGAATTACAAGCCAAAGAAGTGATTATTTTCGATCATACCATACGCATTGATGACCCTAACTCGAACAGAAAACCCGCACGTAATGTTCACAGTGACTACAGCCGAAGTGGTGCACAAAATCGTCTTATTGATTTGCTTGGTGAGGAAAAAGCATCTGAATGGGAAAAACAGCACTACGCCTTTGTGAATGTCTGGCGGCCAGTCGATAATCCTATTCTCTCTGCGCCTCTTGGGTTTGTGCGTCCCAGATCGGTTAACCCTCAAGACTGGCTGACTATCAAGCTCATATATCCCGACCGCGAAGGTCAGATAATGGGTTTGGTCGCCAATGAAGATCATGAATGGATTTACCAATCACAGATGACACCTGAGGAAGTCGCAATCTTCAATATTTACGATAATCAAGGCCAACCATCAGTCGCACATAGCGCATTGGATTTAGTTGAAGACAAGGCTAAAAATGTCATTAGGAAAAGCCTCGAAAGCCGGACATTGATTCTATATTAAATGCTTGCCAGATAGTCAAATTAACTAATAAGGCATTCAAGTTCAAATGGTGAGTGATGTTTTCGCTACAACCACCACAACGACAACATCTCCCTTTATTTTAATCATTGAAATTATGTTACCTCAACGTTAATACTCACACAATGTAGTATTAGTTCAGGTAATTATAGAAAACTAGTTTATCGGAATAAGAAGCCGGAGAGAGTAACAAAATTGTTGAGATTCTATAATCCATTAGGCAAAAGGCTTGTAGATCATAGCTCTGTGCATCGACGTAGAACCAAGGTTAGCGTTACCCCTGTTATTCAAATAAGGAGGAGCCCATGAGCTAATAGAGTGATTTTGCCCTCTTTAAGTGTTAGATGATATTATCGTGTAAGGCAAAGGATTTAGTATATGGACACATTTAATGAAACAGCTTTTAACTTGGATTACCGCACTCTCACTCACATTTACTGCTGGCTTTTTCACCCATAAGCTTTCTGAAAACAAGCTGATTTCTAATACTCAGCCCGAGGGCGAAACTTCTGCATTCATTCAAGATGAAACAACATATAACTCGGTTGGTAACAGCAGAAATAAACAAGTTGTTAGTATTGAGTACAAGAAAGATAGCATTCTTGATAATCGTCCCCGATTGTCCTTAGTTGAGCTCACCGATGAGCTGGAGTTGCTTGCTAGTAATAAAGCAGGAAGGCTGACGTTTTCAGAGATTTCTCGTTTATACCTATTGGTAGCAGATTTGCCCGAAGATAAAATACAAGCCCTTATTAAGCAGTTTTCCATTGAAAGTCTTGAAGATAACAATCCAGCGTTTACAGTTTTATTTAGTAAATAAGTCGAGATAGCACCCAATGCAGCTCTGGACTTTGTACTGACAGGTATGAACGAAAATGTGCAGAGTGCATACATCAGCATTGCATTGACATCTATTGCCAAGCAAGACCCTATCGCTGCGTATGAGCATTTTTTGCAACACAGCAATCAAAAGGCTGGGATAGCTAATCGCAATCAGGCGATACTGACTGGGAGTTTGCTTGTGATCTTTGAGAATTTGGCTAAGCAGGATAGTGCGTTGGCGATAGAATGAACTTAGCCAATTAGGCTATTCTGTTAGCACTGCGGCTTGGGGACTAACTCAAACGTTTGACTCAAAACAGGACTTTGTGAACTTGTTCAGCGAGATTGAGTCAATTGATGATCATGAAATAGAAGATTCGATCATTAGTCAGTGGACAAGACACAACCCAGAACAAGTCGGTGCGTGGCTAGCTGAAGAATATACTGGGAGCCGTGTCGATGAAATTAAAGAACACTTCATTCGTAACTGGTCATACATGGATAGGATCAAAAGTGCAGACTGGATGGTCAACAACTCTTTACCAGAAAAGCTCGATAAAAACGTTACTAGTTTCATGCAAAGTTGGGGGTACGATAACCCCGAAGAAGCCATGCAATGGTTTAGTCAACAGTCTGCGGAGATTTATAACCAAAGTAATTTTAGCGATTTCTTGAGAAATGCTGCTTATCCACACCCTCAGTTCGCTGCTAATCACTTAAGTTTTATAGATGATGAAAAACAACGCTCAGGTGTAGCGCAAAGCATTTATCAGGGCTTTAAACAAAAGAGTTCATCTAAGGCAAAAGCTTTCTTAGAAGCGTCACCTTTTCGAAAGGATATTCTCAAATTTGATGCGATGATGAATGATTCATAAAGCTGCTAGAGAGATTGCAGGTTAAGTCAGCTCCTAAAGGCAATACAGCTGGATTTTGCCTAAATTCAAAAAGTGAAAAAATAAGAGTTTTGAGTAAGGAAAATAATCTTTTTAAATACCTAGCAAAGAAACTGTGTAAGAGGTGGGTATATGGTAGAAATCACATATGAGGAAGCTCAGATTAAAGCTTTAGAGTACATCAAGCAAATAAGTATTGATGATGAGTTAGCTTTAACTGAAAATTAAACATTAATAGAAGAATTTGGTTGGGTATTTTTCTACAACACGAAGAAATTTCAAGAGACAGGTGATTTTAGAGATATGATTGCTGGAAATGCACCTATTATAGTGGATAAAGTCAGCGGGGAAATTACTGAAACAGGAACCTCATATGATGTTGAATACTATATAAAAGAATATCGAAATCGTTACAATACAAAGCGTTAGTTATTTTGCGATCCGATAGATCTCTGTAACCTGTGCCTATTTCGATACCAATGCCGCAGATAGTAATGATATGGATAAAACCCCTTTTAAAATTAGCTTTAACAATAAAAGGTAAGACATCAGAGCCGTTAATGGAAATGGCTTAGTTGCAAGCTTTGTGGTGATTTAGCTCTTAGCGAGTCCTTACTAACATTTCTTAATTTTTCCTATCGCCAAGTCCTCGCTATGGGTGTATCGTATTTATCGTACAGAAAACCTTTTGGTGTTTACTGAGAGGGTGACGGTTTTCTGAGGGAATAATAATAAAATGATAAGATATCTCCTCCCCATTATCGTTGGGTTGATAGGCGCTGTGGTGTCGGTTTCTATCGCTTTTATCGTGCAAGGTTTGCAAGCACAACAAGTTCGAGAAAACACCTTAGCGGCTAATAATGCGCAGATTCTGGCAGTAGAAAAGGGTATTGCCACTCACCTTGAAGTGCTTTATTCATTAAAGGCTTTGTTTGATGCTTCAGATGAAGTCTCTCGATCTGAATTTACCGCTTATGCCACGCCTTTCCTTGAGCGTCATGAAGATATCCAGGCTTTGCAATGGATACAGCGAATTGAAAAAGATCAGCGCCAGGCCTATGTGGATAAAGCCAGAGCTGAAGGTTTTCCAACCTACGACGTTCGTGAGAAAAGCTCTGATAACCAAATGCTCCCTGCGCCGATCCGTGAGTTTTACTATCCTGTTTATTATCTTGAGCCTTATGCTGGCAATGAGCGCACCTTAGGACACGACTCACCTGAGAATCCAAAGCGTGTTGCGGCTATTCAACGCGCTGCAACAACAGGTAAAGAGTCCGCAACCGGCACTTTTACTTTGATACAGGAAACCGGCGATCAGCTTGGGTTATTGATTTTTAGCCCAGTTTATCGTGATAAAAATGGTAATAAGAGTGAACAAAACCTCGAAGGTTTAGTGCTGGTGGTGATTCGAGTTGGTGAAGTGATTCGCCATGCCTTGGGAGATAGTTTTAATAACACCGACCTCTACGTTGAAGATATTACTGAGAGTGATGTAGCCGCCGCTATATTTGGCGTTATGGATTACACAACGGTTGAATCAGAATTGATCTCCGCTAAAGTCATCGATGTTGCTGGTCGTCAATGGCGCATAACGGCTTTTCCTCATGAAGGGACATCAAAGCTCAGCACCTCCTTTTTGCCAGCCACAACGCTTATAACAGGCTTACTGTTTTTCGGATTTATTACCTACACCATTATTTTATTGATTCGTCGTCGCAGGCTTATCGAAGCCACTGTATTGCAACGTACTCAAGAACTGAGAAGTAGTGAAGAGAAGATTCAAGCGATAGTTGATAACACCGCCGATGGCATTATGACCATCAAAGCTGATGGCTCGATAGAAACTTACAATAAAGCCTGCATACAGATATTTGGCTATGACCCTAACCAAGCCATTGGTCAACATATTAAAACCATGCTATCTCCTCGCTATCACAAAGACTGCGACGACTACTTACAGGGACGGAATCGGGAACAACAAGGTGATATCAATAATTTTGAAATTGAAGGGGTTCGTAATAACGGTGACCTTTTCTCGTTAGATCTTTCCATCACAGAAATGAGCTTCCAAGGACGTCGTGTATTTAACGCCATTGTGCGAGATATCACTACACGCAAGCAGGAAGAAGAAAAACTACATAAAGCCAACGCTGAATTAGAAGAGTTTGCTTATCGAACATCGCATGACTTGCGTTCACCGCTGTCTTCCTCCATTACCTTGCTCGATATCACCGAAGAGGCTGTCCAGAAAGGTGATAAAGAGATGTCGGCTAACACTATAGGTTTAGTGCGTAAATCGCTGAAATCGCTAGATGGTTTGGTCAAAGATATCTTAACGCTCACGCAAACCAAAAATATGGAAGAAGAGGCTCAGCTGATAGATATTGAGAATATTCTGGATGAAGCCCTCAGTAAGTTCAGCAATATGCAGAATGTCGAGCGCTTGGATATTCAGCGAGATTTAACCTTCGACGATGAGCTGGTTACGCAGAAGAGCCGTTTTACGTTGGTGCTAGAAAACCTCGTTTCTAATGCCATTAAGTATCAAGACACAGCAAAAGATAACTCCTTTATCCGCATATCTACAGAACAACAAAATGATGCTTTTGTGCTGGCAGTGCAAGACAACGGATTAGGTATACCAGAAGATCATCAAGCCAAGCTGTTTAGTATGTTTAAACGCTTCCATCCCAGAGTGTCATTTGGCTCAGGGTTAGGCCTTTATATGATGAAAAAGAGTGCTGATGTGATGGGCGGTGAGATCAGTTTTGAAGATACTGGTGAAGGATCAAAATTCACATTACGCGTTCCAATTAGCCCAAAAAGCGCCGAATAACCCTGTTTGTCGCCAAAAACGTACAATTCGGTAAAATAAATTTACCGGACTCAAGCGACTGAAATCCTTAAAAAAGTTGACGTGTAAAGTTTCAAGAAGGTGTTTTGGTGAAAAAATAGTGTCGGACTTTATAGACAAATATGGGTCAAAAACTTATCATTACACTATGTTCAATCAAATGCGTAGTATGATTAAAACATGGGACGGCGAACAAAAATAAATGTTGCGTTACTCAAAGCCATGCGAAAAGAAGCTGGTTTGACGCAGAAAGAACTCGCTTCGCGCATTGGGATAAGCCGCGAGACGGTATCTGCTATTGAGAACGAAAAACCCGAAACTATCAATAGTATTGAGGCAGAAGTGGTTTCTGCATGGCATATTACCTGTCAACAACGGGTTTCTTCAGACACGGGTGCCGAATTTTTAGGGCACATCATGAAATATTTCGGGTTTTCCGAGCAAAATATCATTAATATGGCTAAAAAGTTATCGGGCGCTACTAAGCGAGATTAGCAATTAGCATAAAACAACTGTTTGACGCCATTGAGAATGCAGTCCCTCTAGGCGTCAGATACTACTTCCACAAAACACTCTTCTTTTTAACAACACCTGTTTTGGTGATGTTGCTCTATTTTTATGGCGATAATGCTAGATATTTTGATTATATCTATATTGGTGCATTGTGTTTGAGCTGCGTATTTTGCTGGCGTGACAAAGACACATTGGGAGCATTGCTCATACTGCTTGGTTATTGGCTTATAGCGAAAGTTCTTATTGTCATTCCTGATACATGGCAATATTGGTTATTAGTTTATGGGATGAGTGCAGGCATTTGCGTATATTACTTCAATCACATTACCGCAAAGGTTGCCTTAATAGTTGTTCTATTTAGCGTTATGGCTGAGTGGCTATGGTGGCAACAAGAGTACGCTAACAAGCCTGAAGTCTTTTATCACGTAGGGTTACTAACCTTGACTGTTTGGGTCCGGCAGCTACTGTTTAATCGTATTTTTATTGCGCATGAATACTTTAACTATACTTCGGGAAAAACAGGGCTAGATACGCATGCTCGTGGAATTCTTTTCGCTTCTTTTACTCTTATCCTATTAACGACTCTTGAATACTTTGTTAGGCACGTAAGTGGATTAGGGAGTGTCACAACCATCTATTATTTGTTTACACCTGTATCAACTATTATCTCAGGAATCATGCTAGCTGTGATTTATATGCATTACTTTAATAATCAATCTAAAAAGTACCTTTCGGCTTAGGTTAATTCTTCAACAATTCGAATATTTCTAACATGTGGCATAATGGTTACAAATGTGGAATGGGTTCCACATTTGTAACCCCCTGTTAGGAGTATTTATTATGAAAAAATCTAAACTACTTATCGCTTCAGTTGTTGTATCTTTCTCTTTGTTAGCTGCACCAAGCATGGCTAATCCAACTGAAAATAAGCCTCCACTTGTTGAAACTGAAGAGCAGCTTTCTTTCTCTGACTGGTTTTTCGGTTTATTTGATTTCTAATTATCCTCAGAGATCTAAGCAATTCTTCGAGGGGAACGGATTCTCCCCATTTCCACCTTTTCTTATCGTTCTGCTGTAAATCCCAAAAATTCATTAGTGATTGATTACTTACCTGTAGGAGCTGCGCTTGCGCGTGAATGTTAAGCGTTTGGAGTTTGTTCGCGGATAAATCCTGCTCCTACAGGAATTTCAATTGTAGGAGCCGCGCTTGCGCACGAATGGTGACGTGTTTTGGAGTTTGTTCGTGGGTGAGTCCAGCTCCCACAGGAATTTCAATTGTAGGAGCCGCGCTTGCGCGCGAATGATGATGCGTTTGGAGTTTGTTCGCGGACAAGTCCAGCTCCTACAGGAACTTCAATTGTGGGAGCTGCGTTTGCACGCGAATGGTGATGCGTTTGGAGTTTGTTCGTGGACAAGTCCTGCTCCTACAGGAATTTCAATTGTAGGTGCTGTGCTTACACGCGAATGGTGATGTGTCTGGAGTTTGTTCGCGGACAAGTCCTGCTCCTACAGGCTAACTTTTCTTCGGTTTTGGCTTCTCTGGCACGGCGAATAATTTCGATTTACCTGATGCTCGGGTTTCGCATTCGAGCTGATCAAATGAATCGTTGGTGTTGGCGTAAATAATGGCACTGACGGCTCTGTCGCCTTCACTGCTATCTTTATCTACCAAATCATCTAAGCTTCTTTGTTGTTCCCACTTTAATGCTTGCAGGCATTCATCTCTTAGATCTCTCTTTTGAGGGTTATAAATCTCTGATGAATCATTCCTTATTGTCGTTTTACAGGCTGTTAGCAACAACAATGGAAAAATAGCTAACACGATTTTTAGCGGCGAATTGCGCATGAGATATCCTTATAGATGATTGGTTCTATGATTGTATATTTTCTTGAAAGGCAACGCTGTGTTTTTGTTCGACCATAGGATTCGCATAACGTTCACAATGTAGGAGCAGCGCTTGCGCGCGAATGTGATGTGTTTGGAGTTTATTCGCGGATGAGCCCCGTTCCTACATGTACATAGATTGCTCGCCATGAATTAAAGGTAGCTGCTTTTCGATAATGTCGATTAGGAATTCTCTGGCTGCTCTTACCCTTGCTGTGCTGCGTAAATCGATGTGATTGAGGATCCAAATGCCCCAGGTTGAACGTGGTAGATCGATGTCTAGCCGTCTTAGGCGTGAGTCGGTATCGCCCACATAGCAGGGTAGGCGAGCTATGCCCATATGATTAGCCACGGCATGACACATGGTACCCACATCATCGACGCGCATTGCGACATCAGCTTCCGGGAAATGCTTCTTCACCCAATCAGAACTTGTGTTATCAAAATACAGAATAGTACTTGGGTTGTTTTGATGTTTTTCCCAATACTCACTGGAAGTATAAATACCGTGCTTTAAACGCGTGATCTCTTTTCCAACCAAATGTTCAGGCGGTTTAGGAGTTAACCGTAAGGCAATATCTGCCTCTCGCGTTGTCATATTCACTAAGCCTGTTGTGGTAAGCAACTCAAGACTGATATGCGGATAGTTGTTGTGAAAGTCTTTGATATGTTTGAGAACCAAACGCTCTGCGACATCGTGCGCTATGGTGATCTTTAGCGGCCCGCTTAGCTGGGAATCCCGTCCAAAAATGTCACGATCGATGGACTGTGTTAGCTCTTCCATTTCAACAGCGTAAGCTAATAGGTTTTCTCCGGCTTGTGTCAGTTCAAAGCCGCCTTGTGAACGCTCAAATAATCGTGTTTTTAAAGTTTCTTCTAGAGCACTTGCACGCCTTGCAATGGTGGTGTGATTCACCCCTAAAGCGATACCGGCGTGTGTTGCTGTTTTGTGTCGACTTAACGCTAAGAAGAAGCGTAGATCGTCCCAATTTAAACTCTGCATTTATGCACATCAACTGTGTTTTATTGTCTATATCTAACTATTTATGCATAGCTTAGACTGCGCCGCAAGACTTTAGAGAGGATATTTTCTATGCAGTTTAAGTTAATCAGCCACGCACTATGCCCTTACGCGCAGCGAGTGAACATTGTACTGACAGAATCTGGCATTGCATTTGAGCGTGTCGATATTGACCTATCGAGTAAGCCAGACTGGTTGCTGAGGATATCGCCGTTGGCGAAGGTGCCTGTGCTGCAAATTGATGAAGACGTTGCGCTTTTTGAATCCACCATTATCGCTCATTACGTCCATGATGTTTGTGGTGGTGATTTGCTGTCTGCCAATTTGTTGGAGAAGTATCAACAACTAGCCTGGGCAGAAGTGGCGTCCGAGGTTTTGGCTGATATCGGCCGGTTATATAGCGCTAAAAACCTTGAGCAATTCACGGCGGCGATGCAAAGCATTGAGCGTAAGTTCTTAATCGTGGAACAGGAGCTAGGGCGAGGTGATTGGTTTGCTTATGGTCCCTTTACTTTGGTTGATGCGGCTTTTGCGCCTGCGTTTCGTTATTTCAATGTTTTGAATGATGTTTTGGAGCACGATGTTTTTGCTCATTTCCCCAGTATTTCGCAGTGGCGCGACAGGTTGCTAGACAGGCCTTCGGTGAAGGCTGCTGTTTCTGACGACTACGACGAAAAGCTGCTGACCTTTCTTAAAGCGAGAGACTCTCTCGTTGGCGCTAAAGCCAACAAGCACTGATTTAACCCTAAATTGATGAGGAATTGTGATGCCTTTAATAACAGTAAAAGTATTTGAAAACGAATTGGATGAAGCGCAGTCGAGGGCGCTGATTGAAAAGATTACGGACAGCGTGACATCGGTCACAAGCGAAAAATTACGCGATGCAACTTGGGTCATGATTGAGGAAATTAAGGATAAGCATTGGGCTATCGGCGGAAATGCGCTAGCCCTGGATGATGTGAAAAAGATGATAAGTGGCTGATATGCCGCGTTCTATCTGTACAGAAAAGGTCGACAGACCCTAATTATTTAAAGAGGTATTTTGCGATGCAAAATTTAATGAAGAAGTATGAAGGATGGGCGCTGGTAACGGGCGCTTCATCGGGTATTGGCAAAGAGTTCGCAAAGGAGCTCGCTAAGCAACATTTTAATTTGGTTTTGGTTGGAAGAAACGAAGCAAAATTGCAGGTTCTATCTAACCGTTTGAAGTCGGAACACCCAATCAATACTCGGGTTGTAAGAGCTGATTTAAGCCAGACGGATGATCTTGAATCTATTCCGTCACAAACCCGCGATTTGGATATTGGTTTAGTGGTGCTTAGTGCTGGCGTTGATGAGATGGGCGTTTTTTTAGATAAAGACTATAGCGACCTGCAACGCATGCTACGTACAAACGTTGATTCGTTGACTTACCTCGCTCATCACTACGGTAATGCGATGCGAGAGAGACGTCACACGCTTAAAAAGCGCGGCGGTATTTTATTGGTTTCAAGCCTGTTTGCGTATCAAGGTATCCCGAACTTTGCAGCTTATGCTGCAACTAAAGCTTACGTATTGACTCTAGGAGAGGCGCTGACATCTGAGTTAGGCAAGCAGAATATTGATGTATTGACGTTGTCTCCTGGTTTAACTGCGACACCGTTCGCTGATGGTTTGAAAATGAACCTCTCTTTGCTGCCTATGATTGCGCAGAACCCCAATAAAGTGGCTCGACTTGGTTTGAAGAAAATTGGTAAGAAAGCGACTGTTGTTTCTGGGTTCCTAAATAAGTTCTATGCCTGGGAAAACCGCCTTATTCCTCGGTCTTGGCCAGTATGGTTGTTTGGCGCGCTGATTAGTAATGCGATGCGTTCATTCAACAAGCGTAATTCGCTAAAACATAGCCGTACAGCGAATTAGTAGGAGAGATAAGATGACGAATTTCCCATTATTTGAGATCGATACAGCGCCTGCCGATTCAGTTGATTGGCTTAAAAAAGCGGAACAGAACTTTGGATTAATACCTAACGTTGAGAAGGTGATGGCGCTGAGTCCGCAGTTATTGGCTGGCTATACCTTTATGTGGGATGGCTTTAATACCACCAGTTTTAGTGATCAGGAAAAGCAGGTGATTTACCTCACTGCCAATTATGAGAACGAGTGCAATTATTGTGTACCTTGGCATACGATTTTGGCTGAACAAAGTGGGTTGAGCCAAGCAAATATCGACGCGCTGCGTGGTGGTAGTCAGTTAGAAGATTCAAAACTCAATGCCCTGAGTCAGTTTACTCGTCTGTTAATTGCCAATCGCGGAAAGCTTTCTGAGATGCAAATGCGGGACTTCTTCGATGCGGGTTATTCCAGCCAACAAGCGTTGGACGTGATTCTGGCGCTAGCCGTCAAGTTGATCAGCAATTACACCAACTCCATTGCAGGAACACCTTTGGATAAGGAAGCTCAGTCTAAAGTCTGGAAAAAGCCCTTGATAGAAATGCGTGAAGAGTAATTGTTGGTAATTCAAACACCGAAAATGTTACCTGTAGGAGCAGCGCTTGCGCGCGAATGGTGACGTGTTTTGAGTTTGTTCGCGGACAAGTCCGGCTCCTACAGAGGGTTTTAATTGTAGGAGCAGCGCTTGCGCGCGAACAGTGATGAGTTTTGTTTGTTCGCGGACGAGTCCGGCTCCTACAGGGGGACGCTGGGACTTATGATTTCTCGCTATCGGCTTGTTTGCGTTTGTTTCTGTTCTCTTCGATAACTCGCAATATGTCGCGCCAACTAACTATGCCCAATGGTTTTTGGTTTTCGTCAATCACTGGAAGGCAGGAAACGGTGTGTTGATTAAATAAGGCAATGGCATCGTAAGCGCTGGCGTCAGGTGAAAGAGTAATCAAATCTCGACTCATGATTTGATGCGCTTTTTTGTTGAGGGTGGCTGCATCTTTTGCTGTTTCAGAGACACAACCCAAGTTTGGACTCAGCGCTTTAAACAAATCTCTATCTGAAATCACGCCGACTAATTTATTCGATTCAACAACCAATAAATGATGGAAGTTAGTATTTTCAAAGATATCGTTAATCAGAAGGAGCGAGTCGTCCATCTGCACTGTTACCAGCTTTTCGGTCATAATTTTAACGATACGCATTCATTGCTCCATTTATCTTCGAGGTGTTATCTCTCATACACGTTCTAGTATTTGTTAAAACAAGAAAATTATCAAAACGCTTTGGCTATTGCTTGTTTTACAAGCTATTCAGTATGATGCTTTGACAAGTCTTATCGGTGGGGTCATCAAACCAGCTATGCCTCGAGCAAAAATACTCATCTTTGTAGGATTATTTATTCTCGCTATTGTGTTGGTGACCTTAGCACGAGCATCGACTTATTACGCATCTTTAGTGCTTGAATGGATAATTGTTCTGGCAGTTTTTGCCACTTTTATCGGGTTACTAAGATTAGGCATCAAAAATATGTCTAAATCTAAGTTGACTTTAGAAGTAGCAGAGTCTGACTTAAACACGAGAGAGCAAGAAGTACTAGAACGGATTGCTCAGGGTCTATCTAACAAAGAAATCGCAAGCGATTTGAACTTAGCTGAGAGCACAGTGAAGAAACATGTGAGCAAGCTTTATTCAAAACTGGGTGCGAAGCGCCGAACTGATGCTATTCGAATTGCACAAGAGCTTAATCTGTTGGTAGAGAGTGAAGCCAGCGAACAACAAAGCTGACAGTTGTGGTTTTTCTTAATATTCCCGGATGAATACCAAATTCGTTTCCAAGGATGATGAGTAATCGCTATGGTACGAAAGTATCCTCCATCAAATACCTCCCTTTGGACCATTGCCTGCCAATAAAAACTTTCATTAATTAGTGCTCATTGATATTGGATCTGGGAAGTCGTTATGAAGGTATTAGTGATTAATTTTCTTACAGTTATTATTGGTTATATTGTGTTTTCTCTCGTAAATATGGGCACCGTTTTATTGATTTATCACTCATTGGCTATCGACACACAAAATCATGTCGCTGCTTTAGCGATTGCAATTATCGTTATAGCGCCAACGAGCTATGGATTGTTCCGATTGGTTGTATCTCTATCTAAAGAGTGGAAGCTAGTTGTGAGTGGCGTTTTATGGTTTCTGTTGATGGTGATTACTGCTTTGAATATTTACTTAAACCAAAGCATTGAACCTCTGGCTTATAAGGTGATGTACTTGGTTGTTGTGACTGTGTCGTTAGTGATTCTTAAGCCTTGGAACAGAGTGCGTGAGAAAGGGAGTGACAGGACAGATACTAATGCCAGTATTTAGATGGATAATTGCAACAGCAGTTTTGATGCTGTTGGTTGTAGAAGTTGCCAAGTCAGAGCCTTATACGTTGCCTAACACTGAGGTTGTAACACGGCCTAAAGCCAAGAATGGCGTAAATTATCAGCTTTATATTCATGTGCCCGATGCTTGTTCTAAGGCTGAACAAGGCTGTAAAACTGTCTATCTGTTAGATGCGGATTATTCGTTTGCGTTGTCTACTCAAATTGTAACACATCTGTCTGACAGAAATCGGATTCCACCTGTGATAAGCGTGGCGATTGCTTATCCTGACAAAACCAGTTACCGGCAGTCTAGAACCCGAGATTACACACCATTCTTTGTCGCAGAGGGTGGTTATGGTAAATCGGTGCAATCGCTTTCGGGAGGTGGACCTGCCTTCTTATCAGTTCTCGAAGAGGAGATTATTCCTTTTGTCGAGAAGCATTATCCTGCTGACTCTCAAGGTCGAATTTTGGTGGGGCATTCTTATGGCGGTTTGTTTGCTGTAAATGCTTGGGTCAGCAGCCCTGATGTTTTTTCTGATTATATTATTGTGTCTGCGTCACTATGGTATGGAAATAAAGCGACGTTGGATGCGGTGAAACAAGCTTGTGCGAAATCAGATAGCGCGCATAAGGCGAAACTATTCTTGGCGGTTGGTGAGTACGAAGAGCAGCCCGAAAATGGTCGAGCCATGGTCAGTGATTTAAATAAGCTGGCTAAGTTGATGTCCAGTTGTAAAAAGCGCAGTGTAATGGTTTATAAAAGAATATTTGAAGACGAGACGCATGCGAGCATTTTCCCTGCTGCGTATTCGACGGGACTAAGGAAACATCTGCAATGAGATTACTTTCTGTTGTGGTTTTGCTTTGCATTATTTTTATCAGCAGTGATGCACTAGCAGGACAGCAATGCGGTGATAAGAGAGTGGTGTTTAGCTTTGACGATGCACCTAGAGGTGGCTCCATTTTGATGTCGGGAGCAGAAAGAACCAAGCGCATTATCGAAGCGCTGAAAGAAGGTAGTGTTAAAGGAGCTGCATTTTATTCTGTCGCTTCGCATATCAACGAAGCTAATCGGCAACGCATGTTAGATTATGCCGAGGCTGGGCATGTGATAGCGAATCATAGTTTGAGTCATGCTAACTTGCATAATGTTGGGGCTGAGCGATTTATTGAGGATGTGTCTCTCGCTGATGAAAAGCTCAAGCAATTACCTGGGTTTCAGCCTTTGTTTCGGTTTCCTTATTTGAATGAAGGCAAGTCTATTGAAGAGCGTGATGCAGTAAGAAATGCGCTTTCGATTAAAGGGTATCGTCAAGGCTATGTCACCATAGATAACTTTGATTTTTATATAGATAACTTCTATCGCAGGGCTGTTAGGGATAAAAAGCCGGTTGATATCAAAGCTGTTGAAGCGCTTTATGTTGATATGATTTTATCAGCAGCAGAGCATTATGATGGCGTTGCTTGTCGGTGGATGAAAAGGTCGCCCGCACACGTGCTCTTACTGCATGAAAATGATGTCGCCGCTTTGTTTTTGCCAGCTTTAATTGATGCGTTTAAAGACAACAGTTGGTCGATTATTACTACTAGCGAGGCTTACAAAGATCCAATAGCGAAAGTGTCTCCTGCCACCTTGTTCTTAGGTCAAGGTCGCGTTGCTGCATTGGCAAAAATTGCAGGAGCCAAAGACAACGAGTTGAGACATAAAGGTGAAGATACCGATGCATTGGATAAATTGTTTGAGCAAGTGCTCAAGAGCCCTTAATTGAGTGAGTTATATGGACCAACGCTGATTGAGTAAATGCTCGGCCTCGAACATCATATCTTCTATGATTGTTGCGACCGGTTCTATTTCATCAATAAGACCGGTTGCCTCGCCCACAAAGGTATTTGCAATCGAGATATCACCTTCTTCCCAGGCTCGCTTCCATTTAGTGGATTCCACATCTGCGTTCGCTTTAAGTCCGGCAATATCGTTGTGCCACTTATCGGTGAATGGGTTCTTGAGGACGCGCGCATTGTATCTCGAAGGCCAATCTAAAGATCGAGCGATGTCCATAACCTGAGATCTGATGGTGTCGTCTCCTGATGCTTGTAATGCTGCTTGGTGCATACTTTGGTGTACATTAGCTTCACGGCTTGCCCATAAGCGAGAGCCAACCATAACACCATCTGCGCCAAGCATGAGTGCTGCTGCGAGGCCTCTTCCGTCGGCAATTCCGCCAGCGGCACATAGCAATGTTTCAGGAGCTCGGTCCGCAATTAAGTCAGCAACTTCGGGAACTAATGTCATGGTTGAGCGTTTTTCACCATGGCCGCCCGCTTCAGAGCCTTGAGCAACGATAATATCGGCCTCACATTCTATGGCTCGTATTGCGTCTTTGGCGGTCTGGATTTGACATATCAGTTTGACGCCTTTGTTTTTTATTGTCTGGGCAAAGGGTTTTGGATCACCAAACGAGAGGCAGAGATAAGAAGGATTCAGTTCAAGAACTTGATCCAATACCTGAGGGTTTTTGTTTAGCGTCCAAGTAATAAAGCCACAACCTACTTGAGAGTTGTTTGCTGCTAAAAATTGCTGCTTTATCCAGTCGATATCGCCATAACCTCCACCAATCAAACCGAGGCCTCCCGCTTGACTCACTGAAGCTGCGAGTTCTCCCGAGGCAGCGAACGCCATAGGAGCCGATATGATGGGGTGTTTCAGGTTGAGTCGTCTGGTGAGTTGCGTGGTTATCATGGCTTTCTCTGCACATATCAGTTGGTCGATATATTAACAGACACGAGTGGTCCAAACAGCAGTGTCGCTAACAATTGAACCTTTAAACTAGCCTATACTCATAGAGGTAACAACAGAGAAGGATTAGGCCGCTCATATTCTTAATTGTTAACGGTGAAGGCCCAATTCCTTTTGTTATTCGAGGAACAAATCACTATGAATGTACAAGAAGAACGGGTTATCGAATGTCCTTATTGCGGTGAAACGATTGATATTTTATTAGATTGCACTAACAGCGAAGATCAGGAGTATATTGAAGATTGTCATGTTTGTTGTCGGCCCATTACTTTCCATGTTGCAATGAGGGAGTGGGGTGGTATGACACTACGAGTGAATCATGAGAATGAAGCTTAAAGCTTTTTAAACAAGCTTTTTCAAGGATGATGAGTATACATATATTTTTTCAATTCATTTGCGCCACTTTGATGGCTTTTATGAGAATATTCTTTCAATCATCTGTTGTAGAGAATTTCATTGAAGGCAATCGAAAAAGAGCGCTCAACTATCGAGCACTATTCTGCAAATGCGGAATCGTTTTGGGAAGGCACAAAAGATCACGATGTTAGCCAAAACGTAGAGGCGTTTCTGGCTGCGTTACCCCAAAATAGAGCATTGAATATCCTCGACTTCGGTTGTGGACCAGGCCGAGACTTAGCGACGTTTAAATCACTTGGTCATAACCCCGTTGGGTTAGATGGTAGTGCTGAGTTTTGTCGGATGGCAGAGCAATATTCTGGTTGCAGAACCTTGAATCAGAATTTTGTTGATGCTGATTTAGCACTTGGTTCCTATGATGGTGTATTTGCTAACGCGTCTCTGTTTCACGTTCCCAAAGAAAATCTGCTTCATGTGCTTTGTCATCTCAATCAAGCGTTGGTTGATGACGGTATTCTGTTTATGTCCAATCCCAGAGGTAGTTCTGAGGAGTGGTTGGGCGCTCGCTATGGGCACTATATGGAGCTTGAGGTTATTTCTTCGTTCTTAACCCAAGCCGGATTTACTGTTTTAAATCACTATTACCGACCGACTGATGCACCACCCGAGTTACAGCGTTGGTTAGCTGTAGTTAGCCAGAAATCATCTTCACCTAATGGAGTCTCAATATGACCAGCCCACTTGCCCAAACCTTGACTTTGCCATGCGGTGTCATCTTGCCCAACAGGCTAGCTAAAAGTGCCATGACAGAAGGTTTAGCAGATAAATTTGATAGGCCGACAAGACGGCACAATCAGCTTTATCGCACTTGGTCTGAAGGTGGCACCGGGTTGCATATCACTGGGAATGTCATGATAGATAAACGTTATCTGGAAAGAGCGGGTAACGTGGTATTGGAAGATGACAAATATTTGGAATTGTTCAAACACTGGGCTGAGGAGGGAACGGCTGGTGGAAATCAATTATGGGTGCAGTTGAATCACCCTGGACGGCAGTGCCCTCGCTTAATTAATAGTAAGCCATTGTCTCCCTCTGATGTTCAATTGGACATATTAGGGAATTTTGGTAAGCCAAAAGCGATGACAGAAGAGGATATTCAGGAGGTTATTCAGCGCTTTGCCCGTTCTGCGGCCTTGGTTAAACAGGCCGGTTTTACCGGTGTGCAGATTCATTGCGCACACGGGTATCTATTGAGCCAGTTTTTATCTCCCAAAATAAATCAACGTACTGATGAGTGGGGCGGTTCGTTGGAAAACAGGGCACGGATTATTCGTGAGATTATTCGTGAAGTTCGCTCCGCGGTTGGTGATGATTTCCCTATTAGCGTTAAACTAAATTCGGCTGACTTTCAAAAAGGCGGATTTAGCTTAGAGGATTGTATTCAAGTTTCGCAATGGTTAGGTGAAGACAGTGTTGATTTGCTTGAAATCTCTGGTGGTAACTACGAACAATTAAGTTTGATGGGTGTCGAGCCGACCGAGGTTCGCGAAAGCACACGCAAACGTGAGGCTTACTTTATTGAGTACGCTGAGAAAATTAAGGCATCTGCAAATATTCCAATTATGGTGACAGGTGGCTTTCGCAGTCGTGACGTTATGGAAAATGCTATTGAAAAAGGTGAAACAGACGTGATTGGCTTGGCCCGCCCTTTATGTACTCAACCTAACTGTTCCTCAAAATTTATCAAAGGCGAACTTGAGCAGTTGGATGATTACGAACAAGGCTTGGTTCTCGGCAAAGGTTTTCTTGGGAACAACAGTTCATTAAATCTGATTAAAGCCATTAACAGTTTTGGCCAAGTCGGCTTTTACTATTGGCAAATTATCCTGCTGTCTGAAGGATTACCCGTTGAGCCAGGACTTAGAGTTTTTCGCTCTTTTTGTCGGCATATGAAAAACGATTTTAAACTCGGTATGCGTAGGAAGTTTGCTCGCTGATCTTATGTAGGAGCCGAACTTGTTCGCGAAATTTGATGGGTTTGAGGATTTATTCGCAGATAAATCTTGCTCCTACAAGATGAAGTTTAACTGGATGTAGGAGCCGAACTTGTTCGCGAATGATGACGTACTCGAAGGTTAATTTTGAGTTGAGAGTTACAACGAAAACAGTTAGTTTAGGATTTTATAAATTTCTGATAGAAAAGGATATTCGATGATTCTTTGTAAGTCATGTCGCTCAGAAATAGAGTCTGACTCTAAAGTATGTAAATACTGCCGCTCTTACCAACGTTGGTATCGCAACCCTCAATTTTATTCCTATTTGTTTGTATTCCCTTTTATATTTTTCATGTTTTATCAAACAGCCTTTTTTAGTAAGAAAGAGTTCATAGATTTTAGTGACCAGTTCACTATGGAAACGATTAATTTAGTCAGCATCAAAAATACGTCTCGGTATATTATTAACGCTAATGTTACCAATAAAACAAAATACAAATGGCATGCAATACACTTTGAAGTTATTGGGAGATTGGATGATAAAGTCATTATGATTAAGTCAGGCGAAGATTATGATTGGGTAATACAGCCTGATTCGGAGTCGATGATTAGTATTCCGTTCAAGAATGAGTCTGGAGAAGATTTGGAATGGGAAGTTAATATTAAAGACTTGAGTCACGATCGTTATTGATAGCTCATGGAGAACTATGACATGTCAGGTTATTCAGGAACTCCTTTAGCCAAAAAGCTTGGGTATAAAGCTGATTTCAGAGCTTACGTTAAAAATTCACCCGACGCGTATCTGGAGCTGTTGTCACCTTTGCCAGAGCGCGTGACTTTCATCAAAAGGTTGTCAGTTGATATTGATCTTATCCATGTCTTTTCTAAGCAAAGGGCTGAGCTTGAATCCCTATTACCTCAATACCTGGAGCGAATGAAACAAAGCGGCATGATTTGGGTTTCGTGGCCAAAAAAGTCATCTAAGGTTGAAACGGATATAACAGAGAATACAGTGCGAGAGGTCGCTTTGCCTTTGGGATTAGTTGACGTAAAAGTATGTGCTGTAGACGATGTCTGGTCTGGGTTGAAGCTGGTTATTCGTAAAGAGAATCGTCGCTAACCGGTTTGCTGAGAAAGGGGTTGTTATGCTTATCAAACAAGATAATTTAGAAAATGGAAAAGTTATCGCTCTCCTAAAAGAACACCTTGCTGATATGTATGCAACCTCGCCAGCTGAGAGTGTACATGCTTTGGATGTTAATGCGCTAAAAGATCCTGCTATCACCTTCTTCAGTGCTTGGGAAAATGATGTTTTGATGGGATGTGTCGCGATAAAAAAGCTAGACAATAAACATGCTGAACTTAAATCGATGAGGACGCCAACGAACATGAGAAATAAAGGAACAGGGAAAGCATTACTTGAACATATTTTTGCGTACTGTCGAACCTTCGAGTTTGAGAGAATTAGCCTTGAAACAGGTTCAATGGCGTTTTTTAAACCCGCACGTTCCTTGTATGAAAAATTTGGTTTTGTGTATTGTGAACCTTTTGCGGATTATGAGGATGATCCAAATAGTCGATTTATGACCAAAGTGTTTTAAAAATTCATTAAATGAGACAAGGGTATGATTAGGGCCGCTAAATTAGAAGACGCCAAACACATAGCGCATATATACAATCACTATATTTTGAATACGCTTGCCACGTTCGAAGAGACGGAAGTTTCCGGTGAAGAGATGGCATCGCGTATTCTAGCTGTGAACGAGATGGAGTTACCCTGGCTGGTGGCGCTCAAAGGAGAGTTAGTGGCCGGATACGCTTACGCGACCAAGTGGAAAGGACGTGCAGCTTATCGATTCTCGGTGGAATCTACTGTCTATCTGGACCCACATTATCAAGGGAAAGGGCTTGGTAAATCGCTTTATAGTGCCTTATTCAACGAGTTACACAAAAAAGGTGTGCATGCAGTGATGGGCGGTATTTCGTTGCCTAACCAAGCCAGCATAGCGTTGCATGAAAAGTTTGGTATGGAGAAAGTTGCGCACTTTAAGCAAGTTGGTTTTAAGTTTGGGGAATGGGTTGATGTGGGTTACTGGCAACGGGTTTTGAGTAAAGACGCTGAATAACACCACCGAATAGAATCAATTTGAGGCTTGCCGCGGATAAACACGACAAGTAAGACAATTAAGTGCTTGCTATGGACTGTGTATTCTTCAAAGAATGTAAGCTTGCTTTATTACAGGTAGGTTTAATAAGCATCCCTCATAGTAAATTCGTACTTTCTTCTCGCCCATTTTTGCTGCCAGTAATAGGCTGTATATCTCATTGTAGTTTGGATTACTCTCATTCAGAGCTGCTCCATCATTTCGAGAACAGCCCGCAAAGGTTTCATCAATGAGTGTTATAAAAGAGCTCTTTCCAGGAAATGCTCCAGGGTTAACAATACCTACATCTTTCCCTTGGCTTGATGTCCATTGACCTGCATTTGAGGTAAAAGAAAATAGAAGTAATGCAATAGTGACTATGTACTTCATTGTCAATCCTTTTTGTTTAGTCTGGTTTTATTGGTTATCGATAACGTAACGTAATATACCAACAACCTGTTCTGGTGTTGTTGCCCAAGCATATGCCGCCGCATCAACTTCTTTGAGGGGATGAATGATGTCTTCACTGTGAAGTGTGATATAAGGCTTGCCTAGGGCGGCACAATAACCTGCATCAAACGCCGCATTCCATTGCTTGTATTTATCACCAAACCTTATGATGGCGATGTCACACTTTTCTATCATTGTTTGGGTGCGTATAGCATTTACTTTGGCAGATTTATGATCGCGCCAAAAGTTGTTTTCTTCAGGGCCTAGTAAATCACCCGCAGCATCACTTGCATCGTGATCAGTCGCAGCAGATGAAAATTCGATATCTAAACCTGAACAACCCGAGATAATCTGCTGACGCCAGTCTGTGTGAATTTCACCGGAAAGATAAACCTTGATTGTCATTTTTGAGCCTTATTTAATAGTTATTAGTTGCTTGTCTCGTAGATGAGGTATACACCGAAAAAGGTTTCTCCATTTCTTAAATCTGAGTTGATTTATCCAAAGCAGCTCTATAGTTAGAGGCCATATAGGTTGAATGAAAAACACTCCCCTCTTTAAAAAGTTTATGTTCACCTGCTGGTGGGAAGTAGGCATAAGTAAGCTTCTCATCAAAAATATAGACGTCAAAGGGGAGAGCTTTCCCTTGTATCACCTTTTCTTCGTAATTTGGCATACTGTTTTTATCGAACTGTTTGAGCCATTCAGGTCTATTGTTTTCCAACTCTTGAGTGATAAAGCGAGTAATAGAAACATTATCATTAAGTTTTTTCATTAAAGCTTTGAGGTATTTAGGGGACGGCTTATCTTCTGAAAATGTTGTGAGGACGATGGACCTTTCGGCTGCTTTAATTGGTTTGATAAGTTCTTTCCCTTCTCTTCCTTTAACTTTTGTGTATTGGTTTTCTTTGTCTCCATATGCATCAATCTGTTTAACTAGAACAAAGAGAAGTAAAAAAATGGATATAGAAATAATTATTAATGTCGGTCTTGATACTCCATCTGAAAAAAGGCCAAATAGAAAAATTGACAGTCCTATGGCCGCTGAAATTACGTAGCTTCGATAATCTTTTGAATCAGCTTTCTGCATCTTTGAGTTTCTCCATGTGATGTATAGATCACTAAAAACAATAGTTAGCGAGATCATAAATGAGGTCGAACATTTATCCAAAATAAAATTAGGGTAATGAATAGTATGTGCGAGCTATTGAGCGGGAAGATAGAAAGTTGGTTATTAATGGGACAAAGGGAGTTAATATCGCCCCTTAAAATCTCAATTTGCCCGTCAATATATCTCTAAACATCACCCAGTCACCCGCTAAGCTATACAGGGGATAATCAAATGTAGCTGGTTTGTTTTTCTCAAAAAAGAAGTGTCCTACCCAAGCAAATCCGTAGCCACAGACTGGTGTTAATGCTAAGCCCCACCAAGTTGCCGTTGAGACTGACCAGGCAATAATAGCTAAGACGAACAATGAGCCAATAAAGTGCAGTCGGCGGCATACTTTGTTGCGATGTTCTTTTAGATAATAAGGATAAAACTCTTTAAATGATTGATATTCTCTCTTCATTTCTCAGACCCTCAACTTGGCTTGTATGCTTTCACTGAGCTTGGTAAATCTTGGCCTTGTTTTGTGGAAGATAAACCCCACATAATAGGCAATTACATAACGCCAGCGAGCTACTTAATTCATGGACAACATAGTACATATCACGCTTGAGAATTTCCAGCAGGTCATTATTGAGCAATCTAAGCAAACACTTATCATGGTCGGCTTCTGGGCAGAGTGGGACGAATCAAGTCTACAAACCATGGCAATGCTTGAGAGAATTGCTGCTGAGTATCCAAGTGACTTGATTCTGGCTAAAGTAAACTGTGATGAGCAGCAACAAATAGCACAGCAATTTGGTGTGCGTGGTCTTCCAACTGTTATGTTGGTGAAAGAAAGCCAACCCATAGATGGTTTTGCAGGGCCTCAAGAAGAAGCCGAAGTTCGAGCATTGTTAGAAAAGCACTTGCCTAAAGTTGAAGATGGTCTTTTAGCCCAGGCCCAAGCGTTAATTGCTGAACAAGATTATCAACAGGCTTTTGGTCTGGCGAAGCAAGCTTACGATATTGATAATCAACGGGTAGATATCAAGTTCGTGTTGACTGATATCTATATTGAACTTGGGCGCATTGCGCAAGCAAAAGAACTGTTGGGAACGGTTGGTTTGGTCGATCAGGATCATCAATATTCTGTTTTATTAGGCAAGATTGAATTGGCAGAACAAGCGGCTGAATCACCTGAGATAAAAGCACTTGAAGCTGAACTTGAAAAGTCGCCTGATGATTTGGAGTTAAAGGTGAAGCTTGGTGTACAGCTGCAGCAAGCGAACCGAACAGAAGAAGCGCTAGCTCTGTTACTGACTGTTTTACAAAAAGACCTTAATTTTGGTGAGGCGAAAAAGCTGACGCTAGATATGATTAACGCACTACCAGATGGGGATCCCCTAGCTGGCGTTTATCGCCGAAAAATATACAGCCTCTTATATTAATTGATGCTAAGAGGTCGCACTATATATGATTTTTTATTGCGTTCTCTTTTCAGCATTTCCCTCAAGCCTAGTGTCTATCTAGCGTTCACCAGATTATCTTCGCTATAAATTTGGAGCAAAAGTCTAATATTTCGTGATATTCACGCGATATTTGGACGCTATTGTTGCCATAGATAAAGCGTTCAGTCTTGATCGTTGAAAAAAGAGATTCAGTTTTGTTCAAGATGTAGCCTAGAATAGGCATTGAATGTTTTGAGATACGTAGGAAGATTAATGTCAGATAAAGTTTTAGTCGTTGAAGATGATGCGGATATTGCAGAGCTGATCCGAATTAACCTTGAAGAGCTGGGCGTTGAAGTGACTCACTGCAATGACGGTCAGCAAGGCCTTGATAGTGCATTATCAAATGATTATGCATTGCTGATTCTGGATGTGATGCTACCCAATGTAAATGGTCTGGACATTTGTCGACGTGTTAGGGACGCAAACCCCGAGCAAGCGATCATCATGTTGACTGCCAAGAATTCTGAAACAGATCGCGTACTTGGCTTAGAGCTCGGCGCTGATGATTACATGACTAAGCCATTTAGTGTGAGAGAGCTTCAAGCTCGTGTTCGTTCACAATTACGAAAAGTGCATGTCATTCAGAAAGCTTCTAGTGAGTCAGATACTAATGAAGATGATGCACTGGTTATCGGTAAACTAACGATTGATCAAAAAACGCATCAGGCTTTCTTAGATGAAAAAGAACTCGACCTTACTGCAACTGAGTTCGAATTATTGTTACACCTTGCTAATCACCCAAATCAGGTATTTTCTCGTGCACAGTTATTAGAGGCTGTTTGGGGATATCACCATAGCGGTTATGAGCATACGGTTAACTCTCACGTTAATCGCCTTAGAGCGAAGATTGAGCAAGATGCGGCAGCACCTAAAATTGTACAAACGGTTTGGGGTGTGGGTTACAAGTTTAACTTACAGGGCGTTTAATATTAATGAAGTTGTGTTTCTACCAGCGTTTAGCCATTTCTGTGGTCGGCGTTTTTATGCTGGTGATTGGGCTATTCCTATGGTGGAGCAGTCATCTACAAATGAATACGCAGCTTCATGCCCAACAGCTTTTGCATGCCGATTTAGCGCAAGAGCTTGTTAAAAACTACCCTGAGTTAAATCGTGCTAACGAGCAACCTCAAAGAGTCAACACCATACTGAGTGATTTAAGCCGGCTTATGCCTGGCTTTGAGTTTTATCTGTTGGATACAACGGGGCAAGTGACGCATCGTGTTGAAAATAGTGCACCACTTGAGCGTGATAAAGTTGACCTAACACCTATTCAAGGTTTTATCAGTAACGATAAAAGCTCGGCAATTCGCGGCGATGATCCATTGCATAGTGATACCGGGAAGGTTTTCTCAGCAGCTTCATTAGCCTCTGAGCAAGGCATGCAAGGTTATTTGTATGTCATTATCGGTGGTAAGCAATACGACTCTGTAGTCAGCATGCTCAATGATGATAAGTCGATGCAAAGGTGGGCTTTGTTCGTTGCCATTAGCTTGATGTTATTATTAGGCCTTTTATTGGCGCTATTCCGCTACTTTACGGCACCTTTGCGGTCACTGAGTAAAGCCATGCAAGCGGTGACATCAGCTGACTTTACACCTGATGCAGTACAAAAAGGTAAAATGAGTTGGGAAGCTCAGAGTAGCAATGAAGTTCATAAGTTAGGAACTGCCTTTAACAACACCCTTGACCATATTCATTCACAGTTCGAAGAACTGCAGCAACTTGATTCTATGCGTCGAGAGATGTTGGCAAATCTAGCACATGATTTACGTACACCTTTGGCCAAGCTCCAGGGGTATATGGAAATGCTACAAACCTCGAGTGCGAGCTTGAATGATGAACAGCGAGCAAGGTATGTCAGTGTTTGTCGACGCAGCGCGCAAAACTTGCAGCAATTGATCAATCAGATGTTCGAATATACTTATTTGGAAACTGGCCAGTATTATCTTGAGAAAGAGGCTTTCCCTGTAGCTGAACTTATCTATGACGTCGTTGCTAAGTTCCAGGAGCAAGCGCAAGAAAGATCTTTAGAGATTGTGATTAACCCTTCACAGTTTAATTATCAGGTTTATACCGACATGGGTAAGCTTGAGCGTGTTCTTTCTAATATTATCGATAACGCCATTCGCCATACTAACAAAGGCGGTAAAATTGAGATCCGTGTATACGAAGAGTCTGGTCGTGTGCGCTTTGATGTTATTGATAACGGCATAGGTATTAGTGAACTCGATATTCCGAAAATATTTGATCCGAGATTCCAAGCCGAGAATACCAATGTTGAAGATGGTACTCATGCCGGGTTGGGATTACCTATCAGCAAGAAACTCCTAACATTGCTGGACTCAGATATCCGTGTTGAGAGTGAGTTAGGTAAAGGCACGCGTTTTACTTTTGGTTTGGCAAAAGCGGCTTAATTAGCTCCATACCTCATTATCAGAACTACCCTTATAGAACTGAACTTCTGTACAGTTATTCGTAACCTCAAAACTCCATATTATCTTATTCACTGATTAAGTATTTTAAAGGTAGTTAATCAGTAAAAGTTCAATAAATTGATAAGGATAAGTAATGGAAAATAGTATCAAAAGAAACTTAACTGAACTCTCAGATATGGAAATTAATCATGTTGCTGGTGGTATGGGCATTCAGGCAGAGCAAGTCTGTCGATTTGTGGGTCGTGACTTTGTGTGCGAGCCTGCTCCACAACAGCCAACACCTTTCCCATTTCCTGGTGTTCCGGTTATTAACTAAACTTAATTCTCAGTAACTGTGTAGCTAGCAGTTACTGAGAATCTTTCGTTGAATGCAAGCTTTCCTTAGTTGTTTGGGTTGTGTGTTTGCTATTCCGTTATCCACCATTTCAAGTCCTTTAAATTAGTATTAAAATAGCATCATTCCTATTCATCATATGAAGGTCTCCTATGGCATTGTCTCTGCAAGATCAGCTGCTGAAAGCTGGGCTGACGGATAAAAAGAAAGCCGTCAAAATTAAGAATGAAAAGCGTAAAAAGAACAAAATAAATAAGAAACATAAAATTGTTGAAGTAGATGAAAGCGCTAAAGCTGCTCAGGAATCTCTTGAGGCTAAGAAAGCTAAAGACCGCGAGTTAAACGCTAAAGCGAAGCAAGTGGCGGACGAGAAAGCCATTAAAGCGCAAATTAAGCAGCTTATTGAAGTAAATAAGCAGCCTAAGAATAATGGTGAGGTGATTTGCAACTTCACTGACGGTACAAAGATTAAACGCCTTTTTGTTGATGAAGCGACGCAAAAACATATCAGCCAAGGCAAGCTAGCTATTGTTAGAGCTGATGATGGCTATGAAATTGTCCCTATGCCTGTCGCAGATAAGATTAGTGAACGTGATCAAGAGATTGTTGTTTATATTGCACCGCCAGAAACTCAGGAAGAAAATAAGGCAACATCAGAAGAAGATGATTGGTATGCAGATTATGAAATTCCTGATGATCTGACTTGGTAGGCTGCTAGCCGATTATTTTACTCGTTTCTTCATACCCTCCTAACGAAAATAAGTTTTCAGGGCATCTCTATTGGGATATACGCTTTACTATTCGACTAAAAGCTTATATCCCTCTCTAAACCCCACCTATAAGTTATTGTTTTTGGCTCGAAGGCTAACCTTGAAAGTCCTGATACCTTTAAACAGTAAATAGACAAAAGTTTTAAATTTAGTCTAGTCTAGTAACGTTTATTAGATTGAAACCTTTTACTGTGAAATAGAATGGCAGCAAAATAGTTTGTTAGGAGAAAGCTATTATAAGTATTTGATTAAAAAAACTTTTGAAAGGCTTTGTCTAAAGTCAGGTGTTGTTAGACTGAAATTTAAATGAATAAAAAGCTATCTCATAGCAACAAAATAAAAAAGATAATCAAAGTAGAGCAAACTTAAAAGAGGACTTCACCCTATGACAATGCGTCAGAATTTCGTTTTATTCGCGATGGTTTCGACCGTATTCGTTCTTGCACTATCAACAATATCCCAGTCGTGGTTGTGGGTATTTGTAGTATTGGGGCCTCTTATTGTGATTGGTCTCTATGATATGGTCCAAACAAAACACTCTATAAGGCGTTTGTACCCTGTACTCGGCAGGTTTCGCTACTTATTAGAATCTTTTAGAGCTGAGATTCAGCAATACTTTGTTGAGTCAGATATCAGCGGAACTCCTGTTCCTAGAGAGTTTAGATCTTTGGTTTATCAAAGAGCCAAGGGCGATAGAGACACGCGTCCGTTCGGGACTATTTTTGACGCTAACCGTGCGGGTTATGAATGGGTTAACCACTCAATGCAGCCTAAGCACTTAACTGATCTTGACCCAAGAGTTAAATTTGGTGGCCCTGATTGCCTCAAACCTTATATGGCATCGCCCTTAAATATCTCCGCAATGAGTTATGGCGCTCTAAGTAAAAATGCCATTATGGCGTTAAATAAGGGGGCAAAAATCGGTGGTTTTTCTCATAATACGGGTGAAGGTAGTATGAGCCCTTATCATTTAAAGCACGGTGGAGACATTGTGTGGCAAATTGGGACGGGATACTTCGGCTGCCGAGATGATGAAGGTAATTTCAATCCAGAGACTTTCAAGGAAAATGCCTCTAAAGACGTCGTTAAAATGATTGAAATTAAGCTTTCACAGGGAGCTAAACCTGGACACGGAGGTATTCTTCCAGCAGCGAAACTAACGGAAGAAATTGCAGCGATACGCCATGTTCCTATGGGGAAAGATGTTATTTCACCTCCAGCACATACGGCATTTTCCACGCCTACTGAACTGTTAGGTTTTGTAAAACAACTCAGGGATTTGTCCGGCGGTAAACCCGTTGGTTTCAAACTTTGTGTCGGTCGTCACGATGAGTTCTTAGCCATATGTAAAGCGATGATAGAAACGGGTATAACACCTGACTTTATTACGGTTGATGGTGGTGAAGGTGGCACGGGTGCTGCGCCAACTGAAATGACAAACTCGGTAGGAACGCCATTACGCGATGGCCTGATTTTTGTTAACAATGCCTTGATTGGGTTTGGGATAAAAGATCGCATTCGCATCATTGCATCCGGAAAAATGTTCTCAGCTTTCCATATTTTAAGAGCCATAGCCTTAGGCGCAGATGCGGTTAACTCTGCTCGAGGCATGATGATGTCTTTAGGCTGTATTCAAGCGCGTACTTGTAACTCAGATCACTGTCCGACGGGTATTGCCACTCAAAATCCTTCGAGAAATAAGGCTATTGTTGTCAGTGATAAGTCTCAGCGCGTGGCTAACTTCCATCGTGAAACAGTTACAAACCTGGTTGAGCTAGTGGGAGCTGCAGGGTTAAATGGTATACATGAACTTGAACCCAAACATATCAATCGCAGGGTTCAAGGGACCGAAGTTAAAAGCTATGCTCAGTTGTATCCGACGATGGAGCCAGGCTCTTTGCTAGATAACGATAAAATGCCTGAAAACTGGCGTTTTGATATGGAGCAAGCCAACGCAGCTTCTTGGTAGAGCTTATTTAACTTCTAAGAACAAAAAAGATATTCCACTTATCATAGCCTGGCTCAGTATGAGCTAGGCTGCCTTAAAAAGCCTAATTATTGTCCCGTCCTGAAGAAAGCTGTCTTTTACAACACAAAGCCAACTTATGCGTTAAATCTTGCGCAGACCGCAAACAAAATTCACTCGACGCTTCTAAACAGTGCAGCGATTCCCCCAAACTGAATAACTATCAGTACTTGAATAAATAGAGAAGTGAACAAAGTTTACGTGACGGTAAAATAATATGGCATATACTGAAAGGAGGTTATGTTCGGCTATGAAAAGCTGGTCGAACAATCAATACGAATTCTAATATTGCAGGAAGGTGTAGAAGTTATGATTCAGGTAGGAATGCCCATTATTGCTAAAGAGGCAGCGCGGTGATGAGTATAGAAGGTTCTTTTTCTTTATGGCTTACTCCAACAAACTTAAGAGCATCTGCCGCCACTCTTATCATGTTTATCGTTGGCCTTGTGTTCGACTTCTTCACACCTTTAGGCGTTGCTGGTGGCATTATTTATGTCATATTTATTTTAAGTGCACTCAGATATCCTTGGCCTTATACCTCTTTTGTTTTTGCCGTCATATCCACTGTTTTAACCATAATAGGGTATTTTCTGATCACCGAGATAAAGTCTGAACCTTGGATTGTTCAATTCAATCGCGGACTTTCGATTCTGGCGTTATGGAGCGTGGCAATAGCCATCTATTTTCGGAAAAAAACTGAGAATAGGTTGTCAGTGAATGAAACACGCCTGCAAAGTGTTTTAGATACTGTTAATACTGTCATTGTGTCTGTCACTGAAGAGGGAACCATTGAAACCTTTAACGAAGCCGCAGAAAGGGTGTTCGGTTACGACATGGAGGAGGTCAAGGGTAAGAATATCAAAGTATTGATGCCTGAAAAGTACAAAAATCACCATGACGAATATCTAAAAAAGTATAGCGAAACGAGAAAAAAAAGTATCTTCGGTGCAGGGCGGGAGCTAACGGGTTTGCGCAAAAATGGTGAAGAGTTTCCGCTTATGCTGCACGTCGGTGAAGTGAACCTTGAGAGCCGTAGAATTTTTACTGGAGCTATTGAAGATTTGAGTGTGCTCAAACAAGCACAAAAGACAGAGAGAGATATCCGTGAAGCGCTAGAGAACGAAAAGCAACGGCTTGAAGAACAAGACTGGGTTCAAAGGGCTTTTACACAGCTAACAGTGAAGTTGCAGGCGAAAACGGATGTTGAGGACTTTGCTCGTGAGTTATTAAATGGTCTTTTACCATTGCTGGATGCCCAGTTAGGACTTTTTTATTTCGTTTACAGAAAGCAGGGTGAAAGGAGTGTTCTCAGGTGTCAGGGAACTTATGGATATTCAGATGCTAAAGAATTGCAGCGAGATACCCAATTAGGTGAAGGTTTAGTTGGCCAGGCTGCTGAAAGCAAGCAGCCGATTTATTTAAATCAAATACCTAGCGACTATATTCATAATATTGGTTCAGGGCTAGGGAACGCCAAACCAACTCAGGTAAGTATTATGCCTATTGTGTTTGAAGGTCGAACTTTGGCTGTGATTGAGGTGGCATCATTAGCTCCTTTTACTTCGCAACATCACGCCTTACTTAGGCAAACGCTACATAGCTGCGCCATCATTGTTAACGGCATTGTATCTATTTTGCGTACTGAAGAACTGTTGAGCCAAGTGCAAAATCAAACAGAACAGCTAAAACAGAGCGAAGAAGAACTCAGAGTTAGCAACGAGGAGTTAGCGCGTCAGAGTGTAGAAGTTGAAGAACGAAACAGGCAACTTGAAGAAACTCAAGTAGAGCTTGAAGAGACAAGCGCTTATAAGTCTGAGTTTCTTGCCAATATGAGCCATGAGCTCAGAACTCCGTTAAATAGCTTACTCATACTCTCTCGAATGTTATTGGATAATAAAGAAGGGAACCTTAATGATAACCAAGTGAAATCAGCTTCTATCATTTACCATTCTGGTAATGATTTGATGAAGCTGATCAACGATATTCTCGATCTGTCGAAGGTAGAAGCGGGGCAGATGACGGTTACGCTAGAACCTCTTTCGTTCTCTCAAATTTCAACAGAAATGGAGAAGTCCTTTGCATCCGTTGCTGAAGAAAAAGGAATCGGTTTCTCGATAACATTAGATAGTACCTTGCCAGAAACCATGACCACTGATGAGCAACGATTGAAGCAGATATTGCGCAACTTGCTCTCGAATGCGTTTAAATTTATTAAACAAGGCAGTGTGTCTCTTCACATCAGTCGTATTGGAAAAAATACGCACTTTAGTCGTAACGAGTTAAGGGAAAATGGAGTCATTGCCTTTGCGGTGAGAGATACGGGAATTGGTATTCCTAAGGAAAAGCAAAACATCATTTTTGATGCTTTTCAGCAGATAGATGCCAGAATTCAGCGAGAATACGGTGGCACTGGGCTGGGGTTGTCTATATGTAGGCAGCTCGCAGATTTGCTTAACGGGGAAATTCATCTTGAGAGTGTTGAAGGAGAGGGTAGCGTATTCACACTATACCTACCTGAGAAATGCGAAAAGCTGGTGCCTACTCATCGAATTAAGACTTCGTTATCGAGATCTGAGAAGTCGAACCGTTTAGCACGAACCGTGGTGCCTGATGATAGGGACAGCTTGTCTTCTGATAAGCAGACTATTTTGTTATTAGAAGACGACCCTAATTTCGCCATGATAGTGGCAAGCTTAGTGCGCGAACATGGATTTAATATATTGATTTCAGATGATGGTGGTGAAGGCTATATGTTAGCCAAGGAGTTTCGTCCCATCGGCATTATTGTCGATCTCACCTTATCAGGCATCAGTGGGCAAACGGCTATTTCCCGTTTGAAAGATAGCTCCTCAACAAGACATATTCCGGTTCATGTGATGAGCGGTACGGGTAGTATCGAAGAAGTAAAAGACAAGGGGATTATTGGTTTCCTACAGAAACCGGTTTCACAAGAAAAAATTGTTTCGGTACTAACACGCTTCTCTCAGTTAGCTGAAAAACCTATTAAGAAGTTGTTGTTAGTGGAAGATGATGAGGTTCAGTCTGATTACATACGTGACTTATTAGGTAATCATGATATGGAAGTTATCACTGCTGAGACTGCTTTTGAGGCTGAAAAACATCTTGAGAGTGAAGATATTGATTGCATGGTTTTAGATCTGAACTTGCCAGATACTGATGGCCTTAAACTCCTGAGATTGGTCCACGTAAATGAAAAGTTGGATAACCTCCCTATCATTGTCTATACCGCTAAGGATCTTCAGAAAGATGAGCTGGTTGAGTTAAACCAGTATGCCCATGCCGTGATTCAGAAAAGCGAGAAGGGGGCCGAAAAACTGTTGGATGAAGTTGCGCTATTTTTGCATCGAATGGAAGCGAACTTGCCTGATAAACAGCGCCAAATTCTGCAAAAGATGCATGATGTCGAAGCTATATTGAATCATAAAAAGGTGTTGTTGGTCGATGACGATATGCGCAACATTTATGCACTTTCTGCAGGACTAGAAGGTAAAAACATGAAAGTTGTTGTTGCGAAAAACGGCGAAGAGGCACTAGAACAACTGGTGGAAAACACAGATATCGATATTGTGTTAATGGATATCATGATGCCTAAAATGGATGGATATGAAGCGATACGTCGAATTCGTGACGACAACAACCAATATAAGAATGTGCCGATTATTGCGCTTACTGCCAAAGCGATGACAAATGACAGGGAAAAGTGTATTGAAGCAGGGGCAAACGATTACATTTCTAAGCCGATAGAAATTGAACGCTTATTCTCGCTAATGCGAGTCTGGTTGTACTGATTCCAAAGAGGCTGCCTAATACTTTGCCTCGTTATTATTGGAGCCTAAAACTTGGTTATAAAAGCTTGCTGCTGTAGAACTCAACTCAAGGTTTTCTATATAGCCGCAAGCTCAATTATTCGAGGTAGCTACTTGATAGCTGAGTAAGGATCTTCAGCATTGATGTAAGCTTTTAGATCAGTTTTGTTGGGTTGTTCAATCAGCCATTCCCTGAATGCTTTGACCTTTTGATAGTTTTCGTCGCCAAACTTATTTTTATAAACTTCTGAGAGGTTTTTGTGTGTGGTATTCAATTGAATATTACGTTGCCAAACTGCAGTGAGTATGTTGTTAAGCGAACCCGCTAAACCTTTCTTCTTTAGCAATTCCCACTCACCGCTATCTAACCAAACACCTCCAACAGCTGCACTGTAATCAACACGATGAGAGCTATCATCCCCTATTTTTAGTTTACGCATAATAATACCCGATACTGGGCAAAGCATAGCTGTAGAGGTTTCTGAAATTGTAAAGTCTTGGTCAACATCAAACTCATGATTCGGATTCCTTTCTTTCCAAGCAACATAATGCTCTACCAAGATCCAATTTCCGCCGCAATGAGTGCAGGTTTTGGCTTCAAATAGTCCATCAATAAAAGTTCTTTCTAAGTCACCTGTTTTACAACTTGTACATTTCATAGTGATACCCTTTATTTATCGGTTTGTTCTTCTGATGATTCTTTTTGATCGCCTGCCCAAGTTTTACTGAGTAAATGCATCGCAGCTGCGACGCGATTTATCGGTCTAATCAAATCACCAGTATCTGACTGCTGAGCGTCAATTTTGATGGCTTCCAAAGAGGCAGCAATATGACTCAACTGTTGAACAGCTTGATGGCTTGGATCGCCTTCAACATTCAAAGTTTGCTTGCTGGCGTAGGTACTACAAATGTGTTCCCAACGTCCTTGCTCTTCCTCGGTGATAGTGCCGCGTAAGATAGCTAATTTAAGCAAGTTTTCTTCGGCACCAGACGTCAGTGTTTGTGCCTCACCAGTGTAGTGATCGCCAATCAACTGCATCAGTTCTTCATGATTCATGACAGCTGATACCTTCTCTGCCATTTTATTCATGTTTCGATAACTGCCTTGCAGTTTGAACGGAGGCTCTTGGCGGTAATCCTCAGCTGTTGCCGCAGATTGTATGTACTGCAAGTTCACCTTTAAGATGACATTTTGGATTTCTCTCAGATGCCCGAGAACGCTGGTGATCTCATTGATTTCAGCACCGCTGTACTGATGGCTTAAGTCGGTTGTTGCAACGTTTTCACCTTGTGCCATATCTAGCAACTTGTAGACGTCCTTCATATCACGTAGTGCTAAAGGCGCTAGCACTGGATTGGAGGTTAGACAGTTTTCGATATAGCTCAAGGCGAACTGTTCTTCTTTGCCACCTAGTACATCACCAAGGTTGTAGATGTCAGCACGGTTAGCCAACATATCAGGTACTTTGAAGACATCGCCTGATTCGGTATAGGGGTTTCCTGACATGACCATGCAGAATTTCTTACCGCGCATGTCGTAGGTTTTACTTTCGCCTTTCCAGACACCTTCAATACGTCTTGTGCCGTCACACAGTGAAATGAACTTTTGTAGGAATTCAGGATGCGTATGCTGAATATCGTCCAGATACAACATAACGTTGTTACCCATTTCAAGACCTAAATTGAGTTTCTCAAGTTCTTGTTTAGCTGTTGCATTGGGTGCATTGGATGGATCAACAGAGGTAACATCATGCCCTAGCGAGGGGCAGTTTATTTTCATAAACACTAAGCCAAGCCTATCAGCGACATACTCCATCAAGGTCGTTTTACCATAGCCAGGTGGCGAAATAAGTAATAGCAAACCCATCAAATCGGTACGTTTATCATCACCAACAGTACCCATCTGTTTCGCGAGGTTGTCTCCAATAATAGGCAGGTAGACTTCGTCAATGAGGCGATTACGAACGAAAGAGCTAAGTGGCTTAGCAGTATAAGCGTCGAGTTGAAGTTCACGTTTACTCGTCACCATCTGTTCATGTCGTAAGTCATGGTAACGCTTGAATTGCGTGACATGATGGAAATGGTAGTGGCTTAAACGTTGGTTAAACTCGTCTAAAGCAATGTTCAGTTGACCATCTTTAACACGATTATGATCACTCAGTAATCCATCTACTACCGCTTGCAGATTGACACTACTGTCCTCGGTTTGGAGTTTACCTTGGCATAGTGTTAGCGCAGCTGCTTCGGGTAGATAATGTTCGAACTCTTGGCTTGCCTCAGAGGAATCGAGTAACGCGTTCAACCAAGCATTGGCTAGGCTCCATTGCTCTTTAAGACCAGCAGCCTGTTCTGATTCCGTTGGCGTCTGTTCTATCAATTCAGCAAAGCGTGACATTGCAGCATCAAATTCTCTGTCATGTCCAAGCTCTTTCAGTTGCTTAGACATAGTATCGCGCAGATTTCTCGCGGGTTGGCTGGTGCTAAAAGCCAGCTTTTCTTTAGCTAATTCTAAGCTCAGGTATTCAGCACCGACGTCTATGTCGTTTTCTTCAAACGGCAGATCAAATCGCTGGCAAAATCTCGCAATAGCGTTGAACAAGTTAGCATTAAGCTCGGTAAAACCACTGCGACTGTGGAATGTTTTAGAGAGCAACTGAGCGCTTATAGCATGGCTTTGCCAAAGCTGCTTCTGCTGTTTGTCTCTAGCTTCGAAGCACCAAAAGAGCAATGCAACAGCCCGAGCTTTAGGCGCAAAACGTAGTAAGTCAGCTTTTTGGTGGATAGGTAACAGTGCTTTTAATAGCTTAACTGTATCGGCATCGTGAATGCCTTTTTCGTAACCTTCCTGATAGCGGTCAGACATGGTTTTCCTGACCAACTTACTAAGCTCAGTTTCGTTGTCCAGGAGCTCAGCAAGTTTGCTTATCGAGAGGTTATTTTGCTGCTGTTCAGCATCTCTAATGATGACAGATGTGAGGTATTCCGCCCGGCAAACATCATCATTTTCAGAAATCAGATTTTGCTGCCAGTAGGGCTTAAGCTCGTTTAGTTCATTATCTTCAATGCGTTCAAAGTAGTCTGTACCTACGAGATGGCGATAAAGGCCGTCGTCACGGGGTAATAGAGTTAAATCAAGAGCCTGCTGGTTAACGCTGAATTTGTGCTTACCCAGTTTGATAACGTTTCCGCCATCTTCGAAGATATCTTGTTTATCTCTTAAGCTACGGATGCCTTGCTCTTTGGCGGCTTTAAGCTGGCTTTCTAGGTCGTCAGCACGTATCTGGTCGTTAATGCCCCTCAACTGCTCTACGAGATCAGAGACTTTGAGTACCATTGGGTCAGAGGCAAAGTAGGTATTGAGCTCGTCAGTATCGCTAAATGTCGCAGCGCGACGAGTGATGCCTTTAATGATGCGTTCGGCAGCACTAAACATATTTTGTGCGCGTCTTTGTTGCTCTTCTAACAAGCTTTGTTTGCGACTTTCAAAAGCATTATGCAGTTCTTCGCGTTTATCCATAATGTCGCTAAGAAACTGATCATACTCGCTAAATTTAGACTCGAGTTCTTCCAATTGAATGGTTAAACGCGATAATTGCTCATCAGCTTTATCTGGTGTGTCAGCCATTGCCAATGCGCTATTGATGCTCTGTGAGAAGAGTCTGAATTGTGCCGCAAATTCTGCATTGGCTTCGCCCGAGCCGAGTTGTTTCTTGCGCTGTCTGCCTTGCGCTTTGACCTGATTGAGTTTGGCGTAGATCTCAGAAATATCGTCCAGTATTTTTGTTCTTACTGTGGCGTCTTCTACCTTCAAGCCATTGAGTATTTCAGTCAATAAATCCAAACCGACTGATAAGGTTTCGAGTTCTTCATTTATTGGATTGATATCAACCACGAGTTCGACTTGCGCTATGGCATTCTCTAACGTGGTAATCTTGTCTGTGTAGGGCTGTAGTGATTTGTCACTAGATAGGAAAGAAACTGTTGCTGAACTGACTTCATCAAAGCGCTGAGTAACCTCTTCATCAAGCTCAGCAATGCGCTCACGATTGATGTAACGTTGATCTTTTAGTGTAATTAAGTGGCCGCGCTGCTGACGTAACCTTGTTAGGCAATCAACATATTGCTCAGGAGACTGCCAGTCGCTGATACGTATGGACGAAATCGCTTCTTGTTGTTTCTCTTCTGCTCCCGCAAGTGCTTTGTCAGCTTGTTGCCTGATTTGTTCAACTTTCTCGAATTCGTCGATAACCAACTCAGATGTTGCTGTGATTTGTTTAACCACTTCACCGAGTCCATCAACTTCAGGTTCGTCAATCCAGTGGTATCTGTCAAACATACTTCGACAGGTTTGGATTAAATCTTCGTAAAGCACTCGGCTTGGATTTGGGTTGCGGACAGCACGATTAATGGCTGTTAAATCGGATATACCACGGACTAACTCTTTGTTGCCGATACGGCTGTAAAAACTGTCACTAGTCGGTTGTTTAGCGGCATGCTCTGTACTGAAATAAGGCGTTTCCCAAACTTGCATCGGATGCACACGTGTCGCTTCATCTTCTGCATTGAAAACAACGGTTGTGCCATCTTCAAACACACTGTAACCGTGTGCATAAATCGGGTTTTGTAGCTCTTTACGAATAAGGTTGTAGGAGAACAATCCACTTAAACCAGATTCAGGTTCATAGAATATGTAGAGAACGTCTTCACCATTAGGGGAGCGAATACTGCGTTTAAACTTCAACCCTTCTATTTGGTCTGGGAAAGACTTGGTCTCACCATTTTGTAAATAGTAACCGCCAGGGAAAATAATGCCATGGTCTTCAGGTAGTGTTACGCAGGCTAAACCAATCGCATCAATTCTATCGACTTGCTGTGTACGCGTGTTGAAGACTAAAAATCGATAGTCTTTTTCGCGATAAGGCTGAATTTTCAGCAGAATTAGGGTGCCAACTTTGGCATATCGAATATCAGCATCAGCTAAACTCTGAGTCTTATCTTCAACAGGTTCGTTGTAGATGCCCAAACCGTCTTCGGTGTTGTTCTCAACCTTAATGGTGAGGTCGCCACCAATAGTTTCGACAAAGACTTCATCCAGGATGTTGATATGTGGATGGCTGCCCGAAACATGCTGTTCGCGACCTACCGATTGCCATTCAAAGTCGTGCGAAGGTGCTGACTTGATTGCACGTTCGCCTCGGTTGTCGATGTATTTGGCCGTGCCATCTTTACTTAGTTGCCACTGAAATACACGGGTATCTTCCAGCTTACGGCCTATTTGGAACACGGCAAAGAGGAGCTGCCCCTGCACTTTTAATTGGATTAATCGTGCTTCTTTGTAGTAAACGTATAGCTCATGGAATTCTTTTTTGAATTCAGGCTGATCGAGGAAAGTTCCTGCTAAATCTTTAGGTGTGAGTTCGTACCCTGATTCTTTTTGAGTGAGTGCATAAAGGCTGAAAACGTCGCTAATTTGCGTTTCTTTCTTCAAGCCTATAAAGACGTTGTATCCAAAAAGGATAGCATCGCCTACGGGAACTATATCGCGTGCAATGCAGTTATTTTCGGTGCGCACACGCACACGGCCGATAACTTCTAGCTTGGCTTGTCCAAACTCTTCAATACGTGCTGTATTGATGCTATCGACTTTTGCTTTTAGTTGAGAGGCTTGTTCTTCCAGACGCGCACGAATGACCTCATACGCACCACCTTCAGTGACCGCCTGATCAACCTGTTCTTGATCTGTAGACATCATGTTCTCCTAGCTTTCCGAATATACTCTTCATCTTTCAAACTGCACGGGTGTTAGCTTCACTCGTTCACCCCAATCACATAGTATCTCTATGCTCATGGGGGTTCTCTCGATTGCCGCCTACGTGCATCTTGAAATCTATTGAGTATCTAAGATCCTTCTACTTTGAACTTGAGTCGTTATTGTTTTTAGAAACTGCGCTGCTCAGTAAATCCAAGAGCTGCGGGTTATTGCCACCTTCTTGTAAGAATTTGGTGATAAGTGCTGTCATTGCTGTGTCTTTAGCGTTACCACTTGCAGCACCAAAGCCAGCGACTAACTCTTTAGCATCTTCAACGAAGCTAGCATCCCCGTTAAAGTGATCTTTGAAGGCTGTTGAGAGCGTTTCGCTCTTACCGATAGCACCATCTATTGATTTACCGACAGAAAGTGATTTGATAAAGCTATCTAGGTATGCTGTATCTCCGCCTACAATATCAATGTTGGCTTCTTTCAGTGCTTCTGACATAACCAGTGCTTGTTGCTGTGCGATGTCAACATTGGTACGGATAGATTCCATCGACTGTTCATGCTGCTTGTCTAAGCGCATTCTGAACTCTTCGTGTGAACGTTGTTGATCAGACATGGTTGCCATGGCCTCGAACTTCTTAGTCATGCCCTCGGCTTCTGCTTCAGCCATTTTGGCTGCAACTTCAGCTTCAGCAGAACCTGTTTTCTCAATAGCTTCGGCTTTAGCTTCTTGAACACGGACTTCAGCCATGCCTTCTTGCTCTTTAGCGGCAGCTTGAGCTTCCATCACCTTAGCTTCTGCAAGACCATTAGCAGCTTCTAACGCTTCCATGCCTTCAGCTTCTTTGCGTTGTGCCTGCGCCTTCTTCTCAGCGACTTCTAAATCAGCTTGAGCAATAATGGCTTTTTCTTTCGCTATGAAATCCGCAGATTTCTCAGCCGCTTCAGCAGCTTTGATGTCTTTAACCAAGGCTTCTTCTGCTTCTGCTTCCGCAGCAATGACTTGTGCTTTCTTCTTACGATCTGCTTCAGAGACAACACGTAGCTCGTTAATTTCTTCTTCGCGCTGTGCGACGGTTTTATCAACTTCGACACGGCTGCGAATGACTTCTGCAATCTCGCGTTTTTCGTGCTCGATAAGCTTTTCGTTAGCGATTTTCTGTAGCGAAGCTTCTTTCTCTCGATCGATTTGCTCAAGCTCACGAGCACGGGTGACTCGCTCTTCTTCAATAGCAACAGCACGTAAGCGATTGTTTTCTGCCACTTCCACTTCACGCTGTTTGTTTTGTTCTTGAACTTCGATTTCTTGCTCTGCCTGAACACGAGCTTGTTCTGCTTTAAGTTTTTCTTCGTGTTGGACTCTTGATGTCTCGGCTTCTTCACGCGCGACAACAGTTTCTACTTCACGTCTCTGTTTAGCTTCCGCGTCGGCTTGTTGGCGCTCTAACTCAAGAATAGCCTCGCGAGTTTCAACATCTTTACGCTTAATTTTCATTTCTTCTTCGCGCTCAAAGATGTTGGTTTGGATGTGTTGTTCAGCCGTTAATTCAGTGATTTTACGAATACCTTGAGAGTCGAGGATATTGTTAGGGTCGAGTTTCTCAATAGGCGTTTGTTCTAGGTAATCAATAGCTACGTCTTCCAGTACATAGCCGTTTAGGTCTGTCCCGATATTATCGATGATAAGGTCACGAAAGTTGTCGCGTTTAGCGTAAAGATCTTCAAAGTCGAGCGATTTACCAACGGTTTTCAAAGCTTCAGAGAACTTGGCACTAAATAGGTCTTCTAGCGTATCTATATTCGAAGCCCTTTCACAACCAATGGCCTGAGCAACTTTAAGCACATCATCACGGTTTTTATTCACCTTAACGAAGAAACCAACTTTGATATCTGCGCGTATGTTGTCTTTACAGATCAATCCGTCAGTGCCGCTTCTATCCACTTCAATGGTTTTAAGTGAGATGTCCATAATTTCCATTTTGTGGAAAACTGGCATAACCACTGAGCCAGTGAAAGTGACTTTGGGTTCGTCGCGCATAGTATTCACTATCATGGCTTTACCTTGCTCTACTTTTTTGTAGAGGCTGGCAAACATAATAATAACGCCGAAAATGGCAGCAAATGCCACGACAGCAACAAAGATTAAGAGGCTTGAGTCCATTGGTTTACTCCTTTAAGAATTCCTAAATGTGTATGCTTTTCTAAGTTAATTGATAGGTGTCGCTTGGCCCATGAGTTCAGTTTCGGTGACAACAAGATAGGTATCTTGGTCACTATCGAATTGAATCAGCGCAATGCGACTGCCTTTTTGAATATCGTTGGGTTGGGGGGCTCTGACACTGAGTATCATGCCGTCATCTGTTTCAGCCTGACCAAAGGTTTCGGAAACGGATTGAGTGGTCACTGTACACAGTGTTCCAATTAGCTCATTTTTACTAATCGCTTCATGAGTATGGAAAACAGGCCTAAGTGGCTTAATGCAAAGTGCAGCTAATGGAATAGCAATAATTAACGCAGCTAAAGCGATTAATCCACCGAGTGCAGCACCCGTGATAATGCCATCAAGCAGCGGTAACAAATGCTTTTTGGCTAAGTAGGTGAGAATAAAAGCATAGAGGTCGACAAAAGTGAGTGCGACCGTTAACGGCACACCATCTAAACCGAGCTTTTGTAGCCAAGAAGAACTTGCAGTATCTGAATCAGAATCTGCGTCGGCATCGACGTCTGAGTCGAAATCCAGTATCTCAATATCAACTAATCCAGCAAAGGATGTTAGCCAAAACAAAAGAAGAATGAGAAGGGGAAATGCATAGATAACCGTGGGGAAGCTGTATATTTCATTAAGAAAAATTTCCATTTTTGCCATTCCTAGTACTACGATTATGAGCGAAAGATATTAGCGGTAGTCTTGAATAAATTCAATACGATAAAATATTACCCACTTATTCAAGCTACCAACTCTTTGAAGCTTTAGTCCGAACAAGCTGGTGGGTAGAGTGTTTTCTCCAATGTCCCATCTGTGCACTTCCAAATAATGTTTTCCCCGACTACAAGAGGGGAAATAACTAGCGTTTTGGAGGATAGTTGTTGAACGCTTGGTCCAAAGTCGATTTCTATTCCACCTGGAACGACCTTTGCGGTATGGGTGTCACTTAAGAACAGCGGTGATTTTTGGCGTAAGTCTGCATTAGATTGCGGAAAAATACCGTTTTGTTGGAAGTAGTTTTCCATCTCTGTTTGCAAAACAACTGTTTCATTGTAAGCGCCTGCGACTCGTGCTTTTAGGGTGTATTGTTGATAAGCAGGTAGTGCGATTGCTGCTAAAATTCCGATGAAAGCAACGAATACAATAACACCAACAATAGCGAGTATGACAGTTAACGCACCGCCGCTTTTATCGCCAGGGCCTGCAGGCATGCTCTCGTTGTAATGAGCATCCCACTTATACTGATCCTTAACCAAGAAATAAATAAACTCTACGAGTGCAATAATTGCAGGGATACTTGTCCAAAACAGCAGGAGATAGAATATTCCCCACCATTGCCCCAAGTAAAATCGATGTGCGCCGAAACCTCCTAGAAAAAACGCGAAGAGGGCTGCAATCGTTTTATTTTTATAACGTGAACTTCTGCGGGAAACTCCGCAATGAGGACACATCGATGCTGTAACATGTACATCTTGATGACAAGCACTGCATTGTGTCATCCCATGTTCTTGTAATACAGATTCGGGGGCTTGGTATGGAGTAGACATGATATATCCCTATTTCATAGTTGTTATTTTGAGACGCTATTTGATGGCTTAGCGCGTTATTCTAACGAGGCTACCAAAGAAAATATAGTGGGGATATCACGCCGTCATTAATTTAAGCTTTTCGAATATGTCTTGAGAAACAATACCAAGTCCCGCATCTTTCTTACGTATGACGTAAAGCTGTGTTTTTCGAGGAGGGTAATTGATGAGATTCAGCTCAACCAAATCACCTCTGTCTAGGTCTTCTTGAACAAGGTGCTTAGGCAATCCGCCCCATCCCATTTGGGCGAGGATGATTTCTCGTTTGGTTGCGAAGTCAGAAACCGTCCACTGTTGGCTTGCCTGAATAATATCCCTGCTTTGCTCGTATTTTTCGCTACTTGTTCCAGTAACGACAACTTGGACAAAGTTTTCCATTTGCTCAGAAGACACATTAGAACCCATACTTGCCAGTTCATATTCGCGATGTGCAACTGGGGTAATAACGGTTGTAGTAAATGGGAACGAATCAACCTGTTCGAAAGGAACACCGTCATTCGATGCAATGATTATATCGGCTTGTCCATCAAGTAATCGTTCTACCGCACCGCCCATCATCTCGGTTTTGAGTTTTATCTTGGTATCCGGGTATTGCTGATTGGTATCGCCGATGACCTCTAATACATTTTTAATTGGGCATGTCGCTGTAATGGAAATTCTGACTTCGGCTTCTTGCTCACCTTTTAATTGTTGCGCTGTGGCTTGAAGTTGCTGCATGCCTCGTAAAACTTTCAGCGCTTGTCGATAGAATACTTCACCGTCTTGAGTTAGGTTCGGTCGGTAATTATCTCTATTGAATAGTTGAATGCCTGATTCATCTTCAAGCTTTTTAATTGCAATGCTGATGGCCGATTGAGATTTGTATAAGTGTTCTGCAGCATTTCGGAAGCCTCCCTGCGTAACAACCGCGTCTAAAACTACTAATTGCTCGTAAGTCATTGGTTAAAGGTTTAACTCATGATGTTCTGTTTTATATATCAAGAGTATAAAAACATAATATTATTAATCAATCGTTTGCTCCTCTAAATTAACTTAAGCGGTAATGGCGACATTACGAAAATAGAACCTTTTAGAGGAGTATTTATATGAGATTATTTTATATCCAAGGTGCCTGTTCACTGGCAACGCACATCATTCTGAATGAAATCGACGCTGAGTTTAATATTGAATCCGTTGATATTGAGAATGACCGAACAGCATCGGGGCTAACTTACTCAACTATTAATCCTAAGCAGAAAGTTCCGGCGTTACAGCTAGATTCATCTGAAATCATTACTGAAAATATTGCTATTTTACAATACCTTGCGGACAGTCACTCAGATTTGGATTTGGCTCCTGCACCTGGGACGTTGAGAAGAGCGAAACTCGATGAGTACTTGAGTTTTGCAAGTTCCGAGTATCACAAAGCCTTTGGTCCGTTGTTTTCCAAACACGCATCAGTCAGTGAAAAACAAACAGCCATCCGAAACGTAGAATCTCGATTGGATTATCTCGATCAGCTATTGGCAGGTTGCACGCAATTCGTGATGGGCGGGGGGTTTACAATTGCAGATGCTTATTTATTTGTCATCAGCAATTGGACTCATTTTGTTGGGATAGACCTGAGTCGTTGGAATAACGTTTTGGCATATGTTGAACGGATTGGTCAGCGCTCTAGCGTTAAAAAAGCGATGTCTTCAGAAGGTTTATCAAAGTCATGAATGAATCAGAAATGTTTAAAATAATGGTGTGTGTGGAGGCGTACATTAAGGCTTTATATCATGCGGATAGCGTTGCAATGGAAACACTGTTTCATCCAGAGGCCAGATATATCAATACCAATGAAGACGGTTATGTGAATTATTCCCGATCAGACTATATCGGCATATTGAAAGATCGTAACCCACCTTCAGCTACGCAAAGCTCTCTTAGTGAGAAGATTATATCTTTACATTTAGGTGGCAATACATTGGCTTTTGTAGAGCTTTCGCTGGTGATGATGGAAAGGCAGTATCTTGATTTTCTCACCTTTACGAAATGGCATGGTGAATGGGTGATTATGAATAAAGCTTTTTCTTTTACTCCAACTAACGTAACAACATACTGAGGAGCGACAATGCCATACGTTAATATTCAGGTGACTAAAGAAGGTGGAGAAAGAGGAAATGGCCCTACCAATGAACAAAAGGCGGCTTTGATAGCCGGTGTTACCGAGCTTTTGCAAAAGGTTTTGGATAAAAAGCCGTCAACAACCTTTGTTGTTATCGATGAAGTCCCATTGGAAAATTGGGGAATAGGCGGTTTACCGGTTACGGAATATCGAGACCTTAATTCCAGTGCTCAAGAATAGAGTTAGTGAAGTTAAGAAAAAGAGCTTACATGCAAGTATCGTTGATGTGAGCTCTTTTTAGTGCTTTTTCTTAAACAACACATGTACCCAATTTGGATGCTCTGAAGTAAAAGGTGCTTGAGCGTATAGAGCATAAAAGGCTATCTTAGTGGCCACTTTTTGTATAAAGGTGCGCTCAGGTGGTGGAATAAGCTGTTTGTCGCAATGTATACAAGGTTCGCCTTGAGAGTACGTTCCGTATGGGTTTCCGGCAAAATCCATCAGAGCTACTGACAGCGCGTTGGTATAGGAGTTTGTTTTACTGACGAAAGACATTTCTTCAATGTCATAATCGGGGAAAAGCTCAGCTAATCGTTTTTCATCAAAGCTATTCACATGACCCCAAGGTGGATTGACTCCTCCACAAGAATAGCAAGTGCTTCTACCAAGTCGGATATCTTGTTTATAAGGGACACCGATAAGGATATGGTCGGTCGAAACACGACTTAACTCTTTGCATGCGTCATTTAACAGGTGAGGTGGAATGTGTTCTAAAACTTCGACACAGAAGGCAAGATCAAAATCGTTATCGTTGAACTCTAAAGCCGTAACGTCCCCTTTAACACAAGTGACTTTTTCATGTTCAAAGACGGGCTTTTCTAAATCAAGTGCGATTACAGAATCATAATAATTAGCTAGCAGTTTCGAGAAATGGCCATCTCGCGCACCAATATCCAGTGTTTTACCTGAGTGAGGCGTCATTTTTTCGATGAGCCGTTTCAAGTCTTGTGTGCGACTCTTTTCGGAATCTGATTCTCTATACTCTGTTAAATCCATCTAATAACCTTACTTTTTGCTGTTGTGGTTCAAGGTTCTCTAATTCTGTGCGCTGTACAAAGTGCTGAAAACAAGCTTCATGAAGTTAGCTGAGTTAGGTGCTCCTGTCGATAATTTTTGTAAAAAAATTTCGCATCATAGTTCTGAAATTAAATCAGACGCTTCAATGTACAAGAGGTATATGTGTGTTTGTTGTTAGTGGTGAGATAGTTATTAGAAGAGGAATGGCTTAACGCGGGTAGGTGCTAGGTTAAGCCATCAGTTTGTAAACCTATAATTAACGGCGCACAGCGGCTGCCATCCATTTGGCTAAACCGGGTTCAAACTTATCGATATTTTTAGCAAATCGGGGATCATTCTCCCAGAGGTCCGCTAATGCAGCAAAGCCCGAAGTCGAAGTGGTATAAAACCATCTATCAATGTGTTTTCTATACTTGTTTGTGATTTCTTGAGCACTTGCGCTATCGGGCTTTGTTCCAGCTCTTAAAGCATGAGCCGCGTCCCGCCAAATGGCGTTTTCTTGTTGTTTTAGTTGTTCCCAATCCTCGTCAGTATAGTTTTTCATCTTATCCTGACATTCCTTGTAGCAAGACGTTTCTCCCCAGCGTTGTTCGACTTCGTCGTCATATAAAGCCGGATCGAAGCCTTCAAAAATGGAAGACAGATCAATTGTTTTAGAGCATGTTAATTTTTCAATTGCTGCATCAATGGCGCCAATCATCAAGTGCATATTTTCGGCCTGTTGTTCTAACGTTTTCTTTTGACGCTTGAGGTTGGCTAAGTTGTCAAATTGAGGATCATCGAGCGTTTTGGCAATGTCTTCTAGCGATAAACCAAATGATTTATGGAGTAATATCTGTTGTAGGCGTAAAGCATGCTTTTCATTGTACACGCGATAACCTGACGCTGCTCTGTGTGCTTTGAGTAAACCTATGTCGTCGTAATGATGCAAGGTTCGGATAGTAACGCCAGAGAGTAAAGCCATCTCTTTGACTGTAATTTCGCTTCTATTTTTCATATTGAATACCTAATATTTAATACGGCATCAATACAATCCTGTATCACGTGGCGTTAGGGTCAAGTTTCTTTTTATAAATTTTAGATTAACCACCCCTACAGTCACAATCTGCGGGAGTGGTGTCTAATAGGAGAGATTTTAAACCCCAATATAATCCAGTATCCCCTCTGCTGCTTCTCGCCCTTCGAAGATAGCAGTAACTACAAGGTCAGAGCCTCTAACCATATCTCCACCAGAGAAGATTTTTGGGTTTGATGTTTGGAAAGCATATTGGCCTTGTGATGGCGCTCGCACACGGCCTTTTTCATCCAAAATAACCCCGAAGTCTGCTAACCAAGGGGCAGGGTTAGGTTGGAATCCAAAAGCCACAATGACAGCATCGGCTTCTTTGATATGTTCAGAGTCTTCAACGGCTTCTGGACGCCTTCGGCCGGCTGAATCTGGTTTTCCGAGCTGAGTTTTAACCAATTTAACACCGCAAGCATCGCCACTTTCATTAATGGCGATATCCAGAGGTTGGAGATTAAACTGAAAATCAACTCCTTCTTCGCGTGCGTTTTGAACTTCTCGTCTTGAACCCGGCATATTCTCTTCATCACGACGATAAGCACACACAACGCTTTTAGCGCCTTGACGCACAGCTGTTCTTACGCAATCCATCGCTGTATCGCCACCGCCTAACACTACAACGCGCTTACCTTGCATGCTGATGAAGTCGCTTTCAGACTTTTCGAGTCCTAGTTGACGATTTGCATTGGCAATAAGGTAGGGAAGAGCGTCATAAACACCTGGAGCAGATTCGTTCTCGAACCCGCCTTTCATATACTTATAAGTACCCATGCCAAGGAAAACAGCATCGTGCTCGTCTATCAATTGTTGGAATGGAAGGTCTTTTCCAACCTCTGTGTTGAGAACAAACTCAACACCCATTTCGAGGAAAACTTCGCGGCGTCTGGCAATAACCTCTTTTTCCAATTTAAATGCAGGGATACCAAAGGTGAGCAAGCCGCCAATTTCCGGATATTTGTCGTAAACAATGGGTTTAACGCCATTGCGAATCAAGATGTCTGCACAGGCTAACCCTGCTGGACCTGCACCGACTATAGCGACCTTTTTGTCTGTCATAGTGACGCCAGACATATCAGGTCGCCAGCCCATTTCAAACGCTGTGTCTGTAATGTACTTTTCGATACTGCCAATAGTGACAGCGCCAAAGTCATCGTTCAGAGTACAAGCACCTTCACACAAACGGTCTTGAGGACATACACGTCCGCAGACTTCCGGCAAGCTATTGGTTTTGTGGGAAAGCTCTGCTGCTTCGAGAATTTTGCCTTCATTGGCTAACTTGAGCCATTGAGGAATAAAATTATGTACGGGACATTTCCACTCACAATAAGGGTTACCGCAATCTAGGCATCTGTCGGCCTGACCTGCTGTTTGGCTTGCAGTTAATGGTTGATAGATTTCACCGAATTCACTTTTACGCACGATAATGGGCTTTTTCGGCGGGTCGATTCGTTCAACATCAACAAATTGATATACATTCTTTGCCATAAGAGTCTCTTTACTGTGCCTGTACGCGAAGTTCTGCCGATGATCGGCTAATGTGCCCAAGCAGATTTTTGACATCACTGGTTTTGGGTTTGATGAGCCTGAATTTAGGTAAGTATTCAGTAAATTGTGTTAACAGCTTTAATGAATGCTCACTACCTGTTTCTTCATAGTGCTGATTGATCAGGCCACGTAAGTGCTCAGACAAAATGGGTTTATCATTTATTTCCATCGCTTCAACCAAGTCGGTATTGACGCGATTGTCGATATCGTCGTCTTCGTCGAGAATATAAGCGAAGCCACCTGTCATGCCCGCACCGAAGTTCACCCCTGTTTTACCCAGTACAGCGACAATACCGCCTGTCATATACTCGCAGCCGTTGTCACCTGTCCCCTCGACGACAGCGATGGCTCCTGAATTACGAACAGCAAAACGCTCACCTGCACGACCTGCAGCAAAGAGCTTACCGCCTGTTGCACCGTACAAGCAGGTGTTACCCATGACTGTACTCTTGTGCACATCGAAGCTCACGCCTAGAGGAGGATGAATAACGAGCTTACCACCTGTCATTCCTTTACCAACGTAGTCGTTTGCATCGCCAATCAGAGTCATTTCAACACCACCTGTATTCCAAACACCAAAGCTTTGGCCAGCGGTACCCGTGAGCTGAATTTTTATTGGCGAATCATCGAGTCCGTTGTTGCCATGTTGCTTGGCGATGGCGCCAGACAGAAGGGCACCGACTGAACGATCTGTATTCTTAATCGTATAACTGAGCTGTTTAGTCTGAGAAGCGCTAATTGCTTCCTGCGCATCATTGAGTATCTGTTTGTTTAACTCACCTTTATCAATAGGTTCATTAGTCGTTTCCGAACAGAATAAGTGTGTGTGATCACCTTCAGATGCTTTGGCCAGAATACTGGAAAGATCGAGCTTGCTCTGTTTCGCCGAAATACCTTCCAAGATATCTAGGAATTCTGTTCGACCGATAAGCTCATCCAATTTACGTACACCAAGTTGCGCCATAATTTCACGTACTTCTTGGGCGATGAACTTGAAGTAGTTCATGACCATATCAGGTAAGCCAATGAAGTAATTGTCACGCAACTTTTTGTCTTGTGTCGCGACACCTGTTGCGCAGTTGTTGAGGTGGCAGATACGTAAGTACTTACATCCGAGTGCTACCATTGGGCCAGTTCCGAAGCCGAAGCTCTCTGCACCTAGGATTGCTCCTTTAATGACATCAAGGCCTGTTTTTAAACCGCCATCGGTTTGTACTCTGACTTTGTGTCGTAAGCCATTCTCAACCAACGCTTGTTGTGTTTCAGCCAAGCCTAGTTCCCATGGGCTACCTGCGTATTTAACCGATGTAAGCGGGCTTGCACCCGTACCGCCATCGTAGCCCGAGATGGTAATAAGATCGGCATAGGCCTTAGCAACACCGGTCGCGATAGTGCCGACGCCGGGCTCTGAAACCAGTTTGACGGAAATCAGTGCATCTGGATTAACTTGTTTCAAATCGAAAATGAGCTGAGCTAAATCCTCAATAGAATAAATATCGTGATGAGGAGGTGGTGAAATTAGCGTCACCCCAGGAACAGAGAAACGTAAGTCTGCAATATACTTGTTGACCTTATCGCCCGGTAACTGACCACCTTCACCCGGTTTTGCTCCTTGGGCAACTTTGATCTGAATCACATTCGCATTAACTAAGTAATGGGCGGTAACACCAAATCGACCTGATGCCACTTGCTTTATCTTAGAATTTCTTTCAGTTCCGAATCGGCTGACGTGTTCACCGCCTTCCCCAGAGTTTGACTGTCCGCCCAAACGGTTCATGGCGATAGCGAGTGCTTCGTGCGCTTCAGGGCTAAGTGCTCCAATTGACATCGCAGCGGTATCAAAGCGAGGGAATAAGTTTTCAGCTGGCTCTACTTCATTGATGTCTATTGGGTCCACGTCGCTACTAAGAGTAAGCAGATCTCGGAAGCTGGCAACTGGGCGCTCGTTAACGAGAGACGAGAAGACTTGGTAATCAGCATAGTCGCCACTCATAACGGCTTTTTGTAACGTAGTAACAACATCAGGGTTATAAGCGTGATATTCACCACCGTGGACATACTTCAGTAGTCCGCCATGATTAAGCTTTTTGCGCTTCAACCAAGCTACTTTGTTCAAGTTATGCATATCCTGTTCGAAATCTTCGAAGCAAGCGCCCTGAATACGGCTAGGCACATTTTTGAAACACAAATCGGTGACTTTCTTACTAACGCCAATGGCTTCAAACAGTTTAGAACAACGGTAACTGGCAACGGTAGATATGCCCATTTTAGACATGATCTTAAGCAAACCTTTATTAATACCTTTACGATAATTCACCACACCTTGCATGGCCGTGGTTTCGATATCTTTGTGTTCAACCATCTGTTCAATGGTTTCGTATGCTATGTAAGGGTAAATCGCCGTTGCACCTAAACCGAGCAGTACGGCAAAGTGGTGCGGATCACGTGCTGAAGCCGTTTCTACCACGATGTTGCAATCACAACGCAGTGACGTTTCAACTAATCTGGTGTGAACAGCGCCAACGACCATAGGTGCTGGTATGGGGAGTTTGTCAGTTTTAATGTTGCGATCAGAAAGCACGACAAAAGCTGCACGTTTCTGTTTCACTAAGTATTCAACTTCATTACAGATGCGTTCTATGGCTCTTTGTAGCCCTTCGTCTGGTCGATAGTTAATATCGACAACTTCTGAGTAGTAATGCTCTGGATCAAATTCACGTAGTTGTTTCAAGTCTGTGTATAGCAGAATCGGAGACTCAAAGAGTACCCGGTCAGCATAACCCGATGTCTCACTAAACACGTCCATTTCACGACCAATACAAGTTGCCAATGACATAACGTGTGCTTCTCTAAGCGGGTCAATAGGCGGATTAGTGACCTGTGCAAATTGCTGACGGAAGTAGTCATAAATACTGCGTGTTTTAGTCGATAACACTGCCATTGGCGTATCATCACCCATGGAACCAACAGCTTCTTGCCCATCTTTGGCTAGGACTTTAATCACTTGTTGGATTTCTTCGTAGCTGTAATTAAATAGCTTGTGATAGACAGCGATATGGTCGTCATCGAAGACGCGCTCGCCAATCAGTGTTGATTCAAACTCCTCAATAGGCTTCAAGCGCTTGATGTGTTTGTCTAACCAAGCTTTATAGGTATGACGGTTTTTGAGATCTTCATCTATTTCGTCTGACTTCCAGATTTTACCGTTATAGGTATCTACTGCGAGCATTTCGCCGGGGCCAACACGTCCTTTATCGACAACATCTTTTTGATCGTAATCCCAAATACCAATTTCAGAAGCCAGAGTAATGAAACCATCTTTGGTGAGCACATAACGCGCGGGTCTTAAACCATTTCTGTCTAGGTTACAGGCGACATGTCGTCCGTTAGTTAAAACAATACCCGCTGGACCATCCCAAGGTTCCATGTGCATGGAATTAAATTCGTAGAAGGCTTTGAGGTCTTCATCCATGGTGCTGTTGTTTTGATAGGCAGGCGGCACGAGAACACGCATGGCTCTGAATAAATCCATACCACCGGCCAAAAACACTTCGAGCATGTTATCCAATGATGATGAGTCGGAGCCTTCCATATTGACGAAAGGAGCTGCTTCCAATAAATCAGGTAGTAGAGGGGTTTTGTATTTGTAAGCCCGAGCTTGCGCCCAATCCCTGTTACCTCGAATCGTATTAATCTCGCCATTGTGCGCCAAAAACCTGAAGGGCTGTGCTAATTTCCAGCGAGGTAGAGTATTGGTTGAGAAGCGTTGATGGAAAACGCAAATAGCAGATTGGAGGCTTTCGTCTGCTAAATCTAAATAAAAGTTTGGTAGGTCTCGTGGCATAACAAGACCTTTATAAATAGTAACTAACGCTGATAAACAAGCAACGTAGAATTCACTATCGTCCGCCAAACGCTTTTCTGCGCGGCGACGTGCCATAAATAAACGGCGTTCTAAATCTTTCTTTCGCCACCCAGCAGGGGCATTAACAAAAACCTGTTCAATTTGAGGAAGGCCTGTTCTTGCTAGGTCTCCCAGAACAGATTCATCGGTAGGAACCGCACGCCAACCAAGCACATCCAAGGTTTCGTAGCGAATCTCTTCGGTGAGAATGTCACGAGCTAGTTGGGCTTTAATGGGATCCTGATTAAGAAAAACCATACCCACGCCGTATTTCTTAGAAAGTTTCCAGCCATTCTCTTCAGCTTTCGCTCTAAAGAAAGAATCCGGCAATTGCATCAATAAGCCGCAACCATCACCTGTTTTGCCATCAGCCGCAATACCACCTCGGTGTTGCATACGATCGAGCGCATGGATAGCGGTGCTAACTAGCTTATGACTGGTCTTTCCGGTTGTATGAGCAATTAACCCAAAGCCACAATTGTCCCGAGAATCGTTCGGATTGTACAAACTCATATTAAGCTCCTTTCGCTTAGCTTTTTATTGAGCAAAGCGAATACCAAATTGGATAATCTTATCTAGCCTTGTGCTTTTATCGCTGTTCCTTTCTCCTGACCCTAGTTTGACTTTTGTCTTAATCAGTTAGGTATTGAAGTGGTTTTTAGCGATTTTGAGCCGTTTTTTCCTTGCTCCATATAAGTGCAAGTTATGCACTAAATAAGAATTTTCATGCAGTCGGCAGACACTACCGACATCAAAAAAATAAATCAATCGTATAAAACGGAATATCCTAATTTTTATTTAAAATAGAAATTATATAACTAACGAGTTAATAATTTATTAACATTTTGGCGGTTTTTGGTGGAAAAATAGCCTGAATTTAGGTCAAGTGTACGTTTTAATACAACAAGTGGGAGGATAATTCTTTTCGGGCGTAAAACTTGATAGGATGCTCGCTCTTTTTGAGTCGCTCTCGCTAAGTTAGTTAAAAGGTTATTCTATGTCACCTCCCACTACAAAAATTGATTCCTGGGCCATCAAGCTTGCGGCTTTTATAAATCGAATGGGAGCCCTGAGAGCCAGTATTGTTTTTATTCTACTAACACTTGGTTTTACCCTGGCTGGTTCGTATGTTTTAAGAGCTTATCTTTCTGGCCAATCTGAATATATAGACTTTATTACTGCTGTCATTTTGACACTAGTGAGCGCACCTTGGGTTTTATTCTTCTTCAGTGAATTGGTTAAGCAGCTTGAGCGTTCGCGGCTGGATCTTAAACGTGTGATAGATGAGCTTGAACGCCTGCACGAAGAAGATGCAGTACTCAATCGAGAGCTACAGAACAACATTGAATTGTTGAATTACGAGATAGCACAGCGTAAAGAAGCAGAGAAAGAAAGAGAGAGTGTTTTCGTTGATCTAGAACATGAGATCAAATACCGCTCGGAGAATGAAAGAAAAGCGCAACGTCTATCGGCTCTATTTCGTTCGATCATTGATGCATCTCCCGACCTTATCTACTACCGCAATGAAGAAGGTAAGTTTGCAGGGTGCAACCGAATCGCTGAGGAACTAACAGGTAAAACAGAAGCAGAGTTAATTGGTTTAACTCCGCATGATGTTTATGACGTAGAACTTGCATCACAAATTGTCGCCAGTGACCATGAAGTTTTAGAAACTAACGCGGGTATTACGGAAGAGCTGTGGCTGAAATTTGGAGAGAACGGTAAACAGTGCTACGAAATGCGCAAAGTGCCATTTTTTGATAGTGAAGGAAATCGTCTCGGACTGTTGGCATTTGGACGTGATATCTCTGAACGTAAGCGTTCACAAGATGCATTGGCTAAAGCCAGTAAAGATAAAACGGCCTTTATCGCTACTATCAGTCACGAATTAAGAACACCTCTTAACGGTATTGTCGGGCTCAGTCGTATGTTGAGAGACACTCAATTAAACAACGAGCAATTTAATTGGGTGAGTACGATTTATGCCAGTGCAATTACGCTAGGTAATATCTTTAACGATATCATTGACCTCGATAAGCTTGACCGTGAGCGTCTTGAATTGTCATTGAAAACAGTCTCTCTACACGATTTCACTAAGGAACTTGGCAGCATTGTCGAGTTGTTGGCTGCGGATAAAGGCCTCACCCTGCATACACATGTCATTCAGCCTTTACCTGATTTTGTTGAAGTAGATGGAACGCGCTTGAGACAAGTTTTATGGAATCTGTTGTTTAATGCAGTGAAGTTTACCCAGCAGGGTAGTGTGAGCTTTAGCGTCGAAGCCAGTATGCCGGAAAATGGTAAATGCTGCGTTAAGTTTAAAGTTACAGATACTGGTGTGGGGATACCTAACGATGAGTTAGATAAGATCTTCGCCATGTACTATCAGGTTAAGAATCCTAATCATTATTCGGCAACAGGGACAGGTATCGGGTTGGCCATTTGTGAGCAAATGGTGACACGTATGAACGGCCACATCAGCGTGAGTAGTGTCGTTGGCGAAGGAACCAGTTTTACTGTTGAATTACCGCTGGCGTTAAGTAAAACGCCGATGCAAGTTGAAGAGTTGCAGGTGACAGGTCTTAATATCTTGTTGGTTGAAGACATTGAATTGAATGTTATGGTCGCTAAAGCCTTGCTAGAGAAGTTAGAGCAAAAAGTTGATGTCGCTATGACGGGCGAAGATGCGATCCAACAAGTCAGAAATCACAAATATGACCTGATCCTTCTCGATATCCAATTACCTGATATGACAGGCTTTGATATCGCTAAAGCATTAGCTGATGAGAACTTAGTTGGTGATACTAAGATTGTCGCTTTAACCGCAAATGTCATAAAAACGCGAGAAGATTACCTTAATAACGGTATGCAAGATGTCATATCCAAGCCGGTAAAGAAAAGCCGTGTGATTGAGGTGTTTAATAAACTCTTTGTTCACGATAAAGCATTACCTAAGGTGAGTGAACCTGGTGAACAGAAGAAACAAAAGAAAGAAGAGGAAAAATTGGCTGCCATATTAGATATTGAGTTACTAGAGATGTTTTTGGAAACCATCGGTGCCGACATGCTTCGTAACAGCGCTAAGGTTCTTCAGGAAAAGATGCCCGAGTATATTGATGATTTACTGGTGAACCTAACAGCAAAAGACCAAGATGAAGTTTGTTCACAAGCCCATAAAATCAAAGGTGCGGCAGGCTCAGTCGGTTTAGTGCGTGTCGGTAAAATAGCTAATCAAATCCAGCAAGGGGATTATCCGGCTTGGTGGCAAAATGTAGACAACTGGGTTGAAGAACTTCAACAAGCTTACCAGCAAGATATGCGTAAGCTTGAGGAATGGCTCAGTGAAAATGATATTGATGCTTAAGAGGTAATACATATGAAAGCAACAGTCGTTTGGCAAGACGATTTAAAGTTTAAAGGTGAAACTGATACAGGCCATACTCTAGAGCTGGACGGTGATGGTAATATCATGACGCCTATGGAGAGTGTGCTTTTGTCAGTAGGAGCGTGTTCTTCAATAGATGTTGTGATGATCATGAAAAAAGCACGTCAAGACATAACGGATTGTCGTTGCGAAATGTCGGCTGTTAGGGCCGATGATGCACCGAGGGTCTTTAAATCAATCCATGCGAAGTATTTTGTCAGTGGTAATGATGTCAGTGAGAAGCAATTGGCTCGTGCAGTGGAGTTGTCTTGCGAGAAGTACTGTTCCGTGATGTTAATGTTAGCGGGTAATGTTGAGATAACGACAGAGTTTGAACTCGTATAAAATATCTCAACAACTGCTTCGTTGTTTTCTGGTTCGGCATTCGCTGAGCCAGACTAAGATTACCACTCCTATCTATAACCCCCTCGTAAACAATATTATCTAAATGCTGTGTGATGGCACCATTGCAAATTAGCTCATTCACTTAACTTCCACATTGTCGACAATTAACCTTTATCTTCAGCTCTTTAAGTTGATTTTTAGGTACCAGTTTATATAATTGTCGACAACTTTGTTGATTTGGAGATTGTTAATGACATTAATTGAGTTCTGGGGTGCTGTAAATACGTTACTTATCTCTGTTAGTGTTTATGGTGTATTTTCGCAATTGTCGACAATAAGGAAGAGGCGAAGAGAGCGGCAGGCTATGGGTAATGCGACGGATGTGTTATCTCTGAATCAATTCACAGTGAGTTTTTTCGCTTACTTTGCTTTTTTTGTTTATGGCTATTCTATCCAGCCTTTTAATCATTTTATTGTCTGGCCTCGATTAACAGCCAGTATCTTTGTTTTAGCTATCTTGTTTGAGATATGGAGAGATCGGAGAAGTCATTTAACGAAATTAGTATTTGGAATGGCACTTTCTGCTTTGATGATTGGGTTTTTGGGGCTCTTATTTTCGGAACAGTATGCTGTTCAGGGACAATGGGTGTCGACTTTACTGATTTTGGTTATATCTGTGTTGATTGCGCAAGGGTACGCGCATCAAATTAGGTTGATAATCAGACAAAGGGATACAGGTGCTGTTGATATTAAAATGAGCCAATTTATTTTGCTGATGGACTTCTCAACCATTGCGTTGGCTATTGCTATAGGGTTAGACACGTCTTGGCCTCTTGTTGTTCTTGCCGTGACTAGTGCAATCACCAAGTTGATTATTTTATATCTGTTTCGTTGGGTTCGGCTGAACAATCAAGAGCTTATATCATCGCAAACACCTTGAGTGACGCCGCTCTCTTCCTCCTATTTTTGCCTGTATTATCATCCTAATGTGAAAAATCTGTCATCCAAATAGATGACAGCCACTTGGAAAATGTCTAGAATGTCTATTTATAGTATAATTAATATTTTTTGGAATTGAGCTATGGCAGTGTTTGAACCTAATGATCACCCTCATCGAAGAAAGAACCGACTGACAGGTGATTGGGTTCTTGTATCTCCGCACCGTGCTAAAAGGCCATGGCAGGGACAGTTGGAGAAGCCACAAACCGAAGCACTACCGGAATATGATGAGACTTGTTATCTATGCCCTGGCAATAAGCGCATCAATGGAGAACAAAATCCTAAGTACGAAGGGACCTTTGTTTTTACTAATGATTTTGCGGCATTGATGTCAGACACACCAGACGCTGAAAATACAAATGACGACTCCTCTAATCTGATGCAGTTAGAGCCAGCGAGAGGTACAAGTAGAGTCATTTGTTTTTCTCCTGATCACAGTAAAACTCTACCTGAGCTATCTTTGAATGCGATTGAAGGGGTTATTACGACTTGGATAGAACAAGTTGAAGATTTAAGTAAAGATTATGCTTGGGTTCAGGTCTTTGAGAATAAAGGCGCTGCTATGGGATGTTCTAATCCGCATCCACATGGGCAGATATGGGCAAATAGCTTTTGGCCCAACGAAATTGCGAAAGAGCAAACGACTCAGCTTGATTATGCACAGAAGAATCAGTCTTCTATGTTGTTAGACTATGCGTTACAAGAGTCTAAAGATGGCAGAAGAACAGTTGTGGAAACTGAGCATTGGATTGCTGTAGTTCCCTTTTGGGCTGCTTGGCCGTTTGAAACCTTATTGATGCCGAAATTCGCATGCTCACGTATTACGGATTTGTCCAAATCTCAGCAATCAGACCTAGCCATTGCGTTGAAAAAACTGACAAGCCGATACGACAATTTATTCCAATGCTCATTTCCTTATTCTATGGGATGGCATGGCGCGCCTTTCGATATAGAGGATGCTTCGCACTGGCAGCTGCATGCGCACTTTTACCCACCGCTCTTGCGTTCGGCAACGATCCGCAAGTTTATGGTTGGTTTTGAGATGCTTGCTGAGCCACAAAGAGACCTGACGCCAGAACAAGCAGCAGAAAAGCTGCAACAAGTCAGTGATTGTCACTACAACGAAGCTGTTTAGACGAAACGAGAAAGTCATTATGCCGGCACAGACCCAAAGAGATTATGTTATTTCACAATTTGAACGAGCCTACGGCGCTAAACCTGAACACCTGTTTCAGGCGCCTGGACGCGTCAATCTCATTGGTGAACATACTGATTATAACGATGGCTTCGTCTTACCCTGTGCTATTGACTACAAAACCGTTATAGCCGCGACAGCGAGAAATGATAATCAAGTGCATGTAGTCGCCGCTGATTATCAAAACCAAAAAGACACCTTTAGTTTAGATGAATCCATAGAAAATCATCCTGAACAACTCTGGAGTGATTACATAAGAGGAGTTGTAAAACACCTGCAGATGCGAGGGCATAGACTCAAAGGTGCGAATCTGGTGGTCACTGGCAATGTGCCACAAGGTGCTGGGTTGAGTTCTTCTGCATCGTTGGAAGTTGTTGTGGGCGAAACGTTTAAAGGTTTGTGTCAGCTTGATATCAGCAAACAAGATATTGCGCGCATAGGGCAGGAAGCTGAAAACCAATTTGTAGGCTGCAACTGCGGCATTATGGATCAAATGGTAAGTGCCTGCGGTGAAGCACACAAAGCCGTGCTGTTAGATTGCAGGTCACTGGAAACACAACTTATACCTATGCCCGACGAGTTATCAGTCGTAATTATCAACTCAAACGTGAAAAGAGGTTTAGTCGATAGTGAATACAATACCAGGCGATTGCAATGTGAAAAAGCTGCCAAGCTATTAGGCATAGAAGCACTTCGAGATATCAGCCTGAAAGACCTCGAACACCGAAAGGTGCTGTTACCAGATGAGACTTACTTAAGAGCGCACCATGTTGTGTCTGAAAACGAACGAACATTGGCAGCAGCAGAAGCGCTTAAGCAAGGTGATTGTTCTCAATTGTCACGCCTTATGGCGCAATCACATGCCTCGATGCGAGATGACTTTGAGATAACGGTTGAACCTATTGATTTTATCGTTGCGACATTAAGTGATTACTTAAAAGAGAAAGGTGGCGTTCGAATGACTGGTGGTGGCTTTGGCGGTTGTATTGTCGCTTTGATGCCGCATGCCATGGTAGAAGGTGCTTGTCAGTTGATTGAAAGTACTTACGAAGCACACAGTGGGATTAAAGAAACGATTTATATCTGCACAGCAAGTGATGGGGCTGGTGAAGTTTTTCATTGGGATGAATCACAATCTTCTGCTCGCCGAGTGAGTTAATCAATCTGGAGTTTTATTAACGAATTGTGGTGAGCATCAACTATCCATTGATGCCTTAACATATTGATTCTACTCGTTATCTAACGCACTCCAAACAGCACGTTTATTACCACTGGCTCTTCAAAGTGAAAACGCTTTCCTCTTGTGAATGAAAAAATCGGCTTAATGACTGTGCCACCGGCAATTTCGACATTTTTTGCGTTTGTTCGAGGTCATCGCTGTAAATAACGGTCAGCGATAAACCGCGAGTTGTTGATGACGCGAGATCGGCCTCAAAAAAGCGTTTTGTCGCCGCCAAATCAGCACAAGGGAATTCGGCATAGTTTATTTTATGATTTTCATTCATCAGGTATATTACTCTTTAATCTCGTGCCGACAGTTTGAAAACTGCCTAATACCATTCGGTAGTAATAAGTCAAAAAAGACGCCAACACGTATTTCAAAATAAATAAAATGGAAGACTCCACCATATGCAAGCCTCTGTTTTAACTGAAGTTCTCTTGCCTTTGGCCTTAGCTATTATCATGTTTGGTATGGGGTTAAGCCTCACAAAAGATGACTTCTTAAGGTTGTGGCGAATACCTAAGCCAATTTTCGTCGGCATATTTGGTCAACTTATCTTATTGCCCGTTATCGCTTACGGTGTCGCCATCGCTTTCGATTTATCAGAGCCCTTAGCTATTGGTTTGATGGTGCTTGCAGCATGTCCGGGTGGCACAACGTCGAACGTTATTTGTCAGCTAGCCAGAGCCAATCTTGCCCTTTCAGTAAGTTTGACCGCAGTAACAACCTTAGTTTGTGTATTTAGCACTCCTTTTATTATTCAGTTTGCGATAGAACACTTTACGCAAAGTGATGCAGTTTCCTTTTCACTTCTAGGAACCACAATTGGCTTGTTTGTGGTGACTTTGCTGCCCGTTATTTTAGGGTTGCTAGGCCGACACTATTATCCTAATTCAGCCATGCGCAGTGAGACTTTTTTCCGTCGTTTCTCAACACTGTTCCTTCTGTGCATGATAGTGCTTATTACTTACCAAGAGAGGAATACGTTAGCTAACTCATTTGATGCTGTGTTTGGTGCAGCCTTAGCGCTTAATCTCACTGCCGTAGCTGCGGGTGTGATACTCGGGTTGGTGTTTAAGTTACAGGAAGCGGAGACTGTTACATTAGGTATCGAGGTGGGTATTCAAAACTCAGCAATGGCGATACTCATTGCGTTAACCTTTCTCGGTGATACTGCTTATGCAACGTCAGCAGGTGTCTATGGTTTGGTGATGTTTATTGGCGCTGCATTATTGGTGCTTGGCGCTAAGTTCGTCAGAAAGAAACGGCTGTAGTTGAGATTTTTATGTCAGTTCAGCTAGCTCTAGAAAAGCGTAGTCAAAATTCTTGCGAATTATGTGGCAGTGATGCATCACTTGACGTGTTTGAAGTTCCCTTTAGCGATGGTAAAAATGCGCAAAGCTGTGTCTTTCTTTGTGAAAACTGTAGGCAGCAAATTAACGGTGAGACGGAGATTGATTTAAACCATTGGCGCTGTCTGAACGACAGTATGTGGAATGCTGAGCCCGCCGTGCAAGTGACGGCTTGGCGTATGCTAAATCGTTTATCAAGTGAAACCTGGGCCCAAGATTTACTCGATATGCTTTACTTAGAGCAGGAAACTCTGCAGTGGGCGGCGAAAGGTGCCAATGCTGGTGGTGGAGACAAAGGGCAACTGACAACAGATACGCATGGTGCTCAGTTGGAAACTGGCGACACTGTCACTTTTATCAAAGATTTAGAAATTAAAGGTGCTGGTTTTACCGCAAAGCGAGGAGCTGCTATACGTAATATTACTTTAACGGATGATCCGACAAGTATTGAAGGGAAGCTCAATGGTACTCGTGTCGTGATATGCACCAAGTTTTTAAAGAAATCATAATGAGTTTGAAATGAAACTGAATCAAGCAGACAAAGAACAACTTATTTTAAAGCTACAGAGCTATTGTAGCCGTGAGCTTGATATGGAGCTTGGGCAGTTTGATGCCGAGTTTTTACTCGATTTTATCGGTGAAAACTTCGGTGCACATTTTTATAATCAAGGTCTTTACGATGCGCAAGCTGCACTTAATGTGCGAATAGATAGTGTTAGCGAAGCTATAGCTGAGCTTGAAAAGCCTATCTCAAATTAGCTCAAAACTGCTCTAACAAACGCTATTGATTGTCTTCTGTGTGTGTTTGAGCATCCTCTGTTTTTGACGCGGTATAGTAATGCTCTGAGAGCTTTCCCCATCTGGCAAGATGTGCTTTTTCTAAGTTCGTTTTAGCTTCCTGCACTTTAATCAGTAGAGCCATTAATTCAGGATTGGATTCGACATGTTTTTTGAGATCCTGAACATACTCTAAACGTCGTTTCGCAATTCTTTTGTTAATAGCCGCAGGGCTGGGTGTTGCGCAGCTAAAGCTCCGTGAGCCGCAGTTTCGACCTATCTGCGCAGCTTCAGCTCTGATATCGAGTTCAAATTTAACATGACATTCACGGACTTTAATTTTGTAAGCAGAAGAGAGATTAACAGCGCACTCTGTGTAGTAGTCTTCGTTATCGGTTAGTGAGTTGTAGAGCTCGTTAAAACTATCCTCTGCTAGTCGAAGCTCACTGCGAAAGAAGTCCAGTGAACGCTGACCATAAACTTCGATGACCTCGACGTTTTCTTTGTTGTTAACATCTTGACTATCTTGCTCATTGGTTGGGGCATTAGGGATACTATAAGCCAGAGCTGATATAAATAGTGTGCTCGCTACGATACATTGCTTTGATACCTTTCTCATGAGTCTTTTTCCTTTATCCAACCAACAACGGAATCTATAGAAGCAGATTTAACTATATGGATCAACTGTCTACGAATTTTACCTGAATTCAGGTTACGAGCGATTACTCCATGGAGGCACCATTTTCTTTTAGCACTTCTCTTAATATTGAACGGTGACACCTACTTTCACATTCACAGTAACATCCGACTGAGAAGTGGCTATTTTTAGAGAGTAGCGCTAGTAATGTTAAGAGTCGCATAGTAGCGGGAACACTGAGTTCCTTGCGATACTTTTTCTCATTTAGTAGGCATGCCTCCCATCGCTTATTTGACTAAATGGAGATTGATGAAAAGCCGAAGGTTGTTGGAAAACACCTCTCTATCTTTAGAGAAGGTCGCGGAGCGTTGCGGTTATCTATATCTCTCGACATTCTCTAGGCGCTTTAAAGAAGCATTTAATCAAACGCCCAGTGCCTATAGAAAGGGTAAACGCCAAAGAGTTCTGCAAGAATGAGAAGTTCGGATATCCTTAGTTGTAAATAAAGTGACCCTATACATTCCATCTACTTTTAATGACATAAAGTGAACTTATGCGTCAGTACATGCCCTAACTTTATGTTTTTAATACAAGTTAATGATGCTCAATTGTGAGGAATTTAAAATGTTTAAACATTATATGTCTGCGATAGTTATCTTATTGTTCATGTCTGGATGTGTGAACACAGGCAATCAGACTTTAGGGGAGCGTCGGCAAGCAGTAAATGACATGCGCGACCTCGCTATTGCGGATATCGTTAATGCTTATCCTAGTGTGAAACCTAAACTGAGCGATTCTCCCGGGTATGCGGTTTTTAGTAATGCTAATGTGAACTTGATCTTCGCTAGTTTCTCCGGCGGATATGGACTCGCACATAATAATATTTCCGGTAAAGATACCTATATGAAAATGGGAGAAGCAGGTCTAGGTCTGGGAATAGGTGCTAAGGATTTTCGTGTTTTGATGGTGTTCAAATCAGAGACTGCCTTTGAGCGATTCGTTGATACGGGGTGGGTGTTTGGTGCCCAAGCTGATGCAACGGCTAAAGCGACAGATAAAGGAGCAGCAACCGGTGCAGAGGTTGTCGCAGATGATATTGAGATTTATCAAGTCACCGAAGCGGGTTTGGCCTTACAAGCAACTGTGAAGGGCACAAAGTTTTGGAAAGATAGAGCTCTTAACTAAAACTAGAGTAACCGAAGGCACTCTAATCAATCCTATCAGGGTAAGGCTTTTCAATGAACTGAACGAGCTGTTCCAGAGGAAGTTGGAAACCGAGTGTTTCCACAAACTCTACGGCTTGTTCAGGCGAATGTACAAACTTCAGCTGATAGATATCGGAAGCAACTGAGGCCATTCTTGATAAGTGCTGAGCACCTATAACGCTTTTGACCACAGTGGTTTGACAGACACATCCGTTTTTTACCATCCACTGATAAAGCTGTTTAATCACCTCATCCATCTCTGGAACGCCTAAGCCGTAGTCAACAGCATAACCAACAGAAGCCCAGTTTTGGCCTATAAGTGGTCGGATTTTGTGTTTGAATTCATCGACATATTGCAGAGCCGCTTCTTTATTCCATGCGCCGCCGCGTTTAATCAATACAACATTAATGGACTCTAGTAATTGGATATCCCAATTACCATGTGCACGCTGAGTAAACATAGTGACACCAACTATTTATAATTATTATTTTGTCGTTTGTGGCTGCATTCTAACCCTGTGTTATGGAAGCTGTCCATCCCAGTACGAAAAGAAATAAAGTCTTATAAATCAACATTTTGTGTAGGGCTAAATTTGTATCCAACACGGTTTTACGATTGATGCTAATGTTATTTACCCATATGTCAGCAGAGTTGGGCTTTATCAATTTATGTTAAAACTGATAATACAAACCTAGCCAAGCTTCCGTACTGGATTCATCAAATTCAGGGTTCACTTGAACAATACCGTATTCGATAATGACATCACTCAGCCCGGTTCCCGCAAACTCGACGTTGTTTTTTCCTTTAAACCCATACACATCAATGTCTTCTTGCAGTTTGTGGCGACCATAGAAGCCGAAAACAGGCGCTTCAGTATAAGAGAAGGCAGCCTGATAGTAGCGGTAATCGTTGGTTTGCTGATTAAAGAATGCGAGTTCAGGTGAAAACAAAATATTGGCGTGCACATTGGCATTTAGCAGGGTTGACTCAAATCCACCTAAACTCAATAAGGGTTGCTCTGAATCGAAGCGCTTTGCCCAGCGTGTTGATACGTCGAAAGAAGTCTTTTGCCAGTGGCCTCCAAAAGATGCTTTGCCGTTGATACCTTGCCAATTGCTATTGCTAATAAGCCCGTCAGGATTAAGGATATCTGCTTCGCCGTCTAGCCATTGCCACTGAACGTTTTGGCGTAAGCCCCAGTTCTGGTTGTTGAGTCGCCAGCTCTGTTGAACCAACGCACTCCAGTAATCAACATCGCGATTGTTAATCTCTTGAGTATGATGTTGTACAGCTGGTTTTATTCTTAATTCCCCTACAGTGAATGGATAAGCTGCTTCAACAAAAAATCCACTGAAGTCCTGCTGTTCCAGAGCAACGCGATCGTGTTGTTTAAATGGCTCCAATTTAAAATCGTAGACTTGGGCCGTTATTTTTATTGGCCAGCCTTGCCAGCGTCCATTTGCCGCAAAACCAGACAGTGAGTTCTGAGAAATATCCTGACTGTAGCTGATTTGCCAATCAAGCCGTTGCAATAAATCTCCACCTTTAATGCCTACCTCGAGTAGGTTAGCTGAGGGGCTTGAGAAGTTTGCTGATAAGGTCCCGGTTATTTTCTGTTGTCCTAAGCCGTACGGCCTTTCTTGGCCGCCCTCAGTACTCAAGTCAATGGTCGCTGGTGGTAGTTGATGTTCATAGCTGTTGATGAAAGCAAGTTCGCCAGTTGTTGTTGTATTTTCTACACGGCTAATGAGTGCTTCATCCAATTGTGTTTCGTGCACATCAGGGCCTAAAGAGTTAATGGCAAGATGCAGGAGACTATTATTCGGTGTCGGCATGGGCCAACTAATCGCTTGTTGCCCTTGCGTGATTTGTTCTAGGGATTCGGTTTCCAAGTGATATTGGTAAATGTTTACCTGTTTATCTAGACCAGCAACGAAATAAATACTTTTGCCATCGGCAGCCCATTCTGGGTAAGACAAAAATTGATAACCTTTGGGCATCGGTAGCGTCCGACGAGAGTCGTCGTTTAAGTCGACCAGTGACAATTGCCAATTTTGGTTAAGCTCAGCATGTAAAACAGCGAGCTGCTTTTCATGGTTAGGTCTCACTCGGGGAAAGTCGTAAACAACTTCTAAGCTTGGCTCAGTGATAGCAGTTATTGCTTTAGTATCAATATTGACTCTCACTAACTGTGATTTACCGTGTCGATTGCGTTCTGCTATAACGGTTCTATTAGTTTTATCAACATCAAAGCGTCGTAGGTTTTGGTCGACGGTTAGTCGTGTGATTTTTCCTTTTTTCAGCTCCCACAAATAAAGGTCTTTATGCAAATGTCCTTGGTTGTCCTTGTTGAGCGCAGTATAAACTAAGCTTTCATTATCTACCCAACGAGGGTTATACATGCGCCTTTCGTTGGTTTGGCGTAGCTTGTATTTAACCTTACGACGAAAAACTTCCGGTGCTTTGTCAGCAATGTCTTCTGGATCGAGTTCAAGCAACATCTTCTGTTGAATATCAAATTTATCTTTAGCAACTTTGTTTTCTTCGGTGCTGTAAACATAAAGCATGGCTTCACCGTCGGTATTGATTTGTACCAACGCCAGCAATTTACCATCAGGGCTTAGGCTCGGGTCGATAGCGTTACCTCTGTGATCGAGCCAAAGTTTTGAAGGATCTTCCTGAAAACTCTGTTCTTCCTTCATGGCTTCATAGGTGAATTCTGCAACAAAACGCTGATAAAGTTGTGAAGGCGGTTTACCAAATACGCCTGAAAAAGCACTTTCAAAGCTGCGGGTTTTAACTGCAACCATACGAGTCCAAACTGCATCTAGGGTGTCTTCGCCATAGTTCTTCTCGAGCCAATCTAAATAACGTACGCCCATCAAATAAGCAAGAGAGCCTGCCATAAAACGTCCAGAGGTCGCGCTCAAACCGCTATAGGTCGGGAGAGCTCCTTCACGGGCAAACTGCCTTAAGATGGCATCGACTTGATTGTTGTACAGACGACCTCTACCGGTCATTTTTGACTCTAAAAGTGTGGCGTAACCTTCAGTCACCCAACGAGGCTTATTGGCATCTGATATGTCGTACCAATCGAAAAGTCTGCCGATTGAGCTCTTGATTGGATTGCGCTGAGGCTGTCCTAAGTGAACTAGGTGCACGTATTCGTGTAATACAAGGAGTTGTTGCCAACTACGGTAATTACCTATGATTGAATCAGACTGAGGTGCAGTAGCGTATAACGCCATAAAAGGTTTGTTGGTAAAAGGTAATGCGTAGCCATTGGAGATATTGAGTGGGTCAAACACTATGACATCTGTCTTCTCTAACAAAGCACGGTTTTGTTGCCTTAAGATAGCGGTTCTTGCAGCTTCCATTTCATTTGCACTCGAGATCGCCCAATCGCGAAACTCAGGTGTGTAATGCACTCTAAAGTTCTCCGTTTCAAATACCTGCCAGTCTTGGGTTTCGATAACATCATTCACCGCTAAAACAGCTGATGAAAAGATCGTGATTAGCGTGAGCGCGACTATTCTCGTGGCGGAGGCGACGCGAGATGAGGAAAAATAAGGAAGAGCTTTAGATAAATTCAACGTCAAATCCTGAAGATAGAAGTTAAGAGAAGTATTAGTGTTTCAATTCTAGTCGATTAACTCTTCCAAAACTGAAACAGTAATAGGCTCTGGTTGTAAAAGTGACTTGCCTTAACGATTGGCAAGTCACTATTTTCAAATTTTATTTTGCGTTAGATAAGAACTGATTAAAGGTTGTTTGATTGCGTTCTTTCAATTCTACGCACTGATTAGCGCGAGCCATAGCGACATCGAAGCTACGCTGCATACCATCAAATTTAGCCATTCTTGGTTCATAGAATGCTTTCGCTAAAGCGATATTGTCTGTGAAGCATGAATTTGATACAAACTCAGGCATTCTCGATAAGTGGAATGAAGGCATTTTTTGCGACAATGCATCAAAGTTCTCATTCATCCACTCGTAAAAAGCAGTTTGATCATTATTCGCTGCGGCTGCCGTAGCAACAACGCGAATGACGTTTGCTGGATTTACGCTATCTTGCAGGGCAAAATCTAATACCGTTTTAACATTGTTAGGCTGCGGGAAGCGCATGCCTGAAAGCAATGTGTTTCTGACATTACCATCTGTATTTTCAACATAAGCTTTCTGAACTTTTGCGAACCAGTCGGTGCTGCCATTACGAGAGATTGCTCTCAGTGCGCCTGCTGCCATTCCGCGAGATACTGAAGATGAATCTTTTAAGAACTCAGAGGCTAGCTCTTCACTAGTTTTTAAGACTTGATCACTTTTTGAGTATCGACCCAAGAAAGCGAATACTGCCTGACGAAGACGAATAACATCATCTGACTCATTACCTTCAGGGGTAACGCCTAAACGTTCGAACCATGGAAGTAACTTAGCTTCGACAAATGCTGTGAAGTTAGCTTCGTTGTTGTCATCTACCAAATATGTCAGTGAGCCTAGCGAACGCATAACGGTTCTGGCAATTTGAGGATCGTTGTCTTCTGCTAATGCGTTCAACACCGACATATGATCTGCCATAGTCAACTCGCCTGCTAATAACAAAGCATTCGAGTTATTGAGAATATTGTTTTTTTCGCGATTATTGAGTTCGCCGAGGTCTTCTAGTAAGGCGAATAGTTTCTTCGCAGGAACTTTCCAGCGAAAATAACCCATGGCATTTGCGTTGGGGTAAATCCAGTCAGCTTCAGCAAGTGGACCCACTAATGTTTCCTGATCATCAAGGAAGACCAACGTGCGTTCCAATTTACCATTCACTTTGTAGGTAATGGGCAATGGAACCGTCCAAACTTGCTCTTTAACCTTAGCGCCAGCGAGGTGGTAACGAGTTTGAGTAACGCGACCATTGTCTGCAAATTCAATCAACGGATAGCCTGCTTGTTCAAGATAGGTTTTCATCATTGCAGGTACGTCAATATCAGAAACGCTTGATAGTACTTTCCAAAGGTCGTCGGCCTCGGTGTTACTCCACTGATGTTTTTGCATGTAGGATTGGACACCTTTTTGGAACGCATCTTGGCCAACAAGTGCCTCTATCATCTGTAGAATAGATTCACCTTTACTGTAGTTCAGTCCAAGCCCGTCCATAACTTCAGGCTGAGTACGAACAAGTTTCTTGATCGGCTTTGTTGTTGGACTAGCGTCGGCGGGGAATGCACCTTCTTGCACTAAACGAGCAGCAAAATTCTGTTCAGGGTAAAGTTGCCCCATGACTTTGCTGGCCATCCAAGATGCAAACGCTTCGTTCAGCCATAAATCATCCCACCAAGCCATAGTCACTAAGTTACCGTACCATTGGTGCGCAAGCTCATGGGCAACTACATTAAGAGGACCACGTTGTTCTGTCAGACCTGGCTCATCATCTAGCAAAAGTAGCTCGCTACGATAGGTAACAAGGCCTGCGTTTTCCATTGCACCAAAGGTAAAGTTTGGTACTGCGATGAAGTCGAGTTTTTCGTACGGATACTTGCTACCAAAGTAATCTTCTAAAGCGGTTAATATGCCCGGTGTATGTTTTGCAACAAACTTGGTTTTATTTGCATGACCTTTAGGTGTGTAGATTTTCCCTGGGACCGATAGGCCAGTGATTTCTCGTGAGTCCATCTCGCCAATAGCGTAGGCCACAATATAAGTCGGCATAGGCTTGGTTTTTTTGAAAGTAACGCGCTGAATACCTTTGTTAACTGAGCGTGATTCAACGGGGGTATTGGATAAAACAGTGTGTTTTTCAGGTGCATTAATGGTTAGTTGATATGGAATTTTGAAGCTAGGTTCGTCGAAACTCGGGAAAGCACGGCGTGCATACATATCTTCAAACTGGGTAAAGATATAGTTATTGCCTTCAAACGCCGACAAATACATACCATCGGATTTAGTGTTTACTAAGCCATTAAATTCAAGGCTTAAACGATATTTACCTGCTGGGATGGTGCTTTCGGCAGTTGCCCAGTTAATATCGTAATCACCCTCTGTAACAGTCAATGGGATAGTTGTTGAACCACTGACCAAAACTGCACGAGTTATTGTTAAACCGCGTTGATAGAAGCCCACCTTTTTTGTGGATTTTGTAATGTTAAGGTCGAGTTGAGTGTTTCCTGAATAGTCAGGTTTATCTGGATCTGCTGTTAGCTCAATACGCTGAAACGTAGGCTCTATATGGCTGGGTAGTCGATACTCAACATCTGCCATAGCACTGGTTATAGATGTGAATAGCAACATCAATAATGCCACAGAAAAGTGTTTTACTGGTTTCATTGAAATGTCTCATTAGTTTTTGTATTTAATGTGTTGTGTTAGTTGCTGGCAAAAGCCGTCGCACACCATCCATTCGCTTCCAGTGATTTTGGAGGATAGAAGATGCACAAAAACAAAAGGTGGAGCTTTTTCAGCTCCTTTTTATTGATACTTCTCTAACACCGACAGAATAACGAAAGTGCGTAAATTTTGATACGTTTTCTGGCTAACTATGGACTTAAACTTGTTTCGAACTGTTTCCGATTTTGTGAGCTCAGGTATTGGTTTTAAAAGCGTATTTAAGGGACTAACGACGTTGATTTGGCGAGCGATTGTTCTGGCTATAAATGCTTTTATGGGTTGTTGTTCAATTGAATTGTCCGTAAACTGCGCGGCGGAGTTGGCCAAGACAATCGCCGCCTACATGTAGGGGGAGGAAAGTCCGGGCTCCAAAGGGCAGGGTGCCAGGTAACACCTGGGCGGCGAAAGCCGACGACCAGTGCAGCAGAGAGTATACCGCCTAAGCGCTAGTAATTTATTATTGGCGACGGTAAGGGTGAAAGGGTGCGGTAAGAGCGCACCGCGTCATTGGTAACAATGTACGGCACGGTAAACTCCACCCGGAGCAAGACCAAATAGGATCTCTAATGGCGTTGCCCGCGTTGAGATCGGGTAGGTTGCTTGAGCCAGCGAGCGATTGCTGGCCTAGATGAATGATTGTCCTCGACAGAACCCGGCTTAGCGGCCAACTCCTTCCTATTTTAAATGTTTGAATTTAAAAGGGTATTTTTGAATTGGTTTGATTGGTACACAACTTGAGACACAGGTTGGTACACAATTGAAATACCTCCAATTAAGAAACAACACTTACTACTTTCGTTATAAAGTACCGACTCGGTTCAAAAGATACTTTGATTTTTCTGAAATAAAGTATTCTCTCCACACGTGTTGTTATAGTAGGGCTATAGCTCGTATTGCTAGAAATCTTTTAATTATTGAAACTATCAAAAGCATGAAAAAACCGCACCCAAGCTTGAAGCAACTATTTGTTGAATTAACAGACTATAAGTGGACAGATACTTTAAAAGAACATGAACGACATACAGAGTCTTATGGCGCTGCAACTGTGTTTGATGTTATGGATTCTAGTATTAGGGATAGTTTAAAAGACGGAGGAGGCCATTTTGAACCATCTTACTATGGTTTGAAAACTAAGCCACCTATAGATAGACATGACAGAATAGATTTTGAATATATGGCTTTAGCGCTCTCAGAAGCCATGGTTGAGCGTATATGTAATGGTCGCTCTGATAGCTTCTATGAGCTATATCTAAAAGCTGAGAAGCTGTTAGAAAGCGATTCAGGAGCTAACAGGCCATACCTGTTAAGTGAGGCTTGGGATGACTTTAAGTTATATAAAAACGATTGGTCTGACAAAGTTGCAAAGTATAACAATCGCCTATACGAAGTGATGTTTGAATTCTGGGGAGATATAGATGTGCAAGACATCAACAAGCAGATGATTAAAGGCTTGTTATCCCGCTATCAAGATTTTCCAAAAGGGAATATAAGACCTTACAATATGATGACAGTTACAGAAATTATGGCTGTTGATGAAGAAGATATTGATAATAAATATAAAGTATCAGCTAAGACCGTTAAAGAGCTTTTAAAGCTATGTCAGAGCTTCTTTAGCACCTACCTAACGGTTGAAAAAGATATTTATCAGGTATCACCTACAGCTAATATCAAATACGAAGTTAAATCAATTTCTTACGCTAATTTCTCGGATACACAGATTAAGAAGCTTAAAGAAAAAGCTCTTTCATTAAATGGATGGAGGAAATGGACTGTTTTGTTAGCCATATATACTGGCGCTAGACGAGGAGACATTGTTGGATTAACTAAAGATAGCTTGAAGTTAGATGAGGATACAAAAAGGCATTACCTATGGATTGAGTCTGGTAAGACTGAAGCTGCGACTAGACCTATCCCATTGCATAAAGAACTTATGAAGTTAGGTTTTCTAGAATTCGTTAACGGTTGTAATGAGAAGCTATTTCCTGAAATATCTAATACACCAAACAAACTGACTACCCACGTGCAATCAGTGATTAGTGATCTGAGTATTCCTGATACTAATGATAAAGGTCAACGATACACATTACATAGTTTTAGGCATTCCTTTATAACCAAAGTGCAAAGTTGTGGGGTATCAACTTCATTATTTCAAACTGTAGTAGGTCACCAGAAAACAGAATTAGGCATATCTAAGCGGTACACTCATGACTTTGATGTTAAATCTCTATTCTGTGTCGTTGATGCTATTACTGATTGGTAGCTATTAGCTTTTGAGGGACACTACATAGAAGTAGATGTAATAGCAGACATAATAACTGTAACGCCCTTTAATAATATTGGTTCCCCAACAGAGTCGTATTCTACGCTTTCCCAAAACTCACCTACTTGGTTTAAAAATTCCTGGTCTATTCCACCTGCATAAATATCACGGCGTTGTTGCGTTAGGAACCGATCTGCTGATTTCAAGTATTCTTCCTGATCTTTTTCATCGGGCGGAAAACCCCCTTCGCCTTGTTCAAACATAAATGGGCAAAGTTTTATTTCAAGTAAGCACTCAATTGTGTCTATCGCTGTAATATTTCCCAATACGGGGTGTTTCGGCCATACAAGTTTGTTTTTATTAGCTGAATGATTAATTTCAGCTTCTAAATCTCGAATAGAATTTTCAACTGATTCCCATAAATTTTTAAGCTTTTCTTCTGGTATATGAAGCTTCTTGTTCGAGTTTCCATTCCTTATCTTATTAAGGATAACCCAACTGGAAATGACTACTATTGCTATAGTAATTAGGCTCATTTTAAATACTCAACAGTTGTGTTGTTGAAAATATGTCACATCGCCAAAGGTGATTCATAAGTAACTTTCAATCAATTGTTCGCTGAGCTCGATAATAACAATTTATTAACTGCCAAAATCAATTTAAAGCGATGATCTTACCTTTCAGAGCAACTATTATTCCACAAAAAAGGAGAGTATTTTATATATTTAGTACATAATTGTTGAGGTCGTATACCAATTTAGGGTTTTTAATGAGTTTTAAAACGGCTGGTGTTAAAATTGCCCAGTATGTCTTGAAAGATTATGTTTTAGAGTGGCTGAGAATAGGAGTCTTTCTATCTGTAATTGGGATAATCATCTTTGCTTTTTGTTACTTCGACTGGAGTTTCCAAAGCTTTATCTCGATAGTATTTAGCTTGTGGATGGTTTATTGTGCTATAGCAGGTGGATGCGTGGTTGTCTATTATTGCTTACAGGCATTATTTGATAAGTTTGGATTAAAAAGTAAGGTGCTTTTTGGGGCGAGTCTTTGTTTTCTAATTATGATTGCAGTTCCAGTTATTTTTCTTTTGCAAAACTCATGCTTTGGGATTTATTGGAAAAGCTCTTACTGTAATTATTGAACATGCTTACATACGAATTAAGAACACCTAACTCTCGCTTCACAATCCCCGTGTATTATTTAGGTGGAGATAAAAGCTTCTTGAATAACAGGACTTTGGTACAGAGCCGCCGTTGAAATATGGCTAAAAAACGCTAGTGGTGGGCATAAAGAGAGCTGGTCGCGAGCCGAAGGAAATATACCAACCTTGATTCAATCACCTCTCGTGGTAATATAATTGCTCTTCAGAGATTGTAATCGTCGGTATTGGTGCAGGAGAGTGTTATGTTGCCTTTTGTTTCCCATTGATTTTTGAGCTTATGTTAAGTGTTATGGGTATAGGAGGATGTGTTGAACGTATGGGAATTTGATAAGTTATTTTTGTTTGTAGCATTCGTTATACCTGGATTTATTTCCATTAAAGCATTTGAGCTTTTTCATCCCGCAAATACCAGAGATGGCTCAAAACAAATCGTGGATGCGGTGACATACAGCTGCGTTAATTACGCTTTATTACTTTTACCAATATTTTGGATTGAGAATAACAAAATTTATGAGTGTTCTCCTTATCTCTATGTTTGTTTTTATGTAGTGGTTTTATTCGTTGCACCGTTACTTTGGGCGTTCCTATGGAAGAAGCTCAGGGAGTCACAAGCCTTTCAAAATAATGCACCTCACCCAACACAAAAACCTTGGGACTACGTATTTTCTCAGAGAAAATCATATTGGGTAATAGTTACACTAAAAGATAATATGAAAGTAGCAGGTAAGTATTCTTCTAACTCATTTGCATCTCATGCGCCGAGCCCAGAACAAATATACCTTGAGGAAAGTTGGGAATTAAATGGTGACGGTGGGTTTGAAAGACCTCATAATGAATCTGCTGGTGTTATTATTTTATCTTCAGAAATTAGCTATATAGAATTTTTTAAACTCAACTAAGTAGGGAAGTAATATGTCGAATAAGCCAACTTCTGCAAACGATGGTTATCAACCAAAAGTAGATGTAACCAAAGGTTATCAACCCACCAAGCCGTCACCATCAGGAACAAGTGAATCAGGTAGCGTACAAGGAGGGTATCAGCCTACAACAAATGAAGGCGGTGGGCCAACTTCTTCCCCCCCTCCAAGTAAAAAATAACACGCATATAAAGTTGTTTAAATAGGCCAGAAGTAGCTAGCTTTTGCTGGTTACTCACTAGTTTTAATCAACTATTACATGAGAGCGTTTTTATTTACATAGATTAAGCTGTGTTAAAGCACGATTAAAAATGGTTAGGATACTCATCGTAGATAGTGTTTAAATTTAGCTCACTATTTAACAAGTTATTGCTATAGTTTTAACCGATCTGTCTTTTAGTGAAAATGTGTAGAGACTTCCACCGCTTATGCCTAATCACGCCAATGTTCGTCAATAATTACTGCTCCGGATAAATCTTTCTGAACCAGAGATTGAGCCCTTTTCAACCCATTTAACTTTATTTCATCGGTGTGCACAACACTGCCTACTATTTCACCTGTATTATTTACGATAGAATAGGTATAAACATCGGTCTGCCCCATAGTTCCTATACTTTTGGATTTTTCAAGTCTAAGTTCTTCGCCAGGACTTAGCTTAAGTTTCTCCTTCATATTGCTTCCCCAAATGATTGAAATTTTAAAGTTTGTAATATTAGAAACACTGTCCGCTTTGGATATAAAGCAGTATATATATCAGGTTAATAAAGTTACCTCATAAAGTCCCCCATTGGTACTGAGGTGAGCATCAGACTCGTTCAAGCTATACAATCAAAGTGACGTATAATAGTTAAAGTAACCCCAGTTTATCTTATAGCCAGTATTAAATTTCCTTTACTTCGTTAGTCAAAACCCACGATTGCGTTTTATTGTGTATAGGAATTAAGCACCTATAAGGTCTTTGTTTGTTTTTTGCTAGCAATTTTAAAATCCCTAGAGTAGATAGACTCACCTTTCAAGTTTAACCGTTTGAACTGAAACCTTCAGATAAGCTAAATAGTCAGCCTATCAATAGACCATACCCTCATGATTGATACCAACATTCCTATCATTTGTGACTTGACATAAGCTATATGATAGCTTTATCATTTAGGTGGTTTAATGATAGGTTTGTTATGAATACATACATTTACGCTAGGGTCAGTACAGAGACACAAAATATTGAGTCACAAGTAATCTCTTTATGTAGTAAGTATAAGGTCCCTGAAGAGAATGTTTTTGCAGAGAAGTTGAGTGGTAAGTCTCTTTCTAGGCCAGTATTTCAAACACTTAAAGAAACGGTTAAATCTGGTGATGCCATTGTTGTTCAAGATCTATCGCGTTTAGGTCGTAATACCACTGAAGTACTAGACTTTATAGAAAAAATGAAAGGACTTAACGTAGGCCTAATTATAGATGACTTAGGGAGAGTAGATGTTACTAGTGCTACAGGAAAATTGGTTGTCACGACTTTAGCTGCTGTTGCCACTATGCAGAGAGAGCAGATTTTAGAAAAACAAGCTGTTGGGATTGCTAGAGCTAGAGAGCAAGGTAAGTTTAAGGGGCGTCAACAGTCTCCAGAGACAATAAAAAAGTGTAGGAAGGCTTTTATATTAGTAAATACTCATAACCTTACTAAAGAGGATGCTGCAAGAGCTTCTGGTATTGGTATTGCTACTTTTTACCGTTTCTTAAGATCAGTGACTAAAAAGGAGTTACATGAGTTACTAAGTGAAACTAAGCTTCCTTAGTAGTTAGAGTGGTTTAAATCTCATATATCACCAGTAAACCTTCTTGTTAAGGTATTGTTTTGTTAATAGTTAATTTCTGATGGAGTGATGATTTTAAGAGGCTTTAAGAGCTTCTAACAATAGTTTTCATGGTTTTAGATGTTTGAATGGATGATAGAAGGAAGGGGGACTGTTTAAGTATCTAAACCCATTGTCTTTATATTCTTTAAAGACTCTAAAAGTAACTCTAAAAACCTATCTAATAATTGATCTAAAAAGATTCTTTAAAATATCTAATATAATAGCAAATTACTCTGTATTTCTTGGTTAAGACTTTGATCTTAAAGTCTTTATCTTGATTTTTTGTGTCCCATAAATACACCTTAGGAGGTGCTTTGTAAAATAAAAGGAGGATTGAAATGATGTCGTTTTCAAAAAGAGAAATGAAACTATTACTTTCTATAGTTCATAGTCGAAGTAAACAGTCACGAAAAGTATTTGATAAGAATGATTGTTGTTTTCAAAAGAGTATTCGTGATACTGCCGAAATTGTTGGTTCCAGTAAATCAACTGTAGGTAGATTGTTTAAGAAGCTTAAGGCTGAAGGTTTAATAAGAGATGTTATTGACAGTTCCAATATTGAGAGGGTGATGTTGCATCCTGATTTTATTGAATTAAATAAGTCTAAGTATGAAAAGTGGTTTCTGTTAGCTATGTATTATCAAGGAAGTGATGATAAAGCTCAAAAATATGCTCTTCAGTGTCGGGCAGATGGAGTCTTATATGACTACAAGACTTATGGTGAAGTTGTGCACCTAGCTACAGGAGAAATAACCTACGGGGACGAAATTCGTCGCTTGTCCGAATTTGAAGTGAAGAGTTGGTATAAATATATTGAATCTTATGGGGCGTCAGACAGAACTAAGCGTAGAGAGTATTATAAATTGTGAAGTTGGTTGTTTAGTAAGGACAAGACTTAACTTTCACTAATTTAAATAGTGGGTGTTCTTTCGTCATCAGAAAGGAATAAGACATCGACACTGATATCTAGAACCTCAGAAATTAACTGTACTTCAATATCAGTAACCCGCCTAACCTTGGCTTCAATTTTGGCTAAGGTGCTTCTCGTAATGTTAAAACCATTCAACTGACATTTATGAGAAAACTCTTCTTGGGTTAAGCCCTTGTCCAATCTAATCTCTTTTAAATTGGGACCAATAATGTTCATCAATTTGCTCCGTTAGTGGAGCTTGATAATAAATAGTAAAACACATATTCTTGCTCTGATTACGGAGCATTCGGTAAATATGCCATTAGTGAAAGCTATATATGAACAATGAGGTAACGTGTGCACAGCTCCGTGCTTCATTGAATATTGTTGGTACTGGTTTAATTTTTTTTGGAAATAAGGGAGATTACAAAGACTGCTATGGGAAAATCTAATAATAAAAGTGATAGCTTTTTCGGATCACTAGTCATTATAGGTACTATATTTTTATACAACTCGTGCTCAGATGATGTTGAAAAAGTTAATTACCTAGAGCAGGAACTGAAAAGTAACCCCAGCTTGACTATTAAATCTGTAGCATTTGGAGATGACGAACTGATGTATTGTGGTAACAAAGTCTATGCGTTTGATGAAGATGAAGATGAGAGTTATTACAGTGATTCCATACCAAATAAAGTAAAAAGTGGCATTGAAGCTATTGATAGAAGTTTTGATAACCTCTTGAAAGTAACAACTGAGTTACCAATTGATACTCCTGATGATAGGGTGAAAAACCTTAATAATTATAAAAGCTTAGCATGCATTAGGCCGACAAATGAGCTCGTACAGTCAAAAGTTGAGAAATATACAAAACTGGTTAAGCAAGATAAAGAGAGTGAAGACGCAAAAAGTCAGTGGATGAGCCAATGTCATTCTTTTATGGAAAAATATACAAATGAAATCGAGTTTGAGGAAAACTATACGGCTAGGTTTCTTTTCAACGAAGAGTTAAAAGAAAATAATATTTATGTAAGTAATATCAGTTATGTTTCGGAATCAGGGATACGACAGATAGGCTCTTTTCACTGTAAAGGGGATGATTCTTTTAATGTGACTGAATTTACTACAATTGGGCGTTATATTTTCACTGTTGAGAATAGGAAAGTTGTTAAACGTTTTGATTTCTTAAGTGGTGAATCGACAAAATATGAATAGGTTATCCTATCGTTGCCTATGACATAAATGAAATAGACGTCATTAGAGCTGATAACTCTTATTGAGTATGCGTGAATCTGGTAATCTGTTATAAGGGGAAGGAAACTGAGGGTATAAAGCCAGGGAATTTTAACGAATCAATCCTTACACCAATGATATATAGCATTGCAGTTAAGTAGCGATTAAAATGTGATATAGCTCAGGCCATGTACATGCGCTTGTACTTTACTCCTTATTTAGGTATTGCGTTAATAATTGACAACACCCATGCGTATATAGAGTTTCCAGTCACACCAGCGATGCTTGACTCGGAAAAATTTCGTATTCTTTCATATATGTCTGGAGCGTCTACATGAAGCTTTTGCATATTCTCAATTACTTCGTCACCTTTGTCTTCTGTTTTTGTCTCAATTATATGAATTAATGAATTGAGGGATTTTGAAGCAATATCTGATTGACAGGATGCAGACATCTCTACAAGCATTCTAAGAAAAGTGTTTTCGTCATCTTTTGTTTTCATCGAATCAGAAAGTAGACTCATCATTTCTTTATACTGTTTTTCAATTGAAGCACTCTTATTTTCCAATTGACGATTATGCTTCTGCTCAATCGATAGTAGCTCCTTTTGGTTTTCAAGTTGGAGTCTTGCAATTCTAAGTTGCTGATTGAGCTCTGCTATTTTAATTGGATCATCTGTCAGACTATCTATAGGTACTTCTCCAGATAGAACTAGCCCATAGGTATGGAGTGTTTCTTCAATACGCTCTTTTAATTCACCTTGCTCACTTTCGATAATAAGAACTACTTTATTATGCTCTTGTTGTATTAAAATTTTAACGTTTTCTTCTGAGTATTTATCCCTGACCAGTGAACTAAAGTTATTTAAAATTGTAATGCCTGCGTGTCTATATTCCGGTGGGAAGCTGATTTCTCTATACACTGTATCCATTCCATCAGAGAAGTTGATTTCTTTCAGTCTCTCATTTTCGTTAATTCTTTTCACAAAGCTCTTTGCTTGCTCATCTCCAGACTTTGACAAAATTATTTCAACCATCTTTTCTGTACACTCGTTACATGAAAATACAGATGGCCCTGCAATCAATTGATTTACTTCCATTTGACTCTTGCCGCAAAAGCTACAGTAGAGCAATTTATCAATAACTTTGTCGTTCATAAATAAAATTTTCTCTTGGTTAGAGTAATAATATATTAATATAGGGCGTATTTTTTATCACTATTACAGAGATGGAAATCGAAGTCACTAATGTACAGTTTAAGATTATCCATTACATCTTCTTTTATTCCTTGATAAGTCACTAGTAAGGGCACTGAAGACTGCCTTGGTTGCTGAAGATGGTTAGTACTAACACACTTTTACTCATATTATTTTAAAAAATTCCCCTGCTCGTCCACTCCTAGTTTTGAAGATACTTCTCGCGAAACAACTTTTAGTTGAGTAATTAGATTTTGTGGATTGGGGACGACAATACCAGTGTTGTTTCTTGGGTAACGTAAGAGAAACGGCCATTCGAATGTGCTGTTTAACGTCCTACACCATTCGGGAGGTTTACTTTCTATAGGTAGCCCTGCTTTAACAGTCTCTTTCCATGCTACTTCTAAACTATGACCAATATTTTTTAACTTTCCTTCTTGAGCACCAACTGACAATAAATAGGATTTAAGGAATAATTCTAAAGCATGTGACGCCAGATATGCGAATGCATCAATAGGAATGTTACCTTCGTTTTTCACCAATATCTCAGCTGCATTTAGAAAGCTCAATGCTCCTCTAAAAAATGAAATATCTGAAACTTCTTTTAGACTAGTTTTGTTCATTTAGCCTGAACCCCTGAAATAGTGTAAAACCATTCATTATTGGTATTGTGAATAGCAAGTGAGTAAAAGCATCGACAGTCGAGGCGTGTGGATACATTAAATATAGACAACTGGAGTCAAATTCTGTTTTCATCTGACTGCCGTCAGTATCGATATCCTTCTAGATTGAGTATGAGTCTGTACATTTCCTTTGAGTTACATTGTAAACACAAATTGGTACACTAATGGATTAAACATAGCTAGTTGTACCGATCAACACAATTACTTAACAGTGGTTAGTTAGCTTAGCGGCCAACTCCAATTATTCTTGTCTATTAGTGCGTCTCATGACTAAAGGTATGAGTACTAACCCTAACGCCAATACTGCTATGGAATTTGGTTCAGGTACAAGGTTCAGCCTAACGTTGTCTAAACTCGCAGTATCTATACCAAAGCGCAAGTCACCACTTATTCGAATGTCTGTTACATTGGATAGTACATTGCGAATATCATCATTAGTGGCAGTGATATCACCACCGCGGATGATAAAGGGGGATGTCGCATCTATGTCTGTTCGGAAAATGAAATTGGATGACTCTTCAAGTACAGCGTTGACTGTTGAGAAGATGCCCGATGGGTCTACGGAACCAACAAAAGTAATTGATTGATTCCCGTTAAAGAATGAAAACAAAGAGTCTGTTGGAGCAACTAGAGCACCTCCACCAGAACTGCTTAAATCGAAGCTGAATTCTTGTCCGAAAGCACCGCTCAAATCGCCTAAGAATGCCGATGATGCTAAAAAGCCAAAACCGCTAAACGAATTTGCTAAATCAGTTGCAAAGATAAATCCGTTATTACTGAATTGTGGAGCTGATGTTGTTGTTCCTCCGAAAAGCCTAAACCCTTCAGTACCGTTATCGAAGGTAGCTTCTATAATGCTTGCTTGAGATTGTGGGCTAGAGAGAAGGCTAAGAACAAGTGACAAACTAATAAATAATGATTTCAAGAATATTTCCTTTTATTGCTTACAATTATCTTTTAGTCAGACCTCCAAACCTAGAGTTGAATTTCATAGCTCACCGGAAAGTATCTAGATTCTCTCGAAAATGCCTTCTATCCGTGGCTTAAATGATTTCCCAATTTTAATGGTGTTGCCGTTTTTTAGTGTTATTTGCTCAGTGTCCAGGCCAACCACGAAGTCGCGATTGATTACGAAAGATTTATGGCATTGAATAAATTGGTCTGAGGGTAAGTTTTCAATAAGTTGCTTTAGAGTGCTGGAAACCAAAGTCATTCCCTGTTCTTGCCATAGTTTTACGTAGTTACCAAAAGCTTCTAGATAGTGAATGCTGTCTAACTCAAATTTATGTTGTCCTCTATCGACTTTTAAAATGATATGTTGGCGCTTTGGCGCCTGATTTTCTGTAGCCTTTGCTTTTAGTTGATATCGCTCTCTGATTTTTTGCAGTGCCTGGTTAAATCGCTCCGAAGAGACAGGTTTAAGCAAGTAATCAGTCACATTGAGCTCAAAGCCTTGGAGGGCATATTCCTGATACGCACTGACAATAATGACCTGCGGCATTTTCGCTAAGACTTTCAACATATCGATACCTGTCAGCTCAGGCATATTGATATCTAAGAACAATAAGTCGATTTCATTGTTTGCTAGAACGTTCATGGCTTGCGCTGCACTGAAGCATTGCCCTACAACATTGATATCTGTGTGTGACTTGAGGTGATGCAAAATCACATCGTGAGCTAGCGGCTCGTCATCAACGATAAGTGCGTTGATCATTGACTGAGATCCAAGGTTAACATTGCTGTATAAGTCCCATTATTTTGCTCCACCATTAGCTTATGTTTATTAGGGTAGAGTAAAGCCAAACGGCGCTTTAAGTTGCTTAACCCTACACCTGATTGTGTTTCACTCTTATCCTGTTTAGGCAGTGTATTCGCGCAGTGCATCGTTAAACGATTCCTGTCCAATTGAAGTCTGATATCCAAGTGGCACTCGTCTTTACATTTTTCTACTCCGTGTTTAAACGCATTTTCAATCAGAATAATGAGTAATAAAGGCGATATCTGGATATCGGTGGGGGCATCAGGAAACTCTGTTCTCACATAACATTGACTCGAAACCCGAATCTCTTGTAAAGCCAAATAATTCCTTATGTAGTTGATTTCTGATACTAATGGAACAAGCTCCTTTTGCCCTTCATAGACGGTGTAGCGTAGCAAATTAGCGAGCTGAAGCACCATATCTGGCGCTTTGTCTGATTGGCTTAATGTCAGAGCATAAAGGTTATTCAATGTGTTAAATAAGAAATGCGGATTTATCTGTTGTTGCAATAGTTGCAACTCAGTTTGCGCTTTTTGTTGAGCAATCTCAATTAATGCTTTGCTCTGTTTTTCGCGCTCAAAAGCCAAAATAAGAGGTGTGCTAATAAAGAGCAATGCGAAACAAAACTGATAGTTGTCTTTTGCGAAAATGTTGCGATTTGCAGAAGGTAATAATGTACCTTCTATTACGCCTGAGTTTAAAGGTAGCCATAAAGCAAATTGAGCAAAAACCGGTGTGATAAATACAATCAGTACCAAGCACCCAGCAGCAAAACCAAGGAGTCCTTGCTTTGCTAACAGGTGTCGGATTAGCACATATCTATTGATAAGAAATACTAGGCCAATTAAGAATCCGACAAATGAAAACTGTAAGAAGTAACTAACAAAGTCAAAGGGCCGTGCTAATAACTGATCACTCTCTATCCTTGGAGGAATAGGCTGGTTGTGCATCGGATCGACTACTGAAGCAAATATACCTGCCATCACTAACGCCCAGGCCAATCCCAATAAGGTGAGTACAACATTGAGTGAAGACGCCTTCGAAAAAAGTCGGTAATAGGGTGCTAACAACTGGTTAGAAAAAACTAAACGTATGCTAAACACGCCATTTGCAATCACTAAAAACAACCAATATTGGGCACTAAATAAAGACCAGTTGTTAAATGTCGGAGATAACAGCTGCAAGCTGAACAATAAACTTGGATATAAAACGAAACCAAGAGTCCAAGCCATCCATTTTCTGTTTGCGTGGGAAAGCGTTAAATAGTGCACAAGAAAAATTGGAGAGCTTTCAATCAGCAGTTGTAGAATGATTGAAGTAAACAACCTACCACTAGGCGCAGCAGAAAGGTAAAGGCGAATATGAGCTTCTATTGCTAATGCTGCGAACATAGGGAGCAGCTTGAGTAAAATATCAGCGATAGGCTGTTTGCGAATCATATTTTCCTTGAGTGTTAAGTGGTGTGCTACTAAACCTTAATGGTATCAATGGTCTTTGTCTTTTTAATTTGATGAAACTCCACTTTTTGATGATGAAAGTTCAAACATCCTCTTGCTACTACTAACCAGTATCGATTCAATGTTATGAGGCGAACCCCTTTTATTTATAGAGGCTGCAGAGCATTTTGGCTCGCTTGTTTTAGTACTTTTAGGAACTCTGTAAACCACTGCATTTGATATCATATATCACGAACGGCTGAATTTGGGCTAAAAAAATAGCCTATTTGGGTGTTTGTCATCTAAAAAGTACGTTTGAACATCCATCGCTTGTGACTTTATCCTGCCAAACCTAAGTTGAAACCACCTTATTTAAGTACTGGTCAAACTTATGTTATCCATTCAAAAACTCAGTAAAACTTATGTAGATGGCACACGTGCTCTTAGCGATATCAATCTAACACTCCCTAAAGGCATGGTTGGTTTACTGGGCCCCAACGGTGCTGGAAAATCCACACTAATGCGAACGCTCGCTTGTATTCAACCGCCCGATAGCGGTTACGTTGATTTTGCTGGAATAGATGTGCTCAGCGAGCCCATGAGTTTGAGAAAAAAGCTTGGATACTTGCCTCAATACTTCGGTGTTTACCCGAATATGAGCTGCTTAGCTCTGTTGAAGCATATGGCGGTACTCAAAGGAATTAACGATAAGAGTGAACAACAAAAGCAGATAGACAGCTTATTAGCATTAACTAACTTGAGTGATGTTGCCAATAAAAAGGTATCAACATTTTCAGGGGGCATGCGACAGCGATTTGGAATTGCGCAGGCATTGTTAGGTGATCCTGAGCTCGTGATTATGGATGAGCCCACTGCTGGTTTAGATCCATCAGAGCGTGAAAGTTTACATAGCTTGTTGATTCATCTCAGCGAACAAAAGTTGGTTTTATTGTCGACTCATATCGTTGAAGACATTGAAAACCTTTGTCCTCATGTTGCCATGATTAACAAAGGGCAGATTATACAGAGTGCTGGTGTAAGAGGATTAATAGATAAGCTTGATGGGAAAGTCTGGGTAACAGACGAAACTCCATCAGATGATGCGATTATCTTGAGTAAAAGTTACCAGTTTGGGGAAAGCTGTTATCGAGTTTATGCCGACGAACAGCCTGAGCCTAGCGCAAAACCCGAATCAGCTAGTTTACAAGATTGCTACTTCCTTGAACTAAGGAGGGCTCAAGCATGAAATCGCTGATCTTAAATGAATCTAAGTTCTTTATCCGACAGCCATTGGTATGGATAACGGGTACTCTCATGAGCTTATTTGCTTTGGTATTGGCTGAAGGAACCGGATCGATTAGTGACCTGCCATTGAAGCAAATGCAAATGATAAGTATGGGGTTGCTAATGTTGGCACTCCCTCTAGCGTTCGCTGCCATATCTCCCGTTATGTATGCACGTGACAGGCTATCTAATATGCATGAGCTAATATCTGTCGCTCCTATTACGCATAATCAACGCCTCTATTCTCGCTGGCTGACATTGGTGCTTTTTCAATGGGGCTTTTTAGCTTGTTGTGATCTAATTTTTGCGCTTCACGCTAACCTCGAAGCTAATGTAGTTCTCTTTGCTCTTTTTAACTGGTTTTTTTTAGGCTTACCTGTCGTTGCTTTACTTGCCTCTTTTTCTCTTTGGGTTGTGGAAAAGTTCAACAGCACATTTTTGATCTACGTTGTTTTTATACTGTTTTGGTTAGGCTACACCATTCTAGCTAGCATGACCGGATCACCGATTCTTGCCGGTAGTAAAGTAGTTAATGAAAATCTAATGACTTTCATGCAGATTTTTGATCCCTATGGCATTACCGCTTTAATGGCTGGTCTCCAGCAAGAGGGAGAATTAACGTTATTTAACCCATCTTTACTAGCCAATAGAATCGGTTGTTTGGTTGCTTCACTCATACTCTTAAAACTAGCTTTAAGTACGAAACCTTTTGAGTTCAATCTATTCAAGCGGAGCGGAAAAACAGTGCAAGAAGAACTGCCTGAACAGCTAGCTTTCGAGAGTACCGCAGGGTTTCGATACCAACGGGTAATTCAAAGTCCTCAAAGTTTATGCATATTAGGGCGCCTTATCTTGAATGACATTCAGGGTATTCTCACGAATAAACTTAATATATTGCTCTTGTGTGGCTGGCCAGTACTAGTGTTTGAAGAAATATTATCTGGTATAGGTTACGCGGAAGCTATGTCAGTTCTTGAACCAACCAGCTTTGATGCATTGAATCGGGTTGCTTGGGATTTAATCCCTATCATGGGCAGCTTACTCACACTACTATTCTCTTGGCAGATTTGTTGGCGTAGTAAAGCCAGTGATATGGCTGAGCTGATATCGGTTGCGCCGATTAAATCTTTGATTTTGAGCGTAAGTCACCTCTTAAGCTTAATGCTCTTGTTGGCCTTTGTTGCAGTGCTGGCAGCAATGGGAGCTTTTGTTGCGGAGGCTATTGCTGGTAGTGTGGTTGTGCCAACGCATTACTTGGCACAGTTTAGTCTTAGCTATTTGTCCCTGATAACTATGGCCATAGTTTTTGTCGCTATTCATACACTAATTCATCAGCGACTTATCGCGATGCTCATTATCTTCTTGGTTCTGTTAGTGAAATTTTCGCCATTGATGCAAGCTCTGGGGGTTACGCACCCACTTTGGGATATCTTTACCATTCCTGTTTCACCTCCTGATATGTTTTGGGGATACAGTGGCAGTATGTCCACGATATTGCCTTATTCAGTATTCTGGCTGATCATTTCTCTGGCTTTGTTGAGCATCGCAGTGGCTTTCTCCCATCGCGATGTTGGCATTAATAATTTTTCGATGAGCAAAGTAAAATCATCCTTTGCGGTATTGGGAGTTAGCATCTTATCCATTGTCTCGGCTATGGGGATTTTTTCGCACCAGATATCAAGTGAAGTACCCTTAGTGACAGCTGAGCAAAGTCGGATTTGGCGTATCGACTATGAGCGAGAGTATAGCCATTGGCTTGATATAGCCCAGCCGACAGTAAATGCGGTTGATTCGGTTGTCGATATCTATCCTCAACAAGGATATGCGGCCTTTGAGTTAACCTATACGCTAACAAATCCTTCGAATGAACCTATTCACAAGGTGTTAGTTGGCGGTTGGGGAAACACGCTATTTAGTGAAGCTTCGTTAGATGGCGCTGAACTTGAACTTTACGATGAAAGACTGAACCAAAGAGTCTTTAAGCTTGAACGCCCTATGAATCAGGGAGAAGAGCTGAAGTTAAAGGTCAAATTTGAGTATCGTCAGCCTTCGCTGCTACCTGCTGATTTACACCATATCGTAAAACCCGATTTTACTTATATTCGTTCTGTTCCATTGTTACCGCATATTGGTTTTAACCGAAATGCGATGATCCGTAGTAATGAGATAAGGGAAGAATATGGAATGGCACCGACTGACGTTGTATTGCCTTCTGAATATTATTCTTTAGATCAAACTATTGATGGTAGATACGATTTTGTTGAGATGAAAACACGTGTTTCAACTCGCGATGACCAATATGCAATTGCACAGGGAGCGTTGATACGTGATTGGGTCGAAGGGAAACGTCGTTATTTCGAATATGAGACATCACAAGCAATACGCAATATTCCTGTATGGTTGTCGGTGCCTTTTGAGCCAGTCGAACGTATTTATCAGAATATTGATTTGAAGATTTATGCACCTAAGCCTGATGAAGCATCTGATCTGCATATGACCGCGATGCAGGACACCATCAAATGGTTTGAAGATAACATCCATTCTTATCCAGGTGAGCAATTGAACTTGATTGCATTTCCCAATATTGGTCCAACTGGGTACGCATTGCCTCAAACCATACTGATTAACAATCGTGTTGGATTCAGAGCAAAGCCCAGTGAAAAAGCAGGCTTTGACCAACGCTACAGAAGGACGGTTCATGAAACCGCACATCAGTGGTTTGGGCATTTAATTGGCAGTGGTGCATATAATGACCGTAGCTTCTTGATTGAGTCTATGGCGAAGTATGTTGAGCTCGTTATGTTAGAGCGCCGGTATGGCAATGAGACTGCACAAGCATTGTTTGAATACGAAGAAGGGCGATACCGCATTGGGCAAGCGCGCTCAAGCAGACCAACGCTGGCGTTAGTGGATGCAGAAGAGTCACATGACCAATATTCGCGTGCGACTTTGGTTTTCTCGAGATTGAGAGAGGCTATGGGAGATGAGCCTATTCTAGCTGCGATAAAACAGCTTTTTGAAGAGCATGCTTATCCTAAAACACCAGCAACTTCTATGGACTTTGTCAGAGCTCTAAAGCGACACACCGAACAAGCGCACCATCAGCTTATCGATCAATTGTTGCTCCAAAGTGATATTTCTATTTTGCTCAATAAATCAGAACAGGAGTCATAGAAAACAAACTTTTCTTGGGCGGCGCTCGACTCTACTTCAAAAGTTAAACATGAAACTTAAGTAGGTAAAGTCGTGCGCATTTTTTCATATTTATTGTTGGTCGTGAGCGTCAATGTTTGGTCAAAAACCTTAGAGAATCTATTGGAACTCAATGAGGAGTTTGAGGATCCATCTGGAATACGAAAAAACATCCACTCAATGACTTATCAACTGCATATAAAGGAGCCTGATTTTGAATTGAATGGTATTTATCGAGTGACAAGGAGCGGCCAAATGCGAATAGATATCTATGATGGCGAGTCTCGTGTTTTTACTGAAGCTTTTGATGGCGAACGAGGTTGGCAATGGCATCCTGAAATGAGCACTGCAAAAATAATTCATGGAGAAAAGGCTCAAGCACTTGTTCATGGTATCCAGCTTCCAGGAAAGCTTTACGTACTCAAAGATTTGCGTGCGGAAGGGCATAGAGTGGAGTTACTTGGAAAAGAAGCTAAAGGTAAAACGGATTATCATCTGATTAAAGTGACGCTGAGCGACGGCTTTGTGAAATACTACTTAATGAATCCGGCTTCAGGAACTCTTGAGGTAAATCGTGATTTCCGTGCTTTTCATCCTGACATTGATAACACAGCTATACCTATCGAAACTCGTCATAAGCGATGGAAAAATACTGCTGGCATGATGAAATCATATCAGTCAGAAAATTGGAATTTAGAACAAAACAAATGGCTTGGGACAACAACCGTCAACGCCATCGTTTTTGATGAAACGCTTCCTGTAGATTACTTTGCAGTGAGCTACTTCAATCGAGCGATAGGCGTTAACGAGTAAGTAAAAGAGAGCTAATGTGGTGTTAGCTCTCTTGCTTACATATTCACTTAGTTAACTGTTACGCTGCCTGATGTTCTCCAACCTGAACATCCCGCTGTATTGCAAGCTCTCACGCGATAGCGATATGAACGTGACTGTTGATTGAAGAATGTGACTGAAGTCTGTGGTTGGTTATAGGTTCTATTGTTTTGCCAAGCGCCGCCATTGATACTGACTTCTCGTTCATAATGTGTTGCTATGGAAACATTAGACCAAGAGATAGTAATATCATCACCATTGTTTATAACTGCGCCGACAGATGAAGGAGGTGACGGTAATGTTGCCTGCACAGTCACTTGTCCTGAGAACGTCCAACCAGAGCATCCCGCTGCGTTACAAGCTCTTACTCGATACTGGTAGCTACGGGGTTGTTGATTCGTAAAAGTTACCGAGGTTTGAGGCTGATTGTAGCGTCTATTGTTTTGCCAACCGCCACCGTTTATCCTAACTTCTCTCTCATAGTGTGTAGCGATTGAGACGTTTGACCAAGAAATAGTGATGTCATCGCTATTACTTACGGAAGCGTTTACTGACGAAGGTGCTGTTGGTATTGTCGCTTGCACAGAAACACGGCCTGATGCCGTCCAGTCTGAACATCCAATATCATTGCAAGCTCTTACACGATATTGATACTCACGAGGTTGTTGATTAGTAAAGACCGCTGAAGTTTGTGGCTGATCATATGTTCTACGATTTTGCCAGCTAGCGCCATTAATACTAACTTCTCTATCGTAATGCGTGGCTTCTGTAACATTATCCCAAGAGATATTGACTGTTTGACCGTTAACAGTAGCTTCAACAAAAGCTGGTGAACTTGGAGCGACACAAGGATCTAAATCTTTTTGATGGTTGTTTGTGCTTACTCCATTGAAGAATGTCCATGTTGCGCTACTAAGCTCGAAGTCAAAAACGAAATTAGATAATCTTTCTTGTCGACCTAGTCCTCTATTTTGTATTTGAGTAATGGGTCTAGATGGAAAGCTTTGGTCTCCTAAACAAATATAATAGTATGCGGCTTGTGACGTGCAAGCTACACCGCAAGATCCAATACTTTCCGCAGAGAATCGCCAAACTGCTCTAGAGCCATCAGTTTGAACTTCTGACAATATCTGTCGGTTTCTTGAGTTGTTCAGCGTCTGTTGAGTGAAACTGGTTAGGCTATCTCCCGAAAAGGTATTTGTAAAATATTGGGAACGAGATGTTTGGGTTGGTGAACCAATACTGCTTCTTTCAATGTGTCGCCAAATAACACGGTCTTCTAAGACTCGAAAGTCATCTATTCCGGTTACGCGCCTATTCGTTATAGCGCCTACTCGCTGCGTTACTGCGACGCCGTCACATTCATAAAAGGACCTATCATTTGCAAATTTTCTCTCGCATTGGGCTGCGTTGGCGTCATTGCTAAAAAAGCTGGTGGAAAATAATAGATAAAGTGTTAAAGATAAAAGAGGGGAATGTTTTTTGAAAAAAATCATAACTACCATCCATTTCCTTGTTAGGTTGAAAATAAAAATGTGTCCCATACATGGACGGTATATTGGACATTATTTTTGCCTTTGAGTTTATTGTCTTGGTAAAAAAATTACTTTCTTCTCAATTGCATAAAATAGGTTTCTCTGAAGCGGCGGATCAACTTCTGGAGGTAAGCGTCCGATACCGGACGGTGCTGTTCATAGCCGTACGATCAATTTCGATTTTCTTTCTACAATATTCTTACCTATATTTTAAAAAATCCAATTAAAACAGCTGCTTAATTGTTTCGTGTTAAGCTGGCATAGTATTTGTCTATAAGACTGAACTTAGAGAAGAGTTCGGTTATGGATAGGATAAGAAATACACAACATGCAAAGAGACGAAAGCTGATCACTATGTTGACAGTAATAACGGTGTTGGCTGTTGCTGGTTACTTGGTTCGTGATGCGGTGCGTCCTGGTGTAAGTGTCGATGACATTCGATTTGGTACCGTTGTTCGTGGTGATTTGAATGCTTCTATCAGTGCGGTTGGGTCTTTGCATCCAGCTTTTACTGATACAATTGCTGCGCCTATTGATGCAGAAGTGACGGAAGTACTTGTTAATCTCGGCGACGAAGTGGAAGAGGGCGATGTATTACTTCAACTAAAGGTCGATGCCGCTCAAATTGCACTGGATGATCTCAATGGCCAAATTGTTCAGGCGCAAGCGCAATTGCGCAGTAAAAGCCTGGAGCTGGATCAGGCATACCATCAAGCTGACTCTGATAGAAAGCTTCGTATCATTGATTTAAAAAGTCGACAGGCTCAGGAAAGTCGGATGCTACGACTATCCAAACTCGGAGCTGCGTCTGAGGGCGATCTGTTGGAAGCTCAACTGAATGTCCAACGCGCTAATGTAGAAATTGAACAACTTGGTGTGACCTTGGAGCTGTTGGAAAAACGTAAAGCTGCCGAGGTTGAACGTATGGAGTTGGATATTTCAATTCTGTTAAAACGACGTGATGAACAGGCAAAGCTGGTGGACTTAGCCACCGTACGAGCGCCACGTAAAGGCTTGATCACAACCTTGGCTGACCAGCCTGGTGTGCGTTTTAATGTGGGAGATGTTCTTGCGTCAGTGGCAGGGCAACATGCGTTTCAGGTTGAGGCGACCCTTTCTGATTTTTACGCTCCACAACTGGCATCCGGACAGAGGGTTAATGTGCAGTCTTCTGCGGGGAACCTTGATGGGAAGTTACAACGTATCCTCGCTAATGAAGCTGACACTTCGCTGACTTTGGTGATTGCATTAAATAACAGTGAAGCACCCGGTTTACGCGCCAATCAGCGCGTGGATGTTGAAATCATTACAGCAACAAGACTCGACACTCTTATGCTCAAACGCGGGCCTGCCGCAACAGGTGTCGGTAAAGCTAGCATTTTTAAAATCGTTGACCAAGAAGCCGTGCGTACATCAATTGAATTTGGTTTGGCGAATCAGAATTTTATTGAAGTGAAGAACGGATTATCGGCTGGTGACCGCATTATTCTCTCCGAATTACCAGAACACAAAAATCGTACCCGATTACAACTTAATTGAGTGAAATCATTATGTCAGACAACTTAAATCAACAACCTCTCATTACGTTAAAGAATATCCGAAAGATGTATTACACCGACCAGATAGAGACGCTGGCACTGAAAGACATCAACTTAGAAATCAACAAAGGTGAGTTCATTTCTATTATGGGACCTTCGGGCTGTGGCAAGAGCACACTTTTAAATATGTTGGGGCTGCTGGATCGACCTAGTACCGGAACTATTGAGTTTGAAGGAAAGACACTGGATAAACTCAGTGACAAAGCGCTTGCCCCTATTCGTAATGAGAAGCTGGGCTTTGTTTTTCAAACCTTTCATCTTATCCCTGATTTACGCGTTGTTGATAATGTCGCTTTGCCGCTTCTATATCGCCCCATGTCTAATAAAGAAAGACGTGAACGAGCCCTAAATGCCCTAAAAATTGTGGGATTGGATGCACGCGTTAACCATTTCCCAACGCAGTTGTCTGGTGGTCAGCAACAGCGTGTGGCTATTGCCAGGGCAATAGTTGGTGAACCGCCTGTGATTCTAGCGGATGAGCCAACAGGTAATCTCGACAGCCATATGGGGAACGAGATTATGTCTATCTTGTTTGATCTCAACGAAAATCGCGGCACGACCATTGTCATGGTGACACATGACAGAGAACAGGCTGATCAAACACAGCGGACAGTACGTGTTTTTGATGGGCAATTAGTGCACTAAGGAGAGCTTCCCATGTTGAGTCATTACTTCAAAATGGCCTTAGTGGTTTTGTGGCGGCGCAAATTTATGGCCTTCGTTAACATTTTTGGCATTGTGATTACTTTACTGACGTTGATTGTCGGTGTTGCCGCTTTGAACTCGGGTTTGAATCCTAAAAAAGCGGCTCGGAACACTGAACAATATCTAGTGATAGATGAGATGTGCTTTACCGGTGAGAGAAATACCAGAAATGGTGGTGTTGGCCATCAATTCTATACTCGCCACCTTCAGCCAATGCAAACACCCGACAAGATAAGTTTTTCTACAAGTGCACATTCAGCAGTAGTCTTTCAGCAAGGACAGAAACTGAATTTTGCGATACGTCGAACAGATGCAACTTATTGGGAGATCATGCAACATCAGTTGTTAGAAGGTCGTTGGTATGATCAAGCAGAGCTTGAAAATGGCCAATTCGTTGCGGTGATTAACGAGTCTCTTCGAGAGCAATACTTCGCCGGTGAAAGCCCGTTAAACCAGTCGCTTAGGATAAACGGTCAGACCTTCAATGTTATAGGTGTGGTCGAAGACGAACCTGAAACGAGCCGAACATCCTTTAGCGATATTTGGGTACCCTTAACAACAGCGCCATCGGCTAATTATCAAAAGGAGTGGATTGGTGATGGTCAGGTCTTAGTTTGGATCGAGGATGCAAGCAAGCGCGATTTAATGGCCCGTGAAACGCAAGACTTAGCGTCTCAATTTGAATATGTGCCTGACCCAACTCGCTACGAGCAGGCTTTGTTTTTAGCTAAAACACCTTTGGACAATGTCTCGAATAAGTTTCTGGGTGAAAATTGCACGAACCTCAGTCATGCGTCGACCTTTATCAGTGTTATTGCTGCCATTACTTTGGTCTTTATGTTACTGCCAGCCATTAACATGATTAATCTCAATGTCAGTCGAATTTTGGAACGTGCACCAGAAATTGGTTTACGCAAAGCTGCTGGGGCATCAAACCGTCTATTAGTGGGACAGTTTTTAGTAGAGACTCTAGTAGTGACTACCATAGGTGGCGTTGTTGCCTTTGTGATTGCACCTTGGGTGTTAGCTTTTATGAACAATACGCTTATTCGCTATGGGCAGTTGAGTATGAGTTTAGGGGTATTTATGGCTGGACTTGGATTAATTCTGGTATTCGGTTTGTTGTCAGGTGTTTATCCAGCGTGGCGAATGTCAAAGTTGGCACCGGCTAATGCATTGAGAGGAGGGCATCGCCATGCTTAAACATATCTTAACCTTAACTTGGAATAGACGTTGGGCTAATAGCTTGGTGATGTTAGAAGTTATCATCGCTTTCTTTGCGTTGTTTGTATTGATTAGTGTTGGCTACCATTTGTGGAGCAACTATCAGCGTCCACTCGGTTATAACTACGACAATGTTTGGGAAATCAGTTTGCGTATAGATGGACGCTGGCAGGACAAAGACACCCAGATATTGCCCGATGTAATCAATGCACTGAATGCCTTACCTAACGTTGTGAGTACGCATGCTCAGTCAGCACCTGCGTTTCGTAATTGGAGCTGGACAACTCGGCTGCCTGCAAAAGATAGCACTGAGCGTGTTTACCGAAATTTATTCAGTGATGGTGCGCAGGAAACCTTAGGCATTAAACTCATTGATGGTCGCTGGCCTTTGGCTGGAGAATCGGAACCTCAAAAAGCCGTTGTTGCCATCAATCGGTACATGAGGGATCGTTTCTTTGAGGATGATGTTAACGCCGTTAACCGAGTCATTGTTGACGGTGAGTCTGAGTTTCGTATCGTTGGCGTTTTTGAAGACTATCGTCAGAGAGGTGAGTTCACCGAGCAAGTGTCCTATACCATCGGTAGTCTCGACTTGAGTAACCCCGGAAATAATGTCACCACTTTATTCGTCAAAATGGCGCCAGGAACACCTGTCAGTGATGAAGAATTGGTGCTGAATACGGCCAAATCTATTGCACCTCATTGGGATATGGGGATTGTTCCTTGGAGTGAACTGCGCGAGCAACATCATGCTAATGTGCTCACTCCTATTCGTATTGCTACTGTCTTGGCTGGCTTTTTTCTGCTGATGGTTGCTATGGGCCTTATTGGTGTCTTGTGGCAGGATGTCTTACGTCGAACACAAGAGATAGGTTTACGAAGAGCACTAGGGGCACCTAGTGGTAATGTGCGTATGCAAATCATTGGTGAAATGCTGGCCGTTACTGGGCTAGGCGTCATTATTGGTGGTGTGCTTGCCGCACAACTACCCATGCTAGAACTTATTGATGCTATCAATTGGCAGACAACACCAATGGCTCTCGTTTTATCTGCACTAATGATATTTGCGTTGTCGTTTTTTGCCGCCTACTATCCGAGTTACATTGCGGCAAGGTATACGCCATCGGAGGCACTGCGATATGAATAAACCAAACCTGTATCCTGGAGAGGTATGATCCAAACTGACGTTTTAATCGTTGATGATGACCCATCAGTGACAGCATCATTGACCTTGTTATTTAAGAAAGCAGGCATTATGTCTGCTTCTTGCAGTGATCCCAAAGAGGCGTTGACCTTTTTATCGGAACAAGAGCCTAGGCTCATTGTTCAAGACATGAACTTCACCCGTGAAACCAGTGGTGACGAAGGGCTAGAGCTGATTACTCAAATTAAAAAGCAATGGCCTTCTATTCCCGTCATTCTCATGACTGCCTGGGGTTCTATTGATTTAGCGGTAGAGGGGATGAAAGTTGGGGCCGCTGACTTTATTACTAAGCCTTGGGATAACGATAGGCTCTTGCAAGTGGTAAAGACCACACTTGATCTCGCTGAAGACACGCCATCTGCTCACAGTCAAAATCGAGAAAGCTTGGACAAAGCTTATGAGTTTTCCAATATTATTGGTCAAGCACCTAGCTTGTTGAATGTGCTAACGGCCATTAGTCGCGTGGCGAAAACGGATGCCGGTGTTTTGATTTTAGGTGAAAGCGGAACCGGGAAAGAGCTTATCGCGGATGCTATTCATGCCAACAGCTCGCGCTCGGACAAGCCTTTAATCAAAGTTAACTTAGGTGCAATTCCTTCTGCACTCTTTGAAAGTGAGCTTTTTGGGCATGTTAAAGGCGCTTTTACCGATGCTAAACGCGACCGCAAAGGACGCATTGAAGAAGCGAACGGTGGAACGTTGTTTTTAGATGAAGTCGGTGAGCTTGATAAAGTCTCACAGGTGAAGCTATTACGCGTATTGCAAGATAGAAGGTTTCAACCTGTGGGCAGTGACCAAACCTCGACCTCAGATTTTCGAGTGATAGCGGCAACCAACCGGAATTTGGCTGAACAGGTTGAACGTGGTGAATTTAGGGAAGACCTCTACTATCGACTCAATTTGATCAGTCTCGAAGTCCCTGCTTTGAGTGAACGTCGTAGTGATATTCCAGCGATTGCAACTCACCACCTGCGCGAACTGAGAGAAACTCATCAGCTGCCGGAAACTGAGCTTGCACCTAGTGCATTGAGCTGGCTGCAACGACAGCCTTGGTCGGGTAATGTCAGACAGTTGAAGCATACGTTGGAGCGCACTGTGTTGTTGAGTGCAAAACCGCTGCTAGAAGCAGAAGATTTTGAAGCGTTTGGCATGCAAAGCTCTCCACGCAGACAATCACAATGGCCGCCAGTTGGACAGTTGACTTTGAGTGAAGTTGAAGTTTTGATGATTACTCGGGCGCTTGAACAATACGACAATAATCTAACACGGGTTGCTCAAGAGCTTGGGTTAAGTCGGGCGGCACTATATCGACGACTTGAGAAACATGAGATCGAGGTGTGAAGAGTAAAACCGCATTTTATCTCTACTTAATCAGTATTCACTCCGCTGTTATTGCTGCGCTGATCGTTTATCGGGAGCAGCTTGGTTGGTGGTTTTTTATTGCTGAAGCTCTGGTGATTTTATCCTTCCTAATTGGAGCGCGATTCATCAAACGTGGAGCTCGACCTTTAGAGTTTGTGCAGGCTTTTTCTGATGTAATACATGCGGGTGAATATAATGCGCGTTATCGTTCAACAGGTCAGAAAGAAATGGATGAGTTGGTCGATGTGTACAATCAAATGTTGTCGCGCCTCCAACAAGAAAGGTTAGCGTTAGGAGAACAGCGGGGCTTTCTAGAACGCTTTCTGCAGGTATCTCCTATTGGTGTGATGATTTTGAATTTTGAACGCCAAATTCATGTAACCAACCCAAGCTCTGAACGTTTTCTCAACTTACCGACTGACAAGCTAAAAGGGCAAAACCTTAATCAGTTGAATACTCCAATCGCAGCCCATCTGGAGCAGTTAGATTTGTGGACATCCGAGTTATGGAACAGCCCTACCGGGCAGAGGCTAAGGTGTCATCACGGCGAGTTTAACGACAGAGGCTTCCCTCGATCCTATTATTTGATTGAGGATGTCACGCGTGAACTTCAACGCAGTGAACGTGGTGCTTATGAGAAGTTGATCCGAATGGTCTCGCATGAAGTGAACAACACGGTTGCTGCAACTAACTCATTGTTGCATTCGTGCCAGTCCTATGGGGATGAACTCGAAGAGAGTGACAGACAAGATTTTAGTCATGCGATAGATGTGCTCATTACGCGTAATAGTCACCTCAACGAGTTTACACACAGATTGGCGAGCCTCGCTAGGATACCTGAGCCTGATAAGCACTACACCAGTATCGAAGATTTGGTTGAGCCTATCGCCATTATTTTTAGGCCGGCTTGTGTTGAACGACAGATTCAGTTTGAGGTTGATATAGAACAAGGGCTTCCTCAAGTCGATCTGGATCAGAATTTGTTGGAACAGGTGTTGATTAACATTGTGAAAAACGCCTTGGAGGCAGTCGATGATGGTGGTGTGGTAAGCATCAATGTATCGCTAATAAAACAAGCCATCGTCCTGTCCATCACTGATAATGGTAGCGGACTCGATAAAGAAGCCAAAGAACATCTTTTTCAACCGTTTTATACCTCGAAGCCTTCAGGACAGGGGCTTGGTTTGACACTGGCTCGAGATATACTCAATTTGCACGAGTTTAGTTATCAGCTGGACAGTGAAAGTGATAAGACGGTGTTTGAGGTTCATATACCGTCACGATTTTTTAAAACAATATAGATCAAGAGATCCTAGTCTATGAGTGAAATGCACTTTAGAGCGTTAGAAAGCATGTATGCTGCAGCGCCTATCAATACTATCTTCCAACCAACGATGACCGTTTCAGAAGGGCAGGCCGAGATTCAAATAGAATTGTCTGAGCAATATCACCATTCTGGCGGTGGGGTGCATGGTTCTGTGTATTTTAAGATGCTAGATGATGCCGCTTTCTTCGCTGCTAATTCACTTGAACAGGAGTTTTTCGTACTAACCACGTCATTTACTACCTATCTAACTAGGCCGGTATCAGAAGGGCAACTCAAAGCAGTTGGTAAAGTTGTAAGTAAAAACAAAACGCAGTTTATTGCTGAGGCAGTGGTATATGATTCTGAAGACCGAGAGATTGGACGAGGTAATGGAGTCTTTGTTCGCGGTAAATTGCAGCTGAGCCACGCAAAAGGTTATGGCGAATAAGCGAGTTAAATGAATGTCTGACAATAGCAATACACCTCAAGAGCTCAAAACACTTTTCAATCAAAGTGTGATTGAGAAAATTGGTGAGATGGTAGTTAGCGCTGAAGCTAATTTTGATGTCGACAGTTTTGTTGAAAGGTCACTAGAAAACTTCGAAAGCTTAGCCTTAAAGCAACGCTCTGCGCAGATCGCCGATAGGCTATACTCGCAACTGAATAGGGATTTTGAACAAGTTGTAGAAGTCCTGCTGAAAGCTATGGGGAAAGACAATGGGAGCGGTGGCGTAGAAGGTTATACTGATTTTATCTACCTACCTTTCCTAGATGTGGTGGAGCGATTCGGCTTGGACTTTCCAGAAGTCTCGCTTAAAACGCTTGAGCATATGACGCTGTTTTTTAGTGCTGAGTTTGCCGTTCGGCCTTATATTCTCGAGTATAGAGAGTTGGCGCTAACTTACCTTGGGCGTTGGTCTCAGCATGATGATTGGCGGGTAAGGCGTTTGGCATCGGAGGGCTCTCGACCTCGTTTACCTTGGGGAATTCAACTTAAACCCTTTATTGAAGATCCGTCTCCAACACTGCGTATTTTGGATAGACTCCATGGGGATGAAAACTTAGTTGTTCGACGCTCTGTCGCCAATCATTTGAATGATATTGCTAAGGATAATGAGCAATCTACTGTTGAGACAGCTAAACGTTGGTGGGATACGGGGAACAAGGATTCTCAATGGACGGTAAAACACGGTTTAAGAACGTTAGTTAAAAAGGGGAATCCCCAAGCACTGGCGGTTCTTGGATTTGTTGGTGGCGATAATATTGTCGTCAGCAACTTTGAGCTTTCATCTGAGACGGTGCGAATTGGTGACGAAATGAGCTTCCGGTTTGAATTACAATCATCTGAATCAGAACCAAGTCAGCTGGTTGTCGACTACGCACTAGAAAGGCCTCTAGCAAATGGGAAAAAGGCGAAGAAGGTGTTTAAACTGAAAATGTTGACTATGTCGCCTAATGAGGCGACACAGTTAGCCGGTAAACAAGCGTTTAAGCAACTCTCAACACGAACCTATTATCCCGGAACCTACGCCATTGAAGTGCTAGTCAATGGCAGAGTTGCTGAGCGCAAAACATTTGTCGTCGATAATTAGAACTGTATTTCATGCCATGAGTTAAGGATCCAAGCATGAACAGCAGCCAATATTGCAGCGAAAGAGATGAGGTAGAATCGGCTCGCGGTATCTTGTGTTTTTTCCAAATTAAGCAACATCAAGCTAAGCAAGAGAGTGATACTCAATAATATATTTTTAAGTGTCATGTAGAGGAACATCTCTTTAAATAAAGGCTTCCCTAATGCAGAAAGTGTGACTGCACCTGTTATCGCAAGCTCGACGAAGACCAAGGAAAGTAAAAAGTTACATACGGGATGAACAAGGCTCAGCGTATATTTATTCTGTGGAGCGTTACGATAAGAAAGAAGACGCACAAGGCTTAAAATAAATGCACAAATCATAAGCACAATCATAGACTTACCAGCTTCGTGCTCAGTCATAATATCGCTGACATGCTTAACGAATGTAGCCCCTAGTATCTCAGCATTGGGAAACCTTAAAGATACTTGTGCGAGTAACGACATCACTAGGAAGAAAACGATAAAGAGTGATGTTGGCGTTGTGAGGTCGAGTGCTGTTTTATTTGCAAATGTTTTAATTTTGCCCATATATATTCCTGTAGGTTTACGGGTGAGTGTTTTGGGCGCAATGGTAGTTTTTTTACTTCATGAAGGGAATTTATTTTCTAGTTTTGATATTGAGTGATTAATGATGAGAGATATGGAGAACATAGCAGTAACCGATAATGCCATCCGCTCCATATATTATATGAATTATTTTACTAGCCTAGTTATGTTGGGTCTTCCTGAGTCGCCTAAGCAATCGCCATCAACCATGTGTACACGAAGTTTCTGATTTGTTGTCTGTGCGGTTAAAGCCATGCTGAAAATTGCTTTGTCTTCTTCTGTAGATAGTTCCCATCGTATCATGTCTTTTCTAGGGCAATCCGATATAGTTTGGGCTGGCGCAATTGTTATAAAAGCATAGCCCGAACCTCTTACAATGCCGAGTTCACTTACTTCAAAGTCTTGAGTGCCTGTTGCTTGAGCAGCGCTTGCCATTAAGGCTAATGCAGCGAATAAGTACTTCATAGTTTAATCTCCGATAAGGTTTTGTGTTCAAGAACTAAGCTCATTAGGTTTAGCAAAGTGTTCTCTATGCTCTGGGCTAGGTATTCTTGAATTGATTTGAAGTGTAATAAGCAAATTTGGTCGGTGATGTGAAAATGTGGTTTGCATATCCCTTGCTCAGTGCTTATTTGTTGTTGATAACAGTGTGACTTTATCAAAACCTTATGAACAGGTGAATACGTAATATATATACCTTGAGTTCCATTTATGGCTATTTCTTAGGAAATGAGGCTTTGTAATAATTGGGGGTGCGGTTCTCAAGGCGTTTTATTTTGTAGACGTGCACTTTTTAAAGACTTTAGTGTACGCCGTCCTATTCAAAGGCTTTTTGCGTTATGCTTGAGCCACTTTCCTTCAATATGTGACTGATTATGCCGAATAGCGCTTTCTCAACGATAGAACTCCCCTGTGGTCTTGTACTAAAAAACCGAATAGCGAAAGCCGCTATGGAAGAGAATCTTGCTGAGAGTAATCAGTTACCTGGTGAATTGCTGATTAATTTATATCGTAAGTGGGCTGCTGGTGGTTCAGGGTTGATCATAACGGGGAATGTGATGATTGATCATTTAGCGATGACAGGACCTGGTGGTGTTGCATTAGAAAAAGACTCTGATTTAGCACCTTTCCAGCGATTAGCCGCGGCAGGAAAAGAAAATGGTGCGGCAATTTGGATGCAGATTAATCACCCAGGACGCCAAGTATTTAAAAATATGGGCGGAAAGGTCCTTTCACCTTCAAATGTTGCACTGAATATGGGTAAACACTCGAAGATGTTTAGTCAACCTGATGCCATGACAGAAGAGCAAATTCAGGATGTAATTCAACGCTTTGTGGTTACAGCAACGCGAGCTGAAGAAGCCGGTTTTGATGGCGTCGAAGTACATGCCGCTCATGGTTATCTTATCGCTCAGTTCTTATCGCCGTTAACCAATAAACGGGAAGACGAGTGGGGCGGTAGTATTGAAAATCGGGCTCGTCTATTAGTGGAAGTTATTCGCGCCATTAGAGAGAAAGTAGCACCAACTTTTGCTGTTGCTGTAAAGCTTAATTCTGCCGATTTTCAACGAGGCGGATTTGATGTTGATGACGCCCAGCAAGTCGTAAACCTTATCGCAGATTTAGGTGTTGATATGGTGGAACTGTCGGGCGGGAGTTATGAAGCACCTGCAATGCAAGGACGAACAGCAGATGGTCGAACCTTGGAGCGTGAAGCCTATTTCTTAACTTTTGCTGAGCAGATTGGGCAATCATCAAAGCTTCCGATTATGACAACAGGTGGCGTACGCCGCTTAGCAGTTGCTGATAAAGTGATTGATTCAGGCGTCGCCATGGTTGGTATGGCGAGTGCTTTGGCATCAACACCAGATTTGCCTAACCAGTGGCTTGAAGACTCAAACATTACCGGGGATATCCCCTTGGTTTCTTGGAAAGATAAAACCCTAAGTGGTTTGGCGACCATGGCGATTATTAAAAGGAACCTACGTCGAGTGGGGGCGCAAAAGTCACCTGTAAAGAATGCATCTCCGCTGCTTTCGCTAATATTAGATCAAGTCCGAAAAGCCAAGCTGACAAAGCGATACAGGCAGCGTTATCAGCAAGAACTGGAAAGTTTAAATTCAGATTAGTACAAGCTTACAGTTATCTATCGTAGGTTAACTTTTTTAAACTGACATTTGCCTCAGCTGTGTTGCTTCATAGATTGACATCTCTGGGCTGCTTTTGGCTAGAGCTCTTAATGATTTAGCGAAGGTAACAGATTCCGTAAGTTCAAAATGTGTTTCTAACGCTTCAATGTCGCTCCACTTTTCTACGAAAACTAAGCGGTTAGGGTTTTCATTGTCTCGGTGAACACCGTGTGCAATACAACCGGGCTCGAGACGAGAGCGGTTCACATGTTTTTGGCTTAAGTCTAAAGCTTCTTGAACTTTGTCTTCGTTAATAATGACGCTCGCAGTAAGAATAATCATGTACTTCTCCTAAAAACGACTACGGCTTTAATTTAATCTCGACCATTAATTTTCCTCGGTTATTACCATATCGGCCATCCAGGTCGTTAGCAAATAAACATAACTCTCCAGCTTTCGGTGCTTTAAACTCTCCTTCGTTACCAATAAACCTAGCGTGCACATCATTCTGACCTACCGTGGCACATAGGCCGTACCAATCGGCGTCAGGAACGCGTCTTAACGGTTGCATAACACGAATCAGAGGCTCTTTTAAACCAAGTTGCTGATTGTCCAAATTCCAGCCGTTACCATCTAAATCTCGTATGCCGCCGTCATGCCATGTGTGGTTGCCAATGCGTTTGATGCTATAAGTTTTTCCTTTTTCAACCACAACCCCTGAGCGGTTGTATTTGATGTAGGCGTGTACTTTGGTCTGTTTTCCTGTCTCAGGTAGCGCTTCTAAGTTTCGCGATAACGGATATTTATGCTCACTGTAGCCGGAGAAAGCTTTCGTGCTGTCATCCGCATAAAGTATCTTGTGAGATGTCTTTAGCGATTGCGGCTTGTAATCATTGTCTTCAAACACTTTGTCCGCTACTGACCAGTGTACAAGTGGGAGCTCGTTAGTTACGCGGTCTTGCTTGATGACTACGCAAGCTCTGTCTGTCAGGGTCAGTTGCTTAATTAGGAAAGCGCGGTCTTGTTGGTGATTGTAACCTAAGTGTGAGCCTTCGATTATCATATCTTCTTGCGTGATAACGACCTGCTCTCCCTCATCGACTAAGCTGGCATAGTCAATTTTTCTTGGATTGAGTAGTTCGATATCTAAGGTTAAGTCTTCTATCCAGCTCAAGAAGAATTGCAGCACATTGTCTGATAATCCATCGTAGTGATAACCACCTCCGACATCAGAGTGCGCACCAGCAAACCAGACTTCGAGTACTCGGTCTTCCTGATTCATCAGCGTTGGTTGGAAAGTTCGTCTCTTATCGTCAAGCGAGACCATATGCAGGGCTTTTTCGACATTTGATGGCAAAGTATGACCATTTTCAAACACAACATCTGATGATGGTCTGTCTCTCTTGCTGAGATTAGGCGCTCCAATTGAGGCGACAGTATCAAAGATGCCCTCGATGATGGCGTTATCCGCAACTCTATCATTGATTAATGAAGCAAAACGCCTCGCAATGGCACCACCACGACTAAAGCCCGTAATCAGTATTTTTTCAAACCCACCTTCGTCTAAATAGTATTTTTGGAAATCTTTGAGGGCGTTATTGATAATATGTTTTACATCTCCTCTATTGGGAGACAGAGCAGCATTGAATTTGCGTTGGAAGAAATGGCCGTAAGTGCCAACGCCATGGTAATACAGTATTCGGGTTCCGGTTGTTAACGGTGTATTTTGTTCTTTAAGGTCACCACCGCAAAGTATATGAAACTTAAGGATATTGGTGATGCTATCGTCCTCAATTTTCCCTTTCTTGATTGACTGATCTGCATCCTGAGGTTCGTTATCTGTGCCATCAAAATTGAAGATTAATATCTTTGACATACCTGTTCCTTTTTTTATTTTTGATAGGCTATAAAAGTAGTTTGCTAAATGAGGTTACGCAAAGTTAGGTTTTGGTTTTTGGGAAACGTAAAGTAAAGGTTGTACCCACTCCCACCTCGCTTTGAACCGAGATACTGCCGCTGTGCTTTTCCATGATACCGTGAGAAATAGATAAGCCTAAGCCTGTACCTACACCAACAGGTTTTGATGTATGAAACGGATCGAATATCTTATTGATGCGATCTTGTGGAATACCCATACCGTCGTCAGAAACTTCAACGACCACATCAGAGGCTGTAGCGTAGCTTTTTACTTTGAGTGTGCCACTGGGTTCACAAGCGTGATTCGCGTTAACGAATAGATTGATAAAGATCTGGTTAATCTCGCTTGCTTGTCCTTGAATCTCTGGGCAATCACCCAGTTCAAGCTCGACTGTCATTTTGTATTTAAGCTCGTTATCTGTTGCTTTTATACAATCTTCAATGCACTCGTTAATGTTGCAAGGCTCAAATTCGTCTGACCCTTGATGTGAGAGTTTTCTCAAGTTAGCGACTATATCTTTAACGCGACCTAATCCATTGATAGTGTCTTCGAGCAACTCAGGGGTATCGTCCCGAATGAAATCCATATCATGTTCTTCTCTTTGCGCCCTGTAGTCTGTCATCAGTTCATTATCTGATTTGCCATCTTGTGTCATTGCATCATCAATTTCGATGATTGACTCAAAGTACTCTTTTAGCGTTGTGATGTTACTCAGTGAAAATCCTACAGGGTTGTTGATCTCGTGCGCGACACCGGCAGCAAGCTGGCCCAAAGAAGCCATCTTTTCTGACTGAACAAGTTGTGCCTGCGTTTTCTTTAGCGTTTCGACGGTTGTCCGCAACTCTACGACATTGGCGTAGAGCTCGCGAGACTTGTCATCCAGCAACTGTTCAGCCATAGCGCGAGCTTTTTTCTCGCGCTCGTAAGCTCGTTTGTAGTTTACCGATTCATCCATAGGCTAATCCTTAATTTGGATAATCAATTTACATCTTTTGGCGCCATCATGCATGCATTCTGGGTGTAATATATTCACCTCTTGCTTGAACTGAGCAGCTGCTCCTAATATTAAGCCTTCTGCAGCGTGGCATAGCTTGCGCTTGGATTCGTAATACATGATGAGATCACCATCTTCCGTATCGTCATACTCAAATTTGGGGAGATACGCATCAGGGTGGATACGCTGAACCTCGACGTGAATGACGGAGTCGATAGCGAGTAGGAATTCTCTAAAGTCTTCAATTTTCCCTACATTGGGAGGCATGTTGTTATACAGCTTGTCGAATAGAAACTGACCAAACGCTCTAACCAGATCAGGAGCTGGTAAGCCAGTTTTTTCAGCTAACGCACCCACTAAATCGAACAGCTCGTTATCGTCGTATTGCTGTCCTCGTGTGTAGATACCATCGGATGCAGGTTGTACCTTATCAAGCATCTCATCCCAGGCAGCCATGCCTTGTTGTTCGATAACAAGTTCAGAAAATGCAGTAAAAATAGAGCCTTGCATAGGTTATTCCTCTTTAGTTGATACTGGCTTTTCAGTCGCTTTCGCCTTTTTCACAACGACAACAGAAAGTGACTGCTGTTTGTTTTTCTCAAATGCTTTAAGTTTCTCAATAGAGGCTTCGGAAAAAATATGCCCCTCAGGTAGTATTAGCATATGATTTTCAGTATGTAGATTATTTTTCAGGATCATGCCGGGTTTAAGCTGATCAGGAGAATACCCTTTTTCTAGATCTGTGTTCGCGGTAAGTTCCGGGTTATTCATTAGAACATCAAGGACGTTACCCGCATATTTTGTGCCTCGGTTTTTGTTCATTTCTACGCGGATATGTTCGACATCCATGGTTTCGTCACTGAGTTTGCCTGTTGCGTAACGCCAGTAATCACGTGCGACAGCCAGTATTTTGGCTCCCATTGGAATCTGCACTTCTGTTAGCTTATTGGGGTAGCCGGAACCGTTAGCATGTTCATACTGATGCATAATAATTTCGGTGATGGCATGCATATGCTGAGCTGGAGATAAGATGGATTGAGCCATTTGTATCTGACTGAAAAAGAGTTTTTGTTGATCGTAATTCAGTTTGTAAAAAGGCAATTCAGCTAAGGTAGGATCGAGTCCTAGCATGCCTATTTCGCACAGATAGCCGGCCAAAGTGATATCACTAATCTGTTGCTTTTCAAGCTTTAAGTGCTCGGCAATTCGACCCGCAAGTTGCCCGGTATTTTTAGCGAAACCTGCGTCTAACTTGGGATTTATGGCGATAAAGTTAAACAGCATACGCTGTGTCGCATTGTTATTGTTTTCAATGCGATGCATGGCTGCACGGATTTGCTTGGTTCTTAAAAGTACTTTGTCTTCAAGCGCGAGGTTAGATTGCTTTAGCTGTTTATTTTGCTCAGCTACACGCTGTTGTAATCGTTTGTTTTCTGCTTTTAAGCTGACGGCTTCGATACCTTCTTCAATAGCCGCGATAAGCTCATCGTTATCCCAGGGCTTTTGCATATAGCGGTGTATTTTACCCTTGTTGACTGCGGCAACTGTCGACTCCATATCAGCGAACCCTGTCAAGAGAATGCGATAGGTGTCTGGCGAGTTTTCAGCTACCTGCTCTAGCAATTCTGCACCTGTCATATTAGGCATTCTCATGTCTGAAATAATCAGATGTACCTTATTGCTCTTCATTAGCTCTAGCGCATCGGCACCACTTTCTGCTGTTAGGAGTTTGCAGGGTTGTTTGCGTAGCAGGCGCTTCATAGAATTTAAAATATTCTTTTCATCATCCACACACAACACAGTTACCTGAGGTACTTTTTTTTCTGCGTTTTCATCTACTGACATGCTGAGTCTCCTCATTCAGGTCTGTTGACCCTTGCTCTTTCTGTTCAAGAGGCAAAACAACAGTAAAGGTTGTTCCCTCGTTGATTACGCTATCGACTTCTATCTCTCCGCCATGCTCTTGCACTATTCCGTAAGATATTGCCAAGCCTAGCCCGGTACCCACACCTTCTTCTTTGGTGGTGAAGAATGGGTCAAATAATTGATTAAGATGATCTTTTTCGATTCCCTTGCCATTGTCTTGCACTGCGATGGCAATATGGTTATCACGTAACTGCGTTGATACTTTTATTTCCCCATGTCCTTCTATAGCATGTCCCGCGTTAACAAGTAAATTAGTCAGTACTTGAGTCAGTTTGCCGACATTAACTGGAGCATCAGGAAGTTCAGCAAATTGGGTTGTAATTTCGCAGTGATATTTCAGCTCGTTAGAAACCATTTTTAAGGTGGTCTCGACGCAAGCATTAATATTGATGTATTGCATTTCATTGGAGTCTGCACGTGCGAACTGCTTTAAGCTTTGTACGATATCTTTAACGCGCGTTAAGCCTTCGATAGATTCATGAACCAACTCACTTATGTCGTTATTGATGAACTCCATATCCTCGTCTTTCAAAAAATCTTGCAATGCGTACGCTTTATCCCTGCGCTCAAAAGCGTCTTTGCAACCCAGGTAATCTTGCAGTTGCGTGACCAACTGTTCGTAGGTAGACACGTAATCACTCAGCGAAGATAAGTTACTGTTAACAAAACCAATAGGGTTATTAATTTCATGAGCCACTCCCGCTGCCAATTGACCCAGAGAAGACATTTTCTCTGCTTGCAGTAATTGAGCCTGTGCTGCTTGCAACTCTTGATTGGTTTGTTGCAATTGTTCATTTTTATCCGCAAGCATTTTGGTGCGCCTTTCCACACGTTGCTCCAACGATTGATTTAAGTTTTCTAAATCACGTTGATATTCTTCTCGCTTATTATGCTCTAGCTGCAATTTGTCAACTAAGCGGTTAAATGAATGCGCAACTTCAGTTAACTCGTCGTGTCCTTTTTCTTCAATATGAATATCATCATAATTACCATCGCTTACCGCCTTTCGGATGTTCTTAGCGCCTATAACCAAGCTTTTAATTTGCCGAGTGAGGTAGGTACCTAATACAAATGAGAATAGTGCAACTAACAACATTTCGGTAATAGCCAAGCCAGATGTCCACCGGATGACTTGCTGAAATGAGTTCTGGATACCTGAAACACCTATCCCTATTTCAACTCGACCATAGATAAAGTCTCCTTCTTTGATAAGAGCATAGGTGTCAAAGACATTGTCGTCGACGTCCTCTACTTGTTTATCGAGTCTGAAGGCTTTTGTAAGGGATTCTTGAGTTCCCTTTTCGGAGAAGACATTACCTTCAGCATCCAATACTCGCGCGTACTGCATGTCGGGGTTCGTAAGAACCTCCGTCACGAACGCATCCAAAGAGGCTAGGTCGTAAGATAAAACAGCATCTTTTGTCGTTGTTGCGAAAAGTTGTGCAGCCGTGCTCGCCCTTTTTGTCAGGCCATCATTAATGGTAGAGCGCATAAAACTTAGCGTTACGCTGATTAATAAAATCAGCAGTAATGCTTCGATTATCGCGATACCAATAATGGTTTTGCTGCGTAAAGACATGAGTTTATCGCCTATTAACTCTCTGGCACTGACAACATATTGATGTCGAGTGCACGGACATCGTCCCAGTCGCTATTACTGGCGTGAGTAAAACCATTAAATTTGATCTTATCTAGCAACGCTTTAGCTTCGGGATCGTCATTCATTGCTAGCATCGCTTTCTTTAGGCGCTCCAGAGTCTCTGGGTTGAGATCGTGTCTGGCTGCTATCGCATGTGGCGTATAAGGTTGGCTTTTCCAAATAACTTTTAGTTGGTCACTTACTTCTATTGGCGTATTAGAAAGGGTTCGTATCACGCCACCACCAGCTACGAAGAACTTCTTTGAAACGTTGAGGTAAACTGAATCATGTGATGACACGAATTTAGGTAACACATTGATTCCTTTCTTTTGCATTTCGGCTCTTGGGATAATGGTTGCAGCAAAGGCAGCTGGAGCTGGAAAAGCGAGCTTCTGTTCATGTAATTGCTCAATTGAGGTGATACCCGAATCTTTGTGCACAACGATGATACCTCTTATCGCTTTGTCGCTCTGTTTAGCTAACGCTTGGTAACCGTCGGGTTGGTTAAACACAGCGAAATGATAAGGGTTCATGTAAGCAATATCGTATTCTTTTTGCGCTAAGCGCTTTTCAAAGGTTGGGATGTTTTTCGCAGTCGCAAATTGAATTTTGTCGCCAGTCTTTTCGCTTAAATATTGAAAAAGCGGTGACCAGTTAGCAGCGAGCTTTTTCGCCGACTGTTGGGGAACAATACCGAACGTCAGGGTGTCTGCCTGGCTGTTGTGAGAGAATATGAACAGCGCAGGTAGCACAATTGAAAAAAAACTGAATATCCTGATTTTCATGATATTTACCCCTTAGTAAATATTGCCTTTAGGCTGACAATTTCCTTGCCTATAGGTGGCACTAGTCGATTAACTCATTGATAACCTTAAGTAATTCTTCATTGCTGAAAGGTTTGCTTATCGCAGAGTCAGCACCTAATTCGAGAGCCCGCTGTAATTCTCTCTCATTCAAAGCAGAGATCACTAGAATCTTGGTTTTAGCGACTGACTCTTGCCCTCGTGTAAAAGTAATAACCTCAAAACCATCTAGACCAGGCATGCTTAAATCGAGAGTCATTAGTGTCGGGTGGTTTGAGTGCAGCATCAGGCCTGCCTGAAAGCCATCATTCGCGATAGTGCATTCATAGCCAGCTTTGGACAACACGCGTTTTATGGATTTCGAATAAGCAGGCTCGTCATCGACGATAAGCACTTCGCGCTTAGTAGGTAGTAGATCCTCAGGAACGGGCATGTTGTTTTCTGAGAGAAATGCTAAAAAGTCTTCGGTTTGGACTCTATTATTACCACGGCCGGGCAATTTATAGGCCTTTAGACTACCTTTATTAATCCAACGGATAACGGTACGTAAATTAACATCGCAGTACTTCGCTATCTCTCCGGTTGTTAATGAGTGGTTTCGTATCATGGCTTACCTCGCTATTAAGGATATTTATAACATGTGTGACAAAAAAGTCAAATGCGACATTTGCGACATTTGCGTTTTTTATGCTATGATGTTTTCAAGTTCTCATAAATTGTTTCATCTAAACCAGTAGTTTGCGTTTTTGAACTTCGAAGGAGCGCCAAAGCGCAATTGGAGAATATGAGTATGAAAAAAGTCGCTTTGCTTTTGTTAATAGTAACGAGTTATGTAGCTGAGGCTGTTGATATAAATCCTTACGCTAACGCTATTTTGAGATATGAGAATGAAGTCGAGCATGACTTTTTTAGAGATAGAGAGAGATTAAGACTTATCGCCCGTGCTGGCATTGATGTTAAATTTAACGAAACTTGGTCTACTCGAATCGGCCTGAGAACAGGTCTTAAAAATAGACAAAATGTTCCTGCGATTACTATTGCGAGATTCACGGAGCAAAGACAACCGCCCAATGATATCTTCATTGACAGGTTCTATATCACAGGTAAGTTCGACAACTTAAAACTGAATATCGGTAAAATTCCGTGGGGAACAAAACAAGTTAGCGACATATTCTGGGATCGTGACTTGAACCCCCAAGGTGTGCACCTCGATTACACTTTAGACAAAAACGATACTTTCTCTGTTGCTCATTTTGCTCCTCTGGATGGAGCTACCAACACTATTGGTCAAATGTCTATTGCTCAATGGCAACACAAACTCAAAATCAAAGACTGGCAATGGACTATTGCGCCTTGGCTAGTCAACTACAATGGACAGGCGGATGCAGACTTTGCTCGTCGAGATACGGCGATTGATAACCGTTTTGTTCGTTTATCGACTTTTATTAAAAAAGGTGCGTGGCAATTTGGTCTTGATTTAGGGCGTTCGATAGAGAGCTTCGATCAATTCACCGACCAAGGATTTGATGACCAAAAGAATAGTGTAGTTGCTGAAATTAAACATGGAAATTTAAAACAGGTTGGCAATTATCAATGGCATGTTCGCTTCTTACGCGTTGAACGTTTTGCCGTTATTACTGAGTTCGCACAAAATGCGACATCGCCTGTTGATACAGCGAATACACAAGGTTTTGATCTTAGATTACGCCGCAAAATGGGCAAGAAATGGTGGTTGGGTACGCGCTTTAGTCAGCTTCAAAGACTGGTTGGTTTGCAAGAAGAAGGCATTCGTTTTCGAATTGAAGCCCGATATGATTTTTAACGTCTACACTTAGAGCTAGCTAACTTATTTGAGAGGGTATTATGGAGCAAGCATCTGCCTATCAAAAAGAACATACATTACTTCTTGTAGACGATGAGCCAGCAGTTTTACGGTCATTGTCGAGAGCGCTGAATCAATGTCCTTATAAAGTGCTTGTAGCCAATAGCGCAAAACAAGCGAAGGAGCTGATGGCGAGTTATGACGTTCAAGTTCTTTTATCTGACTATCAAATGCCAGATGTTGACGGCGGGGAGTTGCTGAAACAAGTTAAACAAGAGCATCCTGATACTATTGCGATGATCTTGTCTGGTTATGCAGACTTTTCAAATGCGCAAGAGGTTATTAATTCAGGCACTGCATTTCGTTTCTTATCAAAACCCTGGGACAACGGTGAGTTGATAAGGCATATCGAGCAGGCTTTTTCTGAGTACGATCGACTTCATGACAATTTCGATACAACCCAAGCTGCGACAGCTTATACTCAAACCTTGTTAGAACCTAACGCGATATTGGCGGCGTCACTAAAGCATGTTGTTACAGCGGAGCTAAATGCGTTATTGAAAAGCCAGCAGGACTTCTACGTTATTCAGATACAGATCGATAACTTTTCTTATTTGAAGTCCAAGTGCGATATTCATTTGGCTGAGCTATTGCAGTGCCAGTTGACGGCTTATGGACACGAAGGGTTTTGTGAAGAATGTAAATGCTTGTATGCCGGAGATGGTGGTTTTTATCTTGTAGGTAAAAAGCGTGGTTTAAAAAGGAAATTGGAATCTGCTATCTCAAGTTTATATGCAAGGCTAGATATGCCGTTTCATACAGTAGATGAGACGTTCAATATCTATTGCAAGCTTGCGTACCTGGAAGTTACGGAACCCGAGAAGCATACGCCAGAAACCATCATCCAAAGCCTTCTAAGTGTTCAAAACGATACGAGTTATCCGCATGATAGTGCCCTGCAAGTAGGAAGTGAGCATCTTGAAGCGTTGCAACGACAGAAAACGATTTGTGACAGTATTCAACCCGCTATTGAACAGAATGGATTTGAGCTCTATTTTCAGCCGAAAATATCATTGCGGAATCGTAAGATAGAAAGTGCCGAAATACTGCTTCGATGGAATCATCAGGAATTAGGATGGATACCGCCTGAAGAGTTTATAAAGTTAAGCGAGTTGGATAAACAAATTGATGCTATTTGGCAATGGATGTCTCGAGCCAGTTTTGCTGCAATAAAACGGCTTTTTGAGATGCACCCTGTGTTGGACAGAATCTCTATCAATATATCCGCCGGGCAGTTAACGTCCGGTAGTTTGGTTGATGAATTGCGAATGTTGTTGGAAGAACACGATTTATCGGCAGAATGTATAGAACTAGAAATTACCGAAACCAGTGTGGTTGATAACATCGAAACTTGTCAGCAAACGATACTCGCGCTCAAAAAACTAGGCTTTTTGCTATCTATTGATGACTTTGGTTCTGGGTATTCATCGCTCGCTTATATCGCTAAATTGCCAATAGATGTTGTTAAACTCGATAAGATACTGATAGACGATATTAGTCACTCATCAGCAAATCGAGCACTGGTTGGCCATATCCTCCAGATGACTTATTCCTTAGGAATAAAAACAGTTGTAGAGGGTGTTGAGGACAGTAAACAGCTGGCTATTTTGGAACAGATGCCCTGTGATAGTATTCAAGGGTTCTTGTTTAGCCCAGCTGTTGATTTCGATACCTTTAATCAGCTGTGTTTTGAACAGCCTTTTGCGGAATAGCGGTAGAGCTAGATCCCGACTATGTCGTCTTTTAGGCTCAAGACAAAAGTAACGACATCGTCGCATTCCTGCTGAGGGATATTGAGAGCAGTCATAGTATCTCCTGCGTGACCGAGAAAGGCTGCCCAGTCGCTTTCGCTGATGTTCATGCCTACGTGTGATGTCCGCATGTCTCGTCCCGTATAGTAAACCGGTCCCCCTGCTTTATTGCATAAGTAATCTATCAGTAGTTGCTTTTCCCTTTGCACACCGTCGGAGCCTCTGTGCTGCCAAAATCGTCCGAGCTGAGGATCTGATTCCAAGCGCGGCATCAAGTCGTTTACAAATGTGGTGATGGCATCGTAACCACCTAAACGTTCATAGAGTGTTTTGTCGGTCATTGCTTGTTCCTTTGGTCTTTTTTTTACTCACTTAGCTTTGTGTAGGGGCTTGAGTTTGTCAAATGAGCAATAGGACTTTTACAACATGGACTGTAAATCGTTGGTTAGGCTCGCAGTTGGAAAGAGAGTGCAAGCTTGTTGACTATAGTGAATAACCAACAAGCATTACAAAGGTAAAGAAATGCGCTTTTTATTGCATCATCCAAGCACTATTCACATTGATGCAAGGGCTTGTACCCGATGATGACAATGCTAGGGTTTTACCTGACGTTTGTGCCGCTAAAGCAGTGGAGAACATTTGTTGATAGTTGACGGCATCGACGCCAACACCATTATCTCTGACGGTAATGTAACCGTTGTCTTTAAGGCAATTGAAGCGGTCGTTTTGGATATCGTTAAACCAAATGCTGAACGAATTGTATCCTCGTTGAAAGTTGTGATGAACGATAACTGCTGACACTTTACCTTGCGTGTCACCGGTAGGAACTGCATTAGCAAATGTTGGTAGGGTTAAGGCAATTAAGAGTATAAGTTTTTTCATGTTTTTCCTTTGCTGGTGTCGATGAGATTTAATAAAGCTCCATGCTCTAAAATCTTGGTATATGTTACCACACTATCTATCAACTAAATGCAATTCGACGCGTGGTGCTTTGGCTGTTAACTTTCTGACAAGAAGATAGCTTAAATAGCTCGTGACAGGCGTCATAAGCAAAGCCCATAGTTTGGATTGTGTTATTGCTGAAACGGCGAAAGTGGTTGTTACCACAGTCAGAAAAATAGAAGGAATTAATATCTTTCTATTGAGTTTTGGGTAAACAAGCTCTTTGCGAAAAAAGGTTTGGCATGTCGGGCAACCAAAACATCGATCTTTATCACGTCGGCTTTCGCAGAGAGCCATTTTGTCATCAAATGATGTTGTGCACTTAGGGCAGATATACTCCATTAATAACATCCTTGTTTATGTGTTTTGTTAAACCTTATCTAATCCGTATTTGCTTCTTAATTTCATGACTGGCACTTAGTTTTTTTCTTTCTTTTATCGAGTAGAACATAGAGAGAACCAACGGCTATAAACATGGCACCACTTGCGATACTTGTGGTATTTCCGTTAAGCACTGCAGAGACTATTGATATAAAGCCTGCCAAGTAGAAGAGAATTCCCGCTAATAAAAATGGTCTTTTGTTTATAAAAGCTCTCATGTCAAACTCCACGTTCGATTGAATAAGTTAGCTCAATTAAAACTTAACTTATGCTGCCTCAGAGGCGATTTGCCTGAATCCTGCGACAAGATCTTGGCTTTCTCTGGCGCCAGACAGTAAATACTTCTGATTAATAATGTAGCTTGGTACTGATTGAATACCCATTGCACGGGAACGTTGCAGTTCTTCTTGAACGTCTTTCTTAAACTGGTCTGACGCAAGTATGTCTGCAGCTTCCGTTTTATCGAGGCCGACTTCTTCTACTGAATTTAGCAGCACTTCATGCGATGAGATATTGAGGTTATGGGTAAAGTAGGCAGCGAATAATGCTAACTTGAGCTCTGTCTGTTTATGTTGAGACTTAGCCCAATGTAATAAGCGATGTGCATCAAAGGAGTTGTATACACGTCTGTCATCGCCTTGGTAAAAGTGAAACCCTAGCTGTTCACCAATTGCAGCCATTTGTGCTCTGGCAGCTTTCATCTCATCTAAGGAACGGCCGTACTTTTGAGTAATGTGTTCAATCGCATCTTGGCCTTCGGCAGGCATGTGAGGGTTCAGTTCAAAGGGGTGCCACTCAATATCGAATTCAATCTCGCCTTTTAGTTCGCTGATGGCTTGTTGGAGTCTCTTGTAACCGATGATGCACCACGGACAGACTACGTCAGAAACGATATCAATTTTGAGCTGATTGGCCATAATATTCCCTAACTCGCTAGAGCGTGTTGATCTTTGCTGATATAGCTATATAAGAACTGGTCGCTACCCTTTTTATTGCGTAAGGTGTAATTTAGGAGCTTAGTCACCCATGAAGCAAGCATTAGAGAGGATATGATGAAGAAAAGGCTGTTCACTGTAGTTTACCTTTTCCCCTTGTTTTTCATATTAAGTGTATCGGCCCAAACACCTGCTATTTCGACTGACAAACCAGTTGAGATAAGAGAGCGAGCTAATGGGAATGTTGTAACCTCTATCCCACCTCATACTGTACTGACATTGATGCAAGTTGCTGATGGTTGGGCACAAGTTAGATGGTCTGTGAGTGGTGATAACCAGCAAGAACAAGTTGGGTGGCTTGAAGCTGAGTTGATAGAAATAACGGGTTCTAGCTCATTAAGCAGTTCTATTAAAAGAAACTTTATCGCAAAGAGTCAGGATTGTGCGTGGCATCGACCTGGACGAGGTAAAGTCTGTGTCGATACTCGCGATGCAATCTTAGATTGCCGTAAAGCTGCAACCGCCGAATTTTGGCAGCGATGTGAAGTGAAAGTAAGTTACGATATCTTTTCTGAACTCAGAGAGGCCATGGATGTTGAAGTGGGCGTCGAGTGTGACATCGAAATAGAATATAAGCTTGAAGACTCCTTTAACTGGAAAAAGCAAGAGAATAATCAGCAGGATACGCATCAAGTTATGGCAAATAATAGAAGTGAAATCACGTTAACTTCTCTGTTTCAATTTTCCGAGTACGAGCAAGTGACTAATGTTAAAATTGAGAATCTTGATTGCGAAATAAGCACTCGTTAGGCCATCACTTCAATAAACCAAAATATAAGTTTCTCCTAGGTTTTTAAATGCAAGTTACAGATTTATTTATATACCCAGTCAAATCGCTTCAAGGGATTCGATTGGCACAAAGTGAGCTTCGTATGGAAGGGTTGCCTTTCGATAGGCAATGGATGCTAGTCGATAATCGAGGTGGTTTTATGACGCAGCGTCAGTTACCCAAGTTAGCCACTATATCCACTCAAATTACAGAAACGCACCTTGTGTTATCACATGATGAGGCGGGCTCTATATCTATCTCTTTAGCAGAAGTGCCTGAACAGGAAACGTCAGTCCGCGTTTGGCAAAGTGAATTGACAGCGTTGGATGAAGGGCAAGAAGTCAGTGATTGGTTGGTTAAGGCTATTGGTGAGTTTCGTGGACAGGCACTACGCCTAGTTCGTTTCAACAATCGACAAACAAGACCTATTAAAGAAAAGTATTTGAAAGGCGATGAAGTTTCGCAAACCTATTTTGCCGATGGATTTCCTTATCTGATTACATCAATTCAAACCTTAGATGAGGTTAATGAAAGGCTTGAAGAAGCCGGGTTCCCTGCAATAGGAATGGAACGTTTTAGGCCCAATGTTGTGGTTGATACACTGGATAATCCATTTGATGAGTTGTTTGATCGGAATATTGAACAGGTTGATGGTCAATATCAGCTTTCTATACGCAAACCCTGTGAACGATGCCCAGTAACCACGGTTGATCAAACAAGTGGTGAGCGCGAAACACCAACTCAACCGCTAGCATTGTTGCGCGAGCTAAATCCGTTGGAAGATAAAAAAGGCGCTTACTTTGGAGGAAATGCTATTCTGACTGCCGGTGAAAAGGCAGTGATCAAGGTTGGAGATAGTTTAAGGAATGAGCCAATTCATGCTAACAAATGAGCAGTTAAACGAATACAAAGAGAAGGGCTACCTGGTACTGCCTGAGTTATTTTCAGAACAAGAGATGGATGAATTAAAGCAGGCTGCCAATCAGATTGTCGAAGATTTTGATCCCGAGTCGACGCGTTCAATTTTTTCTACAGAAGATCACGATAAGACGCGCAATGACTATTTCTTATCATCGGGAGATAAAGTGAGGTGTTTCTTTGAAGAAGGTGCATTCGACGTTGATGGCCATCTCGCACAGGATAAATCATTAAGTATTAATAAAATTGGGCATGCACTACATCGACTCCATCCTGATTTTGAACGCTTTAGTCACAGCGATAAGATACAAATGGTAGCTAAGGATTTGGGGTTGGAGAAGCCACAAATCCATCAGTCCATGTATATTTTTAAACAGCCAAAGATTGGTGGTGTGGTGCGTTGGCACCAAGACGCTACTTATTTTTTAACAGATCCAATATCAGTCATCACTTATTGGTTTGCGATTGAAGATGCGACTATCGAAAACGGCTGTTTACAAGTTCAGTCTTCTGGGCCGGGCATGCCGCTAAAAGAACAGTTTTTGCGTTTCCCTGACGATAGCACTGAGCTTAAAGTGCTGCATGATATACCTTGGCCAGCAGATGATTCGGCTATGCCACTGGAAGTGAGGAAGGGCACCTTAGTTGTTTTTAATGGCTTATTGCCTCATTACAGCGCGCCTAATCTATCCAGTAAATCTCGACATGCTTATACCTTGCACGTCACTTGTGGCAGTACCGCTTATGCAAAAGAAAACTGGATACAAAGCCCGCCTAGTCTTCTCTAACACGCTTTAGGAATAGGTTTTAGTTCTTGCTAACTCGATCAAGGCTTTAAGCCTGTTCGGCATGTGGCGCTTGCTTAAATAATTGATGGTGTAGCGAGGCAATGGTGCGATATAGGATTCTAATACCTTAACTAAAGAACCTTTCTGAACACTTTCCTCGACAAAAGAGGCGTAGGTATAAATCAATCCTAGGCCTGCTTCTGCATAGAGCGTGAGATTTTTCAGGTCGTTAACTACGATTTTAGGCTTTGGTTGAACAGAATATTCACCGTCTCCATTCGTAAATTTCCATTGTGCCAGCGTGTCTGCATTTCCAAATGCATAACAAATCCCGTCGTGTTCCCTAATATTACTAGGCTCTTTAGGCATTCCCTTTTCTTCAAGATAACTGGGAGACGCAAGAACCATCATTTTGACAGCAGGACCAACCGAGACTGCATAAGTATCTGGCTCTAAAAGCGAATTAGCGCGAATAGTGGCATCTATGCCTGAGGTGACCAAATCTACCTTGTGTGCATCATAGATAAGTTCCAAATCGACATTAGGGTAAAGCGCTTTGTATTCAATCATGAATTCATTGAGAAACAGAGGCCCACAGCTTGGCGGTGCGCTTAATCTTAACTTACCGGCAATTTCGGTTTGATTGTCGTTGATATCACGAATGGCACTTTCCAGGTCTGTCACTGCAGGTAAGCTGCGCCTGTAGAGTGCTTCACCATCATGCGTTAATGCGATTTTGCGCGTTGTTCTTTCGAACAAGCGAACGTTCAATTTATCCTCAAGACGTTTAATCGATTCGCTGATAGAACCAGCACCCATGTGTAATTTTTGTGCGGCTGCGCGGAAGCCTCCTTGACGAGCGACTTCAACGAATACAGAGAGTTCATTTAAGTAATCTTGTTTCATTGTTCTAAAAAGCGATCACTATGATTGTTTAATGTCGGTTATCAAGTGTAATAGCTTGGTCTATATTATCAACTCGACAAAGACGAATGAACGTATTTTTATCCAATGCAGGGGGAATTATGAAACTTTACGACTTTCCACTTTCGGGACATGCCCATCGCGCAAGAGCTATGTTGAGCCTATTGTCTGTAGATGCTGATATTCACGTGATGGATTTAGCAAATGGTGAACACAAGACACCTGAATTTTTGAAAATTAACCCACTAGGTCAAGTGCCTACATTAACGGACGGAGAGGTTAATCTCAGAGATTCAACAGCAATTCTGACTTACCTCGCGCTGAAATACGATCAATCACGCACTTGGTTACCAACTGACCCTGCATTAGCAGCAGAAGTGCAATCTTGGCTGTCTGTCAGTGTCCATGAAGTATTTGATGGCCCTTGTGTGACAAGATTAATTAAGCTGTTCAATTACGACAGTGACCACGCAAAAGCTGTTGAGAAAGCGCACGCTGTTTTCACTCAGCTTTTTGAACCTCACCTAGCTAAACAGGATTGGTTAGTCGGTGATGCACCTACCATTGCGGATATTGCAAACTATAGTTATATCGCAAGAGTAAATGAAGGCGAAGTAAGTTTGGATAATTATCCTAACATTAGAGCATGGCTTGAGCGTGTTGAAGGTATTGAGGGTTTTGAACCTATGCCTCATGCTTCTGACTTTGCTTAATGTTATTCAGACTGAAATCACGTAATTAAGATCTAAGGAGTACCTTATGACTGAATTGGCGGGCTGGGGCAAAGAAACATCACCATTCCATTCTGGTGAGCGTTTTATGCAAGAGCGTTATGGGCTTAAAGAGCAGCAAGAAGCGATTGGTAAGATGATTATGCGCCCCTTTATGCCAGATCAGCATAGGGAGTTCTTTAGTTCACTGCCTTTTGGCATTATCGGTAGTATTGATGACTCTGGGCAACCTTGGGCTTCTATTGTTTTTGGAAAGCCGGGATTCATTTCAACACCGAATGACAAAACGCTGAACTTCGATGCTGAGTTACTGAAAGACGACCCGCTTAAGAACAATGTGGAAGTTGGTAAACCTCTTTCTTTTCTGGGTATTGAACTGCCTACTCGTAGAAGGAATCGAGTGAATATGACGGCTGTTGCTTCCGAAGGGCGCGGGTTTAGTGCTGAAGTTGTGCATTCTTTTGGGAATTGCCCTAAGTACATTCAAACACGCGATATCGAGTTTACCCGTGAACCTGGCGGAGCTGTTCCTAACTTGGAAAGCTCAACGTTCAGTGAGTTACCAGAGCATGTGACTGAAGTCATCCGTAAAGCCGACACTTTCTTTGTTGCGAGCCATAATCATAAGGATGATCAAAATGATACGGGTGGCGTCGATGTTAATCATCGAGGTGGACGTAGCGGTTTCGTTAAAGTTGAAGGGAATACTCTAACTATTCCAGACTATTCTGGTAACTACCTGTTTAACACTCTTGGCAACTTCATTGTCAATCCAAAAGCCGGATTACTGTTTATTGATTTTGATACCGGTGATTTGATTTATTTGACCGGTACCACTGAAATCTTATGGGAAGATCATCCCGAAGTAGAAGCGTTTAAAGGCGCTGATAGAGCTTGGAGATTTAACCTGACACGCGGTGTATGTATCAAACAAGCGGCGCCAGTTCGTATGCGCTTTGGTGAGTATTCTCCTACTTCGACTAAGATGGGGAATTGGGATGAAGCGAATGATGTTTTGGCCTTACAGGCGATGCGTCGACAGTGGTTACCTTATGAAGTGACTAAAGTGGTAGATGAAGACTCTCATATTCGTTCATTCTATTTACAGCCTCAAGATGCAGGAAAGCTGTTGCCGTATAAAGCAGGGCAGTTCCTATCTATTCGAGTTAAACCTGAAGGTGCTGAAAAGTATATTGGTCGAACCTATACGCTATCTTCAGCGCCAGGAGATGACTTTTATCGTATCTCAGTGAAACGAGAAGAAGCAGACGGAGACAAACCTGAAGGTGTAGTTTCTAGTTACTTACATAAACACCTGAAAGTAGGTTCCTTGATTGATGCAAAAGGCCCCTCAGGGTTATTTGTGCCTGACACTAAAACCCAACGCCCTGCGGTTCTCATTGGTGCTGGTGTGGGTATTACGCCGGTTATCTCTATGTTCCGCGATTTTGCTACTGCGGTTCATCGTTATGGTCAATCACGTTCGGTAACTGTTATTCATGCGGCTAGAAAAACCGCTAACTTGGCGTTTAATGAAGAGTTTCAGCAACTCAGCAAAAAGATTACTTATCCAACGCAATATTTCTCTGTGATAAGCCAACCTGAAGCTAACGAGAAATCTGGAGTGGACTTTCACTTTGAAGGGCGCTTGTCAGCCGAAATGTTAAGAACCATGCTTCCTGGCGAGCCTTGTGATTTTTATCTATGTGGTCCTGCAGCCTTTATGCAGGGTACTTATGATTTACTGTTGTCTCTGGGAGTTCCTGACAAACATATCCATGCTGAGAGTTTTGGGCCAGCGTCCTTGAAACGTCAGAAAGATGAGGTTGATGAAGTGGTTGTTGCGCGTAATCGAGCGCAAAAAGCTGACAGCGCAGTTGTAACTTTTTCTCAGTCGCAAATAGAGCAAGCGTGGACGCCTAATGAAGGCACTTTACTGGAGTTGGCGGAGAATCATGGATTGAAGCCAGAATATGCTTGTCGAAACGGCATTTGTGGCGAATGTGCTGTGAAAATTAAGCAGGGTGAAGTCGCTTATAAAACGAGGCCGTCTTTCGAAACTGATCGCAGTGAAGTGCTAATTTGTTGCGCCGTTCCAGCAAAAGGCAGTGAAAAAATAGAGCTTGATTTGTAGGGAGGAGTTTTGGCTAGGTCAGTGTAATTCAATTGTACTTAGTTAATCCCTTTTGTCATTTTTTGAAAAAATTATACTAGGCTGTTTATTTTGTTGTCCTGTAGGAGCTGCACTTGTGCGCGAAGAGCGATTGACTTAAAGCTTTTTCGCGGATAAATCCGGCTCCTACATGAGCAGGTAGCTTAATGTATGGAAGCTAGTTTTAACTTGATTAATTTATGCTGAGGTCAATGATTCATTCCGACAAAACCAGGTTAACACTACCAGATATTGATTTTTGAAAGCCAATATAGGTGGCTTGTTTCGCTTGGTGGTTGACTCTAGGTGGGACGGAATCTTTAGTATAAGCTGTTTGCCACTCTACAAGATCAATGTCGTCAAGTTCGAAGGCTTCTGCGTCTATTTCTAACAATATACGGTAGCTTCTATATCCGATGCGAGGTGAATTGAAGTCAACGTTAAACTGCTGCCATTCGTTGCTTTCGAGCTCAACTTGTTTGACTAAATGCTTTTCGCCTTGCTCTAGCGCTTCCTGGAACTTCTGCCTTGTTTTACGGCCTTGCCAATAAAGTTTCACTCCCGTGCCTTTCGGTGCTTTAATTCTAAAGGTAGCAGTCATTGGGTTACTGGGTTTAAAAACTCTTCTAAAGTTCTGCATGCCAAACCAGTGAGATTCGTCACCAGATTTTGCTGACAAGTACTTATTGTTCTTGTCTCCGGCTATTTCGTATTCAGAACTGCTCCACCAACCTCTTTCAGGGCTATCGAAGCTGACGAAGTTTTCAAAATCACCATTGTTTGTTAAACCCGAACCGAGTCTGTATGAAGTATTTTTTGGTACTTGAATTTGCTCAACTGAAGCTTGCCACGGGAGAGTAAATAAAGGAGCGAGGTTACTGTTGTTTACTTCAAGGCGATGTTTGTTCGACTTTGTCTTAACTTTGTCTGTTGTATTTTGTATGACGCCATGACCACCTGATGCAAGCATATCGGTGCCGCGCAAAGCCGACAGTGTTTTAAGGCGTTTCATTGTGATGTCACGGTTGTTGCCGATAGCGGGAGTTGGCTTATAACCTTGTAGATACACGGGAACAATCTCTGCACGATGAAAGTCTTCACCATCCATCCAAACATAGAGCACAAAGCTATGAGGGGTTGAGTAGAAGTATTGGTCGAAAACGAAGTTACCCATTGAGTAGGCAATCAGCTTACCGTTATAAACTTCAAAACCTTGGGCAACATGAGGGTGGTGTGCAACCGCCATAACGGCACCTTGGTCGATAGCTGATTTTAGGCGTTGCTCGGTTACGCCAGTGGGTTCGTCGGTGTATTCCAAACTACCATGATATTGCACTATAGGTAGCTGCTTGTTCTTAACAGCTTGACTCACTGAATACGTTATATTTTCCATTGTTCCGTGTGCTGCACCCCCTTTGTTAGGTGAGGCTGTTTGACTTGGTCTCGCACTACCTTCCCAACCTACGTATCCCAGCATGGCATAATCACTATTGTTCAATTTCGCTGAGTATGGAGCGAGTGCAGTTTCTTCGTTGTGCCCTGCACCGGAATAGCCAAGGCCACTGTGTTTGAGATGTTCAAGTGTTGATTTTAAGCCCGAATCCAAATAGTCGAAGGTGTGGTTATTGCCTAGAGTGACATAATCTATTCCTGCCCATGTCAATGCATTCAAGGTTTCAGGTGGAGAGATGAAGGTTACTGATTTGGGAGCTTTCTCTGTCGGTTTGTGATCAGCAACTTGGGTTTCTAGATTTACAACAGCATAGTCTGCCAGCTGCATATAAGGTTTGATATGCTTTAGAACAGCTTTGGTATCTTCTTCTTTTGTTTGCTCGTGAATCAGGACTGAATTATCGAATTTGGGTTGGTTGTAGCGTCGTCCCATCATGACGTCACCACCAAAAGCGAAGAGAGTCCTATTGGGGACCTTTGCGACCATCGTGACAGAGTTTGGAATTTTCCCGTCGGCTAGCTCTCTAGCATTGAATGTATGTACTGACGTGTAATAGCCTGATTTTTGAAAGGTGAACTGGTAGACATCGGCGCTATCAAGATCGATTTCGAATTTACCTTGCTTATTAGTGGCGGTCTGTTTGCTATTAATCGTTATCTGAACACCCTGTAGTCTTTTATTCTTCTCATTGAACACTTGACCTGAAAGAGGAAATGCTAGGGTACTAAAGTTGATTGCTGTCAGTGATAAGAGTAAGAAACTAAGGTATGGCTTCTTTATCATAGTTATAGTGCTCAGATGGAAATTAATGAGCGACCAATATACCTGAAGCTAAGGTGCTGCAACGCCAAAAAAGAATAGGGAAGTCATAACCCTAGGTTATGTCCGTTAAGTTTCACTTAAGGGTGAGAAGTTTAGTTTATGTTTCTGTGATGAACTGATAAGACATTTAGCGATATCATGTTAATCCTCATGCTATCAGTAAGTGTTTTTAAGAAAAGAGTTTAGGAGAAAGAGGTTGTTAAGGACTGTATTTTGGATTCTGTGGCTTATAGGGATAAGTGCTTGTAGCACCTCACCGGAGAATCCGCTCTATTTAGAATCCGAAGAAGGCATTATGCCGTCAGTGTCTTCATATGAAGAATATGTTCAAAGCACTGGAACATGGTTAGCTCAAAATCGTGTTTTTGTGACTGATGATAAGACAACGGAACTTAAAGCGAATACGCCTTACGCGTTGATTCCACGTAAACCTAACGGCAAAGGCGTTTTGTTGATCCATGGACTAGGTGATTCACCATACTCTTTTGTTGATATTGGTAGGGAACTCGCTAATCGAGGTTTTCTTGTCCACACAGTTTTATTGCCCGGGCACGGCAGCAAGCCAGGTGATATGTTGCATGTGAAATACAAACAATGGCGTTATGTTGTTGAGGAAAATATTAAACTCTTACAGCAAGACACGTCAAAAGTTTACCTCGGTGGTTTTTCAACCGGAGCAAATTTAGCAACTGAGTTGGCAATTGAGATACCAGAAATTGAAGGCCTGGTTCTATTTTCTCCTGCGTTTAAGTCTAACGTTGGGTTAGACAGGTATGCGGGAGTTGCCTCTGTTTTTAAACACTGGTTATACAAGCCCAGCGAAAATGCTGACCCACATACGAATTATGCTCGATATGAAGTCGTACCTTCAAATGCCTTCGCACAGTTTTACAAAACATCAAAAAACGTACGCAAGGAAATTGAAAAACACGGCTATCAGAAACCCACTTTAATGGTGATGAGTGAAAAAGACAGTGTTGTTGATGTTAATCATGTGCGTACTTTATTTAGTGAGCACTTCACTCATCCTTCGAGCCGCCTGATTTGGTATGGAAGCAAGCAAGAAGAGTTCGCCGATAAACGTATCCTACAAATGCCAGAAGGTGTTCCAGAATTTCAAGTGACCAACTACTCGCATATGGGGCTGTTGTTTAGTCCAAAGAATAATCACTACGGCGTTGAAGGTGACTATCGATTTTGCCGCAATGGACAAAGTGCGTCTGGTTATCAGCAATGCAAAACTGGTGGCGATATTTGGTACTCAGCTTGGGGGACTCGTCGACAAGGAAAAGTGCATGCGCGCTTAACCTTTAATCCGCAATTTGAACATATGATCCAAACCATGGCTGGTGTTGTTGGCGCAATAAACCCGCTAGATCAGGCTTATATTAGCGAGTAATAAGCCTATCTAGCTGGCCTAAGGCGGAGCAGGGTAATCTTTGGCGTAAGGTAATAGTTTTTCGGGTGATACGCCGCTGCGTAGCTTATGGAAAAACTTGAATGGGAGATCAACTCGTTCTCCTTTGCCTTGCAATGAATAAATTAGACCAGAGCGTGTTTTAACGGAGGGGGGGATAAACTTAACAACTGGGCTGGAGCATACGAATTGACCAGGCTCAAAATTACCTGATGCATCCATAAGCACGTTTCCCCACAACACTCGTCCCCACCATTCTGATAGATCGACACCTTGTTCATCACCATATAGGTGAACGAGATACCAGTTTTCTATCAATGTGACCATACTTATCCTGTTTGTGTATTAATTTAGCTATAGACCGGACTTCAGCTGATAGCTTTCGTTAATTACTTCTTTGACTCAGTTTGATATGCACTGCTTGCAGATCTATTTCACCCTCAACGTAAGCTCTATGACCAGTAATCGATTCATCTGCTGTTTCTAAAGTGTAGTCTGCCGCGATAAATTGTTGTCCAGAGGTGAACGTTTTGCTTTCACCTGAACGTAACTCGAGAGTTATCTGTCCTTGCATAACAAGTATCAGCGTTGGATCTCCCGCCGTGTGCCAGTCACTTTTGTAGCCTACAGCACTTTTGCGATGGCGAAAGTTAAGAGCTTGTTGGCGCTCAGAAATATACATACCACCATGATTGGATAGAGGATGAGTGACTTTGGTGAACACAGATTTGCCAGTTTCGTTTGTTGTGATCATATCAATCTCTACTAGCGTATCTAGATCACTTATTAATGGCGAGTTGCTACTATTGGAATTCATCGTTAACTTAGGTATTTGTATTGGGAAATGAAAACACGCATTATGCAAAATGACATGAAGCGCAGCAAATTGGAATTTTGACGTGGTTATTGTCCAAACTCACAAAGGCGCTAATCAACTTATCCTGAAACCCAATCGTTCGGCTAGTTGGGTTCAAACCAAACACCTGCTCTTTGTTTTGGGTGGTGTTTCTTTGACTATTGCACTTGCATGGAGTTTTGCTGGCGCTTGGGTTATTTTGCCTTTTGCGGGGTTAGAAGTCGGGCTACTCGCATTTTTGATGCACAGAGTTTGTTTTGCGACTTATCAACAACAGGTTATTCATATCAACGATGAAGATATTTATGTTCAGCTTGGTGTTTATAAACCGGCTCGTGGGTGGAGGCTCAATAAAATAAATGTCAAAGTGATCGTTGTAGAGCCTGACCACCCTGATGATCCTCTGGGTTTGATGCTACAAGATCAAAAACAGTGTGTAGAGATAGGGACCTTTCTCAATATTGATGATAAGAAACAATTGTTGGATGAGCTGAAACAATTCGGTTTAAGTTCGCGTAAGCAAGGTAAAACCATCAATATGAGCTTCTAAACCAATACCCTCCTCAACATATCTTTTCAATTAACTCTACTTCACCTTAATTGTCGTCATAAAGCTGTCATATCCTTGTCACAGAATCTTCATGCCCAATGATCGCAGGCAGGGATGAATTGAAGGTGATTCCAGCATAACAATCCATGGATCAAAGTCGTTGCGTGCATCCTTAGTGATAATTTCATTTGGTTATGCTGCTTAACATCGAATAGCGCATTGTTTTAGAGAGTGAATCATGAAGTTTTTTATTGATCAGCGGCGACGAGTTATTGGATTGCCCATTTTCATTTTCTTGAGCTTAGCCGGGCTTTTTTCTTTTACTCGTTATTACTTAGATGCCAGAGAAGCTGAGCGTAGGGAAGCTTTAGCGACAGCCGTTGCAGAGCAAGTTGTTAATGCGTTAGAAGTTTTCTCTGCTGATCGAAAGCGCTCATTAAGAGAGCTCACCAGAACCTGGCCTAGCCGTCACCCAAATCCTACCGATTGGTTCCATACTCGTGCAGCGAGCATGAAGAACGTCCTGCCTGGCATCAAAGATGTTTGGTGGATTTCATCTGATTTACTTATTCAATGGTCGATCTTGTCTGAGCAAAGGGATGAAGTGCTCGGTCGTTCTTTAGCTGATTTTAATTTTGATGCTGACAGCTTAATTGATGACGGGGTGAGTACCAGCTTTATGAGCAGTGATTACCCCATCAGCTTTTTTGCCATACAAATCGATAAGAATAATGTTGATCTTGGGTATGTCGTTGCCGAGTTTGATCTGAACTCCACGTTGAACGTGTTAATTGGTGAACTAATTGGCTCTCAATTCAGTGTTATGCTGAAAGACGGCAGCAATATGCTGATCCAGTATGGTGATTTTGTCGATGAATTCACTTCTGTAACAAGAATGATCGACTTCGCCGATCGGCAGTGGACTATGACTATCCAAACAGCTGATAAGAACATCAATATGGGAGCTATTGTGTTCTATGCAGGATGTTCAATGTCTATGCTACTGGCGTTATTCCTGTATTGGCAACTCAAGAGTTCTGCCAGCTTGAACAAGAGTCAAATGCTTTATAAAGCTGCAGGTGAAGCGGCCTTGGACAGTATGTTTGTTTATGAAGTTGTTGAAGGTAAAACCGGAAATATAGACGACTTTAGGTTAACTGACTTGAATAAGGTGGCCTCTCACCGGTTTAACTTTAATCTACGATCTCCCAAGAATTACTTGCTTTCGCGACAGTTAAAAATGATGGGTATGGAGCAATATTTTGAGGATTATCTTGATGTTGCGACATCCGGGAAACCCTTTGAATACCAGTGGCATAACATCACTCCTGTTTCCAATGCGCAGTGGTTAAAAATACAAGTTGTTAAAGCGGATAATGGGCTGGCAATGACAGCGAGGGATATCACTGCCAGGTATCTTAATCAACAAAGGTTAATTCAAAGTGAAGAGAAATTCAGGCGTCTGGTCGACGGCTTAAACGGACACTTTATTTATTCTGTTGATGCTAAAGGGGAGCTTACGTATATCAGTTCGGGTGTCGAGGATATCCTGGGCTATTCAGCCAATGAATTTAAAGTTAATCACAAGAAGTACGTCGTGGGGGCAGCCTCCGATGCGCTTGACTACGATAGGATGTCTCGCTTAAAGCATAAATCTGAGCCTTATCAAATTACTTACCGCTCTTCGATGAACACGTTAAAAACCATTAGCTATTCTGATTCCCCTGTCTTTGATAAACAGGGCGATTTAATCGCGATTGAAGGCATTGGACGTGATGTGACTAAGGACTTGGAGATGCAGCAGAAAGTCTTTTTCCAAGCTAATCATGACCAGTTAACCGGACTCTTCAACCGTTATGCGTTCGAACGCATTTTGCAAGAAACCATTGATGTCATTGCTAAGAAGGATTCAGTTTCAACCTTGTGCTATATCGATATGGATAAGTTTAAGCTAGTCAATGACACCTGTGGTCATCAGGCAGGTGACCAGCTGCTTAGAAATATTGCCAATATCTTAAGTCAGAGCTTAGAAGAGAGCGATTTACTCTCGCGTGTTGGTGGCGATGAATTTTGTATGATTTTAAAAGATGTTGGTGCACAGGATGCGGTGCCTAAGCTCCAGCATATACTGAAGAATGTGGCGGCATTTAGGTTCTCTTGGGAAGGCAAGGTTTTTCATGTTGGTGCCAGTATTGGTGTTGTTGAAATTGACAAACATCGCTTAAACGCCGTTGATCTCGTTAAGGATGCAGATAACGCCTGTTATACCGCTAAGAGTAACGGTCGAAACCAATATTACATTTATGACCAAGACGACATGGATATGGATTATCGTAACAGGGAGTTGGAATGTTTGTCTCAAATACAAAAAGCGTTAGATAAAGATTATTTCGAACTTCATTTTCAAACAATTAAGTCGCTAGCGGGTGACCGTGACAAGCTTAGGTATGAAATCTTGTTACGCATGTTTGACGACGATGAGTCTTTGGTGAGTCCCGCAATGTTTATCCCTATTGCTGAGCGTTATGGACTAATGCCTAGAATTGATGAATGGGTATTTGAAAAGACGGTGGCATTACTTGAAGAATATCCTGCTCACCTGCATGTTCTCGAAAAGTGTGCGATTAATTTATCAGGTGCTAGCTTGAACAGTCCTACCGTTCTGCAAACCATTTTATCACGCCTGAAAAATACACCGGTTCCGGTTGATAAGCTCTGTTTTGAAATTACCGAAACCTCAGCTGTGACCAACTTGGTGAATGCGAGTAACTTTATTGATGAGATAAGGGAAATTGGTTGCCAATTTGCGTTAGATGATTTCGGGGCGGGTATGTCGTCCTTTACCTACCTTAAAAATATGGATGTTGATTACGTGAAAATCGACGGTTCTTTCGTAAAAGATATGGCTAAAGATAAGAGCGACTTGGCAACCGTTAAAGCCATTCATGACATTGCATCCAGTATGGGAAAACAGACCATTGCTGAGTTTGTCGGGGATGAGAAAACGGAGAGATTGCTGCAAGATATCGGAGTTAACTTTGCACAGGGCTTTGCGATTTCAAAACCTGAAAACTTCGCTCAGTTTTTACAATCCTATACGAGTAAAATAGCGCTGTGATGATTTTTATGGCTGAATGAGTTTTAGCTGTTTGGTGATTTCATTTCTTGTTAAAGCGCTAAAACCGTCTAACTCAACGATGTTTTGTCCTGCAGCGGATAAAACGAGTTCCATGAACTCTTGTTCTAATTGAGGTAATGGGTGTCCCGGTTTTTTGTTTAGGTACAAATACAGATAACGGGAAAACGGATAATCGCCACTGGTGATATTTTCATTACTTGGCAGTAAAACCTGTCCGCTCGAGGTGATTGGGTGAACGTTTTTAACCCCAGAGGTTTTATAACCTATTCCTGAAAAACCAATTGCTGCAATATCTGATGATATAGCTTGTATGACAGATGCTGAGCCGGGGAGCTCAATGATAGAGCGTTTGTAAGAGCCTTTGCATAGTCCTACTTCTTTAAAAAAGTCACTGGAACCTGAGTTTTTAGTGCGCCCATAAAGCCTGATAGGCTGCCCTTCAAGGCCTCCAGGTATTTTCCCCCAACTGACAATGCTGGGGGTTGTCGAACAGTTTTGTGTAGATGAAAAAATGCTGTCGATTTGTTCTAAAGTCAGAGTGTTAATTGGGTTTTCACTATGAACAAAGATGGCGAGGGCATCCAACGCTACTCTCACTCGAGTGGGTTTATAGCCCCATGCTTCTTCAAATGTCGTTAGCTCAGTTTTTGTCATTGCCCGACTCATGGGAGCAATATTCGATTGCCCCTTCAATAAAGCGGCTGGAGCCGTTGATGAGCCTTCAGCATGTACCTCAGATCCAATGTTAGGGTGGGTTCGTTGAAACTCTTCCATCCAAAAAAAGATTAAATTAGCCATGGTATCAGAGCCGACAAATGTCAATTTGCTATCGGGCTCCTGTTTGGGCGTTTTCGGAGAAGGGTCTTGTAACTCTGCAATTGGAGCTGCGAAAACAGATGCTGTATGCATCATCAGAAAGGCTAAAAGCGACCACAAAAACAGTCTGAGTAACATAGTCTGTTAACTAGAAGGCATAAGTTGACGCGTATAGTAGCTTTTGCTTTATGGGAGCACAATAATCAACAGGCTGTAGAGCTTCTTTTGTTGGGGTTTTGGTGCTTTTCGGGCATAATACGCGCCGTTTTTGTGCCCTAAGGTCAACACACCCTAATACCCAGCTCACCCTTCATACAGGAATAGAACATTGCTTACTACCGCAAATATCACAATGCAATTTGGCGCTAAGCCACTTTTTGAAAATGTCTCAGTTAAATTTGGTGAAGGTAATCGCTACGGTTTAATTGGTGCTAACGGCTGTGGTAAATCGACCTTTATGAAGATCTTAGGTAAAGACTTAGAGCCAAGTGCAGGAAATGTTTCCAAAGATCCAAATGAGCGTATCGGTAAGCTAAAGCAGGATCAATTTGCGTACGAAGAGTACAGCGTTATCGACACTGTTGTTATGGGCCATGAAGAGCTTTGGGCGGTTAAGTCGGAGCGTGATGCTATTTATGCCAAAGCTGAGATGACAGATGAAGACGGTATACGTGCTGGCGATTTGGAAGCTGAATTTGCTGAGATGGATGGTTACACAGCGGAAGCAAGAGCCGGAGAGCTGCTGATTGGTGTTGGTATTCCCGTTGAACAACATTATGGCCCAATGAGTGAAATTGCACCTGGGTGGAAACTACGTGTGTTACTGGCTCAGGTGCTGTTCGGTGATCCAGATATCATGTTGCTCGATGAACCAACCAACAACTTGGATATCAATACTATTCGTTGGTTAGAAGGTGTGTTGAATGAACGTCAGTGCACTATGATTATCATCTCGCACGATCGCCACTTCTTAAACAGCGTTTGTACACATATGGCTGACTTGGATTATGGTGAACTTCGAGTGTTTGCTGGCAACTACGATGAATATATGACAGCAGCAACCCAAGCTCGTGAACGTTTGTTGGCAGATAATGCCAAGAAGAAAGCGCAAATAGCTGAACTAAGAACTTTCGTAAGTCGATTCTCTGCTAATGCATCTAAGTCAAAACAGGCAACATCACGTGCGAAGCAGATTGACAAAATCCAGCTTGAAGAAGTTAAACCTTCTAGCCGCCAGAATCCTTATATCCGATTTGAGCAAGAGAAAAAATTGCATAGGCAAGCACTGGAAATCAACGGGCTAGCCAAGTCATTTGATGAGCCTCTTTTTGCTGGGTTGGATTTAATGCTCGAAGTAGGAGAGCGTTTGGCGATTATCGGTCCGAATGGTATCGGTAAAACCACATTGCTTAAGTGCTTAGTTGGCGACTTAGACGCAGATGGTGGTGACATCAAATGGTCTGAAAATGCCAATATTGGCTATTACGCACAAGACCATGCGGCTGATTTCGAAAGTGATAAAAACCTCATGGATTGGATGTATCAATGGGGTAAAGAAGGTGACGACGAGCAAGTTATGCGATCAACGCTAGGGCGTTTGTTGTTCTCCCAAAATGAAATTAAAAAAACAGTTGATGTGATTTCAGGTGGTGAACAAGGACGGATGCTATTTGGTAAGTTGATGCTTCAAAAGCCGAATATCATGGTGATGGATGAGCCGACTAACCACTTGGATATGGAGTCTATTGAATCACTTAACTTAGCGTTAGAAAATTACGCAGGCACACTGATTTTTGTAAGTCATGACCGTGAGTTTGTATCTTCTTTGGCTACTCGCATTATTGAATTAACGCCGAATGGCATTGTTGATTTCCACGGTACTTATGACGAGTACTTAGCAAGCCAAGAAGTATAGGGCTTATAGGAACTGAACTTGTTCGCAGCTAAAGCTTACTCCTACAGGTTTTGGTTTGATTAGATGTAGGAGCCGAACTTGTTCGCGAATAACTTCAAACTTAGAGGCTTATTTGCAGTTAAAGCTTGCTCCTACAGGCTTGGATTTGGGATGTAGGAGCTGGATTTATCCGCGAACCTCTTCAGCACGAAAAAACATTACTCAGACAATATCTCTACCATCTCTGTCAATGACGCAACTTGTTTAGTCAATGCTTCCACTTGTTCTTCCAATGACTCAATTCGCGAGATGGTGTCATTGGGTAGACTTTCCTGAGAAGTAGCAGGTTGGCTGGTGTCAACTGATGCTGCTTTGTATTCGCTAATATCCGTAAACAAGTGCATATAACGCGATTCGCGTTTTCCAGGTTCTCTTTCAAGCTTGATAACAACAGGATCGCCATTTACTGCTTTGATTGAATTCAAAGCGGCTTCAACCTCATCAACATTATTGAATTCGGCGAGCCTGTTGGTGCGAGTTCTTAATTCACCAGGTGTTTGCGGACCTCTTAATAACAATACGCAAATGATGGCTGTTTGTTGTTGAGTGAATTTTAAATCACCAAATTCAGTATTACAGAATCGGTGTGAGTATTTGACAACACGGCTGCCATAACCCGCTTGGTCATTGATCAGCTTCTTCTCTTTGAGCTCATCTAGGATGACCTGAACTTCCTGTTCACTTAACGACATAACAGGCTCTCTATTGCTCTTTTGGTTGCAACCTGTTGTCAGGCCATTGAGTGATAACGGATATTGGTCCGGTGTTGTAACTTCTTTTTCAAGCATAACGCCGATAACGCGTGCTTGAGCTGGTGTTAAATTTACGATCATTGATTATCCCTTATTTATCTTTGATGAGCTTATTGTTCATGTTCTGGCCTCCCAGGAAATGCTCCCGAGGCGTATAATTTATCCAGTCAGTCTGTTTGACTACTTTACCTTGGTCGTTGAACTCAAGTTTGATAATAAACAGCCAAGGGCCAAGGTTTTGTTTATCGTACGAAAACTGATGAAAGTAGCCTTCGGTAACGACGCTATTGTCTTCGACTGTTTGGCTCGTGACTGTCAGTATTTCATTTCCAGATAGCAGCTTAAAATGACCTTTATTCCAGTTTAAAAATTCGGCGATTTCATGCTTACCTGATAAATGGTTACCGTAAATGATGTCGTTAAATTGTGCATTGTCATCGTAAAAGCTCATAAACCTCTTGAAGTCTTGGCGCTTGGCATATACCTCGAAATAATCTTTAGCAATGTCTGCTATTAAATGTCTTGATTGGTTTTGTGCTGCACATGCGTTAACTAAGAAAAGAGTGAAGAAGGTGAGTATTGTTTTTGTGGGTATGCGTTTAAGCCAGGTTTCCAGTTGCATAAAATCAATACAAAGCGTGATATTGCTTATCCTAAAATCGCTGTTTAACATGAGGAAAACTAGGTTCCTGATTAAAGTCATTCCCAACTTAAAAAAGAGAGGTTTACCTTATGTTCGTTGAGGCTTTTAAACGACCAAAAGCTCTGTTTGGTCGTGCTGCCATTGGCGGTTTAACTCTAGTGCTATCCCTTACTTCTGCCCATTCTCAAGCTGCTGAAAGAACAGCAAAACCAGTATTGCATGGCAAACATTGGGTTGCAATAACGGGTAAACCACTAGCTGCAACGGCAGGCGCAATGACATTTACTCGTGGCGGAAATGCTATTGATGCGGCCTGTACTATGTTGGCAGCAACATCCACTATGTGGGATACCTTAGGATGGGGTGGTGAAACTCAGGCGCTTATATACAACCCCCATACGAAAGAAGTTAAGGGGATTAATGCATTGGGTGTCGCTCCAAGTGGTGCTACGGTTGATTTCTTTAGAGGGAAAGGAATGCTATATCCGCCTGAATATGGGCCTCTAGCAGCTGTGACACCGGGCACGCCAGGTGGTCTTATGGTGATGTTGGCCGAGTACGGCACCATGAGTTTGAAAGATGTGCTTGAGCCAGCGATGAATATGGCGAAGGGGTATCCCATTGAGGAGTCTCAAGCGAATAATATCGAACGCCATCGTGACACTATTGCCCAATGGCCGGATAGCAAACGCATACTGTTGCCTCATCTAGACGAGAGTGATCCTTCTAAGCGCGCAGCAGTAAGTGCTGGAGAGGTCTTAGTCCAAACCGATTTGTACAATACGTTGATGAAGCTGGTGGAAGCTGAGCAAAAAGCGCTATCTGCTGGCAAATCTCGAAAAGGTGCTATCATGGCTGCCTATGATCGCTTCTATAAAGGTGATATCGCTCAGGAAATTGTTAGGGCGACTCAGGCTGAAGGCGGGCTAATCACTATGGAAGATCTCGCCAATTGGCAGGTCTACATTGAGGAACCTGTTAGTACTAATTATCGTGGTGTTGATGTTTACAAGCTAACGCATTGGGTCCAAGGGCCTGCTATGTTGCAGGCTCTGAATATTTTAGAAAATGCCGATGTTAAGTCTATGGGCTACAACAGCAGTCAGTATATACATACGCTTTATCAAAGTATGAATATGGCGTTTGCTGATAGGGATTTCTATTACGGCGACCCTTATGTGCCGCCTGAAGAGCCGATTGATGGCCTATTATCTAAGAAGTATGCCAAGCATCGTTATGACCAAATCAATTGGGAAAAGAATGACGTTAATGCCAAGCCTGGCGACCCTTACCGTTTTCAAAAAGGTAAGAACCCCTATAAAAATTTATTAAAAAACTGGTCGCCTATTCCACCTAAATCAGGTGCTGCAGGCGAAGCTGGATTCCAGCAAGCTAATTTGATGACACATGATGAAGCTTTCTTGGCTGGCACAACTTCTATTCAAACTGCAGACGCTGAAGGCTGGGTGGTATCTATAACGCCGAGTGGCGGCTGGATCCCACCTTTTATCGCTGGAAAAACGGGCATTGGTTTGAGCCAGCGTATGCAAAGTTTCGTGTTGGATGAAGCGATTAATCCCTACAACGTTCTTCGCCCAGGGCAACGTCCTCGAGCGACTTTGACACCGGGTATGGCATTGAAAGACGGTAAACCTTATCTGTCTTTTGCGGTACAAGGTGGTGATTCGCAAGATCAGAATTTACTGCAGTTTTTCCTGAATATGGTTGAGTTTGATATGAACGTTCAGCAAGCCGTTGAAGCTGCTAATATCAACAGTTATCAAATGCAAAGTTCATTTGGTGATCATCAATCTCAGCCTGGACGTTTGTTGATTAGGGACGACGTACCTAATTGGGTTGTCGAAGATCTTGAGAAAAAAGGCTACAAAGTGGAGTTTGCTAAACGTACTTCAGGCCCTATTACGGCTATCTACTTCGATGAAGAGAATGGCACTATGTGGGGTGGAGCCAGTGATTTTGGTGAAGATTACGGTATTGCTTGGTAATCTATAATGACGTTTATTCGCTTGGTGAGTATTCTCATCAAGCGATTTCATACATTGCAACGAACGATATAATAAGATCAAAGCACTTCAATTGAACATTAATGATCCCACTTGTTTTCCACCCGATTTATAGCCAACTAGAACTCCCTTTTAAGCACCGATTTCCTATTGAGAAGTATCAAGCGATAAAGGATAGTTTGCTGGAACTCGGTGTTAGTGAATCAGTTTTTCACGAACCTACAGCGTTGGATATTAGCAAACTCAAAACGATTTTCGAGCCTCGTTATATTCAGGAGTTAGTAGATGGGAGTTTGGATAAAAAAGCCATGCGCAGAATAGGCTTTCCATGGTCTGAGCAATTAGTTAGACGGACGCTAACTGCATCAGGAGGTACTGTATTAACAGGAGAATTAGCGTTAGAGCATGGAAAAGCTATCAACCTGACTGGCGGTTATCATCATGCCTTTGCAAACTTTGGTTCAGGCTTTTGTATGGTGAATGATTTGTACCTTTGCGCTCTAAACATGCTGATTAAGCCTGATATCGACAAGGTATTAATTTTCGACTGTGATGTGCATCAAGGTGACGGAACAGCGAAATTGGCTCAGGGGAACGAGTCGATAGTGACTGTGTCGCTTCATGGTGAGAAGAACTTTCCATATCGAAAACAGATTTCTGACTTAGACTTCGCACTCGCTAAAGGTACTGGTGATGAGGAGTATCTTGAGACGGTAGAACAAGCACTGCAAATAGCTATAAATACCTACCAGCCCGATGCAGTGATTTATGACGCAGGTGTTGATATTCATATTGATGACGATCTAGGACATTTGAATATCAGTACTCATGGCGTTTATCAACGAGATTGTCTTGTTTTTGATGCGTGCAAAAGAATGGAGTTACCGGTTGCTGCGGTGATTGGTGGGGGATATCAACGAAATATTGCGGCTTTGTCTAATGTTCATCTCCAATTGTTCAAAGCCGCGGGTGTTTGTACAGAATAACTCTATGAGCGGGGTAATGGTTATTCCAAGCCTCCTTTAAATATAGTGGGTGGATTATCTTCAACCGGTTGATTCTGCATAAGTACGTTTAATGTCCAAGATATCAGGCAATACCTGATGGAAATGCGCCACGACATTGGGATCGAAGTGAGAACCTGCATTTTCATCAATTAGATTTATCGCGTCATCTACAGACCAAGCCTTTTTATAAGCTCTCTCAGTAGTCAGTGCGTCAAAAACATCAGCAACGGCCACTATACGACCTTCAATTGGAATTTCTTCTCCTTTCAGTTGATTGGGGTAGCCACTACCGTCCCATTTTTCGTGGTGAGTTAAAGCAATCATTTGGCAAACTTTTAATAGCTCAGAGTCATGATCACCGATGATATCTGCACCAAATTGTGGGTGGTTTTTCATTAAGTTCCATTCTTCTTCATTTAACTTTCCGTTTTTAAGTAAGACATTGTCGGGAATGCCAATTTTACCGATATCATGCATAGGTGCAGCATTGAAAATTAACTCTTCCCGTTCCTTTCCTAGTGACAGCGAGCCCGCAATTAGTCGTGCGTAATGACTCATCCTCGTGACATGTAAACCGGTTTCATTGTCTTTGAATTCGGCTGCACGACCAAGACGGTGGATAATCTTTAGCTGGGCATCTCTAAGCTCTTTAGTGCGTTCTTGGACTTTCTTTTCTAACGCCAGATTTTGATCGTACAACGCTAAATGAGTGCTGACTCGAGCCAGAACTAAGGATGGGGTTATTGGTTTCGTAATGTAGTCAGCAGCACCTAACTCCAAGCCTTTCTTTTCATCATTATCTTGATCTTTAGCGGTAACGAAGATGACTGGTATTTTGGCTGTTAAGGGATTCTCTTTGAGGTGTGCACAAACTTGATAACCGTCCATGCCTGGCATCATGATATCCAGAAGTATCATGGATGGTTGAGGGGATTTGTTGGCGATCTGCAATGCTTTTTCTCCATTGAGCGCCGCTTTTACTTTATATTCATTCCTCAATACCCCACTAAGTACGTCGATATTTTCGGGGGTATCATCGACGACAAGAATTATAGGTTTGTCCATGAAATTACTCTCTATTATGCTATTTCATCGTTCAATAATGTGACTATCTCTAGTGCTTTATCAAAGTCATAGGTATCTATTGCTGCAGTTAACTGCTTTAGTTGATTATCAAATGTTGTGATGCCAGGGATTTGTTGCAACTCGATCATTAAGTCTCCAACATCCGTATCGCTTTCTTCAATTAATCGAGTTAATGGATCCAATATCGATTTCAGTTGTTTAAGGTCAAGCTCAGCAGTGCTCTTACCATTATTGCTGTTATCGTTAGATAGAGTTTTTAAGGAACTCAAAATAATAGTTAACTCTTTATCCACGATACTGAGCTGTTCTTGGATTAACTCTTGGCAGGAATAAGTTTGGCAGGACGCTTCTAATTCAGCGGCAGCGTATTGGAGAGCTTTTGCTCCTATACTTCCCGAGACACCTTTTAATGAGTGTGCCAGAATCTCTGCAGCGGCCTTGTCCCCTTTGTTAATTAGTTTGGTAAATCGACTGACAAAGTCTACTTGAGAGCGTCTGAACTTTATTAATACTCTCTTATATAGCGCTTTATTTCCTTGAGTAATTTCTAACCCTATATTTGAATCTATACCTTCAAGATTAAAACTCTCTTCAATATCGACATCCGATACATTGAGCTTTGAGATGTCTTCCCTATATTTTGGTGTTATCCATCTGGCCATGGTGCTGAACATCTTTTTGATGTTAATTGGTTTACCTATGTGGTCGTTCATCCCAGCAGCCAACACTTTCTCCTTGTCTCCGACCATTGCGTTGGCTGTCATTGCAATAACGGGGAGAGTCATGTACTGACTTTCCTCTCTGATTTTTCTCGCTGCTTCAAAACCATCCATTACAGGCATTTGACAATCCATTAAAACGCCATCAAACCGATTTCTGGATAGTTGATTTAATGCTTCTACCCCGTTATTGGCTATGGTCACTGCAATGCCGTTAGTTTCCAAAAGTTCCTTGGCTAGTTCTTGATTAATTTCGTTGTCTTCGACCAACAGGATGCTAGCGCCACATAATTTTTCTACATCTTTCGATGATTCTGTTTTACGTATTTCAGAGCGATTCTTACGAGTTGTGCTCAAACCTAGAGCAGAAAGAATAGCTTCTAGAAGGGTTGACTGTGTAATGGGTTTTGTTAAATACGATTTTATGTCTAAGTCACTACCGGCGCTTCCTGCTTCATCTTGACCATAGGCTGTTACCATGATTACCTTCGGTATTTCCTTTAATTTACTGTCTTTCTCTATTGCTCTAGCTGTCGCAATGCCATCAAGACCCGGCATTTTCCAATCCATAAGTACAAGCTGAAATGGCTCTTTTTCGGAAGCATCGTTGAGCATGGATATCGCCTTAGCGCCACTTTCTGCTTGTTCCACTCGAATCCCGAAATTTTCGGTCATGGTTGTCAAAATTTCACGAGCCATCGTATTATCATCGACTACTAATACACGAAGGTTATCCAGATTAATGAGTTCATCACTCCAGCTCGTGTTTTCCATTTTATTGGAGTCTTGAAGACGAAACTCTGCAGTGAAGTGGAATGTACTTCCGACACCCAATCCACTTTCAACCCAAATTTCTCCGCCCATGAGTTTCGACATGGTTTTACTGATAGCTAAGCCGAGCCCTGTACCTCCGTACTTTCTGCTTGTGGATGAATCTGCTTGAGTGAATGATTGAAAGAGCTTTTCTTGCTGCTCTTCAGACATGCCAATACCCGAGTCCCGTACTGAGAACTGCATTAATACTGATTTTTCCTGAGAATTGAGGACTTCAACTATGATGGTAATCTCGCCGCCTGGGTCAGTAAATTTGACAGCGTTGTTACCTAGGTTAATCAGTATTTGACCCAATCGAAGTGGATCGCCTATTAATGATGTTGGCAGTGTATTAGGTATCTTAAACATAAGCTCAAGCCCCTTTTCTTCTGCCTTTAATCCTAAGAGATTAGATAGATGGTCGAATACTTCCTCGAGTTGAAATTCGATAGATTCCATTTCAAGCTTTCCTGCTTCTATTTTAGAAAAGTCTAGGATATCGTTGATAATACCCAGCAAACTTTCTCCAGAACGGTGAACTTTTTGGATGTAATTGTGCTGCTTTTGACTTAAATCAGTTTGTAATGCAAGGTACGACATTCCAATGATTGCATTCATTGGTGTACGTATTTCATGGGACATATTGGCTAAAAATTCACTCTTAGCTTGATTACTTGCTTTCGCTTCTTCTATTGCTCTAGCAAGTTGTTGATCAACGGTTTTACGTTTTGTTATATCTCTAACAACGGCAATAACCTGATCTTCCTCAGGGAACGGGCTTAAACTAATTTCAACCGGGAATTTCTGCCCACCTTTTTTTACAGCATATAGTTCTGTCCCTTCTCCCATTAACCTTACAGAGCTGTTGTTAAAAAAGCGTTCCCTTAAGTTGATGTGATGGTGCTTAAACTCTTCGGGCAACAGCATTTCAACTTTTTGCCCAATTAACTCTGTTCTCTTATATTCGAACACCAACAGCATTTGGTTGTTCACAATAACGATCTCACCTTGCTTGTTTACTACCAGCATGGGGTCAGGTGTAGATTCCATTAAAGCAGTAACGTATTTGTCTCTGGCTTCAATCAATCTGTCCAACTCTTTTCTTTTTGTGACGTTTCTAACAATTGCGATAACCTGTTTTTTTTCAGGAATGGGGCTTAAGCAAATTTCTACTGGGAAATGCTCTCCATTTTTACGTTCGGCGAAGAGTTCTGACCCTTCACCCATTTGTCTGATAGAGCCTTTTTTAAAGAAAGAATCTCTAAATTGAACATGGTTTTTCCTGAATTGATGCGGCAGTAATATTTCTATTTTCTTACCGATTAATTCGTCCTTTTCGTATCCGAACTCATTTTTAAGTTGATTGTTTACAATAAGTATTTTGCCATGATGGTCGACAACGAGCAGAGGATCAGGTGTAGAGTCAATAATTGTCGTAATGTATTGGTCACGTGCAGCAAGCTCTTTGTCAGAGCGTGAACTAGGCATTGTTTAAAACCTACAGTTTTTAAATAAAAGAACAACTAAATATTAGTAGAGGAACGCTAATATTCAACACATAAGGGAAAAGGATGATTGCAGTATTGTTGATAGGATTGGTTCGAATAGTTTAATTGCCCATGGGGAAAATGCATGGGTAAAGCTTATTTAATGGAGCGACTTGAATAGATTTCTATATTTTTCTATTCAAGATCGCTAGTAGACATTTTATCCCTAAAAAATATCCCAAGAAGAGTTGAGAATGGCTAATAAAACGAGTGCCGAGGTTAAAATTGGCCAGACATTGTATAGCTCAAATGTCTGCTTAATACGATCTATACGACTTTCGCTCTTTAATGCAGTTAACATGTCTTGAGTTGAACCATGAAAATGGTTTGACGTATTCAATCGATATTTAAGATCGCTATCGACCTGTGTAAAGAACTCAGAATAGGTGGAAAGGTAACGTCTTAATCTAGAAGGCTTAATGTGCGTTTTTTGAGAAAGAGAAAGTATACCAGAGCCTTCCTTACCGGCTCTTTCCAGCATGAGAAAAATGGATTTGGCTTCATAAGTATTCATAAGCAAATTTCACCTCGTAAGTAACCTGCTTAAACTATAAGACCTCACTGGTACGGATTTGATTCCCTTCAGGAGTCATAAAAATGTAACAAAACGAATTTGATGTCTACCCTTGCCATTCGTTTTTTGTTCATTTTTAGACTAATTGCCTATGACTCTCTCACATGAATTCAAAAAGATGTCATCAAAATGATTGCATTTGTTCTTGGTTATGCTACTTTGAATACATCGAATCAAAATGAGTTTATCTAATGTTGGCAGTTGAAGAGTTATCCCATGCTCAAAGAGAGCGACTGGCTTTTATTGATTTTAGTTTGCAGTACTTTGGACATATCTCGAGGAGTGATTTAATCCAGCGATTTAAGACTGGTTTAGCGGCTAGTACACGCGATTTTTCCGCTTATAAGACGATTGCTCCAAATAACTTAGTTTTGGTCCATCAGACTAAAAACTATCATCGTACTGATGATTTCAAACCCATATTTAAACATGATCCAGAAGTTATACTCACCTCCTTAAGCCGAGGGTTTGGTAATGGTATATCACACGGAATTCAGCCTTCAGAGCAATGTTTTGACGCAACGCATTTAATACACCCTAACGCCGATATCATATCCGCTCTCATGCGAGCCATTCATAACAAGAGACCCATACGCTGTGGCTATGTGTCAGTTTCTTCTGGAGAAAGTGTTCGTGAGCTAGTCCCTCATGCTGTGGTGAATAATGGGCATCGTTGGCACGTTCGCGCTTACGATCGAAAACATCAGAGCTTCCGCGATTTTGTTTGTAGTCGTTTTACTTTTATTGAAGTGGTCGATAGAGATATTGCTAATTCGGAAGGTCGACAAGCCGATGAGCAATGGAATCAAATGGTTGAGTTGACTCTGATACCACATCCAAGCATCAAGCAATCTAAAGCGGTTGAAATGGACTACGACATGACAGACGGCAAGCTGGTTATGAGTGTTAGAGCCCCTTTAGCAGCTTATATATTGCGCCAGTGGCAAGTGGATTGCTCTGAAGGTTACCGATTTACTGACCAAGGATGTCAGTTAGCTCTATCTAATCTGGACGTGCTTGATGGCATAGAGAACAACACCATAGCCCCCGGTTACAAAGGGCACTAAAGGTTGGCTTTGTTGGCGTTATAAGTTTCGAAAATTCGACTTATTTCGCCGGACTCTTGCAGAGCAACTATAGCGCGATTAATCGATTTAAGATGATTAAGGTAGTCTTTGCTAATTCTGATGTGTAAATAGCCACGAGAATGTAAAGGGCCTATTTTCACGTTAATATCGAGTTTACTTGTCCAATGATTAAAGGGCAGCTCTCCAACGATAGCGACGTCTATTTTTCTGTCTCTTAGTCCCAGTAATAGCGCTTTTTCAGATTCGAAATCTTGCCTGATATAACTTTTCTCATCGTGATAGAGATAGTTTTCAACAACACCAACCGATTGGTTAACAATTGATGTCTTATTCGGCCACTTTCCTTCATCTTCAGGCCTGAAAACCAAGTACTCCACAATGGGCATAATCCTGGCACTGATAATGTATTCGCTAGGGATTTTATTGTTTTTGAACCATGAGGGACTGATGATATCAACGTCAACTTCACCGGCATCTATAGCGATAGGTGAGGTATGTGAAAGTGCCCTAACGGGAATGGCAGGGATCTTTGCTTCTTTGAGCACACTTTCGAGAATTTCTACAAAAAGTCCAGGGTGTTTCTCGTTCTGAGTGAAGTAGGGAGCCCAATTTTTTTGCCCGACTATGCCGTAACGCATGGGATCTGCGGCTTCGGTGAATGCAGATATGAGCAAGGCTGTCAGTAGAACCTTCAAGCGCATCATTGAAATGATACTTTTCCTTTTTGAAATTCAAAGTCGCTAACTAGGACAACAATGTAAGAATACAACCTAGACTATTCATACTATTAATATAGCTATTTTCCTCTTCGGGTCAATGAATAAAAAGTGGTCAGTACAGTTTGGCAGGTGTTCTACGTATCTAAGTTACGATCTATTCGATAGACTCTGGGGAGCAGGATTTCTTCGCCGCTCTGACGCTTTTTGTCAACATAATCGAAGAATGAACGCACGCTGATGCCATGGACTTTTTGGGTATCGAATAACAAGCTCGTTTTTTCGACAAAATTCTCGACAACGCCATGAGCGTACTTTATGAGTTCGAGGTCCGCTTCGTCACCGTGATCAAAGTACTGATAAATGAAAGTGTGAAGATGGATGATTTTAAAGACGACTTTCATTGTCGTCGGATTCCAATGCTTAAAGTCCATCTCGGGCCTGCCGTAGAGTTCGAAGTCAAACTCTTCGTTGCGTATCCAGGGAATACAGTGAACTTCGAAGCCTTCTGGTGTGAAGAGTTTGTAGAGAGATATTCGCGGCCTTTTTTCGCACAAAATTTCTCCAACCGCTGTTTTGTGACCCCCTAAATAGTCTAGGTTCCAGTTTTCTTTGTTTAAGAGCGTATCGAGTCGATTATCAAAGCCGTACTTACTCATACCTTCTGCTGTCGAAATAGAGGTAGAAAGTGCATGGTAGTTATTGGGGATATTGCCAAAGGTGATTTTCTTTTTTAGTTGATTTATTTCCCCTAAACGTTTCGCCATGGGTGCCGTACATCTCTTAAAACGCGTATTAACTTGAGCAATATGGTGAGTGAATTTTACCGAGATAGCAAATGATGAATGTTTCAATATGAAGTAAAACAATATCTTATGGTTATCATTTGCAGTGAATGCGCTATTGTTGTGTTCAAGCCAATAAATACCCGCTAAAATTCGCCGTCATAAGCTAAGAATAAGAAAACAAAGAATGGCTTCGTCTGAGATAGATTCAGGCGCACTAATTAGATACCCAAACTTATTGAAATGCATGGCGGCAAACGATTGACGCAAATGAGCTTAGACAAGCTAAGTGATTGTGGCGAACGCGAGCAGTCATTAAACAGGCATTTTCAAGAGGGAAGGGTATAAGCTATCTCCCCAACTTAAGGAATGCTATGCCAGGATTATCTCGCATTGTTCTTATAGACACCCATTTGCCTGGTGTCGTCGAATTAAAACTTGATGGACATACCAATATTTGTGGTACAAACGCATCAGGGAAAACAACACTACAACGCCTTATTCCCGTTTTCTATGGTGAATATCCCAGCAGGGTAGTGCCTGCAACTCGAGACAGTTTTGAACGTTGGTACTTACCCCGTGAATCGAGTTTTATTATCTATGAATTCCAACGTAACGAAGGCGACTTATGTCAGGTCGTTCTGGCTTCTAATGGTAACGGTGTAAATTATCGTTTTATCGGTAAACCTTTTGACTTAGACGACTATCTCTATCGCAATAAATCGGGCGAGCACACCAGCGTTTCAATGAACGAGTTAGCTAGAAATCTGAAGCGCTCGGATATCATGGTAACCAACCTGTTGAATACAAAGGAATACCGCGCGGTTTTACAGAATGATAGAGGGGTACTCAATACCTGTGCTAATAGCCGTGAACTGTTAGGGTATTCTCGAATCTTTAGTCTTTGCGACCAAGGGCGTCATCTTCGTCATATCGAAAAGCTTGCCAAGGCTGTTCATTCGAAAGAAGGCAAGATGGAAACGATCAAAGCCATGATCGCCGCTATCTTGGAAGAAGACGGCGTGCAGCCGCCGAGCTCGAACCTGAGCCGCAATCGTGTTGAAGATTGGATACGCGAATGCCATCTCATCAAAGAGTTTGAGGCTATCCGTCCGGAATTTGCGAAATTAGAACGTTCAGATCATCAGCTAACGCAATCCGAAGAACGCTTAGCTCAACTTCAACAGCAATTTAACTTTGACTTGAGTAAGTTAGCGGCGGCGATTGTTGAGCATCAAGGTGAGTTCGATGAAACAGTCTTAACCATCAAGAAGCAAGAAACTGATTGGGTAACACAGCGTGATAACTTGAATCAAGCGCTTTCTTCTGCCAAAGCTGATGCGGATAAATATGAGTCAGATCTGCAACAAGTTGAAGATGAGTTCGATCACTGGCAAGAACAAAATATTGAAGAGCTGCAACAGAACCTACAACACCTTCCTCAATGGCAGAATGACTTAGATATTGCTGAAAGCCGCTATAACTTGCTGACCGACAAACATAAAGATGTCGAATCGGCTTATCACAAGCGTATTGCTGAACTTGAGGAAAGGCTTAACGAACAGCTAGCCGCTTATGCAGAGCAGAAGCAACAAGAGCAAGATAAGCTCAGCCAGCAGAGAGTAGACGAGCAAAACCAACTTCAACAGATTAAACAGGATTATCAGCAACAGATAGCTGATGTTGAAAACACTTATCGCGAACAACTGGAAGGTTTAAGAGTTGAGCGGGCGTCTATTGAAGCCAGTTTGAAGAATGCGGGGTATAGCGAGTTTGAACAAACGCAGTTAGATTTGTTAGATGCCAGTATCAAAGAAGCTAGCACCTTAGAAGATGCTGCTCGCGATAATTTGCGCTCTATGCAACAAGCGTATCAGCAATCGCTACAAGATCGGGAAGAAGCCTCTCGTTCGCTAGAAAAAGCGCGAAAAGATTATCAACAACAGCAAAGCCAAGTTGAGAAGGTGGAAGAACTTCTCTATCCGGGAACTGGCAGCTTGCTGGAGTTCCTACGTAAAGAAAACCCTGAGTGGCATCAGCAAATCGGTAAAGTCATTCATCCTGAATTGTTAAAGAGACAAGATCTGAAACCTGCCAGTACCGATTCGAAGGATAAGGACAGCATCTTTGGAATGAAGCTTGATTTGTCCTTGGTAGACACGCCCGATTATGCGCAGTCTGAACAGGAGTTACAGGAACAACTCGCTGCGGAACAGGCGATTTTGGCTGAGTCACTCGAAGCACAAAATGACGCTGAGTTGGCCTTGGCGAAAGCAAGTGAAACTGTTCGAAATCAAGAGCTTAGCCAAGCAAAAAGCGAAAGTGAATGTCGAACATGTGAGACCAATCGCAAGCGTATTCAACAGGACAAAGAACAAGTCCAACAAGAATACAATCAGGCTCTGTCTGATCGGAAGCAACAAAATAAAAAGCGCTTAGCCGCTAATGATGTTGAACAAAAGAAGTGCCAAGCGCAGCTTGAAGAGTTGCGAGACGAAATTCGCGATCAGCAACGTGAAGCTGAGACTGAACATCAGTTCCATTGGCAACAATTGATTGGCGACAGCGAGCAGCAAGTCGCACAGGTTGAGTTGCATATCCAACAGGCCAAACAGAGTGCGAAGGAAGATAAAACACAATGTGAGCAGTGGCTTGCCAACGAAATGGAAAATCGCGGTGTTGACGTTGATGAAATTGGCAGCTTGCAGAAGCAGATTAAGAAACTAAAAGCTGATATTCAAACCACTGAAACTAACCGTCATAAAGTGAAAGACTATGAGCGTTGGTATCAAACTATCTTTATGGGGCACAAAGTTACATGGCAGAAGGAGCTGACGCGCGCCAAAAAAGTGGTGACAAAATCTGAGCGTGATCTCAATCAGCAGAGTGCTGAATACAAACAAAAAAGACAGCAGTTAAAAGATAAGCAAAGCGAGACAGAAGCTGCACTCAAGGTTGCCAAAGAACAACAAGGAGAAGTGCAGGTTGTTACGCGTTTACTGGCAAAAGTCAGTTTACCTCCAGCCGAAGTCGCCGGTGAAAAAGGTTCAGATACCATCAATATTGCACAGAGATTGTCGGAAGGGCAGGAACTGTTGCAAAGCCGAGAAAACTTACTGAATGACATCAAAGCCTATGTCGAGCATTTCGACAAGCTAATTGCAGCTCAAGCTGGTACTGGACTTTCGGATACCTGGGAACGATCACGTGAAGATTGCGCAACCATTAATGTGCAAGGTATCAAGAGTATTGACCACAGACGTTTGGTTAGTCACTTAGCACAACTCTTGAATGTTATTGTTCCGCAGAAACTGCAAGGTTTACGTGAGCAAGGGCGCATCTTTGGGGCTGACCTCACTCAGTTCTACAATGTCCTAGAGGACATCGACAAGCGTATTGCAACTCAGAGCCGCAGAATCAGTAAAGAAGTTGATGAAGAGTTGTTCTTGGATGGTGTTTCCGAGTCTGCAGTTAAAATACGTTCGCGCATCAGTGAACTGGAGTTTTGGCCAGAATTGGCACTTTTCAACAAGCTCTATCACGAGTGGATGGAAAACGGTGCTAATGAATTACCGGATGATGAATATGCACAAAGTATCAGGAGAGTGCTTGATATTCTGGGCCGTGCTGCGCTAACGGGGGGTATTAGCAAGCTTCTCGACATTGAGTTGCACCTCAAAGAAGGCAATAGCAACTTGGTCATTAGGACGGATAGGCAGCTTAACGAATCGTCGAGTCATGGTATGGCTTATCTGATTCTGTGTAAATTCTTGCTGGCATTTACTCGGCTGCTTCGAGGTGAAGCCGACGCTGTTATCCACTGGCCTATTGATGAGCTGGGAACCTTGCACCAAAGCAACGTGAAGAAGATTTTTGACGCTTGTCAGAACAATAACATTTCTGTTGTTGGTGCGTTCCCGAACCCTGAATCTGACGTATTAACCTTATTCGATAACCGTTACTTGATTGATAAAGCCACCAGACAGTTGCAAGTCGTTCAACCTAAGGTGAGTGTTATCTCTGAGCGTCTTAAAAACCGTGCTAATAAATCAGATAACGAACCCGCTAGTGATAAAGCGAAGAAAGGTGCCGCAACAACAAAGAAACCTTCAGCTACAAAGAAAACAACGCCTAAAAAGAAGAAAGTAGCAGAGATAGAAGGAGATAAATCATGATTACAGAACAAGGTCGTGTCGTTGAGTTACTGTTATCAGGCTCCTTCATTTGCCAGGTTAGTGATGAAGAGGCTTGGCGCTTTCTGAAAACGTCGGGGAATGCCGAAAAAATTGAACCACACCTAACATTATTAAATAGAACACTGGCAACTTGCGCAGAAGGTGATGTGTTCTTTGCTGCGTACCAAACACTCGGAAATAGCGAAAGAAAAGTGTTAGCAGGCCAGTTTCAAGAAATATCCAGTCACCTATTACCGCTTGTCGAATGGTTAGTACTGGTGCAGCAAGCCAATGGAAGTGATGTGCCTATTACACAAGGTAGCGCAATTCGACTCAATGAATTGCAGTCCGTAATAGAGGATACGCCTGCTTTTGCCGAACAGTTGGAAAAAATCTCACGATACCGTCTGTTTGGTTCCACCAGTGTGGCGGTCGATGGGCAAATAAAGCAGGTCTTTAAGCGTTTGACCGATTTGGGATACTTATTGAAGCCCAATCCTGAAAAGCAAATCTTCATCGCGACTGGGAAAATCGAGTATTTGTATGACGTGCTGAAGTTTATTGACGAGACTGAAGCGCTGTCTTTGTCTGAGCAAGCAGAAAATGCTGTGCAGCAAGGGCGCTTGCTATGAATCAGCATCTTCATAGTGCAGGGGTTAAGTTTCTCAATGCGTTGAGTCGCCATGCGGACTTGATTATGCAAGTCTACTTGTCTGGCTCGTTAGATGCGCGTCGACATAGTGCTAAAGTTATTGAAAGCCTCATTCAACTTGGGATTTTATGGCGCCCTGAAGGTGACGCCGAAGTGCGTCTTAAGCAGGCTGTGCGTGTAATGCTGGAAGGTAATCTGCATGATGAGCGCAACCGTCAAATTGATGCCAACATTGGCTCTTCGCTGGCGAGCTTAAAAACGCTGACGCAGCACTACAAAGAGTCGTTACATCATGCACGTTATGCAGAGTCTGAAACTTATATGGCGGACTTGAGCCAACATGTTTACGCAGTTACTGAATCCTTAGGTAATAGCGTTAGGGTACTGTTTAGCCGCATCAACAATGAATTTGGTTATGTATCATCTATTGATGCCAAAATTCGCGAGAACGAGTTAGCACAGGAGCAAGTGTCTGAGTTACTTAAACAGCTTGAAATGTTTCGTTTTGACGAGTTGAGTGAACTGGCAGGAAGTAACAGAGAGTTGCGACACTTGTTGGTTGTAACACTGCAACAAAGCTTCTCGAAAGTGACGCAGGAGCTTTCGATTGTGCAGGCTAGACTACTGAGTTTGCTAGGGCGTTTCCGTGAGTTTAGAGGACGTACTCGATTGCTTAAAGGCTTTATGCTGCATATGGAACAGAAGCCGGACTTCGCACCAGCAGATTACAGCCAGTTAACGCAAGTCTCTATGTTGTTTAATCAAGCAAAAGCTATTGTTAAACCTGCTGCTGCTGACGTTAGGCGTGTGGAACATGAGCAAGAATTGCAGCAATTAGTTGGTACAATCAAAGCGCTTAACCGCGTTAAACCGGCTTACTCTGCCGATAGAGCTGCTACTAATATCGATGTTACTGAACAAACCTCTGTAACCTTTGAAGAGGATAAGCTTAAAGAAGCCGTTGAAGCCTATTTCTGTGAGGTTATTGACACTGGGGAACGCTTGACTGCACTTGAGTATCAGCAGCAGCAAGGTCTGGATTTTGATCCTGAAGTTTGGATTTATCAGGTTATCGGCGGCTACCAAAGTTTAACCTTGGAGGAACAGAGTTACTTCGCTATTGAAGCGAGTGGTGAACCTGATCCTATCTATACAGGTAATTACATTATTCATGATGTCGAATTGGGACTTCGTTAATCAATAATGTTCGTGCAACTAGAGCGTGCTGTCCGTTACAGTGTACTTTCTGCATTGCTCTAGTCACTCACCCCTACTTAACAATGCTCACTCAGTTTGTTTCCTTAACATCAAATAGATTTAAGTCATCAGCATTGAGAACTCTTCTAACCTGTTCGATTAATGAACAACGAACAGCTGAATCAACGACATAATAAATACCTAACACTTTTTATGGTCAATTAAGGTATTGAAATATAAAGAATACCTTTGCAAACATCGATATCACAAATACCTCACCTGTACATCATTTACTTTTCTCCTTCCGTGCACCAAAGTTAATTCATCGCTCAGGTAAACAGGTCCTGAGAGATGATTCCAAAGAAAGAGTTGGAAAGCTCATATAAAACAAAATTACTTTGCTGCGGAGATATTCAGATGAAATTACGTAAAACAAAAACATGCCTTAGCCTAATCCTTGGACTTGTTATGACAAGCTCGGTTGTATACGCAAACGATAAGGTTGAGGGTAAGCAAACTGAAACAATTCAAAACCTTTTAAAGTGGTTTGATGACGAAATATGCCACCCATTTCCTGAGTGCATTCTGCCTAACGATGACGATGCCAACAAAAATGGAAAAAGGGGTAAGAAAAGAATTAAGTAGACTTGGCTACAGATTATGAAATGGCTTAATCAGTTATTTTATGTGGCAATAGCGCTTTGAATCTGACGTATGTATTTATTCATCGGTAGTTAATTGAACTAAACAACGAGAGGCGAAAATAATTAACTCGCCTGACTTTTCTTCTGAGTATGGGGTGGTGCGCTAAAGGAATGGCAGCCACCTAATAATCGTTGGGTGTGCAGCGCTAATAACGAAGACGCGCAGGCTTCATTTCAATTCTACAATATCGGTTTGAGGGGATGATGATACGTTAAAAAGAATGCTCGATTCGTCCTTTTTTATGTTGAATTTATGGTTTAGTCCAGTAACCAGTTCGGATGATTGTTCTACCCGATTATTTTTAAGATCGAGTTTATTTAACACAGCTCCGCCACCGGAAGATAAAGTCCAGTACAAGTTATTGTTGAGGACTTGCCACGACATATTAATTTGTAATTCAATGTCGTGGGGAATAGGAGAACGACTACCGTTATTAATGTTATAGAAGAATGCGGATTTACCGTCGTGAGCTACAAATTGGTTACTACCTAAGTAGGGTTGAATGGAAGTTATATTCTTATCAATTCGTTCCACATTTCCAGAGGTAATATCAGCTTTCCAGAGTTCGTATTCGCCCAGGTAGTGATTGATATAAAAAATCGAACTACCGTCCAGAGACCATACTGGACTCGTCACATAGTGATTTTCTGGTGATAAATAGGTCATTTCCGTAGATTCGGCGTTCAACATGAATAACTGCCGGCCGATAGTGCCAACCAACAGCTCACTGTGATTACTAGCCTGTAAATTGTCTATTTGTTGATAAGTATCTAAGTTTGTTAACTGTTCATAGCCAGAAGCTTTGTCCCACTGCCAAATTTGCCTCAATCCACTTCGGTGCGATAGGAAGTAGATACGGTCACTCACTTTGGAATAGATGCCTGAGAAGTCGCGTTGAGGCGAGCTAATAGTGAAGTTCTTATCATCGCCTTCAAGACTTGTTAATGGGTTGGCGACTTGACGAATTTCGCTGTTACTGAGATCCCCTTGTATCGCAAATACCCTTCCAGCAACTGAATGAAACTGGCTGATAAGTTCTCGGCTTTCATGGTACAAGCTCATTTCCCAATCATTGTCTGGAGATAAAGCGAAAATAGAACTTCCTTTGAGATATAAAAGTTCATTGTCGTGCCAACTCAGTGATTTTACGATGGCGTTCACTTTACTGAAATAGGTTGGAGAGAACCCCTCTAAGCGATAAACGATAATTTCAGTTTCGTTGCCTGCAAGCCTAGCAACGGCGATATGATCTTTATCATCGCTTAGCGCAATTAGATAGTCCCCACCACTGTTGGATGCAGGCAAAGTAAGGCGTGTAACTGTATTGTCCAAAAGGTTCAGTACGAATACAGAGTAAATAAAGCGTTCATCAAGTGCTGAAAAGAAAAGGCTGTCACCGTATTCGTTCCATATGATGTTCCCAATTGGCAAATGTGAAGAGTAGACGGATTGAGTATTATCAATTCTCCCGTCATTGCTATAGTTGCCCACTAATATGTCAAACTTTTTACCTTCTTTTCTTAGAAAAGCCACTTTACTTGCATCGGGTGAAAACCGGGGTTTGGTATCGTCCTGCTGGCCTTTGGTAAGTTGAGTGATTAGGTTGTTGTCTGTGTCAAAGCTGTAGAGGTGCCAATACTCTTCATCAAGGTTTTTGTGCGAATAAATTATTTTGTTAGCGTCTTCTGAATAATCCAGATCCTTCTCTGCTCCTTTGGAGCTGACAACAGGCGTAATATCAAGCTCGGTTCCGTAGAGATTTAGTTCGCTAAACCATAGGTAGATGAAAAATGAAACTATAACTATGGTAAAAAAGATTAAAGGAGTGAATTTTGTTTTTGTGAAAGGTTTTTTTCTTTCTTTAATAGCTTCTTTTTCTGATTGCGGAATATTGTCAGTGCTTTTATTTTTAGCCTCTAATTCATTTTTGTCTAATATTTTGACTTCAGCAATAAGTACATAGCCACGCTTGGGGATGTTCTGAATATAAGTGGGAGATTTAATATCATCTTTTAGTGCTTTTCTGACCAAACTGATGATGCGTCGAACAGTACTGTGAGTGACTATCTTACCGGTCCAGACATTGTCCATTAGCTCATCAATGGAGATAACTTCGCCAGCGTGATTAGCCATATAAGTGAGCAGCTCTACTGCCATCCATTCTAGCTCAACAACTTCACCTGACTCAGATTGCAACATTGAATGCTCTGAGTGAACAAGCCATGATCCGATCTTTATGGTTTGTTTTTTATTAATATTCGAATCCAACATCTCGGCTTTATTGCTTCAATTAAGCTGTAAAGTAATGAATAGCATAGGAAATAACAATTTCCTAACACTTATAATAAACAAAATTTGTGTGATGCCGCAACATAATCATAGGGCTGCATCTTAATCACACACATCTTGCATTTACCTCACACCTATATCCAAAAAAAATAGTTTACTGAGTTTGCCTTTTAGAGGGCTCGCAAGGTTAACTTTTTCGTTTTTCATGCGTTGCTAGTAAGTGAAGTATGAAAAAGATAAGTCGAAGTATTAACTGAAATGGTTACATATATATGTAAATTTTTACCATATATGCATATTCAGCTTGATAGCTTGGCAAGTGAGAAGAAGCCTGAGTCACTTAATAGGGATTATAAATTCATATTTACTCGATTATTTAAGGTGCCATCGGCGCTTACTTAGGAATGACACGACATGCTAAAACTTAATAGAATTATGCTGATTGGAGGGCTATACCTAACTGCTAGCTCTGCCTATGCAGCAATAGCCCCCGAACTAGATACACAAAACTATTACGAAGACAGTGCTCAGATAGCAGAAGTTACGGCGGGTTCTGAGAATGGCTGGGGTTGGCAGCCCGCCAATATTCAAGCTCGGTTCTTATGCGAAAGTACCGGTGATTGCGATACTCAAACCGAAACCTTTGATCCACCTTCTGATGTAGCACCCTCGGTACCCAAAAGTATCGCTGTTATACGTAAGGGAGACAGTAGCTCCGTTTCGGTGCAGTGGCGAGGTGGAAGTCGAGGTATTGGTACCGGCTTCCGTTATGAACTCTATCAACAACACAAAGGGCAAGGACGTTCGCGTGTTTACTCTGGCTCTGCTGTCAGTCGCGTTCATAATCCAGGCTCAAATAAAACCGTGAGTTACTCTGTTCGAGCCTGTAATAGTGGCGGTTGTAGTCCTTATGCTACGTCAGCGTACTACATGGTGAAGCCCACTTATAACACTGGCGGCGCTGTTACTAAGCCGCTGGAAAATGTGCGTCCTCCTGTAAATCTGCGTTTGAGTTCAGGAGTTGCCCGAACCCAAAGTAGTGAGCAAGAAACGGCTCTAGCGGCGCTAAGTACTGGCTTTGATGCGCTTAAAGGAGAGGTTTACGGTAACTCGTGCTGGAATACAACTGGCGAGGATTTAATTAGCTCTGTTCAGAACATCAATGATCAGAAATACACCTTCAAACAAGTTGATACTTATGAGTCTCTGGCAACAAGCTTAGATGTTAAACGTTCAGGTGGCGGCTCTATTTCGTTTGGTGGATTCTCTATTGGAGGCTCAGGTAGTTCCTCTCTCTATAGTGAAACATCAAAAGTCACAGAAAGCTCAGTTATTGTTGCGTCTTTTGTTGATAAACGAAATCGTTATCAGGCAAAACAAGCTCATGAGCTAGGGATGAAGTCTATCTATGAAAATCAGTTGATAAATGGACAGGACAAAGAGTTCCGTAAAGCTTGTGGTGACAAGTTCCTTGATACTGTAACTACAGGTCGCAAAATCTTGTTCACTATTAGGGTTGAGAATGTTGCAGAAACCTACAGTGAAATTAAGAACAAAACATTTGACCTGAAAGCATCATTGGATCGTTACAGTGCTGACGGTAATTTCTCTTCAAGTGAAAAGTCTACCTTAGAAGAGGAGTTCAGAGGCTACAGCTTTGAAATTCTAGGCACTCAAACCGGTGGTTCAAACCCTGGCAATTTGTTGCGCTTAAACTCTATCACTGAGTTCATGACTGTCTTAAGTGATTTTGCGAACAGCAACAGCCAAGATCTCGTTAACATTGAATCGACAGAGCGTGATTACCCACTTCCATCTGCTTTAGCTGGAATGAATCACTTCGATGTATTCACTGACTACACAATCTATCGCGATATCTTGCAAACTTGGGGACGCCTTGATAGCCAAGTGGAGCGCCGTTGCTGGATGCTTGACTTGAACAGCGTAGAACCAGACGCAGTAGGACAAATCGAAGATGCTATGGGTGATTCATTCTTCCAGGGCAATGTTAGTCAGAGAGATCTTTGTGACTCAACGAAGGATATGATCGATAGATTCGTTAACTTCTGTGCCAACCAAGGTGAATGGTCGAAGTGTCACCGTCCTAACTCATCTAGCTGTGTAGATTCTGTAAACAACGGTATGTGTATGCAGCGCCCAGAGATGATCACATTTAAAGGCTTCAAACTGGAAGAAAGACGCCTAGATGTTAGCCGAGGTGGTTGCCTCTTCGGGCCTTGCAACAAGAGCGCTTCAGTTAAACAGTGCTTTAGCGATACCAGCACTATCCCTGACTACAGCCGTAATGCAGTTATCAGCGAAAGTTATCAAACACCACCTGTGAACGGCATGGTTGCCACTATTGACCGCGCTTGGAACGTCAAAACAGCCAGAAATCGCATTACAAAAGAGAACAATAGATATTGTTTGAATGCTTCGGCAACCGTCTTTGGTAAAGGTGGATTTGGCTCAGGTGGTCGATACGAATCCAACAACCAAATGTTCGGATTCCAAACTCGCTCACTAGGCTACGCACTATAAACACAAAACGTAAATGAAAAGGGTAGAGCATCGCTTTGCCCTTCTTCGTAGGAGAGAAATATGTATCTTGAAAAAATCTGGCCTACAAACCAAGAAAAGTACAGCTGTTTGGTACCGGAAAAAATGACGGACGAAAGTTGCACGCAAAACGTCGACGAAGGAATTGCCTCCGGGTTTTTAGATGTTAGGTGTGACAGAGGTAATCATCAGCGGTTTACCTCACGTTACCTGGGAGGCGTATGCAGTTTAAGAGAAGGACGCGGTCTTTCTAGAAAGCGCCTGGGATTAATGCAACTGGGGTTAGCAAGGACCGATGAACTCGCTGAAGCAGTGGTTTCACAAACAGGCCGATACCTTCAAGCCGTTGATATGTTAAAAACAGCACCATTGACCTTAGATCGTTTGTTCGAAGCGCACCAATTGTTGGAGCAACATCACTCCAAGGCTGGGCAATTTAGAACAGTACAGAACTGGGTGGGAGGGAAAAGCCCTGATAAAGCACATATTGTTCCACCTCCGCCTGAGTTTGTTGTTGACTTAATGCAAGACTGGCTTGAATACGTTAATAGCAAGCCACAAAAAGACATTGAAGATATTATCCTGATTTCAAACCAATTTATTCTTATTCACCCGTTCAATGATGGTAATGGACGACTTAACCGGGCACTGGTTGACGCATTTCTCAGCATGAGTGTGGCCGAAAACGCATACATTAGCCCATTTTTATTTCGCGTGGCACATCAACACCAGGGGTACTTAGACACGCCCAATGCCATCATGGAAGGTCAATGGGAAAAAGTCTTCGATTTTTGGGAACGAGCCTTAACCTGGAGTACGGAAATGAGCGGCATACTGAATCAGTTGCAGGGCTTAGCCAGTGCGAAAATTACTCGGAAACTGACGCTTAGGAGTGTGAGTCGAGATGCCATGAAACTCATAGAACACCTGTATGTGCAACCTATCATAACGCTTGATTATCTATTTGAAGCTCTAGGCTGGTCACCGTTGCAAAGTAATGCTGTGACTCAAGAACTTATGGATTTTGGGATTTTAAACAAGCACCGATTACGCGAACCACAAAATGCCATTATTTATGATTGCCCGGACATTTTAGACGCATGGCAGAAAATGGACGAAGTAGTTTTTACCTCTATGGATAAAGAGACTCAGTACATCTCAGCTAATGGTTGGTGATCCGTATAGAAGTATAACAAGCACTACCAATTCGGTTTATAGAGACCAACTTGCTTGCAATCAATTCAGTATTTTCGAGGGGGTTAGCAGTCTCTTGATGAGTGAACAAACTTATGGAAATAAAAAACAATATACAAAACTATTACCAGCCGAACTCGCTTAGAAAAGGAGTACTTAAAGGGCGATGGTTTATGATTTTATTCATGATCGCGTCAGTGCTGATATTTTCTCTTTTAGCAGCTTTCGCTAATGGCGTTCAGACGATTTACCTCAACAATCGAGACAACCCGTTAAGCATGATTACTCAGTCCGTTCCCGAAGAATGGGAAAGCTTGATACTGCGCCAAGATCAGGAAGAAATCGTTAGCCAAATACATCATTTATCTCCCAATATCATGCTATCTCCAGAAATTACTGCGGGTATGATTGTCACGGACCAAAACTCAACCTCTTCTCAAATTCTTATTCGAGGGTTAACTGAACAAGGTCGACTGGTGCGCCGGGTTGAATTAGTTGATGGGCGGTGGTTTAACGAGGACAAAAATGAACTGGTAGTGAAGCAAATCGTCAGCCAGAAAAACCCTAATTTAGGCATTGGAAATAAATTAACTATCGGAGATGGTGAATGGCAAATCGTTGGAATTTTTCGCAGTGATGAACCCCAGCCAATAAATGAAGTATGGGGATCATTTAATCGACTTAAAAACTCGGTAAGCCGAGGTGAATACATACAGTCATATTATATGCGAGACATACCGCAGCAAGTGAGAGAACATCTGGAAACTGTATTCTCTAATGAATTATTGGAGCCTGTGCTGGTTACAACGGTTGATCAATATTATGGAAACACTTTCATAGGGTTTCGCCTTAGTTTCTTTTTGGGGTGGGTACTATTGAGCTTAGTGTTGGTGTCTATGGCATTGTCCTTAGGAGCTAAACGAAAGTTGCTAATGAATGGGTTGGATAGTGACTGTGTTTCAGAGCAACCTCGAATACGCCTGAGAAGATGGATTAGCGCCTGCGTATTCTCATGTGCTGTTGCTTTGGTTATTGGAAGTGTCTTGTTTTCAGGGGAGGCGGTAAATTTTCAACTACCCGACAATGAAATAACAATTTATTTGGATTTCACGCTTGGGGTCGCATTATGTTCGTTTGTTTTTTCTTGCTTGATGGGCGGCGTTTTGAGAATGGACAAGGGTTCTAATACACAGGGTGCAAGCTGTTCTGAGTAAGTAATACTGGAGCGAGTCTAATATTTAGAAGATGGTCCATAGGCTTGCGTTATGGGTGACATAATTACCAGGTGTCATAATCGGTTTCCATACGATATGTTGGTAAAGGTTATATTCCATGTTTTGTCCGTTTTGTCGTCTATAATTGTGATTGCAGTAAACTCACCTTTACAAATTGAGTCGTCAGACCTCGTGGTTCTGATGGTCAACAGTTGAGATGAGAAGATAGTGTCATGTTAGTGTTAGCCCTTTGAAGGCCTGCGCTTGCTCAAGCTGAGGTCTCATGTCTCTAAATCTCAAACGAGGAGGTAGTCTGTGCCAACAGATATCAACTACAAAGGTCCTGAGGATTATCTAAAACAATTCATGGATGGCCTGGTTGCGCGTAACCCAGGTGAATCAGAGTTTCATCAAGCGGTTAACGAAGTTGCTGAAAGTATTGTTCCTTTCATTTTCGAGAACAAAAAATATCTCGAGAATCGTATATTGGAGAGAATGACAGAACCTGATCGTAGCTTGTTATTTCGTGTTTGTTGGGAAGACGACAACGGTAATATCCAAGTTAACAGAGGCTACCGTGTTCAGTTTAATAACGCGATTGGTCCGTATAAAGGCGGCCTGCGTTTCCACCCTTCGGTTAACCTCAGCATCATCAAATTCCTTGGATTTGAGCAGCAATTTAAGAATAGCTTAACAACCTTACCCATGGGTGCAGGTAAAGGCGGCAGTGACTTTAATCCGAAAGGAAAATCTGACCGTGAGATCATGCGCTTCTGCCAGGCCTTCATGACGGAACTATCGAAGCACATAGGTGAAAATCTTGATGTCCCAGCCGGTGATATCGGTGTTGGTGGCCGAGAAATTGGTTATATGTATGGTCAGTTTAAGCGCATCAAAGATAACTTTGTTGGTGTATTAACTGGAAAAGGTATTGCCTTCGGTGGAAGTTTGATTCGTACTGAAGCAACAGGTTACGGAACGGTTTACTTCACTGAAAACATGCTTAACCACATTGGAGATAGCGTCAAAGGTAAACGTTGTGTTATTTCTGGTTCTGGTAACGTTGCTCAATATGCGGCAATGAAAATCAATGAACTAGGTGGAACTGTTGTTGCTATGAGTGATTCAAGCGGCTACGTGTATGACGAATCTGGTATCAGTGGTGAAAAACTTGAGTATGTTATCGACTTAAAGAATAACCAACGTGGGCGTATCAACGAATATGCTGACAAGTATGGTGTTGAGTTCCACGCGGGTAAAAGGCCTTGGGAAGTTCAGTGCGACTTGGCTTTCCCTTGTGCCACGCAAAACGAAGTGGAATTAGAAGATGCGAAAGCACTGGTGGCTAATGGTGTCATGGCGGTAGCAGAGGGGGCGAATATGCCATCAACTATTGATGCTGTTCATTACTTCAATGAAAACGGTGTGATGTTTGCTCCAGCAAAAGCTGCGAATGCTGGTGGTGTTGCTATCTCTGGTCTTGAGATGACGCAAAACAGCTTGCGTCTATCATGGACAAGTGAAGAAGTGGATGAGCGTTTGCAAGGTATTATGCGTTCTATCCATGAGCAATGCGTGAAGTACGGAACTGAAGGTGATAGGGTGAATTACCTGAAAGGTGCCAACATTGCAGGCTTCGTAAAAGTGGCTGATGCCATGGTTGCCTACGGTGTTTCTTAATTGTATTTAGAAAATTGAGATTAAATAGCCTACTCACTTTATGAGTAGGCTAGTGCTTATTTGAATATCCAATTTAACTCGCTATTTTGCTGTACGGAAATAAAACCCTTCAAACCAAGGTGTCCAGGTTTTTCCGTTATCTATAGACTCTTCAAAAAACTGGCGAACAACCCCTTCTTTTACCGGAGTCCATGTCCCACGGAAATCTCTGATAGGGTTCTCATCAGTATTGATATAGAAGATCTCTCCTGTGAGTACCATGGAGTTATTTTCTAAACCACCTTCAATATTAATGACTGTTCCTGTTGCACTGACCCAGTGCTGCACCCATTTCTTCTTCGTTCCATCATAGTAGTTCATACTCGTACCAGTGGAACCGCGAGCACCTGTCCAATGTTCTGTCATTAAACAACCATTCTGGTTCTTCTCAATGACATTTTTCCCGAACAAGGGTGTAGTTTTTTTGAGGTCGCCGTAGACATCCCATTGTCCCAGCCAGAAATCGAAGTGAGACATTTTTGTATCAAACTGGCACGGGTGCGTTGTCGGGGTTTCGCTAGTGCTTTGTGCTGTTGCTGGAGCAACACTTAATAAAGCCCCGAGTATTGAAGCAAAAAATACCTTGGTAAAGGACATAACCACTCCTAGTTTTGTTGGGTGTCGAAGTTGAGCATCCATTGAACACCAAATTGATCCTTTAACGAACCAAAATAAGAACCCCAAAAAGTGTCCTGAAGTGGCATGGTAACTTCGCCTCCATGACTTAATTTTTCGAAAATGTTGTTGCAGTCTTCTTTAGATTCGGGGCTATACGAAATTGAAAAGTTATCTCCGATGGTTGCGGGAGGACCGAAGCTTGAGCATGTATCACTACCCATAAGGATGCTTGACCCAATTGGTAATGAAACATGCATGATATTATCTTTATCTTCATCGGGCACATTCATGTCTGGAGGTGCATCTGCGAAGGTTTGGATAACTTGAAAATCACTATTGAAGACGGTTCTATAAAATTCGAACGCTTGACGGCAACTGCCGTTGAACATTAGATAAGTGCTTAGGCTCATAGTTTTTCTCCTGATACCATATAGACTATATAATCAAAGAATTAAGTTCGCCAGAAAGGGGCATTTAAGGAAAACATGCGTAGGTTTACACTTTTAATTTTTATGACTTTATGGGCGAGTCATGCCATAGCTTTTGCTCCTCTTTCTGCAGATACTACTAATAGAGTGAGGGTTGAAGTGCAAAGGCAATTTGAGTCTTTGGTTTTATCTGCGAAAACATTAGATACGAAGGCTTATTTTAAACATATCGATAGTGATAAATTCTCAGGCTTAAATGCTGACGGAACAAACTGGACTTCCATTAACGATTTAAAAGCAATCGTTGAGCCTGGCTTTGCATTTGTAGAAAAGATTGAATCCCTTGAGTTTCCTCATGTCCATATCACGGTAATTGATGAACACACTGCGATCTTAGTTAACGAGTATGAGCAACAGATCCTTTTAAAGGATGGAACTCGAGTGGAAGATGCTGGTGGAGGAACTCAGGTGTGGTCTAAAGCGAGCGGGGAATGGAAGCTTGTCAGTATTTCTGCGGCATCGAAAGCTAATTAATTTAATAAACTAAAATCTGTTGCAATAGGAATGGTGTATGCGACAAATTAATATTCAGTATTTTGAGACCAATTATGGAGAGCTCATATTAGGTGCTTTCAACGATAAGTTGTGTCTATGTGATTGGCGTTATCGTACTCGAAGGACGACAGTCGATAATCGGATAAGTAAAGGACTCAACGCGTCATATATTGAGCAGGATGATCAAGTGCTCAAGCAAACTAGACAACAGCTTGAAGAATATTTTGCAGGGGCACGTCAGCATTTTGATATACCACTGGAAACAGTGGGAACAAATTTTCAAAGGATGGTTTGGAGCAAATTATTAGAAATACCTTATGGGGAAACCTCCTCTTACTTAAAGCTCGCAGAATCCATCGGTAATGTGAAAGCCATTAGAGCCGCTGCAAATGCAAATGGGGCTAATGCACTGTCTATCTTTATTCCTTGCCATCGGATTATCGGCAGTGATGGTAAGCTTGTTGGCTATGCTGGAGGTATGGAAGCGAAGGAAAGGTTGTTGAAGTTAGAAGCGAGATGAGGAAGTAATGCTAGAGCTTAGACCAAACTGTGAGTGTTGTGATAGAGACCTTCCGCCGTCTTCTAACGATGCTTATATATGCACTTTTGAGTGCACGTTCTGCGCCGACTGCACGCGCAATATACTCCACTTTAATTGCCCTAACTGTGGTGGCAATCTAGTGAAGAGGCCGATAAGGCCGAATTCTAAGTTGGAAAAATATCCTGCATCGTTCAAACGAATAGTGAAGCCTCACGGGTGTGAAGCTAATAACAAAGAGGCGACAAGTTGAGTACTGAGGTTTCATTTCGCTTTCTTCGGCTTGATAAGATGCAAACCTTAACCTTAGAAAGAGAAATCCATGACGCATCCTATAAAAGTCATCATGAAAAAGGTGTGTTTGTAGGGAGTGTGCCACTTCTAGAAAGCTATATTGATGACATTGATACCTTTTATGTCAGGCAACATATTTCAATAGATGATGTGGATATTTTGATATCCATTGAGAACAGTAATGGAGCGCTGGAAACCGGAATCTCCTCGATAGTTAACCAATTCTTAAAACATATTAATTGCCGACTAACGGTGGCTTTTCATTAGTCTATTGATTGTGGGAGCCATTGCTTCTGCCCAGACAGCATATTGCTTTTCATTGATGTGCAGGTAATCCGCCGCGACTTCAGGAGTGAGTTTTCCGGCAGAGGTTAAAAACAGGTGGTTGAGGTTGAGCCAATGCACTTTATCATTATCTGCAAGCTGTTCTATGTGTTGATTCGTCTCTTCAGTCAGTTGCCTAAGTGGATCATTAACCGCCTTACCTCTCGGGAATATTGCGAGTAGCAATATGTTGGCAGAAGGACATTTTCTCCTTATTAATTCAATTATCGACTGAATACCCAAAAATGTGTGTTGAGGGCTTTCTTTTCTATGTCCTGCATTGTTAGTCCCTATCATGAGTACGATAACTTTAGGGGCTAAGTCATCTAGTGCTCCGTTTTCAATGCGCCAGATAACATGCTCCGTACAGTCCCCGTTAAAACCAAGATTTAATGGACCTAATGGCTCATATTGCTCATGCCAGACTTCTTTTCCTTTATCTTCCCAAGCCTGTGTTATTGAATCTCCGATAAAAACTAATTGAATTGATTCTGACCTGTTCTGCTTTTCTTCTTGCTTCGTTTGATGCCTGTCCAACCACCATGCGTGAGGATAGTCTCTATTTTGCACGCAGGGCTGGACGGATAAGGGAATATCATCCTTCAATGCAAAGGTTTTATCAGGAACAAGCTGTTTATTCATCTAATGGTAGTTCGGTTGGCTAACACAAAAGATAAGTTTATTGTCGCGTAAGACAAAGTGGAAGTGGAGATGGATAAGAAGGTAGAAACTCTAGGTTTCGGATTTCCTAAAGCTTCTAACCAACATGTACTTTAAGGCATAGTCCGCATGAAACTGCTGAACTTGTCTTGACCACGAACAACCCACGCCGGTGTAGCTTCGCCCTGTCCGGCTTCAGTTAAGCTATCGTACTTTGAGGTGATGGAGGTTAAGGTGGATTCCTGCTCTTTATCGACATCGACAAAGAAGACATGTTTTCCTTGTTCTAAGAGTTTCTGGAAACGTTTAAATTGATAATTCGGAATTTGAATACCAATCAAGCCGCCTTCCCAAGTACAAAAGCCGAGAATAACAACGGCCAGAAATATAAAGGGTAACCAGCCGACTACTGTGTCGGTCCAGTTCATAAGGTAAGCCAAGCCTAATATAAGCACAGCTCCTATAGCTCCTATGACGGCTCCCAACTCAGTTGAGTGCACGACATCTCGCTTAAGAACAGCTTCGATAGCGTGTAAGTGATGTCTTTCGACTTCAGCATCCTGCTCACTTAATACGTGAATTTGTGGCGTAGTAATTCCGTTTTGTTTTAGTTCTTTTTCTATGACTTCCAAATCATCGAGGTCGTCACTGATGTAATAATATCTATGCATATTCAGCCCCTACAATGAAAAATCTGTAAGCTGATGATTTCAAACTTGTTCAATAAATGATCAGCTTGATTTCAGTATAGCAGTAATTAAATAGTGCGCCTTTTTGTTAGCAAATTGTTAAATCCCAACCACGGACAACTAGTTAATTACAACCCATTACACAGATTTAAACGGAGGAGAACTATGAATAGATCAAATTGTGAGCAGCTCGCGTGCTTACTTAAACGATATTTCAGTGAACTGAGCACCAGGTGTCGCAACTTCTAATTTGACGATCTCCATCAAGTTTATCTTCGCGAGACCTTCACTGGTCTTTAAATGAAACCACTCTTGCTTATTGCTCGTACTGATAGTGGTTGCTTTCCCTTCCACAGCACCTGTGTCTGTGGTGACAATGACGTCATATGCAAGAACACATGCAGCTTCCAGATAATCGTGATGGTGGCAATCTAATATGGTTTGTGACATTTCTATACCTCGGCAGCTTTCGCCCAAGAGTTGTAAGACGTAATAGGGATAATGTATCTTCTATCATAGAAGACAGCCACGATATTTTCTTTTGAATTACATTTCACACCTTCAACTTGCCAATTATAGCCAAACTAGCCTTGTCGGCTCTTTTCTCGGAGATTTTGTAAAAGGTAGAGATCTAAGCCAATTTACCGAGGAGCAGCAGATAGGCATTTTGCTGCACCGTAAGATTGATTCGTTTACTGATCAACACGCGGAAATTATCTCCATGAAAAGGCATTTCCCTGATTCGATTCGCCGATATGCTGGCATTGTGCTGGATATCTATTATGACCACTTGTTGATGTCTCATTGGACGGATTACTCTGAGCCTAGCTCTTCAAATGTCTTCGTATCTTTTTACCATGAGTTAGGGCAGGTTGAGTATCAAGAGAACAATCGTTTTACTCGGGTTAAGGCCAACTTACTAAAGCATCAATGGCTGGACAGTTATGTGCAAGAGCGTACATGTTTAGATGCGATGAAGAGTATTGAAAGCCGTTTTAGACATTCTGCTAATTTTGCAGAACTTGCGTTTCAGGTTATTAGAAAAAATGAAGCTGATTTGAAGGAAAGCTTCAAACGCTTTTATCCGGAGTTGATGGCGATGTCATTGGATATCGCGGATGATTTGAAGAAAGAAGTTGCCCAGCGCACAGCTGAGCAACGGTCCACTTGCTAGTTATTTAAAGTATCGAAAATATGGCCAGAGATACTCTTACTGTCGCCATTTCTCAATGAGCGAACTCTTCTACCGAATGCGAAGAATCTACGACGCGTTTCATCATTAAAATCTACGCGTATACCATTGAAGGTTACATCGTTGATAATAGTTGCATAAATACCGCCATTAGTTGCATTGCTTCTCATATCATTGTGACCCGTTCTTTCGGCCATAATAATTGGGAAGTGATTAAACAGGAATGACGAAGGTCCGTTTGCACTCGTTAAAATACCGTTGTTGGTGATGTTTCTACTGCACGAATCATAGCTACCTCTTCTTAGAGCCCCACATGCACTGTGTAGTGGCACAACACTGTCATCAGAACCAGAAATAAACGGCTTAGTTACACTTAGGAACTCACTTCCCGTGCCAGCAAAACGTAAACGTGGAAAAGGTTGATTAGACTGTGCGATGCTCCGGGAAGCGGCAGGGCGCAAATCATTGATAACACCTAAGTTTTGACCACTCACATCGAAGCCAACAAATAACTCGGCAACGTTGCGAATAGCTGCGTTAATTAAACCGCCACCTTCTGCAACACTAACAGCTAAGTCTGCTAACTCAGTACCGCCGCCAGCGCCAGCTAAATCAATAACAGCGAGTACTCTTACACGATTGCGATCGATGCCCCATTGACCAAGGCGGGATAATGCATCACGCAATACTAAGTCACCTGTTGAGTGTGTTACCCAGACACAACCACTTGCGCATTGGCCTGTTGCTTCTAAACGTTCAAAGTGACGTCTGAATTGATCTTTTATACCGCCGCTAACCCGTTGAGAGGAAGACCAGAAGTGGTGGATATCGCCGCGAGCAGTCCAGAACTCACCAAAATATTCTCTCGAACGTTGCAGCATAGCTGCATCACTGGTTAACGGGCTCTGCAGGTCATCCATCTGTAATCCATGCACTAATATGACGGGTTTTCCTGCAATCGTTGCTTGAGCTGCTGCGCTAAGCAACATGAGCGCTGTAATAAACATTATTTTTAGTTTCATTAGTTTCCTCTCTTTGAGTTTTATTACATCGGTTATGCACAAGGTTGTGCGGTTTTACTGCATGTGAACTTTTTCAATCATCGGATCAACAAACTAGTTTTCACTACTTTGCGCACCAAGTTTGAGTAGAAATTCTGCGCGTTGTTGCGCAAACTCATCTTCATAAACGTCATCGTTATATTGACTGAAAGGAAACCCGAGGACGGTATAACTGGATTCTTCGCTCGCACCCGGAACATCAAACTGTTCGCCTTGCTCTGCTCCTCTAATGATATTGAAGCTGCGAATGACGTATGGGCCTTCTGACTTACTGGCTTTTAACGCTTGGATATGAGCTTGCATGGTCAGTTCGTCTTTCCCTTTGCGCATCTTTCCTTCTTGTTGAAGTGCGATAAGTGGTTTACCACTTCGTTGATCTTGCAGTACCGCTCTGACGAAATAATACCCTTCTTTGGAGACCTCAAAATTAAGCGGGATATCGAGGTTTGCACCGTTAGGTCGGGCATTGCCTACGCCTGTTAATTTGGCAGAGGCTTCGTTGTACCGAAAACTCAGCGTTGTAAATAAGGGTTCGTTATCGACATTAACTGTTATCTCAACCAACATTTCCGGATCAAACGCATTTCTAGAGAGTGTTGCTGTCTCGAACGTCCCTAGAAACTCCGTTCTGCTTTGATTGGTAGCGTTGAGCGTAAATGGAATCGATGTGTCGTTTTTCTTGTTAGGGCTGGTGATAATGGCCTGTGGCGAAATGAATTTGTCTTCTATATCGCCGTTGAGTTTAATTTTTAGGGTGATACTGTCGCCATCGAAGTATTGAAATTTATCAGCAGCAACTGAGAGGTTGACTGTCCCATCTTCAATAGGGAACGGAAAAGTCGTTTCCGTTTCTTCGAACGGTCTTGAATCGCGAACATCATCTGGATTAATAATCGGTTGAGAGCCAACGGGGTATTGAGCTGTTTGGTTATATTGATAAGCGACATTAACAAGTTGGGCTTTGAAGTTTTCGTCTGCGATAAAGCTGTCTGACTCCTCATCTAAAGCTATTTGAGCTTGGACGTTTTGTTTTGACGGCTTGTTGAGTTGCTCTTGCTCATAAAAGTTGGATTGGGGGTGAGGTTGCTTCTTTTTCACGATGAGATCATTAGTTTTATTAGTCCTATGGCCTTTTTCCTGATCATTACCTAAAAAAGCGAAGGCAGTAATAAGGACAGCAACTGTAACAATGGCTAATAACTTTTTATTCATAAAGGGACACACTTATAGAGAAAGCAGCTAATTAGTCACAATTAGCTCTTGTATGTTCTACTTATTGTTATGGTTAATTTATTGGTCATCTGACCAGTTCTGTAAGGGACTATATACTATTAATAATCGCATGTTAATAATTTGTTTATGTTGTTTGTAAAATGTTACTGGTTAACCTCTTTAGGTTGATTAAGTAGAAATTAGTAGAGTTTAAATAGAAGTAGAGAGAAGAGGTTATTCTTCTAGGGTATTATTCTAAGGTTATGATAAGTCTATGATTTTACACTCAGGCTTAGTTTTAATGCGTGGAGAGAAGGAGATTTGGCCTACTTTGTTCTTAATTTGAAGTTTTGTTTTTGAGACAAATTATCCAATCAAGTCAAATGTCGAAAACGAATTGAGAAACAACTCTCAAACTAGCAAATATGTATTTCTGATATAACTACAAAAAGTAGACGTAAGTACTTTTATAAATTTTTGGTAATAAAAATAATTTACATCTGACTTTTATTTGCTCTTGTTTATAACAAAAGTATCACAAGGTATAGTTTTTAGTGAGCTTAGTAGGTGTGGTTGTTTTTTTTCGTTAGACTTTAGATGTAAGCGTTAACATGATTCTAAACTTCAACACAGGGAAGGTGAGCTTCGATGTTCTATCTCAACCCCAAAAATCGATCCCATTCTATTTTTAGATCCTATTTAGTATTTGTATTTATTGTAATTACGACAATTGTTTCCTTAAATGCACATGCTGCTCCTGGAAGACCTTCGGGATTGAGAGCAAGTCCATCGACTTTTGTTCAAGGAAGTAATTTCACGCTAAGTTGGAATCCAGTTTCAGGTGCGACACATTATCAGCTGTATGCGACTGCGCCTGGGAGTTCATTTCGAGCTTTAAACACAACAACATCGACGAGCTCAAATAGAAGTGCTGGTAGGTTAGGTACTTACATCTATTATGTGGCTGCTTGTGACAATTCGGGGTGTGGAAGTCGAGCTTCTACAACGGTGACAACAACCTCTTCGGCACCGCCTCCACCTGTTCCTGGTCGACCCAGTAGCTTTAGTGCCAGTCCATCTACTTTCGTTCAAGGAAGTAGCTTTACGCTTTCTTGGGGAGCTGCTTCAGGTGCAACATCCTATAACTTATACGCGAGGCCACCAGGTGGCAGTGAGAGGTTTTTAGCATCATTTACTGGCAGAAGCTCAACACGTAGTGCGGGCATATTAGGTACTTATACATATCGAGTCCAAGGTTGTAATTCATCAGGCTGTGGTAGTTCGAGATCTGTTAACGTCACAACAACACCTAGAGCGCCGGGTGTTCCACCTACACCTTCAGTTGCTGCTTCAGCCACATTAGATTCCAGCTACACAATCTCGTGGGGAGCAGCTTCTGGTACAGTCACTGCTTATCAACTCTATGAAAATAATGCTCAAATATATTCAGGTACTAGCCGTTCTAGATCCCGAAGTCACTCAAGTGTAGGGAATCGTAGCTACAAAGTTCGGGCTTGTAATGGCTCTTCTTGTAGTGGATTTAGTGGGACGGACACAATTAATATTGTAGCACCAACAATTGGCACTCCCGGTTTACCAAGTGTTACTGGCGGCGCTTATCATCCTGTTAATACTTCTTACACAATTAGTTGGCCTGCCGCAACAGGTGCCGCTAATAGCTATGAATTATATGAAAACGAAACTTTAATCTATTCAGGTACTTCTCGAAGCCGAACATTTAATTACAGCAACTATGGTCAGCGCAGATATCGAGTTAAGGCTTGTTACAGAGCAGGCGTTTGCGGTGCACTAAGCGCACAACGTAACGTAGTTGTCTACACGCAACCTGGAAGAACCAACAATCTAACAGCTTCGTCAACGACCTTGGTTCAAGGTGGTAATGTTACGCTTAACTGGACTACCGCAGGCGGTAATATTCCATTTGGTTCTGGTGCTCGTTATGACGTACGCGAAACTCAACCTGGTGGTACAGAAGTCAAAATCAGTGATGTGGCTGGGTTTACGCATACCGTAAGTAATTTAAGTAAAGTAGGTACTTACCGTTACCGTGTTAGGTTATGTAATCCAGATGTTCCTTGCGGCAGCTTTGCTACTGTCAATGTAGCGGTAACACCCTCAACACCGGGTGTACCACCAACACCTTCGGTTGCTCCTTCTGCTGTATTAGATGCCAGCTACACAGTTTCTTGGGGTGCAGCATCTGGCACAGTGACTGCTTATCAGCTCTATGAAGGTAATACTCGAATATATTCGGGCACTAGCCGTTCTAGATCTCTTAGCCAATCAACAGTTGGTAATCGAAGCTATAAGGTTCGGGCTTGTAACGTATCAGTCTGTAGCGGGTTTAGCGGCATAGATACCATTAATATCGTTGCACCTGAAATAGGGACTCCAGGAGTACCAGGTGTTACAGGCGGTGCTTATCACCCTGTTAATACGCAATATACCGTGACTTGGTCTGCGGCAACGAATGCAACAATTTATAAATTGTATGAAGTCAACGAAAGACAGAATACCGAAGCGGAAGTATATAGCGGACCACTTCGTTCTTTTTCTGTTCAACATAGTGAATATGGACGTCGTTTATATCGAGTAAAAGCTTGCTACCGAGATAATATATGTGGTTCGTTGAGTCCTAATCGTGCCATGGTTGTTTATACCCAACCTGGCAGAACAAATAACCTAACAGCTTCAGCAACGACCTTAACCCAAGGCGATAACGTGACACTTAACTGGACTGCAGCAGGTGGTAATATTCCATTCGGTGCTGGCGCTCGTTATGAAGTGCATGAAACTCAACCTGGTGGCACTGAGAGGAAGATTGATGATGTCGCTGGATTGACGCATGCAGTGAGCAATCTAAGTAAAACAGGTACTTATCGTTACCGCGTTAGGTTATGTAACCCTGATGTCCCTTGTGGAAGCTTTGCTTCATTGAATGTGACGGTTGATCCTCCAGCTCCAGGTAAGGTTGTTAATATTAGTGGTCCCTCGCAAGCTGCGGCTGGCAGCAGTGTAACGCTGACTTGGACTGCAGTGACTGGCTCAGTAGACAGTTATAAGTTGTATCGTGACTCTGTAGAGCAACAAAGTACTGCAAATACGAGTATTACCGTGACTGTTCCGAATACAGCAGCAACTTACGAATATCAAGTCAAAGCGTGTAATGCCGGAGGTTGTGGACCAGACAGTAACACCAAGTCAATTTTGGTCTATGATACGCCAACAGTAGCTCGCAATTTCATATCGACACCCAGTACGATAACAGCGGGTGAGGATATCACGCTGAGCTGGCTAGCACCGACTAATGCTATAGATGGTACGTACTATCGATTATTTGCAGAATCGCCTACAGTCGCTGATAGGGAGCTCGAAATAGAGCCAAGCTTATTAAGCTCAATCAGATCTCCAGGCCAAGTAGGTACATACACTTATGGTGTGCGTGCTTGTAGTCCAGATGCTGGATGTAGTCCAAGAGTGAATGTGGAGGTGACTGTTAATGCCCCTGACATTGGTACGCCTGCGACGCCGGGAGTGGTTGGTGGTGCTTATCATCCCGTAGGCACTGCATACACAGTAAATTGGCCAGCGGCAACGAATGCCAATATTTATAAATTGTATGAGTTGGAAGACCGTACCGATATAGAAACTGAAGTCTACAGTGGCCCAGACAGGACTTTCGTTACGCAGCACAGTGAATTTGGTCGTCGCAGATACCGCGTTAAAGCCTGTTACAGCGAAGGTGTTTGTGGTGAGTCAAGTCCACAACGTTTAGTATTTGTCTACACTCAGTCTGGCCCTGTTCAAAACCTAACGGCTTCATCAACGACTATTACAGCTGGTGATAGTGTGACCTTAAGTTGGGGCGCCGCCGGTGGAACAATACCTGCAACAGAATACGAGATTCATGCACAGCGTCCGACAGAAACGCAAGTGTCTTTGCTGACTACAATTCCAGATACTTCGAGCATACGAACTCTAGGGCAAATCGGAGAATATAGGTTTAGAGTCAGAGCCTGTAATCCGGATGTGGCTTGCGGAAGCTTTAGGGATATCACTATTACGGTTAATCCGGAGGTACCTAGCGCGTCGACTGTTAATATTAATGTGCTTGATGAATCACCTTTAGGAGCAGAACTAACTTTGAGTTGGTCAATAGCGACCGGCGATATTGAACATTATGAACTAGTTGCAGAGGATATATCTGAACCGCTTTATTCAGGTCCTGAAACAACCTTTAGCTACATTCCACCTGAAGGAGTTGTTAGCTACCGCGTCAGAGCTTGTAATATAGGTGGCTGTAGTGAATTTAGCCCAGTTAAAAATGTAACTGTTTACGGAATTCCAGGCGCACTTAATTTTGGTGCAATTTCGACCACTATAAAACAAGGTGACACATTAGAGTTGACATGGGATACACCAACTAGTGCTGTATCGACAACTCAATATAACCTTTATGCAAAACGCCCAGCTCCATTTGATACAGAGCCTGAGCGCGTGTTCCTAAATATTGATAGTAGTGCAGCTAGAAGAGTACCTGGAGTGATAGGTCGTTACACCTATTACCTTGAAGCTTGTAATGAAGGGCAAGGTTGTAACCCGCGTGAATCGGTTGACATAACAGTGCTGGATCCAGAGCAGCCGAACAATTTTATTGTATCCGCTGACCATATCAATGTAGGTCAAACGGTGACTTTCACTTGGGAACAAGCTGCTGCTACAAACTGTGCTATCAGACGTGGTACGTCACCTGATGAAGAGCCTCTGTTGGATAATCAGCAAGGCAGTGGTACTGAGTCTGTTCGTATACTCACGCCAGGTACCTTTGAGCTAAGGCTTGAATGTGTTGATGCCAGTGGTGCGGCCATAGAAATCAGCACTTTCAACTTACAAGTGGACAAACTGGGTGCTGCTCAACTTGCCACCGATGTCATCGAAGCACAGCGATAAGGACAAGGAAGAGACAATGAAAAATCAATTATTGTTATCAAACAAAGAGCAATCTGCCATGAACGATTCCTCGAGAAAGACAACGTATTTCAAACGGTCCTTGTTATCCATACTGACCTTCGCTTATTGTGGAGCATCTTTTTACGCTGCAGCGAGTCTTAACACGCCTGTGGAGCCAATCGTGGGTGATGAACCCGTGGAGCAGACGATTAACTTTAGTTGGGCTGCGATAGATGGAGCTGATGGCTATCGTTTAGAGGAAGAAAACGAAGCTGGTGAGTTTGTTGAGGTGGCTAAAGGTGTTGGTGTTACGCAGAGCCTTGAACGAGGGCCTGGTACATATAAGTATCGCCTTATTGCGTGTATCGATGGTGATAACAACGCCTTAGTTTGTAACGAAGAGATAGCAAACTATAGCCAAATAACTACTGTGCCGGTCGGCGATGGTCCTGTACCGCCTGCGCAGATTGAACAAGCACCACCTCTTAGAACTGAAGTTGAAGCTATCACAGATTTAGACGATATCTCAGCAACAATAGGTGTAATGGCAGGGGAGTTCAGGGTAGATGAATCCGGTGCTGCTAATTATTCTGTTCCTATTGCTTTACCTGAAGGGATTGCCGGCGTTACGCCAGAGCTTGGGGTTAACTATAACTCAGCGTCGGGTAATGGCCCATTAGGGATTGGTTGGAGTATTAGCGGCTTATCCAGTATTAGTCGTTGCCGTCAAACTCTTGAGCAAGATGGTCAAACACGACCTTTAACCCTAACTAACGAAGACCGGTTCTGTTTAGATGGTCAACGTCTTATTAAGATTAATGATGAACAGGACTATGGTGCAGATACCACCGAGTACCGTACGGAGATTGATAATAAAACGCGTATTATATCTCATGGAGATGAAGGCGGTGGTCCAGCTTACTTTGTCGTTACGCGTGAAGATGGCTCTATGTCTTACTACGGTAATATGAGCGTTAACCCAGATGATGATGCGACGGATGCTATTCATACTGCAGGCTCAGGAGCTGTTTTAACCTGGTATTTATCTAGTATAAGCGACAACCTGAAAAAAAACGAAAATACAATTTACTTTGACTATAACAATGGCGTCAGTGGTTTTGGTGAGAATGAAATCACTATCGATCAAATCAGATACAGTGATAACACAGTTAAGTTTAACTACGTTAACAACACTGGGGAAGACACTATTCGTCGTTCAGGTTATCTGCACGGTAACAAGTTTGAGTTAAAAGCGCTGTTAGATAATGTCACGGTGACTAATCACGACAACATTCTGCTAAAAACTTATAAATTCACTTATGACCAAGATGTACAGTCAGACATTGCACATATCACCGAGATCCAAGAGTGTGGTATGGGTGATTTGTGTTATGAGCCGACCGTGTTTAAGTGGAATAAGTTGAAACGTTTAACTCATACCTCGCGCCTGCCCGCAAGATCCCTAGGTAGTGACAATGTGTTGTCTCCATTACCTATTGATTTAGACGGTGACGGGTATGGTGACTTTGTTTTCGTTAGCATTGATGGTCATGATAGATACTCTGTGAATGTCATGAGGAATAACGGCTCTGGTAATTTAGGGCCAGTCAACAGATTGTTTGGGTTTATCAATCGTGATTTGAATGATTATCCTATTAGGCTTAACCCTGCTGACATCGATGGTGATGGCCATTTAGAGCTAGTTTTCCATACTCAGCTCGCCAATGACGAGTTTGTTTGGCAAGTTTACGATGATGAAGCGAGAAGGGTCTCGAATCTGATCATTGATGATGGTACTTCTCAATCAAGTTTGTTAGTCAGCAATTCATCCGAAAATATTTCTTTCAACGACATCAACTCTGATGGCTACCCGGATTTACAATATGTGTCTTTCATCGGAGCTGGCAACAGTCGAGAAAGTGAAGTACGCATTTCGCTAAATAATCGAGAAGGCTCGTTTGAACAGTATAAAGCTGCTAGCATGCCCGCAGATCAAACTCTTGGTTTGGTAGATGTTCGTGTTGCGTCGATTCAACCTCTGCAACCCGTCGATATTAATAATGACGGTGTTGCTGATTCTGTTTTTAGAATGAGTTCCTCCTCTACTGACCTTATAACGGGTCTACCTTTCAATGCCTTTACGTATTATGAAGCCTTCTCATTGGAGGAAGATGAAAATGGTGACTACTTTTACACATCTATTACTGAAATTGAGGGGACTCGTCAACCTACAGGTTATGTATATGATGGTTATCATATCCAAGCTGGTGATATTAATGGCGATGGCCTAGGTGATTTATTGTATCAAACTGAAGCCACAGAGAGTGGTAATGGTACATCCTATTCCTACTGGTTATCAAAAGGGGATGGAACAGGTTCTAGACATACATTGTTCATGGATGACTATGATGACACGTCTTCGATGCAGTTGTTTGATATTAATCGTGATAGCCGTACCGATATTATTTATTTCAATACAGCGACTAAGCATTGGCGAGTGCGCTATCAAAATAGAGAGGGCGGCTTTAGTTTAGCTAGTAACCTCTTATTAGTGCGTGACTTCAACGAAGATAGTTCTCTGGTTTTTCCAGCTGATTGGACAGGTGATGGAACGTTAGGTTTTGGACGTGTTAATTTTAATTCAAGAGAGCTTTTTACTTGGCGTGATTCAATATCAGAAAGTGTCACCGCGAATCAGGTGGTTATCTCGGATATTACTAACGGTTTTGGTGTATCAACCAACATTGATTATGAGTTGATGACTCGCCCATCAATTTATAAACGCGGTAACTTTGACGATGATATGCCATACGGTAATGGAGCCCCTGTCTTTGACTTGATTTCGCCGACTTACTTGGTGAGTCGAGTGGATTCGAGTGCGCCAGGTTATGTGAATAATGTCTATCAAGACGATAATAAACTGTCGGTTAGTTATTTCTATGAGGGGCAACGCGCGCAAGCAGGCGGTCGTGGTTTGTTAGGTTTTGAAAAAGTATACACTTATGATCCTCAGCGTAATGTGACGACCGAGACCACTTATCGTCAGGATTTCCCGTTCACCGGTATGCCTTTAAGTACGCTACAATATATAGGGCAGCGCGCGGCGACACCGGCCTCTAATAAAATATTGAGTGAAGCAACGAATAGTTTGCTCGCCTTTACTTTTCATGGTGGCAAGACACATTATCCCTATATCAAAACAAGCATTGAGACCATGTATGGACTCAATGATGCTGCAACGTTGACACAGAAGAAGTCGGTTATCGAGACCACCAATACTTACACCAAAGTGGGCGATAACTATCTGAATATGACAGGCTCAGTGGTGGTCACTAAAGATGCTAGTAATATCGAGAAAAGTAGTATAACCACCAGTAATATTTTTGGTGCAGACAATGTGCCTAATTGGTGGTTAGGACGTATAACTAAAACGACAGTGACGCATTCACGCCCAAACACAACTGATATCGTGCGTGAATCTGAATTTACGTATGATGCCGACGGTATGCTCAAGACGGAAACTGTGGCACCCAATGGAGGGGCAAGACTAAAGCTGGTAACTACGCACTGTTATGATATTTTGGGGAACAAGACCGCTAGTATTACGGACAATGCTGTTGTAGATAGTTGTGCCAGAACAGCGCCAGACACCACTGGTAGTGCAACGGATATTTTCCGCTATGCGGGGATGACGTATGATAGCGACTATCGCTATGAGGAAAAGACGTATTCGAGCCTATCGAAGCCTTTAAGCAAAGTTAATTCGCGTAACGCCTTTGGTCAGATCACAGGTACTACCGATATTAATGGGGTAACCATTAACTCTGGATTCGATGCGTTTGCCAGAGCCTATGCGCAAAGTAATAGTCTAGGGCAAGCGACAAGAACTACGCGTGCGCTAGCACCAAGTGGTGCAGCATTAGGCTCTCCGATTATTAGTGAGCCAGGTGTATTTTTGGTTGAGAAAACTATTGCCTCTGGTGCACCGACCAGTTATCAATATATTGATAAAGTTGGCCGTGTGGTAGCTACAGCTACAGAAGGCTTTGCACTGGGCAGTCATATTATCCAAATCAACCGTTATGATGAGTTTGGTAATGTGTTGCAACAATCTAACCCGCATTATGAGGGAGATGAAGTACATTTCTCCATTACGACTTATGATACGTTCAATCGTCCTCAAACTCTTACTGCTGCTGATGGTGTAACTATTACCTCTACTAACTATGCAGCAGATGGCTTAAGTACTACAACTTCAGTAATCAGTAGCCATGGTATCGACCAAACGCAAACTGAACGCATGAATGTGTTGGGTGAGCGCACTAAAATCACCGATGCTAATAATTCCGATACGGTGTATGGCTATGATGCGACCGGTAACTTGGTGCGCGTTGAAAATGAAGGGATTGGCGCAACTCAGAGCGTAATTACCACTGCCTTCGATGATTATGGTCGTAAAACGGCCATGAATGACCCGGACAAAGGTGACTGGGCCTATACCTACAATGCGTTGGGTGAGATGACATCACAAACAGATGCAAAGAATCAAACGATGTCATATTTCCGAGACAGCGAAGGACGTACCGTCAAGCGCACTGACCACGGTGGCCGTAAAACCTTTTATGAATACAACAGAGCAAGCCATCCTCAGCTTATGACAGCTGAGTGTATCTCAACAGGAACCAGCTGTAGCACAGGCACTGTCGAATACGCGAAGAACTACTTTTATGATGCTTTCTCTCGTGTCGATATGGTGACCACTACTCTAGGCGATGATATTTATATGGAAAAAACGACCTATGATGAATACGGCCGTGTATTCCAACGTTTTGATGCTACAGGAAATGACTACGGCATTCGTCAGCACTATAACGACAGAGGTTATCCGACAAAGCAAGAAGAAGCACGTTACAGTGGAAGTATCGATAGCAGCTTGAAGAAAGTGTACTACGAAGTTACCGAGATGGATGCCTTTGGGAATGTGACCGAGGTGCATCAAAACAACGGTTTGATTGTCAGGACAGGTGCCTATGATCCAGAAACGGGTTTTGCCACTAGCATGCAGGCCACTGTAGGCAATGTGCTGATTCAGGATAATGTTTATACTTTTGATGGTATTGGTAACCTGCGTACTCGTCAACGCGGTGCTCTGAAATCTACTGCCTCCGTGCAGGTCAATGGACAATCACAAAGTATTCACAATCAAGCCTTTGGTTATGATGACTTAAACCGTATGACCCATATCAACAGTACAGAACATGTGCGTTATATGGCAAACGGTAATATCAGTTGGAAATCGGATGTAGGTCATTACTGTTACAGCGCCTCGCGTCCGCATGCGGTGACAGGTATTAAAACCACAGCTAACTGCACCAGTACTGACTATAAGTACGACAACAATGGCAACATGACACGTGGACGCGGTCGCACCATCACTTACAGTGATTTCGACAAACCTACCTTCATTAGCAACAGTGAAGGCACCACGACTTTTGATTATGATTCAGGGCGTAGTCGTTATAAGCGCACCACTACAGAGACCAATGAAGCGACCGTTATGTACTATATCGGTAATGTCGAAGTTGTCCTCAAAGGTGCAGCGGCGAATGATGTCAGTTACAGTGAAACTCGACGTTATTTACCGGGTGCAATTCAAACTCAAACAACTAGCGGAATTAAGAACCAATATCTAACCAAGGACCACCTGGGCAGCATTGACACTATCTTGGATGACAATGCCAAGATTATTGAAAAGTTGTATTTTGATGCCTGGGGCAAGAAGGTTTCATTAGATAAGAGCTTTTGGTCAACAGCTGCGACTAATCAAGCAGCACCGAGTCTTGTTAATGTCTTGGACATTACGCCCAGAGGCTACACGGGACATGAGCATGTGGACCATGCAGATATTATCCATATGAATGGTCGTATCTATGATCCAACCTTAGGCCGTTTCTTACAAGCTGACCCACATATCCAGGCTCCGCAGAACAGCCAAAGCTACAACCGCTATAGCTATGTACTCAATAATCCGTTGAGTTATACCGACCCCAGTGGCTATTTCTTTAATAAACTGTTTAAAGGGTTGAATAAATTATTGGGCGACTTCGCACCCTTCATCGGCATAGCACTATTAGCTATTCCTGGTGTCGGAGCCTGGGCTGCGAGTGGTATTTGGCAAGCAGCAACCGTGGGTTTTGTAACAGGAGGAATATCTACTGGTAGCTTGAGGGGAGCTTTAATTGGTGCTTTCTCTGGAGCTGCATTCCAACAGATTGGTTCTCATTTCAGAAATTTGGGGGCTCAGAATGTTGATTCTGTAGTATTTGAAGGTGCGCAATTGAATGACTTCGTCGATTTTGGAGGTAACTTATTAACTAAGACACAAGTAGCAGGACAAATTGCAAGTCATGCCGCTATCGGAGGCGTTACTTCAGCACTAGGTGGGGGGAAATTTGGCCATGGCTTCCTAAGTGCCGGCGTGACAAAAGGATTAGGCGGTGCATTCTTACCTGGAGGTGGAGATGTAACTAATACTGGAGATATATTCAAGAATACCTTGATATCTGCAGCCATAGGAGGAACAGTATCTGTGATATCAGGAGGGAAGTTTGCAAATGGGGCAAGAACAGCTGCTTATCAATATTCTCTCAATCAGCTTGGCCAAACTATCAAGGATTTAGCATCATACTTTCTCCCTGATCCCAAGGCAGAATTAGATAGAGGTTTAGCAGCGTCGAAGGCTGCATCTCTAGAAAGGACTGCTCAAACATTGAGTACGATATCGAAAGACCCTAGCCTCAAACCCTTCCTCAGGGCAATCATAGAGGGAAACTCTGGCTACACATTTGCTAATAACAAGGAATTTGAGTTGGCTGTTCAAAGTCTAATTCTTGATATTCGAGTTAAAGCGACACTTGCGTTATATGAATCTATTTCAGATGGTCCAACCAGTATAGGCTTGGCCGATGTGAAAATTAAAGGTGTGCGTACAATAGCTCATGATGCCGGTACGGTTTTATCAGCAAGCATCCCAATCCTTGGTTCTGCTTTTGACAATCATTATAGTTTCAACATATCTTGTCGACGCGCCAGATGTGAAATTTCGGATTAATAGTATGTACTTATACAAGGTCGCATTTATAGTTATTTTGGTTTCTTATAATGCTTTCGCTATGGATGATGAACGGATGATTAACACTCCGTTTTGCGAAATTGTTATAGATGATAAGTATGAGAAATATGAAGACGGACAAAACGTAATTTTTTATAAAGACATAAAAGGTACTGTCCTCTCAAGGAAAATTGAAGTTACAAATAAAGTAGGCTTAAAAGAAGAGTATTTGGATCTAGGCTTATTGCTTGTCAATGAAGATACTATAAATGAGATTTTGATAACTCAAATTAGAACGAATATAGAAGGGAAAAGTTATAACTACGATTTGTTGCTGTTTAGTGATGGCGGTTCAACGACTGTATTAAATTATTTTGGGAAGGAGGAAGTTGTTAAAGTGTTTTCTCAGTGCATTGATGCAGTTAAGTTAAGGGAGTTTCTGGGACATGAATATATAGGTCTTCCACCGGTATAATCAATGGGGCACCTAATAGTTAGCCGTTGTCAACAGTAAGAATAAAATCGGATTGCTTTTAGCAAGCATAATAAACTTTGTTCGCTAAGGTTTTCCGGTTGTTCATTCATATAATTGCTTTCTAGCCCCAAATTGGCTTAACAAATAAGCGAATAGGTTATAGGGGCCAGTTTGTTGATGTCTTATTGCAAAACTCCAGTAATTGGCTTGATAAACCGGTAAACTAAGTAAAAGCTAGTTAGGTATCAAAAGCCTGTCTGTTTTTTAACATATCGAAGACTGTTCGACGAATAAAGGGGACGTATTCCAAATTAACTTGGAGTACTAGGGAAGCAAGAAATCATTCAACTGCTTCCCATACCATTTATCTAAAGTGCCTTCTGCACATGGATTCGTAGCTGTCATTGCCACCGACTTGCACTTGTTCGGCGATTTTGACGAGGTCACCGTTCTCGTCTAGTCGCACGGCTAAGTTGGTTTGACGACCACAATGACGAACTGTTTTTAGTTTGACAGGATTACCTGCCTTATAGAGCTTCTTAGGTTTATCAAATCATCTTAGTTCTTATTACCAGAAAAATTCTCTCTTCTATTTTTTTAAGAGTTTTGTGTATATTGTATACAATTGTTGGCTTTTATTGGTTATGTACTATTTATTGATAACTCGGTGGTAAATATATTGACCTCTGGGTTTCTACATTAAACCTTTATAAAAACAACAGGACCAGAACGATGAAAACTCTTAACGTTCTTAAGTATCTTACATACAGCCTTGTTCTTGGCGGTTTAGTTGTCCCTCAAGCTCACTCTGCCGTCGGCTTATGTCCGACGTTCCCGACTGATACAGTCGTACCTTTGACCGATATTAACCCTGATGGGCCGATAAAGCTGGAACCTGATGTTCTGAGAGATTATATCGTCAGTAATAACATTGGGAGTATGAAAGCCTTTCTGGATATCTTGCCCGATCATATGAATCGTAATTTTGCTCTGATGGAGAAAACGGGAACACCTGGACTCGCTTCTTTGATGTTTCCGCGCATTGTTATGTTTGGTTCAGATGGTAAATTTATGATTAATGTGCCGACTGATCCGGCCGATCCTGACTATGAGCGATTGGATGTTGCTTACATGGAAGAGGAAACCGGCTTTTGGGAGTTCTCGCAATTCGATTTTACGACCAGCCCAGCAACACTGAATAAAAATCCGGCGTTTTGTCAGGACTGTCACGGTTCTCCTGCTCGGCCTTTTTGGCAGCAATACCTGAACTGGCCGGGTGTTTTTGGTGATCAAGATCCGGATGAGTTTCTTCCTGAGTTGTTAGAACCTCGTCATGCCAGTCGTATGAATCAACTGGCAGCAGGTTTGGGTAACCCTGATCGTTTCCAGAATCTGACTTGGTGGCATAATGGTTATCAGTCCGGCCAGGCTCAGTTTTCAGCTAAGCATGCCTATGCCTTTACGATGTCGATTATGAATATGGAAATCGCACGCTCCGTCACTGAGGGATTGTACCGTCGATTAAGAAATGATCCTCGTTGGAAAAAATTCGACATGAATTGCAGTTTTCCGTGTATTGCGATGAAGAAGAACGCATTGCTACCGGAGATCAAAAAGAACGGCTTCGTCAACTGATTGCCAGCCTCGGTGGAACAGGAAATAGCAGAGATGATCTCTTTGCCGCTTTGGGGATAGATATTCAACACGAATTCAGCTTGCATCGGTTGTCGAATGAAGGTCCCGATGGTACGGACTTCAATGTTAATACGGATTCTCTCTACGGTATGTTAAGTGCGTTGTTACTCAACGACTTGCAATTTAATGACAGCAATGTGCAGAACATTCTAGAAAGCACACCCAACAGTTATAACCTGACCAGCTGCAACACGTCGGGTTGGTCTGTGAAAGATTTACTTGATTACAAAATTCTTCATGGTTGGAAAATACGCGGTGAGGCGAGACAAGCAGTTCATCGACAGTATTTTGATGTAGATGTTGGACGGATACACACCACAGTTCATGATGCCGTCGCGCCTCAGCTATGCAGCTATCTTGGTAGCAATATAGATACCGACATATTAACAGCTCAAGCTACGGGTGGTGACTACGACGGTTTAGATGACATCTCTAATACCAGCACCAATAATGCACCGGAATCAGGCCCTGTGAATAATTTATGTGCCAGTCAGGGAGCTACAGGTACGAGTACCTTGGGCCTTAAAGATGAAGTCTGTATTGCTGATAGCAATGGAGGCTTCCGTTACTACTACTTATCTCATAGCCAACACAGTCCTGAGACTTATCGCATAGTGATTGATCATGGCCAAGGTGATGCGAATCTTTATCTGAAAATTGATGGTTTTCCTAACACGGGTAACTACGATGTGAAATCGGTGACAGAAGGGAATAAAGAGTGCATCTTGGTTGAAGATCCGGATCAAGGTACGGGTTACATTGGTGTGGAAGGTGACTATAGCGATGTCACTTTGCGAGTTGATTACTGGGCTGATTCTTGTGATGGCTTCGTCGGTACTGGAGACGGTGGAGGAGATGATGATGGCGGAAGCGACGACGGAGGAGAAGATAATGGTGGTGGAGATGACGATGGAAACACACCCGTTGATGTGCCTGATGTCTGCGCAGTCGGTGGTGACTTAGCTTCAACTGAGTTAACCAATGGACAAGCAGTATGCCTTGGTGATACCACTGGAAACGATTGGCATTGGGTACGAATAGAAGGTAGTCCAAGTAAAATCACTATCCGCACCGATCACGGCAATGGCGATCTCAGCCTCTATTACAATCCGACTATTTGGGCGACAGACACGAATTATGTAAGCCGTTCCACTGAGAACGGAAATACCGAGTCAATCGTAATCAATAATCCTTCGGCGGAAGCTATCCAATATATTACTGTTGTTGGAGGTTCCTCAGGAGCTAGTATTCGAGTTGATGTGGAGTAATTGTCACTTCATTAGCTGCTCTCACCGGGGAGCAGCTTTCGTTCGTTATTCAGAAAAACATCAATGCAACAGAGATCAGGAGGCTCTAATCTTCTTCCTACCAAACTAATTCTCGGAAATGTCTTCTACACATAGATTCGTAGCTGTCATTGCCGCCGACTTGGACTTGTGCACCGGCTTTGACGGGGTTTCCGTTTTCGTCTAGTCGCACAACGAAGTTAGCTTTGCGTCCACAATGACAAACGGTTTTAAGCTCAAAAAGTTTGTCAGCCCAGGCGAGAAGGTAATGGCTTCCTTCGAAGGTTTCTCCAAGAAAATCAGTTCTTAATCCGTATGCTAAAACAGGAATATTTAAGTTATCGACAACGTCTGTTAATTGTCTTACTTGCTTCTTGGTCAGGAACTGCGATTCATCTACAAACACGCAACTCAAATCGCTTTCGTCGTTAAGCTTTTTAATCTCTTCAAACATATTGGTATCGACACTGAAGAGGTGGGCGTCCGATTGCAAGCCTATACGTGAGGAGACTTTTCCTACGCCGTATCTGTCATCAAATGCGGCGGTGAATATCTCAGATCGCATTCCACGCTCTTGATAGTTGTATGCCGATTGCAGTAATGATGTAGATTTTCCGGCGTTCATCGCGGAGTAGTAGAAGTAAAGCTGTGCCAACTGGCGATCCTCGATTTGCAGTGTCTTTATGATTGGAGAGGGAAGTTAACGGGAATTGCTTCTTATGTCACCTCTTTTCATTCGGCGAATCCACTTTGTTATAAAAAGCTTAAACTACTTCGAATAATATCTAGAGCGCGTTGATCTTTGCTGTATAGATTTTGTTCTAAATAAAGGTGTTTTGATTGCGGCGTAAGCTTGCAGGCTTGGTCATCCAAGTAAAAAGCTGACAACAAAAAGCAAGGTGCCTTTATAACGAATCCAAAGGACAACGTTTGTTTGCAATTTATTCGGCCTCAGAGCCTGTTTGTGTAGATGGCTACACTACTCAGTTTCTTCCTTGCCTAATATAGCAAACAACTCGCTGCAAAACTGTACAGCAAAGGTCAACACGCTCTAGTTAAGACTGATGCCATTAGAGATCCTGCCGTTAATATCTAATAAGTTAATAGAATTTATACCATTAACTGATCGTGGAGATTCTCAAGGGGCGGGATAACAACTATAGTGTGTACTTACCTGTTGAGTTTTATAATGAATATTCTGTCTCGGCTGAAGAATGATAACGGCTAAATCAATGACCTTGTACACAATGGAAGGGAGTTTTGCATGAAAGAAGCATGGCTTGACCTGGTTTTAAAGAAACCTTGGACAACCTTACTGATTGGACTGCTATTTGTTGTTGGTAGTGGGTTTGGGGCAAAGAATCTTTATTTTCGTGGTGACTATCGGGTTTATTTTAAGGACGATAACCCACAGAAAGTCGCGTTCGATAACATGCAGAATGTGTTCACGAAAACAGAGAATGCCGACATTATCATCTCCCCGAAATCGGGCGATGTTTTTAATCAAGAGACTCTGCGCCTTATCTCTGAAATGACAATAGATGCATGGCAAATACCGCTTTCCTCACGTGTCGACTCAGTCAGTAATTTTCAGCATACCTGGTCCGAATACGATGACATGATAGTTGAGGACTTAATCCTTGAGCCAGAACTGATTGACGATGCGCTTGTTGAGCGTGTTCGCAGTATTGCTTTGGAAGAACCTAATCTTGTGAGCCGACTGATTTCTAAGTCAGGTGATGTCAGCGTCATTTCAATTACAGTTAATTTGCCGGAGGGCGACCAGACAGAAGCCGTGACTGAAATTTCAGCCGCTGTTAACGTTATGGTTGATGAGTATAAGCAGCGTTACCCCAATCATGATTTTTACCTAACTGGTGTAGTTTTCTTAAGTAACGCCTTTAATGTTGAAGCCCAAAAAGATGCGAGTACTTTGGTGCCTTTGATGTTTCTGGCCATACTGGTAATTCTATGGTTCTTGCTTCGTTCTTTTATTGGGACTTTAGTAACTTTGCTGGTGATCGTAACTTCCATTGTCAGCACCATGGGTATTGGTGGTTGGTCTGGAATTTACCTAAGTACAGCTACAGTAAATGTTCCCACCATTGTTATGACGCTTGCTGTCGCCGACTGTGTGCACGTGATTTCGTCAATGATTTTCAGGTTGCGGCAAGGTGATGATAAGTACGAGGCTTTGCGTTTTAGTATGGAAGTGAATGTCCTCCCTATATTTATTACTAGTATTACAACGGCTATTGGGTTTTTGATACTTAACTTTTCAGAGGTCCCTGTTCTCGCTGATTTAGGCAACCTAACAGCAATAGGAGTAATGATAGCCTTTGTTTTTGCTGTCACTATTTTACCTTCATTACTTATTCTACTTCCATTTTCTGTTCCAAAAGCTAAAGAAACTTCAGGGCGTATGGAACGTTTTGGCGAGTGGGTAATTCAACGCCATAGGATGTTAATTGTTACGACAACAGTATTGAGTTTAGCGGCTATTAGCTTGGTGCCATTAAACAAGTTGAATGATGTTCCCATGGGATATTTCAGCGAAGAAGTTGAGTTTAGGCAAGCTGTTGATTTTCAAGAGGACAAAATCAGCGGTATGTCTGCAATTAACTTTGCCTTGTTTACCAATGTTTCCTCAGGTTTGAATGATCCGGAGGTTATTAAATATGTAGATGCTTTCAGTCATTGGCTAAGGGAACAACCGGAAGTAGATCATGTATCAACGATTACCGATACCTTTAAACGCCTGAATAAGAATATGCACTCGGATGACGAGTCTTATTACCGACTACCGGAAGACCAAGAATTAGCAGCTCAATACATCTTGCTTTATGAGTTCTCTTTACCTTATGGCCTAGATCTCAATAACCAGTTGGATATTGATAAATCGGCAACACGCTTGGTCGTTACAATGCAAAACTTGGGTAGTAAGGAATTTACTGAGTTTGAGCGTCGAGCAATTCAATGGATAGAGGAAAATACCAATGGGTTGACGATGACTGCAGGTAGTCCGAGCTTGATGTTTGCTCATGTTGGTGAAGCTAATATGAGCAGTATGATCCAAGGTACTTTAGTGGCTTTGATATTGATTTCTGGGCTACTGATTTTTGCTCTGAGATCTTGGCGTTTAGGATTGATTAGCTTGCTACCAAATTTACTGCCTGCAGGTATCGGGTTTGGCATTTGGGCGCTCTATTCGGCACAGGTTAATCTAGGGCTGTCTATTGTATTAAGTATGGTGCTAGGCATTATTGTTGACGATACAGTGCACTTTTTGAGTAAGTATCAACACGCTCGTGTGTTAGGTAAATCTGCCGAAGATGCTGTTCGTTATGCCTTTACGTTGGTGGGGCGAGCCTTGTGTATTACCACTGCCGTGCTCGCCGTTGGCTTTGGTGTATTGGCCTTGTCATCATTTGCGTTAAACGCGCATATGGGGCTGCTAACCGCTATTATTATTGTTGTGGCGTTGGTAATTGACTTCCTATTCTTACCTGCCTTTTTGATGATTTTTGACAGAAAAGTTTACGCACCTCTATCTGAAGAAGGATTAGAACATGCATAAAATATTAGCTCTGGGGCTAGTCCTTGGATATCTAATTGCAGCTCCAGTTGTTATGGCAGATGCGGCAAAGGGGCTGGAAATAGCCAAAGAGAGAAAATCCAGAGATTTTGGCTGGGGCGATTCGCAATCTAGCGCCAGTATGATTTTGCGCAATGCTCAGGGGCAAGAAACTGAGCGTAAGATCCGAACTAAAAACCTTGAAGTGACTGACGATGGTGACAAGGGGTTAACTATCTTTGATCAGCCTCGTGATGTTAAAGGTTCAGCTTTTCTTAACTTTTCTCACGCAACGACTCCTGATGATCAGTGGATTTACCTGCCCGCGTTAAAGCGTGTGAAGCGCATTTCCTCGCGCAATAAATCTGGCCCATTTATGGGAAGTGAGTTTGCATATGAGGATATGAGCTCATTTGAACTAGAAAAATTTACCTTTAATTATCTACGTGATGAAACCTTTGAAGGTGAGGAAATGTTCTTGCTCGAGCAGGTTCCAACAGATAAATACTCGGGTTATACCAAGCAATTGGTTTGGATTGATAAAGAACATTACCGTGCTTTTAAAATTGAGTTTTACGACCGTAAGAACGCACTACTCAAGACTTTGTTATTAAAGAACTACACCTTGTATAAAGACAAGTACTGGCGTCCGTTGTTGTCAGAAATGCAGAATCATCAGAACGGGAAGAGCACAGATCTGGTTGTACACAGCATAGAGTTTGATACTGGTTTGGAAGATAAAGATTTTAATCAAGCAACGTTAAAGAGAGCGCGCTAGCTGATTGAGAAACGTCGCGTAATCGCAGCTTCTTTGTCCAGAAAGTTAAAAGGAATATAGTGAGTTTGAGATATTTAGCTTGCGCTGTAGCAAGCGTATTAAGTTTGAACGCAGTGGGAACGGCTCATGCGAGACCTGAGATCTCAGGTGTTGCAGCGCTTGAACAGCGTTACTTCTTTCAAGAATCTTTGTTTAGAGATTCTTTTAGCGGGCAATTATCTTTATACGCAGAACCTGAGTTTTACTGGGACCTAAATGACGGTAGCGATAGCCTGGTCATAAAGCCATTTTTACGCGTTGACCAGAGAGATGACGAACGTACTCACGCCGATATACGGGAGTTTCTATGGACGCATGCGAGCGACGAATGGGAGCTCAAAGCTGGTATTGGTAAAGTGTTTTGGGGGCAAGTTGAATCCTTACACCTTGTTGATGTTATCAATCAGACTGATTTTGTAGAGACCATAGACACGGAAGATAAACTGGGACAGCCGCTGATTAATTTCTCACTCATTAAGAGCTGGGGAACCACGTCATTTTTTGTTTTGCCTTATTTCCGAGAGAGGACTTTTGCAGGTGAAGATGGACGTTTTCGTTTACCTTTAGATCTTGATATCGATAACCCTATTTATGAGTCCAGTAGTGAAGAGAGTCATGTCGATTGGGCTGTTCGCTGGGAACATACACTAGGGAATTGGGATGTCGGCTTATCTTACTTCGATGGTACTGCTAGAGAGCCGTTATTTGTGCAAGATGTCCGTATTGATAGCACAGGCAACCCTGAACCTATTTTGAGACCGTTTTATCCGCAAATGCAGCAGATTGGTGTGGATATACTTGCGGTGGTCAATTCCTGGTTGATTAAGTTTGAAGGCATTCAGCGGGACCAACTGGATGAGAAGTTTATCGCCCTGGTTGCTGGGTTTGAGTATACCAGTGTTGGTGTGTTTGATACTCAATACGATATAGGCTGGTTGTTGGAGTATCAATATGACGAGCGTGATGAGCTTGCAACGACAGCAGGGCAAAATGATGTTCTCTTAGGTACAAGATTAGTGCTTAACGATATTGATGGCACCGAGATATTAGTTGGTTATGTGCAGGATTTAGGTTTTTCTAATAGCCGTTCCCTCTTTGTAGAAGCCTCTAGTCGTATCAATGATGTCTGGAAGTGGCGCTTCGAGAGTTTCCTTTTTTCATCGGAAGAGCCGAGTGATTTTGCCTTTTTCTTTAGGCGAGACGATTATATTCAATTTAGTATCGAACATTATTTTTAGTGTCAGTTAATCCTGTAAGAGTTGCGCTTGCGCGCGACCGCTCTTCAATTGAACGGTAATTCGCTGATAAATCCGGCTCCTACAGGCGAAACCTTTTCCTATATGTAGGAGCACACTTCTCGACTGCTTGTTCCAGACGCAGTCTACCTCCTCCATCCTTGGAGTCGAGTGGCGAATCATAATTGGCGTAACCGCAATCTGCGAATGAGTTCAGTTCCTACATCGAATTATTGAGATGCTGCTTGCACAAAAACTAACGCCATCATGATTGGGCAACAGTATTTTAGATAACGACTTAACCAACGTTGTTTAGCGGTATTCGTTGGTAAATGATTGCCTTTGTTCCAAAGCCAGCCAATAACAATAAAATAAAACAGCCCCATCAAAGGCAACATAAAGTGAGTTAGCACTGTAATCACTGCACCAAAGAGCAATGAGAAATTCAGCACTATGATACTACTCAACGCTGCGACTAAGACACTGGTTGCTATTGTTGCTTTGCGCCGAGACATATCTCTTGATTCTGTTAAATAAGAAACGGGCACTTCTGTACTGGAAATCGTGCTAGTGACCGATGCTATTGTCAGCAAACTAAAAAAGGCGATCGCTAAGAACTGCCCAACAGGCCCAAGGGAATTAAAAAGAACGGGCAAGATATTAAAAATAAGCTGCGAACGTCCTATCAGCTCGCCATCTTGCGTTATTTGTGCGCCAGCACTTTGTGCTGCATATAGAGCCGGAACAATAAGCAAGCCTGCAAGTAGGGCGACACAAGTGTCCAATGCGGCAATAGAAAAGGTTAGCTTACCTAAATGCTCATCTTTACTGAGGTAAGAGCCATAAATCATCATGCCACCAACCCCGATAGATAGAGAGAAGAAGGCCTGCCCCATAGCCGATAAAATCAGTTGTGTATCTTGTAGTTGTCTAAAGTCAGGTACTACGAACTTCTGCAAGCCCACATCAGCGCCGGGTAATCGCAGTACGTAAATGATTAAGAAAATGAGGATGACAAAAAGCGTGGGCATCAAACGCTTGGACCACTTCTCAATGCCATGCTTAACGCCAGCAGCAATAATAGTCGCTGTGACGCCTATGATGAGGAGAGTGAAAATAGCATTCCTTTCAACACTCGATGTGCTGGCGAAATTTGCTAAAGCGGTAAAGCCTAATGCATTGGATATACTGGCTGTAGTGTGCGCCAGCATCCAGCCTGCAACAATAGAGTAAAAGCTCAGCATCATCACAGCGGCAACCAGATGTGTATAACCTGAGAATTTGCCTAATCCAACTCTTGGTGAGCACGCTTGTGTCATAGCGACAACTGGGTTTTTACCCGCATTATGTCCAATGGTTAACTCGGCATAGAGCGCTGGTATTGCAAGAAGTAGAATAACGAGTAAGTAGACCAATACAAAGGCTCCACCACCGTGATTTGCAGCTTGTGTGGGGAAGCCCCAAATATTGCCTAAGCCGACAGCTGAACCAGCCGCAGCCAAGACAAACCCTATTCTTGTAGTAAATCCTTCGCGCTGTACCATTAGATGTGGCTTAACTCCGTGTTTTTATTATTAAGTTATTGAATACCTAAGTGCTTGGCATGAAACATCAAATGATCATCTACGAAGCTAGCAACAAAGAAGAAGCCATGATCATAGTCAGGATGATATCTAAATTGCGCAGGGTAATTGAGGTCTCTAGCAACGTCTTCTAGAGGCTTGGTGAGGCGTTGTGAATCTAAGAATTCATCTTTTTCACCCTGATCTACCAGCAAAGGTAATTGCAAGTATCGCCCTTGCTGTCCAAGTAATGCACAGGCATCGTACTGTTCCCAAAAACTCTCTTCCTCACCTAGGTAATGAGTGAATGCTTTGCGTCCCCATGGGCATTTCATGGGGTTCACTATTGGGGCTAGTGCAGATATAGAGCTGAACTGCTGAGTATTGGTTAAACCGACTACGAGTGCACCATGACCGCCCATCGAATGCCCGCAGATGCCTGCTTTTTCTGAGACATTAAAGTTCTCTTTAATTAACTGCGGAAGTTCAGATGAGACGTAATCGTACATGCGGTAATGTTTGTCCCAAGGAGCTTGAGTAGCGTTGAGATAAAAACCTGCGCCTAAGCCAAAATCATACGCTTTGTCAGGATCATCAGGTACATCCTCTCCTCTTGGGCTGGTGTCAGGTGTCACAATAACCATGCCGAGCTTTGCTGCTGTTTTTTGTGCGCCAGCTTTAGTAACAAAGTTTTGATCATCACAGGTTAACCCTGATAACCAATAGAGGATAGGAGAGGGCTTAGATGGGCTATAATCAGGCGGTAAATAGACTGAGAATGTCATATCGCAGCCGAGTGAGCTTGACGTATGTGAGTATCTATTTTGCCAGCCACCAAATGAACGATGGCTACTTTCTAATGTAAGAATCGACATGAAGAATATTTGCCTTAGTAGTGGATGACAGAGCGAATAGATTCGCCTTTGTGCATAAGATCGAAAGCTTTATTAATATCTTCAAGTGGCATGGTATGAGTGATAAAGGTATCTAACTCGAATTCGCCGTTCATATAGCGCTCTACGTATTCCGGTAATTGGCTACGACCTTTGACACCACCAAAGGCTGTGCCGCGCCAAACGCGACCAGTAACCAGTTGGAATGGACGTGTTGAGATCTCCTGGCCTGCACCAGCAACACCGATAATCACAGACTCTCCCCAACCTTTATGACAGCACTCTAAAGCAGAACGCATGACGTTCACGTTGCCAATACACTCGAACGAGTAATCCACACCGCCGTCTGTCATTTCTGTGATAACTTCCTGAATGGGTTGGTTGTAGTCCTTTGGATTTATACAGTCAGTTGCACCAAGTTGCTTGGCTATCTCAAATTTGTCGGGATTGACATCAATCGCAATAATTTGACCAGCGTTGGCAATACGAGCACCGATTAAAACGGATAAGCCGATACCGCCTAACCCGAAAACGGCGACAGTATCTCCTTCTTGAACTTTAGCTGTATTAAGCACGGCACCAATGCCCGTAGTTACGCCACATCCGAGTAAGCAAACCTTTTCAAGAGGTGCTGTTTTTGGAATTTTAGCGACGGCAATTTCGGGAACGACAGTATGCTCTGCAAAAGTAGAAGTTCCCATATAATGAAACACAGGCTTTCCGTCTATCGAGAAACGAGAGGTGCCATCAGGCATTAGACCTTGACCTTGAGTGACTCGTATTGCTTGGCAAAGATTCGTTTTGCCGGATAGACAAAACTTACATTTACCGCATTCCGGTGTATAAAGCGGAATGACATGGTCGCCCACTTCTACAGAAGTGACACCTTCACCTACCGCTTGAACAACGCCTGCACCTTCATGCCCTAAGATGGCAGGAAAGATACCCTCAGGATCTTCGCCAGAAAGGGTAAAAGCATCGGTATGGCAAACACCTGTTGCTGTAAGTTTAATTAAGACTTCGCCAGCTTGAGGTGCTTGTAAGGTCACTTCTTCTATTGTAAGAGGCTTACCTGCAGCCCAAGCAACAGCGGCCTTAGTTGTCATTGTTTGTGTCATTTACACTTTCCTAATAATCTTATTCTGTCGCGAGCCCAGGTAATGTCTTCTATAGTGTGCCCATCGAAGCATATACCTTCTTTGGCGAATTTATCGGCAAGTTGCTTTACTGCCAGTTCTTCCATGCGCAATTTCCACTCGCCTGTAGCAGGTAACGAATTGAGTGATAGATCACGTTGGACAGAAGCTGGGGGCCTTCTTGAACGACCGCCTCGTTCTCTGGGAATTGCTTCTGGTTTCCATGATAGTCCATAAGCAAACTCTAGTTTACCATCGCTATTAACTCGACTGGTGTAATGCTCTGTCGGTGGAATTTCTTCAGGTTTTGAAACGCAACCTGCAAGAACTGTCATCATTATGAGTAAAGCGTAATGCGTATAATTCATCGCGATTTTTTTGAGTGATGTTGAGATTATCCTAACACACTCGATTACATCTGAAACAGGTTGTTAGTGTTATAAATTTAAAACAATCGTATAGGTTGTGAGCGGTGAGATTGATATAAAGTTGAGGTTATGGTTTAGCTGGTGTTAAATCAAAGCAATAGCCCTTGGTTTAACTAATAAGCGAGAAACTATGTTGCGCTGGTTTGTTTTTGTACTTTTCCTGTTCGTCATCCAACCTACTTATGCGGTTAATCGCCTCTACGGTGTCTTAAGTGCGGGATATTCTGATGTCGAGTCTGACGTTAGCGAGTCGGATGGTGTTGGATACAAATTTGGTATTGGTTATCAGTTTCATCGCCAATGGTATGTTGAGGGTGGTTATCACTTGCTGTCCGATGAATCTCTAAGTGACGGTGTCTTTGCGGATGCAACTGCACTAGCAGGGTTTGAACCTGAAGTTGAAGCTGAGTCGCTATTTATTTCTGTGTTAGGCAAAGCATCATCGCGAGCTGGAGAACTATTTTACAGGCTAGGTATTAACAGTGTTGATGTTACGTCGACATCACTGGTTGATGCTCAAAGCTGCGATGGCACCAGCTCTAATGCTGTTGTCGGTGGTACAGCTTCGACACAAAACTTTTGTGTGAGAGATGATACAGCTTTGGCCGGTCATATAGGTATCGGGTTCGATTTTCGATTAGGTAGGCAGCTTATGCTCCGAACTGAAGTTGAACATTTACAAGGTGAAGATGACTTGGAAACGACCACTTTTACACTAGGCGTAAGGTATAACTTTTAGAGTTTATTGAGCCTGAGAAGACGCCAATTGGAGAGATTATGAAGAACGAACTGGATAGCCGTTTGGTGCTTTCAGTATTCGATAAAATTCGTCAGCACGGTGAGCTTAAAAAGGACGACAAGTTTGACAAAGCTTATTTTCTTGAAGGAGTAACCGCTGCGACTGATTTTGATGGGTATACGTTATTTCTTAAAGATGCGTCTGTTAGTTTGAGTTTTGGCTTTCACAACAAGTACAACTTCGATAGCGAATCACATGATCAAGTCGAAAAATTTGAAAAGAAGCTGCTCTATATTAACAACAACTATTAGCTCAAGCTTTTGAGGAACAACTCAGGGAAAGGGCTAAGCTTCTTGGGCGACTTGAAGGCCTATCCAATGCTTTAATGTCTTTTCAAGCTTATCCACATCGATGGGCTTCGATAAATAATCATTCATACCTGCAGCTAGGCATTTCTCTTGTTCGCCTTTTAACGCGTTCGCCGTCAGTGCAATAATCGGAAGTTTAGAGTAGCGACAAGACGGTCCTTGAGCTCTAATGTATTTACTGGTTTCGTACCCATCCATTTCTGGCATTTGGCAATCCATCAAAATAAGCGCGTAGTCATTCTCAGATTGCTCCAACTGCTCGATGGCGTATTTTCCATTGTCTGCAACATCAATGATATAGCCCATTCTCTGCAGCATTTCCTTAGCAACTTCTTGGTTAATGAGGTTATCCTCAACCAGTAGAATACGATCGGGTTGCTCTTTGCTGCTTTCACTCTGAGTTGATTCAGCAGTACTGAGCTTAGGCGCATCCTGCTTACCTTGGACTACCGATATTGCAGTATAAAGTGCATCTGCTGATACTGGTTTGGTAATGCAAGCATCGAAACCCATTTGGTTGTATTGCTGAGTTTGCTCATCTAGCCCGTAAGGCGACATGAGAATGAGTTTGGTTTCGTTGAGCTTGTCATTGCTGCGAATCGCTCTAGCGAGCTGTTCACCATTAATACCTTCAAGATTGTAATCAATAATAGCAATATCAATACCATCGCCTTCAGCTAAGCTATCGCGCAAAGCTTGAAGTGCAAATTGGGCATTGCTGGCTATCTTGGTACTCAGGCCTCGATGCTCAATGAGATCTTGTATGACTTTAGAATTATTCTCACTACCATCTACGATAAGCGTAGATGCCATGTCGATCTGAATGGGCGCGGTGCGACTTGCGGTATTTCTTCTTGAGAAATCAAATTGAGCAGTGAACCAGAAACAGGAGCCTTCGCCAGGCTCACTCTCAATACCTATTTGACCTTGCATAAGCTCAGCGAGTTGTTTTGAAATTGCTAATCCTAAGCCGGTACCGCCAAACTGTCGGGTTGTTGAGGCATCAACTTGGCTAAATTTGGAAAAGAGCTTTCTTTGTTTATCTTTGGGAATGCCGATGCCTGTATCGTGGACATTAAATATAAGCGAGTTCTTGGTTTTTCGTTTGATATCTAAGAACACTTCACCTGATTCGGTGAATTTAATAGCATTACTGATCAGGTTATTGAGCACCTGCCTTATACGGCCTGGATCACCGACTATGACCTGAGGAATATTGTTTCCTATCGCATAAATAAACTCTAAACCTTTAGCTTGCGCTTTAATTGCAGAAGTTTGTGCGAGCTCCAGAACCATCTCGTGTAGGTTGAAGGCAATGTGTTCCAGTTCTAAACGTCCCGCTTCAATTTTTGAGAAATCTAGAATGTCATTGATGAGTTGTAATAGAACATTACCGCTACTGCGCAATAACTGAGCGTAATGACGCTGTTTATCGTCAAGTGATGTTGAGAGTAGTAATTCGTTCATGCCGATAATGCCGTTTATCGGTGTTCGAATTTCATGGCTCATGTTGGCTAAGAATTCACTTTTCGCTAGGCTAGCTTCCTTGGCTTTTTCTTCCGTGAGCTTCATCTCTGTAATGTCTTGGAAGGCACCTTTTAGAATGACATGACCGATATCAATATTCTCAGCACTACCAACAGCTCGTACCCAGATACGTCGTCCCTTTGCAGTAATGAAAGGGAGTTGAAGATCCCAAGGGGTTCCATCGGTAATCGCGCCTTCAATAGCTTTTTGGATGAGAGGACGAGCTTCCGGAGCATAAAAATCTATTGCAGAGCTAATCTCGACTTCGCTATCAATGGGAAGTTCGTGTATACGGTATACTTCCTTCGACCAGTGAAGCTTGCTGGTTTTAACATCAAAGGACCAGCCACCTAACTTGGCCATAGTACCTGTGGCTTCGAGTAAATCCTGATGTTGCTGTTTTTCAGCTTGGATAAGCTTTAATTCGGTAATATCGCGAGCGATAGCGACAAAGCCTTCCACATCTTCATTATTTTCTTTCAGTGGTATCAATGAAAATATAGCTGGAAAGGACGAACCATCTTGCCTAACAAGAGACCATTCTTCTTCTTTGAGTAAATCATTGACTGAGGCTTCAATAAAAGCTTCGTTACCAGGTTCTATTGCTCTATTGAGTTGTCGACTGACTTTATGTGCGAACATCACCAAATCTTCAGGATCGAAGAACTGTGTCAGAGAAGCCTTGTTTTTGATGGGATCTTCCGTAGTCTGCAACATTTCTTGTGCGGCGACATTGAAAGTTTTGATGACTAACTGACTATCGGTCGAGATAATCATCTGGTTCGCACTATTCAAGACGGCCTGTTGCATACGGTTGATGCGACGTGTCTTTAACTCTGATTCTTTTTGTTTAGTAATATCGACTTGAATAGCAATAAAGCCTTCAAGTTTACCATCCAAATACTGTGGCTTACTGGTTATCTTTACCCAGTATGGTTCACCATTTTTGTGGTAGTTAATGATATCCACGTTAAATGGTTGGCGATTTTGTATCGCTTCGCGCATCTCAGTGACAGTCGTTTGATCCGTCTCTTCGCCTTGCAGGAAATGTCCAGGGCGTTTACCAAGAGCATCTGCCATGGTGTAACCACTGATGCGCGAAAAGCCTGCGTTAACCCACTTTATGCGACCTTCAACGTCAGTGATGACCATAGCGTTGTCAGTTTCATGAGCTGCATTGGCTAAGAATCGATTGATTTCGAGGCTTTTTGCTAATCGTTGTTCGGTATCAAAATGTTTGGTCAGGTCGTAGTTAACACCTGTGATTTCTGAAACTTTGCCCTCTTCGTCGAGTGTCATATGGGCATATTCTTTGATGAACTTTACAACGCCCCCGGGTGTTACAATTCGATATTCCAGATCGATGTTTTCTCCTTTTTCTAAGGATTCATCGACACATTGACTGACAGCATCTCTATCATCCGGATGGAGCCTGTCATACCAATCACTGTATTGACCTTTAAACTCAGCTTCGGTGATCCCGAAGAGCTCGAACATCTGTTGGTCCCATAACAAAAGATCCTTCTTTACATCAAAGCTCCAGATACCAATACCTATAGATTGTGTGGCGACTTGAAGCTGTTTATTGATATCAGAGAGAATTTGTTTTGCTTTAGGAGATTTAATGGAGTCTTCTATCGTTAGCGTGTGGACAATCGAACTATTTTCTTCATGTTGTTTGTGGTGAATACAAACGGGTGTGTTGGTACATATTAACCTGACACCTTCAAGCACTTCTGTGCTCTTGATTTGAGAAAGTAGCTCGTCGGAAGAACTATTAGAGGGTTGTTCTAGCTTGATTAGATGATTCAATGAAAGAGAGGTTATCTCAGCAGCATTTACTTGAAACTTTTCACAAGCCAACTGATTAGCAAACAGTACTTGGCCTTCGTCATTCAACTGGACAATGGCAGTGGGTACGTTATTAAGAATATCCGCTAGTGAGGCCATTGAGTCATCAGCATGAAGTAAGTTAGTCCAATTATCTATTTATTCGAGAATGAGTATATTGAGTTTAGCTCTGAACACAATCGTTAGTTGAAAAAAATCAAAAAGCTCAGTCATGGTTTATTGTGTTAATAATCCACTAATCACGAGTGCTAGCCCGACACCAAGCGCTAACTCAATACAGGCAACCCCTACATTGTGTTGGAGATCGACTTCCCTAACGAGGTCAATGCCGGACAGGATAAGGTACTTAACGAAAGCTAAGGTGACTTGAAGAATAATAGTCAGAGCTAAACCAACAATAAGCCAGCCCATTAAGTTCGAAACGTAAGCTGTGGGAATATACTGAACGATATTGGCTGCTGACGTCACGGCTATTGCTGTTGAGACTATGTGACCAGAATGCTGTATTGATAATGCCATTTGGCCACGAGTCAGCGTTTTTTGTAGTGAAATACCTTGGTTACTGCGTGCGAACTTAAACTCATAGACTCGAGTCATAGCTAACAAGATAGCTTGTGTGACTAAAAAGCCGGTAATAATGGCTATGATGGCGTTGAGGTTTGCACCTTCGACCCAAAGAATTACGCTTCGGATAATAATAGCGGTCGCTATGGCACTGCTAGCATCAACTAAAGCGATACTGATGTTACGCTCTTTGATGTGGAACTCTTTATCCAGCTGATCAAGGATAATTTTATCGTTGGCGAAACGCCCGATTTTTACCAGTATGAGACCTAGTGTTCCGTATAGGAGCATCTCAATAGATGTTTGTTGCAGAGAGTTCGCTTGCGAACTAATAACGGCGCCAGATAAAACGATGGTCAAGGCAAACATGCGCCCAGCAACACTTATCCCAAACGCATAATTATCTCGTTTACAAAGCTCCTCATCGCTATCGACAGAGCTCAGTTTGCCGGAAATCCATTTGGTGACACTGAGTAGAACGATTGCTATGCCTAGATCAAGGGCCAAATGAGACCAGAGACTGTCGGAGATCGATACGAGATTAAGAATGTGATCCATAATACGAATAGAAACGAGATCTAGAAGTCCTAAGTATAGCTAAATTGACCTCAAATGCGAGTCTCAACAGTATCTTAGCACGCCCAAATCTGCGGATGTTGGTGAACTAATGTTGCTTTTGGTGAAGGTTATTCCCTAAAAAATAGGGAGTTGGTATATGATGAATCTTCTGATGATTGATTTTGTAGGGATACTTCACAATTCAATGTAAGACCCGACTAATTTTGGAGCCAATACCACAATGCCAAACCTTTCTTTTCCTTCTAGCTTGGAGTCAATAAGTTGTAGTCGCTTAGAAGAAATAAGGTCGAAAGGTCATGAGATGGTTCGGTCAGCTCATGAACTGTCAAAGTGGGTAGGCCTTAGTGATTTTGTCTTCGAACAAGGCTTAAAGCACCCTAAATGGCTAGAGGCGGCTAATGAAAGAAAAGAGGAATTACTTGATTATTCAGAGGCGCTTAAACCTGCTTTGGCTGAAGTTAGAGATGAAAGACAGCTCTGGTCCTGTATTCGCCAATTTAGAAATCGACATATGCTGTCTATCGCTTGTTTGGATCTTATCAATCAGCAAGATATTGAGACTTCGCTTAAAGCCGTTTCCGATTTATCTGATGCACTAATCCTGCAAACGTACCATTGGCTTTATCAACACCTTTGTGACAAATACGGTGCACCTGTTGGGGAAAACGGACCTTTATCCATGATGATTTTAGGTATGGGTAAATTAGGCGGGAGAGAACTCAATTTTTCATCTGATATTGACTTGATCTTTCTCTATCCAGAGCAGGGGATTTTGACGGGTGGCCGCAAAGAGCGTGAGTATAGTTGGTTTTTCACTAAATTAGCGCAGAGTCTCATTAATGCGCTAGACCAAATAACGGCTGATGGCCGTGTTTTCCGTGTTGATATGCGATTGAGACCTTATGGTGAAAGCGGTCCGTTAGTAATGCACTTTGATGCTTTTGAAAACTATTTACAGGAGCAGGGACGAGATTGGGAGAGATTTGCGATGGTAAAGGCCAGGGTACTCAATGAACCCTGTTCTTATCGGGATGAAGTTGAGTCTTTGCTAAGGCCGTTCATTTACCGCAAGTACCTCGACTTCAGCTCAATAGAAGCGTTAAGACGGATGAAAAACTTGATTACTCAAGAAGTCAGGCGCCGTCGTTTAACCAACAATATTAAGCTAGGCGCGGGTGGCATCCGAGAAGCTGAGTTCATTGTGCAAAGCCTGCAACTAATCAATGGTGGCAAACAAGCGAGTTTAAGGAAAAAAGGGCTGCTTGAGTCATTAGCGGAAATTCAAAGGCTCAAACTTATGCCTAGCGCAGATTGCGATAATTTGAGAGAGAGTTATCTGTTTTTGCGAAAAGTCGAACATTGTTTACAACAATTTGCTGATCAACAAACACAAACCTTACCAGATATTGAGTTGGGCCAAGATCGTCTTGCTTATGTAATGTCGTTCGAGTCATATCCGCTATTTTTGCGCGAATTAGAAATGAAAATGGCCTGTGTGAATAAGCTTTTCGGTGAATTAATCGGCGAGGAAGAGCCTGAACCCGAAAGTGAAATTAGCGCAGAACTCGAGAGTTTATGGCTGTTAGATTTAGAAGACGAAGAAGCTATTTCAGTCTTGCAAGCTTATGTTTCAAACGAGGAGCTGGAAGCACTCTGGCAAGCGGTTAAGCACTTCAAACAAGATGCGAAATCTCGGGTTCATCTTGGCCGAGGCAAAGATATTTTAGATAAACTTATGCCACAAGTTTTCTGTCACTTGTTCCAGCAATACCAGCTATTAAATGAACAGGAGGGATTATCTTGTGCTTCGTTATTCGAGCGTATTTGTTTAGTGATGAAGTCTATTATAAGACGCACCGCCTACTTAGAACTCATGCATGTTAATCAAGGTGTGACGCTACAGTTAATTAAACTGTGTTATGCAAGTGCATGGATTGCTGAACAGATAGCGAAGTTCCCTATGTTGCTCGATGAGTTGCTTAACCCGCAAAGCCTTTACCATACACTGGAACGCCACGAGTACGATGATGAACTCAGGCTTTCGCTCTTGCGTGTGCCTAGTGATGATGATGAACAACAAATGGAAGCCCTAAGACAATTTAAGCTCGGACAACAGCTCAAAGTTGCAGCGGCGGATGTTACTGGTGTGTTGCCAGTGATGAGAGTCAGCGATCATCTGACTTATTTGGCTGAGGCGATTCTAGCGCAAGTGGTCGAAGATGCATGGCACCAAATGGTGGCTAAGTACGGAACACCTGCTGGCGCTGATTTAGTAGATAAAGCTTTTGGCGTTATCGCCTATGGCAAGCTGGGTGGAATCGAGCTTGGCTACGGCTCTGATTTGGATTTGGTGTTTGTATATCAGCTCGAACCCAATGCTTTCACCGATGGGGAAAAGTCTGTTGAGAATCGTACATTTTATATTAAGTTAGCACAGCGGATTCTACATTTGTTCAACACCCGAACTCATTCCAGCTTATTGTATGAAGTGGATATGCGTCTGCGGCCAGCAGGGAATTCGGGTTTGCTGGTATGCCATGCGAATACTTACGCAGAGTATTTACAACAAGAAGCTTGGACGTGGGAACATCAGGCACTGGCGCGTTCACGCGTTGTGTATGGTGACAAAAACATAACCAACACACTGAGCGATATCCGACGGGAGATATTAACCACCGAAAGAGAATCTGAAACATTGATTAACGATGTTGTGTCAATGCGCCAAAAGATGCGTGAGCATCTTTCTCAAGATAAGCCTGGAACTTTTGATATTAAACAGGGAGAAGGTGGGTTAGTTGATATCGAATTTCTGGTGCAATTCTGGGTATTGCAACATGCCAATAAATATCCGGATATTTGTCGATGGTCAGATAATGTTCGGATTCTTGAGTCTTTGAGTCAACAAAAGCTTATTAGTGAACAGGAAGCTGATTTACTCACAGAGGCTTACTTAGCTTATAGGCATAAAGGTCATAAGCTGACTTTAGCGGGTGAGTCATTGCATGTCTTTGATGATGAGCTTGAGCAGTGGCGATCACCTGTTGCTCAGCTATGGAAGCGAACTTTACGGATAGGCAGCTAGTTCTTAAACAGTAGTGGTTGAACTCCCCCTATAATCAAGAAGTTTAATTATAGGAGGAATAAAAGTTAAGGATTGGACTTAACGCAGTTTTCTCTTAAGTATTGATTTACCTTTTCGGTGATCACGAGCGTTCGGTGTTTGGGGCAGAAGTAAGTCACGACTTCTCCCTCAAAATTGCTGTCTATGGCTCTAGCGATTTTATGAAGTGAACCCGTAATGGTGTCGTCCATTTGGAAGTGGTTTTTGACGATAAAATCCTGATCAAGCTCCCAAAAGACTTGCATACCTTCAGATTGAGCAAAATTAGTAATAGATTCTCTCAGCGTACTACCCGCTTTAAAGCTTCTAAATTTGTGCTCTCCAACCCAGCCGTTGCTGGAGGACTTTCCTGTGTTTTCCATCTTACGCAAACGTGAATCCATGGATTCGCTTGGTGTGTTCAGCTCCATAACGAAATCACCTGGGCCATCTTCATGAGGTGCGGTCGACGACAATCTATATTCGGTATAAAACTCTGTTAAACCTTTGGATGGGTTTTTTCTTAATTTAGCGCCTTCGGGTACGGGAGCTGCCGCGTTTTTTTCATAGATAAAAATAGCAATGCCCGCCAAAACAATCAGCGATAGTGCTAGCAACACGTGCTTTAACCAAAAAGAAATATTCGATGAACTCATAATCAGTCCTTACTACTAGGTCAACAGACCCTATTCGAATGATGTTACTAAAGCCGAGACATCATCTCGGCAATTAAGTTCAGTCATAAAGTGATGGTGCATCTTTATCGGGCCTTGTTTTAAAGCGCTTATGTACCCATAGGTACTGCTCTGGGGCTTGCATGACCATTTCTTCGACTCTCTTATTAATTCTTGCTACATCTGCTTTATCGTCACCAGATGGGAAATTCTCCAGTCCGGGGATAAAGGTAATGTGATAAATACCGTTTTTTCTTATAGGTAAGATAAATACAGATTCGCAATTTGCCTCTTTGGCAAACAACATGGTCCCCGTTGTGGTTGCAGTATCTTGCACTGCAAAGAAGGGAACGAATTCAGCCTTGTTACGGCCGTAGTCTTGGTCGGGTAGATAGAAAGTGACTTCGCCATCGTCCAACGCTCCGATCATGCTGCGTACGTCTCGTTTATGAACCATATATTTGTTCGAGCGATTTCGTCCGTGGTACTGCATGTATTCCATCAGTTCGTTGTTGTTTTTACGATAAAATGCAACGGAAGGGCGTTTGAAACCAGCAGCTCGGCAGCCTATCTCTAATGTCATGTTATGGATAGCTAAGCCGAAAACGCCTTTTCCCTTATCTAAAATCGCTTGGACATGTTCGTAGCCGTGAATTTGAGTATGCTTTCTGACTCGCCAGTTGGGCCACCACCACCCCATGCTGGTTTCTAGTACCGCCATACCAACTGAAAAACGATGCCCGTTCAAAATGTCTTTCTTCTCCTTTTCGGACATGTCAGGAAAACATAGGTCTAAATTGCGTTGTGCTATTTTTTTACGCTTCTTGAGTATTGCAAATACAAGGTGACCAATTCCAGCACCGATGACTACCTGAATTCGATATGGAAGCCATGAAATTGTGTAGAGGAGGAAAATACCAACCCAGGTCAGCCAGAATTTGGGAAGTAGGAAAGACCATTTAAATTCAGGTGCTTGTATTTGCTTTGGAGCTTTTTTTCGCAATGTCGTTCTCTTTAATACAAATATTTAGATGACTAGAAACCATTAAGAACAATGGTAAACAGGTCCTAGTTGCGCGCAAGGGTGCCATGTTACACTTAGCGAAACAAATTTGGGATCTTTAGTGATGCAATTAGTGGATTTTAGTCAGGCAAAAGTCTTAGTTGTCGGCGATATTATGCTTGATCGATATTGGAGTGGGAATACGGGAAGAATATCTCCAGAGGCGCCTGTTCCTGTAGTAAACATCGGAGGCTCTCAAGATAGGCCTGGCGGCGCGGCCAACGTTGCACTTAATTTGGCTGCTTTAGGATGCCAAGTCACATTGATGGGGTTGACTGGGAAAGACGAAGCCTCAGAATCACTCTCTGAAATACTCAGCTCAGTAGGCATTGAGTGTTTTTTCTTAACCTATGAAGATTTCGATACCATTACTAAATTGCGTGTGATGAGCCGCAATCAACAGCTGATTCGTCTTGATTTTGAGAGGAGTTTTGAGGAATTAGATAAAACTGAGCTTGTCGCTGCTTATAAGGAGCGTTTGGTTGAGCACAGTGCTGTGGTTCTATCCGATTATGCCAAAGGCTGTTTGAGTGAGGTATCTCCTCTTATCGAGGCAGCTAAATCGCTCAACATACCTGTCATTGTTGATCCTAAGGGCCAAGACTTTTCAAAGTATGCTGGGGCAACCTTGCTGACGCCGAATATGTCTGAATTTGAGTTGGTTGCTGGGCATTGCGTTGATGAACAAAGTTTAGTGTCCAAAGCACAATCATTGATTGGACAATATCAATTGGGTAGCTTGTTGGTGACTCGATCTGAAAAAGGCATGACACTTCTAGAACCTGAAAAAGCTGAATTCCATTTACCGGCGAAAGCCAAAGAAGTGTATGACGTCACAGGAGCTGGAGACACTGTTATTGCGACCTTAGCAGGCGCTTTTGCTGCGGGCTCTAGTTTAGAGAATGCCTGCGTCTTGGCAAATGCGGCGGCGAGTATAGTCGTAGGTAAAGTGGGAACATCAACTGTAAGCTATAACGAGCTAGCGACCTTAATGTCGAGCGAACAAGATATTGGTCGTGGCGTGATGACCGAGGAACAGTTGCTAATGGCTGTGAGTGAGGCAAAGAAGCGTGGAGAGACCTTAGTGATGACCAACGGGTGCTTTGATATTTTGCATGCAGGTCATGTTTCCTATCTTGCCAACGCTCGTAAGCTTGGGCATCGATTGATTGTTGCCGTAAATACGGATGCGTCTGTGACGGAGTTAAAAGGCCCGGGTCGACCTGTCAATGATGTTGAGCGAAGAATGTCTGTGTTAGCTGGACTGGCATCAGTGGATTGGGTCGTTCCATTTAGTGAGGATACACCCGAGCGCCTTATTTCTGAGTTATTGCCAAACATATTAGTTAAAGGTGGTGATTACGCGCCGGAAGACATTGCTGGTGGAAAACAAGTGTTAGCTAACGGTGGCGAAGTGAAAGTCCTTAATTTTGAGGATGGCATTTCGACAACGCATATTATTCAAAAATTAACGGATAAATAAGTTAAGATTAACGGCTATAGCTATTCGGCCATAGCTGGCCAATCGCTTATTGGAAATCATCATTTTCTTAACCTGAGATAAGCAAAGACATGTACGAAAGTTTTTATGGATTGAATTCTAAACCCTTCCAATTAACCCCTGATCCAGATTTTTTCTTTGCGAGTAAACTGCATAAAAGGGCAATGTCTTATTTGCAATATGGCTTATCTCAGGCGGAAGGTTTTATCGTCATTACCGGTGGCATTGGAACGGGTAAAACAACAATTGCGAATAGCTTACTCGATGATATTCAAGATGATATTTTTGCTGCTCAAATTGTGACGCCAAAGTTATCTCCTGATGAGTTGGTACGTATGGTTGCTATAAAGTTTGAGCTGAACGTTACCAACAAAACGAAGTCAGATATCTTGAGTGATTTAGAGACATTTTTGAGTCAACTACATTCTCAGGGTAAAAGAGCATTACTACTTGTCGATGAAGCGCAAAACCTTCCGCTGGAAACTATTGAAGAGCTGCGCATGTTGTCTAATTTCCAGGCTGCTGGTAAGCCGCTTTTGCAGAGCTTCTTATTAGGGCAGGAAGAGTTACAGCCTATCCTTAGAGCACCTAATCTCGAACAGTTCAGACAGCGTATCGTTGCGTCTTGTCACCTATCTCCACTCTCTGAAGAAGAGTGTAAAGCTTATATTGAATATCGAATGCATCATGCTGGCTGGAATGGCAATTCGTTGTTGGATGATGAAGCACATCACAAGGTTTATGTCTTTACACAAGGAGTTCCCAGGAAGATTAATACCTTAATGGATCGCGTACTCTTGTTTGGTTTTCTCGAAGAAAAAGAGTCACTAGACGGTGATGCGATTGAAGGTGTTGTTGATGAAGTAAAAGATGAGATGTTCTTACCTGATCCAGCTCCTCCTGTGAGCAACGAGCCTTTAGCAGAAAGCACATCTTCGGGCGTCGTCAAGGATGTTGAATATTATAAGTCAATGCTGAATGAGTTGGTTGAAGCTCTGGACGACGCTATTAGTCATAAGATTAAGTTGACACGATATATCGATAAACTTCTTAAGAAAAAATATCGGACTTATGTAAGGCTTAAGTCAGATGACGAATAGAAAAAAGGAGGGTTTTCCCTCCTTTTTTATTGAATGCTCTTTAGAAAATAAACGCTAGAAGTTGTATGTCAGCTCTAGTGTTAAACGCCTATCTTGAAGATCTCTATCTATATCGTCAGAGTCTCGGTCAAGGAATCTAAAGCTGAAATCAGCTGACAGTTTCTGACTAAACTCTCTGTTAATACCAATTGAGTGGTTTCGAACATCATCTTTTGTGTTGGTGTCGGTAAATTCAGTTCGGGTAAAGTTAGCGTTAGCCACAAGAGTCGTTTTTTGGCTTAGCTGATAATTAGTGCTTAAGCGGATAGAGTTGTTGTCTTGCTCCCGCTGTGTTTCTAAAAACTCTGTTTGACTGGCGCTAAGTGCTAGTGAAACCGTTAAGCGTGTTCTGTTATACCCAAAATCCAATGAACCGAACTTACGTAAAGTGACTTCCTCACTGATTTCCGGAATTTGTTCGAAAAAGCTGAAAAACTGCTGATCAGGCTGGAGTTGGAAGCTCAATGTATCTGGCTGGAAACAAGAGGATAGCTGAGGGTCTCCGGCAGGACAGACAAAAACACCTAGGTCTTCATTATTAGCCAATAATCGAGAGAAAGTTGTTAGTGACTCATTGTAAGAGGCGCTAATACGGAAGCTACGTGTATTGTAATTGAAGCGCCCGGATTTCGATTCCCCAAAGAACCGACGGCTCAAATTAGCTTGCAGGTTTGTGCGGCTGCTGAATGCCCAATTAACATCAACACCTAGAAAATTGTTTTCGCCATCTTCTTGGGTGTTGTCATTGCCGTCATCTTCGTCGTCGGTACGATTGAACGTCACCGCAATTCGACGTTGAGGAGATGAATACCACTCTAGTCCTGCACCGTAACTGGTAAAGTCTAAACTGCCGATGCCCAAATCATTGTCGTTTCCATTGCGAAGTTGGTTTTCTTCGTTATTACCAACCAGTGTTAGGCGTAGCTTTGATAGTAGGGCAAAGCTGATCCGCCCATCAATAGTGCGGCTACGCAAATCATTTTGATTACTGTCTTCACGTGTTGTGTCTTGAAACTCTGTGGTTAGGTTCCAGCTGACGCGTTGGAAGTTATCACCCTCGTAAAAGCGAAAGTTGTACTGAGTATTCTCACTATCCAAATTTTGTAAGTTGAGTGATTGATCCGGCGTTGTGGTTTGCTCGCTTTCAATCTTGGCAAATTGACCTGACCAATCGATACCAAAAAGCCGTGGGTTAGGTGTTGTAAAAAATAGGCCTGCGCCTGAATTTCTGACCTTTGTTAAATCACCACCGCCTAAGAAGAAATCATTAACTAAGGTTTGTGTTGGATCGGTGTTACGGAAATTAAGGTTACTTGATGCTTGTGCCGTCAGGTAATTTTTGACGATGTCTACTGAAGATCTGAAGGTGTATTCAGTAAAGTTGCTACTGATATCGTCTTGGTCTTCGAAGTCTTGTCGAATGTTACGATGATTAATCAGGAATAATGTGTCGAATATCGGACTTTCATACGTTAGGGTGACGCTGGGATTCGCGACAACACTGAGTACGTCACCTTCGGGAAAGGCATCTGAATCAGTTTGCGTTTCATAACTCAGAATGGAAGTTGATAAACGTGGCTTTATCTCAAGCTCGCCAGCAAAGCACTGCAAACTCAACATGGTAAGCCCCAGCACTGATACAGGTTTTCTCACTTTATTCCCTTCTCTAATTAATTATTTCCGGAGTAGTAGTAGCCATAATAACCCGTGCTATCTCGGCTTCGAGTTGACTGGTTAACAACAATCCCTTTCGACATATCTGGGTTTAGCTGTTTAATCGCTTCATTAACATCACCGATACGCGAGTTATTTTCTTTTACAACGACGACCGCTTGACCTGCCAAGTTAGCAAGAATGGCGGTTTCGTTAATACCGAGCAGAGGAGGTGTATCGAAAATAACCACACGGTCGGAGTAACGGCTAGAAAACTCTTTAACGGTTTCCCACATCTTTTCACTGGCTAATAATTCTGTAGACAGGTGATGTGATTCACCAGCAGGAATGACCTTAAGCTTTTCAATATTGGTGCTGTACATGACCTCAGATAGAGAATCGACATCACCCAACAAGTATTCCATCAAGCCTTTATCAAAATTAACGCCGAGCTCTCTCATAACGGATGGGCGTAGAACGTCAGCATCGACAAGCAGTACGGTTTTATCTTGTTCCAGCGCGATACTTAGTGCCAAGTTAATAGCCGTGAAGGTCTTGCCATCATTAGGCCTGGGGCTAGAGACCATAATGACATTACTGTTGTTCAGAGTTTTTGATAGCGGGCCAAAAGCGTTGTTAAGAACTTTACGTTTTATAACACGATATTCTTCATTAACTACACGACGAGAATTTGTGAGAGACACAAAACCTCTTTCTTCCAGTTCGGATAAGTTAATATCGAGATGTCTTGTTGTGACTTGCTTGTTGTCGTCGCCGTCATTATTCGTACTAACAGGCTCAGCTTCTGTTTTGACTTCTTCTTGGGAAGTCGCCGCCGTTTCAGTTTGAGCTACTTGCTCAATCGGCTCAGCGCTAGCTTCATGAGCGTGAGTTTCGACAGCCTGTTGCGTTTCTTCAGGATTAAGTGCTTCCTGTCGGTTTTCTTCCGCTGCTTGTTTGCTTTTCTTTTTAGCTAGGGCACGTTCAATCGTATTCATTAGATATACTCCCCTAATTTCTCAGACAAGCTGATTCCTAATATGTCGAAAGCGACAAAACCAAGGAAGATCAAAATAATAGTACTGGAGGAAAACAGGAAAATAATGGTTCTGAATTTGTTTTCTCTATTCACTTTTGCCAAATTGATATGACTCACATTGCCTAATACTGGGATACCTGTCGCAGCTGTTACTTGTGATGCTCTAATAACAACAGGTACAAGTTGACTCACGACAAAGGCAATACCTAAGCCAACACCAAAACCAACTACGAGCACAGCAATATAGAATAATATTCTATTAGGACCACTGGGTTGCAGGGGCAAGCGAGGTGGTTCAATAACTCTGAACTTCACGTCATCATCAGAAACATCGGCTTCTCGAGATAGTGATGCAGACTCTCTTCTTGATAATAAATCTTCGTACTTGTCTTGAGTAATGCCGTAGTCACGATTTAGTGCAGTCAACTCGGCTTCAACCAAAGGTACTTGGTCGAGTTTACTTTGTTGGATTTTAATCTTCTCTGAGTAATCTGCACGTCTAACTCTTAACGATGCGAGCTGCCCATCCAATCGGCTTATTTCCAGACTGAGTTCTCTCGTAAAAGGGTTATCGCTATCAATATTGCCACCGCTATCTTTTATTCGGCTTAAATATTCATCGATTTCTTTATCTCGTTGTTCGATTAAGGCGTTAAGTAGATTCGTTGTTTCAACAACGTCGGGGTGGAAATCAGTAAACCTTAGCTTTAGCGCATCTAGTTGTTGCTGTAATGCCTCTATTCTTGTGTCGTATTGTGTTTGCAGATTTGCCTCAGAGTCTGCTGATCTAACATTGGCTCCAGCAACCGCACTTGTCGTAGCAGCTGTTAGTTTTTCTTGTAGCGCTTTGACTTGCTGAGTTGTCTCCCTAATTTGTAAGTCGACGCCAGCGAGGCTTTCTTTTAGCGCTTCAATATTGGAGTAATAAGTACCTTGTCCGGGTAATAAATCAGAGTACTTACGCTTGAAGTCTGCCAATCGTTGCTCAGCAGCCGCAAGCCTGCTTTCATAATCCGCTATTTGTGTATCTAGGAATCGACTTGCTGTGTCTGTGTCTTGACGAGACTCACCCAGAGTATTTTCTACAAAAAGGTTCAGCGTTTCTTGCACAACTTTTTGTGCGACAAGAGCTTCAGGATGGCTGTATGTGATGTTATAGATGTTGTCGTTTCTATTCTCTCTTCTGAGACGAATATTGTTCTTCAACGAATCAATGAGGTCTGAAAACTCTTCATTGTTGGTTGTTGTGACATCTAAATCTGTTGCTCGAGCCAGCTTCTCAAGGTTGGGGCGACTCAAAAGCGTTCTTGCCATCATATCAACTTCTTGCTGAGGGTTGGTTTGGATAGCCAGGCCTTGGAGAAGAGGTTGAAGAACTGAACGTGTATCTACGAAGACTTTGGCTTCTGAACGAAAAGTATCAGGGAGTAACGCGACATAAATCATTCCCGCAGGACAAATTAGCCATGAGCAAATGATCAAATAACGTTTTTTGATCCAGACCCCTTTAATATAATCAAGGACCAGATCTATCGACTGTTGTAAGTTTTGTTGCATCTATTATGTTCCAGACTACTCGTAGGACTATAAGTGGTTTAGAACCATGCCTGTGGAATAATAACTATGTCACCAGGCAACATATCAACATTGGCTGAGATATCCCCATTTTTGACGAGTTTGCTGATTTTGATTTTGTATTCTTTCTGCTGTCCATCAACAACGCGAATAAGTTTGGCACCATTGCCGTTCGCAAACTCTGTTAAACCACCGACTGCAATCATTAAGTCCAACAAGGTCATGTTTTCTCTGTAGTTAACAGCTTGAGGGTTGGTTGCTTCGCCAATGACTCGCACTTGCTCGCTGAAAGGACCAGAGAAGTTAGTCACACTGACGGTGACAATAGGGTCACGAATATATTTGGCGAGAGATTCTTCTATTTCACGCCCGAGTTGTGTCGGAGTTTTACCTGACACTTCGATATCTTCAACCAAAGACGTAGTTATTTTACCATCAGGTCTTACGATAAAAGAACCCGATACTTCTGGGTTACGCCAAACAAAAATATCTAAGCTGTCACCAGGTCCGATGAGATAATCATAATCATCGACGGATGTGGTGAGAGAAGAATGCGTCGTAGCCGTTGGTAATTTGTTTGAACTACAGCCGCCAAGCATCAGCGCAGCCAAGAATCCTATTCCCAAAAACTTTGCAAAATCGGTAAGCATGGTTTTATTCCCCAAAAATAACTAACGTCATACACATTTAATTGTTATTTTGTCATTTTTTTTAAAAATGTGTAGCTATAATGCACAACGAATTTTAAGTCTATATCAATAAGGCAAATTAGCCTATGATATTCTTTCGCATTAATTAAAGGGTTTATTTGGGTGAGTGCGCTTAATAAAAAACAAAATAAACGATCAAACGCCTTAGTTTTGATAGAGGCGGCTATAGTTGCGTATGTCGCATATTTAGCAAATTTCGTTGTGATCACAATTACCGGGGAAAAATTTAATAGTGAGCACCTGTATTTTAATGTCGCTACTTTCACTGTATTAATTCTAATTTCTGCGCTGTCTGTTGGCCTTTATGAAGCCAAACTGCGCGAAACCTTTAGGGGAATCATTCGGCGTATCTTTGTTAGTGTGGCGTTGAGCTATTTTGTTATGGAAGTGCTAACAAGTACCTTCTTATTCGACTGGCGTCTGCACACTTACTATCTACCAGTAGCTTCGGCTCTGATTATTATTTCTATTGTCCTATTACGTTACTTTTCTAATCGCCTTGGTTTATTAGGGTTAGGCAAAAACCGTATCCTCGTTATTGGAGCTGGCGACAGAGCATCTATTATTGAACGCCGTATGCGCCGTGAAGTAGATCGAATGGGTTTTGAACTTGTTGGGTTTGTGCCAATTCCAGGAGATGATCGCGAAAATGGCATTCAATATGAAAAGCTAGTTCACGTTAAAATTGATGAAAATTTCCGCAATTATGTGGCGGACAATGATATTGAAGAAATCGTTATTGCCTGCGACCAACGTCGAGGGACTTTGCCGATTGATGTTTTATTTGATTTGCGAGTTCGGGGAGTGGAAGTTGTCGATTTACTCGACTTTATGGAAAGAGAAACCGGTCAAATTGTTGTTAACTTAATTTATCCAAGCTGGGTTATCTACTCTAACGGCTTTAATACGCAGAACTACTTACGTGACACCTTAGAATATTTATTTAATGCATTGTTAGCCTCATTCGTACTTTTCTTTGCTTGGCCATTTATGCTGGTTACCGCTTTCTTAATTTACTTTGATGATGGTCGCAGAACAGGCTCTTCTGTGTTTTACAAGCAAGAGCGCGTAGGCTTAAACGGTAAAATGTTTAAGATAATCAAATTCCGCAGTATGCGTGCAGATGCAGAAAAAGACGGCGCTAAATGGGCTGTTAAGAACGATACGCGTGTGACTCGCCTTGGACACTTTATGCGTAAATATCGCGTAGATGAGTTGCCACAACTGCTAAATGTTTTCAGAGGTGAAATGGCCTTTATTGGTCCGAGACCAGAGCGCCCTGAATTTGTTGAGCAGTTGATAACAGAGATTCCTTATTACAATCAGAGACATAATGTTAAGCCTGGCTTAGCGGGCTGGGCTCAGTTGAACTACCCCTACGGAGCCAGTGTTGAAGATTCGATGGAAAAGTTAAAGTTCGACTTGTATTACGTCAAACACCAAAGCTTGTTATTAGATTTATTGATTTTGATTAGAACCGTTGAGGTTGTTTTATTTGGTAAAGGACGATAATTTGATGGCGAATACGAATTCTACCGGCCGTTTGAATGCTATGACGGTCGATGTTGAAGACTATTTTCATGTGTCTGCATTTGAATCCGTCATCTCTCCCACTGATTGGGATTCATTGAGTTTACGGGTCGAGAGTAATACCAATCGGCTGATTGATCTGTTTAATGAAAATGGTGTTAAGTCCACTTTCTTTACTCTAGGTTGGGTCGCGAAAAGGTGCCCGAACCTGATTAAACGTATTGTTGATGAGGGGCATGAGTTGGCAAGTCATGGCTTAAATCACAGGCGCGCGACTGAGATGACCAAAGAGGAATTTGTTAAAGACGTTACCGAGTCTAAGCAAATTCTAGAAGATATCTCCGGTGTTAAGCTTAAAGGCTATCGTGCGCCGAGCTTTTCAATTAATGATTCGAATACCTGGGTTTATTCCGTTTTAGCCGATTTAGGTTTTGTCTATTCATCGAGCACTTACCCTGTAGAGCACGACTTATACGGTGTTCCAGATTGGCCTAGGTTTAAATACCAACGTCCAGAAGGGATTATTGAGATACCAATACCAACAATAAAAAAGGGCGCAAAGCATACCGGCATTGGTGGCGGCGGTTATTTCCGTCTTTATCCTTACTGGCTGTCGAAACGCCGTATTCAAAAGTATCTGGCAACGGAAGATCAACCTTATAGTTTCTATTTCCATCCATGGGAAATTGATCCAGAACAGCCAAGAGTTGAAGGGGCTGGGTTTAAGTCCAAAGTACGTCACTATATAAATCTGTCAAAAATGGAGAGTAAATTGATTCAGCTGACCAAAGACTATAAATGGAGCACCATGGAGGAAGTTTTTGGTGCATAGTGATGAGAACAATTCGAAAGGTTTCAAACTTCAATTTTTAGACAGTGACCAGAGCAAGCTAAATGCTTGGGATGACTTTGTCGATTCATGTTCTTTGGGAACATTTTTTCATCTGAGTGGATGGAAGACTGTTATTGAAAAAGCGTATGGGCACAAATCTTGGTTCATGTACGCGACCCTTGATGACCGAATTGTCGCTGTTTTGCCATTGGTCGAAGTGAAGAGTCGCTTGTTCGGTCATTCATTGGTTTCTACTCCTTTTTGTGTTGTCGGTGGTGTAGCCTCTGATGATGAAGCTGCTATGCTTTTTCTGGAAGATGAAGCTATTACCTTAGCTGAGAAGCTTGGCGTAGGGCACTTAGAGTTGCGTTATCCGTTTGAAAGAAACAATCCGAAGTTGATTGCAAACTGTAAGCACTCTAATTTCTCAGTTGAGTTAGGTGAAGATGATGACGCCATTCTTGCAGCAGTTAAAAAGAAGCAACGAGCTGCGATTCGTCACTCGCTTAAAGGCAGCTTAACTCATCGGATAGATGACGATGTTGATACCGCATTTGAAGTTTATTCTGAGAGCGTTCGTAATCTTGGGACACCAGTTTTTCCGAAAAAGTATTTCCAACAGCTCAGAGATGTGTTCGGTGATCAATTAGATGTACTGACCGTCGAAAGTGAAGGACAAGCTGTGTCATCAGTGTTGAGCTTTTACTATAAAGGCGTCGTTATGCCTTACTATGGTGGTGGTGTTGAAGCTGCTAGAGGCTTAAAGAGTAACGATTACATGTACTATAAGCTTATGTGCTCCGCCAAGAACGAGCGTGAATGCTCGACCTTCGATTTTGGTCGCAGTAAAGATGATTCAGGCGCTTATAAGTACAAAAGAACATGGGGTATGGAACCACAACCCATGTATTACAAATTTTACTTAGCTAAATCAGATGAGTTGCCTAATCTCAGCCCGAATAACCCTAAGTACCAATTTTTCATCAATATGTGGAAGAAACTGCCGGTTGCTGTTAGCCGTATGATTGGCCCTTATCTTTCTAAATACCTAGGATAGTTAACGAGAGTATGAAGAAGACGCCGCTGCTATTTCTGTGTCATCGAATCCCATTCCCTCCTAATAAAGGCGACAAAATCCGCTCATTTAATATGCTTAAGCATTTGAATGAGCACTTTGATGTGCATCTAGGTTTTTTTATCGATGACGCAAATGATATGCAGTATGTCGATGAGCTAAAAAGCTATTGTCGCAGCCTGCATTACGCAGTGTTAAAAAAGCCGATTGGTATGCTAAAAGGGCTAACCGGTTTTTTGACGAATAAGCCGATCACCTTACCTTATTATTCTTCAGCATCGATGAGTCATTGGGTTAGTGAAGTTGTGGAGCGAGAAGATATCAATAAAATATTGGTGTTTTCGTCTGCCATGGCGCAGTTCGTTGAGTCCAACCATTATCAGGATAAAACCCGAGTACTAGATTTTGTTGATATTGATTCAGACAAGTGGCAACAATACGCGAAAAACTTAAGTGGTGTGAAAAAATGGTTTTATGGACGGGAAGCAAGAACGCTAGCAGCTTATGAAAAGGCCATGGCTGCTCGCTTTGATGCCAGTGTTTTCGTATCGGACGATGAAGCAGCTATGTTTCAGTCCATGTTACCTAGCCATCTAGCGAATAGGGTCAGTGGCATTAAAAACGGTGTTGATGTTGATTTCTTTGACGCTCATGCCGTGGATCAAAGTATTGACGGTATGAATCAAAATGCTATCGCCTTTACTGGAGCCATGGACTATTGGGCCAACATCAATGCAATCACTTGGTTTGTTGATAATGCTTGGCCATTAGTGAAAAAGTCAGTCCCTGATACTCAACTCTATATCGTTGGTTCTAATCCCAGCCAAGAGGTCTTGAAGTTAGATAATGGTAAGGACATTTTCGTGACAGGGCGTGTTGAAGATGTTCGGCCTTACATCAAACAGGCAAAAGTCAGTATTGCTCCTTTGCGTATCGCCAGAGGAATACAAAACAAAGTTCTTGAAGCACTCTCAATGGGAAGGCCTATTGTTCTGACATCTATGGCAGCAACAGGCATTATGGATGACAGCCGCGACGGCTATTGTGTTACTGACGATCCAAAGCTTTTTGCTGAACAAGTGAGTTCTTTGTTAGGTCGTGATGATAAGCATTATGAAGATAATCGACAGTTCGTTGTGGAAGCCTTTTCCTGGGCCGCAGAAATCGGAGAGTTTTCAGCTTTATTGGGCCATGAGATTGAAAAGCGGGTAGGCGAATGATGAATAGTATTGTGTTACGCCCTGTTATTTTATGCTTGATTTGTCTTGGCATCTATTGGGATGCAGCGACTTCAATGGTCTCGGTTTGGCTATCTTCGGAAACTTACAAACACTGCTTCCTGATTATTCCTATTGTTATTTATCTCTTTTGGGAGCGTAAGCAAGATCTTGCTGTCTTAGATTATAAGCCTAATCTTTATCTGTTGCCTGTTCTGTTTTTCATACAAGTTATTGCTTTTATTGGTGACTCTCTTGGCGTGAATTTGATTGGTCACCTGGCTTTGTATAGTTCAATAGTCACCATTTTATGGCTGTGCTTGGGTAATGCCTTTGTTAAAGCCTTTATGTTTCCACTCTTCTTCTTGGGCTTTAGTGTGCCTTTTGGGGAAGAGTTAGTGCCTATGTTGCAGGATGTCACCGCTTTCCTAACCGTAGAGTTGTTGCGAATCTTCAGTATTCCTATCTATAGAGAAGGTCTCTACCTGTATATTCCAAATGGAACTTTCCTCGTTGCGGAAGCATGTGCAGGTATTCGATTCCTTATTGCCTCTTTTGCATTGGGGACGCTTTACGCTTATATGAATTACAAAACAAAGTGGAAGATGGCAGCATTTATCGTAGCGTCTCTTGTAGTGCCTATTATTGCCAATGGACTGAGGGCTTTCGGCATCGTTGTTATCGGTTACTCAACAGATATGGAACATGCAACGGGTGCTGATCACTTAGTTTATGGATGGTTCTTCTTTGCATTCGTTCTTCTCATATTGTTTTGGTTGGGGCATTTTGGTGCTGAAAAAGTCAGTTGGAATAGACTAAGTAAGACAGCGTCTGCTCAAACTCAAAGTCTTTCAAATGTTGCAACAGTGGGGACATTGTTGTTGTTGCTTGCTATACCTTCATACACTTATGTTGCATTTGGTAGTCAGAATAAAGCCTTAGATTTGACCTTGTCGACAGATTTACAACAGAGCTTCGATGCGAGAGCTAGCTCTCTCGAGTGGCAACCCTTTATTAATAATCCGCATGAACAGTGGTCAGGAACGCTAAATCAGGTGCCGACCTATATTGCCAAGTTCCATTTTGATGATGGTGAATACGAATTGGTCAACGGCCTCAGCCGAACCTACGACATCGACAAGTGGACTAAAAAATCATCTGGCATTATTGCTACCGAGAAGGGAGTCGTGAACACCACCCAGTTGGTGAATGTGAAAGGTGAGAACATTACTTTATTCTGGTGGTTTGATGTCGATGGCGAAAGAACGCCGGGCGGCCTTAGAACTAAAATTAAGCAAGTACTCAGTAAGGTGAAAGGCAATAAAGGAAAAGGTTCTTTTATTGCTTTAGAAGGTAAAGATTGGGAGTCTCTGGCCCCCTTGGCTAATCAACTGAATAAGCCACTACTTTAACGGTAAGAAGACAGTGAAAGTTGCTCATTTGGTTTATAGTTTTGAGGTCGGTGGTTTAGAACGCATAGTCGCTAATTGCATTACCTCGATGCCAGCAGGTACCAAACATACCGTCATTGCTTTGCGTTCATACTCCCCTGAGTTTGTGGAATCCATAGCAATGGATGTTGAGGTTATTTGCTTGGATAAGCCTGAAGGGCAGAGCTGGAAGTCGTTTTATGATTTTCATAAGGTACTTAGAAAGGTCAAGCCTGATGTCTTGCATTCATATAACCTTGCCTCGCTTGAGTATCAGTTTGTAGGCTGGTTGAACCGTATTCCCATGCGACTTCATGCGGAGCACGGTCGTGATATCTCTGATCCAACCGGTTCTAATAAGAAGTATCAGTTTCTAAGACGTGTCATGTCGCGCTTTGTGCATAAAATAGTGTCAGTTAGTGACGACCTTCATCAGTGGCTCATTAATGACGTCGGTACTAAACCCAGTAAATGCCAATTGATTCGCAACGGTGTTAATACTGACGCCTACAATATTGAACAAGGTGCACAGAAAGAAGAGCAACAGGTTGTTTTTGGGCATGTTGCTCGCTTACAAAGTATTAAAAATCAACAAGGACTGATAGAAGCGTATTTTATGGCAGCAGCTGAAGATGCGAGCTTTAAGCAAAACACCAAGCTCATTATTGTCGGAACTGGCGCATTAGAGAGTTCATTAAAAGATTACGTTGCGTCGCAAGAAGATTCAGTGCTTGTTGAATTCTGGGGGGAGCGACATGACATGCCAGAGGTTTACAAGGCTTTCAATGTTTTTGTGATGGCATCTCATGCTGAAGGCATACCTATGACAATGCTAGAGGCTATGTCATCTGGCCTCCCTGTTTTGAGCACTGCAGTAGGTGGCATACCAGAAATTACAACAACAGCGTTTGCCGATTTAGTTCCTCCGAAGTCTGTTGATGAGTTGGCTAAAGGCTTTTTACGAACTTATCAAAAGCGTGATTCGTTCGGTGGTATGGGGCAAAAAGCTCGGGAAAATGTTATTAAAAACTTCAGCCAAGAAAAGATGGTTAAAGATTATTATTCGCTATACGAACAAGGGTTAAGAAATGTGCGGAATTAGTGGCTTTGTTTCACTCTCAGGTCAGCAAAATATAGATGCCGATTTGATGAAAGCGATGAATAGAGCGCAAAGTCATCGGGGCCCCGATGCGGAAGGCTATTACTTTGATCAAGGGTTGGCATTAGGGCATAGAAGGCTTTCTATTATTGATTTAGAAGGAAGCCCACAACCCATGCACAGTGCTGATAAACGTGCGTGCGTTGTTTTTAATGGCGAAATTTACAACTTCAAAGAACTACGCGAAGAGCTGAAAGCAAAAGGCTATGCCTTTAACACAGATGGCGATACAGAAACTATTCTCAACGCTTGGCTAGAGTGGGGAGAGGAGTGTGTGCATAAGTTGCGTGGCATGTTTGCTTTCGCGCTATGGGACTTCGAAAAAAGTACGCTGTTTATTGCGCGTGACAGACTGGGAATTAAGCCATTTTTCTATTCGTTATTGAAATCAGGGGAATTGATTTTTGGATCTGAGTTGAAAGTCCTCACTGCACATCCGGAATTTGATCATGAAATGAGAAATACGGCTGTCGAGGATTACTTCTCCTTTGGCTATGTACCTGAACCTCATACCATTTATCAGAACGCTTATAAGCTTTCTCCAGGGCATTACCTCAAAATAGAACGTGGTATGACTTCTTTACCTGAACCGATTGAATACTGGGATGTTCCAGTTGATTTTGATCAGGAGCTGACAGAAGAAGAAGTGCGTGAAGGCCTCATTGAGAGAATGAAAGAGGCAGTTGATATTCGCATGGTAGCTGATGTACCTCTGGGAGCTTTCCTTTCTGGTGGCGTTGATTCAAGTGGTGTCGTGGCTATGATGTCTCAACTACAAGACGAGCCAGTAAACACTTGCGCTATTGGTTTTGATGTCGAAGCGTTTAATGAAACAGCGTTTGCTCAGCAGGTTGCTGACAGGTACAACACCAACCATCGTATTGAGACGGTTAGCCAAGATGATTTTGATTTGGTCGATCAACTCGCTGCTTTGTATGACGAACCCTACGCCGATAGCTCGGCTATCCCGACTTACCGAGTTTGTCAGTTGGCAAGAAAACACGTCACAGTTGCCCTTTCAGGTGATGGTGGTGATGAGTTATTTGCAGGATATCGTCGTTACAAAATGCATGGTCACGAAGAAAAGGTCAGAAATAAGCTGCCGTTGGGACTGCGTAAATCTGTATTCGGTCCGATGGGTGCCTTGTATCCAAAGCTTGATTGGGCACCGAAATTTCTAAGAGCAAAAACAACTTTCCAATCTTTGGGCATGGATACCGTTGAAGCCTATTGCAACTCTGTTTCTTTGTTCCGACAGGAAGAAAGGAAAAAGTTGTTTAGTAAAACTTACCAAGAGAGTTTAGCTGGATATAAAGCTGTTGAGGTTTTTAAACGCCATGGCGAGAAAGTTAAGCACCTTGATGCAGTTAAAATAGCGCAATACCTAGATATGAAAACCTATTTGGTAGGTGATATTCTTACGAAAGTTGATAGAGCTTCTATGGCTCATTCGTTAGAAGTACGTGTGCCTTTATTGGACCATAAGTTTATTGAGTGGGGCTTTAAGGTACCGACAGACATGAATATTCACGGTGGCGAAGGCAAGGCATCGTTTAAGAGTATGCTTGAACCACATTTACCTCACGACGTGCTATATCGAAAGAAAATGGGATTCTCTGTTCCTGTCAGTGAATGGTTTAAAGGGCCTTTGAAAGAACGACTTTATGATGGATTGCTGTCGAAGCAAATGAAAGAGTCGGGTTACTTTGATGCATCGAGCCTCAAGAAGTTGATAGATGATCATGTTTCGGGTGTTAAAGATAACGGTGCATATTTATGGACGCTGATGATGTTTGAATCCTTTATGAGACAATCTAAGGGAGCGTCAATATGAAGATTTTACACATACTTGATCACTCGATCCCGCTGCATAGTGGTTACACTTTTCGAACTCGTTCAATACTCAATGAACAACGCCGATTGGGATACGAAACATGTCACGTGACTAGCCCTAAGCAGGGCCCTAGCGAGCAGGATGTTGAGACAGTTGATGGCTTAACTTTTTATCGGACACCTGTACCAGACGGGTTTATGTCTAAGCTCCCCGTGTTTAATCAAATGGCTATTATCGATCCGTTGGCAAAACGAATTCTTGATGTTATTGAACAAGAAAAGCCTGACGTTCTGCATGCACATTCACCAGCTTTGAATGGTTTAGCGGCTCTTAAAGCGAGTAAAAAAACCGGGATTCCTTTGGTATATGAAATCAGAGCGTTTTGGGAAGATGCTGCAGTTGACCACGGCACCTGTAAAGAAGGTGATATGCGTTATCGACTGACAAGGAGCATGGAGTCCTATGTCGTTAAAAGAGCACAGGCAGTTACGACAATCTGTGAAGGGCTTCGTGGTGATTTACTCGGTCGCGGTATCGCCGAAGATAAAATTACGACAATTCCCAATGCGGTTAACATCGAGCAGTTTAGTGTTATCGAGAAAAAGTCAGACGCTTTGGTTGAGAAGTTCAAGTTGGCCGATAAAAAAGTGCTGGGTTTCCTTGGATCTTTCTATGCTTATGAAGGGCTGGATTTGCTGGTTAAATCGTTGCCACGTGTTCTCGAGCAGCTACCGAATTGTGTGTTATTGCTGGTAGGCGGTGGTCCGCAAGAAGATAACCTTAAAAAGCTTGTTGTTGAACTTGGTTTGGAAAATAACGTCATCATGCCAGGTCGCGTACCGCATAGTGAGGTTTCTGAATATTACAGTTTGGTTGATCTCCTAGCTTACCCACGTAAATCTATGCGCTTAACTGAGTTAGTGACTCCACTCAAACCTCTGGAAGCTATGGCTCAAGGTAAGTTAGTACTTGCGTCAGATGTAGGCGGCCATAAAGAGTTGATTGATGATAAGAAAACAGGATGGCTATTCGAAAGCGACAATGTGAAAGCTCTAGCGGAACAAGCTGTTGAAATCCTTAAATCCGACGATGGGCATCCAGACGTTAAACAAAACGGAAGAGTGTTTGTTGAAAACATAAGAAATTGGCAAAACTCGGTTGGCCGTTATCAATCCTTATACGCGGGGCTAGTGGGTGGATAACTCACAATTAAAAATTGCACTTGTTGGGCCAATTCCACCGCCGGCGGGAGGAATGGCAAATCAAACTAAACAATTAAAAGCATTGCTTGAGCAAAGTGGTGCTCAAGTCGAGCTTGTTGCTGTTAATGCGCCTTATAAACCCAGTTGGGCAGGAAAGATCCCTGTGCTTAGGGCACTCTTTCGGTTGATTCCTTACTTTTTCTCTCTTTACCGTGTTTTTAAACGCTCAGATGTTGTGCATGTGATGGCTAATTCCGGGTGGTCTTGGCACTTATTTGCTGCGCCAGCGATCTGGGTGGGTAAAATGACAAAATGCCCCGTTGTTTTGAATTACCGTGGTGGGCATGCTGCAGAGTTTTTCGAGCGCTCTTGGAAAACGGTTAATCGTTCGTTGAGTAAAGTGCATTCGATAGTTGTTCCTTCCGATTATTTGAAAGAAGTTTTTCAAACTTGGGGTAAAGAAGCTACGGTCATTCCTAACGTATTGAATGAAAAACGGTTTTACCCAGAGCAAGAAAGTTCTGTTAAAGATGAAAAGCACATTATCGTCACGCGCAATTTAGAGCTCATTTACGATATTGAAACGGCTATACGCTGCTTCGATGAGCTTAGGAAAAGTACGCCCAATGCGAGACTCTCTATCGCGGGTACTGGTCCTGAAAGGGCTAATTTGGAAGCATTGGTGAATGAGCTTGGCTTGAGTGAAGTGGTGACCTTTGTTGGGCAGCTCAACTTGGAGCAGATATCAGAACTGTATCGCAGTGCGGATATGATGTTGAATACCAGTACTGTCGATAATAGTCCCAACTCCGTAATTGAAGCACTAGCTTGTGGCGTGTCTGTTGTCAGTACTAATGTAGGTGGTATTCCCAAATTGGTGAAACATGAAAGAGATGCCTTGTTGGTAGAACCACGACAGCCTGTTGTGATGGCTGAACAAGCGAAGCGACTTTTAGATGATGACGAATTGCGCCGTCAGTTGATGCAAAATGGCTTTGAAACGATCGACAAGTTTAAGTGGCAAAACGTTCGAAGCCGGTTATACGATGAATACAATAAAGTCATTGCGAAGGAAGCGAGTTAATGTCTCTCTATACTCAATTGGTTTCTAAGTTACTGTTTCCTCTGCATGAGAAGTTAAAGAAACACGATACGGTTTCCATAAAAAATGATCTGGAAAAAAGTCAATGGTTGACCAAAGAACAGATTCTGGAACAACAATCAAAACGCCTTCAGAGTTTTCTCGCTAATCTATACGAGAATAATCGCTACGTGAGGTCGATGTTTGATGATGCAGGCCTTAAGGTAAGTGATATTCAAACAGCAGGTGACTTAACGAAACTGCCGTTTATGACAAAGGCTGTTATCCAGCAGAATTTTGATAACTTACTGTCGACAAATGCAGGCGCAGTGAGCGAATTTAGCACTGGCGGTTCTAGCGGTAACCCGTTGATATTTTTATTAGGGAAAGAACGGGTTAGCCATGACGTTGCAGAAAAGTGGAGAGCAACGCGCTGGTGGGATGTTGATATTGGTGATGTTGAGGTTGTCGCTTGGGGATCACCCATTGAGTTGAATAGCCAGGACCGCGTTAAAATTGTGCGTGACTTCATGTTCCGCACCCATCTTATTCCTGCATTTGATTTATCTGATGATAGTGTCAAAGGTTTTTTAGAGCAGATAAAGCAGAGAAAGCCTAAGATGCTGTTTGGCTATCCTTCGGTTTTTGCGTTACTGGCTAAGCAAGCGCAACGCTGGGGCATCGACATGTCCGATTGCGGTATCAAAGTTGTCTTCGTAACATCAGAGCGGCTCTACGATTATCAAAGAGAAATTATCGAAACTGTGTTTAATGCCCCTGTCGCCAACGGCTATGGCGGACGTGATGCAGGCTTTATTGCTCACGAATGTCCCAAGGGCAATATGCATATCAGCGCTGAAGATATTATTGTGGAAATTGTTGATGATGATTTGAATGTTCTGCCTGATGGCGAAATGGGGGAAATTGTTGTCACACATTTAGCAACCAGTGATTTTCCTTTTATCCGATATCGAACCGGGGACGTTGCCAGAATTGCAACACACGATTGTGAATGTGGGCGAGGCTTACCAATATTGGCTGACATTCAAGGACGTAGCACTGATTTTGTTTATGCATCTAATGGAACCAAGATGCATGGGCTGTCGTTGATTTATGTTTTACGTGAAATCAATGGCATAGAAGAGTTTAAGATTACCCAACAAACGCTCACTCATATCGATGTTGAGATTGTTCTCGCTGGCGAGATGAATGAAGAGGTAGAACTCACCATTATTGATGGCTTGAAAGAGCGAGTGGGGCAAGATGTCGACATAAAGGTTAAAGAAGTCAGCGCACTCACACCTGAAAAATCAGGCAAATATAGGTATGTTATTTGTAACGTATAAACCGAGCTCTTAGATAAGCTTAATGCGGACCCTAAAATGAAAAAAGTAATTATTACATTAGTTGTTTTGGTGGTATTGCTCGTGGGTGGAGCGCTTGGCGTTATTGCCTTCTTAATGAATAACTACAACTATACGTTTTTAGAGGTCGTCAATCGTATTTCTGTTGAACTCGGTACCTCGACTGTTGATGATCCACTTATCCGTTACAGTGAAAAATACGACGGTGAATATATTCAATCTGGTTGGGAAGAACCTGGCCAACTCAAAGTATTCTCTTATCTCAATCAGCTCAATTTAGATGAGCGTAAAGCCTATTTTCAACAGCGCGTTAATATTCTGAAAGATAAGCGCTTTTATACGCCTGATTGCGACAGCATCAATCAAAGCAATATGGCTGCGGTAGGCTATTGTGTGGCAACAGGGGAAGTTGATAGCTATCTGTTCGAGAATTTGTTGATGAGGTTCTCATTTGCTGTGCCTAAAGAAGTTGGAAGCTATGGTAATGCTCTCGATTTTGTTATGGCCTATGAGCATTTAAAGGCCGTTGCTGATGTCTCGCCTGATCGGAATGAGGCCCTTCAACACAAAACCTACAATATGTTGGATCTGTATCTGCAAAAGCTTGATGGGGATAGCGCTTCTTTGTTTCATGGGCGCTCTGTTCTCGCTTCCCTTGCGTTATTGTTGGCCAGTCAATTGGAGGGGGAATCTGAAAGAGATAAAGCGATTATTGCAAGGGCAATAGGCCATTTTTATGATTTTTATGTTGCGCTGGAAAAAGCTGAGATATGGCCAGAAGGTTACAACTATTGGATAAATGAACGCGCCCTGCAAGTGGTTATGGCACTAGAAGCTTTTAAGTCTTTGACCTTCGAAGGTGAGAGTGTCAACGCAAGGGTGAGTGCGTTACAACAGCGAATAGGTTATTGGCATATCTACAATACTCGCCCTGATTGGACGATTCAGGGGTGGGCTGACGAAGGGCCAAGAATTGACTTGCGCGATGAAACAGCCAAAGTGATGGATTACTTATCCTTGGTCACCGATGACGAAGCAATTGATGTTTACTCTGAATTACTCACTAGAAGGTACGGACTCTCAAGTTATTGGGCGGGGTATAGAAAGCTTCTACCTCTTATCGGTTCGGATGGTTGGTTCTCACCTGAAGCCGTATCTAAAGAAGACAGAGCAGTCACGCTGGAACCATTAGACCACTTGTTACCTGCTTCTGATATTTTCGGAAAAGGGATGAGTAATCATGTTGTTATAAGAAGTGGGTGGGGAGCAAACGATACCTTTATTCAGTTCCGCGCAAGTCATATATATACACATCATCAACACAATGACGCGGGGCATTTTACGCTGTTTAAGAATACGCCACTTATCGTCAATGCCAGTACGTACAATGGGATGAATACTGAAAACCGCATGTACTTTTCATCGCGTTCGATAGCAAAAAATACGTTAAGAATCCTTAACCCAGAAGAGAGTTTTGCGCCTGATAGGAACTATAAGCTTGATAATCACGATGGCGGGCAACGTGTTCCTATCGGATTAGGAAGCTCTATTGTGAGCCATAAGGAATGGTTGGAAGATTTCGAGGCTAATAAATACAGAACCAGTGATTTATTGGATTACGAACATATACCTTCAGTAAAAACCAGTATCGCTGTTGATATCACCAATGCCTATAACAGTATTCGCTACTCGACTAATAATGAAAGCGCGAAGGTTAGACGTGTTGTCAGGTATTTAACTTATCTTAATGATGCTGACCTCGTTGTTGTCTATGACAAGGTAACTGTTATAGACCCAGCTATGATCCCATTGCAAGTTTATTATATGCCTGACAAACCAGCACAGTTTGGTGAAGAGGTTGTTGTTCAAGGCAGTGCGGTCAATGGCGTTATGAAAACGGACTCTAACTTGTTTCAATTGGAAGCTGGAGAGACTGAACTTAAAGTTGTTAATCTGACATCTGGCGCATTAGCGAATCAAGTAGTAGGTGGTCCAACTTACAGTCAGTTCGTGCACATCGATAGTGACCTTACGACGTTGGAGGGCCGTATCTTTGACCAAGGTTATCAATCGCAGCGTTGGCTTGATATTGCTAACTGGCGTGTAGAACTTCCTGCTTCATCCAGTGGGATTGATAAAAACTTAATCTCTTTACTTATACCTACTGGCAGCAACTCCACTAAAAGTGTCAATAAAGTGGAAGAGAATCCGTTATACAGTGCATGGGAAGTAGGCTCTGTCATGATTATTTGGGTGAAAAGTGATAGTGAGCGAGAGTTATCACTGGCTGATAATGCTCTGTCGAGCCACGTTGTCGTTATTTCAGAAGAGCCTGGTACTTTAGATTTAAACGGGGTTAAACAATCATTTGATGCGGGTGTTTCGACTTTTAAAACTAAGTAACTTCACCTATGTTTTGCAAGCTGAGCTAAGTCGCTTCTCTGGGTTAGATTAAGTTTTCCTTAACTTCCTTACTATTTTATCAACTGCCCCTATTTTTAATACATAGCCTATTAGTGCGGCATTTTCTTTCGAAAACTTCGAAAATACTGACGATAGAAGGCCAAAGGACAATAAATAGAGTGCAGTAACTAATAAAGCTACGCCTATGAATTCCAGTAACCCCATCTGAAGCGTTATCTCTATATCACTCAGTTGAACACCTAGATAACAGATATAGACGCTTGCAAAGCTTGGTATTAACGCTACAAGCAAACTTAGCATAGGGATGTTGCAGAACCGCTTAATGACAATGAGGAACAGTGAGACGGTACAAAGAGACAATATTGATTGTACTACAGAGAATTCTTCTAGAGTGCTATCTCTAACGATATAAACTGTTATAGCTGTTATCAGGAAGGTTAAAAGGTCTAGCATAAAAATGCTCTTCACAATCTGGAAAGCATTCATTGCTGAGATTATGACACTATTAATCGCAGTAAAAAGAGAGATAACGATCATAATTTGGATAAGAAGTGTGGCATCTATCCATTGGTCGCCTAATAAAAAAGGGATTGCAAAAGGCGTGACCAAAATAATCATCGCTACTATAGGCAACATAATACAAATCATGGCATAAATCAGTAGGGTTATAAGGTCTCTAACTTTGGACTCATTTTGAGTTTCTTTGCTGATGGTCGTTATCATAATGTTGATAACAGGGGCAGCAATCATGTCGTACGGCATCAAGATTAAATGCTTGGACATGGTGTAAAGCCCGGTCTGAACTTCGTCGAAGTACTTCCCAATGATAAACACATCAAACTTGGCTCGACTGTAGCCAACGATGCCTTTATAGAGTATCCATTGAGAGAATTCCCATTGCTTGCGCCAATTGTTCAGTGTGAATTTAGGCTTATATGACAGGATAAAGTAACTCAAGGTTGTTGTTGTAACGGCAAGAACTAAATCACCTATAATCAGTGCCCAATAACTTTGATACACAATTGCGAGTGTTAAGGTAACGGCGAAAGACGTTAATTTAGCCACTATGGTTAAGATAGCGATTTTCTTATATTCCAAGGCTCTAGAGAGGATTAAGCTGCTTGGGCTCTCCAGTCCTTGTATCAATGGTACAAAGGCTAAAGCAATAAAAACGACCACAAGTTCTGGGTTTTCAAAGAACTGTGCAAAGGGTTGAGACAGGGTTATCAATAAAATACTGAGAACAATGCGAGTTACAAGTTTTAGCGTCCAAGCTGTATTCAACTCCGAGTCGCTAATTTCCTTTCTACTCAATACGTATTGGTTGATGCCGGTTTCACTAACGACTTCGAGAAAGCGGAGAACCAATAGCCCAATAGCGACTATCCCATAGTCACTGGGGCCTAAGAATCGAGCAAGTAGAATAATACTGACAATGCCAATGACTCTTTTTAGCCAAGTCGCGATAACAATAACGACAGAGCTACGTACTGCTTTTTGAGTGGTATCCATTAAGCCTTAACTTGTTGCAATTAAAGATTGTGCTTTTTGTTTCTTAACTTCTGCATCGAGTACACAAATTAGAGCTAGAACAAGGTAGAGAAGCTCAAAATAAGCCAGACTCAATAGTGCTCCACCGATTGAGTAGACAACCATAGACAGAAAACAAGCTTGTCCCCAAGAATTAACCCAGACTCTCTCTCCGTTACTGTCAGGGGGGCGATATTTCATTACGCCATAGGATTTGATGATAGAAAAATACAACATAAAGCAGAACAAAATGATGCCAGTAAAACCTTGGTCTCCTAAAACCTGGAAATAGATACTGTGTGCCGCTTTGACGCCTGTTTCTATTGGGTGAGGCGTGTTCATTAACCAAGTTGTATCGAAATCAGGTGCGTAGGTGTACCAAACGGATGCTGTTTGCACCGCGTTGAAACCGCCACCAGTGATAGGGTTATCAAGTGCTATCAAAATACTTTGCTTCCAGGCTACAACACGACCTAAGAACGACAAATCTTCTTGTGCGTTGTTGATAGTATCGATACGAGCGAAATAATTATCAGGCACTAAGCTAATGACTGTACCGCCAAGTATGAGCACAAGGGTAATAATCAGCAGCTTCTTCTTGGAATGAAGGAAATAGAAGCCCCCAATTACCATCAAACCAATGAACCCGCCTCGTGAGTTAGTGCCCATAACAGTTAGGATTGAAGTGAGTATGACCCCGACAATAGCAAGTTTTAAATATTTCTGTTTGAATTCGGCGTGTAAAGCTAACAAGAATGGGATCATCATATTGATACCCAAGGCGAAGTGGTTGTTATCGGTCAAGGCACTGTTCGCAGGCCCTACAATACGGTGACCACCACCACTAAGAAAATACTTTAACCCTTCAGCAACACTGTAGAATCCAAGCGATAGGCAGAATGCGATACAAATAACCCTGAATTGGTTCTCTGTTTTGATAATGAAGAGGATAAAGACAAATAACACCATAGCGCGGAAGAAGGCGTCACTAATGAATGCAATGTCTGGTGAATCATGGATAGCAAAGATCGCAGTGATTAGGCTCCATCCAAAAAAAACATAAACCGTTGTTGCGAGCGAGTGTTTAGTTATTTCCTTTTTCTGCGTGAACATCATAAAACTTGTGATGGTCATCAGTGCGGCAATGAGGTTGAAGCGAATGCTATTACCAAAGCCATAGAGAAAGAAGTTAGGTGTTATAAAGCTAGTCCAAACCCAAACGCATAGGCCCCCAATAGGCTTACGAAACGCAACAACGATCATGGCCAAAAATAGGCTAACTACCAGGACGTCTCTCATTTATCTTCTTCTTCCTTGTATAAAAAAATGAGGAGAATAAGGGCACACATGTCTATCAGGAGGAGTAATAGTTCCACTGTTTACTTTTCCAATAGCTTAAGAAATATTTTGTGCAACTCATTAGCGCCCGACTCTCGACTGTAACGGCTGGCGTCGCGTTGATATGTCATAGGGGTTTTAAGCATATTTCGTAAGGTTCCAAATATCTCTAAACCTGTGAACGCTTGAAAGCTGCCATCTGCTTCTTGAGATACGGCATGCGTTGCTGAAAGTCGGGGACAAGCACATATTATAGGCTTATCCATACTTAAATACTCGTAGAGCTTACCGGGAACTTGATTGACAAAAAGAGGTCCTTGGATGAGCAGTAGCGCACTTGCTTGATTCATTTCTTCCAACGATGTTTCATAAGATACCGATGGCAGGAATTTCACAACATCTTCAACCCCTAATTCATCTATTAGACCGTTAAACTTAGTGCCTGTGTATCCTCTAAAGACTAGCTCAAAGTTATCACTATTAATGTATTTATGTTCTTTAAGTTTAGATATAGCGACGAGAATATTGGTGGGATCACGTCCATTTTCGTATATGGCCCCACTATGTAGCAGTGTAAATTTCTCACTCGAAACTTTTGGAGTTGGCGCTAGTTTTTTCTCAGAATTATGGTCGAATCCATTAGGAATGACGTGAAACTTAACTGATGGAAGTCGAGGAAAAATAGACTGATACAACAAAGAGGTATGCTGAGTTGTAAACGTTAGCGCGCTTGCATTGTTAAACGTGTCTAATTCTGTTTGTTTTAAAACGCTACTTAGCTTGTAGTCACGATCGTAGTGTCCTTGTGCGGGATCTCGATAGTCCGCAACCCATTTGATACCCGAGTGTACAGATAGCTTGTTAGCTATTCTATGACTGGTAATAACGGGCGATGTTGACCAAATAATTGAAGGTTTGTACTTTTCAATCAACTTCTTACCAAGAGGTACTGCCGTATAATACCAAGTCCACCAACGGTCAGGTGTTTGTAACCAGGAAACAGATTTTCCTTTGATAGAGAAATCTCGATTACTGTTGAATGTAAAAGAGCGGTATACCGGAATATCCAAGCCTGTATCTGAATTCTCACTGATTTGGTTGTGGGCCTTTTCATTGACTGTCAGTACAACAGGGTTCCATCCTAGCTTCTTTAAGTACTTGCAGAACATAAGAGAGCGTTGCACGCCTGCACTTGTACAAGGTGGAAAATCCAGTGCAATGATTAATACCGTTTTTTGTGATGAAGGCTGCTCCATCCTTATTTCCCTAAGAAGTTAGTGATTAAACGGCCACAAAAACCAACTTTTGACTTATCCCAAGGCGTAAATCGGGGCATTTGGTAAACATCTGATGCTGATGAAACGACACCCTTTTCAGTCGTTACCGCGCCTTTGAATCCAAGCTCTTTTAGTATTCCGACATGTCTATCGTCGAAATCTGCACCGTGCTTGCCATTGGGATAGGCAAAAAAATCAATATCTGTTTGCGCCATGGATTCTAAAATAGATTTACTTTTTGCAATCTCGTTTCGTGAAATTTCGTCTGTTTCTTTGGCTAGAATTGGGTGGGAGTGGGCGTGACTGCCTATATCCATACCATTTTCGACCATTTCGACTATATGACTCTCGTTAATAAAAGTGTGATGGTTCAACTCGTTCTCACACTCGCGAGAAAGCTGTTCTATGTATTCTTTGCGATAATCGAGGCTCATATATTTAACTTTATGCGTTATCTCGCGCATGGCAGCGAGCCTGTTCTCAAAATTACTGGTATCGAAGGTATCGCCTTTTATTTCAATTTTTGTTTTGATTGATGGAAGATTCAATATTGAATACTTGATGTCTTCATCCCAAAGTGAGCCTGTTTCTAAACCCTCAGTTGATACAAAAAAAGTTGCCTGGAGCCCGTACTTCTTAAGCAGAGGGAATATGACACTGTAGCTATCATAATAACCATCATCGATAGTAATGCATGCCGCTCGAGGGGGTAAGCTATTGTCCTGCAGATTAATATAGAGTTCTGGTAGTGGAATAACATTGTAGTAGGTTGAAAGCCATCGTAGGTGATTTTCGAAATGATGGGCTTTCATATGGCCGTTATCATAGATACTTTGGTGTTCGGACACCCTATGATAATTCAATATTACGGCTTTACCTTTGCTTGTATATTCAGAAATTGTACTAATCAAGAAACTTCAACTTAATATTATTTAGAATGATTAAAGTGGTACCAGCGGCACTTATTATCTGTTTGAAGTTGTAGCAAAGCAACTTTAGTGTAAACATTGACTTAGCTCGTTCTTTTCCTGAATTTACTGTTTCCACTCTAGATCGACTCTTTACTTCTATAGTGTTTCAGCTTTTGCTCAACTATCTCGCAAGATTCAATACTATTTGAGGTAGTGCCATTAGCCATAAGAGGAAGAAGAATCTCGCTCAATGATGATTTGTAATGTGCAGGTTCCCAGAACCATTGCATAGCTTCATTATTTTTCGATAAATTAACTGGCTCAAGTGCATAGGGCGATATTAAGCTGAAATCCCACAAGGTATTTCCTGCACTTTCGATGTAAGTCGCTAATTGGTTTTTCCATCGGCAAAAATCATTAACTTTATGATTTTCCTCTATTTCCTCAATATAAGTAATGTGTAAAGGGTTAATGAAAAAGGTTATGCCGATATTCTTCGCTGAAGCATTGTCAATAACCTGATCTAATATTTGATGATAGGGATGAGAGAAAGTGTCATGCGATGCGTGAACGTGTTCACGTGAGAATGTATTTTTTAGCTCTCCTAACTTTTGTTTAAACAAAGCAGATTTACCTTCAGTTCTCATAACACTGATGTAGGTATCGGGGACATTGGTTCCTTTAGCGGTAATGTAATTTACATCGCTATTTTGTGTCAGGATAGTTTTGATACTGCTAATTAGGGTGTCGAATGAAAAAACTGACTGTGCGATTTTGATGTAATCCGTTTCAATGGTGTCAGTACGTGCTTTTGTACCTGAACCAAAGGTCGAGTCTTGTATTAAAAAGTCTGTGTAATCCAAGCTCAAAAAGATTTTCTTTAAGTTAGGGTTTGTTTGAATCTGATTGAGGGCCATTTGCCACTGTAATTCAGGACGTAATCCAGGAATACCCGCATTGTATACATTGTCTGATGTGAACAACTCTGATTCAGCTGGAATACCCATTTCAATCCGTGAATTCCCTATCAGTAAAATTTCAGGAAGTGTTTTATCTAAACGATAGGGTTTAACCAATCGGCTGCGATTGACAGCTTGCGTTTTCTTAGCGTTGATATTAGAAATCTGTGGAGACCAAAAGAAACCGTAGGGATCAATAAACCAATTAGTCGAGGCAACTAACGTCACAATCGAAAGTGTAAATATGAGAAAGTATCTTAAATAAGCCAAGTGACACCCTAAAATTGAAAATATAGGAATTCGGATACTTCGAACAAAGTTAGAATACCCAGGCTAAACGCTAGCGCGCTAGCAAAAGCCCACCTCTTACTTGAACGCCACCTAAAGCGTTGAACCGAGTTAAGCAGTGGCCAGCAAGCATCTGTTCTATCAAAGCTTAAATTCGACAATGAGGCATTAAATCGACTAAAGATGTCTTGTGTGTTCGGCATTGAAACGGCTATAGCTAAACAAAGAATAATCCAAGCCCAGGTTTGCACGAAAATAGCACCGCTCGCTCCGTTGCCCGATATGCCCAATGTGTCCAAGAAAGATAGACGAACATAAATGGCGTTGGGTACCGAAACACCTTGCTGGCCGAACATGCTTGATAGCAAAGATAAAGCGCCGTCGAGAGTGGGGGCTCTAAAGAAAACCCAAGCAATGACGACAGCGAACATAGTGACTAACCAAGCAAAAAATACATACATTTTTTGACTTTTAATTCGCTCACTGATGAGTTCACTCCAATAGCTTTGGATAACTAGATATGCACCGTGCAGTCCTCCCCAAATAACGAAGTTCCACCCGGCACCATGCCATAACCCGCCCAATAACATGGTTATCAGGAGGTTTCTTTGCTTTCGAATATTCCCATCTCTATTTCCACCCAATGGAATATAGACGTAATTGCGTAAGAATCTTGAAAGCGTCATGTGCCAACGGCGCCAGAACTGGGAGATATTGCTTGCTTTGTAAGGCGAGTAGAAGTTCAAAGGCAAAATAATACCGAACATCCGTGCAATGCCTATGGCCATATCCGAATAACCAGAAAAGTCGAAATAGAGCTGGAAGCTATAAGCTAAGGCGCCGCCCCAGGCACTAAAAAAATCGAGAGTTTCTCCACTTTCAGCTGCATTAAAAATGGGCGTTGCGTACTCTGAAACACCGTCTGCAAGTATGGTCTTCTTAAAGAGTCCAAGTGCGAAAATTGATAAACCTAATGCAATATTGTGATGGACTTTGTCTACATCAATATTGGCATTAAATTGTGGCAGCATATCTTTATGGTGAACAATAGGTCCCGCTATTAATTGAGGAAAAAAGGTGACGAACAAAGTGTATTTAACGAAGTTCTCTTCAATCGCTCCTCCTTTGTACGAGTCAACAAGGTACGCAATTTGTTGAAAGGTAAAAAAGGATATGGCGAGTGGAAGAAAAACCTGATCAAAGTGATAGGTTTCATTGGTGATATAGCTAATGTTATCAACAATGAAATTGAAATACTTGTAGTAACCTAAAGCACCTAAGTTTATCCCCACGCCTAGTGCTAATAACGCTTTATTCTGTGTCGAGTTGAGCAGCTTTGCATAGTAAAAGTTGATAATAACGGAGCTTGCCAACAGCAAGGTATAGATAGGGTTCCAATAACTGTAAAAGCCGATTGAGAATATAATGAGATGAATAAAACTGGCGTATTGCCCAGCTTTTTTAAGTACGAGTAAGTAAGTCGCTAAGCAAAGAGGCAAGAATATGAGTAAAAATTCGTACGAATTAAATAGCATATGTAGCAGCCATGTTTTTTTCTTTTATTGCATAGCAGGTACAACGCTCATTCCAGCCAGCATCAATTGTTAGAGTGTTCCAATAGACTAACAAAACTTTCCTCGAGCTTATTAGCATTTGGCATCCTTTGGGTTAAATATTATATCGCTAAACGAACCCAAAATGGCAGCGTTCTTTACCTATAAATAGATGTTTAAATAAAATATATCGATTGGTATTAAAGGTTTAAAGAACTCGGTAATGTTCAAAAATATTTTTAAGGGCCTCAGCAATTAATAGATAGCAATGTTTGATATCTTCAATATCATCATCGGTGGACGAATCGATTGTCTGATAGCTTCCTAATCCTCTAGGAATAAAGTGACAAAGGTTAAATGTTGTTGCCGGGGTAATTTCGATATCTGTATGATTTTCATTATCGAAAGTGAAGAGGAGCGTTTTTCCGCATGATGGAGAAATTGAGCTATCTTGCTGTTTTCCGTGACTTGAAAGATCGATACCTAATTTGGACGCTTCTTCGATAGCAAGCGTATTTTCGCTCTCACTCTCAGAATTGTTGAGGCTAGTAGAGAAAATATTCCACTTTATACCGACTTCCCTGCACAAAACTTTTAAATAAGACTCAGCAAATGGACTTAATAGAATGTTATTGTCACAAAGAAAAATAATATTGTCGTTGTCGTCCAAGCAATACAATTGCGCCAATAGCCGCTGTATTTGAGTTTGTGTGATAGGCATAGTTTTTTTTGTCATAAGAGGCTACCTATCCGTGTAAGGTAAAAGACTAAAAATAGTGTCTAACCCTAGGCTCAGAGTGTCTCTTTGCCAAATGACTTGTTGGCGGTAAATATCAATGCAGAATATTTGCGAGGGCGAGTGGTTTTTTGCTTTTAAACGTTTAGAAGCTCTCAGCTTAGACATTCCTACTAACACTTTACCGTTAGATAGTGGCAGTATTCCTCTAAACCAGCCACTTATGCTTGGCATAAGCTCTCTTAAATCCAGGTAAGCTGTTTGAGCTAACGTTTCGGTATTGAAGACGATGACTTTGCCATCAACCGTTGTAAAGTAAATATGCTTATTATGAATGACGCCATCGTGGATTAAGCCCTGGCCTATATTTATTCGCAAGCTGAAGTCTTCAACGCAAACAGCGTCCATTAAATCACAACGGGTAATCCAAATTTTCCCATTGAGTACGAAACAAAAGTTTGGGTGTGACAAATGTGGCTTGGTTGATTTAATTTGTCGGTAGTCGGTTAAGTTGTCGATAAAAACAGGCACACTTGCATTAGCACTATAATGAAGAACAGTACCTTCCTGAGTTTGCAATAAAGTTGTGCAATTATTCCCCGTGTTCGCTATTAATAGTTGCTCATTGTGCTCAACGACATGGTGAAGATCATTAAAAGATGAATGGCTGTATTTTTCAACAATTTCTAGAGAGGGGAGCTTACACTTTAAGACTTCGGTTTCGGTCGGAACCCAAAGGCTGTGATCAATAATCGAACCTGCTTTGAAGGTAATGTTTGTTTCGGGGTGTTGAATACCGTTATCAGGTTGATAATCGAGACTTGATAGAACTTCTAACTCACCCTTAGTGGCACTATATGAACAGTATACCGCTCTAGCGTTATTATACTGTGGACCTTTATCTGTTTGGTTTTGGCAACCGCCAGTGACAAGGAATTGAATGTCCTCTGACTGTTCTTCGTATCTTGGATGCTTGGTGTAACGCTGTTTAATCTTTCTCAGCTTATTTTCGAGTTTGAACTTCAACCAAGGTTGTTGAATTCGCATAAAGTAAAGCGGACTAGCTTGTGTTGATAACGAGCGCTTATATTGAGAGTCTCCTCCCATGAAGTCATAAACATCAAAGCTGCGAGAGTTGTAATAATCGATAGCTAAATGGTGAGCAACCAGGCCTGGTTTAAGTTTTTTTTCAGATTTATCGTACCTAATTGCACTTAAATAGAACTTAACCTCTTTACCTTGAATGATGTTATACAAGTAGCCAATAACATAGTCACCTGCACTAACTTTTAATATATCGACAACGCCATTCGCTATGTTTTTTTCTATCAAGCATTTGTGAAACTGGACAAACTTGGGGTTTTCAAAACCACTACCACTCTCATGGTTTTGCCATCGCTCTTTATGCAGTGGCGCTGCTTCATCAATCCACTCTATGGCTTGTTTGCTAGATTCAGCTCTTACAATTGCTAGAGTACCTTTCTTTTCATATCGCTTAAAACTCCTATTGATTTGATAGCGGGTGTTGCTTGAGCGTGTTGATAGATAGCTTTGCTGAGAGTCTCTTATAAACTTCAGGTCAACTTGATAAGAGATATTCTCCCAATCTTTTTGAGGTTCGTATCCGAGTAATTTAAACGGAGTAAATACGCCTTCTTTTGATGCCCCTATGAGTAGCTCATCCCAATGCATTTGAGATGCAATATACTCAGCCATGGCGTAGCGAATGGCTTTTTTTGATGACTCTTGTATGAGAAAGTCGTTGTACTCTATCCAAATTTGGTCAAGTGCTGGGCTGCCTGTACGGTGCAAGTACAACTGGTTAGATGAAATTAACGCTCTTCTCGTTTGTTGGTTTCGCACGAATATCGCTAAGCCTACAACTTCTCCTTGGCTTTTCGCGGTGATGGTGGTGTAGGGGAGTGAGATACTTTGTAGCCATGCTTCAATCCAAGACCAAGATAAGAAAGCGTTAGGCTCACATTGTGGATACAGTCTGTTCCATACCTGTTCTAATTCCACCAAAGGTAAATTTTCGGTATGAGTAACGGAAATTTCTGTCATAAATGAATAGCATTGCCGAAAGCGAAAACTTGGTAAATCACTCTAAGAATTAATTTGAGACGTGATAACAAAGTAATGGTTATAGGACTCTACAACAGATGAATTCTCGGCATTCACTACCGTAGAGTCCTATAATATTTATTTGCTACAATGCTTTTGCTTGTGTCAAATGTTCTCTAATACTAGCATCTTCAGGCGCTAGCTCGACTGCCTTCTCTAGAAGCTCTATAGCTTGGGATTTGTCTTTAAGGGCTATTTTGATAATGCCTGCAGTGTCTAACATATTGGCTGAATCCGTGACGACACCTAACCCTTTAGTTGCGTATTGATCTGCCTGCTGATATTTGCCTTCATTGAAGAATATCCAAGCCAAGTTGTTTAATGCGATAGCATTGTCCTGTTTAGCTATGATATCCAAATAAATCGCCTTCGCTTTTTCTGGTTGATTCATTAAATAAACATTGGCTAACAATAAGGCAGAAGGTGTGTCTTCTTTATGAGTTGCAACGTGGTTTTCTAAAAATGAGAAGCCTTCATCTCTTTTCCCTAAAAGTTGGAAAGCGATGAATAAGTCAGTCGAAAAGTCGTTGTTGGGAACAGCCGTGTAGCCTTTACGTAGTAAATAGAAGGCTTCTTCGACCTCTTTTCTTTTGAAGAGTATTCGCCCTCTTAGGCCTTCTGCTAAATCTGAATTGGCGACTTCCTCAGGTAAGTTTCTCAACTGACGCTCTGCTTCATTGTGTCTTTCGTTTTTAATCAATAAGGAGATATGGACGAGATTTAAATTACTGTTGTCAGGGAACTGTTGAAGTGCGGCTTCAGCTGTTTGTAGAGCATTAACAAAATCCTGCTTGGATTCTTTAAATGTAATCTCTCGCAACCAAGCTTCTAGGTTATTAGGTTGTGTCGTTGTCCAATCACTCAGTGCGCTATCCATACCCCTGAGATCATTCAATTGGTAGTAGCTACTAATAAGCACTTCCCAATATTTATTGGGTGTGGATGCGTTTTTTTCAGGTGCACTTGTAAGTGTTGAAATCGCATTTTCAAACTGATTCTTTTTGAACTGAGCCAAACTGAGCAACAGGCGATTATCAATGATGTCTTCAGACTCAACGCCTCTTGTTAGTGTTTCTATAAGAGGCTTGTTATAGCTAGATTCGTTGTTATATAAAAAGGATAGTGCTGGCGTATAACCAGGTCGAGAAGTGAGTATTTCATCAAGTAGTGAGAACGCTTCAGAAGTGTTCCCCGCAGCGTACTCAGAGTCAACAAAATTCATTTTAGTTGTTGTGTTATTAGGTTCTATTTCAAGCGCTTCAGTAAATGATTTCCGAGCTTCGGCAAAGTTTTTCATTCTTGTGTAAGCGATACCGGCAATATTGAGTCCAAGTACTTTGTTATCTGAGTTAGCAACGATATCGTTTGCTACGTTAAGCGCTTCGTCAAAATTTTCACTTTTGATATGTGCAGCCGCTAATGCGAGTTGGGCTGTTGGGTGATTAGGATCTAATTCCAACGCTTTTTGAAGTTGTTCGATACCGCCTAAATCATTGAGTGATAATTTCAGTAAACCTTCGTTTGTCAGATCATAGACGTTGTTGGATTCGATATTTCTAATTGCGCGCAGCCCTTTCTTGGCTCTTTCCTCGTCTCCTTGCTTTAAATAAGTATAGCTAGCGGCAGCATAAAACTTAGCGTCTTCTTGTGAGAGTTTTTCTAGATTCTCTAAGGTCTCATCGGCTTGATCATTGTATCCCAGCGTGAGTTCTAAAACAGAAATTAGGCGTTGTGCGGGATGAGAGGCAGCAAGGACATTTTTTAAGTTGCTTAAGTAATCGTATGATTGCTCAAAGTTTTGCAGTTGGTAGTGACTTAAACCAGCCAGTAGTCGGTTATCGTTAGTCGGTAAACCGTTTTGAATGGCCTTTCTTAGAAATTGTTGAGCGGCGTCATAGTTACCTTCATTGTAAGCCACGTAACCTTTGATCTGATTAAGTAGGGGATTCTCAGGTGATACTGATAAGAGTTCGTCTGCAAGCTTGTTTGCTTCGTCAAAATTCGAATTCTTCACTAGAGCTGAAGCGAGTAGGAGGTTGACATAAGGGTCTTCTTGGTAAGCTTCTTTAACTTTTCTAAAAGACTCAACAGCTTGCTCATGGTTATTGGTGGCTAGATTAATTTGCCCTTTCAAAAGCCAAGCTTCGGTAAAAGATGAATGTTCTTGTAGGATGTTATTAACCAACTCCAGTGCTTCAACCGTGTCAAACTTGCTAGTTAAGTAGTAGGCTTCTGCAAGTCGACTGTATTGAGACTCTGCCGATATTCTCTGAGCTTGCCTTACTGCGCTAGAGGCGTTATCTGATTGCTTATCATCAAGATAGGCTATTGTTTGATACATCAGTAAAGCAGTTTGAGTCGAGGGGATATCACTTGTCTGTGCTTGTGTGAACTCTAGTAATTCATAAAACTTATTTTGCATTCTCAATGACTTAGCCACTTTGACAATAATGTCATTTCCTTGAAAGCCTAAATCTAAAGCTCGAACAAGTTCTTTCTCTGCAGAACCCACTATTCCCATAGTGAGGTAGGCGTCTCCCAATAAATACCTAGCTTCTGCAGAATTCGCATCTTTTTGGATAACATTTTTTAAGACAATAATAGCGTCGCTATATTCAGCATTGGCAATTTTAGCTTTGGCTGAAGCTATATTCTCTTCTGTGTTAGGTCCTGAGCAGCTTGTTAATAGGATAAGAAAAAACAAACTGAAGATATAAGAAACTTTCATTTCAGTAATTACCTTATTACGTTGAGGTTATCGACCTCATTTATTATTCGAAATGTAGCTCTTATAGTATGGCCTTATCTTGCGTCTTTTTATAGAGATAAGTGGAGCTAATAAGGGATTTTTAGTTTGAATATAGAAAGGAGTTGATTTGAGGAGAAATTTAGAAAGAAAAAAGCCGATGGATAAAACCATCGGCTTCTTTAATTACTTGCTTTATTAACTGACTCTATTAATGAGTATTTCTAATATAAGCTAATAATTAGCGGTTACGACGTCTAACACCAGCCATGCCTAGAAGAGCTAAGCCCATGATAGCAAGACCTGATGGCTCTGGAACTTTTGAAATATCAACAGAACCGAAAGCAGCATTACGTTGGAACGCGTCGAAGTTATTTGGATTCAAGTCCTGAACTTCTTGAGGAAGCGTGTTTAATGCAACAGGGTTTAAGTTAGGGTCAACATCAAGGTTTGTTAAGTTTGTTTGACCTAAGAACTGGATAGATTGACCATCAGCAAGTAAGTCAGCGAAATCGTTACCAGATTGGTCGAAGAAAACACCAGTTTGTACTGCAGAAACTTCTGCGAATAAGCTAACTGCTTGCTCGTTACCAGTAGGAAGTGTACCGAATGAGCCAGTTAAGTTTAGTGTTAAGATATCATCAAAAACTTGAACACCACCACCTAAAGCAGTTCTTGTTAGGTCGATAGTGATAGTACCTGAAGTTAGGGCACCGATGTAATTAGGATCGTTACCTGGAAGTGCATCAGGTAGAACAATAGCGCTACCAGAAAGTGTCCAGTCAACGTCTAGCTGCCAAGTCGCACCAAATGCTTCAGAATCTAAGAAAAGAAGTGGTTGTAGTGCAGAAATTTGTAAATCTTCTACAGTATCAACAACAGCATCGCCAGTTTGGATACCTGCAACACCGTTAGAATCTAAATAAGTAGATGTTGGAGATACAGCACTGGTGATGAAGTTTTGAATCAAATCCGTTGTTGTATCGCCGTCACCGTCAATATCAGTGATACCGAAGTTTGCTAAATCAATAAAGAACGGGTTAGCAGAAGCTGCAGTAGCACCCATGGTTAAAAGCAATGTAGCTGCTAAAGTTTTAAATTTTTTCATCATCATCTCCAAAGAGTAAATCAATAAGCAAGTTCGCTGTAGATAATGCACTCACTGTGCCAACTTTTTAATTTATTGATTTATATAGATTTATTTAAATCTTTAGCTTTTCTTTTTTAGTGTTTGTAAAAAAAACTGACAGTTAAAAGGATAAATTTAAAGGACAATTTTTTTGGCTATATTAAACTTTATGCGTTGTAGGGGACCTCTATTTCCCAACGGGCACCAGGTAGTAGTGAATTTGTTGCGGAAAGCGTCGAAGTGTAAACCCTTGGGAGCAATAGTAAGATCTCCTCTATTTAAGAGTACCTTCAAGACATATGTTCCTGCTAAGCCGGCACAGAGTTTAACAGCCATGGGGGTCGATGGGCCTTTCTTAGCTTTGAAGTCCGCAGCAGATTCGTCCACTAAATAGGGGCGTTGTAACATACTGGGTGATAAACCGATTAGGAACTTTATATATTGCTCTTCCTCAGTTTTCGCGTCTTCAAATCTGAAGTATTCCTCATAGGTCATCTTACCCGGCATGAAACATAAAAACGCGGTGCCCATGCCTAAAGGTGCAGCAGTTAACACCGGAATTTTCTTTTCGAGACATTTGGCGAAAACTACTTTCCTTGCTTCAAGTGCAAAAAAGTCTAGGCTATCGACATAGATATCGACGCCTTCCAAAAACTCGTCGACGTTATTTTCGAATATACCTGTGGGAAATGAGTTGATTTGGAGTTCTGGGTTAACGTCTTTTGCCATCTGCTCCATGACAGCACATTTAGGCTGGTCGAGTGTGGACATAAAAGCACCAGCCTGTCGGTTAAAGTTATGTACTTCAAATTCATCAAAGTCGGAGATATTAAATTGACCTATCCCCAACCTTGCGAGAGTCATTAAGTGTTCACCTCCAACGCCTCCTGCACCAGCAATGGCAACTCTCTTGTCTTTGAGTTGCAATTGCTCATCTTCGGTAACCCAACCGATATTCCTTGAAAAAGCTTTTTCATAATCGAACATCTGCTGGCTCCTTAGTTGAAGTTATGGCGGTGAATTTCAGTTTTTAGCTAAACAACCCTTTGGTGTCGACAACAACTTTTTTATTAACAGCGTCGTGAGAGATCATTTTGAATGAACTGTGATCAACCAAGACTAAAAGGACATTACACCTTTCTATTGCTTCATCGAGAGAGCAGAGGTTAACACCTGTATTTTCAAGTTTAGCAGGTAATGCTTCGATATTAGGCTCTACAGCGAGTATTTCACCAATATCAAGTTCCGCGAGTTTTGCAGTGATATCAAGAGCAGGGCTTTCACGCAAATCATCAATATCTGGCTTAAATGCTAATCCTAAGCAAGCGATAACTGGTCTCTTGAATTCATCAGCAGCAGCTTTGACCTGATCAATAACATAAGAAGGCTTGTCGTCGTTAATTTCACGAGCAGCTCTGATGATGCGTGCTGATTCTGGTGCCGAGTCAACGATAAACCAAGGATCGACAGCGATACAATGCCCACCCACGCCAGGACCCGGAGTAAGGATATTAACTCTAGGGTGTCTGTTAGCTAATTGGATCAATTCCCAAACATTGATCTTTAGCTGATCACAAATAACTGATAATTCGTTGGCAAATGCGATGTTTACATCACGGAAGGAGTTTTCCGTAAGCTTTGCCATTTCCGCTGTTCTGGCGTTAGTTGTTATGCATTCGCCTCGAACAAAGGTTTTATATAATTTAGTCGCAAGCTCACTACAATTTGGCGTCATTCCACCAATAATTCTATCGTTTGATACAAGCTCTTCTAAGACACGGCCAGGCAACACGCGTTCAGGGCAATGAGCAACAGCAACATCGGCAGTACCCGTCGTATTATTCGGGAATGTTAAATCTGGACGTTCATTGGATAGCCAATGAGACAGCTTTTCTGTTGCACCCACTGGGGAAGTTGATTCCAGAATGACTAAGTTACCTTTCTCGAGTACTGGAGCGATAGCCTTAGCGGCTTGCTCTATGTAGCTCAGATCTGGTTGTTTGCCTTCCTTAAACGGAGTAGGAACCGCAATCATGAAAGCATCGGCAGGCTCAGGCGTTAACGATGCGCGTAATTTGCCCATAGTTACCGCCGCTTGAACAACCATATCTAAGTCTGGCTCGACTATATGTATCTCACCACGATTAACCGTATTAACTGCTTTCTCTGAAACATCGATACCGATAACTTCGATACCTCTGGAAGCGATAACTGCAGCCGTTGGTAAACCAATGTAGCCTAATCCGATAACGGATACTTTCTTAAAATCCATGATTAATTATTCTCAAATTTATTAATTGCTTGACTAATTCTTGCGCATGCTTGCCCATCACCATAAGGATTATGAGCAAAAGACATGGTGTTATATGTTTCTTTGTTTGTGAGCAACTCAGTTGCTGTATCAACTATGGTATTGTAATCCGTACCAACAAGCTTCACTGTTCCGGCTGCCACTGCTTCGGGGCGTTCGGTAGTATCTCTCATCACGAGAACAGGTTTACCAAGAGAAGGTGCTTCTTCTTGTACGCCTCCTGAATCCGTCAAGATGATATAGGCTGACTTCATGAGATAAATAAACGGTAGGTAGTCTTGCGGTGAAATCAGGAAGACATTGTCTATATCGCTTAATAGCCTATTAACAGGCTCTTGTACCTGAGGATTCAAGTGAACCGGATAGACAATTTGAACATCATCTCTATCACTTAATTCACGCAACGCTTTGCAGATATTTTCGAAGCCGTCACCGAAACTCTCTCTGCGGTGACCCGTAACCAGGATTAATTTTTTCGATGGATCAATAAATGGGAATTGATCTCTTAAGCCTTTGCTTAGCTCTTCATCGTCATTAATGCGCTTATCAACCATTAATAATGCGTCAATGACGGTGTTACCGGTGACTTCAATCGTTGAATCGTCAACACCTTCGTTTAACAAGTTTTGTTTAGACTTCTCAGTCGGCGCGAAATGAAGAGACGTTAAAGCTCCAGTAACCTTTCTATTAACTTCTTCGGGCCATGGACTGTAGATATCGCCTGTTCTTAATCCTGCTTCGACATGACCGACAGGAACCTTTTGGTAGAAAGCAGAAAGCGAAGCGGCCATGGTGGTTGTGGTATCTCCATGCACGAGAACCAGGTCTGGTTTAGCTTCCTGAATAACATCTCTTAAACCTAAAAGAGCGCCAGAAGTGACGTCATATAAGTCTTGGCCTGGCTTCATGAGGTTTAAATCAAAATCAGGTGTTAAGTCAAATAAAGCTAATACTTGATCAAGCATCTCTCTATGTTGACCGGTAACACATACTTTAGTGTTGAAATTATCATTTTTGCTTAACTCGATAGCCAAAGGGGCCATCTTTATGGCTTCTGGGCGGGTTCCAAAAACTAATAGAATATTTTTCAAATCTAGTTTCCTAAGTGTCTTAAATTACATAGCTTCCGAGCTATCACCAATTCATTACAAGTAATTGAAAGTTTGTCGCTGTCGCTAGTATATGGGAAATTTGTGTTATTTGATTGCTTATATGTTCAACAATTTCTGAGATTATAACTAACTGTCATTGTTTTTCGAGTGGTTCAACGACTTGCGGATATTCTTTAACATAAGTTTAAAGCCTGGCGTTAGGCTGTCCATCAATAGTGATGGGTTTATGTAATATGGCGCTCTCTTTCCATGATACTCAATTGGTGGACCGATTTGTTCGAAACGGATGCCAACAAAGCTCATGCTTCGAGCTAAACGCGGTTCCATCATAACGAAAGTGTGCTTTATATTATTTTCAATCACAACGGAAGCTGCAGATAAATAAAGCCCTATGGCAATAAAAGGAAAGCATCTGAGCTCTTCTTCGGAATATATTTGCTCATTAATGACACCTGTTGCAGCACCCTTAAATTTATCTGTTTGACGTCTTCTGAACTTGTTGGGCACTGCTAACCGTGAAATTTCACAGACTTCATGAGGCTTAAAGTCATTCGGGTTAATTTTCCCAGGCGTAATAGAGTCAATACAATACTTCTGTATAGGAATTATTTCGCCTTCGTTTTCGGGACGAACAACACGCACGGTGCCAGAGTAATCAGATGACGGTAAGTGTTGAATCAGACAATGTATGGCATGATCATCGAAATCATCTTTTTCGATGCCTTCAGCGTTAGTGTCCTCGAAGTTGAGTTCTTCGCAATAGACTCCATGGCGAATCCTATAACACTCGTCTTTTAGTGAGCTATCAATGGCAAGTTTAGGTGATAAATAGCTAGAGAAGTGCTGCGCAACAGATTGAACTTCTCTGTTAACGGCGTAGTTCATTGCCTTTTTCACTAAGGGACCAATAACTGGCTTGTCCGCTAATTTTCTCAATTTTTTCATGGACTACCCTTTAAACGAAAACTGGCACTTGTAGATTGTTGCCTTCACTCTATTTAATCTATCACTCAAGTTATCCTATGTATATTATTAGTATAAAACGAAAAAAAGCCTAACTTACATTAGTATTTTGACGAATAAATCTGAGGTGATAATAACTAATTTTATGCATTTTTCGTTTTAATAGAATTATTTACCGAATGATTGCGCGAGTAGCCCAAGATATTCATGAATTGCTCGTTCACTTCGATATAAATTAGTCGCAGAAGGTTTACCGCTGATAAGACCTGTATCGGGTAAACTTAAGTGCTCCACCGGAATAGGGATAATGTCAATGCCATGCCTTTTGAAGTAATTCACAGCTCTAATTTGATGGCTGGCAGAAGTGACTAATGCAACAGTTTTACCTTTTAACAAAGTGGATAAAGCTTTGACTTCAGAGGCAGTGTTAAAGCCTTCTTCCACGATATGGATATCTTTGGTGGGAACGTTAAAGACTTTCAAGAAATCCTGATTAAACGTTGCATGTGTTTTTTCACTCGTTTTTTTTAGTCCACCGGATAAATAGATTGGTACGTGTTTTTGTTGATACATCAAAGCGGCTTGCACATTGCGCTTTACTGAGCAATCGTGCCAACGGCTGATAAAGGGGAGCTTAGGCTCTTCGTAGAAGCTACAAGCGAGAACGACAATAGCATCAGCCCGCTGCCATTTATCGCTGTCGTAGTCGATGGTTGGGTAGCGGTGTTCGAGGCTTTTAATGAGTAACGAGCTGGAATAGGGCAGGGAACAAAGGATAAACCATATTGCCGCAGTATATATTGTGATGTTTAAGAACTTCCCATCTTTTTTAAATAAAATTTTGACTGACCAACATACCAGAATGATTAGTGGAACATGTGTTACCGGAGATGCTAATGTGTTGGCAATATAACTGAGCGTGTTGTTAACCAATTTGAATCCTTGTTTTTTCGGTAACAATATTGGGGGCGTTATTATGCGCAAACCCCTACAAATTAAAAGGTAGAGATAAATAAAAATGAAGCTGCCTGTCCTATTCTTGATGATTGTCATGTCGAGTATGTTTACTGGAGGGCTTATCTCCAATAGTCATGCTGCTGAACTTGTCGATACCTTAAAAAGAATTAAACCTGCTGTTGTAGGGGTTGGTATAAGTGAACCATTAGCTCGCCCTCCGAATCAGTTACGAGGGACAGGGTTTCTTATCGCCGATGGGCAATATGCGGTTACCAATTATCATGTTGTAGAAAAAGCACTTAAAGCTGACGGTTCGCAACGTCGCGTTATTTTTGTTGGTCAGGGAGAGCGGCCTGAAATTGTCGAGGTTGATATCAAAGCATTTGATGCAACGCACGATCTCGCTGTTTTAAAACTAAAGCAAAAGCCCAAAACGTCATTTAATTCCTTAATACTTGCTGAAGAAGAATGGATTGACGATGGATCAGAAATAGCTTTTACGGGCTTTCCTATTGGTGCTGTCTTGGGGCTTTATCCGGTGACGCATAGGGGAATCGTCTCAGCTAGAACGCCTGTCGCAATCCCTGCTTCAAATGCTGGGCAGCTATCAATTGCTTTAATTAGGCGTTTAAAGGATCCTTTCTTCTCTTATCAGTTAGACGCAACCGCTTATCCAGGTAATAGCGGAAGTGCAGTTTATGCTCAACATTCGGGTGAAGTTGTTGCTATAATAAACAAGGTTCTAGTGAAGGAAACGAAAGAATCGGTTTTAAGTGCGCCAAGTGGCATAACCTATGCGATTCCAGTTAAGTATTTACGAGAGCTGTTAGAGCGAGAGAGTATCGAGTTTTAAAGCTGTCAGTATTTTTTACAGTGATAAAGTGATGATGATTAAAAGCTAATAAAAACAACGGTTTATTTTTTGGCTTGTTTCTTGCATTTGGTTCTAACTGTAGTCGTCGAAATTTAAGATAGGTTTGTAGTGATGAAAAACCCTGATACAAAGAATGTAGAAGTTCTCAACACCGAAGGTCGTAGACGTTTTTTGAAACGCACAGCGACAGGTGTTGCATTGGCGTCACTTCCCGCCGCATCTGCATGGGGAACGGGTACGTCATGTTCGATTTCTGGAAACTTATCAACTCACGGTTCATCTACCGCTTGCGATAATCCTTATGTGAATTTTTCAGGTAGATCGGGTGGTTTCTGGAAGAATTTAAATCCTGGCCAAGTAAGGTCGGCTTTTTATTCAATCCGCAGTAAAAAAGAAGCTCGCAATAGAGCCATACCTCACATTAAAAATGTGATCCATCAAGCTGGTTTAGCAAATGCTTTGAGTGGTGGTGGTGTTGATAAGCAACTTGCCACGGCATACCTCAATGCCTTCTACGGTTTTTATACCCTTCCAGCAGGTATGGATGCTCAAACTTATACACAAAATCTGATTGAGCAACTGCATAATGGTACTTTTACAGCTCACGAATTAGAGAAAGCGATTGAAGCAACGCATGTAGACGGTGTTTCTGGCTATGTTTTCCCTAATATTCGCTACTAAAAGTTAAGAGAACTTAAGATTAAGTATCGCTTATCTTCAGATTATGAGTATTACCTGCCCTCAGATAATGAGGGCTTAGTATTTTTCTCGACTATCTCCAATGACCTCTATCATATACCTAATGTACCTCCGAAAGGTTTCCTGGAGTACACGCAATCTGGGTTAGCGTTTGAAAACTTCCAAGAACTCGTTGCTGGCTCTGAATCTGATGTTAATGAAGCGTTTAAAGATATGATTAATAAAGGTATATTAACGCCATTCAATTAACCTCACTTGTGAAGCAATGCGATATATAGATACAGGGTTTGTTAGCTTTAAAGTGCGTTCTGCGCCGAAATCTGTATTGTCGAATATCGATGTTTTATATCCCGAGGTTGAGCTGGACTTTGCAGACTTCACGATAGAGCTTAAACAAGAAGCTTTACTTCGCCGTTTATTCAAACCGCAAATCAGCTTCTATCACGGCAATCACACTGCCTTTCGTCCCTTGCCCTTGAGTCAAGCCTACCCGTTTCTCGAATGGGGAATGAATTGGTGCGTTGCAGCGCATATGTTTAATTATTTAATTATTCACGCTGCGGTTTTAGAGAAAGACGGCAAAGCGATTATTTTTCCAGCTCCACCAGGCTCAGGGAAAAGTACACTAACGGCTTACATGATGTTTAATGGCTGGCGACTTCTCTCTGATGAAATGGCTGTTATTGATATGCAGAAGCTTGAAGTTCGTCCTTCGGTTCGTCCAATATGCTTAAAGAATGATTCTATCGGCTTGATTAAAAAACTATTTCCTCAGACTGTTTCAACTGGTATAGCACGTGATACGCAAAAAGGTGATGTGGCTCATGTTAAACCGACATCAGAGAGCTTTGAAAGAAGGCATGAAACAGCAAAAATAGTAGGGGTTGTATTTCCTAAGTACACAGGGGCAGAGGGCGTTGATATTTACCAACTTAGTAAAGCTGACGTATTGATGTCATTAAAGGAAAATAGCTTTAACTTTGACACTATTGGTGTTGAAGCATTCGAATGCCTCAAAAAAGTTGTTGAGATGTCTGCCTGTTTTGAAGTGGAGTACGGCGATACCAACGATTTTATTCGTTTTCTCGAGTCAGACGTCCTGTGAATATCACCGCGCTTTTTATGTCAGAAATTTTAGGTACCTTTAAGAGAGTCGATGATTTGACGCTCAGTGAATGGGAGCTGCTCATTGAGTGCCTGCGTGAAAACGCCTCGCTAGCTAGGTTTGCTAGTTTCTTGAAGGATGAGGATATACCCAACCAAGTAAAGCCCCATTTGCAATCAGAACTTGTGCGCGCACGCAGGCAAAAACAACAGGCGCTCTATGAGTGTAAATTGATAGATGAACACCTTCGCCATGTCGGTGTTAAACCCATTTTTTTAAAAGGTGCTGCGTACTCTGTTTCTGATAGTGCTGTCGGATTAGGCCGGCTTTATGGTGATATTGATGTTCTTGTCGATAAAAGTGACATTGAAAAGTCGAAACAAGCTTTGTTAGAACGAGGTTGGTTTCCTCAAATCCTGACCGACTATGATGAAATGTACTATCGAGAATGGGCGCATGAAATACCGCCTTTGACGCATGTTAAAAGAGGTACGGTTCTCGATTTGCATCACAACTTAGTGCCAATAGTGTCTGGTCAGGCGCCTGACGTTGCCGATTTCTCGAAAGATTTAGTTGAAACAAAAGACGGCTTGCTCGTGTTTTCTCAAGCTGCCCAAACATTACATAGTGCAGTTCACCTATTCTTGAACGAAGATTTTTCCCATGGCATTCGTGACTTAACCGATTTACATATCCTCTTTACGTCCAATAAAGACGATGAAAATTATTGGGAAAGCTTAATTACATTATCCAGTAAATCTTCTTTTGAGAAGGAGTTACAGCTGGCCGTACGCTACTGCCAAAAGATTTTGAATACCGACATACAATCATGTCATGTTGAAGCTATCTATGCGTTGAAAGAGACAAACTTTGGCTTATTGGATAGGTGTTTTGAAAGCGTCTTAAGATTTAGACACCCGAAATTGGATAGCACACTACGTTCTACTTATGAACTCGCTGTTTATATGCGAGGCCACTTTTTGAAAATGCCTTTTAGCATTTTGGCAAAGCATTTGACGATTAAAGCGTGGAGAAGCGTTGTAGAGTCGACCTTAGGTAAAAACTTTTATGATAAAGAACACGAAGTTAATCGCTAGTTGGGTATTGCTACTATGATATCAACCATAGGTTATGGACTCGCTGCACTGAGCTATCTGCTCCTGTTTTTATTGTTGTTAACAGTAAGAAAGGAGTCTTTGACTAAAAACCTAGTGGGTTTTGCATTACTCGTTGGGCTTTTTGCATCACTTTTTGATTCAGGTTTATTGCCTGTACCTCTCTCGATGCAATCATATTATTTCTTTGAGTATTTCAAATACTTGGCTTGGTTGATGTTTTTGTTTGCTGTGTCTAAGCATGCCAAAAAGCCATCCGAACTCTTTTATCAGCCACGTATTTGGTTGCTTATTCTGTGTTTCGTTGTTGCAACAGTCATGTCGTTCTTCAGTCAGGTGACGACAGCTATTCAACATTTGATCATGGTCATTGCGAATCTCAGCATACTGATACTGCTGGAAGTGATTTATCGTCAAGCTGAAGAACAAAAATGGATGTATAAGCCATTGGTATTGTTCTTGAGTAGTATATCCCTGTTTGATTTTGTGATGTATGCCAATGCTGTGATGGTGACTCAAGTGGACCCGACATTTGTCGCTGCTCGAGGGTATGTTCACTTTTTGATGATGCCATTCCTGGTAATTGCTATTCGTCGAATCAAAGAGTGGGATATCAATATTTATGTGTCTCGTGAAGTGGTATTACACAGTACCATGCTCATGATGGCGGGGCTGTACCTCTGTTTGATGGCATTGATTGGTTATGGAGTTAACTATTTAGATGCGAGTTGGGATGGAACAATCCAGGCAATTCTGGGTGCTGTATCGTTGGCGTTGCTTTCATTTGTTCTTCTCTCTAGTCAAATACGAACCAAAATTAAGGTATTTGTTACCAAACACTTTTTTGCAAACCAATACGATTACAGGCAGCAATGGTTGCAGTTAACTGACGCCTTATCGTTGGAAAATCCTGATAAGCAGAGTACCTATTCAGTTGCTGCTGAAGCCATGGGGAAAGCAATCGAATATGATCAATCAGCGTTTATCACTAAACGCGGAAGCTGCTTCCAACGCCTAGGTGGTGAAGGATTCGATCCATTAACGAAAGAAGAAGAAGAGTTACTATCAACTCTTTGGCAATTTTCTCGAAGTAATCGTTGGATTATTGACGTGAAGCAAGTGCTTATTAGTCCGCATTTGTATCAAGGGTTACCTATTGAACCAGAATTATTCCGTACTGCCCGTTTCCAGCTAGTTGTTCCTGTTTTTAAAGGAGAACAGCTTTGGGCAATGGCTTTGCTTGCGACCTCTCAATCTAACCAGGTCTCATTAAATTGGGAACTACGTGATTACTTGGCAGCAGTTAGTGCTCAAGTTGCAAACTTTATTTTTCACTACGAATCGTCAGTGGAGTTAGCTGAAAATGCACAGTTTTCTGCGTTTAATCGTATGTCGGCGTTTGTTGTGCACGATCTGAAAAATATATTGGCGCAAGTAGGGCTTATCTTAAAAAATGCTGAGCAACATAAAGGTAACCCAGAGTTCATAGAAGACACTTTTGAAACATTGGAGCATACGCAAACTCGCATGCAGAAAATGTTGCGCCAGTTAACTGAGAAAGAATCTAAAACTGCTGAGACTTCATTGATAAATTTAGAAGACGTACTAAGCCATTTGATCAAAACTAAATGTGCTAACCAACTGCCTGTTCCAACATTAGAAGCAGATGCAGATATTAAATTGTCGATAGATGCTGATAAACTGTCCAGTGTTCTATATCATTTGATTGATAATGCTCAACAGGCAACGATTGATGATGGTAGCGTACATATAGCTGTTGAAAGCGCATCGGAGACGGTAATCATAAAAATTATCGATACGGGGTGCGGGATGTCACAGAGCTTTATCAATAATCAGCTATTCAAACCTTTTGAAACAACAAAAGGTAACGCGGGTATGGGGATTGGCGCATACGATGCGAAAACTTTTGTTGAAAAAGTCGGTGGGCAATTGCTTGTCCAAAGTGAAGTGAATCAGGGGACGACTTTCACATTAATACTGCCTAATAACGAAACAAAATGAGACGGTAGACTATGCAAAAAATCTTAGTCGTTGAAGATGATTTAGGGATCCAAAAGCAACTTAAGTGGAGCTTTACGGATTATGAAGTTATTTTCGCGGAAGATAGGAAAAGTGCTATAGCGCAGTTGAGGCGCCACGAGCCTAAGATAATTACACTTGATTTAGGCTTACCACCTGATGCAGCCAATGCAAGCGAAGGATTAGCAACGTTAACGGAAATTATGGCGCTGGCGCCTCAAAGCAAAGTTATCGTTGTTACAGGAAATGATGATAAAGAAAATGCGCTGAAAGCCATCAGCTTAGGGGCTTACGATTACTATCAAAAGCCAATAGATACAGACACTTTACAAATAATCGTTTCAAGAGCTTTTAGCCTTAGTGCGTTAGAAGAAGAAAATAGAAGGCTGTCAGCCGCACAACCTGCCATGGGCAGAATTATTGGGGCGAGTGAGTCCATTCAGAAAGCCAGCCGTAGAGCCGAAAAAATTGCACAAACGGATGTTAGCGCACTGCTTCTTGGAGAGAGCGGTACAGGTAAAGAGGTTTTTGCTCGCAGCATACATGAGCATAGCAACAGGAAGGATAAACCCTTTATTGCCATCAATTGTGCTTCAATTCCAGAAAACCTGCTAGAGAGTGAATTGTTCGGGTATGAAAAAGGCGCGTTTACCGGTGCTAACAAAACAACGTTAGGGAAAATTGAATCCGCGCAAAATGGAACATTGTTTTTGGACGAGATTGGCGATATGCCAATTGGGTTGCAAGCAAAAATGCTTCGTTTCCTGCAAGAACGTGTTATTGAGCGTATTGGCGGGCGTCAAGAAATCCCGGTTGATATTCGCGTAATTTGTGCAACGCACCGTGACATACCTTCGATGGTTGCTGAGCAAACCTTTAGGGAAGATCTCTATTATCGAGTAGGGGAAATCACGATTCAAATACCGCCTCTTAGGGAGAGAGACAACGATATTATACTTTTGGCGCGTTCATTCTTGAATGATTATAAAGTAGAGTTTGGATCGCAAGTCAAAGGTTTTGCCGAATCTGCAACAAATGCCATGCTGAATCACAAATGGCCGGGCAATATTAGAGAACTGCAGAATAAATTGAAGTCAGCCGTGATATTGGCGGAAGGCAGTATGATAGAAGCGGATGATTTAGGGTTGATGGCATCGACTGAAGAACCTCAGTTAGAGACATTGAACTTGAGAGAAGTCAGGGAGGCTGCGGAGTCTAGAGCTATTCGTAAGGCTTATCAAATTGCTGATAAGAACGTATCAAAGACAGCTGAGATGCTCGGAGTTACAAGGCCGACGCTTTATTCCCTGATAGACAAATATCAAATGGAAGATTTAAAGATAAGCTCATAGCCAAAGTGTTCTTATCAAAAGATAAATAAGAAAATATAGATAGGTATTGAAAGTTATGTCACAGACGAGTGTTGCTGTTATTGGCTTGGGCTATGTTGGCCTACCTCTAGCTGTTGCTTTTGGAAAAAAAGTGAAAACGATAGGGTTTGATATTGATGAAAGCAGAATATCAGAGCTATCAGATGGTGTAGATAGAACGCTTGAAGTGTCGTCTGAAGAACTAAAGCAAACGACTAGTCTGACTTATTCTGCTGACCCGTCCGACTTGGGAGCATGTGACTATATTATTGTAACTGTTCCTACGCCAATCGATGCCAACAAACAGCCGGACTTAACACCGCTACAAAAAGCGAGCCAGATGATTGGCAAGGTGATTAAAGCAGGTACAACAGTAGTTTATGAGTCCACTGTATTTCCAGGCGCGACCGAAGAAGTTTGTATTCCTATTATTGAAACGGAGTCTGGCCTTAAGTTTAATCAGGATTTTTATGCAGGATATAGCCCTGAGAGAATTAATCCAGGAGACAAAACGCATCGGCTAGAGAATATTATTAAAGTGACTTCGGGCTCTACGCCAGAGATCGCGGATAAAGTTGACGCCTTATACAGCAGTATTATTGTTGCCGGCACCCATAAAGCGTCTTCTATCAAAGTGGCTGAAGCAGCTAAGGTCATCGAAAATACACAACGCGACTTAAACATTGCGTTGATCAACGAGTTGGCGATGATTTTTGACAAAGTCGGTATTGATACAGAAGAAGTACTTGAAGCTGCTGGCAGTAAGTGGAATTTCTTACCTTTCCGTCCAGGTTTGGTTGGTGGTCATTGTATAGGTGTTGATCCTTACTACTTAACACATAAAGCCGAGGAATTAGGACATCACCCCGAGGTTATCTTGGCTGGTCGTCGCATTAACGACCATATGGGGGAGTATGTCGTCAATCGTCTAGTAAAAACCATGTTAAACAAGAAGATCATGGTAAACGAAGCTAATGTTTTACTACTTGGCATCACGTTTAAAGAGAATTGCCCGGATATCAGGAATACTAAGGTTGTCGATATTGTTGATGAACTGAAGCACTATCACGTGAATTTGGACATTTATGATCCATGGGCTGATGCAGAAGAAGTGAAGCATGAATACGGTGTTACCGAGATGGTTGATAAACCCGAAGAAGGTAAATACGACGCAATTATTGCTGCTGTAGCGCACTCAGAAATTCGCGATTGGTCTGAAAGTAAGCTTAGGGCTTTATGCAAAGAAAATAGCGTTATTTTTGATTTGAAATATATTTTTGATAAGAATATCTCAGATATCCGTTTATAAACTTGGATGAATTAAATGAAAGTATTAGTCACAGGGGCAGCAGGTTTTATCGGTTCCCATGTCAGTCTCTATCTGTTGGGACGAGGGGATCAAGTTGTCGGTCTTGATAACATCAATGATTATTATGACGTCAACTTAAAGCATGCGCGCCTGAAGCGAATTGAAGAGCATGAAAATGCTGATAAATTTAGCTTTGTGAAATTAGATGTTTCAGATAGAGCTGGCATGGAAAAGCTCTTTGAAGAAGAAAAATTCGATAAAGTCGTGCACCTCGCTGCGCAAGCAGGGGTGAGATATTCCATCGAAAATCCGCATGCATACATTGACAGTAATATTGTTGGGTTTACCAATATTCTCGAAGGTTGCAGGCATAATAAAGTTGCACATCTTGTCTATGCATCATCAAGTTCTGTCTATGGTGCGAATGAATCTATGCCTTTCTCGGTCCATGATAATGTCGATCATCCACTTTCGTTGTATGCAGCGAGCAAAAAAGCTAATGAGCTTATGGCCCATACCTACAGTCATTTGTATGGAATGCCAACGACAGGTTTACGCTTCTTTACGGTTTATGGTCCGTGGGGACGCCCAGATATGGCGCTGTTTTTATTTACTAAAGCCATTATGGAAGATAAGCCAATAAAAGTGTTTAACTATGGAAATCATAGACGCGACTTCACTTATATTGATGATATTGTTGAAGGAATTATTAGGACACTCGACCACACGGCTGAAAGCAATCCTGAGTGGAGTGGTGAGAAACCTGATCCTGGAACGAGTAAAGCCCCTTGGCGTGTATATAACATTGGGGCACAAACGCCCGTGCAATTGATGGATTATATTGGCACGTTAGAAAAGAATCTTGGGAAAACCGCGGAGAAAGAGTTACTACCGCTTCAAGATGGTGATGTTCCAGATACGTATGCAGATGTAGAGGCTTTGGTTGAAGATGTGGACTATCGTCCGAAGACAACCATACAAGAGGGGATTAAAAACTTTGTAGCTTGGTACAAAGACTACTATAAAGTTTGATAATCCACTGAAAATGGGAACAAGTGGCTTTTCACATTGTCGAAGAGCCACCTAGAGTCTGACAGTAATCATGGATTGACCGCTTTCACTAAATGGCATTAAAGGCTTAAATTTAGTTGGTTGAAATCTATGCAAAAACAATCGGATATTAGTTGTAAGTCCTGTACGTCCCAGCTACATCAGATACGAAAAACAGTTAAACGTGCTTGTGCCGAAATGGCATTTGATGATGAGAAGACCAATTCGGTCGTTTTAGCTGTTGATGAAGCTTGTGCCAATGTCATTCGGCATAGTTGTAATTTTTCCGACAAATTTAAGCTCAAAATTGAAGTCTACGAAGAAGATGGATATGGGGTATTTGTTATTTCAGATAATGCTCCTCCAATCTCTGCATGTGCCATTGAACCTAAAAAAATAGAACAGTTGGAGCCCGGAGGTTTGGGGCTACATCTTATTTATCATGTTATGGATGAAGTTGAGTTAATGCCGCCACAAGGAGAGGGTAACCGGCTAAAACTCAGTATTAAACTGTAAGGCAAAATTGAATGAATATCGATATTACTGATTTTGAACAATTCAAAGTCGTGAAGTTGACCGGAGAGGTTGATTTGCACAATTCACGTGAAGTGAAGAATGTGTTGCTTGATGAAGTTGACAAACAACATCATGTCCTAGTTGATTTTTCAGAATTAGACTATATAGATAGTTCAGGTATGGCGACACTCGTTGAAGCTTTTAACCGTTCAAAGACAAAGCAAGTGCAGTTTCACATAGTGGGTGCAGTAGGCGCTCCTCTACAGGTGCTTAAACTTACGAAGCTTGATTCCGTATTTTCATTACTCGACTCAATTGAGCAAGCCAAAGGCTGATAAGATCAATGACCTCTATCATTTCTATTGATAATCTCGATGCGCACTATGATGACAGGCAAGTTCTGTTTGATGTGAATTTACAGGTCAATCCCGGCGAGATTATGGTGATCATGGGAGGTTCGGGTTCAGGTAAAAGTACGCTGTTAAAACACCTTCTGGCGTTAAAGAAACCGACTCAGGGAAAAATCCAGATTGATGGGCATGATATTGGTTCTATATCGAGCAAAGAATTAAAAGAGCTTCGAAAGAAAATGGGAGTTGCTTTTCAAGGCGGTGCTTTACTCAGTTCATTGACGGTCGGTGATAACGTGCGCCTGCCGCTAGAACACAATACCAATTTGGATACCCAAACCATTGATATCATGGTTCGACTTAAGCTAGAGCTGATGAATCTCGCGGGATTTGAAAACCTGATGCCAGCTGAGTTATCAGGAGGGATGCTGAAAAGAGCCGGGTTGGCAAGGGCCGTTATTATGGACCCTAGAATACTTTGTTTTGATGAGCCCTCGGCAGGTCTAGATCCAGTGACGTCTGTCGAGCTTGATGAACTTATTCTAAAGCTTCGAGAAGCCATGAATATGACCATGATCATTGTCACTCACGAACTTGAAAGTGCATTCAAAATAGCTGATCGCATTATGGTTCTATTTGATGGCAAGGTCGCTATGGTTGGTACGCCTGACGAGATTAGAAATTCTGATGACAAGCGCATTCAGAACCTCATTAACAGAAAATCGAGAGATGAAGAAGTGGACGGTGACGCTTACTTGAAACGCTTGGTGACAGGGGATTAACTTATGCAGAGTATTATGAATGGTGTAAGTAATATCGGTGGCTATACGCGTAATGTCATTAGTTTTATCGGTATGTCTTTTGTATTTTTATTGAATATCTTCAAAAGCTTATTTTCGCGAATTCCGCCGATTAGAGAGATTGTTCGACAAATACAATTCATAGGCGTTAAGTCTCTTCCTGTATTACTTGTCTCATCGCTTTTTACCGGCATGGCGGTTGCACTTAATCTCTATAACGCGCTTATACGCTTTGGATCGGCAGATTTATTAGGGCCGTCAGTAGCGGTGGGGTTAATTCGAGAGTTGGGGCCAGTGATGACTGCACTTATGATCATTGCCCGTGTCAGTTCAGCGACCTGTGCCGAGATTGGCATTATGCGCAATGAGCAGCAATTTGATGCGTTAGACTGTATGGCCGTTAATAGTTACCGATACGTGATGCTGCCTCGTTTAATGGCAGCTTTGATATCTTTACCTATACTCACTGCTGTCTTTGATATGGTTGGGATTGCTGGTGGATATATTGTTGGCGTTGTTATTCATGGGGAGAGCGCTGGAACCTATATACAAGGTATCTTCGATACGGTGACCTTTAATGATGTTCTTATTGGTCAAATTAAATCTCTGGTATTCGCAGTTCTTATTATTTGGATACCTATGGCTTACGGTTACTTCTTGCACCTTAATCGCAAAGCTGCTGGAGCGGCGGGGGTGAGTCACGCAACCACTAAAGCTGTTGTGATAAGCGCAATATCAATGTTGGTGATGAATTTTATTATTAGCTCGTTAATGCTTTAACGAGTGCAGGTAATAATTAAGCATTTTCAAGGATGGTGAGTATAACGAGTTTTTGGTAACGCAATGAGATAGAGCAATAGTGGGTCTACTAATATGCTCAACTTCATAGCACGATGAAAATCGTTTAACGTTTTTAACTCATTTTGTGGCAAATAAGTCGCGAAAAGAAAGACTAAATACATACTTTTTGGATACATAACAATGAAGAATCTGAGCTTAGACTTTGTAGTTGGCTTATTTGTAATAGCGGGTGTTACCTTACTTCTCTATATGTCTGTGAATATAGGTGGAGCCTCGTTGTCAGACGCCGGACACTATTCATTGATTGCGAAGTTTGAGAATACGTCTGGGTTAAAAGAAGGTGCTTTTGTTGAGGTTTCTGGGGTCAGAGTCGGGCAGGCTAAGAGTATTAGGTTTGACCCAGAAGCTTTTGAAGCTGTTGTTGAGATTGTTCTAGAGGATTCTGTCCAAGTACCAGAAGATTCTATTGCTTCAATCAGAACAGCCGGAATCATCGGTGATCGGTTTATTAAGATAACACCGGGTGGTTCAGATGAATTTTTGGTTCAAGGTGACGAAATTATCGAAACTGAACCATCCATTAGTTTGGAAGAACTAGTGAGTAAATATATGTTTAACAACGAGTAATTTATGAAAAAGATTTTATTAGCTGTCATTCTGTTGAGCACCAGTTTTTGGAGCTTGGCGCAAACAACGACTACACCAACGCAAGCTGCTGAAGTTGCTATTACGAAGATAATTGCAATTGCGGCGGATAAAGAGCTGCCAGGTGATGAGCGTAAGGAAAAGCTACAAGGGTTAATGAAGGAATATGTTGACTTGCAAGCTGTCGCGCAACGCGTGCTTGCTGTGCATTGGCGTAAAGCGAGTAAAGAAGAAAAGATTAAGTTCATCGGTTTATTTAGGCAAGTACTGACGAATACCTATGCGGGCTTACTTGATGAATATACTAATGAGGAAGTTCGGTTTATCGGTGAAGAGATCAAAAAAGAAAAGTTTGCTGAAGTAAAATCCATCGTTATATCAGGTGGGAAAGAAATCCCGGTTAATTATCTAATGCTCAACAGAAAAGGTACGTGGAAGTTGTATGACTTCGTTGCGGAAGGCATTTCTTTGGTGCGCACATACAGTACTGAATACAAGAGTATTTTGCGCAGCAAAGGCGTATCTGGTTTGAATGAAGAACTGGAAAAGAAACTAACGGAGGTTGCTGAATAAGCTTATGGCGCAACCTTTGCCAATTGAACAGGCGACCATGGATGAGCCGGTGCTATCAGAAAGAGAGCTTCTATTAGCTGAATGTCAGTCGCTTGATACAAGTATTGGTCTAATCTTAGTTGATAGTGAACCTACCGACTCTGCTTTTTTCGATGACTTAAGAGACACATCGTCATTACGCCTGTTATCAGATAGCTCAGTGAACAGCCTTACGCTTGAATCACTGAGCAACGTGCAAAGACAACCAGAGCTTGTTGAAGGTGCAACTCTTGCCCAGTTCAGTCATTACGCTAGTGCTGATTCAATATGGATTCTCCCTTTTAGCCATAACGGTAGAACGTCTAAGTGGTTGCTATTGTTTGATGGCAAACAGACGCTTGAAAAAAGCGTTATCGAAAACCTTTTCCTAAAGATCAATTGGGTATTAACTAATCGCCAGTTAGAGCAAACTGAAACGCAGTTAAGAGATGCTAACGCTTGGATAGACCAAGAGTTAGAAGAAATGACGCGTCTACAACAGTTGATGTTGCCGGACAGGAAACAAACGATACCCGGCTCTCGAATAGCCTTTACGTATCGTGCTATGCGAGGAGCAGGTGGGGATTACATTGATTTCCTGAGTCGACGTGACCCCACAGGTAAAACGGACTTACATACATTGGGAGTTATTGTCGCAGACGTTACTGGCCATGGACCCAGCGCTGCAATGGAAGTAGCGATGTTAGATGCAATACTGCGTACTTATCGCCCAACGCAAGATTTGGAAAGTCCATCTCTAGCGTTTAACTATATCAATAAGCACTTCTTTACTCGAAGAGAGCGTAGCAGCTTTATCACAGCTGTTGCGTGCCATTATTGTCCGGTTAAAAGGACTTTGCTTTATGCAAATGCGGGGCATCCACATGCCTATATTAAAAGAGGGAACGATATTATTCCTATTGATGGGGGCGGCATTCCTATCGGTGTAATGCGAGACTATGAGTGGGACCTATATGAGGTACCTATTGAGCCGAATGATACACTCTTTGTGTATACGGACGTTGTTATTGAAACCAAAGACCCTGATAACCATGACTTTGGCTTTGAACGGTTGGAACAAGCCTTACGCGATAGTGATAGCGAGCCTGAATCACTGCTGAAAAACATGGAAGCGAAGCTAAAAGCATTTTGCCGTTGTCAAAAATTCCAAGACGACATGACAATGTGCGCGATTCAGTTTGTGTAGCTTACATACCCTAAATCTTTTTCAAGGATGACGAGTATAACTAACGCACAGAGCTGTTAACGAAATCACCTACTAGCTCACCATTTTCCATTTGATCCAGCCAAATTCTAATAAGTCGTGACCGAGCGATACCTGTTGAACAGCTAAGCTTGGTTAAGCTATTTTTAGCTTCTTCACTCAATGTAAATGTACATCGTGTGAAGTTAGGAACATCTTCATCTAGTTGACTTGAGGAGCACGGCTTTGCATTTACTCTATCAAGTTTTACAACTGTAGTTAATCCACGTGCATATAACTCTGCTTCATCAATGAATGTGTCTACGCTAACTTTCTTCGGTTTAGCCGAAGGCGTGTTGCATTTTAGGCTCAGAAGCGACATGGGAAACGTCTCCTTTGGCTCGAATTAGTAGTTCATCAATAATGCTACGGATTTCAAAGGCAGCTTTACCTTCTGGCTCTCTTTCCATGACAGACATGCCCATTTCTTCACTGTCGTCATACATGTTGCGACTAAATGTCACTGAATTAAGGACAGGAACATCAAATGAACGCACCACTTCCTTGGCTTCTAATATCCTGTTTGCAAGAGACGGCAAAGATGGACATTGAGTAATGACGAAAGCAACATTCATCTTAGGGTTGACCATTTTACAGGTCGAAATGATGTCTTCCATGTGCCCGACAGTTTTCAAATCACGGCGTTTGGGGCGCAACGGAATAAGGATATGGTTCGCAACTGCCATAGATGAACGTAAAGCGAGATTATCCTGACCACCGCAATCAATAATGACATAGTCATAATGATGGCTAAGGCTTAATAATTCATTACGGATTTTTCCATAGAGCTGCACACAGTTAATGTGTGGAAGCTTTGGATTGCTATTTCTTTCCTGGATCCAATCAGAGGTCGTACGCTGCGGATCACAGTCGACAATAAGTACATTAGCGTCTTTTTCGGTTCGGAGATAAACAGCTATGTTTTGTGCAATGCAGCTTTTACCACTGCCGCCTTTTTCGCCACCAACAAGAATTATCATGACTCAATTCTCCCGGAAACTCTTTCAAGAGGGTATAAACTAAAAATAGGCTGAAACTGAAGAGAACATGTTTTTCATGTCCTCTTCGAACTCCAGGTTAATATTCGCAAGACATGAAAAAGTAGATGATAAACAACGGCGAAACAAAAATTGAATTGCTGCTGAAACAAACTGGTAACCCCGCTATCTTAGTATTTTCACTAGGAATACCTTAGACCGGAAGTTTTGCGTCCCCAGCTTTCGCTAAGTTTGCCTTTTTCAACCTGCAAGCCAAAGATAGTCCTTGGTTAAAAAAATTTAAAGTGATTGCAGACATATGAATTTATGCAAAAGAATGAGATTAAATACCTAAGTGAAGTAGTAGGGCGAGCAATATGAATCGATATTTCTGAGAACCTACACTATTTTTAATCGTAAAATTAGAATAGGATGATTGGTATTTATTGTTTTTATCAATCACAAAAAGCTGACTATAATAGACTCAGTTGAACGAAACGAAGAACTTTTAATTTAAATCAGTAAGGTGAATTATGACTACGCAATACCCTGAAAATCCAAATTTCGAAAACAAAACTGGCCAGAATGTACCTGATGTTACTTTCGTTATGAGAGAAAACGATGAGTGGGTTAAGCGCACGTCTCAAGATATCTTTGCAGGAAAGACTGTCGTTGTTTTCTCACTTCCTGGTGCATTTACACCGACTTGTTCATCAACTCACTTGCCTCGTTATAATGAGCTTGCAGCAACGCTTAAAGCGTCGGGTGTTGATGAGATCGTATGTATGTCAGTGAATGATACATTCGTAATGAATGCATGGTCTGCTGATCAGGACGCCGAGAATATCTCTGTGATCCCTGACGGCAATGGTGAATTTACCGAAGGTATGGGGCTTTTGGTTGATAAAGCTGAGCTAGGATTTGGAAAACGTAGCTGGAGATATTCAATGCTAGTGAAAGATGGTGTTATCGATAAGATGTTTATCGAACCTGATCTTCCTGGCGACCCGTTTGAAGTATCGGATGCGGATACTATGCTTGGATACATCAATCCAAATGCTGCGTCACCAGACCCAGTGTTGGTTTTCTCAAAGCCTGATTGCCCATTCTGTGCAAAGGCGAAAGCATCGCTAAAAGAAAAAGGCTATGCATTTGATGAAGTTCAAGTTGGTAAAGACGTGTCACTATCAGGCTTGAGAGCTGTAAGTGGTAACGATACGGTACCTCAGGTATTTATCGGTGGTAAGCACATCGGTGGTAGCGATGATTTGGAGAACTTCTTCAATAACTAATTGATGCAGTTGAGCGAATGTCATCAATCTAAAAGAGTCGCTTGTGCGGCTCTTTTTTTTGTATTTCAAAAATAGCTACTTTGAATACTGCTAGACAAGGTAGTTCTATATATCAGGTTGCTTTTTTAACTCAATTGTTAAGTAACAGACAACTCGAACAATAGATCTCGTAACCATATTAATGCAGCATTTTGCTCAGCGTTCTCGTGCCAGTATACGTGAGTCATGACAGGGGCAATGTTTATAGGAATAGGCAACAGTGTTAATTCTTCCGTTTTCAGCTCTTCTCCAATAGTGCGCGGCACGGTCAAAAGTAAATCCGAGTTCGCTAATATGCTGCGTGTTGCATAAAAGTTCTGGCACCTTATTCCTATATTCCTGACCAGCCCTTGCTGCTGGAAAATAAAATCTTCTACAGATGGGCCACTGGAACGATTGGATACACTGATATGTGTCGCTTCTAAGTATTTTTCTTTAGTATTTTCATTAATAAATGGATGGTTTTTACGCACCAGAATACAGAAAACATCGTCTAAAAGTTGCTTGTGTTGTATTGGTGGTTTCAATGGAATAGCAACATTTATCGCTATATCAATCTGGCCTGTTGTGAGTTCTCTGGCGATGGATTGGCGATCGACTTTAATACTAGAGAGTTGCACGCTAGGCGCTAGTGAATTCAGTCTTTGCACTAAGGTCGGTAATAGGGCTGGTTCAAGCGCATCATGAATACCAATACGAAAGTGCTGTTGGCTCGTTTGAGGATCGAACTCATGCCATTGTTGTAACGCTTGTCTTAACGCATTGAGGTTTTCAATTAGCAGGGGTGCTAAGCGCTGACAGGCGGGGGTCGGTAACATTTTATTATGAACCCGTTGGAAAAGCGGATCGTTCAGACACTCTCGTAAACGTTTTATTGCATGGCTAACGGCCGATGGCGTAATGAACAAAGCTTCGGCAGTTCTTGTCATGTTTTGCTCTAAATAAAGGCTTTCGAAAACTTTAAGCAGGTTTAAATCAAGTTGTTGGATAGAGGTTGGTTTCTGCATATTCGCGCACTTTATGATTATGAATTTCATTCATTATTATCTGGTACTATATTTCATTTCTTTCAATATTCAAGTTGGGCTAGTATCACCCTATCTTAATTATATTGATGGGATGTTCTGATGGATTTTTCACATAACGCAAAAACTCAAGATTACCTGGCACGATTAAAAGCTTTTATGGCTGAGCATATAGAGCCGGTCGAAGAACAAGTATACGCTGAGATGCATGAACTAAATCCGACAGGTGATTGGACTCAATGGAAAATGCATCCCATCATGGAGCCGTTGAAGCAGAAAGCTAAGGAAGCTGGTTTATGGAATTTATTTCTGCCAGATAGTGAGCTAGCTGAAGGACTCACAACATTAGAGTACGCGCCTTTAGCCGAGCAAATGGGGCGTTGTTTATTTGCTTCTGAGATCTTAAATTGCAGCGCACCAGATACAGGCAATATGGAAGTGCTTTATCATTTTGGTAATGAAGAACAAAAGAAAACCTGGTTAACTCCGTTGCTTAATGGGGAAATTCGCTCAGTTTTTGGTATGACTGAACCAGACGTTGCGTCATCTGATGCAACTAATATGGCTGCCACTATTGAGGCTGATGGTGATGAACTCGTCATTAATGGTAAAAAGTGGTGGAGTACTGGTTTAGGGCATCCAAATGCGAAAATCACTATCTTTATGGGACTTTCGAATCCTGAGAATGACAAGCATAGTCAACACAGTATGGTTATTGTGCCTCTAGATACTCCAGGTATTGAAATCAAAAGAATGTTGAGTGCATATGGCGATTATGATGCGCCCTCAGGACATGGTGAGATGCATTTCACTAATGTCAGAGTGCCCAAAGAGAACCTGATTATGGGAATGGGTAAAGGATTCGCTATTGCACAAGGGCGCTTAGGGCCTGGTCGTATACATCATTGTATGCGAGCTATTGGTGGTGCAGAGAAGTCTTTAGAGTTAGCAATGAAACGCAGCTTAAGTCGCACGGCTTTTGGTAAGCCTTTGTTCAAGCTTGGCGGAAACTCTGAGCGTGTTGCAGAAGCTCGTATGGCAATTGATCAGGCTCGCCTATTAACACTTTATGCCGCTTGGAAGATTGATAATGTTGGTGTTAAACACGCCATGACTGAAATCTCAGCGATTAAAGTTGTTGTACCCAAAATGCTTGAGCAAGTGGTTGATTTAGCGATTCAATTACACGGTGGTGCGGGTATGTGTGAAGACTTCCCGTTAGCTCGTTATGCCGCAGCAGCTAGAGCTCTAAGACTAGCTGATGGCCCTGATGAAGTGCACAAGGGTATGGTGTCTCGTTTAGAACTTAAGAAATATAAGCAATAGAGAATCGTAGTGTCGCAATCGCAACAGAATAATAGCCAAAGTGATGTGCTGGATCGTGCTGGTGATGTAAGAACTGGAGAAGAGTTAGATTTAGCGAAACTCGATCCTTGGCTTAAAGAGATATGCCCAGAACTATCGGGTACACCTAAGGTTACACAGTATTCAGGCGGCGTTTCGAACTGGACTTACTGTTTGGAGTATCCTGAAAGGTCATTGATATTGAGGCGCGGTCCTGAGGGCACCAAAGCCAAAGGCGCGCACGATATGGGAAGAGAGTATCGGCTGCAACAGTCGTTGAAGTCTGTATATCAATATGTTCCCGAAATGATTGGCCACACGGATGATGAGAGCATTATCGGTGCTGAGTTTTATGTTATGGAGAAATTAAACGGCGTTATTCCCAGGAAAAACCTGCCTAAATCTATTCAAATGAATGAGGCAACCACCAGAGAGCTGTGTACTAAGGCCATTGATAGCTTAATTGCGCTACACAAAGTCGATTATCGGGAGGCTGGTTTAGAGCATTTAGGTAAAGGGCAAGGTTATACGGAAAGGCAGATTCTTGGCTGGACCGAACGTTATCAGAAGGCAAAAACGTGGAACGTACCCTCTGGAAAGTTTGTTACTGATTGGTTGGCGAATAACTTACCTACTAAGGAACATATCTGTATAACCCACAATGACTTTCGTTTTGACAACTTGGTCTTAGATTCGGCTGATATTACTCATATTATCGGTGTACTGGATTGGGAATTGGCAACGCTAGGCGATCCCTTGATGGATCTAGGTAATAGCTTGGCTTATTGGGTTGAAGCTGGTGACGATTCATTAATGCAATCAACCAGGAAACAACCGACACATTTAAAAGGGATGTTAACGAGACAAGAAGTGATTAATTACTATCTTGATAAGAGCGGGTTTGAATGCAATGACTTTACATTTTATGAGGTTTATGGATTATTTAGATTAGCTGGAATAGCGCAGCAAATTTATTATCGATATCACCATAAACAAACACGAAATCGAGCTTATAAAAATTATTGGATATTCGTACATTATTTATTACGTCGCTGTAAAAAAATAATAAAAAATAATAAAAAATAATAAAAAATAATAAAAAATAATAAAAAATAGGGTTTAGTAACCTTAACATCAGTTTAAATAATATACGTAAGCCAATGTTAATTAGCATTGGCTTTCTTATAAAGAATTATCTTTCGGGAGCAGTGATAAAATGATTCGTAAAAATATATTAATTACGGGAGCAAGTTCAGGCTTAGGGAAAGGCATGGCATTTGAGTTTGCAAAAAAGGGGCGAAACCTCGCACTTTGCGCTCGCCGAATTGAAAGACTAGAAGAGTTAAAATCCGAGATTAATCAAAAATACCCCGAAAGTCAGGTTTATATTCGTTCGTTAGATGTGAATGATCATGATCAAGTGTTTGAAGTTTTCAAAGCCTTTAAACAAGATATGGGGAACCTTGACCGAGTTGTCGTTAATGCAGGAATGGGGAAAGGTGCGTCTGTTGGTACCGGGTACTTTTACGCGAATAAGCAGACGGCTGTTACTAATTTCGTTTCCGCTGTAGCCCAGTGTGAAGCAGCAATGGAGATTTTTAGAGAACAAAACGCGGGGCATCTCGTAACTATCTCATCAATAAGTGCTGCTCGCGGTTTTAGGAGAGCGATGACAGTTTATGCTGCGACTAAAGCTGCGTTAACCTCACTGAGTGAAGGTATTAGAATTGATGTTAGAGGCACGCCAATAAAAGTGACTACGCTGCATCCTGGTTTTATACGTAGTGAAATCAATGAAAAAGTTAAAACTGTCCCTTTTATTGTCGACACTGAAACTGGTTGTCGTTCAATGGTTAAAGCGATGGAGAGAGAGCCAGCGAGTGCATATACACCAGCTTGGCCATGGGCACTTGTTGTTCCTATTTTGAGAATCGCACCGTTAAGTTGGGTGGCTAAAATGAGTTAATCATCGAGCTTTATTCATGAATCATATTTAGTATAAAAAAAGCCATTTTAAGTAGATCTTAAAGTGGCTTTTTTTATATCTTGAAGGATAACTAAAAAATACTTTTTGACTTTTATTCAATACAATAAATATTAAATTTTTAGGTTATCTTTATTTATTCAATTTGAAACACAAATACAGTTTTTCGAAATAAAGTTGACTTTGATTGGTTTTCAAAATTAAGAACGCGTGATAGTATCGCCGCGAACAATTTAATTTAGTAGACGTAAAAACGTCATGGATAAAGGAAAGTAGTAATGAAGGCATATGGATTATTATCCCTTGCTGCGTTAGCGTGCGCGGTGTCTAGTGCTATCAATGCACAAACTGAACGTACCCCAAGATTCCCCTCAGAAGCTGTTAGTTTTGACCCTACTGAAATTGCTATTAATATTAATAGCTTAGGTAGCATCCTTTCTGTTGATGCTGATTGAGATGTTGATGTCTTCTCCATAGAAAGATTTAATGACAACGTAGTTTTTCTTGAAAATGAGAATGGCAGTTTTACACGAAATATTGTCAATTTTGGTATCGACAACCCTAATACAATGTTTTCTGTTGACTTGGACGATGATGGCGACCTGGATCTTATCGTTGGTAATGATAATTTCACAGGGACCATTGCCTGGTTAGAGAACGATGGTGATGCAAACTACACGCAAAGAAATATTGATACGAATATTCCTCGGATACGATCAATCTTTGCTGCTGATATCGATAGTGACGGCGATCTAGATATAGTCACCGGAGGAGATCGTCGTAACATAGATGACGGTATTATATGGTTCGAAAACAATGGTAGCGAATCCTTTACTCGCCATAATATTGGCGCAAACTTTGATTCTTCTGAATTTATATCTGTGGCAGATATCGATGGTGACAACGATATGGATATCATTTCGTTTGGTAGTTTTAGTAGTCGTTTCACTTGGTTGGAAAATGATGGCAGTGAAAACTTCACAAGCCGTTTCATTAATGCTAACACCAATATTCGTAACGATGCATCTATTGACGATTTAGATGGTGACGGAGACATTGATATTGTTGGAGCGGACAGCTCTGGGTGAGTATTTTGGTTAGAAAACAACGGTTCCGCTTTATTTTCTTTTAGGGAAGTTGGAGGCTTAACTTGCTGTAGTGATTTCCTTTCCGTAGATGTCGTCGATGTGGATGGTGATGGTGATGGTGATGTATTAGCCGGTCGAAATACTACTGACGGTATTGTTTGGTTTGAAAATAATGGTAACGAGAACTTTCAACTTAGAAATATAGAAACCGAAGATGCACGAGTGTCGCAGAATCTTGCTGTTATTGATGCAGATAACGACGGTGATATTGACTTCTTTGCTCCTGATGCTAATACCCGTGCAATAAGATTGTTCGAAAATGCATTTCATTTTGATTTTGTCGTTGGCGAAAATTCATCAATTGCTGGTGAAGCTACGGTTGCTGCGGGTGATGTTACTTACACACTCTCCGGTACTGATGCTCAAACTCTCAATGTCGATGAAAACGGTATAATTGGGTTTAACCTTCCTCCCAATTTCGAAGCTCCGCTTGATGCAAATACTGATAATGTTTTTGATGTGGTTTTAACTGCTACTGAAGGCGATCAAAGTGTAGATGCTGAAATTAGCATAACGGTAAATGATGCAACGGAAGGACCGCTTTTCCAAGCTGCGACACCTGTGTTTAGTCGTAATAATATCGTCACTGATGCTGATCAACCTCGTGTGGTTGTTGCAACGGATATAGGAGGTAATGGTGTTGTTGATTTAATTACCGCGAATGAAAACAGCACATCGTTAAATTGGCTACAAAATAACGGAAGCGAAAGCTTTTCTCAGCAAACAATTAGCAGTAATTTCGCTAACGCTAGAGCAATTGTAACAACTGACTTAGATAGCGACGATGATATTGATGTATTAGCGGTCGCTGAGGGCAGTAATCGTATTTCTTTGTTTACCAATGATGGGAATGAAAGGTTTACGCAAACAAATAACTTTGGTTTTATCAACGATATACAGTCTTTGTTCACCATTGATATTGATGCTGATGGCGATACTGATGTCTTGTCTGTCGCAGATAACTCAGCGGATTGGTACGAAAATAATGGTGTTGGCCAGTTTTCTAATTCTAGAAATATCGATCGTGAGTTAGTTGGTGGGCAATCCGTCTATGCTATTGATATTGATGGTGACGAAGATATCGATGTCATAACGGCAAGCCGTTTAGATAACACAGTTGCTTGGTTCCAGAATGATGGAAACCAGAACTTCACTCGTCGTGATATTGCAACTGATGTTGCTGGAGCTCGATCTGTTTTTGCTATTGATATCGATGCTGATGGCGACTCAGATATTCTTGTCGCCAGCGAATTCGACGACTCAATTACCCTTTTCGAGAATACCGTTAGTAGTAATTTCGAACGCCGTTTAATAACTAATGAAGCTATAGGCGCGATGTCAGTTCGTGCGATTGACGTCGACAATGATGGTGACCTTGATGTCGTTTCAGCAAGTAGTGGCGATGACACTATTGCTTGGTATGAAAATGACGGCAATAAGAATTTCACTGAACATGAAGTTGCTGTAGATGCTGATTTTGCTATTGATGCCTTCCCAGCTGATATTGATAACGATGGAGATATTGATATTGCAACAGCGAGCTTTGGTGACAATACAGTTGCTTGGTTTGAAAGCACGCCAACATTCAGTTTCACTGTAGCAGAGGGATCACAAGACCCAGTTGTCACTCGTGCTGTGCCTGCTGTAGAGATGGAAACTGAAGAAGTAGTGATTTATACCCTTAATGGCGATGACTCGGATTTATTCACCATTGATGAGCAAGGTAACCTAAGTTTTGTTGACGCTTCTGATTTTGAGAACCCTGTAGATGCTGACGAAGACAATGTTTACAACTTATCTGTAACAGCAAACTTTGGCGGTATTGATATCGAAGCTCCAGTTGAGATTACAGTATCTAATGTTAATGATGCTCCGACTATCTCCGGAGCACCTGCAACTTCTGTTGTTGAAGGTGAAGGGTTTAGCTTTGCACCAGAAGTGCTTGATACAGATGGCGATAGTTTGACATTCAGCATTGAAAATAGACCAAACTGGGCTGTATTTGATGAAGAAACTGGAACTTTAGCCGGCACTCCTGGTGCTGCTGACGTAGGTACCGTTGAAGGTATCGTTATTTCTGTATCAGATGGCAGTGAAAGCGCTAGCTTGCCTCCATTCTCAATCACTGTTGCGGCAGCACCTGTGGTAGCTACGCCACCAACAACTGACAATTCATCATCGGGTGGTGGTAGCGCTTCTTACTTATCACTCTTGTTATTAGCGGCTCTAGGCTTCAGACGAAAGGAACGTTTGCGTAAGCAAAACTAATAACACTTATTTTTAATTGGGGAAAGCATCGTAAGGTTATCTTGCGGTGCTTTTTTTGTATGGGGGGTAATAAAAGCTCGAAAAATCCAACACAAACCTTATTTTGTAATAGAGGAAAATTGAGAGGTGTAAGCGTCTGTAAATTAAGGATAATACTTCATTTTCTATATTTTTTAAGCTGTCTTTTTGATTAGATGGACAAGTGTTTTAAGCAGAAAGACGATTGTTTTAAGACAAGTCATCATAGTTTATCTACCACTCGTTATTAGGATATTGGTATGGATAAAAATGATAAAAACCCTTTTATGACTATTTGCTTTTTGTATATTGGAGCAGTCGTTACTCAGAGAATCGGTAGCTATATAACAAGTCTGCTGAGCGACAACGTTGTGATGCATAAGTTGGGAGAGAACCTAACCGGCTTAGTATATGTTCTGGTTGTTATCAGCTTATGGAAGCTGTGGTCGAGAATCGAGTGGTTCAGTATGAGGGGCATAACGCGAGGCTACCTGTTTATACTACCTGCGGCTTATATCGCGGTAAATATTGGCGATTTATATCCTCATACCGAACTTAATTTGTATCTCGGTTTTTCATCGCGTTTAGCAACGGGGTTTTTAGAAGAACTGCTATGCAGAGGAATGGTGTTAGCCTTATTGATAGACTACTACCAAAAGAAAGGTGAAACGCGCTACCTACTGAAATCGGCTTTAATTTCTTCGGTGCTTTTTGGCATTGCTCACTTTGCTAATGTTATTGAACACCCCGATAGTGTTGGAGCAATAACAGGGCAGGTTGTATACGCGACTTTTATTGGTGTTGGCTTTGCAGCGGTTTATCTGCAAACTCGTTCATTGTTTCCATTAATCCTGATTCACTTTGCTATAGACTTCGTGTCATTTTTGACAAAATCTCCGGGCGCTGCTGACGCAAAGACATTTATGGATACGTTGCCAGCTATCGTTATTTGTTTACCTCTTCTCATTTATGGGATGATCCTGTTAAATAAAAAGCAACAAACCAAGATCGAGTCTTCCTACATGTTAGAAAGCGGTACAGCGTAATAGTGAAAATTTGACGTCCCATGCAGGTAGAACTGTCTTCTATCCCTTATATTGTTGGTGCGCTCTGCTATTTGATTTTAGCAGTGCGCTTATTATTGCTGCCAAGAGATGCTCAAACAGCAACGGCAAATAAGTTTCTTGCGTTGCTTTTCGGCTTATTCTTTTGGACCGAAGTCGATGAGTTTTTAGATGCAGGTGCGTTCGGATACACCGATTCGGAATTTCACGATAATATTTTACTCTTAAGTGAATTACTTTTCGGGCCCTTAACCTATCTCTATATTGCAAATATGGTGAGCAGGAACACCTTACTTGATAACTTAAAGCATTTCTTGCCCTTAGTGGTTATGTCGCTATTGGCTGCACTTTTGTATAGCTTTTTAGCCAAGAGTCAAGCGGATGAAATACTGGAGCCGGTATTTATTCTTCTCTATCTCGCGACTTTACTGGGCTATGTCGCTATGTCCTTGAATGAACTTAAGCAATATGTAGGCGGAAGTAGGGCGCTCTTTTCAAATCTGAGTCAACACAATTTGAGTTGGGCAAGAGCTTGGATATTCTTCATGTTGTTTCTCGCACTCTATGTCTTCGTAGATGCTGCTTACCAATGGATATTCCGCACCGACACTGATTTTATAAACATTCATTACGTCATATGCGCTGTTGCTGCTTTATTGTTGATGTGGCCAGACAGTGCAAATCAAATTGCCATTACGCAAGAAGCCGTTGAGGAAGTGCCTGAACAAACGCACGACACTTCATTGGAGCCTGTATTTGATTCTGTTAGGTCTATGCTGATTGAGCAAAGGCTCTTTCTCAAAAATGGGCTGACCTTGAGTGATTTATCCGATGCCGTTGGCTTTTCAAATAATGATGTTTCTGCGGCTATTAATTGCTTTGGGGGCGTTTGCTTTTATGATTATATTAATGAATTTCGAGTAGAAGCTTCAATGGAATTGCTAGTCAAATACCCAGGGAGATCGATCATCGATATTGCAATGGATTCGGGTTTTAATTCGAAATCAGCTTTCTATAACGCTTTTAATAAACAAGTGAAACAAACGCCAAGTGATTACAGGAAAAGTAAGGTTATTGCTTCTTAGCTGTCGTTTTCTTCGATAACATTCACTTGATGATCAAGTTTTTCCAAAATCCGCATTAGATCACGGTATTCGCTAGCATCTAAGATACTGATTAAATCCTTCTCCCATTCTAGAGCTTTAGGAGCAATTTGATTGTATAGGTCGCGGCCTTCAGTGGTGAGAGAAAGGTAACTAGCTCTGTTGTCAGCTTCGTTCTTTTCTTTTAGCAAATAGCCTTTATCGTCTAATGTCTTTACTGCACGAGACACTTTAGACTTATCCATGAACGTGACTCTTCCAATATCTTTGGCGTTTAATTTATCGTGCTCAGCTAATCTCGCCAATATCCGCCACTCAGGAATGGTAATATCAAACTCATCTTTATAAATCTTTGAGCAAGCATTACTGATGCTAGTCGCCAAATTCACCATTCGATAAGGGATAAAAGAGTTAAGCATCATCGCCGGAGAATTGTTGTCTGACATAAATACCGAAGAATTGAAGGATATGGATTGAGTTCATTATAAAGACAAAAGGTATGACAGGGAAATCAGAGGCTATTGCACGCTTTAGCACAATAGCCTGGATAACGTATTAGTCTTGAAGCTTATCCCAAACTTCTTGATCTCGCTCGTCTGTCCAAATTCTTGGCCAGTCAATGCCTTCAAACTCATCCCACAGTCTCTGAACATCGAAAGGTAGGCAGTGCTCGAAAATCGGCCACATGCCAAATTTAGGAGCGAGCAAGGTATGTGTTTCCTGGAATGCTTGTTTGAGCGTTCCGCCAGCACGATGAACTTCACCGACTTTCTCAATCATGCCATTTAAGAATCCACGAGTTTGTTCAATAGCCGCTTCAACATTTTCTTTGCCATGAGCAACAGCACCTCGACCACCAATAAGAGTTTCAGCACCGTAGGTCTTCACCTTATCTAAGGTTTTTGATGCCCAATCAAAATGGAAAGCATCTCCTGTATAGAGCGCCGCGGCTGCTTCTACGAGATCGCCAGCAAACAAGATCTTATGTTTAGGTAGCCAAGCCACAATATCGCCTGCCGTATGGCCTCGACCACAATATTCCAGTACGAGGTTTCCACGATCTCCCCCGAGTGGAATCTCAACCCTATCGTTAAATACAATATCGGGATGAGTTAAGCCGGGGATACCATCTGGCTCTCGGAAGAGTCTTGGCATTCTCCCGAATTCGCTAGCCCAATCTTGCATGCCGCGCTCTTCGATCAAGAACTTAGTTTTCTCATGAGCGATAATAGATTCCGCATTATAAGCTTGAGCGCCTAAAACACGCACAGCGTGATAATGAGATAACACCAAGTATTTAACCGGCTTATTTGTATGTTCACGAAGCATATCAAGCCAATCGTTTGCTGCCTTAGGCGTTGCTCTTGCTTCAAATGCAATGATAAAGTCTTCCGCTTCTATGGCCCCAACGTTTGGGTCACCTTCGGCAGTAAGTGCGTAAACGCCGTCAGCGAGAACTTCTAGTGTTTCAGTTTTTTCACCCAAGTCTGCGGATGATGCGAATGGCTTCTTAGACATGTGACATGACCTCTTTTATATAAATATTTCAGCACTCAGGGGTTAAAAATGTCTACCGTCAAGCGCCATACTGTCGAATAAAGCTAACATAGTTAAATTCTCAAGTGAAACTATATTTTGAGTTTTTAAAATAAAAAAATAAAGAAAATAGTAGATAAAGCCATTTTTTATCGATATATTGTTCTCAAGTGAGATTAATTGTTGTTTGTTTTGAGGCTCTCGGCGATGCAAAGTACCTATACAAATCCTGTGTACCCTTATATCCCTAGTCCAGATTTAGTCAGTAACGAACCTGTTCATCATTCTGTTGTGATTGTTGGTGCAGGACCAGGTGGGCTAGCGTTAGCGATTGATCTTGCCTTACAGGGTATTCAGACAGTCGTGTTAGATGATAACAACACTGTGAGCGTTGGTTCTCGGGCTATATGTTTTGCTAAACGAACACTTGAGATCATGCACCGGTTAGGCTGTGCTGAAAGAATGGTTGATAAGGGCGTCACTTGGAAACACGGCAAAGTCTTTTTCAAAGATGATTTGGTTTATGACTTTAATTTGCTTGAAGAATCTGACCATCAACTGCCTGCTTTTATAAACCTTCAGCAGTATTACTTTGAAGAATACTTAGTGGATCGAGTCAATGAGTTTGATTGCATTGATTTGCGGTGGAAAACAAAAGTGACAGCCTTTGAATCAACATCTGATACAACGCTAATTGATGTTGAAACGCCTGATGGCAGCTATCAAATATCCTGTGATTATTTGCTTGCGGCCGACGGCTCGAATAGCAATATAAGAACAATGTTAGGGTTGGAAAGTAAAGGGCAGGTATTTCAGGATCGATTTTTAATTGCCGATGTTGTGATGAAAGCTGAGTTTCCTACTGAGCGTTGGTTCTGGTTTGATCCGCCTTTTCATAAAGATCAGTCAGCGCTATTGCATAAGCAGCCAGATAACGTTTGGCGAATAGATTTACAGTTAGGTTGGGATGCCGATCCTGAATACGAAAAGCAAGAACACGTTATCCGTCCGAGAATTGAAGCTATGCTTGGTGATGATGTCGAATTCGATTTGGAGTGGGCCAGTGTATACACTTTCCAGTGCCGAAAGATGGATAACTTCATTCACAACAATGTGTTGTTCGTTGGGGATGCTGCGCACCAGGTCTCACCTTTTGGAGCCCGAGGAGCAAATGGGTGTATTCAATCGGCAGAAAATCTGGTTTGGAAACTCGCTCACGTATTAAAGGGCAATGCGCCCAAGCAACTACTGGAAACTTACAATATCGAACGTCAGCACGGCGCTGAAGAAAATATCCTGAATTCGACTCGAGCAACTGACTTCATTACGCCTAAGAATGATATGAGCCGTGTTTTCAGAGATGAAACACTTCGATTAGCGAAAAAGCACACCTTTGCGCGTTCGCTGGTAAATAGCGGCAGACTCTCTATGCCTTGTCGCTACGATGAGTCGCCGCTAAATACCAAAGAGAGCGACTCATTTAACAGTGAACTTAGTGCGGGTACCGTACCTAAAGATGCCCCTGTTCTTTTTGATGCTGATTCTTCCTGGTTAATTGATTATTTAGGGAATCACTTTGTTCTCATGGTGAAAGTCGAAAACCTTGATGACGACATTATGAAGGTAGCGTTAAAGCAGCTCAAAGCAGAGCATGGCGTGGCTTTGTTACTCGTCAGTGATTCTGCACTCCCTGATGGTTTTTCAGGCTTAGGAACAGAGTTAATCGATGTGAAAGGGCTTGTATCAGAACGCTATGATTTGTCACATGGAACCACTTATTTATTTAGACCTGATCAGGTAATCGCAGGCCGCTGGAAACATTTATCCACACAAGTTGTCCTCGATGCTCAACAACGAGCACTGGGATATTCAATGGGCTATACAACGGAGACATCGTCATGAAATTAAACACTTTACCGAACTTTTCAGATCCCGATCGTTTCTATGCTGCATTGACTGATTTGCATCGTGATCTTGACCCCAAGCAAAGTGAATGTGTTAATGCGCGTTTAATTCTATTATTGGCCAATCACATTGGTGATTTTGATACTTTGCAAGACGCATTGAGTATCGCCAAAGAGGTCGAATAGATTTACCCGTTATCCTTGAAAATGCCTGCTTGTTGGCGCCGCGCTTTCATGCATTTCAAATGATTTAGGATATAAAATTGATGTTTTGCAAAAAACATTCGTAAAAGAGACGAACAGATGATTGATTTGAAAAGCTTAAACTATCTTCATGGCTTTAATAATGAACACGAAACCGAAGCCTTGGAAGGCGCATTACCAATAGGGCAGTTTAATCCTCAGAAATGCGCCTATGGTCTTTATGCAGAGCAATTTAGCAGTACAGCTTTCACTGCTCCAAGAAGTGAAAATAGACGTACGTGGATGTATCGCATACGTCCTTCCATTGCGATGGGGGATTTTGAACCTATAGAAAAGGGTCTCATCCGTACTGCGCCGATCGATGAAGTTGCTTGCCCACCTAATGTGATGCGTTGGGATGCACAACCTATCCCTGAAAAGCCGACTGATTTTATTGATGGCTTAATTACAGTTGCTGCTAACGGTGATGCAAAAACGCAAGTCGGTATTGGTATTCACGTTTATTGCGCAAATAAAGGGATGGAAGATCGCTTCTTTTATAGTGCAGATGGTGAGCTATTGTTCGTGCCTCAGGAGGGGGAGCTCATTGCTTATACTGAGCTTGGGATTCTTCATGTGAAGCCCGGTGAAATACTGGTTATCCCCAGAGGCATGAAGTTTAAGATTGATCCCGTTGATGGACCAATTCGTGGTTATATCAGCGAAAACTATGGTGCGCCTTATCACTTGCCTGAAAGAGGCCCTGTTGGTGCCAACGGTTATACTAACCAAAGAGATTTCCAGTATCCGGTAGCTTGGTTTGAAGATAGAGATGAAGAATGTATCGTTGTGGCTAAGTTCTGTGGAGAACTTTATCAAGCGAAGCAAGACCATTCTCCACTCGACGTCGTTGCTTGGGTCGGTAATAGTGCGCCGTACAAATACGATTTGTCTCGATTCAATGTCATTAACACCGTTAGTTATGATCACCCTGATCCATCAATCTTTACTGTTTTGACATCTCCTTCAGATACTCACGGTGTAGCAAACATCGACTTTGTGATTTTCCCTCCTCGCTGGATGGTAGCAGAGAATACCTTCAGACCTCCTTGGTACCACCGTAATATCATGAGTGAATTTATGGGGCTAATCGAAGGGGTTTACGATGCAAAAGAGAAAGGGTTCGAGCCTGGCGGCATGAGCTTGCACAACTGCATGACACCTCATGGTCCAGAAGCTGATGTGTTTGAGAAAGCGTCCAATGCTGATCTTAAACCTCAGCGCTATGAAAACACTTTAGCCTTTATGTTCGAATCGCGTTATGTCATCGCACCGACCGAATATGCACTTCGCTCGCCAACACGCCAGAAAGATTATTTAGGCTGTTGGGGAACATTAGAAAAACACTTTAATGGGAAGATGTAGGAAGTATTACTCCTTTATATTCTCTAGATAACTGAGGCCAATTAACCATGCGACAGATAAATGAAACTCACGATATTCAGCTAACAAGTTGGGTAACTTGCGCCAATCAAGACAGTGATTTCCCTATTCAAAACTTACCCTTTGCAATCTTTAGACGAAAGGGCATTGATGAAGCTTGGCGCGGTGGTGTTGCAATTGGCAAACAAGTGTTAGATATGGCCGCCGTTGCACAAGCCAATGTGTTTGGCGGGCAAGCTCAAATAGCCGCTCAAGCAGCGGCGCAAAGTAAGTTGAATGACTTAATGGATTTAGGCGTTGAAGCTAACGGCGAGCTCAGGTTGGCATTATCACGAGCGTTAAGAGAAGGCTCTGATAAACAATCTACATTGGAAACTATGCTTGTGCCTCAATCTGAAGTTGAGTATTCGTTACCTTGTCATATCGGTGATTACACTGACTTTTATACTTCTATTTATCACGCAACAGCAGTTGGCAAGTTGTTCAGGCCAGATAATCCTTTGTTACCTAACTACAAATGGGTGCCAATCGGTTATCACGGTCGATCATCAACCATCGGTGTTTCTGGTCAAACTTTTCATCGTCCCGTTGGACAAACAAAGGCTCCTGATGCTGGTGAGCCTAGCGTAGGTCCATGTAAGCGTCTCGACTATGAATTGGAAATGGGGCTATATATTGGCAAAAGTACCCAGATGGGAGAGAACATCGCTATTGATGATGCTGAAGACCATCTATTTGGTGTCTGTATTTTTAATGACTGGTCTGCACGTGACATTCAGGCATGGGAATACCAGCCTTTAGGTCCATTCTTGGCTAAGAATTTTGCTTCAACTGTCTCTCCGTGGATTGTCACTATGGAAGCACTTGCTCCTTATCGAGCCAGCTTCGCGCACCCCGAAAGCGACCCTCAGCCACTTCCGTATTTAGATTCTGAAGAAAATACCAAAGCTGGTGGCTTGGATATTGATCTTGAATGCTTGATTCAAACCTCAGGGATGCGTGAGTTAGAACAACCAGCAACTTTGTTGTCTCGTTCTAACTTTAAACATTCTTACTGGACACCAGCTCAACTTGTTACTCATCATGCGAGTAACGGCTGCGCTATGCGTTCTGGTGATTTGCTGGGCTCTGGCACTCAGTCTGGCCCTGAGCAGGAAGAAGCTGGTTCATTACTAGAATTGAGTCAAGGCGGAAAAGTCCCCATCACTCTGCCAAACGGCGAACAACGAACTTTCTTAGCAGATGGTGACTGTATCGTTATGCGAGCCTCTTGTAGTAAAGAAGATGCTGCTCGAATTGGTTTCGGTGAAGTCGTGTCGACAGTTTTGCCGTCAACTAGTTAGCAAACTTATTCTTTGAGAGCTTAAATTCAATTTAGGCTCTCCTTTCAATCACTATTTTCAAAAATAAATAGGAGAATCCTATGGCCCACTTGCGCCCGCTCGAAAATGAAGAAATCCAAGATAAAGATATCACCGACCGTTTTGAACATTACGCCGATACCCGCGGTTTCGTGCCCAATAGCATCCGCACAATGGCGCGTAGACCCAATATCGTTAAAGCGTTTATGGCGTTAAACCAAGCTTGTTTATATGAAGGAACCGTACCTGAAGACCTAAAAATGATGGTCAGCTACGCATCAAGCGCAGCATCGGGTTGTAACTATTGTCGTTCTCATATGGCTAATCTATCCAGCATTTACAAAGTACCCGATGAAAAAATCGAAGCTATTTTTACCTGCCAAGATAGCGATTTATTTACTGATGCAGAAAAAGCAGCAATTACCCTCGCGATTAAAATGGGCATGACACCTAACGACGCCCAAGAAGAAGACTTTGACGAACTAAAAAAACACTTCGACGATGGACAGATAATCGAGATTGTCGCCTCAGTAGCACTATTCGGTTACCTCAATCGCTGGAATGACACTATGGCAACAGAGTTAGAAGTTTTTCCTAAAAACGTCGCAAAACGCATATTTGACGATTGGAATGATGGTAAACATGGGTAGAGTCCTAAAACGGTAATATGGGTTACGCTATGCGAGTCGTTGAGTATTTAATCATGACTTGCTAATATTGTTGTACGTAATTTTGTACATGTACAGGTTTTGTATGCAAAGCATGAGCTATACTGCTGCTCGAAGTAACTTAGCTAAAACAATGGAGAGCGTGTGTCAGGATCACGCCCCTATTGCAATTACACGAAAAGGTGAAGGTGCTGTTGTCATGATATCCATGGAAGATTATCAAGCGCTTGAAGAGACGGCGTATTTATTAAGAAGTCCTAAGAATGCACAACGGCTTATGGCTTCAATAGCGGAACTAGAAAGTGGCGAAGGCACTGAGCAGGAACTTGTTGAGTGAAGCTGATATTTTCTGAACAAGCTTGGGAAGACTATCTCTATTGGCAAAAAACAGATAAACAGCTGCTCAAAAGAATCAATACACTGATTAAAGAAATCAAACGAGAACCCTTCGAAGGCATTGGAAAACCAGAACCGTTAAAGCATGCCCTATCTGGCTATTGGTCCCGAAGAATCAATGATGAGCATAGAATTGTTTATAAAGTTTCTGATGAAAACTTATTGATTGCGCAGCTACGTTATCATTATTGATATGCCGCTTTTGTATTTTTTAATTTGATTAAGGAGTGATTTAACCAAAGCAGGTACCAATCCAAAAAGCTAGTTCTTGTTGTCTGTTCGAAAAATGAATCTGGGTATATCCCTCCGTCACTTCGTCTATCATCTACCCACATATTCCCTTTTTCCTTTCCGTTGACAACTAGATTTAAAAAAGCGCCGCAACCAAAATTACTAAGTCTTAATACTCCGGTCTCCCATTCACTAGAGAAGTACCGTTCCTGAAACTCTCTATATGCATCGTCGTCTTCGTCGTCGCCTTGAAACTCCATATTCCATGCGCTATCAAACGGGAATGGAATAGATGGGTTAACGAACTCACCTTCTACTTTATAGTCCAAGTCTTCGAATAAGCTATCTTCTAACCTCTGGAGCCCGTAGTAAGGACCAGCACCACCATCTCCAATCTCTAAGATGAAAGCTCTATACTCGTCAGGGAGTGTTATTTGATGTGAAACTTCAAATTGATGAACTTGCTTCTCGTCTATCACTTTGTTCAGCTTATATTGATGACGGCTTGCTCCGAACAAAGAGAGTGTATTGTCTTCCTTTCGAAGTTCTTCTAGCTTTTCTGACACTAAACTTAGTTTTTCGGTAATGTTCATGATTTGTTCTTTTGTAGAGTGAAACTCATGTTTTACAACTTACTTTAGTTACTCGGTTAAAGGTATCAGCGAATGAGTTTTTACATAGAACAGGCTTCCGTCTTCTAGCGGATAAGCTTCCATGTCGATGTAAGCTTTCCTGCTTTCTATATGATCTGTAAACTCAATGACTCCAGTGGTTCTTAGCTCATCTTCAATGAGAAGTTGATTGTATCTCGTGTCATAAATTCCGGTAAACCGAACAGTTGGGGAATCTGATTTGAGGTTTTCTAACACTTCTTCGTGATATGACATATATTGCAGTCTTCCTGTGTTGCTGCAGGAACTAATAGGGAGGGCTCCAGCTTCATTTGCAAAAACTAAGTATTTCTCACTTGATAATTTAGTCGAGCATATACAACAAATTGGCGTGTGGGCTGCTTCTATATGTGTGACTTCGTTGGGTGAGCCTTTGTATGATGTCAATGCATTGAGAGCTCCTCTCTCAAGCCCCTGATTAAATAGCTCTTCATTACCATATTCGATGACCTGAATATCATTAACCTCTGCTACAAAAATGTGTTTGCTTTTTTCCCAATTCTCCAATAGTGATGGGGCGAGACAAGAACAGGCTAGAGCACTGTTGATAAAAAGGATTGTGGTAACAAATATGCTGAATCTAAACACTGTAATTCCTTATGTTATGAATCTAGTTCTAGCTAATTTTGATTTAGCGCGCTTCAAGGAAATGGCTACCAAACACTTAGTTTTTGATAGCCACTTTTCTATATAAACGAGATTCTTAGTCTAAGGGGTTAAAATTAATTTTTTATCAGCTTTAAAATTCAAATCAACGGTTCTGTATTGGTCGTTAATGTACATCTCCCATTGGTCGTCGAAGTGCTTATCGAAAGGATTCCCACTTTGACCGGCTGGTAAAATACTTAAAGAAGACTCAGGGTGAGAAAAGTCGATAAGGCGGCGGGTAGATGGGCCGTGCTTAACCCATTGTATGCCTGTGCCCAGTTGTTGAGAGAGGTTATTGGGTACAGCGTGTGTGCCATGAATAGCGACGGGACCTAAATTAAACAACTTGTCTAAAGGCTTAACACTACCGAGAGGATGCTGTTGCTCAAAAAGGTGGACTTGTTGCCATTGCCAACTCTCAGGGTTTGGACCTAAATTCTGAGTCAGCCTATCCTTAGCAATATCAAAACTTTGACGAACAATATCGGTTCGCGATAACGATTTTCCGTCTTGATGCCACCAAGGGTGGTCACTTTGTTCTACTAGTTGATAAAAACCGTGATCAGCTCGACGAGTCCGAGTAAAGAGTGCAAATAACTCTTCACCAAATTCATCGGCAAAAGCTTGCTCTATTGTTGCGAATTGCCATTCCGTAAATAGCGTTGCAGCGACTGAATCTAAGGAGAATTCGCCTTGCCACTGATTGAGTTCGTTCAAAACGTTCTCTGGTAATTTGGCTCGCTCAGCATCACCTAATTCGTTAAGCATTGTACTAAGCGCTCTTTGAGCGTAATGGCTACGAATACTTCGTTGATTCTGTTTTTCCTGTTCGAGGTTGGTGGTGTTTTGCATGCCAATATCTGCTATCAATCTGTCAGCTCTGGCAGGCAGGTTGTAGTAGCCAGGTACCATTAAATCTTGGTAAGTCCTCGGGCGTTGGTTAGCTGAAATAATAAAACCATCTGCTGGATTCAACTCATGCGGGTTGTAACTGAAGTCATAATACTCCGTCGGTAAATCTTGACCTGATGAGCCGTCTAACATCAGCCAAGGAGCAACATGGGCTGGACGTTTGGGAATAAGTCCGGCAGACCACCAAGCAATGTTGTCGTCTGAATCGGCGTACATAAAGTTTAGCCCTGGTGCATGAATGCCCTCCAATGTTTTACCGAATTCCTCGACATTCTCTGAACGGCTTAATTGGTAAAAGGCCTCAATCATCGGGTTTTCAGTGTGTAAGAATGCCCACCATAAGGACACAGGTTGGGCTTTATTGTCTTTGCTAAATCCAGGGTAGATATCATTAATGATTGGGCCGATAGAGGACTCACGTATGGCGATGGTTACTGGGTTTGCGTCTTTAACGGTTATTGTTTCTTCAAATTGCTTGAGTGTTTCAAATGCATCACCGCGGACAACCTGATTGCTATTATTTGGATTAAGCTTTTCGACATAAAAATCCATGTCGTCGTTTTGGAACATGGTAAGTCCCCAACCGAAGTGACGGTTGTGTCCCATCAAAGCAACAGGAACTAAAGCCTGATGAAAACCATAAAACTCATAGTCGCCCGCTTTTAAATGTGCTTCGTACCAAACGCCGGGCATCGCATAAGAAATATGTGGGTCGCTGGCTAGGATGGGCTTGCCGCTTTGGGTTTTTGCACCGCTGATTGCCCACGCATTACTTCCTTCATATTGACTGATAGCTGACGGTAATAAGCTATGGTTAGCAACCTTCGCTAGTGACTCCAGCGTTGTAAAATCAACTTGTGCTAATTGAGTTTGTTTCGGCATGTCTAAATCAAAAATGTCTAGATAGTCTTCGCCCAAGTTTTTAGCAACATGTGTCATAACCGGTTCAGTACGAAATCCGACGGCAAAACTATAAGCTAAGTACCCTGATACACTGATACTGTCTTCTGCTTTGAATGGACGAGGAGCTAATCCCAAGATATCGAACTCGATAGGCAAGTTACCTTCGTTTTGGTAGGCGTTGATTCCAGCAATGTATTGTTCGAGTGCTGTCCATGCTGGAGTAGATTTATCAATTTGGCTGACATAATTCTTAGCGTGGCGATGAATGCCTAAGGTTCTGAATAAGGTGTCAGTTTCAATCAAACGCTCACCAAAAATTTCACTGAGTTGACCTTGAGCCAGTCGACGCATTAATTCCATTTGGAATAAGCGATCTTTAGCGTGTACATAACCCAGTGCAAAATATAAATCCTCTTCATTCTCTGCAGTAATATGAGGAATACCGAATGAGTCGTAACCCACCGACACTTGATTCTGCAAGCCGGACACTTGGACCTCACCCGTGCGATCCGTGCTGTATCTAAACTGAGTAATCCAAATGAAAAGAGTAAGGGCAAGTAAAACTAGCAGTATCAGAGTGTTTCTTATGTAAGTTCTCATTAAGCGCCTATAGCAGTTGAGGATGAAAAACCTCTTCATCGCAAACGAACGAGCCCAATTTTAAGCATAACTTGTTGAGAAATTGAACGAATACATTGATAACAAACGACAAAAGTTGCGATTTTGTTTCTAACTTCGAATAAATAAGGCTTATTAGTGAGGGAACAAAGTACGCTTGAGAAACTGTAAAGAGGGCAACAATATTTAACTTTGGTAGATAATATACGTGGATAATTGGTATCCCATATCCACGCATTTTGTTGCCTGAATTAGAGTATTAACTGATTCAGAATATAAGAAATCAGGAAACTCTCGCATGGCTTCAGCGGCCATATTAAAACTGTTTCAGTGGCTTCAATAGGTAATTAGCTTTCAGCGACCATGCAGAATGCATTTAACTTATTACCGTCGAGATCTCTGAAGTAACCCGCATAAAATCCATGTGTTGTCCCTTCTGGTCTAAAGCCTGGCTTTCCTTCGCATGAACCTCCTAGTTCGAGCGCTTTATTGTAAAATGCATCAACTTGTTCTGGTGTCTCAAGCACTACCGCTACCATTGTGCCATTTCCGACGCTTGCTGCTTTTTTATCAAAAGGAATGGTTACCGCTAGTCCGCATTCTTGCTCGTTTCGTGACCACGCAATAAAGTAATCCGGCTCCTCCATAAAGCGCTTTCCACCAATAGTAGCGAACAATGCATCATAGTAAGCGCTTGAGCGGTTCAGGTCAGCTGTGCCAATTGTCACGTATCCAATCATTTTGTTTCTCCTGTTGTTTGAATGACTGTAGATTTATAGTAGACGTTGACTACTGACATCTAATGTCAGTAGTGTTTGGCTATCTTGTTCTTGCTATACCCAAGTGGTTTGGGTATATAGATTAGGTGTGAAAGGTACTTATGCGCAAAGCAGATAGACTGAATGAAATCGTTCATTACCTTAGACGAATGCATCAGGCGGTAACAGCAGATACATTAGCTGAGCATTTTGAAGTCAGTGTTCGAACCCTGTATCGTGATATTCAGGATTTACAAGATTCAGGTGTGCCTATAATTGGTGAAGCTGGTGTGGGTTATGTTATCGACAAGACTTACCATCTGCCGCCAATCATGTTTGATGCCGATGAAGTGGAAGCAATAGCACTCGGCATCGGTATGGTTTGTAATTGGACAGATGCGAAATTTGCCAAAAAAGCACAGAGTGCCTATCAAAAAATACAAGCGACGTTATCTGCTCCAATGATCCAAGAGCTCGCGCAAATTACAACGTTTTCGGCTCCTAGTCATTATAAAATTCCTTGGGAGGTGGATTTCACCGAAATTCGGGAATGCATCAGAAGAAAGCAATTTGTGCGTTTCGACTATCTTGATCTTAATGACTCATCAACACAACGAACAATCAGGCCTTTAGCTCTCACATCATTTAGCCCTGTATGGTTGCTTACTGGTTGGTGTGAGCTGAGACAAGCGTTTAGAAACTTTCGAATTGACCGTATCTCGGGATTCGTCCAATTGGACAAACGCTTCAGAGATGAAAAAGATAAGAGCCTTACAGCTTACTTAAAGACAGTAGAACATGAGATGGAAGGTAGTGGTTGAATATGGGAGAGAACGGAAATACTCGGATATCAGTCAGATAAAGTTTAAGTTCTCTCTTTCTTGCAATCTATGTAGGTACCGTCTGAGAAAATTGCACGAGTCTCACTTTCAGTAATAAATACCCACTTGCCAGAAACTCTTTCATTAACTTTGGGAAATCCTGTAGCGGGATCATTGAAGATTGAGAGTTCGTCATATTCAACCTCAAAGTCTATTTTTCTAACTGTACTTGTAAAGGCTTTATCGTCTGATTCAAAAATGAACTCAATAGTGTAATTTAGTTTAGACATTGTGGAGTTGGCATTATCCTTAACTATTGCCGAACCCTTTTGTATAGCTGATGAATTTTTAGAGGAGTATTCTACCCTATAGGCATTTATACCTTCGATGCTTGAAGATATTTGTGAACTTTGTTCACAGTTCCATTTCCCCGTTATCGATTGTTCTTTTGCATTAGTAATTGCGCTAAAACAAAAGATAGCTATAAGTATGGTGCATCTCATATTTTTTCTTTTTTATCCAACCTAATGATTATACTTGGGAAATTTTTTTCGACGTCATTTTTTAGTTTATCAATCTTTTTGAAGCCTTCCGTTCTAGTATATTGTCGGTATATAAACATTGTTGACGTAATAGTTGCGAAAGCACCAAGAAAAAATGTGTAATCTGATGTGAAAGCCGCTAGCAGCGTTGACAAAGTAAGTAAAACACCTGCTAGAGCTATCTTCCCGGGAATTCCTATCATCTTAACACCTCTAGTTCCTATTTCTCTTTGAATAGCCTCTTCAATAGCTTCATCTGGAAATTCAGTACGATACGCAGAATAAAAATAACTTCCTCGTTCTATTTGGCCATCCTCCCTAATATTTTTATTAGGTTTAAAGCTTGCATAAGTTGACTCCAAACCACCAAAACTAACATTGCCGTTTTGAGTGTTAAATTCTCCAGTAAGTTTGTCTTCTTGTACGCAGTATTCGAGAACTTTCTCTTGTAATGATTCATTGACATAAATGTGGAGTAGGTAGCCGCCATCAGCACCAGTTGGAAGTCGTATTAATGTATTACGGTTTTGCATCTCGGTAACAAATTTGCTATCAGGCAGATGTTCAGGAAGGGTGTCACTGCAAAACAAAGCCATTTCTGCTGTGTCAGTCCCACCTTCCAATATTATCTTTGACACTTTTCACCTACTCTTTATTAGTTTTAAACCATTTATTGTTTGTATTACTTAAACTTCAAAAATGCAGAATAATTGCAGTTCCAACTAGGTTACGTTCTTAACTGCTTCTTGCTTTCGATAACCATTAATCCCACCATATTACTTTAACAGGGCTTGAATGCAGTTCTATTAACTCTTTGGGCACGTGAGAATGGAAAACACTCAGCTCAGCAACTTCTGTTGGCTGAATCATATGAGTTTCTTGCGCTAGCAACTCAGATGAGATTGTCCCATAAATATAAATACGATCTGTATAAGGCCAAGAGTCTTGGTCGGGTTCTATTTCTGATATATGAGCATAAATTGCACTTACATCCTCACGATTTAATAAACTTTGAAAAGCCGACCTAAAAGCTGATATACCCGGGTGTGAGGGATATAAGTTGCAGCCAAGAGAACCCTGATCATCAGAGTTCCCATCGAAAAATTCCATGATGGGTATTAGTAGTTCTCCTGCCATAGCGTTTAATTTAGTGACTAGAGCATTTCTTTTGATTGAATCAAAGTCAGGGATATCTTCCCCGTTGCTCTTTTTAGTAGTTTCACAGTACATATCCGTGTCAATTTGAGTGGGGGAGCGGAGATAAGTCACTCCTTGAAACACAAGCAGCACTGGAAGGATGAGAGAGAACAAGGTTATATCGCTCTCGTTGGCCATAAATTTTAAGTACAGAATTAGAGTGAGTAAAGCAATTGCGAATATTATCAATAGCAGGCCGAAAGCTTTCTTCATATTCCCTTTATCTAACCGTCTTACTTATGGAGGGTGGAGTGTAATTTAATCTACTTCACTGCAAGTCAAAAATACTGCCACTTTGTTGATTTTGGTCTTGTTCACCTAAGCTGCCCAGGGCTTGTTCCAAACCGCTTTTTAAAACAGCGGGAGAAGTGGGCAGCGCTTGAAAAGCCAGAGTTGAAGGCGATCATTTCTATGCTGTGACCTTGATAGGCTGAGTCCTGCAATAGGTTGTAGCTGCGTTGTAGACGCTTTTCCAGGATAAGTGAATGGACGCTTTCACTCTGATCTTCAAAGAGTTTGTTTAAGTAACGTACCGAAATACCTTGAGAATCGGCAATGGATTGATTACTTAACTCAGGGTTACATAAGTTGAGCTCAATGTATCGGTATATGCGAGTTTTCAGTGACTCTTTCACAACCGAGTTGGAGCCCACTTGCTCCAGCATAACAGAGGAACTAAAGGCCATTGCGATCATATTGATCAAGTTGTCTGAGAGCTCATCAGATTGTTGATTGATATTTCCCATCTCTTTCGCCAATGAGAAAATAAAGTTTGTGAGAACGGCGCCTAAGCCAGAGTGACCAGACATTTGGACTGCCGTGTATTGCTCAGGGTTCATCAGGTGTTGGCTTAATACCTTTTTAGGCATTTGCACAATCAATTGGTGGAAGTTCTCCTTGAACGACAGTGTGTAAGGTTGAGTACTGTCGTACATGGCAAAGGTTCGCGGCGTGAGTATTGCTTCGCGACCGTTTTGCCTGACAATCCCCTGATTAGCTATTTGAAAGCTGATTAAGAAGTCTGCCTCTGTCGATTTGCCTATCTGGCTTTTTGAGCGTTTTGCAATATGAGGGGCCGATTGGACTTCAGCAAAGCGTAGGGAAGACAGAGCTTTGCCTCCACGCAGTTCTGCAGTGAAGGCGCTGTCGTTGATATCGGTGCCTTTTTCACAGTCGAGCATAACGAACTCATCGCAGATTATCTCACTCCAATAATCAAAGTTGAGTCGTTTGTCGCCTGAGTCCTGGGCTTTTTTCTGGTATCCGTCTGATATGAAGAATGTCATATCTAAGACCCCTATCCCCTTCGTCTTTAAGGATGCTCGGGCGTTAAGCGCTCAATCTCGCACCAATCACATCGTTTTCTATGTTCATGGCGTCTTAATTGTTTCTCGCCTTCGCGCATCCTGAAATTCATTGGGTATCATTAATGACTGACTTTCGAACTTACACCGAGTTTAGGTGTAACTCAAGAGTCCTGTCTGGTTATGGCAATTAATATACTCGAACTCGCAGCCATCTTCGGGTAAAACTGCAACTTCGTGCCAAAGTCTCAATTGTAATTTCTCGCCAAAATGGCCAACCATTTCCATGAATCTGTCTAAAATCGCGATATGTGTCGGGTGACTTTTAGCCCACTCTTCGAAGGCATAAATATCAGATGCATATCCCAATCCAAAGCTCTGAGACATCTCGTCCCATGTTGAGTCTTTGATATCGACAAAGCGCATACTGTAGCATTCGGTTTCAATCGGATTGTCGCGCAAGAAGCGCATTCCTTTCTGTAAAACTGGATGAACTTTATTCAGGTAAATGGTTGATTGCTCTTCGTCACAATACGACCAGTTTTGCCCCGAACGAATAATGCACATGTTCTTGGGCGGAATCAGCTGCACACGTTTACCGTTATCTAACTTTGTGGCTTCAATTTTGGTTGAAGTGCTAGCATTATTTTTTAAATCTTGCGTGTCTGACAGTGCAATACGGTCTCTCATACCGCCTGCATATCCGTGTTCTTCTATGGGGCCTTCAAGCTCCTCCGCTACAGCACTAATGCCATGAGGTTCTGTACTCGAATTTAAGGTTTCAAAGCGGTCATAAGGCATAGCCACAACTTCTCGCCAATAACCTACGCCATCCTTTAAGCGTTCATCGCTAGACCACCACGCCTGATTTGCTTCTAACGCCCACCACAGGTCATATTCGCTACGCTTCCAGTAGCAGATATAGAGCGAGTTTGTTATCTCTTGCTGATCGACAAACTGCCCTCGCTCAATGCGTTCTGGTGCAAACTCAGAATTAAGTGCTGACTTTGCCCAAGCATCGAGCTTGTCTGGTGAGTTAGCCTGAATGCCGAAATAGACCACAACCATAGGGTCTGCGGAGTCTTTCCAATTGGCTTGCCATGCAGGAGCAGGGGGCTGCCAATTCTCTGGCATATTATTTCTTGGCATAGATTGCCTCCGGATGTTCAGGGGTTGCAAAAGCAAACAAAACAGCAATCCCAATAATTATAGTTATAAACCGCTTTCGCCTTCTACACTAGGCTCTATTCCTTCACTGCCTTCAATGTCATCCGATGGCAAGGATACTTCTTCAACCGGACGTTGAACCGAGCGATTTAACAGCAGCCTGGTAACGTCAGGGCGTGAGTAATGGCCTACTGGATCGGCGAATGACTTGGCGACTGCGATCGCTCCGAGATCGATTTCTGCAAACAGTATACCTTCTTCTTTTTCCGGAATTTGCTCGCATAGAGGGCTACCGTCTGGTCCGAAGATCTGAGCGTATCCACCGCCTACACTGATAAGTTCGGCTTGAGCCTCATTTTCAACCAAAATGTCGTACATTTCCTGAGAGACAGTTGCGGTTGGCGCCAGAACATAACATTGACCTTCCAGCGCATAGACTTGAGAGGCAGCCATGTTAGCCGTCGCACCTAGAGAAAACGCTTGCGGATAAGTGCTGAATGAAGGCCAAGCAGCGATGTGTACTTGTTCATGCATACTGAACATCGCGTATTTGCTCAGCGGTTGTAGGTGTTCCCAACAACAAAGCTGGCCGATGCGACCAATGTCTGTGTCGAATACACCAAAATCACTGCCATCACCGTCGCCATATACAGTGCGCTCTTGATGAGTAGGCTTGAGCTTTCTGCGACCTTGGATGAGTTCACCTTGATCGCTAAATAGAAATTGCGCCAGATAGAGTGAGCCATGATCGCGTTCGCTCGCTCCTGCTGAGATGAAGATATTGTTGTCCTTTGCTGCTTTAGCCAGGCGCTCGAATTGTGGGCTGCCGACTACCAAACTGTTTTCGTGATATTGCTGAAAGTATTTAACGTTATGTGCTGTTGGGGATAACCATATCCACCAAGGGTAGCCAGGGAACCATGCTTCTGAAAAAGCTATCAGTTTGGCATTCTCCCTTGCGGCTCTTTCTATGATAGTAATGGCTTTATCTATAGACGCGTCCAAGTCCATAAAAATGGGTGCAGCTTGTACTACGGCGGCTTTAAATTTTGTACTCATGAAATCTCTCCAGAGTTAAAAGGCCAGACAAACTGGCCCAAATGAAATTGGATAAAAGTGAAGACGCTCTATTTAGAACTTGTAACGAACCGTCACGCCATACTCTCTTGGGCGATTGAACCTGGCTTCGTGGAAGCCCAATCCAAAATTAGAGTTACCGGTTTCTAAGACGCGTCTATCTGTTAAGTTTTCTGCGAATAGTGTGATATCTAAGTCGTAATTAATGGTGTAGGTAATCGATGCATTGACCAGACTGTTAGCTTCCTGAAAGAGGAAAGGGGAGTTCTGTGAATCGTTAAAAATATCATCTGTGTAGGCGTAATCAATGCGCGCTGATATTTCGTTGTCGCCTATCTCCTTGCGGTATTCAAGGCTGGCATTGATTGAATGTTCTGGCGTATTAACCAGCTCAGCTGTCTCATCAATAGCGAAAGACAAACCTTCTACAGGATTGATGCTGGTGTATTCGGCATCAGTAAAGCCATAGCCAAATTCAAACAACAGACCATCTGCTAGAAGTGCATTAACTTCGAGCTCTAAGCCGTTGATATCGGCTTCACCCGCGTTAGCAGTAATCGGGCCGCCTAGATTGTCGAAGAAGGTAACTTGGATGTCTGAATACTGAGTGAAAAACGCGGCAGCATTGACTCTTAAGCGTTTGTTCTTGCTCTCCCACTTAACGCCAATCTCATGTGAATCCAAGGTTTCAGGTTCAAAAGCTCTAGGCTCATCAACTTGCTCTACGTAACGTAGTACGAAGCCACCACTTTTAAAGCCTTGTGAGAAGCTGTAGTAGAAAAGCGTGTCGCTGTTAAATTGATAGTCAGCACCAAACTTGTAGGTCGTTTCTTCAAATGAATCATTGTCGACCCCTGAGCCATTGCCCACTAGCGGCAGTAAGCCTGGTTGGAAAGTACCATCGCCAATCACAGCACCTGGGAAGAAAGGCAAACCATTACCAAACTCGTCGGCGCCGATAAATTGGGTAAAGCCGTATTCCTTATCGTCTATGGTATGACGCACGCCACCGGTTAAATTCAGCTTGTCGTTCGCCGCCCAAGTACCTTGGAAATAATAAGCTTCACTTGAGTTATCTACTGTCGCGAAATTATTGATGGTCGCTTCAAAGCCTGCTGCAACATCGGGTGTCGGAAGGGTGACCTCAACAAACACGACGTCTTCACCTTCCTCTTCGAAGAAGTAAGCACCACCTACATATTTGAAGCGGCCGTCGGCGACATCGCCTGTGATTTGTAGTTCATGGCTGATTTGCTCGTGTTCGTAATCAGGGTTGCTTAGACCGGTAATTCTGAACGGAGAGCCATCTGCGTCAGCGTCAAAGCTGGCATCGGTTTGACGGAAAGAGCCAGTATATTTAAGTTCGTAACCATCCCCCAGGTAATTCGCAATAAAAGAAATACCTTCGGCTTCTACAGTACTACCGTTACCTGCAGTGCCGAAGGTAATGTCGTCATCAGGACCGACGACAAATTGCTGTAAGTCTGCAATACCTGCTGCAATTGCATCAGGTGGTGCCAGCTCAGGGAAACGGAGCAGAGAACTACCGACAGTTCCTGCACCAGGGGTAAAACCAACGGGAACGCCAGGAGCACTTTCCTCGTCGTAATCTGTGATGTCAAAAGACAGTTGGAAGTTCCAAGAATCGGTGGGTTCATAGTAGAAAGAACCTCTGAAAGCGAGCCTGTCTTGGCCTCCAAGTTCATCTCCTACCAATACACGATCAACAAAACCGTCGCGGTCCTTTTTGGAAATAGCGAAGGTTGATAGCAGGGTATCGCTAAAAGGAATATCAATAGAGCCTCTAAAGTCTCTTCTATTGAAGTTACCTACGGTTAGCTGAACATGGCCAGCCAGTTCATCATAAGGTTTTCTTGAGGTGATATTGATGGCGCCGCCTATGGTGTTTCGGCCAAATAGTGTGCCTTGTGGTCCACGAAGTACCTCAATGCCAGATACATCCAGGACATCTAGCACACCACCGATAGAGCGAGAGACATAAACGCCATCGACATATGTTCCAACACCAGGATCGGTCGTTAAACTGAAGTCTGTATTGCCGATACCTCGAATAAAGACTGATGCAGCGCTTGATGCACCGCCAATTGCTGTTTGAGTATCGAAGACTAGGTTAGGTGCAAATTCAGCGAGTTTTGATATCTCATCAATGCCTTTGCGGTCTAACGCATTCGCGGTGAAAGCGGTGATTGCAATAGGGGTTTCTTGCAGAGGTTCAACGCGTTTTTGGGCTGTTACGCTAATACGCTCAAGAGCAGCATCTTCGTCAGCGGGGCTTGCCTGATCTTGTTGAGCTTGAGCATTGAATGCTAAAGCCATTGCTACAAATCCGGCACATGGGGTGATTTTAGTCGTTATCTTTTTCACGGAACACTCTCTTCGCTTTATATTCTCACGTGAGAACATTAGGCGATTGAAAAATGTTCGGCTATGCACAAATGCGCACTAAATGTTGACGAAATGTGCACAAATTGTAAACGGAAAGCTTGTTTTCCCTCCTGTAAATCTAATTAAAATCAAACAATATCAATGGCTTATATTTCTTTGATCTTCTTAATCAATCGTTCTCTAAAATCAGATTTCGCGTCAGCGGCGAAGGTCATAAACATACCCGTTAACACTTGTTTTCTGTATTCCGTAAGGTCGATGTAGCCATTAACCCAGTCATGACGTGCGAGTCTCTGGTTAGCAAAAAGGTTATCGGCCATAGTCCAAGATTCAATGCGACCTTCAAGATAGCCTTGCTCTTTCGCGTCACAACACACTTTGTAGGCAAGCTTAAGTGCGGTATTAAAAATGCCAGTCGATAGCTCATGCTCAAAAAGCTTTTCCTTTTCTCCTAAAACAAAAGCTGCTTTGTAGAAGTCTTCATCACTGGCATAGAGTTCGAGCAGGCTATCAATAAAAGCTTCACTGGATGTGATTGGATCTTCAAATTCATGACCTAGTAAAACCTTTTCAATGCGTTCGACCATATCGACAACTAACTGCCGACATACATCGGTTTTGTTACCAATCAAGTTATGGATGGTAGGGACTGTGACTTGGGCTTTGCTCGCTAGCTCGGCCAAAGTAAAGGCTCCGTAGCCGTCATTGGCTATCATTGAACGTGCTTGGGCCAATATATTCTGACGCCTTTTTATCTTGTTTTCTGTCCGCGCCACGACGCCGCGTTGAGGTCTCGCTGTTTTCATTTTAATAAATTTTATGTTGCATTAAATTTACTTTGATCGTAATTTTAATGGTGTATTAAATTTAATCAATACTTAAATCGATTATTGTGAGGTGTTAGTGTGACGCAAAATATCATGAAATCAATCGATGCCTGTGCGGCACATTATGGTGAACAGGCAGAAGCGATGAAACAATACTTACTAGATGGCCAAGAAAAAGCATTGAAGCTGGACAACCGTGGACCTATCCAGTTCGATGAACAAGGCAATCTCGCTAAACCCATTCTGGATGCCTATTCAACTTATGGCTTTTACATTTTTGAAGGCGTTATTAGCGAAGAAGAACTCGCTGATATCAAGTCTGATCTTGAGCAGCTAAAAACACAGTTCCCTGTTGAGAACGGTGCGAAGGTTAATGCGCAAAACGAACCTGCTCTAGGAACGGATTGTAGAGCGCCGAATCTAATATGGTCCAAGCCACTTGGTGATCCGCTGGGCGGTACTCCCATCGCAAATGGTCGGCATCAGGTTAAGTTATTTGAACCTGAAGCCGCCGCCGATGCACCTAAGGAATCACCTTTTGTGTTACTAGGCTCTTTGCAGTTTTCAGAAGCCTGCTTACGGACTTATGCCCATCCGAAGTTGCTAAAGGTGGCAGCTCAGATCAATGGCGATGACTTCGCGCCTTTTCATGAATGTCTGTTTATCAAAGAACCGGGGCTCGGTGCTGCGGTATCTTGGCATCAAGACGGTAACACACATTGGGATAACCCTGAGTTTGATGAAGGGATACACGGCTTCAATTTCATGGCACAAGTGTATGGCAGTACTGCGGTTAATGGCGTATGGGTTGTTCCTGGGACACATAGACAAGGAAAAGTCGATATCACTGCCTTAGTCAGAGAGGCGGGAAGTGAGAGAATCCCGGGGGCAATCCCAATTATTTGTGAACCTGGAGATGTTGTTATCTGTAATCGACAGTTAGTTCACGGTTCTTTCGCCAATACCGGATTTGAACCCAGAATCACGGTGAATTTCGGTTTTCATCGCCGCAAATCTGTACTTAACGTAAAAGGCGCTGGGATACATACAGACTCAATGGTTTACGACGAAGTGATGATAGAAAAGCGCGCTCAGGCTATAGGATTAGGCATTGATGCACGTCGACAGCGTTATCCCAATGAAACACCTTTCGACTATAAACCTCTATCTGAAAAAGGTATTAAACCAGTTTGGAGCAAAGCAGCTATGGCATCTTTAAAAGACTATAACTTGTTGGATATCAGTATTTGATGGCGACCTTGCTTTATTGATTTTGGGCTAAGCTTAGGTTTTCTGAGTTTAGCCTTATTGCTCTTGGTTGAGCGTGTTGCCCCATTGATACAAGGCTTCAATAATGGGAAGTAAGTCTTTCGCCTTCTCGTCTAACGAATATTCGACACGCACTGGAACTTCGGCGTAGGCGTGGCGATTAATTAAACGTGATTCTTCCAACTCTTTAAGCGTCCTCGCTAACATTCTGTCAGAAATATCAGACAACAGCCGCATTAGTTCTGAGTATCTTTTGGTGCCATAAGACAGGTGAAATAAAATAACGAGTTTCCACTTCCCTCCAATAACAGACATAGCCTTTTCAACGGGGCATATAGCATCTGGTGGATGAGTGAGTTTTTCAGTCATTTTATTTCCATTTAATTCAACTTACATGAGTGTTAGTAGCACACATTCTTGCATGTAGATGGGCTTTTTATCGATTGCTAACATGATCTCAAACTGACTTAGGAGATCAATCAATTAAATGAATATAGCAGTAACAAAGAATAGTTTTTCCATGGTTGGAAGAGAGTTCGACGTCCCCGTTAGCGTTGCTTATGCGTTTCTTTCAAATCCAGCCAACTTACCTAAGTGGGCTTTAGCATTTAGAGATGCAGATGAATACTCCGCACTTTTAGCTTTCCCTGATGGCACTCATTTGAGAGTACCAATGAAGACGAAAGTATCAGAAGAGTTCGGGGTGATTGACTGGCATATCTCCTTACCCAATGATTTTTTAGATGTAGTTAGATCACGCGTTTATCCAACAACCGATAACAAATGTATCTATGAATTATCTTTCGGCAAAAGGCCGGTTGCCGACGATATGTTGGAAGGAGCAATGCAAGAACAAGCTCACTTAGTTGAACAAGAATTTGATAATTTGGCGCGTATTTTTGCTAGTGGAGATAAGCTATGAGAAATAATGTGGTTGAAAGCTTTGGTGTTGTCACCAAAGAGTTTGCAACGTCGTTTGAAAACGCTTTTTTATACATCTCTGATCCAGAGAACCTTCCAAAATGGACAGTTTTATTTAGAGAAGCTAGTGATTCGCATGCAGTATTAGATACCCCTGATGGACCGCAGCAGTTTGGTTTTAAAACCCATACCTCATTTGAAAATGGCGTGATTGATTGGTTTATCATTTCTGAGCAAGGACGGAGAGTGGATAAGTCGGCATCACGTTTACAAAAGCTAGAGAATGGCAATTGTGTTTACTCTTTTATGTTTTTCGTTTTACCTCAAGCAGGAGAGTCTCATAGCGAAGCATTAGAAAGACAAACTAATTTGATCGAAGAGGAGCTAAGTCGGCTGAAAGTCATATTTGAAGCTTAGACAGGATAGGTTGTGGGCAAGGTGTTTGCCCACTCATTAATTAACCTCAACTCTTATCCCGAGCTGGGGTTAATTAGCTTTCAGTCAGATTTTTTTGCTTAACGGCAAGCTTAAAGAAAATAAAAGAAACAAAACCGAAGAAAACAAATCCTGTGGCTATTGGGGTAATGCTGTTTTCAATAAAGCTGCCGACAAAGACTGCAGTGGCTACTGAAATAGCGTTACTGACTGAACCAATGATGGCTGCACCAAAGCCCGCCATATGACCTAAAGGTGTCATGGCTAGAGCATTGATATTACCGAACAAGATACCGATACAGAAAAAAGCTCCAAAAAGGATAGAGGCAAATTGCCAAAATACAGGGATACCATCATTCGTTAACGAGAGAATGAGCAGCAGAGTTGAAAAGCTCAACCATCCAACCATGGCCCAAGTACAGAGCTTGTGCATCCCTAACCTTAAAACAAGCTTACCATTTACGAACGAAGCAAACCCTATTGCAAAGGCAAGGCCAGCGAAGTAGAGCGGGAAGTATTCACCGGTGTCATAAACATGTTGGAACAGGGTTTGGGATGAGCTGATATAGGCTAGGAACGAACCAAAAATAAAGCCCATAGATACCGTATAAAACATCACCAATTTATGAGACAAAATGTATCTGCTTGACTCTTTGAGCTGAGCCCAACTAAAAGGTTTGCGATTCTGTTGGGATAGCGTTTCTGGCTGGCGTAGGAAAAACCATAAACCAGCAAGTGCTGCTATGACCAAGAATGAAGAGTAGATATGCCGCCATGATAACCATAGTAAAATGGCTTGCCCGAAACTTGGAGCAATCATTGGTACGAGAACAAACACCATCATGATAAAAGACATGACACGCGCCATGGCGTCGCCTTCGTATTTATCTCTAATCACTGCCAGCGCCGCAATTCTTGGCCCGGAAGCTCCGAAAGCTTGAATGATACGTCCAATCAACATAACTAGTAGAGAATCGGTCAGCATACAGATGACAGTACCAATGCCGAAAACAATGAGCCCCGAGATGATGGTGTACCGTCGACCTCTATCATCTGCGACAGGGCCATAATAGAGTTGCCCAAGTGCCATGCCGATAAAAAACAACGAAACGATCAAATGAGTTTGTTGCGCGCTAGCTATTGCCAGCTCTTCACCAATTTGGTGTAAAGCAGGAAGCATAGCATCAATGCTAAGAGCGACTAATGAAGTCATCAGCGCCATAAGGGCGACAAATTCAACTAAACCGATGTCTGGCTTGTTGTTATTGGATGCTTGAGAAGAGGGCATGAGAGGCTGGGGTGCTCCTGAAAAATCGGAGCAGAATTATACGATAAATCAACTTCCCTGTCTTTTAAGTGATTGCTAAAGTTTTGTTAATGAAATGGTGAGCAGGCCTATCGAGCTGTCCAACCACCATCTAAGACAAGTGTCTGCCCCGTGATATTGCGCGCTGTGTTTTGCATCAGAAAGTTGGCTGTCTCAGCGAGCTCGTCTGTGCCAATAAAAGCTTTTTTAGGCATTGGTTCTAGCATGATTTTATCAACAACTTCCTGTTCTGAAATACCATGTTCACGGGCTTGAGAAGCGATTTGCTTTTTAACCATAGGCGTCTCGACGTAAGACGGGCAGAGTGTATTAATTGTGACATTACAATCGCCCGTCTCTAGCGCTAGTACTTTAGAAAAACCTAAGAGTCCGTGCTTGGCAGCGACATAAGCTGATTTAAAAGGCGAGGCGACTAATGAGTGAATCGAACCGACATTGATAATACGACCGTAGTTGTTGGCGCGCATCATAGGTAATAGCGCTTGAGTTAGCATAGCTGGCGCGACTAGCATTAAGTTAATTAATAGCTGCCACTTATCTGCTGGAAAGTCTTCAAGTGGTGCAACGTGTTGAAGACCAGCATTGTTGATTAAAACGTCGATCGGCTGTGATTCTTGTTGTGCCTGAAGACGTTGGATGTCGCTTGGGTTAGTCACATCTAAAACTAAATGCGATGTCTCGATCCCTTTTTGTTTGAGTGTTTGAGCAGCATTAATAAGAGTATCTTCATTTAAGTCGGACAAAATGATGTGATGGCCCTGTTGACCTAGGTATTCTCCGATGGCTAGGCCAATGCCACTTGCACCACCTGTAATTAAAACTGTTTTGGCAGGCATTATTTCTTCTCCACTAATGCTAGGGCCATATTCCTGACAGCCTGAATTTGTTGGCCATCTCGAGTTGCGTAATTCTCATCGGTGTAACCCCACCAATCCCAACAACCTTGTGGGTTAAGCGGATTAAAAGCAGACTTCTTTGTTTGTGGGTAAAGCACAACTAAGTTGTTTGACTCTGCCCAATCGTTGAGTCCGTTTTGCGTCACGTAATCAGTTCCAACTGCATCTGCATACTGGTTGCAACCATGAAAGTTGATGTGTAACTGACAAGTTTGACCTTGTTGACAGCTAGTGGGGATATACAGATAACCCGTATCGCCTAAAGTTTTTGCTGACTCTCCAGCTAATGCTTGTTGAGAAAAGGCAAATAGGTTTTTATCAACGGCTGATGTTTTGGTGTTTAAATCGCTTGATAGGTGCTCTAGTATTTTTCCCGCAGCATCATAATTGCAACTGCCGACGAAAGGAGCTTCTGACTGCGAACAATCACTACCTCTTGAAGCTGTAGGAAAATGATGAGCGAAAGCTTTGTCTTTGATATAAGTTACGTTATCGGACTTAACCAACGTACGATATTGCTGATCTAGTCCGTCGACAACCGCTTGTATAACGCGAGTATCTTGAGTGCCGCTTAGTAGCCAAACTTTGTCATCTTTCAGCGCCTCTAAGTTGCCCAGTTTTCCTTCTGAGCTAAGTGCTTTAATCATGTCATTAAGCTTGGCGATATCTGCTGGTGGCTCGGTTTTGTTGATGCAAGACGCCAGTGCCGTAAAAAGGCTGTTCTGTGCACAGTCGTAGGGCCCCGCTGCGATAATACCGACACCTGAAACCCATTCCGAGTAGGCTAAGTGCATTTGGTTTGCCATATAACCGCCACTGGATAGCCCTGATAGAGTCACTTGGTCAATGTTTAGCGATAAATTCGGCAACTCTTCGTCAGCCAACGCATTGGCGGTGACGCTCAAGGCCAATAAACCAAGGGCTATGCTAGTTTTTGATAGTAAGTTTAGTCGCATAATTTAAGGCGCCTCCGATGCAAGAAATTCTCTGATGGTCTTTGCGTGTAGCTTAATATTCACTAGCCCATCTAAATGACCTAATGACGGCTTGTCTGGAGATAAGGTGACTAAGCTAGAATCTTTACCCAGTTGAACAAGCTTTTGATGAATGCGGTTTGATTGATAAGGCATCAATAACAAGTCATTTGATGCTGGTATAAATAGGCTTTTGGCTTTTATTTTCGATAGCTTTTCGTCAAAGTTCTTGTCAAATCCGGCCATAAAAGATTGGCTTGCGCGAACTAAATACAGTAGGTGGTTTGCATCAGATACTTCAGCTCTAGCTGCAGCTCTGGCTCTTAGCCAATCGACAGCAGCATAGCCTTGTAAAATATCTTGAAGCGGTTCTTTCTGTAAGGCAGTGTGATTTGGGGTGCTGGCATTGATAAACTCGGGATGCGTTGCGTACTGAGTAATCATCATTAAAGAGGCAATTAATCCCTCTTTGGGTGATTGGTGAGTGTAGTACTCTCCTTGCTTCCAATTTGAATCGAGCTTTATCGGCGTTGCCCAATGTTCTAGCGAGGTTACTGTCCAAGCATCACTATGACCACTTCCAATAATAGAGAGCATCCGTGGGACTTGGTTTGGATAGGCAACAGCCCAGTCTAGCGCTTGCATGGAACCCATTGAAGCACCGACAACCGCATGCAGTTTGGTAATACCTAAACTTTCCAGCACTTGCTTTTGTAAGTTGACGAAGTCTCGGATAGTGACAACTGGAAATGATAAACCGTAAGGTTTTCCTGTTGCTGGATTAGTACTCGCGGGACCAGTTGTAATCACATTTGGATCGTGAAACGAAAGGTTGGCTAGAGTATCAATGCTAATGACATAGAACTGATTAGTATCAATGGCTTTGCCGGGGCCAATGATGCTATCCCAGTAGCCAGCTTGTGTGTCTTCGGGGCTGTACTTACCTGCAGCATGTGAATTACCACTGAAATAGTGTGTAATCAGAATCGCATTATCCTTGGCTGCATTGAGTTTGCCATAGGCCTCCCAGCCAGCCTCAATTTTAGGGATAGTTTGGCCATTGAATGTTTTAAAGTTCGTTGTTGTAAAACGCTGTTTCTCTACTAACAGTTCTTCAGCGATGGCTTGTTCACTGGCGACTATCAGTGATAGGACCAAGCAAAATGAACGAACTAAAACAGAAAATGACATGGTGGTTTCTCTTAGAAAATGCTGAATAACCCAACGGCTATACAAAGCCCGATGAGTGGAATAACGACAGTTAACGCCGCAACAGCCCAATAAGCTTGTTGGTGCGTTTCACCGCAGATCGCTCTTATGGTTGTCACTACATAGCCGTTATGAGGCAACGAATCGAGAGCCCCTGATGAAATTGAAATAATTCGGTGCATTTCTTCAGGATCGACGCCTTGGTCGAGGTAATGTGGCGCCAGTAAAGGTAACGCAATAGCCTGGCCGCCCGATGCTGAGCCCGTTAAACCAGCGATAACACTGACCGCCACTGCTGCACCAATCAGCTCATTGCCGGGAAGTTGAGTCATCACTTCAACGGCTGTTTGAAAGGCTGCTGTTGATTTAGCTATTGTTCCAAAGCCTACAACTGACGCTGTATTACCTATGGCAACAAGAGCTCCTGTTGTTCCCAAGCTGATTGCTTTTTCCATATTATGAAAGCGTGAAAAGTTGATCAGCATAATCGATAGAACACCACCACCAAGTGCCACGATAAGCGCCAGTTGTTGCAGTGCTTCATGCAGAGAAAAAGACAAAATGAGTACGACAATAAGTGGAATTAGCCCTTTAATTGGGTGAGGCAGTGAACGGTTAAGTGCTTCTGGATCACCATCTCTGTGCTCGAATTTTTCACCGTTCGCAACAGCTTTAGTAATCATACGTTTCAACCACCAAAAGCCAAAAGCAGCCATAAATACGGCAACGACTAAACTCACTTCCCAAGCTGCAAAAGGTGATGTGCCTAAATACTTAATCGGTATCCAGTTTTGAATTTCAGGTGAACCTGCAGATGTCATGGTGAAAGTTACGGAACCAAAGGCAAGTGCTGCGGGGATAAAACGTCTGGGCAGATTAGCGTCTTTAAATAAGCTCAATGCCATGGGGTAGACAGAAAATGCGACTACAAAAACGCTAACGCCACCGTAGGTTAAAATGGCACAAGCTAATACAACGGCGACGACGGCTTGTTGCATACCCAACTTGTTGACTATCCAATGAGCCACTGCATCCGCCGAGCCGGTGTCTTCCATAAACTTGCCGAATAGAGAACCTAAAAGGAACATAAAGAACCAGGATGCTATAAAGCCTGAGAAGCCCTGCATATAATTCGCAACGAAGTTGGTATCACCAATAAAAATAGGTAAACCACTGGTGAGCGCCACAATCAGCGCACATAAAGGTGCAGCTATGAATAAATTCATTCCACGAATGGTTAGTACAATCAGTAAAACCAACCCAGTAATTAAGCCAATAAAGCTCAGCATTTTTTATTATCCTTTGTATTTCTATACCCAGATCGTTCTTAAGTTTGATACTCAGAGAGGCTAGATACAATTACCCACTTAAGGTGTTAACTCTTCACACTGTAAAGTTGTGAAAATACTATTTGCTGATTAGCTTACAAGTCATTCAGCATTGGGTAAATAAAACTCCAATACATGTTTAAGTTCTGACTTATCTTAATGAAATCAAGCAGTTTGCCCACAGTACTATGGTACAGAGTACCTTTTGAAAAAAATCCGTTAGAGTAGCCAGCAAGTGCCAAAAAGGTGCAAAACAATAACATCACACATGAAGTGGAAAACATTATGGGCTATTTAGTAAATCGTAAATCTCTTTGTGCTATCGCAGTCGCTTCGGCTCTGTCGGGGTCTTTGGCTTGGGCTCAAGACACGCAAGATAACGAAGATGACGTTGGCTTAGAACGAATTGAAGTAACGGCTCGCCGTACTGTAGAGACATTGCAAGAGGTGCCTGTTTCCATTACGTCGATTGGTGCAGGTGAGTTGAATGAAAAGGGTATTCAAGTACTCACGGAAGTTCAGCAGTTTTCGCCTAATACGACTTTACAAGCCAGTCGTGGCACTAACTCAACCTTAACAGCATTTATTCGTGGTGTTGGGCAGCAAGATCCGCTTTGGGGATTTGAGCCTGGAGTTGGTATTTATGTTGATGATGTTTATTTAGCGAGACCACAGGGGGCGGTTCTGGACTTGCTGAATGTTGAGCGCATTGAAGTCTTACGCGGCCCGCAAGGAACGCTTTATGGAAAGAATACCATTGGTGGTACGGTGAAGTATGTAACGCGCGAAATGACAGGGGATTTTGACCTTAATATTCAGGGAACAGTGGGAAGCTTCTCGCAACGAGATTTCAAATTGACTGGCCAGATTCCTATTATCGAAGACAAGCTTTATGTCGGCTTTGGTTACGCAGATTTAAGCCGAGATGGTTTTGGTGAGTTCTTAACGTCGGCATTACCGAATCAAGATTTAGAAAACTACAATAAAGACCTGAGAGCCGCTCGACTGAGTGTTGAGTTTAGACCGAACGATGATTGGTTTTTCCAGCTAGCATATGACAGAACAGATGATGATTCTAATGCTAAAGGTGGTACGCGTCTTATCCCGAGCTTATTAACAAATGCGCCTGTTCCAGATAATGTTTTTGATTCTAATACCAGTCTCCCTACGGAAAATGAAGTTAATTTAGATGGATTTAGTTTTACAGCGCGCTGGAATGTCTCAGACGACTTAACGTTAAAGTATGTCGCATCTTCGCGTGAAAATGATTCAGACACCAACATCGACTTCGATAGCACGTCTTTAGATATTTTTGATGTGCCAGCCATTTTCGATGACGAAAATACCACTCATGAGCTTCAAGCTAACTACATTGCAGACAACTACACCATCGTTGGGGGCTTATACTATTACGATGGTGAATCGTGCGGACTATTTGACGCGCAGTTAAATGTGCTTGGTCGCCTTGCTTTTGGAACCCCGGGTTTAACTCGTGAGGTTTCCGGTTGTAATAACAGCGAGAGTATCGCCGCTTATGCGCAATCATCTATCGATCTAACAGACCAGTGGTCGTTGACATTAGGTGCACGTTTCACTGATGAAGAAAAAGAAGCATTCGTGAATAATGGATTGTTATTCGATGCTGTCTTCCCTGGAACAGATCCCATTTCTTTGGCAACTGCACGTGTACCACAAGTATTAGGAACAGATACCAATGGTGACGGTATTCTAGACGCGCCATCAGAAGAAACCTTCTCACGCTTTACGCCTCGCGTTGGAGTTGAATATCAAGCCACAGATGATCTTCTTTTCTTTGCCAGTTACTCGCAAGGGTTTAAGTCGGGTACATTTAACCCTCGTGCGACTGAAAATGAACCTGCGGTAGAGCCAGAGATTGTTGATTCTTTTGAACTTGGTATTAAGAGCGATTGGTTCGATAAATTCAGAGCTAACCTGACCTTTTTCGCATTGGAACATCAGGACAGACAATACATTACCGTTTTACCAGGTGAGACTGCGACAGACTTAAACCAACTTCTAGCTAACGTAGGTGAATCAAGTGCTGCGGGTGTTGAAGGCGAGTTTATTTATGTTGTTAATGATGCTTTAACCTTCAATGCGTCGGTTGGCGTGATCAACGCTACTTTTGATGAAGTATTGGAACTCAGGGATGGCGTTCTAACCAATATTGCTGATGAGTTCGAGGTCGCAAATACGCCTGATTTTACCGGTAATTTCGCCATCAACTATGCACTACCTACCAGTATCGGTGACTTTGTCTTCAATGCAAACTACTACTATCGCGACAGCTATTTTATTGATGAGCGTCCTAACTTTATTGAACAAGATGCATATGGATTAGTGAACTTGAGTGTTGTTTGGTTCAGCAACGATGGGAAATGGGATGCGGGTTTGCATGTTAAGAACCTAACAGACCAAGAATATCTAGTCGCAGGGTACCAGTTTGTGGGAGGTGTTGATGAAACAGACCCTAACAATCCAGTGTTTTCACCAGGCTTAGGTGGCGATACCACGTTAACAGGGTTCTTCGGGGATCCCAGAACTGTCAGCTTTACTGTGGCGTATCACTTTTAGTTAGGTTTGCGGGGCTCCACTTTGCTCCGCTAATTTCTCTGAGTAGGGCGAGGACCAAAAAGAACAATGCATGATAGTATGGAGAAAACATGTTGATTGATCCTTTATTGGAGCCTATGAAAGCGATAATTGCCGACGATCATCCATTATTTCGTGGAGCATTAAAACAAGCCGTTCAGTCTGTTATTGATGGTGAAATTTACGAAGCGGAAAACTTTGAGCAAACCATGTCATTGCTGGAGGAGTATCCAGAAATTGATGTGGTTTTTCTCGATCTGAATATGCCTGGCAATGAAGGCTTTACCGGTTTATCGGCTATACGCAATGCCTATCCTAGTATTCAGGCGGTTATGGTTTCGGCAGAAGAAAACCCAACTATTATTAGAAAAGCGCTGGATTTTGGTGCTAGTGGCTATATTCCTAAATCATCAGATCTCAATGATATTGCCGATGCGATATCTGTTATCTTAGATGGCGAATTATGGTTGCCTGAAGGTGTGAAGGAAAAAGTTGAAGGCATCCAAAATGAGGAGGGCCAAGCTTTCGCTAAAAAGCTGGACCAACTGACACCCCATCAATTTCGTGTATTGAAGTTAGTCGCAGATGGTCTTTTAAATAAGCAAATTGCCTACGAACTCGATGTTCAGGAAACAACAATCAAGCAGCACATGTCAGCCATCCTTAAAAAACTGGGTGTATTCAATCGAACACAAGCAGGCATCATCTTTAAGCAGGTGATGGAGTTTGAGCCGCTAGATAGCTAACGATATTGGAAGGCGCGAGCCTATTTAGTAAAATCGCGCTTTTAAGCCTTTACTGACGAGATCTCATTCTAGCTAACCCTAAAAAGGCTGCAAATATAAGCGTAAAAAGCCCAGGTTCAGGGACGCTGACTTCAAGGGTTCCATCACCTAAAAACATGGTAGAGAAGCCACCCGAAGTGAAATCTCCCAGATTGTTGCTAACGAAAGTATCTACTGAAATTCCTTCGGTAATAGTAAGGGATCTACCTTGATGGGCTCTTAACATAGTATCGACTGTATTCGCATCAACACCTAAGACATCGGATGCTGTAAGGGGAGTGTCTAGATTCAAAAATATATTGAGGAAATAAGTGAAACTATTTGATGTGTTCACGCCTTGAGAATCTTCTGAAGAGAACCCTGAAAGAACATAACTGAAATTCAGCCGTTGCTCATAGGCTGTTGTATTGTTGATGAGATCTGTTGTTACAGAGTTAATTGCCCATAATTCAATGCTCTCAGTGACATCATATTGAGTAGTATCAACCATGGATAGAAGGCTTGATGTGAATGGTGTGTTAGGCACATCACTTTCAGCTCTATAAATGCCTCTGTTCCACTCTTGCTGACTGGTTGCATCACCAAATGATCCACTTTCAATGGCTACCGATTGGTTTATCAATGAATCTTTATCAAACGAAAATTGATGGGTAAAGGGTGTGTTATCTATTGGACTCTGGTCGAATGTCGAATCATTTTTGCCATTAGAGTCACTGCTTCCCGTACTTTGTATTATTGAATAGTAATTACCATTTACGACTTCGATAATAGTAGCGTTGGCGTTTTGTGTTAGTGAAAAAGTGAGTATTGCCGCAAGAGCAAGTTTTAGTCCCATTAGTACTTTCCTTTTTTATTTTTTTAGAAGGAACAGCGTAAGCATGAAGTATGCCTTTACCTAAAGTTTTGATTTTATTTAATATTTTTGAGTTATGTTGAAGGGGTGTAAAATTACTCGACACATTGGTGTATTTGTTACAGAGTTAATAAAACCGTCCAACGACCTTTTCATAATCAGGTAAGATGATGGCCGATGTTTTAATGGCGTATTCTTCCGCCAGTTTATCGCTGTGATGATAGTTGTCTTTACCTTGCAACATGCATTCATGATGACAGTACAAGTCGTATAAAAATAAATGTAACAGCTGCCATGCTTGTGCTTTAGGTTTTGTCCAAACAGTTTTTATTTCTTCATCATCTATTTCTTCCTGCTCGATTCCTAGAAGATCTGTTACTTCCTTATGTCCTTCACCAAATTCTTTAGGCCAATAAAGAGTCATATCTTTTGGAAAAGGAGAAAGCCAAATTGAATTGTATGAGTTTGGATAGTAGTTCATGTCTGTTTGATGATTGCATCCATCGATGTCTGGTACTAGAGCGCTTAGTCCTTTTGACATGTCTTCCCAATCCGGTATTAGCTTAACGAACTTGAGAGCACTTTTACGATCAACAACATGAATATATCCCTCTTGGGGTTTCATCTTTATTGTCGAAAACGTTTCTTGATCAAGTAACTCTTGAAACTCAGTCCATTGATGTCGATTCTTCTTTTGAACTTTTCCGTCGCGAACTTTCGGTGTTACTTTCCTGCCTCGCATCTCTAAATCTCCATTGCCTTTTTCATTGCTCTTTTTAATGTACCAGCTTTTAATGGCTTGTTTAAAAAAGCGAATCCTTGGTCAATTGCTTGTTGCCTAATATCTTCATTGTAGTTAGCAGAGTTTAGGATAGTAGGTACTGACTTACCCCAGGCGTTAAATAGATTGGTAACTGCTTGAACGCCTGTATGGCCATGGTCTAGATGGAAGTCAGCCAATATAAGGTTGGGCAATTCGGATGAGTTGTTAAGCAACGATGACTCCTCAGCAACACAAGTTGCGGTGCCTCCCCAACTAGAGATGAGTTGTCGCATGGCTTCCAAAACCTGACTGTCATTATCGATAACGACTATATGTTTGTTCGCGAGAAAGCCTATGGTGGCGTTCTCGCGTTGTGCAGGGAGCTCTGATTTGCTTGTCGATAGCTGTTTGCGAGTGACTGATAGCGTGAAGCTGGTGCCTTTTTGAGGGATCGATTTCAGCGTTACAGGATGCTCCAATAAACGAGATATTTTATCGACTATCGTGAGGCCCAACCCCAAGCCCTGGCCTTGCTCCTGAATGTTCTGTTCAAGCTGCTTGAATTCTTCAAACACCATTGCCTGTTGCTCTTCTGGAATTCCCGGTCCAGTGTCGATAACTTGAATGAAAATATTGTCTTTGGTACGACGACAACCCAGCAATAAACGGCCTTGTTTAGTGTACCTGATGGCATTGGAAATTAAGTTCTGTAGGACACGCTTGAGTAGTTTGCTATCGGAAAACACCGAAACATTAGCCGGGATATAGTCGAGCTCAAGTCCTTTTTCATTCGCCAACACACCAAACTCTTGAGCCAGAGAATCGGTCACTTCTCGCAACTCAAAAGAACGCATTTTTGGACTAAGCACGCCCGTCTCTAGTTTAGTCATATCCAGTAAGCTTGTAAGCAGATCTTCTGCGCTATTAAGTGATTGCACTAGGCCTTTTGAGGTTTGTGAAAGCTCGGTATCTACTGTTTTTTGTTCAAGCATTGCAGCAAACAAACTGGCCGCATTAAAGGGCTGCATAAGATCGTGTCCAGCTGCGGCCAAGAACTTGGTTTTACTTTCGTTGGCTTTGTCGGCTTCGAGCTTGGCGTCATGCAGTTGCTCATTAACTTGCTGTATTTTCTGAGTGCGCTCGACGACCCTATGCTCTAGCGTGTTCTTAGCATCCTCTAGGGCCTTTTGAGCTTGAATGTACTCAGTAATATCGGCATAGGTGGTAACAAAACCGCCGCCCGGCATAGGATTACCTTGTAACTCGATAACGCGATTATCTTTCCCGGTTCTTCGGTAGCGATAGCGGCTACCATTACGAATATGTTCAACACGCTTATTAACTTCCTTATCAATATCGACGTTGTCACCGAAATAGCCTCGTTTGGCGTTGAACTCTAATAACTCAGCGAGAGAAACACCGGCTTTGATAAGCTCTTTAGGGAAATCGAACAGCTCAATATAACGTTGATTCCAAGCGAGCAGTTTTAGATCTCTGTCGACAACGCTAATACCTTGTTCAATATGTTGAATAGAAGATTGCAGCAGCTCTTGGTTAAATTGGTAGCTCTGACTGGCATCTTCCACTAAATCAACGAGTTGGTGCATCTCAGATGGCTTGGTTTCTGCGATGACATTGAGCAGTATTTGCGCGCTACTTCGACCCACTTGATTGGTTAGCGCTAGTTCCACCTGTGTTACAAGTTGGTCACTAGCGTAATCGTTGGGAGGCGATGAAACAGCTTGTGGGAATAGGTTTTCGTGTTGCTCAGATAAAAGGGTACGCTGAGATAGAGCCTCCAAATGTTCAAAACGAATAGCCCAGCCTTGTAGCGAATGCGTTGGTGTGGCAATAAGTTGTTTGATCGGCTGCGGGGTTAAATAAGCCGTGATGATATAAGCGATGAAATTGGCTAGTAAGCTGCAAAATACGCCTAACGCAATACTCAATTCATCCGGTGTCGCAGCACTCGCCGAAAGGCTGGGCCACAATACCATCAACGCCCACAGGGTAACTCCCGCCGTTAATCCAACAAAAAAGCTGCTTTTATTTCCTCGCGACCACAATAGCCCTAAGGTCAGTGTTGGTAGAAATTGAGCGACCAAACTCATAGACACTATACCGCTGTTAACCAGAGGTGAGTACTGACTAACATAAACAGAATAGAAGTATGATAAAGCTATAACGATGACTATTGTTAGTCGCCTAACTGCCATCAGAGTTGCGCTGGATAAGTTATGTTGACTAAACGCTCGGATTTGTATTTTAAGCCAGATTGGGGTGACTAGGTTGTTGGCCAACATAATACCGACTGCAAGGGTTGAGACGACTACCATGCTGCTCGCTGCCGCTAAGCCACCGACAAACCCAATCAAAGTAACGGATGAAGAACCTTCCATCATAGGTAGCATTAGCATGTAGGTATCTGCACTGATATTTTGATTACTGAAAATATGTTCACCGGCTAAAGCAATAGGTAAAACGAATAAGTTCATGCCAACCAGATAAAGAGGGAATAACCAACGAGCTTTACGCAGCTCTTGCTCACCGTTATTTTCTACAAAATTCACCTGGAATTGACGAGGCAAACAAAGCATTGCTGCAAACCCGAGCAGCATGTGGCTTAGATAGATCCAATGTCCTGAAGAATGTCCTTGGCGCGTCTCTGATGTTGAAGGATATGTTGTACCGACTAAATCATAAATACCATTGAAAATGACGTAACAAACGAAGACACCTATGATCAGAAAAGCAATGAGTTTGACAAGCGATTGGAAAGCAATGGCAAACATAAGTCCTAGGTGTTTATCTGCCAACCCAACCGAGTTTGTCCCAAAGAGCAGAGTAAAGGCCGACATGGCAATGGATACATAGAGCGCGGTGCTACCAGCCCATGAACTAGGTTCAGCTAATAAAATATTAACACTGCGGGTAATAGCGACCAGCTGCAATGCGGTGTACGGAATAATGCCAATGAAACAGATCAGTGTGACTATGCCTGCGATAACATGGGATTGCCCAAAACGCAGTCCGATTAAATCCGCTATAGAACTCAAATTGTTGGCTTGAGTCACTCGGGCAATTTTTAGCAGGAGAGGAAAGGCAAAAACAAAAAGCGCAATACTGCCTAAATAGGTTGGGATAAAAGGCCAACCATAGGTTGCACTTTGAGCTACAGTTCCGTAAAAAGCCCAGCTTGTACAATGTATTCCTAAGGCCAGGCTGTAGACTATAGGTCGTTGTTTATTATTATTTTCTCGCTCTTTGTTGCCGTAGATGGCTACTCCAAAAAGTACCACCAAGTAAACTAGGGCAACACCAGACAGTGTCCATATACTAAACAAGTATCTGACGCCTTTTTATTCTAATAAGACCTGTACTTTACGTTTTTGTATAGTTATTGGGAATAGAACACTAGTACAGTGTAAGCAATTTACGTATTTACTATATCTGACCATTTAAGCTCAAATTTGGCGAGGTACTTTTGTAGCCGGCTTGAATCATTACTTGAGCTCTTTTGTTGTCTACTCACATTGAATAAGCTTCGGCCAGCCGCTGCCATTGACTTGTGTTGAGAACATATGCCAATAACGTAATCTAACTGACACTTATCAAACTCATCCAATAACGCAATTTGTTCATCTGATAGGTGATTTTCGAGAAGTGTGTTCTGCCCTGAAGTTGTGTTTTGAGTCCAGGAGTTTCTCAAGCGTTCGATTTCTTCCAACACATCGGCCTTTGCAATTCTTGCGCTATCAGCGAGCGTACAGAGTCGTGTAATGGCAGAACTTAAGTCACGGAAGTTGCCTTGCCAGCTTGCGTCTCGTGATTGTGCGAAATCTAGGAATACCTCTCGTGCTTCTTTATTGAATTGTACACGTTGCCCTGTTTTCTCAGAGAATAAATCGAGTTCGAAATCGACATTGCCAGGTATATCTTCAACACGTTCTTTCAGGGCTGGTAGTTGATAAGACCACAGGTTAATACGGGACAAAAGGTCTTCTCTGAATTTGCCTTCTTGTATCTGTTGATTAAGGTCTCTGTTGGTTCCGGCAATCAACTGAAAGTTACTGTAGGCTGTTTTGTCACTGCCAACAGGGTGAAAGCTTTTGTTTTCTATTGCGTGCAAAAGCATCGCTTGTTCTTCAATACCAAGCTCCCCTATCTCATCGAGAAATAACACGCCTTCATTGGCTGATAATAGGAAACCATCTCTAGCACTTTGAGCACCTGTAAAGGCGCCTTTGGTATGCCCAAAAAGGGCCGCCATCGCATTCTCGCCCTTTAATGTTGCGCAGTTTACAGAGACGAAATCTCCACTCACTTTAGAACGCATCTTTTTGAGCTGATAAATACGCGAGGCTAACTGGGATTTACCTGCTCCAGTCGGGCCTGTTAACAAAATTGGCTCTAGAGAGCGGATGGCGACTTTCTCAATTTGGCTAATGAGTCGATTGAATTTTTCATTTTTAGTCTGGATACCGCCTTTGAGAAAGTCTTTGCCCTCCTGATGCTCAACATCAAATCGGTTAGCCAGTTGATCGTATCTAGATAAGTCGAGATCGATCACTTGTACTCGGCCAACTGAACGACTTTCTTTGTTGTTGTCAGGAGAGGTTTGTATAAGGCGCCCAGGGTAGTGACGGCTTTCCGTTAATAGATAGCAGCATATCTGCCAAACGTGCGTTCCTGTTGTGATATGGAACAAGTAATCGTTTGTTTCGTTATCGAAGGTTTGCTTTTTACACCAATCAAATAGCTTGGCGTAAACCTCTTCAAAATCCCAAGGGTTAAGGAAATTGATGGTATGGAGTACAACTTCTGTTTCTGGTGAAACAGCCGCTATATCTTCAACTACGGTATTCGCTAGACGAGTACTGTGATTGTCATGGAGTAAGTGAAGCTCATCAATCACCAAATCTTGTTGACTACACAGGCTGATATTAGGTCGCCACTTACTCCAGCGGTCGACACGCTTCCCAACGAAATCGAGCTGAGTACCTAACATACTTACAGCGACTGTTTTTTTACTCATTATCATATCTAATTGGATAGGTTTAAATCTAAATTTATACGTCTTATCGCTTTCTGTAAATGATTATTAAACCTAAATAGGTTTGGAAATTAAATTTTAATCAATTAAATCATTGGCTTATGGTGTTTGTTTCGAGGTTTTTATTTTTTTGGCACGCTCGTTGTAATAGAAAGAGCGTACGGTGATTAGATGGATGTGATTCTGATTCACTCTGGTGCACTAAGCGATGCGACTGTGTATGCCAATCGTTTGTACATTAAGTAGCTCAGATGGTTAGAGCAGCGAATATGATCTCAAAAATCGTAACTCGTCGGTCGTGGGTTCGACTCCCACCTTAAAACAGGTAGCTCAATTGGTAGAGCAACGAAAGTGTAATTCGTTTGTTGCGGGTTCGATTCCCGCCCTAGCTTTGGATAAGCACCAAATAAAAAAATAAAACGCTAATAATTGTTTTTAGCCACTGACAGCAGGTTGAACAATAGGGAAGAGTTTTAGTAAGCAGGACGCTCCCTAACACTCAGAAATGTTGAATCCACTTGTTGCCAAGTTAGTAAACCTTATTAGCAAACTGCGCAAATAGCGTTAAGGAAGAAAGCAATGATGTTTAGAAAAGAATTGGTTGTAGCCGAACATCAGAGGGTTTTGGCTTATAGAAACCAGCAGTTTGAAGCCGTTTTTGGCACAGGAAAGTACAAGTTTTGGGACTTCAGTCAGGCATTGAGTTTCAAAAGTTTTGATATTAACGATTTATATTTTACAGATAGGAATGCCATCAGGATATTCCAAAACAACGAAGCGCTAGCCGAGCATATTACGCATTGGAAGTTGGATGCTAACGAAGTTGGACTACTTTATTTTAATGACATGCTAAGAGGCATAGTTGCGCCTAGCGAGCACCTTTATGTCTGGAGAGATGCCGGTGAATTTAGGTTGGAAGTGATCAATATCGACAACAAAATTAAAGTTGATAGTGACTTACTTCAGTTGATTAAACGCACAGGGGCGAACTCCTCAAGTAGCTTAATCCGGAGCAGTAATACGGTCGCCGCAGTGCCTGTCGCTGACATCACTGTACAGAAACAGCATATCGGTATGGTTTATGTTGATGGGAAGTTGAGAGAGATCTTACAACCTGGACAACATGGGTTTTGGCAGTTGAATAGAAAAATCGAAGTTAAATATTTCGACTTGAGAACACAGCAGTTGGAAATTAGCGGTCAAGAGATCTTGAGCAAAGATCGGGTGAGTTTAAGGATAAACCTCAGCGCCAATATCCGTATTGTTGATTTTGAGCTGGCAGCTAATCGTGTTGAGAATGTCGAAGAGTCCGTATACAAAACTCTGCAACTCGCCTTAAGAGAGGCTGTGGGTACAAAAACACTCGATGATATTTTGCTGGATAAGCTGTATGTGAATGAGACGGTTAAAGAGTTGGTTGTTGAAAGGCTAGGCCATATTGGTGTTGAGCTTGAAAGTGTTGGTATGAAAGACATTATTTTGCCTGGGGAAATGAAGGCGATTCTTAATCAAGTAGTTGAAGCTCAAAAAGAAGCTGAAGCTAATGTTATTAGGCGTCGAGAGGAAACTTCAGCGACAAGGAGTTTGCATAACACGGCAAAAGTAATGGAAAACAACCCTACACTGATGCGTCTCAAGGAATTGGAGGCACTCGAAAAAATGGCAGATAAAATCGAGCACTTAACCGTACATAGCGGTCTTGAAGGACTAATGAAAGGCGTGGTTAATGTGAGCCGAGTGTAAGCCAGTATTTGAAATTGAGAAGGAGCAGTGCTAGACAGGGACGTCGGGGGTGAAGGAACACACAGTAAGAGCGAGAAAGGATATAAGGAACAAGAGAATGTGTAACGAGAATCAAGAAAATTATAATACTTACCAATATACAGGTAAGTCGCCAATTAAAGCATGGACAAAAGGTGTGCCTTTTGAAGAACAGGCGCAACAACAGCTCAGGAATATAGCGTCAATGCCGATGGTGCATTCGCATATTGCCGTGATGCCCGATGTCCATTTCGGTTTAGGTGCGACAATCGGGAGTGTGATTCCATCAGTTGATGCAGTAATTCCAGCAGCTGTTGGTGTGGATATTGGTTGTGGCATGGTTGCCGCAAAGACAAGTTTAAAAGCGAAGGACTTGCCGGATAATTTAAAAGGTATTCGTAGTGCTTTTGAAGCAGCGGTGCCTCACGGAAGAACTCCTAGAAGCCGAAATGACAAAGGTGCTTGGCAAGAAATTCCAGAGCTGGTTGCTACTGAATGGTTAAGTTTAAAAGCCCGTTTTGAGCGTATTTGTGAGAAGCATCCGGCGATTAAGCAAACTAATAACATCAATCACTTAGGAACCATGGGAACGGGGAACCATTTTTTGGAGCTCTGTCTAGATGAATACGATAGTGTTTGGGTGATGTTGCATTCAGGTAGTCGTGGTGTAGGGAATCGTATTGGTAACTATTTTATTGCCTTGGCGAAGAAAGAAATGGAAAGACACCAAATCAATCTACCGGATAAAGATCTGGCTTACTTGAAAGAAGGGAGTGAGTACTTTGATGATTATGTTGAAGCGGTTGAATGGGCTCAAGATTATGCGAAGAAAAATCGTGAAATCATGATGACCAACGCCATTAACGCGATGCGAAAAGTGTTGGGTGTGAATTTCTCTGCGGCAGAGATGGCAGTCAATTGTCATCATAACTATATCTCACGCGAGCATCACTTTGGTAAGGACTGCTATGTAACTCGTAAAGGTGCTGTTAGAGCGCAAGAGGGTGAGATGGGGATTATTCCTGGAAGCATGGGGGCACGTTCCTTTATTGTTCGAGGGCTTGGAAACCCTGAAAGCTTTAATAGTTGTAGCCACGGAGCAGGGCGAGTCATGTCGCGAACCAAAGCGAAAAAGGTCTACAACATTGCTGACCAGGTTGAGGCGACGAAAGGTGTCGAGTGTCGTAAGGACGCTGCAGTAATTGATGAGATCCCTCATGCTTATAAAGACATCGAGAAGGTCATGGAAGCACAGAAAGATTTAGTTGAAGTAGTACATACGCTTAAGCAAATCGTTTGTGTAAAAGGGTAATAATCAATAAGTAGGTTAAGTATGGAAAGCGTGAGAATAGATGGCTCGATGGGCGAGGGTGGTGGTCAGGTTTTGAGAACTGCCTTAACTCTCGCCTTGTTAAAACAAGTGAAGGTAGAAGTCTTTAATATTCGAGCTAAAAGGAATAAGCCTGGATTACTAAGACAGCATTTAACTTGTGTTCGAGCTGCTAGAGATATTTGTGATGGTCTAATCGACGGAGATGAGTTGGGTTCACAGCGCATTGTACTGACACCTAATAAAGTGAAAGCAGGTGATTATCATTTTGTGATTGGGACAGCGGGTAGTACATCTTTGGTGTGCCAAACTGTGCTTTTACCTCTCGCCTTAGCTGGTGGTCAATCGAAAGTGACTTTTGAAGGTGGTACACACAATGGAATGTCGCCATCAGTCACTTTCTTACAGGAAGCCTTCCTTCCTCTTCTCGAGAAAATGGGGGTTAAAACACGCGTTGAAGTTGATGCTTTGGGGTTTTATCCGGCTGGTGGAGGTAAATGGAGTTTACATATAGACCCCTGTGAAAGCCTTAAACCATTGGATATTGATGAGCTAAAAGGTAGCCAAACCTCAGAGCATGGCCTACTTGAAGACAGGTTATCGGTGACAGCAATGATCAGCCACTTGCCGGTGAATATAGCTCAGCGAGAAACCGAGACAGTGGCTAAAAGGCTCAAGCTTAAAAGTGATATCGGAAAAATAAGGGAAGTATCCACGCCGGGACCGGGGAATAGCTTAATTATCAGCTATCGACAAAATGGATTTAGTAATGTGTTCGAAGTTGTTGGTGAAGTGAGCATATCTGCAGAAAGAGTCGCTAAAAGAGCAGCTGGGAGGCTTTTAAAGTTATTCAATGACGATGTTATTGTCGATGACTATCTAGCCGATCAATTAATGTTACCTATGGCAGTAGCAGGAGGCGGAAGCTATACAACGACTAAACCTAGTTTGCATAGCTCAACTAATGCCGAGGTAATTAAGCTGTTTGGTATTCACGGATTGAAAATTGAGCAAGTTAACAAGGTATGGCGCTTTTCGTTAACCTAGTAATCTGAATTAGGTGCGTTTTTATGTGTTACTTCATTACCGCAGTATTATCACCTGATTCAAATATTGAAAAGGTTGCATTAATGGCTAAGTCTTTTCAGTTGAACTGGGTAAGTATTTATAATAAGTCTGTATCCCAATACCTAGAAAAAGGTAGTCATTATTTCTATACAGCTAATGGTCTTTGTGACTGCGATACGTCCTTAGGGAAATTAAATAGGTGCCGCAGTAGGCGTAAGGCCGATTTTGATATACAGATTCAGCGCTTTCTTCGAAAAGGATGGAGTCAATCTAAGGTAAATAACTGGTTGGAGGAAAAAGAAAAAATTCAAGAAAGGGAGAAAAGAATAGCACTGAATTCAGATAAAGGGCTCGATGCTGAGAGGTGGTTTGAATTTGTTAACCAAGTCCTCGACCAAAAACTAACATCGTTCTTTAGTCTATTGTTGCACTCTTATCATGGCAGCCTTGAAGGCGAATTAGTCAGTATTGAGGGTTTAATAAACGTTGATGTAGCAGATTTTTCAGTAGGCTTTTTGTTGAATATGAAAGAGGATACGTTTTATCAGTTTCATTAGAAACTTAATTATTATTTGCAGAGCATAGAATTTTTCACTAAAGTAGTGGTGCTCAAAAAAGCACCCTGCTATTTTGAGTGAACATAGGATGCTCGCCGACATGATTAATTTAATCTTCATCTAGTACTTTTTATAAGTACCCGCAAAAACTAAAACACTTTCAATCAAAACTTTGTTTGCTAAATAAAATTTGGCTCGTATATCTGTGCCTGCAAAATAATTGCTGAGGCAACTTCTGACATTAACTAAATATTACCAATAGTTAATATTGAGTCCGTGCATTCAAAGCTTGATTGTTCTCATAAATTACTAAGGTTCAAAATTGCTTAGCGCTTAACTGTGCCTGATATTTTGTGCCTGTTTAAGAGGCAATACTGCATGTGCAGATTGTTGAATATTATGCGATTTACATCACAGCCGACCAACGAACATAAAGATGTCCCCTTAGCTGATGAAGGACGTTTAGAGAACATTCTCAAGTTATTTAATCATAAAGATAATAGCGTTGAGAGTGAGATAGAGACTAGTGAACAGGGCAATAGGAGTTATGTCGTTTCACTATCAAAAAAAGGAGGGAAAGAAAATAAACAAGCGAAACTCACAGAGATCCTAGGTTTAGTTGAGGCTCAAGGTCATCAAACAGTTGGCTACGAAGTGCTTAGCTACGGCGAAATTACGCCGAAGACATTTATCGGCTCTGGGACGCTACTTGATATAGCGAAAAATGCTCGAGAAATGAATGCAAACTTATTGGTGTTTGATGTGCAATTGAGTCCATCTCAGATGCGAAATATCGAACATACGACGGGTTTTTCTATTGGTGATAGAGAGTCTGTCATTCTCGATATTTTTGTAAGGCACGCCAACTCCAGAAAGGCGCAAGTCCAGGTTGAGTTAGCGCAACTCAAGTACCTCAAGCCGAGAATACGTGGGATTGGGTTGAATATGGATCAGCAGGCTGGTGGCATTATGGGAAGTCGTGGTGCAGGTGAAACTGCTTCGGAGTTATTGGCCAGGCAGCTCGATAAAAGGCTGACTCAGTTACAGAAGCTTTCGACAAAGTTGTCAAATATCAGCATCAATCAGCGGAAACAGCGCAGTCGTTGTAAGCGAATTGCGTTGATTGGCTATACCAATGCCGGTAAAACATCGTTGATGAATCAACTTGTTGGAGCTGAGTTATCTGTCAAGGATCAAGTCTTCGAAACGCTTGACTCCACTACACGAAGGATGAGTCGCACCACATACGGTGATGTCTTGTTGAGTGATACCGTAGGCTTTATTCGAGAGCTTCCGAAGCATTTACTGGATAGCTTTGAATCGACCTTGGCCGAGATTACTGAAACGGACTTGCTCGTTATTGTGCTTGATGCCAGCCATCCTGAAATTGAAATGCAGTTGCAAACAACACTCGATGTTTTAGAGAAGCTCGGCGCCGAAGATATACCACGGCTTATTGTTTTTAATAAGCTGGACTTACTCGATTACGAGCCTGGAGAGATTAGCTTCGAAAACCTAGCAGGGCAGCATGAGTACGTCGCTATGAGTTCTCAGGATAATGAGGCAGTGATTAAGCTCAAGCAGGTGTTGTTGGATAGAGTAAGTGACCATATCGCCACATGGACTTTATATTTTCCATATACATCGCAGAAAGCTATTCGAAAAGCCTATAGCAGCTGCGAAGTATTAGGCAATGCCAGTGATGCAACGGGCGTTGCGTTGACTTTACGAGGGCCTAAATATGTTTTAAGGGAACTTATGGTTGAAGCTGAGGAGGTGCAGTTATGAGTGCCTCATCTTTGATATCTGTTCAATCTTTAAGTATTGAGGCTGCGAATGGCCGCCAGCTTATCAATAACCTTGATATGCAAATTGGCTATGAGAAAGTGGCTATTGTTGGTCGCAATGGCGCAGGCAAATCTACTCTGATAAGGGCGCTTTCGGCGCCCGAAGTCACAGATGATATATGTAGAACGGATGACTACTTTTGTGTGCATCAGTGCTTTGAAGACAATCTGTTTAATTCCTACAAAGGTGCTATTGATGAACATTTCTCGACCTTTGATGACAAGGCTTTATATAAAGAGTTTGCGAAATCCGGGCTAATAGCTGACGCAAGTCGTGATTATTTTACTCCCGGAGAATTACGCAAGCTGAACCTGATTTACGCAAAGCTCAGTCAACCAGAGCTCCTTCTCTTAGATGAGCCTAGTGGCGATATAGATGAGCAGGGTATGCAATGGTTGATGGAGCTTGTTGTTAACTGGTCTGGTGGTTTGATAGTCGTCACTCACGACGAAAGGCTACTTAGTCTCTTTGAACACTTCTTCTTACTTGAGGAGTCTGGCGGACGATACTTTCATGGCTGTTATCGCGACTTAACGGCTCAGTTGGAAAAAGAAAGACATGATCAGCAAGAAAAATATGTCAGCCAATTAAGCCATTTGCTTAGACAGGAAATACGTTCGGAGCGTATTTGCCAGAGAAGGCAACAAAAAAAGAATCAAGGAAGGTTGAGGGAGTTAGGTCGTATGACATCTCGGCAACGATTGAATTCAAAACGAAGCTGGGCGCAAGAAAGCCAAGCAAGAGTGGCAGCTACCAGTCAGCATAAGCGAGATGTGATGATGGATATGCTGAAGGCTGCAAGGAAACAGCTGAATGTTTCTTTGCCTCTTTCATCCGTTGTGCCTGCAATTACTGAAGCTCATGATAAAAACTACCTAGAACTTGAATCAGTATCGTTGTTAGGGAGCTTTAACGACGTGACATTGTCCTTACGCAGGCAAAGAATCGCAATTACTGGTGATAACGGTGCTGGAAAAACAAGCTTGCTTGAAGTCATGCTTGGTTTGAAAAGACCTGACTCAGGGAGTGTTATAGCGACTTTAAAGCACTATGGCTACATCAGTCAAAATGCGACTAATTGGAAAATAGAGGAAAGTTTATTCGAGTATCTCTGGCAACGAAGCTCAGGGAAGTCCTACGAAGAAGTTATTAGCGGGGTAATTGCACATAAGTTTCCATTGGGATTGGCGGACAAGCCGATGAGAGAGTTAAGCCCAGGTGAACGATTAAGGGCCGCGCTTATCTGTCTATTTACTTGTCGTAATTTCGATGATGCTCCTATGGATTATTTGGTATTAGACGAACCTACAGTTAGCCTTGATTTACTTGGCCTATCTTCATTAAAGGAGGTGCTAAATCTATGGCGTGGAGGCTTGATAGTGGTTAGTCATGATAAAGGCTTTCTGAATGATATAAATCTTGAGTCGTTTATAAAGCTCTCTTGAGGAAGGTTAGGTTTTGACATGTATTTACACATTTTATTTTCAAATCCATGAAACTTTGTGTTGATTTTATTTACCAATTAAATGATCGTTGATATCTCAGCTTTTTAAGTTGAGGTATTAATTTATGCATTAATGCATAAGTAAAGGTAAATAAAACACATTGGTGTGTTTTATATTTAAAAAGGAAATGGAAAAATGTTTAATCATAAACGTATACTTCGCTCTTTAATCGGAGCGGCTTCTTTGCTGCTTGTTTCGCAATATTCCCTCGCAGGTCACGCATCCAAATGCTTGCAATACGACCCATCCGCTCATTTTAACGAAGTCGTTATTAACTATGTTAATGCTAAAGTGGGCAGTTTCGACGAGTGTCTGACTAATGGACAGTTTCAGTTAGAAAGCGCTATGCCATTTTTTAGGGAAAACAATCGGTTGTTGTCACGTATGACAAACTTAAGGAATGATCTTGATAGAAATTTGACTCAGACGGCGGCAGATCTCGCTAGGGAAGAGCTACCAAGCTTTCTCAAGTTCAAATCCAGCAGTGTAAGTATTACCGGCCCCATTAGCATTGTTTTAATGGGGCAACCTGACTCTAATGGAACATTGCAATTGCGAGTTGAAGGCTTTGGTATTTACGGCATTGTTCGTGCAGAACAAAGTTCATTGCTCAGAGCAAAGGTAACATTAAGAGCCAGCAATATGAGTTTTGCTGCGAATTATAATGTCAACACTGGCAGAGTTACTGCCGTGAATCCGCTTAGTAACTATATAGATGTTGATGTCGATTCATCAGGTCTTGTGTTTGACTTATTGCCGTTCCTACATGTGTTTTCTAACCAAATAGAAAATAAATTTCAGGACGATTTCAATAACGATATTCGCCGCTTTTTGGAAAATGGGGCTAGTTCAATCGATCGCACTTTATTTAGTTTAAACGAAGAAATTCCAGATGGTGTATTTGTGCATCCCACTAATGGAATTGATTTTGGTGCTCGAGTTAAAGAACAAGTGAGCAATTTTGTAGAAGACGTTAATGTTTCAATTACTCAATCGGGTAAAACGTTGCAAGATACTTATGTAAATATCAATCTACAAAATATCCGCCTTACATTCGGTCGCAAATTTTATCCGCACCCGTTTGAACATTGCTTACCTTTCTGTAATAACCCTTAATAACCTGAGTATTGTCAAATAACAATCAAGGCGCTCTAGCTATATGGAGCGCCTTTCTTTGGGCTTAGCTATCATTCAAAGGAACTATAGGTAAATCTTCACAAGGCCTGTGCAATGTGGCATATTGCCGCGAACGCTGGGAGCACCTGGCGAAGCCAGTTAATTTGTGTAAAAGGATTCATCATTATCGCCCGTCACTCCTCTCTTGGTCAGCACTTACTTATCGATTTGTATGGTGCATCTGACTTAACAGATATTTCGATAATTCAACAGGCACTCCAGGAAGCTGCACAGATATGTGGTGCGACTTTACTGGATATCAAACTGCATGGTTTTGGTGAGAACCAAGGCGTTACGGGTGTTGCTTTATTAGCAGAATCTCATATCAGTATACACACATGGCCTGAGACTCAATATGCCGCTATTGATGTGTTTATGTGTGGAAATTGTGAACCCAAACTGTCGGTTGGCGTTTTCGAGCAGGCTTTTAAACCACATAAAATAACTGTTTCTGAGCATAGTCGCGGTTAGTGCAGCAGATTTTAAAAAACTATAAAACTGGATTTCTATATGGAATTTACCAACATACTTCCTGAAAACATATTAACAATCGTATCTTTTATTGTTTTGTACGCCTTTTTATTCTTATTAGCTAAATGGGCGAAAGATTTGTTTACCTCATACAGTATTAATGAAGAGCTTGCCGAAAAAGATAACCTAGCGGTTGCTATGACGATGTCTGGTTATTATCTCGGAGTTACTGTGATATTCGCAGCACTCTTGGCGGGGCCTTCAACTGGCCTTAAAAGTGACTTAATGGCTGTAGGTGGTTATAGCGCTGCTGGTATTTTATTGCTTAATTTGTCTCGCTGGATTAACGACAAATTTATTTTGAAAGCTTTCTGTAATATCGAAAAGCTCACGCAAGAGCATGATTTAGGAGTAGGGGCAGTACAGTTTGCCGTTTATTTAGCGACAGGTTTTATTGCGGCCGGAGCCATAACCGGAGAAGGAAGCCTTGTTTCGTTCGCTGTTTTCTTCGTTCTAGGACAAGTGACTTTAGCCTTATTTACAATCTTATATAATGCAATCACCCCTTATGACATACATGCTGAACTCGAGAACAAGAACATTGCTGCTGCAATTGGATTTTCTGGAACCATTATAGGTTTAGGGTTGATTATCATGAATGGTGTTTCCGGTGACTTTACTGATTGGCAACAAGATTTGCTGTCGTTCGTTGTAACCGTTGTCATTGCTTTTATTTGCTTACCAATATTGTTAATACTCATTGATCGTCTGGTCATCCCGGGTAAAAGCCTGAGGAAGGAGATTCAGTTTGATAAAAACCTTGGTGCGGGCCTGTTGGAAGCTATTTGTGCCATTAGCTTCTCTGCTGTACTGATACACTTGGTGTAAAGGTTACCCAAGCTATGGCAGGAAGAAGTACGAAAACAGGAACAAGGATGCGAATGAAAAAAGTGCAGGAAGATACTTTGAATTGGGGCGTTATAGGTATTGCTCTGATGATATGGGGAGGTTTGGGCTTTTTGCTTTCACTCCATTTCAACATGATTGTAAAGCGCGATAAGTATAGTGTTAATCCGGTTCCCAAAATAGAAACCTTGGTAACAAGAGAAGGGAAGGAAGAAAGACCACCTTATCAAATTGGTCCTATTATTGTAGAAAAGCCTGGCGAAGTCTTTGAAGTGAAAGTCAAAGGGAGTTTACCTGATAATCATTGGACCTTTGTCGAAGTAGAATTACTGGACGGGAATGAAGAATATCTTTATTCGTTTGGACAAGAGCTCTGGCGAGAAAGCGGGCGAGATTCTGACGGGAAATGGAGCGAAGCTAAGCGAGACTTTGAAACTAAGATAACCTTTCCAGTAACTGGTTTCTATTACCTGAACTTTATCGTCGAATCAAAACGTAGTGTACATCCTAAAACACTTAAGGTGACATTACTCAAGAGGAAAGGCAGTGATTTACCTCACTTTTGGTTAGGTATGCTCTGTTTCGTAATCGGCCTTATTTTGGTTGAAATAAAGTATGGCATTTTCCGCAAGACCTTGGAGGCGCTTAATGAAAAAAACGAGTAAAGCCATCATTTATATTAGTGTGGTTATCGGGCTGTTATACACTTTATTGCTTCCTGTAGCGGCTAACGGTTATGGATACGTCAGCTTTGGTAGCGATTATCACGAGCCAAGCTTTTGGTATTTCAATGACACCAATTATTATTACGAGAAAAGTACGCGTAGTGGTAGCGTCAGTGGCACCAAAAATCGTGGTGGTGGCCCAGGTCAAGGTAAGTAATGGATAGTGCGGAAGCTACAGCCGACAAAAGGCAAACCTTTACCTTAATATACGCTGCTTTTGTGGCTGGGCTTTGTTCCATCGTTTATGAGTTGTTGATTGCAACAACGGTTTCATATTTTCTTGGGAATAGTGTTCAGTACTTCTCTGTCACCATTGGCTTGTACATGGCTGCAATGGGGATAGGATCGTTCGTTTCTAAGTATATTGATAAGGATATTCTCTACACCTTTATTGTTGTTGAAGCGGCTTTGGGATTATTGGGTGGCTTGAGTATCCCTCTGCTTTACCTGAGTTACTCAGTAGAAGGATTGTTTGTCCCAACTTATGTTGCACTAACGATAAGTGTTGGATTCCTGATAGGCCTAGAGATTCCGTTCCTAACGAGGCTGATGGAGTCGTTTCAATCTCTAAAGTTTAATATTGCCAACATCCTTTCCTTTGATTATGCGGGAGCCTTAATAGCAACTTTAGCTTTTCCGTTTTTCCTTTTACCAGTGCTTGGGAACTACCAATCGTCTCTTGTTCTTGGACTGATTAATCTGTCTATTGTCGCTGTGCTTATTAATATATTTTCGGCAAAGCTCGCAAAAAAAAAGGGCAATGCAACAACCCTGTTTTTAGTTGTTCTTGCCATATTATTAAGTGCACTGATATTTGCGCATCAGGTATTGGAAAAGTGGGATCAATCTCTTTACTCCGGCCGTATTATTCATGCGGAGCAAACACCTTATCAGAAGATTATTTTGACTAAATATAAGGACGATATTCGTCTTTACTTAGATGGCAATATTCAATTCTCTTCCACTGATGAACATCGTTATCATGAATCCTTAGTCGTATTTCCTCTTGTTCATATGGAGACGCCCATCAAGCGAGTATTATTGCTTGGAGCTGGGGACGGTCTAGCAATTAGGGAGTTACTTAAATACGATGAAGTTGAAGAAATTGTATTAGTTGATCTTGATAAAAACGTTGTTGAACTAGCTAAAAGTAATCCTTATTTGTCGCAGTTAAACCAAGGCAGCTTAGAGGACAACAAAGTCGAGATAATCTTCACGGATGCCTTTCGGTTCTTAAAGGAAAATGAGGAACGCTTCGATTTAATTATTAGTGATTTACCCGATCCCAATAATCTTTCTCTCAGCCGTTTGTACTCTAAGCAGTTTTATCAAATGATGAAAGGCAACTTAAGCATCAATGGGTTAATGGTGACACAAGCTACTAGTCCCTATTATGCAAAGGAAGCTTTCTGGAGTATCACCAACACCGTTAAAGCCGCTGGCTTTGGCGCTGTTGTGCCTTATCACGCTGATATCCCATCTTTTGGTGACTGGGGGTTCGTAATGGCCAAACAATCTTCAGTACCTTTTGAGTTTAAAAGAGCGTTGAGTGATGTCAGGTATCTGAACGACGCTATGTTAAGTTCAATGCGCGTATTCGGTAGTGATCAAATGTCAGACACAGCAGAAGTTAACATGCTTGATAAACCTGTTTTACTCAGTTATTACCTCGAAGGTTGGCGAACTTATGGATATTAGCACCCCACTAATGAGGTGCTAGTAGTTAGGCTTATACTCCCTTATAACTTAAGATTGGTGACAGTCTTCTCACTGCGGTCACTAGTTTGCGTTGTTGCGCCATGACGTTGTCTATATTTTTATAGCTGCTAGGAGCTTCTTCGGTCAGTTTTGCTAATTTTTCGGGTTGGTAGAAAGTGCTTTTTAATTGCTCCTTCAAATGATTAGTCGTAATACTTCGAGATGCCATCTTTCGGCTCATCTGCCTCCCTGCTCCGTGGGAGCTAGAGTATAAAGAGTCAGCATTGCCTTTTCCTTTGACGTGAAAGCTGTCACTTCCCATACTTCCTGGAATGACGGCGTATTCACCACCTTTTACTGAACATGCACCTTTTCGATGTACCCAGTGTTGTTCTCTGCCAATAGAAATTCGTTCTAGATGATTGTGGTCACAGTGAATCATTTGAGCTGTATCTATTGTTGTTGAGAAGAACTTCTGGAAGAGTTGCTGACATTGCTCAAGTATCAGTAATCGGTTTCTTTCTGCGTAACGTCGAGCCCACTGCATATCATTTAAATAAGACTCTCCACGTTCGGTCTCTGAATCGAGATACCCGAGCCCTTTTGATTGTCCTTCAGCATGAGTGAGATAGAAGTCCCTGATAGCGGGTCCCATACACCGAGAACCTGTGTGGATCATAATCCAGACTTGGTTAGATGTATGACAACGTTGCAACTCTAAAAAGTGATTTCCCCTTCCCAGTGTTCCGAGTTGCAAACCACCCGAACGCTGAGCTACTTGGCGTAGTTTATCTGATGATAATTTCCCTATGCTATCGACAAAGTGGGGTTTCCTTTGTGCCTGAATCGGCACGTTTGTTTTTAGATGTGCAAAGATATTTTCTGCTGTTGATGCGTCGATATCATCTGAATTAAGGTCAACTTCCGCTGCTAACATGCCACAACCTATGTCTCCCCCAACCGCTGCAGGGTACAAGAGTGTTTTAGTCGCCAACACGCAACCTACACAGACATCATTCGCTAGGTGTGCGTCTGCCATAAGGCGCACATGCCTGACATCTTTCGCATGTAGTAATTTTTTACTTTGTTCGTCTAATTCCTTGCTTGTTTTTTCACTAAGCCAATGCTTGAATGTTGCTTTTTTCTTAATCATAAACCTTCCCTAGTTAAATGTGATTTGTAAAGTTGGTACATGCTTGCGATGAATGCCATGAGCTATGATCGCTCTAAGTGCACCTTGATGTTGCTTAAACCAAGCTAACAGGTTATCGATTTTATCCGATTGGGTACTACCAATAGGCTCCATACATAACAGCATTGAAGTGCCATTTTGATGGGAGGTCACATGGGCTATATCCCATCCTTCCAAACCTAACTCTACAATTGCCATCCTAACGATTTTATGAACTTGCCTGCATAAGCGCTTATTGTCCGTTTTACCTTTATTTCCTCTCTCTTTTTCATGACGAGGTGAAATGCCATCGCCCTCACAAATAGAGGCGCAGCACGATAGTAAATTTTTTGATGAATTCATCGATATCTCCGCGTCGGACGCAGAGTTTAGGTTCTATTTAAATTGGAACTGGCCGACGCTAATTAAAAGCTTTAGATAGCCTCTAATCAGTCAAAAAGTGCTCGATTTACGCAGAGATTACTTAACTGTTTGGAGGCAGTTTAATTGAATCGATGTTGTTGCAATGGAATACATATCAGCCCCCTTCGTTAATTAAGTTTTGAAGAAAGCTGATCATAGGCTTTTTTGTTAAACAGTCAATGGTTGAATTACTGTAATTGCATCTCGTTTCCTTCGAAATTGAAACTCCCTTGGTAAGATAAAACTTTCCCTTTCTCTCCTACTACAATCATGCGTTGTGCTTCCCCAAATTCAGGCCATTGAAAATTAGATATTTGCTTATCTAATATGTCTTCAGGTATTGCATGTTGACGGTTTGTGTTGCCTTTTCTAATACTTGTAATTGGTTGTTGAAAAGCCACTAAAGTAATCAATGCATGATAGTTTCGCCCTAAAGTACATAGTGTGTCTCGAAAGTCTTTACGCAAATTAGTTGCATCCCAAACAACATTTTGTTTTTTCGCCAAACAAAATTTGAGCCTATCTTTGGCTATTTGAAGCACTTGTCCTCGGCTCTTTTGATTCTCTCTAGAGCCGTTGATTTCTTCTCTGATTTCATCCAATGAGATGAGAGTAAAGTCAGCTAAATTGTTTTTAATCCAATGGCTTTTTCCGCTTCCACTAATACCGCACATAATCACAAAATTTGAGTAACGTTCCGCATACGCATAAGTTTTTGCGACAGCTTCTTCTGGAACCGTAATTTCTCGCCTGAGTATTTGATCAACGGCTAAGTTGTTCAAATAAATTTGAGATATGGTGTTCTCTTTAACTTGTATGGCTTTTGGAATGAGCTTATACATGTCTTTAGCCTCCCAAATGCCATATTCTTCACAGAACATTCGATACTCTTGGAGGTAACTCAGCTGATTTTCTAAATCAGGACAAATCCTACCCTTCATATCCGCAACTTCAAGCCAGTAGAGTAGTTCTGTATCTGCGTTACCGGCAAGTCTTAGATATTCCGATTTATCTTGGTTCTTAATCACTAGAAGCTTGGGTAAGTGATGATACCCAACAAGCCCCAAAACTGAATCGATGCATGTGTGCGACAAAGGAAGTTCACAAAGCCTTAACGCGAGGTAACTACGACCTTGCTCTTCGTGTCTTGGCGCAACTATTCGTTCTTTCTCGTTCAATACTTTTCGACGAGTTGTTAAGGGCTTCGCTATATCGTGGAGTAGAGCGCCTAATACCAGCGCTTGGCGTCTTTCCCCTGTTATATGTGGAGCGTCACTATCGAGTACCTTATATAGTTCTTGTAGGACCATATCGGTATGAATAGCAACATTGCCTTCGGCGTGCCAAATATCATCTTGCTCAGTTCTTACAAATTCATTTAATAAAGGCAAATGCTGAGCAAGGTAAGTTTTACATTCTTCAAATGTTGGCTTGCTATCTTGTGAAAGTGTTGAAAGCCAATTCGTTAAATTATTCATCGCCGCTTTCTCCTAACCCATTGGTTATGACTGCTTGATGCATCCAGTGCTTGTCTGTAGACACATGATTCTTCCTAACCCATTTGGCTACAGAGTTTTTAAATTCCTTATAACTAAACCCATCTTCAAGTCGCACAACGAATCCTTCAACTTTTGATGTGTCTATTATAATTGACTTAACCACTGATTCGTCCCATTTACCTCTATAGATTTCTTTGGGTGTTGGGATATCAAACTGACGTAGCCAATTTTTTGTCTTATGCCAGCTTAAGCAATGGTTTTCGCTATTCCAGACAGAGAACCCTATAAAATAGTCGGGCAAGTTTTCGTAGGCGATGGAGTGCCTAGCGTAAAGGTTTTCGCCACAAATCCTCCAGCCTTCGGGTATTCGGTAGCCAATCTTTGCTTGCAAGGACTTCACCCAGGTTCTAGATGGATGAAAACGACTGTCTATTGATCTTGCATGTATGCTGTCGCAATAAATAGAGGTGTTCTCGCCATCCATTTTTTCTGTAATGACGATATTTTTACCGGAAAACATCTGAATATTATCATGACAAACGTCGTCACTGGTTGCTCCTGGAGACCATGGTAAATGTGGTGTTCGTGGATATTTGTATTTCATCTTTATAATTCCTATTCCATTTAAAGTTTTGTTTGTTGCAGGAGCATCTATTGAATCGAAGTTCAGTAAATACACCTGCATTAAGTCCTTGTTGGAATTACATTGTTTTGTCCTCTTTGTGTTGAGACTAAGATGTAAACTTAGTCCCTTTGAATTTACGTTTTGGATTCCCTCGTTCTAAGTCCCAATGCTGGGACCAACGCGCCTTGTCCTGCTGAGCTATTTGCTCGCTCTTTTTCTCAGCTAACTTTTGCATGATTAGTGCTTTAGCTAGGCGTTTGTTTGCGTGTTGGCTACGCTCGCTTTCAATTCGCACTGAGATGCCACTTGCTAAATGTGTTGCCTGAACAGCGGAATCTGTCGTGTTCACATGTTGTCCGCCAGCACCTGATGCTCGACATGTTTGATAGCTTATTTCGTCAGTAAACTCAGCCTCGTTAACTTCAAATACTTGTCCACTAAAGAACCAGTTTTTGCGTTTGTGGCTTGGCCTGAAAGGGCTTTGACAAACCCATTGCATGACACCATTCCATTCATCGGCGATTAATTTAGCTTTGCTTCCTTTGATTTCAATTAACACCGATTTGTAACAGTCGGGAGAGTTATCCAGCACTTGTTCAATTAAGGTGGCTTCAATCTTCCTTTTGTTGCAATCCTTCAAGAATGTTTGAGTCGCCAATGCGATTGCTCTTGAGCACTCTCTTGGACCTTGCCCAGCAGATAGTTGCAGTAAAATCATGAGTGACACTCTCCTTGTGTTTTAAAGGTTAAGATAGGTTTTAGTTTGGCGATCACAGATACCAAGCCTGCTGAAACCAAATCGTCGATGATAGTTTCACAATCCTTATAAGCTTGAGGTGCTTCATCGTAAAGTAACTCTTTATTGCCACAGATAACGCGGCTACCAAGAGCTGTTCTATACAAATCCTCGCGTTTGTATTTGTGACTTAAGCGCGCTTTGCAATCACCACGTTTCCACTTACGTCCTGCGCCATGCGCCAATGAATACAGGGCTTGTTCGTTAGACTTTTCGCAGGACATTGGCTTTACCAAATAAGAGTAATCGCCACGAGAACCCGGAATAATAACTGGTCCTTGGTCACTGGGTGTTGCTCCTTTTCGATGCAGCCAACCAGAGTTACCACTGAGTTCCTTCTCAGTCACTAAGTTATGATTAACATCTAGACGACATTGACCTTCCGCTTTAACAGCTTCTAAAAAGCGTTTGGCAATTAGTAGACGATTGAGTTCTGCCCATCGCACAGCTTCATTGTGTAAGCTTAGATAGTGCTCGGCATCTGTGCTGTCGGCTATTAATCCGTCATGATTGAACTGGCGAACATACTCAACCAATATGGATTGTCCTAATCCTCTTGAACCTGAATGAACCAAAAGTTGTAGTTGCTTTTTATCTAAATTCAACGCTTCAAAGGCTGCTTGATCAAAGACATCGACTACCGCTTGAAATTCAGCAAAGTGATTACCGCCTCCTATGGTCCCAAGAGAGTGATCAAAGGTTGTGTTGACGATATTCCTGTCTTTTTTGTTGTCTTGAATGAAGCTTTGCCATTCTGAACCCAGAGGCTGTTCAACTTTGTCGAGTCGCTTAGCCATTTTATCGATATTGACTTTTGACAGCTTTAACGAGGTTTGCCAAAGAGACATACCACAGCCAATATCGTTACCCACCAAGGCTGGGTAAATTTTATCTTTACTCAAAAATGCAGCACCGATAGGGTAGCCTTTGCCTGGGTGCAAGTCGGGCATACCCGCTACTCTGTTCATTCCAGCTAGTTCTGCAGTTTTAGTGAGTTGTTGTATCGCTAGACCTTCTATCCACGTTTCTTGAGACGCAATAAGGTTAACTTTTTCATTTATCGTTTGGACGGATGTGCCCATAGTACCAATTCCTTAAAATAGGATATTTCTTCAAAAAGCGAATTGGCAGGCCATAAGACCCGGGCTTGAGAAAACGCGAATTATGCTCGCGTTTTACTGATAATTATCGGGCAAGACCTGCAAAGGAATTAAATTGTAATGTCATGATAATTTCTCCTTTACAGTAAATAGGTTGATAGAAAACGGGCGCATCATAGAGGTCAAAAAAACGGTTTGCAAGCAATTTGTGCAACTTTTCGTCAACACCTCATTCCGTCAAATAGAAAACGATAGTGGTTACGACACGCACGTCTTTCATTATTTTCGTAGTATCACTGTAGTTAGAACCGATGTCTCTGATTGAGAAATTGCCTTGTCTGGCTTGTTGTATTCTTCCAACGCTAACTCCAGCAACTTCGGCGAATTCTTTGGCTGCGTTGCGTGCGTTTAGCGTCGCCTCTTTTAGCATGTCAGGCTTGATGTCATTGAGTTGAGTGAAACGGTAAATAGGGGCGTGGTTTTCGATTTCTATGCCTTTGGCGATGAGTTTATTGATTTCTGATCTGACAGATGAGACTAAATCCACTTTGCTTGTTGAAACACTAATTGAGCCTATCAGAGAGCGTTTGTTTTCAACTAGCTTTTGGTTCTTATCCCTGAATTCTTGATGGTGCAGATTAATAACACCTAGGTCTATTTCTGAATCTTCAAAGCCTTGTTCCTTGAGTAGGTTGATAATGATTTCTTGACGCTCTTCAGCTGATTGATACAGATTGGATAGGGAAGAGGACGTGTCATCGCTGACGGTGAAGAACAGCTCCCAATTAGCCGTGTTGGCTTTAACTTGCCTTTCAGCTAAGCCTTTAACTTCTGAGGTGTTTATTGCTACTTTGGAGTTGTATAGAGTTTGGCTGATAAAGTAGCCACAAATAGCGACACCTGCCGCTAACATAAAGCTGTTTGTTAATGATATTTTCATAATTCAATCGTTCGTTTAAGTGAGTAGTTAGATAACTAATTTAATCGAACAATATGTTTGAAATATGCAAAACTTCAGATTTATCATGGCAATTGGCCTTTCTCATTCTGAGGTCTTAATTAAGGAAGTTGTTAAATAGGAGTCAAGGTAATGGAAGATAAATTGAAGAGCGCTATTCCAGCGGATGTTCATACAGAAATCATGCGACGTATTCATGCCGCTGAAGAAGAGCATGGTGTAAAGGTGCTATATGCCGTTGAGTCGGGAAGTCGTGCTTGGGGATTCGCCTCACCGAACAGTGATTATGATGTTCGATTCATTTATGCACATCCTAAAGATTGGTACCTGGCTGTTGATCTTGAGGATAAACGAGATGTCATTGAGTATCCGATAGTTGATGAGATCGACATTAACGGCTGGGATATACGTAAAGCGCTTAAGCTGTATTGGAAGTCAAACCCTGCATTTATAGAGTGGATGAAGTCACCAATCGTTTATGTCGACGATAATTTGTTTGCAGCGACTGCGAGAGAAATGATGCCGAGGATATCTTCTTCTCAAAAAGGGATATATCACTATCGGCACATGGCGAAAGGAAATTTTCGTGAGTATCTGAAGAAAGAGTTCGTGCCGCTTAAGAAGTACTTTTACGTTTTAAGGCCTATCTTAGCCATTATGTGGATCGAGAAGTACGACGAACCCGCACCTATAGAGTTTGAAGTGTTGCGTTCTATGATTGCTGAAAGAACGGAGCTTAATGATGCCATCACATCACTCCTTGAGAAAAAGCGAGCAAGTCTTGAGAAGGAATTAATTCCGTCCATTCCAGTCATCAATGACTTTATACAATCTGAGCTTGAACGAATTGAATCCTTTAGTGGTAAACCAGTAGGAAGAGATGCTGACTTTCAGGAATTAAATCAGTTATTTAAAGCAGTGTTGGATAAATATTAGAGACAATTGGGCTTTTCATGGCTTTCACGCGTAATGGGTAAAAACACTATTATTGGTTGATAGTTCATGAATAGCTTCCGAGTACTGCTCATTCTTTTTACGGTCGGATTAAGTTCCTGTGCAACTTATGATTATCCCGCAGACGTTAAGCTGGGTGCTCTAATCATTTCATTTGAAGGTGAGACTTTAGAAGGCAAATCGATTGAAGTGCCTAAGTATTTTGCTGGTGACAAAACCTTATTGTTACTTGGGTACAAACAAGACTCTCAATTTGATATCGATCGTTGGTTGATTGGCCTTGATATGACAAAAACCTCATTGCCTGTATATGAAATTCCCACCATTCAGGGCATGGCGCCGCGCATGTTTAGTACTGTTATTAACAACGGTATGCGCAGAGGCATTCCTAAGGAGCTTTGGAAGGGCGTGATAACAGTGTATGCCGATGGCGATAAGGTACAGCGCTATACAGGAAATCAAAATCCTAACAACGCACGAGTGATTTTATTGGATGAAAATGGTCTCGTTATCTATTTCTACGATAGAGGTTTTTCTGTAGATGCACTGAATAAGGTTCGAGCTCTAATCTAAGATAGAGATTATGATTTACAGGTGGATAAGGTCATAGTATGGAGTAGTATAACAAGCTCATTCGTAGTCAAAGGCTTGAGCTCTTGGTCGTAGAAAACTCCTCTATTGTGTTATTGATCTTCTTTACGCACTTAATCGTTGCTTCCTTTTTAGTCACTGTTCGTTCGGGTAATCGATTAAGCAATAGGATTTTTGGAGGGTTTCTTCTTGTTACCGCGTTAGATCTAAGCAATTTTCTATTCCCTTCTTTTTATCATTCGCACCTTAATCTCGATATGACGCGAGCAAATACTTCGTTTCTGATAGCGCCTCTGCTGTATTTTTATGTTCGCTCAGTCATTCACAGTGACTTTAGGTTGAAGTGGCGACAGTTATGGCACACCGGTCCTTTTTTACTCTCCTGTCTCATATTGCTTCCTGGTTATTACCTCGTAGATGTTCAAGGTAAGCTCGCTTTTTACGAAAACTTGCACAATCAAATCGAGATTATTGCTATCAGCATTCTTGTCCATGTGCAGTTAGCACTATATTTGGGCGTTTGTTTTCGAATATTAATAAGACATAGAAAGGTGTTAGTCGATCACTTTTCTGATCCCAACAAATTGAATACAAATTGGCTCATCAGGCTGGTTCAGCTATATACCGTGAATTATGTCATTGTATTAACGCGTAACGTGCTCAAGTTTAGGTTTCATGAAGATATCATGGCAACCTTGACGTCAATTATGCTTTTAGTAACTTTATCGTTCAGCATCTGGATATTGTTTCAGGTATTAAGAAAACCTAGCTTATTTCAGGGAATAGAATCGAAATTAGAGCCGTCAGAAACGCTCATCAAACAAATGGAAGTCGATAAACCAAGCGCGCCCGAGTTGGTTTTGGATGAAGGTGCTAAGGAACAAATTGCGCAGCTTAGGGCTCATATGGAAAAACATCAGCCTTATCTTGTCCCGACTCTAACGATTGAGGCTCTTGCGGAACAGCTTGATATGTCCGTGAGTGAGCTCTCTTTGCTGATAAACCGACATATGAATCAGCACTTTTTTGATTTAATCAACGAGTATCGAATTAATGCCGCGGCTTTTTCACTTTCTGATCCTGAACAAAAAAGTAAGACCGTATTAGATATCCTTTATGAAGTTGGGTTTAACTCAAAGTCCTCTTTCAACACTGCGTTTAAAAAGCAAATGCTGATGACACCAACTCAGTATCGCCAATCAAAATTATGACTTCACATATTTTTTAAATTTTCCCTACGAATGCTGTAATCCCAGTAAAAATAAGGCGTACGACTTTTTTAGTCGGACGAAACCTGAATATTTTATTGCCATGATTAGACCTCCATAGACGGAGCTTGTAACAACGCTGGCTCCTCAACAAGTTGAGGTAATTCGATGTTTAAAAAATGTATTCTGGTACTGGCTGTACTTATAAGTTGTGCCACGTTTAACGCTCATAGCCATAACGCAGAAAAAGCGCAGACGAATGTTAGGCAGGTAATTAAAAAGCATGCTAAAACGTTGCTTTCAGACGAAAGATTCCATTCGGTCTCTATAGGTGTTTATTTTAACGGTGAACCCTACTCAGAACATTTTGGTGAACTTACCATTGGTGAAAGCAATCGCCCTGACGATAGCACGCTTTACGAAATCGCTTCTGTATCAAAAACGATGACTGGTTTAGTCACGGCAAAAGCTGTCATAGAAGGAAAGCTTTCGCTCGATGCCGATATCAATCAGTATCTTCCGCAACCTTTGTTGAATCTCAGCTCTAGTGAAAACCCAATAACGATTAGACACATACTGACGCATCGTTCCGGTATTCCTCAAAACCTTCCTGACCTTTCACCATACATTGACATTGAGGACGTAAGTCCAGCCTCTTTTTTAGAAGCTCTCAATAACTCCGAGTTAAAGAAAACCCATGGCGAATATCAATATTCCAATATCGCACCAGACCTGCTGGCATATATTCTTGAGACTGTCTATGAAACCACATTCGAAGCATTGCTGATTCAAACATTGAAAGAATTAGCAGGTATGAAGAATAGCAAGATAACGCTAGAAAACGACGATATGCCTCATTTTGCTTACGGCTACAATGAGGTTGGAAAAGAAATGCCAGCCTTTACTGAAGCACCCAAGCTCTGGGGAGCGGCGGGTAGAGTGAAATCAACTCTTACAGACATGCTTAAATACATAGCCCTGCAGCTGGAAGTTGATAATCCAATAGTTAAAGAGAGTCATAAAACAATCACAAGTGGAGTGAGTGGCAGTCGAATGGGGTATTTTTGGCAAATGCAATCGAACAAGGAGGGGATTTATCTCCTGCATCACGGAGGACTTTATGGCACTCAAAATTGGATTATAGTTTATCCTCAATATAATCTGGGCATCTCTATCATATCCAACGTCAGTTTTCGCGATACTGGTAATATCCTAAGAGATATCGCTGATAGCATTATTGACGACATCAAGCCGTCAGGAACTAAGTCTATTAGGTTGGCAATTCAGAGCCATTGTATTCGGGATGTGGATAGCTGCATTAAGCGCTATTACCAGCTTAAAAAAGACGATAGCGCATCTTATGCCTTCGATGAAGACAGCCAACTTAACACGCTTGGTTATCGATTGTTGGGGTTAAATAAAGTTGATGATGCGATAAAAATATTCAAACTTCAGGTTGCTGAGTTTCCTAGCTTGTCAAACCCCTTTGATAGTTTGGCTGAAGCCTACTACGTTCGGAAGGATTACGCTAAAGCATTGATCAACTACAAAAAGTCCCTTTCACTTGATGCCAGTAACAGTAATGCTAAAGCTCAAATCAAATCCATAGAACAAAAATTGAATTAGAGTGATAAGCAGCGTCGGTAAATGGAGTTATTTACCTCGTGACTGGCGTTGCTTTTACGAATCCAACCCTGGCGAAATACAACGTTCATCTTATCAACAGTTAGGACTAATTTGTGGCGCTTCTTCAGAACTCTCTCTTTTTTGCTTAAAATTCGGCTTGAGCCTATTTATCACTTTTGTAACAGTCATATGATAAATAATAGAAACTTCTAACTAATTGTTAAATAAAATAATTATCCATCTCACTACTGTATTTACCTGCGAAACCCAAAGAAATATAACAAAAGCTTCACAAATACTGGTTGATAATTGCTCAATTTCTTTTATAGAATGGGAAAAAAATACAACATGATGTCGATTTGATTGGGCGCCATAATATGTAGTTTGATTAGTTGTACGGCATGGAAAATATCTACCAATAAAAAGTAAGTGGCAAGTATAAAACTTACGCTAAGGACTACACAAATGAAGCAATTGTTGGATAAGCCGTTGATCCCGACACTAGTACTTTTAATAAGTATTTGCACTAGCTCTATTGCCCAAGCGACACTTTTAGACTTAAACGACTTTTTTGCAGACCCCAGCGTCACAGTATCTGCTGATGGCTTTTCCGCTACCCTTTTTGAAGGTACTGCAGTTTCCTCTATTCTATCAAATGACCCATTTTTAGGTGATCCCAATATTATCATCCCTGGCAATAACATCTTTTTAAGCTTCGATTACTTGTTTTCAGAAGCTGTGGCCAATGATGATGAATTTGGGGCTTTTCTGATTGACTCGTCTACAGGCTTTGAATTTCCTGCCTTTAGCTTTTTTATTAATAGTTCAGGTTCTAACACAGTAACCTTTGACCTCTCGACTCTGTCCAGTTTCACCTTGGGTTTACAATTTCAATTGACCTCATTAGACAACGCCACTGGCTCATTCGTGACTATCTCAAATCTGCAACTCAATAATGTTGTCAGTCAGGTTTCTGAACCTGGGAACCTTTTAACGTTACTGGCTGGTTTGGTCAGTTTGGTGTTCATTCGACGTCGAGCATTAAAGCAGACTTGATGACACTACATTAATATGTAACTCGAAAACCGTATTACGCAGCAACGGTTGAATTTTTGGCTTAACCAGAATTGGATGAAAACTGTGTTTTGGCGAAGAAATAAAAATCAAATTTTATTACCTATTATTGCTGCGTTCGTGATGTTTTGTGCGCCTTTCACAAACGCTGAAGTGGTGACAAGTGAACTCACGGTGCTAACCGAAGAACAAGCTTCAATCGAATACTCAAGGGGCAGGTATAACCGCAGAACCGGCCATATAAGCTATACAGCTACCCTTGTAAATACAGGTAGCGAGGAGCTTCCTGGGCCGTTTTATCTGGAAATTGCCGATATTAGTGTAGCCAGCGTTACTGTGGTTGAACCTAGTGATGTGACGGACACCGGAAATGCGGTACTCATCAATGAAACGGCTGCATTAGCTAGTGGTGATTCCATCGAATTTGTCGTCACCTTTAGCGGTCGAGACAGAATTACTTATTCATCAAACCTTTATAACGAGGATTCCGATTCAGACGGCGATGGTGTTGATGACGATGAGGATTCGGATCGCGACGGTGACGGAGTAGACAACGAACTTGATGATTTTCCCGATGATCCCAACCGGTCTTCCGTTGATGTTGAACTATCAATCAGCGCACCTGCCAATGGCTTTGTCACAACTTCACCTCAAATTGCGGTTAGCGGGCAATTCACAGGCCCTATTACTTCGTTACGTGTTGATGATGTTGATGCCGTATTAGATGAAGGGCAATTCACAGCAACCTTAGCTTTAAACGAAGGTTCGAACCGGGTAACTGCGGTTGGAACTTATATGACATTAAATGGTGAGAAGGCGATTACCGCCACCACCACAATAGTGTTAGATACAACAGCCCCCTCAATCATATTAACCAGTATTCGCGAAGGTATGGTTACGACTGAGTCGCAAATTACCATTGCTGGTTCACTGGATGATATCCGCTCTAGCCTCAGCGGCTCGCAAGAGTCACGTGTGTTGGTCAATGGGACAGAGGTCGAGGTGATAAATCGAGCCTTTGAATTACCTGATTTCTTGTTACAGCCCGGACTTAATTCAATCAATGTTGTGGCGACTGACGCAGTAGGAAACAGCAGTATCGAAAGAGTCACAGTCAACTTTCTGGCAAACGCTGGTCAGAAATTGGTGGAAGTGCAAGGCAATAATCAGCGTTCCAGTGCAGGCTTAACTCTTGATGAACCTTTGGTGGTGAAGCTGGTTGATCGTAACAATGTGCCCATTGTTGATCGCGCAGTTACCTTTAAGGTTGTAGCTGGAGACGGCGAAGTCACCGACCTCCCCAGAGCTGGTCGAGAACTGACAGTGATTTCTAACGAACAAGGTTTCGCACAAGTCAATTTCCAGCTCGGTAATCGCGCGGGTGCTGGTCTGCATCAGGTAGAGGCGACGTCCATTGGGTTTCCGGGACAAATTGTATTTTGTGCCTCTGCTGAGGCATTGACTCCGGCAACGATCAGCGCGTCTCGCGGCTATTATCAGCGCAGTCTGGCAGGTTCACTGCTTCCAGAGCCTTTGGTCACCAAGGTAGTTGATAGTGAAGCAAACCCGGTTCAAGGGGTTGGGGTGATGTTTACCGTAGAAAGTGGCGATGGCGTACTTATTAACGACAGTGGAGCTGAGTCTACTCAATTAATTAAAACGACTGATGCTGATGGTAACGTCGCAGTAGACTTCAAACTTGGAAATTCTCCTGATTTTCTTGGTACCAATGCGCACAACGTAAAGGCATCTGTAGTCGGGCATCCAGAGCTGAGTACCACCTTCTCCGCTACGAGTTTTATTGCCGGAGCAATAGACCAAACATCAGTAACGGGCGTAGTATTGGATAACAGTAATATTCCACTTCCAGGGGTTGAAGTCAGCCTGACTGGTGAATCTTTCGCAATCATAAGAACCACAACTGACGAGCAAGGACAATTTGTATTTAACCAAGCCCCGGTAGGTACAGTACATGTTAATTTTGATGCCAGTACAACCAGCGCAGTTGGAGATTTCCCTCGTCTTAGTTTTGAAATTGTTACTGTTAGTGGTCGAGAGAACACAGTAGGTTTACCGGTATATATCCCGCGTTTAGACACTCAGGGCGGAAAACTGGCTGGTGGTAGCCAACAGGTCGTTATTCCCTTGGCTGGTGTCGATGGTGCTGAAGTAATCATCGCACCCAACTCCGTCACTTTGCCTGATGGTCGTCGCGAAGGCACGATCATGTTTAGTCAGGTGCAAAACGATAAAACACCTATGCCAGCACCGGATGGCGTTTCATTTGATGTGGCTTGGACCTTACAGCCATCTGGCACCTTATTTGACCCTCCTGCTCGCGTTTCCTTGCCAAATACAAGTGGTGGTATTCCTGGACAGGAGTACGACATGGTGACCTTTGATCACGATTTGGGAGAGTGGGTCAGCATGGGACCGGGTGTCGTCAGTGAAGATGGCGCAACCATTACCTCAAAACCTGGGTTTGGTATACGTGAAGCTGGGTGGGGCGGTTTGTGCCCGCCGCCAGACGATACCTGTAACATCGATTGTGACGATGGTAATGAATGTACCAGCGATTCAAAGCAAGACTGCTTTTGTGAAAATGAAATCATTGAAGGTAAGCAAGATCCAAATCAGGAAGACTTTGATTGTAAAACAGCATTCTGTGACGGTTCGTCCGAAGATGATGATTCTGACTTTGATGCCAGTCTAGATGCAGAGAATGACTGCAAAATGCCTGGGTGTGAGAATGGAACCCCTACGGATTTACCAGATGATCAGGACATCAGTGAAGAAGACTTGGTTTGCAATAAATGTCAAGAAGGCCGAATCGTTCCAGACGAAAATAAAGAAGATATGTCTTGCTCAGATAAGCCTGGAGAAGAGTGCTTAGTTTGCACTAATGGCGCCTGTCAGCCCGATCAATGCGAAGCTGATAGCACTACTGTATCTGTCGGAATTACCAACTTAAATTATGTGGTTAATGCTATTGATTCATTAGTTAATTTAGCCGACCGAATACCCGTGTTTAATTTGGATATGAAGCCATTCTTTGATGTTGATGGTAAGCGAGGTATGCGGTGTTGTAAGGATTGCTCCAACTTTGATCCTGAAGGGGTCCCCTACACGGAGTTCAAAGGGTCGGCTGGTGCTAAAGGGAAAGGTGAAGCAACAATTCCAGGGTTGGGGGCTGCTATGGAATCAGATCCGCGTACCGTGTTCCCAGGAGTGTCTGTCGCTTATGAATACTTCGTTAGTGCTGTTGGCTTAACGGTTAACGTAAATCTAGCCGGTACAGTAAATGCACTTTTAATTCCCGACTGTGAAGATGAGGATTGTTCATCATTCAGAGCGGGTACAGAGATTTCTGGAAGCCTTGGACCAACAGTAAGAGGGAAATTTGAAGTAGTCGCATGCTCTGCGAGTAATAACGAGTGCCTACGAAATCCTCCGGTATTATTTGGCGTTGAAGTGAAGGCGTTGGCCGGATTGTCAGCTAAGGGGTTTGTGGGCGTTCAAGCTGTTTCTGGTCCCCAGTGCGGAAGAGGATGCGTAGGAGGGCGAGTCGAAGAAATTAAGTTAACTGCTACAGCTTCTGGAACAGTCGAGTTCTTATTTAAGAAAGCTGAAGTTGAAGTTGGTATTGATCAAGTTTTATTTGAAGGCGCTCAACTTGGAACACCGGGGTGTGGCTAAAGAGAATATGAGAATTATTAAAATCGTAAATTTGTTTGTTTTTGGTGTCGTGCTTTATCCAACAGCGTTAATAGCACAGCCTCTTGATGTCTGCGTTAACGGCATTAATGCCGTGTTGAATACGAATAAATCTGATTATGTCGAATGGAAGAATGGCTTCAAAAAGTTTTTTGATAGTGCACACTCAGGAGAGACAAAAGTCACTGTAAGTACATTCACAAACTCCGATGGTAGCCGCGACAAGGTGGCTGACCAGCTATCGAGGTTTGACAAGTTCAGCAGATATGCTGAGACCTCGTACACAGGAGTATCTGAACGAGCAATTCTTTGGGCTGATTACTATATTAGAGATGTCGAATATCAGTTTCGCGGTCAGCAGGTTCAGTTTCAAGAACCAATGCTATGCCGTGATAAAAAATGTCAGATGACGACCTTAATTGAGAATGGCAATAATGACTCTCAGTTTCTTAATACCTTACTTGGTCATGTTAATTCTTCATCTGGTCATGGTGGTAGTTGTAAGAAAGTTCAAGATACGAACAAAGCTACTAAAGTCAATGTTTATCCTAAGCTAAAGCGCAACTCCGATAATCCAATCACCTTGGTGTTCGGGGAAACCCAAATATCAAAATTTACCAATAGACAAAAGCTTGATGAGTACCTCAATCGATGCACTGCAATTGACCCGGTTACGAATGAAATGGCTATTTCCCAGGGGTGTGTGCTAGGCAATCCTCGATCTCAGATCCCCGCGCTAGAGATAAATAAAGAGGCAAATACCAGCTCTCCGGTGCATTTTGATATCAATGTGTTGCTACGAGTTCTTTTAGCTCCTGATTCTATTTTAGATGGCGTAAATATTCTTACAGACAAAGAGGATTTAGTCTTACTGAAAATCAAGTCCCCTGTAGGGAAAGTGTATGCGATTTTGCTTGCTATGCAGTCAGATAAAAAGGTTGCTTTGGAGGCTATGCGCGGTGAAAACGCAGCGCTATTACTCCGTAACGAAGTTCTTTCAAAATTGCTCAAGGGTTAGTGATGTTGGTCACAGTGAATCTGACTGGATTACCCAATGACATTTGCTGATATGGACACAGAAGAAGTCGTAATCTGGGGAGCCGTTTTATACTTTGCGTGTGTATTTATTTACTCGATTTGGTATTCACGACAAATATCTAATTGGCCTTTCGTTATAGGTACCTTGCTAAATGCCCATGTCGAGAAATCAAATTTACTGGAGTATGGCAGAGCATATGAAAAGGTGAGTTACGAATATGAAGTGGAAGGAAAAACTTATATAGGTGACCGATTATCGCCACTGCAATTTAGAGGGCAGGTTCGACGAATCATCGAACGGCAGATTGCGAAAATTGAGTTCGTCTCTAGCAATAAAGTCAAAGTTTACTATGACAAGAAAAATCCTCAAAAGAGCTTTTTAGTGCGAGAAACATGGTTGGATATTTTTCAATTGTTTCGGAATGGTAAACAGTGAAAACGAGGGTAAAACAGCTAAACCTAGCTCTGAGATATTGGATTAATGAAAAAATGAGAACATTAATATTTTTATTTACCTTTGCGCTGTCGTCAGCGGTAGTAGCTGAGCCTTTAGAAGTGTCGGGCGATTCGTTGTACTACTATCCGAGTAGCAATATCGAGTATTCGAGGGCTGGCGAAGAGATTGTTACGCCAAGCGAAAGCGGGCAGCTCGTATCATTTAACCTTCGAGAACATATGATTCTGCGAGGGGAGTCGGAAAAAATTTCTTTTACGCCCTTGTCTCAAGCGACCTTCACTGATGATCAAGAAAGAAACAACGTGTTCAGCATCGTTGGTGTTCAACTTCCCGACAATTTGGCAGACCTTTCGACCTTGTTCCAACGCTTTTACCTCGAACAAGGCCAAAGTCAACGCGAGTGCAAGGTGTTGGTACTTTATGCTTCGGCGGATTTAGAACCTCAGGAAAAGTTGCGGGATTTATTACTAGAAGCAGGTGTAAAAACCTTAACACAACAACAGGATTACTGGTCTTTTGATTGCCAGAATGGAAGTGGAGTACAAGGGTAATGACTTATTTTCGACTATTTAGAAGCGCCCTATTAGGTCTATGTTTGCTGTCATTGAGCGGCTGCGAAGGGAACGCCTCTCAGGAGCCTGAAACAAAGGCACAAATGGATGAAATGCAAGCTGAGATTCGGTTATTGGTCAAGGAAGTTGTCTCGCTCAACAAGAAATTAGATTCCGTACTCGCTAGCCGCGAAAACGCTGGAAGAGGAAACCAAGGAAAACGAGCAACGCGCGAGGTTTCATTGCCTGAAAACCCTAATATTCTGGGTGATCCAAAAGCATCTTACGCCATGATTGAATTTATGGATTATCAATGTCCATATTGTGTGAAATATGCAAAACAGGTTTTGCCCGCAATTAAACAACGATACGTCGATAGCGGCAAATTACAGTACCTAATACGAGATTATCCACTGGCTTTTCATAAGAAAGCCAAAGGCGCAGCAATTGCGGCAAATTGTGCCGGTTCGCAAGATAAATATTGGCAGATGCATGATGAGCTAATCGTCAATTCAAGAAGTTTGAGCGACGGTCTGTACTCGGACTTAGCACAAAAACTCAATCTGGACATGGAAAGCTTCAAAACCTGTCTACAACTTCCCGAAATGGCTGCGGCCGTAGACAGTGATTTGGATTACGGCACAGAAATTGGCACCAGAGGAACACCTAATTTTTATATTGGCAAGATAGTCGATGGCAAGATTGTGGATGCTATCAATATCAGCGGTGCGCGGTCAGTTGAGGCTTTCGATCGGGCAATTCAACAGGTATTAAGCCGAGGCTAAGGCAAGACTATGTTTTCCGCGACCACCAAGACTCGATACAAAACAGTGCTTATTGTACTTGCCAGTGCTGCAGTTCTTGCAATTCTGTATGGACTTTGGTTCGCGAATTATCGCTCAGTGGAAGGAATCAACCCAGCCTTTATCGGTGATGACGGTGATTTAAATTCGCAAGCTCATGCCTTGATTGAAAAGGCCTCACAGGCTGAAGACGGCACAGAAATGACTCATTTACTGCAAGACAATCCTGGCCTGATCAATTTTTTGAGTCATGGCATCCAATCACAGTCTATCGAAAAAGATTGGTCCAATGATGAGTCGATTGAGCTTGCAACAAACGCCAGGCTATTAAACAACATTGTGAGTAGCGCGCATTCCGGTAAGGCTCTTGATTCATTGGAAAGGACAGTTGATAAAGAAACCTTTTTCACCCTATCCAATTACCTACAGGCATTGGTGAATAGTCGCAAGCGAGCGGGGCAGGGTGCGATAGCGAATCTGGATAACGTGGATACCCAGATGGCGGTATTTGAAGCCTATCGGCTGAACCAGAGTTTGCAAGCGCATCGCGAATGGCATAAGGAACTGACCGATTTAGCATCTTGGTATCAGGATGAAATACAGACCCAATCTCGCACACAGCAATTTCCTCAACGCCTGCTGCACCATGCTTGGCATGTTGCGGAGTTGGAACGTGAGGTTAATCAGGAGGATAGAGTTGCTCCTGAATCCCTGGAGTTAAGAACCTCTGCTGATTTACTGCGATTGTTAAATCACTCGGAGCCTGCAGTGATCAAGAATTCAGCACGTCTACTTGCCTTATTCACACCAGACAATGCGGTGACTCCTTTACGTTACCAATTACTTAAAGCGACAGAAAACGACCTTCGTTTTTTGCTTTTAGATGCGATTAAGTCTTACGCACAAGAACGAGATCAATTTGAAACTCAGTTAAACAAGATGTTGAGAATGACTAAAGATACTGCGTTTCAGAAAAAAATTGTTGAAACCATAGACCATTTAAATGGACGAAGTGGCTCCCAACGACTTTCTTCTTAAAAGGTATTTACAAAATGGCACATTGTAAAAGCACAACGAAATCAAGTTATTGGAAAACGTTGAAATCGGTATGTATAGCTATGTTGTTGGGCTACGCCAGTGCGTCTTTTTCTCAGACTGATACTCTATTTGCGGGTGATATAGAACTCGACGAAGATTGTATCGTCAATATTTTAAACGGTTCCACTAGGGTTAATGAGAACGGTACTTTCTCATTGAGAACCTCGCTACCCAGCAATGTCCCTTATCGCGCCAGAGCGATTTGTGAGAAGGAAGGGCAGTTGTTTTTTGGTGAGTCTGCGCTCATTGATGGATTGCCCGATTCGGTGACAGATACGGGTGAAATCAGCTTCTTTTCTTCAAATCCCGTTCCTGTTTCGCTGAACCTAGAGTTGAGCACCACTCAACTGACTCCGGATTCTCCCAGTGTACAGATTGTCGTTACCGGTAACCTACCTGACGGAAGCATCAGTTCACTATCCATTGCCGCGACGGGTACGGTTTATCGAAATTCGAATCCGGAGATTGCTACGGTATCTGAAGACGGGTTTGTGACCGGGCTGAAAAACGGTCAGGTGATTATTTCTGCGCGACACGAAGGGGCGCTAGCGTCTGTGGCAATTGATGTGCTTTTCCCCGAAGATGCTGATGGCGACGGCTTGCCCGATTCGTACGAGTTAGCTAACGGACTTGATCCTAACGATCCTAGCGATGCTAACCTGGATGCAGATAATGACGGACTGAGCAATCTCGAAGAATTTCTTCTTGGCACCTCTCCGATTTTTGTCGACACCGATGGCGACACTATTTCTGATTTTGATGAAGCGCAAAATGGCACAGACCCCAATAACCCTGATACCGATGGTGATGGCTTAGTTGACGGTGAAGAGTTGCTCAGGGGGACAGATCCCCTGTCTGCTGACTCAGATAACGATGGTATTTCAGATGGTGATGAGGTTCTTTTTGGTACTGATCCAGGTGCATTTGACGCTACAACGACCTTGGTTGGTCGGGTAATTGATGATCTCGGCATAGAGGTTAGTAATGCCAGCGTCGTCTCTCTCAATCGTTACTCAGCTCTGACTAACTCAACCGGTAACTTCGAGATTTCTGGTGTGCCTATTGTCGCCGGAGATATCACTGCATTGGCACGTATTATCCGATCAGATCAGGTGCTCGACGGCGTATCAGCAGCCGTTCCTGCTGTGGCAAACGGAGTGACTGATTTAGGCATTATCTCAGTATCTTCTATTGTTGGTCGATTGACGGGGGTCGTATTTAGCCCACGGGGAGATATTGTACCTGGAGCAAGGGTAACTGCTCAGTTTGCTGATGAGTCGAGGTTCACCAACAGTGATTTGACCGGTCGATATTCCTTTGACGATCTACCAGGCGAGTCAGTAGCACTGAACGCACAAGACCCTCGAACGGGTTTATATGGCCTGGCTGAGACAACTATTGATACCGATGTCCAGCAATCGTTAGATATCAATTTGGGTGCATTTGGCACCATCAAGGGTGTCGCTTTCCTCAGTGATGGCGTGACACCTGTTGGAGCCGGGGTCACCATTAATCTGAGACGTAACAATGGGCAAATTAGTCGTACGACTCAAACTAATGTATTTGGTGAATATGGCTTTGAATTTGTTCCACTGGGCCAATATGCGGTGGATTCTCTGGGAACACACGGAGAGCGTGGCCGCACTACAGTTGTCCTATCGGGAACAACTCAGATCTTGGATGCCAATGTGTTGTACCTCGGCACCGGTTTTGTACAAGGTATTGTTGAAACAGCCGCGGGTATCAGGCTTGCTAATACCAGTGTAGAACTACAAAGCTCAAGTATTTTTGCCGGAACCCGTATTGTACAAACCAACGCTTTGGGCGAGTTCGAAATCAATGACGTATTCGTCGGCCAATTCACTGTATTTGCCCAAGACACGGTGCGCGGCGTATCAGGCCTGGCATCAAGTGAAATTGCATTTGACGGCGACAACAAAGATATTGCTATCACTTTGAGTGGGGCAGGTTCTGTTACAGGTACTGTTTTCCAAAGTGATGGAAGCACCCCTCAAGTCGGCGCAACGGTATCAATTGAAGGGCAAAGCACCACGACTGATGCCGCTGGTAACTACAGCTTCCCATTTGTACCTCTCGGTTCCTATCAAGTGACTGCCACAACGGGCAGTGGTGATATAGGGACGGGGAGCTTTAGTGTCGCTGCAGAAGGAGAAACGGTTACCAGCGACATTACTTTGAATGGTTTAGGCACAGTTAATGTATTGGTTCGTAGTGCGAATGGGACACCAGTTCCAGATGTTCAGGTCACTATTAATTCTCAGTCACCCCTAGGTTCAACCTACTCGGCTAATACCGGTGAAAGTGGAGTTGCTTCCTTGAGTAACGTTTTAGCGGGCTCACTGACAATACACGCTTTTGATCCCATTGATCGTTTGGGTGGCATGATTGAGACATCGTTGTTAGCTGGTGAAACGATAGACGTTGTACTGAGTTTGGAACCTTCCGCCGATGTGTTGGGTGTGGTTTATTTAGCTGACGGCTTTACGCCTGCCGCCAATATAACCTTGGTCACTCAGCCTGGTAATAATCAAGTTGTGACTTCAGCGGATGGACGCTATCGATTCAATATGCTGCCATTAGCGAATAGTCCGTATCGGATTGTTGCACGTGATGCGAACGGCGTTCAAAGAGCCAGAGTCGATGATATTAACGTGACTCAAGACGGAGAGCAGTTCGAATTAGACATCAACTTACAGGGAATGGGAGCTGTGTCTGGTGTTGTGTTTAATCCGGGAGGCACCTCAGTTGCAAACAATGCTTATGTCGAATTAAACAGCTCTGTTCCGGGAGCTGGTCAAATCACCACTAGAACCAACGCTCTCGGTGAGTACTCCTTTGACAGTGTGCCTGAAGGTGCCTTCTCGATTGAAGCCTCGGTTGTTGCAAATCGCTTTGCTGCTCAGGAAAACAGTGAAATTGAATTTAATGGAGACAGTAAAACTGTCGACATCATCATGGAAGAAAATCAGCTACCGAGTTCAGTAGGTACGGTGGCCGCACTTTTTGATGCAAACAATTTTTCTTATTCTGTTCAACGAGATGGTTCGATTCAGGATGGCACTCGCAATATTTTTGAAGGTGATGGCGAGGTGTTTCGTGGCGAAGGCCGGCTCGATATCTTCAAGGATGGCGAGTCATTCCCATTCTTCAACACCAACCAAAACAATATAGGTTTTGAAGAAGGCCGTCGTGAAGTCGTTATCAATGGCTCTAATGGCTCCGGTGTGGATGTAGTACGTAAAGTCTATGTTCCTTTGGATGGTTACTTTGTTCGACACCTTGATACATTTAGTAACCCTAGTACCGAGCCTGTGACTATCAGCGTACGAGTTGATACGCATTTCCGTATTGCTGTGGTTAACCGTGGGCTAGATACACCTGATGATCCGAGCGACAACGTCGCAGGATTAAGAGTGCCAGTTGGGGTTATTTCAACATCTTCTGGAGATAATTTCCTCAATGTCAGTGCGGGTGTTCCCGATCATTGGGCAGTGTTTGATGATGATTTAGATACGGACCCCTTCACCACAGTGAATATGCCAGCTATTGGCTATGCTTTTGATGGCGAGGGTGCGCAAACAACGTCAACGAATGTTGAGTTTTTGTCTGGTGATTCGGGGCAATTCAATCGTATGCGTGCCGAATGGCAAAATTTAACTATTCAGCCTTCTGAGTCGGTCTCCATATTGTATTTCACTTCCGAACAAACCGAACGTCAGGCGGCGATCAACTCTGCTCAAAGGTTATCTCAACTGCCGCCAGAAGCTATTGCAGGACTGGACGAACAGGAACGTGAGCAGATTATAAACTTCAATGTGCCTCTGGATGGAACTAGCACACTGGCTCCGTTGCCGAGTTTAATCTCGAATATAGGAGGCACAGTTTTCGAAGCCGATGTTGCTACTGTTGTGCCAAACGCTGAGATTGTGCTGCAAAGTGATCACCCCTTATTTAAACGCATTTTTACCTTGCGCTCAGACAGTAACGGACAGTTCCAGTTTGAAGGCAGGTTAATGAATGGGCGCAGTGTTGCTATTGCCGATGACACAAGTTACACCCTGAGTGCAAATCACCCACAATCATTGATTTCCAGCCCGACAGTGCCAGGTGTCGTGTCATCTGAAGTCGGAACAAGTGACATAATATTCACTGAAACAGGTGCTGTCAGCGGCACCATTAGACGTTTTGATGGTGTGGTAGCGAGCTTCGGTAACATTGAACTCATGGGAGACTCCCTGCCGCGAAGTTTATCCTTCCCTATCCCTGAAGATGGCCAGTATAGGTTCTCTGGGTTACCAGATGGTTTCTATACATTGATCGCGACCTTACCAAACCCCGACGGTACGGGTATTGCGGGCACGATTTCTGTTCAGGTTCAAAACGCAACAGAAGTTGTGCGCGATATTGTGCTCAGTGAGGTTGGCGGAATCACCGGACAGGTACTCACCGCTGGAGGCCAGCCATTTGCAAATAGAAGAGTTGAATTGCGCTCCGATACCTTCACTCGTCGAGTAATCACTGACACGGGTGGGACGTTCAGATTTTTAGATACGCCTATTGGTGAGTATGAGTTATCGACTATAGATCCGGTGACGCGTGGTGTAATCAGGGCTAGTGTTGCGGTTATTGATGACCAGCTATATTCGCAGAACTTAATTTTGACCGCAGTGGGTCGTTTGGCTCTAACCGTTAGATTTGAAGACGGTACAGCTGCCAGAAATGCCCCTGTGTCGCTGCAAAGTGACCAATTAGGTAGTGGGTTTGTCAATGTCGGTCAGGTAAGAACAGACGGTACCTTGTTATTGGAAAATATTCCCGTTGGCGATTATCTTGTCCGCGTGCGTAATCCCAATAATACGCAAATTTTGGTTGAATCCGGTGGCAACATCCAGACGCATGCGGAACAACAAAACCTCGAGCTACAGCTCCCTATTGATCGACCGCCGACCATCAACCTGGTTTCACCATCGGGTGGACAACAATTTGTTCGCGGGGAGCGAGCCTTAGTTCAAGCTGATGTGAATGATGACTTTGGCTTGAGCCGCGTAGAGTTTTTAAGGGATGGTGAACTAGTCGGTATAGTAACCTCAAGCCCTTATCAACTCTCGGTATTAATTGATGGCGAAGATGGTCTATCTGCACAACAACTGTCAGTTCGAGCTGTCGATTTGGCTGGGAATGTCGCTGAAAGCTCTGCGCAAGTGGCAGTTATTGATGATGACATAGCGCCTGTTTTACAAATCACTCAACCTACTCAAACGACCCTGTTCGAAGGACTAGGCCTGTCGCTGGCTGCCAACGCTACGGACAATGCAGGGATTAACCGAGTCGATTTCTACGTTAATAATGAGTTAGTGTTCAGCGACACTGATTTGCCTTACGCAACCTCGTATTTAGTTGCTTCAGATTACGCCGATGGTGGAGAAACACCATTGTCGATTAGAGTCGAAGCGGTCGATTTTGCTGGCAATAACACGGTCAGTAACAGAGACCTAACTATTGTCCCAGATTTACCTCCAACACTGACTGTGACCTCAGGGCCAGATTCTGGAGATGAGTTTATCGAGGGCACTGCGATTAGCTTTACGACACAAGCATCAGACGATGTCAGAGTTGATAGAGTTGAATTGCTGGTAGACGGTGAGGTAACACGAACGCGGTTTAGCGCTCCGTACAACTTCACTTTCAGTACGCCTTTATTGGATTCAGTAACCAATCCGATTAGCTTATTGATCCGCGCGATAGATTCTCAGCAACAAGTAACTTCATCTAGTCCTGTTACGCTTACGGTGAGACGAGACAGTCCACCGGAAGTTCAGATTGCTGCGCCTCAGGTTGATGCATCAATTATCGAAGGCAGCTTAGTCACTTTCTCTGCCAATGCGACTGATGATATTGCTGTGAGCCGAGTCGAGTTCTATGTCGACGATGAGTTGGTTGGTACTGATTCGAGCGAACCCTACGAAATCACTACCCAACTTGGTTCGGGTAGCGAAGGCGATCTCATCAATTACCGTGCTCTGGCTATCGATAGCTTTGGTCAAACCGGCGAAGACAGTCGCGTTGTTTCGAGGTTAGATGACACAGTGCCTCCTACGGTCACAATAACTGCGCCGCAAGAAGGTGCCATTATCTCAGTCGGTCCGAGTGATGTGGCAATTGTTATCGATACATCGGGCAGCACACGCAGCAGCTCGGGAGCGGATATTGATAATGACGGTATAACAGACAATATCCTGAAAGCAGAAATTTTCGCTGCTGAACAGTTACTTGATTTCCTCAATCCAGAAACGACTCGTGTCGCTGTGGTTGATTTCAGTAGCTCGGCGATTTTGGTGCAGAGCCTGACCAATGATTTTGAGGCCGTGTCATTAGCCTTAGATCAAATTCTTGCAGCCGGCCCTAGCGGCGGGACTAACTTTGCATCAGCAATGAATGTTGCGACTACTGAGTTGGCTGGGCCAAATTCCAGATCCTTTGCAACACCGGTACAACTCTTCTTATCTGATGGTTCGGCGAGTTTGCCTTCAGCTCAGATAGATAGGGCAGCTGATGGAGCAGTAATTGTGAACTCGTTCGCGGTCGGTAGGGGGGCCAATATTTCGGTATTGCAGCAAATCTCGGACGGCACCAACGGCGTCGCGGTACCTGTGCCAGATGCGGGACAGATCGTTGATGTACTGCCAAGCATAGTGTTATTCGGTATCGATACCTTAGTCTCAATTGCTGGCGCTGATGATGATATTGCGGTCAGAGATGTGACATTTAATGTGAGTTCAGGCGATGGTTTAATTGATGACCAGCAGACTGATACCTCTGAGCCGTTTACGCAAGCCTCATCTTTACCGGTTATCGATGCCGCTCTTGATATTCAAGTATCTGCCACAGCCAGTGACTTTGGTGATAATACCGCTGACTCGCAGGTAGTCTCGGTCACTCTACTACCGGCGGAAAACCAACCTGTATTGGTGCGCGCGGAGCCTGAATTTGCTGTATCCAATCAATTGGTTAATTTGGCAGGTCGGTTCTTGATTAACCCGAACAGTGGTCAACCATCTGATGCTGATCCCGCGATACCAGCCACAATAGAAGTGTTCTACAACGATGTGCAAATTACCCCTGATTTTATTGACAAGATCAGAATTGCTTTCATATTACCGCCCGATGCAGTTGATGGTGAAGTGTATGTGATCACCGATGGTGTAAGAACCAATTCACTGTCGATTTTCATTGATGACGATCAAGACGGTCTCAGCAATGAACAGGAATTGCTATTAGGTACTAATCCCAATAGTGCTGATAGTGATTCAGATGGGATTTCAGATGGTGATGAAGTCAACGTACACAATACCGATCCATTGCTGGAAGACACTGATGGTGACGGCTTGTCAGATGGCGTTGAAGTTAATAATGGATTGGATCCGAATGAGTCTTCAGATGCGTTACTCGACTCTGACTCTGATGGTTTGACTAATCTTGAAGAAGTTAACCTAGGCACTTCGATAACTGATCCTGATAGCGATAATGATGGCTTAACGGATGGTCGCGAAGTCAATGAGTTAGGTACCGACCCTCTGGATAATGATTCTGACAATGATGGTCTCAATGATGGATTTGAGGTGAACTCATTGGCCAGTAATCCTCTTTCAAATGATTCTGATGGTGACGGTATGGATGATTTATTCGAGCGCAATAATGGCTTGAATTTGATCAACGCTGCAGACCGTGACACAGACTTAGATGTCGATGGGTTAACTAACTTCCAGGAATTTACAGTTGGTACCAACCCACGCCTCGCCGATACCGATAATGATGACTTAACCGACGGACAAGAAGTCAATGTTTATGCAACTGACCCCAGAGATGCCGATACTGACAACGGTGGAGACCCAGATGGATTTGAAATTAGTCGAAATCTAGACCCTCTCGATCCAGCAGATGACATTACGGTTAGATTTAACTATGTGCTGACCGACTTTGGTAACTTCCTCTGGGATATTACCTCCAACGGTCGAATCAACAATGGTCGCAATGATGCATATGATGGTGGCTTACGATTACTGATTAACGGCACTAACTTCTCAAACGAGCCTTTTGGTGTGCCAGAAGATGCAGATCGTGAATTGGCCATTGGCCCGCAAACTCGTGGTGACTTATTAGTCACTAGAAAAGTTTATGTGCCGACTGACAACAATTTCGCGCGTTTCCTGGAGCTATTTGAAAACCCAACAGAGAGCGAAATTACAGTGGCTGTTAGAGTCTTTTCTGACTTTGGCTCAGACGGCTCGACGACAATAATCACGACCTCCAGTGGCGATACTGTGTTGGAATCAGGCGATACTTATATCGTCACTGACGACAGTTCCGATGGAGCTGGCGATCCATCGTTACTTCACCTTTGGGCGAACAGTAGTTCAAGCTTGCAACCGCAGCAGTTGTCTTTAACAAATGATGATTTGGTCTTTGAGTACTCACTCTCTGTACCTGCTAATTCGACCATGGCGATTATGCATTTGGCATCGCAGAATTCGAATAGAACGTTAGCGATAGAAAAAGCTGCTGAGTTAGCTCCAATTCCAGACAGTGTGCTCGAGGGTATGAGCTTGGATGAGATAGAAGCAGTGGCAAACTTCGAGTTGGCGCCAGACTCTGACGGTGATGGGCTATCAGATTTACGTGAAGACTTGATTGGTACCGACCCGAGTAATCCTGATAGTGATGGCGACGGTGTGAGTGACGGCGAAGAATATGCTAATGGTTTAGATCCTTTGGATCCTAATGACCTCGGCTTAGACCTTGATGGCGATGGATTAACTAATCAACAGGAGATTGCTCTTGGAACATCTCCAGCTTTAGCTGATACCGATGGTGATGGTTTGTCTGATGGTGAAGAAGTTAACAACCACAATACTAACCCGCTGAATGTTGATACAGATGGAGATGGATTATCCGATGGAAGAGAAGTCAATGAGACCTCGACTGATCCGTTAGTCGTTGACACAGACGGAGATGGACTGACTGATGGTGACGAGGTACTCAACCATTTGACCAATCCGTTATCTGTGGACTCTGATGGAGACGGATTAGATGATCAATTTGAGATTAATAATTTTTTAAACCCTAATGATCCGGCAGATGCGTTATTGGATTTAGATTCAGATGGGCTTACAAATATTGAAGAGTTTAATCTCGGCACTTCGATTAACGACAGCGACAGTGATAACGATGGTCTGTCCGACGGTGATGAAGCTAATATTCATTCTACCGATCCGTTAGATTCTGATTCTGATAATGACGGGATTAGTGATGGACAGGAAGTGAATGTCTTACAAAGTAATCCATTATCAACGGACTCGGATAACGATGGCTTACCCGATGGCTACGAATTCAATTTTGGCCTGGATCTGAATGATGCAACTGACCGAGACGGAGATGCTGACAGCGACGGTCTCAGTAATTTTGAGGAGTTCTCCCTCGATCTGAATCCGCAAGATCCTGATACGGATTCAGATGGTTTGAACGATGGTGATGAAGTTAACGTCTACTTAACTGACGCTAATAAAGCCGATACGGATGAGGGCGGTGATCCGGATGGTTTTGAGGTTGAGAATGGAACTAACCCGCTTGACCCGAGTGATGATGTTACCGTATCTCTGCCGATTACACTGGAGGACGGCGCTGGTTTCAACTGGACAATCAATTCCAATGGTACAGTGCAGAGTAGTTCACTCTATGATCTTTTTGCTGGTGGTTCTGCATTGCAAATCAATGAGATGAGCTTTAATAATTTCTCAAGAACTGCACTGTCTGAAGAATCGAAACGCGAAATTGTACTGCCAGGGTTTTTAGCAGCGATAGAGGAACCCGAGTTTGAGATAGAGATAATCCCAACACCTTTGGATTTAATCACTACACGCAAAGTCTATGTCTCTCCGGATCATGCATTTGTGAGATATCTTGAGATTATCACGAATACATCGCCATACGACCTGAACGCATTAGTCAGTGTTCGTTCTCGTTTTAACGAGTCAGCGATAACCGATTTTGTGCTGACCTCTGATGCGAATGACGAACTGAGTACTAACGACACTTACGTTATTTTCGATGACACTGACAACGTCGAAACGCCAGTGATTCTGAACATTTGGGGTAATGATGAATCCGTACTGTCACCTTCAGTCTTGTCGTTAGACAGAGAAAGTTCTTTATTCACATTTGGCTACAACCTTTCTATCCCTGCTGGTGAGCAAGTTGCGCTACTTCATTTCGTATCGCAGAGTAATGATCGTACCGTCGCGATGACCAATGCGAGTGATTTTTCTGCGTTACCTCCTTATGCGATGACAGGTTTAAGCCTGGATGAACTCGAGATTATTGAGAACTTTGAATTAGCGCCAGATACCGATGGTGATGGGTTGTCAGATCTACGTGAGCAGCTTCTAGGCACTGACCCAAGCAATACAGACTCTGACGGCGATAGCCTGCCAGACGGATTTGAATTCGACAACGCGCTGGATCCACTTAACCCTGCCGATGCGACGCAAGACGCTGATGGTGATGGAATCGACAATATATCTGAGTTTAACCTAGGGACTAATGTCAATAATATCGATACCGATGGTGACGGTTTGCAGGACGGCGTGGAACTGAATGTTCACTCAACCTCCCCCTTGTTGCCTGATACCGATGCTGATGGGCTACGGGACTCTTTCGAAGTGCTTTATGGCTTTGACCCATTGGCGGCTGATGAATCTCAGCTCGATCCTGATGGCGATTTGGTTACCAATATTGAAGAACAAGAGCAGGGCACCAATCCATTGTTGGCTGATACTGATGGCGACGGAGTGGATGACCGAGACGATATTGCACCGACAGATCCTAATATTAGTGAGGCCGACGTTCTTTTGGTTAGCGATTTGGCACCAGCTAATGATACTTCTTTGCCATTGCATTTAGATGCTATTAACTCCCTTGGTTTAGGATTGACAGTTTGGAACACAGAAGATGGCTTGCCAGAACGTTCTTTATTGTCCAAGCACCGTTTGACAATCTGGTTTCATGGTCAATTCGGAAGCCTGAATAACCGTGAGGAAGTGTTCCTAGGAAATTATTTAAATGGCGGTGGGTGTTTCTTACTGTCGTCGCAGGATTATCACTTTGAACGCGGTTTCACTCCTTTTATGTCACAATTCTTAGGATTATCTGCCATTAATGATGATTCTTTTGGCGGTGATTCCTTTACGGGTATCGGGCCACTGTATCCATCCCCCATAAGCTATTCACTTGAATATAACTTTTCTAACTTTAGTGACCGTCTAGCCTTGGATGCAGCAGATGCCCTGTTTGTGGACATAGGCGGCGATATCGACGATGAGATAGGGAACCCGATTGTTGGCAGTATCTATGACAGTGGAACCTTTTCTTCTACTTATCTAGGCTTTCCACTGGAGGCCGTGAGTGGTCAAGCTGCGCGTGCAGATATTATTAATCGAGTGTTTAATCAGTGTAGTTATCAGCATGATCTATCCGTAGAGGGCGAACCACTGCCTCCGGAAGAGCCTATAGTGCCTATCGGATAAGGTAGAGGCTTTTTGGAGAGTACAGTTTTAAAAGGAACCCAACACTCTATGAAAACGCTCTCTATATTGAGCGCTTTCGTGCTGGCTGTGACAGCTGGGATACTCGCTGGATGCATTGATAGTTCTGAGCTTGATAATGAGTTGAGAATGTTGATTTCAACGCATGGTCTCACCGGAAATCCGGTGGTAGATCCTGACAAGCAGGTAACCGATTTAAGCTCAGATAAAGTACAACTCGGGAAATTACTGTTCTTCTCCAAGCACCTTTCTGGTAGCGGAGATGTATCTTGCGCAACTTGTCACCACCCCTTTTTAGGCGGTGATGATGATTTGCCACTCTCAATTGGGGTAGATGCGGCAAATGAAGACAAGCTCGGGGACAAACGAGCAATGTCTGTAGGGATCGTATTGGTCCCTAGAAATGCACCAACGACTTTTAACAGTTCTCTGTGGAAAAAGAGTCTGTTTCACGATGGTCGTGTAGAGCGACTGAATAATCTTGATGAGGAATCCGCACAAATCAGTACACCGGACGAAAAATTTGGCGACGTTGATCTTCATGCCACTGATTTGTTGCAAGCTCAGGCAGGTTTTCCCGTTACCTCAGAACACGAGATGCGTTCCAATTACCTTGAGACAAGCAGTAACGAGCAGTTAAGACTGAATCTTCAGAAAAAAATGGTGCAAGCGGTTAAGCAATCCTCGTTAGGAGACAAAGGAGAGTTTTCCTGGGAATTTCTTTTTCGACGGGCTTACAGTGACGAGCAATCTTCCATTGAAGAACTGGTTACTTTTGCACGGATTAGAGAATTGTTAGCCGAGTACCAACGATCACAAATCTTTATCGACACACCTTGGAAACAATATATAGAAGGCGACTCTTCAGCGTTGAATCGTTCGGCAAAGCGCGGAGCGATTCTATTTTATAAAAGTATCGAACAGGGAGGAGCCGGTTGTGTTAGCTGCCATTCGGGCGACTTTTTTACAGATGAAGGTTTTCATAATATAGCAATGCCACAAATTGGATTTGGTAAAGAGTTGAATGGTAATGATCGTGGTCGTTATCTTAGGACTGGCGTCTTAGAAGATCAGTACGCTTTTAGAACCCCAAGTCTGGTAAATGTTTCAGCTACGGCTCCTTACGGTCATGCCGGTGCTTACTTTGAGCTTGAAACTGTGGTTAAACATCACCTATCTCCGGAATCAGAACTTGAAAAGTTTAACTTTGATGACCCTAAGTTTACTCGGCAAGGAGTGTTGATGGACTCCGCTCAGAAGTGGACCATGCGATCATTAGATAAGTATAAGCAGGTGCAGAAAGAGCCCAAGCTACAAGCGGCTCTGAAAGAGTCTGAGATAGATGATATCGTCGAATTTTTAGAGTATTTGACAGACCCTTGTGTTCAGAGAAAGAGTTGCCTAGCCGACTGGGTTCCCAGCTCTGAAACAACACAACTCCCCGATGATTCAATACTTCAGATAAAGTGAATTCGGTTTTGCTAGAGACAAAAGAGTCACTAAGGAGGTATTTTACTGCGTAATTCGGTAGTATTGCCTTACTCCAATAAGTAGTTAATAGGCAAACAAGAGTAACGGTGCATAAAAAACAACAGGCCGGTTTTACGTTAATTGAGTTAATTATCGTGATTATTGTACTAGGCATACTGGCTATAACTGCGGTTCCTCGGTTTTTGAATTTATCGACAGATGCAAATATTGCTGCTCTGGAAGGGTTAGCAGGTGCAGTGCGTTCAGCGAGTAACTTGACGTTTGCTAAAGCAAATATAGAGGGGGTTGCTAACCAACCTTCTGGTAATGTCGATGTCGACAATGACGGTATAGATGATGTTGAAACTGTGTTTGGTTATCCGAGTGGCAACCGTACGACAGGCATTGCTAATGTGTTGGACCTCGGTGAAAGCTGGGCGTTTGGAGATACATTTGGAGGAACAGAGCTTCATATTACTAGCGCATCCCTTGCAGGGTTTAGTGGTATTACTAACAACAACATTCCTGTTCGAGGGACGAACTGTTATATAACGTATCGTCCACCCAGTGAACTAGGGGCCCAGCCAACCATTATCTTTATCACTAGCGAATGTTAGCGCCTTATATTGCTTAAACCCTTTTAATGACGTATTAATCAAAATGTTGTTGCGTTCAATACTGCTCGAAACTCACTCACAGTCTTACTAAGTTTCGTTTGGTGTTGATCCACTAGAATAATTCCTAATTTTCCCTCTTGCTAAGTCTGCCCTCGATTTGTTTTTTGTCATAACCATTCAAAAAACAAGCTATTAGCTATGCTACTGATTTATATAGATATATAAGGTTTTTGTAGAGATCTTGCGGACCTCAACACGAATTAAATCGTGTTTTTCGCCAACTTTATTGCTGAGATTGATTAAGTACCTGTCAGCTTAACCAAGCTCAATCCCCTCTAAAATACCGTCTAATTTCGTGAAGAGCTTATCCATCTCTTCAATCTCTGTTGCGGATAAACTCGCAATGATTTCGGCTTCGTAATTAACAGCTATCGGGCCTACTTTGGCGTATAAGGCTTTACCTTTATCAGATAGAGTCAGGGTGAAGCGTCTATTGTCTTCTTCGCTTTGATTTTTGAGTAACAGATCTTTATCCATCAACTTTTTAACAGCACGAGAGACTGCAACTTTGTACATAGCAGTGAGTGAGCATATCTCCACTGCAAGCAGTTCTTCGTATTGTCCTAAAACCATCAATACCTGCCACTCCTGTATCGACAATCCGAACTTAGAGCTATAGAGCACCGTTAGTTCGTGTGACATTTTGTTGGAAAGCGTCGTCAGCCTATAAGGTAAGAATCGGTTTAGGTTCAGCCGTGTCTCTTTGTCAGGTAATTGCATATTCTTCCTTTGACTAGGTTAACAAGTCCTAGAGTCGTAAATCTTTATAAGCAGATGCATTAAAAGCTGTTACTTTTTATTTTGCTTAGATGGTTACAAATGTAACTACCTGTATTATAATAGCGCAATATAGTTACATATGTAACCATTTTTAGTTGAAATGCCAAGGCTATCGCCCTTGCAACAAACATAAGAGGAATTGAAGTGGCTGACTTATTTGAAAACCCAATGGGGTTAGACGGTTTTGAATTCGTAGAATTTACTGCACCTGAGAAAGGTATCCTTGAAGCAGTGTTTGAAACAATGGGCTTTACTCGTGTTGCTCGTCATAAATCTAAAGACGTTGAGCTTTGGAAGCAGGGTGACATTAACTTTATCACCAACTACGAGCCAGGCAGCCACGCATACTATTATGCACAAGAGCACGGCCCTTCTGCTTGTGGTATGGCATTCCGCGTTAAAAACTCAATTCACGCATACGAGCAAGCGCTTGAAAAAGGTGCTCAGCCTGTTGAAGTAAACACAGGTCCTATGGAATTGCGTTTGCCTGCGATTAAAGGTATCGGTGGCGCCACTTTATATCTTATTGACCGCTATAAAGAAGGCCAAACAATTTACGATATTGATTTTGAATGGCTAGAAGGCGTGGACCGTCACCCTGAAGGTTGTGGTTTCCACACATTAGATCACCTAACGCACAACGTATACCGTGGCCGTATGGAATACTGGGCGAGCTATTACGAGAACTTGTTTAACTTCCGCGAAATCAAATACTTCGATATCAAAGGTGAGTACACAGGTTTGTTATCTAAAGCAATGACTGCACCTGACGGTAAAATCCGTATTCCACTGAACGAAGAAGCGGGAAGCGGCGGTCAAATCGAAGAATTCTTAATGCAATATAACGGCGAAGGTATTCAGCACATAGCTTTTGCTTGTGACGACTTGCTTGCATGCTGGGATAAGCTTAAAGAGAAAGGTGTTGAGTTTATGACTGCACCACCTGCAACTTACTACAAAATGCTTGAAGAGCGCTTACCGGGTCACGGTGAGCCGACTGAAGAGCTTCAAATGCGTGGTATATTGCTAGATGGAACAACAGACGGGGGACAGCCTAAGTTGTTACTACAAATCTTTTCAGCAACTGTACTTGGTCCTGTTTTCTTTGAATTTATTCAACGTAAAGAAGATGATGGCTTTGGTGAAGGTAACTTTAAAGCCTTGTTTAAGTCTATCGAACGCGACCAGTTAGAGCGCGGTGTTATCGGTGAAGAAAAATCTGAAAACGCATAAGCCAATTTAAGGAATTAGAATGAAGCTAGTCAGTTTAAGAAAAGGCCGCGATGGCTCATTAGCGATAGTCAACAAAGCATTAACTCAAGTGGTTGCTGCGGATGATATCGCTCCAACTTTGCAATCTGCACTGGACAACTGGAGTCAGGTTGAAGCTGCACTTAAAGCGCGTGCTGAAGAACTAGAAAACGGCACGATTACAGGTGAAGCCTTTGATCAAACAGCGTGTGAATCACCTTTACCTCGCGCTTATCAATGGGCAGATGGTAGTGCATATGTGAATCACGTAGAACTTGTTCGTAAAGCGCGTAATGCTGAAATGCCACCGAGCTTTTGGACAGATCCGTTGATGTATCAAGGTGGTTCTGACAGTTTCTTAGCACCTCGTGATCCTATTCTTATGCCACAGGATGATGGGTTCGGAATCGATTTCGAAGCGGAAGTTGCTGTGATCACTGGTGACGTTCCAATGGGTGTTTCAGCGACAGAAGCATTGGATTACATTCGCCTAGTGATGATTGTTAATGATGTATCACTACGTGGTTTGATTCCAAATGAGCTTGGTAAAGGCTTTGGTTTCTTCCAGTCTAAACCTTCAAGTGCGTTTAGCCCGGTATGTGTAACACCTTGTGAGCTAGGTTCAGCATGGGAAAATGGCAAAGTATCATTACCGTTGCTTAGCTTCTTGGATGGTGAGTTATTCGGCAAGCCTAATGCAGGTATCGACATGACTTTCCACTTTGGTGAGTTGATTGCTCATGCTGCAAGAACACGTCCACTTGAAGCGGGAACTATCGTTGGTTCTGGTACGGTTTCTAACAAAGATGGCGACGAACCAGGAAAACCTGTCAGCCAAGGCGGAGCGGGTTATAGCTGTATCGCAGAAATCAGAATGATTGAAACGATTCAAAATGGTGCACCAAGCACATCATTCCTGCGCTTTGGTAACCACGTGAAAATCGAAATGCTTGATGAAAATCAAAACAGCATCTTTGGTTCAATCGAACAGACAGTAGAAAAAGCATAATAGCGATATATCGCACACTTCTGTAGGAGTCGGGACTCTGACTCCTCTTATCTTCTTCCCTTATACCCTTACTGCCCTTAGTTAACGCATAACGTCAATTAACAACCTCCATTAGACATAAATAGGAGATTACCTGAGCTTCCGGTAAATGATTGTTAGCAAATTCTGTAATTTATGACGGATTTAGCAGGTCTATTGAATGGCAACTGGAATGCAAGTTAAGAAACTTATCGTTCAATCTACTTCAGTAAGGAGCAGAAAAACTAAATAAAATCAAAGTAATACAAAGTTAGGTATGTCTATTCAATAGACAACGGAATCGCTAACTAATCTCTATGAAGTCAATTAGAGACATTCATAAACTCAATACGCTCTCCATAACAATTCTAAAAAAGGCGTTTTACCTCGACTGGTTTATCAATAACTAATGTCGCGGCTTTTATCTTTTCAATTTTGACAATAAAACTCTTAATGCTTTTGAGCATTAGTGATATCAATTTTAAGTGTAAAAACAATGGAACAAAAAAACACGGAGCATTACCTTTTTTATGCTTCATTATCATACTCTTTCAACGTGCTAAGGCCGCTACAAAAGGCCATTGAAGAGCGCGGAGCACGCGTTTGTTGGTTTATCCCTAAAGATAGTGAAGCTGAACACTATCTCTTACCACAAGACGAACGTTTAACCACAATTGGGGCGGTTAAAAGGTACAACGCAAAAGCGACTGTTGCCCCGGGGAATGTGATACCCGATTTTTTCCCAGGCTTAAAAGTCCAAGTTTTTCATGGGCTTAATTCAGGCAAGAAAAACCGAGTGGTTATTCGAAACCTGTTTGATCTTTATTGTACGCTTGGGCCTATAGCAACGGCGTTGTTTTCTGAAGTTACCAACGGTACCTGTGAAATAGTCGAAACAGGCTGGTCTAAGTTAGATACGCTCTTTACCCAACATCAGCAAACTCAATTGTTCACTGATAGTCGACCAACGATTTTATATGCACCAACATTCTCACCTAAGTTACGCAGTACTTATGACTTATTGCCCGAGATTTCCCGTTTAAGTCAACGAAGTGATTGGAAGTGGTTAATAAAACTTCACCCAAAAGCGTTAAAAGAAGAAGTTGAGCAATACAAGGCGTTGAGTAATGAAAATCTGACCTTCGTTGAAACCAGCGATATCATCCCATTATTGCAAGCATCCGATGTTCTGCTGTCTGACACATCATCTGTGTTATCAGAATTCGCCTTGTTAAATAAAGTGGTAGTGACCTATAAAAACAGGGTACCTCAACCCTGGATGATGAATATTACTCAGGCTGAACAGCTAGAAAGTACGATCGAACAAGCTTTGGCGCCCAGTGAAGAACATCTCAATAACATAAGGCGTTATGCCAGTGTTGTGCACCCTTATACTGATGGTAAGTCGAGTGAACGAATTTTAACGGCAATAGATTCATTGCATAAGAGAGGCCTTGGACACTTAAAGCCCAAACCATTGAATTTGTTTAGGCGATTAAAGTTGAGGAAGCAGCTAGGCTACTATCACTGGCATTAGGGAATACGAGAGAATCAAAGCTGGGTCTTTGATTCTCTTGAATTGATAGCGAAAAAGCATCGAGAGCGATAATTGTCGCCACGTCTTTGTGGGAGCAGTTAAAGCTTGCTCCAGCATTCAAAGTAAGGCTCATTGTAAGAGCTGACTTTAGTCGAGAACAGACGAATGCTTAGAGTAATCTCATGCCCTAAAAGGTATGGTCGAGGAAGCTCTCTCTGTGAATATCTACAATTTCGACGGAAACAAAGACACTTTGTAGCGATAACTTCTTCAACTCAGCCATAACTGCCTGTGAAATTTCCGCCTTTTGTTCATCGGTTCGTCCACTAAGGATGTGCCCTGCGACATGCAAGAAGTCCTTTTGCCCAGTGTATAAGCGGTAGTTGGAACGTGCTTGCGTACGCACTTTAATTACTTCTGGTGGGAAGTGTTCGCTGCTTTTGGCACCTTGATAGACAGTGTCCATCAAGGTGTCTTGATCAATTTGCTCAATCAGCGATTCGCTAAATTCAACAATAAAGTTTGGCATCAGCTAACGATTCCTACCTTAGAGCTTATGGAATAAACCAACGGAGAACACATTATTTGTTGTGTTAGAAGAACCCGCGCTATTGATATTGTTATGTAAGTAGCCAAACTCCAAACGAGTTTTCTTCGCCGCTTGCCAACCTATCGCTGCGTAAGCACGGTTCTGATCAAATCCACTGCGTTGTCCCCAGTCAGTGTCATCAAGCCCAACGAACAGCTCTGTTGCTAATATCAGTGAATAATCAGGGTTTTTAAGTGGCTTCGACCATCTCACCATTTGGCGAAGTCTATTACCTGTGTCGTCTCCAAAATCATCGCGTGTGCGCTGTTCTAAGCGAGAGCGGCCAGTTAGTGTTCCACCGAGAATCGATACAATAGGGTAGGTCGCCTGTTGCCAAATACGGTCTTCTTTAATATCCAAACCGTCTTGCGGGTTTCTTACGCGAGCATAGCCAACCCACAGATTTAACTTATCTGTCGCTTTCCAACCGATACCAGGTCTCACAATACTGGTTGCTAAACGGCTAGCATCGTCGCCATAACGCGCATGGCCGTCGAACCACAACAAGAACCGACTGTCTTTTGTGGCAGAGCCATTAATTGCAATCTGCGACCAAGCCTGGAAATCGTTATCACCACTGACTGCATTCGTTGCTAATAGCATCGGAAATAAAGCGGCGATTATTTTACCTTTAATACCTTTCATAAAATGTGAATTACCCTTGAGGTTGATAAGCTTTTGTTCCCCACAGCGGAACAGTCGATAAGCTATGTTTAAAGCTACCTGAAGTTTCTTTTGTTGAATAAGAGACATACATCAGAGTCTGTGAATCCGCATCGTAGATACGTCGTATCTTCATACTTTTAAATAGGATACTTTTAGACTTTCTGAAGACAATTTCACCTGATTTCGACTTATCTATTTGTGCAATCATCTCAGATGTGATTTCTCCCGTCTGACGACAAGCAATAGAACTGTCTGATGGGTCGGCTAAGCTTAAGTCTGCCTCGATGCTCGCAACATGGCAGGTTACCCCAGTTACTATAGGGTCAACCAAGGTATTGAGCTTAATGTCTTTCGTGGTGAAAACACCTAAAGACACGTCGCCCACTTCTTTCTGGCCACAGCCGCTTAGCGCAGCGGTTAAGCCCAATAGCAGTATAAGCTTTTTCATTTTCTATACGCCTGACGTTATAAAAAAGTAGAGATGTCCTCTAATGACTTCTTCGTACTGGCATGATGAGGAACCGAAGCATTTTCAGCGGGGTAACCAGCAATCAACAACATGTAAGCTCGCTCATTATCTGGGCGGTTACAGATTTTCGATAAGAACGACATTGGCTTGGGAGTGTGAGTCAAAGTCACTAAGCCTGAGCTATGCAATGCGTTGATCAAAAAGCCTGTCGCTATGCCAACAGATTCATGCACGTAGTAGTTAGTGTTTTGATCTTCAACGGATAAGCCACCTTTCTTCTGGCTGAAGATAGCAATTAGCCAAGGGGCATGTTCAAGATAAGGTTTGTCTGCATCTGTACCCAATGGTCTTAGCGCTTCTAACCATTCTTCACCTGCTCTTCCTTCATAGAACCCACGCTCATGTAGTTCAGCTTGTTCACGAACTTGTTTTTTGACGTCTGACGAATGAATAGCAACAAAATGCCAAGGCTGGTGGTTTGCACCGCTCGGTGCTGTGCCAGCTGCTTTGATGCAGTTTTCGATTATTTCTCTTGGTACTGGACGGTCGCTAAATTGGCGAATACTGTGGCGTCTCTTTATATCCTGATAAAACTGTTCTGAACGTTTTAGCATCTCAGATAGTGGATACTCAATATAGTCGTTCAACGGATCGGCGTCGTGGTCACGCAATGGTCTTCTCCAAACACAAAATTTACGGGGGATAATGTATGTGAAAATAGCTTCTGAGGCTACTACATCATGTCATCTGACACGCTTTTTAACAGAATCTACCAGTTCATTTTAATAATATCGCTTTGAGCACTCAGAGATTCGACCAGCAGTACTTTTTTCTGCGACGGGTGAACATCAAAATTGAGACGGAATCGGTTCTGCCCCGTTGATGCACACTCAGGTTCTTGCTGTTCAGACTCTGGATCAAGAGAATATCGGCAAAGTTGCGATTCTCTGCCCTGTATTTTTGAAAAGTAGAGTGTATCGCTGATAATTTGCCAACGGTTAGGATTATCTGACGCAATGGTGATGAGCTGCCTTTGTTTAACCCATTTGCCGTCGACATTAGCTAACGTCCATGCCATACCTTGCGTATCAACACCGATAGCTGATTCTGGTGCGCCAAAGCAAGGTCTAAAAGCTGCAAACCCTGTAATAACGGTTTCTCGCTCTCTCGTCAGTGTGTTGAATAATATAATGGAAGGCGTGTTTTCGGCTGTGCTGGTCAGATAAACGCTTCTACTGTCTGCGTGCCATACGGGATTGGTAACTCTCTCCAGGGCGCTAGTTAAAAATCTGGGTTTGGTTTCTGAAGCATCCGTTCTTATGACAAATAAACGACCTCCTGAAACGCCAGCTATCTTCTGTGTGTTAGGTGATACATCAAGTGCGCTGAGTTGATCTGTGACATCTAACTTTCCGAATGTACTGACTTGATTGTCTTCACCAAATTTTTTGAAGAGCAACGTATTGTTGGTTTGCGATGCATAAACGAGTTGTTGTTCTGTTAGATCGGCGTGTGGTTTATAGTTCATTAGGTAACGCGGAAAATCTTGAGCGCCAGAAAATTTTAGAAGCCTACCGCTATCCAGAATCAACGAATTTTCATTGTTATTATCATCTTTAAACAAGGCGCTAAGCGGTGTTTCTTGTATATCGAGATAATTACCGTTGTGTTGTCTGAGAACATAGCACCGCTCACCGCAGCTATTGAATATGTCTAAGGTATTTGGTGGCAAAGTTGGGTACTTGCCAAAAAAATCTGTACTAATGATGTAGCGAATACTTTGCCCGTAGAAGCTACTTAAAATGATGGCCTTGTCATTGTCCTGCCAAGCCAGCTTACTTGCTCTAAATGGCAGTACCTTATTAACGAGCATATTCCCGGTAGCCATTTCGAAAACAAGCAAGGAAACTTGTTGATCACCGACATCACGCAGTATGGCTATTCTTAGACCATCATTGGATTGCTTCGCGAAATAGTCGCCGTGTCCAGTGACATTAGGAGTAGAAACGGTACTTAGCCGATCGCTGCTAATCAGGTACTGGTAAATACTATGCTGCTTGCCTGGGGTTCTTGCTTCACCTAACAGCAGCCCTGTCTGATCATAGGTCCAATCGAGAATGAACTTGTCTGTTAGGTTGGGATTATCAAGAGTCACCAACTGGCTGACATTACCAAGCGGATCGAACTCAGCAATGTGGGTACTTTGTCGGTTATCTATCAGCCTGTTAAATGCCAAGCGCTTACCATCTTGTGACCAATTGGCATCACTATAGTTGGCCTTATCCCAACTTAAACGCTGAATAAGGCCAGAGTTTAAGTCTTTTACATAGAGTTGCTGCGGACTGTTCCTCGTATCGCGATGCAGAAAAGCCAGTTTGTTAGTTGCTGAATGGTAATCTGCATAGATTTCAGAGCCTGGCAGAGAAGTAAGCGTTTCAACATTAACCTTGGCTTGGTTCTCGCTGCTTGAGTTACTGTTTTGAGCATTCGGGAAAATAGACGACCAAAATATTAATAAAATAACGCTTAAAGCGGAAATGCCCAATGCAGGCAAAAGCATCTTTTGGGACAAGATTGGGGTAGCCGCTTCGTTATTGTCACCTGTATCGTTTTTAATACTAACGATTGCTAGCCAGCGATAGCCTTTTCTTGGAATCGTTTTGATGTAAGTAGGTGCTTTTGCATCATCATCAAAAACATCTCGAAGCTTTTTGATGGCAACTCGTATCGCTTCATCACTGACCGGGCGACCCGCCCAAACGTCGTCTTGGATCTGCTGACGGTCAACTATTTCTCCAGCATGCGATACCAATAAAAGTAATAAATTAAACAGCTGTGGTTCTAGTTTAATATGTTCATCACTGCGACTCAGCTGCTCTGTTAAGCTACTTAACTGATACTCGCCGAAGATATACGTATTTTTATTCCTCGAAATGTCTTCCATAAAACACTGATTTGTAAGTAGTTAACGTTTGTTAACGGACGATTGTTGCACAGGTTTACGATAGATCACAAAACTTTCTTAGGTTTGTTTGCGCTCAACGTATAGAACGAATTAGGTGAATCACCAAGCTAAGAAGGAAGTATTGCCGTGACATTATGTTTTATTCTGATTTTAGGAATAGGCTTGTTTAGTCGCCCAAAGAACAGTGCGATATTGCACAAGCTTATCTTTTTTTGTGTTCTTTGCGTTATGGCCAATAACCTTTGTGCTCAAGAGTTATCTCAAGAAGAAAAGCTAAAAGCGTTGGATGAGAAAATTGAACGCATTATGCGAGAAAGGCAAATTCCCTCAATTGCCTTTACGGTTTTGCAAGAAGGGAAAACGCCACACCTTCGCGCTTTGGGTTTGGCGAATAAAGAGCATAGTGTGAGTGCATCATTAACGACGCCCTATCGCATTGCTTCCATCAGCAAAATGGTCGTCGCAATTGCTGTTATGCAGCTGGTTGAAGCTGGGGAATTATCGCTTGAAGACAAAGTGTCTCAACTTCTACCACGCTTAGCATTCTCAAATAAATGGGCCGAAACCCACCCATTACGCCTCAAGCATTTGCTAGAAAGCACAACTGGATGGGATGACATTTCACTGAAGGAATTTGCCTATAACAATAATCCACCATTGGGTTTAGCAACAGCGATGACAATCAACCCGAGTAACCGTAGTTCGCGTTGGCCACCGGGTACTCGTCATGCTTATGCCAATTCAGCGGCTGCCGTTGCAGCATTGGTTGTGGAAAGCAAAACTGGCATGAGCTTTTACAGTTACGCAGAGCAAAAGATATTTAAGCCACTTGGGATGCAAAGTGCGACCTATGCATTAGAAGTAGAAAACATTGCGACGGCCTATAAGCAGGGGAAACCTGTTAACTACAAGCCTATATTGTTTCGTCCAGCCGGAGGACTGTCAGTTGATATTGAAGACATGGCTAAGCTGACAAAGTTCTATATGGATAAGGGGCATGGACTACTACGACCAGAGACTATTGAGCAAATGGAACGGGATAATACAACCAATGTGTCTCCTTTTTCTGCGGGTTACGGTCAATTCAACCATGCGAGATTTTACGACGGTGTTCACTACCGAGGTCACGGCGGATCATTGCCAGGCTGGTTGTCAGAACTTTCCTATTCACCCAAACACAAAACCGGATTTGTCGTTTTACAAAATAGTGAGAACGGGCGAGGGTTTCGTGAAGTTGTTAAAGCGATAACCGATTATTTAGCCGAGAGTTATGTGGCCCCTCAATACAGAGTTGTTGATATTCCAAGTGATTGGCAGAACATGTCTGGTTACTACCGATATCAAAACCCAAGATTCTCAAAGCGTTATGCTATTGAAAGGTTATTTGCTGTCGACAAACTAGAGGTGAAGGGTGACAAAGCTGTTTTGACTCAGACGTTTCTATCGGATTGGCGACGAGAGTTAACTTATCAAGGCGAAAATACATGGCAGAACGATAAGGGGGAAGCTGTCATGAGGTTAGGAGAAGATCCTATCCTCGGCCAAGTTATACATTACGGTGACTTAGTGTTTGAACCCACTTCAGCATTTGGTGCTTGGATAGACAAAGTTATCCTCATCTATTGGCTAATTATGGTGTTATTGATGTTAGGGCACAGTGGTGTATGGCCTATTCAATTCATAAGAGGGAAGTGCAGAGAGTCAGGTAGTTTGACGCTTAGATTGAGTTTGTCGGCAGCGACCTGGAGTGTTGTTCTGTTTTTAATCTTTTTTGCTTTGGGTATGAGTGCTCCAATAGAACGATTGGGCAATATAGGTTTGGTCTCCTCGGGGGTATTTATTACATCAATAATGATTCCTTTAACAACAGTATGGGCCAGCTGCATGTTGTTTTTGAATCGTAAAATCCAGAGTTGGACACTTCTGTATCGCTTTAGCATTGCTTATATCGCAACCCAATGGATAGTGATTGCGTATTTGGCTTACTTTGGCGTTATCGGTATTTTGTCTTGGGCTTAGCGGAGTGGTATAGGAACGAAATCAGGTTCGCTCTAAAACAAACCTAATTGATCGCTGATGAGCGTATCGAAGTCGACACCGACAAAAGGCAGGATGCCTTCGGCGATAGGGCGGATTTGTTTATCAATATAATGTTCATAGTCGATGGGGCTTTGTTGGTACTCAACTGCCTCAGGCCCATTGACTGTGATGATGTAAGTGATCCAGCCTTTTCGTTGGTATTGTAATGGTTTGCCTAATGCTTGGTTCTTTTCATCTGCGAAACGAGCGGCTTTTACATGAGGCGGGACGTTTTTCACGTACTTATCCAGTGCCTGCCTCAGCCGCTTTCGATAATGTAGCTGATCGTCATGTTTGCCTGCACGGGTATCGTCGATGACCTGCCTTAAATATTGAGTCACGTCTTCATCTGCAAAAACCATCTCATAAAGCTTGGTCTGGAATGTTTTTGCCAATGGTGTCCAATCAGAGCGAACGGTTTCTAAGCCTTTAAACATTAATGTGCCGGGCATACCGTCGGGGTTGGACTTTATTCCTGCATAGCGCTTTTTGCTGCCCATATCAGAACCACGCACAGTCGGCATCAGGAATTTCTCGAAGTGAGTTTCAAACTCGATTTCCAGATGACAATCTAGTGAAAACTCATCTTTTAGTTTTTGTTGCCAAAAGGCGTTGATGTCCTCCGCTAACTTGTCACCAATACCGCAGGCTTGTGCTCGGGTTAGCTCGCCCTCCAACCATACAAAGGTTGAGTCAGTGTCGCCGTATATGACTTTATGGCCTTTATTTTTAATCAGTTCAGCGGTGGTTTGCATAATGTCGTGCCCGCGCATGGTGATGGAACTCGCGAGACGGGTGTCGTAGAAAGGGCAGCCTCCCGACCCTAATACACCATAAAAGGAGTTCATTAGGATTTTGATTGCTTGAGAGCGGGCTGCATCCTTATTCCTTTTGGCTTCGTCCCTTTGTTTCCATAATGAGGTGATGATGTCAGGCAAGAAATGCTGTTCTCTGGAAAAGTAACCGCCTCTAAAACCAGGGATGGCTTCATCAGGTTCTTTTAATCCTTCAATTAACCCCATAGGATCAATCTTAAAGGTACGAATAATAGAGGGGTACAGGCTTTTGAAATCCAACACCAGTACGTTGTCATAAATACCGGGTTGTGAATCCATAACGTAGCCGCCAGGACTAGCTAAGCCGCCACTGATAGGACGATTCGGTGAAATATAACCAGCGCGATGCAACTTAGGGAGGTAGAGGTTCACAAAAGCCGCAACTGAGCCTCCCGCTCGGTCGAGTTCTAAACCTGTTAATTGGCTGCGCAGTGTTAGAAAATCCAACAGCTGTGTATGCTCGAATATCTCATTAACCAATACACAATCCTGAAGATTGTATTTAGCCAGCTTCACTTTATTGTGTTTAAAGTCGTGATTAATGTGCTCAACACGGTTTTCAACGTCTTCGGTATCCTTACCTTTTCCGAGTAAGCTTTGTGCCACAAACTCCAAGCTAAAACTGTCGAATACATAAGTCATGGTTTTGAGTGCATCAATGCCATCGACAATGATGCGGCCTACCATATTCACATATCCCTGATTACTATCGGCTCTGCCATCTCGCCAGCTAATGGGAGATTTGTCTCTACTCAGCGTTAGGGGAATACGGTGCTGCTCCGCACGTTTAATCAGTAATTTAAAGTCGAACTGAACAACGCTCCAGCCAATAAATATGTCAGGGTTGTAAGTGTTCACTTTATCAATAAAAGCGGTTAATAAAGCTTTTTCGTGAGGAACCCAATGTATCCAACTAGGGTTCTCCTCCGCTGTATCATCTTTCGGTTGACCAATCATGAGTACGCATTGGTAGTCCTCGGCAGCCAGTCCAATGGAGTAGAGGTCGCCTTTAGGACTACATTCAATGTCTAAAGATAAAACACGAAATTTAGGTTGGTATTCGCCGGTTTTTATCCGGGCTTGGCTAACGATCTGATAGCCATTTTCTTGATGAATATGACCAGCATAAGTCACGCTACCGTATGAGAATCGCTCCATCAGGAAGCGCTCTGTCAGCCTGATATCGTATTCGAAACACTCAATTCCTGCAGTTAGTAATGTATCTCTGGCTTGATACGCCATAGAAGGTTTTTTGAAGTAAAGTGCTGAGACGGGTTCGTGTTTGAACGTGTTGAGTTCGACCGTTCGAGATTCAAATGGCAAATTAGATTTATTTAAATACTTAGCTGCTCGTTCAACTTGTGTTTGCTCAATAAAGAAAGTGGATTCTTGCGGTGGCGTCACCAGCTTTACTGGACCTCTGTCGGTCGTTAGCCAGAATTCAAGGACGGTTTGACCGCCAATATCTTTCTGGTTCCGAGTAATGATAAAGCCTTGTTCAAGGTCCGCCAAAGGTGATGTTTCGCTCTTTATATTGGGTGCAAAGTAGAAGGCTATTCTATCAAATCATCGTGAATGTCTATATACCCGTTATCCTTGAAAATGCCTGTTTGTTGGCTGCGCGTTTTCGCCACAATCACTTAGTTTATCTAAGCTCATGCGAACTAAATCGTTTGCCGCCTCCACGCATTTCCAATGATTTTGGGTATAGTTTTGAAAACGCTTGCGGATCCGAGTATTGATTAATAAAAAATCAATTAAACTCAATCATTGGTACGATTATCGCTTTTGTATAGAAAATCTCTCAGCCGATCTGATATAAAAACCATATAATAATACTTCCAAAAAAAAACGGAAAAAAATAACATGAGCATGGACTCATCTTCAGAATATCAAATCCCTCTAAATCACTATATCCCGAATGCAAGCTCATTGGCCTATGGTTGTATGGAGCTAGGAAGTAATAGTTCATCAATAACACCTGAAGCTGTTCAACAAACGAATCAGTGCATTGATACCGCGTTAGAAGCAGGCATTAACTTTTTTGATCATGCAGATATTTATCGTAGCGGAATGTCAGAAGAAGTTTTTGGCCTTGCGTTGGAGCAAAGACCTGCACTTCGTGACGATATTTTCTTGCAGTCTAAGTGCTCAATTAAGTTTGAAGACGACGTGGCGCCTGGTCGATATGACGCCTCGCATGATTGGATAATCAAAAGTGTAGAAGGTAGCTTAAAACGCTTAAAAACAGATTATCTCGATATCCTATTGTTGCATCGCCCCGATCCTCTGATGCAGCCGGAAGAAGTTGCCAAAGCCTTTGATACCTTATATCAGCAAGGCAAAGTAAAGTATTTTGGGATGTCGAATGTTCAACGTCATCAACTAGAGTTCTTGCAGCACTATCTGGACCATCCTTTAGTCGCGAACCAGATCGAGCTAGGGCTTAATGCGTTAGATTGGTTGAATGAAGGCGTGGTTGTCGGTCACCCTGAATACCAAGGTGTTAACTTTACCGGCGGAACCCTTGAATACTGCCGTATGAATAAGGTTCAAATTCAATCTTGGCGTTCACTAGCTCAAGGTTTATTCAGTGGCCGTGACGTGACAGGACAAGCTGAAAATATCCAAAAGACAGCACAGCTCGTTGCAGCGCTTGCAGAAAAATACAACTGTAGTCGCGAAGCCATTACCTTAGGTTTTGTTCGACGCCACCCAGCCAATATCCAACCGGTAATTGGCTCTACAAACATAGAAAGAATCAAAGCATGCGCAGAAACAACGCGTGTGAATTTAACCCGTGAAGATTGGTACAGCCTGTACGTCTCTTCTCGTGGAGAACGTTTACCCTAACCCAACTTAGACACGCATTCCCGTTGCGTAACTTTGCCCATAAATGCAAGTATTTATGGGCTTTTTTTCTTTTTATTTGATTAAGATCAAACCTGCATTTGTATTTAATTCAACGACTTATAAAAGTTGCGTTAGATCAATAAAACCTCCGCGTGAATATCGAAAATAGCGTTATTGATTTATACGGAGACACAAAAATGAACCTTAGCAAAATAACGCGCGCCATGATTTTCCCATTGATGACAGCAGCAGCGCTTGCATCTTTAAGCGCACCAGCCTATGAAAAGGGGGATTGGCTTGTTCGAGCAGGTGCAACAACAGTTTCACCAGATGAAAGCAGCTCAAACGTATTCGTAGGTGGTACAGATTTAGGCTTAGGTGTTTCTGTTGATAGCAGCACTCAGTTAGGGCTTAACATCGCGTACTTCTATTCACCGAAGTGGGCTCTGGAATTGCTGGCAGCGACACCGTTCTCTCATGATATTGAGTTGCAGGGTGTGAAGTTAATTAATGCAAAACAGTTGCCACCTTCATTAACGGCGAATTACTTTTTTAATGACACAAACTCAGCGTTTCAACCCTATGTTGGTGCAGGTTTGAACTACACACTGTTCTTTGATGAGAGTTTCGCGCAATCAAGCCGAGACGCCGGTTTTAGCGATATCGACCTGGATTCTTCTTTTGGTATTACAGCACAAGCAGGCTTTGACTACATGATTGACGAAAAGTGGTTGGTTAACGCATCCGTGCGTTGGATTGATATCCAAACCGATGCCACCTTTGACCTAAACGGTGCAGCTGGAAGTGTTGATGTGGATGTTGATCCTTTTGTCTATACACTATCTGTTGGCTATCGTTTTTAGGGAAGAATAGACAACAAATAGTCTAATTTAGCGGGGCGAAGTCTAATCCACGGGCCCCCTTTGCAGGCAGCACATTCGACACAATACCCACCAGATTATCCTTTTCATCAACAACAGGGCTACCACTTAAACCACGCAATTGAGCGATAGCAGTATCGCCAATATCAACACGCAAATTGTGCTCCGCGTAAGATTTAAAATGTCCTTTATAGATATCTTGGTTGCAGGTTTCTCTGGTTGCATAACTGCAACCAATCGCACGTAGTTTTTCGCCTTCTTGTAGCGACGATTGCCGTATTTTTAGAGGAGTTAGGGATGAATGATTCTCAGCAACTTCGAAAACTAACCAATCTCTTTGCAAGATATCGCCGTTAATTTCTTCGTTTTTGTCGGCATTAATCAGCTTACCTAATTGAATATAGTCTGTGCTGTTCTTGAGTGGGTGTATACGCCACTGTTTTAAATCATCAGCTAGCCAAATGTTTTTCATCTCGGGCGTTTTAGCTTCAAACAATACATGCTTTACCGTAACTGCATACAATTTGCCTTTGTGCTCGATAAGAAAGCCGTTACCAGCAAAGCTATTGTTATATTCGCGTTGATGAAATTCGATATCGTTAACACCAGAAAAGCGTTTTGTAGGAGACTCTTGTGCAAAACTTGGAGCAGCCGAGAGGCAAAGCATAGAAAGCGCAATCCAAGGCAAGCGGGCGCTAAAGCGATTCTTTATCATTGAAAACATCTTATTATTGATTGGGAAAACTGTTAGATACCCAAGCAGTATATTGGTTCGAGTCGGCCAAAAGGTGTGTGAAGTTTGTGTTTTTGTATCAGAGTGTTAATTCGCGGATGAGTTTGGTTTTTACAAGAAGAACATCGTTATCCGTAGGAGCAAGCTTTTCGGCTCTGGCTCCTCGGCAATAGCTCCTGCGTTGTTCATTCTCTGCTGGTTGGTTTTTGTTGTGTCTGATTGCTCTAAAAGTGCCTGTGCTTCTGCATTGTCGCTGAATAGTCCGGCTAAATCACCGTGAAGTTGTGCGGTGAGTTTATTGTGCTCTGTGTCGGGGGTGATAACGATTTTATCAATCAGGTGACGCAGTAAATCGATGCTTTCCCTGTCGGGTGTTTTGCTTTGAATATCCGCACTGAATAGTGTGATGGCATCGGTGTATTTACTAGCGACATCGGTGGTGATGATTTTAGCGGGTTGTTCAAATTGTGCGGCTAAGGATAATAGCTGTTCACGCTTTTGTGCATTGCGATTAAATTCTTCAGTCAGTTCACTGGCAGGAATACCGTCTCTGATGGCTTTAATGAGATTGCTTTTCTCGGTTTCCAGTTTCTTGAGTTGGGCATGAACACTTTTGATTTGTGCGTGTTGGCTACTTTGTGAGGTTTTCACATAGGCGTTGTATTCAGTGACAAACTCATTCACCAAATCTCGATTTAATAATTGATATTCAAGTGCTGATAAGACAGCTTGCTCTAGCTTGTCTTTAGGTATGGTTTTTCTGACAGTGCATGTACCACTTTGTCTTGATTTGGTGCAGCCGTAGTGCCTTGCTGACACTAAGCCATAGCCGCCACCACAAGCACCGCATTTGAGGAGATATGAGAGTAGATAATTGGCTCGGCGTTTTTGGTGAGGCAGGTTGTTTTTAGCCAATAGTGCTTGTCGTGTTTTGACTTTATCCCAGAGGTCTTGGTCAATAATACGCAAGTGTGGTGCTTCTGTGATGACCCATTCTTCTTTGGGGTTTTCTTGTTTATTGCGTTTTTGGGTATCGGGGTTTCTTCGGTACTTATCTCTATTCCAGATAACACGGCCTATATACAGCTCATTATTGAGTATGCCTTTACCGCGTGATTGCCAGCCTGCAATGGTAGAGGATAACCACTCTTTACCTGTGGGGCTGGGAATATTTTCTTTATTAAGTTCAAAGGATATCTCTCTTCCTGATAGACCTTTGGCATAGCTTTCAAAGATACGCCGCACGATAGCAGCTTGCTCATTGTTTATCTTACGCTCGCCTTTAACCAGTTCACCGTCACTGTCTAAACGTCTAACAATGTCATAGCCATAGGTTTTGTTAGACAGGATTTTGCCGCGCTCTATGGCACCAAACTGACCCCGTTTGGTTTTATAGGCGAGGTCTTTTAGGAATTGTGAGTTTTTAAGCCCATCAAAAGCCACATGCATATCATTGACAAAGCTGCCGCTAGTCACGCTGTAGATTTGTACACCGTAATAGGTCAGACGTTTGTAGATGCCTGCTAAGTCCTCTTGGTCACGCGAGAGCCTTTCTGTGCCTTCTACCACCAGAATATCAAACCTTCCTTCGGCTGCATCTTTCATCATGGCTTGCAGGCCGCTACGCGCTTTAGTCGCGCCGCTGATGGCATAATCACTGTAAGCCAAGGTGAACTGCCAGCCTTGGCGCTCAATGGCGTCCTTATTCATGCGAATTTGGTCTTCAATCGAGGTTTCTTTTTGTGCATCACTGGAATAGCGATTATAAGAAGCTGCCTTCATTTTCAACGTATTAGCCATTGTCTTTCTCCCTCAGTTGTTGCGATTGTCTGTCCATATCCTGTTTGGCACATTGCCTTGCCATACAGCGCACAATGGCCTTGAGCTTTTCAGTTGCATCATCGTGGTTAAATGGGGCTGATGGGAAGGTCAGTTGCGTCTTCATAATTCAAGCTCCTGTGATGGATGGCGTTTTGTGTTGGGCGTTTGCACTTCACCGTTGTGATGGCTAAAGGTACGGGTCAGGTTGAGCTTATGGGCATGGTTTAACAGTCCACGGCTAGCCAGTGCATTAAGGCGTAGCAATTGTGATTGGTGTTGTTGTTTGTATGTCTTTAGTTGTTGGTGTAAGTCACGTCTTTCTCTTAGCTGTGCTTGCACCATGGCTTCTTTTTCATCCTCATCACGGCGTTTTGAAGCTTCATATTCGGCGGCATGTTTTTTCTTAAGGTACGATGATTGCCCGCTGATAAAGAGCCACGCTTTCTTAAAAGGTGAGCCAAACTGTTGTTGACGGTTTTGTAATTCAGCAGCTTGGCGTTTCTGGTGGTAGCGGCTGAGTTCTTTTCTCGCTTGCCTATGTGCCACCTTCATATCAAAAAGCTGGGTTTTAAGCGTAATAAGATGGGTTTCATGACGCTTTTCGATATCAGCTTGTGCTTTAATCAATGCTGCTTTTTGTGTCTGCGTTATTGCTTGTTTCGCTTCATCAATGCTGGGCATGGTATCTGGCACGCCTAACTTGGCCTTCACGTCTTTAGCACTGACAGATAAAGCGCGAGATAAGGATCTCACTTCACCTTGCATATCAACGAGCATAAAGATGTTTTTGGTATCGCCTTTTGCCAGCACATAACCTTCTTGTGATAAGGCCTGCTTAAAGCTGTCTAAATTATCGGATTGCTGCCAACATGTTTGCAGTCTGGCTTTAACTTCTTTGGGGTTAAGCTTTTGTCGCTCGGCCATATGTGCCTCACTTAAATCAAAATTGGTGATATCGCGCTCTTGTGTCTTTTTAAAACCCTTAGGCAGTTCCCACCCGTGTTTGAGATAAAGCTCGCGTGAGAGCTGGTTGAGGCGTTTTTTGTAGTAATCCAGTTTGATGACTTTGAGGTTTTCATCCATTAAATTGAAGACCGCATGCATGTGACGGCGACCGTCTTTCTCATGGGTGACAAGCACGCGCGGCTGACCCGTTAACCCTAAACGTTTCTCTATGGCATCGGCAGCTTCAACCAGTGATTTTTTACTGACCACCTTATCCGAGGGCGGATTGATGGAGACGGACAGCATAAACTTCTTCACGCGCTTATTGGCTTTGGCCTGCACATAGGTTTCTTGCAGTGCGTCATTCAGCCTGTCGCTCATAAAACCGCGTACCTCTTCGACAAACACATGCTCGTTAGTGTCTGCATTCAATAAATGGTCGGAGAGCTGCTTTGCGCCAGCACGTTTCGAAGCTTTGAGTATCATAAGGCGCTCACTCCTGATGATTGAATAAGCAATGAGCGGATAGTCATCACCGCTTCATAGGCTTCATGGATTTGGGCAACTACGGAAGGGTCTTCTAAATTGAGACCTTCAACATGGGCGGCATAGGCAAGCTGATTAAGGTTGTTGGCAATACGGGATTTTCCCAGTGCTTGCAGAATAAGAGCATTCTGTTTGCGGGTATTCTCGCGTTCGATTGACTGGATGAGCTTACCCTTAACAGCAGCATCCGCCATTTCAGCGCGAATATATTTACTGGTTGTTATACCTAGTATTTTGGCGTTGGCACGCCAAATACCGCCCTCGCGGCTCGTATGCCTCAAGGTCGTTGTGGCATCTAGCGGTAATCCTAATAGGGCATCAAAAGAACTAGCTAACATGGCATTCCCATAATCAATAAAAACAATTAAAAAAGTGCCGGAGCAAAGACTGTCCATGCTCCGGCTAGTTGAGGTTGGGGTTAACTGTCGGTGCTTTCTTCAACAAGCTCCTCAGCAGCATTACTATCTGCCTCGGTGATTGCCTCATCCGTGTTCGGGTCAGCGTCTAAATCAATAGCTGCTATGCGTTTAGGCGCACGGTGTTTAAAAGCCGCTTCTTTCACCTCTCGCGGCTGAATAACAATGTCGTGGCCTTCATCATTCTTCGTTAAGAAGTTGCCATTTCGTGACTTCCAAGCCACTAAGATTTCGTCCCAGACTTTTTCTCCCTGTTCATCCTCACCTTCGATATGGATAAATAAATCTGGTCTGCGCCTTTTTGTATTTGTTGGGCCGCTATCTTTCTGACCTGTCATGGCATCCTTGGCGGCTCTGGTTTGCACAATGATGGTATTGCCGTCATTATCAACGCCCTTGTAGTAGCCATCCTTCACCAGCCAGACGGCAAAATAATGCTGCCATTCGGGTTTGCCCTCATCCTGTGGAATAACAAGGCTGGCGGTCATATCCGCCTTGCGGCGTTTCGTTGGCCTGATAAGCTGGGTATCAATAATGGTTTCTGTGCTATCTAACATAATTATGCTTCCTCTTAGGTTGGTGTTTTGTGTTAAGCAGGCTGATGGGCGTTATCATCAAGCGCTACAGGTGCTTCATGTTTTTGTTGCCTCACCTTACTTAGCGCTAGCTCTCTGGCTTCTCGGGTCTGGACAACAATCTCTATCTCCTCGCCATTGATGGTGAACTTGCCTTTCAAATAGCCGTCTTTGCTGGTCTCCCAAACCGCGCCCAAATCCTGCCAAAAGCTTTGCTGCCCTTGTCGGGTCACAGCCTGTATGTACAAATCAGGCTTGTTATTGCTTCGCCGTACATTGGTCGAGGCACGGTTAAAGTTCGGGTTGTGTGTGTTGTTATTCATGTTTGAAATCCTTTTCTCAGCGATTAATAGTGTTCTTGGCTTAGTGTTGGGAGACGCAGCCATCCATTGACTGTTTAACCGTGGATGACAAAGGTGGCTGATAGCCTCGTGGCATTCGTGGCTGACCTGTATAACCTTCAGGCAAGTTCACGACTTCAATCACCCCTAAATGCGTATCACTTTCCAGCGGCTGCGCGAGAGGTACAGGGCTATAACTAAGCCCAATGGGGTTACGGATAATTTCACCACTCTCAAGCGTAATTCGTTCATTAAATTGGATGTTAGGTCGCTTCCCCTTAGGGATAGTGAAATCACCCAGGGATGGCGGCGGGTCGTCGTAATATCGTGTCATATCATGGTCTCCTGTGTTTCGTTGATATAGTTTCATCATGGCACTCAAAAACTTAAAAAAGTGTTTATAAACAACTGCTTAACCAATCAAAGTTCACGCATTACACTTCACGTTAAAAGTGAACTTTAATGCCTGAAAAAAGTTAATCTTTCTGGTCATAAACATTCGTGGGTATGTCACGAATAATGATTGTTAAGAGGTATTTAAGCGGGTTTTAAGGAGTAAGTTGGGAAATAGAGTGCCGGAATGCGTTAATTGTTGGGGTCGGTAGAGCGGTGTATTTCGAGAGAGATATTTCACGGTAACTTTGTTAACCTATCATGAAGTCTGTTGCCGAGAAAATACAGACATCGGTTGTTTGATTGTTCAAAACAGGTAACGTGCCAATTGCCGACTTTCACGGCTACATAATCATAGTCAAGGCTATTAAAAACCGTCTAATAAGCTGGATGATGATGTGACAACTTGGTATGCAATAACCTATTAAGATATTTACATACCAAATTGTTAGCAGGGCTTTATAGCTATCAAGAAAAGTTTAAGGAACCGTATTGAAGCCAACAAAATATCAGGTGTTTTTAAGTTCAACATATTCTGATCTAATAGAAGAAAGAGAAAGCATCATTAAAGCTATTCTAGAGATGTATCACATACCAATCGGTATGGAGATGTTTAGCGCAGAGGATGAAGACCAATGGGAAATCATTAGAAGGACTATTGAAGTAAGCGATTATTACATTCTCGTGTTAGGTCTAAGATATGGATCAAAGACCTCAGATGGCATTAGCTTTACTCAGAAAGAATACGAATATGCTTTAGAGAAAAAGATACCGATTCTTGCTTTTGTAATGAATGACTTGGTTTCACTATCCAAAGATAAAAGAGACGATGATCTGTCGGATATTAATAAGTTTAGAAAGTTAGTGTTAACGAATTCAAAAATGGCACAATTTTGGGAAACGAAAGATCAACTCATTAAAAGTGTTTCAATATCGCTAATGAAGCAAATTATGCAAAAACCAGGGATTGGATGGGTTAGAGGTGATACTGCAAATGCTGACGAAGCTCTTTCAAAGGAATTATCAATTCTGAGCAAAGAAAATAGAGAGCTAAGAGAGAAAATCACAGAACTGGAATCAAAGGTTTCACTAAAAGTTCCCGCAATAGGAGTTGATATAACTCTACCTACCATTGATAGCAATTTTGACTCATATGAAAAGGTTACGGCTCCCAACGAATTGAGCATGAGCGATGTAGATTCTCATTTATCAGAATACATTTCTGAGATAGATATAGAAAGTTACAACAATGCCATTCCAAGTCATATTGAAATAGATGAATACAATCGTAAATGCGAACAGGTTTTTAAATTAAAAAACTATTCAAATCCGCTGGTAATAGAGATTTCTAATAGCGGAACAACCAAGGCAAATAATATCTTCGTTGATATAGAGTTCTCCGAAGGATTATCCATACATGAAATTAATGAAGAACATAATGAACCAGAATCGCCTATTCCACCTAGCCCCATAACTCACGCACAATCTGAGTACATATTGAAGGGGGCATCACTCTCACGCTTGCATTCTCAGATCGAAGCTGTCAGTAAACTCACACAGATTCCACCGCTAATAACTACTTTAAATAAGACACTCATTAATCCTATTAATCAGAAGTGGTGGATCAAGCTAGATGGACAAAAAATCACTGTAAAAGTTGACAACTTGCTCCATACGAGACAAGTCACATTTGATGATAAATATATGATAGCTCCTTTGAAGAAAGGTAAGCATAAGATTGATATTCGCATTATTTGTGAAGAATACGAGGAAGTAGAAGCTAAGTGCATCGAATTTGAAATTTAGGTTGGAGCTACAATGTTTAATTCTAAAAGTCACTTTAAATGGTCAGCAAAATGTATGTTTACTAACGGCTGTTTGCAGCCTTATTTGAATGCTTATTTTATGTAAGTGACTAACGTTCATATTGGGTAGGTCGAACAACTGCTTTGTACGTATTACGGACGGTCATTCACTTAGAATTTCAGTAGCGGTAAACTTTGCAAATTTGCTGACTGATATGTTTATTTAAAGCATAGTCAATACAATTAAATCCGAAATACAGAAGGAGTTTTATTAGATGAATAGTTCAAATATCGATGTTGAACGCATTCAATCAGCAGTGCTTAAGCTCATCCATGACGGACGCAGTAAACTCAAGTATTATTTACTGAAGAAAGTTGGCATGGCAACGCATGATGTTAGGGTTCTAACGAATGCCACTTCTGTGTTTGACCTTGACCGAGACCCATCAAGATGCGACCCCTTTTATACCATTAACAAGTTTTATGCAAACGAAGCGATTTTTATCGTCAATGCATCCAATACCAAACCTGCTATTTTACAAGTATTGCTATCAGCGACATTGCCTGAAAGTTGTAATTTTAGATTTTCAGGTGAAGACGGTGAGCTGTCCACGTCATTTGTCAAAAGTATCGACTATAAACAACCCCTTGAAAACGCAGATACTTTTCCAGTACCACTGCTATCTCCGGGAACGGTATGTCACATTAAGCCGCGCACTTTTATACCGTACATTAAGTGTATTAATGAGACTTTCAGTAAAATACTCTGGAGCGATGAGAGTGATCATCCGCCGATTTTAAGCAATAAACAAAAAAACAAGCATGAAGCATATAAAGAGGAGATCTTCGAAATAATGGAGAAGATGGAAATATTGCTGACCATCACTCTAAACAATGAAGAGTTGCTGCCTTTTGAGTGGAGCAGAGAAGAATATCGATTCGTTCAAGGGTTTGAATATGACGGTACCACAGTGATTTAGGTTTTAATAACTATCACACCTATTAAATTGCTATAAGATGGCTAATGTGAGAAGAGTATGCTTACGTTTAAACAATCGTCCGTTCCTTGTCTAAACCAGACCATAAATTAGTAACTAAATAACTGTTTCTAACTTTGAGCCGTTAATCACATACAGGTAAGCTTATGGCTATAAACCTAAGATAAAGTATGAATGCCATCCATGGCATATGAAACTAATAACCCTGCTGTTGTGATTGCTCACGTTTTTGTTGTTGTGATTTTCCAAAACTCAAAGCTTCGGCTCTGAATTCTGGGTGTTTTTCTTCTAACTCCTTCTTCTCAACATACAGGCTATTGGTCACTTCACGCATTGTTTGATGTGCTTTGTGTAGCTGATAGCCGAGTTGCATCATAGACGCTGGGTCGTTGCCGTGTGCCATGCCTGCTTGCACATTCTCAAGCTCTTCCTGCGCTTGATACATTTTCTTGGTTTGCGCACATAAACGAATGTAACGCTGTTGCTCCGGTGATTTTTGCTCGTGTTGTTCCATAGTTATATCCTCTGGTGGTTAGTAACTCAAATCCCGCTTAATGTTGCGGGTTTGGCTGTGATGCTGGTTAAAGTCATTCAGCAGCTTATGGGCTGCATGAATAAGCTGTGTGTGTTTATCGATAGTGAACGCATTGGATCTGCCATTTTGGATAAGGGCTGTCTTAATGGCTTGGCCTAGGTCACGATATTGAGAGAGCCTTGCGCGCTCAGCTTTAAGCTGCTTCATGTGCATCTGGTTATCTACCTCTTGCCCCATGAATAAGGGCTTTAGTGTTGGGGCGGGCTGCTCACGCTCTACCATGGTCTTTGTGATAGATGGCATCATCGCTGCGCGTGTTTGCTCTGGCGAAATGCCGTGCATCTGTTGATTAAATGTCTCTTTCATACTGTCGTCTCTTAAAACAAATCGAGAAACTTGGCCTTCGCGGGGTTAAATCCCGCTGGATATGACCACTCTAGCTGTTCATACTGAGGAAGTTGGGAAATAGACTTGGGTACTTTCTCGGTGATGAGTTTCACCGCTTTCATCCGACCAAAGGTGGCAGGAATAAAGATACGGTCTTGCTCATCGCGGTAAGGGTTTGGAAGAAATTGGTGTGCATAGGCCTTGTTCTTGAAATAAGGCAGTTTGAGATATTTGTATGCCCCCACACCAAGGCCGTGTAAGTATAAAAGCCCAATATCGGGTGGCAGGTTTAATACCTCATCAACGGTGATTAAATCCCTTGCCACGGCTTCGGGTGTTTGCATCACCTTATCTTGGTGCATCATCTCCATGATGGCGCTGGTCACACTCTCGCCCTTCATGGCCTTGTGAAAGGCTTGCATGCGCTTGTGGTGGCCTTCATGCTTTTTGCTCTGTGGCAGGTGGCGATAGGTGGTCTTGCCACACAATTCACTGATAAGCTTTCCTGTGCGCTCAGAGCTTGCGCCCGTGATAATTTTCGCTTGCGCATTGGCAATGATAGTGTCTGCACCTTCATTCCCGTATAAGTGAAATATCTGCCCTGCATTTTGAAACACAGGGGTGACTTTGGCTTTTGCCCCGCGCAGATAGCTCATCATAAAAGGCAATAAATCAAAGGTGCCCAACTGAGCACATTCATCCAAGATAAAGTGAATATGCGCCCGTGGGCTTCGCTGCTGCTCAATAGCAAGGGCTGTGACCATACAGCGGATAATGGGGGCGCAGCTTTCCAACATATGGGCAGGCACCATGATAAAGAGCTTACGCACCTTGTCGGGTTTGATGAAATCAGCAAAGCTGATAGTGGATTTGCCTGATAATGCCATTTGTAAGGCGGGTGAACCCATCACTTGTAAGGCATTGGATATTGTTGACATGATACTGGCGAACTCGCCAGCAGCCATCTCTCTTTTTGACAGCATCTCATCAGCAGCGATACGCACAACATGAAACTTGGAGCTTTGCATGGCGGGGTAATGCATCGACAAAAAGTAATCGTTCTGACCACCGCCAGAGATATCACCCACCAGATTGTACAAATCCGCTAATGACGCATGTTCGTTATGCTCTTTGAGATACACCAGCAAGGCCGTGACGATTTGAACCGCCTTGCCGTAGAAGTGCATTGATGAGCCATTTCCACCTTTGGGCTTTTCAATCAAGTTTTTCGCCAGTGTCAGTGCATCATCAAACAGTGTGGGAGAGTTGGCTTTTAAGATATCCAACACATTAAAGCGGTGATTGCTGGGTAGAAAATGCGGGTAGCCTGTCCACAAACCAAACGGATTAAACAGATACACTTCTGCCCAAGGCATAAGCATGGCCGTTGTAGCCGCTATCTCCCCTTTGGCATCCAAGACGATGGAGGTTGTGTTGTCGACCGCCTGATACGCAAGATGTGTCGTGTACTTCTGGCTCCCGGCGCTACCGAGTACCAATGTGGGTGTATCGGCTAATAAGTTTATTTGCTGCGGATGTTTCTCCAAGGTATAGCCATGATGCAACCCTTGTCCTTTTAACAGCCCTGCACGCTTGATATCTTCAAGCGTGGCAAAGCCCGCAGAGCCGAAACGCTCTGAGCTTTGGTTAAACATAAGATTTATCGCCTAAAGAGTGAAGAGAAGATAAGGGCAAGGAGTAAAGCAGTGCCTCTAACGAGGTTAACAAAACCTTTGGTGAGCAGTTTAAAGCCCATGACAAACACAAACCACGCACAGGCGTAGATAAAGAAGAACACGCACAGAAGAAATATCAGGTCAAACAGCCATACTGCCTCGCGATACTCATAGGTCACATAAGACAAGGCATATTGTTCAAATACCGGATACAGCGCCTTATTGACAGGTAGTGTCATGATAAGCGCCGCCAATACACCGATAGCCTTGCCAAACGCTTCCAAGACAGGGCTATCTTGAGAGGGTTTCGGTGCGTTCATAGCGATACCTCACCTTTCGATAATGTGACAATATCCTCAATACGAAACAGTTGGGTATGGGGTGTTGGGTGTCCTGTTTTGAGTGCCGCCTTTGTATCAGCGCCCAAGTTACCGTTATCTAGCGCATCAAAGACAAAAGGTTGCTTATACACCTTATTGCCTATGCGGATACGCAAAGCGCCCGTCACGGGCGCCTCATCGAATTTTGAAACATAATACAGGTTGATTGCGATGGATAGCGTGTCAGGCACGCTGTTAAAAAGCTCAACCGTCTCGTACTGCTCAAAGACCGTGTCACTGAGCTTGCGAGCCTGTTTGATATGTATGCCTTGTAATGTGCGTTGATGCTGGTAATACAACGTGTCACCGCCGTCAGTCACATGCATGTCTAAATCAATGGGTTCACCTTTGCCATGCTGCCAGCGAATACCGAGCATTAAAGGCTGTGCGGTATCCAAGGTATCATTCAATGATACCTTTTCACTGACGGGCTGCTCGTACAGTTCTTGATGAGACAGTGCCGGAATAATCCGGCGCATCTCGCGCTTACCACTTTTATCGTCGGGAAAGGAAAGTGATAATGGTTTGGCATGGTTGATAAGTCTGTCAATCATCACCTCCCTGTTATGCGAGAAAGTGACCAACTCACCACCCAATGCTTTGATGTAGCTGTACCAAAACTGCATCACAGCTTCACTGTGAAGGCTGTTTTTTATCGGCTCTGGCAACAGCCAGTGAATACGCTTGCCGTTAAGATAATCTCTGTCTTTTGTACCAAAAGGCGAGACAGAAGGTGAGACCGTGATATAGCCCATGCTCGGTACAGCCCCATCCACCATACTTAGCTGCGCATAGCTGGGGCTGTCATAAAAGACACTGCCCATGATAACGATATCTTTGACACTCTCATGGTAACGGGCAATCTCCCGCAATGTGACAGGGGCATCAATGGCAGCTATAGCACGGCCTGTGTTTTTAAGCGATACGTCAAAAGTATCGAGCGGCGCAAGTTCCTTATGTCTTAACTTCATACGCGCTCTGGCGTGTGTATACTTGTCATCCTCCGGCGTATCCACACGGGTAATAACACTGGCATTATCCCCGCTAAACACCATTAAGCTTTCCCTTAATGGCAGCGCTTTAAAGACCTGTTTTACGGTCTTAATCTGTGCAGTGTTTGCCTCAACACTGACATGCGGTGATATCACTATCGCTGTATCCGCAGCAGCAACACCACCACACAGTAATAACGCACTAACATATAAATTTCTCATAGTAATTCTCCTAATCATGGTGAAGGTCGTTATGGCGCATCAGGTCTTTGTTAAAAGCCTGCTCTTGCTCGTGAATAAAGGCTTGACGCTGGTTCTTGTGCATGTGGTATCTGCGCATGACTGCCAAATGTTTCTCAAAGGCTGCATCTTCTGCGGCCTTGGCACTGTCGACATTGGCTTTTTGCGGTGCATAGGCAGGGTTTCTGTATTGGGTCTGCGGAAAGTATGTCTCTAGCGTCTGACTGAGCTTCATGTACAAGCTAGCCGTTGCCAGCATTTCTGCAAAGGCGTGTATCCACATGTAGAAATTCGCCATGGCATCACTGGCAGCCTCGGCATCTTCGCTCGTGCCAATACCGTTAAACATCAAGGCAAAGGCCACTGACCAGATAAGCAGTGACAAGGCCGTGCTGATATACAAGCCCTTAATGTAAGCACGCTTACTCGATTCACGTTCAAAGCTGCTTGGTAGAAACTTAATCGACAAAGAGCCTATCGGTACGAGCAACGCAAGTAACCACGCCTTGTATGGCGCTTCAATGAACACAGGCTCATACGTGGCCTCTAAATTGGCCTGTACATTGACCGTGCTTATCCCCATCGCCAGCAGCACCAACGGTGCCACCGCAAACACATTCAACTTGTCTTGTGGCGTAAACTGGCTAAAGAGGTTCTGAAAAAAAACGTTTAATCATGGTTGGTCTCCTTCGGTGGTAAAGGGATAAATTCGCGAATACCTTCAAGCTTGTGCTCTTCTTGCTCACGCTTCTTAATGGCTGCTTGCCACGCTGCAAGTGTGGTCTGAGCTTCTAGCTCAAGTGCTTCTATCGGCTCAAACAATCGGTCATGTTTCGTGCCAGCGCAGGCGCGCACAAATTCAAGTTGCTTATCAGGTGCAAGCCCTATCGCTGACTTACGCATCGCTTTGAGCTGCTTTTGTACCGCGTCGGTATAAAGTGGATTAGGGAGTGATGTATTCGGTGTGTTTGGTTTCATGGCTTCGTCCAACAACATTAAAAGAGAAGTCATTCTGGACGAGGTACAAAAACAAGTTGGGAAATAGAGCGTTGTGAAGTAAAAAGCCACCTGCATCATGAAGGTGGCTGGAAAGGTCGTTAATAAATACTAATCAATCCTTCGTATGCATACGGCTTTATAATGCCAATAAATACTGCCAACCAAATCAGCTTATAGTAATCCTTACGCTTACGATGTTGGGACATGAAATCGCGAAGCCATCGTGTATCATCACCTAAGGCTTCAGATAAGTCGGGTAATGACATCTTGCGCAAGCAATCATCATTATCAAACTGATAAACATTATCGAACTCATAGATAGTATCTTCAATGTCGCGCTGAAACATGCGCGTTGAATATTCTCTAGGCTCATTCTTGGCATATACGCCTTTGTTTCTGTGCGCCTCTTTGGCCTCTATAAAAGCCAGATTAGTGGCATTTCTTACCTTTATCTGGAAATGCTCACTTTCCAGCACCTCCTGCGACGGTGCGACTAATGGCTCTTTGTCATTTCCTCTGGTATTACTGTTTGCGTTAAATACACTTTTTGATGCGTCATTCTTTAACATCGTTTTCTCCGAGTTAGAGAAAACAGGCCTATTTTCAAAAATTAAAAATGTGGTCGACGCTGAGGAAGATAACGCTGCGAAGGTTTGGTGTATCCACCGGAAAATACGGATAAGAGCTTTTCTATCCGTTGAATACGCGGATGACTGATAAAGTTATTAAAATCATAGAGATATGTGTTGATTCGTTTTAAGAAAAAATTAAATTTTTTCAAATAAAGTATTTGTGTAGAAAGGAATACCGCAATGACTGATTCACTGGATGAAGAATTTAAAGAAGTCTCTCATATGATTAAGCCAGAAGAGCATTACATGTTTGGCGTTGATGAAAGCGTAAGTTACTGGCTTAAGCCAGAAACAATGTGGCTCATCGAAAATACTCACTTTTTTGGTGATGAACAAAGGACAGCTGATGAATTTGTTCATCATCTGATAAAGACGCACATCGGTGAAGTGAAGTACGATAGTCTTATGAGAGGATTTGAAGAAGGAAAAGCATCAATCATTAAATGTGCAAAGCTCCAAAGGGATTATATTCGGAAGCAAATTGATGCTGGTGAAAATCCAAGTTCAGATATATAGTCATTTTCGTTCTTTGCTTGAAAAACATTAATGCATGTTGAAAAATTCGGTTACCTATGAAGATACAGATAACTGATTGTGGCAACAAAGAGACGAGTAGCAAAGCTCCCCAAATCTTATATGGATATGACAGAAGATAATCAAAAACTTCTCGAACATATATGTAGTTATCTGAGCACCACCGAAAGGGACAAATTTAGTACAGTAGATGGCAGCTACCCAGACATATGGGATGGCACTATCTTTTATGACTTCGTTAAACCCACAACTGAACAAGAAGCCACTTTTAAAGACAAACTGGATGCCTGTGGTGTTGGCTATGATACTAATTTTGTTAAACTCTGTAATGATGGAATCGGAGTAAAAGCAGCTACAGTAGCTTTTTGTATATCTTCAGAAGTTAAAGGAAAGCGAACAGTTACACATTTTTTAAAAGAATATGTTCAATCTCGAAAGGGGCAAGACTATCAATTAGTATCTCTGGCAGAACAAGAATTGAAGAGTGGAGAAAACATCTCCAATTTGATCGAGAAACTCATAAAAACACCGCTGTCAGCAATAACAGCTCTCGAAAATGACTCAATATCAGACTTATGTTCTATCAGCGCCAATTCGTCGTGGTCTTTATTTCTAGAAGAGCGTGGTCAGTTAGGGACTATCAAAATTGAAGTCGCAGAAAATGCGTTCGCAATCTCCGATATTCAGTCAATCAAGCAAACACCTCAAGCTACGCTCGAATTAGGCAGACCATTCAGATTTCATATTCCGACGAAAACTTCAGGTTATGGCTTCGCCTTGCAATCCCAAGAATCCGATTTTTACCCTCTTAGATATGGGCGAAAAAATATTTTTTTTCAGACTAATGGCTCAAATATGTTGTTCCCCTCACAGACCGAAGCCTATGTATCAAAATACTTAGTAGAGGAAGAATACGCTGGATCGCATCAATATATCTTTATTACTTTGGATGATTCAGAACAATCAATAAGCACGCTACAAGAGATTAAACCATTTTTAAAAATTGGCTCGCCGCTTTCAACTCATACCCTTGATAGCATGGCTAGTAAATTAGCTCATTTATGTTCTTTGAGCGTTAATATTATCAGTATTGATTTTGAAGAGTGTTCGCGTAATTCATAACACCTTGAAAGCCATGAGAGTTAATAACTCTACATCACTCCAGACAACGATTTCTTCATTGATTTCCAGATGCGTGGATCTATCCCGTTTTTAAGTAAATGGCTGCCCACGAGCAACAAAAAATACCAAAGAGCATCAGCGCATAATATGGGTAAATATGCCACCCATCATAATGAGTATATGGCACTAGTTCTAATTCACTTTCTAGCTTTTTTGCGTTACGAACGGTTTGTGCATAACGCGTGTAAGCACCATGGAGAGCTGCCATCATAATAATACCGAGTATCCCTAATAAACTGAATATAATAGTCGCAGGAAAGCTGGGTTCTTTAGAAGAAAGTGAGTTTAATGTAATTGCAATTAAGCCAAGGTAGGTTAAAGGAAGTTGCCACATTCTTGAGCCGTGCAAGCCTATTCTACTTTGTAAGTTTTCTAACTGAACGCCTCTAGCATCATTAAGATCTGACATAAACATCTCCAAATTTACCATTTACGCGAAATGGATGGTTAATAAAATTAGTACTAATCATATTGCTGACTCTTGTATTCGTAATCGTCTGGAACTAGCGTAGCTTCGGTCTTTATCGCTTTAATATGTGACTTAATTGTCTTGCCAAAATACGAAGTTGGTGAACCCACTTTAAAATGTGCCGCGGATTTAGAATTCTTATTTCTGAAATACAAACCGACAAATGAAACCCCATCTGCTGAATATATAGCCATAGTCGGTGTACCCTCATAGAAGTAAAATTTTAGATTCTCTTTATAAGGGTTTTGATTGACGGCCTGCCTCAATCTAATGATTGAAGTGTGGGTATAGTTACTAACTTCATTCTCAAAGGTAATTGAGCCTTCGTAGATCTCCTTACTTCTTTGCTTTGATGCATAACAACCAGGTTTAACTAAGTAAACATTTATAGTACAGCCTCCCAAAAGAGCTTTTGAAATACTAGATGCTAGCGATAAATCTTCTGGTATCCATGTTTGAACGATAGTAATTTCTTCTTGTGCTTCAACAAATAACGTTCCTACATCTTCTTCTGGAAAGACTTCATATGCTGATTCTATACCCGATGCTTTTAATGAATTAAGAGATTCGAACTTCTTATCTATTGCCTCTTCTAACGTTTTTTTTGTTGCTTTTGCTTGTCGAGATTTCATCAATAAATCATAAAAGATTGTTATCATTGATATAGTGAGAATTGTCGCGCCAAAAGATTGAAGAACTGCACCTAATTGTTTAGCACCGTTAAAATTCATAGTAGTTACAATAGGTGATATATGGAACAGGAGATATGCTGCAAGTATACCAATGATAACGGCTACTAATTTACCTTCTCTAAAAAAACTCATCATATTCAGTTCCTCATGTCGTTTTTAAGTAACACCTGCTTTGTTGGCCGCTAGGCTCATTGCGAGTTCCATGATTCTCGAATGCTCATCAATCATTGTTTGCTCAAAATCACTATCGAATAGAAGACTGTTTTCTTCTAAGTTTTCTTCGATATAAGGACTGCTTTTGTTTTGATTCTGAACTGCAATCAGAGTATCTCCTTTAACAATCCCCAGCTCTTCCTTAATTCGCTTAAGGCTATTAATATAATCTTCTTCAGCGTTTGATTTATTTTGGTTTCCATGTTTAGAAAAAGCCTGTAAGAAAAACTCTTTACAGTATTCTTGAAAATTTTCTTCTGTCATACCAATAGGGCAAAAAGTAGGTATAAGTCCCTTAATTGATTCACCATTTAATTTAAAACAATCATCGACGTAAGGTGCAATTTGCGCTAATTCATCTTGAATTAATGCAGTCGTAAAAATTACACTAAACTTTTGCTTATTTAGTGTTAAAAGCTCATTCCCAATGATCAAAAATGCTCCACGAGAAATACCCAATTGCTGAAATGAACGCACAGTATATGTAACAGCTTGAACAAAGGCAGACTTTAGTAGTTTTGAAAATTGAAAAAACTCAGATTGAAAGTACTGCTGTGTAAGGGTTATTGCGGCATATGCTCTAACATCTGGTGCTGGGTGTGAAGCGTATCTACCACGATACTCGGTAATAGATTTTCGAGAGATATCGAACGAAGATAAGAATATAAATATATTTGTTAACAGTTCAGATATTCTGTCTTTTGTGACAAAAGTAGAACTATTCAAGCTATCACCTATTACCATTTTTAACGCTTGAGTATCTGCATCTACTTCGCATGCTTTTAAATGATTAGGACTCTCAATGCCTGATACTCTAATCTCATTGAAGATAAATTGTTCTTTTGAGCACGATAACTTGTGATGCATTCGATTTATATGAGCAAACTCATGATAGAGAAGAAATTTAAAAGCTGTTTCAGTTTTTCTTTTAACGCTCTTAGAAAGGCTGTTAGTAAAATTGAAATTTAACAAAGGTATCGGAGGTTTTTCGTTATCGTTACTGGGAATATTGGCTCCCTCGTGATGCTCATTGAATCTCATACAAAACTCATCAAGCAACTCTCTATGTTCATCTTCATGAAATTCATCGATAAATAAACATTGGAGATTAGGAGTGTATGCAAGCATATCTTTTATAGTGCTTGGATCATCGAAAAAATAAGCATCAAAAGCGTTCTCCTCATTGATAGCATATAATTTTGCACGACTTCCTCTGGTTTCCCACATTCTTTCAAGAAGCGCAAAAAGAATGGTAATTCTTTGCATCCATCCAAGTGATATAGAGATTTCATTATTTTGAGTGTCTGAACGACCTAATACCTTGGGAGTATCAATAAACCTCAACGTGACTGGGCTTTCACTATTTATCCTAACAAGGATAGTTTCAAGGAAGTGAGGGAGTTCGCCGTAAGCAAAATTCTTAATTTGCTCATCAATATTCATCAGAGACTACTCATAATATATTCGGTCATTGGTAATTTTAAAATACGGGCTTTACCAATCAAATATTGTCATATTAATGATAAACTTAAAACAAACAGGGGTAATTTTTTATCTCTACCAACTGACAGAGAATGAACAGCATAGCTATCAGATTCACGAAATTCCTAAGAATATTGCCATCTCTGCGTTCTGCAAGATGTCCCCTTGTCTTACAAATTACTCTACCGCGCAATTTATAAGCAAGGGGCTATCTTGGTAAGGCTATTCCATAGCCGTTACAATCCAACGGTTTTTACTAACCTCGCTCTCTGCCGAGATCTCACTAAGTAAAAATGTGGTGTGGGACTGACAGATAAAATACCACACCAAAAACTCCTGTGAGTTTTAACAACAATCAAGGGAGCGTTCCTGCTACCCGTGATAACCCCATGACCAAGGTTATTCACCTGTGGAACCTGAACCAACATTACGCATGTTGGATGCGCGTAACTTGTTAGAAAATCGATTACTTCAAATATTAACCTGTTTAAATTGTACCTATAAGTCGATATTTTTTGGTAGCTTTGTTAACCTCAAAGCTTTGGATAGCTCATCTACCATAAAGGCTAATACTAATATTCTCACTGTATCCCCCTGATGCTATCTATGGCTGAAACAATAGTCCGTTCACATACCATCAGCATAAAATACGATATTGAAACTCGTTGATAAGTGAAAGCAATTAGATAATTCAAGAAGATTTTTTTAGGAGTAACAATTTTGAGTGATCTCTTGGTTAACCCTTTTATAAAAAGCTTAGTCGCGGCTATTGTGCCTATTTTCATCGGATGGGTGTTTCAGAAGTCTTCCAAATTACATTTAACAAAAGAAAAAGACAAACTGGAACTATTATCTTCATTTTTAGCTTGGCCTTTCGAACGACGACATAACGCTTTGATTGAAGAGACATTTAAAAACTACTTTGGATTCAGATTTAAGTGTTCCGAAATACTGTACATACTGAAACTACAAAACCCAATGTATGTGTTTAGTCTTTTGAAATCTTCACATCGCTATCTTAGTTACTCAGAGAATGTTGGTAAATTTGAGCTGTCCAAGGAGTTAATTGACAAAGATAAGTTCAGGCGCTTATCAAAGTTAAATTTATTGCGCTATTGGATCTCTGCATTCATATCACTTATGCCAGTTATGTATTCTCCTAAGCTTATAGGTGAGCATGGTATAAGTGCAATTGTCACAATTTTAGTTTGGTCAGTGTTCGGTTTATGGCTAGCTATGTCGTTCCTGTGGGAAAATTACAAAATGGAAGATGCAAAAAAAGTTATTGAGCAGCAGGAGTTTCTTGCTAATAAAAGCGGAGGACACAGATCTCTAAACACTAACTGCTCCTCTCATTTTTAAACTTACCTTAAGCACCACGCCTTATCTCGTTTAGTTTCTTTTCATCTAGTAAATCTGAGTATGAGTTACTTACCATTGTCCATTGGATTAGCAAACAAAAAATAGTAAAAATTAAATCGAACCTAAAAGTTATTCCTCTTATGAACATTCCAGCTTCATTCATGAAGAAAACTAAGGTCATTACTATTGATAGGAAAAATAGTAGTGACTGAAGCTTATATCTAAATTGGAAGCTCTTACGCTTGCTATATTTCAAGCAAATTGCAGATATAGGAGGCAGAGCAATTATAAAGTAAAAAGCTGCCGTTGTAATAAATTCCCACGTTATTTCCATAAATCACCTTAACAGTATCGTACCTAACGCTTCACTTGCCACCCAAAAGCAGGAAGCGAGGCTACTGACAGTGTAAAAGTTAATCATTATTATTTTTGAGGTGCATTTTTTCTAACTCTAACACTCTCATATAATCAACAATTTTATCATCGCGGATTTGTATTCTATTGTTAAACACAATAAAGAACTGAACAATGATACATGGAATTATCAAGAATAAATCAACTCTTATATCTGTAGAGTTTGGAATACTTTTCTCTAAGGCATACCAGGCAAAGCATATAAACACCAACGACAGGTATAGTATCTTCTGGAGCATATGCCTGTACTTAAAGCTCATGGACTCGCCAAAGGATGTGAGCACAAACGACAATAGTGGAGTAAATAAAATCACATAAAAAGATATATCAGACATAGTACCTACCACCGAATCATAAGCAGCGCAGTTCTATTATAAACGTTTACATTTTACGCGAGTATAGTTCGTTAACATGTTTTTCATACAACTCCTTTATTTCAGCTCTCAAACCAATCGAAGGGAGAATCTTTTTAGCTGACTCGAATTTTTTTCGTGAATCAACATTGTATATACCTCTCAGTAATAACATTTCTTTAATGTTCCTGATTACCCACTTTTATCATTCATGGAGACTTCTCAAGCTCCTATTTTGAAAGGGTTGCAGGCAGATGTGAGAGCAATAAAATATTGTTGAGCCAGTAACGATACCCTGAAACCCTCATTCCTTGAGGGCACTTCTCCCAATGACTGAAGGATCTGGGTAATCAGGTTAATGTTTAAACCTTAATCCGAAACTTGCGCTCCCAAGCTTATGAACTTAACTTGTTCCTCAGTTTATTGATCATTCGACTATCACGAACTTGCATTCGACCTTCCCATACAATGAAAGCTTGTATCAACAAACACGGTGAAATCAAAAGCAAATCCAATCTAATGTTAATATGTGCAGGATATGAATTTTTAACAACAAACCACAAATAGCCCATAAAAGCGAATGAAACATAGAAAAAAACCTCAACAACCCTCTTTAAGAATAGAGACTTTTCTTTGCTTACTCTTAACAAAATGAAAGAAAAGATAGTAATAAATATAATTAAATCAAAAGCTATAGCTGACATTGTGCACTTCCTACTATAAAACTAAAAAGTCTTAGCTTTTCCTGTAACTCATATACTCTTTATAGAGAGTGTTATTAATATTTATGTTAGGAAATAGTGTAGTTAAAAATTCATACTTTTTCCTTGAATAAGGGTCATACAACCCTCTTAAGAGCGTCTTCTCTTTTATATTCATTCCATATTTTGACTTAGGATGCCCAAAATTCTTATAGGCCCAACTTACAAGCTCATTATTTTGCGCATGCAAGATAACAAAGTACGAAAAGCTTCTTCCTTCGAAGCTTAGACCTTCTAATTTCTTAGACTCTAAAATAAATTCTCGCAGCTTTACGGAATCATTCTGTGCTAAGTAAAGAGCTATGTTTTCAAACCTAAAATCTATATCATCTTTACCTATTACTACATTTTTATAGTTTAAAAACTGGTTTTCTTTGTAGGTAAGCGCATTCTTATCAATAGCAATAACCCCTTCAGTAGGGTTAAAACTTTCTTCAAAATCACTTACTAACTCCACTTTCACGCTCTCGTATCTGCGCAGCTTTTTCATATTGAGATAATAATCTTGGATTATCGGCGATTTAACTTTATCGGCAAAGTCCCGAATACTGTTATTATTAGTTAGCTCATTTTCCTTCAAGATATCCTGAACTTCACTTTTAGATACTGAGAACAAGACTTGTTCTTCATCGAGATTTCTAAAATCATTAACACACATTGAAATCAAAAAATATGGTGAATATTCATACATGATACGCTGGCGATTAGCAGCTTTTAAACTCTTTTCGCTTTGTTGTTCTTCATATAATTTTTTATACTCAGTAACGTCAGTGAATTCCCCAAGTATAGAAGTATCTTCAAGCCTTATCTGGTTGTAGTCTAATACATCCCCTTTCACTAAATTATCTTCTACATCTAACATACCTCCATTGCTAAGGTTGACTAAGATATTACCTTTACCTTTTAGCAAAGCGTAGTTAGAGATCGAGTAGCTTTTGTCTCCAACGGACAGGAATATATTGTGCAAATCGATACCATACTCGTATAGCTCTTTAATTTTACTCTGCATATTCCCACTTTCTAAAGCTCTCCTTGCACCGAAGCCACTCATGCTATAACCCGAGTTAACAACTTTTCTTGTTAACTCCTCACTAACACTATTCGTTAAAGCCATATCTAAAATAGAGATAGAACTACCCCAAAGACTTATGGAATCCGGCACCTCTCCTTTTAAAGCCATCTCGATATAGTTTTCAGCACCTACTTTCATAAAGGTGTCAAGTAACTCGTCTCCAGAATCGTCTTCTATTACATCATTTAGCCTCGTAAAAGAGGGGTATAGTGATGCGGGACTATTTTTATCTTGCACTTGTTGATAGCCTCCGTTTAAGTACACGAAGCCACCGCATTGTTCATTGCCATATACACTTAAGGAGAGAAACGTCCCAAATAATAAAGCACATTTTCCTTTCATAATTCACCTTTCCTATACTTGCACAGCAATTTAGATTTATTAAAGTTAAATTACTTAAAATATAAATCCAAGTTTACCATTAGATAGTAATAGCTTGGATTCAACTTAAATAAACTTTTCGTAACCTTTTCTCAGGGTTGTGATTGTCAGCAGCGCCTTTTATTACGCTCAATTATGTATGCAGAGCACGCAGAGTTTGCTTGAGCAGTAGTAAAAGCCTCTCCCCCCAAAGCAATAACTGCTCCGACATAAAGACCTGCCGCCCCCTCACATGCAGTACGAGAAATTCCAGCTTGAGCTGCCCCCACACATCTCCTGTTCAGGTTTACTCGGAACCCAACATCACAATCAATTTTACTTGCTCCTAACGAAGTGTAACACCGATCATGATCGTTACATTGTGATTCAAAAAAGTCATTTGTGAAATCAACGACAGGCTCGATTTGTTCAAATAATGCACGAGCAACGCCTGTTAAGTCTTCCGCTCTTGGGGCTGAACAACCGTTAGGAAGCAAGTCTAGAGGGTTAGGCGCTCTAAAACACCCAACGGGTTGGTTATTTTCTTCGAAACGTTGGCATGCTACTTCTCGCTGGGCTTCTTCTTCCCTTGCGGTTGATTCATCGTTCTCCCCAAAACTGACTCCTCCGGCAGCAAATGACCTTATTCGAGGTACAAATTTAGGTGCTGGGATACGCTCTCCAGTAACGACAATAACCTCTACGTTAGCGGAAGCACTGTTTACGCCGAAATTCCCGAGTTTCTTTACAATTTCAGATAGTGTGTAATCGTTATCTTCATTAATATAACTTGACTCGTCTACTGAGTAATTACCTAAATACAGCGTCGATGCAACAACAGTCGTTAGAACGGCTTTTGCAAAATTAAGCTTCATTTTTAAAATCCTTTAACATTTCATTCTCTAATTGACTAAATAGCGCCAAAACTGGGCTACATACAAAAATAAGTTTGTCTCCTTCACCTCCGTTGTTTTCCCTAAAATACCTCTTTTCTAAAACCTGTATGTCGGTCAATTCATCTAAGCCATTCTTGAGCTGAGCGTTGCTCCAATTGTTAAGTTTCAGAAATGAATCAAAATGGATAATAGGGTTATTCCAAAGCTCTCCTATTAGGCGACAAGCCCCTTCACTAATGTTTCTAAGAAACAGCTTTTGAGACATGAGCTTCTCTGCTTCTTTAATAATGTCTCTAAATTTTGCATACATATCTTGAGTCCAGGTATTGATATCAGCGTATTCCTTGTTACTAAAACCCTTGAATTTAGGTGTCAGGAAGTTAGTAGTAAAATCAAAGTATTCTTTCTCGTTAACACATAAGCGATACAGGTAAGGATTGAGTGTTTCTAAGTTATCTTTATTAGCTAAATAGTCGAAAACAAGCCTAGCTGTTCGTCCGTTGCCATCGTAGAAAGGGTGTATCAATACAAGTTTCGTATGCGCATAATGGGCTTTTTTCATTGGCTCCATATCGTTGCTATTAACGATATTAAGTAGGTCGTCCATTAAGGTGTCTATTTCCTCTGGTTCAGGCGCAACATATTTAGCTTTTTTTAGGCTAACGCCTATCCATCCTTTCGTTTTTCTATAGCCTTTACCGCGTCCTTTATTACTGGAAACTTGGATATTGACCTCAGCCAAAATATCTTTAGTAAGACGCTCAAAGCTTGTGATGTAGTTGTAGGCTTCAAAATATTTGTTGCTTTGCTCAATAAGCTCGGTGCTTTCAAAGTCATAATCGCTCACACCAGACCTAGCGGTAAGAAATCGTTTACTAGAAATATCTCTTCTAGCTCGAAGACTTTGCTCGCCAGCTAAATACCGAGATAGATACCTGTTTAAATTAAAGTTGTTTTTCAAAGTGCTTCTTCTGATATCTTTTAATCTAAATACTGCTACTAATTAGCTAAAGTAGTCATAGATGCTGGTATTCACTCACACCAGCATCTCTTACAAAAATGGTTGTAAAGCTTAAGCTTTTAGTTCCGAGTTTCCGCTTGGCAATCGGAATCGTCGCAAGATGAAATGCCACTCCATCCCCATCCTTCGGATAGTTCCGTTGAGGTTTGAGAGAAGATTTCTGCATCTTCAAGGTAGGTTGTTGGGTTTTGTGCCAGTGTCGTTGCTGAAACACTCATAGCAGCAACC
>SMNZ01000027.1 GCA_004353515.1 Alteromonadaceae bacterium M269 | reverse complement strand
CAGCTGTTCGAAATTAGACAGTCGATGCTCATCAATTATGATACCACCGCCTATATACTCATTAGACCAAAAATCTAACTCTATTTTACCTGATTGTGTGTTTTTTAGTAAGGCGTTTCTCTGTTTTAACGCGCTTTTAAAGCGCGTGTAATCGGTCAGGAATGATTGTTCCACGTGAAACAATCCCCAATCTATATAACTACGACGAAACGCCGGAGAGCCTGTTAAGAGCTCAGTACTCTGAGGTGTATATAACTGCATAGGACAGAGCTTAACAATGTCAGAAACTCTGTCTATATCTT
>SMNZ01000026.1 GCA_004353515.1 Alteromonadaceae bacterium M269 | reverse complement strand
AAGGAATCTGCAGCGTGGCAGATTTTTGCTCAAGAATATACGTAATGTACACCAAGTTGGAACCGCCCATAACCATGGCAATCAGGGCAAACAGCAAGATCAACGTGTGAACAAAAATCATCAGTTTCGCCCTCGCCTGACCTTCCAGCTTGTTGGGCAAAATGTCGATGGCGATGTGTTCGTTCTTGCCAGCGACGTAGGCAGCTCCCAAAGTCCCCAGCCATACGAGCATGTACCGCGCCAGCTCATCCGTAAACGAACTCGGATTCTGGAAAATGTATCGGGAAATCACCTGCCAGGAA
>SMNZ01000025.1 GCA_004353515.1 Alteromonadaceae bacterium M269 | reverse complement strand
TTTGTTCTTAAACGCAGAACCACAGTAAGTCGGGAAGAATGCCATAGTACGTGTACCTTTGTGGATACAACGCTTAAGGTCTTCAATAGAAGGCTCTTCGCCATCCATGTAAGCCATCATTAGGTCATCATCTTGCTCAACAGCACTTTCTACAAGCATTTCATGGTATTCATTTACTTTGTCAACCATGTCTGCCGGAACTTCTTCAATCTTATAGTTTTCAGGGAGACCAGTGTCATCCCGAACGTAAGCTTGTTTAGTTAATACGTCAACAACACCTACGAAGTCATCTTCGATGCCAA
>SMNZ01000024.1 GCA_004353515.1 Alteromonadaceae bacterium M269 | reverse complement strand
AGAGGCTCGCAATACACGAGTAAACAACACCGCAAGCTACTCAATAGCTATGGTATCAGAGTGAGTATGGGTGATGTAGGTGCGTGTTGGGATAACGCTGTTGTTGAAAGATTCTTTGGCAATTTGAAACATGATTGGCTACTTAAGGTACCGCAACCGACACGGGAACATATGCGAAGTGATGTGGCAACCTATATGCGATATTACAACTTAGACAGGCTTCATACGGCTAACAACGATATGTCGCCAGTCGACTATGAAAAGTCTTTTAGAGAAGTGTCCTGATTTAGTTGCGCAGAACAGC
>SMNZ01000023.1 GCA_004353515.1 Alteromonadaceae bacterium M269 | reverse complement strand
CTCAACACCTGTACAAGTTGTCTTCGTTGTATCTTTGATACCAACGATTTCTACTTCGTCAGCTGTGTGAAGAATACCGCGCTCAACACGACCTGTTACAACCGTACCACGACCAGAGATTGAGAATACATCTTCAATTGGAAGTAGGAATGGCTTGTCGATGTCACGCTCTGGCTCTGGGATGTATGAATCAATGGCTTCACCCAACTCAACAATCTTCGCTTCCCAAGCTGCATCGCCTTCAAGCGCTTTAAGTGCAGAACCTTGGATTACTGGTAAGTCATCATCTGGGAATTCGTATTCTGATAGA
>SMNZ01000022.1 GCA_004353515.1 Alteromonadaceae bacterium M269 | reverse complement strand
AGGTGAGCTATCAAAGCTCTCACAGCGCGTACTATGAAGACGCACTATCGCTGCTGGCTGATACAAAGCTGACATATTATTGTCAATGCACAAGACAGGAGATTAAAGCACGAGGTGGACAATATGATGGCTTTTGTCGGGATAGAAACTTAAGCCCAGAAGGTTCGTCTGTTCGCTTGCGTAACAACGATAAAGTCGCATCGTTCAACGAAGTCTTACAGGGTAGAGTTTCATTAGATAGCTTATCTGCTGATGAAGACTTTGTGGTGAAAAGAAAAGATAAGCTCTATGCCTATCAGTTAGCGGTTGTT
>SMNZ01000003.1 GCA_004353515.1 Alteromonadaceae bacterium M269 | reverse complement strand
TCGTCAGCAAATAGCAAGCTATTCCTGTTACCGTTCGACTTGCATGTGTTAGGCCTGCCGCCAGCGTTCAATCTGAGCCATGATCAAACTCTTCAATTAAAATATATAAAATTCTGAATCGTCGTATAAACACTCTTAACGAGTGCCCACACAGATTGTCTTGTTATCAATTGTTAAAGAACATTTGGCTAAGTCTTAACTTAGCTGCTTGAGGTCTCCCCCAAGCGGGACGCGCATTCTACGTCAGGTAGAAAATAAGTCAATAAGAAAATGAAAAATAATTGCAATTTATTGAACTTTTTTCGCTTCCGTATCTACGTAGGATTTTATCGCCTAATTTTCTTTCTTCACTTCAGATTCAGCCGTAGCTTTTTCACATTCAGCCTTATTACTGTCAAAGTCAGAATCTTCTTCATCATCGTCACCAACGACATGTTCCAACTTAACCTTATCAACACTCCTGAATGTGTTGATAGGTCCCGCAACTGCATATAAGGCAAAAGCAATAAATAGAACTAAAGCAGGCTCGGTCGCTACAACAACAAAAATTAGCATCATGATAAGTAGCGCAACAAAAGGTACTTTTCCATGTAAGTTAATTTCTTTAAAGGAGTTGTATTTAAAATTGCTGACCATCAACAGCCCGGAAACCATAGTGACTAACGCAACTATATATCCGTAATCACCACCTTTAACTTTGTATTCGACACCAACCCAAACTAATCCAGCTACAAGAGCTGCTGCTGCTGGACTTGCCAACCCCTGGAAATATCGTTTGTCGGCAACAGCTAACTGAGTATTAAAGCGTGCTAGTCTTAATGCAGCACCAGCCACAAAAATGAAAGCGGCTAACCAACCTATCTTACCGAGTCCACTTAGAGCCCAGTTATATGAAACTAATGCAGGAGCAACACCGAAAGAAACCATGTCTGCCATAGAGTCATACTCAGCCCCAAATTCACTCTGTGTATTAGTCAATCTGGCTACCCTTCCATCCAAGCCATCGAATATCATTGCTACAAAAATAGCAACGGCTCCTGCTTCAAAGCGACCATTCATCGACGAGACAATAGCGAAAAAGCCAGAAAACAATCCCGCAGTCGTTAATAAGTTTGGCAAAAGATAAATACCTTTGCGTTTTTGTCCCATCATCAAAATACTCTACTCCTATGATCTATTAAGATTTAATTCGGCATGCAGCTTTGGTCGATTCCAAATCGCAATCGCCTATATTTTTCAATTTATGTTACACTGACAACTAACAATGACTTAAGTTTAATTTAAAGTATATCTGACTTATTAGCGAAGGTTGAAGCTAATTGGAATGACATACGGGAATTTTCAAGCATTGATTGTGGAGTTTTGATAAAGCTTATCTATATGTCAGCTTTTTTTACATAAAGCTAAAGGCAGATAGAAACAAAGTTCACAACCTATTGTTTTATAAAGACTTAAGAGTTTAGGCATGATTTATGCTTAATAACTGATAGATATAGGTCTCAAGTTATAGGAACTGCAATGAGAACGATAAAATCAGCAAAAGCTTTTTTCAAAGTACTGCTTGTTATGATGCCACTCACAGTTAGTGCTAGTGAGACGGTTTGGGATTTCACTGTTGATGGTGTGAATGATCCTACTTTTACTCAAACTGGTAATTCATTTGGCAACACACTATCTACATCAAACAACGGTATTGATGTGACTATATCAGCTTGGTCTAACACGGGTAATGGCCAAACTGTTGAATCAGCGTTCCTTGACACAAATAGATACGGCTTATTGAATACGAATAGAAATTCAGGCGACGGACATTACATCGACAATGGCGGTCCTGAAGATTTCGTTCTATTAAGCTTCAGCACAGCAATTAGACTAACAGGCGTAAACTTCGGTCTTACATGGAGTGATAACGACTTCTCAATCGCAGCATTTAATTCAGCGCCTACATTTTCTGGCCAAACTTGGGATTCGGTAGCAAGTTCTGCAATATTTAAGTCATCTTTCTCACAGTTCACAACTGGTTCTCATGATTTATCTTCATTCGTTGGAACTGAAGCAAGATACTGGTTAATAGGTGCATATCACGCAGCTTTTGTACCTTTACTAGGTAATTATGGCTTCGGTGACAATAATGATGGCTTTAAGTTGGCTGGAATTACAACGTTAAGCAATTCTGTACAAGAAGTTAATGCGCCATTTGGTGTAGGGCTTCTAGGCCTCGCCGCTATTTTCTACATGAGACGTCGACAGAAAGCTTAATTGCGAAGCTCTCATATACAGTAAAAACCCCATTTTTGGGGTTTTTTCTTTTGGGTTAATAGAAAGCGAGGGTATGATACTTACGTTGACTCGAAAGGTACTTAATGTGAAATACGTCTTAAACTTTCTTTCTCTTCTGTTTTTAACAAAATTGGCGTGGGCTGACATCGCCTCTGATTATGAGAAAGCGCTTTCCGCTTTTAATACTGAAAAGTTCAACGAAGCTTACATTCTCCTCAAAAGTAACCTACAGACCAACGCAGAACACCTTCCTTCCAAGCTTTTATTAGGGCGTATACTACTTATCGACGGTTTTCCTAATGAAGCGATTGATGAATTTCATGATGTACTTGATGCAGGAGGGGATATCAATTTAGTCGCAATCCCTCTTGCAAGAGCCTATATGCTCAAAGGGGAATATGCAGAAGTTCTGTCTGTTGCCGAAGGACAAAACCTTAATCAAAGAATTTCCATAAACCTAGCTCTTATAAAAGCAAACGCTAATGTACGCATGGGAAATATGGATGAAGCGTCACTGTCTTTACGAATTCTTCTCAACCAAAACCCTGAACATTTAGGCATTCTAAATACACTCAGTAGTTTTGCCCTGCAACAGGAGCAACTTGAGCAAGCCGAAACTTATATAAACACGGCATTAAGAATATCAGAACGAGACGCAACGGCCCTTCACAACAAGGGTGAATTGAGCCTTTCTAAAGGGAAGAATCAACAAGCTATAGATATGTTTAATCTGTCCTTAGAGATATCTCCCAACAACCCCAGCACAATGAGAGCTCTCGCTGGGGCACTAGCATTAATAGGAGAATTCGAGAAAGCTTCAAGATTAGTTGAGGATATCGAAGAACAAACACCAGGTGATTTGCGCAATGAACTTACAAAAGCTCGTATTCTTGCTTTAACAAATAACAAAGTCGAAGCTGACAAAATTCTCGTAGAGCTTAGCGAAAAACTAAGTCTGCTTACCGATGCACAACGCAATCAGCAAATACAGCTAAGTTTAGTCGCTGGCATTGTAAGTTATTTGAATGAAAACTATGGCGTTGCACTCTCTGAGTTTAAGCGCTACCTAGGTCAAAGGGATGCAACGCCTGAAATACTGGGGATGTTAATCGAGTCTTCCATTAGACAAGGGTTTGCCAGCGAGGCGATAAAAATCATTGAGAACAATCAGCGCGTTTTAGAACAGGATATTAGAGTTGTTAGTCTAGCCTGTGATCTCTATATGATAGGCAACAGAGCTTTTAAATGTGAAAGACTCATCAACAATCTGCCTGAAGAGCAAAAACAACTACCTGAATCTATTCTCATCCAAAGCCGTCTATTAGTGAGTAAAAATCAGGTAACTGATGCCCTAGCATTTTTAAAAGAAAATCTTCCGAACTCCAAAAGAGAAGATGTTTTACAGTTTAAGGCTGCGGCACTTGCTCAATCTGGTCAAATGGATGAAGCCGCTGAGGTTTCCAGAGCGCTTTTAAGATCAAATCCAGACTCTATACAAAATGCGAATTTACTCGCCGACATTTTGTTACGTTTAAGTCAATTAGACGAAGCAAAGGTTGTTATTGATCAAACATTGGCGAAGTCTCCTGAAAACATCCCAGCTCGAATTAACCAGGCTCGTTTTCTATTTAGAAGTAATAACGCCACACGTGCACAAGATATTATTAGCGAGGTTATTAAAAGCGATCCCAACAATCCAACATCTCGTATTTTAGCTGCCAAAGTTCACCTTCAACTTAGTGAACTCAATCAAGCTGAATCAGAGCTTTTACGCGCTAAGCAATTAGATTCCAAATCTTTAGAAGTTGGTGAGTTGCTCATTGGTGTGTATGCACAGCAAAATCGCTACGATATAGCGTTAAAAGAAATCGACAGGTTACTTTCATTTAATAGATTGGAAGAAAAGTACCTAAGGGAAAAAATTAATATCTTAATGCGCCTTGGAAGAAGCAATGAGGCGAGAAGTCAAATAGATATACTCAGTGCTATATGGTCTGATAATGCACAAGGCCTTATGGATCTCAGCAGAGAACGAGTGCAGCTCAACGACTATCAAGGTGCAAAGGAAAATTTAGAACGCGCAATCGAATTGCTTCCTCAAGCGCAACTGCCGTTAATAATGATCATTGATCTTTATCTTGTCCAAGAAAGAATCAATGATGCGACAAACTATGTAAGCCAACTTAAAAAATTAGCGCCTCAAAGTGCAAACTACTTCTTTCTAGAAGGTGTTTTGCAGAGAGAGAGGGGACAAGAAGAAGAAGCAACGGAATGGTTTATAAAATCCAGTACGACTGATCCTAGCTTCATCAAGCCTCTCGTCGCTCTTTATGAAATTGCAAAGAAAGACAATTATAAAGAGGGAATTTCAGCTCACTTTCTGACAATAATCAAAGCCAATCCGACTAACTATATTGTTAGGCACTTTTTTGCAGATGCTCTTTACATACATGGCAAGCATGATGAGTCTGTTGAACATTATGACCTCCTACTCAAACAAGAAAACTACGTCAACAAAGCGCCTATATATAACAATATGGCTTTAATACACATTGATAGGGATCTTAAGAAAGCGTTAGAGTTTGCAGACAACGCACTCGCATTATCCCCATCATCTCCTCAAATCTTGGATACCAAAGGCTGGATACTGACTAAAGAAGGTAATTACGACGAAGCACTGGATATGCTCAGACAAGCTTATGCAAGACAATCCAGCGATCCATCGATACGTTACCATTTAGGGTTCACTTTAGAAAAGATGGGAAGGGAGCAAGAAGCCCTTGCAGAATTGAGAGCCGCTTTAGCAAGCGATACCATGTTTGATGGTAGAGAAGATGCCGAAGCCCTCTACAACGCCCTATTATAAAAAAGGGAGCATATCGCTCCCTTTTCTTACTCAAGAACAGTTGTCTCTTAGTTAAACGTCAACTCCCCCTCTTTAGCATCAACTGATACTGTAGTTTCGGGCATAACCTCACCAGAAAGTATCTTGTTAGCTAATGGGTTCTCAATATAAGTCTGTATTGCTCGTCTCAACGGTCTCGCACCGTACACTGGATCAAAACCAGCTTCCGACAACTTATCAAATGCTGCTTCGGTTAAAGATAACTTGATATGCTTATCACTTAATCGAGCACTTAACTTATCAAGTTGAATCTTAGCAATAGCTTTAATTTGCTCCCGACCTAACGGATGGAATACAACACTGTCATCGATCCGATTAATAAACTCAGGTCTGAAGTAATTGCTCACAACAGATAACACTTTAGCTTTCATCTCTTCGTACTGAACTTCAGTATGCATATCTTGAATAACGTCTGAGCCCAAGTTAGATGTCATGATCACTACCGTGTTTTTAAAGTCGATGGTGCGCCCCTGTCCATCGGTTAAGCGACCATCATCCAATACTTGCAACAAGATATTGAAAACATCGGGATGAGCTTTCTCAACTTCATCGAGTAAAACAACAGAGTAAGGTTTACGCCTTACAGCTTCTGTCAAATATCCACCTTCTTCATATCCGACATAGCCTGGAGGAGCACCAACTAAACGAGCAACAGAATGTTTTTCCATAAATTCAGACATATCGATACGAACGATGGCATCCTGTGTATCAAACAAAAAGCCTGCAAGAGACTTACATAACTCAGTTTTACCTACCCCTGTCGGTCCCAATAAAAGGAAGGAGCCTATAGGTCTATTAGGATCTGCTAGCCCAGCTCTTGTTCTCCGAATAGCATTGGACACCGCAGACACAGCCTCGGTCTGTCCCACAACCTGTTGATGAAGCACTTGCTCCATTCTTAGGAGTTTATCGCGTTCACCTTCAAGCATTTTGTTAACAGGGATACCCGTCCAACGTGAGAGAACATCTGCAATTTCATTCTCGGTCACTTTGTTTTTGAGCAAGTTAAATTTCTGCTCTTCTGCTTCAGCGGCCAAATCCAGCTTTAACTCTAACTCAGGAATTCGACCATATTGCAATTCTGACATACGGCTGAGATCCGATGCCCTTCTGGCAATTTCTAGATCCAACTTCGCTTGCTCGAGTTGTGATTTAACCTGTTGTGTTCCCTGAACAGCGGTTTTCTCTGAATTCCAGACTTTCTCGAGATCAGAAAATTCGAACTCTAACTTTTCACGTTCGAGCTCAATGAGTTCCAAACGCTTATGACTCGCTTCATCAGTCTCTTTTGCAAGCGCCCTTTCTTCTAACTTAAGTTGGATTATCCGGCGTTCTAATCTATCCATCTCTTCGGGTTTGGAATCCATTTGTAGACGAATGCTTGAAGCAGCTTCATCAATCAAATCAATCGCTTTATCTGGCAATTGACGGTCACTGATATATCGATGACTAAGCGACGCGGCTGCAACAATCGCTGGGTCGGTAATATCAACTGAGTGATGAAGCTCATAACGTTCTTTTAAGCCACGCAGGATGGCAATGGTGTCTTCAACACTAGGCTGATCAACAATTACCTTTTGGAAACGTCGTTCAAGTGCTGCATCTTTCTCAATATATTGACGATACTCATCGAGAGTTGTTGCGCCGACGCAATGCAACTCACCTCTGGATAAAGCAGGTTTAAGCATATTACCGGCATCCATTGCGCCTTCACCTTTACCAGCACCAACCATGGTGTGTAACTCATCAATAAATAGGATAATCCTTCCCTCTTCTTTGGAGAGTTCACTTAAAACAGCTTTTAATCTTTCCTCGAATTCTCCTCGGTACTTAGCACCTGCAACAAGCGCTCCCATATCGAGTGAAAGAACTCGCTTATCTTTCAATCCTTCTGGTACTTCGCCATTAACGATACGCTGCGCCAAACCTTCAGCTATGGCCGTTTTACCAACACCAGGCTCACCAATAAGAACAGGGTTGTTTTTGGTACGACGCTGCAACACCTGCACAGTACGACGGATTTCATCGTCACGTCCAATAACAGGATCCAGTTTTCCTTGCTCCGCTCGCTCGGTTAAATCCGAAGTAAACTTTTCGAGTGCCTGTCGCATATCTTCAGCGTTACGGTCAGTCACCTTTTGTCCGTCACGCATTTTTTCAATCGCTTTTTCAATTTTCTTAGGCGTTACTCCGAGTTGTCTTAGAATATCTCCTAAGCGCCCCTTGTCCTCAGTGGCAGCCAAAACGAATATTTCAGAGGTAATAAAATCATCTTTTCGTTTCTGAGAAATTTTATCACTCAAGTTAAGCAAAATAATGGTGTCTTTACTTAGTTGAACATCACCACCGACACCTTCCACCTTAGGTAATCGCTCAATAGCTTCTGAAAGCCCTGAACGTAAGCTATTAACATTAATTCCCACACCATCAAGCAACGGCCTCAGCGATCCGCCTTCTTGATTCAGAAGAGACATCATCAAATGCACAGGCTCAATATATTGATGATCCCTACCAAGAGCTAATGATTGGGCATCTGAAATAGCTATCTGAAATTTACTTGTCATGCGATCCAAACGCATAGATACCTCACAGTTAAATTCATATACTTCCGTTATGGGTATTAAAATTATCTAATTCAAGCAACATTAGAATTTACGCGCTGATTATAAGAAAAAGACTAGACTAACTATTTGAAATAACTAGTTTTCTAGCCATATACCACTAACCATACGACCAGTTATTCTGTCTCTACGATAAGAAAAGAATTCATTAGATTGCGTATAAGTACAGCAATCAGAAGAGGTTATATGGCTAACTCCTAAAGTCCTCAACTTTATAGATGCGATTGAGTAGATGTCTAAAAGATATTTGCCGGCAATGTCGCGCTTACGAAAAGCCTGAGCTTCATGTTGATTGAACTGAGAAAGCACATCTTCACCAACTTCAAAGCACTCAGGTCCGATTGCGGGGCCTAACCAAGCAAGTAGACTTGTCGCTGGTGAAGACATCTTTCGAATAGTTTCTTCAATGATGCCTTGCGCTAACCCCTTCCATCCTGCATGTATTGCTGCAATTTCTTTTCCTTCTTCATTACACAAAAGAATAGGCAAACAATCAGCAGTCATCACCGCGCAGACGATTCCGTTTTTTGAAGTAAACGACGCGTCGGCGTTAACAGCTTGAGATTGTATGGAATGAATCTCTAAAGCTTCTGCACTATGCGTTTGATTAAGCCATTGAATATTCTGGTAGTTAGGCAGTAACGATCGATTCTGCAAAACAACTTCGGAATCATCATTCACATGCATTCCAAGATTTAACCCTTGATAAACACCCTGACTGAAACCACCTATCCGTGTCGTAGAAAAGGCTTTGACCTGACTAGGCGCATTCCATTGCGGCTGAATTAACTTAATAGGGTCGGACAAAAGCTAAGTCACCTTAATCAAGATCAGGGTTTAGCTGACTATCTGCTTCCATTGCAGATAACAGATCAACAAAGTCGTCCGGCAAAGGTGCTTGCCAGGTCATCCATTCGCCTGATATTGGATGAAAAAGCGCTAATTGAGCAGCATGCAAAGCTTGTCGTTTATAGCTTCTTAGCACTTGAATAAATTCGTCACTCGACCCTTTTGGTGGACGAGGACGGCCACCGTATAGCGGATCACCAACAAGTGGATGTCTTAAGTGAGACATATGTACACGTATCTGGTGAGTTCTTCCTGTTTCCAGCTTTAAACGCAGGTGTGTATGGGCTCTAAACTTTTTAATGATTCGGTAGTGAGTAGTCGCAGGCTTGCCGGATTCGCGCACTGCCATACTCGTTCTTTTCGTCGGATGCCTACCTATAGGCTTATCCACCATCCCACCAGCAACCATAGTGCCATTCACAACAGCTTCATACTCTCGACTGATTTCTCTTGCCTGGAGTTGTTCCACTAAGTGAGTTTGAGCTGGAATTGTTTTGGCAATCACCATTAACCCAGTCGTATCTTTATCTAAACGATGAACAATGCCCGCACGAGGTACGTTCGCAACTTCGGGTGAATGGTTCAGCATAGCGTTCAACAGAGTACCATCTGCATTACCAGCCCCCGGATGAACAACTAAACCTTCAGGCTTATTAATAACGAGTAAATCTTCGTCTTCATAAACAATATTTAAATCAATATCTTGCGCTTCGTGTCTTTCTTGAGCTTCAACAACGACCTCAATTTCAATCGACTCATCACCTTGAACTTTCTCTCTTGGTTTGTCCAAAACAACGCTATTAACTTTAACTTGCCCAGCTAAAATCCAATCTTTTATGCGAGATCTTGAATAATCAGGGAACATTTCGGCCAAAGCTTGATCTAACCTTTTACCGAATAATTGCTCAGGAACCGTGCCAACGAGCTGAATACGTTGACCCATTAACGATTTTCCCTATAATCTTGAAGACTTTTCTTCATCATTGTGTGTGCATGACCTTGTACTGTGAGGTAGAATCTGTATGGTAACAAGATGCTAAAGGCATTTGTCTATTAGCGTGCTAGTTTAACGTATTTTTCTATGTTGCAGAAACCAGATGTATCTTAATAGATTTATGAATAACAAAATTACCATTTCCTTTATCGCTGTATTACCTTTACTTTTATCTGCCTGTTCTTCATCGCCCGATGATGACTTTGTCGCACAAAACCAAGGGATCCAGGTTCTTTACGACGATGCTAAAAATACTCTAAGACAAGGTAACTTTGGGATAGCTGCACAAAAGCTTAGCTCCATTGATTCCCGTTTTCCTTTTGGTCCTTTATCACATCAGGTTCAATTAGATCTCATCTATTCACACTATAAGAGTGGTTCAACAGACCAAGCACTAGCATCTATTGATAGATTTGTTCGCTTAAACCCTAATCATTCTGACGTTGACTATGCGATATATATGCGTGGTTTAGTCAATATGGATACGGACAAGAACTTATTCCAAGATCTCGTTGGTATTGACCGTTCTGATAGAGATCCTTTTAAAGCACGTGAAGCATTCGAAGATTTTCGCCGCTTGATAGAAAAGTACCCTGACAGCAAATACGCAACTGACGCCGCTAAGCGTATGTCGTTCATCAAAAATCGATTGGCAAAATATGAGCTGGCAGTAGCTCGCTACTATATGAAGCGTGAAGCCTATGTCGCTGCTGCCAATAGAGGGCAATATATCGTTGAGTATTTCAGTGACTCTCAACACTTAGAAGAAGCGTTGGAAATTATGATTGAATGTTACGACAGATTAGAACTGGACGCTTTGAAAGAAAATGCAGAGAAAACCCTCGCATTAAACTTCCCTCAAAATAGTTAATACAAGTTTTACAGAAAAAAGGCGCTTCAATAAGCGCCTTTTTTGTATCCAACTTATCGTCGTAATGTTTTCGCTACTTAAAGAACAAGTGACTAAAAGGGTTTAGCATTCGCGCTAGGCCAGATGTAAAGTGAAGTGGTTGATCCAGTAAACTAAACACTAAACAACCTTCATCCGTATCAGCTCTTGGAGAGTGTTTGTGCTGATTCATCAGCATCAAATCCCCAGTATCGTATGTTCCCAAGCCATCAGAGAATTCACCGTCGATAACTAAAGTGTATTCATTGCCTCTGTGCGTATGCTCCGGGACCTGCCCACCTTTCTCCATATAGATAAAATGCGCTTTTAAATCGCCACCAATATCTACCTGTGTTTGCCAAAGCTTACCTACTAAGTGAGACCAGCCCGATGTTCTATCGCTAAATCGGTGTAACGCTCTCGGAAGTTTGAAGTACTTCCCATCAAGTTCCAATGTTTTCTCAACAACAGATTCAACTTTGATTTGCTTATCTAAAGAAGGCAATTCCATGATGTCATTCATCATATTGCCGAAGTCGCAATGATTCGATAACGAATCTTCAGATAACATCTTTTTAGACATTTCAGCTTGCAGTATTTCGATATCGTGTCGGCATTTAGGACACATATCAGCATGAGCCGAAATAATCAGAGAAACCGCTGGCGGTAAAGTCCCCTCAACAAATTGATTTAACTGAGTACGATTTGGGTGATGATTAATCATGACTCTTTATTAACTCCCGCAAACGTTCCAGGGCAAGACGTGTTCTAGACTTAACTGTGCCTAAAGGAATACCAAGTTCATCGGCTACTTCTTGCTGCGACTTACCGTCTATATATATTGATTGAATGACAACACGTTGCTTATCGGGCAGTCTTTCAAACATAACTTCTATTTGGTCTAGCATCATTTGATGCTCTAGTGATATCTCATTTGGAGCAGCTGTCTGTTCACACAAAACCGGCCACAAATCATCTGCACAAATGTCTTCTTTTCTATTCTTCTGCTTTCTCAGCATGTCGAAGCGGATATTCCGCGCGATAGTAAAAATCCATGTTGATGCAGAACCTTTATCTGCATTAAAAAGATGAGCCTTCTGCCAAACATTGCTCATAGTGTCCTGTACAAGCTCCATGGCTTGTGCATCGCTTCCCATCTGTTTCAGAGCATAGGATCTCAACCTGGGCGCGAAATAATTGAATACTTTAGCGAATGAAGCCTTGCTTCTCGTTTGAGCCACATCAACCAAATAACCAACCATTTGGGTTGATGGGTCTATCGACTGCGTTGACTTAACATTACTCACTGGGGAAGGAATTCCAACAAGCATCGTAACTCACTCTAAAATTATCATTAGGGCTTATACGTGCTTAAATCAAAAAGGATCACGAATAATTTAAGAATAACGTGCAAAGAGCGTTTTGGGAATCGTCTGTTTTATCCTGTTAGACCAACAGTACGTACTTGAGTGAGAAAATTAAACATATCAACGACATTCTTATTTCTGAGAAAAGTCTGCTTTTGCGTCGCCTTAATTGGCAACAACTCTAACCAACGAAACATCACCCACAACGGGTCGTCTAATTTTAACTCAGCATAGATTTTTCGGAACTCCGGATAACGTTCGTAAATCTCTTGTAGTTGCTCTGACATCGCTTTCATATCTTCATCATCCGTTGAAATTGTAATATCTTCCCAATCGTTCAGCCATTGCACCTGCCCCACTCTCAATTCATCGGGTTCAGTCTCGACAGACTTAATTTCAAAGACACGACTGGCTTCTACTGTTATCCCTAGTAAACCGTCATCCAGCAACTCAAAATCCACCACTTCAACATAAGAACCTAGCGGATAAATATGTTCGTTTTTCTCTTTATCTCCGTAAGGATTGAGCATACAAATACCAAAGCCACTGTTCTCCGCGCAGGCTTTTTTAACCATACGTACATAGCGTGGTTCGAAAATTCGAAGAGCCATTCGACCACCAGGCAAAATATGCGATGACAGCGGAAAGAGAGGTAAGGTAGTGTTCAAAGAGTTATGCCTTTCGTCATTAGTTTTTGCTTTCTACTCTGACTGAACAAAAATGGATCTATTAAAAGTTCTCTTTTAACAATAATGTGATATTTATTAAATCCATCGGATAATTTGATCCATATATCTTCAAACCTTGTACTCACAGACACATTAAACTTTAAAGACAATTTGAACAAACACAACTGCCTGACAGGCCCACTATGCCATTAGATAAATTCGTTACTTTTTACAAAGATCTCACCCTCCAATCTGTTGAAAAGCTGGAAGAGGTTTATCACAAGAATATTCGTTTTGACGATCCTGTTGGCAGTCATTCAGGTCTTGATAGCGTGAAGGTGTATTTTGATAATTTGCTGGTGAACACAATCTCTTGCCGCTTTGATATCGACCACATAATGGAAAAAGATTCAGAAGCTGTCGTTGTTTGGACTATGTATTACAGACATCCGAAACTCAAAAACGGACAAGAACTCCGGGTAGATGGAACTAGTCATCTCAAGTTACTCGATGACAAAGTAATATATCAAAGAGACTATTACGATATCGGAGCCATGCTATACGAGCATATCCCGGTTATTGGTAGAGTCATTAAGTGGTTAAAGAATGGGTTAAAAAATTGAAGACGATTTTAATCACAGGTGCAACTTCAGGCATTGGCGAGGCACTTGCCCTCTACGCGGCATCACAAGGTTATCGAGTCATAGCTTGCGGTCGGAATACCACAAAGCTAGAAAAGCTCAGTGAAATAGATAACATCACCACATTAAAATTTGATGTCAGTGTTCAAGAAGAGTGCGTCAAAGCACTCAGTAGCGTTAGCGCAGACATTTTTGTCATGAATGCGGGTACCTGTGAATATGTGGATATCGACAATTTCGATCCGACTTTATTCCAACGTGTAATCCAAGCTAACTTTATGGGTGTTGTAAATTGTATTGCCGGAATACTCCCAAATGCCAAATCAGGGAATCAAATTGTTCTAGTTGATAGCCTGGCTAGACTCTTACCTTTCACAAGAACACAAGCTTACGGCGCAAGCAAAGCAGCTCTTTATTATTTTGGAAAGAGCTTAGAAGTTGACCTTGCACCAAAGAGAGTCATGGTTCAAACAGTCTCACCGGGCTTTGTAGAAACACCTCTAACCGATAAAAATGACTTTGAGATGCCAATGAAGATTAGCGCAGAAAATGCGGTACAAGCTCTACTGAAAGGTATCGAAAAGCGCAGAAAAACGATTTATTTTCCGTATTTATTCAGCCTATTAATGCGGGTACTTTCATGGTTGCCTATGCGTTCTCAGGTGTGGCTGTGTAAACGTATAACGCTATAAAAAACACTAATAACCTTTTTTTTTATAATGATATTAATCCATTTGTAAATCAGTCGCGTATAACCATCCAAAGCATGTCGCTTAACGTTGCTACTAAGCAAACGAGTAAAGCTTCGTGGTAGTAAAAGACACTTGTTAAGGCTTAGATCACATTAATGACAAAACGTATCGCAATCATAGGAACAGGTATTAGCGGACTAACATGTGCACACTTGTTAGCAGATAAGCACGAAGTCTCTGTATTCGAAGCTAACGACTACATCGGTGGACACACCGCTACTGTCGATGTCGAAGTTGGTCAGAGGAAATACGCGATTGATACAGGGTTTATCGTATATAACGACTGGACCTACCCTAACTTCATTAAATTAATGAAAAAGCTTAATGTCGCGACTCAACCAACAGAAATGAGCTTCAGCGTTAAAAACAAACAGCGGAATTTTGAATACAACGGCAACAACATTAATAGTTTGTTTGCGCAGCGACGTAATATCCTGAGCCCACGTTTTTGGTTCTTCATTAAAGAAATACTGAGATTTAACAAAGTTTGTAAAGCTATTCCGGTGAATGAAACTAGCGTGCCTAATAGCCAAACTCTTTCCGACTTTCTGCGAGAACATAATTTTAGCGAGTTCTTCTCGCACAACTACATTTTGCCAATGTGCGCTGCAATCTGGTCGACAAGTGTTTCAGATACTGGGAACTTCCCACTACAATTTTTTCTACAGTTCTTTAATAACCATGGGTTACTTAATGTCACCGATAGACCACAGTGGCACACCATTATCGGAGGCTCACGCTCTTACATTGAGCCATTAACACGTAACTTTGCTGACCAAATTCACTTAAACAGCCCCGTGACTCTGGTTCAAAAAACAGGGGATAGCTTTTTACTGACAGTCGGTATGGATGAAAACACACGTCAAGAGTCGTTTGATGAAGTTATTTTCGCCTGTCATAGCGACCAAGCCTTGGCCATGTTGGCGCAACCTACCAACCAACAGACAGAGATATTAGGAGCGTTGAGATATGCACCTAATGAGGTTGTTCTACACACAGACACGAGCTTATTGCCGAAACGCAAACTCGCGTGGGCGAGCTGGAACTATCTTATCAATGATGCACTTGAAGATAGCAGTAAACCCGCTTCGGTTACTTACAACATGAACATTTTGCAGAACATTCAGTCTGACACCACATTCTGCGTCACCTTAAACAACAAAGCTGCTATAGACGAAAGTAAGATACTGCGAGTTTTCAATTACAGTCACCCTCAAGTTGACCTCGCAAGTATTGCTGCACAGAAAAAACGCGAACAAATATGCGGTGTAGATGGGATGCATTTCGCAGGTGCGTATTGGTACAACGGATTTCACGAAGACGGCATGCGTAGCGCGTTAGACGTCTGCAAACGCTTTGGAGCGACTCTCTAATGGAAAGCAGCTTATACCAAGGTACAGTGACTCATAGTCGCTTTACGCCTGTTAAACACCAGTTTGACTATAAGATCACTTTATTCTGGCTGAAGCTAAGTGAACTAGAAGAACTCAATCAACGGCTTAGTTTTTTTTCTTCACACTCTTTCGCCTGGGCCAGATTCAAGGAGAGTGATTACTTTGATACCAAAGATGGCTCTGTAGAACAACGCGCATTAGCTAAGATGAGAGAATTGTCAGGTAAGGAGTTGAGTGGCGATATCTTTATGCTTGGGCAATTGAGAACGCTGGGACTTTACTTCAGCCCAGTTAACTTTTATTTCCTTCGTCCTGATGGCGAATCACATTTTAGCCACATGTTAGCCGAAGTCAGTAATACGCCCTGGAATCAAAAACATTGTTATTTGGTGGATATGAACGAGCAAGGAAATAACGACAAAGTCTTTCACGTATCACCCTTTAACCCCATAGACATGCAGTATCAGTGGACAGTCAAGCAACCTGCTCAAACTTTCGCAATGAAACTCGCTTGCATTAAGAATGAAAAACACTTTGAAGCAGGTTTGGCACTTACTAAACAAGCACTAACAAATAAAACACTCTCATCAGCACTTTTTAAAGTCCCAAGTTTCACACTCAAGTCACTTGTAGGCATTTATTGGCAAGCTTTGAAGCTCTTTTTCAAAGGGGCTCCAGTATATACTCATCCACAACAAGGTAATAAATCGGTATGAACGGAGAACAGCTTTTAGTGGCGAATAACACGTCTTCGCCAGTAGACAAAATCTGTAGAAAAGTATTGTTGAAAGTATTCTCAATGCTACCTTCAGGGCATCTCATTATTAAAGAAAATGGCGCACTGGTTGAAGCCTTCGGTTCAAAGCATTCTGACATACAAGCAGAAATTAATATTCTCGATATGAGCGTCTATCGCAGATTACTCTTCGGAGGTAGTATCGCATCGGGAGAAACCTATGTAGAAGGTTTGTGGGAAACACCTGACCTTACTCAAGTTATACAAGTTTTTGCGCGCAACCTACCCGTCTTAGATCAATGGGAAAGCAAGTTAGAGTGGCTAGCCATGCCTATGCGACAACTTATGCACCTGAAAAGACAAAATACCGCAAAACAGGCGAAAAAGAATATTTCTGCTCACTACGATCTAGGAAATCAACTGTACCAAGAGTTTCTCGACGAAAGCATGATGTACTCTGCCGCCATTTATCCATCTCAAAATGCATCTCTGGCAGAAGCTCAACAACATAAGCTTCGCACTATTTGTGAGAAGCTCAAGTTATCTGAAAATGACCATTTGCTCGAAATAGGTACTGGCTGGGGAAGCTTGGCAGTTTATGCAGCAAAACATTATGGCTGCAAAGTCACGACAACAACAATCTCTGAAGAGCAGTTTAACTATGCTCAACAGCAAATTATCGACAATAACCTTGAAGATAAAATCACCTTACTTAAAGACGATTACCGTGACTTAACGGGACAATTCGACAAACTCGTTTCTATTGAAATGATTGAAGCTGTTGGTAAGAAGTTCCTACCAACTTTCTTTGAACAATGTAACTCGTTACTCAAACCAAATGGTTTAATGTTATTGCAGTCAATCACCATTGCTGATCAACGATATGATAGTTACAGCAAAGGCGTAGACTTCATTCAAAAGCACATTTTCCCTGGTGGCTTCTTACCTTCACAGCTGGTACTAAATCAGCACGTAAAAACATTTACCAATATGATGATTGGCGACCTTCAAGATATTGGACTCGACTACGCCAGAACTCTGAAAGATTGGCACAACAACTTTAACGCCAAATATAACAAGCTATCAGAGCTAGGCTATGATGAACGTTTCAGAAATCTTTGGCAGTACTATCTAAGTTATTGTGAAGGTGGATTCCTAGAACGGACTATTAGCACCGTTCAGTTAGTTCTCTTTAAGCCAGAGTATCGTAATGCGTTATCTCGCGGCTAATAAACTCGTTAATTTTGCATGGTTCCAGTCAATCTGGTTCCTAGCGATTTTAGGTCAGGACAAAGCGTTGCCACTCCTGGCCTTACTCTTTATTTTCCATTTTAGTTTAATTCCCAAGCCTCTAACTGAACTAAAAATCATCTTATTTGGTATAAGTTTGGGGATCCTTGTCGATGGCTCCATGACTTACTTTGGCATCTTCATGTTTGAATCAGAATCTTTACTCATTCCGGTTTGGCTCATTGCTTTATGGGCTGGTCTATCAGGGACACTTAGACACTCGCTCAATTACTTTGCTGGTAAACCAGTACTAACCGCATTAGCCGGTGGCATAGGAGCTGCATTGAGCTACATAGCCGGTATGAAACTTGGCGCGGTGTCATTTCCATTGGGAATTACAACAACCTTCCTTGTTATTTTTATCTGCTGGTCTATCGTTTTCCCAACTCTTTTCCATGTTAGTCAGCGGAGTCGTAGGAGCTCTATCGCATGAAATCCTATCTATTCATTATTCTTCTTGTATTAAGTGGTGGCAGTGTGGCAAGTCCAGTCGAAAACTTAAACATCATCGGTCAAGCAAAGCTTAAAGTTTTATTTTGGGATATTTATGAATCCTATTTATACACAGATAAACAAGAATATCGCCCAGATGTTTATCCTGTGGCTCTGCGCATCCGATATTTAAGGGATATTTCCAAGGACGACTTATTGGAAAGAACAGACAAAGAATGGAAAGATCTTGGCTTGTCCAAAGAACAACGGCAGCAAGGGTTAGCCCTTGTTGAGAATGTTTGGCCAGATATCAGCAAAGGTGACGAACTACTGATTAAGGTGGATGAAAATCAAGAAAGTACGTTTTACTTTAATCAAAAAAGCATTGCGCATATTAAGGACAAATCATTTGGACCACAGTTTTTAGACATTTGGTTATCAGAAAACTGTAGTCGTCCTGAATTAAGAAATCAGCTTATCGGTAAGAGTTAGTCCTTAAATCAATCAACCTTGGAATTAAACCGCATCTTCGTCTTCTTCTCCAGTGCGAATACGAATCACTCGTTCCACATCGAAGACGAAAATCTTACCGTCACCAATTTTTCCACTTTGGGCTGTTCTCATAATCGCTTCAATCGCCATCTCACACTGTTCGTTAGACACCACGATTTCAATTTTCATCTTAGGCAAGAAATCAACTTGATACTCGGCTCCTCTATAAAGCTCAGTATGCCCTTTTTGCCTTCCAAATCCCCTAACCTCAGACACTGTCATACCAGTAACACCGGCTTCAGCTAGTGCTTCACGCACATCATCCAGCTTAAAGGGTTTAATGATTGCTTCGATTTTCTTCATCCGTACAGCCTATTTATTCGTTGTCGTATATAGTTGGGATCGGCACACGCTTATGCTGTGTTTTCAGATAGATTGATGTCAGTAATTGCTCAACCTCACTATCCACGTCTTTACCTTCAAGGAAGTCATCAATTTGATCGTAAGTCACGCCCAACGCTTGCTCATCGGCTAGCTGAGGATTTAATGACTCAAGATCTGCTGTTGGCGCTTTATGGATCACTTTTTCTGGTGCTCCCATGTGCTGTGCCAACGCTCTCACTTGCCTCTTATTCAACCCAAATAATGGCGCTAAATCACAAGCACCATCACCATATTTGGTATAGAAGCCCGTAATATTTTCTGCTGAGTGATCGGTACCCAACACTAAGCCATCCAACATACCTGCGATTTCATATTGAATAACCATACGAGTTCGAGCTTTAACGTTCCCTTTCACGAAATCCTGTTTTGATAAATCACTAGGTAGCAGCCCTGCTGCTTCCATAACTCGACTAGTTTCAGCATGAATTGCGTCAGCCCCAGGCTGAACGTTGACTGACAATCGTTGGGATGGCTGGATAAAATCGATAGACGCTTGCGCATCCTCTTCATCAGCTTGCACATCATAAGGAAGGCGAACGGCAACAAACTGATAGTTACCGCTTTGTTCTTGGTTAAGCTCGTCAACAGCGATTTGAGCCAAGCGCCCAAGCGTACAAGAATCAATCCCACCACTTATTCCCAAAACAAGTGTCTTTAAGCCAGACGCTTGCAAATGTTCTTTGATAAATGCAACACGCCTTTGAATTTCAAACGGCACGTCGATTTGAGGCAATACTCTCATTTCCTCAATAATATTCTTTGGATTCATTCTTCAGCTCATAGATATATTTGATTTGGCGACAGCCATAAAATAAAAAGCTACTAATTATCCTACAAAAGTTAGAATCAGAAGCTCATTAACTGTATACCATAACTTGATAGTTGAATCAGTATAAATTGGCGTGAGGCACTTCAAATATTGCTTAAGCGACAATGGTATAAACACAACTAACAATACGCATCAAACAATAACTAAAAACTCAAACTTTTAAGTTACACTTAGAATAGCCCTGAAAACCATAGAGGAAATAGGTTGAAACCCAAGCGCACAAAAGGCTTTACTCTGCTTGAACTGATGATCACTGTTGCTATCGTTGGCGTCCTGTTGACAACAGTTGTACCCAATGCTCGTGGACTATTGATTCGCAACAGAATCGTCGCGGAAGTCAATTACACCAGCAGTTTAATGCAATTTGCCCGGCATACGGCTATTGATGAACAAGCCGTCACTATCATGTGCCCTTCTACCGATTTCAGTAACTGCACGGCGGATTGGACTCAACCTAAAATCGTTTTTGTCGACGCCAATAACAACGGAACAAGAAATGACGACGAAGAACTCTTGGTTGGTTCAGAACAAAGCCATGACACTCATGCCATAACCGGCCCTAATGCACCTATAAGGTTTTCAGGTAACGGTACGGTAGCCAGCCCTGCTACCATTTTATTCTGTCATAACGGAAGAGAGGCTGAGTTTGCTCGAGCCCTTATACTTAGTTTACAAGGGCGCGTTAAGCTAAGTGCGGATAGTAATAACGATGGCATATACGAAGATAATAACGGCATGCCGTTGAGTTGTGCAGGCTGATCCATTTTAGTGCTTGTTGACTAAATCCTGAATAATATCAACAGCCCTTTGCCCAAGTGCCATATTGTTCGCAGAGCCTTTGATAGCCTTTCGACTATCCTGCGCGAGCGAACCAACATTATCAGCTAGAGTGTGTAGCCGCTTTGTTTCATCTTCTAGCTTCTTCTGAAATTCAATAAGACTTGCTCTTACTTGATTAGCGAAATTGGTGACTTCATCGGTTGAAACCTGGATGGACCGTTCCCCATCATTGGTTAACTGCAGCGCTTCATTCATAGACTCATTTAAAACAGACTGTGCCTTATTTAACTGGCTTTGACGCAATTGTATTTTCTGCAACGTTTCGTCAATTTCTAATGCATTGTCTTTGGTTTGCGAAGCCAAGTTTTTAACTTCATCGGCAACAACAGCGAAACCACGGCCAGCTTCACCAGCTCTAGCTGCTTCTATTGCAGCATTAAGCGCCAACAAATTAGTTTGATCAGATATAGCAGTAATCCCGGATGCCAGTGAAGCGATCCCTTCAAACTCTTGCAGGAAATCTTCAATTTCTTTGGTCAGACTTTGTGATGCATTGACGGCATTGGTTACATCCTTACCTAAAACCGATATATGTTCACAAACTTGAGAAAAGGCGTCGTCGAGCTTTTCTAATTGAGTTTGGCTATCCAACGCGCCTCTAGACAACTCCGCGTTAACGCTAGTTGCGTGCCTCGCGGTCTCCGCTACATCATCAACAAAGGCAACCTTCTCTTTCGAAGCTTTGTTCACGTTAGTTGCGTTCTGCGTAATATTACTGGCGATATCGCCAATCTCTCGTAAGCAATTGATATCGCATTCGGCTTCAGACTTAGCGACATCTAAGTCAGCTTTAGCACAATCGACCGTTCTCATATGATTGAGCACAGTCACTGTGCCAGCATAGGTAGCAACACAGAATGGAACTGAATAAGTTAGCAATAACTTAAAAACATTAATGTCCCCACCACTAAATAAAGCACCACCTTGATTAATCAGGTTAAGAATCGTTCCTACAACAAGAGCCGTTTTAAACGAACGTAGAAGCTGTGCTTTAGAAAAGGCTAAACTGTGCCAGGGGACAAGATTAGACATTAAGGGTCCTTTTTAGTTTTTAAGCTTATCGGCCGAAGGTTAACTTAACTAAAGGGTTCCTAAAAGAGAGAATAGCGTTTCTCTCTGTAACGACATGTATATCGTGTATAACACCTGTCAAAAAATATTAGCAAGCCCAGCAGAACTCGGAGGCTGACAGATTACCGTCGTCGTTAATATCCCATGCTTTTCGACCATCACTGAAATAGTATAGAACACCATCGCCTTGTTGGGGTGATGATGAAACGGGAGTAGCTGTAATAATGTAGCTCGTTCCCGTTGCAGAAACGGTTGAGATAGCTAAATCATATTTTTTGTCTGCCGCTGGCTCTGTAGACGGGGAATGAGTTTGAAAGACCGAAGGTGCTCCCGTATTCGCTCCAGCAACCCCTGCCCCATTATAAGAGAAGTTAGCAGCCTTATGCCTTTCCATAGCCGCAGCGAACGCAATCAAATCAGCTTGTGCCGTACTACGGCGACTCCCATTCAAAAACTGCAAATACGAGGGGTAAGCAACACTAGTAATGATGCCGACAATGGCAACCGCTATCATTAACTCAGTCAATGTAAATCCACGGTTTTTCTTCATATTCGTCATCTAATGTTTACCTTACTTAAACTACTTTATTGTCGCTCTGTTTCCGACTTCCAGGAGCTTCGCTGTACACGCTCGAACCGCCCATAAATATTCTGGGCCAAGCACCCAAAGTCAGAAGTACAAGCCACATCATTACCATTTTCATCAACATCGATAACGGCAGATGTACACTCAGTACCCAAACATACAACAGGCTTCACGATATCTTCGATCAGTATCTTAGTATCCGGAGCAATACCCGTTTGCCTTAAAGTAGCAAACCTGTCTTCGTGATCCAACTGTCCATTACGATTCAGGTCAGTAACTGCGTTACCATTAACCAGTTCCACCAAATAAGCACGGCTATTACCTATCGGCGGAGCGCATTGGCTAGTATTCAATGTAGCAGGCACATACGTTGTGAAGAACACTTGGAAATCCAGTATCAACGGAGATGCGAGCACTTTCTCACCACCAACATCAAGCTGAATCAACCAACCGTCACTCGCAGCGAATGCATTAGCTTCCACTTCTTGTGATGTTCCTTCAGAAGATGTTAGCGAGTGCGGTGTTGCGTTATACAAGCTAGCGTGTGTTAACGGCCTTTCTGGCAAGCTAAAGTTTCCGTCTTCATCCGGTAAAAACACACCTGTGTCTTTAATCATATAGAAGAAGTCGTTAATTTGTGTGTCCAGCGGGTGCGCTCGATAACCGGACCCTAAAGCAACAGCGTAGTAGTGCTGTTCAGCTAAGCTTATCTCAGAGACATCAGGACCGTAGAAGAAGCGGCGATTATCTTCAGTAGTGCCGTCGGCTGCAAAATCAGCCATCAAACCGCCTGTCACCAAGTTAGTACGACTCTCTCCATTATGTATATCTAAACGGAAGACTTGCCCACCCATATCCACAACATACATATGATCTGCGAAGCCGTCGTTTTCTCTATCAATCACGGAAATACGTGCAGGGATACTGTATTGCATATTAGGCAGGATCATGTCCGCATTTTCACTACTGGCAGACCAAAGCAATTCGCCAGTATCAGAATCGATAATATAAACCGCATTACCCACGGTATCTGGGCTTCTTTGCTGTTTGCTATCTTGCTCCTCGTCGTAACCACCACCGATGATCATAACATTGCGAGCAACACCACCAATACGTACACGGGTTAAGGTAGGTCGTGACCAACTTTGTCCCAGTTTTTCAAACCCAGCTGAACCACCTTCAATTTTAAACTTCAAGCGTGGCTGGGTTTTACTTGTAATATCAAACACATAGTAATTACGACCACCACGACGCATACCAACGTACAAGTACTTATTAGTGCCGTCGTCACGTAACACCATGTCACCATCTAAACCATAGATATGAGAAAACGAGGTATTGTTTTGATAAAAATCATGCAAGTTACTCAGTAACTCTTCTGGGATAACCGCAAAGTTCTCTTCGCCAGTTTCCGCATCAAATGAATGCAAAAATCCGTGGTTTGTAGCAACAAAGACGGAACTATCCGTTTCAGTGTAATTCACAATCACAGGTTGAGAATGGATTGGATCACCCATTGCCATTCGAGCGTCCGTTGCATCCCCATCACCATCATCATCTAATACATCAACACCTCGTGCCCAACGTATGAGATCGTTTCTTATCGTATTAGCATTATCGAGGTTATTAATATTGAGCATAGTTGTCGTGATATTATCATTACCTTCACGCAACTCGTTTTCTGAGCGAACGATCTGCCCTGCTCCATTAAAGTAATAAACGTTTCGGACCAGATCTAACTGGCTTGCCGCACCGCCGTCTCGTACATCATTACCATCGGCCAAAACCGACCAAAAACTGTGTGAGTTATCAGAGAAAAAGCCTGTGTTAGAATCTACCGCAGGTGAACCATTTCTATCTAAAACTTGGTCCCCATCGATACGATAACGCTTCAAATTACCTGGCCAGATAGTCCCTTCAGACGGTCTAAATAACGCGAAATACAACTCGTCTCTATGCGTCAAACGGTTAAGCTGGTTTACAGCAACACCAGGTGAAACAAAGGTCGCATTAACATCTTTTACGCTACGTAAGATTGTTTGGAACGCGGTGACCAAATCAGAACTGTTATCAGCAGTATAAAAGCCGCCTCCACTCTGAAGCGAAAGTTGATTGAGGAAGTTATTTGCGGTCGCATTCGCGGCAAAACCGATAGTGTGAGTAATAACGCGTGTGTCGATCTTACTTTCGTCCGAAGAGCTGATATTACGAACCAAATCAAGACCACAGCGCTCACCGCCATTACCTGTACAAGTTTCTCCAAGTAACGCTTCAATTTCATCAACACTGTGATTGTTATTCGCTTCACCATCAGACAAAAGAACAATGTGGTTATTGGTTTGACACTGCAAATCCGTCACAGGTGAGACATAAGTTGCGCCAGATGGAATAAACTCATTGATACAAGCGGTCGAACTCAGGTCGTCTTCGGTACAGCCGTTAGGTCGCACCGCATCAGCACCTGCATAGGATAGTCGGTGACTAACTCGCGTTGAACGCTGAACGTTATCATTTACACTTGGTTCACCACGCTTCAAACCATACTGAACCGGGTTACCACCGTAATAGCTTGCAGCTTCATACAAAGTATCAACTATCGGTGTAAAACCGTTGGCAGATAGCCCATCAACAATATTCTGTAATTCATCTCGGACAGTCGCTGTCGTTCCAGGTGTAGCATTACCTTGGAACTCCACAATCAACCTCGGTGAATCAGATGGGCGACCATTATAGGTATAGGCACCACGCCGTCCGGTAAAGTCACTCATGATAAACATCATGTCATTACCGGAAACCCAATCACCTCGATTCACGATTTGTTGAACAATAGAGGTGACTGGTGGACTTTGATAGTCGTTATTTCTTGTCCAAGGTTCGATATTGCTCCAGGTAATACCGGCTGTTTTCGGCTTGTTTCTCAGCTGAAAGCGAGCATTGGGATTAAAACTACCAGGGTCGGCTTCGTTTGAACCACTTATCACCATAGATGAATTAGCATTTGATAAACTTTGATACGCTGTGAATTCAAGGTAAGCATTAGTAATAGTGGCACCTTGTGGAATATTCAGGTTCTGAAAACGAACACCAATATACTCATTAGAGCTGTCGCGGAATGTCAGCTCATTTCCTGTTGTTTGGAAACCGTCTTGGCGTTCCTCAGCATTATTACGCTGAGAGCTAACTTGGTAGATCTGCCCACCTGTTACACAACCACTAGCACTGGCAGCATCATATTCGATAACAATTTGTGGAGCCAAGCCATTCCCAGTGTCATAAGCGGTTATCTGACGGCTACTCGCAGACGTCAAACCAACACTCTCCATAATAATATTGAGTGAGTTGCTACCACACCACCCAGCTTGGTCGATAACTTCTTGGATAACAGGACTAATATCGGGTGTAGAAATCAACTCACCAGAAAGCGGCCATTCATTTTCGTCGTTCCAATCAATATTATTGGCCGTAACCGGACGGCTCGAAATATTTGAGTTACTGGTTTCGAAAGTTGTACTGTCATTCGACAACTCCGCTCGAATCGATATTTCGGTTGGTGAAGTGTTAAGCCCTTGAGATGTCAGTCGCATAAAAGCACGTGTAATCACGGCACCTTGAGGAATGTTTAAATCCTGAAACCTCAACCCTGTATGAACAGGCGTTGTTCCTTCAGAAATCTTAATGTTGTTATTATTGAGCGTCACAAGTGTGGATATTTCATGCCCATCATCACTTGATGCCGCAGTAGAAGTTACAACATTGGGATCAACCGAATCATCCAAATTCCTCACTGGATAAAGAATCGGCCCACCAAAGTCTGAGAAGCGCATCAAGCCAGCATTGACGTTAGTTGCAGACTGCAAAGTCTCCTTTAAAGCGTTCTGTACCCGCAACAGTCGTGTTTGAGTACCGCCATCTCGTCCAGCCATACTACCAGAAGAATCCATGATAAAGAGTACGTTCGGCGCATAGGTCGTTTGTTCATTTGCGATACCTAAATATATCTCTAGATCATCCCCCATGGCTGTAGCACTAATCATGCTAGAAAGTAGGAAACCACCCAGAACTGCACGAATATTCAACTTAGACATCATGAATACCTCTATTATTATTGGTTGCCACTGGCAGGGGCGAAAACGGATACATTCAATGTGTTGGCAACAGCGAAGTTACTATTTTGGAGTTGGCCGCAACCACGAATCATAAATACGTGACAGCTGATATTACTGCCGCCAATGACATTGCTTGAACCTCTGCATGCCTGTTCTCTCACGAAGGCTGATCGAGACCAGCTGCGCACAGTGGGGTTATTTTTATAAGTCCCTTGAGTTGTATGCCTAATGCCTGCAGGTAACCCAGCGGATGTCACCTCTCGATTAGTCCACTCATTATCTTCGTAACAACTCAGCTCTTGATTATCGAGGTCGATAGCATCATCAACACGGGCTTCCGATAACGGATCTAGTAGTGCGACCGAGCTCAAAACAGCGTCATCTTCAGATTCAAATACAACTCCAGCAAGCGCCGACTCTGCAGCATCAAAAGCAATAGACTGACTTTCCATAGAAACGGCCATTTTGTTTTGAATTAAACTACTGGATACCGCCGACACACCAAGTACAGTTAAAGTAACTAACATCAGTAGTGCAAATACAAGGACAATGCCCTCTTGTTTCATGCCATGTTTCATAACTTTTTACTTCGCAGGAAATTCTTCACATTACGCAATGTGATTGTTGTTTCAAATTGACGATAAAACCCGGTATCTCCCGGAGTTTGAATAGGTTCGTTGAGCAATTTAAAGCTCGGGATAGGATCAATAACCACAGGGCTATCACCTTTAACTAGCACTGCAATACGGATAGCAACTACCGCACTTTCCAGCGTTCTTTCTAGCGCTAATTGATCAGCCGTCACATAACGAACAGGGCGAGCAGAGTTGGCAACTGTATCATCGTGATTAGAGATACCGTACATAACTTGAAAACCGTGAACATCATCTAGAATGGTAAACGCTAAATCGCCGTTATTTCCTTCCGCGCCTTTTTGTCCTCTCAACACTCTGCCGTCGTAACCTACACAACGTAAACTGGTTCCTTCAACAAAGTATCGGTTGACCACAAAGAACTCTTCATCATCGGCATAGCCTAATTTGTACCCTCGACAATCACGCAACCCTTGAGCGGCAACAACTAACGTATCGTTAGTGCCACTAGCCCCTTGTATTGAACCTAAACCGGGTTCAGAGGCGAAATCATTAGGAAGGATGACTGGACGGTTTTGCAGAAACGCAGCTTCATCAACGATATCAACAATTCGGCTTAAGTTCGGATCTAAGGCGTCATAGCGACCAGCGGTTAAAATGTCTTGGCGCAGACGTCCCATAATAAAACGTCCGCTTTCTTGTGCGGAAGCCACAGCGCGATTCAGTCGTTCAGTGACTTTGCTACTGCTCATAATCTGAATGACAGAGCCAGATATGATCAAGCCAAGCACCAAGGCAATCATCAACTCAACTAAGCTAAACCCCTCTTGACGTCTCATAAGGTCACATCCACAATAACGCAATCCATAGGTTCACTAGCATCAACATTACACTCTGCATTTAAGCGTCGTTCAGTGTTTTGCCAGTTTTGTGTCGGCCAACGCAAAATCACACTGTGTTTTGACCCAGCACTACATGAGTTAACATCAAGAAGGTTGTTGTCTTCACAACTGAGTCCAATTGTGACTTCCGGGTTTGAACTCACAGCAGAGCATGAGACTTCATAAGCATCAAAGGTGGCTAGCTCAGCAGCTGAACAATTTTGGCCACGGCAATCGCGTACACTATTAGGAATTTCTATACAGAAACAATCGAAGGGGTTTCCTCCACCAGGGCAACTCAAATTGTTAAAGTTGTAGCGACCAGCATCAAAGTATTCGTTGGCTACAACCTGTCCATCACCTGCTTGCGACATCACACTAGCCGCTCTCAATCTTTCAGTCAGCTGTTGTGCAACTAAAACCGATTGCGATCGGTTTAAGGCATCGGCATTCGAAAGTGAGCCAATGAACTGCAAGGAAGCAACACCTAATAATCCAATGGAGAGAATAAATAAAGTCACCAATACCTCGACCATGCCTACTCCAGCCTGGGATCGGTAGTTTATTTTACTTGTCGACAACACTGGCCACACACCCTCAAAACGAAATTACTCAATACACTATCGGACAAATTAATAGCAATATAAAGAAACCATAGAGCTATAAGGTACCCCAATAAGCTCTTCAATTGGTTATAGGTTCTATATAAAAGGTATGTTTTGTTGCCGTTTTGGTTCAAAAGAACACAAAAACAAGGTGAATTAGGTTATTTTACAATCAAAAACAACATGCTGTTATAAAATAACCTATAAGCTGTGACACTTCCGTTAGAGGTATTTCTCGCCCAAGGTTAAGAGATTTGCTTTACTCTCAACTCTTTAGGTACTGCAAATTCAATATTTTCTTCTCGCCCAGGTACTTCGCGAACATTCTCAGCACCACATTCTTTAAGTTTATCGATCACGCGTTTAACTAAAACTTCAGGAGCAGATGCACCGGCCGTAACACCAATACTATTGGAATCGGTTAGCCACTCGGGGTTAATACAGCTTTCATCGGCAATCAGATAAGCTCTAGAGCCAATCTTTTCAGCAAGCTCTCTCAATCGATTTGAATTCGAACTATTAGTTGCACCTACCACTAAAACCAAATCACAGGCTGAGGCGAGTTCTCTAACCGCATCTTGACGATTTTGTGTGGCATAACAGATATCATCTTTACGGGGTCCTTCAATTTTGGGGAATTTCTGTCTTAGCGCATCAATCACATCAGCCGTATCGTCTACCGATAAAGTCGTTTGGCTACAGTAGTAAAGATTCTCAGGATCCTTAACTTCTAACCTAGCAACGTCTTCAACAGACTCTACAAGGTAAATACCTCCATCGTCATTATGGTACTGCCCCATCGTTCCCTCAACTTCAGGGTGACCTTGGTGGCCAATAAGAACGCATTCAGTGCCTTTATTACTTGCACGCATGACTTCCATATGAACTTTAGTCACTAATGGACAAGTGGCATCAAAGACTTTAAGGCCTCTGCTTTCAGCTTGTTTTCTTACAGCTTGAGAAACACCATGCGCTGAGAAAATAACTAAACTACCATCGGGTACTTCGTCTAATTCGTCAACGAAGAGCGCTCCACGCTGTTTAAGCCCATCAACTACAAATTTATTGTGAACAACTTCATGTCGCACATAAATAGGTGCAGGAAACATTTCCAAAGCACGCTCAACAATAGTGATAGCGCGATCAACACCGGCACAAAACCCTCGAGGATTAGCTAAATGGACTTGCATAATATTAAGACTCCGCCGACGGTGTGACGTCTGATTGTTGCACATTAAGAATTTCAACGTCAAAAGTGACTTTTTGTCCTGCAAGCGGGTGATTAAAATCAACCGTCACAGATTCACCAATAACAGTTCTGATAATGCCAGGCATTTCCGTTCCATCAGGTTGTGCAAAAGCGATAATCATGCCTTCTGTCGCTGGCGACTCAGCATCAAATTTAGACCTATCCATATGCACAATATTATTAGGGTTAGGTTGTCCAAATGCATCTTCAGGCTCTAAGGTAAAAGACTTTTTGTCACCTACAGCTAACCCGAGTAAACATTGCTCGAAACTCGGAGTTAAACTTCCATCGCCCATGATTAACCGCGCAGGCTTATTATGAACACGGGTGCTTTCAGCGGCAGAACCATCTTCAAGTTTTAGCTCAAAATGAAACTCAACTAAGCTTTCTTCGCCAATAACATGGACATTTGCGACGTCACTACTTTTCACTACGATCACCATGTTTGTACCAATCAAATATTAAGAAACAAGCCCCTAAAAAGATTGCACTATCAGCAACATTAAATGCAGGCCAATGATAACTACCTACATAAACGTCCAAGAAATCGATCACGTAACCGTACACAATACGGTCATAAACATTACCTATTGCGCCCCCTAGCACGAGACAAAAAGCAATTGGCTGTAATTTCTGATCACGTCCAATTGTTCTTAACCAATAGAGCAAGTATCCACTGACACCAATAGCAATCGCCGTAAAAAACCAACGTTGCCAGCCACCAGCATCACCAAGGAAACTAAATGCCGCACCGTAATTCCGTACGTAGGTTAAGTTAAAAAAGGACGTATATTGAACAGACTCATAAAGCTTAAACGCATCAATAATTGCAAGCTTAGTTGCTTGATCAACAGCAATCACAATCAGGGTTATCCATAAAAAGCGTAACCCTGAATCTTTCAATGCGATATTTGATTCTGACTTTGAAGCATCAAGCATAGAATCTGCTCTCTCCGTCACCATCAACATTTGTTATGCAACGACTGCAAAGCTCAGGATGTTCACTGTTTGAGCCGACGCCTTCACGAACATGCCAACAACGTGTGCATTTCTTACCGTCAGCTTTCTCAACAAGAACAGCCAAACCCTCTAGTTCAGTGTCAATTGCATTTGCAGGCTTATCATCAGTAACAACAACAGCTGCTGATGTAATCAAGACAAAGCGTAATTCGTCTTCCAGCTTAGCTAGCTTCTCAGCAATTTCTGCATTGGTAAACAAAGTCACTTTGGCTTCCAGAGAAGCTCCAAGCCCTTGCTCATTACGCATTTTCTCTATGCTCTTATTCACTTCAGTCTTCACAGCTAGGACTTGTTGCCAGAAATCATTATCAAGTTCTGATTCAGACGTTAAATCATTCATTCCTGAGAACCAGGTTTCAGTGAAAACAAAGCGACTTCTTTCGCCAGGAAGCGCTTCCCAGATTTCTTGAGCAGTAAAGCTCATAACAGGAGCCATCCAACGAACCAAAGATTCAGCAATATAGTAAAGTGCTGTTTGGCAAGAACGTCTCGCTAATCCATCAGCTTTCGCTGTGTATTGTCTGTCTTTGATAACGTCAAGGTAAAAGCTACCCATCTCTATTGAACAGAACTGCATTAGCTTCTGATTAACAACAAGGAAATCATAACGCTCATAGGCATCAATAATTTCTTGCTGTACTTGCTTGGCTCTTTGCACCGCCCATTGGTCCAACGATATCATCTTATCGAATGGCACTATGTCAGTTTCTGGATTGAAGCCATTTAAGTTGGCTAATAAAAAGCGAGCCGTATTTCGAATACGTCTGTAAGCATCTGCAGCACGCTTCAAAATCTCATCAGATACAGTGATTTCACTTCGGTAATCAGTAGATGCCACCCATAAACGCAAGATGTCTGCACCCAATTTGTTCATTACATCCTGAGGTGAAACTGTGTTACCAATCGACTTTGACATCTTTTTACCGTCGGCATCAACGGTAAAGCCATGAGTTAGCACTTGCTTGTAAGGCGCTTCACCTTTTGCTGCAATCGAACTCATCAACGAAGACATAAACCAACCACGGTGTTGATCTGAGCCTTCTAAGTAAAGATCAGCTGATGCAGGGATATCGTCTCGTCTATCAACAACAAATGAGTGGGTCACACCAGAGTCAAACCATACATCTAACGTATCAGTGACTTTGATAAAAGTTTCACTGTCATCACCTATCAGCTCTTCAGGAGATAAATCCCACCAAGCTTGAATACCTTTTTCTTCAACGGCTTTGGCGACTTTCTCAACAACTTCATCCGTATTTGGATAAAGCTCACCCGTATCTTTATGAACGAACAAAGTAATAGGTACGCCCCAAGTACGCTGACGAGAAATACACCAGTCCGGACGTCCTTCTACCATTTTTTCGATACGACTTTCGCCCCAGTCAGGTATCCACTGCGTATTGTGGATAGCATCAATTGACGCTTTACGAAGACCGTTTTTATCCATGCTAACGAACCATTGTGGTGTTGCACGGAAAATAATGGGTGTTTTATGACGCCAGCAGTGTGGGTAGCTGTGCTCGTAAGAATAGTGATGCAATAGTGCACCTCTTTCTTTTAACACTTCGATGATATTATCGTTTGCTTTGAACACATGCTGGCCAGCAAACAGTTCGGTAGAGTCTAGGTAAACACCGTTAGCACCTACAGGATTAGCCACTTCAAGGTTGTAATTACGACCTACATTAAAATCGTCAACACCGTGACCAGGAGCCGTATGAACACAGCCCGTACCAGATTCAGTGGTTACATGATCACCCAAGATCACTGGTACAGTGAAATCATAGAACGGATGATTAAGCTGAACATTCTCAAGTGCTGTTCCAAGACAGGTAGCTAAAGTCATGTATGAGTCGACGTTAAAACGACTCATACATTCGAGAACGAGATCAGACGCAATTATCAACCTTTCCATTTGGCCATCTTTTTCAACCTGAACTAATGAATACTCTAATTCAGGATGTAAGCTAACTGCACGGTTAGCAGGCATGGTCCAAGGTGTTGTTGTCCAGATAACGACTGATGCTTGACCTTCACCAAGCTCATCTCCTGCAGAAGAAAATGCCTTTTCTATGTCTGATTGTTTAGATAGAGCAAAGCGCACATCGATAGAGGGAGAAACCTTATCTTTATATTCTACTTCTGCTTCCGCAAGTGCCGAACCACAATCTGTACACCAGTGTACGGGTTTAAATCCTTTTTCTAAGTGACCCGAGCGAACTATGCTACCAAGCACACGAATGATGTCTGCTTCGGATTGATAATCCATAGTTTTATAAGGGTTATCCCATTCGCCCAAAACACCTAAACGGATAAAGTCTTTTTTCTGACCTTCGATCTGCCTTTCTGCATAAGCTCGGCATTTTTCTCTAAACTCAGCCGCTGAAACCTTCTTTCCAGGTTTGCCTACTTTCTTTTCTACCTGTAATTCAATAGGTAGACCGTGACAATCCCATCCTGGCACGTAAGGAGAATCGAAATCTGAGAGCGTTTTCGCTTTAACAATAATGTCTTTTAGGATCTTGTTAACAGCATGACCAATGTGAATATCGCCATTTGCGTATGGAGGTCCGTCATGAAGAATGAAAGGCTTATTGCCTTTTTTCGCTTCACGTATTTGGGCGTAAAGACCTTCATCTGTCCACTTCTTAAGCATTTTAGGCTCTCGCTGAGCCAAGTTGCCACGCATTGGAAACTCAGTTTCCGGCAAATTTAACGTATGTTTATAGTCGCTCATTGGTCCTTTGATCCAAAATTCACATGCAGCTAAATCGCTACAATTCGTTTAGTTATTCTCTACTGAACACTCTGCTAGCATATCTCGTGCTTGCTGAGCATCCTTTTTAATTTGTTTATGTAGAAGCTCGAAGTTATCAAACTTCATTTCATCTCTAATTTTGTGCTTAAGCTCTACAGAAATCTTTTGTCCGTAGAGGTCGGGGTTCACATCAAAAAGATGCGCTTCCAGTTGCAGCCGCCTACCGTTTAGCGTCGGTCTGGTGCCCACATTAGCAACACCGTCGTATTGTCGCTCTTCGTGTCTTACGCTAACTGCGAAAACCCCTTCAACCGGCGATTTGAGGCGATTGAGAATAAGGTTCGCGGTTGGGAAACCTATGGTTCTGCCATTCTTTTCGCCGTGTACAACTTTGCCATCAATACTAAAAGCTCGGCCCAACATATCTTTAGCCTGAACAAAATCACCTTCGGCCAGCGCTTCTCGAATAGCTGACGAGCTAATTCTGCAGTCATGGACACGATAACTGGCTGTATTCACCACGCTAAAACCTTCTTTCGCTCCAGCACATTGCAACAGAGAAAAATCCCCTACGCGCTTTTGTCCAAAACGAAAATCATCGCCAACCACTAAAAACTGAATACCCAGTTTCTCTACAAGCAATTCCGAAATAAAGTGTTCGGCACTTTGTTGTGCAAACGCCTTATCAAACTTTACACACAACAACCTGTCGATTCCGAGTTCAGCGAGTTGGACATATTTGTCACGTAGGGTGCTCAACCTTGCCGGCGCTTTCTCTGGTTGGAACATTTCTTCAGGCTGTGGTTCAAACACCATTACCGTTGCAGGTAAGCCGAGTTCTCGGGCTTTGTTCACTACCTGAGACAGCACTGCTTTATGACCTAAGTGCACACCATCAAACTTACCTATGGTTAATACACTGCCTTTATGGCGTTCTCTTAAATTGTGTAAGCCTCTTATCAGCTCCAAAACCAAACCTTAGATAGCGAAAAAATGGAATTCAGTCACAAACATAATGGCAAATAAAGCTTGCCTTATAATTCTCTATGCACAAACACACAAAAGCGACAGATTATATAGCGAACAGAGCCATGAAAGAAAGGCAGCAATTTGACTAATTAACTAATTAATTGGCGTTTAACTGCCAAAATAAACCTTAAAGGGCTATTTTCAGCACATAACCCTAAAAACAGGTTTTAGATATGGCGACTTTTGATATCAGATACGCGCACTCTTAACACGGCAAGAGATAGCAAAAAGACGATTGCAGCAGCACCAATAAGAGCACCTAACTGAAGGATATTCTCCATCAACACACTACTTTGCCATTGTTGGATACTCGGTGAAAAATACAAAACTACAGCAGACATAGTGATTGTTGCTATCAGCACCTTCGCAATTAAAAAGATAGTCTGTCGACTTAATTGATAAACGCCTTGCTTTCTCAGTAATACGTATAACCAAGAAGCATTTAACGTAGCGGATAAACTCGTTGCTATCGCTAGCCCGACATAATCGTATGGGATAACAAAAATGACATTAAATCCCATATTCGCCACCATACAAGCGATGCCGATCTTCACAGGTGTTTTAGTGTCCTGCCGCGAGAAAAAGCCAGGTGCTAATACCTTAACCAACATAAAACTAAGTAGGCCAAAAGCGTAAGCCATTAAACTGAACGAAGCCTTTGTTGCGTCATCCAACGTAAATTCACCACGATAAAAGATAACCAAGATGAGCGGTTCAGCTAATAGAATTAAGCCTGCCGCTGCCGGAATGCCTAGTAGGCATACCATCCTAACTCCCCAATCCATGTTCTGCGCAAAGCCTTTGGCATCATCACGACTGTGATTTTGTGACAATGTCGGCAAAATAACGGTGGCTATCGCGATTCCAAAAAGTCCAAGTGGAAATTCAAGTAAGCGATCAGAGTAGTAAAGCCAACTGATGGGCCCTGTACCTAGGAAGCTCGCGATAAAGGTATCTAACAGCAAATTGAGCTGCCCAACCGAGACACCAAAAAGTGCCGGTATCATCAAGGTTCGAACTTTGACAACCGATGGATCAGACCATCCCCATTGAGGCTTAACCAAAACCCCTGCTTGATATAAGAATGGCAACTGGAAAAAGAGTTGCAACAAGCCGCCAATAAACACGCCCCACGCAAGAGCGAAAGCAGGCTGTTCGAAGTGAGACGACAATAAAATGGCGCAACTAATAATGCCAACATTGAGCAACACTGGGGTAAATGCGGAAACAGCGAACTTATTAAGTGTGTTTAAAATAGCTCCTGACAGACCCGTCAGCGAGATAAACATGAGATAAGGGAATGTAATTTTAAGCATCATCGATGCTAACTCATACTTACTACCATCAGGATTGTCATTCAGGTAATCGATAAACCAGCCTGTTCCAAAAAGCGCAATGATAATGGGTGAGCCAATAACACCAAAAATGGTTACCAAAGTGACGATAACGCCTAGAGTCCCAGCAACTCTTGCAATAAATAACTTTAGATCTTCTTCTGAGCCTTTTTCCTTTACTTCCGTTAGTACAGGTATAAAGGCTTGTGCAAATGCGCCTTCAGCAAAAAGGCGCCTCAGAAAATTGGGGATCTTATTGGCTAAGAAGAAAACATCAGCACCGGCCCCGGCACCCATAATATTTGCAACAACGACATCTCGTATCAATCCAAGTACGCGAGATATAAGTGTCATAAAACTAACGATGACACCAGATTTCAATAATCTGCTAGACAACTAATCGACCTTGTGAAAAAAGAGGAGTACCAACACTTGAAGACACCAAGTGTTGGCAAATTTGTGTATAGCTTAACTGACTAACAAAAGAATTTATACCCAAGTCATTTGGGCCTGTTGACCTTAGGGGTCTGTTGATCTTTGGTGTGCCGCCCTAGGGTTTACCATAGACCGGGGGCGGTTTTGATAAGTATAAAAATGGCCATAACAACCAGAAACCCACCAAAGAAACGTTTGAGCTTCTGTTGCGGTAATTTACTCGAAATAGCATTACCAACAAAGGACCCTAAAATACCAACAGCAGAGATAAGATAAATAGCAGACCAATCCAAAGCCAGCCCTTGCGTTTCAAGAACATCAAGGTATTTATAAAAGCCAGAATAAGACTTGAGTGCGATGATCACTAAGCTGGTAGCTACGGCATGTCTCATACTTAACCCACCTAGCAAAACTAAAGCGGGTACAATTAAGAAACCACCACCTACTCCAACAATTCCAGTAACAACTCCTACTATCAAACCATCAATGGAAATTTTAATAGGGGAACGTTCAACAAACTTTTGATTATCGGTTAAAGGGGAGCTAATCATCTTATAAGCGGCGACTAGCATGATGATTGCAAACAACGTCAATTGAGCAACGCCCGGTATAAATTGTGAAGCATAGGCTCCAAGATAAGTTCCTATCATGCCGGGAATACCAAACCAAAGCACATTCTGCCAATCCACCAGCTTCTTGAACATGTAAGGTATCGCGCCAACAAGCGCAATTGTGCCGACTATGGCCAGCGACCCGGCTATCGCGACTTTTTCTTCTTGGCCTAATAAGTAAACCAAAACAGGAACGGTTAGTATTGAGCCTCCAGATCCCAGTAAACCTAGACTCAAACCAATGGCTAACGCGCCAAACAATGCAAGTATCAATGTGTTTCCTTATCGTTTCGTGTCGGAGTAATTATCCAATTAAAGCGTGATGCTATAGAGTTATGTTCTAGGCTCGGTGGCAACTAACCATTCGCGCCCTTTTAGCATCGCATGCCAATACAGTTCAGGTAGAACGCTCTTCTTTAACGTCCAAGAGAGTGACGATGGTGTTTTTCCATCAACTATCCAGGAAGGGAACGATGGCATCAACTCTCCACCATACCCAAACTCAGCTAAAACAACCTTACCCAACTCAACAGTCAAAGGGCATGAACCATAGCCCTGATAATTTAACGGCTGTATCGCCAAACCGATACTCGCAAGTAAATTGCAAGCTAAAACAGGAGCTTGGGCTCTTGCAGCGGCGGCAGTTTTAGCATTGGGCGTATTGGTCACATCGCCTATCCCCCAAATATTTGGATAACGCTTATGCTGAAGAGATTGAGCATCAACATCAACCCAACCGGACTGATCTGATAGCGGGCTCTTTTTAATAAAATCTGGCGCTGATTGAGGAGGACAAACATGCAACATATCAAAAGTCTTTTCGACCAGGCGTGTTTGACCATCTTGATCAACCTTTTCAAACCAAGCCATTCTATTAGGTCCATCGACTTTAACTAGATTATGTTTGAAATTTAAATTAGCTCGGTATTTTTCAACATAAGACATAAGCGCAGGCACATAATGCTCTACGCCAAATAAGGTTGGCGCGGCTGAACAAAAATCTATATTTATATTTTCTAAACACGTATTTTTTAACCAGTTATCAGCCGAAAGGTACATAGCTTTTTGCGGTGCGCCAGCACACTTGATTGGCATAGGTGGTTGAGTAAATATAGCCTGCCCGCTTTTTAAGTTGCTTACTAGCTCCCATGTATAAGGCGCTAAATCAAAACGGTAATTTGAAGTCACGCCATTTTCGCCCAGCGTTTCAGAAAGACCTTCTATTTTCTCCCAATCCAGTTTCAATCCTGCCGCAACCACTAAGTTCGAATAGCTAACAACGTCCCCATTGTCCAAAACAACAGACGAGCAAGCTGGCATAAATTGAGTAACTGCATGCGGAATCCAGTCCGCACCTTTAGGCATAACCTCTTGCATAGCTCTCTTTGTTCGTTCTTTATCGAACACCCCTGCCCCAACCATAGTCCAGCCTGGTTGGTAATAATGAGTGCCCGAAGGCTCGATAATGGCAATACTTAGCGCTTTAGTTCGGCTAAGAATACTAGAAGCGGCAGCAACACCCGCGGCACCACCACCAACAATCACGACATCAATAACCTTACCTTGCTGCTGATTAAGGTAAGCTTGCGTTAATCGCTGCACACTTTGTTTAATGTCGTATCCAATATTCCCTGCTGACTTGGATAGCTCATCAATATCGCAGCCATACTTAATCACCTTTCCTGTTGCCCAAAGCGTCATTGAGCGAAAGCCGCTACGGCAGTACCCTAAAACAGGTGTTTCCGCAGCATCGAATTCGTTAGCCATTTGCATAGCGACTGAACTATCGATATCCGTTGATACTACCGGCAGGTGAATACAGGAAACCCCGAATTCAAGGGCATGATGTTCTAACGTTTTAAATGGCGTTTGAGTGCTCTCTTCTTCATCCGGTCTGTTACAAATAATGGTTTTAATGCCTAACTCAGCAATGTTAGGTAGATCATCTACAGTGATAGCATCACTAACAAAAAAGCTATCAGATACAGGCTTAATATTCATAAAACTCTCTTTTCGTTAAATACGGCTGCTACAAATAGGTGCTGGTGTTAGAGCCTGTTAATAGGGACTTTTAGGTAAGCAGTATCATTCTCTTCGGACTTTTTGGGTAAGTGACCAGCTCGCATATTCACTTGAATACTAGGGATAATCAGATTAGGCATATTCAATGTTGCGTCCCGGCTCTTTCTCAATTCAACATAACGAGCCTCTGACACATCATCCTTCAGGTGGATATTCTGCTGTTTTTGCTCAGCAACAGAGCTCTGGTATTGAAGCTCTCTTCCACCTGGTTGATAGTCATGACAAGTGAACAATCTCATCTCATTGGGCAAGGAAAGAATGCTTTGGATAGAGGCGTAGAGTGTTTTTGCATCACCTCCAGGGAAATCTGCTCTTGCTGTACCACTGTCAGGCATGAATAAGGTATCGCCAACAAACGCAGCATCACCCACAACATGAGTCATGCAAGCTGGCGTATGTCCAGGTGTTAAAATAGCCAGAGCTTTCATTGAACCAATGTAGTAAGTTTCACCATGTTCAAACAAATAGTCGAATTGCTCACCTTGCCTCTGGAAATTTTTATCTTCATTGAAGACATCTGCAAAAACGCCCTGAACTTTGGCTATCTCGCGACTAATGGCAATTTTTCCACCTATTTGGGATTGAATGTAGGGCGCTGCAGATAGGTGATCCGCATGCACATGAGTTTCTATGATCCACTCTAGCGAAAGCGAGCGATGCTTTATTTTTTCAATTATCTTATCTGCAGATTCATAGGTGATTCGCCCTGCTGCATAGTCCATATCAGCGGCGGAGTCTATTACGGCACAGGCATTCGAATTAGGATCAATAACCAAATAGGACAAAGTGCATGAGCGAGGTTCAAAAAAAACCTCAACATTTGGTTTTATTGAAAGGTCAACGTCAAAAGGCAAAGTAGAAGCCATCAACTCTTCTCCAGACAAACTAAAATCGTTGCCTAGTAAGAGCAAGTAGCAAACCAACTCTTTACATTACTCAGAAAGCATCTGTTAACTCTTTGTATTTAGAGTTAATTTAACCACCACATATAACCTATTGAAATATCAAATATCATTATGAAATAATAAATAAATGACACGTATGACATTAACAAACGACAGGAATGACAAATGCAGATAATACACCCTGATGTTCCTATCGAGGCTGCGCATTTATTAAATGGCTACGACTGCCCAGCCATACTTGTTTCGCCTAGCTACGAAATCATGGCAGCGAATGAACAATATCGAGCAACTTTTGGACATATCGATAGAGATAAGGGTTCTCATTGTTACGAAGTTTCGCACGGATACAAACGACCTTGTGATGAATGCGGTGAGAGCTGTCCACTAAGTGCAAGCTTACAGAGTGGCAATAGAGAAAGAGTTTTACATATCCACAATACTCCACGAGGAAAAGAATATGTCGATGTCGAGTTATTACCAATCAATGATGCTAAAGGTAACCTCATCTATTTCGTGGAGCTACTAAAAACTGTCTCTCACGCTAGCGCTCAAACCAGCGAATCTCAGATGGTTGGCACTAGCCCTGCTTTTACCCATATGATCGACATGATAAACCGGGTCGCCCCCAGTTCTGCCAGTGTTCTTCTCCTTGGTGAATCAGGAACGGGTAAAGAGCTGGCAGCACAGGCCCTACACGACGCCAGTGATAGAAAGGATAAACCTTTTGTTATTGTGGAATGTTCCGGACTATCGGAAACATTATTTGAAAGTGAGCTATTCGGCCATGTTAAAGGTGCATTTACAGGTGCTAGTTATAACAGAAGTGGGTTAGTCGAAAGCGCGAGACAAGGCACTTTGTTTCTGGATGAAGTCGGTGATATACCCATGTCGCTGCAGGTGAAGCTCTTGCGTCTTATCGAGTCAGGCACCTTTCGTCCTGTAGGCAGTGAACAACAAAAAGTCGCCGACTTCAGGCTTATTTGCGCAACCCACAAAAACCTGAGGCAAATGGTTGAACAAGGTCAATTTCGTAAAGATCTGTTCTTCAGGATTAATGTTTTTCCGATTTACCTCCCAAATTTAAACGAGAGAATAGAAGACATCCCGCTACTCGCTCAATCCATACTTTCCAGAATTAATAGAAAACTTAGGTTATCGAAAGCTGCCGAAAAGTGGCTTAAGCAATATAACTATGAAGGTAACATCAGAGAGCTACGAAATATTCTTGAACGAGCCTGTTTGTTTGAGCAGCAACAAGAATTAACGCCTGAAGCACTGAATCAAGCAGTTGCCGCAGAAATCGCATTTTCAACACAGCAAGGCACCAGCTTTAGCTCACTACAGCAAACGGAGAAGAATCACATTAACCAATTGCTTAGGGAAAATGACAATAACAAAGAAAAAGTCGCAAACATGCTAGGTATCAGCGAAAGAACGCTTTATAGAAAACTTAAAAAGTAAGCTTCCCTTTAGACAAGTTTCAAGGGGCTTCTTGATACCGGTATGTATTCCCATGAACATACTTTTCAAACCACTCAAGCTCTTTGTTAATTTTAAATAAGCGATGAGTTGGCTTCCTGTAACCGTGTGGTTCCCCGGGTGCAATATATAACTCAGTTTCTATCCCTAAATCCTTTAGCGCCCTAAACAGCATTTTTGACTGTGCTGGCGGGACTCGGACATCTTTCTCACCAACAAAAATCAACGTCGGTGTTTTTACCTTCCACAAATCTTTCAACGAAGAATTTTCATCGTAGACGTCTAATGGCGCATCTTGCTGCCATGGCTTACCGCCAAACCAATCAGTGCGATTATAACGCGTATCAGTTTCTCCATAATGAGAGGTCCAATCTATAGTCCCAGCGCCAACTGATGCTACCTTGAAGCGGTTTGTCGTGGTAATGAGTTTATTCGTCATATGACCACCCGCACTCCACCCCATTTTTATTAATTTATCTGGATCTGCTAGCCCTTTTTCAACAAGATAGTCGATACCACTCAGTACGTCTAAATGAGCATTTCTGAAGTACTGTCCAACCATATCTCGCAAGAAGCTGTCGCCATAGCCAGAACCACCTCTGTGATTCACTCTTAACACACCGTAACCATGAGCAGCCAATACTGGCATGTAACTCCCGGTGCTCCAAATACCATATTGATCTGACGACCTCGGTCCACCATGAGTTTGAGTGACCAATGGGAAAGAGGAGCCTTTTTTATACCCCAATGGATAAACCAGCAGCCCTTCAATTTCATAACCATCATGGCTTTTCCACCGAATCACTCTTTGTTTAGGCAACTGGTACTTTTTCACTAATTCAGGGTGTATATCAGTCAGTTGATTCAGCTTATTATCCATACCTTTAAGCTGCCATATTTCTCCTGGATTGGTAGCACTTCTGATATTTAACAAATGGATATTAGCTTTGGGGTGATATGACCAATTACGTATGGTCCATTCCCCTTCTGTCAGCTGTCTTATTCCCTTATTCTCGATGTCATAAGAAAATAGATGGTTTGAGACACCGATATTAGCGAGAAAATACAGTTCATCTCCTGAGTTGGACCAAGCATAAGATTCAACATCACCATCAAAGTCCCTCGTGATAACCTCAGTTTCACCCGATTTTCTATTCAACAAAAAGATATTCGTACTGTAATAGTTTTCTCCGTCGCCATTCACTGCTGAGGTATAAGCCATAGAGAAACCATCAGGCGACAATGTTGGATCCTTTTCATAATAGCTGTTCTCAGTGATCCGTCTCTCTGTTCCCTTTTTAATATCTAAAACCCATAAATCCGCAGCGTGCCTATCGTCAATTAAAACACCTGGACCCTTAGCAAAAATCACTTTTTGGTCCTGTTCAATAAGCGAGTAACTCACAACTGAATATGAGGGCGAAGTGAGAGCTTCAGTTTTTCTCGTATTTACATGTATTCGCCACAATTGCCTTTGTTTACTTTTGTCTTCAAAGGACTCAATGACTCGGTGCTTTTTCAGCGCTTTTTTAACTTCCTTAGAATCAGCCGCAACGGCTAAAAAATAGATAAACTGGCCATCATTAGACCAACGAATGTTTCTCGGAGAACCCGTTAGTTTAGCTATTTTCTGTGCTTCTCCACCATCCTCATACATTAAATAGATATGGTTATGATCATCTCCTTTTCTCTTTGTGACGAAAATCCACTTATCTCCTTGAGGCGACCACTTCGGGTTTGTTTCAGACTCATGCCCAAAAGTCATTTGTCGTGTGACTCCCGTTACTAGATTCTTTCTCCAGATATGGCTGATACGTCGATTACCTTTCCAATCAACTTCGCCAAGTTGATAAAGTAGCCGGGTTCCATCAGGAGAGATATCTTGATTACTCACCGCATTTAAAGACAGTAGATCAACAGGTGTCATCGGCTGCGGCTTTGCATAAACACTATAAGATGTAAGCCACAGGAGAATAGCAACAGCCAAATATCTGAAAGGAAGTCGTATCATTCTTGAGTACTCATTTAGAAAAAAAAGCTCAGCCCCAGGAGATGAAGACCGAGCAACCAAAGTTATTGTAATGTCGCAAGATTTAGAAGCGCATATTGACACGCGCAAAGAAGCTTCTACCTCTTATCCCAAAGGCGTTAGCAGAGTTCCTAGAGGTACCAGCATCACCGTCTCCGGTAGGGAGGAATGGTCCTTCATTGTCCGTTAGGTTTCTCACACCCGCGCTAAATCGCGTCCTTACTTTGCCAATATCTGTTGTATAACTCACTGTCAGGTTATGGAATAACTCTCGGTCAATGAATAAGAAGGCAGGTGTTTCAGCTGCGTCACCAAACTCTTCTTGCGCTTCACGGAAGTCTTCAAGTAAATCAAAACTATCTATGGTGCTTCCAAAGTAAGTTGTACGCCATGAAACACGCCAATCTTCATAACGCCACCTAAAGGTGAATCGGCCACGGTCTTCAAAACGCTCATTAACCAGTTCCCCCTTTTGATTATTGATAATAATCTCGCCCGGTTCAGTACCATCAACGATATCGACGAACTTAATAAGGTGAGAGTGAACATAACGTGCTTCGAAACTGCCTGGAACGCCAATGCTTTCCAAATCAAAATCGTAGGTTAACTGATAATCAACACCGCTGGTTTCTGTCGAGTTAAGGTTAAACTGCCTCTGAATAACAGCAGAAAGTTGGCCATCATCGGGATTACGGAAGATATCATTACAGAATGAATTCTGGCCATTGCGGAAGTTAACATCATCTTCATAGCAGAAGCGTAATAAGTCCTCATTTCGGAATGCATCAATAGCATCTTCAATCTCGATACTGTAGTAATCTGCAGAAAAGCTAAGTCCTGGCACATAGTCGGGTTGCCATACAAAACCGACAGTCAAGGTATCAGCCTCCTCCTCTCTCAAATTGATATTTCCCGCATTAGGAGATGGGTGGTTTCCGCTATCTTCTTCGAATACACCGTTTTCCTGAATAGCTGCTAACACGCCCGGTTCCGAACGACAATTGTTCGCAACGACTCCGGTTGTATTTAAGTCAACACCGTCACAAATATCAGTAAAACCATCCGAATCACCCCGAGGTGGCGAAAACAATTCAGTCAAGTCTGGTGCTCTTTGCGCACGGTTGAAGGATACCCTAAAATTCAGCTCTTCAACCGGTGCATACTGAACACCAACACCAAAGCTTAAAACCGTGCCCACAGTATCTATGCTGTAATTGGCTATACGAGCAGATGTATCGAGAGACAAGTTATAAGCCCCCGGTGCGTCAAACAGTAAAGGAAAGCTAAGTTCACCAAAGGCTTCCGCAACATTATAACCACCACCAAAAGCTGGCACGGTAATGGATGAGTGACCACCTCGTTGATTCAGTTCATCTGGCGTCAGTTGTTGACTATCACGTCTGAACTCAACACCAAATGCAGAACCTACGTAACCTGCAGGAAGTTCAAATAAGTCGCCTGTGATAAATGCCTGAAAATCAATCTGCTCTATCGTTGCTTCTTGGCTAAGGTTAGCGCGAATAAAGTCTGCTGCCTCTGGTGTTATGGAGTTAACACCAAACAAGTTAACTGGGACACATCCTGCTGCTCTATCGTCTGCATCGGCACATTGTATGGTTCCATCATCAAGCTGCTCTGCATTTAAGCCTGCTCTGAGATTAACAATGTTGATCTCGTTGAATCTCGTCTGGTCTTGCCTAAAGCGGCCATAAGACAAAACAGTTTCCCATTCCCAGTCATCGAATACTGAGCCCTGAAGTCCCGCATAAACACGAGTAACATTGCGCTCGTTATCCGTAATCTGATTCCCAACTTCATTGAAACGTCTATCGAAACTGATACTACTTCCCGCTTCGTCTACAATTTCTTGCGGTGCAAATGGATTATCAATAGGAATCGCTCCTATCGGGAAATTGATCGATTCAAAGGTTTCTAAATCAGTTACCAATAAATGCACATCGTTGAAGTCATCACCTTCAGGCTCGCGTTGTTGCAAAGTCGTTGTATAAGAATGGTTAACCGTAAGGAAAGCTGTTGTGCTCTCTGCAATTTCGTAGGTGCCTTTTATCGCTGCAGTAACTCTATCGCGTTGAGAACGGAGGAAATCATCAGCACGAAAATCAAAGCCGTCACGGTCAGTTACAAAATCTCGTTGCAGGCCATTCTCATTAAAGAAAAAGTCGTTACCTTCAAAACGCCCCCCAGGGATATCGTTACTCAAGTTACCAAAATCAAAGGTCGATAAATCTTCAATTTCACTAAAAGGGATTCTGTTACCTAGGCTATTGACAAAGGTGTTAATGCCATCATCATATTGGTAATCAGCTTGAATCTGGGTTCTCGGGATTTCGGAAACACGCCTTGGTGTTCTGGTATTTAAGTTAATAGCACCAAATAAGTAGCCTTTGTCATCGTTAAATTTACCCCCCCAACTGAAATCTATTGTTTGGCTCGAGTCGCTAAGGGAGTTACTGCGGTCACCAAGAATATCTAATTCAAATCCTTCCTTGTTCGACTCGGTGATAATATTAACAACACCAGCAACAGCGTCCGAACCATAAACAGCGGATGTACCGCCCGTTAATACCTCAACGCTATCAATAAAACCTGCGGGTAAAGATCCTAAATCAACACGGTTACCATTAGCACTGCTTGATACCGCTCGGCGGCCATCAATCAAAACCAAGGTTCTGTTATCTCCAAGTCCTCGCAAATCAGCAGTGGTTAAGCCATTATTTTGAACATTAGTGGTCGCATTTTCCGCGGTCACACCACCGATAATGGCAGGGATCTCAAGGAGTGCATCGGTAATATCACCAGTTCCAACATTTTCAATGTCTTCCCGATTAAAACTAACGACGGGTTGTGGTGTAGAGAAATCAGCTCGCTTTATACGACTTCCCGTAATTCTGATTTTTTCAATGTCTGATTCAGCAGATTGTGCACTAGCCGTTTGCTCTTGCGCATTTGCGCTACTCAAGCTACAAACAAGGGCAACACTTGCTGCAACAATGGATAACTCATGTTTCATTTGTACTCCCCGATTTTTAATTATTATTGTGGGAGATAATGTGCTTTCACCGTACAAAATTCGTTCTAATAGCCGCGTAGCCTAAAATAGGTTTGAGACGACATAAATTCATACAATAAAGGCCTATATCCCCCAATATGCGCTGCTACAATTAAGTCAACATTTGGTAATTGACTTAATTTATTCAGCACTTTATGTTTTAAAAATATTGATTTTTGTGTGCTCTACTTTGTTATAAGAAAAAGCGGCGAATTACAAAAGCTAGACAAATCGTTTCTTTAACCTTTTAATATCTTTTTAATCTCTATTTCGCCTCTAGGCCTCGTGGTTACTGGTTTTAATAAAAATTATGCAAGGCAACGTTTCATTTAAAATAGGAAAATATACTGTCAATACACTCGAGCATAGTTTGCTTTCAGTGGACGGTACGTGTGAGTTACTACAGCCCAAATGCATCGAAGTTCTTTATTATTTAGTTAAACAATATCCAAACTTAGTGAGTCGCGAAGAATTAATTGAGCATATTTGGCAGGGAAATAATTACGTCGGCGAAAAAGCGCTCACCAATGCGATTTGGAATATTCGCCAGAAATTACACCAAGAAGAACAAGAATATATTCAAACTGTTCGTAAGAGTGGTTATCGGCTGGTCCAAGAACCCACACTGATAGAGTCGGAAGAGGCTAGCGCTACTCAAATAAGCTCAGCTAGCAAAAGAGCGGTATTCGATGAAGGCATTCTAAGTTGGAAGCTGGTGACCTTAAGCATAGTTGTTTTTAGCTTTATCTACCTACTCACAACTCAATCAACCCCAAAACCGATGGAAGTGGAATCGCTGACTTCTTCACCCGGGCGAGAGGTATATGCCGCAGTTTCACCAGATGGAAATTTCCTTGTGTACTTTTGGAGAAAAATACACGAGAACCCCGACTTATATATGAAAGATCTTCGGCAACCTGACCTAGCTCCAGTTCAGCTGACTTTTAACTCAGACAAAGAATCAAGGCCCGTATGGGGGAATTCTGGCGATACACTCTATTTTGTACAGAAATCATGGAATGATGACCGCTGTGACATTATTGAGTACGACATACAGACTAAATCACAGAAAAGCTTAGCGGCGTGCCGAGGAGACGTAAATGCTGCGCTCAGCATATCAAGAGATGGCAAAACTCTAGCATTCAATAGCTTTGATTCCGTTAATGCATCACCAGGAATATACCTGCTTGATCTTACCAAACAGGATACTAAGCCAGTCAGGTACTCTTGTTCCATTGATTGCCAATATTCCGATAGAGATCTCGTGTTTTCACCTAATGGAAAACGTTATGCATTAACTCGCAGAGTGCAACAATACGAGGAAGACATATTTATTGTTGATAGAGCGTCCGGTGAGAGCGAACAAATCACTGTGGGACAAAGAGACATCATAGGAATGGCTTGGCACCCGACGCAGAATAAGATCATCTATAGCGCACAAATTAATGATGTCAGAAATGGTTTTATAGTTGATGTTGAAACAAAGTCTATTACTGACTTAGGCATCCGTGGGTTTAGTTACCCATCTTTTGTGGGAGATACCTCTGAAGTTGTCTTTCACGATTGGCAACTCAATCAATTTATTGCTAGCTTAAACTTGGCTCCAGACAATGTTTCTGTGCCCTTTCCTCTGATTCAATCTGAATATACTCATAACTCGCCAGACTACAACGGACAGAGTAAACAGGTTACTTATATATCAAACGAGTCTGGCAACAAGGAAGTATGGGTATCAGACTGGAATGGCGAAAACCGTATTCAAGTGACCAATCTAAAAAGCAATATTTTTTATCCTCGTTGGTCTCACAACGGGAACAAAATAGCCTTTTTGATTAAGCATACGGCTTCGAATAAGTCTTCGATAAAAATAGTCGATGTGGCAACCAAAGTGATAAAAGAAGTTAAGACAGACGATTTCATTAATATCGATATGCCTACATGGGTGCAAGGCGACGAATCGATTATCGTCCAAGCAACGAAAGTATCTCAAACAGGTAATGATAGTAACAGCGGTTTCTATTCAATTGACGTTGCATCGGGGCATATCAATATGTTGATAGACGGCGGTGGCGGCCATGCTATCCATACAAAAGACAATCAACTTTGGTTCACCGATGACGATGAAGCTCTTTATCTCGCTGATATGAACACCAATCCTCCGGCCATCACCCCCATCGTTAAACGCAGTATTATCTCTGGAGAGCATAGTTGGCTGAAAACAGATGACGGTGTTTACTATTTACAAGATTACCCAGACCATCAACGTATCCAGTATTTGTCTTTAGCAGATATGGAAGTAAGAACCTTATTGAGAACTCCTTTACGGACAATAGAATCTGCTGCTCCATTTACCTATAGTCTCGACAAAAATACGCTTATTTTCACTGAAGTTAGCTTTCCACAAGTAGATATAAAAAAACTAAATCACCCCTTGCTAAATGACTAATAGAAGCATATTTCTGTATCAGCCACATAAATATGCTTTTGGGTACGAAATCCATTGACAACCAAGCTGATAAAAGGCAGAATTCGCGACCTTAATTTTGACCAGTTTTTTTGGGAGTTTCGAACTTGGCTAATATCAAGTCTGCTAAAAAGCGCGCAATCCAAGCCGAGAAGCGCCGTGTACACAACGCCAGTCGTCGTTCAATGATGCGTACAAGCATTAAGAAAATAGTTGCTGCTATCGCAGCAGGCGACAAAGACGCTGCGCAACAAGCATACGCAGCGGCTACACCGATTTTGGATCGCATGGCGACTAAAGGCTTAATCCACAAAAACAAGGCTGCTCGTCATAAGTCACGCCTTGCTGCACAGATTAAAGCACTAGCATAAATATAACGAATTATCGTTAAATCGGTTTCGTAGAAAAAAGCGTCTTATAGACGCTTTTTTTATGCCTACTATTTAATGCTGGTACTATTTTGTGACAGCATAAACCGTTTTTGAATGTCTCACATAAGAGACACAACCATACAAGTGAGTTAACATAAAGGTTGAATCAACTGACTTGAATGTTTATGAATCGCTTATCTAAAACTATAATATCCTGCTTACTTTTTTCTACGTCCAGTCTCGCTGCGACAACAAATGATTTGCGCGAAAAGGCGCTATCTAGCCCCCTAGCTTACAGTGTTGTTGAATCCCTAACTGTTGAAGTCGGCCCCCGCATTGCAGGGAGTGAAGGTGACAAACGCGCCGTAGTTTGGGCGCAAGATAAGTTAAAAGAACTTGGCTTTGACAAAGTTTATACACAACCCGTTAGGGTCAGAAATTGGTCGAGAGGAAGAGCTGAAGCCAAGGTCACTAAGCCATTTGCTCAATCACTCGTCATTACCGCTTTAGGAGGTTCAATTGCAACACCTAAAGGCGGCTTACAATCTTCAGTGGTTATGTTCTCTTCACTGCAAGAACTACAGGCTGCTTCAGAAGAGCAAGTTAAAGGCAAAATAGTTTTCATTAATCGCCGTATGATACGAGACCGAGCAGGAAGAGGCTACGGACCGGTAGTTGCTGCCAGAGCACAAGGTGCTATAGAAGCTTCTAAGCTTGGCGCCAAAGCTATTCTTATTCGCTCTGTTGGAACAGATAACAGTCGTTTCGCCCACACAGGCGCAATGCGTTACAGCGATGAAGTGAAAAAAATTCCTGCAGGAGCTTTATCTAACGCCGATGCAGATACTCTAGAGCGTTTGGTCAACACAGGACAAACTGTTGAGTTAGCCGTTGAAATGCAGGCAAAAGAACAGGGCTGGCAAACATCTTACAACGTCATCGGCGAAATTACTGGAAGTGAAAAACCCGACGAAGTTGTTTTACTTGGTGCACATTTAGACTCTTGGGATGAAGGCACAGGCGCAATAGATGACGGTGCAGGTGTTGGGATAGTTTCTGCCGCTGCAAGCTTGGTTAAATCAATCATGGGCACGCCAAAGCGTACCATCCGAGTTGTACTATACGCTAACGAGGAATTTGGACTTGTTGGTGCCCGTGAATACGTCAAAGCGAACAAAGAGTCATTAGAAAAAATTGTTGTTGCTGCTGAGTCCGACTTTGGAGCTGGTCGTATTTACCGTCTAGAAACAAGATTTGCTGACAGAGCCCTTCCCTTTGTTGATAGCATTGTCGAACAAATTGAGCCATTAGGTGTGTTCAAAGGCAGCAATACAGCAGGCGGTGGCCCTGATATCTCTATGTTCCCAGGCTTGGGTATTCCTGTCGTTTCTCTGCTCCAAGATGGCACTTACTACTTTGATTATCATCACACACCAAACGACACATTAGATAAAATAAAACCAGAAGATATTGCTCAAAACCAAGCGGTTTACGCATTGTTTGCTTATATGATGGCAAATAACGATGTCGACCCAAGACCAGCTCCTAAAAGCTAAGTAGCGGTTATGAGTCAATTCGCCAAGTGGCGTCTGGGATTTCTATTAAGCGTTATGATGCTTATTGTTGTGGCACTTATTATTGTGCCACTCCCTAAATTAATTACCTATAAACATGGAAATGGCGTCTCCAGTAGCATTTACTGGAGAGGTTTTGGTGAATATGGCCAATTGCTGGATTCGAATGCAGAATTTGTCAAACTGGACATGCAAACTCAGCACCTGCATATTTGCCATAATTTAGAAACAGGCATTCACTGCCAACCTTTTAAGATTGTAGAGGTAGGTGGACCATTTTCTGTGCTATCGCAGCTTTAACTCAAGTTCCTTTTAAAACACCGATGGCAGTGTCACCTCTTATTCAAAGAACCTTCATGAGTTTGTAAAGTTATTTGTCTAACTTTATCCACACAAAGGCTTTAGGTGAGAGCTAGGCATGAGCGCCATCACACATTACCGGACAGTCTGTCTTTCAGATATCCACCTCGGCAGTAAAGATTGTAAGGCTGAGTACTTACTTAACTTTTTAGATCACTGTCAAATGGATACTCTGTATTTGATTGGCGATATTGTTGATATGTGGGCGATGTCTAAGCAATTTCGATGGCCGAAGTCTCACAACCAGTTATTCCATCGACTTCTTAACTTACCGCAACATGGGACGAGAGTCATTTACCTTCCCGGAAACCATGATGAGCCCGCGCAAAAATACAGTGGAATGATGTTTGGTGATGTCGAAATTTACCGAGAATATACCCATGTCACAGCAGACGGGCGAAAACTATTACTTTTGCATGGAGATCAGTTTGATCAAGAAGTCTGCTTCGAACCTCTCAAAACCTGGTTTGGTGACCAGTTGTATACCTTTGTACTTTTCCTCAATCGTTGGTACAACGCCTGCCGCTTAAAATTGGGGTTTGACTACTGGTCTTTAGCTAGCTTCTTAAAGTCCAAAGTCAAAGGCGCTAATGATGTCATTGCGAGATATCGCAGAGCAACATGCCACAAAGCCGCACAAAATGGCTTTGACGGTGTTATTTGCGGTCATATCCACCACCCCGAGATAACCGAAGTGGATGGGACGCAGTATTATAATGATGGAGATTGGGTGGAAAACTGCTCCGCTTTAACTGAAGACATGGATGGTAAATTTTCACTGGTCTACTGGACAACAATTCAAACTAATGAAAACACTGACCAATCATCCTTAATCCCTTTTCCTGAATCTAAGGATAATAAAGCAGCCTAAATTAGTTACCTCATGCTTTTAGTGCATAAAATCATCACAATAACGTCATTTAAAGTTCATATTTCATACCTAGCATGTGCCTTGGGATGTGACTATATGCAGAAAGACAGATGTTTACGATAAATGAAATTTTATATCAGCATTATCCTCAAATAACGCATAAACCTTGGCTTTTTAAGCCTGCAAAACTTGTACTTTCCTACTTATTACACGAACAAGATTTCAATGACTTTAGTACAACCTACCCTCACCTAAACGGTTTAGATTTTGTAGAACAAATCCTTGAACACTTTAATGTGAGTTACTCGGTACATGATACTGAAAAGGAACGTATTCCTTGTAGCGGACGTTGCGTTATCATTGCTAATCACCCCATAGGTACGCTTGACGGCTTAGCGCTACTGAAACTAATCAGTGAAGTTCGGCAAGATATTAAAATCATCGCTAATCAAATGTTGATGGCAGTTAAGCCACTCCATTCCATGATGCTTCCCGTCGATAACATGGGAACTGGCACAGTTAAAGAAAATCTGTCTAATATCCAAAAACACTTAGCAAGCGAAGGAGTTGTCATTATCTTCCCCGCAGGAGAGGTTTCGCGCCTTAGGCCTCAGGGTGTTCGCGATACTGAATGGCAGTCAGGCTTTTTACGTATAGCCAAGAAAGCACAAGCGCCAATACTTCCGTTGCTAATAGAAGCCAAAAACTCACCGACATTTTATGGCGCATCAATGCTTTACAAGCCGCTTGCAACACTGCTCATCATTAGAGAAATGTTTAAAAAAGAGCGACGCCATTTCCCTATACGCATAGGCGAGTTAATCCCTGCTTCTTCATACATAGGCGCCAAAATATCCATAAAGCAGCAAGTGAAGCTCTTCAAAAAACACCTATACCGCCTTAATTCGAACAAACGCCCTATATTCGAAACACAAAAAGGCATTGCACTTCCGGAAGATAGGCGAAATCTACAAGCAGCAATGCAAAGCGATTGCCAGAGACTAGGAACAACAAGCGACAATAAAGAAATTTATCTTTACCGTTACAACGGCAGCTCACCTATTCTAAGAGAAATCGGTAGGTTACGAGAGATCGCGTTTAGGGCAGTTGGTGAAGGTAGCAATAAAAGGCGAGATATTGATGCCTACGATAATAATTATTTTCACCTCGTTTTGTGGGATAACAAAGATTTAGAAATCGTGGGTGCATACCGATTCGGAGACGCAAAAAAGCTCGTGTCTAAATCAAATAACAAAGATCTCTATTCCGCCAGCCTATTCAAGTATGACGAAGCAATGAAATCATACTTTGAACAAGGTTTAGAATTAGGTCGCAGTTTTATCCAGCCTAAGTATTGGGGTAAAAGAAACCTAGATTACTTGTGGTATGGCATAGGTGCATTCCTGAAGCATCACCCTGAATATCGCTACCTGTTTGGTCCTGTTAGCTTAAGCCACAGTTATCCAGAGACAGCCAAAAACTTGATTGTGTATTTTTACCAGCATTATTTTGGTGGCGATTTGCATTTGGCTCAATCAAATTCACCTTATCAACTTCCCGTTAACTTAGAGCATCCCTTTAAAGGTGATGACTACAAAGCAGACTTCGCCGAGCTTAAATATCTATTATCCAGTATGGGGGTAGCCGTTCCCACTCTCTATAAACAATACTGTGAAATATGCGAGCCTGGCGGCGCAAAATTTCTAAGCTTTGGCGTAGACCCTGATTTTAATAACTGTGTTGATGGTCTTATTTTGGTTGATCTAGCGTATCTTAAAGACAGTAAGCGTCGCCGTTATATGGATGATGTCAGTGAACTGCCCACTTAACGATTTGGAAAGTACTGTTGTCGAGCATTCAATAAGGTTAATAAGTTAGAGCAGTCCACTTTCCATCCTAGACTTAACACGTAAGCCACAGATTCTAATGTGGATAGGCTGTTCTCTTTGCTCGTCTTTCTGATTCGGTACCGATTCTCGGGCGGTTCTGAAAAGTGCCACGTTTTGAGTTGATGAAGCCACGGATTCAAATGCCACATTTTAAGCGCCTTGCGCCATGACGCATCAATAAAAATAACATGTTCGAATGTTTGACTTGCATTACCTCTTTCCCACTGTAAGACACTTTCTTCGATGGGAGTGCTTTGCTCTGACGGAAAACAGACAGCGTACTTTTCTGGAGATAATGCACATTCAGAGGCAATTTCCTGAAAGTTATCCGCTTCTTCGCCACATAAAGTTGTAATCCGATTCAATCCCAATTCAAGCAATTTAACCGTATTTTTTGCATGGGAGGCTTCACTCCCGTGTTGAAGAATAATAATCTCTATGGGCGGTTCAATAGGTTTTACCCATTTACAAATACACGTTTTTTCAGGGTAATGACAAGATGAGCAATAGGTTCTGCTCACATTAATTCCTCTTAAATGAGTTAAAATGGCTTGGATATAATCGATTTGACCAGCAGATATATCAACCAGATAAATCTTTTCATTCGCTTCTGAAGTATCCAGTTGCCATTTCGCCAAACACCAAATCATAGTGAATGTGGAGAAAGTTTAAATTAGGAGTTACTCTAAACAAATACAAATCAATAGGTTGCTATTTTGGTTCGACTATTCTTTATTTTCCCTTTATTGCTTTGCTTAATATGGTTTCTTTACCTAAGACATAATGGGTACAGCTTGAAGCAAGGTAAACAGGGATTTATTTATATACTTAGTGCATCAACTATCATTGTTCTATTTTTTACGTTAATGACTTATGTAACGCACTAACCAAATATAGAGCATGCGCAGGGCCTACCTACGCACCAATTCCTCGTTTACCTTATGGCAAGTTAAGGCCCTACAAGAGCTAAAAGTATACCTGCAGCAACTGCGGAACCTAGAACACCAGCCACATTTGGCCCCATAGCATGCATTAATAAGAAGTTGTGAGGGTTAGACTCTAAGCCAACCTTATTCACAACACGCGCTGCCATGGGCACTGCTGACACGCCCGCAGCACCGATAAGCGGATTGATTTTACCTCCGCTCAACTTGCTCATTAATTTCGCCATCAATACACCCGACGCTGTACCTATGGCAAATGCGAGAGCACCTAAAAATAAAATTCCTAGGGTTTCTGCTGTAAGAAACTTATCTGCTGATAATTTTGATCCAACAGCCAGCCCTAAAAAGATAGTCACTATATTGATCAATTCATTTTGCGCAGTACCGCTGAGACGCTCGACAACACCAGACTCACGCATTAAATTTCCTAAACAGAACATGCCTACCAAGGGCGTCGCTGCTGGCAAAAATACAATTGTCAGTAGTAGCACCATCAGAGGAAATATAACTTTTTCCTTCTTGGATACTGTTCGCAGTTGCTCCATCTTGATTTGCCTTTCCGATTCAGTCGTCAAAGCCTTCATGATGGGTGGTTGAATAATGGGTACTAACGCCATGTAAGAATATGCAGCTACAGCGATGGCACCGAGTAATTCAGGTGCAAGTTTCGACGCTAAGAATATCGCAGTTGGACCATCAGCTCCTCCAATAATGGCAATAGCGGCAGCTTGCTGCAGTGTAAACTCCATACCAGGAACCATATTGAGCATAACGGCGCCAAACAAGGTCGCAAAAATACCAAACTGAGCCGCTGCACCTAATAACAACACTTTAGGGTTAGCAATTAAGGCACCGAAATCAGTTAACGCCCCTACTCCCATAAAAATCAATAATGGGAAAACGCCAGTTTCAATCCCCACTTTATAAACGTTATAAAGCAAGCCACCAGCTTCAGAAAACCCAGCCAAAGGTATATTGGTTAGTATGGCACCGAAGCCAATTGGTAAAAGTAATAGCGGCTCAAATTTCTTTACTATGGCGAGATACAGCAGTAACCCACCTACCGCCATCATAAGGAGTTGCCCTAGCTCAAAATTTGCAATTGACGTTGTTTCCCAGAGCGTTAGTAACTTATCCATTAATTATCCCAACATGATGAGCGCTTGGCCGGATTGAATCGTATCACCTTCATTAACTTCCACACTGACAACAATACCTGATGACGTCGCTCGAATTTCAGTCTCCATTTTCATAGCTTCCATAATGATAACAACGTCACCTTCAGCAACAGATTGCCCTGACTTCACCAATACTTTGAAAATGTTACCTGAAAGAGGCGCATTCAATGGCTCACCGCTAACACTTGCAACAGGAGTCGATACTTGTTGTTCTGCTCCCGTGTTCACTGGAATGACACTCTCCAATGCACCAGATTCAGCGACTTCAACTTGATAAACTTTGCCATCCACGCGAACAGAGTAGGATTGAGTACCTTGATGGCTTCGTTCCGGAGCTGAATGTTGTGGAGCAGCAACAGGCGCTTTTTCTTCAGTGCCGGGAACAGGTTCAAAGGCATCTGGATTGTCTCTATTTTCAAGAAACTTTAGGCCGACTTGCGGAAAGAGTGCATAAGTCAGAACATCATCAATGGTATCTTTCGCCAAAGTAATCGACTTTGTTTCAGATAATTCCTTAAGTTCATTACTCAGTTTTTCCAGCTCATCATCAATGAGGTCTGCCGGTCTACAACTAATGGCTTGTTCGTTACCTAGAACACGTTGTTGCAATTCGCTATTGACAGGTGCTGCGGTATCGCCATATTCCCCTTTTAAAACACCCGCTGTTTCCTTGGTAATACTTTTATATCGTTCACCAGTCAGAACATTAAGCACCGCTTGAGAACCCACAATTTGCGACGTAGGTGTGACCAATGGAATAAAGCCGAGATCTTCTCTGACTCTTGGAATTTCCTTGAGTACTTCGTCCATTTTATCTTCAGCATTCTGTTCTCTCAGCTGATTCTCCATGTTAGTCAACATTCCACCCGGGACCTGAGCAATAAGAATGCGTGAATCAACACCTTTTAAGCTACCTTCGAACTTCGCATATTTTTTACGCACTTCTCTAAAGTAAGCCGATATATCATCGAGTAAGACCATATCTAAACCGGTATCGCGCTCTGTGCCTTCAAGGATAGATACAAAAGTCTCGGTCGCACTATGCCCATATGTTTGGCTCATCGACGATATCGCGGTATCCAACATATCAATGCCTGCATCTATCGCTTTTTGGTACGCCGCAGTGCTTAAGCCCGTTGTTGCGTGACATTGCATGGCAATAGGAACATCAACCGCTTGCTTCAGCTCAGTTATCAACTCTTCACAGACGTAAGGCTTCAACAAGCCTGCCATATCTTTAATACAGATAGAGTGAACGCCCATATCTTCAAGTTGGCGCGCCATATCAAGCCAAAGCTGCATCGAATGCACTGGGCTTACGGTATAAGAAATAGTGCCTTGAGCATGCGCTTCAACGTCTATAGCAGCTTTAATGGCTGTTTTTAGATTGCGTACATCATTCATCGCATCGAAAATTCTAAAAACATCCACTCCATTAGTATGCGCACGCTCGACAAATTTGGTGACAACATCGTCAGCGTAATGTCGGTAACCTAATAGGTTTTGGCCTCGAAGCAGCATTTGCTGCTTAGTTTTAGGCATCGCCTTTTTGATTTCTCGAATACGATCCCAGGGATCTTCCCCTAAATATCGAATACAAGCATCAAAGGTTGCCCCTCCCCACGACTCCATCGACCAATAGCCTACATCGTCTAACTTAGCCGCAATAGGCAACATATCATCAAGCCGCATTCTGGTCGCAAGTAAGGATTGATGAGCATCTCGAAACACAAGCTCAGTGATAGCTAACGGCTTTGCCATGGAAGGCTCCTATAAGATATATGAGTTAAAAGGCTACTTTTGACGATATTGGTGAACTGCCGCAACAATAGCAGCAACGATCTGAGGTGAAACTTTGTCATCCTGCTGTGCAATCTGTTTTGTTACTAGATTATTAGACCCAAATGCATCTGTATTCGGCTCAGGGAATTTTTGCACAACCCTAGACATCAATTTCACGGCACCAATGAGCACGGTCAGAAAAACAAAAACGACAGCCATACCAACAATCAAGAGATTCGCTGATTCTGCCAATAAGTTCATTATTTCATCGGTCATTTTTCAATCTATTTTTAGCCATTATTTGAGAGAGAAACAAGTATCACGCAAGTTATCAAAAAACAACTGAGAAACTAATATCCTTGTACTAATAAGTGAAAAAATCACTACTTTTATCTAGTGATACGCAGATAACCATATTTACGATAACTATCGTCTGAGAAGCTAAGAATTAAGAGACCACTTAAAGCAATCGCTCGCCCTATAAAAAGAAAGGATTGGGATTAGAAAAGCTAGAGAGCATAAGTAGCTTTAGCCGATATCATTAGTAGATGCCGGCTATTGCTCAATAAGATAGAGTCTAGAGCATAAGCTCCGATACATCTCGATAATTGCCTAACTGTCCTTTAATAAAACAATTAAAAGCAATCGCTCTTCGTTCTGTTTGAGCCATATTTGCTTCGATTTGATGATTTAGATAAGAAGGGAATAAAATCAAGTCATTGCTTTCAGGGGTCAGAACATTTATTGGCGTGTTGAAAAGGTTTTGCCTTTCACGTAAAGGGTTTATCTCTAATTGTTGATAACTAGTGTGTTTATCAAATATCACGCGAGACAAAGGCTGAGGTAATTCATCATAGTAAAACGAGCCGGATATCAACGAATTAGAATGTGAATGTGAGTGCATACCTACCCCAGGAGGGTTTGAAAGTGCCCATGACTGAGTCACGTAGAGCTTGTGCTCAACCCCCATCACTTGGCTTGAATATATATCCAACGCTTCTTGTATAACTGCTTTAATACCCGCCATTTCTGGCTCTTCGAATATATAGAGATTCTCAGAAATGAGGTTATCTCTATTCTTTATCATCTTTAAGCCACGAACAAACTTAACATGTTCCTCAGTAATTGCATGCTTTAAGTTAGTTTTAAAGTAAGGTGTCGCAAACAAAGCTTGGACATCATATTTTTCAATAGCCATTAATTAAGTACACCATAGTTAAAAAATTTGGTGCTAACTCTATCAAAGTTAAATTATCAGGCCTAAAAATTTTAACAATATATCGCTTATTTCTTGTAAAACATAAAACTCCCGACCTCATTGAATAGCACATATCAACCATGTTTCGTCAGTAGCACAGCAACTCCAACGTTATGCAAACACTTATCGCCATTAACACTTTAGAAACTGAGTAAGGATTAGTTAACAGTGCTTTATGATAATGCACGCCCAACAATTTGTATAATGTATACAATATAACTTAATATGGTACACCATAAGAAACAGGGCTAATGCCTCAGTTGCGTACTCGCCCTCATTAAATACAAACAAACGGTAATAAGAGACTTGATATGAAGTGCAAATTGACTTTCGCAGGTTTAATTATCTCCTTTCTGGCAGGATGCGCTTTAAACAGCACAGAAAAGCAAAGCGATGAAACCACGTTAAGTAAGTATCAAAGAGCTGAGCAGTTTTTACCTATCAGTTTACGAGATAAAGCACATAACTTATGGGTTAGACCTCGTTGGCAAAACAATGGCACTTTTTGGTTTGCTTTAAAAAATGGGCAGTCAACCGATTACATTTATTACGACGAAAATCACCGCCCTCACTCATTATTTAATTTGGATAAGCTTGCAAATAGCTTAAATGTCTCAGACAAAGAAAGTTTCGAAAAAGAGCTGGACGTTGTTAATGGAGATGAAAAGTCCATACACATACGCTGGCAAAAAAAAGAATGGTCGTGCGATAAGAGTAATACTTACCAATGTCGAGAAGTTTCCTCAGATACAGGCAACACAGCCCCTTTAATATCACCCAATGGAAAATGGCAAGCTTTCGTTAAGGAATACAACTTATTCTTGCGCGACCTTGAAACTGGCAAAGAACATCAATTGACAACCGACGGTCAAAAAGATTTCGCTTACGCAACTGCTAATTCCAATCCGAGGAGATTCTTCAATAAGCCCAAAGGCAGCGTTGAACACCAAAAGGTTGTTTACTGGGCTGACAATAGTAAGTACTTGGTCACCTTCCAGTTGGATCTAAGAAAAGTTGGGAAGTTACACTTAACACAAAGTGTTACAGGCAAAGGTCACCGCCCTAGAACCTACGAATATCATTATCCATTAGCTGGCGATAAACACATTCCTCAGGGGCATATTGTTCTTGTAGATGTCAGCAAGAAAGAAGCGTTCAAGATAGATAATCCGACTCAAATGCAGACCTATTATGGCGATCCACTTTGGGGAGGGTTTGAAGATAACAATAAATTCTATTTTGTTGAACGTGAACGAGGATTTCAAACCTATCGTTTGAAGGAGCTTTCCCCTCAGACTAGGAGGGTCAAAACACTCATTGAAGAAACTAACTCAAAATACATCGACCCTTGGGCGCAAAGGCATTACGTTTTTCCTGACGAAAATACCCTTTTATGGACCTCTGAGCGCCATGGAGTGCAGCAGGTTTTTCGGTATGATTTGGTAACAGGCGAATTGATTAACGAAGTCACGCCAACAGATCTTATTGTACGCGACATAAAATCAGTAGACGCTAAAGAAGGACAGTTATATTTCGAAGGAGCTGCTCTAGATCAGGCAGAGCCTTACTATCGCCACTTATATTCCGTGAACTTTACAGGTAAAGATCTCAAGCTGCTGACACCAGAACCTCAGATGCACAGCACACAACTTTCTCCGTCATATGATGTCTTTATCGATACAATGAGCACAGTTCAGTCGCCTCCAGTACATACCTTAAGACGACTAGAAGACGGAAAAATGCTCGCTCAGCTAGGGCAAGCCAATACGGATGAGCTAGATCACCTCGGCTATAAGCCGCCAGAACCATTTAATCTACTTACAGAAGATGGGAAGACACGCCTATTCGGCGTTTTATACTACCCATCTAACTTCGATCCAAATCAGCAATATCCTATAATCGATGATGTTTATACTGGACCTCACGGGTATTTCACGCCTAAAACATACGGCGCGCCACTAGGCGCCCACGCCCAAGCTCTGGCCGAACTTGGTTTTATTGTCATCAAAATGGATGGCCGAGGCACTGCTAAAAGGGACAGAGCATTTCACGAGTACAGTTACAAAAATCTGAGTGGTGGTGTTGATGATCACGTATGGGCAATTAAGCAATTGGCTCAAAAGTACCGCTATATAGATATTGACCGTGTTGGCATCTATGGCTTCTCAGCCGGTGGATATGACACAGCACACGCCATGTTCAAGTACCCAGATTTCTTTAAAGTAGGAGTATCCGCATCGGGAAACCATGATTTCAGAACGGATAAAACAGGATGGAATGAAACGTGGATGGGTTACCCAGTTGGCAGTCACTGGGATGAGCAGTCCAACCTTAATCTAGTAGATAAGCTGAAGGGGAAACTATTGCTAGCTCATGGAGAGCTGGACGACAATGTCAATCCAGCAGCTACCATGCAATTAGTTGATAGCTTAATCAAAGCCAACAAAGATTTTGAGTTAATGCTTTACCCCAATATGGGACACTTACTGCATAGACACCCTTACTTTGTTAGAAAACGCTGGGATTTTTTCGTCAAGCACTTATTGGAACAAACCCCACCACCCCAGTTCGTTATTCGTAATATGGAAGTTCCGCGCTAAAAAAATACCAAAGGCGTCAGTATGAGTGACTCAGCTCTTCTGGCGCTTTTTACATCTCCAACCCTACAGCCTTAAAAAGCCTGTTTAGCACATTAAAACGAATCAACGTACTCTAATAGCAGACTTGCTTTAACGTATTACTCCAGCCTTTGCTATATTTTATTTATCCCTATCCCTTGGAGTTTACTGTGGCGCTAAAGTCGTCTTCTAAATTGTGGTTGATCTTTGGTGGCTATTTCACAGTTCTAGCAGGCGCTGCATGGTTTAGTTTCAGTACGTTTAGACAGGATATACTGACTGAATGGGCTGCTATTCAAGCCTCTCAAACGGCACAAAACCATAAGCTTTTGCGTAAGTACTATGCAGAAAAAGTCGTCAGCGTCGTTAAAAACAAATCGGACATTCCAGTTGATTGGGGGCCCAATCGTGATCAGGTTAACACTATTCCTTTACCTCTTACTCTCTGGTTCGAGGTCGCTGAAGCACATCAAAAGGACAAAAGTTTAATTGAGTATCACATATACAGCGATTATCCCTTCCCTCCTCGTGGGGACCGTAAATTAGACGAATTCCAACGTAATGCGCTCAGTGCTTTGGTTAATGGCGAGCAGCTCTACTACGAACTGTTAGGCAATACCGTTAGAGCTGCCATCCCTGACCATATGACATCAGAAGCTTGCACTGATTGTCACAACAATTTAGCGAGTTCCCCCAAACGAGATTGGAAAGTTGGAGATCTTGCTGGCGCTATTGAAGTCAGACTCCCTATTCAAAGCCAGCTGTCTGCCCTTAACAGCGCGTTTTTGTCATCATTTTCGATCGTCGTCGTCGCTATTTTCTTCATTACACTTTTTACCCTCAAATATATTTTCGATTTACTCAAAAGAGAAAACTTACTGGCCAAAAACCTAGAGCAGAAAAACAGCCTAATCGCCCTCAATAAAACGCTAAAAGGTCTAGCTCACAATATCAATACTCCCTTGGGTGTAGCATTAATGGCAAGTAGCAATCTCAAATCAAGCAATGAAATCGAAGAACAAGCAATAGACATGACGCTAAGTAATTTAAGAAAGGTGTCTGAATCGGTCAGACTAATTACATTACTTTCAGACTCGGATGAACCAAGCACTTTTAATGTCAGACAACTTATTGAATCTTGCACATCGGGACTCGATTTCTCATCAGAGAACATAAACCTCTGCCTCGATATTCAAGACATCCACGTCACCTTCCCTCGTAGCGTTTTAACCATGAGCTTAATCAACGTGTTTAAGAATTTTTCTCATGCTTTTAACGACAAAGAAGAAATTAACAGACGAGTAACCATCAAAACTTACAAAGAAGGAGATTTCGTAAAGATAGAGATTTCAGATAACGGAAAAGGAATGAAGATAACAGATCCAGACAAACTGCTCATGCCCTTCCATACAATGTCTAACAGAATTCAGTTTGGGCTAGCTCACTCTTATTGCAGTATTACTTCGTGTGGTGGACAGTTATCCATAGCATCAGAACCCGACATCTATTTTAAGGTCACTATAAGCATCCCGTACACTAAGGCAACACCTAACTCTAAAGAACCAATCTATTCTTTAAGGCGTTCAAACTAAAAAAATTATTCGTAGTTAATAATAAGAAAATAAAGGGCTTTTTTGAAAGAAGTGGCGCGTGTGGAAGGGTTACTCCATACATCCTGTCTTCCGCCTTACGGTCATGCTAAAGCATGTTCAAGTTCGTTCCTGACGAATTTCTATTCGTAATCGTCCCTGATACTGACCGCTTCGCGGCAATGCCTGAGCATGTTCAAATTCGTTCCTGACGAATTTGTCGAACCTCTTATCGGTTCTTCATCCTTCTAACACAAGAATTCGTCTAAGCTAATAATATGGATTATTTTAAGATTCTAAGAAGAAAAGAAGTGGCGCGTGTGGAAGGATTCGAACCTCCGACCGCCTGGTTCGTAGCCAGGTACTCTATCCAGCTGAGCTACACACGCGTAATAGGTATTTAATTTAGTTTAACTGATTAATGATAAAAAGTTAAATTGGCGCGTGTGGAAGGATTACTCCAGACATCCTGTCTTTCGCCCTATGGGCCGCACTTCGCGCGTTCAAAATTGTTCCCGACAATTTTGTCGAACCTCTCGGTTCTCATCCTTTGACTAATAAGGATTAAAATGGCGCGTGTGGAAGGATTCGAACCTCCGACCGCCTGGTTCGTAGCCAGGTACTCTATCCAGCTGAGCTACACACGCACAATCTATTCAAACAGTAGATTTTAAACTCTGCAAAAGACTCAATAAAGGCGCCAGCTGCAAAGCGGCGTGCATCTTATCACCTGTTCAAAGCAAGTCAATACAAAGGCCGTAAAATGTCGCGATAAACTCTAACGTTATCAGTAATAACATGACTTAAGGGGGTATTTTTCACCTTATGGTCTCAGTGCAGCAATTTTTAGGTCGAAGTTGCGTTTATCGGCCAGATATATGTTGTTCAATCGGGTCAGTTGGCCTTTGTCGGTACCACTGTATCCGGCCGCTCCAGCTCCATGCGCTGCTCGTAACGCATCAACAGCAGAATCACCGACTTGGCTGAATTCCTTTAACTTGGTTCGAATCGCTGCCCAAGTTACACCGGCATTTAAGCGACTGTTAATACGCGCGAGTAAGCCACTTTCTATAAAGGCCGGGCCTGAACCACCGACTGATTCTATGGTCGCTGCCAAGTCCTGCGCACGAGCGGTTGGTGCAGCGACTGTCGAACGACCTCTGCGATCGCCGGATTGCAGATCAGTTTGAACATCAAAGTTATCGTCTCTACTAAAGGTTTGTGTGCTGGCAGGCGGACTGGGTAAACGATAGCGCGAATGTATATCGACCTTTATTTCCTCGCCTTTGGTACGGCCGTTCATATAACGCTGATAAGCATGGCATTGGAAAGTCGAATTCACATAGTTTTGTCGCTTTTTACTAACAGGCGAAGAGGGATTGCTCAGCACGCGACCACTGCTCGGTGCTAGCACTTTCACTTTATAATAAACCCATAAACGCTGTGTATTGACCCAGTCCTTGACCCGATTCTCTACTGTTGTTTTGTGTAACTCATTTGCCTCTGCCGTAATGGGGAAAAGATTGACGCCACGCGCTGGACCTCCGAGCTGTGCATTGAGCAAGTGACCACGGATGTACTTTTGGTTGTTGTTGCGACCGGGATCGGTTTCGAGTTTATCCATGAGACTCGATTGCTTGCCACTGGTCGAGTCAGAACCAACGGGGTGATCAGGTCCCAACCAGTTAGCGGTCATTTCAACACCCACCGTTGAACCGCCTAAGTCAGTACTGCGGTGAACAATATTGGTCGTTTTACCGGCAATACCTGTACCAGACGCCTTAACATCTGGCAGGCTGGCTTGAAGATTTGGGTTGATCGACAAACTGACTTTGTAGCCGCTGCCCTGAGGCACTAAGCTGATTTCCGTTAACCGAAAACGTCGCTGAATGCGCGGGTAATAGTCATCTAATTGATCATACCCTCGCCTTGATTGCCCCGCAGCCAAATCCAACACCTGCTTGGCTGCGCGTAAATCGGCGCGTTTTTGATCGGCGGTGCGCGGCGTTGGCACGGGTGGCTCATCCAACATTCTCAATGTCACTGATGCTGGATGACGCTGCTGATTACTGTTGGCAACATCAGCAGCACTTGCCGTTGGATCGCCAGGTTGTCGCCGATTCTGAGTATTAGCAGAGCCGGCTTGATTATTGGCAGAGCCGCTGGGCGTTCGGTTAGGTGCAGCATTTCCAGGCGCTGCACGTCGATTGGGATTGTTTGCCACATTGCCCTGTGCACGGCCACCGCCGCGGTTATTGCTGCCCGGCCGCGTCCCTTGCTGTCCTTGCGCAGCACCTGGCGGTGGTGGTGGGCGTCGCCCAGGCCGTTGAGGTGCTCGCACTGGCGGTGTCGCCTGCGGATCGGCCTGCGGCGGTCGAGATGCCTGTTGCTGCTGACTCGCAGGCGGAGCTTGTGGCCTCCCCTCGCCTTGACGACGACCTCGCCATTGACCTCGTTGCTGCTGCATGGCTTGGCGGCCACCTGCGGGTGCGGGATTGTCTTTGGGCATGGCATCCGAGATCATGCTATCGATACCGGGCATATCACCGGTTTCCATAGTGATCTCTGGGACCTCACCACTACCAAGCACATAATTTTGTAGCTGAAATTGAACGGCCAAGTTGGGGCCAATATTCCACGTCTTTTCAGCCAGATTCCAAGTATTTTCCCAGACAGTGACCCAAGCAGCTTCAACCTCGGCCCACGCATTGAGACCCAATTTAAAACGCGCTCCGGCAGCCATAGTTGCTGTGCCCGATATGGCCCAGTCACCATTGTCGTATTCCAGTAGCGGGCGCACTGATACGGCACCATAAATCCCAGCTGTCGCCACACCCTCTATGCCGCCGGTTAAGGATCCCAAAACAACATCAAGTCCTAACCCAGCGCCAAAAGCAACATAGCCTTCAGCAAAGGCAGGAATAAACAACTCGCCGGTGAACTCCAAATCAGGACCTTCGGGATCGCCTATGGTGTAAGTCCCCGTAACAGAGATATCCCGGAATTGCCCCGGACCAATACCGGCGCGAACACCCGCTCGCATACGGATTACCGCAACCAGAATGGCCCACAGTGGGATATTTTGACTGTAGCGGAATAGCTCTCGTTCGACCCGGCGCTCTGGAAACAGCTCAATTGGCTCGACATCAATCCTCATATTCAAGGTCACCTGCCCTTGTGGATCAATCTCAGCACCGACAGTACCTGTGATATTGTCTGACAGTTGCATGGTCAGCTGACCACCACCATAAACATTTAATCCTCCCTCTTCGTTTTGCCTTACCCCAACCGTCACCTCACCACTGAGTCGGCCATCGTCAGCTGTAAACGAAAAGGTGGTTTCTCCTGACCACAGGTTGTTCTTGTATTCGATATGGACATTGCCAGAGACTCCCTGCAGTACCTCAGTATCAATAGGCACATCTCCTTCACCTTCAAGCTCACCGTTAATCAGTGCCACAGTAAAGCGCGCGCCCTGCAATCCGGGAATAGCCAACTCAACCTCGGCGGCAATTGCGGTGTTGCCCTCGGCATCCATAGACGCACTGAATGTCCCTTCACCGACAGGCCCGAGAGACGCAAGCATAGTACCGGAAAAGCCGAGTCGACCTTCATTATCAATGGTGCCGGTTATGCTGCCGGATTGAATGGGTAAGCTATCGGGGAAATCACTTGAATCAATGGTAATCGAGCCGCTAAAAGCATTGTTTTGGTAGCCGATAGTCCCCGAAACGTCGGCCAGTGAGGACAGCGAACTGTTAAACGTACCATTGCCACTTAAGCGTCCGTTGGCGATGCTGGCAGATACGCTTCCGGTCGCAAACTCTTTGTACTCAAAAGAGACACCTTCAAGCCCACCTGACACATTGCGATTGACGGCACTTAAGTTCACACTGCCAGCGGTCAAAGATAAACCTGGAACGTGCGGGTTAAGCCGAGTGACCGGGATCGTCACTGTTGTTGTCAGGTTATTGTCTTGCAGGCCAAAGGTTCCCGTAACGCCTTCGAGTAGCGAATGCGTTAAGTTCAAATTGCCTTCGGCTGAAATATCCCCACTTTCAGCAAATCGCACAGTAAAGCTGCCATCGGCCAAATCTGGATAGGTCATATTGGCGGTGAAATTACCTGAGAAGTTACCGCCGCGGATTGACACATTGCCTTCGCCGGTGATCGTCATGTTCGAACCACGCGGCTTCAAGCTATTGGTACGGATATTTAGCGTGCCAGCTAACTGCTTTTCTTCGGTAAATGCCAATTCGGTGATGCGAGGGTTGTTCAGTGCAGGAAAATCTAACTCGATATCTCCAGCATTGCGCAGCCGCCTGACTTCACCGTCACTGTTGATGCTAATATCAAATTCATTTTCTTTGACTTTAGGCAATGTCAACTCGGCTTTTAAATTACCCCCTGGCCTTTGTCCTCGGTTTACTCGCGCTTTGGTAAAGGACTTGAATTTAACACCGGGGACGCGCAGGTTTTCATTCTCTAAATTGGCAATGCGCCGATTGAAAAGACTAGCGCCAATATGGATACCATTACCAAGCTGAATTTTATAGCTGCCATCTTCTTGTAAGCCCATCATGGCCTGATTACCAGCATCAGTGACTGTCGGTGTCGCGTTGTTATTTTGTTCCGGCGTCCGATTAAGTGTCACTGGTGCTGTGCTATTACCAGGCGTATCCTGGGTACGAGTTGGCTGGGTCATTGGTAGCCTCTCAAGCCATTAAGCATCCATAAGCGCATCGTAATATTCTCCAAGCACTGATCGCTTAATCGGCAGCTTAAGTTTGCGGTATTCGCGCATGGCAGCGAGCAAGAGGTGCATCATTGATACAGGAGCCGCCTGTTCTTTAGCCTGATAACAAGCGGCGATCAGGCTATTGCGTATTTGCCCACCACTGAGCACAAAACGCTGTGCCAGAAAATCAAAGTCGATGTCTTCATTCAGTTCAACAGACAGCAGCTTAACTCGTAACCAAATACGCCGCCGCTCTAGTTCTGCAGGCATAGGGAAATGGATAATGTGCTCTAGCCGACGCGAAAAAGCCTCGTCTATATTGTCAGCAAAGTTAGTTGCTATGATGGTGCAACCAGGATGCTCTTCCATTTTTTGTAGTAAATAGCTGACTTCGATATTGGCATACCGGTCATGGGCGTCTTTTACCTCACTGCGTTTACCAAATAACGCATCCCCCTCGTCAAAGAACAAAATGGCCCGACTGCTGGCCGCGGCAGTGAAAATGCGATCAAGGTTCTTCTCTGTCTCACCAATGTATTTGCTGACCACCCGCGATAAGTCGACCTTAAACAAATCCAGACCCAGTTCATTGGCGAGTACGCTGGCTGCCATGGTTTTGCCTGTACCTGAAGCCCCTGAGAATAAACCACTAACGCTCGGCGCTGCGCCCAACACACGATCCATGGCCGACTGCTGAATGAATTGCACACTGTAGCGAACGTCACGCTGAAATGCTCTGAGCTCATCCGCGATACTCGACGATACGATCAGATCCTCCCAACCAAAGACGGTAGAGACAGATTGAGCTAACTTGGCAATGGGCGCCGCCTTTATTTGGCGACAACTCTGCCAAATTTGTTCAATTGAAATAGGCGATTCCATCCACTGGACATTGAAGGTCAATTGCTGACAAATCGTTTCAATGTCGCTATAGGTCAACTGAAACTGTTGCACCAGCTCAGACAGATCCTCGTCTATTTTATCAAGCTTCAAATAAGCCTCTGGCAACTGTTCACGCCATACTATGTGTTGATCTTCAGTCGACACTAGCGGCCAGTCTAACGCCAGTGTGGCGAAACTCAGAGGTACTACGTCAGGTGTATGCAAAACAAGCCAACCGTATTTGAACTCTCGCCAATCAAACGATTGCTGCACCGCGCTATCTTGCCAAATCACCACCAACAAGGCATCGTTCAGCCAAGCATCGCGTAACGCACGTGAGAACGACTGACGCCCGGTTGCTTCGGACAGTGAAAGTGCATAAACAGGCATCCTAAGCACATCAGCCAGTGTTTGCAGGCAATGGTCGTTGTCATTGCAACTGAGTGTCGTCAAGGGCCATTGGGCAACCGCACTGTGCGCCTGTCGCAACTTTTTCAAAGCAGCTACGGCACTATTGGTTGGTTGATGCACTTCACATGCATTGGGTTCAGGCACAAACCAACGCAGTTGCCCGTGAAGTGACTCGTCGGGTAAAGGATGACCGGATAGGAAATTGCGAACACCGTCATCACAACTGACGCCCTGACTAAAGCGGTTTGCTTCTGAGCCGTCAAAGTTTATCAAGGGAGCCCGCCTAAGCGGCTCTTGATAAAGCAAAATTGCATGCCAATCGGTCGAAGAGAGCGACTCGGGAAACAAGCGTTGGCACAGTGCCAGCGTTACCTGCTTTTTCTGTACATCATCCTGCAAATAAGCAAATACTTTGCGCAGCCGCGGTTCTATTTCTGGCAAATACGTCAATAACAGAACAAAACTCTCAGTTGGCATAAGATCAAACAAACGTTCTACGCGCTGGATCTTCAATCCCGAAGTCGCCGCTTTTTTCTGTTGTATCTGCCGCCATTGTTGTTTAAGCCTATCACAACCAGACTGCCAGTCGTCTCCCATGCCTGACTGCCTGACAAACTCGTTTATCTCTTCATCTGAAATATATAGTCCGCCAAAGCCTTCGCGAAAATCATCGCCACGGCTACAGCGAATGCGTTCAACTTCAATAGCCAAGCGCAGCGTTAACCAATCAATGCAGTCCTGATAAAACACTTGGTCTGTAAGATAATGCTTTGACATCACTTGCTCAGCCGGTTGATTCATTCAATCGCTCCTCATTACACCATCCATTGGATGAGCCATTGCCGGTTCATCCACGCCGGTAACGGCGGCTGCTCGTTAAACAAAACAGACATGGAGATAACTACCGACAGCGGCATTTTCTCAACGCGGCAACGCAGTGTTTTTGTCTCAATGTCTACCTCAACGACGTGATCAATAAAGTGGCTGAATAAGCCTGCTGCGCTGGTCTGTTCAAAACCAGCTAAGTACTTTGAAAACATCGATAACACTGTCTGCGTCAAGGTATGGGCATCGCTTTGGGTGTTGACTTCAATCGCTTCATAGCGACAAAAATGCTCGAACACGTCAGAAGCATAAACACGGTCACAGATCACCTGTGCGTCTTCCCATAAGACATTGCCCAGACACAAGCAACGCAAGCCCTTGTCGGAGTATGCCAATGGCCTGAAATCCTTGGGTACAGCATGACAGCACATCACCCATAAAAATGCCCCATCGAATGTCGCTGCCATTGGATGACGTAGCAAAGCTGCTAAAACAAAACACAAACCACCGTAGCGCAAAGCGACTTTTGGCCTTGCGTTTGCCTTCTCATTCAGTGCTTGAGCGGTAAATTGTTGGCTTGCCCCCTGATGGTGAGTTAGCAAAGCTCGGGTCTGCTCAATCATCTGACAAAAGTGTTGTTTACTCTCATCATTGCTCTGGCTCATTTGATACAACACTTTCATGGGTGCATCGAGGGCATCCAAAGCGATCTCGTGACTGAGCAATAGAGGCAAATGCTGTGCGTTATCTGATTCGCAAGCCCAGCGCATCATGACCAGCCATGACCATAGCGTATGCCATTCGTCATCCGCCAAATGCCGCCTTCGTTGACGACACAACACAAAGCTCAATATCAATTGCCAAGTGCTAGTCTGAAATGGCCAAAAAACAGAGGGCAATTTACCAACCTCTTCGTCAAAAAAGGCTATCTCGATATCCGCAGCTAGCGAAAGCCTGGGATTTGTCGGTGCGCCCAATGCTCGCAAGAGCCGCTGGCAGTCCGCATCAGAAAAACGCGTTAGCAATCGGCTAAGTAATCTATCCTCCTGCAGTTTTACAAATACATCAATCATTGCCGAGGCGTGAATTTCGAGCTGTTGCAGTATGTTCTCAGCAAGGCTCTGCTGTGACTCAAACCACGGTTCATAAGGCCAATCAGTGACTCGATGATGAATCAAAAGGTGTTTGATGTAACTCGCCAGAAAGTCGGCCTGAGAGTCATATTGGCGAATATTGTCTGCGTGTTGAATCTGCATACCGGCTAAAATGGCATCGACAATCCCATCAGCCCAGCGGTCAATATCAGCTTGCATTAATCCATGGCGGGTTTTAATCAACAGATTGACATGAACAGCCCTTACACAAACATAACCGACATCGCCAGGTACCGCTAATGCTAGCCTCTGCGCTAATGCATTGGGCAATTGGTTTGACGCCCAATGATTTACACCTGACTGAATACGGTTAACCGAGTCGGCATGAGGCGTCTTTATTTTTAAGTGATGGTTATCCAGTATCAGTTGCATGCTTGCTCCTGGCAATAACCGCCTTAACCCGGTGTTACTCTGAATACCCGCCCTCGAATAGTATCAACCAAGGCTTTGGCGCGGGATTCTTCAAAAGCCAGATTGTCTACCAATTGACTCTCGCTCAAGGTTGCAGCGCCAGCCAAACTGTAGATATCAGCAGACTCCAGCTTGCGTTTTTCTTCGGCACTGAGCATGTCAATGTCATCGATAGACACAGCGTCGTGTTGTTCGACATCAATGGCCTCAATAAACACAGGTAGCTCTTTTTCACGCCGCATTTTCTCTTTGGCCTCTTCGAGTAAATCGTCAACGACTGACTCTTTGTCGGTCCCTAAAACTTCAATGAGACTCTCCATATCTGCATTGTAGATAACTTCGGCGTTAACGAGCTGTGCGTCGCGCAGCTTTTTCTTTTGTGAGCGATTGAGTACTGCAAATTCATCAACGGTTTTCTTTCTGCCTTTTGCTGAGTCATATTTGTACACATCTAGTAGACGTTTACTGTGCTTGGGCTTTTCTACAGGTGTATCGATATCTAAATCATCGATTGCACCTGTCATGCACACCAAGTAACTTAGAAGCACAGGATAAGGTATCAACTGGTGGCGATCCTGCGTTAGATCGATCTTCTGAATGCCTTGTCGGTCAAAAAAAATGGTCGCTAAAATCAGGCAATCGGCATAGGGGTGATCAGGTTCAATAAGATCGAGCTGCTGACAAGGGAATATTTGATGAGTCAACAAAGTGCGTCGCATCTTGCCAGAACAAGGCCTGTGTGTCTTTGAGTATGGTTTATCACATAAAAAGTCCAGCTCAACACCGTAGCAATAGCCACCGATACTGTATTGGGTATCGTGATTGTGGCAGTGATCGGGGGCCGCTGCCTCTAGCCGTTCTTCCAACGCTTTATAGTTTGCGACAAGATAACCCCGACAGACTAACTTCTCGTTTTGCTCGTCCTCGTCAAGCGAACACGCATCTGGGTTGCCTAAGCATTGCATAGCGCGATCGTGAATATCGAGATCCACACTGCTCTCCAAAACGATTGGATTACCAAGCGGTGTCCTGCCGTAGCCTTCATACACGGTTACAGCCCAGGCATTATCTTGACGACTGTGACTCACGCCACCGCCGCACACCATACCCCACCCACTGTAAAACTGAGTATCCATCGTCCGGATACGATCTTGAAACGCTTGTTCTTCGGTTAAGTGAGTGGCTCGAATGGCTTGCCGCTCAAAGTAGATCGGGCGTTTGATGTAACCCGGTTGTCTATCATGTCTAGCCAATGCCGAATCCTCCACGTGTTGTAAAGGCTCTCACACCGTCTGTCAGATCTGGGCTGCCAACGTAGAACCACGAATAAAACTGGTTGCCCATACGACCGTTACCCGACAGGTAGCCAGGTTGTTGTGAAATAAATCCTTCGCGATGATTTGCATCAATCACAAATCCATCTTGGGTAAGAATAAAATCGCCGTGCAAAGTGAAGCGCACCAGCATTTCGAAGCGAAAATCGTTTTTCAAGTCTAGAAAAGGCTTAAAGATAATGGCATTGGGGCCATCCTCGTCTTTAACGGGTTGGGCATTGAGGATACGATTTTTATCATCAATATCTCCTTCCTCAACGATTGCTGGAGACCATTCTATCCGCGAGGGCCCAAACAACGACGCATAACCAGAGCTGTTAGAGCCAAAGGTTTCGAAACGCGCGTCAAAAAATGGGGCACGAACAGAGCGTGACAATACTTGAGTTTGAATTTTTCGATCAAATGAAACAACTAACCCAACCTCTTTCACGAAGCTGTCATACTGCAATACATCGTTCAACAGGTAGTCGTCATGCACCCAGCTCACGGCTCGAATGTGTCCGACATTGGGGTCGTTTAAAGGGCCTGGATCGCCTTTAGGTCCTCTGGTCCCTCTAGGCCCTCGGTCACCTTGTTCCCCCTTTTCACCTGGCTCACCTTTTTCACCCGGTTCGCCATTTGTACCATCGATACCGTCTACACCGGCAGGGCCGATTTCACCCCGAGGCCCTGGAACACCGCTAGCCAACCCTTGCTCAATGAGGCAATGAATAACATCGCGCAGCTGCTGAGCACTGGGCACCACATTGCGCACTTTAATGTTGTCAATCAGGTTGACGTCTTCAACTTTTTGTCCGACAAGTTCGTCAACCATGGGTAACTCAGGATTGTAGGCTTCCATCAAGGCAAGATAGACAAAATCGTCTTCGTCACCACACACCTTGCAGCCATCCAATGTCTTATAAAACAGAGCTTCACAGTCTTCTTCCTGAATATCTACAATGGCTAATAGACCGCGATCAGGCTCAAGTTCTGGATTGTCATCGTAAGCCAATACAAACAATAGCTGGCCGCGATGACTGAGTTGCCCCTCAAATCCTTCACCGCTAATACCGAGGCTGTTGTTGAGCCCTTCATCAGAAGGGCTGCCTATGGGTGCTTCAATGGCAAGGTGTAAATCAATGGTTTTCAGGTTGCCCTGTTCAGATAACGCCAGGGCTTCAGCTTCACCGTTATCTATGACATAGGCCCAACGTTCGTTTGCAGAGATAGTCAGCGATACTGGCTGTCCAGGCCATACAACACCGCCACCTTGTTGCACCAATTGCTGTTCGTGCCGATCAAACTGATAGGCGCGAATGCGTCCCTGTGTCTTGTCTCGCGACAGCACATAAACCATCTCACCGTCACTACTGATAGCCAGATCGATAACGCGCTCTTCTTCATCTAAATCATCTAGCTTAATGCGCGCTGATTCAGGATCGACACTGCCCGAAAACAAATGACTAACGCTGGTCAGTAGTAACACCGTGTTGGCATTCTCGTTTTGTAAAACGAAGAAAATAAAACTGCCATCTGGTGTGATCTTCATCTGCGCTGGTATGCGTTGGCTGTCATCACCATTGAATGGATTGTCCAGCAGTGCTGATACCTTAGGCGCAGGTTCTCCAGCATCACCTTTCAACCAGTTTTTAATGTCGCCGCCACTATACGCCGATACGCTAGCCTTTTCTGACGACAAAGCAAATAGTGCATCATCTACACGAGAAAACACCAGTTGAGTCGCCACATCCATTTTAAGTCGATGACTGGGTAAACCCTGTGTGCGAATACTGTCCTCTTTGAAAAACCACAGATGCGGTTGTTCGTCTTCGTGCGTAGAGACAACAATATAGTCAGCCAGTGTGGTGGCCTGCACGTCCTGTGCATGATGGCCCGCGTCGACTGCTGTTACCAAGTCGTGATTGTCGTCGCGATAAACGTAGAGTTTGCTGGTTGAACCTTCATTCTCCGTTGCCAAAAGATAGTAGCGCTGATGCAGGTGGTCGGCTAAGAAAGCTGTCGGACGTTGCTGACTCAAGGCAATGCTATGATTCCAATCCAGCTTAGCTTGTGTTGGCGCTAACGCAGGCTGAATATCACTCTCACCACGCGAGGCAATAACCACTTCATATTGTTCTTTAATGCGATTTGCAGCCTGATCTTCATCAGAACAAAAGCAGTCTGTTAGCATCAAAGGCACATGCTCTGTTTCGGACTCACAATAACGCAATCCAATGATAATCGAAGCAATTGAGACTTCTTGCTTAAGCTGTTGTTCAACCCAAGCCTGAACGTCAATACGCTGCTTTTCAGGGACAATAATCTCTTGTCCGCAGCAATCAATGGCCAAACCGGCCTCGAGTACCACGTACTGCGTTCGACACCCCTCGTTTGGATGCTGTGTGACTTTTAATCCGCATACTGCACCAGAACCATGTAAGGCCTGATTATGCAGGCGATTTTTCTTGATAAAATAATGTTGTTCTGTAGTAAAGTCGCGCTCCTCCATGAGCTTGCCATTGAAATAGTTATTTCGAATGGGTTCGTCAATACCACAACCGATACAATCTTTAGTTCCACGAGTCATTGTTACCTTTCCTTAAAGTTAACAACAGAGCCCTTCACTGCTAACAACTTTCGTTATGAAATGAAGTCATTGGACTCCTGGTTAAAACCGTACTAATACCCAATTGACTGTCATTCAAAATGGCTTCCTGACGTTGACCTATCATCATGTCAACACCGATCCGCGACTGACAACCAACAATCACTTGAGCGTCAAAATAGTTAATATCAAACTGGGTATGCGCAGGTTTTTGTGCGTTGACCAATTGATAAATGCGTTCCTGATGTTCTTCGCTCATCGCTACCGCCTTTGGAAGCAATACAGTAAAACGATGCGCTTTGTTTGCTTTCAACGCTGACAGCGAATAGGTTTTGCCAGCCAGCACGACATTGACCTCACTCGTGCTAAAACGCTCAAACACAAAATGCTCGATTATTTGAGGCTGAGGCTCGACTAACCCGGTATACCAACGAAGCAAACGCTTCAGCCCAGTCATGGTGCCGCGCTGGCGATAAAACGCCATTAACTGGCCTATGATCTCTCGCTTCTGCTCAACGGATGTTTGCGGCAAGAACGACCAGTTGAACCAGCTGGCCAGCCAGTTTAGAAACGCGTCGTCTGGGATGGTAAAAGGCGATAGATAGCGTGCGAAGTGATCCGCTTGATAGCCGAGTTGATCAAACACCACATCAAAGTAACTGAGCAATCGGTCAAGGAAGTGCTTGCTTTGTTTGTCCTGATGATAAACAGGCGGTAACCATTGCAGCGACGATTGCCTGGGTCCCTCAATATTGATTGCCGCTATCTGTGTAGAGGTATAACCGTCACCGTAAAATTCAATCGATAAATACAAGTAGCGACCGGGCAAACTTTGCACCAGCACTTGTGGATCGCTAGTCGCATCCAAACGAATGGGGGTCGACCACGGCTGTTGAAAATCGCCAATGATTTCATTGTCAGATAAGAGCCGATCAGATGTTTTGGTTTGGATAACAAGCGATGTATTTGTCAGTACTTGAGTTTGCAGGAGCAATCTATCCCAATGGAATTGATCGGTATCAGATTCAACGGGTGGGCTGATCAGGCGCCGAGACTTTTTGATACGAATGCGCTTAGGCAAGGCTACAATGGCAATACGAGAAGCACCTGATGCATCATCCGGGTCCTGTGTAACAGTAATATCCCCTTTCCTATCAATACCCGATGCCTCCAATAACGCAGGATCACAAGCTGGGTTTTGCAGATTAGGCTGCCATAACTCGCCATCTTGCATAAGCAAAGGTGGGACTATGCTGCTCGCATTACCAAGCTCAGCAAGGTTGGCCACAGGCTTAATTTTATTCACTCGCCAGTGATCAGACTGCCAGCACCAATCGTCCAGACACCAGACGTTGGATTCCGCATGCAAGTCCGCTGACGATTGAGCACAGGTATTAGTTTCGCTATGGCGCAATACCAAAACCCGCCCGTCATTGAGGGTTGTCAATGCTTTTATTCGCCCCAACTGATGCCCAGGTAATACTATGGGTTGCCGATATTGCAACGATGAATCAATCCGCAACAAGGCAGCGCCTGTTGTCTCTTGGGCTGACGCTAAGGGATTGAGTGCAACAATATAGCTATTGCCACTACCTTGAGTCACAGCAACGGGATAACTATCGTAAAGCTGCATAATATGCTTGACCTGTAGCCTAGGCCATTGATACCAGATCACTTGCTGTTTAGCGGCATCACAGACGACTAACTCATGCGTTGAACTGAATACCAGATCGGTCGGCTGTGACAATGCATAGGGCGAGTCATCCTCTAACCCCTGAGTTTGCCACAGTGCTCGCCATACAGGAGCCTTTGATTTGAAGGCCGGAGAATAGCAAACAAGCGTTTTATGCTGGCGATCAATGGCAAAAACCAAACCAAGTTGTGCATGTGCGACGCCCTTGGGCGTAGTCAGCCCACCAAAACTGCCACTGATTTCATCTATCGGCAACGCTTGTTGGTTTTTGTCTTTAAGCTCCAGTTCGCCATCATATTGGGTCAATTGTACAGAGTCGCCATCAACCCATTCACGCCAACCCAGTGTTTCATTGGTACCTGGTACGACGAAATCGTATTGCGCAGTGACTCTATGATAAAAGGGTTTGCGATAGGCAAAAGGTGACTGATTATCGGTACGCATAGCTCACCTTTACATTCATCACATCGCGGCTTAAATACACCAGCTGTTCTGCTTCTATCTCAATGCGATCGTCGTTGTTCATTGTTCCTTCGATAGCAATAGATAAATCAAACGCGCGAACAACGCCTTCCACCTCAAGCGATTCGCGGAACACGTCAGACAAATAGATATCTTCTCCAAAGGGCCAACCATCGCCTTCTCTACCACCGATGACTGGATGGAAAAACGTGAGCAAGCGCTGTTTAACCGCATCGGAGGTAGCTTTTAGATCATATTGGGCGTCTACCTGTATACTGAGATTAAACGCTGTTACGGCAACATATTGAGGCCCAGCGACAAACAATTGGGTCGTAATTAAACGGCGCTGATTTAAAAAATCACCAACGGCTTTTATCTCTAGCTCATTAGGTTGCGGGCGTGGCGTTGTTTTGTAGGGCAATATCACCACAGTAACGGCACCTGGCAGATCTTTGTCAATCTGAAGCTCATCACCATTTGCTTGTATTTTGACATTCGCCAACGCATAGGCTGAATGAATAGGTATCGATGGCGTATTCAATGCAAGCTCGGCGAAGTCTTCCGCTGTCACAGCTCTATCTCGGTGACGTATCTCATGCCCTGCGCGCAACCTTGTTTGCTTAGTTGACTCAGTGTCCTGTCCACCAATAGCAGGTAGAGGATTGGTCACGCTATCGACGTATTTTATCGCGCGTTTTAATTTGGTAATGGTGTGACTGCCGACGTTTGCTGCAACGCCACCACCAACCTCCATTCTGCGTACAAAGATTTGATGACCTGCCGGTGGAATGGCACCAAAAATACCATCGCCAAACTGCACGGCCTGCGCTACAGGATCGAACACAAAGATCTGTGATTCTGAATCCGCACCGTAGAAATCAATCTGCCATTGCCAAACTTGTTGCTCGTTTTTTGACGCAACAACCAACTCTATCAAGGGCTGATTTTTAGCGTTGTCGAACAACAAAGGGGTTCTGGGTAGCGCAAAGCTTTGGTTAGGTCGACCATCGCTTACGCCTAGTCGCTGATCAAACCAAGTCTCTTGTGCTTTTGCGGTCACCGTATTGAGAAAAACACCCTTGAACAAGCGCCTAGCAAAATGATTGGTTTGCGGGGTAACTCGTAACCAAATCATGGGTGTCTGCGCCACTGACGGTAGCGCGTAATCTTCACTCAAATCAACCCAATCAGTTTTACTTCGGATTGTTGCGGTATCCAGTGTTACCCCCGCATCCGACAACAATGTGGCCAGTGAGGTACCGCTGTCACAACAAGACTTAATAGTATTTAACAGCTCTTCATCCACAACCCCCATCTCTTGCCATTCCTGGTCACTGATATCGGCAGCATCAATGACCTGCTCATCAATATCCGTAACCAACTCCTCATGATTGGATGGCGGACGCAGTGCACCAATAGATTCCCAAACCGAGCGCGGCAACTGACTAAAGCGAAACAACGGAATATTAGCAGGCAGCTCTAAGGCAATATGGCCCGACTGAGCTAAGGCTTGCCCTTCCCCATCCGCAGCAACAGTTTGCCAGCTAGCATCGTCCAAGAATTTCTCGGGTGCCGTGGAAGAAAAATAGGACCAAGATACAGTTGCAGCAGCTTGAGTTTGTTGATGGGGTAACAAAGCCGCTTCTGCATATGGGCCCAGTATTCTCTTTTCCTGATCGGCTTGCTGGTAGTAGTCATAAACCTCAGCCGCAGAGACAGTTAGATTAAGCTCTCCCAATGGCCATCGGTCTTGCAGGTAGTCTTCTGGCTTATCCACTTTTTGATGCGGTCGTAGCGCGATGCCAACAAACATCCCTCGCTGCTCGCCGTCTTGTTGCAAAAATGGGTAAAAAGGCGCGGTCACCGTAATGTCTGCCTCTTTAGCATTGTATTCGGTTACCAAGCGATAGTCGTGATGCTCAGTGTTGGGCACAATGATCGCTCCAATTGCCGCATTGATGGCTGTTAACGAGCGCGATGTTTCAAACACTATGGGAGTATCTAACTCTGAGTCATCCACTTCCAGTTTAGCACCTTGCGCTATGTTGACGATCAAATCGGTATCTTTAGCACCAAGGTCTTTTTTAAGTTTAAAAGCAACATCCGTTTGTGCGGCGGTGGCGAGGTTGGGTTTAACGCCCAATAGCTCGACAAACTTTTCATAGTTCCTGTCGGGTAGCTGATTGATTTGATACAACAGGGTTTCAGTCATCCAGGCATGCACTTTAACCAGTGTAATACCAGGGTCAGAATCGTTTAAGTTGGTCCACTCTGGCGTAAACTGAGGGATAAGGTTTTTCGCCTCATTGACCAGCTCTTCACTTGTTCTTAAATCCAGTTTTGGCGCTTGTTTAGCCATGAGTCAATCTCTGCTGTCATTATTCGTTCAAGTAAAAGGGATACACCAAGTTGTGGTGCGTATTGTTGCTGCGCAAGCGATAGTCAACCTGGATAAACAATTGATTAGCGGTTTCTACCGCGCTGTCCACGCTGACCGACATCACATCGATTCGCGGTTCAAATCGAATGAGTGACTGGCGAACTTCCTCACCGATCAACGCACGTGTGTTTGCATTGTTGGGAGCAAACAAAAAGCGCGGTAGGTCGCACCCGAATTCAGGCTCCATCACACGGCTGTTTTTGGGCGTGCCAAGCAAAACGGCGATCGCCTCTTCTACCACTTGAGCACCTTCGACAAAGGACAAACTGCCCCGTGCATTAACCCGTATGGGAAACTTCCAGCCTCTGCCGATAAATTCAGTCACGGTTAATCTCCTACCAGCACAGAAGGGTTCGACGCCAAGACCATCCCTTTGGCGTTACCCGGTGAATCTTTCGCTACGGCATTTTGTTCTGTTGCGTCCATAAAGCGCACTATGCCTGCACTCTGTGAACCGTAGAGAACAGAACCGCTATACTGGGCGAAGTAACACACACCATTCTGAGCACCGCTGGTTACCCCTGAACTGGGATCAGCAGGTTCTGCACCCGATGAACTGCCCACAGATGATATTTGCAACAACACATGTTTACCGCCGACCAACAACTCTTTATTCGATTCATCACTGATGTCCTGAGCATCGGCCAATTGCGCGATGTTGGGATATGGGATAGGTACAGGTCCTGCTGGCGGAATCGTGGTTAAGCAGATATCGGGAAATGCAAACGCCATATTATCAGCCGGAGCTATAGGTTTTCCCATCATGCATCTCCGTTAAATTGAATTTTGAGTTCGCGATAGCGCTCAACAGGCAAATCTGAACGCCAGTAACCACGCCAGGAAATATCGACATAGCCGCTGTCCGGAAACACCTCCAGCGTGTCTATGCTGACCGATACAGATTCTCTGCACCACTGGCTGGCTTGGTCTTTACCCCGCCCACAATAAGACGCGTAATAGACGCTGGGTGTTATCTCTGGCATCTGAAAGCGGTAAGTGGTCAGGTGAGTTTTGGCATCGACTTCGCGCTCGCGGGTCAATAGCACTTTGTCTCGTGGTGTGAGTTTATTGCGGATATTGCGCACAATGTAGCGCGAGCTATTACCTTGAAAATAGGCATTGGAGGTCGTGATATTAACATCCACTCCTACCTTGGATTCACTGGGCTTGCGAGGACTGTCAAAACGCGGAAACCAGTTAATGGTATCGGGGTGAGTATCCCCCAAAAGACGACGAAACCACAATTCATCGTTAACCTCGACTTGATAAGCAAAATCAGATGTCGAACCGCTAGACAGATCGGGTAAAGATACATTTCTGAAGCGCTTGACAATAATATCGGCACTTTCTTTCACTATGGCCAGATCGTGTTCGACATAAACCGGCTCTATGAGGGGATATAGAGGAGGATCTGTAGGAGGCTCTACAGGAGCACTCTCGTCTCTGTTAACCTGATCGGCAAAATGGATAGTTGCACTGCTTGAATGAGGTTGCAGTCTGGGCACATGGGTCAGGTCTCGCGCAGCGTCCAATAGTTCGTTACTATTTGTCCACAATTCACTGGCTGAAGGTAAGGTATAACGCCCCTTTATCACAACCGTATAGAAGGGCTCTAGGTTACTTCCGAGATGGCTCTCATGCATATAGACAATGCGTTCAAAGCCCTGATACCCCTCGACATCTTCCAGCGCAGTTTCGAACGAAAACTGGGCAGGAAAAAATACTGCGTCTGAATGCCTGGGTAACTCAAATGTTTGTTTCATCGTTTTACCTTCTTCAGCCCTTACTGCCTTATCAAGGGTTCATATGAATTGGATTACCTTTTAACGTCAGCTGACCTGATGCTTCAACAGTGACCTCCTGGCCTTTTAGCAGCATCGTTTTATCCGTGGTGACATCAATACCGTCTTGATGCATCACTATGATGTTCTCGTTTTTGTCGATGATGGTAATGTTCTCTTCACCTTCGGTGTCATCGAATACCAGCGTATGACCGGAAATTGTCTTTAATGTACGTTTTTCAACCGCGTCTTCTGGCGGCTTATTCGAGCCATTCCATAAAAACCCGATCACATAAGGTCGGCTCATATTGCCACTTTCAAAAACTACTAAAGCTTCGTCATCTATTTCGGGTTGGAAAAACATACCTGCTGTGGATGACGCCATGGGGGTTGCAATACGCGCCCAATGACTTGATGGCTCGCCATCTAACAAGGTGTATTTCACTTTGATACGCCCTAACTGCTCTGGGTCTTCCAGATCAGTAACCAAACCAATAGTGACTCCCTCTAACTGCCTGCTCACGTGACAACTCCACTCAATTCACAGGCGAATTTCACCGTATAGCCACTATTACCTAAGGTATGGGTAGACTGTTTCACAAGGTACTCGCCATCAAATCTCGGTCCCATACCAGAGAGCTGAAGCTTGGCACCGGCGCGGACTCTGGGATCACCAATACATGTGCCTGAACCTGTGACCATATCGCGGGTTAAATTGGTGAGTATGTCGCGCGCCCGCTGATTGGCCTCATCTTCGCTTTCAAAAATTTCATTAACCACGGTTTCTAAGGTTTCCCCTATGGCGTTACCAATTTGATCGCGCAATTGACTATCAGGTAATTGAGGATCGATATCATCCAGTGTCGCCTCACCCGTAATTTGGCGCGATTCGCCGCTTTGCACCGGATTCCAGCCTTTTACGACGACTTTGGAGACCAAGTTCTTGATCTTGATTTGCGGCGAAAAGTCGATCAATGACTGCCCCCAGGTGAGTTCGATCACTTCGCTAGTTTCGGCCCTGGGTCCAAAAAACAAGGTCTCCTGTTGAGTATCTGGGTCAACCAAAAGGCGGATTTCGTAGTCAACACGCTTAGCCAAACGCCATAAAAAGATGATGGGATACTCATCGGCCATAATCAGGTATTCCAACGAGGCTTCATTGGCTTGGTTTGGGGTATCACTTTGCACATTTAGCTCATCACGCGCGATGGTGGAGAATATCTCACTCGGTTTTTTAGGCTCTTCAAAAGCAATAGATTTTTTTTCTTTTTGAAATTTGGCCAACTCTGAAATAGCCCGATAGCGCACAGTCGGTGTACCACTGGATGGAAAAGACGGCGCCACGGATATCACCCGCCCCCTCATCATAGTCGAAGGTTCTACCACTTCGCCGTAGTAGCCCATTTTCAGTGATAGCAAAGTACCCGGATCGAAGTTAGGTACGGGTTCGCCGTTGACCTTACGCACTTGCCCATTGTCATCAAACGGAGAGCTATATTTTACTTGTTGGGTTGCTGCATCCCAGTCATTGAGCACAAATTCAAAGGTATCAAACCCTGTAACGGCTTCGGTGTAAGTCACCTCCTGCACATCACGCAATACCGCATTGCTAACAGCCCCGCTTTCGAGGCTGATCTCGAACATAGGAGCAAAATGATAGCGATTTTCAAATATGGGCGTGCTCATTCGGTTACCTCAACGGCGGCAGTTCGAGTTGCGATCCAGGCGTTAGCTGGCGCACATTGCGAATGCCGTTGTGTTCGGCGATAACCCGCCAATAGGATGGATCACTGTATTTTTTAGCAGCGATTGAGGGTAAGTTGTCACCTTCCATAACGGTATAAATGCGCGTGTGATCGGGCGATCTGAAGTTGATGGCGGCAACTTGCTCAGCAACACTGCGATATTCCTTGAGTGCCATGGTTACGACGGCGCGCACGGGTGTGCCTGTTGAGGTGAATAACAAAAATTTGCGCTCGACACTGAGTACCACAGCGTCAAATACATTGGCATGCGCAGTTTCGTTTTCCGCGTTGGGCAAATAGCCAATATTTTTATCACCCCAGGAGAGTCTGACGATAGGCGGCGTGTGCATATCGCCATCGATCTTCACCAGCCCATACAAGGCCTTAAATTTATCAATGACAGGCACAGCTCTGTCGCCCATCCCATGCGATGTCGTATCAAAGAGGAGTTCAAAGCCAACGGTTTCGGCGTCACCACGCACAAATTGCAGTGGTGCCACATCCAGACCTGGGATGGCAATATCGGCGTAATTTGCACGCTTGGTAAATGCCAACTCTTTGGGATTGTAATCCACAGTAACCGGGTCTCCGCGCATCGATTTATCGATATTTAAGCGCTGAAAAGTCAACTTGTGTGCGTTGCTCTGCTCGGCATTGGTTAATGGATTGCTCAAACTCACCTTAACCACTCCTGTCGATCAAATGCTTGTTGGTGAATCGCCTGATCCTGAGCTCGCTGTTGCTCAACCTGCAATTTTTGCTCAACGCGCCTCATCACCTCTGCGGTGATCCGCTCTAGCTGCGCATCAGAAAGCAGCGCATCTTCATCAATAACAGTAATTTCGCTGGTCAGCGTTCCCATTTGAATCTTTTGTTCACTGGGCATAAGACTTTGTCCTTCTGTTAAAACACACTGGTTAACAAGCCAGGGCTGACCGTCAGCTCTAACTTTTCATGCGCAATTTCCAACGACTCGACAGCAATGCCACTGGTCGTGGCATTGAACTCTGGCCCCGTCCATTTCACAGGAATACCGTTGTAAAACGTCCATACTTTGATGGGCAGTCCCAAATCATTGGACAGCACAATCAACCCATTACGCGCAGCACCTTCGCCCTTAATAAAATCCTGATGCCAAAGGAACAGGTCATCAGTCAAACCCACGCCGCGTTTTAATGTGATATTGCTGTAACTGGCACGATCCATAAACTTATGCACCCTGTCGTTGACGCCTCCTTCCAGGTACTCATATATCCCGATACTGGCGTCCAGCCCTGTAACTTCAGAAAATCCTCCCAACGCAAGCCCCTGAACACCACTGAGCAGCGCTGCCCCAACAGAATCGCCTTCAATTAAAGCAACGCGAAAGTTGTAACCTGGTAGAGGATCAAGGCGCGGCAAATCCATCTCAACTCACCTCTACTCTTGCCCGATCTGCGTCACGTTGATACACCAGCCAGATAAACTCGTTGGGTTCAGTCGGAGCAATACCGATGTCGGCTATCATCAAGCCTTGATCTCTTGTCGCCTGTGTATTGTTCGTTTGGTCACACACCACAGAAAATGCCTGCTGAGGCGTGTGCCCAACCAACGCACCTTTGCGCCACAAGTGGTCCATCAGGCTGATTAACTTAGTGCGAATAGCAATGCGCAGCAGATCGGAGTTTGGTTCGAAGGTTACCCATTGCATTCGCTGTTCCAGAAAACGAACGACAAACATCAATAGCCGGGTGCTGGTGATATATCGCCAAGGCCGTTCAAAGGATAGGGTGCGAGCACCCATCAGATGAATGTGTTCACCGGGCTTCACCAATAGGCCGTTGATATTGGCGTCATTTAAACGCGCATGCTCGACGTCAGTCAGGTGATGTTTTAGCTGTCCATGGGTCACTAAAGGTAAGTTGGCGCTGGCGTAGTGTAGCCCTTTAGCGAGATCAGCCTGTGCCAGTGCGCCCATCACCAATGCAGAGGCAGGTTGTTCTCGATCGTCTTCAGCGTGACCGAATTTCAGCCAAGGGTAAATCAGTGATGCATATTTTGAGTCCAGCTGATATCGCCAACTGAGCACATCGTCTAACTTATTGGCGATAGCCGGGGTATCAAGAAGCAGGTAATGCGAGTGCAAGCGCTCTGCCTGTTCGATAAGTTGAGTTTGTAACCTTTGAATATCGCTTAGTCCAAAAGCCGGTGGTAAGTCAATTGGCGTTAGGCGAAAGACATCTTCAGTCAATCGACCAAACGCCTGGATGGTGACCGAGAACTCCTCTAATTCATACACGGATGATTCGATGCTGACCGTTGCACTGCCTGACGGCAGGTTTTGCAGGCCGAACTTCCCTGTCGCATCCGTTTTTGCCTCAAACATCAGCGGCGTGCCATCGGGTAAGCTGGCTCTTAGTATAACTCTGGCAAATTGGACCGAGGACTGATTGGCGTTGTTGATTACCCTGCCTTGTAGATGGCCTTTCGCTTTTGGAAGTAGGTGTAGACAAAGATTGTTGTCGATAAAACGTGGAATCTCCTCTGCTTGCAAAGGCTGTTGGTAAACCAGATCAGGAGCGGACAACAACGCAATTTGGTTCTCATGCTGAACTTGGTCAATCGCGCGCTCAAAATCACTGACCAGTAACTCCGACATATTCAGCTGCCCACCAGTAAGATTGTAGGTATTGGCAAGTGTGGATAGCCAATGCCACTCGTCGTAGATAACGTCAGGTTCATTAACTGCAATAAAGCGGCTACGGCGATTTATCACATCGACAAAATAACGCGAGTGCCGTGGATGTAGGGCCAGTTGCTCATATATTTCAACCTGCTGACGACGGAAGTACACAGTCAAGGCCAACACAACAACAAATAATGATTCACCACTACAGTCCTTTGCAATCAGGGCATGCGGAAGCTCATGAAATATGATCTGCTGGCGAGCGGCATCAACAGAGGTCACTCTTATCCATTGCGGGTCGCTGGCACTGGCGACATCGTATAGTTCGCTGACATCGAGCAAACTGCCAGCTTCAATACCTGCCACACTGGACAACCGCGCGCGTTTGAGTTGAGGCTCCCACTGTTGTACCGTCAACTTTGACGGATTGTTGAGGCGCAGCTCGACATTAAGATCGTTACCCCAAACTCCCGGACTTTGTATACGGTAATAGCGTGGCGTGCCTGCTAACTCGGCATGGTCGTATTTTCGCCGTGCATTTTTTTGCGTTTCGGCACCAGGCCCAACATAAAATGGTGCTGCTGCAAAGCAACGAAAATGATGCCAGTCTACCCTTGCAGTTTGCGCGCTACCTGCAGTGACACGAACGACAAAAAGCACTACCCCACCATTGTCAAAAAAGCTTTTTGCACTAACGGTAAGGTAGGCCGCCTTGTATTCACCAAAAATATCGACAAACTCTGCATATGAGTTAACACGTGTCGCTACAAAGGCAGGTCCTTTTTCTGCATAGCCAATCAGACCGGCCAGATCGGTCCGGATGTCAAATGACTCAGCGGCTTGCGTAGTCGCTTGTAGGTAAACACCGGGGGCAACCATGATCAATTATCCAGCCAATTCCAGGCCTTCGTGAATAATCTCAATGGATTCAATCGCCGCTTCATTCGTGGTCGCGTTGAGTGTTGGACCTTCCCACTTAGCGAGCCAGCCTTCTTTGAAATTCCAACGCATAACTTCTGTGCGTTGTTCATTCAACAGAACGATGGCACCTGACTTGCGCAGCGTGTTTCCAGTAATAGTAGTCTTACGCCACTGCCATAGTTCGTCGTTCTGAGTATAGCCGCGCTTTAGCGTGATGTTGGTGTACTTGCGCAAGCCTGGTAGCTTGCGAATAGTGTTATCGTCACTACCTTCGCGATAGTCAATCGCATCGCTTTCGGTGGTGAGGCCGCCCACTTCAGTAAACCCGGCAACTTCTATATCATCAATTTCTACCAGAAAATTATACTGAGCATAGGGATCGTTACGTTCTGCCATTTTCTATCTCCTTATCATTGTGCGCCGCGGGCTTTCTGGCTTATACGGAATATGACAAACTCTGCGGGTTTCACAGGTGCCACACCAATTTCGACAATCAAGCGTCCGTTATCAATATCAGCCTGACTCATGGTGTCGAGGCCAACATTGACAAAGAAGGCTTCATCTTGCGTGACGCCTTCGAGCGCCCCACTTCGCCAGACTGTTAGTAAAAAGTTAGTCAAACTGCGATGAACCGTCGCCCACAAGGGTTCCGCATTGGGTTCAAAGACGGCCCATTGCATACCGTCGTCTATAGATTTTTCGATAAACAAAAACAGGCGCCGGACGTTGACATATTTCCACTCAGGATCAGAACTCAAGGTGCGCGCACCGTACAAGCGCAACCCTCGGTTGGCATCTCTAAAATCACGGAAGCAGTTGATGTGCCCGGGATTTAGAATATCTTGCTCACCTTTGGTCAATCGGGTTTCAAAGCTGCGAATGGCTTTGACGACTTCATTCGCTGGCGCTTTATGCACGCCGCGCTGCACGTCTGTGCGGGCATATATACCTAAAACGTGTCCCGAGGGTGCTACGTTTAATTCATCCCCTCTCTCGCCAAACGGATCGGCTATGGTTAACCAAGGGTAGTAATAAGCAGCGTAGGTCGTATCGTAGTTTTTGCGATGTGTTTGAACACCGGCTAACTTGGCACTTTTTTCAGAATCCAACACAGCAAAGCGGTATCGCATGCGCTCACAATGCACTATCAACGCTTTTTGCACATCAACCGACGTTTGGCCGGGAACAGCGACAATGCTGATATCGTTCTCATTGATCATGGCCTGAATGCCCGTACGCTGATCTGGATCATCTGATGCCGTGCCCACAAAGCTTTGATCGTCAATACTAGCAAGATCGTCATCGCCTGAGGCCAGGTCAAAGAAAACGCTGGTCAATGGTGCATTGCCATCGTTGAAACCTCCAAGGCGAACCAGTTCAGACGCACCAGATTTAGATATTGTTTGGCTACCACTGTCATAGCTGCCAACAATACGCGGCGCATAACGCGGATGCTCGGCATCAATGGCTAAGTCGTCAATCCGTTCGCTCTCGACAATTTTATCGGCTTCAAGCCGCTCGACCACCAAATCAAATTCGATGGACTCAACTGGGCGATCGGCTGTGATAATCACGCCCAAAGGTGACTCAATAGTCACTTTTAATCCACTGCGATCAACGCCAGTCACTTTGCGTACCACAATGTTGTCAGGTGCCACTGAAAAACGCAGATAGGTGCCTTTTTGAATAGCAAACACAGATTTCAACAAAATCTCTGTGTCTGTATCAGCAGCTTCGAAGGACATTTGCGTTTGCAACAAGCTCTTTGGCAAAGCCATAGCGCGCAGGTTGTTGCCCCAAGCGCCAGGGTAGATACCATGCACATGGCAAAATACGTCATCAAGAAAACGCGCATTCGCGCCAGCCAAGTAACCCTGTGTAATCCCGGCTTTGAGTGTCAATACTACCTCACCGCCATTGATAAGGTAGTATTCTCCGGCTGTTCGAATTAAGGCTTCTTGCCCGGTTAACGATTCGTTGATAGCAATATTGGTGGCCGCTGCGGCGGCAGCGCCATTGGCGGTAAAAGATTTATCAACCGTTATCGTGACTTTGTGTAATCGAGTCCGTGAGACCGGATGATCGAATAGCAGCGCACCGCCATTTTCGGCAAAGGTGCTGACTGCATCCGCATTGATGGTAATGTACTCGCTTTTGTTGGGATCAATAGTGTCCTCAATAAACAGTGTATCGAGATTTGACAAAGTCGCTGTTAGTGTCGCATCAATCTGCAATGTGCCAGCCGCGGACATGTCCTGTGTGATATTGACCGACACATCTTCATCCAATACCGCAGAACAGACATCAAAGGCCGCTGCATCGGCAATCTCTGCACCCAACCCTCGATTGATAGAAATCGTGCGACTGTCAACACTTTGGATCTCAACCACATCTGACTTGCCGGGCTCTGAGAACAGCAACTTAACGTCAGCTGCCAGCTGAGCAAAAGGCCCCGATCCCAGCCGTAAGCTCGTACCATTCACGGCAATACCAGCACTTAACTCAAATGCAGCAGAGCCGGCCAGACTCTCTGAGTAAAGAGCTGCTTCTGAGCGCGCAGCATTGTCGCCCACAATTCGAGTCACATAGACACGTGAACCTCCGTTATTGAAAAAGCCTTCGGCTGCATAAGGAAGCGCATCAAGATTGTTGGTATAAAGGTTGTAATCCAACTTCCCACCGAATACGCGATTAAACCCACCCAAGCTGGTGACTAAGGTAGGCACATTCACTGGCCCTCGCGCAGTGACACCTACCATGCCAGCTGTGCTGGTACTTACGCCTTCAATAGGTTTGTTTCCTGATGATACCTCTTCAACATAGACTCCAGGTGCTAGATACTCTGGCATAGCATAGTCTCCGTAGCTCAATGATTGATCGCAAGTTCCCAAGCATTGAGCGTTTTTGTGTAATCAATACCGAATTCAGCTGATGTAACCACTGAATTGTCAGCTGAAAGCCGAACCTCAACCGTTACCTTGTCGGCAACCGGTAATGGATAAAACTTCCAAATATTCAAACTGCCTATCGCCTGTCCATTTACTGACGATGGTGAAATGACTTCTAAAACATAATTATCAGGATTAATTGCCTGATGGTTTTGCCGACGCATACTGAGCTCGGCGGCAACTGCGTTTGGCTCCATCTGAGCCGTTTCGTCAAAAAGTAGTTGCCAGGGGGCATCTAACTGCCCTTCATCCAAAGCGTCTACTTGTGCAACAAAAGCATCCCAAGCCGCTTTTGTCACAGTAATTGTTGATGTACTACTCTGGTAAGCCGGTGCTTGAACGCGAATGCGAAAATGGTAGTCATCAGCAGCAAACTCACGCTGTAAAGACAATGCGGGTTGGGCAGAAAGCAGCAATAAGTTACCCAATGCATCTATGCGACAATTGAAAGGGCTGGGTAAATAACGTGGATTGCTATCACTGCGATATTCAACCTGATAATGAGACACATCGGTAACAGGGCGCAGCGAGATTTTGTCTATTAAGCTGACTTTCCCAACTTGAATGGCGCTTAGCGTAATCATCAAAGGTCACCTGCTTCTGACGAGGACTCTGGCGAGATAGAACCTTGCGACACGCCTACGCGATGAGCAGCGGCAGGTTGCTTGGCGGAATCAATATGAACTACGTCCACTGTAAAAGCATAACTTAGCCGATAGGCTTCATTCATAGCCGTCCATAGCTGATTGAGTGATTCAACGGATAAATTATCGGGGTGAATACGCAACTCTTTTGCGCCGCCGCGTTCATCAGATAACACGAGATCGGTCGAGCTCTGGATAAGTGGGTTGTCGTAAAGAAATTGGATCAAACGCCCCAATATCAGCTGGTTGGTTACGTGAGAATCGGAGACAGGTGTGAGCAAAAACCGTAAACGAAAAGGCAACGGAGGATTGACCAGCGATTCGGCGCCAATAGCTACCCTAGGTTGGTTTCGCAAATGCGCATTGACGTCCATATGATAAAGATACAGAGCGACCTTACCGCTTTCACTTTCGGCATCGTCGGGCTTGGCCAAAATAACATCAGTATCGGCGTCGGTTAGGGTAAAATCTGTATCTGGTGTATCAACCAAAGCATTATACAAATTCTTTTGTATCTCTTTGCTGATATCATGCAGTACCGAGTAGCTTGCCATTATTATCCCTTAACAATGACGACCCGTTTTTTAAGTCAACACCTAGGTCCCATCATTATTATTATTAGAGTAGTCAAAGTTACTCACCTGAACTTTCTAAGGGAAGATAACGTCCTTCGCTCAATCAAGGTGTACGTCCATTATATATTGAGTTAAGACCTCAGCCGGATTGTTGTCAATGTGATCTTGGAGAATTTTTTAGTCATATTTGGAATTGCCCCAAGCCTTTGAAGCCTGTTTGGATATAAGCTGATAACCTGCAATTGCATACCCATTAGCAAAATATTTAGACTGCTCAACTGTTTAGGTTTAAGGAATTGGAATAAGTTTTTTTTAGAAAAGATGGCGCGTGTGGAAGGATTACTTCAGACATCCTGTCTTTCGCTCTAAGGGCCGCACTTCGCGCGTTCAAAATTGTTCCGGACAATTTTGTCGAACCTCTTATCGGTTCTTAATCCTTCCGAATACAAGAATTCATCTAAGTAACTATATGAGGTATTTAAGATTCTAAGAAGAAGGAATGGCGCGTGTGGAAGGATTCGAACCTCCGACCGCCTGGTTCGTAGCCAGGTACTCTATCCAGCTGAGCTACACACGCGCAAGTAGTGATGGCGGAGAGGGAGGGATTCGAACCCTCGGTACGAATTAACGTACGGTTCCTTAGCAGGGAACTGGTTTCAGCCACTCACCCACCTCTCCGGAGCACTTCTTTATACATCTTGAGAGACTTAATTTAATTAAGCGATGTCTCAAAATGTGGGCGGAATTCTACTGATTAGCTAAAGGAAGTCAAACACTTTTTCTTATCATATTTACTGTATGCTTGGATTTTAAACAACAATGAAAAGTCAATAGCTTATTAGCGTGAAAAAGAAGCGAAATTAAAGGAGATTACTAAGATGCCAGCCTTGAACAATGGCGGCAATGCCAAGGTCCAAGGCCCTAAATTTACCCCATTCCACATAGTTAAATCATCAAGCAAAGTAACGATTCAACTATGCAGAATGGTACTGCCAGGTAAACCTAGTTACTGATCATCTTCAGCTGCTTTAGCTGCTTGTTGATGTGCTGCAAGTTGGACATTCTTTTCAGCCTGAATTCGCATGTAAATTTCTTCACGATGCACAGACACTTCCTTAGGTGCGTTAACACCAATCCTAACTTGATTCCCTTTTACTCCTAGTACAGTGACTGTCACGTCATCACCGACCATTAAAGTTTCACCCACACGACGAGTTAAAATAAGCATTCTATTGCTCCTTTTCCGTTATTCCAAAAGCATCCAATATTAAATTTAGCGTAATTCGGGTAATTAACCAGAATTTACACTCCTAACCATTCCCTGTTTTTGTTGTCACCTCAAAAACTGATTAGGCGAAGAACTATAGTCGTTCTTCTAACCAAGGTTGCACAGACGCTAATGCAGCATCTAGGTGCTCTGGTTTCGTTCCACCAGCTTGAGCCATATCAGGCCTTCCGCCGCCTTTGCCGCCCACTTGTTGAGCTACAAAGTTTACTAATTCACCTGCTTTGATTTGACTGGTTAAATCTTTAGTCACACCTGCAATAAGGTTAACTTTATTCTCTTGAGCCAATCCAAGCAACAAAATTCCTGATCCTAATTGATTCTTTAAATCATCCATCAAGGTTCTCAGATCTTTTGCATCTACATCTTGTAGTTTAGCAGATAGGACCTTAATCCCTTTTATTTCGTTAATATTTGATAACAAATCACTGCCAGCTTGACTTGCCAGTTTCTTCTTAGCTTGCTCAAGCTGCTTCTCCAGAGCCTTGTTCTGCTCCTGAAGTTGTGTGATCTTATCTGCAATACTCTGGGTATCTGTTTTGAGCATGCTAGCCAGTGCATTAACATCATCAGACTGCTGCTGCATCCATTGAACTGCCGTCTCACCAGTAATTGCCTCAATACGTCTTACACCTGCTGCAATACCACCTTCAGCAATAATCTTAAATAAACCGATATCACCTGTTTGTTTTACGTGTGTTCCGCCACAAAGTTCAACGGAAAAACCGCCCATTGAAACAACACGCACTTTTTCGTCGTACTTTTCACCGAACAATGCCATAGCACCTGACGCTTTAGCGGCATCTAAGTCCATTAATTGAGTATCAAGTGAATTATTTTCTCGAATTTCTTGGTTCACCATGCGCTCAATTTCCTGTAATTGAGACGGTGTCACACCCTCGAAGTGAGAAAAGTCGAAACGAAGGCGCTGAGCATCAACTAAAGACCCTTTTTGGGTCACATGCTCACCCAACACTTTCCGTAGTGCAGCGTGCATTAGGTGAGTCGCACTGTGATTCAGTTTAATAGAGGCGCGTCTTTCACTGTCAATGTTTGCCTGAACTGCATCACCAACATTTAGCGTGGTGTGCGCGACACCTATGTGTGCAATAGCGTTACCTAACTTAACGGTATCTTTAACTTCAAAGTAACCGTTCTCTAGCGTTAGTTTACCAGTATCACCAACCTGACCACCTGACTCGGCATAAAACGGTGTAGAGTTTAGAACAACGATTCCCTCTTCACCTTGGCTCAATAGGTTAGTAGCCTCAGAGCCTTTGAACAATTCAACAATAGTCGTATTACCGGCTTCGTTATCATATCCAGTAAACTCCGACTCAGCCTCTGAACTGAGCTGATCGTTATAATCTGTACCAAATTGACTGGACTGCTGTGCACGTTCACGTTGTTGCTTCATACACTCATCAAAGCCATTTTGGTCTATCGAAACATTTTTCTCACGAGCAACATCTGCAGTTAAATCCGCAGGGAAACCATACGTATCGTAAAGTTTAAACACGACATCGCCTGGAATCACATCTCCATCAATTTGTTCCAAAGCTTCATTCAGAATTTGCATGCCGCGAGTCAAGGTTCTAGAAAATTGCTCTTCCTCAACCTTTAATACTTTCTCAACAGACACTTGCTGTTTTTTCAATTCAGGATAAGCATCGCCCATCTGTTCGATTAGCGCAGAATAGAGCTTATAGAAGAAAACATCGTTAGCACCAAGCTTATACCCATGGCGAACTGCACGTCGGATAATACGTCTAAGCACGTAACCACGACCTTCATTTGACGGCATAACACCATCACAAATTAGGAAGCCACAAGAACGAATATGGTCGGCAATAACTCGTAGTGATTTATTCTCCATATCACTGGTGCCGACAACTTCAGCTGCTGCTTTAATCAAATTTTGGAAGATATCGATTTCATAGTTACTGTGAACATCTTGCATGATGGCTGAAATACGTTCCAGCCCCATACCTGTGTCTATCGATGGCTTAGGTAAAGGCTGCATTTCACCATCAGCTTGACGGTTGAACTGCATGAAAACCAGGTTCCAGATTTCAATAAAACGATCGCCATCTTCTTCTGGTGAACCGGGAGGGCCACCCCATATATGTTCACCGTGGTCATAAAAGATTTCAGAGCAAGGCCCGCAAGGTCCTGTATCACCCATAGACCAGAAATTATCTGAAGTACTGATCTTGATAATTTTATCTTCCGGCAAACCTATCTGCTTATGCCATATATCAAACGCTTCATCATCAGTGTGGTAGACCGTAACTAATAACTTCTCAACGGGCAGTTTCAACTCTTCGGTTAAGAAGCCCCAAGCAAACTTAATCGCGTCTGACTTAAAGTAATCACCAAAACTAAAGTTACCCAACATTTCAAAGAAGGTGTGGTGTCTAGCGGTGTATCCCACATTCTCAAGGTCGTTATGCTTTCCACCAGCTCTAACACAGCGCTGAGAGGAAACCGCTCGTGAATAATTGCGTTTCTCCGCGCCTAAAAAAACATCTTTAAATTGATTCATGCCCGCATTGGTAAACAACAGCGTTGGATCATTTGCAGGAACCAGTGAAGAGCTGCTAACAGCCTGATGTTGGTTTTGGGTGAAATACTGGATGAAAGCGCTACGAATATCAGCGGTCGATTTAGTCATTGATTGCTCGAGTAATTAGGAATTTTAAGTACAAATAATGAGGAATTCAGTCCCTTAATTAATGCGCGCAAAGATAACACGATTTATCCAGCTATAACAATGTCTGCGGCGTAATCCAACGATTCGGAATTATCGATTAATTAAAGCCAGTTAAGTTATCTTCTTCCGCATCATTAAATAAACATTCCAGAGCATAATTAATCTGCTCTTGAGAAAAACCACGATTCCTTGCAGTTCCTTTAGCTTTCTGCAGTTTTTTCCAATCGTCTTGCAGCAGCTCAGCTTGTCGAGCGTACTTCTTAGACATCCAACTTTTAGCAATCTCAAACCAATCTTGAGGCTCTTCAATGAAAGCTTGTTCGATAACATCCTCAGATAGCTGATGTTGCTTCAACTCCTGTCGAATCCAGTATTCGCCATAACCTTTATAAGCTCTATCTCGGATTCGGGATTCAGCAAACCTGACGTCACTTAATATATTCGCTTGCTTAAACTTATCCAAAGCAGGACGAATATCATTCGACTCATAACCTTTATGTGCGAGTTTATTAACTAACTCATATTCGCTATGCTCTCTACGCGACAAAAATCGCGTAATAGCGCTATTAATATCTTCAAGTTCCCGACGCAAAGTAAAACACCAAAAGAATAGGATATTGAGATTATACCCATTACCTTTCAAAATACAGAAATCAGAGCAGTGACAGCGCATTCAGTGATAGGCACGCCTGCGCAGGAATGTCTGCCACCTTTCCAGTAGGCGTAACGACGCAATGAGTGTGCTGTCATGCTCCTGAAAGGCTGAGCTAAAAAGTCTCTGCGCTGTGTTGAATGATATTGACGCAGCACCACTGCGCCTGCCATCATTCGCCTTATTCAAAGACTTTTTTACTCTTCATCTTTAAAAACTCACGGTTGTTGGCTTCCCTCGCTCACCCCAATCACATAGTCTATCTATGCTCATGGGGATTCCCTCGATTGCCGCCTACGTGCGTTTTAAAATCTATTGAGTATAGTCTTCAGCTGATTCTCTGCATTTTGAAAGGTAATGGGTATATATGTCACTCAAATTCGAATTTGTGAGCAGTATTCAACAAATTGAACCGGAGAAATGGAATGATTTAAACGCTTCAGGCTATCCATTTACTCGGTATGAGTTTATCCAAGCTTTGGAACAGAGTGGCAGTACAACAGCTGAAACCGGTTGGCAAACCTATCACTTGTTGGGTTGGGAAGATGGCAACTTAGTCTTGATTGTCCCGCTTTACCTGAAAACACACAGCTACGGCGAATATGTATTTGATTGGGCTTGGGCAGATGCCTATCAGAGAAATGGCATGCACTACTACCCTAAACTCCTGAATGCTATCCCTTTTACTCCTGTTACAGGGCCACGCGTACTCACATCTACTGGCCTTAATATTAACGATGTTCAATCGCTGATTTCACAAGCGCTTATTGATGAATCCGAACGTCTAGGTTTATCGTCTATCCACTGTTTATTTAATACCGAAAGTATCAGCGAAGGCCTAGTTCCACATCAGTTTATGCAAAGGCACTCGGTACAGTTTCAATGGTTTAATCGAAACTATGCTAACTTCGAAGACTTCCTAGCCACCTTCGCCTCGCGCAAGCGCAAGAATGTCAAAAAAGAAAGAGCCAAAGTTACACATAGCGAAGTTGAGGTCTCGCGTATTGTCGGTTCAGACATATCAAGCACGGATATGCATCACTTCTATCACTGTTATCGTCAGACTTACCTCAAAAGAAGTGGGCACAATGGTTATCTCACACAGGCATTTTTCGACTCGCTATTAGAGACCATGCCTAACAACTTGATGCTAGTCCTTGCAGATCGCAAGGGTGAAAAAATCGCAGCAGCTTTATATCTATACGATCAAAAGAACCTCTATGGACGCTACTGGGGCACTTTGGAAGATATCGACGGCCTGCACTTCGAGTGTTGCTACTATCAAGGCATAGAGTTTTGTATCGAAAATAAGCTAGCCAGTTTTAACCCCGGCACCCAGGGTGAGCACAAGATTATGCGAGGGTTTGAGCCGATTTACTGCTATTCAAATCATTGGATCAGCCACCCTGATTTTAAAAATGCTATCCAGCGTTTCTTAACCGACGAAAAGCACCATATCAGCGCTTATAAAGAACAAGCAGCAACGTTGCTACCTTTTAAGAAAGAACAATAGCTAACCAACGATGCTACGCTGATAAGGCAATGTAAATATAGCCTGCGCCCCCGGGCCTTCTACCTTATTCATCAGATTCAAATCACCGCCATGATTCAATGCAATTTGTCGGCTCAATGTAAGACCAATCCCACTCCCTTGTTTCTTGGTTGTGTAGAATGGTACAAACAGATTGTCTTCATTGTTGATACCCGTCCCCTGGTCACACACTTCAATCACCACATTATCTGATCTCGCATACCATTCCAGCTTAATTGATGAGGTAATTTGATTGTTTGCAAGGTTCGCTTCCTGCGCATTTTTAAACAAATTCACAAAGACTTGCTGTAATTGTTCAGGATCGCCAAACACTTTCATATCTTTATCAGGCACATTGAATTCACTTTTTTCAAAAAGCTGACAGATGGATTGCATAAACGGACGCAACGAAAACTCACTTTTGTTGGGTAAAGGTAAGCGAGTCAGCTTTTGGTAATCCTGTATAAAGTGATTTAAAGAGTGAGCTCGCTCAGTAATAACAGACAACCCTTCAAATAGATTTTCACGACTATCCTGCGAGAGAGGTTGGCTTTCATCTTCGCTCTTAAATGACTGAGTCAGGGTTTCACTAATGGAAGCAATGGGAGCTAGAGAATTATTAATTTCGTGGCTAAGGACTCTAAGTAAACGCTGCCAAGCCAATCTTTCCTCATCACGCAAAAGATGCTGAATATCGGTAATAAAAATAATATGGTGCTTTTCACCTAACTCAAAATAGGTATCGGTTCGAACATAAACTTTGCGCTTATCTTTATTGATCTCAAACTCAGTCACTTTATTCAAAGCTTCAGTCATCACATTCTGCAAACCCAAGTTTTTTATGGGCCAACCTTCCAATTCGTCGAAGCGTTTTTTAAATAACCTTTCGGCGGCAGGATTCATCAAGGTCAAGTTACTTTCTTGATCAACAGCCACTACAGCAACATCTATCTGATCTGTGATTTTTGTCAGTAGAATTTGCTTCTCACGTGTTATTAAACTTTGTTCCGCTAACCTTTGCGCTAGCTTGTTCAGCAGCTGATTAAAATCACTTAAAGCGCCATCGACACCTTTGTTATTGGCTCGAAGCCCGTAATCTCCCGACGTCATCGCTTCGACAAGATTTGTTGAGGTTCGTAATTGAAATATCACCTGTTGCCAAATCGCAAAGGCTGCATAAGACACCACAACCAGGAGCAAAAATATCAGTAGTATTTTGAGGTATACGGACAATTCAGCGGACACTATAAACACAATGCTAAGCGCCGTAGGTAGGCTAGCACCCAACAAAGCAATTCGAACTAACCTGTCTTCAAAGGCAACTTTCGTTTCCTTAAGTTTTTTTAGCATAAGGCTCTATGAGGTTATTCAAAACAAGACGACTATGACTCAAGTAGTTGGTATTTTTCAAGACGTCGGTAATACGCACTGCGGCTTAACCCGAGTGACTCAGCGGTTTTCAGTGGATTGTTATCAAATGCTTTTTGCCTCTTCTGAATAACATCCTTCTCTATATCGTCTAAAGTTGCACTGTCCCATGCCCCCTTTTCTTCATCAGAATCATTAGAGTTAGTCAATGGCAATCCTAAATCGCCAGCTTGAATAACGTTTCCGCTGCGCAAAAACAAAGCACGTTCGATGATATGTCCTAATTCTCGAATGTTCCCCGGCCAATGGTAAGCTTCCAATGCCGCTTTCGCATCTTCGCTAATGGTTCCAACATCAACATGATACTTTTGTGCAAATTCATTCAGGAAGTGATTGGACAAGGGTAAAATATCCGGTTTGCGTTCCCTTAACGCAGGGATATTAATGGTCACCGTATTCAAGCGATACAAGAGATCTTGTCTAAAAGCATTCTCATTGAGCATTGCATCGATATCCGCATTGGTCGCGGAAACAAGCCTCACATCGACATTTTGAGTTTTGCTACTGCCAACCTTTTCAAACTTCCGTTCTTCCAAGACTCTGAGTAACTTGGCTTGCTGCGACATAGTAATGTTAGCAATTTCATCAAGGAAAATAGTGCCAGACTCAGCTAGTTCAAAGCGGCCTATGCGACTTTCCTTTGCATCGGTAAAAGCGCCTTTGACGTGTCCAAACATTTCGCTTTCAAAAAGGGATTCAGAAATCGCACCCATATTGACACCGATAAACGCTTGTTTCTGTCGTTGAGAGTGCTGATGAATGTATTCAGCGAACATACTCTTGCCCGTTCCATTCTCACCCGTCAGCAAAATACTCATATCACTTTGCGCAAGCTTTTCTAACTGCGCAAGCAAGGATTGCATAATGTCCGAGTGAGCGACGAATGAATAAGCAGGTTCCTGTATTTGCGTTTTGAGCAGCGCATTTTCCTGAGCCAACCGAGTACCTCTGACATTCATATCATGCACACTAATTTGCGTGCGCAGGGTATGTAGTAAACGCTCATTACTCCAAGGTTTTTGAACAAAATCCGAAGCCCCGAGTTTCATTGCTTCAACAGCCACTTCAACGCTGCTGTATCCCGTCATAACAATAATGGGTAAGAATTCATTAAGCCGTTTGATATCAGCGATAAGGGTTAAACCTTCCTGACCAGACGTTGTGTCAGCCTGATAGTTCAAATCAATTAACGCAGCACAAAAATCTCGCAACTCAATTTGTTCTATCAACGCTTGAGGAGTTGTTACAGCAACAACATCGTAACCTTGCGATTTAAGAAGCATTTTTAGGGCAGTGATAACACTCGCATCATCATCAGCCACAATAATAGTGTTCGACATTATGGTTTCAGTTGTCCTTTAGACTTTTCATCTTTCAAACTGCCGCTTGGGGTCTGTTAAATATATACCGCCACAGAAAGGAAAAAATAATTAATTCGAAAGAGAGTCTACACCAACCAATAGTAAAAATAGCGGTTGGTGTATCCAATTAACACAGTTGTGTGATTAGTTATGATGCAAGGCATCACTAGGTTCTAACTCAATCACTTTCCGAGTAGGAATGTAGGTTGCAAATAGGACTATCGCAATGATCATTAACGGCATTCCAAACATACCTAACCAGTAGCTTAGGTTGTTGAATACCATCGTTTGCGACATAAAGCCTAGTAGCCATACAGATAATCCGATACCTACAACTAATCCAACCATTAGTTGCCAGCTGGCTTGTTTCATAAATAACTTCATAATCTTGCCATCCGTTGATCCTAGTGCTCTGCGAACACCAATTTCTTGCGTGCGCTGTTGGATGCTGTTTGCGGCCACAGCATATATTCCTGAAGCAGCCAAAAACGCTGCAACTAATCCACACAACAAGAATATCTTACTCACTGCTGCAATAAGCAATATAGGTTTCTCGATCAGCTCATCATATGATTGCATATGGAAGATGCCCACATCCGGGTTAACGCGATTAACCTCATCAATAAGTCCTTGCTGAGCTTGAGCCTGACTACCCTCATAGTTGATAGCTACCATCACTTGAAACATGCCCCAGTTATCCATAACGTGATAAACGTTGTAAGGCGATCCGGAAAAATCCATTGTGGTGCCATGATAAGTGTCTGACACAATGCCAACTATGGTATTCCAGTCCCTTTTATTATTCCGGAAAACCTGCCTGACTCTCTTACCAACAGCATCACCATCAGGGAAAAACTCTTTAGCAATAGATTCATTGATGATCATGCTATTAACCCCTTCACCCACGTCTCGGAAATCAAAGTCTCGTCCTTCAACAATTTCCATTCCCAGCGCATACCATGAGTCACGAGATACTCCTTCATTATTACTGTATGGATTCTCGTTATAGACGGGAGCTTCCCGTCCTTCTATTTCAAAGTGACTTGTACCGCCACCTGTACCAGGTAACTGAGACATAAAAACAACGCCATTAATATCATCTCTACTTTCAAGCGAGGCTTTAAGGTCGTAGTAGAACTTCGAACGAGCAACTCTATCTTCATGCTCAAACTCTGTCTCGTCTCGAATAGGATAAGCCGTTGGTGGTAATTGTAATTGAGCCGTCAAACGTTTTTCAGTATTAACACCGTAGTCAGCATTTGTCGCACCATGACTCGATACCAGCAGAATTGTCGCTAAAATTAACACAACCGCTGATAATAGTATTTCTGATACCACGAGTACTTTAGTAACTTTTGCCGCCTTCTGCCCGAGCGCACCTCTGGTTCCATCACGTAACACGGCATTAAAGTCGCCATTTAAAGAACGTTTAGCAGGAATAAAGCCCGTAACAACAACCATACCAACAATGGTGCCCAATAGAACCAACATGGATTCACCATCTAAACCAACAACCCACCAAAACGGTTTTAAATCATCAACAGCATAAGTTTCATCAAAGATTTCATTCGTAACATCTAATCCCCAACCTGCAAGTAACAAAGCAATAAAGCCACCAAGCAAGCAAATAAAAACACTTTCAAGTAGCATTTGTAGGATCAGGCGTTTTCTGGGAACGCCAAGCGCAACACGAATAGCCACTTCCTTAATCCTTTCGTTCACTCGAGCTAACAATAAATTCCCGACATTGATACAAGCAAGTAGCAGGATCAACACGGATACAGCCCATAGCGCCAAGAACATACCGTAATACTGAGTGATATTCGCTTTCTTGAATGGCTCAATTGAGAGATACCTACCATCAGCACTAATCATCCCCCTCGCTTCTTCAGGGAGAGTTTGGCTAAGCTCAAGACTGGTGTTATATAGTGATAACTGAGCTTGCTTTAAACTCACACCACCGGCCAACTTGGCGTACGCAAACAGGCGACTTGAATCACGTTCTGTAGGCTCTACAATGCTTTGAGGCAAGGGTTGCCACATTTGAGCAACTGATGGAAAAGCAAATCCCTCGGGCATAACCCCCACAACACGTGCTGGATCTGAACCATCAATAGGAACAACTTTACCAATGACATTAGGATCGCCGTTGAAATAGCTTTGCCACATGTCGTACCCCATAACCAGTACCTGTTCTGCACCTTCGAACTGATCTTCTGGGCTCAGCGTACGACCTAATACAGGCTGCACGCCAGTGAAACTAAATAAGTTCCATGATGTATAGGTAGAATTAAATTTCCTCAGCCCTTCTCCAGTACCACCGACAAAAGTCGTTCCTTCCGTATAAAAACCCATATCCTTAAACAGCGATTTATCTTGTTTCAGATGATAGAGGTCCATTGTATCCGCAGGCCGGCGTGATAAATGAGTATGGTCATACATGGACTCGACAGCGTAAATAGGCTCTTTATCCGCAAAGCTCAATGGCGTAAAAAGTAGACCGTTTAACAATGAAAAAGCGTAAAGTGTCAGGCCCAAACCAACAGCAACAATACAAACGGTCAGTGCTGTAAAAGCAGGCTTTTTCCCCAACAATCTCGCTGAATATTTGATATCTAACGATAAAGACATAAGTTCTCTCCTATCTTCAATACCCGCTTAAACAGCGATTAATGGTGCTTTTTCTGTTGTACGATCAGCGACAATTTTGCCATCAAAAACCTCGATCGTACGTTCAGCTCGCGCTGCAGATTTCGGATCATGAGTAACCATACAGATAGTCGCACCTTGCTCATGTAGCTGATCAAGTAAGGTCATAACCGACTGCGCATTTTTGGAATCCAGGTTACCTGTCGGTTCATCCGCAAGAATTATCGAAGGATTACCGGATATTGCTCTAGCAACAGCAACTCTTTGTTGTTGTCCCCCAGATAATTGGGAAGGGAAATGGTTCGCACGATGAAGCATATCGACCTTTTCTAACGCTTGACTCACCATCTCTTTGCGCTTTTCTTTACTGATATCTTCACGGTAAGTCAGTGGTAATTCCACGTTCTCTGCCACAGACATGTCGCTAATCAAGTTAAACGCCTGAAATACGAACCCAATTTCTTTATTGCGAATACGCGCACGTTCATCCCTATCCAAACTAGCTGCATCATGCCCAGCTAATTGATAAGCACCTGAAGTCGATGTATCCAATAACCCAAGCAGAGATAAAAGCGTTGACTTGCCACACCCTGAAGGCCCTGTTATCGATAGATATTCACCTTTGTTGATACTTAAATTAATGTCATTCAACGCATGTGTTTCCACATCATCTGTATAAAAAACCTTTTTGATCCCAACCAAGTTCACTAATTGTTGATTTTCGTTATTCATTTGATGGCTCTCCGTAACTAGTTAATTCTAATCTGCTGATGTTCTTCCCATGAGGAAACATCAGATACGATAATCTCTTGCCCCAACGTCAGGCCGTTCTTAATCTCGATAAAGGTGTTTGATGACTGTCCGAAACTCACCGCATGTTTGTTGGCAACGTTGCCGTTATCATCAACCAAGTAAATAAAAGATTCGCCTCGACTCTTCGCAAACATAGGCCTTCTGACGTAAAGGGTATCTGGGATATTCACTATCTCAATCACGCCCTCGACTGTGAGCTCTGGACGAGCTTCTTTTGGCGGTGCGCCTACAAGCTCAATATCAACCTGAACCACACCATTATCTACAGCAGGGTCGATGCGCTGAACTAAGCCTTCAACTTGACTAGTGCGCGTATCAATCAACACCGATTGCCCAACAACTACATCTTGAATTCTGTTCTCAGGTATCCGTAGTTCAGCAATAAATTCATCGCGCTTGGCTAATCTGGCGAGATTCGTTCCTACGGTTACTTGCTGACCTATCTCCATCGACATTGTCTGCACAATGGCATCGATACTGGCGCGAACATTCAGGCTTTCTACTTGCTCTTCCATTCGCTCCAGTGTTTTTCTCATCCTGTTTAACCGCGCTTCATTCGCTAGCAACTGTGCTTCGGCATTTTCTTTTTGCTTAACTAAACGCTTTGTTTCCAGCTCAAGGCGCTGCTTATTCTGCGCGACCTCAATTTTGCTCGTCTCGTGATCGATCTGAGAAACAGCATTCACTCCTTGCTTTAACAGACTTTTTTGTGCGTTTAGCGTTAACAGTGAACGTTCATAATTGAGCTGTTCGTTAATCACTGCTGCTTCCCTATCTAACACTTCAGACTCCAGAGAAACCCTCAACGCAGTGGTCTGAGCTTCCAACTCATCCAATTCCCATTGGCGCTCTTCAAGCTGTTGTACAAGTGCCGGATTCGACAACTGCATGATGAGATCACCTTTCTTCACGACTGCACCTGCTTTGGCATAAAGTCGTTCTACCTTGCCGTCAACATTCGTCGCTAACCAACGGATATCTTTAGGCGCCAATACTCCCACTCCTCGCACACTGACCGCCAACTCACCTCGCTTAACGGTATCAATAAGTAATGATTCACTATCAACAATATGTGATGCGTTACTCTTGAATAAAAAACCGTAAGCCAAAGCAACAACGATTAACGACAACGCGATAAGCATCATCGCTTTGCCTTTAAACTGTCGGCTTTTCTTTGTTCTCACAATATCCATAAGTCACCAAAAAAATTATTCGAGCAAATTTGCTCACTACTCTTCAGCATAGATAAAACAAGTTACGTGCCAGAAAAAATACCTAATTAAAACAATGAGATAAATTATTAACAATAATTTAGATACTAAAGGAGTCCCAGTTTTGGGACGGGGAATTTGGAGTCGATCCCATAACTGGGATCGCCTTATGTATTTAATAAGTAGCTACGTCTGATGTTTTTAAAACTGTTGAAGGGTAATCATTGATGTGACAAAAATAACAACAAGGTAGGCAACGAACTCTATAACAATCAAAGCCAACGTATAAAGTAAGCTCTTAAAGAAAGCTTGAGGGAATGTATTATTAAACCAGCCCAGAGTGCCACGAAAAAACGTTACAAAGTAAGTTAACCAAGTCACACTCATGGAGGCCAACATAGAAAGGTGGTAGAACTTAGCTAAGATCAAGGTCCCAAATCCTATGACAAGGCTTGGAATAAGGATAGCAAAAGCAATATTCACTCTTGCAGCAACGCTGAGTTCTCGATTAAAACGTTTGAGTAAAGGCACAGTCAACAACATAAAAACTGAGACAATTGGCATTTGAGCAATTGAAAGGATTTCTGCCCAAACATTCATAAAGTCGTCGAATTTATCTTCCGGTATATCCGCTGCTTCTAGGAGCCCCCTAAACGAATCGCCTGAGTATTGAGCATAGAAGGAATCAGCACCTCCCAATAAAAACAGCACTAAAAACGTTAAGCCAACTAGGCTTATCCATATTTTAAAGGAAGGCGCATACCTACCCAACGTCCCTTCTTGATAAGTCTCAAACACTTCACGCGGACGTATAAAAAGATCTCTAATAGTCCTAAGCGACCGCAAGTTAAACCCCGTGACATCTTCGAGATTCTGTTCCATATCCATATTTGTATTTCGTTCAACCATTACCTTAAATTAGCTTGGTTGAGCTCCCTCAACCAAGCTTAGTCTCCTTAATCCTGTTTCCGATTTACTCTACATATTTTTGGTTAGCGACAACGGTAAGAGGATGGTACCCCGGCTTCGCTTCTTCAAATGCTTTGCGTCCGATAACTTTGCCTTCGGGCGTTTTAGAAAGCGCAGCATAAAGCGGTCTAACGAGTTTATTACGCCCTATTTGCACCAAGTATTCATGCAATCTTCCAAAAGCTGGCTCATACCAGTTGTTGATGCTAATAAGCAACCATGTTGAAGCTATCTCATTATTCGTGCTTTTTGTTAAACCAAAAGCATCATCTAACTCTGCAAGTTGCTCTTGCGTCAATTTCTCAGGCAGATTGCTTAAGAAATATTTCCACTGATGAAACACCCACTTAGAGGTATCAATATCTTTCGCTTTCACTTCACCACGAAGCCAGTTATTACGCGCATGATCGACTACAGCAAAAGCACCTGAACCAGCCGTCGGAGCGCCCTCTGGAACACCTGGTTCAAAAATCCATTGCTTAATACGTGGTAAAGACAGCACAGCGCTATGCTTAGCTACTAGCTCTGCTTCCAAATACGTTAAGAATTGGTCAGTAGTGATACTTTGGAATGCAAAATCGTTGAAGTATCCGAGTAAGAACTGATCAAAGTTATCGCGCCCCACATTTTGCTCAAGCTCACGCAAAAACAACGCCCCTTTTTCATAAGGAATATTGGAGAAGACATCATCTGGATTGCGACCTCGTAAATCAATTGCAAGTCTCTGATCTTTGGGAGGTAAAGACTCAACATCCAGTTGCAAGTCTTCCAGACCAAGGACAAACTCCATTTTCTCTCTTTCTTCACCGTACACGAACTCCATAATGCGGTATGTCAAATAAGTCGTAAAACCTTCGTTTAGCCAGAGATCTCGCCAGGTTGCGTTAGTAATGGTGTTACCAGACCAAGAGTGTGCAAGTTCATGCGCGATTAACGCAACCAAGCTTTTATCACCCGAAATAACTGTTGGCGTTATAAAAGAAAGTCGAGGATTTTCCATACCACCGAAAGGAAAGGACGGTGGCAAAATCAATAAGTCATAGCGGTCCCAGCTGTACTTACCGTAACGTTTTTCTGTCTCGATGAGCATAGATTCAGTATCTTCAAACTCTTTGGCTGACGCCTCTAATAGTGACGGCTCCGCATAAACACCGGTGCGCTCACCCATAGGCTTGAACTCAAGATCTCCCACAGCCAAAGCAATGAGATAAGAAGGGATTGGTTGCGGCATATTAAATTCATAAACACCGTCACGCTCCGTATCCGGATCATTTGAAGCACTCATCACAGCAAGCAATTCCTGAGGTGTTCTGATGGTTGCAGTGTATGTAACACGAACCTTAGGAGAGTCTTGTAAGGGAATAAAACTACGAGCGTGAACAGCTTGAGCTTGAGTAAACAAAAACGGATGCTGCTTACCGGCAGTTTGTGCTGGTGTTAACCATTGCACACCTGAAGCGTCAGGTGAGGTTTGGTATTCAACTCGCACCCTATCACTACCAGCAGGTAAGTTAATACTCAATGCAGAGCCCAAATTTTCATCAGCCTCAGCCAAATCATAATCGACCGCCTGACCATCAACTGTCACTTTGTTGATGTCGATATTACGGGTATCTAAAACGAGCGTATTAGCACTATCCTGCTGTCGTTCAACCGTTAAATCAACATAACCAGTCAACGATTTAGTATCGAAGTCAACGGTTAAATCTAAATCAAGGTGCTTAACTGCTATATCTTCGGGGTTACCATAGGAATGGTAATCCTTACTAAAATCAAAATTGTCTACTGCTTCAATTTGTTGAGTTTCTTCAGCAGGCGCTACCTGTTCCGTAGCGACAGTTTCTTCTGCTTGCTCGGGCGCTTTACCACACGCCAACAGCAGCGCAGGTACACTAGATAAAAGCGCTAATCGATACAAATTCATTTAAAATTCTCCAACGTTTATATCCCTTACTTTTCAAACTGTATGTTGAAATCTATGGGGTATAGGCTGACTCAAAATTCTCGTTATTGTTTTCGCCAGACCAGTAAAAAGTTATTCGCAGGCATTGCCAGACGTTCTTCAAGCACCAAATGCTTATCTGCTACCCAAGACTGCAATTCTGAGATATCACGTATTCCGCCACACCCTTCCCTAGCCAAGTGAGCATCAAAAGATTTATTGCCTTCACTCGTATACTGACCATCAACGTTAAAGGGCCCATACAAACAAAATACCCCACCCGTCGGCAAGTTATCAGCAACATTGTAAAACATTTGTCGCGTAATCTCGGGGTGCATTATGTGTGCAGTGTTAGCCGAAAAGACCGCATCTGCGCCTTTGACTGGCCAGTCACTATTTCCGACTTCATAAACCAAAGGTCCATCGATATTGTCAGAGGGAAAATCAGTTAACCAAGCCTTAATAGTGTCATGATTGACTTCCATATCCGCAGTAACCCAGGTCAAATGCTCTAACTGAGGTGCAAAATGGATGGCATGTTGACCTGTTCCAGAGCCAATTTCAAAGACGACTTTGACGCTCGCAAAACGTTCTTTAAGCACATCTAGAATAGCATCTTTATTATTCTCAGTTGCCTGACAAAAGCGCTTTTCCATCTAATAAAAACTCCTCATGCTAAATATGTTTAAGCTTATTGCCCAATGATTACTTCTGATTGTCTTCAACCACTGAAGAGCTGCGCCATAGCTTTAACTGATAAACCAAATGAATGAAACCAAGAACAAGAGGACAAACAAATAGGTATAAATCTACCCAATACAATCCAATGTAAAGAACCTCACTCTCTGATGTTGCCCCAATGAGTATAACGGTAGTTAAGGTCAATACTCCTAAAGCCAAAAGCAAGCTATTCCATTTCGCAGAGACCTTTAAATTCCATGCAACGGACGTGATCCCCATATAACCACCAATGCCTCCAAGGCCTATTAAAAACAACCCTAGAGTAATAGACCAATGCACATCAACAATATTGATAACACCGGCATATAGCCCGTAGGCAGCGATAACAACCAACACAGATGCAGGCGTCCAGGCAAAAATAGTGGTTAAGCCGCTTAGTAATGTTTTTAAAAACATCTCTACAACTCCAAGGCTTTGGTGATCTTTGTTCACAAGGTGTGTGGATAAGAGATTAAGTCTGCAAACCGTGCGGTGAATTGTCAACATCGTTATCAAAACCCACGTAAAGTGCAGCACCAAATAGCTGTATAATTTACATGCGACTAAAAGCCACTGGTAATATGCATTCAGCTCAGCTAATTTTATAGCTAAATTAATGAACTTTATGACTTGCTAAGAGACTCTTACATAGAAAGTCTCAAAGCATTAATAAAAAGCCTTTATTTAGTACAAAATCTATACCGCAAAGGTTTAACACTCTAGCGGCATTAACACTATTTTGGAGAATTCAATTGGCATCAGCAGAGAGTAATAAAAAATATCGCTTAGTCACTCGAAGCGACTTTGATGGGTTGGTATGTGCGGTTCTTTTAAAGGAACTGGACTTAATCGACGACATTAAGTTCGTCCACCCTAAGGATATGCAAGATGGTGTGATAGATATTACTGAGAATGACATCACCACCAACCTACCCTACGTGCCAGGATGCTTTATTGCGTTTGACCATCACCTCAGTGAAGTCACGCGAAGCGGCGAAAACCAGCAAGACAATCATATTATCGACCCGAAAGCGCCTTCGGCTGCTCGTGTTGTTTTTGACTATTATGGCGGCGAAGACAAGTTCCCAGCGGATTGGCACGACATGATGGAAGCAGTTGATAAAGCCGATGCTGCACAATTCAACAAGGATGAAATCCTTAATCCTGAGGGATGGGTATTATTAAATTACTTGATGGACAGCAGAACTGGTTTGGGTCGATTCAGAGATTTCCGCATCTCTAACTATCAACTTATGATGGAATTGATTGACTACTGCCGTAACCACACTATCGATGAAATTATCGCACTACCCGATATTCAAGAACGTGTGACTCTGTACATGGAGCATGCCGAGAAATTCAAAGAACAACTGACCAGCTGTTCAAAAGTCTATGACAACTTGGTGGTGTTAGATTTACGCGATCAGGAAACCATATATGCTGGCAACCGCTTTATGATTTATGCGCTCTTCCCTGAATGCAATATTTCCATTCACGTACTTTGGGGTTTGAAAAAGCAAAACACCGTTTTCGCTATTGGTAAATCAATCCTAGACCGAAGCTCTAAAACCAATGTTGGTGAGTTGTGCTTGAAGTATGGCGGTGGTGGACACCAAGCTGCGGGGACATGCCAAGTAGATAATGACAAAATGCAAGAAACGCATGATGCGTTAGTTAAGCAAATTACTGCTGACGGCTAGTCAACCTAGAAGCTATAGCTCTTCTTCTTACGAGGAGCTATAGTTCTGCTTAGTTAAATTCTAATCAGTCTTCAGAATATCCATCAATTCTTCATAATAGTGTTTTGCTAACTCAACACTATGGAACCTTTTAGCCATTTCATGCCGCAGCTCCCTTATCTTGCGCATGACAAAAAGACATTGAGATTCAATTTCGCCTAGCTTGAGTTCATACTCTTCAATCTCAAATCCCGTGGTTTCATCAATAGGAAGTGATAGCTCCTGTAACCAATCAAGCTGGAATTGGCTAAGCAAGCCCGATGTAATAATGGTGCGATTCAACTCTTCGAGCATGGTATAAGGTTTGAAGTCGTTTTGTTCAACGAGCTCTACCTTATGTAAATCTAGAATTTGCGAAATAACCACATACCATTCGTTGAGGCATTTATGTTTGGCTTTCAACCCATCTATCGCAGCGTTGAATTGTTCATCCGCATATTTTGCTTTGTAGGGCAGTTTTACTTTCTTAAGCAGGCGCAAAGCTGCCTTTCGGATAACTTCTGAATGTGCCGAGGTAGGAACTTGAATAACATCAATAACGCCATTCCAGCTGTGGTGACCATTAGTAACTAAACGATTATAGAGCATGCTAATTTCGTCAGCCATCGAGATCACTTGACCTTCAATACACAGTTTATCTATCGTTTTACCAAAAGGATCACCAAAACCATCAGCCCTTTCATGGTGCTCTAAAACTGCTCTTCCAACAATTTTGGGTAACCCAGGAACACGGTCGGCGAAGTGTTTAGCGATGGCCATGTGTCCTTGCATCATGCGCCACTCTTCGTATGTATATTCACCTTCCTTTAGAACAAGCTCAGGTGGAAGGTGTAACATCCCAACATCTGAAATCATGTTAGCAACAAAGATATTCTCAGCAGTCTTTTCGTCCAATTCCAGCTCTCGGCTGATACCAAGCGATAAAATAGAGCACAATAAAGTCCGGTTAAAAATCTCCGGCAATTGATTAGACATAACGGTGAGTTTTTGAAAAACAAGAGGGTAAGAAGCCAGCACATCACAGGCAGATTTAGCATCTCTTAATAACAAAGATGCCGCTGGAAGATCCTTCAAACCAAATTCTTCTAACTGTTTACTCAGTTTATGCAGCAGGTTTTGTTCACTTAAACCATTTTCAATCCAAACACTGCTTTCAAAGGGCTTGGCAAGCTTGTGTTTAGCGATAATTTCAGCGACACGTGCAGTCACTTCCATTTCTTTAGCTGCAACTAATTTACCTTCGCAATTGTAGACATCTTCGAATAGTACGACTTTATTATCCTGATCTGCTTGGTTTAGTTCACTCAGATGTGAAGCGTAGTGGGAATCTGCCACCTGAGTCGTCATACTAGATTCCTTTTTGCTCTTTCAACTCGAACTTGGCTCATCTAGTTACCATCCACAGAATTACAAAATAAACTTTACCCATAATGCTAGAAAAACCTCAACAAAAGTGACAATACGGCTTCTAATTTATAGGTAATTCTTCAAGCTTTGTCCAGATAGAATGGTCAATTTGCTGTGGAGAGACTCTAAAAAAAGCCTGCCATTGGTTATTTTCTTTATTGACCCGAAAAGTAACCTTCAAATTGAGTTTTTGTGCGCTTTTTGTAACAAAAGGTTCTGTCCACTCGACTATACCAAGATAAGACAAATCAGACCCCGAACTCGACTCATCTAACCATACACGACTATTCGCTTTTGCTTTGAGTTTACCTTCGCTGACGATAGATTGGAGCCCATAGTAATAAGTCTTCAAGTCTTGTTCTAATTGCTCGGGAGTGGGGACATCAGAGCCTTCAATAGCCCAAATAAAACCATAGGATAAAAACTCTTCGCTCTCACCTTTGAACATCCCAGGTGAAAAAAGCAGCTCGAGCCTTCCTTTGTATTTTAAGCTAGGTGCGAAATCCAACGGGAAATTAATAATCTCTGAACGCCATTTATCGGGAACATACTTAAAATAAGCTAACTCGTTCTGCTCCTGAGAATTTACTATTGCCACACTAAAAAGCATGATTATAGAAAGTATAAGTTTAAGGGGTTTTGTTAGCATATTTTACCTTCAGTGAAACAAAGCAACCTAAATACAATGAATGAGAGATTTTAATCCCGTTCATGACTGAGATTCTATCCTTACAAAGTTCTTATTTATCTCAAAATAAGTTAACTTTGTTCACCTTATCAAAACCGTATTACAAACTTAAGTTTGGCGCTAACCATTTTTCAGCTTCCTCTAGCGACCAGCCTTTACGGGAAGCATAATCTTCAAGTTGATCTTGTTGAATTTGTGCCACGGCAAAATAACGGCTTTCTGGATGCGAGAAGTACCATCCCGATACCGATGCACCTGGCCACATGGCATAACTCTCCGTTAAAGTCATGCCTGTATGTTTTTCTACGTCTAACAAATCCCAAATTGTTTGCTTCTCTGTATGTTCAGGACAAGCAGCATAGCCCGGCGCAGGTCGAATACCTTGATACTTTTCGCGAATCAAATCGTCATTAGACAAGTCTTCATCAGGAGCATAAGCCCAAATGGTTTTACGTACCTTTTCATGCAAGTACTCTGCAAAAGCTTCAGCTAATCTGTCAGCTACTGCTTTAACCATAATCGCATTATAATCGTCATGTGCTGCTTCATAGGCCTTAGCGAGTTCGTCTTCGCCAATACCAGCGGTTACGGCGAACGCACCAACATAATCAACCTTTCCACTACTTTTAGGAGCAATAAAGTCACTTAGACAACCATTAACACCTTTGTTTTTCAGTGTTTGTTGCCGCAAGTGATGAGCTACATACGCGACATCACCGCGATTTTCATCAGCATATATTTCGATATCATCATCAACACGGTTGGCAGGGAAAATACCGACGACACCTTTCGCTTTGAGTTCTTGGCTTTCAATCAAGCTTTGCAACATGGTATTAGCATCTTCAAATAAGCGTTTCGCTTCTTCTCCAACCACTTCATCGTCAAGAATACGTGGGTATTTTCCAGCCAAGGACCAAGTCAAGAAAAAGGGTGTCCAGTCAATATAACTTACAAGCTCAGCTAAACTGACATCAATGCTTTGTACGCCCAATTGTTTAGGGACTGGAATATCATAAGCCTGCCAGTCAATAGCAGCACTATTCGCTCTTGCTTGTTCTAACGTAATAGGTTGACTGCGGGGTGTCTTACGAGCATGTTGTTCACGGACTTTTTCATATTCCTGGCTTAATTTACTTGCATAAGCCGCTTTGTTTTCTGCAGATAGCAATTGTTGACAAACCCCTACTGCCCTCGATGCATTAGGGACATAAACAACAGGATGTTCATAATTCTGTTCAATCTTAACCGCTGTATGCGCTTTTGAGGTTGTTGCTCCACCAATCAACAGAGGTAAGTCCATATCAAGCCGTTGCATTTCTTTGGCAACATGCACCATTTCGTCAAGAGACGGTGTGATCAGGCCAGATAAACCAATAATATCGACGTTGTGCTCTGTTGCCGCCTGAAGTATTTGTGCAGCAGGAACCATGACGCCAAGGTCAACTATCTCGTAGTTGTTACATTGCAGAACCACACCAACAATGTTCTTGCCAATATCGTGAACATCGCCCTTAACCGTTGCCATCAGTATCTTACCGTTAGTCTGCCCTTCTTCTTTCTCTGCCTCGATAAAAGGCTCAAGGTGGGCTACGGCTTTTTTCATCACACGTGCAGACTTAACCACTTGCGGCAAGAACATCTTGCCTTCACCAAATAGATCACCGACGACATTCATACCATCCATCAACGGCCCTTCAATAACGTCTAAAGGTCTTTTGGCCTGTAAACGCGCTTCTTCAGTATCTTCAACCACATAATCGGCAATACCTTTAATTAACGCATGCTCAATACGCTTATTCACCGGTTGCTCGCGCCACTCTAGTGTTTCTTTAACGACGGCCTGCCCATCGCCTTTGTACTTTGGTGCTATCTCTAATAGGCGATCAGTTGCTCCGTCATGCCGGTTTAAGATCACATCCTCAACGGCATCTCTCAGCTCATCTGGAATATCGCTATATACTGCAAGCTGTCCAGCATTGACAATGCCCATGTTCATACCCGCTTGAATCGCGTGATATAAAAACACCGAGTGCATAGCTTCGCGCACAGGGTTATTGCCGCGGAAAGAAAACGAGATATTAGATAAGCCGCCCGAGATACTGGCGTAAGGCAATTCTTTACGAATGCGTCGTGTAGCTTCAATAAAATCAACAGCGTAGTTGTTATGCTCTTCAATACCCGTTGCAACAGCGAAGATATTGGGATCAAAAATAATATCTTCTGGAGGAAAGCCGACTTTATTGACCAAGATGTCATAAGAACGCTCGCAGATTTCAAACTTACGGTCTTCAGTATCTGCCTGCCCTACTTCATCAAAAGCCATCACTACAGTAGCTGCACCATAGCGTTGAATCTTTTTTGCGTGCTCAATAAATAGCTCTTCGCCTTCTTTCAAGCTAATGGAGTTTACTATCGCTTTACCCTGTACACATTTAAGCCCTGCTTCGATAACACTCCATTTAGAAGAATCCAACATAATAGGGACTCGAGAGATATCAGGTTCCGAAGCAATAAGATTAAGAAACTTAACCATGGCAGCTTCTGAATCCAACATGGCTTCGTCCATGTTGATATCAATAATCTGTGCACCGTTTTCGACTTGCTGACGCGCAACCTCCAGTGCCTTTTCATAGTCACCTTCTAGAATCAGGCGTTTAAACGCCGCAGAACCGGTAACATTGGTTCTCTCTCCGACGTTAATAAAAGTAGCTCTTGCTTGGCTCATAGTAATGAATCAGTCCTAGCGTCTGTTAATCGATTAATGTACAAAAGGCTCTAACCCCGATAGCCGCATTTTTACGGGCTTATCAGGTATTTCACGAGGCTTAACTGCGGACACAACATCAGCAATCGCTTTAACGTGTTCCGGTGTTGAACCGCAACATCCTCCTACAATATTGACCAACCCCGAACTCGCCCATTCTCCAATGTGTTCAGCCATATCTTCAGCACTCAAATCGTAGCCCCCAAATTCATTCGGCAAACCTGCGTTCGGATGTGCAGAGACATAACATTCAGCCACATTGGAAATCTCCTCGACATACTGTCTCAACAAATCAGGACCCAAAGCGCAATTAAGCCCAAAGGTTAAAGGCTTGATGTGTCTTAAAGAATAGTAGAAGGCTTCAGCAGTCTGTCCTGACAATGTGCGCCCAGATGCATCTGTAATAGTCCCTGAAATCATAACGGGAAGACGGACATCAAGCTTTTCAAAAGTGCTATCAACTGCATAAGCAGCAGCCTTTGCGTTCAACGTATCAAATACCGTCTCAATCAAAATTAAGTCAGAGCCTCCTTCAATTAAGGCTTCACAAGACTCAGAGTACGCTTCAACCAAGGTGTCAAAATCAATATTGCGCATACCCGGATCATTCACATCAGGCGATATAGAAGCCGTCCTGTTTGTCGGACCTAAAACACCAGCGACATAACGAGGCCTGCTAGGATTATATTTTGTGTACTTCTCGCACGCTTCTTTTGCTAATCTCGCTGCTTCGACATTTATCTCACGAGACAACGACTGCATATCATAGTCAGCCATAGAGATCGTCGTCGCGTTAAATGTGTTGGTTTCAATAATATCAGCACCTGCGTCCAAATAAGCTTCATGAATCTCAGTAATCATTTCAGGTTGTGTCAGCGTCAAAAGGTCGTTATTGCCTTTTAAATCACTGGGCCAATCCTTAAACCGCTCACCTCGATAGTCGGCTTCTTGCGGATCGTACTGCTGGATCATAGTTCCCATAGCGCCGTCTAAAATCAAAATACGTTGATTGAGTGACTGCTGCAGTTGCTCTAATGTCTTTTCTATCATTAGGAATTAACTCCCCCGTTGAGTTTGGAGAGGTCATAAGGTGTCTGTTGATACACGTAATAATTCAGCCAGTTGGTAAAAAGTAAGGTTCCATGTGCGCGCCAGTTCACGATAGGCGGTAAAGACGGATCATTATTTTCGTAGTAATTATTGGGAACATCGATATCAATTCCAGCGTTGATATCACGCTTATATTCGAGATCCAGCGTATCAGCATCATATTCAGGATGCCCGGTGATAAACACCATACGTCTATCTTCAGATGCGACTAAATACGCCCCTGTCTCAGGCGATTCAGCCATCACACGTAAGCCATCAATTGACAAATAATCATCAACGGGGATTTCGCCGTAGCGAGAATGCGGAGCACAAATCGAAGAATCAAAACCACGCACAAGTTCATCGTTTGCGTGATTCACTTGGTGTGCGTAGACACCAAAGAGCTTGTCTTCATTAAGCTTTCGATTAATACCAAAAAAATGATAAATAGCAGCGTGCGCTGCCCAGCAAAGAAAAAGCGTCGACTGAACATGCGTCCTAGCCCAATCCATCACAACACATATCTTTTCCCAGTATTTCACATCTTCATATTGCAATTTGGCTAAAGGGGCACCGGTTACAATAAGGCCGTCATATTTCTTAGACTCAACATCATCAAAAAGATGATAGAAAGCTTCCATATGCTCCTGAGGTGTATTTTTGTGGCTCGTATTATCAATACGAATCAAATCAATATTAATTTGAAGAGGTGTGTTGGATAGCAACCGTAACAACTGCACTTCTGTTTCAATCTTATTCGGCATCAAATTCAAAATACCGACTTCAAGTGGACGAATATCTTGCGAAACAGCACGTTGCTCGTTCATCACAAAGATATTTTCACTGTTCAATACATCAAGTGCAGGCAAGTCACCCGGAATTCGAATAGGCATAGATTTTCCTGCGCAAACATCAATAGTGCGATATTGCCTTAACACAAGAAACAAATCAACGTCTTTACGTCTAGACGTCTAAATGAAATTAATAATTATGCAAACCTCCTCTTTTAACGTGTCATTTTCTTCACAAAAACAACAACAAATAATGCAATGGTGAAGCTACCCGAAAAAGCTTCGAAAGCAGCTATCGCTCGAGAAGCTCCGACAGGCGTAAAGTCGCCGTAACCAAGGGTTGTAAAAGTTACTACAGAATAATAGAGGCAAGATAGGAAGAGATTCAGATTTTCGCCGATAGTCGCATTCGAATCAAAGATCTGTAAGTCGCCTTGATAGTTAAGACCTGTCAGTGTGTATAAAAACGCACATAGGATAATCATTCCTATCGATAGCCCAACTATCCTTAAAGGTTCTTCTCCGTAGCCACAAAATAAATCAACGACTTTTGACGTCATACGTTGGAGGCTATAAGGCCTCATTTGCATACGCCTCATCGTTAATTCTTTCTGTATAAAAGCTCCTGACATTGTGAAGATACCTTCCCGCTCAGCATGCTTACGCAAATCACGATATATTTCTTCAGATTGTCCAAATAAGTCTATCGCCAGATCACGTTTTTGGTTCTTTATCGCTTGCCTGGCTTCTCTCTCTTGTTTAACTTCTTCACCGAGCCTTAAGTGTTCTATTTTGCAGTCTTTCCATTTAACCCCGAGTAGATTTGCACCGTCAAGGTTCGCCCAGTTTAAATTGGCTCCTCTCAAATCCGCTTTCATTAAACTGGTTTCAGAAAAGTTGATATTGAAAAGGTGAGCGCCGCTTAGATTGACCTTGTAGAGGTCAGCTTGACTAAAATCATAGCCATTTTTGTGATGATGATTGACGAGATCAATATTAGAAAGGTCAGCTTGCTTCAACGAAATACCGCAAAGCATTCCGCCACTCTTAGCGTAATCTTCTAACCGCTGCTTAATGTCAGAGCCATTCTTACAACAATTTTCGTCGTGCCAGAAACAGAATCCACTTCCATTATCCACTCCTCCACATTGTTCACCAGCGGAGTTAACAAACTGACATTTAAGGTTATTTTCACTCATATATCGAGTATAGAAGCCGAAACGGGAATTACTATGCTATGAGTGGGAAGTTATACCAATTGATTAGAAGCTTAGCGGGTTCGTTCTGCAATAGGCTAGGTTTTATATTGCAACAGACAAGGCTTCTAATTCGTTCAAAATTAACTGTTTTCGAGCCTCTAAAGCCCCGGTAGCTACAATATAGGGTATTTCGTGCTTTTCCAGATACTCACGGTTAAAGCATTGAAATTCATGGCGATTAGCATCACCTGATCTTTCCCAGGTATCGTCATACGGAATCTCATCGCCGCATAACACGACTAAGTCATATCTATCCCAACAGGCTTTTGCCAAACTCTCTAGCTCAGGCAAAGCACTCTGATGATAGTGCAATGCAAAGTGCCAGGTAGTGAATGCACTGGTATCACAAAGCAAATATCTATTTGCGCGTTTCATCGCTTTATCTTCCCAAGCATTCTGGGTTTGAGCGATATGCAACAGTTGTTCAGGTGTCAGCCGTCTATCAACTTGATGTTCGAGCCAATACTCACGTCCATATTCAGGGACAGTAATAGTTCCCAGCTCTTTAGCAAGAGTTTCACAAAGCGTGGTTTTCCCCGTTGACGGAGCACCTAAAAATACAATTTTCTTAATCACGCTTTTTGTTCACCAAAATCATTTAATGTTAGAGCTTTATACCACTGCCACTGCCCGATAATAGCCATGACAAGAAAACAGAAATAAAGCAAAGACGTTGGATATAGTCCTTTCTGCCAATAGATTGCAATCGCAACAACATCAACAATAATCCAAACTGCCCAATTCAACAGTTTTTTATGAGACATCAGCCACTGTGCAACTAAGCTCGCACAAGTAGTAAAGGCGTCAGGATAAGGAAAACTGGCATCCGTTGTGTTACCGACTACCGTTCCAACTACTGCGGTACTGATGACAATAACAATAGCCCAGAGTCCATATTCTTTAGCTGTGCCTTTAACAACAACAACGTGCCCAGAACCATCCTGTGACTGACGCCAAATCAGCCAACCATATATTTGGAAACCGATGTAAAAAACATTCAGCATCATATCTGAATACAGTTTTACGTCATAAAAGATCCAAGCATAAATACTGACTTGCACAAAACCAAAAGCAAAACACCAAATGCTTCGCTTGATAATCAGATATACACAAAGAAAGCCCGCAACAGTTGCTATCCATTCAATGGGAGAAGCCCCAGCAAAACCAGCTAACCAATCAGGTAGCGTCATAATACCGCGCCCAAAAAACTATTGTGTGTTTCAAGAGCACGCACGCCAATGCCAAGGCTAGAAAAATATTGAAGGAATTTGATAAGTAGAACGCCGCAGAGAAAGATGATGTTATTTTTTACTGTTGCCTATAATATGCCAAGCTCGAACTATCTACCACATTAAATTAGGGAAAAAGGATTTATGAGATTACTAAATAAATTAACGGTCGCCGCGCTGCTTCTAACATCAATATCGGCCAGTGCTTCTTCCGTATGGAAAGTCACCAAAGATAACAATACCGTCTACATAGGCGGCACCATCCACATTCTTAAACAAGAGAATTTTCCTCTACCTGCTGAATACGATCAAGCCTATAGCCAAGCTGATGAACTGTATTTCGAGACAGATATTGAAGCGACGAAATCTGCCGCATTCCAACAAAAGATGATGAGTAAAATCATATTAACCGACGGTTCAACACTCGAAAGTTACCTCAAACCCGAAACCTTCAACGCGCTTAAGACACATATACAAGCTCGGGGGCTACCTATCGAAAACTTTCAGCCACTTAAGCCTTCAGCGGTTGCCTTGATGCTCTCTGTCATGGAGTACCAAGCCAATGGTTTTCTACAGGAAGGTGTTGATGCATTTTATGCGAATAAAGCAACAAAGGATGGTAAAGCACAAGGTTGGCTTGAATCGGTTGATGAGCAATTAGATTTTATCGCTAATATGGGGCAAGGTGACGAAGATAATTTAATTAAGTACACCCTTGAGGAACTAGGCAACATGTCATCACTTCTAGACCAGCTACTTGCTGTTTGGAAGAGCGGTGACATGGTAAAAATGAACGACCTTGTTATCGAAAATATGCAGGACTCTTCATCAGAACTCTATGATGACCTGCTAAAAGACAGAAACAACAATTGGATGCCTAAAATTATCGAAATGTTCGAAGATAAAGACACAGAGTTCGTTCTTGTTGGTCTCGCTCATCTTGCAGGTAAAGACAGTGTACTCCAACAATTAAAAGCTCGAGGGTACAAAATAGAGCAACTTTAAACGAAGTAATGCCAGTGAGTAACACATTTGTTGCTCACTGTTAGTCTCAGGATATTTTCCAATGAAATCAATTATTAATATTAATCAAGCAAACCTACCCACTCGTATCATTGAGAATGAAAAAGGGTTTGAGGCCAAAGTAAATCGCTTAGGGCCAATGATTGGTGCGAAACAGCTAGGCTGTTCTATCGTGGAAGTACCCTCAGGCAAAAAAGCATGGCCTAAACATTCCCATTCAGTGAATGAGGAAATGTTCCTAATTTTGTCGGGTGATGGTACTTTGCATTACGGGGATAACAGTCAGCCAGTCTCAGAGGGTGACTTAATATCCTGTCCTGCCGATATTGAGACAGCACACCAAATAGAAAATACTGGAGCCGAACCACTAAGATATATCGCCCTAAGTACCCTAAAAGATCCCGAGATATGCCACTACCCTGATTCCGGCAAGTACGGTTTCTATGACAATCTTGGCGACAACGGGAAAGAGCCTTTTAAAGTCTTAGCTCGCAAAGAAGATGGCTTAGATTATTACGACGGCGAATAGAGAATCCCTACAAAATCAACTAAGCATGGAAAGGCTTAGCTTTAACGAGTTTCCGATAAGATAAAGGACTCATTTGGAAATGCCGCTCAAAAACCGTTTTAAAATAATGCGGATCTTTAAAGCCAGATAACTCAGCCACATTAATGAGGCTCAAGCTGTTATCTTTAAGTAGTGATTTAGAAGTTTGGAGCCTCTGCTGTAACAAATACTTGTGGGGTGTTATCCCTATTTCATTTTTAAACTTACGAGTTAATGTTTTCTTTGCTGTTTTTGAATAATCGGCAATGTCTTCTAGCGTTATGGCTGAAGCTAGATTCTGGTTGATAAAGGTCTGTGCAATGGCTACCGTTTCATCAAACTGTGTACTTCCCCCCATTCTGAAAAATGGCTCAGACTGAAAACTCGATGCTTCGTGCATAAAGTTCTTTTCAATCACCCGTGCGATAGAAGCTCCCAAAAACTGAGAAATAATATAAACCAATAGTTCCGTTTGTGAATTGGTACTCCGAGTACAATAGATATTGTCGCTGCTCGTTATGGCAGCCTTTCTATTTAAGTTAACCGCAGGAAAAAACTTCTCAAACTTAGAATGAAAGTGCCAATGCGTTGTTGCTGTTTTATTGTCCAACAAACCAGCTTGCGCCAACCAACAGACACCGGTCCCTGTAGCAATAAAGGTCGCCTTAGCTTCATGCTGTTTCTTTAGCCATGCGAGAATATGGTCATGACGTCTTACCGTTGGAATAGGATTACCCCATATTGGTGGTAAAAAAACGAAATCATATTCATCATCATCAAAATAGCTACGTTCTATGTTGAGATGCACTTCAAAATCATTCTCATGCTGAACATCTTTATCACCAACAACATACATCATTAGAGGTTCAGAGCGCTGCATATGTCTTTTTCGAAGAGAAGACGCGCTCGCAAGCATATCTGACGCGATAGATATGCTACTTTGTAACCCTTTTTTATAAAAACAAAATGCTATCTTCATCAAGGTCTCCTAATGCATATTCGAACAATAACAAGCCCAATATGAAACTAATGCCACCCACATGATCATAATATCAGCTTTTCCGGCTTTAATGTCAGCTTTTAAATTACAGTTTAATGATATTATGTCGGAAATTAGTGGAGTTTATTATGAGTCAATTACCAGTCATTGTGGGTATAGGTGGGATGAATGCCGCCGGCAGAAGTTCGGGGTTTCACAGCTATAAGCGCATGATTGCCGAAAGCCTTTCTGAAAATGTCATGCGAAGCACGTGGTTAGATCTTTGTTATCGCATGGGTATCTTAGATCCTTCTCAAACGCTTGAACAGGAGCATATTGATGCTGCAGTAGCGGGAACATTAGTCAGACAAATTACACATTTCGACCCCAAAAATATTCCTATAAACAAGCACATCAATAAAGATGCGTCGTCCTCAGATCCAAGGCAACTAGAAGCGTCTTTTATGTCGTCCAGGATAAGCTGTGCGGGGCAAATTCCTGAGGGCTTTAATTTTGGAGATTTATATAACTCGGTCAACCATCCTCGCGGATTGAGTTTGGCAGTTTACGGTGCATCTGACCTTATGAATTCGTTAGGCTTATCATGGTCCGATATAACTAGCTTAGTTCAACCTGATCAAATCTCTGTTTACGCTTCAAGTGCACTTGGACAAATAGATAAGTACTCTATGGCTGGCTTAGTTGGTAACCCGCTTAACGGCAAACGTATTAGCTCTAAGATGGTGGCCTTAGCCATGGCTGATATGCCTGGAGACTTCGTTAACAGCTACATCGCTAACAACGTCGGTACAACAACAGCAAACTTAGGTGCTTGTGCAACATTCTTGTACAACTTGAGACAAGGTGTTAACGATATCAAACAAGGTAATGCCCAAGTTTGTCTCATTGGTTGTTCCGAAGCTCCTATCGTACCTGAGCTTATCGAAGGCTACCGTACCATGGGAGCTTTAGCAGAAGACCAGCAGCTTGCGAAATTAGATGGTACAGACATTGTTAATCATAGACGTGCAGTACGACCATTTTCTGCAAATGCTGGATTCACTATCGCTGAATCTACACAATTTATGCTTTTAATGAGTGACGAGCTAGCGCTCAAATGCGGTGCCAACATACTTGGCGCAGTGCCTGATGTCTTTGTTAACGCAGACGGAAATAAGAAATCTATCTCAGCTCCAGGCATAGGTAATTACATCACATTGATGAAAGCAGCCTCTGTAGCAAATAACTTGGCTGGTATCGATTTGCAGAAAACATCAGTGCAAGCGCATGGTACAGGTACCCCGCAAAACAGAGTCACAGAAAGCCATGTTATTAACGAAGTTGCCAAGACCTTCCAAATAGAAAAGTGGAAAACAACCTCGGTTAAAGCTTACGTTGGTCACTCTGTTGCAAGTGCTGCTGGCGACCAATTTGCAGCAGCTTTAGGTACCTGGAAGTATGGTTACATTCCTGGTATCAAAACCATCGACCATATCGCAGACGATGTTCATCAATCTAATATGAATATTTTGATGGAAGACGAGTTTGTCGGTGAACAAGGTAAAGACATGGATGCTTCGTTTATCAATTCAAAAGGTTTTGGCGGCAATAACGCAACTGCCCTTTTGCTTTCTCCGAGCGTGACAATGCAAATGCTTGAGAAAAAACACGGTAAGCAATCAGTCAGTAGCTACAGAGCAAATAACGAAAAAATCAGCCAACTAGCTGAAGAAGCGGATCAGCGTATCTGTGATGGTAATGAATCTGTTATTTATAACTTTGGTACAAATATTATTGAGGGTGATGAGCTGTCACTTTCTCAAGAAGAGATAAAGCTACCTCAGTATGCTCAGGCTATTAAAATGCCTAAAGCAGAAGAGTTTGGTGATTATCAGTAACACTGCCTGATTCAATTATTAAAAAGCCGCCACTAACTCATGTTAATGGCGGCTTTTTTGTATCTAACAAAGATAGTTTAGAGTCGACTATTACTCTTCTGTTTCAAACTCATCTTCTGGTTTTTCTGACTTAGTGGCTAGCAACATAGAACGTAGTTTCTGCTCAATGTCATTCGCCATTTCCGTATTTTCTTTAAGGTATTTCACTGCATTAGCTTTACCTTGACCAATACGCTCACCATTACAGCTATACCAAGCACCAGCTTTCTCAACGAGCTTGTGAGTCACACCTAAATCAATCAACTCAGCTTGCTTACTAATACCAGCACCATAAAGAATCTGGAACTCTGCTTGCTTAAACGGTGGCGCAACTTTGTTCTTAACAATCTTAACCCGGGTTTCGTTTCCAACCACTTCATCACCTTCTTTGATAGCACCAATACGGCGAATATCTAGACGAACAGAAGAGTAAAACTTAAGTGCGTTACCACCTGTTGTGGTTTCAGGAGAACCAAACATAACGCCGATTTTCATTCGAATTTGGTTAATGAAAACAACCAATGTGTTCGAACGCTTAATATTACCCGTTAATTTACGTAGTGCTTGAGACATTAATCGAGCTTGCAGACCAACATGCGAATCTCCCATGTCACCTTCAATCTCAGCCTTAGGCGTCAATGCTGCTACTGAGTCGACAATAACCACATCAACTGCACCTGAGCGTACTAACATGTCACAAATCTCAAGTGCCTGTTCACCAGTATCCGGTTGAGAGACCAATAACTCATCAATGTTAACACCAAGCTTTTCAGCGTAAACTGGATCAAGTGCGTGCTCAGCATCAACGAAAGCACAAGTTTTGCCTTTTTTCTGCGCTTCAGCAATAACTTGCAGTGTTAAAGTAGTTTTACCTGATGATTCAGGACCATAGATTTCAACGATACGTCCACAAGGTAGGCCGCCAATACCTAAAGCGATATCGATACTCAACGAACCTGTAGATATCGCTTCTATATCTAAGGCTTTGTTGTCACCCAAACGCATGATAGATCCTTTACCGTACTGCTTTTCAATTTGACCAAGCGCTGCAGATAAAGCACGGTTTTTATTGTCATCCATAAGGAACTCCAAATTAGGTATCAGCTAAAAGCTGAGCAAGAAATTAATAACTGTTGAGTAGCGAATCTTCATACCACTCAATTTGATGATCAGGAGTATACTGTATATTAATACAGTTACAATACAGAGAAGCTGTTTTTTTAGTACAGTCTATACAACTTATTAAAAGATAAAGCTTTTTTATTTGATTCTGACAACAACTGGACTAATCGTTTGATAATGTACTTGTTGAAATCAAGCTATTCACAGTACTCAGTGCATAGTTCATAGCTTGCTCTCTAACAGATTGGCGGTCACCATCGAATTGCTGCAAACGAGCATAGACTTTATCTTCCAAAGCGAAACCAAACCAAACGGTACCAACAGGTTTTTCCTTAGAACCACCATCGGGGCCAGCAACACCACTAATCGAAACGGCAACATTGGCGCCGGCAGCTTTTAGTGCCCCTTGCGCCATTTGTTCAACAACTTGCTGAGAAACTGCACCAAACTGCTGTAATGTTTCTTCTTCGACGCCAATCAGTTCAGATTTAGCACCATTAGAATAGGTAATAAAACCTCTTTCGAACCACGCGGAGCTTCCAGCGACACTTGTTATCGCGTATCCTAGTCCGCCTCCAGTGCATGATTCAGCACAGGTAATGTGCCAGTTTTTTCGGCGTAACTCGGTACCCAATTGGACCGCTAAATTGACCGTTTTTGCTGATAAACTCATCGCAAACTCGCACTAATATTCACAAAGCTATAAAGATAAACTAAATAACGCAACTATGTCATCTACAGAAATATCTGAACTCATGAAACAGAATCATACACCTATGATTCAGCAATACCTCAAAGTAAAAGCGCAACACCCTGACATCCTCGTTTTTTATCGCATGGGTGACTTTTACGAGCTGTTTTTTGATGACGCCAAGAAAGCGGCCGAACTGCTAGGAATATCACTTACAGCCAGAGGGAAATCCGGTGGCAATGCCATTCCAATGGCGGGAATTCCCTATCATGCTGCCGAAAACTACTTAGGTAAGATTGTTAAAGCAGGCGAATCGGTCGCTATATGCGAACAGATTGGCGATCCTGCAACAAGCAAAGGCCCGGTTGAGCGCAAGGTAGTTCGTGTTATCACACCTGGAACAATCTCAGATGAAGCACTACTACAAGACAAGCAAGATAACTTGTTAGGTGCTGTTTATTCTCTTAAAAATCGCTTTGGCTATGCCACATTGGATATCACAAGTGGCAGATTCAATCTCTGTGAGCTTGAAGACGCGGAAGCCCTACTCGCTGAATTACAGAGAACTCAACCGGCTGAGTTACTCTACCCAGATAACTTCTCACATTTACATATTATCGAGAGCCGCTCTGGTTTAAGAAGACGTCCTGAGTGGGAGTTCGATCTTGATACCAGCATCAAAAAGCTCAATCAACAGTTTGGCACACTAGAGTTAAGAGGCTTTGGTGTGCACGATTCGCCCCTTGGCTTATGTGCTGCTGGTTGCGTGATGCAGTATGTTAACGACACTCAGCTCTCCGCTCTGCCACATATTAGAAGTATCAAAAAACAACAACTTTCAGATTGTGTGTTGCTGGATGCAGCAACACGCAGAAACCTTGAGCTAACACAGAACTTAAGTGGTGGTTTTGATCAAACACTCGCTTCTGTACTAGATAAAACCTCTACTCCTATGGGTAGCCGACTGCTTCAACGTTGGATACACCAACCTATTGCAGATGTCAGGCAAATTGAAAAACGACAGAACTGCATTGGCACTTTGATTGAATCTGATTATCCCGAGCTGCAAGGCAGCCTTAAGCTGATAGGTGATGTCGAACGTATATTGGCTCGCTTGGCGCTGCGTTCAGCGCGTCCTAGAGATTTTGCTCGTTTGAGACAGGCCTTTGAGTTGCTGCCGGCTATTCAATCCTTTATCGAAGATATTTCTCAGGAAGAGCCAAGCACCACCGCACTTTGGCAATCGTTATCAAAACGTATTGCAGATTTTCCCGAACTCAGAACTTTGCTACAAAACGCCATCATTGATAATCCTCCCGTATTAATTCGCGACGGCGGCGTTATTGCACCGGGCTATAACGAGGAGTTGGATGAACTCAGAGCTTTATCAAAAGGTGCTACAGATTTCCTAGAGCAGTTAGAAATATCAGAGCGTGAACGTAGTGGAATAGCAACACTAAAAGTTGGCTATAATCGTGTTCACGGCTACTACATTGAGGTTAGTCGAGGATACGCCGATCAAGTGCCGGCAGATTATATTCGCAGGCAAACACTGAAGAACAACGAACGCTACATTATTCCAACACTCAAAGAATACGAAGATAAAGTCTTAACGAGTCAAAGTAAGGCACTCACCTTAGAGAAGAAGCTTTATGAAGAACTGTTCGACATATTGCTTGAACAGCTAGAACCTTTGATGAAAAGTGCCGATGCCCTAGCTGAACTCGATGTATTAACTAATTTAGCAGAACGAGCAGATACTCTAAATTATCACTGCCCGACATTCAGCGAAGAACAAGAACTCAACTACGACAATGGTCGCCATCCAGTTGTCGAACAAGTCATGTCGGCCCCATTCATTGGTAACCCTATTGCCATGAATCAAGAGCGTAAAATGTTGATCATTACAGGTCCTAACATGGGCGGTAAGTCGACTTATATGCGTCAAACAGCATTGATTGTCTTGATGGCTTACATGGGGAGTTACGTACCCGCAGAAAATGCGCACATTGGTAAAGTAGATCGCATATTTACACGTATTGGCGCATCTGATGATCTCGCATCTGGCCGCTCTACCTTTATGGTTGAGATGACCGAAACCGCTAATATTCTCAACAACGCGACCCAACACAGTTTGGTCTTGATGGACGAAATCGGGCGCGGTACGAGTACCTACGACGGCCTTTCTCTCGCATGGGCTTGTGCAGAGAATCTATCCACGTCGCTCAGCGCCTATACGCTATTTGCTACTCACTACTTCGAACTCACGCAGCTAAAAGATCAGCTAGCAAACACGGTTAATGTGCACCTAGATGCAGTTGAATATGGTGACAGCATAAGCTTCATGCATAGTGTTCAAGAAGGTGCCGCTGATAAGAGTTATGGCCTTCAAGTGGCATCGTTGGCAGGTGTTCCGAAATCAGTTATTCGAAGAGCCAAGGCTAAACTAGCGCAACTCGAACAAGGCCACAGTGCGGTACCCTCAAGTACACAAAGCGAGCCGTCAAACGCGCCGCAACTCGACCTTTTACCGACGTCTGATAGTGAATTAAAACAAATGCTCGATAATATCCAACCGGATGATTTATCTCCTAAGCAGGCTCTTCAAATACTCTACGAGCTGAAGGAGGTTGCACAGTAGTTGGATACCGCTATCCGATGTAGGAGCTAGGTTTGTCCGCGAAAAAAGCGTCGGATTTATCACATATTCGCGAACAAGTTATGCTCCTACATCTAATCAAAACTTGTAGGAGCTGCGCTTGCGCGCGAAGAAAATAAGTTACACGATAGCCTTAACGACTAATAAAAATAACGCGGCCAATGTCGGCAATGGCTTGGTTACGCTCTTTAAATGATGCAGACGTTTGTGTCATGTAGATAGCAACAATGAAAGGGCTCCTATCTTGTGGCCATACAACAGCCACAATTCCTCTGGAGCCATTTTCACCAGCGCCAGTTCGATCACCGATAGACCAACCATTAGGCAAAACCGAACGTAATAAACTCCCGCCTACTTCATTGCTCTTTAACCAATCTGTAAGTTGGCTCTCACTCGCCTCAGATAAAACATCTCCATAGAGTAGTTGATAGTAAGCCTTAGTCATTGCATTAGGTGTCGATGTATCTCTCTCATCTCCTGCAATTGCACTATTCAACTCCGTTTCATAACGATCTAATCGTGTAATCTTATCGCCCATTGCACGCATAAAACTCGTCAAATCTGCGGGCCCACCAGTTTCAGACAACACTATATTAGCGGCAGCATTATCGCTGGTTTTCATCGTCACAGCACAAGCGTCAATCAACGCTATCTCATCACCGACTTTCTTTTTCATTACCGGTGAATAAGTCACAATGTCTTGCTTCTGGATCAAATGGGTAGCCTTTAGCGACTGCTTTCCATTTTCAGCATCGTGTAATAACTTCGCACAAGCTAATGACTTAAAAGTGCTCATCATGGGGAAACGCATATCGCCATTAATGGAGAACTGTTTTTGAGTTTCAACATCCAAAATTGATAACCCAAACGAACCACCATATTGTTCCTCAAGTGCATCAAGCATTTTTGCTAACGGGTGCGCACTTGTATCGTACGAGGTAACCATTAAAACAAGAAATAAGAATAGCGACTTCATCGAACAACCCTGTTAAGTGATTTATAGTGAACGTGCAGGTTTCATAATTATCGCAAGCCTGTCACCGAATAAACTAATAATGAGCCCTGCTAATATCAACAGGCATGCAATCATCTTAGTCGAGCCTATTGTTTCACCAAAGAATATTGCTGACGATAAAAATCCAAATCCTGGAACGAGCAAAGAAATAGGGGCAACACTAGATACCGGATAGATGCCGAGTAAGTAATTCCAAACAAAAAAGCCTATTAAAGTGGCAAAAAATGCCTGGAACAGCACCGACCCAGCAACCAAGGCATCCATGTTTTCAATGAGAGATACATAAGCCTGACTCCCACCGGTAAAAAAGCCTGCGATAAAGAGTGGTATAGGAGAGAATAGGCTTCCCCAAACTAAAAACGAAAACACCTTTTTAGCGCCCGACTTCTTGATAATGATATTAGTCGAACTCCAGAAAAGTGCGCCTAGAAGAACCATGGCTAAACCAATCGGTGAAACAGAGCCATCTGTAACACTAAAAATTAGCCCCAACCCAATTAACGATAAAACGAACCCAACCAACTTAAAGCGCGTAATAGATTCGTTCAAAAAGAAGTACCCCATAAACACGCTCATAAAAGCACTCAGCTGAAGAGTTAAAGAAGCTACACCGGCCGATACTCCGAGCTGAATGCCCAGATTGACCAATCCCCAAACCCCGACACCAAAGAGCACGCCATAGGTCGCGACAGTCTTCAAAGGCACATCAGGCTTAGGAATAAAAAAGATCACTGGGAACACACAAAACACAAATCTAAGGCCAGCTAAAATAAAAGGGTCTACCGAACCAACACCTAACTTAATACCTGAAAAATTGATTCCCCATATTGCTGTAACCATCAATGCCAGCAGTAAATGAGAAAACTTCATAGGTTTTATTTCCTTTTATTAAATAGAGCGTTCATCACAACAAGGTGACGACAAAAATATACATTGAGAGACAGAAAAGTAAGGAACTCGAAACTATCAAAGGCACCTAAAACATACAAGGCAACTCGGTCAAAACCTACGACTTTTGTTCGTCTATACTTTTGTAGGCTACAAAATATCGACCTATTCAGGCAAAATAGGCACAAAGCACAACAAATACCAGCCTGCATAAGTCTGTGAACACCCAGTGGGATTTCAAAACCCTATGGTGCAGTTATAAAAGGATTTTGAAACCTCTCGAAGGCACGTTTCAGGAACAGGATTTCTGCGTTGCATGACCTTGAAAGGTGGTCGACATTCCTTCATTCATGCGCCTTGAAGTCCAACCTCCGAGTCGCGCTGAACGAGCACAGACTTATGCAGATTGGTATGAGGATTTTATGCAGATATACTTAGTCGGTGGCGCGGTCCGCGATGAATTACTTGGTAGACCGGTAAAAGACAAAGATTGGGTCGTAGTAGGCGCCACCCTACAAGATTTATTGGATTTAGATTATCAACAAGTCGGTAACGACTTCCCTGTTTTTTTACACCCTAAAACTAAAGACGAGTATGCTCTCGCCCGCACTGAGCGCAAACAAGGCCAGGGTTACAATGGCTTTATTTGCGATTTCTCCAGCGATATAACTCTTGAACAAGACCTCATCAGAAGAGACTTGACCGTCAACGCCATCGCAAAAGACACTGACGGCAATATCTTTGATCCTTTTCATGGTCAGAAAGATATTGAAGACAAAGTTTTACGCCATGTATCACCCGCATTCGAAGAAGACCCATTGCGAGTTTTTCGTGTAGCACGTTTTGCTGCACGTTATGCCTCCATTGGATTCAGCATTGCCCCTGAAACCATGGAGTTGATGACTAAAATCAGTAATTCCGGAGAGTTAGAAAGCTTAACCGCAGAACGGATCTGGAAAGAAACCTCAAGAGCCATACTCGAGCAATCGCCGCAGATATATTTTGAGGTTTTAAAGCAATGCGGTGCGTTAGGATATTGGTTCTCAGAAATAGACAAACTTTGGGGTGTGCCTAATCCACCCAAATGGCATCCTGAAATAGACACAGGCGTACATAGTCTTATGGTGCTTGAACAAGCCGCCCTGTTGTCAGACAAGTTGACTATTCGCTTCGCATCTTTGGTTCATGATTTAGGTAAAGCCCTCACTTCGCCGGAAAAATGGCCATCACACCACGGCCACGAAAAGCTAGGCGTCGATGCAGTTAAAAATCTATGTGACAGAGTAAAAGTACCTAACGACTGCCGAGACCTAGCGCTGCTCGTAAGCGAATATCATACGCATATTCACCATGCATTTGAGTTAAAACCCAAAACCATATTAAAAGTGTTTCATGCCTGCGATGCTTGGCGTAAGCCCGAGCGCTTTGAAGAATTGCTCACATCCTGTATTGCCGATGCCAGAGGACGTACCGGATTTGAAACCTGTGAATACCCGCAAGCAGATTATATCCGCAAAACGCTCGATGCGGCCTTAAGTGTAGATATCAAATCGATTGTCGCCAGAGGCTTGAAGGGTGGGCAAATCAAAGAAGAGTTAGACAGACAACGATTAGAAAAGATAGCTGAGGTCAAAGAAAAACGAGAGAAAAGCCAATAAGTCATTAAGTTAGTAGTTCTTTCGCGAACAAGTTCGGCTCCTACAACGGATAATTAAAAATTGTATTTTCACTTGTAGGAGCAAGCTTTAGCTGCGAATAAAACAATAGCTGCATTAATACTGTACTAAACACATTTGTGAATGCGTTACGACAGCATTAATCTTTAGCTAATCTAAAGATAAGGAAATTTGATATGTATGCTCACGCAAAGGATTTGCGTAAAGGTCGACTCTCATCTAGCGGTAATATTTACTCAGTAACTGTCTCTACCTATAGGAAATCACCGGTTTTCGCCGACTTCTATCTCGCACGTAAGCTGGTTCAATCATTTAAGACATCAGATATAGAAAGGACAACCAAGACTATAGGCTTTGTCATTATGCCTGATCATTTTCATTGGTTATTCCAACTTGGTGAAAAATATGATCTCAGCAAAGCAGTTGCCAGAGCCAAGGGGCGAGCGGCCCTAGCGGTTAATCAACAACGAAACTGCATTCAAAAAGTCTGGCAATCTGGTTTTCACGATAGATGTTTGAGAAAAGACGACGACACTGTCATTGTGATGCGTTACATAATAGCAACCCCATTGCGTGCAGGTTTGGTGCGTTCTGTCAGAGACTATTCACATTGGGATTGTGTCTACATATAAACTCTTGTAGCTGATTCCACTAAGCTTAGTCGCGATAAATCTCTAACTTCACAGCTCTTCGCGAACAAGTTCGGCTCCTACAACACATTATTAAGAATTGTAGGAGCAAGCTTGAGCTGCGAAAAGCCGTTAAACGTGGATATACACGGCTCAAAATGATACTAAAAACAATATTTCTCGTAATCAATGTAATAGAACAGGCACAACTACAAACTTTTTTACCATGCAATTGTAAACTTTAGATACAGGCTCACAGCCCCTGACTGGTAGGGCCTGCAATGCTAAAGCGTTTTAAAACAACCAGTTAAATTGGCGCTTTTTTGCGACATTTCTGTCCAAAACAAGAAGGAAACAACTTTACCCTACTAATCCCTTAGTATAAGGTAGTGTCAAATTGTAGCGATGTTGCATTTGTTTCAGGTGGTATTTATATGATTGATTACACTAAGTATTTTAGTACGATCTGCATACTCTCGGCGCACCAAAACGCTCAGTTCTAATACTCCTATGCTCTCTAAGCTTCCTATTTACTATATCCAACGCTTTGTCATATTACTTATGTCAGCTTCTGTTGTCGCTGCAGGAGTTTTTACATTTGGCAACGCTGAACTATTCGATAGGATATTCCTCGGAGTGTTAATTGCCCTAATAGTTTATTTTCACGATGACAAAAATTTAGCTAGCGTCTTTGCAGTAATAGCATTGGGAAGAATTTTTGAAGAAGTACTATGGTTGATACCATCAATTGAGTACGTTTCTAAGATACTTATTTATTCTGTATCATTTATTGCATTCTATATGCTACGTTATGATACTCTCGGGAAAGCAGCTATTTTTGTCCTCATATGCATTTGTGGGGCAGAGTTATATTGGTATTTGACAGCATATAGTAAGCATCCCAATGTATCTTGGTTTGTTTTACTCATACTTCAAGATGTAGTAATTAGACACCTTCTATTCATGCGGCCAGTTGTCTTTAAAAAATGGGCTCCCTATATGAGTTCTCTTCCGCTAGATCTTCAGTTATATAACGTTTATGCCATATTTTTCGTCGTTAACTGTGCGATGATATTTGAATACTTCCTAAGACACCTATTTTTAGTAAATTCGCTTATAATCTTTGATCTTTCCCCTTATATTAACCAATTTATAGCATCTGTAATGCTTTGGTTTATCCTAAACTATTCAATAAAGCGCACATCTCTCTTTAATGCATAACGACCTTTACGTCAATAACAATAAACTGGCTTAGTTTTTATTGTCTCGTCATAATACAAATGTGGACCATGTTCCACTTTTTTGTATTACTTTGGAGAAACATCATGAAATTAAGAATTGCAGCATTACTAACAATAATCACTTTATCTGCTGTATCAGCATCTGCTCTAGCTAATGGCTCTAAAAGACCACCTCCTGGATCAGAACAACCACCAACAATAGCAAAAACTGCTGATAGTTCATCTAGCTTACTTGATTCCTTCTTAGATCTATTAAGTTTCTAGGATACTTATGGTCTATTCATAACCCTGCCCTCATTTATGATGGGGGCAGTAGGTTTTTGTTTATTTTTTGCACAGAAAAATAATAGCACACATTATAGGATGTGCAAATTTTTCACCATCAATGTAAAGTTTTTTTTGCATTGATATTTTCGCTTGCCTCCAATAGCTTGAAAAAGTCCAAATTCGACAATTTTGTTACAAACACAAGCACCTACCACTAAAGTTTTTATCTACAACTTTGGTCTAATATCAATTACTTAAGTGCTTGTTTTTTGGTACTCGTTTAAGCTTTGTGAAACTTTTGTTAAAGATTTAAGGCAATTTTTAGGGTTAGTTACTTTACCTAAAAATGAAATTGGTTTAAGCTTTGGGCAACTAAAGAGAGAAGTTGCTATGAGTTTAAGAGATAGATTTTCTGGACAAGAGCTACGTCGAATTCGCAAAGAAGCTGGGTACACCCAAGCTGAAATGGCAGTTCGAGTTGGTATTAGTCGCGAAACAGTTATTGCTATAGAAAACGAGCATCCAGGTGCAATAAATAGCCTAGAACTCGGTGTTCTTAAGCTATGGTGGAAAGCATGCCACCAGCGTGTAACACAAGAAACAAAAACAGGTTTCGTTACCTATATTCAAAGTTTCTTTAACTTTTAATCGTTATACGCGTTTTCAGTTTTCGAAAAACTGTTGTTTTCCTTTTTCTTAATTATTTAAGACAATCTCTTACCCTCCAAATTAATTATCATGCCTCCTACATTTCCTTTTGTAGGAGCCTGTTTTAATTGCCGAATTTCATCACAAAATTAGCGTCGTAAGCTATGATGTCCTATCAAGATACTCAAATAATTGTCATCAAATAACTAAACGCTTATGAAAAAAGAGGAATACCTTAAAGAACTTAAACGGCTTCAAATAGAGTTAGTCCATCTTCAAACCTAGGTGGTACAAAAAGGATTAAAGCTCGTTGTTCTATTTGAAGGTAGAGATGCTGCAGGTAAAGGCGGCGCAATTAAAGCTATCACAGGAAGGCTAAACCCAAGAGTTGTGAGAATAGCGGCTTTGGGCAAGCCTACGGAGAAAGAGCTTACTCAGTGGTACTTTCAGCGTTATGTCGCTCACCTTCCTTCGGCGGGAGAAATCGTATTATTTGACCGTAGTTGGTACAACCGAGCAGGTGTCGAGAAAGTCATGGGCTTTTGCAGTGATGATGAACACGCAGAGTTCCTAAAAACATGTCCAGAGTTTGAAAGCATGATAAGCCGGTCAGGCACCTTATTGGTTAAATACTGGTTTTCTGTATCTGCAAAAGAGCAAGAAAAACGTTTCAGCGAGCGCCTCACCAATCCTTTAAAACGTTGGAAGTTTTCCGATATCGATTTGGCGTCACGCGAGAAGTGGGATGACTACACTAAAGCAAAGGACGAAATGTTCCGTTTTACTGATACTCCAAACAACCCTTGGCATATAGTTGAGGCTGACAACAAATACATCGCCAGATTAAATTGTATTCGTCACCTACTCTCTCAAGTGCCTTATGAACCTATTGAGCATTCTTTAGTTAGTTTACCAAAAATAACTGGGGCGACTGAACTTACAGAGTCCGACAAAAATAGGACCATCAAAAACTACTATTAAAGAGAGCTCTCACAAATTCATTTCTATGCTCAGTAAATTCTGGCAGAATTAAGATCTACTAATTAGCAGTTACATGAGCAAGGGATCATGCAACCACTTAATAGAAAAAGGACTTTGACGGTCTGCTTAGTCACTTCTATCACTCGACATCATCAAATAGCTGCAACCTCTTTAGCTATCAGCTTATGTAACTCAAAACATCACGGATTTACCTCATGAAAAAATTGCTAGGACTTCTTTTATTAACTCTCTCACTCAATACTTTCGCAGGCTCCCAAGTAGGTAAAGTAGAGTCACTCGTCGTAAGAGCCAGTGACGGATTAATCTACTTTACTTTGAAAGATGGTGCTCTAAGCGGCCGCCCAGCCTGTGCAACTATTGGCTATTGGATGATCAAAGACGAAAATTCTAAAGTGGGTAATCAACAATATTCTATGATCTTATCCGCACATGCCGCTGGTAAGCGGGTTCAAATTGTAGGAATGAATACTTGTACACGTTGGAGAGATGGCGAGGACGTTAACTCTATCACGTTATTAGATGACTAGTTGAACACCAAGAACTTTAAGCAAAATTTAGAACCTACAACAAATACCAAAGGTTAAGGAAGAATTATGAAATATATCAAACCTATATTGCTTGCAGCAGCAATGATTTCCAGCGGCGTAGAAGCGACAAATCATGTACTTCACAACTTAAAGATCAGCTTTATCAGAACAGTAGGAAACTACTCTGCGGGCACAACATTTGACAATACTATTGAGCTACATTTCTCGACACCTCTGCAATGGCCTGCGGGTTCTTCTTGTACAAGCACAGGCAGAGTCATGATAGATGCAGCCAATCAGCATATGATCAGTGCAGCATACTTAGCTTACACATCCGATTTAAACGTCACTATAAATGCAGATGACACTTTGCCTATTAGAGCTGGAGCATGTGAATAGTCATTTCTGGATATAATTAAGTAGTAAGGACGAATCATGAAAAAACTAATATCACTCACGTTGTTGCTCTCGTCATTTAATGCATTAAGCAGCACGATTTGCACAGGGAAAATTAATGAAGTTTACTTCAACCCTATTAGTGCCTTCGTTTATATAAACTATGGTTACGGTGTTAATGTCCTTTGCAGTGTTGAGCAAGAATCCAACAGAATATCTCCAGAGTCGTGCAAAACTCTATATAGCGGATTACTAGCCGCCGAGGCACAAGGACAAACGGCAACAATCGCATATAATGGAGACTTTACATGCTCAACTGAAGAGTTAGGTCATTTTGTAGGTCCATTAAAAGAGTCGTTTCTTCTTTCGTATCAGTAGGTTTTCCTAAAAACTCTCCCCGATACGCTTCAGATACCAGAACGCTGTCGAACTCACAGTATTCGCGGATAAACCCAGCTCCTACAGCCTTGTAGGAGCGCGCACTAACTTCAATATAATGTAAACACAGACTCTACACCGAGATTCCCTTCTCGATAGGTTTTTCTATAATTTGGCGCTATAGTTATTTTTGTAACATCAATGAATAACGATAAAAAGAGTGTGTTATGTCTGAAGAACCCATAAAAATTCCTACCTGGTTTTGGGTAGTTATGTCTGTTTGTCTTGTCTGGAATTTACTCGGTGTTATGGCTTTTTTTGGCCAGGTTCTCATGCCTGCTGAAGATATCGCTGCCTTACCAGACGCAGAGCGTCAACTTTATGAAAACATCCCTCTATGGGTCAATATAGCATTTGGTTTTGCCGTGTTTGGTGGTTCGCTAGGCTGTATTTTAGCGTTATTAAAGAAGTCGTTAGCTCAACTTATTTTCGTTCTGTCTCTTATCGGGATATTAGTGCAGATGTATCACTCATTTTTTATTGCCAACTCAATGGAAGTTTATGGTCCAGGTTCAGCTGTTATGCCGTCTATGGTTATTCTTGTTGGAATATTTTTAATCTGGCTATCTAGAAGTGCTACGTCCAAACACTGGTGGCTTAACTAGCCTCAAGATTAAATAAGGAGAAACACAATGAACTACGTCGATGGCTATATGCTGGCTGTATCAACAGACAAAAAAGAAGAATACATAGAGTTCGCAACAATGGCAGCCAAAATACTCAAGGAACATGGCGCACTCAGTGTTGTAGAAAACTGGGGAGATGATCTACCGGATGGTAAGCTCACGTCTATGCCATTAGCGGTTAAGCGTGAAGATAATGAGACTGTTGTTATGGCTTGGATAACCTGGGAGTCAAAAGAAGCTCGTAATGCCAGTTGGGAAAAAATAATGGCTGATGAACGACTGCATGTACCCACACCTTTTGATGGAAAACGTATGATATTCGGAGGCTTCACCCCTATTGTATCTTTGTAGGTTACAACTTCAACTAGAAGTAAACTTCAAGTTCATCGCAATTCGCGGGCAAGCCCAGCTCCTGAAAGGGGGATACCGTTATTTATAGGAGCAAGCTTTAGCTGCGAAAGCTCGACTCTCCAGTTTTTTCGTGAACAAGTTTTGCACCTGTAAATGCAGCCATCATGCAGGAGTTAGGAGTTCAACTCGTTGAGCCTAGATCTTTCCTAACCTACCAATCCGTTAATGCAGCCATTCTGAAGTACTGACCTTTGAAATTCATCACTACATGGTTTTGGGTGATTTCAACAATTTGGACTTCTTGATCTATCCAGTCACCTTCTCTTAGCTCATTACCATTGACTCTCACCCACCGGTCACTGGAGTTAGACGCAAACATATGGGCAGCAAATGACATTTTGGGTAGCAAGGTCATTAATCTCGGCGGTAACTGGTCAACACGAATCACATCCGGCGCAGCATCCTCAATTTCTTCTTCAGGATATTCTTCATTGAGCGATGTTCTAACGTCCGATTCATCTCTTAAACTATCAACCGCAGCATTAAACTTAGCGAGAAGTTCTGGCGATACATCCCCCGTAGGTTCATCAAGGGGTGTCGGCGATACTAAACGCCCTTGCGGAGGAATAACTGCACTGTCAGCTGGTGCTGGCTCTAGTTCATCAATAGGCGTTTCTTGATACTGTGGCTCTGTTTGCGCGACTTGCCCAGCACCCGAGTTATTTTGAGGCGTACTATTTTGTGCAATAGTCTGCTGCGTTTGATTGACGACCGGCTGTTGAGCAACAGCTTGTGCCGGTGGTGGCGTCGTAACAACAGGTTGTGCGATCTGAGGTAAAGCTTGTTGCGTGATAATAGGAGGAGGCTTGCTAAAACTCTCTTTCCAATGATCAAAAGTTGCAGATGTCCATCCTATCGCAATACCTCCGGCAAGAACTAATGCCCCTACAGCACTTCGTTTGCTGTAATACTGCCAAAGAGAAGGAATGCTCTGAACTGAAGGTAAGAACAAGCTTCGATTAAACTGCTCAGACAAAGCAGCATCAACACCTTTAGAACTGGAATTGGCGCTTGCCAATAGCTGTTTAGTCGGCGATTGTGGGACATCAGGAGCGTCAATTTCAACAGCTTGGGCAGGATCTACTTCGACTTCTAAAACCCCCATTTCAGCGAGCCCTTGAACCATTTCAGGGCTACTGACTAAGCCAGACTTGCGGATCTTGACCGGACCATTTTGTTGCGTGATTTGAACAATCACCATACCCGGCTTTAAGTCACCAATAGCGATTATCCTATCCATACCAACTCCCTGCACCAAAACCCATGACTAAGCCGCCAACAAACAGCCCAACCAAAATAGCAACCCAAAGTTTTCCTTGGCGTTGACTTACAACATCTTCACCCAAAATCTGCTCAGCAGCAGCGAAGAATATGTGTCGTCTTACTACGGGATCTTGTCGAGTAAAGGTCAAAGTTAACGCTCTGTCGCAAAGTAAATTGATCACTCGCGGTATTCCACCAGTAACCTGATAAACGGCTTGTAAGGCTGCCGTACTGAATATGCTACCGTCACCTCCAGCGACACCTAATCGGTGTGCAACATATTGCTTCACTTCCCCTGATGTCAGAGGTAACAAGTGATATCTGGCTGTAATACGCTGTGCAAGCTGGCGCAACTCATTTCGCTTAAGCAATTGTTGCAGTTCAGGCTGACCAATAAGCACCACTTTAAGCAGTTTTTCCCTATTGGTTTCAAGGTTAGTTAACAAACGTAACTGCTCTAAAACTTCCGGTAGCAAGTGCTGAGCTTCATCGATAATCAGAACTGTATTAAGTCCTTGCTCATGATTTGCAGCCAGTTTTTTTAAGATTTTGTCGGTAAAGTATTTTAGGCTAAGCTTATTTTCGTCGTAACCGATAGCCAGTTCATCACAAATAGTGGCTAACAACTCAAGGGCTGACAATGAAGGGTTCAGAATCATCGCAACTTGCGTATTATCTGGTAGTTGTTGCATCAGCTTACGTGAAACCGTTGTTTTGCCTGTTCCAACTTCTCCTGTCAGCATGACAAAACCGCCACTTTCCTGAAGACCAAAGGTCAAATGCGCCAAAGCCTCTTTATGCCTTGGACTCATAAATAAATACTCAGGATTGGGAGCAATAGAGAACGGGTTATCCGATAACCCAAAATAACTTAAGTACATAGATTCTTATTCAGCGACCTTTGTCCGACAACGGCAGATAAACTAACGGCTTAGACCGAGTAAGTCAAAGCTCGTTCACGACAAAACGCAGAAATAATGTACCAAACATCACGTTAGTGTAATTAGCTCGTATTTTATGGTCTACAAAAGTGATTGAAATGAGCTCCTACAACCCAATAGTTTTTACCTGTAGAAGCTAAAACTGAATAGCCAGCCCCTACAGTTTGATACTCTTTTCTTGTAGGAGCTGAACTTGTTCGCGATTAATACCGCTAATTAGAACTTACTCGTCATTGAGTAAAATAAGCGGTACTTTCTGATCAATCACTGCTTGGTTAAAGCTAGCAATATCTTGCTCTAATACAGCATCAAAAGCAGTTAGCTGCTCATCAATCTTGGCGACAGCCTCATCATAATAAGCCAACGCTTGATCCGTTGGACGCTTGTCACCACCCGCAGACATACCGAAAACAGTATTTAGCTTGTCATTTAAACGGATAGGCTTACCTAGAGGATCCTGCTCACTCTTCAACTTCGTTTGATACAGCACTTCTTCAATCGCTTTAATCTTGTCGAGAATTGCTTTTCCTTGATCAACCAAAGGTTTGTACTCATCCATTTTCGCCACTTTCTTATTCAGCTTTTCAACCTCAGAGCGAATCGTACGAATACGCTGAATAGCGAGATGTGTATCATCAAGCTTCTTCGAGATCTTAGATAAGAATGCATGCTGCAACTCAAAATCTTCCGCTGTCGCATCAGTACGAGGATCGGCCAATATCTCAAACGTTTGCGTCTGAACATCTTCGCCTATCGTCATTTTGACTTTATAGGTACCAGGCTTCACTTTGTAGCCGCGTAATGAGCGAGTCCATAAGATCATGCCATCGAATCCACGAGGAGGCTGAGTGCGCATATCCCAAACAAAACGATTAAAGCCTTTTTCTGCACTAAAACGCGACGTACCTTCATCGTTATCGGTGGTGAAGCTCTTCAACACATTGTCTTGTGTATCCAAGAACTCCAATTTAATGGCTTGCTTACCTTCTTTTTGGTGTTTAGGTGTGTTCTTCAGCAACGGTTCGTCCGCTAAGTGGAAATAAACCATCACGCCATTTGGCAAGTTTTCACCAGCAGGTCCAGGCGCACCGCGACCACTGGTATCTAATCGGTAGCTATCACGTGGTTGAACTAAATAGCTTTCTTGCTCAGCCTTTGCATCATCGAACACTTGTAGCGGCGTCAAATCATCCAACACCCAGAATGAGCGACCTTGCGTTGCTACAATCAAATCGTTTTCTTTGATCGCCAAATCCGTAATCGGCACAACAGGTAAGTTTAAGCGTAGTACTGTCCAATTTTTACCGTTATCAAGACTCATGTATAAGCCAGCCTCTGTACCGGCAAACAATAAACCTTCGCGTTTAGGATCGGCTCTTACAACACGCGTAAAGTGATCTCGTGCAATCCCTTTATCAATTCGCTTCCAGCTCTTACCGTAGTTAGTGGTATGGAATAAATAAGGTGTGAAGTCATCTGATTTATAGCTTGTTGCAGCAACAAAAAGGCCACCAGCATTAAACGGGTCTATCTCAATACTATTGATTTGAACCCAAGTTGGCAGTTTCTTAGGCGTTACATCTTTCCAGTTTTCACCGTTATCACGTGTAATGTGTAATAGCCCATCATCAGAACCTGTCCAGATAACCCCTTTCTCATGCTGACTTTCCGCCACTGCAAAAATAGTCGCGTAATACTCAACAGAGGTATTGTCTTGAGTAATAGGTCCACCTGATGATTTCAGCTTTTCGGGATCATTACGCGTTAAATCTGGCGATATTGGCTGCCAGCTCTGCCCCTGGTCAGTCGACTTAAATAAAACATTGGCTGCAGCGTACAAGGTATTGTCGTCATGAGGTGAGAACAAGATTGGGAAGTTCCATTGGAAACGGTACTTCGCAGCTTCTGCACCAGCACCCAATGTAAAATCAGGCCAAACATTAATGGTGCGAGACTTATTCGTACTGTGGTCCAAACGGCTTAAGAAGCCCAAGTAAGAACCACCGAAAACGATATCCGGATTGGTTGGATGCGGTGCGATATGACCACTTTCGCCACCTGCTGTAGGTTCCCAATCACGGATACTTAAACTGCCTGCATCAGATCTATGGTTAATACGAATTGTACTGTTATCTTGTTGTGCACCATAAATACGATACGGGAAATGATTATCCGTTGTCACACGGTAGAACTGTGCAGTAGGTTGGTTATGGTAAGTGGTCCAAGAACCACCAGCGTTAAAAGAGACTTGCGCACCACCATCATCTCCCAAGACCATACGATTAGGGTCTTCTGGCGCTATCCATAAGTCGTGATGATCTCCGTGTGGCGTTGGTAAAGTTGAAAAGGTTTTTCCGCCATCCGTTGAACGATGAAATCTCACATTCAATGCATAGACGGTATCAACACTCTTAGTGTCTGCATATAAACGGCTGTAGTACCAAGCACGCTGCCTTAGCGCGTTGTCTTGATTGATCATTTTCCAGGTTTCGCCACCATCATCTGAACGCAGCAAACCACCATCTGGCGCTTCGACCTGTGCCCAAACACGGTCTGGATTAACCGGTGAGATTGTCATCCCAATGATACCGATAGGTCCTTGAGGCATACCTTCATTCTCGGTAATGTTCACCCATGTATTACCGCCATCAACGGTTTTCCAGAAACCTGAACCTTCGCCGCCACTGTCCATGCTGTAAGGTGTTCTTTTAACTCGCCAAGTCGAGGCAAACATAACTCGAGGATTTGTCGGGTCCATTGCAAGGTCAACAGCACCGACTTCATCATTTACAAATAGAATTTTTTCCCAGCTTTCCCCACCATCTGTTGAACGGTAAACGCCGCGTTCTTCGTTAGGGCCGAACAAATGACCAAGAACTGCGGCGTAGACAGTATCAGGATCCTTAGGGTGAACAATCATCCTTGGTATGCGGCGAGAGTCCGATAACCCCATATGCTTCCAAGTTTTACCTTTGTCTGTCGATTTCCAAACACCATCACCATGAGAGACATTGCCTCGCACAGTTACTTCACCACCACCAACGTAAAGTACATTATGATCGGAAGGTGCAACTGCTATGGCTCCTATAGAACCACCGAAATAGCCGTCTGATATGTTTTGCCAGCTATTACCAGCATCCTCGGTACGCCACACACCGCCACCAGCAGCGCCCATGTAATAGAGATTCGTTTTACCAGGAACGCCTGTAACAGCCGCTGAACGTCCGCCTCTATGCGGCCCAATTGACCGAAACTTTAAGCCTTTATAGATAGATGTATCATCTAAGGGCTTTGAGGCATAAACCTGATTTGGAAAGGCGAAACTCATCAACATCATGAGCGAGAAAAAGGAGGTCAGCCAACGCTTTGGCTGTGGTGTATGTGACATAGCGGTTTCCTATTCTTATCATTTTATAGATGGTAGTGAATTTTAGACTGTCACAATCAAAAGCTATTGTCTCGACTTTTTAAAATTTCTTTACCGCCCAACTGTAAATTAAAAAAAACCGCTAATTCTTACAAAATTAACGGCTTAGTCGTTGAAGGTAAACTTACTCAACGAGCGCTTGATAAACAGCCGTACGAAGGTCATCTCTATATGGGTTGCCATTCGGGGGAATGTATTGTGTCGCGCCAATCATAATTAAGTTCTCGACGGGATCGATACGGAAATAAGTCGAAGCAAGCCCTGCCCAACCATAATTGCCTTTTGATGCCATAACCGGTAAAAGTCTGGGTTCAGTCGTTACCGATATCGCTAAACCATACCCCTCGCCCGGCACGTAAGGAACGCTCTCAGGTAGATGATCACTCGTCATATATTCCACTGTTTTAGGCGCTAGAATTCTCACTCCTTCCAACTCACCTTTATTAAGCAACATTTGCGCGAATCGGTAATAGTCCAATATTGTTGAGGTGATACCGCCTCCACCAGACTGAAAAACGGGGTTAGATTTGAAATCGCCCAGCGGCTCTTGTGTCATATGCACAGTTTCACCATTGGCTGGATTAGCTGTATATAACTTGGCAAGCCGATCCCATTTTTCTTGAGGAACAAAGAAACCTGTATCTTTCATTTTCAGAGGTTTAAAAACATTTTGTTCAAGAAAGTCGCCCAATGATTGGCCAGATAGTACTTCCACCAAATAACCGATAACATCGGTTGAAACACTATAATTCCATGCTGTTCCAGGCTGATGAACTAACGGTAACTTGGCTAATTCAGCCATGGCTTGCTCTCCGTTTCTTCCCTCTCCACGCACATTAAACTGCTGATATAGCTTATCTACAGGACTCTGAGTAAAGCCATAACTGAAACCAGAGGTATGCAAAAACAGATCAATAATCCTGATGGGGCCCTTAGCGGGTTCAGTCACCATATTTTCACCTTCACCAGAAACATAAACCTGCAAGTCGGTCAGCTGAGGAATATATTTGGCAATAGGATCAGACATATGAAACTTCCCTTGCTCCCAGAGAATAAGAGCTGCAACAGTCGTCATAGGCTTAGTCATGGAGTAGAAACGCATGATGGTGTCCTTTTCCATCGGAAGGTTATTTTCCCTATCTCTCATCCCCATGGTTTTCACATAAACAATCTCCCCATTACGAGCAACTAATGCGCTAGCGCCGACCAGTGTTTTGTTATCAACATGCTTTCCAACCATTTGCTCAATACGTGCCAAACGCTCCGTATCCATACCTTGGACAATATCCGCATGCGATATACAAGTGAGCAATAAAGTGGAACAAAAAAACAACATCTGTCGAATAACAGGTGAGCGTTTAGCCATGGGAGTTTCCTTTTTGTCATCAATAAAAGTTCGATTCAGAGCACAAAATAGTGTTCGAAAGTTAAACGTTTTTCAACAATAAATATTATTTATTATATTTTGCTAACATAAATTTAGAGAGGCGACTTTCAATAATTTATTGAAACTGTTTCGCCTTACTTGAGGGTATTCTCTTCGCCTTAAGCCGATAAAATAAAGGACTTAATCAAAGCTACCATATCAACTCTCATTCATATGCCTCTACGCTCGAAGCTCATATTCCTAACATTGTTAAGTAATCTATTCTCTCCAGTTATAACTGCTGGCGATGTAAAAACATCATCGACGGTTAAACCTGCAAGTAACCTTAAATGGGGAGCACTAAATCCCCTTAGAGGCGATAAAAGCCCAAGAGCTGCAAACATTTGGGGAGATAGAACTCTGAATGAGCCGACAGGCATGTTAGTCAAGTTTGAAGAAGGTTTCTCATCTCCACCACACATCCACAATATTTTATATAGAGGTGTGGTTATTGAAGGCTTGATGCATAACGATACGCCCGAATCGAGCGAAATGTGGATGCCGACAAGTTCTTTTTGGACTCAACCTGCAGGGGCTAACCACATTACAGCTGCAGCATCTAAAAAGAACTTAATCTACTTAGAAATCGACAGCGGCCCGTATTTAGTCAAACCATCTCACGACAAGTTTGAAAATGGAGAAAAGCCTATCAACTTACATCGTTCTAATTTGGTATGGTTGAGCGATGAAAGTTTAGCACCAGTTAACTTTCAAGGTGCCGAATTAGCGACACTGTGGGGAAGAATAAGCCATGGTGTATTGGGAGGTTCATTACTAAAGTTGCCAGCCGGGTTTGACGGGAATATCACTATTGATACAGATGAATTTAAAGCTATCGTGATATCGGGACGTGTTATCTACAAATCTTTAGAGTTAGCACAACCGATGCCCCTAATGCCTGGAAGCTACTTCAGCTCAACTGAAAAGTTCACACATAAACTCACCTCAGAAGAAGAGGCAATCATTTATATTCGTTCTAACGGGGTCTATGAGGTTTCCCCTTCCGTTCGACCTTAACTAGAATTAGCCGCTGCTTTCACACAATAACCATTGAGTAGAGCTTATATTTAGCTCCCTGAGACATGTCGTTCTATTATTGAGGCTCTATTCCAAGCTCTCCGATAACCTCCTGTTCAATTAACCACAGTCTATCCTGCCCCCAAGCAACGGTATCTCCGTAGCGGAAACAAGGCACTCCCCATAACCCTAATCCCTGTAATTCTGCAAAGTTGTTTTCAACTTCATCTCGCCAGTTTTGACTGCCCAAACATTGCTTTGCTTGCTGCCAATCTAGTCCACAGCGTTCAACAATTATTTCCAAACCTTGTTCTTGATCGGCTCGGATTCCTTCACTGTTCACAGCTCGACTAAAGGAGAGCAGAAATTCTACTTCCTTATTTTGAGTTTTAGCATAGGGATAAATGCTATAGCAATTCTCCACCGCTTCCCCTAACGGATCCGCGACAAAACCATAATCTAACCCCAGCTTTTTCGCTTCACGTTTTGTATCATGAAAGATGTACATCTTTTTCGTATCGGGAACGAACATACCTCGCATCATCATAGGTAGAACAGGTTTGACGACGAAAGGAATATCGTAGTGTTTAGCCAGTTTCTCGGCTTGAAGTAGCCCAATGTAAGAGTAAGGACTCCTCGCTGAAAAAAATATTTCTAAGGGCTTGTCACTACCACCAGACGTTACAGGTGGTGAGCAGAAATTACGTGTTTGCAGGTCATATCGAACCTGAGGATGTCCATTTGCAACACCAAGTTCATTGAGCCGTTTCTCCAAATGATCAAATCGATCAATTCCCCAGTACCATTCGCCCCCGTAGTGAGTCATGGCTGGATAATAGTGCCCTAACGCTTTTAGTCGCTCTTGATTGGTATTTAGTTGCTGCTCACTATCCTGTTTCTCAGAATTTTCATCAAGGATACCTGACCAATAGTTACTAAGGATTTGTTGGGTCTTAGCAAGGGCATCTTGCTCATTTTCTATCGCTAACAACAACTGAGTAGCTATTGTTATGTCAGGCAAATGTTCAGTACCAACTCCCGACTTAAGCGGGGACCGCAACTGATAAAGCGAGGCTAACCTATCAGCATCAATCAGGCTGTTTGCCTGCCACTTAGGGTAATCTGGAAACATATCCTCTTGCAGATCCCTGACAGCTCTTAACCTAAGTCCCAGCTTATAACGCGAAACCAATTCGGGCAGTACCTGTACCAATAAATAACTGTAGGGATCAGATGCAGCAATAAATACTTCTAATTCATGAGTTTTACCCGAAATGCTGCGCTTAAACTCAGCGATTTGCCTCTTGGTATTCAATAACCAATCACTGGATAAGAACCTAGCTGCATAAGGCATTATATTTTTTCTTAGATTGCTCATAGGTTTCTCCAGCTAATACTCTTTCTCAATGCTTTTATCAGGTTCACCATTGGGCAACCTGAACAACAAGGGACGAATCACATCTTTCTTCAGGTTAATACCCACACCACAACGACACCCTTTACAATCTCGACAGGCTTCGATTCCTAAATCTCGAGCTAACTTCAGGCTTTTTTCTTTCACTTCCTCTGTTGCATTGGCGTCTACCAGATTACGTTGAATCCGCAACAAGCTATAAGGGTTCCCATACAGATAATCTGCTTGTCTATTAGTAAGGTCGTTTTTTTCATGCATAGGGCATTCGTGCAAACAGGCATAACACTCAATACAACGATTGAGCCGCTGATAATCCGTATTATCGGCATTGTTATCTTGTCCGGTGCCTTGAGGGACAGGGAGTTTTTCAACTAGCTGCTTACTCACAGCTTGGCGTGAAACAACAAGATCAGACAGCACAGGCAAAGTTGAGAGAGGCGTTATGGTATCACCTTCACCGACCCTGCATTTGCAGGCCAGCTTAGGCTTACCATTCACTTCAACAGTACAAACACCACAAAGCCCATTCCGGCATCCGTAGCGATAGGCATAATCCTTATTTTGATTTTCCTGATACTGCAACAAAACGTCTAACACAACGGGCTTTTCACCAATAACCTGTTGCTGGTACTCAAAACTCTCTAATTCCACTTTGTCTTCCCTGATAACCATTAACTTAAGCTTCATGGACATTCTCCTTGGGCAATCCACCAGCTGCGGCTGCGTATTTCTTTATCAGGATTTTGTCACGCAGCCCTAAAGGTAGGTGGCGAAGTAATTTCAACATGAGAATCTTGCCGCCTTGCTGCATTCTCAATTTAATACGCGCACCGACAGGTGAAGCTTCTCGGTCCTCGTGAACAATCTTTAATTGTCCCTCGCTCTCCCAAAAACATTGAACAGAGAAAGGCCTTTTCCCCAAGTTATCGGGGCGACTATCTGTTCGAAAATGAGCGCCTAAAGAACGCTTGCGACTTAATGCGGATTGAACAATAAAAGTTGCACATTGAAGTAAGTTACGGGCTTCAACGACATCAATAAAGCTTTGATTAAAGTATTTAGAAGATGATACATGGCAGTCATCAAGCTGTTGTTCACGCTGACTAATACTGTCCTTTAGCTCGGACATATCTTTTTCGTTTCGTGCAGGTCCAATAAATTTCCAGCACGCTTTTTGTAAAGCTCGGGTGATATCAATGCCGTAAGACTCTCCGTCCCTACCGAGCATAGACAAGTAATATTCAATAACTGACTTTTCATTAGTATCAGAACCCGAGTTCAAAGGGGCACTCACAGCCGCTTGATAACCAGCTCGTCGACCAAAAATAATGGCTTCTGCTAAGGATGTTGAACCCAATCTATTGCTGCCGTGGAGTCCGCCTAAAGCTTGACCAGCTGCCAATAAGCCATGGATAGGCTGACTATTGGCATCAAACACTTGGCCATTCTCATCAGTTGCGATTCCTCCCATGCAATAATGGGCTGATGGCTTCACTTCCCATGGAACTTCAAATCGAGCCGCTGATGATCCCATGGATGCACGAACCACTTTCAACAAACTACCCGCCTTAGTTTTCATCACATAACGAAAAGGCTCTGCGCTAGCACCTTGAATATTATCGGTTAAATCAAGATAACAACCGCCATGATCAGTCCCTCTCCCCTCTTCAACCGCCTGGGCGATCGCAGCAGCACATTCGGCACGCGTTCTGGCCATAATCTCAGATAGAATAACTTTACCTGTCGCATCACGAATAACGCCCAGGGCTCCGGCACTGACAGGTTCACCCACGATCAACCCTTGGTGAGACGGCGGATTAACTGCGGCAAAGGGAATAAATTGAATCTGCTCCATATCCACTAACTTCGCACCTGCTCGCGCAGCAATGGCATATGCATCCCCAGTATTACCCCGCATGGTATCGGTATGAGGGAAATACAAGGTACCAATGCCACCACAAGCTAAAACGACAGCCTGAGCCTTAACTGACACCAAAACACCATCAGCAGCGTGATAAATCAACCCACCTTGAACACTTATTCTTTGCTCGGATTCTTGGACATAAAGATCGAGGAACCAAGCATCTTCCATATAATCCAGATGTCCATTTTGTTTTTCGGTCAACGCCTGTCGCAATGCATGGGCATAGTCCAAACCACCATTAGCATGATCAATTGAACGAGATTGGGTATGCCCTCCCATTGCCATGCCCAGTGTTTTAGCTTTCCCACTTTCATCAAAGTGTGGTTTTAACCCTTGTTGTCGCATCCATTCATACGCACTTTGTGAATCTTCAGCGAATGCCCTTGCATGCTCTGCCCGACCAATATCATCACCCTGAATTCTGATATTGCTGCTGAGTTCTGTTTCCGTATCTTTATCTGTTTCACTGCCTCTAACCGTAACAATACCTTCAGATATTTTGCTGTCTGAGCAGTTAATGGGATCTTTACTGACTAATAGTACTGAACATCCTTGATCACGTGCTGCGACAGCCGCGCTAGTTCCTGCACCACCTGAACCAACCACGACAACATCATATTGCTTTTCAACGACTTGCATTGGCAGCGCTCTCAAGTAATTCGAATTTGACAATACGCTCCATAAAATCCAATCGTGCTTTTTCGTCATTTTCATTGCGATAAAGGCCCGATTCAAAGACCTCGCCTTGGAACATCAAGACCACGCTATCGATAATAGATTCAAAACTGGGGTGGCTTTTGGCTTGCTCAGGAAACAAGCTAATAGATAACTCGACTATAGCCTGATGATTGTTCTTAAGGATAGGCGCAATGCCCTCAGCTAAGGTTTGATCGGTTCTGGCGGCGACTTGAAGCTCCATAGCCGCTTGAAATTTTGGATGCGCAAAATTCTCTCTAATAAGAACTAAACCCGACTTTATCGGATCTGCCCCCTCTTCGAGTTCACCAAAGCGCTGCCTATATAACGCAAGCAAGTCTCTGTAGATTTGTTCACAAGTTGCGACCATCAATGCTGTACGGCTCGAAAACTGACGGAAAAGCCCACCTTTAGATAAACCTGCTCTGTTGCATATCTCTTGAATACTGGTCTGGCTATAACCTATCTCAATCAGACTCTCTGTCGCTGCATTCATTAACTTATTGCGACTGATCTCACTTCTCTGTTGTTGCGTTAGTTTTGTCAATTTCTTCGCTTTATTTGTTACGCTCACGAGTCAATCCTTCATCCAAGCACGGCGTGTACGCACATGATTGGAGCCAGTGAAACGCGATTTTAATTTATACATTAAAGGTAATTTTTGCGGTTTGCATAAAGGAGCTATCCCTTCAGGGTCCCAATTCGACTGAATATGAGCATTCGACGTGAGAGGCTTCCAACCTCCCATAGGCTCGAGAATCTCACGCACCCGATTTTGATCTGATTCGGATAATGCGTTCAGGAATCCTTGGAGTCGTTCTCGACACCACACGCGATAAGGACTCACATGCACACCGGGATAGAGAAAGCCCTGAACATTCCAGTCGAAGCGTTTGCTTCCCTTTTCAAAGTGCTGTGCATTTTCTGAAAGATAAGGAAGATAAGCTTCGCAGGCATCTCTGAGTAAAGGTTCCCAGCCTTCAGGAACTTGCCCTACAACATAGTCAAATTTTACTTCACCCAGCTTAGTTGAGGTGGCATTCCACAATCGAGCCACCCATTCATAAACACCCGGAGCTCTCTCCTGCATAATTCGATTAGAGGTTGGATCATTACTAAAATGCCAGAACATAGAACCAAAGAAACCAAAGTCCGCTAAAGATGGATGACTCCCCAATAAATAAGGTTGTTTTTGGAAGATAGTCTCTAACCTGTCAAGCGTATTGATATAAACCGCTTCCACATGCTTGCGATTCGCTTTTGTTAAGCCATCCCCTGATAAAAACTTTTCTTCCTGGTGTCTATGAACCAACTTTCCAGCAAGCCAACTCACTGGCCCACCTATTGCCCAAAACCCACCTAAGAGTTCGTCAACAAAGAGCTTTTTATAGAGTGTTCGATCTTCTTTGGTATGCCAACGATAATAAATGGATGGGCGCCACATCCACTCATCTGCGTAGTCTTCTAATAAGCGAGTTAAGAACCCAACAACAGGATCTGTAGGCACGACTGGAGCTTGCGGAAAACGCTCTTCAAACCAATCCATCATAGGTGTTGTATCTTGTAACCACTGTTCTTCAGGCGTTCTGACACAGGGCATCTGGCGAAGCCCGGTATTGGAAGCGATGTCGCTGCCGTGCTTATCCAAAGTGGCGTAGATAGTATTACAAGGGATCTGCTTATAGCGCATATACGCCATCATCTTTCCACAAAAATACGACCGATGAAAAACATACAAATCAAATTTTGCTTCCTGCTTTGCCATACAAGCCTCGCCAATGATTGTTATTGGTTATAAGATAGGTACCAATTGGTATCTAAATTATAGCGGATAACTCGAAATGGCAACGACTAATTTACAACAATGGTTTAACCAAGGAGAAAGAGTTACTTACAAAGGCAACAAGATATTTCTGATCGATAAAGGCTCCGGTACAACTCTACTGCTGATTCATGGATTCCCGACATCCTCATGGGATTGGCACAAGCTATTCCCTACTTTAACCAAACACTTCCGTGTTTTGTGTTTAGATATGCTCGGCTATGGGTACTCCGACAAACCCGAAAACGGCAATTACACAACCCATCATCAAGCCGAGATGATCTATGAGCTGTTGAAACAGCGAGATATCCAAGAGCTAAATATCATGGCTTATAGCTATGGTGTTTCTGTTGTTCAGGAGATGCTAAGTATGCAGCTTGAGCACAAGGTGAGTTTCGAATCCCTATGTTTCCTAAATGGCGGACTATTTCGTGAAAGTAATCATCCCAAATTGTCTCAACGACTTATGCTAAGTCGTTACGGGAAGTTCGTCGTAAAGCTATTTAACAAATCGACTCTGGCACGAAACCTAAAAGCTATTTTTGGCCCCGACACTCAACCAAGCAACGAACTTATTAATGAATATTGGACATTACTCAATACCCATCAAGGCAAACGAATACTCCCCAAACTTATTCAATACTTAAAGGAAAGACAGATTCACGGAGAACGTTGGGAAGAAACACTAAGACAAGCCATTTGCCCAATGCAATTAATAGTCGGAGCCCAGGATAGTATTTCAGGTATTGAAGTCGCCAACCAATTCAGAAAAACAGTCTCGCAAGACAATATTCATATTCTGGATAACATTGGCCATTATCCGCAGCTCGAAGCACCGGACGATGTTTTAGCCTTCTATCTACCTTTTGTACAAAAATATACGCACTTGCCAACCTAACCGAATATCAGCAAATTTAAGATTAGTTGCCTGGTGCTTTATTATCGATATATTGAACTAAAATACCCCAAGTTCCGAAGGACGCTGTATTGGTAACAAAACGTATTACCCAGTTTAAAAGTGCTATCGCAGCAATCTCCATCGCACTTTTACCGCTCATCTCAGCAAGTCACTCTGCACAGGCATTGGCGCAAACAATGCCAACTAACCTTGCTAAACAGTTTGCCGCAATCAAAGAAAGAACGCGTGTAGGGGCAGTTGCCTATGCATTAGTAGAAGGCGATAAAGTCATCGCAACAGGTGGCATGGGTAAGAAAAGCCTAAATGATGATACGCCTGTTACAGCCGATAGCACGGTTCGTATTGGTTCAATTACCAAAACATTTACTGCAATAGCATTGATGAAGCTGGTCGAACAAAACAAGCTCCAACTTAATCAAAGTGTCGAGAAACTATTACCTTCATTACCGCTAGAAAATCCCTACGAAAACTCCCCTGTTACTCTCGCCATGATGCTAGAACATACCGCTGGCTTAACAGATCTAACGGGAAAAGAGTTTAACTATCCAACAGCACTGTCACTTGATGATGCCTTCAAAGTTTCTCCCCAAGCACGAGTTGTTAACTGGCAACCGGGTTATTACAAAAGCTACACCAATGCCGGTGCCGGATACGTATCTGCTGCTATAGAAAAAGTTGTTAAGCAAGACTATGACTCTTGGTTCAATACCGAGATTCTAAAAGCACTCGGCATGTCCCATTCTCAATTACATTGGTCGCCGGAGTTAGAGAACTCACTGGTAGCCGGATATGATTCTGATCTTAAAACCCGCATTCCCTATTGGCATACTCTTTTTCGCGCATTTGGTGGTTTAAATACAACAGCTAATGACGTGACCCACTTCCTAAAACTATTGATTAATAACGGCGTGGTAGAAGGAAAAACGTTTCTAAGTGCTGAAAGTATTCTTCGTATGGAAACACCTAAAACAACACTAGCTGGACAACAAGGTCTCACTTTGGGTTACGGTCTGGGTATTAGAAGTGAGCTCTTTAGAGGGCACAGAATTTATCAGCACGGTGGAGATGCTGACGGCTATTTAGCGCACTTCGGGTATAACAAAGAAAGCAAACGGGGCTACTTTGTCGTTATCAACGCATTTAGACACGACATATTCAGACCTTTTAAATCTGCCTTAAATCAGTGGCTCATAGAAAACCTTGAGAAACCTGCATCTCCAGTCATCGCCAAAGTCACACCAGAGCACTTAACGAAGCTAGTGGGAGAATATGAAAAAACCACTTATCGTTTCAGGAGTGCCCGTCGTTCAGCGGTTGAAGTAAAACAAGAAAACAACGTACTTTTTATACGTAGAAAAAACCGTAACACTTGGTCTAAACTCATCCCCGTCTCGAAGTGGTTATACCGATACGAGGGAGATCCAGAAGCGACGCTCGCATTTACCCAAACAGAAAATGGCGACATTCACTTGCAAAATGGCGACGAGAGTTTCAAACAAAAATAAGGCAATTTAACTTCTCACTTTTTAAAAACAACATTAGTATGTGCCCCTAAAAAACATTCATACAGGTCAGCACGATTAACATGGCATTTATCAAACAAGTAGAACCCCCAACTTTGTATCAGAGGGGCGGATTGAATTCTATTGCAGTAAAGTTTGATCTCCAGGAATACCGTCAAGAACTCTTTGAGGAATTTAACATCGATTTTCCGGAGTCTTTGCAAAATGCGGTTAATAAAAGAAAGGCCGAATTCTTGGCTGGCCGTTATGCAGCTAAACTCGCTTTAGAACAAGTGGGTATAACCGGTTTTACCGTCAACATAGGTGAAAACAGGCAACCACTGTGGCCTTCAGATATTAGAGGCTCTATTACTCATACGAATGATCTCGCATGTTGTGTCGTCACTAAAAAAGAGCATTGCAGTGCGTTAGGCCTAGACACCGAAAATTTGTTAAACGAAAAGACAGCGAACGATATCGCCAAAAACATCGTTACTGAAAAAGAAAGATTGGTCCTAGAGCGTTACAGCACAATATTTTCTGAATCATGCACGCTCGCTTTCTCCGCCAAAGAAAGCTTATTTAAAGCACTTTATGACGAAGTTGGGCAATATTTTGATTTCTTGGATGCAGAAATCACAGACCTTTGTTCAACAACTAACAAGATGACTCTCACGCTATTGAAAGACTTATCACCGAGCATCAAAAAGGATATGAGTTACCATTGCTTCTATGAAACACTAGAAGGCAAAGCCCATACTCTAACGATAGAAAAACACCTCAACTTGTAACGTTAAAACTTCACATTTCTGTGTCAGGTGCAATAACAGATTAGCCACCTTGTTCTATAAGAATAATGCCAGCAAAAAATTAAGATCTTATGCACTTAACACGGTTTTCCTTGCTTTTCGTTTCCCTCTTGTTGCTTATTGCGCAGCTCCCTTTGCAAGCACAAGAGGAGCAAGCCTCAAAAGATACATCTGATCTCTTCGCCGCTTTTGAAACCCTGTTTGAATCGACAAGCAGGCGAGACACTTTACTTGCAATTAATGACATTGAGAGCCACTGGGACAACAGCTACATTCCACAAGCACTGGAATTTATTAGTCTCAGTCGAGATTACGCCACAGCAGAGAAAATTGTCGCAATCATGGAAAAAAATACCGGCCAGAACTTTGGTCGTGATGTGAGCGAATGGTTCTTTTGGTTATGGAATAAACCACAAAATATCTCTTCCGATTACGCTCAGTACAAAGCAACGCTTTATCAAAATATCGATCCAAGGTTCGAACGCTACTTTCAAGGTAGACAACATCAGGCACTTATCCGGTTAGATGAAATACGCTGGGGAGGTGTTGCTCAAGATGGCATTCCACCACTACGCAAACCTAAAATGATTGAAGCGGCAGAAGCCGATTATTTAGATGACAACAATGTCGTCTTTGGTATCGAAATTAACGGTGATGCACGAGCCTACCCAAAACGCATTCTCGCCTGGCATGAAATGTTTGTTGATAAGGTTGGAGGTGTCGATATCGCAGGTGTTTACTGCACACTATGTGGAACTGTTATTCCGTATAAAACCAAGTTCAAAGGCACCAATTATAGCTTAGGTACAAGCGGATTTTTATATCGCTCAAATAAGCTCATGTACGACAAAGCTACCCAATCACTCTGGAACACACTAACAGGTAAACCCGTTGTTGGGCCGCTTATCAATCGGGGCATAGCGTTAGAACATCTCAGTGTAGTAACGACAACTTGGGGAGAATGGAAACGTCGACACCCTAAGACTACCGTACTGTCGCTAAAAACAGGACATAATCGGGACTATGATGAAGGTGTGGCCTACCAGGATTATTTCTCAACAGATGAAATGATGTTTAACACCCCGTTCAAGGATGACAGGCTCAATAACAAACAAGAGATTCTCGCATTGCGCTTCGCCGCTGCTCCTAAAGATCAACTAGCGATTGATACGGATTTTCTTAATAACCATCCTCTTTATAAAACACGGGTTGGTCGTCAAAAGATACTGATTTTGACTGATAAAACTGGTGCAAATCGTGTTTATGATCCTAAGAACATTCAATTTGTGTCTTACGATCAGGATATGACTGCTACAGATGCGGATGGAAATCAGTGGCTATTGTCTGAGCAAAACCTCACACGTCTGGATAGGCAAGAACGGCTCGAACGCCTTCCTTACCATCGTGCATTTTGGTTTGGTTGGCGAGCGGCCTTTCCTGAAACGCGATTAATCAAATAATCACTCTGCGTTTGATATAAGTCGGTCAACTGTTTGGGTGCAGGTGTTTCAAAAGGAAGAAACAGCTTTTTAATTTGTTTCATACGTTTTCCGTCATCGAATAGCTGTCACCCGATCTCAGTGTATTGGAGGTTGGCTGCCTCACACCTATAGCAAGCGGAATAAATGCCAAAGCAACTAATACGCCTGCAAGTACAAAGGCAGCCCCAGGGAAATAGACACTTGAAGTGGATGAAGAGTAAATAGAAAAGAGCTGCATCATGGCGGGCGGTGCTATCACCATCGCAATACTCATCAGTATAGACAGCGAACCGTGCAACATACCCTGAGCATTCATAGGCAAACGTTTAGACATAAGTCCTTGCAACGAAGGAAGTATTACGCCGCCAAGTGAGCCCACTAAAATAGTCGCGATCACCATCCACGCTTCGCTCGCAAATGCATAAGCAATAAATGACAACAAGGTAATCACCATGCCTAATGTAATGGCCGAAAGTTCGCCTATTTTTGCCACAATAATCTTGGTACCAAATCCCTGCACCAAAACATTTGTCAGCCCTACAATAAATAAAGAGCCACCTATTTGCGAAAGGCTCCAGCCAAACTTCTCCAAGGCATAAAAAGACCAAGTTGCAGGGAAAACAAAGAAGGCGAGTTGCAATAAGAAAACGACAACAAAAAACGCCAGGCTGCCAGTGTATTGCTTCAATCGGAACAACAAACCAATAGGGTTTGCTTGGCCAAGATAAAATGGTCGGCTTTCATTTTTAGACAATGTTTCAGGAAGAACAACCGCTCCCCAAATAAAGTTAAGCCCTGCCAATATGGCAGCCAAGAAAAAGGGAGCCCTAATGCCGAACTCATCGCCAACTAAACCACCAATGGAAGGGCCGAGCATCATTCCTGCTCCGATGGCTGCGCCAATCAAGCCGAAGTTGGCAGCTTTTTTGTGATGCGGCGATACATCAGCAACATAAGTATTGAGAACAGCGACCGTTGCAACAAAGACACCGGAGAAAATGCGCGCTGCAAATAGCACCCCAATGTGCTGTGCGAATCCCATGATAATAAAGTCTATGGTTGTCGCCAGTAGGGCAATCAAGATAATGGGCCTTCTTCCGAATCTATCAGCCAAACTTGTCCAGATAGGCACAAAGAAAAACTGAGCAACGGCAAAACCGAACAGCAACAAACTCGACCATTCCGCGGCTACGGTAAGATCGCTATCGAGGACTGTCATCAACAATTGCGGTTTTACGGGAATGATAATGCTAAAACACAGCATATTGAGAAAAGCCGTAAACAACACAAACGCTAAAGCGTTCTTCCCACCTTTTGGAACGGCTTGATCTCTATACATCGACATTTGCCTGTTTCCAATCATTCCACCAAGCGGTAAAAGCTTCTGTACGATATTCATCAGCACAGAATGGGCCAGGCATATAATGCATCGAGCTAACGCCTAAATGAGTCTGCTCAACCAAGAAGATATCTTGTTGTACCGTGGTATCCCATAGCCACATTAAGTCTTCTTTATTACCAGAAAACTCCGGAGTTACCATCCAAAATATATCGACAAAGGTTTCGCCAACGGTGTGCGGTTTAACTGAAAACAAAACCAGATAATCCACATAAGCCATATAAAATAACTGTGGTCCCAACGCACCAAATAAAGCACCGCCCTGCAACCCTTCATTGCCTCCAAGTGCAGGCCCTAAGCGCTCACCAGTCTTAGTTGCACTCTTTTTACCTTCGGCTAATGGCATGGACACATTGAAGTTAAAAAACTGCGGCGTTGAACTGAATTCGTTGTCGACAGGAGGTGTCCACCCCGTCGAAATAGCATGCTCCCGCCACGATTTATCATCTTGCATATAGTGTGGAAGGTCATTAGCTTCAAATTGAGAAATAAAGCGTTTAACCGAACTCAACTCTGGATGGTTTGGTGCGCAGTGCCAGCACTCTAAAAAGTTCTCAACCCAAAGCTTCCAATTTGCTTTCACCGGATAGGTTTTACGCGCGCCAACAACAGTATTTTCCAATGCTAACGAACCCAATATTTGCTCTAGCTGCTCTATTTGTGGGTAATGTACCGGATTACCGTGATAGAAAACTAAACCAGCTGATTCCTGAGCACTGAGCGCTCTCAAGCGCATATTCTGCATAGCAGGATTCCCCTGCTCTTCCTGACGAGCACTAATGAGCTTGCCTTTCAGATCATAGCGCCAAGCATGATACGGACAGGTAAAGCACTTCAACCTTTTGGGTTCGGTACCTGCATTTCCATCTAGAGTTGAGGTATCGATTAAACGCGTACCTCTATGCCGACAAACATTGGCAAACGCATTGAGCTGGTTATCTTCATCACAAGCGACGATGACGCTTTCTGTACCTGAGTCACAAACAGCATACTGTCCAGGTTCAGCCACTTTATTGGCAGTGCAAACGAAGTGAGGTAGGTAACGCAAAAGCGTTTGCTTCTCTAACTGGAAAATAGCATCGCTGGTATAACTAGAACCGACAAGCGAAGAGACTTTCTTTGCCTCATCATCGTGCTGGAAGCCAAGGTTATTCATCGGAAGTTTCCAATATAAAGAATATCATTATGCCGATGCTCCACTCTGAAAGTACTCATGGCTGAGGATAGACTCGACAGCACCACCAAAGTTTTCGTTAACAGCGCATTGAGCAAGCTTGTGTAGCCATACATCTTTGTCCAAAAACGGATAAGGCGAGTGCTTTTGCCCTTTAGCTGCGGCAATAACTACTTCGGGGTTATTAGGATAACGAACAAGCAACTGGTGCAATGCTTCAAAAACTTTTGCCCCAACTGAACGTTTCTCTATGACATTTCCCGACAAACCTAAGAACTTCATCAGCGGTTTGTGAGCATCAATAAAGTCCATCAACTCACCGTCAATTGCGGATGCTCGAGCGCGCTCGATAGCACTATAGAATTCTGAGCGATAGACGTAACCACTCACCTCAAATTCCGCTTTGATATTCATCACGATTAGCAGCTTGGCTAAATTCAGTGCACCTTCCGGGTACTGCATAGCTGCCAAGCGATAGGACGGCAAATGCTGGCTTGCTAATGTAACTTCATTTTCGGCGAGTATTCGACTCGCTGTTTCAGCCATCTCTTCAGGCGTTGACAAATTCGCATTAGATTCAGTGATGGATTTGTCTAACTGCCATAAGTCTAGGTTAAACTGTTCTTGAAACACAGCCGCTGAGCGCCCTTCCCGAGCTAGCGACTTGAGTGTAGAAAAGCGACTCGCGACCTCAGCTAAGGATGTATTTTCCACCATTTTTTCAACCAAAAATGCTCCGAGTAGGTGTATTGGTCCTGTTTCATTAAGCTCTTGTCGCCCGGATACAATCTGCTCAAAACAAGGGTCAGCACTCCAATCAGTTTCTATTAAAGAAGCTAAGCTGGGTCTGTCTATAGACGTGAACGGAGTCAGCAAGCTTTCAATTGTTTCTCTATCAGCCTGCGCTTTATTTTGCATAAAGGTCGCTAAACCCTCATCGAGAAACAAAAGGCGAGACATCAAAGCGCAGTGAGTCACCTCATGTACCATCAGCGGAAAGTGCTTCAATGTATTTTCATCGGCAGTAATCACGCCGAACCCATTCAACCCAGTCAAAGCATGTGTCGGCGCTCCTGCCAAACAGAGATCAATCACCAACACGGTATGAGGAACATTTAAGCTCTCAGACACAAAATGATTCGCTTTAACCAAGGTGTCGCATGCTTCAGTATCGATGGACTTACCATCCAATACGTAAATACCTTCAGCAACCTTATCAACTTGTCGGGTTCCGGTGGCAACATCGAAAGCGAAGTCGAGAAAAGGCCCACTTAGCCCCATATTGGCTAGTTGCTCAGCTAAGGTAATTAGCCGTCCTGTTTTCTTGTCTGCGGCTTCTAGACAAAGCGCTTTTAGCGCTTCGGCAGGAACCCGAGCAGTATCAAGGTTGTTATCGCTAAGCATTCGGGCTCTCCTTAGCGGCATAAGTTGGGCGAGATAAATCATTTTTCGTTTTATCTTTCTTACCCACAAACATGCTTAGGATCGCAGTCTCTGAAAAGCCATCAATATTCAGGATTTTGTTCAACCTATCGTCCAGCATGCCACCCCAAATCACCGAGCTTAGCTCAATGTCGGTCGCCGCTAGACTGATGTGCTGTGCCATACCGCCCGCTTCAATGAAAGGAAAGCGATAACCTAAGATGCCGTATTTATCTAAAACACGTTCGAACATTGCCGTAAAAACAACAATAGCACCGGCTTTGGAAACAATGCCTACATTGTCTCTTAGGCACATCGAAACTTCTTCCACAGTCAGATCATCATTGACTAACGTCAGGCTATGATCATCCGCCTGATAGTGGAAACAACGCCATTGTTCAGAACCTTGCTCCGGGCGCAATACATAAGTTTCGACCGGATATAGTCGTCCCGCAGAAGGGTAAGCTCGGTAGTCTAGATCAACATTCACATTCGAATGAGGAATAGCACGCCTAGTCACCTGCAATCCCGAGAAGATGTCAGATATCTGCTGATCAGTTAAAGGCTCTTTGACAAAGTTACGCTCTGAACAACGATTCTGAAATAAGTCAGTCAACGGACGAGTCAAATCTCCCGATTCAGGTAAAGGCTGCGCATCGTTATAGAAATACCTTTTATAGTTCCGCGCATCTTCACGAATTTTCTCTTCAACATAGAGATGGCTATTAATTTCTCTTTCTACGAGCGCACAGGTAGCGGGTGATTGCTTACTGTTTTCGTGGAATATCTCCACCATTTCTCGTTCGAACTGATTCTTATGTCCGAGAGGGTTTTCCAACTTCAAGTAATCAGATAACTCTTTTTCTTTCATTTCCATGCTTGGCCTCATTAATTAATTGCTAAATCACGTCGGGATAGATGTCTTAAAATTCCCATCATGGAAATGGATGAATATCGGTATTGATAGGTCGGTTCTGCTCTTCCCCCTTATGACGAAGGAAAGCTTCGAAACGCCTTCTGTCCAGTGGAGCTCGACGATAGCCACACCACATTGGCTGTAAGCTAGGCGTGATAACACGTGTCACAAACATACCAACGCTGGCAATGTCATCAGGTGTTAAATCAATCACGTAAGATTGATGACCATGCTCAGCTAAGCGATTAATTAAGTCCTTCGCATCTTTGACATGGTCGGTCTCTGGTTGACCAATCTGCGGATACGTATCAAATAAAGATGATACTTCGGGCGATTCCCATAAAAAGCTCGCTTTATGCGTATTTTCAGGTTGCAAATAATAACGAACATTATCCGAGAAACTGCTAACAGCTTCTTCTTCGATAGACTGCGGCCAACGATGCATTTCGATACACCAGTTAAATGTATGAAAACTCTCTATTACCGCTTTGCGAAGCGCAAGTGCAGGGTTCAGATTACATGACGCCCCTAATGCGATACCTGGCTTGTCTTTATGCCGAGTAATAGCCAATATCACCGGAACTCCAAACTCAGTGGTTAAATCGCACAAATGAATATCAGCACCCGGATGTGTTAATAAGGCTTTCAATTTTGCATCTGCATGCTTCAACGCAGATTCGATTTCTATATGTGGGGGAGTAATCTTAGAAGCCCAATAAAGACTGTACGCATCTCTTTCTATAGATTCATACAAACCAGAGCATATAGCCCATTCGCTCGTCGGCCCGCAAGCTAAGCCTGTGCTGTACATATTCGAAATGTATTCAGCGTCACTTTGTCTCGTATAAGCAAAGTAGGTCAAAGAAGCTGGCAGCAACACGTCTTCTTTCGTAGTTAAACTCAATGACTCAACCCAACCGATAGATTGAGAGTCATCATGCCGACGAAAGGGTAACTCACCACTAGCGTATTGCTCATCACTAAAAAGAATGTAGTCATGCGGGGAAACGTGGTTCTCACCTTGCGCTAGCAGTTCATCAGCACTCGCCCAGCGAATATCGTCTGGATCATAAATTGCACCTGCATAGCGTTCTATCCCCTCACCTACAGCACACCATGCAGCCGTTAGTCGGTCTAACGCTGCACCTGCTGCTTGACGACTCATAGCGGAGGTAGCGCGTTTCGTTGTATTAGGTGACACAATAACTGGGTCTTGAAACTCAGTCACAACAACATGAATATTAGCTTCGTCCGGCATCAAAGGTATTTCTTTAACGTAGCGCAGTAAGCCGTAGTCCTGATCCAGCACTACATCGAGCAGTTCTTTTAATCGGGTATCTGACATATGAGTGAATCTACCTTTATTAAATTAAGTCACGCACTGCACGTAGCGGGCTATCTTTTTGAGTCGAGCACACTGGGCAACGGGGTAACTTCAAGATCGGAGAATGGCTTACTTGGAGAAGAATTGGGTCAACTGTTGTCACTAAACCTGGTCTGGCGAGATCATAATTACCATTCATAATGGTCATCACTTGCCTCGCAATTAAAGCCCCTGCTAACTGTTCAAGTACAGGACCGCCATCGAATACAGGTTGTGTTCCGACTTCAGCCTTATTCAGCGCTTCAAGCTCATCGCCAAATAAACTGGTTGCCTGCTCTCTTTTGTATGCACAGTGCAAGCATGCTGTTTGGTCGGGAACAACAAACGGACCAATTCTTAGCGCCCTTTGCGTCCAATGAAAAAAGAGAACGGGCTGTTTATTCTCAACAGCGATACTATTTTGCTCGAGTAAAAATTGACGATGATCAGAATCACAAGTCACAATTCTCAAAGAAGAATGTTCATCGAGTTGTTCGATGTCAGCTTGTTGGAATACGTTCCTAGCAATATCCGCAAGCTTACCTTCGCCAGCAATCTGGACGGTTTTCGGAGGCGTGTCATACAGTAGTCGTCCGCCTGAAGCACCATGTTGTTCAAGCAAACGTTGAAATTGGTTACGAGAGTCAGATACATCTAAAAGCAGGCCTCGTGTATGCAACAAATCAATCAATGCAGCACGAATGCCCGAGTCTGCTTGATTGTCATGATTAGATTCGCTTTCTCTCAGCGATTTTAAAACAGCAAGTATGTCGGGAACATCTTGATCAAAAGTAATATGCTCACCATCTGGTTGTCGTAATTGCAATCGTTGATCATCTACCAGTAACCAACTTACATCCGGGTGCAACTTAACATCCATGACTTCTGAGAGCGCCGCATATGCCATTAAAATTCTCCAAAAAAATTAAAATCTTAAGTTTTATAAAGGTCACTGGTATCAACACCAGTGACCAGCCTGTCTTTATCTATTCGATAAAGTTATGCAGGCTTATGCACAGCAAGAGCTGCAGCTTGAGCTACATGCACCAGCAGTCATAGACGCGTCAAAAGAAGCGTTAGTTACCATGCGTTGTGTAGAAGAATAAAAATTCAAAGTTTTCATAACATTTCCTATATATAATTAAATTTAAAGTCGTCCAATAAGACTTAAAAAAGGACAAATAAAAATTACCCTTGCTTTTTAAAAGGCTCAACCCCTTTGAGGAAAAAGTCCTTTTTTTTACCAATATTGTCCTATTACCTAAACAAAAATAATCTAACTAAAAATAAAGAGTGGACTTTGCAAAGTTAAAACCTTTGTAAAACAACACCATAAGTGTTTATACGAATGGTGTTGTTTATCCTACATAAATCGTAGGGTTATTAAGCGCAGCTTGAACTGCAGCTTGAACTACATGCACCAGCAGTCATAGATGCATCGAAAGAAGCATTAGTTACAAGGCGTTGTGTAGAAGAATAAAAATTCAAAGTTTTCATAATTTCCCCCAAAATAAAATATAATTTTAAACCATCAAATAAATCACAAAGTACTGCTCAAATAAAATACAACTCGTCAATTAAGCAGCGTAATTACTGAAAATAGAGTTCACATAAATCCCCCTAAGCAGTAATAGTATTTCTTCTCTTCAGTACTTGTTTAAGATTAAAAATCCAACCTTAAACCTATGATAAATAGAGATTAGTTTCTAATTACTTAACTAATTTGCGCCACAAGATTAGTCCTCATGACGCACGATAAACCTTATCAACTAATAGGGTTTATCCTTTACGCACAGCAAGAGCTGCTGCTTGAGCTACATGCACCAGCAGTCATAGAAGCGTCGAAAGAAGCACTAGTTGTCATACGTTGTGTAGAAGAATAAAAATTCAAAGTTTTCATAATTTTTCCTAATATTAAATTTAATTTAAATTTGTTCAGGGTATAGCGATCTGAACGGTTAAAAAACTACACTTAGCAAAAAACACGTTCAACCTAACAGAACTAACTTGTCCTATTAAAACCAAAAAATGGCATGCTCCATAACACAAAAAAAAATTTAAAAGATCACAAAAGTATCACAAAGAGGGGCACTAAAATGGGGCAAACAGCCTTAACAAATAATTCATGAAAACAATCTAAAATGTCTCATAACAAGACAAATACGTCATGAAACACGCCATGAATAACCACATAAACTAATTTTAAAAAATAAAACGAAAAAAAGTTCTCAAACAAATAAAAACAAAATAGAATAATTAAAAAACCAACATAGGAATTAAAAGAAAGTTAAGAGACCGCTGTTTTAGTTTCATTTTTATTTATACGGTAGATTTATGTCTAGAAAGCTAAATACTAATACTCCATATCTGCCCACTAGCCATGCTGAACTACTTATCAATTGGCTAGTATCTCAAGGTTATTCGCAAACACTTTTACTTGAGAATACGAGTCTTTCTATGGAGGAGCTTAACCGGTGTTGTACTCTCATAACACCAACACAACTCAGGCAACTCATTCTTAATGCCAGACGAATCACTAATGACCCGAGCCTTGGGTTGAAGTTTGGCGAACACATAGGTCGAAATGCCATGGGGATCCTCGGACTCGCATGCAAAACAAGCCGAACTTACGAAGAAGCACTTAAGGTCTTTGTACAGTATTTTTGTTTAAGAAACCCTATGCTGGAACTGTCCTTTTCACAAAGTAATAGAGAATTCTCAATTGCTTTTTACAATCGTGGCTGTCCTGAAGACATTCTGGACTACATTTACCAGGTATTCACAACCGCCATTTACCATTTCTTTTCTGACATCTCGAACGGAAAAGTATTCCCAATAGGCATAGGGCTTACCATTGATACTCTAGGCCCTTGGGAGCCATCTATGCCTTCATGCAAGCTAGAACTCGAAACAAAGTTGAATTACATCAATTTTGACACTCAGTATTTAGGTCAGTCTTTGGTGACCAGTGAGTCCGCAGTTCACATGCAACTAATGGAAACACTTCAAATAGTTTCTACAAGCCGGAGCGAAGCAAGTAACTTAACCACTAAAGTCCGGCAGTATCTTATTGAATCAGATATCGAGGATTTTGATCTAACACATGTTGCATCCGAGCTGGCGATGTCTCCAAGAAACCTAAGTCGAGGCCTGAAAAAGGTCGGAACCTCCTTCTCTCAGATAAAAGATGAAGTGCGTATCGTGAAAGTGAAACAAATGATTCTTGAGAATCAGTCAAATGTACGCGAAGTCAGTGTAAAAATGGGTTTCGACGATACATCTAAATTCAGAAAAGCGTTTAAACGTTGGGTTGGCATATCACTAAACGAATACTTATGCTCTCTGCGTAATCGCGCATACATCGATTACAATCAAGAGACAAACGTGCATATTTACGAAGAGAAGCACTAATCAGTATTGACCCTCTTAGCTTCTTAGGGATGCTAAGAGGTTTTAGTTTATTACTCTGTTGGCGCTGCGATAATCATCTTAACTCTATGTGAGATATCTGCCTTAAGGGTTTCAGCCGTCCAACCAGCTCGTCCTCTAAACACATAACCTTGGCGCATATCAAACATAAGCCTCGCTCTTTCCCTAGATGGAAAATTGTGTGGCAAATTCCCTTTTTCTTTTTCGAGTTCAAACCTAGCCGCCAAGCGATTATCTGTCTCATTAATAGCATTGACCATACGTTCTTCAACACCTTCAACTTCTCCCACATTAGTAGAAACACAAGATGCCAAGAAACACCCGCTGGTTCCCCCGGAATGGTCCGTTGAATACTCAATGACGGCTTCGAGAAACCCTTGCACGGCCTTCTCAATATCAGGCTCTGATTCAAAAGCCACGACAGGAGCGCATCCATCAACATCCGCATATTGGTCAATTGTTTTCAGATAAAGCTCGCGTTTGTCACCAAATGCCGCATACATACTGGGACCACTGATCCCCATAGCTTTAGTTAAATCTTTAAGTGAAGCGCCATCATACCCTTTGCTCCAAAAGACATTCATAGCAGCCAGTAATGCCTCATCAATATCAAAATTACGAGGCCTGCCAATTTTTTTTGTATCGCTCAATATATAATCCTTGACTTACATTTTGACCCATGATTAAGATAATTATATATCGATTGATATATAACTTAAAGAGGTTAATTTATGACAGTGTCTGTACTACAAGCTGGAATGCCGTTTCCATCAATAAATGTAGAGAAACTAGGAGGTGGAACACTAGAGTTATCGAAGCCAGCACCAGGCTTTGATTGGAAAATGTTAGTTGTTTACCGTGGTAAACACTGCCCTTTGTGTACCAAATACTTAAACGAATTGAATGAACTACTTCCAGAATTCAACGCGCTAGGAGTTGATGTTGCAGCAGTATCTTCCGATTCTCTTGACCGAGCAAAAGCACAGTTGGCTGAAGTCAATCCTAACTTTGATGTTGGATACGATTTAAGTATCGAACAAATGAGGTCTCTCGGCTTATACATCTCAGAACCTCGTTTAGGAATGAACGCCGAACGTCCGTTCGCAGAGCCTGGACTATTTGTCATTAATGAAAATGGCGAGCTACAGATGATCGATATATCCAACGTCCCTTTCGCTCGACCTCCACTAGCATCAATGCTAATGGGAATACGCTATTACCGTGGTATGACGGAAAAGTTTCCTGTCAACGGCAGCTACAACCTATAACGCTTGCTATACAGGAGAAACAAAATGACTAACCTGAATACTCACGAGAACGATGTAAAACAAACCATAGAAAGGCTCATTCAAACTGCAAGCCACTACGATTTGGATGCACTGGACAAGATTTATCACGACCAAATGGAAGTCGTTATGGTCGATCCTTCTGGTCAAGTACATACGGCGGACAAGATTTCATTCAAGGAAATGATCCAAGCTAGAAAAGATGAAGACGCTCCTATGAATACCTGGGTGCAGTTTCATCATATTCAGGCCAATGCCGAGAACGGTTTAGTTGTCCTATCGCGCAAAAACAATTTAGCTGGCCAAGACATGCTTCTCAACCTGAGTATCGATCTCAAGTTTGAAGATCAGCGCTGGCAAGTCATCAGAGAAGTTATCTTTCTGCATCCAGAAATCAGCTAATTCACAACATCATCGAGGAATTTCACATGTCTATACTTTTTGAACCCACCCAAATAGGACGCTATACCGTTCGCAACCGAATATTTATGGCACCAATGAGTCGCTACCGAGCATTAGAAGGCGGCGTAAATCCCAAAACAACGGCTGAATACTACAGTCAACGAGCCAGTGCTGGACTCATCATGGCAGAATCCACACGCATTAATGACTGGTCAGGCGGCATCAACTGCCCCGGTATCCACACAGCTGAACAGGTAACATCATGGAAAGAAACAACAGAGGCTGTGCATGAAAAAGGTAGTGTTATTTTTCTTCAGCTCTGGCATGCAGGCCGTGCATCTCATGAATCCTTAATGCCGAAAGGTAGAGATGTAGTAGCGCCTAGTGCAATCCCTATCCAACAAGAAGTCATGATCGAAAACGGTATGGCAACACCAACTCCTCCAAGAGAATTAACGCTCGATGAGATTGCGGAGCTACGAGCGGATTATGCACACGCAAGTCGCAACGCACTCAAAGCTGGGTTCGACGGTGTTGAGATCCACGCCGCAGGCGGATTTCTTATAGACACCTTCTTGCAAGAAACCACGAATAAGCGTAATGACCAATACGGTGGTTCGCCTGAAAATCGGTTCCGTTTTCTTAGAGAAGTCGTCGAAGATGCCATCGACATTTGGGGTGCGGACCGGGTGGGCGTAAAACTGTCACCAACCAGCCAATACAATAATGTCGGTGATGGAAATGTTTTGGAGACATTCAAATACACTATTTCTGAGCTTAACAACTACGGCCTCGCATTTTTGGAAGTAAATGAAGAAATGCCATTTACCCAACTCCCTCCAGAAAAACGCGCCATATTAGATGGGCTGCGCGGTTACTGGACAGGACCTTACATAGGAAACGGCAATTATACAGCTGAAACAGGAGCTCAAAGAATCAACGACAATAAAGCAACAGCAATTACTTACGGTCGATTCTTCTTAGCAAACCCAGATTTACCAGAGCGTTTTAGACGGAATGCAGAACTCAATGAACTTGACGTTAATACCTTTTACGGTGGCGACCACAAAGGCTATACCGATTATCCTTTCTTAAATAGCTAAAGAGCCTTGCTATTTACTTATGTTCTAAATAAAGATCTTTTAATTGAAGCGCGGACTTGAAGGCTGATAAATATCAGTCAAAAGTAAGCAACAAAAGAATATTAATACATGGATGTATGTAACCAGAACAACGCACTATCACACGGATGTGGGATCTAGATTGTGTCAGGAATAAACAGTCGAGGAGCTGTTGTTGAAGAAGCCTTCATGGCTAATCCTTTAGACAGTAAAAATCGACACGCTCTCGTATAAACATTGGCAAAGTCAATCATTTGAACTTTGCCAATACTCTTGTTAATTGAGGAACCTAGCTCCATTTAATAGAGCACCCCATACTAGCCACTTGCCTTTCTGGTCCTTTGCCAGTTGCAGCGATCTGTTTCATTGCGTTAACTAATTCTTTGTTACGGTTAACCGCTCTTCCCAGACGAGCATCGTCTAATCGACCACGGTACTGTAACTCGCCATCTTTATTGAAACCAAAAAAGTCTGGAGTACACACAGCCTTATACTGACGCCCTACCTCTTGCCCTTCATCAACGAGATAGGGAAAAGTAAACCCATAACGACGACTAAACTCTTTCATATAAGCAGGACCATCCTGAGGCACATAACGATAGTCATTGGACATAACAGCTAAGACATTAATCCCTTCGGCCTGCAACTCCCGAACGTCTTCAGCAAGCCTATCAGCGATAGCCTGCACATAAGGACAGTGATTACATATAAACGCAATCAACAATCCCTTATCACCGAGTTGTTGCTTCATGTTGTACTGTTTTCCATCGGGGTCGCTCAACGTAAAGTCAGGAGCATTCGAGCCAAAATCACATATAGGTGTGTCTAGTAACATATTTTAATCTCTCAATTAGCAATAAAATAAACAAAGTTAAAACCGATCGTTTTAAACAATAAAACATTTATACCGGTCGGTCAAATAAATTTAAAATAAGAATACCCAACCTCACCAGAAAAATAAAATAATATTTAAATTCAAAAGCTTAACTACAATAAAAGTGACAAATTAGATTTGTACTAATGTAAGAAGGCTTCATCAATTTTCAGTTAAACCTAAGATAACTCTCCACAAGCGCCTGAACGTTCAAAAAATAATAGCTATTAATATCAATGAATTAGCTAGAAACACTGATATTCGTGCAAAAATACATCAACTTTTATTTGACCGAATGGTTTATACAATCTAAAGTTTAAAACGATTAGTCAAAACAAATACCTTAACTTAAATTATTTGGAGCAAATGATGAGCGACATCGATCTATACACTTGGGCAACATCAAATGGTTGGAAAGTATCTGCAACTTTAGAGGAGTTAGAACTTCCCTATAATCTGAAGCCAATTGACATCACAACAGGCATTCAAAAAAGTCCTGAATACTTAGCTATCAATCCTAATGGTCGTATCCCAGCAATTGTTGACCACAGCGCTGGCGGATTCCCCATTTTTGAGTCAGGCGCCATCATGCTGTACTTAGCAGAGAAAACAGGAAAGCTACTACCAACAGATGTCAAAGGACGTTCTCAAGTCATTCAATGGCTGATGTTCCAGATGGGAGGCGTTGGTCCAATGCAAGGCCAAGCACACGTTTTCCACCGTTATTTCCCTGAGAAAATCCCAGCAGCAATTGAGCGTTATCATAATGAAACTAAACGCTTATACGGTGTGTTAAATAACCGCTTAGAAGACAACGAATTCTTAGCTGGCGACTTCTCGATTGCAGATATCGCACATTGGGGTTGGGTTCGTGTTCACAATTGGGCCAGTGTAAGCCTCGAAGAACTGCCTCACCTAAAACGCTGGCTTGACCAATTAGAAGCAAGACCCGCATTAGCTCGAGGTGCAGCTATCCCCCATCAAACCACTTATCACCTACCTGATAGCGATGAAGAGTCAGGTGGTACCACATCGATCCTTGGTCGATAAATACTTCTAAATCAAAACGTTAAATGAGGAGATAAATAATGAAGCTTTATGATATGACAGACGCCCCAAGCCCAAGACGTGTTCGTGTTTTTCTCGCTGAAAAAGGCATTGATATTGAAAAAGTACAAGTAGACATTATGAACGGTGAGAACTTAAAACCTGAGTTCTTAGCGATTAATCCAAGAGGCGTTATGCCTACTCTAGCTTTAGATGACGGATCAATCATCGACGAAACAAGTGCTATTTGTCGCTATTTCGAAGAAACACAACCGCAGCCAGCACTTTATGGAACAGGTGCTAAAGAAAAAGCCGCGGTTGAATCCTGGATCCGTCAGGTTGAAGGGGATGCTTTTACACAGGCTGCTGATGTCTTGCGTAATTCTCATCCTATTTTTGAAAACCGTTCATTGCCGGGCACTAACGATACCCCTCAAATTGGCGAGTTAGCAAAGCGCGGTACGGATAGGCTTAACGCCTTTTACGCTAGACTGGATCAACAACTGGCAGATAACAAGTTCATCGTAGGTGACAACTATACAGCGGCAGATATTACAGCTATGTGTGCGTTAGATTTCGCAGAATTCGTTGGTGTAACAGTACCTGATAACTTAGAGCACATTGCTAAATGGCGTACGAAAGTTTCATCACGTCCTAGCGCACAAGCTTAAGGTCTCAGCGCTAAATAAAAAGCCAGAGTTAAGCGAGTTTCATAGCTTACTCTGGCTTCATCAAGCCAATGCAATTGTTTGTTATGATCGGTCTAAACTGCTAATATTTAGACTAAGGTACCTGTTGAGAACTTATTAAAATGCCCTGGGAAAAGTCATTCGACGAAGATGTTATTGTAGATAGAGCCATGCAAGTCTTTTGGGAGAAAGGTTATAACGGTTCTTCGATTACCGACCTAACTGATGCAACCCAAATCAACCGCGGCAGCCTTTACAATGCTTTTGGCGATAAACTTAACTTATTTATTCGAGCGTTAACTAAGTACGATAAAGAAAATCGGCGAGCTATCTTAACGGATTTGGAAGCACTAAACAGTCCACGAGACGCTTTCAGAGGTTTGTTTGATGCGATTATTGAAGAAACGATTCAAGATGAGCAAAAACGCGGCTGTTTTCTTATCAATACTGCACTTGATCTTCCCTCTCATGGAGATAAAGTCACCGAGATAGTGCTCAAAGGGCTCGGTGAACTTGAAGCTTTTTTTCAGAGAGGAATAGAAGTCTCACAAGCACGTAAGCAAATCCCACAACATGTTGTGCCAGTAACAACAGCTAAAGCGCTTGTGGCCTTAGTTGTCGCCATTCGTGTATTAGGTCGCGGTGTTTTTACAGAGTCCAGCTTAAGAGCCATTGCCAATGAAGCCGAGCGTTTAATTGATTAAATGCTCAGCCCCTAGATAGCAAATTCACTCCTCATAAACTTAGAGTTCTGGTGGCCCCATAGGACAATCAATAAGGTAGACCCAAGCACCATTTTCAAGCTGTTTAGCGACTTCCGTTGATTCTCCTTCAGAGAGAACATCGCCACTTGGCGCAACGACCTGCCATCTCGCACGAAGCAATGCTGTATCACCGATAATCACTTCACTGATAACGTCACTTTTAATTTCTGGCTTCACCTCAAGAAAAGGTTCAAACGCTTGCCTCGCTCCTTCTTTACCTTCATAAGGCGGTTGATCAGGTGGAAAAAATATCTTGCAGTCGGGATGAAACATCGATACCACACCATCAAGATCTCCCTTCTGCAAAAATGCACTCACACAATGTGCAATATCTCTCGGGCGTTGAGCCATTAGTGATTCTTTGCTTGTCATAACGCTGACTCCTAAGTTATTTATTCATTGTTATCAACGTCTAGTGCCATCTTCCATTCACCGTGCTGATCTTTACGGTAACCGATAACTAGTCGCCCTTTACCACCACCAACCTCTTTGGTTTCTTTGTGCACTGCTTTCACATCAAAATGTGTCACTAGCACGGCGAAGTCGCCGAATAACTGAATTTCCTTGATATCTACCTTGGATTCAAAATCAAACTGTTCCATTCTCGATGCATATTTATCGCGAATAAAACTCACACCGACTGTTGTTGGCGTGTTTTCATTGCAGACAATAACGTCTGGATCACAAGTCGCTACTAGCCTATCTATATCTCCAGAATCCAACGCCGCATTCCACTCATCAAGAGCAGCTTTTAACTTGTCTATATCGTTCATTACTTATTAACCCATTCACATTAAATAAAAAGAGTTTGTGCAATATAGGTGGAATTATTGTTTAATTAAACAATCAATAAAAAGACACAATGTTTGGAATTATGAACAATGAATGCAAGACACCTGAATGATATCTCTGTGTTTGTTGAAGTAGCGAGAGCTCAGGGCTTTCGCGCAGCAGCGACAAATCTCAATATCGCAGCGGGCTCTGTGAGTGAGGCAATCCAACGCATAGAAAGCAAACTCGGCATCCGGCTTTTCGAAAGAACTACTCGTAAGATTGCACTCACGAACGCAGGAGAGAAGCTTTATCAAAGAACCTTACCGGCAATTACCGATGTTGAACGAGCCCTAACGGATATCAAAGAAGAAGAGAATGCAATTAGTGGTACCTTATCTCTGACAGCACCGCGCTCCAGTGCTTCATTCTTCCTCGACGAGATACTTGCCAAGTTCGCAAACTTATATCCCGATACGCCCATTGAAGTCATGTACGACGATAACAAAGTCGATCTTGTCACGAGCGGTGTAGACGCAGCTATTCGCTCTCAAACGCTGATAGAGAAAGACACTCATGCCGTTGAAATTGGGCCTAAGCTCGACATGGCTTTGGTGGCTTCACCTACTTACCTTGAAAGGAATGGAACTCCAGAAACTCCTAATGATATTGCCGATCACAACGGTATCTGTTTCGCCTTCGAAAACACGAAAAAGCTTGCTCCATGGACATTTATAAATGAAGACTCAACACCCTACTCCATTATGCCTAACAAGCGTGTTGTCGTTAACGATCTCACCTCTTTGGTCAATCTAGCTCGTTCTGGTATCGGCCTTACTTACCTCTACAGGAAAGTCGCTGAGCCATATATCAATTCAGGAGAACTGACTTCTTTATTTGATGATAAGATTCCCGTTTTACCTCGTTATACAATCAATTATTTAACGAAACATCATATGCCTTCCAGGCTAAGAGCCTTTATTGATTTAGCAAAGACCATGACTTAGATAACGCGTGAAAAACGTTTTTGTTGAATATGATTCTTCAGGTAAGCATCGAATGACATACAGATATTCCTGACGAGCAATCTAGCCTCTGGCGATACTCGAATATTTTCGCGGTTATTCGTTACAAGCCCGTCATGAATAAAAGGCGACAGCGAAACAAGCTCATAGCTAAAGTAGTCATCGAACCGAATATCGAATAGCCGCTCAATAACTTTCTTATCCAGATATAGATTGCACATAATTTCTTTAATCACCTGCCTTCGAATAAGATCATCAAAGCTAAGCCGTTTACCTTTATCTACGGCATTTCCATATTCATCCAACCTTCGATAATAGTCAGTTAGACTCTTGGTGTTTTGACTATATACGCGACCAATAGAACTGATAGCCGAGGTTCCAAACCCAAGCAAATCATATTCGCCATGTGTAGTATATCCCTGAAAATTCCGATGTAACTTCCCTTCCCTCTGGGCTCTCGCTAGTTCATCATCAGGCTTAGCAAAGTGGTCCATGCCAATTAACTCGTACCCATGACGGGTTAAAGTTTCTATCCCTAACTTCATGAGTGCTAGCTTTTCGTCTGAGGAAGGTAACCAGCCATCTCTAATCTTTCGTTGAGACGGGAAAATCACTGGCATATGTGCATAGCTGAACAAAGAAATTCTATCGGGATCAAGCTCCTTAGTAACGTCAAACAGCGTTTTAGAGAAAATCTCTTTCGTTTGGTGTGGCAAACCGTATATCAAATCAACATTAATTGATTCGAATCCGGCTTGTTCTGCTTGCTGAACAAAGAGCGAGATAAATTCAGTGGACTGTTCACGATTAATCGCTCTTTGTACATTTTCATTCGTATCCTGCACGCCAATACTCAAACGATTAAAGCCCATTTTCGCGAGCTCAACCGCAAGTTCCAACTCAACTTTCCTGGGATCTATCTCAATACTCATTTCTATATTCAAGCTAAAGACGAAATGCTTTTTGAGCATTGTCATTAACCTGGTCAGTTGTTTCGCAGATAAGAAGCTGGGTGTCCCGCCCCCTAAATGAAGTTGATGAACAGGTCGGCTTCCAAATGTTTTTGCTCTTTGGCTTATCTCTATTTCTAAGTAATCTAAATAGATATCGGCTTTACTGCTATGGCGAGTCACTATCTTATTACAGCCACAGTAATAACAAAGGGAATGACAAAAAGGGATGTGTATGTAGACAGATAAAGGCTCTGCGGCTCTTAGCTTATTTTCCCGTTCCAGATCACGGCGATCGAAGCTTTCCTTAAACTCTACCGCCGTAGGGTATGAGGTATATCGCGGCCCACTGGTATCATACTTACTGAGTAACTTCGGATCGAAAAAGTTCGTCATACTTACACTGCCACCAAATCATTAAGGTTCTTATCTTGCAGCGTGCAGTATTGCAGTAACTCAAACTGAGTTTGTTGATATCAATCAATGTTAGCCAATCAAATTGTCATTTGAGGAAACTTTTCGAGATAACATTGTCTCATTGATAGAACAGGCAATCAGAGGTTTACAATGAAGACAAGCAAATTAAGAAAGTTCCTCACGGCAATATTCATCGTTACCACTGTGTTTGGTCATGCTGATGCCTTTGCAGGCAAAAAGGATAAACCACCTAAAGGCTTCGAAGCCTTCAAAACACGTCAGTTAGACACGGCTTGGATAAATCCCAAATTTAACGCTTCAGATTATAAAACCGTCGCTATTAAATGGGCCGACTTCGACTATCGTCCTGGGCTTGATGAATTCAATACGAGAGGCAGGAAAGAGAATTACAACTTATCGGAAAACTCAAAGAAGATCTTGCGTGAACAAGCGCAAAAGGCATTTACAAAGCAACTTGGCCAATTAGAAAACTTTAAACTTATCGAACTTACGGAAGCGAACTCAGACACACTCGTTGTTCAAATTACCTTGCACGATGTTGTTAATAACGTGCCCGACAGACACCAAATTGTCGGTTCAACCGATATTTTTCTTAGAGAATTCGGTGCGGTAACAATGAAAGTCGCACTTTACGATGCAATGGATAACCAGTTACTTTTCAAAGGTTCCGATCGCGAAAACATAGAAACCATCAGCTTCAACTTAGAGCGAGGCGATATGATCAACGCACGCCGCCACACCCGCTTTCAGCTCGAACGTTGGGCTAAAGGCTTAAAGAAAGATATAGACAGTATGTAGCTCAGGCTGCACCCGCTCGAAGCGCTTTCTAGCAATCTACAGCCTGACAGTTGAATCATTAACGACTCATGTCAGGCTTTTATCTAGAGCGTGTTGATCTTTGCTGTATAGATTTTGTTCTAAATAAAGGCATTTTGATTGCGGCGTCAGCTTGCAGGCTTGGTCATCCAAGTCAAAAGCTGACAACAAAAAGCAAGATGCCTTTATAACGAATCCAAAGGACAGCGCTTGTTTGTTATTTATCCTGCATCAGAGCCTGTTTATGGAGATTGCTACACTACACAGTCTCTTCTTTGTCTAAACAACAAACAATTCGCTGCAAAACTGTACAGCAAAGATCAACACGCTCTAGTCAACCTAGATTAAACCGCCAATCTCATTAAAACTGCGCGACTATTTTATCCAACACATCAACAATACGAGCGTTATTCGCTGCACTTAAGGCATCTCTATGAGGGTCTGCAAAAGCGGCAATATCATTATCGAAGTATGTTCCTGAAGCACTGGCAAACTCATCTGATAGTGCAGCTTTGACCAAGATATCTGCTCCTCGTTGCAAATCACCACCAGCAACACCATAGGCATTTTTAACCATATTACTTCCCAACATAGATGCGGGGTTAACAGCCACAATGACAGGGCCTGATTCTTTTGTCTGTCCCCCAGTGTGAAGCGACCACATGGTTAAAGCTAGCTTACTTTTAGCATAAACAGCGCCATCTGCTAACTGGCTCGGACTCGTTAACTCCTCTGCTTTCACAGGAGCTTGCGCCGCTGAAGACAGGTTCACGACACGACTTTGTTCACCCAATAATGGTTTTAAGTCATTCATCAGCATATACGGCGCAATGGTATTCACAACAAACCGCACATCTAATCCATCGTTAGATACTGAGCTAGGAACGTTATAAACACCGGCATTATTGATAAGCACATCAAGCTGTTGATGGTGCTGACTGATCTCCGCCGCTAGTTTTCTCACTTCGGCCAGCACCGATAAATCTGCTTGGTATGTTTCAATATTTCCGTGGCCATCTATCTGCTGAAGTTGTTCTTTGGCATTTTCCAGCTTCGCCGCATTCCGCCCATGTAGCAGTATATTGTGTCCCAACTGAGCTAGTGTTTTAGCTGTGACTAGACCTATTCCGTCGGTTGAACCGGTAATCAGTATTGTCTTTTTCATTTGAATTAATCTCTCTATTTACGCTGCGATTTTCTGTTGTGGAAAATCAGCCAGGATTTCCTCAGCTAACTTTTCCAACGTTGCTACTAAGTTCTGTTGATTAAATCTAAGGTTGAGGGCCACATGATTAACACCGATGGACTCCAGAGCTTTTAGGTAATCTTTTAAATAACTGATCCCCGAACGAAAACCTAAATGCAGAGGCTTTGGCTTATCATCACCCTGCTCTATCCAATCAAAGTAAAGAGGTTGCATAACGGGTTGAGGGTTATTCCCAACATCCTTAAGCCGTTTGTTCCAATCACTAATGATGTGTTGCTGTGTCTCAACTTGATGCGGATAAACCATCCAACCATCGCTATTTTTTGCGATCCAATTCTTATCTTGCTGACTACCACCGGTCACCAAGATCGGGAGTTTCGAAGCAGTCGGTTTGGGAAGCAGATCCATATCGTGTTTAAACTGACCATATAAGTTGCTAAATGCTGGACTGCTCTTCTGCATATGACGAATATACTCAAAGCTTTCTCTAAACCGGTATCCACGATCTTCATAGCTTAAGTTCATGGCTGGATACTCTTCTGGTCGGTCTCCAGACGCAACGCCTAGAATAAGTCTTCCACCTGATAAGGCATCCACACTAGCGGCCGATTTAGCGACATGCGCAGGGTGCCTTAACGGCAGAACAATACTCGCCACGCCTAAAGCAATATTTTCAGTCTGTGCTGCCAAGTAACCTAAATAAACAAAGGGATCAAAAACCTGACCAGCATCACCAAATGAAGGTACGTTAAATGGCACATCTCTTAGCCAGACTGCTGAAAACCCCAACTCTTCCGCTAGCTGAATCCGTTCCAAATGATGTTTCATGCTGGGTACCGGTTTCATCATGTAATTCTCGATAGGAGCCACTAACCCAACACTCATTCGGCCATACTGAAATACCGATTGATAGCCTCGATTCAGTTGCTGAAATGCTCTTTTTTCATCACTTTTCATGGCATCGCCTCAAATCAAGACAAGCCAGAAAACTAGCTTGCCTCATATCTCTGTTGAATCTAGATAATTAGTCTTTGATGTCTTGTATGCTGACCAACATATCTGGCCAAATACGCTGATTATTCATGTCAAACTGAGCTCCTTGTTCATCTGCCCATTGAAAGCGTTTTAATGCAGGAGTTTGACTTGTCGCTTGATATAACCAGTAAGCTTCCGCTCGAAGTGCGTCCTTAATTGGAAGATCAATCGACTCGTATACAGCTTGTTTAGTCGCGTTGATTGATTCAGAAGGCCAAAGAGCAATACGTTGGGCCAGGGCGTCAACAAAAGGACCTATTTCGTCAGCATCTAACGCTCGATTAACAGTGCCATAAGCCTCTGCCTCATCCGCATCGAAATCCCTTGCGCCCAGAACAATTTCTAGTGCTCTTCCAAGTCCAACTTGACGAGCCATGCGTGAAGCGCCTCCACCACAAGGAAGAATTCCCATGCCCACTTCCATTTGCATAAATTTAGCCTTACCACGAGCGGCAAAACGCATATCACAAGCCAGCGCAAACTCATGCCCTCCACCACGGGCAAAGCCTTCTATCTTGGCAATGGTTGCTTGCGGTAACTTGCTTATTCGCTCCAACACAACTTGCAAATCAAGCAGCTCAACCTCATCTCGGGACACTGCTTTACCAGACATATCCTTCAAAAAGTTAGTATCTGCATGACACACAAAAATCTCTGGATGCGCCGACTGAAAAACAACAACCTTAATGCTCGAATCAGCTTCTAACTTCTGAGCAAGCATGTTCAGGTCAGCGAGCATAGGCAGCCCTTGAACATTCACTGGTGGGTAGTCAAATGTCACTTCAAGTACGCCGCTATTAGCCACGGTATTAAATGTGGTAAAACCTTCATACACCATAATATTTTCCTCTGTTCTTATGTTTGTTGATTAACTCGTATCACGTTGAACAGCATCATAAGTCTCTTGATAAAGTTTTATAATTGAGCATAAAAAGGAATCAGTTTTTCGATTTCATTGATAATAGAAGGAGTGATTATCAATATTTTGATGAAACACTTTTCAATTTTGAGAGCGTTATAAAGAAGAGAAGACGGTGCTAGATTGTTTCGGAAATAAATCAATCAACACTAAGGAGTATTTATGCTCGGTGAAGACCATTCATTAGTCCACGACTTTCCAGAATACGAGACTACGATAAAGAAGCTCATTAGCGAAAACCCAAATTTCGCGCAAGAAGCTCAACGCTATCACTCATTAGATGAAGAGATCAGAAGACTTGAGTTAGACAATGCTCCGATAGGCGACGACGCCATGCATCACAAAAAGCAACAACGAGCACAGCTAAAAGATACACTCTATCAACAGTTGCTTGCTTCTAAGAGAACCGACTAAAAGTTCTTAGTACAATAAGAAAGTTTTATTGTTGAATGTCCTTTTCCCAATATGGAAGGTCACCAGAGAAGCATTCTGAAAAGTAGTCGATAAAAGCTCTCACTTTAGGTGCTAATAGTCGAGAGCTTGGATATACAGCCCAAATGTCGGTGCCGGAGATTAGCGGATAATCATTCAATATAGGAACAAGCTCTCCCTTTTGGATATGCTGATAACAGCACCAGGTTGAGCTCAATGTAATCCCTATCCCGTTAACACAAGCATCACGAGCGGCTTCACCGTTGTCTGTGCGAAACTGACTTTTCGTCTTAATATTAACCGGGCCTTTAGGTGTCTCTAAGGCCCAGGTTTCTAATCCCATAAAATTAACACAGCGATGTTTTTTTAAGTCCTCCGGCGTTTTAGGTTCGCCATACTTTGCTAAATAATCAGGGGACGCGCATAAAACTCGCCTGTCGGAAGTTAACTTTCGAGCAATCAATGTTGAGTCGTTTAATGAGGCATCTCTAATTGCCACATCAAATCCACCTTCAACTAAATCGATAATTCGATCACTTAAATACAAATCCACCGTCAAATCCGGGTATTTATTAAAAAATGCGTCCAACGCAGGCAAGACATGCATACGCCCAAATGATGCAGGTGCAGTAACGCGCATGTTTCCTTTAGGGAATTCATGCCCATCTCCTACCGATGCTCTAGCGGCTTCTATGTGTTCCAAAACATCCTGTGCGTGCGGAAGAAAAGCTTCCCCTTCTTCAGTGAGCGACACTCTTCTCGTTGTTCTATGCACTAAACGAACACTCAGGCTTTCTTCCAACTTATTGATATGTGCACTAGACACTGCTGCAGACAAGCCAAATTCCTTACCAGCCAGGCTAATGTTGTTAGTGGCGGCTACACGTACAAACAACTTTAAGTGTTCAATATTCATAAACTTATTATCAACAAAATCTTAAAACTGATTATCTATTTAGCCACATTATCATACAGATACAATAGAAATATACTGCGTTCACACAAATTCAATGAGGAACCAAAAATGAAAGCCATGATCATCAAATCTCACGGCAGCAGTGATGTTTTTGAAAGCGCAGAACTAGCGAAACCAGAAGTAAAAGCAGGCCACGTATTGGTTAAAGTAGCCGCAACTAGCGTCAATACAGTAGACACCATGCTTCGCCAAATGGGGCCAGATTTAGCACCATTAACACCGCCACTTCCTTCGGTTTTAGGTATGGATTTCGCTGGAACAATAGAAGCAGTGGGTGAAAGTGTTACCCAGTTTTCTATCGGAGACGAAGTTTATGGTTGCGCAGGCGGCTTAGCAGACTTACAGGGCGCTCTGGCAGAATACATGTTAGCTGATGCCAAGCTAGTCGCTCTTAAGCCTAAAACCATATCAATGCGCGAAGCGGCAGCACTTCCTTTGGTAGGAATTACAGCCTACGAAGGCTTAGTCAGAGCTGGGGTCACTCAGGGACAAAAAGTTCTGGTTCACGGCGGTTCAGGCGGTGTTGGTCACGTTGCTCTTCAGTTAGCTAAAGCCTTCGGCGCAGACGTTTACTCAACGGGTGGTGGTGACACACAGCTAGCACTCATTGAAAAGCTAGGCGCAACACCGATTAATTACAAAACCAGTACTGTTCAGGATTACGTGCAAGAACACACCAGTGGTCAAGGGTTTGATGTTGTCTTTGACTCTGTTGGCGGTCCAAACATTGCCAATTCATTTGAAGCAGCAGCACTTAATGGACAAATAGCAGCCACTGTATCTATGGTCGAAATGGATTTAACAGTGGCGCACTTCAAGGGCTTGTCGTTGCACGTTGTATTTATGCTGATACCTATGTTGCATAATCACAAACGTGAAGAACACGCAGAGATATTAACGAAGATTGCGGAAATCGTAGATGCAGGTAACTTAACACCTGTTGTCGATGAGCATGAGTTCGCTCTCGAAGAAGTAGGCAAAGCCCATGATTTGCTTTCCAGCGGCAAAGCGCTTGGGAAAGTCGTAGTTACTATTTAAGGTCACTCTGCGACTTTACATTGCGGAGCGTAAAAACGCTCCGCAAGAGTTAAAACACTAACGCCTTATCATTGACCGGAAAGAGTAATAACTCAAACCACGCCACAACCATTCCATTGGCCCTTGAGTAAACCTCTTCAACCACCAGTTAGAAAAGTAAATCTGAAATACCCACAAAGACAAAATAATCGGAATAAGTCCTAATCGAGACACTGAGCCAAACAGCCCAAGTCCGTAACCATAAAAAATAAACCCACAGATTACGGATTGCATTAGGTAGTTGGTCATCGCCATTTGCCCTACTTTCGAAAGCCGCTCAACCATGTTCTGCATCAACCCTTTTTGAACAATCAGAACGACAACCGCCGCATACCCGAGAGTGGTAAATATTGCCCCAACAGACGAAGCTGCTATCCCAACAGAAAAATAGGCACCAATATTCCAACTGTGAGAGTAATTCCAAGCCAGGCCGAATATCGAAAGAGAAAATCCAATCGCAAGAGCTAACTTCATAATGATTTGATAACGGCGCCGCGACCAAGAAGCCAAGAGAAAACCCGATTTATACAGAGCAATGCCAAGACACATCATCCCAAAAGTTTTAGCCATTAAAGCATAACTAAAAGAAGCCAGAAGCTCCTCCTCATCACTCACCTCATCGCTTAAAGGCTCGTAATAAGCACGTCGAGCACTTTGCATCACTTCTGAGTATGAGCCTCGCTTTTCGGCAATATCTTGCTCTATTTGTTCGTCAGATGGTGAATAAATCCAAAATGGCGTTTCATTATTCTCGCTTTCCAACTGTTCGTGATCAAGGTTAGGAAACTGAAAAAAATAAGCGGCAATCAACAAGCTCACAACTGAGATACTTAAAACAGTTTTTGTAGATAGTTTATGTATCGGGTACACCAACGCACCTATCATAGCGTAAAGAGTAAGAACATCATTTTCCCATATAAAAAAGGAATGAAGCCATCCAATAACAAGCAACCAGAACATTCGAGAGTAATGTCCCCAGCCAACCTTTTGGTCTTTCTCAGCTCTTTTCTCGGCAAGCAGCACAATGCCTGCGCCAAACAATAAGGTGAACAGCCCCATAAATTTTTGGTCTGCGAATAAATTAAAGAAAGCAAATAAAAAGTGATTTAAAAAATCGTGATTTCCATAAACCGTCGGGTTGAGATATGCCGCAACTGGCATAGCAAAACTCAACATATTCATAGTGGGAAGACCTAGAACTGCGACCCCTCGCAATAAATCCAAGGTCAGATAGCGATTAGACATGACTGCACCGTCCCTATGCTTATTTCCTAAAATTAAATTAGCCTAATCATACATCATTAGCAGGCATAAAAAAGTATCACATTTAGTGAGCACCTAGGTTCTCGAATTACTTCAACTTAAGAATATATCGAATCGCTCTAAAGAAACGTTTATCGAAAACTGAAGATGCAATCCCCAATATTCCTGCAATGAAGAGAATGATGCTTTCTGGCTCAGGGACGTATCGACTGGCTTGAGAAATATCTTCAACTGGAGAGAAATTGTTAAACGCAAGCCCAATACCTTTTGTTTTGCTTCCGATAAAAGTAATTTCCAGCTTAGTGATATCACTCAACCCACTAAAACCAAATGTCCAAGGCTTACCGTTTAGCTTTTTATTGTTTCCCAAAGGAGAAGTTAGAGAAGCGAGCAAAGTTTCGCCGTTAAAAGCCTGCACCAAAAACTGCTCTGTCTTGGTTTTACGACCATCAATATCCCAGATTTCTCCAGATGCGGCAGTCACAGGATGAATAGAGTCATACAAAATAGTGAATACACCAAAAGGCTTATATGGCTTACTTTGCCTTAAAAAGAAGTTACCGAGTAAAGATTGATAACCCGACGCAGCAACATCTTTTGCTCCACTGGTTCCCCAAAACCCAGTGTCTCCGCCATTATCTGTATTGTTAGCTTGCTCAAAGACAGCACTTTGATCGATTACGCCGTCATGGTCAGAATCAAAGCCAAATCGAACAAATACTCCACCAGCTTTAAACCACTCATTTAAACCTATAAGTGAGTTGTCGTCCGGAGTCGACCCGGTAGCGGTTGACTCAAAGTCAATAACCCCTGCCTGGGAAAAAGTGCAAAAACTCGTAATAACTAGGCACCAAGCCATGCGTTGTATTAATTGCTTCATTGGCTCTTCCTCTATCAAAGTTGTTCGCTTATAAACAACTCTTCAAAAAGCGAGCCATATTGCTATTTAGCTCAAACCATCAAATAAAGTAGATTAAAAACATAGAGTTACTGGTTTTACAGACGACTAAAAATGACAATAGATAGTCAGGCTTGCGCCTCGCAATTTGCATCTTTTTGCAGGTTAAGTTGCAAATTAACAGTCACTCTTTCTAAGACGCTAATTAGAAATGCTAGATTTCGAACACCAATTCAGAATCAAAGACTGGGTTGTTCTCGTTCACATAACCACGAGGGTTAGCGAGTACTCGACAATTATTTATCCGGTAATCACTAGAATTGTGAAGGTGTCCATGTAGCCAAGCTGCTGGTTCATATTTAACAATAACTTCCTCTAAATTAGAGGCATAGGCCGATGCGTGTATATCACCATGTTTCGATGCCGGGATTGACTGGATAGATGGCGCATGGTGAGTTACAACAACATTTTTTTGCCCTTGCAATTTAACCAAGTTTTCTTCCAGCCACTTACGGGAGCGCTTGTGAATAACGGCAACATCAATAGACCGAATCTTAGAGTAATTAGGTAGCCTTTTAATTTTCTTGTAGTCATTCATAACTTGCTGGCACTTATAACCAGCTATTCGAGGATCTCCTAGCAACTCAAAATCAGTCCATAACGTACAACCTAGGAAATTAACGCCATCTAAAGTTAGCACATCATTTTCTAATACATGTACGTTAGTCCCTTCTGCCAGAGTCTTGAGTTGCCCTGCTAATTTGGGATATGTCTTGCCATAGTATTCATGATTCCCTAGTACATAGATGACAGGAATATGCTTAATATTTTCTATAGCCCATTTAACACCAGAGTGCTTGGTATGGATATCGCCAGCCAAAACAACAGCATCACTGTCAGGAATTGAATTGCGGTAATCCTCAAATTCGATATGCAGATCACTTAAAAGGTGTAATTTCATGTAAAAATGATTCTAGTCCAGCTTCTGTTTATCAATTTCCAATATTGCGCGTAACAACACATCTGCACCTTTAGCCATTTCATCTGGTGATGTGTACTCTTTGGGACTGTGGCTAATCCCACCTTTAGAAGGCACAAAAATCATGCCTGTCGGTGCAATAGAAACCATGTCTTGGGCGTCATGACCAGCGCCTGATGGCATAAGCTTGTAACTGTATCCTGCTTCTTTTGCTGCTTTAGCAATGATGCTACGCATACGCTTATCTGTTGGCGCAGGGTGCGAGGCAACATCAATAAATTCAAAGTTGATCGTTGTTCCAGTCTTTCTAGCAATATCCTTAGCTCTCGCTTCAACTAATGAGAAAACTCTATCCATCTTTTCTTGTTCAAGATCACGCACTTCCAAACTCATCACGACTTTACCTGGAATCACATTAGGTGCTCCTGGGAAAGCCTGGATACGACCAACAGTAGCGACTTGCCGACCTTCAAGTTCGTTTGCAATTTCATTGATAGCCAGGGTTAAATGGGCCGCAGCAACCATGGCATCCTGGCGACGATTCATTGGTGTCGTTCCACCATGATTAGCCACACCTTGGATGGTGATATCCCACCAATTAATACCTACGATGCCCTCGACAACACCAATATCGATATCCTCTTCATCCAGAAAAGCGCCCTGCTCAATATGCAACTCAATAAAGGCTTTCAAGATGCCCGGAGCAATCGCATCATCCAGAATATTGTCAGGATCACCGCCTATAGCACGAGTACCCTCACCAATCGTTAGCCCTGAGTGACTCATAACATCAAGCGTCTCGGGTTTAAGTTTACCCGTCATCGCTAGGCTACCGACTAATCCTCCTTCTTCATTAGAGAAGACAACTACATCAACAGGTGATTTAGTTCGGATGTTAGAAGCGTTCATTAAATCGATAACTTCCAGGTTAGCTATAACACCGACGTCACCATCGTAATTACCACCACCAGGAACACTATCAATATGAGAGCCAACCATGATCGGCTTAGCATTAGGATCAGATCCCGATCGTCGGCCGATAATATTGCCGCCCACATCAATCCGTATATTTTCCAGTCCTTGTGATCGCATCAAGCTCATAATGTAAACTCGACCTTCGATATCTGCTTTTGAATAAGCTACGCGATCGACACCACCATCACTATTCCTGCCATACTCAGAAAGTTTTTCTATTCGACTTTGCATTCTGTCAGGTGACGCTTTTGGTAAATCTTGCGCACCAAGGTTAAAACTCACAGTTCCAATCAATAAAGCACCGATAAAGTTTTTGTTAAACATCATGCTTCTCCGAATGTCTTTAAATAGTGATGCCAGGTGTTAAAAATTAAAACTCCGCAGGGCTTTTTCTAGCAAAATCTTCTGCGGTGATTTCTTTACCATTAAGCATTGTTGTATCCCAGTCCTGAGTAATTTTCCATTGCCCATTAATCTTTTTAAGAACGATATGAAATTGGCCGTAGTTGTGATTAGCATTGCCATCACCATCTGTGAAAGTGATTCTGAAAAATCCAACTTCATAAGAAGTAGTTGCATTGGTATGACGGCTATCAAACCAGAAGTCGAGAGAGATTTTAGAGTTTGCGCCTCGGCTTTGTTCAAAGCTCTTTAAGTTATCGGTTTTAAAGACACCCGCTGTATCTATTCCTGCAGGAGTCACCCTCAGTACGTCATCAGCATAGGTGTCATTTAACGCTTTTCCATCTGAACTCTCAAAAGCCTGCTTAAAGTGTTTCCAAACCGTTTTATCGATATCCCTTTGCAACTCAGTAGGAGTTTGCGCCTGTACTTGGCTGGTTAAAATAAGGGCTAGTAGAAAAAGAGTGCTTCTGATCATTTGAATCGTTCCGAGATTAAAAATAGTTAGATTGGTCAAGCCTGAATGCTTGGCTATCTTCACGCAAAATAAAATGAATTACTACTTCAATCGACAACAACAATTGAAGGTTATTCGGCTAAGAATTGCCGAACTTAAGAAGGACTATCAGACAGGTGAATAGACAATAGCCTGATTGGATAGAGAGCTAATGCTCTCAATCAATTATTCTTGGCACGCAAGCTCAACGAAATCTGTTCTGGCGAACAAAGACTCGTATTTTTGTTCCAAATAGTTTGTTTGAGAAATCCATTCGGTCACCAACTCATTAAGGGATACATAATAGTCGGCTGGGTTATCTCTTAACTCTCTGCTGCGGTTATAAACAGCATCGTTTATCCGTACGACGATAGATTGATACCTGTCTTCCTGATAATCAAACAAAGCACCTATATCGGTCGCAAGTTCGAAATTAGCGTGCAAAAGGTAACCCGACTCCCCCGCTAAGGTCCAAGCCGAGTACCTTAACGACTCTTGTAAGAGCATTTGTTCAAGATTAGTTTGCGGAATTTCTTGCTCAGCCTGGCTTTCCAAAGAAGCGATCGCTCCCTTGATAACAGCCAACATACCTTTCTGGCGAGGAATATAGTCTTGTTTAAGCAGCGTCCGATTAAACGCGAGTTCCTGCTTAACATTACAAAGAGCAATAAGTGTGCGCTCTTCAATATCCTGACCTTCATCCCAATCTTGCAATGCAAAGGCTAAAATAATACTTGCTCCGATAAATGCAGATTCTGTGAAGACAGCACGCCATTTTATCGATTTATGAATTTGCCCTTGCGCCATGAAATGAAGCTTATCCTTATCAGTTAGGCTATATGACGAAACACAAAAAAGTTAACAATTGAACTCTGTTTCGCCATATCATAGGGTAAAAATAAAAAGTAAAAATAAAAGTGTCGAAAATCAGTGCAACCCCCTTTATAATTAAGCCTCCAGCACAAAATCAAAAATATCCAACAACTCAAACACCTCTTTTTTGACTCAAAAAGAACTATTTTTATTTAATTTAACGGTACTTTTTTGGCCCCTTTTTTAATATACTTATTTTGGTGATTTTTTTGAGCTCAAAGGTAAATTAGTGTTGAACGCGTGATAAGTTTTCAGTGTTCTTAACTACAAAAGGAATTTTTATGAACATTAATAATTGTAAAACTGAAAACGCTAACACTAACAAGAAGCGCACACAGATAATATCTAGCCCTATGACTGTTACCGCAGTTAGTAAATTTCTCTCAAGTGCTGAGTTCAGCATCGGAGATGCGCTTAGTAGCAATAAAACGGAGGGACTTTCTTTAATAAAACGTAAAAAAGGAGCAACATTCCAACTCAGAGTAACCATACCTGGACGGGGTCGCAAAAAGATGTCTTTGGGTAAGTTCAATGCTCAGACTAACAACTCTGAGCATGCGACTATCAAAGCGCTTGAAGTGCATCAACTAATCAGGGACGGTAAAGATCCGCTGCTTGAGGCGGAGGCTAAGTTAAGAGAAATCGAAGAGCAGCTTTTATTAGAAAAAAGAAAAGCGATGACACTCGGACAATACTTTGAAAAGCACTATGTACCGAGTGTGTCGGGAAAACGGTCAGGAAAGGAAATGGGTGAACGCATCGTGCGTCACTTTAAGTTTTTGTTTGATGTCCCTTTGATGGAGATAGAGCATCATCACATCGAGACGTGGGAGAAAGGTAGACTGAAAGCTGGGATTCAGCGTACTACTATAAAATCAGATTTCAGCAAGCTATTTTCGCTTCTTGAATCTGCAAGCAAAACAAAGATCGAAGGAAGCAAAGTGGTTAACTTTATTGTGCGGAACCCTCTTGCCGACTTCAAACTATCGAAGCCAACTTCAGAGGAAAATGATCGGGATCACGATAAGGACAAAGAAGAGAGACGTGCTCTCACTGACGAAGAGATAAATTGTCTGCATACGGGACTTGCTGCATTTAATGAGCAAAAGAAAGCGGAGAGGCGCAGAAGTCGAAAACACGGTAGATCATACTTGCGCAACTTGGATCTGCTTACGTATGCTCATTGGTTAGTGCCGTTTGCACAAATAATGTTGCACACAGGACTTCGTCAAAGCGATTTGTACAGTTTGAAATGGCAGGCAGGAGGTAAAAACAGTATCGACCTCAAAAAACGAGAGATTCACGTAATACCTAAAAAAACTCGTGACTTAAACGATCCTGCCAAGATCCTACTTCACATGAGCGACGAGCTGTATGACATTATTGATAGTTGGCACAAAGACTGTGGAAGACCTTCTACTGGATTTGTTTTTACCAATACTACGGGAGGTCAACACGATCGCCAAGCCCATAAAAATCTTTGGAAGAACATCCTTAAACTCGGAAGCTTTCCCAAACCAATCGTTATGTACTCGTTGAGACATAACTTCATTTCGAGACTGATTTCTGATCGCGTGCCTCTTCTTCACATAGCGAGACTAGTTGGCCACAAGTCTATAGCAATGATTGAAAAGCACTACGGTCATTTATGCCCAGACGAGTCAAAGGATATTCTTAGCAAAATGTCGAAAACGGTGGCGAGAAGATCTTCTGGTGAAACCCCTTCAACGGACGGAGTTTCAAAACCCTTCTAACGTAATCGATAGCAGGTGATTTCTTCCGAAGAAGTCACCTGCTACACCATTCTCTATGCTGTCAGTCATAACATCTTTGGTATCTTTTTTAATATTCACAAATCGTTGTGAATTTAAATTCGATGTCACTTTTGTTCACCAATAATGCTTTTTACCCATTGTGGAACATCTCGAAATGTTTTGATTTGATTCCCCTGCAAAATTGCTACGCACTTATGTGTTTCTTTCTCATCAGTATTGTCATAAAAAGAGATAGTGTCGCACAGTGGTATGGCAAGTTTTACATGATTGAGCATGCGAGGAATGCGCTCAGATATTTTTTGTTCAGGGACGCTATGACCACCTTGATGAATGCGATTATTTACGCGAGCAATATTTGTTTCAGGCGAACTATCAATGTGAATAACATATAGGTTGATGTTAAAGTTTCGCGCTTTGGCGTCGGCAATAAAGTCCACTTTAGAGGGGTGAGAGAAAACGGTTTCAAAGCAAAAGCTTTGATGGCTAGCAAGAAGCTGTTGTCTTAGCTTTTCGACCTCTTTAGCTGCTTCGTAGCTGTGTTTTTCTGGTGCATCAGGCCATGCTTTTTTGGCGTACTCATCTGCATTCAAAAAAGGTAAGTTGTATTGACTTAGATAGCGATAGTAAAACGTTGTTTTCCCGCTGCCGTTGCCACCTACAATAATATTAAGTTGCGGCAAATTATTTCCCTATTTTTTGGATTTAGCCCGCTGTGCAACGAATTCGCCATTTACAAAATTACCAAATTTCACATCACCGTTCGGGTAAGTAGCTTTTAATGTGCCTAAGTAAGTTAGCTCTGTGTTCGGCGAATACAGCACATTTCCTTGACTTAGTAAGTCTTGTGAGAGAGAGATATCGGCATTCACTGCATTTGCGACATCAAAAGGATTAATTTCTTGTTCGTGAGGCGCTTCTATTTTGATTGACGCACTACCGTGAAATAAGCTGATGACTTGTGCTGGTGAGAGATTAGCACTCACGCGCTTGCCGATTTCTGACCAATACTCGATTTGCTCTGCGGTAGTTCTGCTTAACCTAGAGCCAATGATTTGTGCGTCCTTAACTAATTGTTCGTTGAGTCGCATAGGACTTGTATGTTTAGCCATAATCTAACCTCTATTTGCCCACGAACTTAAGCGTAGCAAATCGCTACGTAAAAATAAAGGCTTTTTGTCTCATGTTAAAAAACAGCAATGGATGTATGTTACATCCAAATTGTAAACGCGATCCTCTTCGCTGTAGTACTTTGATTTTCAGTGTGGCCAAAATTCAATCATTACACACAATATTCCGATTGTCTGTTTTATGACAAGAAAATCTGGAGAGCGAGCGATAATGTAATTCTTGCCATTTTTTGTGACTGTTAATTTTTTTATTTGACCTTTTTTAAAACGCTTCATGATGCTGTTTAGTTCTCGTTGAAAACGAGATAGTGGTATCGTTGAAATCGGATAGATATTAAAGCTATTAACCTTTGAAGCTACCATTTACGAGTTTCATGGCTATGTCAGGGTTAGTTCCGATTCTTATGTTGTCAACAGCTGCCCAGACGATTTTACGTTCGCGAATTGGCGCTTGAACGAAGTATGACGAATTTCTAGTATAAATCCTCAGGCCACCATCAATGACTTCATACTTTCTCAAAGGGCTTGTTGCTATCCAATCACCAGATTTAAATCTTGCTGTTCTATCTGAAACAACTGTACCATAAACGAAAGTAATACAAGGTTCATCAGCCACCTTGCACAGAAAAGCATTTTCTATCTCTCCGGTGACCATGCGTCATTCTCCTCTTCGATTCTAAGTGTGCTTATTTCGGGCTGAACTACATCTGGATCGAATATTTGTGAAATGGCATGCGTACTTTGGCGCAATTCATCGATACCTTTAATTTCAACTTTGAATTCATCGTTTTCCACAAGTGCCTCTTCAAACACATTCCCAAAACGTCGACATATTATCACAAAAACACAAAATTTCTTTTAAGTCATTGAAATAAAATAAAAGATTGAGAAAAATAGTCACTTTGATAAAAGTACTGAGAGAATCTCAGTGAAAGAAAAACTGGTCACATACAGGTCACAATTTTAGCCAGAGATTATCATAATGATCATTAATCTCTTGTTGTTTCTGACATCTCACGTGTGGGTAGTGCTTTTCGTTTTGCTCATACAAAGCAAAACTCCCACAAAATCGGCTAACAACACGTCAATCAGATTAAAAGGTAGTCATTTTAAAATGATAAAAAACTCGATAACCCTAGTTATTCATCATGAGCCGTATGAAGACTCACGTTTTGGGCAACAATATAGTATATAAATCAAGTGCTTTGTCGCCGAAAGGACGCCAAAACGGCATATTCCTGAGCTTGTGATAATTTTATCTGTGACTGATTCAAACTAGGGAGAATATTATGTCAAACGGATTTGTATATGCAAAAATCTACGATTGCGGCATTGAAGAGCTTTGTAAGCTAACGAAAAAAGAGATCCTATTGTTTTTGTATCTTGCAACAAAAGCAAAAATGAGCAACAACGAACTACAACTCACAAAAAGTGAAAAGGAAAGAGCAGCTAGAACAATTGAAGTTTCTGTTGGTAGCATCGGCAATTATTTGTCGAAGCTGTGCAAATTAAACTTTATGCAGAACACAGGTGGAGGTTGCTACCTATTGAATCCGACATTTGCAAACCGTGCAAAATTGAAGCATGTTTCAGTCTTGAGCAGTCAATACTATCTGATCAAGCAAAAGTCCGCTCAATAGACCGATTGGCACGTAGTGAGATGCTTCGCTTATCCCACTGCGTGCAAAACTACAATATTAAACACAAGGCCACACATTTATATCAGTAAATAATAACTATACTGTTCAACAACTTAATTAAAGCGTGATAAAAATAAACATGATGCTTTATCATCGACCGAGTGATTGTTTGTAATTATTACACAATCAAGTTTTAATTAGCCGAGAATCAAATCATGTTGTGCGCACAATGTAATTGTGGATATGAATCGCTGCATCATAGAACGGCTCCACTAGACTATAGAAATAAAAGATAGCACCTAGACCAAAAAAGCCAAAAGAAAGTTTTCGTTTATTGTTATAAATTCTGTTTCCCAGCCAATTGTCTCTAGTCATATTAAAATAAGTAGAAAACCTCACGCCATAGGCAAGGCTACCAACTAACAATGCATACAATGCTACCAAAACAGTTAATGCCAGTAAGCCTGTATCGTTATATATAATACATGCTGCACCAACCATAGCTCCGCAGAGCAGAAACAAAAGACTCGATAGCGGGCTAATTATCACTGATTTAAAAATTTTCACGAACCAAATATTGTCGTCGAACAAAGGCTCTTCGTTCGGCGCTTGCATCACATATACTGTAAAAGCCCAAAACCAAATGATTGGCGGGAGAGCTCCTACGATGCTATCAGCAGCTATTTTGTCAAACGCAAGATAAGCCCTGAGCTCAAGGGGTTGCTCTTTGAACAGATTAATAATTTGGCGAAAAAAATCAGATTCTTGCATCACAAAAATGGTTACAACAGAAAGAAAGCCAGCGCAAAGACACAATATCGGGATTATAAATCTCATATTTACATTTCCTAGATAGACGCAAATCGCGTAAATGTTGAATTTATACTAAAAACTAAAATGACAAAAAGTCGTAGGAAAATTATAAGGCCTAACCTGAACACCAAACTTGAAGGTCTGCCAATGTAGTCTTTCGTATAAAAAGTTCAGAAGTGCCTAAAAGCTTTAGCATCTCCTCGGTCACGACTGACTTGAGGACGCCAGGTTGCACTATTGTGACGTGAAATTCTAAAGGCGTTGTCCTTGAACGGTTTTTAAGATTCTCCAGTGCAGCAATGCTGCCTTTTAAAAATCGAGTTGCCCCCCTACTTTGCCATGCCGATTCGCGATTTTTAATATGTTTGTATACGTAAGGCAAACCGACATGCTTCCATCTAACTGATCTTTGAGCCTGCCCACAAACTTCATATAAATCATTCAATCGTCTACCGGGGCTTTCACCGTGAGAGTATTTGCAGTGATAAAGGCTTAGCACTATCTTATCTGGAAACGACTTTAGAGCTATAAGGTCGGCAGCTTCGCCACTACCGTCATCATTTATAATGATATCGAATTCGCCCTCAATTTCTTGCCAAGTTTGAAATTGCACAGAATCACGTTTTTGACTTACTCCCATCGATTCATTTGTGATGTTTACATCCCACTTCATTGGGTTTAGGCTATCAGCTTCAAACACGCCTATATTATTTTTTACTTCTACCCAATAGCAGTTGTATGAAAAAGACCCATCAGCGTAATAAACAAATATTGGGTCTTTCAACATCTCCTCCATCAGAGGTGTTTCCTCCGAATTGCCCGTTTGAATTCGTATTTCTTCGCCTTCAATGAGTTTGTATTCATAGCCTTTTGGCAGCTCTCCATTGATTACTAATTCATAAACAGAGCGGTACAATTCAGACTGAACAACTAGAAGTGGATTGTTGTTTGATTCGTTCCAATCGACCTTTAAATCGATTTCATAGAGATACTGACAAGCGTCACCAAAATAAACCCTTACACCTTCTTCAAAACGTTGCTGAAGCTGTTCTCCCCATTGTATTGAAACTGGCTTAAAGCTATGAGGTTCAGATATCTTTTTAGGTCGCAGGAAATCGCGAGTAATATTAGTTTCATCATTGCCGCCATTAGCAACTTTATCCCAAGCATCCTTAACCCAATTTAACCAATCAGCAATCGTTCCAGTTTGAGGAGACCAAACTTTTCCTTTTCGTTCCGAACAACCCCATAGTACCTTGTCACCATTTTCATAGCCAAGGGCGGCAATATTACTTAATGTAGAAGTAGACTTTTCCACCGCACTCAAACCCTCTGTCACATTTGGACCAAAAAACTGGGTGAAGCTAATAGCACCGTTTTGAGCAGAACCGAGGTTTGTTACCAATGGATATTCGATATTGTTCAGGACATTGAATATTTGCTTACCTGACATCATACATGAAGATTCGCCACAAATTTTGCCAACGAGCTTTTCCACTTGAAACCGCTTGTAGTCATTAGAATTAACGAACAGTGCCCCCCTAGCGCCGTCCCAATGAGCAATTAATATTTTGTAATTAATGTCATTGAGCTCTTTGAAATGTCCCCACTTCACAGCTGTACTTTTGACGGCAACTATTACTAAAATGTGTTCTTCTTCTGATATTGAATGCCAATATTCATCACAAGAGAAATTTAAATCCTTAAACTTTTCTGGTTTCCAGGCATCACAATCTGTTTTAAATAGCATTGCTGAACACGACGGTCTCAGATTCCAAAGTGATAATTGATCATGTAGGTCACCTTCAGCTTTTAAAGAATCGACCACCTCTTGCAAACGAACTTCCCTGTCTATTTGATTTTCAGACAAACGTCTAAGTACGACATCCCAATCAGCACCCAAGGCATATAATTTTTGCAAAGCGCCCTCTACACCAGGATCTGCGATATTCACAACAACCTTTGCAACACCTAGTGTTTCTTTATTTGATACACGTGTAAAACGACCAATGAATTGTAATGTAATAGCTAAGCTCTTATGATGATCATGGATTGCGGCAACCTTCAAATTAGGCAGATCATAACCCTCACCAAGCATATCGACGCAGACTACAAGCTTCGAAGTCTTATCCGCTAACAACCTTAGACGTCTTTTTTGCTCGGTTTTGGACATATCGGAATGCACTAGTATTGGATTTAATTGGGGAACCAGTCGTTTATATATCTTAAACACGTCTTCAGCTCGTGATTTAGTGCGTACCCTAGCCATCATCAAATGGTCTAAACCATCTTCAATATCCTTATTAAGCAATGCCAAAGCTTTTTGTGCTATCGATTCATCCATTTGTTCCTGAAAGTACTCTTCTACAGGCTCTAATTGAACGCTGGTAAAATATCCAGCTTTCTGTGCATCCCCCATTGTATAGTTGTAAATGATCTTCGCGCCAAGACTCTCTGTGTCATTTCTAAAGGGTGTAGCAGTAAATTGCAGCACACGCTTTCCTATAAATTTTTCTTTGATTTCATTCCATTTTCTTGCCGATATATGGTGTGCCTCATCGACGAACAAATAATCGCAGCCTTCACATAAAGCGTCGAGAACCCCTTGGCTTGAAAATTTAGAGTTTAGTATTTGAGGCGTAGCTATTATGACATTAGAGTTTTCAAGGATTCTTGCAGCGTCATCACTCGTCCTTATACCTTTTTTTATTTTGGTAACTGCTGGATAAAGTGTACCTTCGTCGATAACGCCCAGTTCTTTCAAACAACCCAAGGTTTTGAATTTATCACCGACTTGGTCTCTAAGTGAGTTAGAGGGAACCAATACAAGAACTCTAGGACACCTATGATATATAATCGTGGACAGCATGGTTTCTGTTTTCCCTGTACCAGTCGGCAGTACCACAGTGCAAGGTTCTACTTTATTTTTGGAGAATTCAGCAGAAATTGCATGTAATGCCCCAACTTGAGGCTTCCGCAAACCATCTATCTTTAAGCCTCGGTTTTCTTCCTTGAAGCTAAACTTATTTATCCATGAGTTAGCCAAAGCAAGTGGAGAAATGTTTTGTACAAAACTGGCTGGTGAGCGCAACCAGATCAATGGAGTCGATGAAGAAATCGAATTAAAGTCAATTGTTCTTTTGACTTTTAGCACAGGTAATTCAGGATAAGCGCTTAGATCGAACCTGTTACCTTTAACGAGCAAAACATGGTCGGAATAAATTTGCTCAATCGGTGTAGCAATCAAAACACCTGCATCATTTGTAGTGTTTAAATAGACTTCAATATATTTTGAAGGGAACAATAACCTCTCGACTTTATTTCCTTCTATTTCGATTTCAGTGTGCCAAACATCTGGAAGTGCAATATTAACTTTTTGTTTTGTACGCATTTGGTAAATTCCTTAATTTATAATAAGCCTACAATTGCACGACTAGTGCCAAACTAATTCTTCAATATAATCATATAAGTAGAGAAGTTATGCACCAAATTATGTAATATTTCACACTTTAATGTAATTAAATTTACCTATGAAAATTTCAAACCTAAAAAAACAATAAACCTAGTTTATAGTTCCTGATGAACATACATTTGTACCATCGTAAATCGTTCATATTGTTGGGCTGTATTGAACACTCTCGCCTTCTCGGTCAAGTATCCAATAGGCATGGGGGTAACATCTGTTACCTCATCTCTTTGGGTCAAGTCACGGGGTTCTTCAAATCCTCGATCGTATATGAGCCCACCTTTTGATGTAAATAATCCTCTGGAATGCAAAAAACCTGATCCATGGTCATCAACGCTGTACCAAAATAAACGAATATTCTCAGGAATTTTATGCTGAAAAGCTGATAACGAGTCCCTTCTTGTTTGCCAATCCGGTTTTCCATCCTCTTCAGAAAAAATATGAAACTCAACCTCTGCTTTTCTGCATAGATTCATGCATTCAATTAATGTAGTTAAACAACTTGTTTTTGTAGGACAGAGGTACGGATCAAACATTGTGACTTTTTCTGCTCCGTTAAGTAGCGCTTTTGCTGCTCTGGCAAGTGCCTGCGCACTCCGTTGGTATTGGCTGACAAATACAAAGTCACTATCTTCCAAATCTTCTATTGATGGTATTAGATGAGGTGGACCATTCAAAGACTTTTCAATTACTCGGTGAAATGGCGAATCAGTATGGCTATTTTGAGCAGCTTGCGCCCAGTCTTCGCCAGAATATTCTCTTTGTAAACCTACTAGTTTACAATTTTTAATTTGGCGCAGCTTTTCTGTAGTGCGGTCAATTTTGCTTGAACAATTTTTTTGGCGGAGATTTTCTGATACCTGCCTAAACCATCCATTAGGAAACCTAGATAATAAAGCACCTTTTTCAAAGCCCATTCTTGCTTCAAGTAAAGAAAGATGATGCAAAGAGTTAACTTCGTGAGGAGCAACGGCAAATTCTAAGTGGAGCATTAAAATAGTTCCTCCCTTCTCTCCTCAAAGAAGCCATTAGGCCATGGAGCATCAAACTCTCCCTCATCTGTCGTCTTTATGGGTATAAGCTTTGTCTTACCTTTCTCTTGTTCACAGAAAACTATTTGTACGTCGGCTTTAAAACATTGAAAGTCTGAATCATTGAGCTCACCGTCAGCAGTAAGGCGTCTTCGTTTGAGCAAACGCAAAAGAATATGCTCACTATGGGTTTCGATGAAAAACATCCGGTCAGGATTCAGTCTAATCGCAGATAGCATCATGTCTGATAGCGCAAGCTGCCATTTAGGGTGGATATGCAACTCCGGCTGCTCACAGGAGACAAGGATGCCTTTGTCTAGGCAAGTCGCTACAACAAAGGGGAATACTTGAGATAAGCCGACTCCGACGCTTGAAGGTAATAACGATATCGCTGTTGACGCGCACTTTATAACTACTCGATTGTCTAAATTCGTTAAATCACCATATGACTCAGTTGTAAATTTATAGTCTGAATTAAAGTAATTTGATGAAGTAAACTTTTCATTCAATATATCTTGCAAGAGAGTATCCCCGTATGCAAAATGATCCCACCCAGCAGTGCCATCAAACCAGCGACTAGAATTAGTTTTTGATGATAAAGACAATGATCGAGACGGAACAATTCTGAGAGGTCCGATATGAAACATATTTTCGAGTTTTTTAACTAATAGAGTAATTGGTGCTAGAGTAGCTTGCGATAATGCTGCTTCAGCGAATAGTTGTGCGACTAATGGATGTTCTTCATATATCGTTGACCAATCAACTGACGCACCAGATAAATCAAGTCGCTTATAAATATTTGGCAACGAGTTCTGACCACTGAGCGAAACATCTTGCCACTCACCAACCTCAAAAATATTTTCAAGTCGAAATGCTTCATCGATTTGCCAATGTGGCAATGGTTGGTAATGCGTTACTTGGCTGTCCGGCTTTCCCTCTTGAGACTGAATTTTGAAATAGCAAATACCATTACTTTTGCATTCATATCGGCTAATGAATACTCTTTGTTTTAAATTATCCCACTTCAAATCAATTTCAAAACTGACTTCAGGTGCCTCAGAGTCTGGATAGTAACCTAAGTTAGTTTCGACTAACCAACGTTCAGAATCTGATAAATAATCATGCCACACATCACTATCATTTTTATTAAATTCTAGCGATGCACCGAGCGTTATAACCTTGTTAAGATCTTTTCCATGAACCAGGTTCTTAAAGCCACCGAAATACAATTGCTCACCGGTTATACTGCTAAAATAAGGATCATAATTGCGTTTTGCTATGACTTCATATAGAAACAATAAAGCATGCAAAACAGTACTTTTTCCTGTGCTGTTGGCACCCAGAAACAGTGTAATAGGAGCGAGTGGCAAAACAGCCTTTTCCTTTATCCCTTTAAAATTCTGAATACTCAGTGATTTAATTTTCATAGTGTTCCCTCTAGTACCCCTTGGCTAAATACTCCGCACTATTTGCTGCTAATGCCTAACAAACTTAACTCAATTCGTTCATTACCACCACTTTCTTGGTATGGACTAACGTCAAAAGGTACAACCCTTAATTTCAGTCTATTTTCATTGTCATAATTGAAACTATGCTCAAGAGGTTCATTAAAACTATCTGTTTTCGGATAGATCAATACCAAGTCACCTTCGCCGTTAAGGTACTTGTAGCCGTAACCCAACATTTGATAGAAGTCATTTTGAGATAAACCAAATTTATCCTTGCCCGATTTTTTATTTTGATTGATTAATTTCCACTTGGTATCTAACACAGTATCCATACCTATGAGATCTTTAAGATATAAATCAGGTTTGAGGCGGAAATAGTTCTTATCACCATAAGTTACCAGTGACTTACTTTGTACCTGAGAAGATAGCTTTTGAGGGCTAATCACTCGTTGCTTAAGGTATTTAGCGACAAAGTTTTCAAATACAGCTTCCATTGGAAACAACAATGAATAAGCCCTGTTATCACCTAGCATTGACTGGGGCGAGTAACCTTCCAATATAAGTCTTGCCCAACTTAACGGCACTTCATAATGTTGCATGCCTCTTTGCAGTTTTACACTAGAAAAGTCGTTCTTGTAGTTTGTACTAAAAGGCACCTCATCAAAAGCAAACAGCAGCTCCTGAGTTAGCTTCTTACTCTTATTCACATTGGTGTACGAGGCGATAGATTTGAGTGCTGAATGAATAAGCCTATTTTCCGCTCTATCCATCAAATAAACATCATATTCAACATAAAACTTGTGACGATTAATAAAGTTGTGTTTCAGTTGCTGGCTGTGAAGTAACTTGCCTTTTAGATAAGCACTGTTACTTTGCTTTCGAACATAGTCACTTCTAACGCCCTTTTTAACCAGAACGTTTACCGCATTTAAAAACTGCGCGATAAAAATTTCCATCAATGGCATTTTTTGCTTTTTAATGCTCGCGACCTCAGTCTCAATGTGGCGAAACTGCCTTAATGATTTGAGCATCATTAACAATGACTTTTGTGCTTCTGAGGCTGCATTAACAATGACTTTTGTGCTTCTGAGGCTGCACTTTCCTGATTATTTGCTTTAGCGATTTTAGGGAGTATTTCTATTTGTGTTCCATCAGGGCAAAGAACTACACCAGCGTAATTCTGAACTTGCAGCACTTCCATGCCATGTGCAATTTTCAGCTTTAAAAAACGTGATTCCGAATCTTCACATAAACAACATTTTTTAAGATACTCAAAAGCACCTTCCGATAGTGGTTCAACATTATCTTTGTCTGCCGCCTTAGAACTAGCGCTTAAGAGTCCATACTCAAATACTGTAATGTTTGTTGTTTGTCGTCGCTTTAATCCCTTAGTCATGCTGAGCAAGTTAACCTTCAAGCTTTGGCAAACTACCAGCGCTGTATATGCCTACATAGGTCAAAGGATCAATCCAAAGGTCAGAATCAGCTTCAATTAACTTATAGCCTTGAAGGTCATCGGCAATATCTCCAACGTCCTCAGTGTCTCCAAAGAGTTTCTCGAAATCGACATCTGACTGTCTTATGATTTGGTAATTCTTTTCCTTTTTGTTTTTGTTGTCTGGCTTTTGGTTGTCACCAAGAACTAAACGTACCTTTTGCCAGTCTTCAAAAAAGTATTCAGCGAGTAGTGGAATAATCTTATTCTGGAAGCAGTTCTTCAATTCATGAAGCGCTTTCTCGTCCTCATCAGCAGCAATGGCTTTCACAACAGGCATTAAGAAAGCATGACCTAGCTGATGTTCTCTGTCATATAACGCGGCAATACGATCATTCATTGTTTCAAGTAAACGCGGTAAATCTATTTCAAAACCGTCACTCTCAACTTTGAATGGCAAGCCTTCTTGATTGTGTAGAACATTGTAATCAGGCATCATTTCAACAAAGTCAAAACGGCGGCGAAGGGCGGTATCCATTAAAGCCAACGATCTATCAGCAGTGTTCATCGTGCCAATAATGTAGAGGTTATCCGGCACAGAAAATTTATCGCCGGAATACGGCAAGGTCACTTCGATAGCTTCCGATTGCCCCAAACGTTTCGACGGCTCAATCAATGTAATTAGCTCACCAAAAACTTTTGATATATTGCCTCTATTGATTTCATCGATAATCAGTACAAAGTTTTGGCGTTCTATCGCAGAAATCTGCTCTGGTTCGCTAAGTTCTTTTAAGTACTTAACTAATGGACGATAGTAGACACCTAACCCTGAGTTATACTCACGCCTTTCCTCAAAAATAGCCTTCAACGTAGAAATGCTTAAAGTGTGATCTTGGCTTCCACTTTTTTTCTCAAAAAAGATCCGACTATTGTTAAAGTCTAAAACCCTAAAAGATGTTTTAGACATTTGAACTTCAATAAACTCTTCTTCTGACAACTTCTCAGTGAATAGTTGCCATGCTTTTTCAAAGCTATAATTTGACTCAGCTTTTTTAGGTTTTGAAAATTTTTCAGCTTGGATAGAAATCGACTTAAACACGCCATCCTCGACATCGTAAGATATAATGCCATCGTCAGAAGATGCCTTAAGTCCTTCTACAAACTCCTCGTAACCATAACTCTGATGGAAAGTAACAAACCTGATACGACCTGAATCATAAAGATCTTTATATAGGTGAGTTAACTCCACTCTCTGGTGTACTGTTGCACCTGCACTTTCATCAATTCCAAGTGCATTAAACATTTCCGGTTCTGCCGCTTTAACCGCCGCTTGAATTGAGTGATAGGTTTTTCCGGTGCCCGGTGGACCATACAGAATCTGATTAAGAGGCGATTTATCCATAATTTCCACCAACATGTTAGTTTTTTGAGGTTTTTTTATTTTGCTTGTATCGAAGCCTAAATATTTAAGTGAAAGATCATAATATGGTTGAAGAATTTCTTCTTCGAACATCCAGTACTCATTTTTTGGCACTTCCCATGATGTTCCCGGATACCTTGGTGACCAACGTTTATTTTCACCTGTATATTTCACCGATGTGTCTAAACCTTTTATAATTTCATATCTACGCATTAGCCATTCTGTACTTAGTGATGCCCCTTCTATATATTCAATATCAGATATTATCCTCACAAGGCGAAATACTGTGTTGCCAAGCCCGAGTGATACAATGTCACCTTTCTTCATCTTTTCAAAAGCGTCAACGCTACCATTACCTGTAGTTTTATGAAGTGCGAGAACATTATTAACTTTTAGCCACTCGAGTGTAGTAGCGTTAAATTCTGTAACTGAAGGGCTATGCGAGACCTTCCAAATTTTAGGCGTCTCGGGTGAATCTGAAGCAATATCAATAACAGAGCCTAGATTTCTAGCTTGTTCAATGAAGCTCTCAATATTACCAATGCCCCATTCAGTGCAAACAAATATCCTTTGATCATCGACACTTAATTCCTCACCTTGTTTAGAGAAAAAACGCTCTTTCTTGTCGTTAGAGTTTTTTTTGCGAGTCAAGTATTCTTGTTCTGTACAAAAAACGCCAATGCTACCTTGAAGAGACTTAGGAAAGGCTTCTCGCAATTTGTGTAATGTAGGTTGGTTGCGATTTATGAAGTCTTTTACAACTGCCAATACCAAACGACCTTTCGGATACTCTTTGCCATTAAATAAGAATTTACTGTTGTCTTTAGGCATAGTTTTGATCCCTTTTATTTGTCAGTTTTTTTCATGATACACTGCGTAATTCAAGCGTAATGTATGTATATAAAGAACTCATTAGTCATTCCAAAGCATCTGCAAGTCAACATCACCACTATCAGGTTGGGATTCTTTTTCTAAGCGCTCAAACTGCACAATCATTGGAATATCAAATGACGTCCCTGTTATTACCGCACAGCCTTTTGATAAATTGGGGATCATCGACCGAGACAATGAATCAAGCGTGCTAATCGTGTTATCAAGCAACATGAGATCTCTATCATTCACCAAACGATGAATAAAGAAATTATGAATTTGCGACATTATCGTTGGTGAGATATCGGCTGGGCGCTGACTAGATAAAGTCAAATAAAAGCCAAATTTACGGCCTTCTTTAATTATCTCTTCAAATAATTCAAGCCTATAGTCTTTCCAGCTTTCACTTTCACGGTTTGACTGTATTGACAAGATATTGTGAGCTTCGTCAATAATCATGTGAAATGTATGGCTTGGAGGGCTGTCGTTAATAACCTCATCCTTATGACTCCCGTAGTAATACTTAGCCAACAAGAGAGGTATGACTTTTTTAATTTCCTGATTGGACTTTCGAAGCGATACGACAGTTAATAATTTATTTACTGGATTTGCACCAACCTCAAATACTCTTTCCAACGACGTTAATGAGGCTTCGATTCTCTTCAAAAGAGGCTGAATGTGATCGAATTGAACATATCCATTAACTAAGTCTGCTAAAAGTTGTACGTGTATACGCAATCTAAGCTCGGCAAAATGATTCAAATTACCTATTGTTATATTTTCAACCAGTTGCTTGAATTCTCTAACATAAACGGGGTCTGTATCTCCACCATTTAGATGATTTGCATCGTTAAGATAAAAGTGACTCTTTACGCCATGCCATCGTAAGCGACTAATATTTTGCTTTAACTCTTCAGCGTCAACTAAACCTGCAATTTCTCTTATTAATTCAGCAAACTCTTTTTTTGGCGATGGACTCGTGAGTGCTCTAGCAACCGTTTTTTTTGTATAAATTCCAAGACTGTCAGGGGTGTCATTAAATCTTTCTCGACCTGAAACCACTCTCTTTAAGAAAGGTTTCTGTGTATTTTCTGTGGCTTTGAATAAAATACCAAATACTTCTTCATCCCAAAAAACAGATTCACTTAGCGGAAACTTACTATCACCGCCACCTCTAGTATCCAAGTCATAAACTTGTTTAAAATCTCGATCATTTATAAGTTGCTTACCTGTGTACTCACCATTGAAATCAACAACAACAAAGTGACTTTTGCCATTCAGTGCCTGTAACTTATTGGTGAATAAGGTGGTATATAAATTTGTAAGCGTATTGGATTTACCACTGCCTGTGTTACCAAACACGCCAATGTGCGTGTTAAACAAATTTGCCCAAGGAAGAGAAACTGGCAGCTCTTCTTTTAAAATTTCACCAATAACAAAACTATCATCAGCTTCTCCATATATTTGCCTGACTTGCTTTTCATTCATCAAGTAAGCAACATCACGGATCATTGGTAAGTGCTTAATTCCCTCATAAAACTCACCTTGGTCATAATAGCCAATTGGTTTTAGCTCAATCTTCCTTACGTAACTTTTTCCGTCTTCTTGCTCAAACCTTTCATCTAAATATTCACCTTGAACCAAAGTCACAATGTCTTTGAAGCCTCGCTTGATGAGAATGTGCTCTTGTATTGATACTCCTTTAAACTTTTCGCCTTGATAAAAAAGCGTTTCTTTATTGGATTCCTCATACAATTCAACAAGAATATTTACGCCTTTAACGGCAATGACCTCTCCAATAGCAATGCTCATTTACTCATCACCGTTTTTGAGAGTAAATACTCGTTTGTTAAAGCGGGTAAAAGTTAAATCATCGTCAATGGCGATAAACTTAACGTTTGAATAGCCCTTAAATTTCTTTTTCATTTCTTGTTTTTCTGCATCATTAAAACAAGAAACAAACACGGTCAAGCTAGGATTAGATAGAGAACGTTGAATCAAATGTAAAATGTGCTCATCTGCAAATGAAAAACCAAAGGTGATCAAGACAGAATTAGGTCGCTCTAATTCAAAACTCAAGTGCCTTAAAATTTGGTAATAAGCTTCTTCAAAAACGGTTTCGTGAAACTTCCATTTAGTTGGATTTACAATAGGAATATCATTGTACTCATCCCAAAATTCTTCTGCGTTTAATTTATCCCAGTCTTCAAATTCATTTTCACCAAATTCGATGAGATCAGCTAGCTGCTTAGTTCCATCATTAACTAGTTGTTCGAACTCGGTAATCAATTTAGCTTGTTCGTCGCCGAATGAAATTGCATAGTCTGATTCTTGATAGTTTACAGTAATCCCCTCGTTTATTTTTTTCCAATACACAGAGCCATGAGGATGAAGTATATTTATTTGAGGAATGCATTCGGCATGTTTATCAAATATGCCCTTTTGAACAACACGACTATTAAAGTTTTTAGTGTGAAACCTACGAGTTTGAAACCCTGCACTACCATCATTGACAACACAACTAACTTCCTGTTTCGAAATTAATGAATCAGAAGCTACTTCAAGACAGTTATCATAATTAGTTGTGTAAACATTACACTTTTTATCATTTCGTCCTTGTTTTTCTAGAACGTTTACCAGTGTTTGCAAAAACACTTTATACTGGCCTAAAACCTGTAAACGACTTCTGCTGCGTGGATTACGCATTTTAGGAAGCCCTGGTTCTATGCAGCTCTTGTAATAGTGCATAAACAACAAAGCATATAGGTGCTTATTATTGTTATCTTTCCCCAGCTCTTTAGCCAATGTCTCAAATGTATAAGGTTGTTCGTCAGCATCTTTGATTGCCAATGCTAAGGTTGGTAAAAAGCCAAATGATGCACCAGCTCCAAACAGAATATTTAGATTCTGCTCATAAACATCGTACAAGTTAAATTTATCTGACATATCAACTTCCTTGTTATTCTTGTTTTTTAGTAAGAGCTATAATTCGCCTGCGAAGGCTTTTTGGATTAGCGAGTTGAAATTATCATTGAGTAACTCATTGCTCTTATTAAAGCTTTTCAATTTCTGCTTAGTAGCTTTCACAATATTTTCGAACTCATTTTGAAGTTCAATAGGTGGTATTAATATCTTAATATTCTGTAGCTCCTGTGCATTTATATTTGCCATACCTACAATGCTTTTGCACATCCCAACCAGTGTTTTTTTGCCATGAGCAGAATTTAAATAACCGGATAGATAATAATTATTTCCAAGGTTATTTGTTCTCACTCTTATTAAATAACCAGCTATCGCCATCGGCTTTTCTTCCTCAAATACAGCGGTTTTACCCACTAACTCTTTACTGTTTGTACGGTTAAAAAGTAAGTCACCTTTTTGTGTTAAATACTTAGGTTTATCTTTTTCACTCAAATCAATATATTTTAGATTGGTAAAATCCCAACCACCTTCGTATGTGATATTTCCCATACGTAACATTGGGTATTCGCCTTCAGTTTCTGACGCCTTACCTGATGAACCGTAATTTGCAGTTTCAACAAAATCACGAATAGTACCTATTGGAAACCCCTTCGGGTTGGAAACAGGATCGCCGAACATATCTAAGAAGACGCTGCGGAGAAAGTCATCGGCGAGGTCGATGGCTTGTTGGCGTTTGCGGCGCACGCTGTCGGCTTTGTCTAAAATCGCGGCGATACGTTTCTGTTCATTGAGTGGTGGGAGTGGGATTTCCAGCACTTCAAACTTTGACTTACTTACAATCGCTACTGTTGTTGCTGGAGCCATTGACACTAGAATTGGTTTTAAACGCCCCAATGCATAGTAACCAAATTTAGGAAACACCTTAGTTTCGTCAAAAGTTACTGAGTTTATTTGCTGATTGGTTCCTAGCTCCCTATCAGCTATTGCTAATTTACCAAGTGAGCCTATACAACAGACAAGAACAGAATTTTTAGGTACTAACTTTATCTGAGCTGCACCATTAACTGTAAGAGTTTGCTTTGCTTTTAACACATAAGGCTCTTCGCCAAGTTCCGATGGAGAAATAAATGGGATATCGCCACCAAAATACTCTTCAACTTTCTTAGAAGGTGTTTTACCAGTCGTAACTTTTGAAACTGATTTTATCGATACCATCGGCCAACTCACAGCATCCCCTCCAGCTCTTTTAAATCAGCCAAGATCTCGTTTTCCAACACCATCAACTTACTCAATATCACTTTTGGCGCTTCGTATTGTTCTTCTTGGTACACCACTTCTTTGTAGCGGTTGATAGAAAGATCATATTTATTTGAAGTGATATCGGATTTGTTTACCCAAAACGCTTTTTGCGTTTTATCATTTACCTCTGTTTCAGCAATGGTTTTATCGCGGGCTTTAAATTGCGCAACCAAGTCTGGCAGGTCGTTATCTTTAATCGGTGTGCGCTTATCATCGAGCGAGAAACCATCGGCTTGTACATCATAAAACCACACATGGTCGGTGCTGCCGCCTTTGGTGAATATTAAAATTGCGGTTGATACACCAGCATAAGGTTTAAATACCCCGCTTGGTAGTGAAATCACCGCTTCTAACTGGTTATTATCCACCAGTAGTTTACGCAATTGCTGGTGTGCATTTGATGAACCAAATAATACGCCGTCAGGTACTATAGTGGCTGATCGACCACCAACACGTAACATACGCTCTATTAAGGCAACAAAAAGTAGCTCGGTCTTTTTGGTTTTTACTTTACGTAATATTTCTGGGCAAACGTCTTCTTCATCTAACGAGCCTTTGAACGGTGGGTTGGCGAGAATAATTTCCATGCCGGACTTTGCTTCATTCGGGAACTTCTCTGAGAAAGATTTGCTTAAGGTATCTTGGTAGTGAATATCGGGCTGCTTGATGCCATGCATCACTAGGTTCATTGCCGCAACACGTAACATGGTGGCATCGAAGTCAAATCCATGGAACATATCGGTATCGATGTGCTTTCGAGCTTCTTCGTCAATTAAATCGCCGGAATACAAGACGTTTTCAAGCTGTTTACCGTTGCCGTCAAGCAGCGGCTTGCCATCGATATCAAATAACGGCTCACGTTCAATAGCGTCGGTTGATGTGTATTTTTCAAGTAAGTATTCATAAGACACCGATAAGAAGCCACCTGTGCCCGTTGATGGGTCGCAGATACGGCTATTTTTATCTGGGTCCATCATTTCCACCATCGCACGAATAATGTGGCGTGGCGTTCTAAACTGGCCGTTAATACCTGCCGTAGTTAACTTACTTAATAAATATTCGTATAAGTCACCTTTGGTATCAGAGTTTTCTAGTGGTAAGTCGTTTACCATCTCGACTGCTTTCACTAATAAAGACTGTTTTTGGATCATCAACTGCGCGTCTTTCATAAACTCGTTGAAAATAGCGCCCTCGGTTGATTCATCATCATTGGCTTTAGAGAAATAAGGGAATAGCTCGTCTTTAACCACTTTATAAAGTTCTTCAGCGCCTAAATGACGAAGGTTTTGCCAACGCAAGTGCTGTTCATTGTCATTAAAGCGACGTGCAAATGGCTTTTTTGTTCTGGCGAAACGCTTTTCATCGGCTTGCTCATTCATATCAAGCATACGGGCGTACATTAAAAAGGTAATTTGCTCGATTACCGTTAAGGGGTTGGTAATACCGCCCGTCCAAAATTCTTCCCAAAGTTTGTCGATTTTACTTTTAAGCTGACCTGTAATCATATTTTTATATATTCCTATTATCGAGCTTTTAATCTGGCGATAAAAAATAAAGCCCGTACTACTGTTAAATTTGCTTTCTTCTAGTAAAGAGTTTTATTTATTGATGTGGCTTTTTCTCCAAGTTCCACATCAAACTGTTTAATAAATTTCTCTATCACATCGGCTTGCGCTTCACTAAACACGCCGTCTAAGCCCATGTCATGCACTTGAGTAAACGGTGCATCATAGAGCTGATCAATCTTGATAACGCCATAGCGCACTAGGTGATTTTTTAATAAACCAATAAAACGCTGTTGCTTGGCATTCATATGGGTATGGGTTTGCTGAACGAATTTGGTAAAGCTTTGCTCGATTGCCTCTTTATTCATGCCAACAATGGTTCGAAGAATTTTATCTAAGCTTGCTGTTGAGTCTGGGTAAAACTCTTTTAAAGTATTTAAATCGACATTCGGGTTTTGAATGTGAACCAAGGCATTCAATCGAGCAATGTCATCTTCAGTCACTGGGCTACCTGCACGAATTTTTTGTAACACGCTATCGGTTTCAAATAGTGGTGCTAAGGTTTTTTCCACCTCTTGGCGGAAAATTTGATAATCAATAGACACAATTTTGGTAGGACGTTCCGTAACCTGATAATCAGCTTCATCTTCTCTGATGTCTAAGATGACGTCGTGTGAAGGCGGTTGAATACCTTTTTCTCTTAAGTGAATAACACTACGCAATGCCTTACGGCTGTTTTCCAGTGTTTCAAAACCATCTATTGATGCTGTTAGGTTTTGCCAGTATTCCTCTTTTTGAATATCAGCAACAAAACTTGCATTTGCACGCACTTCATTTAAGTGCATTTGCAGCTTTTCCAGCTTCACCATCAAAGCTTGTCTAGCTAAGTCGATTTGGCTTGGATCGGTGTATAGCAAGGTTTGGATAATGGCGATTTCATTATCAAATTTATACGCTTCGGACTGTCCCATAATGTTGCGCCATTGCATCAGCGGAGCAATATGTTCATAAAGACTTGCTTTAGTTTCTGGTGAAAACTGATTGAGGTACTTTTCGTCTTTGCACGCTTCAACTTCTTGCCAATTGTCACGCACCGCTATGGTATTCATATCAAGTGAACATACGTCCTGATGAATGAGTTTTATCACTTCATCAAAAGTTGCGACATCGGCTTTTTTAAGTGAGGTTTCAGCTAATAACAAGCGTGACTCAAATAGCTTTTGAGTTAACGATTTTGACTGTTTAACGTCCTCTTCTTCTGGGTCCATATCGAAGTATTCGAAGTTTTCCCAGTGATCGAAAATCAAAAAGTGAGTTTTGTCTTTGCCTGCGCCGTAAAGATCTTTACATAAACGTGTACCACGCCCAATCATTTGCCAAAACTTCACTTTCGATTTAATTGGTTTAGCAAATACGAGATTTACACACTCAGGCACATCAATACCTGTGTCGAGCATATCAACTGAGACGGCAATACGAATACTGTTTTCTTCCGTCGATTTAAAGTCATCAATCAGCTCTTCAGCACGTTCATATTTCGAATGAATTACTCGGCAAAAGTTATTACCCAACTGCGGGTACATTTCAGCAAACAGCTTGGTCATAAGTTCAGCATGTGCAATATTTCGTGCAAAGACAATTGTTTTACCGGGTAATTGACCATCAACATCACGTAAACCTTTTTCCATCAGGTTGCGCAATATCACACGGTTGGTATCTTTATTTTTTACCGTTTCATCGATTTGTTTGGCATCGAAGTCTAACGCGTTAGGGTCAATGCCTTGTTCTTCGAGTTCCGCGATCTGCTCGTCGCTTAGATTGTCTTTACTGATCCCTTCACGTAAAAATTTAGTGGTAAAACTTACGATTTTATAGGGTACTAAGTTACCGTCTTCTATCGCTTGTTCTAGTGGGTAATTGGCTGTTGGCATTTTAAAATCGCAACCAAATAACTGACAAGTTGAGCGTGACACCATCTCAACTGGGGTTGCAGTCAGACCGACTTCTAAGGCGTCAAAGTACTTAAAGATATCGCCATAAATATTATAAATAGAGCGATGTGATTCATCGGCTACGATTAAGTCGAAGTAGCCCACGTCATATTTTTGAAAGATACGCATCATGCCCGGATACGTAGCGATAAATACCCTTGAATTAGTTGCGAGTTCTTTTTTACTTTTGCCAACTACATATAACGGCTCTTTGGTAAATTCGTTAAAGGCATTACCCGCTTGTTTACGCAACTCTTTACGGTCACAAAGGAATAGCACCCGCTTTGCCCAGCCTGCTTCTAGCAAGCGTTTCGCCAGTGCGATAGATACTCGGGTTTTTCCCGTGCCTGTTGCTTGTACGATAAGAGACTTACGGTGTTTGTTGGTGAAACGCTCACAAACGCGCGATATGGTTTCCATTTGGTACATACGACCAGCCACATCGGTATCGATAGGCGTTTGATTGAGATCTTTTTTCAAAATTCGTTGCTTTATAAGATACTGCAACGAGTCTTTTGAATAATAACCATAAAGCTTGCGGCTGTTATAGCCTTGCGCATCGTCTAAAATACGAATGTCGTAGCCATTTGAATAGAATATTACAGGGCGCTGACCATATTCCTTTTCTAGCGCATCAGCATAGATTTTTGCTTGTTCGCGGCCTTTTTCAACCGATTCACGAGTACGCTTTGCTTCAATCACAGCTAATGGCTTACCATCATCATCCCACATTACGTAATCAACATAACCAATACCTGTTGGAGTTGGCTGATCAGCGACTTCTATTTCTTTGCCGACTTGATCGGTGCTAGATTCGTCTAGTGAAACATTCCACCCCGCAGCTCGTAAATCCATATCAATAATACGGGCGCGAGTTTCAGCCTCATCAAACTTAAAGCTTGAAGTGATTTTCTTATTCAGTGATTGCACTTGGCTGACTTTTTCAGAGTCAATTGCTTGTTTAAGCTTGGATGCTTCAATTTGTGCAAGTTTTTGCGCTTTTTCAGACGCTTCCAGTTCCTCTAGTGCTTTCTTTAATCGTGCTTCATTTTCAGCTAGTTGTTTTTCAAGTTGCTTGTTCTTTTTGACAAACTCTGCTCCAGATTGATCTGTAGGTTTTGTTTGTTTAGGAATAGTAAACTCAGGACATTCCTCTTGATGGCCTCCCGCATAAGCCATAAAGAGGTAACTAGCGACAAAGTAACTTTCTTTTAATATCCATATAGCTTGTTGTTGATCGACTTTACCTTCGTGCGCAGCTTGGTTACCACTTTTACGGATTGCATGAAGCTTGTCAGTAATTAAGCTAGGTACAACACTTGTGAAATCATCCGAGGTTAATTTGTCGTAAATGTTAGAATTTGGGAATACAGGTAAGCGAAGTTCTTTGTACAAATAGCTGACTACTTTTTCAGCAAAGCAGCGTAATTTTACTAAAGCGCTTTGTGGGTCACTTATCACATAGTCTTCTGCAAATGCTGCTAGCTGATGCAACTCAGGCCACTTGTTTTGGATGTGTTGAAAATTCATTGATTGCTTCATTCCTGATTATTCCTTAAATCACTTATCGCAAATGCAATGCCACATTCGAAATTATTTTTATTTTTCATTCTCAACCCCCAAACGCTTCATCCAGTTTGACAACGTTTGATGGTCCTTTAATCCCAACATTTGGGTAGCATGTTTCTTAACATTCCCACTTGCTTTTAATGCTGCCTCGACATATTTTTTTTGAAAATTTTCAGTAAGTTGTGCAATATCAACTTTATCATTAAAAGAGAGCGTTACATCATTATTTTGTTGGCTAATTTTTCTATTTATCACCGCTGTAGCTAGTTCTTTTTCACCAATTACTTTTGAGTCAGTCCATAGAAACGCTCGATTTAGAGTACTCCATAATTCTCGTATGTTGCCCGGCCAAGCCTGAGATAAAATAAACTTTATTCCACTTTCGGAAATATTCTTACTTATATAATGCGGATGCTTTGAAGCAGCCTCATTTATTTGATCAGTGAGTTGCTTAACGACCTCTGGAATGTCGTCTGTTCGTTCGCGAAGTGATGGCATATTAATAATGCCAACAGCAAGGCGATAAAATAAGTCCTCTCTGAAGTTGCCATGGTCGATTAACGTATTTAAATTCTGGTGCGTAGCAGCGATTACTCGTACATCAACGCGGATGACTTTAGTGTCACCCAAACGCGTTATCTCACCTTGCTGCAAAGCTCTTAATAGTTTTACTTGAATATCTGGTTTCATCTCCCCTATTTCGTCGAGAAATAGGGTTCCACCATCAGCCTGCTCAAACAACCCTGGCAAATCTTTATGAGCGCCTGTAAATGCACCTTTTTTATGTCCAAACAGTGTGGAGTCAATCAAGCTTTCTGATAATGCACCGCAGTTTACAATTCTAAATGGCCTTTTGGCTCTCAAACTTGCCTCGTGGATAGCATTAGCCATAAGCTCTTTACCCGTTCCCGTTTCACCGAGAATAAGCACAGGAACTTCTGATGATGCTATTCGTTGTGCTTTATCAACCAATTCAATCATAACAGCTGATTTTGCTGTTAGTTTTGAGAAAGCATTTTGGATAAATGGCGTCGTTGTAGCTCGATGCGCTATGTGTGAGCTGGTTGACTTGAAATAAGCTCTTCCAAAATCAACAGGTATATCTACTTGCTCAATTGAGTTTTTGGGTGATGATTGTAGAAAAATAACGTTGTCTTTGGCCTTACCATATAAGACAGAAAGTGTCGTCATAGCGGGCGTACCAGACGTTAAATTAATGGCTAAAGTCGACGCTTCTGAAGAAAGCCATTGAAACCATTTTTCAGTTTCGATTGCGATGGCGCTATAATCAATTGGATTTTCGACATTCGCTTTATAAACTTTGATATCGAAACAAGGTCGTCCTACTGCTTTCAATTTACGTTTAAGAAATTGCTCGAAGTTCGTCCATTTTTCTTCATCTTTATTAGCCAGAATAACCACTTTGTCGAAAGGAGTTTTCGACTGCAAAACTAACGATGTAATAGCAGCATCATTGCCTTGCTCCATGTTGTCTAAATCGCGATTTCCTAACCATGAAAAAAATGTGTTCACTATATTTTGTTCTATTGCTTGTGCGCTTGTAAATTAGTTTACCCTAAATAAATTTTTTTACCTAAATTTAGGGCGCAAGAATATGAGATGCTATTCGAACGCAAAGCTTATGGAATCTGTGTTAGTTTTATTTAGGGACATCTTGTTACATGAGGTGACAATGCAGGATAAAAATATCGCGATAAAACTCTATGAACGCATAATATTTTCTATCGAAAAATTGCACAGGTGTAAAAGATACCCAAATGAATTGAAGTATTTTCTTTCAATGGTAATTTTTGAGAAACATTTAGCTTCAATCTCTATCAAAAGCTTAGTGAATAAATGGGGCATTTTTTTCAACAAAAAACAAAAGGCGTTTTAGGTCCTATTGAAAGTTAAAAAACACTCATTATCTGCTGTATGTGCATCTCGCTTATTGTACATGACCTGAAAAATCGTGCCCTTTCGCTGAAACCAATGCGTTACTACTGAACTCTCAGAAAGCGTTACTACTGAAGATTTAACCACGTTACTACTTAATCAACTCAATGCGTTACTACTGAAAAAATAATTTAAGTAGTAACGGGGGGAGTAGGTATAAAAACTGTGCAATGAACCAATTCAGTGGTAACGCTTTGAGTAAATGAGATGAGTGATACCCTAGAATTCAAAAACTCTTAAATATCCATGGGTGAGATCAAGGAGCTTCCGCTATTTAGGTATCATTTATAAGAGACCAAATTGGCTAACAATAAAGGATAAGATCTACAACATCGTGATTTATGATTTTGGATCCAATTCAACGCTATTAAATGCAATTAATGTAGTCAACGCATCATTAAATAATGTGAATGTTTTTAGGCAAAATGCCAAGACTACTATCACAAAAAAAGTAACATTAATCTTGGACTGGCGACCGTTTTCACTATTAACTTTTTTGCAAATGAGAACATAGCTAATACAAAATATTGGGGGCGATTCTAGTTGAAACTCTTAGGTTGATAATACAATCGAAAATGAACTTAACGCTTGCAAAAATCTACCTGGCAATTTCTTCAGCATCGTTCATAACGTCGTGGATGCAATATAACAATATCTATCAAGCCGCATGCATTAAATCATCGTAGTGGTCATGCCCTAACGCTTGAACGGACTGAGCACAAACGATCTGGATAGCAGCTAAATGTTTGTCATTAAGAAGAAGTCCTGGCGCTCTCACGAGAGGGCTTGTTTTGATCACTAGAGTCTCAAAATCGCCTACAAGTTTTGGTAAATATTTTTTCAAAAAACTAAAAACCTGCTCGACATACGATTGATAAAGAGTGTCTTTGCTCGATAGTAAATCAACCCTTCTATGTGGTCCTACATAGTCGATAAATACCGCATAAAACAAACCAACAATCACTGCTGAATTACGTTCATCTTCGCTTTCAAACTCAACAGCTAGGATATTACAAAGATATCTCCAAGCGCTTATACTTACCCAATGTTCATCTTTAAAAGCCACTTGGAATTTATCTTTATACTCTTCATTAGCTAAGCTAATAATCTGCTGAAAAACAGGGAATTGAACCTCGTTTAACAACTCATCGAACGTCATATTTTGAAGAGTTTGTAACTTTTTTACATCCATTTTTATGCCCACACTGTGAAGCGCTAATCGGCTACTGACCACCTTCATATTCAATGTTTTCCACACATTATTATGGTCTCTCACAAGTTCTACATGAACAAAAGCACCGCAAGCAAAGTCATGGCATTCACTCGTATTTTTCGCTGAAAAAACTGTAAGGATGTTGGCACCGTCGGTCAAATCAAACTCATATTGAAAGCTATCGGCCAAATCCACATGCCCACAGCTTAGTAGCTGATAGACCCCGCTAAAACGCTTAAGATTTTTAAGATTATTAAATGCTGGCAATGCTAGATACTTCATATTTCCACTCCTACTTTGTTAAATAATTGATTTGCTTTCTCGCCATCATTTCGACTCAGGCTAGGAACAAATCTGGCATAAACTTCGAATAACATTTGTGTGTTTCTATGTCCTAATTGGTTCGCAATCCATGTTGGATTTTCACCCGCAGCGAGCCACAATGAAGCCGCAGTATGTCTAGTTGAATACGGTCGCCTTTTCTTGAGATTAAGCTTGTCTAGTAACGGATACCAGATACTATTAACGAAATATCTATTACAGAAAGGTTTGTCATTATTTATAAATACAAAGCTGTTCGCTGAGGCTTTATTAGCGTCTTTTAATCTAACAAATGCTGCGTGGACTAGGTCATTCATGTCGACAAATCGGTCACTACTTTTGCTTTTTGTTTGGTCTAATTCACCATCTATTAGCGATTCATTTATACGAATTTTTCTTCCAATAAAATCGACATTTCTCCAGCGAAGACCATGCAACTCTGCTGTTCTCAAGCCTGTAAAAAATCTTACTATAAGATAGTCTCTATACTTCGTGTTGACCGTTTCAATCAGTGAGCTAACTTCACTGAATGAAAAAGGTTCGATGTCTAATCTTCGTGTTTTCAGGGGTATTATTCTTACTCCAGGATCGGCAATATCAAAGCGGATACTTGCTTCTTTCAAGATGCATTTAAGTAAGCTAACAACGCGATTAACATAGCCTTCAGAAACAGACTTTTTCTTATCATTGTTTAGCAAATAGTCTCTAAACCGAAGAATGTCTTGATGCTTGATACCACAAACCATTTCTTTATCAAAAAATGGATTAATCTTAGTGTGAACTAGGTAAAAAACTGTCTTCAAGTAACTTTTTCGCCAGCAATGCCTTTGTTCCTCAAGCCACTCTTTCGCAAATTCACTGAACTTAAGTGAAGATGTCTTTGTTGTTCCATTTAATGCAAACTCGCGAGCTTTTCTGCTTTGGGGAAATGTTGCTAGGTAATCAAATGTCCCAAGTAGTATTTCGGCCTCAATCTTGTTTACAACTGTCTTAAGGGCACGTCGATTTGAAGCCGTATCCTTCAACGGCGTTTGCTCTCGGCATCTATAACCGTTGTAGCGAAAGTCGATATATAACTTACCAGTCTCTTTCCTCACGTTTATGCTCGCCATAAATTCAACCCCTTAATATATCTTATGTGATATATTTTAGTATCATTTATGATACTTTGTCAACTTGTTTTTTGTTGCAGAGCACTTATTTGCTATCATGCGTGCAAAAGGAATTACCAAAATGATAAAAATAAACCTAAATCAACAAATACTTATTAAAGCTGCGCGAGACGGCAAAAATCTAACTATCGATCAAGTCGCATCAGATAGTGGAGTTAGTCGAATTACTCTGTTGCGATTAAAGGCAGAGCCGACTAGATCAACGAGCACAGATATTATTGATAAACTGTGCTCATATTTTGAGTGTGAATTGCATGATTTGGTGTCTTATGAAAAGTAGTTGGTGATACTTTGATTTAACACTACGATTGACAAATCGAGATTGGTTCAGAGGTTCTATCCTTGAAACGAATCTTTTAGTTTAAATGCTATTAAGTGCCATAAACTGTCATCTCAGGCTCTATCGGGAGCCTATTTAAACAAAAAACGAACATTTAGATCGATAGTTTGGTTCGCTTCTTTTTGCATGAAATTAGTCTTTCAATCAAGGGGAGCAACGACTCCTCTTTTGAGTTTAACTGCCGTTCACTCTACCTTTTCTAAGTTTCGGCTAATGTGACAAACCGAATTTCAGGACATTCTAATTTTAATCGATTATTCATTGGTTTATGTGTTCGTTCCGTGCCAAATACGGGTATTTTTCTCTCAGAGAAAACTTGCTTTACTACTAGAGAAATCAATCAGACTCGATGTATAAAAGAGCTGTCGCATCGAAAAATACGAAATAGGTAAATAGAATTTAGTTTTCTGAATTAAGCAGGGCAATTTAAATCATCTTTACGATAAATATTTCAAACCATTATACTCATTGAAAGTGCTCTAAATTTGCTGACGTTATGACAGCCGTCATAGTTGGATTTTTTAGAGTTGCGATCCCAAATAGGCGATAGCAATAGTCAGCTATCACCCTAAAAAATGTAAAGTACGAAAGTCCTTAGTATTTAAGCGTCAACACTAAAATCGCAAAAGCTTTGGTATGTATCGGTTGGTCTTGGACTGATATTTTAGAAAATCATCGCCATGCATATTTTTCAAATAAGGCTCTTCAATTTTTCGAACAATCACTTCAATGCAAATCCAACATACAAAAGCACATGCCCAAAGCAGTATATGAGGGAACGTTATACATACCCCTACCCAAAATAGACAAATACCGAAGTAAATTGGGTTGCGAGACTTTGCGTAAATCCCGTGAGTAATAAGTGCTGTCGTTTCTTTCTGGTCAACCCCAATACGCCATGAGTCTCCCATTTGAATTTGAGACAACAAGGTTACAGCAATTCCGCAAGCGCCAATCAAGGAGCCGAGAAGTTGAAATGGAGTTGAAGGAACAAATATGAGAGGCACACGTCCTAAGTAACCAAACAGAATTAGACAAAATCCTAGGCAAAATGTAACCACGAATATAACCCCCGGCAAAATTTCTACTAACGGGGCGCTTCTAGATGCTGCTCTGATACCAAAATCACCATTTCTCTTGTATTGTACAAAGCTCCTACCGAGGACGGCTAGCAATAAAAAACTACTGATTAAAATAAGCGAAACCATATGAATCCTTATCGTATATGACGTTAAGAATAATGATTGTAAAGTCTATACTTAATACAGAGTCAACAGTTGCCTAAAAATCGTTCGGGTAAACTTGGGCATCTATGGATAAATGCCCAAGAGCACTACTGTTCTACTTTACTATGCATGAGTCGATAGAGTACAGGCAGCACTACCAGTGTAAGCAAGGTTGACGATATTATCCCTCCGATGACCACTGTTGCCAAAGGCCGTTGAACCTCTGCGCCAGTACCGACGTTGAGCGCCATTGGCACGAACCCAAGGCTTGCTACTAATGCGGTCATCAAAACAGGTCGCAATCGCGTAATGGCACCTTCAACAATAGACGTGATGAGGTCCCCTGTTTCTTTAAATTGTTGCTTTATAAACGACAACATCACAAGACCATTTAGTACCGCAATACCAGAGAGCGCGATAAACCCCACGCCTGCGGATATCGACAGTGGCATGTCTCTGAGCCATAGTGAGAACACGCCGCCCGTCAATGCCAGCGGAACACCGGTGAATATAATAAACGCATTTCGCAGCGAGCCAAACACCACTACCAACAGCACCAAGATGACGAACAGTGTGGCAGGCACCACAAGCGATAATCGCTGACTTGCGCTTTCCAACTGTTCAAAGGTGCCGCCATAGTCTAGCCAGTAGCCTGCTGGTAAATCTACTTGTTCAGCTATTTGGGTTTTAGCTTCATCAACAAAGCTGCCTAAATCACGGTCACGCACATTGGCGGTAACGACCACTCGTCGTTTACCATTTTCTCGGCTAATTTGATTAGGTACGGTCGAATAAGCTAATTCAGCTACCTCCGACAAAGGCACAAAACCGCCATCGGGTATCGCGATAGGAATATTCCCAATTGCCTCTAAATTACTTCGCGTTTGTTCATCAAAGCGCACCAGTAATTCAAAACGACGGTCACCCTCAAATATCAGCCCTGCACTATTGCCTCCCACTGCTGATGCTAACCACGCTTGCAAGTCAGTGACATCCAATCCATATCGCCCTAGAGCAATGGATTTAGAGTTAATGGTAAATAATGGAATGCCGTCGACTTGTTCAAGCCGTGCATCTGCTACGCCATCTATGGATTGTAATACGCTGAGAATGTCGTTAGCCGAGGCGACCAAAGTATCTAAATCGTCACCAAATACTTTAATACCTAAATCTGAGCGAACACCGCTTATCAATTCGTTAAAACGCATCTGAATAGGTTGAGTGAACTCATAGTTATTACCTGCCACTCCTTGTAAGTCTTGCTCTAACATTTCAACAAACTCAGCTTTAGAGAGATTGGGGTTAGGCCATTCATCACGCGGATGTAACATCACAAAGGTGTCGGTGACATTAGGCGGCATAGCATCGGTCGCCACCTCGGCTGTGCCGGTTTTGGCAAAAACGGTTTTCACTTGCGGATAGCTCATGATTTTATCTTCAAGTGTTTTTTGCATCGACACGGCTTGTTCAATCCCCGTGCCGGGGATGCGCATGGCATGAAGCGCAATATCGCCTTCATCAAGCTGCGGAATAAACTCCGTACCCAGTCGCGTTGCCATAAAAATGCTGACCACCACAAGTGATGCCGCGCCTACCAAGACAAACCATCTGAATTTAAGTGCGCCGCGCAAGATAGGTCGATACACCGACTTGCCCGCCACAATGATGGGGCTTTCTTTTTCACTGACTTTGCCTGTCATAAACATGGCAACCGCCGCAGGCACAATAGTGATTGAGAACACCATCGCTGCTAGCAGCGCCATAATGACGGTCGCGGCCATGGGATGAAACATCTTGCCTTCGACGCCTGTTAATGAAAATAGCGGAATGTACACGACCGTGATGATGAGCACACCAAACAAACTAGGCCGTATCACCTCATTCGTGGCTTGAAAAACCAACTCTAGGCGCTCTTTTAATGGCAACACGCCACCTTTACGTTTTTGGGCGTCGGACAATCGCCTAATACAGTTTTCCACAATAATCACAGCGCCATCAACAATCAGGCCAAAGTCCAGTGCACCTAAGCTCATCAAGTTAGCCGATACACCATAATTGACCATGCCCGTGATGGTCGCAAGCATTGCAAGCGGAATTACAGCGGCAGTAATAAGCGCGGCACGAATATTACCCAGCAATACAAAGAGCACTACAATCACTAGTAATGCACCTTCTACGAGGTTTTTTTGTACCGTATCAATCGTTTTATCAACAAGCTTTGTTCGGTCATAGACTGGGTCAATCACGATCCCAGTGGGCAGACTTGCTTGTATGTCATCTACCTTGTGAGCAACTGCTTGTACCACAGCGCGGGAATTTCCGCCCACAATCATCATCGCGGTGCCAAGCACGGTTTCTACCCCTTCTTGGGTAGCTGCGCCGGTTCGAAGCTCTTTGCCAATTGCCACGCTGCCAATGTCTTTCACCATAACAGGAATCGAATTAACGCGTTTGACCACCACATTTTCAATATCGCCAATGGTTTGTAACTGCCCTTGCGAACGAACGAGTATTTGTTGCCCATTCCGTTCAATAAAGCCCGCCCCTTGATTGGCATTATTGCGCGCTAAAGCTTCATGAACATCAGCAAGACTTACCCCAAAGTTGAGCATTTTGAGTGGCTCAGGATTCACGTGATATTGTTTTACATAGCCCCCGATAGCAATGACCTCAGTAACGCCTTTTACTAATGAGAGCTGCGGTTTTACAATCCAGTCATGGATTTCTCGCAGAGCCATAGCATTATAAGCCTCGCCATTTTCTTGCCGAGCGTTTTGTTCGGCGCGAAGGGTATACATGAATATCTCGCCAAGGCCAGTGGCAATTGGTCCCATTTCTGGCTCTAAACCTTGCGGTAATTGGCTTTTTATCGCACCTAATTTGGTATTGATAAGGTTGCGCGCAAAGTACAGGTCGGTGCCTTCATCAAACACCACCGTCACTTGCGATAAACCATAGCGCGACAACGAACGGGTGTAAGATAGATTGGGTAAGCCTGCTAGCGCAGTTTCCACCACAAAGGTAATTCGCTGCTCGGTCTCAAGCGGTGAATAGCCTGTTGCTTGGGTATTGATTTGCACTTGCACATTGGTGATATCGGGCACTGCATCAATAGGTAGCTTGTTATAACTGAAAAAGCCCAACCCCATCACCAAAAAGGTCAGCATCAGCACCAAACCTTTGCGCTCGATGGAAGTTCTTAATATGGATTCAATCATACGAGTGCCCCTCTATCGCAATTACCATCACTATCAGCAAGGCAAGCACTTATGCGTTGGATTGGAAAGTTCAGATGATTAATGATCATGTCCGGCCTCCGATTTTTCCAAGTCGGCTTTAAACAGAAAACTGTTGTTCACAACCACTACATCTGATACTGAAATACCGCTAAGTACTTCAATATTATCAGCGTCTTGTTTCCCTAAACTGACAGGCTCAGGGTGGTATTCATCACCCTTTTTAACAAAGACCACATTGTTTCCTTCGTATTCTTGTATCGCTGCTTTGGGCACAAGCATAGAAACATCAAGCATATCGATCGTGATACTGCCTAATACAGCAGCACCAACCGGCCAATGTCCGGAGGTATTGTCAATATTGGCGTAAGCAAGCACATAAGGTTGCTCATCAGGTGAGGGCAAAATATGACTGATAACGGTATCAAACGTTGAATCGGCCAGTGTGAGTTGCACAGCCTGTTGCTCTGCGACTGAACGGAGCTGATTAGGAAACACTTTAAGCTGCGCCCACACGCTGTCGTAATTCGCTAATGAGAAGAGCACTTGTCCATTAGACAATTCACCTTCGTTCGCATGTCTGGCAATGACAGTGCCCGCAAAAGGGGCGGTAAGCGAATAGCTTTTCAGGCTTTCATTGGATTCAACGACTGCCAGTGCAGCGCCTTTTTTGACTTTATCGCCTAAATTGGCATTAACGCGTGTGACCACGCCATCAAATCTGGCGCGAATATGACTGAGCGAGGCAGGATCGGTCACAACATTACCATACACTGTTTTAGTAATGTTAAGGGTGCCTGCACTTACCGCTTGCGTCGTTACACCCACTTGTGCTGCCATTTCTTGGGTCATGGTTACAAACTCATTGCGATGCTCATCTTTTTTCTCATCGCTATGATCGCCCTCGCCACTGATTACAGAAAAAGAAATGAGTAATGCGCTTGCCAATAAGGTAACTCTGCATGAGGATAAAATAGTCATGGTTAGTGTTGAATGTTTCATTTTGACACTCGCTGAAAATTAGGGACTGATGATGTGGGTAAAGCAGACTGCGCCGATGTTGCCGAAGTGCTAGATAGCGGCGTTGCCGTTAACGATTCAATATCAGCGGCTCGCTGATGGGCTTGTCTTGCTGAGTGAATTAGGGCTTGTTTTGCATTAAGCAGTTCTTGACGCGTACTCACCCACTCAAGGTAGCTAAAACGACCATCAAGGTAAGCCTGCTCCACCAGTGTCAAGGCTTGCTCAAGTGGAGGGATAATTGCACCTTGTAAGGTTTGTACATTAAGCAATGCATTATTCCTTGCCATTAGCGCGGTATTGAGTTGATGATAGAGCGCTAATACTGCGCCTTCTCTTTGTTGATCTAATTGACCCAGCACGGCTTTTTGTTGCTCGTACTCACCTAAGTTTCGCTCGCTAGCGAACAAGGGCATGCTGACCCCTGCCACAAAGGCGGTTTCATCAATACCGTTCATACGCCGAATGCCCGCTGTCCAACTCAAATCAGCTTGATTAGCAGATTGAGCTAACCTGACTTGCGCCTCTTGCAGTCGATATTCCTGTGCAAACACATCAATGTTTGGACTATTGGCGACTTGCTCAAATAAAACAGAAAGAGAGGACGATGGTGACAATGCAAACAAATTGCCCTCGACCTTAGTAAAGCGCGGTGCTTGCTCGCCCCACATAATGGCGAGGCTTTTTATCATCGCCACATGGGTTTGTTTGGCCGTGAGTACATCAAGTCTTGCACGCGCCAGTGCCGCATCGGCGCGTTGTTGTTCAAAAGCGGGGGATGCGCCCGCTTCAACGCGTTTTGCAACCGATTGATAAGTGTATATCGCTAATGCTTGTGCTTCTTCATACGCTTCGATTAAGGCTTGCTGCGCCAACGCATCCACATAGCGTCGGGTGACCTCAGCGAGGATATCCAAAGTGCGGATTTGCTTTTGTGCTTCAATCACTTGTGATTTGGCGCTAGTAAAGTCACTTCGCGCTTGCAGTTTGTCTCCAAACTCAATCACCGACGATAAGCTCAAGGTAAGCTCGGTTTCTTTTATGCCAGAGACCTCACCAGTACCCAAAAAGTTTTCAAGCTCAATACCGGCGTTTAATTCAGGTTTAAGTGCCGCTGTTTTTAACTCACCTTCGAGCGCTTGCTGCTTAAAGGCAAATTCATGCAAATAAGGTGCATTTGCCAAGGTGCGCTTGATGGCACTTTCTAAGCTTATCGACCTTGTTTCGCTGTTACTTTGCATTTGCGCTTGGGCAGGCAAATACGCAAAAACAGCTATACTACATACGCTCAAGGCGCAGGTGCGCACCGAGCGTTTCAATGATAAAAATGTCATTGTTTACATCCTACAATTTCAAAAAGTATTTCCCGCTATCGAGATAGCGAACCAAGATTTGATATCACTAGGAGGTGTATTTGGGCGGCCTAAGCAAGCGCGAGATTGGGGCGTCAATGACTTTTGACAGGTAGAAAAAGGCGTGGCCTTCGTTGACTAAAAATGGTTTGAGACTTGATGCATCCCCCACCCACTGGGTATGAGAGCCATGGCAATGACCGCAGTGATGGCAATCTGCTGGATTGTGGAAATTATCGTCTGAAGCAGAAGCATTCTGCGACGACTGAGCAGTGTCAGGCGCAATAAGTGCATGAGGCTGATGGCCGTCGTGCTCATGATGGTTATGTACTTCAGACAAATGCGTAACATCAAGCGTATGAAAGTCCAATTGAGTGGCGACAGCCGTGAACGACTGACATAAAATCAGCATGATCACTAAATAACTCGTCGCTTTTGTTTTAAACATCTATTACAGTTCTTCCATAGTTTGGCGTGTAAAGCATAGCATAATGCACACGATTTATCTGCTCACTAAAATCGCTAGAGCGCATCTGCCTCATCTCTGCACGCCTCATCAGCAAATTCAAATTCAATGGTTGTATGCACAAAATCATAATCAGCGAGAGACGCTCTAAGCGCCTCTTTTAACTCGCTCATGGTTTGCAATGAAATATTCTGCGTTAACTGTATATGTGCAGTCATCACATTGTGCTCACCGTCGAGTGACCAAATGTGGAAATGATGCACACTGTCCACGTTATCACTTTCTAATAGAATATTGCGCACCTCTTCCAATTGTTTCTTATCGGGTGTGGCTTGCAAAAACAACAGTGCGGTCTCTTTTAGATTACGGCTTACATTAAATAAGATAAAGAGTGTAAAACCAATCGATAATATCGGATCGAGTATCGCCCAAGGCTTAAACATCAACACAATAGAGACGATGAGTACGGCTACCCAACCCAGTACATCTTCTAACAAATGCCAGTTGAGCACTTTTTCGTTAAGCGTGTTGCCACCGCTCAGTTTGTACGCCGCGAAACCGTTGACAGCAATACCAAAAATAGAGAGCAGCAACATACCTTCAGCTTGTGGCATTTCAGGGTTAGATAAACGCGGAATGGCTTCAAACAAAATCCATACCGAGCCTGTAATCAAAACCAGTCCATTGATTAATGCACCTAGTAATGAAAAGCGCTTATAGCCATATGAAAAAGTCTTGTTAGCCTCTTTATCACTCAGTTTGTTTAAGCCCCATGCCGTGCCGATTGACAAGCTATCGCCTAAGTCATGCACCGCATCGGCCATGATGGCCGTGCTATTGGTGAGCCAACCACCAATAAACTCGATGATGGTAAAGACCACATTAAGAAAAAACGCCCAACCGATGCGTTTGGATGCTTCACCCCCGTGTGCGTGACCGTGGTGATGACTATGATTGTGACTGTGCATGCTTGATCTTATCTAATATTATTTGGTTACTTTGGCTGATAGGCAGCGGTTTGAATGGGCTAATGTTAGCACCGCCTGTATTACCATTTGGAATAAAACCTACGGCAGTTTTTGTAAATGCGCCGATAAGCCTTAAGATTTGACCTAAGCATTCTTTTACATCGCCATGTTTGAGTCCATGATTGAGCATGTAAAAATGCGCCACGCAATGAAGCTTTGTCGAATGTTGTCCAATCACATGTGCATCTTCTAAATGTCGAAATGCGTCCTTACCTCTACCTTCAGAAAGTGCGTTCGAATATGCGTTAAGCTTTTCTTGTACAAATGGTTTAGCTGCTTGATAAAAAGTCACGGCTGGCCTCCTGATAGTGTTTTCGCATTTTGTTTTTCATTTAATTCTTTTGTGGCATCTTTGAGTATCATCCAAGCACCACGCAGTACAACGATTGAAACAACCATACCAATGATTAAATCTGGCAAGCGGCTATCAAGCCATAGCACTAATACACCTGCTGCAATCACGCCCATATTGGCAATCACGTCATTGGTTGAAAATATCCAACTGGCGCGCATATTTACATCACCGTCTTTGTGCTTACGAATAATCAATAAACAAATCACGTTTGCAACTAAAGCTACTGCTCCCATTCCCATCATAAGATGAGATACAGGCTCGCTCCCCATGATGAAGCGACGAATAATGTCGATGAGAATAATCATGCCAAGCATTAATTGAAAATACCCACTGACTTTGGCTGCGTTGACTTTGTGAATAATGGATTTACCCACTGCATAAATCCCAATGGCATATACAACGGCATCTGCAAGCATATCCATTGAGTCAGCGATTAATGCCGTGGAATCAGCCAACAGCCCGACGGCTAGCTCAATGATGAACATGGCAGCATTGATAGCTAATAGCCAATAAAGTACACGTTTTTGTGATTTATCATTAATCGTGACTTCGCATCCACATCCACTCATATTTCCCCCAGCGCTATTATTTAGACACAGTGTAAAGTCTATACATGGTATAGGGTCAAGCCTTCTTAATCATTGCTTTGTAATTTGGTTTTTTTAGCGCCTTTCAAGCCAAGCGCAACAAACAAAAGCCCGAATAACACGGTGATTGGATGCACTAGCAAGCTATGAAGCATATTGATATCAGAAATGAAACCGTGCGTGAGTGACACAATTGTAATTCCCAATCCTAGCAACACAAAAAATACTTTCATAATGAGTCCTCTTATTAATGAAAAAGTGCGTTTGCTTTACAAGCAGTAAAGCGAAGTATAAAGTCTATACTTAGAATAGAGTCAAGAGTGGATGTGTGATGAAAATTGGTGAATTAGCGAAACGCTCAGGTTGCAGTATTCAAACAATCAGGTTTTATGAGCGTCAAGGTCTATTATCCAAGCCCAAGCGCACTGAAGCTAATTACAGAAGCTATGGTAAGGCCTTGTTGGATGAATTGATTTTCATCAAGCAGTGTCGCTCGCTAGACATTTCAATAAAGGAAATTGAAACCTTGATCTACAATAAGAATAATCCAGAGCAGAGCTGTAGTAGTGTTAACAAACTCATAGACGAACACATTTGCCAAGTGAACGAAAAAATTAAAGAATTATCCTCCCTTAAATTAACACTTGAGCAAATGGCTCAGTCTTGCGACGCCAACAAAACAATCAAAGAGTGCGGTATTTTGAGTGAGCTTACTGGGAGCTGATGTGGGTTTATATAAACTGAGATACCTCCAAGCGAATAATCCAATAGCTTAGATTATCGTTGCCAAATGTCCGGAGTTTGTCTTTTGCTGTCGTTCAAATATCGCATAACCAAGATTAACTTTGGACCTATAAACGGTCGTTTTAAGTACAAGCTTCAATGTCGGCTTTCGGGCGAGGTCACTCAAAATTTGGTAATGACCGGTTCTCGATAGCTTTGCGGTTATATTTGAGTAATTTTTATTATTGATACAACAAAATAGGAATGATGTGACCATTCTTAGGCTTGGTACAGTTAAATAAACAAGGTTTGAATATTTTCTAAACCTGTCGACAATTTATGTCAAAATGATAATACTTGCACTTGCAAGCTTTATAAAATTAGACTGACTTACGGTGCTTTCTTATCAAAATGAAAACTCAACTCAAAAACAGTTTGATGCCTACACATTTTAAAGTGATTCTCAGCGCTTTCGAAAAGCAACTACTTACTGAAATAACGAATTTAAACCTCACAAGAAATGAATTTGATGTATTGCATGTTTTGTCGAATATTGACGACGCAAGCAAAAAAGCAGTTTCACAAAAGTTTGTGGCTTCGTTAGCTGATGCAAGTGATTACCAAATGACTCGACTTGTGGGCTCTCTTGAAAACAAAGGCTTTGTAAATAAAATCAAAAGTAGTAAAAGCAAGAGAGAAAAGGCGATCTTACTTACACAGCTGGGGATTGAGGTAGCTGCTAAGGTCCCGCAAATATATGCGAGTGTCTGTCAAAACGTCTTCGGCTCACTTTCCGATGATGAGACACTTCAACTTCAGAAGATATTGCTAAAAATAAGAGGTGGTGCTGAACCGACGTCACTTTCACTCAAAGATAAAGAATATTAAGTTACAAACGATTATCGTATACAAGTAATGTGTAGTTTTTGAGCACGCTCAACAACATTGGAACGAAAGTGAGTTGGCGATGCTGAACGTTAAAAGATCTCGTGAATCGCCCACTCTAGCTTCAATGAATTGAATTAGCCTAGCAGCTTTTCTCGCCGTGCTTCGAAAAACTGGATAAGGTCTGATTTTGTCCAATACCTCTTCACCCCAACTCTGATAGGAGGTGGCAAAGATCCTTTTTCTACATACCTCCTAAGCGTATTGTCGTTTACCTTGAGTACTTTTGTTAATTCATTTGCTGTTATCAAATCCATTTTTACATCCTATGTATAGTTGTCTCCATTAACAAAGCTATATTAGTCGAGCTTCAGCAATATCCAACGACTTAAACAAATTAATTTATTTTTAAATAAACGCGGTTTAATTATGTGAAACAAAAGCTTGGCCTACAGCCAGATAAATATCAAATAAATATTATGCGTTCAGGCATTCAAAACGTAGAAAGAAGCAGCAAAACAAATGTAAGAGAATTTAAGTGGACGAACGCAATAATTGCTAACGTAGGACATGACAATCAAAAGATGAGTAACGTTGCTGCAAATTACTGACATGATAATAAATGGCAAAGTCTTTCAAGTGATATTATTTCGAGCAAAGATTAAGTAAAGCAGTGAGCCATCAAATATGCTTATTTTAATGGTCCCTTTTGGGCACTTTTAGATAAATTTGACTTTTTAATGTTAGTAGGTACTATTAATGGGTGCATTAATTTAATTGGTCGGTGTGAGAGGATTCGAACCTCCGACCCCTGACACCCCATGACAGTGCGCTACCAAGCTGCGCTACACACCGACCGAAGACGCGCAGTTTACGCATTTTTCGTCTCATTGCAAACGCTAATTGATAAGAAAAGAAAGATTGATTAATTCGTGACCTTTGTCTTTAAACAAGGGGGAATATGTATGTGCTTGTTTTACTTTTCTGCAGATAAAAAAACGCCCTGCAAAAACAGGGCGCAAGGGAAACACATAAATCGGGGATGATTAAAGCGTGCTTGCCTCTTTGAACTCGATTCCTTTCCATTCGCCATCAGCTTCAGTGATGTGCTTAGGAATATCTTTGCTCCAAGCTTCTTTAACTTGAGCATTTTTGTTCACGTAAAGTACGCCATCAACAACTTCAAATGCTTTTCCGTCAACGTCGAACTTTTTACCGAAGCTCGCACCGAATGCACAGAAACCACCGTATGCTGGAGCATATTTCTCAGGATTAGCAGCAAATAAATCACGGTTAGCCGCAGAGCTGAAACGATAAATTGCATCGTTATGCACAGCTGTGTAGTCTTTACTTCCAACAACTGCTTTATTCTGAGTGAAGTAAGCAACTGCATCGTGACCTGCTAAGATAACGTCGTTTTCATCTGTGAACGTATCAACGCCAGCGAAAGCAAAAGAAGAAAGGCTGATGCTAGCAACAGCTGCAAGTGTTTTTAGGTTGAAAATATTTTTCATAATGTAATCCTATTAATTAACTAAACGGCTTAAGTGCCAACGGTGCGTATCTTATAGGCACAAAAAATTTCAGCCTATGTCCCAAAAAACAGGATTTATGTCTAATCGTCTATGGATATTCTTAATCAACTTTTTTCGACCTTTAAAGTAACTTCTCAGATTTTCCACAATGGTCAATATTGTGGGAATTGGTCGATAGACACGTCGGGTACTCAATATATGAGTTTCCACATCGTCAATCACGGCCGTTGCTTCTTAACCGTCGAAGACGACCCCGAAGTTTTTACTCTAGAGAAAGGCGATGTTGTCTTATTTCCCAATGACAGCAAACACTGCATTACTAATGATGAAAGCTTCAGCCAGCCAATTAATCAGGCCGAAACCATTAGCTTTTCTGAGGGAATCATCAACGATGGTACAGGGCTTATTTGTGGCTACTTTGCTCACAATCATCCGCTCATACGTAACGTAACCGCTTACCTACCTAATAAAGTGTTATTAAAACGTGCTGACTTAACTCAAAAGAACAGCAGTTTAACTTTCTTACTCGAGGCGTTATTAAAGGAATCATTGTCAGGTGACGTTGGTGTTGAACTGGTGATGAATAAAATTGCAGAAGCGCTATTAGCCTTAATATTCAGGCAACATTTACCAACGAGCCAGGGCATTATTGCTGCTATGGCACACCCTCAGTTAAGCAAAGTAATACAGGCTATTCATGAAGAGCCCGAGGCCAAATGGACTGTCGATAGCATGGCTGAATTGTGCTTTTTATCTCGCGCCAAGTTTAGTGATTTATTTAAGTCAGTTCTTGATGAGTCACCCATGAATTACCTGACACAATGGCGGATCAGCATTGCCTATCGTATGTTAGCTGACGAGAAAGTCAGTACACTGCAGGCGGCACTTGCCTGCGGTTACGACAATGAATCGTCTTTTTCAAAAGCGTTTAAGAGGATATTAGGCATCAGTCCTGGTGCGGTAAGAGCAGGTGAATCATCAATAAACATTGCTTAGAGAACACGCTTTTAGCTTATAAAACTCTTTAAACCTAAGCTTACCCTACTCTCGACTGTATTCAAAAAGGTTAAAAGAACTAAAGCTGCAGAACCTTAATAATTGTGAAATTAAACTGTCATTTACCTTAATTAACTTGGTAAAGCATTTACCCGAAATGCATTTTCCAATTCATCAAAATTAAGGATTTGTTATGAAAAAAGGTGTTCTTAAATTAGTTTCTTTAGTTGCTATCTCATTTGCTTCTTTCGCTTCAGAAGCCGTAATCTTCACATGTGATGGCTTCGTATCCAATGTAAGAGCGACATCAAACGGAGACTTCAGAGTTTCTTTGACTCGCAACGACGGGCTTTTCCTCGATGGTGCTGTAATTCCAGCAGAACGTTCTTTTCTATTAGGGCAACTACTAATCGCGGCTCAATCTGGCGACGAATACACACTAGTTCTGGAACACACAGAAACATCAGATACTCGCTGTCGAGATAATAATGAAGGAGCAGGTGACCTTATAGGACTAACTCGCAGAAACTAGCCCACCATTCCTATGGTTAGCTGAATGATGTGAAGCCACAATTTTGTGGCTTCACTAGATAGAAAAGCAGGTAGTTAATCGACGCTAGTTCGCACTTTTATCATCAGCACTGATTCGGCTTGCTATTGCACCGTCCTGATCACGATATTTGGCGTCTTCGCGCGCGTTATAAGGCTTTTCGGCATGTCCTGATAGGACTTCAAAACTTAGCGCACCAATCTTCATCATAGGTCTTAGAGCCAGCGGCAGTTTTCCACTGTTGTAGAATTCTAAAACGATATTCCCTGCCCAACCTGGATCAATGCGGTGTGCAGTCACATGTACCATCAAACCTAATCTGGCTAGCGAAGAGCGACCATCAAGCCACCCCACAATATTAGCTGGCAAATTCACGGACTCGTGGGTAACAGCAAGTGCAAGTTCACCAGGATGTAAGAAAAACGCATTTCCATCATCAATGATGATTTCGTCACTCATTACTGAGTTCAACGCTTTCTGGACTTCTTCTTTGGGTCCACTCAAGTCAATGAACGGCGCTTGGTGATCTTCGAAAACTCGAAACTTGTTACCTAATCGAATGTCGACAGTTAAGCCGCTTATCATAGAATCATCAGGGTCTGGAGAGATTTTAATCGTTCCATCTTCTATATAGCGTTTAATGTCAGTATCGCAGAGTCTCATTTTGTTGATTCATTGGTTAGGTAACTAATGTCGCCATTATCAAGCCCTAACTCTCGCTGTGCAAGGCTTTGATGCACAAATAAATAATCTGTTGAAGTAACAAACAGTAGATTTATTAAGATGAGCTGATTTCACTATAGAAACAGAGAAAAAACGAACGGCAGTGTAAGTGTTCAACACAACCGCTCGTTAAGCGACTAATATCGGCGATTTCTCAACCGAATACGCTCAAAGCCAGAAACTGGTGCGAAGGCGTTGGTGAACAAGATTTGGTTGGTTGCGCTATCAAATGTAATTCCGTTAGGGAAATCACCTTCGGGCGCATTCCTCCTGACTCTGACACGTCCATTGGGTCGTATAACGTAAATCACTTGATCAGCTAATCCGGTCGCGAACAAACGCCCATTTGCATAAGCTAGGTGACCGATAGCGAAGCCATTGGGTGCATCTATCTGTGCAATTTGCAACTGTGTGCCGTCTGGTAAAATCTTCAAGACAATACCGTCGTTAAAGTTAGCAGTATAGATGTTCCCTTCCTTGTCTATAGCTGTACCTACCGGAGCATTAAGCAAGCCTCCCTGGGAAAAAACAGAAGTGCTTCCATCGGGGGAAACTTTCAGAACCGTATCACCGTCACCATTACCCGCCCCAAAATGGGAGACATAAAGGTTACCGCTGCTGTCTATGGTAATGCCCGAAGGGCCGGTCAATACAGTCGCAAAATCACTTACCACTCCTTCTGGCGATACCTTGCTCACTGTTGCATTATTAAAGTTAGTAACGTAAAGATTTCCTGCTGAATCGTTTGTCACATCGATCGGCCCTGCTAAACCACCAGCAAGTACCGATGTCGTTCCTTCAGGAGTAATGGCGTAAACACGATCACCATCAAAACCATCAGCGGCGAAGAAGGCGCCACTGCCATCAGCATGAATGCCATCCATAGTTAAAAAGGCTAAGGGTAACGTTCTTTTATGTCCTGCGTTTACACAAGCGACTGAACACATCATTGTTGCAGCCATAACAAATGTTTGTAGCTTCATAATATCCTCTGGATTGTTTGTTGTTCATAACCAGACTGGACAATGAGGAGCTAAAGTCGCAATAGCGCTGGGCTAAAACCTCGGCTTTTTGTGCTGAAGGTTCAGGATTATTCTGGTTAAATTTGACACAATGCACCTAAAACATAAGGATGGAATTTCAATCTATTGAGTAAGCTATTAGCAACCCGGTACCTGATAGCAACAGCTGGTTGGGCAATCGTTGCTGCACTTCATTTATTTTCAGGTTATCTGGATGCCATGAAGTATAGAGGTGAATATACCTTTAACGCAGCTGAAGCTGCCTACTTCAGTTTGGCCTATCATAGCTGGGCATTTTTCAGCGTTTTCTTTTTAGCTGCCATAGAAAGGTATCACCATCAGACAAAGCCTTGGTTCATTGGCTTAGCTTGGCTGATATTGGCGCCTATTTGGCTAACCACTTTCTTTACCATTGATGCGATTCTCAACATTCGATTCCTGTCGCCAGAAAAAACAACCTGGCTTGAGATTGTTCAGCAAACACCTAACGCAACGACCTTTTTCTATTTCGTCATGTACTGCGTCACCTCAGCAGTTTGCTTTGCTGCATATTATTATCGTTCTTCTCAGAACGCCTTGCTCGAAGCTCTAGAGCTAGAAAAACAAAATACGAGTAATTTGCTTGAACTAACAGCAATAAAGCTGGAGCAACTGCAATCACAGCTTAGCCCACATTTTTTATTTAATTGCCTAGGGTCCATCAGTGCATTAGCGCGGAATGGAGACCGAGAGGCACTCATTTCAGCGGTGGCACAGGTGGGTAACCTACTACGCTTTTGTGTCTCCACCAGTACAGAAAAGTTTATCTTTTTCTCACAAGAGCTCGACTTTATTCACGATTACATAGCACTGCAGGAGTTAAGGTATCCGGATAAGTTCGAACTAGAAAAGTCGTCGGAGAAAGGAGTATTGTCAGTCCAATGCCCGCCCTTTTTATTGCATCCTATTATTGAAAATGTGTTTTCGCATGGCGTTGCTACAGCGACCGAGAAAACACAAATTACCTTGGTTGCCGAAGCGAAGGGACATACTCTAAAAATAAGCGTCAGCAATACTCATTCTCTTCAAGCAATCCAAAACTCTGGCCTAAATACCGCGCTAGCGAACCTAGAAAAACGCTTACAAATACTTTATCCAAATCAATACGAGTTAAGAGTTGAAGGGTCTCCCGCTTTATTCTCAGTCACCATTTGTATTCCTATCCAAGAAATGGATGAAGCGCTATGAATGAAACATTCATCAACCAACCGATAACAGCTGCGATTATCGACGACGAGGAAGCAGCACGCTTCAACATCAAAGATGCATTGAGAACTCATAAGCACTGGCATATTGTCGGTGAAGCCGATAATGGCCGAGATGCACTCAGTATTATCAATGACACTCAACCAGATGTGGTTTTCCTTGATATACAAATGCCCTTTCAAAACGGCGTATCTCTGGCTAAGCAACTATTAAAAAATCGCCACCAGCCCATTATTGTTTTTGTGACAGCTTACGACGCTTATGCCGTCCAAGCCTTTGAGCTCTATGCTTTGGATTATATTCTCAAGCCCTTCGATAACCCGAGGTTTGAAGCAACCATCGAAAGAGTTGAGAGCCTTTTAGCTCAACCAGAACAGGAACAAGCACTAAAACAACACTATAACGGCTATGCCAAGCAAGATTTCCTCAAACGCTTAGTTTTGCGTTCAGCGGGCTCTATTCGCGTTATCAATATTGACGACATCATTTGGTTTTCATCAGAAAGTAACTATGTTGCTATTCACCATAAAGACGGTACTCACTTACATCGTGTTTCGTTGAGCTTTTTGGAACAACATTTAGACCCGGACATATTCGTCCGCACTCACAGAACCGCTATCGTTAGACTCGAACAATGTAGGGAGATCAAAGTACTGACCGAAAACAGGTCAATCATCACTTTAGCAAACGGCGATCAAGTGGGGTTAAGCAAAGCTTATAAAGACGTATTAATAACCCGATTAGAATACGAGAAATAGACTTAACCAACAAAGCATACAGACGAACGGCCTCTGTACCGCTAAAATAACGTGTACAAGGCGTTTTATCAGCAAAATCGTAATGCAAAATGCGCCCGTTTTAGATAGAATTCGCACCCTTTTTTGAATCCCTGAGAGAGATTAGGCTCCCAACATGGCGCAACAGCAACGTAAAATACTCGTCACTAGTGCTCTACCCTATGCCAATGGTTCGATCCATTTAGGCCACTTACTTGAGCATATCCAAACTGATATTTGGACTCGTTTCCAAAAACTACGCGGGCATGAATGCTACAGTGTTTGTGCAGATGACGCCCACGGTACGCCTGTTATGCTTAAGGCTCAGGAATTGGGAATTACGCCAGAAGAGATGGTGGGACAAACGCGTGCTGAACATCATCAAGACTTACTCGATTTCCATGTCGATTACGACAACTATTACGTTACTCATTCAGATGAGAACCGCGAGTTGTGTGAGAATATCTACAATCGCCTGAACGATGCTGGTTACATCAGCAAGCGTACTATCGAACAGCTCTACGATCCTGAAAAAGAAATGTTCTTGCCTGATCGTTTCGTGAAGGGTACTTGCCCTAAATGTGGTGCAGAAGACCAAAATGGCGATAGCTGTGACGTTTGTAGTGCAACCTACAGCCCCACAGAAGTTAAGAACCCTCGTTCGGTTGTCTCAGGCGCAACACCGGTACTTAGGGAATCAGAGCACTACTTCTTCGACTTACCTCAGTTTAAAGACATGCTTGAAGGCTGGCTAAACAGCGGCGCCATTCAAGCTGAGATGGTTAACAAACTGAAAGAATGGTTTGAAGGCGGATTGCAGCAATGGGATATCAGCCGCGATGCACCTTATTTTGGCTTCGAAATTCCAAATGCACCAGGCAAATACTTCTACGTTTGGGTTGATGCCCCTGTTGGTTACATGGCGAGTTTCAAAAACTTCTGTAGCCAAAATAACTTAGATTTTGATCCATTCTGGGAAAAAGGCACGGATACTGAGCTTTACCACTTTATCGGTAAAGACATTACTTATTTCCACTGTTTGTTCTGGCCTGCCATGCTCGAAGGTGCGGGATACAGAACACCAACGGGTGTTAATGTGCACGGCTTTGTGACAGTAAACGGCGCTAAGATGTCTAAATCGAAAGGTACCTTTATCAAAGGAAGAACCTTCTTAGAGCATCTTGATCCAGAGTGCTTGCGTTACTACTACGCATCTAAGCTGAATGATGCCGTAAGCGACATTGATCTTAATTTTGAAGACTTTGTACAAAAAGTGAATTCGGATCTAGTTGGTAAAGTAGTCAATATCGCCAGCCGTTGCGCAGGCTTTATTAGCAAGCGCTACAACGCTACGTTATCTGCAACAGCTTATGATTCAGCACTACTGGAAGAGTTCCAACAAGCGGCTGACGGTATTGCAGATGCCTATGAGAATAGACGTTATAACAAAGCGATCCGCGACATTATGGCTTTGGCCGACAAAGCGAATCAGTTTATTGATGCACAAGCTCCTTGGGTAACCGTTAAAGACGAAGACAAGCAGCAACAAACACAAGACGTCTGTAGTCTGGGCATCGAGCTTTTCCGTTTACTAATGCTTTATTTAAAACCTGTACTCCCTAAGCTTTCTGAACAAGCCGAAGCGTTTTTAAATACCGAGTTAGTTTGGTCTGAAATTAACAACCCGATATTTGGTCAAACTATCAATAAGTTTAAAGCTATGTTGCAGCGTGTTGATGCGAAGAAAGTTGATGCATTGATAGAAGCATCTAAAGAAAACCTTAAGCCAACAGAAGCAAAAGCAGGAGCTCCTATGGTTGATGAAAACAGCCCATTAGCAAAAGATCCCATATCACCAGAAATTCAATTTGATGATTTTGCTAAGGTCGATTTAAGAATTGCCAAAATCGCTAAAGCTGAGCATGTAGAAGGTGCAGATAAATTGCTGCGCTTACAGCTCGACCTTGGTGGCGAAACTCGCCAAGTCTTTGCGGGTATCAAATCAGCTTATTCACCAGAAGAACTCACGGGTAAAATGACTGTGATGGTGGCTAACTTGGCGCCGCGTAAAATGCGCTTCGGTTTATCTGAAGGTATGGTGTTAGCAGCAGGTCCTGGCGGTAGTGATTTGTGGGTTTTAGAACCTGATGATGGTGCACAACCTGGCATGCGAGTGAAATAATTCACCAGACTTTAAATAATAAAAAAGCCGCTTAATGCGGCTTTTTTATTATCAATGATTTCAAGTTCGAATTATTCGATACGGTCAGACAGTTTCTGAATATTTCTGATAACATCTTTGCCGGCAGCTTCCATCTTGGTTAAGTCGCTCAGCGCTTCCATGATGTTACCTTCTGCTCTTTTTTGCACAGCACTCTTACCATACTCATGTACTTTTTTGTGCACAGCTTCAACTTCACGAAACTCAGATAAACGTCCAAACTTCTCACTTCCTTCACCATCTAACCACTTGCCTAAGACACAGTCATGATGAGAAACAACATCGTCAGCAGACTTTACAGAATCACCAAAGAATAGACTGTAAACAGATGATTTGAATGCTAAGTGATCCATCTGCGTCGTGCTTAAAAAGTTACGTTCCGTTAAAACACGATTTGATTCTTGTAATTTGGCTGAATGATCTAATACAGAAGACACTTTGTCATTCGCATCAGATGTTTGAACAACGATTTCTTTTGAGCGATTAGAAACTTCATTGATGTTAGATTCAATGTTCTTGGTGCCCTCTTCTATCTTCTCAACAAGATTATTAATCTCTTGTGTAGACTCTGAAGAACGCATCGCCAAGTTACGAACTTCCTCCGCAACAACTGCGAAACCACGACCTGTCTCACCAGCCCTTGCTGCTTCAATCGCTGCATTCAAGGCCAACAAGTTTGTTTGTTCAGCAATAGAGTTAATCACGCCAACGAAGCTACTAATGCTTGTCGCTAATCCTGTCAGCTCTCCAGCATGCGTTACCCCTTGAGACGCTAAACTATCTATGCTCGAAAGCCCTTTAACAGCTTCACCTAAAATGTCTGTCGTTTCGGCAAACATATCACCTGATTCAGATAAGCTTTCCTTCTGAATATTTAAGTTAGTTCTTAAGTTATCCCTTATCGGCGCAACCGACTCACTTGCACTCAATAGTGTCATGTTCATCTCGGACGCGAACATCATTTCTTCTTTCGAAGAACCGTCGTCTTGCTGTGCTAACCGTAAGTCTTGACGGAGTTGATCAATTTCTTGCTGAAGAGCTGTATTTTCCTGCACCAAGCCCTTAATCTTTTGTTGATCTTCTTCGTTAACTTTATTTAAAAACCACATAAGCAATTTGATCCTGTTCGAACTATTTTTTATTTGTTTTATTCATAGGGAATATAGGCAATAGCTATGTATCGGCTACATTCAAAAATTCGGCAACTTTTTTTACAACATTTTCATTGTAGGCGTTATTGCCGTTTTGTCACATCTAAAATTACTGAGTGGACTCTTTCATACTAGCACCAACTGTTGTGAATTTGGGTACTCTTTTCCACTTAGGTTTGATTATTGATAACGGCTGTTCTCTCTTTTTACCCACCAAAACATAGACGGTACCAAAAAAGCCCATGTTTCGTTGCATCCACCTCTGCAACGGACTCTCTAAATCCAGTTTACGTTCGAACAACAGCTCAGAAAACACAAGCTTACGCTCAAGAATAATCTCAAAACCTAATAACTGAAGCCAATCTTTAATCCGCAGACACGAAAAGAATCTAGCATCGTGAATCAAGTTCGCCTTCTTAAAGGGTAACCAAGTCGCCATGCCAGCAAAACTAAAAGGATTAAACCCAGAAACCACCACATGTCCATTTGCAATGATGCACCGATCAACTTCTCTTAATATTTGATGTGGATCTTGAGCATAGTCCAATTCGTGAGAAAGTATAAAAGTATCGACGCTATTTTCTTGATAAGGCAATGAAGATGTCGTTCCAATCACATGCGTATTTTCTACTTGAGAGGCAACTTCTAAGCTTTTGATATGGTTCACCTGATGGCGAATAGTGACTTGAGGTAACTCGATTTCACTACTCAAAGCCCCTAATTTAACCAAGTGATAACCAAAAAACTGACGGCTAATATCTTCTAATGTCTGCTCAACACCTTGTTTAATGGCTTCGCCACAAGGAAGCTCATTCCAAGAGCATGGATATCGTAGCGATTTGTCAGATAATGCCGGCTTCATAAAAATACATTTAGCAGATGTGGTACATTAAAATATACTAAACCAGTGTTAAGCTTAGCTGATTAACTTTGGGTTGAACAAAATCCAATGAGTTAAGGTCAAAGCATTCTATTTATCATTGTCTTCTTAAACGAAGTCACCCTGCAAGTGATAGTTACAAACATGAGTGAAAAACCAGTCAACATAGTCCCTATTCCTGCCTTTCAGGACAATTATATTTGGTGCATGCAACAAGAAAATGCCTGCATTGTGGTCGATCCGGGCGATGCAACGCCTGTTTTAGATTATGTCGAAAAACACCAACTGACGTTAACAGATATTCTTATTACACATCACCACCCCGACCATACAGGTGGCGTTAAAGAGTTAGTTAAAAACTTTCCTGACATTAGAGTGATAGGAATCGATAGTTCCCGTATTCCTTATGTCACACACAAAGTAACTGATGGCGACCAAGTCGACATACCCAGCCTTAACACGAGCTTCAGAGTGCTGATGCTACCTGGGCATACCAAAGACCACATTGCATTTTACGGTGACTTAGGGCTTTTCTGTGGAGATACTTTATTCTCTGCTGGGTGTGGACGCCTATTCGAAGGATCACCAGAGCAAATGCAACATTCCCTCTCGCGTTTAACTGATCTACCGAGTGATACAAAAGTTTACTGCACACATGAATACACCTTAGCTAACGTCAGCTTTGCTCTCGCCGCAGAGCCCAATAATCAGGATTTACAACGCTATCAAGAATGGGCTCAAGGTCAACGTAAAGCGGACACTCCTACCTTGCCGTCAACAATTGAAGAACAATTGGCTATCAACCCATTTTTACGCACGTCTTCAGAAGAAATTCAGAAAACGCTCTCCGAGAAGCTTGCTAGAAATGTGCATGAGAGCCTAGATGTGTTCACGGAATTAAGGCGTTGGAAAGATCACTTTTAGCGTTATGCCCGTCATCTTCGAAGAGGATTCAGTGTATAACAAGGCCTTTCTGACGAATACTGTGGACAGCAAAGGCCTACAGCCCCTAAAATGAAATAACATAAATTTAACAAAGTACTTAACGGATTCCGAAAGCACGTATGAAGCGACTTTATTTACCTTTTCTCAGTACAGTTTTACTGAGCGCATGCCAATTAACACCCACAAAAAATGAGCAAGAAGTAGCGGAAAATACGGTAAAGGAAGAAAGCCCTGTCGTACAGCCCTGTTTCGATGAACACGGCTCTTATCTCGCACAAGATCATTGCCAAGAATCTTATGATGAGGAAACAACGACAGAAGTCGCTACTCTCCCGGTATCAATACAAACTGAAACAGTAGAAGAAGCTGTCGTTGAAGTATTACCTGCTGATGAGGAAGATCTCTGGCTACGTATTAAAAACCAGCTTTACTTTGAGATCCCCGACAATAAACGAATTCGGGCGCAGCAACGCTGGTATCTTAAAAACCCCAGTTACATGAAACGAGTCGCTAATAGAGCTTCTCCTTTCTACCACATGATTGTTGAAGAAATTGAGCGTCAGGGTATGCCGCTGGAGTTTGCCCTACTGCCAATAGTTGAAAGTGCATTTGATCCTTTTGCCTATTCTCATGGTCGAGCGTCTGGTGTGTGGCAATTCGTGCCGGGCACGGGTAAACGCTTTGGCATGAAGCAAAACTGGTGGTACGACGGAAGACGAGATGTTTACGCAGCAACACAAGGTGCTATCGCTTATCTCAAATACCTACACAAGATGTTTGATGGCGACTGGTTACACGCAACCGCTGCATACAACAGCGGAGAAGGACGTGTACAGCGAGCTATCCGTAAAAACAAAGCCGCAGGTAAGCCCACAGATTTTTGGTCTTTGGATTTACCCAGAGAAACTCGAGCTTATGTACCTAAGTTGCTAGCGCTTGCAGATATGTTAGCTCGCAGTGAAGAGCTCGAATTCGCATGGCCTAAAATAGACAACAAGCCTCAAGTCGAAATTGTAGATATTGGCTCTCAGATTGACCTAGCATTAGCTGCTGATTTAGCAGGATTGACTGTTGAAGAGCTACACGCGTTAAATCCCGCTTTCAATCGCTGGGCGACCGATCCTAAAGGGCCACATCGTCTACTTTTACCAGTTGATAAAGCACCACAATTTAAGCAGTCTTTAGATGAAATAGACGATAAGAAAAGGCTGAATTGGGTTCGTCATAAGGTCAAAAATGGTGACAGCCTGCTTAAGCTAGCTAAGCAATATCATACAAGTGTCGACGTTATAAGAACGATGAATGACATTAAAGGGAATGTTATTCGTGCTGGTAAATACTTGCTCATTCCTGTTGCTTTAAAGTCGTTGGATAGTTATTCCCTATCCAGCGATCAACGTTTAGCTTCGACGCAATCAAAGCCAAGAGGTGCGCATAAACTCACTCGAACTGTTGCATCAGGCGATACACTTTGGGATATCAGTCGCGAATACAAAGTTAATTTACGCAGCCTCGCCAAATGGAATGGCATGGCGCCAACGGATCCGCTTAAACCTGGTAAGAAACTCGTTGTTTGGGTAAATCAAGTTTCTGAACAGCAGACCAGCAATGCGGTTATGCGCTCGTTGACTTACACCGTTCGCAACGGCGATTCTCTTGCTCGTATAGCAAGCCGCTTTAAAGTACAGATTTCAGATATAGAGAAATGGAACCAGCTGAACCGTAAGAAGTACTTACAACCTGGACAAAAGCTTAAGATATTTGTTGACGTCACAAGAACCTAATTTTCTCCTGCCAACCCTACTCAAGTGAGTAGGGTTGTTTTACTCACTTCTTTATTAGTAATAACTTTAAATCACCACCGACAGAAGTGGTTATTTTGAATTTCGCCAACAAACGACTAAGTTGACGAAGTCATAAGCAAACTTCATATTAACTAAAATAAGAAATCCATAATAATCAATAGGTTAAGCATTGGCATAAAGACTGCTTTGTTTTAGTGTCTTACTGAGAAATAGGAAATATTATGCTGGAATTAATTATAGGTATTGTATTAGGTGCTGCTTTTCACGAATTTTGGAAGGATTTATTTGTTAAGGCAAAGAACAAAGTAAATCAATGGATGGATTCTTCAAAGACAAAATCTTCAGATGATTTCGCCGAGTAAAAAACTGCTATCGACAACACCATTCGGAATATCAAAAGTTTTAAGCATTAGAGTTCATTAAAAAAGCCAGTTGTTCATTACAACTGGCTTTTAGTAGGCCTCACTTCTCTTAACAGGAGATACTGTAAGTCTTACCTAAACAAGACTTTCTCTTGTTTACTCCAGTAAACGCAGAACGCCAATAATGCCCCAGCAATCACAACGGTGGAACCGAAGATAGCAATGAGTGCGAAGTAATCCATTGTCCCTTTAATAAGCTCTTTGATTGCCAACGCAACATTGGTCAATGGCACCCAAGCCCAACCCCCGTCTAAATCAATACCAGGCAGAATCGCTAGTACGACAGGAACAATCACCACGAAGTTAAGGCTTCCCATATAGCTTTGCGCTTCCTTAACACTGCGAGCGTACATAGACAGCGTTAATAAAAGAGCTGCAAATATGCCAGCGACAGGAATAAGCATCAAGAACATAAGTACAAAGTCTAAGCCACCAATCTGCCCCATAAACTCAGCAACAGATTCGATCGCCATACCTTGACTCAGTACAATCCCCCAAATCGCCATACTCGATATGGTAATGAGTGCTGTCGTTATGCCTGCAACGCCAATCGTCATGAATTTCCCAAGGATAATCTGCGTTCTTTCAATTGGTGATATCAGTAGCGTCTCTAGCGTACCGCGCTCCTTCTCTCCTGCGCCAATGTCATTGGCAGGAAACATACCTCCAGCCAGACACAACAGAAACACCACATAAGGAACCATTCCACCGATAGATTCACCCAAGCTTTCACGTTTATCCGCTGTATCAATTTTCTCGAGTACAATTGGCTTGAGTATAGCTTCTTGACGAGTTTCTCCGATATTTAATAAAGCAAATGCCCTGTCTTGGCGGCTCTTAGATAATTCTTCAACAATATCGTTAACTCGCTTAAAAACGGAGTTTAATGATGCATCGTTAAGATGAAGTTCAACTTTAACCTGCTCTCTCAAATCACTACCCTGATTGTAATTATCAGGAACAACTAAAACGAAATCTACATCACCCTGTTTGATATGCTGGTTAAAATCAGCCCCACTTGGAATGCTGAATACATCAAAGCCTTCAGTAGCCTCCAACCTTGATGCCAAATCAGGCGCATACTGCTCCCCAACAATTCCGTAGTTCAAAACTTTAGAATCTGCATCTGACACTGCCTTCGCGGAGAAGTAACCGATAATCCCAAAAATCGCTGGGAACAATAACAGCGGCAATGCAATCATGAAAAACAATGCTCGGCGATCACGTAGCAACTCTTTGATTTCTTTTTGAAAAACTAACCACATAATCAATATCCTTAAGCAGCAACGGTTGAAGAAGAAACGGTATTTGCTGATTGGTCAGCTAATACAGACAAGAACGAGTCGTTTAGCGAGTTATCAGCAAGTGCACGGAATGCATCGATATCCCCGTTAAAGCGTGTTTCGCCTTGGTCTATCACAGTAACGTGACTGCACAATTCTGAGACTTCATCCAAATGGTGAGTAGAGAAAATAACAGGAACGCCATCTTCGGTTAGTCGCTTAATAAACTGCAATACCGTTTGCGTTGCCATAATATCCAAGCCAGTCGTTGGTTCATCTAAAATCACAACTTCAGGCTTATGAATAACTGCACGAGCAATAGACGCCTTTTGTTTCATCCCTGTCGAATAGCTCTCACTTCGCCTATCAAGAAAGCTCTCCATATCTAACAATACTGAAAGTTCCTTAATACGCTGGCGTGTCGTTTCGTTATCCAAACCGTGAAGCTTTCCGAAGTATTCGATATTCTCACGTCCAGTCAACCGGCCATAAAGCCCTGTAGAACCAGACAAAAAGCCTAACTTCTGCCTTGCTACCAACGGCTTTTCCAATACATCAACGCCATTGACCAACACTTGTCCGCCGTCAGGCTGTAACGCGGTAGATAGCATACGTAGGGTGGTTGTTTTACCTGCTCCATTAGGTCCTAACAATCCAAGTACTTGACCTGGTGCACACTGGAAACTCACATCCAATACAGATTGAAAGAAACGACCTTTCAATCTAGGATCTTGGCGCTCTTGTTCAGTGAGCTTTTTAGGGTTTTCTACTGCAAACTTCTTAGACAGCTGCTTAACTTCAATCATAAGCCTTCCTTCTCCTTCGTTGTTTTTGTACCTAGTCCGAGGTGGATCATTTTTATTACAGTTTCCATAAATTTCTCTTTAAGAAAGTGATGAAAAGTCATTTAACTTATTCTTTAATAAGGGAAAAAATATCTTCTACTGGCACTTCAAATAGTTCAGCAAGTTTGAGCGCAATAACAGTCGAAGGAACAAATTTACCCACTTCTATCGTACTGATTGTCTTCCGTGATACGCCTATTTTCTCTGCCAATTCACTTTGACTTAATTTGTGTTCGGCTCTAAAAACTCTGATTCTGTTTTCTAACTTATGTGTCATTGATTCTCTTCAACTGCCTTGTTGTTAAATTAGTCGCTTATCTCTGAATCAGAGCGATTAAAAATATAAAAAGCGATACTAAAAGCAGCTGTAGTAAATGCCAAAGCCCCGCTTAGGTAGAACTCAGCAGGAACTTCAAACCAAGCTTCCCGAGCTGAGATTTCCGCAAATATTAAGAAGGCATAAGTCAAGGTAAAAGCCTTAACAGATGCTCTCTTGAACACAGCAACTATATAACTATCACCGACTAAAAGATCGCTTGCACCGCTGACTTTAAGCTTCCAAAAGCTAGGGATTATTGAAAGGCCCGCGATCAACATCACAATAGTCTGCACATTATTCATCGTATCAGCAGCAGATTGACTCACTAAAAACTGCCCAGCTGTCAGCGAAAAACTCAACGACATCATCAACATAACGAAAGCAACTCGATTGATAAAAACATCAACCGCCTCAGCAGGATCGGTACTAATTTTAGAATTCACATACTCTCCAAAAGGTACCTAAAGCACCCAAAATGACACCTTAGGGTTACTTATAGCGAACAATAGGTTACAATTCAAGCGAATTATTTCGAACTGGTAATTAGAGAGTATTTAGTTATTCGGCTTTATTTATCAGAAACTATGTAAGAATATTGCTGCACTTTGGACTAATAACCCAAACAGCAGTTTTAACTTAATGGAATGAAAAAGAATGACAACAACAGTCACGAACCCTTTTCAAGCTTGTGTTCAAGTATTGATTAAACCCAATGGTGTTTTTGAAGCGTTAGAAGATGCGAAGAATTGGTCTTGGATACCTTTTATCTTAATCTCCATCGCCACGATTATACCTAGCTATATGTACTTTGGTGCTGTCGATTTTGAATGGTACAGAGAGCTCATCATCAGTACGCAAGCGGCTAATTTAAGCCCCGCAGAAATAGAAACCCAAAGGGCTTTTATCACACTTTCTAGTATGCGCACTGCGTCGTTCGTTGCCCCTCTAGGCTTGATTTTAGCAAGTGCAGTTATTGCGCTTTATCTTAACTTAGCAACCAAAGGCGATGAAGAAAATGTGAATGGTTTTACAGATTGGTTTGGTTTTGCGTGGTGGATATCACTTCCTGTCGTCATCAACTCAATCATTGCAGTGCTCTTGCTATCTCTCTCGAGCGATCCACAAATCAACCCAGCAATATTAGCGCCAACATCTCTGGCATTTATACTTGGATTGCCCTTAGAGCATGATTGGTTTGGTTTATTGCAGAACGTTAGCTTAATTTCTGTTTGGTCAATCTATTTGACGGCAGTTGGAGTCAATCGTTGGACAGATTTAGGCAGTAAAAAATCCAACGTTATCGCTATACTACCTTACGCAGTGATTGCAGGTATCTGGACTATTGTGAACCTCGTTTAGGACGAAAATAGTCAGTATTATCGTAAAATTCTGGGTGGCAGTTTTCCTTATGCCACCCAGGTATTCCCAATAACGGCAAAGGTTTTAAGCCATTCTTATCAGAAAACAATCCGTTATCGACTTTCTCTGATAACTCTCCATCTAGTTGCTTATATTGTTCACTTAAAGATAAGTTAAAAAAGTTTGAGTTAACGTCTATGCTCACCCATTTAGCAGTAAGCCCCAGGAAAGGAGAAAGCAACATTTCGTAGTTTGCGTGTCCGAAGACAAATGCTCTGATGTGTGTTCCCCATTCTTCTCTCTTGTTATAAAAAGCTTCCGTCCATTGATGCTCTGCTAATGCAGATGCAATTGACGGATTTGCTACAGCAAGAACGACACCACATTCGTCAAAATGCGTAATGCGATTACGTCGCTTTGTCCTGGGGTTCAGCCCAAACTGACTAATATCTTCCATATGTTGACGATTCAACAATAACTTAGTTTCAGGAAACAAAGTCCAACTCAAGCCGTTAAATAGATCATGCCAATTCTCTGTTCTTGTGGGCACGCGTTTATCATCATAGATAATTTGCTCGTAGTATCGTGTATCATCAGCAAAGGCTTCGTTAGCTTCAAAGCTAATGGTCATATTGTTGTGATACGAACGCAATTCATCGGTCAACCAATTTGGTGTTGGCCAATTTCCATGCTCACTTAACTTAAACAATTCCCTTAGATCATCAAAATAAACAGGGGCTAACCGCTCTGGTTGCCATAAATTTTCTGGATTACACGGGGTTTTCGAAGATAACGGGGAGGCACTCGTTTTAGTCAACGTAATTCTCTATACTGCATGCAAAAAAATAATCCCAAATTTAGGCAACGATGCATGATTAGCTCTTCGGGCTACGCAGCGAAACCTAGCAATTTTGAGAACAACAATGAAAAAAATGCATAATACACCTTTATTCTTGGCAAATACGCTGCTGAGTGCAACATTATTGGCGGCTTGCAGTTCAAGCTCACCAACAAATACACAAAGTGCCAAAGCTGACTTTGAACAAGTTTATAGCCAAATCAGTGGTGAAGAGCTTAAAGACTTTACCCGCACACTTTCCTCTGATGAGTTCGAAGGCCGTCAGCCAACAACTGCTGGTGAGAGAAAAACACTCGATTATTTAGTCTCCAAATTTAAATCAATGGGGCTTGAGCCAGGCAACGGCAATAGCTACCTGCAACCTGTTGACCTTGTAAAAATCGTCGCCGATTCAGACATGACTATGCGAGTCGGTTCGCAGCAACTTGAATACAAAGAAAATATGGTTGCATCGACACACAGAGAAAAAGAACGTGTTGATTTAAAAGACTCCGAACTGGTTTTCGTTGGGTATGGTGTAAATGCCCCAGAATACAACTGGAACGATTACGAAGGGCTGGATGTAAAAGGAAAAACGGTTGTCATTTTAGTTAATGACCCAGGATTCGAGAACCCCGATAGCGGTAAGTTTCAAGGTAAGACAATGACTTACTATGGTCGTTGGAGTTACAAATATGAAGAGGCAAGCCGTCAAGGCGCTGAAGCCGCATTAATTGTTCACGAAACGGCACCTGCATCATACGGTTGGACTGTGGTAGCAAATAGTTGGAGTGGTCCGCAATACGGGCTGGTTAGCGAAGACGGTGGCCAAAGCCGTATCGCTGTAGAAGGGTGGCTTTCTCTTGACGCCACGAAGAAAGCCTTCGCTGAAGCCGGATTAGATTTTGAACAGGAAAAAGCGAAAGCGATAAAAGGACCGTATTCTAAGTCAATGGGTATCACAGCCTCAGTTACCGTTAACAGCACAATCGAAAAATCCAAAAGCCATAATGTTATCGCAACGCTACCCGGAACGAGTGCTAAAGATGAACATATCATCTACTCTGCACACTGGGACCATTTAGGAACCGATCCAAGTAAAGAAGGTGACCAGATATACAATGGCGCCAGGGACAACGCGACAGGAATGGCTTCTTTGCTGTCCATCGCTAATGCCTTTACGAAACTAGAAAAACGCCCTGCTCGCTCGCTGAGTTTCTTAGTTGTTACCGCTGAAGAACAAGGGCTTTTAGGTTCTAAGTACTATGCGGAGCACCCGATTTATCCACTGAATAAAACTGTCGCTAACATCAACATGGATGCTTTAAATCTTTTAGGTAAAACGAAAGATGTTGCCGTGATTGGTTTCGGTAAATCAGAATTAGAAACGTACTTGGAAAAAGCAGTCACTCGGCAAGGTCGTTATCTGGCACAAGAAGATAGACCTGAAGCAGGCTATTATTACCGTTCAGATCATTTCAGTTTTGCCAAACTAGGAGTTCCAGCACTATACGCTAAAGGCGGCGCGATTCCTGTTGATGAAGAAACTGCAGCCTATCGTAAACGTGCCAATATCACCGACCGTGGATGCTATCACCAAGTCTGCGACGAGTTCCGCGAAAGCTGGGACTTTGGTGGTATTGTTGAAGACACACAAATGTACTTCGAAGTGGGTTACGACATAGCCATTTCAGATGACTGGCCAAAGTGGCTACCAACGGCAGAATTTAAACGCCAGTAAATTATTGTTAATAAATCGTTAAAAAGCGCCTTATTTTGGCGCTTTTTCGTTTCTTTAGCACAAAAACCAAATCAAACCTAAAAAAATACACATTTAAGCTTGCAATTTTAACCAAGGGTGGCAAATTCAGAGGGTCTCTAAACTATTTGGATATAGAAACTTCATACTAAGCATTGTCTTTATTCACTAGTTTTAGAGTATATACCTACTATTTTTACTGAATTAAGAGAGACTTCCCCCTATGTGTGGCATTTTCGGTATTCTGGACATCAAAAGCGATGTATCAGAACTCAGAACTCAAGCGTTAGAACTTTCCAAAAAACTGCGCCATCGCGGCCCTGACTGGTCAGGGATTTGGAATAATAATAACGCAATCCTATGCCACGAACGTCTCGCCATTGTCGATGTAGATACTGGGGCTCAACCACTCGTTAGTAGAGATGAAAACAAGATACTTGCCGTTAATGGTGAAATCTACAACCACCAAGTATTAGCAAAAGAACTAGGTCAGCCTTACGACTTTAGAACAAAGTCTGACTGCGAGGTGATTTTGCCTTTGTACGAACAACATGGTGTTGAATTTATCGATAAATTACACGGTATGTTTTCATTCATTCTCTATGATGAAAAGCAAGATTCTTATCTCATCGCGCGTGACCATATTGGCATTATTCCCCTTTATACAGGTTACGATGAGAACGGTAATTTCTATGTCGCATCTGAAATGAAGGCTTTAGCACCTGTCTGTAAAACCATTACAGAATTTCCTCCAGGTCATTATTTATGGAGTAAAACAGGCGAGCTGACGCGCTACTATCAGCGCGATTGGATGGACTACAGCGCTGTAGAAAATCAAAGTACGGACTTAGCACAGCTAAAAGCGGCTTTTGAAAAATCTGTAAAATCGCATCTAATGTCGGATGTTCCTTATGCAGTGCTACTCTCAGGTGGACTTGATTCATCGCTAGTATCAGCAATTGCAGCTAAATACGTCGCAAAACGTATCGAAGACAATGATCAATCAGAGGCTTGGTGGCCTCGATTACACTCGTTCTCTGTTGGTTTAGAGGGTGCTCCTGATCTTGTCGCAGCGCAAAAGGTTGCCGATATGATAGGCACTGTTCATCACGAGGTGCATTTCACCATTCAAGAAGGTCTGGATGCGATTCGCGATGTGATTTATTACTTAGAAACTTACGATACAACCACTATCCGAGCAGCAACTCCCATGTATCTTATGACGCGTAAAATTCGTGCGATGGGTATTAAAATGGTGCTCTCTGGTGAGGGCGCGGATGAAATATTTGGTGGTTACCTATATTTCCATAAAGCCCCTAATGCGAAAGAGTTCCATGAGGAAACAGTACGTAAGCTGAATCGACTACACATGTTCGACTGTGCTCGTGCCAACAAAGCAACATCAGCTTGGGGCGTTGAAGCACGTGTTCCTTTCCTTGATAAAGAATTCATCGATATTGCAATGCGTTTGAATCCAGAAGACAAGATGTGTAGTAAAGAAAAAATGGAAAAATGGATCTTACGTAAGGCATTCGATAATGGCGAATATCTGCCTGCGGAGGTCTTATGGCGTCAGAAAGAACAGTTTGGCGATGGTGTTGGCTATTCGTGGATTGATTCAGTGAAAGAGCATGTCGCTGCAGAGGTATCGGACCAACAGTTAGCCAATGCGGCTTTCCGTTTCCCAACCAATACACCTGATACGAAAGAAGGCTATTTCTACCGTTCTATCTTTGAAGGTTACTTCCCTCAAGAGAGCGCAGCTCAGTGTGTTCCAGGTGGTAAGTCTATCGCTTGTAGTACAGTTGAAGCATTGGAATGGGATGAAAGCTTTAAGCAAATGGCTGATCCGTCAGGACGCTCTGTCCTTAGCGTCCACGGCAAAGCATAAAGCTTAGCGAATATAAAAAGCCGACTTTAATGTCGGCTTTTTTGTATTAATGAACAAGAACGAGTTGACCTCTATTCTCATCTAAGGCTCGGTACCTATTGTGTACCAAAGTTCTTCTCTATCAATCGGTGTGCGCTTAGGTAACACTGGATTGTAAAGGCTGAAAAAGCGCCTATTCTTCATATCTGCCTTTTCCAGTATCGGCTTATGAGTCGACATAAAGAGTTCATCGTACTTACCGGATTTAATAGCGGACTCTAGTCCTGTTTCGATAAGGCGAGCTAAGGTCGTACTCTTTTTGTTCACAAAGAAATACACGGCTGCTGGATAATGAACGCCAAGAGAGGTTTCTACTTCAAGCGCTTGGTTTGCTCCTCTCATATCCATCTCATCCCAAACCTCAACGATGGAACGTGGGAAAAAGTCAGCTTTTCCGTCATCTAACATCTCAAATAAAGCGTCATAGCTAAGCGAGGTAGACACTTCAAAATCATTCGCTTGCAAGATCTTAGTATCTGGCCAATCATGCCCTTGCACCGCGCTCATTTGGACAAGGTCAGATAAATTTTCAACTTGCCCAAAGTTACGGCGGCTTTGTGGTTTAATCAAAAATACACGCCAGCCAATGAGTCCTTTATAAATGGGAATTCGAATCGGTAAAAATTCCTCTTCGCGCTGTTCACCTGTCATCCCCCAAACCACATTAATTTCGCGATTTGCCGCTAACTGCCTTAGCGCCTTAGACTTTATCAGTGGCTTGCTCGATGGGCTTACTTCGAAATTTACGCCAGTTTCTTGGAGTGCCAGTTTTAGCAGCGCAACAGGATACTCATCGCGCTTATCGAGTGCAGTTTCTGACTGCGGATAAACAATCGCCCAAGTTGCCGCATAAGTGGTTTGAGCAACGCAAAATAGTATAAGTGAAGTCAGAGCATATTTTATTTTCATTCGTTGCTCTTTAATTCTGAGAGGGCTTTGTCTTCCTCATCCAAGAGAGACATCATAATTTTTAATCCCCCTTCGGCATCAACTTGAATGGTATAAGAAACACAGCATCCGAATAACCGGGTTCCTTCTGCATCGGATGCTTCCCATCGCACTTGAGTAAACAGCACACTTTCTGACATTCTTAAGCAGTGCATAACAGATGCAGCATGACCAACAGCACCTACCTCTGCAAAACGTTGCAGTAGCTGCTCAGCATAATAAGTGATTTCAGCTTCCGTTGAATAAACATCCTTTTTGTCATCACTCATCATGACGCAGGGCTGACGATAATTAGCCGCAATCAACTCAGCATCTTTCTCGTTGTAAGCCTCTGCAAAGGCAGCAAAAAACTGTTGGGTATCCGTCATAGAGTTACCGTTTTGATTTTTACTCAATGCCTATAAATTTATGCGTTTGTAGCGATAAACGCCAGTTTTTCTTAATACAAGTCTCGACTGCAAGCTCGGTTGCGCGTTTCTGTTGGCTAATAGGTTGCAGGTAAATCAGCGCTTTCTGCTGATTTCCGCGTTGGGATAGTATCTCTTCTAACTGTTCTATGTGCATCTCACGTGCAATGGGGTGTTTAAACTCGTTGGCGCGGTCAATCACTTGCTGCAAAACATCATATTTGCCCGGCATATCGACCTTACCAGAAAGCGTGACCCAGGTTTGCTCATGTGCTTTAACTTCGAATGTGCCACTTGTTTCGATTTGAACTGAGTAACCTTGCTCTATAAGCTCAGAAGTAAGCGATGTCAGATCATACATACAAGGCTCCCCTCCTGTTATCACAACGTGTTTAGCCACATAACCTTGCTCCTGGAATAAATCCAAGATATCGACACTGGTTGCAGAAAACCACTTTTCAGATTCTTGTGTTTTATTCAGAACCTCAACAGCATTCTGTTCCGCATCAAGATTCACCTCCCAAGTGTGCTTTGTATCACACCAGGGACATCCAACAGGGCAGCCTTGCAGCCTGACAAAAATTGATGGTACTCCAGTATGAAAACCTTCCCCTTGGATGGTTTCAAACATTTCATTGATTTTATAGGTTGTCAGGTTTGGCATTTTTAGCTCAGTTTCAATAGAATTAAGGTTTTCAAGTAGCAGACTCACACACTATGACACAAAAAGCCGTCGTCATCTTCTCCGGTGGTATGGACTCTTTCACTATCCTAAACAAAGTGATCCAGCAAGGTGATGTACCTTACGCTCTCTCGTTTAACTATGGCCAGCGCCATAAAAAGGAGCTGGATTATGCCGCTCGCGCGTGCGAAATCCTAGGTGTAAAACATAAAATTATCGATATCAGCGCAATAAATGAACTCATTGGTGGCTCATCGCTAACCGATGACATTGAAGTGCCAGAAGGACACTACGAAGAAGAAAGCATGAAGCAAACAGTGGTCCCAAACAGAAACATGATATTGCTTTCAATGGCCGTTGGTTATGCTGTTTCTATTGGCGCACCAGACGTTTACTACGGTGCTCATTCAGGCGATCATGCCATCTATCCTGACTGCCGACCTGAATTTGTGAATGCCATGAATGATGTCTGTGCTATCGCGAATTACGAATCTGTGAACATCAAAACGCCTTATATCCACAATTCAAAAATTGAAATCTTAACCGATGGGCTGAAGATGGGACTGGATTATGGCCTAACTTGGACCTGTTACAACGGTCAGGAAAAAGCCTGTGGTAAATGCGGTGCCTGCCAGGAAAGACTAGAAGCATTTAAAGAAAACGGTGCCACAGATCCTCTGGACTACATGTCTTAATCGGACAACTTCTAAAAGATACGACTTTGATTCTCATTAAATTTATTGGGGTTGGCGTCTTAGTGACGCTAATCCATGTGGGCATATACTCACTATTAACAACGACGGGCACAACATCACCGCAGTGGTCGAATATTATTGCTTTTTTCTTTTCCTTTACCGCATCTTACCTTGGACAGAAAAATGTGACTTTTGCGCAGAGTGTTGTGACTAATGAAAAGGTCGCACTACTGAAATTCTCCATCAGTACCGCAATATCCTTCCTACTCAATGTTTTCTGGATACACCTGACATCTGAAATACTGGCAATCGATCCGAACTTCGCCATTATCGGCATGGTTGTCTTCACACCCGCCATTACCTTTATGACGCTGAAAATGTGGGTATTCAGGTAGTCGTCTGTTACTACTATGACTTACGACTACCTTCGCGTGAGCTGGATTTACCTTTGAGGCATTGCGAAATTGCAATCCTACAACAGGGCTGCGATAACCCCTAAATCATCTTCTTCCAACGGTTTAACGATGTACTGCTTAACAAAAGAATAAGCGAGACATTTTTCTTTATCTGACTCCTGATTTGAAGTCGACAGCATAGCCACAATGGAGATAGGGCTTGGTTCTTTGGAATATTCTTCAAGGAATTCATGACCATCCATGCCAGGCATATTAATATCGAGCAAGATGACATCAGGTGGTGTATCTAAAGTTTCGAGTAAATCTAAGGCTTCCTGGCCATCGTAAGCGGTAAGCACATTGATTGATGCGTCATATTTTCTGATAGCTACCTGAGAGATGATGTGATCACTCTTATTATCATCAACAATCAAAATCGTACTAATTTTTTTCATCTATATTTAATCTCTAATCACTTAGCGGCAGAGTAACAACAAATTGCGTTCCTTGCTCAACGTCATTGTATTCAATATCTCCTCCCATCTTATCCAGACTCTTTTTGACCATATAAAGACCAAGCCCAGAGCCAAAGGCAGTATTTGGGTGGAAACGCTTAAACATCGTAAATAGCTTTCTTCGCGACTTTTCGGGAATGCCTAATCCGTTATCGGTGAATTTCACAGACACTTGATTACCGTTTCGCTCGGTTTCGACTTTGACAAAAGACTCCGACTTACTTCCATCTCGATACTTAATAGCATTAGACAAAAGGTTTTCTATCACTAAAATCAAGTGTTCTTTTTGTAAAATCAAAGGCTTATCATAATCATACTGGCAGTAAAAGTGAATATCCTCATAGCCATCCATATGCGAAAATTTTTGCAAGCTATCATCAATCAATGCCTTAATATCAACCGACGTTAGTTCAAGCTCAGAATTATTAAGCTTAGTAATTTTAAGAATATCGGATACGAGTTCTTCCAATTTCCTCAATGAATCAATCACAATATCAAGATAGCTCAGAGAGGTATCTATATCGCCTTGTTCAATGTTTTCTCGAATGATGTCGAGTAGCTTTTTCGAAGAAATCAAAGGTGAGCGTAAATCATGCGATGTCCTATAAGCAAACTCTTCTAGCTCACCATTTGCTTTTAGCAGCTCATCTTCAATTTTTTTGAGCTGAGTGATATCACGTGCAATACAAAAGATAAACTCCTCGTGATTGAAACCTTCGAAGCGAATCTTCTTCGTTAGAAGAGTTCGTTGAGTCTTATCTGGGAACAAGATGGTTTCAACGACTTCTGATAACCCCTCTCTGAACGCTTTTTTATCCTCAGCTAAAAAAGCTTCAGCTTCATCAGGGTCGTAATCTTCAACCGTGGTATAACCGATCACTTTATCTCGTTGCTCTTCAGGATAAAGCCCAATAAATGATTCATTGGCTTCAACAATACGGTGCTTTTCGTCCTTAACGAAAATAAGATCGGTATTAACTTTCATCAGTAACTTTTGAAAGTCGAGTGCCTTCTCTAGGATAATCTCACTGTTCTTCTGAATAGTAATATCATCAATAGAACCTGCCATTCGAGTTGGCTTTCCTCTTCTATTCCATATTGCTTGACCACGAGCATGTATCCACACGTAATGCCCATCGTCATGTTGCAAACGATACTCAACATCATAGGGTTCTTTATGAGTAATATGGTTTTCTACAGCTTCAAGAATGATAGGCCTATCTTCTGGGTGCAGTCGTTGCTCAAATTCAGCAAAGCTAGCCGTATGAAGTACATCACGAATGCCAATAATTTCCTTAAATCGATCAGACCAATACAGAGTGTCCTGTGCGATATTCCAATCCCAAAGTCCTACGCTGGACCCGGTAACGGCCAGATCGTATTGTTCCCTTGATTGACGCAGCTCTTTTTCAATTGCTTTTAGGTAGGTAATGTCGGTATGTGTACCCACCATACGCAAAGCGTTACCGTTGTCATCCCATTCAATCACTTTGCCTCTGCATAAAACGGTCACTGTAGAACCGTTTTTATGGCGGTACCGTACCTCTTGTTCATAAGGGTGCTGACCTTTCGAATTAATATGTTTATTGAAGTTATCTAACGCGACATTCAGATCATCTTCAAATATCAAATCCTGCCAGGCGCTGGGACTATGCGGCTTCTCTTCAGGTAAATACCCCAAAATCTCCCAAAAACGCGGAGACATATACTCGTAATCATCTTGAATATGCCAATCCCAATAACCATCACCACTGCCGTCAATGTGGGTTTTATGTGCTATTTCGGCAATTTCTACGCGATGCTTTTCTTTAACTTCATCATCAATATCCTGGAAAATGCCGAATATGCTAACAGCCCGGCCTCCATCGTCATAAAAACACTCAGCTTTTGAGCGTACATATCGAGTACTGCCATCAGTTCGAACAATACGCAGTTCGTATTCAAATGCTTCTCCATGCGCCATCGCTTTTTGCAATAGTGTGGAAGCTTTTTCTTTGTCATGGGGGTGGTAAAGATCAGCGGTGTTATCAAGCGCTGGGATATAGGTTTCAGGATCAAGCCCATGAATATAGAAAACCTCGTCAGACCAATACAGTTGCTCAGTTTCTAGTTCGATAGACCAATAGCCCAACCCTGCGAGTTTGTAGGCATGTTTAAGAGATTCCAGTTCTTGATATGTTTGCATACGAGGCTGTCTTTCCAATGATTCCTCATAAGTGTAGTCCATATTGCGTTAAAATATACCCAGCCTCCTCTAGTGTTAGGAAGTCAGTTTATCTGAGTATATTTTTATTTGATATTGAAGATAGCGAGCTCTAAGGCCCGCTAAAGAAGAAAGGTACTTTTAGCAACAGCCTCTAGTTAAAGTCACTTTCTTTAATGAAGTAGCAAAGTTCTTTAATACAGTGCCTTAAAACGGGATTGAGTCGAGTGTTCTTGCCGTTAATGATAAATAGATCATGTGAGAAAGCGTGCGAATCTCCACCCACAGGCACCAATCCCATGTGAGGATTAGACTTGGCAAAATAATCTGGCAGCAAACCAATATATTGACCCGTCATAATCGCTGCCATACAAGACTCATAAGAATCAGAAAATGTCTGTATCGCCATTCTCTGCTCTTCTTTTACATAGTTCGACGAAGACAAGCCCGTAATCCCGATCGCTGGATAGGTATCGAGTTTCACACCTTCAGGAATACCATTGCGATATTTGGCCAAAGGGTGTTTTGTTGAACAATACAAACGACCTTTCATGGCCGTTTCGACTGGGTGAAAAGTCACAGATTCAGGCTTAACCATATCGTAGCTAGATAAGACCAAGTGACATTCACCAGATAAAGCTACATGCTCAACTTCATGATAAAGGCGTGTCTGGATATTGAAGTGGATATCGTCAAACTTCTTCATACAGCTTTTCACTGCGTCGCCGACCGCTTCGATAATAGGCAACGGCAGACTTGCCATAAGAACTAAGGTGATATGTCCGGAGTAGTCATCATGCAGGCTCTTAAGATTAAAAACAAAGCTATCAAAAGAGTTAAAAATACGTTTGGTTTCTTGGAAAACCAGCTCACCTTCTTTTGTCATTTGGAAGCCACCACGGCCACGATGACAAAGAACGAGATCGAGTCGTTCTTCCAATTTTTTAATTGCCGCACTGATATTAGGACGCTGCATACGTAATACAGGTTCAGCGGCAGTAAATCCATTACACGATGCGACCGCAAAAAACACTCTAAGCAGCTTAATATCTGATTCTTGCAAACGGTTTATCATTATTATTATCACCTTCGTAACGTATACTAAATTATACTATACGAATCTTCGTCCGATGCACAAGTTTTATTCGAAGAATGCGTAATACAAGGTAAATAAAGGCGTAATTGAAGGTTAACAGTCAGTTGTTAACTTTCAAATGCGCTTATTGATGGCTGGATAGGTATAATTTTTTAGGCTTGCTTGATTGATTGCGCGCGAAGCAGTTCAACTTCATCACGTATAGCAGCTGCCTGTTCGAATTCCAAGTTCTTCGCATGCGTGAACATTTGTTTTTCAAGCTCACTGATTTTAGCCATAAGATCAGCTGATGACATTCCCTGATAGACGGGTTTAGCTTCCGCTACTTTGCGCAACTTCACACCACCGGTTGATGTGTCAGTATCCCCCACATCCATAATGTCTGTGATCGGTTTATTCAGACTTTGCGGTGTAATACCATTTGCCAGGTTATGCGCGATTTGCTTTTCTCGACGGCGCTCTGTTTCATCAATAGCTCTTTGCATAGAGCCTGTCACAGTATCCGCATATAAGATTGCTTTACCATTAAGATTACGTGCGGCCCTACCCATTGTTTGAATCAAAGAGCGATCAGAACGCAAAAAGCCTTCTTTATCAGCATCTAAGATAGCCACAAGTGAGACCTCTGGCATATCCAAACCTTCCCGCAATAAGTTTATGCCAACTAAAACATCAAACTTGCCAATACGAAGGTCTCGGATAATCTCAATACGCTCAACCGTATCTATATCTGAGTGAAGGTACCTGACTTTGACACCGTGCTCATCAAGGTAATCACTCAAATCTTCTGCCATGCGCTTTGTAAGTGTTGTCACCAAGACGCGTTCGTTCAACTCAACTCGCTTACCGATCTCAGATAACAAGTCATCAACTTGAGTAGCTACCGGGCGTATTTCAATCTCAGGGTCAACCAACCCAGTAGGACGAACAACTTGCTCAACAATATCATCCCCTGACTTTTCAAGTTCATATTTGCCAGGTGTCGCTGAAATATAAATCGTTTGCTTAGATAGGCGTTCGAATTCGTCAAACTTCAAGGGTCTGTTATCTAATGCAGAGGGCAATCGAAAACCAAACTCAACTAAAGTCTCTTTGCGTGAGCGATCACCTTTGTACATTGCGCCAATTTGCGACACAGTAACATGCGATTCATCAATAAAAAGTAAACCGTCCGATGGAAAATAATCAAACAGAGTTGGAGGTGGCTCGCCTGGAGCTCTTCCAGATAAGTAACGCGAGTAGTTCTCAATGCCCGAGCAATACCCTAATTCCAACATCATCTCGACATCAAACTGCGTCCTTTGTGAGATACGCTGTTCTTCAACTAACTTATCAATATATTTAAGCTGCGAACTCCTCTCTCTGAGTTCATCTTTAATATCTTCAACAGCAGCCACAATTTTTTCTCGTGGCGTCACGTAGTGCGTCTTAGGGAATACGGTCGTTCTAGCGACCGTTTTATCAACAGTACCTGTTAGCGGATCAAACAAGCTGATTCGCTCAATCTCTTCGTCAAACAACTCAACTCTAACGCCTTGCTTTTCAGAGTCGGCTGGGAAAATATCGATTACATCACCACGAACACGGAAGGTACCACGCTCGAAGCTCACATCATTTCGACTGTATTGAAGTTCAGCTAATCGGCGCAATATATCGCGCTGATCCATCAAGTCACCTTGACGCAAATGCAGTAGCATCTTCATGTAAGACTCAGGATCGCCCAAGCCGTATATCGCAGAAACCGAAGAGACAATAATAACGTCGCGTCTTTCTAATAAAGACTTGGTGGCAGAAAGGCGCATCTGCTCAATGTGAGAATTAATCGATGCGTCTTTTTCTATAAAAGTATCTGTTGTGGGTACGTAGGCTTCTGGTTGGTAATAGTCATAGTAAGAAACAAAATATTCAACCGCATTATTAGGGAAGAACTCTTTCATCTCCCCATATAACTGAGCTGCTAGCGTCTTATTATGAGCCAATATCAGTGTTGGCCGTTGAACTTCTTGAATAACATTGGCCATAGTAAAGGTTTTACCTGACCCCGTAACTCCCAACAAGGTTTGGCATGCTAAGCCATCTTCTAAACCTTCAACCAGTGAAGCAATAGCTGTTGGTTGATCCCCTGCAGGATTATATTCAGATTGTAAGCTAAAGCCTCGACTCACTGTTGCACGACCATTTCTGTCACAGATTCCTGTTTTAATAAACGCGTAAACCAAATATACGCGACAGCTGCAGTACAGAAGTTAGCGGCTATACCAGCCCAGAACATACCTTCAAGTTGATACAGTTGGCTGCCTAAAAATGAGAAAGGTACAAAGAAAACAAACAACCTTAAAACACTCAGGATAAGAGCTGCCATCGGCTTGTGCATCGCATTCAGCGACGAATTCGTCAGTATAATAATACCCTGTAAGCCGTACCCTAATGGCACAATAAACAAGAATAACTGGAGTAGCTCAATAACTTCTTTTTCATCAGCAAAGATAAGCGCAATATAAGGTGAAAGCAACATCATCAACATAGCGACACCCAACTGCCAAATAATGACGAAACGCATTGTAAAGCAGTAAGCCTGAGCAACACGCCCTATTTTATCAGCACCGAAGTTCTGACTAATAAAAGGTGGCAGTGTCATTGATAAAGCCAAAACAACAATACTCGCGATTGACTCAATACGACTTCCAACTCCCCACGCAGCAACAGCTTCAGGACCATAAGACGCAACTATTGCCGTTAATATGCCACCAGCAACTGGTGTAAGCATATTCGCACCAGCAGCTGGTAAACCGATTTTTAAAATCTTAGGTGTTGTAAACTTAAACTCATCCAACGTTAATAAACGAGGCAGAATTAAATGTCTCTTTACACTGAGTAAATAAAGCACATAGGTTGATGCAACTATCCAAGCGATTAAGGTTGCAGCTGCAGCCCCCTGAATACCCATAGCAGGGATAGGGCCTAGCCCAAAAATAAGAATAGGATCGAACACTGCATTAATAAGGCCACCTAACGCCATCACTATGCTTGGTGTTTTAGTATCCCCTGCCGCTCTTAGCACACTATTACCGACCATAGGGATTGCGAGAAATACGCCAGACACGTACCACAAAACCATATATTGTCTAATGTGCGGCATTTGATCAGATGATGCTCCCATCAAACCGAATATTGGCTCTATAGAGAAAACGCCAATTATCGATAGCGCCCCAACTAAGATAACTGACAACATAATCGCACCAGTACCAAACTCTTTCGCCATATGGTCATCGCCGGAGCCTAAATACTTGGCAATAAGTGCGGAGGTTCCAATACCCAAGCCAATATTCAAACTAATGACAGTGAAGGTCACTGGGAATGTAAAGCTGATAGCGGCAAGTTCATCAGTCCCTAACAGACTGACAAAATAAGTATCGACAATGCTGAACGACATCAACATGATCATGCCAACAATGACAGGTATCGTCATTTGCTTCAGCGTTTGGGCGATAGGATCATTTACGAGATCACGATTACGTTTAGACAACTTAGGCTTAACCCATTCAATAAAAGCTAGAAATAGAGACGCGACAAAAGGCGTTTATTATACGGAAATCATTTATATACAGCTACGCTAAGCGCAACGATAAAGCTTGTCAGGGCATATCATTTAGTAAGAAAAGGTAAAAGAATGCTGACACGCACCAACAATTTACTCGATGGTTTGCATTCTAGATCACAACAGATAAAAACTTCACCTAGTTTGACAGTTAAATCAGACGAGACACCGGATCTTTCCGATTAAACTCTTTTCGTTGTTCGCGACTTATACTAAAGCATTACTGCAAAACACGCTGAACTCCTTTGTGAAGATCAAAACACTCAGCCTTTAAAACTAAGAATAAATAACGAAATATCAGATTGGGTTAAAAATACTACCCGAATGATGATCGTTAATTGATCACCTCATTTTTGACACTGTCAGAAATTTGTCATTTAAAACCAATAAGCTATGTCATATAAGTGTCATAATGGCGTACATTTTGGTGTTACGGCTAAGTCTAAAACACTTCGAGTTGCAAGGAAATTTATGCGATTTTTTAAAGAAAATAATTATTTTTTTTCTTGACAACGTAAATAATACACAGCCCGTGCCAGCTCAGGTTATTTTTTAGACAAGACAGGCACCTATTGGACAATATGCTTCTATCTATTTGTTTTTAAAGGAAATAAAAAAATTTTGTTTTTTTAAAGGCAAAGTATTGACATCGATTTTATTGGTCTAAAAGAATCTATTCAAAAAGTACCCACATAGTTATCCACAGTTTCGGTGGATAACTTTGATCACTCCAATAAGGGCGGGTTTTCCCCGATCATTGCCCCTACTTTTTGTAAGTCGACACTAACGCTACGGGTACGGATCTTTCGTTACATTTTTATTAAATACTGTTTTTATCCACAGTAAAAATAATTAACCTTATCGCTTTATGGAATAAAAAAACGACTATTATGGTGTAAATCACTTTACCCTTATAATTCAGCTAGTTGATATAAAACGCGACTAAACAGGCTTTTTTGATCTATTAACTGAAGGCATTATAACGGATAGTAATTTTCTCTACGGGATCAAAGTTACATGCACTACTTTTGATCATAAGGATCAACTCAAAAAAAGCTACATGAAACTTACTCACATCATGTTTAATTGTTCTGTTTATAAGCTGCGTTGGCTTAAAAATAAGCGACAGAGCAAAAAAAAATACGAACTTGTTGACACAGTCCTGTAGGCTCATTAATATTCGCCCCCGTTGTCGGGCTCGGGCATTAAATCTTTAACAAATAAAGATAGAATACGAAGAGCAAAACACGGCAAAATATAGCTTTTGAATAGCCTGTTCCCCCTTAGCTCAGTTGGTTAGAGCGACGGACTGTTAATCCGCAGGTCCCCCGTTCGAGTCGGGGAGGGGGAGCCATTCAAAACTAGCAAGTACCTGTTCCCCCTTAGCTCAGTTGGTTAGAGCGACGGACTGTTAATCCGCAGGTCCCCCGTTCGAGTCGGGGAGGGGGAGCCACTTAACTCAGAACATTCCTTCTATCTTCATACATTAATCTACATCAAGTTAACTCAATACCTGTATTGATTGTTTGTCGATCTTATCATTTGAGAATAACCCTACTTAATCTCAAGTTGTTAATTGGTAAACAAAAAAGGATAATAGGCAGGATTAATGTATCAACATGCATAACGCTTCTCGTTGATATCAAATTCATTGCTGAGGTAAAAGCCTGAGCATCAGCGTCAAGACCAGTAAATGACAGAATTTGTACTACTTATTATCAGCACTGTGCTGGTAAATAACTTTGTTTTGGTCCAATTTCTTGGGCTCTGCCCTTTTATGGGGGTATCCAGCAAGTTGGAAACGGCTATTGGTATGTCGATGGCGACTACTTTTGTCTTAACGTTGGCGTCTTTAACCAGCTATCTTGTTGAGCACTACATTCTTGTTCCCTTAGACATCCAATTTCTACGCACATTGAGCTTTATCTTAGTTATCGCCGTAGTTGTTCAATTAACCGAAATGATCGTGCACAAAACCAGCCCTACTTTATATAGGCTACTCGGTATATTTTTACCTCTGATCACAACTAACTGTGCGGTATTAGGTGTAGCCTTGTTGAATGTGAATCAATTCAATAACTTCTTCCAATCAGTTATTTATGGTTTTGGGGCAGCTTTAGGTTTCTCATTAGTGTTGATTTTATTTGCAGCAATGAGAGAGCGTCTCGCTGTTGCTGATGTCCCCTCACCTTTTAAAGGCGCTTCTATTGCTATGATTACCGCAGGCCTTATGTCTTTAGCTTTTATGGGGTTTACAGGGTTGGTGAAGTTTTAGTGATGAGTTGTTTTTCCAATCACTCTCTCAGATCTAACGAGGGAGAGCTTTAATGACAGCAGCCATAGCATTAATTGCAGTAGGCATACTAGCACTTGTATTCGGTGCCATTCTTGGTTTTGCTGCAATTCGGTTCAAAGTAGAAAGCGATCCTTTGGTTGATCAGTTGGATGAAGTCTTGCCACAAACCCAGTGTGGTCAATGCGGTTACCCTGGCTGCCGCCCATATGCAGAAGCTATTGCAAACGGCGACGATATCAATAAATGTCCTCCAGGTGGAGAGGCAACCATCAAGAAGCTGGCTGATATGATGGGCGTTGAAGCCGTTCCATTAGATGCAGCTCACGGTGAAGAGGACGTCACTAAGGTCGCCTACATAAGAGAAGACGAATGTATTGGCTGCACAAAATGTATTGTTGCATGCCCGGTAGACGCTATCGTTGGCGCAACACGACAAATGCATACAGTGATAACAGATGAATGTACTGGCTGTGATCTTTGTGTAGCTCCCTGCCCTGTCGACTGCATCGACATGATTCCAGTTAAGCAATCTGCACAGAATTGGCGTTGGGACTTAAACAGCATTCCAATCAAAGAAATTAGCTAACGGGTGGATTCAGTCATTGCATAACGTATTAGAACGACTTAAAAGTGGCCGAACCTGGGATTTTCCTGGCGGTGTCCACCCTGTTGATTTCAAAACTATCTCCAACACCACAGTCATTAAAAGACCTTCTTTACCTGAGTGCTTATACCTCACGGTAAAGCAACATATTGGTTTGGAAGGGCAAATTATTGTTGCTCCTGGAGACAAAGTCTTAAAAGGCCAAGCGTTAACGAAAAATTCGCACCCGCTGTCTGTTCCTGTGCATGCGCCAACATCAGGTGAAGTGGTTGCGATTGCCCCCCATGTATCAGCACATCCATCTGGAATAGCTGAGGCAACGCTACAGATAAAACCCGATGGCGAAGATAAATGGATCGACTTAACGCCTCTAACAAATTATCAAAGCCTTCCTAAGCCAGAATTAATTGAAGCTATCTGTAGTGCCGGTATTGCTGGTATGGGAGGCGCAGGCTTTCCAACACATATTAAAGTCGGCGTTCAAAAGGAAGTTGAATATCTTATTATTAATGGTGTCGAGTGTGAGCCTTACATAACATCAGACGACAGACTCATGCGCGAGCATGCTTGGCAAATCAGGCAAGGGATAGATGTCCTCACACACATTTTGAACCCCAAGCACATCATTATCGCCATTGAAGATAATAAGCCAAAAGCGATAGAAGCTATGCAAGTCGCTTGTCAGGAAAATCGTAAGTATCTTGTATGCTCAGTTCCAACAAAGTATCCGGCAGGTGGAGAGAAACAGCTAATTCAAATGCTTTTGAATAAGGAAGTACCAAGCGGCGGCCTTCCAATTGATATAGGTGTGCTGACTCATAACGTCGGTACCTGTTATGCGATTGCCGATGCGGTATTTTCAGGGAAACCTCTTATCGAGCGCGTTATCACGTTAACGGGAAAAGCTTTGAGTAAACCAGGCAATGTTTGGGCATTGCTCGGAACTCCAATGTCTCATCTGCTAGATTTTGCTGAGTACGATGTGAAAAAACAGAAACGAGGCCAACGTTTGATTATGGGCGGCCCTATGATGGGCTTCTCACTGCGTTCTGATCATGTTCCTGTCGTTAAAGTATCAAATTGCTTACTCGTACCTACAGATTCTGAGATTCCGTTAACAGAAGCGGAACAAGCCTGTATTCGGTGTGGAGCTTGTGCAGATGCCTGCCCTGCGGGTTTGTTACCTCAACAACTATACTGGCACAGCAAAGCAAAAGAGCTTGATAAAGCTCAAGATTACAACTTATTCGATTGTATTGAATGCGGAGCTTGTGCCTATGTCTGCCCAAGCCAGATACCATTAGTTCAGTATTACAGGCAAGCAAAAGCGACTATTAGAGAAGACGAAAAAGAGCAGATTAAAGCCGCCAAAGCCAAAGAACGCTTTGAAGCGCGTCAAGCGCGACTCGAACGCGAAAAAGAAGCACGTGAAGAGAAACATCGCTTAGCCGCTGAAGCTCGTAAAAAGCGAGCAGAAGCTACACCCGTTAAAGATACAGCGGATCAGATTGATGACTCTGTAAGCGAATCTGATCCCAAGGCAAAGGTTGCTGCCGCACTGGCGAGAGCTAAAGCCAAGAAGTTGCAGAGCGCCCCAAGCAATACAGAAAGCACCGAGCAACCTGAAAAGGCACAAAAATCAGCAGCAGTTCAAGCCGCCATAGCTAGGGCAAAGGCGAAAAAAGAGCAGCAAGCACAACAAACAGCCGAGGCGAAAGAGGAAACACCGTCTCAAAAATCTGCTGCGGTCAGAGCAGCTATCGCTCGTGCTAAAGCTAAAAAGGAAGCGGCTCAGCAAAACCTGGAAAAGCCAACTGCCGAATCCAATGAACCGCAAGATACTTCTTCTCAAGAGCTTGAAGTTTCAGAGATGACTGCTGAAGAAAAGAAAAAAGCACGTGTCGCTGCCGCAGTGGCTAAAGCCACGGCAAAGAAGGAAGCTGAGCGGCAAGAAAAAGAACGTTCAGATAACTCAGTTGCCGGGGAACAAGCCCATAATGAACCGGCTCAGGAAGTCGAAGCTTCAGAAATGAGCGCTGAAGAAAAGAAAAAAGCACGTGTAGCTGCCGCAGTGGCCAAAGCCAAAGCAAAGAAAGAAGCTGAACAGCAAGAAAAAGAAAGCACGGATAACTCAGTAAGCGATGAACAATCTCAGAGTGCACCAACTCAGGAAGTCGAAGTTTCGGAAATGACTGCTGAAGAAAAGAAAAAAGCGCGTGTCGCTGCTGCTGTAGCTAAAGCCAAGGCCAAAAAGCAGGCGGAACGCCAAGCGGCTCAACAAAACGATATTGATAACCCTGAAGACAAGGAACTTACAGAATAATGTTTCAGGTAGCCAGTTCTCCGCATCAGCATATCAGACGAACAACGAGCTCAGTTATGCAACTCGTTATCATGTTTGCCTTGCCTGGGTTAGCGGTTCAAACGTTCTTCTTTGGCTGGGGAAGCATCATTCATCTATTGATTGCTTCACTGGTTGCAATAGCAACAGAAGCACTCTTTTTAGAAGTACGAAAACGCCCATTCGAACCAGCTATTAAAGACTGTAGTGCGTTACTAACAGCGTTACTCTTAGCGATTAGTATTCCTCCCCTAGCGCCTTGGTGGATCAGCGCTATTGGTGCATTCTTTGCCATTGCAATCGTTAAGCAGCTATACGGCGGCTTAGGCTTTAATCTATTCAATCCAGCTATGGCAGCTTACGTGATGTTGCTGGTTTCCTTCCCGGTTCAAATGACGAGTTGGCTACCACCACAAAGCTTAGCTGAGCACCAAATCACCTTCTTTGATGCACTCAGTGTTATCATGACAGGTTTTAGTACCGACGGTTACAGCTTACTGCAATTGCGTAACGGTATTGATGGCTTCACCATGGCAACTCCACTAGATACTATAAAAACCGATTTAAGCTTGAGCCTGACATTACAGGAGAGCATGCAAAAGCTTACTTTCAGTGGGGCAAGTGGCGTGGGTTGGTTTTGGGTTAACCTTGCTTATCTTATCGGTGGTATAGGCCTCATTAGAATGCGCGTGATCAGCTGGCACATTCCCGCTGGCATGCTGTTATCAATGGGAAGTTTTGCATTAATCTTTTATCTCATTAACCCAGATCAATATGCGACACCTTGGCTACATTGGTTCAGCGGTGCAACTATGTTAGGTGCGTTTTTTATATTAACCGACCCAGTCTCTGCCTGTACCACGAATAAAGGTCGAATTATCTTTGGTGCAACTGTTGGTGCTTGGGTTTACCTCATTCGCGTATTTGGCGGATACCCTGATGCTATAGGCTTCGCAGTCGTTATCATGAATATGGCGGTTCCTCTGATTGATTATTACACTCGCCCGAGAGTTTATGGTCATCAGAAAGCGAATCGTTCAAACAAGTAGTTGAATAAAAATGTCTGAACACGATCCTGATAACGAAATACAAGAAGCTCCCGAAAAGCCACGAGGAATGAGTGAAAACATTGTCCGTAACGGTGCAGTTCTGGCACTGTTCGCTATTGCAACAACCGCAATGATTGCACTCACCTCTGCAGTAACTGAAGATAGGATCAAAGAGCAAGCCGCATTACAAAGGTTGGATACGCTCAACCAGCTTGTTCCAACATCACTTTACGACAATACATTTCAGCTCGATTGCACCTTAACTCAAGATCTTGATTCGTTAGGCGACGAGTCACCTAAACAAGTTTATCGAGCACGAAAACAAGACGAACCTCAAGCATTGGTGATAGAAACCGTCGCTCCTGATGGATACAGCGGTAGTATCACTCTGCTCGTAGGTATAGCGTCGGACAAAAGCATTCTCGGTGCCCGTGTCCTTCAACATACCGAAACCCCGGGTCTAGGCGACAAAATTGATTTGCGCGTCGACGATTGGATTTTGTCTTTCAGTGGAAAAGCATTGGACTCTGAGGATGATAGTCGGTGGGCTGTTAAGAAAGACGGCGGTCAGTTCGATCAATTCACTGGAGCCACTATTACCCCTAGAGCAGTCGTCAAAGCTGTTCGCAAAACCGCCTTTTATGCAGCCGAGAACTGGGACAGTTTATTTGATGCAGAATCTAATTGCCCAACCAATTAAAGAGATTGATAGACGTGAGTGAATACAAACAGCTAAGTCTTCAAGGCTTATGGAAAAACAACCCGGCATTGGTCCAACTTTTAGGGCTTTGTCCACTATTGGCGGTAAGTGGAACTGTTATCAATGGGTTAGGGCTTGGTCTGGCAACAACTTTAGTTCTAATTGGTTCAAATACCACCGTCTCTTTAGTGCGTAATTGGGTACCTAACGAAATCCGTATTCCTATCTTCGTCATGGTCATCGCTGCGTTTGTAACCGTCGTTCAACTAACAATGAATGCTTATACCTATAGCCTGTACTTAACACTAGGGATATTTATCCCACTCATTGTAACCAATTGCGCCATTATTGGGCGCGCGGAAGCTTACGCATCCAAGAACCCTGTTCACTTTGCGGCGTTTGATGGACTTATGATGGGTCTCGGCTTTACCGCAGTATTAGTGTTGTTGGGTGGCATGAGGGAAATACTAGGATACGGTACCCTCTTCACTGGTGCCGATCTATTATTAGGCGACTGGGCAGCGTCTTTAGAAGTGACCTTGTTCGAAACAGAAAATCCTTTCCTGTTAGCAATACTACCTCCTGGCGCCTTCCTCGGCATGGGCTTGATCATAGCGTTGAAAAACGCACTCAACGACAGAGTTGAGAACATGCTCAAAAAGCCAGAAGAAGAAAAACAAGTCATGAGAGCACGCGTTACGGGTAATATCAATTGAACAAGGAAAAGCGTTATGAAATCCTCTCGCGTTTACGAAATGATAACCCGACGCCCGAAAGTGAGCTGAATTACAGTTCACCATTTGAATTACTCATCGCAGTCATCCTGTCAGCACAAGCTACTGACGTTGGTGTTAACAAAGCAACAGACAAGCTCTATCCAATAGCTAACACACCGGAGGCAATCTATGCCTTAGGTGTTGATGGCCTCAAAGAATATATAAAAACCATTGGTCTATTTAATGCTAAGGCAGAAAACGTCATCAAGACCTGTGGTATTTTAATCAACGAATACAACTCTCAAGTCCCTGAGAACCGAGAAGCATTAGAAGCGCTGCCAGGTGTTGGCAGAAAAACAGCTAATGTCGTCCTTAATGTTGCTTTTGGCTGGCCTACCATAGCCGTAGATACTCACATATTTCGTCTGTGTAATCGCACTAAGTTTGCCATGGGTAAAAACGTCGACCAAGTTGAACAAAAGCTGCTGAAAGTCGTCCCTAAGGAATTTAAGGTCGATGTACACCACTGGCTTATATTACACGGCAGATACACTTGTGTAGCTCGTAAGCCACGTTGTGGTGCCTGTATCATTGAGGATTTGTGTGAGTTTAAAGAAAAAACCGAATAGCTATTAATACTCCCCCCTCTGACAAAAAATCACTCTGTGAATGATGAATTGAAGTGGGATTTAATCATCTATTAATCCCCCTCCTCAACAGCTCTAGCTATAGCACAACACTATAGACTCAGTTCCTCCAATAGAAATTGATTGAATAGTTGAAGTCTCTTGGGTAGCAGCTTATTTGCTGGCCTCAATGAGTACAAATTTAATTCTTTAGTTGAATATTCTGTTAGTAAAGGGATGAGCTGCCCTGCTTTTATGTATTGCCCAACAATAAAATCAGGTACGACAGCAATACCGACATGCGACAACATAGCATCTTTCAACAAGAGACTATTATTCGATTTCAGATGAGCATTCGCGTGGATATTAATTGATTTACTTTGCTTGGAAAACACCCATTTAGTGTTACTGCCATCTTGAGAAAAAACCAAACATCTATGGTTAACTAGGTCCTCAGGAGATTTGAGTTCTGAGTGCTTCAGTAAATACTCTGGCGTCGCACAGACAACAAGTTTATAACCTTTTAATTTCTTACATAACAGAGTGCTGTCTTCAAGATCGCTAGCCAATCGCAGAACCAAATCATACTCACCTTCAAAAACATTCACATATTTATCGGTCATATGAACATCAATTGTAATATTGGGATACTTAGCCATAAACTTTGCAGAGATAGTCGAAAAAACACTTAAGCCCCAACTCATTGGTACACCTACTTTGATGTTTCCCTGAGATTTAAACTGGGCATCAGTCACTTCATCTGTTAACTGTTCCCACTGCTCAAGCATTTTTATCCCATATTGATAACACCTCGTACCATTATCTGTAGCTTGTAGATGTCGTGTGCTCCTAACAAAGAGCTTTGTTTTCAATTCCAACTCTAATCGATCAACTGATTTCGATACTCTGGCAACAGACAAATTCAGCTGTTTTGCTGCACCTGTAAAACTACCTAACTCATAAACCTTCTTTAAGACCCTCAGACTTTCAAGTTGATTAATTTTACTCATGATTGTGAACCTTCAAGTTCGATAAGAAGCACACACTTATTTTAAATAAAAAGTTAACAATCATTCAATAAATAAGGTCATTATCACAATTTTAGTTTTATGGAAAAATGCTATTCGTATCAACTGAATGAGTATTTATTATGAATAATGAAGCATCCCCTCTTTTTTCAAGTTTACAAATTGGAAATTTAACGCTGAAAAATAGACTGGCCGTAGCACCAATGACTCGTGTCAGTAGTCACGAAGACGGCACAGTTGGCCCATTAATGAAAGACTATTATCAGTCATTTGCTAGTGGCGGTTTTTCATTAATCATTACCGAAGGGATATACACAGACAAGCAATATAGTCAGGGTTATAAATATCAGCCAGGTTTAACTGACGAAGCTCAAATGAATAGCTGGAAAGAAATTACAAACGCCGTCCATGAAAAAGGAGGCAGGATTTTCGCACAACTCATGCATGCTGGAGCTCTTTCTCAATACAATAAATATACTGAGCAAAGCGCTTCACCTTCAGCAGAAAAGCCTCTTGGTAAGGAGATGACTTTTTACTATGGTAAAGGTGACTATGCAACCCCAAAAGAAATGACTCAAGAAGATATCGAAATCGTTATTTTAGGCTATGTTCAAGCCGCTAAATACGCAAGACAAGCTGGCTTTGATGGTGTTGAGATTCATGGTGCAAACGGTTACCTGTTAGATCAATTCCTAACAGTGTATACCAACAAAAGAAATGATAGGTTCGGTGGAAACCTCGCTAACCGTCTTAATATTTATAAAGAGATTATATCGTCTATTCGCCACGCTCTGGGGCCTGATTTTATTATTGGTGTTCGTTTTTCTCAGGGTAAAGTCAACGATCCTGAATATAAGTGGCCCGAAAAATCAGCTGACGCTAAGTACACCTTCGAATATATCAGTAGTTTAGGCGTTGATTACATTCATACAACTGAGCATGTCGCCAACGCCTCGGCATATGATCACGGTCCATCTTTATCTGAACTCGCAAAAATATATAGCAGCGTGCCTGTTATCGCTAACGGCGGTATAAACAACGAAGGTGACGCTTTAGAATTATTGGAAGCCCAAAAGGCAGACTTACTGTCTATCGGCAAAGCCGCTCTCGCTAACCCTGACTGGCCAACCATAGTACAAACAAAACAACAGCTAAAAGAATTTAGTTTTGAAATGTTCAACCCTATTGCTGATTTAAAAACAGCAAATAGTTACTTTAGAGAGAACAACACTATGTAGAACACTCGTCTAACAAAAAATATACACATCTTCTTATTATAGAGAGTACCCGCTTTACCTGTGGGTACTAAAACATTCCTCTCATATAGTCGCTTAAAGCTCCCTCGGGCAAAAACATCAGTAAAACTGATCAAAGTACCTTAAAATAACATCAGTAGAGTTAAAAGTTGATGAATTACACAGAAGATAAATCAGTATGATTCGGCGAGGCGCCTGTATCATTGAGGATTTGTGTGAGTTTAAAGAGAAACATCTGATTAGAATCTGAGGCAATTATGGAGGCACAATGGAAGGCACAAAAAGGGCCAATGTAAAAATTGGAGCCAATGTTTCAATTGTTCTTAAGCAAGATCAACGCACGGGGAAACTTACCGAAGGCCTCGTTGCGAAGATTCTTACAAATTCCCCAAATCACCCGCACGGCATTAAAGTGCGATTGGAAGACGGTGCCGTTGGTCGCGTTAAGCATATTCATCAATAGCATCTTCCCTTAAGCAATCTCACTGGACTGCATTAATATTATTCACCTGAGCAGTATTTTAGTTTAAGCTAATTTTATGTCTTTTCTCTGAGTTAGCGTATGGCTTATCAACTTCCGCCCGTTCACTTGCTGACTATTTTCGAAGCAGCCGCCAGGCATGAAAGTTTCAAAGATGCTGGTGAAGAACTGTTCATTACGCCTTCAGCAGTCAGCCATCAAATAAAAGCGCTGGAAGAGTACTTAGGGTTTGAGTTATTCCAGCGAAAGAGCCGCGGTGTTGAAATCAATCAGGCGGGACGAGTCTATTTGCAGGATATTCAAAAAGGCTTGTCAACTATTGAGCAAGGTACGAAAAAAATACGCCACCGCTTTGCTACTCCTACACTTAAAATATCCTGTTTTACCACTCTCGCCAGTAATATCATTATTCCTCAGATCAGCGACTTTCAGCTGGCTCACCCCGAGATTGATATCCGTATAGAAACCGGAAATCAGCTCGCTGACTTACGTTATGATGATGTCGACCTCGCTATTCGCGTGGGCTCTGGTGATTGGCCCAATGTAGTTGTTGAAAAAATTACTGATCTAGAAATCGCCGCGGTAGGCTCCCAAGAGTTTATCGACAAACACAAAATCAAAACGCCAAGTGATGTCAGCGACGTACCCTTAATAGATTTAACCTACATGGATGATATATGGGGTCATTGGTCGTCAACCATGTCGGTTGAGTTGACGTCAGGCAAGCGAGCTATATCCTTTAGCGATTATAACGCGGCAATAAGCGCAGCTTCGCAAGGTGTAGGCTTGGCTCTCGCCATGTTTCCGTTAGAAAATATCCAAGAGAAGAGAAAGGCTATTGTTCGCCCTTTTGGGGAAAAATTACCATTTTCTAACTCCCTCTATGCAGTTTATAGAAAAGAAGAAAGCAACAGACACGATATTCACTGCTTCTTGAAGTGGTTGAAAAAATCTGCACCATTAAAAGAAGCGTCTTAGCCTCCAATTCTGACATGAATATTATTCACCTATCAGGTGAATCTTTTCCCTTTGTCACCTTCTCAATGAATGCCTAAAATTTGCTCACAAGTTAACCAAAACTAATCTTCGAGGGCATGGTTATGTGGCATCAACTTATTTTAGTAAGCTATCGTTTTACAGCATTTCTGTTAGTGATTTTCCCAATCGTTTTAAACTTTATTTACCAAGGCGATGTAGTTACTTCACTAATCATTGTTCCTGTTTCAATCATTGTACTCAGCGCTGTTGCTGCTTATGTCGACCACAGGATTGAAAATGCTCTAGAAAGGGTTAAACAAAATTCAACCTTAGAGCAATCCGTCCCAAAGACTAAATCGATCCGTCATCGCCCTTTATCTGCACAACTTATGGCACACGCACATAGTGTTTAGAGGATGTTATTTACCAATTTAATTTACTTATGCGAGCTAGATAACATCTCGCTCACCGACTCAGGAGTCACACTCATGAACGTTAAAAACTTAATTCATTCATTCGCGCTCACCTTTGCACTTTATACCGGCGTAGCGACGCCTTCGTTTGCATCTGATGTTGAAGTAACACATGTTGCAAATGCTGGTATTAAAATAGCTTCTGGTGACAAATCTGTAGTCATTGATGCACTGTTTACACCATCAAGCGACACTAACTTCCTAAACACCGACCAATTTGAACAACTTGCTTCACAGAGCACAGATCTCGTTTTAGCAACAACAGCTAGTAGTGAACACTTTGGTACCAAAAGAACGATAAGTGCAATGTTACAAAACCCAGACGCACTGCTGATTAGTACCCCTAAAGTCATACGTAAAATGAGATCATCAATAAGTGACAATAGGCTAGTTGCTCCTAAATTAGAGCTTTTTGAATCTGCCGAATATCAGTACCAAGGTATCAAAGTCACTGTGTTCAGCGTTCCACATAGCGACCAAAGCCGTCAGCGGAGTACACAAAACTACGCTTTTTTAGTGGAGATAGACAGATTTAAAGTGCTTCACGCTGGCAATGCAAATGTCCAAGACATCGCAAAAAGCTTCCCAGAGTCTCAGATTCGTGGAATCGATCTAGCGGTAGTTCCAGCACTATGTGTTAATCACGAGAGCTGCGTTAAGCATTTAAATAGCTTAGATATAAAGAGTATCGCTTTTGCCACAAATTCTGAACAAAGCACTCAAGACATTGCATCAAAAGCACCTTACATGGCTGCTCTGAACAAGCCTTTTGAACTAAAGCAATAGACCTAACTTTGTTTCTATAGATCAATAAAAAAGAAGAGGGTTCACTTACCCTCTTCTCTCCTAATCAGCTAAATAATTAACCTGTTCACCAACTTCCACCAAGCGCCAAATTCAAATCAATAAATTGTGTTAGCGAAGCTCGGTTAATAGAAAGTAAGTTACTACGTGCTGAAAATACGCGTTGTTGGACTGTTAACACATCGAGCAAACTTATTTCGCCTTCACCGAATTGTAAGTTTGCCACTTTCAGTGCTTTCTCAGATTCCGACAACACCGTACTTAACGCATCTCTGCGCTCTCTTAATACTGTCCCTTGATCTAACGCTCTTTCAACATCAGAAAAGGCATTAAGAGCAGCTTGAGCATAACTTGCCACCGCTGCTTTTTGATCCGCCGTCGCGGATTCAATTCCGGCCTCTATTCTTCCGCCATCAATCAGAGGCGCGGCTAAACTCCCAATAGCTTGCCAAGCTAAATTAGCCGGATTAAGTACATCACTGAGTGAATTGGATGTCCCCCCTAAAGAACCACTTAAAGACAGGCTAGGCAATCGAGCGGCTTTAGCCGCATCTAAACTGTTAAATGCCGCAGCAACCCGTCTTTCTGCGGCAATTAAATCAGGTCTCCGCTCTAAAAGCTCTGAAGGTAAACCTGCTGGCAAAGCATTGGGTATAGAAGGTAAGGATTGGTTAACGGCTAATTCTGCACTCGGGTATCTCCCAAGTAACAATTCAAGTGATCGCGTTGCATCTCGTTGACCTGCTTGGCTTGAAATCAAACTATCTTGGGCGCTGGCAAAGTCAGCCCTAGCCAAAGATATGTTTTGTTGGTCAGCTGCACCGTTTTCAAACTGAACTTGGACGATACGATTGGTCCTTTCGACGGTTTCCAGGTTTTTTTGAGCTATTTTGAGCTGCTCGTTAGCTTCTATCGCAACAAAGTAAGCATTAGCTACATTGGCAGCTAGCGAATATTGTGCAAACTTATATTCTGCTTCAGCGGCAACTAAGCTCTCTTGAGCTGCTAATTTTCCGGAACGGAGCCTTCCCCAGAGATCAGCTTCCCAACTTGCTTGCAAGCTGGCATTGAAGTTATTACTGCCACTACCCTCTACAGCGCCGCTAGACGTATTCCCTAAACTGGCATTCAACTGCGGTGACAAAGACGATGCTGCCTGCCCAACGAGTGCCCTCGCACTGTCTACATTGGCAGCCATAGCTTGCAGATTTCGGTTGTTCTTTTGCGCCTCTGCGACAAGAGAAGCTAACACAGGATCTTTTAATGCCTCTAACCAACCGACTTTAACATCACCTATATTTTGCTGAATCGAAGCCCATTGACTAGGCAAATCAGGCAAGCTCTCGGTCGTTGCGGTTTTTGCCTCTTCTACACGAGACAAGCTGCTGGTCGAGCAACCCGCAACAAAAGAGGTAACGCAAATGGCAATGGCCGTTTTTCTTAATAATGTAATTTTTGACGACTTGAGTAATGACATTAGGCCACCCCACTTTCAGAATTTTTGATTTTAAATATCACCGCATAAAGTGCAGGCACAACAACTAAAGTCAGTAAGGTAGCAAAAGTTAAACCGAACACTAAAACCACCGCCATAGATTTGAAGAACGCATCTCCAAATAGCGGGATAACACCCAATACGGTTGTTAGTGCGCCCATCATAACTGGCCTTACCCTGCTCGCCGCAGAGTCTACGACAGCATCAAAACGCGCTTTACCTTCTGCTATTTCAGTATCCATTTGATCAACTAATACGATGGCATTTTTAATTAATAGGCCTGATAGAGATAAAAGCCCGAGTATCGCCATAAACTCCATGGGCGTTCCCGTGCTTACCAAGCCCAAAACAACACCAATCAAAGATAAAGGCACCACTAACCAGATAACCAAAGGCTGCCTCAAGCTATTAAACAAAATAACAACCACCAGCACCATGGCGATAAAGCCTAAAGGTATTGTTCCCGCCAAATCTCCATTCGCTTCACTACTGTCACCCAGTTCCCCGCCCCATTCAAGTTGGACACCTGGGGGTAATTCAATCGCTTCAATTTGAGGACGTAACCGCTCTTGCAAATCAGAGGTTAGATCACCAGCAACCGGGTCGGCTTGAGCTTTGATACGCCAAACTCTGTCTTCTCTCAGAAGCAACGAATTACGCCAAACCATATCAACACTATCAACCACCTCTCCAAGCGGTACCGCAGCGCCTGTAGTTGGACTAATAATTTGAATCTGCCGAATAGACTCAGCATCTAAACGCTCGGATTCAGGTGCACGAGCAACGATGGGGATCAGAGTGTCACCCTCTCGATAAACACCGACTGAGCGCCCAGAAAAGTTGGTTAATAAGGCCGTAGATAGGTCTTCACGCGATACGCCTAAACGTCGTCCCTTGTTTGAAGAATAAACTGGCTGAATCACACTCACGGGCTGTCGCCAATCATCTTGAATAGAAATGGCACGACCATCAGCTGTCATAATCGCTTTTGCTTCTTCTGCTAAACGCCTCAAAACTGCAGGATCCGGACCACTGAATTCAACTTCAATTTTAGAACCACCGCCTGGCCCCAATTGGAATTGCCAAACCTTAGCTTGTGCGTCAGGGTAACCATTATCCAAATACGCTTGGATTTTAGGGATAAGCTTCGCGATATCATCGTAGCTGGATGTTTTTAGCAAGAATTGCCCATAAGCAGAGTTTTCACTCTCAGCGCCGTAAACTAACATGTAGCGCAAAGTACCTTTACCTATGAGCGTTTGAACATCTTTGACGCCTTCATAATTGACTAGCTTAGCTTCAATTTCCAGCATATCTGCTTTGGTTTGTGTGATGTCAGTCCCTTCAGGTAACCAATAATCAACAACAACCTGAGGCGTTGTCGAAGCAGGGAAAAAGCCAGATTTCACAAATTGGAAACCCCAGACAGATAAAGCAAACAAGCCGAAAGTTAACCCAATGGGAACCCAGCGCACTTTCAGCATGTTGCGCATAAAGCCTTTATACGCAGTCATCATTTTGCCTTCTTTAGGCTCTTCTACTTCTTCAGAAACTTCTTTAAACATCAGATCTGCAAAGAAGGGAACAATAGTGATAGCAAATACCCAGCTATAAAGAAGGGAAATCATTACTACCCAGAATAAATGCCCAGTGAACTCTGCGGTAGAGCCCGGCGCTAGACCGATAGGTGCAAAAGCAATAATTCCGACGAGAGTTCCACCTAATAAAGGCCATATTGAGCGGCTGATTATCTTTTCAGTAATCTTAAGTTTACTCTCACCCTTTTGTGTTCCAACGAGTATGCCTTCTGTCACAACAATAGCGTTATCAACTAACATCCCCAAAGCGATAATCAACGCTCCTAGAGAAATACGGTGCATTGGAATATTCATAAAATGCATAGTTGCGAGTGTTGCCGCAATGGTAATCACCAAAGTTGTACCAATGATGACAGCTGATCTCAGCCCCATAAAGAAGAATAAAGTCACTAATACAATAACGAGAGCTGCAAGGACGTTCAGTACGAAGTTTTGCACCGCAGCATCAGTAATTTTGCCTTGGTGGTAGTACTCGTGAATCTCAATACCGATAGGTCTTTGATTCTCAACACTGGCAATTTTTGCATCAATGGCCTGCCCCATTTTAACAACGTTGGCCCCGGTGACATTTGAAATACCAAAGGCAATTGCAGGTTGTCCATTAAAGCGAATTTCATCGGTAAGGGGAGTCTGATAAGCACGAGTCACCGTTGCGACATCTTTTAAATAAAGCAAAGTGCCTTGGTCGTCCGTAGAAATAATCATGTTCTCAATTTCTTCTACCGAATCAATCGAGCCTGAAGGTTGGATAATTAAACGTCGGTTACCGGTTTTCACATTACCTGCGGATGTCACTGCGTTTTGTTTTTCAAGCTGTTGATATACGTTGTTTACTGTTTGCCCTAATGCTGTAGATCTTTCGCGTGATATCTCAACGTAGATGGCTTCTCGCTGCTGACCAGACAAGGATACTTTCGCAACGCCCTCTACAGACAAAACATCAGTACGCAACTGTTTGGCATATTCCTCAAGTTCTTTGTAGGTATATCCATCTCCCGTCAAAAGGTAATAGACACCATAAACATCGCCAAAATCATCATTGACGATAGACTCCTGAGCGCCGGGAGGTAACGAAGATTGCGCATCGTTTACCTTATTGCGGATCTTTGACCAGATCGCTTGAAGCGCATCTTTAGAAGGAGAAAACTCATATTTGATATCAACGTTAATTCGCGACAATCCCGCTGATGAGGTCGAGGTTAGGCTTTCAACTTCTTGTAACTGCTGTAGTGCTGACTCCAAAGGCTCAGTGATTTCATTGGCAACTTCTGTCGGTGTTGCTCCGGGATATTGCGTGATGACAACAGCCGTTCGAATAGTGAACTCTGGGTCTTCAAAGCGTGGCATATTTTTGTAGGCGTTCCATCCACCTATTAGCGATGCAAGGATAACAATCATTGTTATCAATCGATTCTTCATCGCAAAAATTCCTGGATTCATAAATAAATTCCTGTGAGTTTAAGCTAGAAGGTCAATTAGTTTTCTAAACGGCGGATTTTCATCCCCTCATTCAAATATGAAGCACCGGCACCGACAATCACATCGCCTGCTTCTAAGCCTGCTTCGATAGCGAGTTTCTCCCCTACGCCAGCACCCACTTCAATATTTTGTCGAGCTACTGTCATGGTTTCCATGTTCACTTTCCAAACAAACTGGCCATCACTATCAGAAACAATGGCGCTGAGCGGAATCGAAATTTGTCCTTCGCTGGTGACATCTCCGGTCAAACGAAGCGTTGATTTAACAACGCCTGTCATGCCAGGCAAAATCGTCAGCTCCTCTGGTGGTGTAAAACCAAAGCGCACATCAAAAGTTTGAGAACGCTCGTCTGCTTGCCCCGATGCAGCAACAAACTCAGCTTTTATTTCATATTGAGACGCAGAATCTAAGACAACATGAGTTTCAATCGGCTCTATCTGTTTAGCTCGAGAAACCAAACCCGCAGGGATTTTTACCAGCGCCTCAGCAGCACCTGCCGTTTGCAAAGTAAATACAGGTTGTGATGGGCTGACGGTATCTAGTTCTTCGGTATGCTTAACGGCGACTGCACCATCAAATGGCGACAAAAGCACTGTGTCTTCCATGGCTTTTTTAGCTGTATCAAGCGCTGCGGCAGCAACGTTCAACTGTGTCAGTCTTTGGTCGTAAACGTTTTGCGCAATAGCATCCTCTTTGATCAATCGCTCGGCACGACCAAACTCAAGTTCAGCAACATCATATTGCGTTTGTGCTGTTTGAAGGTCATTCTTAAAGCTTCGCTGCACTAGTTGAGCAAGAATATCTCCTTGCTTAACATCCTGCCCCTCTCGAACATAGAGCTTTTCTATTTGTCCTGATACTTGAAAAGTTAAGTCTTTCGAACTTAGTGCTTCAACAACAGCAGGAAAATTAAAATGTTGGACATTTGATGAAGCTTTGACTTCTATCAACTTAGCAGGCCTAACTACTTCAACTTTTTGTAGTTCCTCTTGCTGCACACAAGCACTCAGCATTGCTAATACTGATGTTGCAAAAATCACATATTTCTTAGAAACCATCTTTTTACCTTGTTTAATAGAAAGAAAGCGAAATCAACCGTCATTATTGACAGCTTGCGCTTTATTAATTCGTGAAAGTGCTTCAAATAAAAATGCGGTATTAAGCCCAACAATAATCAAGCCATTAACCGCCGTAAGACTGGCTAACAATCGCCAATCCGGTCCAACAATGATGTCGCCATAACCTAGGGTCGTAAAAGTAACCACTGCAAAATAGAGTGCTGGTTCCAGATCCTCAAAAACACCATTGATTAAATAAATACCAGCCCAGAGCCATGAACTCACACTTAAACCAGCAACAAGCCAAAGCACCATGGCTATCAACACAATCGTTCGTCTCACCATTTGCGGCGGCGCCACAATCCAATCGCTATATTTTGTTAGCAGGTGAACTAGGACATTGATAAATAAGACATGTATTACAACTGTCCCGCAAATCACCCCGGAGCCAATTAAGAGTTGTTCAAACATCAGGTCTATATATTTTTGCCAACGCTGTCCCTTAGGTTAGCTTAAAAAACCACATTTTTTTAAACACTTATGCTAATTTAAAATCAAGCTAAGGTGGTTTTACCTGTCTATATTGATTGTGTAGGACTTACATAGACTAACTACAATGACATTCTCAGAGTGATAGGTCGACTTTCCCCATACTTGGCTAGTACTAAATCTCTCAAGTAGTTGCTCGTGAGCCAACTCAACATGGACAGCTTAACTAACTTTAAGTTCATATTAGTCTCTCTCCTTGAGCATTCAACACTGGCTCTCGAGGATCGAGATTATCAAGTGAATAACTTACTTATGGCTTGGTTCAGCGCAACAGTGAATGTATGCTTACGGGCTACAAATAAATCGGAGAGGATATGCCGAATTTAAAAATGACACTGACAGAGAATTCTAGGAGCTTTTTCAAGGAGTCATTGTCACAAGCCGTTCAAGCAGAAGTAGATAGCAGCAAATGGAAGTTCGCAATTTTGCTACTTGTTCAAGCAATAGAAACCAGTCTTAAAGAACGCCTGAGGCGCACGAACGAGCTCTTTGTGTTTACCAATATCGACAGCCCAAGGCGCACGGTTGATCTTGGTCTAGCGATTGAGCGACTCAATAAGATTGCTAAGATTCACTTCAAAAAAGCAGATATTCAAAATATCAAAACCGCATCTGACCTCAGAAACCAGATTGTTCACTTTGAATTTGATTTATCGATACAGCAAATTAAATCCAACTTCGTTCGCTTAGTCGGTTTCTATATCTCTTTTTGTCGGGATAATCTCGAGTACGATGCCATATCGGATTTACCTCCTCAATTGCACGCAGAATTACTCGGATTGGACAGCTACGTTGTTGAGTTAGAAAAGCGAGCTGCTGAAGCTATACGCGCTGACAATATTCCTTCAGACGAAATATGGGAATGCCCTACTTGCCATAAAAACACCTATGTTACATCTAAAGGGAAAGACATTTGCTATTTGTGTAGTCATACAGACGCTATTGCTGAGTGTGATCGGTGCCATAAACTAGACTTCGAAACGACAATGGAGTTTATGGGAATTGGTAACGTTAATGGGTTACCGGATTACAAGGCAATCTGTAAGAACTGCGTACTCAAAATAGATAATGAACACCCATACGAAGAGTACTATTGATTCTTCATCTTTATTTCTGAAGCAGATATAAAAAGAGCAACCCAAAACGAGTTGCCCCAAAACAAAACAATAGTTGCATTAATTTCGGAGATGCCTCTCCGTAAACTTATTTGGCTTTCTTAAGTGCTTTTTTAAGCTTCTTAAGTTTGCTTTCATGTTTAGAAATCTTAGCTTTACGTGCTTTTATTTCTTTCTTGATTGCTTTTACTTTAGCCATGTATTTATTTCCTTGTGTAAAAAATAAAAATTCCCTTCACTACGTCATCGTAGTTGAGGACTTACACCCATCACATTGGGATATAGAAATCGTGCGGGTAAACAATCAACCTCTTTCTTTCGATCTCTTTTTTTACCCGTCAAGCGAACCTCTTTCACCAGCACCAGCCAGTTCATATATATCAAACATACATTAAATGTATATACATTTCAATGTAAATCATACTTATCACATAAGAAAACCTAATTAAGTGTACGAATGGGCTCGCTCTACCCTAACTCGGATCTTTCTCATTAACGCAATTATGAAGAACACTTAATTAATAAAACGTATCATCTCAATTAATGAAGCTCACTCCAACAAAGTATAAATACTATAATAAATACAAATTAAATCAAAAAGATACAAAGTCAACAGCAGTAAAAAAGATTTAATAATAGTAAGCAGTATAAGGTAAGAAAAATAAAGTATTTTTTTAACCAAACCTCTTTACATGGTCAAAAAACACTCCTACTTTAACTGTAACTCTTAGTGAGTTAATAAAATCTAATAACAATGGAGTACTTTATGAGAATACTTAAATGCTTGACCTTGCTGTCTATCCTCAGCTGGTCGACTCTCAGTTTTGCTAACTTCGGAGTGGCTTTCGTACATGGTACGGGGAGCCAATCAGATGCATTAAACGACTACTGGACGCAAGACTTTGTGAATTCGGTGATGTCTGGAAACGGCAATCGTTTCGTTGTCGTCAATTGCGACTTTGAACAACTGATGTGGTCTGATCCAGCTGCTGGATGCTTAGCTCAGCAACTCACTCAATTTATTCAGAGCCAGAATATTACGTCTATGTACGTTATTACTCATTCTCACGGAGGTAATGTTATGCGCTGGATCATGTCTAACCCTACCTTTGATCCTCGCTACCCCAACATTATCAATACCATTAGCCGCGTTACGGCAGTAGCTCCCTCAAGCGCAGGCACACCATTAGCTGACGCAGCCATCAATGGCAACGTCTTCGAAACAACGCTAGGTTTTATTTTGGGCTATGCAAGTGATGCAGTTAGACAGCAACAAGTCGCTTGGATGGCTTATTACAACAGTAATTTCCTTTTAGGCACAGCGGGTCGCCCTAGCCTACCTAGTCCATTTCGTTCAGTGGTCGGTTCCGATGTTGAATCATCTCCTTTTGATGGTGACAGCTATTGTGGTGGTTATCAGTTCCAAGTAGCCCTTGAAGTAACGCAAAACTTCCTAGACAACTGCTCAGATGGATTCTTAGAGTGCAGCTCTCAGTCAGCCGCAGGTTCAGTTTGGTTTAGAGATACTGACCGCACAGCAGGTCGCGAACCTCTTAGTCATCAGCAGTCTCGTCGTCAGTGTTTTAACCTAGACGTTATCCTACGCAACGATATTTAAGGAAGCCCGATGAATAAAGCTACATCAAGTAAAATAACGATGAAAAAATTAGTGACAACCATTGGCTTATCATTAGTTTTCGGCTTAGCTAACGCTCAAAGCAAAGACACTGATACGGTTAATTTCAGCTTCCCCATTCAGCAAAATGCTGATTTGTTAGAAAAAGCACCCGCTTACTCGGTAAAAAGCGACTCTTATTGGTTCGAAACCACGGGTGAGAAGCTTAATCAAGGTCTACAAATACCCGCGACTCAATCTAATATTGCCTTATTGGTCAGCTCAGCAACCTCAGATAACAGCCTTGGTCAGAGAGATGCGACGCCCCTCAATATTTCAGCTATGCAACTCACTATGGCTAACAACCCTAACAAGTCTGTGATTGAACATCGTGTTTCTCAAGAACAACTATTGCAAGCAGGTATGGTAGGAACATCCTTAGCTCTCACCACACAAGATGATATGCAGCCGGGCAATCTTATGCTGAGCACTTCTCAGCCTCTTTCACCTAGCGATCAATATATCGTTACCGTTAAAGAGAAAGATTCAGCGTTCACGCTAGACATGACAATGGAAGGCCAAAGCTTCACTCAAAACGAAACCGTTTTAGCCAAAGCTTCTCTGTCAAAGTCAGGCAAACAAATGGTGTCAGCGATGAATGCCGAGCTTGTTGCGCCCGATGGTACAATTCGCTCTGTTGATGTGCGTAAAAACGCCGCTGGAGAAACCGTGTTTGCAATGCCACCAGCAGATGTTGTTATCCCACCTATTCAAGGGCTTTACGAACTGCGTGTAAACACCAGCAGCCTGCAAGATGGTATGTCAGTAAACCGTAATGCTAAGGTCGCTTTTGCGATGACCAACGACAGCGGGTCTATGAGAAGAGTCATTTTGAGAAACCGTAATGGCTTAAAAGCTGTTATTAGGATGGATGCCAATACAGCAAGCCGCTTCGAAGCCAGAGGCACGCTTTACGGTACCAATGATGCTGGCGAAATGGTTCCTGTCATGGAAACTCACACAGCAAAAAATATGGAAAGAGGCAGAAATAGACTCGTCATGACATTCGACCAGGATATCCTAGATAAAGCCAACGTAAGCGCACCGTTTGAACTTAAAAACGTTAGACTTTATGACCAGCAACAACTGGGCATGGTAGACACCTACTCACAACCCGTGACTTTTAATCGCAGGCTCAAATAATATCTATTTATGTATAAGCCTCAGTAAAAGCTGAGGCTTTTTTCAGATCTCACCTTTATCATTCACAGAAATAACCTGCCACTGATTTTTTGAAGAAGACAGTTAGCGAGCAAAGCTCTAATGCTTAGGCTTGTAACGACTGTAAACAGCCGTTTTATCAATATTGCTCGATAAAGTTACAATGCGCTTTGCCAGCTCTCTGTGTTTATCAGCAAAATTTTCACTAAATACTACATAAGCGGGGTTCGAAAGATAAGGAGGATATAAAGGCTCAAAGTTAGTAAATCCAATAACCTCAGACTTTGTTTCTATAGGATAGTCGTTGTCCATAGCACAGACTTGAACAATAGCATCTACCCGACCTTTCTCCAGCATTTTATATTTCTCTATCGGGTTATAAAGTTCTACCCACTGAGGGTTTATTTTATCGCTGTGTTGTTTCGAAAAACCGGCCTGAATTCCAACAGTAAATGTTCCTTGGCCTTGCATGCCTTTTCTTGTTCTTTCCATCTGACTGCCTGCAATGCTCGAAAAGCAAACATTGGCGACCGAAACAGCTGAATCTTCGAGACGAAAGCCCAACCTAGACGGATAAACAACGTTGTCTCTCTTTGGATCAAAGCCACCAATCATCATATCGACAATACCGCTTTCGAGCTCAGCATTGCACCGCTTCCATGGACGCTTTATAAATTGAAGTGTGACATTCGATAAGGTGCTTTCACCAAATATCTGGCGCACGAGGTCGGGGTTGATACCTGCAAGTTTGTCATTTTTGATAATAAAAAAGGGATAAGCATCATTCGCTGGCGCGCAAAAATTAACAACAATCCTATCGGTTGTTTCATCTTCCGCTGCATATGAATGAAATATTGGCAAGAATAAAACGGCCCACCAAGCTCTGAATAACAGTTTAAACAACTCTTCAAACTCTCTTTTTATTTACCGGCACTATTCTCATAGAGTCTTGAAAATCAGCTCTAATAGTTAAAAAATCAAATTCTTAGAATTGTGATCACGCATAAATAACAACTCGATTTCATGCTATCACTCTCCATTGTTAGCGTCTACTCAACACTAACAAGGTCAAATCAAGCCAATGTTCTCAGCTTTCCTTCACTATAATCAAACAAACTAGGACGGCCACTTCCAGCTTGGTGTTGTTAGTAAGTCCTGACCATCAATTTGTGTTTGTCCAAAATGCTTATTGAGATGCACAGAGTTGCAAGCCTGCGACTGTTCCAATGCTTTAATCAACGGTTTTGCATGCGATACAACCCACACCTGTGTTGATTCCGACGCTTTAATAATCAGGTTCGCCAAAGCTGGTAATAAGTCAGGGTGTAAACTGGTTTCAGGCTCATTAATGACCATCAAAGAAGGTGGTCTTGGTGTTAGCAAGGCGGCTACCCACAACAAAAATCGCAACGTGCCATCAGAAAGCTCTTTGCCTGATAACGGCCTGAGTAGGCCATGTTGATTAAACAACAGACTAAAGTGACCATCCTCTGTCACTTGTATACGTATACTTGCACCTGGAAATGCCTCATCAATAGCATTAGCCAGCGCTTGCTCATCACCGATTTCGATGATGGTTTGCAATGCTGCGGCTAAATCTGCCCCATCGTGACTAAGCACCAAGGTTCGAGTACCTAATTGAGGTAAGCGTGCTGGTGCTTCAGAATCAGTCCTAAAGTGATCGTAAAAACGCCAATTCTTTATAAACTCACGCATAGCCAGTACTTCAGGCGCTTGAACAGGATCAGCAACCTGAGTAAACATGCTTTCAAACATGGGCATATGCTGATTGATAACAGACCAACTTCGACCGTTACGGACTTTAACCAAAGTATCTTTTCGTTCGACCAACGCTGAGGCAGGTCGGTAATTATTACCTTGCCAAATAGATTCACGTTTAATTTCAGGATCCAGGTTAAACGCACTCGGGTATGGTACAGGCGTTGTAATACCCAAGGACACCGAATAACCAAAATCGTCACCAGTAAAACCGAGCTTTAGTCGCTTGCTGCTATTGTTGTGAGTTCCCTGCACTTCAACATCGCCTCGGTGCATAGCAGCACTGACTTCTTTCGGCCCAGCCCAATAGGTAGAGTCTAATCCCCCCTCTCTGGCAAGTGCATTGATAACACCTCCTCGGGCTGTTTCAGCTAATAATCGCAACGCTTTGTAGATATTGGATTTACCACTGCCGTTCGGGCCTGTCACAAGATTCAGCTTTCCAAGCGGTATCACCAAATTTTGCAATGAGCGATAATTCGCTATAGCGAGCGTGTGTAACAAACTCAATCCTTACTCATTTTGATATGTCGATTAATATAGGGTCTGTTGATCTTTACTGTATAGACTTTGTTCTAAATAAAGGCTTTTTGATCGAGACAGGGACTTGAAGGCTTAGCAATCTAAGTCAAAAGTCCGTAACAAAGAACAAGAAACTTTTATAACGAATCCTATGGACAGCATTTGTTTGTTCTTTATACAACATCAGAGCCTGTTTATGGAGATTGATACACTACACAGTCCCTTCTTTGTCTAAATAACAAACAACTCGCTGCAAAACTATACAGCAAAGATCAACAGCCCCTAATAGTTTGCGAAAAACAAAAAGCTTTTAAGCTTATGATTATTGTAAGAATAAGTTTTAGTGACAAAGAATTCGAGTGTTAGAATACTGAATTAAGCTACTGAACAGGACAATTCATGAAATACGTTATTTTAGCTGCCGCCATTGTTTTAGCGATTCTTTACTTCGTTAAAAGCTCAAATAATAAAAAAGTTGCAGCAGAAAATATTGCGATAGCAAAAGACTTCTTAGCAAAAAACAAAGATAACGAAGGCGTGGTTGAAACCTCATCTGGCCTGCAATATGAGGTTTTGAAAAAAGGTGACGGACAAACTCACCCAACTGCCAGCTCTACCGTTAAAGTTCACTACCACGGTTCATTAATCGATGGGACTGTTTTTGATAGTTCAGTAGAACGTAATTCCCCTATTAGTTTCCCACTCAATGGCGTTATACGCGGTTGGACTGAAGGTGTTCAATTGATGGTAGAAGGTGATAAATTTAAATTCTTTATTCCTTCTGAACTCGGTTATGGAAATAATGCTGCTGGGAAGATAACGCCAGGATCTTTGTTGATTTTTGAAGTAGAGTTACTCGAAATTCAATAATAAATCGTAGTTCGGCGACTGAAAAAGCACATCAGAGCAATAAGAACAATAAATTGGACGATAACGATGCAAGAAACTAAGCCTCTTAATTGGTTGCAAAGGTTAAAGGATGAAAGCTGGGAAGCTGAGCTACTCATATCTGCTATTTCCATCTTCGCGATTCTCAGTGCGTTCACGCCACTAAATTGGTTCGTCAACTTTCTTATTGACCATCTACCACCCGAACAATATCCCTTTGGCTACATCATTGGTTTCACCAGCTACTTAGCGTTAGGCATATTAGGTGCTTTTTTTATTATCCATTTGGGGTTAAGAGCTTATTGGATAGGATTAGTGGGACTAAACTCTGTATTTCCCGACTACAGCCTAGAAGATAGCGCTTACTCTGAGCTATACACTCAAAAGATGCTAGATACTTTACCTAAGCTTCCTAGCACGATTAGTGCGTTAGATGAAATATGCAGCGTCGTTTTTTCAGCAGCTTTTTCGATACTCCTAATCTATGCCAACGCCAGTGTTATTTTTGGATTGCTGTTATGGGTATACAATTTAGCCGATGGCACCTTCATTCAGGCAGCTCTCCCTTACGCCCTTATTCCTTTCGTTTTAGTTTTAGTGGCGGGCAATATCCTGTCTATCGTAGCCAACATCAAACGGTATAAAAATAATGATCGTGTCCAAATATGGTATTACCACTCCGCGCTATGGAGCAATAAGCTACTGCTAGGTCCTCTTTACATCTACTTGATGCAAATCACTATGGTTTTCGGCACTAATTTTAAGAGAAAGAAGTCCATAGTGGTCGCTATTCTGATTATGAGTACATTCGGCATTGCCTTTGCTGTTTTCCAGGCGCTGCAATCTAATATCATGTACCTTTCAAAGACAGAGTCTTACCATGATAAAAGCCGTATCTACCCTAGTCATTATCGGACAAATAACGAAAACCAAAGTTTTCTTCTATTGCCAGAAATCCAATCAGAAATAGTCTCTGAGCCCGTCGTTAATCTCTATGTGCCTGTCTTTGACAATGAAACTAGTGAAATGAAAGAAGCTTGCGAGCTTACGACGCCGTTAACAAAATCAGATGAAGAAAACACACAAGAAAGGTGGCAATGGAATCGAGATTGCTATGCAAGTAAGGTGAGAGTTCTAGTCGATGATGTAGAAGTAAAAACCGAATTCTCTAAAAGCGAGCACCCTAAAACAAAACAATTTGGGCTATTCACTTTTGTCGACCTATCCGCATTCGCTCCCGGTCACCATAAAATTAGCGTCATAAAGGATGTACCTAAAGGAGAAGAAAGGATATCGTATATTTCCTTCTACCTTGTAGAAGGAGTGAGGTAATCCAATCACCTCATCACACTATTCTTTATAGGAATTTCACCAAACTCGTTTTTTGTGAAATCCAGCTCCTCGTGATCGACAAAATCAATCTGTTCTTCAGGAACTAAGTTACGTTTTTCCTTTAAGAACAGGATAAGATCTACCAGTGAATTGCTTGTAATTTTTAATCTGGAATGACAAAAGTTCGATTCAATTTGTTTAACGCCATTTTCCAATAACCTTTCAAGAAAATGCAGACCTTCAACTTGGCTCGATAACTTATCATAAGCCGCCGTGAACTCATGAAAGTTCATGCTCCTTGGGCCTTTTTCTTGATTAACGATTAAAGCGCAACCTAACTCAGACTGCATCATTTGAAAAACAGGGTAATCCGTTGAAATTCGTTTAGCTTTAGCAATTTTCTGATATTTCGTTTCAGCTAGAGAACGTTCAACCAATTTGATTAATGCAGAAAACTTGTTGGTGAGTTCGCTGTCACCAAAATTCAGAAAGCGAATTTCCTGTTTTAATATTTCAACCCAGCAAAAGAACTGCGCGAATAAAAATAGAGTACTGAGGAGATAATGCTTTTTGGTCATTGGCCAACTGCCGTATGCCTTTTTATCTAACTCTTTATTCAGTAATACAGGCTTATTTGATGTCGCTTGTTCTTGCGTCAGGTGCCATAACCGATCTTGCAGATCTTTTGCCGCTAACAAAATGACACCTGTATAATGATTAACTGTTTGCTCGAGCTTTTCCGACTTTTCCAACTCTTTTTCTTTACGTTGTTTTTCAAGTTCGAGCTCGTGTTGTAAGTGAACTATATCCTTTTGTAGATTGCTTTTGACTTGCTCAATTTCAGTACGATTTACATTGCGCAGCGATTCAAGCTGCTCATTGTACTTACTGGTGAGTTTTAGCCTGATATAAAGCATTATCAGGCCACCAACTGTTAAACCACTAAAAGCTGCACTACTAAGAATGGCAGGGATTAACTCCATCACGCTAACTCACTATTCTTATACCGTCTCTGTAAAAAGTAGTGGGGTGATATCGCGAACGCAAGAATCGTTTACTCCGATATTGCAGCTTTAATGACATCAAGCGCTTGTTCGAGCATCATTCCATTTTTATTTTTCCTTAATGATATTTCGAGCAAAACATCCGGCTTGACACCATCTGGCTTGCGACTTCCATTTGGGCGAATGATATGCGCTTTAGGATAACCTATTTCAATACCAGAGTTTTCCAAAGTAAAGTGCTCCATCGCTCCCAATGTTGTGGCTAAATCGGATGTCTTTTCGCCAATCAATGTGGCAAAACCATAATCCTGTGCAATAGCTGCAACCGATACAGCGTTTGAATAGGTATAGCGGTCAATTAACAAATAGACTGGCGCAGAAAAGCGTTTTCCTTCTCTTGGCGATGCCAATGGCAAATCAAACGAGAATGTTTCTCCTGCTTCATGTGCTTTATAAAACGTTGCTAGTTTATTGGAGATGTCATTTTTATCCGTCGAAACTGCCAGTCTTTTTTCATTAGCGCGCTCAGACTGTGGACTAACTTTAACGATAAAATCAGAAGCGAATTTGAAAGGCTTATTTGCAAACCAAGCAATCATTGGGTCGCTAAAAGAATTGGTTCCGCCAGGGTTAGATCTAAGATCAATAAGCAAAGCTTTAGCGCCTTTTTCGATGAAGTCATTGAATGCATTGTCAATAAACTCAACGAAAGCTGTATTATCCCAAATATTTTCACTCGTAGTGTTGTAAAAAGGCCCCGGCTTCAAATAAGCGATATTACCTTCAAGCATATCTGCTTGCTGTATGCTCGGTTCGTCTGCACTGTCAGTCTCCTGAGAAGATCTATTTTTCGACTGTTCATTTCGATTCAAGGCCGCAATAATCGCATTATGAGTATGACCATTAGATGATTGAACTCGCAATCTATATTGCGCAACTTCCCCTAACTCTAACCACATGAGAAAAGGCAATTGAAATTCCATCAGCGTGCTTTCTAAAGCAATATTATCTGCTGATAAATACACACCTAAACGTTTTAGTAATTCTCCAATGGGGATATCGTTAATCGCCAGTACTTGATCATATAACGCTATACTAGTCTCATTACCGTAGTAGTCACTTATCCAAACCTCTCCATCTTCGATAGCGACATAGAAAGGAAGTGTTCGCCCTCCTTTATCAACAAACTTTTGATAAGCTTCAACAGGTAAGCTTGTATTTGAATGCGCAATGTTTCCGAGTGCCATAAACTTCTGGAACATGACTTTGATATCGGATGCTGACATCGGTGAATCGATATCTTCTAAATAACGCTGATAAGCAAGGTCATATTGCTTTTTAGGTAGATTGAAAAAAAGATTGTAATGCGCCAGTTGTAGTTCTGCATAGAGTTGACTTAGGTCAGCCTTAATATGCTCTGGAGATAACAACTCCCGTTCATCACTCTCCCTTCCAATAGCTGCGAAGCTAAAAATAAGCGCAAGCAACACAAAAGTTTTAATTCGACAGATCGAAACAAACATAGAAATTCGCATAAAAACCTCAATTAGTATTCTAAGTAACCACTAAAACGTGTCGTTCCAGACTGCCGCTATCTATTAGAAACATCCTGATAAAAAACTCTTATTTTCCTGACAAAAACCTGATGTAGACTTTCACGCATAATATTCATATCTTAAAAACTATGGACGCTGAACTTTTACATATTGATAACTGGCTAATTGACCTATCTACAGGAGATACATGGCTTTTTACCTCTTCCCATGAAAATTTGGCTTCCTCAAAACCTCACTTTCGGCTCGACCTCAAGTCAGTTGAATTGATAAAAACGCTATCGTCAAAGCCAAGTGAAGTATTTTCTAAAGATAGTCTCATCGAAAGCATTTGGCCCAATACCATAGTCACTGACGATGCGCTCGCAAGGAGTATTTCAAGGTTAAGAAAATCTCTAAATGATGATGCCAAATCTCCTCGAATTATTGAAACTGTACCTAAACGAGGTTACCGCTTAATTGCTTTGGCAGAACCATACAAAAAGTCAGAACAACAAGTTATATCTCCCCCGGTAGCTAACTCAGAGGATAACAATAGAGCCTTCCCCCAAAAACCTCATCAACCCAAACCTTATTTGAAGACGGCTTTATTCTCTTCACTTATTATGGGTTCCATCGCATTAGTTTCCTTTGCTTTGTTTCAACCAGCGCAGGAGCCAGAGCAAGAAACTACCTTGATTCGACAAGCCGACGACTACTATCTGCAAATGCGTCGGCAAGATAATGAGATGGCAATTGCTTTATATGAGCAATCTATCGCATTAAAACCGCAGTCAGGTGCTGGACAAGCGGGTTTGGCTAATGCTTTAGTGCAACAAGTTATTCGTTGGCCAAATCCAGCCGATATGCCTGAAATCCCTCACAAAAACTTAAAACAAGCCATTGAAGATGGAAGAACGTCGACACAAGAAGCTAAACGCAAATTAGGTAGAGCGTTGGCCCTTGCGCAACAAGCAGTCAACCTATCTCCTGATAGTGCAAGAGCTCACAAAGCCATTGGATTTGTCTATTCAGCTCAACAACGTTTTGATGATGCATTAGCTAGCTATCGCCAAGCTGTTGCTCTTGATCCAAATGCTTGGGATGCCATGATCAATATTGGAGATGTCATTGAAATCAGTCAGTTCGATGAGAACCCAATTCAGTATTACGAAGCAGCTTTTAACGCAATGACTCGCGTTTATGATAAGCAAACCTCTAGAGTCCAGCCTTGGTATGCTGACTTAGGTGCAGTTATTGGAGACAAACATTACTCTCAAGGCCAATACCAAGAGGCGGAGACCTGGTACCGCCATGTGCTCAGCTTTGCTCCTCTTAATAATAATGCCACTCGAGGCTTGGCTGTTATTCTAAATGAGTCGGGAGATACGCAAAGTGCAGAGCGGTTATGCGCATCATTCGAACAACGTGTAGGTATTCAACCTTGTGAGTTTCCAGACAAAAATTAAACAGCTTAAACTGGCGCATTCAATTTTAAGAAGTCATACGCTATTTCTTTACCGACACCGTTAACCCTTTTTGAATCCAAAATATGTTTTACCTCTTCATCATTTAGCATCTTCGCTTGCTTCAACAAACAGAGTTCGCTGATTGTATTTGAAGCGGCAATAATCTTTCCTAAAGGCGTTCTCTCTTCCAAAGGCAACAAAATATCGGCAATGGCCTGCGTAATATCTTCAGGAAGTTTCCAAGCTTTAGAGAGCTTAGTACTTAACAAGAGTGATTTATCACTCATAATTTGTTTAAAGACAGAAGAGCCTGGATCATCTAGAAGGCAAACGAGCTTAAAGCTTTCTGTTAAAAGCTGAAATATGGCAATTTTACCAAGATCATGAATCAACCCGACAAGGTAAGCGCTGTCAGCTATAGGTTCATAGCCAGCAGCTTTTGAGTATTGATAAGCAACCGTTGCGACTTCTCGACTGTGAGCCCATATCTTCTCGCCAAAGCGCTTAAAATAAATAGGGTTAACCTGGCTTACCTGTTTAACAAAGGCTTCCAATAGATGTTGTTTGATGCCTTGAGCACCAATCAACATAAAGGCCCGGTTGAGATCTTTAATTTCTTCATCGCCCCGTTTATAACTTGGGCTATTCGCAATTTTAATCAGCTCAGCGGCAACCGGCGGCTCTTTCTGAACCACACCAATAAACTCTATAAGGTTGAAGTCATCATTTGATAAAGTCGATACCAACTGACTTATTGAAGCGGGAAGTACTGGAAACGCAGCAATAACCTCATTAGGTGCTTCTAGCAAGTTATCTATTTTTGACAATACAGTTTGCTCAATCTCATTGATCGTATCTATACGCTCTGTTTCACCAAAGAGGTATTCGTAAAATAGATAATCGAGCTTATTGAGTTCTTTTGTGAGCTTAATCGTTATTGTGCCGGCAACATCATGATTACCCGAAGGTTTTGCTACGGAATAAGATGATGAAGGCGGTAGTTGTCTATTGTTACGCTGAAATGCACTTGAAGAGTTAATCTTAACTGACCTATCTTCATTTAATCCAGGAGCATGAAATTTACGCTTTCTAGGCTCACCAAAAAGCGTACTAACAATAGATTTAAACATGCAGCCTCCTTGATTAACGACTCTATGAGTATTGTGTATCGCTCATATAAATCAAGGAATTAGCTTATTTTAGCTGTATACGTTGAGCTTCGATTAAATGACTTCCCAGTCGATTCAAGTAAGCCATCCAAACATGACGAGAACTTGAAAAATAAAGAGCCCCTTCAAAGGAGCTCATCTATATACGTTGTCTGTAGTTGTGAACATCAACTAAGCATTAGTCTTTAAACTTCGCTGTTGTTTGGCGCTCACGATTGACAGTAAGTTGCGTAACGTCCGGGCGGGAATAATGCCCAACGCAGTCAAAGTTGTGACGTTCTTGTAAAACGACATTGTGATCAATCTCTCCAACAAAAACACCTTCAACACCTTCCTGTGGCTCGATCACCCACTCTCCATTTGGAGCAGCGATACAGGATGCGCCATTTGCCAAAAACTCGGGAGCACCATCAATTATTTCTTCCAGAGATGGTGTATCTGCCGGGAAATCTTGTGGACGCATCAAGCCCGATGCAGACATGACATAGCTGCGCGCTTCTTTGGCGATAAAGCGAGTGATATCGTGTGTATTGTGTGTACCACCTGGCCAAATCGCGACCCTCAAATCTTCACCTTGCGCATACATAGCGGCTCTGGCAAGTGGCATCCAGTTTTCCCAACAGTTCAATGCTCCAACCGTAAAATCTTTCAATTTATGTGTGCGTAACCCATTTCCATCACCAGGAGACCAGGTTAAACGTTCTTCGTAAGTCGGCATCAGCTTACGATGAACACTTTGAATGACACCATTTTGATCGATATAAACTGCAGAACAATAGATGCTATGTCCGCCTCTGTCAGACGGCCGTTCAGCACAACCTAGCACTACCGATATATTGCGCTGCTTTGCAAGTTCACAAACGCTATCTAAATGCCCAGCTTCAATATTAACGGCGTTTTCAAGATACAAGGCATGCAATTGCTTTTGTTTCGGCGAGTTAAAAACTGCACCACCAGTGCGTTCTAACCAAAATGGATATCCGGGCAGAAAGGATTCGCCAAAAGCCACTAATTCCGCCTTTTTGTCTGCAGCCTCGCTGATAGCAGCAAGCACTTTTTCGATGGTTTGCTCTCTCTTAAGCCAAACTGGTGAAATCTGAGCAAGTGCAACTTGAAGAATTTGGTTGGGTAACATTTTCGTAACCTATGATTGTTATAACCTCCATTCTTAGAGATCCCGTTTTGCAACGCCTAACTGGCCGCTAACAGACGTTCCCAAACAATAAAAGTTATATAAGATTTCTATTTCGTTAGGCCTTTTGAGCCAGGTTTTATGTCAAATTGAATGCCATAAATTGAGGTTAACAGTCACGCACATTTTTTTGCAAGATTTAGCAAACAATCTGTTAATCTTTGATTCTTTACACAAAATCCAATTATAGGGAAAAATCATGCGGTTACTGCACACCATGCTTCGTGTTGGTGATTTAGATAAATCCATTGCCTTTTACACTGACATTCTGGGCATGAAGCTATTAAGGCGTTCAGACAATGAAGAATACCAATACACTTTGGCTTTTGTTGGCTATGGTGATGAATCAGACAGCACCGTATTAGAGCTTACTTATAACTGGGGCCAATCCGACTATGATATGGGCAGCGCATTTGGGCATATCGCCATAGGCGTTGATGACATTTACACTGTATGCGACGAAATCAGTAAGGCTGGAGGTGATGTTTACCGAGCACCAGGCCCTGTAAAAGGTGGTTCCACAGTTATTGCTTTCGTCCGCGACCCTGATGGTTATGCTATCGAACTGATTGAATCCAAAGGATAATAATAATTATGAATAAGCTTGATACCAAACTTAAGTCCATCTTGCTCTGTGGTTGCCTTAGTTTAGCCAGTATCACTCAGGTCATCGCGAAACCCGTTGTGATAGCGCATAGAGGCGCGCCCGCCTATTTACCTGAACACACTTTGGAATCCACAACGCTGGCACATGCGTTAGACCCAGACTTTATTGAACAAGATTTGGTATTAAGCAAAGATGGCATCCCCGTCGTGCTTCATGATATTCATTTAGAAACGGTTACTGATGTTGAAGAGAAGTTCCCGGCACGTAAACGCAAAGACAACCGTTGGTACGCCATTGACTTTACCTTAGCCGAATTAAAAACACTCACTGTTCATGAGCGAACCAACGCTGACGGTACTCAGGTTTTCCCAGATAGATACCAGGGTAAAGAGCATTTCACTATAGGTACTTTCGAAGAGCATATTGGACTGATTAAGAACCTCAATCGCGAATTTGGCCGCGATATCGGTTTTTATCCTGAAATCAAAGCACCTGCATTTCACCGACAAGAAGGTCAGGATATCAGCAGTATTGTTCTCACTATTTTGCGCAAGCACGGTTTAGATAACCCTAACGCTAATATCTATGTGCAATGCTTCGACTTTAACGAAACCAAGAGGTTACGCAATGAATTAGGAGCCAAAGTAAAGCTGGTTCAACTTATTGCAGAGAACGACTGGGGTGAATCCCCTACTGACTACGACTACCTTAAGTCAGAAGCAGGTATGAAAGATATTGCTAAAGTCGCTCAAGGCATCGGCCCTTGGATTCCGCAGCTTGCTCAGTTAGGTGAATCAGGAGTAGAAATCACCGATTTAGCCGCGCTAGCAAAGAAAAACAAACTTGCTATCCATCCTTACACTCATAGGTTAGATCAACTTCCAGAAGGCGTCACCAGTGACCAATTGCTCGGTTTATTATTTGGCCGAGTTGGGGTTGATGGTATTTTCAGTGATTTCCCAGACAAAGCGAAACGCTTTGTCGATAAGTCTGTGCGCCTGCATTAACAGGCGTTTGAGTGTAAATGACCTGATGCAACTTGGTATGCGATTATGTGATTATGTGATTATGTGATTATGTGATTATGTGATTAAACATGACTATCAGGTCTTTAATCTTCTCGCCAAGTTGACTAAAGTACGGCTCCTCAAAAAATTAACAAAGAATAGTAGATCAAACCTATGAGTATTAAACGTATTGGACATCGCTATCGCGATACTGAATCAGGTAAAACGTTGGACACTTGGTTCCCTCGAAGCAACAAGCAAATCGCTCGCAGCTGCTTAGCTCAAAAAGTAGGTTTAATCGAAAGCGATTTTGTAGAAATCGAAATTCAGGACCTTGCTGAACCAGCAAAAACAACTGAAGAAGCGTATTTAAGATTGCACTTACTTTCAGAGTGCGAAGTTCAGCCAAACGGCTTAAATCTGGATGGTGTATTTGGTTTATTAAACAACGTTGCATGGACTTCTGCTGGCCCCGTATTACCCGCTAAAGTTGATGAACTACGTGGTCTTATTGTTGAAGAAAACCATCACTTAACAGTGACTTCTATCGACAAATTCCCTCGTATGACTGATTACGTTATCCCAGCGGGTGTGCGCATTGGTGATGCAGACCGCGTAAGACTGGGCGCTCACTTATCTAGCGGCACAACAGTTATGCATGAAGGCTTCGTTAACTTCAATGCTGGAACATTAGGTGATTCTATGGTCGAAGGCCGTGTCACACCGGGCGTTGTTGTTGGTAAAAACTCTGACGTTGGTGCGGGTTCTTCTATCATGGGCACACTTTCTGGTGGCGGTAAGCAAATCAATGCAATTGGCGAGCGCAGCCTATTGGGCGCGAACGCGGGCATCGGTATTTCGTTAGGTGACGACTGTATTGTAGAAGCTGGCTTATACGTAACTGCTGGTACAAAAGTGAAAACCCCAGATGGCGATGTCGTAGCAGCTCGTCAGTTATCTGGACACTCAGGCCTATTGTTCAGACGCAACAGCCAAAGTGGTTCAGTCGAAGCGTTGCCTAAGGGTGATATCGAATGGGGCGGCTTAAACAGCGTCCTGCACAGCAACGACTAATCAATTTACGATTGATAAAAGCCCAGCCATTAGCTGGGCTTTTTTTATAGTTCTCACCTGATCAATCAGGTATCGTTGCTCTCAAATGATACCCACGCCAATAAAAGGATGTAACATGCTTGGCTTATTTAAATCAGAACCCTTGATATCAGAAAATGACAGAGAGTTTCAAATTGCCTCTTTCAAATGGCTGCTAGGGAATTTTGGTGGCGATGACTTTTACAAAAACACTTATCTTGTACTCCCTACAAAAGAATATTTCCCATCTCAGGTTCAATCTGAAGATGACGTTGCGATAGAGACGTTCAAGGCGATAAAGAAGCACGCCAATATGGTGGATTGGCCTTGCTCGTTAAAGAAGCAACAGGGCGATGTTGATGCTGTTGTCGCACCAACAATTGTCGTACAAAATACTCCCAAAAGCCCCTTAGGGACATTTCAAGTTGGTGATAAAGATGAAGCCGTCATCACTTACAATCCCAACTTAGTGGGCAACCCTACACAACTGGTCGCAACTTTGGCCCATGAATTGGCCCACTATTTAACAGCTTCTGGAGGTGAAGAACCCCCGGGAGGTTGGGAAAACTGGGAATTCGCTACAGATATCGCAGCAACATTTATGGGGTTTGGGATTTTTATGGCGAACTCGGCATTCAACTTTACCCAGTTTAGCAATAGTGATTCACAAGGTTGGCAATCTAATCGCAGTGGATACTTAAGCGAATCTGAACACATTTACGCTTTAGCCATTTTTCTACAACTGAAGAAATTACCAAGCGATAAAGCCTTAACTTATCTAAAGCCTCACTTAAGAAAACTCTTAAAAAAGGCTATGAAAGAGATTAATGAATTGGGGTTTATATCAGAGTTATCTACTGTAAAACTGAAACCTCAATCAACGCATTAAATTAGGAGTTAGCTTTAACAACAAACTCCCTTTGTCTCACTGTTAAGGTTTTTCCATCCGGATAACAACCCTGCGGTTTTGAGGACGTGTACGCTCATTATTATTCTGCGCAACATGTCGACGTTCGCCATGGCCGGTTACTTCAATAATATTGGCAGTCACGCCCATATTACGCAACCTGGCTTTTGTTTCTACTGCTCGTTCAACGGACAACTCTTTATTCTTGAAGCTGCCGCCAAAACTATCACTGTAACCATCAACAAGGACCAATTCCATTTCACTGTCTTGGGCTAAATATTCACTGATCATTGCGAGTCTGCGTTCAGACGCTTTTGTTAGCTCTGTGGAATTCAGCTTGTAATTAAGAACGGTATACGCAATATCTTCGAAACTAAACGGTAACAACCTAGAAACGCAACGCGCAAAGTTCTGATAAACCTCAGTGAAGTTAGCTGCATTTAAAGCTACGGAAATTTGGTCATTTTGGTTGTACCAGTCTTGATAATAAATGGTTGGCCAATAGCCTTTTTCCAATTCACTAAGCATGGTCCAAGCGGCAGTCTCTGGCAACTCACTATCAAACTGTTTACGCAATGGCATTTGTGCAATGGTTCGCTGAGCGCCACCAGGGATCCACCGAGGCGGCACCGAATAAACACCGGCAAAATCATAGGTTTTAGGCAATAAGAGCATATCTAACTCAAATTCCATATTGAGCTGTTTGCTTGCCACACTTCTAAAAAGAGCTGTCCCGTAACCTGGTATCTGATGACTTAATGTACAATTGAGTCTCGTTCCACTAGCCAAACGCCAGTTAGAATTCTCGACGTCAGCTGAATAGTTCCGAATAGCCGCCTGAGAAGACGAGGTAGCTAAGACTATATAGGTTAGCGCGGCAACAAATGGAAATGTAAAACGAGTTCTCTTCATAACAATGTCATTAATAGCGTTCTGTATGGGTGCACAAAGGTATTGACCTAGAGCGTGTTGATCTTTGCTGCAAAACTGTACAGCAAAGATCAACACGCTCTAGTAAGGCTATCGGCTGCTTCATTAAAAGGCTTAGCTTTTACTGCGTCCGTTTGCCTTTAATCCATCACTCACTTATCAAGGAAGAATGGTATCAACGGATACTATCGTCAATAGTTTTAATATAGTCCCATTTGGGAGTGGTTAGCATTCCCGCATAGGTGCGTCGCGAATTCAATTACCTGAGATAACTCTGAGTATCGCATTTAATATTGATTTAGCTATAATTGCCAAACTTATCTTAGACGATTTATCCCAACTCTTTAATGTCCAAACCTTTATTAAAAGACCGTTTTCGCGGTTACTTCCCTGTTGTTATTGATGTAGAAACTGCGGGGTTTAATGCCCAAAGAGACGCGCTGTTAGAACTTGCAGCTGTCACTATCAAGATGGATGACGACGGAAACCTACTTCCCGGTGAGACCTTTCACTACCATATCAACCCATTCGAAGGCGCTAATCTTGAGAAATCAGCATTAGATTTCAATGGTATTGATCCCTTTTGCGCATTGCGTGGTGCTGTTGAGGAAAGTGAGGCTATTAAAGATTTATGCAAAAACATTCGAAAGCTACAGAAAGAGGCGGACTGTCAGCGTTCAGTTGTGGTTGCTCATAATGCAGCTTTCGATTTGGGCTTTCTTAATGCAGCCATAGAACGTACTAACTATAAAAGAACGCCTTTTCATCCCTTTGTCTCTTTTGACACAACAAGCCTATCGGGCCTAGCTCTTGGACAAACCGTTCTTGTTAAGGCCTGTGAAGCAGCACAAATCGCTTTTGATCAGCGCGAAGCTCACTCAGCGTTATACGATACACAAAAAACAGCAGAGCTTTTCTGCCATATCGTCAATAAATGGAAAGCGTTGGGCGGCTGGCCTCTAGCAACAATTGAAGATGACGAACAAAGTTAATCTTCAGAAGCATTCGAAAGATACAAAAAAACCGCCGCTTGGCGGTTTTTTAAGCTTAAGAACTTAAGATAATTCTTATAGGTCGTCAGCGTTTTGAGATAGGAACTTAGCAACACCGTCTGGGCTTGCGTCCATACCTTCTTTACCTTCTTCCCAACCAGCTGGGCAAACTTCACCGTGCTGCTCGTGGAAGTTAAGCGCGTCAACCATACGTAGCATCTCGTCAATGTTACGACCTAGAGGTAGGTCATTGATCACTTGGTGACGAACAACACCTTCTGCGTCGATTAGGAATGAACCACGGAAAGCAACACCGTCGCTTGGATGTTCAACATCGTATGCTTGGCAGATTTCGTGCTTAACGTCAGCAACTAATGTGTACTTAACTGGACCGATACCGCCGTCTTCAACAGCAGTGTTACGCCATGCGTTGTGAGAGAATTGAGAATCGATAGAAACACCGATAACTTCTACGCCACGCTTTTGGAAATCTTCAAGACGGTGGTCGAAAGCGATTAGCTCAGATGGGCAAACGAAAGTGAAGTCTAGAGGGTAGAAGAAAACAACAGCCTTCTTACCTTTGATGTTTTCACTTAGCGTAAAGCTATCAACAATTTCACCTGAACCTAATACAGCCGCCGCAGTGAAGTCTGGGGCAGGACGACCAACTAATACACTCATTTATATTCTCCATATAAAAGGATTAAAAAAACAGTTCTTCGAATTTTAGCAATCATTGTTACTTTTCGAAACTGCCAAAAGAATTTATCTCACCTATCGCCGTAACGAACTCGAAACCTGGTAAATCTAATAGGTTTTACAAAAATGACTTGATAATCACGCAAATAACAATTATTATCATTTACAGTTCTATTACGAGGTTAAGCCATGTACGTCTGTCTTTGTCACGGTGTGACAGATAAACACATTAAAGATGCGGTACGCGAAGAAGGCGTAGGCAACTTGCGTGACTTAAAAAGTACCCTCAGTGTTGGTAGCCAATGCGGTAAATGTGTGCAAATGGCACAGCAAATCATCGATAACACTATTATTGATGAATCACTCTATAAGCAAGTTGGCTAAAGCATCGCTCCGAACACCCGAATAACAAAAAAGGGCTTATAAGCCCTTTTTTAGTGCCTTCAAACAATGTCGCTAAAATTACTCTTCGCTATCACTTGCTGATGCAGCAGCTTCTTTAATCAATGGTTGAAGTTCGCCTTGTTGGAACATCTCCATCAAAATGTCACTGCCACCAATCAACTCACCATTGACCCATAATTGAGGGAAAGTGGGCCAGTCAGCATACTTTGGTAGCTCAGCACGAATATCAGGGTTTTGCAGTATATCAACGTACGCAAATTGTTCCCCACACTGCATCAATATTTGAGATGCCTGAGATGAAAACCCACAATTCGGTAGCTTAGGCGAACCTTTCATATACAAAATAACGGGGTTTTCAGCGATTTGCTGCTTAATCTTATCTATAGTTTCCATAATAGGGCCTTACAAAATACGTAACTGCAATGGATATTAAGGCTATATAGACTGTTTTCAAGGTGCAGAGCAGACTATTTCGTAATTAAACATAAACAAACCTTGTTTTGTGAAATCTGATGCCCATATAGTGATCCATTACCAAAAATAAAAGTATTAAACTGATTCGCGATATTTCTACAATACGGATAAACGTATTGTTAGGATCTGTGCAGGAAGATTAGTCTTAGCCTAAAATTTATCCATTGCAGATAAATGCATTTCCACTCTTTTATAAAGAGGGAATTCCGGCTACATTTACAAAAATTTTGAGCAAACAAAACCTTTAACAATGGAGAATCCATCATGGCTTTTGAATTACCAGCCCTACCCTACGAAAAGAATGCACTAGAGCCGCATATCTCTGCGGAAACTTTGGAATACCACTATGGTAAGCACCACGCAACTTACGTGACTAAGTTGAACGGTTTAGTTGAAGGTACTGATTTTGCGAACAAGAGCCTTGAAGAAGTTGTTAAATCTTCTGACGGTGGCGTATTCAACAACGCAGCACAAATTTGGAACCACACTTTTTACTGGAACAGCTTAAGCCCTAACGGTGGTGGTGAGCCTACTGGTGCGCTTGCTGATGCAATCAATGCTAAATGGGGTTCATTCGCTGACTTCCAAGCAGCATTCAACGACAAAGCAGTGAACAACTTCGGTTCTTCATGGACTTGGTTAGTTAAAACAGCTGATGGTAGCCTAGACATCGTTAATACCAGCAATGCAGCAACACCTCTAACAGATGATTCATTGACTCCATTGATGACTGTTGATTTGTGGGAACACGCTTACTACATCGATTACCGTAACCTTCGTCCTAAGTACCTAGAAGGTTTCTGGGCATTGGTTAACTGGGATTTCGCAGCTCAAAACTTCGCATAAGAAATTCTAGATACAAACTCTAAATTCAAAAAAGGCTCTTTATAGAGCCTTTTTTATTGGCTGCTAGCGGCTGGAACTTAGTTAGCCCGGTTACCATAACCAAATCGTGGGCGCCGCTGTTCATCACCTTCAAAGCGAAATGGAACAGACTCGAACTTACCATGACTTTTTGCTCGATAAACAGCAAAGTGCAAGTGTGGAAGAGATGAAAAACCAGTATTACCTGAATAACCAATCAGGTCCCCTGCCTCAACTTTATCGCCTACGACAACGGCAGCGCCATTTTTACGGAGATGATAATACTCACCGGTTGTACCATCATCGTGAATAATAATGACATAGTTTGCATAACGCGCGTAACGGCGGCTAGCACCACCACGATTATGCTTCTCCACAACATCCATGACGACGCCATCGCGAGCAGCTAAAACGGGTGTACCTACGGGCATTGCAAAATCAACCGCATATCGCGACGAGCCTCTATGACTAAAACTGCCATTAAACCCTTGAACAAGACGAGATTTGGCTGATTCACCGAAAGGTAACCGGTAACGATAGGCATCATTATGTTCGGCATACATATTCCCTAACGCCCAATCAAACGCATAGTTATAATGGCTTCTACGAGACTCGTGCTGAGGCTCAAGGTCTAAAACTTTAATACGGTCATTGCCATTTAGTACTCGTGTCTCTACATATCGACGAGCAATCATATCTTCACTACGCAAGTTCTTCGCAGTAACTGTGAGTGTCATGGTAATGGGAAATGCTTTCTTATTGACCAGATAAAACTCTGGATGGGATTGTGGGCCATCTATTTCGACACAAGCCCACTGTTCAACACAATACCCTTTGGCCTGGGAAAATGACGACCAAAGCATGAGAAAAAGGAAAGGAAACACAGCTCTAGATAACAAAACGCTTCTCACCCAAGTGATTACGACTAATGTATTAGACCTTCATGTTTTCACATTAATTGCCAATATCTTGATCATTTATGTTTCAATTATGTAACAAGATATAGCTAACGGTTATATTTACTCTCCCCTTAGAGTCTAACTGTACTGAGGAGAGAAAATATCGACAAGAATGGGGGTGTTAATGACTCTCTTTGATGAGGTCTGCTGCTCGTTCAGCAATCATAATGGTAGGTGCATTAGTATTACCGCCTATCAAGGTAGGCATAACCGAAGCATCAATAACCCTTAAGCCTTCAACACCTTTAACTTGAAGTTGAGGGTTAACCACAGCTGTAGGATCATCTTCAGCTCCCATTTTACAAGTCCCAATAGGGTGATAAATGGTTTCTGCACGTTTGCGTATAAAGGCAAGAATATCATCATCTGATTCCGCATCTTTACCAGGCAGCATTTCGGTTGAGTTATATTGGTCAAATTCTTTTGAGTTTAGAATCTTGCGGCCAAGTTTCACCGCTTCAACCATCACCTTTCTATCTTCTTCATGAGTCAAAAACTGTGGATCAATGACCGCTATATCCGCTGGATTAGACGACCTTAATCGAATCTCTCCACGGCTCTTTGGATACAAGTGACAAATGTGTAAACCATAACCAAAACCTGCAACCGTTTTTCTGCCATGATCATGTAAAATAGCCGGTAAAAAGTGATATTGAATATCTTCCGTACCATTGGCGTATTTGGTTTTATCAAAACCTCCCGCTTCGGCAATGTTTGAACTCAACATTCCCTTTCTTCCAAATAGGTATTGGAACCCTGCTTTGATGTAACCAGGGATAGCTCTAAAAGCCAAACCATAGCCAGCAGCTACGTTGGTTCTATGTTGAATAATAGCATCCAAATGGTCCTGCAAATTCTGACCAACGCCCGGCAAATCAACTTCAACATCAATGCCTTTTTCTTTTAAGTGTTCTTTAGGGCCAATGCCAGACAACATCAATACCTGCGGCGAGTTAATAGCACCACCGCAAACTAAAACTTCTCGTTGGCAATGAACCTCTTGGCTCTGCCCATTAACTGAGAATTTAACACCAACAGCTTTCTTATCTTCTAGGATGACTTTCTCAACTAAGGCACTCGTAATGACTTTCAGATTGGAGCGTTCTTTAGCAAGTGATAAGTAGCCTTTCGCTGTTGAACAACGCTGTCCGTCTCTTTGAGTGACTTGATAAACACCTAGGCCTCGTCTTTCTTTGCCATTAAAGTCATCAACTTCGGCTAACCCTAGCGCTTCGCGTGCTTTGATAAAAACGCGAGACATTGGATTTACATAACGTAAATCATTAACCGACAAAGGTCCGCCAACGCCGTGTAGTTCACTCTCTCCACGCTCTTGATCTTCTGACTTCTTGAAATAAGGTAGTACGGAGTCCCAGTCCCACCCCATTGCGCCACCAGCAGCCCAGCTGTCGTAGTCTTGCTTAACTCCGCGAATATAGCACATGGCATTAATGGAGCTAGAACCACCTAGCGTTTTCCCTCTGGGGATGTATAGCTGCCTATTGTCGAGCTCAGCTTGCGGTTCAGTGTCATAACCCCAACCTAGATTCGCTAACCGTGAAAGAAGTGATAAGCCAAATGGAATATGAATAAGTAGATTTTTGTCAGGTCCACCTGCTTCAAGCAAACAGACAGAAATAGACGCATCTTCGGTCAACCGAGACGCTAATGTTAAACCCGCTGAACCACCGCCAACGATGACATAATCAAACTTTTCTTGAGACATATCTACCTACACATTCATATACTCGTCATCTTGCAGACTACAAGGTTGTTAGCTTCTCTCATTCCTCTCATGCACATGTTATATCTATGCTCATGGAAGCTATCTTAATTACGGCCTGGGCGTATTTTGAGATCTATTGAGTACACTAAAACACAGCAACTGCTCTGACGTCTTACCAGGCGTATTTTACCAGAACAGCAACGAACTGAGACTAAATTTTTAAAAATTCTGAGTCTTTCTGTTATCTTTTTGTTAATCAAATAGTTACACCTAGCATTTGATTATGCGCAAACTCACCGCATCTCAACATAGGTAAATTTAACACTCGTAATATCAAATATGACCTACTCCATATTATTAGCCTTTATTCATGAAATTGCTGGATATACCCTGACAGATAATTTATGTTCAACACGCTCTAACGTTAAGGGGAAATATCATTGAGTCAGGATTGGCGCGAAAAGCTGCAAATACTTTTCGCTAAGTTAATGATCCGTTTTAAACGGCTCAAACACGTTGTTTACACAGAGGCCGAATTGAACGACTTACTGAGGCAACAATTTCCTATTCAGTTCCCAGTCAATATTCCAGCCAGTAATGGTGAGTTCTCTATCACTGGTGGCTCATTGCGTATGCCTTACGATGTAGAGCACTTTAAGATAGAACTTAAAGGCCAATTGAAGGTGGATTCAATGGGCACACCTCTATATCGAGCACATTTATATATTCACCTACTGGCGATCCCTGCCTACAACAAAGAAACAAAAGTCGTTTCTATCGATAGCATTAATATTAAAGAAATCGTTTTAATCAAAGACGAGTATGGACTGATTAATGACGGACAATCCATCCTAAAGCAGCTAATTCCATCCCCTGTAACAGCCATGATGGGCGGTACGCTAAAGGCGATGAACTTGCTTAGTGGCAATAATATGAGTGACTTAACGCAATATCTGAAACTCTATATCTCAGGCAATAAGCAGCGAGTTCTGGATTACCACACACCTGAGATAGAGCAACGAGTCAGAGAATACGCCAGTAGTCAGGATTTGACTTACGAGATGGATCCCAGCGAATGGGACCAAGCACTCTTTATCGAATTAGGGGAAAAAGTAGCCATAAAAAATGGAGAGCTACGTTTTATCTTCCATGATTAAACCAAGTCTAATCTGCTTGGGGCTTAACCAATAACAAGCCAACTAACCCACCAATGGTAGCAACAAGGTGATTGACCTCTGCGCTCAAGTAAGGAGCGTGATACCCCCAAATAGGCCATGCTAACCACCACCCGGCATAATAGAACGCTGCCATGAACATCGTCGTTGCCCAGAATTCAAACTTAAGACCTCCTGCTTTGAGGATCGCTCGAATCATTAATAAATTGACGGCTAGCGCTAGCAACGCTTCTCGAAAAGCGTGGTAATTAGAGTGTGTAGGCCCTATCTCGAGGTTGGTTGCTTGAAAGTCGGTATTCCATGTGAATTCTAATGTGAACCAAAAGCTTACCAAGCCACAAATAACACCCAAAAGCAGAAAAATCCGCCCCGCTAAATACTTCATAATTCGCCTTTTTATCTAGGGATAACTATGAAAGAGCTTATTTAAACTGGAAGGAACCGGCATTAACAAATGTTAATAATCACTGATTCTTTTTCGAATACGACTTAGTGATACAGGCGTAATACCAAGATAAGAAGCAATGTAATGATGCGGAACAATATCAAACAACTCGGGGTTTAGTTCCATGAGCAGCTGAAAACGATCTTCAGGGCTTTTCATAATTCGATTTAAAAACAAGTTTTGATAGTCAGCCATACAAGCAACCGCTACGGCTAACATTTCTTGGTTAAAAGCTGAAGATTCAGTAGCGTACTTTTTAAATGTCGCTTTATCTACCGACATTACAGTCGAAGGGATAACGGCTTCAATACCGAATATACTAGGTATCTCTTGATAGAAGCTTTCGAGCGAAGAAACTACATCACCCGATGTGAAAAACTTAACGGTGATATCATCACCATGGTCGTTATACCACATCCTTAAGCAGCCTGACTTTACAAAATAAGCGTGCTGACTCGTATCTCCCTGACGAAGTAAACAATACTTCTTTGGTAATTCCCTTACACTGGTTTGAGTCAAAAATATATCTTGAATTAAAGCAGAAATTTTCATTTGCATGGCTAAAGCCTCGACTCGTAGCTGCATTATACGAACGCTCAGGCAATACAAACCTGCTAAGAACAATGACTCGCTAAACGCCTAACAAAGACTAAGCTAGCGAAGGCTCAAACTCTACGCAAATTTTTTGTACATCACTCTCGGACAGTTTTTCTTTCGTTAAGCCACATTGAAAACCATCTTCGGTCGTCATGTTGTAAGTACAAGACTGGCACACACCAAAGCCATTAACTTGATTAAAGTTTTGGTAAGTCATTAAGCAAGTTCTCAACTGTGATAAGAATTCGCCCTTTTGTTTTTCAGACAGTGAGCCAATCGTTGAAATAAAGTTATCTGGCGGTGCCGAGTTTTCAATATGTTGCCTCCCCTCTTCTGTCAGTATCAGGTGAGACATACGTTTATCAACGGCGTCTTTTTCTTTGGTAACCAAGCCTTTCTTTTCGACTATTTTTACCGTCTGTGCCACGGTTCCTTTGGTCAATCCTAAGAATTTAGTCAACGCTAATAAATGATCAGAGTAACGATTACATATTGATAGGTAATACAAAGTATCCTGCTGCACTGCTTGCAGTCCTAGCTCGGCTCCTTTAGCTCGGCTCTCCGCTTTGAGCAAATTACCTATTCGTTCTATCAATGTATAAATTTCGTTTTCTTTATTCATCTATCTTACTTCAACTCGGAAATTGGCTTCGGCCGATGGCAACTTTATACCATATATCCTAATTAACATTGACAGAATAATGGCGCCCCATTAGCATAGTATCGCATCGATACAATGATTTCAAAAATTCTGCCAATGAATACGTTAATCTCCGAGTCCATTCACAGCATACGCGTTGGAAAAGCTCGCAAAATACCTAACACTGATGTCTTTAGCGCTATCGCTAAAGACATCGTTAGTTCTTCCATTTTCTTAGGTGAAAACGGTTTTGAAGGCAATGAGCATGCTGATACACGACATCACGGAGGCCCTGAGAAGGCTGTCCACTTCTACGCAGGTAAAAACTATAGTGCTTGGAAACGAGAAAACATAATTCATTCTGATCTTCTCAAGCCTGGAGCATTTGGTGAAAACATCACACTCAACACAGTCGAAGAAAAGGACATTTTCATTGGTGATATTTTCCAGCTTGGCGAAGCCGTAATTCAAGTATCACAAAATAGGCAGCCTTGTTGGAAACTGAATTTTCGTTTCGATTACGAGCAGATGTCTACAAGCATTCAGGAAAATGGAAGAACAGGTTGGTATTGCCGAGTTTTACAGGAAGGAGTTGTTAAACAGGGCGACAATCTCAATTTATTAGAGAGATTGCAATCTCGTTGGTCTATCCAAACCCTTAATCACCTCATGTATATCGATCCCCTAAACAGTTCCTTACTCGAAGGCATAGCCGGACTTGAATACCTGGGAAAGACATGTCGAGCAAGTCTCACAAAACGTTTGGAAAATGGTGCCGTGGAAGATTGGTCCAGGCGACTCTTTTATACCCCAGAAAGCTAAGCATCATTGGTCACAGATATAAAATCACTCAATAGGAGCAATTCATGACAACTGATAATACAGCCCCTGAACTTATCGTACAGGAATGGATAGGTGCCAACCAAGACTTGTCCCTTCAGTCATTACGAGGAAAAGTCATACTTGTTGAAGCGTTCCAGCTCTTATGCCCTGGCTGTGTTTCACATGCGATTCCACAAATCAAAAAGGTAAGAAGTCACTTTCCTGAATCAGACCTTGCAGTACTCGGCATACACACAGTATTCGAACATCATGAAGCAATGCAGAGGGAAACACTCACGGCTTTTATGCATGAGTATAAAATTAATTTCCCAGTTGCTATCGATAAGCCAGGGGTTGGCACACCGATTCCTCAAACAATGAATCTGTACAACATGCGAGGAACACCAACAACCCTACTAATAGATAAACAAGGACAGTTAAAAGCCCACTACTTTGGCATGATTGAAGACATTAAATTGGGCGCCGAAATCGCTAAGCTCATCGCTGAGCCAACCGAATAGTCACCCGTTTAATTGGTTAATGAGGAACGGATGCATGTTCCTCTTCTTCCTCAATGAGCGAATCCAATCCCATTTGTTCTTCATCTGGTGCGTCCAATACTATCGCCTTATCGACTTCATCGATTTTCTCACCAATATCTTCAATATTGAGATCTGGGTTATCGATGCACTGCTCTAACATGTCAAAAGCTTCAACGAAGTAATCGGCCATGGGCTCCAGCGACTTAATATGCCTATTACAAGCCACAATACCGATATTAGCTGTCTTGTCATAAGTCAGTAGTGTGATGTTAACGCCACCACCCGGAGTAATAGTGGAAATAGGATAGATTGCCTTTAATCGACTTTCTTTTAAGTAACGTGCCTGTTTAGGCCCTGGCACATTAGAAATTAAAATATTAGCGATTGGTTTCATCCAATCGGTTATATGCAACTGCTCAAAAATCAACGCAAAAGTCTGAATGATGACGGTGTAATAACTGAATGCCGAAGGTGTTGCCTTCTTGGCAGCATTCTTAACAATGCGATGGTTTTCAATGATCTGTCTTAGTCTTAGATAAGGATCATTTGAACCGTGTGCCAACTTAACTGGGACAATAGCAATTTGGTTCCCGCCAGTTTCTTCCCCGGGCTTACGCAGGTTAATTGGCATATTGGTATACAAAGGCCGTTTAAAGCTATGACCGTAGTCCATTAAAAAGCGATGCGTGCCTATATCAAAGCAGCATAGTAAGACTTCATTCACTGTAGCTCTGCTGCGCCTCGAAAGCGCCTGAACTCGATCAAAATCGAGATCACAAGTGGATATCACGCGACCTTGTTTAACCTGCCCCGTCAGCACAGTTCGAGTTCCTGTAAAGGGAATTGGCATATAGTGTCGATTAAGCCTGATAGCTTTAAACAACAAACGGACAAATACCCAGAGAATATCCTTGATCGTGATAATCGATTCCCAAAGCCCAGTTAAAATACTATTGACTTTACTGCGTTTAGTTCGCGCGCTCCTTTTGCGTCGCTTGGCCCAAACGGGCCGAAACTTTTCACTGTCGGGCTCTTCCAAATAACCCGCTTGTAACCAACGCACCATAGTCGCGCCATCACCAATCATGTGATGGATTTTAACGTAAATACAGAAATCCCTTCCTTTCTTACTTTTAATCACGGTGAACTGCCACAATGGCTTCGTTCTATCGAGTTGTGTTTCATGCAAGGTCGCAGCATATTCGTGCAAGGATTGCATGTCACTGACATCCTCAATCTCATGGAGCTGAACGTGATACTCCATATCCATCTCTGCTGGCACGAGAGCTAATGGATAACCTAGGAATGCTTTTACTTTACTGCCAAAGGGGTAGACTGGTTTATCAAAACTTCGCATTTCAGCGACTAGGTTATCGAGATAATCGTCACCGGCATTTTCGGGGAGGGTCAGAATCTGAAGGCTGGCGACATGTTTGGGGTTATGAACTGTTTCTGTTATCCAGAATGCTTTATCAAAAAATGATAATTTCTTTGCCACTAACTTTCCCCTTTGTCATTCAACCAATCATCAATATCCAACATCAGTGCATCATTCGTTTCACTTGCGACAAAGTAAGGCTGCAGAGTAAAAAGCACCATTTTTAAGCTGTCATTGATATACCGTTCGTCATTAATATTATCACCCTTAAGAAGATAGTAACTCGGTGCTTGTGTAAACACCAATCCAACAAGGGTGATGATAGATTCCCGCTTATTATCGGCTATCTCCAAGACCCCCTCGTCAACAAAATAAACGAATAGCCGTCTTAGAGTGTCCTCTTTTGTCTTCATCAGTTTTTGAAAACCACGGCTCACTTCAGGATATTTTTCTGCGATATCTGAAGGGCTACGATAAAGGAAACGAAAAAGGTGCGATTGCTGCAAGATAAGAAGCAGATAATAGAAAAAATCCTGAATATTAATGTCGCCCGCTTCACGAGAGTTCAGAATTGACTCCATGCGTTCGCGGTACATCTCAAACAAAGCCGATACTATAATCTCTTTCCCTTTAAAATGGTAATATAAATTACCTGGACTAATATCGAGTTCAAGGGCAATATCAACGGATGTTACGCCAGATTCACCATTAGAATTAAACAGCTCAAGTGCAGTCAGTAGTATTTTTTCGGCTGTCTTCATCTATCAATATCCTTGAAGGTAACTATTTGAGTAACCCTTTGATTAAATTCTAATTTTGGTGAGAAAGTTTATACATCACAACCACTGCTGAAAAGTGTAATACAAGCTTTATGCTTATTCAGTTATATTAAAGCCTGTTGATCTATGCGGTATATTTTTACAATGAAGATCAACAGCCCCTAGTTACTATACCCAAATTAAGTAGTATTTATCTAATAATTCGAACGGACGAGCTTTAAAAATGATACGAGTGTTATTTAACATTAAAGGTGGTGTCGGTAAATCAAGCTTATCCGTCAACTTAGCGGCTATTTCAGCGAGCCAGGGAAAGAAAACATTACTGATAGATTTGGACACACAATGCAACTCTAGCCAGTACTTGGGACTGACTGACGAAAGTGCACAGAACACCATTGCCGACCTATTTGAACAAACCATTACTTTCCATCTCGTTAAGAAACCCGCTAGTGACTTCTGCCAGCGTACTAGTTACGACAACCTTGATGTTATTCAAGGTTCAACACGGTTGGCGAAGTTAGAAAATGAGTTAGATGGTCGACATAAAATTTATAAGCTGCGCGATGCGTTAAAAACGCTGCAAAATGACTATGACAGAATCTACATAGATACACCGCCTGCATTAAACTTCTATAGCCTCTCAGCATTAATCGGGGCTGATGCTTGTCTGATACCTATTGATTGCGACGACTTTGCTCGCAAGGGCTTATACAGCTTAAAACAGAAGATCGACGAAATTATTGAAGATCATAATGATGAGTTGGTGATTGAAGGGATTATTGCCAATCAATATATGGCGAATGCAAAGCTACCGAATCAAATCGTCAATGAACTCATCGATGAAGGCTATCCCGTTTTACCGACATATATCAATCAGTCAGTGAAGATGAGGGAATCACACCAAGCCAAGAGGCCACTCGTTGATATAGCGCCTAAGCATAAACTCACTCAAGCTCTGATTGAACTGCATAACAGCTTGAAATGATCGCCCAAAAGGCGCTTAACAAGTTTTAGGCAAAGATATAGAAAAGCTGGAAGAAACCTGCGCCCATACCTAATAAGGCACCAGTGACAATGAGTTTCCACTCGTCTTGCTGATATGCAGGCCTAAGCACACCTTCAAATTCCTCGGGGCTTAAGGCTTCCATTTTCAGTCTCAAATCTTCACCGACTCTTAGGGCACCATCTGCATATTCATGTGCGTACAATAGGTACTTATCAGAATCTGCAAAAATACGCTGCACCGCCAGGCGTTTCATTTTGTAATAGTTCTCTGTTCCCACCCCTAACGCAAAATAAGGTTGAGCCATAGAAATATAGCGATCAATCGCATCGTTGACATGTAACTCAATAAGCTCAAATAACTGATTTGAACCTGAGCCATTTAACACAATTTCAACCACATTTTTGGAGTTAAACAGCTTCTTTTCGATGATATCTGAATAAACACGAGAAACTTCCGACTGCCGTTTAAGGAACATCCCTTGAAACGTCATACCCGCAAACCTAATCGGTTGTTTGGGCTCAAAAATAATCTTCAATGCAATCCAGTTAGTGGCATACCCAACAATCAAACCACCCAGCGGTAAAATCCACCAGGCTTGATAGAAATACCATAAGGCCATGGTTGGCAAGCCAAATAAGAAACCAAAGTACAAACCCGACTTTTCAATAAAGGGAAACTCTTTCTCGCCAGACTTCAAAAAGATCTCATTGATCAATTCAGGAGATTGAACGAGCTGTTCTACTACTAGTTCTTTAATATCCAGTATTTCGTCAATATTGTGCTGAAAGTCATGCACCATCTTATTGACTACATTGGGCGAGTCTAACTCGATGCGGCTATAGACCAGATTCTTTCCTTGAACAGGTAAACTAGCCCATAAGGTTGGAGCTGATTCTTCCATCACTTCATTGACAATCTTGCGGATGACCTGTTTAAGGCGTCGAGATATCGCTTTGTTAATTTGAGCGGGGTCGAGTCGATTAACTATCTCTTTAACACTTAATAATTTACCCAGTACCAGCTCGACTTCAATTTCAGCCATTTCCCGACGTTTTGCTGGAATAAGCCCCTGCCAACCTAAAAATGGCTTTATCCCGAAAAACTCTATGGGATAAAACATCATCTTCACAGCGAGAAAGTTAGTGATATATCCCACAACGGCACTAATAACCGGGATCAATACAAGAGTCAGGTTTTGGCTTATCCAATCCATTCAGCGTCAATACTTAGCGGTATTTATATTATAGTTATAAGCAGGCTAACGATTGACGCATCAATGGTCAATCTAAAATGGCACTAATAATGCCCGATATACTTGAGTTAAAAGATTAAGACCAAATATTTGAAAATTGGGTAGCGATTTCTAATTTTTTCCGGTCTGATAAAGGGCTGTTTGATTTTTCTAACCCTATTGGTGAGCTAATTTACCTCCCCATAGGCTATAAGAGATCAAAGGAATTAGTCTGTAATAGAGGGCCGTCATTATGTCGTCTAAAAACAAGTTGAGCACAGTTCAGCGTGCTATAGATAATGCCAGGAGCTATCAAGAGTATAGTGAGGCATGTCTTTTACATGATGAGATGTCGGGTGCCAATGAATGGAAAGAACAAACCTTTTCTCGCGACTACGACTACAAACTCATCAAAAAGCGGGTTGAAAGAATCAAGCTAGCCATAGCCAAAGAAGACGCTATTGAACTTATGTCTATCCTACATGAAGGGATACACGGCAACCTTGGCAACATATCAAACCCCGAATTACTTCACCACTGTAAAATTGGCACCAAAAGCCTGATTGAAGAATTTATCGAGCACGTTTGTCTGGCATTAGAATTTATCTATAAAGCAGACGAAAACACCGTCGATTTCTACGAAAAATTATCTTTCTTTGACGAAACAGCCCACAGCTTTGGTCAAAGCTGTCTTATGCTGAGTGGAGGTGCAGGCTTAGGCTTTTTCCACTGCGGCGTTATTAAATGCTTAACCGAGCATGATTTACTGCCTAATGTGATTTCTGGTGCTAGTGCAGGCGCTATTATTGCTGCTGTGGTTGGCACAAGAACAGATGATGAGCTAGTTGAAGATCTATCTGCAGATTCTATTTTCGAACGCTTTGAAAAATGGAGCATTTGGCAAGGTTTTAGGAAGAAGAGTCTTTTCGATAGCACCAATCTTGAAAACGCACTGATTGACTTTTTTGGCCTTACGACCTTTGAAGAAGCTTACGAAAAAACCAAACGTCATATTACGGTCACTGTCTCACCAGCAGATCTGCATCAACACTCTCGACTATTGAATAGCCGGACATCGCCAAGAGCAATCATCAGCCAAGCAGTGAGAGCATCTTGTGCAATCCCTTATATGTTTTCTCCTGTCAAACTCAGGGCGAAGAATGCAGCTGGAGAGGTAGTTCCTTACATACCTAATCGTGTTTTTGCCGACGGTTCATTAATGGCCGATTTACCTTTTGAACGCCTAGCAAGGCTTTATGGCGTTAATCACAGCATCGTCAGCCAAACTAACCCTGTCGCGGTACCGTTTCTTCCAAGACACGACAAAGCACCACAAAAAGGGCTTGGAGCATTGGCCATGCAACACATTACCAACATGGCGAAAATCAACAGTATTTTCGTGTGCGACATGTTGGAGAATATGACGTCCAGCAATGGCGCCAAATTGGGTATTCACAAAGTGCGTTCGTTAATTGATCAACAATACGTGGGCGATATTAATGTGATGCCAGAGCTTAGCTTTGAAAACATCAAGTGCTTGCTCGCCAACCCAACAAGAGAAGGCATTCAACGACTCATTGACGATGCGGAAAAGGCAACTTGGAGTAAGCTAGACGTTATTGAAAGAAGCATGCGTATCAGCAAAACCTTTGGGCAGTATCTCGATTTACTAAAAGAAAGAGAAAGCCAAATTTTACATGAGCATATTCCTAAATCAGCGAGTGCTTAAGGCATGTTGCTCTAATATTTAAAGGCCTGAAGCGCTGCAGTTGCAATATTCAGGCTTCCTTAACCGGATAAAATACACTTAATCACTTATTAAAGCCGTCAATAACCCTATTGATGTTTTCTTCATTGCCTCAGCTAATTTCTTATCACTTGACGCTGCTTTGCCCAATAACCAAGTATCGAGCAACGCAAGCTGAGACGCAGCAATTTGCGTAGCCGCATGAGCTTCAGAAATAAGAATTTGTTTTTGGTTTGCATTTAAGTTTTCAATAATCTGCTGTTCCAGAAGCTCAATTAACATCTGGTTGACGGCTTTTCGTGGCGTACCCGTCAGAATTAGACGGCAAAAGCTTCGATGCTCCCAAAAGTGCTGCAAAATTTGACGTAACGGTTCAATCGGGGAATTTGGATCAATGCAGTTAGCAAGAACAGATAATGGAGGATGTAAGCTTTTACCAAGCACAGCATTTTTGTTTTCAAAGTGGCTATAAAACGTTGAACGAGAGACGCCCGCCTTCTCAATAATGTCACCCGCTGTAATTTCATCATACCGCTCACTCAAAACAAGAACCTCGAACGCTGCTCTTATCTTATGCCAGCTTTTTTGACTGCGTTTATCTAACTGATATACGGATGCATGATGAGTCATTAAACATTACTCGCAACTATGATGAGTACCTATTTTAAGCAAACATTTCAGTAAATTGTAACGAGTTAACGAACAGTTAAAGGCAAAAGTTCGACAGGTCCAAAAACCACTACAGCTTGAACGAAGATGAACGCAAACTCTTGATATGTATTTACTGCCATCGAAGATAAATCTTTATGAATAGTCTACCTTTTAACAATAAAGTCGCAGCTTTCACTACTGTCGCAAGTACGATTCTTAGTATTGCTCTCATCATTAACCATCCCACTATTGGCAATCATGAACTGTCACGACAAGTTGCGGAAAATGCACACGAGATGGGGATAAATAACTTAGTTCACGGCGGTCTCATTGGTTTATTAATGGCTAACTGCCTAGCTTTCGCTATTTATTCCTCCCTTCGAGGGCTCTCCAACATCAGCGTGTTGTCTGCGTTAACGCTATATATCATTAGCACCATACTTATGACGCTAGCAGCTTTGGTAAACGGTTTTATATACCCTAACTTCTTGCAAGAGGTTGCAACACACCAAAGCGAATTATTGACTTATACACCTTTGTTCAGAGCATTCAGCTGGAACATTAATCAAGCGTTGGCTAACACCAGTGTCATTGGCACGTCACTATCTATCGCGTTTTGGTCCCTAAATCTATTGCAATCACAACAGCTTCAAAAAATTGTCGCTGTTTTTGGTTTGATCATAGGGCTGACGATCAGCATTTCGATAATCAGTGGATGGCTAACGCTCAATTTATTTGGAATGACGCTGGTAGTTTGTATCCAAGGGATCTGGAATTTAGCAATCGCATATTTACTGCTATCTAAAACAAATTAAAAACTATTAGGAGAACGGAAAATGAAGCATAGAATATCTGTTGGCGCCCTGATCACAGAGAACAATGAAATACTGCTAGTTAACCATAAACTAACTGGAAGGTATGACTTTTGGGTTGCCCCAGGAGGTGGGGTTAAGGGGACAGAATCTCTTCACGAAGCAACTATCAGAGAGGTCAAAGAAGAAACTGGCTTTGACGTTCAAGTCGGTAACCTACTCTACATAGAAGAAATGTACGAGCCAACTACACGACTCATTAAGTTTTGGTACCAATGCAAAATTTCGGGAGGTGAACTCAATCATAACTCCCCACTTGCAAAGTCTGAGACCATAGTCGATGCAAAATTTATTAGCCGTAAAGCGCTTCAGAACAAAGATGTTTTTCCATCTGTCCTTAACGATACTTTTTGGATCAAGTTAACTGAAAAAGACCCGGCACCGGAACATATCCCACTTAGGAAAATGGATTTTTATTAACGTTATAGGAATCAAAAAAGCCAGTCTCTTGACTGGCTTTTCTATTTATCAAATCGCGAAGCAATTAATCGTTAGCTGCTTTTGTGGCTGGCTTTTTAGCTGGCGCTCGGCGTGTTGTCGTCGCCTTTTTCGCCGCAGGAGCCTTGCTAGAAGCAGTCTCTTTCTTGGCTGCAGGTGTTTTTCTCACCGCTGGCTTTCTGGCCGTCGTCTTCTTAGCTGTTGTTGTTTCTTTTGCCGTTGATGCTGTTTCCGCTTTGTCAGTCTCAACAGGAGTTGCAGCCTTTGTGCGAGAAACTCGAGGCTTTCTCGTCTTAGGTGCAGGAGCCGCGTCTTCTGACTTTTTCTCAACAAGCTTATTAACAACATCCGTTAAATGCGCAACACGCTGCTCAAGCTCTTGCAGCTGATTAGGCTGCTTGTTGTCTAGCCCAAGCTTTTCGCGAATTTGCGTTATCCTTTCATCAACTGCAGGGAATTTGTTGTCTTCAGATTCGCTGAACTTTTCACCGGCAGACATTAGGTTAGAAATTATCTGACCAGTTTCAGTATAAACTTTATCAAATTGTGCAGTCGCGTATTCTTTACCGAAAACCAGACTACCCAATCCTGCTAGCCACGCTTTGCGGCCAAAGTTTTCAAAGTCTTTTACAGATTTCATTGTTTACTCCAGTTCGATAAGCGCCTAACTCAACTCTAGCGTCTTAGTACTAAAGCCATGTTAGGCGATAGGTCAATAACTTATTTAGCAGCTAACTTAGCAACGATGTCAGTTAATTGATCGATCTTGTTAGATAGCTCTTCAATTTTCTGGTCATTGCTTTGCTTGTCTAAACCAAGCTTCTTACGAACTTCAGCAACACGCTCTTCAACGTTAGTTTTTTCTTTAAACTTGTCTTTAGCTTCAACTTCTAACGTCTCACCTTTAGCTACTAAGTCTTCAAAAACTTTAGTTGCGTCGCCGCTTAATTTTTCAAAACGACCTTGTGCTTCGTCAAAGCTTTTACCATAAGCACCCAAACCTGCTAACCAGATTTTACGTGCAAACTCTTCAGCTTCAGATACCTTACCTTTCAATGAATCTAAGTTAGTCATGATATTTTCCTCGGGTTAATTTCATTTGACGCTGACAAAGATAAGGAAATAAATTAGAAACCGCATACTAATTCGCCAACTTTTAGAAAAAAGTTGACAATATTATTTTAAGCGTTTGATTAATTTGAGAATTTTTTGAAGAGAAAAAATCATATCCCTTTGATAGGGATATGATCATTGATGAGATATAAACTAATCGACCAAATCTGATGGCATATCGCCACGTATATTCTGCCAAACCTTTCCACTTTCGATACCGTAGTTACGAACCACTTTAGGAATACCATCAATATCACTGTTCTGTGCTAAAACACTCAAGTCCGAATAGTACTTTCTCGCCAGCTCACGTGCCGTAGAATTAGAGAAGTAGTAGCCACCAATTCTTGAGAATAACCCTTTAAAACCATTCATCATCAAGATGTATACAGGGTTTCCAGATGCAATAGTCAAATTATGCGTGAGGTTATATTCAAACTCTGCAAACGCTTTTCCGTCGTCTGGCAACGCTTTGTAACCTTCGATTGAATCAATCACTTTCTGGACATCTTTCTTGATAGCTGCACGGATGATAACCACACTTACAGCTGTTCGAGCAGCTAATAGATGGTCCACCAGCTCTGGAATACCGTCTTGGTCTAAACGTGCCAGAGTCTCTAATATATTGAGTCCAGACGTCTCCCAGAAGTTATTCACTCGAGTAGGTTTGCCGTGTTGAATAGTTAACCAACCATCTCGTGCGAGTCGCTGTAGAACTTCCCTTAAGGTTGTGCGCGTTACGCCAATCAATTCAGACAGCTCACGCTCTGCGGGTAATATGGTATCGGGTGGGAATCGGCCACTCCAAATGGATTCAACAATGTATTCTTCTGCAAAACCAGCGGGGCTTTGTGCTTTGTAAATCATCTAGAGCCTTAAAAAGTTATCGTTATTATTCCCTGTACTGATTGTACCAGACAAAAAGAGCGCGTAAATGTTAAAAGCACGAATAATACGCATAAGAGTGTATTTAATGACGAATTTATGCCTATCAAGGCTAAAATCTGTGTTCAGGTCAGTCGATAACAAAATTCAGGAACTTGTTTATATGCCAGTTTGGGCATATTCTTAGGTGCATAAAAGCAAGAAAGCCATGTCGTTAGGAGATGAACTATTGATGTCAGAAGTGAAGACCGGACTGTCAAAAAAACTTTTGACAAAAGTCTTATCTGTCTACTTTATATTGACGTTAGTTGTCACTTCTGGGCAAATTTTCACTGAGTATTTAAACACTAAGTTTCAAATAGAAGGTGAGCTTCAAACCTTAAAAAACACCTTTAGTACCAGCTTAACCAGAGCAATATGGGAGCTCAACATTCCCCAAGCTGTTTCTATCGGCGAAGGTTTACTCGAACTTCCTATTGTTGAAGGTGTTCAAATCAGAGATGAGAACGGTGTTTTCTTAGCTGACCTCGGCACGACATCTAACATACAACAGCTTTCTGACAAGCCAACAAACACAGGCATCGTTCACGACAACGCGGACGGCACTTTTGGTTACACTTTCCCACTAATATTCGAGTTCTCAGGAAGAACCCTAAACGTTGGAGATGTCACCTTATATTCAAGCGCTGGCATCATTATCGATAGAATTGAGGTTGGCATCATCTTCCTTCTCGGAAATGCCATTATTAAAACAGCTTTCCTTGTATTCCTGTTTCTCAACGCATTCCGTCATATGTTGACCGAACCTCTCAGCGACTTAACCAAACAAATCAGCGATTTCGATATCAACAACTTAGAGCGTTCCAAGCTAAATGTCAGTAATGTTGAGAACAATGAATTAGAAGTACTGCAACAAGCTTACAACCGACTTGTCGACGGATTAATAGAATCGCAGTCACGTTTGATAGAAACGCAAACCGAACTGAGAGAGGCTAACGAGAAGTTGGATTTGCAAAACCTCTCACTTGAACAAGAAGTTGCCAAGAAAACAGCCTCTCTAAGCACCATCATGCTCGACTTAGAGCAACAAAAAGACAGACTCTTGGTGCAACAAAATGAATTGAAGCTCGAAAATGAAAACCGAGCCAAGATCGAGAAAGAGCTAACCTCACGGAATACCGAGCTTGCTGAATCTATGTCGACACTCCAGATGGCAAAAGATCAACTATTAGAATCTGAAAGAATGGCTTCTCTTGGTGGTCTTGTAGCTGGTATTACACACGACGTGAATACACCGCTTGGTGTGGGCGTAACAGCAGCGAGCTTTCTTGATGAGCGCGTCAATCGATTGAAAAAAGCCTTTGATGATAAGACGCTAACTTCCGGCACCATGGACAGCTTCTTAACAGACGCGCAACAGACGACTTCATTATTGCTGAGTAACCTCTATCGAGCTTCTGACCTTATAGCTAGCTTCAAACAAGTTGCGGTAGACCAAACCAGTGAAGCCAAACGTCAGATCAACCTCAAGCAGTACATCAATGAAGTGCTGTTGTCTTTAGCACCTAGCATTAAGAAAACACAACACGAAATAACACTCGAATGTCCGGACGAGCTTATTATTGACTGTGCGCCTGGCGCCATCGCACAAATTTGCACTAACTTAATCATGAACTCCTTGATTCATGGCTTTAAGGAAGGTGACAAAGGTACCATCAAACTTGATATCACCAGCGAAAATGAGCAAGTGCAGATTGTTTATGAAGACAATGGCATTGGCATGTCCCCTACCATGCTTGAAAAACACTTTGACGCCTTTTTCACAACTCGCCGTAATTTAGGTGGCAGTGGTCTTGGCACTCACATCATATACAACTTAGTAACTCAGGCACTACACGGTGAAATTGTGGCAGAGAGTGAGCAAGGGAAAGGCCTGAAATACACTATAAAATTCAGTACTAACGTTTCATAACTCGACTATAGTCGAGTTGAGGTTCGTTTTCGCACTCCTAAAATTTATTCCGCTATAGTTACTGCGATCTTTGTCATTCAATGCTAACCTTCGCCGCCTTATATCAAACACATACAGCCATACGGATCAGTTAACCTTATGTGGTTTAAAAACCTAAGAATTTTTCAATTAACACAAGATATCAACCTAGACGCTGAATTTGTCGAGCAACAGCTTGCGGAATTCAGCTTCCGCCCTTGTGGAAGCCAAGAACTTAGCAGTACCGGTTGGTACTCGCCATTTAAACAAGGTGATGCTCTCACACATTCTGCAGCAGGCTTTTTGTGGCTGAACTTGCGTAAACAAGAGCGCTTACTGCCCGCTGCTGTTGTTAATACAGAGTTGCAGGAAAAAGTAGAAAAGATAGAAGCTGAAACAGGCTCTCCCGTTGGCAAAAAGCAGCAACAAGAATTTAAAGAAGAAATCATCAATAAACTGCTTCCTCAAGCGTTCTTGAAGCACGGTGACGTTCAAGGGTTTATTTCTATCGAAGAAGGTCTGATAGTCGTTGATACATCATCAGATACAAAAGCCGAGCTATTCCTAGCTATGTTGAGAAAAGCACTTGGGTCTCTGCCAGTTGTGCCTTTAGCCAACAGAAGCATTTCACCGGACTTGACGGATTGGCTAGCAAACGACAACGCCAACGAACAGTTTGAGTTGCTTGATGAAGCCGAGTTGCAACACCCCGGTGAGCAAGCAAGTATAGTGAAGTGTAAGAATCAAGATTTGCATGCAGAAGAGATTCAACTTCATATAGAAGCTGGTAAAGAAGTACAGAAAATAGCGGTTACTTGGGACGAGTCTCTCAGTATGTTACTGCAAGAAGATCTCGCGGTTAAACGCTTAAAATTCGCAGACACAGTCAAAGAGCAAAATGACGATATTCCCAAAGAAGAAAAACTAGCGCGTATGGATGCTGACTTTGTTCTAATGGCAGGCGAAATAAATCGCTTAGTCTTGGCAATGAAGTCCATCTTCGATTTCAGTCGAGACTAGTGTTCAATTAATGAATCAAAGACAAAAAAGCCGGCTATATGCCGGCTTTTTTTAATTCTTTTTAAAATCAGAATTATTCAAAAATGTCTTTTGCAGAAGAACGATAAGTTGCAAATTGGTCAGATTCCAACTCGCTCACGTTCTCAAACAAGCCAGCTTTTTGAGCCACATTAAGTATAGTCGATTTCTGGTCATTCATTTGTCCGGCAAGCGCCGCTCCAACTCGAACAAAATCCATATAACCAACTTTATCTTCTTGGTGAGTCAGGTTTCTCCAGTTTTCACAAAGTGCTGCAAAATCTTCACCGAATCCCCACGCTTTCATAATGGCCGAACCTATGCGCCCAGAAAGCTTATGGATAGCCGCTTCTAAGAAAGTCGTGTTCGCGAACACATCTTCATGACGTTCCGCTTCAGTTAAAATAGGAAGTACACCAATGTTGTGAACAAGTGCCGCGAGCGTCAATGTTTCAAGATTTAGCGAACGATCTTTTGTTCTGTCGGTATAGGTTTGCATGGCTGCCATTGCGTTTGCGACAACATCAACCGTCGCTTCCCACATAGCGGTCATCTGTTCTTTAACAACTTCATTTTTTGAAACAAACAGTTGTTCCATTGCTAAGGCCGTCGCTACATTCTTTACTTGCCTTAGACCGATACGAGTAACAGCTTGGTTAAGAGTTTCAACCTTCACTGTCCGCCCTAGGTACGCACTATTGGATATTTTTATCATACGTGCAGTTAACGATGGATCTTGGCCAATGACATCTGCTAATGCATTCAAGTTAACATCAGGGTCATCTGCTGCTTTCCTTACTTTGAGTGCAACTGCAGGTAGTGTCGGTAAAACCAAAGTATCGTTATTTATTTTTTCAACCAGAATGGTAAGTAGTGCGTTCTCTGTAGACATATTCCAACCTATGCTTGCTTTGGGCTTTTAATCCTAAAAACCACATGAAAATCAGCCCATTGCGGATTTACTTGTATAATTAAAAAGTACCATTTAACCCGTATAAAAGTAAGCCTATTTTTCAACTATCTTAACGAGATTTTTCCTCCAAGCTAAGATATCCCTATTTGCTTCCCTTTTTCCTGCGAATTATTGATTTTGAATAGCGAAATACAACCTGTTTCCATCGGAATAACGAAATGTCTAAGTTCTATTTCTCACCAATAATAGGCAGTAGAAGAGTCCCTTAAACTTTCAAAGGTAGTCCCTTGTTAAATCTTATGCTCACATAATAACTATAGCTGGAATTAACAGATTGTGTACACAGAGAAGATAGGTACGACAAGAAAAATTGGATAAATCCACCGATATATTCCAAGAACTATCAGGCTAGTTTGCGTGTAAATTGTTTCGCTTGATACTGTTAAGTAACTTACCCTATGCTAGAGACTGTTAATCTTTGCCATAAGAAAATAAAAAAGGCGCATTCACTATGTTTTCAACCCGCAAAACCTTAAGAACTTGTGTTCTAGGCAGTGTTATCGCAGTTACCGCAGCCTGCAGCCAACAAAGCACAGACACAGTCAATGAAAATCAATCACTAACCTTACTTGAGTCTGCTCAACCTAGGCTATCGATATACAAACAAGTTGAGTTAAAGCCAGACCTCTCGTCTTTAAGCGAAAACCAAAAAACAATGGTAAGTCTGCTGATTGATGCCTCTGTCATTATGGATGATCTATTCTGGCGCCAAGCGTACCCAAGTGAGCACTCACAGTTCCTATCAAAAATTGAGGATAAAGGCGCTAAAGCCTTTGCTGGATACAATTACGGTCCTTGGGACAGATTGGATGGAGACACTCCTTTCTTAACAGACATCGAAAGCAAACCCTTGGGTGCTCAATTTTATCCTCAAGACATGACAAAAGAAGAGTTCGAAGCATCCGACATGGCAGACAAAAACGGCCTGTATTCAGTCGTTAGACGCAACTCCCAAAGTCGATTAGTTACTATCCCCTATTCTGAATACTACAACGCTGAATTAACTCGCGCGTCGACCCTATTAAAACAGGCAGCAAAGCTCGCGGACAATGAAGAGTTTGCCGCGTATTTGGATCTAAGAGCAGAAGCTCTATTAACAGACGAATACCAGCCATCGGATATGGCATGGGTGGATATGAAATCCAATCCGATCGAGTTAGTTATAGGGCCAATCGAAACATATGAAGACCAACTATTTGGCTATAGAGCGGCCTTCGAGTCTTTTGTTTTGCTGAAAGACTTAGCTTGGAGTGAACGCTTAGCCCGATTCGCAACCTTCTTACCAGAACTACAACAAAACCTCCCTGTTGATTCAAAGTATAAACAAGAAACCCCAGGAGCAAACGCTGATCTTAACGCTTATGACGTTATTTATTCTTCGGGACATGGAAATGCCGGCAGTAAAACTATTGCCATTAACCTGCCTAACGACGAACAAGTTCAGCTAGAAAAAGGAACCCGACGTTTACAACTTAAAAACGCGATGCGCGCTAAGTTCGACAACATCATGCTTCCAATTACAGAGCAGCTTATCGTGCCAGAGCAACGTTCGAATGTTACTTTTACTGCCTTCTTTGCGAATACTATGTTTCACGAAGTCGCACATGGTTTGGGCATTAAAAATACTATCGATGGTTCTTCAACCGTTAGGCAAGCACTGAAAGAGCATGCGTCTGCATTAGAGGAAGGAAAAGCCGACATTTTAGGGCTTTATATGATCACGCAACTACTGGAAAAAGGCGCCATCGAAGAAGGCAACTTGCAGGACTATTATGTCACCTTCATGGCTAGCATATTCCGCTCTGTCAGGTTCGGTGCCGCCAGCGCTCATGGTAAAGCGAACATGGTGCGCTTTAACTTCTTTAGCGAGAAAGGTGCTTTTGCCAGAAACGAGCAAGGCCAATACAAAATAGATATGGACAAAATGCGTGTGGCAATGAATGAGCTATCTAGTCTCATTCTCACTCTTCAAGGAGACGGAGATTATGAAGGTGTCGCTAAGTTAGTTGCAGAAAAAGGTATTATCAAACCAGAATTAGCTGCCAGCTTAGAGTTGCTGACAGCTGCAAATATTCCGGTCGACATTACTTACATTCAAGGTAAGCAATTGCTTGGATTAGAGTAATATACCCATACTACACTTTGAGCTTTTCCTGATAGGGAGGCCATCCTAATGGCTTCCCTGCAAGCACATGCAGATGAATATGGTAGACAGTTTGGCCACCATATTCATTGCAATTCATTACCGTTCTAAAACCTTGCTCCGCAAAACCTTGCTTCTCGGCAATTTGAGCTGCAACCCAATACAAATGACCTACCAACTCTTTATCCTCTGGCTGGATATCATTAATAGTTGCAATTGGTTTTTTCGGAATAACGAGAAAATGCGTCGGCGCTTGAGGGCTAATATCATTGAACGCTAAAGCTGAATCATCTTCATAGATAATATCAGCAGGAATTTCGCGATTAATAATCTTAGTAAAAATAGTGTCTGACATAGTGTTTCCAATGATTTCAGATGTATCAATTATCCAGCGAAGACAAAGGCAAGCAAAACCGCCCCAAGTAATAAACGATAGATTACGAACGGCAGCATACCTAATCTCGATATCCATGCCAGGAATAAATAAATACAAGCATAGGCACTGACAAAGGATAGCCCAACACCTAGTCCCATGGATATCCAATCAACAGCTACGTCCGAACTTACTAAATCTGCTGTTGCAAATACACCAGCGCCTAAAATAGTTGGGATAGATAATAAAAATGAAAAACGTGCTGCGCTTTCACGGTCAAACCCCAACATCAAACCTGCTGTCATAGTAATACCAGAGCGTGAAGTTCCTGGAATTAACGCAGCTATCTGCGCTAAACCAATAACCAATGCAGACTTCCAGGTAATTTTATCCAATGAATTAACTAGCTTTGCTTTACTATCTGCGTACCAAAGCAGTAAGCCAAATCCAATAGTGGTAATTGCGATAACTAAAGCTGAACGAGCATAAACTTCGATAGTGTCTTTTAGTAAATAACCCACAATAATAACGGGAATCGTCGCTACTATGACTGACCAAGCTAATCGACTGTCGTTGGTCTGTTGTTGACTAAAGCCTTTGCTTAACCAAGCAACCAACATACGGCCAATATCTTCTCTAAAATAAATAACCACAGCCAATAAGCTGCCTAGGTGAACAGCAACATCAAAAGCTAAGCCTTGGTTATCCCACCCCAACAAAGCCGACGGCAGAATAAGATGTGCCGAGCTAGAGATAGGTAAAAATTCAGTTATGCCCTGAATAATGGCAAGTATAAGGATTTCAAACAGTGTCATTGATATATCCGATTTTTATAAGGTGATTCCGTTCCAATCAAACTCTATTGGCCACAGCGTTTGTTTAGTCTTGTCAAATGCGTCCCACATATCACTGTATGTTTGCTGATTAACAGGGTGCACATGGTCAGGAGCAACCTCTTTAAGAGGTAACAACACAAAAGCATTAAAGTTAATTTCGTCGCGAGGCAACTGCACCGGTTTATCGCAAACCTGATCGTCATACAGTAACAAATCGAGATCGAGCGTTCGAGAGGAAAACTTTGCTCCTGAACGATCCCGCCCTTGCTCATCTTCAATTTGTTTTAATCGAGCAACAACAGTTGCAATGTCCTGACTGGTTTTTGTCGCTACCACAAGATTATAAAAATTGTCACCATCGAAGCCAACGGATTCACTCTCATAGATCTTCGAAAAAGACAGGTCGTCATATTCTTTTTTTAGAGCATCAAGACCAGCAGAAATGTTAGCCTGGCGGTCGATATTGCTACCGACACTGATATAAATAGTGTGTGAACTCACGAGCGCTGTCTCTTCATTGTAATAGCGACGTCTTTTGCATCGGGCAATATATTTGGTTTGTGAATAGTCAAAACAATGTGTGATGCCGGGAATCGTTTAAAGAGTGCTTTAAATAATGCACCCGCTAAAGCCTCCAGCAATTGGAATTGGCTTTCTGATGCAACACGCTGAATACAATCCGCGACTTCCGCATAATCAATAGTATGCAGAACATCGTCTGTCTCACTCGCTTGTTGTAAGTCACATGAAAAAACGACATCAATCAGTAGTTCCCGCGACTCTACTCTTTCCCAGTCATAAACGCCTATCACAGTTTGTACTGATAAGCCTTGAATAGAAATACTATCCATTAACAAAATACCTTAGGTGACACTCAAGCAACGCAGTCAACTCGCTCTAAACTGAGTTTAACTCTCGCAAAACGGTGCTTTTTCAACCGGGAGAGCAATAAAAGCCGCCAGTGTACGGCATTTAACGCTATGATCAATTGCCTTATACAGATTGTTATATTCTCAACCTTCCAAACAGCACAATTGCCTGCTTCTTTCGCTCACCCAATCGTGCAACCTAGCTACACCAACATAAATTCTATTATGTGTTACCGCTGCAGATTCCCATTGATTTTGGTATAAGAGCAGCAACTCTTTGCTGTATACTTTTGCGGCGAATACGCGAACGGAATTTCAACAAGCTTTACTATGACAGCACTGACCTTACTCATTATTTGCACTGCCTATTTACTGGGGTCGTTGTCGAGTGCGTTGATTATGGCTAAGTTGCTCAAGCTGCCCGATCCAAGAACCTCAGGTTCCAAAAACCCAGGAGCAACAAATATGTATCGACTGGGAGGGAAATTACCTGCCATTGTCGTTCTAATTTTTGATTTATCTAAAGGCTTTTTACCCGTTTATGTCGGGCAAATGTACAACTTTGCCCCCTTTTATATCGGCATTATTGCTGTGGCAGCTTGTCTAGGGCATATGTACCCACTTTATTTTCGATTCTCTGGTGGGAAGGGAGTTGCAACGGCTTTTGGCGCTTTAATAGCAATAAACCTAATAATAGCGCTGGTAATTATCGCGTTTTGGGTTGTGCTGGTTAAGCGTTATAAAATCGTTTCGCTTGCCACTATATTATCTGCAGCATTAGGCTGTTTTCTTTATGCATGGTTTCAACCCTATTGGTTGCCAACTATGCTCATCTTAACGTTAATGATCCTGTTACGACATCACAGTAACGTAAGACGTTTAATCACACAGAAAGAACCGACTATAGAAAAGCTATAGACCTAATTCAGGCTTGAGAGTGAATCTAAAGGCCAACGAGGTTTTACGGAAGCAGCGATACTTTCAGTTTGCCCCGCCTTTAAACGCTGTAGCCCAGCATAAGCGATCATAGCGCCGTTATCGGTGCAATAAGCAAGACTTGGATAGTAGACCTTCCCTCTCAGTTTTTGCATTAGTTCAGCGAGTTCATTTCTCAAATGAATGTTCGCGCTAACCCCACCAGCGATAACTAACCTTTTTAACCCAGTTTCTTTGAGTGCCCTTCGGCACTTAATGACCAAGGTATCAACGACGGCTTGCTGAAATGCAAAAGCGATATTGGCTTTTACTTGCTCGGTCATTTCCGCATCTCTAATAGTATTAGCGGCATAGGTTTTTAAACCGCTGAAGCTAAAGTCTAATCCGGGTCTGTCGGTCATAGGCCTAGGGAAATGGTACGAAGAGGGTTCGCCCTTATCAGCTAACTTTGCCAACCTAGGTCCACCGGGGTAATCAAGCCCCAATAACTTAGCTGTCTTGTCAAAAGCTTCACCTGCAGCATCGTCAAGAGATTCACCTAACAACTCGTATTCACCAATACCATCGACTCGAACGAGCATGGTATGTCCCCCGGATACCAATAAAGCAACAAAAGGAAACTCTGGTTTTTCATCTTCGAGCATAGGTGCTAACAAGTGCCCTTCCATATGATGTACACCGACACTAGGTACTCCCCAAGCGAAGGCCAAACTGCGGCCAACGGACGAGCCAACTAACAGTGCACCTATTAGCCCTGGTCCTTGAGTGTATGCGACACCATCTATCTCTTCTTTCGAGCAATTAGCTTCTTTCATTGATTCTTGAACCAAAGGAACAATTTTGCGAACGTGATCTCGCGAAGCAAGTTCGGGCACAACACCACCGTAATCAGCGTGCAAATCAACCTGACTATAGAGTTGATGAGATAATAGCCCCAATTTATCATCGTATATGGCTATACCTGTTTCATCACATGATGTTTCAATACCTAGTATTCGCATGAGCTCTTCTATTGAGATAAAATTCGGCGTCATTGTAGTGAGATATTCACTCAAGTTCCAATTAGGAATAAAGAAGAAAAACGCTTAGAACTTAAAACACTATTATTTGTCCATTTTATTCCCATCCCGGCTTTACTTTTCACTGAGATATGATTAGAATTCCGCACCATTTTTAACCTACCTATACTTTTTGCATAGGTTTGTGGCGAAGTACGCCAATACTATTTTATAAATCCGAGGTGAGATTTTAATGCCGATCGTTAAAGTTAAAGAAAACGAGCCGTTTGACGTTGCACTACGTCGCTTCAAGCGTTCATGTGAGAAAGCGGGCGTATTGTCTGAAGTTCGTCGTCGCGAATTCTTTGAAAAGCCAACTTGGGAACGTAAGCGCAAGAAAGCAGCAGCTAGAAAGCGTCACATGAAGAAGTTAGCTCGCGAAAACGCACGTCGCATTAAGTTGTACTAAATAAGAATTGAGAGACTACGGTCTCTCAATTTACATTGCTCACAATGAATTTAATAGAACAACTTAAATCAGCACAAAAAGATGCTATGAGAGCCAAGGAAAAATTACGCCTTGGTACTATTCGCATGGCACTAGCAGCAGTAAAGCAACGCGAAGTTGATGAGCGTATTACATTAACTGACGCAGATGTGATTGCTTTGATCACAAAGATGGTCAAGCAGCGTAAAGATGCTGCAACGCAATTTGCTGAAGCTGGTAGACAAGAGCTTGCAGATAAAGAATTAGCAGAAATCGATATTCTCAACGATTTCTTACCTGCCCCCTTAACAGATGAAGAGCTTGAAACATTGCTTGTTAAAGCGATTGAACAAACAGGCGCTTCAGGAATGCAAGACATGGGCAAGGTCATGGGGATATTAAAACCTCAAGTTCAGGGTCGCACTGACATGGGCAAATTAAGCGGTATCATAAAAAGCCGTTTAACAAGCTAATGATTATTGTGAGCATCTATTTTCAAACCGCCTAATGGCGGTTTGTTTGTTTATACCCTTCATTATTGACAATGCTTGTTTGGCGCATTTGGGTGTATATGGCTGAACAGTTCAGTTATTATCTTTTCTCAAGATAGATTTTTAAAATAGAAGCACTCTCCTGTCGCCTCATGACGGAGGCCAAAAATAAACAACCAAATTATCTGTAACTCAGTAAATATATTGCAACTTAAGTAGTTGGAGAAATATAAAGCCTATGGCTGGACGCATACCAAAAGACTTCATTGATGACCTTGTGGCACGTGCCGACATAGTCGAAGTTATCGATAGTCGCGTTCGTTTAAAAAAAGCCGGAAGAAATCACCAGGCTTGCTGCCCTTTTCATAATGAAAAAACACCCTCTTTCACGGTAAGTCAAGATAAGCAGTTTTATCACTGCTTTGGTTGTGGAGCGCATGGCAATGTTATCTCTTTCCTAATTGAACATGACCGACTTGAATTTCCAGAAGCTGTTGAAGAGCTGGCGAGCTTTTATTCGTTAGAAGTTCCCAGAGAAAAGTCGTCGTTTAATCGCCCTAAGGTAGACAAACAACAGCAGCAAGATGACTATCAGCTAATGGAGCAAGTGGCTCGTTTCTTTGAGCATCAGCTAAAAAGTCACGAAAAATCAGAAGCTGCGATCAATTACCTGAAAAAAAGAGGATTGAGTGGCGAGATAGTCAAGCATTTTGGAATAGGCTATGCGCCACCTGAGTGGGATAGCGTATTAAAGAAATTTGGAACATCACCAGCTACCCAGCAGCAATTACTCGACCTTAAACTCATTACTCAGAGTGAAAAAGGTAAACGTTTTGATTTCTTTCGCGATCGTATCATGTTTCCAATCCGCGATAAGCGCGGCAGGATTATCGGTTTCGGAGGCCGTGTTCTAGAACAAGGGGAGCCTAAATACCTTAACTCTCCAGAAACCCGCATCTTCCACAAAGGTTATGAACTTTATGGTTTATACCAAGCGAAACAAGCACATAGAACCTTAGATCAAGTTTTGATTGTTGAAGGTTATATGGATGTAGTCGCGTTAGGTCAGTTTGGTATCGATTTCGCCGTCGCTTCTCTAGGCACAGCAACAACACCTGACCATATCCAGCTTTTATTTCGTTCAACAAAAACCATCATTTGTTGTTACGACGGAGACCGAGCTGGTAAAGAAGCGGCTTGGCGCGCCCTAGAAAATGCACTTCCTTACTTAAAAGACGGTGTCGAGATGAAGTTCTTATTTCTTCCGGATGGCGAAGATCCCGATACTTTGGTTAGACAAATTGGCGAACAGGGCTTCAAAGATAAGCTCACTGATGCCATGTCTTTATCCAAGTTTATGTTCCAGAACTTACTTAAGCGTCATCACGTTAGTAGCGAAGAAGGTAAAGCGGCATTTGGAGCAGAAGGCCAAGCACTCATTGATAAAATTCAAGGTGAACAGCAAAAGCTTCTTTTAAGTGAAGAACTCGACCGTTTTACAGGAAAAGACGTTTACTCGAATGACCTCAAACGCGATGTTCAGAAAGCAAACCAAAGAAGCTATGCTGCAACCTCAACGAATGAAGCACCAACACCTGCCAATGTGTCTCCAGTTAGGCTATTAATAAGGCTATTATTAGAGTTTCCTAAACTTGCATCTGACTGTCCTGAAGTGAATCCGGTTAACTTCAGAACATTGCAGTTACCGGGGTTAGATTTGCTTATCGAGTTACATCACTATGGTCTCAATAATCCCAACCAAAATACTGGGCAAATCCTTGAAAACTTCAGAGCGCATCCCCAAATAGCTCAGCTCAGTAAACTTGTGATGTGGGAACATCATATTGAAGAACAAAACCTTACCTCAGTCTATCGAGACTGTTTTGCCAAACTCATTGATAAGCAGCTAAAAGGCCGCATAGATGAACTCTTGGCTAAATCACGTATCCAAAAACTAAGTGCTGGGGAAAAACAAGAACTTAAATTGCTAATGGAACAATAGCGTCAATGACCACTATCTGTGTTTAAAAGTACCAGATATTCATAGTGATTAAACGACATTCCACTAGCGAAATAGACGGTTATTCTGCTATAATGGGGAATTCCCTCGCGCTTAGCAAAGCCGTGAATTTTAATCGACGTCGAGAAGTGAATTAACTATATGGTTGCAAGTAAGCAGTCTCAGATCAAGCTCCTTATTATCAAAGGTAAAGAGCAAGGTTTCCTTACCTTCGCTGAAGTAAATGATCACCTTCCTGAAGATATTGTAGACTCAGATCAGATTGAAGATATTATCCGAATGATCAATGACATGGGTATCCAGGTGTTTGAAAACGCACCTGATAGCGATGAATTGATGATGCAAGAAACAACGACCGATGAGGAAGTTGCTGAAGCAGCCGCTCAGGCACTTGCCACCGTTGAGAGTGAAATAGGAAGAACAACAGATCCAGTGCGCATGTATATGCGTGAAATGGGAACAGTAGAACTACTGACTCGCGAAGGCGAAATAGAAATCGCTAAGCGTATTGAAGAAGGTATTAACCAAGTTCAGTGTGCTGTTGCCGAATACCCTGAAGCCATCACCTATTTGCTTGATCAATGGGATCTATACGAAGCGGAAGAAATCCGCTTGAGTGACATCATTATCGGCTTTATCGATCCAAATGAAGAAGATGTTGCACCTACAGCTACTCATATTGGCTCTGAGCTGTCAAAAGAAGAGTTGGAAGACGAAGATGACGACAGCGAAGGCGATGAAGATGACGAAGAGGAAGAGTCAGGTCCAGATCCTGAACTTGCTCGTGAAAAGTTCGAATTGCTTCGTGAACAGTATAATAAGACTCGTGAGATAATTACGACTAAAGGTCGTGAACACCAAGATTCTAAAGCTGAAATCAACAGCTTAAGCGAAGTTTTCAAAGAATTCCGTTTAGTGCCTAAGCAGTTTGATCGCATGGTTAAAAACATGCGAGGCATGATGGATCGCGTTCGTATTCAAGAGCGTTTGATCATGAAGCATTGTGTTGTTCAAGCTAAGATGCCGAAGAAAGATTTCATTACTAGCTTCGCGTCAAAAGAAGATAAATCAGAGTGGCTACAAGAGCTATTCACATCAGATAAGCCTTACATTGCAGATGTTCTAGTACACAAAGAAGAGCTAGAACGTAGCGTCTCAAAAATGAATCAATTAGAAGACGAAACAGGCTTAAACATTGCTGCAATCAAAGAAATCAACCGCAGTATGTCTATCGGTGAAGCGAAAGCTCGCCGAGCGAAGAAAGAAATGGTTGAAGCTAACCTACGTTTGGTTATCTCTATTGCGAAGAAATACACTAACCGTGGCCTACAATTCTTGGATTTGATTCAGGAAGGTAACATCGGTCTGATGAAAGCGGTTGATAAGTTCGAATACCGTCGTGGATACAAGTTCTCAACTTATGCAACGTGGTGGATTCGACAGGCAATTACACGCTCTATCGCTGACCAGGCACGTACAATCCGTATACCTGTGCATATGATTGAAACGATCAACAAGTTGAACCGTATCTCTCGTCAAATGCTGCAGGAAATGGGTCGCGAGCCAACACCTGAAGAGTTATCAGAACGCATGCTAATGCCTGAAGATAAGATCCGTAAGGTACTAAAAATCGCTAAAGAGCCTATCTCTATGGAAACTCCCATAGGTGATGATGAAGATTCGCACTTAGGTGACTTTATTGAGGACAGTACTATTGTACAACCTCTAGAGTCAGCAACGGGGGGCAGTCTGAAAGGTGCAACGCAAGAAGTACTTGCAGGTCTAACAGCAAGAGAAGCAAAAGTTCTTAGAATGCGCTTTGGTATAGACATGAACACTGACCACACTTTGGAAGAAGTAGGTAAGCAGTTTGATGTAACACGTGAACGTATACGTCAAATCGAAGCAAAAGCTTTGCGTAAATTAAGACACCCAAGTCGCTCAGAACAATTACGCAGCTTCTTAGATGAATAATTGTTACTTCAATTAATTAGAAGGCGCCAATTGGCGCCTTTTATTTTGAATATAAGAAAACCCAAAAGCTACTCAATAATAACCTAACGACTCCCTTCACTAGTTGTCACTTCAAGCCATAAAGATTGAGGCTCTAACAGTTCCGAAAGTCACCTAAAGCTAGCCACATCCCTTTCAAAATCTGACAATCAGTAACAATCTATTTCATCAATCCATTTCACAACCTGCCAATTAATTGACGAAAACCATCACTAAACATTCACTAAGTGCATTAAGTTATTATTTTGAATGAATTTATTTCGTTACACTTATGTGACAATTTTTTGCCACTTCAGTCGCGAATTTATAAAAGTCCTACTACTGTTTTTATGCCAAAAAATTTTGGCATCGCAGCCCGCCAAGAAAAACTATCAAGTCAGGGTTGGCGGACAACTATAAAAACGAAATACAGGTAAAAGCTATGTTTACACATAACAACATTTCAAAAGCAGTAAAACTCGCGCTAATTGGTCAAATCGTGATGGGAGCATATACCCTCCCCGCTTTCGCACAAGAACAAGAAGCTTCAGAACCCGTTGAAAGAATTGCTGTCACCGGCTCTCGCCTTAAGAGAGCAGAGTTCTCAGAAGCCGCCCCAGTACAAGTATTAGATATAGACACCGCCGTAAAATCAGGTGTCACCACAGTAGCCGAGCTACTATCGCGTACGTCGGTTGCCAATGGGCAACAGTTCGACGCAACCTTTAACAGTAACTCAGGTAACTCAAACGCGTCTGAACCACCACCAAGCGGTGGTGTTGGTTCTGCTAATATTGGTTTGAGAGGGTTAGGCCCAGAAAGAACCCTGATACTCATTAATAGTAAGCGCCTAGGTTCCTCAGGTGTGCGTGGCGCACCTTCTCAACCGGATTTGTCGCTGTTACCACTGAACGCCGTTGAGCGCATAGAGGTAATCACAGAGGGCGCTTCATCAATTTATGGCGCCGATGCCGTAGCTGGTGTTATTAATGTTATTCTCAAAGACGGTAGTGACGGAGCCGAGATCTCCGCCAGTATTTCAGTGCCAGAAGAAGATGGCGGAGAAACCAAACAAATCAGTTTCTTAACTGGCTTTGAAGGAGACAAAGCTAGCTTTGTTTTCTCGATGAATTATTTTGAGCGTGAGCGTGTTGCTGTTGGCGACAGAGCAGAATGTTTGAGCTTTATTGCCCGTGATGAACAAGGCAATATTTTTGATGCTTGTCGCAGCCGATTCTTCGATAACGTTATACTGGATGTCAGTGATCCTGGCAGTAATCCTCTCGACATTTTCAGTTACTACACACCGGGACAAACGGACATAGGCGTCCCTAATTTTAGCTCAGCGCTTAATTTGCCTGTTCCTAATATTCCCTTTGTGAATATTCTCGGTGATACCCAACGTGCCCGCTATACCTATTCACAGCTTCACAATGACGGTATTGACAGATTACAAGCGGACCTTGTCCAACCGGTAACTCGCTTCACTATTGTTGCTAACGGTGATTACAAACCCGAATGGTGGGGTGGAAATGAAGAGATATTCTATGAAACCTACTTCTTCCACCGTCACTTAACCAACCGTGCCTCTAACGAGCAGATATTCCCGACTATTCCTGCGCTGATACCGCAAGAAGATGCTAATGGAAACTTACTTGTGAACCCCGACGGATCACTACAACTCTTTGATAACCCGCTTAATCCCTTCCCTAACAACGTTTCTAATATCGTCACACTGGAAGATGTTCCGCAGGAACGTGACGTTGAACTCAATCACATTCGGGTTGTGGGCGGTTTGAGAGGTGACTTCACCGGAAAGTGGGCACAGGATAACTATTGGTCCTATGAAGTCTTCGCTTCCTACGATCGAGGCGTAGGCGAACAAGATCAGCCCGTTATTAATGAAACCAACCTATCGCTAGCGTTAGGAACTCTGCGTCTTGATGCAGATGGCAACACAATTTGTGGTATTAGCCCCGGCCCCAACGAAATAGGCTTCATCACACCAAATCCGTGTGTTCCGATTAATTTCTTCGCTCCTTCTATCTTCACCGGCGGCTCATTTGGCGGCGGTACATTCGCAACCCAAGCCGAGAGAGACTTCTTGGTAGCAACTCGATTGAATACAACGACGGTAGAACAAACATTGATATCAGCCGTTGCTAACGGTGATTTATTTGAGTTTGGTAACGGTGGAACTGCAGCAACGGCATTTGGTTTGGAATATCGCAGAGATAGAATACAGTCTGAAGCAGAAGTCTTAGGCAGTACCGGACTAATCGCCGCGGAAAACCCATTGACTGAGGGAGCAACTAACGGCTCTCGCGATGTTACCGACGCATTCGCGGAGATATCGCTTCCCTTCTTGGTCGACAAAGATTGGGCCAAACTGTTGGAGCTTCAAGCAGCATTGCGTTATACCGATGAATCTAATTTCGGTAGCGAGGTTACCCAGCGTTTCCGCTTAACTTGGGAACCCAATGATAAATGGTTACTCAGCGCGTCTTTCGGTACATCTTTCCGAGCACCGAACCTGCGTGAACAATTCTTAGCTGATCAATTCGGCGGCACCAGCGGTGGCAGTGACCCTTGTGCTGTTCCAGAAGAAGTTCTCAACGATGGTGTTTATGATCCGTCACGAGAAACTCGCTCTCAGGTTGTCTTAGATAACTGTACCGCGCAAGGTGCTGACTTTACTCTTATCGGTACATCAGGCGTTCCGACTATCCCTGTCCGGGTTGGTGGTAATGCAGATGAACTGCGTCCAGAGACATCAGATAACATTACTGCTTCGATTAAATGGTCACCGGAACTTGGTGATTACAGATTGGATTTAGGCGTTACTTATTTCAGCCTCGAAGTTGAAGATACAATCCGCTCAATTGATGCTGCAACTATTCTAACGCGATGCTTTAACGATGCACCTGGACTCGCTAGCCCATTCTGCCCAAGGATCACACGTGACGGTAGCCGAGCACCCGCTTTTAACTTCCCGAACTTTGTTGACGCCTCTTTCATCAACATTGGTGAAGAAACCTCTAAGGGTGTTGATTTCAACTCCTTACTAGCCTCAAACCTCGAAGCCTTTGGCTCAAGCTTTGATTGGCAGTGGTCATTGCAATACACCCTACAAACAGAAAGAGAACTAACCATCTTTGATGGCGAACCTGCGGAAGATCTACTCGATGACTTCGGTACACCTGAGCATAGACTCACCAGTACGTTAAACGTCACCAGTGGTAATTGGCGTTGGTTAACTGTCTTTAGAACTTTCTCTGGCACTGGCGCTAATGATGTGACGCGCGTTAATGCACTTTGTGATGTTTTTACACCTAACGATGAAATAGGTGGAACACCAACACAACCTATCTGTGATGCAGGGGGTACCGCTTATTGGGATACTTCAATAACCTACGTCCAAGATAGCTACGATGTCACTTTAGGCATTAACAATGTTTTCGACAGAGAACCACCACGGGTTAACAGCACGGCAGGTTCAAACCGTGCTAACCGAGTAACTTCTTCTGGTTACGATCAGTTGGGCCGTACTCTCTTCTTAAACGCGACTTACCGATTCTAGAGAATCGTTAAATAGAAAATTCAAAGAACAAAAAAAGGCGCTCATTGAGCGCCTTTTTAAACTATATACAGAGCTAGTGAATTTCACCTTTTTGATAAGGTGTTTCTTCCTCGAGATTCTTAAGTTTATGCTCAAGTTCAAGTGGTGAACCCGTATTCTTAGCAAGCCAGTTGTATGCCGTAGGGACAACAAATAACGTCATAAAGGCAGAAATACTCACACCCGCAAATATAACCATACCGATAACAGCTCGACTTTCAGAGCCAGGTCCCGATGCTAAAACAAGAGGTAAAGCACTGAAGACTGTCGTAAAACCAGTCATTACGATAGGACGCAAACGAAGTGCAGCTGCTCGCCTTAATGCAATCTCAAACTCATAACCGGCATCGCGTAGCTGGTTTGCAAACTCAACAATCAAGATACCGTTCTTGGCGGCTAACCCAATCAACATCACAAGCCCTATTTGGCTGTAGATATTCATCGACATATCTGCAAAATATAAGCCGATAAAGGCACCAACAAGTGCCAATGGAACCGTCAACATGATGATCCAAGGATGCACAAAGCTTTCGAATTGTGCCGCGAGTATCAAGTAAGTAATTGCCAGCGCCAACGCAAAGATAAATAGAACTGAATTACCAGACTCCTGATAAAGCTGAGATTCACCTTTATAGTCGATAGAAACTTCATCTGGCAGCTCCGTACGAGCTATATCACGTAAATACTCTAACGCATCTCCAAGTGCATAACCTGGCGCCAGGTTAGCGCTGATAGTGATACTACGCATACGATTATAACGATTTAGAGTGGCAGAAGTGGCTTGTTCACTGACAGTCAACAAGTTACTAAGTGGGATCAGCTGACCACTTCTTTGTGAACGCACATACAAGTTGTCGATACTTTGTGGACTGCGGAAATCTTCGTCTTTACCTTCCATGATCACATCGTATTCTTGACCTCGATCGAGGTAAGTCGATACACGACGTTGCCCCAACATAGTTTCAAGTGTGCTGCCAATGTCACCAATTGAAACACCTAAATCAGCCGCCCTATCACGATCAATATTAATCAAAAGCTGTGGTAAGGTTTCTTTGTAATCAGAATCCAATCTCACCAAATTGGGGTTTTCCGCAGCTTTGTTCATCAGGATATTACGATAACGGACCAGTTCTTCGTATGTGTTACCTTGCAAAACAAACTGAACAGGTCGGCCTAATCCTCGACCACCTAAGCTGCTTCTCATAATGGCAAAAGCGCGAACATCAGGTATTTGAGCAAGCTTACCGCTCACTTCACCCATCAAATCAAAAGTCGAGCGTTGACGATCTTTCCAGTCAGCCGCACCGACAACGGCAACACCAGCCGTCCCACCAAAACCAGGCGTACGAACGATTACGCGCTTCATTTCGCCCGTTTCCAAATAAGGCAAAAGAATATCTTCGATCTTCTTCAGGTTAGCGGCATTACTCTCAAAACTTGCGCCTTCAGCCGCTTGAACAGAGACAAAGAAATTACCTCTATCTTCACGAGGTACAAACTCACTCGGTACCTGCTTCATTAAACCCAATAACGCAACAACACTACCAACAACCAAAATAAACGTCAGTACAGGTTGGTGAATCGTCTTATCGAGTGTTTCATAGTAGGCGTGTTCCAATTTACCGAACTGTGTATCGACCCACTTACCGAACCCAGAGCCGCGCTCGCGTTTCTTTAGGATAGTAGAAGCCAACATAGGCGATAGAGACAACGCTGTAACACTTGAAAACGCCACAGCTGCGGCTATCGCTATAGCAAACTCTGTAAATAATCGTCCAATATTTCCTTGTAAGAAAACTAGAGGTAAGAACACAGCAATCAAAACCAAGGTAGTTGCAATAACCGCAAAGCCAACTTCTCTCGCACCGCGATACGCAGCCAATAACGGCGCTTCACCCATTTCGATACGTCTCGAAATGTTTTCTAAGACCACTATGGCATCATCAACCACCAGCCCGATAGCCAAAACCAACGCGAGTAGTGTTAACAAGTTAATAGAGAAGCCTAGCCCATACATCACTGTAAAGGCAGCAACCAAGGAAACCGGAACAGTAACCGCTGGAATAAGCGTCGCTCTCACATTCCCAAGGAACAAATAGATAACAACAACCACCATAAACATGGCAATGCCTAAGGTGTTATAAACTTCGTTGATAGACTCCTCGATGAAAACAGATGAGTCATAGCTAGGCACTATAAAGATATTTTCAGGTAACGTTTCTTCTATCTGTCTGATTGCTTCTTTCGCTGCACGAGCTACTTCCAGAGTGTTAGCTTTAGATTGTTTAACAATCCCCAAACCAATCATGTTAACGCCATCACCACGGAATTCTGTTTCGTCGTCGGCGGCGCCAAGCTCAACATGTGCGACTTCACCTAGCTTAACCAGATAACCATCCAAACCTTGTTTAATGGTTAATTCAGCAAAGTCTTCTGGCTTAAGGAAGGTTCTCGCAACGCGCACCTCAAAATCACGATCAGATGATTGCACCTCACCGGCAGGTAACTCGACATTTTCTGAACGGATAACACGCTCAATGTCAGCAACTGTGATATCACGTGCAGCCATCGCATTTCGATCAAGCCAAACCTTCATGGCATATTCACGACCACCGCCGATACGAACACGAGCTACACCATTAGCAATCGATAATCGGTCAACAAGGAAACGGTCTGCGTAATCTGTTAACTCCATAACAGATAAGTTGTCACTGCGTAGGTTGTACCAAACAATAACGTCTTCATCAGAATCTGATTTAAAAACTTCCGGCGGATCAGCCTGTTCAGGTAATTGTCCTAAAACTCGACTTACACGTTCACGCACATCATTTGAAGCCGCATCGATATCACGACTCAATTCAAATTCGATACTCACCGATGAACGACCGTTACGACTGCTAGAAGTCACATTTTTAATACCCGCGATACCACTAATACGATCTTCAATGAGCTGGGTAATACGAGACTCAACAATCGACGCAGACGCACCAGGATAATTGGTATTGATAGAAACGATCGGGGGATCAATATCTGGATACTCTCGTAGTGAAAGTAAGCTGATAGCTACAATCCCAAAAACAACGAGTAATAAGTTAACAACAGTGGCAAAGACCGGTCGCTTAACCGAAATATCAGATAAGATCATACTCCCTCCAAGACCCTAACTGTGCTGCCTTCACGCAATCGCATTGTACCTTCAACGACGACTTTTTCACCCTCTCGAATACCAGAGACAATTTCAACCAACCCAGGTTTTCTATGGCCAACTTCAATCTCTTTTTGTGACGCAACATTGTCCGCACCAACAACAAAAACAAAATGTTTATCTTCGATAGGAATAACCGCTTTTTCTGGAAGAACCAAAGTATTCAACAAACGCTCTTGCACATTAACGGTCAACAACATGCCAGGTCTTAGCTTAAAGTCTGGGTTATCAATATCGGCTCTGACTTGAATTGCTCGCGTTGTAGGATCAACACGTGAGTCGACACTGCTGATCGTTCCTCTAAACGTTTCGCCTGGGTAAGCAACAGAAGTAGCAACCACTAGCTGCCCTTCATTAACACTAGGTAAGTTCGCTTCAGATAAATTGAAATCGACTTTAATCACATGAACATCATCAAGAGTAGTGATGGTGTCACCCGGTCTAATCAATGCACCAATACTGACCTCTCTACGGCCTAATCTGCCCGAGAAGGGCGCTCTTACCTGGAGGTTTTCCATTTGCGCTCTGATAACTTCTTTCTGCGCCGCCAAGCTCTTAACACGAGCTTCCTGTTCATCAAGCAATTGTGCGGATGCCGCATTTTCCTTCGCTAAGTTAGCAATACGGTCAAGCTGTCTATTAGCTTCTTGTAAGTTAACTTCAACTTCCTTCAATCGCGCTAATTCTTCTCTGTCGTTTAGCTGAACTAATAACTGACCTTTTTCGACTACGTCGCCATCATTAAACGCAACACTTTGTACAAACTCAGATTCTTGCGCGGTAATCATTAAGGCTTCGTTTGCTCTGGCGGTTCCCAAACCTTCAATAACCAATTCAAACTCTTCAACAGCAGCAGTATGAACAACAACTGGTGTCGCATTGACTCTGCGTTGTTCTTGGACCGCAGATTGAGGGTAGTAAATGTAGGCCAGTAAGCCTGCAAGCAGAAAAACAGCTATCCAAAGTGGAGATAGACCGATTTTTTTTGACATTTATAAATCCTTAAACCCATGTATAAGCAACCCTTCCCTTTGTCTATTAGGGAAAGTCAGTTGCTGAAAACCTTTGATTAACGTTAAATATAGAGTGTTATAAAGGGTTAGTTGGCTTCTATTGTTTATTTTTTCAACAAACACCAATAATCCCTAATTAGAGCGAAATTATCTAGAGCAAATAATGACCCCAATTAAATTGGCCAGAAGTATAACAATCTTAATGAGCATCTTCATTGCAGCTTGTCGCAGTGAATCCCCCTCTGACCCCGTGTGCCGTATAGACAGTGAACAAGCTGATAATATTTCAGCCAACGCAAAATGTATTGTTAGAGTTGACGACCTGCTCTTGACGATTACAAGGGAGGGTTCAGAGGCTTATGAAATACCTGGTGGAATAAGTAAAACTGGGGAAAGTGCTCAATGTGCCGCACACCAAGGAACTTGGCAGGCAACAGGCTTCAACGTTGAGGTCGGTCAATATTTAGGCACGGATAAAGATGAGACTCGCTTTTACGAGTGCAAGCTAAATACAGGGTTTGGGAGTGAACTCTCCAACTATCCTGTACCCAAGTGGCTAACCTCAGATACCAGTCAAATTCAGTTAGTTGATCCTTTCAATACAACCGACAAAAGCTGGGCTCAACCCGAACAACTGGTCTTTATACGAGATATGTTTAACAAAACTCACTAAAACGACAGAGTTTTGTTAAATAACCCAAAATAGATTTATTTTCTGTTCACTGGTCAGATGTGTATACTCTAGACTATAAAACCTAGAGTTATCCAAATTAGCAACTAGATGTGAAGAGAAACTATGCCTAACTACAAAGCCCCCGTGACTGATATGCAATTTCTATTGCATGATTGGTTGAAAACCCAAGATCATTATCAACGGCTTGGCCTTAGCGACTACGACGCTGATCTCGTTAACGAAATCCTCTCTCAAGGCAGTAAGTTCGCTGAAGAGGTATTGTCTCCTCTTAATCGTGAAGGCGATGAGCAAAGCTGTAAGCTTGAAGATGGCAAAGTAACAACACCTAATGGCTTTGCGAGTGCCTATCACGAATACATCGCCAATGGTTGGAATGCGATGTTAGGCACTGCAGACTATGACGGCCAGGATTTACCGAATTCTATTGCTGTCCCCATCCAAGAAATGCTGAACTCAGCGAATGTGAGCTGGCGTTTGATCAGCATGTTGACTGAAAGTGCCGTGCTAGCAGTGACGAAGCATGGTGACCAAGCATTGAAAGACACATATCTAGCCAAACTTATCAGTGGCGAATGGACAGGCACAATGTGTCTGACAGAGCCTCAAGCCGGTACTGATCTGAGTTTGTTATCGACCAAAGCTGAACCTTTAGACGACGGCAGTTATGCCATTACGGGCAGCAAGATCTTCATATCTGGCGGCGACCAAGACTGGACAGACAATATCCTTCACCTAGTTCTAGCTAGGCTGCCAGATGCTCCCGCAGGTGTTAAAGGCATCAGCTTGTTCCTAGTCCCTAAAATCATGGTTGAAGAAAACGGCCAACTTGGCGCTCCTAACACTTTGTCTGTCGGTAGCTTAGAAAAGAAAATGGGCATCAAAGGTTGCCCAACCTGTGTTATGAATTTCGATTCAGCAAAAGGCTGGTTAGTTGGTGGGCCGCACCAAGGCCTGGCATGCATGTTCACCATGATGAATGACGCACGCTTTCAAGTGGGCTTACAAGGCTTGAGTATCAGTGAAGCCGCTTTCCAAGGTGCCCTAGAATACGCACGTGATCGCCTGCAATCTAGAGCTCCGCAAGGTGTTCAAGAACCGTCGTCAAAAGCCGATCCCATTATTCATCAACCAGATGTTAGGCGCATGCTATTAACGCAAAAGGCGCTAACAGAAGGCTCGCGCGCTTTGTCTCTCATATACGCACAACAGATGGACATTGAACGTTTTGGTGACGAAGCATCCAAAGCAAAAGCTGAAAATATCATTGCCTTCTTAACCCCAATTGTTAAAGGCTTTATGACAGATATGGGCACTGAGGTAAGTAATTTAGGTGTTCAAGTTTATGGTGGTCATGGCTACATCCGAGAATGGGGAATGGAGCAACTTATCCGCGACGCACGTATTACGCAGCTCTACGAAGGAACCAACGGTATCCAAGCCCTAGACCTGATTTCACGTAAACTCGCTCGCGACAAAACTGGCACTATGCTGACCGATACTTACGAATTATTTGCTGAAAAAGTCAGCCAAATTGGTCATGCAGATGCAAAAGCTCAGGCAGAAGCCATACTCCAAGAGTGGCATCAAACAGCGTTGCAAGTAAAAACCGTGTCTCCAGTAGATTTAGCAGGCGCTGCATACGACTTTATGCATTACAGTGCTTACTCTTTGCTTGGTGTTATTTGGTTAAGCATGTCAGATACAGCTACCCAAAGCGAAAACACCGTACTTAAACAAGGAAAAGCCAATACATGCGCTTTCTTCCTGAAGAGATTATTACCGCGTAAAGACGCCTATAAGACTAATCTTCTGAATTCAGCTGAAGACTTAATGGCTGTAGAAGGCAGTGAGTTCGACTATATCTAACACGAGCGCGAAACAAAAAAGGCGGTTGATCTTCATCAACCGCCTTTTTGCTATGTAGAACTTAAAATCAGTACTTAATTACTGAAACGTCTGTCCTGCATTCACAGCTCCAAAACTATCGTTGCTAGGTGCAACCCAACTGAAATCAGCTTCAGCCATACCTGAACCTCTTAACTGCAATGAGCTACCAACCGCTGTTCCACTCGTTTCTGAAACACCTATGTTATTGCTAGTCATGCCCGAAGCGGGACCATTCGCTGCAATAAAAGCGCCTTCATAACTCAAGAATTGCAAAACATTACCCGAAGCATCGACCAACGCCATACCGTCAGGCCCACCATTTTGTATGCCACTTATACTAAACGACACAGTACCAAAGCCATTTTGTTGATTTGGGATAACGCCACTGAGTTGAACTGTTCGGTACAAATTACCGCTAGAACCGTCGTATAAAACCAGCGTAGTACCCGCTAAATCAATACCCACGGCACCGGCAATTTCAATACCTTCACCAACATCGCTTCCACTGTTATCGTAATGAATTTCATTAATAAAAGGCGTTTGATTAACAAAGGTTTGACCAGCATTCACAGTACCGAAACTATTCGTAGAGGAGCTAGCCCATGTGAAGTCTGAAGCATTAGTACCCTCACCTCTTAACTGTAAAGAGGTTCCTACGCTAGTGCCACTGGTTTCAGAAACACCAATATTCGTGCTCACGCTACCTAATGCGGGTCCATTCGCTGCGGTGAAGCTACCTTCATAGCTTAAAAACTGCAATACAGTTCCAGTCGAATCAACCAAGGCAATCCCATCAGGTCCACCATTTTGAATGCCGTTAATCGAAAACGACAGTGTTCCAAAGCCACTCTGTTGATTCGGAATAACACCACTCAATGACACTGTATTGTATAGGTTACCGCTTGAACCATCGTATAAAACAAGACTCGCACCAGCGAGATTGGTTCCGGCAGGTCCTGCAACTTCAATCGCCTCACCTTGATCACTGCCTGAATTGTCATAATGAAGTTCATTGATAAAAATCAGTGATGTATCAGAACTAGGCGTTTCATTACCCGAGCCCTCGTTACCACCACCAGTGTTTCCACCGTTGTTGTTACCACCATCACAATTTGCTGCAGTCCCGTAAATTCTTTCTACCCAATCAGGGTTATCAATAAAGGGATTACGGTTTCCTTGTAACGAATAAGCTCTGTCATGTCTTAACCTTTCGGCATCTGTAACAGGATCAGCTTCATGCCACGCTAAAAGCGTACAAAGGAAGCCCAACGCAGGCTCGCCAGCACTGGTTAAACGATTGACCAATTGAACATCGGGCGTTGTTTCTAGGGGTTGACCTTCAACAGCCGCTTCGGTCCCTTCATATCGCACATCTACATAGAGCATCATCCGTGCAACATCACCTTTAATCTCATCTCTCGGTTCAAAAGAATCATTGTCGATACGATTAATCGGACTTTCGGCAAGCGGGCCATCACTGTTATCGAAATCTAAATTTCCTCGAGAGCCATTAATGGAAATGTCAGCAGGGCGTAAATGATGTATATCAGTAAAACCTCGTTGACTCTCTTCAGGGAAACCATGACTATTAGGCCATGAATGTTCTCTATTCCAATTGTCACGATTAGAGCTCTGTGCTCCGCTACCGTTTGTATTCTTAGCTTGCGAACGGCCGCTATACCACAAGATCACATTATTCGTATTGTTAGGGTCTTCATCGGTATAAGTCAGAGATGTCCAAATCTGAGAATAAGTTAAGAATTTATGTCCAGCTTCCAGCGTGTCACTCAGTGTCGCTCTAACGTCTGCTATCGGTGCATTAGTATCGAGTAGAGCTTGTGTTGCTGCATAGTAGGTTTGCGCATTAAACGCACCAGCATCAAATTCAATAGGTACATCCGGACAGTTAAAACATAAACTAGAACTCAGAACACCCAAACCTGTTCCTCCGTTATTACCGCTCGTTGCTGCGACAAAACTTCGAGCGGGAAACGGTGTTGGCGCACCAGCATTGGTTGATTGACCGTCCAACACGTTAGTACCGCTGAAAGTCCAATTGCTTTCCATAAAGTTACTGCCATCCGCAGTAGTTTGGTTGACTCGATAAGCCCATCCGTCCTGATATTCCCAAGCTTGTCCGGTTCCATCGGTATTGATATCACCAAAGACATCAACAACCACAGGTGTTTCACCAGCAGCAGGCGCACAGAACAGCTCAACAGCATCGTCACCGTTAATCGTTAAGCTACCGCTGATATAATCCGGCTGAAAGCCTAGAAAATTATTGAATTGAGTCGTTTCACTCGCTACATACAGATAACTACCTGCAGTCGCTGAGCCACTTGGAAAAGTGAATTCCTGTCCATCACTACCGCCACCATTATTCGCAATACCTAATGAGCACAAGCTTAAATCAGCGATATCATTAACAACGTAAAGTTCAACAGCTTTAGGCGTTCCGCCTGTCAAGCTGGCATCGAGCACACCCGATATTAATAGATCACTGGCTAAGGTATTAGATGCTGCAAATAATGCAGGCCACACGATATATTTATACTTCATCTTATTCCTATTTTTATTGTTATATTTTTTGGTATCAGCACCAAAGGGGAAAGCATCCTACCAATCCTGATAGCGTTCAGCATAGTAAAATATTGTTAAAGGCTTCACGCCTCTACAATGAAATCTCTATTGCATATAAAGAAATGGACTAGATAAGTTCTGTTAACCTCTAGGGCTCGTCAGCCTTTGGTACGGTATTGATTTCTTTTATCAGCATATAAAGCAAAGCTGCGCTCCAACTAAAGTTAGTGGCTCCCTGAGCTTTACCTGTTATTGGGTGGTAATTTTCCATGATAGGGCTATCGTGTAAAAGGCTATCTGCATTAGTCAGCAGCTTGTAAGTTAGTGCGCGAGCATCTTCTTCGTAGCCATAGTGTTTTAATCCTATGACGCCAAAATAAACTTGATCTAGCCACACCCTTCCTCGCCAATAGATATTGGGATCATAAGCCGGGTTAGTAAGTGCAGCTGTTGGTAGAGGAACAAAGGTATTAAATTCTTCTTTATTTAGCATATTATCGCGAACACGAGCCGCTTTGTCTTTGTCAGCGACACCTGCCCAGAGGGGGAGCCAGCCCTCTGGCCCCTTGCCTCTATGCGTTAGTAGTTTACCTATACACCTATCACCTTTATGCTTTTTAGCTGTAATTTGACGATCATAAAAAAAGCCCGTAAGGTCGTCATAGAAACAATGATTAATATGCTCAGATAACGAGACAGCTTGTGCTTTATAATGTTTGGCTTCTTGCGTGAAACCTAGTGTATTGGCGATATCAGCTAGAATCTTTTTCTCTTTAAAAAGAAACGCATTTAACTCGACAGACTCCTGGTTAATCGAATAGCCCATCAACTTGCCTTCGCTATCTCTATTCTCAAAAAAACGAACCTGCCAATCTTGCTTTGCACGGGCTATATTGCCTTGATAATACACTTCAGCATAATTGCTAAGTTGCTCCGTATTAATGAAGCCAAAGCGAGCCGCATTATCCATTCCTGACTCCCAACCTGCCGCATGTTGTGCGCCAATATCGATTTCTGTATATCGATTATCGTCAAGTACTTGCTCGTACAAAGAAACGCCAGAACAATATAGCTGTGTCAGCTGTTTTTCCTTATGAGTCTGACATTGCGATGTACTCAAAAACTCGGGTACCGTTTCGTAAGTAACAGAGAATGTCATTTCACCTTCAGGGGTATTATGAAAGCGATGTGACATGGCACCATACTCAACAAGTCCATTATGATTATGATCTCTATGCGTATACCACCATTGGTGATAGCGCTTTAGTTTTGGATAGAGTTGACTTAAAAAAGCTCTATCCTGCGTCTCTTGGTATATCTCCCAAACCGCCCAAGCAGCGAGGGGCGGCTTGGTATTTCTCTCATTCCAGCCACCTCCATCACCTAGTCTGGCAATGTCCTTGTTATAAAAAATTACATCTATGATAGCTCCTTCATCTTGAGGCCTAAGTGAATCATCCTCATGGATTTGATAGTCAAACATAGCCAAGATATTTTGTTTCGCTATAGATGGGTTGAAGTGCGCCATCGCATAAGCATGTTTCCAACTGTCCCATGCCCACACTCCATTAAACCAGCGTGCGGTGACAGAAGGCGTGACTCCATCGTGTAATATTGCACCAGCTGCACTTCGCCAATTGCCATTTAGCGTTTCGATCGACTTCACCATCAGCCGCTGCTCATCAGGCGTAAGGTTTTCAGGCAGTTGTTTCAGGTACTGCGACCAACGTTGCCTGTTAGACTCTATAGAATCTTCAGGGTTGGCATGGATCTTTTCTAGTTGCGCTCGAGTTTGTGCCAGCTCACCTCGATTGTGGACATAGCTGATAGTTGTATAAAAGGACTGAGATTGATTAGGTTGTAGCCTTATCTCTTTCGATGTGTAATAGCTAAGTCCATCTAGTTTGTTTTCCGCCGCATCGAAAGACCGTTTAACGAGAATACTCGCTCCTTCTTGATGCATAATCGCTTCTGGAGATCTATATTGCCCAAACTGGATAAGTAATTCGTCGTTATCAAGCTCAAGTGTTCTTTCCCATTTTGGGTGAACTTCATCCACCGACCTTTCGCTATCCCACCGTTTAAGCAACTCACCCGACCAAATAAGAGTTAACGGTTTGGCAATAGAACTGGCATTTTTAATCTTCGTTTTAATTAATGCGGTTCGATTGGAAACAAAGTACAAATCTAGAGTAACTTTGCCCTTTGCAATATCAAAGCTTTGATGAAGTTGTCCAGGTAATGACAGGGTTTTAATATTCTTAATGTTGGCTGGCTGTTTTATTGAATTATCGTTAACTTGTAGGTGTTCCAAAGCATTAGCAACAAAAATAGGAAACTCTTCAGCGATGATAATAGGGCCAGGAAAAGACCCCATGCTTTTGGCGTTATCAGGCAGCAGAAAGCCATGCCATGAACCTGAATCGAACAAGGGGTTAAAGCGCTGATTTCTATACTGATCAAACTCCCTATGAGCCCCCGGAGACCCTTTCCTATTAATCACATTTTCATAGGCTGAAAAGGCATTTTCTGCATAACAGTTGATCGAAATTAACACAAAGCACAGTACAACCAGGCGTTGGTAGGTGATATTCAAAGACCCATCCCATTAATCCGCTACAGAATCTGGGGCAATGTTATAACAGACTATCGTATAGTTGCCCACATAACCTGTGAACAGTATTTATCAATGCATTAGTTCTACTTAATCAATTAATTTTACCGACACAATAAGTCCTAGAACAAAAGAAAAGGCCGATGCCTTAACATCAGCCTTACTTCTCCAAAATGAGTATCATTTTTTTACAGGTATACCCAATCCTGCTTCCTCGAGGGTTATTCGAGAATAAGCTCTTGAGTCAACTGCTGTGAACTCATACTTGTGTCGGTAAACTGCACTGAAGAAACATTATCCATAGCTTGAGTTGGCATTGATAGCAACATAGAGCCATCCGCACCATAAATCGCAACATTGCCATTTGATTCTTTCAAACTAACATCTGAACTATTAACGTTTGCGAATATTATTTTATTATTTCCATGATAATCATTGATAGTCACACCCGAGCGTTTCGCTAACAATGAACCCAAATCAGGAATACCTGCGAGACTCTGAGTAGAAGAAGTGCTCACATTAGAATTCATTGAATCTTTTAGAGCATTCTGTTGAGACGCCGTTAAGCTAACACCTGATAACTGTTGCGCTTGCGATAAAGCAGAGTCCATGCTGGTATCATCAAAAATAATATAGTTATTATTCTCTGGGCCGCCGAAAAGATTAGCACCATTTAACGTTCTCAATTCAGTCATTGATATCATCGTATTAACGGTATCACCAGTTGAAGCACCAACGACCCTATCCCCTAAATCAACAAAAATAACATCAGAGCTTATAGAATTATTTCCACTGCCTCCGAAAATTGTGTCGTTTCCTCCACCACCCATGATTGTGTCGTTACCGGGACCACCAAATATAGTGTCGTCACCAGGGCCACCATTAATGAAGTCGTTTCCATTACCACCACCAAGTTCATCATTTCCATTGCCGCCGAAGATAGAGTCGTTGCCATCATTGCCAAATAGCCTGTCATTACCAGAACCGCCGCTGATCACGTCATCAAAAAAGGAAGCGGTATCACTGCAACTTGTGCTATTCAAAAAAACAAAATCGTTTCCACTTCCACAAATTACGCTATTGCCGAAAGGCTCTTCCCCAGGAACAATGATTGCTCTTTGAGCTTGAACTGCCGACACAGCACACACACCTAAAGCAATTGAAATAGCGATCGAACTTAATTTTCTCATGGTTTTTTCCTACTTTATTTGTCATTAAATGCAATAAATGAAAAGTAGCGAGCATCGTCCCAACCTGTTTATCCAGCATGATGCAGGCCTTCATTTACATCTTGGATAGCCCATTAGACTTTTGTCTGATGACCTAAAAACACAGTACATAACTCGTTGTTGATGCACTTGCTCACATCAGACAGTTACCTATTTAAATCGGACAAAGAGGATCACAAAACAGACAAAAAACAACTCAACAATAAATTCATGAGTATTTTTTTATAAAATATAATGAAACTTAAAATCATTACCAAGGTCTTAGTATTTAATCTCATTTACGTAGATTACATATATGCACTACTTTCGCATTATTCGCTTTGTGAATTACGTACTTACCCTATTGTTAGTATTAGGGTTTTCCAATGCGAAAAGTAAAGAGCCCGACCTCACCTTTGAGCGGTTTGATGCTCAAAATGGCTTATCCCAAAATACAGCAAGAGCCCTACTGCAAGATAGCCGTGGCTTTATTTGGATAGGAACAAATGACGGGTTGAATCGATTTGATGGGTATGAATTTACTGTTTTCAGAGCGAACCCTAAAGATCCGAACTCTCTATCGAGTAGTCACATCTTCTCACTTTATGAAGACTCGCACGGTTATATTTGGATAGGCACTTTTGCAGGGCTCAATCGTTTTGATCCAGAAACCCTGCAATTTACACGTTACCAACACGACCCGCTCGATCCGCATAGCATCAGCGACAATCGTGTGTCGGCTATTCTAGAAGATAAACACAACAATCTCTGGGTTGGAACTTATTGGGGAGGGCTAAATCAATTTGATCCCGAAACAGGTCAATTTACGCGTTATAGAACCGCTAACAAAGATCAAGAACTCTCTTACGATAACGCTATACGCCATCTCACAACTGATGCAAAAGGCGACCTCTGGGTTACCACAAGTGCAGGCATCAATACCTATATTGAATCATCTGATAGTTTTCAATATTTCTCTCATCAGCCGAATAACGGCGAGAGTATTAATCGAGTGTATTGGGATAGCCACAATATCTTGTGGATGGGAACCAGTGGCAAAGGTTTAAGTAACTACGACCCTAAAACGAACGAGATGAGGCACTTCCAACATGATCCTTTAAATAATAAAAGTATAGGTAACAATTATGCATTGTCCTTTGCTGAAGACAATGCTGGGAACTTATGGATAGGCGGCGATGAACAACTCAATCGATATCATAGAAAGGGCGATTACTTTAGTCAGTACTCACACATAAAAGGGGACAACAACAGCCTGAGTAAAGGCGATATAGTTGCTCTTATAACAGATAAACACGGCCAACCCTGGTTTGGAAGTCATAGAGGCGGCTTGAGCACCTTGAGTCCCATCGTCGAAAATTTTGGACTATTCAAAGGTTATTACGAAGGTAACACTTATCAAGCTTATGGTGATATTAAAGCGGTTATTGAGGATAGCAAAGAACAGATATGGCTCGGAACAGTAAGAGGGTTAATCGTATTCAATCAAGACATGGTTGAAATTGCTCGGTTCAAACATGATCCTAAGGACCCAAACTCCCTAAGCGACAGCAACATCTATGCACTTCACGAAGATAAAGACGGTTTTATCTGGGTCGGTACGCGCAGAGGTGGGCTCAACCGATACAACCCTAACAGTGGAGAATTCACTCGCTTTATACACGATCCCCAAAACCCAAATAGCATCAGTGGCAATTGGGTTTTGTCGGCCTATCAAGACAGTCAGGGAGTACTTTGGGTTGGTACATTTTCCAATGGTCTGAACCGTTTCAATCCAGACGATGGTAGTTTCACACACTACAAACCTGATCCGAATAACCCCAATAGTATTAATCACCGCAGAATATCGGCTATTTTTGAGGACAGTTTTGGTGAACTCTGGATTACTATGCATGACGGTGGTGTTAACAAGTTCAATAGTGACAGAACAAGGTTATCTAGCTACTCCAATAACCCCAAAATTCCCGGAAGCCTGAGCAATGATATTGTTTTATCAATAAATCAGGACGAAAAAGGGCGTATCTGGATTGGCACCATGGGCGGTGGCCTAAACCTATACAACCGCCAATCAGACGACTTCACTCACTTTAGAGCCGCTGACGGCCTTTCCAATGACCTCATTGCGGGTATACTTAGTGATGATGACGGTAACTTGTGGCTCAGCACTTATAACGGTATTTCCAAATTCTTACCCGAGACATCATCCCATGCACACTTCGGGGAGAGCGATGGGGTTCAACGACAGTTCAACCTCTGGGGAGCTTATTTCAAAGGGCACGATGGCTCACTATTCTTCGGTGGCGATGGTGGACTGAATCGTTTTCAACCAAGACTTATCATGCAAGATAAGAGCATTCCTGATGTAACCTTTACCGACTTTCGTCTACTCAATCAGTCCGTTCCGGTTTTGTTAAAGCCTGATGAAACCAACCTAAGTTACCATTTAAATAAAGCCATTTACGCTCAGAAACAGATTTCACTGCGCCACGATCAAACTTTATTTTCTTTTGAGTTCTCTGCCCTTCACTTCAACGACAGAAAGCGAAATCAATACGCGTATATGCTGGAAGGTTGGGATAAGGATTGGATTTATACAGACTATACTCGTCGCAGCGCAACTTACACTAATATTCCCCCTGGCAACTACACCTTTAAAGCAAAAGCCAGTAACAAAGACGGTGTTTGGAATAACCAAGGCACGTCTATCGATATTCATATATCGCCACCTTGGTATGCGACATCATGGGCAATCGCTTTATACTGTTTTACCATTATTTTCAGTATCTGGTCAGTTATCTATTTACGCACCAGACAAGCGCGACAAGTCGCTAAAGCTCTAGCCTTAAAAGTCAAAGAAAGGACAGCAAAAGTTGAATCTCTACTGAAGCAAAAAGATACGCTTTTTGCGAATATCTCGCACGAATTCCGAACACCACTAACTCTTATTTTAGGTCCTATAGAAGCTTTACTCTCTAACCCGTATGATCCAACGGCACAAAAGCAGTTACCTATCGTCAAAAGAAGTGCTGTGAACCTATTGCATATGGTTGACCAACTGCTCGATCTTGCCCATCACGAACAGCTAAAAGAACGTGAATCAAAAACCATAGCTCTCACCCCTATTGTTCGGTATATGGGAGCAAGCTTTGAGTCCTTTGCTCAGCAAAAGAACATTGACTTCATGTACCATGTCGACGAGGAATACGGCATTCAATGCAGTCAAGATGCGCTAGAGAAGATCCTGACAAACCTGTTATCCAATGCATTTAAATATACTCCTAATGGAGGCCGCGTGTGCATTGAGTTAATGCCAAACGGTTCGAACGAAGTCTGCATCGCCATATCCGATTCAGGCATAGGTATTCAGTTATCTGATCAGAAGTTAATTTTTGAGCGTTTTACACGTGCAGAGAATGCGACACACTCGGACATTCCTGGTTCCGGTATAGGGCTAGCGCTTGTTGATCAACTCGTTGAATTTTATGGCGGCAGAATTGAGCTAGAAAGTTCATTGGGTAAAGGCTCGCGCTTTAGCGTCATCTTCCCAATCTCTGAAGAACAGCCCATTAGCCGAACTCAAAGCTTTGTCCTTCGAGATCAGGATATATCCGAATCAAATGCAGTAGAAAGCTTAGAAACCTTCACTGCTCCAACTGTTGACCTGGAATCCGACGATACTCAACCAATCACCCTGATTATCGATGACAACAAAGATATGTGTCATTACATCCGAGATTGCTTAAACTCTGATTACCAATGCGTTCTATCCAACAGTCCGCAACAAGGATTTCAGATAGCTCATCAGATTATTCCAGATATCATTATTTCCGATGTCATGATGCCCAAAATAGATGGCATCCAATTAACGCATCAACTTAAAGAAAACACAGTAACCAGCCACATCCCCGTTATTCTTCTAACGGCGGCAATGGAACAACAGGATAGGATCAAGGGTTTAGAAGCGCATGCTGACGACTACATGACTAAACCCTTTAACGCCAAAGAACTGCGGCTTAAAATCGCCAATCAGTTGCGCCTGCGCCATGCGCAACAAGCCTGGCTGAAAAAGAACATTATTACTAACAATCCAACAAATGAAGAAAAGCCGGTTCAGCTCTCCGTCCGTGAACAACGATTTTTAGATAAACTCAGCGATTACATCGAACTGCATTACACCAATAACGAGCTCTCAGTTGCTATGATTTCCGATAGCCTCGGACTAACCACGCGTTCATTATTAAGAAAAGTAAAAGCATTAACGGGCTTTACTGTTAATGAGTACATTCGTTCATATAGGCTAGAAAAAGCAAAACAGCTGTTAGCAAAAGGTGAGAGTGTAACAGAGGCCAGTTTATCCGTCGGCTTCCTATCACAACATTATTTTTCGCGTTGTTTTAAAGTTCAATACAATGTGACACCTAGTGAGTATGGATTTAAGGCATCAAAGGAGAAACATCCTCAATTAACCTGAACTCCAGGCACAAAAAAAGCGCGATAAATCGCGCTTTTTTCTTATTCTAAATAACTTACTTAGCGAACTTTCTGAAGCTTACGAAGCCAACCATCGCTAGAGCAAACATCATGATAGTGCCAGGCTCTGGAACATCAGCTGCTTGAACTGAAACAGGTGCTGGTGCATCGAAATCAACAGTTGTTGGTACTTGAAGCGGATCGAGTGGATCAAAAGGAGCACCAATTTCACTAGTCGGTGTTAATGCGAACGTGCTGTCGCCACCACCGATAGTCAACAAATCAAACTGAGCAATTAGGAAGTCGCCACCAGAGAATACGGTAGGGAACACTATGTCTTCAAACAGTGTAAAGGTTAGCAAACCAGCAGCGGCATCTAATACACCAACATCCAATCCTGAGAATGTGAATAAATCAAAATCAGGGAAGAAAGACGTTACGCTACCAGAAACAAACTCAAAGATAGAGCTGTCGAAGTTAAAGCCAATGCTGAAGCTTGTGAACTCTTCATCAACAGCAACATCTTCTAGCACGATGCGTACATTAACAACGTCATTAACGTTAGGGTTAGTGTTATCGGGCGTAATCGAAATAAAGCCCGCTTGTGCATTGCTCATGAACAATGCAAATACAACAAATAATAACTTTTTCATTTTTTATACTCCAAAATTAAAAAATTAAGCCGCGCAACGAGCTCTTGTACACATGCGCTGTAGCAAACGGACATCACCAAAAGTAACACGTCCGTCGCCATCAAAATCAAAGCTTAAATCAATCTCTTGTCTCAACTGAATCGCACGAACTAGAGCACGAATATCATTGATATCAACATCACCATCAGCGTCGAAGTCACCAGGGACAGCAACAACTTCAGGCTGTAGATTAAAGCTTGCAACAACTGGATCGTGATCAGACGCTCTGTATGGGTCTGGAGCAAAGAAGCTCACCAATTGACCTTCCGACTTACCTTCCACGTTGTAATCCAGTACACGAGGCTCATCAACGTTGTTATGCCACTCAGCTGCATCAACAGCTTTCTCTGCTAGAGACGAAGTAGCCAATACATGATCCAAGTAACCTGCCTGACCTCTAAAGATGAACGAGTATGCTTCGTCACCTTCAAAGCGGTTGATTAAGTTAACGTAACCACCTTGCTCGATTGCAACAATTGGATCTTCTTTTGCGTAAGCGTTTAAGTCACCGATAATAACCACATCTTCTTGTGAACTAAGTGCTTCGTTAGTCTCAATCCACTCAAGTAACGCTGCGGCTTGGTCTAAACGGAACTGGTTATTACAGCCTTGACCGTCGTTTTGGTCGGCATTCAATCCAGTAGAAGACCCACTACAGCTCTTCGCACGGAAGTGATTCGGGATAACAGTGATAGTTTCGCCGTTAGCTTTCAAAGAGAATGTCTGAGCAATAGGCGCACGGTTGAAGACATTGTCCAGGTTAATTTGAACATCACCGACCAAAGATACAACCGCAGGCTTGTACAAGATGCCTACCGCTACTAGATCTGAGTCAGGGATAACACCACCACCATCAACAAAGGCATAAGTACCTTCACCGAGTTCTACGTTAAGCGCATCAGTAAGTTGTGCAATCGTGCTGGTTTCGTCATAACCGTCGTTCTCAATTTCAACTAGACCAACGATATCTGCATCAAGTGCCGCAATAGCCGCTACAGTTTTAACAAACTGACGATCAAACTCTTCAAGTGAATCCGCACCACGAGACGTTGGGAAACCACTGCCTTGTCCGTCACCATTAAACAGGTTAAGAACGTTAGCAGCTGCAACAGTTAAGTTACCGAGTTCTAAATCAGGACCGTCAGTTCTTGGATTTGAATCAAAGAAGTTAGGTTGAGATAGAGGGTAAAGTCTAGGACGACCAAAACTGAAATCCATAGGTCCAGTCAACGATGTAACAGTCGTTCCAACGCGTAATGTATTGGCTGCTGAAAGTCCACCAATTGGATACTCCGTAGGCTCTGGGTTTGTACCTGCAACAAGGTCGTCTAATGCAATTCTGTCTAGTGCGTTAGCGTCAACCAAAGCAATTGCCTCTGGAGAGTTAGGAGCAAACAAAGACGTTGGCGTGAAGATACGCTGACTCGATAAATCTACATCACCGAAACGTGCTAGGTTAAAGTTATCAGTAACAATCAATTCCTGTTGAGTTGTTACAAACATATTCTCTAACGACTCACGCTGTTCAAAGCTTGCAAACGGTAATGTGAAATTAGTTGCTTCGATAGTACCAACACCACAATCAACAAAGTTCGCAGATACGTCTAACTGAGTGCGACCAAAGTTTTCAACCACTTCACCAACAACACGAACACGCTGACCTGCTAGAGGTAATGTGTCTGTTCCAGTAAAGTTAATGAAAAGGCCTTCTGAGGTTGCAGGGTTACCGTCTTCTTCTGCTAATTCATGTTGTAAGAAGTAGAAGCCTAAGTTTTCAAAGCTTGCAGAAACAACAGCCTCAACAACCAGTGTTTCACCTAGTAATGGAGATTCAAAACCTTCACCTTGGATAGTGTGAATAGGTGTTGCAAGAATAGTTGTATCAGAACACTGTCCGATCTCTACGCTACCGCCGTTATCACCACCGTCGCCATCGCCAGCACCGAATGATTGACCGTTGTTCACATCACCGAAGCTATCAGCACTTGACCCCGCCCAAACGAAATCACCAGCGTTAAAGCCTGTACCCGTTAACTGTAGAGAAGTTCCAACACCAGCGCTGCTTGCTTCAGAAACGCCGATATCTGTACTCAATACGCCCTGAGCAGGACCATTAGATGCAGTAAACTCACCTTCATAACTTAGGAATTGAATCACGCTACCGTCAGAACCAATCAAGGCTAAGCCGTCAGGTGAACCATTTTGGATACCGCTAATTGCGAAAGATACTGTACCAAAGCCATTCTGCTGGTCAGGGATAACACCACTCAAGTTTTGAGTATTGTATGAACCACCACCGTTACCATTGTAAAGAACAATGCTTAGGCCTGTTAAATCAGTACCTGCAAGACCTGCAACTTCAACTGCTTCACCGACATCGCTGCCGCTATTGTCATAGTGCAATTCATTGATGAAAGGTGTAGGTGCTACAAATGTTTGGCCATCATTAACAGAACCGAAGCTATCTGCACTTGATGGAGACCAAGTGAAGCTTGCTGCGTTGAAACCAATACCTGTTAATTGTAGTGAAGTGCCAACACCGGAGCTGCTTGCTTCAGCAACACCGATATCAGTACTCATAACGCCTTGTGCAGGACCGTTAGCAGCAACGAACTCACCTTCATAACTTAAGAACTGAAGAACGTTACCGTCAGCATCAACGAGCGCAATACCATCTGGTGCACCGTTTTGGATACCGCTAATTGGGAAATGAAGTGTACCAAAGCCACTTTGTTGATTAGGAATAACACCGGTTAATGAAGTAGTGTTGTACGAGCTACCGCCATTACCATTGTATAAGACAATGCTCATTCCAGCCAAATCAGTACCAGCTAAGCCAGCAACTTCAATCGCTTCACCAACATCAGCACCGCTGTTGTCATAGTGAATTTCATTAATGAAAACTAGTGCAGCGCTTGCAGTGCCAGAATCACCACCGCCGTTGTCACCGCCACCAGTGTCACCACCACCGTTATCACCGCCGCCAGTATCGCCACCACCAGTGTCACCGCCGCCTGAATCAGGGTCGTTTGTACAGTTGCTCGATAAACCAAAGATAGTCTCTACCCAATCAGGATTATCGATGAACGGATTACGGTTACCTTGTAATGAATACGCTCTGTCGTGACGTAGACGCTCTACATCGTTAACAGGGTCGCCTTCGTGCCATTCAAGTAATGTACACAATAAACCGAGTAGAGGTTCGCCCGCAGATGTTAGTCGAGTAACTAATTCAACATCCGGAGTTGCTTGTATTGGCTGTCCAGCTTGAGGGCTAGATGAAATAGGTTGATCAGTGCCTTCGTAACGAGCGTCCATGTAGAACATCATACGAGCAACATCACCTTTAATCTCATCACGAGGTTCAAATGAATTGCTATCAATACGGTTTGCAGGACTTTCACTCAAAGGCGCGTCGCTGTTATCAAAATCTAAGTTACCACGTGAACTATTGATAGAAATATCTGTAGGACGTAGGTGGTGTAGATCAGTAAAACCGAATTGACCTTGATTTGGGAAACCATGGCTGTTTGGCCATGAGTGTTCACGGTTCCAGTTATCTGGATTCTGGCTTTGTACGCCACTACCGTTTGTATTTTTAGCTTGAGAGCGACCGTCATACCACAAGATAACATTGTCAGTATTGTTAGGGTCTTCATCAGTAAAGGTTAACGCTGTCCAGATTTGAGGATAAGTTAAGTACTTATGCCCCTCTTCGAGTCTATCACTCAACGTTTCTCTGATATCAGCTAAGGGTGCGTTTGTATCGATTAACGCTTGAACAGCAGCATAATAAGTTGAAGCATCAAAAGCAGCTGCATCGAATTCGATAGGTACATCATCACAACCTACACAGACACTTGAACTAACAACGTTAGGATCGTTAGTCTCGCCGCCGCCAGTATCACCACCACCAGTGTCACCGCCGCCGGTATCGCCACCGCCAGTATCTCCACCACCAGTGTCGCCACCGTTGTCAGTGCCCGCAGTAACGAAGCTAGCTGAAGGGAAAGGTGTTGCAGCAGTTGCATTTGACGATTGACCATCTAACGCGTTTCTACCACTGAATGACCAGTTGCCTAAAACGAATGTTGTGCCGTCAGGGCCAGTATTTGAATTACGGTAGGCCCAACCATCTAGGTACTCCCAAGGTTGACCTGAACCGTCTACATTGATGTCTCCGAAAACATCAACAACTGTGCCGTTACAGAATAATTCTATTGCGTCATCACCGTTAATTCCGGCACTTCCCGTTGTAAAGTCGGGAGCAAACCCAAAGAAATTCGTGAATTGTGTTGATTCATTGGCAACATAGATATAGCTACCAGCACTTGCACTTCCTGTTGGAAAAGTAAATTCCTCGCCGTCTGTTCCGCCACCGTTGTTGGCAAAACCGACACCACATTGACTCAGGTCATTAATATCGTTGACCACATAAAGTTCTACAGCTTTTGGTGTTCCACCGGTTAGTGGTCCATCTATAACACCAGATATGACGATATCACTCGCATTTGCGGATAGCGCCCCAAACAGTGTCAGCATCACTGGATACTTCAACTTCATAGTTTCTCCTAGATATTTATAGGTGCTGGTTATTCAGCTTATAATTATTTTAATTTTTGGCATGCGATGTTCTAACACTTCTGTGACATCCGTATGACAAAGGAGAAGAATGCTGCAAGCTTAAAATACACCCACTTATTTCCTAGTGGGCCGTCGATAAAGCAAGATTCAAGCCTGAAATAAAAAAACTTTAAAAACAAACAGTTAAGAGGTCGGAGGACAAATGAGAAAAATGAGTGTAAAAAACCTTGACATATCATATTGATAGTATGAATTTAGAGCAGTTTGTTACACCAACTGTATCCCTACAGCAAAGGTAACAAGCGAGCAATAAAACACCATCAAGTGTTTTCTTACATGTGAATATTGTACTTCTCTAAGCGATATAAAAATGTCTTGTAACTCAGCTTAAGAAACTTAGCAGCCTTGGTTCTATTCCCTTGGTTTAGATCCAATGCTTGTTTCAAACATTGTTGTTCGAATGCTTCCCAATCCATACCTTCAGAAGGCATAACAAAACCGGAAATCAAATCTGCACTATGACTCTGCGGCGTTGCTAATTCCGCAACCAGCTCTTTTTCATCACCTAGCAGTAAAAACCGCTCTAATCGATTAGACAGTTCCCGCACATTCCCTGGCCAGTGGTACTCCATCATTTGCTTCATAGTTTGTTTCGACAACCGCTGTTTCTCGACACCATATCGTTTACTGAACACTTCAATAAAGAAATCAATTAGCTGCCAGAGATCATCCAAGCGCTCCCTCAGCGGTGGCATTTCAATAGGCACGATATTGAGGCGATAATAAAGGTCTTCTCTGAACTCCCCTTTCTTAACCATATCGTTAAGATCTCTATGAGTGGCAGCGATAACTCTGACGTCCAGTTTAATTTCTTCATGACTTCCGAGAGGAGTAATAGTACCTTCCTGTAAAAATCGAAGGATTTTCGCTTGCAAGATAAGCGGTAACTCACCGATTTCATCCAGAAAAACAGTCCCGCCATCTGCTGCTTGTAGTTTACCAACTTTCTTTGTATCGGCTCCTGTATAAGCTCCTTTTTCAGCACCAAAAAGCTCCGCTTCGGCTAATGAGTCTGGTATAGCACCACAATTAATCGCGATGAAAGAATTTTGATTACGTGAAGACAACTGATGCAATGCCCGGGCAGCAAGCTCTTTACCTGTTCCGCTCTCCCCGGTAATCAGCACAGTAACATGTGTAGAAGAGACTCGTTGAATACGTTCATACACACTCTGCATCTTCGACGAGCGACCAATTAAGTCCACCAGCTGTTGTTGCTCACCGAGTTGCTCGGTTAAACGGGTATTCTTTGTTCTTAGAGCAGCAGCTTTGCGCACTTTCTCAATGCATAAAAGCAGTGCTTGTCTTGGAAACGGCTTAGATAAATAATCATCAGCACCCGCTTCCATTGCTTCAACAGCATGAGAGATAGTGCCGTAAGCTGTCGCTATGGCAAAGCCCAACTGAGGGTGATTCTTTCGCACATAGTTAAGCAAATCTAAACCCGATAGTTCACCCAGTTTCCAATCGCTAAACACCAAATCAAAAGTTCTTTGCTTTAATAACAAAATCGCTTCTTCAACTGACGATGCTGAGGCAACATTCATCTCTTCAGACAACAGTATGGAATGAATCAATTCTCGCTGCGCTTGATCATCCTCAACGAGGAGTACAGAAATCTGGCTCATGCAGCATCTCCTGATGTTTGATTACAGCGAAGCTTAAGTATCGCCTTCGTGCCTTTGGGCTCATTAGCAACAAGCTCGATGTTTCCTGCGTAATATAAACGCGCTAAACGCCTGGCAATATATAAGCCCATACCAGCCCCCTCTGCCTTATCGGTGATATGAGGTTTAAAGAGATTAGCCTGAATCTGCGGCGATATCCCTTTACCAATATCAGCTACGGTTATCTTAAGAAACTCATTTTGTTGTTCAGCATGAATATTAACTTTTTGTTGGGGCTCTGATGCTTCAGCAGCATTCACCACTAGGGTATGAATAACTGCCCTCACCTCAGATAAATCACCTTCTAATCGCAGATCAGGAGCCACGTGCACGTCAAAAGCCGTTTCATTAACCATAGAACACTCTAAACAGACGTCATCTATGATATCTCTGAGGCTAATGCTTGCATCCCGTTGTACCCCTGTTGCAGTCAAATTCAGTAGCGCCTTGATGGTATTGTCCATGGCATTAATTTTCTGCCTTCCACGCAAAGCCAATTGCTCTCGTTGTTCGTGGGTTGTCTCTTTCATACCAATCTGTTCTAGTGCTAACCCCAAGGTGTTAATGGGATTACGCAAACTATGAGCAAGCCCTCTAGCTACTTCGCCTAGCTCTGCTAAATGCTCCTGCGCTTGCATTTTCTTATCACTCTCTTGCAACCTTTTGAGCTGGTGACTCATGTAGTTAAAACCCTTTAGCGTGTCTCTAACTTCTATCACACCACTAACGTCTACTTCACTGCCAAAATCCCCTTTTTCCACTTTAGAAAATCCAACAGAAAGCCTGTGGAACGGTCGACTTGTATGATGAGCAATAAAATAAGCCAGAATCAGCCCGATAGCGGAAATAGCAGCAACGACAAACAAGAGCTCATTGTAGAATTTATCTAACAAGGAACCTTGCTCGGCTAAATGCATCACCTGTACGCCCTGACTACCTGAACCTGGGTTTACTACAAAGGTCATATCATCTATCGAATCTATTTCTATTGAATCAGCGATAACTTCTATTTGCTTGTATAACTCGCTCACCTGAACCGGTTGAGTTTTCGTCAGGTCAACTGAAACTTTGCCGTGCTTCATTTTTAGAACTTTTTGGAGATCATCTTCTTCGTTGATTTCGATCACGCCGGCGATACCATTAACGTTATCTTCTCGAACAATAATTTTTCTCTCGCTATTCACGATGACAGGCGAATCAGGCCTACCATTTACGCCCACAAGCTTGATTCTGTGTAGAAGTGTATCAATCGCTTTTCGGCTTAACTCCTGACTCCTCTGTTCAACCTCATTCGTCATTTGTAATTTAAGTTGATAAGCGAAATAAAGCTGCACTGAAGACAAGAGTACAACCAGCACCGCAACAAGGATAAACAAGTGATGTTTTAACGACATAGAATACTTCTCAACAAATCCAATTAACTTCAACAACATTAACTAAACAAGATTCAAGCCAATAACGAATATTTAAAAAGCTAGATATGGCACTATAGCTAAACCATCACTAAATACGATATTCAGCTGGAATTAAAATGAATAAAGGCAAGGCAGATAGATGCTGGCTTGGTGGCGCCAAGTCAAATCTATCTAACGCAGCATTAGTCCATTTTAAACCAGCCTAATCTCGGGACTCTGAATAGCTTATTTAGTGATGGTTTAGCTATTACTTAACATTCACTAGTTATCATAGGCTGACAACATTTCCTGATATAAGGAAATCATATCCCTATATGCAGATATTTTTCTCACAAACGTCTCATTCAAACGGCCATCAAAACATAAACACCTGTTTAATAAGGCATTTTTAAGTTGGCACAGTTGTTGTTATTCCTATGTCGGACGTGATTTTGGCTTGATGATTTACGACAAAAACCCCAAGCCTCCATTTTATTGATAACGATAGGAAGTAAAGACATGAAAAGTTTTACCAAAAACCTTGCTCTAGCTATTTTAAGTAGCTCACTTTTTCTTGCTTACGCACCAATGGCGGAAGAACAGAAAACTAAAGTCATTCACTTAAAAACTCACAAGAACATTGAATTCATAGACGGTGACGGTGTGAAAGATATTAAACGAGTCATTATGCTCAATGGTGAAGAGTTATCAGATGATGTCGCGCTTGAAGAAAAGCTTGCCGACTTGGATCCAGAAACTCGCGAAAAAGTATTGTCTCTTTTAGGTGATATCGATGTTGAATCCTATGCTCATGATGACACTCATGTTGTTAAAAAAGGCATCGTCAAAATACTCAGAAAAGATGATGAGACAGGAAAGATTATTGATATCACTTCGGACAGCGACGATATCGATCTGTCGGTGTTCAACCTCAGTGAGCTAGATGGAAAAGCTATCGACTTAAGCTCCTCTATTATCAAAATCATGGGTGACCACACAGAAGCAACAATTAAGATGATAAAGAACGGAGAGTTTACACAAAATGAACTCGACCGTATTCAAGTCGCTTTGGACGAAAAACGCTAGTTTTTAGAAATATCTGTTTTGGGGTAAAAGCCGCTTTCTGTCATTTCTCGAAGCGGCTTTTTATATGCCTCACGGCCCTAAAATGTTTTAGTTACAAGCAGCCGTTGTGAAGTTATCTAATGCTTGTGTCATTTTCGCAACAAGCTCATCTCTATCATTGATATCATGACGCTCAGACAAATAGCTCGGTGCGTTATAGCTTAAAAACACCTTTCCATTCTCATCAGCATGAGCCAAAGCTTTCAATGGTAAATCAAGCCCTACTGTTGCTTGTGACTGCATCAATAACGTGCCGCCTTGAGGGTTTCCGAATATGAGCAAAGATGTGTCGTTAAGCTCTAGCCCTGCATTCTTAGCAGCACCGCTGTGATTCACATTGGCAATCACTTTAAACCCTTTTTCAGTCACAATCTTTTCCAGTCTTTCAATAGTTTCAGCTACTGAGTACTGACTTTCTTTTGTGATAACACCATTTCCCATGAATTGCTCCAATCGTTCGTTTGTTGTCTTACTTTTGTTGGCAAACTGCTCCACTTCACGCCATACACGTAAAAAGTTACCGCCTAAAATTTTAATAATATGCTCTTCTTTATATCCACGATTAAGCAAACCTTGTACTAAGTTAGGATATGTAGAGACATCTTTTAAGTTTTCAGGAAGCGAGTCACCAACACCGTCATAATCAGACCCTATTCCAACGTGATCAATTCCAATTAATTTTACAACGTGATCAATATGGTCGAGTACAGTATCTAATGTAGCGAAAGGGTACGGACTTTCTTTCTTGTACTTCTCTTCAAACGCAACAGCTTCCGCACTGTCTTCCCCGTACTGTTCTTCAACCTTTCCAATCGCTACATTGAATTGGTTACGCCACGCATTAGCACCCTCACTGACAAAGCTAGAGCCAAAATTAATTTGCACAACACCACCGTTTTTACCCAAGGCTTTGATCATATCGTCGTCCATGTTTCGTTCAAAACCGGGCGTGAATTTTCGCAATGACGAGTGTGATGCAATAACCGGAACTTTCGATAACTCGATGACTTGATAAAAGGCTTTATCGGATACATGAGAAATATCAATCATCATGCCGATCTTATTCATCTCAACTACGAGCTCTTTTCCAAATGGACTTAGCCCCTTCCATTGTCTTCTTAAATCGTAAGACGAATCTGAAATGTGATTGCTCTGTGAATGCGCTAAGGTGATATAACGCACGCCTCGAGCATAAAAGTCTTCCAGGTTTTTCATATCACCTTGTATTGGCGAGCCGTTTTCCATTCCCATAGGCAATGAAATTAAACCTTGTGCAAACTGTTTTTCAACTTCAGCGACGCTAGCTGCAACAGCAAATTTATGTGGCGCTCTGCCCACTATGGCTTCTACAGAATCTATTAACTGATGGGCTAACTTGGTTGACTCACTTGAGTTATCTAATGAAGCTGGCACGTAAATAGACATAAATGGCGCGTTTAACCCACCGATCTTCGCTCGAGGGTAGTCGAAATCACCTGTCTCGGTTGCTTTGGTTACATCTTCCCATCGGTTGTTAACTCGAAAAGGTACATCGATATGAGAATCTACAATGATGTTCTTTTGGGCTAGCTCTTTTGCTTTTTCCGACACAACCAAAGGTTCTGCACTCACATGATAAGACAAGACAGCCATCAAGCTGACCGCCAATAATTTAGGTGTCATAACAACTCCGTGACAGTTTGGTAAAATAAAATGGCATTCTCGTATTAGCCAAATTGTTTATAGGCGCATTAATAAATAGCTACTACACTCAAATATCGCCTTTTTTCTAGCTTAGGGTCAAGCCGCAGAGTCTAATTTACGTTTTAAAAATTGCTTTAAAAAACAAAACTGTAGTCGATACATTCCATATCGCCTGAGATTAGCGTCAACAATAAGGTTTAAAAAATTTATGTTGGGCATTTTTTCAAAAAATACCTCTAATCATTTAGAGAACGTACTCGATCAAGCCTTAGATGCCGTTGTTACTATTGATCACAACAATAACGTCATATTTTTTAATAAAGCGGCTGAAAAACTTTGGGGTTATGCCAGCCACGAAGTTATGGGCAAAAACGTTAAGATGCTTGTTCCGAGAATGATTCAAAGTAAGCACGATGAATACGTTAACGCTAATAGAAGAACAGGGCACAACAAAATCATTGGTACCTCAAGAGATGTAGAACTTGAGCGCAAAGATGGAAAGGTTATTTGGTGCAACTTATCACTTACCAAGGTAAAGCAAGACGGTAAATATCTATACACGGCTTTTGTGAAAGACATTACAGAAGAAAAAGAAGCCAAGATGATCATCGACCAGACGCTTGAGCAATGTATCGATGCCGTGGTCACCATCAACGAAGACAACAATATTGTTTTCTTTAACAAAGCCGCTGAAAAACTTTGGGGATGCAGTCGTGAAAAAGTCATGGGGCAAAACGTTAAAATGCTCGTCCCAGTTGCTATTCAGCCTAACCATGATAACTACGTTAATAGCAACAGAACCTCAGGCGTTGATAAGATTGTAGGAACCTCAAGGGATGTCGAGGTCAACACTTTTGACGGCCGCAACTTGTGGGCAAACTTATCGCTTTCAAAAGTAGAGTTAGAAAACAAAACGCTTTACACGGCTTTCGTGAAAGATATTACGGCGGAGAAACTCCAACGCGAAGAGTTCGCCACACTATCACTGGTTGCAAATGAAACTGATAACTCTGTTGTCATTACTGGCCCCAATGGTCTAATCCAATATGTTAATCCCGGCTTTCAACGACTAACAGGTTACTCACCAGAGCAAGTGATGGGCAAGAAACCCGGCGATGTCTTACAAGGTAAAAACACCGATGAAGACACTAAACGTCGCATCCGTGAAAATTTGAAAAATAGACAACCCTTCTATGACGAAATCCTAAATTACGATATTCATGGCGAACCGTACTGGATCTCGTTAGCTATCAACCCTGTATTTAATAATCAGGGTGAGTTAACTCACTTTATTTCCATCCAGGCAAATATCGATAGCACCAAGCGTGTAGCTATCGAAAACGATGTCAGGCTTGATGCCATTAGTCGTACAAACCTTGTGATGGAGTGGTCTGACAAAGGTGATCTGGTACTTGCCAACCCTTATAGCTTGGAAACCATCAAATGTTCAGACTTCAATCAAATGAAGTCGCATGTAGATAACCTGAAGAGCTATGTCGACAGTGGTGCCTGGGAAGAGCTTGTGCGTGGTGAGTTTGTCTCCACCGAAATGAGTATTGATAAAATTGGTGGGGATACTGCAAGGTTAGCCGTGACCATATCCCCTGTGCTAGATTCCGAAGGCAGGTTAAGTAAAATTTTGATGTACGGTTCTGATGTCTCCGAAAGAAACCAGGTCATTTCGCAGACTCACGGTGCTATGTCATCGGTCTTGGAGCGAATCAGCAGTATTATCCAAACTATCAATGGTATTTCAGATCAAACCAACTTATTGGCACTTAACGCGGCTATTGAATCTGCACGTGCCGGTGAAGCAGGTCGTGGATTTGCTGTAGTAGCGGAAGAAGTTCGTAATCTTGCACAAAGTACGACTGAGTCCGCAAAAGAAATCAGCTCACTGATTGTTGAAACCAAGGTACATGTTGATCAGCTATCAGATTATATGAGCAGCAGTAATTAACAGATTAATACAGTGCATTAATCCGAGATTGAATATCACCCAAGCGCTGCTTATAGGCAGCGCTTTCTACATGTTCGTATTGGTTTTCAAACTGATCTTTCGTTAATCCCTCAGGCAAACCATTTATTGATGGGAAGAAGTCATCTTCACTATTGACCTTTTGTAACTTCAATTGCATGGCCCTAGCCTGTGCAGGGTCCAACAGCATTCTCGCCATTTTTGCACCCGCCATATCTGCTGCTAAATCCACAAAACTAAACCCACTGCCATTTGCGCTACTATCAACAAGCTCTTTGAGCTCACCTATGGCAAAAGTCAGTCCATTGTTGGATAAGACTTCTAACGCTGCCGAAAATATAAAGTGCAAATGGAGATCACGACGATTCCGCAATGTCATTGGATTGTTGGGGCGAGCATAAACATTCGGGCGTGGTTGGACTTTGCCAACAAACTGAGCAAAGCGTGGGCTACCATCAAAGATAGCTAAAGCAAGAATTGCAGCTTCATTTTCCTTTTCTGGTAATCGAGAGCTCGATTGTTTTGCGACTTCGGTAAATAGAATTTTAACGTATTCTGAAGTTGATAGTGAGCGACGCAAAGCCGGTAACTTATTATCTTCCAGATAAGCTAAATAGTAGGAAACACGAGCCACCAATTCCTTGTCGGTATCATCGTTTTGATCACCTAATACCCTTAATCGCCTGATTAAACTACCAACGGGCTTCAAGCTCACAATAATATCCTGTTTATTAAAATCGACACGAGTCACACTCTTGATGCTGTCAGCAGCAACGAGTTCGTCGGTATAAACATCGAATACCCAAGCCACAAATTTCATCATACTGTTGCCAGGGAGCGATAAATCTCCCACTTGTAACTCTTCAATATCGATGCCCGGCCCTTCTTTTACTCGCATTTGAACATTAACGAATTGGTTCATGAAAAAGCTGGGAAGCTGATAACTTAATCCAACAACAGTGTATTCATTACCAACAGTAGCTTGGCCACGGAAATCGCCATTAGCACGTTGCATAGTGCCAAGAATACTATTGAGTTGATCATCGGTGACTTTGAGCTGTTGATCGCGTTCACGACTTTTATAAGCTGCACGCAGTTGAGAGCGAAGTGGGGCTAACGAATCGGCCTGTTTGAGTTGTTCATGGCTGGACGCAGAAACGATGGGTTCATCTTGTAACATCAACCACAGTAGAAAACATAGAGAGACAAAGACGCCAGCAAACACAGAAAGTGTTATGTAAAGCCATTTCTTTAAGCTTTTACCTGCCATCCATCATTTCCTAAATTACTTAACAAAGCTTAGACACCACCTTTAACTGAAAATGCAGCCAACAAACAAGCATTTTTAAGGACAATGGATATTACTCTGCCAGTATCTCGATCTTCCTTTACTTATCAATAAAAACTTTAAGCAGTTACATTAAAATAAATGTAACTGCTCATGACTAGTTTAATAGCCTAATGTCAAAGCACCATGGCGTCGGCTATCGGACGCGCCATAAAAGAACCCATCACGAAATTGAATAGACTGCGTACTACCGATCGTTCTTCTTCTGTTATCCAAGTTATGTCCCCAAGCTTCCAATAAAGCTTTAGTGTCAGCACTAATGCCTGGCTCAACTAGAATACGATCTGGATACCATTGGTGGTGAATACGCGGTGCATAAGTTGCGGCTGCGACATTCATTTCGTGCTCAAGTGCATTCATCAACACTTGCAATACGACTGTAATGATTGTGCTTCCACCTGGACTTCCGGTTGCCATAAAGGCTTTTCCATCTTTTAAAACCAAGGTTGGTGTCATAGATGATAGTGGGCGCTTACCTGCTTCAATGGCATTGGCTTCTGCGCCAAGCAAACCATAAGCATTGGCTACACCTACTTTGGCAGAGAAGTCGTCCATTTCATTATTTAATAAGAATCCAGCACCACTGACCATAATATGACTGCCATAACTAAAGTTCAGCGTGTAAGTATTACTTACTGCATTACCTTCGTTATCCATCACAGAGAAATGCGTTGTATCAGGACTTTCAGGCGTTACATCTAAAGCAGGCTTAACCTCTTCTGATTTACGTGCCTTCTTATTAGGAATCTGTGTGCGCAATTTAGCAGCATACTTCTTATCAATAAGCTCTTTAATTGGTACATCAAAATAGTCAGGGTCACCTAAGTACTCACTACGGTCAGCGTAAGCTTGACGCATAGCTTCAATCATCAGGTGTAAACTCGCTGCGCTGTTATGTCCTAAATCTTTGAGGTTATCGTTCTCAAGCATGTTCATCATCTGAACAATATGAACACCACCAGAGGACGGAGGTGGCATGGTTAAAACGTCATAACCTTTGTAGCTACCTTTAATCGCTTCACGCTCTACGACTTTATAGTTCTCGAGATCTTTATGCGTAATCAAACCGTCATTGGCTTTCATTTCTTTAACAATAAGGTCAGCAACAGATCCTTTATAGAAACCATCAAATCCTTTGTCGCGAATAGCTTTAAGAGTCTGCGCTAAGTCAGGTTGTTTAAGTGTCTCACCAAATTGGTAGTGACTACCATCTGGTTTGAAAAGCGCTTTTTTGGCTGCAGGGTTACGGCTCAAACGCTCCTTACGTGCTAGCAAAGAACTTTCAAGAGAATAAGCTAAGGTAAAGCCATCTTCCGCTAGTGCCACTGCTGGCGCAATAACTTGTTTCAACGTCATTGTGCCGTAATTCTCTAGTGCATGTATCAAACCAGCAACTGTGCCAGGTACACCGGCTGATTGGTGACTGAAACGTGCGCGTCTGTTATCAACATCACCATTTTCATCAAGATAAAGATCTCTATGTGCTGCTGCTGGTGCCATTTCACGATAGTCGATGGCGATAGTTTTATTGTCTTTTGCGAGGTGAACCATCATAAAGCCACCACCGCCAATGTTTCCGGCTTGAGGGAAAGTCACAGCTAAAGCAAAACCAACAGCTACAGCGGCGTCAACGGCGTTACCGCCCTGTTTAAGAATATCAACGCCCACTTTCGTGGCTATGGCTTCTTGTGAAGCTACCATGCCGTTCTTAGCGATTATAGGAACAAAGCGATCTGCATAACGAATAATAGGCGTTTCATCTGCAATAGCTTGCAATGGAGAAACGACAGCAAAAGCCGAGAACAGCAAAGCTTGCAGCATTGCTTTTTTCATTTTGAACATGTTAATCCTAATAAAATAATTTCAGTGACGAAGAACGGGGGTTGCACTATTAAACCACAAGAGCACAATTGCAATCACCTGTAAAAAACGCGTTTTCTTGAGCATTCAACGCGTTAGCACGAGTAATAAACTATAACGCCGTTTGAATCGAGCCTTTTGAAGCTAGAGTGCAATAAAAATTATGTGACTGAGTGCAGATTAATTGACAGTTTAATGGTACGAAGTGCTTACCTGTCGTATCCGATTTTATCCGCTTCTGACGGAGGAACACCAAAATAGCGTTTGAACTCACGGCTAAACTGCGAAGCACTCTCATATCCTACTTTTGTTGCAGCAACACTGGCTTTCAATCCATCATACAAGATCAATGTCTTCGCTCGGCTTAGGCGGATTTTCTTCAAGTACTGTAACGGAGAACTCCCAGTAACAACTTTAAAGGCTCGATGAAAAACAGAGATACTCATTCCTGCCTGCTTAGCCAACTCATCGATATTCATAAGCTCGCAGTGCTTATCTCGCATTAGGGTGAGTGTTTTAGCAATTCGGTTGTAGGGTGTGTTATGCAAAGTCAGAGCATAAAGCGATGTTGCATGTTTTCCCAGAAGTGCCTGAAAGATAATTTCTTTAACATATGAGCGCCCCATCACTCGGCTTTCAAGAGAGGAACTTAGGCACCGAATCAACCGATTTATAGACTCCCGCATGCTATCGTGAACCGGAGCAGTCTCTATACCACTCAGTTTTTTATTCAGCTCTGAGTGCTTGAAATACCCTTCTTGAGAGAGTATCGCGACCAATTCATGCAATTCAGATAAATCCAAATCTATGTATATACCCCATAGAGGATCGTCCAGTGTGGCATAAGATGCACACTCAAAAGGCATGGTGACACTCGTTATTAAGTAATTATCCTTATCGTACCGGAAAACTTCATCTTCTAAATATCCGACTTTATGCCCCTGACAAATAATCGCTAACCCAGCTTCATAAATAATAGGGCACCGTTCGACATGCTCCTCTACCCAAAAGAAGTGGACACCATCGACACTTGTTTGAACAAAGCCCTGTTTTTCACTCAAGGGGTGCGCTTGTCTTATTTGCTTGAGATAGGTTTCTTGATCAGTCATTGTCTCTCCTTACATCCGATATTAATATACATAAGAAACAGGCCTCTCAAACGTTATACTCCTCGCAAAAGCAGGAATAGGCAAGATATAGACAATTACCGACATTCTCAAAAAATATGGTTCCCCTAAAGTTGTTACTCCCAATCAACAGACAATTTAGGAGCAACACAAAATGCAATTTCCTAACACTTTTGAGCCCCAATTTGGCATTACATATTCTGAAGAATTAAAGCCAGGTCGTAACCCTGTTTGGTTTATGAGTGAAGGTGTTAAGCTTGCTGGTAACCTCTACACCCCATCTGACTTCGATCCCAGCAAAAAATACCCTGCCATTACAACCGTTAATCCAGCAGGAGCGACAAAAGAGCAATCTTGTGGGTTCTACTCATCCAAAATCAAAGAGTCCGGGTTTATCCTTCTGGCGTTTGACAATCGGACTTGGGGTGAAAGCCAAGGTTGGCCTCGCTACAGAGAAGATCCGTTTATGAAAGTTGAGGATACGAAGAACAGCCTGACGTTCCTTTCATGTCTCGACTGTGTAGACGACAATAAGCTAGCCATACTCGGCATATGTTCTGGTGCGGGATACGCCGCATACGCAGCTTGCTTTGACGCTAGAGCAAAATCAGTCGCTACAGTAAGCGGTATCTTTGATTTCCCTAAATGGATAACTTCGGACAGCGGCGTTCCTTTCGACGAAATGCTCAAAGCATCAGCTGCGGCACGCAAAAAAACCTACCTAACAGGTAAACCAGAATACGTTCAAGGATGGTAGGGTGAAACTGTTGATGACTACAGCGAGCGCAATCAGCTATGGAATCAACTCACTCAATACTATTGTGAAGGTGGTAATCGTGGCTGGTACCACGTTACGAATGGCGACTATCGTGCGACAGAATGTGTCGATAATCGTTACATGATGAACGTGAATCCCATGTTGAAGTATTTAGGTGATCGCAAAATCCTCACAATACGAGGTAGCGAAGCTGAAACAGGAGATATGAGTAACGAAGCACAAACTTTCGTCAATGAAGGATGCGGAGAGCTCTTTAATGTTCCTGGTGCAACGCACACCGACATGTATCACATCGAAGAAAAAGTAGACTCTGCTGTCGAAAAGTTAGTCAGCTTTTTCAATGAAACCATCAACAAGTAATTTACTTAAATCCTTCTATAGCCTTTAGCAGGAGTGAACAAAGCACATCGAAGCAAGCATCACTGCTTTGATGTGCCTTTTTTAGTTTTTAAAAGTATCGTTACGGACAGTTAAATTGGCAACTAAACCGTCGCCATATTTCCGTTATGTTCCAACCACTCTTTGCGGTCGCCAGAACGTTTTTTCGCTAGCAACATATCCATTAATTCCATGGTGTAGCTGTCGTCATCAATGGTTAATTGGACCAAACGCCTTGTGTTAGGGTCCATGGTGGTTTCTCTCAATTGGAGAGGGTTCATTTCACCCAACCCTTTGAATCGTTGAACATTGACTTTGCCTCGTTTCTTCTCGGCTTCGATGCGGTCAAGAACACCCTGTTTTTCGCCGTCATCTAACGCGTAATAAACATCTTTGCCGACATCAATACGGTAAAGTGGAGGCATAGCAACAAAGACATGCCCTCTTTCAACCAACGTACGGAAGTGACGTAAAAAGAGTGCACATAGAAGTGTAGCTATATGCAATCCGTCCGAATCAGCATCAGCTAAGATACAAATCTTTCCATAACGTAAGTCAGACAAATCATTAGAATCCGGGTCAATCCCAAGAGCTACAGAGATATCGTGGATTTCTTGTGAGGCTAACACCTCGCTAGAGTCTACTTCCCAGCTATTCAAGATTTTACCGCGCAGGGGCATAATCGCCTGGAATTCTCTGTCTCTCGCTTGTTTGGCAGAACCTCCTGCCGAATCCCCTTCCACCAGAAATAGCTCAGACTGAGTAATATCCTGGCTTGAACAATCAGTCAGCTTACCTGGCAATGCGGGCCCTGAAGTCACTTTCTTACGAGCTACTTTCTTAATCTGACGTAAGCGGCGCTGCGCATTGTTAATACACATATTCGCCAAATCTTCAGCGATACTGGTATGTTGGTTCAGCCACAAACTAAAAGCGTCTTTAACTACACCTGATACAAAAGCTGCGGCTTGTCTGGACGACAACCTTTCTTTTGTCTGTCCAGCAAATTGAGGATCTTGCATTTTGGTCGAGATAATAAAAGCACAGCGATCCCAGATGTCTTCAGGCGTCAACTTAACACCTCTAGGCATCAGGTTTCTGAACTCACAGAATTCTCGCATAGACTCTAACAAGCCCTGCCTCAGTCCATTAACGTGTGTACCACCTTGAGGCGTTGGAATCAGGTTTACATAGCTTTCTGTAACAACTTCCCCACCTTCTGGCATCCAGATAACGGCCCAGTCAGCGGCTTCATTGTTTGCAGAGAATTGCCCAACAAAAGGCTCATCTTCAGGCAAAGTGACATAGTCACTGACAGATTGATAAAGGTAATCACGCAGACCGTCTTCAAAGTACCACTCCGAGCTTTCTTTAGTGATTTTATTGTCGAAGCGAATACGTAATCCAGGACATAAAACAGCTTTAGCTCGAAGTACATGAAGCAATTTTCCAACCGAGAATTTGGCTGAATCAAAGTATTGCGCGTCGGGCCAGAAGTGTACTCGGGTGCCTGTATTGCGTCTTCCACAGCTATCAATAACTTTAAGTTCTTCGACTTTGTCGCCATTTTCAAAGGCAATTTGATAAACCTTAGAGTCACGACGGATGTTAACTTCAACTCTTCTAGACAGTGCGTTAACAACCGATATCCCTACCCCATGTAGTCCGCCTGAAAACTGGTAGTTCTTATTCGAGAATTTACCGCCAGCGTGAAGCTTAGTCATGATCAACTCAACGCCACTAATGCCTTCTTCAGGGTGGATATCGACCGGCATTCCTCGACCATTGTCCGTTACTTCTAACGATTGATCTTCATGCAGCACCACTCGAATATTCGTAGCATGTCCGGCTAACGCTTCATCAACACTGTTATCTATAACTTCTTGGCTTAAGTGATTAGGCCTTGTTGTGTCGGTGTACATGCCTGGACGGCGCTTGACGGGCTCTAGCCCATTGAGGACTTCAATCGCTTCTGCGTTATAAGACTGATCTGTCATACTGGGGATTACTATCTCGTTAAGGCGTGGATCATATTATTATGATGACGATACTATCAACAGCACATTGAACTGTCTATTCGATAAGAAATTCAGCAATAGTCGCTAAATGTCGTTCATAGCCAACAAAGCTATGATCACCACCTTGTTCTATCGTCAACTTAGAATCTTGATACTTACGTTCAGCCAATCGGTAATCCAAAGTTTCATCTTCAGTCTGCAGCAAAGCCCAGAAGTTTTCAGGATTAGGTAAAGGGTCGACCAGTAACTCCTTAAGTATCTGCATATGATGGCTTTCCAAGTCAAACACTTCACCTGTATAGGGATTAGTATGTTCGCCTAAGTAGTCTTTTAATAAGATATGTGGCTCAACGGCTGGGTTGATCAATACCGCCTTTCCACCGAATTGGCTTACCAAGTGAGTCGATAAAAAGCCACCCATTGAACTTCCAATAAATCGCAACCGAGTATTTTGATACTGAGAAACAAGCTCTCTTAGCTGCGCAATAGCTAAGTCGGGATAATTACTAATCTGAGGTACCACAAAATTAACTTGAGGATAGTGTTCCGCAAAAAAGTCTTTGGTTTGAACAGCTTTGACTGATTGAGGCGAGCTCAAAAACCCGTGTAAATATATTAGTGTCGTTTGTGTCTCTGACATCTTACATCACTTCAATAATGTCTGATTCATAAGAACCGTCTTGGTGTAAATTGATAACGCGAAACGCTGGCGCACCTTGCTCAAAAGCAAACTCCGCTTCGTGTTTAAACTGCCAGCACGTAGACGGTGCAGAAAGTAACTGAGCTTCTCCAACAACCAGCTCTCTGGTTGTGTGGACATGGCCATGAATGATCAACTTAATGTTGTTGTTGAGCTTAACAAAATCAATAAAGGCTTCGCGATTCATCCATTCATAATTATCCATCCAACTATTCATGGGTATTGGATGATGATGAACCGCAATAAAATGGCTTAGCCTACTATGAGTATCTAACTGCATTTGCAACTGACGTAGTTGTTCAACACTCACATTCCCTTTGCCAATCCCTGCCACCTGGCTATGCAAACTATGGAGCATCCAGCCTTTTACTTGAATAGGCTCTTCTCGCCAAAAGCCGCCTTTAAAAGCAGCTTTCATCAAATCAGGAGCATCATGATTACCCGGTATGACTTTAAGTTCCGCTGACATCTCGTTTTGCGACCACAAATTCTGAAAATGTTGATAGCTTTCAGCACTTTCATCAGCACTCAAATCGCCAGTCACTATGACTAGATCTGGAGCCATTTTCCCAACCGCTTTTAGTGTGACATCTAAGGTATTGTATGAGGAAATGCCGTCACCGACTATTTTGTTCTTGTCAGCAAATAAATGACAATCGGTGATCTGAACAACTCGAAAAGACACGGGAAAACTACTCTGCGGTTAGTGGGGTTTGTTTCTTGTTGTTTTCCAGGCAGAAGCACAACCACTCCGCTAAAAAGATATTCATTTGCTCTTTTTCATTACGGTGCAGCATTTTGCTATTGGGATATTGATAACTAGGTTTAATTTGGCTCATATGCTGGAAACTTAGTACTTCAGCCATACTCGCATCATGATACAACCTCACCATCATGGAAGGTTGCAGATACGCAGGCGAGCCATTAGGAATTTGTCGAATTTCGACGCTGGTTGTATAGCGACAACATTCAACAATTTGAATTTGGTAACGCAACTCCGGCGACACATCAAAGTGATAAATCAATTCTTCGGTGTCACAATCAGGCAATAGTTTAAGCAAACGGCCATAGTTCGCGTCACAGACTGCCAGCAAACTGGGTAAGTTAGGGACGTACTTATTGTGTTGATTGAGTTCTAACATTACCTACCTGAATTCGTTTAGTACTTTATCTCTATTTAGGAAAAACCATTGCAACGCAATGATGGTTGCAGAATTAATTATTTTACCCTGATTTAACCAATCCCGCGCAGTTTTTTCAGAGACTTTGTGGACTAGTATATCTTCGTCTTCATCATCTAAGCCATAAACACCGCCCGCAGATGAGGCATCGATTAGGCCAACAAAGACATCCAACTTTTCAGTTGTCCCGCCAGGGCTTGCCAAATAACTCATTGCAGGCAAGAGTTTCTTTATCGTTAAACCGGCTTCTTCCACAGCCTCTCTAACGCAAACCTCTTCAGCCGTCTCACCTTCATCAATAATGCCTGCAACGCATTCGACTAACCAAGGCTTATCATAGGTTTCCAGAGCACCAATTCGCACTTGCTCAATCAACACAAATGTTTCGAGGTTCGGGTCATAAGGTAAAACAACCGCTGCATGCCCGCGCTCAAAAACTTCCCGGTCAACAACACTACTCCATTCACCATTAAACAATTTGTGTTTAAACCGATACTTATTCATTGAAAAATAGCCATTATAGAGAGGCTTCTTTTCAATAATTTTAATATCCTGACTTGTGTATTGATGGATGCTCGGTTCGATATCTAAAGCCGCATCCTGCTTTTCTTTCATAAGTACCTCTGCAGGCCGGTTATCTTTCACTATGGACAGGAGAAGATATACGAATCTGACATTTATCTCACGAGTTTTCTCAAACCAACAAGCTCTGGTAGCTGCATCCCAAAAGGCCAATGGACTAGGGTTAAAGAAAATTTAATTAATTTCATTGAAATATAAGGAGTAAGTCTCAATATAAGCTGTTAAATCTTTTTGATGTGCTGATACATCACACAAATAAAGCCATTAACTAGCAGAAACGTGAATTTATTTAGCCCTACATCTACCAGGGTAAAATATTCTGTTACACTAAAGGTCTTTGTGTTACGACATTTTAGTAACACTTACTTGTTGATTTACCTAATATTTGTAGTTGTTTTATATGAAGCAAGGCCGCTTAACCGTGGCCGAACGACAATAATAGATACACAAAAAGAACTGATAACCTGTGAATACCTAGTAAAAAAGCGATAAGTGGTTTCACAAACCTGTCAGTTTTTCTAATTAAAATAACAATTAGAAAAGCGTACATTTACACATTTATTCCTCGGGAAACAGGATCATTTACGATGAAAAAACGTTTACTACCACTACTTATCGGACTAGGTTTGAGTGGTTTGGGGCTGAGTAACACCGCGAACGCAGATGACTTGCTACAGATTTATCAACTAGCACAACAGAACGACCCTACATTAAATAGGGCAAAAGCTGACAGAGATTCAGCCTTTGCAGGAATTCCTATCAGTCGAGCTAACCTTTTACCTCAGATTTCAGGTTCAATCAGCTTTTCTGATTCTACGAACGAAAGCCCTAGGGGTGAGCAGTTCATAGTTGTTGCAAGTGATAGTGAAAACTTAGGTCTCGACTTAACGTTGAACTTTTCACTATATGATCATTCGAATTGGCTTCAATTAAATCGTGCCGAAAAGGTAGCGCAACAAAGTGATGCCAACTTGGCTGTTGCTCAACAAGAGCTGATTAGCCGAGTTGTACGAGGCTACCTTGCTGCACTAAGAGCCGTCGACAGCCTCGAATTCGTCCGTGCTGAAAAACGCTCTATCGAACGTCAGTTAGAACAGACCAAACAACGCTTTGAAGTAGGCTTAACAGCTATTACTGATGTTCACGAAGCGCAAGCAAACTTTGATAACACAGTAGCTCAGGAAATTCGCGCTGAGAATGACGTAGAATTACGTTTGGAAGAACTACGTGAAATCACGGGTAAATATCACGCGGAGATTAGCTTTCTCAACACAGAAACGTTTGACGCACCTAGACCACAACCAGAAAATGTTGAAAACTGGTTAGAAATCGCTGAAAACAAGAGCTTAGATTTATTAACCCGAAAATATGCACAAGAAATAGCAAAAGAAGATATTTCTATCGCTCAATCAGGTCGTTTACCAACGCTTGGCTTTAGAGCAAATGCAGGAAGAAACAATCAAAGCATTAAAGTTCAAGGCATTGAAAGTGATTTTCCCGTACTGGATAACCGCTCTTTAAGCTTGAACTTGAACGTACCGATTTACTTAGGTGGTCGTGCAGGCGCTCAAACTAAGCAAGCAAGACATAACTATGTTGCAGCAAGCGAAGATTTAGAGCTTACTTACAGAACAACGGTCCGCTCAGTTCGCAGCTCGTTCAATGATGTACGCGCTAACATTTCAACTATCCGCGCATTTGAACAAGCGGTAGTTTCTGCAGAAAGTGCACTTAAAGCGACAGAAGCAGGTTTTGAAGTAGGTACACGTACAATCGTTGACGTACTCAACAGTACGAGAAACCTGTTTGATGCTAGACGTAACCTAGCTGGTGCACGTTATGACTACATCCAAGCAGTTGTTGACCTTAAACGAGCTGCTGGAACGCTAACGGAGCAAGACCTAGTCGGTATCAACCAAGGCTTGGTTAAGAAGTAAAATTAGCTTCAACTAGAAAACAAAAAACCCGCTTTAAAGCGGGTTTTTTAATGGATAAATTTCAACTATTTAGAATAAGGAATAGCTAAAGTTGAGAAGCAATCATTTTGATGTAGAAAGTAATCCCTGAGAAAAAGAACTCAACAGCAATCAGCATCATAATCAACCCCATCAGGCGCATCATGACATTAGCACCTATTTTACCCAGTGCTTTTAACAACCCTTCTCCAACCGCAAAGATAATAGCCGTTGCAATACAAACCAACAGAATACCTGCAACAACAGATAGCGTATGCTCTTGAGAATCAGCTTCCTGCATAAACAGGATCACCATGGTGATAGCGCCTGGTCCGCAGATCATTGGAATGCCTAAAGGCGTAATAGCGATATCTTTTCCAAAGTTTTCGTCAGTTTCCTGCTCAAACTTCTTAGGGACTGTTCGTCCTCTGAGCATTTCAAAGCCCATAATAAAGAATAGGATCCCACCAACCACTCTTAAGGCATTAACGTTAATACCAAAAAAGTTAAATATCGCCTCGCCTGCCATGGCAAAAATAACCATGGCAACAAAAGCCGTCCCACAGGCCGTTGCAGCCACCTTCAATCGGGTTTTAGCTGAGAACGTCTGCGTTAGTGCTATGTACAAAGGCACAGCTGCTAACGGGTTGATCATGGTAAACAAAGAAGTAAAAATAAAGAGTACTTGCTCAGTCACTGCGCTTGCCAATCCGTATTAAATTTAAAGTGAATAGGTTTGCTTCAGAGAATCGAGCTTCTCCTTAGCACTTTCATTCTGAATTTCACGCTCTTCTATACGTCTACTCGCAAGCACTTTCTGATCATTAATCAGCAAAGCTTCGATGTAGTTCACATAAATTTCGTCGGAGACATTCTTCTGATTCACTGCTTTAGCCAGAATATCTAATCCTGATTTCAGCTCTTTCTTAGCCAGCTTTATTTGCGCTAATGTATCAAGAGCATCTGGATTTTCAGGTCGAATACTCACTGCTTTTTCAGCATATTCCTCAGCTTCGTCTAATCGACCTTCTTCCTGATACAAATAAGCTAAATTATTCAAAACAATAAAGTTATTTGGGTTCAACTCAACCACACTTTCGTAGTTAGCAATCGCCCTTTCTTTATCAGCAGCGATATTACGCTCTGCGTACAACATTAAACTGGTTTCGTCTCTAGGATACTTCCTCGTATGCTTAGACAAGAAAGCAAGTGTCTCGTCTCTTAGTCCTAATCTTTCAAGCAGGAAGATATTTAACAGCACGTTACGGCTAGATGGCTGCGCTTCATAGGCCGCATAAGCGTTAGGTAATGCAGGCTCAAACTCATTTTTGCTCGCTTGAATTCTTGCTAGCATCCCTTTTGAAGCTGGTAAATCAGCAGCAAATTCAGGTAGCTGAACAAAGAACCTCTCACCGTTGATGAAATCCCCTGTCATGATCAAAAAGTGTGTGTGCACTAAGAGCATTTGAATATCATCAGGTCTTTGCTCGATAAAGCGACTTGATATCTCTAAACCTTGCTTAAAATCTCCTCTTTGATCCAAGAAGAACGCTTGCCCTAACATGGCATTTTTATTGTTTGGCGAATTCTCCAGCCATTCTTCATAGTGCTCGCTGGCATCCTGGTATTTATTACTTCTTATTGCCGCCATGCCACGAAGACGCATATAAGTTTCATTGTCGGCCAAATCACCTGTGAGTTGCTCTAATAAATCCCATGCTTCCGTTGGTTTCTGTTCTGCAAGCAATACTCTGGCTAATAAGAAGTTCAAATTTAGATTTTGCGGCTCAGATTGGCGCGCTTGCCTGATCTGTTCAATGGCGGCCTGTCCATCATTGTCCTGGCGTTTCAACTGATACAACTTAGCCAACAGCTCAACATTAGTAGGCGCCTGAGCGATCGCTTTCTCTAGTTCTTGTGTAACTTCTTCAGTTTTACCTAGCGCCGTTAGCGCTTCCATTAAGGCTAAACGCGCTCTAGGCTCATTAGGCTCAAGTTTTATTGATTGTGCGAAATTCTCTGCGGCTTGCTCAAACTGCTTACGCTTGTAATAAACGGTCCCGGATAAAAGCAGCGGCTTTCCGCTTTCTGGATCAGACTTTTTCCACTCTTCAGCAAAATCCAGTGCTTTATCTAAGTCGTTATTAGCCAGATAAGCTGTTGCGAGAGTAGCTTTCGTAAGCGGTAAATCCGGTTGTTGCTCAAGGGCCTTTTCAAGATCAACTATGCCCTCTAAATCATTAAGTGACAGACGTAAAATACCCAATCGAGTTAAGTCTTCAGCAGACTCACTGACTTTAGCAGACTGTTCAACCAACTCCCTGGCTTGAATGAAGTCACCTGCTCTCAAACGCTCATAACCAGCAGATGAAAATAGCAACGCATCCTCTTTATCAATGGCTTCAGTTTGTTCCAGCGTTGCACTGGCTTCTAAGCTCAGTCCTAAATTAAGTTGACTGGCAGCCAACAATTTTAAGCCAGGATGGTTTTCAGGCAGTAGGGTCGCGATAATCGATAAGTGTTGATGTGCTTTATCATAGTCCTTCAATTGGAAGGCAGCATGCCCAGCAACTAACCTCAATGCAGGGTCATTACTGTCGTTGGTAATGGCTTTCTCGGTATACTCTAACGCTTGTTCAAAATCTTCCTGCTTAGCCCGAATCACACCTTTAAGTTGATTTAACAAAGAGTTATTAGCTTGTATCGCCAGTAATTTATCAACGATTGGCTCAGCTTCTTCAGTTCTACCAGAATCAACAAGCAGTCTAGCCAGGATAAAAGCATTGGTGTTGTCTTCAGGGAACAGCTTATTGTATCTCTGATAAAGCTCTATCGCTTCATCTCTTTTGTTTTCTCCAATCAATAAATTGGCATTCAACAATAGGGTTTCTTCATGTTCAGGAAATTGCTCTAACACTTGCTGGGCTTGGATAAGCGCTAAATCCTTCTTCTCTCCGACAAGAAGCGACATAACGACAGCAAGTAACTTATACGGTGAATTAGTTTCGTAAGTCTTGATTTCTTCAATAACGGCCTTTGCGTTCTCTATCTCCCCTAAACGCATCATGGATTGCAGTTTAAAGTACGCAATTTGTGCTGCTTCGGTAGAGGTCAACCCTGCTTGTTTAAGCTCAATCTTACTCAGAGCGACATCCGCACCTGATTTCTGATAAGCCTTTGATAATATAGGCAATACCTGTTGTGGAGGGAATCCATTATCTAACGCTCGGCCTAACTCTTTACTCGCAGCATCGAATTGCTTTAGCTCCACATAAATCTTACCGAGCTCAAACCGGGCTTCAGCTAACTGTGGATCTTTTTGAATCGCATTTTTAAGTTCAACAATCGCTGCTGAATTATCGCCATTCGCAATAAATTGCTTAGCAGCTTCAAGGTGCCCTTCACTCGTTTGTTTCGAACACGCGACCAAATAAGTCAGAGCCACCAAAATAAAAAGTAATCTCATAGATTCCTCATTTACGTTTATCTTTTACGCCAGCCCATCGAGAAAATTGGTCATTCACTATGGATTGGTATTACGTCCTGTTTATCGATGCACTTTATAGTTAAATCAATAGAGTAACAATGACAATTCAAGCCTATTTTAAAAAGAAAGTAGAATGGGGCCGTTGTTCTTTGCTGTATCGATTTCGTTCTAAATAAAAGCTTTTTGATCAAGGCGTGGACTTCACAACCTCTTCTTTATCTAAACAGCAAACCATTCGCTGCAAAACTGTATAGCAAAGATCAGTAGCCCCCTAATATTCACGTTAAAAATCACGGTCTTTTTGTTGATAGAAAATGTTCTTTTTGTAAACAGAATGTTTAATTTAATCAAAATGCAATATTTTGATTATTTTTATGAAATTAAATACTTCAAGATTAAACGTTTTCTAACCAAATACTTGCCTGACTTTGCGCCTCTAAAATGCACCTAAAACCCTGTTACTAAAAGAATTAGTCACTGGTCGGGCATGGTGTATTAAACGAATATGCGCTATAATGCGTTGTTATTCGCGTAGTGAGCAAACGCAATTCACTTTCACCCTTCATTCAGGTAACTCCATGAGCCAAGACAACAACATCACTTTCCAAGACCTCAATCTTCCGGATGCTTTATTGCAAGCATTGGAGAAAGTAGGTTATGAGAAACCCTCACCTATTCAAGCAGCTACCATTCCTTTGCTACTTGAAGGAAATGATTTGATCGGTCAAGCGCAAACAGGTACAGGTAAAACTGCGGCGTTTGCATTACCTATGTTGGCTAATATCGATGTCGATTTGAACGCTCCGCAGTTACTTGTTTTAGCACCTACCAGAGAATTGGCGATTCAAGTTGCTGAAGCTTTCCATAGTTACGCTGCTTTCTCACAACGCATCAGAGTTTTACCTATCTATGGTGGTCAGTCCTACGATAATCAGATTCGCCAACTTAAGCGCGGTGTACAAGTTGTTGTCGGTACACCAGGCAGAATCATTGATCATATCAATAAAGGTACTTTGAAGCTCAATCAGTTGAAGTTCCTTGTACTTGATGAAGCGGATGAAATGTTGCGTATGGGCTTTATCGACGACGTAGAATGGATATTGAGCCATGCGCCAACAGAAAGACAAACGGCTCTTTTCTCAGCGACTATGCCAGACCGTATTCGCAGCATTGCCAATAAATATCTTAAAGAACCTGAAGTTGTAAAAATTGCTTCTAAAGTTTCTACGGCAAGCACCATTCGTCAGCGCTACTGTCAGGTAGCAGGCCATCACAAAATGGAAGCTCTAACGCGTATTCTAGAAGTTGAAGAATTCGATGGCGTAATCATCTTTGTGAGAACAAAGAATGCAACGGTAGAGCTTGCTGAAAAGCTCTCTGCTCGTGGTTATGATGTTGAGCCATTAAATGGCGACATCCAGCAGAAGTCTCGTGAAAGAACGGTTGAACGCTTGAAACAAGGCAAAATCGATCTATTAGTTGCAACTGATGTTGTAGCAAGAGGATTGGACGTTGAACGTGTAAGTCACGTTATTAACTTTGATATTCCTTACGATACTGAATCTTATGTTCACCGAATCGGAAGAACTGGTCGTGCGGGTCGTCAAGGTGATGCGATACTTTTCATCTCACACAGAGAAAAGCGCCTATTATTCTCGATAGAAAAAGCGACTAAGCAACCTATCGAAGCTATGACTGTTCCGTCTATTTCTGAGTTGAATGAACAACGATTGAAGCGCTTTAAACAATCTCTATTAGAAGCTATCGAAGATGACGGCATAGAAGCGATGATGCCACTGATGGAACAGATACTGTCAGAAGTTGAGGCTTCACCTGAGGTGATCATGGCGGCTTTAGCAAACATGGCACAAGGTAATGAACCTTTAGTATTGAAAGAAAGTGACCGTCCTGATTTGAAATCAAGACCGCCTAGAGAACATAGAGAACGCTCTAATCGAGGTGATAGAGGCGACAGGGGTGACCGTAAACCACGTAACCGCAACCGCGCCGTCGAAAAAGGCATGACGAGATTCAAGTTAGAAGTGGGACGAGCACATGGTGTTAAGCCAGGCAATATCGTTGGTGCTATCGCGAACGAAGGCAAGATCGATAGCCAGCATATAGGTGCTATCGAAATTTACGATAACTACTCTACTGTTGATTTACCTGAAGGTATGCCTGATTCAACGCGTCAAACCTTACAGAAAACTCGCGTGTCTGGACAAAGATTAAATATACGCGAATGGTCAGATCAACCGCCAAAGCGTTCTCGCTAAATTCAGTTTTGCCAATGCACTTTGGGTGCATTGGCACTCTTCATCTATACTCAAGGTCATTAGAAATACATAGCTTTAGCCAACAAATTGTCTTTTTCAAAGATCATGAGTATATTCCATATTGAAATATACAATCTGCATATTGTATTTGTAGGTTATAAATAAGCTGCCAAAATAGCATCAATTGTTTTAGCAAGGTGACTTATGCGCTACTTTCCTCTTTTTATCGACTCCCAAGAATTACAATGTCTGGTTGTAGGTGCCGGTGAAGTTGCAGCGCGCAAAATAGAGTTATTGCTAAAATCAGAAGCCCGTATCACTGTTGTAGCGCCTGATGTTTGTGATGTCGTTCAAGCATTAGCACAAGAAAAAAAAATCACCTTACACGAACGCGAATACTTGCTATCAGACATTGATGGTAAAAACGTTATATTCGTTGCAACAAACGATAGCCAGCTCAATCAATCCATCAGTGAACAAGCAAAAGCGAAAGGATTGTTAGTCAACGTTGTTGATAACACACCACTCTGCTCTTTTATCACACCATCTATCGTTGACCGTTCACCCATTGTCATCGCAATGAGCAGTGGTGGCGTTGCGCCCGTTTTATTGCGCTATTTACGGCAAAAGCTGGAATCAACTATTCCTCCTCAGATTAAAGTATTGGGTGAATTCGCTGAGCGTTTTAGAGATAAAGTAAAATCAGCAATTGGTAACGTGACAGGTAGACGCTATTTCTGGGAAGAGGTGTTCGACGGCGATATTGCCGAAAACCTGTTAACAGGGAATCAAGAAGTTGCTGAGACTCTTTTTGAAGAAAAGCTAAGTCAACAAGATTCAGGTAAAGCCCAAGGTGAGGTTTACTTAGTAGGAGCCGGTCCAGGTGATCCAGATTTAGTCACCTTCCGTGCGTTGAGACTCATGCAAAAAGCTGATGTCGTCGTGTACGACAGACTCGTCTCTCCAGAAATACTTGAGCTTGTAAGGCGAGATGCAGAGAAGATTTACGTTGGCAAAGCCAAGAGTAATCACACCTTGCCTCAACAGGATATTAACCAGCTTTTGGTAACCAAGGCACAAGAAGGTAACCGTGTGGTCAGATTAAAAGGCGGCGACCCTTTTATCTTTGGACGTGGCGGTGAAGAAATCGAAGTGTTACTAAAACACAACATTGGATTCCAAGTCGTACCTGGCATTACTGCTGCCAGCGGCGCTGCGAGTTACGCAGGTATTCCATTAACTCACAGAGATCATGCACAATCTGTTGTCTTTGCTACTGGTCACCTCAAAGATGATAGCATCGATTTAAATTGGCCCGCCCTTTCTCAATCTAATCAAACCGCTGTTTTCTACATGGGCTTAACGGGATTAAACATAATTTGTGAAAAGCTAGTTGAGCACGGGATGAGTAGTGACACACCTATTGCATTAGTGCAATCGGCTACAACTGCGAAACAGAAGGTGGTTACAGGTACGTTAGAAACCATAGAGCCTATCGCAACAGCGGCAGATATAAAGCCACCAGCACTCATCATTGTGGGTACTGTAGTTAACATGCACCAGCAGATGGCTTGGTTTAATACAAGCGCTTAAACAGCTGCCTCGCCTCTCTGAGCTAGGGGCATTTTACAAAAGCGTTAAATTGCGACTATACTCGGTAGTTAGTGTTCACTATCGAGCTTTGTAAGATGTTTGTTAAAGCAGTTATTACCAGTCTAACACTGTCAATAATGAGTTTTGCCGTTCAGGCTGAACAAACCGCTTTCAATCGTAAAGTCGATGGAGAAACAGTACAGCTCAACTATGAGTGGACAGATCAATTCGACAAAACACATAAGATGTCTCTCAGTTTCCCCAAAGACAGTCTTAATCAGAAATTCAACAACAACAAAAACTACAGCCCTCAAGTTGCTCAACGATATGTTTTCTTAGCGCTACAAAAAGCCGCAATGAAAATTAACCCCAAAGAAGCTAGCGTTAAGCTGAATATGGTCGGGCAAAATATTAAAGTTCAGGTAAATAGCTCTTCTGAAAGTCATTTTAGAAAGTGGCAGGAACAAATGGCTGTAGAACAACGAGCCGCGTTCGATGCATATTTAAACGAACACTATTACACTCGCTACTTTGCTCCACTGGGACAAGAAGCTGTTAAGCCAGACCATATTCGGTTTGCTAACGAAAGTGTCGAAGTACTTCGCCCTGTGGCCCAGGCACTTTACGATCTCGTAGATAAAGACAGCAGTTCCCGAGAATACATCAACCTAGTATTAAGTTGGGTGCAAAGCATTCCCTACGACACCTTAGAGAACCGTCTGACCTCAAACGGAACTGGCTACTCCCCACCGCTAAAAGTGATTTCAGATAATCGTGGAGATTGTGACAGTAAATCGGTTCTAGCAGCTGCACTACTTAAATCTCTCGTTCCTGGTATTGATATCAACATGGTATTCCTCAACAACCATGCTCTGCTCGCTGCTAACCTGCCTCATCGAGAGCATGAAAAGAAAATCACGATAGGCTCGTCAGAATTTTTGTTGTTGGAGCCTACAGGTCCAGCCTTGTTAATCGCAGGCGAAGTGGGTCAGCAAAGTGAACAAGCTATATCAGGTGGGCAATACACACTAGAGGCGTTTTGATTCCGTACCAATATTAGTTCAATTGAGCACCGAAAACTCTGTTTCTACCTTGCAGCTTTGCTTTATAAAGTAATTCATCAGCATGCTCTATTAAGTTTCGTCGATTAGAAACTCTTGAAGGCTGAGTACTACCTACCCCAATACTGACAGAAACTGTCCCAATTGGTGATTTTTCATGAGGTATGTTCAGCGCTTCAATACTGCTCCGGACTACTTCAGATGCTTTCATCGCTTCTTCAAAATTCACTTCAGGCCAAACAAAGACAAACTCTTCACCGCCGTAGCGCGCAACAAATTCTGTTCCTCGATTAGCCGTCTTCGAAAGCTCTTTTGCCACAGCTTGCAAGCACTCGTCGCCAACAGAGTGACCGTAGTGGTCGTTGTAATACTTAAAGTAGTCAACATCTACCATGGCAATACTAATTGGAATGTTACTTCTAATCGAACGACGCCACTCATATTCGAAATGCTCATCAAAATAGCGTCTGTTAGGTAACTCCGTTAAACCATCCAGGCTCGCCAATTGTTCTAACAGATCAGTCTTTTTCTTTAATCGAATCTGATTCTTAACCCGCGCTTTAATGAGCTCCATATTGTAGGGTTTGGTGATATAGTCCGAGGCGCCAATATTCAGTCCTACCACTTCATCTTCGGTAGAGTCTTTAGCTGTAGAAAAAACAATGGGGACATTCTGCGTCATTTGATTTGCTTTTAGCTGCTTACAGACCTCATAACCGTCGATATCTGGCAGCCCAATATCAAGCAAGACTAAATCCGGACGCTTGGTTCTCACCAATTCAATCGCTTCAGCACCGGATGTCGAAAATAAAATTTGATAGTCCTTCGATAAAAATTCGGCTAGCAGGCTAATGTTGATGGGTTCATCATCAACAATAAGCACACTAGCGCGCTCGTCTTCCGTCATAATAACGTTTTTAACTCCTCTAAACGTATCAATGCTTTAGGGTATATAAATTCACAGCGAGTGTGAGAGCAGTATAGCTCAAAAAGAGCGACTGCCCGAAGAACTAGAGCTCTCGCTCCGCAAAATCAGCTAAGCGGCTCCGTACAACACCATCCAGATTAATTGTTGCACTGCCAGAAAAGTTTTTAAACTTTTCGACTAAATAAGTTAAACCCGAAGTTACCGGCGATAGGTAATTGCTGTCTATTTGTGCCAAGTTACCGCTACAAATTAGCTTAGTTCCTTCACCACAGCGGGTAATAATCGTTTTTAACTGTGCAGCCGTCAGGTTTTGAGATTCATCCAGAAGGACAATGGAATTTTGGATACTGCGACCACGCATAAAGTTAATCGACTTAAATTGAATATTGGCTTTCTCCATAATGTAATTCATGGAGCCATTCACGTTTTCATCATTCTTATGCAGTACTTCGAGTGAGTCAGTAATCGCAGCAAGCCAAGGCGCCATTTTTTCTTCTTCGGTACCCGGCAAAAATCCTATGGATTCAGCTATTTCAGGGGTATTACGTGTGACAATCAGCTTGTCATACATTTTCTTCTCAACCACCATTTCCAGCGCTGCGGCAAGCGCCAACAACGTCTTCCCACTTCCTGCTGGCCCAGTCAATATAATCAAATCGATATGTGGATCGAGCAAAGCATGCAACGCCATGCCCTGCCCTATATTCTTAGGCGATATTCCCCAAGCTCTGCGCCCCATCAGGCGCTCATAACTTAAATCTAAGATATCGACTTGTTCATCATCAACCGCTTCCACGACTGCTGCAAAATGTTCACTTTCGTCTAACAAGAATTCATTAACGTAAGCATCCGGCAGCTCTTTGCGTTCAATAGTGTGGATCGTATCTCGACCTTCGGTATGACTATTGACCGATTTAATCTTATCCCAAAAGTTTCCTTCGAAACGGTAATAGCCTTTACTCAGGAATTTAATGTCGCTAACCAACTGATCGGTGCGATAATCCTCAACGTTCTCAAGACCCGCCCCTTTTGCTTTTAGGCGCATATTGATGTCTTTAGTCACAAGAACTACAGGTCGAGGTGCTTTATGCCTTTGCAGCATCAGTGCAGCGTTGATAATGCGATTGTCATTCTCGTTACTCGTAAAGACTTGATGGGATTTATCCATACTGTGATCTGAGAAAATCGCAAGTTTGCCTGTCGGTGCAGTATCTCCTGCGCCTAGGCCCTTCATGGAAACACCACTAATGATTTGTTCAGGCGTGGCATCACTCAATACATCTTCCATTGAGCGAATAGCCATTCTGGCGTCTCGGGCAACATCCTTTTTACTGTCTTTGATATAATCCAGCTCTTCTAAGACAGTCATCGGTACTACAACATCGTGCTCTTTGAATGACATAAAAGCCAAAGGCTCATGCAGCAAAATGTTAGTGTCGAGTACATAAATTTTTGTCTCAGTTTTTGCATTATCAAGCATTAACATCTCCAGTGTAAAAAAAAGCAATAGATATAGAAAAAGCGGTGGTAAAACGAGTAGATAAAGGGATGAAAAAAGCGAATTTATTTCTGATGTTTGGAAGCGAAAAAACACCTTTAAGCGAGGTGATTACCTGCCAGCGATTAATTGTTGCATTACGAATAATGCCAAAGGCGATATGAAATAAATTCATACTCTCACCATAGAGCACTTTTGTTGCAATTTCACTAAATATTACCGAATTTTTTTTTTTGTTTTGTTACACCATTAGGGCGTGTTGACCTTTCGCGTTTATTTAGAACAAAATTTGAACACGAAAGGTCAACACGCCCTAGTAATAAAAGAAGATCCTAGCGCGCCAATAAGGTAAAATCCGCGCCCGCTATAATTGGTGCAACGTGATACTGGAGAAATTATGCAACAAAAAAACCTATACGCCGTGGGTCAACGATGGTTAAGCAACACGGAACCAGACTTAGGGCTAGGTATTATTGTTGACACTCAAGGCAGAGCACTCACTATCTTATTCCCTGCGACAGGTGAACAGAGAAGTTATGCGGCTGATAGCAGCCCTCTCACCAGAATCACATTCGATATCGGAGAAACCATCACCAGCGTCGATGGCTGGAAGATGGTCGTTGAAGAAAAAGAAGAAGCCGAAAATATTATCTCTTACGTTGGCCAACGAATAGACACTCAAGAAAAAGAGAGATTGCTTGAAACACGCCTCGATCATCATTACCAGATGGATGATCCAGAGCAGCGCTTCTTCCAGCAACAACTCGATCACCCTAAGTGGTTTGATTTGCGTTCAGAGTGCTTGCAGTTTCAGCATCAACACCAAACTTCTCCACTACTTGGTCTGGTTGGTGCCAGAGTCGACTTGATTCCTCACCAACTTAATATTGCGAACCAAGTCGGCCAACGCTTTGCACCACGAGTTTTATTGGCCGATGAAGTTGGACTAGGTAAAACCATTGAAGCAGCTTTAATTATTCATCAACAGTTGTTAACCGGCAGAGCGCAACGTGTACTTATAGTCGTTCCCTCTAGCTTAGTCCATCAATGGTTAGTTGAAATGCTAAGGCGCGTTAACCTCGCCTTTTCGATATTTGATGAAGAACGCTGTGAAGCACTTTCCAGCGAACAGGAAAATCCATTCGAATCTGAACAACTTGTACTCTGTAGCCTAGACTTTTTGACTCACAATAGTCGTTACTTTGAGCAGGCAACCCAAGCACATTGGGATTTAATGATAGTTGATGAAGCCCATCATTTAACTTGGTCTCCGGGTCAACCTTCACAGGAATATCAGGTAGTCGAAACCTTAGCCCGCTTAACAAAAGGTGTTTTACTGTTAACGGCGACACCTGATCAATTAGGACATGAAAGCCATTTCGCTCGCCTACGCTTGCTCGATCCCAATCGCTTTTATGACTACGATGCCTTCATCAAGGAAGAGCAGCAGTACACACAACTTGCACAAACGATAAGACCACTGCTTGAAGAGCAAACGTTGAGCAATGAGCAGTTAGCGGATCTTAATAACCTATTGGATGAAGCCGTCACCGCTGATAGCTTGGCATCAGAAGAAAACAAAAAATCACTGATAGATGAACTGATAGATAGGCACGGCACAGGACGACTATTGTTTAGAAACAGTCGTTCAAGCGTCAGCGGCTTCCCCAAAAGAAAATTACATGCGTATCCACTAGCGCAACCTGAAATATACAACTCACTGTTAGATGACAGCTCTCTTACGTTAAAACAAAAACTACACCCAGAGAGTCACCCTAACGTCATTAACGATTGGCTGGTACAAGACACTCGAATTGAATGGTTCTTATCATTGCTTAACGAGCTAAAAGGAAAAAAAGTCCTTACTATATGCTCTAGTGCTTCGACTGCCATGCAGTTAGCAGATTACTTTAAGCAAAAGCATGCTCTTCGCTGTACCTTGTTCCATGAAGGCATGAGCATTGTCGAGCGAGACAAAGCAGCAAACTATTTCGCCCAAAGTGAAGATGGCGCACAGCTGCTAATATGTAGTGAGATTGGTAGTGAAGGCCGGAATTTCCAGTTCGCACACCATCTCGTCTTGCTTGATTTACCAATGATCCCCGATTTGCTGGAACAACGCATTGGACGATTAGACCGAATCGGACAAACTGAGCAAGTTAATATACACGTACCTTTCTTCGAAAATAGCGCACAGCAACTCTTACTGGATTGGTATCATCAAGGGTTAAATGCCTTTGAGCAAACCTGCCCAACTGGCACAACGGTTTATACAGAAGTTGAAGAGCTTCTTCTGTCGGCGTTAGATAGCGGAGCCGATGCTGAACAGTCAATTAGAGATGAATTGATTGCTCAAACTGCGACATTACATCAACAATTGAAACGCAAGCTTGAGTCAGGCCGAGATAAATTACTTGAGCTTAACTCTTCTGGCAAAGGCAAAATCACTGACTTATTAACCGATATTCAAGCATCCGATGATAGCCCGACACTAGAGCGTTTTATGACGCGTTTGTTTGACGCCATAGGTGTTTTACAAGAAGAAAAAGACGATAGCTGTTACGTTCTGCGTCCAACCGAATCCATGATCAGTCAATTGCCAGGCATGGGAGAAGAAGGAACAACTATCACTTACGAGCGCTCGACGGCAATTCAACTTGAGAATGTGCAATTCTTCAGTTGGGATCATCCAATGTTGCAGCATGCTTTCGATATGATACTGACTGAGCCTCTGGGTAAAGCATCTGTTGCGCTTTCAAACAACAAACAACTGCCTCAAGGTAGCTATTGGCTAGAATGTCTATTTGAAGTTTCTGCGACTGCCCGTCCTGAGCTACAACTTAAACGCTTTTTACCGCCAACGCCCTTTACCATTCGCGTTAATAGCCAAGGACAACAGGTCGATAAACCCTGGTTATCCGTTTCAACCGTCAACCCTAAAATGGCGACACAACTGATACAGGCACTTGAAAAGCAGATAAAGCAAGCCATCGAAGCTGCGCAGAAGTTTGCGATTCAACGTGCAACAAAATTGCGTTCACAGACTCATAGCCAGATGACATCACTTTTAAGTGGTGAGTTAAATCGAATGAAACACCTGAGCGAGCTAAACCCGTCTGTGAGACAGGAAGAGATCACCTACTTACAGAATCAAATTGAAGAACTGAGCGTGCTCATTAACGACTCCAAGTTGAGCCTACAGGCTATCCGTTTAGTAGTGAATAGTCACTAATGGCGCTACTTCATTACCATCCACCAATGACTCCCTATTTACGTATTTTGTACAGGGACGAATACTTATTGGTACTGGAAAAGCCAAGTGGTTTATTGTCTGTACCAGGAATCAAATTCAAGGACAGCATGCAAACACGGGCTCAGCGAGTATTTCCAACCGCAACTGTTGTGCACCGTTTAGATATGGCGACATCAGGCATCATGCTTATGCCGTTGCAAAAGCAAACACACCGTGTTTTGTCGTCCTATTTCCAGCAGCGATTGATCAAAAAGCGTTATTTAGCGCGAGTACATGGTGTGCCTCAGGAAGATTCTGGCGAGATCAACTTGCCACTGATCGTAGATTGGGAAAACAAACCCAAACAAAAAATTGATTATGAGCACGGTAAGCCTTCCCAAACGTTTTGGAAAACACTGGGACATAAAGACAATGAATCCTTGATTGAACTGAACCCTATTACAGGGCGTTCACATCAACTAAGAGTGCATATGCTCAGTATGGGGCACCCTATTTTAGGAGACAGGTTGTACGCGCATCCCGAAGCTTTAGCTATGACCGACAGGTTGCAACTGCATGCGACGGAAATTAGCTTCGAACACCCAGATACCCAACAACCTATGCACTTTAAGAGCCATTGCCCTTTTGCTGAGGATTATTAGGGCCTGTTTATTTACGATTGCACGGATGCATGAGTTATAAGTATAGGATGTACGCGATTAGAACAACGCATGGAGCAGTTGTCGAGAGCGAAACACGACGCCAGAGCCGAGATGACTAAACTGCACAGTCCCTTCTTTGTCTAAATAAAAAACAACTCGCTGCAAAACTGTACAGTAAAGATCAACAGACCCTAATATCTCTGGTAACCTTGAAAATGATTTAGCATATATCTCTATATGACTTTCATCTCTAAAGAAATGGAGCTAAAGCACCGATAACAAGGCATGACGATATCGAACGTACCTAAGAGCATGACCTTAACAACAAAGCTTGGTTTTTATCACTTTGTACTCACTCTGTGCTTTATCGTTATTAACCCTGCCGTGGCACAAACACTTGATCCCCTGCAAATGCAAACGGACGACGTTAAACGCGGACTTTCCGACGACCAGTATGAAATTAGGTTAGTTGGTGAAGAAGAAGTTGCTGTCGTTATTCAAGAATCCAACATAGCGGTATCTAAGGGAACTGTCATCCTGCTATCGGATACTGGTCAAACACAACTGGGTTCACGTTCATTAGCGCCGATGACGTCTCTACTGAACAAATATGGGTGGACGACTTTACTAGCAGCACCTCCCATTATTGATATCTCAGGTGAGTCAGCATCAGATACAGTTGTTAGTCCTCAAGATACAGCCCCGACGGTTGAGGTGCTTCCGAATCAGGGGCAACAAGTTCTTTCCCAAGAGAGATTCGACGCACATCAACGACAACTGCAACTGCTTATGCAAAGCTTATTGGAAAAAAGTACTGAGTACCCTGGTTTTGTTGTCGTTGTTGCTCAAGGGACAACTGCTGCATGGCTAGCTAAGATGTATAATGAACAGCTACTCACCGAGCCTGATGCTTTTGTTTCGATCAGTGCATTTTGGCCACAAATGGATCTGAATAAACAGATTGCAGGTTATTTTGCCGAAGCCGGTATGCCTTTGTTAGACCTATACAACCAGTGGGATAACAAATGGACTCTATCAACTGCAGAACGAAGAAAAATTGCTGCGGCCAAAGCATTAAAGCTTCACTTTCGACAAGTAGAACTTATCGGTATGCCCATAGGACAAGGCCAGCATAGATACATGACAAAGCAAATCGTAGGTTGGTTAACCTATATGGGATGGTAATTTACCCAAACTAGATCTTAGGTCTCGTTTTTCATACTTTGCGTAGCAAAAATCTATCTTAAGTACAGATCTTTTTTAAGATCTTATTCGCCTCTAACTCCAGTTCATGTGATCAAAAAGTTCTATTTGTGTGACTGAAAAATACATCACACTGCACTATACTTTAGTGTAATTATTATAAAACCAAACGTTGTGTAATTGCGTTGACTATCGACTATTTCATTAAGAGTAAATCAAAGCAACTGGCGTTTTACGTACGCGCATTCTGGCGTCGGCAAATTAACTACGCAGAGCTTGATTTGTACTTCTGGGATACGATGGAAGAATGGAATCATATCAAATTCGATGCCTCGGCTCCCTACAGCCATAAAGAGCGTGTCTTCTGGCATTTACTGCACCAAATACATTTTTGGCCCGAAGCTAAATTACTCACTGATAAATATCTCCGTAGCGAATTAGAAACTTGTATGGGGTATCTGGAAGGCGAAGGACAAATTCCTCTCGACTGTGTGGGCGTTCGCCCCTAAGACCTTCAGCGTCCATTTGTCATTCATCTTTGAAAATATATCTTAATTAGCTCCACCCATTCACGACACTCACTAAGCCACTCTATACTTATATTTCCGAATTACATCAAGATGCTAATTTCAGGGCTTTCAACAATTGAGAAGCAGATAAAAGGTTAACTTTCCCATACAAAAAAATAATCAGTTTTATAAGTTTTCACCCTCTCACGACTGCTTTTTTTGATAGTATCTCTCAATACTTTTTAATGAGCTTGGAATGCCTTGATTGCTCAAATAAAACCTTTGTTTAAACATTACCTCGACCGCCGCCTTTTAACTGTTTTTATGTTTGGTGTTGCTAGCGGTTTCCCATGGATAATAATTGGCTCTGCTATGACCGCATGGCTAAAAGACGAAGGTTTAAGCCGTTCAGCTATTGGTTTATTTGGTCTTGTTTTTACCGCTTACACCTTTAATTTCTGCTGGTCGCCGTTACTGGATAAAATCAAGATACCAATATTGGGCCAGAGGCGTGGATGGATTTTTTCGACTCAACTCTTGATCATTCTTGGCTGCATTGTTTTAGCGACAATACCCATCCAACAGCAATTCTTTATGATCGCGTTAGTAAGCCTGGGGATTGCTATATCATCAGCTACGCAAGATATTGCTATTGATGCTTATCGAATAGACATTATCAAAGCCAATGAACATGAAAAAATGACAGCCGCAGCTTCGGTAGCGACCGCTGGTTGGTGGACAGGTTACGGTGGTTTAGGGGCTATTCCATTTTTCGTCGTGGACTCTCCGAACTGGAACTGGAATGATATTTACTACCTGCTTGCCGCCATAATGGCCGTAATTAGCGTATTTACTCTCCTGGCCAAAGAACCAACAACGTTAAGAGAAAAAATACAGAAAGAAGCAGAAGCTCGCTACCAATCCTATTTAAGCTCTGAGGGTATCTCTAATTCGGTCTTTTCGAGGATTCTTAACTGGCTGCTTGTTACCCTCTTTGAACCCTTTAGAGAGTTCTTCCAACGCAATGGCGTCAGGCTTGCCTTATCCATATTGCTGTTTATTTTCCTATTCAAGATTGGCGAAGCATTTCTCGGCAAAATGTCTCTAGTATTCTATAAAGAGCTGGGCTTCAGTAATAGCGACATTGGTGCGTATTCAAAATTAGTTAACTGGTGGGTAACCATTATCTTCTCTGTATTAGGAGGCATGGTGAACATCAGATACGGCATAGTCAAAGGCCTCTTAGTCGGCGGAATAGCGATGGCTGGCAGCAACCTAATGTTCTCAGCCATGGCAATCGTCGGGCCTAATAAATCATTATTTTTGGCCACAATTATCGTCGATGGTTTTACTGCTGCTTGGGGAACAGTCGCCATGGTCGCCTTTATTTCGCTAATGTGTAATAGCACTTTCTCTGCTTCGCAGTACGCGTTAATGGCTTCCATCAGTAATTTCGGCAGAACATTATTGGCATCAACTAGTGGCATCTTGGTTGACTGGATGGATGGTAATTGGTCATTATTCTTCATCATTACCGCGTTGATGGTAATACCAAGCCTTTTATTCTTATGGTCTATACGAAAGCAGATTAACCATATAGAAGAACAGAACAAGTCTGCTAACGCACAATTAAGCTCTACAGGGTAATAATGAAACAATATCTAGACCTATGTCACCGCATCATCAATGAAGGTGTTTGGGTTGACAACGAACGTACTGGGAAACGCTGTTTAACACTGATTAATCACGACTTGACTTATCATGTTGATAAAGGTGAGTTCCCACTTGTCACGACTCGTAAGAGCTTTTACAAAGCAGCTATTGCTGAAATGATCGGTTATATCAGAGGCTATACAAGTGCTAAGCAATTTCGTGACTTGGGAACGAAAACCTGGGACGCCAATGCTAATGAAAACCAAGCATGGCTTAATAACCCTGTCAGGAAGGGGACAGATGATTGCGGTTTTATATACGGAGCTGTCGCGACAAACTTTCCCAAACCTGATGGTGGTAGTGTTAATTTAATTCAGAAGGTATATGACGACCTAAAAGCAGGTAAAGATGACAGAGGTGAAATCATTACCTTCTATCACCCTGCGGCGTTTCATTTGGGATGCTTGCGCCCATGCATGTATAGCCACCACTTCTCAGTATTAGGCGATACCTTATACCTTAATTCAACTCAGAGAAGCTGTGACGTTCCGCTCGGCTTGAACTTTAATATGGTTCAAGTTTATTTCTTGCTAGCTATTATGGCGCAGATTACTGGGCTCAAACCCGGTAAGGCTTACCACAAGATTGTGAACAACCATATATACGAAGATCAACTCGAACTTATGCGTGATGTGCAATTAAAAAGAGAGCCATACGCCTCTCCGATACTCAAGATAAACCCCGAGATTAAAACACTGGAAGACCTGCAAACTTGGGTCACTATGGAAGATTTTGATATCGAAGGCTATGAACATCATCCAGCAATTCAATATCCCTTCTCTGTTTAGTCACTCTCAATAAAGAAGAGAATCTACAGCGAGTATTACTCTCATGTTTTACTCGCTAAATACATTTTTTATCTCATACAGCATACATTGACTTCGGTACCTATCAGAATTTATCAAATTGCCATAGATACCTATCAAAATGATTAAAAATGGATAAAAACATATCATTTTTTGCCATTTTGAATATCGCTATATCCAGATATGATTATCTAAAATTAATCAGCAGCTATTCGGCTAAATACTGCGCTAAAATGGATGAGCACTGACTCCATGAGAAAACTAACCAATATCATTTTCATAACTGTTGAACAGATGTTTAAGCTCACAAGAAAAATAAGCCAGATGGAGACTTTATAATGACAATGTATCCGTAAGCACCTTCATCAGTTGTTATGATCCGCCCTCACCACTTTTACCCTAACGAAGAAACAAGGCAAGACAATCACTTTCAAACACAAGCAGGTCAAAACCAACAACATGTAAACAATCCACCTACATAGCAGGTGGCTTTGCTTTGTTGCCCCCCTAGAAGAGTGCTACCTATTAATCTAATGAGAGCTATTGTTGACGCTCCTCTTCCTCTTTAGCTTGTTTATCTTGATACTTCACATAACGACGTATGATTTCTTCATACTACTTACTCCTTTGATTGCTGGTAACAAACAAAGCGAGTATCTAGTGTGGGCGCTATTGAGGCATAGCCTTAAAGAAAGCTCACCACCTCCATAGGAGGTGGTTTAAGAATGACAATAGACTCCCCCGGGCATGCCCGGGGTTCTTACCGTTACAGCTCCATTCGGAGCTGACCTGAATCCTTTCGACCTTGATGTTCAACGTAGTTGCGTATCGTCGGCTCGTCTAAGCCTACGCTGCTGACAAAGTAACCCGGCGACCAAACCACATTCTTTTTCCAATAGACTTTATCAAGCCATTTAAACGTCTTACGCATATTTGACGCGGAGCGGGCTTTCAGTTCCCCTATCATTTCTGCTATCGAGTACTTTGGGGGAATGTTCATCAGAAATGTACGTGATCGTTATCAAAGCCCATCCGCTCTATCTCTACGCCAGGCATACTTCGTAGCAACTTCGGCAACACAACCCTCAAATACTCAACCACGAAAGGCTTCAGTATCCGACGCCTGTATTTAGTCACCCATATAACGTGATACTGGAGCCGATATAGGCCGTGCGATGAGAATCTAACTTCCATACACCAAGCATACTGGCGTCGGACTCATTCATCCACGGGTAAACCCCTGGTGTTCTGTCGCTGCGCGACCGTTTACATAAAAACAACGGCGCTAAAGGTTAATAACAAACCCTTGAAAAACCAACAAACATGCACTTGACAGGTTAATTATTTTATAAATATTATACCCATTATTGTTAACCCAATGTAAGGGAGAAGTAAATGCATTATTGGAAGATGGCTAAAAAGCCAGTATTTAATTTTTCCCTGTTTATGCTCCGCAGCATATTTTTTCTAACAATTTATTAAGGGAATTTTGTGAAAGTTAGCAATGATATAAATCTTCAAAAGCCTCTATGTAGCTTTATAAATAAAGAATACGATTTAAAAGCCTTAAGTACCTCCGAGCTAAGCAACCCTATAGAGTTTACGGAAAAAGCATCTTCATTCTTCCAAAAAGAATTTGATGTTGACACATCCTTGTTCAATAAAATATATCAAAAAATCAAATATGAAAACGATAAACCGCTGTTTAAGAATGAATATTTCCTTAGTAGTTTAGCTGAGTTTGAGGATGGTTCCAGTTATTTGTCTGGCTGCTTTCTAAGTGCTGTTATGACAAATGAGGTTGAAACTCATGTACTTGAGATGACCTCAAAGTATAGAAACTTGCTAACCAAAGAATTTTACAGTAAGGAACTTAGAAAAATACTAGTAAATAGTGTCGAAAGCATAGTATCTAAGACATTAATTAATGAGCTAAACCTTGCCTACTCTAATGACTTTTTGCCAGAAGGGTTGAGCCATCATTCAGAGTATTTATTTGCTTATAAGGACCTTATTTTAGATAAAGAATATTGGGATTATCTTAACGCAAAATATAAGCTTTTATTACCAAGGTCACGGAAAAAGGTTCATCAAATAGTAGAGGTAATGAGTAAACTGCTATATCGACTGAACACCGACCTCACCGATATAGCTCAAATGCTAGGTAAAAGTACAGAAAGTATTGGAACGATTAAGGCAATAGAAAAATCACTGGGTGACAGCCACTGTGGAGGCGATTCTGTATCAATAATCGAATTCAGCAACAATTCTAAAGTCATATACAAGCCAAGAAGTGTTTCTGTTGAGAGAGCATTCCAAAACTTTATTACCTGGTTTAATCAAAGTAGTTCTATCGAACAAAAAACATTCGCGGTTATTGAAAAACAAGATTACGGATGGTGCGAGTATGTTTACGCTGCAACAATGACCGAAGAAAAGGATGTTAAAAATTACTTTAATCGATATGGCTCAATGGTCGCTTTGATTGAAATACTGAAAGGAACAGATATCCATTTTGAAAACCTGATTGCTTCTGGAGCGTACCCAATAGTCATTGATTTGGAAACGTTATGCCAACCGATTGAATATAGCTCAAATGAGAATGAGCGAAGAAAGTATGTTTCAAACGCTGAATACTACCATAACAGCGTCTACTACACGGCCATGATTGATCCAATATTCGTAAATAGGAACTTAAATGGTTCGCCATTAGCTAAAGGTCTTAGACGAGGCTTATCGAACATAGTGGTAGAAGAGGAAGGCGAGCTAAAGTTTGTTAGTCGTGACGTGAAAGACTTGACAAACCATTTACCCTCTTTAAATGGAGAGATGATAGATTGTTATGAGTATGGAGAAGAGATTTGTAAGGGGTACAGAGAAACTGCAGAGCTAATCCTCAAAGATAAGCGTGCGTTTTATAACAAATTTATCACATGCTTTTCGAACGTAAAACTTAGAGTCGTAGTTAGGCAAACCAACAAATATGCCAAGGTTTTAGAAGCGATAAATTCACCATATGGGATAGAAAGCTACAAAAATACAGATGAGTATCTTCTCAAGACGACAATATTAGGGCATGAGAACAACGCATTCTCTAAAGTAGTTAATAGTGAACTTGAAGATTTGTATGATAACGATATCCCATATTTCTCCACTAAGATTAACTCCATAGACCTTGTTAATGGTCGAGGAAAAGTGATCAAAAATATTTTTGCTGTTTCTGGGATGCAGGAAACTTTGAATAGCATACTAAGGTACAACGAAAATAAGTTAGAAAGCTCATTGAAAATAATTAGAAACTCCATATCACATAAAAGTGATGAATCTGAAGACAAGCCTAGCAAGGTAAAATTTGAGCTCAGTGAAATAGGTATTAAGGGAGATTATGAAAAAATATTCTCTCATATATTAGAACGATTTAAGAAGATAAGTGGTAAGTATACTTTTATAGATATAGTTATTAAGAACGATTTGAGTTATGAAAATGCTCCTCTAAGTAACAACTTTTATGAAGGGAAAGCTGGAGTTGCATTTGCTTTAGCTTACTATCACAAACTCAAGCAAGATGATTTTACGGGTCATTTGGCTAAGAGCTTCTTAGATGAAATTATCGCTGAACTGGATTTTAGAGAATCTACTAACTTAGGATTGTGTAACGGTGTTGCTGGGTACATTTATGTCGTAACACATTTTTATCGTGTTTTTGGAGACAGCTATTATTTAGATGTTGCTCGTTTTATCACAGACGAGGTCGCTTCAATTATCTCTCGGGATAGAAAGTATGATTTATTCTCTGGCACTAGTGGTTTGTTGCTAGCTTTGGTTCGTCTATACAACGTTTGTGAAGATAAGGGTATCTACAATTGTATAGAGCAGTGTGTGAATCATTTGATTTTGCAGATGGAATTGGATGTTGATGATGGGGCTGTAAGTTGGAGAAGTCCTATACCTTCCAAATGCCCCACTACAGGCTTTGTTCACGGTGTGCCCGGAATAGGATATTCGCTATTGCTAGCTAATAAAGTACTCTTTAGACAAGATGTAACTGATGCAATAAAAGGAATTAATATTTTCCTTAAGAAGCATTTCTCCGTTGAAGAAAAGTGCTGGCATGAAGAACAAGGAGAACAATCCTTATTTAATGCCTGGTGTCATGGAGCTCATGGTATTTTGTTTTATTTATCTGAAGTAAAACGAACAGGTAAGTATGATGAAATGGAAGGGCTGTTTCAAGCAACGGTTGACTTAGCTATTGATGGTATAGATTTTGACAACCATTCACTTTGCCATGGGTCTATGGGCAATATAGATTCTCTAGCTTATGCTCAAGAATTGATGGCAGTTGAACAGAAAGAATTGTTAGAAGATAAAGCTAGTGAAATTGTTTCAAACCTGAAAGAAAATCAAGTTGTTTGTGGAAATCCTTCTAAGCACAATAGTTATTCTCTATACACGGGCATAACTGGAGTAGCTTATCAACTGATGGCCTACGAAGATAAAAATCTAAAATTACCTTCTGTTCTAGGCTTCGAATAGAAGTGAAAAGTAATATTTATCGTAAGGAAGCCTGGAATTATTACCAATCTCAGCTGAGAGATGACCGGTTGGAAAGGGATCCTGGTAATTGGAAGGTTATAGTTGCAACAATTATTTTTGTTATTTCTTGTATCTTAGGATTGTTTTTTTACTCCAGCAAGTCTCCAAGGTTCTCAACGGAAGAGTTTCAGTGCAGTAAAAGTGCAGATTTTAAGGGAATTATTGAATCCAAGCCTAATAAAGTCGTTTTCATTGAGAAAAATAACTACCTGCAGCGCATTGAAAAAGCGGAAGATATCAATTTCAGCCTCAAGCGTATTTGTTTCACGGAAGATGAAAGCTTTAAAGTTGTTGTAAGGACGCGTTAAATTTGAATAATTTTATGAAGTTGAAAGGATTACCTTTTAAGCAACAAATGGCAGACAGTGACTGTGGGGCTGCTTGCTTGTCTATGATAATAGGCGGTTTTGGTCAAAAAGTGTCAGTGCATGTTGTAAGAACTGAGTGTGAGAAATATGGGCCTGCAGAGTCAGTAAGTGCAATTTCAAAAGCTGCAAGGGCATTCGGATTAAGTTGTAGTGCATTAGCAGGTGAAATTAAGGATATTCAATCAATATCTGAACCAGTGATACTACATTGGAATTTCAATCACTTCGTTGTGTTGGAAAAAGTAAATCGTAAGGGGTATTTAATAGCCGACCCTGCATACGGTAAACGTTGGATAGGTCAAGAAGAGCTTTCACGCAATTTCACCGGCATTTTTATTCAGCTTACAAAGGACAGCAAAAACAAATTAGATATAAAAAACAGAAATGAACGGTTTATAGCTTGGCTTAAAGGCGCTTTCATCAATAGAGGGTTTTTATTTAAAGTTATTCTCATTGCTATTTTGACAATATCAATTCAAGTTATTGCGCTCGTTCCAGCTTTACTTTCAATGTTTTACGTTGATACTTTGATTAAGTATTCGTTAGCTGACTTGATATATTCTGTGCTACTTTTTGCATTCAGTATTATTATTTGTGTAGGTACTTTAGCCTACATGAGGTCAGTATTATTGGTGCGCCTACAAAGAGATGTAGATGAAAATCTCCTGGAATCATTTTTTAAGCATGTGCTTAGCCTTCCTTTAACCTTCTTCACAAAGCGTTCATCAGGCGACATCCAAAGTAGGTTTAATTCTAATACTGTTATTCGAGATGCTTTCTCTGTCCAAACGATGACGAGCTTCCTGGATATTTTATTGATTATCGTATATTGCCTAGGAATTTCTAAAATTAATATTTGGTTTGGTCTATTTGTTCTAGTAATAGGGCTTGCTCAATTAATTTCAATAGTTGCGCTGAGTTCCTCTCTAGGTGAAAAAAGTGCGGGCGAAATTATAACGCAGTCAAGATATCAAGCGTATTTGATTGAAGTACTCAATGGTATTGCGTCAATTAAAGGAAGCGGCTCAGAGGATGAAGTCTCAAAGTTTTGGTCTAACAAATTGTGGAACTCTCTTGTTAAAACCGAAGAGAAAGAAATGCTAGGTGCTACGATGAATGCTATCGAAAATGGTTTCAGAGTTGCTGGACCTTTGCTAGCGATGTTACTCGGTGTATTCATGCACTTAAAAGGAGAATTAACTTTAGGTGAGGTATTAGCTGTTAATACGTTAGCTCTTATGGTTTTTATTCCTCTGAGTGCCCTTCTGGTCAGGTGGCGACATTTTACGGTTATTTCAAACCATTTAGATCGTATATCTGATGTTTGGAGAAAGGAGCCAGAGAATTTAGGTGGAACCAAGAAAATTGATATATCAGCTGACACTGTAATTAAGTTAGAAAATGTTGATTTTCGGTATGGCGATCGGAAAGAGAATGCAATTAACGATATTTCTTTTGAGTTAAAACTCGATGAAAAAATGTGCATTGTTGGCCGAACAGGGGCAGGAAAGAGTACTTTATTATCTCTATTGATGTTCTTTTACAGGCCTACAAATGGTGTGATTAAAATTGCTGAAACTAACGCCATGGATTTAGACGAAAAGCATTTCAGAAAACAAATAGGGTTTGTTTCTCAGGATGTATTTTTATTCAATAGCACCATTAGAGCGAATGTATCCTTGAATAAGCCTTCAGCTAATTTAGATGAAATTATTGAAGCTTGTAAAATAGCTGGTGTACACGAAGAGATTTCCTCTTTCCCAATGGGATATGAAACACAAGTTGGTGAATCAGGTACGAACTTATCCGGTGGGCAGAGGCAGAGGGTTTCGATAGCACGAGCCTTAATTACCGAGCCGAAGTTACTCGTTTTTGATGAAGCTACCAGCGCCCTAGATTCAGAAACAGAGCAAGCAGTAATGAGCAAACTTACAAGTAGTAAGACTGCCTGTATTTTTGTCTCTCATAGACCCTCAATGTTGAACCACTGCGACAAAGTATGTGTTGTAAACAATGGATGTCTAGAAGATTTCGGCTCTCCAGAAGAGCTGCAAAAACGCAATTCCTTTTATCAAAACTTAATAAGTTGTCAATGAGCAGTAGGCAGTAAATTTGTGGATACTCCAATAACCCCTCAGAAAAATTTTAAACCAATTATAGGTCTTATTGCTTTAATTATTATAGCTTTCCTAGTTTTTATATATATGCAATCTAAGGAAGAAACGTTTGTTGAAGATGGATATATTTTAGGTTTGGCGGAAGTAAATAATGGCGTTGTGGAAATAAACTCAAGGGCCGTTATTGTTCCGAGAGAATCTGTTTATCTAGATTTACCGCTCGAAGGTATTGTTGAAAAAATCAATATCGAAGAAGGAAGAAGAGTCAAGGAAGGGGACTTACTTATTGAAATGAGTAACAGTCAACTCTTATTAGACCTCATATCTCGAGAAGCTTTAGTTACGGAACAACTTAATAGTTTGAATAATTTAGAGTTGACTATAGAGGACACTCGGTTACGACTAGAGGTAGATAGAAGAGAAATTAGGAACAGAGTTCGTGAGAACAATAGGAAAATTAATCAGCTTAGAGAACTTGTGTCACAACAACTGGTTGCACAAGAAGAGCTGGATATACTCGTTGAGGAAAACGAGCATCAAAAGAAGTTACTTGAATTAGCTGAAAAGAGAGAAGATGTAGACAAAGTACTGCGCAAAAGGCAGTTAACCCAATTAAAAGAAAGATCAAATCGTTTGTTAGAAAACTTAGCAACAACTCGACAAGTCCTTGAATCCCTTAATATAAAAGCTCCTGTCGATGGATTTGTGACAGGGATAGATATTTTTAAAGGCCAATATCTATCTAGAGGGACAAGGTTAGGCCGTATTGATATTGAGGGAACTGAAGTAGTTGAGGCTTTTATTGATGAGTTCTATTTCAATCAAATAGAAAACGGACAGAACGCAACTCTAAACATATTAAATACGGAATATGAACTTAAGATTAGTAAGGTTTTTAGCGAGATTGAAGAGAGTAAGTTCAAAGTACATTTCGATTTTATCAGTAATAAACCGTTGAATGTAGTTAGAGGGCAAGGTGGAAATGTCAGGATTACATATACATCAACAAAAAATAGTGTAGTAGTAAAAGATGATGGCTGGTTTAAATCAACCGGAGGCAATTGGATATTGCGCAAAGATGGAGACAAATTAACAAAAGTAAATTTGAGCGGCACAGAAAAAGTTGGGGCTTATATAGTAATTGATAATGGTTTAGATGTCGGAGATGAAGTTGTTATTTCCGCTTATGGAATTTGAATAAATTAGGTAATACAAAGTTATGTCGTTATTGGAATTGAAGAACTGCGAAAAGTTTTATCGAACAAAGTATGTCAATACCGTGGCAGTTAACAACGTTTCGTTAAGTATTGAAAAAGGTGATTTTTGTGTTCTTCATGGGAAATCAGGGGGAGGGAAATCAACGCTTCTTCACTGTATTGCTATGCTTGATGACCTTGATTCAGGTGAATATTACTTCTCAGGGAATAGGGTGGACAATTTAAGTAGAAAAGAAATGAATCAACTACGTGCCAAAGAGACTGGGATCGTATTTCAAGAATTTCATTTGATACCTGAGTTGACAGTGACAGAGAATGTCAGGCTGCCTCTGATTTACGGAGGTATGAACTCCGGCGAAGCAAATAAGAAAGTCACTGATTTACTTGATAAAATAGACATGGGACATAGAAAAGACCACTACCCGTCGCAGCTCTCAGGTGGTCAGAAGCAAAGGACGGCTATCGCGAGAGCAATTATACATTCACCAGCTATCCTTTTTGCTGATGAACCAACAGGAAACCTAGACACAGCTAACGGGAATAATGTTCTTGAATTAATGAAACAGCTTAATGCTCAAGGAACAACAATTTTCTTAGTGACGCATTCGGAAGAGGAGCGTTCACTCGGCAACAAAATACTTGAAATGTCAGATGGTAAGTTAATATGACTTTAGATTACTTTAAAGTCCAAATTATCGCATCTACCAAGTTTTGGCTGACAAGTAAAAGTAGCTTAGCACTCATACTTCTCAATTTGTTAATCGCACTAGGTGTGGCACTTCTTTGTGTTAATTTTGTTGTCGGCGAGTCGACTTATGAGAGTTGGAATAGCAAAAAAGACACTACATATCGTTTAAATTGGGCTAGATTCGAGAATACTCCCCCCGAGCGCGCAAATATAGGTGTCACTTCGCCAGCTTTGCAACCAGAACTTGAGAGAATAATAGGTAAAAATAACTTTCTTTATGGTGCAATCCAATCAGATTCACCTAACGTATCTTTAATTATTGATAATACAGAAATTAAAGATATTCAACCTAGAGCTGTGTCTCCTCAGGTTCCCGAAATGTTTGATCTTCGTTTTATTAGGTCTTCGGGCCAGAAAATATCTGAACCAGGCACAGTTATTATTTCCAAAAGTACTGAAGAGAGATTCTTCAACAGCAGAGATAGTATTGGTGAAGTTTTATCTATCAAAATAGGTGATGGAGTTTCCGATTTTACGATAATAGGTGTATTTGATGAACTCCCCAATAATACGCATTTAAATTTCAAAATTCTTTTTTCTATTGAGAACTATCGCTTAGCCTACCCTAGAGTGTTCGATAACTTATACACAGCCAACTTATTTTCTACTTATATAACAATCTCGAAAGGGAAAAGTGTTGAAGTTATTACATCTGAATTACGCGATGGGTTCAGGCAAAGGAATGGTGGTCAGGGAGATATAACATATGAGCTTCAGCCGATAAGTGATATTCATTTAAATCCGTCGATCGTGGGAGAATACAAGGAGCCAGGATCAAAATACGTAAACTACACGGCGATGTTTGTACTAGCTTTACTGATCTTAGTCACTGTAACAAATCACTTAAATATTTACTTAAGTGTATTGGCGAAACGAAGAGCGTCGCTATCTGTAAATGAGTTGACTGGTCAAACAAGAAGTAACCAATTTTTGTTTTTTTTCTATGAAAACATACTATTTTTTATGATTGGAGGAATATTAGGCCAGTCAATTGCATTTCTCTTTGTCAGTAGCTCTAACTTCATAGATATCTCGGTAGTTGATATTTTTTCCATGAGTAATGTTGTTATCTTAGCGGCGTTTGTAATTGTTCTATCGACAATAAGCACGTTAGCTTTCATATGGTTAACATCCAACGAAATGTTATTGGAGCGAATAACAGACATAAATAACAATGGTACAAGCCTCAAGACAAAAATTAGCTATCCAGTGTTAGTCTTTCAAGTTTCGGTATTTGTACTAGTCATTGCTTTAGCACATGGTGCTTGGCGGAATATCGAAAAAGAGCGGAGCAAAGACCTAGGTTTTGCTGTAGGTGGATATGTAACTGAACAGCTTAATTATAAAACTATCAACAAAAATTTTGAGCGTATTAAGCAATCTCTAATTGCTTCTTCACCAAGTGCAGCAGTAACAATTGCTGAGCAAACATTAACTGATGAATTTAATATGACAGGTCAAAACATAAGGCGGCCTGGCATCGATTTTAGACTCCAACAGGCACCAATTATTGGTTCAGGATCGAATATTATAGAGGCATTAGGACTTAAGTTGCTTGCAGGTAGTGACTTTTCTGACAGCCGACCGGCCACTCTCTGGCGATGGACTCAAGATGGAGCAACATCAGGAGTAATAGTGAATGAAGGGTTCATCAAGTCCCTTGGTTATAAAACACCGGATACTGCAATTGGGCAATCGATAACATTTATGTGGTTTAACAGTGCGGTGTCTGCAACTATTTCAGGGGTAGTGAACGATTTTGAATTCAAGAGAGGCACAACTCCTTCTACACCAATCATGTTTGCTCACGGATTCTTTTTCCAAGGAACTGCTAGAATAATTTTTAATGATAGCGGTCAACGAGACTATAAAGATAAGTTGAGAAACACAGTAGAGGATGCGCTAAGTGCAGCACCAGTACACGTCAATACAATGAAGCAGCTGATTGATTTGCAGTACGATAGCGAAGTAAGAGCTTTCTATTTTCTATTATCATTAATCATTATCATAAGTATTACATTAGCAATAAGCACTTATTTTATACTATCTCTTCAGGTGGAGAATAAAGTTAAAGATTTTGCAATAAAAATGATCTGTGGTTGCAATAGAAGAACTATATTTGCAAATGTTTCTCGACAACCAATCTTAGTATTTGCATTTAGCTTGATAACTATCCTGCTTTTTTTTGCTCTTTCAAAAATTTCAGACGCAGCTATTGTTTTTGAATACACCAGCTTTTCAGGGCTATTAATTGGTTATATTTTTTACTTAATTATCTCCATAATAACTATTGCAATAGTTTCAAATCGTGTCAATAATATTAACCCAATATCAGTGATTAAATACAAATAAGCTATAAGTAACTATAGCTACTTTCATATTTAACCATTTTAAACTTTGATTTTTTTGTTCGTGGTGATTTTAATAAAGGATCAAAGGATAGGGGTAATCCATTATGCTAGCAACAGTTTAATGGCTTATAAAAGTGTTCGATTTACGCGAACTGTTATAATAACGAGAAATCGTTTAAATTAAGGAAGTAAAAATGAAAAAATTTGAAAAATTAAATAATATCAATAATGAAGCGCCTAAGCTTTTAGATGCTGAGTTTGAAGAAAATGTAACCGGTGGATGTGTATTATCATGTCCAGATTCATGTGGTGATACATGCTCAGTAACTTGCTCATCAACGGGTCCATCTTTAAACCCATTTTAGCGAGTAAAAGCCTGGAGCTTCAACTCTGGGCTTTCTTTTAGTTCTGTAACTATTCAGCATGATCGATTTGTCCGCTTAAACCTCTCAACTTTATCTATTAATTCGACTATCGCTAGCGCATGGAGTGAAATTTAGTGATTAGTCTCAATATTGTACCAAGCGGATGCCCTCGACAATATCGAATCGCTTTCTGTTGACTATTTGCAATTACCTTCAGGTGATTATCACTATCACGTTCCTGAAAAATGCCAGGCACTAGATATGGCCGCTCCCTTTCCTGTGGGTGTGACCAGCGCCACTCAATATGGCCATTCGCTGAAAGCACATGTGCTCTCTCTATCTCAATACCAATTGTTATTCTATTACCGGATACAGAATCACTTTGAACAGTATTTACTATCCTCTTAAGTACCAGCATTAACAACATCGATAGAAACACAAACGGTTACATTGTACTGCATCATAAAAACGGACTCTATTTCACCCAGATACGGAGCGCGGTCAAAAGTATGATAGGTTTGCTTAGTGAAATAAGTCTGATCTGTGATGGCACAGTGACAAAAGCTCGAGTACAAGACTATCATCAACGCTACCGATAACCTCGGCGAAAACGAAATCAAAGTTACGAAGGTGTGGCAAAAAATATCCGGTCACTTCCGTTCAATGGAAGGAGTCAAAACCTGCCGTCGGGCCTGAGGTTACTAGAACACTTGCCTAAACATAATATGACCGCTAAGGAGTAAATAAATTGCTATTTGAGGGCAAATTGCCATAGAAACCTATCAAAATGATTAAAAATTGATAAAAACATATTATTTTTTGCCATTTTGAATATCGCCATATCCAGATATGATCATCTAAAATTAATCAGCAGCTATTCGGCTAAGTACTGCGCTAAAATAGATGAGCACCGACTCCATGAGAAAACTATCCAATACTATTTTCATAACTGTTGAATAGATGTTTAAGCTCACACGAAAAATAAGCCAGATGGAGACTTTATAATGACAATGTATCCACAAGCACCTTCATCGGTTGTTATGATCCGCCCTCATCACTTTTACCCTAACGAAGAAACAAGGCAAGACAATCACTTTCAAACACAAGCAGGTCAAAACCAACAACACCTGAAAGAGCTCGCTTATCAACAAGTCACTGCTGTTGAGAAAACACTCGTTAACGAAGGTGTGAGTGTCCACCTCTTTGAAGATGATTCGGATGAAACACCAGATTCAGTCTTCCCTAATAATTGGTTTTCTACACACAGCGGAGGACAAATCGCAATATATCCGATGTATACGGAAAACCGCCGTAGAGAGAGACGTACAGATATTATTGAGTACCTCAAAACACATTATAGAGTTCAAGATATCATTGATTATTCTGGCTTAGAACACGATGAGCTTTATCTCGAAGGTACTGGCGCCATGGTCTTGGATCATCTTGAGCGCGTAGCCTATGCTGCTCTATCCAATCGAACTAACTCCTATGCATTGGAACGCTTCTGTACGCATTTTAACTATGAGCCTATGGTATTCGAAGCAAAAGACTCAAATGGGGTCGCTATCTATCACACAAATGTCCTGATGTGCATTGGTAGTGAATTCGTTATGGGCGGCTTTGATTTAATGACAGACAGTGATAGACGCGAACAAATCATTCAACGTTTTAAACAGTTTGGTAGACAGGTGATTTCGCTTACAGAGTCACAAATCAATTCGTTTTGTGGTAACGCTTTCGAGCTGCAGGGAAACTCGGGTCGAATCTTGGTACTCTCTTCAACAGCTTTTAATGCACTAACCAGCCAACAAATTCGCGTATTGGAACAAAGTGTAAAATTACTTCCACTTGATGTGTCAGCTATCGAATTAGCCGGTGGCTCCATTCGCTGTATGTTAGCAGGCGTTCACTTGTCTCGGAGGTAGTTTCAGGCGAAGTTTTGGGCTGTAGAAGCAAACTTGGCTAAGTGCTATTTATACAGTACTCAGTAAGATACTTGTTTCACTATTGAGTACGCCATCTATGGCCCGCACTTCACGTAACACCTGATCGAACTCTTGTAAGTTTGATGCTCTGATTTCTGCAACTAAATCCCACGCCCCATTGGTGGTATGTAACTTTTCAAGTGGAGCAATACCTCTTAGCTTGTTTATCACTTGCGTAGTTGACTTACCAACAACTTCTATCGACATAATAGCTCGAATAACATCGGATTCTAAATCATCATGAGCTCTGATCGTAAAACCAACAATAGCCCCAGAGGATAACAACCTGTCCAACCTATTTTGCACGGTTCCTCGGGATACATGAAGCAAATCAGCTAGCTTGGAAATCGATGCTCTTGCATCTTGCCGCAATATAGCTACCAACTTTCTATCAATTGAGTCATGTAGGTAATTACGTTTTTTTGACTGACTGCTCAAGACCATCCTCCATCAATTAACACCCATTATTGATATTATTTGCCACACGAGAAACTTATCAATACCTCTCTGGCATTAATCTAAGATAATGGAAGCTCTTATCCAGTTTTTCCCAACAATGAACTTTCGATTGAAACCCTAAGGATGTTTAGGTAATTGCTGATATTTGTCTTATAGCTCAAAGAGCTCTATCTACCGCCATCTAAAGACGACGGCGATAGGCCAAAGTAAAAATTACTAAGCCAGCAATAATCATAGGCAAAGACAATAACTGTCCTCTAGAAATGAAATCAGCTAGAGCAGCATTAACAAGATGAGCATCGGGTTCACGGAAATATTCAACAATAAACCGGAAACTTCCATACCCTATCAAAAATAGCCCAGAAACAGCACCTACAGGCCTCGATAACTTTGAGAAATACCACAAGATAATAAAGAGAACGAAGCCTTCCAAAAACGCTTCATATAGCTGAGACGGATGTCTTGGGTCAGGCCCAGCGCCTGGAAAAACAAACGCCCATGGTACATCTGTTTTTCTTCCCCAAAGCTCTGCGTTAATGAAGTTCCCTAACCTTCCAAAACCCAATCCGAGAGGGACAAGAGGTGCGACAAAATCACCGACAACAAAGAGAGAGACCTTTTGTTTACGAGCAAATAACCAAAGGGCAGTCACAACACCAAGCAAACCACCATGGAAAGACATGCCGCCTTCCCAAATTTTAAATAAATAGAGGGGGTCAGCTAAGAATAAATCAAAGTGATAAAACAGGACATAACCGACTCGGCCACCAATAATAACACCAAGAAACCCCTGGAATAGGAGATCACTTAGCTGTTCTTCATTCCATTTAGTATGGGTTGCTAAACGTTTATTAGCTAAAAACCATGCTGCTGCAAATGCAATAAGATACATCAACCCATACCAGCGCAATGATATTGGGCCTATAGTGAATATTTCAGCACTGATTTCAGGGAAAGTAAGGTAACTACCTGCCATTTAGTCTTGCTCCAGGCGCAACGCCTTGTTTTATGGTTGAAAAGGCGGCGCTATTGTAGCCTGCTAAGTCTCGAATACCAATCGGGATTAACAATTGGTTACGTCTCGTGATTATTTCCCTGCTCTCACTAAACCACCTAAGCCTTGAGACTCCAGTAACAAGCTAATTTCCTGCTTAACATCTGCAGGATTAGTTTGAAGTAATACACGATTCAACAACATCTTGGCCGAATCTAACGGAACACTGCGGATTACCCATTTAATCTTTTGCAAGTTGTGGCTATTCATACTGAGTTGACGATACCCCATCGCCATTAACAGCAAAGCGCCACCGGGGTCGCCCGCAAGCTCACCACATAAACTGATGGGAATAGATAACGCATTTGCCTGTTCAACGATATGTTTTAGAGCATTAAGGACGGCTGGGTGATAGCTATCATACAAATCTGCAACCTGCGCATTGTTACGATCAACCGCTAACAAATACTGAGTGAGGTCATTACTACCAACAGAAAAGAAATCCACTTTATCCACTAAAAGAGGTAGCTGATAAATAACCGCAGGCACTTCTAACATAACACCAACTTTGGGCTTGACCAACGCAAGACCAGCGGATTGCGCTTCTTCTTTAACCTCATAATAAGCTTGTTTTATCAGGCGATTCGACTCGATAACCTCATCAACACTAGTAATCATAGGCAGCATAATTTGTAGGTTGTTCAACCCAATACTAGCGCGCAGCATAGCGCGGATCTGGATGAGGAAGATTTCAGGGTGATCAAGCGTCAGGCGAATACCGCGCCAGCCCAAAAATGGATTCTCCTCAACGATTGGAAAATAAGGTAATGGCTTATCACCACCTACATCTAGTGAGCGCATAGTCACTAACTTTGTGCTGTAGGCTTCCAGCATAGAGCGGTAAATTTTGTATTGCTCAGTTTCAGAAGGGAAACGCTCTCTGAGCATAAAAGGAATTTCAGTACGATAAAGTCCGATCCCTTCGCTACCTTCCCCCAACTCAATATCCGTCGATAAACCGGTGTTAATAAATAACTCAATCGCGCAGTCATCAGGTGTTACCGCAGGTAACATAGCCTGCTCAGCGATGATGCTTGAGAGCTCTTGTTCTTCAGCAACTAAATGAGCAAACTCTCGATGCACTGACTCGCTTGGCGAAATCACCAACTCACCAGAATAACCATCAAATAGAATCAACTTGCCATCCAGCATTGCCAAAGGTACGTCTGAAAGCCCCATAATAGCTGGGAGCCCCATCCCTCTGGCCAAAATCGCCGCATGAGAATTGGAAGAACCCCGCATAGAAATAACGGCTTTGAGTTGTGATTCAGAGTACTCAGCCAACATGGACGCAGTTACTTCATCGGCTATCAGAATAAATTCATCGGGCCGTTTGGATTCAGACATCTGCCCTCTTAGCAAATGCACTAATAACCGGTTACCTAGATCTTCAACATCAACCGCCCGTTCTTTCATGTAAGGGTCGTTCATATCGCGGAATTGTGATGAATAATGATCCACCACTATCTTTAATGCCGATATCGCATCCCATCCAGCATTAATTTTTTCTTCGACTTCGTTACCTAAACTATTGGCGTCGAGAAGATGGTGATAAAGCTGAAATATCGCTAGTACGTCTTCAGCGACATCGTTTTTCATCTTCTCGCTAAAGTTATCTACCTCTTCTCGGGTCAGCTTAACTGCCGCTCTAAAATCAAAAATCTGGCGGTCAGTATCGGCGCTTCTGCGCAGGATCATATTAGAGATAGTGGGCCTTGCATTGGGGACATAACCAATACCTATAGCAAGACCAGAAGAGCCAGGAACCCCTCTTAGCGTTCTATGTTGCTGTTTAAGTTGCTTCTGTTCGTTGGAATGAAGGCCGCCTCGAGCCTGCGTGTGAACCACTTCTAGTGCCATCTGGGCTGCTAGCGTAGTTAAGAATGCCTCTTCATCTTCACTAAATCGGCGCTGCTCTTCTTGCTGCACCGTAATAACGCCCAACACTTTACGTTGGTGAATAATGGGTACGCCTAAAAACGCGTAATACTTTTCTTCCTGAACTTCAGGATAGTGTTTGAATCGGGGGTGAGATTGAGCGTCTTCAATATTGATAGGTTCTTCACGCTGGCCAACTAAGCCAATCAGGCCTTCATTAAATCCAATAAAGACACTACCTACAGCCTGTTTTGAAAGGCCTTCGGTTGCCATCAAGGTGAATTGTTGTAGCTTGTAATCGGCTAGGTAAACTGTGCAGCAATCGACTTGCATCACTTCTGCAAGTCGTTTCACCAACCAGGCTGTTGACTCATCGAGTGTAGGAATTTTATTCAATTCCTGAACAATACGTTTTAGTTGAGTTAACATGCTTAGCCTCGTTGACCTTATGAATGTCGCCTTCGGCGCCTCGAATTACCTGATGATTTTCGCTGATGATATGGCATAGCCGCGCTAGCAAATTCTTTCATAACGCGTCTGTAGACATCTCGTTTAAACGACACAACATTGCGTATTGGGTACCAATAACTTACCCACCGCCAGTCGTCGAACTCAGGATGGCCTGATTCTAATAAGTTCACTTCGTCTTCTCGACAACGCAAACGCAACAAAAACCACTTTTGCTTTTGCCCGATACAAACCGGAGAACTTCCCTGCCGAACGAGCCGCTTTGGTAATTTATATCGCAGCCAATTCTTTGTTACTGCGACTATTTCAACATGTTCTGGTTTTAATCCAACTTCCTCATGTAACTCCCGATACATTGTTTGTTCAGCAGTTTCACCTTCATCAATTCCGCCTTGCGGAAACTGCCATGAATGCTGGCCATAACGCCTCGCCCAAAAAACTTGCCCTTGTTTATTGCAAATTACAATACCAACATTCGCGCGGAATCCGTCTGCATCTATCACTCAGACCCCTAGCTACATAACTCTTTTCTGTTCCTCATTCTTCCACAAAGTATCCTCAGTAGCAATGAACTAAGTTATTGACCTGAGAGTCTATTCCGGATCGCATAAGGAATAGACAACAACACCTTTGTCATCACCGAAGCCAAACTAGCTAATCAACTAGACGTCATCGATTGGATTGCGGTAGATTGCGAAAGCATTCTCGGAGTCAGAGATATTGACTCTGATGCCTAATACAAAAGAAAGACATACGGTTAACGGATAGAAGGAAAAACTATGTTTAGGATTTTAGGAGTTATTGGATTTATTGCACTTTCATCTTCTGTTAGTGCAAAAACAATTTACTGTGTCGGAAAAGTTGAAAACTCTTTCATTGAAGCTAACGGAAACGTACATGTTGCCGGTACTTGGCATGGCAGCTGGCAGCGTATCTGCAATACAAATGATCAAGACGCGGTAAGGTGTTCGTTGTGGACTTCTTATATTGTAACTGCAATACAAAATAACTTAGATGTAACCATCCAGTATCAAGGAGTATCAAACGAGACGAGCTGTAGCTCTTTACCAACCTATGCTAGTGCTCCACAGCCCAATTATATTATGGTGCATAACGCCCAGCGCTAGACATGAAAAGTTGATGTAGGTATGTCATGTACCTGCATCGTCTCACTATCAACACAATAAATTACGTTGAATACAAGCTAGTTGTGCACCACTCTGAATCAGAGATAAAATAACGCAATAACTCACTTTAGCTATCTATCTCCAAGTTAAACCTCTATCAATGCAGCCTTTACTACCGCCACCAAAATCCATTGACGAGTTACTCGAGCGTGCTGAATCCATCGCAGGTCTTAGCTTTACCGAGCTCGCAGATATGGCAGGTGTAGAGTTACCTTCAAACTTTAAACACCATAAAGGTTGGACGGGACAATTAATTGAAGTGTTACTTGGTTCCTATGCGGGTTCAAAGCCTCAACAAGACTTTCCCGATCTAGGCGTTGAGCTAAAAACCATTCCGATTGATGCCTATGGAAAACCGCTCGAAACGACTTACGTTTGTTATGCACCGCTGATTAATGTCGCTGGTATTGAATGGTCCAATAGTAATGTTAAAAATAAGCTTTCATGCGTACTGTGGATGCCCGTAGAAGGTTCAAGAGATATCCTGCCGCAAGATAGACGAGTCGCAATGCCAGTGTTATGGCAGCCATCAGAAACGCAAAATGCGGTGCTTGAACAAGACTGGACCGAACTACAAGATATGATCTGCCTAGGCCAGGTGGAAAAAATCAATGCCTCTATCGGCCAAGCCCTTCAGATAAGACCCAAAGCAGCCGACGGTAGCTCTTTAACGGAAGCCATTGGTGCCAATGGCGAAGTCATTCAAACACGCCCGAGAGGCTACTACCTGCGCAAAGAATTCACTCACGAGATTCTAAAGAGTTATTTCTCTTAATCACCAGTACGGCTCTATTTTCACCACATGCTTACGAGATTGCTCCATAACAGCTAACAGATGTTGAATCTTATCCTGGCACCAACCCTGTAACGATTCAAATTCGGCTCGAGACTCTTCTTTTTCCTCGCTTTGATAGGCACCAGCAACCTCATCAAACAAGAAAGACAGGGTGTTCAGTTCTTCAATACCACTTAACAAATCAATCCAGTGACTGCGAAACTGATCTCGTTCCGGTGAGTTATATAATCCAGCTAAAAACAAACCATTAAACTGAGTTTGTCTAAGCACCACTTCGCAGGCAACATACTGTTCAGCTGTCATCGACTTTTTATAAGGCATGATTTGAACAATATTATGCCAACTTTGTGTTAAGCGACTCTTGGCAGTATCTGCGATTGAATGCTCCCATGAATCGTTATGTTTTCTCCAAGGCTTTTCAGAGAGCAGTTGCACGATATCCAAACAAGCCTGACTGTAGTTTTTGTCGGTAATATTTTTTATGGGCGCATTCTGTATTAATAAGCCTTCACTTCGTCCTTGCAAATAACTTAAGAAGGCTGGGCTTTTATCAATCAGTTTTCTAAACAGGCCTTTTTTAGAACGAAACTGTTTAATCCGAGAGAGCCCTTCTACCCAACTCCATTCATCAACAAGTTCAGTTAATTTTTGATGTAGTTTCAAAACCTCTGGGCATTCAATATTAGGCATAAACAGCACCAACGCTTGCAAGGTTAGCCGCATGCCTCTATACATACATCCTAGGTATCGAATCTTATTACTGTCGCAATACGCACTTTGATGTTGTTGCCAATAATCAAACCCGAACGTCAGCGCATTGATAAAAGCTTGCTCATTGGAATCTTTAGCTGTTAGAGGCAAAACGATAAGTTCATTGTTAGGTTCAACATAAGACTGCGCAGCCAACGCGTACCCTCGTGCTGCTTTACTTCGAGAACCTAGTCGAAAAGGTAAAACTTCTGCTAGACCACGTGCAAAATCACACAAGTCAGCAACACTTCCCTGTTTTAACTCTAACTCAACTTCGCAAATCGGCTCTTTATGGCCATTGGCTTCAACTAATCCAGAGTCGAATACAACTTCTACCTGGCTGTCATTACTGCAAGAAACTTCAAAGCTAATACGCTTGAAATGAGTAGTAAAAAGCGGCTGAACTTCGCTTTGTAGACGCTCTACATTCGCATCATCTGGCCAAGCAGAATCAGGGAAAAGAGGAAGATTAACCTTATCATCGTCCAAAGGAACATTATATTCAGGGCGACTATGCAAGCCTCCAACGACACTGCCTTGAGTTTTTAACGTCTGTTCAAATTGATTATCTTTTCCTCTGACTCGCAAACCTATATCCATGCGTCTTAATTGCTTGTCCGGCGTATCAAAGTATTGGTTATATAGATTTGCTTCGCTAGCTGTATAGCGATGAGGAAAGTTGGATTCTAAGTAGCTATTCAGTATCTCGCCTGCGTTTGCAGACACCAATAACTTAAGCTCAATTTCACGTTCCATGACGATGTTTGTTAAAAACTCAAAATGTAAAACCGCAACCTTACATCGAATGCTTTGGTTAACGCAATGTTATAGCTGAATAAAGCTCATTGAAGGACTGCTGCTCAGTTTTATGCGCTGTATCAACAACAATTCGCTTAATCTGTTCCCAAGGTTTATATTCGCGTTCACACACCGAGCCCCAAGTGGGCAACTTCAAGTTTGGGATATCGGTTTCTCGATGCTCTACCCTCTGTCTATGTTCATTTATATCCGAGCAAATAACTTCTATATCGAAGTATGGCTTCTTACACTCTTTAGCAATTTTCCACCATTGACGACGACTTTCCTCAACAGGGTTCGTAGAGTCAGCAACAACAGATAAGCCAAGTTTTAAATTTTCCGCCGTTAATGCAAACGCGACTTGATAACTCTCATCGTAATGAAGCGTTATTTGAGAGTTTTTCATACATTGTTCTATGGTATCAATTCTGACATAAGCGGCTTTCAATTCCTTCGCTAACATCCTAGCCAGAGTCGTTTTTCCGACGCCAGGCAAACCACTAAAAATAAATAACACGGGAATTTCTCCTAAATCACACTTATCTTTCCAAAAGGAAAAGAATAATACCTTCTGCAACAATGATTAACGTCTTGCCTTTCTAGCTTTCAGCCCATAAGATCGAGTTACCTTGACCTAAAATGTGACTAGTAAAGAATGTTATACCGCGCCACGGCTTTATTTCTATTGATGATGAGCTCAATGATTCAAGCACAACCTAATAATGGAAATGCAGAAACTACTCAGCAATCCGAAGGTGAGGTTCGTTACATATCTGATGACTTATATACATTCCTACATGCGGGTCCTGGACGCAACTTTAGAATATTGGGCTCGGTCACTGCTGGTACTCAAATTAGAGAGTTACAAACAGACGATGAAAGCGGTTATGTCGAAATCATTGATGATAAAGATCGCAGAGGCTGGGTTGATGGTAATTTTGTTGTCGAACAAGAAAGTATTAGAAACCAACTATCATCACTACAAAGTAGCTTAACCTCAGCAAACGTAAGTGTTGATGAGCAAAACCAAACGTTAGAGCAACTCAATCAGCAGCTTCTTGATTTACAATCTGAAAACTCAGCATTGAAGACAGAAAATACCCAAATGCAACAACAGCAAGCTACTCTGCAACAGCAGCTAACGGCACAAGATAACTCAGAGCTTCAGCAGTGGTTTATTCGTGGCGGTGGTATCGCAATTGTCGGTGTCATATTAGGTGTGATTATCGCTTACCTACCGAAAAAACGTCGCCGTAACGACGCTTGGATGTAAGCTACTCGCTAGAAGCTTTATTTTTGATGTGTATTGTTCTTAATGCTTAGAGAATAATACACATCAATGACAAATTCCCCTCACATCCAACCACTTATTAACTTCATATAAATCAACGACATAACAATTAATTTTAGTTATCACCCTAATCTGTTGAAAAAATAAGTTTGGGTTTCGGCTACTTTCAGCTATCCTCGCCCAGCTTTGTAATTCAGCCTATTGAAAGCAGAGTTTTTGGAGAAAATCGGCTGAGCCTTTCTCTCGTGTCATTACCACTGCATATGCGAATTTGGGGGGTACCATGTTAATAAAGAACGATCTCACTACGGCCAGTCCATTGAGACAAACCATCAGAGACTTTTACCGCATTGATGAAGAGCAAGTTATTGAACATATCTTGCCGTTAGCTGAGGTAGGTGTAACTGCCAGAAGTCGGGCGTGGGAAAGAGCACGCCAAATGGTACTCAACATTCGCCATACAGAAGAAGGTAAAGGCGGTGTTGACGCTTTATTAAATGAGTACTCTCTATCGTCTGAAGAAGGCGTGGTTCTTATGTGCTTGGCCGAAGCTTTGCTGCGTGTTCCCGATAGGAAAACACAAGATTCACTGATTCGCGACAAACTATCTAAAGGTGAATGGAGTCAGCACCTTGGTAATAGTGATTCCCTTTTCGTTAATGCATCGAGTTGGGGACTGCTGGTTACCGGAAAAATGGTTAACTATTCCGATAAAAACCAATCAAACCAGTTCGGCATGCTTAAGCGCACGATTGGCCGCCTAGGCGAACCTGTCATTCGATCTTCAGTTCATTTGGCCATGAAAATCATGGGCAAACAGTTCGTTATGGGAACAACCATAGACGAAGCGGTTGAACGAGCCAAAGAAGCTGAAACCAAAGGCTATGTATACTCCTACGATATGCTAGGCGAAGGTGCTCGAACAATGCATGACGCTGAGCGCTATTACGATGCTTACATGAATGCTATCCATGCATTAGGGAAAGCTGCTAATGGCAGAGGTCCAGTCAAGAGTCCAGGTATTTCTGTTAAGCTTTCAGCAATCCATCCTCGCTACGAATTTACGCACAGTGATCGCGTTATCTCTGAGCTCATTCCTAAGTTAAAAACACTCGCGTTAACAGCAAAGCAATACGACATAGGCTTTACCGTTGATGCTGAAGAAGCAGATCGCCTAGACATTTCATTAGATATTATCGAAGCCGTATTCTCAGATCCTGACCTAGGTGATTGGCAAGGATTCGGGCTTGCTGTACAGGCTTATCAAAAGCGTGCGATTTTTGTCATTGAGTGGTTGGAAGAGCTCGCTCGACGCGTCGGCAGAAAGATGATGGTTCGCCTTGTAAAAGGTGCTTATTGGGATTCGGAAATCAAAAATACCCAAGTCGATGGTTTAGAAGACTTCCCGGTTTTCACCCGTAAGGCAACAACCGACGTCTGCTACAAAGCTTGTGCCATTAAACTCATGGCTGCGCGAGATGTCATCTTTCCACAGTTCGCAACTCACAATGCTTACACTGTAGCTACCATACTTGAGTTAGCTAAAAATGATAATCAAGGGTTCGAATTCCAACGCTTGCACGGTATGGGTGAGTCCCTCTACGACCAAGTTGTCGATAACGATAAAGTCCAATGTCGCGTATACGCCCCGGTCGGACAACATGAAGATTTGCTAGCCTACCTAGTTCGTAGACTACTAGAAAACGGCGCTAACTCTTCTTTCGTCAATGCAATTGTCGATGACAGCAAGCCCGTTGAAGAATTACTCCCTGATCCTGTAGAAAAGCTACAAGATTTACGCAATAAACGTAATACCAACATCACCATGCCGATTAATTTGTACGGTGACGAACGTCCTAATTCCAAAGGCATGGATTTAACCGATATCAATCATCTTATTCCGCTCAAAGAAAATCTGGATGCTTGGGTAAAAGACAATATCAAATCCATATCAGAAGCAAGCAAGGATCAGGTTTCAGTCGTTAATCCTATTAATCACGCTGAGTTAGTTGGCGAGCTTGCGTTCCACACGCCAAGCGACATGACAGATATTGTCGCGCGAGCAGAAAATGCATTTAGCGCTTGGTCAACAACAAAGGTAAAAGAACGCGCAAACTTATTGCGTCGTACCGCTGATATCCTAGAACGTCACAGAGACGAAATGATCGCGCTTTGCATCAAAGAAGCTGGCAAATTGACTCAGGACAGCATTGATGAAGTGCGTGAAGCCGTCGATTTTTGTCGTTACTACGCAGCGCGCGCAGAAGAACTAGGACAAGATGAAAGAATGGAGCCCCGCGGTGTTGTTCTATGCATCAGCCCCTGGAACTTCCCACTAGCCATATTCCTCGGACAAGTAGCCGCAGCGGTAGTCACTGGTAATACAGTCGTTGCAAAACCTGCGGAACAAACCAGCTTAATTGCTAAACGTGCGGTTGAGCTTATGAGCACCGTGGGCATGCCAGAAGATGTTGTCCAGCTTGTCTTCTCTGAAGGTAAAGCCGTTGGTGAAAACATCGTGACTGATGAGCGTATTCAGGCAGTTATGTTCACAGGTTCAACAGCAACCGGTACGCTTATTTCTAAAATTTTGGCAGAACGTGGAGGCCAGCAGGTTCCACTAATTGCCGAAACAGGCGGACAAAATTGCATGGTCGTGGACTCAACCGCCCTACCTGAGCAAGTTTGTGATGACGTCATCAAGTCAGGATTCCAAAGTGCAGGACAACGATGCTCCGCACTGCGCGTATTGTTCCTGCAAGAAGACATTGCCGATACTGTACTCACCATGATTACTGGCGCGATGAAGGAGCTGTCAGTTGGCGATCCGCAGTTCTTATCGACTGATGTTGGTCCTGTCATCGACGCAAAAGCACTTAATGCTCTAAACGCGCATGTTGAGTACATGAAAAACAACGGTAAATTGCTCTTTGAATGCCCAGTGCCGAACATGGGCGAGCAAAAACACAATTTATTCGCTCCTCGATTGTACCAAATCGACAACCTTTCCGTGTTGAAGAAAGAAGTTTTTGGTCCAGTTGTGCACGTGATTCGTTTCAAAGAATCTGAGTTAGACAATGTGATTGAGCAAATCAACAACACTGGCTTCGGTTTGACCATGGGTATTCACACTCGTATCGAAGACCGAGCAGAAGACTTAGCGCAGCGAGTTTGTGCCGGAAACATTTATGTAAACCGCAATATGATTGGCGCCATTGTCGGTGCTCAACCTTTCGGTGGTCGAGGCTTGTCAGGAACTGGTCCTAAAGCGGGTGGCCCGAACTACTTGTCTCGACTGGTTCGTGAAAAACAAACACCAGATGAAGACGAAATCAACTACGAATCCATCGCTAATATCGATATGGTCGAAATGGGTGCCGCACAGGAACACGTTGATAGCATTATGGGATCAGCTATAAAAGCTGAGCGTATCTGGCGCACCACACCACTCAATGACCGCATATCAGTTATGCGTCAGTTACTGGCAAAAATCGCGACTGTAGACATAGTCGATGAGCTTGCCGACGATTTAGCAAAATCGTTATCAGACTCTCGAGCTCAATTAACGCTTATCGAAAAACAGCTCAAGAAGCCTAAAGTGTTGCCAGGTCCGACAGGTGAATCTAATTTACTATATCTGGAGCCGAGAGGTTGTGTTGTTTGCTATGCCGACCAAGACACAGTATTCAGCTTCTGGCTAATGTCGATTGTTTCAGCATTAGCTGTTGGTAATACAGTCGTCACTGCAGTGTCAGACAGATTCTTTGAAGAGGCGAAAGCAATTCAAGATAAGCTAATGCTTTGTGGTGTTGCAGAAGGTGTATTGCAAGTTGTTAAACACGACAAACTTAACGCTCTGCTGCATCACCGCGATATCGCTGGAACTGTGGTTGATAGTAACAGTGCTCGAATGGGATATTTCAGCAAGCAGTTAACACAGCGCGACGGCGCAATCCTACCTGTTATCAGCGCTGAATATAACGATACCTTGATTCAGCGTTTAGTCACTGAGAAAACCATCAGTATCGATACGACCGCTTCTGGTGGTAATACGTCACTGATGACCTTAGCAGAAGACGAAGAATAGTTATTTATTAATCCAAAGAAAAAGGGCTCGTCATGAGCCCTTTTTTATTTCAGTAAGCCCGCAGTTGTCACTACTCAAAATACGCTGATAGTAGCTGTAAGCTTTTATCCATCTGTTGATTAATCCTTTCAGGAAACAGTCCATTCAAGAAGTTAAGCTGGTCAGCTCCCGTGTGCCAAATCTGACCCCACTTTTTCTCAGACTTAGCGTCGCAGGCACTGAGCTTTTCTTCATTGATACAACTCCAAAGCTTGGGATGTATTGACTGAGAGTAACCGTCATTTCCATCTTTACCCACGATAGAAAAATTCGTTGCTTCAAGATATGCAACCGGCATACCCGCACAAGCGAAAGGTGCATGATCTGACCAATTACCCGTTTCCCCTGCTGGATAACCTGCATAGTCAGGGTGAAGTTGATATCCATCATCTCCAAAGACTTCTTTTGAAACCTTTAACAATTCATCTCTTAAACTGGTGTCAAAGCGGTAGTTATTAGGCACACCTTGGCAGTTATAGGGTTTGTTATGAGCGCTGTGAATATAGAGCTTATCTCCACCAACTATGGTATCCATATTGATCATGCCAACAAAACTTTGCTGTTCTTCAGTTGTTAGCTTATTAACAAAATGTCTGGAACCTCTCAGCCCTACTTCTTCTGCACCAAATGCAATGAAAACAATGCCATCTTCCGATTTTGGCTGAGTCGACAAATGTTTAGCCAGTGAGAGCATCACGGCGACACTAGCACCATTATCAATAACCCCATGACTACCTGCCTTGGCATTAATAGAGTCATAGTGTGCACCAAGTACTAGAGACTTTCCCGAGCGCCCAGGCTTGTATGCAATGATGTTCTGAGAGGTCTTTTTCTCAGCACCTTTCTTAAAACTAACCGTAAACTCTTGCCTTTCGACCTGATAACCAAAACTCAAGAGCACATCATAAATATAGTTTGCGGTCTCGGTTTCAGAAGCGGTAGCAGCCTCCCTCGGCCCGATACCTTTGTCACCCGCAATTTTAGCTAGGTATTGCTTGGCGTCCGCAAGCATTTCTCCTTTGCCACTAGCATTATCATTAGCTTGTGCAACACCACCCACAAGAGCGCTAGACATAATGACAAACAACGCTCTTCTTAAACTTCTTCTCATAATTTTTATACTTTCCTATCTTCCTAGACTCTAGCTTCAAAGCTGAGAGCCACAATCTGCGTATCATATTGGCATATTGCATAAGCACATAGAATATGAAATATTAATTTACAAAAAAAGAGTGCTCAGATTGAACACCAGAGATGTTTTCCTACAGCATATAGAGAGTATTCGGCAATTTACCGAAGCCGAAGCTGTGAGCGTATTTCACCCTGAGGTTCACCCATCAATTGGGCAAATCACATTAGGTAATCAAGCTTTTGCATTACCGTCGTTTTCTTCACAAGAAGTACTTGAAATTGAAAAGTTGAAGCACCAACGCTCGCCATGTAACACCATGCTTGTTTATGCACATGGCGATTGTCACCTCTCTTTTAAGTTGCTCGAAAACCCTTTACCCAATAATGCGGTAGAGAAACAAACACTCTCTTCTCCAGAACAATCAAGACGCGCCCCTATAGAGACTTATGACAATGATATCTGGTATTGGATTAATATCAGCTTTGGTAAACAAAAACCTGCTTGGCTTGATGGTTTAGTCGAAGGCAGCTTATTTGAAGCTGATAATTCACCTCAACTGCCTTTATTTTGCCAATTACTCAAATCAGCCAGCCTTCAGATTAAACTAATAGACAACTATATTTCTCTGCAATCCGATCCGTTAACACAGCTATGTTCCAGGACCATACTTCAAAATAGAATTGCACTTCTTGGCAAGCATCACTCTGTCGGCTTAATCATGATCCACTGTATTGATTTTCAGAAGATCAATAAGAAATTTGGGCATGATCACGGGGATAAAATCATCCGAGAAATAGCTGGTGAGCTGAAATCCATCACACGAGAAGACGATATTCTCAGTCGTTTTGGAGGTGCATTATTCGGAGTTGCATTTCCCGTTAACGAACAACTGAATGTCGCTAGCTTAGCTTCGAAACTACAGAATATTTTGCAGAAGAAACAATATCTGGACGGCGCTATTAATCTGCATTTTGATATTGGTGCAGCACTAATACATCACGACGAAACATATAAAACAGACTTTGAGCGTGCGGTGTCGTTAATTAATTTGGCCGATCAAGCTCTCAAAGTGGCACAACAAGAAGCTCAGCCTTCTATTATTGTTTGGCAAAACGAAGACCTCAGCCTACACCAGCCAACTTTTCAGTATTCAGGAGGTATCTTTACAGCAGATACCGTCACTGACTATCGCAATATGCTTTTGCTTTGGGATATATCGACCATTATTGCCGACAAGCACGATTTCTTAGCATTACTTCAAAGCGCAATACACAGGTTGGCGCAAACATTCGAATTCCAACATGCAGGCTTATTGAGTGGCGAAGGTATCGATAATCCTGAGCACCAGTTTGTCATCGATGAGCTAGACCAAGCAACACCCATTCAATCACCTAATGAAAAGCTAATTATCAGTCTAAAGCAGTTGCAAGCAAGAGTTCTGGAAAAAAACAAGCCATTAGAAAAGTATGTTGGTGACTCTCTTTTACTGGTACTTCCACTTGAAACAAGCGAGTCTAATGATTGCTTTTTTATCGTTGGCCATGCGGCGAGTTTCGATGTCACTTTTGATACCAAAACCTTGCTTTCAGGCTTAACAAAACAAATTGGGAAAGCACTACGTCGTAGCCAGTTAGAAGAACAACTCAACCGAAAGTTAACCTCACAAAACGAGAAACTGCAAAGCGAGTTAGTCCAACTCAAAGAAGGGCTACAAAACAGTAGTTTAGTCTATCAATCTTCAGCTATGCGCAGCTTAATGAAACAAGCGCAAAGGGCTGCAGTGACTGATACAACCATCTTAATCACAGGAGAAAGTGGTACAGGCAAAGAACGACTGCTTCATGCTCTACACCAATTAGGTAATAGAAATGATCAGCCTCTCATCATTGTTGATTGCGGCTCCATTCCGGAGACCTTAATTGAATCCGAGTTATTCGGTTATGTTAAGGGAGCCTTTACCGGCGCACAAAACTCATCCAGTGGCAAAATTCTCGACGCTGATGGTGGCGTTTTGGTGTTAGATGAGATCGGTGAACTGCCGATTCAGATGCAATCGAAATTACTGCGTTTTGTTCAGGAAAAGCACTTTACTCCAGTCGGTGGAACCAAGCTCATCGATGTTGATGTGAAAATAGTCGCTGTAACCAACAGAGATTTAGAGCAAGAGGTTGATAAGGGAACCTTCAGGAAGGATTTGTATTATCGACTGAATGTTCTCACACTCCACAATCCACCACTAAGAGATCGTATTGAAGACATTCCTCTGCTATCCAGTCACTTCCTGAATAAGTTTGCAGAACAGTTCTCAGTGCAACGTAAAAGGCTTTCCAGCGAAGCACTATACAGAATGCAGCAGTACACTTGGCCAGGAAACATTCGCGAGTTGGAAAACCGCTTAATGCAAGCTACGTTACTTTGTGAAGGCGTGGAAATTGCGTGGCCATTGCTTAATATCGAAGATACCCTCGTTTGTTTTACAGATGAAACACCTTCTATAGAAAAAGAGCTCAGCGTCTCATCCATAGTGAACGCAACAAGAAATCTCAACAGTGAAAAAGGCTTTGTGCCAACAGACATTCAGCACCAAAACGAAAAGCCAGTTAAACCTAATGAAAACATTCGCCTGAACTACACTGAATGCTCAACGAAACTGAAATCTGTTATTGGCTACGCATTAACACAAACTAATAACGACTCTACATTTTTTAATGTCCCGTTTGGTCTCTGGGTAGAAGATGAGTTTGTGTTGCAAACTTATGTAGCGACAAATAAAAACATGCGCAATACCGCAGCGAGATTAAATATATCACTCAGTACCGCAAGAAGGCGGGTTGAGAAACTCAACAAACAGCGTGAAGTTGATTCTCCCAAAAGACCAGAGAGTTGGCCCGAACTCATTGAAGCTCTCAAACCTTTCGCTCATGGCCAAGCTGTATTAAATCAAGGCATTGCAGATTTAAAGCTTCTAACACTGGGCGTTGTACTTCAATCCCCTGTCTCTAGTATGTCCGACGCGGCCAATATCCTGGGAGTTAGTGAACCAACCTTCTATAAACTGAAAAGAGAGCTTGAAGTCACCTCGGCGCACTAAGGCTAAAAAGCACTAAATTATTCAGCTAAAAGTGGGTTATAGGTTCCTAACATATCAGTCATCACATTGGCTGGTTTAGCGGGACTAAATAAATAACCCTGTAGCCACTGGCAATGCCTATCTTTGAAGAAGGCCAACTGTTCAGCCGTTTCGATTCCTTCAGCTACCACTGACAAACCAAGCTTTTCAGCTAACGCTAAAATGGCTTCGATAATGGCCATATCCGTTGCTTTCTCAGCAATATTTGAAACAAAGGAGCGATCAATTTTTAATGTGTTAATCGGAAGTTTTTTGAGATATGACAATGAACTGTATCCGGTACCAAAATCATCAATAGCGATAGTAAAACCAAGAGATTTCAAGGCTTTTAGTTTGGAGATATTTTCATCGATATCCCGCATCACGATACTTTCAGTCAATTCCAACTCAATATGAGATGCGCTGACATTAGTTTCTATCAAAATATCTTCAAGATGAGAGACAAAGTTGGAATGATTAAACTGCATACTCGAAATGTTAATTGCTACGCGATTTACTATTGTTCCTTGTTCCAACCACTCAGCAATCTGCCTACAACTTTCTTTGAAAACCCAATTACCCAAACTAATGATCAAACCAGTTTCTTCCGCCAGTGGAATGAATTGATCCGGAGTAATTGTGCCCATCTCAGGATGATTCCAGCGACACAAAACTTCCATGCTTGAAATAAAACCATCGTTTAGAGAAACAAAAGGTTGAAAATTGATAGAGAGTTGGTCATTTTCAATCGCTTTTCGCAGCTCACTTTCCATTAAGAATCGAGTCTGTGCAGCTGAAGCCATTTCCGAATCGTAAAACGCATAGCTGTTATCTAGCGTCCGTTTTGCTTCATACATAGCTCTCTCGGCGTTCCGTAGCAAAGTGCTAACATCTTCACCGTCCTTCTGAACTAGCGCTATTCCTATACTGGCTTTAAGTGTTACCTCATGACCGTCCAATACAATGGGTGAAGATATTGATTTCAAACAACGTTCTACAATCGCTGTCACATCCCCTTCAGCCTCAATGCCGTCTGCAAATAAGGTGAATTCATCACCACCGAACCGAGCCAGGGTTTTCTTTGTTTGAGAATAAGACGACTCTCTCATCAAGATATCATTCCCTCTCACAACGGAAGACAAGCGTCTCGCTACCAGCCGCAGCAGGTAATCACCCGTTTGATAATCAAATGAACTGTTAATGCGTTTAAAATCATCAATATCAATCAACAAAACCGCACTCAGCCGCTTTGCTTCCAACGCTTCATTCAAGCTTTGCTCAAAACTCATATGAAAGTGCTGCCGATTGAGTAAACCGGTTAAGGTATCAATATGCAGGTTCTCAGTCGTCTCTTTAGGTTTCGCTTTATTGTCGCGAGACTGAGATTGCTTTAATAGTTGCTTGGTTCTAAAAGCCAGGGATTGGAAGCCAGATGCTCGGCAATCGAAGTCCGATGCCCCGCATTGCGTTACACGCTCTATTGCTTGTTCGGTGATACGCTCTAACAACATAATGACAGGCTGTTCAGCGTAGCCTCTTTTGCGCCTCACTAAGGTACAAAACTCAAACCCACCTTCGTCGAATGACTGAGATATGTAGATAACTGAGGGGTAATGCTCGTTTAAAAACCGGTTTGCATCAGCACCGTCACTCGCTCTGTCAATTTTCGCACCGGGGATAGCTCTCACTAATCGTTGCTCGACATCAGCATATATCACATTGTCGTTCGTACAAATCAAGAAAGACACTGGAGAGTTCATTTGAGGTTGCCTCACACTACTGCACACCCTTTGCGTTTAATTGTTGCGAAATATCCGTAACATTATCGCTTTTCTTCTCTTGTGGTGTTTTGCGGACACGCACATAACCTTGTTCCATCATGTTGTCGATGTTTTGCGTAAAGGTATTCATGACGCTTGCCGGCGGCATTTCAACCGTTTGCACCAAGCCAGTCCATTGGTTTTTCCCCGACTCCTTAGATAAATATAGCGCTTTATCTGCAAGTAGGTGCACCTGTTCCCAGCTTAATGCATCAGGATGATGATGAGAGAAAGGGTACATACTAAAACCGATGGAGCAGGATAAATGCATTTTTTGCTTCAAGCCAATATCAAAGCCATATGAAGAGACTTTTGAACGTAAACGCTCTACAAGAGTTTCAATCTGCTGAACATCATCGGCTCGCCCCATCACAAGGAATTCATCACCGCCCCAGCGAATAACAGTATCTGAACCACGGCATACCGATTTGAGCAAATCTCCAACCTGACATATCACTCTGTCCCCTGCATCATGCCCATAGGTATCATTGATAGGTTTAAACCCATCTAAATCAAACATGAGGAAGAATAATCTAGGTCCATTTTCTGCATTGACATTACGCTTGCTCAATTGAACATCGAAGGCTCTTAAAATCGCCGAACACTGTTGTTCAACAACACTATTCAAGTAGCGTCTGTTGTTAAGTCCCGTTAATTGATCAGTCAAACTTGCACTCAGAAGTTGCTCGTTGACTCGTCTAAGTTCTACAGTACGACTCTTAACTTCTTGCTCCAGCTCGTTACGGTATTTGGCCTCTTTTTCCAACTTGTTCAAGTAGGAACGATAAAGCCAATAAATAGCTAAAATTGCAGTCGCAAAATAAATTAAATATGCCCACCAGGAAGCCCAAGGAGCTGGCGCAACAGTAAGCGCAATAGCAGCCCCTTGCTCATTCCAGACACCATCATTATTCGATGCTTTAACCCGAAAAACATAATTGCCCGCTGGCAAGTTGGTGTAGGTCGCGCGTCTAATATCGTCAGCTTTAATCCAATCAGAATCGAAGCCTTCAAGCTTATATAAATACAAATTATTGCTGGGTGAGGCGAAGTCCAATCCCGCAAATTCAAACGCAATTAAATAGTCCTTGTACGAGATATGAATACGGCTATTTTGAGACTCCGACGAGTCCAACGTAATCACTTCGTGTAATTTCTGAAATTTCGTTAATACAACAGGAGGAACATGAGAGTTGGGTGAAATGTCTTCCGGGAAGAAAGCGGTAGCGCCGTTAGTTCCACCAAAATAGACTTTGCCGTTTGGCGCTCTGTAATAAGCACCTACGTTAAACTCATTGCCTTGAAGTCCATGAGAACTATCATAGTTTAGTAGGCTGTTATCACTAGGGTTAAACTTACTAACCCCTCTATTGGTACTGAGCCACAACTTACCTTGTTCATCTTCAACAATGCCGTAAACCGTATTACTAGGTAGTCCTTCATAGCGTGTAATTTTTTCAAACTTGTACACACCCTTAATTCTATTCTCAGCACTTAATTTATTAAGCCCAGAACCCTGAGTTCCCAGCCAAATATTTCCTCCACGGTCTTCATACACTGCATAGATAACATTGCTTCCCAAACTGTCAGGATCACTAGAATCATGAGCTATGGTCATCGCAGCTTCAGTGGTAGGATTAAAAATACTTAATCCAGCATCCCAGGTTCCCAACCACAACAAGCCACTTGAATCTTTTTCCATCGAGAGAATTCTATTACTACTTATCGATCTTGGATCGTTTTCATCTCGCATATATCGTTTAAAAGAACCCAAGCTTGGGTCAAACAAATTAAGACCACCACCATAAGTACTTATCCATAACTTACCACTATGACCGGGTTCGATAGATGTAACCCCGTTAGCACTCAGTGCGTCAGCGCTTTTAGCATCTGCCTGATAATGCGTATATTGGCCTGTTTTACGATCTAGATAACTTAATCCCCGATCTAAATAACCAACAAATAATTCATCTGAACTTCTCGCAAAAAGTGTCATGACTTTATTGCTTCGGATGCTGTTTTCGTTGTTCTCATCATGCAAGAAGTAGTCGATATTACCTGTTTCAGTATCGAGCAGATTGAGACCTTCCCAAGTAGCAATCCACATGCTGTTATTGCCAGCATCAAAGAAGGTATTGGTGTTACTGTTAGATAAGCTTTGCGACTTGTTTGTATTCACGCGAATATGATCAAATTTAGCGGTCGCTGTATTCCATTTATTCAACCCACTAAAAGTAGCAACCCAAAACACGCCGCCGCGATCTTGATAGAGATAGTTCACTCTGTTGGTCGACAAACTGTAGATGTTGTCTATTTCATGCTGAATTAAATCAAATGCTTCGTTCTCTGGACGCCACTGATACAAACCATTTTGTGTCGCTAACCAAATAGCTTTATTGTTGTCTTCGTATATGTGGTTAACAACCGTATCGTTGAATTCACTGGGTTGCCAAATACCGTATGTTTTGTCGTTACTCGGCTGGCTTCCTAACTCAATGACAGAAACACCTTCCTCATAGGTTCCGACCCATAACCTCTGTTGCGCATCGATTAACAAAGAGCGGACTCTCGTATTCTCAAACCCAGTTAACTCAGCTAGCTTCGACGGGACAAGTGCTAAAGATTCCTTAGATGTATCAAATCGGTACAAACCTCCTTTTCCAGTACCTACCCATAGAAATCCTGCAATATCCTCAACAATTGCATTCACTCGGATACTGTTAACATCCCTATCTACCCCCAACTCATAGCGAGTAAAGTCATTTGTTTCCTCATTAAATCGATCAAGCCCTTTATCTGTCCCAATCCAGAGGATACCTTGCGAATCTTTGAAGATAACGCGAACAACATTGTCACTGATAGTATTAGGGTTATTGGCGTCATGAGTATGATGAGTAAAACGTTCGGTGGATTTATCGAAAACACTAATGCCGTTTAAGGTTCCAACCCACAGATCTCCGTTTGGGGCTTCGTTGATGGTATAAACCCAGTCAGAAGCTAACGAGTGAGGCTGACGTGCGCTGTGTGTAAAGACTTTAAAATGGTAGCCATCGAACCGGTTAAGGCCCTCTTGCGTACCAAACCACATAAAGCCTTCTTTATCTTGATAGGCTGATATTACTGTCTCTTGAGAAAGTCCCTGTTCCAGTGCAATTCGCTGAAACCGAATATTCTCTTGCCCTGCTTGCACCGTCATAGACAACAGAATCAAGCACATAAACATCAAACGACATCTGACCTTGAGAATCATGGTTTTCATTGAGCTAACCATCTTTATTTTATTGTTATACATTGCATAATAAAACAGCGACTCTCGAAAGTCGCTGTTTTCATTTGGTTAAAAAGCGCTATCTGAAGATCCCGTAGCTTCAACTTCAGAGGGCTCAGTAGTTGATGATCCACCAGATTGTTCTGAGCCTTCAGAATCATGGCTTTCTGTGCGAGTACCTACATGGTCCCAAGGGTTACTTTCAAGCAACACTTCATTTGTGTTTTCCCATGGATTACCTTGCAAGAATATATCTTCCCAAGAATTTCCCTTTAAAGAAATGTCGCTAATATCCCAAGGATTACCTTCTAGAGAAAAACCATCAAAATCCCAAGGGTTACCTTCCAACGAAGGCGTGCCATCCCATGGGTTTTCAGTACCATTCCACGGTGCACTAAAAAGCTCTGTGATATCCCAAGGATTACCTTGAAGGCTTGAAGAACCGTCCCAAGAATTTCCATTCAATTCAGAACGAGATAAGTCCCAAGGGTTACCTTCAACCTGAATGTCACCATCAGATAACTCAATCAGCATATTGCCGGTATCATCAATACGAGTGGGGCCTTTAAAATGCTGAACGCCATCTAGGTCAGCTTTAATATCTAGACCTTTATTAGCACAACCGCGCTCTCGGCTAGTTACTGCACTGTAGGCATCTAACATCCCAGCACCTTGAGCGAATGGAGTTGCGATACCCTCCGCACTTTTCACATCAGAACGAGCTGTTGAAATTAAACGACATTTAACGTCATCAGGTGTAAGGCTAGGATCGTACTGAAGCATTAATGCAACCGCACCAGTGACAACGGCAGCAGCTTGTGATGTACCAGAGACGCTGTAGTAATCCTCTGCACCTTCGAGCTTCTTATAGCGACCATTACCTAGAGTGCTATTGAATTTAGCGTTAACGTGACCACCGTAAGAAACAATATCCGGCTTTACGAAACCTTCAAATGTAGGGCCTTGCGACGAAAAAGTTGTCATACGATCGTCAGAATAATCAAAAGGCGTATAGTTATCCGTCGCGGCGCCAACAGTGATAATGTATGGATTATTTCCAGGGACAGATACTGTACCGAAGTCAGAACCCGAATTACCAGCTGAAGTCACCACAACAACACCCGCATCCCATAAACGCATAACAGCGAGGTTAATCGGATCATGCCAATACACCGACTGAACTTCAGCACCTAAAGAAAGATTTAAAACACGGATGTTATAACGCCATCTATTTTCGTAAACCCAATTAAGGCCATCAAGTACTTGCGAATAACTACCGTTTCCATCTTCATCAAACGCTCTAATAGAAATTAACTCTGCGTCTGGCGCCATGCCATTGTAATGGCCGTTTTCATCTCGCAAGCTGCTAGCAATGATCCCAGTAACATGAGAACCATGACCATTATGATCGTCATCCAATCGTCTATTTTGAGCCCCTTCAATAGCATCGTATTTTGCCCAAACGCGACCTCGGTTGTGAGAGTCATAACGTAGATGCGAACCTTGCTCACCAGAAAGTAAAATACCACTGTCCAATACTGCAACTTTAACTCCATCGCCTTTGATGCCGTAACGATGAAGTTGATTCGCTTTAGTCTGCGTCGTAATTAGAGTATCTACAATAAACTGCTCACCAACGCTTTCTGTGCGAACGCTCCTGTCTTCACTAACTCGTAAGTTTTTGTATTCTCCAAGTTCAGAAACCTGTTCATTACTTAATACAGCGCTAACCGCACTAATAATCGGAAACTCTTTAGAAACAACACCACCGACTTTTGAAACAGCATCTTTTATGGCATCCGGTCTCATACCATGAAGAATATAAGCTTTATCTTCTTCAATTGATTGAGTAACAACTGTCTGACTTTCACTTGATTTTGATAACGCAAATAAATCAACAGCTTCAGTATTCGATATAACAACTGCAGAGGCACTCCCCATGAGTGACAAGGCACCAACAAATACTTTTGTATTAAAGGTCAGCAGCTTCATTTATTACTCCGTTCGATAAATGGATTCATCTCGAAGTTACAGAGCATCAAACATGCCAAAAAACATATAAATCATAAGCAATTGTTTTTATTACATTTAATTTGAATAGGTAAAAATAAAAACCGAGATAGGACTTAAAATATGACAAATAAAACTTAAAAACTGAACGTTCATTTTTTAAGTTAGTGTCTTTTTTTAACTATTTAATATCAAGCAGGTCAAATATTAGGTTTATTTTATGACCAATTGTGATAAAAGCGTGATTAGTTAGAATAAACTACGAGCAAGTGAAAACTTAATAAAAGCAAAACCCGTTGTTTATTAATCACCAGCTGGTTAAGCTTTTGTTTTATGTCGGGTTAGGAATACACCTCCTCTGTTAGGTAACATGCTTAAAAAACTCAACCTGCTTTCTATCTTTTCCATCGCAGTCGCTGTGATTATCTATCTAATCTCAAAAGATGTGAGCACTAAACATGACATCGAAACCTCAGATAATGTTTCTCAAAATACAACGTCAGAAGCCAATAACACGACTGATGAAAATAAACAGGCAAATCATGATACTAATGAGGCGTCCCCCCCCACCCTCATGCTTCAACAAACAACACCAACCTCTGAGGGAGATATAAAAAACCCAGAGAAAACAGAAGGGCCTAAAATACAGGATATAGGCAATAGACCTAACCAACTTGACCAAATCATCAAAACCACTCCCTCTTTTGACGGTACCTATGTTGATTCTTACCATTTATCGTCAGGCTCAGTTCCTAAGTTATTTCGCACAGCCGGTTTGCGGGAAGGCGATATCTTGAAAGCCATCAACGATATCGATATAAGTGATCCTGCTGGCTTTGACAGAGCCCGAGCGGAACTTCATCGAACTGATACACTCAAATTCTCAGTTCTCAGAAATGGGCGACCATTAACGCTTTATTTAGATATTCCATCGGATGATTTGAAGATTGGACGTTAATACCCATCCATTACACGTTATTTATTGAACCAAGAAAGTCGTTTTACGTTAATATAGCTAAATCACTGTTAAAGGTGATACTCAGAGCTATCTCAGGCCAATGAATTCGCGACGCCCCCATGCAGGAATGTCAACTACCTTTCAAATGGGGGCAACAAAGAAGTCATTTGGCTGAGAAGCTGACGAAGTCCGGGTTTAAAACGAATGAATACCGCGTTAGCTAGATTTGACTTGGCACCACCAAGCCTGCATCTACCAGCCTTGTCTTCATTCCTTTTCAATCCCGCTGAGCATCTCATTTAACAGTGATTTAGCTATATATATGAACTAGAACGGTCTTGTTCGGCTCCAACCATATGACTGAAAAAAGGATAAATCATGCATTTGCTTGCCAAATTTTTAAAGGCACTTAACTCCGAGGCCAGCCCATGGCAAATTGCCATTGCCATTACTTTAGGAATGATAGTTGGGCTAACGCCGTTATGGAGGCTACATAATATCCTCCTTCTGCTTATCGTGCTGTTCTTCCGCGTCAATATCGCTAGTTTTATTGTCTCAGTTGCCGTGTTCGGGGCTATTTCAATCCTATTAAATCCTGTTCTTCTTTTGGTGGGAGATAATTTATTGAGTTCTGAAAGCCTCATTGCTCTATGGACGGGTTTTTACAACACATCTATTGGACACTTAAGTCAGTTTTATCACAGCTCAACCATGGGAGGTTTAGCTATTGGTTTACTCCTTGCTGTTCCATTGCTGTTTTTCAGTCGTTTCATCGTTGTTCAATATAGAGAAAAGATCATGACTTGGGTTAATAAGCTGAAGATTGTCGAAGTCATTAAAAGCAGTCGTTTTTTCCAAATTTACGAAAGCATAGGAAGCTAAAATATGAAGCAAAGTATTCGTTGGTCAGGGCTAGGGGCATTCATCGTCATAGTCGCTGGTATTGCTTCAATCTCATTACTTTTTCTAGATACTTGGATTAAATTGGGTGCAGAAAAAGGATTAGGGAGCGCACTAGGCGCAGAAGTGAATATCAGTGAAGTGAGCCATACGCTCTCTCCATTTTCAGTGACCTTAAGTCGTTTGCAGTTTACCGATCCAGCTCAACCTCAAAATAACAAAGTACAGGCAGAAACCTTATCAGCAGACGTCGAAATACTGCCGTTACTTATGCAAAAAGTCGTTATCAATAACCTTCAAGTAACAGGCGTAGAATTTGATCAAGAACGCTCAAAGCCTGGTGAGGTCTACCGTCAACCAGATGCCAAACAAAGTTTTATTCCTAGTTTCGACGAGGGAGATGTTGAACTACCCGATATCGACGACCTCATAGCAAAGTCGCCGCTAAAAACGACAAAAGCCATCGCAGATGCAGAAGCAGCTTATGCATTGCATAAAACACAGCTCGAAGCACAGTACAAAGCGCTACCGAATAAAGAAAAGTTAGAGAATTACAAGCAGCAAATTGAGGCGTTAAAAGAGACAGACTACAAAAATCCCGCTGAGTTATTAGCAGCCAAAGAAAAGTTCGAAGCCATAAAGCAAGAAATCCGAGCTGACAAAAAGCAGTTTGAAGACTTCAAAAACGCCGTTGGTGAAGCTAAGGCCGATTTATCTCCCAAAGTCGCAGCGTTAAGAGCAGCTCCAGGGGAAGATTACGAACAACTCAAAGGGTTAGCAGCAGGCGACGCAGCAGCTATTAGCGATGTAACTGCGATGATATTTGGTGAACAGACGCGAGCTTGGAGCGAAAAATTGCTGGCAGCTGTCGAGCTTGTTGGACCAATGTTACAAAACAACAAAGAACAAGCAAAAGAGGAAGTGACAGACGCAGGGAGATGGTATGAATTTACTGATACTACACCGCTACCTGATCTCCTTATTCGCAATGCGAATATCAGTGTGAAGTGGGAAGAGAATGCTATCGATAGTATTTGGAAAGACATAACCAATGACCATACCAAGTTAGGAAGAGCAACAACCTTTTCCGTTGATGCTGAGAAAACTAGCCTTTGGCAAAAGCTAGCACTGAATGGCGATCTTTGGATAGATGATTTGGGTATTAAAGCCAACCAAGCATGGCAACTCGCGGGGCTGGCATTGCAACCCAGTGATATGGTTAAGGAAGATAAGCTTTCCGTTGCGCTCACTAGTGCTTTATTAAATTCAGCAGGAAAACTATCAATTAATCAGAACATACTGGACGGAACCGGCAAAATTGATTTGGGTTCTCTTCAATTAGACGCTCAGGGTAGCAACAAACTCACCAATATCATTGCAGACAGCCTTAATCAGCTGAGCGACCTGAGCATTGATACAGACATCAGTGGCAACCTGAGTTCGCCGTCTTTGGGTTTTAAATCCGACTTAGACAAAAAGCTATCGCAGGCTATCAGTGGAAGTGTCAGTAAGGAGGCACAGGCTAAACTCGGAGAATTGCAAGCTAAGCTTGATAAACAAGCTGGTGATGCTATCGGAACAAACGATCAGCAACTTGCTCAGTTAGTTAATTGGGAGCAACTTGCTGACGGCAATCTAAGCAGTATTGATGGCCTGTTAAAGTCTAAACTAGACAGTGTTGTTGATAAGAAAAAAGACGAACTGAAAGAAAAATTACTGAAAAAACTAAAGTTTTAATTGACGACTGTTTATCTTTGTTACTGAGGCTTGCATAATAGGGTCTGTAAGCCTCATAACGCTTACTTGCGTTATCCGCCAGTGTCGCGAGGAATATTAATGGCTAGAGTTGTAACCGCATTATTGCTAAGTCTATTGTGCTTATTGCAATACCGTTTGTGGTTCGGTAAACATAGCATCCCCGACTACCGACTCATGCAACAAGAAGTTGAAAAGCTATCACTACAGAATAACAACTTTGCGCAGCGAAATAGCCTGCTCGCCGCGGACATCCAAGATCTAAAAATTGGTTTAGATGCCATTGAGGAAAGAGCAAGAAACGAACTAGGTTTAATCAAACAAGGCGAAACCTTCTACCGAATACTACCTAGCGAATAATCTTTTAATTCATGTCAAAAACAGCATCAACATATTTCTCGGCAATTGTGCCAGCCGCCGGTGTAGGCAAACGCATGGGTGCAAATATCCCTAAGCAATACTTGCAACTAGCTGGCAAAACTTTACTTGAACACACGTTAAGCAGGCTGATTAGCCACCCTCAAATCAACCAAATTATTCTGGTGCTCGGTGCCGAAGACAACTACTTTGATGAATTACCTATTTCCAGCGCTTCTTGGATAAAGAGAGTCGAGGGTGGAAAAGAGAGAGCAGATTCGGTATTGGCAGGCTTGAGATACTTATTGGAAGAGAACACCAACGACAACACGTGGGCATTAGTGCATGATGCCGCTCGCCCCTGCGTGAGACATGATGACATTTCAAAGCTACTTGAGCTTTCAGAAGGAGAATCAGGCGGGATCTTAGCTACTCGTGTTAGAGATACTATGAAGCGCTCTTTCACCGAAAGTAGCCAGATTAAAGAAACTGTTGATAGAGAAAACCTTTGGCATGCGTTAACTCCCCAATTTTTTCCAGCTCAAGCATTGTATGACGCATTAGAAAGTGGGTTAGCATCGGGTGTTAGCATTACCGACGAAGCGTCGGCAATGGAACAGATCAACTATCCCGTTACTCTCATTGAATCCAGTGCGAGTAACCTCAAAGTCACACATCCTGACGACCTTAAACTCGCGGAATTTTATTTAACAGAAACTCTAAACAAATCGAATGATGAAAATTAAAATTGGTCACGGTTACGACGTACACAAATTTGGCGGTGCAGGTCCGGTTATCATTGGTGGCGTTGCCATAGAACACGAACAAGGGCTTATCGCCCACTCTGATGGCGACGTACTCTTACATGCTATCAGCGATGCTTTATTGGGAGCTTTAGCGTTGGGAGATATCGGCAAGCATTTCCCAGATACAGACCAAGCCTATGCTAATGCAGACAGTCGAGTGTTACTGAGACATGTCTTTGGTTTGATCAAAGATAAAGGGTACGCGTTAGGTAATCTAGACTGCACTATTATTGCTCAAGCTCCTCGTATGGCTTTGCATATAGATGCTATGCGCGAACGTATTGCGCAGGATTTAGAAGCATCAGTATCAGATGTTAATGTGAAAGCGACAACAACAGAGAAACTCGGCTTTACCGGCCGTAAAGAAGGCATTGCCTGTCATGCTGTTGTGCTACTAAACCAAACTGCCGCTCATGAGTGAAGCATCATTGGCAAATGAAAGTATGCTTCCAACTGATGAATGGGCTTATCTATACGGTGCCCCCAAAGCAATTGGCGTATTCAAGTCACAAGCAGAGGATTTCCAAGTAGAGGAGCAATTAGGTTATGAGCTCACTGGTGAAGGAGAGCACATTTATGTCTGGTTGCAGAAGCAAAACCTCAATACCGCTTTTGTCGCGGAACAATTAGCCAAGCAACTCAATTTACCTTTACGCAATGTCAGCTATGCAGGTCGTAAAGACAAACATGCATTAACACGGCAATGGTTTGGGTTACATGTGCCGGGTAAATTGGATCCAAACTTCGATCAGTTTCAGCTCGAAGGCGCTTCAATTCTTAAGACGATTAGGCATAACAAGAAGTTAAAGGTCGGTAACCTAAAAGGTAATCGTTTCGATATCAGGTTAAGGGAAATAGAAAACCCACAAGATATCGACCAGCGCCTGAACAGTATCCAGCAAGGCGGCGTTCCGAACTATTTTGGTCCTCAACGTTTTGGCAACAACGGAAGTAACCTCCGATTGGGATTAATGTTGTCTAAAGGCGAGGCCATACGTAACAGAAATAAAAGGAATTTAGCAATATCTGCGCTGAGATCTTGGCTTTTCAATCAGTTAACTAGCCTTAGAATTGAACAAGGAAACTTCAGCACACTATTGGACGGTGATGCTGTTATTCTTAATGGCAGTAACAGCTTTTTTATCAACGACGGTACTGATTTAACACTAAACGATAGAATCAAAGATAGAGATGCGCTACTTTCAGCACCTCTATGGGGAAAAGGCGAGTTAAATAGCACCGAGGCGGCCAATGAATTTGAAGCTCACGCCGCTTCAAATTACGCTGATATTTGTCAAAGTTTGGAAGAATTAGGATTAGAACAACAACGTCGGGCAATTAGCTTATATCCTGAGAACCTGACATGGAAACTACAAGACAACCTATTAACTTTGAGCTTCGAATTACCTAGCGGCTGCTTCGCAACATCAGTCTTACGTGAAGTCGTTAATTATCGAGAGCCAGAAAGAACACAATCATGAAGATATTACTCAGTAACGACGACGGCGTGCATGCTGAAGGTCTAGCTTGCTTGCATGCCGCAATAGCCGAGAAAAAGCACGATGTAACGGTTATCGCTCCCGACCGTAATTGCAGTGGTGCCAGTAATGCACTCTCATTGCACCAGCCACTGCGCATGCAACAAATGCCGACAGGCTTTTATTCGATAAATGGCACGCCTTCAGACTGTGTACATCTCGGGATCAATAGCTTTTTAGAAGACGACCCTCAACTCGTTGTGTCTGGCATTAATCATGGTCCAAATCTCGGAGATGATGTTATTTATTCAGGAACAGTCGCTGCGGCTACTGAAGGTCGATTCATGGGGTTACCTGCTATCGCTGTCTCACTTGCTGACAAAAAAGGGGACTATTTCTCAACCGCAGCTAGAGTCACTGTTGAGATCATCCAACATTTGTTGGAACATCCTCTGCCAGCCGACCAAATACTCAATATTAATGTCCCTAACCTACCCTATGACGAATTGAAAGGTATCAAAGTCACTCGACAAGGCAGACGTCACCGCGCGGAGTCTATGATAAAAACAAAAGATCCTTTTAATAGAGACATCTATTGGTACGGTGGCATTGGTCAAGAACAAGACGCGGGCCCGGGAACTGATTTTCATGCCGTCGCAAACGGATACTGTTCCGTTACCCCTATTACCGTCGACATGACCGCTTATCAAAGCCTCGATGATATGAAGCAGTGGATAGAAAAACTATAAATAAGACACAACACATGATTAGAGTTACACGTAAAGGAGAGCACCTAGCTCAAGCACTTCAACAGGAAGGCATTTCAAACATGAAAGTACTGGAAGCCATCGCCAGTACACCGCGAGAGCTCTTTATGCCGGATGCGCTTCAGCATAAAGCTTATGAGAACACAGCTCTCCCTATTGGTCAGGGACAAACAATTTCTCAACCTTATATCGTTGCTAAAATGACAGAGTTGTTGCTCGAAAAGCCAGGGCAAATACAGTCAATTCTGGAAATAGGGACAGGCTCAGGTTATCAAACAGCTATCTTGGCTCAGTTATTCCCGAAAGTATTTTCTGTGGAGCGTATCAAAGCGTTGCAATTTCAAGCGAAACGTAAGATGCGTTTACTCGACCTTCATAACACTTCAATGAAGCATGGTGATGGATGGCAGGGTTGGCAGAGCAAAGGGCCTTTCGACGCTATTATCGTCACTGCCGCAGCAAGCCAAGTCCCTGAGATGTTAAAGCAACAACTCGCGGAAGGTGGACGACTCATTATTCCGGTTGGCGAACAAGAGCAACAATTACTACTTATTGAGAGAGAAGATGATGATTTCTCGCAAACGTTTATTGAAGCAGTACGCTTTGTTCCATTAATCCCTGGCGACCTAGTTTGATACAAAGCGAAGCTAACATGAGCATGACAAAACGAACGAAAAGCCAGAGCGTCCTACTTTTCCTTAAAGGTATGATGATGGGAGCAGCAGACACAGTTCCAGGCGTATCTGGCGGTAGTATTGCTTTTATGACGGGCATATATGAAGAATTAATTTTTTCCCTGAGACAATGCGGACCAACAGCACTAAAAATTCTATTTACTCAAGGAATAGCCGCCGCATGGCAGCATGTTAATGGAAACTTCTTACTCACGCTCCTCGTGGGTATAGTCGTTAGCGGACTAACAGTTGCACAGGTTGTTCTCCATTGGTTAGATGTCTATCCGGTATTATTGTGGTCGTTCTTCTTTGGCCTAATCACTGCCACCATATGGTCAGTGGCTAAGCACATAGATAATTGGGCACCGTCAACCTATCTACTTTTCGCCATTGGTGCCTCGGTGGCTTACTTCATTACCACTTTAGTTCCCGGAACCATAGAAGCTACCTATCTCACCTACTTTCTGGCTGGAGCAATTGCCGTCTGCGCCATGATATTGCCCGGTATATCCGGAAGCTTTATTTTGTTGTTAATGGGAATGTATAGTCCCGTTCTCCTTGCCTTAAAAAATATTGATCTTGTCATTATCATCATTTTTGCAGGTGGCTGTGTCACCGGTTTATTAAGCTTTTCACACGCTTTAAGTTGGATGTTTACACGTTATAAAACGCTAACACTCGCATTATTAAGTGGCTTTTTGCTGGGGTCGCTGAATAAAGTATGGCCATGGAAAATAACGCTAGAATCAACGTTAGACAGCCACGGGAAAGAGATAGCTCTGGTCACAGAAAACGTGCTCCCGCAAACTTTTGAAACAACAACACAACAGCCTGCTCATTTCGTTTTTGCGGTAGCTCTAGTAATATTTGGGCTAGCAATCGTGGTGCTTTTAGATAGATTTGGAGAGAAATCATCTTAATAGCGAAGCAACACATAGTCTTAAGCACTTAAAGGCTGTTTAAGTCTATCAACCAAGATGAGAATGGAAAATTGAAGAGACTGTATCAATACATCATCGTGGTCATTATCTGCCAATCGTTAATAGCCTGCTCGTCTCGCAGCACACCAGCTCCTGTCGTGGATATAGGCGCTGGTAAAGTCATATCTCAAAGTAAAACCAATAAAGCACCGACCGACACCTACATTGTAGAAAAAGGCGATACACTTTTTTCCATTGCTTGGTATGCCAACAAGGATTTCAAAGAGTTAGCTCGAATAAACGACATCCCTGCGCCTTATCGGATCTATCCAGGCCAGACAATTTCATTCAAAAATCGGGTAAAAAAACAAACCAAGCCGACAAAACCCAAAAAAATTGCATCAAATAGAACAAAAACGAATATCACTGTTGACCAAGAAAAAAAGCAGGCGTATGGTAAAGACACGGTTGTTGCAAAAAGCAGCAAAACAACCTCTAAAAGTACCGGTAAATGGCAATGGCCTAGCTCCGGTCAAATTATTAGTCGGTTTTCTCTGACGGAAAAAGGGAATAAGGGTATTGATATAGCCGGGAAGCTTGGTTCGCCGATCTTGGCGGCGGCTGATGGCAAAGTGGTTTATACCGGCAATGCTCTGCGTGGATATGGCAATCTCGTGATTGTTAAACACGACGAAGACTACCTAAGTGCCTACGCGCACAATGATGAAATCCTTGTTAAGGAGGAACAGCGGGTTCAAACAGGGCAAACAATAGCCCGGATGGGTAAAAGTGGTGCACAACGAACTAAACTTCATTTTGAAGTTCGTTACCAAGGTAAGTCAGTTGACCCTTTGCGTTACTTACCCAAACGAAAATAACAATAAATAACTACAAAAAACGGCACTTAGTTAAACAGTGTAATACAAACAACCCAATCAGGAGATGCTGTTATGGGTCAAGTAAAAACCGTTGTTGTAGAAATTGATTCTGACGATATCACGCAAGAAATCGTTGAGGACAATTTAGATACTGAACTTGTTAGCGATGTTGAAACATTGGATGACGTCCTAGCAAACCAGGAAGAAACTCAGAAAAACCTCGATGCAACACATTTGTATTTGGGTGAGATTGGTTATGCACCACTTCTCACTGCAGAAGAGGAAGTCTATTTTGCTCGTCGTGCCCTGAAAGGCGACGAAGCATCACGCAAACGCATGATTGTTAGTAATTTACGCCTTGTAGTGAAAATTGCTCGCCGTTATAACAATCGTGGACTCGCACTACTCGATCTTGTTGAAGAGGGAAACCTCGGACTCATTCGTGCAGTTGAGAAGTTTGATCCCGAACGAGGGTTCCGTTTTTCAACTTACGCGACTTGGTGGATCCGCCAGACAATAGAAAGAGCAATAATGAATCAAACACGCACGATTCGTTTGCCTATCCATGTTGTCAAAGAGCTTAATGTCTACCTCAGAGCTTCGAGAGAGCTTGCTCAGAAACTTGATCACGAGCCTACTGCAGAAGAAATCGCTGAATCCCTTGGCAAACCGGTTTCTGACGTTAGCAAGATGCTACGCTTGAACGAACGCATTACCTCTGTTGATACACCGATTGGCAGTGATAATGATAAAGCGTTACTCGATATGATTGCAGACGAAAAAGGTCATGGTCCAGAAGACGATCTTCAGGACAAAGATCTTAAAGTCAATATCATAGATTGGTTAGGCGATTTAAATCCTAAGCAAAGAGAAGTGCTGGCCAGGCGCTTTGGATTGCTAGGCTATGAGCCATCAACATTAGAAGATGTTGGTGCAGAAATTGGCTTAACAAGAGAGCGTGTTAGACAAATACAAGTTGAAGCACTTCGTAGGCTAAGAGATATGCTGGGTCACCAAGGCATTGATCTTGAATCACTATTTAGTGACAAAGTGAGTTAAATCTTCCTCTAAACCGCCTACATTTTCTCATCGAAGCGAAGAAAATGTGAGGTAGGCGGTCTTATTATTTATGACCTGGTTTTTAGGTTATAAGCTTTACTGTGTTTTGTTTAATAAGTTATGGACCGAGATCCTAGTGAGCTCGCCGTTGCGTTTCGGTTTGAAGCATCGTTTGTATTGATAGGCCTTACGTTCGTCGATAGCAGAGGTCGTGTCGTCGATAGCGCAATTGACTCTGGGGAATTAAACTGCCAAGCTTAGGCTTAATATTTAGAATCTAACACGCTGTTTTATAAAGGCTAATTAAAAGATACTGAGTTAGAAAAAGAATTAATGATAAAAATAACAACTTCTCTACATTATGCCCGCCTCGATTAGATTATTCCTTTCAGCATCTATTTCTTTTATTTTTTATTTTGCTTGGGCTTACTGGGCAAATTCGATGGTCACAGAAGACAGGCTTATGCTGACGCGCACAGCATTTCTCCAAGGTAGCTACAGCGCGTTTATGACGGCAGGTTTCACTTTTGCTTTAGAGTGGGCAATTCTTAAGTTTAAGAACAGTAAATTGCCAACAATGTTTATAGCTCCACTTCCACCGCTTTCATTGCAATCTATCCTCGTCATAGGGATAAACGTTGCAAATCAAACGCCTAACTTATGGTTAACAGTAGCGCCGAGCATATTCTTTAGCGGCATGTACGGATATGCCTACTGCATTGCGCTCTTAAGAAAGGTTGAATAAGAGATTTAAAACTCTCTTATTCCTAGAGCGTGTTTATCTTTGCTGTATAGATTTTGTTCTAAATAAAGGCTTTTTGATCGAGGAACGGACTTGAAGGCTTAGCAATCTAAGTCAAAGGTCCGTAACAAAGAGCAAGAAGCCTTTATAACGAATCCTATGGACAGCGTTTGTTTGTTCTTTGTACAGCATCAGAGCCTGTTTATTTACGATTGCACGGATGCATGAGTTAGAGCGAAGCACGACGCCAGAGCCGAGATGGCTACACTACGCAGCCTCTTCTTTGTCTAAACAACAAACAATTCGCTGCAAAACTGTACACCAAAGATAAACACGCTCTAGCCCATTAGCCAACCATATAATCAATCATTTCTTTAACTTTGGTTAGCCTTTGCGGTGAATCTTTCAAAACATGGTCAATAGAAGCCAAGTTCTCATGCCCGTTAACGCGATCAAGGAAGAAAATACCGTTTAAATGGTCAATCTCATGCTGAACCAAGCCCGCATTCTCACCACGCATTGTTATAGATTGATTATTCGCAAATTCATCCATATAGCTCACATCAACTTCAACATAACGCGTGACTTTAGCTCTTAAGTTGTAAAAGCTAAAACACTCTTCATCAAACTCGAATGTCTCTTCTGATTTTCGTGTGATAACAGGGTTTATCATAGGCACGAAAACACCATCAATTCGCAGTAGAATCATCCTGACAGCGGTACCCGACTGAGGTGCAGAAAGGGCATTCCCATTCTCACTTGAAATACTCTGAATACCATTAAGTGTTTCTTTCATCCTTAGCAAAAGCTGTTGAATTTCATCACTTTTTATCTCTTCAACACTCAGTTCTTTTGATGTTTCCCTAAGGATAGGATCACCTAATTGTACTATTCTCATTGTTTGCTCCGACTTTAAGTAACTTTATATTAAAGTAGCTAAAGCTTTTTAGCTTCTGCCATAACCTTATCAACACTCACTCGATTGACTGCGCCACCGAGGTTGAGCAGTTTAGGATTTTGCTGCCATTGATATTTCAACTCACCTTTATAATAGATATAGATAGCGGGTTGAAGGAAATAACCATCCGCCGCTTTTTTTGCCTTAGGGTGTGTCGTACTGATGGGGTTGTTGAATTCACTTCTAAATACCCTGCCAGCATCACGAATTAATGGAAACCTAATATCAAGCGACTGTTGCAACTTATCATTCACGTTTTCGAAGTCAACGCTAACACCATACAGTGCGCATTTTTCTTCTAACAAACCTGTAAACACAATATCAAGCTGTTTAAGGTATTTCCTACAAAACGGACACCAAGATCCCCTATACACATTGATGATCACTTTCTCATGGCTGTTTACCAACTCATTCAAATCACCAACTTGCTGTAACACTGACATTTAACTATCACTTCAAATGACTAATAACAATCAAGAGACCTCAGATAGTACGCAAATATTCCAGTTCCAAGAAGCTCAATCTAAAAGTCGCTTACTCTTGCAGCTTTCGGGAAAAACATTAACCACTGGTATAATGGCGTAATCAAAAGTTTGTGCAATACTAAATAAATAGTCGCGTGATCTTGATAAAGAAGAAATAGAAATGCACGAAATGGATGACGACAACTTATCTCCCCTCGGTGGTAAAGAAACTTTTAGTCATTCAACATGCTTGGTGCTCGAGAGCGATTTTCACATACCCACAATTTTCCCGTCTAGTAACAGAGCATTCTCCACATTAAAACGTTCTGTACTCTATCTCACACTAAGCAAAAAAATCTCAATAGCGAGCGATAAGTTTAAATTGGCGGCAAATGCTGCCGAAAATAAGAATATAAGCTCAGAATTTATTGGTGAAACAGTGGTTTAAAAAATTCACCATTATACATTGAATCGTATACACTAGAACGCACTAACGCTATCTAGTCATTGTTTGATAAATTTAATTTATAGGTTTTATATGTTTTCACAAAGACTATCGGCACTCCAAAATAATAGCCTCGAAGGTGCTAAAGTGTTGGTAGTCGATGACCAAAGAATTAACCTTGAAATTATCAGCACCAATCTAAGCCCTTACTTTAAAGTCTTTTTTGCCAAAACTGGACAAGAAGCACTAGATAGCTGCATGCGTTCAAAACCTGATCTGATCGTTATGGATGTGAATATGCCTGATATGGATGGCTTAACAGCATGCAAAAAACTAAAACGTAATAGCAATTTTACCGATATTCCGATTATATTCTCCACCGCAGTTTCTTCGAGTGAAAATGAGAACAAATGCTGGGAAGCCGGGGCTGATGATGTTCTTATCAAACCTATTAATCCGCTAACATTGGTGAATCGAGTTAAATCTCACCTTCAGAGAAAGCTTCAGGCAGACATATTAAAGGAACTTGTGTACAGGGATGGATTAACTGGTATTTATAATCGAAGTTTCTTCGATGATTATTGCCCCAAACAGCTGAGACAGGCGATGCGCTCGAAGACTTCACTTTCAGTGCTTCTTGTTGATATCGACTTCTTCAAAAAATTTAATGATTGTTATGGCCATATTGAAGGTGATGATTGCTTAAAGAGTGTTGCAGAAACTATCCATGATTCACTCAGACGGCCAACCGATATTGTTGCGCGTTACGGTGGTGAAGAGTTCGTCTGTGTACTCCCCGACACCGATAAAGATGGCGCCATTAAAATGGCGCAAAGTATTTGTCACAACATCTGCGAGCTCAATATCCCTCACAGTGAGTCCCCTCATGAATTCGTGACAGCAAGTATAGGTGTTGCCTGCTCTACCGACGGATTTGACAAGAAAACAGATATTATCAATGCAGCAGACGAAAAACTCTATGCAGCTAAAGATAAAGGCAGGAACGGCTACCAGGTTTAATCATACGTCTAGAGTGAATATGCGCGCTCAACTTTAGCAATGCGAATAGTAAAAGCGCTGTACCACTTTTCACGCCCAAGTCTCTGCGCTTCTCTGTGCTCAGCCTGTTTCTTCCAACTCTTAATAGCGTCTAAATCAGACCAATAAGAGATAGTAATACCGACACCATCACGGGCAGACTCATACCCCAAATAACCTGGCTGTTCTTCCGCTAACTCAAGCATTCTTAATGCAGTATCGCCGTACCCTTCATCAACCTCGGTTCTCAAAGAAGTAAAAATAACGGCGTAATAAGGTGCTTTTGGGGTCTCTGCAATGAGTGGCATATCAATTTTTCTCCGGTTATTATTCTTTTTCTATTTGTTTTATACGCTGCCAAGCATTTTCCATTTGTTCAAGGCTACAGTTTTCTACAGCGCCGAAGTCTAGGCTGAGTTGTTGCTCAACCTGACGAAAGCGCGTTTCAAATTTATGGTTAGCCTTACGCAACGCGCGTTCAGGATCCACTTTCGCATGTCTCGCTAAATTAACAACGGCGAACAACAGATCCCCAACTTCATCTTCTACTGCAACTTGATCTATTGATTCAGCATTAAGTTCAGCTAAGACTTCCTCAATTTCCTCATGTATTTTATCAACTACGGGAGGCAATTCGGGCCAATCAAATCCAACTTTCGCGCATTTTTTTTGTAATTTAAATGCTTTGGTGAGAGGGGCCATTCCTTTGGGGATATTGGCTAATATACTGTTGTCATTAACTTTTCCCGCCGCTTTCCTTTCTTGCTGCTTTATAGTCTCCCACTGCGCATTTAAATCAGATTTATCCGCAGACTTTTCGCTCTCACTACCAAAAACATGAGGATGACGACGAATCAGTTTTTCGGCAATGGACTCCGCTATTCCTTCAAAATCAAATAGCTGCTCTTCTTTAGCTAAGCGTGCATAAAAGACAACTTGAAAAAGCAAATCACCCAGCTCGCTTTTCACATCATCCATAGAGCCATTCTCTATCGCATCTGCAACTTCATAAGCTTCTTCAAGCGTGTGCGGTACAATAGACGCGAAGTCTTGTTCTAAGTCCCAAGGGCAACCGCCTTCAGGATCACGTAACTTATCCATAACCCACAGTAGTCGCTCCAACTGCGGATTTGTGGAATCTACAACTTTAGTCATTAAAAGCCTCTATTGGAGAATACGAGTAACCTCTTCGACTCCTTTCAAATTCGACAAGCGGTTCATCGTTTTGGAGAGAATATCTAAGTTTTTCACTTCCAAGGTCACAACAACCCTAGCAACATGAAACTTAGTATCACTAGAACTGTTAACACCTAAAAGCGCCACTTTTTCATTCGCAAGAACAGTGGTTATGTCTCTCAGCATCCCATCTCGATCAACACAACGTATATCAACTTGCGTGGTAAACCCACCGCCGACATCGTTCGACCAATTCACATCGATGGCCCTTTCAGGAGTTTGCCTCAGCAATTGTTCAAGCTGGTCACAATCTTGCCTGTGAACGCTCACACCACGCCCTTGAGTGATATAACCTTGAATTGCATCACCAGGTAGCGGCTTACAACAACCTGCTATTTGACTCAATAGGTTACCTACACCTTCGATTTCAATACTGTCCTTCTTGGACGGCGGAACACTCTTAGGTTGTTTGAGTCTAGGATCAAGTCCAGGTTCAGGCGTTTCTAGATGCAGCAAGTAGTTAATGATTTGCTTGTTGCGAATGTCGCCTGCCCCAACGGCTACATAGAGATCGTCAACAGATTTAAGATTGAATTTCGCAAACGCTTTATGCGCGTCTTTTGACTTTAGATGAACCTTTTGTAGCTCAGCATCAAGTATCTCCCGCCCTGCGACCAAGTTTTTCTCGCGGTCAAGCTTCTTAAACCACGTCTGAATCTTGGCTCTTGCACGTGAAGAGTGAACATAACCTAAGCTTGGATTCATCCAATCTCGACTAGGGTTCGGCTGTTTCGCCGTCAATACTTCAACTTGATCGCCTGTTTGCAACTGATAAGTAAAAGGAACAATGCGCCCAGAAACTTTCGCACCGTTACAACGATGTCCGACATTACTGTGAATGTAATAAGCGAAATCCAACGGTGTTGATCCCAGGGGTAAATCAACGACATCACCTTTAGGCGTAAACACATAAACTCTGTCATCAAAAACCTGACTACGCAGCTCTTCGACTATATCTCCACTGTCGGAGACATCTTCTTGCCATAACAAAATCTTGCGTAACCAGTTGATCTTCTCGTCGTAACTATCCTGACCTGAAGTATTTCCTTCTTTGTACTTCCAATGAGCTGCGACACCAAGTTCAGCATCTTGATCCATCTCTTGGGTACGAATTTGGATTTCGACAGTTAACCCCTGTGGACCATTGATGACTGTATGTATCGACTGATAGCCATTGGGTTTTGGTGTTGCAATATAATCGTCGAACTCTTGTGGAATATGTTTCCACGTAGCGTGAACTGTCCCTAGGGCACTATAACAATCCTGCATGCGGTCAGCGATAACACGTACAGCGCGAATATCAAACAACTGAGAAAATTGCAGCTGTTTCTTCTGCATCTTTCTCCAGATGCTATAAATGTGTTTGGGACGACCAAAGACCTTAGCGCGAATTTGATGCTTCTCTAGCATCGCTTGAAGCTCTTCAACGAAATTATTGATATAACCCTCGCGGTCCATCCGCTTTTCGTCCAGGAGCTTGGCAATCTTCTTATAGGTTGCTGGATGCAGATAGCGAAACGAAAGATCTTCTAACTCCCACTTAAGTTGTCCGATGCCCAGTCGATTTGCCAAAGGCGCGTATATTTCGGCGCACTCTTTAGCCACTAATACCCGTGTTTCTTCATCTGCATTTTTTACTGAACGCAACTCACAGATTCTCTCAGCAAGCTTAATGACAACCGCCCTAACGTCTTCAACCATAGAGAGCAGCATACGTCGAATATTATCGGTTTGTGTTTCTGAAGAGTTACCGGAGAAGCGACCACTAAAATGCAATGAGCGTATGGCATCCATGCTTCTGGCACCCGATATCAGTTTCTGAATATCCGGTGAAAAACTTTCTGCAATCATGTCATCAGTCAATTCATGTTGCTGACAATAAGGATAAACAAGCGCAGCCAATAGAGTCGTATCGTCCATACGTAACTCATGAAGAATCTCAACCATTTCTTGCCCAATGAGCAGAATATCTGGACTCTCAAAAATACTGGCTAACTTCTCTTTTGTTTCGTTTGAAAGCGATAAAGTCGCCAACCAGTCTTCGAAACCGGGGCGAATTTCTTCATGAACTTTACGAATCGAAACCATAATACACCTTACTTATAGTCACTTACTTTATACAGCAAACCAATTACCACGAGCTGCTAGAACCTGTTGCTCTAGTTACCCGAAAACAACGCCATTAGCTCGACATGCGAAGTTTGAGGAAACATATCTAATAAACCAATCTTGGTCAGCTTGAACCCTTTTGATTGCATCACTTTAGCATCACGAGCAAAAGTGCTCGGGTTGCAAGAAACGTACAATATTTTCTTCCACTGTTTTGTACTTAGTTGTTGAGCAACAGACATTGCTCCTGCTCGAGCGGGATCTAACAGCATTACGCTGTATCCCGACAGCGATTTATGTGCCAAAGAATCATCTTGAGATAAGTCCACACAATCAAAATCCGCGTTTTCAATGCCATTTAATTGCGCATTGTTCGTTGCGCGCTGCACCATATCGGTGACACCTTCAAGACCTACAACCTGTTGACACACTTTCGCCAACGGCAAACTAAAGTTACCGATACCACAAAATAAATCGGCCACTTTGTCATTATCATTAAGTGCTAACCACTGAATTGCTTGCTGTACCATTTTGCGATTAACGTCGGCATTAACTTGCAAGAAATCATTCGGTTCACAGTTAAGTTTTAGCCCATCAACAGGCGAAATAAAGACATCATCATTGGATTGAGATACCGCCTCGAAAGTTCCCTTATGTAACTCAAGCACTAGCTTGATATTAGCGCGGTCCGCAAATCCTGCTAGTAAATTGCGATCATTTTTTTCCACATCTTTCGTGATACGAAAAGTAACCTGAGTGACATTGTCACCTTGTAACAAGCTGATATGACCAATATATCGGCGTACTTTTAGCTTTTTAATCAGAAGCTTAATATCTTGAACTAACTCATTGAGTTTTGGTTCAAGGACAGCACAGTGGCTAATATCGACTATGTCATTAGTCTCTTCACCTCTAAAGCCAAGTTTCAAATGACTATCATCTTGAGCATTAACCGCAAGCCGCGCTTTTCGTCTATACGACCACGCTTTTGAAGTTAGTGGCTGTTGCCAAGGCAACGGGTTCATTCCAAGCTGCTTTTGCAGCATAGAATCAACTGCTTTTTGCTTGGCTTCAAGCATATAATCAGCTGAGGCATGTTGTACTTGGCATCCTCCACACTGTTCATAGTAGTGACACTTAGGAGTAATTCTTTCCGGGCTTGGTTCAATAACGTCCATTAGCTTTCCCTGCCAAAAACGTTTATTCGTGATAGAGACTGATGCTCTTATTTTTTCTCCTGGTAGAGTTTTGGGTACAAAAACAACTGGCTGATTTTCGGTACATACACCGTGTCCCTCATGATCCAATCCGTCTACCATTAAAGTCAGTGTTTTCAGTTTTACTAACTTTTTAGCTTTCTTCGGCGCTTTAAAGATACTAACCATGTGAGCTAGCCCAAAACGACTGTGGCAACAGCATAGTGTTGCTCATCTGCAATACTTAGTAGGCATTCCGTAACACCCATTTTTTTACAAACTTCTGCTAAGTAGCCTGAATATTCCATATAAGGCTGACCGCTTTCACGATTACATACAGCCATTTGCTGCCAACTGACGCCGTTACCAATGCCAATGCCTACAGCCTTTACCATCGCTTCTTTGGCAGCAAAACGCTTGGCCAGATATCTCGCGGGAAACTTGTGTTCATTGAAAATATCGAGTTCTTCAGCCGTCAAAACACGTTCAGCTAAGCGGTGCGTCTTTTCAAGCTGCTTTTCGATACGCGCAATTTCTACGATGTCAGTCCCTAATCCTAGCAACGCCATTAATCGACTCCGTTCAACACTATAGTCTTGCTTCAAGCATGATACGCTTCATATCAGCAACTGCTTTATGCAACCCGTCGAAAGCCGCACGAGCGATAATGGCGTGACCAATGTTAAGCTCGTACAACTGAGGAATAGCCGCTATTGGTTTAACATTGTGATAATGCAATCCGTGCCCCGCATTAACTGTCAAACCTAAGCTATCAGCGTACTCTATGCCTTTAGTGAGCTTTTCAAGCTCAAGTTTTTGTTCGGTATAATCAACCGTATCTGCATATTTACCGGTATGAATTTCAATAAAGGTTGCGCCACTCGCCTTTGCAGCATCTATCTGTTCTTTGTCAGCATCGATAAACAAAGAAACAATAATCCCTGCGTCGATCAAACGGGTACAAGCCTTCTGAATGTTGTCTAGATTACCAGCAACATCCAACCCACCCTCAGTCGTCAACTCTTCACGCTTTTCTGGCACTAAACAACAAAAAGCGGGCTTGATTCTCTCTGCTATAGAAATCATCTCGTCAGTCACTGCCATTTCGAGATTCATTCTTGTATTCAGCGTCTGACTTAATAATTCAACATCGCGATCCATAATATGGCGACGATCTTCACGTAAATGCACAGTAATACCATCGGCACCAGCTCGCTCAGCAACATCAGCTGCATGCACAGGGTCCGGATAATGAGTTCCTCGTGCATTTCTAATCGTTGCGGTATGATCAATGTTCACGCCAAGTAAAATATCTTTCATTTGTATTACTCCGTTCTCACAACAGGGGCAAACAGCTCCCGGCTTTTCAAAGGCTTATCACCTAACAATGGACGCAATGCCATACGTGTTATTTTCTTTGCGGCTGCCAACGAAGTTGACTGCCAATTCAGTTCAGCAATGGCTATCAAATCACTGCCTTTAAAACAGTTAGCATGCTGATGATTGTTATCAAGCTTCTGCCATCCGTGTTCATGGACAAAGCCATAATAATGTTCTGCGTGAATGGCTTCTTGGTGTTGCCAATCAGCTGTAAAATCAATGCCATACCCCAGCGCTTGCAGCAAGCCTAGCTCAAACTCACGCAGCAAGGGTTCTATTTCCCTAACACTTAACTGATTCAGTGTTTCAACATAAATATCGTAGATTTCGGGATAGGCAAACTCCTTCATCAGAAGGCGGTTCAATAACTCATTCAAGTACATTGCAGAGAAAAGGACATGCCCCGAAAAGTGATAAGGCTTTCCTGCAATTTCAATATGACCTAAGTTTTTCAGCTCACTCTTGCCTGACAACTGGAATTGCAACGGCTGAAAAAGTTGTAACAGACTTTTTTTAGGATTTCGCTTCCCTCTCAATCCTTTAGCAACAACACTCACCTTCCCTAGTTGCTGAGAAAAGATATCAACTAAAGCGCTTGTTTCACGGTATGGCCTGCTATGCAGAACAAAACCATCAATTAAATCGTCACTCATCATGACCGAAGCTAGGCAACCTTAACGCGTACAACTTTCATCAATTCAAACTCCATACCCGCAACGACTTCTGTGTCGGGATAATAAGTCAGATTCACTCGTGCACCTTTTAAGCTTTTGTATTGTTGCTTTCGTTTAAATTTAAAGGGTACATCCTGTCCCTCCACCATTAGCGTGTGTTGAATCCACTCTCCATCCTCACGCTGCACATGTGAGGCGACTTTTTGATTTTCAGAGTGTGTTAAGCCTGGATGCTTGCTTAATAATTTGTCTACCGGTCTTTTCATATCAAAGCAATTCGACCAAAAGCGTAGTTTACCTGAATTGCCGACTATAACTAGGGTCTGTTGATATTTGTGCAGCTCGCAATTTTTTACCCAGACCACCGCAAATGAGAGAAGTCTAGTGGTGCTAAACGAGCGAATTTGTGGGCAGTATGGCTAAAAAAGGGCCGCTGCCCAAAGGGCTGAAGCTAAAATGGGCTATCACTGCGTTGCCAATGACTTATTTGGATAGCCAAACGGCGTCATTGGCACCTTGGTCTAGACCATTTTATCGTTCAGCATAAAAAAATGAACAAAGATCAACAGACCCTAACCAAATAAGCTGAAAAATTCACTAAAATTTCACGCCAGCCTTTTTAAAGTGAGTACATTGTTTACGACTTAAAAAAGGAACTCAGTATGGAGAAAAATATAAAACGCATTTGCCTTATGCTGTTGTTTTTCTCGGTCTCATCTTGTTCGCTATTCAACTACACTCGTTTAATGGCGGCCAACAATAGCCTTGAACCAACCTGGAATACACCAGATGAGCATCTCATATTAGAGACGGAATACATTGGCAACAAGCCACAGATATTGGCGTCAGTTAATGGTGTAGATAACTTACGCTTTGTTATAGATACTGGTGCCAGAGTTAGCTTTTTTATCGACACAGATAAAGTCAAATCACTAAATTTACCCGAAGGGTATGGGCTTTCATTGGGAGGCGTTGGCGACTCATCAAGAAGCCCTGCCTATAAAACCCGTGTTGATACCCTTAATTTAGGTGGTGTTTCTTTTAAAGATGTTGGTTTTGCCTATATGCCAGCCACAACAACACCTTATTATTTAGACAAAGACGAAGCGATAGTGGATGGTGTTTTGGGACATGACGTGATTCAACATTTTCACTGGCAACTCAACAAAGCTGAGAATCGCGTGAGTATATACAGCAAAGAGAGTCTACCAATGCTTGCGTCTAATACCATCACTATTCCCGCTAAGGTAAAGTTCAGGCGCTTTAAAGTACCTGTCAGAATCAATCTAGATGAAAATACAACCATAGAACATGAAATGATCCTCGACACTGGCAGCCGTCATTTCATGAAAATCAATACTGCTTATCTGGATAACGAAGGTTTAGCCTTATCCAGTAAAACTATCACCGCAGCAGACTTCGGCTTGAGCGGACAAACCATTCATCAGCGTACGACTCTGCCCAAACTGATGGTCGGGGATGCCAATTTCCCAAACATCAAAACAAATCTGGTTAAGACAGATGATGAAGACGACTTTTGGTACTTAGGCAGTGCTTTATTTTCTCACTACGACATGATTTTGGATTACCAGCGAGAGCTGCTTCATCTTACACCTATTAAAGGCCTTTCCTTTGCATCGCGCTACAACCTGATTGGTTTAGAGCTTCGAAAGCTGAAAAACGGTAACTTTATCGTACGTTATATTCTTCCTGATATGCCAGCCTTCAATACTGACTTGACTGTTGGTGACGAAATTTCTTCTATTGACGGTCAATTAGCTAGTAACATTAGTCTTGATACTTGGTTGGATATATCCAATCAGCCAGGGCAACATCAAATTTGTGTTAAAACCGAACAAGAAAGATGCCTATCGCTCACGTCGTCACATATCATTGGCTACTCAAAATAAGGCGACAATTATCGAACTCATTTCAAAAACGAGAGCTATTTAATGGAGGCCTTTTCAAGTGGCATAGCACAGTTTCAACACCTTCAAAAAAACGTCACAATTTGCCATCAAGCATTCACAACAACATTGATATCTATTATGTTGTCGTGAGTGTGTTGTACCTCGTTGTTATGTTATGGAGAGTGTAGATGAAAGTTTGGATGTTGATTCTTGCTATGGTTGTGCTGTCAGCCTGTTCAAAAGAGCCTGAAAAAACCGAGCTTCAACTGCATTTTGAAAAAGCGCTGCGAGATACACAATCCATTGTTGATCAAGCAAATGACATTCTTGATAACAAAGTCGCCAATGATCCTATCAATAACTTAGCGCAACTCGTTTACGCCAAAGAAGTTGCTGACAGAGCCGCAAAGGTTTTTAAAGAAGCGAAAATCACCGGTGTCGAACAACCGGAGCTCGATCGTCTTTACCAAAAACTACACAGTAATGACCCTGAAATTGCGCAGAAAGCGATACAACTCATGCAAGAAATGGCAGAAAAAACAATAGCTCTGCGCCAACGCATTGATGATATAAAATCCCAACCTTACTCTGTCAGTAAAAAAGCAGGTACGGAAAATATGGTCGACTATCTTGGAGACCAGTATAACGAAGATATAAAAAACTGTTGTTTAGATGATCTATATCGCATCAATAGTCTGCTTAGAGTTTCCCCAGACAAAAAGTATCATCAAGTAAGTCGCCATATTAATAGTGCTATTGACGATTTAACGAATATTCTAAAAGAAGAGTCAGGTGGTGATAAATATAAAGCAGCCTTAGTGCAGCTAAGTAATAATATTGAGTAATCATAAAATTGTTTAATAAAATACAGGTAAGATAATCAACCCATTTTTGTTTATAGCAATTAAATGTATCAAATATTAAATATATAGCGATTATCTATAAGAAAAACTAAAAACAAAACAAATAGAAATCATAAGCTTAGAAATAAAAACTCAGTTTCTTCAAAACCCACCCTTCCTAGCATTCGACTAATTATCCATTTCATACCAAATACTTTTTGCTATAGTTATTTTTGATTTAATTTCAAACTCGGTGGTAATTTGAAATCAGCTCTGAACTACTTATCTACTGTTCATTCAAACGTTTCTGAGGAATTAAGTCGTTTTACATTAGATATTGCTCATGCGAAATCTGAGAATGAGATCTTCGCAATGTTAGCTGAAAGATTACCCAGAATGCTGCCTGCCGACAGATGCAGTGTCGCATTACTTCATGAAAACTCAAAAGACGCCGAAATTTATGCATTAAGCGGTACACAAGGCGCTCTCGCTGTCGGGGCAATCATACCACTAGAAAGCTCATTCATTGGACAAGCCTTACGCGATAAAAAAACCCAATGCCACAGTCACTTTGAGGCCAGTGAACTTGAGGATGCTCGCCTACTCCATAAGCAAGGTATTAAAAGCTGTATTAACTCCCCAATACATTTTAGCGACCGTATTGTTGGAACAGTTAATGTAGGCAGCACTGAAGCCAATATCTATGGTGATAATTCAGCTGATTTACTGAGACTCGTCACTTCTATTGTCTCAACCTATCTGGAGCGACAACAGCTTCTCGAGCAAGCTAACCATAGTGTCGGGCAATATAAGTGCTACACCTCTCAACTCGAAGAACTTGCCAGTGTCGCAGAGAAGCTCTCTTCAGCAAGTTCGGAAGAAGATATTTTTTCTGTAATCACAGGCTCAGCACAAAAAATAACATCCGCAGACAGGATCAGCTTTATTGTTCCGATAGAGGGTAAAAACGAATTCGCCATTAAACGTATTTTATCCCACAGCGATGCTTTTATTTCTCAAGCCAATATATTGATGACAGGAACTTCAGTGGAATTGGTACTCAAAAGCGGCGATTCACATTTCTTCGATCATATCGCTGATACTGATTACACAGATCACAGACTGCTATCTAATTTAGGACTAAACACCGCCTGGAGTGTTCCGGTAAAAGTTAAAGGTAAGGTGATAGGCCTTCTCAATGCAGCCAGTGTCGAACATATTGCCGATGGGACGCAACATCTCAGAATATTAAATATGTTAGCAGGCATTATGAGCGCCACATTGGGGCGAGTAGAGCTGCAAGCTCAACTAGAATTCCAAGCATCCTACGACAGTCTAACGGGTTTGCCGAATAGGAATAAGCTCAATGAAGTCATGCAATCTGCCATTAGCGACGAATCTAACAAACCTTTTACCATTTTGTTTATCGACTTGGATCGTTTTAAAGCCGTTAATGATTCGTTAGGACATGATATTGGAGACCAAGTCTTACGAATCGTAACGGATCGTATAAGACAGCAAGTCGGTGAAAACGACTGTGTGACAAGGCATGGTGGTGATGAGTTTGTCGTCTTACTCATGAACACTGTTAACTCTGATCAAGCTGACAGAATTGCAGATAACATTACCCAGGCTATCAAAGCGCCTATTGAAATTGATACGCAAACCATTTTTATTGGTTCAAGTATTGGATTAAGCCAATACCCTTCACAAAGCCAAGCGACAGATGAGTTATTAAAGTTTGCTGACATCGCCATGTACTATGCGAAGCAGAAAGGTGAAAACAAAATCAAATGGTACTCAAAAGAACTGTTAAAAGAAGTAGGGCTTAAACAACGAATAGATAACGACCTGCGTTGTGCGGCTAAAAAAGGAGAGTTCTACCTCGTTTACCAACCACTATTTACTCTAGATAAAGTCACTGGAGTCGAGGTACTCTTGCGATGGCAACACTCCGAGCTCGGAGAAATCAGTCCCAGTGTGTTTTGCCCTATCGCCGAAGAAAACGGCTTTATCCAAGATATCACATTGTGGGTTCTACAAAATAGTCTCGCTTTTATAAAGAAATTGCATCAAACGAATCCGTCAATCTATGTCTCAGTTAACGTTTCGGCAAAAGACTGCCTAAACGCCAATAGGCTACAGACAACCATCCTAGATTTATTGAAAAAGCATGACCTACCCGGAAGTGTTTTGGAGCTTGAGGTAACAGAGAACATTTATCTACAAGATTTAGAACAAACAAAGGTGCTATTCGACAATCTAAAATCCCATGGTGTTAGATTCGCAATAGATGACTTTGGAACGGGGTTTTCATCGCTAACCTATTTACTCAGTTTGCCGTTTAATACGCTTAAAATTGATCAGTCGTTTATTTGTAATATTGATAAAAAACGAACTCAAAAAGGCATAGTCAAAGGCATTATCGATGTTGCTAACAGCTTATCTATGTCATGTATCGCGGAAGGTGTTGAAACAGAACAACAACAAGATTGCTTGAAGGAATTGGGCTGCCAAAGGTTCCAAGGTTATTTACTCAGTAAACCATTGGTAGGCGATTCGTTAATCAAATTCCTTCAAGAGCATGAATAGTCATTTCGTTATTGTTAGATTGCCTGCAAACTCTCAACCATAAGCTGCAGTGACACTTTTCCTCTAAACTCATTAATGTCGAGTTTATAGGCTAGCTGAGCCCTTCTTGCTTGCTTATTCGGCCATTGTTGCAAATCGACATTAAAAGCGATGGCATCTATTAGTTGTCCAGATTCATGCTCCACCATCATTTTTAAGTGTTTAGAACCGACAAGGCGCTGATCCTTAATTTCAAAAACATCGTCAAAAATAGGCTCTGCAAACCCTTGTCCCCAAGGCCCCGAATCTTTGAGCAATTGCGCAAAACCTAAAGAGAACTCGTCTTTTGATAAACAACCATCGGTTAGGATTTCCCCCTGAAGCGATCGACCTTCCAACCACTCTTTGCAAACTTGTTCAAACACTTTTTTAAATGCTTCCAAGTTATTTACACTAAGCGACAAGCCTGCTGCCATCGCATGGCCACCAAATTTCTCGATGATGTCGGGGTAACGGCAGTTGATATCTTCAAGTAGGTCTCTAATGTGCAAACCTGGAATTGATCGAGCAGATCCCTTAACCACATCATCATCTTGATGTGCAAAGGCGATAGTTGGTCTAAAGTACTTATCTTTAATTCTACCCGCCAAAATTCCAATAACACCCTGATGCCAATCAGGCTCAAACAAAACAATTCCATCAGGCATATCAGACGCATTTAACTCTAAACCTTCTAAAGTCTTAATTGCTTCTTCTTGCATTGACGCTTCAATTTCGCGTCTTTCGCGGTTCAAGCTATCTAAACGTACTGCCAGTTCTCTTGCTTCACTAATATCTTCGGTTAGCAAGCATTGAATGCCAACTGTCATATCATCCAAACGACCAGCCGCATTTAATCTTGGACCGAGAACAAAGCCTAAATCAGAAGCCACTAACGCTTTTTTACTTCGACCAGCAACATCTACTAATGCATTAATACCAGGACGGCATTTACTGCTTCGAATACGCTGAATTCCCTGATGGACTAATACACGATTATTAGTATCAAGCGTTACCACATCTGCAACCGTTCCAACTGCAACTATATCCAGTAAGTTAGCTAAGTTAGGAACTGCAATACGCTGGGCTTCAAACCATCCTTGTTGTTGCAAGTGCGTTTTTAGTGCCAGCATAAGATAGAACGCAACACCAACACCGGCCAAGTTTTTCGATATGAATTCGCACCCCGGCTGATTGGGATTCACGATTGCATCTGCGGCAGGTAAAGTTTCCGAAGGTAAGTGATGATCAGTTACAACTACATCGATATTTAAACGTTTAGCCAACGCCACGCCTGCAATACAGGAAATACCGTTGTCTACCGTTATTATCAGTTCGGCACCGTTTTGATGTGCAACTTCAACGATCTCTGGGCTAAGTCCATAACCAAAATCAAAGCGGTTAGGTACTAGAAAGTCGTGCTTAGTACTACCCAGCTGCGTCAGCGCCAACATACATAAAGCCGTACTCGTTGCGCCGTCCGCATCAAAGTCACCAACAATGATAATTTTCTTTTGCTGCTGAATTGCTTCAGCTAATACAACCACTGCGGCATCCACACCTTTAAGCTGATTGTAATGAGCTAGCGAGCGTGTCGAACGATCAAGTTCAGTAGTATCTTTGATACCTCGACTGGCATAAATTTGTCGGATTTTTGGGTGAAGTTCTGAAGATAAATGAGCGTCTTCACAAGACGGACGTCTGATAATGTTCAAAAGCGTGCTTAATAAGTCAAAGAAGTGGTGTTAATAATGAAGATGCGAGTCTGAAATTACAAGCTATACAATCTCGCCAATTGATGAGCTTGAAGCACAAAGGCTTAAACCGCTGAGTTTAAGCCTTCGTTCACTAAACTATCGAATAGACTGTATCGTCTGCATTAGTTGACCAGGAGGCTGGTAACCAGGAACCATACTACCGTTCTGAAGCACGATAGCAGGAGTACCTGTCACACCAATTTGGCGCCCAAATTCATACTGCTTAGCCACCTGCTCGCGATCACAGGTGCTTCCTTTTCTGAATGAATCACCATTCTTCGCTTTAGTTAAAGCATCTTGAGGGTCTTTATCACACCAAACTGAGACCATGTCATTATAGCTTTGACTCTGTAATCCACCTCTAGGGAAAGCCAAGTAACGCACAGTAATACCTAAATCGTTATAAGCTTGCATTTCGTTATGAAGCTTACGGCAATAACCACAGGTAATATCTGTAAATACGGTCACTGCGAATTTCTCATCTTCAGCTTTAAATTCAATCATAGAGTTGTCGAATTCACCGATACCATCCAAGCGAATACTAGACAAAGATTCTTCTGTTTCGTTACGCATTCTCTCATCGATATTATATACGCGACCTTGAACCAAGAACTTTCCGTCATTGCTCACGTAAAAAAGACCACGATCGGTGAATGCTTCAAACAAACCCGCTACTGGAGAAGGCTTGATCTCAGAAACTTGTAGCCCTAATTGCGTTTCTAATTTATTTCTCGCACCTGTTAAATCTGCCTCTTGAGCAGATGAGAAACCAGACACTGTTACAAGCGCAACAACCAAAGAAAAACGTTTTATCCAATGCTTCATAGAATGATCCGAAAATTTAATATTTATAACTCTAGAACAACTCAGTTGCGCTAGCGTACCACGTTAGATACTAATGAGACCCAAGTTAGTTCTATTTATTTACAAAAAAATGAATTTATTTTTATGCAAAATATATTGACTTAGTTACGCCAAATATTTTAACCATCTCAAATACAGAAGAAAGTATAGACAAAACACCGACGAAGCCAAGAGAAACATTTTAAACCAAAAATAATCTTAATAGATGTTTCGCAATCAACTTAGGTATCTAAGTCTGTATGCTTAACTATACCCACCCTTTTGCTAGATGCGTGATTATTGGCTACATGCCTCACTGAAAGCACTAGCCTGATTCTAAAACAGGCGATAGCTACTGGATTTGTATTGATTGTTCTCGCACAATAGCGCTTTTGTTTATTGTGGAATGTCATGTCCGACAAAATTGGCCTTTTCTATGGCTCAACAACTTGCTACACAGAAATGGCTGCTGAGAAAATTCAAGCAGTTTTGGGCGAAGAACTTGTTGAACTTTACGATATAAAAGATACCTCTCTCTCAAAAACAGAGCAGTATGATGTTCTTATTTTTGGCATCTCTACTTGGGATTTCGGAGAACTCCAAGAGGATTGGGAGTCGACTTGGGATGATGTCTCTCAGCTTAACTTAAAAGGCAAAACAATCGCTCTGTTTGGTTTGGGTGATCAAGTTGGCTACGCAGACTGGTACCAAGATGCTTTGGGTATGCTGCATGACGAGCTCATTGGCACCGGTTGCAAATTCATTGGCTATAGCAGTACCGATGGCCATGAATTTGCTCAATCAAAAGCACTGGCCCAAGATGAAACAAAGTTTGTCGGTTTAGCGTTAGACGACGAGAATCAATTCGATCTTTCGGAACAAAGAATCGACTCTTGGGTCGAACAGATTCTGGAAGAAATGGCAGAATGATCCAAAAAGATCCCACAAACAATATAGGTGGTTGATCAGTGATGGAAAGTAAACACGCTATTTGTCATACAATAAGCAGTTGTTTTTTATTGATTTTATTAACGGAATTACAGCCTTTAGCCGTTTAGTCTTAAAAAAATCATAAAAGATAAACAAAAATGGATTTAAATTGTCGTCGTTGCAGTGTTAAGATTAGGTAATATTCACGTTAATTTAGATAGAAGGTCAGCCGCTAGGCTCAGGAGAAGTAAATGAAGAAAAAACGCGTAGGTAACGATGAGGAAGCTGGCGTAGACATGACTCCCATGCTGGATATTGTTTTCATCATGCTTATCTTCTTTATTGTTACAACGACTTTCGTGAATGAAAAAGGTTTGTTTGTAAAGCGTCCAGAGCCAAATCAGAATCAAACTAATTCAAACAAAAAGAATGTATCTGTGCGTATTGATGAATTAGGCACTATCAACCTAAATGGTCGTATTACAGATGTTGAGCGTGTAACAGCGAACGTTCAAACGTTCTTAGCAGAAAACATTACTGATGCAGCAGTTATCCAAGCTCATCCTGAAACTAAACACGGTTTAGTTGTTCAAGTCATGGATAAAATCCAAGAAGCTGGTATCGCCAACTTATCTGTGATGGTTAAAGAGTAATCTTTACATCTTTCAAAAAAAGCACCTTAGGGTGCTTTTTTTATGCCTGAATAAACCCCTTCTTTTATTTCCTTATCTCCATTCTCAGCCTATTCTTAAATTGAGACATGAATTTAGATGAATCAAGCTCTCGCATACAGTATTTAAGGAGAAAGGTATGAAGAATAAATACGCAGTTGAAGAAGAGGAAGCCAATGTTGATTTGACTCCCATGATGGATATCGTATTCATCATGTTGATATTCTTTATCGTTACAACAACTTTTGTTAACGAAAGAGGACTTTCAGTCAATCGTCCGAAAGACAATAAAACACCTACACCCATTACTCAGCAAAACATATCAATAAAAGTCGACGAACTGGGTACAATTATGTTGAATGGGCGAATAACTGACATTGAACGCGTTACTGCTAACGTACAGACGTTCATAGCACGAACCCCCACTGACACAGCTGTTGTTCTAGCTCACCCAGATATTAACCACGGACTCGTTGTCGCTATCATGGATAAAGTTACAGAAGCAGGGATTTCAAACCTTTCAGTAGTGGTAGAGAAGACTTCTTAATATCGATTTAGCTATATATCAAAAGAAAAGCACCATGAGGTGCTTTTCTTGAAGTTAGATACACCTTGTTATTTTAAAAGGTATTCACCATCGCTAAATAACGCCCATCTTTACTCACCATACAACGCCCACCTTTAACGAATCCTTTTGCGTTTAGCGTAGTGAGTTCTTCCCAAGGAGCATCTGTTTCAGGATCAAACTGCATTAAAACATTCCCTGACGCTCTCAGCATTTTTCCTTCGGGTGTCCAGCAGTAATCTTCGTTGTCAGCACCTAGAAATACCATGGGAGTGATAGATTTCGTGTCAGGGTCATAAGACTTTACAATCCAACTACCATTCATTTGTTTATCGACAATACTGAACTTTGTCGAGTTAGGTATAGGATGTATGCTACGCCCTGCTCTATCCATCACAAACAGAGACTCGCCTATTGCAGGTCCAATATTAGAACCAGCCGGTTCGAAAAACAGTGAAAATGCGTAACGTCCCCAAAACAGAACACCTTTCTCATTAATGGCATAATAAGCCGCAGGTACAAAGCTCGTTAAGGCACGCTCTGAAGGCCCTTGCTTATAAGTTCTGTGCCATAAGTTCTGATAGGGCACTCCTTCTTGTAAAATATAGTTAAAACGATCATTCGAACGAGGTTGTGCAGAATACTCATTCTGTTCAGGCGTGTTAGTCAGGTTTCGAGTTTTACCCGACTGAATGTCGTACATGAAGATATCTGTTTGCCCACCAGCTCTGTCAGACGTAAACAACACCGACTTGTTATCTAAGGTAAAACTAGGTTGATTGTCGTAACCGTCCCGATCAGTAATATTTGCAATAAACTGATAGTTATTTTGACGATCAAATAAATAAACGTCCGTTCCAGCTGCCGAAATAGACATCGAGCAACAGGCAAGTAGCGCAGCCAATATTCTCATTTTTCACTTTCTCATGAATGATTTATGGCTACCAATATATAGCGTCATTGGCTGGATATAAAGTGGAAAAATACTCTAAATAAGCTGAGTCTATAATTCTTTAAAGCTAGAGAAAATCACTGACTAAAGAATTGACACTACTATGTTTTGCAGGAATATCGACATCATATTTAACACAATCTGCAGGGTAAGCGAATAACCCAAAGTGTTCATGACGGATCAAACTCACAATCACCGCAAATTTGGGTTCTTTTTTAACATCCCCTTGAAAAGGATCTAAGACAGGCACTGTATAACGCCCCATTTTCAGTAATCCTATGGAACGACCTTTCCTAACAATAATGTCATCAAAGACCGGATTAGGTATAACAGCATAGACTGCGAATTTAGGAATTTGAATCGGTATACCAAACCAAGAAAGTTCCACTAACTGCAACCTTCCGATCAATGGAGATATGGACTCTGGCAGGTGTATTTCAGACATATTACTCTAAGCCTTCCTCTGGTTACCCTCTCTTTGACTATAGCAGTACTTCATTTTTTTGCTTAAATTTGGCGGTTGCGTCTTGCTCTATGTTGTAAAGTTTCGGAATGACTCCTAACCATCTCACGTTCATTCACGACTTTATCTACATATAATCACGGCAATTAACAAATCTATAACGAAACAGAACAGCACTATTTTTCGACAATTTTTTGTATATGATGCATTTCATTGACGTTGAGAGGTCGGTTGAGAGGCCCGATTACTCAGCAAAGAGCTGAAACGACTTGAAAGACAGATGAAAAGGCGGATAAAAATGAAAGTAGTTATTTTGATGACTGTTTTTCTTATTTTAGGTGGCTGTGCTTCCGCTGTTGATCGTCATCAACAAGTGAGTGCACAGGTATCACAACCCATCAACTGTGATACTGCTGGCCAAGATATTGCAGCTTTATTGGAAGAACGCCCATCAGCAGGTGAAAAGTTCGCAAACGGCATTGTATTAATATCACCTACAACCGCTTTATTTAACTTACTGTCTGGTGAGTTCACTAGTCGTCGTTCAATTGCTACAGGTAAGTTAAACGACATCCTTCATATGAGAATCAGCGACATCGAAAAAGCGTGTGATTATCAATATGAAGATGACGACGCCCCAACCACAAATTCTTAAAAGTTAAGATAGTAAGCTCTACACAGCGCCTTATATGCCGCTGTGTATTGTCCATTTTCATCATAGATTGTTAACGATTGCTCATTCTTTTCCATCGCACATTGACTGAACTTATAAGCAATTAGCTGCCTAATAAAAGGTCTGGATTCACTACTTCTCACCTGCAACTTTCTATCGCAATACAATCCTACTTTATCAGCTAAATCATCAAATCGATTAGCACAATCACTCGGCAACACAACATAAAATGTGCCCCGAGGTTCTAATAAGCGCGCCACAGTTTTTAGCAAGTTTTGATGCGTTAAGGTTGATTCCTCCCTTGCCTTACGCCTAGCGGCAGACATAGCAATGGAATCTTCTGATGTTGCTTCAAAATAAGGTGGATTACTCACTATGCAATCAAACTGTGTGCAAGGAAAAAAGTGGTTAACATCGGTATGAGCAAAGTTCAGCTTATCTGCCCATGGACTATTAGTACCGTTTTCTCTTGCTTGTAAAACTGCAGCTTCATCAATATCAAGCCCGGTAATCCGCGTTTCAGCTATTGTGCGCTGAGCCAACATTAGCGCAAGAATCCCACTTCCTGTACCTATATCCAATATCTTGTTTGCAGTCTCGACTTCACACCAACTTCCTAACATTAAACTGTCTGTACCTACCTTCATGGCACATTGGTCGTGTTGAATGAAAAACTGTTTGCACTGAAAACCTAACTTCTTGCGCTGAGTAGATATTGTGTTGATTTTCTCAGTCAAAATGCTGTAACTCGACCATTTGATGTGCGACATGCTCTGCCTGAACTGGCTTATACTTCGCTAATCGCCCGATAAGCAAAGGTGATAATAACGGACTTAAGATAACACCGAGCTTTTCTCCCAAACGAAACTCATCTCTTTGCCCCAACAATAATGACGGCTGTACACAACTTGCATTATCCAAATCAGATAACTGAGCGATATCTCTTTCTAGTTCGCCTTTTACACGCAAGTAAAAGTTAGTGCTGCTAGCATCAGCTCCAACTGATGAGATCCAAACAAAGCTTTCCACCTGTCCTTTCGCAGCCAACTGGGCGGCTCTATGAACATAATCGTAATCTACCGAACGAAAAGCCTGTTGAGATCCCGCCTTCTTTATGGTGGTGCCTAAACACACGTAAACATGGTCTACTTTAAATAAATCAGCGTTGAGGTTATCAAAATCGATAAGCTCATTTTCGACTTTATCATGCTCTGAATTTGTATTGTTAACTGGTAATTTTCGAACACCACAAATGATACTAGCGTAACGGTTGTCAACTTTTAGTTGCGCTAAGAGTTTTTTTCCGACTAATCCAGTAGCACCAAGAACCAGTGCTGTTTTGTGTTTTGTCATGAATTGATTAGAATCGTTGGTTTGTAGTTACAGAATACGCATAATAATGAAAAATCACTCTTTTCCCTACTTAATTGCAGCCAGTACGCTGACATTAAGTTTGTTAGGGGCAATTCCAGCCTCTGTACAAGCACACGAAACTGAACAACTAACCATTGAACGCATACATTCCTCGCCAGCACTTCAAGGTGCAGCGCCGAACTCTCTAAAAGTGTCTCCAGATGGAAAGCGCGTTACTTTCCTGCAGGGAAAATCCACGGACTTTGATCGTTACGACTTATGGCAATACGAAGTAGCCACGGGAAAAACGTCAATATTGTTCGACTCTGACGACTTACACTCAGGTCCAGAAATCTTATCTGACGAAGAGAAAGCCAGGCGTGAGCGTCAACGCGTATTCGGTACAGGTATTATTGAGTACTTCTGGTCGGCAGACGGCAAGAGCTTATTATTTCCGCTAGCTGGTGATGCTTATGTCTACAAGCTAGGCGAAGAAAACGCTAAACAATTGCTTAAGACAGAAGCTTTTGAAACTGATATTCGCTTCTCTCCTAAAGGTAACTACATCTCCTACATTCGCGACCAAAACCTTTACATCATGGATGTTAAAACGGGTGAAGAGCAGCAATTAACAAGTGATGGCGGTGGCCCGATCAAATACGGCATGGCTGAATTCGTCGCGCAAGAAGAAATGGGACGTTTGACAGGCTATTGGTGGGCGCCAGATGAATCAAAAATTGCTTTCACAAAAGTCGATGAAAGCCCTGTCGATGAAATAACACGTACGGAAATATACGCGGAATCTATCGACCTTATTAAACAACGCTACCCAAGCACTGGGACTAATAACGTCCATGTTGAGCTAGCCGTTATGAAGCTTAAGAACAAAGAAGTCGATTGGGTTGATTTGGGCGATAACAAAGATATCTATCTAGCTCGTGTTAACTGGAAGAAAGACAGCCGAGGCTTAACTTATCAATGGCAAAACCGTAGCCAACAAAAATTAGAACTGCGTTTATACGATTCCAAAAACAAAAAACTATCCTTGTTGGTAGAGGAATCAAGCGACACTTGGGTGAACCTCAATGATGACCTGCATTTCCTAAAAGATAAAAAGCATTTTATCTGGGCGTCTGAGCGTAGTGGTTTCAAACACCTTTATTTATACAGAAATGATGGTCGACTCGTTCGTCAACTCACCAGTGGCGACTGGATTGTTGACGAAATCGAAGCCATCGACGAAAAGAAAAAAATCATTTATTTTACGGGTAGAAAAGACACACCAATAGAAAGTCACCTATACAGTGTTTCTTATGCAAAACCCAAAGCATTAGATCAAGACAGTACGACTCGAGTCAGCCAACGTAGTGGATTCCACGACATTGTTTTCAGCGACGATGCAGCAGTGTATATCGACCGTTTCTCTACAGCTAACACACCACCTCAGGTCAGCTTGCACAACAATTTAGGTGATCAGTTAACTTGGTTAGAAGAGAACGCAATAAACGAGTCACACCCGCTACATCCTTATCAAGAACAGTGGGTCGCACCTAAATTTGGTACAATCAAAACCAACGATGGTGCAACCTTGCATTACCGTTTGTATACACCTAAGAAGATTAACGGTAAGCACCCTGCAATCGTATTCCAATATGGTGGTCCACATGCTCAGCTTGTTACAAACAGATGGGCAGGAAACAGAGGTTTATTGCTACAACACTGGGTAGACAAGGGCTATGTCGTGTTCACAGTCGATAATCGTGGTTCGTACAACCGAGGTAAAGCGTTCGAAGATCCCATTTTCAAAAATATGGGGGATATTGAAGTTCAGGATCAAGTTGCTGGAGTTAAGTTCTTACACTCATTGCCTTATGTTGATAAAGAGCGCATTGGTATTCATGGGCACAGCTACGGTGGCTACATGACACTCATGGCTATGTTTAAAGCAGGTGAGTACTTTAAAGCGGGTGTTGCTGGCGCGCCAGTCACGGACTGGTCACTTTACGATACACATTATACTGAACGTTATATGGGGCACCCCGAACATAATGCCGAAGGTTATGAAGGTTCTTCTGTATTCCCATACGCTAAGGATCTAACGGGTGCATTGTTAATTTACCATGGTATGGCTGATGACAACGTATTGTTCAAAAACAGCACCAAGTTATACAAGCACTTACAGGACCTAGCAATACCATTTGAGACAATGGATTATCCCGGTAAAAAGCACAGTATTCGTGGTAAACAAACAGGTATCCACTTGTACCACACTATCACTAATTTCTTTGACAGAAACTTAGCTGATTAATCTCAGTTTTATCAAACTTCTAAAGGGCCATTGATGGCCCTTTTTATTTTGGGTCGCCTATATTAATGTTGGATACAAAGACAACACTAACAACACCGCCATAGTTACATTAAACACTTTCAGATGCTTACGCTCTTTCAGGATGACTTGCATCTTCTTTCCCGTCATCACCCATAAACTCACGCAAGGCAAGTTAACCAATCCAAAGACCAAAGCCACTGCCAGTATTGCAATAAGACTTCTTGTTGGCGCATAGATAGTGATAGCCGTTAGAGCCATTGTCCATGCTTTAGGGTTAACCCATTGAAACAATGCCGCTTGAATAAAAGTCATAGGCTTTGCTTTGGCAAAGCTATTCGTGTCAGCTTCAGAGGAAAGTGCTATTTTCCCAGCCAAGTACAACAGATAGACAATACTAAGCACTTTTAATATCTGATAACTCACTGGGAAGGCATCAAATAGTGTCATAACACCTAAGCCTACCAACACTATCATCAGCGTAAAACCAATCGCTACGCCAAGCAAATGAGGCAAAGTCAGACGAAACCCGTAGTTCAATCCAGAGCTCATCAACATCAAGTTATTAGGCCCTGGCGTGATTGAGGAAACGAACGCAAATAACACCAAAGCAGAAATTAATTCGTAACTCATCATCTCACCTCTTTTTACATGTATTGTGCCTTAAAGCTATGAAATGCAATTATAAGTAGCTAGTGATACAATTTCCGCGCGTTTTATATTAACAAAGCAACCTAAGAAACAATAAATGTTCAAAAATGACAGATATAACGACACAATATTGCGAGAACTAAGATTGAATGGCAGGATCTCTAATACAGAACTTGCTGAAAAAGTGGGTCTATCAACTTCAGCTTGTCTGAGAAGAGTTCAAGAACTTGAAAATAGCGGTGTGATATCCGGGTATCGAGCAATATTGAACAACGAGTTGCTAGGTAACAGCTTCATCGCTTACGTTAATGTTGGCCTTAAAGAACATACCATGGAGTCACAACTTGCATTCGAAGACGCCATAAAGTCCGCTACCGAAATCAAAGAATGCCATAACGTTACAGGCTCATTTGAGTACCTATTACGGATAGAGACACGGGATATTCAGTCCTTTAAGGCACTGCACACCAATACTCTAGGCGCAATACCCCAAGTGAGAACCATAATGACTCATGTTGTGATGGAATCTCCGAAAGACGAAAGGCAGTAGCCTATTCTCTGATAGTCGCTACTCGTCCTTTCGTTGGAAAACGTTCGAAGATCGCAGGGTCATGCCCTGGCATCACGCGTTTAACACTGCCAGCTAATTCGATCATCCGTTTAATTGCTTTACGATTAGAGAGCAATGAGAAAGTCGCATTTTTATTAATCGGTGTTTGAGTTTCTATGTTTTGAAACAAGTAGGCATTGTCCGATGCAAGAACGACCGGCTCTTTTCCATCAACACGAATATATTGTGACTGAAAAGTGTGCTTCCCTCCCGTGTAAGCATGAATCCCCTTAATAACTTCTACATTGTCACCTTTAACAAACTTAAGGCGCCCTTCCAGATTTAGCTTAACGAAGCCTTCAACATCTCTTTTATCAATACCGCCCGAATTACCGCCTTCTTGCCAAGCGCCACCTGTATAGTAAACATATTCATCTTCCTGTATCCACACATTAGCATTGGGAAATAACAGCGCTCCTTGCGCGTGATCCCAGTGCATATGACTGACAATAATATCGGTAACCTCCTCCGGCTTAACACCCGCATTGGCAACAGCTTTATCCGGCGATACAAAGTTTTGCGTGTTCCATTGTTTCGTCCAGCTTTCTCTGAAATACCCAGCATCAAACAAAACTGTTCTATCCTTATTTTGTAGCAACCAAATAACAAAAGGGATATCCACCTTATCCTCGCCTGCTTCTCCTTCAACAAAGAAGCTTCGATTAACACCTTTAACTTCTCCAAAAGAGATAGCGCGTATTGAATATTCGTCACCTGCTCGAGTCTCTGCCACAAAAAGCATAGGTATAAGTAAAATCAGGGCTATAAAGTTTGTCACCTTATACTGCATATCGATTCCTCATTCATTGCACTTCTCTTAACGACTATTCAACGGTGAATAGTATGAGAACTTATCGTTATCAGTACATTCTTATAGCGACGAAAAAATAACAACTCAGAACAACAAGACAGCTTCAAATAATCGGCACTATTTATTTACTTTATCCAAGTTTGATACAACTCATTGTACCAATGTATATGTGGTTAATTTTTTAGCAGCGAGGTAAATTAAACCTAATAACTAACCACGGAATAACATTAGTGAAATCTACTGTTCGCATCACTCAAGCACTCACACTTGCATTAACTTTACTCACCTTAACTTCCTGTAAATTAGCCGGTGAGCCACAAAACATTAGCCCAGATAAAAAAGGCACTCAATTAACTAATGAGGCTATTTTTAAAAGCTGGGATTATAACGCCAAGCGTCCAGGAGCTGTTCGTTGGTTAGACAAAGGGGCTAGTTATAGCGCTTTAGAGACAGCTCCAGGTTATGAAGATGCGAAACTTGAGAAAGACCAATACGGTGACGACATCAAAATATATGAAGAAATCGTCCAGTATGATCCAGCTACATTAGAGCGAACTGTCCTGGTTACACTGAAACAGCTCACCCCAAAAGGCCATGACAAAGCCCTCGCTGTAGACGACTATCAATGGTCAGACGATAAATCCAAAATATTAATCTATACCAATGCCAAATATGTCTGGCGCGAGAAAGACAGAGGTGACTATTGGGTACTGGAAACAAAAACAGGTGATTTATGGAAACTAGGGGGCGACCAACCAGCTAAGAGTGAAATGATGTTCGGCAAATTTTCCCCTGACGGACTCAAGTTCGCCTATGTATGGAAAAACAACATCTATGTACAAGACCTCAAAAGCAGAGAAATCAAAGCCCTAACAACGGATGCCTCTGAAACGATTATTAATGGTTTGTTTGATTGGGCTTATGAAGAAGAGTTTTCTATCCGCGACGGATTTCGTTGGAGCCCTGACAGTCAACGTATTGCTTACTGGCAGCTTGATACCCATGCAGCTAAAGACTTTTTCATCATCAATAACACAGACACACTATACCCAACGATAACCGCTATTCCCTACCCTAAAGTGGGGGAAGAAAACGCTGCCGCTCGTATTGGCATTGTTCCAATAGAAACAGCACAAACGCTATGGGTACCTTTGCCTGGCGTCGCAAAAGACATGTATGTACCTCGGATGGACTGGGCAAACAACAGCAAGCAATTGCTTATCCAACAGTTCAATCGAAAACAAGATACCAACACTCTATTTTACGCTGACGCGACAACGGGCGAGATCGAAGAATTATTTAGTGAGAACGAAGATACTTTCATTCAACTAATGATAGAACCTGAATGGCTTAAAAACTCAGATGATTTTATCTGGCAAAGTGAACGAGACGGATGGAAGCATGTTTATCGTGTATCAAGAGACGGAAACACCTATAAAAACTTAACGCCGGGTAACTTTGATGTCGTCGAACTCACATCTATTGACGAAGAAAACGGGTGGATTTACTTCATTGCTTCACCTGACAATGTCGCTCAGCGTTATCTGCACCGTGCACCGATAGATGGTAGCGGCAAAATCGAGCGCGTAACGCCCGTTCAGTTTACTGGTACTAACGGTTACCAAATATCTGCCGACTCTACCTGGGCTATACATGTACATTCGACTTTCTTATCTCCACCTGTCTACAGCTTAATTTCATTACCCGATCACAAAGTACACCACGTTCTTGAAGACAATGTGGCACTAAAAGCGAAGTTAGCAGAACTACAAATCGGCGAACTTGAGTTTTACAGTGTAACTGCCCAAGACGGCTTGCGCTTAGACGGTTATATGCTCAGACCAGCCAATATGGATAAAGGCGATAAATACCCACTTATCCACCATGTGTACGGTGAACCTGCTGGCCAAACGGTGAGAGATGCTTGGATGGGCAATAGAAACATGTGGCATATATTGATGTCGCAGCAAGGCTTTCTTGTTTCATCCATAGACAATAGAGGTACAAGAGCACCTAGAGGCCACGATTGGAGACGGTCTATCTATGCCAGTGACGGAAGTATAGAAACACAGGATCAATCAGATGCATTAAAAGCCATGTGTGACAAATGGACTTATATCGATTGCTCTCGTGTTGGCGTTTGGGGACATTCAGGTGGAGGCAGCTTGACGTTAAATCTAATGTTTCGCTATCCAGAACAATTTAAAGTTGGCATTTCGTTAGCACCTGTACCCGATAAACGTTTATACGATTCCATCTATCAGGAGCGTTATTCGGGAATTTTGGCCGACAACGAAGAAAACTACACTCAGAATTCCGCTATTACTCATGCATCCAAGCTTGAAGGTAAATTGCTGATTGTACATGGTACTGGTGACGATAATGTTCACTATCAAGGTACAGAACGTTTAATCAACGAGTTAGTCAAACACAACAAGCAGTTTGATCTCATGTCATATCCCAACAGGCGTCATGGCATTGTAGAAGGCGAAGGCACATCACTTCACCTCAATACAATGAAGACGAATTACTTCCTCAATCATTTATAAGCCTGCAAGCTTTTGTATATTCCCTCTCCACAAAATTAAAAAAGGGGAGGGAAAATAAGGTATTAACCATGTAAATTAATACTATGAAAAGAGCCCGCGGTAGACCACCACATAACGACCGTCTGACACCTGCTGAATGGCGCGTTGTTAATGCGGTAAGACATGGCTTAAAAAACCGAGAAATAGCCAAGCTTGAGAACATCAGCCTTGATGGGGTGAAATATCATGTGGCTAATGCCATTGCAAAGCTCGGACTCGAAAACAAAAGAGCGTTAAAACATTGGCGAGGCGCTCCTATTGATAGTCCACTAAAATCAGGAGAAGCTGCTATGACCAACTCATATCAAATACAAAGCATTGGACAAGTTGCTAGAAGCGTAAAGAGTATTGAAGCTTCAGAAAAGTGGTACAAAGACACACTAAAGTTAACGCACCTTTATACCTTTGATAAGCTGGCCTTTTTTGATTTAGATGGTACACGATTGATGCTCTCCGAGGGCGAACAAGTCAACGAGTCTGAATCAATACTTTATTTTAGAGTTTCTGATATCAATGCTGTCTATTCAGATTGGAAAGCACAAGGCATCCAATTCATTAACGCACCTCATATGATCCACAAGCATGAAGATGGCTCCGAAGAATGGATGGCATTTTTTGAAGACTTAGAAAATCGCCCTCTTGGACTCATGGCATCGGTTCGAAGCTCTGATTAATTTTTGCACTCATCCGAGATGCGATATTGGTGTTTTGTTATACTATTGCTCCTGTTAATGTGTATAAACTTACAAACAACTACTTTAATAACAAAGGCATAACAGGAGTAATAGCATGTCAGACACACCAGCAATGACGCTCTCTGCTAAAGATGAAGCTGCGAAAACTAATGCACTTATTGCTTATGGGCTCATGGTACTTGGACTTTTTACCGGTATTTTTTGGATAGTGGGTGCTATTTGGGCCATGGTCAAAAAAGGTGATGCATACGGCACCTTATTTGAAGATCATTATTCCAACATCATTAAAACCTTCTGGTGGGGGCTTGGATTATCAATCATAAGCTTTATTCTGCTTTTTGTTATTGTCGGTTATTTCTTAGGTTTGGCCGTCTGGATTTGGTCCATCTATAGGGTCGTCAAAGGCTTGGCAAACCTAACATCAAACAAACCTTATGGGTAAACAGGCTGCCACATCACTTTCTGTCTTGCTGTGGGCGTTCACTGCCTGCAGCTCTGCTAATCTAACAAATAACTATTCCTCATCCCTCAACTATGCTCAGGTCACAAAAGTAAGTGCTATTGAGCAAACCGAGAATACCTGGTGTTTTCACACACAAGTGCGCCATAACGATCAAGGCTGGAATCACTACGCAGATCATTGGGAGGTGATAGATTTGAACGGGAATGTTTTAGGGCAACGCCCCCTTGCCCACCCTCACGACAATGAGCAACCTTTTACACGAAGCCAGTGCGGGATCAAAATTCCAAACCGGATAAAAGAAGTAGTTGTCCGAGCCAAATGTAACCACCATGGCTATGAGGGAAAACAGGTACTTGTAAATTTAATGCAGGCCAAAGGCGACCACTTTAGCGTAAAGCGCCGCCAATAATTTGTTCGACTTTCCTCATGCAAAGCTGAGGTTAACTGAACATACAAGTCGCAAGCGTTTTTTGAATACCAATAACGCTGTCTTTTTTCAGCTCTTTTTCGATAGGTTCTGAACGACCAGAAATCCACACTTTAAGCTCAGCATCAAGATCAAAATGCCCAGCTGTTTCAACCACGAAGTTTGTAATTGCGCGATACGGAATAGAGTGGTAATCCACTTTTTTACCGGTTAATCCCTGTTTATCAACCAAAATTAATCGGTAGTTAGTAAACAAATACATATCGCGTATCTCTTTAAAAACCTGTTGCAGGCTCTCGCCTTCACCGAGGATAGGCGCAAACTCTTCTGCCACATCTTCAACATTAACTTCAGATGCATTACCTAATAAGCCGTCAAGTAATCCCATGGTTGTTTCCTTCTTGTTTTAAGGTTTCAAATAAGTGTACATCAAGTCACAAAGATATTAACTCTTCTAATGCCATTTAACGCACTACATGATAAGGTGTGCGCCCTGTTTTTTAGAGCTCAGAAACCTGTTTTATTTATGTCAAAATTGAGTATTGATCATGTTGTTGCCGCACAACAGCGCATTAAGCCTTACGTTATTAAAACACCTCTTCTTCAGTCTCAATTACTTAATGAATGGTTAGGTCACGAAATTATTTTTAAGGCTGAGTGTTTTCAAAAAACAGGAGCTTTTAAAATACGAGGAGCTGCCAACATTCTCTCTTGGCTCAAAGAAACAGGCCAACAGCCTAAACGCATTATCGCAAATAGCTCAGGCAACCATGCACAAGGTGTGTCTTTCGCATCTAAGTTGTTTAACTTGCCTGCGACTATCTACAGTGCGACCAATATTTCTGGCGTAAAAGCAGCTGCGACCAGTTTCTATGGCGCCGACTTAAAGTTATTCGAAACTCGTAAAGAAGCTGACGAACAAGTAGCAATTGCAGCTGAGGAGGAAGGCACCTACTGGATACCTCCCTTTAACCACGAACAAATAGTCAGCGGACAAGGCACAGCAGCTTTGGAAGCACTGCAAGAGATAGGCGAAGTTGATGGTGTTTGCGCACCTTGTGGTGGCGGTGGCCTCCTATCAGGAACGCTTATCGCAACGAGAGCAACCAGCCCTAAAGCAGAGGTATTTGGCGCTGAACCATTAGCAGGTAACGATGCGGCAGAATCTATTCGTCAAGGCAGTATTCAGCGTTTGTCTGAGTCGCCGAAAACTCTAGCTGATGGTGCTGCAACACTTGCCGTCGGTGATATCACTTTTCCATTCCTACAACAACTTGATAGTTTTTATGAAGTTGATGAACCACAAATTGCTTACTGGACCCAGTGGCTACAACATCTACTCAAAATACACGTTGAGCCCACCAGCGCAATGACCATGGGTGCTGTAGCCGAATGGTTAAAGGGTAAACGTACTAAACAACGCGTTTTAGTCATATTGTCGGGTGGTAATATTGATTACCTTAAAATGCAGGCATTATGGCAAGATAACCATTTAGAAAACATTCCAAGCCTTTAAATGAACACCAAACTGCACCACATCATCGCTTACGGATGGCTCTTCACGCTTATCCTTTTAAAATCATTCGATAGTGATGCCTCTCCTGATTTATTTGGAAATAGTCAAAACTGTCAGATTTTATTCTCCTTAGATAACGGCTCGCAGATAGTTTTCGAACAACAGGCCCAAGTCTTGGCGCCTTATATCAGTCGGTTAAATATTGAATTGTTCGACTTGAATAAACCTCATTCAGAGCAACCTTTCCAAACTATCTCAGGCCGAAAAAGAAGACAAATGAAGCAATGGTTAGGCTGGGTTAACGGCGAATCAAGAGCAATTGTCAGATATGAGCAAGCAATTGTATTTGAAAGCTCTGGGAATTTAGATCTCACCCTCCTACTTGAAACATGCCAAAGGCACGCAGAATAACAGATCTAATCTAGCCGATTGTTTAGGCGTGAAAAAGACGTAACACCATCGCATTTGACTAGAATCAATAAAAGTTGAACTCATTCGTCAGTTGCTGCATGTTGTAACACTGACGTTATCAACGCTGACAAAATCTACAATGAAAAAAATCAACTTCAAAGCTTTAGCGATGACGCTGTGCCTTTCGGCGGCGAGCACATTATCGCTTGCGAAACCCACTGCGATATCTAATGTTCGTGGATACACATTCGGTGACTCTGGCGAGTTTATCCAGTTCAACACCTTAGTTTTCGAGAATGGTAAAGTCCTCTCAATTGGCGATAACCTGTTACTTGAAAGCTATCCCGATGCCAATGTCATAGACGGTAAGCAACAAACCTTGTTGCCGGGTTTAGTCGATGCTCATGGACATATTCTAGGATTAGGCGACAATTTATTACAGGTAGATATCCGCGGTAAAGGCTCTGCAAAAGACACCGCCAAACAAGTCAAAGACTACGCCGATGCGAACCCTGATCTCGACGTTATTATGGGTAGAGGATGGAACCAAGTACTTTGGCCAGGAAAAACTTTCCCAACTGCACAAGATCTCGACGAATACGTCAGCAACAAGCCCGTAATGTTAGAACGTGTTGATGGCCACGCTACTTGGGTCAACAGCAAAGCCTTGGAATTGGCAGGCATTACGAAAGATACCTTAGATCCTCCAGGTGGATTGATTGTCAGAGACGACAACGGAGCACCCACTGGCGTATTAGTAGATAACGCTGCCTATTTAGTTGGAAAGCTGGTCCCTGAAACTTCAGATGCAACACTTGATCGTTCGCTTCAAGCTGCAGGTCAACATTTGCTCGCTTTAGGTATCACGAGTACACACGACGCTGGCATTAGTAAACAAGTATATGACTTCTATCAGGAAAGAGCGCACCAGAACAAATTACCTATTCGCGTTTACGCCATGGTTGCAGCTACTGATCCGGAACTCAAAGGTATGTTGGCTAAAGGCCATGTTCGAGATAAAAACGACTTTTTATCTATTCGAAGTGTCAAAGCTTACGGAGACGGTGCCCTTGGTAGCCGGGGAGCTGCGTTGTTAGAACCTTATAGTGATGACCCTCACAATGTGGGCTTACTGGTCACTAAACAACAAGATTTAAAGTCACTGTTTGATACCGTTATAGGCAGCCAATTCCAGCTGAACTTCCATGCTATAGGCGACCGAGCTAACAGATTAGCGCTTGATCAGTTTGAAGACACCATTAAACGCTTAGGTGGTAGAGAGCTGAGAAACCGCGTCGAGCACGCCCAAATTATTAATCCAGCAGATATTCCACGCTTTAAGGAAATAGGTATTGTTCCTGCCATGCAACCGACTCATGCCACCAGTGATAAAAACATGGCAGGCGACCGTTTAGGTCATGCTCGTTTAGAAGGAGCCTATGCTTGGCAAACCTTCTTAAAACAGGGATCTCGTATTGCATCCGGTTCAGATTTTCCAGTTGAATTGGCGAACCCCTTTTATGGATTGCATGCAGCAGTAACTCGCCAGGACAGAGAAAATCAACCAGACCAAGGATGGCTACCTGAAGAAAAGATGACGGTCTATCAAGCGTTCAAATCATTCACCCTTGATGCTGCTTATGCTGCCCATCAGGACAAGATATTAGGTGGTTTGACGCCAGGAAAATGGGCTGACTTTATTTTGATCGATAAAGATATCTTTGCTGTTCCTTCGGCACAGCTGTGGCAACCCCAAGTGCAGGAAACCTGGATAGCCGGAAAGAAAGTCTTCGATAAGGATTAGACAACCTGTAGGAGCTGCGCTTGCGCGCGAACTGTGATGCGCTTTGAGGCAGTATTCGCCGACAAGTCCTGCTCCTACAGAATAATTCCAACTGTAGGAGCTGCGCTTGCGCGCGAACTGTGGTGTGCTTTGAGGCAGTATTCGCGGACAAGTCCGCACCTACAGAATAATTCCAACCGTAGGACCTGCGCTTGTACGCGAACAGTGATAAAGGTAGATATTCCCAAGAAACCCAATCTTAGAGGGAGAAGTACTTATCAAATACTTCGACTAGCTTCTCTCTTTTGATGGGTTTTGTCAGGTATTCATCCATTCCAGAATTTTTCGCCGTCTCCCTATCCTTTCTCATTGCGTTTGCTGATAAGCCACAAATAGGAATAGCTTTATGTCCGAGCTCTCTCAGCATGGCTGTTGCTTCATAACCGTCCATAATGGGCATTTGTACATCCATTAATATTAAGTCGTAGTGCGGTGAATTCGTCATCTTAGTGACAGCCTGCCGACCGTCCTCTGCAATATCAAACGTCATACCGAGTGAGGTCAGCATTTCACCAGCAACGGTCTGATTAATGTTGTTATCTTCAACCAACAAAACATGACCAGAAAACGTTTTCTCACAGGAGGGCTTATCATCAATCAGCCTATGCTCATCATGACTTTCTTCGACCTTACCCATCACATGCTCGAAAAAGTTAATCAGTTGATTAGGTGTAAAGGGTTGACTTAAAACAGGCCTTTCCCAACGTGTTTTAAGCTGCTGAGGAAGTTGTGTCGGTTGAGTATCTGTAACAAACCCCACATTAGCTTTAGCAGATAACAACTTCTCAATTGCAAGTTCGAACTTCTTAATATGGGTTACTGAAAAAGCGTCAATTAGCACGGTATCCGATTCACCAATATCAGTCGCTGCCCCCAAAAGATCTGACATAGGACGTTTGTTTAAGTCATCGGCAAAAGACGTTAAATAGCCATTACACATTAAGCTGGCGTCACTAAAATAATGAATTTTAGGTGTCAGTTTTTCTTCAAACTCAAGTAATCCTTTTTGTTCTTGGAAGGCTTTTACAGCAAAGCAAACAGTAAACACACTGCCTACTCCTGCCTCTGATTTAACCGCAACCGTCCCGCCCATTAGCTCGGTTAACTGTTTAACAATGGCAAGCCCAAGCCCAGTTCCTCCATATTCTCGACTTGTTGAACCGTCCGCCTGAGTAAATGAATCAAACACTCGACTTTGCTGAACATCAGTCATACCAATACCAGTGTCTTCTACATCAACATACAGCATGGTTTCACTTCGAACTTTGATGTAATCGCTATAAAAGCGAATGCTGACTCGCCCATTTTCCGTAAACTTAATTGCATTATTGGTCAGGTTGAGAATAACCTGAGTAATCCTCAGTGGGTCGCCTACGAAGTTTCCAGGCAAACTTGGCTCTAGCTGAAGTTTCACATTTAAATTCTTCTCTCTTGCTTTCAGCGTCACGATAGAGAGGACATTATCGAGCAGAGATTGAAGAGAGAAACTGGTCATTTCAATATCTAGCTTCCCAGCTTCAATTTTAGAGAAATCTAAAATGTCGTTGATAACGCTCATTAATATCTGACTGGATGCAGATACCTTTTGGAGATAATTGTTCAGCTTGTTCGACATTTTTTCGCGCAATGCCAAATCGACAAGCCCGATAATCCCATTCATAGGTGTTCTGATTTCATGGCTCATATTGGCCAAGAACATACTCTTTGAATTAGCTGCTTTTTCAGCATTTTTCTTCGAGATTTCGAGTTGCTTATTCAACTCTTCCTGACGAGCATTAGATGCGGTCGCTTCTTCAAGCAAAGCGTGGGTTTGAATATTCTTATCATTAAACACTTTAGCGGCTTTCAGTAGCCTCTGCATTTCGTTACTACCAGAAAGCCCTGGTGCTTCTTCAAAATCTTTGCCTTTAACCAGATTTTCAAAGATCTCCGACATTGAACCAATGGGCAGAATAACTCTAACACCCATAAAAATAGCTGTTGCAATAATTAGCAGAATCTCAAGTACCGCAAAGGCATTGCTTCGCGTCTGAGCTTGGTCAATATTGCTTAAAACCTGTTGGTTAGTTGCTTTGGATTGCTCAACAACTTGCTCAGCCAGTTGAGATGTCAGGAACAAGAATTCATTGGCTGCACCTGTCATCACTACATTAACCAAGTACAGATAGCCACGTGTTATTTGAGTCAATTGGATGAAGTGCTCATCAATAGACTTTAACGACTGTTCAACATGCGAGGTAAAACTATCAGCATGAGGAAATTCCATCAGTGCTTCACGCGTCATTCTGGTTTGTTCTTTAAACGCTTCCAGATGCTCAAAATCGGGACTCAACAAATACTGGAAAGCGGCGTTTTCTGCACGAGCTAAGTGGTATTGAATAGATAACGTAGAGGGATAAATCTTATCAACGTCTTTTTCTTCAGCTTCAACCAAAAATTGAATCAACGCATCAATCTCCAGCAAAAGCCCGCCTTCAAAAAGAGCGGTACGCTGCTCTCGCCCGATTACAACATTTTCAAAGTTATCGCCGTAATCAGCCAAGTGAGACTGCATGGTATTTAGCAGTTCGAGTTCGGAGCTGTCTTTCACTTCTTCATTGTTATAAGGTTTTTGCAGAAGCGTGATTTTTTCATTGATGCTACTCATCAATGCTGAGAAACGAATCTTTACGGACTCACTCGCGGTTTCTTTATAGATCAGGACATTACGCTGTAAATCATAAACATCTCTTTCTAGCTCACGCACTAAGCCTGCATCGATAAAGACTTGTTGTGAAACCTCCAAGTCCTCGACGATAGAAACTTGATTAATCCGATTAAGAACGGCCTGGGTTGTCAGCAATAAAACAAGTAACACCAGAAAAAATGTGACTTGAGATTTAAGAGATGAAAACATCAAGCTCCCCGCCAAGCTAGATAATTACGCACTGATAAACTCGTACCATTTCTGAAGGCTATAATCATAGGTTGGCATGACCGTATTCCAAACAGCTACGTTACTAAAACGCTTCTCGTAACTGCCTCCGGTTCGCACATCCCCTCTTTGCACTGAAACTTTGCCGTCCGTTCCTATCAAAGTTTCAGTTGCTGGCAACCCTTGATACCAGTAACTCCATTCAGCTTCACTGAGGAATTCTCTGGAACGAGAGGGATTGGATATGTAGTAACCTTGTCGTGCAATGAATGCCCCAGCCCAGCCGGAAAGCCACCAGTTCATGTATTCATAGGCCACGTCTTTGGCCCGATTACTAATAGCAGAAGAAAGGCACATAACGCCATGCCATCCTCTATACCCTTCTTTGGGTGCTGCAAAAGTAACCGGGATATTTTGCCCGTTTAGTGCAGAAACGGCAGGTGAAAACATGCTCTCAATCACGACACGATTACTACGCATAAATTGCACAGATTCAGGAACCGACGTCCAAAATCCACTAAAATGTTTCTTCACCTTAAATTCAAGAAGTACATTAAATAGCTTATCGAGTTCGGCTTTAGTCATTGAACCGATATTTTCGAAGGTGACCAGATTTCTGGCTTGAGCTGCTAACGCCAAATCAAAAATACCGATAGCAGGCGCATTCACTACACCAACTTTGCCGGAGTATTTGGGATCTAATAACCACCCCCAGCTTTCCGTTTCGTAAGGGACGCCTTTTTTGATCACGTTGGTGTTGTAACCATAAGAATCCACATTGTGGACATAAGGCATAAAACTGACTTGGTCCGTATGTGTCGTTCCTAATTCACCATTTTTCTGTATATGCAGCAATTTATAGGGTGCATCGCCTGCCCCTATATTAGCCTCAGGAACAACCTTTCCTGTCTTGGTTAATGAATTGATTTCATCCCAATAGGTCAGACGTTTCTTATCAAGAGGTTGGATCGCCCCTGAACGCCATAACACACGTATACTGTTCGACCATTGTTCAAACAAATCGAATGACTGAGGTGCCATTGAGGCTTTCTGTAAAACAGCGGCACTACCTTTGGGTTCAAAGATAAGCTCAATACCTAAATCTTGCATAGCTCTTTGACGCAACTCTTCTTGAAGTGTTACGTGTGTGCCTAGCACTCTCAACTTAGGTTTTTCTCTTCCTATGGCGAAGGGCGCAATACTTGCCGCTCCTGCTACAGCCGTCGCTTTCATAGCGAGCTTAATTGCCTTTCGTCTAGAGGGTGACTCGGCAATTTTATTCTCTGTTTTACACATAGTGCCTCCTTGTAACGAAAGCATAGCCGTTGTTTGCCCTATAATCTATCCCAGCTCAAGTCCAATGACTTTTGAAGTGTCAATACCTCACCATATAGTCAACGTTTGTCATACCTCCGGGGATAGTTTCAGGATACTCTGCAACAACAAATCCAAGCTTGGAATAGCATTTTATGGCAGGTGAATTGTCTCTCATCACAAAGAGAGATAACTCACGCTCATCGTCAAGTGTGGCCTCAGCAATGAGAGATGACATCAAGGTATTGCTTAAGCCTTTCCCTCTTTCATCCTTGGCGATCCCTATGCGGCCAAAATGGATTCTACCGACGCGCTCATAGTACTGCCCAAAACCAATCACTTTATTGTTTTGATCAACTAAGCTTCTTGAGGCGACTGTATCCAATTTAAGTTGTTCTGCAAATCCAATCTCATCCAGTCCCCAAATCAGTCCTGGTCCTCCCCAAAGCAGCATTTCTTCGGGGGACGCCAACCAACTCATAACAGCCGTCATATGCTGAATGTCGGCTTTAATCAGTCTGTAGTCACTGTTTACTTGATTAAGCATTGTGACGTTAAATCCTATGCTTTACTCAGTGCTTCTTCGAATTCATCTGGGAATACAACAAGCCCTTCGCTGTTTCCATCCGGGAATGCGGCAATCGCAATATCGTCATCAAGCAAGCCACGAGTCCAACGGCTTAACCAAACGTCAAGCTCAATTGCTTCAGCCTGACACACTTCCCATTCTTCTGTAGCCCATGCTTCAGCGAATTCTTTATGAGGCCAGATGGGTACGCAATCTTCATCATCTGAATTAAGCATCACGCAGCCGTGTTCATCTTTGAGGATCCAAACTTGGCTATTTTGCGCAACTTGTTTTACTAGGTATTGATAACGTTTATCTGCGCCATAACTTTGGATTTTTGTGAAGGTCTCATCGTCGAGTGGAGTTGACATGAATAGTCCCTGTATTAGTTTAAAAATAAATTAGAGCCTGTGGGCCTTCGCTGTAAAGCAAAGAGCAACATGCTCTAGTCTTGATGAGCCTATTATAAACGATACTAGGTCGAGTTGACCGTCAATTTTGAAAATCTGTCACCACAGTCACACCTTGAGCTTCAAATGAATCCATAGATGTCAGTGCATTGATAGAATCGCTCAGGGAGGTGGTCTTCCCTACCAATTTCTCTGGCGACAATTTCCCAGCACTTATCATGTCGAACATCGCACGATAGCGATGAGACTGCATACCATGACTCCCTAGAATCTCCAATTCATTGGCTATCACTTGTCCCATAGGAATAGTCGGTAGACTATGTTCCGCCAACATTAGGCCAACTTGAATATGCTTTCCGCGTTTTCGCAAATTGCTGATAGAGTTAAAGCAGGTCGTTTGATGACCTAGGGCATCCAGTGAAACATGCGCGCCGCCATGTGTTAGCTCTCTCACCATACCAACAACATCAGATTGCCTAGCACCATTAATAGTGGCTATCGCGCCCATTGATTTAGCTAATAAAAGTTTTTCATCGCTGATATCAATAGCTATCACATTGGCCCCGAGCGCATTGGCGATCATAATTGCTGAAAGCCCAACGCCTCCACAACCGTGAACAGCAACCCACTGCCCAGCACATACTTTGCCTTGATCAACAACAGCTCTGAATGACGTAACAAAACGACAGCCTAAACTGGCTGCTGTTGTGAATGTCATACTTGGAGGCAACGCAACTAGATTAATATCTGCATAACCAATGTTGACGTATTCAGCGAATGAACCCCAATGCGTAAAACCAGGTTGAAATTGGTTATCACAGACCTGATGTTGTCCGGCAGCGCACTCTGAGCAATGCCCGCAACCACCGACAAAAGGTACGGTAACGCGATCGCCTTTCTTCCAATTCTTGACGTTGTGACCAGCCTCAACCACAGTTCCCGCTAATTCATGACCGGGAATATGCGGTAGTTCGATGTCTGCATCATGTCCCTTCCAGCCGTGCCAATCACTGCGACACACTCCGGTTGCTTCAACTTTTATAACAACGCTATCGGCATCTGGTGTCGGATCGGGCACATTCTGAATGGTGGGTAACTCATCAAACTTTTCGTAAACAACAGCACGCATAAAAACAAACCCTAAGCAGATAACTCACAAAAAAGGCGCTGAAATTAGCGCCTTAATGATTAAATCATGTTTTATTATAGACCAAGATATAAAGTTCTTATCCAACGGTCTTCTTTGATAAAGAAGTTGCCCCAGGGCTCCCATTTATCATCTAAGCCTTCTTCAATAGCTTGTTCCAAAGTCATACCGTTAAACTTCATACGAGCAACGGCATCACGCGTTACATAAAGCATATTTAAATACTCTTTTAGATCTGCTTTTGTTGCTAACTCGCCGTGACCTGGAATAATTTGAGTGTTGTTATCGATCATCGCTAGCATTTGTTCAATGCTGTCTATAAACCCATGAACATCACCACCACTTGATAAATCAATAAATGGGAAGAAGCCATTAAAGTACAAATCACCTGCGTGTAACACGTTAGCTTCTTCAAAGAAGACAACGCTATCGCCGTCAGTATGGCCTTTGTTCAAGTGTTTGAGGTGTATGGTGTCGCCATTAAAATGGAATTTTAAACCTTGATCATAAGTCACAACAGGGAAGCTTGTTGGCTTAGCATCTTGACCTAATGTCATGCGTACACGAACGTTGTCATGAGCAAAGATGGTGGCATCTTGGTTTTCTTTAAACCATGCGTTTCCACCTGTGTGGTCACCGTGGTAATGCGTATTAACCACATACTTAACCGGTGACTTATTAATATCTTTTAATGCCGCTGCAATTTTCTCGGCCAGAGGTTCAAACTGGTCATCAACGATTAAAATACCGTCATCACCGGCCGATACACCGATGTTGCCACCAGCGCCGACTAGCATAAAAGCGCTGCCATTCAGTGGTGTTGTTTTGATCTGCACATTGGCAAATCTATCTTGTGCACTAGCCGCTACGCTCAGCATAGAAACTAGCAGGGTTAAAGCTTTTATCATTGTACATACCTACTCATTTTTATTTTGAAACAACCATACCTTGGCAACATATAACTGCCAATAATGCTGTGGTTATTCCCTATAACCAAAGTGCACAAGCGACTTTACATTCGCTATACCCAACAACACTATTCACTCTAGTTAATGGCGAGGCCAACAGATAGACTAAGGTGATTCGTTCCGTGCTCTGAAATGAAGGCGAAAACCTTTGTGTAAACAGATAGCTATGGGCACGAAAGCTAAATCAATATTGAATGAAATAATAAAAAGTGATCTCTCTATGTTTAACAATGCTAACCGCATCGCACTCTTCTTATTAGTTTTAAGTGTTGTTGGTTCTTTGCACGTATTTTTTAATATCGATCCGACTTGGCGCGAACAAAGTCAGACCTATCAGATATATGAAAACGACCAAGGCCAACCGGCATATACCATTCGTGGGAGAGAGGTTTTGGTCGAAAGCCCTGTTCCCTATGAGAGATCACCGCTCAGGCAAGAGGCACTAAATAACACAACAGAGCAACCCACTCTCAGTCAACAATGGGTTTATGACAATCAAGACCCAACACAACTAAGACTGATAAAACCTGTATTTCACTACGGTATCTGGTCCCTGCTACCAGCTTTCGTTGCCGTTGCACTTTGCTTGTTGACCCGAGAACCACTCGTTGCACTTTTCAGTGGCATTGTTATTGGAGCCTTTATGCTCGGACGATTCGACATCACCGATGCTGTTCTCATACCCAATATGGCGACGACTTCCGCTGCAGGAATCTTACTGCTTTACCTTTGGTTACTCGGTGGCCTGATGGGAATTTGGACCAAGACAGGTGCAGCACAGGCATTCGCAACTTATATGACAGAGCACTTTGTTAAAGGTCCTCGCTCTGCAAAATTGATCACCTGGATGCTTGGAGTGCTCTTTTTCCAAGGTGGCACCATGAGTACCGTGCTCGTTGGCTCTACCGTTAAACCTATGGCAGATAAAGCGAAAGTCAGTCATGAAGAGCTAAGTTACATAGTCGACTCAACAGCCTCTCCCATTGCATCGGTGATCGCCTTCAACGCTTGGCCAGCTTATGTGCAAGCACTGATATTCGTACCTGGAGTGTCATTCTTAGCGACAGAAGCTGACCGCATTGCTTTCTTCTTTAGCAGTGTACCTTTTAGCTTCTACGGCATATTTGCTGTTTTAGGAACGCTACTTATCAGCCTGAATATTAATACCTTTGCAGGTAAGCCCTTACGCAAAGCTATTGAAAGAGCAAGAACCACAGGCCAGCTTGATGCACCGGGAGCCAAGCCGTTAAGCGCTAAAGAATTACAAAGCACAACAACTCCTGAAAACTACAATCCCAGCATGCTGGAATTTGTATTGCCCATTATTCTTTTAATTACCGTCGCTATTGCCACTTTTGTTGTGACAGGTTCGCCTCAAATCAACTGGGCATTCGGTTCAGCTTTAGGGCTGTGTATCGTTATGGCATTAAGCAAAGGGATGCAACTCGGTGATCTTTTAGATGGATTCGGTACCGGCATCAAAGGGGTAGTTGTTGCTTCAGTGATTCTCATGCTGGCAATTACTATTGGAGCTATCAGCAAACAATTGGGTGGCGGTCTCTATCTGGTTGAATTATTGGGTCAACAAATTCCGTTCTGGGTATTACCTGTCTTATTACAATTAATGACTATGGTTATTGCATTTTCCACAGGTACGAGTTGGGGAACCTATGCTATTGCCTTCCCTCTCGCATTACCTTTAGCTTGGGCTATTGCGCAATCACAAGGCCTACAAAACCCGGAAATCTACATGGCGGTATGTTTTGCTACTGTGTTGAACGGTAGTGTGTTTGGTGATCAATGTTCACCGATTTCAGATACAACTATTCTTAGCTCAATGACAACGGGATGTGACTTAATGGATCACGTCAAAACGAGCACAGCATTTATTTTTTGTAAAGACTATTATCACATCGAAGCCTAGCTACTCTATAAAAATCAATGATTATTCGGAGAAAATTTGTAAAAGCTAATTTGTGTGTCTAAATTAAGAAGAAACATGGTTTAATTTGTCAAAGCAAAATGGCCTTAAAAGTTAGAAATATTCTATTAGCTAATCAGCAGAGATTTTATACAATAACTGAAGATAACGACCTACCACCTAACTGGTTTACTAGTTTCTTTATCAGCTGTGAGCTTTATTTAGATGGCTGTTCCCTCAGTACTATGAGAAATAATGTCTATGCATTAAAGTTTTTCTTGGAATGGCTATCAGATAACACGATAAATTTAGAAACTAGAATAAAGTCAGGTCATTCCTTAACCTCTGTAGAGATCTCATCGTTTATACTTAGCGCGAAACTTGCCAATGATTCAGATAAAAAGGTTGTAGACCTTAAACCCTATCTCTCTGCTAAGAAAACCCTAAACAGTATTCATGGAAAGAAAGTCGTTGGTCGCATAGTTAACCCAATTACTACAAATCTTAGAATAAGCATGGCCGTTAGATTTGTTGACTTTCTATTTAGACACCTACATCTAGGTATTCCATCTCAAGAGTCCATCAACAATTTTGAGAGAGTCAAGTTTGAGTTATTGGACGCAAAGCCAAAGAAATCACATGCAGCTTCTATGGGGCGTGTCTATAACGGTTTCAACTCAGCGATCCCCTCTAATATCTATCGACAACTACTAGAAATCATTTCACCTGAACACCCCAAGAATCCTTTTGGTCATGCTACAGCAAAGAGAAATCAAATCATGATAGAAATTCTTTGTCTCACAGGTATCAGGCGGGGTGCATTATTAAAGACAAAACTTCAAGATCTGAACCTCACATCTCACAATTCAATACTTCAAGTCACTCGAACTCCTCGCGACAAAACTGATCCTAGAAGACATCAGCCGGCTCAAAAAACGGGTGAGCATGCTACATTTCTCGCTATAGAGATTGTGAGAGATATAACTCAATACATATCAAATGAAAGATCAAACTACAGTGAAGCTTACTCTCATGACTTCCTATTCGTAACATCAAAGGACAGTGCTAATACAAGAGCAGGTTCACCACTCAGCAATTCTGCATTGGATGAGATATTTAAGAAGCTTTCAGGCGTTTTGGAATTCAGGATACATGCTCATTTACTGAGGCATAAATGGAATGAGTTGTTTTCAATTAAGGTGGAAAAATTAGGTCTTTCACCAGACGATGCAGAAAAACGCAGAGTAGATGCAATGGGGTGGACCAAAGGCAGTGAGATGCCGTCAAGATATAATCAATTCATAAGATTCCAAAAAGTACATCAATTACAAAAACTACTTCAAGAAGAGTTGTTGCAAAATGCCACAACAAGAGATTAACCCAGATACAGTATCAAAAAATAAAGAGCTATCTACACGACGGGATAGCGTTAAATACTCTGTATCTAACTACCAATTCAACTTATACGATGATGTTTGGATTTTGGGGCATGACAAATATTTTCATATCGATGTTTCATGCCTAAACCTCTTAAAATTCGGAGTCCAACAAAGAATAAGAAAAGGTCTCGCTAAGCTTGCAGAGAACAAGCCTGTTTACAATGCCCATCAAACTGCTTTAAGAAAGTTAGTCTCATGCATTGAGGACGACATCGATATCGATGCAATAAAACGATTTATAGATTTAGCCCATCAATGGCAGTCCGATGCTGCAATTAGTATGGGTAAAATGATAATGTCTCGAATTGCAATACTCTCCCCTGAACTGTATTACGAACCTAACGTTTACCTACAAAAAGTAAAAATGCGCAAACACTCTTTAAAGCACCTAGATCCAGAAAGGGGGTGCTTAAATGAAAGAGAAGAGTTGCTAATACTTAACGCAATTGACCGCTCTGGACAGTATCTAAAAACACAAAAAGCGAGCCGAATTCAATGGAGAAACCATCTCATGTTGAGGCTAGTCAACTGCACCTTCAGAAGGCCGGTCCAATTGGTACAACTAAAATGGAGTGATTTAGGTGGTGATAAACACCCATTAACAGACACCTACCACTTAAAAATGCCATTATCAAAACAGCAAGCTACGAATCCCTTTAGAGAGGCATTTGAATCATCTCCAGTACCAATTCTTAAACATGTTTATGACGAAATTATTCATTACAGAAACCTCTATTTTGTCGACTTTGATCAACACCTAATTAGTTTGAATATAAAACTATCTGAGGATGAAAAATCCTACTTATTTCCTAAATTACCCATTTTCCCAGAAGAGGAACTATTTGATATTGACGTGAATGATACTTCTCAGCTTTTCACATTGTTTAAATACGAAGAAGAGATTTATCACCTATCCAGAGATAAGTTTAAAACGACATTTAGAGACACCTTCCTTAGACTCAACCTTAAAAGCGTCAGGGCGAAAGATTTTTATTACGGAATTAATAGGCAAAAACATACCGTGGGCTCAAAACTTGGCGTTAGAGGCGAGCATGACGGAATAATAGCTGGCGTGCTTGGGCACACAACAACAAAAGCGGTTGAAAAATATTGCGACATCACACCGGAAATGATGCAGAAATTCAATAACAGTATCTCTGCTTTCGAGAGAATCGCACTGACACTGCAAGGACAGCTAATTCAGGAGAAAGTTAAAGGGAAAATAGTTATCTTTACGACAACAGAAGACGATATCTGTGAGATCGGTAATGGTGATAAAAGCTGTAAGACTTGCGAGCTAGAACGCCCTTACTCTTGCTACAGTTGTCCGTTTTTTCGTCCGATCATAGAGGCTGATCATGAGTCAATTTGGGAACAATATCTACGCCTATATCAACTTAGGGAAAAAGCCGGAGCTACGGAGCAAGCCCTACAATCGATGAGAGTTACTCTTCAATATATTGCGGCGACAATTACGGCTTGTAAATCTGCCGCCAAACAAATTGGAATTGATAATAATGACTAAAGTTAAAAGTCAATACCATAAAGCTGAACTGGCACTGGTTGAGTTCTATAAAAGGAAAAAACTACCTTCAATAGGTGCGTTTTGGGATGACCATGTATGGTTGAATCCAATCCCCTCTGCTCCAAATATTATTTTCTTAAGACCTAATATTAAACGCAAAGCGATTAGTGTTGCCCATATCAAGCAGAATCAGTTTCCCGATTCATATGGCGAAACATTGAGAGCTTACATCGCCTTCAAGCTAGAGCACAATGGAGAAAGAGCCGCTTCAATTTCACCTGAAATGCAAATTCTTAGAAAGTTCACACAATATATGTGTGATAGAAACAAATTGTTCTGCGAACTTGATACCCCGCTTTATGAAAACTACATACAAGGTATAACGGGAACGGGTAATGCGCCTTATGCTAACACCAGATTATTGAACAACTTTTTGAAGTTTTTACAAGAGCATGGCGCAGTTAATAAACTCATCAAATTTCGTAACCCCAATAGGTTTTTTAGCTCTGGACAATATTCCTATGTTGGCTCGGCAAAATCAAACACCAAAATCGCTAGTGAAGACACATTACTTGCGGCTGCCGAAGCATTTAATTTTCTCGTCCCAGCTGAACCATCCACTTGCAGTATATACAGCGGTCATCTAAATGCCATATGTGCTGCTTTTTTTCCGATTCTAATGGGAGCTCCAGACAGAATAAATGAGCTTGCAATCTTGGAAAAACAACAACTAGAAGCACACTTTGATCATCATAATAATCATGCAGGATGGACCCTCAATTGGCGCGGTAGTAAAGGAAAAGAGGATTTTAAAAAACCATTTTTAGATGTCCTGTACATTCCGTTGAAAAGAGCATTAGACTTTCTAATTAGAGTAGGTGAACCAGCGAGAGTAATGGCTAGGTATTATGAAGACCAATCGAGACCTCTTGTAGATATTCTTGCAGATTTTTCACCTGATTCTATCTCAAATGTGACCGCATCTGAAATGGATAAACCTGTTTCTGATATTTGGAGATTAGGTAGCATATTAGGTATCTTTAGAAACTGCCCTATTCCAGAGACACTAAAAGAGATGGCGGGCTTTCCAGATAACATTGATGTCAGCAAAGTAATCAATGACAGGAATACACGAGCTCATTTATTCGGTTTACCTAGATTTAATAAATCTTGCCCAGCGTTTCTCTACTCGGAAAATCGAATTGAACACCTTCAACGAGCATGGATAGAGTACGTTCAAAAGCAAATCGTAACTTTTCCCTACAGAGAAAACCCAAATGGTAAGAAAGTACATTTAAGTAATGCCATGATCACACTTCTAGGAATACAAATTCACGGCACCAATAACTTCAGTGGAAAACGAACTTATCCAGGTAGCCTAAGTTGGTTTGCTATAGAGCCAGTTAACTATATTACAGCATTTAAAAAAAGGCTCAGCGGTACCAGTGCAACTAAGTCATTTTTTCAACTTGCAGGCTTTCGCGAGGACATGAATCTTCGTTCTCATCAAATAAGACACTTTTTGAATACGATTATGCAACAAGCGGGTATGAGTGAGAGAATGATCGCCACCTGGTCAGGTAGAGCAACAGTCTCCCAAAATGCAGTTTATGATCACAGAACAGATGAAGAGAAGGTTTGCCGAATTGCCGAGGTTCAGAGAGAGATAGACACTCCAATCATTGTTATACCTGTAAACGATTTGGAATTTAAAAAGAAGACCGGGGTGGCTGCTGCGAAACAAGATACTGGCTATTGTATCCAGAATCTGGATATTAACCCTTGTATTCGGCTAACGAACTGCATCGGTTGCTCTTCTAATTGTGTTGTGAAAGGAGATAACACTGACTCAGATTTTATTGAAATAAATAGAGATCTCGCATTACATCGAATCCAAACCCTAGTGAAAAAAGCTTCGGATTTAACTGTCCATGAAAAATGGATGCAAACTCTTATAAAACGATATCAAGCGCACGAAGCCCTGCTAATTGCTCTGAGAGATAGCAGAATAGAAGAAGGATCAGTTATACGATTCGTAAACGATGATGAGCCGACCCTAAGAATCACTGACCCTGAAACTACCGAGTATATCGAATACAAACCCAATATCCCTCCTTTACCAAAAACTGAAACAACCAAAAATGCTAATGCAGATGGGTTTAACCCTCTAGAGAAGCTTGAAAATTATCTGGACCAACTACAATCTAATAGCCACAATAAAAGTTCTGTTAGCAAGCTCATTGAATTCAAAAATATAGGCTTAGAATGACACAGTATAGAGGTGGAACAGCGAAGAGTCTCTCAGGGAAGAGAATTAATGATATCGTAAATATTATTAATAACTGGTCTGAACCCAAGTTAACTTGGGATGCACTAGTCTGGGCGATTCAAATACATCTAATGGTAAAAATTACTAGGCAGACTTTAAATAGTTACCTTCAGATTAAAGCAGCTTTCGTTGAAAAAAAAGAGGCGCTGCGCCTCCAAAAATTAGGCTATGAAACAAATGATTCGACTAAAAATAGCCAGCGAGTTTGTGTTTCTTGTATAAAACTAAAGCAGCAAGTAGACAAGTTAAAAAATAAAGTTGTGCAACTAGAAAAAACGAACGAATCTCAACTAGGGCAAATTGTGTCCATGATACACCACATCCACAGACATTATCCGAATGTTGACTTAGATGAAATCATGAAGCCAATTGAAGAGGTTTATACAAACTAGATCATTTAAGCAAATTCTATAACCCAAAAGTGCATTAGCGACTTTACATTTACCCCAACCAACAACATGAATCTTCCCCTAGTTAATATTGAAAGCAACAGATAAACTAAAAAACGTGATTTCATAGGTAATACCTATCAATCAGAATATCTGTGCAAATACGAAGCACGCGTTGTAATTTATTTAATCTACTATAGTGAACTCTTTATGTTTAACAATGCAAATCGCATAGCACTCTTCTTCTTGGTTTTAAGCGTCATTGGCTCTCTACATGTCTTTTTTAATGTTGATCCAACTTGGCGCGAACAAAGTCAAACCTATCAGATCTATGAAAATGACCTGGGCCAATCAGCCTATACAATTCGTGGAAGAGAGGTTTTAGTGGAAAGCGCGGTTCCTTACGAGAGTTCGCCACTCAGACAAGAAGCGCTGAATAACGTAAGAGAACAACCTTCTCTCAGTCAGCAGTGGGTCTATGATAATCAAGATCCAACACAATTAAGATTGATCAAGCCTGTATTTCACTACGGTATCTGGTCACTTCTACCCGCATTTGTAGCTATCTTGCTTTGCCTACTGACACGAGAGCCACTCGTTGCTCTTTTCGGTGGTATTGTAGTTGGAGCATTTATGCTTGGTCGATTCGACATTACCGATGCTGTTCTTATACCCAATATGGCGACCACCTCAGCTGCAGGGATACTACTACTGTATCTTTGGCTGCTTGGTGGCCTCATGGGAATATGGAGTAAGACTGGCGCTGCTCAAGCGTTTGCAACTTATATGACAGAGCACTTTGTTAAAGGTCCTCGCTCGGCTAAACTTATCACCTGGATGCTAGGAGTGCTGTTTTTCCAAGGTGGCACCATGAGTACAGTATTAGTTGGTTCGACTGTTAAACCTATGGCAGACAAAGCGAAAGTCAGTCATGAAGAATTGAGTTATATAGTCGACTCTACCGCCTCTCCGATAGCATCTGTCATCGCCTTCAACGCATGGCCAGCTTACGTTCAAGCACTTATATTTGTTCCAGGTGTTTCTTTCTTAGCTACAGAGACAGACCGCATCGCCTTTTTCTTCAATAGTGTACCTTTTAGTTTTTACGGCATCCTGGCTGTTTTAGGAACTTTACTTATTAGCCTGAATATTAATACTTTTGCAGGCAAGCCGTTGCGAAAAGCTATAGAGAGAGCAAGAACCACAGGCCAACTTGACGCACCTAACGCTAAGCCTTTGAGTGCAAAAGAATTACAAAATACAACAACACCTGAAAATTATAACCCTAGTATGTTGGAATTTATACTTCCCATTATTCTTTTAATTGCAGTCGCTATTACCACTTTTGTTGTGACAGGTTCACCTCAAATCAACTGGGCATTTGGGGCAGCCCTGGGATTGTGTATCGTTATGGCGTTGAGCAAAGGGATGCAACTTGGCGATTTGTTAGATGGCTTTGGTACAGGTATCAAAGGTGTGGTTGTTGCTTCAGTTATTCTGATGCTAGCGATTACTATTGGGGCCATTAGTAAGCAACTCGGCGGAGGCATCTATCTTGTTGAATTACTCGGGCAACAGATTCCTTTCTGGCTATTACCCGTTATTTTGCAAGCCATGACAATGGTTATAGCCTTTTCAACAGGTACCAGCTGGGGAACTTACGCTATTGCTTTTCCTTTAGCATTACCTCTAGCATGGGCAATTGCAGGTACGCAAGGCTTAGGCAACCCTGAAATATACATGGCTATTTGCTTTGCAACTGTCCTCAATGGCAGCGTTTTTGGTGACCAATGCTCCCCTATATCTGATACAACGATATTAAGTTCGATGACAACTGGCTGTGACTTACTAGATCACGTTAAAACTCAAATTGTACCAGCTAGTTATGCTGCAGGCACTGCCGCCGTTCTTTGGACAATTAGTACACTGTTACTGGTCTAAAACAAGAACATTTGAAGTTAGGATTTGGGAAGGGATTCAGTTATTTGTTTTTAACTGCCCCACATTAACTATTCAGCCGATATTCGAATTTCTTCCTTTTTTATCCGCGCCCCCTTCCTATTATTTATAATGGATATAAGAAGTGTCTGGAAATCAGAGGCCTCAGCAAACTGGTTACAAAACCTTTCTGTTGTGCGACGCACAGATGACAATCCCCAATAGATTATATTAGGAAAAAATCAATCAACTGCTTTTCTTTGTGATAGATCTTACTTGTTGGAGAAACTCTTGGCTTTAGTGCAATCCTCGTCTGCTACCAACGATTTATTAGGTTTCCTACCAAAAAGTCAGCGCCAATTAATCCTGAAACATTGTTTGCAAGTTGAGTTAAAACTTGGCCAAGTGCTCAACCCTGTTGATGAGCCAGTTGAATACATCTACTTTCCCACGTCAGGATTTATTGCCCAGTTAATTGAAATTCAGGGAGGGCAGTCAATTGAAGTGAGTTTGATAGGCAATGAAGGTCTTTTGGGGGCGACTCTTGCGCTTGGGAACAGTAATGCACCTATGCAGTCAGTTGTTCAAGGTGCTGGATATGCCTTACGAATGGATAGCGCTTTATTTGAACAGTGTTTGGGGGAAAACCCTGCATTTAGTAAACTCATATATAACTATCTCTATGTATTAATAAAACAGTCAGCACAATCTAGCGCTTGTAATAATTTCCATGATGTACAGCAACGGTTGGCTCGTTTGCTCTTGATGATCCAAAATCGTGCTCACTCAAATCACCTTTATTTAACCCACCATTTTTTGGCTACCATGCTGGGTGTACGACGCAGTGCTGTGACTATTGCCGCTGGCATATTGCAGCAAAAAGGTTTTATCAGTTATAGCCGAGGACATATAAAAGTATTATCTAGAGCTCACCTTAAGCACGCGTCTTGTGAATGCTACTTTGCTTCTGTTGATATCTATCAAAAACATCTCAAATCTCTCGTCTAATAGTCTGGTTAGGTTGGCCTCTCATCTACATTTGCTACAAGACAGCATTTAACTCGTAATTGGCCGTTGTTTCACACCCTTGCCATAAAACTTATCAACCTGATTCACCCACTGTGTATCATTCATATTAGGCCAACTATCGTTTTCAAATGAAGGGGCACTGGTTAAGTCCTCTAGCACTATGTCGAGGAAAAAATGTGGTGTTTTTTTATTGAAAGTCAGTGAGCTCCAAGGTACTGCCGCTAACTTCTCCCCTATACCCCAGATACCACCATAGGCAATTATGCCATACATGATTTTTCCGCTTACCGTATCCAGCATCATCTTTTTCAAGTTGCCAAGCTTATGATTATTACTATTCCGTACCTCAGTATTGAACAACTTGCTCGTGGCAAGGATTATAGGTTTATCGTTGCTGAAGGTGTTGTTTCTTTCGTTAATAACGGGAACTGCCATGCTCTTCTCCTTTATCTTCTACAGATTAATGTGACCATTGTTCAGTGAGATTGTAGGTGAGCCAGCCTTAATTTCTGTTCGGTACATAACGTAGTCAGCACTAATACTCAAAAACTTAGAGCAAGTATTCCTAAGGGAGTGTGATTGGCGTCATTGCATTGATAAGCGCGTTGACGTTTACGCTCACCATACCACTTCGCATATCCGACATGGCGTAGGGGATTAGCAATTCGTTGTTGTGGATTAATCCTCCACAACTGTACACCACATTGGGCACGTAACCCTCTCTTTCAGTTTCTAACGGGCTCAGTAGAGGTTGAGCTAGCTTAGCTTTTACACGACTAGGGTTATCTAAATCAAGCAGGATTGCACCCATTGAATACTGGCGCATGGGCCCAACGCCATGGGTTAACACTATCCAACCTTCGCTGGTTTCAAGTGGTGAACCGCAATTGCCAATTTGCACGAACTCCCAAGGTTCATTTGGTATTTGTAATAACTGAGCCTCATGCCAAAAATGAAGATAGTCGGAAAACATGATGTAATTGCTTTCGCCATCTTGTCGGGAAAGCATGACGTATTGCCCATTTATTTTGCGTGGGAAAAGTGCCATCCCTTTGTTTTGTGCCACTTTACCGTTTAAGGTCACTATCTTGAAAGTGTCAAAGTCTTGTGTCTCAATAAGCTGCGGTAATATGCTCAAGCCATTGTATGCGGTATAGGTGGCATAGTAAGTTAGGCCACCATTTTCGCCACGAAACTGTACAAATCGCGCATCTTCAATGCCACCACGCTCCACTTCAGAGCTGGGGAAAATAACTCTTTCGCTGATGGCATGCTTATGATCAAAGCTAAGTTCATAATTTGAGTTAGCTAACCAGTTAATGGGTGTTATTGCGTCACACATTTGGTTTGTATCGAATGTTGACTGATGAAACATTTTGTCTATCTGTTTTTGTAATAAATTGAAGTTAAAGTGATCGGGCAGTTGCTTAAACAATTCATCGGTAATGTCATTGGTGGCATTGAGTTCGTTTAGTTTTCGTATAAAAAGGTGTTTGTCATAGTCAGGGTTTAATTTACGCACGGCAGTTTCGACATAATGACTGGACGGTTCGAATTCGATTTTACATTTGGCGCTAATATTACCGGTGCGAAACACGATAGACGAAACATGGCCTTCCCCGGTGGCTCGCAAACTCATGATAAAGCGCAACGTATTTGCCGTGTTTTTACTCTGATCAGGATGAGGCACAATTGAAGGGTTGAACAGTGCGACTGAGGCAACCGCATACTCCATTGTAAAATAGGCACCAATAAGCTGCTTTTGCTGATCCGACAGGATATCCGGATCAGGGAGGTAGCTCTCAACCAATTTGCAGTGCTGATTCAACGTGCGCGTCAAATATCGGTGGCGAATTGAAAAACGTGACTTCACCCACTTCAACAATTGGCGCGATTCGGTGGCAGAGGTTGCTAAAACACGCTGAATGATATTTTCAATATGCAATGGACTTCCTCCGGGTATATGAGGACGGCATATGACCTGCTTAGGATCCGGTTGAAGCCGCCATTTTCGACGGTGTATCTTCAATGTAGAATTGACTTCGGATACTGTCTTCATATCTCATTCTCACCTGTGTAAATATTGGCCAACTGATGTAATTGGGGTGTTATAACGCTGGACGAGAACGACTAGAGCAATGATCTAACAATCTCTTGATCGTTGTCGTTCCAACACACATGACGCTATCAGCACCACCCCAATAAAGTTTAATCGTCTCATCTTGTTCTGCTACTGCAGCGCACGTGAACACTACGTTTGGAACATAGCCAGTTAATTCGTGAGGAGCTTCAGGTTGTAAAATCCAATCATCTGCTACGGCGATGACCCGTGAAGGGTCCTCTAGATCATGTAGTGCAACACCCAAGCGATAGATAGCACCAGACATGGTGTTAAACACGCCATGATAAATATTGAGCCAGCCTTTTGATGTTTTAATTGGGGGCGCGCCAGGACCTACCTTCATTTCATCCCAATGATATTGCAAGGGTTGGATAACACGTCGGGATTGGCCCCAGTGAATAAGATCAGGCGAATAAGATACCCAAATCGACCAAGCAACTGACTCAGTATGAGGGCGATCGAATCGAACATACCGATCATTAATTTTGTGTGGGAATATGACGACATTGCGCATATCGGCCTGACTAATAAATGCCAGTCGTTGCACCTTGATAAAATCTTTAGTGGTCGCTAAGCCTATGCGTGTTCCATGTCTTGAATAGGCACTGTAACAGAGTAAGAATTGATCTTCACAGGGGCAAACCCTCACATCTTCGATACCAAAACGTTCATATTCGGCAAACTCTCCGGTTGTTGCAGGTGTCATAAAGGGTTCTGGCGAGACTGTGAAGTTAAAGCCGTCTTCACTGTTGGCAAGGCCAATAATTGACCTTCCGTTAGCTAAATGTGATCTGAAAAGCATGATGTACATGTTTTTATATTTGACTACGCCAGCATTGTGCACCGTTGCAACAGAGTAGGGAATATCATGTTTTGAGAGAATGGGGTTGCCGCGATAACGCAGCACAACCTTATTAGTATGAGTACTAGTATTCATCCTGTGCTCCTTAAACCAATTTTAAACACTCGTTGACGCGTCCGTAATCGTCTTCTAACCGCTCAATGTCGTCTTCGCCAAAATATTCACCGGTTTGTATTTCCACGAATTTAAGGCGAACACTTGCAGACGGATTGGCAACCCGATGTAGCATATTTCGAGGGATATCTATCGACTGGCCTGGCTGTAATAAAAGGTGCTTAGTCCCTAACGTAACTTCAGCTGTTCCATTGATCACCAACCAGTGTTCATCACGCTGTGTATGTCTTTGCAGGCTTAGGCGCTTGCCTTGGAACACCACGATTTCTTTAGCTTTGAAATAGGGTCTATCTGCAAGTATTGTGTAAAAGCCCCATGGTCTAAGCGATTGTGCCTCTTTTGGAGTGGCTAATTGCTGGTAGACTTTTAAATAGTTTTCGACCATGCGATCAACGCTAAAGTGCTCCACAATATGCTCTCTACATGCCATACGATCGATCTGTTTGATTTTTCTTACAGCAACAACCGCGGTATCGACATCATTGACCAAAAACCCTGTCTCTCCGTGTTTAATCAGTTCAGGCATGCTCCCACGGTTGAAAGCAATAACGGGTGTTCCACATGCCATGGCTTCTATTACAGATAGTCCAAAAGGTTCATCAAATTGAATTGGATGCAAAAGGGCTAATGCACCACCAAGCAAGGTATTGCGTTCTAAAGGCCCAACTGCGTCAATAAACTCAATGTTGCCTAGTTGCAGCTTTGGCTCAACAAATTGGTTAAAGTAATCCTGATCTTGCACCAAACCAACAATAAGCAGCTTAATCTGTGCTGCCAGCGCTATTTCAATTGCCTCTCTTGTACCTTTGTCGTTATGTATGCGACCAAAGAACAACAGGTAACCCTGCCCGTTTTCGCAATAAGTAAATTGTTCAAGGTCAATGCCATGATGAACTGTCGCTAGGTAATCCAGAGAAGGCGCACGGTTTGCATCACTAATCGAGATATAGTTGCTTCGTTTATTGTACTTTTCATAAACGGGGAAAATAGTGGATGAAGAAAAACCATGGATAGTGGTCAGCAACGGTGTGGTCGTCATTTGGGAATAAGTGAGAGGTAAAAAATCAAAATGATTATGGATCAAATCGAATTCATCTCCTGATTCAAACAAAGACGCAATATGCAGGCTTTCAAGTACTTTCGGATTGACCGATTTGTCTTCTTCATAGCCGTTTTGGCAAACAGAACGTAAATGCCCTTTAGTGATTGAGTCACCCGTTGCAAATAGCGTAACTTCCACGCCTTGTTTTATAAGCCCTTCGGTGAGCAGTGAGACTATATTCTCCCATGGGCCATATTTGCGCGGCGGTGTGCGCCAGGCAATGGGAGACAACATAGCGATATGCATACTCTATTTACTCGAATCCAATAATAGTAAGGATTGTTTTTGGAGGCTGATCAGTGATTTCTCGGAGGATAGGCTGTAAAGCTTCGTAAGCGAGAGCAGCCATGATAACGTTGATTCAGCTCCTTGATTCTGATTAACGCTGTTACAGTGTAAACCATCAAAACACCCGCCGGATTTGGCATCGTAGAGGGGTAAATTAAGGTCGTTGCGTCCAAGGAACCAGCTAAATGCATTGAATGCTTGATTTAGCCATTTTTCTTCACGGGTCACCATATAGGCTGCTGCACACGCATCTACACTCGCTTGAGCTTCTATGGGTTGTTGGTCGAAGCGACTTTTATGTTGGCCTTTTTTATACCACTTGTGGTTACCAATTGCGCTGAAATGCTCAGATTCGGTTTGCACATTCATCATCCATTCTAGCGCATTTAACCCCATATTTTTAATGTCATCTCTAGCTAATTCTTCACCGATTAAGATCAGCGCGTGGGGCAGCGTCGCATTGGCGTAGGTGAGTGTGCGTTCTGGCCAAAGCCAATCCGCCGAAGCCGCGTTTTTAAATGCAAGATAGAGCTTTTCTGCAAGAGCCTCAGCAATCCGCTTTGTTTTGGTATCACCGGCAAATGATTGGAGATAGTGCGCCATGCCGAGTAAGCAATACGCGATGGCGCGAGGGTAGTTGAAATCATTGCAAACGGGTATAGCTTGTCTGAACAAATTACTCATCAGTGGCGTTCGACGATGATCGTTTAGCTTATTTATTGCCACACCAAGTGCCCAGATAGTTCGACCGTGAGAATCTTCTGATCCCTTTTGGTCTAACCATACACGCTGGTAGCTCATAAAATTCCTGAAATGCCCCTGTTCTGAATTAAAGGCATATAAAAGGAATGACAGGTAACGATCAAAGTAAGTCAATAACTCGTCCGAATTGTCGGTGTAGTGAGGCAAAGCCTCCGCTATGACGATAAGCGCGCGCGAGTTGTCATCAATACAGTATCCGTGTGTCCGGTCAGGTACGACATATTTTGCATGCTGCATTAAACCGGTATCATCAGTCATGGCCAACATATGGTTCAAGTCGATTTCAGGCAGTTCTTGATTAAAAATGCTGTGTTCCAAGGACTTTAACGCGGTGCGATAAGGTTTCGGATGAGTCGATCGATTTTGTCTGACCTTATCGAAAAGCGACACGTAGTTTTGCGCGACCTGTTTCCAGGTTGCTTTACGAGAAAAGTCGTAAGCACGTTTTCGAATTTCCTGACGTTTATTGTCGTCGCCAAGTAATTGCATTAGAGCCTCTTGTATTGCTTCGGACTCTTTGAATGGCACGAGCACGCCACGCCCATGGTCGAGCAATTCCTGGGCATACCAATAGGGCGTTGAAATGACTGGTTTACCTGTCCCCATGGCATAGGCAAGGGTGCCAGAGCAAATCTGATCTTCATTGCTGTAGGGTGTGATATATACATCTGCAGCTGAAAGGTATTCACACAGCTCCTCGATAGATACAAACCGGTTGTGAAACAAAACGTGTTTCTCCAGCTTCAATGACAAAACGAGTTGCTGCAAATACAATCTATAAGCATCACCATCTGCTGCTAATACATTAGGGTGAGTGGAGCCAAGTATGATGTACACTAACTCAGGGTACTTTTTAATGACCGAAGGCAGCGCTTTGATGGCAAATTCAATGCCCTTATTTTGCGACAGTAAGCCGAACGTCAGCAGGACTTTTTTACCTGATACGGCAAATTTGTCTTTAAAATAGCTTGGATCCAGAAAGGGAACATCAGGAATACCATGTGGAATATAAACAATTTTACGTCGGTCAATTTCGTAGATAGTTACTAATAAATCCACAGCTTTGTTGCTCATTACGACTAACTGATCAGAGCATTGGGCCAATCGTTTCGTTACGATTTGTTGCTGTTCACTGGGGTTAGCCAGCACAGTGTGCATTGTGGTAACTACGGGTATTCTTAAATCAGCCAGTAAATTCAAAATATAGCTGCCTTCAGAGCCACCAAATATGCCATATTCATGTTGTAAACAGACTATTTCAGGTTGATTAACATTGATGAACTCAGCCGCTAATCTATAGTCTTCAATGCGTTTTTGGTCGATTTCAAAACGTACTTTGTCTGAATAATCATAACCTTCAGGTCGGTCATTTATTGCAACTGCCCAGCACGCTTCCACATTTTTTTGTGCACCAAAAGACTCCACCACATCGCTAGTAAATGTTGCAATACCACAAAGCCTCGGAAGATAATTTCCAATGACAGCTATCGACTTGTAATTCGGATTTTCGTCAGTATTCGGTTTGATGGGCATGTCGCGTGGTTAGTCATTAATTTGAGATATCTTCCAGACTAATGGAATTAGCTTTTGAGATATGTTCGATAACAAACATAATAGATAGAAGTTTTTTTTAGACATCGCTTTTTATGGGTATATGATTGCCATCAATTATCTATCGGTGGTACGCAAATTTAGCCACTGCAATGTCTAAAACCTTGATTCACCGTTGAGTTATCCAGCGCCGCATACTGTGTGTTTAATGCCAATTATACTGAGGCCTGCCTCATTATTGGGTAAGTATGCGAAAAAACAGTGCGCTAACGCACCAAATGAATCACTCATACACTCAAGCCACTTGGAAATGTAGGATTTCTCCGAAAACAGGCCAAAATACGAGTGATTCGGTATTCAATCTTGCTGAACGTTACCTTTGTGCTCCGGGTTGCCAGTTGTTAGTGTGGATTTCTTTTCTAAGGTGGTTGGCCTCTGAGTGGGTATAAATAGGAAATGTCAGTGTTTTGTATGTGACAATTAGCGGCGATGTCCGCAGGACCCCTATATGCTAATTAGGTGTGCCGTCGCACAGACAACAGAAGAGGCTGTCAATATCCTTAGACTCTTAGTTATTCGCATTAGCGCGAATAACAGGACACAAGAGAGAAGATATTATGCAAAATCCAAACAAAGACAAAAAGTTCGGTAGCAAACCAGAATCAGTTGATATTGAGAAGAAAGCTGCTCAACCCACTGATAACCAGAAGCCAGCAGTAAAAGCGCCGCAAGATAAAAAGTAAGGCTTCATACGATGCAAGTTGCTTTGTGCTAGATTCTAATCAGATCTTAGACCTGTTTTAGGTTGAATCAGTGACAAGTTGTCACTAAGTGGATTGTAGTTTTGCCAACAATGAGAGAATCTAACTCATCTTAGCATTGAGGCGCTCAATGTTGCAGACTTGCTTTTCGTTAGATAATGGCTTTCGGCTAATAACTGGAAGCCTTTTTTATTTAAACCAGCTCTTTATTAATTGAATAGGTGTGTTGGATGGTTTGCCCAATGCAAACTGAGATTTATTAAGCAAATTTCTCATCACTATGTTCGTCAACGAACATATCTTTTAGTCAATTCTATTAGTATGGTTATTATACAATTTTTGGGAGTGGCTTGCTGAAATTGCAAGCAACGCTAGATGAACAAAAATAATAATAGAAGTACCTTAAATAGGCGCCGTCAGGCAGAGGTTGGTACATCACGCCATTGGCCCAGTGCGTTGGTTAACCTAGCAGGGGTTTGCCTCGTTTGCAGATTACCTAAAATGTGCAAATTGAATTACACAGGAAAGCTATGTGATTGTCAGAAGATAACACCTGAATTAATGGAAAGTGTCATTAGCCCTCATTGGCCAAAAGCTCAGGTAAGAAAGTTGATCGCGAACATGCCTGCAGTTTTAGCGTTGTGTGAAGAGCCAAGTAAAAAAGCCTGGATGTCGTGGAATTGAGCAGGGTTATTACATTTGAGAATAGCTAACAGACACGTTAAAGCTAATTAGTGGGTGTACACAAAGTTACAGTGATAAAAATTGGTATGAGAAGATGAGTAATCCGACGCAAAGTAAACTACTGCAAGCTTTTCCAGAGGGAAGTAAACAAAGGTTGTTTTCTCAGTTAAAGAGAGCAGAGATGCCATTGGGTAAGGTTTTGTACGAATCAGGGCAGCGTATTTCAACCGTTTATTTTCCGGCGGATTGTATTATATCTTTGCTCTATGTCACGGAAGATGGCGCATCGGCAGAAATTTCGGTGGTAGGGAATGAAGGCTTGGTGGGTATTGCTGTTTTTATGGGCGGTGAAAGTACGCCTAACAGAGCCATAGTGCAGAGTGCGGGTTATGCTTACCAGTTACCCGCAGCGGCCCTACGTTATGAATTTAATAATAACCAGAGCATTCGAGTGCTATTGCTCCGTTACACTCAGGCATTAATGGCACAAATGGCACAAACTGCGGTATGCAATCGTCATCACTCTATTGATCAACAACTGTGCCGTTGGTTACTGCTGTCCCTTGATAGGCTGTCAACGAACAATCTCACCATGACTCAGGAGTTAATCGCCAATATGCTGGGTGTCAGGCGGGAAGGCGTGACAGATGCAGCAGGAAAGCTACAAAAGCTCGGCGTAATTACCTACAAGCGAGGGCACATCACTGTCACTAATAGAGAAAAACTTGAGAGCCTCTGTTGCGAATGTTACGCCGTTGTAAAAAGCGAAACAGATCGATTGGAAGCTTATTTACCCGATTAAATCTTAAAAAAGACTTAGTCATTATATACCTACGGCTTTATACCTCAAATCATTTGAAAGGGTGGCGGATATACCCACGACCTATGATTGTATAGCTCTGGGCTTTTTACACACAACTGGAGACTTATATTATGTCGCAAGATAACAGTTCACCCACAGATCCTTGGCAACGAGGAAACAAAGGCCCTCCTGATCCCGATGAAGCACTCGCTAAGGTTGTTAAACGTTTTCAAAAATTTCTTCCGGGTGGTAGCCCAAAAAGCTTTTTTATTCTTATTGCCCTCTTTTTATTCGGCATTTTAATATGGACGACTTTATATACAATACCTAGTGATTCTGTCGGTGTGGTCCAACGCTTCGGCAAATATATATACGATGTCCCTCCTGGTCTTCACTTTAAATTTCCGTTAGGAATTGATACCGCAAAAATTGTACCGGTCAAAAGGCAACTCAAGCAGGAGTTTGGCTTTAGCACGCCCAATGCGACCGATCAATTTCAGAGCCCTCGAGGATATAGCCCTCTACGTGAAACACAAATGGTCACCGGGGATTTGAACGCGGCATTGGTCGAGTGGGTAGTCCAATATCGCATCTCAGATCCAGTCAACTTTTTATTCGAGGTTAGAGAGCCTAGTGAAACATTGCGCTATGTGTCGGAATCTGTCATGCGGGAGGTTGTCGGTGACCGTACAGTTGACGAAGTGATCACCATAGGTCGTCAGGAGATAGAATCAGAAGCGCTCATAAAAATGCAGGCGCTGTCTACCAAGTACGTTATGGGAATTAGCATTGATCAAGTCCAGTTAAAAAATATTAACCCTCCCAGGCCTGTCCAAGAATCCTTTAATGAAGTGAACCAGGCACAACAGGAAAAAGAAAAGCTCATTAATGAAGCACGCCGAGATTACAACAAAGTGATCCCCCTCGCGTTGGGCCAAAAAGACCAACGGATCCGCGAAGCTGATGGCTATCGAATAAAACGCATCAATGAAGCCGAGGGTGACGCGGCTCGATTTAATGCGCTGTTTGCCGAGTATGTCAAAGCACCAGAGGTAACCAAACGACGAATTTATATCGAAACCATGCAAGCTGTATTGCCTAGTATTCGAGAAAAAATAGTTATTGATGAAAGGACAAGCAGTATTTTGCCCTTGCTAAATCTGAGTGCAAAGAGAGGAGAACAACCATGAGTACCTTTAAAAAACTCTCTACGTTTGCCGTTATCGTGTTTCTCGTCATTGTCACGAGAGAAGCATTCTATACAGTGGGTGAAGTCGAGCAGGTTATTATTACCCAGTTCGGCAAGCCAGTAGGTCAGCCTGTAGTTAATGCTGGATTAAATATTAAACTTCCCTTTATTCAACAGGTGAATGCCATTGATAAGCGAGTATTAGAATGGGACGGCGAGCCCTCTGACATGCCTACTAAAGATAAACTCTATATTTCAGTGGATTTATTTGCACGCTGGCGTATTAATGATCCACTTCAGTATTTTTTGCGGTTACGAGATGAAAGGAGTGCACAATCAAGACTTGACGATATATTAGGCAGCGAGACGCGTAATGCGGTGGCAAAACATGAACTTATTGAGCTTATACGAACCAGTAAAAACCGAGAGCCAACGCGAGATACGCTGTTAAACAAAGCGGAAGATGATCTGAAAGTTGGGATTTTGGTCCCGATACAAAAAGGTCGAAAGCTTGTCGAGCAAGAAATATTCGCAGCAGCCGCTGAAAAAGTGCAAGTGTTTGGTATTGAATTGCTTGATATTCGTTTTAAACGTATCAACTACAATGAGAGCGTACGGCCTAAAATTTATGAGCGTATGGTCAGTGAACGCCGACAAATCGCAGAGCGATTTCTATCTGAAGGTAATGGTGAAGCGGCCAGAATAAGAGGTGATCGTGTAAGGGATCTCAATAAGATTGAATCTGAAGCTTATCGGCAGGTTGAAGAGATTCGAGGGAAGGCAGATGCAAAAGCAGCAGAAATATATGCGCTTGCTTACAATCAAAGTCCACAATCTATTAGCCTCTACACATTTACCCGCACCATGCAGTCATATCCAACCATTATTTCTGGTAATACAACGCTTGTTTTGTCTACTGATAGTGATTTGCTCAAGTTCCTGAATGGCGTGGATGTGGAACAGGAGGAGATCGGCAATGACAACCGCTAAAGAAGAGATAACCCTGATGGCACGTTACGGCATAACGTGTGAACAGAAATTGATTTATCAGTACAAGCGTTATCGTTACAACAAGCTAGATGACGCTATCAACTTTGCCAAGCTGGACAGTAGCCATGCTAACCTCAGCTTCACATGTGAAGGGGATGAGTTAGATCAGTGAGCAAAAAGTTAGTACAAGTAAAGCCAAACCAGTTACCTAAAGAGCATATCGATTGGGTGGTTCAGCCCGTTACGCGCTTCGTCAAAATTGAATCTGCCGCTGGTATCTTTTTACTCATATTAGCGCTCACGGCTATGCTTTTGGCAAATTCACCATTAAGTGAAGCATTTGAACTATTTTGGCAAACCCCACTGGGTATCAATATAGGCGATTTTAACTTTGAACGTTCATTGCATGCCTGGATTAATGATGCCGCGATGACTCTGTTTTTCTTTCTCATCGCGCTAGAACTGAAACGTGAGCTGGTATTAGGTGAGTTGCGAAACCCCAGACAGGCCATGTTGTCAATTATTGCTGCGGTGGGAGGGATGGTAGTGCCTGCTGTTATCTACTTATCTTTACTGCTCGGAGAAGATGGACAACACGGTTGGGGGACTGTCATGGCGACTGATACAGCTTTTGTGCTGGGATGTCTGGCGCTTCTAGGGAGAGGTATCCCTAAAAGCTTGCGCATATTCATGCTGTCACTTGCGGTAGTAGATGATGTTGGGGCGATCATTGTTGTGGCGGTAGGTTATAGCAATGGTATTAATTGGGCCATGATTGCTCTCGCTTTAGTTGGCTTTATCGTGGTTAAAATGATGGGCTTTTTAGGTATCCGCAGTGTTACTTTGTTTTTTATCACCGGGGGACTCATATGGCTAGCCATTGATGCATCCGGTATTCACCCTACTGTTACTGGGGTTATTCTCGGTTTGATGACACCGACTCAAAAATGGGTAGATGATCATCGTTTGCACGCCATTATGAATATTGTGGTTGCCTATCCACCAGAGAAGAAAATAAGTGGAAACACAATAGATATTCAAGCGTTAAAAACGGCCGAGGCAGCTGCCCGAGAGGCGCTATCTCCTGTAGAGCGGTTGGAAATGTTGCTCCACCCTTGGGTGGGGTTCATTGTTATGCCATTGTTTGCTTTTGCTAATGCGGGCATCTCTGTGTCATGGGAAACATTAGTTCCGTCGCTAAGTATCGCCGTTTTCCTCGGGTTTGTTTTGGGCAAGCCAATCGGTATCTTTGCATTCAGTTGGATTGCCGTCAAAATGAGGGTCGCAGAGAGGCCAATCGATTTACACTGGGGCATGCTTTTTGGTGGAAGCATGTTAGCCGGCATCGGCTTCACCATGGCGTTATTCATTGCTAATCTGGCCTATAGTCCAGAGCAAATTGACTCTGCAAAGCTGGGGATCTTCTGTGCGTCAATAACATGTGCTTTATTAGGTATCATTATAATACGCCACTTTGTCAGCTCGACTAACAACAGCGATTCAGAACCCTATCATCCAAATGGTCCGAAGCCCCTAAATCTGTCAGTGACTGTTTTTTCTAAGCTAGACGAATTGAATTCTAACGGCAGAAAAGGACTCGTCGGAGTCTTGTTTGATAATCGTAAGTGTATGCCATGATGATCAGATGGGTTACTCTGGAGTTGCCATTAATCGACCGACTTATGGTGTCATCTAAAAAGGTTAAATACCTTGATTGACAGAGTAAAATCAACAATACCAGAAGAACTTACGGCGAGTCGTGAAAACCTTGATGTGGATGGATTTCCAGAAATTGAAGTTAAGAAAAATGCGTTGTGGGGCAAGCAAACCCAACGTTCATTGAAAAATTTCAATATAGGAAATCAGCAATTTGATAAGCGGTTTATTGATGCCTTAGTGATGATTAAGCACGCGTGCGCTCAAGTGAATTGCCAGCATAAGCTATTAACAAAAGAGCAATGTGATGCCATTATGTCCTCTTGTGACGAAATCCTCAATGGTGAGCATGCTAACCAATTTCCCCTGAGTATTTGGCAGACAGGTTCTGGTACTCAGACCAATATGAATGTGAATGAAGTGATATGTTCGCTTGCTCGAACGCGTATAGCTGAATCAAAGCGAAGCACTCAGTCTAGCCAAAAAAAGAAAGTGGATATTCATCCAAACGATCACATCAATCTTTCGCAATCGTCTAATGACGTTTTCCCCAGTGCAATGCATATTGTGGTCGCTCAACAAACACAGCAAGCCCTTCTGCCCACTATTGATTTACTAATCAACGAACTCTTTCTTAAACAAATAGAATTTGAAAAATTTCATACGGTGAGCCGTACCCATTTGATGGATGCATTGCCTGTCAATGCAGGTGCTTTGTTGTTTGCTTATCGAGATCAGCTAGCTGCCGCCAAGTGTGCGATACATCAGAGTTTGGACGCTGTATATCAATTAGCTATAGGTGCTACTGCGATAGGCTCAGGGGCAAATGCTCCTCAGTGTTTCGGCCCGCAAGTTGTGGCGCTTTTAGCTGAATACTTTCAGTTGCCGTTTAAACCAAATCCTAACTTATATGCTGCAGTTTCAGGTGAAGACGCGCTACTGCGCTACAGTGGGGCATTAAAACAACTGGCTTCAGTGCTGTTCAAAGTAGCCAACGATGTTAGATTACTTGGTAGCGGCCCACGCTGTGGATTCAATGAATGGCATCTGCCAGCCAATGAATCTGGGAGCTCTATCATGCCTGGCAAAGTAAACCCGACTCAGTGCGAGGCTATGAGCATGGTATGTTTACAAGTATTCGGTAATGATTTAACGGTATCTCTGGCTGCTGCAAACGGTCAGTTGCAGTTAAACACTAATCGACCAGTGATTATTTATAACCTGTTAGAGAGTATCGAATTGTTGAGTGATGCCATGCATTCGTTTACTGAGAATTGCGTCTGCGATTTGACTATCAATCGAACTCAGATAGAGACAAATATGCGTAGTAATTTGTCTGCCATTACCTTACTTACAAACTACCTTGGTTACGACGTGTCTGCCGCAATTGCTCGCAAGGCAGAGCTTGAAAATATGTCTTTAGCAGAGGCGTCGGAAGCGCTCGGTTTTTATAGTCAAGCAGAATTTAATAACCTATTGAACGAGCAATTGAAAGGTTATACAGGTTCGCCTTGATTGGTCAGCAGACTCACTGATCTACCTGTCTGTCCAGTTGGCGCTTTGGTTTAGTGATGTTATCTGTGAGGAGATCAGATTTACATCACCTACACCAAGGTTGTCAGAGTATCCTTCAATGGCGACAAGGAAGCTTTTCTTGGTGTTGAGAATTTTAGTAAGCTTGACCAAATACAATATAGCGGTAGCAGTGAAAATTGCATTTTAACGTTGAAAAAGCTGTCTCCAAACGTAATCACTACTCCATTTGTTTTTTGTGTTGTTATAGTTTTAGCGTTCAATTCAGCGTTAATTATCTTCTGGTGAACCCTCGTTTAACAGTTGTAAGGCATTAAGTCTCGCTATTAAGTCTGTGCGCTGTTCTTCCAGAAGGCGCCTTTGTGCTTCCGCTTCAGCAATATCGACTTTGCGTTCTGCAATAAATAACAGATATTCTGAGTCGACTGGATCTTTTTGAGGCTGTTCTGCTTCAAGTATCGAGGCACTAGCCTCCTCTATTGCCATGGGGGAACGGTGTGCCAACTCTTGGTTATTCTCCAATTGGTTCAGACGTTCTCTGACCTGAACTGTACTTGTAGACTTAGAATTCAGGTTAGTGCAGGCGCATATAAAGATAGCGGTGGCAGCAACCACGATGTGCACTCGGTGGCTCGTGATTTTCAAAGGCCTTCCCCGTTGTTACGCTGTATTTTCTGTTCTAACTGTGTAATTTTTTCACGAATTTTAGCATTGACATGCTGGGCTTTGATCAACTCCGCTCTGACAATGGCAAGTTGTGCTGTCACCAGAGACTGTTGCGCAAGTTGTGTTGCACTCTTCATATGTATTTGCTTCATCGCCTGTCTGGCGCTGTAAAGAAAGTTTCTAGCCAGCGTCAATTCTGCTGGTGCATATTTACCTACGCGAGCTCTTTCGGCACTGTGAATAGTGGCGCTGGCAGCCCATATGGCTTCAGTTGATAAAGAAGGGGTATTAGCACAAGCGCTCAATAGAGCTGTGACACAGGCAATGGTTACAAAGCCCTTTAAACGTGATAACCATTGCAGATCTGAAGTGGAACGAAACACATTCACATTATTTTCCTGATTATATAGTAAAGCGTTAGAAGATTGAGGCCATAACTACAAGAATGATAAGTGTAAGAAACCGCCTAATGAATAAGAGGGTTTGTACTTAACAATTTAGGCAATGAAGTCTACGACGCCCTTATGCACTTGTGTTACTTTCAATTGTGAGAGAACCTTGCCAACTTAAATCAAATCTTCAGTATTATCTGTTCGCTTGCACACCAATAGCCCTATTAATTAGGGGTACCAAGTCTTTCGCAGGTAAAGTTGAAAACTGACTGGTATTAACCAGAGGTATAAAAATAAAGAAGTGCCAACAAAGTAGTGAGGTAATTACTTAAAAGAGGTTGAATCGAGTTTGTCTTTAGGGTTGTTATTAGCTTCTTAAAAGCCAGAGATATCGAACCAGAGATAGCATTGGCTTCTATCGAGGATGAGTTTTGATTATCACAGGGCATGACACTTTGATTCTTTATTGTCTGCCGACAAGTCATCAATTCCCATGTCTACTTCTCCTTGATCTTGTCTGTCTTCTACAAGTTGTTTTAGCTCTTCATCTTCACATTTATCCAGCAGCTCCTGAAGTGTGTATTTATACGGGCTAACTTTTCTATGCTTTAACCACGCACTCGCCAATTTATCAAAGCGTTCTGCTGATATTTCGAGGGATATTTTTGAGACGGTCTGACCCATTTGAGTTGTTTCAGATGTAACAGAAAAGCCTGCGGGTCCTTCAATCTCAAAAATAGCTGGATTGTGATTGTCGCCGCCAAATGATACATCTTGATATAAATTGGCTTCACCAACGCTATACAATATCCAATCTTTTGTACTCATAAATACTCCACGTCAAATCATTATTGGTTAAGGTAATAAATCAAACTGACGATTCTAAAACTAAATCCAAAAGCTGGTGCCTAAACTCTCCAAAAGAGTAACTGACTGGTTGCAGGCCACTTCGAGGTATCGAAGGTTCGCTAAAGCTATCATTCGTTGAGTCCTCAATGTTAATGCGACTATCAATAAATGAGGAATCAAGGTCATGATCACTCGAACGCTCCCCTCTTAGCCTTTGGTGAGAATGCTCAACACTCACTTTCTCAGTTGTGATTTCAGCAATTAGATTCTCTGTCGGAATTTCTTGCTGAAGGTTATTGGCAAATCGAGTCAAACTTGGATCGGCAAGCATGTAGAAATAGCTATGTTCTGTTTTTTGAGTTGTTTTTCTAAGAATTCGGCCAAGCACTTGTCGGAAATACATTTCAGTTCGAATAAGACTCAAATAACAACAGACCATTAGTCTGGGTATATCCGTACCCTCCGAGATCATCCCTACAGACACTATCCACCTATCCCGTGACTGCCTAAATGCATCAATTTGTTCTTGAGCATTAGACTGCAAATAGGTCACTATTGATGCCTTTATTTTGTGCTTTTCAAAAAGGTAACGCTGAATACTACCTGCATGCTCTACAGAGGCCGCGACTACAAGTCCTCCTGCATTTGAAAATTCTCTCCTGAGAGAATTCAGTCTATCTACAGCAAAATCAACAAGGGTATTTGATACAATCGGATTGTATATGAAATCTCTATAAGCACTGGGCGCTGAATCAATGACTTCAGTTAACGAAGTGAAACTCTCAGTGCTGCCTTCACTTTTTAGAGTAACATTGTCACTATCCAAAATGACTATTTGAGGGATCCGACAAACAGACTCAGAGATAGCGCGTATCAAACTGTATAAATACCCGTGAGCTAATACGCCTTCACTACAATATTCTGCCAATGCCATTGGTAGTCTATCTGAACGCCAGGGTGTTCCTGACAATGCTAGTGAATAGAGAGCTTTATCTTTCACTTGCTTCAATAATTGCTTACCCCAACTATTTGCCTGTTGCTCAAATTGGCCGCAACAGTGATGTATTTCATCAAGAATAACGAATACCCGATTTCTCTCGAATAATTGCCAAAACGAATCTGGTAAGGACAGCATCTTCTGGTAGGTATATGACACACCAACAGAGCCTAGAGCACCATCGAAGTTACCCCTCGTCTGTTTTTCCAGCTCCCTCTTAAAGCTCCGAGACACAGCATTGGATGGTGAAAAGCAAATTACGAGATCTACTATATTGTGGTTTAGCAGATGCGCAGCAACAGCGGAAGCCATTGTCGTCTTCCCTGCACCAGGGCAGGCTATACACAAAAAATGCGTATTCGGGTTGGAATATTGGCTAATGGAGGCTTTGAAACACTCATCTTGCCACTGTCTTAAACGCAAATGGCTTCATCCATACAACTTTGAAGGAGGCTTTCTGCTGCTTTTATTTTGCCAAGCAGTTTAGTACTTTGCTCTTGCGTTTTTCTGTAACTTTTATCGATTGTCGCTTGCCAACTTGACTCACAATTTATGAGGCTTTTTAAAAATTCTGCTTCCCCCAATGTTGTCAGGAATTCAATGCGAAGCCTATCCAGTTGTTCATTAAGCATAGCGACGAATTGACTATCTGAGTTGATCTTGTCGGCCTCTGCCGAGAACGTATATACAACCGCTTTTCCTTGCTTCTTAGGTACTCGAACTATCCTCCCTGCTTTTTCTAATTTCGCAGTATTTCGATAAACGAATTGTCGTGAAGATTTTTCGTTCTGACTCCCCGACACACCCGCTTCTTTATACAACCTGTGTATTTCAGAGATAGAAAAGGTGGTTAACCCTGCAGATTTAATCAGCTGGTAGATTTCTTCTTCAGAAGTAGACGTTTGTAGTTTATGCATGTAGTTTAGTTGAAAGTGTACGTCTCGAATTTCGCGACACTATACATTGTCTCTACTATCGAGACAATGAAATCTTCAACGTATTCTACACAGTATCAAATCATCAGGAAGTGGTTCACTGACAGACGGTTTGAGCTCAAGTTAACACTTCGTGAGGTTGGTGAAAAAGCTGGCCGACATCACTCAATTTTTGGCAAGATAGAATCAGACCGAAAAGTTGATATAGTAGAGTATGTAGAATATTGTAAATTGCTTGATTTAGATCCGCATGAAGGCATAGATAAGATTCTGGACTCGATGAAAAATATGCCGATGAAGAACTCGAAGTAGGCGTTAATACTATAACTCTTCAAATATCTATACGTAAAATTTGGAACAGCGCATAACAACAATCCAATTTGATCCAGGTACATACTGAAATTCGGCATACTTATCTACCGAGTAAATTTTAAATGATATTAAATTGATTGAAGCTAAACAAAGCTCATTTCCTCTCACGATTTTGTAAAAGCTAAGTAGCTTGAACTTCCCCTACTTACCTCCTATTTTTACAAAACCATGAAAAATTGATTCATTTAGTCAGTAGGCCCTTACATTTAAACTAATGTATTATATGGTTATAGCTTTGAAAATACCTTATCCTTACAAAAATAAACCCTGTATTAAGGAATACAAATTGTTCCAGCGAGTTTTGCAGCAGGGGTGGCTGGTATCTTATGGACAGCGACAGTCTTCCTGTTCGCTTAGTATTAGAGTGATGCTTACTGTTACTTAGTTCAGCAAGCTATCTAATTTATCTTTATGGGTGCGCGATAAAGTCAGTACTTTGCCGCACCTTAGCTCGACACTGTAATCCCCTCTTTCATTGGGTCTTAATTCGACAATGCTGTCACGACGAACAATAGTAGAGCGGTGTATTCTAATAAACTTTTGTGGGTCCAATTGCTTTTCAAGCGTGGTCAGTGTTTCCCTATGCAACACTTCCGCACAGTCAATGAGATGCAACTCAGCATAGTTCCCCGCACCACAGATATAATTAATGTCATCAATATCGACTAAGCGAATACGTCCTGGGTCTTTAACAACTAGTCGCTTGCGATAACTTTGTCCCTGCTCTTCACTCAAATGCTGAATAAGTTGAGCGACATCACCAAAATTAGTTTTGTCATTAACCTTATCCCGAACTCTTTGCTGTATCTTGTTCCAAGCTTTTTCAAAACGTGTTTCATTGAATGGCTTCAGCAGATAATCAACAGCGTTAAGCTCAAAAGCAGTAACAGCATACTCGTCATAAGCTGTTGCAAAGACTAAATGGCAATCTTGTGGTAATAATTTCGCGAGTTCAATGCCGTTAATGCCCGGCATCTGGATATCGACAAATACAATATCGGGCTGTTTTTTTTTGTAAACATCTAGTGCTTGAGAGCCATTTTCAGCCTCAAAAACTTCACCAACACTATCGCGCTTTTGCAGCATAATTTTCACTGATTGTCGGGCTAAATATTCATCGTCGACAATGAGTACATTTTGCTTATTCAAAGTGCTACCCAATTCAAATTTTTTACTACTAAGTTAAATCTACCATTTGAATAAAAATCAGCTGCATCTAGTTACACTCAATTGTTTCTAATTGTTAATTGTGTAACAGGGCGTGAACCTCTTTTACCGAGCGACTGACTACAAACTGATGTGAGAAGGGATTCGGAAGTGATAAATTGTCGATAAGTCAAGCGTTTACCGTATATAGCTATACACTTAGGTATAACATGAATAACATTTTTCCCCTGTTTTAAACTATAATTATGTATTGGACGTATTATTGTCGTTTTACCGTTAATTTAATAAAAAACAGGTAATCACCAAGGAAAATAATTTGTCAAAGCGGGTAATTTCTAAATCATTAACTCGAATTCAACAACTGCCATTTCTGGCTTTGTTGTTGTGCAGTTTTTGCTCGCTATCAGATGAAAGCTCGCCTTCCAAAAAGCTGAAATTACTATCCAACCCTGTTCCGTTTTTTAGCTATACAGATAAGTCAGGTGAAATGACAGGCTACTCAATCGACCTTAGTAAAAACATCATCAAAAATGCAGGGTTCGATGTAGAAGTCGAAGGGTTACCTTGGGCGAGAGTACTCAAGCGAGCAGAATCTGTCGAATACAGTGTGATATCAGGCATAGTGAGAACACCGGAAAGAGAAAACGCTTACTACTGGATCACTCCTATCTCCAGTAACCCAGTCGCCTTTTACACCTTAAAAGAAGACCATATCTTTATAGAATCAATTAAAGAACTTGATGCGCTGGGCAATATTGGCGTACTCCGCAATGATTATCGTCATAGAATCTTAACTGATGAGAATGCTGCCAACATTATGGCTTTTAACAACTGGCCAGTGGCGATTCATTCTCTATTAAAACATCGTACGAAAAGTTTGTTCTTTTCTGACATGGGACTAGTGCTGACCTGTCTTGATGCAAACATCAATTGCACCTCGATAGAACGAATTCACACTTATAGGAATGCTGTCAGTTATATTGCAGTTCGAAAGACAGAAACACTTAAGCCCGTTTATGAAGCACTTAAAAATGCTGCTGAACAATTTAAACAATCAAATGAATTCAACGCTATGGTCGCAAGTTATTTAAACCAAAGCGATGACACAGCAAAATTAATGACGGTAGAGAACGGTATCGTGAGTGTTAAGAGTAATACGACACACCATGCCAGCAATGAAGGTCAGTAGTTGCTAATGTGTGCTTTTGATTGATATTTATAAAACAAAAATCTCCCCTACTTAATCTTCCCTAAAAACTTCCTCTTAGCATGTTTCATTTTGTACATTCTCTCATCAGCCAGCTTAATGCAGGCATTAACATTACCCTCAACTTCACTAACTGTTGCACACCCAATGCTAGCATCGATATGAAAGTCCAACGCTAACCTGACGCGCTCAATAATCTTTTCAAACCTGTTATAAAGAGCGCTGGTAAAAGTAGGAGTGCTTTGACTGAAGATAACAGCAAACTCGTCTCCACCAATTCGGAAGGCGTGATCTTCAACTCGACCGATGCGAGAAAGCTCAGATGCAATAAGCTGAATAAAGCGATCGCCTGCATCGTGCCCTCTTTCATCATTCAGAGGTTTAAGATTATCCAGATCCACAATAGCTACTGTCCAATTCGACTCTGGCTTGGACTCAACGAACTGAGAAACTTCGTTGAGTTTGTCTTGATACGCACTTCGATTGCCAATATTCGTCAAGCAATCAACCTTTGCCTGCACTTCTACTTCTCTCAGCTGGGAGGTCGTTTTAAGCAATTGAAAATGCGAAGACAAAGCAATAGTAGCGACACCAATCACATCTTCAGATAAGGTAAAATCAACATCCCTATCATCGTGCATCGCCATAACATGACCTAGGGGCTGATTATCCGTGCCTCTGTAAATCAGTCCCGCATAGGTTTTTGCCCCGATATCCTCGAGTGCGCTGTAGTTTGGAAAGGCCATGCTCACGTCAGAATACATGGTAAAACGATTGGTATTAACTACGCGTTCACAAGGCGTTCCCGCCACATCGTACTCATATTCATCGACGCGTTGTCCGTTATCCAGGAAAGCCAGGACCTCAAGCCTTGCAGGTGTAGTGAAGCGCGTAATCACAACCCAGCGCCAAGATAGGCATTTGAAGATAGCTTGTGCCGCAGCAAAGTAGATATTTTCAGTTTGAGTCGTCGCCGCGGTAATTTCGCGTAATGTTCTTTCCGACACTGATTCTTTGCTGTACTCAGAGGCAACTAAAAATGCTGTTCCCTCTTCCAACAAAATTCGCCTGATCAATTTACTGCCGAACTCAAAAACCTCAGATTGAAGGTCACGAGAGCGCACAACATGAGTCAAAATCCCATTCTTTTGATTATGACTCAACTGCTCAAAAGCATCATTCTTATAGAGCAACTTACTGTCTTGATCCAACACAAAAACTGCATCGGCTAGGCTATCAACGATACCTTTAAAACTCTCTATAGATAAGATAACGGCTGCTCCTATTACTTATAGCTAAATCAAGGTTAGGCGTTTCGTGAAGAGACCGTGCGTCTTTTGAATTGTCCAGGTGTAATTCCCGTCCAACCCTTGAACGCTTTAATAAAAGCACTCGCATCACTATAGCCTAAAACTTCTGCTATACGTTCTATCGGCAAGTTGTTCGAAATCATTTGTTCTGATTGCCTCAAACAAACCTCTTGCTTAAGTATAGCAAAGCTGGTTCCCGATGTTTTCAAGTATCTGCAACAACTTCTTTCAGACAACCCCATTTTCTGCGCCAATTGAGCTCGTGTCATCGTTGGCTCTAAATTAATAAGGTGTGCTGCTTTTTGGGCAACGGGAACGTGCTCAAGCTGACTAAATTGCTCAATAACACTTGGTAATAAGCTATCAACAACACTTGAGTCTGCATATTCAAAAGCCTGATGCATCATAGCTTTAGGAATAACCAGTTGAATCTGCTTTTGGTTCACTTGGATATCACAATCACCCAAGTTAACAAAAGACTCCAACACTGAGGATTCGGGCTGATAATCCAAACTCAATGACTTTATAGAAAACGTGGCTGACGTCAGCTTGTGCCCTAAACTCATTAAACAAGCCATCACCGCTTCAATCCTCAACGCTCTGGCATCTTTATAGAGCGGCTGATAATTGATGATGCAATCGGCTTGCGTTGATTCAATCGAGATAATACCTCCATCACCAACAATCGGATAATAGTCTCGCAAGAACGTTAACGCTTCATCCAGAGTCGCTGCACTCATCAATAGATGACCAAAAACGCCCAAATCAGCAGCACTCAAGCGACAGCCAAACTCAAAACCAAATAGGGGTTCCGCATAATCGTTGAGATACTTCCAAACTTTATCCTGCTCCAGCAGACTGATACGCCCTTTTTCAGCAGTAGCAGGCAAGTCTGAAGGCGCTAGTCCTTTATCAGCAACATATTTTAAGAGTGATTTTAAATAAGACTGACTAACCGTTCGCATTTAACCTGGCACAAATTAACCATTTATTGATGACATATTAACCGTGTGCAGAAAAAGAATACACGTAAAATCTAACGACAATTCACACATTGTACCTTTATGACTCAAAGACCTTACGCACTGATTGGCGCAGGACCTATGGGGCTTGCCACTGCCAGACAGCTACAGAAATACGGTATCCCATTCGAGGGATTCGAACTTCATTCTGATGTCGGCGGTTTATGGGATATCGATAATCCGCACAGCACCATGTACGAAAGTGCACATTTGATCTCCTCAAAGCACATGACCGAGTTCACTGAATTTCCGATGAGCGAAGGCGTTCCAACCTACCCTAAACACTCTGATATCCGTGACTACTTTCGTGATTACAGCGAACACTTTAACCTGAAGCAATACTTCAATTTCGGCTGCAAAGTAACTTCTATCGCGCCTATCGAAGATAATCAATGGCAAGTAAAATGGCTGGACAATGAGGAAGAAAGATCTGAAGTTTTTGCTGGTGTTCTTATAGCCAATGGAAACCTGCATACACCTAATGTCCCACAGCTTCCCAATTCATTTGATGGAGAAATACTCCATTCGTGTGAATATCGCTCTCCTGAGTTATTCAAAAACAAAAGAGTTTTGATCCTAGGTTGCGGTAATAGTGCTTGTGATATCGCTGTCGATGCAGTGCATTATGCACAGTCTGTCGATATCAGTGTTCGTCGCGGATATTACTTCTTACCCAAATTTGTCTTGGGCAAACCCATCGACAGTTTGGGGGGCAAAAACAAACTTCCGAAAAGCATTAAATCATTTACAGAAAGTCTACTGATCAAACTACTTGTTGGTAAACCTAGCGACTATGGTTTGCCTGACCCTGATTACAAAATGTATGAGTCGCATCCTGTCATAAACTCATTGGCACTTCACCACTTGGGGCATGGTGACATTAAGCCTCGAAAAGACATTCAGAGTATTGAGGGGCAAACTGTAACCTTTATCGATAACCAACAGGCAGACTACGACCTGATTCTACTGGCGACGGGTTATAAACTTGATTTTCCTTTTGCTGACCGGCAGCTTTTGAATTGGAAACAAGATGCTCCCGACCTGTTTCTTAACGTATTTAACCCAACTCAAAAAAACCTCTTTGTCATGGGCATGATCGAAGCAGCAGGCTTAGGCTGGCAAGGTCGGGCAGAACAAGCTCAACTTGTTGCTATGCTACTGAAGTTAAAAGCTGAAGGACATCAAAATACAGTCGATTGGTTTGAACAACAGGTTGTAGCAAGTAAAGATGATATTACCGGCGGTATGAATTACCTCAAAGTTCCGCGCATGGCTTACTATGTTCATAAGCAGTCCTACTTAGATAGTCTGCGTAAGTACACGCAAAAGTTTGAAGCGACATTAAGCTAAAAAACGATGGATAATGTTAGCATCAACTTCAACCCAGAAAGCTTATTGATCCTCAATATCATTCTGGCCTTACTGATGCTTGGCGTATCTCTCAGCCTAAAAGTTGATGATTTTACCCGCGTTCTAAAGAAGCCCTTAGCACCTGCCATTGGTTTGCTATGCCAGTTCATCATTTTACCTGCCTTTACTTACGCCTTAACGCAACTACTGGATATGGCTCCCAGCATCGCTCTGGGTATGATTCTAGTATCTTCTTGCCCTGGCGGTGTCTTCTCGAACGTGATCACTTTTATCGGGAAAGGCAATGTTGCGACATCTGTTTCAATGACAGCCATTTCTAGTTTGTCGGCAGTTATTATGACGCCTTTCAACTTAACCTTTTACGCATCCCTTGATCCACAAACGTCAGAAATCCTCTCCGATGTCGGAATAAGTTTTAGCGATGTCTTTACGCTCATTATCATGGTTTTAGGTTTGCCTTTGGCGACTGGCATGTACGTTGGCCATCGTTTCCCAGCTATTGAAAGAGCGTCAGTAAAGCCCCTACGTAAGCTATCGCTGATAGTTTTCATCGGTTTTGTCTTTATCGCTTTTATCAATAACGCCAACTTATTTGCTGAGTACTGGCCAGTTTTTCTGTGGTTAGTCATCTTACATAACGGCTGTGCGTTGTTATTAGGTAACCTCTCAGCTCGTTTGTTTAAACTTCAACCAGATGATAGGCGAGCAATCACTTTTGAAGTTGGTATTCAAAACTCAGGCTTAGGACTCGTCCTGTTATTTACCTTTATGCCCAATATTGGAGGAGCCATGATGATTACGGCTTTCTGGGGAGTCTGGCACCTTGTGACAGGAAGCACACTTGCATTTATCTGGTCCAGAAAAGCACCGGACTCCACACAATGACAACAACTAAGCATATCTTAATCACAGGCGCTAACGGCTATATAGGCCGATTGCTAGGGCAACATTTGTCTAAAGATGAAACATGCAAAGTCATCGGTATCGATATTTCTTCTCCAAGCTCAGCACTTTCTTTTCCTATCGAACAGATGGACATCCGTTCTAACGACCTAACGCAATTTGTCGCTAAACACCAAATTACTCACATTGTGCATTTGGCCTCTATCGTTTCACCAGGTAAAGACGAAGCTCTGGAATACGATATAGACGTCAATGGTACAAAAAATGTAATACAAGCTTGCCTCAACAACCATGTACAACACCTAACGGTGACATCAAGCGGTGCGGCCTACGGTTATCACGCAGATAACCCGGAGTGGATAAGCGAATCAGACCCATTACGGGGTAACGAAGCATTTTCGTATTCTCGTCACAAAAGGCTTGTTGAACAGGCACTTGAGAGTTTCACTCAAACACAGGGTACCACGCAGGTACTTGTTCTAAGACCATGCACGGTGCTAGGTGCAACAACTCAAAACAAAATCACTGCCCTTTTTGACCGAAAACGCATTTTGGCAGTTGGTAGCTCAAACTCACCGTTCGTATTTATTTGGGACAACGACCTTGTTCATGCACTGGCTTTTGGTGCGCTTAATAGTAAAAGCGGCGCGTACAATCTAGCTGGAGATGGCAAGCTTACTGTGCAACAACTAGCAGCTATCATGAAAAAACCTGTTCAACGCGTACCCGCGTTTGTATTAAAACTAGCTTTATGGGTCGGCTATAAACTTGGACTAGCATCGGCAAAACCCGAGCAAGTCATGTTTCTCCAATACAGACCGGTGCTATCCAATAAGAAATTAAAGTCTGAATTCGGCTATCAGCCTCAAAAAACGACAAAAGAAGTATTCGAGCTTTTTTGGCGACACCGTCAACAACAGAGCCAAACTAATGACTAAACAGGTATTAATTACTGGTGCCGCTGACGGATTGGGTTGGGCATTAGCTAAAGCCTATGCAGACCATGGGTACCATGTGCACATGCTAGACCGAGATGAAGAAAGGCTCGCACAACGAAAGGAGGAGCTTAGAGAAAATGCTACCACCTACGCTATTGATCTACTGAACGAGGAGCAACTCAATGCCTTTTGTTCATCTTTCCATAAACGAGTACCTAAACTTGATTTGTTAATTAACAACGCAGGTATTACACACAGAAGTAAGGCGAGCGAGACTCATTTATCAGTGTTCGATAACGTAATGGCATTGAATTGGCGCGTTCCTGTTTTTTTAACCAGAGAATTACTTCCATCTCTTAACCTAGCGAAAGGCAAGATTATTTGCTTAGCCAGTATGGCTGCGGTTATGCCGGTGCCTGGGAGAGCCGCTTATTGTGCGAGCAAGTCTGCGCTGTCTCAACATTTTGAAACGTGGCGTCCTGAGCTTTATCAACAGAGCATCAAACTGCTTATTGTATTCCCTAGCTTCGTATCTACTAGCATTGAAAAAAATGCACTAGGCGAGGACGGAAATGCAACTAAACGCCCTCAGTCCAGAATAGGGCAACAAATCACAGCCAAAACTATGGCACAACAAATTATAAATGCAGACTTTAGCGGTAAAGAGCGTTTATACTCTTCGCAACTCACATCACGATTCGGCTTTTGGCTCTGGTTTTTAATACCTAAGCTCTTTCAAAAAATAAGCTGGCGACAATTCTCTGGAGAACTGGATTGACCCCTGAACTGATTTGGTTCGGTTTATTTGTTTTTTTAGGCTTTACCACACAAATCGCAACCGGCTTTGGTGCGAATGTGATTGCCATTGCACTAGGTAGCTTATTCCTTCCCATAGAGACCATGTTACCCATCCTCGTTAGTTTAAATGTGGTTATGACCTCATCCACCATTACTAAAATAGGAGTACATATTCATAAGCCCACTCTCTTTAAATTGATTTTCCCTCTCATGTTAGCTGGCATGATACTCGGCATCGCTCTACTTGATTATCTATCCAATACTCATCTAAAGCACCTATTAGCTTGCTTGGTACTTTGGTTCTCAATCAGGGAAAGCTATAAGCTTTACACCATGTCTGAGCAAAAGCCCAAAGGCAAATTCTGGCAAGGCAGTTGGACTTTTGTTGCTGGCATCATGCATGGCTTATTCGTATCGGGTGGACCTATTCTTGTCTATGCATTAAGCCGGACTTCATTGAACAAAGCGCAATTCCGAGCAACCCTAATTGCCACTTGGCTTGGATTAAATTCATTTTATGCCGTCGTTTTATGGCACAAAGGTGTGCTTGAAAATTACTATGTGCAGATAGCCTATTACCTGCCCGTTCTTTTGTTATCACTATTTGCAGGGCAGTTTATTCACAAACGTATCAACGAAATCTTATTTAAGAAAGTCGTCTATGCCCTACTAGCACTTTCCGCTATTATTCTGCTGTTTTAACTGTCTTAGGGTGTTTTCTCCATGTCTCATGCCCCACTCTCACACATCCGAGTATTAGAGCTTAGCCGAATTTTGGCAGGCCCTTGGGCAGGTCAGATGCTAGCGGATATGGGCGCTGAGGTTATCAAAGTAGAAAAAACACAAACAGGCGATGATACTCGACGTTGGGGCCCCCCTTTCCTTAAAGACCAAGACAACAAACCAACCTCGGAGTCAGCTTATTACCTATCTGCCAACAGGGGTAAAAAATCCATCACCGTCGATATTCAACAACAAGAAGGTCAGGCTCTCATTCATCAACTTATAGAACAGAGCGACGTTTTGATTGAGAACTTTAAAGTTGGCGGGCTACAAAAATACAAACTCGACTATGACGCCGTGAAGCACATAAACCCCAAATTGATTTACTGTTCCATTACAGGTTTTGGGCAAAGTGGCCCCTACGCAAACAGAGCAGGATACGATTTTCTGCTACAAGGTATGGGTGGGTTGATGAGCGTTACCGGGGAAAAAGATTCGAACCCAGGCGGCGGCCCTCAGAAAGTCGGCGTTGCGTTAACTGATATCCTCACAGGTATGTACGCCACAACAGCGATACAAAGTGCATTAATAGAACGAGAAAAATCAGGGTTAGGCCAACATATCGATTTAGCGTTGCTCGATGTGCAAGTTGCCACATTAGCTAACCAGGCAATGAATTACCTTGTGGGTCAACAAGTCCCTCAGAGAATGGGCAACTCCCATCCAAATATTGTGCCTTATCAAACCTTTAAAACGTCTGACGGCTTCATTATTCTCGCAGTAGGCAATGATTCTCAATTCTCAGACTTCTGCCAGGTAGCAGAGTGCCAGCACTTACTGGAAGATGAGCGATTCCAAACTAACAGTGCCAGAGTTACATACAGAGAAGCGGTCGTCTCAACACTTGCTGATATCATCCAACAAAAAAGCAACGAACATTGGTTGAATTCGTTAGAGCAAAAAGGTGTTCCCTGCGGTCCTATTAATGACATCGAAAAAGTCTTTGATGACCCACAGATCAAGCACCGCCAAATGAAGCGAAACTTGGAACACCAAACAGGTTTAGACATTCCAACTGTTGCTAACCCGATTAACTTCTCACGGACCCCCATCAGTTATGATCAAGCTCCTCCTATGCTAGGCCAGCATACAACACAAGTATTGAAAGCGCGCTTAGCCCTAGATGAGCAAAGTATCTTATCTCTATCGCAACGAGGCGTTATATAAACATTATTAAGGATGACATTTTGACCGAATCACTATCCATTGCCGAAGCCAGAAAACTCGTCCTCCTATCACAAAAACTGCCATCTAATACTCAAAAGGGGCGCAGTATTGACGCTACACTGGCTGCGCTAGAGCATATGGGCTATGTGCAAATTGACACCATTTCAGTGATAGAAAGAGCACATCACCATACTTTGTGGAATCGAAATCCAAGGTATAAAAAGCAACATCTGGATGATCTGGTTTCATCAGGCAAGGCTTTCGAATATTGGTCACACGCTGCGGCTTATCTCCCAATGAAAGATTACCGCTTCAGCTTGCCCAGAAAGCATGACATGAAAACCGGTACTCAGAAACATTGGTATCCGCGTAACGACAAACTCATTACGCAAGTTTTAAAACGCATAAAGGAAGAAGGGCCTTTAATGGCAAAGGACTTCGACCAACAGAATTTCAAAAAGTACGACTGGGCCAGCAAACCAACCAAACAGGCCTTAGAATATTTGTTTATGCAGGGCGATCTTATGATCCCTTATCGCAAAAACTTCCATAAAGTCTATGACTTAACCGAGCGCGTATTGCCTGCAACTGTGGATACCACAATGCCAACAGCGACTGAATACGCTCGCTTTCTTATCACACAATATTTAAAAGCTAACGGTTTAGCGCAATTACCTGACATCATCTACTTACTGAAAAACGTGAAAGCAGCTGTGGCCACGCAAATTGAGAGTATGCTTTCAAACAATGAGTTGATAAGTGTTTCTGTGAAAAAAGATACCTACTACGCCTTGCCGGAATCTTTCAGCTTATTAAGTAAACCGTTGGCCAAAAGTAAGCTTAAAATTCTCTCACCCTTTGATAACCTACTCATTCAACGCAAACGCATGCAAGCCTTGTTTGATTTTGATTATCTGATTGAATGCTATGTTCCTGAGGCCAAAAGGCAATACGGTTACTTCTCATTGCCGATTCTTTGGGGTGGAAGATTAGTTGCACGAGCTGACTGCAAAGCTGATAGAAAAACAGGAATCTTACACATAAACCATCTGGCAGCTGAGCCTTGGTTGAAGAAGACAGAAGCCTTCGCTAGCTCGTTGATAAAAGAACTTCAGCCATTTATGGCTTTTAATCAATGTCAGGACTTATCCATTCACAAAACAACACCTACTCGGCTTAAAGCAGTTATCGAATCGACATTAGAATCAAGCAAAGAATAATATTTAAAGATGCAATAAAATGGAGCGTTGATCCTTTTTGGGCATCTTTTCTACAATCAACTTAAAAGAATTGTCGATCAAGCGTTTAACCTCACCGTCAGGTACAGTCCCATCGAAATATACTGAGATCCAGTGTTTCTTATCCATATGGTAACCTTCAGTGATGGCCGAAAAGACATCACGTAAAGCAACGGCTTCATCGGGATCACACTTGAGGTTGAGCATCATTTTTTCTTCACGCCAGCCAATCAATGCAAACATTTTCTTTTTGACTTTGTAGACATAAACATCATCGCCAAAAGGAAAATCTTGAATTGTTTCAGGCTTGGCAAGTAGATACTGGTTTAATGCTTCAAACTCCATTTTCATTCCATCCTCAGTAATATATAGCTATAACTCCCTTTCACTATGATAGCAGCTACAACTTTCGTCAATAAATGAAAGCAAAGCTACTGACATCAGCACTACAACTGTGCTGTGTTAATAAACTCCGCAACATAATCAATAGCTTGGTCTTCCTCACGAATTCCCATAAAGATTTGTTTAAACATACCCTTTTTACCCAACCGAACCGGGATTAAATCAAGGTGATCGGAGTACTCCTCCACCAACCACTTGGGTAAAGCGCCAACGCCTCTTCCCGCGGCAACCATATGCAACATAATTTCTGTCGTTTCAAGCGTTCTATGTTGTTTAACACTGCAACCTGCAGGAAGTAAAAACTGGCTGAATATATCTAACCGACTTGCTTCTACCGGATAGGTGATCAAGACATCTCGCCCAATATCACTGGGCTTTGCATATTCAACTGAAGCTAAGTGATGATCACTGTTAACGACCAAAACATGCTCATAATCAAAAACAGGGACGTACTCTAACCCTCGACGAAACAAAGGATCGGGTGTAACTAAAAGATCAATCTCATAACCCAATAGAGCACCCAGTCCGCCGAACTGAAACTCTTGTTTGACATCAATATCAACGTCCGGCCATTCTCTCAAAAAGGGTTCGATCACCTTCAACAACCACTGATAACAGGGGTGACACTCCATGCCAATGCGCAACGTTCCTCGTCTTCCCTTAGCGATATCGGTTATTTGACTTTCACAGTGTTCGAACTGAGGTAGCACTCTATTGGCCAGAGAAGACAATCGTTTTCCAGCCTGAGTTAAACGTAATTGTCGCCCCTCTTTTTCCCACATCGGTACACCAAGCTCAGCATCTAACTTTTTGATTGCGTGGCTTAATGCGGATTGCGTTAAATGAAGCGCTTCTGCTGATTTGGTCAAGGTACCGTATTGCTGTATAGCTTGGATGATTTTAAGGTGTGTTCTATCTAACATTTATGAGCATTGTTCATGGTTTTGAAAGAATATATCGATACTATTAATCAATAACAACACACTACTCAAGCTTTCCTTTTATTGAAGAACTTGGCTTTTAGGTATCTATGCACACCTCAGGTTTAAAATCGATAATAGGCGCCAATGCCAAATAAATATTGATTACTACTTCCGATATCAACTATAGGACTATCCTTGGCATCACCAAGAAGCTTTGAAGCACTTAGCCGTGCAAAGACTCCCCAATTCGATTTAGTAAAATAGCCGATACTCGTACTCAAAGTAACATCCCTAAACGAGCTATCAGCGTCGTAAATGGGCAAACCAGACAATAAAGAGTTCTCTTCATCAATGCCAAAGTAGGTATCGATATAATCGTCATTTGCGTAGGTAGTTTCCAGTTCAAATTGTATACGCCACTGGCTTTTCATTGGCAAGGTATAAGCCGCTCCAAGTGTTGCATAAGCCCCTTCATGTGCATCGCCAGAATCAACTAATGCCGATAGCCTGAATTCAAACTCATCACCTTGCTTAAAAACACTGTTATCTTGATAAAACGCATAAGCCCCAGTATTTATCGTGCTATCAATTTCCCTTAAGCTCGCAACAACCTCATTATCTACATCCTCATCCCTTCCAAAATCGTATTCAGCAGTAAACCCGAACTCCCAGTTAGAGTAATCGAACAGCTGTGCTCTAAAAGTTAGCCCTTCGAGCTCAACACCAACTGAACCCACAGAAAAATTAGAAACAATAAACGGCACTACAGAATAATCATCACTCCCTCTGTACTCATTGTTTAAAGCTGCTCCAACTATGATAAAGCTAGAGTCCTGCTGCTCCTCACTGTTAACGCTAAAAGTACAAAAGAATAAAAGAAAGATAGGAATACAAAGGAATTTTTGACTTATGTTCATAAAATAAACTCTAACAACCAACAATTAATAGACTACATAGTCCACTAATTACTATAATTTGAGTACTCGCATAATTTATGATTGTTACCGGTAAAAAACTCAGTCGTAGATCATTGTATTTTAATGATATTTAAACATTCCAACGGCTCCTCTTGAAAAAGAGATACAGAAATTACTCACATAGTTCAGTGAATTAAAAATGAGTTTTATCGTCTGAATAGCATCATTTTGAGGAAATACATTTGAAAAAACCTAAGTACAAGATCAAGAAAGAGCCAACACAAGCAAGATCAAAGGTAACCGTTGATTGTATAAAAGAAGCAGCAGCACAACTGCTAAAAGAAAAAGGGTTACTGGAATTCACCACAAATCACGTTGCAGAAAGAGCTGGAGTAAGCATTGGGTCTTTGTATCAATACTTTCCATCAAAAGAAGTATTGATCGCGGAATTGAAAAGAGAACACTTTGCTGAATTAAGAACACTTATCAAAGAAGCTTATATAGCAAACTCTGAACAACCTTTTGAGCGCATAATTGAAAGCTTAATCGTTGCAACAATTGATGCACATCGCATAGACCCCGACTTACACCGAGTGATAGGTAACGAGCTTAGCCATTTAGATATTACAGAGGCAGAAGAATCCGGAGAATCTATTCGCGACTTCTTGGGACTCATTTTTACGGCACATCAACATGAACTTAAACCTGGCCTCGACATCTCTTTAGCAGTAAAAATTACGCACCGAGTTGTTGAAAGCCTTACGCATGATGCTGTTTTGAACCAACCTGAACTCCTCAAAGAGAATCAGCTAGTTGATGAAATAAAACGCATGATTATCTTGTACTTGCAAGATCCCAATTAGCTGTTTCAAATGAAAAAAGCCCTGCAAATACAGGGCAAAAAAACAGAGAAACAATAGGAAGTTTCAGTGTTAAATTTCGCGTTTAGTCGCTAGCTTTGTGTCACACCACGACATGACTCTAATCGACCACTTAATCCCCAGCCACCAAAACGATCGGCAACCACAGCTCTAACCAGGTTTTCGCCTTTCTTTAGAGGAATAAAAGCAACAACCTGATCTGGGTGCATCACACCTTGCTGGCGCCTGTCGGAATATCGGTAGCTTGCGTCCTGATATAAAATGGTTTGTCCGTTCACTGATAATGTTATCTCGTCGCTAAACCCAAGGTGCAACGCACAAGTTTGCTCTTGGTCTGATTTCAGATTCACCTGAGCAACAACTGCCCAGTGCCGCGATCCATCGGGTATTTTCCGTGAACGAAGAAACTCAAAGCTGCCATTAGACTGCATAACAGGGACTTCCCACTTACTGTCAGAGGCTAATTCGGGTAGTTGGGCAATAGGTCCTGTAGGTGCATCAAATGCTGGTGAAACACGCCATCGTGTTATCTGGCCCGACGGCAAATCCACAGGCGGGTTTACCTCTGACTTTTGTGAGCTCTTCTTGGTCACTTTCAGATTACTAAAGTAAGCACTGTACTCAGCAGGACTATTTCTTGGGACAAAACCTCTAAAAGCGAGTGAGCCTTCTTGAGGTTTGCGGCCAAGCTGGTCAATATCTAAAACAGGCTTCGCATCATCACCAACCCAAAGTTTCATTGATTCCCCCGCTAACTCTACTTTTACCTTAATCCACTGTTGGGCGGGGAGTGGTATAGAGGCAGTCCCGAGATCACCGTGATAAATCTGCCATGCAGAACGACGCTGGAAAACTGGCGAGTACTGTACTGCATCAGGTGCATTACCTTTGTGATTTCTAAAGTATATCTCTTCATGTTCATCGTCAGATTCATTTCTAAAATAGAGATAACTAAAAGCACGCTCTCCTGAGAGATAGAGATCAAATTCGATAACGCCATCTTCCAACAGCAGATTATTTAATTCCGCTTTCCCTGTTTTAATCTTGATAGCCTGACGCCCGTCAATTTGCTCCAGAGATACCCCATCACCGCTAAACTGCCAATTAGAGCTATCCATGCTAATAAGCTGCTGAGCATGGCTCGTCATCGAACAAACCAAGAGATAAGAAAGTAAAACTAACCACCAACGCATTTTAACGACCTGCATTATTTTTCATCCGGAAATCCAATTGATATAAGGAGTTTAGAGTTAAATACCGAACTTCAACATGGAACAAACAAGCAAAGATTGGTACTTTTCGTGGATTGCATTCCAGTAATTGTAAAAATTCATGAATATTGCTTTATACTTTTACTGCTAATACAGAAGCCCTTTTTGGAAGCTCGTATCATGTCCGAATCATCTAGTTCAACGATTGATAACGTTAAGAACATCCACTTTTCAAGGAAAAAGTATGGGCCTGAGTTATTGATAGATGTTGCATGGATCCACGATATGCCAACCTTTGAAAAGTCGACTATCCCTTACCGATTGAACTTTTATGACATCACACTCATTTCAAATGGTAGTGGTCAGTTTTGGTTAGACAATGAGCGCTATACAATCTCATCCGATACATTATTTTTCACATCGCCAGGCCAAGTCAGGCGTTGGTTTGCAGATGACCTCGATGGGCTTTGCTTGTTTTTCCCAGCAGAATTTTTATTAGAACATTTCAACGATACACTATTCTTACATCGGCTACGTTACTTCCATGCCGACACTGGACCTCTTTCACTCAGAGTTAGCGCGGAGCAACGACATTACTTAACAGAACGAATGAATGTTATGCGAGACGAAATAAAGTCGTTAAGTGAAGATAGCCCACATTTGCTTCGAGCAATAGCTTACGAAGTCTTGGTCAAAATCAACCGATGGTACGCTGCGCAAAACGCCCAAACACTAGATAACCTCTCTAATCAAACGATATCCCGCTTTCGCTACCTTATTGAGGAACATTTCACTGTTATGCAAAGTGTGTCCGAATACGCCAGTCGTTTGAATCTTACGCCCGGACATTTGAACTTCCTGTGTAAAAAGCACCTAGGCGTTAAGGCTAACGAACTTATCCATGCTCGTGTTATTGCGGAAGCCAAGCGATTATTAGTCCACACAGAAAAGCCTGTAGGTTCTATCGGGCAACATCTTGGTTTTGTGGATTCATCCTATTTTAGCCGCTCATTTAAACGAGCAACTGAACAATCTCCTGCAGAGTACCGCAAACAAGGCAAACAACGACTGGCATAACCAACGCTCACATTCCGCTTACCTATAGAGTCTAAGCTTCCGGAAGCTGCTCTTTCTTAGATAAGCGAAATGTATGTAAAGCGATTTGAGATAAGACAAAGAGGCCAAATGTCAGCACTAATCCACGTAACATGACAGGGTCGTACTGCTCAAAAAACAGAGAGATCACCCGGGCTGATCCGTTGAAGAAAAAATAGAGTGAAGCTGGCAATAATAGCAACCATTCCTTTCGTCTAGCGCCGAGTAACGTGATGATGGCTAGGCTCAACAACGGTGCTCCTAGTGTCCTAACATTAGTAAGACCGTAATCCGTCGTTGGATTAAAACCACTAGCCTGCCCCAGCGTTTCGGGCAGGAAAATGCTCGTCATAGATGCAGCAACAAAAATCGCCACAAAAAGTATCGAGAGTGCTTGTGCGATACGTAACATATAAGTTCTCCAAATTTCAGATAAAAGACACCCACGCCTTGTAAGTCGGTGGCTTTTGCGTTCATCAATAAATCACAAGAGCTATTTCTTAACTCTTGGCAATAGGCTCAACCACTGTTCGATAACAAAGAATCAACATCACTGACCAAACAAAAATAGTTGACCTATATCAATTAAATAAAACTAATTGACTTTTGTCAACAATATTAACAACGACATAGCTATGCTATAGTGAAAAAATGCAGAAAAAATGAAGTACTGAGAGCTACCTCTATGGACAAGAAGCGCACGATACACGAAGTCGCGTTCCGCCTGAGCTACGATTTAACAACACAAATAGCACCCAAATTAAGCAATCTAAAAACTAAACCGTCTCCACTGCAACTGAGGGCTATGCGACAAATATGGACCAATAACAACTCGACATTGCTCGACCTCGCTAAAACCTTAAAACGAGATAAAGGACAAGTAACAAGATTGGTCGGAGAACTCTGCGACATGCAATTGGTTGAGCGTATACCCAACCCAAATGATGGGCGAAGCAAGCTACTGTCTTTAACTAAGAAAGGCCACGAATTTTTCACCTCCATAGAGAAAATTGAAGAAGAGTTTTCAGAGCGATTGAAGGTCGGTATATCACAAGAGGACTTGGATACCTTTTTTGCGGTATCAGATAAACTTTCTGAAAACTTACGAGAATTGGTAGATCCCAACTGACCGCGGCTTAAAAGTTCGATATATCAGAGTAAGCGCTAAAAACGCTCCAACTGTCAAAAAGTAGACATTTCAGATTTCTCGGTTTTGTTACTATGGTTCAGAAGTTAAGAACTGTGGACATTGCTATGAAAAACTTTATTGAGCATTTATCGAGCTATGCGGAATATCATAGAGACTCGCGTAACATCCTAACTCACTTGGTTGGTGTTCCTGTCATCGTCTTCGCTGTTATTGTTTTATTGTCTCGACCAGCCTTTGAAATCGCAGGCTTAACACTAACGCCAGCCATTGTAGGTTATGTTGCTAGCATTATTTTCTATCTGCGACTTAATGTCATTTTCGGCATACTCATGGCTGCATTAATGGCTGCTGGTATTTATGGTGCCAATAGCATTGCCGCAAGCTCAACAACGGTATGGCTGAGCACAGGCATTGGCCTTTTCGTTGGCGGCTGGATTGTTCAGTTTATCGGTCACCATTACGAAGGTAAAAAGCCAGCTTTCGTCGATGACTTAATGGGCTTACTTATAGGTCCACTCTTCGTGCTAGCAGAGGTTTTATTTGCATTAGGGCTTTTCCAATCGTTAAAAAGCGACATCGAATCGCGGGCGGGTGAAGTCAGAAATCGTTCACAAGAACAAGCTTCAGTTTAAACGCAGCTGGTACCACGCATTTAAAGCTCGGCAGGTATAAATATCTGCCGAGCTTTTTTGTTTTTGCTTCAGCTACATAACTGGGGCCCAAGAATTAGCTTGTTACACTTCAATTAGCAGCTCACCCTACTTTCAACTCTATAATGCAACGCTGAATCAATATAATAATGTCGTTAGCAGGTATCCTCGGGTTATTGAGTATGGGACATACGTTCACAATTTTTGTTCTTGCATTTTTATTGGCAATACCAAAGCTATCAGAGGCTAATACTGGAGCCCGTGAAACCATTGAATCCATACTAACTCAAATTGATGAACTCCAATTCCCTCCTTTAAGGCTTGCGTACAAAGACAACCTACAGGCAATTCCGTCGACTAGCCGCATCACCAAGCAAGAACAAGCTCTCAGACTTATTCTCAATCAACTGAGTACCCTTGAAACGAAAGAGCTATCTCAGAAGCTCAAATTAGATATTGATCTAATCCGTTATGAGGTCGACTTAAATCTGGAGCGCCTAGCACTTGAGCGGCAATGGAATCAATCCAAACCTACACAATTAAACGATGACGGACTGGCTAGAATACCCATGGGTAAAGCCTGGTATTCATACTTTCTGAAACGATGGGTAGATGCGGATGCCACTCCCGAGAGCATCATGTCATTTGGTCAAAAAGAAGTAGAACGCGTATACAGCAAGCTACAAGCTGCGCAAACAAGAGTCATAAATGAACTTAAGCTTGGCACCTCAGGATTAGGCGGAGGTCAGTTTTTCCTTAACTCAAAGCAATCCGTCCATAGCGCATTTGAAGAAGAGAAAAAGCATATTCAATCATTGGCTTCAGCTTGCTTTCCCTACCTTGATAAAGTACCAGAGATAAAAATAAGGGCGGGTACAAATGCACGTCTAGCTCAAACACCTGGATATTATGGTAACAACCGATTCTCATATAACTATTTTGATAAACCGTTCAATATCAGACAAATTGCTTGGCTTTATATGCATGAAGCGGTTCCAGGGCATCACTATCAACTTTCTCTGGAATCTCAGCTTCCAAAGAGCCAGGCACAAAAGCAGTTTATCTACTCCAGCTATAGAGAAGGCTGGGCAGCCTATATTGAAGAACTAGGAACCGAGTGTGGGTTCTATGATCAAGCCCATGATGAGCTAGGGAAATGGGAGTGGGACATGATACGGTCTGTTCGCATCGTGCTTGATGTTGGTCTTAACTACTATGCTTGGGATGATGCAAAAGCTTTGTCTTACTGGCAGCAATACATCAAAGGTCAAGACGATATCGCGATGAGAGAAATAGCGCGAATGAAACGTTGGCCAGCGCAAGTTATCACCTATAAATACGGTGCTGATGCACTGCTAAAACTCAAACAACGAGCCAAGGTAAGCACAAAACAAGCATTAAAAACTCATCACGCTAAGTTACTCACCTTAGGCCCGATGCCATTTTCACTTTTAGAAAAGCACTTTTAGTTCAAATACTTCTCTAAATCTCCCAGCTCTTGCTCCCAACCCTCGACATTTTGGCCGCGATGTTTTGCTTCTGCAAAACCTGATTCCGTTAAAACGAGCGTGGTTTCACTTTCAGATACGGAGGTAAGCTTCCATTCAACTAGAGTCGACGTGTTCTCATCAAAATCGACATCTTGGTTGTGCATCCATCGCCAGGCAAAATATTGAGGCTCATTGATGGATTCGATGCGTAACGCGAATCGCCCCTCACACTCACCTTCCCACTCAAAATAGCCTAATGCCCCTTCTTTTAAATCATAATGGGCGGCAGAACCAAACCAAGACGCCACTTCTTTTGGATCTGTAATGGCTCGCCAAACGACATCTATCGATTTATTAAATGTCATTTCTCTCACTATCGAATCTATTTTATTCGTCATTCTTTTTCTCCCAACTGTTGAGCTAAACGTTCAAGCCGCACATCCCACTGCTGTGCAAACGGCGCTAGCCAATCGAACAACACCTTAACTGCTTTAGGGTTCAGTTTATGAACGCGCTCCTTACCGGAGAACTCAGCGGTCACAATCTTTGACCGAATCAAAATATTAAGGTGTTTAGTCATTGCCTGGCGACTTATCGTGGAACCATGAGTTAGCTGCTTAATCGATAAGCCATCTTCCTCATAGAGTGCTTCGATAACCTTCCGCCTATTCGCATCTGCTAGTGCTTTAAAAATATCCATAACGTTACTGTCGTTTGCTTGAATTTTGAGCATACGCAACCAAAAAGTTGCATGTCAAGTGCACCAGCCATATTTAATAATCAAACATGCAAATGATAACAATTTTCATTTGCATTAAATTAAAAGTTAATTTATGGTTTTTCTATTGCAGTCTCACTCAAGTAGGAAATCATGGCACTTACATTCTTATGTCCAAAACATCGTGACTGGGTTTACTTTCATCCCCAAGAAGCGATTTCATGTATAGAAGACTCACAGGACAAGGGAGAACTCCTTATTCAGAATAATAAATGGCAGGAAGCCGTCGCTTTCGTTGGTTGTGCGTTTGAAACCACCGAAATATTAATCGAGATGCAGAGCGTCCCTAATTCCTACCTATTAACGAAACTAACCTCCCTTGCCTTGTTGTTATCAGGCGTATTTGAAAACCTTGATGCAAAGAACCACGCAACATTAATACTCAAACAGGCTGAGGATGCTTTACATAAAGCAGCGGAGGAATCACTTGGGAACAAACCTAGATTGGCTCATATTCAGCAGTGTATTTTATCTATAAGATCAAACCACGGACTATTTATGTTCACACCTCCCAAGGTCCAATTGGCTTTATCTACACAAATTCACTAGCCCATAAAATAAACTCTGAGTGAGCATTACAACCCATACTGCCTTCGATTTTGAAAGTAGTTAAGTTGGATTGATATCGCTAAACCAATATTAAATACGATATTCAACTGGATTTAGCGATATAATGAGTTAATAAGCCCAATAAATGTTTCGAAGGCATGCAACACCCCCTGCCCTATTTAGCCCACTACGCAGAAAACCTACAAAGTGAAATTCAAAAACTCCTTGATCAAAACAAGCTAGGCAGTTGGCTGAGACACCGTTACCCAACAACACATAAGATCGCGAAAGATAACGACCTAAGAAATTATGTGATGTCTCTTAAGAATCATTATTTAAAGCAGTCTCAACCCATAAGTAAGATTAAATATGACAGCGAAATCCATATTGTTAACCATGCGCTGGGGTTGCATAGCTACGTTTCCCGGGTTCAAGGGAAAAAACTCAAAAATAAAAATGAAATCAGGGTCAGCAGTTTATTCAAAAACACACCTGAAGCATTTTTGAACATGATTGTCGTTCATGAACTGGCACATCTAAGGGAAAAAGAGCACAACAAAGCTTTCTATAAGCTGTGCCAGTATATGCTGCCCGACTATCACCAAATTGAATTCGATGTCAGAGTCTACCTCACTGAGTTAGAACACTCTGGTTCGGTATTTACAGCCTGTTAAACTCATTCCCAAGAAGGAAAACCAAAACCCGTGGATTATCAATTTTCACACGACTTGTTAGGAAACCCGTTTGCTAAATGCGATAGTGAGCACGAAGCGCTGGGAGATTGGTTAACTAACGATATAGCAACAGACAAAGCACAAATTGCGTCACTTCTCGCTAAGCTCAATGAGCTATTAGACAGGCGACAGTCACTCTACCAACATACCGGTAAAATATATCATCTCACCTTTGACCAAGAAGAAGTTGAGCTGTTTTTAAATGACTATGAGACCACACACCCTGAGTTCTCAGATGAAGAAGAATTCAATATGAAGCACCCGGCCTGTGGTTTTGGCTTAGTTGATTTTAAGCATGTACTGAATGAATGGTTGGAGTTTCTAGCATAACTCCATGCTTTCGATAGCAAAGGGCTTTGCTCAAGCTCTCATCAAAAAAAATCGCCAGAAAACAAAATTGCTTGCTGGCGATTGAGCTAACATCATAAAAAAACTAAGTGCTTTCCTAGGGCAATGCTTCTGATGTCCAATCAAAAAGCTAACTGACAAAACAAAAAAGCAGTTAACTTAAATTCAAAGTAATGGGAAATGTCGTGCCTACTTCAAACTTGAAGCCAATATAGGTTAATTTTATTACCAAAGCAAGAGAAAATAATTACTCCTTTTAAATTTTGCTACTTATTTCATTCGTAAAACTAAGATGTTCAAAAATATGTGCATTCACTATGCCTCTCCAATTCACTTGCTATCCCTGTTGTGCCATGTATGCGGTAGGATGCAAAACAGAGTCTCAACATATGCCATGGGGAAACAGATGAAACGAGGAATCATTGGTGCTTTTTTACTGCTACTAAGCACTTTCACACTCGCACAACAAACTCAAACAGATAGCTACACCCAATACGAATTGCTTGCACCAGACTCTCATAGTTTCCGCATTTACTACTATGTTAGCGCCACCAATGCCGGTGCGACACACTATTTCAATACGCTGCGTAAAGGCAGTGAACACGACATCAACAAAGTCGTCGATCTTATGACGGGAAAAGAGCTTATATGGACTATCGTTGAAGGTGCCGAAGCTAGGAAGAATGGACTCACCAGTGCAGCGTTAGACACAGAATATCTGCAAATTGTATTAGCTCGTCCCGTTCCAAAGAATGGCCAAGCAAGGCTACTTATTGATAAAACCTACAAAGACGAGAAGAGCTATTACAACCAAGGAGATACTATTGTATTTGACCGTTCATTAGGCATAAAACGAAACTCAGTCGTCCTTCCGAAAGGCTACGAAGTCATAGGTGCAAATTATCCTTCGCAAGTCGAGCTCACTGATAATACACGTATTAAAACCAGCTTTATGAACAACTCAGATCAAGCAGTAACATATAAAGTAACAGGTAGGAAACTCAAAAAACCAATCACAGCTTCAGCTCAAAAGAACAACTCTCCCTGGCCTGACTACCAAGAAACACCATCGGGAAGAGACAAATCTAAAGCTCGCTTAGACTATCAGTTGAATGAAAGAGCGTTCCAGAACCGAGATATCACTTACTATCTGCAACAACCAGAAACCAATGCATTTAGGCTTTTCCACGACTACACCGAAAAGCGCGAAGGCATAGATAAATACGTCAATATTGTGCGAGCAGGCAGCAAAGCAACTGACCCAGAAGCCGTTATCTTAGATACAGGTGAACAACTTAAAATTGATACGCTCAACGGAGAGCAAATTAGCAAGAAGAATATTGATTTGGGATTTGAGCCAACACCAGAAACAGAAGCCATTGTTATTTGGTTTGATCCTGTGAAGAAAGGTCAATCTAAACGATTGCGCATTACAGAAACTTACACAGATCCCAATCGATACCTATTGCACAACAATGAGCTGGTTTGGGATCGTAGTTTGGGCAGAAACCGCAATACCGTAGTACTTCCAGATGGCTGGCTACTCACAACCAACTCGATTCCTGCCAAGATCAGCTTGACGGCAGAAGGCAAGGTACAAATGCGCTACATCAACGATAGACCGGATGCTATCGATGTTTTGATAAAAGGAAAACGCAGAAAATAAGCCAAGAAAAACCTGTGTAAAATTTAAACATTTTTATTGTTTTTCTTGCCAATTTTTCTACACTAACTCAACAAGCTGTTTCGATTTTAAAAATAACAATCAGGGAGACGGAAGATGGGTTTTGTTGAAACATTAATTGAGAAAGCAAAGAGCGTTGCGACACTGAAAATAGTCACTGCTGTCGGCAACGCTAAAGCTCAGGCTGGTGATTCATCAGCCCTTGAACCAGCCGACAATGCAAAGGTCATGTATTCATCAATCAACTTGCTTGAAGGTGATATTACAACCATTATTCCCGATGAGTTCACACAACCTCCGCTTTCATCATTACGACAGTTTCACCAAACGCGTGAAGACATGGGACGTCAAATTATTCGAGAAAATATTGCCTGCTTAAAAGAGCTAGTCGATTTAATCAGACACGCTGAAAACAAGTGATGTCATGGGCCTTTTCTCATCGAACAAGTCAAAGGAGTTTGTTGATCCAACCTTGGCGGAGGATCTAACCAAACTCCAGATCAACACCATAGTAAAGTCCAATATCTCTGGCGGAAATATGCCTGCCACTCGATTTGCGTTATGTAATATATCGACTCGCTATGGCACCAAGCTCAGGCAACTAGGAGCTCAAGAAAGTGAAGTCAGTGAATCGTTGCGCAAGGGCTCGCGTCAGAGCTTCGAAAACTACAAGCTGATTGCACAAAGACTTCAGCAAGAATTAGAGAATGTCGACAAAAACGATATTCCTGACTACTACATGCTGCAACGTATCGAAGCCAATTCCAGTCGTATCAGTTCCATACTGCAAAGGCACAACGATGATAACAACTACACCACAGATGAGATCAGTCAAAAACTTAAAGAAATGGAAGGTAGCTTAGCACTTGAACGCGAAGAATATATGGCCATACAAAAATACTGGGAGCTAGGCACTGAAGTCGTGGTGATGCAAACCGTTATCCAACTGGACGGTGATGTCTATACCCGCGTCCTTGAAAAGTATGCTCAAGAAGAATATGCCTACATTCACAATATTCACAACTTAGCAGTCAACACAAGCTATCGCTATTGGAAGTCAATCATACAGATTATTGCCGAGTTCCTGTCGAGTGTATTCTCTCACCTGATGCCCAAGAAGCCTTAAGGTTAAATCATGAGTGATTTCAAAAATTTTATCACGACTGGCAATATTCAGTGGATAACAGACACGCCAGAAGGCACGATAAAAACAGTACTTTACGCAGACGGCGATATATTTAATCAGTGTCATTCAACTTGCAGCAATGAACTTACTGCCCTCCATAGCAAGAGAGTCAAAAAAGGTATTGCGCAAATTCAACATAAGTTAAGTAACATACGCCGAACCCTGCTCTACTTGCCTCTAGCACTGTGGATAGCGACACTCACCTCGATTTGGAATATGCAGATACAAATAGCTGAACAGATGGTTTCTTACATACTATCTATCGGTGTATTGCCTTTAGTAAGATGGTTATTGCTGAATATTTTCAGGCGCAAGCTTATCAATAGGCTTATTTAAGGGATGAAGCAATGTTAGCTGAAAAACTAAAACACTTTGTCGATGACCTCAGTACACAAGAGAGTGCAACTGTGGTTAACGATCATGTCGTCGCATACACTAAAGCGGAGCTTGAAGGTGATGCTATTCATTGGATGACAAATGAGCTCAGCCAGTCAGAACCGCTGAACCAATTGCATAAAGCACAACAACAACTCGCTCACGAATCTCGTTTAGCTGCGTTATCGGTCAGTACGCAACTACTAAAAACCCTAATAAAGTAGAAAAAGGAAGAAAAAATGGCTTTCGATAGACTTAAACAAATCGCAGAAGACTTAATTACTTTAGAAGTCACAACCCTCACCAGTGTTAACAACACTCCTATATCGCTGGTCGCAGACGACATTGACGATACGCCATTAGTTGCAGCTAAAAACGAACTGAGTGCAGCAAAGACACAATTGGTTGCAGATATTCAAGCTGGAGATAGCGCCACGATTAAAGCGAGTAAGCAAAAAGTCAAAGATGCGGAAGGCAAAATTCGCGATCTGGAAAAAGCTCTTGGCGTATATGATCCCAAAGACATTTTCTCTCGAATTCAAGGACAACTAGGCACGAACGAAAATATTCAACTTGTGGCTTACTCACGCTTTGAAATAGAAGGCGACTCAGTAAACTACGTAAACAATAACGACGCGTTGAAGGGTTTGGTCAGCTCTCATGGGGAGCTCGTTGCAGCTTCACAAGAATCTCGAAAAGCTCTGTTTGAGTTTGTTCGCAATCTATGATCATCAAACTATTTGAGTTTGACTCGCCTATCTATGTTAGCTTTCAGGCTGCGAGTGATAGGCGAGTATCTGAGATTATCGCGCAATCCTCAGCACTCGCCCCTGTAAAAGTTATTGATGAGAGTGTTTCCTTATCTGGTCTTTCACCGAATCAGCAAGGTATCATCAAGCTCTGGCACTTTTTCCTTCGTTTAGTCCGATAGTTTCATTCCCATTATTCATGAGCCTTGTCCCTTTCCCATTTAGATTCAATCTGCTCACCGCTTGCCTGCTTTTTCAAACCAAAGCGCGTCGATGCGGAAACACTGTCGGTCTTTCAAATCAGTGTAACGAAGGCCTGGAAAACCCTGGCACAAGTCCCCTACATTTGAACACTCGCAGAGCTGGTCAAAACTAAATGGAAAAGCTACTCGATGCCATACAAGCAGAAACCACCAGTAAGATCTGGCAAGCCCCTATCCAGTCTGCTGATGACGAACAGCTTATCGAGTTATTAGACAATCTCGGCTTTGTCGATATTGATATGAATGAGGACTTTGCACTTCCAAAAGAAGCGCAAACGAATGCACTACTCCAACTCGAAAATGAGCTTGATGACTCCTCAATTAAAGCCGCTATTACCACTCAGGGTTCAATTGATTTAGACAAACTCAGTCAAACGGTCGAGATAGACGGTTCTTTTTCTTTCTCGATTTATTCTCTTGAAGAGATCAGCTCAGACCCTTTATTGATGAGAATACTTAACTTCAGATTCCATATTTTAGGCCTGACTCATTCTCACCAGGGCAAGAGTTTTAGCGAGCAATCAAAAAAAGCTCTCAACTGGTTAGAGCAACTTTTTTCCTTGAGTTCAAGTGAAACAGTTGCGCTCACAAACGACTTTGAACAACTTTTTGAAGCTTTCAGAGCTAAAAAGCACTTTCAAAATTCAAAGTACATCGGCCTGCTGTATTTCAACAATGCTGTAGACTCAAACGTTGAAGCTCGATACAGAAATAGTCGAAAGAAATTCCTAGAATCATTTCCCGACTTTGGTGGTGATTTAAATAGTGAGCAAAAAGGCATTATTCGCCGAACAAACTATCGTCGACCTTCTGCAGGTCCTCAGACAAGTGCTCCCTTATCACCTCAGACAGCAAAAAAAGTCCGAACATTGGCAGCGACTAAGCTCAATGCTTTTGGTCTCAGATTGGTACAAATCAAACTCTTTCTGCAAGGAACTTATGCAGGAAAGCTAGATTCCGATATGGGCTCATTAGGACTACAATCCATTCTCGATTATAAGGATATGGAAAACCATGAAGATGAAAAACTGGTTGATGAAAAGCGCTTTGTTTTTAGATTAAGCAATGAGTGGTGGGCATTTAATCTCGATTACTTTCTTGAACTTCAATCAGTCGACGTCGATGCTCAGGAACAGGTAGGCATTGCAACAAAGTTGGAGAACCTCAGCGAAGGTCTAACTTCAGAAGATAAACCTAAATTTTATCAAGAGGTCAATAAACTCGTTGAGAAAGAGCATTCTCCTGATGTTAAGAAACGCGCTAAACGTATAAAAAAGAGCCGAGGCTTTTTCCGCAGTATTAGTAAGTTTTTTAAAAAAGTCGGCGTCATTATCAAGAAAGGTATAAAAGCGGTTATTAAGGCAATAAAAAGGCTTTTCGGTTGGCTAAAAAATGGTATTCGAATACTACTTTTAGAGATTAGAACCGCGGTAAGAAGCTTACAAAAGTCAATCAGCTTTGTATTTGGAAAACGCATCATCAAAACAGGAAGTATCGTTACAGATTTTGATGAAGACTTTGATGTCATATCAAAGTTAACTTTGGATGCTGGAGATGAAAATGAAGAGAACAATAAGGCTATTCAGCAACATATAAAGAAGCTTAATGACTTAAAGCAGGAAATAGGGAGAACAACTCATCTACTCAACAATACACTTCCATTAATTGTGAACCTTTTAACGCCGTCTCTTGGTTGGTTGAAAGCGGGAATTGCATTAGTTAAAGCCTTGTTCGAGTTTCAGAGCAAAAACTCTTTCAGTTTCGATAACCTATTAGAGTTTTAGACGTTTCCAAATACATCAACTAACTCATTACCTCGAGCGCTTTTTGGAGGACTTACTTTTTTGAGGTCTATCTAAATAAGCGACGAGTAGTCCTATTAGGAAGAAAACGCCTCCCAATCCGATAAAAGTTGCTGGCAAAAAACCAAACAAAACGCCACTCATCAATTTTAGCTTCTTTAGGATTGGATGGCAGGTATGACACATTCACTATATCACCAACCTCAAATCCTAATGAGCTAGAACTCGTTCTCGGCTGAAAGATAATTTTTTGCTGATCTAGTGTTTGAAATGAAACTATCGGACTATAGGTATAAGATCCCTTATGAGATACAGACTCGCTAATCTGGATCAACCTATCCAGTCACTTGTTGTGCCTGTTCATGAAACGCAAAAATCTGAAATGCCAGATAGCCTCCAATGCTCATGACTAAGAGCCCGACAAGAGGAAAACCAATTTTAATCGATCTGATAGCGGCACCTTTATATCACTCACTAAAGGGTGTTAATAAAGGTGCCTTAAATAGCTCTTAGCGTCTAGCTATTTCCGCATTTTGCTCATAACGCACTTTTTGCCCTTCTCTTAAACGCTCGGCACCACGAATAACGACAGGCATATTATCGTCAAGCTCACCATTCACTTCGATACGAGAACCAACGCCTATGCCAGTTTGAACAGGAATTTGATGAGCTACATTGGCATCATCAACCAAATACACGAAAGTTCCTGCTTTGCGCAGAACCAAAGCATCTCTCGGCACTGTCATTGCCTGATAAAACTCACTATGAGGTAAGGCAACACGCACAGCACTACCGATAGCAAAGTCTCCTGAAGCAAGTGACACTCTAACTTCCATCATCCTAGAGACAGCGTTACCAACAGGTACTATGGTGCGAATAAGTTGTTCTTTTTCGACAGTGTTGTGTTTCACTTTTACTGGCATACCACTCGCAATATAAGGCACTGCGGATAACGGCGCTCGAACACTCGCTTCGACACTAGATGTATCAACTATTCTCAACATATCAGCCCCTACAGCAGTGTACTCTCCGGGGCTCTGCAAGCGCTCAACAACAAGCGCTTTAAAAGGCGCTCTCACCTGTGTTTGCGATAAGCGGTAATCCGTCAGTTTCTTATTGATTTCTGCTTGAGCAAGCTCCTGTTTCGCTACTTCAAGATCAGACAGAACCTGATCTAATTCATCACGAGAGGCTGCGTTGCTCTTCGCCATTTGACTGAAACGTTCTTGCTTACGGGTCAACAAGGTCACAGATGATTGCCAACGAGCAATATTGGCGAGATTCTGCTCCTTCTCTAGCAAAAGTCGTTGATCATCTAATTTGGCAAGCACCTCACCTTCTTCAACTAAATCACCAACATCCGCCATCCATGTCACTCTTCCAGCAACCTCAGAGGCTATATTAGAATCTGTGCGACTAACCACGGTGCCAGAAACCCAAACCTGCTCAGAAATTCGTTCGGATTGCACACTCTCAACTTCAACCAAAACCGGAGGCGGCTCCGGAGGGGTTTCCTGAGCAACAACGATACTTGTTGACAACATCACTAGTGCTAGGCTTATTTTTTTCATCTGTTTAATCCTTCACACCTCAAACTTGGGTGCTCTCTCATATCAAAATTTGTCTAACTGTCTCTGACTTTTCACGGCGTTATTAAGACCTCCTGCGGGAACAGGTGCTTGGGCTTCTCGAGTGAATCGTAACTGTAATAAAGTCGGTAATAAGATAAGGGTGAATAAGGTGCTAACACTCATACCACCCACAATAACGGCAGCGAGGCCTCGATAAATAACGCTGCCTGCACCCGGCATTAACAATAGCGGCAACATGCCAAAAATAGATGTCAGAGTGCTCATGAAAATAGGTCTAAGCCTAAACAACAACGCTTGATGCACTGCATCCCGTCTGCTTAAACCTTCAGACTCACCATTACGAGTCTGATGCACAAGAAGGATAGCGTTGTTAACGACCAGCCCTAGCAAAATAATAAAGCCAATCATGGTCAGTAAATCCATGGGTTGGAAGTTGACCATGTTTAATAGCCTAATACTGACCACACCGCCTACAGTTGCCAAAGGAATACTGAGTACAACCATCATGCTGTCTTTCAAAGACTTAAACAGCCCCGCCATCAACACAAATAGCAGTCCCATGGCAAACAGGAAGTTCTGACTCATAGTGGCTACGGTTTTACTCAAGCTATCGGCACTGCCTCCATAATTAATGGCGCCACCAGCAGGCATAAGGGCTAATATTTTAGGCTCAGCTTCTTCCTTAATTAAGGTCATAGCTTCTTCAAGAGACATATTTTCAGGAGGATTAACAGAGAGCGTTAACGTACGGCGGCGTTCAACACGCTGCAATTGACTGGGCCCTACAGCACGCTCCAACCCAACTAAGTCGCCAAGTTGCACAACCTCGCCGCTGGGCGTCGTAATCGGCATAACAGCCAGTTGTTCTGGATCAGACCATTGCTCAGAACGGAATATGATATTCATGCGTTTAATGCCGTCAAAGTATTCCCCGACATACATACCATCTCCCATCGCTCTAACGAGGTTGGCAACACGAGGTCTATCCAAGCCGACTTCCATCATGCGCGCATCATTGGGGGTCAAACGAATTTCTGGTTCGGATTGCTCAAGATTTGGATTGGCTCTAACATTTGCGCCAGGGAAAGTTTCTCTCAAGACATCCATTCCCGCTTGGGCAGCTATAGTCAAAGCTTCTTGATCTGTTGCCTGCAAATGAACAGCAATACTTCTACCATTACCAAAACCTCCGAACAAATTCCCTTGTTGAGCAAAAGCTTGTGTGTCGGGCAGATCTTTTAAGATCTCACTTTTAACAACTTCTTCAAGCTCCTTCACCTTACTCTGGTCTTTAGCTCGAATACCTATAGTTCCGCCATTTGGCCAGGTAATCACATAGTAATTTTTAAGTGCTGGTTCTTTCTCACCATCCATATAAGGCTGTAATCTTTCAACAACTAAACTCACCACCTCTTCTTGGATAAATTCGTCACTAGCTCCAGGAGGGAAGTTGAAAAACGCATCAACGGCATCACGTTTAACCGGCGGCAAGTAGTCTAACTTAGGCATTAGCAAATAAGTCGCACTTAATGGAACAGACATTAAGATAACAACAGTAATCAGACGTTTCTTTTGTGTAGACGAGATCTTCATTACACAGTGAGCAATCTTCTGCCAAACAGGCTCCAACTGGTCAGGTGGCAAGTCTTTTTGTAACCACCGACTCGCTGCCACTGGCAAAATTGAAACCGCCACAATAAAGGAAATAAAAACAGCGATAGCAATTGTAAGCGCTAAATCAGCAAACAACTGCCCTTCCACGTCTTTCAGGAAAATGACAGGGATAAAGATCGCTACCGTTGTTGCTGTTGACGCTAGCAAGGCGCCAAATACCTGACTTGTTGCTTGTTGAGCAGCTTCAACATTGTCACCAATATTTTTTCGGTGCCTCACAATGTTTTCTAGAACAACAATGGCGGCATCGAGAACCATACCCACGGCAAAGGCTAACCCCGCCAGAGAAATAACATTTAAAGAGCGTCCTGTTATTTGGAGAACAACAAAAGTACTGAGTAAAGAGATGGGAATAGCTAACGCAACTATCAGTGTCGCCCTGGCTTGGCGCATAAACCACCACAAAATGGCAATAGCCAGCAACACACCAGCAACTAGGTTACTAGTCACTAGATTGATTGCACGATAGATAAAAACTGACGCGTCAAAAGACTGAGCCATCGTCAGCTTCCTTGGAGCCAACACTTCTGCGTTCAATTCTTCAACTTTATTTTTAACCACTTCCAAGGTGGCTAGAACATTCGCATTATTCTCTCTGTCTATACGTATTGATAACGCTGGGTTACCGTTCTGTACACTGGCATTAGAACCGTCCGCTCTTTGGATTCTGATTTGTGCAATATCACCTAAGGTAATCGGACTACCATCACGCCATTCGAGTATAAGGTTCTTCATATCTTGAGGGGCATACTTGCCTTCAAAGCGAAGGGTATACTTACGTCGGCCTACATCAACAAAACCTCCCGATACATCATTTGCTGAACCTAGTAATTGCGATATGTTGGTTAAATCAATCCCAAGCTCAGCCGCTCGGTAAGGGTCAAAAACAATCTGGAACTCTTCCGAACCACCGACACCACTCTGAACCTGCGCCCTTGAGACACCAGGAATAGCTTCTATCTGAGGCCTGATCACATCGTCAAAAAATGTTACGTATTGATCGATATTATTCTCGTTACCTGGCAGTTTCTGCATAAAAAAGTAAATCAAAGCCGGTGCATCACCACCTTGCCCTGCAAGCGTGATATTGGGAGACAGTGCGTCCCGCGGTAACGGAGGAATTCTATTCATGCGGCTAATGACTTCGATCAGCGCACTTTGCATATCCGTTTCGAGACCAAACTCCAAGTTAATCCAGGCGCCGCCTTGGTTCGCCCAAGCACTCATAGAAGTTACGCCCGGCATTCCTTGTAGCACTTCTTCTTGAGGTTCAATAATTTCCGACTCAATTTCTTGTGGCGATGCAGCGCGCCATGAGGTTTGAATAGAGATACGAGGACGCTCTATGTCTGGGAAAAGTTGGATAGGTAATTTGTATAAGCTAAATAAGCCGAGAAAAACAATAATGCCTACAACAATGGAAACACCGGAGGCATTTTTTAATGCAGCTTTTGTAATATCCATGATAATCGCGTACTAATTTGTTTGATCTCAAATATAGGTCGAGGCGATGACAACAAAAGTTTAATTCCATTAGCGGTAGATTTAATAAGATGAGTAACTAAAGGGCTGTTATAGATGTTACAACATGTGTTGAATCGGTAATTTAAATAACCATCCAATACCGGTAAATCATAAAATTCCCCAATGGAGCCTTCAAAATTATCACAGCCACATGGTTTATTTTTGAGGGATGAGATAAACAACAAGTCGATAAACGAGAGCATATTGATCTTTGCTGTATACAAAAAAGCCACTCTATTGAGTGGCTTTAGAAAGTGATCTAACTCTATATAATTACCAGATTCTCACACGCTCTTCTGGTGGCAAATAAAGCTCGTGATCTGGCTGAACGTTGAAGGCTTCGTACCATTCATCAATGTTTCTTACTACACCATTAACGCGATACTCAGCAGGTGAATGCGGGTCAGACTTTAAGCGAGCAAGTGTCGCGGCTTCTCTAGCTTTTGCACGCCATACTTGAGCCCAAGCAAGGAAGAAGCGTTGATCCCCTGTTAAACCGTCAAGTACGGGTGCTTCCTTTCCGTTAAGTGACAACTTGTACGCATGGTATGCCATAGACAAACCACCTAAGTCACCAATGTTCTCACCTAACGTAAAACGACCATCAACAAAGTTGCCTGGTACTGGCTCGTAGCCATTGTACTGCTCAGCGAGCGCGGTTGCCTTTTGTTCAAACTTGGCACGATCTTCGTCAGTCCACCAGTTGCGTTGAATACCGTAGGCATCAGACTTAGAACCTTGGTCATCAAAGCCATGTCCCATCTCGTGACCAATAACTGCTCCAATAGCTCCATAGTTCACAGCAGGGTCTGCTGCCGGGTCAAAGAATGGTGGTTGTAAAATACCTGCCGGGAAAGTAATTTGGTTAAAGGCAGGATTGTATGTCGCATTAACTGTTTGAGGTGTATTACGTCCCCATTCAATTTTATTTGTCGGTTGATTCAAGCGAGCTATTGAACGGTTAGTATAGAATTCACGAACACGCTTCACATTGCCAAATAAGTCATCAGCTTTTAGCTCAATACTTGAAACATCTTTCCACTCATCGGGGTAACCAATCTTCGGATCGAAAGTAGAGAGTTTTTCGTGTGCTTCTCTCTTGGTGGTATCACTCATCCAGCTCAAGTTGTCGATACGTTGTCCTAGAGCAACTCGCAGGTTCTCAACTAAGTCATCCATCTGGCGTTTAGCATCAGCTTTAAAGTGTCTGTCGACATAGATTTTACCAACAGCCTCACCTAGAGTATTACCACGGCCGGCCACTTGTTGAACAGCTCTCGTCCAACGCTCACGTTGTTCTGGTTGCCCACGCAGCGTCTTACCATAAAATTCGAAATTGGCATCACTGATTTCATCAGACAATAGTCCTGCATGATTACTGATAGCGTGATAATTCAGATAAGCTCTCCAATCTTCTACTGGAACCGTATTCATCAGATCTATAAGTGCAGCGAAAGCACTAGGTTGCCCAACATTTAAATCTTTAAATTCAGGGAGACCAGTCCCTGCCAGGAATGTATCCCAATCTAGTTCAGGAAATTCTTTTTTCAGCGAACTCACTGTATAAGGATTATAGGTCTTGTCGCGGTTACGACGATCAGCGCGGCTCCAATGCTGTTCAGCAATCTTGGTTTCTAGCGCCATAATGCGCTTCGCTTTCTCTTCAGTATTTTCGATACCAGCAAAACCGAGCATTTGTGCTATGTGAAGCTCATAAGCAGCTCTGATTTTTTGAAACCTCTCTGAATCTTGTAAGTAGTAAGACTTATCAGGTAACCCTAAGCCACCGTGTCCCATATTCACCATGTAGCGATTCGGGTCCTTACGATCCACACCAATAAAAACACCGATAGGAGAAGATGTTCTATCAGTTCCTGAGCGACCTAAAGCATCAATCAAGTCTTTGCGTGTTTCTATATTTGCAATATTGACCAACAATGGGCGAAGAGGCGAAATACCTAATTCATTAACTTTGTCGGCATTCATATAGCTCGTGAAATAGTTAGCTATCTTACCTTCCAAAGTACCTTGAGCTGGATTGGACGCTAACAGATCATCAAATATCGCCTTAACGCGCTCTTCTGTGCGCTGCCTTAAAATAGTAAAGGCGCCAAAAGTTGTTCGGTCAGAGGGAATCTCAAATTCACTTAACCATTTACCACCCGCATAACGGAAAAAGTCGTCACCCGGAGCAACGTTAAGATCTCTGACATCAAGCTCAATACCAAAGCTTCCTAGTTCAGCTTTAGCCGATTCTGGAGCAGCCGCTGGCGTTGCAGGCTGAGATTGAGTTGATTCATTAACTTCAGAATTACCACAGGCAAAAAGTGCCGTGCTAATAGCAATAGAGAGGAGCAGTCGTTTCATGTTGTTTTCCAATTTTTAAGACCATGAAGCTCTTCGAGATACTCACTTGATTTCAAGGGGATAAACGGAAACCCAATATCACAAAGCACGACACAATCTTATGTTTTTTATTGTCTGTGCGGCGTAATTTACTGTAGATAAAGCGCACCCAGTAAAAAGCGGCGACATAGACTAACGCTTTAGATTCCTGAATAAAGCAACACTACGATGAATATACCGTGATCTAGGCTTGTTGACATATGCGATACAACATTGAAGATAAGTCATAATGTAGGAGCAGGATTTATTCGCGAAGAATCTCATAATTCATCACTATTCGCGCGCAAGCACAGCTCCTACCATTTGAAAAACCCTGCAGAAGCAAGATTCGTCCGCGAAGAACCTCATAATTCTTCACTATTCGCGCGCAAGCGCAGCTCCTACTATTTGGAAAACTCTGTAGGAGCAGGATTCATCCCCGAAGAACCCCCTAATTTATCGCTATTCGCATAAGCGCAACTTATATAGGAATTTGGGTAACAAAAGGAAGGAACATACGGGACAAACAAAAACAGCGCTTCCTTGCGCTGTTTAACGGTTCAATCAAACCAGGATTTAGAAGGGGTATATTTACCCGTTAGAAACGACCAATAACAGAAAGTCTTGCATTAGCTGGCGCACCAACCGTGATGTTGTTTGACGTATGCGAGTTAGGGAAGTATTCACGATCAAACAAGTTTTCAACATTCAGTTGAAGGCGAATTTTCTCATTCAATGTATAGTATGCAGCAGCATCAACACGGACGAATGAAGGCAGTGTCGTATTATTACCATTATCTGCAAAACTTTCATCTTGATATGTCAAACCAATGCCAAGATCTAGCTTAGGCGTCACATTAAAGTTATTCCAAATATTCGCTGTATTTTCTGGCAATTCTCTCAGTCTAAGGCCGTTTTCTTGTCCCTGAGCGATAACGAGGTTACCGTTGTCATCAAGAACATTACTTGTAGCAACCTGATCACCATCAAGGTAGCTATAACCGGCTGACAGATACCACCAATCGGTAATCTGCCCTTGTACCTGCAATTCGAAGCCATCTATTTCAGAATCAACAACCGCTAACTGACCAGCATTTTCATCAACGATGATGTTAGTACCAGGATCGATGGTCGGCGCCGCAACCTGAGGTGAACTCTGCTCAATTTGGAAAACAGCAGCTGTTAAACTAAGTCTTTCCGCGAAGTCCCATTTAACACCAAACTCTAGGTTTTCAGATGTGTTCGGATCAAGCCGGTCATCATTAGGCGTATTTGGATTATCTGGAAGATCAGCAAACTGCCCACCACTTCGTGGCAAAAAGCTCTCACTAAAGCTACCGTAGAATGAAACATTCTCTTGAGGTTTAAGAACAAAGCCTACTCGAGGTGACACTTCAGAGTCTGTACGACTTGTAATATCTCTTACGCCTTGCTGTATTAGTGTACGAATATTATCTACACGAATGTCGAATTGATCAAAACGTAAGCCCAGCACAACATCAAGCCATGGTGCAACTTCAATTTCATCTTGAATGAAGGCTGAAAACACCTCAACATCAGCTTCAGTATCATCATTAAGGTTCGTTATGAAGTCTACTGTTGTCTCATTGCCAGATGAATTGACGCCAACACCACCTCTAAAGTTTAAAGGATCTGTCGCTAAAAAACGTTCGATATCGGTGCGCCTTCCGGGCTCATCGCGTATATCGATACTATCAAAACGTGCATTAAAACGATCATTGTTGTTTCTTGTGTCTAAGTATTCACCACCAATAACAAAAGTATGGTTAAACTTACCCGTTGTAAATGCACCAACCAAGTTTGCTGACAAGGTGACGTTTTCACGTTGCGTGGTATCAACATAACCATCGATTTCAACTATGTTAGTTTCTTCATTAAAACTAACAGGGAACAAGTTCGCATATAGTTTATCGAAGTCACTGTAAGTAGCTGCAAAGTTACCTTTCAGGTTATCATTGAAATCATGTGTTAGGTTAGCACGAAAGATATGTGCTTCTACTGTCGCAGTATTGAATTCAGGATCAGCGAACGTAATATCATCAAGCTCTCTTGCTGGTCTACCATCAGAACCTGAAGGAATCCCTCGGTCAATAAAGCGTTCATTATCGATGTATTCGTATGACACATTTAATGTTGTGTTATCAGACAGTTCGAAGAAAGCAGTCGGGTTAATACCGAAACGGTCACCATTGAAGAAATCGCGGTGATTATCCAACCCTTCATAATAACCATTGATGCGGAAAGCGGCTTTGTCATTCACCGCGAAGTTACCGTCTAGCTGAATTGTGCCCGCACCAAACGTATCTAAAGCACCAAGGTAAGTTCCAAAGTTCTCGCCAATAACAGCTTTCTTAGTGACACGGTTAATAATACCGCCTGTACCACCGCGACCAAAGAAAAGTGCATTAGGCCCACGAAGTACTTCTACCTGCTCTAGGTTATAAAGTGAGCGATAATATTGAACATCATCACGAACACCATCGACAAAGAAGTCAGCTGTTGTGCGCACACCGCGAATAACGATAGCATCACGGTGGCCTTCACCTTGTGACTGAGTTACACCAGGTGTATACAAAACGATATCGCCAATGCTATCAAAACCTTGTTTAATAATATCTTCAGCAGTTGTAACAGACAGTGACTGTGGTACATCAAGAATAGGTGTTGGCGTTTTTAGTGCGGTAACCTGATCATTGTATAGAACTTGTCCGGTTATCGTAATACGCTCAACAGCGCTCTCTTCAGCACTGGCTTCTTCATTAGCAGCAAAGGCAACATTTTGTGTTGCTAGCGCAACTGCAACGGCTGCAGATAGTTTCAACAATTTCACTTAATTTCTTCCTATGACTCGAAAACGCGGTCATGCTACATGAATCATTAATGGGAATCAATCTCATTTACATTAATATTAGTGTAATGATTATTCTAGTGATAACGAATCAACCGATACTAAGATGAAGCCCTTGCTTCTGGTAAGTTTTGATTCAATTTAAGTTTAAATCGAGAGTTGCCATCTTAGCTTGGATGTGAAGTTCTGAATTGCTGTCTAAAGCTATTGGGAGGAATACCAAACTCTTTTCTAAAGTGATGGCGCATAGTGGTTGCGTTATCGAAACCACACTCTTCTGCAATTCTTTCGATACTATAGTCACGCTCTTCCAATAAACTCTTTGCGCGATTCAGTCGCTGGTGAGTCAGCCAATCTTTGGGGGTTATATTTAGGTTTGCTCTAAATTTCCTATCGAAGGTACGTCTGGACATATTGGCCTTTTGCGCTAGTTCATCGATAGATATGACTGCAGACAAGTTAGACAATGCCCAATCCAGAGCGACAGAAAATTGATTATTACTCGGAGGTAAGGGCGTCTCAGCATATTGCGACTGCCCTCCTTTTCTATGTGCAGATAGCACCATACGCCTCGCAACTTTGTTCGCGATCTCATGGCCATAGTCATTTCGTATCACTTCTAACCCTAGATCAATGGCCGACGAACTCCCTGCAGAGCATCCTATTTTTCCGTCGTAGGTATAAAGAACATCCTCAACATACTTAACATGGGGAAACTGCGTTTTAAAAGACTCCGCATATCGCCAATGCGTGGTTGCTTCTTTTCCATCTAAAATACCGAGCTTAGCTACTAGAAATGCACCTGAGCAAAAAGAAACGATACGCTTCCCATCATTATAAAAGCGAGTGATTTCTTCATCGATGTTTTTGGGAACCGCTTTAGACTCATCTGTTGGCCAACTGGGGATCACGAGAAAGTCGTACACCTTAAGGCTTTCAACAAAGGAGGCTTGTATTTGAATACCCCCTGTATAGGTCATGGATTCATTCGACAGCGAAACAACGTCTGTTTGATACCAACAATCAAATTCAGGTCGCTCAAGCGAAAACAATTCTACAGCACACCCGAGTTCAAAGAGCGCAGCCTGGTGATAAGTCAAAATAGCCGTACGAATCATGACAGAAAAATACCGTTGCCAATATGGCTTGATATTAACGAATAAAGGCTTTTCAGCCAATCGTTTTAACGAATCCCAACTTTATACTGATTAGGACGGTCCAAAAACAAAGGAGAGATTCATGACTTCACCGGTATCCCGTGTCAAAGCAGCAAATAGCGAAGCTGCATTAGCTCATTTTCAGCAGCTTCTAACTTTTAAAACAGACTGCTGGGACGTTCACTTCTCAATCGCCAATAATCGGCAAGATTTTATTTTACTCGACGTAAGAGCCGAGACTGTTTTTCAGCAAGGCCATATTGCAGGTGCGATTAACTTACCGCATCAGAAAATAAAAGAAGACACCCTCGCAAATTATCCAGAAGACACACTATTTGTTGTTTATTGCGCGGGGCCTCATTGTAATGCTACAGAGAAAGCAGCTATTAGATTGGCAACGTTGGGTCGACCAGTTAAAAAAATGATAGGTGGTGCCGTAGGTTGGCTAGATGAAGGATTTCACTTAGTCACGGCTGAAGCTAAAGAAGCTCATTTATAAATGATTGAAGTTGAAAAAAGAGAGGGAAAAAATAAAAGTCAGTAGCTAGCTACTGACTTTTGCAAAATAGTTTTGATTAAAAAACGCGACTAAAAACTCGGCGTCTTTTCGATGAATCGCGCTTTCTGCGTAAGTTGCCGCGAATCTCTTTGCGTTTACCTTCAAGCCATGACTCTCTTGAGACCGAAGCATCATCACCACGGCGGCTCTCTTCAGTGCTACGGAAACTTGTAAACTCTCTATATGCGCCCAGGTCAAGAGACATATCTTGAATCACAAGTTCAATCATAATGGCATCATCCAAGTAGCCTAGTACTGGGATGTCATCAGGTACTAAGTCTTGAGGTTCGCTGAAGTAAGCAAGAGAACTCAAGACATCTGCCTTTTCTTCTTCAGGTAATTGCCAATCTTCATCTTGCACCATCTCGACTAGCGTTCTTAAAGCACCTAGTCTGTTTGATACGAAATCAGGAAGATTTGCATTCGCCATTTCATCACAAGCTGCCATAGCTTTCTCAATGATGACGCTCTCATCTAATCCACTGACTTTTTCAACAGCTTCGTTCATCAACTTACGAAAGTGTTCTAAATCTTGATCCGATATATCAATTGAGATTTGAATGGACATGTCGCTTTCCTTAAATTCTAAGTTGTTATTATCGATTATTGCACCTTGCTTCACTTTATACCAAAAAAAAGCGGTTCGTCGACAGCTACAACAAAATAAAAGCAATATTTATATATCAACAACCTGCACTGTCGAGCATTGGCAGTTGAGTTTTATACCCATACTACCTCAAGACGCTCATTTCAGAGTTATCACAGAGCTTCAATACAAGGTGCACTGATACAGGAATGGAAGCACTGTGAAGCTCACAAAGGGCTGGGCTAAAAATGATTGTCTTGAGGTAGTATGGGTATAACTGATATAAACGCACACAATTTACGCTGTTGGTGGAGAAGAGACTTGAATAAAAGCGCCATAACTAATGCTTTAGCCTTACTACTATTTATCGCTGGTGTTGTTACAGAGAACGATATCATTAAAACAATTGGCCTTTTTGCCATCTCTGGGGCGATTACCAATTGGCTCGCGGTTCATATGCTTTTTGAAAAAGTCCCCGGATTCTATGGTTCAGGTGTGATTCCTGAGCGATTCGAGGACTTTAAAGCCGGAATAAAAAACTTAATGATGGAGCAATTCTTCAGTAGCGAGAACATTCAGCGAGTAATGTCGGAAAGCCAACCAGCTGCAAGCTTCGACATAGCCCCTGTTATTAAGAAAGTTGATCTCTCCCCTGCTTTCGACTCTTTATTAGAAGTCATTAAAGCATCGTCATTTGGTCAGATGTTAGGCATGTTTGGCGGAGTTGAAGCACTTGAACCTATGCGACAACCTTTTGTAGAGAAAATGGGAGAGTCTTTAGTCGATATATCTAAAGAACCCGGCTTCTCATCGCTAGTACAGGAACAGCTAGAAACACCCGATATGTCAAATGATCTACATCAACAGGTTTCTCAAATTGTGGAACAACGTTTAAATGAACTAACTCCGCAATTGGTCAAGGACATTATTCAACAAATGATCAGAGAACACTTAGGCTGGCTGGTTGTTTGGGGAGGCTTTTTCGGTGGTGTTATTGGTGCACTTGCGGCTTTCTTGGCCTAAATATCTAGCTAGTGTAAAAGCATAGCCACAGCTACAAAAAGTGAATATAGTTCGATCACAACAGATTTATGATGAATTTTATTCGGATAGATGAAAAAATAAGATAAAAATAAATCTGAATTTAACGTGAGAGCAAACTATGTCAAACACATTTCATTTTGCGGTTCCTGCTGGCAGCCTCGAAGTAGCCAAAACTTTTTATTGTGACTTGCTTGGTTGCGAGACTGGCAACAGCGAAGAAGGCCGTTGGGTCGACATCGATTTCTGGGGTAACGAACTAACACTTCACGAAAGTGAAGAACAATTACCAAAAGTAAGACACGATGTAGATATGGGCGCTGTAGCCGTACCTCATTTCGGTGTGCATTTAACCGAAGAAGACTTCCAAGCGTTAAAAGGTAGAATCGAAGCGTCAGATAAGTTTGATTACCTCGACAAGCCCTACAGACGATTCATCGGTACTGAGTTCGAGCAAGAGACATTCTTTATCGAAGATACCAATGGCAATGTGCTTGAAATCAAAACAATGATGCACCCTGAAGTTCTTTTCAAAAAAGCCTAAGCGCATCAAGGTTTAAACTCATTCCTCACTAACGAGGAATGAGTCGGCTTCATAAAGAGCTAGCTTAAGAGCCACAATATGCCAGCTCCAAACAAAGCCCCAGAACAAAAGCTCCCCACTAAAAAGTAGGTTGGCAAACCACCTAAAACACCAACACCTACCTTATCCGTTTCTACAAATGCTAATAGCAACTCTCTTTCAACTTCAAACGCCGCTGCAAGTGCTTTACTGGTTTCTAACGATCCAACACTATTAACCTCTACTCGTTGAATCGTTCTCAAACTCAAATCACTGATCTCTGCCAGTTGCAGCTGAGTCCAACCTTTCTTTGCTCTTAGCTCTTTGACTTTAACCGAGTTTAAATCCATATAAACTCAGCCCTAAAACACAGTATTGAAAAGGATAGCAGCAACGATAGCGCCCGCTGCAAATGTTAACCCTAAGATGGTACCAGGGCGGCTATAAGGGAACACCCAGTGGTCTCCATCGATGGCTATACCCTCTTTTTTCAAAGTGATATCGATTGGGCCGGTAAAGGCATTCTTGATATCCACCTCAATTTCATAGTCCTCATTGTTGAGCTTAAATTGATGTATTGATTGCTCTCCGAGGTTTCGTTTATTCGACACCAGAGCTTCATCAATAAAAACACTTTCTCTTGCTGTCAATGTCGATATATCCATCTTTATTGTGTGTTCACCAATATCGAAGTAACTGATAAATTTAGTGCGCCAATAAGGGAATGCTTTTTCTTTATAGGTCATTTTATTTTCTGTCATGTTAGTGCTCCGTTGTAAGACGTTTTCAGATTGACACCAACGCCTTTTAAACACGACGGCAGCTTAGTGACAGGCACATAACTGGCACCTGACACTTATGTGACACCCGCATTTCACTTGGGTTCTAGCCACTATTTTACTACTAACTTTCTCCAACAAATTTAAATCGTTCTACCGTTTTTCCATCCACTTCTACGGTTTCTACAAACATATCTAAAGGTCGAACCCAAAGATCCCCTTTGCCATAAAGAGGTCGATACACCACTAATTTCGTTTCATCTTCTGAATGGGTCGCAACGCCAACGACTTCATAGTCATTGCCTTTGTAGTGCCGATATTTTCCTGTTGGTATAGTCATAATCTCTCTTGTTTTAATCGTTATTGAATACTTATAGCTAAATCAATATATAAACTATTCTTCAAAGGGTAATTCTAACTGCCTGGATTGCATATCGTCAGGTAACGTGACATGTAATCCAACAAGTCGAATACCTCTCCCCTCTCTTCTTTTAAGAACCTGTGTTAGTAAAAGTTGAAATTGTGCAATATCGAGCTTCGGCCATTTGTGCTCTATGGTTGTTTGCTGGAAGTCGGAAAACTTCAGCTTGATACCCAAATTCTGTATGCGCATATCTGCACGAGACTTTTTAAGTCTCTCTTCAAGCTTAGGTAGCAAGGTCTCAATAATGATCCAACACTGATTCTCAGTATAGATATCATCCGCTAAGGTTCTCTCTACGCCAACAGACTTGCGCTTTCGATCAACACTCAAACCGCGTTCATCGATACCATGGCTTCGCTGCCAAATCACCGGCCCAAATTTGCCGAAATGATTAACCAGTTGTTCCAATTCATAATGCCGCACATCTTCACAGGTGAAGAGCCCAAGATTATTGAGTTTTTGCAGTGTCACTTTACCAACACCAGGAATTTTGCCTAGCGGCAGTTGTTTAACAAAATCATCTAATTTTGCCGGTGATATTACACAAAGGCCGTTCGGTTTATTTTCGTCACTGGCTATTTTGGATACAAACTTAATCGGTGCAACACCAGCAGAAGCTGTTAGCCTCGTTTCTTCATAAATAGCGCGGCGAATATCTTCAGCAATCAAAGTCGCACTGCCATTGAAAAGTTCGGTATCTGAAACATCCAAGTAAGCTTCGTCCAATGAAAGCGGCTCTATTTTATCGGTGTAACGTTTGAAGATTTGCCTAATCTGCTTCGAGATTTCGGAGTAGAGTTCCATGCGCCCTGGAAGCAAAGTGAGGTTGGGACATAACTTAAGAGCATGAGCTGTTGCCATTGCTGAACGAACACCAAAGCGTCTTGCCGGATAGTTGCAAGTCGAGATAACGCCGCGACGAGACGCACTTCCTCCTATCGCAATGGGGATATCAACTAGCTCAGGGTTATCGCGCATCTCAACGGCAGCATAGAAACAATCCATATCGATGTGGATAAACTTTCGTGTCGGCTCGTTTTCTACTACCAAGGTTCAACTTTTTGAAGAATAAAAAACTATTATACGGGCTAATCGCGAAGAGTTGCTTTGATTTTGTAAACTGGCGTCCAAGTTTTTTCATTATCAAAAGATAACTCCATAACCCAGTTCCACCCTTCATCAGTCGGTGAGAAAAATATGATTCTTCGCGGAGGGTTCTGCGCAGGCGAAACATAGTGCATCACCATATTTCCCGATTCATCGGCTTTCGCTTGAATATGCGTTTGGCCCGGGGCACGCGTTGCTGTCCATGTGACTTCCCAACGCTGATTTTCTGGATCATAAATTCGTAGATTTGTCCCAACTCCCGGCGGTGGTGAGCCTTCCGCTCCGTTGGGCATCCAAAAATCTTGAACAGCAATACCGTCGCCAACACAGGTAAAGTTCCACCGAGCACCGTTTCCGGCAACCCAAGTTTTACCATCTTGTTGCAATGTTTGATCGGCAATATCCCAATCACCAATGTATCGACCAAATTGCGCCATGGGTCCAGTCATACAGCCCGCCTTGCTTTTCATCAACACATCATCAAGTCCCTGACTTTCGGCTGAAGCCATATTTCCAGCGAGTATTAATATCAAGGCAACGATAAAGCGATTAGTGAGCGTTCTCATACATTGACTCTTCAAGGTAGGTAAGTATCGAGTTTACTGACACAATCTACGCTCACTCAATCAACGCGTAAAGGCTTTTGAAACAACTGCTAACAACATGAACAGTTGCGCTTATGCTTTTCCATCTTACCAATGCCGGGATTAAAGCTATTCGTCGGATCGAGTTTGCGGTAAAAACTCTGAAGCGCTGACTCAGCTTCATAGAGGTGTCCAACATTATGTTCCGCCGGATACTTAGCCCCCCGACTATCGAGTAGCCTTAGCATTTTCGTCTTAACCGCTTTTGCATCCGCGCCTTTTTTCAAGATGTAATCCTGATGAAAAACATGGCAGAAGAAGTGGCCATAATATAATCGCTTATCAATATCACAGCTGATAGACTCCGGAAGAGATTCCACCCAGTCACTGTCATTACGGCGAAGAGCGATATCCAAAGCAAGAATATCCCCCACCTTACTTTGATTCAGTGTTTGATATCGCATTGCTCCACCAGCTGCCGCAAATCTGTGTAAGAAAGCCTTTTCAGCTTCCTCAGCATCACACTCAAAGTATCCACCAGCCGCTGAATTATCGGTAAAAAAGTTACTAAGATACGCTTTGGCTTCATCGATACCATCGTCGCTCATTTTGAGTATCAAGTGATGTTCAAATTGATAGCGAAACTGCAGCATCCGATACGGCAAGTGTTTCGGAAAAAGTTTAGCAACGCCTTGCATCACTCTCTCGCTTATGAATATAGGTAGAAAAGGGACTCGATTTAAAACAGCATCTATTTTCGCTTTCATTGCAAACATCTTGGGAAGCTGGTCAGTACCCAAATATTTAACACTCAAAAACGTGTCCTTACCGTATTGCTCTGCAATATCAAAAATATCTCGATGCATATACTCTCCAACTTCCGGCATAGCTTTGAAAGTGGTGAGTATTTCTCTACGAAGCGTACTCAGGGTACTCGGGTCGTTGGTACCGATGTAAAACGTCTGCTCTATCTTTGGTTTGGGAAAGGTATCTAATCTGACAGCAAAAACAGCAATCTTCCCCGCACAGCCGCTGGCTTCGTAGAGGCGACTAGGATCTGCATTGAATCGACTAGGCGTATCTGCTTCAACATCTCTCAGTTTAGCCACGTAGTCAGTGGCAGACGCTTTACCGCAATCATAATGAATATCACTGGGTTTAAATTGTCCTTTTTCCAAATTAGTTAATATCGCTTCTGGCGTATCGCCTAACTCTATGCCGAGATGATTAACCAATTTGAGTTCACCTTGCGCATTAACCCAAGCGTAAAGCGAGAGCTCGGTGTATGCTGGCCCTCTTTTAACCAGGGTTCCACCAGAGTTATTGGCAATACCGCCAACAATAGATGCACCAAGACAAGACGAGCCAATGACAGAATGTGGCGTTCTATCCAGAGGCTTAAGTTTTTTCTCTAGCGTATGAAGCGTTGTTCCAGGAAAGCTGACGACCTGCTCACCCTCGCCAATCAGAAGAAGCTTATCCATGGCTAAAGTATTGATGACAACAACTTCACGATCATAGTCACTACCACTAGGTGTCGAACCTTCAGTTAACCCAGTATTTGCAGCCTGCATAACCATGATGCAATCCGATTCCACACAAAGCTTAAGCACTTGCCAAAAGCTCACCAGGTTTTGCGGGAATACTACGGCTAAGGCGGTCCCCTTACCTGAGCGCCAGCCTGTCACAAAATGCTCTGTGCGGCGTTTACCCACGGCAACATGCTCTTTACCTAAAAGGTTTTTAAAAGCTTGAATAAGTTCACTATTTGATTTGGCCATGCTTCCGCTCATGTCGTTCTTCATAATGCTAGAGCTAACATAGCGAGTATGCCAGCACTTAATACATAGTAGAGTGTCGGTAATATTGTTTTTCTCAAAGTCGCCCCTTCTTGTCCCAGCAAACCGACTGTTGCGGATGCGGCAACGACATTATGAATAGCAATCATATTCCCGGCAGCTGCGCCAACAGCTTGAGTGGCAACCATCAGTGCTGGTGCAATGCTCAGTGTTATCGCTGCTTCGTACTGAAATTGACTGAACATCATGTTCGATACCGTATTTGAACCAGCAATAAAAGCACCAAGTGCCCCTATTGTTGGACTAATCAATGGAAATGCATCACCGAAAACACCTGCAAATAACTCAGCACCGGCAACCGGCATGCTCGGAAAGTCAGCTAGATTCACCCCTGAGTTTATAAACAGACGAACCATGGGAATAGTGAACACCAAGACAACACCGGCGCCTACGATAGTTTTAAAGGACTCACTCGTAGCTTGGGTAAATACCTGAGTTCGTTGCCCCTTTTGACCTTGAAGAAATAGCGCCACTAACGCGCCTGTAAACAATATTCCTCCTGGCAGGTATAGAGGGCTAAAACTGGCGTTAACTCCCACTTCTCCCAGAATATTCGTCACATTGATACTAACGCCGGACAACATTGCCTTAAAATTATCGAAAACACGTGAACAAACTAACAGCAACGCCACGACAAGATAGGGAATCCACGCAATAACTGGAGATAAGGTTTTATACGATGAAAGGTCATCTTGTTTTACGTCTAGGCTTCCTGACCAAGCTTGCAGCCAATCGCTTTTTTTGGGGAAATCCCAAGTTGTCTTTGGAATCATAAGTCCACGCTTTGCTGCACTAACAACTATCGCCATACTCACTAGTCCTCCTAGTAAGGAAGGAAATTCGGGCCCTAAAAAGATCCCCGTAAGTGCATAAGGTAAAGTAAAAGCCAGTCCCGCAAAAACAGCGAAAGGTAATACCTCTAATCCTTCTTTCCAGCTTTTGTTTTCACCGAAAAAGCGAGTCAGCATCATCACCATAATCAATGGCATAAATGTACCCACGATGCCATGAATAACAGCAACTTCAGTTGTTATGAGCTGTATGAACTGCTCCCAGTTTCCGCCCTGTACTTCCAAGTTTGCAGAAATTGTTGCTGTATCAAGACCTTTATTAACACCGATAATAATAGGTGTTCCAACAGCTCCGAAAGATACCGGAGTACTTTGGATCATCATTCCCATCAATACAGCAGATAACGCCGGGAAGCCAATGGCAACTAAAAGGGGAGCTGCGATAGCAGCAGGTGTCCCAAACCCCGATGCACCTTCAATAAAGGTACCGAAACACCAAGCAATAATAATGGCTTGAATACGCCTGTCAGGCGACACTTGAGTGAACCCAGCACGAATAACTTGAATCGCCCCAGTGCGTTTTAGCGTGTTTAGTAAAACAATTGCCCCAAACACTATCCACAGGACAGAGGCTGTAATAATCAATCCCTGCAAGAGAGAAGCAGCAATTCTTCCCCAAGACATTTCCCAGATAAAGAGTGCCATCATAGCGGTAACCAAAAGCACAAACGGCATAGATTTTCTTGCGGACCACTGAAGTCCAAGTAAAAGTATTGCAGATACGACAATAGGTAAAAGTGCCAGAAACCCTAACGTTGTTATATTCATTATATTCTCCTAACAAAACGAGAAATAATGCGCATGTTGCGAACTATGGTCGCAGCGGGTGGTTCTCGGTGCTTGTTAAAATGGGGTTAACAGATTGTGACTGCACTTTACTCTCGGCTTGACTATTGATATATATTCACAAAAGACATTGTTTTTTTCCTTTTTTGCTACAATCAAGGCACCCCATGGTTAAATCAGATGACATATTTCTTTTCGTCAATGTGGTCGATGAAGGTTCATTTTCGAAAGTTGCCGAAAAACTCGAGTTAACTAACTCCGTTGTGAGTAAGCGTATTGGGAGGCTTGAAAAAGAACTGAACGTTCAACTTCTCTATCGCACAACGCGTAAGCTCAGCCTTACCGACGCAGGTCAAGCACTCTATGGAAAAGCTAGACTTGCAAAATTGGCTCTACAAGATGCACAAGACGCTGTCACCGGTTATGCCAATGAAATACGCGGAACGATAAAAGTCACTGCGCCATCCGTTTCTGCTCAGCTGCTTCTCAATCACGCTGTCGCAACATTCTGCCAGCAATATCCAGGTGTCCAAGTTGAACTTTCGGTGAGCAACCATTTCGTCGACTTAATTGACGATGGTTATGATTTAGCCATTCGAACTGCGCATCTGGAAGACTCATCATTAATTGCTAGAAGACTCATCGACTCTCAGTGGATAGTTTGTGCTAGCCCTGAATACCTTCGCTTAAATGGCACCCCCAAATTCCCTATCGATCTACAAAGCAAACACTGCTTGATCTACAAGTATGAAGGCATTGGCTCTGATTTATGGCAATTCAAAGTAGACGGTGAGCAAGAAAACATTCAGGTGTATGGTCGTTTCCACACCAATAATCTCGATGCCCTTAGACAAGCGGCTTTGGCAGACTTCGGGATAGCTTACCTTCCTCGTGCTTTAGTTCACGAAGAACTCTTAGCAGGTAAACTGGTGTCTTTATTAGAGGATTATGCAGATAAGAATCTAGGTATTTATGCCGTTTACCCAAGAACAAGACAACCAGACCGTAAACTAAAGTTACTCGTTGAGCACTTCCGAACAGCTTATCAGAGCAAAAAGGAGTACTTTTATTAATTGCGGAAAAGAAGTTTCGGGGCAGCGGAACCTGCCCCATGTAGCGATAGATTAATCTTTATTAAATAAGCCCTTGAGCTTATCTTTTGCTTTCTCGATAAGCTTACCTTTAGCTTCATCTTTTAACTTATCCTTTGCCTCAGACTTTGCTTTAGCAATGATTTTGTCTAGCATTTCATCCATAATCGCAGCCCCAACCTGATCAGCCGGTATACCGTTAGGCTTTCCAATAGGACCTGCGTTAAACGTCGGTAAAGTAATCTCATAGGCTTTTGTATCAACTTTCAAATCACCCGTAGGTAGGTTTTCGAAGTTAAGCCTTAATCGCACATCACTGACTGTAACATTTTCAACAATAACTAATGGGTTAGCCCCTTCAGAAGGTTCTGGAGCGGATTCAGGTTCGCCTTCAGACGCGGGTAAATTAGATTGAAGATTATCTTTAATAACAATCAGATTCCCCTTACCGCCTGAATCCAATTCATAGAGGACCTCCGGCGCATTAATACTCACGTTCTGAACCACATAAGGTTCGTTGATGGATTCCCCTAAATCTAGTGTTACAGCGCCTAAGCGAAATGCATTATCTTTTCTAAACCCTTCCGGGTTTGCAATAACAAGTTCACTAATAGACAAACGTCCTTCAGTGTACGCTAAATCAACATTAGCAACAGACACCGAAGTACCAAGGAAACTCGAGCCCTGCTCCTCAATTTGAGCTTTTATGAAACTGCCTGCTCCACTTAATAGGTAAAACACACCACCGACAATAAGTAGCAACAGCAAACCAATAACTAACAACCCTTTTTTCATTATTTTCTCCTATAAACAATTAAGCTCATCTCATTACTCTAGCACTTATATCTGTACAAAACAGTGAACACTTAAGCTTTTAAAAATAATTTAATAAGCTTGGCTAGGCTCTGTTCCTGACAATATTAAACAGTTTGGTACTTAAACTCTTGAAAATACTGCTATCACTTAACTTCAGCGTCCTGATCTGCGCGCGCTTTGACTCTGCAACGTATCCCAGCTACCAAAGCTAGCGAGAGAAATGTAAAAAAGTACAACTCTATAGTAGCACCAATAAGAAAAGCTAATGGCGAGCCTTCTCCATTGCTCCCTTCAAAGCCGCCATGAGTGCGAACAAACACGATTCGACCAACAACCTGATAAAAAATTGGAGCCCATAGAACAGCCAAGGCTATTATCGATATATTCAATCCCTTACCGTTTCCATGCTTAAGTAGAAAATAAGGAAACCATAGGATGGAGAATATAATAGTTAAGACTGTCAGCTGGATTAAGTTGTAAGAACTAATGGCACCATAAAACAATAGTAGACTTGGAATCGTTACGGCTAAACCTGAAATCAAATAAATCCTTATATATCTATTCATTTTCCTTTATCCAACAGAACTTTTTTGGCTAAAGCTCGTTAAACACTTTTTTAAAATATGCATATACCTATGCTCTAAACAAGGGAAGTTTTTTTAAGTTTGTGATATCGCAATGCCATTGATATACAGGCTTTAAGCTCAGATATCGGCAAAGGTTTTGCAATTAACAATGATATTTGGTTTTAGCTTCCAATCGTTCCTGATAGGACTCCCACACTTACAAGAGTAACTAGGTTCGCCCCATTTTAACTCCTCAGCAATATTTCCTAGATTACTTTCGTCAACCACCTGAAAGATAATTTGCCTAACTTCGATTAGCCTTTCTCTTACTTTTGGCGGATAAGATTCAAATTTTCCTATTATCGCCTTATTCACTGTTTCACCACAGTTTTTAGTACTCTCGGACACAACTTTAACTTTCATTCCATTCGGTAGGACTGACATTAAAGAGTGTTATTACCCTCTGCTAATTTCTTTGTATCTTTATCAATTATTGCTCTTAGGCTAGATGTTATCTCATCAAAGTCGGTGTATTTCTTCCCATAGGAAAGGTTAAACCCATAGTCAAAATTTTCGGGGTTCTTACCTTGCGTATGTTGGAGTATTGTCTCTAATTTATCGAAAGCTTTGGCAAGCTGAGCCTCTTTAGAAGACGCATTTTCATACTCATCCCACAGCACTAAAATTTCTGATTTAAGATCTTCGGATAAGGGGGATATGAGGAGCTCTAGATCAGCCCGTTCTTCTTTGCTTTTATCCATCCCTTCTACTTGATCAACCGCGGCAATATCTCCGCTTATGGCTTCTCCAAGGTCATGAATAATGCATATTTTGATAAGACGAAGAACATCTACATCAGGATATTGCTTCTCCAAAAGCATGACCATCAAACACAAACGCCAAGTATGCTCCGCAGTGCTCTCATGACGTCCGTTTGATGTCTTCAATGTTCTTAAGGTGTTTTTGAGTTGCTCAGCCCCTCGCAAAAAGCTGAGAATTCCCTTTAACTCACAATCTTTCACTTTATAAAGTCCCAATTCTAATAATTGGACAACTCTATCAGCTAAATACTAATAGCGAAAAGCCTCACCTTCGTTTTCCCGCAGGCTTAGAACTAGAAGACAAACTTCGCTGAAAGTTGAAAATAGTTGGAATCAATATTGTCTACTGCGGCGTCATCAATAGAGTAATTACCGAACTCAGCTCCCACATGCAATGAAGGTGTTATGTTCTCAATTAAGTTAACCCCCCAATGACTGCGCTTTCTATCCAAAATATCAGTTTGCCCTGAGCCATAAAAAGCGGTACTGCGTAGCGTTTCTGTCCAGAAATGGCGATAAGACACCGCAAATGCTGTCGTTGTCTCCACTTCAGTTTCATCCGTCGTTGGATCAGTAACGATATCGGTCGTTAAGCCTGCAGCAACATAACGCCCTAATTCGCCGTGACTAACCTGAAAGCGAAAGTCGTCTTTTCCAAAGGTTTGTATTTTACCTGAGACATTAAACCCTAAAGCAGTTTCGTCCAGCCCACCTTGATCAATCACTCTGAACAACGTGCCAAAGGTAAACTTACCCCAGCTAGCATCATGGTTATAGCGAGCGACAAAGTCGGGAATCGATTCATCTGGATCAGCATCTCTTCCTGTTAACCCAACAGCGCTGGTCGACGCACCAGTATCTCCATCACCAAATGTCTCCGCATTTTCTATCGCAAACTGCCAAGGACCATGGGTATATCGAATTTGAGTTTGACGAATAAACACTTCACCAACATGCGGACCACCGAAATCAAGTGCTTCAGGGATCGCAGCTAAGGGCATGAAGGTTGTCCAGTTTTGTCCAACCATCCAATTTTTATACTCGATGAATAGATGACGAATTCTCGGGTTGGTTGAATTGGTCACAATTTCATTCCCGTTCCCGCCGTAAAAATCGAGTTCTACATAACCACTAACTTCATTATGTGTGCCTCTAATCGCAATTCTTGATTCTTTGACATTGAACGCTGTGGTTGACGTATCAATAGCCTCACCTCCCGGAAAGTTAGCGACCCAATAGTCCTGATAAGCAATATCACCCGATACATGTCGAGCATCAACCTTGATGTACCCTAAGATAGCGACATGCGTATTAGGGGAATTTTCATCTTTATCGAGCAATTCAATTGCTGAAAAAGCTTTGTCACTAGACAGTGCAGCAGTTAAGAAAAGGAGCGCAGCGAACGCTTTTATATTTGTCATTATTCCCTCTACATTTATTTAACATTTTCTTAACGCGGTAATGTAGAGGGAGAGGCATTAATGAAAAACCGTCACTTTGGCTAATGACTTCTTCCAAAAATGACATAATGAGAATAAATAACTCCTGTGAGAGTCTAAAAAGCTAATTAACTAAATAAGTTCAGTGAACCTGAGTCAAATCGATTTAAATTAGGCAATACGGCATTGAGTTCGTTTGCGGTTAATCCAAACCAGGTCGCTAAACTTGCCACATACTGATCAACAGAAGCACTGGGTATAATTCGGCCGTCATCCAAGTCATCATCGGAACCTAGTTCTAATGCAGGCAATGTTCCTATAATACGACCTCCATCTACAGCTCCCCCCATCACTAACTGGTGCCCACCCCAACCATGATCGGTTCCATCACCATTACTGGTAAGCGTACGCCCGAAATCAGACATGGTGAATGTTGTGACGGCATTCTGCATGTTCAACTGCACAAGGTTTTGTTGAAAAGCAGCCAAAGCTTCACTCAATAGGGTAAGTCGTTCAGGGTGCAAAGTTGCTTGTTGGTCATGTGTATCCCAGCCACCTAGTCCCACAAAGTAAACTTGTCTTCGCTGTCCCAATTGTTGCTCAACACTGATTAATCGTGCCACAATTTCTAGCTGGTCGGCTAAGAAATTCCTCGCAGGATACGGCGTAGTGCTAGCAATAGATGACTCTAATGCATTGCTGACCAAGAGGTTATTGTCCATCGCACGTATCACATTTTGTGAGTACCCTTGTTCGAGAATATGCGTACTGTTAGCCAATAATTGCTCATAAATAGCGATTCGTCCCGCATTAAAATCTTGCTGGGGGTCCAATGCCTGAAACTGTTCTGGTCCAGTCGAGGACAATGAGAACAGCGAGGTTGATAACCCGGTTTGCATAAGGTTATTGCCAAAAATCGACAGATTAATTGGTAATGCGCTGGTCGATTCAGTCAGCAAATCGGCCATACGACCAGCCCAACCACTAACAGAAGGTGCATCTGGACGTGAGGTTTGCCAATGATCTTGTTGATCATTATGCGAAAACAGTTGAGGCGGCGCTAAGCTAATGTTGTTAAGCAGTTCCTGCTTATTCACAGGCGCTAACAAGGGTCCAAGGTTAGAGACAAAGGATAGAGTACCCGCCTCAAATAGCGGCCTTATAGCTGACATTGCGCTGGGCAACCCTACCGCATAAGGTAAGCTTCCGTTTGGGTTAATGGGTAAAAGGCTGTCTTGTGCAAAAGCCAAGTTTTGTCTAACGCCTTGATAGATTTGATACTCTGCATTGTCAGTAGGGACTAGCATGTTCAGAGAGTCGTTCCCACCAAAAAGGAAAACGCAGACTAACGCTTTATAATCATCAAAACGCGTACTGCTTTGAGCAAGCGCTGAATTCATCAAACCTAAACTACCACCGATGGATGCCATGCTGGCAACACCCATTGATGAACCCAAGGTACGTTTCAAAAAATCTCTACGATTAATATCCGTCATTCGTTTCATCACAATAATTCTCCTCTTACTTCTGAATCACATATTGTGGTGAACTCATGATCAGGAAAATCAGGTTCGTCACGCGGTCAATAGGCTCAAACTCTGCGGTTTGCTCATATGCCGTTGTTAAAATAGCTCGCATATCATCAGACATGCCACCAGCCATCAACAAAATATCGAGGTGTGTCAGTAAATCTTCCGAGGAATCGGCTAATGCAACCTCTTCAGACAAATCAATTAAGATACGGTCATCAGTCTGCCCTTCAATTTGGTTATGACCGGCAAAAACTGAAAATGATAAAAAGTTACTTTGGCGCGCTAAGAAGGTATCTGTAGCAATCTGAAACTCTGGAGCCACTAAGCCTTGTTCAGATATCAATCCTTGCGGCATGAAACTGGGAGAGAAAAAATTAAATACCGAAGGCGCTGCTAACGGCGCTTGATTGAAGAAGAATTCAGGAAAGCCTAGCGAAAAAACACCGTCAGGAGATTCAGCTCTAAAAGCTCGCCACAAGTGTGTTGCAATCAAAAGCGGCTCACGCAACTTACCAAAGGTATTTGGGAAATCAGACGGCCCTTCTCTCGCTTCTTCATCTAATAATAACGCCCTAACAACCGCTCCTAAGTTACCTCTAACACCGTTACCGTCGTCATTAAATACACTAGCCACTCTATCAACATATGCAGGAGTTGGATTGCTGGTAACTAACTTCTGAATCAACTGCTTGCTGATAAAAGGCCCAACATTAGGGTGATTGAAGATATTATCTAACGCCATAGCCAAGTCTTGCTCCGCCGTTTGCCCAGCAGGTACAACAAAATCATTCAATAGCGTTTTTTCCCCGGTATCGTGAAAAGCTTCAACAGGCTCCATAGGCTCCTGTGTGTTGTAATTGAAGAAGAATCGATTAAAGGTTTGGGCTGTAGCGCCTGCGAAATTCCATCCCGTATAAACTCTTGCGAAACCTTCGATAATGTCCTGATCATAGGTGGGTATAGGTTGGCTATTTCCATCTAAACGAACTGAACCATCGTTATTAAGTTCCACAAGCCCTATGCTAAAGAGCTGCATTGCCTCTCGAGCATAATTTTCATCAGGTCGGATATTGCGTTCTACATCAGGTCTTTGATTACCCAACATACTAAGATAGAGCCCCATAATAGGCGACAAAGTGACATCTTCGAGTAAATCACGATAGTTACCAAAAGCGTTATCAGCCAACATATCGTAGTAAAGCGCAATTCCCAATGTATCTTGGTTAAATACACTGTTTTCAGAAACAACCATGATTTCACTCAACGCAAAAGCCACTCGTTGCCTTAGTTGATCATCTCCTTGTAAAGCTATCTCCCACCAAGCTTCAATACGTCGCTCACGAGAGACATTTTCGTCCTCAGCAACGCCCTCTCTTAACCTCGCCAAATTGACGAAGTCAGCATGAGAGCTAGCTGGTGTTTCTAGCTGTTGATCAACCCAACCTTCAATTCCCAAATTCATCACGTCTTCAATACTTTCAGAACTAGGTCCAAAAGATGCTTGGTTTAGTAGACGAGCTGCTTCTTCTGCTTGGACATCAAGATCGGGTGAGGTGGGCGGATCAGGCGGCGTTGATTCTTCAACAGGTGGTGCAGCTGGCGGGGCTTCATCACTGCCTCCACCTCCGCATGCACTCAGAACCAAAGGGACTAGCAATGACAAAATAATCAGCTTTTTCATTCTTCACTCATTGTAGACAACAGCACCAATATCTTTAGTCAGTCTAGCAAAGGAGTGCCAAAGCATGATCACTTCCTTATGATTTTTTCATCACGTAAGTTATTAGAATAAATACGAATTCATTTTGGCCAAAATTTTTACTCTACATGCATCAGCATAAGAAAGCTGAATCGAATAGTTGCACATTAAGCTAGCATTAATAGATAAAATACGTATATGCTGATTATCGGAATGATCATCCATAACAGTGGAGATCCGTACCAAGGAATAGGTCCCTCTTTATACAGCTTAAATACTTTTTTATTTAAGAAGTACATTAGACCTAATAATCCAAATGCAAGAAGGTTCACGAACAAGCCTAACTCGAACATTTGGAAAAGTAGCCAAGCGGTTATAAGGATTGAAAATGTCAATTCTCTCCAATCTTTTCGGAGTGAACTTTTATTATCTTTTCTCAAAATAAACCACGCGAATTTTTTAGAAGTCTGCCAAATAATTTGACTGGTATATAGAACACTATTTAGCTCAGAACAGCTTATTCTGTTTCAGTTATAGGAACATTCTTATGCCTAGAGTGCCAAATAAAAGTGGCAATTGTTGCGTTAACGAATACAGCCATAAGAAACAGGCTCAAAAGAACTCCCCTCACCTCAAGTTCCACAAACCAGACACGCAGCACGGAAAAGGAATAATATAAGAACATTATAGTTGCAGCTGCTCTAGACCTTTTAGAAATGAAGAAAGTTAAGAAAGCCAATACAGCAATATTAATGACTATGATAGAAATTCCGAACTCTTCAAATAAGGCTAGTTCTATATCATCATAAATTGGGAAAAAAGCAGTGACAAAACTCATGATGGTCACAAACAATCCAGCAAAGAAGCCATACTGAATTATCTTTTCACAGCCTTTTTTTGATCCAAACCCCAATCTTTCTTCAATATAACTTTCGTCTTCAGTGGTTTTATCTGTGGAAGATAGCCTCTCATTTATAAGCTCATTAACTTTTTCAAACCGTTCAGGGTACTTACTTCGATCGATATGTTTAGAGATATCTTCTAGTTCTTGAAGTGTGTACTTTGTATAATCAATTTCCATGCTTAGATATAATCTCCCTTAAAACATAACGGCAAGCGTATAGGTAAACTCTGGTTAGCGAGAGTGCTTGATTCACTCCAAGTATTCTACCAAAACGGTAAAAGAAGTTATAAGTCCAAAAATGTTTGTATTTGACGAAGCTGAGACAATTGACCACCCTTCTTTTTCTACTTTAGCAATCTCACTATTCAAGTAGTCTATATCGGGATCTCTATTCCACCATGACTTAGGCTTGAAAAAAACAACGACCTTTCTCATTTTGAATGTCCTTATATGTGAATGTTTACTGTGGATATTGATAGCTCAATTATGAGCTTTTATGAACTACCTTAAAGATCTCACAAACAACAAGCATATCTTCGGTTGGGGCAATACCATAACCTTCCAATTCTCTTGCGTAATAACGCCAATGAACACGATTCCAATAGGCTAAACTTTTGTCGCCTTCGCCTTCAATCGCGGCATACTCTGGCGTTACTTGGTTAAAAGGAACAATTTCAACACTCACTGTTTGGATAATACATTGCGCTACTCCGGCCCAATCTGTCACAACATTCAGATCGCCAACCTTTGGCAAAGGAGTCTTGGTCTTTTGATGCCAAACAAGCGAAGGCGTTGTCGCTTTTTTCACACCGTCTAGCACGAGAGCAGCGCACTCGTTTGCATCTTTTTCGTTATCGCAGAAGAACCAAGAGTCAAGTTTTTGGGTACTTTCACCAATGGATTCGAAAAACTTTCTGCATAGCTCTTCAACGGAAGCGTGTATTTTATTCTGATTCATAATCGTTAAATTACACTCAATTTGAGTATCTTTCTACAAGCTTGAACTCCCTTTAATTGTACCAAATGGCTTGTTTCTAAAGGGCTATATTCGTTTACCCCAAAGCCTATAGCCCCATACCTAAAGTTAGGCGCCATTCTTTCCTCCACCACATTCAAAATTGACTTCTGATCATTTTTTCATCGCAAGACTTGACAGAATTCAAAACTGTATTTACTGTACTACTACACATAGTACAGTTTAAATTTTTATATCGATGGCTAAAACTGCTGTAGTCAACATCAATATTGTTACGGGTGATCCCAGACCTATTTTTCGACAAATCGTTGAAGGATTACGAATGGAAATTGCCTGCGGAAATCTTCCTGTTGGAGCCAAGCTTCCGAGTGTGCGCGGCTTAGCAATGCAACTCACTATTAATGCCAACACGGTCGCAAAAGCGTATAGCGAGCTAACAACTCAGGGACTCTTAGAGGCAAGACAAGGATTAGGCTTGTTCGTTGCGCAACCTAAGCAGCGTTTGAATCAGGATGAGCAAGAAAAACAACTTGGCTCAGCAATAGAAAAGTTTGTCAATGACATCGCCTATCTAGACTTCGATAAAAAAGACCTTCTTAACAGAATTGAAGAATCAATTAGCAAGCTGTCCCACAAAAGGGACGAGGACTAAACATGAACTCATATTGCATAGAAACAACCCAGTTAACCAAAAAGTTCGGCAATAAAACAGCGATTAATTCACTGGATTTAAAGATAAAACAAGGCGGAATCCACGCCATTGTTGGTAGCAACGGTGCGGGTAAGTCGACACTCTTTAGAATACTGCTAGGTGTTGCAACTCCAACGGATGGCGAAGCTTCCATCTTCGGTGTCAATTGCCAAAAGCTAACAGAAAAGGAACGTGTTCGATTTGGATATGTTAACGAAGAACACACCTTACCCACCTGGATGAAAGTGAGTGCGCTAGTCAATATGCAAAAGCACTTCTACCCCAAATGGTCACAAGAAACTTATAACAGTGTCATTGGTTATTTCGATGTCGACCCAAATCAAAAAATCGCAGGATTATCCAGAGGCGAAAGAGCAGGTCTAAATCTATCAATGGCTTTAGCCCAGAACCCTGATGTTCTTATTCTTGATGAACCGACATTAGGCTTGGATGTGGTTGCTAAACAGTCTTTCCTAGAAGCTCTGATGTTTACCGAAACACAGAATGAGTCAACCATCATCTATTGCTCGCACCAAATGGAAGAGATAGAGCGCGTCGCAGACAATCTCATCATGCTAGAGAAAGGCCGATTAACCAACAACAGCTCTCCAGATGAATTTGTTGCCCGGGTTTCTTCTTGGATAGCGGAATTCCCTAACAAGCCCTCGCAACTTACCCAATCCAGCAAAGTACTGAGTTGCAAAAAAATCGATGACTTACACCATATCGTCACCATCGACGAAGACGCAAACTTCCAAGAGTTCCTTCAAAACGCCGGAGGTAGCAACATTCGACAGGTCGATATTAACCTTCCCAACGCTGTTAATGCCTTTTTGACTAAAAACCACAATACACCTGATGTATTCGTACAATAATTTAAGGAGCTATCATGTTTGAACTATTAAAAAGCGAATATGCGCGTTACAAAAACTGGAGCTACCTAGCATTTGTTATTGTATTAGGTGCTTTTGGTTTTATCGCTAAATTAAAACCTTTTTTGCAAGAGCATCCTCTGCAAACAGCTGCTACGAATATGGTATTTATCGGAGGTGCTTTTATTTTCGGCGTATTGCAAATGGCGCTACACAGACGTGCTAATCACTGGACCTATTTGATTCATAGGCCGTTATCCACACTTCATATTTATTCAGGGTTAACACTCGCTGGCTTACTGCTGATTTCGTCAGTCGTCGTTGTTCCTATGATGATTATGGTGGTCGGTACGGATGTCTTTAGTGCCTCAGTGGTAGATAGTCGACACTACGTATACATTTTGTTTCTCATGCTAACGGCTACCCTAGCGTACTTAGTAGGCCAACTTGCTGCGCTTAGCGCGAGCAAGGGCATACTCACCTTTGCGATGCTTTTTGTACCCATTCTCGCACCGAGGCATGTCAACAATATTGCGCTCCTGTTGCCAGTAACTCTTTTGATTGCAGGTGTACTTTATCTGAATGTGAAAAGCTTTAAGCCAGACTTAAGCCGCTATTTGCAGAACCCACTGTCTATTCTGTTGCTAGCAGTTCCTATGAGCCTTTCGTTTGTCTTTATCTTGCTGATGTCGACAACCTTGTTTTACCACGTACCTAAGTTCATTGCTGGTACGCACTCAGACAACAATCCACAGAATGGCACCATGCGCTATATATGGCAGTTTGAAAGTAAAGATCGGCCCAGCTACATCCTTGAGAATAGCGATCATCCATTAGCTAAAAACCTTATGGGACAAACTGAGTTAGCCGAAGCGACCTATTTAGACTTCGATGTTTGGACTTTTCCGAGAAGAGGACAGATGCATGTTGAAGACCGCATCTATGCATTGGTCGACTCGGAAACAAACACAACATGGCAATTTTCACATGCGAGCATGTTGCTAGAAGGTAGGCAGAGTACAAACGGTGAATCCATCGGTGCTTTGGGTGAAAATGGCTTTGTAGAAGATCTTGGCTCGATAGAAGACTCTGATCGTTTTACACAAGTCCCCTACCTTATCGGTAAAGAATTCGTGATGACACAGGAGACACTTTACAAGGTCAACTTTGAAGAGCGGTCCCTTGATATCAAATTTGCGCTTCGAGGAGACGAGGTATTTATCAGTCCTCCACAATTCAGAAAAGAAGACGTTGTTATTTCGACGAATAAACGTCTCATGCTGTTTGCCTACAAAGACATCATGGATGGTTACGATCTAGCTCAACCTGACTATGTTATCGATCACCCTGTTGCACTCGAAAACCTGCGTTACGTCTTTACCTACCGAGTGGCAGCAGGCTACATGCTTCTCTATTTTGGCAACGACTACTTTGGTTTCGACAAACCTGGCGCTGAAATCATATTGGCAAGCTTGGGAGGAGAGAAAGCAGAATCTATTCACCAACGTCGCTTCGAATTATATGGCCATCCAGCTTGGATAAGACACTTCAATTATCTCATATCACCAGCTTTATATTATGCGCAATTCTCACTACTGAATGCACTTGAACCACAAGATCTGACATTCGCATCCTTTGAGAGAATAAGAGCTCGCGAGTATCCTCAACGAGTTATTGTCATATCCATCATTCTTCAGATATTGAGTGGATTAATAACCTTACTGTTAGTTCGCGCACACAAGCAAGGTAAAGCCCACGCGATTACTTGGGTCATTCTAGCAACAGGACTAGGGTTACCTGCACTTTGTAGCTTTATCCTGCTGAACCCCTGGCATCCAACCAGCCATGTCTTCTCGTTACAAAGCAAGGACATCAACACACAGACCCCAGCTCTAGCTCTATAGAAATCTCTTAAACATCAGGCCTTGCAGCTACACAGAGTAGCTGCATCCTTTGAGGTAACAATATGATGACATCACTCATGACTCGGATTACGAGCCTCATGGCGCTGAGCTTGTGCCTATTTTTAGTGCCAAAACTAAGCTTCGCTATTGAGAAAACATCTATTCAACAACTCACAAAAATAAGCCAGGAAAGGGCGCCATCACCTTTGATTCCAAGGAGTGTTTTCATTGACACACCGAAGATTCAACAAGTGACCCTGTCACCAGATGGAAAGTACATTACTTATCTCATCGATCATAAAAAATTTGAGACGTTGTGGGTTTTAAATCTTGATACACAGGAACGCTGGTCGCTTTACAACGCGAAATCAATCGACGCACTTTACTGGTCAACAGACAGTCAGAGGATCTTCATTGAATCAGAAAACAATATCTCTAGCGTCAATTCAAAGCCTGGCTCATCACCTGCCCTTCTAGTCGACCTTTCAGCTGGTGACACTTATTTTTATGGCGTCGATCCGACTACGCCGCAAGCAATATTTATTTCTGTTGAAAATAAACGCAATAAAACACATACCCTCTACAAGCTAAAACCTGATTTGACAAAAACGATGATTTATCAGGACAAGGTGCCTTTGGCTGACTTTATTGCCAACGATGGCGGAGGCTTGGATTTTATAAAGAAAGTAAACGGTGATGTGTTCGAGGTGTATCACCTCGGAAAACATCCAAATTCACCTCAACATCTCTTTACTTGTCGCTTAGAAAGTCAGTGTTCGTTACTAAGTTACGACCAAGCTCAGAAAGCTCTTTATCTTAGCTGTACTCTAGAAAACGATTTAACGGGTTTGTACAGCTACTCATTGGAAACGGGCGAATATACGCAAATACATCAAGATCCCGAAAACAGATTTGATCTGGATAGAGTCTTACTGAACCCGACAACCCAACGCCCAGAACTTGTCCGTTATATCAATGACAATGTGAGCTACTATGGACTAAACAAAGAGTCTGAGTCTCTACTCGACAGTATCGAAAAACAGCTCCCCGGCAACCTTCATTTTGTTACTTCGAATGAGGATTTTACCCGTTTACTTATTATTGATTTGAGTCTTAAAAAGCGACTGCCGGACTATTACCTTTATGATACACAAACCACCAAAGTGACTAAATTATTTGCTGATTTTGATGAGAAAATTAAAGACGATACTCGAGCAGTTCCCTCAAGTGTCATTGCACAGACATCCGCTATTTATTATTCGGTCAGTGACGGTATGCAACAACAAGGATACCTTACGTTACCTAACGGCATTGATGTCAGTAAAGCGCCTTTGGTTCTTGTCCCTCATGGTGGCCCTTGGTCTAGAGCTGAAGGTGGATATCATAGTTTTGTGCAATTCTTAGCTAATCGGGGTTACGTGGTTTTTCAACCTAACTTCCGTTCATCAACGGGTCTTGGAAAGTATTACACACTAAGCGCAAATAAAGACTTTGGCGATGGCCGCGTGCAGCAAGACATAATCGATGGGATGCAACACGTTTTATCTTTAGGTATTGGTGACAAATCTAAGCTCGGTATTTTTGGACACTCATTTGGCGGATTCTCAACGCTAGGCGCTCTCGCTTTTACGCCAGAACTGTTTAAGGTAGGAATAGCAGGCGCTCCACCGATTGATTTGGCATTAGCGATTAGATTGCTTAACGAACGAGGCCCTAACCGTCATGGTATGGAACCCAAAGTGCGTTTTAAGCTACTGGCTGTTGATCTTGATGATCCTAAAGATGTACAGCGATTAAGTGGTCAATCTCCAAATGCGCACTGGCAGAAGGTTCAGAAGCCTCTATATCTCTTAGCAGGAGCCAAAGACAGGCGTGTATCAATACAAAATGTCAAAGATTACGCATCTAGATTGTCAGCCGCGGGTAAATCAATCTCGTTGCTTGTCGATGAAAATGAGGGCCATAGTTTTAGAGATAAACTCGCTAGAGAAGCCTATTTCTATACTTTAGAAGAAGCTCTGGCTAAGCATTTAGGGGGTAAATTTCAAAGTGAAATCAGCACTAAACTAAAGCGATACCTAAAGCAAAATACAGTCATAAATACTCACAATAATCATTGATAGCTCTAAGACAGACTGACAGTAGTTGATTAGTTTAGAAGTATGAATATCAGGTGATGATGCAACAACGCAATCATCACCTGAAAGTTAATACGACGCCTTACGAAACATTTAATTTAGTCGCAAGCCATCATATTCAAACCTGTGCGTTATTAAGGAATCTGGCAATTGTCACAAAGCCTGATCCAAACTCTCTCTTCACGACATGAGCCCTCAACGACTTGTGTTTCTACTCTGTCTGCAAGGAACTGACTCTGACCGGTCAAAGGAACGACACCAGAATAGAATACGGTCTCCCAACGTCCAGTAGAATGATTAAACTCTTGTCTAGTCTCAGTTTGGTATTGGTGAGCACTGCAGCTAACATGGCCATTTACCGTAAAATTGATATTAAACGGTATACCAACACCGCCCGACCCCGTCAAAAAGCCAGAGTAATAACAAGCAGTTTTAGGTTCCTGAACAGTTACCTGTTCATAATCACACACTTGAACGATCTCCCAATATCCCCTTGCTGCCATTGAGCTAAATGATGTGATACACGCGGCCAAGCCAACTAATATTTTTGCTTTCATAAACTTTCCTTAATGTTATATGTTTTGGGTAATAATAAACCCGAAAAAAGAGTAGATAAGGCTTAGCAAAAAGGCAAGTTTAATTACCATGACTGTATTAATACTTATCGATATGAGTCAAAAAAGCATATTCAGGGGAAATCTGTTTTATCATGAGAGCTTGTCTAAGCTCATTCGTGGGCAGTAGAATTATAATGTCTATATTCGAACATTGGCTAGCCTAGCTATTTGTTCATGTCATTATTAGTAAACACGATTAAGGAAATCATTTGGAAAAAGAAAATAACTATCGATTTGAAATCATACCGAAAAACTGGGCCATGCGTCGCAAACCTGCCAAAGAGCCCGAACCTGTCTCAGTCACCATTCCTGACTTCAAATACGTCAAAAACCACAGTTGTACAATGCATGTCACTTACGACAACGACGAAACCAAGACTTACTTATCACGCGTTTTGCAGAATCACATCACACAAGAATGGAAAGTCGACGGTATGCACGTTGCTGTCAAAGTTGTACCTTGCTAGGGTCTGTTGATCTTTGCTGTACAGTTTTGCAGCGAGTTGTTTGTTATTTAGACAAAGAAGAGGTTGTGTCGTTTAGTCATCTAAATAAACAGGCTCTGATGCCGTATAAATCACAAACAAACGCTGTCCGAAGGATTCGTCATCAAGGCATTTTGCTCTTTGTTATGCACTATTGACTGATATTTATCAGCCTGCAAGTGCATGCCTCAATCAAAAAGCCTTTATTTAGAACAAAATCTATACAGCAAAGATCAACAGACCCTAGGTTAAAAACCAATAAACCATAAAAGCTCCGAGCACTGCCCCAATCAATAAGGAGGGAATAATAAGCACTAGCGGGCGCAGTATCTTAATTTCTTGCATCTCTTCGACCGCCACCTTGGGCACGACACAAATATCATTTTTAGTAATTTCTAACACAGCGCATAAACTCATCACGCTTTCGTAAGATGCATTGCCGTATTTTTCAATACGTTGAATCGTTCGCAAACTGACATCACAAGCGTCGGCTAAATGTTGCTGTGTCCAATTGCGCTCTAAACGCAACTGTTTCACTTTCTCGTTGAGTACTTCCATACTAAACCGTCTAACCTAGTTGATTAGATAGACTAGGAAGTAAATAAGCCCACCAGAAACTATCCCAGCAAAGAGGCTAATACACAACGTAAGGAAGACACTCTTAACCACATCTTGTCCGTTCGCGACAGCCAGACCTTTGGTTTCACTGTGGTACTTCGTTAAACCGACATATAAAGAGCATTCGTATCGATAACCGATAATATTGACAAAGTCGGTAACGACTCGAATCTCCTTACCTTTGAGCATAAACTCATGCGTTCTTTTGAGGCCAATCATATTATTTTTGCTAGAGACAGGATTGTCGTTCAGATAAACCGTTTCAATTCCCATATAAGTAGAACGATGGAGAACTATCTCGTCACCTTCATGCTCGAAGAAGAACCAATAGCCGTCACCGATAGATGTCGACTTTCCCCATTTTGAATGGACATCACCTTTTTCATTGGCCGCGTGCTTCTTTGAGATAAATTTAGAAATCAAATAAAAAATAAAAAGTGTGGTCGGTACAGTTACCGCTATCGCTAGTAAAAAGCCCGTCCAGAAGTCCTGACTCAAACCTAAAAATCCCACTGTAAAATCCTGTTCAAAAAGAAACATGCCAAAGGCACATACTAACAAAGCTAATCCAATCATTTTACGACTATCCACATTAATCTCCTAAGAATGACAACTGCCGTCTTCCCTCGACCTCTCAATGATTCGAGGTCGTTTCAAAACGGCAATTCGGAGTTAATCACGAAGACGTAAAATCACATACGACATAGGTATGACAATGACAAAAAAGTCATATGACATACGAGGTGTCATATTGTAATACTTTGATTTTTATATATTTAAATAGATAGCTAGGGTACTCACGTCATTCATTATTTAAAATGAAAAAACTGAAGAAACACCCTATATATAACTTATTCAACTTAAGATGAGATAAATACTATCCTGATAGCGCCTACACTTTTAGAGCTAACAACAAAAGGGGTAGGAAAATGAGTAACGACAAATTTGTGAACTTATGTTTGGAAGGTGGCGGTGTAAAGGGCATTGCCTATGGTGGCGCCTTAGAGGAACTCCATAACAGAGGCGTTTTAAGCAACATAAAGCGTGTTGCTGGAACATCGGCAGGAGCCATTACGGCAGTTTTATTGGCGGTCGGTTACAGCTATAAAGAAGTATCAGATATTGTCGCAGGTACTAATTTCAATAATTTTGCAGATGATAGTTATGGCTTTGTGCGTGATGCTAAGCGATTTATTAAAGATTATGGTTGGCACAAAGGCGACTATTTCCGGAAATGGATAGGCCGGCTAATCAAAGCCAAATGCGGTAAAAAGAATCTCACTTTCGCTGAGCTGAAAGCAATGCCTGGCAAATTAGAACTCTTTATGGTCGCTACCAATTTATCTGACCAAGTTGCGGAAATCTTCTCATGGAAACACACTCCCGGTATGGAGATCAGAGATGCGGCCAGAATGTCGATGAGCATTCCATTATTTTTCAAATGTGTGAGATACGGTGAAGACAAAGACATCATGGTTGATGGCGGAGTATCTTGGAATTACCCACTCAATATCTTTGATAATGAAGAGTATCTCGAAAACTCAGAAAACGGAGAGGAAGTAAGCTACAACCACACAGAGGGCTACGTTTTCAATCACGAAACCTTGGGCTTCAGACTGGATTCAAAGAAAGAAATCGAAGCTAACAGAATGAACTGGGCAAATGCTCCGGTAGAAGTTGATGACATACTAGGTTACGCATCGGCACTCGTCGGCTTTATGCTGCAAATATCCAACAAAAGACATCTTCATAAAAACGACTGGCGCAGAACAATCTTTATAGACACTTTAGATGTAAGCACCACAGATTTTGATATCTCGACACAGAAGATAAATGCACTGATTAAACAAGGCATTGCAGGCGCGAAATCACACTTAGATTGGAGAGAGGCGGAATATAGTGAATTTCCTAAATAGGCTCATATAGCCGTCGCTCTTGAAAATGCCTTTAACTAGAACTCTCTTTTGAATTAATTGAATCTCTCAATCTTTAGGAGCGTTCCTCTTAAGTACACCAACCTTTATCACTGTTCGCGCACAAGTGCAGCTCCTACAGGTTATACCATATTGTAGGAGCAAACTTTTCGGCTCTGGCTCCTCGGCAATAGCTCCTGCATTGCCCTAATTACATACATCCATGTATTAATGCTTCGCTTTACCTCCTCCATCCATGGAGTCGAGTTGCGAATAAACACCAAAGCTTAGGTCTAATCCAGCTCCTAAAAAAGCGTCCCCATTGTAAGAGCCGGGTTCAGTCATCGAGTGACGAAGGCTATCAAACAAATTAAACGTGCTTACCGCCTGTCCATCCACCTTGGGATAACACATCTTCCCCTAATGCTTTAGGGGCATCTTCAAGGTCAGTTGCCATAGAGTCATTCCAACGGTTAAGGAAGCCGTAAAGACAAATCGCACCGAGAATTTCTACTATCTCATTCTCATTCCAGTGCTTTTTCATTCTCTCCATGAGCTCTTCATCAACCGCGTTGGGAACTGAACCTGCTGCTAGTGCATAATCGAGGGCCACTCGCTCGGCATCTGTATATAAATCGCTGGTTTGATATTCCCAAACAGCAGCAACCTTTTCGTCCGCTATACCATGTATTTTAGCTGCGATAAGCGAATGAGCTTCACAGTATTGGCAACCAGCAGCACGACTCGCAAAATGAGCAAGTAAACGTTTGAACCCAAGATCCACTTCTCCATCTTTCGCCATAACAGCTTTAGTCAAGACACCAAACCCTTTCACTATGGCTGGTTTGCGCTGCATCGTTAAAAGGCTATTGGGTACAAAACCTAGTATCTGCTCAAAGATTGCAAAATCTTCAGCTAACTCAGGAGTTGTTTCTTTGGATAGTGGTGACAAGTGCGCCATAAAGTCCTCATATTGTTTTTAGAGTTCGAGTTTCGTTACTCAGCATAACTCAATATACAAACGACAGTGAACTGTTATGAGGATTATTTCTACCGAATTGGGATGAGGGAGGAATTGGTCGAGCAGCTTATCTCACTCGACCAAATTTAGACACAGTGCCTGATTACAGGATTTGGTTATCCTGCCACTGTTTAATCTTTTCTTCTCTGATTCTTTCTCTTTCAAGGCGAGCTTTTTGACGATCACAGGGCTCAGGGCAATCGCAGGCTTTAGCTATACCGAGTGCACCTAAGCCACCGCAGCTGCCTGAAATAGTCTTCTGCTGCATGATATAGCCTACTGCCATAGCAACAACAACAACAAGGAAAAAAACGAAAGTTAAAACAAAAGTGCTCACACAAATTCCTTAGTAACTCTGCTCAGTGTTTGGCAGATAAGGTTCAAACTCCGCTGTAGTATACTCTTTAAATTCGCCATTTTCGCGACTAATTAGCAACGCAGCTATATTATGTTTTTTGGCAAAAGCCATACCTGCTTCTACACCCATAACATTAATTGCCGTGGCTAGACCGTCGGCAACCATGCACGAAGGGTGTACTACCGATACAGCAACTAAGCTATGCTGAATAGGGTATCCTGTATTTGGATTGATCAGGTGTGAATATCGGACCCCATTTTCTTCATAAAAATTTCGATAATCTCCAGAAGTCGCAATCGCATTATTGCCAATAGTCAGTATTCGCTGAACAGCCCTCTCTGTTGTCACCGGCTTTTCTATAGCAATCCGCCAAGCTTGGTCGTCCTCTTTACTGCCCGATACGCGCATCTCTCCACCAATTTCCGCTAAGTAATTAGTAATTTGATGTTTCTCCAACAACACTGCTATCTCATCTACACCATAACCTTTAGCGATAGTGGACAAATCTACGTAGAGGTCAGGATTAAGTTTACTAGCAGCAGCATCAGATAGAAGCAACTTATCTAACCCGATTCGCTCCCTTGTCATCTCTATGAGCTTATCCGTAGGAATTTTCACAGGACGAGCTTTAGGACCAAACCCCCAAAGGTTAACCAAAGGCCCAACAGTAACGTCGAGAACATTGTCACTCAACACCCCTAACCTGATAGCTTCATGCATCACTGTCAGTGTTTCAGGTGATAAAGGGAAAGGGTCGCTGCTCTTCCATTGGTTAAACTGAGAAAGCTCAGAATTGGGGTCATAGGTCGACATCAACTTGTTAATGTGAACCAATAATTCATCAATTTCTAGTTGCAGCTTTTCCGGGGTAATTTTTCCTGAAGGTACATACTTAACATTATAATGTGTACCCATAGTTGCCCCAGTCAAATGTACGACGGCACTACTTTCTTGCTTTGGTGTACAGGCAGCAATAACAGTTGTCAGTAAAACCAGTACCCAAACAGCAGATAGGTATTTATATGTTTTGTGCATTCATTCTCCCAATAAAAAAGGGACTTAAAGCCCCTTTTTTGTTCAGTCATTAATCGCTGAGATTAACCACCAAAGTCATCTAGCATGATGTTTTCGTCTTCAACACCTAAGTCTTTCAACATGTTGATAACAGCAGCGTTCATCATAGGTGGTCCACACATGTAGAACTCACAATCTTCAGGCGCTGGGTGATCCTTCAAGTAGTTTTCTAGCAACACTTGGTGAATAAATCCAGTCATGCCTTCCCAATTGTCTTCTGGTTGTGGATCAGACAATGCAACATGCCATTGGAAGTTCTCATTTTCGTCTTGAAGCATATCGAAATCCTCTACGTAAAACATCTCACGTAGAGAACGTGCACCGTACCAGAACGAGATCTTACGAGAGCTCTTAAGACGGCGTAGTTGATCGAAAATGTGAGAGCGCATTGGTGCCATACCTGCACCACCACCAACGAAGACCATTTCTGCATCAGTGTCTTTCGCAAAGAATTCACCAAATGGACCAGAGATAGTCGCCTTGTCACCTTCTTTCAGACTCCAGATAAATGAAGACATTTTACCAGCAGGAAGTGTTAGATTATTAGGCGGCGGCGTAGCGATACGCACGTTTAGCATAATAATACCTTCTTCTTCCGGGTAGTTTGCCATTGAGTATGCACGAATAGTCTCGTCATCAACTTTAGATTCTATATCGAAGAAACCAAAGCGTTCCCAATCTGGCTTGTACTCATCAGGGATATCGTAATCTTTGTATTTAACGTGATGAGGTGGAGCCTCGATTTGGATATAACCACCAGCTCTAAATGGAACACTTTCGCCATCAGGAACTTGTAACTTCAGTTCTTTAATAAAAGTTGCTTTGTTATCGTTAGAGATAACAGTACAGTCCCACTTCTTAACACCAAAAACTTCTTCTGGTAGTTCAATCTTCATGTCTTGCTTAATAGCAACCTGACATGAAAGACGGCAACCACCTCTCGCTTCACGTTTACTGATGTGATCTAGCTCTGTTGGCAAGATCTCACCACCACCGTCGTGAACGTCTACGCGACATTGGCCACAAGAACCACCACCACCACAAGCTGACGATACAAAGATACCTGCATCAGCAAGAGCTCCAAGTAGCTTACCACCAGGCTGAGTCGTAATCGCTTTTTCAGGATCATTATTAATCAGAATTTGGATGTCACCGCTTGGTACAAGTTTGCTTTTCGCAAACATAATCATTAAGACTAGCGCCAGAACGATGACAATAAACATGCCGACGCCAAGATAAATTTCAGTTGGATTCATTTAAAAACTCCTAGCACCCTGTCTTATAAAGCCAAACCAGTAAACGACTGGAAGCCTAACGCCATAAGGCCTGCAATCATGAAGACAGAACCCAAACCTCTAACACCTTCAGGCATATCAGCATATTTGAGTTTCTCACGTACTGCAGCCATTAGCGTAATCGCTAGCGCCCAGCCTATACCACTGCCGATACCGTAAAAGATACTTTCAGTGAAGTTGTATTCACGTTGAACAGCGAAAGCAACACCACCAAAAATCGCACAGTTAACTGTGATAAGTGGTAGGAAGATACCCAATGCGTTGTATAGCGCTGGGAAGAACTTATCCAAGCTCATTTCTAAGATTTGTACCAAAGCTGCGATAACACCGATAAATGTTAGGAAGCTCAAGAAGCTCAAATCAGCATTCGGGAAACCAGCCCATGCCAATGCACCAGGTGCCAAGATGTTTGAAAAGATTAGTTGGTTAACAGGAACAGAAATCCCAAGAACCACGATAACCGCAACACCCAAACCCATTGCTGTTTTTACTTTCTTAGATACCGCTAGGAAAGTACACATTCCCAAAAACAGAGACAAAGCCATGTTTTCAACAAAAATCGCTCTAACGAGCAAGCTCATATAATGTTCCACGACTTACTCCTTCGGCTCTACTTGTTCAGGACGGATAGTACGGATAACCCAAATCAAACCACCAATTAGGAAGAATGAACTGAACGGAAGAATCAATAGACCGTTTGCTTGATACCAACCACCATTTTGAATTAATGGAAGGATTTCAAAACCTAAAATAGTTCCAAAACCAAACAGTTCTTTGATTGTACCAATCACTATCAATACGAAAGAGTAACCAATACCGTTTCCGATACCATCCAAGAAGCTCATCAAAGGTGGACTTTTCATCGCGTAAGCTTCTGCACGTCCCATAACGATACAGTTAGTGATAATCAAACCAACGAATACCGCAAGCTGTTTCGAAATCTCATACGAGTATGCTTTCAAGATTTGGTCTACCACGATAACCAAAGATGCAATGATCGTCATTTGAATGATGATACGAACACTTGAAGGTATGTGATTGCGAATAATAGAAATAAATAAGTTAGAAAATGCAGTTACAGACGTTAATGCCAACGACATAACTAACGCAGTTTCTAGTTTAGTTGTAATTGCCAGCGCAGAACAAATACCGAGTATGTGTAGCGCTATTGGGTTACTGTCTAGGATTGGCCCAAACAGTACTTTTTTGACTTCTTTAGTATCAGTTGCCATGTTGAGCCTCCTTATGACTTCCAAGGTTTGTTAGAAAGGTAAGGGCCATAGCCGTTCTCACCTAACCAATAAGTAAGCGTATTTTGAATACCATTACTCGTTAAGGTAGCACCAGATAGTGCGTCAACTGCGTACTCATCGTCTGCAGAAGCATTTTTCTTAACTTGGATGGCTAGCTCACCACCTTTATAAAGCTTCTTACCGTTCCACTTACTCTTCCAAGATGGGTTTAGAACTTCACCACCTAGTCCTGGAGTTTCTTTTTGTTGATAGTAAATCAACTCACGAACAGTATTGCCGTCGTTATCGACCGCTAAGAAACCGTACATCAAATCCCAAAGACCACTTCCGTGGACCGGCATAATAACGCGACTAACTTGGCCTTGTTCATCACGAACAAGATAAACACTGGCTACATTAGGTCGACGTTGGAAACCAACATTAGAGCCTTCAACCTTAGTACTTGTCTCGTTGACTTTAGCTGCTTTATACATGTCATAGACATCGCTACCAGCAGGCTTATCAACATAAGCACCTGAATCAAGGTCAACATACTTTTCTTCAACGAACTTATCGAAAGTTCCGCCAATGTCACCGTTAGATTGCTCTAACAAACCAGCGGCTTCCAAAATATTTGTTTGTTTATCTAAGTTCGCGTTAGTTTGCTGCAGAGAACGAAGTCCAACTGCAGAGCCAGATACAACGATTGAACAAACTAAACAAACGGCTAAAACAATACCAACCGTACCCTTCAATGTTTCTTTATTAGCTGACACGAGCAATCCTCCGCTTGATGTTGCCTTGCGCCACAAAGTAATCGAATAGTGGAGCCCATAAGTTTGCAAATAAGATGGCTAGCATCATGCCTTCAGGGAATGCAGGGTTAAGTACGCGAATCATCACACACATAAATCCAATCAGAAGACCATAAGCCCATTTGCCTTTGTTGGTAAAGGATGCAGAAACAGGGTCTGTCGCCATAAAGAACATACCAAATGCGAATCCACCAGTAACTAGATGCCAATGCCAAGGCATAGCGAACATGTAGTTTGTATCGCTACCGATAAAGTTAAGAAGCGTTGCAAAAACAGCTGTTCCAATCAGAACACCTAACACAATGCGCCAAGAAGCTATTCTCATGTAGATAATAAATAGACCACCCAGTGCCAACAACGCTGTAGAAACTTCACCAACTGATCCTTGGATGTTGCCCCAGAACGCGTCCATCCATAAAGCTGTATTCGCATAGTCGACAGAGCCCGCGGCTGCTTGACCTAGTAAAGTTGCTCCAGAGAAGCCATCTACCGCAGTCCAAATTGCATCACCTGACATTTGCGCAGGGTAAGCAAAGTATAAAAATGCACGACCAGATAACGCAGGGTTAAGGAAGTTGCGTCCAGTACCACCAAAAATTTCCTTACCGATAACAATACCGAATGAAATACCTAGTGCGGCTTGCCATAAAGGAATAGTCGGCGGCAATATCAATGCAAACAATATAGAAGTAACGAAGAAACCTTCGTTAACTTCGTGCTTACGGACAGATGCAAATAAAACTTCCCAGAATCCACCAACAACAAAGACTGTTGCGTAAATCGGTAAGTAGAAGCAAGCGCCGTATAGGAACATAGATAATGAGCCGGTAGACTCTAATCCAAGCTGCCCACCCAAAGCGGTGAACAAACCTGCCTGCCATACATCTGGTAACACACCTGCACCAGCAATTATTGCTTCGTGTGCTTGTTGACCGACATTGAACATGCCGTAGAACATTGCAGGGAAAGTCGCGAACCACACCATAATCATGATGCGTTTAAGGTCAACACTATCTCTTACGTGCGTTACACCTTTGTTAACCATACCTGGTGTGTAGAAGATAGTTGCAGCAGCTTCGTAAAGCGCATACCACTTCTCATACTTTCCACCCGGCTCGAAGTTCGGTTCAATTTTTTCTAAATATGATTTTAAACCCATCTCTTAACCCTCTTGCTCTATCTTGGTTAAAACTTCACGCAAGACAGGACCATAACCATATTTACCAGGACAAACGTAGCTACATAACGCTAAATCTTCTTCATCCAACTCCAGACAGCCTAATGTTTGTGCACCATCTGTATCTCCAGAGAGTAAGTCTCTCAAAAGCAAAGTTGGCAAAATATCAAGCGGCATAACACGCTCGTAGTTACCAATTGGCACCATTGAACGATCTGAACCATTAGTACTTGTTGTCATATTAAACAAGCGACTAGGATTAAGGTGAGATAGGTAAGCACGTGTAATAGAGTGCATGTTAGAACCTGGCTTCAACCACCCGAAGAACTCTTTTTCACGCCCTTCTCGCAACGCAGAAACTTGAACATGGTAACGACCAAGGTAAGCATGTACGCCAATAGCGTGAGTCCCATGAAGAACAGAACCTGAGATTACGCGAACCTCACCATCTGCCAGGTTACCATTAGTGAGCTCTTCTGTTGATGCGCCTATTCTTGTGCGAACAACACCAGGAGTTTTAACCGCTGGACCAGCAACTGATACAACGCGGCTAACATCAATGTTACCGGTTGTGAACAGGTGACCTATTGCAATTACATCTTGAGCATTGATTTGCCAAACTGTTTTCTCAGCACTAACAGCATCAAGGAAGTGAATATGCGTACCACTTAATCCCGCAGGGTGAGGACCGGCAAATTCATTCACATCAACTTTCGCTGTTCCCACTGGTACATTCGCGCCAGGCGCTTTACAAACGAAAACCTTACCTTCGGTTAAGCGGTTTAAAACAGCTAAGCCACTAACAAAGTCATCTTCGCGTTCAGCGATAACGACAGTAGGGTCAACTGCCAATGGATTTGTGTCCATTGCGTTAACAAAGATAGAACGAGGAGCCGTTCCGATAGCAGGAATCTTACTGAAAGGTCTGGTACGTAGGCTAGTCCATAGACCAGACTCAACCAAGTTTTTCTCTACCTGATCTTTACTAAGGTTTGACAATTCTTCTGAAGTGAATTTATCAAAAGCGATAGCATCATCACCTTCAATATCAATCACGACTGATTGTAAAACACGTTTAGCACCACGATTGATTTGTGACACTTTACCAGCAGCGGGAGCAGTAAATTTAACGCCAGGATTCTTTTTGTCTTCAAACAAAGCCTGACCTAACTTCACTGTATCGCCAACCTGTACAAACATGGTTGGCCGCATACCGATATATTCTTCACCCAATACGGCAACACGACTAATAGCCGGTCCGCCTTGAATGCTTTGTTGTTGTGGAGCTCCCTGAATCGGAAGATCCATGCCCTTTTTGATTTTAATCATATGCAGTTGACTACTCTAGAATATATACTCATCACGATTAGACTCTCTTAAATTTGCCCAGCCAATATCTGTGCGAAAACCTAATCGCAAGGAGTATTCGAGTTTTTTAATTTATATACGGAGGTTCAAGCGCCGGATCAACGCTGTGTTATTTCTAACAAGTAAGCATAAAAATTGTAACAATTATGCACTGCCCCCGCTTATCTACGGAATTTTAGCACTATCCGACCACTTTTCGCCACGCAAATTATTGTTTATGCGCTTTTTTTAGGTAATTTTCATCCGATAAAGCTTTGGTATAACGCAAAATCAAACTCCTTTTTGCCAAAATTTAAGTTAAATATTCCTTAAAGGTGCGTTCAGAAGGAGTTATGGAAACAAGTCTGCTCTTAAACAGGGTTAAACAAGATTTACGCCAAATTTCACTATTATTTTATTGGATAAAACATGCGTGCTGAGAAGGGTTATTAATTTTTCCAGACGTATCTTTACTACTGCTTATTATTCCTTCAAGTGACAACTTGAACATTCGAAGGACCGCAAGTTTACAAGGAGCCGAGTATAGGAGAATAAATAAGAGAGGGGGTTGTGAACAGCACTCTTAAAAACAGAGTAACTGCTCACAATAAGCACACTTAAACTACCAATCTGCTAATGGCGAAACATCAGCGTCATAATCAACGCCAGAAATATCAAAACCAAATAGTCTTAAAAACTCATGATGATAACCAGCATAATCACTTAGTTCATGGAAGTTGTCTTGCGTGACATTATCCCAAAGCGCTTTAATCTTAGCTTGAGTCGCATCGTTAGTTTCTTTGCCATCCATACGCAAGCGATTGTCATCATCTGTTTCAGGTGAATCAAGTAAGAGTTTCTCAGCAAATAAGCCCTTGATTTGCTCGATACAACCTTCGTGTGTTCCGTCTTCTTTCATCACTTTATATATCAATGAAATATACAGAGGCATCACTGGAATCGCTGAACTCGCTTGAGTTACTAGTGCTTTGAGTGAAGACACATAAGCTTTTACATTTTTATTCGACAAGCTACTAGTAATAGAAGTGGCAGCACGATCCAAGTCTTCTTTCGCTTTACCAATAGTCGCATGTCCGTAAATAGGCCATGTCAGCTCTTTCCCTATGTAGGTATAAGCGGTAGTTTTACATCCATCAGCAAGAACATCAGCATCAGAAAGCGCTTGAAGCCATAGCTCCCAATCTTCGCCACCCATAACTTTAACAGTATTAAAGATTTCGTCTTCATTCGCTGCTTCTAGCTCAACATCATGAACCAAATCTTTGTCAGTATCATAAGTTTTCGTTTTGTAGTCTTTGCCTACTGGTTTAAGAGTCGACTTATAGACTTCTCCTGTTTCAGGGTCTGTTCTACGCGGAGAAGCTAAGCTGTAGATAACGAGATCAACTTGTCCTAAATCTTCTTTGATAGCCGCAATGACATCTGCTTTAAGTTCATTAGAAAACGCATCGCCATTTAATGTTTTCGCATAAACATTAGCAGCATCAGCTTCTTGATGGAATGCGGCTGTATTGTACCAGCCTGCAGTGCCAGTCTTACGTTCTGTCGGTGACTTTTCAAAGCAAACACCGAGCGTCTTAGCCCCGTAACCGAATGTCGAAACAATACGTGATGCTAAGCCATAACCTGTAGAGCAACCGATAACCAATACATTTTTTGGGGTCATATCCGTTTCTGCTTTGCCCTGCTCACGAACATAGGCAATTTGCTGTTGTACATTAGCTGCGCAACCAACAGGGTGTGCATTTGTACAAATAAAACCACGAACTTTTGGTTTAATAACCATTTATCTTGCTCCTAAAAAAATTTGCGTCATTTTACGCATGTGTGCGGCAGCAACAACTCTGAACAGATGATTTTGCCGTCGTTACCGCTTTAAATAATACTCTTGCTCTGAAACACGATGGTATTTTTTAATCTTGTTGTAGAAATCTTGATACGATGTCATGACTTTCTCAAACATCGGGTCCGCAGCTTTTTGCTCAGCGATCACTTCTTCTGTTGCTTGTTTCAGAGCTTGCATTACGTCATCAGGTAATGGACGCATTTCAACACCGTGCTCTTCAATAAGTTTTTCCATCGCATTATTATTTCGTGCAGTGTATTCGTCCAACATATCCTGATTCACAGCACGCGTCGCAACCTTAACGATAGATTGTAAATCTTTAGGCAAAGCATTGAATACCTTCTCGTTAACGATAAATTCTAAGGCTGTCCCTGGCTCATGCCAACCAGGGTAATAATAAAAATCTGCCGCTTTATACAAACCAAAAGCAAGGTCATTATAAGGCCCAACCCACTCAGTCGCGTCAATAGCTCCCGTCTGTAGAGAGGTGAATAACTCACCGCCCGTTAAGGTCACTGGTAGTCCACCGAGCTTTTGCAGAACTTCCCCTCCCAGCCCTGGGATACGCATTTTAAGACCTTTTAAATCTTCAACAGAATTGATTTCTTTCTTAAACCAACCTGCCATTTGGACACCACTATTACCTCCAGAGAATGGAATAACACCAAACGGCTTATAAAGCTCCTGCCACAACTCTAAGCCACCACCATAGTGCAACCAGCCGTTCATTTCTTGAGAGTTCATGCCAAATGGAATAGCAGAAAATATAGGCGCGGCAGGCATCTTACCTTTCCAGTAATAAGCGCCTGAGTGTCCCATTTCTACAGTGCCTAATCGAACAGCATCAAATACTTCAAAACCTGGAACAAGCTCACCAGCACCGTAAACTTTAACCTTTAGTCTTCCACCAGACATTTCTTCTACATAACGGGAAAATGTCTCAGGGCCTTGTCCCAAACCAGGGAAGTTCTTAGGCCAAGATGTCACAAGTTTCCACTCAAACGTCTCTTGTGGCGGCTGCCCTGCTGAAGGCGAGCTAGTCGCTTGTTCTGCATTGTTCCCACACGCGGTGAGAGCCAACAAAGAAACTAAGGTCAACGCTGTAGCTATCAATCTATTTTTATTAGTCATGATATTCTTATTCCATAGAAAGCAATATTCGAGGTAGCCAAATACTCTAACTAGCACTTGGCACTTTGAAGGATAACGCGCATAGAATAAACGAATTAACTCACTCTAGCCATACACCTTTTCTGGCAACCAAGTGACAAGCTCTGGCCAAACGGCTATCGCCACCAGCAACAATATTTGCATAGCAATAAAGGGGATAACACCTTTATAGATTTGACTGGTTTTTACTGAATCAGGAGCTACCCCTCTCAGGTAAAACAGGGCAAACCCAAACGGCGGCGTTAAGAAGGATGTTTGTAAGTTAACCGCAATCATAATCCCTAACCATATAGGATCGACTCCCATAGCGAGTAGAACAGGCCCTACAATAGGAACCACAACGAAAGTGATTTCAATAAAGTCGAGAATAAAGCCCAATAAAAATATCACCACCATCACAAGTAAGATGGCGCTGAACGTACCGCCCGGCAAACTTGAGAAAACACCTTCAATCAATTCTTCTCCGCCATATCCACGAAACACCACAGAGAAAATAGATGCACCGATTAAAATCAGAAAAACCATGGACGTCACTTTAGTGGTGCTCAGCATGACTTCCTGTAATCGGGAAAAGGTCATTTGTTTTCTTATTAATGCAATCACTAGTGCTCCGCAGGCGCCAACACCAGCGGCTTCGGTCGGTGTTGCGTAACCACCGAGAATGGAACCAAGAACAACCAATATCAGTAACAACGGCGGTAATAATGCCGATAAGATTTCTTTTAGATTTGTAGAATCTGTAACTGTTTGATATTCAATCCCTCCAGTCGCAGATTTATCCAATAAGCTCTTACCTATAACGTAAAGCAAATACATCATGACCAGCAGCAAGCCTGGAATAATGGCACCAACGAATAAGTCTCCTACCGATACTGATTCAGGTGAAAAAATGCCCATATCTAACTGAGCCTGTTGATACGCACTAGAAAGCACATCACCCAAAATAACGAGTGCAATAGAAGGCGGTATGATTTGTCCTAGCGTACCTGTTGCGGCAATACTACCGGATGCAAATGCAGGGTCGTAACCACGTTTTAGCATGCTGGGCAAAGATAAAAGTCCCATCGTCACGACTGTTGCACCAACAATACCCGTACTGGCTGCTAGCAACATACCCACTAAAATAACGGCAACGGCTAATCCACCATTAAATCGACCAAATAATGCCGAAATAGACGTTAATAAGTTCTCTGCCACTTTGGACTTTTCGAGTGTTATTCCCATGAAAACAAACAAAGGAACAGCTAATAAGGTTTGATTATTCATAATGCCAAAGAGACGATTTGGCAGTGTTTGTAAAAATGCGACTTCGAAATTCCCGGTAACTATACCAACGCCCGCAAAGATCAATGCCGTTCCTGCCAATGAATAGGCGACTGGATAACCGAGTAATAAGACGACACAGACCACTAAAAATAATAAGAGAGACATATATTCCATTAATCTACCCTCTCACTTTTTATTTTCTTTATAGAAGTTAAAGCTTCAGCAATATTCTGTAGCGTCATCGTTGCCGCGAAGATTAATATGAAGGTTTTTAGAACAAAGACTAAAGGTAAGCCCCCACTTTGCTGTGAAGCCTCTAGCAAACGCCAGGAATCAGTGACATAGCTCCAGCTCATAATGAAAATAAAGCAATTCACTGGAAGAGCTAACAAAAGCGTCCCTCCTAAATTAACTAATGCCTTTCGTGATTCACTGAATTTTCGGTAGTAAATATCAACCCTAACATGCTCATCAGCTTTCAGAGTATGCGCTGAACCTAAAAGAAACACTGCGGCATGCAGATACAAAACAGATTCTTGCATGGCAATCCAACCTGTCCCAAAACCGTAACGCAAGACAACAATAAGCAAGGTTAAAACAGCCATAATCAGAGTAAACCAGCTAATCACATGACAAAGCTTGCGATTAATGGCGTCCAAAAATAGCTGCAAAGAAAAAGAAGATGAAGACATTAAGACGTACAGCGCTTTAGTTAATTTTTGTTATGTTGGGATGTTTTTAACAAAACTCACCGCAAATTGAAATTGTTACCTCATAATAAAGCGGGATCATCGTAAACTTTTGCTCAAAGAGCCACCTTATTGAACCCCGCTGATGCCCCTTATTTACCACCACCTAAGCAATTGGGAGATGTTGGATATTCTCCAAACTGTTTTTCCCACTCTTCAGGTGTATAGGTATGTAAGGCAAGTGCGTGAATATCATTGGCTAATTCATCTTTGAGCAAACTATTGATCAGCCGATGCCTTTGTATAAGCCTTTTACCCGCAAAAATATCTGAAACCATAACGACTTTGAAGTGGGATTCTGAACCAGCAGGAACGTTATGATTCCCGCTTTCGTTAATCACTTGAAGATGGGCAGGCTGATACTCTGCCAAAAGCTTTTGTTCTATTTTTTGCTGAATAACCAAAGAACTTGTACCTCAATTTTAGTTTAAAGATTTACTCTAATATTCTTTATCTTAACGATAAATATAACGGAATGTTAAATTAATCCGGCCTTCCTTTATGCCTTTACGGCGTGGAATAGTGTGCTGCCAATATTGTTGCGTTGGGCCTGCCATAATCAACAAACTACCACTTTCCAGCTCCAAGTCGATTCGCTGTTTAGTTAGGTTATGCCTTAAACTAAAAGTTCTCTCACAACCTAGCGTTACAGAAGCGATCACAGGCTGATTTCCTAACTCCGGTTCGTCATCCGCATGCCATCCAACTGCATCATCGCCATCACGATAGTGATTTGCCAACACACTATTATATGTCGCTTTATGCCTAGATTCGCATTGTGTTTTGATATCCAAGAGCGTTTGTGTCCAAGGATTCGAACTCATTGTAAGCTCTGAGTATTGATAGTCCGTATTAATATAGCCATGCCAGGATTGCAACCTAGGCGTTAGCATTTCTTTGCCATATATCCTAATAGTTTCTTGCCGCCAGGGCAGTGTTCGCTCAAGCTCTGAATAATAAAAACTTGCCTGTCCTTTAGTCATAAAATCAGGAATATAGATAAGTTCCGCCTGAGGAAGGTTAGCAATACTGTCGGCTATCGATTCGGAGAAAAAATCACTTTGGTACATATACCCATTCTACCTCAAGGCACTAGTTTCAGAGCTCGGTTAAAAATGGTCGACTCTTTTATTCACATGAGTATCATACGCGAAAATGCTCTATTTGTTGTCTCCTAAACATACCTATGATGAACACTTCGCTTTCGCTCTTTGATAAAACTTTAACGCTATATCAGTATCCTAAAGAGCGGCAACACAAGAGCTGGCAAGCTTGGGATTCCGCCGATGAGTACATCATTCAGCACATCACTGACAACTATGTACTGACGCCAAACACGCGTTTAGCGATATTCAACGACGAATTCGGCGCACTAGGATGTTGGTTTAAAGATCAATCGATACAATGGGTCAGTGATTCCTTTATTGCACAAAAAGCGTTTGAACAAAACTTAGCTTTAAACGGTTTTTCTCCCCAAAGCATTAACTATATCCGTTCAATAGAAACACTCACTGCACCTGTAGATTTTGTTTTGCTAAAGGTCCCAAAAGCGAATGCTTTACTTGAGCAGCAACTTATTGATCTGCAAAAAATAGTCACCAACAACACTATTGTTTTAGCTGCTGGCAAAGCACAAGCAATTCATAAATCGACCCTAGCGTTATTCGAAAAGTACTTGGGACCTACGACGACTTCCCTCGCTAAAAAGAAATCTCGCCTGATTTTTTGTACCCCCACAGGGGACAGAGATCATCCAAGCCCCTATCCAACCGTTTGGAAACAAGAGCAAACGAATTACACCATACATAACTTGGCCAACGTATTTTCAAGACAACAACTTGATATTGGTGCCAGGTTCTTCCTTCAACATATCCCATCTTGTCATAATTTAGATGTTATTGACTTAGGGTGTGGTAACGGGGTTATTGGCCTGAATGTATTAGCTCAAGGTGATATCAACAGTTTAGAATTTGTTGACGAGAGCACGATGGCTATTGAATCCGCGCGACTTAATGTACAAAGGAATATGCCAGAACAGGAACAACTCTGTACCTTCACAGCAGGAAACTGTCTTGCACATATCAAACAAGCCAAAGCAGGCTTAGTGCTGTGTAACCCTCCCTTTCATCAACAAAACACCATCACTGAGCATATTGCAAAACAAATGTTCTCAGATGCAAAACGAGCCCTAAGGCCTCGAGGAGAGTTACGCATTGTGTGCAACCGCCACCTCGGTTACTTCAACGTCCTCAAAAAGCACTTTGGTAATTGCCGAGTAGTTGCATCTAATAAAAAATTCAGTATTTTATCCGCTATTAAAAAAGGTTAAGAGTTTTATCATGTTTGTCAGCCGTTTCCCTTTGCTTTTATTGCTATTGTCTTCATTATTTTTAAGCCTCCCTTCAGAAGCCCAAAAGAAAAAAAATGATGGCTCTGAAATTCAACCTCATAACTTATTCCCTAGGGTGAAACTAGAAACCAGTATGGGTGATATCATCATTGAGTTAGACAGAAACAAAGCCCCCATCACCTCCAATAACTTCCTACTCTACGCCAGCAAATATAACTATGACGGCACTATCTTCCATCGCATTATCAAAGACTTCGTCGTGCAAGGAGGAGGTTATGATGTCGATATGAAGAAAAAGCCCGTTTTAGGCAAAATCTTCAATGAATCAGGCAACGGCCTGAAAAATGTTTTATACACAGTAGCCATGGCGCGTGAACGTGATCCACATTCAGCAGATCGACAGTTCTACTTCAATATGAATAAAAATACCACGCTCGATCCAGGAAGAAGTGGTTGGGGTTATACAGTTTTCGGAACAGTCACCGAAGGCTATGAAGTTGTAGACGCCATGTCAGCCGTTGAAACCGATGTCGATGAAAATACAGGTTGGAATGACGTACCAATAGAACCGATAATCCTGAAAAAGGCGACTATTTTGCCGCAAGCGTTTTAATTTAGGCGGCACTCTAACAATTTGAATCCGTAAGCTGCACCCTGTAGAATCAGCAGCTCAAGTAAACACTCTCAATACAAGGAGAAATGGATGTCTGAGAATGCATACTCAAGTCCCGAATCAGAACTGCTAAATCCCAACGCACAGATCGCCACTTATACAATCTCTGAAATCTTATTTTCATTTCAAGGTCGTATCAGAAGAAAAACTTACTGGTTATCAATCTTAAGCTTGACATTAGGCTATGGTATTTTCATCTTTTTAGTAGCCTTTATTGGCGCCTTAATTGGGTTAACAGAAGCTGTACTGTCAGTAGTCACTATGGTTCTTTATATTCCGCTATTTTGGGCATCGTTAGCTATTGCAGCAAAACGTTGGCACGACCGAAATAAGTCTGCATGGTGGATTCTTATAGGTATAATTCCCATTATTGGTGCTATTTGGGCATTTGTTGAAAATGGTTTCTTACAAGGTGATATAGAAAGTAATAATTACGGATTACCCAATAAGTAACAGTAAGGTCGAATCAAAGCTAAAATCCTCTTTTAGCTTTGATCATCTCGTAAGCAGCTTGAATATCTTGGGCCTTGTTTTTCGCAAGTTCCATTGCTTGTTTTGGTAGGCCTTTCGATACCAGCTTATCTGGATGGTTTTCACTCATGAGTTTTCTGTAAGCTTTCTTGATTTGTTTATCATCTGCTGATTTATCAATACCTAAAATACGATAAGCGTCAGCTAAAGACTGGCTTTCGCTATAAGCTTGTCGTTGGTATTGCTGTTGTCTTCTGCCATTAAAGCCGCTTCTAGAATTACTGCGGTTCGAGCTCGAACCTCTGCCCGCATGGCGAAAACGCAACTCGGCTTCATAAACACTAATCAGATAGAGTAATTCATTCCGTCTAAAACCCAAGTGCTTAGCGATATTTTCAAGCACCTGCATTTCCTGAGAGTCCAGATTGCCATCTGCGAACGCTGCTTGAATCAGAATCTCTAAGTAAACTTGAAGAATATCCCGACGACCATGACAGGATTCTTTAAAATCTTTCAAGGTTGATTTTAATGGGAAGTCCGCTTCTTTACCTTCTCGAAAAGCTTCTTGCGCTTCACTTCGCACATCGCCTTCTAATCCCATTTGATCCATCAAGTTAGTCGCTAACTTAATTTCTTCTGGTGTTACTCGCCCATTCGCTTTAGCAACATGGCCCATCGCAGAGAATAACGCATGAAAAAAAATAGCCTGGCTCTGAAATTCATCTTGATCCGAGAAGAACCTGCCGAAACCTCCCATCCGATTAAAGTCTTGGCTATACCCTTTATCGAACATATGGCCAACGATAAAACCCAATACTGCTCCAGGTATTCGGCCGAACATAAAGCCAAACAGCGTACCTAGTATTTTTCCCCAAATGGGCATTAGGATAATTCCTCATTTAATGTGTTAAGCCTTTGTGGCGTCCCCACGTCACACCACTTACCTTGATAATGTTTGCCACTCACTTTTCCTTCAGCGATCCAGTGCTTCAACCATGGAGCCAGAGGCTCAGGTCTCACAGGCACACTTTCAAAGAACTCACGTCGATAAATGGCCATCCCTGAAAAGGTGTAAGATTCGCCGTCTTTAAATTCTAATACTCGTCCATTAGCTAAGCTAAAATCTCCTTTGGGATGGTGTTCAGGGTTATCCACTAATATTAGATGCGCCTTGTCTTCCTGGCGTAATTCTGTCTTGGCGAGAATATCTAAGTCAAAATCTGTCCAAATATCAGCATTAATGACAATAAAAGGCTCACTTCCTAATTCAGGAAGTGCTTTAGCAATGCCACCAGCAGTTTCTAAAGCAGGGGCTTCGCTACTGAAACTAACATTAAGTCCCCACTGACTTCCGTCACCCACATACTGGCAAATTTGTTCGCCTAGCCATGCATGATTAATAACTACATGGCGAATATTCAAGCTTGCTAAGCGCTCTAGGTGATAGGCAATGAGAGGTTTACCGGCCACTTCAATCATAGGCTTAGGTTTTGTATCTGTTAAAGGGCTCATTCGTTGCCCTCGCCCAGCGGCTAATATCATCGCATGCGTTATTTTCACTGGAGTTTTCTCAATTCAACAATGACTCGGTTTTCAAGAAAGCGAATAAAGTCTGTTAACTCATGATACTGCTTCCCTATGTCCACTATGTAGGAAAGGGTGCGCGGAATATCCTGCAAATAAATTGATTTACCATCCCTATGATGCAGCCGAGCAAAGATACCAATGGCTTTGATGTGTCTTTGGATACCCGTCAGATCAAACCAACGTTTGAAGAGCTCCCAAGAGAACTGGTCGAAATACTGTTGATGATGAGATTTAAGCACAGAGATAACACCATCATCCGGCCAACGAACATAACAATCTCTCAGTAGCGATACGGTATCGTATGTCAAAGGGCCTACTGCCGTATCTTGAAAATCAATAATGCCTAATTCGTCGTCTTCTAAAAGCATAATATTGCGAGAATGGAAGTCTCGGTGAACAGCTACCTGAGGTTGTTCGTCAAAGTTACTCGACAATAAATGAAACACTTTTTCTAACATTTCGACTTCTGATTCAGACACTTCCATACGTAAGTGAGTACCTATTAACCAATCAGTAAAGAGAGAAAAATCTCTCCGTAACAAGGCATCATCATAAGGAGGTAAAGAGTGGTCTTTGGTTTCGCTTATAGATTGGATTCCGAGTAGACAATCCAATGCGTGACTATAATAGCTTTGATAGTTGTCATCAGTTAACACTTGCGATAACAGTAAGTCCCCAAAATCTTCCAAGCACATAAAACCCAGCGCCGAATCAAAATGCAAGATACTAGGAACTCTTACGTTTGCTTTTTGGTAAAGCTCGGCATTTCTCAAAAACGCCTCGTTATTTTCTGTTTCCGGAGGTGCATCAACTGCGATATACGGTTGTTCTGATTTCTGAAAACGATAGTAACGACGAAAGCTAGCGTCTCCAGATACAAGATCTAGTTGTTCTACTTTATAAGGCGTGGCTTCATTTAGCCAGTCAATAAGCTGGGTAATACGACTTGTCAAAATACACCGTTGTACAGTTCAAAAATAGCGTTGCACTATAACGAAAGCAAAGGTAAATCAGAAGTACACAGAGTGGAATCACTATAAGTGTTACAATTTAATTGGAGGAATACTCAAACAAGATAAAGAATATTCAATATCTTACGCGCACTTTGTCGTTTTTTTGATACTATAGTACTAATTTGGTGCAGAGACCCTAGAGCCAGCCACCCTTTACTGTATAAATTTTATCCTAAGTAAGATTTAACAGGCTCTTAGTCACTCTTTCTTTCTGTTTATTATTTATACGAGTTACATGCGTTCATATTCGTACTTAACACTGACGGTTACAGCTTTAGCTCTGTTCAAAGCACAAGCAAATCAATGTTATATCCCTGCGACAACCAATGAAGACTGGCCAGTGCTTCCTAACGAGCAGGCTATTCGCGTAGGTGCAGATTATGCTGAAGTCGACCAGAAGCAGATCGCTCAATATCGCGGTAACGTAGAGATAGTCAGTGAAAAATCTTTCATCCAAGCAGACAAAGCGACATTTGATAACATCAATCAAAAGCTCACTGCTGATGGCAAGGTAAAATATCAAGACCAACAAATCATCGTTGGTAGTAATGCCGTTAACCTAAATATCGCTTCTGGCGAGCTTGTCATGTCTGAAAATCAGTATGATTTTGTTGCTTTCAATGGCAGAGGCGATGCGGGCCAGATTAAGCTCATAGAAGAAGAAGGCTTAACCTTAGAAAACGTCTCTTTTACAACTTGCCCGGTAGATCAAGCCGATTGGCAAATAGAAGCCAGTAAAATCGAGCTAGAAAAAGACGAAAACTGGGGGATTGTCAGGAACGCTAAATTTTACGTCGCGGATATTCCTGTTTTCTATTTACCCTATTTTCAGTTTCCGTTGACTGACGAACGTGAAAGCGGACTGTTGTCACCTTTCGATAAGATAACGACGTCTGAAGTTGCTGGCTTTAGTTATGAGCAACCTATTTATTGGAATATCGCTCCCAACTACGATGCAACATTTTCTCCACGCATACTGACTGAGCGTGGACTCCAATTAAAAACAGAATTTAGATACTTAAAGCCAAGTGGTGGTGGCCAGATAAACTTTGAGTATCTCGACGGAGACAAAGACACTGTCACTAATGAAGATCGTTACTTCTATCGTTTTAATCACCGTAGCAACATCAATGAAAATTGGGTTGTAAATGCTGATATCAACGGGTTGAGTGACGATAATTACCTCATTGATTTGGGTTCTGATTTCTTTAACCGCGCTGACACACACCTATTTAGAACACTCGCTGTTGATTACTTCTCTGAGAATTTAGATTTTCATGCAGCATTCCGTGATTTTGAAGTTATTGGAGACAGCCCTAACGGTTACAGAGCATTACCTGAGCTCACGCTCGATTACAGAGTACCTAATTTAGGCCCATTTAATTTTAGCCTTTACTCAGAGTTCAATTACTTTGATAGCACAGACAGCACGCTACCTACGGCAAGTCGACTGCATATAGCACCTAAAATACAACTTCCGTATAGAAGTGAATCGGTCGAGCTGCTGGCGGAGACGACCTTACTGCAAACCTTCTATAACCAAGAACAGCTTGAAGGGTTTGATTTAGAAGAAAACGTTAGCAGAACCTTGGGACAAGCAAGGCTATATGGTGCACTCAACTTTGAGCGACAGTCTAAGTGGCGTGGCAAAAAAGCGACACAAACGTTAGAGCCTAAAATCCAATATCTGTATACAAGCTTTGAAGATCAATCACGTATCGGTATTTTTGATACCACACGCCTAATTAATGACTTCGAAGGTTTATTCCGAGGCCAGGAATTTACTGGTATTGATCGTATCGCCGACACCAATCAATTTACCTTAGGTGTAACTACTCGGATACTGGACGAAAATAATAGGGAACAATTTCAACTGAGCTTAGGTCAGATATTCTTTGTCAATGATAACCGTGTGTTAGAAGCGACAAATGAGAGAAATCGTTCTGCGTTAGCAGCTGAGTTGGATTGGCGTATTGATAGTCGTTGGTATGTTCATACCGAGGTTCAAGTCTCGACTACCACTGAAAAAGTAGAAAGGAGTACTTTGTCTCTCGACTATCAAGCTGGGGAAAACAAGATCTTACAGTTCAGTCATCGATATATCAGGAACTTATCGAACGAACAGATTGATCAATTAGGATTCACAGCTAGCTGGCCACTTAACAAAAAGTGGTTGGCGATTGGCCGTTGGTATACCGACTTGGAACTTAATAGAACTATTGAGAGCTATTTTGGCGTACAATACGAATCATGTTGCTGGGCCATTCAGATTACTGCGCAACGGCATTTAATTAATAGATTCGATTTCTTTGGTCAGCAAAACATTAATGATTTTGACTCAGGGATTAACTTTGGCTTCAGGTTCCTATTTGGTGAAGCCGACAAAAATCGTGTAAGCAAAAACCTATTACGTGATGGGTTATTTGGATACAGACAACCTTATTTTTTGAGTAACTAGTAGATAGAAGATTATGAAATTAAAAGCATTATTAGTATTAGGATGCCTTTTCACAGCCAGTTACAGCATCGCTCAACAGCAAGTTTTAGATAAAGTCGCCGTTATAGTCAATGAAGGCGTGGTACTAGAAAGTGAAATCCAGACACTACTAAGAAACGTAAAAGCAAACGCGCAACAGACTGGACAGGCGTTGCCTTCTGATCGTGCGCTGCGTGTTCAAGCAACTGAGCGTCTCATCACTGAAAACCTTCAGATGCAAGCCGCTGAACGTATTGGTATCCAAATCAGTGACCCGCAATTAGAACAAACCATTGAAAATATTGCTCGCCAACAAGGCTTAACCTTGCTCCAACTAAGAGGTGAGTTGAATGCCTCGGGCGTTAGCTACGACAGCTATCGCGAAACAGTTCGTAAAGAGCTGATCACCGGTGAAGTTAGGAGAGCGAGTGTAAGACGTCGAGTTATCATCACACCTCAAGAAATCGAAAACCTCGTTAAACTTATTGAGGCTCAAGGTGAGGAACAAACAGAATTCAGATTAGGCCATATTCTAATTGAAGTGGTTCCAGACGCGACACCTGAAGATGTTGATGCTGCTAGAGAGACAGCGGATAAAGTTTTGGAGTTACTTAACAGTGGTTCCGATTTTGCCAAAATTGCAATTGCCTCTTCAGGCGGCAGTGAAGCGCTAGAAGGCGGGGACATGGGTTGGATGAACATTAACTCCATGCCAACACTTTTCGCCGACGCCGTTCAAAATTTGGGTAAAGACGATCTGGTAGGCCCAATTCGCAGTGGTGCAGGATTCCATATCCTTAAAGTCACTGACATACGTGGTCAAGAAACTGTTGAAGTCGAGGAAGTCAATTCGCGTCATATTCTTATTCAACCTTCAGTAATCTTAAGTAATGAAAAAGCGCAAAAAATGCTTGTCGACTTCAGAGAAAAACTTATTAACGGTGAAGCTGACTTTGCTGAACTAGCTCGCGAACACTCTGCAGATCCAGGTTCAGCATTGAAAGGCGGTGAATTAGGCTATGCTGATCCTAATATTTATGTTCCTGCATTTAAGGATGCACTTGCCGCATTAGAAGCAGACGAATATAGCCAACCTTTTAGATCACAACACGGCTGGCACCTCGTGCAATTAATTGATAGACGTATGGGTGATGTGACCGAGCAAGTTAAGCAAGAGAAAGCTTATCAACTGTTATTCCAACGTAAGTTTGCAGAAGAAACTGATAACTGGCTAAGAGAAATAAGAGATACAGCCTTTGTTGAACTTATAGAAGAAAGCGCCATTTAAGTGTCATCACCAATAAAAATTGCAATTACTCCAGGCGAACCTGCAGGCATTGGTCCTGACTTAGTTATCAAGGTGGCTCAGCAGGCTTGGCCTGCACAATTAGTTATCTTCGCCGACAAAAGTCTATTGTTAGAGCGGGCCGAAACTATCGGTTTGCCCCTAACTTTAGTGGACTTCGAAGACCAAACCGAGCTTTTGCCCGCTGCACACCTCTATATTGTGCATGTACCGACATCAGTTCCCGTTGTTATGGGACAACTCAGTAGCCAAAATGGCCAGTATGTTGTCGAAACACTTAGGCTAGCAAGCCAGGCTAATATGGAAGGTCAGTTTGATGCCGTAGTTACAGGCCCAGTACATAAAGGAACGATTAATCAATCGGGTATCTCTTTTAGTGGCCATACGGAGTATTTTGCACAGCAAGCTAATACGCCAGATGTTGTTATGATGCTTGCCACCGAAGGATTAAGAGTGGTATTGGCAACTACACATATTCCTCTTGCCTATGTTGCTAAAGCTATAACTGCAGAGCGTTTGCACAAGGTTATACATATAGTGCATACCGAACTGATGCTAAAGTTTGGTATCAAGCAGCCTAAGATTTTTGTCTGCGGGTTAAACCCACACGCTGGTGAGAATGGTCACATAGGGAAGGAAGAAATACAGACAATTATCCCAACGCTAGAGAGTTTGAGAGCTGAAGGGATTGATCTGATTGGCCCACTTCCTGCTGATACGATTTTCCAACCCAAATACTTAGAACAAGCAGATGCTGTTCTAGCGATGTATCACGATCAAGGACTCCCGGTTCTGAAATACAAAGGCTTTGGTGCATCTGTGAATATCACTTTAGGACTTCCGTTTATCAGAACTTCAGTCGACCATGGCACAGCCGTGGATTTAGCAGGCACTCAAGAAACTGATGAAGGCAGTTTTGTCTACGCCTTAAAAGAAGCCATTAGACTTGCGGAAAAGAAACCATGTCGCGAAAACACTTAGGCCACACTGCACGAAAACGTTTTGGCCAGAACTTCTTGCACGATGAGTACATTATTCAGCAAATCGTTGCGGCTATCCGTCCTGAAAATGGACAAAATATGGTGGAAATTGGTCCCGGTTTAGGTGCATTAACAGAGCCTGTTTGCGAATTGATCGATCAGTTAACTGTTGTGGAATTGGATCGCGATCTAGTAGAACGCTTGTCAACACACCCTTTCCTGTCGTCGAAACTGAACATTGTGCAATCTGATGCGCTAAAGTTCGATTTCAGTCAGCTCGTTGATCAAGAAAAGCCCTTACGAATTTTTGGTAACCTGCCTTACAACATATCAACACCATTGATGTTTCATTTGTTTTCTTACGCAACGCATGTCCAAGATATGCACTTTATGTTGCAGAGAGAAGTCGTGAATAGGCTAGCTGCTTCGCCAGGAAGTAAGGATTACGGTCGCTTATCTGTCATGGCACAATATTATTGCCAGGTGATCCCAGTATTAGAGGTTCCACCTTCGGCTTTTAAGCCTGCACCAAAAGTAGACTCAGCTATTGTTCGTTTAATTCCATATTCAGATAAACCTATCAAAGTTGATGATGTCGATAAGTTGCAGCAAGTGTGTAAAATGGCTTTCAACCAACGCCGTAAAACAATACGTAACAGCCTGCAGAGCATTTTGAATGATGCTCAACTGGAACAAGCAGGCGTTAACCCAGAGCTTAGAGCAGAAAACCTCAGTTTGAGTGACTACGCAGCCTTAGCAAACACCATAGTCTAAAGCTTGTACAAATTCTAAAAGCGGGAAAGTTATGTCAGAACCATCCGTCCTCATTACTGTAGAAACGGAATACTTACCTGAAAACACTTCTTCTAAAGAGGATAAATATGCTTTTGCATATTGTGTCTCTATTACTAACAATGGTTCGTCGAGTATTCAATTATTAAGTCGTTATTGGCTGATTACAGATGCCAACGGACATAAAAGCGAAGTCTACGGCGACGGTGTTGTTGGTGAGCAACCTCATATAAAACCCGGACAAAAATATCGATACGTGAGTGGAGCTATGATTGATACTCCAGTTGGAACGATGGAGGGCTATTACGAAATGAAAAATATTGATGGCAGTATTTTCAAAAGCCCGATTGAGGTTTTCAGCTTGTTCGTTCCTGGTTCCATCCATTAGTTTAGATCTATGGCAAATTACATTGTTGGTGATTTACAAGGCTGTTGCACACCACTAAAAGCTTTATTGGAAGGCGTTAACTTTAAAGTAGGTGAAGATAAGCTTTGGGCTGTCGGTGATTTAATTGGACGAGGCCCAGAGCCCGTTGAAACACTTGAACTATTAATGTCACTTGGGGAAAGCTGTGGCGTTGTCCTTGGAAATCATGATCTCCACTTTTTAGCGGTTGTTGCTGGTATAAAAAAAGACAAGCCAGCTAATATGTTTACACCACTACTCGAACATGACCGCTTAAATGATTTCGTGGATTGGTTGCGAAACAAACCTCTTGCTGCGCCTATAAATAACGACATTGTCATGGTGCATGCAGGACTGTACCCCAACTGGTCCATGAAAAAGCTTTTAAAAAATAGCAGAAAGGTTGAAAAAGCACTGCAAAGTGATCAGTGGCATAACCTACTCTCGATTATGTACGGTAATGAACCTGCACACTGGAATGAAGTAGAAACACGCGAGCAAAAGCTGCGTTTCATCATTAATGCTTGTACTCGAATGCGTTATGTCACCCAAGATAATTCGTTAGAACTCGATACGAAACTTCCACCAGACCAAGCACCAACAGGCCTGACCCCTTGGTTTGAAAAAGTTAACCCTAGATTGAAGGAAAAGCAACGTGTTATATTTGGTCATTGGGCAGCACTAGAGGGCGTGACAAACGACAGCCAATATGTTGCACTAGATACGGGTTATGTGTGGGGAGGTAAACTTTCTATGCTAAGCCTTGAATATCAAAAACTATTTTCAACGCAAATTTAACTCAGATATTGCGTTAACTTGCCGATGAAAATAGAGGTCGCAGTATTAATACTATGAATTCTAAGTATTAATTGTGGTCGGCGAACTCATGATAATAATAATAATAAATTAAGTCATTTGATTTACCAATGGAGTCAAAATGAAAATTACAGTTGCGTTGCGGGTTATTGGTGGCTTTAGTGCTATCGTATTCTTGTTGTTATTTATCAGTATTTCGTCTTTTACAAGCTTAGGCTCTGTAAAATCAGCGACAGAAGAAGTTAATAACCTTGCTCTACCAACTCTAAACGGTAGTAATAAGCTACAAGTAGCTTTTTTGAATATGGGCCGACTCACGGTAGAGGCTTATCATGAAGACTCCTTGACAGATTTGGCAAACCTCTTAGAAAACATCGAAACCAGCAAAGCCGATTTCAGTTCTCAAATTAGAAATCTAAAAGGCATTGTAAACGAAGAAGCTCAGCTTAAAGCAGCGGTGAACAACGTTGAGACAATTTACGCTGAGTACAATACTAATGTTACTACCATGTTTACTAACCGAAAAAGTGAACTTGAATTAGGCAGCAGTATTGGTGATCAGCTCGGTGATTTAGAGGATAACGCCGATGACGCTGCAACTATGATTCTAGACTTTTCTGAGCTAGATGAGGTTGCATCCAATAGCGCATTAAGACAAGCCGCTGAAATCGGTAGTGAACTTGAAAGCAGACTGAGCTCACTGGTGACGGCGAGTAGCGATTATATCAAAACTGAATCAATGACCCGTGCTGATACATTGGGTAGTGAAGTTGAGATCGTTGCAACGCGCATTAACGAACTGTTCCAAAATATGGAAACAGCAGCAAATGGTAGAGATACGAGTGGCTCTATTGATGATATCAGCGACATGATATCGACCATCAGTGATTCTATTTCTTCTGCAAGTGGTTTATTGAATGCGCAAAGAAGTCGTATTGGTCAGCAGATACAAGCGACTGAAGCATTAACGGCTTCTGAAGCGAATATTGAGAGTGCAGTTGCTGAACTCAACAAATTATTACAACTTGCTGAATCAAAGAGTGCGACAGCCAAAGAAGATGTTGATAGCTCTGTTGGCTCTGGTAGAACACAAACTATTGTTATCTTCCTTATCTCAGCCATCGTTGCAGTTGGTGTTGCATACACAAGTTTAAGAGCGATTACCGTACCTTTGAGTAACGTCAATGAAATGCTTAATGTGGTTTCATCTGGTGACCTTTCTCGCCGACTAGATGATTCTAGTGAAGACGAATTCGGTACGTTAGCCAAGAACTGTAATAACCTAATAGACAGCCTAAAGGACCTGATTTCAGGTATTAGCTCTCGTTCTACACAGTTAGCTGCAGCATCAGAAGAAACATCAGCTGTGACCGTACAGACTACAAACGCAATACAAGAGCAGAAGTCTCAAGTTGCGCAAGTTGCAACGGCTACAACAGAAATGAACAGCACATCTGAAGTAGTTCAAACGACTGCCGAAGATACAATGAACCAGATACGCGAAGCAGATGCTGAAGCAGAAAAGGTTAAACACATTTCTGAAGAGAACAAAAATACCATTATTGTTCTTTCTAAAGATGTTGAGGAAGCTGCGAATGTCATCAACAAATTACATGAAGACAGCGCAAGCATAGGCGGCATCTTAGACGTTATCCGTGGTGTTGCAGACCAAACTAACCTACTAGCGCTAAATGCCGCTATTGAGGCTGCAAGGGCTGGTGAGCACGGTCGTGGATTCGCGGTTGTTGCAGACGAGGTTAGAACACTAGCGAGTCGTACACAGCAATCAACACAAGAAATTCAAGCTATGATTGAAGTCTTGCAAGCGGGTGCTGAGAAAGCGGTACATGTTATGAATCAAGGCAAGGAGCAAACACAAGTTTGTGTTCAACAAGCTGAAAATGCGGCTTCTGCACTTAACCTCATCACAGAAGCTGTTCATAGAGCACATGATGCAAGTAAGCAGATAGAAATATCTGCGCGTGAACAGACTACTGTTTCTCGTGATATCAGTGAGAAACTGGAAAGCATTGTTGCTATCGCTGAAGAAACCAGTATTGGCGCACAACAAACTTCCGATTCAAGCCATGAAGTCGCTAAGCTGGCAGAAGAGTTACAAGGCTCAGTACAACAGTTTAGAGTCTAATCTGATAAATCTAATACCATAACTAAAAAGCCTCATTGATATCAATGAGGCTTTTTTCTATCCAGTCTCTTTAGAATTCGTTTTATTCACGAACCTTAGTCACAAAACGATAATTGTATGCGTTTTTTTCGTCTTGTTCGTGTTCGATTTCTTCTATCACTTTCCAAGATCCCGATGCTTCATAATCAGGGAATTGAGTATCACCATCAACGTCTAGGGCGATAAAAGTTAAATACAGCTTATTAGCTCTTTCGAGGAACTGCTGATAGACGTAGCCGCCACCGATAATCATTAGTTCATCTATATCTCCGGCAGCACTAACCGCTTCATCGACATTGGCAACGACAGTAGCGTCCTTTAACTGATAGCTTGGGTCCCGTGATAGAACGATATTGAGCCGCCCAGGTAGTGCCTTACCGATAGACTCATAGGTTTTGCGCCCCATAACGATAGGCTTACCTAAAGTGACTTGTTTGAAATGTTTAAGGTCTGCAGGCAAATGCCAAGGCATTTGGTTATCCCGCCCTATGACACGGTTAGATGCCATAGCTGCAATCATAGAAATATTCATTGTTGTTGAAGGAGCCTTATTATTACTTTTGATAAATCACTTCAACGCCGTGATCATCATCGTCGTCATCCCAATCATCGTCAAAGTCATCACCTTCGGATAACACTTCGTCGTGGTAGCTACCCCATTTAAACTCAGGAGTCTCCTTTTCTTCTTCGACTTCTTCAATAGCTGGCAATGATTCGATAAAGGTCATCAGCTCGCGACAAAGATCTTGTGTTCCCTGTTTTTGAAAAGCAGAGATCTGATAATACTCACCTTCCCACTCCAAACCTTCAACAATGCTTTGACACAGATCATCAGCTTCTTCAGGCATCAACAAATCAACTTTATTGAATACCAGCCAACGTGGCTTTTCGGCTAACTTAGGGCTGTACTTCTCAAGCTCTGCCAATACAGTTTTAGCATTTGTAAGAGGGTCTGACTGATCTGACGGCATCAAATCAATAAGGTGTACCAAAACTCGACACCTTTCTAAGTGCTTCAAAAACTGGATTCCAAGACCGGCACCATCAGCAGCACCTTCTATTAGACCTGGAATATCGGCAATAACGAAGCTTTGAGCAGAATCCATTCTAACAACACCTAAGTTAGGTACTAGGGTTGTAAACGGATAATCAGCTACTTTAGGCTTAGCAGAGCTTACAGAGCGAATAAAGGTCGACTTTCCGGCATTGGGCAATCCTAATAGGCCAACATCAGCTAACAGTAAGAGCTCTAATTTGAGGTTGCGGATCTCACCAGGTGTACCATCGCTCTTCTGGCGGGGTGCCCTATTCGTGCTACTTTTAAATCGAGCGTTTCCAAGTCCATGAAACCCACCTTTCGCTACAAGCAGCTTTTGCTTATGTTTTGTGAGATCACCTAACATTTCACCCGTATCGGCGTCCGAAGCACGGGTTCCGACAGGTACAGGAATAAACAGATCTTCTCCGCTCTTACCTGTGCAATTTGTACGCTGGCCATTCTGGCCTCGTTCGGCACGATGAAAGCGCTCAAAGCGGTAATCTATGAGGGTGTTAAGGTTTTCATCAGCGAGCAGATAGACACTACCACCATCGCCGCCGTCTCCACCATCAGGACCACCTCGAGGTATATATTTCTCGCGCCTAAAGCTGACGATACCATTACCGCCATCCCCAGCTTCAGCTCTTATTTCTGCTTCATCAACGAACTTCATTGGAACTCATGCCTTTCACAATAGTTAGAAAAACTATAGCTTTAATTCTATACCATTCAGACAAAAAACCCCGCATAGTGCGGGGTTTCACAAAACAATTTAAGTTTAAAGCTTATGCAGCAACAATGCTTACAAATTTACGGTTTTTAGGACCTTTAACTTCAAACTGAACTTTGCCATCAGACAAAGCAAACAATGTGTGGTCTTTACCGATACCAACATTGTCTCCAGCGTGGAACTTAGTACCACGTTGACGAACAATAATGTTACCTGCTAAAACTGATTCGCCACCAAAACGTTTAACACCTAAGCGTTTACTTTCTGAGTCGCGACCGTTTTTGGTACTACCACCTGCCTTTTTATGTGCCATCTGTCTGAACTCCTATTAAGCGCTGATGCTTGTAATTTTAACTTCAGTGAACCACTGACGGTGGCCCATTTGCTTACGTGAATGCTTACGACGACGGAACTTGACGATTTTAATTTTATCGCCACGCCCATGAGTAACAACTTCAGCTGTTACTTTACCGCCATCTACATAAGGCGTACCAATTTTAACGTCGTCATCTTTGCTAACCATTAAGACATTATCAAACTCAACAGTCTCACCCGGCGCAATTTCGATTTTTTCGAGACGAACGGTTTGGCCTTCAGCCACACGGTGTTGTTTACCACCACTTTGGAAAACCGCGTACATATTAAACTCCGCTCTGCGTTTTCATAACGCAATCAATTCAAAAACAGGGCGCGAATTGTACGTGAATGAGGTCTTTCTCGCAAGATCTGATTTCAATTATTTCTTGACTATTATTTTTGACACCAAAATCTGAATAAATGTGAGGGATATCACTAGCTTGATAGCCCTATTGGGGTAAACTACCTCCATATTTTTTGCCTAGATTTAGATGGTCAATTCACATTACATGCAGTTAGGTCAGATCAATCAATTAGCTGAACAAGACATGTTAGCAGTCAATCAGCTTATCCAGGAACAAGTTAATTCAGATGTTTCTCTCATCAATCAGTTAGGATTTTATATCGTTAACAGCGGTGGGAAAAGGCTTCGTCCCCTAATGACAGTATTAGCTGCCAGAGCACTCGACATCCAAAGCAATGAACATCACACATTAGCGGCAATTGTCGAATTCATACATACCGCCACCTTGTTACATGACGATGTAGTCGATGAATCTACTATGCGCAGAGGAAGGGAAACCGCTAATGAGTTGTTTGGCAATCAAGCTAGCGTTCTGGTTGGTGATTTCTTGTATACTCGTTCATTCCAAATGATGGTGAGTTTAAAACGCATGCGTGTTATGGAAATACTTGCCGATGCCACCAATGTCATTGCCGAAGGTGAAGTCCTCCAGCTCATGAACTGCAATGATCCTGATACGACTGAAGCAAGTTACATGCAGGTTATTTACAGTAAAACCGCACGCTTGTTTGAGGCCGCAACTTTGCTTTCAGCTGTACTCACAGATCAACCAGAAGATATTGAGAATGCCATGAAAGAGTATGGCAAATTTCTTGGCACAGCATTTCAGCTTGTTGACGATATATTGGATTACGCAGCAGATGCCGATGAGATGGGAAAAAACATGGGAGATGACTTAGCAGAAGGAAAACCCACATTGCCCCTACTCTACGCCATGTGGAACGGCACACCAGAGCAACAGCAACTTATCCGTTCAGCAATAGAAGAAAGCAATGGAATGGACAATCTAGATGCAATACTCAAAGCCATGGCGGATACAGGCTCTTTGGAGTACACCAAAGAACAAGCGAGAAAGGCCGCACAGCAAGCTATAGAAGCTCTTGCTCCTATTCCTGCATCATCCTATAAAGATGCTTTAATCGGACTAGCGAACATCTCTGTAGAGCGCATGTCTTAAATTCAGAACATAAAAAAAGAGGCTATCAAAATAGCCTCTTTTTCCAATTTCAAAGATTCGTTTAGTTATTAACGAAATCTTGACCTAGCTTGATATCACCTCTAAGACCTTCAAGCATTGCATCTTTTGCATTCTGTTCGAAAGCGCTTAGTTCGCCGTAAGGTAAAATCTCTTCAACGCCGTTTGGACCTAAACGAACTGGGTGAGAGAAGAACTCAGCATCATCGCTATTTGTTTCAACGTACGTGTACTCAACAACATTATCGCCCTTCATCGCTGCAACAAGCGATAAACAGAATCTTGCTGCTGCTTGTCCCATTGACAATGTTGCAGACCCGCCACCAGCTTTAGCTTCAACAACTTCAGTACCAGCGTTCTGAATACGAGTTGTTAAACTTGCAACTTCTTCGTCAGTGAGCTCAACACCTTTAACTTGAGATAGCAATGGTAGAATTGTTGTGCCTGAGTGGCCACCGATAACTGGTACATGCACATTTGTTGCGCTTAGGCCTTTTAATTCAGCCACAAAAGTTTCTGCACGGATAACATCCAAAGTCGTTACACCAAACAATTTGTTCTTGTTGTATACGCCTTTAGCTTTTAAAGCTTCCGCTGCAATAGCTACCGTTGTATTAACTGGGTTAGTAATAATGCCGATACAAGCTTCAGGAGCATTGTCAGCGATAGCTTCTACAAGGTTTCTAACGATACCTGCATTAATATTAAATAAATCAGAGCGATCCATACCAGGCTTACGAGGAACACCCGCTGGAATAAGAACGATATCACAACCTGTTAGCGCTTGAGCAAGGTCGTCTTTCCCAAAACCTGCAACTTTAACATCAGTGGGAATATGGCTTAAATCGACAGCAACACCGGGAACAACAGGAGCAACATCGTACAAAGCAAGTTCAGAACCCGCAGGCAATTGAGTTTTTAACAATAAAGACAGAGCTTGTCCGATTCCACCGGCAGCACCTAACACGGCTACTTTCATAATTAATCTCCTAAAGGATGTTTAAATTGCTGGGCAACACTAATGCAAGCTTGACCAAAAAACAATGAATTGTATCTTCCACTTTCGGTATAACAACTCACTCAACTAGGTCGAAATGCCGATGTGGCACCACGACAATAAATTTAAGCTACGTAGATATAGGGACGAATTGCACCCAATCAAGACTTACGGCAGAATAATCTATAATAAATGTTAAAGCGTATTAGCTATTGTATAGCCACTCAAACGGGATTTGGCAATGCACATAGATAAAAGCCGAAGTTACGTATTGATACGGTGTTTTGTTTGTTTCCTCAAGCAACATGATATGCAGAGGGTAGCCCTTTTAATTATCTCATTAATTGCACCGTTTATTGACGCTATCTTCAGGTTATCTCTAAACTCAAAATACATTTAATCAACTAGGACGTGCCAATCTCTGTCATATATTCATATGGCCTGCTTTTCAATTTTCGAGCATAGAAGATGGATGCACTCTATATTTATACAAAACGTCAAACGCTATAGAGGTGGTCATGGCGACAACAAAACAAGAACAATTAGTCAAAGCTTTTAAGGAACTACTCAAAGGGGAAAACTACGGCTCACAAGCTGAAATTGTCGATGCATTAAAAGCAGAGGGTTTCGACAATATCTCTCAATCTAAAGTATCGCGGATGCTAAGCAAGTTTGGCGCTGTTAGGACCCGAAATGCTAAAGGTGAAATGGCCTACTGTTTACCGCCTGAACTTGGCATGCCAACGGCTAAGAGCCCTTTGAAACAATTAGTACTCGATATTGTTCACAACAATGTGATGATCATTATCAGAACGTCTCCAGGTGCAGCACAGCTTATCGCCAGGCTCTTAGACTCACTCAACCAAACCGACGGTGTTTTAGGTACGATTGCCGGAGATGACACTATCTTTATCGCCCCAACCGACATCACTCAAATAGAAGAGACCTGTTCTAAAATAGAAGTGCTTTTTGACAGTGTTTAATTTTTTCATTCCCTTTAAGGTGTTCTGTCGCTACGCGACTACCTACATAAAAAAGCCGACATTACAGTCGGCTTTTCATCTTCTAATCATTGATTAGAAGTTATAGCTGATACCCAACTTAATCCTCCATACAGAGTCATCAGTATCAAAACGTAGACCATCATCACGAATACGATCGATAACCAAACGGCCTTGATCATCTATTGAATCAACATCATACAAGCGCAATGTTCCAAACTGACTATCCGCAACTCTACCTGAACTGCTATCAATTAAATTGATAAGGTTATCAATAATTAAAGTTAAACGCCCTTTATGGCCTTTAACAAAACCAGGAATTTCTTGCGTTATGCTTAAATCCATAGTTGTAACATATGGCGTACGATCTGTACCTTTACTGGCAAAACCTCCAGCAGAACCTAATAAACCTGCATCAGCAATAGATTGCTGTAGTTCTGCTGCGAACGCTGGATCAGTGAAAACAACATTAGGATCATCTACCGTAGGAATATACGGTAGGAATGTTCCAGAGTCAAAACCAGGACTCAATGTACTATCAAGTAGGCCTCTATCATAGTTTGCTGTATAAGTCAGAGTATTACCTGAGCGGCGTTCAAAGAATAAGTTAAAGTTCGTCTCATAACCTGAGAAAAACTCTGTACTATAACCAATATTAGCGACCAGACGATGCTCAATTTCAAAACGACCTGTCCCTACAAAAGGCTCGTTTCTGTTTATCTGCGGAGAGAACCTGAAATTACTTCTGGCTGTTGAACTCGTACCAGGGTTTGCCTCAGTAACATCTTGGTTAGCATACGATGCACTAAACGACCAACCATTATCCCAATTCTTACTTAACGATGTTGAAAAAATCTTCGACTCACCACCATCACCAGTATTGGTTAACAATAAATCTGTTTGCTCATCGTCGTCATTAAAAAGTTGAAGCTGCCCATCAAGTATAGTGGTCACTGTACCACCAGAAGTAGGACTCTCACTTATACCTGGTAATGATGCGTCTACCCAAAATGCAGAATCCCTACGATCAATAAATAAAAACTCATTCGTCCACACGAAACCGTCGCCTAAGAATGGAATATCAACCAGATAATCGACCGCAAGTTGATAACGATAATCGTTAGGAAGCTCAAAATCTTCATCAATTAAGCTTACAGGGCCATCTATACCAGCAGCTAACACTTCATCTGTTGAATTAGGTATAGCATCCAACGCCTCTTGGCGGACACTAGCAATATCACCAGGTGAAAGCAGGATATTATCAAGCTCTACTTCACCCGTGTTAACACCTGCTTGAGAAAATGCATTACTTATCCAAACATTAGGCTGACCACCAGCATATCGTCCAAAACCACCATAGACTGTAACTAAATCATTAACTTCATAATTGAACCCGATTCTAGGTAACAAAATATCCACACCGTCAATGTTTTCGCTATTATTTCGCCCCGTTCTATTAAAGCTATTTTGATTAAAGAGCGGCTCATCACTTGTTGTAATACGTTCATACCTCAACCCAGCATTAATAGTTAGCTTATCTGTTATATCCCAACTGTCCTGAGCAAATATAGAAAGCGTATCTAAATCAAAAATACCGGCGGCAACAGATGGATCATTACCTATACCATTAGTATAGCTATATTCTGCCGCTTGGAGATTCCTAAAATCTTCAAGGTTGTCAAATCGAATAACACCGCGTGAACCAGGTAAGAATATATTATTAATCTCTAGCTGAGAGTATTCTACACCAAATTCAATATTATGCTCATCCAATAAATATTGAGCAGTTGCGCGTATTGTTGTTTTCTCCGTATCTAAGTTATTAGCATGACGGTTTTCATCCGAGCCAAAAGAGAGTTCTCCACCAGAAGGTAACTCCTCAATAAAAACATCGGCAATTTCACTAAAAGATGTTTGGCGGTTTTCGACATCCTGCACATTAAACGCAAGCTCTGTAGAGAAAGAGTCTGTCCAATCAGAATACAACTTAACGCTGAAGTTATTTAATTCTTCAGTTGTATTATAAAAAGCTGATGAAAGTATTAATTCATCATCATCGTTTGTTAAGTTTCTTGTATTATTACCTTCATTAAATTGATAAGTAAAAGAAGCGCGATGATAATCATTAATATTCCAGTCCAGTTTCACAACTAGGCTTTCATCTTCTTCGATAGGACTTGCTGTAGTACTGCCAATCTGATCATCAGTTAAACCATAAACTGTACGGGCAATATCGATAACTTCCTGCGCTTCAGCAGCAGTGGTTATTGTTTGGTTAGGTGCATTAGAGCCCGCTGGGCCAAACTCTAACGAGCGAGGAGCATCAAGCATTTGATAAGAAGTGAAAAAGAATAACTTATCTTTAATAATTGGCCCACCAAGCGAAAAACCATAAGTTTTTTCTTCGAAAGGAAGAACATCTACATCTTGCCCTTGATTAAATCCTGCTGTACTTCTCACAGAGCTAGCAGCTAAAGAATCAGAAATTCTCTCAAAAAAAGCGGAGCCATGGAATTCATTCGTACCAGACTTAAAAACGGCATTAATCAAACCACCAGAAAAGCCACTTTGCTTAACATCAAAAGGAGCAACATCAACTGTAATTTGCTCTAAAGCATCAAGTGGAAGAGGCGAACGTTGAGTTGGAAAGCCACCATTATTTAGGCCAAAATTATCGTTTTGGCTAATACCGTCTACCGTAATACTATTAAAACGCGGGTTATTACCTGCAATAGTGAGCTGCCTCGCGCCGTCGGTTAGCGATGATACCAAAGGGTTAGCCCGAATAACGTCCTTAATATCACGAGTTAACCCCGCTTGACCAGCAATAGCTGCTTCGCCGAAATAACTACTTGTCGCTGTATTAGAAAAAGCGGGAGCACTTGATGTAACAAGAATACGCTCAACTGACTCATCTTCTAACTGAGCACTAACACGCTCAACTTCACCTAATTGTAAGAAAAGACCTTCAATATCTTGATCGCGATACTGGTCCGAATCGATTGTCACTTTGTATGGACCACCAACACGTAGACCACGAACTTGGTATGCACCAGCTTCGTTCGTCGTTACTGTACGTCTTGTACCTGAAGGAATGTGGGTTACTACAACTGACACATTAGCAGCTGGCTGACCTGTTGGAGTTGTAATCACACCTCTTACACCACCAGAGGTTTCTTGAGCAACTGCAGAGGTTGAAATACCTACCGCCATTGCAACAGCTACAGCCATTCGACTAAATCTCGAATTCTTAAGCATTATTGTGTTTCCTATTGTTTTGTTTTGAAAAAATCGTTTCATTATTTTTATAATCGGCGTAATTTATCACGTTCTAACCGAAAAGTGCGGGAAATATATATAAGAAATGTGACATTTTTGCGATAGGATCGAAATAAGTCGAAATTTATGTGAATTCTGAAGCACTATTGGGACGATTCAAACTGACTTTAGGCGCATTCACTGGTAGTCTCTCCCTAAATTTTTTTATAAGGCAATTAGTCGAAATAATGAGTACAAGCGTTATTGCAATTTCTGGAGGGTCAGGCTCTGGAAAATCTCTATTTACAAGTACATTGAAGAATGAACTACTTGCAACCGGAGCAGATATTCTGGTTTTGTGTGAAGATCACTATTATCGTGACCAAGCACACCTTTCAATGTCAGAAAGAGAGAAAACAAATTACGATCACCCTAACGCTTTCGAACACAGTCTGTTGCAACATCACGTTGAACAATTAAAAGCGGGAGAATCAATTGAATATCCGCAGTACTGCCACAAAACTCATACGAGACTAGACAGCATAGAAACAGTAGCACCTGCCAGCGTAATTATTGTAGAAGGCATTATGCTGCTTGCAGCTAGAGAGCTACAATCACTGTTTGATATCAAAGTTTTTATTGATACGCCTCTTGATATTTGCCTATTACGCCGATTCAATCGCGATATAAAAGAACGTGCTAGGACTATTGAGTCCGTCTCTGCACAATATGAACAAACGGTGAAACCTATGTATCACCAGTTCATCGAACCCAGTCGTTTCTTAGCGGATGTTGTTGTCACTCAAGGTGGGAAGAACAGAATCGCTTTAGACATTATTAAATCCCACATACAACAAATTCTAAACTAATAAGGGAAAACAATGGTCAGCATACTCGGTATCTTGCTGTTATTCGCTATTGCGTTTGCAATATCCTATAACCGGAAAAGCATTAAATGGAAGACTGTAGGCATAGCATTTTCAATACAAGCAGGTATTGGAGCACTGATACTCTATTTTCCTCCAGGTAAGGAAGCACTTCTTAGCATGGCGGAGTATGTTGCATTAGTTATCAGCTACAGTGACAAAGGTATCGAGTTTTTATTTGGACAAGTCGGTGATAAATCCCTAGGTTTTATTTTTGCGTTCAATGTTCTCCCTGTTATTGTCTTTTTCTCAGCCCTGATTAGCGTTTTATATTATGTGGGCATTATGTCTTTTGTTATCCGCATTATTGGTGGCTTCCTCCAAAAAGCATTGAACACCAGCCGCCCGGAATCTATGTCGGCTGCAGCCAATATTTTCGTAGGGCAAACCGAGGCACCCCTCGTTGTTAAGCCCTTTATTCCGCACATGACGAGCTCAGAACTTTTCGCTGTTATGGTGGGAGGATTATCTTCTATCGCTGGCGCTGTGTTAGCCGGATATGCGGGCTTAGGTGTTGAAATAAAATACTTGTTGGCAGCGAGCTTTATGGCTGCACCTGGCGGTCTTCTCATGGCCAAAATTATCTTGCCTGAAACAGAAAAACCTATAAATGCATTAGCAGAAATTGAATCTGATGATGATGGCTACGCCAACATTTTTGATGCAGCCGCAAGCGGAGCAGCTTCAGGGATGCACTTAGCGATGAATGTAGGTGCAATGCTACTAGCGTTTGTTGCACTTATTGCACTTCTTAACGGCATTATCGGTGGTATTGGTGGCTGGTTTGGCATGCCAGAACTTACATTCCAATGGTTCCTTGGCTATGCACTTCAACCTCTAGCATGGACTTTAGGTGTTCCATGGTCTGAGGCTAATATGGCTGGGAGTTTTATCGGCCAGAAATTTGTTGTTAATGAATTCATTGCTTATTTAGACTTTTTAGAAGCAAAAGACCAATTATCTGAAGTCACACAGGCGATAGTGACCTTTGCACTATGTGGCTTCGCTAACTTGTCTTCAATTGCCATTCTTATGGGTGGCATTGGTGCATTGGCACCGACTCGCCGTAAAGAGATTGCATCGCTAGGTTTGCGTGCAGTGTTTGCGGCCACCTTGGCGAACTTTATGAGCGCCGCACTAGCAGGCTTCTTTTTTGCCTTGCAATAGTAAGTGCCATTAGCACTTCACACTTTTTATGATAGAGATCAATACAAGTTCGTTTTAGTTAGCCTAGTATTGACTTAAGTTATTTATTTCGAGAGATGAAAAATGCAATTAGTTGCTATTGATTACCAAGCCCCTAACGCCGCAGAGCTGTTCACAAAGTCCTTAAGAGAAACAGGATTTGGGGTCCTTAAAAACCATCCACTACAAGAAAACTGGGTATCGTCTATTTACCAGAATTGGCAAACTTTTTTTGATGGTGACAAAAAAAATGACTTCACTTTCAATGTTGATGGACAGGATGGTTTCTTTCCAACCACTGTTTCAGAAACAGCAAAAGGGTTTTCAATTAAAGATATCAAAGAGTATTTCCACTATTACCCATGGGGACAATGCCCTAGCGAATTGAAAGATGAACTTCAAAATTACTACAGCAATGCTATTAATTTAGCAGCAGAGCTACTTTCATGGGTTGAAAAATATAGCCCTGAAGAAGTTTCTAAAAACTATTCTCAACCGCTTTCTGAAATGATCAATGAAAGTGAGCAGACTCTACTTCGCGTATTGCACTACCCTCCTTTTGAAGGTGATGAAGAACCAGGCGCGATACGTGCAGCAGCTCACGAAGACATTAACTTGTTAACCATTTTACCAGCAGCTAATGAACCTGGACTCCAAGTAAAACTAAGCAATGGTGAATGGTTAGATGTACCTTGTGATTTTGGAACATTGATCGTCAATATCGGTGACATGTTGCAAGAAGCTTCTCAAGGCTACTTCCCATCAACAACACACCGAGTGATTAATCCTGCTGGCGCTAATCTTAAGAAGTCTCGTATATCATTACCTCTGTTTTTGCATCCAAGACCAGACGTTGTTTTATCTGAAAAACATACCGCTAATAGCTACCTAAAAGAGCGCTTAAGAGAGTTAGGCGTCATTTAATATTGACGCCTTAAACCGCACTTTCAATTGTCATATTATCGAGCTTACTAAGATTAGATAATTTTAGTAGGCTTACCCAAAATTCATTAATTTAACTCACTATGAAAAATAAATTCGCACTATGGATTAGTGCAGGCTTAGGGATCCTATTCACTAGTACTGCGCTTGCCAATAAACCCAAATTAATCGTGCAGATAACCATTGATCAGTTAAGAGGCGATTTATTACAGCGTTACGAGAGTAACTTTGTTGAATCACGAAATAAGCTTGGCTTTAATCGTTTTCTAAAGAATGGAACTCTCTACACAAATAGCCATTATCGCCACGCTTCAACCTTAACCGCAGTTGGACATGCAACATTAGCCACAGGAGCACTACCATCGCAACATGGGCTGGTTGCCAATAACTGGTTCGATGTTGAAGCTAACTCAAGAATGTACTGTGTTGCCGATGCAGATACCTCATTGGTTGGAGCTGAAGGTTATAGCGCATCACCTGCAAACCTAACAGCGTCAACGTTTTCAGATCAACTTTACTTAGCTAGCTCGGGGAAGGCTAAAGTTGTCTCTGTATCTATTAAAGATAGAGGTGCAGTGCTCACTGGTGGCCATTTTGGCAAATCGTTCTGGTTTGATAAAAAGACGGGCAATATGGTCACAAGTACTTACTACTACGACGAGCTTCCAGAGTGGGTTTCTAGTTTCAATAGTTCAGGGGCAAAAGATCAATATTTAGGTCAATCTTGGGCTTTATCACTCAACGAAGATAAATACCATAATGACTCGGGCAACAGGCTATATCAAATCCCTCCCAAGGGATTTGGCAAAGGTTTCCCGCATACTATGCCTAAAGATGCCTCTCCACGTTACTACGACTTACTGACCAATACCCCATTTGGTGACAAGTTAACAATGGAGTTTGCGAAAGCTGCAGTCACCAATGAAAAGCTAGGTGACGATGATGTTACTGATTACCTGGCTATTAGTTTTTCAGTAAATGACTATGTAGGACATAAGTTCGGCCCTAACAGCCTCGAGGCAGAAGACAATTTACTGGCTCTTGATAAAACCATTGCTGAACTCTTTAAGTTTCTGGATAAAAAGATCGGGATGGAAAATGTCTTAGTCGCATTATCTGCTGACCATGGTGTCGATGCGATTCCTGAATACAAAAAATCGATTGGGTTCAATGGATTCAGAGGGAATGCCTCACAAGAGTTAGAAGAGTTTAATAGTACACTTTCTGAAAAGTTTGGCGTTGAAGGCAAACTTATCGAAGAGGTTATTCCTCCTAACCTATACTTAAACCATTCACTGATTAAAGCAAAAAACTTGGATTATGGTGATGTTGCTAAGGCCGTTCAAAGCTTCGCAAGTAAGCTTAATGGTGTTTCACGAGCTCTCACTAGCGAAGCATTGAGTACCACTAATTTGCAATTTGACCCGGTTTTATCACGAGTCCAAAACAACTATATGCAAGGCCGTTCAGGCGATATAGTGCTGTTACAGAACCCATCTACTATGTTAGGCAACTATTCAGCTGCAACTCATGGGTCGCCTTATCGCTACGATACACATGTTCCTTTGTATTTCACAGGATGGAGGGTGACTCCGCGTCGAGAAGCGCGTTTAACCTCACCAGAAGACTTGGCTGTTACTTTATCAGCGGTTATGAGTATTGGCTATCCGGACAAAGCGACCGGAAAAGTACTAGAAGAAATCGTGAAGTAATTTGTTAGTGAGAATTGAGGCCGACGACTTAGCGCATAGATATCGTTAAGTCGTCAAACTCCTATGCATACTGCTTAATAAAATGTACCGAAGGTGCAAAGAACGCAGCCCCCGTTTCAGCAGTCGTGAAATCTAGCAGCTTGTCATAAACGCCATGCTCATCGCCAAAAATCATACTACTGAGCATATCTGTAAAAGGCTTCGGACTTTTAGCACAGGAGATAAACATTAATCCCTGAACCTTCATGTCGCCATAAGGCATGCTTTGGCGCAAAATTTCAATGCTCTTCCCTTCATCATTCTTCAGGCTTGTACGTTTAGTGTGGGCAAACTTTGCTTTATCAGCACCAGCAAATTCAATATCGTCGGCCTTAGTGCGACCGATGATTTCCTCTTGTTTTTTAACCTGCAGCAAATTCCATTTTTCAAGATCATGACGATAGCGCTGAATATGAATATAGCTTCCGCCCACAAAGTCAGGATCATCGTCACCAACTATAGCCACATCAAACTTATGCATGCCTTTCGGGTTTTCTGTGCCATCGACGAAGCCCGTTAGGTCTCGTCCATCCAAATAGCGAAAGCTGGTAATTTGCTCTATCAACTCAACTTCATCTTTCAACAAAGCAAATACGTCTGTCGCTATTGCAAAGCATATATCTGCCCGATCGGCTCTAATCTGAATAAAAAGGTCACAAGGTACGACAGGAGCACTTCTATCCTCGCACTGCATATCTGGGAAAGGCGCAAGCTCCATTGGAATAAGTCCAGGATAAAGTTCAAGCCAATAACTCGACCCTATGGCCACAACACCTGATACCATGGCTTCATAGTGCTCATTATCATAATGCTCAAATATATTGAGTATTTGCGCCAGCTTTTGTCTGATGGTGGCGTGATCATCATCTACAACATTAAACATCAGATACTGAGCATGTAGATTAGGTTCGGCACATATGCCTTTTTGTGGTTGAGCCATGATTCTTTCTATTTTATTTTCCAGTTAAGGGATTCTTCTTTAGTCCGAGCAAAGATCTAAATTCATTGTTTAGTATCCTGCGGCTTGTCCATCTTTTCGGCTCTCAGAAGCTCCATAATAGACTTTCGAACTTGGGTCTCTCAATATTGCTTGATAACCACCGTAAGATCCAACAACATCTCTCAGTTGATGCCCCATTTCTATCAATTTACGACGAGTATTTTGTGAAAAGCCATTCTCTAGGCTGATATAACCTCCATCGGTCATTACTTCACCAGTTGGTTCACTTGATCCACTATGAAGAATTCTGGGGGCATCTCCTGCTTCCTGTAAGTTCATACCGAAATCAATCATATTCACGAGAATTTGTGCATGCATTTGTGGCTGTGTACCACCGCCCATCACGCCAAAACTCATCCAAGGTTCGCCATCTTTCGTAACAAAAGCTGGGATAATAGTATGGAAAGGTCGTTTGCCAGGTGCATAAACATTAGCATGACCTTCTTTCAGTGAAAACAGCTCTCCTCTGTCTTGCAAAATAAACCCTAACCCCGTTGGTGTCATGCCTGATCCCATGCCTCGGAAGTTACTTTGTATTAAAGACACCATATTACCTTCTTTGTCAGCAACAGTGAGATAGATGGTGTCTCCATGATAAGGTCCCGCATCATAGCGTTTTGCTGCTTTAGCTGGATCAATCAGCTTTTTCCTCTCCCTTGCATAAGCTTTAGATATTAATCTCGTAACAGGCGTTTCAGAAAAATCAGGGTCAGTGAAGAACTTCGCTCTATCTTCAAAAGCTAACTTCTTAGCTTCAACAAAAGTATGAATGTACTCAGGCGAGTCAAGAGACATACTAGCGATATCATAGGTTTCTAGGACATTAAGTATCTGCAAGGCAGTGATGCCTTGGCTATTGGGAGGAAGCTCCCACACATCATAACCTCGATAGTTGCTTGATACCGGTCTAATCCACTCCGACTTATGTGTTGATAAATCTTCGTAACTTAAAAAGCCGCCTTGCTCCTTCATGTAAGCATCGATAACACGAGCTATATCTCCTTTGTAAAATGCGTCTCTCCCTCCTGTCGCTATTTTCTCCAAGGTAACGGCTAAGTCAGGATTTTTAAAAATCTGCCCTTTTACAGGAGCCTTCCCGTTAGGCATATAGGTTTCTTTAAATCCGGGATATTGCCCCAAACGGTGAGTATAAACTTCGATATAGTGCGCAATTAACTCGGTAACAGGAAAGCCTTCTTTCGCATAGGTAATCGTTGGCTCAAGAATTTCTGTCATATCCAACTTACCAAAGCGCCCATGTAACTCAAACCAGCCGTCTACTGCTCCTGGAGTCGACACAGGTAAAGGACCATACGATGGAATTTTCTCTAAACCTAACGATTTCAAATGTTCCAAAGTCAGTGATTTCGGAGACCGGCCTGACGCATTTAATCCATATAGACCTTTTGTTTTAGCATCCCAAACTATGGCGAAGAGATCACCACCGATGCCATTTCCAGTGGGCTCTACAAGGCCCAACATTGCATTCGCCGCTATAGCTGCATCTATCGCATTTCCGCCTTTCTTAAGAATATCCAAACCCACTTGGGTCGCTAGAGGCTGAGAGGTAGCTACCATGCCATTAGTCGCAATCACCTCAGAACGACTAGCAAAGCTTTCACCAGTAATCCGGTCGTAAGCTGAACTCTGTAACGGCAAGAAAACAAACAAGAAACTTAAAACAAAGGAGGGTTTTAACATCTTCAATTAACTCCTATTAGACATAGGGCATAGCATACTGATGTTAAAAAAATTTACTACAGATCAGAGGATATTGATTTTTATTGCTATCAAGGAACTGGGCATGACATTAAGCTACCCTCGACAGCTGTTCAAACCACCTCTTGTTCCAAGTTAAGGTTAGCTACCTATGCAAGGTTTAAAAAAATAAGACTAGTCATTGCTGTTGCCAATCCTAGCAAAGCACCAGCCAAAACATCACCTGGGTAATGAACACCTAATAAAATCCTACTCATTCCGATAACACTCGCCCAAATAAAAACCAAGGGAGCAAACACAGGGTAAAAATTAGTAATTAAGGAAGCCATCAAAAATGCTGCAGCGGTATGCCCTGACGGTAGACTAAACTTGTCAGCTGGATTTATTCGCGCAGTAAAATTATCTAAAAAGTCGGACGGACGGGCACGTTTCAGTGTTTTCTTGAGTGTGATGAATAGAGGCAATTCTAGTGAGTAGGCGAGCAGAGCAGAATAGGTAAAAATTAACCTATCTTCCGCTTGAAATAGCCAGAGCAACAGACAAAAAAGCAGGTAAACGTAACCATCGCCTGTCCACGAAACTTGTTTAATTAAGTCGCAGTTTTTGTCATTCGTTTTTTTGAAAACCCTATAAAAAACATATCTGTCCAATCGACTTATTTTATTCATGTATTGATTCATTTTTGCTCCTCAGTTTCACCCGCTAAGCGAAAGAAATAACTGGTGAATATCAAATGACAACATAATGAAAGCTTTATAAGTTGCTCGATAAGGCTTAATTATTTTTATTCTTAACCTTATCGAGCTGACAGGAAGGTACAGCTAATTAACGGCTGGTCGTGAAGTCTGGGTAAGCTTCTAACCCACATTCACTCATATCAACGCCATCAAATTCCTCTTCCTCACTGACTCTTATTCCAATTAGAGATTTCAACACTAACCAAACAGCTAGGCTGACAACAAATACCCACACGAAAATAGTCAGCGCTCCGATTAACTGACCAGAAACGGAAGCGCCGCCATCATCTGTCAACGGATTCGTAATAGGTACTAATAGCAAACCGAATAAACCGACTACTCCATGAACTGAGATTGCACCCACTGGATCATCTATTTTCAACTTATCTAAAGTCACAATACTTCCAACTACAATGAGTCCTCCGATAGCACCAAACAAAGTTGCTTGTAATGGGGTTGGGGTAGATGGTTCTGCTGTAATAGCGACTAAACCTGCTAGAGCACCATTTAATGCCATGGTTAAGTCAGCCTTACCAAATAACAATCTAGCTAGAAGTAATGCGGCGACTAACCCACCTGCAGCGGCAGCGTTAGTATTCATAAAGACAACAGCAACACTATTCGCATTTTCGACTGTCGCAGTTGCTAATACAGAACCACCGTTAAACCCGAACCAGCCCATCCATAAAATGAAAGTACCTAAAGTCGCTAGTGGTAAGTTTGAGCCTGGTATCGCATTAACTCGACCATCTGCAGTGTATTTACCCTTACGTGAACCAAGTACTAATACTCCAGCAAGAGCTGCTGCTGCACCAGCCATGTGTACGATGCCTGAACCAGCAAAGTCAGAGAATCCGAGATCGCCCAAGGTATAGAGACCAAAAACAGCTTCACCACCCCAAGTCCAACGTCCTTCCATCGGATAGATGAAACCTGTTAATACAACGGTAAATGCTAAAAAGGCCCATAATTTCATGCGCTCAGCAACAGCACCCGAAACGATAGACATAGCAGTAGCAACGAAAACAACTTGGAAGAAAAAGTCTGCAGATGGTGCGTAAGTCGCCGGTTCATCTTTCCCAGTTGCGCCATCTCCTGTGATGTCTTTCAGGAACCAAGAAAAATCATCTCCTCCATACATGATTGAATAGCCACAAATCATGTACATGATGCAAGCGATAGAATACAAAGCGACGTTCTTCGTAAGGATCTCTGTTGTATTTTTAGCTCTAACTAAACCTGCTTCTAGCATAGTAAAGCCAGCAGCCATCCACATGACCAGAGCACCACAAACTAAAAAGTAAAACGTGTCTAGGGCATAACTTAATTCAAAAGTAACTTCCATTCTCATATCCTCAAAAATTATATGGCTTCGGCGTCAATTTCGCCGGTGCGTATACGAACTGCGTGTTCGAGGTTATAAACAAATACTTTTCCGTCCCCAATTTTTCCCGTCTTTGCGGCGCTGACAATGACTTCAACCAACCGTTCTACTTGCTCATCTTGTACTGCAATTTCTAATTTCACTTTAGGCAAGAAGTCGACTTGATACTCCGCTCCACGATAAAGCTCTGTATGCCCTTTTTGTCGTCCGAACCCCTTTACCTCGGTAACTGTTAGGCCGTCTATTCCCATATCAGAAATAGCTTCGCGAACATCATCAAGCTTAAATGGCTTAACGATAGCTGTGACTAGCTTCATATCTATACTCCAGGTTTCCCGTATTGTTATATCTGTTGATACAAACAATCCAAGTCTCGTGCCAAGGAATATAACTCTTATTTTTCAATAGCTTAAAAAGGATAAAATATGAAAAAGGGCTTTTTCAGCACCACAATGGTGCACATTGAGAATTGCGCACTAATTTAGAGCATAAAAACGGGGGGAATTTAATCTGATCCTAAAGAGACGCTCTTCAGGCAGGGATTATAAAAATTAACGATAACCAACTACTGAAGTAGGTGGTTTAGGGCTGAAAATAAAAAAAGGGCCATAAAGGCCCTATTCTTAGGGAAAGAGGTTACAAATTCGAGAATAGGTTTAGCTTGCCTTGATAATGCTGTTTATCCTGCTCCAAGCTAGAATGACGTTTGGCGAGGCGTAAATATTCCTCGCTCCGTTCGATGTTCCCAAGTTTGTAGTAACTTTTAGCTAGACCAAAATAGAATTCGTGTGGCCCATCATCCAATCTAATAGCTTTACGGTAATACTTGATAGCTGCACGCCAGTTACCTCGATTAAACTCTTGATCGCCAAGCATTAAATGATAATAGGGGTTTTCAAAACGCTTACGTTCAACTTTCTCTTTTATTTCTTTAGCTTGTCTCTTCTCACCAATGCCGTCTAATAAAATAGCTAAGTTTTCCCACCCCGTATAATTGTCATCGTCCAGGGCTAAAGCATGTTCGTAAGTTCTCTGTGCGAGCTCTAGATCACCTCTAACTTTATACAAATACCCTAAATTCACCCACACATCATCAAAGGTCGGAGAGGTTGTCGCTGAAGCTTTAAAGTAGGCATAAGCCTCGTCATGGCTTCCTCTCAAAAAAGCATCTGCTCCCTTGTTGTTGTAATACATAGCCAGAACTTTATTCTTGGTAATGAATAAATTAGTAAAGCGATCATTAGCTGATAAAGGATCGAAATCTACTGTGATCCCGGTTCGATTAAAATAATGGATATTACTTTGCACTCTTGGCGATATACGCAAATTGATATGACCATTCAATAAGCTGAACCCTTCTCTATTGGTCCAATACTCGGGAATAATGACCTCTTGAAAGCGAACTTCGAGATCCGCCTCTCTAGCCAGTGAGTAAGCCATAATAGACATAGATAAGCAGTTTGCTGACTTAGTTTTAAATGTTTCTGAAGCTATAGTATTCGCATCATTAACATAAAGAAGTTTGAAGTTGGACTGGGTAAACAGATCATCAACTAGCGCGTCAATCCTCTCTTTAGGATCTTGAAGGTAGTTAATGCTTTCTTCCATGTAGACAAGAGCATCTTCTCCAAGTGAAAAAACTTCGTCTTCAGTTTCTATATTGAAGCTTTGATAAGTAGGAAATAATTCATCTTTGAAAGGATTGTTGTGAGTCTTTCCATTTGCAGCAGAATACTCAAGCGTTGAGCATGCACCCAACAGCAGGGATGTTGAGATTAAACTAACAAATCGGTAATTATGTAAGGTTTTAAACACCCTTCTGAAATAGAGTTTGAACATCTTTTACTCCATCTAAACTTACTAAAAACTTAGCTTTATTTAGCAAAATAATCAAAATAAAGAGGCAAGCATCGCAAGTGCAGATGTAAAGGTTTGTGTATTGACCACACTATAAAACTCTTTAATTAACACTAACTGAACGGTTAAAGAATTGAATACTAAACCAATATTTTAGAGGTATCTCTGTAGAGGAATTATAAAAACTATCTATTTAGTCACAAGTCATAAAGTAAGAGCTTTAGTTGTAATTGTTCGCAGCTCGACGCCATGGAAGGAGGAGTTAGAGCAATGCCTGGAGCAATTGCCGAGTGCTACTCTCGCATACGACCACACGAATGTGGGAGGTAGACTGTGTCTGGAGTATACAGTCAAGGGATGGAGAACGGATAAAAAAAGCAAACAATTTTGCTTTTGCCGTTCGTAACGACCTGAGCTCTGCGAAGGGCTGGAGGCCCTCTTAGGGGTGAGGCTCTGGTCTTCGTAGAAGATTTTGCGTGATGGGTAATCACGCTATAAAAAGAATGAACGGGTGCACAGGACGTGCACACTGGTACTAAGCCACAGGATGTGTGATAACACCTTTGCTCTAGAAACAAAAAACCCAGCGCTAGGCTGGGTTTTTGTTTCTCAATAGAAGCCTGGCGGTGTGCTACTCTCGCATAGGGAAACCCTACACTACCATCGCCGCTAATACGTTTCACTGCTGAGTTCGGAATGGATTCAGGTGGTGCCGTATCGCTATGGCCGCCAGACAT
>SMNZ01000021.1 GCA_004353515.1 Alteromonadaceae bacterium M269 | reverse complement strand
GCATTAGCCAATATTACATTGAGATTGACTCTACCTTGAGGATTCATAGCATTAAAAATTAATGTATCACCACTGCTTGGATTTATAGAATCTATATTTCCTCCATGCCCTAAAGACAACTCCAAATATCTACTGTCAGATAACTCCACACTCCAATGGGTAACTGAGCTCCCAGTGTCCCATTTTACATCTGGGTCCGCACCGACTTCCAACAGTAATTTAAACCCTTCAATGTTACCGGTTCTAATTGGCCAGAATAATATTGGTAATCCCATTTTTCCTTGGCTATTAGGGTTTACGCCATTTTGAATTAGGG
>SMNZ01000020.1 GCA_004353515.1 Alteromonadaceae bacterium M269 | reverse complement strand
CCACTGCATAAATCGGGTAACAGCGATATCTATCTGAGATTGCAATACCTTCAAAAAAATAAAAAGCATTCCTTATGGCAAGATGCTAGGCATTGGGCAAACCGCCTTAAGGCGTCATTAACGTTAGAGTGGCCCCTTGATTTGATTCCTGTATTGGTTGCTCATGCCTACCCTGACCATATTGCGAAATTAAGGAATCAAACAGCCTATCAATTGAGCTGTGTCAGTGGGGCTATGCTCGCAGACGGTGACTCGCTTTCAGCGAGTAGTTGGCTCGCTGTCGGCAAATTAATGCTGTTTAAAGACTCCGCTAATGCATCCAT
>SMNZ01000019.1 GCA_004353515.1 Alteromonadaceae bacterium M269 | reverse complement strand
ATATTATCCATTATTTATTTATTTATATATTAATATATAAATAAAAAGGTATATTATATATTATTATTATTTTTTATTATAATTTATATATATTATTATTATTATAATATTTATATATTTTATAATAATTATATAATTATAAGAATGTTATTAATTTAATCAAATGAGATTTTATTTTATTTTTTTTATTAATTTCATTATTTATTTATTTATTTATTTATAATATATTATATATATTATACACCGAATAATAATAAGAATGAAACCATTAAACAGAATAAACCTGTAGCTTCTGATAAGGCGAAACCTAAAATAGCCATAGGGAATACTAGGTCTT
>SMNZ01000002.1 GCA_004353515.1 Alteromonadaceae bacterium M269 | reverse complement strand
ATATTGAGATGTTTTACAATCGTATTCGACTACATAGCCATCTTGGGCATCAATCTCCAGAAGAGTTTGAGATGCAGTTTTTAGAAGCAAGCTAGGTGTCTACAAAATCGGCGGAAGATCAACGCTCTCCTTTTTCTATACGTTGAATGGTCCGAACATTTAACCCACTTAGTTGTGCAAGCTGTTCCTGTGACCAGTTACTTTTTTGTCTCAATGATTTCACTGACATAGCCTCTTCTCAGTTAGAACTTAGACAATCATAGTGTAAACACTTTCTGTCGGTAACGACAATGACACGAAAACAACCCGACAATGCAATATTCAAGTTAACGATAACAAGTAATTGGTTTCATAGTGGCTTTAGGATGTAACGCCAGAAAAAATATCTTTGTATTATGAGTGATTAGGTGAACAGTTAAATTTTGAACTTTGAAATATAGAACGGAATCAAAAGAGAGTTAAATGATGAATCGTATTGATAAGTGGTTAAACTATTCGTTAGACGCTCACGCCCCCTAAAAAACTATTTAGATAGCAGAACTTTAAGCAGCTTCTAAATGATTACCTGGAAGGTAAGAGCCTTCGCTAAATTCTAAAGCCGTAAACTTTAGCTTCATCACCTACTTGTTTAAAGGCAAGAAAACCCAGAATATCGTCAGGTACACTTTCGCTTCTCATCTTCCAAAGAGTTACAATATGATCTGACTTCCTCAGAACACCCAGAAAATCAAATGACTGAGTGAAAGTAGTAATAACTGGGTTTGTATCCCATTGGTTTTCAACATCCTTTTGTGCGTCTTCTATAGAACGATCATCTGTTACAAAAAAAGAAGAAAACTTTTCCCAGTTTTTGTCATTACTGGCTTCAATAAGCTGCGCAAGGACTTTTGAGGCAAAGCCCTTCACTTCTTCATCGGATTTGCTTAGCAATTCCATAATAGTTCCTGAATGGTGATACTGGTATAAGAATACGATTTGCATTCAAGTTGTCAATTAGGTAACAAATACTCACCTCTTATTTCCATGCCATAATCTAAAGTATCGGTAACTACTAGTTTCAGTTACAAGTTCAAAAACTATTCTTAAATCAACGTTCTACCAAAGTTAAAAATTGTTTTGGAGACAAGCTAAATTCGGCTTTAAAACAGCGGCTAAAATATGATACCGAATTAAAACCAACGCTATAGCCCACGTCACCTATACGCTCGCCTTCAAGCAAAAGCTCTTTAGACTTTTGCAGTCTATACTTCCTAACCAGCTCATTAAAATTATAATCTACTATTGAATTGAGCCTGCGGTTTAATTGGCGTTCACTAATGGCTAGCACATCTGCTGCATGGCCTCGGCCAAAATGCTCGTCGGTATAGTTCTCTTCAATTACGGCCATGAGCTTGGTATAAAATTGCTCATCACGCTTACTACTAAAAGTGTGTACAGGAGGGCTTTCATCATCATTTACATTTGTACCATGCGCTAATTCGTCCTCATCTATTACTATATTTTGACTAAGCTCTTGCGTGACTCGCTTCTTAACAATGTCTCTTACTACTAGCAGACGAGATAAGCGGGTTTTCAACTCATAGGTATTGAATGGTTTAGCAATATAGTCATCCACCGTTTTTTGCCAACCTACTATACGGCTCTTGTCATCCCCTTTAGCAGTCAAGAGAACTATCGGAATATGGGCCGTAAGTTCATTATTTCTTATATGATCCACAACCTCGAAGCCATCCTTTATTGGCATCATTAAGTCACTTATGATTAAGTCTGGAATGTATTCTTCAGCCAACTCAATACCGTGCTGACCGTTGTCGGCTTTAATACATTCATAATCACTGTCTAACGTACTTTTAATATAAGTCTGCATATCCTTATTATCTTCGATAATAAGGATGATCGGCTTCGAATCCTTTTGCAATGTTATTTTTTCATCTTGCAAATCATCACCCACCTCATTAGCAAGGAGTTCTATTGGAGGACTCAAAAGTATCGAAGCATCAGTTACTTGAGCAGTTTCGGACCAGCTAAAACCCGACATCAATGGAAAGGTAACTCGAAAAACAGTACCTTCATTCAACTCGCTATTGACTTCAATCTCTCCGTTATTAACTTGCACTAACTCCTTGACTACAGCCAAACCTAACCCTGTTCCCAGTTGCTCAGCCGTTCTGTCGAGTCGAGTAAAACGCTCAAAGATGTTCTCTAGTTCTTCTTCTGGGATACCATATCCAGAATCTTTGACACTCAACCCATATTGATTGTCCAATTGTTCACTTCTGACTAATATCGTGCCCCCTCTAGGAGAATATTTAATCGCGTTAGACAGCAAGTTATAAAGTATCTTCTCTAAGGAGTCTGCTGTTAGCTCTAAATTACCTTGGCAATCACTTAAAAAGACGATTTTTTGCCCTTTAAGCTCCGCTAATGGCTCAAAGGAACTAACCAATACTCTCAAACTACTATCAATATCATAAATTTGCTTTTGAGATTCAGAGGCCGTATCTAACTTGGCCAACTCCAATATTTGTTCAACTAACTGATTCAGCCGCTTAGCATTGCGTTGCAATATATCAAACATCTGGATTTTATCTTGCCCAACAATGCTGCCTTTCAGATGCTCCATAGGCCCTAACATAAGAGATAGTGGAGTTCTAAATTCGTGTGATATATTAGCAAATAAAGACTCCTTTTGCGTAAGTAAGTTCGATATCTGAATATTACTCTCAGATAGCTCAGTTGAACGCTCTGTTAGTTCTTGAGTGCGATCAGTCACTGCTTGTTCTAGTTCAGCATTTGCTTTCATCAGCTGACTTGTTCTATATCGATAGACAAGATAAAAGTTCAAAAACAATAGAAATATATAAAGTAAGTAAGCTTGAGGGGTTAGCCAATATGGTGGAAGGACCTTAATAGGTAGCCTCGTAACAGGCTGTTCTGCTATGCTCCTGGCATCAACAACGCGCACTTCAAACATGTACTTACCTGATGGCAGCGTTGTATAAGTGACTGAGTCTTGCTCACCTGTTAAAGACGTCCACTGCTCGTCAAGCCCCAATAGCCTATATTCATAGCTAAACTGCTCACGTTCCATAAAATTATTAACCGCAAATTCTAGGGTGAACAAATACTCATCATAAGTAACTTCGAAATCTTGTTGTGTTTGAACACTGTATTCTAAATCAGCTTTACGGCCTGAATGTTCTTTATTATTCCTATGTGACAAAACAACATTCATCAATTGAACATCATTAGTCTGACGTAATCGTTTATCCAGGTACTCATTAGCTATATTAGTCTCGATAACATAACTTAGGTAGTTTCCTGAAATTATTATTTTTTCGTCGGTTAGTTGAGCAGATACGAAATAAAAATCAGTATCATATATTCCATACTCTGTCCCTAATGTAATAGAGGCCTTGTTCTTATGATCATACCTTACAATACCTTGGCTCGTCGCTATCCACAAATATCCCTGCGAATCACTGGTGATATTTCGGATAGAATCAGAACCGCCGGTATAGCGCCTATCGATATATTTTATACTTTGGCTTTTATCATCAAGATAAGCTAAGCCTTGCCGTGTTTGACACAGCCAAATAACACCTTGTCTATCCTGGAACATACAGCGGGTGTAAGGTTTTCTGCCAATATTGGCAGGAGGGCTCCACCATCGCCACTGCTTGTTTTTGGTGTATTCGAGTACCCCATCTTCCCGAGTCGCAAAAAATAAATTACCTTCTCGGTCTTTTAAACTGCTATATACCGTGACACCTGGATACACATTTTCAAATCCATCTTCTAAATTACCCTTGTAGATACCAGGCGTGAAACCACCTACTGAAAGAAAAAGTGTTCCCTCATCATCGATGTCAACTGAGCCAAACCGACCTTTAGGTAATCCTAACGACTCAGTATCAATACGCTTTATCTCAAAACTATCTAAGTTAAGTAGGTGCAACCCCGTATCAGCTTCTGCGAAAATCACCTCATACTCATTCAACTTTTCTAAGCCATCAATTTCAAAATTTTCCGTTGATACAAGCTGTTTTTCTTTGGTGACTGGATTGTAAAGCAACATTTGGGCAACTGTTCGAAAGTTAAGTAAAAATGACTGATTACTCAACTTTTGTTGTGCCTGAAGAGAATTTACATAGTCATCATTAATACCTGTAAAAATGCTGATCCCTTCAGTCAGTCTTGGTAAGATAACCACTCCAAATATTGATGATGAAATGTAAAGTTCTTGGTTTTCCCCTTCAACAATCCCTTCGACTACAACGTCATGCTCTTTTGAAAAGACGGGAGATAGGTTCGACGGAGCTTTTAGCTGATTTGACTTATTGTCATACACAAGTAATACATCGCTACCGAACCAAATACTCCCTTTACTGTCTTCAAAAATCGTAAAAAATTGCCAATGTTCAATATCTGTTTTGAGTTTAATTATTTCGTATCCATCATGATGAGGGACTAGCTTGTATTCATCTGATTCGGTTGTTAGCCATAGATTGTTGCTGCTATCGGTAAATAGCGTGGTATATTTAGTTAACTCTATCTCACCTAAATCTACCTCTTCGATAACTTCAGTACTTAAGTTATATTTATATAGTTTTCTATTTTTGCCAATGAGTAACAGATTGCCTTCAGTATCTGATGATATTTCCCTATAAGCTGTTTCGTATTGTTGGTAAAGTTCTGATTCAGAAAGTATTTCATTAATCTGATTTGAAAGCGTATTAATCTCATAAACACCTCTATCACAAGTAGTGTAAAGCCTATCGTTAATAAATGTTGAATACAAACATTGGTTAAAACCCAATCCAGTTTTTTTGTTGTATTCAGTAAAATTTGAAGTGGTTGGATCGAAGCGAACAATGCCATTACTGTCAGTGTTTAACCATAAAACACCATTATTATCTTGAACAATCTCGGAAACACCACTCGTTAATGGACTATTGTTATAATCAAACTGAGTGATATGGTTACCTGATACACTGAGCAAACCACTATCACTACCAATCCATAATGTTTTTTGGCTCAAAAAAATGGGACCTGGCGAACCAATACGCTTTGGTGTTAAATCTTTAATTGGCACAGATGGAAATATAGACTGTTGTGCCTCTGCAAAAGAAATGCATAATAAACAGTAACTTAGCACTAATATCCTAACTAATTGATGCACGCTATACAACCTAACAACCATTGAGTATTACATTCAAATGAAAGCACAGCATTATATTCTAAGTAAAGTATTAACTCGGAATCTAGCTATATTTTCGATGTTCTCAAATTATATTAAAGCCATAGCAAACTCTCACCAACTTTCTAGATTTTAGCTTCGGACAATCCTCTGTTGCCGTGCGCCCTAATTACTTAGAGGTAGTAGGCATTATCAAACTGCCCAGCTTATTTACCCTACCTTAGTTACAACTCTTTTCTTGTCTAAACTATCTGCGAGTTAGATGAGGTTTATACAAACAGTATTAACTTGATAATGTACCTAAATGAGTATTACAAGCACATTCACCTTAAAAAATTAGAGTAATCAGCGCAAAGTTAACATTAGGAATTGCCAGAAATTTAGCTAAAATATACAGCAACGTAATTGAGTATATTAAGCTTAGCTGCCATTACTTATACTGGTCTTATACAAAATCCATCGACCACCTTTGACTGAACGCGCTAGGTACTTCCATTGGTTGCCTTGGTTGAGTCAGTTTCTTCGTCCTCACTTGCAGCGATTCTTCAGTCTACAAACGATAAGTGCACTTACGATTGACAACCAAACTTTCGGCTTTGAGCCTCATTTTAACAGTCTCGTCATCCCTAACCATAGGCTGATATAGAAATGCTATTCTACTCACACCAGCAAGCTGACAAGCCACTCGTTCACTCAACTTGAATGCATCAACCAAATGTTGAGTAACAGGCTTTCTTGCTGCTGGCTTTACCTCTTTTTTGACAGCACATCCTTCATGACTTCCACTTCCAACAACTTATCAGCTAGCATCTTTTGAGTTTACTATTCTCAGCTTCAAGCACTTTCAATCGTTTGGCTTCGTTCACTTCCAAACCAGTATATTCGCTACGCCGGTTATAAAATATGCCTTGTGATATGCCCATATCACGACAGATATCTCTACCTTGGTTCCAGCCTCATGCTGTTTGATAGCTTTGATGATTTGCTCTTCGCTGTAACGCTTTTTCATTTCAAGATTTCCATTATCTCCAATTTATTGGAAATCTCATCAATGTCATGGTTTTAAATTTGGGGGAAAGGTCACATTCAAGCAGTTTTTAAATTGGAGCATAATTTGGTTTAAAGCTATTTTAAATAAACTCGGCCTCCTTATACTCCTCCAAAGATAAGCTTTAGTAGCTATGCACTCTATCAACAACTCCTGTCTTGATGGATTTGACAGCTTGTTTAACAAATACCCCAGATTCATTATTCATAACTACTTATCATAAATCCACAAAGTCGCAGTAAATAAGTGGCGACATAAGTTTGCTTCAAGCTCTTATACAGTGAGGCCAAATACCTCACTATAAGTAAAAATTGCAATCAACAGTTTGTAGGAACAGGAGGGAGAGGAGGACACTCGTCACATAAAATAATAGGAGGTATTTTAGGGCATTTCCGTGGTTCAAATTCTCCTGGTTCAAAAGCGGCAAGAGTGACAGAACTGAGAGCACTCTGCAACTGTATTTCATCGTTTACATTAGCTTGGAGCGGACCACTAAATGCCAACCCAAGAGCAAAACTGATAGACAATACTTTTATTTTTTTCATTTTAGACTCCTGCGTAAGTGTATATTCACTTAGTCAATTAAAATTTCACTTTAATACTATAAATACGCAGAACAATTTAACTGGTATTTATGCTGTTATCTCATCCCTTAGATTTTTATTATCAATATCAAAGCTGAAAAACGCTATCGATATGACTAACCCCCTCCCTGACGAAACAAAATATATAATAAACGACTTTTATTTTGTTTAATTTTTGAGACTTTGTGTTTTAAATTTGAGACTTTATGTGTTAATACCTATACAAGCTTAAGTTGTCTAATGATGTTTCTATCACGGATATTTCGGACACTTTGATGGAGGAACAATGTTGCTGAGGCATCCTCTGTTTGATGCGTCGCCATCAATGGCATTTAAGTCAATAAAAACAGGCCAACCTATTCAATTATCTAGAAGAGTATCTGGTGCTCAAACAGCTCTATGCAGCGAAACAAATGCTTATCCGTTATATTCTGCTTAAAACCGTGAATGAGCGCCGTATGCAAGCCATGTTACCTAGTTTTTTAGACTTGATAGAGCAATTGCATCACGGAAGGCGTCCATAACAAGATGGAAATGCTATCCAGAAGAGCGTATGGTTTTAGAAATTTTGAAAACTACCGATTGAGAGTCATGTTCCATTGTGGCTGGAATGGTGTCATCAACCGTGTACGATGAATGCTGATCCCTCGATAGTGGAGTAGATCCATTTTTGAGTAGGGAGAATTCTGAAATGGTGGGTCGTGCTGGATTCGAACCAGCGACCAATTGATTAAAAGTCAACTGCTCTACCAACTGAGCTAACGACCCATTTCAAAAGTGCTGTTGTTTTCGGGCTTGCCCTCAACAACGGCCGCATATAATACTGATTTAAGCGCCTGAATCAACTAGAATTTTAAAATAAATGAATATTTTTCAATTATCAGGCTAAGAAGCTCAATTTACACAATTGAGCTCACTATTAATTTAAAGCTCGAAGCCTATTGTCGGCTAATTTGCGAGCAGATGAGTCAGGGTATTCGCTGATAACCTGATCAAACAATTGCTTAGCTCTCGCTAAGTTATTTTGTTTTTGTGCTATCTCACCCAGTTTTAACAACGCATCCGGACGTTTTGTAGAATCCACGTATCGCGCTACTACGCGATCAAAGTGTCCTTTAGCTTGCTCCCACTCCTGTTTATTAAACAAGAGCTGACCTAGCCAATAATGCGCATTTGATGCATAGCGAGAATCAGGAAAGTTTGCTAAGAAGCCTTGAAACTCAGGTATCGCTTCTTCGTACTTCCGTTCCTTCAAGATAAGATCTATAGCTTTATCGTATGCCTCATCTTCACCAGCAGCTAATACATAACTCTGATCGTTGGAAGTATCTGACGGAGTAGTTGGCGGAGGCGTCTGCTGCGAAACTATACCTGCTGCGGTTACGGCTTCGATGCGATTATCTATCTCAAGATAAAGTTCACGCTGTCTCTGCAAGATTTGCTCAAGCTTATAGTTATGAACTTCAAGGGTTCCTCTAAGTTCATTCACTTCATCTTGCATCGTATCTAACTGCGCTTGAATGCGATGCTGAGCTGATGTTCTTGAGTTAACTAGGCGTTCAAGTTCACTAACACGCTGTTCAATACTGCCAGTATTGAGATCAGACACCGGAGCCTGAGCCACAGCTAAACCTGTGACTCCAATAAGGCAGCCAGCGATAAATTTGCGGGAAATAGGCATCCGTTATTAACGGTAAACTAAAACGCCGCGACGGTTTTTAGCAAAAGCACTTTCGCTTCCACCAGATACCGCAGGCTTTTCTTCACCGTAAGATACAACAGAAATTTGAGAACCGCTTACACCTGCATTCAGCAAGTATGTCTCAATTGCTTTAGCACGACGTTCACCTAGTGCGATGTTGTACTCAGGTGTACCACGGCTATCACAGTGACCTTCAACAGTAATACGTTCAGAACGATTCTTACGTAAGAATGCAGCGTGCTTATCAAGAGTTGAATAGAACTCTGAATTTAGAGAAGAGCGGTCAAAGTCAAAGTAAATAACTTGATCGTTAAGAACTTCATCTTTATCAATGCGATATTGCTCTTCAGGTGTAGGCTGTCTTGAAACAGAACCGGTTTCAACATTTGAGTTAGAAGAATTAGATGTGTCAGTCTGAGCAGTTTGATTTGTCTCTGCACTTGCTGCATCATCAGGTGAGCCTGAGCTTGTACAAGCCATAAGAGTCACAACTGGCAGTGCAAGTACAAAGCCTTTAACGATTTTATTCAGACGCATGCGATGAATCCTTATTGTTTATATTTATTCTGGTTAAAACGAAAAGTTAATAAATTTCTTATAAAAACGGTGACCAACTTGGCGACTTCACCTGCCCAGCTGCAGCTGGCAGTCTCGCTTTGAATCGTCCATCCACCGAAACCAATGACAATACCTGTTTACCTGAGTGCAATGTACTGTAGATAATCATACTGCCATTAGGAGAAATGCTAGGTGACTCATCCAAGAAGGTTTTTGTCAGTACTTGCATTTCTCTGTTTTTAATATCTTGTCGAGCGATATGATAGTTTCCTCTTGTACGATTCACCATGATCATCTGTTGACCATCGGGTGTCATTGTACCGCCAAGATTCATCTCGCCATCGAATGTCAAACGCTCAGTTTTTCCTGATGCTAAATTTACGCGATAAATCTGTGGTTTACCACCCCGTTCTGAGCTAAAAATTAAGCTTTGGCCGTCTGGAGTCCAACTTGGCTCCGTATCAATGTAACGATTATTTGTCATTCGGCGTAATTGCTTAGTCGCAATATCCATAATATAGATTTCAGGATTACCATCTTTTGACAACACCATTGCTAAACGACGACCGTCAGGAGAGAACCTTGGAGCTCCATTAATCCCCTCAAACTCTGTCATTTTTGTACGGCTCATTGTATAGATATCTTGCGTGAATATCTGAGGTCGACCGCTTTCAAAACTAACATAAGTTAACTTGGTTCCATCAGGAGACCAGGAAGGTGACATTAATGGCTCATCGGACCGCAATAAAACTGTTTCATTCTCACCATCATAGTCTGCAACTACTAACTGAAATGGTAGTGCAGCTTGGTCTCTGTCTCTCACTAACACGTAGGCAATGCGTGTTCTAAACGCGCCTTTTTCACCTGTTAGCTTTTCATAGATAGTATCTGCAATAAAATGCGAATGGTTTCTGAACTGATCACCGTTAATAACATGACCAGCAGTCTCTAAGATATGATCCTTAGTACTAACAAGTTTACCGCCACTAAGTATTTGTGTTTGGCCACCCGTTATTTGCCCTCTGACAACGTCAATTAACTCGTAGTTCACTAGATATCTATCAATAGAGTATTCTTCAACGCTACCAACCAAAATAGTATCGACACCAGTTGAAGCCCAAACAGAGTAATCAACTTCACCATCACTACTTGGGTACTGTGGCATCGCCGAAGCATCTATCGGGTTAAACTTACCGCTCCTGCGTAAATCAGCTGCGATAACGTTAGTAAGTCTCGCAGGCATTGGTCCATCCCCTTTCCAACGAAATGGGACAATACCTATAGGCCGAGCAGTGTTAATACCTTCAGTAATAACGATTTCTAATGTCGCATGACTGTTTTGACTTATAAAGAAAGTAAAAAGTACGAACGTCAGTAATTTTGAAAAAGTTTTGTACATTATATTTTAGGCTCTACCGTTAGATTAATATCTTTAAGTTTTTGATAAACATCTGGCTCTCTCGACACCGGTAAGGTGTCAGATTTCAACACTGCAGTTTGAGCCGCACGACACAAAATAGCGTCCCCAGCCAAAACCGTCACTTTAGTCACCAATCCATTCGATGCCAAGCGAATATTTAATCGACACTTTTTACCACGCATGTTGTCATCAACAATTAAGTTTCTCTCAATTGTTTGTTTAATCAATGCCTGATACTTATCGACCTCTGAAAGCACCTGTTTATTTCGTCTTTGTTGTCTTGCTGCTTGTTCAGCTTTTAGCTGCTCATTTAAAATCCGCTCTTGTTCTGCTTTCTCAGCAGCTTCTTTACGCTTGCGCTCTTCCTCCTTGCGCTTACGTTCAGCCTCTTCTGCAGCTTTTTTCTCACGTTCTCGTTTCTCTTTGGCCCGCTTAGCTTCTTCTTCCGCTTTCTTACGCTCCTCTTCCTTGCGCTTACGATCTCTTTCCGCCTGTTGCGCTCGCTTCTTTTCTTCTTCCTGCTTTTTCTTAGCTAACGCAGCTGCTTGGTCAGCACGCTTTTTCTCATTAATCTTTTGCTGTTTTTGTTTCTCGAGCTCTTGTATTCGCCTTTCGTTCTGCTTGCGCTTAGCTGCGGCATCGGCAGCTCTTTTTTCCAGTTCTTTAACTCGCTGTTCCTCAGCTCTTTTGGCCGCAGCTTTTTCGTCCTGTATCTTCTTAACTTGTTGATCCAATGTATTCTGGTCGACAACTGTTGCTTCAATAATAGGAACAGACACTTCGGGTAACTCAGGTGTTTCTTCAGGGCTAAAGTCCACGCTTGCAAACAACAAAGCGCCAAGCAACAAATGCAAGATAAACGACTTTCCAACTGCCCCTAATAAACTATTCATATACCTACTGCTCTGGCGGCGCTGTCATCAGCCCAACACTCGGTACTCCCGCTCTTTGCAGCAATACCATAAGCTGAACCACATCATTATAAGGCACTGCCCCATCACCTTTAACAACAACAGGTGTTTTAGGTTCAACTCTTAAGTGCGCTGCTACAAGCGTCGCTAAATCAACAGCTGATAGCGGCTCATCCTGTGTGTCACCCACATTCAAAAAATAATTCCCCTCAGCGTTAACTGAAGCAACAAGCGGCGGCTTAGAATCTTCATCTAAAGCTTCTGCCTCAGCCTTTGGCAAGTCGACATTAACCCCTTGCGTTACCAAAGGTGCGGTTACCATAAAAATGATAAGCAACACCAACATAACGTCTATGTAGGGGACAACGTTAAGTTCAGATACCTTTTTGCGCCTTTTACGAACGTACAAAACTATACCGCCTGTGAACGAGGCTCAGGAGAAACGAGCGTTTGACGATGCAAGATACTAGAAAACTCTTCCATAAAGTTTCCGTAGCTATTTTCCAGCTTTTCTACTTTAGAAATAAATTGGTTATAGGCAACATAGGCCGGGATTGCAGCGAATAATCCCATTGCCGTCGCTATTAGCGCTTCTGCTATGCCTGGAGCCACCATAGCCAAAGTTGCTTGTTGAACCTGACCAAGCGCGATAAAAGAATTCATAATTCCCCAAACAGTTCCAAACAACCCAATGTAAGGACTGATAGAACCCGTCGTCGCCAAAAACGGTAAGTGTCGTTCTAACTCATCAATCTCCCTGGATAATGAAACGCGCATAGCGCGCGATGCGCCTTGCATAATAGAATCTGATGATGAGTGCGATGATTTACGCAAACGGACAAACTCTTTAAAGCCTGCCGTAAATAAGCTTGCTAAACCAGACAATGACTGCCTTGCCGATAATTCTTGATACAGTTTGTTTAAGTCCGCACCAGACCAGAATTTATCCTCAAACTTTTTCAAATCTATCTGAGCTTGATTCAGTGCTTTACTGCGCTGAAAGATGAACGCCCAAGATACCATTGAAGTAACCAACAGTAACAACATAACAAGCTGTACTAATAAGCTCGCTTCTATAAAGAGATCAAAGAATGATAACTCAGATGACACCAGATAGTTCCTCTCTCACTGCCTGCGGGATCGCAATAGGTTTCATTTTATCAAGGTCAACGCAAGCAACACGTACTAATGCATTAACCAGTGTTTTTTGTTTTTCGTCTATAATTTTTTGTCGAAACAGCAAACTAGCGCGTTTAACTTCATCAATTTCCGTCCTAACCTCAAGCAGTTGGTCGAATCTTGCCGGTGCGACATTTTCCATTTCCACTCGTTTGACGACAAAACCTACAGATTGTTCCAATAAATTTGATTGAGAAAAACCAAGCTCTCTTAGCCATTCAGTTCGAGCTCGTTCAAAAAATTTCAGATAATTAGCATAGTAAACAATTCCACCAGCATCTGTATCTTCGTAATAAACTCTTATTGGTAACGAATGGATTGATTTCATTGGGCTGCTCAGGTTCTTGGGAGCATTAAAATAACATAATTTTGATACTTTGTGTCTAGCCTATGCACCTTACTAAACAATTACTTTTTTCCTACATTTCCATGCTGCGCGTACATGAATAGTTATTAACGCCCAAAAACAACAATTTATCCTTTGTAATTCATGATTTTATAAATAGTCTAGATTCAAAAAATAACGATATAAAACAAGCTTCACCAATGTAAAAACCGCGAACCTCGTATAAGTTAAATTTATGTTAAACCTTTTAACAACTAAAACTTATTAAGAATACTAATAACGTAGCTCTTTCATTTTAAAGTACACAACAAAAACCATAAGAAAACGCTTAAAAACAATATATTAGACGTAAAACAAGGTTTGGATAGGGGTTCATTGCTTTACCAAACAACCATCAAAACGCACAAAATACAAACAACATGACTGTTACAAAGGAATAACTTTCTACATTTAAAATTTGCATGTTAGCTCAAACATGACAAACCAAATTAGTTTTTCTAATCCAAAAGCCAAATTTATCTCAATTGTAGTATTTATTGCAGAGGTTAGAATAGCCACAGTTTTGACGAGTTGGACATGTAAATAAACATGAACTGCTCGAAAACGCAGATTTTTCATTTTATGACGAATTTGATCCCTGGATTTAATCCCATTTATTGATACTTGTTGTTCAGCCCGCTCTTGAAGCGGGTTTTTTTTGCCTAAATTTCAGCATCCTTTATATTTAAAACAAAAGTTAGCTTTCGGAGTTCTTTATTCAGGCGAATAATCGAACCCAAAATGAAGATAGGCATTCTGTGTCGCAATGCGACCACGAGGCGTACGCTGTAAAAAACCCTGTTGGATAAGGAAAGGTTCAATAACATCTTCGATAGTTTCCTTTTCTTCACCAATCGCCGCTGCTAAGTTATCCAAGCCCACAGGACCACCCATAAACTTTTCAATAATAGCAGTTAGCAGCTTACGATCCATGTAATCAAACCCTTCTTTATCAACATCCAACATATCCAGTGCAGCACTCGCGACATCGGCTGTGACATAGCCTCCAGCTTTAATTTGCGCATAATCCCTAACACGCCTTAACAAGCGATTGGATATTCTAGGTGTCCCTCGCGACCGTCTAGCAATTTCAATAGCCCCTTCTTCCTCTACTTGCATATTGAGGTAACGTGCCGAGCGAGAAACAATCTGCGTTAAATCTTTAATATTGTAGAACTCAAGCCTTTGGACAATACCAAATCTATCTCGCAATGGTGATGTTAAAGAGCCTGCTCTTGTAGTTGCTCCGATTAACGTAAAAGGTGGTAAATCTAACTTAATTGACCGAGCTGCAGGGCCTTCACCAATCATAATATCTAACTGATAATCTTCCATTGCAGGATAAAGAATCTCTTCAACAACTGGGCTTAAGCGATGTATTTCATCAATAAAAAGAACGTCATTGGTATCGAGATTAGTCAGCAATGCAGCTAAATCCCCTGCTTTTTCTAATACAGGTCCTGACGTTGTTTTGATATTAACGCCCATCTCGTTTGCCACGATGTTAGCCAGTGTCGTTTTTCCTAAACCGGGAGGGCCAAATATCAGGAGGTGATCCAAAGCATCTTCACGCATCCTTGCAGCTTGGATAAAAATCTCCATCTGAGAGCAAACATGATCTTGTCCGGTATAATCAGCCAGTAGCTTGGGTCTTATCGCTCTATCGACAAACTCATCATCTGATGTTTCTGTTGCGCCAATTAATCGATCTGCTTCTATCATTCTTTGTCTCAGTAACAACTACTGACAAGTAGTGTATATTTATTCAGTACTTAATGCTATACCTATGCGACCTCAGGACATTAGTTCCAGAGCTATTAAGCCATTGCTTTCAAGGCTTCACGTATAAGCTCTTCGCTACTCTTTCCATCCGTCTTGATTTTGTTTAGAACCAAATTCGCTTGCGAAGACTTATAACCCAATGCAAGTAACGCACTTAGCGCTTCATCTTTCGCATTACTTTGTGGCATGAGTAGTGGTGTTTCCTCATTATTCATAGGAATTTCAACCTCAACATCCAACATCTCTCCGCTGGCTGTTAATTTTTTGAGGCGATCCTTCATCTCAACCACCAGCCTTTCTGCTGTCTTTTTACCAACACCTGGCAGCTTAACGAGCGAGGTTACGTCTTCAATACTGACACAATGAATAAACTGCGATGCAGACATACCCGACATAATTGTTAGCGCTAGCTTTGGCCCAACACCGTTCGCTTTAATTAGTTCTCGAAACAAGGAACGTTCCGTTTTATTGGCAAAACCAAATAAAAGCTGCGCATCTTCTCGAACCACAAAGTGCGTAACAACCGTTGCCTCTGCGCCAACTTCCGGCAGCTGGTAAAAGCTTGTCATAGGCATTTGGATTTCATACCCCACCCCAGCCGATTCGATCAAAATATCAGGCGGCTGTTTCTCGATGAGCTTTCCACGTATACGGCCTATCATGTTTTTATTCCTTCCAGTAAATCTTCATTGTGATTATCAGCGAAGTCGCCGTCTCACTGTTTTTGAGGCTTGCCCTGACATTTTCAATAAGCTTTGGCTGGTATGCAAATGGCATAGCGCAACTGCAAGTGCATCAGCTGCATCGGCTTGAGGACTTTTCGTCAAAGATAATAAGTGACAAACCATCTGCTGAACTTGGTGCTTGTCTGCGTTTCCTTTACCAACGACTGACTGTTTAATTTGCCGTGCCGAATACTCGGAGACAGGCAGAGATTGATTAGTCGCTGCAACAATAGCAGCTCCCCTAGCTTGCCCCAACTTCAGTGCAGAATCAGGATTTTTTGCCATAAAGACTTGTTCGATAGCGAATTCATCGGGGCTATATTGACTAATGATTTGGCTAACACCGCTATGAATTTGTTGTAACCTTTCAGGAATACCAGCATCAGATAAACGAATACAACCACTGGCAAGGTAATCTACTTTTGAGCCTACCTTTTTAATTAATCCATACCCAGTTAAGCGCGATCCCGGATCAATTCCCAAAATAATCACTGATTTAACTTACCTTTGTCATCTTATTTTAAATATCTAGCAGAGTCGGTGCAAAGCTTAGCGCTAAACAAATTTTTCTATTGCTTGTTTATTGCTGTCTGACCAAGCCTTTTTTATGGCTTCTTCTTTAGAATACCAGCCAAAAGCCAAATGTTCAGTTAGCTTGATATGATCGGTCCTTTCAACACTTAACGCAAAACAGTATTCGGTATTAAATTTCGTTCCTGGAGGGTATCGGTGGAGCCAACGTTCTCTTATTTCGTATTGGCTTGTATGACGACAATCAACTAATTGATAACCTTTGGCTTGAATATCTATCCCTGTTTCTTCGAATACTTCTCTCAACGCGGTTTCTGTTGGCGTTTCGTCCCCTTCCATGGTTCCAGTAACAGACTGCCAGAACAACGGGTCATCATCACGCTGTAATAGCAGAACATGCTGATCTTTATCATGTATCAAGACCAGCACAGATTCTGCACGTTTATACCTGCCATCCTTGAAAGTGCCAGTTTGCTGACTGTGCCCCTTAACCACAATCACTTATCTCATCTAAGTTCATGTGGATTGATTCGCTCGCCGCCACCATGCATTTCCAATGATTTTGGGTATAGTTGCAACTTAGCTATCTTGCTCTTCAGCTAAACTACTGATTGATAGCTCAGTTAGTTGCTGTTCGTTTGCAATACCAGGGGCGTTTGTTAACGGGCAAGCAGCCGTTGTTGTTTTAGGGAACGCCATAACATCTCTGATAGACGTCGCCCCGGTCATTAGCATGACGATTCGATCTAAACCAAAAGCTAGACCTGCATGAGGTGGAGCACCGTACTGAAGCGCATCGAGTAGGAAGCCAAACTTACTTTGAGCTTCCTCTTCATCAATACCTAAAATACTGAACACTGTCGACTGCATATCTTGATTGTGTATACGAACTGAACCACCACCCAGCTCAACACCGTTTAAGACCATGTCGTAAGCATCAGAGATAGCTGCACCAGGGTTCTCAGCCAGTTGCTCAGGCGTTAGATTTCTAGGGGCTGTAAATGGATGGTGAAGAGCATGAAACTGCCCGTCAATCTCTTCAAACATGGGGAAGTCAACAACCCAAAGCGGTTTCCAATCACCTTCAAGTAAATCAAGATCTTCACCCAACTTCAGTCTTAGAGCCCCCATTGCTTCTGATACAACAGTTGCAGTATCGGCACCGAACAACAGGATATCGCCATCTGCCGCTTGAGTTCTATCAAGAATAGCTTTAGCAACTTCTTCATTAAGGAACTTTAAGATAGGAGACTGCAAGCCTTCCATACCTTCAGCCAAGTTATTAACTTTCAACCAAGCCAGGCCTTTCGCTCCGTAGATACCAACATATTTGCCGTAATCATCAATCTGTTTACGGGATAAGCTCGCGCCGCCTGGAACTCTAATGACAGCAACGCGACCTTTAAGGTCATTTGCTGGCCCTGAGAAGACTTTAAACTCAACATCTTTTAGTAAGTCTGCAACATCTGTTAGCTCTAGCGGGTTTCTGAGATCTGGTTTATCACTACCGTAACGACGCATTGCTTCCTCATAAGTCATTTGAGGAAAATCACCTAAATCAACGCCGAGTAGATCGTTAAAAACCTGACGAATCATGGTTTCTGTAATCTGCATCACACCATCGGCACCCAAGAAAGTGGTTTCAAGGTCAATTTGGGTAAATTCAGGTTGGCGATCGGCTCTTAAGTCTTCATCGCGGAAGCACTTAACGATTTGATAGTAACGATCCATACCCGACATCATCAGCAACTGTTTGAATAACTGAGGAGATTGAGGCAATGCAAAGAAGCGACCTTTATGCGTTCGGCTAGGTACCAAATAATCTCGTGCACCCTCTGGTGTTGCTTTGGTTAACATAGGCGTTTCGATATCAAGGAAGCCTTGAGATTCTAGACTGCTGCGAACGGCACTGGTCACTTTCGCTCTAAACTTTAAACGTTCGCTCATAACAGGACGACGCAAATCAAGGTAACGATACTTAAGGCGCTGCTCTTCAGAGTTATCCTGGTTTGAATCAAGAGGTAATGGTGCCGCTTTGTTCAAAATAGTCAGCTGACGACCAAGAATCTCAATTTCACCCGTCGACATATCTTTATTGACTTGACCTTCAGGTCTTGCACGGACTAAACCACTAATTTGCACACAAAACTCGTTACGCAAGCTGTTTGCAGACTCGAACAATGCCTGTTCATCTGGATCATAAACAACCTGAACAATGCCTTCGCGGTCGCGCAAATCAATAAATATGACGCCACCTAAATCTCTTCTACGATTAACCCAGCCACAGAGTGTGACTTCTTGACCTATATATGATGCATTGATGTTGCCGCAATAATCTGTGCGCATGAAACCTACCTTGGGCACGTTAGTAATTCGTTGTGATTTTATTCAGAACGATATTAAGGGAATAAATAAGGGGGCATATTATACAGTTAAACGAGATAAAAATGACAGCACTCAATAGGGCTGAAACGATAAGTAAATTTCCTTCCATGGAGTTATCAATCTGCCTATCCCGCCGGACGTAAAAATTAATTCTGAAGCGTTATCGATTAGCCTGCTGCGGGCGAAAATCAATCGCTGTAAGATTGTGCTTTTTCAAGAGTTTATGCATATCCGTACGATTTCTTGCCGCTAATTCAGCGGCTCGAGTGACATTGCCTTCCGTCATCTTAAGCAGTTTAACGAGATATCGTTGCTCAAAAGCATCCTTAGCTTCAGCTAAGGTTGGCCACGCATGCTCTGTTTCAAATAATGCTTGTTTAACTAAATGTTCAGATACGATTGGGGTTTGTGTCAGAGCTACGCACTGTTCAATGACATTCACTAACTGCCTCACATTACCGGGCCATTTTGCAGTGACCAGTTTTTGCATGGCATCATCGGAGAAGCGTGTGATGTTCAGTTGATGCTTCTCGGCGCTCTGCTTCAATAAATGACGAGCAATTAAAGGGATATCTTCTGCCCTTTCATGCAAACTCGGAAGACTCAAGTTCACCACATTCAAGCGATAGAATAAATCTTCTCTAAAGTTTCCTTCTTGCATCTCCTCACGCAAATCTTTGTGCGTTGCCGAGATAATACGTACATTAATATTGATCTGCTTATTACTACCCACCGGGCGCACTTGCTGCTCTTGCAAAACACGTAAGAGTTTAACTTGAAGAGAAATAGGCATATCACCAATTTCATCAAGGAATAACGTTCCTCCATCAGCCTCTCTAAACAAGCCCATGTGTTCGCTGATAGCACCGGTAAAAGCACCTTTCGCATGTCCAAAGAGTTCGGATTCCAACAGGTTTTCAGGCAACGCGCCGCAATTAATAGCCACAAACGGACTATCCTTTCTATCACTGGCTTTATGTATAGCTTTAGCTAGAAGCTCCTTCCCGGTACCGCTTTCACCGCTAATAAGCACGCTTACGTGACGCTGTGCCACACGGTAGGCTTGTTCGAGCAACTGTTCCATTTGATGTGATTGCGTGATTAAGGCTTCACGCCACTCATCGGTTAATTTAGCCCGGCCAATGCTGGAGTGTTTATTGAGGATTGCTCTCAGCTCGTCGTGATCGATAGGTTTAGTAATAAAACCTGCAACCCCTCTTTGCGTGGCTTCAACTGCATCTTCGATGGTTCCATGCGCAGTCATCAAAATAACGGGAACCGTTTGGTCGATAACCATGACTTCATCGAAAAATGCTAAGCCATCCAAACCTGGCATGCGCAAATCACTTAATACCAGATCAAAACTTTGACTATTGAAAAGCTTAAGAGCATCCTTCGCGGATTCACATGTCGTGACAGCGTAACCCTCACCCTCTAAGCGCAGAGCTAATAAACGCAATAAACTCGCATCGTCATCAACAAGTAAAACTTTTACACCGTGGGTATCTTGTTGTTTCATCTATCGGGTTCCCTTACTTTCTCGACAAGGTTCGTCTCTAATTTCAATAATTGATCAAGCTGATCTTGATGTTGTTTAATTAATGCCTGCATGGCATCAATCTCTTCCGCATGTTTCAGGTTAATTTTGTTTAATGTCACTATGGCTGATTCAAGCTCCAGCACCTGCTGATTAGGTTGATAAATCAGGAGTTTGACAAAAGACTGCAATGGCTCTTCAAATTTAGGCATTAAGTCCTCTGACCAAAGCTGTGCACGTAACCTATCCTGATAAGGCGTATCTACAGCTTGGCTGAGCAAGATTTTTTTCAGCATATCGACGTCCGACTTACCCAGCGTTTTGATCAACGCTTTTCGCTCGGACCAATTCATCGTTTGGTGGGTTATAACAAAATTCAACCATTCATCGACATCACACATTCCTTGTAATTCCTCACTGGTCAAATCAACAACACAGCTCGTGTTTTGTTTGACCTCATCAGGCTTAGGAATGTTCAATAGTTCACATGCTTGCAGAAACAAGATCAGTACAAGCACAGTAACAACTCTCATTAAATAGACTCCAAGGGTAAAGAGACACGAATACAAACATCCATTTCTGAATCAGATACAACTCTAGCGTTTCCATGCATTAAGCGCGCACAATCAGCCACGATAGAAAGCCCCAGTCCAGATCCCGACACTTTGTCATTTCTAATGTGATTAATTCTATAGAAAGGCTCAAAAAGCTTTTCGTGATGAGCCGGATCGATCTGTTGACCTTTATTTGCGACATCTAGATGTAATTGATTATGTTGCCTATAAAGTTTAATCGTAATCACCGAATCCGTCTCACTATGCGCCACGGCATTCGACAACAAGTTGTCTAGAATACGTCTAAAAAGCATCGGATCTACGCTGATTTTATCAGCTTCCAAACGTAACTCTATGGATTGTTTGTTTTGTTCCAATAGCAGCGCATTCTCACTAACAACTTCATTCAGAATAGGCTCTGCTACTATGGTTTTTATTTCCGGTTTCGCCTGTTCTAACAGACGATTGTAATCTAACAATTCAGTAATCAACTGGTTAAGTCTAACAACACTTGTATTAAGAAGTTCAAGTACTTCACGCTGCTTATCTGTTAAATCCCCCACCACTTCATCTGTTAATAAAGAGCAACCTTCTTTTATGCTCGCCAGCGGTGTTTTGAGTTCATGAGAGGCATGCCTAAGCATTGAGTGCCTCAAATCTTCGAGTTGGTTTAACCGATCAGCTAACCAACGTAGTTTGTTATCTAAACTCTGGAATTCTTTTGGATTCAGGCTTGATTGAATCGGTAACTGCTTTTCTTGATTTGCGATAGCTCTAATTAAGTTATCCAACCGTTCTATGGGTTTAGCCAACAACCGTGTGTTAAAGAAGATAACGATTAAGGTCAGAATAACCATAATACTCACCAGCCAAACCTGGCGGTCTTGCATCGACTTAACATAAGCTTGTTGTTGGATAATACGTTGATCTATCAATTCGTCGGAATTTGTCGATAGTTTATTCAACGCTGCATTAATTGCTTGTAGATGCTTATCTAGTTCATGCTCGGGAGCATCAATATAAACGTTATAGAGTTGATCAACTGCTAGCTTGAGCTCATCACAGGCACTGTTAAGAGAATCTCTCTCACAAAGCTCAACCAGCTTTTCTGCAAAAAGTGCCATGTAGTTGTCGGCAAGTTGTTGTTGTTCGCTTTTTTTAAGTATCCGATATTGCCTGATAAGGCGCTCATTATCGATGGACATCGCTCGAATTTGCTCAACAGATCTTACTTGCGCGACAGCCATCTGCGCTTCTGTTACAGCAATCTCACCGACTTTAGAAAGTGTGTTTTGGCTAGACCATAGCAATAGAGCTAGAGGGATCATTGCCACGACAAAGCTGAAAAATATCAACTGCCTGATAGAGCCTGGGCGCAATAAAATCTCTCTGATCATAATTGGGAATGACTACTCCATTATCCTACGATCACTTAATAAATAAAAGACCAGCAACGCTGGTCTTGACTGATAAAAAGGGGTATATCAGTTATGTGGTTTTATCAATACACATCCAAATAAATACGGTCATATGAGGTTATGTATTCATTCAATCACAAACTACGAATGTTTCTTTTGTGGCGTCAACGTTGGTAGTTTGTTTTTGAATTCGCTATTCATCAGTTCACTACGACTGATTTGGCCATTCCCGTCTACATCAATACTGCCGAACGAAGCAAGCAAATCGGGATGTACGGTTGCTTCCTGAATGCTGATGTTTCCATCTTTATCTTTATCAAGCGGTGTTAAACGCTCTTCACCTGCAAAAGTTGTAGCTACCAATAAAACTGATGTCATTAAAAATGTTAGTCTCAACATGTCTTTCTCCAATTTTTTAACTATTGATTGGGCATTAATCCCGAAAAATACCTGAAGCCTTGCTCTTTACTTATTCCCCAGTAATTCAGCATATTGTTATGTTCTTACTTCAGGAGCACGATGCTCAAATAGGTAATATCAAGTTCGATGCCAACATGAATTAGTCATTAAAAATCAAACACTTATAGTTTGCAGCTCGAATACTCAGGCCTCAACATGTCGCAAATAAACGACACCATTAGACAGCAATATAGAATTTCTATATTTAACAGACACTTAGCATGGAACTTAGGACAGACATCAGCTTCCAAAGCCGCTTGGGCTTTGGTGTTCAAGGAGGAGTGAAAAAAGTATTACTGAGGAGGTTTTTTATTTTGCCGAGCAAGTAGCTTTTTCTTGTAATGCGCTTTGGTTGAAATATAGATTTTCTTTTTCACAACACAGTAAATCCTGTCACCTTCCCTATTGGTGAGATTCGTCGTCTTAATAATTTCCATCTCATCGTGTTGAGTAACATACTGCTTTATCTCTTCAAGCTCATCAGGCGAATATTCAAAGGTCGCATAGAGGTCCTCTTTCGCTGGCGCCTTAAAGAAGATCTCGGCAGACTTATCCCAGACGACAAATTCATTTTCCAAAATATTAATCAGCTGAACCATAGGTATAGGATCAACGGCAGAAAACATGCTGCCACCAAAGATTGAACCAACATAATTCCTGTTCTTGTAACTGATGGGTATCGTCATTCGCACTCTGCATATATCTTCAGAAACTTCCAGTATCTTTCCGGTACTGCGCTTGTACATAGGAGAAAAGTTAAAGCCGAATTTGAGCATCTTCGACTTCCCAATAAGCTTGGGTCCAAAATTAGCGATGGTTTGGTAGATAGTCATAAATAGTTTAACAGTACCTTTTTACAATGAATTCTGACTGGTTCAGTGTCTGCCAGGGCCTTCAGTAAAGGCACAGTAAAGCAGGCACAAACGCTAACAAACGTCCGTCAAATGGGTTTCCAACGTGTTTATGCTGTGTTATTCGTTTTTGATTTAGCAACACTAAACCTGCGAACAAGCTAAACACATGTGAATCCCAAATGGACTAGGATCAAATCAATATTTCGTATGCTTAAACAATATAGTTTACATGTCAACTATACTCTTAATTTTTCACACGAACTGATTGTGGTAGCACTGTTAGGTAGTAAATTAAGTATTAAGCAAAAGCGACAACGTGCTGCACGTCAAGCCTTATCCCTATGTACTCACCAACCTCATGATTATGATGGCTTGGTGCTAGACACAGCACAGTATCACGTTGCTCAGAGTCTAATTCCAATGTAAACATAATATGCGAACCACGAAATGCTTGTTCAACAACTTTAGCAGTTAACCGACTAGAGTCATCATGAACAATATCGTCAGGACGAATGAGCACATTGACCTCGCTAGCAGAGCTGTTTTCCAAATTAGAAGGAAAACAGCCTAAAGCCGTTTCAACAATGCCTCTTTCATCAGCTAGGCCTTTGATCAGTGCGCCTTCACCAACGAAGTTAGCAACCCAGAGATTAACGGGCGTGTGGTAGAGCTCAAAAGCAGTTCCCCACTGCTGAATTTCACCTTGACGAATAACACCAATAACATCAGCAAATGCAAATGCCTCATGTTGGTCATGAGTGACGAGGATAGCAGTAATTTGTTGTTGTTTAACGATACGACGGATATCAGCAGCCAGCTCTTCGCGTAGGCTAGTATCTAAGCTAGAAAATGGCTCGTCTAGAAGCAGAATATCAACATCCGCCGCGAGTGCTCGAGCCAATGCAACACGTTGTTGTTGTCCTCCCGACAGCTCATGTATTTGGCGACTTCCTAATCCCTCTAACCCAACGAGTTGCAGTAGTTCTTCGCTACGCTTTTGCTGAACATCTTTGGATTGTTTGAATAAACCAAACTTAATATTTTGTTCAACGTTAAGATGCGGGAATAACGCAAAGTCCTGAAACATCATAGCTATACGTCGTTTCTCTGTCGGAAGTATAGAAGTGGTTGAGCTGACAACGTCGTCTCGCAGAATAACCTTTCCTGACTCAATGCTTTCTAAGCCCGCTATCGCACGCAAAATAGAGCTTTTTCCACAGCCTGAGGGACCCAGCAAACAGGCAACCTCCCCTTTAGCTAATGTAAAAGAAGCTTCCTTGACAGCAACGTTTTTGTCATACGCAATAGACAGCTTTTCAATCTCAATCACTAGGATTCATCCATTTTTTTCGTCAAAAGATAAATAGGAAGCAAGCCTACAATAACAATTGCCATTGCAGGGAGTGCAGCATCAACCAGCCTTTCATCAGAAGCTAGTTCATGAGCCCTGACCGCCAACGTATTAAAATTAAAAGGCCGCATAATCAATGTTGCTGGTAATTCTTTTAAAACATCGACAAACACTAATATAAAAGCCGACAGCAAGCTTCCTCTAAGGAGAGGCAAGTGAATTCTGATTCCGACTTGTTTAGGGCTTAGCCCCATCGTTCGTGCGCTAGCATCCATACTAGGTTTAATACGAGAAAGCCCATCATCTGTATTTTGTACGGCTACCACCAAAAACCTTATAGAATAGGCAAACACCAATGCAAACAAGCTTCCAGACAATAAGAGCCCTGTGCTGATACCGAATAAATTTTGCATAAAACTATCAAATTGCGTATCGAACCATATCAAAGGCAACATGGCACCAACAGCAACAACCGCTCCAGGTATTGCATATCCCATACTCGCCAATTGTGTCGCTATTTGAACATCCTTTCTCACAACCAGCCGCTTGGCATAGGACACAAATACAGCAATAAAGGTCACAACCAAAGCAGCAATAGCAGCGAGCATAAAACTGTTAAAAGCCAGCGTTAAAAACTGGTCATCAAAATTCTGTTGCCAATGACTGATTGACCAATATAGAAGTTGTAATGACGGAGCAACAAAACCGAATAAGAATGGGAGAAAGCAAAGTACTGCGGCAATCCACTGAAACTTAGGAGACATGGCCCGCCTTTGAACCACTCGTTGCTGCGTTCCCGTATTGAAATAACGTCTTTTATGTCGAGAAAAACGCTCTAACAAGATAAGTACAAATACAAAAGTACACAGCAGTGAGGCCAATTGAGCAGCCGCTTGCTGGTTACCCATACCAAACCACGTTCTAAATATTCCAGTAGTAAAAGTATTCACACCAAAGTATTGCACTGTGCCGTAGTCCGCTAACGATTCCATCATGGCGAGTGATGCACCCGTGACAATCGCTGGCCGTGCTAAAGGTAACGCAACTCGAAAGAAGTAACGTCGTCCTGAAATACCAAGTGTTTTACTGCTTTCGTACAAACTCTGAGATTGTTCTCGGAAGGCATTTAAGGCTAGCATATACACATAAGGGTATAGGACGAGCGACATCATCACTATTGCCCCAGGCAGTGACCTCACTTCCGGGAACCAATAGTCACCATAACTAAGATCAAAAGATTCCCTAATAGCACTCTGAACAGGGCCGGCAAAATCCAACATACCAGTATAAGTGTAAGCGATGATATAAGCTGGAACGGCCATGGGTAAAACCAGCAGCCACTGCAATGTTTTTCTGCCATAAAAATCAAATTGGCTGATTAACCAAGCAGAGCCCGTACCTATCGCCGATACACCAATACCAACACCCGCAGCAAGTATCAGTGAGTGAATGACATAGTCTGATAACACGGTTTCAGTCAAGTGCTTCCATGCCTCAACTTGCGGGTTAGTCCAGCTATAAAAAACTACAAGCATAGGAAGCATCAGCCAACCTGTTAAAGCGAGCACGCTGATACGCCAACTCAACAAACCGTTTTTCAGAATAAGCTCCTAGGGAAGAATTGTGTCATCACAAATAAAAAGGCTCCTGCATAGAGGAGCCATTATCAATACGAATAATATACTATCAAACTTAGGTCTATCGCCAGCCTGCTTTATCCATCAATTTAACAGCATCGGCGTTAAGTTCACCCAACCTTTGTAGCCTAACGTTTTCACCCTTGAACTCTCCAAAGCCAAGTAGCTCAGGGCTCCAATCGACACCATCAATGACAGGATACTCTTGATTGTGCTTGGCATACCACTCTTGTGCTTGTTTGGTCACCATGAATTCAATTAGCTTTTTGGCAGCATCTGCATTAGGTGCATGCTTGGCTACACCTGCTCCAGAAATATTCACATGAGCACCGCGTCCGTCTTGGCTAGGCCAAAAAACTTTAACTTTCTTTGCAACTTCTCGTTCACTCTCATCATTACTCACTAACATACCTGCTAAGTAATAGCTGTTAGCAATAGCGATGTCACAAACACCTGCAACCGCCGCTTTAATTTGATCGCGATCACCACCTTTTGGTGGTCTAGCAAAACTCTTAACAAAGTTATTTAACCAAGCTTGCGTTTTTCTTGAGCCCTGTTGTTCGATCAAGCTCGCAACCATTGACTGGTTATAGATGTTGCTTGATGAGCGAATGCATACTCGTCCTTTCCACTTTTCATCAGCAAGCTCATCAACTGAAGATAATTCAGACGCATTAACTCTTTCTGGCACGTACATAATGGGTCTTGCTCTTTTTGTTAGCGCAAACCATTCACCGTTCCCATCACGCAAATTAGCAGAAATGCTCGCCTCTAAAACATCAGAGCTGATTGGCTGCAATAAACCTTGGCTTTTTGCTCTGTGCAAACGTCCTACATCAGTTGTTACTAAAACATCTGCTGGGCTGAACTTTCCTTCAGTCTTCATTCTACTGATAAGTGCGTCGGCCTTACCTGTAATCAAATTAACCTTGATACCAGACTGTTCGCTAAACTGATCTAAGATAGGCTTTATTAAAGCCTCTTTTCGAGCAGAATAAACATTCACTTCGTCTGCCATTGCTGAAATTGAGATTGAACTGATTGCCAAAGCGACGGCAGTAATTACCCTTAAGCGGCGCTTAAACATAGCGACTCCTGTTAGTTATATAAGCTATTTATTTTTATAAAAGACTACATCAATTGAGAATAGTTCTCAATTACGTTCTAAAAACTCTCTTCATACATCAGATAATGCGTCTCATGCATACCTAAATTTTCATAAACTTTCTGGGCTACAGTATTCTGCTTTTCGACATAAAGCCGATAGCCACAACACTCTTGGCTCTCAGTTGCGAGTGTTTTTACTTGCTCATAAAGTTTTTTGTAGATGCCTTGACGTCTAAACTGAGGTAACACATAAACACTCTGCACCCACCAAAACAACCCGTTACGCCAATCACTCCATTCAAAAGTCACCATCAGCCCGCCACAAAGTTCACCACTGCCTTCAGCAACTAAATAAAATCCGTATTCTGGCGTATTGAGTAACCTTTCAACACCTGGCCTTATAAGTTCATCAGACAACACTTTGTCCTCTGTTTCTAATGCCATTGAACAATTGAAATGAACTATCGCATCACAGTCTTTTGGCTCAGCTCGACGAATTGTCATCATAGATAGATTCTCTCCAAATTATTGGTTGGGACAGGCTCTTATAGCCATTTCACCATTTTGTATCAGGTTACACGATTTAACATTGCATTTTTGTTATCCGTCGCGAATAAACTACTATTAAACTGAGCTTTGTTAGAGCGTGTTAACCTTTGCGGTAAAGTTTGCATAGAGTTGTTTGTTATTTAGAACAAAATCTATACAGAAAAAGTTAATACGTTCTATTACTTTACTGGTAATAGGTGCAATTAGATGTCATTTATGACTACAATCGCTGGCTTTGAAATTGAAAAAACAGGAAGTTATGCGAGATAACAACCTTGTATATAGCACAGGCGTTGGAAAAATAACCGAGCCTAAGCCTAAAGAAGTCATCGACAAAGGTGATGGCATTGTTCGGATAAAAAGAGAGACAAAAGGACGCAAAGGCAAAGGCGTAACAACTGTACACGGCCTAGGAATGGCACAAAGTGAACTTAAAAAGCTTTGCTCCGAACTTAAAAAAACGTGCGGCACTGGCGGTGCTGTCAAAGATAATGTCATCGAAATCCAGGGTGATAATCGAGAAAAAATTAAATCGTCACTAGAAAAGCGTGGCTTAAAAGTCAAACTCGCTGGTGGTTAGAAGCTGTACCTGTCTTTACATAACGTTGTTCAGTAAAGACTCAACAACCAAAGGATACATTAATGGATAATATCTCCATTGCCGACCTGAATATCTTATTGATTGAGCCGTCGGACACTCAACGAAAAATCATCACATCTCTGCTTATTAAAGAGAACGTTGGTGAAATAGATTCTGTATCTTCGCTTTCAGAAGCCAAAACGGTGATGAAAACACACGGTGCTGACTTAGTTGTTAGTGCAATGTACTTCGCAGATGGCACGGCCCTCGAATTACTTAAAGAAATCAAAGACAATCCAGAAACTGCCTCTACTCCATTTATGCTAGTCTCAAGCGAAAATCGCATGGCTAAATTAGAAGAGTATAAACAAGCAGGTGTCGCTGCATTGCTCCCCAAGCCGTTTGAACCTCTGCATTTAAGACGAGCACTCAGTGCATCAGTTGATCTCATTAACTCTGATGAGCTGGATTTAGAGCTCTTCGATATTCACGAAGTTCGTGTTTTATTGGTCGATGACAGTCGTCTGGCTAGAAACCATATCCGTCGCGTATTGGAAGGTATGGGATTAAAGAAAATCAAAGAAGCGGAGAATGGTGCAGAAGCACTTACCTATCTTAAAGATCAGCCATTCGATCTTGTCGTAACGGATTACAATATGCCGGAAATGGATGGTAGAGAGTTGTCTGAATATATTCGCTTCGGTCCAGAGACTGCACATATTCCTATCATTATGGTGACATCTGAAGCTCAAGATAGCGCACACATGAGCAATATCCAGCAAACAGGTGTTAATGCGTTATGTGACAAACCATTTGAAGCAAGTGAAGTCAGAAAAATGCTGGCTGCTTTGTTATCTGAATAGGCAATTAATCGGCGGAGCTCTGCTTAAGAGCTCCTTTCTTAACCTTACTCTTATCTTTACTATTCTCCTTATGCGAAAGCTCGCAAAGATTCTCTTACGTTCTGATACAACTTTTACCAAGCCAAGTGCAACTTTTCTCTGCTATTGTCGCTCTTCTTATTAATATCCCAATTTTAAGAGCTACGGATAAAGCAGCGTGAATTTTCCATTTTCCTCGACCAAACTGTTTTCAAACTCTCTCCTAATCACACTACTTTTGGTTATTAGCAATATCGTTAAAGCAATTCCTGAATACAAAGCTTATCTAAACGAAAATAAAGGAACGATAAAAGTAGACGCCTGCTTTGATGATGGATATTCAGGCAGACTCAGTACTGGCCGTTCAAGGGATTACCAATATTTAACATCCTTCATTCAGGGTAACGAGCGAATCAGAGTCAATGGGAAATATGTCAACTTGAGAAGGGACGGGCCGCTTTGCATAAACTATGTCGTTGACTTAAATAAAGCAAAAGACAACAGGCAAGCATGGCAAGTAAACGGCGGATGGTTAGTCGACAATAGGGTATGGCTTTGGCGACCAACAAATCAAGATGGCATCAAGCTTTCGTTTATCCATGAAAGTGGCAAAAGCCTTGTATCGGTACCTTGGTCCAAATCTGGTGAAAAAACAGCCTATAACGCAGCAACGACACCTTTAGGGTGGTCCAGTAAAATGGCGTTCGGAAATCTCAATCGGTTTGATGTCCCGGTTAATGGACAGCATGTTCGAGTCGGCATGTTGGGCATTGCGAATAAAGCAAAAGTTGAGGAACTTCGGGACTGGATACAACATGGGGCTCAAGCTATTGCGAGTGTCAGCGGTAACTTTCCAGTAGACAATGCACAGATTCTAGTTATGCCGTTGGGAGGGCGCTCTGAGCCTGTTCCTTGGGCAGAAGTTCAAAGGGCAGGATTGCCAGCCGTTCATTTATATATTGATCAAGAGCGGCCTATCAAGGAGTTCTACGCTGACTGGACATTAACTCATGAATTAAGCCATTTACTCATCCCAAGAGTTAGCGGATCCGCTCGATGGCTTTCAGAAGGTGTTGCAAGTTACTACCAAAATGTCCTTATGGCACGAGCTCAACTACAATCTCCAGATACATCTTGGAAAAAGTTAAAAGCCGGTTTCGCAAAAGGTCGAAGAGCCGCAAAAAACACCAGCGTACTCAACGCAAGAAGAACCAAACATGTCTATTGGGGTGGCGCAGCACTTATGTACATGGCAGATGTTGATCTGCGTTTACGAGACAAAGGCAACTCATTAGACGACGTTCTAATTAAACTACAGAATTGTTGTATACCAAGCACCCATTATTGGCAGGCTGATGAGTTTATGGAGAAAATGGATGAGCTTAGCGGTACAACAGTTTTTACCGAATTGCTTAATAATGAAGCGAGGCAGCCTCGCTTCCCTATCGATCGTAGTTTTGAAAAAGCGTATAACCCAATCGAAAAAATTGAACTTAAGGAAATACTAACGCCAATAAATGATTTAGCAGGCGATTATTAAGCCTAAAATGTGTGGCTTACTGCTCGTGTTATGGATGAGAGGCTAGCTGTGTCAAAACACTCTTACTATTTACCGCAGCTAAAAATAAATCTTTAATATCAATAACTAAAGATGTGAACACCTTATTTCTTATAGTTGGGATAAGTCCCTTTAGTATCATATCAATTCTATACAAAATGATTCCGATTGCCGCTCGACCATAATCAAACAACCAATAAATAAATTACACCTTCATACGGCAAAATCCATACAACTTCATTTGTTGGTGTATTGTTAAGTTCAGGCGTATTTTATATAGTTTTGTATCGATACTTTAAATTAGAAATATAGCTCATTTCAGCAGCGTTAAACTTCTGTCATGACATTTATTGAATGCAGGTTATATTATGACAACAAAAAAACTTTCAGCTTCTCTCCTCGTTTTATTTTTGTTCGTTAGTGAATTACATGCATCAGAAGACCTCCGTCAACTGGCAGCTAATCTTTTTGGTCAACTCCCTGATTCTATGCCGGGGAGCGAAAACGATACGCCAGAATTAATCGCTTTAGGGGAGTCGCTGTACTTTGAAACAGCCTTGTCGGCCAATAACACTCAGTCGTGCAACAGCTGCCATAACATTCGCAATAACGACGGCGGTGTTGACCATCTTAAAACGTCTCCTGGTGCTCTAGGTATCATGGGTACCCGAAATAGCCCCAGCACATGGAACGCGGGTTTTCAGTTCGCACAGTTTTGGGATGGCAGAGCAAAAGACTTAGTTGAACAAGCTAAAAGCCCCCTGCTCAATCCTGCAGAGATGGCACTCAAATCAGAGGCAGAAGCTATCGAAAAACTCACCGATGCCGGGTACAAAGATCGTTTTAAAAAGGCATTCTCAAGTGAATCAGAACCGCTAAAGTTCAATAATATCTTACAGGCCTTAGCAGCTTTTCAACGGACATTAGTGACTCATGACAGATTCGATGACTTTCTTGCTGGCGACTTAGAAGCGCTAAATCAACAAGAAAAGCAAGGGTTACAAACTTTCATCAATACTGGATGTAACGCTTGTCACAACGGACCTCTCATGGGTGGGGAACTCTTTATGAAAATGGGGCTTGTTAATGCTTACCCTAACAAAGAGGATAAAGGGCGAGCACAAGTAACAGGTAGCGCTGCCGACAATTTCCTATTTAAGGTTCCCCCGTTGCGCAATGTTGCTAAAACAGCTCCTTATTTTCACGACGGTGCAGGTGCAACACTTGAACAAGCGGTATTAGATACTGGTTGGCACCAACTCGGTATCAAGTTTACCGACGTGCAGGTTGAAGATATCAGCGCATTTTTACGTGCACTGAATAACAAAGATTCAGACGAAAGGTTTGATAAATAGACAAGACAAACAAAATTATTATCTATCAACTAGTTAGCAGAAGTCCATGCCACTATTTCTTATACAAATAGTGGCAAAGTTCTACTAAGTCCGACTCCATTACCTCTTCCAGATGTTAAAAATTAGTAATTACATTAATCTAATTTTCCAATCTATTCTGGCTAGCTTAATTGATATCTCTCACCTATATTACTTCTCGAGCGATATGTCATTGAACAGAGGAACAATCTCATGCTTAAGAAAACACTTCCATTAGCGGCTGCTGTTGCACTAGCTTTATCTACAGCTGTAGCACCAGTTAACGCAGCAAGTCAGGGGGAGCCAAAGGCGAATAGCTTCTGGTGGCCAAACCAATTAAACCTAGGTCCTTTACGCGACCATGACCAAACATCTAGCCCGCTAGATGAAAACTTTGATTATGTAGAAGCATTTAACAGCTTAGACTTTGATGCACTTAAAGCAGATATCAAAGCAACACTCACTGATTCTCAAGACTGGTGGCCTGCCGACTACGGTACTTATGCACCATTCTTCATTCGTATGGCATGGCACGCAGCGGGTACTTACCGTGTTCACGATGGTCGTGGCGGCGCCGGTGGTGGTCAGCAACGTTTCGCTCCACTTAACAGCTGGCCTGATAACGTTAACTTAGACAAGGCTCGTCGTTTAATGTGGCCTGTCAAACAAAAGTATGGTCGTAACATTTCCTGGGGTGACCTAATTGCTTTGACAGGTAACGTTGCTCTTGAATCTATGGGCTTCAAAACATTTGGTTTCGCTGGTGGTCGTGAAGACGATTGGGAACCAGATGTCATCTACTGGGGTCCTGAGACAGAGTTCCTTACTGATAAGCGTCGTTCAGATGGCACTATTAAAGGTCCTTTAGCTGCTGTTGAAATGGGTTTGATTTATGTTAACCCTGAAGGTCCACACGGCAACCCTGATCCATTAGCTTCTGCTGAGCAAATTCGTTTATCTTTCGGTCGTATGGCTATGGATGACGAAGAGATCGTCGCACTTATCGCTGGCGGTCACACATTCGGTAAAGCACACGGTGCAAAAAGCCCTAAAGGTTGTGTTGGTGAAGCTCCTGAAGCAGCAGCGCTTGAAGAACAAGGCCTTGGCTGGAAAAACAAGTGTGGAAGCGGTAAAGGCGCCGACACTATTTCGAGTGGTTTAGAAGGTGCTTGGACAGTAACGCCAACACAATGGACAACAAACTATCTTGATAACCTATTTGGTTTCAACTGGGTTAAAACTAAGAGCCCTGCTGGCGCAACTCAATGGATTCCAGATACAAAAGCTGCGTCTCAGTTAGTGCCAGATGCACATGATCCAACTAAGCGTCATGCCCCTATTATGTTCACTACTGACATTGCGTTAAAAGAAGATCCGAAGTTCAGAAAGATAGCTGAAAGCTTCCGTAAAGATCCTTCCTTATACGAAAAAGCATTTGGTAAAGCTTGGTTCAAACTTAACCACCGTGACCTCGGACCTCGTGCGCGTTACTTAGGTAAGGAAATTCCTGAAGAAGTGCTTATCTGGCAAGATCCGGTTCCTGCGCAAAAAGGTGATGTCATCAATGATCGTGACATCAAGAAACTTAAGTCAGAGATTTTATCTACTGGACTTAGTGTTTCTGAATTGGTTAGAACAGCGTGGGCGTCAGCAGCTAGTTTCCGCGGAACTGATATGCGCGGTGGAGCAAATGGTGCTCGTGTTGCCCTAGCTCCACAAAAGAGCTGGGCTGTTAACAACCCTGCAGAATTATCTAGTGCGCTTACTAAGCTTGAAAAAGTAAAAGACGATTTCAACGCTAAATCTCGTAAGAGAAAAGTATCTCTAGCAGACGTTATCGTACTAGGTGGTGCAGCTGCGATTGAAAAAGCGGCGAAAGATGCAGGACAAAATGTCACTGTACCTTTCAAACCTGGTCGTGGTGACACTACTCAGGCTCTAACTGACGCCGAGTCATTTGCAGTACTTGAGCCTACAGCTGACGCGTTCCGTAACTACTATGACGACCGTAGCTTCCGCTCACCAGCAGAAATGTTAGTTGATAAAGCGGACATGCTTACTTTGACAGTACCAGAAATGACAGTTCTTATGGGCGGTATGCGTGCATTGAATGCAAATGCTAACGGCTCTAAGCACGGTGTATTCACTGATAAGCCTGGTACATTGAGCAATGACTTCTTTGTTAACTTATTAGACATGTCAACTAAATGGTCTAAGACTTCTAAAGATGGCGTTTATGAAGGTCATGATCGTCAGACTGGTCAGCTAAAATGGACGGCAACTCCAGTTGATTTGATCTTCGGTTCAAACTCAGAGCTACGTGTTGTTGCAGAGTTCTATGCGTCTGACGATGCTAAAGCACAATTCGTTAACGACTTTGTTAATGCTTGGAGCAAAGTTATGACTCTAGATAGATTCGATTTACGCTAATTGAGCGGCATCATTTCTATCAAAAATGTTTGAAAGTGGCGCTTGAAGCGCCACTTTTTTTATCACTAAAAAGTAACCTCGCGAAAATCCTGTTATTATTTCCTTCTACCGTCTTTAAAATTCACTAAAAATTATTTAAAAACAATCAGTTAATGCCAGTTCACACAAAGTTTACATGTGATGAAATTGTGATGAAATAATTGGGCAATTAAGTCGGTTTTATAGATGACTTTGTTAATTCACTTATAACTATTGAGATTAAAATGAAAAAGATTCAATTAATTGCAGCTTTATTGTTAAGTCTATTTATAACGGTTCCTGCTTTTGCAGCAAAAGATGCTGTCTATAAAAGAGGACGTTCTGAAGTTGCTATCAAAGGCTATGACCCTGTTGCTTATTGGACTGAAGGTAAGCCTATGGAAGGTAGTGAAGAATTCACTATGGAATGGCACGGCGCAACATGGCAATTCGCTAGCCAGAAGCACCTAGACTTATTCAAGGGTGATCCTGAGAAGTATGCACCTCAATACGGTGGTTACTGTGCATGGGCAATGGCTGACGGTAAAGGTAGAACAGTACGTATTAGCCCAGACGCTTGGAATATCTACAACGGTAAGCTTTACCTTAACTTCAACCAGAATGTGTTGAAGGAGTGGTTAACAACAAGGGATGCGGATATCGAAGTTGCCGATAGAAACTACCCTAACATCACTGATGTAAACAGCTTTAATGAATAAAACAAGTTATTGAATAAAAAGCCTGCTTTATGCAGGTTTTTTTGTGCCTTGAATTTAGGATTAAAACCAAGAGTGAAACTCAAGATGGCTTAACTGATGCTATGCTTAAATGAGTAGCCCATAACGGAGCAAAAGATGGAAAGGCAAAAACTTCGTGAATACTTAGATGAGTTGAATTCGGCTATTGAGGACCTCAATACACCGGATGAAGAAAAGGCCCACTTGGCTGACTTGATAGTCGAGATTGAGCAGCAACTTAGTGGTCCCATACTAAAGACAGGTGATCCTGAAACGTTGTCCGATCAGGTTGATGGTATGGTCACAATTTTTGAGCAAGACCATCCTCGTATTGCCTCTATTCTTAACAATATCATGGTGACTCTGAGTAATATGGGTATTTAGCGTTTGTTTGCACTAAATAGCAAAAAGCCCGCAAATGCGGGCTTTTCAAATAAGTTAACGTTAACGCGAAATTAATATTAATTAAGCTTTTCTTTGATACGTGCAGAACGACCTGAACGCTCGCGCAAGTAGTAAAGTTTAGCGCGACGAACAGCACCACGACGTTTTACTTCAATGCTTGATACAGCTGGACTATGAGTTTGGAATACACGCTCAACGCCTTCACCGTTAGAAATCTTACGTACTGTGAAAGCGGAGTGCAAACCACGATTACGTTTTGCGATAACAACACCTTCATATGCCTGAAGACGTTCTTTCTCACCTTCTTTAACACGTACTTGAACAACAACAGTATCACCCGGTCCAAATTCTGGAACGTCTTTCTTCAACTGTGCTTCTTCAATACGCTTGATGATATCTTGATTAACTTTACTCATCATAACCTCTTGTCCTAGATTAACTGTCTTCTTGCTGCAGGTGCTCTTGCTTAAACTCTTCTAGCAAAGTTTCCTGCTCCTCAGTCAGAGCTAGGTTAATTAATAATTCAGGACGTAGTAGCCAAGTTTTACCTAATGACTGCTTTAAACGCCACTGCCTAATTTTTTCGTGATTACCACTTAACAACACCTCGGGAACCGGTTTACCATCCAGAACTTCAGGTCGTGTATAGTGAGGACAATCTAACAAGCCTTGAGTAAATGAATCTTGCTCCGCTGACAACGCGTGTCCTAGTACTCCAGGTACGTTGCGCGAGATAGCATCCATTAACACCATGGCTGGTAACTCACCACCACTGAGGACATAATCACCAATAGAGATTTCTTCATCTACCTGTGATTCAATCACTCGTTCATCAATTCCTTCATAGCGACCAGCCACCAGTATCAACTTTTCCTCTTTCGAGAGCTTCAATACTGTTTGCTGATCTAACCTTTTTCCTTGAGGTGAAAGGTAAATCACTTTACTTTGACCACCCGCTTTAAGCTTGGCGTCATTAATTGCGTCTGTCAGTGGTTGCACCATCATCAACATGCCGGGACCTCCGCCATAAGGTCGGTCGTCCACTGTGCGGTGTTTGTCATGTGTATAATCTCTAGGATTAAAACATGTCAGCTCAAGCAAATTATTCTTTATTGCCCGACCTATAACACCTTGTTCGGTAAAAGTCTGAAACATATCAGGAAACAGACTAATAACACCAAACCACTTTTTTGGGGGCATTTAAAAGCCTGGTTCCCAATCAACAGTGACAATGCGTTCCTCTTTATTGACCTGCTTAACCACTTGCTCAACCAGGTAGGGAACCATCCTTTGCTTTTGACCAAATGCATCATTGATATTGGCTTTAATTAGCATGACATCATTCGCACCAGTCTCGAACATTTCCTCGATTTTACCAAGGTCATAACCCGCTTCTGTAACGACTCTCATACCAACCAAATCACGCCAATAAAATTCGTCTTCTGCTAACTCAGGGAGTTGGGAAGAAGCAATAGATATCTCGATATTCTTCAGCAAATCAGCTGCGTCCCTATCATCAACACCCTCGAATTTAGCAATCAATCCTTTGTTATGCGTTTTCCATTGGTCAATGTTTATTTCTTTCTTGCCAGATTTTTGCTCTAAAGACCAAGGCCTATAATCAAAAATATTAGCAGGCTGCTCAGTGTAAGATGTGATTTTGACCCAACCTTTGACTCCGTAAGGAGCGCCGACTTTGCCAACAACCAATGTATCAGACGCGTTACTCATCTCTTCACCTTTAGCTTAATAATAGTGTTATTAAGCAGCAGCTTTTTTCGCATCTTTAACCAAGCGTGAAACACGGTCAGAAAGGCCTGCGCCAACTCCTACCCAGTGTTCAACTCGGTCCAAATCCAAGCGTAGACGCTCTTCTTGACCAGATGCTGTAGGGTTAAAGAAACCGATGTTTTCAATGAATCGGCCATCGCGCTTATTGCGACTGTCTGCAACCACTACTTGATAAAATGGACGCTTTTTAGCGCCACCACGCTGTAAACGAATAGTAACCATGTGTATGCCTCAAACTCGTGAAAGCGTTATCGTTAACTTAATTACCTTCAAATTAGAGTTATAACCTCTAATTTGAAGGCCGCAAAATTGTACGGATTTTCAATAGAAAAGCAAACAAAATATGGACATACCGCTCGACTAAACATAAAAAAACCAGCAAAAATTGCTGGTTTTAGCTTTTATCATCTAAAAGACTGTTCTCTAACGCCCCGGAAACATACCTCCCGGTCCGCCAGGGGGCATCATGCCTTGCATGTTGCGCATCATTTTCTTCATGCCGCCGCCAGACATTTTCTTCATCATTTTTTGCATTTGAGTGAATTGTTTCAATAGACGGTTAACGTCTTGAATTTGAGTTCCTGAGCCCGCCGCAATTCTGCGCTTACGTGATCCTTTAATCACATCAGGTTTTTGACGTTCAAGTGGCGTCATTGAGTTAATGATGGCTTCCATTTGGTTAAACTGCTTGTCGTTAGCCTGTTCTTTAACCTTTGCCGTCATATTGCCCATACCAGGGAGCTTATCCATCATAGACATCATACCTCCCATGTTGCGCATTTGTTCTAGCTGTTCTTTAAAGTCTTGAAGATCAAACCCTTTTCCTTTCTTAACTTTATTCGCGAGTTTAGCTGCTTTTTGTTTATCAACCTTACGCTCAACTTCTTCGATAAGGCTTAAAACATCGCCCATTCCTAAAATACGAGATGCGACACGCTCTGGATGGAAAGGTTCTAATGCATCAACTTTTTCACCAATACCTAAGAACTTAATAGGCTTACCAGTAATATGACGTACTGATAACGCGGCACCGCCACGAGCATCACCATCAGTTTTAGTCAGTACGACACCTGTGAGCGGTAGGGCTTCATTAAATGCCTTCGCCGTATTCGCGGCATCTTGACCTGTCATAGCGTCAACAACAAACAAAGTTTCAACAGGATTCACTGCTTTATGTAGCTGTTGAATTTCTGCCATCATGGCTTCATCAACTGCTAAACGACCTGCGGTATCAACAAGGAGAACATCAAAAAACTGTTTGCGCGCATGCTCTATTGCAGCTTCTGCGATAGCGATAGGTTGCTGTAAAGCACTCGATGGGAAGAATTCAACATCAATTTCTTCAGCCAAAGTTTGAAGCTGTTTAATCGCAGCAGGTCGGTAAACGTCAGCACTAACAACCAAAACCTTTTTCTTTTCGCGATCTTTTAAGTATCGTCCAAGTTTAGCAACACTGGTCGTCTTACCTGCACCTTGCAAACCTGCCATAAGAATGACAGCAGGAGGTTGCGCAGATAAGTTTAGCCGCTCATTAGCTTCGCCCATGACGGCAACTAACTCAGCTTGAACTATCTTTATGAAGACTTGACCAGGGTTAAGGCTTTTCGTGACTTCCGTCCCTATAGCACGTTCCTTGACCTTACCAATAAATTCACGAACAACAGGTAAAGCTACATCGGCTTCAAGCAACGCCATACGTACTTCACGTAACGTCTCTTGAATATTGTCTTCGGTTAGTCGGCCCTTGCCACTGATATTTTTGAGCGTTTTACCGAGGCGCTCAGTCAAGTTTTCGAACATGTTAACTGCTAGGAAATAAAAAGAATGCACGGATTATATCGCAATACTCTCCACATTAGTAATAGCGAAATGAAAACTTCGGCTTCGATAAATAAAGCGTAAAAATTATTGTCAATTTGATTCAGGACCTTTGGAATTCCTACGGATACGCGATAACATCTAGAATTACATAAAGTTTAAGTATCGCATTACATGCTATCAGCTTCATTTTTAACAATTAGTTTGGTCAGCTTAGTCCTTTATTTGGGATCTGCTTTCTTATTATTGAGGCACTTTTTTAATAACCTCCCTGGTAGGCACCCATACGCACTTCCGTTAGCTGGCGCAGCATTGATTGCACATATTGTTATATTAGCGAACTCAATTTTGCTAGAGCCCGGGCAAAATATGAGCATAGTCAACGTTGCTTCGCTCATTGCGTGGCTTATCAGCGTCAGCATGACCTTAGCATCGCTTTATATGACAACGGCTTTACTATTACCTGTGGTGTATGGCTTTGCTGGCCTAGTGATCCTCTTAAAGATATTTGTACCCGATATTTATATGATGCAAATATCGTTGAACCCTTCATTAGTAGTCCACATTACGCTTGCACTTTTGGCTTATGGCTGCTTAATGATAGCGCTGCTGTATGCTCTGCAACTGGGCTATATCAACTCCCGACTTAAAGCAAAACAAACGTCACTGGTTGCGTCACCATTACCACCATTGATGGCAGTTGAAGCCATACTCTTTAAGTTGCTCTCAGTCGGTACTATCTTACTAGCCTTATCCTTAATGACAGGTTTTGGCTTTATGGAGGATATGTTCGCCCAGCATCAAGTACACAAAACAGTTTTGTCAGTAATAGCTTGGTTTATTTACGCAGGCATATGTTTAGGACACTATAAATATGGTTGGCGTGGCAAGCCCGTTGTTGGAGCAACTGTTGTTGCAGCATCTTTGTTAACTCTCGCCTACTTCGGCAGTCGATTTGTTAAAGAAGTCATTCTAAGTTAATGGTGAAAACTCAAGAACTTGGTTAATATATTCTTTACGTTGTTTATAATGCTTAAAAAGCTAATTTCTAAACCTACATGGGAACCACTTAGTTGGACGACATATCTTTAAGTGTATTGTTTATTGCACTTGGTGTACTTATTCTTCTCTCTGCCTACTTTTCAAGCTCTGAAACAGGATTGATGTCAATCAATCGCTATCGATTGAAACATTTAGAACTCGAAGGTCATAGAGGCGCAAAGCGCGTTCAAAAACTTCTCGATAAGCCAGATAGACTCATTGGGTTAATTCTATTCGGCAACAACTTGGTTAATGTTGCTGCATCAGCAATAGCGACTGTTATATGTGTGCGGTTGTTTGGAGATTTAGGTTTAGTGGTTGCAACCTTTGGGTTAACCGTTGTTTTATTGATTTTCGCCGAAGTAACACCTAAAACTTTAGCGGCTCTTTATCCTGAAAAGATATCGTTTCCCAGTTCTTTCATTTTAGCTATTCTCCTTAAAATTCTATATCCGTTTGTTTTTACGCTGAACTTAATTACGAATGGCGTCTTATCCTTGTTTGGAATCAGACCTGATTCAGGCAACTCACAAAATTTAAGCAAAGAAGAGCTCAGAACCGTTGTCTATGAAGCTGGAGCGATGATCCCTAAGCAATACCAAGATATGTTAGTAGGGATTTTAGATTTAGAGAAAGTCACTGCCGAAGATATTATGATCCCAAGAAGTGAAATCATCGGGTTAGATATTAACGATGATTGGAAGGATATCCAAAAGCAATTAACTCACTCTCAACATACACGATTACTGCTATACCGTGACACCATTGATGATGCGGTTGGATTTATCCACGTTAGAGATGCACTACGCCTCCTTTCTAAAGATGAATTTACTAAAGCAACACTGTTAAGAGCCGTAAAGGAAATCTACTTCACACCAGAGTCGACACCGTTACATACTCTTATGTATAAATTCCAGGCAGCTAAAGAGCGAATCGGACTGGTTGTTGACGAATATGGAGATATCCAGGGGCTAGTAACCCTCGAAGATATTCTGGAAGAGATCGTAGGTGAATTCACAACCTCTATTATTCAAGGTGGAAACAAAGAAGCTCACGTACAACAAGATGGTAGTGTCTTGGTCAATGGCAGTGCCAACATTCGGGAATTAAACAAAGATTTTGATTGGAGTTTTCCAACTGAAGGCCCGAAAACAATTAATGGTCTTATTGTGGAGTATTACGAAGATATTCCAAAAGCTAGCCTTAGTTTTAGACTTGCGGGATATCCAATAGAAATTATAGAAATGAGCGGGAATATGGTCAAAACTGTCCGTGTTCAGCCTCAATTTTATATTGACCCTACAGAACCAACTGAAGATTAGCTTTTAAAGATATAAGCTAACTTCTTAGGCGTGACTTTATAAATCTCGTCTACGATTCTCTAGAATTTGGCGCTTCGCTCTTTCAACACTCTCGTTTAATTCAGACAAGCGCCGAAAGATACCGTCCAACTCGTCGTCCATAGATAAATCTGATTGTTGTACGTGATTTTCTAAAATTTGCTGTAAATAGGCAGGCAAACTTTTGCTCGACATGACTAAACCTCTCTCTGATCACTTTTTTATCGGTCAGAGAGGCGAATAACATTAACGAAAAAGTGAAATAGTTATCGCAATTCTACGGTACGACTACTTTGACTAAGTGTCCAAGGCTTGTTATTGGGTCGTACTCTATTTCTGCGATAGTGGCTGTCGGAAATATCATGGATTGAGCATTTTCACACAATAGATCAACAAGATAGCTAACCAAAGGCATATGACTCACAATCAAAGCTTGCTGATAATTGCTATCAAGCAACGCTTTATCTAGTTGACGTTGAACATCTTTTGGACGACTACTCGGAATAATCTCTTCTGAGTTTTTAATTTGCTTGAAGCTAACGGACTTCTCAACTTCAACAAAAGTCTGCTGTGCTCGTGAAAAACAGCTAACCCAAGCAAAATCAATTTCATTATATTGGTGACTTAGGTTAATTCCCGCTTCAAACGCTTCGTCACGACCCCGGTCATTCAAATTCCGCTCAGAATCAATCGATGTTTGCTGTTCTGCTTCGCCGTGTCGCATTATGAAGAGGCGCATCAGGTTACCTGTAATTAACTTGTTTATGAAACTATGAATAGAGACTGGTCAACCGCTCAAGAAATTTCCGGTGCAGTTCAAAAAGCCCGATATTTTTCCATTATCATAGAATAAATTTCCAAGTAATCCATATAAAAATCTTATACTTGCCGAAATTTACGTTATGCTAAATAGTATTTCACACAAGCATTAGCGAAAAGCATGACTGTAATTGTCAGTTCTTATGACAAACGGCGTTACTTTCCGTCTAGATTAGACTCTGGGCTGGAAGTGCTGTTAGTTGAAGATGACAGTATTAATAAAAGCGCAGTTTCTCTGACAGTTGCATCGGGGCATTTTCACGATCCTGATAATTGTCACGGCCTTGCTCACCTCTTAGAACATATGATTTTTATGGGTTCGGGAGCCTTCCCTTCCCCTAATCACCTTAACGATTTTTTAAGTCATCATGGTGGGCATATCAACGCTTGGACAGGTACCGAACATGCTAACTACTACTTCGATTGCGAAACAAAAACATTAGAGGAAGCAATATCGATATTTTCTGACATGATCCAACATCCGCTTTTGGATACTGCCGCAATAGAAAAAGAGAGCCAATCGATTCATGCAGAGTTCGAACTTAAACTCAAAGATGATCTGCGGCGCCTATACCAAGTTCACAAAGAAACCTGTAATCCTAATCACCCTTTCAGTAAATTCTCAGTTGGCAATCAGCAAATATTTAATCAATTTAGTTCCGAAGACTTATCTGACTTACTCCGCGAATTTCATCAGCAATGGTATAACGTCCAGCATTTTAAGCTTTGTGTGATTAGCGACCTCCCACATACCCAAACGAAGGCTTTGCTTGAGCAGTCTTTCAATAGTTTTCACAGAGAAACACAGCTGCCGAAGTTGGCATTCCCTCCTTTGTATTTGCCCGAACAACTTGGCGTTCAAATAAATATCAAACCTATTAAACATGCAAAACGCTTGATCATTACTTTTGTCTATCCTGGTGTTCACAAGCATTACCGAAGTAAACCACTAGATTTTATTAGCTCTCTGATTGGTGATGAAGGACCTGGCAGCTTGCTCTACTACTTAAAAAAGCAGGGCTGGGCTACAAACCTATCCGCAGGTGGTGGTATAGATGGAGAAAACTTTAAAGACTTCAATATTAACTTACAGCTAACGACAAAAGGGCTAAAACATAAGGTCGACATATTAGCTTCTTTGTTTAATTACATAAGCCTTATTAAAACAACTGGACTAGAAAAATGGAGAATAGAAGAGAAATCTAAGCTCAACCAGCAAGCCTTTGACTTCCGGGATAGTGAGAAGCCTCTTGATTATGCGATGCATCTATCAACTGCTATGCACCACTACCCTATTGAGCATATTGTTTTTGGAGACTACATCCTAGATAAGCCAGATTTGTTATTGGTCAACGCCATGTTGGAGCTAATGACACCAGACAATATGCGGCTGAAGTTCATTCATGATGAACTTACGACCAATCAAGTTGCGAATTGGTATGGCACTGAATTCAAAATAGAGGCTTTAGCAGAAGATATAAAACAAGTGCTCAATCGGCCTGAATTTATATCTGACTTACAACTTCCGCAAAAAAACCCTTTTGTTGCGGAGCGTCTTACACCTCATATCGTCGAACCAAGTTATACCTCCCTCAAACAGCTCAAAGAAAAGGAAAGCTTTAAGTTCTGGTTTGGACAAGACAGTGACTTTAAACTCCCTAAAGGTGACTTGTACATCAGCTTCGAGTCCCCAGACAAACAGTTTTTACCAGAAACGGTTGTTCTCCGCTCTCTTTGGGTTGCTATCTGCCAAGAACAATTCCATCAGCACTTTTATCAAGCAAGCACAGCAGGTCTTGGCGGGTATGTATATTCTCATCAGGGTGGATTTTCAATACATACTCATGGTTTTACAGATAAACAACTCAGCCTCGCCAAGCACCTGTTTGAGCACATTCATACAAACAAAGTCGATACAGAACTCTTTGAACAAATAAAAGCTAAGCAGGTACAAAAACTTAAAAATAATTTACTAAATAAACCACTTAACCTGTTGTTCAGTCGATTGTCCGTTTTGCTTCAGCGCAATACGTTTTCTTCGGATGACAAACTTCCTATTCTCAATTCTGTTTCCGAAGGTGATATTCAGCAATTTCAGGAATCAACAACAAGCAGCTACCAAATTGAAGCAGCTCTTTTAGGTGACTGGAAAGCAGAAGAAGCCAACGACTTTAGTCAATGGTTATACGATGAAGTCAAAGCCAACTTGTGCCGAGGCAAAAAGGTCAGTAGAGAGGTCACAGATTTAAGAGACAGCGCGGGTTTTGTTTTAGATATCCCATGCACGCATAATGAAGCAGCTCTTGTTACCTATTTTCAAGCACCGTCAGAAGGTCCCAAAGATACGGCCTTATCAATGCTTACTGAACAACTCTTGTCGGCGCCATTTTTCAATTATATGCGCACGGAAAAACAGCTTGGCTATCTTGTCGGAAGTGGCTATTTCCCTTTTAATCAGCATCCTGGTATCGCATTTTATGTTCAATCTCCAAACGCGAATGTCGATCGCCTATATCAGGAAATGATGGGATGTTTGAAACAGTTCTCATCAGAATTACAGAATTTTCCAGAGACTCAATGGCAATCAATGAAACGCTCGGTTATCAATCAGCTTTCAGATAAAGATGCGAACCTTTCAATAAAAGCTCAAAGGCTCTGGATTGCCATCGGCAATAACGACATCCAATGTTTACGCCGACAAAAACTCATAGACGCTCTTAAAAACATAACATTAAACTGCATTAGTCAATATTGTGAGGCGATGTTGAACGGAGTCAATGTTGGACGAATCTGTCTTTATTGTAGTGGAAAAAACAATCCAAAACCGTCTATTCCTGGGTATAAAGTTAACGACATTTATGACTTTAAATCCTCGGCTAATTTTATTCAGTAATAAATCGTCAAATTCTTTGTCAAAATTTTGACATGGCGACTCAAATGCTTTAATTTCAATGGCCTGTGGGCACAAGTATGAACATCATAACCAGTGATGAATCTTTATACTTTGCAAGAAAAATAAAAATAATAAAATTTCCACAAAAATTTAAGGTTTTATCAATCGTGCATTTTGATATTCGGGTTATTAGTGCAAGCAATTAATGTCGCTATAAAAACACTATTGTTTGTTCTGTTGGTTGCTAGTACATCGTTTCTGCCTGTAGAGGCGAACACAAGCATTGCCGACATTCAATTCAAGAATTTGACCACAGCCGATGGTCTTTCCAGTGATTCTATTACAGATATTGCCGAAGACGGTGATGGTTATATTTGGATCGCAACCTTTGATGGCCTAAACCGCTACGACGGCTATAAATTCAAACAATACAAACACTCTCCCGATATCCCCAGCTCACTTCCTGATCAATTTGTTAGACAGCTATTTATCGATAATGCAGGTGCTCTATGGGTAGTAACTCATAATGGTTTAGGTCGATACAACCCAGATAAAGATAACTTCGACATTTTTAATGCAGACAACAATGGGTTTGCGACAAATAAAATTGGTGCGTTAACTCAAATGGAAGATGGGAGTTTACTAGCAGCTGGCGCACAAGGTTTCTACACTCTAACTCCAAACTCAAATAGATTTGAACAAGTATATAATGAAATAACTCTTTTTCCCCAAGAAGTAATATTTATTTTGGCGGAAGAAGAACGAATATGGGTTGGTACATATGGATACGGGATATATATATTAGATAAGGAAACAGGCAACCTCTCTCCGTTAAAAGGCGATGCCAACACTGAAAAGGGATTTATTGCGGATTATCTTCATGATATGAAGGTAATTGGTGAAGAATACTGGTTAGCTACAGAAAAGGGAGTTATTGTACTTAATAAAGAGAACTTAGTTGAAACATATTACCACTCTAAAAGCTCCCCCCCTCTTGTCAGCAATTGGGTCAGAACTATAGATTTAGAAAATGAACATACTCTATGGATAGGTACAGAACATGGTATATCCATATTGGATATAAATACCCAATCAACAATACTTATTGACAAAGAAAGAAGCTTTCAGACATCTTTATCCCAGCCGTTTATAAATAAGGTATTTAAAGACAGTAACAAAACAATTTGGTTGGGTACCTACAACAACGGTATCAACTTTTACAACCCGTTAAACTCGAATATTAAGCATTTTAAGCCTAATCCAAGCTACAAGTTTGGGTTATCCGGAAAAATGATCTGGTCTATCGATGAGGACTCTAAAGGTTTTTTATGGATAGCAACACAAAATGGCGGAGTTAACAGATATTCCCCAGAAACAGGAAGGTATGAACACTTCCTTAAAAATCAAAGCTACAACATTTGGGATCTCGATATTGATCAGGATGATCATATCTGGCTAGCGACATCCAATGGTGTTCATGAATACATATTGCAAGGCGAAGAGTTACTACTACAAAACAACTATTTCCCAGATCACGAATTTGACATAGTCGTAGTTAATGATGGTATTTCTTGGTTGTCTTCTGAATCCCCAAATCTTACTGGTATAAATATAACTACTGGTAAACATGTCAAAATACCTATCGCAAACAATCAAGTAACGAGAATTAGGCCATTATATGTTGATTCAAACCATGAACTATGGCTATCAACAAACTTAGGTTTATCCAAATACAACCTCAAAACTCAGCAATTTAACCAGTTAATAATTAATTTAGGAGACAAGTCTGCCTCTTTCAATGCAGTTGCAGAAACAAACGAAGCGTTTTGGGCCTCAACTTATTACAACGGTTTACTTAAACTTAGTAAACCTAACCTAAATATCGAAGAGCACTTTACAGATAAATCCAAGCTTTCCAGTAACAGTTTGATCAATGTTTTAGCGGATAGTAAATATGTTTGGGCAGTAGATTCCAAATCGGTATCTCAGATAGATAGTTCTACTAATAGAGTTATTCGAAGCATCTCAGAACCGCTACTGAACTTCAATAACCTTAACGAAGGTGCAGGTGTCATAACTTCTGACGGCGTTATTTTAGTTGGCGGTAACAATGGCTTTCACGGAATAGAAACAAATAGCTTTGACTCTCGCAAAAATGTTGTTACTCCTCAGCCAGAGCTCACTGAGTTCAGGATCTTCAATAAGATAGTGACTACAGATAGCGTTGATAGCCCGCTAGAAAAACCTATTAATAGAAGCTCCGAAATTATACTTAACAATGACGCATCTCCATTTACTATAGAATTTGCATCTATCAATGCTCTAGAACCTAACGCTATTTCTTACCGTTATAAGTTAGTTGGTAGTGATGGTAATTGGTTAGAAACGACTAGCGAATTAAGACAAGCTACTTATACTAATTTAGATTTCGGAAAATATGAATTCCAACTACAAGCAAGAAGTTACGATGGACCTTGGTCACCAGTCCGTAGCCTTTCTATTATTATTGAACCACCGTTTTGGTTAAATAATAAAGCCATTGCAATATATACCGCCTTTATATTACTCACTTTTGGTTACTGGTTAAAACAATACAATGCCAAACGCTTATCACAGAAACTTCTAGAGGACAGCGAAGAGCGACTCAAATTAACACTTTGGAGTAGCGGTGACGAGCTCTGGGATTGGGATATCACTGCAAAAGAGGTTCACCGCTCTAACACATGGGGAACCATGGACTTCCCGCAAGATGATATTCGAGCATTTAGTTCTTATGAGCGCAATATTCATCCTGAGGATATTGAAAGGTTAGCAACTGCGCTCAATGAACACCTATCCGGCATATCCGATAACTTTAGTGCATCGTATCGAATCAAAAACTTTAAAGATGAGTGGGTCTGGGTGTTGGATAGAGGTCGTGTAGTGACATGGAACGACGAAGCTCAACCTCTGCGTATGACCGGTACTATTAAAAATATCGATGCCCAAAAGATTTCTGAAGAACAACTTAAACTTTATCGTAAATCAATTGAAACTATTTCAGATGGTGTCTTTATAACGGACCATCATTTCCGCTTTGTATCAGTTAATGAGTCCTATTGTCGTCATACCGGTAATACTCGAGAGCAAGCGTTGGCATCTTACTTACGTTTCTATCAGTACCCTGAAGCATTTACTGAAGAAGTGAAAAAGACGCTGATTCATAAAGGTAATTGGTTTGGGGAAATCGAGTCCTCTCGCGTTAATGGCGAACGGTTTGAAATTAGCTTAAATATCGATGCCATTAAAACAGAAGATGGTGTTATTACTCACTTTGTTGGTGTGATGTCAGATATTACTGATCGTAAGACGACGGAAAAAGAATTACTTAAGTTAGCTAATACCGACCCTCTAACTAACTTACCTAATCGCTCTTTCTTCCAAGCAAGCCATGATAACTTGGTAAGAAAGAATACTAATCATGCCCTACTCTGCTTAGATATCGATAACTTTAAGAAAATTAATGATTCCATGGGTCACCAAACGGGTGATTTACTGATCAAGCAAATAGCTTCGAGACTGCAAAAGTTGACCGGTAACAATGCAACCTGTTACCGCCTAGGCGGTGATGAGTTCAGTATCCTTGTAGATAAAACAACTGATATTCACCGTATTACGCATTTTGCACAATTTATATTAGATGAAGTCGCTCGCCCATTTATTATCAATAAACAGGAGTTTGTATTGGGTGCCAGCGTTGGACTAGCCTTCTTCCCAGGTGATGGGACTAGCCCTCAAGAACTATTAAAAAATGCAGATACAGCAATGTATTTTGCTAAAAACTCAGGGGGCCACAGGTATCAATTCTTTAGCGGCGAAATGAATCAACATGCGGTTCGTCAATTACAAATTGAAAACCTGATTCGTCACGGCTTAAAAGAAGATCTCTTTACTGTTTATTACCAACCCAAAGTCGACGTAATAACAGGCAAACTCATCAGTATGGAAGCCCTGGTCAGGTTTGAACACCCTGAAAAAGGCATTGTGAGTCCTAATCAATTTATCCCACTCGCTGAACAGACTGGGCAAATTATTCAAATCGGCGAAATGGTATTACGTAAAGCCTGCAAAGATACTCAACGCTGGGTTAAAGAAGGCTTATTTACAGGTCGAGTTGCTATAAATATCTCTGCTCGCCAGTTTGAATTGCCAGACTTGGATGACCGTATTACCAAGATACTTAAACAAACGGGTTTATCTCCATTACACCTTGAATGTGAAATTACTGAAGGGACCTTGATGCAACACCCTGATGAATCTCTAATGTTAATGGAAAGATTAAGAGAGCGAGGTATTCACCTAGCCTTAGATGACTTTGGTACAGGTTATTCATCGTTGGCTTATCTCAAGCAGTTCCCATTAAATACCCTGAAAATTGATAAAGCCTTTATTGATGGAATTGCGACTAGCAGTGTCGACAGGCATATGATTTCCGCCATCATCAATATCGCTCATAACTTAGGGCTTAAAGTTGTCGCAGAAGGTGTAGAGCAAGAAGAACAACTTTCTATACTCAGAAGCTATGAGTGTGAAATGATTCAAGGATACTTATTTAGTAAACCTCTTAGCGCCGAGCGTTTTGAAAAAATGTTACGTGAGAATAAGAATCTTTCGAATATAGTTAACTCTATTTAGCCTACTTCTATAGATTACCGAATAACCAGCGTCATATATTTGACCCTCATTTCATAGAAACACTCAATACTAAATCCTTTTAAATCAGCTACTTAACCCCACAATAAAAAGTGGCACGAATATAGCTACATCGGAAGCTGACATATTTAATTATGTCAAATTCAACGCTAATAAGAGGAAAGATAATATGTTGAAAGCTTATGCGATGGCGTTAGCCGTAAGTACTGCTCCTGCAGCAGATAATGCAAACCAGAAGGTAGAAGTTTCGAAAGAAGATACAAATACAAAGACTGTTATTGTAGACACTACCAAGACGGAGTTTAAGAAGAAGAAAGGTTTCGGCCTCTTCAGTTGGTTTTGATAGCTAGAATATTTGTTCAAGATCTAGCAAAAACGCTAAGCATTTGTAATTAAAAAAGAGAGAGGGATTCCTCTCTTTTTTCTTATCTACAGGAAAGTGAGATTCTAAGCACCGAAGAAAACGGAATCGAATCCTTGAACTCTACGCAATGCCATACGCTTTTGAGCTCTAAATAAAGGTAGTGCACAAGGCCCAATAGCCAACCCAATGACCGCCCAGCCTTTCGCTGACATCCCGTTTTTAAACGCCTGCACATAATAAAATAGACTAGAAACAGTCAACACCAACACTACTAATAACATCATGACCATCTCCTAGTTAGGGTGCGCATCATACACTAAAATATGGTCAAAAAAAAAGCTGCAAATGCAGCTTTTTCAAAGGTTAACTAGTTGTTAATAAAAGGTTTTATTTTCTTCTTTCATTTGAAGAAGAAGTTGAGCAGGAGCAAACTTATCACCCAACGTTGACTGATAGTGCTCTAAGCGATTAACCACATGCTCGATACCTAAACTATCCATATAACGGAATGGTCCGCCAAGGAATGGAGGGAATCCAATACCAAATATGGCACCGATATCTCCATCACGAGCACTGCGAATAACACCTTCATCTAAACACATAGCCGCTTCATTCAACATCATCATGACGCAACGTTCAGATATCTGATTCAAGCTCATACTCGGGTTGGGTTTAACACCAACTAGGCTGTAGATACTTTCGTCAACTTCTTTGCCAGGTTTTTTGCCAGTATAAAGATAGAAGCCCTTCTTGTTCTTTTTCCCTTTACGGTCATCTTTTAAGACTTTGTCGAACGCATCAGCAGACTTAAATCGATCACCAAACTGGGCCATTAGGATAGGGATAATCTTCGTCCCAACATCAATACCAACTTCATCAAGCAACTTGACCGGCCCAACAGGGAAACCGAACTTTTGCAGCGCTTTATCGATTTGTTCAATAGGCTCACCTGCCAACAAAACATCGGCTGCTTCATTCATATATGGAGCTAGTATCCTATTCACATAGAAGCCAGCACCGTCTTTAACAACAATTGGTGTTTTACCTTGGCGACGCGCAAGTTCTACTGTCGTTGATATCGTTTGCTCAGACGTCTTGTCATGAGAAATAACCTCCGCCAGCGGCATTTTTTCTACGGGAGAAAAATAGTGCAGACCAATAACGTTCTCAGGACGCTTTGCTTTTTCGGCAATTTGTCCAATAGGAATTGAAGACGTGTTAGACGCGAAAATAGTATTCTCGTTACAGTTTTCCTCAATATCAGCAACCATTTGCTGTTTTAAAGAGATATCTTCAAATACCGCTTCGATAACAACATCTGCGTCACCAAAGCCGTCATAATTTGTTGAACCAGTTAGAAGTGCCATTTGCTTTTGCATAACACTCTTTGCCATAAAGCGGCGCTTAACCTTCTTATTCAGCAAATCGAAAGAGTATTTCATGGCATTCGCTATACCCTCACTGCGAATATCTTTTATGCGCACAGGTAAACTAGCTTTAGTTGCGGTCACGTAGGCGATACCTCCGCCCATCAAACCACCACCTAAAACCCCGATCTTTGATAAATCAGCAGGTTCAACACCTTCAACGCCACTCTCTTTTTTCATGTCGGTCGTGGCAAAAAAGATATTACGTAACTCATTCGATTCTGACGTCATCACCAATTCACCAAACAGCTTAGCTTCTGTTTGATAACCTTTCTTTCCTGTAACACCAGCCTCTATACAGTCAATAATGCGCATAGGTGCTGGATAGTTACCGAAAGTCTTGGATAACGTTTGTTTACGTGCCTGTTTAAATACTATCTGTTGCCCAAAGGGTGTTTTTTCTAAGAATTTATTTACTAGAGACAACTTAGGTTGAGCCGACTTCTTTTTGCCTTTTGTAGCTAGTTTTACTGCTACATCAATTAGAACTGAATGTGGCACAACATCGTCAACTAAACCAAGCTTCTTCGCTTGCTTCGCTTTGACTTGCTTACCTGTTAGCATCATTTGCATTGCCTGCTGAATACCAATCAATGCGGGTAAACGCTGAGTACCACCTGTGCCAGGCAGCACGCCCAGTTGCACTTCAGGTAAACCTAAAACAGTTTTGCTATCGTCACTACAGACTCGACTGTGGCAGCACAACGCAAGTTCGAGTCCGCCTCCAAGGGCAGGTCCATGAACAGCGGCAACAACAGGTATCTTCAATTTTTCAATACGATCAAAAATCGCTTGGCCAGAGCTTGATAAAGCTTGCGCTTGCTCGGCAGTTTCACAGCCATCTAGCATCGAGATATCTGCACCAGCGACAAAGGAATTCTCTTTTCCACTCGCGACAACGACACCTTTAATGCTGTTATCCGATTCGATCTGATCCAGCATAGTGGTAATTTGGTCACTAAATTCCGCTTTTAGCGTATTCATGGTCTCGCCAGGCACATCCATAGTTAGGATGGCGATGCCGTCTTCTCTTTTGTCTAACGTAAACGCAGATTGATTTTGTTCGCTCATTCTTACGTTTCCTTATTCTGTTTCAACAATCATAGCTGCGCCTAAGCCACCAGCAGCACATGCAGTTAATAACCCTGTTCCACCACCACGGCGATTAAGGTCGTTTAACATCTGCGTTATCATTCGGGTTCCGGTTGCTGCAAAGGGGTGACCATACGCGATAGAACTACCCATTTGGTTAAACTTGTCCATATCAATCTCACCGGTTGCTTTACTTCTTCCAAGCTTCTCTTGTGCAAACTTATCACTTGCAAACATTTTGATGTTAGCCAATGTTTGAGCCGCAAAAGCTTCATGCATTTCAATAAGTGTCAGATCGTTCAGATCCATACCCGCTCGTTCCAGCGCAAGAGGCGTTGCATAGGAAGGTCCCATCAACATATCTTCCCAGACGTCTATAGCTGCGAATGCATAGCTCTTAATATAACCCAAAGGCGTGTAGCCTAATTCTTTTGCGCGACTCTCAGTCATCATTAATACGGCTGATGCACCATCAGTCAATGGCGTTGCGTTCGCTGCAGTCACTGAACCATGTGCTCTATCAAAAACAGGGCGCAGTTTTGCATACCCTTCAACTTTTGAATCCATTCTTACGTTGTTATCTCTCTCCAGCGCACCTTTAAAAGGTTCAGCATAAGCTGTCATCACTTCATTTTCTAACAAGCCATCTTCCCAACTCTTAGCAGCATTCGCGTGAGAGCGGTGGGCTAACGCATCTTGGTCAGCTCGACTAATGTTATGCGTCTTGGCCATTTGTTCTGCAGTTTGCCCCATAGAAAGGCCTGTTGAGTATTCGGCAACAGCAGGAGGTACAGGCAAAAGGTTCTTAAGTTTTAACTTTTTAAGAACCTGCCATTTTTGACCTAATGTCTTTGTTTTCTGCAGGTCAACAAGTGCTCTAGCTAGAGGCTTTGATACACCGATAGGTGATACTGAAGTCGAATCAGCGCCTCCAGCAACGCCAACTTGAACAGTTCCTGCCATCATAGATTCGGCGACATTCACTGTTGACTGAAAACTTGTTGCGCAGGCTCTAGAAACACTATAAGCATCGGTATTAATGTTCATTCCTGTGCCCAACACAATTTCACGCGCAATGTTCGGTGCTTCAGGCATTTGTACAACTTGACCGTAAACAAGCTGATCAACAGACTTAGGATCAACATCGTTTCTTACCAACATTTCGTTGACGACCATTTTTCCTAAATCAACAGCGGGCACGCCATGAAAATACGTCGCCATCTTAGCGAACGGTGTTCTTAAACCGGCAACTATGGCTATTCTATCGCCGTTGCGTGCTGTAACTGATTGAGTGGATGACATAAGCACTCCTTAAGTGGTCTGACCTCTAATTTGAGACAGAATTGTACAGATTAGCCAAAAAAATTCAAATTTGATCCTGTCATGGTATATACCTAACCGATATTTCAACGGCATGAACAAGCACCAGCAAGTCATTCATCTACTAAAACAAAGCGCTCTAGTATTCTCATATACATTTCAATCATTTAACAAAAGGGAATAAATGATAAAATACCTGTTTCGGGTACAAATAATCCCTAAGTATATAAAACATTACAACTTCTCGTATAAAATATCGCCAGACAAGTTTTTGTAACATTGTTTTTCTTGCATGAAACCTTATATGGGTTAGGTTGTCTCTGTGCTGAGAAAATAAAAACTTTATAAACTATAACCGTAGGAAATCCGTTAATTATTATGGCTTCTGCTCAATTCAAACAACTTCTTAATTATTTAGATAGCCAAGTTATAGGCCAGCAAACCTTAACGCAGAATATTCTCATCGCTTTGTTAGCTGATGGACACCTTCTAGTTGAAGGGCCTCCAGGGCTCGCTAAAACAAGAGCCGTTAATGCCCTCGCTCAAGGTGTTGAAGGTGACTTTCACCGTGTGCAATTTACACCGGATCTTTTACCTGCAGATTTAACGGGTACAGACATTTACCGCCCAGAAGACGGTTCATTTGTTTTTCAACAAGGTCCCCTATTCCACAATCTCGTGCTTGCTGATGAAATAAACCGAGCACCAGCTAAAGTGCAATCAGCACTACTAGAAGCCATGGCGGAACGCCAAATTACCGTAGGTAATAAAACGTATCCATTACCGCCTTTATTCTTGGTTATGGCAACACAAAACCCAATTGAGCAAGAAGGTACTTATCCATTACCTGAAGCGCAACTTGATCGTTTCTTAATGCACTTAAGCATTGATTACCCTGGTGCGGAAACTGAATTACAAATCTTGCGCTTAACACGCAACGAAGCCATTACCGAAAAAGTTGAAAAGCCTCAAGAACTAACGCAAAACGATATTTTTATTGCTAGAAAAGAAGTCTTGAAAATTCATCTTGCTGACGCATTAGAAAACTACATGGTTCAGCTTATTGTTGCGACACGACAGCCTGAACTCTATGACTCACAACTGGCGAGCTGGATTGAATTCGGAGCCTCTCCTAGAGCAACAATTGCCTTGGATAAATGTTCTCGAGCACATGCTTGGCTTAATGGCCGAGATTTTGTTGGCCCAGATGATATACAAGCGGTATTCCACAATGTGTTGCGTCACCGCGTATTACTTAGCTACGAAGCAGAAGCTGAAGGTATTAACGCAGACCAGGTTCTCGACAAGATTATTGCGCTCGTACCAGTACCTTAAATGATGCAGTTTAATCTACATGAAACACAAGCTTGGTTAGCACAACATCATACCAACGGTGTCAGCCTGAGTATGAAAGAGCTCTTGTACTATCAAAACAAGGCTGCCCTGCTTGATATCAGCCCTAAAAAAGCGATTCAAGCGAAACTAGCAGGTAGTTACCTGGCCAAAACAAAAGGCCGAGGAATGGAGTTTGACGAAGCTAGGCACTATCAACCCGGCGATGATATTCGAGCCATTGATTGGCGTGTGACAGCAAGAACCGGTAAAACGCACACCAAGCTTTATCGGGAAGAGAAAGAGCGTCCTGTTTTTGTATTGTGTGATTTATCTAAAAGCATGCACTTTGGCACTGAGCTTCTTTTCAAATCGGTTCAAGCAGCTCACCTAACATCACTTTTGGCCTGGGCTGCTAAAAACCATGGTGATCGCATTGGCGGTCTCTTGTTTAATCAGAGCCAGCACTTAGAATTCAAGCCTCAGACAAGACAAAAGTCAGTCTTAGCCTTATTAAATGGCCTAATCAAAGTTCATTCGTCAGCAGCTACCAATAAGAATACAGAAATTACTTTTGCCGATTCCTGTGCTCGCTTAAGGCGACTTGCTAGACCAGGTTCAATGGTATTTTTAATCAGCGACTTCACGCAAATGAATGAAACGGCTAAAAGACATCTCAGCCGCTTGAGTCGCCATTGTGAACTCGTTGCTTATAAAGTATCCGATTCTTTCGAACACCAACTTCCGCAAGCCAAAGTTGTTCAGCAAGTGGCATTAACAGATGGCGTTCAGAATCAAACATTGTTATTGGGTGAACAAAAAACAGCAACTCACTATCAGCAAGAATATAACAAGAGAAATAATCAAGTTGTGAAAGCATTAGAACAATGCCGAGCTAAAGTTATCCAGCTTAACGCGGGCATCCCGCTCGAACAGCAATTGGTGGGACGATAATGCAAGGTTCTCCATTAGCTGAATTAAAAGATATACACCTACCAGAGCCCACTAGCATGTGGCCACCAGCTTATGGATGGTGGATATTACTTACAGTTGTCATTGGTTTAATTATCGCTCTTATTATTTGGCAGGTTAGACGTTGGAGATCCAATCTCGCAAAGCGACAGGCTATTGCTGAGCTTGAAATGCTAACGACTAACTCTGAAAATTGGCCCCAACACCTGCATAAACTTATGCGCAGATTAACCGTTAGTTATTTCCCACAGGAAAACGTTGCTCAATTACACGGTCAACATTGGGTCCAATTTCTCATGAGCCAACTCAAACCAAACCAATATGAGAAATGTCAGGCAGAACTGCAAAGTTTAGTCAACGCACAGTACCAACCAAACGCTGATAATTTAGATATAGAAAAACAAAAAGCCGCAGCTAAGTATTGGATAAACCAAGCATTGCCACCAAAACAACAAAAGGCAGCCAATACACCTCAACCTATAACGAATGAGGTTCATAGCAATGTTTGAATTCGCTTGGATATGGGCTTTTGCTGCCTTACCTCTTCCTTTTTTATTTAGACTTTTGCCATCAAGAGAACAAGGGCAGCTCACAGCATTGAAAGTTCCTATGCTAATGAGGGGATTAGAAACACAGGAAGAATCAAAAAAGAGACGTTCTAATATGATCTGGTTAGCACTACTAGCTTGGATCAGCTTAGTGACGGCTGCTGCTCGCCCTCAGTGGTTAGGGGAACCCGTCAGTATCCCTGCTGAAGGGAGAGATTTAATGGTCGCGGTCGATTTATCAGGAAGTATGAAAATTGACGATATGGAAGTCAATGGCAGACGTGTAGACCGCCTTGTTATGATTAAATCTGTATTATCTCAATTTATTCAGCGTCGTGTTGGTGACCGTATCGGCTTAATTTTGTTTGCCGACACAGCTTACCTTCAAACTCCTCTAACCTACGACAGAGAAACTGTTAAGCAGTATCTAGATGAAACTGTGATTGGTTTAGTCGGAGAGCAAACTGCAATAGGCGATGCGATTGGCTTGGCAGTTAAACGTTTCGACGAGAAAAAAGAATCCAACCGTGTTCTTATCCTCCTAACCGATGGGCAAAACACGGCTGGTAACATAACACCTGAACAAGCTAACCAGCTTGCTATTGAGAAAGACATTACGGTTTATACTATCGGCGTTGGCGCTGATGAGATGTTAGTTCGCAGCCTGTTTGGAACCCGGCGTGTTAACCCATCACAAGAACTTGATGAAAACATGCTAACAACATTAGCCGAGTCAACGGGCGGCCAATACTTCAGGGCTCGAGATGCGGAAAGCTTACAAGCAATCTATGCCACACTAGATGAGTTAGAACCGATAGAACGTGAGAGCAGGCAGTTAAGACCATTGCGCGCTTTATTCTATTACCCGTTAGCACTAGCTCTGCTTTTATCTGTGTGTTTTTTTATCGCACCGCTTTGGCAAAATTTCCAAGGTCAGCGACAGTCTGGTGAGGTCGCGTAGTAACTATGAACACAGATTTCTCACTTTTTCATTTTATTCGCCCAGAATGGTTCTGGGCTTTTATTCCTTTAGTGTTGTTAATTGTTGCAGCTAAGTACTTAGTGAAGCAACGCTCGGGATGGCAAGGATTGCTTGCAAGTCATCTTTATCAACATCTAATGACAACAGAAGGTAAAAAGCGTCCTACACCACCTATTTATCTGCTAGCACTAGGGTGGATATTAACAGTTTTCGCACTTGCTGGCCCAACATGGGAAAAATTGCCACAGCCTGTTTATCAACTGAATACAGGTAAGGTCGTGTTAATGGACATGTCTATGTCTATGCGCTCAACTGATATCGTTCCAGATAGGCTAACACGAGCGAAATACAAAGCTATTGATTTAGTAGAAGAGATTGCCGAAGGTGAAACTGGCTTGGTTGCCTATGCTGGTGATGCATTTGTTATTAGTCCGCTAACCAGCGATGTGAAAAACTTGGTGAGCTTGATCCCAAGCCTGGTACCAGAAATCATGCCTGTTCCAGGCAGTGCTGCCATACTCGGCTTTGAAAAAGCGTCAGAACTACTCAGTAACGCGGGTTACCAACAAGGTGAAATTTTCCTGATTACTGATGGCATCGAACTAGATGAGATGGCAGAGATAAATGAGTTTATTAATGCTAGCCCTTACCGTATTTCAATTCTTGGTATAGGCACAGAAGAAGGTGCACCAATCAGACTCAGTAATGGTGATTTTCTGAAAGATTACTCTGGAGCCATCGTTGTCCCCAAACTAACAACCAGTAACCTGAAAATATTAGCCCGCGTAGGTAAAGGGCGCTATGCTCCTCTTCAATCAGACAATAGCGATATCGATTTCTTGATCAATCAGTCACTCGTTGACCAGACAGAAAACTCTGAGCAGGAAGAAAGTAATCAAGGTGATCAGTGGCAAGAGATGGGCCCCTACCTACTTCTCTTATTATTACCTATTGCTGCTTATAGCTTTAGGCGTGGATTAGTCTTTATCTTATGCCTAGGGTTATTTCCTTTATACCCACCTAGTGCAGAAGCTGGTTGGTGGGATGATTTGTGGCAAACCAAAAATCAGCAGGGACAAAAAGCCTTTAACCAAGAGCAATTTGATAGCGCAGCCCAAAAGTTTAACGACCCATTATGGAAAGGTTCCTCTCACTATAGAAGCGGTAATTATGAGGCTGCTGCTGATGCATTTTCACAATTAGACACACCTGAAGCTCACTACAACAGAGGCAATGCATTAGCACAACTGGGAGAACTTGATGCCGCAATAGAAGCTTACAATCAAACAATTGCGCAACAACCTGATCACGAAGACGCCATATTTAACAAAGAACTGTTGGAACAACAAAAACAGCAGCAAGAGCAGGAGCAACAACAAAAGTCCGATTCATCAGATGAAAATCAAGAGCAATCTGATTCTGAACAACAAGATCAAGAGTCTGGCGAGCAAGATCAACAAGAACAAAACCAAGACCAATCCGAACAACAGGACGGTTCCCAAAGCGATAGCGAAGAGAATCAAGAACAAGACGGCGAACAGCAAGAGTCTGAAGAGCAAGAATCAGAACAAGAAGGCGAAGAAGAACAATCTGCTCAGGAACAAGAGCAGGAACAACAGGAAGGCCAAGAACAGCAAGCTCAAGCGCAGCCTGAAGAGCTAACAGATGAGCAAAAAGAACAGTTACAAAGATTAGAAAACCTATTGCGTAAAGTCCCAGACGACCCTTCATTTTTACTTAAACAAAAGATGTTGTTGGAAAATCAAAAACGTAAACGCAACAGGATCCCAGGAAATCGAGAGAAAAATTGGTAATGATGACTGACATCAAGAGAAATACGAGTGCTCTGTTTGGCACTTTACTATTACTGATAGTTTGTGGAAATCTTCACGCTGCTGTAACCGAGGTGACAGCAACAGTAGACGCAAATCCCATGATTATGGACGAATCTGTGAATTTAGTTGTCACAGCTAATGACGATATTTCCAGCAATGCATTTGATCCCAATCCTCTCTTAAAAGATTTTGTTGTCGGTAACACATCTGTCAGTCGTCAAACCAGAAGCATCAACTTTCAAACAACAAGATTGACGCAATGGACAACAAGACTAATACCAAGAAAACCTGGACGCTATACCATTCCAGCATTCACTATTGAGGGACAACAAAGCCAACCAATTCAGCTCTCGGTACTTCCAGCATCCGCCAGTCGAGCAGGTAGGAACAGAAACCTGTATGTCACCACAGATGTCGATACCAATGAAGTTTATCTTCAGCAACAAATTCGATATACCGCCAAACTTTACCTGGCAACCGATCTGCAACGCGGTAGCCTTGCTGCACCCAAGTTAGCTGATGCGGAAGTGAGGCAGATCGGCCAGGATAAAGAATATAACGAAATCATTGATGGTAAGAGATTTCGCATCATCGAAAGAGTCTTCGCTATCATTCCGCAGAAAAGTGGACAATTTGTTATTGAAGGTTCACTGTTTGAAGGTGAAGTTGCAGACAACAGCAGTCAATCTTTTGGCTTCTTTAGTCGCACGAAATCTGTCACTCGACTAGGCCCCAATATTGATATAACTGTGCGCCCTATCCCACAAGGCTACAACACACATTGGCTTCCTAGTGATTACATTGAGTTAAATGAAGAATGGCAGCCACAACCATCAGAGTATCGAGTGGGAGAACCCATAACACGTACATTAACGTTAACCGCTGTAGGGTTAGTTGAAGAACAATTACCCTCTGTAAATAGCGGTTACCCTGATTCATTAAAAACCTACCCAGAACAACCAACATCGACCACTGTCGAGAGAGATGATTCACTTATCGCGCAACGCACTGAACGCATTGCCATTATTCCAAGTGAAGCTGGCGATATTACCATTCCAGAAGTTCGTGTTCCTTGGTTTAATGTAAAAACACAAACAACCGAGTACGCGACTCTTCCTTCTAGGACGATTACAATTCAACCGTCGGCAAGTCAATCGAATAATTTGCCAAGCTTACCTCCTGTAAGTGTTGAACCTGACATTGACACACCAACAGAAGTTGTGACGATAACACAAACCTCCTGGTGGTCTCACAGTAGTACTGCGCTCCTCATATTATGGCTGCTAACACTGCTTTTATGGTATGTTAGCCGTAATAAAGAAGGCTCACCTCAACGCAATTCTAGCTCTGCAAAAGTAGAAGCAAATTCGTGGGATTCTCTCTCTGCCGCATTAAAAACCAATGAACCTGGGAAAATACAACCAGCTCTTGCAATGTGGCTTTCGGAAGTCTGCAACAAAAAACACTGCTCGCTTGCAGAGTCTCAACGGCTGTTGGCAGACGAACCTCTTAATTTAGCGATTAAAAATATGCTGCAATCGCGTTATAGCCAAGAGAACACATCTTGGACAGCGAATGAGTTGAGTAAGATCATTCAAAGAATAAAATCCGATAAAAACAAAAAAAGAGTGTCCCAAGGCACCGAACTTAAATCTCTTTATCCGACGAACGCTTAAGGAAGTACAATGAAGAAAACCATATTAGCTTTAACCATAGGGGCACTTATTGCGTCGCTCGGGGCCTGCACACCGGCTAATCAGACAGTTGAAAGTACGAAAACAGATCAACAAGAACAGGTGACGACATCGGACTCTGGACGTCTTGATGACTTCTTTGCGCAAAACTTCGAAGCCGATGTTAAAGATTCTCCTCTTCGACAAGGTTACCTTGGCTACAAGTGGGATTATGATAAATGGGATACGATTTCTGAGGAAAGATTCGATAAGCAAGCGAATACTTTAAGAGCCAGATTAGCCGAATTGTCGACTTTCGATCAATCTCAGCTATCAGAAAGCCAAAAGCTAAGTTTGAAGATTAATCAACTCTCCATTGAGCGAGAGCTGGCAAATGATGAATATCGCCATCATACTTATATCATGCACCAGTTCAGAGCTTTCCATACACTGGTTCCAAGCTTTTTAATCAATATTCACCGTATTTCTGATATCAGTGATGCCGAAGCTTATGTTTCCCGACTAGATAGTGTTGACACATTGTTCGAACAAGTAATTGAACAACTGCGCATACGCGAAGAACTAGGCGTTTATCCACCTAAATGGGCTTATGATCAAATGATTCAAGCCTCTAAAAATGTCATTACTGGCGCACCGTTTGAAGAGTCTCCAAACAGCTCAACAATCTGGAATGATTTCAATAATAAGATCGACAAACTAGAACTATCATCATCAGAGAAATCTGCCCTACTAGCAGATGCTCGCAATGCCATGCTCGAATCAGTTCAGCCAGCTTATACTGCAATGATCAAAGAGCTGGAAAAACAACGGGAATTAAGCCCTGAGGGAGATGGTGTTTGGCGCTTGCCCGATGGCGATAAATGGTACGCTAATCGGTTAGCTTGGTTCACAACAACTGATCTTAATGCAGAAGAAGTTCATCAAATTGGCTTAGACAATGTCAAACGTATTCACGATGCAATGCGCGACATTATGAAGAAAGTCGAGTTTAGCGGCACCTTAAATGAATTCTTTGAGTTCATGCGCACAGACAAACAGTTTTACTATGCTAATGACCTAGAAGGCAGAGATCGTTACTTAACCGAAGCTACCGATCTTATAGACCAAATGCGTAACAAAATCCCTGAATACTTTGGGCTATTGCCTAAAGCAGACATGATTGTTAAACGCGTTGAAGCTTTCAGAGAACAGTCTGCTGGAAAAGCCTTCTACCAAAGCCCTTCAAAAGACGGCTCTCGTCCAGGAACATATTACGCCAACTTATTTGATATGAACTCTATGCCAACATATCAAATGGAGGCTTTGGCTTACCATGAAGGAATACCTGGTCACCATATGCAAAGAGCGATTGCACAAGAGCTTGAAGGAATCCCAGAATTCCAAAAGTATGCTTCTTTTACTGCTTACACTGAAGGCTGGGGTCTATATACAGAAGAGCTCGCCAAGGATATGGGCTTTTACCAAGACCCTTACTCTGATTTCGGGCGTTTAGCGATGGAATTGTGGCGTGCTTGTCGACTCGTTGTTGATACCGGTATACACGCAAAGCAGTGGAGCCGTGAAGACGCTATTAATTATCTGTTGGAAAACACACCTAACCCTCAAAATGATGCAGTCAAAGCGATTGAGCGTTATATTGCAATGCCAGGCCAGGCAACAGCTTATATGATAGGCAAACTCAAGATTATGGAATTACGCGAGTCTGCTAAGCAAAAACTGGGCGATAAATTCGACATTCGAGGCTTCCATGATGAAATACTCAAAGATGGGCCTGTTCCTTTGAATGTCTTAGAAGACAAAGTTAATGCCTGGGTAGACAGTCAGATTTAGATAAATGCATAGCTGGAGAGTTTGTTAAACTCTCACTAAATCTTTAAAAAATAGACGATTTTCTTATCTTTTCGGAGGAATAATACCCTTTTGATAAAGAATATTGATACTATTATGAACATTAAGAAAGAAATTCAATAAATTTGTATGTTTTCGCGAAATAAAACAAAACTTAGTGCGGTCCCTAGTGACATAGCTGCAAAACAAAAGCGTTACGAGGCTTTGGTTCAAGCTCTGCACGCTGATATATACCGATACGCTTATTGGTTAGTGAAAGATAAAGCCATTGCTGAAGACATTGTACAAGAGACATTTTTACGTGCCTGGCGCTCATTAGACTCTCTAAAAGATGAGAAAGCAGCAAAAGCTTGGTTGATTACTATTTTAAGACGAGAAAACGCGCGTCGATTTGAACGCAAGCAATTCGATCTAGTGGATATGGATGATGTGTCCTTAGAGGATGGCGGACCATCGAATGAAACTCAGATCGAGCATCAAGAATTACAGCGTCTTATTGCTAATTTAAGTGAAGAGTATAGAGAACCGTTAATGCTGCAGGTCATGTTTGGCTATAGCGGCGAAGAAATAGCTGAACAACTGGATCTTAACAAAAATACTGTTATGACACGTTTGTTTAGGGCACGAAACCAACTGAAAGAACAATTAGAGAGAAGTAATGAAGGCAGAGATTATAAAAATGGATGACCTGGAGTTTAGACGTTCCATTTACTCAGAGCCATCAACGAACGATTCAAAAGTTCGAGACGCGGCACTGCAGGATGAATCGAAGCAAAAACTTTGGAACGAACTCAAAGATCTTGATGTAGCCATTCAGGAAACAATGAATGTTCCTGTGCCAGAGAATCTGGCGCATAAAATTATTCTTAATCAGTCGTTGAATCAGCATCAAGAAACGAAAAGACGCGGCAGAGTGCATTTGGCTCTAGCTGCTTCTGTTGCTTTTGCAATTGGCATAAGTTTTACAACTTTCCAGCAAAGACAACCAGATATTAATTTCTCAGAAGGCGCTTTAGCTCACTTCTATCATGCTAAAGAGATGGAAAATGGAGATGCTAACCTGTCTACACAACAAGTTAATTTTAAATTAGCAAGTTTTGGCACTCAGTTTAGTAGCGATATCGGCAAAGTATTCTCAGCTAACTTTTGTGATGTAGATAAGGTACGTACACTGCACCTCATCATGGAAGGGGAACAAGGTAAAGTTTCTGTCTTTATTGTTCCTCATGAAGACCGCCTTCTTATGAAAGATACTTTTGGCGATGATGATATGGATGGTACGTCACTTCAATTGGGCGAAACCAACATGGTCATTATTGGTGAAAAAGGCGAAGCTCTAGAGAAATTTAAATCTTCGTTATCTAAGAAATTAGATTACACGGCGTAAGAACGATTCCAATAAAAACCCAGCTTAAGCTGGGTTTTTTAATGCTCATAAGAAATAGCTATTGAGTCGATGGCTTGATCATATCGATATGGTCTATCCCACCATCATCGTATACTTCACCTTTTTCTTTAAAACCAAAACGTTGATAGAAAGCGATTGCAGAGCACTGAGACGATAACTTAATATCAAACTCATTGTTAATAGACTGGGCTTTATCAATCGTTTGCTTAATAAGCTCATCACCTAACCCCAATCCACGAGAACCTTCTTCCAACAGCACTCTCTCGATTTTCCAACATTGAGCATCGTCTAAACAACGCAGACGAACATAACCTATCATCTTCCCTTTTTGTGACATCACTAGGTGCAGAGCGCTTTTATCAAGCCCATCTATATCGGGGTAAATACTTTGTTGTTCAATCACAAAAACGCGTTGCCTGAGCTCGAATATTGCTTCCAACTCCTCTTTACTGAGTTGTGCGTATTCAAACCATTTACAGTCACTCATTTATTTTCCTCATAGAATTGCGTCAATGCTCTTGTTAGCATTGCAAAGGTTTGTTTATCTTAACTATCAAAGATATAACTAAAGTGCGTTGATCTTTATTGTGCATTTTTGCAGTGAAGATCAAAACGCTCTAATTAAGAAATAAAAATAATTTTAACAGGAAGCACTATGCAAACAGGTACTTTTGTCTCACTGGCTATCTATTTCCTCGCAATGTTGGGGATAGGCCTTTATTCATACAAGAAATCAGACAAAAGTATGTCCGGTTATATGCTCGGCGGTCGACAAATGAGTCCAGCCGTTACTGCCCTGTCGGCAGGCGCTTCCGATATGAGTGGCTGGATGCTACTGGGGTTACCCGGAGCCATGTTTGTTTCTGGTGTCAGTAGTGTTTGGATTGCCATAGGGTTACTGATCGGCGCTTACTTTAACTATCTTCTCGTCGCTCCGAGACTTCGTGTATACACAGCGGTTGCAGATGATGCACTGACGATTCCTGACTTCTTCGCCAAACGTTTCGACAATGAGGGTTATGCATTAAGAGTCATCTCATCTATTGTCATCATAATCTTCTTCACCCTGTATACATCTTCTGGTGTTGTTGCTGGCGGCAAACTCTTCGAGAGCTCTTTCGGCTTAAGCTATGAGCTAGGTTTATACATTACAGCAGGTGTCGTTGTCGCTTACACCTTATTTGGCGGCTTTATGGCTGTAAGTATCACTGACTTTGTACAAGGCTGTATTATGTTTATTGCTCTCATTTTAGTGCCAATTGTTGCATTGACAGATATCGGAGGGCTAAGCACAACGACTTCAATACTCGCTGATTTACCTGGTAATAAACTGAATCTGCTCAGTGGTGTATCGATTATGGCAATTATCTCAAGCATGGCCTGGGGATTAGGCTATTTTGGTCAACCACACATCGTTGTTCGCTTTATGGCGATACGCTCCGTAACCGAAGTAAAGACAGCACGACGTATAGGTATGAGTTGGATGCTGGTGACTTTAATTGGTGCCTCATCAACAGGATTGGTTGGTGCTGCTTATGTTAGTCAGAACGGCATTGATATCGCTGACCCAGAGACCATATTTGTTCTTTTATCTCAGCTACTGTTTTCTCCTTTAATCGGTGGCTTTCTTTTAGCGGCAATACTTGCAGCAATTATGAGTACCATTTCTTCTCAACTTTTAGTTTCTTCCAGTTCATTAACAGAAGATTTTTACAAAATCTTTGTACGTAGAGACGCTAGTCAAAAAGAGTTGGTCACTGTTGGAAGGCTATCTGTATTATTGGTAGCAATCATTGCTATCGCCCTCGCCTACAATAGAGATAGCAGCATACTGACTTTGGTCAGTAATGCATGGGCAGGTTTTGGTGCAGCTTTCGGTCCCATCATATTGTTGAGTTTATTCTGGGCTGGGCTAACGAGAACTGGAGCTATTAGCGGCATGCTCGCAGGTGCTATTACGGTACTTTTCTGGATATATGCACCAATCACGATTGGCGAACAAAGCTTAAGTGGACTAATTTATGAAATTGTACCTGGATTTATTATCGGTGGGAGTGTTGCCATTCTAGCAAGTAAATTCTCTGGTGAGGTGAGCTCAACAATCCAATCGCAATATGCTCAAATGACCGAAGAAGTCCAAAATATGTCGTGAAACCACTTCGCTGACTATACTAGAGTTAAGTAGATATATACGAAAAGGATAAAGGAACTAAATATGGCATTTTTTACAGCACGGCAGCCCATTCTCAATGCTGATAAAACGCTTTATGCCTATGAACTACTTTTCCGCGACAGCTTAGAAAATGCTTTCCCTAAAGACATGGATGATGACCAAGCCACCAGTAATATGGTTGAAGGCTTGGTCTCCAGTTTGGGGTTAGAGAAGCTAGCGCATAACCATCCTGCTTTTATCAATTTTACTCACGAAACCTTACTGAATCGCTACCCTCTAATTCTCCCTAAAGACCACATAGTTATTGAGGTACTAGAAACAGTTAAGCCCGGCAAACAATTGCTTGAAGCAATCAAAGAGTTTAAACAAAACGGTTACACCATTGCTCTTGATGATTATGAACATCAAGCCGTCTGGAAGCACTTTTACCCCTACGTCGATATCATCAAGATAGATTTCACTCTAACGACAATGGATGAGGTTAGGCAGATTATTGAGGACATAAAGGACTTTCCAAAGATCAAACTGCTTGCTGAGAAAATAGAAACATATGACGAGTTTTCTCAAGCAAAAGAGTTAGGTTTTAGTTATTTCCAAGGATATTTCTTTAGTCGCCCAGAAATACTCCAGAGCCGCACACTCACACCTTCGCATATTGCACTGGCTGATATTATGTCCGAAATGTCAAAGCCCGAGCCCGATGTGAACAAAGTCAGTAAAGCGTTTGAGCTCGATGTGAATTTGTCATACAAACTCTTACGATATACCCAGTCCCCTATTTTTAAGCGTGAATGCGAAATCTCAACCATCAAGCAAGCAATTTTAGTTTTAGGAGAACAAGAGCTCAGGCGTTTCGTTTCACTGTTATTTGCAACTAAATACTCAGATGGTAAACCGCCTTCTTTAACCGCCATGAGTTTAATACGGGCAAGATTTTGCGAATCACTCACCTGTTTCCCTAGCCAAAATCAAGAACAAGCGTGTGCGTTTCTTGTTGGGTTGTTATCACTACTAGATGCCATGCTGGACTCAGATCTAGCAGAGCTATTGGAGACCTTGCCTCTAGCCTCACACATTAAATCGGCACTCACGTCAAACGAAGGCGAGCTATCGACTTACCTCGCCTTAGTGACCTGTTTCGAAAAAGCGGATTGGCAGAGCGCAGCTACTATCTCGGAAAAACTCAATTTAGACAAAGATGATACTGCTTTGAAATACCAACAGGCGGTTATTTGGGCTAACGAAAGGCAGTCGTTAGGCTAGCACGTTATATATATCATCGTTTTAATACCTTTCGATGTTATCTAATAGCAAAGTGGCATACTCGCTCTCACATTGAAGCTGTATACTTATGATATTGTTCTAAGCATATAATTGTTTGGTATACCTAATTTGTCTTAAACCCTAAATCTAATGGCTTGGACGATTTCGGTGATGGCTCAATAGTCGACATCGGCTAGCGGTAAAGTCAGCATTTTAGACAGTTTACGTATACTCATTGAATATCTTTAATTATGGAAACCACTATGACCACCAGTGTTCCAACTGTTACTCATTTAAAACAACTTGAGGCTGAATCTATTCACATATTCCGTGAGGTTGCAGCTGAATTTGATAACCCTGTCATGCTTTACTCAGTTGGTAAAGATTCATCTGTATTGCTACATGTTGCTAGAAAGGCATTCGCACCAGGTAAGATACCTTTTCCATTAATGCATGTTGATACAACGTGGAAGTTCAAAGAAATGATTGAATTCCGCGACAGAATGGCTGAGAAACACGACTTCGACCTGATTGTGCATAAAAACCAAGAAGGTATCGATATGGGCGTCGGCCCATTTACTCATGGTAGTTCTAAACATACGGATATCATGAAGACAGTTGCACTTAAGCAAGCATTAAATAAATATAAATTTGATGCCGCTTTTGGTGGCGCTCGCCGCGATGAAGAGAAGTCTCGCGCTAAAGAACGCGTATATTCTTTCCGTGATGAGAACCATCGCTGGGATCCTAAAAACCAACGACCAGAATTATGGAATATTTATAACTCGCAAATTAATCAAGGCGAGAGCATCCGCGTATTCCCTATGTCTAACTGGACTGAGCTCGACATCTGGCAATATATTTACTTGGAAAATATCGAAATACCCTCACTTTATTTAGCGAAACCACGCCCAGTTGTTAAGCGCGATGGTATGTTGATCATGGTTGATGATGATCGTATGCCATTGAATGAAGGTGAAACACCTGAAATGCGTTCAGTAAGGTTCAGAACATTAGGTTGTTACCCTCTTACAGGTGCTGTTGAATCTAATGCCAATACGCTCACTGACGTAATTCAAGAAATGTTGTTAACTAAAACATCTGAGCGCCAAGGGCGAATGATTGATCATGATTCTTCAGGTTCAATGGAGAAGAAAAAGATGGAAGGGTATTTCTAATGGCTACAAATATTGTTTGGCACCAACATGAAGTTGATAAAAAGCGCAGAGCAGATGCTAAAAAGCAAAAGCCTTTCGTTCTATGGATGACAGGACTAAGTGGTTCCGGTAAATCTACAATTGCGAACTTAGTTGAGAAAAAGCTAACCGAACTCGGTAAGCACACCTACCTTTTAGATGGTGACAATGTGCGTCATGGATTGTGCGGCGATTTAGGTTTTGGCGACAAAGACCGTGTTGAAAACATTAGACGTATTAGCGAAGTCTCTAAACTTTTTGTGGACTCAGGCACTATCGTAATTACAGCTTTCATTTCGCCTTTCCAAGCCGATAGAGATTACTGCCGAGGCTTGTTGGAAGAAAACGAGTTCGTTGAAGTTTTTGTTGATACGCCACTCGATGTATGTGAGCAGCGTGACCCTAAAGGTTTGTACAAAAAGGTTCGTAACGGAGAGATTAGCCAGTTTACCGGTATCGACTCTGCATATGAAGCACCTCAGAAACCTGAAATACACCTAACCTATCAGGAAGAATCAGCATCAGATTCCGCTGAGCGCATTGTTGCAGCACTACAAGAACAAGGCCTCATAGATTAATGAGTCAGCTAACAGAAAACGTCATAGACATCGCACATCGAGCTGGTGCCGCGATAATGGAAATTTACCAGCGAGATTTTGATGTCGTTGATAAAAGCGATAAAAGTCCGCTTACTGAGGCAGACCTTGCAGCCCACCATATTATCGTGAACGGCTTGGAAGCTATATCGAATCTCCCTATTCTCTCAGAAGAATCATCAAAGATTGACTGGGAAACACGCCAGAAGTGGACGCGTTATTGGTTAGTTGATCCACTTGATGGCACCAAAGAGTTCATAAAGAAAAATGGCGAATTCACAGTCAATATTGCGCTTATCGAAAATGGCAAGGCTACCTTAGGTGTTGTTTATGCCCCTGTATTATCGACAACTTACGTCGGTGTTAATCAGGAAGGTGAAGCTGTTCAAGCCTATAAGCTTGAGGAGACAGGGAATTCGGCCATTTCACCTAAAGCTCGTCAGGCAAATGAAAGTTGGAAGATTGTTGGCAGTCGCTCACATCAGAGTCCGGATATACAAGCACTCATTGCTTCTTTAGATGGCGAAGCCGAACTCATTCCTATGGGTAGTTCTCTAAAACTATGCCTTGTGGCTGAAGGTAAAGCGCATATGTACCCAAGGCTAGGTCCAACCTCCGAGTGGGATACAGCCGCAGCACAAGCTGTTGTTGAAGCGTCAGGTGGAAAAGTGACTGTCTATGAAGACCATTCCACACCGTTTTCTGAGGACGCTAAGCCATTGCTTTATAACCAGAAAGAATCTTTATTAAACCCTTATTTTTTAGTGAGCTGTTAAGTCATGAATAGCGAAAACGAATTATTACAAACCGACATTATTTCCTACCTTCATCAACATGAAAATAAAGATATGTTGCGCTTTCTGACTTGCGGGAGCGTTGATGATGGTAAGAGTACGCTTATTGGTCGACTCCTACACGACTCAAAGATGATCTATGAAGATCAGCTAGCAGCGGTTACAAAAGACAGCAAAAAAGTTGGAACAACCGGTGAAAAAGTTGATTTAGCTTTGTTGGTTGATGGTTTGCAATCTGAACGAGAGCAAGGCATTACCATCGACGTTGCTTATCGCTACTTCTCAACAGATAAGCGTAAATTCATTATCGCCGACACTCCTGGACACGAGCAATACACTCGTAACATGGTGACAGGCGCATCCACCTGTGACTTAGCCATTATTTTGGTTGATGCTCGTGGTGGTGTTAAAACACAAACTCGCAGACACTCATTCTTAGTCTCATTGTTAGGCATCAAACACGTTATTGTTGCAATTAATAAAATGGACTTGATGGATTACGATCGCGGTGTTTACGAAAAAATTCAGCAAGACTATTTGGAGTTTGCCAAAGAGCTATCGATTCCAGATATCCAGTTCGTTCCTATTTCTGCACTAAACGGCGACAACGTCGTTAATAAGAGTGAAGCAACACCTTGGTATCAAGGTGAAACGCTAATGTCCTTGCTTGAGAACATCGAGGTCGCGCAAGACTTCAATATGGACGACTTTAGGTTCCCTGTTCAGTATGTGAATAGACCTAACTTAGACTTTAGGGGTTTTGCTGGGACTATCGTTTCAGGTCAAATCAGCAAAGGCGATCAAGTCGTTACTTTACCCTCAGGGAAGTCCTCAAAAGTGAAATCTATCGTCACATTTGATGGTGAACTAGAAACCGCTTATCCGCCACTTGCAGTCACGATTACACTTGAAGACGAGATAGATATTTCGCGTGGTGACATGATTGTCAAAACCGACAATATGCCGCTAAATACTAACGCCTATCGTTCGACTCTTGTTTGGATGGCCGAAGAACCTATGATGCCTAATAAGCAATACGGGTTTAAGTTCTCAACGAAGTTTGTTCCTGGTGTTGTATCCACTATCAATCACAAGATTGATGTGAACACCATGAAGCGTGACGAAGCAACTCACCTTCAATTGAACGAAATTGCAGAAGTTGATATCAAACTAACGCAAGACATCGCTTGCGATTCTTATCAAAGAAACCAAGGTACTGGCGCATATGTCATTATCGATAGGCTCACCAACAGTACAGTTGGCGCTGGAATGATTATCGATGCGGCGGCAACCGAAGAAGTCAAAGAACATCAGTTCAGTGAGTTCGAAGTTGAATTCAATGCGTTGGTGCGCAAGCACTTCCCGCATTGGCATGCGATAGATATCAGTAAGCTATAAATTGATGAATAGACACCCATACTACCTCAAGACACTGATTTCAGCTGGAGGAAAAAATGATTGAGGCAAGGCAAATTGGCGATGGTATAGTTGCCCTACATCAAGGCAATTTAACACAGCATCAATCATTTTTGGCCCAGCCCTTCGGGAGCTTCACAGTGCTTCCCCTCCTGCGTTGCACTGATTCGAAAGGTGCTCGACATTCCTTCATCAGTGCGTCTTGTATTAAAAGCACTGTGATAGATCTGAAATGAGCGTCTTGAGGTAGTATGGGTATAAACCAACTGTTGGTTGTCGCTATTTTTGTGACAACAATAGGGGCGCTTATTTTTTCGAATCTGCGCCCAGCGTCTATTTTTTCTACTTCCGTGCTTGCCCTTCTGGCAACTCAACAACTGTCACTCACACAAGTTACTTACCACTTTACCAACTTAGGTTTACTCACGCTGGTACTGTTATTGATGGTGAGTACAGCTATTGATAAAACGTCTTTTATCAAGAAACTTGGTCGAAAAATTGTTCGTGCTAGCTACACGCAAACATTTTGGCGCCTGTTCGGACTAACCTTCTTATCATCTTCTCTGTTAAATAACACAGCTGTTGTTGCGAGTTTAATAGGTCCGGTTAAGCAAAATCAATATTACCCACCGTCTAAACTGCTTATTCCCTTATCCTACGCAGCCATATTAGGTGGTACGGTAACTTTGGTCGGTACCTCGACTAACCTTATCGTTAATAGCTTTTTGATAGACCACGGCCTACCCGGCTTTAACTTCTGGGATTTCACATTATTTGGACTAACAGCTGGCCTAGCGTGCGGTGTATTAATGTATTTTCTCACACCGTTATTACCCAATATTCAGTCTAGCCCTCGTCTGTTTACAGAGTACTTCATCGAAGCTGGTGTCGAACCCAACTCCGAACTTATCGGTAAATCTGTTGAACAAAACCACCTGAGAAACTTACCAGAGTTATTCTTGGTTGAGATCGTGCGCAAAGGCAAACTTATCAGCCCTGTTACGCCAGACATCATTATTGAATCAAACGATAAGCTGATATTCTCAGGTAATATCCAAAAGGTAGATGGCCTACAACACATAGATGGGTTAAAGCTATTTGCACAAAACGATGGCCTATTGAGAGAGAATTTAACCGAGGTCGTTATATCCAATAGAGCTCCTATCATAGGCAAAAACCTCAAACAGCTCGGGTTTAGAGCCTTATTTGATGCTGCTGTTGTAGCAATTCGAAGAGATGGCGCCGTATTATCAGGGAAGCTCGGTGAAATAAGGCTTCAAGCAGGTGATTTCCTATTACTCGCCACAGGCCCTGACTTCGAAAAGCGCCATAACTTATCTAAAAACTTTTTTATCCTTTCAGAAAAGCGCATTGCAACCAAACTAAACACCAGGCAAGAATGGACTACTATTATCGGTTTTATCGTTGCTATTGCTTTAAGCGCCTTCTCATTGATTTCACTCCCAATTAGCTTAATGTTCCTGATTGCTGTGTTAGTTATCACAGGTGTTACATCAAATTCAGAGCTTAAGCGTAATCTGCCATTCAATTTAATATTGGTCATAGTCGGCGCACTCAGCCTCGCCACGGCATTAGAAAGCAGCGGCGTAATATCAATAGTAACGGGATGGTTAGAGCCTTTACTGATAGGTGCAACACCTTTTGTTGCACTTATCGCTGTATATCTGGTGACATTGGTTTTGACAGAGCTAGTGACTAACAACGCAGCGGCAGCGTTGATGTTCCCCTTTGCATACGCAATATCTGAGTCGATCCAAATACCTATTATGCCCTTTGCGCTTGCAGTGGCTTTCGCAGCCAGTGCCAGTTTCATGTCCCCTTACGGCTATCAAACAAACCTATTGGTATTCAGCGCAACCAAGTACCGTTATAGCCATTTTGTGAAATCAGGATTCCCTATTTCTATTGCCTTTTCAACAATAGTGCTAGCGCTTCTAGGATGGCATTACCAACTCATCTAACAAGTTGGTTCAGCTCTCTTACAGGTACTAATTACTTGCCAAGAAATCCTTGATAGTTTCTCTGTAATTACGACTTACTTTAATTCTCTCATTACCCATTAATTCGAGGAAAAACTCGCCCTTGGTGTGAGGAATCACTCGCTCAATAAAATTGAGATTAACGATGGTTGAACGATGGATTCTCTTAAAAAATGCATCATCCAAGTCATCAAGCAACTCTTTAAGCGTACTACGTTTTATATGCGTTTTACCTTCTGAATGAAGACAAACATAATCTCCCGCAGCATCTATCCATTCGATATTCTCTTGCTTCAGAATAGTGATTTCATCCCTGTCTTTAACAACGACTTTTTTAGACAAATTACCATTCGGGCCACCGTTAATGTCTTTGATTCGTTGCTCATCCTCACCCCATATTTCCTTTTCAACAATGCTATTAATAGCACCTAGTATCTTGGGTTTTTGTTGTAAATCGGTAGATGCTTGCATTCTCTGTTTAGCTCTTTCAATAGCACGCTGAATACGTTCATCATCAAGAGGTTTTAAAATGTAATCGACAGCATGTACATCGAAAGCATCAAGGGCATATTGCTCGTAGGCTGTCGTGAAGATAATGAGTGGAACCACATCGCTTTGAAGCTTTTTTACTACCTCTAAACCGTTAATGCCTGGCATCTGAATATCCAGAAAAATAAGATCGGGAGACAAATCCAAAGTCGCTTTAATGGCTTCTCTACCATTCTTACATTCGCCAATAACCTCAATGCCTTCTATTTTACTAAGCTTAGATTTCAGTAGGCGCAATGCCAGAGGTTCATCATCAACTATAAGTACGTTCAATTTTGTCATACTCTTTAACTTACACTCTCAAATTCAAAAACGTCATCTTGTGACGCCGTAGACTTTTCATAAGGGAGCGTAATAGTCGTCTTTAAACCACCTGTTGGCATCAACTTGGCTTCATAGGTATAACGCTTTCCATAAAGAACTTTTAGTCGCTCATTAGTGTTACGGAGCCCAACACCTTTTGGACCATTGCTTGGTTCGTACTCTTCGCCAGAGCCAGTATCGCTCAGTTCTAAAACCAAGGTCTCACTCACTACTCGAGCATGGATTTCAATCACACCACCTTCTTCATTCTGCGATATCGCATGTTTCATCGAGTTTTCAATAATCGGTTGGAGTAGCAAGCTAGGAACAGCGGCTAACAGTGCTTCATCTTCAACATCAAACTTCACGATTAGTCGGTCTTCAAAGCGAGATTTTTCTATCGAAAGATATAAATTCAGCGCTTTAAGCTCAGCTTGAAGAGAGACTTTGGTATCTGGATTATTATCCAAGGAGTAACGTAAAAAGCGACTCAGTTGTACAGTCATTTCTTGTGCTTTTTGAGACTCTTCTGTCTCGACTAGTGCACTAATTGCATTGAGCGTATTACAAAGGAAATGCGGTGTTAACTGGTACCTGAGCATCTTAATTTGCGCATCTCTTGCTTCAGATTGAGCTTGGATTCGCTGGATTTGCTCTTGGCGAGCATCCGCTTCCGCCTTCAACATAATACGGTGCTCAGACTGCAACAAAAGATAGTACCGGACACCATGGAACATGCCTGTCCAAAACAGAAAAATAAAGATACTGGCGTAATACCAACCTCCAAAATCATCCCACAGGTGAGGATTGTTGGTAATAGAAATAAACAGCTCCATTCTCGCCAAATTCCATATCAAAGCGACGACAAGAACCATAAAAATGCCAATTGAGAAACGAACAGAAATAGGTTTAAACCATATCCGCATAAAAACGGCATACAAAAACAAAGAAGAGAGTAGCCCAAGTGCCGCCTGGGCAAAGGTATGGAAAATAAAAGGCCATCTTAATTCGCCATACCACAGTGTGAGTGTGAAAAAGCCGATAAAACTGACAAACAGCCAATAACTGGTTTGCCACAACCAAAATTGGTAAACCGGTTTAGATAAAACAGCGGTAACAATGCGAGTTTTTAGTTTTCGTAACATAGGTGACTGCGCGCTTTTTTCTATCCACTTTATCTCTGATATTGCCATTACGCTAACACCTCATGCCACATCGACGCAATATGAGCGCCATCCCCTAAAATTTGCGGTACTCGACTTCTACTCAAAAAGTATTCCTTCAGGTATCTCTACATCGATTCGATTGATAACTCCCTTTCGTCCAAAAATTTGACGACTTTCTTCTTGCGATAAGCAACCACTCGCAATCTGTACCTTTTTACCTTCGGAAAACTCTATCGTTACCACCATAACCTCACCTTTTGACAAGCGATAAACAATTGGTACCTGACACCAGGTAAACGCTAGACTACCTTCGGGAATATCTGTGTTTTGCCAATCCCCACAGATATCGAGATACCTGAACACAGAAGACTCGGTATTAAACTCCTGTTTCCTCAATAAATACGGTTCAAAACTCACCCGACCATCGCTGACTTTAATGCCCAGCTCTCCAAACCGAGTCAGTACTTCCTCCTTTACTTGTCCCGTCATACCGGGTTGTTGTGCCCCAGCATGCTTAGGTGTATGTGAATAAGGGTCACAAGGAAAGGCACCATATTCCTGTGGTGTTTTGTTAAACCCAATACCCTCTCTGACAGCATAGTAATGAGCACCCAATTTCCTCACTAACTCGGCCGACGCACCTTTTTCTAAAGCTGCAAAAAACTGCTCCTGAACAGCAAGCAATAACTTAGCAACCATATGCCAGTAGATACAGCCGAGCCCTTCAAAACCAAACATTCCTCCAGAGCGACCTGTGAAAGCTTTGTGACTGAACACTTCTTCATAAGCTTTTGCGATATGTTCAATAGTGGAGTTAGCAACATCGCCATATTCAGCACTTAAACTCGAAATCCTTTCTAACAAAGCCGCACTATTTTTCAAATCAGCATTGAATCTGTATTCCCCATCAACACCAACCCGAACTACACGTTCATCTTTGAGTTTCAGCATAGTGGCAAGCAGAGGATTACTCTCAACAACTGTTGCAGGCAACTTATTTTTTTCGAGGAATGATGGAAGATCTCGATCGGGATATAACATAAATGTCTTCTGATCGGCTCTGAAAATAGCACTGTCAAACAGCTTGTCTAAAACATCATTAGATTCCTCAGGCTTTAGTGCGCCGGAACTCAACGCAGCAACTTGTCCTTCTAACATCGGATAAAGGTGAGATATCCGCAGAGACTCATTGTCAGCTTCCAACAAGTTGTAGGCATGATAAAGCCCGTCATCAGCTCTATTGACACTGATGGATTCATCAATAAGCCTCTGTGAGTCATCTAACAGTTGCTGAATAAGCGACATCTTAACCTTGGTCTTTCCAGAAAACCCTTCCTGACAATAAACAGCTGTTCGATACTCGCTCGCAATCTGCCCCAAGCTCAACATCAATTGATGAGCCGTTTTCCATTTGACTGAAGACGACGAAAGCTCTAACTCGGATATCGCAAGCGCAGTTTGAGTTAACCACCGCGCGACTTCATTGGACAACTGCACTTGTTCGACACTTGTCGATGAAAGTAGCCTGGATAGGAAATCAATATAACGACGCATGTAGTAAAGCGTTACCATAGATAAACCTTGTCCTACCAACGCATTGTTTGCGTCGTTCCATTCTGGTCGTTGCGTGTTGAGCCAGATGCCGCCACCAAGTACGAAATTACTTAACTTGCTTAATAAGGTAATAAGCAGTTTTTCCAGTAAATTAACCTGATAGACCTGATCACTCTCATCTAACAATAACTTACCATCACTGCCAATCTGCGAAACTCGCTCATCAATTTTGCAAGCAAGTTCCTCATCAAATAACACGGTATTCTTTGGATCTTTCAGCAATTCGTCGAACGCTTTAATTCGGTAAGGTACATTAGCAAAACTAAATATTTCAGCGTCCAGCAAGTAATGGAGTTGGCCAGGATGAAACTTATCTGACAGTTCTAACAGCTTAAGTAGGTAGATAACCTGGTGATCTCCCCAGTACCCGATATAACTCCATGGGTCATCAGGTTCTTCGACTTCCCAATCAATGCCTTGTTTTGTGATGCGGTAAGGGTTGTAACCGTCTACTGTGGAGGCATTAACAAACTTAGCAATAACCTGTTCGATATAATCTGGATAACTGAATAAAAGCGCTTCCCAGTTTTGGAAGATATCTCGCCAGTTTCCTTGGTAAGACAGTAAAGGGTTACCTTGCTCATCTTTGAATCTCAGCTCAAATTGGTTCCAAGGTCGACTCGGGTCTCCATGTCTTCGACCAAAAGTAATAGGCAAATATTCAGTTGCCAACCTTTTAAGCTGCTCGTCATTTTGTTGCGTGACTAATCCATGTAACTCATCTAAACCTAAGGCCTCTGGTAAATCTTGCAATACGTGCTGATGACGATTGAAAACAGGCCGATTGAATAGCGCCAACGTATCAACGAAATCTTTAGTTAAGATTTTGTATTGATCGCTAAACGTCCCCCCACGCAAGACATTAAATAAAGTGTTTGCATAATGATGTAGCGATACCAAGCTCTCATTGGTTTGTTGGAAACCGTCACTTGTAGCAACAATACGTGCTAGCTCATCATTCCCTTCATCAACGGATCTGGAAATAGCATTAGCTAACGCGTCAGGATCACGAAGTTTTTTGTTTAGCATTGCAACTTGCGATTGGTCTTGCTCTAAATTAGCAACCATAACCCACTTGGATTGAGACTTGCCCATTAGCTCAAGAACCGAATGAACCAGATAAGCTCCTCGAACACCCTTTTTGAGTGATTCCTGAGTCAAATCCCTACTTTTCTTAAACAAATTAAGCTGTTCAGATGAAAGTAAGTTTGTATCTGCTTTCAACCCCAGACAGAAAACAGTGTTAGCTCTCAAAGACTCACTAGGCTCAGCTCTATCAGTAATTCCGGAATAGAGTGTAAAAAATGCTAAGCCAGTTTCTGAGTCAATCTCACTCCATTTATATGCATCCACCAGGTTACTGGATTGAGTTTGCGTATAACGAGGTGTCCCTGCCGGCAGGATATTCTGAAGCCCATCAATAATTTCTAAGGAAACATGCTCCTCATTGAGATTAGTCAATTGGCATTCACGTACAAAGCCAAAATCATCAGAAAAAGACCAAGTGTAAGAAAATACTAATCCCAGGTCTTCGTTAACTTCTTCGAAGCGGATTTTGTTTCCTAACTCGTTCTTATACAAATGCCGTGAGCAATGATAAAAACAACTTTGCTCCTCATTAAAGGGTTCCCACAGCCGAAAACCGTTTGAGCTCGATAAACGGATTAGTGTCTTACTTCCAGTATGAAGTGAACTCTCATGGATTTTATCAACCGGTGTGTAAGGAAAAAGGGCTGTTTCAGGTGATACTCGACCAGCAGTCAAACCACCTGTAGAGGAAATAAAAAGCCAATGATCACTATTAGAGACTAAGCTAACAAAAAATGGAGGCATTTGATCGACGTGATTAATAGCGTAGAAAGTCTCTCCGTCTATCGTTACGAAACTTCCCTCTACTTCTATTTCTTCTGCTGAAAACCGATTCAACACAAACTCTACCCACCTAACTAGCCTTTATTGCTCGCGACAATAAGACAAGCAATTGTGCATGCAATCAAAACACGTTAAGGCGGGCTGACCTTGCGACAAGTTGGAACAAGACCATAAAAATCAATATACACTCAGTGCGATTACGCGTTAAAACAGTTACAAATCCATTACATCCTCAACAGAATGAGCATAAAAACAAAATTAGAAATAACCAATAAATACATAAGCTTACACTAAAAAAACAAGATAAAGGTAAACTTCTACGCAGTGTAAAATCGATCTTTTCAAGCCCACATACGTTAACAAATTAATAACAAGCGCTAGTGCGATTTGTCCGCTTTGACCTATGCCCAGACCTTCTTAACGCATTTTGTTTGAGACTAAAAACGCACCCGATTACAACTAGGTTGAGAAAATAAAAATAATCATTCGATGCTGAACAACAGTATTAATGGATGAATTGAGAGAGAGAAACACAAAATGCGTTCTAACAGTCATCTCAGTAAAACAATCGCGATATCAACCGCCATACTTGCGCTAGCAGGATGTCAAAACGACGACCCGGCTGAAGGTGGTGAGCTTGCCAACCCACCACCAGCGACCTCAGCAAACTTCACTCTAGTATGGGCTGACGAATTCGACGGTACCGAACTAGATAGATCACGGTGGGAGATCCAAATTGGTGATGGTACTTCAGAAGGTTTGCCTCCAGGTTGGGGAAACAACGAACTTCAGTACTACACAGAAGACAACATCACTGTAGAAGATGGCAACCTAGTCATCGAAGCCAGAGTCGGAGATTCACCCGATCCCAACTTCAATTTCACATCCGGCCGGATAAGAACTCAGGGATTGTTTGATTTTACTTATGGACGAATTGAAGCCAGCATCCAAGTTCCAGAAGGCCTCGGACTGTGGGCTGCATTTTGGATGTTAGGTAGTGATCCATCTCCCTTTGGCGCATGGGCTGCTCGTGGCGAAATTGACATCATGGAGTCTTTCGGACAAGAAACTCAATTTGCACAGGGTACCGCTCATTTTGGAATGGTTTTCCCTCTCAACGAGAACGTTTCCAGAATCAACAATGAGGTCGATCCTACTGACGGATTCCATCAATACGCGGTTGAATGGGACTCTCAGCGCATTCGATGGTTCATAGACGGTGACCACTATTTCACAGTCTCGAGAGAAACTTACTGGAACTACTTCTATCAAGACAGAGAAGTCGGCTTCGTCTCTGGTGCTGAAGATGCACCTTTCAGTGCAGATCAACATATCCTTTTGAATATGGCAGTTGGAGGTAATCCGGCTGGAACACCTAACCCCAACGACACTGACGTTTTCCCAGGGCGCATGCTAGTCGACTATGTGCGTGTTTACGAATGTCCGTTTGAACCTGTAGGTGACGGCCTAGGATGTGAGAACACTATAGATCCAGTTAACCCATTTGTTATCACCCAAGGTGGTGATCGTACCCCTCCCCCACAAGACGTTGCTATCGCTAGTTTCAGGCTGTTCGACGATGCTACAGGTACTTTGTTTGAAGGGACAAACAGTGCACGCCCGTTAGGTATCGGTGTGTTTGATAACAATGGCGCACTCACGGTTTCTGAAGTTGAAGCCACAGATACTACTCGAGGCAATGTTATTGATATCGTCAGTAGTGGCGGTGGCAATATTCAAATCAACGATCCAACCGGAGACACTTTCAATCTCTTCGGTATGGGCCGAGCAGATAACAACGAGTTCTTTGGCGGTGAGCTAGAATTTGATGTTCTGATTATTGGGGATGAAACCGATCCTAACGGTGCTCTCCAAGTTTCCATGGACAGTGGATTTCCTAATACAGGCTTTATCCAAATCCCATTATCTGAGCTAGCAACGAATGAGTGGCAAACTATTTCTCTCAGTATTAGCGAAGTTATTCAAAGTAATATCGGAGCCTTTGGCGGTCAACCGCTAAACATTGAAGAAGTACTCAACCTTATTGTGTTCGAACCAACTGGCGCAGCTCATATGCAGTTCGACAACGTTCGCTTACTATGTGGAGCTCCCGAATCAAGGCGTTGCGGCATAGTTAGCGTACCTACGGTGCCGCAAAATGTCTTTATCGATGCCACTGACCCTGTGTGGGATTTTGGTATTGCAGGAGCAGACAGTGGCTCAGGCTTCGCGGGCTACACTGATGGTACGAACCCAGACGGGGTTAACAAAATTCAGTGGGAAGAAGTCGCGGATGACGATCCTGCAAGAGACCAAGTTATCGATGTAACCTTCAACGATAGTTCAGAGTTTGGTGTGTTCTTTATTCAAAGTACAACCCCAGTTGATCTATCCGGTTACATGAACGGTGCCGTTGTTTTTGATTTACTGGTGACGGATTACGGAAACAATACTAACGGCATGACCATGCGTATTGATTGCATATTCCCTTGTACCAGTGGCGATCAAGCATTGGGTGTTGTTGCAGACGGTGTTTGGGAAACTATCGAAATTCCATTGTCTCAACTAATATCCGGCGGGCTGAATACGACAATGGTAAACTCCGGACTTGTCATTTTTCCAACCAGTCAAAGTGGTGACATTAACTTCCGCTTAGACAATGTTCGCTGGGAACCGAGAACAACTGTAGTCACAGGACCTGCTCCTGCAATTAGCTTCAGCACTGACTTTGAATCATCCGATCCAGCTGCCGGTGCCTTGGGCGATAACTGGATGAGCTTTGGTACAGTGTTCAACGCTAGCGGAGACTTCGTCTATAACTACGGAGCACCGTTTGGAACACCTAATAACGCTGGCGGTTTTGCCGCAGTTGTCAGTGGTCAAGGTGGTGCCGAGCAAGGCAACCAACAAGTCAGCCTATTTAGCGACTACAACAATGCTGATCATGGTAATGGCTTAACCATCGATGCCGTCACCTTCCAGCAATTTGATATTAGCGAAAATGATTCAGGAACTTATCGACTCACCTTCGATGTAAGAGCACCAGACGAATTTGCCATAGCACCACCAACAACAGCTTCGGCCTATATTCAGGTACTAGACCCGAACAACGGTTTTATTACCACAGGCAACGTTAATATCGACCTATCCGGTATCACCAGTACAGATTGGACAACAATGACATTGGAGCTAGCGGTTGATGGCGTCGCACAAAACGGTCAACTATTGCAGTTCGGTTTCTCTAACCAAGCCACCGACTTCAATCCGTCAGCCCTGCTATTCGATAACATCGACTTTAACCTTGCCGCAGGAGGTATCAGCTTCGATGCAGACTTTGAATCGGCTGATACAGGCGCTGCCACTATAGGTGACGGATGGACAAGCTTCGCAACAGCGTTCAATGCCGGTGGGGATTTCGTCTACAACTACGGAACCTTCGATACACCAAACAATACTGGCGGCTTTGCAAGTATCGCAACTGGCGAAGGAGATGCAGAACAGGGCCTTCAGTATCTGAATATATTTAGCGACTATAATAATGGTGATCACGGAAACGGACTCACTATTGAGGCGCTCACGTTCCAGGAACGCACAATCACAGCCGCTGATGGAGGAAACTATCGTTTAACCTTTGACGCCAAGGCGCCTTTTACCGGAGGTATAGCATCACCGACAACAGCCTTTGCTTTTATCAAAACATTAGATCCGGCATCAGGTTTTGCCACAACAAATAACGTTGAAATAGACATGTCGGGGGTTAGCAATACTGATTGGATGACATTCTCAGTTGAACTCAATATCGATGCATCAGTCCTTGAAGGACAGCTCCTGCAATTTGGTTTTGGCAATGCAGCAACTGCTTTCAATCCATCAGGTATCTTCTATGACAACATCAGTTTGGGGATAGTCGAATGATTTACTTAAAAACACAGACGACTAAACAAATCATGGATACAAGAGGGCTAAACAATGAAATCAATTAAAAATAGAGCACTCAAGTTGGATTTTCGCTCAATGTTATTTGCTGCTATAGCAAGTACATTCGGTGCTCAAACCTATGCACAAGATCAAGAACAGGAACAAACAACATCTGAAGAAGAGGTTGAACGCATTATTGTCACGGTCGAACGCCGTACACAGGATCTCCAAGACTTAGCAGGAACCGCTGTTGCTTTTAGCGGTGAAGACCTGAAAGCCATTGGTATCCAGGATTTAACCGATGTCGCAGAATCAACGCCAGGGTTAGCTATAGGCAACAATCAGGGTAACATCGAAGTTTGGATACGCGGTATCGGTAGTTCTAACAATACTGAACTCGGTGATCCAGCTGCCGCGACACACTTAGATGGCGTTTATATCCCCCGCCCTACAGGCATTGGGTCCGTCTTTTTTGATATCTCCAGAGTGGAAGTGAATGTCGGGCCACAAGGCACATTGCGAGGCCGTAATGCAACGGCAGGTTCAGTCAATATCATCCCATGGAGACCAGCTATCGGCCAATGGAATGGTAGCGCAGAAATTGAAGTCGGTAACTTCAATCAACGCGTATTCTCAGGTGCTTTGAATATTCCGGTTAACGATAAGCTCGCTTTCAGAGTGTCGGGTTCCAAATTGGATCATGACTCATACTACAATGATGTTGGACCGCTAAACCTGGAACTATCTGAAGCGGCAGATAACACAGGATTTAGATTTCAGACCATCTACCAACCCAATGACAAGCTGAATATCTATTTTGCGTTTGACTCTGTGCGTGAAAAAGGAACTGGCTATACAGGCACCAATTTCGCATTGCCGCTAGGTCAAGGGATCAATCCAGACGATATAGAAGATCCTAGAGACGTTGTTGGTCGTGGTTTTTCTCCTATCCAGGACACCAGTCACGACGGTTACAAACTCGAAATCACCTACGATTTAGGGTTTGCAGATATCGAATATAACGGCAGCTTCAGAGACCTTTTGTATGACTATCAGGCAGCAACACCGCTATCCCCTGATTTCCCCGGCGTGTTCGACGCATTGGCCCCCTTAGATGAAGCGATTGATAATTTTTCACGCTTCCAGTTCTTAACAGACTCTGAGTCAACCATTCACGAGCTAAGATTGCTTTCTAAAGACAATAGCCGTTTAACCTATACGGCCGGTGCATTTTACTTCATTGAACGTCAGCAATCGTTCCTAGCATCTGCTGGAGACCGTGGTGGCTTTTTCCAGGGTGCTGAGTTTAACCAACCAAATACCGATACAGATTCGATATCGTTCTATGCTGACGCAACCTACGATTTAACCGAAAAAACGCGTATCACAGCAGGCTTGCGCTATACCTCAGATGAAAAAACACGACAAGGTGTTAACGCCCGTTATGCATTTGCTTTGGGAGGGTTTGATACAGCGACAGGCAATCCGTTCGGTTGTTGTTTAGGTGTTCGTGTTGGCACTGAAGGTTTTCAATTTGCTGGATTTGATCGAACAATCTTTAATCCGGATACAGACGGCAATGGTACAGTATCAGATCAGGAGTTCTTAAACTTTTACTTCGATGGTATCCGCCAGTTTGGTGATCGCGATAACGTCGATGATATCTTCGCGAACGGCCCAACACCGGGCGGCGCTGAAAACAGACCAGAATGTATAGATACAGATACTTCTGATGGACTCATCTGTAATGAAGATGGCACCTTCTCTTTCGCTGTACCGATTTCACCGGACTCTTCCATTACGGTTCAGGATGGTCGTATTGAGAACGAATTTGTTGATTGGCGTTTCCGCGTTGAGCACGACTTATCTCCCGATAACCTAATTTACGGTCTAATCGCAACTGGTCACAAATCAGGTGGTTTTAACGATACGTTCACCGATCCTAATGGCAATATCGATTTGGCTCCAACCTATGACGAAGAACAAGTCACTCTGTATGAGTTTGGCTCTAAAAATGAATTTAAGTGGGGAAACATTCCAACAACTTTGAACTTCTCAGCGTTCTTTAACGACTATAAAGATCAGGTATTTACTAACTTGCTATCTGTTGAACAAGCTTTGGAATTCAATTCAGGTTCACCTGTTGACCCAGCAGATGCAACACCTGGAGCATTAGTCGTTTCCTTCAGCTTCAATGCAGCCGATTCACAAATATATGGTTCACAGCTAGACGGTAAATTCGAACTTCCTTATGACATCAATTTAAGTTGGACGGCGCTGTGGCTAGAAGCAGAAGTCAAAGACTCTCAAGATATCCAAGACTCGCGTTTCCAAGCTGATGTTGCGCCTGATGAGGCGGTATTCCAATCAATCGATGGAAATAGGTTACCACGTACGCCGCGCTTCCAGTTCAACACAACCCTTACGCAAGCGATTGAACTTAAAAATGGCTACCTGGACTATGTTATTTCTGCTGGATGGCGTGATAGTCAGTTCCTAACCATCTTTAACAGTATCGACTTCCAACAACCGGATAATCCAAGACTACGCTTAGACGACACAGTTGATCCTTATTGGACAGTAGATGCAGGTTTAGGATATTCCTTCGGCCAGGATGGCGACTTACGCATCGAAGCATACGTCAACAACCTGTTTGATGAAGTACGCACTGCTGCCACTATCATCACACAGTTTGACAACACGCGTTTCTTTACTCGTCCACGTACTTTTGGTGCCCGTGTTAGATACACATTTTAATCTTGCTCAAAGGCCAGTACCTATTTTGGGTACTGGTCATTTTTTTGGACTCTAGTTCCCCCCAAAATAACGTAGCAACCGATATAAAATAAGGATTCATCATGCTTCCTTTTAAAAACTCCTACATACCATTAGCGGCACTAACGCTCGCAACACAACTGTTATTAGTGCCATCAGTCGATGCGCAAGCTATCAAAGTTGAAATCGTCGAAAACAACGGAAAATATCAATTGTTAAGGGGCGGCAAGCCCTATCATATAAAAGGAGCGGGCGTTGATCACTTGGACCTGCAAAGCTTAGCTGATCACGGTGGTAACTCCTTTAGAACTTGGGCAGTCGATGATGGTGCTGAACCAGCCCAACAACTGCTCGACCGAGCCCATGCACTAGGCCTTACCGTATCGTTGTGTCTAGAGTTTGCACGTGAACGCCATGGCTTTGATTACAATGATCCAGTAGCCGTTGCTAAACAGTTTGAAGAAACAAAAGCGCGCGTTGAGAAATACAAAGATCACCCAGCTCTTCTCACTTGGTTTATCGGTAATGAACTAAACTTCGATTTCAAAAACCCAAAAGTTTACGACGCTGTTGATGACGTCGCTAAGATGATTCATGAAATAGACCCTAATCATCCAGTCACCACAACAATTGCTGGTTTCGACAAAAAAGCACTGAAAGCTATAAAAAAACGCGCGCTTAACTTGGATTTTATTAGCTTCCAGCTCTACGCGGACTTAGTGAATTTACCTAAATACCTCGACAAAATGGACTTTGATGAACCGTATTTTGTAACTGAATGGGGTTCGGTAGGTCACTGGGAAGTGGGTAAAACCAAATGGGGAGCTCCCGTTGAAAATACCAGCTCAGAGAAAGCCAGCAATTACGCCAAAAGTTACCTCAAGGTTTTACAACCCTTTATCGATCAGGCCATTGGCAATTATGTCTTTCTGTGGGGACAAAAACAGGAGAAAACGCCAACCTGGTATGGCATGTATCTCGATAGTGGAGAGGAAACAGAAGCTATCGATATTATGCATTACATTTGGAATGGAAAATGGCCGGAAAACCGAACACCTCGCGTAAGCCCTATTCAACTTAATAAACGCATGGCTTATGACAATATTTACCTGTTCTCTGGTAAAACTTACCAAGCACAAATCACTGTAGAAGAGCCAGATAACGACCCGATAACCTACAAATGGGAAGTCAGAAAAGAAAGCACAGCCACTGAGGTAGGCGGGGACCATGAAGCTGTACCGCCAGTCATTGAAGGGTTAATTGAAGACACAACGGCCGCAAAAATCAACTTAACAGCTCCCAAGGAGAAAGGTGCCTATCGTTTATTTGTCTACATCTATGATGGCAATAACAATGCAGCTCACGCCAATGTGCCGTTTTTTGTTAAGTAAGTAATTCGTGTGAAGGCATACCTCCTATGCCTTCAAACTTTTTAATCAAGCCTACTTATTTGATCAAGGTAAAAGTTCGATATACGACATCATAAAGTACGCATACTCTCCGACCATGCATCTAGCAAAGCCTCCTCACCCGACCTCAATAGAATAATCAAAGGATGGCGCTAAAAATTTAGCTGTTGATATAAAGACACCAAAAGCCAACGCACACCAAACCCCAATCCTATTTTTTGTTGCCCATTTAAAGCCGGTGTAATCCGAATTGTTGCGCTGATAGACATACATACTGAATAGGGGCAACACAACAATGAACAGAAAGAGAATAATATGTTTCATAAAATATGATGGCGAATAGAAGTCACCTATCTTACATCGAATACGGAGTAGTATTCACTCGTCTGCTGACGTTACGATTAGCTTAAATTCACAACACTGGAAATTGGTAGCACAAAGCCAAGAAACTAAGCTCTGCGAGCTTCCAATTCTTTTCTTATTTCATGGGCTTTGTTTTCAGTGATCGGGTAAATTTTAATAACCCATATGGCTAAGAGTGAGCTCACAGTCGGAATTACCGCATCGTAGAGGCGCATCATAAAAATGGTACTCTCTGTTTGTTCACCGCCTAGGGCAACATCAAAGCCCGTCGCATTTAACAAGAACCCTCCAGCAGCCAGGGCGGCAGCCATACCTAATTTAACGACCCACCAAAAGATTGAGCCAAACATCCCCTCTCTTCTCTCGTAGGTATTTAATTCGTCAAGGTCGCATACATCGGCAACCATAGAACCCATGAGCGTAAACAAACTCCCTAACCCGAATGCAATGAAAGGTACAGGTAACAACATCAGCAGAGGTTGTTCTGGTGTGTAAGTGAACCATTTCATGGCATAGCCAAAAGCAGAAAGCCCCATCGCAATAAAAAATGCGCGTCGTTTTCCTAGATGAGTAGACAACTTAGTTACAATCACGATAACAAAGAATGTTGAGATTGCGCCCAGCGTGCCAGACCAACCAGCATACTCAGCTCCTACAGCTTGATCTCCGCCAAAAACATAATAAATGATGACGTAAGTTTGAAATGACGAAACCAGCATAAAGCCGTTAAAAACTAAGAAAGTCGCAGCACAAAGCAACAAGAAAGGTTTAAATTTTAAGGTAATAACAAAGCCACGGAAGAAGTCTTTAACACTGCTAAAAAATTGTGAACCTTCCTGATGAGTGTTATTAGAAGATACTGGCCCTGATGGAATCGACTTGATCGGCTCTTTAAGGAATATGGCGGGTAAGACACCCACACAAATGGTAAATGTCCCGATAATAATAGCCAGCCAACTCGCCCCTTGAAGCATATTATCGAACAGCAGTTCGTACTGCATAAACCATAAAAACCAGGGTGAAACGACATACGCCAAATATCCCATAAAGTTTTGCACACCCATTAATCGCGTGCGTTCGTGGTAATCAGGCGTTAGCTCATAACCTAAGGCAACCCAAGGCGTTGCGAAGATGGTATAGGCGAGATAAAAAACAAAAGAACCAATAAGAAAGAACCAAAAGTAAAAGTTGTCTGATTGCCCTGTCGGAGCTTGCCAAAGCAACGCAAAAACTACCCCTGCGGCGATTGCACCTCCGAAAATATAAGGCCTCCTTCTTCCCCATTTCGACTTGGTGTGATCTGAAATGTATCCCATTAAGGGATCCGTCAGCGCATCCGTTAATCTTGGTAACGCACTGATTAAACCGACTAGCGCAGGATTCATTCCTAGCCCTAAATTTAATACGATCATCATGCCGCTGATAGCTGCCGCCAACATATTATTGACTATAGCCCCAAAACCGTAGGTCACCTTCTTAATAAAAGGGATTTTGTCGCAATCTGCTGTGTCGAAGTGATTGGTAGTGGCCATAAGCATCTTAAAATTTTTGTTTTCAACTGACATTACAGCTATGGATTAGGTGAACAACAGAAAAACGGTAGGAGGGTAAAAAATAGACGGTGAAGCGGTCAAAGCTCTTTAAATGATCGATGAATAGCCCTTCTGATCGTGCTAGAAGTCCTGCTCGACTTATTTGTATTGAGCTAAACCTGACCAAGTTCAATGATCGATACATTTAGAAGCCGCAACGTATTTCGACATGTCAGACAAAAAAGTGCGCATAAGCGAATTACTTCAACAAATGACCTTAACTGAAAAGATTGGTCAAATGAGCCAGTTATCAGGTAACTACGGAAAAGTCTCTGAAGAACTTGCTGCGAAAATTCGTCGAGGCCAGGTCGGTTCTGTCATTAACGAAGTGAGCCTAGATGTCATCAACGAAATTCAGCGTATTGCAGTAACTGAAAGTCGATTAGGCATTCCTCTGCTGATAGGTCGCGATGTTATTCATGGCTTTAAAACCATTTTCCCTATTCCTTTGGGTCAAGCGGCATCTTGGAATCCAACGTTGATCCAACATGCTGCCCACATAAGTGCCGTTGAAGCAGCGAGTTGCGGAATCAACTGGACCTTCTCACCTATGGTTGATATCAGCAGAGATCCACGTTGGGGACGAGTAGCTGAAGGTTTTGGTGAAGACCCTTATCTTTGTTCTGAACTGGCAATCGCTATGATGCAGGGGTATCAACAAGACAATTTTAACGGTCTAGGCGCTATTGCGTCCTGTGCAAAACACTTTGTTGGTTACGGCGCATCGGAGAGTGGCAGAGATTATTGCACAACCAATATTCCCGAATCTGAGCTGCGTAACACCTACATGCCGCCATTTAAAAAACTAGCGGACGCAGGGATAGCGAGTTTTATGTCTTCCTTTAGCGACCTTAACGGTATCCCAGCTTCAGGAAATGAATGGTTGCTAAAAGACATACTCCGCAAAGAATGGGGCTATCAAGGGTTCGTTGTTAGCGATTGGGAATCCATCGCGCAATTGCAAATTCATGGACTCACAGAGAACGATAAAGAATCAGCTTACGAAGCAGCGAACGCTGGCGTTGATATGGAAATGGTGAGCAATACTTATGAAAAGCACCTCAGAGAGTTAATCACGGAAAATAGATTGTCTATCCAACAAATAGATTCGGCGGTTAGTCGGATTTTATCGCTAAAACATGATTTAGGTTTGTTCGATTCAGCTTATACCAAGCAATCGGACTACCCAGCCCTTGCCAACGGTCATCATTTAAAGCTGGCTAAAGATATCGTATTAGAAAGCTGTGTTTTATTAGAGAATAAAAGGCAAGTACTTCCTTTATCTCTAGATTCTCTGAATTCTGTTGCCGTTATCGGTCCATTAGCTGACGATGGTTACGAACAACTCGGTACTTGGATATTCGATGGTGATCCGGATTATTCAGTCACTTGCTTAGATGCCATTAAAAACGAAGTTGGCGACAGCATAAAAATCAATTATGTGAAGGGGTTACAGAACACCCGAGATTGCAGCCAAGACGAATTCCATTCAGCGAAAGAAGCAGTTCTATCCTCTGACGTTGCCATTGTTGTCTTGGGTGAAGAATCCATCTTGTCTGGAGAAGCGCATTGCCGTGCTGATATCGGCCTTCCTGGTGCTCAAGAAGCTTTAATAAAAACACTATCCAGCTGCGGTAGACCGATAATACTGGTCGTTATGGCCGGTAGGCCGCTCACTTTGGAATCTATATTGCCTGACATTGATGCACTACTTTATTGTTGGCACCCTGGAACCATGGGTGGACCTGCAATTGCAGACCTATTATTTGGTAAGCATTCTCCATCTGGAAAGCTACCCATTACATTTCCGCGAAAAATCGGACAGATTCCTATCTACTATTCACAAAAACACTCTGGCAAACCAGCGACAGAAGATAGCTTTATCCACATGAATGATATTCCACAACGTGCCGAACAAACTTCACTCGGCATGAGTGCCACTCATCTAGATACGCACTTCTCCCCTCTTTATCCCTTTGGTTACGGCTTGTCATATGGAGAGTTTGAGTACAGGGACATTACTACTAACAAGCAACAAGTACGTATTGGTGAAGGAATCGAAATTACAGCGACAGTTACTAATACAGGGCAACTCGCTGCCGTAGAAATTTCACAACTCTATATACGAGATCTTGTAGGTAATATCACTCGTCCAATTAAAGAATTGAAAGGGTTTCAACGAAACTTTCTTCAACCGGGTGAAACTCGAAAACTATGCTTCTCCATACATACCAAAGACTTAGCGTTCTATAATAGAAAGATGAAACTAACAACCGAGCCAGGTCTTTTTCACGTGTGGATAGGTGGATGTTCTACAACCAAGTTACAAGCAGAGTTTGAAGTTGTTAAGTAGAACCTCAAAAACTTCAAGCTAGCTAATTTCTAAAGGTTGTAGCCTTATTCCAAAGGTTCTGGTGTTTCTTGTAGGAGAAATATTCATGTGGCTGCCAACAAGCTGGTATCAACTCAAGATCAATTTTTTCATCATAGTTTGACCATAGCTTGCTTAAGATTTCTCTTAACCTCGACTCACTCACCTTTTCTAGCTTCTTTCTTGCCTGAGAGAAATAGAGATTAGTGCTTTTACTCACGATGTAATTCATACCAAATGAGTTAAAGGTCAAGTTTCTGGTTGCTGCACGACACAGTGGCGCATCAGGGTTAGAAGGATACAAACCGATGACGACACCATATTCGTATCGATCAAGCTCATTTTTATCGGCATCCTTAGGAATGTAAGTAATACCAAAACCTTGAGGGAATGTGCCAGTAATCTGAATAAAGTAGTCAACAACAATATGGCTAAACGCCTTATTCTCCGCACCTTTTTTGAGCACTAAATTGACTTTGGGTATGCGGCAATACTCGTGGTTTGCTTTAGTTGATAAAACGACAGATGCATAAACTTGCGGTATCTTGAGCAGATTTCCAATACCATGTTGAGGAGACAACGCGCTCTTTAGTAATGTTCTGAGAAAGACCAGCTTATCCAGTTCATTTTTGTTGAAGGCTTCGCGCTCATCACGAGAGTTACCAATGTAACGGCTAACACCTAAACCTTCTTTGGTGTAACGCATGCCCTGCTCGTAGCCAATCTTCAATAGCGCTTTACGCTGCTGCAAATCCAGCATTCGGAACTCATCAAGATCGCCTTCCTTACCTTTTAGTATGGCTTGCGCATCAGGGTGATAATTTCCGATATCCTGAATAAGTGCAGCCATTAATAATGGTATTTGCACATCGCGACGAAACGGACAATGTTCAAAGTCGACTTTGTCCGAATCATTCTCAGAAACAACTTTCTCCTTGTACTTACTCAACACATAAGTGTTGGTAATTTGATCTTCGAGGAGAAGCTTATCCAATAATCTCAAGGCTAAAATCCCTTTGTAAAGGTGTTTAGCTTTTTGGTTACGTTGGGCTAAGTTAGGGCCTTCACCATTAAGCAGCAATAAGGTCCCGAGAACCTTAGCGCTATAACTATTGGTTAAGTTAGTATCATGCGCTTCAACCAGGCTTAGCGCCTCTTTGCACACATCCAACATATTGCGGAGCCGAGTTTCTCTTTCATCCGTCAACTCCTGTTGGAATGCTTTGACTTTGCGTTTCGCGACATCAGCTTGCTTAACTTTGTCTTTGCTTTTCTTATCTTTTGTCGCTTGCTCAACTGCCGCTTTATGCTCTTGAGTTAAACGCTCGAGTTTTTCTTCTTGCGCAGGCCACTTCTCAAAAAAAGTCGTTGCTTGCTCGTATAGAGAATCCCCAACCGAGCTCGCATCATGGATCTTCCGTACAAGTACAGAGATTGCATGCGTTGCACTAGATTGACCAAATGTATCCTTAGCCATAACAAACTCGCACTTGTTTACTCACTAAGCTTGTCTCCAAGTCGTTCCGCTAGCACCATCTTCTAAAACAACTCCCATCGCAGTCAGCTCATCACGAGCAGCATCTGCACCAGCCCAATCTTTGTTAGCTCGAGCTTCGTTTCTGGCTACAATGAGCTGTCCAATACGTTCAACGTCCAGCTCATTTGAACCAGCACCTTGCAAATATTCGTTCGGTGATTGCTGTAACAGTCCTAAAATACTGCCTAGTTTTAATAGAACACCCGCTAATTGATTTGCCTCGTGTTCATTGCCTTTGCTCTTATTGATATCTTTTGCTAAATCAAACAATACCGCAAAGGCTTCTGGCGTATTAAAATCATCATCCATCGCTTTGTTAAAACGTGCTGTATAAGGCGAATCTGCAATCTCTACATCTGTTGCTGGTGTTGCATCACGCAACGCTGTATATAACCTCTCAAGAGCAGCTCTTGATTGCACAATATTCTCTTCTGAATAATTCAATTGGCTACGGTAATGTGCAGATAACAGGAAATATCTCAATGTTTCTGCATCGTAGCTTTCAAGCACGTCACGCAAGGTAAAAAAGTTGCCTAAGGATTTTGACATCTTTTCCTGGTTGACCTGCACCATGCCAGAATGAACCCAGTAATTAACGTAAGGCGTATCAAACGCACAGCATGATTGAGCAATTTCATTCTCGTGATGAGGGAAAGTAAGATCCGAACCACCACCGTGAATATCGAATTGAGCACCCAAATGTTTATGATTCATTGCGGAACATTCGATATGCCACCCAGGACGACCGTCACCCCATGGCGATGACCAAGAAGGTTCGCCGGGCTTAGTAGCTTTCCAAAGTACGAAGTCCATTGGGTCTTTCTTGTTTTCATCGACGTCGACCCTAGACCCAGCATTAAGCTGCTCAAGATCTTGCTTACTTAGGTTGCCGTAATCTGAGAAAGTACCCACTTCAAACAGCACATCGCCTGACTCTGTCTCGTAGGCGTGTTTCTTATCAATAAGCCTTTGGATAACATCAATAATCTCATCCATATGTGTTGTTACACGTGGCTCAACATCAGGCTCCAACAACCCAATAGATGCAAAGTCTTCATGCATCATGGCAATTGTACGCTCTGTCAGTTGATCATGAGTCTCGCCATTTTCTTGTGCACGCTTAATAATTTTGTCGTCTACATCTGTGATATTGCGCACATAATTGACTTCATACCCTGCATGACGGAGATAACGCACCATCACATCAAAGCTTAAGTATGTCCTTGCATGCCCCATATGACAAAGGTCATAAACGGTAATACCACAGACATACAAACCCACCTTGCCAGGTTCAATTGGCTTAAAGGCCTCTTTTTGACGGGTTAATGTGTTATATATCTGAAGCATCTACGTTTTATTCCTTTTAACTAAAATTTAAGAGCGGCGATTTTAGCATCAACAGGGGCGTTGCTGCATCTAAAGATTAGTATATAGCTAAATCAATATTAAATGCGATTGTCAGCGCCAGTCCAGCCTGCTTGATTCAAGGCATACCTGTGAAAGAATGCTGATTGCCTTGTGAGCAGGTATAACAAAGAAACGAGTATGCTGGAAGGCGCCTAAAAGGTTGGTTGAAAAACGGTTTATTCTACATTTAATGATCTCGACGTAGACTGGCTATGCCTTCAATCATTAACCTTGCCTAAACCGTTTTTTATTCCAACTGACTATCACCTTTAATACTGATTTAGCTATAAATTCTGTCTTTTAGTGATATGACCTGTAAACTCATTTCTATGCCCAAAATCATTGGAAATGCGTGGAGGCGGCAAGTGATTGAATCTACATGAGCTTAGATAAACTAAGTGATTGTGGTGAAAGCGCGCAGCCAACAAACAGGCATTTTCAAGGATAACGGGCATATTCATAAAGTGTTATAATCTAACTTACGAATCTATCGCAAAAATCGCAGTTGGAACGTTGCTAATTGCCACGTTTCGGCTAGAATCCGCCTTTTCTTTATTAGGACACTATGACTATGGTCACCTTTAAAACCAACTACGGCGTTATTAAGCTAAGTTTGATGGTCGAAGAAGCGCCCAAAACTGTTGAAAACTTCCTGGCTTACGCTAAAGAGGGATTTTACGACAACACAATTTTCCACCGTGTTATCAATGGATTTATGATCCAAGGTGGCGGCTTTGAAGCTGGTATGGAACAAAAACCGACAAAAGATCCAGTTGCTAATGAAGCCAATAACGGCGTTAAAAATGCCTTAGGTACTGTCGCTATGGCGCGTACTAACGATCCGCACTCAGCAACTTGTCAGTTCTTTATTAATGTTGCCGATAATGACTTCCTTAACTTCCGTAATGAATCTGAGCAAGGCTGGGGATACTGTGTATTCGCTAAAGTTGTTGAAGGTATGGATGTTGTAGAAAAAATCAAAGCAGTGGAAACAGGCAATAACGGCTTCCACCAAGATGTACCTGTTGATGATATCGTTATATTAAGCACAACAGTCGACGAAGCTTAATCCCTCATACATAGAGTGAGAACTAAGCTCGCTCTATGTTAACTTCAAGTTGTACAAACATGCCTATCACCTACTTCATTGCTGACCTTCATTTAAGTGCCGACAGACCCGATATCACCTCTTGTTTGGAGAAATTTTTATCGGATGAGGCTACTAAAGCCGATGCTTTATACGTGCTCGGTGATTTATTTGAGGCTTGGCTAGGTGATGACGATATCAACGAATTTACCAGCCGTGTTACGGAGGCGTTTAAAACCTTATCCGACAAAGGGGTTCCCATATTTTTTATCCATGGAAACCGAGACTTTTTAGTTCGAAAAACTTTTGCAGATAGAGCCGGTATGACGCTTTTACCCGAAGAGCACGTTATCGACCTTTACGGTGAGCCAACGCTCATCATGCATGGTGACCAACTCTGTACTCGCGATATTGCTTATCAGAAGTTTCGTAAGAAATCGCGCGGATGGTGGTGGCCTAGAATGGTTTTAATGTTGCCTCTGACCACCCGCAGGAATATCGCCGAAAACGGCAGAAAAAAGAGTAAACAAACTCAGCAAAATCTCAGCCAGGATATTATGGATGTAACACCTGACGAAGTGACTAAAAGCATGAAGATGCACAAAGTTAATCGACTCATTCATGGTCACACCCATCGCCCTGATATCCATCAAATTGATATTGATGGCGCTCAAGCTGAACGTATCGTGCTAGGAGATTGGTACACACAAGGTAGCGTGTTGTCCTTTACTCCTGACAGCTACCAGCTAGAAACTCGCCGCTTTTCGTAGTCAGCTTTCTACTTACGCCAGCTGTGTAATGAGTTTGCGCCGAATCTGAAGTGTTTCCATAACAACCAACATACTCAGCGCACACAAAGACAGAATCTGCCACCAGTGAATTTCTATATCGAGCGTATAGCGCATCAGAGCAAGTAAACCAAAATAACCAATTACAGAATATTGAATCCACATCCCTAAGTATTGGCTAAACAGTACCTTTTTACTATAAACCATGTTAGATAAGCGTTTAGCCAATTTGAGCCCAGCTAAGGCGCATAACGCTACTATGACGCCTACCACCAGAAACGACATCCAAACAAATAACTCAGGCCAGCCAATCACTTGAGCAGACTTTGCAGGCCCAGACCACAATGCATCCCAACTCACCGCTAAGATCAGCCCTAAAGTTACCATCAATTGTGTATTTTCAGACTTTTCCGTGTCCTCTTGAACATAAGCCCCTAACTCTTCGTATAAGAATTTGGCTATACACCCAAACGCTATCAAACCAACGATAGGAGTGATAGCTGGAGACAGCTGAATACTAAAATAAGTTAGAAGATATCCCATCATTGGGAAAAGCGTATGAGTCAGCGTAACACCAATAGTCCAATGCAGAACAAACCGAGCTCGACGCAGTTGCTCAGCTCGCATCATAGTTGCGATAGCGACATCTGCGCCTATGCCAACACCCATCACAAGGCTTGCCATGACAAAATCAAATAAAGGATATTCCATAACGCCAGTCCCAACTTATAAGGTATTAACGGATTGTTTGCTGCTTCTCAGACCAATTAAGCCTGATATCAGAACTGTGCCTGAACTCAGGTTCTAACGGAGGTATCTCAGTATTAATCTCTTTATACACATTATCCGCTGGCGCGATGTTAGCGTCTCGTCCGAAGATAAAGTCCTGATCTTCAACAATGGTTTTATAAGCTTTATTGAGCTTCATGGCGCGCTCTACAGAAGGTGCGATGATGTCATAAAGCGTCATTGTTGATTTCAATGCTTCCTCGTTGAGGCTTCCATTAGTATTAAAAAATCGCGTTTGCATTTCTTCGTTAATCCTAAACTCATTGCCACCTCCTACACGACGCAAGTAAGCTTTTACTGCACCTTCATTTTCTCCGTAGGTCGGCACATCACTCATATCCTTAAGATCAATGTAACCCCACCCTGCAGCCCCATCCGGCTTTCTGGAAAATGAAAAAGTACTATCGACAATACTTCCTATCGTTGTGTGGCACCCCATGCAAAACAGCTGTTCTTCGTAGACTTGTGGGCGTAACTCCCCCTCTGCATCTTCAATAAAGCCGCTCAATAACCATCCAAACTTATTATCTATTCCTTTATCACCCAAGGTCGGATAACGAGGTAGATTTCCCTCAAACTTATCCTGCTGCTCTTCTGCATAAAAGTTCCCTAGTGTCGATTTGCGTATCGCCTTGGTTTTCACCATGTAACGCACTTCTTTCATGCGTTTAGGATTAAAGATTTCGCCAGTCTCTTCATCGACACCAACATATCGAACAGTATGTAAGAATTCTGTCGATTTCGGATATAAGTTGGTTTGGACTTTAATATCAGAGGCTTTACCCAAGTAAAACTTCGGACGCTTCAATTGTGTTGCGATAGTTAAGTGACCATCGCCATCTAAATCCAACCCAAGCTTTTTTTCATCCATATCCGGGATGCTGATAACGCGGAAGTTTTTAATTGCTGCTTCAACAATGCTTAAATTCAATAGATAAATATCACGGTTATAATTCCCTTTTTCATCCAATCGGAATGATTGTGGCAATCGAATCATCACATCATCCGTTGAGCCGTTTGTTGGCCAGAATGTCGAAGGTAACGGTGAATAGTTATATGTCACCCAATCACTTCCGTCCTTTGCAAAACCCATTTCATCAAAAGCTTCGGGGCCAAGCTCCAAGTTCTCCAGATCCGGAATCCAACCCTGCCAGTTACGTTTTTTAAGATTGGAAGCTAAAGAGGTGTAATTGTCCTGATTTATATAGTCCTGAATTTGCTTGTCAGTTGTTTTAGCAATTCTCGGGCGACGATCTTCAAACAAATTAACCCAATGATTCGTAACACCAATATCAGAAAAGTCATAACTTCCTTGCAACTCCCCGTCATCCATCCGATTGACATGTCCAGGCGAAGAAAATTGATGGCATGCATAACAGGGATTGTACTCCCCTTCCGTTTTCGTATAACACTGCGATGGAATAACCGCTTCGGGGTTATACAAAGTAGATTGGCTACTCACTGAATGACTTAAATGCGCTTTAACATCGAATCCTTGTGACGGATCAGCATAGGAAAAAGCCGACAATAACAAAGCCAGATAACTCCAAATAACTTTGGCGTGAACTTGCTGAAAATAGATATGTGAAATGAAGGCGCGTTTACTTATATTCATTATTTACTGAGCTCTTATGAGATGATGTAAAAACATCAAAAGCGGCATTTTTAAAGTATTTAATTATTCAAAAACAATATGTCTAAAATATGACAAACAACTTTGTTTTGATTTTTTAAATTAGGAAAAAGCTCAGCATAAATGCTGAGCTTTTACAGGATTTATTTCAAACTCTTTTAATTTGTATAGCGAAAAGAATTTGAGTATCTACTGTCCAGATGTAGATGATTGTGTTAGTGGTCCTTCAAAGCCAAATAGTGCTTGGGAGAACACGTGTAAATTATTTTCGTACTCAATTCCAAACAAGCTGTTGCTAACTGCTGTATCGAAACCTGTAATACGAATCATGTCATCGGTATCGTTACCATCGAACAAGACTGTACCGGCAGCATGTTGTATTGACACATAAGCTTCGGTTCCGTCTGGGCTAAAGATAAAACCTGTAGGCTCCGCGCTTTGCGATCCGATAGACAGCATACGAACACAGCCATCAGTTTTGATATCACGGTCTGCGCCATCAGGTAGGCAAGCCCACACATCGCCGTTACTTCTATCTTCGATAACATAAGTCATACCTGTTACAGGCTGGAATGCGACGTTATCAGGCGCATTTAACTCAGGATCACCTTCCAGAAGTCGATTAATAACAACCGTTCTTTCTTCAGCAGTTGCTAAATTGGGTTGAGAATCAACGCCGCAAACAACTTCACCGTAATTTCGTGCACCCGCGTTACCCGTATTTGCCCAGCAGAAACGAACACCTGTTCCACTGAACGTTGGGTCAATATGCAGATCTTCAGGACGGTAGAAGCCTGTCGCGCCTGCTATATTTGCTTCAACACGCGCATTGTCTTCATCAACTTCGATCCAAGCACCGTTACCGATTTCACAGCCCTGACCGGCTTGTTGACGGCTATCTCGGCAACTCATTTGCAACGCATAAGTTGTGCCCGCAGTAAGTGGTGACTCCGTTAACGATGTAATTGGTGCAGTGCTAGTACGCAATGTTTCTGGAATGAATTTGTATACCGCGCCGCCATCAGTGTCGTCGTTTGACGCAATCTCAGTTCCATCATCTTCATCAGAAACCGTGCCATCTGAAAAGAAGAATTGAGTGTAAGAACCTGGGCGTAATTCATCCGCAGCAATCACCACACCGGATGAAAGAACTTCAAGCCCTTCCCAAGCAATTGTAGGCAAATTTGTGCGTTTAATAACTTGGCTTGATGCATCAACAGTTCCGTTAATCCCATCAACGATGGTCGCAGCTTCACCAGCATCACCACGCTCGGTAATAGTGACATTCTCGCTAGCTAGTACATCGAGAATTTCGTATGCCGCACCGTCACCAGTCTCTTCAGTTGCCAGTACTGTTCCCCAATCAGTAACACGAATACCGTCACAACGACTCATACCGCGAAGCACAGTGCGTACAGTTCCATCAGTCAAGCTAATTGTCTGAACACTTGGCTTATACTTTCCTGGCGTACCGTCGTTAACGATACCTCGAGTCTCTTCTACACAAGACACAAGATGCGTTGGGTTAGTCGCTGGATAAAACTCAAACTGATCTGTCCATTCTGACGCGCCACGAGTTAAGAATGTCGCAGTAAGCCCTGGTGCCAAATCAATGATGTCAGAAGCATCTTGCCCAAAACCTGTATCACCCGCGGCGATATCTAAACCGGCAGCGGCTATATCTGCCGGGCGATCAACCGTAAATGATGCAGACTGAGTTAAAGCACCGTCAAAACCAAATAAGACATCAGTGTCATTGTTCAACAATACAGTTCGGTTATCTGGCGTGGCTTGCACATCACCGAAACCTGTAATTCTGACGATGTCGTCTGTACGGAAATCATCAAACAAAGGAAGGTCATCGTCATTAGAGTGTTGGATAGAAACGTAAGCTTCTGTCCCGTCCGCATTAAAGATAAAACCTGTGGGTTCCGCAGAACGATCATTCAAGGACAATACGCGGACGCAACCATCAGATTTAACATCTCGGTCAGCACCGTCGGGTAAACAAGCCCAAACATCACCGTTACGATTATCTTCGATAACGTATAAAATGCCAGTTCCAGGCTGGAATGCTAGGTTATCAGGTGCATTAAGCTCTTCATCCCCCTCGAGGAATCGATTAACAATCACAGAGCGAGTATCTGGTTCTGCAGCATTCGGTGCACTGTCGACACCACAAACAACCTCACCCCAGTTTGAAGCACCACGGTTACCCGTATTTGCCCAACAAAACCTAATAGCTTCGGGATTGTCAGCATCAGAGAAGTCTGGATCGATATGCAAATCCTCTGGGCGGTAATAACCCGTTGCACCGACACGATTTGCTTCTTCTCTAGCGTTACTTTGATCGGCAATAGCTATCCACGCAGCGTTACCAACTTCACAACCTTGACCGAATTGCTGACGACTATCGCGACAACTCACCTGTAGAGCAAATGTTGAGCCAGCCACCAAAGGTGACTCATCAAGAGAAGCAATGGTTGTTGCTTCTGTGCGTAAATCAGTTGGAATAAACTTAAAGATGGCACCACCGTCAGTGTCCTCCCCAAACCCAACATCCGTACCTGCATTATCGACGGTAAACTCAAAGCTTCCCGGACGAAGTTCGTCTCCACCAATCACTATGCCGTTATCAAGAACGGTTAAACCTTCCCATGCCATAGTAGGCAGTGCATTACGCTTAGCAACGGTTGTTGCAGCCGTACCATCAGCATTTAGAATAGTGGCGTCAGCTCCCGCTTCCCCACGTTCAGTAATAGTAACCTCTGTCGTTGTAAGCGGATCTATAATTTCATAGGCAGCACCATCACCCGCTTCTTCCGTCGCTAGAATAGTTCCCCAAGCAGTAGTTCTTATGCCATCACATCGACTCATGCCACGAAGAATAGTTTCAACCGTTCCATCCGCTAGGTTAATTCTTTGAACCCCTGGGTTCATCTTGCCGCTATCAGGAACGATGACTTCACTAACAGACTCAATACAAGCCATCATGTGAGTCGGATTTTCTGCAGGATAGAATGAGAATTGGTCAGCATGGTTACCAACTTCACGTGTTAAAAAGCTAGCGTTCAGGCCTTCGGCTAAGAGCATATGGCTTGGCGCAGGTAGCTCTAGATTGCGCACACTAGATGTTGTCGCTTGGCTACCACACACAAACCTTGTGTCATCAACTTCATCATCAGCTAGTGTGCCGTCGCTATTGTTGTCTAAGCCAGTGCTTATTGATACTCCACCTTCCGGACATTCATCAGATCCAGGATTAACAATCGACGTTATTGTTAAGCTGCTTAGTCCATTGCTTCCGGGAGTTCCGTTTTGTCCTGGTGCACCTGGCTCTCCATCATCTCCATCACAGGCTGACAAAGCTATGACTGTAGACAATGCCAATAAAGATAGTTTTGCATTGCTATTCGAAAATATTGCCATGGAATTTTCTCATTCTTTTGGTTATGCATTAAAGGGTTGATTTTTGACGTTTGCTTCCCTAATCAGGGCGCAAATATGATGTGCAGCTTAAATGACAGTTTGGTGACTCATTTGCTACAAATGCATGAACAAATTGTGACAGCGAAATGGGAGTAAATTTACTTGTACAACAGTAACAATAATTTAATAAATAATTCACCAAACTCTATTGAAAAATAGAGCTTGGATATTTTTGTCACTTTAATTTTACGAGATAGGGAATTAAAAATTAAGCAGCTGGAACGCCACTATGGAATTTAAAATCAGAATCAGGAGTACTAATCAGTTCAGACTCAACATCACTAAAAAAGGTAATTCTTTCAGAGATATCGCGACCGGCAATTTCTTCAGCTAGCGTCAAGTAGTCTTGATAATGCCTCGCTTCAGAGCGAAGTAAAGAAACATAGAAGTCCCCTATTTTCTGATCCAGATATGGAGCCAGCTTTGCGAAGCGCTCACAAGATCTGGCTTCAATATAAGCACCGCAAATTAGCTTATCTATCAAGGCGTCTGGTTCATGCGTTTTAACATGCGTCAACAAGCCTCTGGCATAGCGACTTGAGCTGATATTCTCATAACCTATGCCGTAATCATCCATAATTTCTAAGACTTGATAGAAGTGATGCAGCTCTTCTTTAATCAACATGACCATTTTATCAATCAAGTCCTGACTATAAGGAGAGTCTGTTTTGGCCATCATTGACTTAGTTAACTTAAAACCTTCCAGGTCTCTCCAATTCCCTATTTTTCGATAAGTGAAATCTTCATAGGGCTTAAGCCAAGCCAAGAGTGCTTCAGCACTATCCGCATCCACAGCGTAACGACGAATAAGAAACATAGCCGATTGAGCCGCTTTCAACTCGCAAATCAAATGATCAATTAATAAGACGTTTAAGTTCTCCGGCTTTATTGCCTCATCAACCCACTCTTTTGGGGTTTCACATTTCAAAAACTGTTTAATAGGAGCGAGTAGCTGTTCCAACAATAACCTCTTCATTCTCATTATCGGCGTTTTACAGATCATACCAACTTGCCATCTTCAAAGCAGGTATTCATCACGAAATATGTACAGTGTTTTGGGGAATTAATTTGCGTGAGTAGGCATTAATCGGTTGACGCAATGAAGCTGGTTAGTGACAATACTTGTTAATTAACTGTTAACAATTTAACAGTTTTTCAATTTTTTAGATCAAATAAGAAACAGAAAAGCGAATAGTTGTATGATATTAAATCATCTCTGGGGAATTTATACACACCCGAAGCAAGAATGGGCAACCATAGACGAAAGACACGAGAGCTACTTTTATAGCTTAACCCACATGGCACTAATCTCATTGATTCCGGCATTGATGACTTATTATTCATCAGCTCACTTAGGTTGGAGTATTGGTGTAGGTGATGTTATTAAGCTAACCAAAGACAGCGCGGCTCTGATGAGCATTGGTATGTACTTTGGTTTAATGGCCGGTGTTGTCGCACTTGCAATCCTCATTCATGAACTCGCTAAAATATTCGACTCCAAGCCAACCTACACTCAATCGCTTGAATTAGCTGCTTACACAGCAACACCGCTGTTTATGGTCGGCTTCGCATCATTTTATCCGGTTCTGTGGTTTGTAACGCTAATAGGCTTTGCTGGTCTAACTTACTCTGTTTACTTGCTATACACGGGCGTTCCTATTTTGATGCATATTCCAGAAGAGAAAGGCTTTATTTATTCTAGCTCAGTGGTAACTTGTGGCCTTATTCTGCTAGTTATTTTGATGGTAGGCTCAGTTTTATTATGGAGTGTTGGGATGGGACCTGTTTATACCCATTAACACTTACCTGGCATCCTTAAAAAGGATATAGGTTAAAAATATAGCAAACAAAAAAGCCGCTTTAAAAGCGGCTTTTTTATGATGAAGCGATATGTTAGCTCGCTTCGCTCTCGATGTTATGCATCTCAAGATTACTTAACTCCAATTGATTGGAGTTATTTTTAGCATCCTCGTTGCGCATGCTATCAATGTGCTCTAAGTAAGCTTGGTCAACATCACCAGTGATGTAGTTACCGTCAAAAACAGCGGTATCAAAGCGTGTGATATCGTTATTCTCTTCACTCACAGCAGTCACAAGATCTGCAATATCCTGATAAATCAAACCATCTGCGCCTATTAAGTCGCAGATTTCTTCAATATCACGCCCATGTGCAATCAGTTCGTTAGCACTTGGCATATCAATGCCGTAGACATTAGGGAAACGAATTTCAGGCGCTGCAGAAGCAAAATAAACTTTCTTCGCTCCTGCTTCCCTTGCCATATCAATAATCTGCTCGGAGGTTGTTCCACGAACGATTGAATCATCAACCAGAAGAACATTCTTGCCAGCAAATTCCGATGAAATAGCATTCAGCTTTTGTCTTACTGATTTACGGCGCATAACCTGACCAGGCATGATAAACGTTCGGCCAATATAGCGATTCTTAACAAACCCTTGGCGATACGGTAGTTCAAGTTCTTGAGCTATTTGCAACGCAACATCACAAGACGTTTCAGGTATCGGGATAACCACATCGATATCCATATCAGCCCATTCGCGCGCTATCTTTTGTCCAAGCTTGCGGCCCATGTTAACGCGAGATGCATAAACAGACATGCCGTCAATAAAGGAATCAGGTCTTGCAAAATACACAAACTCGAAAATACAAGGCGCATGTGTCGGATTATCTGCACATTGCTGCGTGAAAAGTTGGCCATCTTCAGTCACAAACACTGCTTCACCTGGAGCAACATCACGAATGAATTTAAAGCCAACCGCGTCCATAGCGACACTTTCTGATGCCACCATGTACTCTTCGCCTTTTTCAGTAACTCTCTTACCTAAAGCTAAAGGGCGAATGCCGTAAGGGTCTCTAAATGCGACCATACCATGACCGATTATCGCCGCGACTATAGCGTAGGCACCACGAATCTTAGAGTGAACTTTAGCAACAGCCTCAAACACTTCTTCCGGCTGTAACACCAAGCTGGCGCTGTTTTGTAACTCGTACGCAAAGATATTAAGTAAGAGTTCCGAATCTGACGTCGTGTTGATGTGTCGTCTTGCTGTTTTAAAAACTTCCTGTTGCAGCTCTTCCGCATTGGTCAAATTACCATTGTGAGCAAAGGCAATACCAAAAGGCGAGTTCACATAAAAAGGCTGGGCTTCCGCAGAGCTTGAGCTTCCCGCTGTAGGGTAACGCACATGACCTATACCAAAAGAGCCAGTTAATCGTTGCATGTGGCGATTACGAAACACATCACGAACTAAGCCGTTAGCCTTACGTAAATGAAACATGCCTTGATCAACAGTGACTATTCCTGCTGCATCCTGACCTCTATGTTGTAAAACCGTTAGTGAATCATAAAGAGATTGACCAACTGGGCTTTTACCAACAATTCCGACAATACCACACATGGAATGTACCTATAGTTAAACGGGTTTTAGAAAACTAGACGTTGTCTTCAAATATTCAAAGAACCATTCAATAACAACACGAAATTCTGGAATCAATATAGACGCTTGCCACCATTCTGAGCTTGGTGACGGCGTAAATGCGTCCATAAAGAATAGCAAAGCGCTAACAATAAGAGCGCCTCTCAATAAACCGAAGACAGCACCGAGCACTCTGTCTGTTCCGCTGAGTCCGGTTTTCTGCACAAGTTGACTTATCAGGTAGTTAACCAAACCACCTAAGATGAGAGTAATAACAAATAATATGGCGATAGCGACGCCATTTCGTAACAGTGTATCGTTGATTTCTGTTAGATAATAAGCGAGATCGAGATAGAATTTACTAGCGATAAAAAAAGCGGCAAACCAGATCGCTAAAGATATAGCTTCTTTGACAAAGCCCCGCACTAAGCTGATAACGGCTGATAGTAAAATCACAGCCAGAATAACAAAATCAATCCAGTTCATTCAATTTTTACTGAGCGTTTTTGGCGGTGCACATTATAGCAGAGCACCTAACAAAGATCTTGTGCTATTCAACCTTAAAAGCCGTAACTCTGCCTTTTAAAGAAGTCACTTCGGTCAAGTGTGGAACAGCCTTTTCTAACTTGGCTTTATCCAAATCCGGACCAACAAACACTTTGGTCAACTCTCCGCTAGAGGTCTGAACCTTTCGGCTAAATGCTCGATATCCTGCCTTTTCGAGCGTATTGAGTAATTCGCGAACATTTTTTTGATGACGAAAGCTTCCCAATTGAACAACCCAACCAACACTGGCTTCATCTGTTTCGATAACGGGTACTTCTGCCACAGTCTTCTTATCATTATCAACAGCTGGTGTTTCAACTTCGTTAGTATCTTCAACCGCAACATCTGTAGCGGAGTTACTTTCGTTAACGGGTGAAGAAGATTCATCGTCAATCGCAGGTTCATCAACAATTTCGATACGACGCTGACTATCACGCTTAACGTCTTCTGCAGGGAAATTAGATACTCGTTGCAACAAAGGCATTTCAGGAGCATCAGGTAAGGACACAAACTTTCCATCATGACTTTTCTTCTTACCATCAAGAATATCGGGTAAGAAAATCACGACAAGCGCTACAATAATCACCGTACCTACCAAGCGATTTTGAAATGCAGATGCCAACGATGTCTCCTTTAAAAGTAGATAGAACAGTTACAGCTGAGGCAACATTTAATCAAAGGCTTAAAACGTCAGCTACTGTTAAGAATGATCCAAAGACGATAATAGCCTCGTCTTGTTGAACATGGCTTAACGCACTTTGATAAGCCTCAATAACAGAGCCGTATTCTAGCACTTTTTGCTGACTATCCAACTGACTAACCACATGAGATGAGGTTGCTCCTCTTGGGCCACCTATTGTGCCCACATGCCAAGTCCCAGAAAACTTCCGCATGGGCAATAAGGTATTATCAATATCTTTATCTTTCAGCATGCCGCACACGAAATGAATGCTGTTAGCATTTAATTCCTCAATTCTCGACGCTAAGTATTGAGTCGCTTGCGGGTTATGCGCTACATCGACATAAACAGTAGGCTGCTGCGAAATCTGCTGCATTCGCCCAGGCAAACGAGTTCCTTCACATAGTTCCTTCATAAAATCTTGATTTAACGGGATGCCTAGCCAATTAATAACTGCAAATGCCGTTGACGCATTTTGCGTAGGTATATGACATTTTGGTAAATCACTAATATCCAAATCTGCTTTAGACCATGCCCAACCACTTGCATCTTCTGCGTAAGAAAAATCTTTGGATTGCCAAAGAGCATTAACTTTCAGCTCTGTAGCTCTCGCGATAACAGACTGAGGTGGTCCCAAATCTCCAACAACAGCATCGCCTTTTTCACGAAAAATGCCTGCTTTTTCCGCACCTATCAGCTCTCGTGTATCACCTAGCCAATCTTGATGATCAAGGTCGATGGTAGTAATCACAGCAAGATCGTTATCAACGATGTTAACCGCGTCCAAGCGCCCACCGAGTCCAATCTCCAGCAAAATAACATCAACATGATTGCGCTGTATCAGCCACAAAGCAGCCAAAGTCGCAAACTCGAAATAAGTCAGTTCTACATCGCCACGCAGCTCATCAATAGCTCGAAAGGCTTCACAATGTTGGTCTGCTTGAAGCATTTCACCGTTAATACGTAACCGTTCTCTGTAATCAACAATATGCGGTGAGCTATAAACAGCGACCGTTTTATTCGCTCTCAAACAGGCTTGCTCAACCATGGCGCAGGTTGTGCCTTTACCATTGGTTCCGGCAACAGTGATCACCTTAGATTGATTGAAGTCGCAATTAAGCGCTTGATAAACGGTATTGAGCCGTTCTAATCCGAGTTCAATATTGGCGGGATGTAACTGCTCTATATAACAAAGCCAGTCATCTAATGAGACTGGCTTATTGGAATTAGGATGTGACATTAAAGGTGTTTGTGGTGAAGTTTGCTCAGGATACTATAAAGCGTATCACGCATTTCTCTTCTATCTACGATCATGTCGATAGCACCTTTCTCAAGCAAGAATTCTGCTCTTTGGAACCCTGGTGGCAACTTTTCACGAACAGTTTGCTCAATAACACGTGGACCAGCAAAACCAATCAGTGCCTTAGGTTCAGCAACATTAACATCACCCAACATAGCTAAACTCGCAGAAACACCACCCATAGTCGGATCTGTCAAAACTGAGATATAGGGTAAACCCTTCTCACTCATACGAGCCAAAGCCGCACTGGTTTTTGCCATCTGCATCAACGAAAGCAAAGCTTCTTGCATACGAGCGCCACCACTTGCCGAGAAGCAAACTAACGGATAATTATTTGCCAAACAACACTCAACAGCTTTTACGAAACGTTCGCCAACAACAGATGCCATTGAACCACCCATAAAGCTAAACTCAAAGGCAGCAACTACAACAGGCATACCTTTCAACTTACCTTGCATTGCAATAAGTGCATCTTTTTCGTTCGTAGCTTTCTGAGCTGAAGTAATGCGATCTTTATACTTTTTAGAATCTTTAAATTTAAGTACGTCTTGAGGTTCTAGCTCTTTCCCTAGCTCTTCTCTATCACCTTTATCTAAGAAGCTATCAATACGAGCTCTTGAGCTAATGCGCATGTGGTTATCGCATTTAGGGCAAACCTCGAGCAATCTTTCTAGCTCTTGCTTATATAGAACCCCACCACATTGACTACATTTAGTCCAAATTCCTTCTGGCACATTACTCTTAGTCGAAGACTGTGTGCGTGGAAGAATTTTTTGAATCCAACTCATATTTCATTTTCCTGCATAATAACCAGGGCTTTTGCCTGATTAATTTATATTACTGCGGTTGACCACCTGACTATTCGAATTGAGCATCACAGTTTTCATCTTTTTCAAAAAGTGGCTTTAGCAAACTAAAGGCATACAACTCTTTGACTAACTGCTCTAAATCTTCGTTGCTCCATCAGGTCATCAACGGAATTAGTATCATTAACGTTAAAACCGCGGTATTAAACCATAAATGACATCAACATCGTACCTATAACTGGTCGGATACCGACAATTAAAGGAAACGACAAAGTAAGAAATCTTTGGAGGCTAAGCTTACACTGGCAACGCTTTTAGTTTTAGTCATCAATTTGTAAGAAAATTGGTCCTAAACTTTCTCGAGGCAGCTCAAACTCATCTGGATAAGAAACATCAACTAAATAGAGTCCATGAGGTTTAGCTGTTGCCGCGGCAGCAACGCGATCTTTTAACAACAATAGTTCCTCAACCCAGGATTCAGGCTTCTCGCCTTCCCCCACTGTAAATAACGTACCGACAATATTACGTACCATATGATGCAGAAAAGCGTTGGCTTGAATATCGATAACCACGTATTCGCCGAGGCGTTTAATCGTCAGGTGTTTGATCTCTCTATTGGGCGTTTTCGCTTGACAGAAAGTAGCACGAAAAGTGGTAAAGTCATGCTCACCAATCAAGCAACGCGACGCTCTCATCATAGCGTCTACATCCAATGGTGGGTAATGGTGGGAAAGTCCAGACTTTAAGATTCCACTGCGCATTTGTTGATTAAGGACAATATAACGGTATCGCCTTGCGGTAGCTGAAAAACGTGCATGAAAATGATCAGGAACTTGTTTTACCCATCGAACAGCAATGTCGTCTGGCAATTTAGTATTCATTCCCAAAGTCCAAGCTCTATCCACACGGTTCTTTGTCGTATCAAAATGTACAACCTGCCCTGTCGCATGGACCCCTGCATCAGTGCGGCCAGCACAACTTACAGTAATCGGCTCATCAGCAATCTGACTGAGTGCTTCTTCAAGCTCCTGTTGGACTGTATTGACTTCTCGTTGACGTTGCCAGCCATTATATTGGCTACCGTTGTATTCAACTCCTAAGGCGTAACGCATAAACCTCTATCACTTATCTATTTGGGAATAAAATGCGACGCGCATATTACTACATCCGATGGCGCGAAATCACTAGTAATACCATTACATCGAGTAATTAGGCACACTCAGAAGGAGTGCGATTCAGTCTCAAGGAGGGTTTCTTAATGCTTTACCGTATATATTCTATAGCGGCTCGTAGGAGCATGCTTGAGCAACGAATACTCTTTAAGCACATCACCGTTCGCGAATAAATTCGGCTCCTACAATGAAGAGATATCATCCTGTAGGAGCATGCTTCAGCAGCGAATACCTTTTAAGAACATCACTGTTCGAGAATAAATTCGGCTCCTACATCGAAGAGATAGTATCCCGTAGGAGCATGCTTTAGCAGCGAATACTCGTTAAGCACACTACCGTTCGCGAATAAATTCGGCTCCTACATTGAAGAGATATCACCCTGTAGGAGCATGCTTTAGCAGCGAATACACTTTAAACACATCACCGTTCGTGAATAAGTTCAGCACCTACACCGAAGAGATATCACGCTGTAGGCTACTATCGAAGAGAGTATCCTCCGAATTTGGGGCTATTCAGAGGATAAGAGTTTTGCCAGGATTTGCTTGGCTTCTTCTTGTTGTTCTGGCGTCCCAGTATCAACAACCTTCTGCAGCATCTCCTTCGCAGAGTCGTTGTCTTCTATTTCAATATAGGCTCTAGCCAAATCCAATGTGCTGCTTTCCGTTTGATCATTGTCTACATCGATCAAATCATTGTCGTCAACGAGTTCACCAAAGTCTTCAATTGCTAAGTCTAGATCAATGGGCTGTTCCGTCAGCGGTTCACTTTCTGCCTCAACACTTTCCTCAATCAAGTTGTCGATATCAAGGAAATCTTCGCCAAGGTCAACATCGTTATCAGCATCGCCTTCAATATCAGAAACGACCATATCTTCAGTCAATTCATCAGTTTCTTCAGATAAGAGCGCATCAAGGTTCAGTTCAGGCACTGCATCAAATGGATTCGGTGCATCCGATTGTTCAGGCGTCGTAGGAGTTTCAGCCTGTTCTGAGCTTTCTGTATCAATATTCTCTAAAAGTTCATCAAAACTGACATCTTCCAGCTCTTGAAGAACATCGTCATCTTCACCCGCATCAACTTGAAGTTCGGTCTCTTGGTTAGTATCGCCGTCAGTTGTATTTTCGTCTTCTAACCAGTCATCTAAGCCAGGCAAATCAGAAAGCTCGTCGCTAACCTCACCCAAACTAGAATGCTCGAGAGAATTATCGTCTTCAGATACAAACTCACTCTCAACAACGGCTTTCTCATCTCCGTCATCTACAGATATATCATCCATATGAGCGGAGAGTGCTAAGTCATCTAAATTGAGTCTATCTTCAATTTCATCAACAATTTCTTTTGATTGAGTCGAGCTATCTTCAGCTTGTGTATTAACATCTGCTGTTTGCTCTTCAAGCTCAACAGTGCCTTCGTCCAACTCTGCTAACAGTGCATCTGGTGACTCGTGTTCTCCAGAGAGATCTTCAAGAACATCATCAAGTTCGTCACCAGCAAAATCTTCAAGCGCCTGATCGAGTTCATCCAACTCGTTGGCCGCTGGAACATCAGGCAGTAATTCATCGATATCATCACTGACACCGTCAGCCAACTCTTCATCTAAAACCGCGGTTAATGAATCATCTTCGCCTTGATCATTAATCAGCTCATCAAGCCCTTCGAGCTCATCTTCGCCAACATGACTTTCATCGACATCAAACAGCGAGTCTAACTCACTATTACCTTCGGCCTTAGCTAACTCTTCGGCAACATCTAAATCAAATTCTTCGGCGCCTGAATCAAGCTCAATACCTTCTTCTAATTCAGGAAGTTCATCGGCTTTTTCTTCTTCAATAACTTCTTCAGCTAGCTCATCGCCTTCGACATCTAAATCAAATTCGTCAGATTCTGGCTCTAACTCAGTCGCCTCCTCGAGTTCAAGAAGTTCATCTTCTGTTGACTCTACTTCACTAACCTCTTCAGCCAGTTCATCGTCTTCGACGTCTAAATCAAACTCGTCAGCTTCTGGTTCTAATTCAACAACTTCCTCTAGCTCAGGAAGTTCATCTTCTGATAACTCATCTTCGCTAACCTCTTCAGCCAGCTCATCGTCTTCGACGTCTAAGTCAAACTCTTCAACTTCTGATTCCAACTCAGCCACTTCTTCGAGTTCAGGAAACTCATCTGCTGCTGATTCTTCTTCGCTAATCTCTTCAGCTAACTCATCATCTTCGACGTCTAAGTCGAACGCTTCTGGTTCTAATTCAGTCGCTTCTTCTAGTTCAGGAAGTTCGTCTTCTGTTGACTCTTCTTCGCTAACTTCTTCAGCTAGCTCATCGTCTTCAACGCCTAAATCGAACTCTTCAGCTTCTGTCTCTAACTCAGCCGCTTCTTCGAGTTCAGGAAATTCATCTTCTGCTGACTCTTCTTCACTAACCTCTTCAGCTAGCTCATCGTCTTCAACGCCTAAATCGAACTCTTCAGCTTCTGTCTCTAACTCAGCCGCTTCTTCGAGTTCAGGAAATTCATCTTCTTTTGACTCACCTTCGCTAACATCTTCAACCAGCTCATCTTCTTCGACGTCTATATCGAACTCGTCAGCTTCTGGCTCTAATTCCGCAACTTCTTCTAGCTCAGGAAGCTCATCTGCTATTGATTCTTCTTCACTAACTGCTTCAGCTAACTCATCGTCTTCAACGCCTAAATCGAACTCTTCAGCTTCTGTCTCTAACTCAGCCGCTTCTTCGAGTTCAGGAAATTCATCTTCTGTTGACTCTTCTTCACTAACCTCTTCAGCTAGCTCATCGTCTTCAACATCTAAATCGAACTCGCTAACTTCTGGCTCTAATTCAGCAACTTCTTCTAGCTCAGGGAATTCATCTGCTGCTGATTCTTCCTCACTAACTGCTTCAGAAAGCTGGTCGTCATCTGCGACATCCAAGTCGAATTCATCAGCTTCTGTCTCTAACTCAGCCGCTTCTTCGAGTTCAGGAAGTTCATCTTCTGATGACTCATCTTCGCTAACCTCTTCAGCCAGCTCATCGTCTTCGACGCCTAAATCGAACGCTTCAGCTTCTGGCTCTAATTCGGCATTTTCTTCTAACTCAGAAAGTTCATCTTCTATCGACTCTTCTTCACCAACCTCTTCAGCTAACTCATCGTCTTCAACATCTAAGTCGAATTCCTCAGCTTCTGGCTCTAATTCCGCAGCTTCCTCTAACTCAGGAAGTTCATCTTCTGTTGACTCTTCTTCCCTAGCCTCTTCGGCCAGCTCGTCAACTCCAATATCTAAATCGAATTCGTCAGCTTCTGGCTCTAATTCCGCAACTTCCTCTAGCTCAGAAAGTTCATCTGCTGTTGACTCTTCTTCACTAACTGCTTCAGAAAGCTGGTCGTCATCTGCGACATCCAAGTCGAATTCATCTGCTTCTGCCTCTAATTCCGCACCTTCTTCGAATTCAGGCTCTGCAAACTCTTCTAGCTCTGGTACTTCGTCATCAGTATCTATCTCAATTAATTCATCATTAATCTCTTGAGATTCTGTTTGTGGTTCCTGTGCAAGCTCTAATAAGTCACTTTCAGAAACGACATCATTCTCTGGCTCTTCTGCGTCAAGTGTCCCAAGCTCCCGCATTAGGTCTTCTGGCAAGCCTGACGTTTGCTCATCCGACTCAGCCCCATCTTCCGCCGATAACTCATCGACAAAGTCGATTTGCTCTTCGTTAACTAGGTCATCTTTTTGATCGTCTTCGTCCAGCGCTTGTTCAGTAAACTCTTCTAGGTCATTTGTTTCATCAATGTTGGCTTCTTCAGCGACATCAGGTTCTTCATCAATGTCAGCTGCAAGCTCATCGACGAAATCAAGCTGCTCCTCAGCAGGCTTTTCGTCAAGCTCAGGCGTTTGCTCCTCATCGTCGAAATCTGCATCATCAAGAGGTTCTTCGTTTAGTTCGTGCTCTAAAGCTTCTTCGTCTAACTCCGCTAACAACTCCTCTGCTAAGTCATCTTGTTCAACATCAGCTTCTGTAGAGGGTTCATCGCCAACTTCATCTTCTAGTTCAGCTAACAATTCATCCGCTAAGTCGTCTTGCTCAACAACCGTTTCTTCTGCAGGCTCTTCTTGAACGACCTCGTCTCCTAACTCAGCCAGTAACTCGTCTGCGAGATCATCCTGTTCAACCACAGGTTCATCATCAACTTCATCTTCCAACTCCGCCAACAATTCATCCGCTAAGTCGTCTTGCTCAATAGAAGCTTCTGCTGCAGGCTCTTCTTCAATGGCCTCATCCTCAAGCTCAGCCAGCAACTCATCAGCGAGATCGTCTTGCTCAACTAAAGGCTCATCGTCTATCTCGTCTTCCAATTCAGCCAACAATTCGTCAGCCAATTCATCTTGCTCATCGGATTCAACATCATCCTCGGAGTCTGAAAGATTCATTCCTGGCAGATTCTCTACTTCATTCAATTCATTAAGTAGCTCATCTGCTAAGTCATCAATTTTCTGACTGCGCCTGTTAATTTCTTGGTCAAGCTCATCCAGTGACTCTATGTCGTCTGTGTTTAAGTCAAGCTCTTCAGGTTTTGCTTCACTAAACTCAGTATCCAAAAGCTCATCAATGTTAATTTCGGGCTTATCAGATTCTTCTGTTGCTTCTTCTGGCGCCTCTAACTCAGGATCATCCGCCTCGTCAGCCTCATCTGAAGATTCGATCTCCCCGTCAGATTCAGGGTCGATATCAATAACATCTTCAACCTCCGAGTCGTCTGATGGAGCTTCATCCAACTCATCATCAACTGACTCGTCATCGTCGTTAGAAAACTCTTCTAATAAGCTGTCGACATCTTCAAGTTCTTCTTGCTTCTCTGCTACTGCTTCTGCAAGTGCGTCATCGAGCTCATCTTCATTGAGCATGTCGTCATCAGTTTCATCAGAAAGATCGATGGCATCAACATCCAAGTCATCGTCACTATCATCTTCATCAAACAAACTATCTAGTTCGTCTTGATCTAGCTCAGCATTGTCATCACTAAATCCATCATCCAAATTGATAGCTTCGTCTTCATCATCATTAGATTCAGGAACCAACATATCGTCAGACAAGTCATCAAAATCATCAATGCCTGCATCAAGCGCCTCATCCAGAGAGTTCTCATCTAACGACTCTTCCAATTCATCAGACAGCACGTCATCTAATAAATCTTCTTCACCAAAGAGCTCATCTGTCAGGTCATCATCACCCGACAGTTCTTCAGTTAACGCATCAGACATATCATCCATTGGACTAGGAGCAGGCGCGGCTACTGGCTCTGAAACGATAGGAGCAGCTTCAGGTTCCTTTTTTTTCCTTAATCGAAGGAATAGAAAGGTCAGGAAAGAAAGTGTGATAAAACCTGTTGCAATAGCAATAACCAAAGGGCTGGCTAAAAGCTTGGTGAAACTTTGTTGATTTTCTAGCTCGCGTTGAGCCTCTGCTTCTTTAGATATATCAATAAGTTCATTTTGAAGGCTAAGAAGTTGCTCCATTTGTTGTTGGATTTCACCTTCTTCCCCAACACGTGTTCTTAGTTCTTCGATATCCTGATTAACTTTATCTAATCGCTCATAAAACTTCTGATTTTCGTCAATCAGTGATTGAACACTTTCTATTGACTCAGCAAACTGTTGTCTCAATGAATCAAATTGACGCGCTTGTTCCTCATCAATCTGAGTTAGCTGTTGCTCTATCTGTTCTTTGGTTTGAGCCAGATCTTCGCGACTCGCTAATTTTTGTGGTGGCTTTAAATTGTTTAAACTTGAGCCAGGTCTTTTTGAAGGCTGCCAGCTGTCTTCGTCTTGTTCTGCTTTTAATTTCGCTTCGTCAGCTGGGATTCGAGCAACATACCTTTCTGAGGGTAATCTAAGTGTCTTTCCGTCTATTAGGTGATTGAGATTATTGTCTTGAAAAGCATCAGGGTTTAGCTCGTATATAGCCACCATGACTTGATAGATGGTTAAGTTCTTGTTTTGTCGATAACGATCCGCTATTCGCCAAAGCGTATCGTCAGAATCTATTGGTCCGTAGGTAACGCCTGAGTACTCTTCTGTTGAGTTTTTAGGCCCCTTAATTTCAACTTGTTCAGAATCAACAGTTTGACTAGCTATTGGAAAAATCGCACCAATAGCTAAACAAAACAAAATAGTGCTGAGTTGCGATCTCATACTGGTTTTGTTACCACCTTTAACAGATTTTTAGTCATTATAAAGCGTACTTTTATCAACGTCCTTTGGCACCAACTCAGTGATACATTGAAAATGCCAAGTTTTTGGCTTTGCTATTCAAACAAAAAACTGTAGCAAGAGCTATTCCAACAATATAGCTGAATCACTATAAAATGATAGTCCCATTGCATACATAGACACATTCAGAGTGCCTAATACTACGTCATCGGCAGTGTGTCAGAAAAGTTAAATGGTTCAATGAGTTAAGTTTATAACTGATGTCAGTGTAAAGTAGCGTAAGTTAGTCGGAATTAAACGCACTTTATATCTAATCAGTTATTTAGAGCCAATCGGCTTTTTGCGGCAATTTTGTGCCGCTTTCGCCTTATATTAATGCTCACTATTATAAAGCGAAAGCGTGAAGAAAGCCTCTTAAAGATCGATGCTTTCTTTTGAGGTCTGTTCTTAGATATAGTTCTCGATTAATGATTCTGCGATCTGGATGCTGTTAGTTGCAGCGCCTTTTCTGACATTATCCGACACCACCCACATATTAATGCCGTGTGTATGAGTAATGTCGTCTCGAACACGACCAACAAACACTTCATCTTTACCACTCGCATTCCCGACTTGCGTTGGGAATTCTTCTCTATCATCAATAAGCACAACCCCTGGCGCTTGAGATAACAAAGCCTTAACCTCTTCAGCAGAGATAGGATTTACTGTTTCTAAGTGAATAGCTTCACCATGACCATAAAATACTGGCACTCGCACAGCCGTGGCATTCACCAAAATACTCTCGTCGCCCATAATCTTTTGGGTTTCCCAGACCATTTTCATCTCTTCTTTGGTGTAATCGTTGTCCATAAACATATCGATTTGAGGTATTGCATTAAAAGCAATTTGTCGACTGAATGCTTCAGTCGTTACTTTACGCCCATTCATCAAATCAGCTGTTTGTTTAGCTAACTCATCGATAGCCGATTTACCAGCACCTGATACTGATTGATAAGTCGAGACATTAATACGCGCAATTCCTACTGCATCTTGAATAGGCTTTAACGCAACCATCATTTGAATTGTTGAGCAATTCGGGTTGGCAATAATATTGCGGTTACGAAACTCTGCTAGTGCGTGTTCATTAACTTCAGGTACAACCAAAGGAATATCAGGTTCGTATCTGAAGTTCGAGGTATTGTCTATAACGACGCAACCTGCCTCTGCCGCAAGAGGAGCATATTTTGCTGATACTGAACCGCCTGCTGAGAAAAAGCCGAGCTGAACTTGGCTCCAATCGAACGTATCTGCGTCAAGAACTGTAATATCTTCGCCTTTAAATGATACGCTTCCACCTGCGCTACGCGCGCTTGCTAAGGGATAAAGTTTATTAACTGGAAACTTACGTTGTTCCAGTATTTCAATCATGTGTTGTCCCACCAAACCGGTGGCCCCTAAAACCGCAACGTCAAAAGCGCGTGACATCTTACAAAAATCTCCTAAAAAGCGTTAATCAAAAGGCGAAAAGCCTAGCTCGTAGATTGCCTTTGTTCCAGTTAAATTTCCAGCATTAACTTGAAGTGAAGCAAACTCTCTTCGAATAGGATAGTTCTTTCTGTAATAGCGAAATGTATCTCCATCCTTCACCTGTTGACGAAAAGCTGCATCATCATCACGAATGTCATAAACCGAAAATACGATATCTCGAATCGTGTCTTGCGTGATTTGAGAATCTTGATTTAAATTCAGCTGTGTATGTTCGTTTTTCGGAAGCAAAGAAGACCATTCAACTTCATTAGCTAGCTCCAACGCTTTGGCTGCATGCCGATAAACAAAGCTTGTTCCTTTAGCTTTACCTTCAATTGTATGACCTGCGATATGGGCTGTCGCGATATCGATATATGGAACAAGCTGGAAGTTGATATCCGGCTCATTTTCCCAGACATCGAAAACCAGATTCATTTGCTTTCCCGACGTCAACAAATTAAGCAACGCCTGGTTATCAACGACTTCTCCTCGCGCTGCGTTTATCAAGACTTGTTTTTCAGAGATAGCCTGCAGGCGGTCGTGATCAAACATATACAGCGTTGGGTGCTCGCCGCTACGAACCAAAGGGACATGCAGCGTAATGACATCACATGTCATTACCTCTTCCAAAGAAACAAAATTTCTTGTATCTCCAGAAGCTTCTAGCGGCGGATCACACAATCGAACGTCCATACCTAAAGCACTGAGTTTTCGCTCTACCTGTGTTCCTACTTGACCAGCACCAACAACACCGACTGTTTTTCCTTCCGCCTGCCAGTTAAGCTTCTCCGCCATCACTAAAATCGCGCTGACAACATATTCGGCAACGGCTATTGCATTAGATCCTGCCGCGGAAGCAAAACCAATGTTGCGAGATTTAAGATAATCGATATCGACGTGATTCGAACCCGAAGTTGCCGTTGCGACAAACTTGAGTTTCCGACATTGCCCAACTAAGTATTCGTCGACTTTCGTTGTTGAGCGAACAAAGAGTAAGTCAGCATCGACAATATCTTCAGGCTTAATCGTTTTATGGTTGAACGATTGAACATTGCCCCAATCGCGAAAATGTTCGAGCGCATAGGGCATGGTATCTTCATAAAATATATTCATTTGTTGTCGTTATTCAACATACTCTTATGACTAATCATCAACTTGTCATTAGTCTTTATTAAAAACCACTGGTGGTTGAGCTGAGGCGTTAACCTGCAGCTGGAAAACATCTGGCCTGGCGTAATGCCCTACAGCATCAAAATCTAGCTTACTTTTACCAATTTCACTCAGATCAAGTTCTGCCATCAAGATCCCCTCTTCATCCCACAAAGGCCCAGCTAGAACTTCACCCATAGGCGATAAGATAACACTCCCCCCTCGACTCATAACCTCAGGTTGTTTTTCAAGCTCTTCATAGGTTTCCAGATGCTTAGGATACATATCCTTAGTCACATACTGATTACAGCTAACAACGAAGCATCGTCCTTCCGCTGCTATATGCTGCATACTCGATTGCCATGTCGGTCTTTGGTCCGCAGTAGGCGCTAAGTAAATTTGAACACCTTGGGCGTACATAGCCATGCGCGCCATAGGCATATAGTTCTCCCAACAAATTAATCCGCCCAGTTTGCCTATTGGCGTATCAAATACGGGAAGAGTGCTTCCATCGCCTTCACCCCAAATCAATCTTTCACTACCTGTTGGTTTGAGTTTTCTATGCTTGCCCAGTAACTCACCTTCAGGAGAAAATTGAAGCTGCGTACAGTATAGCGTTCCACCACTGAAATCACCGTCGCGTTCAATAACACCGATTGATAGATAGACTCCAGCTTGCTTTGCAGCTTTCGCGAGTTGATCGGTTTCTTTGCTGGGAACGTCTATCGCATTTTGCCAATAGCGTTTCCACAATTGACGCCCTTCCTCATTTCTACTGCCAACAACCATGCCAAACCCAAAACCACGAGGGTATGCAGGAATAAATGCCTCAGGTAATAAGACAAGTTCAGCCCCTTTTTCAGCGGCTTCCAAGGTTAAATCACACGCTTTTTGAACGCTGGCACTTTTATCGAATAATACGGGAGCTGCTTGAACAGCTGCGACTTTAACTGATGTCATGGAACTACCTCGGAATTTGAAATAGTGAGAGTTTAGAGTTTCTTCCCATCTAAACACAATCCTAGCTCGCTTAAGTTACGCATTTTTATTTAAAGCGTTGTAAAAACCTGTGCCCACAAAAAAAGGAGCTTTCGCTCCTTTATTCTTATGACTTAACGAGAGTATTACTGATCGTAGCCGGGGTTAATCCTGTCTAACTTGCGCAATATACCTGGCCAAGCCAAGGCACCTCCCACATTATTGGTCGACTGTTTAGCTTGAGCTTGAATCCCCGCCAAAATCGGGCCAGGAATTGGAATTAACTCTTGGCCACTAGATTGAGCTCGTAACTGAATTTGGCAAGCACATTCTAAGAAATACATGTAGAGAAACGCATCCTGGATAGTCGATGCACAAGTTAATAATCCATGGTTACGCAATATCATAAAATTGGTATGACCTAGATCAGCTACCAAGCGAGGTTTCTCTTCTGGGTTTAAAGCAATACCTTCATAGTCGTGATAAGACAAAGACGACAAAGGAAATAGCGACTGCTGGCTCAAGGGTAACAAACCATCTTTCGTTGCAGAGACTGCGACACCTGCTGCAGTGTGCAAATGTAAAACACACATCGCATCTTCTCGCGCTTCATGCACGGCGCTATGAATCGTAAAACCAGCTGGGTTAATGTTGTATTCAGAATCCATCACTTTGTTACCCTGCAAATCAATTTTTACCAGGCTAGAAGCTGTAACTTCCTCAAACATCATGCCGTAAGGATTAATCAAAAAATGGTGTTCTGGCCCTGGTATCCGTGCTGAGATATGAGTAAAAACCAAATCATCCCATCCATGCATCGCCACCGCTCGATAGCAAGCAGCCAAATCAACGCGCAGTTGCCATTCTTCAGCAGAAACTTGTTCTTTTACACTTTGAGAGCTCGACATAGAAATTCCTCTAACAATAACATTGAATTAACACAGATTACTCCGAGTATCGCTTATCAACTGTCAAATAGTTTACAATTGATACGATTAATTGGTGAGAGAGCTTGTATGGCGACTAAAGATCAAATCAAACAGTTATTGTCGAATAACGATTGGTTCAGGGAACTACCACCCGATGTGATCGAAAAGCTCGCAACTTTATGCAGAATCAAAACTCTCAGCAGTGGCGAGTTGTTGTTCGAGAAAGGAGATCAACCTAAAGGTTTGTATTGTGTGCTCACCGGCAAAATGCGTGTCAGTAGCATAACAACTGAAGGCAAAGAAGCGTTGCTCACTTGGCTTGAGCCTGGGCAATGGTTTGGGGAAATATCACTATTTGATGGATTACCGAGAACTCACGACTCTCATGCAGAAACTGAAACGACACTTCTGCTATTACCCTCACAAGGATTCTCAGGACTCCTTTCAAATCACCCTGAACTTTATCAACACTTCGTAACCTTGCTCTGCCAAAAACTTAGGCAAACTTTTTCGTTATTAGAAGATTCGGCAAGCTTGTCGAACAAAGGCCAATTAGCTAGGAGGCTAATACTGTTAAGTCATAATCCTATGCTAGCAAATAGTCGATCTAGTCAGGATGATGACGCAACACATACACGAATTTCGGTATCTCAAGAATCACTCGCCAGTATGCTCAACATTACACGTCAAACGGTGAATAAGCTGCTACAGGAATTACAACAGCTTGGCATGATAAAACTTCATTATGGGTGTATCGATATCATCGACACCGATGCACTCGAAACTTTAACAGTGAAGTAGCAAGAACGCTCGATTACCTTACCGCAAGAGCAATCAAGTAAAACAGCCCGTACAAAACGATTTGGTGAATAATATAGAAGGGCAGCGAATGTTTGCCTAACCAAATAACAGGCTTCATGTAACCAGCAGGCTCTTTGGGGTGTTCAGGTAGCTTGAACCAATTAGCCAATCCCATTCCAATAAAGAACACACCTAACCAGGGAATCAAAGGAATGTAATCAATAGAAGACGGGCGGTGGCTCATTAGGCCTGTTATGTACAGCCAGGGATTAGGATCGATACCACCTCTGCCTATATATACCGCCACAGCAATAATTAGCGCTCCCGGTAAAATTAGCCATTGCTTTAAAGGCCTGACAAGCGTCGCAATTAATATGACGCTAGCGAAAAAGTGAATGACTCCAAACCGGACAAACTTATTAGGTTCGGCAAAATAAGTAGCGACAGTAATAGCTAACGCGACGCCGCCTAATTTTAAAACACGTCTTAATATTCGATTCCATCGGATACCGGATTGTGTACTGAGCGTAAAAGCCATACCTGAGACTAAGACAAAGGTACCCAGCCCCATTTTCTGGTAGATAACCCAGAATAATGTCTTGGTCCAAGCAGTATCAGTAAAACCAAACTGGTAGAGATTATAAACAGAATGAAAGATGGGCATACTCAAACAAGCAACACCGCGCATGAAGTCAACACTATGCAGTCGGGCGGATGGTTGTTTGGCTGGTGTTATTGAACCTTGCTCTATAGAAGCGGATTCGGTAACCATAAAAAAATAATCTCTTGCGTGTTAAACAAACAGTGGAGGTTCATCCAAAGCTATAGATAAATAACTTTGACTTGACCTCCACACAACACGTTGAGAATACAGCTATTTTATACGCGTGGGTATTAATTACTGCTCAAAACGCTTGAAGACTAGCGTAGCATTAGTTCCGCCAAAGCCAAAGCTATTAGACATCACTTGATTTAACTTAGTCTCTCTGGTTTCTGTCACGATATCTAAACCTTCAGCTCGTTCGTCTAAGGTATCGATATTGATAGACGGTGCAATAAAATCATTTTGCATCATCAGCAACGAGAATATCGCTTCATTTGAACCAGCAGCTCCAAGAGCGTGGCCTGTCATTGCTTTTGTCGCACTCATAGGCGGCGCTTGATCACCAAAAACTTCGCGAACAGCTTCCAGCTCTTTCACATCACCAACAGGCGTAGATGTTCCGTGTGTATTCAGATAATCAATAGGCCCATCAACCGTTGATAGTGCCTGTTGCATACAGCGAACAGCACCCTCACCTGATGGAGCGACCATATCCGCGCCATCTGAAGTCGCACCATAACCGACGATCTCAGCGTAAATCTTAGCGCCTCTAGCTAAAGCATGCTCTAGCTCTTCAACGACAACAATACTGCCACCGCCTGTACTAACAAAACCATCGCGATCAGCGTCATAAGTTCTCGATGCAACTTGAGGGTTGTCATTATATTTAGATGACAGTGCTCCCATAGCATCAAATTCCATCGATAGGCTCCAATGCAATTCTTCACCGCCACCGGCAAAAATAACATCTTGCTTATTCAATTGAATTTGCTCCATAGCGTGCCCGATACAATGTGCACTCGTCGAGCAAGCAGAGCTAATTGAGTAGTTAACACCTTTGATTTTAAAAGGCGTCGCTAAGCAGGCAGAAACGGTACTTCCCATAGTACGAGTGACCATGTAAGGGCCAACACGTCTCACGCCTTTTTCACGCAAAATATCTGCTGCTTCTACTTGGTTTTTAGAAGACGCACCACCTGAACCTGCAATGATACCAGTTCTTACATTCGATACCATTTCATCACTAAGGCCCGAATCTTCTATTGCTTGTTGCATCGCAACATAAGCATAACCAGCTGCATCACCCATAAAACGTATGATTTTTCTATCGATGTGATCAGCTAAATTAATATCAATTGGTCCACAAACTTGGCTTCGCATGCCTACATCAGCAAACTCTTCACAGCGAGCAATACCAGAGCGTCCTTCTTTCAACGCTTCTGTGACATCTTTTTGGTTGTTACCGATGCTGGAAACAATGCCTAAGCCCGTAATAACGGCTCTTCTCATAGATTTACCCTAATTTAAAATTTGTCGCTATGTTAAAGGTTTTAAAGCAATAACTGGTCTGCTTTTACTAACTTTTTTCTTTCAAAGTAATAAAGCGGAGCTATAAACTCTGCGTATGGCTGCATCATCACATTCATAAATGACAATGGTGTTAAGCTTATTGCGCCGCTAAAATACAGCTCACTAGTATAATACCATTCAGTAGTAATAAGTGTTCACTCAGCGAGAGTTAAAATGCATTGAGTCTAGGCGCGTTGTTGCAGGTCTAACGGGTTAAATCAAAACAACGCAACACAGAATCAGGGCATTTTAGACTCGCCTGAAAGGAATCTCTGGCACGTCCCATGGCGGCATTATGCTCTCTCAAAAGGCAACCAGCCTTTCTTTGAGAGCCCGCTTTGCCAATAGACTTGCCAGAAGCTTCTGAGCTGATCACTTATTACTACTGAATGGTATAATACGTTGTTTCCTCAATAGGTTGAATAAGATTGGCAGTTACTTCAGCGAAAATTCATTTTAATGACAAAGGTGTTCCGGTAGCGGAAGACTTCGATGATGTTTATTTCTCAGCAGAAAGTGGTTGGGAAGAGAGCTTATACGTTTTCATAAAAAATAATCAGCTCCCAGAACGCTGGCTGAAAGACACTGAAAACAAACCTTCAATTCCAAAACCTTTTGTTATTGCGGAGACAGGATTCGGCTCAGGACTCAATTTCATTGCCACTTGGGAACTTTACGATAGAGTCCGCCAGCAGGCAGAAAACCAAGGCAAAACATTTCCGAAACTGCACTTTATTAGTGTTGAAAAGTTTCCGATGTCTGCTGGGGAGATTGCAAAAACGAGCCAACCTTGGCCTGAGCTTCAAGCTTATGTCGATGAACTAGTTTCTCAATACCCTAAGCTTTACCCTGGCTGCCATCGCCTTAGTTTCGACAATGGTAACATCACTCTAGATCTATGGTTTGGTGATATAGAAGACGTTTTACCTAATATTCAATCTCCCATAGAAGGCATTGTTGACGCTTGGTTCCTCGATGGCTTTGCGCCAGACAAAAATCCTCAAATGTGGCAACCAAGCTTATACGAGCAGGTTGTTCGCTTAGGGAAAGCAGGAAGCACCTTCTCAACGTTTACCGCAGCGGGGCAAGTTAGGCGAGACATGAAGGCAGCAGGATTGGATGTTGAAAAGCGAAAAGGATTCGGCCGCAAACGAGAGATGCTAGCAGGCTATCTCAGTGAAAAGCCTACCAGCAAACCACCAAAGCCTTGGTTTTATCGCTCACCGAACACCTCTAACTCTAAAAACATTGCGATAGTCGGCGGCGGAATTGCAGCGACGAGCACAGCTTTAGCATTAATTCGAAAAGGCTATTCGGTTACTCTATATTGCCAAGACGAATCTCTGGCTACGAGAGCATCAGGAAATAGGCAGGCTGGTTTTTACCCACAACTCCAAGCAGATATGAACGCACAGAGCTTGATATACCTGCACTGCTTTCACTATGCATCCCGTTACTATCAAGCCCTGAATAATCAAGGCTTCGAATTCGCACATGATTGGTGTGGCGTTAATATCCTGGCTTTTACCCCAGAGCTACAAAATCGCTATCAGAATTTAGTGTCCAAAAATCAGTGGCCACAAGATACATTTGAGTGGCTTTCTCCAGAACAAACTGCCGAAAAAGCGGCTATAGACCTCCCCTATTGGTCTCTCTATTTTTCTGAAGGAGGATGGTTAAACCCACCCGAGCTAATTCAAGCACAAATCAATGCTGCAAAATCAGTTGGAGAGCTTGATACTTTTTATCATCACAAACTAGAAAGTTATCAGCAACTTGCTAATAACGAGTGGAAGTTGGTTTGGAACAACGGAGAAACAACAACAGCCGATGCACTTGTCATAGCGACAGGTGCTGATGAACAGGCTATGCGACTACCAAACTTGGTAGATTTACCTTTACTGGCTGTAAGAGGACAAGTAGAACATTTAACGACTAGCGAGAGTACAGCGTCACTAAAAACGGTTGTGTGTCATAAGGGCTACTTCACACCCACTTTGAATAATAGACATACGCTAGGCTCGACTTACGTCAAAAACGAACACTGTGAAAAAGTCAGAATAGAAGAAACTCAGAAAAATCTGCAAACACAAATAAAAGCCATGAATGACGTGAATTGGCCAACAAGTCTTCAATCAGATCAACAAGGCCGGGCTTCTATCCGCTGCACTACACCGGACCATTTGCCCATCATGGGCAACCTCTTTAACTATCAACATCAAAAAAGGCAATTTGAGGATCTCTACAAGGCACTGCCAGATGATAGATATCCACTTGCTAAGCCAGAGAAGAATCTTTTTGTTTTAACGGGATTAGGATCTCGCGGTCTATGCACCGCTCCGTTGTTGGCAGAGGCAATAGCTTGCCAGATTAGCGGCCAGCCTTTGCCATTAAACAATAAACTGTTAGAACACTTAAACCCCAATCGCTTCTTGATACGAGACTTAATTCGTCGACAGAACTAAAACGCGTCGTTGCCTATAGTGCAACTAAAGAATAGTCAGGTATCGAAGACTCAATTACGACTTGCGGAATAAAGGTTTTGCCTGCAGCCACTACTCGCCTATGCGGCAAGGAGATGATGCGGGCATTAACAAATACGCCTCGTTCGTTGTGTCTTAAAGTACCTGACAAAACGTATTCTAGCTCTTGCTGACTCGCCAGTTCAGATGCTTCACGACTAAACACGAAATCGCCATCAGTACCGACTTGCACATTCCCAGTGGCTTTAAAATCAACCACAGAGATACCAAACGCTTGAAGCTCAGTAATAAAGCTCTCCGCTAATTGGTTCCCAAGAGGTGTTGCGCGTTTAAGCTGGAAATCAAAATCGACAAAAGAAGCCACACCAACTCTAGCGTCAGCTTTAATGCCATTCAGATTGTGTATCAACTCAATCGTTAATTGTTCTGCATAATCACTTACATCTTTATGAACATAGTCAGCTCTGTAGCGATTTGTCCTGCGAGGTAGCGCAATGTACTGCGTTTCTGGTGTTTGAGCCGTTTGTGTTATGGGAATATCGTCAGTGTAGTCTTCACCAATACCATTAGTAGATACAACCTCTACTTTCTCAGGCTCTACAACCTCTTCTTCCTTTTCTTGCTCTATAGGCCAAAAGTTTGGGAGTTGCACTAGGTTAGTCGCACACCCATTCAGGAAAGCAACGGAAGCAAATAAAGCGACTAATTTACCCTTCATTATTCATCACCTTGAATAAGTGTTACGCCATCTGTTCTGCCGCCAGAACTCGGTAATAAAGCGTCTGCCACATAAAATGGAATAAGGGACTGCGCTGTAGCAACAACTGCCTTGGACTTCATGCCAATAATACGTGCATTAACCAGGTACCCCCCCCTATGCTTAACCATAGTTCCAGTTAGTATGTAATCCAGAGCCGCTTTATTTTTTAATTCTAAGAAGTCGCGAGAAAGGAAGAAATCACCATTTTCTGTAACCCGGATATAATCCGTTGCTTTGAAGTCGATCACAGGAATACGGAACTTATGCATTTCGTGAACAAAGGACTCAGCTAGTTGCATCCCCAACAAGTTTGTTTGCTGTAAATCACTATCGAGCATCACAAAACTAGTAATTCCTATGGGAGTTTTATCGGTTAAATACTCCATATTGGAAACAAGGTTTTGCGCAAGATTCTGAGCGTAGCTCCCAATATTTTTTGTTAGCTGTTGCGACTCGTAGCCATTCTCACGACCCGCGTATAAAGGGTCTCCATTGGGAAAAGATGCAGCCCCGAAACTATCAACACGAACCGAAGGATGCTCTGAAGGAGACTGTGTGTTTGGTTGAAGCACTGTAGTGCGATTCACCGGTTTAATATCGACCAAATGAACTGGCTGCACTGCGGGTTCTTCAACCTTAGTTTCATTTGATTTATTTTTATTAAACAAAGACTTAGTTGCAGAGCAGCCGCCAAGCGCAACCGAGAATAAAATAATTAAAGTTAGATTTTTCACTGGGTTTGCTCCTACTACTCTGAACTGCTGCGATAAATTAAGCCACCTCGGCTCGTCACACTTTCAGCCTGCCAAAACAAGTCAGACGGAAAAAATTGCGTCGCAGCTGCTACAACATCTTTACTCTTCACATTAATAATACGGGCATTCACGATCGCACCGTATTGCTGTTCAACGATAGTGCCTGAAATATAAAAGTCGACACTGTGATGGTGAAGATATAGATCACTCACGTCACGCGAAAAGACACGATCTGCCTCTTTCTCAATAATTATATCGTTCGTTGCTTTATAGTCTTGAGCAATAAAACCTCTTTTACTGGCTTCGGTTAGCATTCCCTGCTCTAGTTGGTGCCCAAGTAACATCAGGGGGTTTTGATTATCTGCATCAAATTTTAGTGTCGTCACCGGAACGAAGGTTGCTATAGCAAAGCGGGCTTTAGTGTTGGGTCGTAATCCAGCGAATAGCTCATCGGCTAAAGCGCTCGTATAAAATTCGGCATTACCAAGTGAAGAATGATGTGTAGCAGGTTCAGAAACACTCTCGGTAACTTTCGTTGAACCACAGCCTTGAAGCAGTATCAGAGCACCTATACCGATCAACGGCATACCTACCCATTGGCGTATTTTAAAATATATTGAATGGCGCGATTGTTTCACTTTATTGTCCTATTCAACCTTATTCCAGCTAGCTGCAACATGAGTTACGTTACACCCCAGCGGCAATTGGATTGCGATAGAAGGTTTAAAGCAAAATTCGCGCCATCAATAACAGTTTAGATCAAAAGCTAAGTTAAACTGTTATTGTAGCCTCACAATTCTGCGGTAAACGCTCGGGTTAGAACTCCAAGGTTCACATCCTCCTGCATCCTGATACGAAACAACAACCGTTGTATCAGCGGTTTTTGCAGCTAGCAAAAGTGCATACATTCTTGCTCTCGCTTCAGCATCAATATCTTTACTTATAGCGAAGGTAGTTTTGTTACTACACTGAGCAACGTCTGCACCATCGACAGATAACCCTACGAGGATAGTGTTCGTCGTTGCATAAGTGACTAAGCTAGTCACCTTACCTGATGTATTCAACCACGCTGCAAAAGATGGTAGTGGTAAAAACAAGACGAGTATCAAAACAAGCTTTTTCGTTTTACTTATTCCTTAACTGAAGTAAGTTTTTATTCGACTTCAACAAATGTCATGGTGCATCTGGATGACACAGGGTCTATTGAATAGACAATCCTACGTATCTTGGCTTTACTCGTTTTTGCGGTTAACAGTGTTGAATATGCAAGTTTTCCAAAATCATTGTTTATTCTAAAATACATAGCACCATACTGACATTCCTCTGATAGCCCCTCATTAACAAAGAAATGTGCCGTGGTTGATTCTAATCCAATAATGGCCACCGTTTTATCCCTGTCAATGGCTGCGAGCGACTCGGTTGATACTAGTAAAGCAATAAAGAACAAAAGTTTTCTCATAATTATTTTCCATTGAATTAAGTTGAAATAGCAGAACATCGAGCATCTATAAGAATGAACTCAAAGATACTGACTATAGTTTTAGGGTTTATTTGACACGTTTGAACAACGTTAGGAGCAGAGCGCAGCCACATTAGGTAGAAATTCATTCCGTTGAACATGTAATGCAACGCTCCGTGTTTTTATCTCTACATCCTCATTATTTTAGATTTTCAGCATGACTTCAATCTATTTCTAATCGCACTAATGATTGCAGCAAATACATAATCCATTCTTTTTAAGTATTTGAGTCCAGCTAAACTGGATTTAACGTAAATCGGACTATCCCGAGAACATTGAGTTCCTGAAAAGCTTCTTTCGACAAAGTTGTTGATTGATATTTATCGTTATCACAGCTGAGTATAATCTGATTATCAATAGCATACTGGACTCGCCTAACGGTTGAGTTACCTTCAATCTTTAGCAATATGATGGCACCGTCTTTTATCTGAGAAAATGAATAGAAGTGATCACAGGTTAAAAGTGCGCCACTCGCTATAGTGGGAGCCATTGCATCACTGTCCACCATAAAATGTGTGTCACCTTCACCAACTTTGCCGTATGCCGCATCTGCTTCATCAATACGCAACATAGGCATCTCATCAAAGAGCTTTTCAATATCAGGATAACTGTCTAATTTTGACAACGGCCCTGTTGATAAGAGACGTTTAATCAAGCCAATGAAACTCTCACCTGTTTCAGTTGAAAGTGCAGCTAAATACTCAACAGGAGGCAATCGACCTTCTTTTTCATAGCTTTTTATTGTGTTTGGGTGATAGCCCCATTTCTTCGAGAATGCAGGCCTAGACAATCCACCTCTATCTCGAATGTTAAATATGTATTCACCAAATTCCGTCGCAGTCACTACACAGTCCTAATTAAATAACTTTTATTATCAAACACATAGAATAAAGCCACAAAAATATGACGCAAAGCCCTTTTAATGACACTTTAATGTCTTTATAGTGATATCTAAAGACATAAATATGAATAGTCAAAATGAAGTTTGTAGAGCACTGGTACCCTAGATTTCTCCACCTAAAGCCATTCATTATAGCGAACTTAATACTCAGTGACTTCTATTGCAAACTTACAATAAAAAATTCCATAACAATTTATATAACATGAATATGGCTCATAATATACAAAAAATTATCCCTAGCCCGATTCCAGGATCTTAAATAATGATAATTCGAAAAGTCAGTGGAATACCTAGGTAACGAAAAATATCAGGCAGCAGACTCACCCTCTCTTGATTAAATAAAATAGGAATAGCTCATTGATTGGCACAGTATTAAGCAAAAGGAAATTAACAATGACAGAGCGTAACCCTTTGATTGAAACCCACCCTGAGGATACTCTCATTAACCTGCATACAGTCGTAACTTTAATTCAAGACTTGCACACCAATGACCAGTTTATGGATCTGTTATCTGACAATAAGAATATGCATATCGCATTATCTTTAATATTGAAGTGCACAAATGATGCACTTGAGTATGAAATATCACGAATAGAGGCCCTACAAAGGAATAAAGGTTCCTTTGTGTTTGAAGCCTAAAGGATTACGTTAAAGTCAAGCTATACAAACACGGAGATCACTTCTTAGTAGAAACGACTTGAGTTCTCGCCCATTTGTCATGCCACCCTAAAGGCTGACCATTTCCGCCTAAAAAGGAAAATGCTTCAAAGGGTACAAAACGAGTCACCGTACGTCCTAGAATTTGGCCAAAAGATGCAGGTTTATTGTCAAAGCCGACTACTTTGGTTTTAGTAATAAACTTAGCCGGAGACTTTCCATATGCAGCTTCAAAGGGAACATAATACAAACTCAAGATAACGAAGCCAAAAACATAATCATTGACCGAATCAAGCAAAGCGTCAGCTCCCACTAGCGCTAATACCACACCAATAATCATGGCAAGAATAAAGTACCCAATAGTATCAATGATCATATTTAAAAAGCGCTGACCTGTTGTTGCTCTCGTAAATTTGACTTCCCCAGTTTCTAAACTTAATTCGGAGTTCGGAGCTTCATAGATATTATCACTCATTTTTCTTTCTCCATTTCCCCAAGGTCTGTTTTTCAAATAAGCCTATCTTATACCATCAAATAAAGATTTAGCGAGTTCACTCACTTAGACCTCGATACAATCCCTGCCATAAATCTAGGAGCTGCTCACGCTCTCCAGCAGACATGTTATCGTCTTCAAATGCACTTTTAAGACTATCAAGCAATGCGGTATTCAATTGCTCCAATGAGTATTGATTGTTAATAAAAGCCTGCCCAACAACCAAGTCAAAGTGCCCACATAAATAGCTCGATAAGAAAAGCTCTTCATCTGTACCACTTTCTACATAGCTATCAAACTTGAGCTGACATTGCTCTACCGCCTGCTCAAAAATTTGCTTATCTGTATCAGCCATTTATGCTCCTGGAGACGCTACGGGGTACAAGACTTCATTACGATACCCGGTAATAACGGGTAAGAAACCGACTAAATCGCTATCTAACACCGGGTCACCAGTATCTGCAATCAAAGGTCTTCCATTCAGGTTTTGTAATTTAGTTTTACTCGCAATAATAATGATGTTCTGAATCCCAATATGGCGAATAACATCGGGTGTCAGTTGCTGATTACCACGACCAAAGATATGCCCCTGCCCCCCAATTAAGGTAATCACCAGCTTACAGGGTTTATCTGAATGTTCTTGTAAATAAGACAGCAATTGTTGCCCAGTAACATCTGATGCTTCAAGCTCTTCATTGTAAACAAGGTCAACACCTAATAGCGTGTTATCCAGCCCAAGCTGCTGCATCACAAAGTCAACAGTTGAGCCGGATCCCATAACATAGATTTCATCATCCATCTCATCAATCAGGTAATCCGCGATCTCTTGCAATACACCCTCTTCAGACTCTTTTCCGCCTTGCTTCACAGCCTGAATATACTGGACTTCACTTGGCACACGCATCTGCCCATATCGCTTTGCTTTTACCTGCCCTTCGCGAAACAAACTCTCATCTATATCCATAACATCAGCGTCATCAATATTGACTAACTCACCTTTTGCCAGCATGGAGGTAATACGCCCTGCTGCTTTTGGTGTCACTGCAAATACGCCAGAGTGAATTTTGCAGCCCGCAGGTATACCAAGCACAGGAATGGGAACCGTATTCTTTTGATCATTAGCCTGAGAAGCGTCTTCAACTTGCTGACAGATATTACGGGCGGTTCCATCTCCACCAGCAAACAAAATAAGGTCAACCTGTTGCTCAATTAAAGCCTGCACACAAGCTTGTGTGTCTTCAGCCTCTGTTTGTTCCTGAGCCGCGGAATAAACAACGGTTGTATTGAATCCAAGAGATACTAAAAGAGCTTCCCCCATCTCTCCGGTAGCCGTATATATATGACACTCCTCCTGCAGAGGGAGCATGATTTCAAGCGCTAAGCGCGTTTTACTCTCGGCTTGTTTAACGGCACCTTCAGCCAAGGCTTTTTCACGGATCTCAGCGCCATCACTGCCTTTTAATGCTAATGCGCCGCCGATCCCTGCATAAGGGTTAATAACTAACCCTAAACGAAATTTTCGTTGCACCTTAGTTCCTCAAGTTGATTCTGAATAGAAGGTTGCTTGTAAAACCTACGTAAGGTTTCAATGAATTGTTCAGCTCTCTCCGGAAAACCAATTTTTGCGTAAGTCGTCAGTTGATTGAACACATTTTCTTTAAAGGCTCGCCTATCAGTCTCGACGCCCGATAAATTATCAATACTCACATCGAACGACTTACCACAGGCCAGGCTAAATGCCCACTCAATAGCCTGAGGCTTAACTTCAACCTGCTCAAACGCCTTTTGTTGTTGTTCATCACGACCATCTGGCGCATACCAATAACCATAGTCCACCAGTTCACGCCTTTTTGAACCAGCCAAACACCAATGCGCTATTTCATGCAGTGCACTGGCAAAAAATCCGTGGGCGAAAATAACCCTGTGGGTTGAATTTGTTTCATCTTTAGGAAGGTAAATGGGTTCTTCGTCACCTTTTACCAACTGCGTATTTGTTGCATCCAAAAACAATTGATTGAACAACTTAATCAAATCTTTGTATTGAAATAAATCTTGCGATGACACATCTAATACCCACTTAAATCCAGCGGCGCATTCTACGTCGAATTAGATAAAGTGCCAATCTGTACCCCTCTTTATTTTTGAATAAAACTTCTGTGTTACGCCCTCTTTTCAACATTATCAATAATAAAAGTATGTAACGAAAACAAAGACTTAATCTTTATACGGGTTATTTTATACGTTCATTTATTGCACAAACAAAAAACCACATGTACCATTACATCAAGTGGTACATTAAATTTAGATATCAATGGAGTCACTCATCATTATGGAAATAGTTATTGATGTTGAAGATCCAACACCTTTGTTCTCACAGCTCATCCAGCAGGTGAAACAAGCTGTTGTATCTAACTTAATACAACCAGGTGAAGCATTGCCGTCAATCCGTCAGCTCGCCAGCGATCTAGAGTTAAACAACAAGACGGTCGCAAAAGCTTATCGGCTATTGGAACGCGATGCCATCATACAAACGAAGGGCTACAGAGGAACTTATGTACATCCAGACGCCAAGAAAAACTGCACTTTCGATCTCGGTGCTCTGGTAACACAAACGCTGAATACAGCTATCTCAGAACTCAGAAACGCAGGCGCGACTGACTCCGAATTGAGAATAGCCTTCGCCCAACTCATTAACGAAAAATAGATTTATTCGCAGACATAAGGAAGACATCATGAATACGCAAGACTTTATTCATTTAGCATTTCTCAGCCAAGTCATATTGCTGTCTTACTACTTCCCACGGGTAATGTTGAAAAGAACAGAGTCCATCATGGAAAGATACTCTCAGGAGGAATACCCCAAACTTTATCCAGTCCCTGTCGAAACTATCCGTAACAAGATAGCTTTTTTCAGGCTTACCAATGGGATTATTTTCTTAATCGGCGTTGCCTCAGTCGTCATCACTAAATGGGTAGGCACAAAAGAATTACTCACCTGGGATAATCAAGCAGTTATCGCACTCTATTTTATGTTACAGGCAAGCCCCATGATTTGGGCCACTTTGTTGAGTATGAAATATGGAAAGCAGATGCATCAGCAAAACCAAACTAATATTCGAAAAGCCGCGTTATCGCCCAGAAAGTTCAGGCAATATATTCCAACTGGTTATTTAGTCGCTTTAATTGCAAGTCATTTGTTGTATTTTGCGACTGTCTTTTACTTTATTCAGAACCCGTTTGATGGCTTTGCTGGCTACATCAATTTATTAGGCTTGCTGGTTATGGATATATTGTTCGGTTCCATGACCTACTACTATGTCTTTGTCAGGAAAGGGGATCCCGTACAAACGCTAGAAAGCCGTAACAAAGAAACTACAAGAAGTGCGCACTTAATGGTAGCCATTCTGGTGGCTGTAATTATCAAAATCACGCTAGATTTGGTGCTGTCGGGATTAGGTTTACGCGACTATCAGGATATCGTGACTTGTATCTACTTTAATCTGATTGTTGCTTTCTCAGTATATCACTACCGTTTTGACAATATTAATTTCGAGCTTTATCGAAGAACCTAAGACTAACAAGATAGACAGAGCTACGACCTTCTCGTTATCAGTGATTAGCGAGAAGGCTAGGCTTTCATTAACCTTATCGACTAACCAACAATTTTACTAACGAAGGCATTTACCTTGTCGTTAAGAGACGCAAATTCATCCAAAAGATGTTGGTAAGATTCAGAAAAGTCGCCTGTTTTTTCCTTCTGCACAGTAATGGCAGATTCAATATTGGTCGCTGACGCATTAACCTCGTTCAGCGAAAGACCAAAAGAGTTAATGGTCTTCTCAATACTTTCAGAGACCTTGTTGATCATCGCCGTCATTTCGTGAACGGTATGGGTTGAGTTAGATGTTTCTGCTGAAAGTGCTTTTACCTCATCCGCAACAACAGCGAATCCACGCCCCACTTCGCCCGCTCTTGCAGCTTCAATAGCAGCGTTTAGAGCCAACAAGTTGGTATTACTGGCGATATTAGAGATAGAGGTTGCGATTTCTTCGATATTGCTCGTCGTCGATTTCAAAGACTCCGAATTTTCAGTAATTGATCCCAATTGCTCTACTGACTGATTGATATGCTGTTGGCTCGTATTACATTGTGCCTCAATATCGGTCGTCGATTTTTTCAGTTCAGTTGACGAGCTCGCCATATTATCCAATGCATTCTTGATATTGCTTAAGGCACCTCTCACTTCAATATTGAACAACTCAGCCAGCTTTTCCCTATTCTCAATATTATCAAAATAGTTAAAGGCGTAGTTCACCTGTTTACCGATAAACTGCGTCATCTTCAGTGTCATTTCATCGATATCAACGGCTTCGTAATGGAAGAACTCGAAACCAATTCTTACCGTAGAACCGTCATCGCCAATAACAGGAAAAGCAAAACAGCCCTTTAGTCCAGTTCTCTCGGCAACTTTAGCTCGCAAAAAGTCTTTTGACTGGGTGACATCTCTAATCGTAACCGGCTTTTTGGACGACATCACCTTACCAATGAGGCCTTTCCCAAAAACGAAAATTAACTCTTTTGAAGCTTGCTTAAATTCATCGATTTGCGCAGGCCTGATGCCTGCATCGACATGCCAGATATTCGTGGCTTTTGCTATGGCTGGATCAACACTGTAGTCAGCCAAGTAAGCATGCCCCACAGGCCACTTTGTGTATTTACAAATGTGTTTAAGTGCTTGAGCAATACATTCATTGAGACTGTTTGAGTTTGACGCTATCTCCCCCACTTCACTTAAAAAGTTAATCAATGAAAGTGAATTATCTGAAGATTCCTTTCTTAAACGCTCTTCGGTTTCTTGAACAGCTCTCTCAATACTTTCTTGATTTTTCTTATTAGGCGACGAAAACGGGAACAAAGGAATCTCCAACACTTTTTTGAAGACGCTAACACTTGTAATTTTTCGCCGCAAGTCAGTTACCCGCAATGCGTTTAGAATGTTGGTAAACCTAGGTAAACGCTGGGCCTTGTTAGGTTCTTGTCAGGATAAAATGCTACAAAAATAAAAAGCGAGTGACCTCGATAAAAGCCACTCACTGTGATTGTTATTACCTGTAATTTATTAGTTGATAATATTCACTTGAATAGTGCTATCGTCCTCAGGATCTCGCTCTATTGTCACCAAGTAATTCAATTCTTCGTCGATACCAATCAAATCCGAAATATACAAAAGCTGTTCATTTTGATTTTCATCTTCAGCGATTAATATAAATTGATAGAAATCTGACGGTAGAGTTTCTGAACGCACGGACGCAAAGTCCAAGTTAGACACCTGAAACTCAGCAGTTTCTAAAGTTTCTTCAGCTCTCACGAAATACAGGATCAAATCATCAAATTCTGGAACCAAATTCACCACATTAAAATCGTGTTCAAATGTTTGTGGTAGGTTGCTTTCAGAAAAGTTTAACGTCCTAACTTCGTCATTCTCGTCCTGATAGACCACTAAAGTTCTCGCTTGATCTTGATTAAGTGTCAGTATGCCATTTGACAGCAAAGAGGTTTGGTCACTTTCTTGAATGACATTGACTTGATAATCTCCAAAAGGCAGTGGAGAGAAATCGCTAATAGAATCAGAACTGAGCTGATTTTGCGCCGCTAAGCCATTGCTGTCCATAATGTTGACTAATATATCTGAGGCTAAATTCAAGCTGTTATAAACTCTAAACTGCGCACTGGCTAAGAGATCACTGAAACTTTCAACCGCGGTGGAGTTAACAACAATATCGACAGCTAAATTCGTTTCTCCCGGGCCAGTGGTTGGGCGAATGATCATCACATAATCTGTCAGAAGATCGAAGTCGATATTGTCACTTTCATAGATCACCTCAGTTCCGCCGGGTTGAGTCAAGAACACTTTGTACTCCTGACTTTCCCAAATCAAAGGGTCATCGTCTGCGTCAAAATAGGTCAACTGTTGTGCTTCATTAAAAGAAAGATCGTCGATTAAGTTAGCTTCCGAAAAAGGTGCACCAGCATTACCAATATAAAGATCATAAGTTTCATTAGGTACAGCTGAAAACGCACGTAGCGTAAAACCTTCATCTAAATCGCTACGGTCAAACTCAATGTTGACAATGTCTGGGGAGTTAAAATCACCTGTCATAACTATCAATGTTTTAGCACCTTCAGGTAAAAAGCGCTCTTCTGTTGTGATGTCCTGATCTTGCCCTTCAGAATCAGTCCACCTAAGGGTTACTTCATATGTCCCCTCATCGAGGTTAACCAAGGTAGTCGCGTCACCAAAAACGCTGGATCCAATGGAACTTTCATCAATGAGTAAACGTGTCGATGCACTATTGGCTGAGGCATTGAAAAACTGAACGGCACTTTGAGGAAATTCGCCATTACTGTCATCCGAACTACCACAGGCTGTTAACCCAAGTGAGGCTAAGGCAAATATCATTGTGTGAGCTATTTTCATTCTTATTCCTAGTCATTGAAAACCGCTCTGATAAACCTTAATACAACTTAGTTCTGTCCCTTACACAACCTTTACATAGGGCTAAAATTCTTTACGCAACTTTACATTTCCTTAAGGAACTTTCGTTCATTCTCTCGAACATTGAACAATAAGACGGTGAGAGATATTTCACTTTGTATTACCATATCTCCCTAAATTGGCTGTAACGCCCTTTGGAGCTTTTTGCGATTTATGAGTTTAGAGTTAGAAAACATCGTCGAGCACTTGCAACTCACCGCAGAGTTGAATCAGGAAATACAACAACAAGGTCTTTCAAGCCATTTACGAGATCTACAAAACTGGCAATGCCAGCGGCTCATAGCAACACATCAAGCTTTGCTTTCGAACAAAAAATATAAACCAGCTATGGAGTTTTTTATTGATGAGCTATACGGCCCTAAAGACTTCGCTCAGCGAGATGATGATATTGCGCGTATTGTCCCTAAGATGTCGAAGATACTGCCTGCTGCAGCGTTAAAGTCTCTCGAACAAGCGCTCCACCTCAACGCATTATCGTTACAACTAGATTATCAACTTGTGCTGCGCTTAAAGGATGAAGCGTCAATAGACGCTGAAAAGTACGCTGCAGCTTACCTCGATTGTGACAACTATGAAGATCGTGCCCAACAAATCGACTTTATCGCTGAGCTCGGGAATGATCTGGCAGATGTGACCAACATCATTGGCATTGGCATGTTGCTCAAGATGTCTCGTAAACCAGCGCAGCTCGCTGGATTTTTAGCGCTACATGAATTTTTAGAACATGGTTTTAACGCCTTCAAAAAAATAGGAAAGGTAGAAGACTTTATAAATCCTATCGTAAATAAAGAACGTGAAATTATGGACCAGTTATTTAGAGGTGAGAACAACCTCCCCGATGTAAGGATTTAATGAGTGGTATACGAACAATTTTCTTGGGTACTTCCCTCACCTTTTGTTTGTTCATGGCAAATCAACGAAACACATATCGATCATTACCATCACGTGAATAACGTGGAATATGTTAAACAACTCGAAGTAACGGCTTGGAAACATTCCAATGCTTTGGGTTTAACCATTGAACAGTATCAATCCTTAGACAGGGGAATGGCGATATCTCGTCATGAAATAGACTATCTTGCATCTGCTGTTGAGGGAGACAACATTTTGTGTGCGACATGGTTAGTTGATTGCGACAGACGCTTGAAGCTTGCGCGGCAGTTTCAATTTATCAGGGAAAGTGACGGCGCGACTTTGTTAAAAGCCCGCACCGAATTTGTTTGTATTGCCTTATCCAGTGGAAAGCCTAAGCGAATGCCGAGTATCTTCTCTGAAACCTACGGCAACGCTATGGTCACACTAGAGAACAACTAAAGAACGTAATCCTTAGGTAACCATCCACCGGTTGCCTGCAAAGGGATTAAAGTATCTCTGCCAGTCACCCAAATCGCCGCAGCAAACTTTTCAGCTTTTTGGCTTTTACTTTTCAGTGGCTTCTTCCAGTTAAAATCCCAAGTACCCGGATTTTTTTGGCTGACAGGAATCACTTGGTGATGTAACACAACAAAGTCTTCTTCCAGGGTTCTACGTCTATTTTCACCACGTTGAACATGAGTCGTTAAGCCGTTACCCAAAACAGCAACATGCAACAGTAATCGCGGGTCATCACTTGGGAACTCAGCTGTAATGCGATCATTCGTGATCTCGGCTTTGAGAACACCCGCATTAGGTTGACCGACAGGTAATGAAGATTGACGTCTGAACCAACCGCGCCATTCATTCCCATTAACAACAAATCCAGGTGTATAGACTGAGCGTGTTAACCCCTGGCGACGAAAACGTCTTTGGCGATTGCTGTAATCAGCGCTCGCAAATGGGTCTTTCCAACCTATATAGTCCCAGTAGTCGACATGAAAAGCCACAGGTACCACAGAGGTCCAAAGTTCGTTATTTTCTTCAAAGGTATTCAACCACTTCTCTGCCGGAGGGCAACTACTGCACCCTTGAGACGAATAAAGTTCTAAGAGTTTTGTCTGAGATTCACCACTTTGGAGAACAACACTGGAATCAGTATTTGCATAGGAGGTACTCGCTCCAGCCAATAAAATAATGGTGGCTGTTAGTAACCGTTTCAACATAATAAAACCTCTGCTGGTTTGGTATCCTCTCAAATTTAGACAGTTGTCATCACAGGAATATCACGCAATTTTCACCAATTACTCATAATCAGCGAAACCTTAAAATTGCTTGTACATAGCAGAATTAAGACGCTAATGTAGCATCATTATCAACCTGTGTTACCGGTAAGCCTAAGAGAATGACCAAGTTACTACTCGTACTAACAAGCTTATTGTTGCTCGCCTCAGTAGGTCTCAATATTTACCTTATTCAAGAGAAGATAGAGAACATAGTACAAGAAGCCCCAGCCATTTCCCAAAGCAGGCCTTCGAAACCAACCACAGAAGAAGCACAAGAACCTGAATACTCTAGCCAGTATAAGCTTGCTGATGAGCATTTTAGTCAGGGCGAGTTTGAACTAGCTATTAATGCCTATGTTGAGTTAATAGAATCAACAACCCCACAAGAAGCAGAACTGATCAAAACATTATGGCTAGAACGAGCAGAGCAATGGTTAGAAGAATCAAACATTGCCGTTTTAAAGGATTTTGAGCAACAATTTTTAAAGCGCTTCCCTGATGATATCGATTTTTTATTGATAGAAGCGAAACGACTGACACTGACAGAGTCTGTTTTAGACGGTGCAATCGCCTACTACCGACTTCAAGACTTACCGCTGAGCGACAAACATGCTGAGGAAGTTGAACAACAGCTTAATGATATCACTTTACCTAACCTTGAAAAGTTAATGCAGTCAGAAGCTTGGGATATAGTCGAGCGTTTCGCAGAGCCTCTTTTACAATTTGAACCCGACAATGAGCGTTTTATCCTTATCCTGGCGGAAGCTTATGCACAAAGGCAAGAAGCTAGACTGATGGAACAAACTTTTAGCCGTATCACCTACCGTGAAGATCTCGATAACGAATTCAGGCGCATCCGAAGCATTATTCGATACAACAGACCAACGAATAGAAAGAAAACACAAACAGAAGAACCCAGAAGAAGCCAAGGAATCGCTTTAGTGCAAACTGGCAGCCACTACATAGTGAAAGCTTTTTTGGACAACCGTTCAGAATTAGATCTGCTCATTGATACCGGCGCTTCGACTACAGCAATCACTCAACAACAGTTCAGAAAACTCTATCGAAAACACCGCCCTGAACTCATTGGTAAATTCCCCATCAATACGGCTAATGGTCAAGTTAATGCGCGTATTTTTAGATTCGATAGCCTGAGCATAGGCAATTTCCAGGTCAATAACTTCGCCGTCATTGTGCTCCCCAGAAGAAGCAATTTAGACTCTGATGGTTTACTCGGTATGAACTTCCTGCGTCATTACGATTTCAGGATTGATCAGCGCTCCAGCCAGCTATTTTTAAGGAATAGGTAATATCTAAATGTGTTGGCGCTATGTTTGTGTGCGCCAAACCTTTTTCTCTAAGCCCTTCTTGATCAATTCGGTAACCGCTTTTTCAATCGTTTGCTGAACACAGATGTGCATGGGTTCATTAGTAGTATAACCGCCTTCTGCTTCAGCGAGACGCTTGAAGCTGACATACCTGAAAAAGCCTGCTCGCAACTCCTTACTCAACACCTTTTTAGAGGTAGAAACCGATACCAATACTTGCCCTGAGCGCACATCAACTGCTCGCATATAAATGGAAATCAAATCTTCACGATAAAGCTCAGATGCACCTATGCCAAAGTACTCTGCTCCGAAACCGCCTGTTTTCACATTAGAATCGTAACTAATAATACCGCCTTCAATAAGAAGCTTTGAGGTTGTTAATGGAGGTAACTCATTGGCTTCTTTTCCCTGTTCTTTATCATTCTGCATGGCTGCACGGATGATCTTACGTTCGGTTAAAATATTCTGTAAGCCTTCGCGCTCGACGGGTAAAAACCAATCAGAGTCACTTAGTGCCTGCATTAATATTGAAGTTGCTCCTTGGGTAACCGCTGTAGAAAAAGAACTAACGTTAGCCTGAGGTTTATATTGTCCGGTCTGATCCCGAAAGGAATAGACAGACACAGGAATAACCCCTTTCGGCTTAGGCAGAGACTTAAGCTCTTTAAAAGATTCCGTTGGAGAAACCTTGACGGCAATAGTCTGTTCAGGAATAACAACTTGTTTCACCACACTACAAGCTGACAGTGCGCCAGCAAATAATAAAGCCAAGACACGACTTACTGATTTAACCAAAACGAGGCACCTCAATAACAGTAACTTCTCCAGTTACGTTATGAGTAATTTGCACCGTAATGCTGTCGGAGTTTGAAGTAATAATCTGAATCTGATAATCACCACTCACGAAAATAGAGTCCTGATTAAAAAGACTAGGCTCACAACTAGGGTCAGTAGCCGCATCACAGGTCTCACCAAACGCCAGATCTGATACCTCTCTCACCAAACGATTGATATAAGCTCTTTCCAAAGATTCTTGGAAACGCTCAGCGTACGACCGCTCTCTAACCTCTGCTCTATGCTTATTCTGCGCTTGAGCTTTGCCCAACAAGAAACTCCCATTTAATGGGCTACCACCGAAGCTTGGGTTTATTGGTGTATAAACGAGTTCAGTACTATGAGAAGGTACTGAAAGCATGAGAATTGTTGCCCATAATGGTGCGAGTTTTATTATCGTTTTCATTTTTACCACCCGTCTTGAGCCATGTCTGGATTGTCTTCACTAAACTGGCTTTGAGCCATCACTTCAATCAAGATAAACATGGCAGTTTCAACACTGTCTTTAATTGGCTGATGTCTACGCCCCATATAGGTCACATAGACTTGTCTATGATTCATGTTTACCGTTAGTTTTGTTCCTGAACGAGGAATCACCTGCTCTTTAATTTGGACGTTAATACCTTCAGAGTTGGGTAAATCTTGCCAAAGCTGGCTGAACTGACGAAAGAACTCTCGCCCTTGTCGGCTTATGGTGTTGTCCAACAGCAAGCCACCAATTTCAAGCTCTTCACTATGAATTGGTGCTGAAAGAACAGTCAAAATTAAGAATAAATAATGGCGTAACATGGCTAAAAAAGGGGGTGAAACACCCCCAAAAGGTAAATGCTCCATGCGTGGAGCTTTCGCTTAATTACCGGTACTTATTGCTGCACTATTGTTGTGCTGTTAAAATCACCGACTTGAGAAATCGTAATACTTCCACCATCGCTAATAATATTCCCTTCGATAAAGTTTCCTTCACCAAGTTGGCTAATATTCAATTCCATACCAACGCCACCAATCAGCATGGCTTCGCCATTTTCACCAGTGATGATGTTGTCATTACCTATCTGAGAAATACCGATAGTGTTGCTGCTGCCTTCGATCAAAATATCTAAAGCGTTGAGGTCTCCGTCTTGAACGATATCTAACGTATTCTCATTAGAATCGAGTATTGTGCTCATATTCACGACGGCATCGTTCATATCACCTGTTTGCGTGACGTCGATATCATTGCTATCAGCAACTAAACTGTTGTCGTCAGCCGACGCCTGAATAACAGAAACATTTTGACTGCCAACTTGCGTCACATTGATATCATTACCATCGCCATTGAAGTTAACAACATGAGATTCATTCGAATCGCCAATTTGTAGGACAGCAACTTCGTTATCAGCCCCCAGAACACCAACATAAGAATCGTTCGCAGAACCCGTCTGGCCAACATCGAAGTCATTCTCATCGCCAATCACTTCAAAAGTAGACGTATTGTCATCGCCTACTTGAGTCATGTTGATATCGTTATCAACACCAGTGAACAGGCTAGAAGTTACTTCGTTGCTATTACCTTCTTGATCTATTTCAATACGGTTTTCGTCACCAAGAATTTCATCGATAGTGACACGGTTGCGATCACCTTGCTGCTCAACAGATAATTCATTATCACTGCCCTGCAAATCAGTCAGTCGAGTGACAGAAAAGTAACCGTCCTGTTCAACTTCAATATCGTTGTTGTCGCCGACTATGCCATCCATATGGATCTCATTCCATTCGCCGGATTGAAGTGTATTGATGGTGTTACCAGAACCAGTCATACCACGGTTATATGACCAATGACCACCATCACCTTGCTCCATAGTGACTTCGTTATCATCACCTTCGATCACGTTAATAGTGCGGTTTTGTATGCCTAAGAAGCCATCCCCTAACTGAACAACATCAATGCTATTACCATTACCAGTAATCGTATTGTCAGACTCGTTACCTTCACCATCTTGCGTAATCAATTGCGTATTGTTGTCGCCAGTACTGCCGCTTACTGCAACATTGTTAACCCCAATTTGCGTAATTTCAGTCTCGTTTCCGTCACCATTAACAATAACATCAACACCGTTTTGGTCGCCTTCTTGCGTCAAACTAACTTCATTACCTAATACTGCCCCAGCCTGACTTGTTTGAGACAAGCTGATCACATTACCGGTAGCTTCAGCCATAAAATCTCGATTAACTTGTACTTCCGTTGTTTTTGTATCATCGGCTGCAAGAGCACTAGTTTGTGCGCCGAATGCCATGACTACAGCACAGGCAATTATTGATTTTTTAATCTTCACAATCTTCTCCTAGAAGCGTGGTTAATATTGGGTAATATTAACCACCATATCGTTACCTATTTGATGAACAATAAAGGTTTGTTCACCTTCTTGTCTGATGTTGGCAACATTGGCATTCCCTTCTTGGATAACCTCAGCAAAGTTGTTGTTTCCTTGCTGTTCCAAGTTAATGGTATTTCCGTACCCAAGTTGAATAAGGTTAGCTAAGTTGTTTGTGCCATGTTGGATAACAGCAAGGCTGTTTCCAGCGTTTGCCAACTGACTGATTGTTGCTTCGTTATTGATTCCGTATTGGCTGATGCGTAATTGTTGGATTTGATCTCCAACGGGCATAGCTACTGCATTAGAAAGACTTAAAGACAAGGGAGAGTCTTTTAGTTCAGTACCAGAAAGTAGGTCTTGCGAAGAACATACAGCCGAGTAACTCATCGAAAACACAAGCAAAAGCGAAGGTAAACCACATAAAATAGCCTTCTTATCTCCGTTTTCATTATTTTTGTTACTTATCTTCACTTCTCTAAACCTTCGAGTACGTGGTTGCTTTTCCACCATATAATTACGTTTACTTCTCGTCTATCACCCTAAATCATCATTTAATTATTCACCATAAATAACAGTAGGTTAGGCGTATATTTCCAATCACAATCAAAATATAAAAAATAATTTCTGATAAAAAAGTACTAGATAGGTTGAAAACGGTTGAACATATAAACTAATGATAAAGTTGTATTTATCTCGTGGTTAGCCATCATAAATACAAATAAATGCGTATTTTCGTGCTGTAGCTGGTATTTATGTCAATTTTGTGACTAGAGTAATAACCGTTGCTCAGTTTCGTATTTGCAGTAGATAGATTGAAAGTGGAGATCCGATAACCGACTCGAAAGAGAAATCTTCGAGACAACTAACAAAAAACGGATTCAAAACATGAAATCTAAATTATCAGCTTTAACGCTGGCTATGTTGCCAGTGCTATCCATGGCATCTACCGACTTAGTAGCCGTTGATAAAACAACTTATAAAGATGACTCCATCATCGTTGTCTACAAAAAAGGAACATCGGCGTCTGACCGCCGTTCAGCAAGAAGCCTAGTTCAAGCGAAAATTTCTGACTTGAACGCGGACGAGCTTGATGACAAGTACAAACACATCCTGCAAGGCAGAATGGCTAACTATGATGTCACAGGCATGGGTACTAAAGCAGCGTTAGAAAAGCTAAAGAATCATCCTGCCGTGCTCTATGCAGAACCAAACTACATCGTAAAAGCTGCATTAACACCTAACGATCCTAGCTTCAACGACCTTTGGGGACTTAATAACACAGGCCAAATTGGCGGTACTAATGATGCAGATATTGATGCGACTGAAGCTTGGGATATCTCGGTGGGTGATCGCAGCGTCGTTGTTGGTGTCATTGATACAGGTATTGATCACCAGCACCAAGATTTGATCGATAACGTTTGGACTAACCCTGGCGAAATTGCAGGTGATGGTGTTGATAACGATAACAACGGTTATATCGACGACATCCACGGTATTAATGCAATCACGGATGTGGGTGACCCCATGGACGATGATGGCCACGGTACACACGTTTCGGGAACTATAGGTGCAACAGGTAATAACGGAGAAGGTGTTGTTGGCGTCAATCACCAAGTCTCTATCATTGGCTGTAAGTTCTTGGATGCCACTGGTTCAGGTACCACTGCCGACGCGATTAAATGTATCGACTATATGGTCGACTTAAAAAACAGCGGTACAGACGTTCGAGTATTAAATAACAGTTGGGGTGGTGGCGGCTTCAGCCAAGCTTTATCTGATGCCATAACCGCTTCGGAAAACGCTGGTATTCTATTTGTTGCAGCAGCCGGTAACTCAGGCGCTGATAACGATATTAATCCTAGCTATCCTTCAAGTTATGAGCATGAAAGCATACTTGCTGTTGCCAGTACAACACATACTGATGCGATGTCCGGTTTCTCACAATATGGGTTAACCAGTGTTGATATCGGGGCACCGGGTTCGAGTATTTTATCAACTTGGCCAGGCGGTGGTTACAACACTATCTCAGGTACGTCTATGGCGACACCTCATGTTGCTGGTGCTGCTGCCCTCGCACTTTCGGTAAACCCAGATCTCACTACGTTAGAGCTAAAAGAACTGCTCATGAATAGCGGAGATGACAACGTTGCATTAGATGGAAGAACCGTATCGGGTAAACGTTTAAATGCTAACAACGCATTGATTGAAGCTGACCCTACACCAGGTTTCAGATTCTCTGTAACGCCTGCAACTCAAACCATTACTGCTGGAGAAACGGCGACATACACCTTTGACGTTGGCTCCGTCGCAGATTGGGACGGCGACATTGATCTAACTCTAAGAGATTCTCTAGGTGGCGCTAGCTTATCATCCGTCTCTGTCATTCCAGGAGAAATCTTCACGCTAAGCGTTCCAACAAGCGCAGACACACCTTGGGGTGACTATGAGTTCGTTGTGACTGGTACTAGTGGCGAGTTAGTGAAAGAAGTTACGGTATCTCTATTCATTAATCCTCAAGGGTTGAACGATTTTACCTACGAGAATACAACACCCGCTGATATCCCAGATAACGATCCAACAGGCGTTTCGTCGGTTATCAACGTATCTGATGCGCTGACAATCTTCGATTCCAGCACCTACCTTGATATCACTCATACTTGGATTGGTGATCTAGTCGTCACGTTGACGTCTCCCGAGGGAACAACAGCGACCTTAACCAATCGCTCTGGTGGCAGCGCTGACGATATTCAGCAAAGCTTTGATTCAAGTGCTTTCAATGGTGAATCTACGCTAGGCGATTGGACATTGAACGTGGTTGATGCAGCAGGCGCTGATACAGGTACATTAAATAACTGGTCTATGACATTTACTGCTTTAGGCGACGTTGCACCAGCAGCACCTAACGCAGGCTTTAGCTATGTTGCAGATTCACTGGATGTGAATTTTACTGATACTAGCTCAGATGCAAATGGCGACATCAGTGCTTGGGAATGGGATTTCGGTGATGGCAACACCTCTTCTGAACAAAACCCACTGCACAGCTTTGCTGCGGCAGGAACTTACACTGTCACCTTAACCGTGACTGACTCAGAAGGCCAAAGTGATAGTCAATCTATGGACGTTAGTGTGACCGACGTTGACATTACACTGAACGTAGCTCGCGCTTATAAATCTCGCCTAGGTAAGATGCGCGTTGATATCACTTGGGAAGGTAGCAGTACTGATACTGTCGATATCTACCGCAACGGTGAGAAAATAGATACGGTTAGTAATAGAGGTATCTATCGCGATAGAGAGTACCGTATCGTTGGCAACACATTTACCTATCAGGTATGCGATGAAACAACAGCATGCTCCAATGAGGTAACTGTTAACTTCTAATCGTAGAATATATTTACGACTTTAAAGCCGGGCGTTTGCCCGGTTTTTTACACTTCTTTATTCCTTCCTCCAAGCACCAACTGCTGCAAAAGTAAAGGTTATTTTTTTTCTCTTTTTTAGCTTCAACCCATTGACATCAAACTGTCACGAATTGCAGAATAGCCACGTGTACTTCAAAAAAGGTATAAGATATAAGGAGTCATTATCAAACTGTTATCAATTTGTGATTAATAGAAACTCTGTTTGATATAGGCGTCTTACGCAACTGACAAAGCCACTAATCTCCAAAATTAAAAACGCTATTAAGAAATAACGTTACTGCTGTCCTCACATGCCAACTAGCATTTTCGACAAGGTTAATCCTGTCAGAGGTGTAACTTGAAATTACAATAAGTCATCAAGTATTGCTGTTCATCGATATCAAAGTAAGCGGGTGATAATACGTTGTACGAGGTTTGACTTATCAAGTAGGGAAACCCTAAGAAAATCGAATATGAAAGTAAGTAAAACAACGCAGTTAAAAGCGTTAGTACTAGAAAGCTCAGACTCTGACCAGTCACATACAGAGCCTGCGAATAACCCAATTTTTATCAGTCTTCTGAAGTCTTGCGACCTGTCTGTTCAGGTAGAAACTCAGTTATCGGATATACAGGAAGATATACAGTTTGACTTTTATTTCGTCAACTTATGCCAGTTAAAAAATAAACAACCCATACTCAATCGGGTACTGCCTTTTGTAGATAAATCTAAGATCGTTCTATTTAATTGCGAACATGACGAGCTCAGTGAAAAGTCAACGCTACTAGCTGGTATTCAAGGCATATTCTATCGGGATGATAGACCTGACATCATTCTAAAAGGCCTTGAGAGCTTAAAGAACAATGAGCTCTGGTTTAAGCGCTGTACCATGAATATCGCTTTAGCTGAGCTGCTAAAGAGCACGCCCAGTGGAAAGTACGGAAACCCAGATGATAATGGTTCAGGCTCTTCTCTTCCTAATCTAACAAAACGCGAAAAGACAATTATTGATCTGGTATCGAGTGGCGCACAAAATAAGGAAATTGCTGATCAACTTAATATCAGTCCCAACACAGTCAAAACCCATATTTACAGTATCTTTCGAAAAACGAGCTCACGTAATCGTATTGAGCTGATTTCATGGTCACAACAATACCAGCACAACTATATTTATTGATTCAACCATTTAGAGTATGGCTACTATACTAGCTATACTCTTCCTCAATGTGCCAATAAAACCCAGTCATTCACTCTGCGCTACACAAGCAGTTGGTTACTCCATTCTAGCGCGTGGAATAATCAACAAAATGATTGCCGAAGCAAGCGCAGCAAAAGTAGAAAACAAATAAGTGTTGAAAGCGCCTTGACCTTGCATCCAAATCTGCCCCGCAATTAAGTTACCGACGGCTCCACCAACACCAAATGAAACACTGGTGTACAAAGCCTGGCCACGGGTTTGATACTTTCCAGTAAAATATCGGTGAATGAAATGAATGGATGCAGAATGAGTCAAACCAAAACTTAGCGCATGAATCAGTTGGCTAAAAATCAAGAGTGTCAGCACATTGGCTGCACTCGCGAGTAACCACCACCTAAGTGCTGTCATGCCAATACAAAACAGCATGACACTTTTCACGCCAAATCGATTAATCAACTTGCCAGCATAAATGAAGATAAAGACTTCAGCTGCCACACCTAACGCGATTAGCCAGCCGGTTTGCTGCCCTGTATACCCTATGTCCCTCATGTATAGCGCGAAGAAGCTATAAAACGGCCCAAAGCTAACTTGCAGTAATATTGCAGACAACATAAAAGCGACAAATGGCCAAGCGCTTATCATCTTCCACATGGACTCTAAAGCGTCACTGGGTTTGCTTGCGACTTTTGTATCTTTGACAAATAACGTACTGAGAAATAGACCGAGGAGAATGATGCTGCACAAATAAAGCAAAGCACCCGGGCCGTTCCAATCAATCACAAACCCACCAACAACACTAAACAGGATATAACCAATGCTACCCCATAGCCTTATTCGACTATAGCGAGCAGGGTTACCTTCAATATTGTTGAGCGTTATGACTTCGATTTGCGGCAAAACAGCCGTCCAAAAAAGCATAAACAGCGAGAATGCTAAGGTTAGAGACCAGAAACCAAAAGAGACATAGACAACCGAGAACCCTGCTAAGGTGAGGAAGCTCCCTAGCTGCAATACTCTTAAATTTTTACCCGTTTTGTCTGCAAGAAAGGCCCATAAGTTAGGCCCTAGTATTCGTGTAATGGTGATAAGGCTTAAAAGCTGTCCAATCTCTACTGATGTAAGGCCTCTACTATCAAGAAAGACGCCCATAAAAGGAACTAAAGCTCCCAACATGGCAAAGTAAAAGAGATAGCTTAATCCTAGAATTAAGATCTGCTTATCTCTCATGACTTTTTCTCTCCTAAAGAACTGCGTGTAAAAATCACTGGTATTGCTTCACTACAACAATTGAGTGAAACCAACCTCATTTATTTCGAAAGATGAGGCTATACACCCAGACCACTTAGAAGTGCGTATATCAGATCTTCAGCGAGTGATTTGGATATGACTACTCAGGCGCTTTTCCAGGTATTACAGGTGTTGTTGAATTTACATTGGCATTTTGTGCTCTATGACGTAACAAATGATCCATAATCACTAACGCCATCATTGCTTCTGCAATAGGTACCGCCCGAATGCCAACGCAGGGGTCGTGTCGACCTTTAGTAACAACTTCCGTTGATTGCCCGTGAATATCCACAGATTCGCCTGGAACGCTGATACTTGATGTGGGTTTAAGCGCCATGTGCACAACAAGATCCTGTCCTGTAGAAATTCCACCTAGCACGCCACCAGAACGGTTTCCTTTAAACCCTTCCGGACTTAAAGCGTCTCTATGTTCACTGCCTTTTTGTTCTACAACATCAAAGCCATCGCCCACTTCAACACCTTTAACTGCATTGATACCCATCATGGCAAACGCTAAGTCAGCATCTAATCGATCAAAAACTGGCTCCCCTAAGCCGACGGGCATATTGGTTGCAACCACAGAAACCTTGGCGCCAACTGAATCACCTTCTTTTTTCAGGTCACGCATGTATTGGTCCAGCGCTTCCAACTTAGTGTTATCAGGGAAGAAAAAGGCATTGTCATTAACGACATCTAAATCAACACTTTCTGCCTTAATTGGACCAAGTTGAGACAAGTAACCATGAATACGGATACCATGATTCTCGAGTAGGTATTTTTTAGCAATAGCACCCGCTGCTACTCGAACTGCGGTTTCTCTTGCCGATGAGCGACCACCGCCTCGATAGTCTCTCTGACCAAACTTTTGTTGGTAGGTGTAATCTGCATGACCGGGACGAAAAACATCTTTTATTTTCGAATAGTCTTTAGAGCGTTGGTCCGTATTTTCTATAACCAGACCTATAGAAGTTCCAGTCGTTTGACCTTCAAAAACGCCGGATAAAATTCTAACTTCATCAGCTTCTCTGCGAGCAGTGGTATAACGAGAGGTACCAGGTTTACGCCTATCTAAATCGACCTGCATATCTTGTTCATTAATCTCAAGACCTGGAGGGCAACCGTCAATAACACCACCGATAGCTGGGCCATGACTTTCACCAAAAGTAGTGACTGTAAAAAATTTTCCGAAGGTATTTCCTGGCATAGTACTTTTCTTAGCAACTTTCTTTAATTAATGAGAATTAACCGCGAGCAAATCGCGTTTATTGATGGCAAACAAGCCTTGGCCACCCATTTCGAGTTCTATCCATTGTAAATTCAACTCAGGGAACTCAGCTTGCATATGAACTTGGCTGTTACCCACTTCTACAAATAACCAACCATTTTCAGTCAAATGCATCGGCGCTTGTTGCAGAATAGTTCTAACGAGATCTAAGCCGTCATTACCAGCAGCCAAACCAAGTTCAGGTTCGTGTTTAAATTCATCTGGCAAATCACCCATGTCTTCTTCGTCAACATAAGGAGGGTTACAGATGATTAAATCATATTCGTGCCCGGCTAAATTTGTGAAAAGATCAGACTGGATAGGCCAAACGCGATCTTGAAGGTGGTGCTGATAAATATTTGTTTCAGCAACCGTTAACGCATCTGAACTGATATCAACCGCGTCAACTTGTGCTTCTTCAAATAGCGTAGCCAACGCAATAGCGATACAACCACTACCTGTACACATATCTAACACATACGCGGGTTCGCTCTGTACCCAAGGCTCGAAGCCACCTTTAATGAGTTCCGCGAAAGGAGATCTAGGCACAAGCACTCGCTCATCGACAAAGAAAGGCATATCACAGAACCATGCTTGATTGATCAAGTAGGGTACTGGAATGCGCTGCTCAATTCTGCGTTGAAGGTAATCGCAAATCATGGCCTTTTCATCACTGGTTAAACGCGCTTGATAAATACTTTCAGGCATATCAAAAGGTAAGTTAAGCAGTGGCAATATAAGACTTGTTGCCTCATCCCAAGGATTGTCTGTGCCATGTCCAAAATGTAAATCAGAGGCCGCTAAAGATGTTGTTGCCCAGCGCAGCATATCTAGCAATGTATGAAGCTCGCTTTGCGCCTGCGAGTAATTAATATCTGTGCTCATAATGAGTTTACTGTATTACCTAATAGTTTATCTGTTGTCGCATTTTGCCGGATGTTTTCTGTTAAACTGCAATAAAAGCATGAACCGGCTCTCAAAACCTAAACACCCATATAAAGAATTATAATGCCTAAAAACACACCGACAGAAGATGAAGTAAATTTGTTTAAACAGGCATTAGACGGTGTGCAACCTATGGAGCAGGACAAAATACCGCCTCAATCTCTTTCCAGCAAGAAAAATCCTGAAATATTAGAGAAAAAGAAGCAACAACTACGAAATGAAAACCGTTTAGCAAAACAAGCTGCAGCATCTTTTCATTTTTCAGATGGCTTTGAGGCTCATTTTGATGAATCAGGTCCTCTGAAATACGTTAAGCCGGGCACTGATCATCACGAAGCCAAAAGACTCAGAAGAGGTGATTACCCGCCAGAGCTTATTTTGGATTTGCACGGATACAAAAAACTAGAAGCTAAACAGGAAGTTGCAGCGCTCATATACACGGCTCAAAAGAAGCATTATCACTGTATTTGTATCGTCCACGGCATAGGCACCAAAATACTGAAACAAAATGTACCAAGTTGGTTAGTCCAACACCCTGCTATCTTGGCCTTTCATCAAGCGCCCTTAGAGTGGGGAGGTAAAGGCGCTTTACTCGCTTTGGTCGATACTCTTTGATGCAATTATCAGCTCAGTAGTTATTCCCAACTAAAAGATGCGTAAACCGGAGCATCAAGCTTTGATGAAGGTTGATTGTGGGCTTTATCATATAAGCCTTGAATATCCTGTTGAAGCTGTAATCTAAAGGCACGTACTTCACGCCACAGGGCAATAAACTCATCACTTGACTTACCTTCGCTATCTTCCTTCTTCATTTCTGGAGCTAGCTTGATATAGGCATCCATAAGCCTTTGACCTTGGGTTTGCTTAAACTCATTAATCATAGCCTGATGCTTCTTCGATAAATTAACCTCAGGAGCATTTTTTAAATTGGCATAGTGAGTAAAATATTCAATATATTGCTCGTGGGGGATACTGTCTGCCCTGCCCCACTGTGCCATACTTGATGCATTCATGAGCTTTTCTGTTTTTGCGTTGACTATCATCACAGTAGGTGTTGCAAAATAATGCGCTTGGTCAAAACGCTCACTGATACTGCGTAAGTCATTAAAATACCCAACATCGACAAACACAGTTTGATAATGTTCATCTAACACTGCCGCTAAACTCGGTTGAACAAAGTGTGTCGCAAAGCCACGGCTGTCATGGCACCAACTGGCACCCATGACGATGAGTAAATGTTTATCATTGGCTTTGGCTTTATTCAGCGCGTCTTGAACATCACCCATAGGATCATTCGATGCAACGTACACATCTGGTACAGAGGCATGTTCATCATGAGCTTCAGAGGTCGACTGGCATGCACTTAAAAAACTAAACGCCAATAAAGATAAAAACAAAGAATAGATGTTCGTTCGTAAATGCATGTTCAATCGTTTTTTATTCAATATTAAGAGAAACTCATATCTGTTGTTACAGTTGAGTATTAATGAGTTAATGACTACTTAAGTAATTCGTGATCAGCTGGTAGTTGCGCGGAAATCCACTTAACCAGCCGACGTTTCATATTTAAGCCATTTTCTTTATCTGCGGGAAGACCTGTTAGCAGCTTATCGTTAAGAAGTAAGCGATATATACACTCAACTTTTTGGTCAGCAGAATCTGTCGGACCGAAGGCTTTGTACCCTCTTTTTGTCGCATAAACCTGCCCAACTTGAAGCGCTTTCTTTAATAGCTCCTTTTCATTTTTCATCTTTTTCATAAAACAGGTCCTTAATGTTGAAAGTTGAGCGTGTTGGCTTCGTTAGATGAGAGACGACTTATTAGCCAAAAAACAGCTTTTTAAACCATCCACGGTTTAAGCTCTTCTCGCACCCTTTTAGTTGTCTGGCATAAGTTTTTGAGCGTGAATCGACCTTTTTAGCCACAGATACTAGCCAAGCTTTTTTATTGTACGTCTTACGCTTATAGCCTCCCCAACCTTCGTGATAGTTAAGGTATTGACTACGCGCGTCCCATTTTGAAATGCCGTTTATTTTATTGGTTTTAGTAATAAACCAACCCATAAAATCTATGGCGTCTCTGAAGTTATCTCTATCTGCACCACGGTTCTTTGTTTCTTTTTTGTAATCAGACCATGTTAGGGTTTTAGCTTGCGAATAGCCATACGCAGAACTGACTCTTCCCCAAGGTATTAAACCGAAGAAAACATAATCCCGAGGTGGTTTAGCTTTCGCTCTAAAAGAACTTTCTTGATACATCATTGCCATAGGAACATGAATTGGTACGCCCCATTCTTTATTCATATCTTTTGCGGCACGATACCAGCTCTTTTTCTCAGTAAATATCTTACAGATGTTATCGGGGTTATTGGGGGGAGATGTGGTACAACCAGCCACTAAGCCAGCAAAAACAAGCGCAAACAAACTTTTTCTCAAAAGATTTCCTTTTTCTTTGAACTTTTTATTCAGCAAGCAGTCATACCTTATGTGTTATTTATGTGTTTCCTTAGTAGTAATTCGATGCCTGTCCTTTGACAGGCATTTTTTTATCTACTTTATACTCTTCATTCTTGAGAGTAATTTTGCGTATAAGCTAATCTGTAACTCGAAAGTAATTCTCTAAAAAGACTTCAAACTCTTCCGTATCAGACGCCTCTTCAAGTTTCTGCTTCTCTACAGACTCTCGACTGAACTCTGCAAATTGCTCGGCAGAAAAATGCTTATACTCATAGTTTTCTAAGAATTGAGAATGTTGGGCGGCTAGGTCCAGTGCAAACTCTCCATTTCCTTGATTACTACTCAGTAATTGCTTTAACAATTTACCAGAGAAAGTTTTATCAGGGTCGACGATTTTTTGCCATTCATTTTCGACTGCTTCGATAAAAATATTATCTTCGCTGTTTTTATCCATAACACGAGCCACTTCTCGCATTTCTTCGAATATCTCACCAGCCCACTCGGTTAAGGTTTTTTGTTGCCTTTTAATGCTCAACATCAAGCCCGGCTTTCTACCTTGTTCAACAACCAAGCTTAGGTTGTCTTCCGTTTCCTGATAGTCATTACCTTGCATCAATTCACTCGGTGCAATGGCACAATACATTAAGAAAACATCCAAGAAATTAATCTGTTGTTTATCAATACCAACAGCGCTAAACGGATTTACATCAAGAGCACGAACTTCAATATAATTAACACCACGAGCAGCTAATGCATCTGTCGGCTTTTCAAAGTGCATGGTCGGTTGCTTTGGACGAATTGGAGAATACAGCTCATTCTCTATTTGCAACACGTTAGCATTGAGTTGTTGAAGCTCACCGTCAACTTTATCGGCGTATTGCAGGTACTCATCAGACGGCGTATGGATAGCCGAACGTAAAGATTCGATGTAAGTATCAACCTTGTTATAACAAATATTGAGTCCGGACTGAGCACTATTGGTGTAGCCTAAATCACTCATTCTCAAAGACGTTGCATAAGGCAAGTAGTAAGTACCGTTATCCATCTTTTCAAAAGGCAGCTTCGATTCATTGCCTTTAAGGAAAGAACCGCACAGTGCAGGTGACGAACCATAAAGGTACGGAATCAACCAGCAGAACCGACGATAATTACGGATTTGAGAGAAATATGCAGCAGATACACTGTCTTGATTGGCCTCTATACCTTCAACTTTGGGTAGCCATTGCTTCCAGAAATCGTCAGGAATTGAAAAATTAAAGTGCAAGCCAGCAATTGCTTGCATCATTGCGCCGTAGCGATTTTTCAGGCCAACGCGATACAGAGCTTTCATCTTACCGATGTTGGATGAGCCATATTGTGCAATGGGAATATGCTCTTGGTTATTAATAAAACAAGGCATACTTAACGGCCACAACTGTTCATCGCCTAGATTTTCTTGGACGAACTTATGAATATCAGACAGTTGATCAATGGTTTTCTGCGTGTCTTGCTCTGGTGGCGTAATAAATTCCAAGAGAGACTCAGAGAAGTCTGTTGTCACGTAATCATGACTTAATGCCGAACCAAAAGCCTCGGGGTGAGGTGTTTGAGCCAAACTTCCATTTTTATTTATCCTTAACGCTTCACGCTCAATACCGTGTTTTATTCCGGATAAGGTTTGAGCTATGCCGTCTTCGGCAAGGGCCGCGATTCGAGTCGCGAACAAGTTAGAATCTTGCGCCACAATATGTTTCCGTTACAAAAGAATTCCCCCATATCTGGGGCGAACTCTTGATAATTTCAAGGTAAGTGAGGCAACTTGATGAATACCTCACTCCTGTAATACTTCTCCAACAAGCCATCAAAGCCTATTGAACAACACTTAAAGTTTCGATTTCTCTATCTAACTTTTCTAGTTGCGGCTTTAACACTGCCGCATCGCCCACAACGATTAATGCAAGGTCTTCCGATTTTAATCCAGTAGCTAATGCGTTCAGCTCTGAAAGTTCTATTGAGTTAATAATGTCCAGCTGCTTTGAACGATAATCTCTATCCAAATCGTACGTTGTTAAATGCCTTAAAAAACCAGCTTTGCTATTTGGCGTTTCATAATTCAATGCATCGGATTGAGTATAGGCCAATCGCATTGATTCAAGTTCAGCCTCAGACATGCCTGCCTGTTGGTACCGGTCAAGTTCTGAAACAAACTCTACGATCGCATCATAAGTGTTTTCTTGCTTAACACTTGCACCCATTTCAAAGTGTCCTAACGTCTTACCACCGCTGAATTGGCTGAACGCACCATAGGTATAGCCTTTGTCTTCTCGCAAGTTTAAGTTAATCCGACTGTTAAAGTTACCACCTAACGCAAAATTCATGAGTTTCGACTTAAAATTCTCTCCTAACGCATCATAAGGCGCAGTGCGCTTTATAAACTTAACAACAGCTTGCGCCGCCCCTGGCTTATCAACTAAATAAACTTTATTCGCTAACAGCTCAGGAAACGCTTTATAAGGAGGAATGTCGTAAGGGGCATTGCTCCAGCTTGTTAGAAAGGATAAATCAGAAATAACTTTCTTTTGCTCAATATCACCGACCACAATAATAGTCGTTTTAGCTGACGTATAATATTGATTGTAAAAGGCTTTCACATCATCAAGTGTCAACCCAGCAATACTTTCCAACGTGCCATCGTTAGGCAACCCTATGCGATTGTGTTTTCCGTACATCAATTGTGAAACAGCGCGATTGCCCAGCACATCGGCATTTTTCAGTTGCTGCTGCATGCCCTGTAACGTTTGTTGCTTAAGTAGTTCAAATTCCTCTTCTTTAAATCCAGGTTTAAACAACTTTTCCTGAACAATAGCCAAGGTTTTGTCAAAGTTTCTGGTTAAACTACTGACAGACATTTGGGAAAAACGTCCATTAGCGGAGAAATCAATTCGGCTCCCCAACAGTGCCAATTGATTAGAAAGCTCTTCTGCGGTCGTTTCACTGGTCGATTCATTCAGTAATTGTGCGGTGAAAGATGCCAGACCTGATTTATCGATAGGGTCAAGTAAAGGCCCTCCCTCCATACTCAGCGTCATGGTGACGGTTGGTGTTTCACTGGTTTTGTGCCCAATCACTGTAATGTTATTATCAAGCGATTCAGTCCAAAAATCCGGCACCTTAACTGCAGGGTTTATTCCAGCTTTTGGCTGTACTGAGCGATCAAAATTGTCTTTTACAGCAGGTACATTCGCAAATTCTTCATCAGTGAGCTCCGGAATAACTCGCTCCGGAATAGTGTAACTGGCAATCTTAGCTGCTAGCTCTAATTGCCCTTCCGGCACGATGCTTAACACAACCGAAGGTTTACCTTGAATATACTTTTTGAAAACCCGAATCACGTCTTCTTTTGTGACTGCTGCATAACGATCCAAATCAGACTGAACAAGATCAGGCTGGCCATAGAAGGTTTCACTCGCAGCCAACGCCGACACTTTTCCAGCAACACTTTGCAACCCAAAAACAGTTCCTGCCTCTATACTGGTTTTAGTTCTATCTAAATCGTCCTGATTAACACCGCGTTCCACAAACTCATCAATACTGGCTTCGATGACCTTTTCAATATCTGCTAGCGTTTTACCACTCGACGGATTCGCCAGAGCTATCAACTGGAAATCACAAGCCAACTCACGACAAGGGTGAGACACAACAGCTTGGACTGCTATTCCCTCTTTGACTAAATTCTTATAGAACAATGACGTTCTTCCACCACCTAAAATATTAGAAAGAACATCTAGAGGAGCTTCGTCCTCATGACGAGCATAGACGGTTGGGAAAGTGATTTGCAATAAAGGCAAATGAACCTTGTCTTCTAAGGTTAAATAACGCTTTTCCGGCAAGGTCACCAAAGCCTTATCCAGTGGGTCTACATCAGGGCCTTTGGCTATCGGGCCAAAATACTGTTCTACCCAGGCCAGAGTTTGAGCTTTATCTAAATCACCACCTATGGTTAGGGTTGCATTATTAGGGCCATACCAACGTTGGAAAAAGGATTTGAGCTCTTTAACCGATACGCGATTTAAATCTTCGATATACCCAATAACCGGCCAGGAATAAGGGTGGCCTTCTGGATACATAGCTTCAGCGATTCTCTCTTGCCTCAACCCATATGGTTGGTTATCGACACGCTGAGCCCTTTCGTTCTTGACCGTCTCACGCTGTACTTCGAACTTTTCTTGTGTAACGGCTTCGAGTAAAAAGCCCATACGGTCAGACTCCAACCACAAGACCTTTTCCAACTGATTGGCGGGAACCGTTTGATAGTAGTTTGTTCTATCGCTGTTTGTAGTACCGTTTAGATCACCGCCAGCCTCAGTGATGATTTTAAAATGCAGTTCGTCTGCAACGTTAGCAGAGCCCTGAAACATCATATGCTCAAAGAAATGTGCAAACCCTGAATAACCTATGGATTCCCTTGAAGAACCAACGTGGTAAGTCACATCAACATGGACTAAAGGGTCCGAATGATCCTCATGAAGGATAACAGTTAGCCCATTCTCTAGCTGATACTTCTCATAAGGTATCGCTAAACCTTCACCACTCGCTGTGCGACTCTCTACTAAACGGATAGAACTCTTCGATGCTTGTTCGGTTTCTGTATCAGAGGGAGCGTTTGGAGCTGGTTCACAAGCCAGTAAAAAGCAACTCAATACCGCGAGTGACAAGGGTTTTCTTAACATAGAACAACGTAAGTTGATAAAATTAAGGCAAGTGTAGCTTGTTCTTTTGCGGATAGTAACCCATACCTTAGATAGAACTGCTATGCTAGAGTACAGTATTGTAAGCAGTTTTTTCTATTTCCAAATACAGTGCTGTTTAGGATAGATGTTACTCAATAGTTTGGAGCATTATTTTGACAACGTCAGATTTAATAATACAAGCGTTATGTTTCCATAGGCCATTTTGATACTTAAGCTAAGGTAAAGTTACATTGAACTTAATTTAAGTACATAGTTTGAATTAATGGAGAAGAATATGGCAGAAAACGAGCCATTATTGGATTTAGTTTTTGCTACAAAACAGTTGGGTGGTAATGAAGAATTACTCAAGAAGATGTTCGGTAAGTTTGCTGAGCAATACGCCGATAGTGTGCAAACTGTAAGAGACCACGTAGACGAGAAAAACTACGATGGTGCTAAGCGCATCATACACGGGATTAAAGGTGTATCAGGCAACTTAGGGTTAAGAGCTTTACAACACGCTTGCCGTGATGCAGAGCATATCTTATTGAAACCTGACGATCCGACCTTAGATAGCCACCTTGCACAATGTATTGATGACTTTGAACGCCTTCTGTACGCAACATTAAATGAAATCCAGAGCTATGAACCTGGTGAATCGGAAGAAGCTGAAGCGCCAGTTGTTGAAGATAGCCGCCAAGCCGTTGATGAAGCCAAAAGTACATTACTCAAGGCAATTGAGAATTTTCAGTTCATCTCTCCTCCTGAACTCAAGGAGTTATTAGGTAAATTGCAATCTACATCCATAGACGTAGCTGGATTAGAGAAAGCCATTAACGATTTGGATTACACCCTAGCTAAGAATCTGCTCAATGAATCATAAAGAGATACCCTACTGATCTCTTATGATTGGACACCTGATTTGAAAAGTGATTTACCTTCCTTCATCAGTGCACTTTGTATTGAGAGCGTTGTGATAATTCTGAAGCCAGCGTCTTGAGGTAGCATGAGTATAGACATTGTTTTTCAGCATCAGGACTTTATTGTCGTCAATAAACCTATCGGCTTGGGCGTGCACAGTGAGCATGGTCAAGCGGGTATCGTTCCCATACTTTGTGAACAACTCGCGTTACCCAAACTTTGGTTAGCGCACAGGTTAGATAAAGTCACTTCGGGTTTATTGATATTAGCTAAGAATGCCAAGGCAGCAGCTTATTTTGGCGAACTATTTACCGAGCATAAAATCCAAAAATACTATCTTGCCATTGGAACAAAGAAGCCAAAGAAGAAGCAAGGCGCTATTGTTGGAGATATGCGTAAGATCAGAGATGGTAAATGGGCCTTAAGTACCGAAAAAAGTAATCCCGCTCGTACTCAATTTTTCAGTAAGCCTATAGATAATGGCCAACGCCTTTTTATTCTAAAACCACTAACAGGTAAAACGCATCAGCTCAGAGTTGCAATGAAAAGTCTCGGGAGCCCTATCCTGGGAGATTCTCTGTACAAAGGTGAAACTTCAGATCGTGTTTACCTACATGCATTCAAATTGGCATTTGAGTATAACAACGAGCCATTTTCACTGAGCACTATGCCCAATGACAAAAGTCAATTTGATCAACTACACTTACATGATGCGTTCAAACAATTTGCGGAGCCACAAGAACTAGCTTGGCCTAAAGTATGAATGTTTCTATCGTAGGGTACGGCGCCATAGGCGGCTTACTAATGACTCGCTGTTTGGAGCATGACATCTCCTTTGATATATTGGCACGCGAAAGCCAGAGGATAGATCTGACTCTGGAACCTATGAATAAGCCTCCTTATGACTTGGGTATCGAAACTCACCAACTCGGTGCAACTGAGATTCAAGATGTTGTCATCGTCCCAGTAAAAGCTTACCAAGTGCGTGACGTGCTTTCTCAATTGCGACCGATAATCAGCCAAAATACCTGTATTGTGTTACTACACAATGGCATGGGTAGCATAGAAATCATTCACGATGAATTCCCTCATCAACCAGCGATATTGGCGACAACCAGTCACGGTGCCTATAAGCCTTCAAATAATCACGTCATTCAAACCGGCATTGGGCAATCACAATTTGGCTGGCTTCAAAAAGGGCAATTGTTAATCAACGAACAAAAAGATTTAGAACACCTATTGGAAACCCTTCTGTCTCCAGCAATCAGAGTAGACAATATGCATAAAGCGTTATGGAAGAAGTTAGCAGTTAACGCTTCTATTAACCCCATGACGGCAGCACTGAAATGCAGAAATGGACAACTGAGAGAACGACAGCACCTGGAAGCCATTAAGTCGATCAGCAGAGAAATCAGTGATGTCGCTACTGCACAAGGCATTCTACTGAGTGCCTCTGAGCTATATGAGAATACTTGCCAAGTTATTGAAGACACCGCTGATAACTATTCTTCAATGTATCAAGATGTTCAAGCAAGCCGGAAAACAGAAATAGAATTTATTAGTGGATATATTGTTGGACTAGCGAAAAAGTCCAATATTTTCGTCCCAGAAACTGAGCTTTGGTTAGAAAAAGTCAGAGAGATAGAGGCTCAATATCTCAGTCATCACTGAAAATTCTTGAACCTCTTCGAAATCTTTAACTATCGACTACCGAGATCGGTTTAGATAACTTAGGTTCACCTTGGTTTATTGCAATTTCTACTCTTCGATTACGCGCTCTTTCCTGACCAGTCTGGTTTGCAGTTAACGGATTATTATCCGCTCTACCAACAACAGCCATTCTCTTTTCATCAAAGCCAGGTGCTAGTCTAAGCTCCTCAGCTACCGCTACTGCACGTTGCGCAGATAAATCCCAGTTAGAACGATATAATTCATTAGAAATTTGCTGGTTATCGCTGTGCCCAGACACTTCAATCTCGCCGGGCACGTCAGCCAATAGCTCACCAATAGTGCGCAAAATAGGTTTAAATTGAGGTTGTAGAAATGCTGAGCCTGCTGAGAATGAGCCATTCTCACGAATACGAATCGTAATCTGTTGCCCTAAAGACTCTAGCTCTATCGCACCATCTAACACTTGTTTTTCAAGCTGTTGCGCAATTTTCTTTAATAGCTCATTTGTCTGCTCTTGCGCAGCTTGCTGCACTGCTTGAGATGGTGACTGATCCGTTGCCGTTTGCTGAGACTGACCACCACGTTGAGTGCCTCTTTGCTTTTGTCGCCCACCGGCAGAATCTTCATCTCCCGCTTGGAACTCAAGCATTTGTTGAGTCACCTCAATCGTTTGCTGTTGTATGTTCTCTATGGGTGTTGGATCTGGGCGTCCAGGACGGAACTCCATCGCGATAACACTAGTTCCTTTAGGAATATCCTTAACTTCTATTTTGTTCTGCACACCAAACGCAAACTTCATTGAGCCCGCGATCTGTTTAAACTTAAGAACATCCATCTCCGAGAAAGCCAATAGTAGAACGAAGAAGCACATTAGCAACGACATAAGATCTGCGAAGGTTCCCATCCACGCAGGGAGACCTTCTGGGGGGCATTTGGGGCATTTAGCTTCTTCATCAGCCATGATAACTCTCGCTTACCTACTCTTCTTCAACACTCGAAGCACGCTTACTTTCAGCGATATAGTTTTTCAATATACCTTCAATAACCCTTGGGTTTTGACCATCAGCAATTCCAAGAATGCCATCCAAAACCAAACTCTGGTTCATTTCCTCTTCTTCTTTACGGTTACTTAGTTTTACAGACAACGGCAAACAGATGACGTTTGCTAAGAATGCACCATAAAGTGTTGTTAAAAGCGCAACCGCCATCGCAGGACCGATAGATTTCGGGTCATCCATGTTTGAAAGCATGGCTACCAGACCAATAAGCGTTCCTATCATTCCCATCGCTGGTGCAACATCACCCATGTTTTTATAAATCATGGCCCCAAATTCATGCCTCTCAGAGGTCATAGCAATGTCTTTGGCCAGTGTTTGACGAACGACGTCCACATCGTGTCCATCGACCAGCATATCCACACCTTTTTGCATAAAGTCGTTATCAATCTCAGCTTCTTCAAGAGCTAGAAAGCCACCTTTGCGTGCGGCATCGGCCATATCAACAATCTTTTGAATGAGCTCTTCAGGCGGCGCTATCTTGAATTTAAAGGCTTTGCCAGCAACTTTACCTGCACCAAAGAACTGCCCCATAGTGAATTGAGATAACACAACAAATAAAGTACCACCGAATACGATAAGTGTTGACGGTACGTCGATAAACATGCCGATATCGCCAGCAGAAATCATTGCCATAGCGATAAAGCCAATTGCACCAATCATTCCAATAAGGGTTGCTAAATCCACTCTTTTCTCCCAGCTAACTAAAAGCCAATACTATGTTTCAGTATAATATCAATACTCTACACAAAAAAATGACAGCCAAACAGCCATAATGCCCGTCATCCATGAAATTGCTTACTTGGCGGCTACATGCTTTCATATAAGCCCAAATATACACCAAAAACAAGACGGTCATATTTCTACTAAAATTAATTTTTAATAGGAGTAAACGAAACTTATTAGTGTCTTTTGTTTTATCGACACATAGGCTCAATCCTATAGTATTAAAAGTGTTTGACCGCCTGTTAACCCTCAGGTAATGTGCCGGACTCGTTTAATTAATCAAGCTTAAATATAGGTTACTTATCTTTGTTGTATAAATTTGTAGCAAATAGAGACGCCAAAGATAAACAACCTTCGATAGATAGATTTCTATGACTAAGACAAAAAAAGTTGAAGACCTTTCTTTTGAAGATTCGATGCAAGAACTTGAGAACATCGTATCTGCAATGGAAAAAGGCGATATGCCACTAGAAGATGCCTTAACCAATTTCGAGAGAGGCGTTCAACTAGCGAACAATAGTCAACAAAAGCTCAAACAAGCAGAGCAGAAAGTCGAAATCTTGCTAAAACAAAATGAGCAAGAAGAGCTTAGTCCGTTTGATGAGTCAGATCTCAACTAATGCCTGATTGGCAAGATACTCAGCAGCGATATCAAGAAAGAGTTAATCGACTGCTTGAAGCGCATCTATCCAAGCTCTCAGAAATTGCACCTACATTAAAACAAGCAATGCAGTATGGCTTGCTCATTGGTGGCAAGCGTATACGCCCATTTCTGACTTATGCTACAGGAGAAATGTTAGGAGCCAAGTTATCTGACTTAGATCCGAGCGCCATGGCTATTGAATGTATCCATGCATTCTCATTGATCCACGATGACCTCCCAGCTATGGATGACGACGACCTTCGCAGGGGAAAGCCAACATGCCATATTGCTTTTGATGAAGCAACGGCCATATTAGCGGGCGATGCGCTACAAACACTGGCGTTCGACATTCTGCTTAATCACGAACTTTCTTCTACAGCAGAGCGAAACAGGTTAGCGCTATTAAAAACACTGACATGTGCCACAGGTTATGACGGCATGTGTGGTGGACAAGCGATGGATATCGACGCCACTGGCAGAGTAATATCTCTAGAGCAGCTCGAACAGTTACAAAAAAGAAAAACTGGCGCTTTGATAGAAACCACGTTAAAAATGGCTTATCTGTCCTCACCCGTTCAATCTGAGGAAGTGGAACAGAGTTTGGCGGAATATGCTCAAGCCATTGGGTTAGCATTCCAAGTCAGAGATGACATTCTTGATGTGGTATCCGATACAGAAATATTGGGCAAACCTCAAGGATCAGACATCGCTTTGAACAAAAGTACCTACCCCGATCTCCTTGGTCTCGAAGGTGCACAAGATTTTGCACAAGAACTTTATCAGCAAGCACTACAAGCTTTGGCAAGTTTACCTTACAATACACAGGTTTTAGAGTCCTTCGCGGGCTACATAGTCAATAGAAACAAGTAAAAGAATTATTAATGACTCTCGATTTAGCACACTACCCTCTTCTATCTTTAGCTAGCCACCCAGAGCAATTACGGGAGCTATCACAAGATCAGCTTGCAGAATTTAGTGACGAACTAAGACAATACCTGCTTGCTAGTGTGAGTAAAAGTAGTGGTCATTTCGCCTCTGGCTTAGGGACAGTTGAGCTCACAGTAGCTCTGCACTACGTATACGATACGCCATTTGACCGCTTGATATGGGATGTGGGCCACCAAGCTTACCCACACAAAATCTTGACGGGTCGTCGCGATAGAATGACAACTATCCGTAAAAAGAACGGACTTCATCCTTTCCCATGGCCGCCTGAAAGCGAATACGACACTTTTGCTGTAGGTCATTCATCAACATCAATTAGTGCAGCGTTAGGAATGGCCATTGCTGCGGAGAAAGAAAACCTTGGAAGAAAGGTTGTTGCTGTGATTGGTGACGGTGCTATGACAGCAGGTATGGCATTTGAAGCGATGAACCATGCTGGCGACATTAACAAAGACATGCTGGTTGTCTTAAACGACAATGAAATGTCTATCTCTGAGAATGTCGGCGCTCTGAATAGTCACCTCGCTCGCCTACTAACAGGTAATTTCTTTAACTCTATCCGCGATGGTGGGAAAAAGCTCTTAAGCAATGTCCCTCCAATTAAAGAATTCGCAAGCCGTGCTGAAGAACATATCAAAGGTATGGTTGTACCCGGCACTATATTTGAAGAATTAGGTTTCCACTACATCGGCCCAATAGATGGCCATAATGTCAGTGCTATGGTTGATACATTGCGTAATATGCGCAAGCGCTCTGGGCCCCAGATATTGCATGTCGTGACCAAAAAAGGGAAAGGCTACGAATCGGCAGAAAAAGACCCGATTAAGTTTCACGCTGTACCCAAGTTCGATCCCAAAGATCAGAAACTACCTGCATCCTCATCGACCAAGCCAACTTATTCTAAGATATTTGGCGACTGGCTGTGCGACATGGCTGCAGAAGACGACAAGTTAGTTGCTATAACACCTGCCATGCGCGAAGGCTCAGGTATGGTGAGATTCTCACAAGAATATCCCGACAAATACATAGACGTTGCGATAGCTGAACAGCACTCGGTGACTTTGGCGGCTGGCCTTGCTCGTGAAGGAATGAATGCGATAGTTGCTATCTACTCAACCTTTCTACAGCGCGCGTATGATCAGCTGATCCACGACGTCGCATTACAGAATTTACCGATACTTTTTGCCATCGACAGAGCAGGAATTGTTGGTGCTGATGGCCCAACTCACCAAGGTGCTTACGACCTGTCTTTTCTGCGTTGTGTTCCAAATATGATAATTATGACACCTTCAGGTGAGAACGAGTGTCGACAAATGTTGTACACTGGTCATAAGCTTAATCAACCTGCTGCAGTTAGATACCCAAGAGGTTCAGGATACGGACAGCCATTGATAAGCGATATGACCGAGATTGAAATAGGCAAAGCGTTATTGCTACGTTCAGGTAAGAAAGTGGCTATTTTGAATTTCGGTACGCTATTGCCATTTGCACAACAAGTGGCAGACGACAGTGACTACGGATTGGTCGACATGCGCTTTGTTAAACCTCTTGATGAAGAGATGTTGACTCAGCTTGCAGGCGATTACGATTTGTTTGTAACGCTTGAAGACAATGCCCTCATGGGCGGAGCTGGAAGCGCAGTCGGTGAATACATATCGCAAAATCAATTGTCGGTTAAGCTATTAAGCATAGGTTTACCCGATCAGTTTATTATGCAAGGTACGCAAGAGGAAATGTATACCGAGCTAGGCTTAAATGCGGAAGGCATCCAACGCAAAATAGACGAATTTAAAGTGTAATCACTTCGGGGAATCTATACCCAAAATCATTGGAAATGCATGACTGCAGAAAATAAACGAACCTATATGAGCTTGGATAAGCCAGGTGATTATAGTCAGAGAGTGTAGTTAATAAATGGGCATTCCAAGGACGACGGGTATATATTTTGTAGATAGATAAAACAAAGGTTACCCCATGAAAAAGACACTGTTAGCATTATCGACAGTTTGTTTACTTTCAAGCTCATATTCTTACTCAAACGATTACATCGTTATGGACGAAAACAACCCAGCGAATGCGCTGCGTTTGAGTGAACTCGTTATCGATGCCCAAACCCTGGCTGCTCTGCAAGAGGAGGACACCATTATTGATGTGATGTTCTTCTTCCAAAACAGCTATGTCGGCATTCTTGGGCAACAAGTCGCGCATATGCGTATGAATGAATGGGTAAACGCCATTAATTCAGTTGCTGAAGAGCAGAATATGGGATTTCAAATTCGCATCAGTAACGCGATTATTGCTCCCAGTATTGGCGACGAGCTCATGCTCGAAGACGAAACCGATGCAAACGACAATGTTATTACTGTCGGTGCCTCTTCGCTCTTTACAACAGCAGTATTTAATCCAAACCCTCGCCCTGAAGGTCCATTCCCTGAATTCGAAATATACAATGCCTACGGCGCAGATATAGCCGTTTACGTGCGCGATTTCAGGGAATCAGACAATATCGCTAACGTCCTTGGCCGAGCAAATTTTGGCGGTCCATTAACCATGATGTTTGATCGCTTTACTGGAAGAACTGGAAATGCAGAAAGGCTCTTTGATGCAGTATTCACTCATGAAATTGGTCATAACCTGGGTGCTGGGCACGAGGTAGATATCGACGATAACCCGCCTTTTGCTGAGGTCGACGCACACGCGGCTCAATGCGGTGGTAACAACACTATCATGTTCAGCTCATTGGGTAGTTCAACACTCAATTCATTCTCTGACCCTGAACTTATGAACAATAATGAGTTCTGTGGTAGCGAAGGATTGGAAAATAACAGACGAGTTATTATTGAAAACGCAATGATGACTTCACAACGTGGTGCTGCTGCACCTGTTAACGGTCTTTTCAATTTTTCTAATGCACAGTTTACTGTCGGCGAGCAGGACCAAAGTGTAGAAATCACTGTAACAAGAGACGGCGACCTGACAGAAAGTGCGGAAGTTGAAGTTGCATTGTTTGACGATACAGCCATTCAAGGTGCCGATTTTATCGAAGGTATTGCTAGAGCAAACTTTGCACCCAACGAATCAGTCACAACAGTTACATTTGATGTTGTTGCTGACTCTCTAGATGAAGGTCAAGAACAAGCGAGCTTAGTTTTACGCTACCCACTGAGAGGTGCTTTAGGGCAACAAGCAACCGCAAACTTGGTTATCAATGATGGTGTTGCTGGCAACATAGGCACAGTCAACGTTGCAAATGTCGCTCCAGTCACCGAGGGTCAAAACATCGTCTTGTCGATGCAGCGTGTTAACGGCTCTGACGGTGAGCTGGTCGTGAATATAGAAACATCCGATCAAACAGCCTTTAACGGGCAAGATTATCAGCCATTTAACAACAGTGTCGTTTTTGCCGCTGGACAAACGAGTCAAACTGTCAATATAACGACCATTGATGACCTGTTATCAGAAACCACTGAAACTTTTGCTATATCCGTTACCAGTGAACAAACCAGTGTTACAGGTGGCCAACAGGTCGCTACGATTAATGACAATGAGCCACTTGCAGGCCAGTTCAATGTCTCAGTTAGCAGTCAATCGGTTAGCGAAAGCGCGGGTTCTGTGAACATCATTATCAATCGGGTTAATGGTACTGCTGGTTCTGCAAGCTTACGCGTATTCACTCAAGGTGGTGGCAACAGCATTGTTCAAGTGAATCAAATTGTGACTTTCGCTGATGGTCAAACTCAACAAACCGTACCTATCACAATCAACGATGATACAACTGAAGAAATTGATCAGACCATTACAGTGAATATAGAAGCAGTAGGTAACGAGAATGTTGCTACCTCGTTTGTTACCTTTACTGTTGTCGATAACGATGGCGAAAATACACCACCAGCACCCCAGCAGGACTCTTCTGGAGGTGGTGGCAGTTATGGCTTATTCAGCATATTAGCTTTAGGTGTTGCCGCATTTAGAAGGCGCTTAAAACATTATACTCGTCGTTAATGCTAATTGTTTTCCACTTGTATGCATTCTCGATGATTTAGAATGTGAGACAAAAGATAATAAAAAAGGCTGACACTATGTCAGCCTTTTCTCTATTCAATACCGTTCTTGGTATTAAGCGCAATTAAAAAAGTACTTGCCAATAAACAAGTCCATGTAAGCAAGCGCAAGCCGCTATACCAGCTAAGATATCATCAAGCATGATCCCTAGCCCGCCATCTAAATGTTTATCCAAATAACTGATCGGCCAAGGTTTGACGATATCAAACAACCTAAAAAGTAAGAAACCAGCAACAAGTGTTTGCCAACTTATTGCGATTCCAAGGAAAGTCACCAGCATTCCGGCAATTTCATCCCACACAATCCCAGAGTGATCGTGCACGCCCATATCATCGGCGGTTTTACCACAGATCCAAATGCCCACAATGCAGCTCAGTGCAATCAAAATCAGGGAGAACACCAACGGCAAGGAAAAGACCACATAAACAACGGGTAGCGCCGCTAAAGAGCCGAAAGTCCCGGGCATAAAAGGAGCCAACCCGGAACCAAACCCTAGAGCGAGAAAATGAATGGGGTTTTTTAAACTCAGCTTAGAACGAAGTGATTTATCCATTATGCAAAGTGCTGATAGCCGCTTGCATTGATGTGGTATGGCTCGTCTTCAAATTTCAGTTCTAACTTCTCAGACATACCATTCAATTGCCCAATACACGTTGCGCTAACATTTGAATTCGCTAGCGCCACTTCCAGATTCCCTTTTTGCTCCTCTGAAATCGTAAACAGTAACTCATAGTCATCACCGGCTGCCAACGCATAACGTAGCGCTTCTGAGAGCTCTACAGAATCCATCATAGGCTTGGATATCGGCAGCTTATCAACGTGAATCACGGCACCGCAGTTCGAGGCATTGAGAATATGTTGGACATCGGATAACAGGCCATCAGAAACATCAATACAGGAATGCGCAATGCGCCTTAGCGTAGTACCCGCTAATACTCGTGGCGTTGGGTAGTTCAACCGACCCAGCAAGTATTCTTTATCAGCTGGCGTTGCATCTTTTCTACCCGTGATAATGTCAAACGCGAGTCCTGCATCACCCAAAGTGCCGGTCACATAAAGCCAATCACCTGGCCTCGCTTTGCTACGAGTTAACGCTTGTTCTTTAGGAATAAAACCGTGCGCAGTAATGGTAATAGTTAGTGGCCCTTTGACCGTATCACCACCAATAAGCTGAACCGTGTAATACTCAGTAATCTCGTGCAAGCCGCGAGAGAAATCGCTTAACCACTCTTCATCAGCTTCCGGCAAACTTAATGAGAGACTCACCCAAGCAGGTTCCGCTCCCATAGCAGCTAAATCACTTAAATTAACCGCTATCGCTTTATGAGCAATCGCCCTAGCTTCGGTGTCTTCCGGAAAGTGAACACCACTAACCAAAGTATCTGTTGTCACAACCAGAGATTGGCCTTCAGGTACATTAGTGACCGCGCAGTCATCACCAATGCCAATTTCAACATCACGTCTTTGATGTCTGCCTGATTTAAAGAAGCTCTCAATAATACTGAATTCTTTCACTATAAGTCGTCTTATGCTTTTTCGTGTTTGCGAAGTGTCTTAATGGCTTTGTCTAACACACCATTAATAAACTTATGGCTTTCTTCGGCACCAAAAATCTTCGCAAGTTCAATCGCTTCGTTAATAACAACTTTATATGGCACATCAATACGTTGCTTAAGCTCGTATGTCGCAATACGCAAGATAGCCTTTTCGATAGGATCGAGTTCTTCAGGTAAGCGCCCTAAATAGGGTTTAATGATAGCGTCTAATTCATCACATTCAGAAACAACACTTCGCAACAACTCTTGGAAAAAGGCCATATCAACCTTTTTCATATTATTAGTTGTTGCAATATGGAGCTCTACTTGCTCCACATCATTGTTTGTCATCTGCCAAGAATAGACCGCTTGTACGGCAAGTTCTCTTGCTTTACGTCGTGCAGAAGGCTTCATTAGGCCCCTTCAATCATATCAATGACATTAACCATCTCAAGCGCACCTAATGTCGCTTCAGAGCCTTTATTGCCTGCTTTAGTACCAGAGCGTTCAATAGCTTGTTCGATAGTATCAACAGTCAGAACGCCGAAAGAAACAGGAATACCAAACTCAAGTGATACCTGAGCAAGGCCTTTGTTACATTCGCCTGCAACAAAATCAAAATGAGGAGTTCCACCACGGATAACAGCACCCAGTGCAATAATCGCGTCGTATTTACCTTTCTCAGCAAGTTTCTTCGCAACAACTGGAAGTTCGTAGGCGCCGGGCACTCTCACAACAGTGATATCATCAGAGTTAACTTCTCCGTGACGTTCAAGTGTGTCTAATGCACCATCGACAAGGCTTTCAACCACAAAACTGTTAAAACGAGAAACGACTACGGCAAACTTTTTGCCGGTTGCACGTACATTGCCTTCAATGACATTCATAATTTTTAGTGCCTATTAGCTGAAAAAAACGGCGCATAATATAGCATACACCGCTTTTGATTGGATGATATTTTTTATACTGTTTTATCGTCTTACTAACGCAGACCTTTATACTCAATAGATTTCCGTGAAGAGTATATTTATTTATGATTCATCATAAACATATTCAACTACTTCGAGCCCATAGCCCGAGAGCGCATGATATTTCTTCGGCTTACTCAGCAAGCGCATCTTCTGAACACCTAAAGTCGATAATATTTGGCTTCCAACACCGACTGTTCTAGATGTCCCTTGCCATTTAGCACCCGGTGATCTTTCACCTTCGTCTTCCGCCTGAAAACGCAGAACCTGACTCAAGATATCTTCATCTTTACCTAGTAGAACCAATACACCACCTTCAGCAGCAATTGCTTTCATCGCTTCTGCTAAACCGAGGCTTCTTTCTAACGCTCGATTTGAGTATAGCAAGTCATTAAAAGTGTCGTGCAAATGCACACGCACTAGCGTCGGCTCATCGGCTTTAACGTCACCTTTTGTCAAGGCAAAATGAATTTGGTTATCAATCACATCTTTAAATGTAATTAATTCAAACTCGCCAAAATCCGTCGGTAGCTTGCACTCAGCAACTTTCTCAATAGTTGTTTCATTCAGGTTACGATATTCGATGAGATCAGCAATAGTTCCGATCTTCAGTCCATGCTTTTCTGCAAAGACTTCTAATTCCGGACGGCGTGCCATGGTGCCATCTTCATTAAGAATCTCAACAATAACTGACGCTGGCTCACAACCTGCTAAACGCGCTAAATCTACGCCGGCTTCTGTATGACCAGAGCGATTCAATACGCCACCTTGCTTGGCGATCAATGGGAATATGTGACCAGGTTGAACAATATCAGACGCTTTAGCATCCGGATTCACAGCAGCCAGGATAGTTTTCGCTCTGTCAGCCGCAGAAATCCCAGTAGTCACACCTTCAGCAGCTTCAATTGAAACAGTAAAATTAGTGGAAAACTGTGCTTCATTTTTATCAACCATCAATGGCAGCTCAAGCCTTTTGCAGCGCTCTTGCGTCATAGGCAAGCAAACCAACCCTCTCGCATGCGTTACCATAAAGTTAATCGCTTCTGGTGTCGTATGCTCAGCAGCAAGGATGAGATCGCCTTCGTTCTCGCGGTCCTCATCGTCCATCAAAATAACCATTTTTCCTTGGCGGATATCTTCGATTATTTCTTCAATGCTATTTAGTGCCATGCCTTGTTAAACCTTATTTGAATGTAAATAACCTTGGGTAATTTGTACCCTAGGATTTGAAGATTTCTTTTCGTGTCTATATGAGATATATCAGCGCAAGCCTACTAGCGCCTATTTAAGTAGCCGCTTTCAGCTAGTAGCTTCATACTGATATCACTTTTCTCGTTCTTTACAGCCGCTTTATCACCTAGCACTAATCGCTCGACATAGCGGGCTATCACGTCGACCTCAAGATTCACTTTAGTACCCACTTTATAATGTTGGATAATGGTTTCTTGTAGCGTATGAGGTATAAGCGTCAACATGAACTCTGCACCATTGACATCGTTGACAGTCAGGCTCACGCCATCAACCGTAATAGAGCCTTTTTCGGCTAAGTAACGTGCGAGATTGTCTTCTGCCTGAATCCAGATTTCTATCGAACGCGCATTTTCAGCAATAGATAAGACGGTACCTAATCCATCGACATGCCCACTGACAATATGCCCACCTAGCCGGCTCGTTGCCATCAAGGCTTTTTCGAGATTAACCATTTGCCCAGCGCTATATTGTGCAAAGCCTGTACGTTTCACTGTCTCGGTCGAGACATCAGCACAAAAATAATCAGAAGAGAATTCGACAGCCGTTAAGCAAACACCGTTAACAGCAATACTGTCACCTAATTTGACATCGCCCATATCCAGCTTGCCAGTTGATACTGTCAGGCGAACATCACCACCACGAGGCTCCATACGGGATACTGTGCCTAACGCTTCTATAATTCCAGTAAACATAATCACCTCAACCTATCACTCTCATGGGCATCAAAACAAAGCCCAACGAGCACAAAATATTATTCTATGTCAGCCGTCATTTTTAGATCACTGCCAACCATTCTCATATCTTTCCAAGAAAGATTGATAATCTCTTCCATGTTTTCAAACTCTGGCAGATCACAAAGGCCCATACTGCTGTTCCCCATAAGTTTGGGCGCCATATAAATAATCAAGCAATCAACCAGCTTTTCTCTCAAAAAAGCACCCGCTAATCGACTACCAGCTTCAATCCACAAATCATTGATTTCTTGCTTAGCTAAAAACTGCAACATCGCTGGTAAATCCACTTTACCTTGCGCATTGAGAATTTGTTGCTGCTGCACATGCTCAGCTTGTATAGAAGAATTATGCTCTCCGTTGATCACAATTACTGGAGCATTGTTTTCAAAAACTTTTAGACCCGCTTTTAATTGGTTACGCGCATCAAGAAGAACCCGTGTCGGCTGTATCACGTTTTCGGCACTTAATGTATTTGATAAATAACCAAGCTCTTCGTGTCTAACTGTGAGAGATGGGTTATCGGCTAGAACAGTCCCTGAACCGGATAATATTGCACTGGATTTCGCTCGGTAACGCTGGACATCTGCTCTGGCTTCTGGCGATGTAATCCACTGACTAACACCATTAGATAGCGCCGTTCTGCCATCTAAGCTACTAGCCATTTTGAGTGTGACAAAGGGGCGCTTTGTAGACATTCTTTGAATAAAGCCTTCATTCAACAGAATAGCTTCTTCTCTCAACAGTCCACTTTGAACTTCAATTCCTGCCTGCTTAAGAATATCAAAACCTGAACCTGATACTTTGGGGTTAGGATCTTCCATGGCACAAACTACACGTTTAATGCCAGCTTCAACTAAAGCGACCGCACAAGGTGGCGTACGCCCGAAGTGGCTACAGGGTTCTAACGTGACATAAGCAGTGCCATTTTCTGCTCTACCCTTGGCTTGCGATAATGCATTAACTTCAGCATGGGGTTCGCCCGCTCGCTGGTGCCAGCCTTCGCCAACAATATTACCTTTAGCATCAACTAAAACACAGCCCACATTAGGATTAGGCCTGGTTGTATATTGTCCTTTTCTAGCAAGCTTAATGGCTCTTGCCATCAGCCCGACATCAGTCGATGTAAACATTGTTGTAGATGTCATGGACTAACCTGTTGGCTTATCTTGATCATCTAAACGAGCGATTTCCTCACCGAACTCACGAATATCTTTAAATGAGCGATAAACAGATGCAAAGCGAACGTAAGCCACTTTATCCAGTGTTTTCAGCGCATCCATAATCAAGTTACCAATAAGCTCACTGGCTACTTCCCTTTCTCCAGTTGCTCGCAATGATGAATTAATGCGGTTTATTTGCTCTTCAATCTGTTCGGTACTAACAGGCCTTTTTTCCAAGGCTCGCAGCATACCCGCACGAAGCTTATCTTCATTGAATGGCTCTCGAGAACCGTCTCGCTTAACAATCCGAGGCATGACGAGTTCAGCCATTTCAAATGTCGTAAAACGCTCATGACACATAATACATTCACGTCTGCGTCTGACTTGTCCACCATTAGCAACAAGCCTTGAATCAATGACTTTGGTGTCTTTCATGGAGCAAAAAGGACATATCATGAGAGTGAAACTCCAGAGTTATACGAGCGGGTACAACAGTTAATTAGAGAGGGCGCATTATATAGCAGCGTAGCGCTTTGAACTAGAGGCTGTTTTTAAACAGCAGCACTTACAAAAGCAAAAACCTCTTACACATGTAAGAGGTTTTGAAACTTAAAATGGTGTGAAATTATGCGTATACAGGGAACTTAGTGCACAACTCAACGACTTCGTTACGTACGCGTTCTATAACACTTTCATCACCCATATTATCAAGCACATCACAAATCCAAGTCGCAACCTGTTCTGCTTCAGCCTGCTTAAAGCCACGGCGTGTAATAGCAGGAGAACCGATACGCAATCCGCTCGTCACGAAAGGTGAACGAGGATCGTTAGGCACAGCGTTCTTGTTTACAGTAATATTCGCAGTACCTAATGCTGCATCAGCATCTTTACCCGTAATATCTTTATCAATCAGGTCTAACAAGAACAAGTGGTTATCTGTACCGTTCGAGACAATCTTATAGCCACGCTCTTGCATAACAGAAACCATAGCCTTAGCGTTAACAACGACTTGCTGTTGGTACTCTTTAAATTCTGGTTGTAACGCTTCCTTAAAGGCAACCGCTTTTGCAGCGATAACATGACACAAAGGACCACCTTGACCACCAGGGAAAACCGCACTGTTAAACTTTTTATAAAGCGCTTCGTCACCACAAGCAGAAAGAATTAATCCACCTCTTGGGCCAGCCAGTGTTTTGTGCGTAGTCGTTGTTACAACGTGTGCATGAGGAACAGGGTTAGGGTAAATGCCAGCAGCAACTAGTCCTGCAACGTGAGCCATATCAACTAATAAATAAGCACCCACTTTATCAGCAATTTCACGATATTTAGCCCAATCGACAACACCAGAATAGGCTGAGAAACCACCAATAATCATCTTAGGCTTATGCTCAAGAGCTAATGCTTCGATTTGTGCATAGTCGATTTCACCTGTTTCCGAATCTAATCCGTACTGGATAGCGTTATAGGTTTTACCGGAAAAGTTAACATGAGAACCGTGCGTTAAGTGTCCACCATCCGCTAGGCTCATACCTAACACTGTGTCACCCGCGTTTATTAATGCCATAAAGACCGCAGAGTTAGCTTGAGAACCTGCATGCGGTTGTACGTTCGCGTAGTCCGCACCAAAAAGCTGTTTCGCTCTTTCTATTGCAAGATCTTCTGCGATATCAACGTACTCACAACCACCGTAATAACGCTTTCCAGGGTAGCCTTCAGCGTACTTATTGGTTAACTGAGAGCCCTGAGCTTCAAGTACGCGTGGGCTACAGTAGTTTTCTGAGGCAATTAGCTCAATGTGATGTTCTTGGCGTTGAGTTTCTTTAGCAATAGCGTCTGATAACTCAGGATCAAAATCAGCAATAGTCATGTTGCGTGAAAGCATTGTGCATCCTCAAAATAGTCGATAGAAAAACAGCCGACATTCTATAGATTTAAGCCTCGAAGTACAGCCAAGTATTTAAAACAAATCGTTATAAACCTTACGTTAACCTTAGTTTAAAAAAGCAGCTTAATTTGAGCCTAATAAGAGTTGAGCCATTGTTCGCTGTTTAATCAGAATTTTCTATGGTACTTGGGTAACTCAGGCTTATTTTATTTCTAATCTCGTCCATAAGTTGCATATTCTCTAGCGTGTTTTGATGTGTCATTAATTCACTCTCAATCAAGCCCGATTTAATACAACGTACTGACTCTGCAATTTGGTATTCGAAACCATTCACATCATGAGTAAAAGATTCGCTGATAGTCACAGCATCCTCGGAATCTTTGGGCAGGTATTCGAGAATTGCTTGGCCACCAAACCAGAAAAGCTGAGGTAGTGTAATTTTTCCTCGCGTTCCATGAATACTCATTGTATTAGTATGTTCAGCCATTGCAGAGCAGGTGAATTGTGCTCTTACGCCATTCGCATACCTCACATTTGCCATTGTTGTTAGGTCAACACTTGATGAGCCCATATGAGCCATTGCTTGAATCTCTGAAGGCTGACTATTAACCACTAACTGCGACAAAGCGACGCTATAGAGGCCTAAGTCGAGGAGCGCTCCGCCACCTAAATCGGGATTAAGTAATCGATGTTCATGGTTTACGCCTCGAACATCCAGAAAGGAAAAACCTATATCTGATTGGACATATACCAAGTCTCCCAAAAGCCCTTCACTCAACCAACTTTTCACCTGCTTAAAGCACGGCATAAAGCGGCTCCAAACCGCTTCTATTAATGCACATTGATTCTTCTGTGCAATTTGAACAAGCACTTTCCATTGATTTGCATTGATGGTTGCAGGCTTTTCAACCAATACATGTTTTCCAGCTTCGAGACAAAGCTTGGCTTGCTGATAATGCAAGGCATGCGGTGTTGCAATGTAAACAGCATCAATCTCATCGTCCGCGCACATTGATTCATAGGTAGAATAAGTGCGGGCTATGTCATATTTCTCAGCGAAACTTGACGCTCTGGTATTGTCTCTGCTTGCAACACCTAATAAACAACACTCAGGATTTTCAACAACGGCTTGAGCGAATTGATTGGCTATCTTACCAGGGCCGATGATACCCCAATTAACAGTTTGGTTTTCTGCCATGTTACTACCTATATGACACGCTTTGATTTGGATGCGCTAATCATATCGCCGATTCTTCAGATGTGAAGATAAAAAAATGGCCCAATAGATAGGGCCCAAGGAGAGTCATTAAACCCGGCAACACCCCAGGAAGTTTGCTGCAAAGAATCTAATCACAAAGTGTTATCAGCAAAACACAGGCCAACATAAATAACATTTAAAAACAATAACTTATGAACAGCTAGCAAATTGCTTAGCAATATTCACAAAGTTTTAATACGGATAACCACTAAAAAGTGGTCATAAAGCTCAGCTATCCCCTACTCCCCAGAGACTGTTTCGGTATACAATAATAAGAAATTTATCACTTAGATTATCCAATGGCAGAATACGTTTATTCCATGTACAAAGTGGGCAAAATCGTCCCACCTCAAAAACAAGTCCTAAAGGACATTTCTCTTAGCTTTTTCCCCGGTGCAAAAATTGGTGTTTTGGGTCTCAATGGCTCAGGTAAATCAACACTATTAAGAATTATGGCAGGCGTCGACAAAGACTTTATCGGTGACGCTCGTCCTATGCCTGGATTAAAGATCGGCTACTTACCGCAAGAACCTCAACTAAATGAAAGTAAAGATGTTCGCGGTAATATCGAAGAAGCCGTTGAAGATGTTGTTCATGCATTAAAACGCATTGATGAAGTTTATGCAGCGTACGCCGAAGAAGGTGCTGACTTTGATGCACTTGCTAAAGAGCAAGGTGAATTAGAAGCTATTATTCAGGCAAAAGATGGGCACAACCTGGACAATGCTTTAGAGCGTGCTGCGGATGCATTACGCCTTCCACCTTGGGATGCTGACGTTAGTAAACTATCGGGCGGTGAAAAACGCCGAGTTGCTTTGTGTAAACTCTTGCTTGAAAAGCCAGAAATGTTGCTTCTCGACGAACCAACCAACCACTTGGATGCCGAGTCGGTTGCTTGGCTTGAACGCTTCTTACACGACTATCCAGGAACAGTTGTTGCGATTACCCACGATAGGTATTTCCTCGATAACGTTGCTGGCTGGATCTTGGAACTAGACCGTGGTCACGGTATTCCATGGGAAGGCAACTATTCTTCTTGGTTGGAACAGAAAGATGCTCGCCTCCAACAAGAAGAACGCACTGAGAACGCAAGACAAAAGTCTATCAAGCAAGAATTAGAATGGGTGCGTTCTAATCCAAAAGGTCGTCAGGCTAAGAGCAAAGCGCGTATGGCACGTTTTGAAGAGCTAAATACGGGTGATTACCAAAAACGTAACGAGACAAACGAACTCTTTATCCCACCGGGTGATCGCTTGGGAGATAAGGTCATTGAAGTTGAGAACCTTAAGAAATCGTACGGCGACCGTATATTAATTGATGACTTGAGTTTCACTATCCCTAAAGGGGCCATTGTCGGCATTATCGGACCTAACGGTGCAGGTAAATCCACGCTATTCAGAATGCTTGATGGAAAAGAACAAGCTGACTCAGGCAACATCTCAGTTGGCGAAAGTGTGAAACTAGCCAGCGTTGAACAGTTCCGCGATCACATGAACGACAAAAATACAGTTTGGCAGGAGTTGTCAGATGGTCAGGACATTATCCGCATCGGTACCTTCGAGTTAAACAGTAGAGCTTACGTTAGCCGCTTTAACTTCAAAGGTAATGACCAACAAAAATTCATCAAGGATTTGTCTGGTGGTGAGCGCAACCGTGTTCACTTAGCTAAGCTTCTTCAAGCTGGTGGTAACGTATTGCTGCTGGATGAGCCAACCAACGACCTCGACGTTGAAACCTTGCGTGCACTAGAGAATGCAATACTTGAATTCCCAGGCTGTGCCATGGTTATTTCGCACGATCGTTGGTTCTTAGATAGAATTGCAACGCACATTCTCGACTATCGAGATGAAGGTAAAATCAACTTCTATGAAGGTAACTACACTGAGTATGCCGCTTGGTTGAAAGATACCTATGGTCAAGATGTTGTGGAACCTCACAGGCTTAAATATAAGCGTATGAGCAAATAATCCTAGAACACACTCTAGTATCATCAAAATAGGGCTATTTAGCCCTATTTTGCTCTAAAACAGCTGCAAAATCCTCCAAAAGCACTATATCCCCATAAAATGAGTCATATACAATGGCGCCTATTTTTATATTCCGATCAATTTAGTGTATTTTGTCCAATAAGGACGTTTTTGGTTTAACAGATGACATCAAAAGACTTTGACATTCACGGCAGTTTTTCAATTACCAGGGAAGACAATATCCTTATTGTGCATGCCGAAGGGCCTGGCAATATTGAGCTAGCTGAAGAATATCATACGCAAATGAAAGCACAGGTAACAGTGTTAAAAGATAAACCTTGGGCTACCCTCAATATCTTTAGCCGAGAGTCATTTTTTCCGCCCGATGCTTCTCAGGCGCTTATCGAAGGCGCTAAACGAGCTAAAGACATTGGATTCGTTGCTTGTGCCTTTATTGTTAATGCCGAGCAATACCAAAATAGCATGAAGTCATTCTGGGAAATGATTTATGTTTGCGCGGGAGTTACATACAAATTCTTCGAAGACGAAACTGAAGCCATGGCTTGGTTAAAAGAGCGATTAATTATCGCAAATGCCAATAACTAAGGTCTTTCTGTTTAACCTTTGTACCAACGAAGCTAAGGTTATTTAGCCTTAAGTTCTTTAATAGCTATTGAATCAGCCGTTAAGCTACTCACAATTAATCCTTTACTAGTTTCAAGCGCACCTGTTGTTAGAGGATAAGAACCACTTGAGTCTTGTAGGCTCTCAATCACTTTGCCGTTATCATCAATTTTGACGATATGCCCATAGGCTTGCGCTTTGGGTCGCATAAAACTCGGAAGCTTCTGCAACACTTTTCTGAGTACAGGTGAATTCGATAAGCCATCTAATGCCGCTGAACGTGGTGACGCCAAACCTAACCAATATCCCCCATTTGCTGCTTTGGCAATGTTATCAGGGAACCCTGGTAGATTATCGATAAGCACTTCCAGCTTACCTCGATTTTCACCTTCTATCCAATAACGAAGTACACGATACTCGCCCGTTTCATTAATTAAGATCGCATTTTCATCATGCGTCACCGCTATACCATTTGCGAAACTCAATCCATCAACTAACGTTCGGCTTTCACCTGTCTGCAGGTTATACTCGATCACGCGTCCAGACAAACTGTGTTCCATCAAGTCAAGCAGACTTCCTTCTAGTGTTCCTCCACTCGCTTCAGCACCAAAACGCGTTGATGCATCGGAAAAATAAACCTTTCCGCTTCTGCGAGAAATATCAACATCATCTGCATATAAAATAGGAAGATCACCACTGCGATCAGCCAATAGTTGAATATCACCTTCGGGGCTGACGGATAACAACCCCTTATACGCATCAGCAACGAGCAAGTTATCATCTTGATCATACTCAATGCCTAGCGGCCGACCTTTAGTGTTAACCCATAACGAAAGAGTAGAAAGTGATGGGTCGAGTTTTACTATAGCCCCAGAATGTAATGAAATAGCGACCTCACCGGCGCTATTTATTGCAAGATCTTCAGGACCAAAATCACCATCTATGGGGACAAACCGTAAGGGACGCAGTGAGTCATTTACTGCGAACTGACCTGTAAAACCTTTGTTTTCAGGAGCATCCCAAGCTACAGGTTCAACAGGCGTCGGCCAAAACGCGAAATAGGCTACTAGACCGAGAACGACGCCACCTGCAATAAAACGTTTCTTCATCACCAACTTTCCTTTAGGTTACTCACTACATGATGGCATTTAGTGCATCGGATAGCGTTTTGACTGCAATGACTTTCATACCATCAATAGGTTGTTTAGGCTTATTTCCCATTGGCACTATAGCTTGTTTAAAGCCGTGCTTAGCTGCTTCAGACAATCGTTCAGTGCCGTTGGGAATAGGACGAATTTCACCTGCTAAACCCACTTCACCAAAGACAATTAAATCTCGTGCAAGGGCTTTATTTCTAAAGCTAGAAATCATCGCTAAAACTAACGCCAAATCGGCGCCTGTCTCGCCAATCCTAACGCCACCAACAACATTGGCAAAAACATCCTGGTCATTCATCTGAACATTACCGTGCCTGTGCACAACTGCTAGCAACATGTTCAACCTGTTTTGATCGAGCCCCACGGCTACCCTTCTAGGGTTTGCCATTTGAGAATAATCAACCAGCGCTTGTAGCTCGACTAACAAGGGACGAGTACCTTCCCAAATAACCATAACCACACTACCAGGTGCTTGCTCGTCTGAACGACTTAAAAAGATAGCTGACGGGTTATTTACCTCTTTTAACCCCTTTTCAGTCATGGCAAAAACACCTAACTCATTGACTGCGCCAAAGCGGTTTTTATGACTACGCAAAGTACGATATCGCCCGTCTGCATCGCCATCTAGCATCAAAGAGCAATCAATACAGTGCTCTAGAACTTTAGGGCCTGCCAGACTCCCATCTTTGGTGACATGTCCAACGATAAACATAGCGATGTGTTGTTGTTTAGCAAATCGTGTCAGGTAAGCGGCACTTTCTCTCACCTGAGAAACACTACCCGGAGCTGATTGCACATCTGCCACATGCATTACCTGTATGGAATCTATTACCATAATCTTAGGTTTTTCTTGTAACGCTAAGTCACAAATAGTCTCGATGCTGGTTTCCGCCACTAGCTTAAGGTCATTCGATGGTAATCCGAGACGATTTGCTCTCATCGCGACTTGTTGTAATGATTCTTCACCGGTGATGTATAACGCAGAACGCTCTGCAGCGAGCTTACACATGATTTGCAGTAGCAACGTACTCTTACCAGCCCCCGGAGAACCACCGATCAATATCGCTGATCCAGGAACAATTCCGCCGCCTAAAACACGGTCGAGTTCCTTATAACCTGAATCAAAACGCGGTAATGCTTCAAGATCGATACTGCCCAGTGTTTGCACTTGTGCATCTGTTTGGCCTGCATAGCCTGAACGCTTGCTCTGATGAGATTTAGAAGCCGGGCTTACAACAAATTCCGTAATCGTATTCCAGGCATGACATTCGTTACACTGCCCTTGCCATCGCGCTGATTCTGCCCCGCACTCGGAGCATACGTAGGCTGTTTTTCTTTTTGCCATAATATTGTGATGTATGTTTATAATTCTTTATAGAAGTATATGTAGCTGAATAAGTATAAATTGACTTACTCAGTGCCATCACAAGCTGTTCGATTTGCGGTGTCGTTTGAGAGATGTCGACTGCCTTTCGAATGACTACAACAAAAAGTGGGCAGCCTGCGATGCGCCAGAATGGTTGGCTGAAACATATTTTATACTGCTGCAAATCATTTTGATATAGAATAGCTATGCCTGCAATGATTTGCCTTATCTAAAAGATGTTTAGTTCCAACTGATTTACACCGATTTATATTAATTCTGCTACACGCGTTACTCATAGAAGTACAGTTCAAAGCGACTACACCAGCCATACGCACGAAGTTTTTGAACAGTTTTTTCGCCTTTGGTCGATAAAGTAGTTTAGACAGTTGGGTGACGCACAGTCGAACCAAGGTATATCTAGGATTTTTCTTTAGTTAAAAATTAATGAGTCAAGACATAGAACAATACAGCGACATAATTGAGCAACTTAAACCTGTCGTGGGTGAACCCGAGTTCAACCAAGTTTTATCTCAAGTTGCCTCAGCTTTGCCTAAGCCCAAGCGTTTCTTGCTTAAAATGGAACTGATGCGGTTAGCTAAGCCATGCAAACACGCTATAGACTTGCGAGGTCATGTCGATGGCGAATGTTCTCCTTACGAGTACGAGGGCATTACTCATCACCTAGATGAAGTTGCTGTTGAAGTGTTTGAACGTCAAATTCGTTCTTTTGGTGCATATACTCTTGGTGTAAAAGAGACAGTAACCAATACAGAAAACAACTTCCGGGTCATGCATCAAAAGCAGCAGCAGGAAGATCTTAAGAAAAAGGATGCCGAAGCATCAGAAACGGAAGAACCTCCTGTTGACCTAAGCGAAGTGTTTCAAGCCAACCAAGTTTACTTCGCAGATTACGCCCAACGCAGTGAAGAAAGGATGAACTTCTCTGTAGCTGTGGAAGTGTTTTCCGAGATGGAAGACGCATTAAAAGCCATGACAGTCGATCTCTCAGTAAGAGGGCTCAAAATTAAGCTGCATAAAAAGCACCTGTTTAAAACAGACGAACGCATCATGCTGTTTTTCCGAGGACTGGAAAAAGAGTACTCATTAGATAAATCCGAAGCGATACCCTATTTGATTACACATATAGACCGTAGTCGTGATGAACAACGCATATCATTGAAAAGGCTTTTCGATAAGCCAACCAAAACCTTTGATGCTTTTTTAGAACGCTTTATCCAAGGTAATAAAAGACGTTATAAGCTAAATATCGACAATACTGTGGATGCCATACTCACTAAGGGTTATGAGCAATATTACATTCCACACTTTACGTCGATTCCTGTGTACATCAGTCAGCAGAACGGGCAATACGTACCCAGATATGCTCTGACCAATGACACAAACCAAGAGTCTATTTATTTCTGGGCTGACGAACAGCATCATCTTAGGCTTGGCTATTTGTTTCCACATCAACGTATCGAAGCGTTACTTAAGAAACCCGAAGGTGAACAAGAAACCTACATTTACAGTTTCAATCATATCAAAGATGGTAAGAGTTATTACTACTCAGCGACACTGGAAGAGTTAGAAGCTAATCCAAAGATAAAACGCGCATATCTTGCCTACGCTAGCAGAAAGGCAAGTTGGAGAGTTTATAAACTTCAGCTTACGGATATGAATCCCGAACAATGCCATCAGCCATTGTCACTACCAGATTCAGTTAACGATATTGTTAGACGTCAAAATCAGCCTCCCGCGCCTCGTTTAATGTCGCGCTTAAAGGACTTATCTCATATTGCCTTGCTGACAGATATCACTTCAGATATCGGTGTTAAAGCTTATCAGAAGCTAAAAGTAGAACGGAATATGTTGGTTCAGCTGCAGACGTTTGCACACCCACGAAATAAGCCTCCGGAGAACATTGGTCTTTACCGCTTCAAATATCAAAACTTCAGGCGTGAAACGCGTTTTCAATTGCGCACCGAAGTACACATTACTATGGGCGACCTTGAGTTTCAGGGAGTGACGGAAGATATTTCACCGAATGGTTTACGAATAGAATTAAACAATTTATATCCTGCAAGCCGTCATGCCAGGTTAGCGATTACCTTTCCCAAGCTACAGGCAATGACTCAAAAGCATGTCCTTAAAGACATCCCATACGATGTTGCAGATATTAGTGCGGAGCGCAACGTCATCAACTTAACGGCGGTTACTGAAGAAGACGCTCCAAGCGCGAAAGCTTTCTTTGAAGAGTTAATTAAAAACAACAGGAACAAATTAAAGACAGATCAGATTGAAGAAGACATTCCTGGTATTGGTGAAGCGATGCGCAATATTTATGCGGCTAACCTACTTAACATTCCTATTTTTATCAAAAAGGAAGGGGTGAACTTTAAGCCAGACGCCATCACGACTCCTAAAGTTGAAAATGCGTTAATACCTTTGCTGAACTTCAAAAGCCACAAGGGCAATATGAACCTTTATCCGTTGTATAGTGCACCAGGTCTGCAACAAGACTTTATTAGGAATATTCTAAGGAAGCTGAAAACCAACAGTAAACCTGTCATGGACGAACTATTCATCGCGTTTGATCCAAGCCAAACAGAAATTCAATCGGCAATCCAGACTCAATTTGCCGATCAATTCCAAAGCTTTAACGAATGCAGAAAGTTCATTGCGAAAGCTCTAGGCGCCGGTCGCTTTTATGCAATCAAAATATTTATCGCGAGAACAGGAAGACCTGATACCGAGCTATTACGGGCAGAGATGAACTATGTGGGAGCCTATGCCTCTCACCGAGCTAAATCGCTTGAAGAGCATTTGTGGAGCATCGCAGGTGTTGGGGACATCGTTGATGTCACCGATGAAGTGATGCTAAGACATGGCTTTCTAAAAGAGCATATCATCATGAACAAAATGAAAGCAGCACCCAAAGAAGACGAAGCGTTACCTATTAGTTAGCCACTAGACAACGCTTATACCAAAAATCATTAGAAATGCATGGTGGGTATACCTTTAAAGTAACGCTAGCAAACTATCTAACCCACCAAAACGTATCGCGCAATCAGCTTCCAATCGTACCTTTGGTTTTGCATGGCAGCCTACACCTAAGGCAGCTTTTTTCATCATCACTAAATCATTGGCGCCATCACCCATAGCTACAGTTTGGCTTTGCGGAATACCAAATTTTTCAGCCAATGAAGCAACAACGTCAGCCTTTACTTGAGCATCCACAATATTGCCCACTACGCGGCCTGTTAACTTATCATCCACCACTTCTAATTCATTTGAAAAAGCAGCGTCTAGTTCCAATCGTTCTCTTAAGTAATCAGCAAAAAATGTAAATCCACCAGAAGCAATGGCTATTTTCCATCCATGACTTTTAAACGTGTTAACCAAGTTCTCAACACCAGGCATTAGAGGTAAGCCATCACAAACTTGCTGCAATACGTCTACTGAAGTCCCTTTTAAACAACCAACTCTTTGTATTAAGCTCTCAGAGAAATCGAGCTTTCCCTGCATAGCGAGTTCAGTTACGTTAGCAACTTCATCCCCTACTCCTGCCAACTTAGCAATTTCGTCGATGCATTCGACTTGTATTACAGTGCTATCCATATCCATTACCAGCAATCCTGGTTGTGATAGCGTTGGACGCACTCCCATTAAACAAAGGTCGACTTTATTTGCTTCCGCGACCTGCTCTATAGCTTCTTTAGCCTTACTAAGGTTTGTTCCAGCACTCAATTCCACCGACGCAATAAAAGTCAGGCCAACACTGGATGTATGTGGTTTGATAGAACTGACAGAAAGGTAAGGTTGCAGCGAGTTTTGTGTCTTCCATAGCTTCTCCAAATTCAAACATTGTCCAAAGATATGCAACTCGTATGAAGAGGCTTTTGATTCGGGAAACGCAATCCATTGATTTACCTCTTGAGCCAAACCAAATGCTGCAATTTCATCCTGTGTTATTGAGCGAAGATAGGCAGCCGACTGCCACTGAGTATTGGTTACTAACTTATTTGTCACAATGAAGATGCAGATAAAGTGTGTGTAATCAGGATTCTAGCGAATAGGAAAACGATTTTCAGAACAATTTAGAACAAAATTTATCTATATAGCTGAATCAGTATATTCTAACATAATTCAGCTATATAGATAAATTCAAAGCCGCAGTATAAACTGTCGTTCATGTTTTAACGCGATAACGGGAAACTTCTTGTCCTCAAACTTAAGAAGCACACCTTCACTCAATGAGCTCCAAACCATTCCCAAGGAACTGATGGCCCCCAGCGGCTACTCTGTGTTCAAAAGGCTCGCAAACCTTGGGTTCGTTATCGCGGCTATTTTTATCAGTTTAAACTTATGGATCTACAGCGCCCAACAAGACAATCAGCTAAGACAGGAACAAGCTGATCAACTGGGTACCAGCCTACTGCAACAAGCCCATGCTCTGATATCGTCATATACTAACGATGTGACCAGTAGGAATATGGTTAGCCCTGAAAATAAAGCCATTGTTCAGCAGGTGGTTGATAACCTTCAACGAGACCAACACGTTCATTCTGCCGCTGTGTTTGCGATAAACGGTAAACTTGTCAGCGAGAGTTCTAATAACAATAACTTGCTGGAAATTTACAAAACAACGCCAGATCTCGAGCCTTTAGTGTATGTCGCAGAACTCTATCATCAAGAAAAGCCTGTGGGCTACGTCAGGCTACTACTAGATGAAAGCCAAGTTATGCGCCACCATAACTATTTTCAAGATGCCCTACGCCAACAAATTCAACTACTCTTCATCATGGCTGTTGTTTTAGGCTTTATCGCCGCTCGAGCTTTTTATAAATTCCGTTATCGACATATCGCATTAAGAGCCATCAAGAGAGACTAAGCCTCTCTTTTATTTAAGAATTTGCCTTAAAGACTTATGTCACAGTTTTCCAGCTTGATTTTCAAAGGCCTCAATATCCCCTCACATAAAAGTGTTGCATAAAGGAATGGCATCAGAATAACGGATACGCTTGACGTTAGCATATCCATCAAATTATTTTCTTCGAAGCTCTCGGGAATACCGTTCATTATCGCAACTAACCCTATCAAGAATACAATAACTGCTGCACCATAAAAGAAAGTGATTTGAGCTTGATACATTTTGACTAAGAGCTGCGCCTTCTTACCACCGGTAAACTCTTGTGCAAACAGATACTTTATTCCAATTAAGGCGTCGACTAACGCTTTCATACCGAAAGATAATGCGGTAAAGAGCAACATCAAACAGGTTGTAAAGATGAAGGTCGGGGCATCAAGATAATGTATAGGCTGCGAAGCCATAACAAACATTGACCCGATCAAACCAATAAACAATCCAATGATGATAAAGCCTTGCATAATTTCTCTCCTGGTCCATTTAACTGAAATGGGGTTTTTAACTGATTCCAACTCAGTCGGCTTAATATCCATGGCTGCACAGATGGCTAAAACAGACTCAGCAGACGCATTACCGCTAGCTTCAATTCGTTGAATAGAACGCAAAGCTAACCCCGATGTCTTAGCTAAAAGATCTTGAGACCAGCCTCGGCTCTTTCGCACCTGTTTTAATTTTGAACTATCAATCAGCATGAATATTTTCCGTTGAGATGTCGCTCAGAAACTTACTTCTAATGAGGAAAGAATCTAGAACTTTTACCCGACACTATTACGACAATCTTTTTATATCAATGAGTTAGATATTCTACCATGTAGATAATTTGAACAACGCGAGTCACCTTACTTCAAATAAAGCGCTTGTTTCATAGGTTCAAGCATGGTTTCAACAGCTTTCCATCTTCCAACACCATCTTTATTGATGGGTTTTCTAACTTGTGCAGCACTCGGTGTTTGTATGGCTCTTTTATTGTTGTAATAAGTTAAACAAACACTTTCAAAGTCCAACCGGCAGAATGCCAATATCCTTTTAACTTGTCCCTCAAGATCATCTAACACATCTTCATGAGTGACCCTAAGAACAAAACCCGGTAAAACATCATCCCAATGTTCCATGATTTTCTGATAATCTCGATAGTAGAGACCTACTGCTTCTTGGTCGTAGGTAAAATCCTGTCCTTCTGCAAATAATTGTTTGTAGCAGCTATAACAGCAATCCATCGGATCACGTCTTGCGTCAATGACTTTAGCATTCGGCAGAATCAACTTAATTAAACCTATATGCAAAAAGTTATTCGGCATCTTGTCTATAAAATAGAAGCCGTTATCACGGTACGCTCTAGTTTGCTCTATATACTGCTGTCCAAAACGTTCGAAATATCCTTTCTCTATTTGACTCAGCATATCCGGGTAATCTTTCTGACGCATTAAGCGCTTTGCTAAGCTAAGAATATTGTGCAATTCCTGAGTTGCGTCGACTTGAGAATGTGAACTTAGGATTTGTTCCAATAAGGTCGACCCTGCTCTAGGTAACCCAACAATAAAGATCGGTGACGCATCTCTACAACCGCTTCCCTCAAATTGCTCGAAAAATGCCTTAGTGAAAAACGCAATATTGCGATCCACTTGTCGACTGAAATGCGCAGGTTGATACTGACTTAGTTCATATTTATCTCGATTACCTTGTTGGTAACACTCGAACGCTTTAATCGCATCACCTTGATCTTCATACCCTTTACCTAATGCAAACGAGAGGTGGATCCGATCATCCATAAGTGTTGTCGATTCATTGACTAAAGCTTCCATCTGTTTCAGTTCAGTCGGTGCAAAATGATACGACTTTGTGTTTGCCAAAGACCAATAAGCATCTCCGTAATCAGAACGAAGCTCTAGCGCTTTTTTATAAGCTGCAATTGCTTCATCCATCTGCCCTAACGACTTACGTGCGTGCCCTAACTGAACCCATAAGCTAGGCCGTTGCTCTTCCAGAGACAAAACATGTTCAAACAGTTTTACACCATCAAAAACATCTCCCAAACCAACAAGCGCAATCCCTTTTAGTACTTGATAACTCAATTGCTCAGGCGATTGTTCGAGAAGAGAATTGGCTTGAGTTAATGCCAAGTGGTATTTTCCGATACGATTCAAAAGTGCGGCGTACTCTGCTCTCGCTCGGTAGTGCTGAGGAGCAAGTTCACAGCAACTTTCCAACAGAAACTCAGCTTCGTCGTAAGATTTTGTCTGAATGTCAATTAACGCAAGTACATACAATCCATCTACATGGTGCTTCTGTTGCTGTAAAAACTGTCTACAAACATTATCCGCCTGCTCAAGATTGCCACTAAACATTAAGTCAGCCGCCCCAAGCACAGGTTTAGGGAGCGTTCCCCAGTATGAAATATTATCTTTAACATGCTCTAAAGCTGGACCCGACGTATCGCTTTGATATAGAGACACTAAGGCCTTCCAACTTCCAATTAAAGCTGGATTAATCAGGGTTGCATCGTAAAACGCCTTAACAGCTTTATAGTTGATATTTTGTGCGACAAAAAGGTGCCCTTGCTCCTGATGTCCTCTCGCATGCTGGGGGGAAAGCGATAACAACAATGACAGTGATTGTTGCGCTTCGTCAAAGCGCTTTAGGTAACGATAGGTAACCGCTTTGATATATTCAAATTCGACTTTGTGCTGATCAGATAAAGACGCTAGTTCTGGATTTTTACAGGCAAGAAGTACCTGCTCAAATTGCCCTTTCGCCAATGCTTGTTTAGCTTTAACTAAGGCATCATCGACCTTTTTTAAATCCACAGTAGACAAAAATAAAGACTCCAAATACAAAAGAGGAAAGCCATGCTTTCCTCCAAACTCATTTGAAAAGAGTGTTAACTCTTCAATCTCTATATAATTTGCTCATTTAGAATAAATCATATGAGAATCTTAAACCGATAGTTCGAGGACGATTAGTCACAACTTTAGGGGTAAACTGCTGGGTGTCTATATTCAAAATAGCATTTTCATCAGCCAAGTTGTCGATATAGAGTTCAACGTTCCAGTCATCCTTTCCTATCCCAACGGCAAAATTGATAAGGAAATAGCTATCTTGGACATATCTACCTGCGGCAAACGCTTCACCGTTCCTATCCACGTAATTTACACCGGCAAAGCTGTCGGCTTCGCGTTGTATACTTAAGCCAGATCCTGTGCCGTAGATAAGTTGTGTCGCATCTTCTAATACAAAAGCATCTGCAACTAAACCAGCTAACCTATCACCTGTGTAACTTACACTAGCGTTGACATAACCATCAAATCCACCTTCCACTTCAAAAAAGTAGCGAGCACGAAGGTTACCACTAAAATCAGCAGAATACGGCAATTCACTTCCAACAGCAGGAGCAATACCTTCTAATTCAGGATTAAGAGCAGTCAGCTCGGTGTCCAAAATACTGAAAGCACCATCTATCACTAAGTTATCTGTCGCTAGCCAAGTTATTTCAGCGTCTAAGCCTCTAATCTCGGCATCACCAACATTATCGGTAAAGACCAGGAAACTGATATTGGTGGGATCAAATCGCGATGTTTGCAGGTCAGTAATTTCAGAATAATAGGCGGTTGCATTAACCCTTAACACACCATCGAAAAAGTCACCTTTAAGTCCTAGTTCGTAGTTATCTAAGGTATCTGTTAGTGAAAACACCGGTATACGGAAACCCTCAAATGCACCTTGCTGACTCGATGCTAAGCCGCCACCAACACGGTTAGTCACAGGTGGCCTGAAACCTTCAGAGTAGTTAGCGAAAAGTAATACATCATCGGAAAGTTTATAATCCAATCCGAATTTAACGATAACATCATCAACTGTGAGTACGCCGTTATCATCTAATAAACTGACATCTAGCTGCCCATTAGCAATCGCAGCAGCGACCAGATCAGGATCCTCTCCCACGGCCGTTAGTTCATCGGGATCGAGTGTACCGAAAGCTCTAATTCGTCGTGTAACATCAACAGTCGTTGTTGAGCCTCGATATATGTCATCGATTTCATACCAACGAGCACCAAAACTTGCGGTTAGTTTATCGGTCAAATCAACATCCAATTGACCAAACACAGCAATTTGTTCAATTGTATGCTGAACATCGTTAACAAAGCTGATCTCAGGCCCAAAAGGTCCACCATTACTATTGATGCCTTCATTACCAACCAGCGTAGCGCTGTTGTTCCTAAAGCCTTCTATTCCAAGACTTCCCAGTTGGAATTGGCCAATGCTATTCACTTCTTGATCGTCGTAAAAAACACCAGCAGTTAAACGCCATGCTTTATCAGCATCAGTGACAACACGAAATTCATGTGTCAAACGCTTTGTTTCAGTATCTTCAAGATAAAACCCAGTTGGATCAAAACAAGCTTGCTCTTCAGCAGGAAGCCCAGCATAGGTACAAGTATAGAAAGCTGAAAATAAACCACCATTGGTATAGCCTGTGTAGTCGACAGTAGAATTAATTTGTCTATCCAGATAACCACCGGTGTAGACCAATTCCAATTGATTTAAACGGCCTTCTAAAGTCCAGGTTGTTAACCCGAAGTCATCGTCATTTTGCTCAGGCACAAAACGATTTACAGAGCTTTCACCTTCCAAATTAGGGTCATATGCAAAAACGCCTTCAGTTTCCAATGTCTGTTCTGTATGTTGTAACAACAATGACCAATCATCATTGATAAGATACGAAAGGCCAAAACGAGCACCCGTGTAGGTCGCGTCATTAAAATCTTCTTCAACTAAAGCATCGTTATTAGGTGATACTATAGGGGTATTAGCAGGGTCGGCTAATACGCCGCCTGAAATACGATCAATAACAACAGCACTGCCGATATAACCACCGTTACCAGGATCGTTAGCAATGTTATCTATCCAGCCACCCTGCCTGTCATTATAGGCGGCGACACGAAAAGCCAAGCTATCGCTAACAGGTAAATTAAAAAAGGCCTCTACAGTGTTACTTGTTTCACCACCTTTGGTAAACCCGATATCTGTATCAAAACCAGCCGAAAAACCTGAGTGATCAGGCTTGTTTGTAATCAACCTAACAGTACCTGACTGAGAACTAGCACCAAACAAAGTTCCTTGAGGGCCTGGCAATACTTCTACCCGTTCAATATCCGTAGCGAATATGTCCAGGTTCCTTCCTTGCATAGATACCGGCTGTTCATCTAAATAAAAGGCCACCGCAGGCTGTATTGCCTGTACTGATGAAACAGCGATACTCGTTTGTGTTGTCGCTGCCCCACGGATGTAGATTTCATTCTGTCCTGGTCCAGTGCCCTGAAATACGACATTTGGTAAGAACTCAACGTATTCTTGAAAATTGTTTATACCCAAATTATCCAGCGCATCACCGCTCAATGCAGTCACTGCAACGGGTACATCTTGAATGGACTCAGATCGTTTAGTTGCAGTAACTTGAATAGTTTCTATTTGCGCTTTGCTCTCAGATTCTTGAGCAAAGGCTGTACCCGTTGAGAGCGCTGCAATAACAGCACAACTCAACTTGGTTTTCATATGCATAGCATTTCCCTAGTGAACTTATTATTTTAACTCAAACAGTGATGATCATAGAGTAGCAACAGAAAATAGCAAATTAGATTGAACTCAAACTAATTTATCTGAAAGAAATAGTTAACTGGTACGAAAAACCCATTTTTTATTAGGTTTTTATAGTGATAAGTAACTATGACTGATATCTTAATAGTAACTATTGAAATTATTTGTATAAGTAGCTTTTAGTGTTAAAAAACCGCACCAATGGGTTTAACCCAAATGTCTTTTTTCCGGCTTCTATTGGAATCATCGCTCTACTTATTTTTGCAGCAGTAGCACCTGAGCACGCAAACAGGCTATTTCAACAAATTCAGGACAGTATTGTCATTAATGGCAGTTGGTTCTACGTATTAAGCGTTGCAGTCATACTCGTTCTCGTGGTTTACCTAGGAGCATCTCGTTACGGCGACATAAAGCTAGGAAGAGATCATGATGAGCCCGAATATAGCCGCCTGACTTGGTTATCTATGCTATTTGCCGCAGGTATGGGAATAGGTTTAATGTTCTTTGGCGTTGCTGAACCTGTCATGCATTACCTCTCCCCTCCTACGGAGCAAGCTAATACTGTGGAAGCCGCAAAAGAAGCCATGAAAATGACTTTCTTTCACTGGGGCTTTCATGCTTGGGCTATCTACGCTGTTGTTGCTTTAATTCTCGCATATTTCGCTTATAGGCACGATTTACCTCTCACACTCCGCAGTGCGTTATACCCCTTAATTGGAGATAGGATCTATGGATGGTCAGGACACTGGGTTGATATCTTTGCAGTTGTTAGCACTGTATTTGGTGTAGCGACTTCGTTAGGCTTTGGGGCAACCCAAGTTAACTCGGGCTTCAATCATTTATTTGGGTTAAATATTGGTTTAACTGAGCAGCTTAGCATTATGTTTGTCGTCACTTTACTGGCCATGTTGTCTGTTGCTTCTGGATTAGATAAAGGGATTAGACGCTTATCTGAGCTTAACATGATTCTCGCCGTCGCACTGTTAACACTAGTGCTGATTCTAGGTCCAACGGTGTTCCTCATGCAGGCTTTTGTACAAAATACTGGTGCTTATCTCTCAGATATGGTGCGCAACACCTTTAATCTTTTCGCTTATGAAAGGAGCGACTGGATTGGAGGCTGGACAATTTTTTACTGGGGGTGGTGGCTTGCTTGGGCACCTTTTGTAGGTCTTTTTATTGCGAGAATATCTAGAGGAAGAACGATACGTGAGTTTGTCCTTGGAGTGTTGATGATCCCAACAGCATTTACGCTCATGTGGATGACTTTTTTTGGAAACAGCGCCATTGACCTAATTCTCAATAAAGAGGTTAGTGAAATAGCAACGGCAGTTAATAATGACGCGGCCGTTGCTCTTTTCATCTTTATAGAACAACTACCTGCCGCTCAAATCATATCCATATTAGCCACGCTCATGATAGTTGTATTCTTTGTGACCTCTTGTGATTCAGGCGCCATGGTTGTCAATATGTTGTGTTCTAATGGAGATAACGACACAGCCATCTGGCAGCGCGTTTATTGGGCTGCAGGGGTCGGTGTCGTTGCAGCTATCCTATTGATGGCTGGAGGTTTAAATGGATTGCAAACTATGACTATTGCAAGTGCGCTCCCATTCTCAATAGTCTTACTTATCTCTATGATAGGACTTATCAAAGCATTAAGAGTAGAAGCCTACAAAAAAGAAAGCCTACAAACAAACCTAACATTGCAGCAACAACACGCAGAAAAAGAGAGCTGGAAGGAGCGTCTTACTAATATTATCAGCTTTCCAAACAGAGGTGCCGTCAGTTACTTTTTAGAAACGACAGTTAAGTCAGCGTTTGACGAAGTGATTCATACATTAGACGAAAACCAGATTAAGGCAAAGTTTGAACAAGACGATGAAAGTATTGTGCTTACGGTTTTTCATGGTGATGAACACGACTTCATTTATGGCGTTTATCGACGACAACACCAACAGCCAGAGTTTGCTCTTCCAAACGTAGAAAGCATAGACAACAATGACGAACACTCCTATTATCGTGCAGAAGTACATCTTAGCGAAGGCGGTCAAGATTACGATGTTATGGGTTGGTCTAAACTTGCACTCATTAACGATGTAATTGATCAATATCAACGACATCAACACTTCTTGCACCTTTTACGCTAGTTCAACATAAAGATTGGGTATGCAAAAAGACGAAGAGCTACTAATTGCCTTACGACGGGTTATACGCGCCATCGATATTCGTTCTAAACAATTAAGCAAGGAAATTGGGCTAACGGGTCCTCAACTATTAGTTTTACGTGAAGTAGGTAAAATACCAGGGGCTATGGTTCGGGATATTGCTCATAACATCAACCTAAGTCCTGCTACTGTAACCAGTATTTTAGATCGTCTAGAAGGTAAAGCTTTCGTTAAGCGCGTAAGAAGCACAGAAGATAAACGTAGAGTCAGTGTCTACCTTACCGATAGCGGTCTAGAAGCTCAGGAGAAAGCTCCTATGCATTTACAGGAGCACTTTTTAGAACGCTTTTTCAAACTGGAAGAATGGGAGCAAAGCCAAATGGTAGCCACCATGCAACGATTAGCCAGCATGATGGGAGCGGAAGAATTGGATGCAGCACCTGTTCTAGAAGTCGGTTCGATAACCCCTTAAAAACCTTAATCTGACAAGTGAACAAATAGTCGATGAAAGTTTTTATCTGTTTGCTGACTAATATACTGAACGGATTCTCCTCTAAGCTCAGCTAGACATTCAGCCACAGCGACAACTCTCACTGGGCTGTTTCGCTGCCCTTGAAAACCTTGTAATGGCATATCGGGAGCATCCGTTTCCAGGAGAATATGTTCCAACCCAATTGTCTTAAAAACCTGTCTAGTCTTGGCAGCTCTATCGTAAGTAATGGTGCCCCCTGCTCCAAGCATAAAACCTAATTCGATGTAAGATTTGGCTTCTTGCAAACTACCAGAGAACGCATGAATCACACCGCCCAAATGAAAGCGCTTCTGCTTCAACAGTCGAATAATGTGGTTATGAGATTGTCTGTGGTGAATGACGACAGGTAAAGCATGTTTTGATGCAAGGTTTAGCTGCTCTTCAAAGAAAATTAACTGCTTGCGTTCGTCGGCGCCGTTGCGCTGTTTTGCGACATAACCATCGAGTCCTATCTCTCCGACAGCAACCACTTTTCCTTTATGTTCAGAAAGCAATGCATCAAGCTTCTCAAGTGAGGCGATGGTTTCGTCAGATAGGAAATAAGGATGGAGCCCCAAAGCAAAGGTTAGCATGGGATGGTGTTGGCAAAGGTCGATTTGCCGCTGCCAGTGCTCTGAAGAAACTCCAGGAACAAGAATTTTCGTTATTCCCTGTCCCTGGCATTCCCCAATCACTGACTCGCGGTCAGTATCAAATTTATCGAAATCTAAATGACAGTGGCTGTCAATCAAGGCATCAGCCTTTGAATCTCCCATTCATTGTTGGAAGATAAACGATACTGGAAGCGATCATGAAGTCGATGTTCTCCGCCCTGCCAAAACTCCACTTCATGAGGGACTACGCGAAAACCACCCCATAAATCAGGTAAAGGTACTTCTCCCTGTTTAAATTTCTCTTTTGCTTCTTTGAATTTATTCATCAACATTTGGCGAGTTGATATGGGTTGGCTTTGATTGGATATTAGCGCAGCTAACTGGCTGTCTTTAGGTCGTGATGCAAAATAAGCTGCAACTTCAGCAATCGGCAATTTCGTTGCAGTGCCGCAAATCTTCACTTGGCGCTCTAAAGGGTGCCAAGGGAAGTGCAATGAAATCTTATTGTTTTGCTTCAAGTCACCAGCTTTTTTACTGCCCAAATCGGTAAAAAATACAAAACCTCTTTGGTCGACTTTCTTCAATAGCACTATGCGTTGCGATGGCTGCCCGCTTTCATCAACTGTCGCTACTGTCATCGCAGTAGGGTCCGATAATCCTGAATCAATCGCTTGTTGAAGCCAGTTTTCAAACTGAGATATAGGATTGTCGTTGAGCTGCTCTAAGCTCAACCCATCTTTGGTGTATTCTCGTCGTAAATCTGTAACGTCTTTCATTGGTTTAACTCGAGTGACTAAAGCTCTTTATCAATATAGCCGAGACTATGTAACGCACGTTCATCGTCCGCCCAACCACTTTTCACTTTAACCCAAAGTTCGAGATAGACTCTGTTATCAAACAACTTTTCCATATCCTTACGAGCATCACTACCAATGGTTTTTAAACGCGTGCCTTTATTGCCAATAACCATTCTCTTCTGAGTTTCACGCTCAACAAGAATAAGGCCGTTAATTTGATAAATGCCCTTCTCGTTCATTTTGAACTGTTCAATTTCGACAGTCACTGAATAGGGAAGTTCGTCCCCAGTAAAACGCATTAACTTCTCGCGAATAATCTCCGCTGCCATAAAGCGCGAAGATCGGTCAGTTATATAGTCTTCGGGGAAATAGAACTCGCACTTAGGTAATGTCTTTTTAACGTTGTTTCTCAAAGAATCAACGTTAGTCCCTTCTTTAGCTGAAATAGGCATAATCTCATCGAATTCATGCTTTTCAGCCAACCAGGCGAGATGAGGTAATAATGAATCTTTATCAACGACATTGTCAGACTTGTTGACCAACAACCAAACAGGCAACCCACTTGCTTTTACATTTCTGAGTACCAGCTCGTCATCATCTGTCCAATGTGTGCCCTCAACCAAAAACAGGACTAATTCAACATCACCCAACGAGCTCTTCGCGGCACGATTCATTAAACGGTTAATGGCACGCTTTTCATCAATATGCAGCCCAGGTGTATCCACATAGATTGTTTGATGGTTATCTTCGGTATCAATACCTAGGATTCTGTGGCGAGTTGTTTGAGGCTTGCGGGAGGTAATACTCACTTTTTGCCCAAGTAACTTATTTAAAAGCGTGGACTTACCAACATTTGGGCGTCCTACAATAGCAACCATACCGCAGTGCTGTTCATCACTGGCATCTAGGTTTTCGGGGAGATCATTCACTAGTTAATTTCTCTAATGCAACACGTGCTGCTTGTTGCTCTGCTTTACGACGACTTTTACCTTTTCCAATAACTACTTCTTTAAGCTTAGGAACCTGACATTCAACGACAAAATCCTGATCATGAGATTTGCCTTTAATATCAGTTACAGTATAGCTCGGCAGCGGCAACTTGCGGCCTTGTAAGTATTCTTGCAATCTTGTTTTGTCGTCTTTAGGGTGCTCATTGGGATCGAGTTTTTTAATTCGTTCGTCAAACCAGCTCAAAATAAGAGGTTCAACAACTTCGATACCAGATTCCAAGTATATAGCGCCAATAATTGCTTCAACGGCATCTGCTAAAATGGAGCTGCGCCTGAAGCCTCCACTCTTTAACTCACCACTCCCCAATATAAGGTAATCACCCAATTCAAACTCGCGAGCGAGTTCAGCTAAAGTATCCCCTTTAACAATGCTGGATCTTAGCCTTGTCAGATTGCCCTCTGGAACATTAGGAAACAACTTATAGAGTCTCTCCGCGATAACCATACCGAGTACAGCATCACCTAAAAACTCTAATCGTTCGTTATGTTTACTACTGGCGCTTCTATGCGTGAGCGCCGTCACTAAGTTGTCCTGCTGTTTGAACTGATATCCTAGGGTCTTACCTAAGCGCGAATAGCGCCAAGCTTCATCCATATTATTGAATTCCACCTACTCGACCAAAACGCACACCTGTTGGAATCCAACCGGGGACCCAGCTGCTGGGTGCTCGATCAAACTCAAAGCTAATCCAGATTGCAACGGCTTTACCTACTAGATTATCTTCAGGTACAAATCCCCAGAAACGGCTATCACCACTGTTATCGCGATTATCACCGATCATGAAATACTGGCCTTCCGGAACTAGCCACTCGCCAATTCGAGTCCCCGGTTGCTGATAATACTGCCCTGAATTTTCAGGTCGATAAGGGTTGCGTAGAATATCATGCGTTACGTCGCCAAGTTGTTCTTGAAAACGATCGAGTGGTAACTCACCAAAGAAGAACTCGTCGCGATTTAAGAATTCTAAATCAATCACTCTTTCAGGCTCACAAGCTTCTTGTTTTGTTACGTCACACGCAGGCTTAATCGTAAATTGTTTGTTTCGATAGATGACTCTGTCGCCAGGAAGACCAATAAGGCGTTTAATAAAATCCTGGCTAGGGTTTGGCGGGTATTTAAAGACAACAATGTCACCACGCTCAGGTTCACCAAGATCAACAAACTTTTTACGAGCAACAGGATCTCTCAAACCGTAAGCAAACTTTTCGACCAGAATAAAATCGCCAACCAATAAAGTAGGTTTCATAGAGCCAGAAGGGATTTGAAACGGCTCATAAAGGAATGAGCGCAAGATTAAAACAAATGCAATCACTGGGAAAATTTGCTGCGCGTTATCAACCAATACTGGTAGAGGAGCTATCTTACTGAGAGTCTCAGGATCGATATCACCTTGCGTATTAGCCTGCGCAATTGCGATTTTCTCTTTGCGTTTCGGTGCCCAAAGTAATGCATCAGCTAACCATATCAATCCTGTGGCTGCTGTAAGGACAGTTAATATAATCGAAAAGTAATTTGCCATTTATTTTCCTACTTTTAAGACTGCTAAGAAAGCGTCTTGTGGTAACTCCACATTCCCTACGCTCTTCATTCGTTTCTTACCTTCTTTTTGCTTCTGTAGAAGCTTCTTCTTACGACTGACGTCACCACCGTAACACTTGGCGATAACGTTTTTACGTAATTGCTTTACTGTACTACGCGCAATAATGTGATTGCCTATCGCTGCCTGGATAGCAATATCAAACATCTGTCTTGGAATTAGCTCTCTTAGCTTATCAACCAAGTCACGTCCTCTGTATTGGGCATTATCTTTGTGTGTAATCACAGCTAAGGCATCAACACGCTCAGCGTTCACCATGATATCTAAGCGCACCATATCTGCGACTTGGAAGTGTTTGAAGTTATAGTCTAATGATGCAAAGCCACGACTCGTCGATTTAAGACGGTCGAAGAAGTCCATCACAACTTCTGCCATAGGTAAGTCATAAGTTACGGCAACCTGTTTACCGTGATAAGTCATGTTGGTTTGTACGCCACGCTTATCGACACACAAAGTGATTACGTTCCCTAAGAACTCTTGAGGCACCAAAATATGCGCTTCAACAATAGGCTCTCTAATTTCATCAATCTTGTTAACTGGAGGCAAGTTAGATGGGTTATCTACCGTAAGCACTTCACCATCTGTTGTTTTCACTTGATAAACCACAGTAGGTGCCGTTGTTATCAAATCAAGATCATACTCACGCTCTAAACGCTCTTGAATGATTTCCATGTGTAACATACCAAGGAAACCAATACGGAATCCAAAGCCAAGAGCCGTTGAACTTTCAGGTTCAAAGAAGAGTGACGCATCGTTCAGGCTTAATTTGGCCAGAGCATCACGGAAATCTTCATAATCATCAGAACTGATAGGGAAAAGTCCGGCATAAACCTGAGGTTTAACCTTTTTAAAACCAGGAAGAACTTCGGTTGCAGGCTCTCTTGCAAGCGTAATTGTGTCACCTACTGGAGCACCTTGGATGTCTTTAATTCCGGCAATAATAAATCCTACTTCGCCAGATTTAAGCACATCCACTTTCGTTGCCTTAGGTGTGAAGATACCCACCTGATCAACTTGATGTACTTGGCCATTAGACATCATTTTAATTTTGTCACCTGCCCTTAGCTGACCATCCTTAACTCTTACTAGTGAGATAACACCTTGGTAGTTATCAAACCATGAGTCGACAATCAGTGCTTTAAGCGGTGCGTCCATTTCGCCTTCCGGCGGTGGAATTTGGTTTACAATGACTTCAAGCACATCTTGTATACCCACACCTGTTTTCGCAGAACATCTCACTGCGTCAACGGCATCAATACCGACAATATCTTCAATTTCTTCCGCGACGCGATCTGGCTCAGCCTGAGGCAAATCAATTTTGTTCAGGATTGGAACAACTTCTAAGTCCATATCAATCGCGGTGTAGCAGTTAGCCAGAGTTTGAGCTTCAACTCCCTGTCCAGCATCAACAACCAGTAGCGCCCCTTCACAAGCTGCTAATGAGCGGGATACTTCGTAACTAAAGTCGACGTGCCCAGGTGTATCGATGAAATTAAGCTGGTAAGTCTCACCGTCTTTGGCTTTGTATTCGAGCGTTACACTTTGAGCTTTAATGGTTATTCCACGTTCCCTCTCTAGGTCCATGGAGTCCAAAACCTGAGCCGCCATTTCACGTTCAGTTAAACCGCCGCAGTCTTGAATAAGGCGATCAGACAAAGTGGATTTACCGTGGTCAATGTGGGCAATGATTGAAAAATTACGTATGTGCTTATGCTGCATAGTTTGTTCTGATATCTACTTCTGGTTGTACAAAGCTCAATTCGCTGCTTTGTTATAAGGTCAACAGACCCAAGGCATAAATTAATGGGCGAGGATTTTACAGCTTTAATGACTAATTTGCGATCTGCTTATCATAATCATTTGTATGATCTTATGATCAGATAAACAAATTTTTGACAAATACCTCTTTATAAGAGGATTTATGGGACCATTTTGACAGGAATCTTTTGCTCTTCAGGTGTTAAAAGAGTGAGTAGTTGAGGTTGATAAGACTCACTATTTTTTGTCTTAAGCCATTGACTTATCATGTAAAAACTACCAACCAATGAGCTTAGAGATGCGACGACTACCAACCACTCTCCAGACAAGGCTAACCATTGCGTAGTCAAATCAGCCAAACCGCCAACAAGCAACATCATAACCAGTGGTAACATATAGAATAATGCAGACACACCCAGCAACGTCTGTTCAGGTAGGCCTAATTTGACCTGCTGGCCAACAATGGCGTCTTTTTGATAGGACAACTTAAATGTCTGCGTCTTGCTCGCCACAGTTTTCGCAATAACACCCGTGCTGCAATCAGACTTCTGCTCACAACTCCCACAGGTGGTTTTGATTTGCGTTTCAACCCAAATATGTTCGTCAGACACACGTGTCACTGTGCCTATTTCTTCAATCACGACTGAGGCCTATTTATCTTGGTGTAATCCCGATAGAAGATGCTATCGCATCCGCTGTCTTGGCCGGTAGTTTACCAATCACAGTCACAGCAAGCGAGTCTCTTTGCATTGTGAACAAAGTATTCGACTGATGTTTTAGTGCAGTTCGTTGATTAAGCTCATTGGGTAGCTGTTGTAGATAGACAGAGATATCAACCATGCCATCACTTAGCATCATATATTCAATCGGACGTTCGTTAGGGGCAAGCTGACGGACGTTCTGCTTAACAACTCTCATACCAGCAGGGAGCCAATTAATTTGCCACCCTAAACGAGTATCCGCTGTCGTGCCAAGTTCTACGACTTTGGGTAACCTCGATAACTCTATACGAGAGAAATAATCGTCTGGAACCTCTGTAAGCTGCATTGATGTCACTTGCAACTGCTCTACAACCTGACCATTAAGATCAATAGTATCAAGCTTCAGCATCAAGCCGCTTTCCTGATCCAGCCATAAATTGTAGGCATATCGACTCTTGTCATGACTGACAATACGGATTTGCTGAGCTGCTCTACCTGAAATACGGGTACGTCCGACTAAGACAAAATTATAGGAGGAACTTAGATTCTCATAATCCCGCATCAACTGATAAGGGATTGGCCCATTAATCTCTGACGAGCGCATAGTATATGGAGGTGTATAAGGTTCAAAGTAACTCACCCTGTCTCCAATTCTTACAACCTCTCGTCCTGGACCGTTAAGCATGTTGAGGTGTTCAACTTCAACACCATCAATAACCGCATGACGCCACAAATAAGGCTCGACATCAGCGTTCTGACTTAGAACAACAAAGGATACATTAAAATTTCTCTCTGAAACTGCTTGAGAGAGCTTCTGTAACCAAGCTTGGGGATTATTGAAGGAGTTAGCTGAAGCTGTGAACGAGAAACACAGCATCAGCCATAGGAAAGTTTTGACGATAGTTAAACGATTACTTTTGTTCCGCAGTTGGCTTTTCATTCGTTCCTTTCACATCTTTCTCTTCCTCTAACTGCTCAGCTTGCTGAGGTTGAGATTTTAAACGCATCTGATTTTGATGATCTCTAAGTAACGCGTTAATACGACGACGTTGTTCTTGAGCATCAGAACGTTGATTTTGAATTGGGCGTGTCTGCTCTAAGCTAACGCCTGATGCCACACCCAAACTACCTAAATGGTTAGTTGAGTTAGTCACCACATAAGGTTCATCAGGCAGTGGCTGATTATACTGTTGAACACCGATAATCACAGCAGCGGCAACAGAAGCAGCAATAGCAAATTGTCCACTCTGCTTAATCAAAGGAATCACATTGCCAATTACCGGTAATGATTCCAATCTGCTCGGCTTAGGGGCAACAATGGAAGGTTCATCAGCAATAGCTTTAGCAACTTGCGCGCTGATATCGAAGTTGAGTAACTCAGGTGCGTCTTTGCGCATTAAGTCTCGGGTTAGGTGATAAGATTGCCACTTCTTTGACAGTTCAGCATCGGTAGAAATTTCATCAATTAACTGCTCGTCTTGAGATTCACCATCAATTAATGAAGACAACTTTTCGATTTTCGATTGCGTCATAAAACGTTGTTCCTAACTAAACATCACTCTTTATTTAATCATCAGGCCTGAAGTAACGGTTGAATCACTTTATCAATTGATTCACGTGCTCTAAATATTCGAGAACGTACCGTACCAACAGGACAATCCATTACATTAGCAATTTCTTCATAGCTTAAACCTTCTAACTCTCGTAGGGTAATCGCCATACGTAAGTCTTCAGGTAGCTTTTCTATCGCTTCAAACAATAGTTTTTCCATTTGATCAGACATCAAACTCCGCTCCGGTGAGTTCCCTTCCTTTAAAGCATCACTCCCATCATAATAATCTGCTTCGTCTGCGTCTACATCATTTGCTGGCGGCTTCCGTCCCTGAGCAACCAAGTAATTCTTAGCACTATTAACGGCTATTCGATATAGCCATGTATAAAATGCACTTTCCCCGCGAAAATTTGGTAACGCTCTATAAGCTTTAATAAAAGCTTCTTGGGAAACATCGGCAATATCACCTGTACTTTTAACATAACGAGAGACTAAATGCGCAACCTTATGTTGATACTTAACAACTAACAGGTTAAATGCGTTTTTATCTCCTCGTTGCACCTTTTCAACTATCTGTTGATCAGTTAACTGCTCGCTCATTCGAGCCAATTCCTCATTATTAACTTCTTATAAATGCTGCTAATGGCTCTCACACGCAATACATAGACTACAGTGTTTTTAAAAAGTTCTATTTTTTTTAAACTAATTACAAAAAAGCACATTTAGGCCCATAACCCGCTGTTTATTCTGGGTTCTGAACAGATTGAATTAAAGCAACATTTGTTCGACATATCGTCATTGTAACTAAGGATAGCTGCTCTTTACGATATATTTTTTTATCTCCTTTCATTATCATAGCTTGTTATAACCCTATGAGAAGTTAAATGAATTAATGATGAATGATTCGGTACAACATCAGTGTGATCTACTGATTGTCGGTAGCGGTGCTGCAGGATTAAGCCTAGCACTAAAAATAGCTGATAATTGCCAAGTTATTGTATTAAGCAAAAGTCTACTTTCTGAAGGCTCTACGCGGTATGCCCAAGGCGGCATCGCAGCAGTTTTTGATGAAGGTGACTCTATTAATGAACATGTCAAAGATACCCTCATCGCAGGCGATGGCTTATGCGATGAAAAGGTTGCACATTTTACTGCAGCACAAGCTAAACCTTGTATGGAATGGCTTATTCAGCATGGTATGCCATTTGACCAAGAAAAGAATGAAGACGGAAAACTACACTACCACCTCACGCGAGAAGGAGGACATAGTCACAGGCGTATTTTACATGCTGCCGATGCAACAGGTGAAGCTGTACAATTAACATTAACTGAGGCAGTAAAAAGGCACCCTAACATACACCTTTTTGAACGTTATAACGCCTTGGACCTAATAAAGAGCAAAACACGGCAAAACCACATCATTGGTGCTTATGTCTGGAACCGCAGCAAAGAAACTGTTGAAGTCATTAGCAGTCGCTTTTGTGCACTAGCAACAGGTGGCGCAAGTAAAGTTTATCAATACACATCAAACCCTGACGTATCAAGCGGCGATGGTATCGCTATGGCTTGGCGTGCAGGTTGTAGAGTGGCAAATATGGAGTTTAACCAATTCCATCCTACCTGTTTATATCATCCAGAAGCACGTAACTTCCTTATCTCAGAAGCATTGAGGGGCGAAGGTGCTCACCTAGTCGATCCTGATGGTAACCGCTTTATGCATAAATTCGATGAAAGGGGTGAATTAGCATCTCGAGATATAGTCGCCAGAGCCATCGACTTTGAGATGAAGCGTTTAGGTGCCGATTGTATGTACCTCGACATCAGTCACAAACCTGCGGACTTTATTGTTAAGCACTTCCCCACAATTTATCGTAAATGCCGCACTCTCGGCATAGACATTACACGCCAACCTATACCTGTCGTGCCAGCTGCTCATTATAGCTGCGGCGGCATAGTGACGGATTTAGACGGTAAAACAGATATCGATAACCTTTACGCCATTGGTGAAGTTGCCTATACCGGGCTGCACGGTGCCAATCGAATGGCGAGTAACTCGTTACTCGAATGCATTGTTTTTGCGCATGCCAGCGCTGAACATATCTCGCAACGCTTATCAGAACCTACCACGGAAGAGCCTATTAAGCACTGGGATGAGAGTATGGTTATAGACTCTGACGAGGCCGTTATCATCCAGCATAACTGGCACGAGTTGCGCCTCTTTATGTGGGATTATGTCGGTATTGTTCGGACAGATAAGCGGCTGCAAAGAGCCCTACGCCGTATAGAACTCTTAAAGCAAGAAATTGAAGAATACTACTCAGCATTTAGGGTGAGTAATAACCAGTTAGAACTAAGAAACTTGGTGACTGTCGCCGAATTAATTGTGAAATGCGCTATGCAACGCAAGGAAAGCCGAGGATTACACTACAACTTAGATTATCCCGAACAGCTCGACAATCCTGAACCAACCATTTTATCACCGAATTAATCTTAGTTTTATATAAGAAAGTCGGCTAATGCAAAGGGCCAAGTTTAGTGGCGAACAAAGCCTCAAACACACAACCTTTTGCGAACGAGTTCGGCTCCTACAATACGGAGCCTCCTATAGGAGCGTGCTATAGCGGCGAACTAACTCTCAAGAACCCAAAAGAGTAAATCTGATAGTAGCCACGATTAAAGCGCTTTCCAGTTACCACTTAGGTGTTGTTGTAACAATGTGTCTGAATACAGCGTAAATCGTCCATCAGTTTCATCTGATTGATTTGCAAATAGAACATCTGTTGGCAGCAACACCGGGCTTTTAAACTTTACTTTAGCCTCATAGGCTGCAGGTAAAGACTGCGACAATGCAGACATCACACGCGCTTTACTCCACATGCCATGAACTATATGGCGTTGGAAGCCCAAGAGCTTAGCCGTCAGCGCATACAAATGGATAGGATTAAAATCCCCTGATACTTTTGCATAACTGCGCCCTAAGCTTGTAGGAAGTGACCAACTTTCTGTCATTCCCTTAGGCGTAAATGGCTTTCTAATCGGTGACGACTTATCACTGGTCACCGTACTATTTTGACGAACCAAGTTTGTACTGGTAGAGCGCCAAACAAGCTCATCACAGATATAAGCTTCCGTATTAAGCTTAAACTGCCACCCCCGCCTATGCGACAGTAAATCTGATAAAAAGCAGGTCAAATCAAGTCTTTCGTCAGGCCTGACCGGACGAAGTTGCTGAACCATATTTTCAATATGCACCAAACCTAATAATGCAAAGGGAAAAGATTCCTCCAGCACCAATGACATATGTAATGGAAAAGCTAACAAATGAATAAAGGTTGGCGGCAGTTGATCAGCAATTGGCCATTCAGATAAAGCATTAAACTGCTTTAACTTTTGTTTAGGCACTGCCATTCCCTGACATTTCATGACAGTTTCAGGTAGTGTCGGTGACTCTGTATTAGTCGCCCTTTTAAGACCTGCCCGCCCTAACAACCCAATTGTATTTGGCAACTCTCTGGGTTTTATTGATATGGTTTGCTTATCTAACACTTAAGCTTTCATCCTCATGGGTGCGCTGTTTACGAATAATAATCCGACTTAAACGCCTAAAATCTTTCTTACTAACAGAATCCGGAAATATCCACAGCCATTTGCACTTCTCGTCGGGCAAGGGCATTAATGGGGATAGTTGTACCCACAATAACCACTTAGAAACCCTCGAGCCTTCTGATATCTCAAATGGCCTCGATTTCTCATCATTAAGAGATGTCCATCTGCCATTGTCTTCAACCAACGTTATGTTTTCGTTCTGCTTCCTACGCCACTCTTGTATCGCAAATAACATCAAACACAACGACAAAAAGCATTGAAAAATCCAAACACTACTATAGAGATCGCTCGATATAAGCCATACAGGTATAAGACTGATCAGAATAGTGGCTGTCACAAACCACTTTCCAGCAATAGAAGGTACTACAACAACTCTATACTTTGACACGGCCCAATATTAGCGCAATCATGTCTGCGAATTCCTTATCATCACATTCCTGATGTCCCATAAACCAAGCGTAAAGGTCCGGATCATCTGCTGTTAGCAAGCGCTCAAATATCACTTTTTGCTCATCGTTCAATTCATGAAAACCCGTTTCAACAAAAGGCATAAATAAAACATCAAGTTCCAACATTCCTCTTCGGCAAGCCCATTTAAGTCTTGCGTATCGGGCTTTACTAAACATCCAACACTCGCTATTTACAGTTTTAATTAGTTCTCAGTATTTTATATTAACAATATTCAGCCCATTTGGCTTGTTTCAGGTTAATATACTCAGTCAAAAACAGTCATAACGATTTTTCATGTCAAACCAAGTAAACAATCATGAATCAGACGGAAACTCAGGCGAACTAATACCAGATTTCCTATGTCAAATACCTTATTTACGTATTATCAACTTATCCGGAGAACAAAATATCAGCTATCTCCAAGGACAAGTGACCGCCGATATCAACAATTTATCTCAAGATAATGTGTTGCTGAGCTGCCATTGCGACGCTAAAGGCAAAACTTTAAGCGTATTTAACACGCTTTTGTGGCAAGAAAACCTAGTCATGATAATGCACCAAGGAGGCTTTCAACCTTCTTTTGATGCCCTTAAAAAGTTTGGTGTATTTGCCAAAACCGAGATAGAGGATAAAACAAGCGACTTTAAATTTCTTGCTGGAAAAGGACAGTCGACTCAAGCGCTCATTGAAAAGCTATTTGGAGCGATCCCAGAAACGAACCAGTCGCTATCGAATGACTTGGGATTTGTCATACATTTCAGTCAACCTGAGTCACGCTACCTTATCGCATTAACTGAAACTTCTTTTGAAAATGTAGAGCTCGATAATCTCGAGATATCAAATGACGCACAGTTATGGCAACTTATGGATATTAAGGCCGGTATCCCACATATCGACGAGGCGACTTCAGCGGAATTCATCCCTCAAATGATGAACCTGCAAGCCCTAAACGCTATTAGCTTTAGTAAAGGCTGTTATATGGGCCAAGAAACTGTTGCGAGAAGCAAGTACTTAGGTAAAAACAAAAGAGCTGCGTTTGTTCTTCGAACTTCGTCCGCTTTAGATTTAGAAAGTGGCGCAACTTTGGAGTCTCAGGTTGGAGAGAATTGGAGGCGAGGCGGAACTCTATTGTCTTCAGCTTCATATCAAAACGAAACCTGGGCTCTTGCTGTTCTAGCAAACGATACTGCTGTCGGTGCAAAATTAAGAATGAAAGATACTCCCGATACTGTATTTACTGTTCAACCTTTACCCTATTCACTCGAGGAATAAACTTATGATAATTGCACCCAATTCTGTGGTGACTATGCACTTCAGTGTTTTTAGCGAAGATAAAACGCAAATTGATTCTTCGAGAAATGGCGCGCCTATGGTGTACCTGCAAGGTAGTCGTCACCTCATCGATGGGTTAGAGAAAGCCATGTTGGGTAAAGAAGCTGGTGATAAATTTGAGCTATCAGTTGAACCAAGCGAAGCGTATGGAGAACGTCAGGAATCACTGGTACAGGCAGTACCTAAAGACATGTTTGAGGGTATGGACGTTGAGCCCGGTATGCAATTCAGAGCAACGACCGATGATGGTGAACAATCCGTGATTATTGTTGATGTGACTGAAGAAGAAGTTTTTGTCGATGGTAACCATCCGTTAGCGGGACTGACATTATTGTTTGAAGTTGAAATACTCGAAGTCAGAGAAGCGACTGAAGAAGAAATTGCCCATGGCCATGCACATGGATTAGACGATACTTGCGACCATAAACATTAAGCCATTAGCTTAATGTACAAAGTACAAAAAGCGCTAAATTGTGATGATCTATTTCGACAAAACAAAGGTAAGTTAAGAAAATCAATTAAAGAGCTGTTCGACGCCTGTCGATATTAGACCTAAAGTCGTCTATAAATAGATAAGAAACGGATAACCCACAGCCTGGTGACGAGGTTGTGGTTTAGTCAATGGATTGTTCCAACCACTGGTAGTATAGGATTGAATTTGATGAGCCAACAACAAGAACTTGGGTCAACCGCCATCTCTAACGCAAATAAGCTATTCAGCAATCTTTTAATTTTTCTCTTCTTAATGACCATAGGCTTAGCCGCTGTTTACAACAAATGGTGGGAACTCATTATTATCGGAGTTCCGTCGTTGCTCCTGCCTCTGTACCTATTGAGAACAAACCCTAACGCTGAATCCACCCATCATATCGTTGCGCTTAGTATGCTTATCTTCGTTGCTCTTCATCTGCAACAAGCACAAGGGATGACTGAATTACACTTCGGTGTTTTTGTGATTCTAGCCATGTTAGTGCTCTATCAAAACTGGCGAATACTATTAACTTCTGTACTTTTCGTTGCCGTTCATCACTTATCTTTTTTCATCATGCAACTGAATTCAATCCCAGTATTCGTGTTTGAGCCCGACCGAATCGGGATTAGCATCTTTTTGATTCATGCCACTTATGCTGTCATAGAGGGCTTGATGGTAGGCTATGTAGCATTGCAGAACAGACAAGCAGAACAGGCCTCTTCAACAATCAGTGAGACTATTCTGAGAATCTCCGAAGAAGGAAACTCTTTAAACCTAAGAGAAAGAGCAGACAGCATAGAGGGCAACGTCTACGTTCAAAGCTTCAATGCCTTATTAAACTCAATTCAAAACTTATCTCGCAACATTGGTAGTGTCAGTAATGACTTGAGGGATCGTTCCGAACAAATGAATCAGTTGACGCAGAAGCTTTACGAGATAAAAACAAAATCATTCAACGAAGTAGATAACATCGCAAATTCAATGGCACAGCTTTCATCCAGTGTTAATAAAGCTGCTAGCTCAGCCAATGAAGCCAATCAAGAAATGACCTTGATGGCAGATGATACAGCTAATGCTTCAAGTATTATTGGTGCGGCCAATAATACTAACCAAATAGTGTTAAGTGGCATCAATGTCGCAAGCGATAACATCAATGCCTTATCTTCTGCCTGTGGCGAGATAACAGGCATTTTGGGCGATATCTCTGGTATTGCAGATCAAACAAACTTGCTTGCCCTTAATGCAGCGATAGAAGCTGCGCGAGCGGGCGAACATGGACGCGGCTTTGCCGTCGTCGCCGATGAAGTTAGACAGCTAGCTCAACGTACAACCGAAAGTACCGGTAAGATAGACACAATGATGTCGCAACTTCTTGAACAAGCGAAAAAGTCAGTTGAGTCTATGACTGAGTCTGTTGAGAGGGTTGAACAATCAAATGAACAAACTGAACAAGCCAATCAGCTTATCACCAAAATTAATGAGAGCATCAAACACTGCGCTGATCTCAATAAGTTCGTTGCAAAAGCGATGGATGAGCAGGCAAAAGCCTCTGCTGATATGGCTGATGCCATCCAATATGTTAGACAGTTAGCTTCAGAAGAGAATTCGCAAGTTGAGCTGATTCAGAACCAAGCTTCAAACCTAGATGGCGCTGCGACCCAAGTTAATGAGGAAGTTGCTCACCTTAAATGTTAGAAGCATAAATGCTAAAAGAGAACATTGTTGTTCAATGGGTATCCAAACGACCTATTCAGGTCTTGGTACCCATTTGGCTTATCTGGACAGCGCTAGCCTTTTACTATTTCGCCTCTAAAGATTTAGTACTCTTTGATCCTAATGATGACTTAGCCTCCATGTCTGGTGACATGGCATTTGACAGCGAAGTTGTCGCACTTTTCCAATCACGCTCATTAGATACCACAAAGCGTGTCTACCATTTACTTGATGATAGTTGTCGATGCAACAGTATCAGCGAAGATCATAGGCAACAGTTAAACTTTGGCGCTTTTGCAGAAGCTGGGTATTCAGCCGAAACACTACCTTATCAACCCTTTTCTAACGTTCTGCCTTCCAGTCCAGCCGTGGTTATCTTTAATGAGCGGAATGAACTTGTTTATATGGGCCCGTACTCTGCAGGCTTTTCTTGTGATTCATCAAATAGCTTTGTAGAGCGTGTATTCAAACATTCGTTGACATCTGATTACCTTGGGGCAACGATAGTTCATGAGGCAAAAGGATGTTACTGCAATGCAAATCAACAATAAGTTGCTCCACTAGAGATAAGGCTCCATCTGCCTTCATCAATAGTAAATATTGCGCTAAGGCAATAACTTCGAGTTAGGAAAACTTTCAGGTATAACTGAATGAAAGAGGAAAGCTTATGTCATTGTATAAAACCACACTCATTACTGGTGCATCACAAGGTATTGGTTTGAGCCTAGCAAATGAGTTTGCCAAAAACGGCCATGATTTAGTGCTGGTTGCGCGAAGCGAAGATAAGCTTTTAAAGATAGCTCAAAACTTAGGAGCCCAATACGATATTAAAGTTACTCCTCTTCCTTTTGATCTGATTCCCACCGGTTCGGCAATAAAGTTGTTCACCCAGTTAGCAGAAATGGAAATTACTATCGATATTCTGGTTAATAACGCTGGCATGATGCAAGTCGAGAAGTTGTATGAATCAGATATGGACGTGATGAATAATCTTATGCAACTCAACATAAACAGCCTGGTCAACATGACACGTCTATTTGTCGGCCCAATGCTCAGCAGAGGCTATGGAAAAGTCATAAATGTAGCGTCTATTGCGAGCTTTATGCCTACACCAACTTTTAGTGTCTACGGCGCAAGCAAAGCCTTTGTTTTATCCTTTAGTGAAAGCATTGCCGAAGAAATGAAAGACTCGGGTATCTCTGTTACTTGTGTTTGCCCGGGATTTACTCAGACAGATATGCTGAGCCATGCTGAAGGCTTAGAAAAATACATTCCAACCTTCCTTAAAGCATCACCAGAAGGGCTTGCAGCAGATGCTTATAAAGCGGCCATGAATAACGAAGTTATCTTTATTGATAAACTTGCCAACAAAATGTTGGTTCAATGGGCAAAGCACTACCCAAGATGGATAGTGCGTGGTGTCACCGGTTTCTTCAGCCGATTTACTTAAGCTTCTGATAGTTTTGAGAACCGATCCTGCTCTTCTGAGTTATTGTGATAGGGTTTCCACTGGCCTTGTGCCTGCGCTAAACGGTTAGCCACAATCCAAATAACATGAGCATTATGGCCAAGCCCCATATGGCTGCCTTTAACCTCAATATTTTCTGACTGCTCATGCATTTTATGCGCTTGATCCATGCAGGATTCCCAATGTGCAATACCGTCAGAGCGCGAATAAATTGCCGTCGTCGGTACAGGTGGTGGTGAAAACACCTTTTGTAATAATTCTGGCTCACGCTCGGCAATATTACCGTTAATCATTTCAAACAACTTTGCTGCAATAGGAGCAGCACCTTTAGGACCGTTAAATGGACTACCTAAGGTAATAACTTGGCGAATACAATCAGGAATAACTCGCGCTATTTCACGAGATAAGATGCCTCCTAAACTCCATCCAATTAAGCTCACTTTTTGATTGTGCTTAACATATTGCTCCAACACTTTATCGAGCAACTCATCACTCACAATGTTGTCATGCGCTTGGATATGAGTACCTAGGTTTCGACCTAACCCCCACCCTGTTGCTTTGTACCCTTTCTTGTTTAAAAAAGTACGAATGGGTTTAGTACTGATGTCACTGGCAAGGAAACCTGGCAAAACCATCACCGGGTGCCCATCACCTTTAGGCGCCCGCATCAACGCAGGCAATAATAGACTTGTCGCTCCTAACTCAAAGAGCGTTCTTCCTTCCGTTAGCATATGTCGAAACTTAGGTTTAGCGATACTCTCATTCGTCAAGTTATCACTCATTACTACACCTCATAACTACTACCCCTAAGCTCTTTAGATACTCACTAAGAGCTCGAGATATATCTTACATTCGCAAAGTAGCGCTTAATCCTCTTCCATTAACTTTTTTAACGCCGCTTGCCCTTTTAATTTTTCGTCTACCGCTTGCTCCATCTCATTCGCCGACTCTCGAATATATCGTGTGAAGATATCGAGGTCAGGCATCAAATTCGACGAGCTTGTGGGACTGATAGAAATCGTCCCGTTGTAACTACACACAGGCATAATCAGACCCATTCCGTCAAAGATTGGAGCTGTACCCATGTTAGCTAATAGTTTATGTCCAGCTAAATACAAAGGAACCTGCGGTCCAGGAACATTGGTAATAACCAGATTAAAAAATGGATTATGTCTTTTCGCTATCGCTGCTCGAGAATAGAAACGCGCAGCCACACCGGCCAATCCAAACGGAATGAGTTCAGCAAAGCCCATTAAGCTACGGGCATCGATAGCATCCTGATACAGCTTACCAATCAAGGTATTCACATGTATCTTCTCTAAACGTTTTATTGGGTCTTCAAGATCAGTTGCCAACTGAATATACATTGCAGACACTTGGTTACCCATAGCATTTTTTTCTTCTCTGGTACGCGTTGATACGGGCACCATTGCAACCAGTGGTTTATCAGGTAACTCATCTTTTTCCAGCAAATAGCGGCGCAACGCACCAGCACATATGGCTAGAATCACATCGTTAACCGTCGCTCCTTCGACGACCTTACGTAGTGCTTTCACTCGCTTAAAATCCAATATGGCAGAGTTCCAACGTCGGTCAACCTCAACGGTATCGTTAAAGATTGTTTTAGGTGCTTTAAAAGGCATCGTTGGCATATTGATGCCCTGCACACGGGTCATATAACCCGCTTTAACCGTTGCCTTGCCAGCATCCCACAATAAACTGGGGAGCTTTCCCGGTCTGGTCATAAAGTTGTAGGCACTCTTTGCCATTAGCCCAACATTGCTAGGAATATCCTCTTTGGGTTTCGGCTTGGGTGGCGGGATTTCCCTTGGTGTCGGTGACACGTCGAATAGCATCTGCATTAAGTCCGCCCCCGATTTACCATCGAATCCGGCGTGATGAACTTTAGTAATTAACGCTACTGAGCCTTCAGGTACTTGATCAATAGTGTCTATCCCCTCGACAAAGGTAAACTCCCAGAGAGGACGGTCGCGATTGAGTTGCTGTGAAAAGAGACGCGAAGCGAGATAGCGTAATTCTTTCCATCCTCCAGGCTTTGGTAACGCTGTTCGATGCAAATGCATGTTCACATCAAAATCAGGGTCTTCAGCCCAATAGGGCCTATCTAAGCTAAGAGGAATACTCACAAGCTTCTGCGTTAGCTTGGGAACTGTATGTAATCTTTGACTAATAAACTCTCTAAAATCTTCGAATTGTAGAGAGCCTTCTAAAACAACAACACCACCAATGTGCATTGGAATCTTGGGCGTTTCTAAATATAAAAATGATGCATCTAAACCCGATAACTCTTCCATTCAATACTCGCCCCGCATGAATTGTTAAATTAATGTTACATGAGCTAATCCCATTCGGATACTACAAACTCGTGTTAATACTCTATAAATATGATGAATGAGAAGTATATTCACCACAAGGTAAACTATACGATATTGATACCAGCTAATCAGCCTTATATGCCTTTAGAATATGAGGTGATTTTTAACGAGACGTGACAGATACAAAAACGGCTCCAGATAGGAGCCGTTTTGAATAATTAAAATTATTTAGGCGATGGGCTTCATATGTGGGAACAGAATAACATCTTTAATCGTTGGGCTATCGCTAAACAACATAGCCAAACGATCAATACCGATTCCCTCACCCGCTGTTGGCGGTAAGCCGTATTCAAGTGCACGAATATAATCATCATCAAAATGCATCGCTTCGTCGTCACCAGCATCTTTTTCTTGTACTTGTTTATTGAAGCGTGCTTCCTGATCTGCCGCATCATTCAACTCCGAGAAGCCATTCGCTAACTCGCGACCACCGACGAAGAATTCAAAACGATCAGTAATGAAATGGTTTTCATCGTTACGACGAGCCAATGGAGAAACTTCCCACGGATAAGCCGTAATAAAGGTCGGTTGATCTAGCTGCTCTTCCGCCGTTGCCTCGAAGATTTCTGTTAGGTACTTACCCGCACCCCAGATACCTTCAACTTCAGGCTCTTTAATATGCAGTTCTTTTGCAATAGCTTTTAAGCCTTCAAGATTATTTTCAGGATCATTGATGATAGACGCATCAACTTCTGGGTAGTACTTAATAATCGCTTCTTTCATCGTTAGACGCTGGAACGGCTTACCAAAATCGTAATGCTTTTCTTCAACAACATTGTCGTCTGCGTCGCGAACAGTATTCACAATAGTTGTGGTACCAAGAACATCTTGCGCAATCGTACGCAACATATCTTCAGTGAGGTCCATTAAATCATTGAAGTTGGCGTAGGCTTGATAGAACTCAAGCATAGTGAATTCTGGATTATGGCGCGTGGAAAGACCTTCGTTACGGAAGTTACGGTTTATTTCGAATACACGTTCAAACCCACCAACAACCAAACGCTTAAGATAAAGCTCAGGTGCTATACGAAGGTACATATCAATGTCCATCGCGTTGTGATGAGTAACAAATGGTTTAGCCGTAGCTCCACCTGGGATCACCTGAAGCATAGGCGTTTCAACTTCCATATAATCACGTTCGGTCAGGTATTTACGAATACCGTTAACGATTTTACTGCGCATATGGAAGGTTTCGCGCGTTTTCGGGCTAACAATGAGGTCAACATAACGCTGACGATATTTTGTTTCCTGATCAGCTAGGCCGTGGAATTTCTCTGGCAATGGGCGCAAAGACTTGGTTAGCAACTTGTATTCCGCCATATCGACGTACAAGTCGCCTTTACCTGATTTGTGCAAGGCGCCTGTCACACCGATAATGTCACCGATATCTAAACTGCCATAGCGCGCTTTGATATCTTTCTGTGTGTCCTTAGAAGCATACGACTGAATGCGTCCCTTCATATCTTGCAATAGCAAAAACGGGCCGCGCTTCGCCATGATTCGCCCAGCAACACTCACCACATTATTTTGTTCTTCGAGCTGTGCTTTATCAAACTCACCAAATTGTGCTTGCAGATCACCGCTGTAGTGCTCACGGCGGAAGTCATTTGGATGACCATTAGATTTGCAGGTCTCGCGGATTTGCTCCAACTTTGCTCTACGTTCTGCAATCAGTCTATTTTCATCTTGTTGAATATCAGTCATAAGATTTCTCGTTACTCATCCAAATTGGAAACCAAATTAGAGGCCAGACTTTAAACTGGCTTCAATAAATTTATCTAAGCCGCCGTCTAAGACAGCTTGTGTATTGCGGGTTTCTACCCCAGTTCGTAAATCTTTAATACGCGAATCATCAAGTACATACGAACGAATCTGACTTCCCCAGCCGATATCAGACTTACTGTCTTCCATCTGCTGCTTCTCGTCATTTTGCTTTTGCATTTCGTACTCAAACAGTTTTGCCTTTAACTGCTTAAATGCTTGGTCTTTGTTTTTATGTTGTGAACGGTCGTTTTGACACTGCACCACTATGTTGGTTGGTAAGTGCGTAATACGAACCGCTGAGTCCGTTCGGTTAACGTGTTGTCCACCAGCTCCTGACGCTCTATAGGTATCAATGCGGATATCGGCCGGATTGATTTCAATGTTGATATTGTCATCTACCTCGGGATAAACAAAAGCCGATGCAAAAGACGTATGTCGTCGATTCCCAGAGTCAAAAGGAGATTTACGCACAAGTCTGTGTACACCGGTTTCTGTGCGTAACCAACCAAAAGCATATTCTCCACCGAAACGAATAGTAGCACTCTTGATACCAGCCACATCACCATCTGAGACTTCGATTAGCTCTGTTTTAAAGCCGTGCTCTTCGCCCCAACGCAAATACATACGTAACAACATATTGGCCCAATCTTGAGCCTCTGTTCCTCCAGAACCCGATTGAATATCCAAGTAACAGTCGTTGCCGTCATTAGGTCCAGCAAACATACGCCTAAACTCTAGCGTCTCCAGCTTCGCAATCAGATCATTTAGTTCTGATTGTGCTTCATCAAACGTATCTTGATCTTCAGCTTCAACAGCCAGTTCAAGAAGCCCTTCAACATCTTCAACACCTTGGTCGAGCTGCTGGATGGTCTCGACAACCAGTTCAAGTGCTACCTTTTCTTTACCAAGTGCTTGCGCTTCATCTGGATTGTTCCAAATATCAGGGCTTTCTAGTTCTCTGTTAACCTCTTCTAAACGTTCAGCTTTGTGATCGTAGTCAAAGATACCCCCTAAGGAGGCCAGTACGCTCCTTCACATCATTGATCGCATTTTGAACAGGATTAATTTCGAACATAATTAGTATTTTTGATGAAAAGATAAGGGCGCGGATTTTAACGGATTTTTGTGGCGTTTGATAGACCAGATACAGCTATAGCTGAATAGACTTCAAAATGCGCTTAGGCAGCAATCGGGAGACAAGTCCGTATGGAGCTAATTCGAACATCCGAAGAATGTTTTCGATGGAATATGGGACATATTCCCTACCCTCCGTGAGTATATTTAGCGATGGAGTAGCACAATTAGCAAAACCTGCCTAAACTAACCATTGATTGATTGTTTTTTGACCAATCCAAGATGGGGTTAATGGTAACTATTACGCGAATAGAATAAATAGCGCACGTTGAACATACTATAAGAGCCCCTTAGTGAGCACTGGATGCACAGTTTTTCATAGGATGAAATGAGAAAAATAATAAGGGGCTGGCATGAGCATTGCCGTTGCATTGATCCTAATCGTATTAGGGTCCATTGTATTTCATTTCTTATCGCCTTGGGAAATGACGCCACTCGCGTCAAACTGGGGATCTATTGATGACACTATGGTCATCACCTTTATCATTACGGGCATCGTATTTATCGCGATAAATCTCTTTATCGCTTTTGCCGTGATCAAATACAAACACGATGAAAAACGAAAAGCTGACTACGAACCCGAAAACAAAAAGCTCGAAGTTGGCCTAACCGTCGTAACCAGCATTGGTATTGTCGCCATGCTAGCTCCTGGCTTAGTTGTCTATTCAGATTTTATCGAAGTTCCCGAAAAAGCTGATGTTGTGGAAGTCGTTGGGCAGCAATGGAGCTGGAGTTTTCGTTTTCCGGGTGAAGATAATCAGATGGGAAAAAGCGGTGTTGAGCATATCAGCATAGATAATCCATTCGGCATTGATCCATTAGATCCCGCTGGACAGGACGATAGGCTCATACAGAGCAATCGTTTGATTCTTCCCATTGGCAAGCCAGTCAAAGTCTTAATGCGCTCCAAAGATGTCTTGCATGATTTTTACGTTCCTCAATTTAGAGTCAAGATGGATATGGTGCCGGGTACGGTATCTTATGTTTGGTTCACACCTACAAAATTAGGTGAGTTCGAAATACTTTGTGCTGAGTTTTGTGGCGTTGGGCACTTCAATATGCGTGGTTACGTTGAAGTGAAAGAGCGAAACGAATACGAACAATGGCTCAACCAACAGCCAACATTTGCAGATGCCCTCGCTAAAAATAATTCCGAAGAACTGAGTGTACTTGCCCAAAGTGGGAAAGAGCTCGCTCAAATGAACGGATGCCTGAGCTGTCATGACTTTACAGACAACCCTATTGGCCCAACTTGGAAAGGTCTTTTTGGCAAAACACAGACCTTAGTCGGTGGTGAACATGTGGTTGTCGATGAAGCTTATCTTAAAGAATCTATTCTCGAGCCTTCAGCAAAGATTGTGAGAGGGTACGCCCCTATTATGCCGGCTGTGGTACTCGACGATTTGGCCATTGACGCCGTGATTGCGTACATCAAAGAAAAAGGGAACCAAGGTACCATCGATGGTCAAGACAAACCGCTTTCAGGTGCTGAACTTGTGCAATCTAAAGGCTGTACCGCTTGCCACAGCCAGGACGGTTCCAAGATGTTAGGTCCAACCTGGCAAGGACTATATGGTTCAACAAGAGAACTTGCCAGTGGTCAGTGTGTAAAAGTCACTGATGAATATTTAAAAGAATCGATATTCCAGCCTAATGCGAAGCTCGTTGCGGGTTTCCCAGCTGTTATGCCTCCACCTGTTGTCAGTGAAGAAGAAGCATTAGCCATTATTGAATATTTAAAAACGCTGTAGACATCAAATGAACTCAGTAAAAGATGATACGGAGTAAAAGATGGAAGATGAAGTAGAACAAGACATGCACGAGCCTAACAGCTTCTGGACCAAGTACGTGTGGAGTCAGGACCACAAGGTTATTGCCATCCAGTATTCTGTTATCGCCATTTTAGTGGGCATAGTTGCGTTAGTACTATCTGGACTTATGCGCTTACAGTTAGGTTTTCCTGGACACTTCGATTTCATCGACCCTAGCGCCTATTACCAATTTGTCACCATGCACGGCATGATCATGGTGATCTATCTCTTAACCGCAATCTTCCTTGGTGGCTTTGGTAATTACCTCATTCCCTTGATGGTAGGAGCTAGAGACATGGTGTTCCCATTCGTTAATATGCTAAGCGTTTGGTTCTACCTCCTAGCCGTTCTTATATTAATGGCCAGCTTTTTCGTACCTGGCGGCCCAACTGGCGCCGGATGGACCCTATACCCACCTCAAGCCATATTACCCGGCACCCCGGGTTCAGATTGGGGCATCATCCTTATGTTGGTCTCCCTGGCAGTATTTATTGTCGCAGCAACTATGGGTGGATTGAACTACGTTACCACAGTGTTACAGGCGCGTACTCGCGGTATGACACTCATGCGTATGCCACTAACCGTATGGGGAATATTCACTGCGACCATACTCGCTCTATTGGCTTTCCCTGCTCTATTCGTAAGTGCTGTGATGATGTTGTTCGACAAAACACTGGGAACCAGTTTCTTTATGCCGGCCATCATTTCTATGGGGCAGCAGCTAGATTACGAAGGCGGAAGTCCTATCTTATTCCAACACCTTTTCTGGTTTTTCGGTCACCCTGAGGTCTATATCGTTGCACTCCCGGCTTTCGGCATAGTGTCTGATTTAATCAGTATTCATGCTCGGAAAAACATTTTTGGTTACCGCATGATGGTATGGGCAATTGTCATTATCGGCGTGATGAGTTTTGTCGTCTGGGCTCACCATATGTATGTCAGTGGAATGAATCCTATTTTTGGCTACTTCTTTGCAACCACCACACTGATAATAGCTGTCCCGACGGCGATTAAAGTCTATAACTGGGTGCTAACGCTATGGCGAGGTAATATCCGACTCAATGTGCCTATGTTGTTCGCATTAGGCTTTGTATCTACTTTCACAATAGGTGGCCTTACAGGGTTATTCCTCGGTAACGTTGTCGTAGATTTACCCCTATCTGATACCTATTTTGTGGTTGCTCATTTCCATATGGTGATGGGTGTCTCCCCTATTCTGGTTGTTTTCGGCGGTATTTATCACTGGTATCCCAAGATGTCTGGCAGGATGCTGAACGACACTTTAGGTAAATTGCATTTCTGGGGCACATTCCTAGGTACTTACGCGATTTACTTCCCTATGCATTACTTAGGTGTACTAGGTGTACCAAGGCGATACTTTGCCTATGAGAATTACGACTTTATTCCTGACTCAGCGAAAGATCTCAATGCGTTAATTTCAGTCATGGCGATTTTCGTCGGTTTAATGCAGTTGATCTTCATATTCAACCTCGTTTGGAGCTTATTCAAAGGCAAAAAAGCTAGCGATAACCCATGGGAAGCAACATCCCTTGAATGGCAAACGGAGACGACGCCCCCCGGCCATGGCAATTGGGGTAAGGAATTACCTATATGCCATCGATGGGCATACGACTACGGTGTACCGGGTTATGCACAAGACTATCTGCCACAGAATTTTTCCGCTGAATCGGGAGAAAAAACATGAGCATTTTATCGTCCATCACTGAAAAACCTTGGGAACAAGGTGTTATTCCTAAAGTACAGCACAAAGGGAAAGTAAACACGAGGCGAGCGGGACTTAAGGTGCTTTTGGTGGTTATCTCGGCTCTATTTTTCTTATTTATAGTGGCGTTTTTGATGCGCTCACAATACCCGGATTGGCAACCATTAGCTGAACAACCTAGCCAGCCTCTCTATGATAAAAGTCAGCTCTGGCTAAACACCATTTACTTAATCATGGCGAGCTTGTTTCTACAACTGGCAAAAACAAAGCGTCAGCACTTTCCTCAGATTGGGTTAATGCTAGGCGGCCTATTTTCCTGCGCTTTTGTCGTAGGCCAGCTCATTTTTTGGCAGCATCTTTACCAGCAAGGTTTCGCCGTCGATGTAAACCCCGCTCTGAGTTTCTTTTACTTACTCACAGGGTTACATGCAACCCATGTCATTATTGGGCTGTTGGTGTGGCTATACGCTGTCAGTGCTGTCATCAGCCGAAATACGAAACGTAGTCAGGCCATTATGAATCAATGCATTAGCCTCTGCGCAATGTATTGGCACTTCCTATTAGGGTTATGGGTCTTATTATTCGCACTGCTGGTAAGCAAACCAGAAACTTATGACGCCATCGTTGAGTTTTGCGGGTTGGGAGGTGTGTAAAAATGCAAACGACTCATACTCTAGAAGACCCCAAAGGCGTAAAAGGATTCGTCTCCGATTGGGCAGGCGATAAAAATACATTCAAGGTATCTTGGGGCAAAGCCATGATGTGGATTTTCCTGTTAAGTGACACCTTTGTATTTAGCTGCTTTCTCATTGGATACATGGTTGTTCGCATGTCGACAACAGAGCCTTGGCCCAACGCTAGCGAAGTATTCGCCCTCGAAATAGCTGGGCATCATATTCCTTTAGTTTTGATTGCAATCATGACTTTCATCTTAATCACCAGTAGTGGCACCATGGCGATGGCCGTTAACTTCGGTTATCGCAAAGACAAAATGAAAGCTGCGCTACTAATGATTGTAACGGCAGTTTTAGGCTTATCCTTCGTTGGCATGCAGGCATTTGAATGGAGCAAACTGATTGAAGAAGGCGTTAGGCCTTGGGGAAATCCGTTCGGAGCACCCCAATTCGGCTCGGTGTTCTTTATGGTCACAGGGTTTCACGGACTACATGTTTCAATCGGTGTGATCTACCTCGCTACTGTCGCGATCAAAATACTCAAAGGACACTACGAGCAATCGGGCAACTACGAGATTGTCGAAATATCCGGCCTCTATTGGCACTTTGTTGATTTGGTTTGGGTTTTCATTTTTGCGTTATTTTACCTTTGGTAGATTTGGAGAGTTATTATGTCTGTCGATATTCAAACTCACACAGAAGACCAAGCTCACCAAGAGCATCCTATAAGCCTATATTTAAAAGTATGGCTGCTGCTATTTTTTCTCAGCGGACTCTCTTATCTGGTGGATTATATGCAGCTTCAAGGCATATTACGCTGGTCACTTATCCTAATCTTTATGGCTTTAAAAGCAGGCCTGATTATCAGTGTGTTCATGCATATGATGTGGGAACGAATGGCATTGATTTGCGCGATACTGATACCGCCACTTTGCTTAAGCTTATTTATCGGCATTATGGCAATGGAGTCTGATTATACCTTGCTCAGCCGCATACTGTTTTTTACTCGTAGCTAGAGCTGGCGGGCTTGAGATTAGGCCCGCTGCTGCAAAATCTAAGGTAGTATTTTCATCGCTTTATGGAACTTCTCTTGGCCGTGAACAACCCATCCTGGTGTTGCCTCGCCGGTGCCAGCGACTTTTAATCTCGGATGTTCTGCTACAATCTGCGACAAGGCTTCTTCTTGCTCTGCATCTATATCAACAAAGAAGACGTGTTTCCCTTCCTTTAATAGCTTCTGGAAACGCTTAAATTGATAGTTGGGAATTTGAATACCAATCAACCCGCCTTCCCAAGTGCAAAACCCTAAGATGACGACGGCTAAAAAGCCAAATGGGATCCAGCCTGCTGCCGTGGTATGCCATTCCATTAGATAAGCAACGAGCAATACCAAAGTTGCCATGACAGCCCCCACTACCGCACCGAGTTCAGTAGAATGCACAACATCTTGCTTAAGTACTGCCTCTATTGCGTGGAGGTGATGCTTTTCAACTTCCGCATCGTTTTCACTCAGTACGTGAATTTGGGGTGTACTAAACCCTTTGTCTTCCAATTCTCTTTCAACTGATTCTAAGTCATTTAGATCATCACTAATGTAATAATATCTTTTCATGGTCGTTGCCCTCGCAACACAACATCCTTTAGCGCCAAATGTAAATAAAATGTTAAAATTCAATTATAGCACTAAATAACCTGAACCTGAATTAGCTCAAAATTCAAAGATAACTGTTTGAATAAAAGAATTTTTAAAGACTTAGTATTCTTTGGTCAACCAATAGCAATATCATTAGTAGTGGAATATAAATAATACTTCCTCTAAAAACGAGCCGTGCATTTTTAATACTGTATTGTTGGTAGAGCCTTATTGCGAACCAAACCATTATCCCTCCAAAAACAGTTGCTCCGATAAGAAAAACGCTTTTACCAACACCAACTGCTGGCGCTAACAATGTGACTCCCAATAACGCTAAGCTAAAAACTAAAATGATGCCGCGAGTTGCTCTTTCAATTTCAGGGTTATCGAGAAGTAAGTGATAGCCTCCTTTGTCATAATCATGCCGGTAGATGGAAGCTAGAGACATAAAATGAGGTATCTGCCATAAAAAGAGTACGCAACCTAAAACCCAAGCTTCGATACTCAGAGTGTTGGTTGCAGCCGTCCATCCCATCATCGGAGGAATCGCGCCAGGAACAGCCCCTAACAAAACAGCAATTGATGAATAAGGTTTGGCAGGAGTATAGATGAGTAAATAACTGACAAGTGTTATAAATGCTAATAGAGCAGTAAGACCATTAACGCCAATCAATAGAACAATTATGCCTGCGACAGACCAAATCATGGTCGCTAGCAGGGCATGTGTTGAAGTCATTTTCTTAGATGGAATAGGACGATTTCGCGTTCTAACCATCAAACTATCACGTTCCCTTTCCCACCATTGATTAAGACCGTTGGCTCCCATAGCGGTGAGTAATGTCCCAGTTGAAAAGGCCCATAACTCACCAATATCAAAATGCTCAACACCAAGCCCGTAGCCAATAAGCGCAGTAAAAAGAACCAACAGGCACAACCGAAATTTGCCTAGTTGAAGATAAAGGCTGAAAGTGTTTTTGAACATTCGTATCTTATTCGACATTATCACAACGTTCAAAATTGCCGAGACCATAATTAAGATTAGGTTACTCGGCCCTATTTAGCTAACTTTCAGATCCCTCTGTTCTGGGAGGTCGCTTGTTCTTAGCCTTGCAACTTTTCAATGGTAGCGACTAAGTCAGCCCCCATTTTCATAACGTTGGCTTGCATCTTCTCACTTGTCATAGTGCCATCTTCGTTAAACTTCTCATGAGCTTTACCTACGGCTTTTTGATTAGGCAATATTAGAACTCCGACACCACTCAATAGCGTACTTAGTGCACCTAGTCCACGCAAACCACCAATAGCTCCAGGAGAAGTCGCCATCAAGCTCGCTGTTTTACCTCTAAAGGCAGCAAGAATAGGTTCACCTTCAGCACCGCGGGATGCCCAATCGATCGCGTTTTTAAGTACCGCACTGTAAGCACCATTGTATTCTGGTGAAGAAATCAGGAAGCCGTCAGATTCAAGCATCAAATTTTTAAAACGTTGAGCATGCTCAGGCATCCCCTTCTCTGCTTCGAGGTCTTCATCAAAAAGCGGCATAGGAAAGTCAGCCAGATCAATATAAGTGACTTCTGCACCTGCCTCTTGAGCTCCCATTGCAGCGACTTTAACCAGTTTTTTATTGAAAGAATCTTTGCGTGTACTACCCGCGAATGCCAATATTTTTGTCATGAGTATTTCCTGTTAAACATCCTCGTGGATGCTGAGATAAGTCGGTATATTTTTAAGAAAATTCGGTATAAATTAAAGAAGTTATTATGCTCATTAATCTTTAATTACGTAAAGGCCTCTGGTGAATGGATGATCAAATAGATGTAAAGACGCAGCAAGAAAACAAAAGCACGACCAGAAAGCTCTTACGTGATGTTTTAGTTTTCCAATGTAAACTCGCAATGGATGGGCTCAGGGATCTTATTTTAAGTCCAGTGAGCATCATATTGGCGTTATACGGTACCATCACTAACCCCAGTAATCCTGCCATTTATTTTCAGTCTCTACTCAAATTTGGACGTAAAAGCGACGACTTTATTAATTTGTTTAATCACAATACCGCATCAGATAAAACAGCGACACCCACCAGTGATGATTATGTTGAACAAATAGAAACTTTAGTCACCGAACGCATGAAAAAACATGAAAATACGTTTAACACCAAGGACTATGGCAACACTAAAACACCGTCTGATACCAATAACCCAAATTAGCGATTGTTGAAATAAAGCGAATTGCGAGTAGTATTAGATAAAATAGTTACCGATATAAAGGGAATGGGCTATGAAATATCTCGGATCTTTTTCCGCACTATTGTTTATGTTTTTCCAAGCAAACGTATCTGCTCAAGAAAGCTCAGCTATCTTAGGACACGTTACTAATCCAAACCAACAACAAAGCGTTGAAAAAGCGATTGAAAGAATCGAAGTATATGGGCAACGGCCTTTAAGCTTTTTCAAAAGAGCCTTGAGAAACTCCGAAGAAGACTTCTTTTCGCTATACAACAGCTTAACCAATGATGACGATTTTAAAGTAAGCTGCGAAGATAAAGTTTATGTAGGCAGAAAAACCAAGACCCGAATCTGTGCCCCTGCTTTCCAGAACAGAATATTATTTGAAGCCAGACAAGACGCTAGATTAAGGGGTTCAAGAAGAAATTTGTTCAACAACCTCACTAACATTAGCCGTGCTGAGATAAAAGAGTCGATGCTAGAGCGACAAAAAGATCATATTGCGGATATGAATAAACTAGCGCAGCAAAATCCCGAACTTTTGGCAAAACTGGAAGAATGGAACGCCGCTCAAATCAGCTATGCTGTTCACCACTATAAAACCTTTGGCGAAGCAAGTGGTTTTGCCGATGTCGTTCAAAAAGTAGAAGAAGAGTAAGTTTAACTGAAGAGCTTTATGCGCCAAACTCGTTAGCTTGGCGCATATATGTGATTAATTACATCTTTTCCATAGTATCTATACCCAACAAATCTAGGCCAGATTTTAGGGTCTTGGCTGTCAACGCAGCTAACATCAGACGACTGTCTCTAACTTCAGCGTCTATTCCGTCTTTTAATATTGGGCATGCTTCATAGAAACTCATAAACAAGCTAGCCAATTCATAGATATAAGTACAAAGCACGTGCGGTGTCGCATCACTTGCTACTTGCATAATAGGCTCTTGATACTGCAATAACTTCACGGCAAGTGCTTTTTCTTGAGACTCAGCAATAACAACGTCAGCGTTGATAGCTTCAATATCAACATTGGCTTTGCGGAAAATACTTTTAACTCGGGTATAAGCATATTGAAGATAAGGCGCTGTATTGCCTTCAAAACTCAGCATGGTATCCCAGTCAAAAATATAATCGGTTGTTCTGTTTTTACTGAGGTCAGCATATTTAACAGCACTGATACCTACTTTAACCGCTATATCTTGACGCTCTTCATCAGAAATATCTGAATCACGTTCAGAGATCAGTTTCTCTGCACGTTCAATTGCTTCATCAAGCAACTCAACTAGTTTTACCGTGCCACCAGAGCGTGTTTTGAAAGGCTTTCCGTCTTTCCCTAACATCATCCCAAATGGGCAATGCTGATAAACTTCATTATCAGCAATAAAGTCAGCTTTACGAGCAACCAACTCTGTTTGCTTAAAGTGCAACGCTTGACGAGCATCGGTAAAAATAAGCGTTCGAGTTGCACCTAGCTTTTCTCTACGATATCGAATGGCCGCTTGGTCAGTCGTTGAATAAAGATAACCACCACCTGATTTTTGAAGAATGTAAGCCGCCGGTTTACCTTCTTTGTCAGCAAGTTCATCTATGAATACTACTTGAGCCCCTTGATCTTCAACCAACAAACCTTTGTCTTTTAAGTCGCTAATCACACTGGGTAAGTCAGGGTTATACGCACTCTCACCCATCACGTGTTCGCGCGTCAGGCTAACACCGAGTTTGTCGTAAACATCTTGGCTATGTGTAATCGATACGTCGATAAACTGTTGCCATAAGGCTAGACAGTCAGTGTCCCCTCCCTGAAGCTTCACAACATAATCACGTGCGCGATCAGCAAAGCCATCTTCATTATCAAAGCGAACCTTCGCTTCTCTGTAGAAGTCTTCCAGATCAGATAGGGCTGTCTCAGCTACTTCGTCATGTGCTAACTTATCATTTAGATGAGCGAGCAACATGCCGAACTGCGTTCCCCAATCACCCATATGATTTTGGCGTAACACTGTGTGCCCCATGAACTCCAGAACTTTAGCTACCGAATCACCAATGATGGTGCTCCGCAAATGCCCAACGTGCATTTCTTTGGCCAGATTAGGAGAGGAGTAATCAACTACCATGGTCTGTGTAGTTTGAGTATCAACATTTAAGCGCTCATCTGCGAGTGTTTGTTCAACTTGTTTCGCTAGCCATTGAGCACTCAAATGGATGTTAATAAAGCCCGGCCCTGCTACTTCTAGCTTTTCTGCAACATCGTTGACATCAACTGCTTCCACAAGCTTTTCAGCGATATCGCGTGGCTTTTGTTTAAGCGATTTAGCCAAAGCCATAGCACCATTAAACTGATAATCACCAAAACCTGCCTTGGTACTGCGTGTCAGAGGTGCAGGCGCATCTGCTGGCGCGCCAATATCAATCATGGCTTTTTGAAAACGTTCTACTAATAAAGCTTGAATATTCATACTGTCTCTTTTATTCGCTATGCAAACTAAATAGTTCCAACTGACAACAGTGGAATCTATATGCGATGCATGGAAACATCGCCATTTTCAATCAACCTTCTGTGATTGAAAATGTGAGGGAAAGAAAAATTACATTTTATCTTTCCCGGTTCTGAATTAGGGCAGGACGCCCGTTTCAGTGTATAAACTAGTGTTCGCGAGTCGTTTTAAACTCAATATCGGGATAACGTTCTTGTGCTAACGACAAGTTAACCATCGTTGGAGCAATATAGGTGAGGTTGTCACCACCATCCAACGCTAAATTCTGTTCGGCTTTTCGTCTAAACTCGTCAACCTTTTTATCATCGCCGTAAACCCAACGTGCTGTTGCGACACTTACGTGCTCATACAATGCATCAACGTTGTATTCTGACTTCAATCGAGCAACAACCACATCGAACTGGAGCACACCAACCGCACCAACGATTAGGTCGTTGTTGCTCAATGGCCTGAAGACCTGTACAGCTCCTTCTTCAGCTAACTGTATAAGGCCCTTTTGTAGTTGTTTTTGTTTTAGCGGATCTTTCAAACGAATGCGCTTAAATAGCTCGGGCGCAAAGTTTGGAATACCAGAGAACCTAAACTTCTCACCTGCCGTAAAGGTGTCCCCAATTTGAATAGAGCCGTGATTATGTAATCCAATAATATCGCCAGCGTAAGCATCTTCAGCTGCCGATCTATCGCCAGCTAAAAAGGTTACCGCATCAGAAATACGAATATCTTTACCTATTCGCGTTTGATGCATCTTCATACCTTTTTCGTATTTCCCCGAGACAATTCGGCAAAATGCGATACGGTCTCGGTGCTTAGGGTCCATGTTAGCCTGAATTTTAAATACAAAACCACTGAACTTAGTCTCTTGTGGATCAACCTCACGTTGATCAGTGGAGCGCCCTTGTGGCTTAGGTGACCACTCAACCAGTCCATCCAACATGTGGTCAACGCCAAAGTTACCTAGTGCCGTACCAAAGTAAACGGGCGTCAATTCACCGCGGATAAACTCTTCGTGATTAAACTCGTTAGACGCACCTTTTACCAGATCGAGCATTTCTCTGAGTTCTTCAGCATAGTGACCTATCGCCTCATCTAACTCCGGATTATCTAAACCTTTTACAATGCGCTTTTCTTGTATCTCGTGGCCCAGCCCAGTTTGATACAAAATAGTTTCATCTCTTAATAAATGATAAACACCTTTGAATTCTTTACCCATCCCAATTGGCCAGGTAATAGGTGCACATTTAATATTAAGAACACTCTCTACTTCATCCATCAGATCGATTGGATCCATAGTGTCACGATCAAGTTTGTTCATGAAAGTGATAATGGGCGTATCACGTAAGCGTGTAACTTCCATTAATTTAATGGTACGTGCTTCAACACCTTTAGCGGCATCGATAACCATCAAACAGGAATCAACAGCTGTTAGCGTGCGATAAGTATCCTCGGAGAAATCTTCGTGTCCCGGTGTATCCAGTAAGTTCACCAAGCGATCGTTGTATGGAAACTGCATAACAGAGGTGGTTACCGAGATCCCCCTCTCCTTTTCCATCTCCATCCAGTCAGATTTAGCATGTTGCCCTGACTTTTTACCTTTTACTGTACCAGCCTTTTGTATGGCATTCCCAAACAGCAAAACCTTTTCAGTAATGGTTGTTTTACCCGCATCAGGGTGAGAAATAATCGCGAAAGTACGTCTTTTATCGACTTCTTGCTGGAATGACATGAATAACTCGGTAATTATTAAAGATAGAACACAAAATTTGGCCGCGGAGTATAGCGCGTTATGTGTTTTATTTGAATGCTTTAAGCACCTATATCCAACGCCTGACTTTACTTTTATACAAAATGTAATCGTCTCCGAAGAGTCCTTCGATGGCTTTTTCTTCTGGTACTATCTGAAACTTATTCATATAAAAAACAAAAACAATAATCCCAAGAAGAGAGATGACAGAAGATAGATACACAGCGAACGCCAGCAAAATCAAGGCCATACCTAAATACATTGGGTTTCTTGAAATTCGGTAAACACCTGAATTCACTAAAGAAGAAGCGGTTTCTGGTTTAAGAGGGTTGACTGTCGTCTTGACTCGTTTGAATTCAATAATTCCAGCCACACAAACAATCACCCCTAGGCCTAAAAATAAGAATATCAGCGCTCGGCGTATTGCTTCATCTAACGCAAATGGCGCAGAAAGTGACGATAGCCACCACATCAATAAAGCAGAAAAAATACAAATGAGTGGTGGTGGAACCTTATTTTCCAAAGCCGTCATATGCTCAGCCCAATATTCTAAATAATGGGTAAGTATACATCCGTTATCATGTCGTTTTCTTTAACTTCAGGAAAGAAACTCACACGTTCAAAAAACAATGGAAATTCCCTAACCTCCACTTCATTTTGAACAAGCCAAGTGGAATAGAGATAATCAACAACAGGCCCTAAAAGATCATCGCTCCCTATATGTCTGATACGAGCGCATCGCCCTTCGGGAATAACGTTCTTCGCAACATCGCTTTCATCGTCAAGTAGTTCTCCCTGATACACACAGGCTAGATCAAATCGATGCTCTTCAGGAGGGACAGTATTAGGATCGTGATAAACCAAATTAAATGTTCGACTCTTACTTGGAGGCAATTTCATGTGCTTTCGCCAAGCAATAAAGCGTTGGATAGTGTGACCTAAGGCTCTCGGATCACCTTTGTGAGTCATAACAGCAATAGGAGTTTCGGGAAAGTTAACTAAATCAACCTGATAGTTGGCATGTTCTGTCATAGCTTGCATCCTAAATTGAACAAGTTTTTGATAATGTTGATGCCAAGAATGCCAGTCCGGTGTCCGTCTAAAAGCGGATGGTGACAAGCCAAAGATTTTATTAAATGCGCGTGAAAACGCTTCATGGCTGTCGTAACCATTAGACAAGGCGATATCGATAACTTTCTTTTCAGTGCGAAATGCCAATTGAAAAGCAGCTCTTTTCATCCTGAGGAGTTTGATAAATTGATAAACACTCATGCCAAAATAAGCCGAACACTGACGATGGAAATGAAACTTAGACAAGTTTGCAACCTGGCAAAGTTCATCGAGCGTTAGCGGTTTATCAATGTGAGACTCAACGAAATCGAGTACAGTTTTTAATCTTTTAGTCAACGACCAACTCCCACCAATAGCTGAACTAACAAAATCAACCAGTTCAACTAGGTATTCTTGACCAACACATCATGCCTTTCGACATATATGAAAACTTGACCAAAGTTGCTCAGTTGTCTCATTGTATAAAATCTTATTTAACCTGAGTTTTTTTACTTGACCTGCGCCAAACTAAAAAGCCAACTACGCCAAGAATAACCAAAACTGAGGCGACTAGAATGAGTCGATAGCGACCTTGAGATGACTCGGGTAAAACGATGTCTTGCCCATCAATGGCTTGATTTACCGCTTGTGCAATTCCCCAACGCGGTACCTCACCAGCATTTGCCATAACAACAATTGCACGCTTTTTTAAAGGGTATGATATTACCAGAGCTTTATATCCGGTAATGCCACCGGCATGCTGGGCCAACTGCATGATTTCATACCCAAGAACTTGCCAACCCAATGCAATCTGTAACTCCCCCCAATTTGTCTTGCCTCTAGGAGTTTGCATATCACGATATGACTCAACACTCAGTAGCGCTGGATGTTCAGTCAATACAGCTAATGCCCATATTGCCATATCAGAAGCAGTCGATATCAAGCCCTCACTCGGTGCATAATTTACATCATAAGGCCGCTCGGAAGCTTGAGTAATAATGCCATAATTATGGTTAGGAGGTTCAGGTTCAACAAAGTCCGCACTGGTTTGATAGAAGCCCGTATTTTTTAACCCCAAACGCTCAATAATATTAGTATGCACATAATCAACGTAAGCAACACCCGACGCTTCCTCAACAATTTTCCCTAAGATATTGTAATTAATATCAGCATACTGAAATGTGGCTAAAGTTGATGGGGCATTACCCGCTAAGCTTTCAGATAGATAGTCATCAAATGTCTTACCTTCATCGGCGTCCGACGGCCTGACAACATCTTTTAAACCTGAGCCATGTGTTAATAAGTCTTCAACTGTGGTTTTGCTGCCGTCAAACTGTTCAATATACCGACTAACCAAATCATCAAGTTGAACAATGCCCAGTTCAACTAATTGCATAATCGCCTGCGCTGTAAACAACTTAGTTATCGAAGCCACTCTCAATCTCGGTGCCTGTTCAGTTGCATTATGTTTAAACTCCCCAAAACTCGAGGTGTAAACAAACTCTCCACCATCAATAACAGCAACAGATAAAGTTGGGATATTGTGTGACTTTTGGATACTAGCTAATGCTTCATTTAATGCTTTTTGGCTTGCAGCATCCTCTAAACCTGCGTTTACAGAAGAGCTCGCGATAAAGAATGATAAGGTAAGAAAGAAAGAGACTATTTTATTCATTAAGAAAGCGCCATTGAAACCGCAGCTTCAGCGTGAATAGCGGTAGTATCATATAAAGGGAGTGCTGTATTTTCTGGCTTAACCAATAGGGATATTTCTGTACACCCTAAAATCACAGCTTGAGCACCTTGTTCACTCAAACTATTGATTATTTGAACATAGGCTTGACGAGACGATTCTTTAATAACGCCTCGACAAAGCTCTTCGTATATAACTTCATGGACCAAGTTTCTTTCATTTTCAGACGGAACAACCACTTCGATTCCATGCTTCTGTGATAACCGAGTTTTATAAAAGTCTTGTTCCATGGTGAATCGAGTCCCTAATAACCCCACACGAGATACACCATCAGCTAACAACACATTGGCTAACGCATCAGCGATATGCAACACAGGTATATCTAACTTTTCCTCAATTTCAGGTGCCACTTTGTGCATAGTATTGGTACAGATGACCAAGAAATCAGCACCACTTTGCTGCATTTTCTGAGCTTCAGTAGTGAGCATATTAGCCATAGTTGACCATTCACCTTGACGCTGAAGAGACTCGATTTCTGCAAAGTCGACACTATGCAAATAGATCTTCGCCGAATGCAATCCACCTAACCTCTTTTTTATCCCCTGATTAAGAAGCTGGTAATAAGTCGCTGTTGATTCCCAACTCATCCCACCTAACATCCCTATGGTTTTCATAATGTGCTGTAAGGCCTATCGTTTTGATTACGCGCATCTTATTGCAAAAGTTATAAAACTGGAAATATCATCGCGAAATACACGATAGATTTCAATTTCTGAGAAATGGAGGGAAAGGAGCTGCTACTTCTATCTTATCTGTTGATTTGTCGTTAAAAGTAACAGCGGAGATTAGGGAGGTTAAATCCTTGGGCTTAGACTTTCTGCAGCGTTTACACCGTCTTCTGATATTGACTGGGGCTTTCGCCAAAACGCTTTGAGAATGCACGGGTGAAAGCAGCAGGCGATTGGTACCCTACCTGGTTTGACACTTGCTGCACACTGGTGCGCAGGTCATCAAGTAGAGTCAGAGCTTTCTGCAAACGCCACTCGGCCAGATAAGCCATCGGAGACACATTCATTAAATCACTAAAACGATCGGAGAAACGCGAACGAGACATCCCCACTTCCCTAGCGAGTGATTCAACAGTCCAGGGTTCAGGTGTTCTTTTATGGATCAACTCTAACGCATGCCCTATGTACTTATCCCTAAAGGCATTAATCATGGTAGACAAACGCTCATCTCTACCAATACCTGCTCTTACAAGTTCAATAAATACAATCTCTGACATACGAGTTACAGAAGCTTCTGAACCTAAGTCTTCAACAAATATACGCCGTGAAATCAGCCTTAACATTTCATCCAATAATGGCTCTCTAGCTCTATCGCCCGCAGTTGTGTGGATGTAGTCAGGCAACGCATTAAGAACAGGATGATCCGCACCTTTTCTAAAAGTAAAGTGTCCGCAAACCATCTTAGTAGCAGCATGTTCCTCACCTTCACCAGCAATTAAAACACCGTTCCCATCGTATTTGAGATCATCTAATACGGTCTCCAAAGATGGTGCTTTATGGGTTATCTGATCTGCTAAGATATGGGATTGTCCTCTTGGAATAAGAATCAAATCTCCAGCTCCAAGTGTTGCAGCTTCGCCATTAGGCAGGGTCACGTGGCAAGTCCCTTGAACAACTAGATGAAAACGTGCTGCATCGGTTAGATCAGGCACTTCGACAGCCCAAGGTGAAGAAAAGTCAGTTCGAAAATACAACGCACCTTTTAAATCCAGCGTGTCGAATATATCTGTCAAAATATCCATAGGTGATTCCTAATTAGTGACTGCTATACCCAAACCACTCGGATATACACTGCCAAACGTGTGAAACAAGCGTACATAAATAGCATAGTTTGTTAATTAATACCCTTTATAGACCGAATCTGAGACTAACTGCATCATTTTTGGGATTTTCAGTCAAAAGTACTTTGTATTTATCGCTCACAAACCCATTAATTTGCATATTGTATCGAATATTTAGCACTAAAACCTTACTTAACCTCGCATTATTGACCAATCGTACCGTTTTCTAGAATATTCGCCTCGACTTAAGCAAAGTCAGTTTACTTTACTTACAAAACAACTTTTGGAGAAAACCATGAAAAGAGTCATTGCTGTTGCAGTTTTAATGATGGGTGTTGCTGGTATGCCAGCATATGCGGCTGATGAAAATAACGTTGCTGCAGGATTAACTGCTGCCGGCGCACCGCTAGGCTTGCACGGTGTTGACCCTGTTGCCTTTATCGACATCGGCAACCGTGTTGAAGGTAGCGCTAAGTACACTGCAGTTCACAACGGTGTTGCTTACTACTTCCAGAACGAAGAAAACAAAGCCAAGTTTGAAAAGAGTGCGAAGAAGTACACGCCTCAAAACGGTGGTTTCTGTACTTTCGGTGTTTCTGTTGGTAAGAAGTTCGACGGCGACCCTCAATACGCAGATGTAGTAGACGGTAAGCTTTACGTATTCCTTAACGAAGATATCTACAAGGAATACCAAAAGAACCCTAAGAAAACGATTTCAACTGCTAAGAAACAGTGGAAGAAAATCGAGCACACTGCGGCAACTGCCCTGTAAACCAGACTGGGAGTGCAGCCTGCCATGCGCTCCCCTCTCTACTTGAGGAATAAGCCATGAATATTATCGATCACTTAAGTATCGGTGTACCGGACTTAAAACAAGCCACTAGCTTTTATGACGGTTTAATGGAAACGTTAGGTTGTAAGCGTTTGGCAACATCAGACGGCTTTGCAGCTTACGGTAAAGACACCGTTCAATTTTTATTGATGCTACCCGCAGACGGTCAAGCCTACACACCAGGCAACGGCACCCATATCTGCTTTGCAGCTAACACCAGAGACAGTGTTGAAGCATTCCATGCCTTTGCCGTAGAGAACGGTGGGCAATGCGAAGGTCAGCCAGGGCCACGTCCGGAATACCCTATCCCAAATGTCTACACCACTTTTGTACGCGACCCTTTTGGTCACAAATTAGAAGTTATTTTTAACGGTTTCAGTTCTTAGGGTCTGTTGACCTTTGCTGTAAAGTTTTGCAGCAAAGCTCAACAAACCCTTCTAATATCGAGTCAATATCATGCAAACAGCTTATTACTATTTAGCCCTTAGCGGCGTTTTAACCCTTTTATTATGGACACCTTACATACTTGCACGTGCTTTTGTGTGGGGTATCCCATCGTTCTTGCACAACTACCCGGAAAAGTTTCCGCAAGAGCAACCTACTCAACCTTTATGGGCGGCTAGAGCACAACGTGCACACTTAAACATGGTCGAGACCATGCCTGCATTGATTGCCGTGATTGTTGCAGCAGGTTTTATCGCACCGCAAACGGCTCATGCTGATATCGCTATGTGGTCACAGGTATTCTTCTTCTCTAGAGTTTTACACGCTGTTGTCTACATCGCAGGTGTCCCTTTCTTAAGAACACCAGTTTACCTGGTTTCTTGGGCATCAGTTCTGATGATTGGAGCGGCTACGCTACTTTAATCCCAATCAGGGTTCTCACTCATAGTATTCAGCTATGAGTGAGAGTTCGCCACTTTTCAATTCTCTTTATAATCTATACTCCTTACGAACGTCATCTATCAATCGCTGTCTCGAACTTCTCACTTTTTCATGCGATGCAAATAGCGCACTAACGGCATCTAACAGATTCACCGCCTCAGCCAGTTTAGAAAGTTGTTCATCACTAAGTTTCGAGAACGATATCAACCTTTTAATTTCTCGAATCGCTAACTCCTTAGCCGCAATATCTTCCGGTAGCCCTGATTTAGTGCATAAGCCATAGGTACCATTCAAAAAATGCCCCCACTCTTGTTCAACTTGCTCGTCGATACTTTCTTTCAGCTCCCGTATGCAATCTTCATATCCATTATTTTCTAACTCATCAATCGTCTTAATATAACGCTCTTTAAAGATAATAAAGGCGTCTTTTAGATTGTTTAACGACTGCAAAATTCCTAGCCAAGTAAGATATCCTTTAGCATAGTATTCGAGCCGTTGTTCGTTATCATATTCACCAAAGTATGAATCGCAGTTCAAAGACAGACATATTGTATACGACGGCCCTGGCATAACTTTTTGCTCTTGATAAGTACGCAGCGTCTCTTCGCTGACTTTAGCAGTCTTGAGCAATTCATCTCTGGTAAGAAAGTGTTCATTGAGGTAGTTGATTAATTCCATATCTCAGCCCTTAAATTAAGAAAGTCGTGATTGTTTCTGTACAATGTTTAAGGCAGTCTAATAAGCTGATTAACTTCCTGCTTCGATACTCATCGAACTATTGGTAAACATCGATTATGGAACCTGATATTTCAGCGATAGCGAGCCTTATAGGCGAAACAACAAGAGCTCAAATGCTCATGGCGCTCATGAGTGGTAAAGCTTTAACAGCAACTGAGTTAGCAACGAGCGCGAGCATAACATCGCAAACCGCAAGCAGCCACTTGAGCAAGTTAGTCGATGGGCACTTGTTAGTTGTCAGAAAACAAGGAAGGCACAAATATTTTCAGTTAAGAGGGCATGAAGTTGCAGAACTAATCGAAAAACTCTTAACTCTATCTGCAGCTCCAAATACGTCTTCTATCGCAACGGGACCTTCAGATCCTAAACTCAGAGAGTCTCGCGTTTGCTATGACCACTTAGCCGGTGAAGTTGCTGTCTCTTTATACGATGCACTAGTTAGGCAGGGTTACATTGCCGACAACAGTTCAGAGACGTTAATCACAGACTCAGGAAAAGCGTTTTTCACCAATATGGGGGCAGATATTGCAAAGATAGAGAATAATAAACGCCCTCTCTGTAAGTCCTGTTTAGACTGGAGCGAGAGAAGAAACCACCTTTCCGGTACATTAGGTCAGTGGATATTGGAAGACTTGCTAAGTAAAGGCTGGGCCAGAAGAGATCTTAACTCTCGCATGATTCATTTCAGCTCAAACGGGAAAACGCTTTTTAACAAGAAATATGGAATTGCTTCAATCTAAGTGAAGCTTCATCTCAACCATGGATTGGGAGAACCCTGCTTTTTCATAGGCTCTTATAGCTGACTGATTTTCAGCATAAACATCCAAGTAAAAGTCTTCCAGCCCTTGCTCTTTACCCCAGTTAATAAGATTATCCAAAATGAGTTTATTAAGCCCTAAGCCTCGATACGCCTCATCGACAAACATAAAGCCCAAGTAGACGTGCTTTTCATGACTCAATGATACTTTTGACGTTCTAACTTGCGCATACCCTGTTGCCACAATGTCTGATGCATCTTCTGCAACCAACATGCAAGCAGATTCATTTGTCAAAAGCTCTTCTAAATCATAGTAGATCGCGTTTTGTGACTTGATAGCATCATTAAATGGTCGTTCTGCATCTACGACCTTTTGCTCCAGCGTTCTTAATATAGGCAACTCTTCTGGGCGTGCTTGCCTTAATGTTAAGTCATCAATTTTACTGGTTGGCACTAGCGGAGATTCTCATAGTTAAGGAGGTATAGATAAAATCAGCTACCGGTGTAGATACACCATATGCTTTACCCAACTTCACCACAGTACCCAGCTGTGCGTCTATCTCAGATAACTTCCCAGCGGCAATATCGCGTTGCATTGAGCTCGTACTATGTTCTGGTAGCTGATCGACAAAATGCAGAGTCTTACTCACGATATCATCATGCATTGCAATATCCATTGCCATGGAGAGCTGCTGTATTTCGAGCATAACGCCAGACAAAGCTTTGCGTGTAACCGCGTTAGTCCGAATAGCACCGATAGGTGATTCGGTAATCGCACCTAAAGCGCTCATTGCACTAATAAAGAGGAACTTCTCCCACATATTAACAGTGATATCGCTAGAAACTTTGTTTTTAATCCCAGCATCGGTAAACATTGTACTTAGCTTTTGGCATCGTTCTTGTTTTACATCCTGCAACTCACCAAACTCAATATAAGGCACAGCACCTGTATGTTTAATTACACCCGGTTCATCAATAAAACTTATAATCTTGCACAAACCTCCAAGAACGTTTTCTAACCCGTATATATCTTGAAGTTGTTCAGGAGCATCGACACCATTTAGCAAAGGTATTAAAAGCGTATTCTTTCCAACCGCCTGCTTTAATTGCTGTGCCGATTCAGCCAATTGCCAAGTCTTAGTCGCGAATAAAATAATGTCCTGTTCAGGAATGGACTCTAATGCATCCGTTGCGTTTGCACCTTCAATATGAAAGTCCTCTTCAATACTCTTAACTTTCAATCCTTGGCTATTGATGGCTTCAAGATGTTTACCTCTAGCAACAAAAGTCACGTGATGGCTAGCTAACGCGAGACGACCTCCAAAATAGCCTCCTACACCACCAGTGCCGACAACGGTAATCTTCATAGGTTGGACATCATGATTTTGCATTTGCAGATTTCCTCTATACGTCCTCAATAATTTAAGGGACTAATACCTTTTTCATAATCAATGCATCTTCTTTGCTGTCTGGCTGACCAGCAACTTCAGATTTCAGTTGATAGTAGTTTTTACGTTGCTCAATCAATTCAAACCCGGAGGTTTCATAAAGCTTAATCGCGCGAGAATTACTTTCACGTACTTCTAACCAAATTTCGAAACCATTCTGCAACTGACTCTGTTTAAAAAAATGCTCTAACATGTCACGTCCAAATCCTAAGCCTTGGTGTTTTTTACTAATCCCTATATCCATAAGAGTGACTTCGCCAACCACATTTAAGCCAATGTAATAACCTACGACTTCGCCCTTCTTGATGGCTTGCCAACCAAAATAAGGCTTATCGAGACAATCAACAAAAGCGGTTTGAGACCAGGGGTTAGAGTGACTTTGTTGGTGCAGTAAAAAGGCGTTTTGAAAGTATTGTTGTGTAAGCTTTTGATAGCTCAATGCTTGGTATTCTGGCGTCATCAAAACGCGCTATACATGGCTACATAACAAACGCCAAAGTTGTCGCTTTAACTTTGGGTTTGTCATAACTGCGGAAACAGGAGGTGTCAGTAACTCTCCACCTTCGAGTTGAATACTCTCTCCCACTCGCCAACGAATAGCATCTCGAGCTTCTTCTTTCACTGAAGCAATAACATCATCAACAAAACCTCTTTCCTGATCGCGAACATCAAAAAGAAGGTGCACGCCAGGCGGCAGTTCTTGAATCGGCTTATTACTGGGAGAGCTAGGTTTAGTTGGAGTTGTAGCCTCGTTTGAAGTAGTTACCTTTGACTGGCTTTGGCTTGCTTCTGATTGCGTTCCTGGAGATAAAGCATCACGCAGTGCATTAATTGAGTTAGTAGTTTTCTGTTGTCGATCTTGCTGCTGTGTTAGGTCATCTGAGTTATTAACACTGACGTCATTATCAGCTTGTCCATCGTCATGAATCTCAACACTGCGAACATGCCATTGACTAATCCCCATAACAGACAAAACAGACTGTTGATATTCACTCAATCTATTCTTTAATATGTCGTTTTGGTCAAAGGTGTTCATAAAGCGCCATTAGTCATTAATCTCCATCTATCATACCTAGATTATTTGCCAGTATAAATAAACGATGTGCATGAAGTTACGATAGAAAAAGGAAGCTACGACGAGTAGCTAACCTATTAAGACCGATAGATAATATATTTGACAGTATTGTGCTCAAATCGTGATTTGTTTTAGATGAAGCGCTTTAGTGTCTGTGACATATTGCTTGGCCGAAATTTAAGCCGTATTCGTAACATTGCGCAGTATGATATCTACACAAAAAACTGGGAAGAGTTCTTCATTTTCTCCAATTATTAAGAAACTCCAGTTCGAACATCAATCCCCGCAGTTAACGCAACTTATCAAGAATGAGTTGGGTAGCAAATCTATCAGCAATGGCGATCTTTTCTATATCAAGTCAGAAATAAAGCGCAAAGCAAAGCCTTGTTCCAGACTTATTGACTTACGATCTATCTCTAACAACGCGGCATTAAGTACTTTCACCTGGGATAAACTCGCTCACGTTATGGACAAACCCTCGGCCGAGCATTTTATTAAACTCACTCGAAAGTACGGTGGGAAATACACTTTCGGCGTTTATGAAGGCGTTATAGACAACTTTAAATCTTCAAAAGACAAGGTCAAAGCTGAACAGTTAAATCACGATGTCAGCATAGACAAGGTCTCTTTGTGCGAAGTATACAGGCGTCATGAAGAACGAATGAATCTGGGCGTTAAGATTTCAGTTTTTCCACTAGCTTCTCAAGCAGAAACTCTGGAATATTCTGAAATAGAAGCTCAGATCCAGAGTGACTTACATAAAGCCAGTAACACGACTCAGGTAGACGGCCATACTGCGAATATCTCAGTGAACGGTCTTCAAATAAAATTAAGGAAAGACTTCTCGGTTGGAGAAATTATTGCGATACGTTTCACTGGTTTGGAAGCCGACTTCGTCTTCAAACAAAAGTACATTGCTTATCAAGTTGTTCGCTCAGATTTAGTTGAGGATGGAAAGGTCCACCTTATTTCGTTGAGTCAGCTAGACCTAGAAACTCATGACGAATTTAAGCAATTTACAAAAAAAATTATCTACGCCAACAAAAAGCGCTACAAAGTCCGATTGGACAACACTCTGGTATCTGTCAGAAGCAAGTTCTATGAGCAATTCTATCTGTCGAGGCGAAACGCGCTCGACGTTTTCACCAAACGCGATGGAAATCTAGCTTATATTTTCTCATCCGAGCCTGCGTTGGATATGATTGAATAGTTTAGAGTTAAAGGTACAGAGTATCTATCCGCCCTGCTTAGCAAAGACAGTATTCAACAGCTCATTCCTAAAAATACCGAGGCTTATTGGGTTGTTCTCAAGAAACCATCAACAAAGAAGCCCTCAGAGTTCGGTTTTTACTCCTGCTTAATAAACGACGAACTATCACAGAAGTTCGCGCTCTATGCGTTAAAGTCCGGCAAAGGCAAAATCTTCAAAATCTCGTGTTCGTCGACCAAAGGTAAGGCTCCTTTTATCACGTCGTCATTACCAAGAATGGTCCATAGAAAGATGGGAGACGACGCGATATACCGTTACTCGCCTCAGTTGAAAACTATCTTTAAAGAGCTCTCTTTGGTTCACTCCATTAAAGAACTCCAAGCATCAGATATGCTTAACTTAATGAAAGGCTATGGGGATATATCAAGTGAAGAGCTCAAGTTGTGCACTCAATATCTCTTAAGACAAAAGCCAGAATCTCAACCTGAAATTGTTCGCTTAGAATCCAATGATTATAGAAGAGAAGATAGGTTTAAAATTGAAACCTCGATTTCAATCCTCGTTGAAGATAAAAAAGTTGTGGGTTCAACAATCGACGTTTCGGCACGAGGTTTAGCGATAAACCTTGAAGTTTCTGATCTCAACCTCAAACAAGGATCTGAGATACAAGTTACTTTTGAAGAGCTCAATGAATCAGAAAGCGACTTCAACTTAAGCAATTTAAAATACAAAGTCATCTTTTCGAAAGAGCGACTTCTAAGGCTAGAAGTCTTACGTGACAAAGGCAGCATTGCGGTAAAGTTTTGGAGCCGGTACATACTCAATAATATTAGTACGTTAAAAATCGTAGGAAATGAAGAAAGGTTTTATGGACTGAAACGCGCCTTAAGAAACCTTGTATCTCAAACTTACTCATCAGTTCCGGCGTTCTTTACCGTCAAGGAATCGTGACCTTATGTACGTACATTGGGTTTATCCGAAAGCCATTCAGAAACGCAGTTCTGGTCCTCTGCTTTCAATCGTTTTTCTATTGAAGATCAACTCAAGCCTCTGTTTTATGACAAAGCATTTTTAGCAAATCTTCTGTCAGATCTGCCCGAAATCGACAAATCAAAACCCTTTTGCCACTACTTTTTATTGGTTAAATACCGACAGTTAACAAACGAAAAGTTAGAGATAAAACGTGTGGCCTTATTGCCAGCATCCAAATCAGTTAAAGATGAGACAAGAGATGACAGAGAAGATTTTGCTGTCTTCAATGTGTCATTTACCAAAAAGTCTCGGATATACGACAGATACTTCAAGAGTGAAATGAAATACTTGGAAACCTACGCTGCACATAAGGCTAAAAAGCTGGCTTTTGAGATGAAGACAGTCTCAGGCGTACTTGATTTCGAAGACGTTACCTCTTTCTTCTCCCTCTTTAACGCTGAACCTATACCAGATCAATAAACGCACTAAATGGGTTCAGTGAAAACCTACTACGATAGCTGAAGAAATAAACTGGAATTTAGAAAGAGATAAAAATGGCAGGGGTGGAGGGATTCGAACCCCCAACCGTCGGTTTTGGAGACCGCCGTTCTACCAATTGGAACTACACCCCTGTGGAAGAAGGCGCATTATACTTGTGCTCATATAAAGGTAAAGTGATTTTCATCACCAAAATGCATCTTATATAAAAAGAATCTTGAATTTAGCTACTTTTTATACAATGGCAAGACTCACTAGCTGCTGATGCATGAGTTTTGTTCTCAGTAAAGCATCTCGCTACCAAAACACACAACAGTGGTTAACACCTACTTGCTTCAAACCAGAGGTCATTTGTGTACAACACCAACTCTTTCATCGCTGCCACGTTATCTTTCAGTTGGGCCTTGGAGCATGACAAGAATGATAACGCTTGCTGCGTTTCAGCCCAATAAGCATCGAGAAAGAATTCGGTGTCACGATTATCCAATTGATTAACATCAATACAGGACGCTAAATCGTAAAAGCGATTTCCAATAGCGGCATATTCCCAGTCATAGGCAAGCTTTGGGTTATTTGCGTGGCAATGTGCTAGCGCTAAATCATTGTGACAAAGTACTTTTTCATTAGTTGCTTGATAACGGGTTTCATAACGATTGATTCGCTCATAAATCTCCTCATCTAAATCCGTACCTATTTTGTTGTAATAGGTGAACCAATCAGCACGCAGATTCAATTCAGGTATAGTTACCTCTACCGTGTGTATAGCAGCCATTGTCACAGCTAAGGTTGCTAACTTATCCGTTGTGGTTAAAGTCGCTTCTGATAACGTTTTCCCATCAACCCAAGCATCAATTTGAAAACGTTCTTGAGGATCCAAATAGATGGCTTCTGGAGCAAAAGATTTATCCGCAAGTACACCTTGCAGCTCAAACAATTGCTTGCGCGCCAATTGGATAAAGTGATTAGAGTCGAGCACCTTTAAAAAATATAGCTTCCCCTCATAAATCAATTGATAAGCTGAATTGCTCAACCCTTGTTGTTGGAGTGGTTTAACTGCAATCGACTCTCCTAAAAAAGGAAGTTGTTGAAGCGCCTCAAGTATCGACTGGTTTAACTCACGCATGCGATTGCTGTTGATAAAGTAAACGCCATTGATAATAACCGTACACAGCCATAACTACGTAGATAGCATACAGAATAGAAGTTAGAATGAGTTGATTATTAAAAAATAGAAAAGCAGCCGCTGTATTAATAAAAATCCAATACACCCAGTTTTCTAATACTTTGTGTGCAACAAGTAACGTGGTGAAAACGCTAAATACCGTCACAACTATATCCAGTATCAAGTTATTGGAGTCAAAAAGCCCACTAAAGAACATAACAAGAACAAAGGCTGAAACAGCTAAACCGGCAAGGCTGAGAATATGTTTTTTAACGGACCAAGTTTGAATGACAATCTCGTCATCTCTCCCTTTATGTTTATTCCACTGATACCATCCATAGACAGCCATGAGCAGGTAGTAAGCATTCAATACAGCTTGAAAAGGCAGCGTGACTTGCCAGAATATCCAGGTATAAATACCTGTGCTGACCAGTGCACAAGGCCAACACCAAATACTTTGTCTCGCCGCAAGCCAAACATAGGCCAACGCTAAAACAACAGCGATTATCTCCCATCCCGACTGTGCGGCCCATTGCTGTTGAAAAAGCTCAAGCCAGGATTGTGCATTATCTGTTTGCATTTGTTTATTAATTACCTGTTTTTATTCTTTTTTGGTTTATTGAATTGACTCTTTAAGGATTCACTGATGTGACGAATAAATCTTCATGTGTATCGCCATTCGTGGATAAATCCAGCTCCTACAATACAAATCTTAACCCTGTAGGAACACACTTTAGCGGCGAATATGCCATCAAACACACCGCCACTTTAGAACGAATTCGGCTCCTACAACATAGTTCACTATCTTGCAGGAGCTAGCTTTTAGATCAGGCTATTTTTCACCCATTCTATCGCCATTAATGAACTTACAAACAAAAATAGCTTGCCCCATTTGCTCATAAGAGATTTTCATTTCTTTCGAAACAACATCCATAACGAGCTGGTAATCACCTTCTACCGTAGTACTCGTCATTCCGGTATTCACCTCTAGGGCATCATACTGATTAAGGCGTGCAATAAAGTCTTTTATAGGTTCTATATACTCTTCATTTAACGGATAAAGAGAAATCTCAGCAACTAGTTTCATATCTATATTCCTCAAAATCACAAATTAAAATTCGTAGTTAACGTTAATACCGAAAATTCTCGGCTCACCAAACTGATAGTATGGTTCAGGTGCATAACCGTTACCTGGGTTATTTCCGAACTCATTACTAAAGAAGAAGCCACGAGTTTGAACGTCCTGATCTGTTAAGTTTCTTCCCCAAACGGCCAGTTGCCAATTGTCTAACTGATAAGTCAATCGAACATTAAACAGCTCATAAGCATCAGCTCTATCATTGTGCCCATTAGAGAAGAAATACTCGTCTTTACCTTCAACTTCCAAGTTTAGAGTCAACTTATCTGTCAGATAAATATCGGTCCCAACGGTGAATTGATACTCAGGCGCTTGTGCAATATCACGCCCTTCAAGGTTAATTGGCGCTAAAGCCGTTCTGGCGTCTACATGAGAGAATGTTTCAAAGTTATCAAACTCTGCATCAAGCAAACCTAAGCTAGCGTAAACACTAAAGTGTTCAGATGCAGCATAAACAGCTTCGGCTTCCAAGCCTTGAGATGTCGCTTTAGCATTATCCAAAAACTCATCGAATGAGAAATCATCAGGGTTAAAGATAGACTGACTGACTTGCGCATCGTCTCTGTCTTGATAGAACACTGATATCTGAGTTTGTAGTTTCTTATCTAGCCAGTTGCCTTTAATACCAAACTCAAAATTAACCAATGTTTCAGTATCAAAAAAGAAGGTGCTGTTCGGGATGAAGTCATTACGCTCAGCTGCCGAAATAATCTGACCGTTAACACCGCTAGCCTTGTAACCTCTTGAGACTAGGCCGTATATCAGAGTGTCGTCTTGTAAACGGTACTCAAGCACTAAGCGACCACCCCAAAGTGTTTCACTGACAGAACGATCGACACCTGAGCTGTCCTCATAATCTGCTTCTCGATACTCAACTCTCAATCCTGTAATAAGATTCCAGCGATCATTCAGTTGCGTATCAAGTTGACCATAAAGCGCCGTGTTATCTGTATCGAACTCATTTGAGAAAGTCCCTTCAACAGCGAGGTCTTCAAATAATGTTCTCAATAAATCTTCATTTTCTGTACGCCTGTAGAAACCAGCAACCCAACTTGTTCTGCCATTGAATATGTTATGTCCTTCAGATGAGATAGCACGTACGTCAATGGTTAGGTTATCTCTGTCACGGCCAAAGCTATCCGCTGAACTGTAGGGGAATAGCTCAGGTGCAAAAGCACCTACAAAGCTCCAGTCTTCATCAAAGCTATAAATACTGTCTGTTGTTGCAGCACTAACTGTTGCTTCCAGTGCATAAGCTTCAGCACCAGTCCAAAGCGCTTGAACTGCCCCAGCTAGAGAACGTTGTGCATCACGACCAGGCTGATCAGATTGTGTTACCCGATTATTGTCGAGAGAAAATGCATCGTAGCCATTGTCCGCATTCAGATAGAAACCAGTGAAATCAAGAGTCAGTTCATCATTAACTTTTACGTTAAGTTTTCCGCGAACCGTAGTTTCATCAATATTGTTGGTGTCGTCGCGATTTAAGAAACTATTGTCAATAAAGCCATCACTTTTTTGGCTTTGCGCTGCTAATCGGTAGCCAACCTTTTCTCCAATGGGACCACTAATAACACCGTCGAATACACGTCCATCGAACTCAGATAATTCAACACCTACTTTTGCATAAAAGCTTTCTGTCGGATCATTGGTTTTAAGGTTGATTAAACCAGCTAGAGCATTAGCTCCGTAAATAGTGCCTTGAGGGCCTCGGAATACTTCCACTTGTTGGATATCAAGTGTGTTAGCCGCTAACCCTAAGCCTGTGAAATCAATACCATCGATAATCAAACCAACTGACGGATTAACCGGATCAATAAACTGACTGCGTTCACCAATACCACGAATTTGGAAAAAGCGTCCGCGTGAAGCTCCAGCAGTAAAATTCACGTTAGGTGCAAAGTTAAGAAGCTGTTCAATATGATTAGCACCACGACGATCGATAACACGTTGATCAATGACACTCACACTGTTCGACAAATCCAGAAGGCGTTCATCTCGAAAGTCAGCAGTAACAACGATACGCTCGATATCGTCAGTTTCATCCGCTAAAACATGAGTGGACAAAGGGACTTGTGATAAAGCTAAACAACAGCTTAGGAAAACAGAATTGAGTTTCATTAGGATCTCTTCAGTACAGATAGAAAAGACCCGGTTTTTCGGCGGTACAATGGGAGCACGACAAGATGACCATTCCTACGCCGGTATTATCCGGATCAGGTATAAGGGTTCTGGCCAAGCCAATCTCAGTCTCCAATTGTGGAAACACCCCTTGGTTATTGCGTTACAGTGATAAAACGCGGGCGAATTCTAACAATACAGGCACTAACTTCAAGCAAATATCGTCATATTCATCACAAAATTATCACTAGAGCGTGTTATTCTCTTCTGTAAAGTTTTGCAGCGAGTTGTTTGTTAGTTAGACTAGGCAGTTCATGCGACGTGTAGCAATCTCCATGAGCATGGACTAACACCGTATAAATAACAAACAAACGCTGTCCGACGGATTCGTCATAAAGGCTTCTTGCTTTTTGTTGCGTACCTTTGACTTATATTTATAAGCCAGCAAGTCCGCGCCTCAATCAAAAAGCCTTTATTTAGAACAAAACCTATACAGAAAAGAGCAACACGCTCTATTACGCATATTTATCCCATCGATATCATTTAAGAAGATAGTGCATCTTTCAACGCAGCTAAGCACAACGCTACGTTTTCATTTCTCGCTGCATAGCCCATCAATCCAATGCGCCACGCTTTACCTGCAAATGCGCCCAAGCCAGCGCCAATTTCTAAATTATAGACATTAAGCAAGTGGCTTCTGACTTTGGCATCATCTACCCCCTCAGGAATATAGATAGTATTAAGTTGAGGTAGGCGTTCGGCTTCAGGAACAACAAACTCAATGCCCAAGGCCTGTAAACCACTTGCCAAGGCTTGATGTTGTTCCTGATGACGTGCCCAGCTATTTTCTAAGCCTTCATTATGCAGATGAACCAAAGACTCATGCAGTGCATACAGTGAATTCACAGGAGCTGTATGGTGATACGCACGCTTCCCGTCACCCGACCAATATTGCATAACAAGTGATTGGTCGAGGAACCAGCTTTGGACAGGTGTTTTACGCTGCTTAATTTTCTCTACAGCCGCGGCACTGAAGCTCAAAGGTGATAAACCTGGGACACAAGACAGACACTTTTGACTACCGGAATAAATCGCGTCTATTCCCCACTCATCAACTCTAAGTTCCACACCGCCCAAAGATGTCACCGCATCAACGATACTTAGGCAACCGTATTGTTTAGCGAGCGCACAAATCGCCTTTGCGTCGGAACGCGCTCCTGTTGATGTTTCGGCATGTACAAAAGACAGCACTGTAGCATCAGGGTTATCTTTCAGTGCTTGCTCTACTTTCTCAACGTTAACGGCTCTACCCCATTCATCTTCAACACAAATGGGAATGCCACCACAACGTTTAACGTTCTCTAATTGACGACCACCGAAAACGCCATTAATACAAACAATAACTTTATCACCTGGTTCGACTAGGTTAACGAAACACGCTTCCATGCCAGCAGAACCAGGTGCTGACAATGCAATGGTAAAAGGATTTTCAGTTTGAAACGCATACTGAAGCAGTTGCTTCACTTCATCCATCATCCTCACAAATAAAGGATCCAAATGTCCAATCACTGGACGAGACATGGCATTCAACACTGCTGGGTTTATATCTGATGGTCCAGGCCCCATGAGAATTCGACGAGGCGGATTAAAACTTTGGAAAGGCATACGGAAACACACTAAGGAAAAGTTAAACGGACGTTTAAAATACCTAAATTAAGCTGTAAAGCTAGTGGAAAATTAAAAATCCCGACAAACATTGAAATTCAAAGGCTCCACCCACACTGTTCTATGCAAAGACCACACAAAGAGCTAGTTCATGCAAAACTTCGTTTATCACAACCCCACTAAAGTTGCCTTTGGCAAAAACAGTATCGGCTATTTATCCAAATTACTCCCTAAAGAAGGCAAGATCATGTTGCTTTATGGCGGCGGTAGTATCAAAAAGAATGGTGTTTATGATCAAGTCGCTAAACAGTTAGAAGGCAGAGATTGGGTTGAATTTTCAGGCATTGAAGCCAATCCAGAATACAGCACACTATCTAAGGCCGTGGAGCAAGCAAAATCAGAACAGGTTTCCTTCTTACTTGCTGTAGGTGGTGGTTCTGTTATCGATGGCGTTAAGTTCGTCGCAGCGGCTATGGAATATGATGGAGACACTTGGGACATCCTCAATGGCGCTAAAGTCACTTCGGCGGTTCCGCTAGGTTGTGTGTTAACACTGCCAGCTACAGGCAGTGAAACTAACAAGGCATCCGTTGTTAACCGTAGTGAGATGCAATTGAAGCGCTCTTTTGTGTCGGAACATGTTAGGCCTCAATTCGCTGTTCTCGACCCTGAAGTCACCTATTCACTACCGGACAGGCAGCTAGCAAATGGCGTTGCAGACGCTTTTGTGCATGTGCTTGAGCAATACCTCACTTATCCTGTCAACGCTATGGTGCAGGATCGTTTTGCCGAAAGTATTATGCAAAATCTGATTGATATCGGCCCGAATGTTTTTGAACCAACAAACTACGAAGTGAGAGCCAACTTAATGTGGAACGCAACACAGGCACTCAGTGACTTAATCGGCGTTGGTGTACCACAAGATTGGTCAACACATATGATTGGTCATGAGTTAACAGCACTGTACGGTTTGGATCATGCGGTCACACTAGCTATTGTTTTGCCTCGACTTATGCAGACTCAACGTAAGCAGAAACACGCTAAACTTTTACAGTTCGCACAACGAGTTTGGGGATTAGAGATTTCAGATGAAGAATCAGCAATTGACCAGGCAATAGAGAAGACGGAAACATTCTTCCAGCAACTCGGCATCAAAACGCGTTTGAACGAGTATGATATCGACCAGTCTGCTGCGTCTAAGGTTGAGGCTCAACTGCAGAAAAACGGTTTCCTTAAGTTTGGCGAACAAGGTGATATCACGCCAAGTAAAGCCGCAGATATTATCGCTGCATCAGTCTAGTTTTACTTAAGATCAAAAAAGCCCCAGCAAATTTAAACTGGGGCTTTTTTGTTGCTACAAAATATAGCTATAAATTAATGACCAACTTTTTGGACACCTTGAACCGGTAAAGTTGAAGTAATATTAATTGGGAAGCTTAAGTTAGCTAAGTTCATCATTAAGCTAGTGGTGCTTTCAAAGCTCTCACCATTAACATCAACGAACTGCACAACCGCACCAGCTGTCTCAGCCACACCAGCAGAAATTGCTGAATCGGCATGGTAAACAACGCTCACCCATAATAGTAATGAACCATCCTCTGACTCTTCGCTTGGACAGAAAGGAAGTTCGCGAGAAAAGCGTGCTCTGCCGCGTTCGTTAGTAGTCACAACATTCGGAACCCCACCAAAAGGAGAAGCAGAAGTGATGTCACCGGCGAAAGGAATGGTGATTCTCCAAATACCCCACATGGAATATAGCCCGTTTGGTACTAGGTTAGAAAATCTTGCAGATACCTCTGCAGTCCCATCATCTCGGCAAGTATATGACAAACGGCCTTTTGCAGATGCCCAATCACCTAAGGTGATTTGATCACTCGGTTGATTAAGCAAAGCAGGGAAAGGATTTGACGGATTAGTAGCTTCGTCAGGAGATTGAAGTAACGTACGAACACCTGCACCGCCACCTTGGAAGCCATCTGGTGTTCTTGGTACATCTCTAATTGGAATGTTCTCAAGACGCACATCCGGCGCTGGAACAATGGCAGGCGCTGGACCAGGAGGATCAAAACTTAAGACAGGATCATGTATGGTTGCCAGAACTTGGTCACTGGTACAGTTGTCAGTGGTTAACTCATCTGGGCGTTCACTACCAGGATGATGAGCACCTACTTGACGAAAACTGAGTGGTACCACGCCTTGGTCTTCAAAAGTCCAAAGTAACTGACCACAAAACCTATTCGTACCAGTAACCGGAACACCTCTAACCTGCACAGGCTTATTCCCGTAATAACCATAGCTTGCTGGCCCTTTAGCGATAGTGGGTAAAGCAAAACATGCAGCAACCGCAGAAACCAACAATGTCTTAACGTTTAGATATTTCACGTAACTCTCCAAAGATCATTCTTTATTTAATATTTATCTTTTAATAAAACGCCGATTATTAAACCGGCATTTAAAAGAACGTCTTTAGATGGTCACGTTAAGACAAAGCTATTTCAATAAGTTATAACAAGGTTGTCCTAACTGTGACAAAACTTGTCTTGTTTTTATCAAATTTAAAAAAATCTTCACATTTCAATAATTATTATACAAATAATTTATATTATCTTTTATATAAGGCCTGAATTGTGCTCGATTCGATAGTATTTGCATTGATCATATACCCTGCCAATGCACCTGACGCTCCTTCAGGTAATTCAAGCTTCTCAACAGACAGCGCATGGACAGTAAAGAAGTAACGATGTGCTCCGTGTCCTTCCGGTGGACATGCCCCACCAAACCCTGCAACACCATAATCGTTTTCGACCTGAACAGTTCCCTTAGGCATTGCGTTCTTTTTCGCACTGCCCGCTCCTGTTTTTAACGTTGTCGCACTCGATGGAATATTAACGACCTGCCAATGCCACCAGCCGCTACCCGTAGGTGCATCAGGGTCATAAGCCGTTATCGCAAAGCTCTTTGTACCTTCTGGGGCGTTGCTCCAAGATAATTGAGGAGACAAGTCGTCGCCTGTACAGCCAAAACCGTTAAACTCATGTGTTTTGCTCATAAACTCACCGTGAGCAATATCACTGCTCGATACGGTAAAGGTGTCTGCATGCGCACTTAGTGCCGCAGTCATCGATAAAATAAAGAACAGTTTCTTACTGAGTTGCATATCTAACCTTCGTCTATATTAATTGCGAGGACAGTATCATAATCGAAACAAGCAACTTGTCTTAGCTCAAAAACAATCATTTTTTCGCCTTAATCTTTCATTTGTGTTTTGCGCAACTCAGAAGGCGTAATGTTGAAATGTTTCTTAAACCTATCCGTAAAACGAGATTGAGATTGATAGCCACACTTCTCGGCAACTTGGTTGATAGGAATATCCGTTGTCTGTAACAAACTCAATGCAGTACTTAACTTAGCCTTATCTTTCACTTCTTGTATGCTCGTTCCCTCAGAACTTAACTTACGCCTTAAGGTCGATTCACTCATGGCGAGAAGTGAGCATATAGATGCAGTAGTAATCTCGTTAAAGCTTTGATCTATATATAAATCATAAAGCGCGTGACTTACTTTAGGTTTGCCAATCATGTTCCCAACATCAGCAAAACCTTGAAGATAAAGCATCATTAAAAGTTCTTTTTTCCTCGATGAGATAACTTCTTGAGGAGCCCAAGCACTGCAACGAATAAACTGGTTTAAACATTCGATAAAATCAGAGGATGAATCACCGACAAAATAATCAGCCTTTGAAGCGCAATTAGATGGGATGTCAGCAAAGTCCTGATACTCAAAATCAATTAGCAATGCTCGGTAGTTTTCATCTAACGGCACATTGCGCATATCAATAGATGGCCTATCCGATAAAAAGACAAATTGCCCAGTTCGGCATAAAATCTCTCTGTCATTACCTAATTCTTTTCGGCCACTCAATACGAGTACAAACAAAGGTTTCGCGATAGGAACATTTAGCAACTTCTGTTCATACACAGAAGAATATATAGAGTAAGGCAAGGAAATATTTTTTGAAGCATTTTCTTGAATGCTAGAAACAAGGTTATTCATTTTCATTATTTATAAATTAAAAATCGCCAAAAACTCTTTTTATAAAGTTATAGTATCAAATAAAGCACAACCACATCATCATCAAAAAAAGTAAAATGAAAACTGAGGAATTAATCAAAAAGATTAAAAATGAAAACTGGAATAAATACCGAGGACTCAAAGGTTATCAGCCGGAAAAGGTGGTTCCAGCTTTATTAGCTCTCGTCAATTTAAACCAGGAGAGTGATAATTTTAACGTTTACAACGATATCTTGTTTTCTATCGGGAATAATCATGCAGGTACATACTACCCAGCTGTAGAGTCCGCATTAGAGTTTATCCTAATCATTGCGATTCGAGGAGTAAACGAAATATCAAGGAACTGCGCCCTAGAAATACTGACTGATATCTATTTCTCGTTTGAGCCGTCGCTACATGAAAATGAGCCTGGAGCCCATGAGGCTTTTCAAAAACGCATTAATAAGGCTATTGAATCATCTTACGAAGGCTTTCTTCAGATAGAAGCTTCTAACGAAGAGAGTAAACGCAATAGACAATTAGCTTTGGATTTATTAACGTCAATATCTGCCCTTAACAAGCAATCATGAGATTTCAAATGGACAAAACCATATATGACACACCAAAATCAGATTTAGGTGAAAAAAGTGCAATCGATGTTCCAGAAGAAATAGCTAAGAAAATTAAGAATGGGTGGATTGCAGCAACAATATCCGGATTATTTACCTTTGGTATCACAATACTCGCTGTAAATTTTGGAACTATGAGCAGCCTATTCGATATCTGGACAAGTATTGATGTCGTGCTTATTTTCCTGCTTGCCTTCGGAATATATAAAAAGAGCCGGGTTGCTGCTTCAATCATGTTTGTTTATTTTTTGCTTTCCAAAATTTGGCTTATCGCTGAGACAGGGAAGTTTAATGGAATCATTTTATCTGTCGTCTTTCTATACTTTTACTTCCAAGCCATGATAGGGACATTCCAATATCACAAACTAATAAATACAAAAACGAGTGAAGAACCACGGAATACAAATGAAGAATGACTTTTATCCTTTGATTACTGTTAACTTCTAGACAGAATAATCATAAATAAACTGATTTTTTCATGAAGCGGTTCTTAGAAGCCTGGCGCTATAAGCATTAATATAAAAACGAACAATATGGAGTAATCGACATTGGAAAGGCAACAAAACATTTTCACTCATAGTGTCACGAAAAAGCACTTAAAAGTTAAGTCGAAGTGCATAATGAAACTTAGTTTATTAAGCTTTTCTATACTACTGGGGGCTTGCCAGAGCACGAATAATGAAATCAATATAGCGCCCGAGCCCGAAGTCCAAATACCAACAACGGTTACCACATGGACATTAGAGGATAAAGCTAGGCTATGTTCCGCTCGAGCCCTGGAGCAAAGGAAAGCATCAAAAACAGAAGGTAATGAAGGTTCTCCGGCCACATTACCTATCGTAACAGTAAACCCTCAGTACCCCATCGATGCCATACGTAATCAAGTAGAGGCTAAAGTTTATCTATCTTTTGACATTGATAAGCAAGGCAAGCCCTCCGATGTTCAAGTCTATGAGTTAGAAATGACTCACCCTCAAACGATGGAAGCATCTGAGCAATTATCGGCCTTTGAGCAGGACTTTAAAGCAGCAAGCAATAGAGCTATGTCCAAGTGGGCCTATAAACCTATGATGAAAAACGGTGAACCCCAAATAGATAAGTGCCGCCAGGTTACGCTGACTTTTGCTATCCATGGTTCTTTTTAATTTTCGTAGCACCTTCGCCACTTGTATATTTTTGAAATCATGAATACGCTATTCTATAAAAAGGTACATTGACGTTAACGAATTAAACAACCAAATCAATTTGTTGTAATGTGCCTGCTTGCCCATTTTCAGTTAGATAAAAGCCGCTAGAACGGACAACGGCATCAAGCTGATTGTTAGAATCCCTAACCTCAAAAGGAGTGTCGGTGTTCCCAAGGTACAATGCACCGATCCCCACAGAATGGAGACTAGTTAAGCTGTCTTCCCCATCTTCGTTTTTGCGCAGAATCTGTAAGCGCGTGAATACGCTATCCCCAGCATCAATAAAATTATTCCCGTCCTCATCATACTGAGCAAGATCAGCAAAACCGTTACCACTAATCGCACCGAATAACTCACTTCCGTCGTCAATTTGACCATTACCATTTAAGTCCAGGCTCAAAAACCCACTGTTGCCGGTTGCAAAATGAACACTATCTAACTGACCATCGGCATCAATATCGAAATCAACCTGGCTCTCGGTTAACTCCAAACCTCTGTTAGGAAGATTAAGAACCAACGGATCTTTAAGCTCAGCATCACCCGCAATAACTTGAAGACGAGTTTCACTGATAAACTCTCGTTGTAGAGTTTGAGATAAATCGATATCAATGATTTGTCCATCTGTTGTTCTAATTTGACCTTGTGCGCTGAAATTCGTTTGTTCGAACTCCCGTCGTTGTTCAGCGACTTCAATAACGGTAACCGAGTCTGGTCTGTCAGGTGCAACGAGAGGCTCAGAAAATATCGAGCTAGAGTCAGGACTTCGCTCTATATCAACAACTTCTTGAAGTTCGATATCTCGACCAATAAAAGATTCAACTAAGGATTTTAATTGGTAAGTTTCAGCATCCAGTTGCTGTTCGTCTTTATTCTCATTGCCATCCGAGAAAATAGATTCAATAGCCTCAGCAAACCCTTGATTCCCTTCTTCAACTTGAACTCTCAGTTCTTCGAGCCGTTGTTGAAGCGCGAGCGACGCCTCGCTGATTTCAACGGCTACGTTAGAGTCATCGTTGGCATTAGGTGCCGAAAGGTTGCGTTCGCTTTGCTCAGGACTTACGACAGGAATAGGCTGTCGAAAGATCGACTCCCGTAACTCTGTAGATGTTTGTTTTTGATGGCTACTCGATAATTGAATAGCAGAGCTGTCGATAATCATAAAATCATCAACCATTCGTTCAATACCCATTTACCTTATCGGCCACAAATGGAAACAATTGAACAAAAAACGTACTACCCTAAAATAAAGACGGGATATATGAGCTAGTGCGTAATGTTTTACTACTAGCCCAATGTCATTTCTATTAGTTGAATAAGTCAATAAGATGAAATGAACTCAATACTTTGAGAACCTAAATATTCTTTTTAAACTCATACAAAATGCTAACCAAATAATCTGCATTGTTGAGAATTTCATCAGGCTTCATTTCTCTATTCAAAAACTCCGAGTAACCTTTAACTTTTGCTTTTCTATCTGGTGTTAAATCTTCAAAACCCATAGTCCAATGAGGGAAAGCTCTCTCACTTATAGGCCCCTTCTCAATAACTATATGGCCTTTATTACGTTCATCTTTTTGAATCGAATGATAGATAGCTTCAACATCCTCTTCACTGCCTTCCAGGACCTGAATAAAGTTCCCTCCGGCATGCAATAGTAAACCGGTTACTTGTTGTCTTTCGTTTCTAGACCTCGCTTGATTTAACAAGAAAACCAGCTCATCTTCATCCAGCCGTCGCGTTGCACTACTTACATATATTAAGCGAATCACCACTTACCTTCCTTTTATTCTATGTCCTATTAATCAATATTAGGCACTGAAAATTAAACCTGCCAAGAAAGGTAATTTTAATACCCCAAATGAGATATTCAAGACTTAACCCTAAAAAACATAGGGTTATATGCAATATTACGTTAGGTAGGGGCTCAGGAGGTTTTAGATGTTGCGTCTGAGGCACTTTGGATTTTATCTTTTAAGCGCTCAGCATTGCTTCTCTCTGAAAAGTTGGCACTTGATTCCAGAAGCTCTTCCAAATGCTCAGACGCTTCTTCATTTTGCCCCAAATGATGCAGTGTATAGGCTAAGTGATACCTAATGTCAGCGCTAACTGCGTTTCTCAGATAAGCATCCCTCATAATTGGCAGGCTCTTTTCAAATTCTCCATTTAAAGCTAAAACCCAACCATAGGTTGCCAGCACGTTAGGATCCTGAGGCTCTAAAGCGTAGGCTTGTGTTGAATATTCAATACTTTTGTCGATATCGATCTTTATATGCAGCTCAGCCAATCTATTGAGCAAAGCAAACCTATTTGGCGCCGAGTTAGCTTCCAGAATGGTCTCATAGTGCTCTATAGCCACTTTTTCATCACCATAATAAAAATGATACTGGGCCAATAAACTTCTTGGAAAATAGCGTTCAGGCTGTGAAGAAACAACTTTCTCAATTATTGCTAAAAAGGCTTCGGATGATTCACCTTGAGTCACTAATGTATATAACTTAGCGAGTGCCAAGTCATAGGTTGCGTCAGCATTCATAATACTTTGATAAAGTGCAAAGGCTTTTCCGTTTTGTCCCTGTGCTTGCGCTAGTTCTGCTTGCTTGAAAATAACACGCAAGTTATCAGGATGAGTTTTCCTAAGCATTTCCAATTCCGTATTAGCGTTAGTAACTTGGCTCGTAGAGATAAGAAGAGCAATCCATTGTAGGTGTAACTCGATGTTATTTGGCACCAATTGATGTGCAGATCTAATGCTCTGTAGCGCTTTATCATTATCACCTAGTGCAAGCCAGAATTGGCTCTGAGCGGCTAACGCAGAAGGAGTTTCTTTACCGACAAGCCCAAGTTTATTCACTTCAATACTAGCCAGTTCGCGTTGTCCTGTTTTTAAGTAAACCTGAGCTAACTGAGCAATATGTTGAGGATTTTCAGGTTCAAGTCGATTCAACTTTTTCAGTATGACCAAAGCTTCTGCATAATCATTTTTCGAAAGGTAAGCACTGAGAATAGCAGCATTGATGGCTACACTGTCTTTATTGTTCAACGCTAAACGACGATACATTCTTATTGCATCATCATATCGACCTTCCACCAATGTTATTCTGGCGAACAATAGGTTGCTTTGAATATGAGCCGGTTTCAGTTCCAACAATTTTTCTAAAAGTGCTTTAGCCTCATCTGAGCGTCCCAACCTAAAGAGAACATTGGCTTTATTGAATCGAGCAGCAAATAAATCAGGAGAGTCTTGTAAAATCTTATCGAGCAACTCATGAGCTTCAGTAACTCGATTTTGCAAAATCAGTAATCCAGATTTCATATTCATGACACTGATATCATCTGGATACAAACTCGACAGTTGCTCGACACTTTTGGCAGCTGCGTTGATTCGGCTAGCTTGCATATTGGCAATAGCATGAGCTGTTAACACAGGTCGAGATTCTGGAAAGTCTTCCAATAATGTGTCCAACGCTTCGAACCCTTCTTTCGCTCTACGACGTTCAATCAGTAATCTGCTAGCCATTAAACGAACATCGATGCTTTCCGGATAACGAGTTTCTAGAGCCTCTATGAGAGGCACAGCTTTGAATGACTTTCCTTGTGTAATGTATAGGCCTGCCAAAAGAAGAGCATGGGATACATCACCGTGCAGTTTAGATTCGTGTATTTCTAATACAGCTAAAGCCGATTTCTCATCGTCTAACGCAAGGTAAGTTTTACCGAGCAAAAGCGCTGTTTGAATATTTTCACCAACAGCAGCTTGATAAGCTAAAAAGTCTTCTCTGGCGCTTTCATACTGTTCCTTCAAAAAAGCAACCATTCCTCTCAAGTATCTCAGGGAAGGTTCAGCGGCAAAAAGCTCGTCTGGTAAACCCGACAGTCTTTCTGCAACCTTATCAATTTGTGACGTCTCGTCCTGCACGGAAGGTAACTGCTCTGCCAGCCAACCGCTTGCGAACATAAGAAAAATATCATCGGGTGTTTGGTTTAGTGTTTTCTGAGCAACATGCATTGCCGAATTAAAATCTGAAATAGAAATGTATGCGTCTACTAAGTGCTTTGAGATAACCGGATTTTCAGGCTGCAAAGAAAAAGCTCTGGTTAAATAAATGATGGCTTCATCAAACTGACCCTGCTGACGCAAGATCTGCCCCTTTATATCCAAGGCAACTGCACTCTCATTATTAAGACTGAGCGCCTTATCAACTAACTCGGAAGCCTTTATATAATCTTCCTGTTTAATGGCAACAGCCGCTAGGCCATTTAAACCATCAATGTTAACACCATCTTTTCGTAGGATTTCGTTAAATGACTCTTCAGCGCAGGTGTATGTCCTCATCAAAATACAGGCCTCACCTCTAAGAGAAAGCCATTTATTCAGTTTAACGGGGGTTAGTTTTTTGGCGTAATCAAAATCAATAATTTGCTGATAGTCCCGCATCCCTATGAGCGACCTTCCCCAAGGTTCTACAACTAAGTTTACATCGCCATCATTCTCTAAGACTTCTGAGAACTCTATATAAGCTTCTTCATACAGTCCATTTTTGAGAAACAGCTGCCCTATTAAAATTTTAGCAGGCAGATAATTCGGATTTTGTTGGAGTGAATTCCTAACGTGTATATAGGCTTCTTCATATTCGGACTTATTGAATGCCTGTAAAGCCTTCTCGTAATCATCGGATTCATGAGCCTCAGCAGAGAATAGAAATAGAGCCAAAAATGGGGTGAAAGCTATGATACGGGCAAAGCGGTATTTTCTATTCATTGATAAATCATTACTGTCATAGAGGTATTTGGAGTGCTGCATTCATTTCCAGCGACAATAAATACGAGGATAGTTTAATGAAAAACAAACTACGAGAAAAAACGCGAACTCAATACTGAATACGCGTTTTTTATAATTTTAAGATTGGCGATAAGGTTTTCTAACTCGCACGAGATAAAAGAGTGCGCTCATGAATATTAATGTCGCACCTGGGGCAGAGACATCGGTAACGGGTGTATCGAAGTTGAAAACAAAATTATGGAACTCTCTGGCACCTGTATAGGAAAGTGCAGCAAAGGCACCATCAAACACAGCACCACCAGTTACGTCTGCATAAGGTGCGAGAACAGCCCCTGCCACAGCGATATTATTGAAATTAATAGATGTTGCTTCATAAAAATTCCAAATAACATTGGTAGTGCCTAGATTCTGGTTTAGTGAGTTCCCAAATCCATTCACGTTAACGCCGCCACCGACATTGATATCAGTGCCACCAACATTAATGATCACTGCGTCTAGCGCACCGAAATTAATATTGGCATTGATATTTGTGTTGTTTGAAAAGATGTCACTTGCTTCTAAGTCAAATACAACAGAAGAATCATTACCTGAATAACTCAATGCACCGGTATTGCTGTTAAAAGAGCCAAAATCAAACTGATTACTCGTATTTAAAGATTCAAAGTAAGCTGAATCAGCATAAAGCTCGGCAGCGATATCAGATATAGATAGGCTGGGATCAAAAATCGCTCGACCATCATCTCCATCGTTCAACTCGAATACAGATTCCGGTGTTCTACCTTGACTCAGAGTCTGGGCATAAACCACATTATTGTCGTTTAGAACGCGTACTCTCTGAGCATTAACACTACCTACAATGCTCACAGCATCTATGGCTTGATCAGTATTGGCTAAGCGACTACCGAATTCAGCAACACCACCGTTCAGGTCACCTCCAATAAATGCTCTACCCTGAACGTCTCCACCTTGCAGATTATAATCTTCAATTAAGATTAGATTATATTCACCTAGAGTATTTGACGTAGCATTTACAGCGGTTCCAAATACAAACAACGAAACAACAGCTATTAATCGAACCAACTCTATTTTCACAACTCTTCCTAACAACAAAGGTTAAACTCTTTCCCAAGTGAGCTCACAATAAGCAATAATCATACCTATTCACAAGCCATTGTTTTTAAATACATTTTATAGGTAAACCCTTAATCCCTTCTCGCTATTGTAAAATAACCGGACACTTTGATGAGCCGATCTCGTACTAGTTAACCCTTCACATATTAAGGCTTTTAATCTCGGCCAGAGTTTGAGCTTCAAGCTCTTCGAGAGTTTTATTATGAGGTACTGGCTTTTTAGTTTCTGGGTCAACTTTTACAAAGACGATATCGTCAGCTAAACAAATCGTTTTTTTCGTTGCCTTATTGCGGACAAGGCAAGTGACTGTGATAGAAGTTCTTCCAACGGTTTTAGTCGCTAGACCAAACTCAACCACATCACCTTGCAAGGCAGGAGATTCAAAAGAAATTTCGCCAATATGCTTGGTGACAAGACTTTTAGTCTCAAGTTGACATATTGCATAAATAGCAGCTTCCTCATCAATCCATGCCAATGCCCTCCCTCCAAATAAAGCACTTGCATAGTTGAGATCTTCAGGCATAACCAGTCTTCTGGATAAAAAGCGCATTTAAGTTCCTTGAAATAAAAATCCACATTACGGATTAATATGAGATATAGGTTAAACTGACACACATTATAAAGACATTTGGAATTGTCGTCTTGCACAATACCTTAGAAGGTTGGCTAGAGGCCAAAAGAAACCAACAAACGCACAGACAATTGGTTGTCATTGCAGGCGATGAAGATTGGGCGATCAAACGTGCTGATGAAATTGCACAGTATCTCGAATATAAGCACTGTCTTAGCGTTGGAACTTCAGCTGAGACGCAAGCAACAAATACTAACTATCGCCAATATTTAGGTCAGGAGTTTGATTGCTTAATCTATAACGCTTTTAGGGGGTTTAGAGCCAATGCTGTCATGGCACTAAGCGGTACAATTAAAGCGTCGGGCTTGATGTTATTGATATGTCCCAATTTAGAACAATGGCCAGATTTCGATGATCCGGAACGCATAAAGCGCACCTCTTATGGCTTTGATACGGAAGGCACAACCAGTTATTTTATCCAGTGGCTTGTCAACCAAATTGAAAGTACAAAGCATTGTGCAATGCTTACCGAAACCGGTTTTTCAGGCTCCATTGCGACTAATTCGAATGACTTTTTATCGCTCGCCAATGACGAAGCGACACCAGATCAACAACATGCCATTCAATACATCACCAAAGTTGTAACTGGACATCGCCGACGCCCGTTAGTCATAAGCGCAGACAGAGGGCGAGGTAAATCTTCAACTCTCGGTATGGCAGCGGCAGAATTACTAAAGGATCGTTGTCGTAAAATCTTGGTCACAGCACCCAATGTCAAAGCTTGCGAGCAAACGTTCTGTCACGCACAAAAATTACTGCCGGGCAGTGTAAGAGACAAAACAGCCTTAACTTTAGAAGGTAAGCAACTACAATTTTTACCCCCAGATGCTTTATTAAAAACCAAACCAGAAGCAGATTTACTGTTGATAGATGAAGCGGCTGCTATACCAACGCCCCTGCTTAAAAAGCTACTTGCGCAATATAGCCGTGTCGTTTTCTCAACCACTGTCCACGGTTATGAGGGGAGCGGCAGAGGGTTTGAAATACGTTTTAAAAAGCACTTAGACAACAACACTCCGAACTGGCAGCAAGTTCACCTATCCGACCCTATCCGATGGTCGAGAGGAGACCCATTAGAAGCATTCTGGTTCGATGCACTTTTGATGAAGGAAGAAACTTCACAAGATTCAATAGGCGAAGCCAAACCGTCAATCCAAGAATTAAGGTTTAATCGCCTGTCAGGAAAAGGCTTAGTTGAGCAACCAGAGCAACTAAGCGCCCTTTTTTCATTGATGGTGAATGCGCATTACCAAACGGTACCCGACGACTTGCAACGACTACTCGATAGCCCTGACCACCATGTTCTTACCGCAACATATGAAGGGCATATTGTTGGGGCGATACTGTTTGTTAGCGAACCTGCATACTTAAAAGTGCTGACCAGTGACATTCAACAAGGCAAAAGACGAGTCAATGGGCACCTGCTGAGCCAATCATTGTGCTTCCATGCTGGTTTCCAACAGGCTACAGAATTAACTTACTATAGAACCGTAAGAATAGCTGTTAATCCACTCTATCAAGGTTTAGGTATTGGTTCAGAGCTGCTTCAACAACTACAGAACATAGCGCAAGAACAACAAGTCGATATGCTTGGCACCTCCTTTGGTCTCGAAGATACGTTAGTTCAGTTTTGGCAACGGAATGACTACCAACTGATCAGGATCGGCTATCAAAAAGATGCTTCCAGCGGTGAATATAGCGGCTTGATGATTTGTCCATTGTCTCCAAAAGCGACCAAGCTCTGCCAGCAAGTGAAGCAAGCTTATTCCAACGAGTTTGCCTATCAACTGCCCAATCGATTCAATGATCTTCCGTGCTCACTGGTTCAGATGGGATTAGAACATTTAGAATACTCCGGCGTATCCGAAGGTGCTTTGCTTCATCTAAAACAGTTTTCACGTGGCGAACGCCCTCTTGAGCTCGTTGAGCACCTGCTGTTTGAACTACTTCTTTTTAGCTTTAGCAAAGTGCAATATCTTCAAAAAGACTTGTCAGATACTGAGCGAGAAACGCTGGTTCGTTATTGCCTACAAAGACAATCCATAGAGACTGTATGTACCCATACGGGTTTAACAGGTAAGAAGCGGTTAAAAGCAACTCTCATGAGCGGCGTTAGTAAATTACTGTAACCTCAGTTTTGTATAAGAGAGCCGACTAACTTACAGGTGTAATATCCACTATGAATCAGGTTCAAATGCTCCTTTATGCGAAGCTGAGGTTACTGTACCTCATAAAAAAGCCCATCACTTATAGGATGGGCTTTTACCCTCTGCGAGAAAATTATGAGTGTTCAGGATCTGCCGGATAGACATCTCTATCGTTCTTCCTGAATACGTGATTGAAGAATCGTGAGAAAGTCCCAAACAATAAATAGAACGCCGTTGGAACAAAGAACAAGCTAATCAGTGAGCCAAAGGCTAGCCCACCTATCATTAACGTCGCCATTGGCTCAAACAATGCACCGCCATTAATTGCCATAGGAGTCAAACCTACAACTGTCGTTAAAGTTGTTAGTGTAATAGGCGTTACACGTTTTTTAGCAGCTATAACTATGGCTTCTTTTAAACCGTGCGTTTTCCATTCAATATCTATTTGGTCAATCAACACAATGGCGTTGTTAATAATAATCCCAGCCAATGAAATAATGCCCAAGGTACCGAAGAAAGACATAGGCTCGTTAAGTAGCAACAAACCAACCGGAGCACCTACTATGATGAAAGGGATAGTCATGAACACCAAAGTTACACGGCGGAAAGAGTTAAATTGGAACATAATCGCCGTCAGCATCACGAGGAAAGCATAAGGTAGCCCTGATCCTAACTTCTGGTTTATGTCTGCACTGTCCGCTGTTTCACCGGCAATCTCAATGCTATATCCACCGGATAAATCAAGTTCATCCAAGGTTGGCTGGATAAATTCCAGTAGTTCCGCAGCTGGCAAAGTCCCGCTTTTCGCAGAGATTTTGATGGTACGTTGCTGATTCTCTCTACGTAGCTGAGACAACTCATACTTCGGAATGAAGGTCGCAACTTGATCAAGCGAAATCAAACGTCCATTAGCGGGTATGCTAAGGTTCTCCAAGTCTTCCAAGCTATCTCTGAAATCTTTTTCAGCACGCAACATAATCGGAATAGAGTACGTGCCCTCTCTGAATTCAGAAACCTGTGAACCTGAATAGAACGAGTCCATGATCTGCGATACGTTCTCAGAAGTTACACCTATATCTCTGGCTTTATTCTGAGCAATATCAACGATAATTTTCAGAACTTTATTGCCCCAATCATCCTCGTTTTGAATCATATTAGGGGCTTCAGCAAACTTCTCTTCGACTTGATCAGCTAAAGCCAGCAACTTATCTACACCTGGGCCAGATATCTTGATATCGACAATCCCAGATTCAGATCCGCCCATAGACAAGCGCTTGATTTTAAAACGGGCCGCAGGGTGTTGTTCCAACAAATAACGTTGCGCTCTTTGGGATGCGACCAAAGCGCCTTCAAAATCGTTCGTGTTAACCAAAATAAACGCAGAAGCAGGATCAACATCACCCGGGTTAAGCGATAGATAGAAACGCGGACCACCGTCACCCACGTAAATCGTTGTATCTGTAACTTCAGGGTTTTCGTCCTTATTTGCCAACCACTCTTGAACAGCTAGCGCTTCTTCTTCAGTTTTCGAGATCGCTGTTCCTTTGGGCATGTCCATATAAATCAGGTACTGATTACGTTCACTCAACGGGAACATTTCGTTTTTAACACCACCGAACAAGTTAGTTGATAAAACCACGATAACGTAACTACCAATCACTACCAGCAAGGATACAGGCAGAGCTTTTGTAATTAACTTGCCATAAACAGTGATCAATAAGCTTGGTCCCTTGTCCTGCTTTTTAGGTGACTTTTTCGCAAACCACACACAAAGTGGCGGTAATAAATAAAGAGCAGAGATCCAAGAGCCCACTAGCATCAAGCCAACAACCGCGCCAAGGGAGTAACCATACTCACCCTCTGTGCCGTGAAGAATAAGCAGAGGTAAGAAAGCTGCGACTGTTGTGATAGATGCAACTGCTAACGGTGAACCAAATTGTTTGCTGGCAGCATAAGAAGCATCTTTGGGATCAATCCCTCGATTTAACTGACTTTGAATATCTTCGACAATAACAAGCCCATTATCGACTAAAAGCCCCAGAGCAAGAATAACTGCGGCGATTGAGACCACTTGCAACTCAATTCCCATAGGTCCCATAGCAATAACCGTAAACATCACAGTAAAAGGTACGATACAAGCCACGATAACAGCTGGGCGCCAACCTAAAAATAACACCAGAACCAATAATACTACGCCCGCGGTTTGCACCACGTTTAGCAATGCTTCGTTAACGGCTTTGGTGACTTTAGTTTCTTGATAAGTCGAAAAGCTATATTCAATACCTATTGGCTGAGTACTCTCAAAATCTTGAACAGCTTTTTTAATCTTAGCGCCCAATACTTGAATATCCTGACCTTTAGTCATTTGAATACCTACCATAATCGCAGGTTTGCCATTATAGTAAGCTGGTGTTGTCTTCGGATCTTCGTAGCCACGACGAACGTGCAAAATATCAGCTAATCGAACGTTACTGTCGAGATCAGGAACTTTGGTCAGTACATTATTGATGGCTTCAATATCTTTAAGCTCACCATTGGCTTCGAGAATCAGATTGATACCTCCACTATCAAACTGCCCCGCAGGCAGGATAATGTTCTGAGCTTGAAGGTCGTCCAACACCTGCTGAATCTGAATACCCACAGCAGCTAATTTACGCGAGTTAATTTCAAGCCAGATACGCTCTTCTTGAACCCCCATTAAGCTCACTTTACCAACGCCGTTCACTGTATAGAGGTTCTTCCGAAGTGCCTTAGCAGACTCTCTGAGTTCACGGTAATCAAACCCCTCGCCTGTGACGGCCACAGTAGCAACAACAACATCACCGTAGTCAGTATTTACCGAGGGACCTTTGGTATTTTCAGGAAGTTCATCTTTCGCATCATTCATCTTGTTTCGAATTTCTTCGAACACTTCTGGCAGTTCATCATTAGGAACCGTTTCATAAAGATTCAAGTGAACGACCGCCCTTCCCGGCGTGATCAGTGCGTTAATATCTTCAATTTCACTGATTTCGCGTGCTTTACGTTCTATAGGGTCAACAATCAGCTCTTCCACACGAACAGGTGCCATACCTGGGAATTCGGCGGTAACAACAACGGTGCGAATAGTAATTGAAGGATCTTCTCTTTTAGATAGCCCCAAATAAGCGGCGACACCGAGTAGCATCAACCCTATCATTGCAATAACGGTAAATCGTGATGATTCAACACCAAATCGAGTTAAACTAACCATGGCAATAACCTACTTGTTGTCAGCGAGTAATTTAACTTTCATCCCTTCTCTAAGAAAAGAGACACCCGCAACAGCAATTCGGTCACCAAGCCCAACGCCACTTACAGCAATAACTTCGTTTTCCCGAATACCGGCAATAGAAATAACGCGTTTGCTGACTGTTTGTGTGTCTTCGTTATAAACAAAAACCGCAACATCAACGGGCTCTAACGGATCAAAGTTCTCATCAATATCAATAGAACCTTCAACCAGTATTGCGCTAATAGGCAATGGATAACCTTCACCTTCAGTGACGGCGAATTCCATACTCACTTCAACTGCCATTCCCGTTTTTAGGTTAGGATGTGTCTCTTGCAAAGCAATAACAACAGGATAACTAGATACCGTATTTGTACTTGAGGCTAGCTCGGTCACTTGCCCTCTCAGGACAACTTTTGGATTATCCGCCAAACGCACTTGCACAGGCTTACCTACAACTAGGCGGTTTGCGATGTCATATGACACAGAAAATGTCGCTTCAAAACCACTTGGGTTGTAAAGCGTTGCTATCGTTGTTCCAGGAGATATTGTGCTAAAAGACTGAACAGCTACAGAGTTAATAATACCGTCGTAAGGTGCAGTCAAATCAGATTTAGATAAATCCTCAAGCGCTCTATCCAGCTGAGATTGTGCTTGTTCTACCTTAGCCTGTGACGTGGCTGCTGTTGTGCGCACATTGTCTATTTCAGTTTGGCTAATAGCACCGTCAACACGAAGCTTTTCCTTACGCTCTAAATCAGCTTTCGCATTTCTTGCCGCAGCTTTCGCTTCATCTAATGCAGCACGAGCAGATTCTACGGCCAGATCCAAAGATCTTTTATCAAGAGAGACTAACACATCACCCTCTTTGACTTTCTGACCAACATCGAGATTATTCTCGCCCAAAATACCATTAATTTGGAAAGATAGAGAAGTCGACTCCGAAGGCTGAAGCACGCTTGGATAACGTCTTGCAGAACTGTTCTCTTGTTCACTGATTAAGAATGTCTTTAATCCGCGAACAGGTTCAGGTGTCACCTCAACCTCTTCTTTCTGACAGGCAGAAAGTGACAGTAGCAAAATGAACAAGCCAGCTGTTGATGCTATACGCATAAATACTCTCCTCTTACTAATTAGATCTTAACTTGATTTTCGAATTAAGTTCGAATACTATTCGAATATAATTCAAATGGCAATAATTACTCTGAAAAATTTATCTTAATTGTTCTCAAAGATTAGGCTAAATACTTTAAAATGCTCGTTGCTATTGCAGTTGGATATACCCAACACCAAAATTTGGAAAAGAATACTTGAGGTTAATAAATGGCACCTGCAGCACGTTACTCATTGGAAGAAGAAGAAACTCGCGTACTCGATGCATCAGCTAAATGTATCAGAGAGAGCTCATTACTCGATTTTAAAATGAGCGCGATTGCCAAAGAAGCTGGCATTTCCGTCGGGTCTGTCTATAAACATGTTCGCTCAAAAGAGGATGTGTTAGTTGCTCTTGCTATCAGAGATGCTGAATTTTCCCAGACTCTTATTGCAAAGGTATTATCATCTCCGCTTACTGGCCCAGAACGATTATTATGCCCAGTATTACTTGATCCGAACAAAATCTATCAAGAGCCTTTTGGTATGCACCTTGAAATGCTTATCAGTAATGAAGCACTGCTCAATAGAGCCTCTCCTCAGTGGGTTGAAAAGCTCAACATAGTCGACAGAAAAATGGAGCAGCTCTTTGTTGAATCCCTTGTTGGCGATGAAATTGATGCTGAAGGTGAAGGTCGTGAAAAACTTGTAGAAGAACTGATGGTCGGTTTGTGGTCTATGCATGTAGGCTTTATTCAAGTAGCCTTGCACCGTTCAGCAATCAGGCCAGACGAATCATCTCACTCGCTTCCTTTCCCACTCCCCACTGATCATAGCTTAGTAAATAACGCTTTTATGCTATTGAATGGCTATCCTTGGAAAACGCCATTAACGCGAGAAGGAATAGAAAAAACATCCAACGAACTTATCGCTTTAGGTCTTCGATAATGAACTAAAGTTGGTTCTTGAGGTGGGGTTGTGTAGGTCAAATAGTGAATAGCCAAGCTGGCTATTCACTATGGATTAGTAACAAAAAGTCTTGTTACTGGCGAATACCTTCGATTTGGATATCCAAGGTTGCGTGAGAAGAATCTCCGAATATTTGAACACCAAAATCAGCTAGGCTAAGTAAAGTTGTGCCAGAGAAACCAACACGGTAACCACCCCAAGGATCTTTACCTTCACCAATTTTCTCAGCATCGATCGTCATTGGCTTAGTCACACCTTTTAATGTCATATTGCCAACGATTTTCAAGTTGCCATTACCCATATCTTTAACAGAAGTACTAGTGAAGGTTGCTGTAGCGTGTTTGCTCGCTCCTAATACTTCGTCATTCTTCAGGTGCTTATCACGTTCTGCATGGTTTGAGTTAAGACTGGTTACATCAACATTAAAGGTAATCTCAGATGCTTCTGGGTTAGCACTATCATAGTTAAACTTGCCGTCAAACTTATCAAAACGCCCTGTTAACCAGCTATAACCCAAATGCTTAATTTTAAAGTTAACCGATGCGTGAGCACCGCGAGTATCGACAATATAATCAGCAGCATTGGCCAAAGGCATCATTAACAAACCTGTTAGCGCACTCGCTATCATCATTTTTTTCATATTTTTATCTCCGTAAAATGCGAATTAACGTTTGGTCTTTATCTATAAAATGGTGTTTTAAGGCAGCAAGGGCATGCAGTATTGCTACTCCTAAAATAATGTAAGCCAGCACTTCATGAATTTCGCCAGCTACGTCTTCTTGATTCGTCACTAACTCTCCTAAAGAAGGGAGCGTAAACAAATTAAAAACCTCGATACCCCGACCATCAGCTGTAGAAATCAGATAGCCGGATATCATAATGGTCAGCATCAAAACATAAAGCAATAAATGGGTTAGCTTCGATACCTTTCGCTCCCATGGCTTATGTGTGTCTAATGACTTGGGGGATTGTTGAATAACTCGCCAAAATACTCTAAAAATCCAAAGTGCGATTAAGGTGATACCTATTGATTTATGCAACGAAGGGGCTCGACGATACCATTCACTGTAATAGTCGAGATCAACCATCCAGTAACCCAATCCAAATAAGCCAAACACAGCTAATGCCATTATCCAATGTAAAGCGATACTGAGCCAACCATAACGCTCAGAATTATTTTTTAATCCCATGTATTTTCCTATTGAAGCTGGTGATGCTTATCTTTAAATCTCTTGCACATATAACGGTAAGTGAAGCTAAACCCTGGATACATAGCAATCACCTTTCCACTCTTACTCTTGTACCAACTATTGCATCCACCAGTATGCCAAACCGTTTTCTCCATCTCTTGGTGGAGCTTATCTGTGTAGTGCTGCTCGGCTTCAGCTAATACTTCTATTTGTTGCTTACCACTTTCCCGAACGCGATTAATACTGTTGATGACATATTTAACTTGTGATTCGATAACAAAAATAGCCGAGGTATGCCCAATACCGGTATTTGGCCCAGTTACTACAAAAAAGTTCGGAAACTTCGGCATACAGGTACCTAAGTAAGCTCGCGGATAATCATCCCAAAACTCACTGATACGTTCGCCATCACGACCAATAACCTCATAAGAAATCAACCCATCAGTCGCGTCATAACCCGTGGAATAGACAATAATATCGACATCAAGTTTCTCACCCTGAGCAGTTTCAATACTATTCTCATGGATCCTAGCAATGCCATCATGCTTATCATGTAATGACACATTCTCTCTCGATAACGCCGGATATAAGGTATTGGATACGAGTATTCGCTTACAACCTATGGTGAAATCAGGTGTTAACTTTGCTCTCACTTGAGGGTCTGGCACTTGTTTTTCAAGTAGTTTTCTTGCGGGACGAGTACCTAACAAGTGCAGCACAGAATCTGTATATTTAAACCCAATCATACGAAACTCTAACGCCCAATATATGGCTTTACGTAACGCGTGATAAATCCACTTTTTACGTAACAGCTTTCGTTGCCAGCCTTTGAAAACATAGTCGGGTCGAGGCAAAACCCAGTGCGGTGTGCGCTGAAAGACGTGCAAGTGTTCGACTTTATCTGCAATAGTTGGAATAACCTGAGCCGCACTCGCACCACTACCAATAATGGCTACTTTTTTATTTCCGTAGTCAACATCATGGTTCCAATTATTCGTATGAAAAGAGGGCCCCTTAAAGTTTTCTTTACCCGGGAAGTTAGGGATAATTGGTTTACTGAGTGGTCCAGTCGCATTAATAACAAATTGCGCTGTCAGCGTTTCACTTTGATTGACCGTAATTTTCCATCTGGCCTCTTTTTCATCCCACTTAGCTTGGTCGACATTCATGTCAGTCAGCGTTTTTTCAGTTAATCCATACTTGGTTAAAATAGACTCGGTATAAGCTTTTAATTCATCTCGTTCAGCAAACAGTTGAGTCCAATCGTATGGCTCAAAGGAAAAAGAATAGAGCGGAGATTGCACATCGACAGCAGCCCCTGGATAGCTGTTCTGAACCCAAGTTCCCCCAGTAAAAGAACGACGTTCTAGGATAACAAAGTCGCTTATTCCCTCTTTCAGCAAATTAATGGCAGCACATTGTCCCCCAAACCCACTTCCGATAATAATGACCGAGTAGTGACGTGAACTCATAAAACGCTTATTTCACACTTGGCCGGATAAGTTGAAACTTATTCTGTTCATTAATGGTGTAGTAATCACCTGCCCCGCCACCTCTCATAATTGGCTCAGCAGATACAGTGCTATATACGCCATCTTCAATGACTGATTGATTAATGTGAACACCAACAACTTCTCCCATCACTAACCAACTGTCACAGAGTTCACCGCTTGCACTTTTTAACTGAACGATTTGGCTCAAACGACACTCCATACTCACCGGGCTCATTTTAACTCTTGGCGGTTTCACCAAAGTTGAAGCAACAGTTTCAAGATCAGCAAAAGCAAACTCATCAACATCAGCTTCTAAAGACGCACTTGTTTGATTCATAGCACCAACTAATGATTGGGTTACCAGGTTCCAACAGAACTCCCCTGTTGCTTCAATATTTCGAATCGAATCTTTATAGCCCTGGCTCGAAAAACCTATGATTGGTGGTGTGTAATTAAGTGCATTAAAGAAACTGTATGGAGCCAAATTGAGAACACCGGAGTCATCCTGTGATGAGATCCAACCGATGGGCCTGGGTGCAATAATTGCGTTAAATGGATCATGTTTAAGGCCGTGCCCGTTCTTAGGCTCATAAAAGTGGTTTTCAGACAATGCACAAACTCCTAGGCTAAATTTAGTGATTAGAGCGCGTTACATCTTACACAGTACTAAAACCGATGCATTAACTGAATACAATAATAACGACAAAGCTAGGGTCTGTTTATCTTGGCTGTAAAGTTTTGCAGCGAGTTGTTTGTTATTTAGGCAAAGAAGAGGCTGCGTTGTGTAGCCATCTCGGCTCTGGCATCATGCTTCGCTCTACCTCCTGCATCCTTGCAGTCGTACAAGAAAAGATTCTGATGCCGCATAAATAACAAACAAACGCTGTCTGAAGGATTCGTCATAAAGGCATTCTGCTCTTTGTTGCAGACTTTTGACTGATATCTATCAGCCTGCAAGTCCACGCCTTGATCAAAAAGCCTTTGTTTAGAACAAAATCTATACAGCCAAGATAAACAGACCCTACCAATTAATACGCTCAAAACATCATTAGAGAATTAACATTATGGCGTTACTATATAGTCTGGATTCTATGAACTCATCGTTCTACAAAACCTTTAAGGAAAAATATGACGATTCAGGAAGTAACAAAAAACGATTATCAAGAGCTTATTGCTGTTTGGGAATCTTCAGTAAGAGCAACTCATCACTTTTTATCTGAAGCACATATTGCGGAACTTAAGCCTTTAATTTTGGATCACTATTTCGATGCTGTGAACCTGCGTTGTGTTAAAGCCGATGATCAAACGATAAGCGGTTTTATTGGCGTAGCTGACAACAATATCGAGATACTCTTTGTTTCACCCCACCACTTCGGTCGAGGTATAGGCCGCACTCTTATCACATATGCCATACAACAGCTATCGGCAACCAAAGTGGATGTGAACGAACAAAACCCCGGGGCTATCGAGTTTTACTATCGTGTGGGGTTTGTTTCGGTAGGCCGTTCAGACCTTGATGGACAAGGTAACCCTTTTCCACTAATCCACATGCAGCTTAAATAAATGTCTTCACCTAATATCGAACAACTGCATCAAGCCATATCACTTATGGCCGACGCTATGAATTGCAAACCTCTAACACAAGAAGAATCAACCTCTCTCGTTAATTATGTCTTGTTTGATGGTGTATGCGGCGGCGTTAGTGGTAAAGAAGCTTGGCCTTGTTACCAGCTTGATCTAATCACCAAAACTGAACTTCGCAATTTAATTATGGCGCACTCCGCAGCTAGAATAGCTAGCTTTAACAACACCTGTGAACCCAGCTATCTCAAATACCCATACTACCTCAAAACGCTAATTTCAGAGCTATCACAGTGCTTTCAATACAAGGCGCACTGATACAGGAATGTAGCCACCTTTCAAGTCAGTGCAACGAAGAAGTGGAAGCACTGTGAAGCTCCCAAAGGGCTGAGTTAAAATGATTGGTGCTACGTTAAATTGTCTTGAGGTAGTATGGGTATACAAACAAAGCCCTTGAAAAGGCGTTCGAGTTCGTCTTGTTTCGGCCCAATTCAGACAATTGCTAAGCACTTTGTCTCTATAAATCACTAACTTTTTATCTCCCTAAACGCCACTTTAGGCCTATCTAAAAGCAACTCAACAGGCTTCGTGTGCCTTCTACAATTTTATTCCTTTATTTTTCAACAGCTTAAACCCGCCCACAAGAATAACCATATAAAATAAACTTTACAGGTTATACAAACACATGAAAGAATAACCCCATAAATTAATTTTTAACGGTTAAAGAGGTTGTTTTATGAATATAAGAAAGCTGGTATTTGCTTCCATTTTTGGGGCACTTGCAACGTTATCGACTATCGCCAATGCAGAGACAAGAGATCTCACTGAGGTGAGATATGGTTACGAAAGTGTCGATGGTATTAAGATGTTTTACCGCGAAGCAGGTGATCCAAAGAACCCTACACTAGTGTTGCTGCATGGCTTCCCTTCTTCATCACACCAATATCGTGAGGTATTAGAAGAACTTTCAGATGAGTTTTACTTGATTGCGCCTGATTACCCGGCATTTGGAAATAGCGAGGTGCCTGCAGAAGGTTCATTCGACTACACCTTCGATAACCTGGCTAAGTACGTTAACAAGTTTTTAGGTCAACGAGGCTTAAAACAGTATTCAATGATGATTCAGGATTACGGTGCCCCGATAGGTTTTAGGCTAGCGCTAAAAAATCCCGAAAAAGTTCAAGCAATCATTACTCAGAACGGTAATGCCTATGAAGAGGGGATCAACAAACCTGGATGGGGCCCAGTAATTAACTATTGGGGTGATAAGTCTGCGAAATGGGAAAAAACAATCATTGAGAATGTATTCTCTTTTGAAGGCTTTAAGTGGCAGTACACTCACGGTACCCGTAACCCAGAGTCTATTCTTCCGGACAACTGGGTACTCGATCACGCCATCGCCAACCGCCCTGGACAACACAGAATATATTTAGATCTTTTCTATGACTATCAAAATAATATAAAGCGCTACCCTGTATGGCAAAAGTACTTGCGTGATCGTCAGCCGCCAGTATTGGTAGTTTGGGGTAAAAATGATGCTTTCTTCCCCGTCCCTGGTGCAGAGGGATACAAGCGTGATGTCAAAGATATTGAGTATTATCTACTTGATACAGGACATTTCGCGTTAGAAGAAGAGCACGAATTTATTACCGCAAAAATGCGTAAATTCTTGAATAAGCGTGTTAGATAACAACATGCTCTAAACACCTAACGACTTAAAAAGAGCAAGCTTGTCTTGCTCTTTTTTATTACTTCAACTTAACCAGCTTTCGCTTGTTTGGAATTATGATAGTGGTTAGCAGCCTTCGCTCGATTACCGCAGATCTCCATGCTACACCAGCGACGACGTCCTGATTTTGACTTATCGACATAGATCAAAATGCACTTTTCGTTACTACAGCGTTTTAATTTAAGGACTTGTGGCGACGCTAATAAAGTAGCAGCTTCATGGGCGAGAAAACCAAGAAACTCATCAACTGAAAACGGATGTTGAACCTCATCCAAAACAAATTGTCCTTGATTAAACTTAACTTCCTTGCGCTGAGAATACGCAGGAAGGTAACGGTTAAGCAATGCAATATGTTTAGGTTTTGGCTCTTGCTCATCAATACAAGCAGCAAATATAGCTTTTAACCCATTTCTAAATTCAGTCACCTTGTGCAGATTGGCATCCAAGTCAGCAACGTCAACAGTTAAACCAGCCTGCTCTATCCAGGTTAATACCTCATTAGTTGCTTCCATAGAGACAAAGAAAGGACTGCGAACTAGTACCTGGGAATTAGCAAAATCAACCGCTGTGTTGTTACCTAAAAACTGAAATGTAAAGTCGAGTGTTTTCATAGGTTAAATTTTACTTTTCGAGCAATTTATAGTCAAACCATAGAATGGGGCGATATGCAGATAATACAAGGCTTTCAGTGCGTTTTTTTATCAATCTAACGCAATAGATATAACAAGTATCTCACAGAGGTTACAAAGTCACTTTTGTGTGCTATTAATTCGCGACACTATCATTGGACACAATGTCTTTTAACTTTTTGACTTGGAGAATATTGCGATGCTTGGATACGCAACAATTGGTGTAACCGATATGGCGAAAGCCGAGGCTTTTTATAATGCGCTACTAGGTGAGTTAGGTGCAAAACAATTAATGGGTATGGACCGTATTAAATTTTACGGCACATCAGCTGATGCTCCTATGCTAGCTATTTGTATCCCCTACGACAAAGAAGATCCACACCCAGGAAACGGCACAATGATGTCTTTCTCCGGTGGCGATAAAGAAGGCGTCGCTAGGTTATACAACAAAGCGATTGAGCTTGGTGCAACAGACGAAGGTGAACCAGGACAAAGAACAGATTTTTTCTACGGCGCTTATGTACGCGATGCAGACGGCAACAAACTTTGTTTCTATGAAATGAGTTTATAAGTACAAAAAAGCCCAGGTTATCTGGGCTTTTTTCACTCAAGCTAATTCGGCTATTAGAAACGCCAGGTAAAACCACCACCTAGCTGTAGAAAATCAACATCAGTTTGGTTATTCACACTAATTTCTTCTTCATCACCAAAGATTTGTGCAACAAATACATCCAATTGAGTCACTTCGCTAAAAGTGTAACCCAATCCAAAACTAACATGATAATCCCAGAAAGAAGGCGCCAAAGAAGCCTGCAAAAACTCAACAACTGCTGGGTTAAGTGGGATTGTTTGTCCACCAAAGCCTAAAGTCGTATTACCCGCGAAAGTACTTCCTAGATTCTCTTTACGCAGATCACTGGTTATACCGAATCCAAAGCGATAAGCCCATTTGTCTTTACTGTACTGAAAACCAGAAGTTAAAACTTGCTGATTCTCCCAAATATCCTCATAGCCATCAGCACTGCCCCAATTCTTAAATAATAAGGCAGCTTGCCAATCCCAATGTTCTGCAAAACGATAGCTAATACCAAGAACGACCTCTTGCGGTTGCTCTAGTGGAACATTGCCAAACTCAGTACCGCTGATTAAGAAAGCATTCTCAAACTCAAAGGACAACGGTGTGGTGTAATGTGCAGAAAAAGAAAAGTTGTCTTTATCATATAACACACCTATGGTGCCCCTAAACGCAATGTCATTAACTGTTCCGGCAGATTGCACAGGGCCGACATCAAGTAAACCAAAGCCCATAGTGGCTGTTGCCCCGATACTCCAATTGTCGTTAAGTTTCTTAGCGACAGAGAAGTTATTACCAAAAGCAATATAGTTAATCGCAGGGCTTAAAGGCGTGTCATTTCTAAAGTCTGCTCCCAAACCCGCAGTGATACCAAACCCGCCACCAATAACAACGTCGTCACTAATTTTTGCCGTTACAGCCGCGTTGGGGATTAAGAAATTAACCGTGTCTGACTTGCCACTGAAAGGCGCTCCTGTTATCAAACCATCGTGATTCAACCTGAAATCGATATTGACGTAAGCAGCGCCAAAAGTGACGCTCCTTGGCTTTTGCGTGTATTTGATAAGCGTTGCTGGATTACCAAAAACGGAAGAAGATGTGGTGTAGGGGTTTGCATAAGTCGCAGCCCCCATTCCTCCAGCGACTGGATTATAAGACAGGCCAAAATCATTTCCCCAAGGGCCTGCGATTGATAGAAACGGGCAACTACTTAACGCAATTATTCCGGCGAATTTACGCATGATAACCTTCCTCTCAGTGACACAAATGGTCAGTTTTATTGTTTATGCTTTAAACGAGCTCACCATATCGCTCATCGAATCAACACTGCCACTAACGACGAGCGCAGTTTCATGTGTCTGAACAGCAATGTCTTTTGCTTTTTCTGCAGAAGACATCAAGACAGACACATTTTGATTTATACCTTCCAGAACCTGAGTTTGCTGCTCTGCGGCAACGGCAACCTGACTGGCGTGATTCGTTATTTTGCTGGACAAATCAGCAATATGGTTAAGAGAATTGATTGCCCCATCAGCATTCTGAATGGTTGACTCGGCTTGTTCCTGGCTTCTTTTCATTGCAGCAACAGCAGCCTCAGAGCCAGATTTAAAGTCGGCAATAATCGCGCTAATTTCTTGTGTTGATTCTTGTGTTTTATTGGCTAGCGTTCGAACTTCGTCAGAGACCACAGCAAAACCCCTACCATGTTCTCCTGCTCTCGCTGCTTCTATCGCAGCATTCAACGCTAAAAGGTTTGTTTGGTCAGCAATCTGAGTAATAACAGCCAAGACGTTACTGACTTTTTCGCCACTTGTCGCTAACTGGTCAACAACATTGGCTGCAGCTGAAACATCACTCCCCAAGCTGTTAAGATCGTTTATTGTTGTACTAACAACTTTTTGTCCTTCGCTTGCAGATGCATCGACATCATTAACTTCACTGGCAACTTTATTAATATTTTCTGCAACTTCCTGAATAGCCGTCGTCATTTGTTCAATAGCCGAGAACACTTGCTCAGACTTCTCAAATTGTTCGCTAACACTATTATTTGAGTTTTCTGCTAATTGTTTGAGCTTTCGACTCTCGGACTCAAGCGCAGCGTTGGATGAAATAATATTTTTGACGATATTTGAAAAGTTCGACAATAAACTCTGAAAAGATCCGCCAACTCGACCAATTTCATCTTCCTTAAGAATAGAAATAGGCTTAGTTAAATCATTGGTAGACTCAATAGTCTTAACATCTGAATTTAATGAATTCAGTGAGTTTTGAACATCTCTTAATACATAAATAAACGCTGCAATTATTGCAATTGACATAACTACTGTCATTGTAATAATGAGTGTTGTCATAAACTCCCTAATTTCAGGGATCAGAACAGCAAAGCGGTCTGTATGGAATTGTAGCTTTTTCAGTGGAGGTTGTATTTGCGTGAGAAATTCATCTTTATTAATTTTCCCCGCTTTGAATTCGTTTATTTTACTTATCATTTGATTATTAGCGATTATATCGGCTTCACAAATATCAATAGCTTCACCAAAACCCAATAGCCTGAACAGCATCACTTCAATACTAATAACTGCATCTAAACAGGCTTCAGCTTGTTTCTTCGCAAAAGAAACACCCTGAATCATGCCCTGTTCGTGAAAGTCACTGTTATTTTTATCCAGTATTTCTGCTGAAGATTGCCCTTCTTCTAGTCGTTCTAATCGACCTATATTAATAAGGATTGTTTCAATCCCTATGCCATGCTCTCTTTCAAGAAAAGTAAAATAGCCAGTCTTATTAATCTCAATCATGCTGATAATATTAATAATCAACAATGAAATAAGACTAATTAATAAAACTTTAAACTTCTTCTTTACACTCCAGTCATCCATATCGGAAACGTACCTCACTCACATAAAATAAATCTTCAAAAACGGATAACAAAGTTAAAAACAAAACTTAGATATTTAATACTTAGTCTTACTTAAACAATAAATCAAATCAATATTTGAACTTAATAAAATTTTCGTAAAAAAGTATGTAACAAATTAAAAAACAAGGGAAAAATGGGAACAAAAAACACTCTTCAACAGAATCTGTTAGTAATACTTATATTTCTAAATGATATTAGCGAAATACAAGAAAAGTGCTATGGAGTGGCTTACGAGCAGAGTTCAAAAGCAGCTTAAAAGTAAACTATTGCAAAGAATTGACTAATATTTTTACCTTCATATTAAAATGGCTTCGCTGTGCGTCAAGCCAACCTTTACTCTCGAGCTCCTCTAACTTGCGTGTAAGCTCATCTATCAGAAGCTCATGCTTTTTATTGAGATAATGGTATAAGCCAACTGTCGTCAGTAAATAAGTTCCCCATTGAGGGTGTTTTTCGAAAAGGTCTTGGGCAACTAGAGATTCCGTTAAAATAGCCGCTTGTAGCTTATTTGCGGACAACATGTCCAAGGTTTGCTCTTTCGATACCAACTCAAGTACATCAAATGGTAAGGGATTGGTTTTGCGATAATCCTCCAACGCTTTGAATCCCCGAACTGTCCCAACGTTGCTTAACTGGCTAATATCGCATTCTTTTGATTTATCGTTAGTCACTTGTCGACAAGCATTCTTATCGACAATAAGAATGACGTTAAAAGTCACTAAAGGTAGGTCTATCTTAACTAGATTACTGTAGGTGTTAGCAACAGTACCAACGCGTCCCCTTAATCCATCCAATCTACCGGCATTAGCTTCCCGATAACTTCGAGCAAGAGGCACTGACCTATATTGAACATCAATATCCAACTCACTATAAGCCTTTTCCAAAACGTGACGCGTAAACTTTTCGACCGACAAATCTCCCGCTTTATCAAGATATATCCTTTGAGTTTCAAACTGTTCGTTGGCGACAATTGCCACAGAGCTGAACAGCATTATTAAAACAAACAAGAAACGAAGCGTTAATGAGACAAAATACGGCATATAAAAATAAACTTCTGTCAAAAGATAAGGAGTTGTTGCTCTTTATTTGATCGCTTTTAGAGCTTAGGCGTAGATATTGATTATTAAGATACCTTTATAGATACCAAAGTATATTACCCAGTGTAATTGGTTGTAACTACCTAATTTACAGAGGTATTACCAGAAATATAAGCCAAGTACTTATCATGTGTTTTATTGTCAGTTAAGCTCATAACGAGTGCTTGATTTATCATAAGGCCACAATGAATATGAAACAGCTTTTCATCTTGCTCTGTTTAGCTTTGATACCACAGACTTACGCATCTAATAGCGACGCATTGCGCTCTGATCCTCAACACATCGATAAAGAATACCCGCCTTCCATCGTTGAATTATCATTTGACAGCTATGGAAGCGAGCTTAATGGTCACTTGTATCAAGCTAACGGAAAAGGCCCCCATCCAACCGTAGTTATGCTTCATGGGTTACCGGGAAATGAAAAAAACTTGGATTTGGCACAAGCACTTAGGCGCTCTGGGTTCAATGTCTTATTTTTCCATTACCGAGGTTCATGGGGAAGTGAAGGCTATTACAGCTTTTCAAATGTTATTGAAGATGTTGCCAGCGCACTAACCTTCATGCGCAGTGACAAAGCTATCAATGATTACCGAGTCGATGCCGATAAATTGATCCTACTTGGCCATTCCATGGGTGGATTTGCCGCCTTACAAGGCAGTGCAAGAGATGCTGACATTCAATGCACGGTTGGATTAGCGGCCGCCAACTTTGGTGCTCGTATCGCATCTGAAGATGCACTGAATGGACTCGTAAATTACACGGAGAATTTAGGTCCACTAAACACCAAACAAAACTCCATAGCTAACGATATTAAGAAGAATAGAGATTCATTCGACGTCCATAATCTCGCGCCTCAACTCAAGGGTAAATCTATCCTATTGATAGCCGGAGATTCAGATACCGTTCTTCCTCCGGCGACTATTCACACCCCCATGGTAGCCGCGTTCAGAAAGGAAGCAGATATTAAGCTGACTGATATTATCCTGCCTGGAGACCACTCTTTCTCCTGGAGCCGGTTTAAACTCGCTGAAACTGTTGTTCCTTGGCTGAAAGAACATTGTTTATAAGGGTAAGTTTGATGATTAAAACAAGTTATTCGACTGCTAAGATATAAACCATATGTTTTTAGATATCTTCCATATCCTTCTTAATACTATGGTTGGAAATATCCAATGGATAGGGGCCAACATCTTATTTGAAGTCCCTTGGAGTCAGAATTACTTCTGGGGATTAACGCTTATTTCAATCGTTGTTTGGGCAGCAGAATGCGTTGCCCCATGGCGCAAAGAACAAGGCGTATTTAGACAAGACTTTGGGCTAGATGCCTTCTACATGTATTTTAACTTTTTTATTATCAGTATTGCTATCAATGGCTTTTACGATGTTATTGGTTACCTGTTTTACAACATCGACATCACCATGCAATCGATGTCTTTGATCAACATTGATGATTGGCCACTAGTTATTCAGTTGCTCATCTTCTTTGTATTGCTCGATTTTTTCCAGTGGATTACTCATAGAGCAATTCATAGATTTGACTTTCTATGGCGATTCCATCAAGTACATCATTCTATTAAGGAGATGGGGTTTGCAGGGCACCTTCGCTATCATTGGATGGAAAACATCATTTATAAGCCGCTCAAAACCATTGGCATTATGATCATTGGTGGTTTCGAACCTGAACAAGCATTTATTGTCCACTTTTTCACAATCACAATTGGGCATATCAACCATTCAAACCTGAAGATAAGTTACGGGCCACTTAAGTATCTTTTCAATAACCCAGTCATGCATTTGTATCACCACGCGCACGCGCTTCCCAAGAAGCACAGGTACGGTGTTAATTTTGGATTGACACTGAGTATTTGGGATTACCTGTTCGGTACAGCTTATGTGCCGGAGGATGGTGGTCTTATCAAATTAGGATATCCCGGCGATGAAAACATGCCTAAAAGCTTTCATCGACAGTTTGTACACGGCTTTGGCCGCAAATGAAGACCTGACGCGACTTATAACTGAGGTTTAGCTACAGCCGATCTAGCGCAGAAGTTAAACCGGTTTCGGTTACGGGCTTAACCATAAACCCTACGGCCCCATTTTCTAGCGCCGTGGACATGTTGTGATCTTGACTTTGGCTTGAACAGATAAGAACTTTGCAGTGAATTTGGTGGTACTGAAGCAAGTCTAATAGATCAAGTCCATTCCCGTCGGGCAAGTTCAAATCCAGAATAACGAGGTCAAGGTGTTCATTGGTAATCTTGTCTTTCGCGGTTTCAAAATCATGTGATGCATCGACATGCTTATAGCCTAATCGACTTAAGATCATACTCGTATATGTACAGATCGCCTCAACATCATCGACGACCAGAATCCGACTCTCGGAGCTAATTTTTGAGGGCATAGTTAGCAACTAACAAACTTCAATAACGCTATTCTGAACTATTCGGTGCAGAAAATCGACCAAGCCGGGTAAGGATTTCTCTCTATTTCACGCCTATCTCACTATTACTATAAAAAACAATGGGTTAATTCAGTTCTCAATATAACATCTGCTATAAAAGCTCTGAGCTTACATATTTAGTCACAGACACGTACGCCCCGCATTGCTTGATAAACATTCGCTACAACCATGAAACTTAGCCTGAAATCAAACAGCCCCAAACCGTAGTGAAAGGTGATAGGAAACCTTGAACAAAGCGGGCGTAAAATAGTGGTTTTAAATTGAGAATATGGTTTATTTTAAGTATACTGTTGCACCGTCCTGGCTCGAAATGCCGTTCCCAATAATCTCCACGTTCTTAGGTTAGACATGACAAATTATATTTTCGTCACAGGCGGTGTTGTATCATCTCTTGGAAAAGGCATTGCAGCAGCTTCTCTCGCTGCCATATTAGAAGCCAGAGGCTTGAAAGTGACCATGCTCAAGCTCGACCCATACATCAATGTCGACCCTGGTACTATGAGTCCAATTCAGCACGGTGAAGTTTTTGTTACTGATGATGGTGCAGAAACCGACTTAGATTTAGGTCACTACGAACGTTTTATTCGTACCCGTATGACTAAGCGCAATAATTTCACTACAGGTAGAGTCTATGAAGAAGTTCTTAGACGTGAGCGCCGCGGTGACTATCTAGGCGCAACCATTCAAGTTATTCCACATATTACAAACGAAATTAAGCGACGCGTTATCGACGGTGCAGAAGGTGCTGAAATCGCTATCGTTGAAATCGGCGGTACTGTTGGCGACATTGAGTCGCAACCTTTTATTGAGGCAGTTCGTCAATTAGGTGTTGAAGTTGGCCGTAACCGCGCCATGTTCATGCATCTAACATTGGTACCCTACTTAGCAGCGTCTGGTGAAGTTAAAACCAAACCCACACAACACTCGGTTAAAGAATTACGTTCGGTAGGTATGCAGCCAGATATTCTGGTTTGTCGTTCTGAGGTTCCTTTACCTTCTAACGAGCGTTCTAAAATTGCGCTATTTACAAACGTTGTTGATAAAGCTGTTATCTCGTTAAGAGATGCAGATAGCATCTATAAGATCCCAGCCATGCTAAAAGCACAAGGTATGGATGAGCTCGTTGTTGAACGATTTGGTTTAGATTGCCCAGAAGCAGACTTAACCGAATGGGAACAAGTGCTTTACGCTGAGTCTAACCCAACAGGTGAAGTCACTGTTGGTATGATCGGTAAATACGTTGAATTACCTGACGCCTATAAATCAGTGAATGAAGCACTAAAACATGCAGGCTTGAAGAACAGACTTAATGTTCAAATCAAATATATCGACTCTCAAGATATAGAGAGTAAAGGCGAACAAGTTCTTAAAGATTTGGACGCAATATTGGTTCCAGGTGGATTCGGAGAGCGAGGAATTGAAGGTAAGATTGCCGCTGCCAAGTATGCTAGAGAACAAAAAGTTCCTTATCTTGGTATTTGCTTAGGTATGCAAGTTGCGATTATCGAGTACGCAAGAAACGTTGCTGGTATGGAAAATGCCAACAGTACGGAGTTCGATGCAGAGACTCCCTTCCCTGTTGTAGGCCTTATTACTGAATGGTTAGATGCCAAAGGTCAAACTGAGTCACGTACTGAAAGTTCTGACTTAGGTGGCACTATGCGTTTAGGTAGCCAGCTATGTCACCTTATTCCGGGTTCTAAAGTTCATGGTCTATACGGCAGCGATGAGATTTACGAACGTCATAGACACCGCTTTGAAGTGAACAATAATTTACGTCCTGAAATAGAAAAAGCGGGACTCAAAGTGACTGGCTTATCAACAGATAAGCGCCTTGTGGAAGTAATTGAACTAGAAGATCACCCTTGGTTTATCGCTGGGCAGTTCCACCCCGAATTCAACTCAACACCGCGTGATGGACATCCTTTATTCGAAGGGTTCATTAAAGCCGCGGGTGAGTATTTCAAACAAAATAACTAACACGGCTAAAAGCATTACTTGTGTTACCCGACTCTTTGAAAACACTTAATAAAGGTTATTTTTAGAGAGTTTGGGATAGCCATTAAAATTTTAGAAGGAAAGTATCATGTCAGAAATCAGTAAAATAGTCGGCCGTGAAATCATGGATTCTCGTGGTAACCCCACGGTTGAAGCAGACGTTTACCTAACGAATGGTTCATGGGGACGCGCGTGTGCACCATCGGGGGCATCAACGGGTTCTCGCGAAGCACTTGAGTTAAGAGACGGTGACAAAGCACGTTATTTAGGAAAAGGCGTTTTAAAAGCGGTAGCAGCAGTTAACGATACGATTGCTCCTGCACTTATCGGTAAAGATGCTGCTGACCAATCTGCTATCGACAAAATCATGTTGGATTTAGATGGCACAGAAAACAAAGAAACACTAGGTGCGAACGCAATCCTAGCGGTTTCTCTAGCCGTTGCTAAAGCAGCAGCCGCTGATAAAAACATTCCTTTATATCAGCATATTGCAGACCTTAACGGTACATCAGGTCAGTACAGCATGCCGGTTCCCATGATGAACATTTTGAATGGTGGTGAGCACGCTGACAACAACGTTGATATTCAAGAATTCATGATCCAACCTGTTGGTGCACAAAACTTTAAAGAAGCGCTACGTATGGGCGCTGAAATCTTCCACAACTTGAAGAAAGTACTTAGCGCCAAAGGGTTAAGCACAGCCGTTGGTGACGAAGGTGGTTTTGCACCCAACTTAGCCTCTAACGAAGAAGCTTTATCCATGATCGTTGAAGCAGTGAATAGTGCTGGCTACGAAATGGATAAAGACATTACATTAGCGTTAGACTGTGCTGCTTCTGAGTTCTATACAGACAACCAGTACGACTTAAAAGGCGAAGGCAAAGTCTTCAATTCTGAAGGTTTCTCTGACTACCTTGCTGAATTATCTGAGCGTTACCCTATCGTCTCTATCGAAGACGGCTTAGATGAAAGCGATTGGGACGGTTGGGCTTATCTAACGAATAAGATTGGCGACAAAGTACAGCTGGTTGGTGACGATTTGTTTGTTACTAATACGAAGATATTGAAGCGTGGTATCGACAATGGCGTTGGTAATTCAATCCTTATCAAGTTCAACCAAATTGGTTCACTCACAGAAACCTTAGAAGCCATTCGCATGGCTAAAGATGCTGGCTTCACTGTCGTTATTTCTCACCGTTCAGGTGAAACAGAAGATGCAACTATCGCTGATTTGGCCGTTGGTACTGCCGCAGGACAAATCAAAACAGGTTCATTGTGTCGCTCTGACCGTGTTGCGAAATACAATCAACTACTTCGTATAGAAGAAGAGTTGGCTGGTAACGCACCTTATCGTGGCCGTTCTGAAATAAAAGGCCAATAATAAGCTTATAAACAGCCCGACATCCCCTGTCGGGCTGCATTATTCTCCCGAATACTTCCACTCATAACGCTTTGACGTCATAATGTCATAGGGCATGTTGCTGCTTATTGACTTAATCTACTATGCTTTCAAACCAGCGCCTTGCTCAAAAACCGTTTAGATTAAACAAAAGTGGTACCAAAAAGGTCAGCACGCCCTAGTGACAAGCCAAGACGACATATTTAACAACCAGCAAACGCAAGTTCAATTTGCGGAGCTATGCAATGCCCTCTACGAAAGAGAGCTGTCTTCACTTGCCCAATCATCGAGTAAAGATCATCGATTGCTGAAACGTCGACTCGCAGGCCTTAGCTATCACGTAAAACGCGTAGCGGAGCAATTACTGCAACACGAAACTCAGATGACGGTCGATATCCATAACGCCAGTTGGCAGGCAAAGCAATCTGCTACCTGTGTTGCCAATAGGATTAAGCCAGAACAAACCAAAGAATGGTTTTTGCAGCACGCACAATATGGAATGCCGGTTCCAGTTCATGTGCAGCTTCTCGGTACCGATTACATTGAATTAGATTCAATCGACCGAATAGATCATCAACAACAAAAGTTGCACCTCAATAAAAACCGATGGTTTTCTTTTGATGGCGTAGCCATAGTTCCTGAATCAGAAGATCAAGCAGCGTGTGCCCTAACCAAGTCGGTAAAAAGGTTAGTCAAACCGACACCTTCAGTGCTAACAGCAGCCTGTTGCGGTCATAGTTGGAACCACAGAGGCAAAACTCAACCTCGCGTGCTTCCTATTCGTGAACTCATGCTTTCAACCGCAATAAACTGGAAAGCCCTTCACAAGCTTAAACACAAAAGATAATCTTTGGAAACCAGTCCTTTCCAAATATTTACTTCGCAGTAAATCTATTAACTTTTTATTCTTCCTTAGCTGAACTATTACAATTTGACAGACTCATCAGTGTATTTGTTTAACACTATTCGGCATTAAGCTCTGACCAACTAAAGAATGCTTTGTCTCTGAACTGTTTACCCTTTATTTGAATCATGTAATTAGCATAGTTTCCATCAAGAAACATTTCCTGATAAAGGTTAACTAAGTCTTCCTTGGTTACTTGTTTGATCAACTCGACAACCTTTTCCGGTGTATCATAATTGTGTTTATTAGCTTCCCAATCATTGATGTAACGACCCGCTTCAATAAAAACATTAGCAGGCTTCTGTTCTATAAGAGCTACCAAACTGTTTTTTGTTTCCTCCAATCTCTCGCTTTCAAGTTTCTTTAATAACGTAAAGAAGCCATCTAAAAAACCCAACATATGGATTTTTAACTCAACAAGATCAGTATTATTACTCTCTACAACTAAAGTAAAAGCTGGATAGCCATGAGCCTCTTCTGCAACACTGGAAACTGCATAACCAAGTTGCTTATTAGTACGTAAAGTTGTAAAAAAAGGCGTTGCAAAGAGTTGATTCAGCAGAGAGAGTTGCACCGATACTTTCTGCGATTTTTCAGGGTAAATATAAGTATCTCGAAAAGCGACATCATCTAGTTCTACTTCGACTTTTTTACTGATTGAAGTGCCTGCTTTAGGATTAAAATCCGATTCAAAACGCCCGTTACTATCACTCATCGCAGGGCCAATCATTTGCCTAACCTGGCTCGCCATTTCAGTTACCTGCTCAGATGAGTATCCTCCAAATGCAAAAACATCGACAAAAGCTGTTTCTCTAATTGCCTGATGCATAGCTTTAACGCTCTTCACATCTACCCTTGACAAGACATCCAAACGCTCCTGGGTTTTAAACAGATTTGGCGCTTGCTTAATTTGCTCAATGGCGTAGTAATTAAGCTGACTGGCTAATTGCCCTTTATCAATTTGTCCAAAGGTTTTGCGGTAATTATTAATCCCCCCTTCAACACCATCCTCATCGATATCCAAATCAACAAATTCTTCCACTATCTCTTTGATGAGCCTAACATGAGAGTCCGTCTTACCTGCCAATTGAATAATAGTATTGGCGTAACCATCGCTGGTTGCAAACACCTCTACACCTAGATTACGAGCCGTCCTTTGTACAAGCTGAGTTAACTGTTCTTGAAAAAAGCCATGTACAAAGTAGGAATTCACATGATTGAATGCACTTTGCGTTGTATGTTTGGTACGTAACTTCACAATCACGACACCATCTTTTTTATCGAAATGCTGACTGTGCATCAACCTGGCTTTTGCGCCTTTCTCAATGTATACCTCTGCAGGGTAGGAGAAAGACTCTTCTTCGCCAGTGGCTAAGAGCACGTCATCTCTTTCCTTCCTTGATTGAAACACAGGCAAATTAAGCGCTAAATCACTACGACCGAGCCACTTTTTTTGTTCATCTTCACCAAAAGATTCAATTCGGTAAAAACCATCTGCATAAGCAACAGGTTGTTTTGCTTCCTCTGTGTTACTCACATGCCAAAGGCGCATATTGTCAATTGAAAGGCTGTTTAATACTGTGAGTACAGACTCACGATCAACACCATTAAAATAATTGCCTGAGCGTAGGATATCCTGTACGGGAATATCAAACATAGCCCCAACAAGGCCTAAAGCCAAGTTTAGCCCATCAGGTGTTTGAAAACTCTCTTCGTTTCGAGAAAATATTCGCTTTAATTCATCACTGTAATTTGCACTAATACCTTTTTCTTTTAATAAATTGATATAGTCAAATGTAGCAGCAATAATCTTATCTTGATTCTTTTTACCTTTTGTCTTTAACCTATAAGTAATTATTACACTTCCTGAGCTCCCAAAGCCACGAGGTAAAACGACGTAACTTGCCCGACCAATGAGTTCATCTTCTTTTAGTTGATTGACTAATGTTCCATTTTCTTCTGACGAAAGTAGATAAGTGAGATACTGATCCGTCTTATTTTTCCAGCTAATCACTTCACTCGATATAGGAAATTCCATCAGCAAGAAATTATCTGCTCCTTCAGCCTTCACAAAAATATGTTTCTCTAGCTCTTTTTCTGTCAGCGCTTTTGCAGTCACCTTTGGTCTCTGAATATTTTTATTTTTAATGGTGCCAAAATAGGTTTTTGCCAGCGACTTTAACTCTCTTAAAGGCTGATTACCCACCAACACCAGCTTCATAATATTGGCAGAATAATAACGGTGATAAAAATCTTGTAATTCAGTGTGCGGTTGGCTGCCCAGCTTATCCGACAAACTATCTTTATTGCCAATAGCAAATTTACTAGTCGGGTGCTTAGGAGCAACCGTTGAACTCACTACTTGCTGCAATAGAAAACTATCAGTTTGGTATAAACGTTGCCATTCCGCATGAACAGCATTAATTTCCTTATTCGTCATTTCAGGATTAAAGATAGGTGCTTTAATAGAAGCGCTTAAGCGATCCAAAGCACCTTCGAACACATCAGCATTCACTGAAAAAAAGTAATTCGTTGTTTCGGCTTGAGTCGTCGCATTGGTGCCACCTCCGTTCGCCTCTACAAACTTACGAAGGGCATTAGGCTCAGGATGGGCCTCCGATCCCATAAAAATCATATGTTCAAGGTAATGAGCCAACCCTTGTTGCTCGATAGGATCTTGAAACGCCCCTACGCCAACCGATAATGCTGCACTAGCATTTACTAAGTTGGGGTCACTGACAACAATAACCTCCATTTGGTTATCTAGAGTGAAAGCCGCATACGTGCGCGGATCTTTAGGGTTTTTAATAGGAGTCGGTAAATCCTTTGCAAAGGAAAAATACGAACAAAACATCAATGAGATTAGAAAAACTCTGCACATAATAAATAACTTCATTATTAAATCCTATGAATTAATAGGTACTTCAAACATGACGACTTAAACCTTCCAACTATCAACTGACCGTATTAAGCACAAATATTTCACTTATAGAGCCAAAATGACAGCGCTATCAATTCTGTATATTATCACTTCACCAAAACAAGATGATATAGCTACTCCGGATATGGGTTAATTAGCTTCTCTCATGCTATATCTTTCTGGATTGACGGAAGTTCACTGAGTGTTCCTTGCGATAGGTGATAGACCTTCTCAGCCCGCTCGATAGTCTCTTGCCGATGCGCAATCATGATCCTAGTCATAGGCAGCACTTGAACCTGCTCACTGATCCTCGACTCATTTTCCTTATCTAGATGGCTAGTGGCTTCATCTAAAAACAGAACACAAGGAGATCGGTACAAAGCTCGGGCCATCAACAACCTCTGTACTTGCCCTCCTGAAAGACTAGAGCCCATATCACCAACCAATGTTCTGTACCCCATGACCATTTGCTTAATATCGTCATCTATAGCGGCTAACTGAGCACACTTTTCAATCAACGTGTAATCAGGTTGAGCATCAAAAAAGCAAATATTATCCGCAATTGAGCCTGCCAATAACGTATCGTCTTGCATAACAGCACCAACTTGCTGTCGATAGGCTTTCAATCCCAATTGAACAATATCCTTACCATCCAACAAAACTCGACCTGATGTTGGTTGAAGTAACCCAAGCATAATTTTCATAAGGGTTGTTTTTCCAGCTCCTGAAGGGCCTGTTATAGCAATAGATTTACCAGCAGGAATAGTCAAATTGATATCGTCAAGAATTAAAGGTTGATCGTTGCCATAGTGAAAACTAATGTTTTCAAGCTCGATTTCACCTCTCGGCACCCCCATAGCTACAACTCCTTGATGATTTTCTTCAACAGCAGTAAGAGCAATATCAGCAATCCTATCAAGATGTAAGCGCATCATTTTAAAAGCAATAAACTGTTCAATCATGCTCGTCAAACGGCTGGTTAATTGTCCTTTATAAGCAACGAAAGCTAAAATCATACCTACAGATAAGCTACTTTCCATTACCAATATAGCTGCCAGATAGATGACCAGAATGTTTTCTAAACCAAACAGCAATTTATTTGCTGCATCAAACCCAATACTCATTCGCCCTAATTGAATCTCACTGTTGATTACTTCAGCGTAGCGGTTTTGCCAAATCCCTTGGCGCTGAGATTCACTACCGAATAACTTAATGGTTTGAATACCTCTAATATTTTCCAGGAAGTAACTTTGTTCCTTAGCGGAAGATTGAATGTTTTCTTCAGTCACTCTGCGTAATGGACGATAGGACGCTAAACGCAGTAGGGCATACAGTGCAATAGCGGCAACGACTACAGCCGTAAGTTTTAATGAATAAAGCAACATCATTACTAACACTGTAATCCCCATGACTCCATCAACTAATGTCTCAACAAAGCCTGTTGTAATCCTCTCTCGTATATTTCCAAGTGAGCCAAAGCGAGAAACAATATCTCCTACATGACGAGACTCAAAATAGTTCATAGGTAGATGAAGTAAATGACGCAGTAGGTTCACGCCCATCTGTAAGTTTAATACACTTGAAATTCGTAGTATTAACCAGGCTCTTACACTCTCTACGACAATAGAAATCAGCATAATAAGGCCAAAACCTACCGCCAATACAACCAACAGTGAGCGATCAAAACTGATTAAAACCTCATCAACGACCCATTGCATATAGTAAGGCGCAAGCAATGAAAAAAACTGCAAAACCAATGAAAGCCCGATAAGTTTTAGCAACCCAGTTTTTAAGCCTTTGATATGACTCCACAACTGCGAAAAGCGCATAGGCTTCTGTTCGGTTTTAACTTCAAATTGACTCGTTGGCGTAAGCTCTAAACAAACCCCTGTATAGTGTTGGCTAAAAACATCGGCGGTCATTACTTTTTTTCCTGACGCAGGGTCATTAATAAAAAATTTACTTTTTTGTCCTTTACCTTTCACTTTGGTCAGTACAACGAAATGGTTCAAATCCCAATGTAGAATACAAGGTGTTGAGAGTTTATAAATTTCTTCCAAAGGACATTGCAAAGGCCTAGCCGCTAAGTTCAAGCTATCACTTAACTGAATTAGATGTTTAAGGCCCATTCCCTCAATACCAACGGAACACAGCTGGCGGATGCTCGACATATCAAGCTTACGTCCATAATAACTTGACACCATAGCCAAACAAGCCAAGCCACACTCTGCAACTTCAGCCTGTAAGATCAGAGGCATTTTTTTAGTCATATCGAAACGGAGTAAATTCGATGTATCTTTATTTGTATTCATCAACGCGTCAACCACTGCTTATCGGTATTAACCAACTCATCCACAATCCCGATTAAAGTGGCAGGCAAGAATAAAAAGCCCACGATAATATTAATAAATAAGCAGATAGGTAATTGGCAAAGCCTAAGCAGTAATCGACTTCTCAGCTGAAGAAACGTGATAATACTTAACAAAGTAAAAGACAAAACATTAAGCACCAACATGAACATCATAAAAGGAGACAAACCAAGTATAAATGTAGATGCTGATAATAAGATAACAGCAAAAACAGGTGCTAAAGCCATCTGGAAATGAAGGTATTGCAATGACAAAGTCATCACAGTTTTAAGCTTAGATATTCCCCAAGACGCCTTCGTGGCTTCAATCCGCCCTCTAGCCCAGCGCCGCCTTTGCTTGAATAGAGAAACGACTGTATTAGGGCAGACAGTATCAGCCACAGCTTCAGGAGCATACCCCGTAGTATGACCTCTCGCTCTTGCCTTCCAAGTCCAGGCTATATCCTCGACTAACCACTCACCCCATCCGCCTAATTGCTTAACAACACTGGCCTTATGCAATGTAAAAGCACCTGCCATCACAGAGACCATGCCGAAGTGATCTTGTACCTGCTTAATCGCAGTGAACATCCCTATATGCTCGAAATATTGAATACTGTTTATCAGCGAGGGGCGTCGTTTGGGCACGACGAAACCACAAACAGCAGCATGACTCTCTTTTGAAAAGAGGACATCTATAGATTGAGTTAATGCATTAGGTCTTAAGCAAGTATCACTATCAATTACACCAACCACTTGAGTGTTATCGTCAACAAAATCTAATGCGCAATCCATGGCTTTGCCTTTAGCCCCAGTATTTTCGGGTAATCTCATCAGTGAGTATTGCCACTTTCTAGATTGCTTTAACCATTCCTCAACCTGTTTTGGACACCCATTAGTCGATCCATCATCAATCAGGTGTAAAGACACAATTCCAGGATAGGATAGTTCTTCAATGGCTTCTAACGTTTTTTCCATAACATCATAAGGCTCATTAAAGAAAGGCACCATAATCGTTACTTTTGGATAATTCGTTAGCGAAACAGGATTTTTTTTATTTTTGAACTTAATAAAAAATACCAGTAAATTAAATATCAATATGCAATTAGATAAGACAAAAACCCAAGTAATATAGTCCATTGAACCGCCTCCTTAATAATAATGTGAATACAAAATCACCCGGCCTTCTTTTCATCTACCCTAAGGTGTGCAAAAAACTTATTCCCTCTTTTAAACAGTTTATGCTTGTTGCACCTTATAAAACGCCTTAATTCAGGTAAGACATCTAGTCTAAATTGAGGCTCAACGACAATATCCAAAACCAATAAGATGTCACCCTCAATCCATTCATAAGGATATGTGGGGCCTATAGATTGCCTCTCAAATCTGAAAACACTCTCTCTGTTTAAATTGGCCCATATAATATAGCCACATACTTTTCCTACTGGGCTATACAGAAACTTATAACAGTCAGAATTTATCGAATAGACCAACGCTTTATATTGCTGCGGGTATGTGAGCAGATTTGTTTTTAGCCTTACGTCCATACACTGATAAGTAACACCAGCAAGACTCTGATTATCCGTTTTCATAACTAATCCCCTTGAATACTTTCTTTAAACTACACCAGTAATAATTAAGTAAAACAGGATCAATCAAGTCATGAGCAAAACTGTCATTTACATCATAAAGATTATCGAACAATTCAAGCTCCTCAACTCCAGATGAGATAACTTCGATTTTGTTCGTGCAAAGGTTGTAAAAAATAGAAATCAATGGGCTTTGAAACAAAACTTCTTTATCCTTAAATTCATCATCAAACACCCAATCAGCCAGTGACTCATAATTTTTAATCAGATCCCCAACACTCAGTGGATCATCTTTAATACTTTTTCGAATGCTGCGTTTCACAAGAACATAAAAGAAAGCGCCAGGAAGGATAGCTCGCTTTAAGGATTTTATTGCACTGCGCTTCTTGAAACTTACGCTGCTAATACCATCATCGTTATTGCAGTGGTTATAGATTCTTTCAAAAAATTCCGACTCACCCTTTTTCTCTTCTTGACTACTTTGCTTTGCATTGCAATAAAACTTAATTAAGTAATCGACAAGCTTATTCTCGGCTTTTGGTCTTAACTCCTCTATCGTATGATTTCGACTAGCTGGGAATAAGAGTGATAATAAATCGCCATATATTGGTTTCAATTCAATACTCAACTCTGAGTTAGAGAGTGCTTTTCTATCCAAACCCAAGATATAAGCGCTGTGATAATCCTGATATGCCTGCAATTGTTCATTATAGTAATTAGCAAGAGGAGTAATATCTAATGAGGCTTTTTGATACTTTGCATAAGTAGCAACCCACTCATTTAATACCTCAAGAATTAACTCTGGCTCTTGATAGAAAGAAATATGCTCACAAATATAATTCCTCCCTTTATCAACAAACGTTGCCGTAGATAAATCCAGCCATTGACCATTTGAACTTAAATTGGAGTGTGAGAGTCCACCGTGGAAAATACCTGCAACCCGAGCAAAAGCAAACTGATTAGCACTATTTGCCAAAAAAATTCCTAAGTATTGAATAAATGCAGATCTGCTCTTAAATTTATCTCCTAATTCTCTATTAATCCTCCTTAATCTGTCTGTATCAGAGCCAATAACCTTAATAAACTCTTCATTTACTTTGTAACTTCTAACAGGTAAAAAGTTAGCCGGTCTTTGTATATTCCTTCTAACTAACAAAGCACCATGAGTAGGTTTGAGATCTTCACCTTCTCGGCTATATTCGAATGCAGACTCTTCCCCAGTATATAAAAGGGCTAGGCACTCTGCTGTACCCATGGGTAGAACCTTATCAAGTACACTTGAATACAATATCTCGTAAGCACCATCTGCTAACGTCAGCTTACCGTGAGTGTAATTAACGTTATCAACTTTTCCTGCTAAGGGTGTTACTCCACACCCTTTAATTTGAACATCCCCTAAAACAGCTGAACGCCCACCACCACCGTGACCGTCAGAGCCCCAGCCGCCATAGCGTTCAAACCGAGTAGGACGATCTCGACTTATCTCATAGTCTTCTTTGGCATAAATTACCTCACCTTCAAGTTGTAACTTTTCCTTATATTCAGGTAAGTAAAGATAATGTGACTTTATTTCTACCGACATACTTTCGTATCCTGCCTAACTTCAAAATGGATAACTGCTATACGGATATTTTATGCATTGCACTCAGCAGAGCACGGCAAGCGTGCTCTGAATTCTAAATGCGCGCTACAAGAATATTCTCGTAAGCGACTAATAACCTAGACTAAACCGCCGAAAAGACCGAAAGGGCCAGTTGGAATAATTGAATTTGTTGGGCCCAAAAGACCAATTGGAATCACTGGCCCACCAGGTAAAGGACTGGTAGGTATAGAGTTAGAAAAACCACCAATAGAGCCTCTAAGAATAGGACCATGATAAATTGAGTTCTGCCCTCCGTTTACTTCATCAACTTCATTTAATGACAATTCCCTTATTTGAGTTGCTAACCCGTACTTCATAATACACTACTCTCCAGATTACCGACTCTTGTCGGTGTATTAATGTGCTGATTTCATCAGCTGTTAATTCGGCTGGCTTTTTACTGTGTCAAAAAGTCTAAAAGCCAGCCTTCTCTCTATCTTTAGGTGATAATGCCGATAAAATAATTCCTTACCTGTAGGAAACTATTTGATCGACATTAAGGATTACTATTCATTAGGAGGAGAGCGCGTTTTTGATATAAATTCATTGTATGACTTTTCTGTCCCTTGCCACATATAATGTCCATACCACCATCCTCCCAACAAGGCTCCTAAGATATTGACAGCTACAACAAACCAATAGGTAAAAGGGGATTCATAATTAAAAATACTGTTCAGACCAAACATCATTAAAAAAAATACGACGCCGCCATATATAGCTACCCCGTACTTTAGAGTAAACTTCCACTTACCATTAGCTCTAATATCTTCCCACTTTTCTATGTTTTTTTTATTCCATGTTCCAAAAATAGAATCACCAAGCATTTAAACCTCCAAAAACGAGCTTAAATATCCATATTCCACAATATGGATATTACTTAAAAATCTCTAACTGTTATTAATTAACATTTAGACCAAATTACCTGATGCCCCTAAACCGATAGATCTTGCAGCCCACCCTGCGGCATAGAAGAAACGACCAGCTGCATAAGCAGTAGCGGCAAAAGCACCTGCAACCGCTGCACCAGCACCAAGAGCAGCACCAGTAGCGGCTCCTCTTAATCCACCAGAAGCATATCCTGATACCGCTCCAGTTGCGGCAGCTATCCCAACACCAATAACCACCGGAGCTACGCCTCCGTTCACTTCCTCAATTTCATTCAATGAAAGTTCTCTAATCTGAGTCACAGAATTTTCGTGAATTGCTAAATCATGTTTCATGATATACTCCATGTTACCGACTCTTGTCGGTGTGTTAATTTGCTGATTAATATCAGCGGTTAATTCGGCTGGCTTTTTACTGTGTCAAAAAAGTCTAAAAGCCAGCCACCTCTTTCTTGTATGAATCTGTAGTTCAAACTCAAACAAAAAACTTCTTCATGCAGCTCAACCCACTTTACCCTTCAAGCTATAGATAGGGTCTAACAACCATTTAATTAAGCTACGCCTTTCAAGCATGATATCTGCTTCAAACAGCATCCCACTCTTGAGATCAAAGCTTTTTCCGTAAGCCTCAATCTGCTGATACTCAAGCGTCGCACGCAACCTATAGACTGACTCTTGAAGATTAATCGGTAAGATAACCTCATTGGGTGAAATTAATGCCTGATCAATACGTGTTATTTGACTACCAATAAAACCAAAGCGCTGATATGGAAATGCATCAAAACGCAAGCGTGCGATATCTCCATGCTGTACAAACCCCGCCGAACGCGTTGGTAGCAATAGTTCAGCGACTAATTGAGCGCCTTCAGGTAAGATATTTAATAAAGGTTTTGTTTGTACTAGGGTCTCACCTTCAACCACTTGAATAGCGGTGACTGTACCAGCATGGCTAGCAGTAATTACATACTGATGCTGCTGTTTGGTTTGCGCTAAACGCTGCTCGATATCAGCTTGCTGTCTTTTTAATTCATTGATTCTTAATGCATATTGCTGTGGGATTTTCTTTTGCTCAGCAGTGACTTCCATAAGCGCATTATCGTGTTGTAAGAGCAGCCGAGCTGTTGCTTGCTTATCGAGTTCAGCTTCCAATAACAATTGCTTTTGTTGTTGCTGATCCAGGTCAGACAGATACCCTTCACCATTAAGTTGATTGAATTGGTCGTATTGCTGTTTATAGAGTGTTAATTTTTCATCAGCTAAGATCAATTGCTGTTCTATGGATTGCTTTTCTTCAGCTAAGTTTTGTTCGCGTTGTTTAAGATTTCTGCTGTCTTGCTGTTCCAATTCTTGATGCTGTTCAATTTCGTTTTTCAATAACGCTAATTGTTCCGTCAGTTGCAATTCAGCCTGTTCACTGAGTTCTATTCCCTGATTATCTTTTCGAGGTAAGACGACGCTAACTAATTGTTGCCCCTGTTCAACCCACTGTCCTTCAGTAACCCACAATCGTTCTATCGTCCCTCCTTGTGGAGCAAAGCTCTTAATCACACCTTTATCTGGAACGAGAAAGCCTTGAACGGTTTCTTTACGGGAATACTCTGCAGAAAACAGGAATGTAAAAATAAGTAAAGCAATGGCAACTAGAATTGTTACCGTGACGCGGATAGAAAGGGGTTGTGCTAAAATCACACTACCTTTTAAACGCTGTTGTTGAGCTGTAATAGCAGCTGCTCGAAATAATCCCATTACACCTTCATTCAATATATGACTAAACATATAACTACTGAAACTAACTCTCTGTGTAGTTAGCCTTCCCTTTTGCATGTATTAAATAATAGCCAAAATGACAACGTTGTCAATACTGTACCTTTATAAGCAAAAATTATATTTAATACAAAACAAACCCCTTAAGTTGTAAAAATTTATAAAACACGCTTGAGGTTATTCATAAATGCTTATATTTATCAAAAGGATAGATTGCAAAAAATATGAAAAAGGAAAGAGTAATTTTATCAGCCTTAACTTTAGATTTATCAATAGATAACTATTTTCAATTAGATCCGATAGAATTAGAGGAAACAAAAAATTAAATAATAGAGTTTATATATAAAAAATTATATCTACCTACATTTACCTAGGTTATTGAGATACACTAATAGTGAATAAAAAACCATACGAATAAGGACATTAATGCAAGCTGATAACCACGTAATATTCTTGACACCAGAGAAAAACGATTATCTTCAATTCTCCACTCCGTTCAATACTCGAATAAAAACTAAACCTAAACTTGTTGCAGCTTGCATGACTGAAATAGGAGTTCAAAAAGCAATACAGTACGCGATAGAGAACGAGCTCAATATCAGTGTAAAAAGTGGAGGACATTGTTTCGAAGGACTTTCTCTTAATAGTGATGGTCTGGTCATTGATATATCATCGTTAATTAATCAACAGTTAGAAGGAAACATCTACATAACAGATGCAGGTGTAAAGCTTTATCAGGCTTATGACTTTCTATTGCCAAGAGGTCGCATTATTCCGACAGGATCCTGCTCAACAGTTGGTTTGTCAGGCCTCGCATTAGGAGGGGGGTACGGGTTGTTTTCTAGAAAGTGGGGATTGACGTGCGACAATTTGACAAGAGTTCGCATGGTCGATGGTCAAGGTCAACTGAGAGACTCGATTTCTGATAAAGAATTACTTTGGGCTTGCCGCGGTGGCGGAAACGGTAATTTTGGAGTTATTACAAAGATGTGGTTCGCCACACACTCTGCTCCTCAAGAGCTATCTCGTCACTACATTCAATTTCACCACATAAATGCATCAACAGCTACCCAGCTTTGCCAGAAATGGTTTACTGAAACAGTACACTTACCTAAGGATGCTTTTTCCTCTTTTATTCTCAATGGTAATACATTGACAATGTTTATCACATATTTTGAAGATGAATCAACAGAACGAGTTAGAGACATAGCAAAGTCCTTAGCCAAAGGAGCTTCTTTTATAGAACCTCATAAAAATGAACCTCTTGAAGATGCTGTTAAACACTATTACGGAATAGGCAGGCCTCTACATTTTAAAAATGCATCGGCAGGCTACTACCAAGGTTTTGAAGACTTAAAACCCATTGCTCTTGATATCTTTTCATCAATCATTACCTCTAAAGAAGTTATTCTACAAATCAACACATTAGGTGGCGCTATTGCTAATGAGGCTTACGAAAAAAAATCAGCTTATGCTCACCGTTCATATAAGTATATCGGAGAACTTCAGAGTTACTGGGAAAGCGACGATTTAACAAACGCAAAAGTTGCGGAGTTCATTAGCATACAAGCTCAGATACACAAATTAGATGTTACCAGTCACTACCGCAATTATCCCAGCCTAGAAATAAATAACTGGGAGCATGCTTATTATGGTTCACGAAACTACAAGCGACTCCAGATGAGTAAACAAAAATACGACCCTAATAACCTCTTTTTCCACCAGCAGAGTGTGCGATTACCTGATTAACATTGAACTAGCCAACATCAATTGCTATTCGTCACATTGGGATCATAGCTGGAACAAAAGGGGCCGAACTCAACCTCGCGTACTTCCCATACGCGAGTTAATGCTTTCAACCGCAATAAACTGGAAAGCTCCTCACAAACTAAAACCAATCAACTAATTAAAACCTCTTCTTCTAGACCATTTTTATTACCTCAAACAGCATATAACGAAAATAAATAGGAATATTCCTTTTAAAACTATTAATTAGTTGTTTCTCTATATTGACGCTAAAGGGGTATTCGTTGTCTAATGATAATCACCAAGCAAAAATCAAGAAATTTAGGATATATATCCTAAATAAGATATCTGAAAGTACGTGTAAAAAGAATTAAAGATAAGATTAAAAGAAAATGATTAAGTTTATCCTACTCACTCTACTACTTATGGCAGCAAGACTGCACGGGTGAGTTTTACTTAATGACAACAAGAAAACCCGTGCAAAGCACGGGTTTTTTTATGGCTAACGAAAAATGGAAACTAAGATAATGTCTAATCAAGTTGTTATTTTCGACACAACGTTACGAGACGGTGAGCAAGCATTACCAGCTAGTTTATCCTCCAAAGACAAATTACAAATTGCGTTAGCTCTTGAGAGACTCGGTGTTGATGTGATTGAAGCAGGGTTCCCTGTATCTTCTCCTGGGGATTTTGAGTCTGTTCAAAATATTGCTAAACATCTCACAACAGCTATTCCCTGTGGATTATCAAGAGCCTTGTCAGCCGATATTGAAGCTTGTGGCAAAGCACTGAGTGTTTCTGAGCGCTTCCGCATTCATACTTTCATTGCAACGTCAGACTTGCACGTCAATACAAAGCTCAGGAAGACGCAGGACGAAGTAGTCGACATGGCAGTTGCTGCAGTCAAACATGCGAGGAGTTTTACCGACGATGTTGAGTTTTCGTGTGAAGACGCAGGGCGAACACATATAGACTATTTATGTCGAATGGTAGAGGCTGCAATCAGCGCCGGAGCTACGACGGTCAATATCCCCGATACTGTAGGATATACAACGCCCACCGAATTCGGTGGCATCATTCATCAGTTATACAATCGTGTCCCCAATATCGATAAAGCCATAATCTCTGTTCACTGCCACAACGATCTAGGGTTAGCCGTCGCTAATTCACTGGCAGCAGTGGAAAACGGTGCACGCCAAGTAGAGTGCACAGTCAACGGTATTGGTGAGCGAGCAGGCAACTGCTCGTTGGAAGAAATTGCCATGATCTTGCAGACACGGCAACAGCGCCTCGGCATGCAAACCAATATTCAAAGCCAAGAGATTATGCGCACATCTAAATTGGTCAGCCAGATTTGCAATATGCCCGTTCAAAGCAATAAAGCCATTGTAGGTGCCAACGCATTTAGCCACTCTTCAGGCATTCATCAAGATGGGGTACTAAAAGCGCAAAATACTTACGAAATCATGACGCCAGAAAGTGTCGGCATCAATAAAAACAACCTAAATCTCACCTCACGTTCGGGACGACATGTGATTAAGCATCGTATGATTGAACTAGGCTATAAAGATTCAGATTTTGACTTAGACACTTTATATAGCGCGTTCCTTAAGCTGGCTGATAAAAAGGGCCAAGTCTTTGATTACGACTTAGAAGCATTGGTCTTTTTTGATCAGCAAAAGCATGAAGAAGCATTTTACAAACTCACTTATTTACACGCTAATTCTGGCAAAAGCATCCTACCGAACGCCACTGTTACTGTGAAAATGGGCGATGAAGAAAAGTCAGCATCAGCTATGGGTAATGGGCCTGTAGACTCAGCGTTCAACGCCATCATTCAGGCAACAGGATTAACACAATTAGAAATAGTCGATTTCAAACTCGACTCTAAAGGCGAAGGTGCTGATGCGCTGGCGCAAGTGAGTGTTGTAGCCAAATACAATAACCGCAGATTCACTGGTATTGGTCTAGCAACAGATATAGTCGAAGCAGGCGTAAAAGCCTTAGTTTACGTATTAAATAACACCTATCTCGCCGATCAAATTGATCAACGAAAATTACAGATCGCAGGGGTTTAAATGACAACGCAACGGAGTAGAAAACATATGAAAATAGCGGTTTTGGCAGGTGATGGAATTGGTCCAGAAGTGATGGCTGAAGCGCTTAAAGTTCTAAATGCTATAGAGCAGCGTTTTTCCTTTAGCTTCTCTTTAGAAGAATACGCTGTAGGCGGCTATGCAATAGACCATGAGGGACAAGCTTTACCATCTAAAACACTAGAAGGGTGCGAGCAAGCCGACGCGATTCTTTTCGGCTCTATTGGCGGCCCTAAGTGGGATAACTTACCTTTAGAACAACGTCCCGAAAGAGCGGCTCTTTTAACTCTTAGAGGTCATTTCGATTTATTCAGTAACTTACGCCCTGCTAAAATATATTCTGGTTTAGAAAACTTATCACCCTTGCGCTCAGACATTGCTGCCAGCGGCTTCGATACAGTTGTTGTTCGAGAGCTCACCAGTGGCATTTATTTTGGCCAGCCCAAAGGTATTGAAGGTGAAGGTGAACAACAAGCTGCTTTTGACACTATGCGTTATTCCAAAAGTGAAATAAGACGCATAGCGCGTATTGCTTTTCAGACTGCACAAAAGCGTAGCAAGAAGGTTACCTCGGTTGATAAGGCTAACGTTTTAGCATGCAGTCGTTTATGGCGTGAAGTAGCCGAAGAAGTTGCACAGGAGTTTCCCGACGTAACCTTAGAACATATCTATATCGACAACGCCACTATGCAGCTATTAAAAGCTCCAAGTGATTTTGACGTCATGCTTTGTTCAAACCTTTTCGGCGACATTATCTCTGACGAATGCGCCATGATCACTGGCTCAATGGGATTACTGCCATCCGCCAGCATCAACGAACAAGGTTTCGGTTTATACGAACCAGCTGGCGGATCTGCACCTGATATCGCAGGGAAAGGCATAGCAAACCCCATTGCTCAAATCCTCTCTGCGGCTATGCTTCTTAGGCATAGCTTAGACCTTGAAGAAGCTGCAACAGCTATTGAGACAGCAGTGAAGCAAACCCTCGAAGACGGTATCCTGACATCGGAACTATTACCTAAAGAGACCCAAGAACCGCCCTATTCAACCTCTCAAGTCGGTGATTACATCGTCAAAAAAATTGAGGAAGCAGCCTAATGGCAACGACATTATTTGAAAAAATATGGCAGGCGCATGTCATTACAAAAACAGCTGACGAAACGTTAATTTACATTGATCGCCACTTAATTCACGAAGTGACTTCACCACAAGCATTTGCTGGACTCAACGATAAAGGCCGAAAGGTGCGTCGCCCAGACAGGACTTTCGCTACCATGGATCACAGTATTTCAACGCGCTCATTAGCGCTCGATGCCTGTGGTCCTGCAAACCAATTACAGTTGAAGACGCTAGCAGATAATTGTCAGCAACATGGCATAGAGCTTTATCCTGTTGGCCATAAAAAACAAGGAATTGTTCATGTTATCGGGCCAGAGCTCGGACTTATCTTACCCGGAATGACGGTTGTCTGTGGAGATTCCCACACTGCAACTCACGGTGCCTTCGGCGCCTTAGCTTTTGGTATTGGTACCTCACAGGTTGAGCACGTTTTTGCAACGCAAACACTGAAACAACATCAAGCTAAAAGCATGAAAGTTGAAGTCAAAGGCGAAGTTGGATCCGGTGTAACAGCTAAAGACATTATCTTGGCTATCATCGGCAAGATTGGTCATGCAGGAGCGACCGGGCATGTAATTGAATACTGCGGAAGTGCCATAGAGTCTCTTTCAATGGAAGAGCGTATGACGATCTGTAACATGAGTATTGAGGCTGGCGCCAAAGCAGGCCTTATTGCGCCAGATCAAACAACTTTTGACTACCTCCAAGATAGAGAGCACTCACCAAAGGGCGATGATTGGGATAAAGCAGTCGCTTATTGGAAATCTCTTAAATCAGATGTAGGCGCTAATTTTGATTCTGTGGTTGAACTAGATGCCAAAGACATACAACCGCAAGTCACCTGGGGAACAAACCCTGGGCAAGTGATCGATATCAATACCCCTATCCCCGCTCCCGACGATTTTTCTGATCCGGTCGTAAAAACATCTGCTGAGAAAGCACTTGAATACATGGATATCAAACCTGGACAAACCTTATCCGAGTTAGAGGTGACCCATGTTTTTGTTGGCTCCTGTACAAACTCGCGTATAGAAGATTTACGTGCTGCCGCGCAAATAGCAAAACTTGGAAAAGTAGCCGACTCAGTCAAAGCCATTGTTGTTCCAGGCTCTGTCACAGTAAAAGCTCAAGCTGAAAAAGAAGGTTTAGATAAAATTTTCACACAATCAGGCTTTGAATGGCGACTACCAGGGTGTTCAATGTGCTTAGGTATGAACGATGACATTCTACAAGTCGGTGATCGTTGCGCATCAACGAGTAACCGTAACTTTGAAGGCCGACAAGGTAGAGGTTCCCGCACGCACCTCGTTAGTCCAGAAATGGCTGTCGCTGCAGCAATCCATGGTCGCTTCGTCGACGTTCGTCAATATGCACAGGAGTCTTAAGATGTCACAAGGCTTTACATTACATCAAGGAACAGCCGTACCTTTGGATCAGGCTAATGTCGACACTGATCAGATTATTCCCAAACAGTTTTTAACCTCGGTGAGCCGCAGTGGTTTTGGCAAACACTTGTTCCATGACTGGCGATACTTAGATTTACACGAACAGGAACCCAACCCCGAGTTTGTGCTCAACAAAGCTGAGCATCAAGGCGCAAGCGTATTACTCGCCAGAGAAAACTTCGGCTGTGGTTCGAGTCGGGAGCATGCTCCTTGGGCGTTAACAGATCATGGTTTTCAAGTGATTATAGCAACCAGTTTCGCCGATATCTTTTATGGTAATTGCTTCAATAATCAGTTATTGCCTGTTCAGCTACAGCCTGAGCAAATGGATCTTTTGTTTAATGCGGTGAAAGCGGACCCGTCTGTCTGTATTCATATTGACTTACCCAACCAACAAGTTACTTTTGGTGAACATAAAGTCGAGTTTGATATCGACGAACAAAGCAAAACAAACATGATAAAAGGCCTTGATGCTATTGGCCAGACTCTTGAATTTGATAAGGAAATCAGCCAATTTGAAGCTAACATGCCGAGTTGGCAAAGTTAACTCGTCAACTATTAGTCTATTTAAGCTAACGCCTGCTGTGTGGCAGGCGTATACCATAGGTTAATTTACACACCAACTGTATAAAATCTGCCCTAACGCAATACTAAAACTTAAGAGTTTGTGCGCACATCCCTAAAATTGTGGTTATAATTATTTTCTCAATAAAATAATCAACTGCTTAAACACCCTAGTTTTAAGCAAGGAACATGAGTCTCTCTCACTATGTTTGAAACCATTGCTATTGATGAACTTCTACCCGGAATGTTCGTAAATCAAGTGTTAAAACAAACAGGTACGTTAAAAATTAAAACACAGGGCTTGGTTAAAAGTGAGAAGAGCATTGCTTTATTAAAATCTAAAGGCATTCTCGAGTTAGAGATTGATTTATCTCGTAGCAAAATATCCGAAGACGAGGCAAAGGAAGAATCAGTCAAAGAAAACAAAGTCAAAAAGCGTCAGCCTGACAGCCAAACATTCGATCGCGCGAGTAATTTATATCAGCAAGCGAAAGAGATTCAGAAAGACTATCAGATGATGGTCCAGACCGGACAAAGAATAGACCTAGAGCCTCTTCGTGATATGAGCCTCGATATCATTGATTCGGTTTTCGAAAACTCGAATGCACTTTGCTGCTTAAGCTTGATTAAAAACGCAGATGAGTACTTACTCGAACACTCTCTAAACTGCTCCATTCTTATGGCTGTTTTCGCCAAACACCTAGGCTTCGATAAAGAACTCATTGAGGAGTTGAGCTTAGCAGGCTTGTTGATGGATACAGGTATGGCTACGTTACCATCAGATATTCTGTCCAAAGCGGGGCCATTGACCAAGCAAGAACGTTCAATCGTAAATACTCACGTTGATATCGGCTTGGAGATTATTGAGCAGTCTGATGAAACCTCTGACAACATTATGAATGTTGTAGCCAGCCATCACGAGAGATTGGACGGCAGCGGTTACCCAGAAGGTAAGAGCAATGACGAGATTTCTATTTATGGACGAATGGCAGCAATAGTCGACACTTATGACGCTCTCACGTCTAATCGTCCATACAGAAGTGCCCTTAATCCTACCGCTGCATTAAAACAACTGCTCTCGCAGTACACTGGTAAACTCGATCAATCTCTAGTACAACAATTTATAAAATGCCTTGGCGTTCACCCTGTCGGTTCTTTAGTTAAGACAACCAGTGGAAAGCTCGCTATCGTTGTTACAGCCAATAAAGAAGATCCGTTAAAACCGAAGATCATGACTTTTTATCATATTAAGTCGGCTGCATTTAGTGAAACCAAGATGGTAGATCTTAAGCATATCGATGAAGAAATAGAGAGTAGTGTTCGCCCCGAAGAGTTTAAACTCAACTTAAATAAATTCTTCAGAGACGTCTTTTTAGGTGCACTCTAATTTAGCGAAAGCACTATCCATTCTTGCTCGTTTTGAAATACTTGAGCACTAGCCAAAAACACCACTCCTTGGTATAAATCACTAACATTAGTGAAAACTTGTGCCTTTTCACATCCCTTTAAAATACAAACCATTGTTTTTAAAGGTTTTTATGCTTGGCATATTCTGTGCTTTATTACGCTAGCTGATATGACATATTCGATGTTGTTAACGACACTAAAAAGGATCGAGCAATGACAGTAAAACTTGAAGATAGACCTATAGAAACAGTTCGCGAAGAAGTTATAGATAAGCTCATTTATAACTACAGCAACGGCGTTATCTCAAGTGAAGCATTTGAACGCCGACTAGATCAAGTAATGGCAAGCGAAGTCCATCAAGAAATTGTTGATTTAGGTGCCGACCTCGATCCCCCTTCTAGCCAAGCCAACCAAGAATACACAGCCCAAAAAGAACGACAGTTCAATATTAACTATGGCAGCACTGATTCTGATGAAGTAGACACTATCGTTAGTGTTTTTGGCGGAAGTACGCGAAGTGGATTGTGGACAGTCCCTAAAGAAGTCAGGGTCTTCTCAATCTTTGGAGGTTCGGATATCGACTTCACTGATGCTATCTTCAATACACCTAACGTCACAGTGAAGGTTTGTTGTATCTTTGGTGGGGACAACATTTTTGTACCTGAAAACGTCAACGTCGTTTCAAAGGCTTTCTGTATTATGGGGGGCATAGATAATAAAGCACCTTCCATTGCCTCTCGACAGGCACCGACTATTACGATTGAGGGAATGGTCTTGTTTGGTGGATTGGATATAAAAATTAAGCAAACTATCAAAGAAAAATTTGTGGCTTTTGCCAATCAAATGAAAGAGATGTTCAACAGCAACAATTACCTGTAATACCAACGAATTGATAGCCTGCCCCAACGTCATTGTTTGAGAGCAGGCTTAGCAACTTTAAGTCTTTTACAACTTCTTCATTTGCTTAACGGTTTCTTTGGTTGTTCTAACTGCATTGGCAATCATTCTGAAATTAACCATAGATGCTTCATAAGCATTTAATCCTGGCAGGATAGCGCCTGCCGTAGCATCTGATACAACCTGCACTTCAAAACCTTGCTCCATAAGCTCGCGCATATGTGATTCAGTGCATAAGTTAGATGACATACCCGCCAATATCACTTTATCGATGCCACGCTTACGCAGTTGTAAAACTAGGTCATTAGTTTCAGGGCCGTATACTTTGTGTGGGTTAGTCACAACTGTTTTACCATCGTTGATATAAGGCTTGTATTGCTCTAGCCAATCAGCACCTGAACCCTCAAATCCTTGCATCGACAATGGGCTTGTGCGATCAAACATCTTGATTTTATGCATCAATACTTCAAGAGAGCCTTCGTGCTCCCATTGATGGTCATGCGGATAGTAATAGTGAGGCGACACAAATACCGGAATATCTTCTTTCTTAGCAGTCTTAAACAACTTATCGATATTCTCGACTGTATTATTTTCAGTAACACTCTTTCCAACAACGCCCCAAGTCACGCCTTTTGGGCTTAAGAAGTCATTTTGTGGGTCGGTGATAACAACAGCCGTGGTTCCTTTAGTTAGAACCATACCAGGATCTGGGATACCCGGATCAGGCTTATCAGCATAGGCTGTACTCGCCATCAGCAGGCCAACAGATAGTACGATTTTTTTGACTGAAAGTTTCATTGTAAATTTCCTCTTATTGTTAGAAGTCAAAATCGAGGTATCATTATCGTCCAATTTAAAATACCATCAGTATCAATAAGTATTTAAATTGTGTCTTTCAGTATTTTTGTGAGGACTTGTGGACGCGCTAAGTGATATTTTAAGAAACATACATCTCGAAGGTAGTGTGTATTTTAATTCTTGTTTTTGTTCTCCTTGGGGGTTAGATATTGCTGAGACTAACCGAGCCTCCTTTCACATCATTGAGCGAGGCCAGTGCTGGCTGCAGATGGATAACCTTGCTGAACCTGTACCATTGGTCGGTGGGGATATCTTAATTCTTCCACATAGTTCTAGGCACCAAATATCAGACCAACCAGACACGACTTGTCTACCAGGTAAAGAGACCGTAGAAAGCATAGTTGCAGGTAATAACCCCTTTATTGGCGATCAAGACACCTTCCATATTGTTTGTGGTTATTTTGAATTTGAGAAAGACACACAGCGCCCTTTTATCGATGCGCTTCCAGATATCATTCATTTAAATCAACAGCACAGACACCAATTTAGTTGGCTTGATACAGCACTCAAACTCATTGTGTCCGAGGCGAGTATGAATCAACCAGGTAAAGGCGTTCTCATTGATAGAATTACTGAAGTGTTGTTTATTCAGGTTATTAGAGCCTACATACAGTTGAACAATCAAAGTGATAACTTTCTGGCAGCTTTACAAGATAAGCATATTTCAAAAGCATTAACAGCATTGCACCAAGCTCCAGAGAAAAACTGGACCTTAGAATCTCTTGCATCTGAAGCAGGTATGTCTCGCTCCATATTTGCTAATCGTTTTCATCACCTAGTTGGCATGACACCAATGAAATATTTATTAAACTGTCGTATGCAGCTGGCTAAACAACAAATAGAAAGGAGCAGCGATTCTCTGTTTAACATTGCTGAGCAGGTTGGTTATACCTCAGATAGCGCCTTTAAAAAGGCTTTTAAGCGCTTCTTCGATAAAACCCCAGCTTCATTCCGTAAGCAATAAATACAACGAGCGTTAACAAGGGATAGGAATATAACTCTTATCCTGAATACATTTTGTATTTGGGAGATGTTTTTCAAAAAATGCCTGAAGCGCCGAGATATGAGTAATATCGAATATCAAATTGGGGATTTTCCCTTTACGGTGATTTCTAGCGAAAACAATTAATCCAACCTCCCTCTTATTGTTATCTTCTTCAAAAATTGAAGGCTGAATAATCACTTCTTTAACCTTATTAACATTAAATCTCGCATCTCCCATGATTAACTCATTATTTTCGATTGTTATCACATCAAAAGGATTATCTACCTCGTAGTAATTATCCTTTTGCCGATAGGTACCAAGTGATACTTGGATTGCAATAGAAGCCATCGATATTGCAGTTAAGTAATTGAAGTTACTCAAATCGAAGAAAGGGACTGAAATCGCTAAGCTCCCTGCTAAAAGCAATAAAATTATAGATGCTCGATGAAGTTTAAATCTGGGCTTTGTATGATTTTGCATAGCTCTAATATCCCTATCAATGGTATTCAACTTGAAGACAACAAATTATGCAGAGTCAAAGACTTAGGAGTCAATAATTAGATAAGCTATTTTCGCCTTCTCTTTCGCTTCAGTGTAAGCATCTCCTTATTTGATCTATGCGTTCGAAGACTGGAGTATATTGTTCGAACGCAAAGTACCTTAAATAATGACTTAAATCACCTATGCTGCCCCCCTGTTAAATGTTACAAAAAACGTATTAAATGACGCAGAAATGTCGAAATATGGGTTTGCTTTTCGTCTTATAAGTAAATCACTATAATCGAGCGAAAGCTCTGCGAGAGACACACATATGCGAACCGTTATCACTAAAATCATATTCAGTATTGGGCTTATCACCTTAAGCATAGCAAGCACAGCTCAAACTAATGAGCCCCTTTCTAATACCAAAGTTTTCGATGAAGGTAAGGGATCTCCTAAAGCCAAAGTAGAAAATGTGGGATGGATATCAGGACATTGGGAAGGTGAAATATGGGATGGGCGCTTTGAAGAAATATGGTCCCCACCTTTGGCAGGATCGATGATGGCTTCTTTTAAATACATGGAAGAAGATCAGGTAGGGTTTTACGAACTCATTACCATAGTTGAAGAAGAAGAAAGCTTAACTTTAAGACTAAAACACTTTAGTAGCGATCTCAGTGGCTGGGAAAAAGAAGACGAGACAATTGATTTTAGATTGGTCGAGCTAAAACCCGATACAGCCTACTTTGACGGATATACATTCAAGCGAATCAGTAACAACGAGATGCACGTGTTTATTCTTCTTGAGAACGAGGGGGAGACACAAGAAACGCAATTTGTCTTTAAGCGCAGAATAAATTAGTTAAAGAACAAGTATGCCTTTACCACTTACACCTGTATAAATTTCACCCAATTCGAGAGTCTCTCCTATAATAAGAGATCGATCACTATCTTGTGATCGTTAATAACACTCTATGGAGAGTCATTATGGAAAATCCACATAAGTTAATTCTGATCATTAGTATTTTGACGTTGCTAGCTGTTGGTTTTTCTTACTTTAAAATCATGGGAGCTATAGAGCAGCAACCTCAAGGTGAACTGCAAGCTGCAAAACGAACGACCATTGTTGTCTCTGGTGAGGGAGATACCATTACTCGCACAAGCGGTTCAGGCAACTGTAACCCGACTTCGCCAAACATCATGGCGGAGGCTAGCATTGTTGGTGGTGTCAACGGAAACAAGATTAAGGCAACCGCTAAATGTGCGCTAAGCAATTGGTCGGCAACAGCTACAGCAACCGACACGGGTGGCGCAGCCGTTTTTGCGAGAGGGTTAGCCCCTGCTGGTCAAGGAGCAGCAAGTTGCACTCCAACTTACACAAGTGCAGGAGCTCCAGATTCTGCTTGGACGATATCCTGTACTTTTTAGTTTAACGAAACCATTCAAACCAAAAGTAAAAACACTAAAAAAGCAAAACCCCGCTATAAAGCGGGGTTTTTAAACATTCTATATCGTCAATTGCATTGACTTCACTTAACAAAAATAGCCTAACTTTTGGTAAATTTTGGCCCAATTTTGTTCATGTTTGAGCTATTTAAACTTAAACAAGCTCTTAATAAACAGGAAGTTAGATAGTTTCTGTTGAACTCTGCATGCAACATTCTCCGGTAATGCATTAAATACAATTATGACGGTAGTATCATGATTATATACCCTTGCCCAGGAAGTAGCAATTCGTTGCTAGCCGCTAGGTTCAGCCGATAATAACCATCAGGATCTTGCGTCATCTTACTCATAGTTCCGTTGCCGCCCGTCTTTTTCAAGTATAAACGGTAACCATTTGTGTGCAGCTTAGCTTTTATGATACCTCCCCTAATATATCGGCTAATGGTCGCCACAATATAAGGTTCTTGTCGCAAGTTTTGTTTCGTTTGCAAAACACGTTCAAAATTAACACTTCGTGCACTGCCTTCATGGCAAAATTGATTGAGCTCAAGTCGAAGTTCCTTCTTACCTTCCATATCAGTCACTTGCGAAAAGTCAGCATTGTTGAGCTGATCGTGATTATTAATCAGCAACTGTAATAACTCAGAAGAACCGTCGTCCGACGCTGTTGTAATAGTCTGAACGAGTGTCGGTTTATCACTAACCGGAGAAATCAACAATTTTGAACGCATCTTATTGGTGATATTAATGATGTCACCATCGTCTTCTACATGCAGGTCATAAGTGGCTTCAAAATCCTCAAAGTGGTACTCCAACTCACTTTTAAGGAACTTATTCATCAACAATTCTGCCGCTTTATCTGAATACTGAGGCAAAACATTCTTTAACATGGACGTACTCAAGGTTTGCCATTTACGTCGCATATCTTCTTTGTCGATAATTTTCGCAGGATCATTAATCACTTCGAAGATATGTTGTTGAAATAACTCAGTAAACTGTGCAGATTTCATAATAACAGCAAAGACACCACCACCCAGTATTGCACCACCAGCAGCATAAAATAGCTTACTAAGCTGAACCGCATGCACTGTCCATTCGGTTAAATTCTCTTGAAAGTGGTAACCCAACCACAAGAAAACCAGCCCTAAGAGGCACAGTGTTAGCGCTAAATAATTCAATAAAGGTTTGATAATGGCTTGATGAATGAAGCCCATAGAGCTTTGTCCTATTATTATTTTATGTCCATGTTTTTCTTACTATACCCGTCATCCCGGAAAATACGGTTGGGTACAAGCATCATCAAGACGCCAGAAAAATTAGAAACTTTTGTCAATCTACAGCAAATAGCTGTTTATTATGCCCATTTTTCAATCCTTTGTAGATATGCATCCCACGATCTAACCTCTTACTGAGGAAATATTTTTTCACGCATCATAAAACTCGGCTAACCGGAGCTTGAATAAAAGGAATTAAACTAACTTTCTCTCGTTACCTATCAGTGATATCTAGGTTGAACAGGGATTTAGCGATATAATGCGTTCAATTTTTTCATATGAGTATTATCAATGTTTGAACAACTGGAACTTGATGACAGTTTATGCCGTGCTGTTGCTGACATGGGCTACAAACAACCAACCAGCATACAAAAACTGACAATTCCAGCCGCTATGGAAGGTAACGACATACTGGCTTCCGCGCCGACGGGGACAGGTAAAACTGCTGCCTTTCTATTACCAGCTTGCCAGTACTTACTTGACTACCCTCCGCAAGAAGAAGGCAATGCCAGGGTTTTAATTCTTACTCCGACGCGTGAGTTAGCATTACAAATTCATCAACAAGCTATCGAAATAACACGCCATACAGATATGACTTGTGGTGTCATCACAGGCGGTATCAACTACGGTACAGATCACGAAACCTTAAGCCAAGAACTCGATATCTTGGTCGCAACACCAGGAAGACTATTCGATCACATAGAACAAGAATCATTTGACTGCCGTGGTATTGAACTTCTGATATTGGATGAAGCTGACCGCATGTTGGATATGGGCTTTTCTGCTGTCGTTAATCAAATCTGTGCCGAAGCTAGATGGCGTAAACAAACTATGCTGTTTTCTGCCACATTAGAAGGAGGCGGTATCAATCGCTTCGCCAATGATATTTTGGATGAACCCGTATTACTAGAAGCCCAGCCCTCTCGTAAAGAGCATGCGAAAATTCATCAATGGCTCCATCTCGCAGATGACATCTCGCATAAGTACCAACTGCTGAAACACATCTTATTAAATCAAGTTGAGTCAGCTATCGTTTTCGTAAAAACACGAGAAAAGCTGCATCAACTCACCGGTTGGCTGCAATCAGATCAGATAAACTGCTGCTGGCTGCAAGGCGAAATGCCACAAGATAAACGAAATGCCGCAATGGCAAAATTCCGCTCGGGCGGGGCTAAAGTCCTTATAGCGACTGATGTCGCTGCACGCGGAATAGACGTAGAAGATATTAGTCATGTTATTAACTACGATATGCCCAGAACGGCTGATGTCTATGTACATCGTATTGGCCGTACAGGAAGAGCGGGTAAAAAAGGCATTGCAATATCACTGGTTGAAGCGCACGACATCAATATTGTTCCCAAGATCGAACGCTATACCAATCAAATATTAAAACGCCGCGTTATTGATGGATTAAAACCTCAACACAAAGAAGCTAAACCAGCAGTTAAAAAGAAAAAAGTAAAACTGAAAGGGTTGGCTAAAAAAGCCGCTGCCAAAACGGCCAAAAAGCGCGCGACGAAACAAAAAGTGAAACGCACTAAGAAGCCTAGTACTCAAGCATAAGGAAATAAACTATGTCTTCATGGCTCACTCGGACGACTCTACGAGGTGAATTTGTCACTCTAGTACCACTCGAGAAGAAACATGCTATAGAATTAGTAGAGGCGGCATCAGACGGTGAATTATGGCAGCTCTGGTATACTGGCGTGCCAAGTGCAGAAAGCGTAGACAGCTACATAGAAAAGGCATTGAAAGATGAAAGCATGGGAGTATCGCTTCCTTTTGTTGTTATAGACAATGCGACACAATCCATTGTGGGCTCAACACGATTCTGTAATGCTGATTTAGACAATCATAGAGTGGAGATTGGCTACACCTGGTATGCAAAACGCTGTCAAAAGACAGTCATTAACACCGAATGTAAGCTGTTACTTCTCACACATGCTTTCGAACACCTGAATGCCATTGCTGTTGAATTCTGCACACACTGGCATAACCAGGCATCTCGCACTGCCATAGCCAGGTTAGGTGCAAAACAAGACGGTATTTTACGTAATCACAAAAAAATGCCAAACGGTGGCTACAGAGACACAGTTGTATTCTCCATTATCAATAGCGAATGGCTAGCAGTAAAACAAGGGCTTGAATACAAGCGCGTTAAATACGCCAACCAATTGTAATTAAAACCTTTGCATTAAGCAGGTATAGGCTCCTCAACTCTCACTTGCCTATACCTTCCCTATCTCATTTGTCCATTTAACAAAACCCGCAAACGACACGCATCTACGTGTTTTCCACGTTAGCTAATTAGATGTAGCTTCAATATCCACTCTTAACTTGTTTCGATTACTAACAAGGCAATGCCTTATCTACGCAAATCTTTGCGTGCCTAGGGTCTGTTGTTCTTTACTGTATAGATCTTGTTCTAAATAAAGTTTTTTTGATTAAGGCGTGGCTTTTATGCCAATAGATACCAGTCATAAGTCCGCAACAAAGAGCAAAACGCCTTTATGACGAATCTGTTGGACAGCGTTCGTTAAATCAGTCCTTTGACATCAAACACAAAGTTTGACAGCTCATAAAAACCACGATAGCATCAAACGATAGTATCGATTCAATACTTTATAAATTTACTTAGGAGATTCTAAAATGAGTAATGCTGTTTTTTATCACGCTGGCTGTTCTGTTTGTGTTTCTGCAGAAGAACAAATATTAAATGTTTTAGATAACCAGAAAGTGAACGTTGAAGTCGTGCACTTTGGAGATCAAAAGGGGCGCATACCTGAAGCAGAACAAGCCGGGGTTAAATCTGTGCCGGCATTGGTCATTGATGGTCAAGTCTTACACATCAATTTTGGCGCAAGTATGGAAGATGTCAGAAAAGCTGTAGGCGCTTAAGCTCTACTTTCTCAATCAAATCGCTTTATAAATGGGGGGTAGTGCCTGCATCACCCCCTTTCTACATACTAATTCAAGAAGGTTATACTTATGAACGTTCATGTATTTGATACTCATGTTACAGACACTAACGGCAACTACTATCACTTCGACGTCATTGTCGACGATGCTAATACCAAAGATGTCGATCGCTATGTCAAAAACTATCTAAATTCGCTAAACGTGACTGAAAAAACAATTGAAAAAAGCACCTGTGGTTTTTGTCACAGCGAGCCTGCAACAGAGCAAATGATAAAAGACATTCAAACAAAAGGGCATTACATCCTGCCCATGCAAGGTTGTCCTAGGTAGCAAGATCACGCTGGTCTAGTAACGCATCCCCTCTTCAATCGTTGCATTTACTAGTAGCTCAGAAAGTACTTTCTTGCTCTGCGGATCAAGGCAATGAACATCCTGGGCTACTAATGATCTTGAAGAAAGTAGTTGCATTAACGCAGCAGCATTAATGCGTAAACTCACATATTGATTTGAATTAGATTTCGAGCGATTCATCGTACCCTCCTATGATTGCTCAATGCAGAACATTGAAACTGGGCATTGATACCTGCCCCTGTTGGTTCCCGAAGAATACAACACCATTTTGTAGCGCTTTTAAGCACTGTTCAACGTACTGAGGAACATAAGAGGTAACTTCCATATCTGCACTGTACGCCTCTAACTCTTGATAAGCTTGAATCAAAAATTCTCTCGATTCATAACAAGAGTGAACTCGACTTAGCGTATCGGCTAACGAAATAGCATTGGTTGTGAATTGAATAACGATCTGAGGGTGCACTTCTATTTGTTTTTCAACTAATAGTGCGGATACCTCATAGGCATACTGTAGATAGGGAAGAGCTTCTTCAAGCATATGCCCTAGTCTCATTTTATGACTAATGCTCTGAAGCTCCTCCATGTATGAAATTGCTTGTTCCGGATGCAGTACCAGCCACTTTCTATGGACCGGACATAGCGATTGAGTTCGCATAACAAAACCTTTTGTAATGAGTTACAAAACACTTTAATGCGAATAATTATCATTTGCAAATAATTTTTGATATTAACTTTTCATTAAAAGCTAATTTACAACTTCTGGGTTAAAGAACCTAATACCTCATTAGTTGGGTAATAGCCCGACGTCCATCCAAGACGAACAATAACAGCATTCTGAGAAGGAATGATCATCACAACCTGAGAGCGATTCCCCATCATGGCATAAGCGTCGGATGGCAACTTATCCCACCTAAGTTCATCTCCACCGCCATTTAACCAAAACTGATAACCATATCGCGGATCATCTGAATGATTGGGTTGAGAAGCTCGTGTCACCCAGTCCTCTGTTAGCAAACGTTGACCGTTAATTTCACCCTTGCCTAACATCAGCTGCCCTAACCTCGCCCAATCTCTCGCAGAAGCATAGATATAAGAACTACCCACAAAAGCTCCACTGGCATCAGGCTCAAAAACGGTATGACTCATACCTAGAGGTTTTGCGACTTCGCGATAGAAGAAATCAATATTACTTTGCGGATCACCACCTAATTTATCGAATAAGTAGCGAGCCAAGAGGTTCGTCGTTCCAGATGAATAAGAGAAGTGTGTTCCAACAGCTTCTTCTAATGGACTCTCCATCGCCACACTCGAAGCATTACCTTCAGTAAATAGCATACGGGTCGCATCACTTCCTGGCGCATAGAGTTCGGAAAACCCAAGCCCAGAGGACATTTGCAATAAGCTTTCAAGCGTTATGCCGGCTCTATCATCGTTTTGCCAACTCGAAAACAAGTGATCTGCAGAAACATCAAGGGGCTCCATAGCATCAAGCCGACCTAATAATATAGAGGTAATACTCTTCCCCATGGACCAGCCAAGAAAAGCTGTTGTCTCATCAAACTCAGGGGCATAAGATTCAGCAACGAGCTTCCCATCTTTCACAACAAGCAAAGCTCGTGATTGGTAACCATCAATATTGTCCTGCCTTAACTGCTCATCCAAAGCCTTCTGTATGTCTTGATCGATGTTATCCGCACGACTACCTAGTGGCCAAGTACCAGCACTTGCCGACCACTCCGGGCGATGAACACTATTCAATGCGGTTGTATCCCCAAATTCAAGTGTACAACCAATACCATCTCGATATTGTGCAGTTGTTGAAGATAGTCCTAACATGCTAGCAACGACACGTTTTTGGTCATCGTCGTATTGAATATCCAAGGCTTTTGTTGCTGGCGAATAAGTGGCTAAATCATCAATGACCTGTTGCTCGTTTTGCCCCATCACATAACGGCCTGAACAGGCGAGTTTAGCCCCCATTCCCGAAGCAACTTCAAGAGCATCATCTAAATGAAAAGGAGAGATGCGCATCAGCGGTAAAGCGACAAAAAATAAAAGTCCAAAAACTATGATGATTCCTATAACAACTTTTTTCATTTCTTCTCCTAAAACTCCAACATCCACCAGTAAAATGACGAAACTCTACATTAGCTTTTTAAAAAACAAATCAATATCTTTAGCGACATCCGTTTGATCGGCAAACCACGGATGCAACTTCAACAAAATCAAATTATGCCCAACAGTCTCATCATACAAAATTGTATCAACAGGGCTGCCTTTATTTTCAAGGTCTTTCTGAAAGGTTTCTTGATTAAAAATACCAACTGCCGAATCCCCCTTAGCATGCAGTAATAACTGAGGAGACTCACTGCCGTCTACATGCGAACTCGCTTTCATCGCTTCAAAATTTTCCTTGCCAAAGGTTTCGATATACTGCGGCCACTCCGGTGTGAAATTGTAAGGTCCTGCAATACCCGCAAAACCTTGTACGTCTGACGGGTTAAGTCCGACGTTATTCAGATAATGTTTGTCCGTCATCAACAACGCGCCCGTATGCGCACCTGCTGAATGTCCCGAGAGAAACAACCGATTTGGATCACCACTGTATTGACTAATATTTGCTTTAGTCCAAGCTAGTGCTCTGGCACCATCTTCAACAAAGCTAGGAAAACGCCCTTCTGGGTATTTAACATAGTCTGGTACAACGACTGTATACCCTAATCGCAAAAACGCCTCCGCTGCGAAGTAATAAAGCTCTTTGCTCCCCCAATACCAAGCGCCACCATGAATAAATACAACAACTGGAGCTGATTCATCGCCAGGCTGTGGGTAAACATCCAGCTTTTGCCACTCATCAGGGCCATAAGCAACGTCTTTCACAACCTCGTAAGAGTTCGCTATTTTTAATGACGAGTTAAGTATAGAAAGCCCTACTACTCGTGCATCTGATAAATAAACATAAAGGCCTAAAACCAAGATACTCAAAACAGACAACAAAACAGGTTTCTTCATCTACGACATCCGATTGTATATATGAGACTAAGGGTTCAATATCATTAGCAAGTTCTAATCGCGTTAAACAAGATCGCACATAACGAGCCAAATGAAACACGAGCTTTCATCATAATCGTGTATTATTACCATTTTGTATCAATTAAATCTCACGCAAAGTTAAAAAGAAAAGCGTCTCATAATATGAGCTTGTTTTTAAATGTCTTAGGGATATTAGGTGCCGCACTGATTGTAGGCTCCTACCTACTGCTCAATATCGGCAAAATGCAAGCTGATACATACCGTTATTTAATCATTAATAGTATTGGCGCTACTGGCGTATTGCTTTCCATGATCTACGACTTTAATCTCGCCGCTTTTATCATCGAGTTATTCTGGTTAATTGTGAGCTTGTTGGGCCTATATCGATTAAGTCACCTTAAATAGTCTTCCGCGCCATTAAATTCGTTGCTCTGATTACACATACGAGCTTATAAATCCGGTACGATTGGTATAGGATCAGCCTCCTTCGTTTTTGCTAGGAACTAGAGCATGCAAACCCAAAAAATTGTCTTAGCGACAGGTAATCAAGGAAAAGTTAAAGAGCTAGCGCGCCAGCTACAACCTTTCCCCGTTGAAATCGTCGCACAAGCTGAATTCGACGTTCCCGATGCAGATGAAACAGGCACAACTTTTGTCGAAAACGCAATTATTAAAGCAAGACATGCAGCTGCATTAACAGGCTTACCAGCTATCGCTGACGATTCAGGGCTTGAAGTTGAAGCCCTAAAAGGAGCTCCTGGAATCTACTCTTCTCGTTATGCAGGTCCTTCAGCGTCCGACTCTGATAATGTCAACAAATTGTTAGCTGCACTAGATGGTACAGAAGAAAGCTCAAGGACAGCTCGCTTTCAGTGTGTCTTAGTCTTCCTTAGACACAAAGACGATCCTATTCCTATGATTTGCCACGGAAGCTGGCAAGGTAAGATCACGGATAATCCGCAGGGTGAAAATGGATTCGGTTATGATCCTGTTTTTTGGGTTCCAGAATTCCAGTGCACAGCTGCTCAATTAGAGGCGGAACAAAAGCAAAAACTCAGTCACAGAGGCAAAGCATTGGCTCAACTTATTCCACAGATGGAAACCTACTTTTCCTAAGTCCTTCATTAGCCGTAGTTAAAGAGAATCAGTATGATCGCACCACCACTTTCACTCTATATCCATATCCCATGGTGTGTGCAGAAATGTCCTTACTGTGATTTTAATTCACACGGACTAAAACAAGATCTTCCAGAGCTCGAATATGTTGCGCACCTACTCGATGATCTCTCGCAGGATATCAAGCTCGTTGAGGATAGGAAGGTGAATAGCATCTTCATCGGTGGCGGTACACCTAGTTTATTTTCCGTTGAGGCGATGGGAAAACTGCTTAAAGGAGTTTCTGATAGAGTCGAATTGAGCGCTGACGCGGAGGTAACGTTAGAAGCTAACCCAGGAACCTTAGAAACTAATAAATTCCTTGGATTTCGTCAAGCAGGTATTAACCGGATATCTATCGGGGTCCAGAGCTTTCAGCAAGATAAGCTCAAGAGCTTAGGTCGGATACATGACGACAAGCAAGCTCAGGTAGCAGCCAGTTATGCACGAGACGCCGGACTCAATAGTTTTAACCTTGACCTAATGCATGGACTACCACAACAGTCGATGGAAGATGCATTGAGTGATTTATCTACCGCTATCCAACAAAAACCACCGCACCTCTCATGGTATCAACTCACTATAGAACCAAACACGCAATTTCATTCTAAGCCTCCAGTTTTGCCAGACGATGAAATACTTTGGGATATCCAAACACAAGGCCAGAAACTGCTGAAAGAGTCTGGTTATGAACAATATGAAATATCTGGTTATAGCCTGCCAGGTCAACAGTGTCGACATAACCTCAACTATTGGCGTTTTGGAGACTACATTGGCATAGGCTGTGGAGCACACGGAAAAATAACGCAAATAGGCTCAGATAAACCGCAAATCCTTCGAACCGTTAAAGTCAAACACCCTAAGGGCTATATGGATTTAAGTCGTCCCTATACCGATCAACAGTGGTTCGTTGAAAAGGACGAGCTTCCATTTGAGTTTTTCATGAATAGATTGAGATTAGTCGAACCATGCCCGAAGCAAGATTTTGAACAATATACCGGAATTGACAGAGAGAGTGCTCAGATACAAGGCATTTTCGCTACAACAATACAAAAGGGCTTAATTCAAGAAAGCGCCACGCATTGGCAAGTTACAGACTTAGGGCGGCGCTATTTAAACTCGTTACTCGAGTTATTTGTGTGATTCCAATTGTTTAATATCACCGGATACAATGACATTATAAGCACTTAACTCAGGGATGCTCGCTCTGAGAGACTCTTCTATCTTGTCTAGACCACTAAGCTTTTTACAAAACCACTGCGCCTTGCGTTTTAAACCTTCTGCTTGAGGTCCCGCTTGAAGCTCAATTTCCTGACCAAGGTTTTCTAATCGTTGCGACAGCCTCTCAACCCGTCTTTCAAGCTCCTCCGCATCCGCGGTACTTAAACCGCCTATAGCAGAAAGTATTCCACCGAGTGATGTATTAATGGCTTTTTCTATCTGAGCTTCGAGTTCAGGATCCACCAGCTCATCGACATTTTCAAAACTACCAGGACCAATATAGTAATTATCTTCAGTGCGGATGAACTTTTCACGAACTTTCATTTGAGCTCGCTCTAGTGATACCTGAAGCTTTTCATAACCCTTGCTCTCAGTACCAACCAATCCAATATAAACTTGCTCAACAGTTTCAACAGCCAGTTGAGTTCCTTCTTTGGCCAGTAAAATCATCTTTGGGATAACATAGTGGATGCCACTTGATAAATCGGCAAGTAAGCGTTCTTGCTTTGGATCGAGTTCAATCCAATAACCACCCACGAATAGCTGACTGTCACCGTTTATTTGGTACAGTGTCCTGCTTTTGTTTGTTACACGGATTTGATCTTTAGTGACGACAATACCGCGATTGAGATCAACGTCACATTTCCATTCCGCTTTAGCTATAGGTGAGCTAAGCATGCACAAAAACAGCGCAAATAACTGCATACTTAGTGGTTTAAATCGCAAAAAAACAAACCTCAAGAATTGATTTTATATTACTTAATATTTTTGCACTTATAATTCAAATGCAAAAGCGTGATCGGATAAGATCAAGGATAAATGAGTTAATTAACTAGGTCTGTCGTTCTTTTGTCTAAAAAACTGGATAAACCCTAGTCATTATTAAGTCTAAGTTTGCAATAAATGATGTGCAGAACGCAAAATATTACCCTATTTTGCGTTCTATATCTGGAGTCAAAACGTCTATTTTAATTGACATTCCTAACCAATCTGACAAAAACAGATTGCTGTTTCTGACGTAGTGAATTACTGCCATTAAAAAACGCAACAATCCACGACCTTGCGGGATCAGTTACTGAAGGTGTTGAAGACCAATAGTCATCAGAAGGTGTTGATGGGAAGAGCTCAACATTGATTGCGGGTCGCACACACTGTCTCTCAACTAAAGACGTTAGTTCTTTAAGATTAGGCACACGCCAATCATTAAAGTTAGCAAAACTAAAACCATGTGCGGTTGTTAACGCCTGTTGCCAATTAAGCTGTTGCGCATCATCAATGCACTGATTATCAGATGCTTGAAAAGTTTGCCCCACACTACAACGCATCCACATCAATCCAGTGGTCATATCTGTAATCGTGCCATTAGCATTATCGACAAAGATATCTGTTGGCGTTGTATTGTCGATTGAATCCAAACAAGTTTGCGCGTGCACAGGTAAGCTTAATGCAGCTCCTAAAAGCACCGATGCTACTAATGATTTTCTGATCATATTACTCAATGTCATTTTAACGCCCCGCCCTTACTAGTCTTACTCGAGCAGCACTAGATTTATTAAGAAAATTATCATTACCTGTTGCAAAATCGATAGCCCAAGCATTTTGTGCTGCATCACCTTGAGGACCATCTGCACTCGCTTCACGAGCCCAGTAGAAGAGCGGATTTGCCGCCGCATCCGTCGTATTTGGAAAATTCATTTCGTCGATCAATGGACCTGAGGTTTTACCCAAATGCAAAAGAGACTGGAGTTCACTATAGGTTGGAATTCGCCAATCAAAGAAGCCACAAAGACCTCGTGCATTTACAGCTTCCACAAAGGCGGTGGTATTACATTGAGCTAAATCACAGGATGCGCCAGCTGCATTTGCAACGCCCTCAAATCCGCCATTATTTTCCGAAAAAAACCACGAATAAGTGTTGGACACACTGTTAAGACTTGCTCCTTGCTCTTTAACTTCCCACACCAATCCGGTTAAGTTGTCTCTGACACATGAAAAACTGAGGCTGTCGTCGTCAACCTGATCGCCTACCGCATCTAACCTTGTGTAATCAAAGCCTTGTTGTCCGCGACCAGCTTTTTCTAGCGCACCGTTATCAAAAATAACATCACGACCTCTATGTCCATCCTGACCAGGGAACAGATTTTGAGGTTCGCTACCTACGCTGTTATTCGAAGCCAATTGTGTAACCCCAGTATCGTTTAAGAGATTAGAAGTAAATGGTTGAACATCAACTTGAATACTGTCTTCTACCTGATTATTAAACTGGTCAGTAACTTGTAGCGTAAAAGTCGCTGTTTGCGATGATGTAACAGTAGGTGCAGCAGCTGTCGTTATTGCAGATGTTGGCTGTAAAATAGTGGGAGTTAGCCCCGAATCATTAAGCCATAAGAACGATAGAGGGTTAGCTGCCGGAATCACAGAGCTTGCATCCCCGGTAAGCAAGATAGTTTCCCCTTCAAAAACTGTGCGATCAACACCAGCATTTACTGTTGGTGGAGTCTGGCTCTCGCTCAATATTTGTAGCGTAACGCTTTCTGAATTTTCAGCGTTTTCACCATCAACAACAGTTAAAGTAAAACCTAAGGTTGAGGCATCTGCGAGTATTGGGGTCACAAAAGTTAGCTCAGGGCCATCTAAGCTGACATTTTGCAACACATCCTGTCCCTGAGTTTGCTCCCATCGAAAGGCGCTGATTGGCGCATTTGCATCTACCGCATCAGAATCAAAACTATTGGCTCCATTTAGCGTAACACTGGTTCCAGCAGGAAAAGTATTCGCAGGCTGTCCAGATACTTGAGGAATATTTACTACAGCTTCGGGGAGACTGTTAACGGCAAGCACAGTAACCTGCAATGTATCACTTCCGTTTGCTCCATTTGCAGCCGTCGCAGTTAACGTTAATGTATAAATAATGTCTTCAGTAACGGTAGGAGCTACAAAACTGGCTGCCGAGGCTGTTGTAGAATCTTGAGTGATAGTGATGTCGTTAGGGGATGCTGTCCAAGCAAAGGTTATAGCCCCCTCACCACCGGCAGCTTCCCCACCAAGAGAAACAGTTGCCATTTCATTAACACTTTGATCAACACCGGCATTAACAACGACATCTGGCATGGTTGGTTGTTCATCTGAACCTGAACCTCCACCACAAGCAGTCAATAACAACGATAAAACTAAAAAACTGCAAAAACGCATGTATCCACACTAGCTAATAAACCTTAGTTACTTATCGTATTTATGGGAAAAACATTGAGCACTTTTGAAGATAAAATTCAGTGGCATTAGTAACTATTCTCGCTCAAATAAATGAGTAAGCCCCTCAGGAATAGTTGAAGTACTCACTTTACCAAAACCAAATACAAGTGCATTAAGGCCCGGCATATCGGGTTTGAAGTGCTTTAAGGATGACACAAATACCTCTCGCTCAATCGCAGAATTAGCCAAAGCATATGCATCAACATGCTCTTGAAGCTCAACACAAAGGTGAACACCTGCATGAGAGGCAAATACTCTCTTAATCCATTGAGGATAGTCATTCATAGAAGACAGCAAACAATCAAAACGTTGTTTGTAGATTCGTTTCATTTTTCGCTGATACTTGTACAGAGTTCCGTCGCTAATAAACTTCGTCAGAGCCAATTGAGTATACAAAGGATTACTCCAGTCACTTTGCATTTTTGCGGCTATAAACGCGCTCTTCGCCCACTTAGGGGGAATGACAATACCCGTTTTAACATCTGGGAACATGATCTTTGAAAGTGATGTGAGATAAAACACTACTTCGTGCCTATCAATAGTTTTAAGCGCGTCAATCGGCTGCCCACTAAAGCGTAATTCACTGTCGTAATCATCTTCAATAATCACCATGTCATGCATTGCTGAAAACTCAAGCAAAGCCTGTCTCCTTTCAGCACTCATCAAAACGCCTAGGGGAAACTGGTGAGACGGAGTCACATAAATAATGTCCGCATCTTTTGCGATGTCATCGACAACAATCCCCTTTTCATCAACAGGAATATGACAAACCTCCGCCCCTGCAGATTTAAAAACATGGTAGGCCATAGGGTAACCAGGGGACTCAAGTGCCACTTTGGTTTTTCCCCTTTCCACCAGCATATTAGCGATGATATTAAGAGACTGCTGTGTTCCGGTTGTCACCACAAGATCATCAGATCCACAGGCAATGGAGCGGTAAACGGTTAGATGGTGCGAAAGGGCTTGCCTTAACTCTTCAATACCTTGCGACGAAGCTTGTGGGGCATGCCCACGAGAAATCGTATGGAATGACTTATTGAGTGCACGCTTCCAAAGTGAAAAAGGAAAATACTGTACTTCTGGATGTCCGACTGCAAAGTTATACCTTGCCGCTGTCTTTTTAGGGAGAATATCTTCTGCACTTTTATTTCTGTACTCAGGTAGTAACTTATTAACTAAACTTTGTTTTTCGTTTATTCGCTCATCAGAGATCGTTTGTGACTTAAAAGAAACAAAGCTGCCTTTGCCCCGTTGAGAAACAATCAAACTTTCAGCCATAAGTTGTTCATAAACTGAAATAACTGTATTTCGAGAGACAGCCAACGCTGAAGCTAACTCTCTCGTCGACGGCATTCGTTGACCATACTCCATCTTGCCTTCGACAATAGCCAACCTCAGTTGCGCCGTCATTGTTCGGACTAGGTTTTCATTTCTTGAGATATTTAACGAGAAACTCAAAGAATCAAGTGGATCCATAAAACTGCTATAAATAGGTTCTACTAATCACACCAATATATCGAAGATAATGCTTAAAGAACACAACTTATCCTCATTGATTATTGGAGTACCGCTTATGAGCCCAAGATTTCTCTTTCGTTATTTATTCATCACCTTGTCATTTTTCCTTATTGCTTCGCTTGCCGGGGCGACTACTAAAGCCGATTTATCATCCTTGACAGTTATCACAATGAGCGGCAACGAAAAGTCAGTCGATGAGCTAAAAAACAAAGAAGTCACCTACCTTAAGTTTTGGGCATCATGGTGCAAACCATGCCTTGAACAGATGCCCCATCTACAAGAGATTCAGGAGACCTATGGCAAAGATATCGACGTAATCGCTATTAATATTGACCTCAACGAGACGGATGAAAATATCGACAATGTGATTAAGCGTTTCGACTTAACCTTGCCTGTAGCTAAAGACAGTAAGGGTGAACTAAAGCAACAGTTTCAGTTTGCAGGCACTCCTTATCATGTATTGTTAAACGCTGACGGCCAAATCATCTATACAAGTCACGATGCAGACGAAGCACTAGACGAAAAAATCGCCTTGTTAGCGAAAAACAAAGGGCGTGGTATTGCTTCAATTGATATCGACGGCTCAGGAAATTCCCATTTTGACAGCGAGCTTCTTTCAAGCGGAAGAAAAGTTCTATTTTTTACGGCTACTTGGTGTGACTGGTACTTAGAAGACTCGAGACCAGAAATGTCCAAAGCCTGCATTAAAGCTCAAGAGAATTTAACACAATCTCAAAATGCACCTATCACCATAGTGAGCCATATGTGGACTGACGAAGCTGAAGTCGAAAAATTTAGAAGCAAATACGCGATCTCATCTCCAATTCACATTGATCAAGGCGGAGAGGCTTTCTTTACATTTGGAGTGAGCTCTTTCCCGACTTTTATTGTGTTGGAAGATGGAGAGGAAGTTTTTAGAACTTCGAATTTCGCAGATGAGCGCCTTTATTAACCTTCACTTTCCTAGAACTATTTCAGCGCTTTGAAACCAACAAAGCGCTTATTTCTTATCAAGCTGATTGACGTTCCAGATTTTCATCCAAAGTAACTTGAGTGGCTTCCAGCAGCTTTTTACTGGTCGCGACATCGGTCATGTCATAAATGGTAATACTAATATTCTCTACCTGCCCAGTATGTGTGGTTAACGGAGAAAGAATAATATTTTGGTACATGAAATCTTCAGCCCCTGTTATTGGCCTATAATTTCTAAACTTGAATAAAAATGGACGCTGTTCCCAGGTAATAAAAGCTCTGTTGCGCAGTTCAATAACGGGGCGCATTTTATTTTTTAGCCACTCCGCATCTACTTCTTCGAATAGCTCGAAGAGAGTTTTATCACGAACATCGCTTGGCAGTAGTCCACTATGGCTTTCCATAAAGCCATTCCAGACTTTAACCCGGCCTTCTTTATCAATAACAACAATACCTACATCGATAGATTGGATCATGTCCATCATCCAATGAAACTCTGTCATGTCATCTGCTGCAGAATCCGTCATACCATTAATCCTCCAACAAGTGTGCGAGTTTATAATTCATCATATTCATTGATTCTTCAGTAAAGAGTAATACCAAGTCACATTGCACGTTATAACCCTCTAAGCCGTAGCTTAGTTCTATAGCTAAGGTGCGTTTCCATTTATTTTTATTCGCAGAAATCAGCTCAGAGACACTTCTGTGTTGTCCCAAAACGATGGGGTGTCCCTGACTAAAACGAAGATCGAGCTGACTTGCCAAACCATTTAGGCAGGTACCAATCAAGATATTCGCAGCGTCCATGAGTAACTCTAACTGGACTTTGTCATCGACCTCTTCTTTGATACTGAGGATCTTAGCAACATCATCAAAACTGGAATCGCTCAGTATGAAAAGAGCTTCTCCGCTTACGCCACCACCGATAAAGCCTTGGCAAACAGCAGACACAGATTCCTTAGCTTCAATGTCTTGCAACATCATATGCATCTCAGACACTTCAATTAAGTTCACGTTCGGGATAGGTAGCTCAACAAAAACACCCAGCATTCTGGCTAATCGATCGCCTGCTTGCCCCATAGCGACATTGGTGATTTCCTGATAGCAGTCACGAATATCGGGATCAAGCGCATCTTCATCGGGTTCTTCTTCAACAACCTCGCCTTGACGAATACCGTGTTTAACTAATACTTCTTGCAGGGTATTAGCATCGACTGGCTTTTCGATAAAATCTATGGCGCCAAGTTCTTTTACGCGCTCGTGTGCACTGGGCTGGATATCACCAGAAATGACAATAACTTTAGTGTCTATATTGAGTTCATTAATCTCCTGGAGGACTTCGTATCCATCCATAATGGGCATGTTCAGATCTAACAATAGTAACTGACCTTTCCCTTCTCTTAATGCCATAATGCCTTCGCGTCCATGTTTAGCAAAATGTATTGAGACCGGCCAATCTTCTGGTAGCGACTTGGAAACCTGTTTGCGCGCTACCAATGAATCATCACAAATAAGAACTGAGTACATAGTTCAAATATTACTCCCAAAGAATTCACTTCAATCATCTAAAGTGAGTAAAACATCGGTACTACACTCGATAAGATTCTTGAGAATCAAGCTTCTTGTCAACTAGACCAATGTATAAAATAACCTCTTAGCCATTATACCGAGTGGGTCGACTCAATGTCGGTATAAAAGCAGATGTACACAACAACTGTGGCACAAGATTAAGTAAAATGCCTAATAAATATTCTCAGAATATCGGCTGATATTAAGATTAATATAGCGGAGTAAGCGTTTTTAAGTTCACTTTTTTACATGTATTTTCAACAACAACGCGAAAAGCATACATTTGTAGGTAGGAAATTTATATTCTTGATAGACTTAGCCGAATCTATTTTTGAAACTTGTTACGCAAATTTCGGCAACAAAAGGGTTAGGCACTTCTTAACTCTGTGACATTCGTTCTGTATTTTCGCCCAACCTTCACTTTGTCCCCAGTTGTCAGTAAAGCAACATACTCTCCATTAGAGTTAGGTGTTAACTTAACAACCTTAGCGACATTAACTATGGCGGAGCGATTAACACGAGGAAACATGCGACTATTCAACAGTTGCTCTAATTCCTTTAAAGTTTTACGAATGATTAACTGCCCTTCGGTGGTGTGCAGACACATATAATCTCCAGCAGCTTCTATCCAATCAATAGTGTCCATTTTAACTCTTAGCCACTCAGTACCACTTTTAACCGACAAAACACCATTGTCATCATCTATCTGCGATTGCTGCTCTAACGACTCAATAAAATGCGTTAGAGTATGCCCAGTCTTACGCTGCAACAAACCTTCTAAATGAGCTCTCTGTTTAAGTGCGTCGGCCTCTTGAATCTTTGCTTTTAATTTATCAATACAACTGTTTAGCCTTTCGGTTGAAACTGGCTTAAGCAGATAATCTGTTGCACTCTTTTCATATGCCTGGCAGGCGAAGTCCTCATAAGCTGTAATAAAGACGATATAAGGAAACTTTTCACACTGAGCTTGAAGCATTTCAACGAGCTCAAAACCGTTCACGCCTGGCATTTCAATATCGAGAAAAACGACATCAGGTTGGTAGGATAAAATAACCTGTAACGCGTCCACGCCATCATGAGCCTGTGCAACGACATCAATACACTTATAGCTTTCTAATCTGAGTTGAAGTCCCTGGCGTGCTAAAGGCTCATCATCGACAAGGACAATTTTTATTTGTTCCGTCATGCTAGTTAAATTGCGTTATTGATTTAATTAGCTTGTACAAGGGATAAGGGAGTTGCAAATCAGGTTTGTAACAGGCTGTTAGCATTGACACAAACACCGAAGTTTCTGTTGTAAATTCTAGTGATAGACCGAACTCAATTTAGACAAACGGTCAAGTATAAAAAAAGGGCTTTACAAAACGTAAAGCCCTATATTCAAGGAAACAATACACATTCGTAGAATATGCATGCTACGGGTCACTACTCCCGACTTTGGTATTATAGGTGGCTAATTGTGACAAAAGTATTGTGAAGTGGTGAAATAACTATAACGTGGGACGAATGTCATCGAAACACATGCAAACGGTTGCGAACTAGTCATTTACTGCTCAAATTGCATTCACTCAATTAACAACCGCCAAATAAAATACCCACAATACATCTGATTTATTTTAATACACTTGTACACAGTCTTATTCAGACTGCCCAATTACTTTTCCGAACATTCATAGCCTGATTTAGCTAAGCATACAAAAAAGCCCCACTCTTCGCAGATATGGGGCTTCTTCCATAATCGCTAGATTGCTATTTAGCTAGCCGAATATAGACCTAATGATGTAGAAGAACAGAATACTTAAGCCTGCACCTATTGGCAGCGTGATTATCCATGAGATAACAATATTACGTACTACGCCCAGATTAAGTGCTGCAATTCCTCGAGCCATACCTACACCTAATACAGCCCCTACCAAGGTTTGTGTCGTTGAGATAGGTAAACCTGTTCCACTTGCTAGAATAACCGTACTTGCGGTTGCCATCTCAGCAGCAAAGCCTCGGCTTGGTGTTAACTCGGTAATTCTTTGTCCAACTGTGCGAATAACACGTGCACCTAACATGGCAAGACCAACGACAATACCGATTGCACCTAGTGGTAATATCCACCACGCTAAAGCAGCTTTAGATGCAAGCTCCCCACCTGATTGCACGACACTAACGACAGCGGCCAATGGACCAATCGCATTGGCTACATCGTTTGAGCCATGAGCGAAAGCCATCGAGCAAGCTGTCACTATCATCAACACCGCGAACGTACGCTCTAAGCTACCAAAACCTCGGTCATCAACTTCATCGTTTTCTTGCATCTTTCCAACGACAACGGAACCAATAACCAAAACAACAAGGCCAACGCCTAGTGATACAAAGAACGATTGAGTTCCTGTCATATCTAAGCCGACATGTTTCAACCCCTTGGTGATGGTTACAAGTGACATCACAAAACCACAGAGGAACATGTATACAGGGACCCATTTCTTCGCTCTGGCAATAGGGTCGGCAGTATCAAAAATCAGCTTTTGCGCGCTCACAAAAATACCGAAAGCGATAAGCCCTGAAATAGCTGGCGTTATCACCCAACTTCCAACTATCTCTACAACTTTGCCCCATTGCACCGCTTCTGTACCTAAGCCAACAGCAGCAAAACCTACTATCGCACCAACGATAGAGTGTGTCGTAGAAACTGGCCATCCACGCCAAGACGCAATAATAAGCCAAGCACCAGCTGCAATAAGCGAGGCTAGCATACCGAACACCAGCAGTTCGGGTGTCGATTCAAAAGCAGTGATATCAACTATTCCTTTACGAATAGTTGATGTAACTTGTCCCCCAGCTAAATAAGCGCCAGAAAACTCAAAGACTACAGCCACTATCAGTGCTTGCTTTATCGTTAAAGCTCTAGAACCTACAGAGGTCCCCATAGCGTTAGCAACATCGTTTGCACCAATACCCCAGGCCATAAAAAAGCCGAACAAAGCGGCTAGTAGAATGAGTATAAAACCGTACTCGGTAAACAAAGTCATGAGTTAAACATCCAACGTTATTATTATGCTTTTGCTAACATCAGTAAAAGACGCCCACCTATTTCCTGAGTGCCGTGAATGATGTCACTCAGCCAATCAATCACTCGATAAGTCACTATCGTATGATTAGCGTCTAAAGATGATTCGTATTGGTGTAGCTGTTTAATCAGCTTTAATTTCATGTCATCTGCATCTTCATCAAGCGCATTCAGTTCACGGATTTTCGACTCAACGAGTTTTGCTTCTCTACCAGCAAAACCGGTTTGAAGTAACTCATCAAGTTCATCGATAGAAGATTGTGCTTTACGTGCAGCAGATTGCATCAACTCAAGATAAGCTTTGAATGATGGCTGCATGTCATCAGGGATACGAAGCTGTCGACCATGCACATGCAACGACACTTCTTTTACCTTGGCTAAGATACGGTTTAGTTGTCTCAAAATCCCTAAGATATCGGCCCTGTCAAAAGGCATAAATAAACCACGGGGAAGATGAATAAGTAATTCGCGATCAATCGCTTTAGCAGCTTTATTAATGGAGAAAATTTCATTAACTATTTCTTCACTCGCTTTTGGATCAGGATCCAAAGTACTGAAGAATAGTTCACCTAATTTCTCACAACATGAGGCGGTGAGGTCTGCGTGCTGCTCAATAGGCTTTATCGGAGACCTTGCAAAAATGCCAAATATATTGGACATAAATTGTTCCTGGTTTTGAGGCGAGGCAATATTATCTTAAAGTATTAGAAAGAAAAACCGCTACACAAAAAAATTCATAAAACTGTTTATTATTTCAACCAAGTCTTATTCTGTCTGGCCTTCACGCAATGCTTCGGCTATTTTTTTTCTCGAAACATGACGCACATCTCGCCCTTTTACGAAATAAATAATGTATTCGCAGATGTTTTTACATCGATCACCCACTCGCTCCAATGCTCGCATTGCCCATAAAACCTCCAACCATTGCGGTAGCGAGTCGGTATCTTGCTGCATTTCTTTAATGGCTTCTGCCAGTAGCGCTTTGTATTGTTTATCGATCTCTTTATCCAACTTATGAATGGCAAAAGCAGAATCGACATCTAACCTCGCAAAAGCATTTAATGTTTTACGCAACATGGCCATCACTTTATCGCCCGTAGCTATCATGTTGTTTTTAATACTTTCAGAACCAGGAAGCTCTCCAGTAATAATGAGATTAGCAATGCGCTCAACTTCATCACCAATGCGTTCAATATCAGCTGTTGCTTTAACAATAACTAAAACCAACCTCAGGTCACTAGCCGTCGGATGCCTGGTTGCAATAATACGTGTGCATTCTTCATCAATTTGCACTTCCATCGAATTAACTTGGAAATCGTTCAGTATTACACTTTCAGCCATGCGTCTATTGTTATCTCTAAACGCTCCCAATGCATCTGACAACTGCTGCTCAACTATCCCTCCCATGGTGAGCACAGCATTACGAAGGTTTTCAAGTTCCTGATTAAACTTTCTGGAGATATGTGTATTGATTTTGACTTGTTTCATCTCTCCGCCTTCCTAACCATATCGTCCAGTAATGTACTCTTCCGTTTGCTGTTCTCTTGGCATAGTAAAGAGTCTATTGGTATCTGAATACTCGATCAGTTTACCTTCATATAAAAAGGCAGTTTGGTCTGACACTCTAGCGGCTTGTTGCATATTGTGAGTCACGATAACAACTGTGTATTTGTCTTTTAAGGTATTAATAAGTTCTTCGATAGTCAGCGTAGAAATTGGATCGAGCGCTGACGTCGGTTCGTCTAACAGCAGTATTTCCGGTTCCAGAGCAATGGCCCTGGCAATCACCAAGCGTTGCTGTTGCCCCCCGGATAGCGTTAATGCCGATTCAAACAAGCGGTCTTTTACTTCATCCCATAAAGCAGCATTACGCAACGCACTTTCGGCTTTATTATCAAGCACCCTACGTTCTGAAATACCTTGAATACGCAACCCATAAACGACGTTTTCATAAACAGATGTTGGAAAGGGGTTTGGCTTCTGAAAAACCATCCCCACACGACTCCTCAAAACTGATACATTTTCCTTTCGGTGATAGATATCACGTTCGCCGATTTCCACCGAACCATCGACTCGACAGCCTGGAATCAAATCATTCATGCGATTGAAGCAAGATATGAGCGTAGATTTACCGCAACCACTCGGTCCAATAAGTGCCGTCACCTGATTTTTTGGGATTTTCATACTGATGCTGTGTAATGCACGTTTTTCACCAAAATGCAGCGTCAGGTCTTTTACATTAATGGCGACCTTATCCGCAGCTAAAGCATCCAGGTTTTTCTCAGTACGTGATGAAGCAAAAAAATCTAACATGCGTTGTTAAAGCCTGTATTCCTGTGATCTACTACACATATCCAAAATACCTACCTCTTTAGACATTAGTGTTCCAATAAGGCGTTATATTGACGTCGTAACCGCTGACGCACAACCTGCGCAACAATATTTAACAACACGACAATCAACAACAAAAATAGGCATGCGGCAAACATCATGTTTGAACCGGAACCAGCGAGTTGCCCCTGAAAAGCACCGTCGAATACAGTAACACCAAGGTGCATAAACTGTCGCTCAAAATGAATATAGGGGTACTCATTATCTATAGGGAGTGTCGGTGCAAATTTAACCGCACCTACGAGAATCAAAGGTGCCACCTCGCCAGCACCTCTAGCGATAGCCAGAATAATCCCTGTCATTATACCTGGGCTAGCCATAGGTATGACTGTTTTTCTAATGGTTTCAAACTGGGTTGCACCCAGAGCATAGCTTCCCATACGCAGCGAATCTGGCACACGTCTCAAGCCTTCTTCTGTTGCTACCACCACAACCGGCAGTGTTAGCATTGCCATCGTTAGGCTCGCCCAAAATAACCCTGGAGCACCAAAAGTAGGAGCTGGCAATGTCTCTTTAAAAAACCAGTTGTCTATACCGGCACCCAGCTCATAAACAAAAAAACTTAACCCAAAAACGCCGTATACAATGGACGGCACCCCAGCCATATTATTGATACTAATGCGTACAAGCGTTGTTAATCGATTCTGTGCAGCGTATTCATGCAGATAAATAGCGACCAAAATACCTAGCGGAGTCACGAAGATCGTCATAACCAGAACCATGACAACAGTACCGAATATCGCAGGAAAAACCCCACCACTCGCATAGAGTTGTTTTGGAGACTCCGAGATGAATTGCCAAACTGATCTCAAGCTATATTTAAACTTTCCCCAAAGAGAATACTGGTTAACATAGTCATAGCGTTCTATATCATTTAACGGCAATTCATAAACTGTACCCAAAGCATCTTCAACAATTAAAAGATAGCTTGAGAGCGCCGCCTTCAATTCATTAGCTTTATGTCTAGCTTGGTCATATTCATCTATCAATTGCTGATGACGAGTTTCTTCCTGAGCAATATCTACAGTTTGAAGCTGACTATTTAAGCTCGCTATTTGATTATTGAGAATAAACTCGACTTGGTTCCGGTTTGCAGCTACTTCAACTAATAGCTGGTCAAAAGACGACAATGGCTGAGCTTTATGCTCACTGATTAAGCTCACTGGCTTAGCCAAAACCTGGCTACCACTTCTCAGAGTCAGCAGAGCCACATCTACAGGATATGAACCTTCCATCGAGTTAGAAGCGTCATCTATATAGACAGATGAAAAGCCCAGACGATCCCAGTCGGTCATACGGTATTGTTTGGTGATTTCACTTCTATCTGAATAACTCGATTCCGAAACCAACTGCCCATAGAACTTTTTCACTTCTTGGCCCGCATTCATTTCGACCAGCTGAATCTTAGTCGGCCAAAAATGGCCCGTTCCCTTCACTAAAATCACACCTAATAAGCTAGCGATAGCAATAATTGAGATCGCCATGGCAGACGCAAATAACATCACGCTTAGAGATTCACTTTGGCGTTGATTAATTGTCAGCCTAAACATAACGGTAGCGCCGCCTTACGTTCCCTCTCACCCATTCAGCAAGCGTGTTAATAAAGAAAGTAAAGGCAAAGAGTATCAAAGCAGTGAGGAATAGGACGCGGTAATGAACACTATTAACTTCAGCTTCTGGTAACTCAATAGCCAAATTTGCGGTCATAGATCTCAGGCCAGCCATCAAATCCCAATCGGCGATTGGAGTGTTCCCAGTAATCATTAACACCAAGATAGTCTCTCCAAAAGCTCGCGAAAACCCTAGCATAACAGCAGATAACATGGCGGGAGCAGCAGCAACAAGAACAACCCTCTTAAGCGTTTGTAACCGAGTAGCCCCTAGGGCAAACGAAGCTTGTCGCAGGGACATTGGAACATCGTAAATAGCATCTTCAGCAATCGAGTAAATAGTCGGCACAATAGCGATACCCAGTGCTAACGCAACGACAAGTGTGCTTTTATTCCAGTGACTTTCTTCAAAATAGGCCACATAAGAAGCTAAAGAGCTGCCCCCCCAGAACGACAATACAACATCAATGGTCAGGTACATGAGAAGTAACAGAACTATAATAGCTAACCACTCTGCCCCTAGTTGCCACTTCCGCGGTAATTTTCGAGTAAAGCGATATTGGTAAATAGCAATAAGCCATAGAACTAATGGCAATATGACAATACTGATCAACATAGCAAGCAAGGTTTGGAAGGTCATAGTCGCCATCCAACCAGCGGCAACAAACCCTATAACCACGGACGGGATAGCTTCCAAAAACTCAATCACGGGTTTTAGGCTATTTCGGATCGCTTCAGGCGCAAAGTAAGCTGTATATATTGCAGCACCTAAAGCTAATGGGATTGCGACAATCATCGATAACATCGCGGATTTCACACTGCCTATAACCAAAGGGATTAAACTAAACTTAACCTCTGTCTCGCTATTGGAAGGGGTACTTTGCCAAATAAAGTCCGCTTCTGGATAACCTTCGTACCACAATTGTTGAAATAGAGAACTCGTTGTAACTGCTGCCTGCCCAGACAAAATGAATTGATGGAGCTGAGTTTCCGAAGTGACATAGAGCCTATCATTGTAGAGCGCCATATTTCCGAGCGTCCCTCGCTCATCAATTTCTTGGATATTCAGGCTTTGCGTATCAACAACCTCTCCGGTTACAACATTAGCAAAAAGTAGCTCTTCGTCTTGAGTCAAAAACAAGGCCGCTTGTTCATTGGGTGAAAATGCTTTTGCAATAACTGTCTTTGGCACATCGAAAACGATGCTAGGCATATAGATAAAATGCCCTTTGTCATTATTAACCACCCATTTTTGCATGGGCTGTTTTTCAGTTTCGATAAAAAGTGATCTGCCTGTGTGGTTAGTTGAAATACTCTTTATCGCCGAGTCAAACTGATGATTGCTAATTAGCTCTCCATTTGCATCGTACAAACTCATCTCATCTGACTGATACGCTATCACTTGTTCCTGATTAGGAAGTAAAACGATATTATCAGCATTAACAACAATACCTTTTAACACCCCATCACCTTTATCTAGCAACGAGTTGTTATCAGGCATTAGACGGGCATGATGACCTAGCCCATAGACATACCATCGCTCACCAACTTTCGCTGCTGTTGCAAACCTCTCACCGCTAGTTGCTGCTACCCAAGAAACTTCTGGTGTTTCCTGAATCGCAGGTTCAAGTCGAAACTGACCATGCAACTTTCTGCGAGTAGATGTTGCTGAGGCTATTAGCGTTTCGATAATCAATTGACTATTGTTATACCGGAATAGGTGTTGATGAGCGCTATCCTGAAGCATAAGAAAATGTTCGTCGCACCCAACGGCAACCGCATCCGAACTTTTGGCAATAACAGCGTCGTTATCCAAGTACCCGGGTACGAGCTGGCACCTTTTCTGTAACCACAGAGGTCGATTTTGCGATACATCCCCCATTGATAGGAGCCGATAATTATCAGGTAAATGCCAGCTCTTTTGGATTTCTGCTTGTGGAGATTCCGCAAGTGGCAAAACCACACGCAACAGATGCCAAACTATTGCGGCTAGCATGACGAGAATTGTTAACCCACCAAGCTTAATGATGCGAGCTGCAATAGCATCTTCCACCATTCTCTTTTTAGGTATCTCTAGCTTGTTCGTTACTCGCGTTGACAAACTCTTTCCTGCTGGTTTGGACTTATTATTCTAGGAAGATGCAGCAGTGTAATCGCGTCAGCCTCTGCATTACAATAGCCTTATCAATATCAATCACTAGAATGATGCATCATCCAATTGATTGCGCGCTTATCTATAGGCAATTCACTTGCTCCCCCGTCAGCTTTTAACGGCAAGAAGCTTGTTTTACATAATTGTCATTAAAATTCAGAGTATTAATGCTAATCTTTATAGAGAGCGTACTTGAGTTACCCAAAGGGAGTTATTTATGAAAACACTTATTATTGGCTTGGTCGGTGCTGACAAACCCGGTTTAATTGATTCAGTGGCACAGACAATTTACCAAGCAGAAGGAAATTGGCTATCCAGTAACTTCGCTCACATGGCAGGCCAATTTGCAGGCTTTGTTGAGGTACAAGTACCTCAAAATGCTATCCAGAGCCTTGAAGAAAAACTCGCCGCCCATCCAGATCTTCAAATCCAGATAAATCATTGCGATGAATCATCTCAAGCAGGAAGGCGTGAAGTTGCCATAGAAGTCGTCGGTAACGACCGTAAAGGCATTGTGCAAGAGCTCAGCTCTATTTTGAATTCATTCGATCTGAATATCGTTAAATTTGAGTCTCTTTGCGAAAGCGCGCCAAACTGGGGAAGTATACTGTTTAAAGCTAAAGCTTCTGTTGAAGTTGATGAGCATGTCGATCTGGATGAATTAAAAGAGGCACTAGAGAACATTGCCAACGATATTGTTGTTGAACTAATACCTAACTAATTTTTTAGCTTCGAAATATCAAACACCTATTACTCTGACAAAGCCATTAAACTGTCATACTTGTCAGAGATAATAGGTAGCGTTACGCCTTCAAAAAGAGCCTATTACAGGTTATTGGCGATAGAAATTAATTTGACTTACATATATAAGATCCCGTTTAAAGCACTATGACAGATCCTGAACTTTATTATCCCAAAGAGCTTAGCTGGTTAGCATTCAATCAGCGTGTTTTACAAGAAGCCGCCGATAAATCGAATCCAATTGTTGAGCGTATCCGCTTTATGGGAATTTACTCCAACAACATGGATGAGTTTTATCGAGTCAGAGTGGCCGATGTTAAACGGCAGATCATGATACACGTTAACAATGAAGACCATGAGTCGGCGGAAAAAACCAAAGATTTGATGGAGAAGATTCAACAGAAAGTATTGTTGCTGACCAAACGTTTCGAAAAGGTTTATGACGAAGTCGTTTCAGGGTTAGCTCGCTACAATATTTTGATGATAGACAAGCACCAGCTTGACGAGTATCAACAAAACTGGGTTCACCATTTCTTTGAAAATAAAGTGCTACGTCACATAGCGCCTGTTCTTTTAAAGGGGCAAGTTGACCTTGTCGACCGGCTCAATGATTCAGGGACTTACTTGTTCGTCACCATTGAACGTGATAACAAACCCAATAAATACGCAGTTGTGGAGGTACCCACTGAGCAAATGTCTCGCTTTGTGCTTATCCCACCGCAAAAGAGCCGTAAGAAAAAGCACATTATACTGTTAGACGACATTATCGATTTGTGTCTCGACAAGATATTCAAAGGTTTTGTTAAGTTTGACCGAATTTACGCTCATTCATTCAAAATGACACGTGATGCTCAATACAGCATTAATGATGAAATCGATGAAAGTTATGTAGATAAGATGTCTGAAAGTATGAAGCAACGGATGATCGCAGAACCTGTGCGCTTTATCTACAACAGTGACATGCCAGATGAAACACTAAAAGTATTACGTAAAAGATTGCGCCTTTCATCCTACGACAGTGCAATTGCCGGTGGAACATACCGTAACTTTAAAGACTTTATTGGCTTTCCAAATGTTGGTCGCAGCTATTTAGAAAACCCTAAATTACCCGCAATCATTACTAAAAACTTCAACCAATTCGATACGGTTTTTGATGCCATAACGCATCAGGATATTTTGTTGTACTACCCTTACCACCGCTTCTTGCACTTAACTGAATTTGTGCGACAAGCAGCATTTGATCCAAGCGTTAAGCATATCAGGATCAATATCTATCGCGTCGCTAAAAACTCACGGATTGTGAGCTCATTGATTGATGCCGTCGATAATGGCAAGAAAGTAACCGTTGTCGTTGAAATCCAAGCTCGCTTTGATGAAGAAGCCAATATCGAATGGTCAAAAACCATGACTGATGCCGGTATTAAAGTCGTTCTGGGTTTTCAATCACTGAAAATACACTCCAAGCTTTGTATTGTTAGTCGAGAGGAAAAAGGAGAGTTGGTTCATTACTCACATTTTGGTACAGGTAACTTCAACGAGAAAACAGCAAAAATATATACAGACTTTAGCTTGTTTACTCGACATCAAGAGCTTGGCGAGGAAGCCATCAGTGTCTTTGAATTTATCCAACAACCTTACAGACGCAGTAAGTTCCAACATCTACAAGTTTCTCCCATTAACTCAAGAACTAAGATCCAATTACTGGTTCGACAAGAAATCCAAAATGCGAAAGAAGGTCATCCTGCTCAAATTACGCTGAAGATTAATAATCTAGTCGACAAGCTGTTAATTGATGAGCTGTATCGTGCTAGCCAAGGCGGAGTAAAAGTTCGCGCAATAGTTCGTGGCATGTGTTCATTGCGACCAGGGCTCAAAGGAATTAGTGACAACATATCCATCATCAGTGTTGTAGACCGTTTCCTTGAACACCCAAGAGTGATGATTTTTGAAAATGCCGGTGACAAACGCGTATTTATTTCATCAGCAGATTGGATGGCTCGTAACATGGATAACCGGATTGAAGTCGGTTGCCCAATCTATGACGAAGGGCTAAAAGAGCGAATTTCCGAACTCCTTGATATCCAGTTTAGAGATACCGTTAAAGCCAGAGTGATTGACAAAGAGCAAACGAACAAATATGTTCGCCGTGGAAACAGGCGTAACTTGCGCTCACAAATTGAGACCTATCACTATCTCAAAGAACTTGAAGCAGAAAAATAACTCAGCACAGTTGAGTCTTGAGTTATGGCTGCAACAATCATAACTCAGCAACATTAAGGCCCAATATGACTGAATTGAAAAACGCGTTTGACACCGTTGAGTCCCGTGAAAATATGCAGGTAGCGGCTCTCGATTTAGGCTCAAACAGTTTTCATTTGGTCATTGCTCGTATTGTTGCTCATAGCGTACAGACTTTACACAAAGTCAAACTCAGGGTCAGGCTTGCTGAAGGTTTAGATAAAAACAACCTGCTAGATGACGAGGCGATGGCTCGGGGCATTCAGGCGCTAGAGTCGTTCGCCGATAGCTTAAAAGGCTTTAGCCCAGATACCGTAAGAATTGTTGCCACCAATACACTCCGTAAAGCGACAAACGCTAAAAGCTTTATCAAACAAGCGCGCGCAGTGCTTCCCTACCCCATAGAAGTTATCGCAGGGATAGAGGAAGCCCGTCTTATCTATCAAGGTGTTGCTCATACAGTCGAAGATACTGGTCAGCGACTTATTGTCGATATTGGTGGTGGTTCAACTGAATTTGTTATTGGTGAGGCATTTACCCCTAAGCTACTCAGAAGCCTACAACTCGGCTGCGTGACCTATAATAGGCGCTTCTTTAAACAGGGAGAGCTTAAACAAAAACTGTTTAGTAAAGCAATAACCACAGCGCAACAAGAGCTTGAACTCATAGCAGGTAAATACCGCAAATTAGGCTGGCAAAGCTGTACATGTACTTCGGGAACCGCGAGAGCAATAGCAGCTGTTGCTGAAGAACTGGAATTAGAAGATATCGCTAATGGCATTACACTTAAGCACCTTAATCAAATTACAGAATACTGCTGCAAGGCAGGCAATATAGACGACTTGCAACTTGAATGCTTAGAAGAAGGTCGCAAACAAGTATTTGCCGCAGGCCTCGCAATTTTGACAGCAATATTTAAAAGCTTAGGTATTAAATCTTTTAAATTCTCAGCTGCCGCGTTACGTGAAGGCGTACTCTACGAAATGGAAGATCGCCTGGAACACAAAGATATTCGCGAACGCACCGCTCAAAGTTTAGCGACACGCTACGATGTCGACATTGACCATGCAAAGCGCGTATTGGAAACAACAACAAAGATCTACGAAGAGATCGCAAAAGACTGGAATATCAAAAACTCAGAACTCAGGAGTTTGCTGGGGTGGTCTGCACTTCTGCATGAGATTGGATTACAAATAAACTCTCGTGGTGTACAAAAGCACTCCGCCTACGTTCTGCAAAACGCTGAAATGCCGGGCTTCAACCAAGAACAACAACTCTTAATCAGCACCTTGGTCAGGTTTCATCGGAAAAAAATAAGAATCGCTGAGATAGACGAATTCACCAACTATGATACCGAACAGGTCCACAAACTGATTTGTCTATTACGTTTAGGTGCTTTGCTGAACATTCGTCGACAAGACGATATTCTTCCTGAGATAAGCTTTAAGGTAAAAGACAACACGCTCAAAGTCAGCTTCCCTGACGAATGGTTAGAGAGCGATGCATTATTTCAGGCTGACCTCGAAACAGAACAGGGCTATCTTACTACTTTGGGTATTGAACTTGTTGTGTCTTAGTATACCTAGAGTAAATTTCCAAGATGTCAGGCACCGTTTAATTTGACAGCTTGATTAATTTACCGCTGTCAGTTAATACCAAAATTTCACCTTTACTGTTCACTTTAATATCGCGATAACGTTCGCGTAAATTAGGCAGAATATTCTCTTGTTTAGTGACTCGGTTATTAACCATGGTCAAATTGAGTAACTCCTGACTTTTTAAAGATGTAACCAACAAATTACCATTTAACTGAGGAAACTCATTACCGTAATAAACAGCCATAGACGACGGCGCTATAGACGGAGTCCAATCGACAAAAGGCTGCTCCATACCTTCATACGTTTTAAACGGCGTAATGCTGGCTCCAGAATAATCTTTACCGTTAGTTATGACAGGCCATCCATAATTCTTCCCCGGTTCAATAATATTAATTTCATCCCCACCAGCGGGACCATGTTCATTCGAGAAAATAAGCTGGCGTTTTTCGTCATAAATCAGCGCCTGGTGGTTTCTGTGCCCCAAGCTAAAAATTGACATCTCGGTTTTTACACCAACCTCAGATTCACCCGCAAAAGGGTTATCATCAGGGATCTTACCATCCTTCATAACACGAACAATTTTGCCTAAAAGGCTATCGGTTTTCTGTGCGTGTTCTCGATAATCAAAGCCATCTCCTACTGTAACGAGCAAAGTTTGATCAGGTAAGAAGAGCATTCTCCCCGCATAGTGAACGGGGGTGTCTTTGCTTGGGCTTGCTTTAAAAATAACGCGGCTATCTTCTAACCGATTTCCGACCAATCTCGCACTGAGGACTTCGAGTCTGTTTTCCTCACGGTCACCACTTGAGTAACTTAGATAGATTTTCTGATTCTGCTCGAATTCCGGATCAAGCGCGATATCCAACAAACCACCCTGACCACGATAAAAAACATTCGGCGTCCCTTGAATAACCTCGCTTCCCTGACCAACAGTCAGCCGCTTCAATACACCTGGTCGTTCACTAATGAGCATTTGTTCGTCACTGATCAACTCAATAGCCCAGGGTGAACTAAGGTCAGAAGTTATGGTAGTTGTTTGAATATTAAGTGCTTGTTGCGCTAGAGCAGGAGCTACCAAAGCGCCCAATATACCGAGTGAACATGCGGCAAATAACTTCTTCATAAAACAGAGACCTAAGCAAATAGCGAATGAGATATGCTACCACTTGGGTTAAATCGATTTCTATGTAATTATCTATTTTCTCTAAAGCAATCTCCTTAACGGAAACAATATGTTGCAACTTGTCGGTAGGTTTCTAACTGCAGTTCTAGTCACGTACGTTCTGGCAAGCTTATTTCATACTTACTTTGTACTGAATGGGCTAGAAGATGTTGGCACAGAAATTACCTTATCTACACGTGTAACAACCAGTATTTCGGATATTTTTGGACTCTTTGCCTACGCCGGGATCATTGCTGCAGGGTTGCTTATTGGCTTTAGTGTTATGGGTCTCATTCGGAAATTTTATAAGCTTCTGCCACGCTGGGTCTATCCGTTGGCAGGCTTGTTAACTATGATTTGTATTCACCTTGCTATGTTCCCCATATTTGAGGTTACTTTGATAGCAGGTGCTCGTTCTACCTTGGGTTTCGCTGCCCAATGTGTTGCAGGGATTATTGGAGGTTGGGTATTCGCCCCTAAAGCTTCTAAGGACACTATGTTTAGCTAACGTGTCTTTATCTATGCTGGCGTTTGATTGACAAGACTTGCCAATAAGTTAAGCAACGCCATCCCCACTCTAAAGGGCCATAGGCAAAGTAACTCAGCCAAACTCGACTTAAGAGAATGAGCCCTAAGTAGCCAGTTACAGCAACGAAAAGTACACCTGATAATCCAATTCGCCCAGCAAGGTTTGCGCCTCCTAAAAAGCCCCAGTAGGTGAAACCAATAATCAGGCTTTGTAGAACATAGTTAGTTAAAGCCATCCTTCCTACATAACTAAAGATCTGCATGAATCGTCTTAGCAAGGACCAATGAAACAACAAAATCACTAGACAAACATAACTGGCAGATAACGCGAGTGTCGCTATGGTATGCATCACGCGATGCCCTTCCACAAACCAGTTAGTCTTGAGGACGATTAACTCTAAACTTAAACCTAAAGGAAGCGTCAGTGCACAAACTAAAGCATAAACTTTCAGATGAGACGAGGTGTCGTTAAACCAGCCTTTACGCCCTACCCAAGCTCCAAAAAAGAACCGTCCAATCAAGTAGAAAGCACTACCCCCAGAGCTGCCCAATAACCAATCTCGCCATGTATAATTTGCCAAGTTCGTTACCAACCCCCAGTAATTTCCTTCACTGGACAAAGATTGCCTGAGTAAGATGGCAGAATCGGTATAAAATCTATAATTCTCTAACGCTGCGTGAATATTGAAATGACTGGTAATAGTTCGATATATCAAGGTTCCGAAAAGTAAAAAGAAGATGGCACTATAAAGCAGCGTTCGATCACTTGATTCTCGAAACAAAAATAAAATAAGCCCAAGAGCAGCGTACATATGCAATATGTCCCACGGACTGACAAAAAATAAATGGAGAAACCCAAAGGCTAAGAGAATGACCAATCTTCGCAGGTAAAGCATACTGGCACCCTCGCCCATTTTGGACAAGCGCTGAATTTGCATACTAAAGCTCACACCAAACAAAAATGAAAATAGGGTATTTGCTTTATCGGTGACGAATAACTCAATAAAAAACTGTAATCTTTTATCATGACCGGCGCTCGTTAATGCAGCCAATTGTTCACTTGTCGCAATAAAGCCCGACATTATGTATTCACTGAAGTTACCTAACAAAACACCAAATAACGCAATCCCCCGAAGTACATCGAGTTCAGAAATACGTTGGGAACTCGTTAAGGGAATGTGAGATTGGGCAGCGGAGTAATAAGGCGTGTTAATAGCAGGCTCAATAGCTTCGTAGTTTAAAAGCATTCTAACAACGAAAGCGAAGGTAGTAGTAGCTGTTCGGTATCAAAATTCCCAGCTTTTTCTTTAACATGTTTGTCACTTGAAGAGTACAGGGGTGTAAATTGAGGCAGCTTGAATGAAGAAAACGAAAGAGGTGGCTTTGCACCACCTCTTGAGGTTATTTGAAAGGTTACAGGCTCAAAATATTGTTGTCAGTATCGCGGTCGATGAATCTAACAAACGGGTCTATCCCCACGTATTTTGGTTCCTTATCCACTGTTATTTTTAACTCATTCTCTCCACTGACCAAGCGGTGCTTCTGTCGGTAGACAATCTCACTTTCAGCAGCAAAGTTATTCGGATCATTCACAAACAGCACAACATCAACCATTTCATCGAAGTCTTGCTCTGTTTCCTCACCGAAACCATCTGCCGTCAACTGAGTAGCTTCAACATTAATTGTCACAGTGTATTCACCATTCTCTTCATCAACAGATGCGTCCGTCGTTTTTAAATCATAGAGTGTTATATGATTAAACGAATCGTCGATAAAATCTTGATTATCAAGATCTTGATCTTCTTTAAGCGCAGCCACTAAATCGAGCGTTGTCGGCTTTCTGCCCTCAGCAAACTTATATTCCTTCAGTAAGCTGCGCAGAGCTTCATTCAACGACTCTTCACCCAGTTTTTCTTTGAGTGACATCATCACAACTGAGCCTTTACGATAGTGGATATACTGTTGATTCTCAGCTCTTAGCATAGGCATTTCTTCACCGGGATCTGCGGTTCTACCTTGCAAGTAACGATCAAGCTCATAAGTCAGGAACTCACGCATCTTATCTTCGCCGTATTTCCTCTCCATGACCATCAGTGCAGCATATTGTGAGAGGCTTTCAGATAATATCTGGCTACCTTGAACATTAGCGCCTGTTAGCTGATGACCAAACCATTGGTGAGCAACTTCGTGTGCAGTTACATAATAGACAGGGTCAATATTAGTTGGGTCTCTTAAATCAGAGATAAAACCAATTTGCTCTGAGTAAGGTACTGTGTTTGCAAAGCTTTGAGCGAAAGCAGCATATCCAGGGAACTCGATAATGCGAACTTGTCTATGCTGATAAGGCCCGAATGCTTCAGTAAAGTAATCTAATGAATCACGGACAGATTCCATCATGCGATCCACATTCCAATGGTGAGTTTGATGATAATAAACGGCAATCTCAACGCCCTTATATATCTCTTTCTCGAGCTCTAATTCACCAGACATCACATTGAAGAAATTAATCATTGGCGCATCCATTTCGTAGCGGAAATAGTTACGTCCATTTTCTTGCCATTGCTTCTGCAAATAACCCGGAGCAATAGCAGTCTGGCTATCACTGGTCGACAAGGTCGCAGCAAAATCAATCTGCTCTACGCCAGGGCCGAAGAAACTCTCGTTATAATGCGTTTCGTCTTCAAGCTTGTAAGCTCTTCTCGGCGGTGGCAGGTCGCGCTTTGCACGTTCCTGCTTATCGCCAATATAAGCATTAACATTCACACCGAACACCGGATAAAGGGCGAAATTGTTGATGAAAATACCATTGTTAACGAGATTAAAGTCGTCACCACGGTCTCTAAACCCATGATGTTCACGCACGACATTAAATGTTCCTTTACGGGTCTCGTTAGGTTGCATAGGCTTTTCGAACTCAAACCAAGCAGTATTAAGCTCTTCATTAACTTCGCCTAGCTTACCGCCTTCTATGACGACTTCAGCCGTAGAACTAAATTGAGGTAAGTTAACCAAGAAACGACTAACTGCTTCATCCGTTTTATTCCGAACCACAAAGTCCGCTTTTGCTTCTATGCGACGTTCACTTGGAAACATATCGATATTGGCATCAACGGAAACAAGCACTGGAAAAGCGGCTTCTTCAAACTGAACGTAGTTCTTTTCGTATGCTTCTAACAAGTCCAACTGAGCATCTCTACCCACAAAGATATTAACAACTTTTGTGTTGTAATAAATGAAGCTGCCCGAACCCACAAAAACAATCATAAGCGCAGCAACAGCAACTCGCCCTGTTTGACCTATGTTGTAACTTAGAAGACTAAACTTAGCTTTCAGGCTCATTTGCGGACCACGTTGCCACAAGCCATAACTCAAGATACCAAGAACTATCGCTAAGGCTCCCCAATACAACATATACCAAGCTTGCGTTTGCATATACCATGCATAACCGTTGAGGTCTGAATATTGTAAGAACGGACTCGCTCCGAAGTTAAACATATTGTGTTCGATACCGATTTGGTTAAACACTAAAGAAGACGCCACTGAATAGCCAACAAAAATCAGCATGCCGATATACTTACCTGGACTAACTGCTTGAATGAAGAAAGCAAGGATTGCAGTGTAGGCAAAGGGCAACAAATAGAAGAAGAATAAGCTAGTGATGTATTGAGACATCTCTATGTTGGGTTGCCCCTTCGACAGTTGGAATAAGATCGTCGAGACCATACCAACGACGAATGTCGATACAATAACTAACAAAACCGACAATAGTTTTGATAGCCAAAACGTAACATTCGATACAGGCATACTATCAATGATATCGCCCATACCGACACTACGCTCACGCCAAATCACTTCCGCGCTGTAATAGGCAATGATAATAATGCCAACAAGACTAAAGGCTGCAACAATAAACTGAACCATTGTCTGTGTTAAAGGCCAGTTAGCCACACCGTAGAATTGTCCTGGGCTTACCAAAACAGAAATTAAGGTAAATGCGGCAAAGGCCATTAATACGAAGAATGCAGGATGAAAAACAATTTGTTTTATCTCGAACATAGTTCGGCTAGTAAATTGGTCAAAGCCCACACCTTTCTGGAACTTAGCATCAATAGAATTACCTAATAGACTTTCTATTTTTTCGCTTACCTTTGTGCTGACTTTTTTCGCTTTAGGCGCCTTAACTTTTTTAAGAGCCAACGGCTTAAATAAACGTCCAAGGCCAAGCAATAACACGATACCAATAGCCAACCATAATAATCGATTCATCAGTAGATCGCCTGTCATGGTAATCACTTCGGTATTACGTTCAGAAGGCGTCCAGTACTCAGAAATCGTCCCATAAGTTCTTAGTGCAAATGGGTCCAATAGCGCTAACCATTCACGTTGGCTAGGTTCACTGAAGATACGTCCAAGTTGTCCATTAAGAATGAACAAACCTAGAGCCATGAGGTAAACAGCCATCATACTGCTAAAGCGCAATGCCACGGCATAAAATAACGCCGACAATACAAATAATGTTGTTAAGGCAATATAAAAGAAGGGGATCAAATAGTTTGAAAGTATATGAGGCCCTATACGGCTTTCATCTACCCAAGGCATTATGGCTCCAGCAAATAGCCCTAAGGGCACAAACGCAAATACCGTAACGCAGATAAGGTACGACCCAATAAAGCGCCCTAATTGATATTGGAAAGGTGACAATGGTTTCGTGTAGATAAACTCAGCCATATTAGAGGTATGGTTTCTAACGGCGGTATCTGCAACAAAATTCACTACCAAAAACATCGAGAACAACCCAAACAAAGCCATAACAAAAGTAATAGCATGCGGACTGTTATACATAACGTTTGAGCCGAAGCCCTTAGGTATATCGTTTACTGCCATATAAATAAAAGGCAGCAAAAAGAAAATCATACTCGTTACAATAAACGAGGGTTGGCGTACAAAGTAACGCCATTCAAAAGCAATTAATCGTGCAAACATAATACCTCCCTACGCAGCGTTCTTGCGCTGTGTGTAAAGCGTAGAGAAATAAACATCTTCAAGTGTTGCTGGCGTAGCTTCAAAACCTTCTGGCGCTTCATCAGCCAAAATATGGAAAACAGTACGGCCGGCAAACAAGCGTTTAGAGATAACCGAGAAATTCGCTTCCAGATCCCCTGCTTCAGTCTCAGAAACTGTCTTACGCCAAATTCTTCCTTGCAACTCATTGGTGACATCGATCGGATTACCTTCAAGAAGAATTTGACCAGCACCTAAAACTGCCATGTTTGGACAGAGCTCAGATACGTCATCAACAATGTGCGTTGATAAAATAATAACTTTCTCTTCACCCAACTTAACAAGCAAGTTGTGGAAGCGATTCCGTTCTTCGGGGTCCAAACCAGCTGTTGGTTCATCTACGATAAGTAAGTCGGGATCGCCTAACAATGCCTGAGCAATACCAAACCGCTGTCTCATACCACCAGAAAAACCACTAACTGCTTTTTTTCTATGTTGATAGAGATTGGTGTGAGCTAGTAAACCCTCTACCGCTTCCTTTCTCTCGGCATTGTTCTTCAAGCCTTTAAGTATGGCTAAGTGATCGAGAAGGTCATAAGCACTAACACGAGGATACACACCAAAGTCTTGCGGAAGGTAGCCTAGACGCTGTCTCAATTCCATCGGTTGCGAAACGACATCAATACCATCGAAGGTAATGGTACCGGTATCTGGTTGCTGCAAGGTTGAGATTGTTCTCATCAACGAGGACTTTCCTGCTCCATTTGGTCCCAGTAGACCAAACATGCCTTTCGGAATATCTATAGTGACGTTATTTAATGCTTTAACGCCATTGTCATAGGTTTTACTTACTGATGAGATACTTAGCATGCTTTCTCCGTAGAAATTCTTTTATTATTTAAACACTCGATTTTTCAACGCCAACGACGTTATCAGGGGCTCACCCTATCTCAGTAACAACCACTTAGTCAGTAGAGCTCATTTTTTATTACAACTTTTTGCCAAAATAAAAATAACAGTCCCTAATCACGACCGTTCCACTTTCAAACGTCTCCTTTTTTGCAATTTCTAAATCGCGAAAAATCGTTCTACTCAAATGCAAATTGCGAAACCCAAATATCACTATTGAAAAATAATCTTATAAAACAGTTGGTTAATACTAATCAAATTCTGGCCTGGTTGCTGCACAAGATCATTCATGGAGGGAAGCCTATGTTTAAAGCATTTGATTCATACATTTTCAGTTGTCACGAAACGCAGAATACAGGTCATGATATTTTGCTCTACACAACGCAATGGGCGAGTAGAAATTTATTAGACGATAAAACAAACGCTATCAGCTGTTTATCAACCAAAGATAATGAGGAATTTGGTGATACTGCAGCGCTCACTCCTGCCCTTTTCCCTGGCCACCATCAGCTCTTACATTATCGAAATGCCATGAGGAGTCAAAAAATTCTCTTTGGCGGAGGGGATGTATTCCAAAGTGAGGGTGAAATTCAGATAAAACGGCGCATGCTTCACCTATCTAATAAACATTTAAGTCGGTGTGTAGGGGTTAGTTTGGGTCCCTTTAATTCTATTCAAGCAGAGAAAGAGTGCGCCAAGTTTCTTAACGAATGTGGATTCATTGGTGTCAGAGATATTCAAAGCTTAGAAATTGCCCAAGCGTTAGCTCCCAGAGCAAATGTGCACTTAACTTTCGATCTTTCACCGCTCATGCTCTGCCATAAAACCAACAGAGTCGTTCCTATCGAACGTAAAGGAGTCATGTTCAACTTCTGCCATCCAGAAATGGCGCAGCTCAATTCGTTGAATCACAACATGACGAGAAAACAACTGTTGGAAGCCATTGATACGGTAAAAGAAGTTTGGAACGAAACCAACGAGCCCATTTATTTTGTGGATTTAAATGGCCATCCTAAATCGGGTGATTTCCACATTCATGAGCAAATTATTACTAGGCTCCCGGGCCATATACCTATTCTACACATTGCCTATGATCCCAATCCATTTCGCGTGTTGCAGCGTATCGCGGGATTCAAAGCTGTCGTTTCCATGAGATTACATGGAAGCATTTTAGGCTTTCTAACCGAAACTCCAGTTATTTCCATTAGTTACAGTGAAAAGTGCAATAGCTGGTGTCAGCAGATAGGCACTTCACAAGATTATCAACACGATGCACATTACATCTGTCCGACAACAATTGCGTCTAGTTTATCAAAAGGCATTAGAGACGGATTTTCGCTTCCCCAAATGACCATCCAAGAGTCGATTCAATTAGCCAAGCTGAATTGGAGCTAAACCAATGACGAACCAATTCAGTAACTCACCCTCTCCACATACTCTTCGTGATTGTGGAAGCCACGTCAATAAACCAGATTTTCGTCCAGCCATATACTCAGCTAATAACGAGGTAATGTTATGAAGTTAAACGCCATATGTATTATACAAAATGAAGCTGACATCATCCAAGATTCACTCAACCACGCACTCAAGTTCTGCGACAATATTTACGTCCTAGATCACTTTTCAACTGATGGAAGTATCGAGCTTGTAAAACAACAAGCAGGACGTGACCCACGCATTCAAGTTGTTCCTAAAAACCAAGAGGCGAATAGAGGGCAGTTCAGGAGTTACATTTACAATCAGTTCCACCAGCAATTCTCTGCATCTGACTGGTGGTATATTTTGGATCCTGCTGAGTTACTCGCTGAAGATCCACGTCCAATGCTAGTGAAAGCAATGCAGCGCTATAAAAATCAAATGCGTGTTTGGCAAGCTCACTTCTATTTTACCGACAGAGATTTACAAAACTACGAAAACGAAAACCAAATGCTTAGCATTGTTCAGAGGCGCCGCTATTATCGAATAAAGTGGAGGGAGCCTCGCTTTTTTAGAAACTGTCCATCAGAAAATTGGGTAAAAGAAATTGGGGACAAAGTGCCGCCTTTCTGTTCGAACTTATATCACCCATCCCCTGTCTGCTTACATTATGCTGAAAGAACGCCAGAGCAAATCGGGGCCCATCAAAAAATTAAACTCAAAGGCCCTATGCAATACTTACACGTTAACAATCAATCTATCGTCGACGGCCTAACAAAAGCGGATGACTGCTTTTACTTTCAGCCGGGTTTAACAATGAAGTTTCCGCTGGCAGACCGCCTAAACTATTACCTAAACAACGCATGTCGTTGGTTCTCATATCAGTTGAGTCGTTTCACCCACACTAAACCCATTACCTCAAGAAAGCCCACAAAAGTGTTGAACTCGCACAAAGCTTTATGAAGCCTTAAGGTGCTCTCTCAACCTTGCCATTGCTGAATTTTGCGATACAAGGTTGAGGGGCTAACTTCGAGAAGCCCTGCGGCTTTAGCAACATTATCTTCACAGGCAGCAATTGCATGCTCAATAGCGATGCGCTCTACTTCTGCTAGAGGTCTTATCCCATTATCATTTGAGGTTACGGTGATATCGTTTTCCTGCCCATTTACAGGGGCCTGCGGCATAAAACTCAGGTTGCTCTTGTTGATATACTCGTACAATTCTTTATCAGCAAGTTGAAGTTGTCGGCCTAAATCTTTTTCCGTCAACAACGGGCCTTCGGACATCACTATGGCGCTATGAATAGTATTCTCCAACTGACGCACATTGCCGGGCCAATCATAATGATTAACGAGTTTTTCAGCATCCGATGATAACCCAACGAAAACCTTTTTCTCTAGATCACTAAAATGCGTAGTAAAAAAGTTTGCGATCTGACTAGCATCACTCTCCCGCTCTTTAAGTGAAGGTAAATCGATAGCAATGACATTCAGCCGGTAATAGAGATCTTCACGTAATAACCCTTCAGATATCGCTTCTACCGGGTTGCGATTGGTCGCACTCACAAACCTAACATCAACTTTTTCCAGCTTATTGCTACCCACTTTCTGGAAGGTACCTGTCTGAATAAATCTCAGTATTTTAGCCTGGAGCGAAATATCCATTTCACCAAGTTCGTCTAAAAATAGCGTGCCGCCATCTGCTTGAGTTGCTGCACCATCGCGATTTGAGATGGCTCCAGAGAAGGAACCTTTCACGTGTCCGAAGATTTCCGACTCCATCAACTCAGAGGGGATAGCCGCGCAGTTTAAACAAACAAAGGGCTTCTCTTTTCTCGGACTGAGTTCGTGAATAGCGGCAGCAGCTAACTCTTTACCTGTTCCGCTCTTACCCGTGATGAAGACGGAAGCAAAGCTAGAAGCACTTAACTCAATCGCATCGTAAACGAATTGCATTCGGGAAGACTGACCGATAAATCCCATAAAATTGCGTTTCCGCTTGGATTTTATCTTTTCCAATGAATGCTTAAGAAGGCTTCTCTCTGCTAGTATTTCCCTATAGTTCATCGCTTGTTGGATATTGAGTTTAAGCTCGTGATTATCCCACGGCTTCCGAATATACCCCCAAATTTTTCCTTCGTTAATCACGTGAATAACATCATTTAACTCAGTGTATGCAGTCAGCATAATACGCACAGTTTCCGGCCATCTATCGGCCACTTCCTGCAGAAACTCATTTCCACTCATACCAGGCATGTTTTTGTCAGAAATGACTAAGTCGATACTATGATCACTAAGAACTTCTAGCCCCTCTTCTCCAGAGTTAGCCGTATAAATAGTAAAAGGCAAATCTCTCACAACACGTTTCAGCGAGTTCAATATACTCGCTTCATCGTCGACAAATAAAATACTCGCGGTCTCTTCTTTTATCATTAAATTGATTCATTCCATCTAAAGATCTGCTGAGTCCAATACAAACAAATGACTCAATTCAAGTACATACACTGTGTTCAAACCTAATCTAGCTGCTTCTGTGTGTCAAAGAAAATAGCCAACTGACATCTTTTGTTCCTGAAAACTTCTGGGTGCTAGCTGTATTTCCAATGATTATTCTTGCCCTCATTATTCAAAGGAAGTTTTAGCCATAAGGCAGGCACAAAAAAGCCGCTATATAGCGGCTTTTGTATCTAATAAAGCTTCGACTTAACTGTTAATAGAACTGATAGCGAAGGCTCAAACTGTATGACTGTCCAACATCCTGTTGGAAACGAACAACATCAACACCTTCACCATTATCTTGAGTAATTTCATTGAAGTCATCGAGTAAGTTTCTAGCTTTAAACTTCAATTGCAGCTGTTCTGTAATAAAGTACGTATAGGTGAAATCAAGAGAGTCAAACGGTTGCTCAAACGAGTCTGCAAAACCACCAGCACCCGAGATAAAGACACGCTCAGAGAAAGTATTAAACGCCAAGCCTGCCGAGTGTTTACCATGATCCGAATCAAATCCTAGAACAAAGTTAACAACATTGTCTGAAGCTTGTGTGAGCTGTCTTTGGCGATTGGTCGCGTCGCTTATTGCATCTCCCAAATCAATTTCATTGGTGAAGAGATTTGTATAGTTCCCTTGGATGAAGAACAACGTACCTAAATCACCTAGGAAATCTAAGTTCAGAAGCCATTCTACTTCAACACCCGCAACTTCAGCTTCGCCAACGTTAAGCACGTTCGCTCGTAATTCATTACCTTGAGCTGTTTCCGCCAATATCTCTATAGGATTAACAATATCTTTATGGAATAAACTGACAGTAAGGCTATTGCTGTTGTCAAAGTACCATTCTGAGCGGAAATCTAAGTTTGTAATTTCCGAAGGCGTTACATCAGAGCTACCTGAGATAATAAAATCAGTGACCGGGTCACGATAAGACGTATCAACAATCTCACGCAAGTCTGGGCGAACAACAGTTTCACTCCAGCCCAAACGAAGGTTCCATGTATCACCAATGACGTCATCGAAACTATATTTTAAGGATACTGAAGGATAAAAGTCATCATCCTGGAATACGCCCGGCAGAGGCTCATCTGCATTCAGAGTTGCTGGATCCAAATCAGGTAGTACAGGGCTATTCAGTGCAAGCGGATTAAAAATCGCACTCACTTGACGATAATCTTCGTAACGCAAACCTGCTACAAGATAGAATTTCCCATTCCAATCAATATCGACTTGACCATAGGCTGCATCGACCTGCGTCGCCGCTAAGCTTGGACCAAAATCGGTATTTTCAAGAGCGATTTCAAATCCAAGGTCAGGATTCAAAATATTATCGTCAGAAAAACGCTGTGAAATAGAATCAGTGACAAAAGTGTTGTTTGCTGAGTTACCGTCAATAGTAAAATTCAACTGATTTGAAATACGCGCTCGCTTATCTACGCGACCACCACCACTGAGTTCAATAATGAAATCACCTGCGTAAAGTGGCAACTTCAGATCAAAACCAGAACTTTCTAACTCATCTTCAAGATCAAGGTTTTCAAACTGGAGACCGTTACTGGCAATACCACCCAACGCGAGATTAACGTTACTGATAACACCAGTATCAACATCTCTATCAAAAACAGCGACAGCTGAAAATGAATTAGGGATTTCAGTCGTTGCAGTTGAGTCAGAGAAGAACCAATTCAACTCGAGGCCATTAAGGAATGAATCTTCCCAACCTACTAAGCCTAGTGTGTCATCAGAGAATATGTGTTTACCTGAAAACTGGTACACTTCTAATTCACGTTGTTCGAAAATACCTTGGAAGTTACGGAAACCGTTACCTGAACTAAAACCACTGGTATCATTGAATTCATCAGACAAGAAAGTTTCATCATCGGTATTTCTGATAAAGAAGTTCTTATTCTCAAGCGTATGCTCGCTACCCCATTTTAACGCTGCACCCGCTGTAACAGTTAGGCTTGCGTTTTGAGTAGATTTAGTTTGTTCTATAAACTCTTCTTCAGGCTCTTCTAAGCGTCGATTGATACGCTCTTGTGTACGGATTGATTCACCGTAGTTAAACGTTGCCAATCCACTAAGAGTCCACTCAGTGCCAATATCGATAGCATCACCGATACCACCACTGAAGCTCCAGTCTTGTACCGATCTATCGTTTAAAGAAACGTCTAAGTCGCGACCTATGGTTGTTGCAAGCTGCCTATTAAGGTTTTCTGCTTGCGCTAAGCTAATAGGTGAGCCATTTCTAGCAGCCGTTTGTTGGATAGCGTTTGCGCTAAGGTCGAAATCACCACCATTAATAAAAGTCGTATTCAGCGTATTAGTAATGTCAGAAGAAAGTGCTCGAGAACCATCTTCGTCACCAAAATCGTTACCACCAGGATAATCTAAGTACTCATCAGAAATACTATTGGCCCCACCACTAGCACCAATATAACCGACAAAGCCGTCTGGAATGGATGTTGTGCGAATATCAATCGCACCGCCACCAAACGCTGCACCTCTATTCGCTGAGTAGCCTTTTTGTACAGATAAGGACTCAACAATCGCTGTGGGGAAGATATCTAATGGGATAACGTTACGAGTAAGATCTGGAGAAGGCACAGTAGCACCGTTCAACGTTGCTGATGAGTATCTTTCGCCTAAGCCACGAATGTACACAAACTTGCCATCTACCAGCGTTAAGCCAGGTACACGACGAAGTGAATCTGCAACATTTGTGTCTCCAACCCTAGCAATCTGGTCTGCACTTAGAAGGTCTACTACACTATCCGCCTCTAATCGCTCAAGCACTGTTTCTTCAGCTGCACTTCTTGTTCTTCCTAAAACTTGTATGCGCTCAACACGCTGAACTTCCACTATTTGTTCTGTAACAGCTCGTGCTTGCTCGGCTTCAGTCTGGGCAAAAACAGAAGCAGAAATTGCAACCGAAAGTAAGCTAAGTGGAAATGCCACGCGACTAGCTTTCAAAGATTTTCTATTCGTTTTCATCAGTTTAGATCTTAATAATTATTTGGTACTTACATAAGAAAGGGCGCAACTAAGCACCCTTCTAAGACTGGCTACTCAAAAAGGAATGAGCGCTAATTAACGAGGCCCAGGTGTTTGGCCGTCTTCAAACCATAAAGGTTGGCTACGAGAACCATCTAGTAGACCGAATGTCCATACCAAATCAGCGTTAGTAAAGGTTGCACCAGGTTGTGCAAATCCAGCCGGAAGCGGAGCACCTTCAACTAAGATATCTGCAACAGGAACTGCCAGGAAACCATTAAGAACATTAGTTGTTACGCCTTCATCTGCACGTACAAGTGCATTTGATAGAACGTTACCAGTATCAGTTAGGAAGTTAACTGCAGGACCAGTGAAAGGACCAGCTGCGCCATCAGCACGACGAGTTAGTGCTTCAACATATTGTGGGTCTGTCGTGTCAACAGTTAAGCTAAGTGCATCGCGGCTGCTATTTGCAGTCAAGTCCGGACATACGAATAGGTTACCATCGAAAGTTAGTAGGCCCGCTGCAAGCTGAATAGCATCTAAACCATCTTCTGCTTGGAAGCAGTAGTTGTTGTTTTCAGATGTATCGTCACCTGCATAAGCAGTTGTGATGATAGAGTTGTTAACAGAGATTATGTGACCTTCTTCGAAGTTCACACCTGCACCGCCATCACCGTTACCAGCAGTACCACGGTCTTTCGCAGAGCTAATACAAGTTAAGTTATTAATAGTTGCGCGACTTAGGTAATCTTCGTCGAAAACGTCATTTTCGTTACGAGCAGAAGCACCATCAGATTCGATACAGTGTGCACCTGTACGAGAACCTACAGATGTATCTAGACCGCCACCTTGAACAACTAATGCATTGTTGATTGTTCCGTAGTAACCATCATCGATATCGATTGAATCGTCTTGCACGTAAACAGCAACATAGTTTGTCATGTCAGCGCCACCGCCGAAGAACTCGATACCGTCATCTACATTTGAGTAAATTTCAATGTTAGATAGTTGTGTTTGGCTACCAACAGCACCAAAAGTGATACCGTTAAGCTCATTACCTGGAGAAAGCGCTGCACCGGCGTGCTTAACAACAACATAGTTCAGTACACCAGAGTTATCTTCTGGAAGAGAACCACCGAAGTTTGACTCATCGTTTCCGATAAGGCCTTCAACTGCGATAGAGCAATCCGTACCCGTTACAAGAGTAAGAGGGTTACTGTTGTCCGTATTTGGCTCAAAGTTCCAGCCAGGCATGTATTGACATGCGTTAGTAAAACCAAAACCGTTAATAACAACACCGCCCCATTCCTGTGTCGCTTCTGGAGTAACTTGGTTGTCTACATCAGTTTCTGACGTAATAGTAATTGGGTTTGCTGCAGTACCTTCTGCGCGGATTTGTGAACCGCGGTTAATAACTAGTGCGCGAGCAGGTTGGAATGCTAATGTCGCACCAGCTTCAATAAATAATGTAGGACCATCACCGCCTCGGCTGATACCTGCGGTAGTTGCATCAGCTAAAGAAGAGAAGTTTTCGCCAATATAAAGGCTCTCGTTGAAGATGTGAGCACCACCATTTGGAAGCTCTTCAAAAGTAACGTTTGTAAGAATTTCATTTGAAGAACTTACAAACTGTGCGTTGTAACGGCAGTTGACGTCATCTTCAACATCACCTTGCTGTGTTACACCAACTTCATCAACATATGAAGCACAAGGATTGGTTTCTTCAGTCGGAGTCGTTGGAGTTGTAGTTGTAGTTGTACTGTTATCTGTTGAGTTATCAACAGAGCTAGCATCCAAGTTAATATCACCGCCGCCACAGGCGGTAAGTCCTAACGCTACTGCGATTGCAGAAACTTTGTATAAATCTTTGAGTTCCATCAAGTGCTCCAAGAGGAATTTAGTTGGTTATCAGAATTCGGCGCACAGATTACTTTCAACAGATGACGGTTTTGTTACAACAAGTCGGTGTCATAAAACTTTAACAGTATGGTAAATTATTAAACCAACACGGTATTTTTCAGTTATATGTCGCTTTTAAGACAACGGCGTAACAATTCCTAATAGCTTTCATCTAATGCTTTTGGAGCAGCAAGGAGTCAGGGTATCGGTGGCCCATTCAGTAGTCTTGTAATTCGGTTTTTATTGGCAATATTGAGCTTATATTTGATGGTTAAGGCTTCTATTACCGTTGGAATTAACAATTGCTATTTTTGATCTCTAGGCATATTCGGAAAGTAAACAATACAATCCTTTACACCTTAACTACGAATTACCTCCCTCTAATTTAATGTGTTCAATCAAAGAAATTCACGGGACGGGTAATGTAATTTTGCTTTTATTTACAGTGATAATTGATGTAAGGAACCAACGATATGATTGGGGGTAGGCTGAGGGAGATCGAATAGGTTATTTACCTTTTGTTCCAATCTCCGAAAATCTCCTTTAAATATGCGTGTTCTGTTGAGGCTAACTTTACTACTGATGTTTTTTCAAAAAGTCACGAATAAAGTGCCGAACCTCTCTGGCTGCACTTGTATCTAAATCGTCACACAATTCAACAAATGCGTCCCGCTCTTCCTTCTTTATCCGAATAATAAGCTGACTATTCTTCTGATTATCTTTTTTTTCAGGTTTATTTTTCATGTAGTTCTTCGGGTGTGGGACTTATCCACATAATTCTTAAGTATCTATAATGTATATACTTCAATACAGTATTTATGTTACAGATTTATTACATAAAGGCTACAGAAAAATTAAATTGTTGACTAAAGATATTGAATGTATATACTTAAGTTATCTCTTGAATATCCGTTGGATTTTTCAGGTATATACATTAATCAAAAGCACTTAGTTTTAAGAGGTGATTATGAAAAAGTTAATGGTAAAATTGTCAGCAATTGGTGTACTTGCAGTGGCGTCCCTAAGCACTTCAGCATCAACTATCAACGCTAACGATTTAGTTGAATCAGGTATTGATATTGTAAAAGTGAAAAATGTCATGCCGGTTTATCCAAGTACTGCAATCACTCAGAAGAAACACGGACAAGTTGTTTTATCTTATGATCTGAATAAACAAGGCGAGCCAGAAAATATTAAAGTGGTTAGCTTTAAAGGTACGAAGCGCTTCATTCGCTCATCAGTACAAGCATTGGCTAAAACACGGTTTGAGCCAGTGATTGCAAATGACCAAGCAGTTACCGTTGTAGGCTTACAGAAACAATATGATTTCTTATTACTAGATGAAAACAGCAATAAGGATATCCCAGGTTTAATCGCATTTAACCTGTAACAACATATACAAATAGAAGGGGAGTTCTCCCCTTCTTATTCATTTCCCCAATAAAACACTCAAGTCAAACAAGCGCCCCCATTGCGCTAACAACCACAACCGTCGTCCAATAAGTTTTCAGATAGACTAGAGATTAGGTTTATAACTCTATAACTTGCTGTTCAATGAGTTTTTGGGAGAGAGGAATATAACCTACTCTCTTCACAATGTTTTGCCCCTGTGAAGAAAGAATATAACGAATAAACTCTTTTTCTAATCGAGGTAAAGGTGTGCTAGGTGCTTTATTAACAACCAGGTACAGAAAACGAGACAATGGATAACTACCATCAGCAATAGTTTGAGTCGTAGGATGGATATAAGACTCTTTGTCTATTGATAATGGCAACATTCGAACACCAGCGGTCTTATATCCAAAAGCAGCATAGCCAATAGCTTGTTTCGAATACGCAACAGACTGAACAACAGCAGCTGACCCCGGCTGTTCATTCACTTCAGCCTTAAAATCGCCATTACATAACGCGACTTGTTTAAATAAACCGTAAGTACCAGAGACTGAGTTACGACCGTAAAGCTCAATAACACCTTTAGATGAGCTTTCAGGGTTTAACTCACGCCATCGTTTTATCTGCTGACCATATCCGCAATATCGTGTTACCGAAAACAGCGAATCCAACTGCTTTAGCGACAATCCATCTAATGCATTTTGTTTATTGACGAAGACAGCGATTGCGTCAATAGCAACTTTCAATACTGTGGGTTCATAGCCATACTTTTCAACAAAGTAACTGATTTCACTGGGCTTCAACGGGCGGCTCATGGGGCCTATATTAGCCGTTCCTTCTGTCAGAGCTGGAGGAGCTGTCGATGACCCTGATGCCTGAATTTGAATATTAACATTGGGATACTGTTGCTTAAATCCCTCAGCCCAGAAAGTCATCAGGCTAGCCAAGGTATCAGAGCCTACAGAGATGATTTTGCCATCCACACCTGGCACAGGCTCATAATCATCGCCCCAAGCTAATGTTGAACAAGAAATGATAACAAGCGCTAAATGGAACTTGCGCAATAGTCGCTTAAGCAAGGCCAGTTTCCGTGATTGTCTTATTAGCCATTGTCAGCTCTTCAGAGAAAGCAAAAGAGAAAGTACTACCTTCGCCCACCGTACTCTTTATTTCAAGCTTAGAGTTGTGGTGGTTTAATACATGCTTAACGATAGACAAACCTAAGCCAGATCCGCCCGTCTTGCGCGAACGTGCTTTATCTACACGATAGAATCGTTCTGTGATACGAGTTAAGTGCTTCTGTGGTATGCCATCTCCGTTATCTTGGACGGAAAAATGTGCTTGCGTTCCATCAAGTTGCCATCGAACATTAATTTCACCACCATCTGGCGTGTAATGAACGGCATTAAAGATCAAGTTCGAGAAAGCGCTTCTCAACTCAGTTTCTACACCAAATGCGGTTAGGTTGGGATCAATATCGAAATTAATCTTATGATGCTTCGCTTGATTCAATGTCGCCGCTTCTACCTCAATTGTTTTGAGTAAAGTCGGAACATCAACAATCTTCTCGTAAACAGGCTCTGAACTCGCCTCTATACGAGACAATATCAATAACTGCTCAATCAGGCTTTGCATACGCCTAGTTTGAGAAGACATTTCATCATACGCTTTCCCAATAAAGAAAGGAGGATATTCCTCATCACCAGATAGCATTTCTAAGTAGCCAGTTACAACGGTCAAAGGTGTACGTAGTTCATGAGAAACGTTAGCGACGAAGTCTTTACGCATCTGATCCATTTGCGTTACTCGTGTGACGTCACGAGCAATCAAAAGTAAGTGCTTATCACCATAGGGCATCACCCGATACTCTAATATTTTTTGATCATTCGCAGGGCTAATGACTTCTATAGGATTCTCGTAATGTCCGCCCTGAAAGAATCGAATAAAATCAGGGTGTCGAATCAGGTTGTCTATCCGACGACCAATATCCGCAGGCCAACGCAGGCCAAGTTCAATCCTGGCTAGCCGGTTGCACCAAACAATACAGGCATCAGCATCAACAACAACTGCTGCATCCGGTAAGGCTTCAGAACCTTCACGAAAACGCCTAACCAACATACCGAGTTCTTTACGTTTATTTCTATTCCTACGCTGCAGAAAATAAACGCCATCATAAATATGTCCCCAAAGCCCTTTCGCTTTGGGAGGTGTCATTTTCTTGCTATGCCATAACCAACGATTGAGTCGAAACAACTGCCAATAGTGAATCATTAGCAAAGCTACAGTTGCTAACCACAAGCACAGAAATAACCTATCAATAAACAGCCCTAAGATAGCAACAATAGAAAAATAGACTAAGACATTGGTCATTGTCTTAAGCCAAGAAAAGCGTTTATACACGGGTCTTATTATCCGGTTATCAGAGCCAATTAGACTAGGTTAAATATTAGATTAACGGGTTTCGATGAAATTACCTGTTTACCTTGTCGAGAAGCGGTAACCAGCTCCACGAACAGTTTGTATCATGTCATCATGACCTGCAGCTGATATTGCTTTACGCAAACGTCTAATGTGTACGTCAACCGTGCGGTCTTCAACGTAAACGTTCGTTCCCCAAACGTTGTTGAGTAATTGTTCACGACTAAAAACGCGTTCGGTATGAGTCATGAAAAAATGAAGTAGTTTAAATTCCGTTGGTCCCATATCGATCGGCGATGAGTTAACTGATACTCGGTGAGAAACAGGATCGAGAGACAATCCATTAAATTCAATGAGATCATCATTCGACATAGGTGTTGCGCGTCGAATAACCGCTTTGATACGTGCAATCAGCTCTTTTGGTGAAAAAGGCTTAGTGACATAATCATCCGCACCTGCATCCAAACCACGGACTTTGTCTTCTTCTTCGCCGCGCGCCGTTAGCATAATAATAGGAATGTCTTTAACAAACTCAAGTTGCTTGAGTTTCTTCGCTAACTGAACACCACTACCACCAGGTAACATCCAATCGAGTAGGATCAAATCAGGATACGGCTCCCCTATTTTTTCCAAAGCGATATCATAGTCTTCAGCTTCTATTGTTTCGTAGCCATTTTGCTCTAGGATGATCTTCACCATTTCACGAATTGGCGCTTCATCTTCTACCATTAATATACGTTTTGACATGGACAAACCTAAAATGTTACCCAAAAGCTCGAAAGTCTAACTTTTGGTATTTCTACTCTCTTAATTAAATTATCCCTTTAGTATATGACACTTTTATTAATGGGTCGGCAAGCCCTTTGATTTTAATTAGAAAGTTCACTTTTACGACAGAAATGTGACGGATCCATAAAGAATATGCTGATTAGTTATATTAACCTTGCTTTTTTCCTCTACAGCTTTAAAAATGTTACTCATACTTACCTTAGCTAACAGGGATACTCCTTGATGCAAATGACTATGACGCAAGCGTTTTACAAGAACTTCTTGGGAAATGCGCCTGTTTGGTATAAACAGACCATTTTAGCATTCTTAGTTTTAAACCCTATCTTATTCATGCTTAATCCCTATTTAGCTGGTTGGGCATTAGTACTAGAATTCATTTTTACACTGGCAATGGCATTGAAATGTTACCCACTTCAGCCAGGTGGTATCTTGCTCTTTGAAGCACTCTTTATCGGTATGACATCGCCGGAACATGTCAAACATGAAATTGTCGTCAACATTGAAGTTGTTCTGTTACTTATCTTTATGGTGGCAGGCATCTTCTTTATGAAGGATTTATTACTATTTCTTTTCACCAAACTGTTAACTAAGGTTCGAAGCAAAATAGCGTTATCAATTGCTTTTGCAGCTTCATCAGCCTTCCTATCAGCTTTCTTAGATGCACTAACAGTAGTAGCAGTGATTATTACTGTAGCAACAGGCTTCTTCGCGATTTATCATAAAATAGCCTCCGGCAAACACTTCCATCACGATGATCACGACCATACAAATGATGAAGAGTTACCGCACCTAACACGCGATGACCTTGATAACTTTAGGGCTTTCCTCCGTAATTTGATGATGCACGCGGCCATTGGTACAGCGCTCGGTGGCGTTATGACTATGGTTGGTGAGCCTCAGAACCTTATTATTGCCGAAAAAGCAGGTTGGGGATTCGTAGAGTTCTTCCTTCGCATGAGCCCTATCACTATTCCGGTATTCGTTTTAGGTTTAACAACTACCTTTATTGTCGAGAAGTTTGGATGGTTCGAATACGGTGCGCAGTTACCAGAAGACGTTAGAACTGTTCTATTGGATTACAGCAAACACGTAGACGAAGAAAGAACAAAGCAAGATGTTGCTAAATTGATCGTTCAGGGCTTTATTGCCGTTTGGTTAATTGTTGGCTTAGCGACTCACCTAGCTGCTGTAGGCCTAATTGGCTTATCTATTATTGTACTAGCGACAACAATGACAGGTGTTATCGATGAACACGCAATAGGTAAAGCATTTGAAGAAGCATTGCCTTTTACAGCGCTACTGTGCGTCTTCTTCGGCGTAGTAGCTGTTATCGTTGACCAAGGGTTGTTCAAGCCAGTTATTGACTGGGTACTAACGTATGAAGGGAAAATGCAGTTAATACTGTTCTACCTTGCCAATGGCGCTCTATCTATGGTGAGTGATAATGTTTTCGTAGGCTCAGTTTACATCACCGAAGTGAGCGCAGCACTTGAAGCCGGTACAATTACTCGTGACCAATACGACATGTTGGCTGTGGCTATCAATACAGGTACTAACTTGCCTAGCGTTGCGACACCGAACGGTCAAGCAGCTTTCTTATTCTTGCTAACGTCTGCATTAGCTCCACTGTTAAGATTGTCCTACGGTAAAATGGTCTATATGGCTCTTCCGTACACTATAGTGTTAACGCTAACAGGCCTGGCAGCAACTTATTTCGGCCTTCTTGACATGACACAGACCCTGTACGACATGCATCTGATAGAACATCATACAGGCTTACCAAGTACCGATACTGGGCATTAATCTCTCTGTATTTTGACGATTTAAAAAAGCACTCGTTAATGGGTGCTTTTTTGTTACTATTAAACGCTATAGTTAAATCTTGGTTCATGCTAAAACATTGAATTCCATTTACATTTTGCTTATTTATCTAAGCACCTGAGCACTAGAATCTTTATGACTGCACTACACAAACTTTCAAATTGGCCTGATAAAAAACTCCCTTGGCTTATCCTTCTTCTATCTGCCTTCTGCTTTGAAGTCACTGCACTTTATTTTCAGTATGCTATGGGACTTGAACCCTGCATTATGTGTATTTATCAACGCACAGCTATGCTAGGTATCTTCTTTGCGGGACTAATAGGATTTCTCTCTAATAAGCACTGGTTTGGTCGTTTACTCGCGTTTGGTATTTGGGGAGTATCGGCTATTTGGGGAATGCTCATTGCCATTGAGCATGTTGATCTGCAAACAAGCACATCGTTTTTTACTGTTTGTGAGATAGTCCCAAACTTTCCTTCCTGGTTACAACTGCACGAGTGGATACCATCGTTCTTTGCTGCAACAGGTGATTGTGGAAATATTGATTGGCAATTCGTAGGCTATAGCATGCCACAGTGGATGACAGTGATTTTCGGTATTTACAGTGTCGTTGTTGTTTTCGTATTTCTACTACGTATTTTCTACAGCCGTTCAGTTTAACAATAACTGAACGGGAAATACCAAAAGCTCTCGACCTGAGAAACTCAGTCTTTATCCATTAACGGCCAGGTCACGATGTAGTTTTCGAAGTCATCCAAATCAACATCGTGATCAAAAACAGTTTTCCCTCTAATAGACATACCTGCTTTGTGCATCGCTGTCTTTTTCCCTCTGTTTAATAATGGATGCCATGAGGGAAGTCCACGCCCTTCATACAGTCGACGATAGCTACAACTGTTTGGCATATAAAAAATGCTGTCTAAGTTATCCTTAGTTAATTTAACGCAATCCGGCACTAATTGAGTTCGTTTGTGATACTGGCTACAACTGCACGTTTTTGTATTTAGTAACCCGCAGACAATATTAGTAAAATGTATAGATTCACCTTTTTGAATATGATCTGTGGGTGCCATATCTTCGGATGCTTCTTCGTCGTCAATGAACTTATGTAAACAGCATTTACCACAGCCGTCACAAATAGACTCCCATTGCTCATCTGTCATGTTTTCGAGTGATGTGGATTCCCAAAAAGGTTTAGTCATCTGAATCTCTCTTACTAACAAGAGTTTCGACTGAAAAGTAATTATCCAAGGTTAATAACAATCCATCGCCACCTTTCAGCTCAGCAACACCTTCCGGCGTGCCAGTTAGCACAATATCACCGGGGTTCAATGTAAACAGATGACTGATATCAGCAATAAGCTCATCTATTTTTAGCATCATGTTAGCAGTATTACCGTCCTGCCTAACTTGCCCGTTGACCGACAGAGAAAACGCCATAGGCTGACTTTGAACATCACTAACTGCAACGAAAGAGCTAATGGGGCAACTTCCATCAAAAGCTTTTGCCCTCTCCCAGGGTTGTCCCTTTTTCTTCAATTTCGTTTGCAAGTCCCTTAAGGTCAGATCTAGCGCTAGGCCGTAACCCCATATTGCTTGTCTAGCTTGCTCCGCATCAGCGGAGGTTAACCTTTGGTTAATTAAAACAGCTATCTCAAGCTCGTGATGACAACTACCAAGATGACGTGGGAAGTCGACTGGTTGGCTAAGATCAACCAATGAATCTGAAGGCTTCATAAAATACAGCGGCTGCTCAGGCACTTCGTTATTTAGCTCATGTATATGAGCCATGTAATTTCGGCCAATACACACAACCTTACCTACGGGTAAATCTACCTCGTTATTACTGAGATCTTTATGTCGATAGTTAGTTCGCCTATTCATATTATTCCCGAACAAACTTAATACGATCGGCTAAGTAACTCACCGCAACACCAAAATAGAGTGAACGATTCCAACGCATTAGCGTTTGAAAATTATTGTAGACCAAATAAACACGCCCATTTTCATCATCAGGAATAATAAGGTTAGCTTTTAAGTTCCGAGCTGGTAAGTCTGCACCAGAGTGCTTTCGAAAACCCAGTGTTTGCCATTGTTGTAAGGTTTTACTTTTGTCTTTGCTTAAACCTGCGAGCGTAGCTCCATCCTGGCCGTTAGGCAGCCTAACCTGACGACCCCAAGTTGCTGAGCCGTCCCAACCTTCGTTCTTCAGGTAGTTAGCGATAGACGCAAATACATCGGCTTTGTTGCCCCATATGTCCTTTTTCCCGTCCTGATCAAAGTCGTACGCATAGTTTAAGAATGAAGAGGGTAAAAATTGGCTTTGTCCCATAGCACCCGCCCAGGAACCTAAGAAGGCGTCGGGTGAGATATGGCCTTCTTTCAATATTTGCAGTGCTGAAAACAACTCTTTCTTAAACAACGCCTCACGACGCCCATCATAGGCCAAGGTCGCTAACGCAGAAATGACGGGAAACTTCCCCGTAATCTTGCCGAAGTTACTTTCATTGCCCCATAGAGCGACAATAAACCTTGCTTGCACATTAAAATGCTTCTCGATTCTATCCAATAACTCTTTATTTTCTTGGTAGATATCAATCGCCTGCTTCACTTTCCAATCAGGTACTCGTGTCGCCAGATAGTCATCTAACGTTATTTTTCTTTCTGGTTGATTTTTATCGGCTCTTACTGCTCTTTTACGATAAGTGATACCATCGAAAGCACGCTCGATAAGAGCATCTGAGTACCCTAAAGCCTTGGCTTCATCTTTTAATTGTTGGGTATATTCTTCGAATGTTGGTTTCGCGAAAATTGTCGAACTGAACAAAAAAACTATGATAAGGACAAGTGCACGCATTATCCTTTGGCTCCTTGCTCTTCCTTATGCTGTTTTAATAAATCTTCAACCGGTGGAGGTAGCTGTAGATAGTAACCTTGATCTTCTAATCCCTGTTTTACCTTTTCTATATCGGCATTAGCAAGTTGGCGACCGTCTTTAAGCAACAAGGGCATAACTAAAATAGGTGTTCCAAAGGAATCCATGAGTGGCTTAGGAACTGGAGAAAAGTCATCCTTCTTTAATACATACAAATAGGTTTCGCTTTTCTTACTACTCTTATAAATGGTGCACAACATCTCTAATACTCATAGTAGCACTGATTAAATTAGTGCTATTCTAATTCAATATCTAAGATTTGCTCTAACGGTTTTTGTAAGATTTGCTTGCGCCATCCAATAAGAAGGTCTGGTACCTTTTGCATAATACGGGTTTCATCCTGATCCAGCCAAAGCCACTTTAGTAGCTGATTAACTTGGCGCTTCGAGCAGAGTATTTCTATAGCAACATCTATGTTTTCAGCTTTTTCTTCGCAGGCTGAACGTATTGCTTTACTCATCGCTTTAAATCTGGGGAAGTCAGTAAGACGCTGAATGTTAGCAGGAAAATCTTCATTAGGTGTATCTTGAGCAGACAAAACTATCTCAATGATCTCTTTGCCGTGGCGTCTAACTTCTATTGGCCCAACACCTTCGACGGCCCTAAGGGCAGAGAGGTTTTTAGGTTGTTTTTTAGCAATTTCTATCAACACTGACTCGCGAATAACAAAGTTAATAGCCGTGTCTCTTTGTTTCGCTTTATCTAACCGCCATTGAGCCAGCTTTTGTAAAACTAATAGAGATTTCCCTCTTAGCATCCAGTTCTGTTTCAAGTTGAGATAAGCCCATTCACTCGGCAATTGGATTTCTTTTTTATTGGTCAAGAGTGATGTTTCATCAAAAACCCAATCGAGACGCCCTTTCTCTTTTACCTTATTCAATAGAGTTGGGTAAAGCTGCATAAGGTAGGAAACATCATTAGCCGCATACTCACACTGCTTATCCGTCAACGGACGAGCTATCCAATCTGTTCTTGATTCACCTTTATCAAGTGTGACACCCAACAAATCGTCAACAAGCTTTGCATACCCCAACGCATTGCCCATATTGCAAAAAGAAGCGGCTATTTGTGAGTCAAACAAGGGTTGAGGTATCACATTGAAATAGTGCCAAAAGACTTCTACATCTTCTGAACACGAGTGAAGAATCTTTGTAACCTCAGTATTACGAAGTAATTCAATAAAACAATCAAACTGCTCAATCTTCAACGGGTCAATCAGTACCAATTGTTCTCCATCACAAGCCTGAAGGAGCCCAAGCCTAGGATAATAGGTGCGAGTTCTGACAAACTCTGTATCAATGGCAATTGCATCCTTTTTCGCTGCTTTTGAACAGAACTCAGCTAGTGCCTCATATGTTTCTATGTATTGATATTGCAGATTTGCCATTTAAAGACACACGCTCCTAATCCTAACCCAAAAAGTAAAAAGCCGGCTTAAACGCCGGCTTTTATCACTGACCTCTTAATTCTTTCCTCAGAATTTTACCGACATTAGTTTTCGGCAATTCATCTCTAAATTCAACAAGCTTCGGCACCTTATACCCAGTTAAATGCTCTCTGCAATGTTCGATAAGCATTTTATCTGTTAAAGACTCGTCTTTACGAACAACAAACAGTTTCACCATTTCGCCTGTTGATTCGTGTGGTACCCCGATAGCAGCTGCCTCCAAAACCATATCGTGCATTGCTGCAACTTCTTCAATTTCATTAGGAAACACATTAAATCCAGAAACGAGGATCATATCCTTCTTTCTATCAACAATGTAGAAGTATCCTTCTTCATCGCACTTACCAATATCGCCGGTCGCAAGCCATCCGTCTTTCAAGATCTCTTCTGTGGCTTCAGGACGATTAAGATAGCCCACCATGACTTGCGGGCCTTTTACATAAATCTCACCTGCCTCACCAAATGCGACTTCATTACCATCATCATCAAGCAACTTGATATCTGTAGAAGGTAAAGGCATGCCGATTGAGCCTTTGTATTCTTTCAAGTCAGGTGGATTCACAGTCACCACTGGCGAGCATTCTGTCAGCCCATAGCCCTCAAGCAAAACTGAACCTGTAATTTCATGCCAACGTTCAGCAACAGGTCGCTGAACGGCCGTACCACCACCAAGGGCAAACTTGAAACGGCTGAAATTAAGGTCACTAAATCCAGGTGTATTTACCAAGCCATTAAATAATGTATTAACCCCAGGGAGAATAGTGAAGTCGTACTTTTCAAGCTCTTTAACAAAGCCTGGCATATCTCTAGGGTTAGTAATCAAAAGATTAGGGCAGCCAAATTTTACAAAAGTTAAGCAGCTGCCTTGCAATGCAAAGATGTGATAAAGCGGCAGTGCGGTCACCACCAGCTCTTTTTCTTTCTCAATGACGGGTTCTAGAATACCTGATACTTGTTCAAGGTTAGCAACAAGGTTTCTATGCGTTAGCATCGCACCTTTAGAAACGCCTGTAGTACCTCCGGTATATTGTAAATAGGCAATATCATCGCCAGTTACCGTTGGGCGGCTATAACTTTGTCCCGCCCCTATCGACAGTGCTTTATTGAATGGGATGGTCTCTGTGAGCTTATAATCCGGAACCATCTTTTTAATGTGTTTAACTGCAAAGTTGACAATCCAGCGTTTAGGCGCGGGTAGCATATCTCCAATTTGCGTTAAAAGTACCTGCTCAACAGGCGTATCCTTAATAACCTCAGCCAATGTACAAGCAAAGTTTTCAACAATAACAATTGCTTTTACGTTAGCGTCTTTTAATTGGTGTTTTAGTTCACGAGCGGTGTATAGAGGGTTAACATTAACAACCCTCATCCCAGCCCTTAATACGCCGAACATGGCAACTGGATACTGAATCAGGTTAGGCATCATAATAGCGACAGAATCGTCACGTTTTAACCCCGAATTTTGCAAGTAAGCAGCAAAAGCCTTTGTTTTTTGATCTAGCTCAGCAAATGTTATCTGGTGTCCCATATTAATATAGGAAACCGTATCTTTATACTTTGCGACTGATTGTTCGAAGATTTCAAGCAATGATGGATAGTGATCAGCGTCTATTTCCGCGGGCACTTGCTCTTGATAGTTTTTTAACCAGATTTTTTCCATATTGCCTCTTCTTATTTCTCAGTCTTAAGCTAGCAACTTTCAGTCACAACGACATTGAACTCTTAAATCATTTTAATCATATCATTCCTTTGATAGTACCCAATGACCAACCAAAATCAAATGCTAGCTAATAAAATAGGGCTCACTAGCAGATACGTTGAGATGCTTAGTTTTAATTAATTGGCGCCTTGTTTATTCAAACAAGCGTTTAAAAACTTAAGTATCCAGAGTTTTAAACGCCCGATCAACCCCATTCAGCATAAAATGCAGCATCTCTAACTCAGTTAGCTTTCCAAAAATTCAGAAATGACCTGACTAACAGGTTGAGGTTCGTCCATATGTAAATGATGTCCTCCAGGACAATTCTCTATTGTCAGATCTTTAACCCACTCTTGCCTTGATTCAACGAAGCCTCGCACTTGATCAAACCCTTTGGTTCCGTGAATGACCATTACGGGCATAGTCAGGTTTCGCATAAAAAATTCAGCCTGCGAATGTGTTAAGCGTACCGATGAAATCGTTCTTAAGCGCCTATCTGTCCGCCACTTTAAAATGTCATCTTGCTTTGAAAGATTACGTTCTACCAAAAGCTCTGCAGAGCTAGGTTCCATGTAACCCGCATTTATACGGGCCTGCACTGCTTGAGAAAAGCTTGTTGGATGCTTTGCGGATCTATCTCGGAGCCGAATACGACTTTCAATAGAATCTCTCAATTGTTGTGCACTGACTTCCGCTTCTTTTGTGATAGGGCCAAAAGCTTCAATAGAAATAAATTTAGTCACCTTCTCTGGAAAGCTACTGGCATATAGAGAGCCCACTATTCCTCCCATGGAATGTCCTAGTAGAATAAAGTCATCCCACATTTGCGATTCAACAATTTCATGTAAGTCCTGTACAAAGTCCATTTGATGATAGTGTGCATCAGGAGAGCGATGTTCCGAGTGGCCATGTCCAACAAAATCTATAGCAACCAAATAGTAATCAGATAAATGCTCACTCAGCGGGATAAAACTTGCGGCATTATCTAACCAGCCATGAAGAGCAACAATAAGTGGCTTAGTAGGATCACCAAATGCCAAGCCGTTAATACGGCGATGACTTAACTGAAATGAAATCTCTTGCATAAGTTAAAGCTTATTTTCCCGGAACAACTATTGAATATACCTCAGTGAAGGCTATTAAAACGAAGGTATAATCGCAAGTATCTTCAGCAGAACCAATAGACAAGAGTTCCAGAGAGTTTATGTTGCGAAACAAAAAAGCGGCAAATAATTGCCGCCTTTTTACATAAATTTGCCACAAAAGCTCAATTTTGCGGCAACGCTTGTCTATAACTGAGTTAAGCTCGTGTTAGTACTTGTTGTACTCGAAGCACCGCCTCTAGCAGCATTGCGGTTGGCATTACGGTTAACACTACGAACAGTGCCTCTACCGCCTCTAAACCCGTGGCTTCGATTGCCAAAACCTCTGCCATAAAATCCTCTTCTAAAACCTCGATGCCCGAATCCATGACCAATAAAATGTCTACCACCAACAAATCCATATGGATATATCCCGTAGGGGTAAATGTTATAAGCAGCTACGTCAACTGGTCTCGCCTCTTCCCATAATTCATACCCTTCGGAATTTATTTTCGGGAATTTATAAACGTATTCACCAATTGCGCCTTCTTCAACACCGTCAACCGTGCCAGAAAAAGTGATGATACGACCTTCTCTAAAAACGAGTGGATCAAGGAAACCATCGACATGCACACGGAAACGACCTGAGCTTTGTCTTGTTTCAATTGGACGACCATAATTACGAAGTGGTAATTGAACCATCTCCACTACGGTTGAATCCTCTTTATTGCTAACTTCGGCAATAACACCACCCCATCTGACCCATTCGCCTTTTTTGCTGTTCGCATCACTAGCAACGTCAGTGTAAGGAATCAATGTGTTTTCTTTATCGACTTGAATACTCTCGGGAACAATGGAACAGGCGGAAAGTCCCAAGACGAGTGTCAATGAACATATTTTTTTCAACATTACTAACCTCCTACATTTCCATTTCGTTTATAGCAACTAATTATGTCCGTTTGGAGTATCAGACTGAGCAGATCTATATACTCTACTTACTGATTATTGCGAATTTATCTGAATGTTGTATGAATATCGATGGATATCATTAAATCGTTATAAATTGTCATATTCGCATCCATTAACCCTATCACAACTCATATAACAAAAATCATCGATTTTAGATAAAGGTATCCACACCTAACAAGCTTTGTACCTCAGCTCGTCGTTCTTCTCTGGAGAAACTTTGATAAGCAGCTATTGCTCGCCTATTTCGGGTATTTGGCTCATCACGAATAGCCTCGCCTTCCTGATTGAACTGGCTTGCTCGTTGCTGTCCTCTCTCATCACCTGCGATAATAACCGAGGGTCGATTGTTCACAGCGTCAAAAGTACGCTGTGAACTGCCATCGCGCACAACATTAGCCCGGGGAGCATCTCTCGAGCTTGGGCCAATCAGGACTGTATTTCGGGGAGCGTTTACTGCTGACTCAATCGCCATAATCACCAAATTTCAAACAATTAGACCCAATGAGATCTTGAGCCACATAAGAAACGCTAATTGCAAATTTCGCGCCAGCTTATTGATATAAGAGATTGACGCAAATAAGGGAGTGATTGGTGATTATCGAAACAGAAGAAAGAACCTTGCTTTATTCTCTACCTGGTAATTTTTTCCAGGTAACTTTATCCCGCAAATAAGTCGGTTTAGCATGCTCGACTGCCGATGCTAAGCCGTTATCAATAGCTTTTTTAGCCAGTGGTAACATATATAAAGCACTCGGATAAAGTAAATCAGGCTCATAAGCAATTTTAAGATCCTGCAACTCGGTATAAGCTTGCCACCCTGTTCCTACAGCAGCCGTATCTTCACTGTATGTCATTTGATTGACAGCTTCTGCAGGTGCTAAAACGCTCTCTTGCCCTTGCAAAACTGCCAGGCCATTTTCGTTGGTATAACTCGCAACATAGACTTCACTCATTCGAGCATCAATAGCCGCTACAACTGATGTCGATGATTTCTCGCTGATAATTTGTTGTGCCATTGCAGCCAATGTTGACACACCAACAACTGGAATATCAGCTCCCATTGCTAAGCCCTGCATCATTCCCGTTGCAATACGAATTCCAGTAAAACTACCAGGGCCTTGGCCATAGGCAAGATAATCAACTTCAGACAGCTTCACTCCAGCTTTTTCTAGCACACTTTCGATCATGGGTAACAACCGCTGGCTATGCTGTTGAGGACACACGGTAAAGTCGGAAAAGGTTTGCCCATCAACAGATAAAGCAACAGAACAAGCTTCTGTCGCCGCATCAATGGCTAAGATCGTAGAAGTTTTTTCACTCGTCATTTAATGTCTCTAGGTAATCAGTTGCTAAGCTCAAATCTCGCGTTCGACGCATAGGAGGAAGGCTCTCGACAAAAGTTCGGCCGTATTCTCTACTAACCAAGCGATGATCACAAATCACTAAAACACCTTTATCCGTTTCATCTCTAATAAGCCTACCAGCCCCTTGTTTTAGCGAGATAACAGCTTGGGGTATTTGTAGTTGTGCAAATGGATTACCGCCCTGTTTACGGCAATCTTCAATTCGAGCTTGAAGCAAAGGGTCATCCGGTGATGCAAAAGGCAGTTTATCGATCAACACACATGTCAGGTCATCCCCTCGAATATCAACGCCTTCCCAGAATGCACCTGTAGCTAATAACACTGCATCTTTCTCTGCAAGAAAGTTATCCAGCAATGCCCTTTTACTCATGGAGCCTTGCACCAGAAGTGTATTATCGATTTTATCTTCAAGTTTTTTCGCCATATCGTTCAACGTGGCATAGCTGGTAAAGAGCAGGAAACATCGACCTTTGCTCGCTTTAATCAGTGCTTGTGCTGTATCAACCAAAAACGAACGCATATTATGAGCATTAGGATCAGGCAGATAGCGTGGAATACAAAGCATGGATTGATTCTGATAATCAAAAGGGCTGTCTAACGACAGCGTTTTCGCATCTTCTAACCCCATCTGATTTTGATAATGTGAAAACTCAGTCCCAACAACCAAGGTTGCAGAGGTAAAGATCCAGCTTCTTCTGGGCGTGTTCACAATATCGCGAAACTTGTCTGATATCTTCAACGGCGTTAGACGAATAATCAGGTGGCGAGTCGTTGTTTCATACCACAAACTTACGCCCGTTTGCTCAGTATCAGTCAACTTCTCGAGCTTAGTGCGCATCTGCGTAACGCGCTCAAAAATGTTATCTAAGTCGTCATCTCGCCCCAAATGCAACTTGATCACTTCGTAGAGCAAGCCAAGACTCTCTCCAAGGCGTTTAATATGTCGCTGTATTTCAGGATCATTTAACTTGTTTGCCCAATTCCCCTTCTCGGGGTGCTGGCCAAAGAGCATTCGAAGGTCTGCCGCGGCCAAACGCACCTTATCTGCCATTAGGCTGACTTGCTTAATATCCTTAAGTTGAACGCGATAAATTGTTTCTAACTCTTTGCAGGTATCTTGAATCTGCCTTGTAGACAACGCATCACCAAAGTATTCACTAGCAATATCCGGTAGCTGATGAGCTTCATCAAAGACAATCACATCGACTTCTGGAATTAACTCACCGAACCCCGTGTCCTTCAACGCTAAATCAGCAAAAAATAAATGATGGTTAACTACCACTAAATCGGCTTCCATCGCGTTGCGTCTGGCTTTAACTAGATAACAATCGGCATAGTCTGGGCAATCTTTTCCTAAACAGTTATCTACCGAAGATGTTACGAACGGAATAACCTTAGCATCTTCAGCTAAGGTTTCGATTTCTCCAACATCACCTGACTTAGTGCTATTTGCCCACTTTCGTACTTTAGATAAATCCGACAATGTCTGAGAGTCAAGCAAAGTACTATCACCACTATGCTGCCTTAGCCTATGCGTACAAAGGTAATTGGCTCTTCCTTTAAGTAGAGCCATTCTCTTGTTAACACCCAGTGCTTTTTTAACGACAGGCAGATCACGATGGAAAAGCTGTTCTTGAAGGTTCTTGGTACCTGTTGAAATAATAGATTTCTTAGTGCTCATTAAAGCAGGGACTAAGTAAGCAAAGGTTTTCCCAGTACCCGTGCCAGCTTCGACTATAAGTAAATCTTTATCATCAATAGCTTTAGTCACAGCTATTGCCATATCAGTCTGGGGTTTGCGAGGGCTAAAGCCTTTTATGGTGGAAGCAAGCTTCCCGTCTTCAGAGAAAACGGATTCTATTGATGACATTAAGTAATATTGGACTACGGATAGATTTATTGAATTATGACAAATTCTTGAGTGTGATTCAGGATTAAATTAAGGCGTTCTGATGATGGGCTATATTATGTAGGGATTTAGATGTGGAGTGATTGAATTACCTATCGACGCTTACGCATAATCGTCAACATGTTTAATTTTATGTTCGGGATCATGATCAACTGGCAAATGCCCTGTTTTATCAAAGAGTTTCTCAGCTTCTGCACCATCCATTAGTACTTGCTCAGAAACCGACTTCTTAGCATTTTGTTTTTTCTTCTTTTTATTTTGTTTTTCGCGCGCTTCTCTCTCCTCCGCATTCAAAAGCTTTTCTTTATCATTAAGCTTTTTTAACGCAGCTTCTTTACTGACCTTTTCCACAATGTGACGGTCTTCTATCGGAGGAGTTCTCCCCTGTCTTGCTAGCGCAGAAAATACCAATGCATCATTCATAATAAATCACTGATTATTCAATTAACTCCTGAGTCAGAAACGCTTCCTATAATGCGAAAATTACGCCACTCTTTCTCATTATATCGTCATTTTTAGAACATTTTTTATACTACAAGTTCAATTTTTAAACCTCGAGCTATTTATCCTGTTTAGAAATATGGACAAGATCTATATCTTAGTTTTTTTAAGAATAGTCATCTAAACTTCAAGACATTGCTTTTTTGAATAGGCTCGGTTAAAGTCACGGCCTCTTTTGTAAAGCAACCAATGTTGAACACATTAAGCGACAAAACCATGAATACTATCAACCTGAAAGCAGTACATCATCACCACGTAGCATAACCTTTCAGGTTCGTGCTGGAAGGTTATTGGTAACCTTCCAGAGGACAAAATAACAACCCTCGGAAGGCGACTTTCGGGGGTTTTTTCGTATTTTGAATCAGCGTTTTTTAAAATTGGAATTAAAAATGAGTGACAACAAACGGCTTCGCATAGCCATTCAAAAATCAGGTCGACTAAGCGACGACAGTATCAAGTTACTGAAAGCTATTGGTGTTAAGCTTTCTATTCGTGACCGTTTACTTATTGCTCATTCAACTAACTTGCCAATAGATTTATTGCGCGTTCGCGATGATGATATCCCAGGCCTTGTGATGGACGGCGTAGTTGATCTCGGCTTTATTGGCGAGAACGAGCTTGAAGAAAAAATGCTAGAGCGCAAAGCTGCTGGCAAGAACTACGAGTATAAAGAACTCACTAAGCTAGATTATGGCCACTGTCGCCTTTCTATTGCTGTACCTAATGAATTTGATTATCAAGGTGTGGAGTCTCTCAATGGATTGAAAATTGCCACAACTTATCCTTACTTATTAGAACGCTATTTCCAACAAAACAACATCGATGCCTCCGCTGTCATGCTGACTGGTTCAGTAGAAGTTGCTCCTAGAGCTGGATTGGCTGAAGCTATCTGTGATTTGGTGTCTACTGGCGCAACACTTGAAGCCAATGGCTTGCAAGAGAAGCAGGAAATCTTCTACTCAAAGGCAGTGCTCATTCAGCGTAATGAAGCACTATCTGAAGAAAAACAAGGGCTTCTCGATAGACTATTACCCCGCATTCAAGGTGTTATGCAGGCGAAAGAAAGTAAATACATTATGCTTCACGCGCCTAAAGCCAAACTCGATGAAGTCACTGATTTACTTCCCGGAGCTGAGGTTCCTACCGTTCTGCCGCTTTCGGGTAATAGCGACAGTGTGGCATTACATGTCGTGAGCCCAGAAACACTGTTCTGGGAGACAATGGAAAAGTTAAAAGCGTTAGGCTGTAGCAGCATTCTTGTTATGCCTATCGAAAAGATGATGGGGTAAGACATGCAAGTTTGGTCTGATTTAAACAACGACCAACAGCGGGATCTACTAGCAAGGCCCGCGTTGGCCGACAATAAAAAACTCTCTGATATTGTCAGTGGTGTTATTGAGCAGGTGCGCTCTCAAGGCGACCAAGCACTTACAGAACTCACTAAACGCTTCGATGGTATACGGTTAGCAAAATTTGCATTGTCTGCAAATGCACTTGAAAGTGCAGCACGAGAAATTTCCCCCGAAGTCAAAGAGGCTATCAACCTAGCCTATGCAAATATTCTCGCATTCCACAAAGCGCAAAAACCAAAACCTATCAAGGTGGAAACATCCGCGGGTGTTATCTGTGAGTCAATGCAGAAAGCCATTCACTCTGTTGGCTTATATATTCCAGGCGGCAGTGCACCATTACCTTCAACAGTTTTAATGCTAGGTATTCCTGCTCAAGTCGCTGGTTGTAAAAGAAAAGTACTTTGTACACCACCTAACGCTAACGGCGAGATTGCGGCAGAAATCCGCTATGCAGCAACACTTTGTGGGATAGATGAAGTCTATTTGGTAGGCGGTGCACAAGCTATTGCAGCTATGGCGTTCGGCACGCAGAGCATTTGTAAAGTAGATAAAATTTTCGGTCCCGGAAATAGCTTCGTAACTGAAGCGAAACAGCAAGTAAGTCGCGTTGCCGGTGGTGCAGCGATAGATATGCCAGCGGGTCCGTCAGAAGTACTGGTCATTGCTGATGGGAATGCTAACCCGGAGTTCGTCGCTGCAGACTTGTTGTCTCAAGCTGAACACGGTCCTGACTCTCAAGCTGTACTGGTAAGTAACAATGCTCAAACGATTGAGCAAACGAAAGCAGCCGTTGAAAGGCAACTAGAAACACTTTCTCGTAGCGACATCGCTCAAAAAGCGATTCAACACAGTCGTTACATCTTAACGGATACTGTCGACCAGGCCATTGAAGTCAGCAATCAGTATGCGCCTGAGCACCTGATCATGCAGATAGACAATGCACGTGATAGGTTGGATTCAATTGAAAACGCAGGCTCAATATTCTTAGGGCAATGGTCTCCTGAGTCGGCAGGCGATTACGCAAGTGGAACCAACCACGTATTGCCCACTTACGGGTACGCTCGAAACTATTCCAGCTTAGGTTTGGCTGATTTTTACCGAAGATTTACGGTACAGGAATTAAGCCGTGAAGGTTTGGAAAATATCGGTCCAGCCATTATGCACTTAGCTAACGCCGAGGGTTTAGACGCTCATAGGCAAGCGGTTGCGATTCGATTGGAGCAACAGCCATGAGCGAACCAAGAACCATGAGCGAGAAAATAGCTATAAGAAATGAACAGGCGCAGTCTTTAGTTGATACTTTAACATGCTCATTTGTCCAAACACTTAAGCCATACGAATCGGCTAGAAGGCTGTATTCAGGTGGCCAAGACTGGTTAAACGCCAATGAATCTCCGTTCTCGAACCCATTTGAGCTAGATGATTCAAGCTTTAACCGTTATCCGAGTTGCCAACCTGACACAGTTGTTGAACGCTATGCCGACTATGCTGGACTGGAAAAAGAACAAGTCTTAGTCAGTCGTGGGGCAGATGAAGGTATTGAATGCCTGATTCGCGCATTCTGCGAACCGGGTAAAGACAATATCGTTATCTGCCCACCAACCTACGGTATGTATGCTATCAGTGCGGAAACCTTCAACGTTCAAGTAACCAAAGTTCCTTTATTAGAGGGCTTCGCGTTAGATGCAGATTCAATCATTGCCCAGTGTGAATCACCAAAGTTAATCTTTGTTTGCGCTCCGAACAATCCGACCGGAACCTTGGTTGAACGCGAGAAGCTTATCCAGTTACTCGATGCTTATCAGAACAAGGCACTCGTTGTTGTAGATGAAGCTTATATAGAGTTTGCAAAGGAGCAAAGTGTTTCTGACTTACTTAATAGCTACGCAAATCTAGTGATCTTAAGAACGCTGTCCAAAGGTTTCGCACTAGCAGGCTTACGTTGCGGATTCACTTTAGCTGCACCTGAAATTATTCAAACACTGCTAAAGGTTATCGCGCCATATCCTATCCCAGAACCTGTTGCTCAAGTTGCTGCACAGGCTTTAAGTAAAGAAGGAATAGAGCGTCTCAATCAACAAGTTGATTATTTACAATCACAAAAGGCTGTTCTTGTTGAGCAAATCGCTAAATTACCTCAACTGAACCTTGTTGGTGATCTCTACGCAAACTTCATCTTGATGAGAGCAACGCAAAAGCAGGCTTTAATGGATTATTTAGTATCACAAGGCACGTTAATTCGCGATCAATCGAAGCAATTAAACCTTGATGATTGCCTAAGAATATCCATCGGTAACGAAGAGCAAAATAAGCGCTTGATGTCACTTATCAACCAATTTTATGAAAATGTAGGAGCGCTCACATGAGCCAACAAGCTATTTTATTTATTGACCGAGATGGCACCTTAGTAGAAGAGCCACCTGTCGATAAACAGCTCGATACACTTGAGAAGCTTGTATTCGAGCCTAACGTCATTCCGGTGTTGCTTAACCTGCAGCAAGCGGGATTTAGGTTGGTTATGGTATCTAACCAAGATGGTTTGGGTACCGATAGCTTTCCTCAAGCAGACTTTGATTTACCACATAACGCCATGATGGCTGTTTTTAGTAGTCAAGGTGTCGTATTTGATGATGTGCTTATTTGCCCACATTTTGACGAAGACAATTGCAGCTGTCGTAAGCCTAAGCTGGGTCTAGTCAAAGAATATTTGCAACAAGGCAAAGTCGACTTCACTCGCTCTTACGTTATTGGTGATCGCGAAACGGATATGCAACTCGCTGAAGGCATGGGTATCAGAGGAATCCGCTACGAACCCAAAGAAATGGGCTGGCAGGCTATCGAAAAGGTCTTGCTCAACTCATCACGCACTGCTGACGTTGTGCGTAACACATCTGAAACACAAATCAGCGTTAGTCTGAATTTGGACTCGGATGCGAAATCAAACATCCAAACAGGTATTGGCTTTTTTGATCACATGCTAGACCAAATCGCGACACACGGTGGTTTTGAGCTGAACCTTAATGTGAATGGCGATCTGCATATTGATGACCATCACACAGTTGAGGACACAGCTTTAGCATTAGGAGAAGCGCTTAAGAAAGCCTTAGGGAATAAACGTGGTATAGGCCGATTCGGTTTCGTATTGCCGATGGACGAGTGTCGCGCAGAGTGCGTACTTGATATATCCAACCGTCCTATTTTGAAGTTTGATGCCAAGTTCACCGAAGCTAAAGTTGGAGAGCTTGCTACAGAGATGGTTTCTCATTTCTTCCATTCACTTTCTCAAGCTATGGGTTTGTCGTTACACCTTTCAATTACAGAAGGCAATGCTCACCATCAGGTAGAAGGCCTATTTAAGGCATTTGGCCGTGCATTGCGTCAAGCGATTCAAAAGCAAGGTGATGTTCTACCCAGTAGTAAAGGAGCACTATAAGTGAGTGAGAATTTAGTTATCGTTAATACTGGGTGTGCGAACATATCCTCAGTTCGATATGCGATTGAGCGTTTAGGCTATGCAGTTGAAGTCTCAGAAGATGTAAACGCTATCAAAAATGCCAGTAAGGTATTTCTCCCTGGCGTAGGCACAGCTTCAGCTGCAATGAGCGAAATCAGACGCAAAGAATTGGAAGCAACAATTCAATCACTATCGCAACCCGTTCTTGGTATATGCTTGGGGATGCAACTCATGACGTCGTCGTCAGAAGAAGGTGATGCAAGCTGTTTGGGTTTGATTGAAGCACAAGTTAAACGAATGAAGGTAGGCGATCTGCGCTTGCCTCACATGGGTTGGAACAAAATTAAGGCACAGAAGGACAACTTGCTGTTTGATGGTCTAGATGGTGAATACTTCTACTTCGTGCACAGTTACTCCGTTGGCTTGGGCGACTACACACTTGCAAGCTGTGATTATGCTGCCCCGTTTTCAGCTTCCATCGGCCAAAATAACTTTTATGGTGTGCAATTCCACCCTGAGCGTTCAAGCCATGCAGGTGCTCGCTTATTACAAAACTTTATTGAAAACGCTTAGGCGTTTTCACCCTATTTTGATTGTAACTATTCAGGGCTTAGGCAAATCGTTCAGGTTCAAAGCGGAAGCGCAGAGTTTATAAGTGATAAATGAGCACTTCCAACGCAGAAACTGGATGATTTGGCAAGTAGCTAATTAGTTACTTTGACTAAAGAGTAAATCGCATGATAATTCCAGCGTTAGACTTAATTGATGGCAGCATAGTCAGGCTGTATCAGGGTGATTACGAGCAAAAAACACAATACTCGCTCGACCCAATTGAAACTGTTCATAACTATGCAGATCAAGGTGCTCAGTGGCTACATATTGTTGATCTAACAGGTGCCAAAGACACACAAAAACGACAAATTGAACTCATAAAACGCATGGCTGCAACTAAGCGTATGAGATTCCAATCAGGTGGAGGAATCCGCACTGAAGAAGATGTCGCTCAGCTTTTAGAAGCAGGGGTTGAGAGAGTGGTTATTGGTTCTCTAGCAGTAAAAGAGCCAGAGCTTGTAAAAGGCTGGATCACTAAGTACGGAGCTGAGCATATTGTTTTGGCCCTTGATATTAATATCAATGACAAGGGTGAAAAAATGATTGCTACACACGGCTGGCAAGAAGACAGCGGTGTTCGATTAGAAGATCTTTTGAATGATTTTCTCTCTGTTGGTTGTCGCCACGTTTTATGTACTGATATCAGCAAAGACGGGACATTAAGTGGCTCAAATAAGACACTCTACAAAGAAGTTGTTGCGGCATACCCAAGTGTCCAATGGCAAGCATCTGGCGGTATCGGTAGTATTCAGGATATAGAGGATCTTAAACCAACAGAGGTTCAAGGTGTTATTTTGGGACGCTCGCTATTAGAAGGAAAGTTCACGTTAGAGGAGGCAATTTCATGTTGGCAAAGCGCATAATCCCTTGCTTAGACGTTCGAGATGGAAAAGTCGTCAAAGGCGTTCAATTCCGCAACCACGAAATTGTTGGAGATATTGTTCCTCTGGCAGAACAGTACGCAAAAGCAGGCGCAGATGAGTTAGTTTTTTATGATATCACTGCATCAAGTGACCAACGCGTTGTAGATAAGAGTTGGGTTAATCGTATTGCTCAAGTTATCGATATCCCTTTCTGTGTTGCAGGCGGTATCAAATCAGTGGCAGATGCAGGCAAAATTTTGGAAATGGGTGCAGATAAAATTTCTATTAACTCCCCTGCTCTAGCCAACCCTGAACTTATTACAGAACTGCATGACCGCTTTGGTCAACAGTGTGTTGTTATCGGTATTGATAGCTTTTATAACGCAGAGGATAAAGAGTATCAGGTCTATCAATTCACTGGTGATGAGAAGCGCACACAGAAAACCCGATGGCAAACAGCTGACTGGGTAAAAGAAGTCCAGGAACGCGGCGCAGGCGAAATAGTCTTGAATTGCATGAATCAAGATGGTGTTAGAAAGGGCTATGATATTGAACAGCTCTCAGCTATCAGAGAAATATGCCAAGTGCCATTAATTGCATCTGGCGGAGCAGGTGCAATGGAGCACTTTGCTGAAGTCTATCAAAAAGCCGACGTTGACGGTGCTCTTGCGGCATCCGTTTTCCACAAAGCTGTTATCGACATTCAGGAACTTAAAACCTTCCTAAGAAACGAAAATATAGAGATACGTTCATGATAATCACTAACGACAATATTCAAGCATTAGCTTGGGACAAAATGGATGGATTACTGCCTTGCGTGGTGCAACACGCGCAGTCAGGTAAAGTACAAATGTTAGGTTATATGAACCAGGCTGCTATTGAGAAGACATTGTCATCTGGCAAAGTCACTTTCTTCAGCCGTTCAAAACAAAGACTATGGACCAAAGGCGAAACCTCGGGCAATCACCTAGAATTAGTTCACCTCTCTGTCGATTGCGATCAGGATTGCCTTCTAGCATTGGTTAATCCAATAGGCCCAACATGTCACCTCGGAAATGAAACCTGTTGGGATAGTGCTGAAACACCTGCATTTAGCTTTGTTGCAGAACTTGAACAAGTTCTCGCTGAGAGAAAAAACGCTGATCCCGATTCCAGTTATACCGCTAGCCTATATGCCAAAGGCATTAAGCGTATTTCCCAAAAAGTCGGTGAAGAAGGCGTGGAAACAGCGCTTGCTGCCACCGTTGGCGACTTAGAAGAGTTAAAAAATGAATCAGCAGACTTGCTTTACCACTTGATAGTGCTGTTACAGGCAAGTGACTTATCATTGACTGACGCAATTAACGTTTTAAAGGCACGTCACCAAAAATAAATGATCTTTTAAGAGACTAAAGCGTAATAATAATGCAAGACATTGTATTGTGTTCCCGCTAAGTAGAGTGTGTTGTCCTATGCAGTAAAGTTTTGCAACGAGTTGTTTGTCATTTAGACAAGGCAGGTCATGTGCGGTGTAGTCATCTCCATGAACATGAACTAACGCCGTATAAATAACAAACAAACGTTGTCCAAAGGATTCGTTATAAAGGCTTCTTGCTTTTTGTTACGGACTTTTGACTTATATTTATAAGCCTACAAGTCCTCGCCTCAATCAAAAAGCCTTTATTTAGAACAAAATCTGTACGGCATAGGTCAACACACTCTCAATTTAGGCTCTCGTTGTAGAGCCTTTTTTTCGCCCGCTAATTAATAAATCAGCTCGAGCTAACACAGTTCTTACCTTCTCCTTTGCTTTCATATAACAGAGCATCAGCTCTAGCCACAAAAGACATAACACTCTCACACAATTTATATTCGGCGACACCAAAACTTGCCGTTACTTTCCCTGCAACGCTAAAACGATGCTCCATGATAGCGATACGAATTCGATTGGCGAGTTGGATAGCAACTTCCTTATCCAGCTTAGGACAAACGATTAAAAACTCTTCCCCTCCCCAACGGATCAGAATATCTCCTTTCCTAATTTTTTCTTGCACCAACTTAATCACATCTTTTAAAACAAGATCGCCAGCATCGTGCCCATACTGATCATTGATAGCCTTAAAGTCGTCAACATCTATCATAATGACAGACAATGGAATGTTATGAAGGTTTGAGGATTTAACGCGCGCTTTCAGTAGCTCTTCGCCCTTACGGCGATTATATATCTCAACCAGCGAATCCATATTCGCAAGGACAATTTGGCTTTTTAAATCTTGAAGTCGGCGGAAGGTAAAAATAAGTACGAAGATAAGACAAGCTGATAGAGCAATCGGGATTTCATCTAGCTCAAAAAGTTCATACCCCTGAGCGAATTCGTGAAACCTTTCGGCCACGTCGTTCGAACTCACGTAACTAAAAACCAGAACACAAGCCACCAGCAAAATCAAGAAATCAACTAATGCCCTGAACTCGTAAGCAAGTAATGCTTTTTTTAACGCACTCAAGTAATTACTCATCAAATAATTACCACCTATCGGTTATATAGGCGCGTTATATGAGATGCTAAACTATTCAAAAATAAACCTATCTTCCGTATAACACTTCATAATATCGGCAGCTTTATTAAATAATGAAGGCTTTAGCGTAAGTAAGAACTTACATACTGTCGTACAACCCTGCTGTGCACTCTCACCAGTGTACATTCTAATTCACAGGTAAATTGAGCTACCACGTTAAGAAATTGTATCAGTTTTACATTTGACTTACATTGATACTCAGCTCATGACAACTATGAGCGAAAATGCCACTCCACATTGACCGCTACCCTTTTCAAAAAGGAAGCGCAATACACTATAAAATAAAAAAACAATGCGGATCGACATAAGTACAATGAACTAAGGAAACACTATGCTTCGTAAAACACTCTTATCTCTCACTTTGGGTTGTATAAGCTTAGTCAGCGCATCTACCTTTGCAGCTGAACAAAAAGCGTTAGTTGGCGGTCGTTTAATTGATGGATTTGGGCATCAGCCAATTGCAAACAGTGTGATTTTAATTGACGGCGATACCATTGAGCAAGTGGGTACTGTTGACACATTACCTGTGCCCGAAGGCTATGAAATCGTATCAACTGAAGGTATGGATGTTCTGCCTGGCCTATGGGAAAGTCACGCACATCTTATGCTTAACGGTCACTCAGATTACGGACACTGGCATAAGGAATACCCTGACAGGTTCGCTGATGAAATCATGCCTGCAAGTGCGGTACAACTCCTTTTAGCAGGTGTTACTAGCGCCAGAGATCTAGGTGCGCCGCTGGAAGCTTCAATATCTGTTAAAAGTCGCATCGAAAGTGGAGAGATACCAGGTCCAAGGCTTTTTGTGTCTGGTCCGTTCATCCAGCACGAGGCTTACCCTGGTACTGAGTTTTACCGCTGGGGTGTTAAAAATGCTAGCGACGCTAGGAAGAAAGTTAAAAAGCTAGCTGATGCCGGAGTCGATATCATTAAGCTCATCGACCACGATAAAATGACGTTAGAGGTTGCTCAAACTGTTGTTGATGAAGCACATAAATACAATTTAAAGGTTGTAGCTCATTCCCATAGACCAGATGAAATCCGCAGAGGTTTGGAAATTGGAGTAGACAACTTTGAACATACAGGCTTAACAACAGCGCCGGAATATCCAGAAGACATCATGCGATTACTTAAAGAAAGAACGGCTACGGGTAGAATCGCAGGAGGTCCCTTGTATTGGACACCCACTGTAGAAGGTTTATGGAACTATGAAAATACAGTTGCGAATCCAGAAAAGCTCGATAGTAAGTGTTGGCATAGAGGTCTGAAAGAGGACACGATAGCAGATATTAAGCAATCGTTAGAAAACCCCGGGCAGCTTGCATATATGCAACTAACGCCTCTCAGAAAGCCAACGTTGAAGCGCAAAATCCAGCAACTCAAAGAATCTGGTGTGGTATTTCTTGTAGGCACAGATAGTGGCATACCAACCAAATTCCATTGTCAAAGTACGTGGAACGAACTTGCTGTATGGCGTGATGAAATGGGCATAGATACCATGGATACTATTCGTGCAGCGACTTACTGGCCGTCAGTGATGATGGGCGTTAGCGATAAAACAGGCACAATCTCCAAAGGGAAACTAGCTGATATCATCGCGGTTAAAGGTGATGTATTGAAGTACATCAACCTGCTGCAAGGCGTTGATATGGTGATGAAAGGCGGCGTTGTTTATAAAATAAATGGCGAAGCCGTCGAGTCAGCTCTTTAAAGTACTTAGGTTATAGACAACAAGTTATCCTCAAAATCATTGGAAATATATCCAGGTTGCAAGCAGTTGTGATGAAACTTCTCGGCTTACGAATGGTATTTTCAATGATGGCGGGGATATATAGCTCTCTTACCTCTACATTGCCTCTAACAGAGCTAGGGCGTCCTCTGCTCGTTCTTGAGGAACAAATATATGGTCATGAAAATATGCAGCAATTACATTAGCACTAATCCCTGCTTTCGCGAGAACACCAGATACTGCCGCTGTCAAACCGACAGCATCTAAGCTGCTATGTATTCTCAAGGATATGCAACGAAACACACCGTGGTAAGTCAGATCCATAATATCAGCCTGACATTGCAACAAGACAATAGTCAGACCTTCTTTTTCTTGAAATGATGCTATGGGCTGAAGAGCAGCGAACGCCCCATAGTGACCTCCTGGAACAGTACAGAAAACGTAATTTTCTTTTTCGAGAACAGGTTCCATATTCTCTAGCAGATACTTAAGCTCCCTATTTCCTTGCATGCTACCTCTCGTTAATACATTGCGTTAACGAATTATTATTTAATCGCGTATGTCCGCCATGATATTGAAACAAATTAACAATAATACTCTAGAAGCCTAATACAGAATTCGCAAACTATTAGCCGTTAAAAGTAATGACATACCCTCTATGTCGGCTTAAAAATAAGAATGCTTAACAGCCCGATAAATTAAAAAACAAAAAATTTTAATTTTTTTCTTGAAAAGCTAAATACTGTCCCTACATAGTTATTGTAGTCGCCATAAGGGACTACAAAATAAACCGTCGCCGAATTATCGGGACAACATTTAACATATTGCTTTAATGAGGATATGACTATGCGCAATATCGATCTATCTCCACTTTACCGTTCATTCATTGGTTTCGATCACCTAGCTTCGTTAGCAGATGCAGCTAACAGAAATGACAAACAGAACAGCTACCCTCCATACAATATAGAGTTACTTGCTGAAGACAAGTACAGAATTACTATGGCCGTTGCGGGCTTTGCTAAACCAGAGTTATCAATCGAGGTTCAGGAAAACACGCTAAAAGTTACAGGTACTAAGTCTGAAAAAGAGCGTGAAAGAAAGTTCCTACATAAGGGAATTTCTGAACGAAATTTCGAACGAAAATTCCAGTTAGGCGATCATGTTAAAGTATTAGCAGCAGATATTGAGAATGGTCTTTTACATATCGATTTAGAGCGTTTAATCCCAGAAGCCAAAAAACCTCGTAGCATTGAGATTGGCAGTAAGCTCATAGAAAATGAAAACTAAGTTTTCTTTTTAAAATCAAATTACAAAAAACGGCGCTAAATGCGCCGTTTTTTATTTCTGTGTATAAGTTAAATGGCTTAAAGCATTTCCTTGAATTTAAAAACTAAGGAGATAATGTATCTGCTATATATAAAATGACGTCAAATTTAAAACAGCAGCAATTAAAATTGCTCCTAGCGTTAGTGCCGTACCAACAACTCTTTGCCAACTGGCTCCATCATGAAGTCTCAATCCATACGCATGCAATAAACGCCCAAATAATAGGCATAAAGCAGCAGCATGTATAACCCAATAAGATAGATGGTTAACCTCCGCCATTAGGATCAACACTAAGGCCAGAGGAACATATTCTGCAAAGTTAGCATGGGCTCTAATTAGCTGATTAAACTTCTTATCGCCGCCGTCTCCTAAACCTATCTTTTGCTTGTTACGCTGATTCAGCACCAACAAGGTTAGGTAGATATAAAAAACACCTAGCAAACTTCCGTAAAATAGTGAGATTTGTAATTGCATATTCGCAAAAGATAATTAATTGCAAAGAGGTGATGCTGCAAGAAAGTGTACGATTTGTAAACACTAAATTTTAAAATAAGGTGGCAAACTCAGATGAAGCTTGCCACTTTTAGAGAAGAGTGTGTAGAAACTAAGAAAGAGTCTCTGCAAGTAATTGACTCACTTGCTCAACTGGCTGAGAACCATCTACTTTATGGTACTTACAACGGCCTTCACCAGCTTCTTTAGAATAATAATCGACTAGAGGCTTAGTTTGCTCATGATAGACTTTAAGACGATTTCTTACCGTCTCTTCTTGGTCATCAGGTCTCACTATAAGATCTTCACCAGTCTCATCATCTTTATCAGCTACCTTAGGTGGATTGAAAGTGACATGGTAAACACGGCCTGAGCCAGGGTGTACTCTGCGGCCAGCCATTCTAGAGACAATCACTTCATCATCAACATCAAACTCAATGACATGGTCTACATCGATACCAGCATCTTTCATTGCATCCGCTTGAGGAATTGTTCTTGGGAAACCATCCAACAAGAAACCACCAGCACAATCATCTTGACTGATGCGTTCCTTTACCAAGCCAATAATGAGTTCATCGGAAACTAGCTTTCCTTCATCCATGACTTGTTTTGCTTGTTTACCCAAATCAGTTCCGGCTTTAATTGCTGCACGCAACATATCACCAGTTGATATCTGTGGAATACCAAACTGACTCATTAGAAATTGAGCTTGGGTGCCTTTTCCTGCGCCTGGTGCGCCAAGAAGTATGATGCGCATCGCTTCCTCTTATCTTTAGATTTGTGAATAAAAGCGCAACTTTACACATTCAAAATGAATGTTACAAGGAGATTAAGGACTGTTATTGTTCGCTAAACAATATTTTTTTCAAACAGTGCTCTTTTGCCCTGGAGACGCCGTAAAGAGAGCTAGAATATCTCTCAAATAATTGGGAAATAATCGCTATCAACTATAAAGTTTGAGCATAAAAAAACGGGCGCTAAGCCCGTTTTGATAGTTCGAACAAATTGTCTTTACTTAACCAAATCCATCAATAATGTATTTAGTTTCTGAACAAAGCTAGCAGGGTCTTTCAAGCTACCTTTTTCAGACAGTGCAGCTTGGTCAAATAAAACTTCAGCCCACTGACCAAATTGCTCTTCGTCTTGCATATCAGAAAGAAGCTTCACTAATTTATGCTCAGGGTTAAGCTCAAATAGATATTTAACTTCGGGAACAGGTTGGCCTGCAGCTTCCATCAATTTAGCCATTTGAGTTGTCATTCCGTGCTCTTCAGCAACGATACAAGCAGGTGAATCCGTTAAGCGGTGAGTGAACTTAACATCTGTCACTTTATCCCCTAGAGCAGTTTTAACACGCTCTAAAACACCTTCAACTTCTTTCTCAGCAGCTTCTTGCGCTTTCTTACTCTCTTCGTCTTCCAAGTCACCAAGGTCTAGCGCACCACGGGCGATAGATTGGAATTGTTTCTCAGAGTACTCTGTTAAGTGAGACATTAACCACTCATCAATGCGATCAGACATCAACAGAACTTCAATTCCTTTCTTACGGAAGATTTCCAAGTGAGGGCTATTCTTAGCCGCTTCGTAGCTATCAGCTGTCACGTAATAGATCTTCTCTTGGCCTTCTTTCATACGACCGATATAGTCGTCAAGAGAGACATTTTGAATGCTGCTGTCGCCGTTGGTAGAAGCAAAACGAAGTAACTTGCCGATTTTTTCTTTGTTAGAGAAATCTTCAGCAGGACCTTCTTTTAAGACACCACCAAATTCATTCCAGAAGCTCTGATATTTTTCTGCATCTTTAGACGCTAATTTATCGAGCATCGAAAGCACACGCTTAGTACAACCTTGGCGCATAGCCTGCGTGATCTTGTTGTCCTGCAATATTTCACGTGAGACATTCAACGGTAAATCATTTGAGTCGAGCAAACCTTTTACGAAACGCAAGTAAGTTGGCATAAATTGCTCTGCGTCATCCATAATGAAAACACGCTGAACGAAGAGTTTTAGTCCGTGACTTTGATCGCGGTTCCACATATCAAACGGCGCTTTAGCAGGAATATAAAGCAAGCTCGTGTACTCAGTCTTACCTTCGACTTTGTTATGAGACCAAAGCAAAGGATCAGCAAAGTCGTGAGAGATATGCTTATAAAATTCTTTATACTCGTCATCGCTGATATCTGATTTATCACGATTCCAAAGAGCGGTCGCTTTATTAACTGATTCCCACTTGCCTGGCTCACCAGCAACTTTGTTGCCATCAGCATCTTCTGTTTCTTCTGTAGGTGCTGTCCACATTTCAACAGGGATACTTATATGGTCAGAGTATTTACTGACAACAGTTTTAAGCTGCCAGTCATTTAAAAACTCACTTTCATCTTCTCTTAAATGAAGAATGATATCTGTTCCACGTTCAGCCTTTTCGATCTGCTCAACATCAAACTCACCTTCGCCATGAGACTCCCATTGCACGCCATTTGAAGCATCATCACCAGCAGCACGGCTTCTCACAGTCACCTTATCAGCAACGATGAAAGCAGAGTAAAAACCAACACCAAATTGACCAATCAATTGTGAGTCTTTCGCTTCATCACCAGAAAGCTTTTCGAAAAACTCAGAAGTACCAGATTTAGCTATCGTTCCCAAATTTTCAATAACTTGATCACGATTCATCCCTATTCCGTTATCTGAAATAGTGAGAGTTCCAGCATCTTTATCAACAGATAGACGAACTCTTAATTCACCGTCACCTTCATACAAACTATTGTCTGAAAGAGCTTTAAAGCGCAACTTATCAGATGCATCAGCTGCATTTGAAACAAGCTCGCGTAGAAAGATTTCTTTATTGGAATACAGTGAATGGATCATTAACTTCAGAAGTTTCTTAACTTCCGTTTGGAATCCGAGAGTTTCTTTTTGGGCTGTTTCAGCCATAACCACAAGTCTCCTGATTAGGGTTCACACAATTGGATAAGGAGATAAGGGCGGCTAGCTTATTTTCAAGCAAAAAAATTAATTTTGTTGGGAAATAAGCTACACAAGACAGTATTTAACACTAATTATTGATTGGGGCGGGCGTATAATCCCAGAATAAGCTACTCAGAGCTGTCTACGCCCGCTAAATGCATGAGTTAACGTAGAACCATCGATAAACTCTAGTTCTCCCCCTACGGGCACTCCGTGCGCGATTCTCGTTGCACTAACATTGTTATCCTTACACATTTGGGCAATGTAATGAGCAGTTGCTTCCCCTTCCACCGTTGGGTTGGTGGCTAGAATCACTTCTTCAACACTTTCTTTACTGAGAATGTCTAATAACTTATCTAAACCAAGATCAGAAGGCCCAATACCATCAATGGGAGACAAATGTCCCATCAAAACAAAATATCGACCACTAAATTCCGCTGTTTGCTCTATGGCAATCACATCTTGTGGTGACTCGACGATACATAAAATCCCAGACTCCTGTCTTTTAGGATTGCTGCAAATATCGCATATGCTCTGCTCGGTGAATGTGCGACAACGCTGGCAATGCTTTACGTGTTGCATAGCATCGTGCAATGCCTCACTTAACTTAAGAGCGCCCTCTCTATTTCTTTCGAGTAATTGAAACGCCATTCGTTGCGCAGACTTAGCTCCTACGCCAGGCAATACTTTGAGTGAAGAGATGAGGCCATCTATTAAGGGACTAAACTTCATGGGTTATTCGGTTCTTCGTCACTTAAAAAGGCATTTTAAAACCAGGAGGTAACGGCATTCCGCCAGTTACATCTGACATTTTCTCTTTGCTTGTTTCTTGTATTTTGCGAACAGTGTCATTAATCGCAGCTGCAACTAAATCTTCAATCATTTCCTTATCGTCTTGCATAAGGCTCTCATCAATTTCAACACGTCTCACATTGTGGTTACACGTCATTGTGACCTTGACCATTCCAGCACCTGACTGACCGGTAACCTCTAAGCTAGCAAGTTCTTCTTGAGTTTGCTGCATGCGCTCCTGCATTTGTTGCGCTTGCTTCATGATATTACCCATACCACCTTTAAACATGATTCTAACTCCTAAAAATTTTTGACTCTTCGAGTCGGTACTCTATTTCTATTATCTAGCGAAGGTTGTATCTGGCTCGACTGATGCGTCGAACTGTTGAACAAACCTTACGATATTGTCGTCTGTTTTGACGAGCTGACAGGCATACTCATGCCTAACTTGATTAATCTTTCGTTGAATGGCAAAAGGTGTATTTACAGGGACGCCAAACTCAACCGACAATTGAATCGGCATTCCCATTAACCTTTCTAACGCTGATGTAATTCTCTCTTTCGCAACAACTGTATTCAAGTGTGACTTCGTTTCCGCAATAAGAAGCGATACATTCCCTTCATTGTTATAAAAGTTTGAATGCAAGGCGAGTTGCTTTGTTAGCCCTCTGACTTCCATATCTTCAATCGTTTTACTCCAAGAATCTAGCTGGCTCGCAGCAATGATTTTATCGCCACTATCGCTGAAAGGATTTACGGTTAAAGTCACCTCAACATTATCCTCAGCAGTGAAATCTATAGGAGCTTCATTGTCTTCAATTTCTTGCTCATCAACTTCAACCTGTTGCTGTTGCTGTTGCTGTTGCTGTTGCTGTTGCTGTTGCTGTTGCTCAGCATTAGGCAATTCCAAAGGCTCGTAGTCAACAACTGTATTTTGTTCCTGATACTGCCCTGGTAAAGGCTCAGAATAAGCGCTGTCCATTTGTTCAAGTTGGTTATCATCTAACTCAAACGGTGGCATATCGTCAGTAGCAATTTGAGTTTGCTCCGACTTTACTTCATTAACGGGCGTATGATCTTCATCTACAACATTTTCTACTTGGGCATCGTTATGCGCTGAATGTTGCTCTTCCTTTTCTTCGCTAATATCTGTTGATGAAGTACTTACAGGCGGTTCAAATTCTTTTGATTCCACCTTGCCACTTTCCAGAGAATGATTCTCAATATCTTGCTTATTCAGCGCTTTAATTTGCTGCTTCATAGCAATTAAAGACTCAGTAGTACTCAAGTGACTATCGCTATCCTGAGCCAAGTTTTCATGCTCTTTAGCAAGTAATTGTTCGTCACTAGCTGAATCCATAGGAAAATTATTTGAGTCTTCTGCTTCTTGAAAAGGCTCTATAGATTCACTGTCCCTATCTGATGGAGCTGAAGAAAATGCCTGGTCTCTTAAAGATTCAGCTTGAGACAGAATATCTGCTTGTTGCTCAGCTAAATGTGTCTCTTCTTCAGGCAATGATTCTTCAGCCAAACTATCTATTGAAGTTGCTTCTGATTCATCGGCCTCTTGCTCGCTAAAGCTCTTAGCGTCATCATTATCGAGTTCTAAATGGGTGGTAACTTTTTCCGAATGCTCTTCACGCTCTTCTCTTGAAGCTATTTGATTTAAATCTTCAGGAGTTTTTTTTTGAGCCACTGGAGTAAAAGATAGCATCCTGAGCAGCGTCATTTCTAAGCCTGAACGACCATCGGCTGCATAAGGTAAGTCTCTCTTACCTTGTAAAACAATTTGATAGCAAAGCTGAATATGTTCAGGGGCAATTGTTTTAGCTAGTTGATATATCGCTTTAGGTGTGGATGTTTCGAGCTTGCAAGCGTCAGGCACAAACTGAGTTAGTGCAATCTGGTGCAAAAGACTCAGCAGTTCACTCATCAACTGTGCATAGTCCGGTGACTGATTTGCGAGACTCTCAACCCATTCAAAAGTTTTAGCCGAATCTTGAGACAAAACACTCGCTAACAATTTGGATAACTGATTTCGATCTAAAAGACCAAGCATAGCAATAACCGTTTCATTGCTAACCTTTCCATTACCAGAAGCAATCGCTTGATCAGTTAAGCTCAAAGCGTCCCGCATGCTTCCTTGTGCTGCATGCGCTAAATGATTTATAGCGTCTTCATCGCTCTCAATTTTCTCTTCGCCTAAGATGTAAGTTATTTGCTGTTTTATTTGAGCTCTGGAGAGCGCTTTCAAATTAAACTGCAAGCATCGAGACAATATGGTGATTGGTAGCTTCTGAGGATCAGTAGTCGCTAGGAGGAACTTAACATGCTCTGGTGGTTCTTCTAAGGTTTTCAATAACGCATTAAAGCTGTGCTTGGACAGCATATGCACTTCATCGATCAAATAGACCTTGTAACGCCCTCTAGTCGGCTTATATTGAACGTTATCAAGTAGCTCTCGAGTATCTTCAACCTTGGTCCGAGAAGCAGCATCTATTTCAAGGAGATCGACATATCTACCCTGCTCGATATCTTGACAAGTATCACACTGTCCGCACGGATTAGCTCCCGCCTGAACTTCGCAATTTAAGCTTTTCGACAGTATACGAGCAATCGTTGTTTTACCTACGCCACGAGTTCCCGTGAACAAATAGGCATGATGCAATCGATTATGCTCCAGGCCATTGCTGATTGCAGAAACAACATGCTCTTGACCAACTAGTTCTGAGAAATTGTTAGGGCGCCACTTACGTGCGAGTACTTGATAGGACATTAGTCTTTATTCACCTTCATACTGGCATAAGGAGAAACAATTGATGCCTTCACCTTGCAGTCGAGATTCTCCCGGCAAATCAGTCAAAGAAACGATAAAGCATGCGTCCTCAACAACACCTTTTAGTCTACGAATAAGTGATGCAGATGCTAGCATTGTTCCACCGGTTGCCAAAAGGTCGTCAACCAACAATACTTTTTCCCCGGGTTGAATGGCATCGATATGAGCTTCGAGAGAGCTTTCACCATATTCAAGTTGGTAGGTTTCTTTAATCACTTTACCAGGGAGTTTGTTTGGCTTTCTTAAAGGAACAAAGCCAACACCTAATTTAAGCGCTAAAGCAGTGCCAAAAATAAACCCTCTGGCTTCAGCACCAGCTATCTTATCAAAAGTATGCCTTTGGTACTGCTCAGCGAGCATATCGACGGCTATAGACAACGCTTTAGCATCCTGCATAAGGGTAGTTACATCACGAAACATTATCCCTTTTTTAGGGTAATCAGGAATTGTTCGGATAGTAGATTTTAAATACTCTTGAGACAAAGTAACCCTTCCTTTCTCAGCAAATTTTCCTTAGCGAAAATAAAATGTAGCCCATCCAGCAATAACATGTAGAAGAGGTAAAGCCACTAATACTGCAAGTGATACAAGTAAGTGTTTTACACTAAAAGGATCATGTTGCTCTGATTGCATGATTGTTCTCCAAAAAAGATAGAGCTTTCAGCCCTTAAAACTAATGGGCGAATGTTAAAGGAAAGCCAATAACATTCATAGGCTGTTAAAGTATATTTTAAAAATTGGCAATTCGATAATAATGAAGTGAAGTCTATTTGGGTATAGCAACGAAAAGCTTTGTGATGGCTCAGCGTGTCATTAATACGCTTAATTCTGCATAAGCTAGGAGCTATGCCTAAATAACTAAATTAGTTATCAAGGCACAACACTTGTTGGTTAAGTAACGACTTAATTGTACTTTCAGCGCCAGCAGCAATAACGCTTTTGTCGACTTGCGGCATAGCTTTATGCATCTCCTCTGCTATTTCATCAATAGACATGGAACGCTCAGAAAGCAACGACAACATTTGAACTGTAGCGACATTTAGTAACGAAAAATTGACTTCATTGTCTGTATTTCGATAAACAACTAAGTGAACGTAATCGTCACCTGGCTCTTCAGGCTTGTAATCCTCTCCAATCAGATGTACCGGGAACCTATAACTCGCCAAAGTTGCAAGCTCAGACAACGTCACTTTCGCTATTCCATCACTCTCTCGCCAGTACCTTTGGATACGCGACTCTTTGCGTACATTAACCGATAGCTCCAACCATTCATAATGTGCAAGTTCCAACATAAAAGGGGGATCTATATCACTCATTTCGTAATCATTACTCAAGAATTCTATAAACTCTTTGCTAATATCCACGAAATAAGGGGACTGTGACTTGTGCTTAGAGAAGAAAGTTCTCGCCAACTTCTGCCAATCGTCTTCAGAATACATTAGCTCTAACACTGGGAACGCGTTGGAAAGGAAGCCTTTAACATTGTTGAAGAACAGATCTCTGTAGATATTCATCCGCCTATCTTCAACACCTTCTGGTAAAGGGTTAGTCTCGGGGTCTTTGATGTGGCGAATGAAAGCGAGTTGCGTTTCTATAAAACGATTTTCCTGACTCATGCTGACATCTTCGCTGATTGGCTATATTTATTTTGCAATTGTCTGATCTTCTCGACTTCAATAAGAAGGTCTCCAATAGGTGGGATATTAAAATCTCTCTCGAGTAAGGTTGGAAAGACGCCATGAACACTATAAGCATACTCAAGTAAATCCCATACAGGTTGAATTACCTCGGCTCCATGAGTATCAACAATGAGGTCTTCTGCTTCATTGTAGTGTCCGGCTACATGGCCATAGACAATCTTTTCTGTTGGAATAGCTTTGATGAAGCCTTCGGCGTCGTATCCATGATTAACTTTGTTCACATAAATGTTATTAACGTCTAATAACATCAAACAACCAGACTTTTTCAAGATCTCTAAAGTAAACTCCAACTCAGACATCTCTTGGCCAGGAGCTGCATAATAAGACACATTCTCTATAACTAGTGGAGCCTGCATAATATCTTGCACTTGCTGGATCCTGTCAGATACGTAATCAACGGCTTCCTTAGTGAATGGAATCGGCATCAAGTCATATAAGTGCCCTTCACCAGAACAGTAGCTAAGATGTTCACTGTAAAACATAATTTCATGCTGTTCGACAAAGCTTTTCACTTGCCTTACAAAATCGACATCAAGCGGTTCAGGGCTTCCAATAGATAGCGATAAGCCATGTGTTACAAAATTAGTTTTTTGAGTGAAAGCAGATAACTGTTGTTGATACTTGCCACCTAAAGGGATCCAGTTTTCGGGTGCAACTTCCCAAAAGTCGACTTCTTTTGGAATGTTATCCACTAAGCTGCCAATCATCTCCCTGCGCAGCCCTAGGCCCACGCCTTTTAAACTCTTTTTCATCGACTTCAGCCTTTTACTCTCAGAACTAACAAATTTCAAAACTAAAAAGGCCAGCTTAAAAGCTGGCCTTTCATAATAACTTAAATTTTAAGTCAAGCTAGGCCTTAGCGAGCTCCACCGCATTTGCCTTCACCGCATTTGCCTTCTTTACCGCCTTTGTCGCCGCCGCATTTGCCTTCGCCACACTTGCCTTCTTTACCGCCTTTGTCGCCGCCGCATTTGCCTTCGCCACACTTGCCTTCTTTACCGCCTTTGTCGCCGCCGCATTTGCCTTCGCCACATTTGCCTTCTTTACCAGCTTTGTCGCCACCGCACTTGCCTTCGCCACATTTGCCTTCAGCAGCAAATTGCATGTAACCAGCTTCTAATTCTTGGAAACCGAAAGGGTTAGTATCAGCTTGAACGCTGGCAGCTGCTAATGAACCTACTACAACTGCACCGATTGTTGTTGCGATGTTAGTCTTTTTCATATTTAAAACCTTACTTGTTGAACGATTATTTAAATCTTAAATTAGCATAACGAACTATAAGACCCGCCACCCTAAAATTTAATTTCAATAAATTTACTTGAACAGTAAATCTCAGAAATTAAACCTGAGTATCTTTACTACTCTTTTTATCTAATAATGGTTTACTCGGGAAATAAATAGCAATCCTACGCTAAATTACCAGCTTTATTATCACAAAAGGCTCCCGTAAGGAGCCTTTTTATGTCACTAAATGTTAATGCCTCGGTTCTTAGCCTTTTCCTTAATATAAGACTCCCAAGCTCGAGCTGTTCGAGCGGCACCTCTATCCTTCTTGGCTTCTAACATATGTTTATACGCTGTTTTGAACTTGCCTTGATGGAAATTAGCTTGCATAAGGTCCAGTTGAACCTGACCTTCTCCACTGACTCCCATACTAAGCGCTTTTTCTAAAGCAGTTACCGCTCCTTTAAAATCTTCAGCTATCAGCAACAAACCGCCCTGCCTACGATATAAAGAAGAGTCGTTTGCTACTTTAGCTGCTTCACCATAAAACTTAGCTGCTTTTTTATAGTTCCTAGCTTGATGCCAAGAATTAGCTGCTGCAGAAAGGGACTCTTTGGTTTTTTTGATCAAACCACTATCAAGGTATTTTTCTTGAACAACTGCAGCACGATGAGGAATCTCATTCGTCGCGTACAATTGCGCTAGTACCTTAACTTCGTTTTCTTTGGTTAAGAATCCTTGACCATGAGCCAATTCAAAAGTAGATAGCGCTTTAGCATATTGTTCTTGTTGCATGTAGTAGTAGCCTAGCTGCTTCCACCACCTTTGCTCTTCAGGGAAGATTTTAAGAAGTGTTTCAGCCACATCAATCGCTTCTTTAAACATCTTACGTTCTACGTAGGATGATATTTTTAATATATAAGCGTTTTTCTCTGGCTTATCATAAAGCGCAATAGCTTTATCAGCTGGCGCTATAACCTCTGCCATTTTCTTATCGTTGAAATAGGCGCTAGATATACGAAGATAAACCACAGGATCTTCTTTACACGTATAATCTAACCATCTCTGATACCATTGAATAGCGGCAGAAAAGTTTTGTTCTTGAAGATTCAAGTCCGCAACATTTCTCAAAGTAATAGCTTGTTCGCTCGCACTAAGAACATTAGGTTCTGCTGCACGAGTTAAAAATTGAAGCGCTTCTTTGGCTCCTCCTTCTTTAATAGCAAGAATATTACCCAAGAATCTATCCGCATAAGCACGATCAAATTCGTCCTTAGTTTTGATATCTCTCAACACTTCAAGCGCTTCATCAGCTTGGTCAGCAGAATAAAACTCAAAAGCTTTCTGAATCTTCTTACCAACTCGCTCACCAACTATCTTAGTCGGCTCTGGCTCATATCCAGGACATACAATAGGTGGATCAGCCAGCTGAGCGCTAGCACTTGTGCTAACAACTCCAGCTACTAAAAATGCACCTGATACCAACAACTTTTTGAGCGGAAAATTAGATTTAGTCATTACGATTGCTCCAACTTAAAGTCTAATTGAACTTCTAAGCCTGGTTGTCTAATCGCTTTGCCATCAACAACTTTTGGCTTGTACTTCCAACGTCTAAGTGCCCTTGTAGCCTCTCTGTTGAAAATACGTTTTGGCTCGGCATCAATCACTTTGACGTCTTCTACACCACCAACTTCATTGATTGTAAAACTCAAACGTACCCAACCTTCACGGCCATCTCTAGCAGCTTCGATAGGATATTTCGGATTAATACGAACAATAGGAGTTGCGTCACCGTCTCTACCGATAGCACCTGGAGCACCGATTGAAAAAGATGATCCGCCAACATCAACAGATGGTAAATCAAAATTTAAACCAGCAGCATCTGGGTCAGCAACATCAGGTTCACTTTGCTGAATCTTAGGGGGCTGCTCAGGTGGCGGCGGTGGCGGCGGTGGAACACGAGTACGCGTCTGAGTAGATTCGTCAGGTTCATCCATAACGATATCTATTACAGGCGGTGGTGGTATTTCTTCCTGCGCAGTTTGAGAGTTGGAAATGAGTTTTGCCATAACAACAAACAACCCAAAAGTGATAGCTGCACCAACTAATATCGATACTATTAATCTGCCCATACTATACATCCTGCGCTGAGATTATAATTCGATTGATTCCAGCAGCTTTGATTTGATCCATTACCTTAACTACCACGCCATGGTCTGCATCTGCATCCGCTTGGACAATCACTCTATCGGTGGGTTGTTCAGCTAATAGACGTTCTATATTCGTTGATACACGATCAACATCAACTTTGCGTCTATCTAACCAAACATCGCCGCCATCAGTCACCGCAACAAATATGTTCGCTGACTTTTCCTTTATTGCAGTCTTTGCTGCAGGCTTTATTACCTCAACACCCGCTTGTTTTACAAACGAGGTGGTAACTATAAAGAAGATAAGCATGATAAATACAATATCCAACATAGGAGTCATATCAATCGTTGCTTCTTCCTCTTCTACACGCTGTTTGCGAGCCATAAAAATCTCTCTCTAATGATGCGGCAAGCTATCTACTAAGGACTCTTGTGCAATTTTAACTTTAGCTTCTAAACGAGAGCTAAAAAACACGCCAGATAACGCCGCTACCATTCCAGCCATTGTCGGAATAGTCGCCATAGAAATACCAGCTGCCATAAGTCTGGGGTTACCAGTACCTTGAACGGCCATAACTTCAAACACTGCAATCATGCCTGTCACCGTCCCCAAAAGGCCAATTAACGGGCACATCGCAACAAGTGTTTTAATCATAATCATGCGTTGACGAAGTTTGTCACCGGCTTCTGAAATCCATCTGTCACGAATTCTATGCGCATACCATGATGTTGTATCAGCCCTTGCATCCCAATTAGCAATTACTTGCTCTCTATATTTTGGAAACACAGCTGATAAAAACCAGTAGCGTTCAATCATCAGTATCCACATCAGAAAGAGCGCTATGGCGACAACGTACAGTACGTCACCGCCAGTCGCGATAAACTCCCTGACAGACTCCCAAAGCTCTATCAGGAATAACATTTAAGCTTTCTCCGCTTCTACGTGAGCAGCAATAATCCCTGCAGTTTGCTCGTCTAAGATGTGAGTAATAGACTTAGCACGGCCTGCAACGATGCTGTGTAACAAGATAAGTGGTAATGCCGCGATAATACCTTCAGCTGTTGTTACCAATGCCATTGAGATCGAACCAGCCATTTGACGCGGGTCAGCAGTACCAAACAATGTAATAATTTGGAACGTCTCAATCATACCGATAACCGTACCTAATAGACCTAGTAACGGTGCAATGGCAGCAAGAATCTTAATAATATTAACGCCGCGTTCAATGCTTGGTAATTCCTTCAAAGTTGCTTCATCAAGCTTCAACTCAAGGTTTTCAGCATCAGCATTCTTATTCTCTTGATAAACTTGAAGGATACGACCTAGCGGGTTTGAACTCGAAGGGTTGCTCGTATTTTTCAACTGCGCACTCATCTTACCGCCAATAATAGTCAATGTAATGATCTTATAGATAGAAATTAGCACACCAAAGATGAACATAGCCGTAATGATATAACCAGGGTATCCACCAGCGTGATAACGCTCTTCCATCGTTGCTTTAGCTGTTAACAAACCAAGAATCTGACCTTGTGTTGGGTCGATAAATACTGGTTGTACACCACCCGTTGCAGAACGGAATGCCTGAGCTGTAGAAACTTGGTTTGATTCTGGCTGACGTCCAAGAGGTTGGATTTGCCCAGTTTCTTGGTTGTATGCTAAGTAACCTTCATTACCAAGTAGGTTAAACGTACCGATACGAGTAACTTCTTGAGTTTCAGAACCACCATCTAGGCTAATTACTTCGCCTTGGAACTTAGTCACTTTACCAGACTCAGTCATCTCTGTTTGAAGTGCGAACCATAGATCTTCTAATTCTTTAATATTTGGAAGACCTTTGGATTCTTCAGACATACGTTGTAAGAATTCACCACGACCTGGGAATTGAGCACTTACAATTGATGTTGAGATACGGCCATAAGCCTCGGCAGATGCTTGACGAACAACACCGAACATTTCGCCCAATGTTCCAACCGCAGTATCTAATTCAACTTCTTTCTCTGCTAGAGTGATTTCATTGTCTGCATATTGCTTTCTTAGTCTATCACCACGACCTTGCTCAGATTTTAAGTCAGCTTGAGCTTTGCGAAGCAAGCCTTGTTTGTCTGCGCGTGCTGAGTTAAATGCAGCCTCTCTCTGTGCATCGATGCGAGCTTCAGAAACACGATTTTTCTTAACTTGATCAAGTAAGTCATCTAGCGTGGTTGGTGTTTGTGCTAAAGCTACCGGTGCAGCACAAGTTACAGCTGCTGATACCAATAAGGACTTTACTAATTTTTTCATTGATATTACTCCGCTGCCTGTATTGGTAGTTTGACTAGATCAAATGGTAACTGCTTACGAGCCATACGGCTGGCTGTTACAACAGAATTTAGGTACTCGTCTCCAAGTTTTTCCCAGGAACGAGTATTATTGTCCCAAACCCAAGCATTTTTCTGGTCTAAAGACAGGGCTAGCAACGCTGTACGACCTAAGTTGAAGTTATTAACAGCTACATCGGTCCCTTCATAAGAAACTACGCCCTGGTATGAGCGAATAGAAGAACCATAGGTGTTCTCAATTTGGTAAGCCTCAATAACCTGACGGAACTGCTCTGAAGTTGTAACGTTTGAGTTAGTCATAACATTACGTAAACGAGCAATACGTGCTACACGCTCTTCGTAATTGATAGGAACATCGATTTCGATGAATTGTTCCAAGCTATCTATCATGCGGTACATGAGCGGAACAATTTTTTGCTTTGTTTCTTCAATTGAATCAATTTGTGATTGCAATGAATCGATTCCTGCTTGTTGGTCTGCAACCAAGCCAGCTAGGTAATCGTTATAAACTTTAAGGTTTTCGGTTTCGTCAACTACGCCTCTGTATTCAAACAATAGCTCCTGCGTTTGCTCGTATATCGCGTTAATTTTCTTTTGTGATTGTGCTGCAGTAGCGTGAATTTTTGCTTCTTCTTTGTGAAGATCTTGAAGTGGATCTGCAGAAACAACTTGACTACTACCTATCGCTAAGGTAGCGAAAACAGCAGAAGCAATTTGGTTTCTTTTGCTCATAATGGACATAATTCCCAACCATTCTTAGTTTTGAGTACTCGTTGCTCCATCATGGACGATGTGCAACCAGAGGCTAAAAAAATCGATTTATATAATTAGAATATTAGCGCTATACATTAGTCGTAAACGCTTACCGACGGAATATTCACATGGATAGAGGAAAATTGTCAAGAGGACGTTGTATCTAACGTTTACAATAAATTAATGTTTGTTACATTTATTGGAGTCATTAATTACTCCAATTGTCGTACGAAACTCTTACAATATTTTCAAGCTAGTATACTATAAATAGTATACTTGTGATGACTTAACAAATTGGCAACATTTTCTCTCAAGCAGCTTGACCACTGCTTCAGAGGTTACGTCTGCTATCCTCAACGACATCAAACGCCACGGTTAGGCGTCTATGCGAGCTAGAAAAAGAATTGGTCCCATGCCATATATAGGAAGGGAACAAAACAAGTTTACCTACAACTGGTTGGATCTCTTTTTCTGCCGATGTTAATTTTTTATGACCAACAAAAGATTCTCCAAATTTTAACCATCCTTGCTTTTCTTCATGGTCATTAACAACATCGGGCAAATCTACATAAAAAACTGAGCTTAGCCATCCCATCGGGTGAACATGGCTGTTATGGTAACCGTTACCTTGCAAGTTTACTGACCAAGAGCCCGAGTATTTGTAACTTTCAACACTCTTTATCCCTAGGCGATCAGGCATCATATCTTTAAGGCGATTGTTATAATCCTGTACGCAGTAATCTATCTGCTTTTTCAACGCATTAATAAGATCATGTTGAATTGAAAACAAATTACCTCTTGTTTGCGTCCCATGGTGTAAAGTCTGATCTAGCGGTTGTATCTTGGTATTATGTAATTGCGTTAAGTATTTAGAAAGCTCATTACAAAACTCCTCTAAACTATGGAAACCTTCTGGTATCTGAATTAAGTACTCTCTAATATAATTCTCGTAGTTATTTAGTTCTCGATATTTGGTATTGTTACTGAGCCGCCAGCATGTTCCTATATAGGCTAGTGCTAATTGGTTATCGCTATCTTTTTCTAATACGCAATCAAGCTGCTTTTCGGCGGCTTGTAACTCACCCGCCAAAATATAAGTTTCTGAGAACTCTATTCTCTGTTCTTTCGAAATGCCACCTAAAGTCAATGCTATTTGTAGATTTTCGATAGCCTCTTCTAGCTTACCAAGCCCGCGATTTGCTCTCGCTTTTAGACTAAAGTGTTGAGCATACTCTCTAAACTTTGAAGCGTATTGGTTCAAAGTATCAATAACTAACGAAAACTGAGAAAGCCTCAACAAGAATTCACAGTAAGAAAATATAATACTTGGGGGACAATCAGAGGCTTGCATGACGCTCTTGTAAGAGTTAAGAAAGTTCGATTCATTACCGGTTTCCCATAGAGCATCATTTAAGTTTTTATGAGTATCTACATAATAAGGGTTCAGTGAAATAGCTTTTTCAAAGGCTGGTATTGCTTTTTCCAAGCTCCCTGAATCGGCGAGCGCGTTCCCTAAGTTATGATAAACTTGATAGTTTTCCATTCCATCATTAATGAGCATAAGCAATTCATTAGCTGCTTGTCTTGGTTGCTCGTTTAACCTAAGTGCAACGGCATAGTTATGACGAACATTTTTTAAGCTCGGATACGTTCTTAAGATCTCCTCATAGACCTCTATCGCGGAATTAAATCTTCCCGATAATCGATATGCATCAGCTTTCTTAGTTAAGAGTTGAGGCTGTTCTGGAAACATCGCAAGAGCTTTATCTATTACCTTTTCAGCTTCATCAAACCTATGAGTATCAATTAAAACTTTAATCAACCCTTTTTTGGCGTCTAAATAGTCTTCTTTCAGGTTAATAGCATTTTGGAAGCTAGTCATTGCCTCTTCATAATGTCCAAGCTTCACTAAACAATTCGCTAGATTATTCTGGACATGAGGTTGATTGGGGTTAATAGAAAGGGATTCTCTCAGAAGCCTACTGGCCGAACTAAAATTCCCCTTTGAAGCTATTAAAGTACCTAGAAGCTGTTTCGCATTAAAGTCATTTGGTGTTTTCTTTAAAAGCTGTTCATAGAGTCTCTGAGCTTCTACTATATTGCCAGCTTGATGAGCACGCATAGCTGCTTGAAGTTCAATCACCTTAAGACTTCTCCGCTGACAGCACCCATCCAACAGGAAGCTTATGATCACTAAACTGCATTTCTAGACATTCAATATTAAACATCCCAAATTCTTCTAACGCACTTTTTATTGTATTCATATCTTTTTCCGTCGATGCAGCTTTTCGCATTTCAGTAAGGCGTAGAATAGCGTCATCTAGTTCCTGCTGCATTCCTTCAAGCCAATATATGATGTCCTCGTGACGATAGCTTTTCATATTACTAAGCATTTCCCTAACACCACGATACAAATGTGCATGTACACCAAAATCCGTTACCTTCATATACGCAGCTAAATGTGGTTCCACAGCTTTAAAGTCTTCACCAGCTCTAGATAAATCAACTTGATTTGAGCTATACATAGCATGAACAACGGCTAAACTTTTCTCTATAAAAGACAAATCCTTTGCCACCTTAGCGCCATCTAGCTGATATTTATTCCTACTATCAATATAACCGTCAGCAATATGGCTAACAGTAATCAATTTTCCCTTTGGTCTAACAATACGAGCGGCCTCTTTGAACGCTTCTATACCTGCATACTCGACACCAAACTGACTAACTACAACATCGAAGCTTTGGCTTTCATATGGTAAGTCATCAGCTGAGCAACAGAGAGTGTTTACTTGAGGTATGCGCTCCTTAAGCTGCTCGAGTGCGGTATTCGAAATATCAGCTGCATGCAACTCTAGTCCATCAACTGAATCAAGATCTGAGAATATTGAACCAGCACCACAAGCTATATCAATAATTTTGGAGCCTTTGGCAATCCCATTTAAACGGCTTCTCCAAAAATTGACTAGCTCTTCATGCTTTTCTCCATCCTTATTAACAAAGACCTCGCCGGAAGCGCCCTCTGCTTTCCAATATGCAGACCATTTCTCGTTTTTACTCAAAAACCACCCCACGCCTTAATTTAACTTCATAAGCGAAGCCGCAAAACTTAGAAAAGCTATCTTTGCCACAACATTCACTTAGTCTCTTACCTATTTTTATATGATAAAAAAAAGGTGAGCCCAAGCTCACCTTTTTCTCAATACAAAGCCCTACTTAGAATGTAGCCGTGAAGCTAGCGTAGAAAGTACGTCCAAATACATCATAAGTTGCAGGGAATGTATTTGCTTGCTCATCGTTATCACCGATTACTGGAGGCTCTTTATCAAAGATATTATCGATACCTAGAGTAAAGCGATAGTTTTCACTAAGAACATATGAAGCAGAAGCATCAAAATAGTTAAATGTACCTATTTCATCCACTGTACGCACAGTATCAGGAGCATCGTCATCTACACTACCGACAAAGCGCCATAGTAACTGTGCAGTGATATTATCACCAGTCCACTTGAATGTCGTTCTGTGCTTGTAATCAGGGGTCGGTTCACCACAATCATCACCGAAGTTGCCGGCACACTCTATAAGCCGCCCACCCGGCGTAGATAGGAAATCCCTCTCGTCCGTAAACGTTCCGAGATAATCGATACTAGCTGTTCCACCGTAAAGTTCGAAACTGTAATTGGCAATTAAATCAAAGCCCTTAAGAGTTTGGAAAGCGGCATTTTCTACTGGATTATCAACAAAATCAATTGAACCATCACTTCTACGAGTAACTCGGTTACATGCTGTAGAACCTAAGCCTCCGATATCAGTATTGTTATAGCAAATATCTAGCAGATTGTTCGTTCCTGCACCAGATATTACATCATCTATCTCAATATCGAAGTAGTCTAAACTTATTGATAAATTGTCCAACGGGGTCAAAACGACACCAAATGTAAAGGTATCTGCTTCTTCCTCTTGTAGAAGCGGATTCCCTCCACCAATACTACGAACTTGTCCAGCCGCAGGATCTATAACTGAGGTAAAGACTACATCTGCTGGGACACCGGTTGCTATACAGAGATCTCTGACAGCCTGACTTTGATCACCGCCATCAGATGAGCACGGATCCGTTGCACCAGGGAAATTTTCTGCTTCAGGAGAAAATAGCTCTGCAATATTTGGAGCTCTTACAGCTCGATTAAAACCTGTTCTAATTCTGAAGCTTTCTATAGGAGCCCAAGAACCACTGATTTTGTAAGCTTCTGTTGTTCCGATCGTGTCGTAGTCAGATGAACGGTAAGCTAGTTCTACATCAAGAACCTCGGCAAACGGGACGCCTGCTAAAATCGGTAAATAAGCTTCAGCATAATATTCATCAACCTTATATTGACCACTTACCGCTGGCGCACCATTAAATCCTGCAATGGTACCTGCAGCCAAGTCCTGAGAGGGGATAAAATCAAAGCGGTTTTCGATGTGTTGAATACCGAACGCTAACCCGATAGAACCACCCGGTAACTCGAGCCAGCCTTCAGTATCCCCGGCCACAGAAAACTCAGCTATATCTTGTTCAAACACTGCTGTTGCCGCTACTGCAGTTCTTAAGAATGCCGCTGCGTCTTCAGAAATATTGTCTTCGCCAAATATATTTAGCGGCGTACATCCAATAGTTGCACCATTTTCACTTGTATCGGAACAGCTAGGGTTACCGTTAGCATCTAAAATAACTTGACCATCATCATCAGTAGCTAGCAACAAGGCTTGATTAAATCGATCTCTATTCACGTTTCCAAGTTGAGCAGTAACATTCTCTGTTTGCCCTGTTTGATAGTAACCATCGTATGTCCAATTAGAGTCACCAAAGCCGCCTCGAATACCTATTTGAAACTGAATAGAGGTAAAAGTATCTTGCGAAAATCGAGAACCCACTTCTTCTAACCGTCGACGAAGCAGTCCACTCGCTTGATCAGCAATACCATCACCATCCGTATCAATAAGTGCCGTTGTATCTAAACCATTATCTCCTGAAGCAAAAATACAATTTAAACAAGCCGATTCATTATCACCTGGGACAGCCCTAATAATGGCTTCACGAACACCAATGCCCACTGCATCTGTGTTATTACCAGAAAGGAGTACTTGAGCTTCAGGCGTTATGAACGGGTTACCATCTAATGTAAACGGTGTATTTTGGAAAATTGGTGTTGGCGCTAGTTGTTGTGGGACTTCACTATCCGTAAATAATGCTCGACCATATATTTCTGCATTATCAGAAATTTCGTAATGTCCAAATGCCGAGAATTGGTGTCTTTGTTGCGGTAATTGCAAGAAATTTACAGGCGCGTAGTTGTAGAAATCGTTAACTTCTCCTGAGTTAACGAAAGGCCTTACACTACCATCTTGGTTAAAGATGATACCTGGTGAATCAGGAATTAAGTTGTTCAGCCCCCCCGCAAATATAGAAGTCCCAGGCACACCTGAAGAGCCACCCGGCTCCAAGCCACCGTTCCCGTCATCGAATAACGCTGTTTCTGAGAAACTTCTATCTCCTTGGAACAATTGCTCACGATCAGTGAAACTCATATTAAATACAACATTACCTTTCCCGTCAGCGCTATTGGCACCAATAGTAAAATCCACATTCTGGATAGTAGCGTCGCCTTGTTCTGTAGTTTCATAGCTCGTGTTTAGCTGTACACCTTCAAAATCATCTTTAAGGATGAAGTTTACAACTCCAGATACCGCATCTGATCCATATACTGCAGAAGCTCCACCTGTAAGTACCTCAACATCTTGAATAAGAGCGGTAGGGATAGTATTAATATCGACTACGTTATTGGATGATGTTGGAACAACCCGCTTCCCATCGACAAGAACGAGGGTCCTAGTCGCACCTAAACCACGTAGATCTACTGTGGCTGTACCATTACCGGGGTTATTAGATGTTCTGTCTAACCCAGGAACAACTTGAGGTAAGGTATTAAGTAGTGATTCTGTGTTAACAGTTGCTGTAAGTTGGAATTGCTCTTGGCCAATGGTTGCGATTGGCGCATTTGAAGTGAAGTCTTGTTTGCGTATACGAGAACCAGTAACTTGGATTTTCTCTACAGAGTCTTCATCGGCTGTTTGCTCTTGTGCAACAGACGGAGCTACGAAACTCACCGTAGATGCCGCACCAAAAGCCATAGCCAAGTGCACTGACTTAGCCAATTTATTAGTGTTAAACATGTATTGTCTCCCTGGACCACTAAATATTTAGTGAAAAATGTAGCTGTTTTAATCAGCTTTTATATTAAAGGTAGTGAACCTCAAAACTGATAATAACCATAAGTCGTCGAGGGGGTCAACTCATCAAACCGTTGCTTTTAAAATAAGTTCAATTTAATTCGGTTTTTTTTAATTTTTTCCGCTGATTATTAAGTAAACAACAGTTTCCACGGTTTTAAAGGTTAACTGAATCATACAAAAAATCGTTATATAGATTAAATAATCCTCCTTTTGAAGAAGGTAGCTTTCTGTTATCCCCCTAAAAGGGGGCCTTCCTATTCCAGTGCAAGTTGGGTTTGCTCTTGCTTCTCAACTTTCTCTTGGTGACGAACATAACGCATTATTATCTCTTCATTCACACCAATCGAATCAACGAAATAACCTCGTTGCCAGAAGTGATTGCACCACAACTTATTCTTTCTAAAATATGGATACTTACTAAACGGCTTCAGGGCTATTTTACCTTTCAAAGCGCCCATTAAACTTGAAATAGACAACTTGGAGGCACCTTAACAACTAAATGTACGTGATCTACTTAGACATTCAGCTCCATCACAATACACCCGGATTGCTCACAATAAACCTGAATACACCTATAAACATCCTTGCCTAATCTATTCTTCAATATCCGAAAACGATACTTCGGCGTCCAAACCATATGATATTGACATCGCCAAAACACATGCGATGCTTGTTCATATCTACTCATGTTATTTACCCCTTTGACTTCCACATAAAATCAAAGATGCATTTAGCATGGATGGATATTCGGGCAAAGCTCACAATGAATGATAACCACCTACTGAGGTAGATGGTTTAGGGCTGAAAATAAAAGGCCAGTTACTAGAACTGACCTAGAAATTATCAACTCACGTTAAGGTAACATGGAAGATAATAATTATTTAGAACCTTGATGTGAAACCGAATGAATAACGACGACCTAACACATCACCAGGACGGAAAGTTGCTTCGTCAAGTTCATTATCAAACACATTGTTAACAACAAATTGTAATCTTAGATGATCATTCAAATCATAAGATGCACTGTAGTTAACTATATGAAACGCCGGTTGGAAGAATGTTGGTGTAAGATCACCAAATGTTGCAGGGTCAGTTTCTACATCGTCAACTGATGATGATGTAAAGAACCATTGTACAGATTGTGTTAATCCAGCAATCTGATGTCCTACTGTAAACACGGTGCTCCACTCTTCATCACCAGGTTCGCCATCACGAGGATCATTATTACCACCTGTAATTTCAGAGAACTCAAGCAGACGATATGCAGAACCGTTAAGTCTGAACCTACCGTATTTACCCGCATCAAACTGATAGTTAGCTGTCAAGTAATAAGAACGTATTTCTGTTTCACCCAAGTTTAGCGTTGGGAAGAAAGAGAACGAGTTCGTTAAGGCAAGTTGATCGTTAGCAGGCGAGCCTGGGTTAGCTATCGGCGGTATAGGATCTCCGGTAACTGGGTTATTGAACGGAATGATCTGTTGACCAGGATTATTTGGATCTTCAACTGCAAAAACTAACGCATTACACGACTCAAACCCACCAATAATATTAGTTGGGAAGGTTGGTGAATCAAAACACTGGAAGTTAAGACCAGTCAGACCAATTTCACCTGTCAACTCTAACTCATAGTAATCAAGGCTGAGACTAAGGCCTTTGATAAACTCTGGCTCGTAAACAAAACCAACAGACCAAGAATCTGATTCTTCAGGTCTTAGCCCTGGGTTACTCGCACCTGCTGCAGGAGCATTAGGAGCACCAGCGGGGGCTTGGAAATTATCCAATACGGACAGAGGCAAACCAAGATTCTGTACTAATGTTTCACAGTTCGTACGACGATTAGGTGAACCATTGTCAATAGCATCTACATCACAAGGGTTAAGATTACCACGCCCTAGGCCAGAAAAACCGGTAACACCTGCACCAAACAACTCAACAATAGACGGTGAGCGAATCGCCGATGACCGGCTAGCACGAATAAGTAAGTCATCAATGGGTTGCCATCTTAATCCAATATTAAAGACTTCGTCCCTAGATTCTGAAAAATCATTGAATGGACCACCTCGACCTTCTCTGTCAACCACTCGACCTGCAAAATCCAATTCTAAGCTTTGTAATGCAGGGAACGTAAAATCTCCACCAAAGATTGGTACAGACAACTCTATACCATATTCGATGAAATCGGCCTCACCATTAGAACCTTGCCCTGTCGTATTTCTTGCAAGACCATTGGCAAAAACATTTGAAGGGGTGAACTCATTAGTTTCCTCCCTGAACTCGACTTGCGTACTGAAAACAATATCACCACCAGGGAGAGTTACAACATCACCACCCAACTGTGCAGAGAAGTATGTTTGTTCACTGACATTACGAGAGCCACTATTTGCGCTTACATAATCAATTGCAGCTTGTGAAGGTGCACCTTCACCAAATAAATTCAACGGTTGACAAGCGTTAACCTGAGCAAAAGAAGGAACAAGCCCCACAGTTGTATTAATGTTAGCTAGCTGCGGATTTCTTATTGCAATGCTCTCTGGCGCATCAAGTGTTTGTTGACGACATACAGGACGGCCATTTACTTCAACAACATCTGTTGCTAAAGCAAATTCGATATCTAATAGTTGATCAGCGAAGTTATCGGTTTGAACGCGACCATATGAACCATTTACAGACCAATTAAAGTAGCGGTCAAAAGCTTCAAATTCCCCTTCTAAATTTTGCGACGTACGGAAAAACTCTGTTTCACTACCACTATTCGGAGCCCCCCCTGTTATATCATTTAATGAGCGACTTAGGAACAATGCACGCTCACCACCTATCTCAGGTACCTCTAAGCCTTCAGCTACTAACTGATCAATGAGCTCTACTGCCTGGCTAGACAAAAAAGGATTCTCGTCAACGAATACGGGTACAGAGCGGCTACCTGCTGTTGTATTTCCGTTTGCAACATTGGTTAACGGAGCACCAACCGATCTAGATTTTATATCACTGTAGTAATATTCAGCTTTATAAGTGACGTTATCATTAATATCATAGCGTGTTAACAAGTTCACTGAAAAACGCTCTTGTGCGGACTGTACATTGTTAAAGATACCGACGGGTAGACCATCACCACCTATTGCTGTGTTTTGGTCAGCAGGATTGGGGGGATTAATATTACCTACATTAAACGGTACTAACTGACCATTACTGTCAAATCCCAAGGGCACAGCACGACGAGGCAAAAACGCACTTGTAGCAGCATCTGTGTTAGGTACAGTCAAGAAAGTACCAGCAGGCGAAAAAGTACCAACAAACAAAAGTGGATTAAGAGCTTGGCCTGCTGCTGTTTGTGCAAATTGGAAAGGCGTCCCTAGGCCTGCAGCAGTAAACGCATCATTCGGTGTATTCGGAAAAAAGGCTGCATTAGTACCGCCCGCCAAGAATGGCGCACCAGTTAACAAGCCGCCAGCCGACGCAAGAGGGTTTGTTGTACCTGGAATAAACACAGTACTGCGAATGCCATCACCAGGGCCAGCGTCGAGTGGATTAGCAATACCTGTAGATTGCTGACCAGATAGCCTGTTTGGGTTATTACTTTGAATAAGGTTTGTATCAAAGTATTCTAAACCTAGAGTAATATTCGCCCTGCCGTCTAAGAAATTCTTACCAGCTAAGAAATTTATCCTCTTGTTTTCACCATCTTCTTCTTCAGTAACACCGTATCGAGTGGTTACTTCTACGCCCTCAAAATCGTCTTTGAGGATAACGTTAACAACACCGGCAACTGCATCTGCACCGTATGTTGCACTACCACCACTACCGATCACGACTTCCGTACGTTCAATAAGCGATGGATTGATAAGTGTTAAATCGACCTGCGAACCGTTAGCATTTCCAGGAACAAAAACTGTTGCTTGGTTCGAACTTACAAATCTTTGCCCATTAACAAGTGTTAATGTTCTGTTAGTTTGTAAGTTAAGTAAATCGGGGTTTGCGGTGTTATCACCAAACTGTGTATTAGCGCCTTGGTTATTAGTTCCCAAACCAACAAACGGTAATTCTTGAAGCGCCTCAATAGCGTTGGTGTATTGACGAAGTTCAAATTTTTCTGCGGTTATTTCTGTTACAGCTACCGTATCTTCGGTATTTCTGCGTAGCCTCGAACCTGTTACCGTGATTTTTTCAACTTGTTCCTCGGCTTCTTCTCTCTGGTTTTCCTGTGACAGCGTTTGCGTTGAAAACGTCGCAGCGACAGTTCCAAAAGCACAAGCTAGTGCAATAGATTTAGCTAATTTTGATTTTATATACATTTATGTTTTCCTGGGGTAATAAACACTTTTTGCCATATTACTTGCCGCTTTCTATATTGTGCGGCTATTTGAATATGAAGCTTAATCACTTCAAGTAGAATATTGCATATTAGAAATAAACTAACAAGCGTTACAACTTGAAACATTGCGAGACATACGGAAACAGTCGGATGTCAAGCAATATTTATACTGGTGCATTAGCAAATTATCGAAGATGAATCTTCACTTTTTAACTTTTTTACTAATAACGACACTCAGACAAACATGTTAAGAATAAACTCTATAAAAATCAAAGATTAATGTGTTCTCTTGTTTAGCTTATACAGATAAAACTCGTTATTTGTAGTTATTTAACAAAAATTTTACAGACTGCAACTACCGGAAAATCAGCTATATGCCCTATTTTTCACGTAAAGAAATAGTTCCACAGTTAACAAAAAATTAATTTTTTTGTATTAAATGTTAAATACAAGTGTGGCTAATTACTTACTCACCATGCATCTCATCTCATCTCATATGGGTTATTAATTGATTATCGAGAGGCCATCAAATTTGTCTTTAAAGCTATTTGATTGATAGGATGTTGTACAACAATGATGTGCAAAGTTTTGGACTGTCCACTACTATTATTATGACTTTAATCACGCGATGAAAAAATGAAATTAGACGACGATATTCACAATTACTACGAGCACTTGGTTTTGGAACGGATTGAAAGACTAGGCTTAAATGAAGGAAGAGATGCAGATTACATTGCAGACTTATGTTGTCTTGCACTCAATCAGGTTCCGCCACGTTATATCAGGTATGAAGTCGATATGGCTTTTTACTTACCACAAAATGAACGTCATGAAATGGAATTAAATGTAAGTGAGGCTGTTAGTAAAGCACTTAAATTTTTGGACGAAAAGAAAAGATAATTAAGGTTACAGCATTATGATGACTACATTTGAATGAACTTATTTAAATGTAGTTTTGATGGTGGTAGCCCTATTAGCCTCACCTCGGCACATGAGTCGTTTGCTGCGGCTGCTCCCTTCCGGGCCTGACCGGGTTCACAAAGTATCATTGCGAGGGGACCAAAAGGGCCACCATTGAAAAGCTTATTATTTGCTTATTTAGCGAGTTTGCTAATATGCACACGTCCTAAGCGGCGCGCATATTAGCAAAGCAAAAACTGAATTGCTATCAAGAATTGGTTAATAATTTAATTTAAGCCAAATCTCTCTTCTGCGATAGCATTCGCAACATTGTTAGTTGCTTTATTTTCAGCCCCTGCTCTTTCATATATTTCGTTTAAGGTAACACCGATTCGCTCGATATGAGCTCTCAAAGCAGTCGCATCACTATCCATTCGTTGATGATAAATATCAATAACACCACCGGCATTAATGACGTAATCCGGTGCATAAAGAATGTCGCGTTTTGCTAGCTCACCACCTAGGTGTTCAAATGCAAGTTGGTTATTAGCAGCTCCAGCAATAACCGAAGCTTTAAGCAGTGGAATCGTTTCTTCATTGATAGATGCACCTAGTGCACATGGCGCAAAAACATCTACATCCTGTGAAAAGATATCTTTTGGATCAACGATTTTCGCACCTAGCTCAGTCGCAGCTTTATCCAAGTTATCAGGGAAAATATCAGTTACAAAAAGCTCAGCACCTTCACTATGCAAGTGTTTCGCTAATCGATAACCTACATGTCCTAAACCTTGAATAGCTACTTTAACACCTTTAAGATTTCTATTAAGCCGATGAGCAACAGAAGCCTTTAACCCAACGAAAACACCATAAGCCGTAGATGGTGCTGGGTTACCATCGGATTCACCACCGTCGTAGCTGTAATTCGCTCTGGTTCCAGCAATATTCTGGCTATGCTTTTCCATTAATTTAAGATCATCAACAGAAATACCTGAATCTTCAGCTGTGATATAGTTCCCCATAAACGACTCTACACAACGCCCCATGGCTTCCATCATTGCTGGGGATTTTTGCGTTCTAGGGTCACCAATGATGACCGACTTACCGCCGCCTAACTTAAGCTCAGCCATAGCCGCTTTATAAGTCATTCCTTTCGAAAGCCTCAACACATCATTTAGAGCTTCTGCACTACTCGCGTAATTCCACATACGGCAACCACCCAAAGCAGGGCCTAAATTTGTATTATGAACAGCAATAACCGCTTTTAATCCTGACGCTTGATCGCTGAAAAAAGACACCTGTTGGTGATCCGCAAACTCTGGATGTTCAAACAAAGACATCATCAACCTCGTAATAGACATAGTTCTTTTTATATCGGCGCATATTAACCTATTGCATAGAGGACAGAATATGCATTGTTTGAATTCAATATTCCAAGTTGGGCTGAATTGCTTACACTTAGACAAAGTTATAGTGTATTTATCCTAATATTTACTATTGAAAAGAAGCTTTGTTTTTTGCATGCTTGCATTTAGATTATTTAGACAAGCAAAACATGAAATTAGATAAATTCGACAAAGAGATTCTGCGTGTTTTACAAAGAGACGCTACGGTATCAATGGCCGATCTTAGTCAACAGGTGGGGCTATCACACACACCATGCTGGAGAAGAGTAAAAAAACTAGAATCTCAGGGTATTATTCAACGTAAAGTCACCCTGTTAGATAATAAAAAGCTTAACCTTGGTGTTAGTGTCTTTATTTACGTAACACTTAAAAACCATGATGGTGAATCATTAAATGACTTTGAATTAGCAGTCCAAGATATTACTAATGTGGTGGAGTGCCATACAACGAGTGGTGAAAAGGATTATTTATTGAAGGTCATTGTCGAAAGTATTGAAGAATATGAGCATCTTTTAAAATCGAAACTTACCAACCTACCTAGTGTCGATCACCTCAGCTCTACGTTCGCTCTCAAGCAAGTCAAAAATACAACTGAGTTACCTATCAAATACTAGTCTCTGTTTTAGTTTCAGATAGACGCCGCTTTTATCCGGCATCTATCTGATTTTCAGGTAACGCATCTATAAATGCAGATAACTCTGAACAGTTTTCATACACCTTTTTAACTGTCGGGTATTTGTCCAAATCAACACCAAAACGAAGTGCATTATAAACTTGAGGGATAAGACAGACATCTGCGAGTGTGATATCAAAACCAAAGCAGTAATTACCTGCGGTGTTCTTTAACTTTTGCTCAACAACCGCTAATCCCTTTTCTGTCCAATGTTTCGCCCATTGTCCTTTCACGTTATCTTCATGATGCAAGTCATTAGTTAAATATTGCAGCACACGTAAATTGGCTAAAGGTTGAGTATCGCAAGCCAAGTCATAAGATAACGCTCTTACTTTGGTTTTATATAAACAATCAGAAGGAACGAGTTTTTCCCCGCTTTCAAATCGCTCATCCAAATATTCAATAATTGCCAAGCTTTGATTCAGAATCACATCTTCATCTTCATCAATAAAAGTAGGTACCAAATGAGAAGGATTTAACGTTAAATATTCTTCTGAATGCTGCTCGCCGCCATCTTTGAGCAAGTGCACGGGTTCATACTCGTACGGAATTTGTTTCAAGTTAAGTGCAATACGTACTCTATAAGTTGCAGATGAACGCCAATAACCAAGTAACTTCATAATAAAACCTTAAGGGGCATCCCTTTGTTCATTTAGCTATTTCGCTGAATAACATTGATAGCAAATATATTATCACGTCAGTAGACAACCGAACTAGCTAAACCCTCAGACCTTAACGGTTTTTTTGTTAATTCCGTATTCTCTTAGCTTGTTTGCTATAGCGGTATGGCTTAACCCTAATTTGCGGGCTAACTGACGTGTACTTGGGTATGATGGATAAAGCTTCTTCAATAGATTTTTTTCAAAGCGTTTAACTTCTTCATCTAATGAACCCTGCAACTCTTCTGGCACAAAATTCACTGTTCCGGAGCAAGTAGGTAACTGAATATGCTCTTTGCTTAGTTCATTACCCTCTAGTAACGATACTGCTCTGTATAAAGCATTTTCTAATTGCCTAACATTGCCAGGCCATGGGTAACTGAGCAAAAACTCAACACAAGATTTGTTCAGTTTTGGCGCATGCCTATTTAGCTTTGCACAATGTTGTTTTAAGAAGAACTCAGACAGTTGGATAATATCGTTCTTCCGATCGCGTAGTGATGGCACAACCAAGCTGAGGACATTGAGTCTGTAGAATAGATCTTCTCTGAACTCTTCATCTTGAACCATCTGCCCAAGATCTTTCTGCGTCGTACATATAATTCTTACATCGACTTCAATTTCTTTAGAGTCGCCAGCGCGAATAAATGAACCGTCTTGCAACACCCTAAGCAACTTAGATTGAAGCTGAGGAGACATATCACCGACCTCATCTAACAAGAGCGTTCCACCTTTAATACGTTCAAAAAGGCCGACCTTCTCTTCATTTTGCCCAAAGCTATTAGGCCCATAACCAAATAGCTCCGTTTCCGCAACATCATCTTGTAACGCTGCGCAACTTAAAACAGCAAATTCACTGCCAGCTCTGCGGCTTGCGTTGTGGCAAGCTTTGGCTATGAGCTCTTTACCAGTGCCGGTTTCACCAAATAACAAAATCGGCCCATCAAGCTCAGACATTTTCTTGGCATCTTTGAGCATTTTCTTCATTGCAGGGCTATTTGCTTGGATATGATTGAATTTATCAGTTTCCACTTGATGGAACGCATTGAGCTGCTGCCCCAGTCGATATTCCGACTCAAGCATCACTAAAGCACCAGCGAGGATAGACTCTCCCTCTTCATTTTCAGGCACCATCACCGGAAGGATGTTGGCTAGGAAGTCTTGCTCGATAAATTTAACTTTGTGTAACAGCCCGCCTATCTCTTTACTATTGAGCCAGCGTTGGAAATTAAACCCTTTAATAACATCGGCTATTTCAACACCCATAAAGAGTTCAGCTTGTTCTTCAAGGCTCGTTAGAGCCGCATCATTGATGAGTAAGATTTTACCTTTGGTATCAATTGAAAAAACGGGTGTTGGTAGGGTTTGTAGTAATGCGCTAAGTTGATTTCGTTCTCTCTCAACCGGCATAAAAGGAGTCGTTTTAACATCGTCAACGCCAGGGATACGACGAATCTCGGGCATTAGGTTCTGGAAATCACCAAAATCAATATTAGGGAAGCTCAAAAATATCTTGCCAATATCATCAACCTTCTCGACTTCAATACCGCGTAAGTCGATTTGCCGTGCAGCTAAAATATCTAATACGTCCTGAGCTATCCCTAAACGATCTTTACAATTTATTTCCAAACGCATCACTAAAACCTACAAAACTCTTAACTTTGTAAACATAATATTACAAACAGTTTTGAAACTATAGCGAATTATCGGCGTCTAAGATGAAACGCCAAATTTAAGCGTTAACTAACTTTTTTAGGTTTCGGCGGGAAGCGAGGGGCGTATAAACCTAACGATTTTGCCTCTTCAACAAGCGCCATTATATCCATTTCTGTAATATCATATAACTGTTCAAAACGCTCTAGAACGAAGTAAACTGGTTGCATAATATCTATACGGTAAGGCGTTCTAATTGCATCAAGAGGATTCATTGGGAACCTCTCAACATCCTGGTTTTCCATCGCGTAGATCGTCTCTCCAGGAGAAGATAAAATACCTCCACCGTATATACGTAGCTCATCATCTTGCATCAATAAGCCAAACTCTACAGTGAACCAATAAAGCCTTGCTAGGAAAACTCTGTCTTCTTTGCTCGCCGCATACCCTAGCTTACCGTACACGTGCGTAAAATTCGCAAACGCAGGATTAGTTAGTAGAGGGCAGTGACCAAAAATCTCATGAAAAACATCAGGTTCCTGCAAATAATCAAACTCAGCACGAGTTCTAATAAAGGTCGCTACAGGAAACTTTTTATTGGAAAGTAAGCGGAAAAATTCATCAAAATTAATCAACGCAGGGACTTGTACAACTTCCCAGCCAGTTGTTTCACTTAATACTTTATTGATTTCATGTAATTGAGGTACACGGTCTTTTGGCAGGTTAAGTTTCTCCAATCCTTCGACATATTGCTTACACGCACGTCCTTCAATAATATCTAATTGTCTAACAATTAAGTCTTGCCAAATTTGATTTTCTTCTTCGTTCCAATGAACGATGCCATTCTCGTCTGCGGCTTTGGAAACATACTTACTTGCTTTACTCATGATGTTCTCATCCATATCGACAGTGCCGTCGTATTCCTCATTTAATGAGCGAAGAAATACACTGCATTTGCTATTTCGTTATGAATTGAGTTTACCCCAAAAATGCAAATATAAGCTTACGCGTGAGCCAATCACAAGCCCACATTAGTAAACAAATGGTTACGTTTCGCCTATTTGTTTAAATTTCACTCAGAGGCTGCGTAAGTCATGCAACATATGCTTGGAAATTGAGGTTAAAGTCGGCTTAGATGTGGTTGTCCACTCGATAGGTCGAGTCTGGCCCATGACCTGCAGCCCTAATCTACCGGTAAGAGCTCCAGCCCCGATACCTTGTGCAACTTTCGTGGATAGTTTACTTGTTATCGAAGAGCCTAGTGCATATACACTAGCATCAAGCAATATTTCACTGGCACCAGCATAAATCATGTGCCTAATGATTTGCTTCAATAGCCTGACTTTAGACCAATAGCCCAATGATAAACCATAGCAGTGGCTAATTTGGTTTATCATTTGCCAGTTTCTGTAAAGAACAATTAACATATCGATAGCAGCTAGAGGACTCACACCGATTAATGCAGCAGTCGCTGTCGATTGTTTTCTAATGATTCGTAAAGCTCTCTGATCAGCTTTTTCAACAACTATAGTCTCAAATAAAGAAATCACTTCTCTATTAGTATGATGTTCTTGAATTGATCCCTGCCAACGTTCTATATCGGATGTGTAAACTGACCGAATCGGCGCAGCCAACTTCTGGCAAAACTTCTCTGCGTCACCTGATGCAGGACTGTTAAAAAAGTAATGACTTTGTCCCTTAAGCAACTCCACTTTTTTAAGCTTATTAAGAGATTTAAGCTCTCTTCCCCCTCCTGCTATGGCGGATACAAGTGCAGCAGCAAAAAACGCTAACCAGGCAGCTGACATCAAATCAAAGTCGATAAACAATTCTCGTATAAATAAAAATGCTTCAGCTACAACTAGAGCACCGAATGCCATACCGAACAACTTTATCTTCGAAAACCGGTTTTGAGTTGATTGCTTGTTTTTAGACTCTACTCTCTCCTCCTCTATCGTCTGAGGGAACCTATCGCTATCGCCTTCAACAAACTCGTCCTGCTGGAACTGGAACAGTCCTCGAATATCCTTATTTTTGGAGCTCTCTTCTAACGTTTCAAATTCTGGTATTAATTCTTCTTGACGAGAGAAATCCTGCTTAGGGGCCAGTTTAACTTCGGGTTTATCGTCCTCTTTCATCTGAGTTTGTCCCCTAGTAAGAATTCTAACGCTTGATCGACCCGAATATGTGGACATGCCAAGCCTTTAGGCATAGATAAAGGGCGTAATCGAGGGAATTCAAATCCTTGCGATTGCCAGAACTGTTTATCAGGACATACCGATGGGACATCTCCTGGGAAGATAAGTACCGATTCACTATCTAACGAAGTTCCTTTTATAACCGGAGTTTTATCTTGTCCCTTAACGACACTGCCAAATTGGCAAGCTCTTATCGCAGCCAAAGCAGTTGACTCAGTTTCTACACCATCAAATTGGATTTGCCTGCGTTTTTGCGTAATGACGGATTGTAATAACTGAATTAGGTTAGGCTGCTGTTCTTGAGTTATGTGATCGACCTTACTTGCTGCAAATAGAAGTTTGTCGATCTTTGGCTTAAAAAGCCGCTTTAAAATGCTTGCTTGCCCGTAATCAAAGCTATCCATCAAATCATGCACCGCATTACCTAAATCGATAAAACTATGCTCCCCGCTATTTAAGGCAGAGAGCAAATCCACTAAGACGATTTGGCGATCAAAACGACGGAAGTGATCTTTGTAGAACGGTTTTATGACTGTTTTTTTATAGTGCTCATAGCGCTCTGAAACAATATGAAGAGCGCTATTTTCAGCTAACTTATCATTATCGAAATACTCTGGATTAACGGGCACAAACTGTAACACCGGTGCACCAGCTAACTCCCCAGGCAAAACAAATCGACCTGGCTGAATGACTTCGTAACCGCTTTCCTTAAAATCAAACAGTAGTTTAGTGTATGCTTGGCTAAGTTTCGCTATTTGCTGTTCGTCGATGGCCTCACTCCATCGGATACCTTCAGAAGCTTTTAAGAATTCATCGGCCATCGCTCTCTTTATCGGAGATTGCATCTCACTCCAACATTGCTCACACCACTCTTTAAAGCTTAGTTTCAACATCGGTAAGTCCAATAGCCACTCTCCTGGATAATCTGTTATATCCAGCGTCAGCGTATTAAACTGATTGAAGACCTTTTTATAATTTAGATTCGATCGATAGCGCAGTCTCAGCCTGACTTGGCTAACACCTCTTGTTGGTGTTGGCCACGCAGGAGGCTCACCGTAAAGCTGCTTAATACCAGATTCGTAGCTAAAACGACTGATATTCAAGTTGGGTTGTAAATCTATTTTAGCGCCAATTAAACGGCCTTCTCGCTGAACTGAGAAGAAAGGAAGTTGATGTTCTTCCGAAGCATGTAAGAGTTGGTTAACTAATGATGTAATAAAAGCGGTTTTACCGCTTCCACTTAACCCGGTTACTGCTAAGTTGACATGCTGATCGGTCAGACGATTCTTTACGTGGTTTAGATGTTGCTTTGCTTGTGTCTTAAGCATTTAAATATTGGATTATCCTTGAGAACTTGATGAACATTTAACTCGTTTCAAGCTATAACCTTTATATAACCTGAAACGAGTATAATGGGATGCTCTATAAGCGGCTAATTTCTCTATTCAATTGAAATTCAGATGAAGTCACGTACTTTTCCATATTACGTAGTCTGCTTTCTAACTGCTCAAACTGATTTTTAATAGTCGCAAATGCCTGTTTAGGTGGCTCTCCTGCTTGCCAAACTTTGGCTTTCACTTCGACTTTAGTCTCTAAATCTTCATTTTCGGAAGCTGTCGCCGATCGTGCTGAAGAGTTATGCCACCCTTTTCCATTAGCCCTATAAGCAGGTCTATGACTTTTCGTTTTAACGTAATTAGTTCCAGGTTTCTTCTCTAAGATAAACCACGCAGCAACATAAGCGACCAAAACAAAAGGCCCTGCTAGAAGGAAAAAACCTGTAACGGTTAGAATCCTTACTAACCACGTTTCTATTCCAAAGTACTCTGCGATCCCTGCGCAAACCCCGGCGACTTTTCCCTTCTCATGATCTCGATATAAAGCTCGGTTAATTGTCATACTTTGTTCCTCCAATCTGGAGAGTCACTATCTAATATAGCTTCTAGTGTATGAATTCGCTCAGCCATTTTTTCAGCTCTCTCAGCAAGCTCCACTAGCGTGCCATACTCTTCGTCTGAAATACCCTGTGCAACCTGTTTCTTACTCCGGTAATGAAGTATTAGCCATATCGGAGCGACAAAAATTAAAAATAGTAGTAAAGGCGCAACTATAATTGCTAGCATACCTTCGTCCATCACTAACCTCCTCTATAGCAAATGAATTAAGACTTTTTAGTTGTTTTAACGGCTTTCACTTTTGGCTGCATCTTTTTCTTCAATGCTGACAGTTCATCCTCGATTTTGTCACCGGCCTGCAACTCAGCAAATTCGTCAGAAAGTGTTTTCTTACCCAAATCATAAGCATCAACTTGCGACTCTAAATCGTCTATCTTACGCTCATATTGCTCGAAGCGTCCCATAGCATCATCAACTTTTGAGCTATCCAGCGTACGCTTAACGTCTAAACGGCTCTTAACCGTTTTCTGTCTCATGATAATCGCTTTTTGACGAGTCTTAGCATCCGCTAACTTCTCTTGAAGTTGCACCACTTCACTTTGAAGCTTCGCCAATTGGTCATCAACTAAAACCAGCTCTTTACCCAAAGCTTCTGCATGCTCTTCAGCTTTTTGGCGTTCCATTAACGCAGCCCTTGCCAAGTCTTCACGATCCTTGCTTATTGCAAGCTCTGCTTTTGCTTGCCAATCGGCCACTTCTGATTCCATTTTAGAAACTTGCTTAGTAATGTCTTTCTTACTTGCTAACGTCTTAGCTGAGGTAGAACGCACTTCAACCAAGGTATCTTCCATTTCTTGAATAATCAGCCTGACCATTTTTTCTGGGTCTTCAGCTTTATCTAAAATTGAGTTTATATTTGAGTTCACTATATCTGCAAAACGCGAGAAGATTCCCATATCTTTTACCTCTTACTCGTTAACTAATGTGGCATACTATTGAAAGTACTACATGCAATGTTTATACAATAACAATGCCAATCTTAAAAAGGCAAATAACATATTGATTTATAACAATTAATGTTTTACTCACGCTTTTGTACGAACTACACTATTATGTAGACAAACCAGATATTAGTCTAATAGACCACATTTAAGGACATCAATGAGCCGTTTTCGCCAACAAGACAACCTTATTGGCCAAGCCAATAGTTTTCTAGAAGTTTTGGAGCAGATATCGCAGGTAGCGCCGCTCGACAAACCTGTACTTATTATAGGTGAAAGAGGCACAGGTAAAGAACTCGTTGCAGCTCGCTTACACTATCTATCCAAACGTTGGGATGAAACTTACTTAAAACTTAATTGTGCAGCACTAAACGATAACCTGTTAGAGAGTGAACTGTTTGGCTACGAAGCTGGGGCGTTTACCGGCGCATCTAAAAGAAGAGAAGGCCGTTTCGAATCCGCTAATAATGGCACTTTATTTTTGGACGAATTAGCGAACACCTCTGGTCTCATTCAGGAAAAGCTTCTGAGAGTCATTGAATATGGGGAGTTTGAACGCGTAGGCGGCTCTCGTTCGGTCAAGGTCGATGTGCGTCTGGTCGCAGCAACTAACGAAGACCTACCTAGCCTGGCTGATTCAGGAGAATTTAGAGCAGACCTGTTAGATAGACTTGCTTTTGACGTTATCACGTTGCCCCCGCTTAGAGAAAGATTAGACGATATTTTGATCCTGGCAGAGCATTTCGCCATCAATATGGCCCGCCAGTTAGATATGGAATTATTTAGCGGATTCACGGAGAGAGCTAAGAGGGTACTGCTAGAATACGATTGGCCTGGTAATGTAAGGGAACTAAAAAACGTTGTAGAACGTTCCGTTTATCGATGTAACAACCCTCACTTACCCGTTAGTCAGATTGTTTTAGATCCTTTTGACTCGCCGTATAGGCCAACTAAACGTATAAAAACTCAAGATCGGTTACAAGAGAGCAAACAGTCAGAGAGTTCCAACAGTGAGATAGTACAAACAGCTCCGGATAACAACGAAGCAGCAACTCCTTCCAAAAACTTAACGAGTCAGTTAGTAACTTTTCCTGTCGATCTTAAAGCAATGTCACAAGAGTATGAAATTGACCTCATCCAACAAGCGCTCGCAGATAGCCAATTTAATCAAAAAAAGACTGCCGAAAAACTCAGTCTGACGTATCATCAACTCAGAGGCTATTTAAAGAAATACAACCTGCTCGACGGCTCAATAGAAGGACAAGAGTAATTCATCATGAACCAACGTGCTTTGTTTTTATTATCGTTCATACTGCTCAGCAGTTGTTCAGATATCAAGCACAATGAGCTAAGCAAAAAAGGCGTTATTTACTGCTCCGAAGGCGATCCTGCGACTTTCAATCCACAGCTCGACACTTCTGGAACAACAGCCGATGCAACCTCTCATCAACTCTATAGTCGTCTAATAGAATTTGATCCGAACACCAGCAAAATTGCTCCTGGTTTAGCAAGCAGTTGGCTTGTCAGTAGAGACGGATTAACTTATACGTTTCAGCTAAGACGAAATGTCGCTTTTCACTCAACCTCATATTTTACCCCCACAAGAAGTTTTAATGCTGACGATGTTATTTTCAGCATCAATCGGTGGCGTTTAGATAACCACCCCTACAACAAGGTATCGGGGGGAAATTATCCATACTTTGTTAGCTTGGGCCTCAATGAAGTTGTAGAAGATGTCTCCCGAATCAATGGATATCGTGTTGAGATAAAACTAACTCGGCCTGATAGTTCATTTTTGGCAAACCTAGCGACAGACTTTTCTGTCATTTTATCCGAAGAGTACGCCACACAGCTTTTAGCACAAGGAACTCCTTCTTTAATAGATACCAAGCCAGTTGGTACAGGGCCATACAAGTTTGTGGATTACAGGAAAGATAGTTTTATACGTTATCAAAAGCATGAAAACTATTGGCAACTTGGTGATATTCCCGAGCAGCTCATTTACGATATCACGACAACAGACTCTTTACGTTTAGCTAAACTGATATCTGGTGAATGTGATGCCACTTCTTATATTTCCAACAGTGAGATTGGTGCGATTGAACAAAGGCCAAACTTAGTTCTCAATGAGAGGCCTGGTCTAAATATCGGTTTCTGGGCTTTTAACACCCAAAAAGAGCCTTTTAACGATGCAAAAGTTCGTCGAGCACTTGCCCTCGCAATTGATAAGAATACGCTAATAGAAGCTATTTACCTAGGGAGTGCAGATAGAGCACACGGTCTGCTACCTGAAACCTCATGGGCTTTTGAGGCCTTACAAAACGATACGAACTTTAATCCGGCACTAGCAAGGCAGTTATTAGATGAAGCCGGTATTCCACCTGGCTTCAGTATGGATATATGGGCAATGCCAGTGCAGCGTGCATATAACCCCAATGCCACTAAAATGGCCGAGATTATTCAAAGCTACCTTCAAGACATACAAATTGATGCAAATATCGTTACCCGAGAATGGTCAACATTCAGAGAAGAGCTAAAAAACGGAGAGCACGACTCAGTCTTAATTGGTTGGTCCGCGGACAACGGCGATCCAGATAATTTTTATAGACCTTTACTGTCTTGCCAAGCCATCAAATCCGGAACTAACAGGGCTCGCTGGTGTTCGCGTCGCTATGACGACTTAATACAAGAGGCTCTTTTAATATCAGATATTGAGCTAAGAAAAACCTATTACCATTTGGCTAACGCAGTCTTAGCAGAGGAAATGCCACTTGTACCAATCGCACACGCCTACCGATACCAAGCGCATAGCGATAGACTTCACGGCTTGAAGATTAACCCTTTTGGAGGCATCCGATTTGGCGATGTGGAGAAGCGTTAAGTGCTGAATTACACCATCCGTCGCTTAAATTTATTATTTTTTACTTTACTGGTACTAAGTGTCGTTTCATTTTCACTGGCTTTTTTATTTCCAGGTGATTCACTCACTAACTTATCAGGCGTCAAGTCCCCTACTCCTATTCAGTTAGCGTCACTACAAGAGTCATATAAAGTCGATTCCAACTACTTTTGGCAATATATTGCTTACTTAAGACTGTTGTTAGACGGCGACTGGGGGATTAGTTTTACATCACAGCAACCTCTATTAGACGATTTATCGACAACTTTACCTGCAACAGTCGAGCTCAGTACTTATGCATTCACACTTGCTATTTTGATTGGCGTCCCGTGCGGTATTATTGCAGGCTTGAAGCATCATAAAATATTCGACTTCAGTATCTTATCGGCAAGTTTATTAGGATATTCAGTACCAGTATTTTGGCTGGCCTTAATCTTGATACAGTTGTTTTCTCTGCAACTTTCCCTGCTCCCTTTATCTGGGCGCATTAGTTTATATTTTGATGTACCGATTCAATCTGGTTTTATTATTTACGATATTTTTCAAGCCGAAAATATCGATAAAACTGCTGCACTGAGAGATGTCTTTTTTCACTTAATCTTACCGACGCTCTCCATCGCCATTATGACGGGGACGATTATCATTAGAATAGTCAGGCGCTCAGTTCTTAACGTACTGGAGCAGGATTACATAAAAGCAGCTTATGGCCGAGGACAAACAAATGCCCAAGTATTTTGGAAACATGGCCTAAGAAATTCATTGCTGCCAGTTCTTCCGCTTATAGTGACGCAGTTCACAACGTTACTGACCAATGCAATGATAGTAGAAGTTATCTTTTCATGGCCGGGAATTGGAAACTGGCTTATCCAAGCCATTTATCAAAGAGATTACCCCGCTATTAGAGGCGGTATGCTGATGGTATCCAGCTTAGTTATTATGTTTACCATTTCACTAGACATACTCATAAGAGTTATTGATCCAACCAAAGGACGGAAGATTCGTGTCGCGGTCTAGCTTATATGAAGAGGAGTTTTTCCCATCTCCTTTAAGGCAAACTTGGATGGAGTTCAAAAGAAGCCATTGGGCTTTTGCAGGCTTATGGATTCTAATTTTCTTTGTTTTCGTGATTATCGTTGGACCTTTTCTAGCACCTTATCAACCGCTAGAACAAAGCCCGGACAACCTACTCTTACCTCCAGCTTGGTCAGATAGCGGTGATATACGTTATATCTTCGGAACTGATAGTGCTGGTAGAGACATATTATCGAGAGTTATCTATGGCTCACGACTGACTTTCGGTATCAGCTTCTTAGTTGTTATATTGTCAGTCAGTGTCGGCGTCATCATTGGTGCTTACGCCGGTATTAGTAAAGGTTTAAGGTCAAGTATAGTCAATCACTTACTCGATTCAGTCATGGCAATACCAACCCTACTTATTGCAATTATCATTGTAGGGATATTGGGTACAGGGTTGATTAACAGTATCTGGGCAATAGCCCTAGCTATGCTTCCGCAAGTCATTCACACCTGTCGGGACTTCGTTCGACAGGAGAGTGAAAAAGCTTATGTCACGGCTGCTAAATTAGATGGTGCCGGAAGCATTCACATTTTCGTTAAGTCCATCTTTCCAAATATGGTAGAAATCATCGTCGTTCAGTCTACCTTCGCTTTATCGACAGCAATACTCGATATCAGCGCTCTCGGTTTTTTAAGCTTGGCTGCACAAGCGCCTTCACCAGAGTTAGGAGCGATGCTTTCTGATGGATTGGACATTGTTTACATCTCCCCTTGGAGTATCGCATTACCAGGGCTCACCATTCTTTTAGCCATTATATCCGTTAATCTAGTCGGTGATGGTTTAAGAACAGCATTGAGACGGAGGTTACAACACTAATGGCCTTATTAGATGTAAAGAACCTTACGTTAGAGATAGATACAGCAAACGGCTGGATTAACGTCTTAGATAAGGTGAGTTTCAGCATCAATAACAAAGAGATTCGCGCTCTGGTTGGAGAATCTGGCTCAGGAAAAAGTTTAGTTGTTAAAGCTATTGTTGGAGCGCTTCCTGAGCGTTGGCGCATCAAAGCTGATCGCATGATGTGGCAAGGTGAAGATTTGCTTAACATGCGACAAGACAAAAGACGTAAAATAACTCGTGAACAAATTGCAGTGGTGTATCAAAACCCTGCAACGTCTTTGGACCCATCTGCCACGTTAGGCGACCAAATCATGGAAGCTGTATCTAGCAAGTTATTATCTCGAGGATGGTTTTGGCAAAAGCAGCAACAACGAGAAAAGATTGCAATAACACATCTACACAAAGTAGGGATAAGAGACCATAAGACCTGTATGGACAGTTATCCGCATCAACTGTCCGATGATGTGTGTCAAAAGTTTATGATTGCTTTAGCACTTGTTTCTCAGCCAAAGTTACTTATTGCTGATGACCCAACCATGGCCATGGTTCCGTCAACAAAAATTCAAATTCTAAAACTGTTTAAACACTTAAACCAAACTCGAGGTTTAAGCATTTTGTTCGTTAGTCACGATTTGCTGTCTATATTTAGTATGGCTGATAGTTTAACAGTACTTTATTGTGGTCAGACGGTTGAAACAGGAAAGATGGATAAAATCCTTAAACGCCCTCTGCATCCCTACACTCAAGCATTGCTAGATAGTGCTCCAAGTTTTAGTAAAGGTCTTGAGAGAAAAACAGATTTACCAACACTCGAGGGCACAATTCCACCTTTACAACATTTGCCTATAGGTTGTCGATTGGGACCAAGATGCCCCAGAGCACAGAAGGATTGCGTTAAAACACCCGAGGAGCGCCGTATTCACGAACACTTTTATCGTTGCCATTTTCCCATTCATAGGCCGACAAAATGACAACTTTACTCTCTGTTCAAGATCTCAACTTCTATCACAAGTCGAGAAATAGTTTTCTTAGGAAGCAGCCGCCTTTTCATTTAACGGATATCAATTTCTCAATCAATGCGGGTGAAACACTTGCTATTGTTGGTGACAACGGCTCTGGGAAATCAACGTTAGCCAACTTACTCGTAGGTGTGTATAAACCAAGCTCAGGTTCAATCTCGTTGAATGACCAACAGCTAGGCTCTAGAAACACCAAACAACGATGTTTGAATATCAGAATGATTTTCCAAAACACGAAAGAGTCCATTAACCCTGCTCTTACACTTGGACACATGTTGGATGAATCTCTGGTATTAAACACTAAGCTATCAGCGCTTGAACGCGGTCAACAGATAGATAAAACTCTAAGGCTCGTTGGTTTGTTACCTGAACACAAATACTTCTATCGCCACATGCTGTCAGATGGCCAGCTACAGCGTATGGCCCTTGCGAGGGCACTAATACTTAACCCTAAGGTGATCGTCGCAGATGAGCCATTTGCGGCCCTTGATCCATCAGTCAGGTCCCAAACCATAAACTTATTTATGAAGCTTCAGAAAGACCTAGGTTTAGGGTTTGTATTCATTGCTCACAATTTAGGTATTGTCAGGCATATTAGCGACCGCATGCTCGTTATACAGGATGGCCGAGTAGTGGAATCAGGGAAGACAGAGGTACTTATCAATTGGCCTAAGAGCGAATACACAAAACAACTCATTCACTCATACTATTCTTTGGTTAACGGTCAGTATTAATAATAAACTGACTCAGAATCAAAGCACGGACTAGATCCATAAAAAAAGCACAGTAGATAAAATATCTCACTGTGCTTTCTAAAAAAACTAATTAAGTTATTTTATAACTTAGTAAGTAACAACTTCACTGTTATCTTTGAGCGCATCAACAATGCCTAGAACTAACGTCTGTGCTTGCTGAGAAGCCAGACTTTGCCCTGTGCTCGTTAGCTGAGCGTCTTCAAATGATTCAGCTTCATTCACACCAAGTAACTCAACAAGCGCTACATTACCATCACTCAGTTCGATAACAGATAACTTATCATCATCTTTGGTGCTTAGCTTAAACAGCTCAGTGCGAACTTCCGCAGGCATATCATAAGCAAATCTGCCAACCGCTTCTTTGTTCTCCCAAGTAATCGCTTTTTCTTCAAGTAGCGCATCAATTGAATCACCTTGAGCTACAGAGTTTCTCAATTCATTAGTCCAACTCTTCGCTAGTTCCTGAGCTTTCTTTTCAGAAAGACTTGCAGTTATTTCGTCTTTAACTTCGTCAAACGATTTTGTTCTTTCAGGTTCATGCTGCTTAACTCTGGCGAAGATAATGTGCTCATCTGAAACTTCAATAGCTTCGCTATTTACGGCGTCTTCTATTAGCGTATCGTTGAATACTTGGTTTAGAACAATAACCGAATCAAAAGGCTGAGGTCCATTTCCTCTCATGAACAAACCAGTGTTTTTCACTTCAGTGTTTGCTGTAGCTGCAACATCAATCAATTCGTCAGGTTGTTCAAATGCAATGTTAGCCATTTGTTCTTGCAAGTTATAAAACTCTTCACTTGCACCGTCTTGCTTGAGGTTGTTAGTAATTTCTTCACGAACATCAGCTAATGGCACTACCTCTTTGGCTTTCAAATCAGTCAATTTAATAATGTGTAACCCAAACTCACTTGATACAACCTCGGTAGTGTCTCCAACGTTTTCAAGCGCAAAAACAGCTTCTTCGAAAGCCGGGTCCATAACATCGCGACCAAACCAATCAAGATCACCACCCAACTCTGCAGACACAGTGTCTTCTGAATATTGTTTAGCTAACTCAGCAAAATCTTCTCCAGCGACAACTTTAGCAAGAACTTCTTCTGCTTTTTCCGCACTAGCATCTTCATCATCACCAAACTCAAATAAGATATGCGATGCTCTTCTCTCTTCGTTTGTTTGGTAGTTATTGATATTGTTCTGGTAGTACTCTTCGATTTGCTCTTCCGAGACTTCGATACCATCAATAAGATCGGAAGATTTAAGTTCGACATAAGCTACATCAATCTGCTCTTGCGTATCATAGTTGCTCAAGTTTTCTTCATAGAATGCTCTCAACTCATCTTCTTGAATATTTACGTCGTTGGAGAAAGGTTTTGCATCGACAGTTAAGTAACGAGCATTTCGAGTTTGCTGTTGAAGTGCTAGAATATCTTTCGTCTCATCGTCCAAAGAAAAAGCACTTGCTAAAAGCGCATTTGTCAGTTGTTGACGTGTGATTTCTTTTCTTAAATAGTCTCTAAAACTATTTGGCTGAAAACCAGCTTGACGGATAATGGCAATGTAACGGTCATTATTGAATTGACCACCAATTTGAAACTCTTGCATTTCACGTATGGTGTTACGTACTTGCTCGTCACTCGCCCTTAAACCAAGGTTATCAACTTTTTGATTAAGTAGTATCTCACCCACTAATCTGTCCAGGACACCTTGTCTCATTTGGGCAATATATTCGTCACTAGATGCAAGTTCTGCAAACGCTTGTCCAAACTGCGCTTCCATTCTCGCTCTTTCTGATTGGTATGCTTGCTCAACTGTAGAAAGGTTGATTTCTTCTCCGTTCACTTTTGCAGCAGTCTGATCAACTTCAGAATTAAAATAGCTACCCACACCGGCAAAAACGAAACTTAGGATGACGACCCCTAAAATCCCGGCGGCTAAACCACCTTGCGATCGTTCTCTAATTGACTCTAACATCTTACTTTATGCACTCCGATTTGATGTCGAAATCCAGACATCACTATCTAACGAACTTTTTCGAGTTCGGATTATATCTTGTTTATAAAAAATAGGCAGGAAAATTTAATTAACTAAAGCTGAATAACGTACAGTTGACAGGCCACCTACGCAGACTAAACATAGATAGATTACAAATAAAAAAGGCGATGATAAAACATCGCCTTTTCTAAGAGATAAATAAGCTTAGTTACAAGCGTCTTTAAGTGCTTTACCTGCTTTGAAAGAAGGAACTTTAGCAGCTGCAATTTGGATAGTCTCACCAGTTTGAGGATTACGACCACTGCGAGCAGAACGTTCGCGTACAGAAAAGGTTCCAAAACCAACCAATGCTACTTGGTCGCCATTTTTTAGTGCTTCAGTAATTGCATCAGTTAGTGCATCCAATGCGCGGCCAGCACCAGCTTTAGAAATATCAGCGCTTGCAGCGATTGTATCGACTAGTTGAGACTTATTCACAATATCATCCCCTTGAATTTTTATTATATTGCTTGATCTACAAAAATTAATGTTGCGGATAGTTTATAACAAGCTTGAATACCAACTTCAAGCCATAATTAACATATTTTTAACTTTTATGATTCGCTTCAATCCCTTCTGTGACAAGGCCTAAGGCGAAACCGAGGATAAGGCTACCATTATCTTTTGTCGTTGGTAAGCCTTATTTTTCAAAATAATTTACTTTTTTTAAGAAAAATACGCCTTTTGGCTCATTTTCTACCAATTTCCGTATAAATTTTTACCAATTAACAACTCTAGCTGACTCAGCTAGCAACTTAAGCTGCTCCTGAGTCTATGCCTGTTGGGTTCTCTGATAAGGCTAGTACAAGCACTTCATCAATCCACTGCACGGGATGAATGCTCAAATCTTGCTTCACATTATCTGGTATTTCAGCAAGGTCTCGCTCGTTTTCCTTCGGGATAATGACCGTTTTTATACCACCACGATGTGCAGCAAGTAACTTTTCTTTCAACCCGCCGATTGCTAATACTTCTCCACGTAATGTAATTTCACCAGTCATAGCGACATCACATCTCACCGGGTTTCCGGTCAACGTAGATACCAAAGCGGTACACATAGCGATCCCGGCACTAGGGCCATCTTTCGGTGTAGCACCTTCAGGGACGTGAACATGTATATCTCGCTTTTCGTGGAAATCATCATTAATACGCAGCTTTTCGGCCCGACTTCTAACAACTGTCATTGCTGTTTTAATAGATTCGAGCATGACATCACCCAACGAACCCGTGAATGTTGTCTTGCCCTTACCAACAACAGATGTCGTTTCTATTGTAAGTAAGTCTCCACCAACCTGGGTCCATGCTAGACCAGTTACTTGCCCTATCTGATTCTCTTTATCGGCTTTACCATAATCAAATCTTTGAACACCGAGGAAGTCACTCAGATTGTCTTGGTTTACAACAACCTTCTTAGTCTCAGGTTCTAGTAATATATTTTTCACTGCCTTACGACAGATCTTAGAAATCTCTCTTTCCAAGCTTCTAACACCAGCTTCTCTGGTGTAGTAGCGAATAATCCCAACGATAGCGGACTCTTCTATTTCCAATTCCTTCTGCTTCAAGCCGTTACGTTCAATCTGCTTAGCGATCAAATGTTGTGTAGCAATATTAAGCTTTTCATCTTCGGTATATCCAGAAAGACGAATAACTTCCATCCTATCCAACAGCGGAGCAGGAATGTCCATGCTATTTGAAGTGGCAACAAACATAACGTCAGACAAATCGTAGTCTACTTCTAGGTAGTGATCACTGAAGCTACTATTTTGCTCAGGGTCTAAAACCTCTAACAGAGCTGATGCTGGATCTCCGCGCATATCCGAGGACATTTTATCTATTTCATCAAGCAAGAATAGAGGATTCTTCACCTCAACCTTCGCCATCTTCTGAATAAGCTTACCCGGCATTGAACCTATGTAAGTTCTCCTATGACCGCGAATTTCTGCTTCATCTCTAACACCGCCCAGCGCCATACGGACATACTTTCTGCCTGTAGCTTTTGCGATAGACTGTCCCAAAGATGTTTTACCTACACCAGGAGGACCTACTAAACAAAGAATAGGACCTTTTAGCTTTCTTACACGCTGCTGAACCGCGAGATACTCAATAATACGTTCTTTTACTTTATCTAAGCCGTAATGATCCGCATTAAGGATTTTTTCTGCACCGGCTAAATCTTTTTTGACTTTGCTTCTCTTAAACCAAGGAACGTTAACAAGCCAGTCAATATAGCTCCGCACAACTGTCGCTTCTGCGGACATGGGAGACATCATTTTCAGTTTATGAAACTCATTGGTTGCCTTCTCTTTTGCATCACCAGGCATCTTCGCTTCATTAATTTTTTTATTGAGAACTTCAAATTCGTCAGGAGCTTCATCTAACTCACCAAGTTCCTTTTGAATAGCTTTCATTTGCTCATTCAAATAGTACTCACGCTGACTCTTTTCCATCTGTTTCTTAACGCGGGTACGAATCTTCTTCTCAACCTGAAGTAAGTCGATTTCGCTTTCCATAAGCGCCATGAGGTATTCCAGTCTTTCATTGACGGCAATCATCTCAAGGACCTTTTGTTTCTCGGTCAACTTCAACGGCATATGAGCAGCCATGGTGTCTGCTAAGCGAGTAGCATCATCAATACCGTTAAGCGAGGTAAGAACTTCAGGTGGGATTTTTTTATTAAGTTTAACGTAACCTTCAAACTGGCTCACTGATGAGCGGATAAGGACTTCTTGCTCACTCTCAGATAACGCTTCATCTTCAAGCGTGTCTACTTGAGCAATAAAAAACTCTTCCGTTTGAGTAAATTCAGCGATAGCCCCACGAACATTGCCTTCTACAAGCACTTTAACTGTTCCGTCGGGAAGCTTTAGTAGCTGTAAGATGGTAGCTATTGTCCCAACTTCATATATATCGTCTGTCTTGGGTTCATCAACACCAGCGTCTTTTTGTGCGACCAAAAATATTTGCTTGTCTTTCTCCATCGCAGCTTCAAGACATTTAATAGATTTTTGTCGACCCACAAATAAAGGAATTACCATATGGGGGTAGACCACCACATCTCTCAACGCCAACACTGACATCTCGACGCGGCCAGATCTCACTTCGCTCATGCTCTTACTCTTTTATAAAATCAATCTTTGCTATATGGGGATAGTGACCCAAAGATCAATTGTAATAACTATTTGTTTTGGAAAAATAAAGGCCCATCATTTAATGGGCCTCTTTACTTAATTTATTGTGCTTATTCTGCAGCTGTTTTTTTATCACTTGAGTTGTCATAAATCAGTATGGGTTTGGATTCACCCCTTATAACCGTTTCGTCAATAACAACTTTACTCACATCACTCATAGAAGGTAATTCATACATGGTATCTAGCAATACGCCTTCTACTATAGAACGTAATCCTCGGGCTCCAGTCTTACGCTCCATTGCCTTATTAGCAATCGCTTGAAGCGCATCTTCACGAAACTCCAATTCAGTGTCTTCAAGAGCAAACAATGCACCAAACTGCTTGGTCAATGCATTCTTGGGTTCACGCAGAATTTGTATCAGAGCATCTTCGTCAAGCTCTTCCAAGCTCGCAACTACAGGTAAACGACCGATGAATTCAGGAATAAGGCCATACTTGACCAAATCTTCTGGCTCGACTTGTTTAAATAAAGCAGATAATTCTTTCTTATCGCTTTCATCCTTAACCGTCGCACCAAACCCTATACCAGTACCTGTTTGCGCTCTTTGTTCAACGATCTTATCAAGACCAGAGAATGCACCACCACAGATAAACAATATCTTTGATGTATCAACCTGCAAGAATTCCTGTTGAGGATGTTTACGACCACCTTGAGGAGGAACAGAGGCTATAGTACCTTCGATCAACTTCAATAATGCTTGTTGTACACCCTCACCAGAAACGTCTCTTGTGATTGACGGGTTATCTGACTTACGAGAAATCTTATCGATTTCATCAATGTAGACTATGCCTCGCTGAGCTTTATCTACATCGTAATCACATTTCTGCAATAACTTCTGAATAATGTTCTCAACATCTTCACCAACATAACCTGCTTCAGTTAATGTTGTGGCATCTGCCATAGTAAAAGGTACATCAAGCAACCGAGCCAAAGACTCCGCAAGTAGAGTTTTACCACTACCTGTCGGCCCAATTAACAATATATTACTCTTACTCAGTTCAACGCCTTCATGAACATCACCATTGCGCAAACGCTTATAATGATTATAAACCGCTACAGCTAAAACCTTCTTAGCATGATCTTGACCAATAACATAGTCGTCTAGGTGTTCATGAATTTCTTGTGGCTTCGGCAATGAATCTTGCTTTTTCTTTGGGCCAATCTCTTTAATTTCTTCACGAATTATATCGTTACAGAGCTCAACACACTCATCACAAATAAAGACTGAAGGCCCTGCTATTAATTTCCGGACTTCGTGTTGGCTCTTACCGCAAAACGAACAATAAAGTAATTTATTGTCGCCATCACCTTGTTGATTATCACTCATTAAAAAATCCTACCTCGTAAATATCACCGAGTTATTCTTGATCTCCCTTTTCCATCCTAGAAAAGTTATTTGCTTGTCGCCAGTAACGCGTCTTCACGACTTGATAAAACTTGGTCGACTAAACCGTATTCAACCGACTCTTGAGCACTTAAGAAGTTATCTCTGTCAGTATCTTGCGCAACCTTTTCTAAAGGCTGTCCAGTATGATCAGCTAAAAGTCTATTCAGCTTATCTTTAATAGAAAGAATTTCCTTCGCATGAATTTCAAAATCTGATGCTTGACCTTGGAATCCGCCTAAAGGTTGGTGAATCATGACACGTGAATTAGGCAAACAATAACGTTTACCTTTAGCACCACCTGATAGCAAGAATGCTCCCATACTAGCTGCCTGACCAACACAAACAGTACTTACGTCTGGTTTAATAAAGCGCATCGTATCATAAATAGCCATCCCAGCTGTCACTGAACCACCAGGGGAGTTGATATAAAGAAATATATCTTTTTCTGGATTCTCTGCTTCCAAAAATAATAGTTGGGCAACAATGAGGTTGGCCATATGGTCTTCAACTTGGCCTACCAAAAAAATAACGTTCTCTTTTAAAAGGCGAGAATAGATATCATAAGAACGTTCACCCTTAGCTGTTTGTTCAACAACCATAGGTACTAATGCGTTTTGTGCATCAAAAGAATTATTAAACATAGTAATTTCGTTTTAACCAAATAAAAATGCTCGGTGATTACCGAGCATTTAAGCAGTTGCTGACCGTCTAAGTCAACGGACAAACTATAAATTAAGCTTGTTTGTTCATGATGTCGCCAAACGAACTCTCAATTTCAGTCACATTTGCTTCTTCAAGCAGAGCTTCAACAGCCTGCTCTTCCAATGCAACATTATTCATTTGCTGCATTAGCTGCTCATTTTCTTTGTAGTAGTTAACAACTTCTTCAGGATCTTCATACGCAGAAGCTGCAGTTTCGATCAACTGCATAACCTTTTTGTCGTCTACTTTAAGCTCTTTAGTTTTAATAACTTCGCCTAGCAATAAACCTACTGAAACTCGAGTACGCGCGTTTTCTTCAAATAGGTTGTCTGGTAGCTCAGGCATATTTGCTGCATCACCACCCTGCTGCTGTGTAAAGCGTTCTTTAGCTTGATTACGCAATACATCAATTTCTTGCTTAACAAGAGAAGCAGGAATATCAACTTCGTTGTGTTCTAGTAATTGTGCGATAACTTGTTCTTTTAGCTTAGCTTTAAGCGTTTGATCAAGTTCACGCTGCATGTTTTTCTTAACTTCAGTCTTAAGTGCTTCGATGTCACCATCTTCGATACCGAACAGCTCAGCGAACTTAGAATCAAGCTTAGGTAAATCTAGACCTTCAGTCTTTTTCACAGTAATAGTGAACTGCGCATCTTTACCTTTAAGGTTTTCTGCGTGATAGTCCTCTGGGAAAGTGACATCAGCAACGACTTCGTCGCCTTTCTTAAGCCCGATAATTGGTTTCTCAAAACCAGGTATCATGCGGTCTTTACCCATCTCTAGAGGGAAGTCTTCAGCTTTACCACCTTCGAACTCTTCACCATCAACAGTTCCGTTGAAGTCAATAGTTACTCTGTCGTCTTTACGAATCTTACGCTTGTGTTCTTTCCACGTCGCGTGTTGCTTGCGCAAAGTATCCATCATTTCGTCTAAATCTTTGTCACCAATCTCAACAACTGACTTTTCAACTGTCATCTGGTCAAGACCTTTAACTTCGATTTCTGGGTACGTTTCAAAAACAGCAACGAATTCCAAGTCTTCTCCGTCAACATCTTTTTTCAACTCAAAAGTTGGTTGACCAGCTGGTGTTAATTTCTCTTGAATGATGGCTTCGTAGAAGTTGCGTTGCATAGCTTCACCAGCGATTTCTTGTCTAACAGCTGGTCCATAACGCTTCTTGATAACGTTAACGGGAACTTTACCAGGGCGGAAACCGTTAATACGCTGAGTTTTTGCTAATTGTTGCAAACGTGATTTTACCGCAGAGTCTACACCCTCCGCAGGTACGGTAATGGTAAGACGGCGCTCTAAACCTTGCGTCTCAACTGAAACTTGCATTCTTCTACCTCAAATATTCGCTGCATCTCGCAGTCGTTTTTAATCTGTCAATAAACCATGAAGATTTGGTGCATCAGTAGCACCTGCTAAAATGGACGCAGTATTATACAGGCGAGTATATTTCAATGCCAGTAGGAAATGAAAATACACCAACAAAAATTGGAAATACTTCTTAAGAGAATTAATAAAGAGACTTTATTGAAGAAAAATCGATGGTGCGGAAGGAGAGACTTGAACTCTCACGCCGTGAAGCACTGGAACCTAAATCCAGCGTGTCTACCAATTCCACCACTCCCGCAAGTGGGGTGGACGATGGGGTTCGAACCCACGACCGCCGGAATCACAATCCGGAGCTCTACCAACTGAGCTACGCCCACCACTGACGTAAACGATTTACTTTATGCTTAAGCTGCCTAATGGCGCGCTCGACAGGATTCGAACCTGTGACCCACGGCTTAGAAGGCCGTTGCTCTATCCAGCTGAGCTACGAGCGCTCTACGAATTTGCAATCACAGTGCTCATCAGCATAAAGTGGTCGGTGAGACAGGATTCGAACCTGCGACCCCTTGGACCCAAACCAAGTGCGCTACCAAGCTGCGCTACTCACCGACTTTTTCCGAAAAGACATTTGCATGTCGTTACGGGAGGCGCATATTACTCACTCTCCCCTACCTCGTCAAACAATTTTTTGGAGTTATTTCACGACTGCTGAACAAACGCACAATCCGAACACTTTTTCAGCCATTTTAATTAGTACCTGTTGCGCTTTGCTATAAAGTTCAACAGCGAGAGTTGTTTATTATTTAGCCAGAGATGGGACTGGGGGAGGTTAACTATCTAAATGACAGACAAGCGCTACCCATAAGATTTGTTATAAAGACTTCTTAGACAATTACTCCTGCTTTATGACATACATCCATGTATTAACGCTCTTTGTTGCTGACTTTTAACTTAGATTGCTAAGCCTTTAAATCCACGCCACGATCAAAAAACTATTATTTAGAACAAAATCTGTACAGAAAGATTTAATAGCTCCTAGCTATTTTTAATTTCGTGTTTTCTTTCATTGCGAGGAATTAAAGCTTCATGTGACAATAGTACCAACTTAGTTCTAGATTAATTTGATATGCCAGCACAACGTATTGACGGGAAAAAAATCTCTGTCCAAGTTAGACAAACAGTAGCCACACAAGTAGATGCCATTATATCATCAGGAAAAAGAGCTCCTGGATTGGCAGTTATTCTTGTTGGAAGTGATGCAGCGTCCCAAGTTTATGTAAAAAATAAACGTAAAGCTTGCGATGAAGTAGGTTTCGTTTCTAAATCCTACGATCTTGCAGCATCAACTAAACAAAACGAGCTGCTCGCATTAATTGACGAACTTAACCAAGATCAAGAGGTTGACGGTATACTTGTGCAGTTACCCTTACCTGCAGGAATGGATCCCAAACTTATATTAGAGAGAATTACTCCACATAAAGACGTTGACGGCTTCCATCCATACAATATAGGGAGACTCGCCGAGCGTTTCCCTGCACTTAGGCCGTGCACACCTAAAGGTATAATGACGCTTATTGAATCAACCAAGAGGCCAATCAAAGGACTAGATGCAGTTATTGTTGGTGCTTCAAACATCGTTGGCCGCCCAATGGGATTAGAACTATTACTCGCAGGCTGCACCACAACGACTTGTCACAAATTTACTAAGGATTTGCAGAGTCATGTGGAGCGAGCAGACTTACTAGTCGTCGCTGTCGGAAAGCCAGCTTTTATTCCTGGAGAATGGATAAAAGAGGGCGCTATCGTTATTGATGTTGGCATTAATAAGCTAGATGACGGCAGTTTGGTAGGTGACGTAGACTTCACAGAAGCTGAAAAAAGAGCTGGCTGGATAACACCGGTTCCTGGTGGTGTGGGCCCCATGACAGTCGCAAGCTTAATCGAAAATACATTAGAAGCTTACGTAAAGTACCATTCTTAATATGACTGACGCGATAGTTTCGAGCACTAAGCAATGGCTTGAAGAAGTAGTCATTGGTCATAACTTTTGCCCTTTTGCCAAAAAAGAGCTTATTCAGGATCGTATTCGGTTTAGCGTATTCGAATACCAAAGTAGTGAAGACGAATCCAAAGGCCAGAAATTCCCTAGCGTTAGAAAAGTCAGGTTGAAATCAAAAAGCGAAGAGTTCATAGAGCAAGCACTAACTTTCTTGATGAGAGAAGTTGCTTTACTAGATGAGCATGAAGGAATCGAAACAACACTTGTTATCTTTAATCAATACTTTGACCAGTTTGATGAGTTCTTAGATTTAGTCGATGTTGCGAATCACTTTATAGAACAATCTGAATACCTTGGTGTTTATCAGTTGGCGACTTTCCACCCTAACTACTTATTTGAAGGAGAACCGCTTAATGATGCTTCACATTATACAAACCGTTCTCCCTATCCCATGTTGCACTTATTGAGAGAAGCAAGTTTAGAGAGGGTATTGGAACAATACCCATCTCCAGAAGACATACCAATGGAAAATATAGAAAAGGCAAGGAGCTTGGGAAGTGCGTACTTTAAACAGAAACTTACTTCCTTAAAGACTTAGTTACCTTCAGAAGCGTTTAAGCTTTCATTTTGATTAATAATAAAATCAGTGAGCCTTTTACTAAGCTGAGTCTTGGTATAGCTAGAAACTTCGAAAAGCCAACTAGCCCAGAAGTCACTGGAAGTGTCAGATGTAATTTGCAGAAAAATCTTATCGTTTCCTTCAGCTAAGGCTAGCGAGTATCTATCTCCAACAAAGGTCTCAAGCTCCAGAGAAACGAGAGCGCTTAAAGAATCCCACAACTCATCATCCATAACATGCAATTTATCAAACTCAATAGAAGATATGTCTTTAGCTAGAGTTTCAAGCACTGAGTCATATTTCAATTCACTGTCTTGCCGATCCACCAACTGAAAGTCAGCTTCACCCGCATCCACTTTTTCTATCTTCCACTGTTCCTCGTCAGTCCGTTGAATTGAACGCACGTTATCAGCTGAAAAACTAAATAGCGTATGATTCAACCAATCGCCTTGGGATTCCCCGATGTCGAATTTTTGGTCGGACAACCAAGTCTGCTGCTCCACTGGCTTTCTCACATAAGTCCCTTTGCCATTAGACGCATCTTTTCCAATCAAGACATTCCATTGTCTACTGCCTGCATAAACAGATACTTCAACGGCTTGACTATCTCCCTCTTCAATTCCTTTTAACCCAAGTCGTTCGTATTTAGAAACCTGCTTCGTCTTAGCTTCAACGAGTTCAGCTTTAACCAAAGCGCCTAAAAGTTCGCTAAGTTTAACTTGATCGGCTGGGTACCCTTTACCACTGTCATTCACATTAGTCACATACCAACGTTGAGTTTTTACTTCAGCGACATCGATTGGAAAATGACTTCCATTGCCCTCCATATGCATTTGTTCGGCTGTTATAATATTCCCTAGGTTATTTCTTAAAATAATTTTGTCGATAGCTTGTGCATGACCTTTGATATCCTCAAACAACACGTTACTTTTTGGTATCGCAAGTTCTTCACTTTTTAATAAAAACCAACTTCCACTCACCGCTGCAACAGTAAATACGACCAATACAATAATCTGCTTATTCATCCCTATTCTCTTTACGCTTCATCCAAAACTTTATACCGAGCCGCTCGCTTCACGATACTTACAATCAGTGCCAGTAATAGCACCAAAATAATGGGCGCAGCTGCAATATTGATAAACTTAATCCAGCTTCCCAGTTTTTCGATATCTGTATCTAACTGATGTTGAACATCCCTAAGCGCCTTCCTAATTTCGCTTCTCTTTTCGACGAAATTATCAAGCGCCTGTTGTTGCTCTTCAGAAATAACCAATGCTCCAGCTTCACCTTGCTGAGCTTGTAATTGAGCAAGTTGTGCATCCGTTTCCTCTAACTGTCTCTGAAGTACCTGTTCTTGTTCCCTAAACTTTTGCTCAGCAATAAAGGTGAGTTCGTCTACAACAATAAAAGGTCTAGCAAAAGTCCCCCGGCTTCTAACCCCAATCAGCTCGCTGCTACCGCCAAGATTCTCAACAATGTTAGTTATAAAATCACCATTGTTAGCGAAGGGGGTATAAATAGTTTGACCAAAAAAGTTACTTTGGCTCACCCAGAACCTATCAGTCAAAATGTCCGTATCCCCAACAAATACTGCATTTAGTTGGTTTGTACGTGCGATATATTCCGAATCGCTTTCATCGCTTAATTTTGAATCAAATGCAGAGTTTGCTCTTCCCGACACGCGCACAGCAACAACTTTCCGTTCGCTTCCATTAACAAACTGATTACGCAATGCTAACGGGTCAGTTGAAGCGGCATATAAGGCATTATCTATTAGCCCACTGTTATTCGTTGAGGTGATTAAGGGGTCCCATTTGAGTTCACTATTTTCTGTCTTCGAAAAGTATCCGAATGAAGCTCCATTGATAGTTTCTAAGTTAGCGAGAACGATATCTTCATTATCAAATTGCGCTTGCTGCCAACCTACAAAGCCTAAGTGCCTCGCCACGCCGCCATCTTGTGTGCGAACTTCTAAGCCAACTTCTGCATCTAAAACGACATTATCGCTATCAAATTCGATTCCCCATGCCGCTAACAGTTTTTGCATATTCGAAGAGTTTGCCTGACCAAAACCAGAAGCAGCAGCAAGAGGATCTGACTCATTATGCGCATCGAGGTAAGCAACAAGTTTCTTACCCTGCATCACATATTGGTCTATTGCGTAATTAAGTGGTTCTGATAACTCGTTTGGGTGAATGATCATCAGTACATCAGTATCGTCTGGCAATTCTAAAGCTGATGCAGAGATATTCTCAACATCGTAAAGTTGCTGCAATTGTGTGTAGAAAGTCCAAGCTGGATCAAATTGTCCCGTCAAAGGGTTCTGCCCGCCTTCAATGGGCAAATCAGTTAGAACAGTCACTTTGACTTTTTTCGGATCGCTCAATTTATAAATGAGCTTTGAAATTTCATATTCCAAAAACTGTTCTTGTGAAGGATCGAAAAATGAAGTGATTTCTTCATCATCTAACGAGTTCCTTGCAGCCAGTCCGAGATAAAGCGAATCTCCCAAGCTACCAACCGTAGCTGCGGTGAGGTTAAATTCTGCAGCTTGATCTTCTTGTTCAGAAAATGGTTCAGGATCAATAACATGTAGAAGTATTTTCCCCTCAGACGCGCTTTGATATTCCTCAAGCAAGCTTTGTACTCGATTAGCGTAATTTCGTAATTGGGTCATACCACTCGATGATTTATCTGAAAAGAAGAAGTACAAATGTAGGGGCTCATCAAGAGACTGCAAAATCTGCTTACTGCCGTCAGACAAGCTGTAAACCTTATTTTCGGTCAGATCTAGACGAACTGAATTAAGCGACAAATTATTCACAACAACCAAAGCGAAAAATAAAATGGCTGTTAACAAAAACACAATAAATGATGAGATTTTATTTTTCATGTTAGTCAGCCTTTTTGTTTTCAATAATCACCAGACCTGCGTATAGCCAGACTCCAATGACAATTATGAAATACCCAACATCATTCAATGCAATAACACCTTTAGAAATTGCCTCAAAATGAGTCACAAAGCTGAATGAAGCTATAGTATCTATGATGATATTAGGCAGCCAACCTTCAAATGCATCGAGCAATACACCGCTTCCACTGAGCACGAATAAAAAACAAACCACAACAGCCAAAATAAACGCCACGACTTGGCTCTTACTCAAAGCAGACATACAAATACCTATGGCTAAAAAAGCACCAGCCATTAACCAGCTGCCGAAATAAGCCGCCAAAATAATGCCATTGTCTGGGTTCCCTAAATAATTAACAGTCAGCCATAAAGGGAAAGTCAGCATAAGCGACATCCCTAAAACTAACCAAGCAGCTAGGAACTTCCCAATCATCACTTCAAGGGTCGTAACCGGTAATGTCATGATAAGCTCAATGGTTCCACTCTTACGTTCTTCTGACCAAGTCCGCATGGCCATAGCCGGAACCAGGAACAAATAAAGCCAAGGATGGAAATTAAAAAAAGGTAACAAGTCAGCTTGTCCTCTTTCGTATAACCCACCTATGTAAAAGGTAAACACGCCAGACATCATTAAGAAAATAACAATAAAAACGTAAGCGACAGGTGTTGCAAAAAAACTAGCAAACTCTCGCTTCAATAAGATCCCAACATGCCTCACGATACAACTCTCTCTTCCGTAATTTCTCTGAACACATCATCCAACCGCCCTTGCTCAACAAAGAGGTCATCAATTGGTAGCTTATTCCTATGAATTAAATCTGTAATAGCAGGCAATATAACAGCATCGTTTTCAGGGAATAACGTCACCGTACCTGTTTTAGGTTCTACTTCCATATCTGCCACCCCAGGTAATTCGGCGAGTCCAGATATATCTGCGGCATAGCTCATGCGCAAACTGACAGCTTTGTAATAACGAGACTTCTTCTGAAGTTCTATTGGCGTGCCGTCGAATAGTTTCACGCCATTTGAAATAATCATTGCTCTATTACAAACAGCCGTCACCTCTTCCAATATATGAGTAGACACAATAACAATTTTGTCCTTCGAGATATTTTTGATTAGCTCTCTGACTTGATGTTTTTGGTTTGGATCTAAGCCGTCTGTTGGTTCATCCAATATCAGGATATCGGGGTCATGAATGATAGCCTGAGCCAACCCAACCCGACGTTTGAAGCCTTTAGACAGATTATCAATGGATTTATTCAAGACTTGATGTAGCTCGACTTGCTCAATAACTGTGTCAATTCGATCTTTTTTATCTTGCCCCTTGAGCCCTCTTACGCTGGCGATAAAGCGCAAAAACTGTAGAGGAGTCATGTCACCATAGGCAGGAGCGCCTTCAGGCAAATAACCTATTTGGGATTGAATTTTCTGGCGAGCCTTTTTCATATCAAGCTCCCCGATTTTTATGGTCCCTTTTGTCGGTGTTAAAAATCCGGTTAGCATCTTCATAGTCGTTGACTTACCAGCGCCATTTGGCCCCAAAAAGCCGACGACTTCGCCTGCTTTAATATCAAACGACAAATCCTGCACAGCAACAAAGTCACCGAATGATTTTGTCAGTTCATTTACCAAAATCATAATGTCCTCATTATGAGTAATCGATGGATTAACTTTTTATATCAGTGGTCTGAATGTAGCACTGACTCTTATTATCTCGCTGCTATCGGATTAGCAGCCTTGCCTGAAAAAGCATAATGCACATGATATCTAATCCAATTATTTCAAGCACCTGGTAATCACAAATTTATACGTTTTATTTGTAACTCAGGGGGCCGTATCAACAGATACTTAAACCAGAGCGTGTTGTTCAGGGTATAATCGTTAAAACCTTATCGACAACGCATTACCAAGCTACCAAGATATAAGTCATAAACAGATGTCTACAGACAATTTTGAAATAACCCCTATTGGCTTTATAAGCACGCCGTTTAAACAAAAGTTTGGAATACCCAGACAATCAGGCATTGCAGGCTCCGCTATTGGAAAAATACAAATAGCAAAGCCATTCAATGACATAAACGCATTTAGAGGTTTAGAAAAATTCAGCCATATCTGGCTAACCTTTTGTTTTCACCTCCATCGAGATAAAGCTTGGTCTCCGTTAATAAGACCGCCTAGGTTGGGAGGGAATGAAAAAATTGGTGTCTTCGCTAGCCGAAGTACCTTCAGGCCTAACAATTTAGGGCAATCTGTTGTCAGTTTAAAGAAAATAGAACGAGTCAAAAACGACATTTGGCTGACAGTCGGGGGAATAGATTTATTAGATCAAACTCCTATCGTTGATATCAAACCTTATATTCCATACGCAGATAGTATTCCTTATGCAGAGGCAGGTTACGCATCAAAACCACCCAAGGTTTGCGATAAAACCGAGTTCAGTGAGCTAGCCCAAAAACAACTAATATCGATTAGCAAAAAATACCCTGATATAGCAACATTAATTCATCAACTGCTATCACAGGATCCAAGGCCTGCATATAAGGATAAGGAAGACGATAGAGAATATACGATGAGCCTCTATGATTTCGATGTTCGCTGGCAATGGAATCTAAAGTTTAACTTCGTCGTAAGCATTACTGACGCAGTGAAGCGTTAAAACTTCTAGCGAACAAATAAATTCTGCGTTTTCATAAAATGTTGCTTTAGCACGGCCTTTCTCGCTGATAGAATGGCGTCCATTTTTTTAACGAACGACCCTTTTATTTTATGCGTACTAGCCAGTATTTGTTATCCACTCAAAAAGAAACGCCTGCTGATGCAGAAATTATCAGCCACCAGCTAATGATTAGAGCCGGCATGGTTCGTAAACTTGCTTCAGGACTTTACACTTGGCTTCCCACTGGCTTACGTGTTTTAAACAAAATTAGTCAAATTGTTAGAGAAGAAATGACTAACGCAGGCTCGGTCGAAATTCTTATGCCAGTTGTACAACCTGCAGATATCTGGCTGGAGTCTGGTCGGTGGGAGCAATACGGTCCAGAATTACTGCGCTTGAAAGACAGACATATGCGCGACTTCGTCTTAGGTCCTACGCATGAAGAAGTCATCACCGACTTGGTGAATAAAGAAATTAGCAGCTACAAACAGTTGCCACTTAATCTGTTTCAAGTGCAAACCAAGTTTCGTGACGAAGTAAGACCTCGCTTCGGCGTTATGCGTAGCCGCGAGTTTATTATGAAAGACGCATACTCTTTCCACTTAGACCAAGAAAGCTTAGAAAGCTCCTATCAAGATATGTTTAAGGCATATTGTAACGTCTTTGATCGTATCGGCTTAGAGTATCGCCCTGTTATCGCTGATAACGGCTCAATTGGTGGTAGTGCTTCTCACGAGTTCCACGTTTTGGCGGATTCAGGCGAAGATGCTATCGCCTTTAGTACAGGCTCAGATTATGCTGCCAATGTCGAAATGGCAGAAGCACTAGCTCCTAGTGGCGATAGACCAGCCGCTTGCTCTGAAAAAGGCATCGTTGATACACCTAATGTAAAATCTATCGAAGAAGTATGCACTGCACTGAATATTCAAGCGAATACAACTGTTAAGACTCTTGTTGTTTTAGGTGCTAATGAAGACGGTGAGGAGCAAGGGCTCGTAGCTCTTGTAGTTCGAGGGGACCATCAACTCAACGACCTGAAAGCTGAAAAGTTAGAAGGCGTGTTCAGTCCTCTCACTATGGCATCCGATACTCAAATACAGCAAGCATTAAACTGTCAGGTTGGTTCTATCGGTCCTGTTGGCTTATCGATTCCCGTTATTGTTGATCGTTCCGCTGCACACCTTAGTGATTTTACTTGTGGTGCAAACGAAACAGATAAACACCTGACAGGAGTTAATTGGGATAGAGATATCCAAAACTATAAAGTCGCGGATATTCGCAATATCCAAGAGGGTGACCCATCTCCTTGTGGCCAAGGAGAAATCAGCATTAAACGCGGTATTGAAGTTGGTCATATTTTCCAGTTAGGCGACAAGTACTCACAGGCAATGAATTGTGGTGTCCTTAATGAAAATGGCAAACATCAACTCCTTACTATGGGTTGTTATGGTATTGGTGTTACGCGAATCGCTGCGGCGGCCATTGAACAGAATCACGACAAGCACGGCATCATCTGGCCTGACGCCATTGCCCCATTCAAAGTTGTTATTATTCCAATGAATATGCATAAGTCTCATCGTATTCAGGAAGTTGCAGAAAAACTTTATGGTGAGCTAAAAGCTTCTAATGTTGATGTACTTTTTGATGATAGGAAAGAACGTCCAGGCGTTATGTTCAATGATATGGAACTCGTCGGTATTCCTCATACCATTATCATCGGTGAACGTAACCTAGATGACGGCAATGTCGAATATAAAAACCGTGCAACTGGAGAGAAGCAAGCTATTAGCATTTCTGATGTAAACGATTTTATATCCAAACTATAAAAACGTTTTTATCTATAACTTTAAGGGCACCTAAGAGTGCCCTTTTTAATACTTGCTGCATAATATATATAACGCAATCTATTGTTTTAAAGCTATTATGCTAATCTTAGCAATAGGAACAATCCCTTTTATAACAAGTAGTTCTGCAAATGAAATTAACATTTTATGGTGTCCGTGGCTCAATACCGACCCCAGGTAAAGAGTTCGCTAAATATGGCGGCAATACTGCTTGCGTCCACATTGAATTAAATGATGGGACGGATATCATTTTAGACGCTGGAACCGGCATCAAAAACCTTGGTACCAAACTAGCTAAAAAAACATCAGAAATTCATTTGTTACTGACGCATAATCACTGGGACCACATCCAAGGATTCCCTTTTTTTGCCCCTATATATCAGGCAGATCGTGTGATTCACATTACGCCGGGTAAGACAACACTTAATGAACCAGATGCCATATTAACGCAAATGTCTGGTAGTGTTTTTCCCGTAAACTATCAATCTTTATCTTCTGATATTCGACTTAAAGCTCTTAGTGATGACATTAACCAATGGAACATTGGCAAAGCGAGAATAAGCCGCCATCCAATGAATCACCCTGGCGGCGGCAGCTCATTTGTTATAGAAGAAGGCAATACTAAAATTGCCTACATTACAGATAATGAACTATACCCTCCTTATAAAAAGGAAAGTGACTTTCTAGAGTGGGTCGAATTTGCGGCAGGTGCAGATCTTATTATCCACGATGCACAATATATGATTAGCGACATGCCAGCGAAATCAGGTTGGGGACATTCTGTTGCAGAGGAGACGGTAAAACTTGCTATGGCAGCAAGAGCTAAAAAACTAGCCTTGTACAGCCACGATCACATTCGTACCGATAGTGAGATTGAAAAAGTCGAAGCACACTGCCAATCAATCATTGAAGCCGTTGAATCAGAACTCGAATTGTTTGCAGCAAAAGAAGGGTTAACACTGGAGTTTTAAGTAGGACTAAGCATGGAACGTAATCAATTCGCTTTATTATTGTCTGGTGGTGGTGCCAGGGCGGCATACCAAGTGGGCGTGCTAAAAGCTATTGCAACATTTTTGCCCAGAAATCATAGTATCCCCTTCCCTGTCATTTGCGGAAACTCTGCTGGCGCTCTCAATGCAACAAGTCTCGCTTGTTATGCCTCTTGTTACCATCTGGGTGTAAGAAAACTGGATTGGATATGGCGTAATTTTAGAACAGACCAAGTTTATCAAACGCAAATGGGTGATGTTTTAGGCTACCTAGTAAAACATGGGCTACGAAGACTTCAATCCGACCAAGTTCAAAACTCGCCTAGTAGTTTGCTGAATAACCAGCCACTGCGGCAACTGCTGAGAAAGACACTCAACTTCCATCGTATAGACCGTAATATTCTGAGCGGCCATTTACGCGCTATCAGCATTATGGGGTCAAATTACAGTAACCACGAAAGCATCAGCTTCTATCAAAGTCACAAAGATATTCAGCCTTGGGTTCGTCAAAAAAGGCGTGGTGTAAGAACTATAATAAATATTGAGCACCTTATGGCATCTTCCGCAATCCCTGTGGTGTTTCCGACCGTTAAGATAGGCGACGAGTTTTATGGTGATGGTTCAGTCCACCAGCTATCCCCTTTAAGCGCCCCCATTCATTTAGGCGCGGAGAAAATACTGGTTATCGGCGTTGAGCAGCCCAACAAATCTAATCAATTTAAAAACACTGACCGTTATCCGAGTACAGCTGCAGTTGCAGGACACCTGTTAGATACGATTTTCTCGGATACGCTTAGTTCAGATATCGAACGCATGGAACGCATCAATGATACGCTGGATTTGCTGACAGCACGGCAAAAAGCAAAAACAGATTTAAAGCCTATAGAATGCATGGTTGTGAACCCAAGCAGAAACTTTACCGAGTTAGCTAACGAACATTATTATTTGTTACCCGCAGGAATTCGGGCTTACTTAAAAGTGTTAGGAGTAAAACCTGATTCAGAATCCAGTTTGTTAAGCTACCTGTTGTTCGAAAAGGAATTCTGCCAACAACTCATAGATATTGGCTACCAAGACGGTCTAGATAGGCAGGAAGAGCTGCGCAGCTTCCTGGAAATTTAAAGGCCTTCGAGTATTAACTTTTCGGCACGCTCTACCCGCCTTGGTTTACCATGAATAACCAAAACATCCCCGACGGCTAAAAGTAAATTACTATTGGGGTCTGTATATTCTTCTTCACCCCGACGAACAGACTTCAGCTCAACACGCATGCGAGCAAAGTCTATCTCTTCTAGCTGTTTATCGATAACGTAGGCATCTTCAGTCAATACGATGGCATGCATAAAGCGCTGCGTATCTTTTTGGCTGTAATTAACTTCCGTTGTTTCTCCTGGGAAGAAACCATGCATATGTCCGTAATGTTCCTTACGCTCAGTCCTAACCCTCTTGAGTATCCGAGACATGGGAACATCACAGAGATGCAATACCTGAGAGACTAGCATCAAGCTACCCTCAAGTATTTCAGGAACAACTTGAGAGGCGCCTGCACGATAAAGCTCCTCAAGATGATCATCTTTTCGCGTCCTTACGACAACCGGAACCTTAGGCGCTAATCTGGATATCATACTAATGACTTCCATCACTTTATTGTGATCGTCAAAAGTCACCATGACCAACTTAGCCGATTGAATCCCCGAACCGAGCAGAATATCTCTTTGTCTAACATCTCCAAATAGAACAGGCTCTCCTGCTAGTCGTGCCTCTTGAACTCGTGCGGGATCCATATCAACCACTAAGTACGGAATTTTTTCTAGTTTAAGTAAACGACTCACAGATTGTCCGACACGCCCAAACCCCAAAATGACGGCCTGTTCAGGTTCTACACTCGGTGCTTTTTCAAATAGTGAAGGTGCTGGCAAGCTATCTCTTGAAAATCGTTGAACTATGGGTTTGCTGTGCGCAATCAGCCAAGGCGTTATGCCCATACTCACAATACCGATACTCATTAAGAGTGACGACTGCTCTGAAGAAAGTATCTTTTCATTTGTAGCTAAAGCAGCAATAACAAAACTAAACTCTCCCATCTGACACAACTTCAAAGCAGCTCCCCACCCGTCTTTACCCGAGGCTCCACCGATAAAGGCGGCTAATCTAATCAACAGCAATTTGCCTATCATCAGCACAACAAGCCCTAACAAAGCCAAATACCACTGCTGAAGCAAACTTTCGAAATTAAGCCTCATACCCACGGTGATGAAAAACAGCCCCATCAAAATATCCCTGAAGGGTCTAATATCGGCTTCTAGCTGATGCTTATATTGACTCTCGCCCAACATCATTCCCGCTAAGAATGCACCTAGCGCCATTGAGAGTCCAAACCATGCTGTAAAGCCTGCTGCCAATAAGATGACCAATATGGTAGTAAGAACGAACATCTCATCAGTTCTTGTACGAGCGATCTCTGCGAATAACTTAGGCAACACCCATTTTCCAGCAGACAACAAAACAACAAATACGAAAATACCTTTGACCAGAGACATCGAGATAGCTAATGAAAGACTCTGTGTGCTATCAGAGGACAGCAATGGAATAATGATCAGCATGGGAACAACAGCGAGATCTTGGAACAGCAAAATACTGACCGACATTTGTGATCTCGAGGTATGTAGAATACCAAGCTCCGTCACCTGTTTAATGACGATAGCGGTTGAAGATAATGCCGCCATACAACCAATGACAAAAGCAACGCTCTTGTCTAAACCTAATGCAAGCGATAGAAAGTAGAAGGCACCGAGAGTCAACATGGTTTGTGCTAAGCCAACGCCAAACACTAAATGACGCATAGCGACCATTCTAGGTAATGAAAACTCTAATCCTAGAGAAAAAAGCAGAAAAACAACGCCGAGTTCAGCAATAAAGTGGAACTCTTCGGGTGTCTCATAAAGACCTAGCAATGCAGGCCCTGCTAAAACACCACAAGATAGGTAGGCCAAAATGGGAGGCAAATTTATCCGCCTGAATAGCCACACATTAAAAATGGCCACCATCATCAACAACAGTATATGTAAAAAATTATCCTGCATAGATTGCCGTAGTCGTTGTTCGCTAACCAACTCCAATTAAAAACCAAACAAAATTCCACTTAGGCATGATGCTTGCTTTGACTCATAACATATTCAGTGATCTAAGTTGCCGCCAAATTTTTGGCAGGAGTTTCCGTTGGAACAATTAAATCCCATCTACGATAGCACAGCTAATGACGGTTTTTTCGACTTTAGCCGACAAGATAACGGTTTAACCGACGCCGCTCTCAATTCAGTGATATTGGAGCTTGTGAAGAGCATCGACATTAAGCATTTACTCAGTGTTTATTTTAAGCAATTACAGCGCTTTACCAGTATCAAAGGAATATGCTTACAGTTCGACGATGAACGCCTGAGTCGAGGTGACACCACTCCAGCAATGCAGTCACATAAGCTAGATTACCGTATTGAACATAGAGTTTATGCCAGCGTAACTTACTACGACGCTAAACTTGTTGATGTGAGAGACTGGCGTTATCTTCATTCTCTACATAAATGTTTCACGAACCCTCTAAAGAACGCTTTAGAGCATTTAATGATCAAGCGTTTAGCCACAAAAGATCATTTAACTTCACTCGGAAATCGCGTCTGTTATGAGGAAACACTAAACAAGCTGATTAGTCAGGCGTACCGGAAAGGCGACAGCTTTTCACTCTTAGCGCTGGATCTGAATAAGTTTAAAGCCGTCAATGACACATACGGCCACCAAACCGGTGATAAAGTATTGACTGTCTTCTCACAGGTATTACAACATTGTCTAAGAGACATCGATCACGCTTTTAGGTTAGGCGGTGACGAGTTTTGTTGCCTACTTGTTGATATTGATCAAGAAGAAAGTCAGTTGGTTATGCAGCGGATTCACAAAATGGTTGCAGAAAATAAGCTGCTTAAAAAATATAATGTTAGTTGTAGTATCGGGGCAGCTATTTTTGACAAACTCGATACTAGCGACAGTTTATTTGCTCGAGCTGACGAAGAATTATATTCGCAGAAGAAAGCCTAGTTTTGCCCATCATATTGCCGCGTAAACCAACGTGGCAATGCCTTGCCTCCCCACGTCTGCGAATTGCAACATTTTTTAACCCAATCTTATAATTTTCACTGACCTCCTATTTTTTACTTACGGCGAAGCGGTATAAACCGGGCTTATCTAGTTGGCAGGCCATTAAATTGACACTGTCTCCAACTTGCACCAATACCTCATCGATATAAAAAAAAGGAATCTGTTTTCGTTCCCATGGCGGAATTTGCCATTCCTTGAACCATTGTTTAGCAGGTTTACTCGGACGATTAGATATAGGCTTGAATTTCTCAGACAAACACCCGAACTTAATCATAACCTTTGCATCGGTACTATGTTCGAACCCTATGTCCGCCATTTCAAGTTTGACACTGTCACCATTCGATAATGTTAATACTTGAACGCCATCCCAAATAAGTGACGAGTGATTTAATTCATTGCCCTTCTCATTGGCAAGTAAATATAGCTTTTCACTATATCGTCGGAGCTGTACTCCCGACCATCGAATACAAACTTGAGCGTCACTCTTCGCATCGAAGACTTGTCGATTGATCTGCTGAGTTATCGCTTCACTAGGCAACTCCACTTGCTGTCGGCGCAACCATACTCTCAAGACTTGATTAAACCATTGAGTGGATAAACTGCTTAGATATCTTAAGTCTAATATTCGATCATCGTTCGTACTGGCCAATGCCAGCTTTTCTGCAGCGGCAGACTCAATAAGCATTTGTTGTTCTTCACACAAGCTGGCACTACGGCTTATTGTTTCGCTCATACTAGGCCAACGCTCTTGCAATAGAGGGATGACACGGTTTCTTAAAAAGTTGCGGTTAAACTGATTATCTTCGTTAGATTCATCTTCAACCCAAGTCAATTGGTTATCGCTCGCATAACGTTCAAGCTCCATGCGAGTCGTTTTTAACAGAGGCCTTAATACTCGCCTTCCGTTCTTCAAAAACGTGGATGCAGCCATAGACGATAGTCCTTTGGGTCCCGCACCTCGCATCAATTGCAACAAGAAGGTTTCAGCTTGGTCATCTTGATGCTGAGCCGTTAAAATCACAGCACGGTCATCACTTAATTCATCCAATAACTGATAACGAGCTCTCCTAGCTTCCTGTTCTAAACTTGTTCTAGCTCCTCGTTCAACATCGGCATAAGCGACTTCACACTCAAGCCCTAATGTTTGGCATGTCTCTACACAATGCTGAGCCCATCTATCCGCATTTCTACTCAAACCATGATGAACATGTATGACCTTCAGCTCTCGAGTAACACCGCTTTGTTTCAATTGTGACAGCATATGTAGCAACACGGTCGAGTCTAACCCACCGCTGTATGCAAGCACCAAACTTTCACCTTTGGTGTTTTTATCTAAAAATTGCTTTAAGTCACAATTCAAAACAATAAGCCTTATGTAATTATTCAGTAAACCCTTGCAATCCGTCAGGACTTGAACAACTTGGCAAGTAGCTGAATAGTTATCTTATTACAAAAAAGAAAGCCGCCTAAATAGGCGGCTCTTATTATCTCATAAGTAACAACTAGCAATAACCAAAAGACATCAATCTTTGATAACGCTGCTCTAGTAAATCATCCATACTAAGTGATTGCAGTTGAGCCAGTTGCTGTTTAATAGCCGCCTTCAGATTGGCCGCCATTCCATCGTGATCTCTATGACCACCACCAAGAGGCTCATCAACAATGTGATTAATCAAACCTAGGTCTTTAATTTGAGCAGCATCAACCCCCATTGCTTCAGCAGCAAGAGGCGCTTTTTCTGCACTCTTCCACAATATAGAAGCACAACCTTCAGGAGAGATAACTGAGTAAGTACTATACTGAAGCATGTTTACACGATCGCCCACGCCAATCGCTAATGCTCCTCCGGAGCCACCTTCACCAATAACAGTACAGATAACTGGAATTTTCAAACCAGCCATAACTTTCAAGTTGCGAGCAATAGCCTCACTCTGCCCGCGCTCCTCAGCACCAACACCAGGATATGCTCCAGGAGTGTCAATTAACGTAATCAACGGCATACTGAAACGTTCTGCCATTTCCATCAGACGTAGCGCTTTTCTATAACCTTCAGGTTTTGGCATCCCAAAGTTACGTTTAATTTTCTCTGCTGTATCTCGCCCTTTCTGATGACCAATAACCATGACGGGTTGACCATCTAAACGCGCGATACCGCCAACAATGGCTTTATCATCCGCGAACGCTCTATCACCCGCTAATTCTTCGAATTCGGTGAAAATACGTGGAATATAGTCCAATGTATAAGGTCGCATTGGGTGTCTCGCCAACTGAGAAATCTGCCACGCACCTAAGCCAGAAAAAATCTTATTGGTCATCTCGACACTTTTTTCTTTTAGCTTAGTAATTTTCTCTTCAATGCTGACATCAAACTCGCCACCTTGATTGACGAGTCGCAACTCTTCTATTTTTGCTTCCAAATCAGCTATGGGCTGTTCAAATTCTAGGAAATTCAGACTCATTCCTCTACCTAATAAAACGCATGCCTACTGCTTCACAGCCGACATTAATGGAATTCCAATGCGACTTGCTCTTTGCTAAGCAGATCTTGCAAGTCACTAATTAATTCATCTTTCGGAGTTACATACCACTTAGCGCCTAGTGCCAGTGTTGTCTCCATGTGTTCATGAGTATAATGTACCCTAATCGGGCAGCTTCCACCTTGATACTCTTGTAACAATGTTTGCAGTTTAGTCATATGTTCTTCATTACACCACTGTTGATCAGTACTAAGTAATATCGAACGTAAATATTTTTCTCGAGCTTGGACAATATCTATGACTTCGCGGGCGCCTATTGTATTGCCCCCGGAAAACTCATCAAAGCTGACCTGTCCAGTCACAACAATAATGTTGTCGGCTACCAGAATCTCTTCACATCGCTCGTAGGCATCAGGAAAGAATCGTACGTCGACTCTCGCACTGTTATCATCAAGTGTCACTATAGCCCAACGCTGGCCTCGCTTATTGATCATCACACGAACAGACAGGATCAACCCTGCAACACTAACGTGATCGTCTTTACGCGTCGGCTGTATATCTACTAACTTGCAGTGGATATAGTGCTTCAATTCATTGCGATAGTGGTTGATAGGATGTCCACTCAGATACAAACCAAGTGTTTCCTTTTCCCACTCTAACAGCACTTTCTCAGTCCATTCATTGACCTCAACAAATTGCTGTTTAGTTTCTGTAGGCTCCGACGAAACTAACCCAAACATGTCAGATTGCCCAAATGACTCCGCTTTTGCATGTTGTTCCGCTGCGGCCATAGCTTGTGGTAACGTCGCCATTAGTACAGCACGATTTGGTCCCAGATTATCTAGCGCGCCAGCACAAACTAATTTCTCCATGACTCGCTTATTGATACGTTTGAGATCAACTTTGACACAAAAATCAAATAGGTCTGCAAAAACACCTTCTTTATCACGAGCTTCAATAATAGCTTCAACAGGCCCTTCACCGACGCCTTTTATTGCGCCGATGCCGTAAACAATTTCACCCTCTTTGTTTACACTAAACTTAAACTGGCCACTATTAAGATCAGGCGGCTGTATCACCAACCCCATGCGACGACATTCGTCAACTAAGGTAACGATCTTGTCGGTGTTATCCATATCAGCAGACATTACAGCTGCCATAAATTCAGCCGGGAAATGCCTTTTCAGCCAAAGCGTTTGATAAGATACCAGTGCATAAGCTGCTGAGTGAGACTTGTTAAAACCGTAGCCAGCAAACTTCTCCACAAGATCGAAGATCTTCATCGCCAGTTCTGGGTCGATATTATTATCTTCTGAGCCTTGCTTAAAAACAGCCCTTTGCTTCGCCATTTCTTCTGGTTTTTTCTTACCCATAGCTCGACGAAGCATGTCGGCTCCACCCAAGCTATAGCCAGCCAAAACTTGAGCTATCTGCATAACTTGTTCTTGGTACAAGATAATGCCGTAAGTTGGTTCTAGTATGTCGCTCAGGGATTCATGTTGATACTGGGCGTCAGGATAGGATATTTCCTCACGACCATGCTTACGGTCAATGAAGTTATCTACCATCCCAGATTGAAGTGGGCCGGGCCTAAAGAGCGCCACCAATGCGATAATGTCTTCAAAGGTATCAGGCCGCAATCGCTTAATGAGGTCTTTCATTCCTCGCGATTCCAGCTGGAAAACTGCCGTCGTTTCAGCGTTTTGTAATAAATCAAAGCTGACTTTGTCATCCAATGGTATAGCAGCAATATCGATGTCTTTGCCTTTGACATCTTTGATCATGTCGATTGCCCACTGAATAATCGTCAGTGTACGCAACCCTAGGAAGTCAAACTTAACCAGCCCAGCAGTTTCAACGTCATTTTTATCAAACTGAGTAACAGGGTTTTGCCCTTGATCGTCACAATAAAGGGGCGAGAAATCGGTAATCTTAGTCGGCGCTATAACAACACCACCCGCATGCTTACCAGCATTTCGAGTAACACCTTCCAATATCCGAGCCATGTCGACCAGATCTTTAACATCTTCATCCTGTTCATAAAGCTCAGGCAATCTCGGCTCAACATCAAAGGCCTTTTTCAAGGTCATACCTGGATCTGGTGGTATCAACTTGGATATACGATCAACAAAGCCATAAGGGTGGCCTAGCACTCTTCCCACATCACGAATAACCGCTTTTGCAGCCATGGTACCGAAAGTAATAATTTGCGATACCGCATCACGACCATACAAGTCAGCAACGTGATCAATAACTTCGTCTCGACGATCCATACAAAAATCGATATCGAAATCTGGCATAGAGACACGTTCTGGGTTCAAGAATCGCTCAAACAGCAAATCAAACTCAAGCGGATCAAGATCGGTGATATCCAATGCATAAGCAACAAGTGAACCTGCACCCGATCCCCTACCTGGACCGACAGGAATCCCATGGTCTTTACTCCACTGGATAAACTCCATAACTATCAAGAAGTACCCAGGGAAACCCATTTGGTTGATAACATTTAACTCTATGTCTAAACGTTCATCGTATTCTGGGCGCTTTTCTTTCCTGGTTGCTTCATCAGGAAATAAGAATTCTAACCTACGTTCCAACCCTTCTTTTGATTTAACAACTAGGAATTCTTCATCAGACATGCCGCCCGTTGGGAATTTCGGTAAGAAGTATTCTCCTAACTGGACAGTAACATTACACCTTTTTGCAATCTCTACGGTATTTGCAAGAGCCTCTGGAATATCTGAAAACAGCTCAAGCATCTCCTGCTCTGAGCGCAAGTATTGTTTTTCGCTATAGAGCTTAGGTCGACGATTGTCATCAAGTGTATATCCGTCGTGAATACTAACGCGGATATCATGCGCAGCGAAATCATCCTCTTTTAGAAAGCATACTTCGTTGGTAGCCACCAAAGGCAAATCGTGTTCATCCGCCCACGCAACAGCTGCATGGTTGTAATCCTCTTCACCTTTGCGATCTGTTCGAATCAGTTCGACATAGTAACGATCGGCAAAGTGTTCTTGATAAAACCCTGTCAGCTTGCTCGCGAGTTCAGTATTACCTTTTTGGATCGCAACGCCTAAATCACCATGCCCAGCACCTGATAACAATATCAATCCAGCAGAATAATCCGCTAACCATTCAGCATCTATCATTACACGATCGTGCAAATAACCTCTTTGATAAGCCTTCGAAATGAGTAATGTTAGGTTTTTATAACCCTCATTATTCATGGCTAAAATAGTCAGGCGACAGTTTATTTCAGGCAGTTCAGCGTGATTTACCCAGAAGTCAGCACCAATAATAGGCTTAATTCCAGCTCCTTGGGCACCAGAATAATACTTAACCAAACCACATAAATTCATTTGGTCAGTTATTGCAACTGCAGGCATGTTGAGAGCTTGGATCTGCTCTAAGATAGGCTTAACTTTATTTAAGCCATCTCGCATAGAAAAGTCGCTATGGACACGAAGGTGAACAAACTGAGGTTGTTCATTATGAGTGTTCGCTTCACCCTGCATATTCGTTTTCCTGAAAAACACCTTGATGTTGTTCAAGGGCTAACTTAACCGGTTTAAAACTCACGCGATGCTCAACTAAAGGACCATGCTTTTCTAACATAGATAAGTGCAATGCCGTCGGATAGCCTTTGTGCTTATCGAAGCCATAATCAGGATAGCGCTGATGCAACAGCTTCATTTCTTCATCACGTGTTACTTTGGCAATGATGGATGCTGCTGATATCTCTGCGACTGTCGCGTCGCCCTTAACGACAGCTTCGCAAGGATACAGCCAGTCGGGGCAACGATTCCCATCGACCTTCACGAAATCGGGCTTAACAGAGAGGCCGTCAACGGCTCTTTTCATTGCCAGCATGGTAGCGTGCAAAATATTGATATCGTCAATCTCTGCAGGACTTGCTCGCCCTACGCTAATACACAATGCTTTCTCTTTTATCTCGTCAAAAAGCCGATAACGCTTCTTTTCAGTCAATGCCTTAGAGTCAGCCAAACCTTCTATTTTATTATCGGGATCGAGAATTACGGCAGCTGTTACAACGTCACCAACTAACGGACCTCTGCCAACTTCATCTACACCAGCAACATGTTGGCTAACTGCATTCTTCGTCATTTTTGTATTAACTCTAAAACTGCACTAGCAGCTGCTTTGTCGGCGTCACGCTTTAACGTCAGGTGGATATCTTTAAAAGTGTCAAGCATGTCTCTATCAGCTGATTTTATCATCCCCTCAAGTAATGAAGCCATTTTCTCGGGATTGACATCTTCTTGCAGTAATTCAGGCACCAATTCTCTTCCTGAGAGCAAATTAGGTAATGAAAAATACTTCGGCTTATACAATCGTTTCATAATCATCTCTGTAACAGGCTTAATCCTGTATGCAACAACCATGGGGCGCTTACATAACATCGCTTCAAGCGTTGCGGTACCAGATGCCAGTAACACAGCATCAGAGGCAACCATAGTATCTCTGGAGTGTCCGATGATTATCCGAAAATTGTTAGGTGCTTTAATTTCTTTAAGATAAGTTTCAATTTGTTGTTTTCGCTGTTGATTCACAACAGGGATTAGAATCTGTAAATCGTCAAAACGCTCATTGAGTATAAATGCCGTCGCGATAAAGCGTTCAAGCAGCATATTCACTTCACCAGAACGACTACCAGGCAATAAAGCCAGAACAGGATTATCACCTTGTACACCCAGCAAATTCCGAGCTGATTCTTTATCAGGTTCGACCGGAACCTGATCTGCTAAAGTGTGGCCAACGAAAGTACAAGGCACACCTTTCTCATCATAGAACTCTTTTTCAAAAGGCAATAAGCTCAACACTAAATTAGTGGCTTTCTCAATTTTAAATATTCGTTTTTCGCGCCACGCCCACACTGAGGGACTGACATAGTGAACGGTTTTAATACCAACTTTCTTAAGTCTTAGTTCTAAGCCTAAATTGAAGTCGGGAGCATCAATCCCAATGAAAACATCTGGCGGATTCTTCGTAAAATATTGAACGAGGTGTTTGCGTATAGCTAGAAGTCGCCTTATGCGGGACAAAACTTCGACCAACCCCATAACCGACAATTCTTCCAGATCAAAATGAGAATGGCATCCTTGAGCTATCATTTGAGCCCCACCGATACCTTCTATTTGAGCATTGGGGTACTTTTCTTTAATCGACTTGATCAAGCCTGCGCCAAGAATATCTCCTGACGCTTCACCTGCTACTATACCAACTCGAAGACATTGGTCAGACATGGATTAACGAATAATCCCTCTTGGAGAGTTAGCTACAAAGTCCATCATCAGTTTCACTGAAGAACTCTGTTCAGCACTTTCTTTTAACTCGTCAATAGCTTCACTAACCGTTAAACCATTACGATAGAGAACTTTATAAGCTCTGCGGATGTTCATGATTTCTTCTTTACTAAAACCACGACGCTTCAAGCCTTCAGTATTAATACCGTAAGGCTTAACAACATTGCCGCCGGCCATAACAAATGGAGGTAAATCACGAAGCATAATAGCGCCCGCAGCCACAAAGCTATGAGCACCAATATGACAGAACTGATGAATGCCAGACATACCGCCCATAATAGCCCAGTCGCCTAAATGTGCATGTCCAGCGCAACTGGCATTATTCGCCATAATAACGTTGTTACCGATAACACAATCGTGCGCTATGTGAACATAAGCCATAAACAAGTTATTACTACCAATAGACGTTAGGCCCTGGTCTTGTGTTGTTCCGCGATGCACCGTCACACATTCACGGAATATATTATTATCGCCAACAAGCAGTTGCGTTGATTCACCGGCATACTTCTTATCTTGGCAATCTTCACCTATAGAGCAAAATTGATAAAAGTGATTTCCTTGACCAATCTTGGTTTCACCTTTAATCACAACGTGAGATTCTAACTTGCAGTTATCACCAATTGTGACGTCACTTCCTATATAACAATAGGGACCAATGGAAACATTATCTCCAATATGAGCACTTTCATGAATAATTGCGGTATCGTGAATCACTCGCTTATACCTTACGCATAGCGCACATAAATGAAGCTACACAGCACTCAACACCGTCGACACTTGCAACACCAGAAAACTTCCAAATGCCACGGCGTTCTTTAACCAACTTAACATCTAAGTCTAATCTGTCACCTGGTACCACTGGATTCTTAAATCGTGCGTTATCAATACCTGCATAGAGATAAAGATCATCTGTATTGCCAGCAGTCTTAAAACCCAAAACGCCTGCAGCTTGAGCTAATGCTTCTAATATCAATACGCCTGGGAAAATAGGTTTCCCTGGAAAGTGCCCGGTAAAACAAGGCTCATTCATCGTTATATTTTTATATGCTGACAACTCTTCACCTAAAGTGTAGTCAGTAACTCTATCAATAAGAAGCATTGGATAACGGTGAGGCAACAACTCCATGATGCCCTCGATATCCACAGTATTCATGCTGTTAGACAACCCTATATCTCCTGTCGCAGTGGCTCGTTATTTTTCTTGAGCTTGCTTTTCTAATTTTTTTACACGCTGGTTAAGCGACGAAATATTTCTCATGGTTATCGCATTTCTGCGCCAATCCTTATTCGGAGCCACAGGTATTCCTGAAGAATACAACCCTGGCTCAGCTACTCCTTTAGTTACCATTGCCATTCCAGTGAAGTGGACATTGTCAGCAATTTCCACATGTCCAGCGATGGCTGACATTCCGCCAATAGTACAATACTTACCAATAGTTGTACTTCCAGCAACAACCGTACATCCGGCTAGTGCTACACTTTCTTTGATAACAACATTGTGAGCAATTTGAACCTGATTATCGATAATAACGCCATTCTCAATAACGGTATCTTCTAGTGCACCTCTATCAATAGTTGTTGATGCACCAATCTCAACGTTATCGCCTATGATAACGCGTCCAACCTGAGGTATCTTAACCCACTTACCGCTATCATTAGCGTAACCAAAACCGTCTGCACCAATAACCGTATTCGACTGAATCAAGCAGTCGTTACCGATAATGACATTATGATAGAGCGTGGTGTTGGCCCAAATCTTGGTTCCTTTGCCAACTCTTGTGTCCTTTCCGATAAAACAACCGGCTCCAATCTGCACATCGTCTTCTATACAGACGCCTGATTCGATAACAACAAACGGCCCAACTTTAACATTCGCGCCAAGAGTTGCCGTGTTATCAATTGATGCTTGTGGAGAAATTTCACTCGCTGCATCTGGAGTAGAATCCAGTATTTGCGCTACGAGTGCGAAACCCACATAAGGATTTTTCATCACCAATGCTGCACAGGGTGTATGAGGTAAATCATCTTCACCAACAATCACCGCAGACGCCTTGGTTTCCGAAAGCTGGCTACGATACTTACTGTTGGATAGAAAAGAAATCTGACCATCACCAGCAGAAGAGAGTGTACCTATTGAATGAATGGCGATATCGCCATCACCAACTAATTTAGCACCAACTTCTTCCGCCAGTTGTTGAAGGCTATAGTTGCTCATGCTGACTTATTTAATTTTGCTAACCTGATCGATAACTTTCTTCGACAAGTCGATAGAGTCGTCTTTTAAGTAAGTCACGGCATTACCATCGACAACTAAGTCATACTTTTCTTTAGCGGCGATATCATCAATAGCAGTCTTAATTAGCTCCAGAACTTTGTTACGCTCTTCACCTTGACGTCTTTGAACTTCTTGTTGAAGAGGCTGCGCTTTAGATTGATATTCATTACGAAGATCAATAATTTGCTTTTGAAGTTCTTCTTTTTCTGTAGCACTCATAGTTGCTGCATCACGCTGCTGCTTTTCTAGATAGTACTTGATGTCTTTTTCTAGACGATTAACGTCTTCAATTCTGTCTTTAAATTCTGCTGCTATCGTTTGTTGAATGACTGCAGCTTGAGGTACTGACTGAAAAATGCCTTGTACATTAACAACACCAATTTTTTGCTCAGCACTTGCTTGTGTTGTCATTAACATACTACCCACAAAGATAGTTGAGCTGATTAATTTGGTTAGTTTGTTCAAAACATACTCCTTAATTCTTTTAATAGGTCTAGGTTTGTCTATTCTATAGTTTTTAGACAACCAAAAAAATAAAGCCATAGATTACTACAGCTTTATCAGGCATGTTAGGTTTTATTAGAAAGTTTGTCCGATATTAAACGAGAAGAAGTCCACTTCGTCCCCATCTTGCTCTTTCAACGCTCTTGAAAAGCTAAATGATAATGGTCCAAGTGGCGCTAACCACTGAATCGAAAGTCCAGCTGACGCTCTAAAACGTCCTGGGTCACCAAAGTCAGCTAACTCAGGAAGAGCACTATTAACGATTTCCAACCCTTCAAAATCATCAAGGTCGAATTCAGTATCCCAAACGTTACCCGCATCAACGAAGAAGCTTGTTCTCACTGAATTAGTTAACCCTTCAGGTAAAAACGGCGTAGGAACAATAAACTCCATGCTCGCTAGTGCCATGGCATTACCTCCAAGTGTACGTCTATCGATACTAATAGTGTCAGATTCACGGCCTAATACGATAGGTCGACCATCAGGCCCTAATGCAGTTCTGCGTTGACGGCGGATTGCTCTAGGCCCAACAACATTAACCTCAAAGCCTCTCAATGAGTCACTACCACCCAATCTGAAGTTATCGGTGAATGGTAAAATTTGGTCATTACCGTTAATAGAACCATACCCGTTACCATACCCTGCCTCAAATCGTGTTAAGAATGCCCATTTATGATTCCTCGAAAGAGGGAAGTAAAAACGCGATTCATATTGCAAAGTGAAGTAATTCACATCTGAGTTCGGTGTAGATATATTAAATGAAGCTCTCTGCTCTGAACCATCAGTTGGGAACACGCCTCTGTTCAAAGTCACTCGGCTCCAATTGATTCGAGCTAAGAAAGTGTCGTAATCAATCCCTTGATCTGGATTGAACTCATCAACAAGGAGATTAAAGAACCTTTCAGTCTGAACTATTGCCTGCGTTTGGTTCAATGAACGAGATAAATAATTCAAACCAAAACCAACTCGGTTAAATTCATCAACAGGGTAACCAATGTTTACACCTAACGAGATAGTTTCCTGATTGAACTGGATCAGGTTTGCGCTACCACCATCAAACTTAGAGAAACCAATCGAACCACCTAAACTGATTCCATCTACCGTAAAGAATGGGTCTGTATAAGAAACAGAAACACTCTGCTGGAAACGAATAGTATTAATATTAAACGCTAATCGGTTACCCGTTCCTAAGAAGTTATCTTGTTGTATACCTGCTTGAAGGCTCAAACCTGTTCTGTCACCAAAACCAACACCTGCATTGAATGAGCCGGAAGCTTGCTCTTTGACATTGAAGTCGATATCGACCTTATCGTCCTCATCCGCTAAACGAATTGTTTCAAAATCAACTTCTTCAAGATAAGTTTGTCGAGACAATCTTGCTTTTGTTGTTTCTAGTGCTGTGTTAGAGAGCCACGCCCCTTCCATTTGAACAGAGTTACGTCTCAACACTTCATCCGCAGTGACAGCATTTCCTTTAAAGTTAATACGTCTTACATAAATACGTTTTCCAGGATCAACAGACAATGTCAGCTTAACTGTTTTATCGTCTTCATTAACTTCCGGAATAGTTGTAACGGTAGGAAACGCATAACCGAACCTTGCAAGGTACTTACTAATAAACTCTTCAGTAAAGGTAACCTGAGCCAAGCTATATAAACTTCCTGCTTTCAATGGAATTATCTGCTCAACCGTAAATTCGTGACCTAATAAATCACCCGCTAGCTCAACGTCAGAAACAGTATAAGTTTCACCCTCAGTTAAGTTTAACGTAATGTAAATACTATCTTGTTCAGGTGTTAAGGAAACTTGCGTTGAGTCAACTTGAAACTGCAAATAGCCTCGGTCTTTATAATAGCTCGTTAGCGTTTCTATATCGCCGCCAAGCTTCTGCTTCTGATACCTTTTTTCTGCAGTGAAATTCCACCAAGGTGTATCAAATTTCAGTTCAAATAGATCGAGTAACTCTTCATCACCGAAAACTTCATTACCGACAATATTGATTTGTTGAATGTCGGCAGAATCGCCTTCTTCAAATACAAGCTTTAGATCTACTCGGTTACGAGGAAGAGGCGTAACAATAGCATCCACTTGAGCTTCGTATTTACCAATACTGTGGAAGAAGTCCTTGAGGCCATTCTCAATAGATGTTAAGACAGTCTTATTCAAAGGCTCGCCAATACGGATGTTACTGTCATCCAAACTTTCTTGAAGCTGCTCATCTTCAATATCATCGTTACCTTCGAACACGATATTACTTATAGTAGGTCTTTCACGAACTCTAATTAATAACGTTTGACCATCGCGAATAACTTGAATATCTTCAAAGTGGCTCGATGAATAGAGTGACCGAATAAGTTGAGATATACGGAATTGATTCATGCGGTCGCCAACTTGGACCGGGATAAAGGTCAACGCAGCACCTAAAGCAACACGCTGTAACCCTTCAACTCTAATATCTTCCACAACAAACTCATTTTGTTGTGCAGTACTCATGAAACTGATTAGGGACAAAAGCCATCCGGCAAGTACAAACTGTCTTAACTTCATTTAATTATTATCTTCCTAACTGCAAAGTTACATTTGTAATTTTTGATATTCTATAAACGAACGATATCGTTAAAAATCGCTACACTCATCAGTATCAGTAATAAAGCGCTGCCTATCTTAAAGCCAATTTCTTGAACTGACTCAGAAACAGGTTTCCCACTCACTAACTCGATAAAATAGTAGAGCAAATGTCCACCATCCAGGACAGGTAGAGGTAAAAGGTTAATTATACCTAGATTGACACTAATTAAGGCTAAAAAGCTTAAAAAAGTCACGAGTCCATAACTCGCACTAGCACCTGCACCTTGAGCTATAGAAATAGGTCCACTCAAGTTTTTTACCGATACATCACCAGTAAACAATTTCCCTATCATTTGTAGACTTAATGTCATCAAACGCCATGTTTCATCGACACCACTTAACAATGCCTGAATAGGGCCATATTGACGCAGAAATATCTTTCCTTCGGGCCAAGGTTCAGCTAGTGGTACAACTCCCATATAACCTGACACTTGACCTTCGATCGTTCGCTCACCAATTGTTAGCAAAACCGTTATGCCTTGACCTCCACGATTAACCAAAACCTCTGTTTCTTGATTAGGGCGTGCAGAAACATAACTCACTATTTGTTCCCAATTGTCCATTTTGGTTCCATCAAATGCGACAATTTTATCGTTTTTACGCAAATTAGCTGCGAAAGCAGGCGAATCTTCAGCAACAAGTCCCAATTCTGTTGTCGGCTTAGGCCGAAAAGGAATAATACCCAGGCTTGTTAGTGCTGATTCTTTGTCTGGGTCAAATTTCCACTCACGTATATCCAATTGACGTTCTAGCTCTGCTTGGCTATCTGGCAAAGTCACTGTCATCTGTAAATTATCCCCTCCAATATGGGAGACTAATTCTAAGTTTATCGCTTGCCAATCTGGAGTTTCACGACCTCCGACACTTTTGATTTGCATACCAGGCTTCAAGTTAGCCTCTTGAGCGATACTTTGTGCCGTTACACTACCAATTTCTGGTTTAACAGATTCAACCCCCAACAAATACATCAGCATCAAGGCAAAGATAGCAAAAATAAAATTTGTAATAGGCCCTGCGGCGATAATCGCGATACGCTTCCAAACACTTTGATTATCAAAAGCGACGGCTCTTTCTTCCAGAGAGACTTCATCAACCCGTTCATCGAGCATACGAACGTATCCACCTAATGGGATAGCGGCAATAACGTATTCAGTCCCTAATTTATCTGTTCTTGACCAAAGCGGTTTACCGAAACCGATGGAGAACCTTAAAACTTTGACACCACAGCGACGAGCTACCCAGAAGTGCCCCCACTCATGCACGGCAACTAAGATACTAAGTGCAATAACGAAGGAAATGGCTGTCCACAAAAAACCTAACATTGACTTAACTCCGATACCTTACTCGACGCTAATTGTCTCGCTTTTGCATCACAAGCCAAGATCATATCTAAACTATCTAATGCTTCGATGTTCGCTTGCTGCAAAACGAAATCATTTATCAAGCTAATATCCGTATATTTAATTTGTTCATTCAGAAAAGCGTCTACAGCAACCTCATTAGCAGCATTCAAAGACGTTGTTGCCGCTTCACCGGAGTCACAAGCTTGAATCGCTAGCTTGAGGTTCGGGAATTTCTCATAATCAGGTAGTTGGAAAGTGAAATCACAAATCGTCGAAAAATCTAACGGTTTAACTCCTGATTCAATACGCTCAGGAAAAGCTAGCCCGTGTGCAATAGGTGTCCGCATATCGGGGTTCCCAAGCTGCGCTAAAACGCTACCATCATTATATTGCACCATTGAGTGAATAACGCTTTGGGGGTGTATAACTACATCTATCTGTTGAGACGACACACCGAACAAACGGCAGGCCTCAATAAATTCCAACCCTTTATTCATCATGGTCGCTGAATCAACAGAAATCTTTCGTCCCATCGACCAGTTTGGGTGAGCGCAAGCTTGCTCAACAGTAACATCGTACAAGCTATCTATTGTGTTGCTTAAAAAAGGTCCGCCAGATCCGGTCAGTAAAATCTTCGAGATACCACTTTTTTGGAGTTGCCCATATGAAAACTTTTCAGGTAAACATTGGAAAATAGCATTGTGTTCACTATCAATAGGTAACAACTCAGCGCCACTTTGGTTGACGGTATCAATCAATAACTGACCAGACATCACCAGCGCTTCTTTATTGGCTAAAAGCACTCTCTTCCCTGCTTTAGCCGCAGCCAAGGTTGGCAACAAGCCGGCAGCACCGACTATAGCGGCCATCACTTGATGAACTTCAGTAGCCTGGGCTACATCAACCAAAGCGTCTTCACCAGTTAAGACTTCGCAATTCAAACCTGCTGTTCGGCTTTTATCAGCTAAACTAGCGTAATCTTCCTTATTTGCAGCAACGATATATTTAGGATTACAAGAACTCGCTTGCTCGACCAACAAATCTAAGTTGCGATTCGCTGTCAAAGCAAAAACATTGAACTTATCTTGTTGTCGACTAACAACATCTAAGGTGCTCTTTCCAATTGAGCCTGTAGAACCTAAAACTGTTAAGGACTGCATCTAAACCATCCAAGTCACATAACAGAATGCAAAAACCGGGAAGGCGGCAGTCAAGCTATCAATACGATCGAGAATACCACCATGCCCTGGAAGTAGATTACCGCTATCTTTAATCCCCTCGCAGCGTTTAAACATACTTTCGTTTAAATCACCTAGAGCAGAAACAGCCACTGTCAGACAACCGAATGCGATATGCATCCAAATGCGCGACGCATCAAATTGATAATGTAATGCTGCAAAGCCAATGATTGCAAAAGAAGCTGTAACACCACCAAACAAACCTTCAAGTGTTTTACCAGGAGAGACGTTAGGTCTGAGCTTATGGCGACCAAACTTAATTCCGATGAAGAATGCTCCAATGTCCGCGGCCCAAACGATCCCCAATACGTAGAAAATCAGGGACGCCCCATAAAAAGGTGTGATGTCATATAAGTTAGTTCTGAGTGCAACAAGCGCAACCCAAGTAGGAATCAGTGTAAATACACCAAATAATCCTCGATAACGTTTACTGCAACGCCATGGAGATGAGAACTTTGGATATGCGATGACATTAAAGAGAGAGACCGCCCACCAAACCATTGAGAAGCCCAAAACCCAGCGGAACAATGCGTTTAACTGCCCTTGATGCCAGATTTGCTCAAGTGGTACAGCAAGCCCTAACACCAAACAAAATAATACGATGATGAGGGTATAAATAGCTTTATCACTGCCAGACTTAAAGCCCGACATATTGGCCCATTCCCAAGCAGCAAGTGCAACAATGAGCCCCATACAAATTTCAAACCCAATTAAGGGTAAGAACAGAATGGCCCATAGTGCTAATGGAGCAAGAACAAGTGCTGTTAAAATACGTTGCTTTAACACATCAACTTCTCTTTTTTATGCCACATCAACCTGCTCTCCGGTTAAGCCAAAACGCCTTTGCCTAGACGCAAAATCGTCTAACGCTTTATCAAACTCTGTACTATCAAAGTCAGGCCAAAGTGTGTCAGTAAAGTAAAGCTCGGCATAGGCACATTGCCAAAGCATGAAATTACTCACTCTACTATCACCGCCTGTGCGAATCAGCAAATCCAATTCTGGTAAACCAGCGAACGCTGTAAACTCATCAAACTCTTTTTCACCGACATTCTCTATGTCTAATTCACCGCTCATCGCTTTCTGGGCCATAAGCTTAGCAGCGTGAGTGATATCCCATCGACCACCGTAATTCGCAGCGATATTCAAGACAAGAGCATCATTGTTTTCAGTTAGCTTTTCGGCTCTCGCAATTTTCGCTTTCAACTTATCATCAAAGCGAGAAATATCGCCAACGACTTTAAGCTTGATATTATTCTTATGGAGCTTCTTAACTTCGTTGTTCAAAACAAAATTAAACAACTCTAATAAAACACTGACTTCGTCTTTCGGTCGATTCCAGTTTTCGCTACTGAATGCAAATAAGGTCAATGCATGAATACCTTTAGTTGCAGCAAATTGAACAGCACTTCTTACTGACTCAACACCTGCTTTATGACCAAAAGTTCTTATTTTTCCCTTATTCTTCGCCCAACGACCGTTGCCATCCATAATAATGGCAACATGTTTCGGCAACGCTTTGTCTTTAGTGGAAATATCAGTCATCGTATAACGTTATATTTCCATTAACTCTTTTTCTTTTGCTGCTAATAAATCATCAACAACTTTGACGAACTCATTGGTGATTTTCTGAATATCATCTTCACCTTTACGGCTATCGTCTTCACCAATTTCTTTTTCTTTTAGCAACTCTTTGATATCTGCATTTGCATCTCTACGAACACTACGAATACCAACACGACCTTGCTCAGCTTCAGCGCGAACAACTTTGATAAGATCCTTACGACGCTCTTCCGTTAATGCAGGCATAGGAATACGAAGGGTTGCTCCGGCACTAGAAGGGTTCAGACCTAGGTCAGATTGCATGATTGCCTTTTCAACAGCTTGTGTTGCTGACTTATCAAATACAGTCACTGCAAGTGTACGCGAGTCTTCTGCGACAACATTAGCAACTTGTCTTAACGGTGTAGGAGTTCCGTAATAAGGCACCATGATGCTGTCTAGAAGACTTGGATGCGCGCGACCTGTGCGAATTTTACTTAATTGTCCTTTAAGTGCGCTGATGCTCTTTTCCATACGTTGTCTTGCATCATCTTTTATTTCTTCAATCACGATCTTTTCCTATTTTATTCTTTACGATTTTAAACTTTCTTGATGATCAATAAGAGTACCAACATCATCACCCATGACTACTGAACGCAAGCAGCCTGGCTTGTTCATGTTGAAGACACGTATGGGTAAACTGTGGTCTCTTGCTAGAGTGAAGGCTGCTAAATCCATCACTTTCAATTCTTTTTCAAGGACTTCTTGATAACTCATTTGCTTGTAAAGCGTCGCATCCGGATTTGAAACAGGATCATCACTGTAAACACCATCAACCTTAGTTGCTTTCAGAACTGCATCAGCTTCAATTTCGATACCACGAAGGCAAGCTGCTGAATCTGTCGTAAAAAATGGGTTACCTGTGCCAGCGGAGAAAATAACAACACGTCCTGACTTCAACAAGCTAATCGCTTCAGCCCAGTTGTATGCATCACATACACCGTTTAATGGAATAGCAGACATCAATCGAGCGTTAACAAAAGCACGATGAAGCGCATCTCTCATGGCCAATCCGTTCATAACAGTGGCCAGCATGCCCATGTGGTCGCCAACAACGCGATTCATACCGGCATTAGCTAAGCCCTCCCCTCTAAAGAGGTTGCCACCACCGATAACAAGACCTACTTGAACTCCCAACTCAACAACTTCCTTAATTTCTTGAGCCATGCGGTCAAGTACTTTAGGGTCGATGCCGAAATCTTCATCTCCCATTAGAGCTTCACCACTCAGTTTTAAAAGGATTCTTCGATATGCGGACTTAGGATTGATACTCATTGAATAGAACTTCCATCGTAGACTTTACTAAATAACCTGAATTATGGATAAACCATGTCTGCAAATACAACTATTTATCATTGTATTTGTGCCACTCAAATAACCCTTTAAGCAAGCAGTCAAAATCCTTCTCTAATCGACATTTCTTATCCATCATCCAGATTAGATACAAAAAAGCACCTCAAAATGAGGTGCCAGTAGTGTATATGACAATGCTATTACGCAAAAGCCATAGGTATAAATAAATGCGAGCTTTGTTCCATATCTGTATAAAATGCAGTAATAACAGACCAAACTCTCATTTCATTTACTTTTTAGCAGCTTCCATTTGAGCTGCTACTTCAGCTGCGAAATCTTCAGTCTTCTTCTCAATGCCTTCGCCAACTTCAAAACGTACGAAGTTAACAACGTCAGCATTCTTAGACTTAAGTAATTCTCCAACGCTCATTGAAGGATCTTTAACGAAAGGTTGACCTGTTAAGCTCACTTCGCCAGTGAACTTCTTCATGCGGCCAGCAACCATTTTCTCTGCAATTTCAGCTGGCTTACCAGATTGAATCGCAATTTCGATTTGGATTGCTTTCTCTTTTTCAACAACGTCAGCAGGTACATCTTCAGGCTTAACGAACTGTGGGCTAGATGCAGCAACATGCATAGCAATATCTTTTGCTAACTCTTCGTCACCACCCGTTAAGATAGCAATAACACCGATACGGCCGCCGTGAACGTATGCACCAAGAGACTCACCTTTTACTGAAATAACACGGCGAGGACTGATGTTTTCACCAATCTTAGTAACAAGAGCAGTACGTGTATCGCTAACAGAAACACCATCGATTTCAAGATCATTAAGTGCTTCGATGTCGTTGATATCGTTAGCAGCAGCTAGTTCTAACAACTGATTACCGAAGTTTAAGAAACCTTCGTCTCTTGCTACGAAGTCAGTTTCACAGTTAACTTCCATCATAGTCGCTGTTCCATCAACTACGCGAGTTAATACAACACCTTCTGCAGCAATACGACCAGCTTTTTTAGCCGCTTTTGCTTGACCATTTTTGCGCATGTTTTCGATAGCAAGCTCAATATCACCGTTTGCTTCAACAAGCGCTTTTTTACAATCCAACATACCAGCAGCGGTACGTTCACGTAATTCTTTAACAAGGGCAGCAGTTACAGCCATTTGTTTTTCCTCACAAATAATTTTTAACTATTTAAAAAAGGGGCTCTTCGCCCCTTTTTCGAAATTATCTAACAGATAAGTATTTAGGCTTATCTATTATTCAGCTTCAACGAAATCGTCTTGCTCTGCTTGAACTTCGATGTTTTGCTCACGGCCGTTGTTAACTGCGTCAGCTGCTGAGTTCAAGTATAACTGAACTGCACGGATAGCATCGTCGTTACCTGGGATGATGTAATCAACACCGTCAGGATTAGAGTTAGTATCTACAACAGATACAACTGGAATACCTAGGTTACGTGCTTCTTTAATTGCAATGTGCTCGTGGTCAGCGTCAACAACAAACAGACAATCAGGAAGACCGCCCATGTCCTTGATACCACCAAGGCTGCTTTCTAGCTTATTCATTTCACGCTGAAGCATAAGAACTTCTTTCTTAGTCAACTTATCAAAAGTACCGTCTTGAGATTGTTGCTCTAAGTCTTTCAAACGCTTGATTGATTGACGAACTGTTTTCCAGTTAGTCAACATACCACCTAACCAACGCTTGTTAACGTAGTACTGGTCACACTTAAGTGCAGCTTCTTTTACCGGCTCACTTGCAGCACGCTTAGTACCAACAAATAAAACTTTACCTTTCTTCGCTGCAACGCTGCCTAGGAAATCTAGTGCAGAGTTAAACAAAGGTACTGTTTTTTCTAGGTTGATGATATGAACTTTGTTACGCGCTCCAAAGATGAAAGGCTTCATTTTTGGGTTCCAGTAACGTGTTTGGTGTCCGAAGTGAACACCCGCTTGCAACATATCGCGCATAGATACATTTGCCATAGTATAATTCCTCGTATTGGGGTTAAGCCTCCATATATCCCGAACCTCGATCCCAACAGGAAAATATCCCATTAGAACACCCCGAACCTCGTGTCGATATATGTGTGTATTAACGAATTTATTAACAAATCTAAGACAACCCTAGATTTGCGCGGCGCTTTATAGCACGTTGAGCGATTTAACACAAGAAAAACACCATAAAATGACTTAATAAACGGCACTTCTTCGAAATCAAACCTATATCATCCAGATACGCATATTGACCTTGATCGTTCTGAAATCCATTGAACCTATACAGCTACGCATGATGACGCTAGAATGCCTCCATTATTCGCATGACAGAAGTTAGCTTTTTCTTCTGACTTAAGCGTTATCATTTAACTCATTCTTGCCTTGTCTAGCGCTCAGTCTTAGAGTGGTACCTGTACTCTACAGTTCTGCTATCAGATAGCGTTTTCAAAACATGGCATGGTAAAGCAAGATATACGGAGCACAAGTTGGCTATCACAATAAAGACCCCCGAAGAAATAGAACGCATGCGCGTAGCTGGTAAGCTGGCAGCAGATGTTCTGGAAATGATTACTCCTTACGTTGTAAAAGGTGTGACAACTGGGGAGCTTAACGATAGGTGTCACGACTATATTGTGAATCATCAAGGGGCAATTCCCGCACCGTTAAATTACGGTTCACCTCCTTTCCCTAAATCTATCTGTACGTCGGTCAATCATGTTATTTGCCACGGCATCCCTGGCGACAAAGTGTTAAAAGATGGAGACAGCGTCAACATAGATGTCACCGTTATTAAAGATGGTTATCACGGAGACACCTCTAAAATGTTTGTGGTAGGCAAGCCTGCCATATTGACTGAGCGACTGATTAAAGTGACGCAAGAATGCCTCTACCTAGGGATTAACATGGTTAAGCCTGGTGCAAGGTTAGGTGATATAGGCCACGCCATTCAAAAGCATGCAGAAAAACATAACTACTCGGTCGTTAGAGAATATTGCGGTCACGGTATAGGGGCAGTTTTTCACGAAGAGCCTCAAATATTACATTATGGCCAGCCCAATACTGGCGAGTTACTCAAAGAAGGTATGTGCTTTACTATCGAGCCCATGATTAACGCTGGTAAAAGATATTCGAAGCTAATGAAAGATCATTGGACTGTTGTGACTAAAGACAGAAGTTTAAGCGCTCAATGGGAACATACCCTGTTAGTCACAAGCAATGGGTGTGAAGTTCTGACACTTAGACCAGATGAAGAGCTAGCTCGAATTATTACTCATTAACAGATACCTAATTAGGATAACGCCTTGCAGCTACAAGACTTGCTGAACGAGATTGAATCAGTCACGTCAATAAATGATATTGCTGGTTTTAAACGCTGTATTAACGCCAGCTATGAGTGGCTAGACAACGAATTTGATACGAAAAGCGTCGACTCGCTTGTTGTAGACAGAGCTACTTTTGTTGACAAGTTACTCAATCATAGTTGGACGTTATGTAAGCTCGACAATATTCCTCAGATGAGTTTAGTCGCAGTTGGCGGATATGGCCGTGGGCATTTACAACCTTATTCAGATGTCGATCTACTCATATTGTCTGAAAAAGGCCTGGATAAGAGCCAGGAAGAAAATTTAAGCCAATGGATAACTTTTTTGTGGGATATAGGCTTAGATATTGGCCAATCAGTTCGAACAATAAAAGAAACTATTCATCAGGCTAAAAAAGACATCACCATAGCAACCAATCTGATTGAGTCTCGCTTACTTAATGGTTGTGAAACAACTTTCGATAAACTTCAAAGCAAAATCCATGGGGCTCAGTTTTGGAGTAGTAAAGATTTCTTTGTTGCCAAATATGAAGAGCAACAACAACGTCATACGAAATTTAACGGCACCGCTTATAACCTTGAACCAAACATTAAAGAAAACCCGGGATGTCTTCGTGATATTCAGAACATTGGTTGGGTAGCAAAGAAACACTTTAAAGTTTTGCAAGGGAAAGAGTTGATAGAACATGGCTACTTTACTGAAAACGAGTTCGATGAACTCTTGGAGTGCCGTTCCTATTTATGGAAAATGCGTTTTGCCTTACATATGCATGTAGGGCGGAGTGAAAATCGATTATTGTTTGACTACCAACCGGCCGTTGCACAAAGGCTTGGCTTTGGCGATGAAGGAAAATCATCTGTAGAAAAGATGATGAAAAGTTTCTTCAGGATCGTCCGGCGTATATCAGAACTCAATGAAATGCTCTTACAGCTTTTCAGGCAAGATATCTTAGCCAACAAGGTAAAAAGAAAAGAAGTTCTTGATGATGATTTCGAGGTCCTTGATGGGCTCATTGCCGCCAGACACGATAACGTCTTCGAAACTCCTGAAAAGCTTCTTAACTTCTTTTCAGTTATTGCTAAGTCATCTTCTATTGAAGGTTTGCACTCGTCGAGCCTAAGGCTCCTCAGAAACGCAAGGCGACAATTCAACACACAATATTTCTCAGAGAGAGGAAAGTGCCGAGTCATCTTTATGCAACTGGTTCAGCTTCCCGATTTCTTCAGGTTAAGTTGGGATCTGATGTATAAGCACGGCATCATGCAAGCGTACCTTTCTCAATGGGATCATATCGTTGGAATGATGCAATTTGACCTTTTCCATGCTTATACGGTAGATGAACACACACACAGACTGGTCAAAAACATTCATCACTACACCTTAGATTTACCCGATCACCCATTTCCTCGTTGCCGCCGTATGATGATGAATGTGGATAAGCCGGAACTGCTTTTCATTGCCGGTATCTTCCACGATATTGCTAAGGGTAGAAATGGGGATCACTCGACCTTAGGTGCCGCCGACGTTGCTAACTTTTGCGTTATGCACAATGTCTCTGAGAAAGACACTAAACTGGTGAGTTGGCTCGTAGAGCAACATCTTTTGATGTCGGTGGTTGCTCAAAGAAGGGATATTTATGATCCTGAGGTCGTCAACGATTTCGCCGCTAAAGTTCGCAATAAGAACAACTTAAATCACTTGTACATGCTGACCTTAGCAGATATCAGAGCAACGAATAGTAATCTTTGGAATGACTGGAAGTCCTCTCTTTTAAGAGAGCTATACCTAATGACCCGTAAAGCTCTAGAGGACGGATTAGAAAATAAAGTCGATTTACATGATCGCATTCTTGAACATAAAGAGTTGGCCTTAAACGCTTTGCATGAAGAAGGCTATAAAGCTGAACACATAGAACACCTTTGGCAGCGATTTGATAATAGCTATTTTATTCGGTTCAAGTCAGCTCAACTTGCTTGGCACGCAAAAGTTATTCTTCAACATGAAACAACCGATGAAGAAGGCCTTATCATTGATTTAAATGAGAAAACATCCAAAGCAGGCACAGAGGTTCTTATCTATGGCAAAGACAGGCCAAACTTGTTTGCTCAAGCAGCTTCTGTTCTCGATAGTCGAAACTGTTCGATACACGATGCCAACATCCTGAATACTCAAGACGGATATATCTTCGATACCTTCGTTATCTTAGATAACAACGGTAAGCGCATTGATTCTCAGAATAGAATGCAGAGCCTGAAAGAAGCGATACATAATCAACTCAATAAACCAGGTGAACAGCATAAGAATCAACGCAGAATGTCGCGAAGAATGAGACAACTAAAAGTCCCAACCAAAATGCGTTTCTTTACCAATCAATCAAACATGACATTACTTGAACTGGAAGCTTTAGATTCCCCGGGCCTTTTAGCAAGGATCAGCGAACAGTTTGTCAAACTTAACATTGACCTTCACATGGCGAAAATTAGTACGATTGGGGAAAGAGCAGAAGATCTTTTTATTTTGAGTAACCCTGACAAAAAAGCACTTAGTCAGGAACAACAAACGTTGTTAAAAAGTGAATTAACTAAAGCTTTGGATAAAGAATATAAACCTGCTTATATGAGCTGAAGCTATTATTCTTAAGCTAACTAAACAGCTAAAACTCAATTTGTCTATTAAGCTCCTCTGATAAATCAAAAGGAGCTTAATTTCTGGCTATCTATTAACTTAGAATTTTAGACACCCAAGAAACAACCTCCGTCTCGGGTTCCAATGTCTCTATTGCATCCACCTCTAACATAGGTGCCACAGCTTTACCTTGTAACTCTTCTAATAGTTCGTAAACCTGACGACCAGCTCCGCAATAAGTGTCGCCGTAGCTACTATCTCCCAGCGCTGCAACGGCAAAAGGTTTCTGCTCCATTAATGGGAAAGCATCACGCAGATCCATGAAGAAGAATTCAAGGTTTGGCGGTAAATCACCCTGTCCTGTCGTTGATGTAATAAATAAAGGAAACTCAGAATTCCTAAAATCATCAACGGTCGGGTCATCAACGATGGTTGCTGTATGACTCATACCTTCCACATGTTTCTTAACTTCTTCAGCGACATGTTGGGCATTGCCATATACAGACCCAACAAAAATACTTAAATTTGCCATTGCGCGATATTGCTCCGTAATTCTTCAAATTGCTCGGGTTGCCATCCCCATGATGTTAATAAACTGGAAAATCGGGGATCAAGTGGTGCTTGAATATCAAGCAATTCACCACTCACAGGATGTGTTAGCCTAAGGGAAATCGCTGTTAATGCAAGCCCTTTGAAGCCAAAAACCTCTCTGATGAACCGATTTTGTTTACCATCACCGTGAGTCGTATCACCAAAGATTGGGTGCCGAATATGTGCCATGTGACGTCGCAATTGGTGCTTCCTTCCCGTCTTCGGCATCAGCTTAAGTAGTGAAGCGCGAGCGCTGGAATAGCGTCCCACAGCATAAGGTAACTCGAAACAGTCAATTAATTCACTATGAGTAACAGCCAGCTGTGCATCTTTATCTTTCTTCGCCTTTTTATCCGCGATTTTGTCCAACTTCTCTTTAAGGGGATAATCAATAACAAGCTCTTTCTGGCAATACCCTCGAACAACAGCCAAATATTGCTTTTGTATCGTGTTATTTGCAAAAGCTTCGGATAAAGTGCGTGCAACATCGCTGGATAATGCGAAAAGAAGAACACCGCTTGTTGGCTTGTCCAGGCGGTGCACTGTATATACGAGCTGCCCTATCTGGTCTCGAACAATTTGCATAGCAAACTGCGTTTCATTTCTATCTATCATACTGCGATGAACCAGTAAGCCAGGAGGTTTATTCACGGCAACGATATACTCATCTTGATAAAGAATCTCTAACTCCAATTAGTTACTCCGTTTAATGGTTAGTCGGCGGGCCCTAGAGCCTGTTGTTTTTTGCTGTATAGATTTCGTACTAAATAAAGGTTGATTGATCGAAGCACGGACTTGAAGGTATAGCAATCTAAGTCCAAAGTCCTTAACAAAGAACAACAGCCCCTAGTTATCTCACACTACAAATATAGAGCGTGTTGATATAATCAATAGTGAAACGAGCGATGCCTTTATATTCTTTTAGGGTATCATTGAAAAAGCATCGACTTATCTGTTTGTTATAACAGATAAAAATACTTCATAGACATAAGAGTAACATGACCACTATTTCCACTCTAAGTGAATTCCTACTTCAAGCAGGTACTGAATATCGCGTTTACGATATGGGCCGAGGCATTCGCTATTTACCGGATCAATTATTTCTTGATATTGAGAATGGCGCAATCCCCTACCCTTACCCGAGACAGAGTCACGCTTGGATAGGTATTTTGTTCTGGAACAAGAATTTATCACATGAGCACTACATTTGGTTTCTAAAGCTGCCCGTTGACGAGTTTAGTCACCTTATCAGTGGACCTCGAGACCACTTCCTCAACCTTGTTGTAGAAGCTTTAGCTAATACGAGTTCAAACCAGTCGGATACTCTATCTAAGGTTGAAAACCCTTATAACTTTACTCCTAATCAACAAGCACTGGCAGATTTCAATGCATTAACGAAAAGCCAGCTCCAACTACCCCCGTCAAATTTCTATCAAGAAACCAAGAGCTACCTATCTGCACCTAAAGTCATCAATTGGCAAACATTAGCCTTACAAGGCATTGCTGATTTTTGCGCTAATATGACAGAAGGTGACAATGAAAAAACTTTGATTAATGCAATAAAATCTCTACCAGCACCTGTTCAAAACGCTTTTTTTGCTTCTTTTGAACATTACTCTTTACCGATAGATTTAGTAGAAGTGCTTTTAGAGCTCGCAAACGAAAATAAAAAGGACATTAATACACAGGCATTAGTGGTGAGATCTCTGGCTCAGTCCCAACAATACCAGGTCGTTAAAGAGTACATACTTGGCTTACTCAATAGAAATGACTCCAAAGATATAAACCTACTTTCAGTTGTTGTTGGCCGGCATTGGCAGTTGCTTGATAAAACAGAAACTGTAACTTCATTGTTAGAGTCAGCGGTTGCAGTTAGTCCAGATGTTTGCACAGGCTTATATCAAGATCTCGTGGGAATACCGGAAATGCGTAAGCTCATGCTCGAAGTCCTGCGAAAATCCTCATCAAGTGCACTTTTAGATACTTGTTTCAAACAACTAAGAAAGGAACTTTCAACATGACCTTAGGAGATATCTTAGTTAGTGTTATTTTGATTACTGTGATATTCCAATTTTGGCGTATCAGGGAAATTGCAGAAAAAGCTAAAAGTCACCTTAATCAATACTGTGAAGACAATGATCTTCAATTTATTTCTGTTGCCAGACATAAAACACGACTAACTACAGTAAAAGGTCGCTTAGATTGGCGTTGTGTTTTTTGCGTTGAATTTTCTTCAAATGGAGAAGATGCCTATACGGGGACATTAGTTATGGAAGGGTTACACGTAGCAAGTACTGATATGCCAGCGTATCGGATTAATTAACATCCAGATATATATTTCAATCCTTGCAGAAACATTAAAGGCGCAGAACATGCGCCTTTAAACATTGTAAATAAATCCATTTCACTTTCCCTAGGTCTTATACTTCCTATATAAGGCATTAGTAAATGTGTCCTGTCCGTCATCCTTTAGCTCTATGTCCTTTTTATAGCGCTTATATATCCCTTAAAAAACATCCATTACATAAATCTTCTTAAACTTCCTGAATAAGGCGCTCACTCCTGAGCTCAAACCCGTCCATCATCCTTTCGATCGCTTCCGTTTTAACGATATTCTTCGTCCTGAAGTTGTCCTAATTATCCGTATTGTCCATTTTAATCTTGCACTTCATGCGCAAGGCGTTCTTCCAAAACGTAATCCTTTTTTGCTTCCTTTCAATCATATCCTATCTATGATTGCTCAATCCTTAAGTGTTCCAAAGTACAAATCAGTACTTGTCCTATGCTTTTGATGAGTCTTCCCGACCCGCCGTGTTTCCTTGTGACAGGTATAAAGATACGCTAGTTCAAAAATTTTTCTGGTCAAAAAAAGGGCAACCAACCAAGGAAATGAAAAGCGTCGCAAAGCCCCTGTGAGAAATTCGTTATAAATCAAAGGAGTGTGAAAATATGTAGGTAACTGGATAACGAAATTAGATGAAATAACTTACATCAATGTACGAAATGTCTTACAAAGAAATGAGCAAATGTCCTACATCAATAATACTAGGGGAAATATTTAAGGCTATGGGAGGAGTAAAAGAGCAACTTTCAGAGGTAAATAAAGATACCTAAATATAATCTTAGAACAAACAAGGCAGTTTTTCGAGCGAAGCCCGATGTAAGAGACCTAGTATTGCCAATAAAAATTCACCGGAAGCGGCAAAAATTTAAACCCACTCCTTATATAGAGTGTAACTGGTTAAATTTAAAAGAAAGTTATAACAACAATATTGAAAGCTTAAGGGCGTTCCCTAAACATAAGATGCCCAGTAATGCGACCAACCTCTAAGGGTTTCACCATATCGTAATTGCCATCATCGAAAAAGCTCAAGCATTTAGGAAGGGTGACAAATACTCCAACCCCTTCACTACTTTCGTCTTCAAGTAACAAGCTATCAACAGCACTCATAAGCATATGCCCTAACCCACGATGCTGATGATCAGGATGTACGCCAATAAAAGAAAGCATATGATAGTTTTTGGCAGGGATATTCTCTTTAACCCGAGTTTCTTTATCGACTAGTTGTTTAGTGCTAAAAAAACCAGCTGTTAACAACATCTTTAAACGCCAATGCCAAAATCTATTAGGGCCAATTCCTGTATTTGGCATAATAAGGCATGCAACTGCTAACAGTCGCTCCCCATCAAATAATCCCACCATGGGCTGTTTCGCCAGCCAAAAGGCATTCAACTCTTCACGAATTGCCGCCCGTAGTCTTTCTTCGTATCCCTCTTTCTCACTTTGGAATATATCTAAGAATAAAGGGTCGTCATGATAAGCTTGGTAAAGGATTGATGCTGCGACTTTTAAATCTTCCGCCGCTAAGTAAACAGCTTTGATTTGCTCAGAAACGTCTTGAGGAGCTACTTGCATGGAATTTATATAATCTATTGGTGCTTAGTTATTAAGCAACACTCTACCTGACACCAGTAAATTTGTTAACAGTTTGTTATCAAAAATTAGAAGCAATAAGCTGCACTCCTTACTTCGTATGTTTACACAGTAAGAAGTACAACTATTTCATTATGATTTAAGAGTGAATATTAGAGGTTACAGAAGCTCTCTGTAGGCCGTATCTCCCCAACTGGATAGCTTTCCGTTCTTAATTATCAAAGGAGTGCATTCATCTTTAGTTGTAACACCATCACCAGAACGGCGATTTGTTCTGTAGAATAAGACTTGGTAACTATCATCACCTTTATTATAAAGCTCATTAAAATCCGGGATCCCCATATAGCTAGTTACTTCAGCTAATCCCATATCGGCACGCAGATTCGATAACTTCTTGCGATTGTTATATTCGCGAGATTCCCAATTATCTCTATCATTATCATAGCCATCACCATCAACCGATATCACACATCCATTAAGTAATAATCCAACAGTTAGAGCCCCGATTAATGTTAGTGATTTTTTATTCATCTTATATTCCTAAATATTGCGACTAAAATTCCATGCAGTTAAAGCAAGAAGAGTGCCACCAAGCAAGCCGTTGATTTTTAAAAGTTTTATATATTGAGTAATTGCTAAAACAACCACCTCATGATAAAAAACAACATAAATTAGCCTTATCCACACAACGAATGAGCAACAACACTCAATATATTGAGCAACTATGTCGAGAGCTAAGGAGCGATGGTAAAACACCTTCTGTTGGTTTAGTGCGTAGTAGAGCCACAAAAAAATTAGCTGTGAGAGAAGTTATCGAAGTGCTGAAGCATTGGAAAGATAACCTTCAATCACAGGATGGAATACAAACTACGCCAGAGATAAATCCTTCACCTAGTCAATCACTAGAGGAGCGAGTAGAGCAACTCGAAGCTGAGGTGTTCGAGTTGAAGAACCAATTAAAATCGTTACTCAATAACCCAAGGGGTTAGCGTCAACAAAAACTCAGACAGGCTAGGCGCTATGACTTCTTTAGGCTCACAACCTACTTGTTCTAAGACAACCTCACCTGTCCTATTTAAAATAGACAACGTAAAGTCTTCTTCATCGGTTAACGCAAAAAATAAGGTTTCTTCTTGCTTCAATTGCCTTTTCATTAAAATATGAGCAATCAAATTGCTTTGTAGGCGTTTTCCATCATCCTCATTCCACACTTGCAGTATTTGCAACTTTCCTCTTTCTGACTTGGCATTAAGGTTATCGCTCCAGTATCTGGAAAAAAGGACTTTGAATTGCTCATCAAGCGCAATATCAAGGGAATCTTCTACATTTGAAAAAGATAAGGGAGTATCTTGTTTAACGGGTTGCCATACTGTCGTAGCAAATTCCCCATCTCGACTTAAGATTTCTCCAACACAGCATTCAGATGGAGCTTCAACGATATATTCAGTCTGAAGCGGAACTTGCAACTCGCCATGAGCTTTTACATAAGAAGTAATAAAATTATCAATATGAGTTTCAAGTGAATACATAGGATGAATACGACAATAGAAGTAAAATATCCGATATAATATCGTGGACATTTTTCATTTAGTAGCACTTATGACATCAAACATCTTAAATGATATCCCATTAGGAAAAACATCAACCTATACCTCCGAATACTCACCTGAGCTTCTCAAGCCAGTTCCAAGAAGCCTTGGCCGTTCTGATCTTAAAATATCAGATGATGAACTCCCCTTCTCAGGTGGAGACTTATGGACGGGTTATGAGTTGTCGTGGCTAAATACTAAAGGAAAGCCGCAAGTAGCAATCATGACATGCGAAATTCCCGTCACATCTCCCAATCTCGTCGAGTCAAAATCGTTCAAGCTATACCTGAACAGTTTTAATCAAACACGCATAGAAAGTATCGACGAGGTAAAGCAGCGCCTGACTTCAGATTTATCGAACTGCGCTGGTGAAAACGTTAAGGTCGAACTTTATGGCCTCGAAGCACCTACTTTCGATACCAGGGCTTTTGACGGAACAAACATCGACGACTTAGATATTTCGGTTTCCGACTACGATTTGAACGTTAAAACATTAACGACTGAATCAAAGGAAGTAAGCGAGACGGTGACGAGTCATCTACTGAAATCAAATTGTTTAATCACGAATCAACCCGACTGGGCGAGTGTTGCTATTCGCTATCAAGGCAAGCAGATCAATCATGAAGGCTTATTGAAGTACCTTATATCATTTAGGCAACACAATGAATTCCATGAGCAATGCGTAGAACGTATTTTCACCGATATTATGTATTTTTGTGCGCCTCAAAAGCTGACCGTATATGCCCGCTATACTCGTAGAGGTGGATTAGACATTAACCCTTTTAGAAGTAATTTTGAGCCATTCTGGGGCAATGTCAGGCTAAGTAGACAATAGAACTAAGTCTAGATAAGCTGATAGTCCGAGTGCGTATATTAATACCTAGTACCACGAATAACTTAGGTGTCAGTAAAGATAGTCAGAACTTTGATTGCCTTTTATACTCTATGTTAAACATGAGCTCGATGTATGTGTTTAAACTAACTTCATTATGCTCTTACCTATTGCAGGACAAATAAAAAACCATGAACAGGATTGCTAAAGCTTCCGGTGCTGATGCGGAAAGTGCTAAAAAACAGCAACAAAAATTGATACGTAGCCTAAAACATCAAATTGACATGCTATCTCAGTTTATTGTTCGGACTACAAACTTTTATGAAGGTATCAATACAACGCTTGATCCTGAACTTAAAGTGTTACGAGGACACTTAGGTGGTAAAGCAAATTTCGCGCTAGCCGAAAATAGTATTAGCAAATTGACAGGCTTAATGATGCAACACTCAGACTTAATCAAGACTGAGACGCAAAAGGCAATGACGATGTTAGAAGCATCGGTTAAGAAACTGCAATCAAAAGAAAATATATCCGCCGACGTGAAGCAGGATATTCTTCAGCTATTACCAACCTTGCAATCCAAGTCGGACTCAATATTTGCCTCGCTACCCTACTTCGAGAAGGCAATGAGCTTATACAGCAGAGCATTAGAAAATGGCTCTGTAGAAGTAGATGAGGAAAATAAGGCTGCACTCTCCTCCTCGTCAGCCTCTTTGAGTGATTCAACAACAGCAGCTTTGCATGAACAAATCACTTTTGAATTGCGTGAGCTTATCAATCAAATTGGTAACAAAAGAAAAGGCGACAAAGCACTTAAAGAAGTTAGCAAAAAGTTACTGAAAGGCATTAATCATCAAGAGCTACTTGAGTGTTGCTTAGTTATTATTAAAGCCATACTCAAAGACGTTATTGATGAAAGAAAACACGCGGAAAACTTTATTGGTGAACTGCATAAGTCTCTTATCGCCGCGAATAAATCTGTCGACGAATCAAAAACTCAAGCCGAAGAGCAATTCAAAGCAAAAATGGAATCTAACCAAAGGCTTAGAGAACATTTAGGAGATATTGAGCTTGCTGTCGAAAAAGCGTCAGACTTGAGTTGGTTGAAAGATGAAGCAAACCAATATCTACAAAAAATGGCCAAGTCTGTCGATGACAGAGAGCAAGTCGATCAGCAAGAACAAAAGATGCTAATGGCTCTGTTGACTGAAATGCAATCGCAGCTAACACAATTAGAAAACGAAGCTGCGAGCTACAAAAGTCGCTTGATGGAGCAAAAGTACCGTAATCAACACGACCCACTCACTCAAGTGCCGAACAGAATCGCCTATAACGAAAGAATAGAAAAAGAATACAAGCGCTGGAAGCGCAACAAAGAACCATTGTCGCTTGCCGTCATTGATGCTGATCATTTTAAACAAATTAACGACAACTACGGTCACGCCGCTGGAGATAAAACTCTACAAGTTATAGCTCAGCATATAGAGAAAGGGTTGCGAGTCAGCGACTTTATGGCGAGATGGGGAGGTGAAGAATTCGTTGTCATTTTACCTCAATCAAGAGCTGATGATTTGATCCAGCCATTAGAAAAAATTCGAAGTAAAATTGAAAAACTGCCATTTAGGTTCAAGAATAAGAATGTCACTATTACTGTTTCGATAGGAGCAACTTCGTTTAGCGAAGGCGATACCATAGAAAGTGCATTCGAAAGAGCTGATTCAGCTCTATATGAAGCTAAACACATGGGACGTAATCGCTGCGTCATTTTTTAAGGAACAATATGCAGAAAATCCAAGTTAATCCAACCGGCTCAATGAGCCAACTATCTCAACTTGAAGTCGATAAACTTAAGAGCACTACCAAAAGCGAGCTGTACACCATTTTCCGAAACTGCGCCCTTGCCGTGCTCAATAGCGGCGCAGAAGAAGACAACTTCGAAAATATATTCTCACCATACGAAGATTTTGAAATCAACCTCCTGCGAAGAGAGCGCGGCGTAAAGATAGAGTTAGTTAACCCACCGGAACTGACCTTTGTCGACGGCAAATTAATTCGTGGTGTACAAGAGTTACTGTTCTCGGTTTTGCGCGATTTGCTTCACATGGGAGCTCGCTATCAGGACATAGAACCCAAAGGAGACAATGATTCAGCTTACCTCACACATATTGTCTTCGATATGTTGAGGAATGCGGATGCTATAGACGCAGAAGGAGATGCAAATCTTGTCGTTTGTTGGGGCGGACATTCCATTGGACAAGTTGAATATCAATACACGAAGGAAGTAGGTTATCAACTCGGCTTACGCGAAATGAATATTTGCACAGGCTGTGGGCCTGGGGCAATGAAAGGCCCAATGAAAGGTGCAACGATAGGGCATGCTAAACAAAGATACAAAAACGGGCGCTACCTAGGAATTACAGAACCAAGCATCATTGCTGCAGAACCACCGAACCCGATAGTTAACGAACTTATCGTCATGCCAGATATAGAGAAGAGGCTGGAGGCTTTTGTTCGCTCTGCACATGCAATAGTTATTTTCCCCGGAGGTGCAGGAACGGCCGAGGAGCTTCTGTATCTATTAGGCTTGATGTTACATCCTAATAATAAAGATCAGGTTTTACCGATTATATTAACCGGTCCTAAACATGCTAAGAGCTACTTTGAATCAATTGATCGCTTTATTGCTCAAACATTAGGAGCCGAAGCACAATCTCTCTACACCATCATTGTTGATGATCCTAAAGCCGTTGCAAGTACCATCAAACAAAAGCAGCAAGAAGTCTATGACTACCGGAAAAAAACGGGAGACTCTTATCACTTCAATTGGTCTTTAAAAATAGATACTCCATTCCAGCAGCCATTTAATCCAACACATGAGGCGATGAGCAACTTAAATCTTCATACAGATCAGACAACGGCTGATTTGGCAGCTAACCTCAGGAGAGCATTTTCTGGGATAGTCGCAGGTAATGTTAAAGCCGAAGGTGTTGCACTCATTAAACGTCATGGGCCATTTGAGTTACACGGAGAGCCTGAACTGATGGAATTAATGGATGAGTTACTTGAATCATTTGTGCAACAAGGAAGAATGAAGCTACCAGGTTCAACCTATAACCCCTGTTACAGAGTCATTAAGTAGCAATAGTTGATAGCCAAGTTATCGAATAAACAATATTCGCTAACTTGGCATAAATTTAAGTTAAGCTAACTAGCAAAGATAGGAAGTTTAAGTAAAATAATAACGGATAGTTAAAGCTTAAGGTTAAGTAAGTGATCAAAAAAGTTGCATTAGGTGTTTCGTTGTACGTTGCTTTTACAGCAGCTGTTATACACTTTTACCCAGATAAACACGAAGATATGGATTGGGAAGATCGCCAAGAGTATAACAGTGTTCAGGTAAGCAAATTAAAAATGGGCACTCAACACCAAGCGATTATTGAACTTATGGGATCTCCAGACATCAGCGAAGCTAAAATAAGCAATAGCGACAAGTACCAGGTTATGTTTTATCGGACTCAACACGTTAAGTCCGATGGAATAACGACTAAGAGCGAATGCACACCTTTACTGCTTAAAAATAATGAGCTTGTTGCATGGGGGGATGGTGCCTATGAGATATACGAGAAGTCCTAACTTTTGCCTACGTTATCGGAGCAACTGTCTGAGATTTATCAGGGACTAGCTAAATCTCTCAATGACTTCCATCATAAAAGATTCAATATTGAAGCACTCAAAACCGTTAACCACTTAGCGAACAACGCCTTAGCTTTTGCCAACCAACACCCAGACCCTTTTTTCGCACAACTTCATCTCCCCAAAAAACGGTATACATTTCGGGTAAATGTCACTTTCAATTGCCTATGCTTGACATTACTTCTAGGGAAACGACTCAAATGGAATGAGTCCAGTTTACAACAACTGCTCTGTGCCGCAATCACATCCTTTTCCCATCGGCAAGTACTATTGGAAAAGGCTTATACTAAGAAAGAGAGTGTTTCAGTCAAGCAACTTAATCAACCAGACTCGAGATTGTTGGAATTCACTCAACAGGCCAAGCAAGATCTCTGGCGTGGTGGCGCTGCTATTGGGAACCACGTACATAATAAGGATGACAGGAATGGCCTAAGTTCACTCAGCTACCTTCCAATCGAAAATCAAATCCTTTTCATTGCTCGCTGGCTGAGTTTGCGCCTAACACCCAATACGCGTTTCCCCAAACAAGCTTTTCCTGATTTAGTAATGCAATTAATCCAGTTGATGCCTTCAGTTTGTCACTCGCTGGTAGCGCCTCTCTTATCTTACCCTAGCCTTTATGCTCCAGGAACATTGGTTAAAGACTCAAATGGAACTCTATACTGGGTTTTAAGCGTCAGCTCAGATGATTTGATAGTCAAACAGTACGACCCTATCCTCAAAAAGGTAGTCAACAAATCGGAGATAGTCCTTAAGCAAGGATTAAAAAAAACCTTGCCTCCAAAGGTTATTGCTGACTTAGATGAAATCGAAGCACTTTGGGATGAAGAGTGGAAATCCGTGTACGATGAGCATAAGAGGCCTATAACAGCATTCTTGCCAAGTTATAAGGTCAGTAAGCCTCCGGCTATCTTAATGGCGATACAAGATCAGCTTGGCAAGAGAGAAGTTGATCTCAGCAGAGTGTGTCAACTCATAGAGAGGGAATCAGCTTTTGTGGAATGCTTAAGGATAACTGCAAGTCATAGTTCAAGGCAAAAGCTCCCTATACAAGAGACAAAACACGCGGTTATGCTTCATGGATTTGGAAGAACGCAAAGTATACTAACGCAGCAAGCACTAACCCTTAGACTGACACAACACAATTTTCCTATTCAAGCTTTGCTCAACCAAATAACAACATTAACAAAATCATTTTCAGAGCATATCGCAGACAATGTTCCTTCGATTCTTCCGCAAGAAGCTAGCACGTTCATAAGCTTTGTGTGCGCAAGTCTATTTACCGATGCGCAATACAAACGCGTGGTGCATACAAGCAATACAACCAAGGAATCATTAAGTTCTTTAATCCATCCACTTAAAAATAAGCTCTTTTTAGAACATGCTCAGAAATTGGCTCTAGCATGGCAGCAAGACACCGCTGTCCACAAAGCAATAAATGCAATGCGATACCCAGTCAGTGACACTAAAGCTCCTAGAGTATCGTTACACCTAGCGTCTATTGCACATCTGAGCTTAGCACTATCTAGAGCTCACTTTTTATTGTCAAATCCAAATGTAAAAGAGGAGGTTATTTTGATGCAACAGCACAAAAAAATACTGAGTCTTAGTGATGAAGTGCTAAAAAGTATTGTCGAAAAGGCCACATCAGGCTTATTCAACAACTTCATACCTTGTTAGATTCAATAGACCAACAATCAACTTAAAAGTACAGTTTTCAACCACTTTTACTTTTAACTATAGATTTCTTATTTTCGCCGAGTTAAATTATCCGCGATGCTAAACATCAATAACGGATTAATTTAATTTAAGGAAAAATAGATGAAAAAATTCATATCTACATTACTACTCGCTACTTCTCTTGGATTAGCATTTTTACCGGCGGCTTACAGTGCAAACGAGAGTGCAGTCAGCCAAACACAATTATCTCAATCAAACCTTATTAATATCAATACGGCTACAGCAGAGCAATTACAGCAGTTACCAGGAATCGGTAAGAAGAAGGCTCAAGCAATAGTAGATTATAGGAACGAGAATGGGAGATTTCTTTCCGTTGATGAACTTATTAACGTTAAGGGTATTGGTAAAAAAATGGTCAGCAAATTAGACGGAAAAGTAGGTGTTGGTTAGCAGAATGGCAATTGCCTAACGAGGTAAGGTATTCCAATCATATGAATTTGATTGGAATACCACTTACATTAAGATAATTTTAAGTTCATTAGATAGTCTTTAAACTCTTGCCCCAAATCAGGGTGACGAAGTGCATATTCAACAGTCGCTTTCATATAACCAAGCTTACCACCACAATCATGGCTAGAGCCTTTCATGTAATAGGCATCGACCTGTTCCTGTTCCATAAGTGAGGCTATAGCATCTGTCAGTTGTATCTCTTCTCCGGTTCCTGGGGGTGTCCGAGACAACAGCTCCCAAATATCTCCAGACAACACATATCGACCAACTACAGCTAAATCAGAAGGAGCCTCATCTAGCTCAGGTTTCTCTACCATTTGATGTATTTTGGCCGATTGCCCTTCAGATATGCTTGCACCATCCAAATCTACGATACCGAACTTACTAATATCCTCATCCGGTACACGTTCAACCATCACTTGACTGACACGACTGGTATTAAACTTGGCAACCATTTCAGCTAGATTATCTTTTTTAGGATTACTCGCTACGTCATCAATAATGACGTCCGGCAACACAACAGCAAAAGGAGCATCTCCTACCAGAGGTTGTGCGCACAATATTGCATGCCCTAACCCTTTAGCGATACCTTGCCTAACATGCATGATTGTCACATCCCTCGGGCAAATTCCCTGAACTTCTTCTAAAACTTGTCTTTTAACGCGCTTTTCTAACGTTGCTTCAAGCTCAAAGCTCGTATCAAAGTGATTTTCGATACTATTTTTACTTGCATGCGTAACAAAGATAATTTGCTTTATTCCTGCATTTACACATTCGTTAACAACATACTGAATTAACGGCTTATCAACTAAAGGAAGCATTTCCTTTGGTATTGCCTTTGTTGCTGGAAGCATCCTTGTTCCAAGCCCTGCAACAGGGATAACAGCTTTTTTAACCTGACTCATAGTATGTCACCCCTTACTCATTAAATTTTAAATATATTATCTAAACGTTGCTAATAGCCACCAAAGCGATAATTGAATTATAAATAATTTCTGCCGCAGTGCGCCAAGCACCTATCTTCTGATAATCTACTACTTTCCTAGGAACCACTATAGTATCTCCCGGTTCCAAGTTATAAGTATTCCCCTTACCACCGAACCAAAAAGCTCTGTTTCTTTTCGGTATAACAACCGAACCATTTGCTTTGACGATATAGATATTTTTATTGTCTGCTTTTTTTGTCGATCCACCTGAACTATTTAAGTAATCAGTTAATGTCAACTTACTGTTCATTATATGTGTCGTTGGTACAAAGACTTCGCCAATAACAGAAATAGAAGGCGATACGCTAGGAATATATAGTTTATCTTTGTCTTTCAAGATTATATCTTCATTAACATTACCGTCACGGATAGCTTCAAGATCAATTACTAATCTACCAATAGGCTCTACTGCCAATAAATCATCAAGGACTTTATTAGCTTCATCATAATCAATAACCTTGGTATTTTGATCTCCAGTAACATTGCTCGCAATAATCTGTTCTCTAATTGCTTCAACAGTGCGCTCAATGTTGAGTTTTTCTCTCTCTCTAAGCTCTTCTCTCGTAAAGATAGCCGCTCTAGCACTAGCTTCTTGAGTAAACCCTCCAGCCCTTTTTATGAGTTGGCTTAGCGTTTCATTCTTCTTAATTTGATAAGTCCCTGGAAATACGACTTCGCCAACAAGTTCCACACTTCGCGTATCGTACCACCCTGGAGCCCTTGAAATATTAAGAGTATCTTTGGATTTCAATACCTTATTCGCTTCAGGAGCATCCAACATAGTGTCGATTAAATTGATATTATAGTGCCTCACCACGACAGAACCAACAGCATCTATAGAGGTTCTAGATAATTCGGCTTTATTGAGATAGGCTGATTCAGTCAAACCTCCAGAAGCAAGTAGCAAATCTCTTAATTTCCCATTTTCAGCTATAGGGTAAACTCCTGGATACTTTACCTGTCCGGTTATTTCGGCAAGCTTAATCGGTGACTCTTCGTTACCTTCACTCTTCAAAAGAGCTATGATCGGCGCTAATAGCTTCTTGCGGGAGAACGTTTGGCTTTCTTTCAGCAATAATTGTTTGTCAGAAAATGAAGCTAATTCAATTTCCTGAAGATAATCCCCCTCTTCTCCCTTTAAATCATCTTCAGCTCTCTCGATACTTCCGTCTGCAACTTCAACTTCAACACCATTAGTGTCATTAGCTCCAAACCGATTAAAGAGTGTTAACTTATCAAAAGGTTGAAGGTCAATATCAAATTCACCCGAAAGTACTTTTGCAGGCTCAAACTGAATAACTTCGCTTCTAACTTCATACTTCCCTTTGCGAAGAATAAGGGCATAATCTAAATCAGTAACACTAAGTAGTGATGTTCTATCAATAAGTGAGGATAGTGTTAATTGCGAATGCCATTCAATCAGGCCTGGCGCTACGTACGCTCCAGAGATCAATATTGAATTTGAAAATTCATCATTGCTTTCTTGAACGTTAATATAGTCGCCATTACTCAAACTAAACGCTCGTCCTTCAGAACGTGTAAAATCAACTGTTTTTATTTGCCGCCCTGATTGCGTACTGCGTGCAACTTGCAGTTTACTCATGTTTGCCGTGGGAAGTGCCCCACCAACTATCGAGACCAAATCTTCAAGAGATTCGTCATGTTTAAGTTCATAGATAGCTGGTCTACGCACACTACCAGCAACACTAACCAACTTTTCAACAACAGGAATGAAAATAACATCACCTTGCTGGAGTCTTAGATCGTTTTCAGTAGTTCCGAAAATTAGCAGGTCATACAAATCAAAAGTTGTAATAGTTTTGCCAGCTCTCTTTAACTGAATATTTCGTAGTGATCCAATATTATTAATCCCGCCACTAGCAAAAAGTGCATGAGTAATTGATGAAAGTGAACTTAAAGTGTAAGCGCCTGGTTGATACGCTTCACCAACAATATACACTTGAATTGTCCTAAGTGTTCCCATAGTAATGTGAGGAGTCACACCAATAACTTGTTGACTATACTTTTCTACTAACTTTGATTTTAATTCCTGGTAGGTCAAACCAACAGCTTGCATAGGACCAAGTCTAGGAATCTGTATACTGCCTTCATTATCAACAAATAGCTCAAATTCTGCGGACTCTTTGCCGAATAATTGAACAATAACACTATCACCGGGGCCAATGGGGTAGTCAGGAGAAACGGGGGTATTGGCAGGCACTGCAAATGGCGTCGTTTGACGATTACTTAATTCAGCACCAACTTGATCAGTTTGACTCTCTCTAGTAGAAAATAAATCATAACCAAAAGGTTTTAACTCTGAAGACCTATCTTCAACAACGCTTTGCTTAGATAACTCCTCTGAAATCTCACTTTCATTAACTTCACGCTCTACAATTGTTTCCAAAGGGGCCTGTTGCTCATTGTTATCACTAGCGCTACTTCTAAAATCATCTATATTGATACCCAACTGTCGAGCTAATGCTTCTTGTTGCGCTCTAGGTAAATTTTTAAACTGTTCTATTTGTTGTCGACTAGGTGTCTGAGCATATGCCTCTCCGATAAAAAACATTGTAGAGACAACCAATAAAGCTATATACCTCACAAAACTTCTTAGCATAAAACTAATCCTAACTAACCTTGAACAACGCATCCTGAACACAGACACAAAATTAAAACAATAACTTAAAAATAAAAAGCACATAAATACATTTATGTGCTTTTTACATATAATTAAATAACACCACAGAGGTAACCTAAAATAGTACTTAGTTTTATCCAACCACCTTAGCTATTTTAGTAAGTTTCCATACATGTTTTAGAGAAAAGTAATAACCAGCAAACAACAATAGGAATCCAACAAACATGACAATTTCTGGTATTTGATACAACTCGCCCAAAACCCCTACCATTGCAAATATAACAGCTAAGCAAACAATCAGTACGAGAGATTTTTTGGAAGAATACCCCATTCTTAAAAAGATATGGTGTAAATGTTCTCTATCAGGCATGAACGGGCTACGACCTTGAGAAATCCTGCGTAGCGTTATTGCACACATATCCCATAGCGGGATTGCAATAATCCATAACGCAGAAACAGGTCTGAAAGCTGGCGATTCACCTTGAGAACCTAAAACTAACAGCCAAACAACACTTAGTCCAACAAACATACTACCAGCGTCACCCATAAAAATTTTCTTGGCTTGACCGCCAATCAACCCTAAATTAAAAGCTAAATATGGAATGGTCGCGAAAGCAAGAATTAAAGGAACATAAGAATACTGGGCGTTGCTAAGTAACATCAGGCAAGCAAGGCTTAGGAATGATACAACACTCAAAGAACCTGCTAAGCCATCTATACCATCAGTCATATTAAAGGCATTAATTGCCGCGATAACGGCTAAAACTGTAATAGGGTAACCAAACCATAGAAGCTCAACACTACCAAATCCAAGTATATTACCAAAAGATTCGATATGTAGGTTTGCACCAAATACCATAATGGATGAAATCAGCACCTGTGCGCATAATCTAACTGATACAGCTAGTTCTCTATAGTCATCTAGTGCTCCCACAAAAACAATTAGTGCAGAAGAAATTAAATACAAATCAAGTACTTGACTATGCGGATAAAGTATCGAACAAGCCGTCAAAACTCCAACAAAAACAGCAATACCACCTATTAATGGAATTTCTCCATTGTGTTTTTTTCTATGATTGGGGACATCAACCAAACCTATTTTGTACGATATAGGTTTGATAGCCTTGATAGCGCATAAGCTGGCAGAGAAAGCAATAACTAGAGATATAAGAATTGTTGTCATACTAACGTAGCGTCCTAGCCTTAAATAAACAATAAAAATCGATGAATACCAATTGGTAACTCATATATAACTCATCTCTCAATTGGCGGCGCAATGATAAAACGTATCAAGCTTTATGTCATGGGGAATTGAACCAAAGTAGTGAGTTTTTTTGTTCTTACCACTTTTCATATAGGTATAACCCAGGTAATTGATAATTTTGATAAAATGCCTCGCTATTATAGTCAATAACATATCAACCAGCCAACAAAAATAGACTATTAATGGTACTTATCAATCAATATAGTTAGATGATCGGCAAAACCCGCAACTATCTTAAATTTATTACTATATAAGCTTGTTGATTTTCGACAAACTTAAGCCATGAAAATTCAGATAACGTTTAAGACCTGATTAAAAACGCATACCCAGAGCATAGAATGATAAAATTATATTTTTCCACAAGGCAAATTCCAACACTCTCATCTCTTCCCTTAACGAAAAGGCTAGAAAAAATAGAAGAAGCCAATAAAAAGATGAGCAAACCAGAGGTCTGGTTTCTTAATTTGTTAAAATTGTTAATACTGATACCAATATTCATATTTATACTACAAATAAGTAGCAATTGGACAGCTCTTTTATGGGCAATTTTAGTTACACTAGCTTATCCTTTATTGCTAAAACCAATTCAATATGGCCTCTGTGCTAAGTACATATCTAATTGACGGAGAAGAATTCGTGCCAACAATACTTGTTACCGGTGGAGCCGGTTATATCGGTAGTCACACAGTACTACAGCTTTTAGAAGCTAAAAATAAAGTGGTTGTTTTAGACAATCTCAGTAATTCCTCATACGAATCCCTTGAGAGAGTTCAACAAATAGCTAATTCGGAACTCACTTTTATACAAGGTGACATTAGAGACAAAGGTACGTTGCAAGAGCTCTTTGCCAAACATAAGATATCGTCTGTTATCCATTTCGCAGGGCTAAAAGCGGTTGGTGAATCCGTTGAAAAGCCCCTGCAGTACTATGAAAACAATGTTTTCGGGACAATTAACCTATGTGAAGTCATGGCTGAATTTGGTGTTAAAAACTTCGTTTTCAGTTCATCGGCTACAGTTTACGGTGACCCAATATCTTTACCACTGAAAGAAGATATGCCCGCAGGTAAGCCCACTAATCCCTATGGCATGTCCAAACTTATGGTCGAAAATGTTTTACACGACTTATATGTGTCGGATAGCCAATGGAACATAGCCGTATTGCGCTATTTCAATCCTGTAGGGGCTCATAAGTCGGGTAAAATAGGCGAAGATCCTAGTGGTATCCCCAATAATTTAATGCCGTTCATTACGCAAGTTGCGACGGGCAGGCGTGAACAACTAGCTGTCTATGGAAACGACTACGATACTCCGGACGGGACCGGTGTAAGAGACTATATTCATGTAGAGGATTTAGCTGACGGCCATTTAAAAGCACTCACTAAATTAGAGCAAAAACCTGGATTAGTGACATACAACTTAGGAACAGGACAAGGTTATAGTGTCTTGGACATGGTTAATAACTTCGAACAACAAAGCGGTCAGAAAGTAAGCTACAAAATCGTAGATAGAAGACCAGGCGATATTGCATCCTGTTATGCCGACGCTAGTTTAGCTGCAAAAGAGCTTGGCTGGAAAGCAACCAAAGGTATTGCTGATATGTGTTCCGACTCTTGGCGATGGCAGTCTCAAAACCCCAATGGCTACGACTAAGTAAAGTAAAAAGGCACCTTAACAAGGTGCCTTAATAATCAAAGATTAATACTTCGCTACATTATAAATCTTCTAAATACTCGTCAAACTCGTCGTCTAGCTCTAACTCGTCTTCCGGTATTTCGACGTTACCATCCTTCACCTTAAACTCAAGATCTTGGAAGTAAATTTCTCTGATTAATGCATATGGATCTAGAGAGTTGTTTAGCAACTGTTCTTGATCAACAAGAGCTGCTCGCGCTTCCAACGCCTTTATACCTACTCGAATGACTGACACATAGATATTCAGTTCTGATAGCGGGAAGTAAGTACTATCTAAAGTATCCCCTGCAAGGCTACGAATATCTGTCGGACCAAATCCTGGTAACATTAAAAATGGACCTGTCCCAATCCCCCAAACGCCAAAAGTTTCCCCTAACTCTTCTTCCTGTCTCTCCCAACCAACTCTCTTAGCTACATCAATGGTTCCGAGTAAACCTACAGTAGAGTTAAGAACAAATCTGCCCAAACTAACAGCAGACCCCTTGGGCTTTCCTTGGAGCAAGTTACTGACGACGCTAGCAGGTTCTTCAAGGTTAACAGCCGCATTCAAAAGCCCCTTACGCACTGGGTCAGGGGTATAAGTGGTATATCCAATAGCGACAGGTCTCAGTATATATTTATCTAAATAATCCCAATTAAATGTCCAAAAAACCCTGTTAACAGGCTCAAATGGATCAATATTAGGTTCGTTTGTCTCTTGTTCTACTTGATCATCTACATTATTCGAGGCACAACCACCTAACAACAAAGCAGCCAACAATAATAGAGGGCTAATTTTACTCACAACAACTCCTGGTTAATGATAATAGTTTGAGAACTTCGATTACCGTGAATAACATCGACCACAGTTTCGCCTTGTAGTTCACCAAAAGATGTCGCTACGTTCTCATCTACCGATATTCTTGCAACAAGCTTCACCTGTTCCAGCTGATTCAAATTATAACTTGGCATCATCGCATCTTGACTCGATAACTCGACTTGAAGAGGGAATTTGCTAAGTGGAATCTTAACTACAGCAGCCGGCATTCTAACATCACTCTTATTGTCCTGTGCAAAAACAAATAAAAATGCTTTTTCGGGTAATTTGTCTGCCAATTCACTTGAAAGTTCGACTTGAATATCAAAAGTTGTTCGAGCTTCGCTTTCGTTATCCGAATGACTATTAAGTTGCTGTTGAACCAGCGCATAAGCAGGATCGGATGGTTCAATGATAGTAGCCAAGGTTTGCCAACAACGTTGCGCTAACTGGTTATCCCCCAGTTGCGTAGCCGTTACCGCCAATAAACCCCAAGCTTGCTGACTCTGTGGCCTGCTTTCAACTGCTTTGCTCAACCAATTTTTAGCTTTGTTTAAACTAAACTCATCACCGAGCGTTATTAATGCCTGACTATAGGTCATCATGGCTTCAACAACGTTTTGATCAATAGCGAGTGACTTTTCCAGTGCCTCTGCAGCTAAATCAGGTCGTTGCAGGGACATGTAAACACGCCCCAACATATGCCACCGACGATGATCTTCAGGGCTATCTATTAATGCTGTACGCAAAACTAAGGCAACGTCTCTGAGGTCAGAAACGCCTATGTTGTCTACTGAAGCCTGCCCAAGCTTATTTTTTAATCCTTCCGCGTTTGAAACCGTTTCTTGCCAATGATTGACTCGTGGAAGTTGACTGACTCTCTGGTAAACAATCCCACAAGCAATAACACTAGCTATAAATCCTACCGCGACTGCCCACTTGATAGAACCGCTAGTATGCTCGTCATTAGTTTTATCTATTTCAGTGACTAAACCGACTTTTAGTTCTTCTTGCGCAGCTTGATAGGCTTCATCAGTCAATAAGCCTTGTGCTAATTCATCATCCAATTCATTGAGACGTTGCTTAGTTAATCGAACATTAAGCTCTCTTCGTGACTCCTGTTCTTGGATATTGGCCCCACGACTTCTCATGGCTGGAATCAGAATGAGTAAAGACGCAAATAAGACCAAGCCTATTGCAATAAGAATAAAAAAAATCATTATTTAGTATCTAACCACTCGTCAGCCTTTTGCAGCTGTTCTTGACTAATATCGACTTGCTTCTTTTTGCTCAGGAGAAACATAAATACACATCCGAACAAAATGAATATCAAAGGAAGTAACCACAACCACAGTGTTAATGGAGTAATTGGAGGCTCGTAGTGAACAAAGTCACCATATCGCAACTTCATATAAGATATGATTTCATCCTTGCTCTTTCCATCCTTAACGAGTTCATAAACTTTAGCTGTTATATCTTTAGCAACAACCGCGTTAGAATCAGCTATGTTCTGATTTTGACATTTTGGGCAACGTAGCTCATTGCCTAACTCAATAAACAATGCCCGCTTGCTTTCATCTTCGAAAGAAAACTTCTCCTCAACACTTGAAGCGCTGTGAGACACCGAGTACAGAATTATGCCGAACAGTATTATTAAAAAAGATCTGAAATTCATCGTTATTCAGATTCCAATTCCGAGTAAAGCCTAGCGAACTTGCTCTGCCATACTCTCTGATTTAGGTCACCGATGTGATGCAATCTTACCTTACCCGACTTATCAATAAGAAAAGTTTCCGGAGCTCCGGTAACACCTAAGTCCAGAGAGTAACGCCGACCTTCATCCAACATATTAAATCGGTACGGATTTCCCAATGTTTTCAGCATTTCAGTAATTTCTGTTCGAATAACATCGACACTCTTTACACCAAAAGCTGGGTCACTATCGAGTTCATGGTAAAGGCCAACAACATTAACCCCTTGGTCTTTTAACTGCGTAAGGAATGGAAGTTCAACAGCACAAGTTTGACACCAAGTTCCCCAAACATTAATTAAGTTAACCTCACCTGTCAGTGCATCATTACGATATTGAATCGCCTCATCCATCACATCAACTAACTGAAATGGCGGTAACGGTTGACCAATCAGTGTTGAATCTCTTTCTGCAGGATTAGAATATAAACCACGCATCAAAAAAACAGCAGCTAACAAAAAGAAAGCGAGAGGTAATCCGAAAATAGCGACTTTTTTCAATGGCTCATACCTACTATCTGTTTTCCGCCAAAAGGCTGAGAAGCTTCTTTTGCTCTTTTAGCCATGCGGTACCTCTTGTCTGCAATTGACAACATCCCTCCAATAGCCATCAGAAACGCACCTGCCCAGATCCAACGAACAAAAGGCTTCACGTATACACGCAACGCCCAATCACCGTTAGCGAACTGCTCACCAATAGCAACATAAAGATCTCTCGTAAGGCCAGCGTCAATACCGGCCTCTGTCATAACATTGCGCTGAACAGGATAAAAACGCTTCTCTGTGCTTATTTCACTCTTGAGTTTACCATTTCTGTACACATTGAGACGCCCCACACTAGCACTGTAATTCGGTCCGTTAGCTTCATGAACGCCCAAGAATTCAAAATCATAACCTGCAAGCTCCACTCGCTCATTAACTGACATCCTTACGTCTTTTTGAACACTGTAGTTGGACGTTAAGGTAATTCCCATAAGCACTAAAGCGAAACCTACATGCCCTAACACCATGCCCCAATGGCTTCGAGTTAACTCGGAAAGTTTCGCCAAATTATTTGTATAACCAATCCGTTGTCTAACTTCTTGCACTGTAAAAATTAAGATCCAAACGCTCAAAGTAACACCCAAGACGGCCAAATAAATTAGTTGGTCAAACGCATAACCAATCAAAACAGCAGCTAGTATAGACAGTGAAAACGCCGCAATAAGCTGATTTTTTAGAGCCGTGGGCTCTTGCTTTTTCCATCGAGACAAGGGCCCCACGCCCATCAGGAATACAAAAGGTACTATTAAATAAGTAAACATTTGATTAAAAAATGGCTGGCCAATTGAAATAGAACCTAACCCTAACTCTTTATGAATAAGCGGTAACAAGGTTCCCAAAAGCACAACTAAAGTTGCAGCGCTCAATAAGATGTTATTCCCAACTAACATGACTTCTCGCGAAACCAGCTCATATCTGCCTGCACTTCTCAGTTGAGGAGCTCGTAATGCAAATAATAAGAGAGAACCACCAACAACCAGTACTAACAACCCTAAAATAAATAGTCCACGTTGAGGGTCACTTGCAAAAGAGTGAACTGAAACAATAACTCCCGAACGTACCAAGAATGTTCCTAGCAAGCTCAAAGAGAACGCAGTAATTGCTAGCAAAACTGTCCAAGCCTTAAATAGCTTCCGTTTCTCAGTGACTGCCAAAGAGTGCATTAAAGCTGTACCTGCTAGCCACGGCATAAAGGATGCATTTTCAACAGGATCCCAGAACCACCATCCTCCCCAACCAAGCTCGTTATACGCCCACCAACTGCCTAGCGCGATTCCTATCGTTAGGAAAGACCAGGCAGCAATTGTCCAAGGTCGAGACCAGCGAGCCCATGTCGAGTCTAATTGTCCAGAAATTAGTGCTGCTACTGCAAACGCATAAGCAACTGAGAACCCAACATACCCCATGTATAACAACGGCGGATGAATAATCATTCCAAAGTCTTGTAGTAGTGGATTCAGGTCTCGTCCATCTACCGGATAAAACGGTAGTAAACGTTCAAAAGGATTCGAGGCAATTAAAACATAGAGATAAAACCCTATCGAAATTAATCCGAGAATAGACAAAACGCGAGAAACCATTTCTTTTGGGATAGCTCGGCTAAACATAGCAACAGCAACTGTCCATATCGAAGACATCAGCAACCAAAGTAGAAAGGAGCCTTCATGTCCCCCCCATACTGCTGTCACTCTGTAATAAACAGGAAGCTGACTGTTCGAATTACTTGCTACGTAAGTCAGGCTAAAATCATTAACCACAAACGCGTAGGTCAAAATCGCATAAGAAAGTGCAGTGAACAGAAACATACCAAAAGCTAGAGGCTTAGCCGTCGCCATTAATGTTTCACTATTAACTTTGGCTCCCCACATGGGATACACAGCCAATAATATAGACAAGCCTAAAGCTATGATCAGACTAAAATGTCCCAACTCAACAATCATGGCTAATACCCAGCTCCGCTTGGCTTAACATGTTTAATACCTTTTACCTTTTCAGCCATTTCTGCAGGCATGTACTCTTCGTCATGTTTTGCTAAAACTTCTTCAGCTCTTACCTTATTAGCACCTTCCAATACCCCGGTAATGATGATCCCCTGACCTTCTCTAAACAGATCTGGCAAAATCCCCTGATAACTCACACTCACTATTGGGCCGGTATCGGTTAAATCAAAGGTCACATCAAGTGAATCATCATCGCGCTTAACGCTACCCGGCACAACCATTCCGCCAACACGAAGTCGTTGTCCTGTCTGTGGAATGACACCATCTTTACCATTGATAACTTCAGATGGAACCAAAAATAAATCGATATTTTGGTTTAATGCATAGAGCATTAAAGCCACAGCTCCTCCAACGAGAAAAATAATCGAGCCAACAACAGTCATTCGTTGTTTACGTCTTGGATTCATGAAAACCTCCACTCTCTTGCTCTTCATCGTTTTGTCTTTTTTGCTCTATTCGCTTCTTTCTAGCAGATTCATTTAAGACATCACTCAAAAGATTTTTCTTCTCACGGCGTGAAAGAAAAACAAGTACAACAAAACAAAGCCAAGTGATAAAAAAGGCCGGCCAAACATAAAGGGCATATCCACCCATATCAAAAAAAGCGGCTAAATTATCAAAGTGCACCTTTGCCACCTTCAACTTCTTCAGCAAGTTTAATAACCCAAGGACGACGAATCTCGCGACGAATAATTTCGCTCTGTAACCGCCTAAGAACAACATACCCCGTAAAACATGCCATACCCGCTAAGCTAATAAGCAGAGGCCACAGCATTTCAGGAGCTATTGATGGCTTATCAAACTTGGTAATGGTCGCACCCTGGTGCAACGTATTCCACCACTCCACCGAGTAATGAATAATCGGTAAATTCACAACACCAACAACGGCAATAATCCCCGCTGCTTTACTCGCTTGCTGTTTATCATCAAAACTATGATACAGAGCAATAACCCCTAAATAGAGAAACAGTAAAATGAGTTCAGAGGTAAGTCGAGCATCCCAAACCCACCAAGTTCCCCACATAGGCTTACCCCAAATAGAGCCAGTGAATAAAGCAATAAAAGTCATCACTGCACCTACTGGTGCCATAGTTGCTACAGCCATGTGAGCAGTTTTAATTTGCCAAACTAAACCAACAAACGCTGCAATAGCCATTCCCGCATAAATCCCCATAGAGAGCATAGCGCTAGGGACATGAATATAGATAATACGGAATGAATCCCCCTGCTGATAATCCGAAGGCGCAAAAGCCAATCCCCAGATATTGCCAACAACAAGGCCTAATACTGCTAGCCAAGCAAACCAAGGCACAAGCTTCTCACATAAATGGTAAGTCGCTTCGGTTTTAGCGTAAGGATGCAACCACTTCCACATTACAGTTTTTCCATCAATGCTGGCTCACTTTCAAAGCAAAGGCCGTCGCAAAAGGACTAAATGCCAATGCTAACAACGTCAAAGCGCCTATAATAGCAAGCTGCCCAACATAGGGTAAGTTTAAAGATGCTGCTTCAATTGCAGATGTCGCAAAAATAAGCAACGGCGTAAAAATTGGTAACAAGAGCAAAGCAAGCAACACGCCACCTTTGTTTAGTCCGACAGTCAAAGCAACTGCAATAGCACCAACTAAGCTGATTAAAGGCGTTCCAATTAATAGTGTTAAAACCAAGGCTGTATACATCGACATGGTCATATTCAGAAAGAGTGCCAACAAAGGCGATAACAACAAGAGAGGAAGAAAACTCGTCAACCAATGCACTGTAATTTTCACCACAGCAGCCAAACTTTGGGAACAATCACTTAAGCTAACCTGTTCAAGCCAGCCATCGCGAAAGTCATCACGAAATAACCGTTCTAACCCCAGCAAAGAAGAGAGTATGGCAGTAACCCAAATAATCCCTCCAGATATTTTTTGTAATGTGACTGGACCTGGCCCAACACCTAGAGGAAATAAGCTAACAACAAGTAAACAAAAAATAAGCGGTTGCAGCAACTCAGAGCTTTGCCTAAAAGCTAAAGAGAAATCTCGTTTTGCTATACCCACTAACGCTTTATTCATAACTGATAAGCAAGTGTTAGTAATTGAATCGGTGATTTAACCAATGGTTCTTGGTGCGAAGTCATAACAACGCTTCCACCGCTTTCAATAAAGTTATCTATTTTAGTATTCAACAGCTGAATTCCTAATACATCAAGCGCAGCATAAGGCTCATCTAGGATCCATATTTTCGCTTCTTTAATCCAAAGTCGTGTAAGAGCAACCCTGCGCTGTTGCCCTTCAGATAACTGCCGAATCGGCATATCTTCTAATCCAACCAAGCCTAGTTCTGCCAACACGTCATAAGCAGATGTTATGTTCAGCCCATTGAGAGCCGACCAATACAAAACATTTTCAACAGCACTCAATTGTTGATTCAAGCCTGTCTTATGCCCGACATAAACCATATCTTTATGGTAATTACGGCCAGCCTGATTAAAAGGTTCGCCCTGCCAGGTCAATTGCCCCTCTGTTGGAGAAGTAAGGTTTGCCAGAATTCTGAGTAAGCTCGTTTTGCCTGCGCCATTAGGTCCTTTAACATACCAGAACTGACCTGATCCAACTTCTATCTGCAAGTTTTCAAAGAGTAATCTGTCTCGCTTTGTACAACTTAAATCTTGACCGACTAACAAAGAAAACCAGCTCCTAATCAATAATAACTATCTGGTCTATCATATCACGCAGCTATAACCTGCCCTACAGTTTTAATCTATTTTTAGCCTCATCCAGACGACAATCTCAACTTAAGATTATCGGCTAACTGCCGAGAACACTTACCATCCTAGAATTTAACCTTGCTGAAACATCGTTAGCGCATTAGTCTCGTACCTATGACTACATTTATTATTATTAAGCTTTCAACATTCAATGTCTGAGTTAATTGCTCCACAACAACAGCTCGCTTCAGCATTAAACCAGCTAGCTCAGGCCAGCCAAAATGGTCAATTAAATTACCAGCAATTAGATACTATTGTTCGACAGATAACAAGCAGTCAGGTTGTCCTCGCAAGAGGGGATGTAGAGATTTCTTTACCGAGGCAGCAATTAAGAGGCGAGCTCCAAGCAGGTGGGACTTATCAAACACAGCTACTGCCCCAACAAAACGCCAACCCTCAAACGAATTCTGCGATAACTAGTCAACCAATACTGCGCTTTCTAGCTCCATCAGATTTAAGCTTAAACGTCCCCTTATCTCGACCACAAAGTCAGTCTCTTATCCTCAGCTTGCCAAATACTGCAATTAGACAAATTGCAGATACATCTCAAATTATCAGTGGCAGAATAATTCAAGTTAGTGCCAATGCGATAACGGTAGATGTGAGTAGTACGAATGCAACACAGGCAGGGATACCTGCTTCAGATAGGTTAGTACTCAACGTTCCCAATGCATTGCAAAACTATTCGACAGGACAAAATGTTCAAATTCGATTAAACCCGGAAAACAGACAATTAAGTATTCTCTTAAACGCCACAAACCAATTGTCACGAAACATTCCTTTACTTGAAGCAACAGCTCAGAATTTAAATTCACAAGGTAATACCACTGTCACCAGCCCAACATCTTTGTTGAATGTATTCAGCTCAAGAGCTCTAAATATCCCTTTATTAGATGTGATACCTGCTTTAAAAAAAGCAGCATCCACTTTATCTAATAACGCTAACTTTAATTCTTTAAACACTCATACGGCTACTAACCTTAAAGTTTCATCACAAGAAGCGAATGTACCGAGAGCCGAAAATCCAAGTTCACGTTTATCTTTTACCTCAAATGGCGTTCTTATTTCCACCAGAGTTAATACTGAACAGGCCACGTTAAATCAAATTACAGCACCGCAGCTGAAACAACTGAAAACGCTATCAATTACTGCCAATCAACCCAATACTGCTGCAGAGAAAGTCGATGGTGCTAACCGACCAAGCAGAGCAGTTGATAATACAGTTGTTGGATCAAACAATAACACACCTGTTTCGCCAACAAGCGAAACACGCAGTGAAAACTTCCTTCGGCAATTAAACACCTCTGGCAGAAGCCAAGAGATATTAAATCAAGTGCAAACACTCATAAGACACTCAAGACCTTTATCTGAAGCGCCATCTAAAACGCTTGAATCTATCGGTAACGCACTATTAGAAAATAATTTGGTAGAAGACCCGCTGCTTAACAAAGTAGTCAAGGATGTAAAACCTCAGTTGAGTCAGGGACTACCCGGAAGTGTTAGCGATGGTAGTGAGGTTGTTCGGCAACTATTGACTTTACCTCCCGCGAGCTTGACATCTTCATCTTTATCAACTCCAGCACCCAATAACAGTTTGATTAGTGGGCTGGTCGGTTTATTACAAATTACACTCGCTTCAAGGTTAGCAAAAAGCGGAGCTAAGTCGCTCGAAAGAGCTACGCAAGCACTAGCGCCCATATTGGCAACACCGGGAATAGCAAAACCGACAAAACAACAAGTAGCCAAAAGCCTGAATGAAATCTCTCAAGCCGATCAAAAACACGCTCTCCTCAAAGAGTTGGGTCGCTTTTTTGTTAGTCATCAAAACAATAAGTTATCGAGTATCGAGCAGCAACTGAACGGACAGGAGGGCCTTTACTACGTTTTACCAAGTGCTCTAGGTGAGCAACGAAAAGATATAGAATTGCTTATTAAGCGCAAGCAAGATGAAGATGGCGAAAAGAGCAAAGGCGACAAGAATATCAGATCTTGGCATATCAACATGAAACTAGACGCAGGTAGCAAAGGCGAATTACTAGCTAAAGCAAGACTAAGAGAAAAAGAGGTCGAAGTTGACTTTTACACCTCTAATAACGAACTTAAAAACCTAGTTTTAAACTTCCTGCCTTTGCTTAAGAAGAAACTCCAAGAACTCGGAATTCAGTTGACTAAAAGCCAGTGTCAGTTAGGCAAAATCCCTGCAAGCTTGCAACGTAAGCCCTATCAAATATTGGAAACTCGCGTATGAGCAAAAAATCAAAGCAAGATAAGCCCAAAGCCGCTGTTGGTCTTAAATATGAATCCAATAGTGAATCGTCTCAAGCACCGAAGGTTGTCGCAAAAGGCTTCGGTGACCTAGCAGATGATATTATCAAGCTGGCGAAAGAAAGTGGTGTTTTGGTTCATGAAGACGAAGCTCTTATTGAAACCTTAGCAAGGCTGGATTTAGGCCAGGATATTCCAGAAGAGCTCTTTTATGTCATTGCAGAACTCATTTCATTCTCATATGTATTACAAGGAAAATTCCCAAAAAGTTGGAAAAATATTCACGGAAGGGTCGACGACTTAGCCTAGGGTAATAATGAATAAATCTTTATAGTTACTTTTTGTGGAGATCAAAAAGCAGCTGAGCTTCAGCTCGAGGAAGGTCACATTCCTGCATTAGCTCTTCAAGAGTGACACCTTGTTCAACTAATTTAGCAGCGCGGTGATACAACTTGCTAGCAGGATCCTGTTGCTCGAGCTCTAAGAATTTTAGCTCCATCGCATTTATCGAAGCCGCGATTTCTTTAACTTTTTCACCTAAGCCAATCGCACCAGTTCTTACTTCATAATTTGCTTCATCATTATCGTTTGTTTGCTGCTCCACATCCGCTAACCTTTTAGTCAACTCAAGAATATTCTTGTGCTGAGTGTCTAACTGACGTTTAGTCCACAGAATAAAGGCTAATACAACGAAGAGTAAAACCAATAGGGAAGCGAGGGTGATTAGTGACAAATCCATAATAGATTAGCGATAGGCTTCAGCTTTCATTGATAGTGGGGAATAGTTGCAATCCAGCAAACCGCCAGATTGCAACAAAACAACTTAAAGTCCGGAGATTTCATCCCACTCTTCATCACTCAACAACTTATTGAGATCAACCAATATGAGTAGTTGTCCATCTCTGTTGCTCACGCCCTGAATGAACTTAGCACTCTCTTCTGTTCCAACATTTGGCGCACTGTCTATTTCAGAGGTTCTTAAGTAAACCACTTCAGCAACGCTATCAACTAGAATACCAACAACCTGTTCATCAGATTCGATAATAACGATACGAGTGTTATCCGTTATATCATTGGGCGGTAATCCGAATCTTGCACGCGTATCGATAACGGTTACAACATTACCACGTAAGTTGATAATGCCGAGCACATAATCAGGAGCACCCGGGACAGGTGCTATTTCGGTATAGCGCAATACTTCTTGAACTTGCATTACGTTAATACCATAGGTCTCTTCACCTAATCGGTAAGTTACCCATTGCAGCACTTCGTCGTTACTATCAGCTACAGTGTTATTTGTATTTCTATCGTCACTCATTAGACCCGCTCCGTTGCAAGCTGTCGCTACTCGTCATTACTGCCAAGTCCTTGATTAAGCATTGAGATTAATTGCTTTACATTAACCAAGGCACACATTTTTTCTTTTACCATTCCGGCTAACCACGGTCTTTTACTATCATTGGTTCGCCATTTAACATCATCGGGGTGCAAATTTACCGTATTCACCAAAGACTCACACGATAATCCCCAAGGACTCTCATCTAACATTATAAGATATTGATAATTTACAGATTCTGCCAGTTTTTCATCATATTTTTCTGGCATTACCCATTTAGCCGTATCTACAACGTTAAGCTTTTCATCCCTATGTATCATCACACCGTTAAACCACGATGGCTTTCCAAACAAAGGCGATACTTTCTCTAACTTATGTATTCCACCTAGTTCTGTTAACGGCACTGCTAATGTCAATCCTGCAACTGAAAAGTACAATGCCTGAAATAACTCTGTCTGTATGTGTGAATCTGTTGCTACATCAACAGAGCCACCGCTACCTTCAGTATCGGCATTAGTTTCAGGTACTGCAACTTCTTCGATACTCTCTTTAGTCGTATTAACTGCCTGAACCTGACTCTCAGGTTCAACTTTTTCTAGCAACCGCGCAACAGTCTGCTGGTGAAGCTCGTCTACAGGCTTCTCTGTTAGCAAGTTAGATAGATAATCTTCCATGACTTCTTCATTAGAAAAGCTACCCTTGGTCACTTTTTATTTACCTGTTGTGCATAAGAAGTTTAATAATTTATTGTACGCATAAACACCTCGGCACCTAGGGCTATGGCTAGGTGCAGGCGTTTGTGCCTGACTCGCATCTCTGAACCGGGTATCGACTGGTATAACACCGGACCAAACTGACCGACCGTAAGTCGCAATTAGATCTTTATAAGCATCAAGAGCTGCGTTAGTTCTTTTATCATACATAGTCGGTACAATGGTAAAGTCAAAATTCCTAGACTGCGACTTCTCCATTATCTTCAATGTATGAATCATTCGCTCAAGCCCCTTCAAGGCTAAGAACTCTGTCTGTACCGGCACCAGCACTTTACTGCTAGCAGCGATCGCATTAACCATTAACACTCCGAGTACCGGAGGACAATCGATCAATGCATAGCTAAATTCATCATCAACGAGCTGTAGGGCTCTTTTAAGTATCAAGCCCATACCTTCTTGCGAGCCCAATGAACGGTCCAATGTGGACAAAGCCATGGTTGCAGGCAAGATAAACAATGAATCCAACTTAGTTGGACACAAACAATCCAATACTTTCTCTTTTGTAAGCTCCTGCCCCGCCATAAAGACGTCATAAACTCCGGCAGACAGCTCTTCAGAATCAATCCCAAAGTAATAACTCAAGGACGCCTGTGGGTCAGTATCGACTAATATAACTTTCTCACCACGCAGCGCTAGCAAGGAACCTAAAGTTACAGTCGTTGTCGTTTTCCCAACACCGCCCTTTTGATTTGCAACACTCCATACAACCATATTAAAGCCTCGGTGTTGCAATAACTAAACGCCTAAACACGCTAACTAACCCATTTCCGTTAGTACGTTAGCGGCGATATCATCCAAAGCATAGTTCGCTTCTGCTAAATTTGCGCGAGTCACGGCTTGAGGCATTCCATAAACCACCGAGCTTTTTTCATCTTGAGCCCAGATTCTGGCGCCTCTCTGATGCATTTTTCTGCACCCTTCTCGACCATCAGCTCCCATGCCCGTCAAAATAAGCCCCAAAGCCTCACTTTTATATATATCGGCAACTGTATTAAAAGTTAAATCGACACTTGGTTTATAAGTAACTTTCGACCCTTCTGGTGCATCCGAAATAGAAACTCTCACTGAGCGACCAGATTCTTCTAAAAACATTTGTCTTCCACCGGGTGCAACATAGGCATGCCCTGGTTTCAGCACATCACCAGTTTCCGCTTCTTTAACTGAAATTTGGCACAAGTTGTTCAACCTTTCAGCAAAAGCTTTGGTAAAGCTTCCCGGCATATGTTGAACAATAATAATCGGAAGAGAAAATCCAGCCGGAAGCTCTGTCAAAATTTGTTGTAACGCAATAGGCCCGCCTGTTGAAGAACCAATCGCTAAAACTCGATACTTCTTACCAGAACGGCTGCTCAAACGTCCCGTAGCAAGAGACTTTGTCTCAGGCGTTTTTTTTGCTGACTCGCCGTAAAACATCGGCTTAGCAATCATAGGTTTAGGCGCTTCATGCTTTCCTGCAAACGCTCTTGCTAAACTGCCTTTGCGTCTAGCAATCGCTTTAACCCGTTGTTGCAATAGCTCTATCGCTTCTTTGCGATTGCTTACAATGTCTTCAAACTTCTTTGGGATAAAATCCAAAGCACCAGCTTCCATGGCATCAAAGGTAGATTGAGCCCCATCCGTAGTAAGAGAAGAAAACATTAAGATAGGTACCGGCGTCGTTTTCATGATATTACGAACAGATGTAATGCCGTCCATAACCGGCATTTCTACATCCATAGTAACGACGTCGGGCTTTAACCTAGTTACTTTTTCAATTGCATCTTGACCATCTCTCGCTTCACCAATCACTTCGAGTAGAGGGTCCTGATTCAGGATTTCCGTTACACGCCGACGAAAGAAAGTCGAGTCATCAACGACTAAGACCTTAAATGACATGGATTAATCCGTTAACTGACAAAATTATTTATTAAGCGCTTTTTTAGCGTACCGTTTCAATAAGCTAGGAATATCAATAATTAGAGCAATACCGCCATCACTCGTAATAGTTGCGCCTGCCATACCAGGAGTACCTTGAAGTAAAGCATCGAGTGGTTTGATAACAACCTCTTCTTGCCCTATCAAGGAATCAACGACAAAACCTACTTGCTGAGTACCTATTTGTACAACAACCACATGGCCATTACCGCGTTCAATCTCTCTGTTCGAGCGAGTTAACCACTCTCCCAGATAAAATAGCGGTATCGCTTTGGAGCGCACAATCATTGTCAGTTGATTATCAACAGTATTTGTTTTCGAAAGGTCCATATTAATGATTTCATTAACTGCACCTAATGGAAGCGCAAACGTCTGCTCACCGACCACAATCATTAGTGTTGGCAGAATCGCCAAGGTTAACGGAACTTTAATATCTAAACGCGTTCCTTTACCTAGCTCTGAGTCGATATTAACTGTACCGTTGAGCTGATTGATTTTGGTTTTCACAACGTCCATTCCAACACCTCGGCCCGAGATATCAGAAATTTCAGTTTTGGTTGAGAAACCAGGTGCGAAAATCAGGTTGAACGCTTCCACATCAGACATTCTCGCCGCAGCATCGGCATCAAGTACACCTCTACTGATAGCAATGTCTTTGAGTTTGTCTGGATCCATCCCCTTACCATCATCTTCGATAGTAAGAAGAATATGATCACCTTGTTGAGACGCCGCTAGTCGCACTGTCCCCATTCTGGGCTTACCAGCATCGGCACGGTCATCTGGCATCTCAATACCATGGTCAACAGAGTTTCTAACTAAGTGAACCAAGGGATCAGCCAAAGCTTCAACAAGGTTTTTATCTAAATCTGTTTCTTCACCCTCTAACTCAAGGGTAATCTCTTTCTTCAAGCTTCTGGCAAGATCTCGAACAACCCTAGGGAATCGACCAAATACTTTCTTAATTGGCTGCATCCGGGTTTTCATTACCGCACCTTGCAGGTCACCGGTCACAACATCTAAGTTAGCAATTGCTTTAGACATGTTCTCGTCGTTGAGATTAATACCTAAACTCAACAATCGGTTACGCACAAGCACTAATTCCCCAACCATATTCATTATCTGGTCAAGTCGTTTAGTATCTACCCTTACCGTAGTTTCAGCGGCAGGAGCAGCAGCAGCAGGCTTCTTATCATCTTTCTTAGCAGCAGCTTTTGCTGGAGCCGCTTTCTTAGCAGCGGGCTTTTCTGAAGCCTTAGGTGCAGCCGCAGGTTTCGGTTTCGCTGCAGGAGCAGGCTCTGGTGCTTTTGGAGCTTCAGCTTTAGGTTCCGCTTTGGCTTCACCTGGGCCTTTACCCGATCCATGAAGTTCGTCTAATAGTGCCTCAAATTCATCATCACTGATTTCATCATCACCACCAGAAGCTTCAGATGCTGGTGCCGGAGCTGATGCTTTAGCTTCCGCTTCAGCTTTAGGTGCTGCGAACTTACCTTCACCATGGAGCTGATCAAGCAATGCTTCAAACTCATCGTCTGAGATTTCATCATCACTCTCACTCGCTGCTGGTTCAGCAGCAGGAGCTGGTGTTTCTGCTTTGGCGCTAGGGCCTGAGGCAGGACCATGTAATTCATCGAGGAGGGCTTCGAATTCATCTTCTGTGATCTCATCAACACCGCCTTCAGAAGCTTCTGATACTTCGACAGCTTCTTCTTCAACTTCTACAGACGCTTCTTCAACTACCTCTTCAGCAGGTGCTGCGGCTTCCTCTAATTCATCTTCAGACTCGGGTTTACTTAAGCGGGTTAATGTTGCGAGCAAATCTGGATCAGCCGCATCTAACGGCTCACGAGTTTTCACTCGTTCAAACATATCAACAACTGTATCTGTCGCTTGAAGAATGATGTCCATCAGCTCTGGATTTAAGCTTCTCTGACCATTGCGCATGACGTCAAATACGTTTTCTGCACCATGGCAAACATCGACGAGTTCAGTCAACGCTAAGAACCCAGCTCCCCCTTTGACGGTGTGGTATCCACGGAAAATTGCATTGAGCAAATCGGCATCACTAGGATTGTTTTCGAGATCAACCAACTGCTCTTGCAGTTGTTCCAGAATTTCTCCTGCCTCTACCAAAAAATCCTGAAGAATATCCTCATCGACTTCATATGACATGCATTAGCTCCACTTAAAATCCAAGACTTGAGAGTAAATCATCAACGTCATCTTGCCCTGATACTGCATCATCACGTGATTCCGCATCAATTATCGGGCCTTCTGCTTCAACGCCGGCTTTTTCACTCGTTAATTCGGCAGGTGCTTTTTTATCTTCATCAACACGCTCAGAAAAACTGAAAACGGTCAACATATTCACTAGGCTTTCCTCAACTTCTTTAACAAGTTCAATCACTCGTTTAATGACCTGACCAGTAATATCTTGATACCCCTGTGCCATTAATATTTCGGTCAAAAGTTGATTTAGTTTAGCGCTATCTTCACAAGATTGTTCAAGCAGCTTGTCCAAGTTTAGGCAAAGCGTTTTAAATTCGCCTAATTCAAGCTGTCGATTCATTAACTTTTTCCACTCAGGAAGAATACTTTCGATACTATCGTTAAGCTTTTCAGCAATAGGCATACTGGACTCAACAGCATCCATAGTGGTATTCGCAGCTTGTTCAGTTGTTTCGATAACATATTCTAAACGCGACTGCGCATCAGGAATCTCTTCCGTCAGGTTAACAATGCGATCATCTAAGTTAAAATTATTAAGTGAATCATGAAGTTGCCGAGTCAATTTTCCGACTTCGGCAAAAAGTTCAACTGAGTCTTTGAGGCTTAGAGCTTCTAATAGGGCCGATGCTGCTTCGTTATTACCATCCTCAAGGAAAGTAACTAACTGCTTCGCATCTTCTAACGAAATGGGCGCGTTGGAACTCATTCAGTTTCTCCAATCTGTCAGCGGGAAGCTGAATCTATCCAAGGCGCTCGAATATCTTAGCAAGCTTTTCTTTCAATGTAGCCGCTGTGAATGGCTTCACAACGTAACCGTTAACACCTGCTTGCGCAGCTGCAACTATCTGTTCTTTCTTCGCTTCAGCTGTCACCATTAAAACAGGAAGGTGTTTCAAATTATCATCAGCCCTTATATTGCGCAGCAAGTCGATACCTTGCATGCCAGGCATATTCCAATCAGTTACAACAAAATCAAAATCGCCTTGTTGCAACATAGGAAGTGCAGTACTTCCGTCATCTGCTTCCTGGATGTTGGAAAAACCCAAATCTTTTAACAAGTTCTTGATGATACGTCTCATTGTTGAAAAATCATCAACAACAAGAATTTTCATGTTTTTATCCAAAACGGCCTCCGATGAGGATTATAAAAATAGCTAAAGTAAATTTGTTATTATACAGCACGCCATGTCTGCATGCGCGACTTCAATCTCAACATAGCCTGACTATGTATCTGACTGACACGCGATTCGCTCACATCCAGCACACTGCCTATTTCACGTAAATTCAATTCTTCATCATAGTACAAAGATAGCACTATGGCTTCCCTTTCGGGTAAGGTTGTTATGGCATTCGCCAACGCTTTCTGAAAAGCGCCTTGCACGAGGTCGTCGTAAGGCTCATCACCGCCTCTATTTTGGTCAGAGACAATGACATCTTCTGTCACGCCAAGGTCTTCAATTCCGACTAGCTTTCCAGCATTCACCTCATTAAGCATTTGATGATAATCATCTAAGCTTACTTCTAATTTTGCAGCGACATCGACGTCTTTAGCATCACCGCCAGTCTCACGCTCAACCTGTGCAATAGCTTCCGCTATAGATCGGCCATTCTTATGCACGGAGCGCGGCGTCCAATCACCCTTACGAATTTCATCAAGCATGGCACCTCGAATCCTAATACCGGCAAAGGTTTCAAAGCTAGCACCTTTACTGCCATCAAAATTACGTGAGGCTTCCAATAAGCCAATCATTCCTGCCTGAATAAGGTCATCGACTATGACACTAGCGGGTAAGCGAGCTATCAAATGATGGGCAATACGCTTAACTAATGAAGTATGCGTCTCAACTAATTTCTGTTTATCGTCAACTTGTTGATAGGCTGCTACTTTATTACTCACAACTTCTCACTTACCGTCGAGTTATTCTGTCCAACCAGCTGCTCCAGGAAAAACTCCAAATGCCCACCTGGCTGACTTGGGATAGGCCAAGCCATAGCATTCTTAGCCAACGTATTGATCGCATTGGATGCAGGCGAATTAGGAAATGCATCCACAATACACTTTTGCTTACGTACTGACTTACGTATGTTCTCATCAAAAGGTACTGTTGCTACCAGTTCTAAAGCGACATCTAAGAATCGGTTCGATACCTTAGATAGTTTAGCAAAAAGTTCCTGACCTTCACGCATATTCCTGACCATATTAGCCACAACTTTAAAACGGAATACACCATGGTCTCTGTTGAGTATTTTAATTAGCGCATAAGCATCAGTTAATGAGGTCGGCTCGTCACAAACAACAACCATAATGTCTTGCGCTGCTCTGGAAAAACTGATGACCATGTCAGAAATACCTGCTGCCGTATCGACAATCAATACATCTATCTTAGTCCGTAATTCGCTAAATGCTCTAATTAAGCCTGCATGTTCGACAGATGATAGCTCTGTCATAGATTTTGTGCCTGATGTTGCGGGTGCAATCATCACTCCATTTGGGCCATGCACAAGTATGTCTTCGAGTAAGCACTCTCCACTTAATACGTGAGATAAGTTCTTCTCAACTCGTAAACCCAGCATCACATCAATGTTTGCTAAGCCAAGGTCAGCATCAAGTACTAACACTCGCTTGCCCATTTTAGCCATTGATATTGCTGTATTCAGTGTCACATTTGTTTTGCCAACACCGCCTTTACCACCTGTAACGGCTATCACTTTAATTAAATTATTTGATGCCATTTTTCTTAAGCTGCTTGCCTGATCTTCAATCATAGTGCCACTGTTGCATTGACTACTTTTTTCCTAGCCATTGGCACCGAAGTATTCTTTCTTAATAACTTAGCTGCCATTGATATCAATTGTTTTGCGTCCGCCACCTTAATGTCTTCAGGTACCTTTTGACCATCAGTTACATAGCTTAATGGTATGCCAAACTCGATAGCAGCAGAAACTGCTTCTCCCAAACTGTAGCATTCATCTAGTTTAGTGAAAATACATCCCTGCAAAGAAATCTTTTTATAACTATCTAAAATATTGGACATTACGCGATACTGAGCGTTGGCCTGCATAACAACATATTTTTTGATATTAGCACAACTACTGTCTTTTAACGTATCAAGTTGACTAACTAAACGCACATCTCTTTGTCCAAAGCCTGCTGTATCTATCATAATGAGCGACTTCATTCGATATTGAAACAAAAGATCCGATAAATCTTTGGCATCAGTCGCTTTTTTTACTGTACAGCCAATGATTTTACCGTAAGTTGCCAATTGCTCATAGGCAGCAATTCTATAAGTATCGGTTGTAATTAAAAGTACGGATTCAGGCCCATGTTTTTGCGCATACCTCGCAGCAAGCTTCGCGATAGTCGTTGTTTTGCCTGTCCCTGTTGGACCAACTAATGCAACAACACCAGCTTCGTTTAGAATATCGTTACGGTTCGTTTTAAGTCTATTAGCCAATAGTTTTAGCAAAAATAGCCAGGCTTCCCTTTCATTACAATTGGCCGGCATGTATGCCACAGCTTCGTCAGCAAGCGACGAGCTTATTCCCATTTTCTGTAAATGATCAGTTAAGTAGCCTTGTAAAGGGTGAATGTTGCGTTTCTTTTGATTAACGAGACCTGACACTTGATGTTCTAGAACACTTCTAAGTGACTGAAGTTCTAATTTGATATCGTTAATATCGTCATTGACTGCAGCAGGAATTGCAGGGGATTCAAAAACAGGCTGAGCTTGAGTCTCTGAAACTGATGTTAATTTTTCTGTCGTGGCTGGTTTTGCAGGGTCGGCTAAAGCGGCTCCGGCTTGTTTTTCAAGTAACTCCCTCAAGCTGTCGGGGCCAGAATCACCAATAATTTCGCTCAAGCTCGTAGGAGCATCACCCTGCCCACTGCTCAGTGACGTATTTCTGACGCTTGGTTCATTCCTAAAATTAGTCGACTCAATATTTAATACGTTGTTGCGAGCATTTCTATTATTGCTAGCCACTTCTTTCTTAGGACTAACGGGCTCTTGATCATAAGCAGCAACAATCTCAACGCCATCAGCAAGGCGTTTATTTGACATAATAACAGCGTCTTTTCCGAGCTCGTCTTTGACCTGCTTGAGAGCTTCGCGCATGTCTTTGCCATAAAATCGTCTAATTTTCATTGTTTACCCCTTGTCTGTATTGCCCGCCACTATTGGCCTACAGAGCTCACTATCCTAATTTGTTTGTCATCTGGAATTTCTTGATAAGAAACTACATGAAGTCCAGAAATCGCTGTTTTCAAGAATCTCGATAAGACGGGTCTTAACATTCCCGACGTCAACAACACAGAAGGCTCACCTGCAATTTCTTGTTGTTGAGACGCTTCACTAAGCGATGTTTGAATTCTTTCTGCCAAGCCGGGTTCGATACCTGCGCCATCTTGTCCACCAGCTTGAAGAGACTGGTGCAACATCTGTTCCAGATCTGGCGACAAGGTAATGACGGGAATTTCTGCCGCACCACTATTAATTTCTTGAATGATTAGTCGTTTAAGTGAGATACGTACCGCAGAGACAAGGACATCAGGATCCTGACTCTTAGGACCATATTCAGCTAACGTCTGAACGATAGTGCGCATATCTCTGATTGGAATACCTTCATACAGTAATGTCTGGAGGACTTTCACTAACGTACTGAGAGAGATAACGTCTGGAACTAAGCCTTCAACCAGCTTAGGGTTATTCTTAGCTAGCATATCAAGTAGCTCTTGCACTTCCTCATGTCCCAATAACTGATAAGCATTATTGGTTAACAGCTGGCTCAAATGTGTGGCAACTACAGTGGCTGTATCAACAACGGTATAACCTAGGGTTTGTGCATGTTCACGTTTATTGGGTCTTATCCAAACCGCATCCAAACCAAATGCAGGATCTTTGGTTGCTGTGCCTTCTAGCTTACCGAATACTTGCCCAGGGTTGATTGCAAGCTCATCATCGTGGCTTATCTCTGCGTCACCGACATTAACGCCTAGCAGCGAAATGGTGTAATTATTTGGACTCAAATCCAAGTTATCGCGGATATGCACAGGTGGTATAAGGAAGCCAAGTTCTTGAGACAACTTCTTACGAACGCCCTTAATTCGCGTCAGCAACTCACCACCTTGGCTCTTATCAACAAGTGGTATTAAGCGATAACCAACTTCTAAACCAATAGTATCGACATGCTGAACATCGTCCCAGCTTAGTTCTTTAACTTCAGTTGAAGGTAGATTTTGATCAGGTTGTTTACTAACTTCTTTGGGTTGCTCTTTTTGTTTCTGTTCCAACCAGTATTGATAATAAGTAAAAGCAGAAACAACGGCACTTAGGCCCAAGAATGCGAGGTGAGGCATTCCAGGAACAATCCCCATCACAAATAAAACACCAGCAGTAATAACCAAAGCACGTCTATTGCCAAGTTGCTTTTGCATCTCGACATTCATTTCTTGGCTATCGTTCTCACGCGTTACGATAATCGCTGTTGCCACAGACAAAAGTAGTGATGGAATTTGTGCCACCAAACCATCACCAATAGTCAACAAGGTATAGATTTCGATGGCGGAGGTGAAGGTCAGGTCATGCTGAATCATGCCGATGAACAATCCACCAACAATGTTTATCAACATGATGAAAAGCCCAGCCATCGCATCGCCTTTAACAAACTTAGATGCACCGTCCATCGAGCCATAAAAGTCTGCTTCAGCGGTGATTTCCATGCGGCGTTTACGCGCTTCATCTGAATCGATATAACCAGCATTCAGATCAGCATCAATTGCCATTTGCTTACCAGGCATAGCGTCTAACGTAAAGCGAGCACTAACTTCTGATATCCTTCCAGCACCTGCTGTAACAACTTTAAAGTTAATGATGAGTAGTATCGCGAAAACAACGATACCTACAGCGTAGTTGCCCCCAATAACGACCTCACCAAAAGCTTGAATAACCTTACCTGCAGCATCACCACCATTATGTCCATCGAGCAAAACAACTCGCGTAGACGCAATATTTAGAGCTAATCGGAGTACGGTGGCAATAAGCAAAATAAACGGAAAAATACCGAAATCGACAGGCTTCTTAGTAAATAAGCTGACGAGGATAACGACTAATGACAACGCGATATTGAAGCTAAAAAGAATATCCAGCAGGAAAGCGGGCATCGGCAAAATAACCATGCCCATGATCGCGAGTAATATGACGGGTGTACCGAGCCCAGACGTTAACTGTTTGGCTTGAGCTTTATCAAACTGAGAAAAATAAGCGGCTAACTGCATACCTGAGATAACAAATAGTTGACACTATCGCCAACAATGCAACTACCAGGCCAAACTCATTCCGTAGGAATAATAAATCGGATAGACAATCCGCCGTCTTTTTTATTCTGGATACGCAGGTATCCGTCATGTGCTGCAACAATTTCGTTGCACAACGACAATCCCAACCCAGTTCCACCTTGTTTAGTTGAGAAGAAAGGCAACTGTGCCTTCTGTAACTGTTGCTCTGTCATCCCCCTTCCAGCATCAGAAACACACCACAACAAACTACTGTTATCGCATTTGACATGTAGTTTTATGTGAGCTTGGTCACTTCCTGATTCAACCGCGTTTTTATAAAGATTAATCAGCACCTGTTCCATCTGAGCAGGGTCAAAGCAGGCATTTATTGAAGGAACTTGATCAACAACATTAAAAGGGCAAAGGTTTAAAAGGTTATGAATAAATGGTTGAAGCTCTACATTCTCCTTATTCGGTGCCGGCAACCGCGCAAAATCCGCATATTCGACCAAAAATGCTTTCAACCTCTCAGTACGCATCTGAATCGTATCAATCAAATCGGGCAATATTTCAGTGTTGTTATTTGAATCTAAAATTTTCTTTGCTGAATTTGCCATTGAGGTAATAGGCGCCAAAGAATTATTGAGCTCATGACTAATTAGCCTAATGGCATTCTTCCACAAATCGATTTCTTGCCTAGAAATCTCAGTCGTCAAATTCTTGTAGAGATATAACCTATGCTCACGAGAGTTGAGGTTAAAACTTTGGCAATGCAAATAAAAAGAAGAGCGTTCACTTTCGTGAGAGAGGTTAATCAGGCCACCCTGCATTTGTACTGTTGCTTCCCTAAGTTCATTAGGTAAGTTTTTCGTCAGTTCAGAAAAACTAACGCCTTCAAGCTTTTTCTTATGATTAAACAAGTCTTTAGAAGCGTTATTTGCGTAAACAATAAAATCTTTGCTATCCGTTAAGACAATAGAAACCGGTGTACTCTGAATAATGGTGTCGAGCAAAAGTTCGCGTTGAAAAAGAGACAATCTCTCATTACACAAAGTATGCGCCATCTCATTATAAGCTTCTATGACACTACCTAATTCGTCGTTACGTTGTTTATGGATTCGGATACTAAAATCTTTGTCCTTGAAACTGCTAACGCCAGTCTCAATAGCAGAGATAATATCTTCGATGGGTCCGTAAAATGCTTTTAGAGCAAACAACAGAAATATGAGGCTGACTAAAGTCGCTACGGGAATCGTCAATACCAGAGGGAGCAGAATACTCAAACCTATATAGGTAATGGCACTATGGAGTGCGAGGCTCAGCAGAGTAATTAATAGAATTTTGCCACGTATTGATTGACGCATCATTAAGTTTCAATACCAAACTTATCCATACGTCGATAAAGCGCCTGTCTACTTAGATTTAGTGCCTTAGCGGTTTTAGCGATAACGTGATCATGCTGCTCAAGCGCTTCAATAATATCATTCTTAGTTAGTGCTTCTCTGGCATCCTTCATTTTCTGACTATCCAGTTGAATCCCTAATTGCAGAGGCTCTATTAGATGAGATTGACTCAACAGCATAGCTCGCTTCATACAGTTTTGTAGTTCGCGAACATTACCTGGCCAGTGATAATTATGCAGGAGTTCCTCAGCTTCTTCACTGAGTTCAAAATCATCTTCCAAAAAGAATTGGGACAGTAAGGGAAGATCATCCATACGCTCGCTAAGTGGAGGTAAAGACAGTTCAATCAGGTTCAAACGATAGTATAGGTCCTCTCTAAAGGTTCCCTCCTTAATAGCCGTAGATAAATCGGTATTAGTGGCACTTAAGATTCTTACTCTTACTTTTTGGGTCTCCGTACTGCCTAAACGCTCAAATTCCCCGAGTTCCAAAACACGTAATAGCTTTTTTTGCCCTTCAAGTGACAGATTACCAATCTCATCCAGAAATAAAGTTCCGTTATTAGCCGCCTCGAAGCGCCCTATCCTGCGCTTTGTGTTGCCAGTGAAAGCCCCCGCCTCCGCGCCGAATAGCTCTGCTTCCATCAAATCATTGGGTAAAGCACCAATATTAACCTTAACGAAAGGGGCGTCCCTAAAGCGTGAATTTGCCTGTAAAACTTCTGCTATTTTTTCTTTACCAGCTCCGTTCGGCCCTCTAATCAACACAGGTACATCAGAGTTCGCTACCTGCGTCGCCATTTCCAGAAGGTTAATCATCACATCACTGGCGAACTGCAATCCGCACAAATCAAACTTTGATTGTAGCTGTTGTACCCTAGAACTCTTCTTTCTTTGATTCCCCTGATGCGCAGACTGTAATTGATTAAGTTCAATAAGGTTTTTAACTGTCACCAACAACTTGTCGTCGTCCCAAGGCTTGGACAGATAATCTGCCGCGCCAGCTTTTACCAGTTGCACCGCAGATTCTAAATTTGCCCAAGCTGTAAGCAGAATGATAGGCATATCAACATATTGAGCACGAATATCGCGAAAGAGCTGAATCCCTTCCTCTCCAGATATGGTATCTGTACTAAAGTTCATATCCTGAATCACCAAATCAAACTTATGCTCAGAGAGTAATCGTAACCCTTCCTGAGGCGATAGAGCACCATGGCAATGAATATCATCCAGATGAAATAAAACCTTCAATGCTTTTATGACATCAGGATTATCATCAATAACCAGTAAATTAGGTTTCATTATTCTCGCTTTTTATCAAACACTTAGGACTTTTATTTCTTCCAGAAGTCAAACAGTTCGAGTGACAATTGCAGGATCAATATCTGCAGCACGTTTTGCAGGTATCCTGGCTGCCAACAAATTAATTAGCCAAAGCGTTAACGCAATGACCAACCAATACTCTACTTCAATCAAACTAGGGTTATTAAACTCTGTCGCTAAAATATAATTTAGGCCATACGACAAGATAAAGCCGATAACTAAACCTATGCTGGTCAATACACTATTCTCGACCAGAAAATAGCGAACCACTTGCCATTTAGTTGCACCAAGCGCTCTTCTCGTTCCAATCTGCTTATAACGCTGAGAAACCGATAACCCAACTAAACCAATAATACCTAGCGCCGTAATTAAGATACAAATCGCGCTCACACCTAGCATAGTGAAGGCAAAGCTCGTTCGCCCATCATAAAGACGTTTCAAAGTACGAGTTAATACTTCAGTAAATACAATGTAACGTCCACGAGTACCATACAAGGCTTCTTCGATATGGTCGAGTAAACCTGCCGCTGCACCAGGCTCAGTCTTGATAAGATAATTAGTTGTATAATCCTGTCCCCAAGCTCTCATCGGTCTAATAACAGTGTTGTACGGGACTTCTCTATACACAGCGGTATCGCCGCCCATAAAATCTCTGTAAACCCCGATAACTTCTGCGCCTTCTAAACCGTTAGGCTGAAGGTATATCGTTTTTCCTAAAGCTGATTCTCCAGGGAAAACTTCAGAAGCCAAGGTTTCACTGATAAGAACAACGCTAGGTAAAGTCACAGTAGATATATCACCATAGGCAATTTCATTAGGTGAATACCAGCGACCTTCGATTAATTCGACGTCTAACACTCCTCGGCCATTCTCATCTAAATCAAGCAAGCTTATTTGGTAACGTGCAGCATTTTCCTTGTCTGAATCAAACACCCAGCGAAAAGAGCTAACGCTTTCAAAGGGTACTTCTAGTGTGGTTGTCACCGACATCACACCAGGCAGGTTCTTAATGTCTTGAAGATCTCGCTGAATTTGGTCTTCTAGATTCAGATTCGGGTCATAGAATTGATTGTAGACCCAAACTAAATTCTGTTCTTTAAGTCCAGTCGGTTGGCGCCACCCTTTTAGAACGTCTAGAGTGATGAATACAGAATTACTGACCATCACTAAGGTAATGGATATTTGTAAAACAATCAGTATTGATAACGCATTGTTGCGTTTAAGAGACGAAAGTATATGTCTAATTTCCATGTTAACTCCTAAGGGTTACTAGCCTTAACTCTTCAACTGGCCAGCTGGCGGAATGTTGCAGATTTTCCAAATCGGATATAACCCTGCGACAACAATACTCGAGACAGCAATGGCGACTGCCGTTAGAATTAACTGCCAGTCAAGGGTGAAATACTGTCTAACGACTTTAGGATCTCCGTCATAGTCTGATTGATACATCTCGACTTGAAACATCACCTCCAACCCTAAATTGGCCAACAAAAGCCCAGCAACACCGCCAATTAATCCAAGACATAGCACTTCAATAAGGTACTGCTTCAATATATAAGATTTGCTTGCGCCCAAAGCTCGATAAAGACTGACTCTCTTGCTTTGATTAAGGAATTTCGCCAGTAAAATACCTACTGTATTCACCAAACAAACACCAAAGAATAAATAAGCCATGACCAATAAAGTTCGGCTCCAATCATCGGCGCCACGCATTGATACAACGTCATTAATATTGGCAACCAGCGTCGTGACATTTTCTCGTTGATAACGCCCAAAATCTTTTTGCTGCTGAACTAGCTGACTAAGCATGGCCTCGTATTCCTGAACACTACTCTGGGAGTTCATATGAGCCCATACATTGATCCACCCGCAATCCGACGCCATCAGTTGGTTAATATCATCTCTGCGAACATCTCCTATTGCCTGTCTTTGTTCAGGCGTACAGTACATAACGCCAGAGCGCATTAAGTTATTTTGTATAGCGAATCCAAGAGGTATGAACATCTGATGCATTTCCCTATCAGAGAAACTCCTGTCGTAAAAAGCCGCCTTAATCGGCCAGTCATCCATCACCCCGATAATGGTGGTTCGCACACCTTGTGCACTTATCGTTTGCCCAACGCTGTTTTCGCCACCAAACAAGATGTCGTTCAAATCTTTGCTAATCACCATCACGGCTTCACCGCTCATATCGGTTTCTTTCGTCCATGGCCCACCAAACAAAAATGGCGCATCAAAAATAGTAAAGAACTCACTATCTGTAGCTGAGCCTTCCGCCCACACAGGTCGAATAGAGGGGTCATCAACTTCTAGTACCGCTCTAGATGTAAAATTAATCGACTGCCGAACTGCTGGAGATTCCATATTCAGCAGTAATTGAGCATCGTTCCAAGAAAAAGATGGAAGTTGCCAAGCCTCCATAAGGGATTCATCTTCGACTGGTCTCGCATCAGCAAGAACAAGATACCTCTCTTGACTGATATGAGGTACAGGTACTCTCATTTGTTGGTAAACGGTAGTGAACATTGTCATTAATAGCGCTATACCAACGCCCATGGTCATAACCACAAGGATTGATAAGCCGGGCCGGGTCTTTAAGCTTTGTTTTGCTTCTTTGAAATGTTGGATATTCATAAGATTACCTAAACTGCGAGGTCAGTTAGACGTTGCTCTCTGATGTCATTTACTTGGCCATCAAGAATATGAATATTGCGATTAGCACGCTTAGCCAATTGCGGATCATGGGTAACCATCACAATGGTAGTCCCTTTATCGTTGATGTCTTCCAAAAGCTCCATGACCTGTCTCGCCATAACGGAGTCGAGATTTCCAGTCGGCTCATCGGCTAACAAGAAACGCGGCTCGCCAGCTATAGCTCTCGCGATTGCAACCCGTTGCTGTTGCCCACCAGATAACTGATTTGGATAATGATGCTTACGTGCGGCAAGCCCTACAATCTCAAGCGCGTGCTCAATCCGTTCCTTACGCTCTTTACGAGACAGCCCCCGAAAATTAAGCGGAACCTCTACGTTGTTATACAAGGACAAATCAGACAACAAATTAAAAGACTGGAAAATAAAACCTATCTTTTCATTTCTTAAATGAGAGAGCGCATTGTCGTCTAATCCAGTGACATCAATTCCGTCAAGGAAGTATTCCCCTTCATCGAAATTTTCAAGTAATCCCGCCAAATTGAGAAAGGTTGTTTTACCTGAACCAGAGGGTCCTGTAATAGTGACAAACTCCCCATCTTTTACCTGAATATTGACGTTTTTTAACGCGTGTGTTTCTATCAAGTTTGTTCGATAAAACTTACTCACATTGTTCATTTTTAACATTCTGATTTCCTTATAAATTCGTTATAAAGAGACGCTCGTTCTTAGCGTATTGTTCATGACTAGATATAATGATTCTATCGCCTGCTTTTAGACCCGAAAGCACTTCTACTTCACCGATACTACTTAGTCCTAAAGAGACGTTGATTCTGTTTGCAGTATTACCTTCAACTTTATAGGCAATTTTGCCACCCGATGAGCTAACGAAAGGCCCTCGTTTTACCTTTAAAACATCAGGTTTAGACTCGATCAGGATCCGGGTATTCACGCGCTGGTTCTGGCGTAAACCATCAACATTTTGATTAAACCGAATTCGCCCTGACACTTGACCGTTATTCACCTCTGGAGATACTGCTACCAGGCTGGCTTCAAGTGTTTCATTTCCAATAGAAACGTCAGCAGCCATACCTTGCCCCAGCAAATCAGCATAGATTTCCGGAATTTGCACCTCAACCTCAAAAGCACTCATATCCACAGCAGATAACAGCGGGGCATTTCTCACAACAGCCTGTTTTTGTTCAACATCAATGGTGCCCACCACGCCTCTAAAAGGCGCATAGACAGTCAGTTCACTAACCTGCCTTTCTAAGTCCTCAACAATGAGTTTTTGTCGAAAATGCTCTTCTTGGCGACTCAGTAGCTCAAACTCCAATCGTTCATTCTCCAACGCCTGAACTTGCTTCGCGTGTTCATAAGTGAGTTTTGCTTTGTCCAAAACCACTTCAATTTGTCGATACTCCACGTCACTGATTAAATGACTGTCCATACTGGCGTCCGCTCTACTCATTTCCCTCTGCGCAGCCAGCAAATCAACATGAGCCACTTCGACTGCTTGCTTTAAACTCAACTTGTGACTCTTTAGCTCTATCTTTTGCCGACCAATTGCCAACGCTAGAGCTTCTAGTGTTGAAGACTCCTGAGACAATAAACTATTGATTTGGGGGCTATCGACGCTCGCAAGCTTTTGCCCTTGCTCAACGGCATCCCCAGCTCTTACATAAAGTGTCACTGTCCCATCTGCACGTGCGTAAAACGTAGGGTTGATTGCAGCCACTATTCGCCCAGGAGCCGCAATATCGTGTTCTAAATCACCACGCTGAACGGTCGCAAAACGCAATAAAGAAGCATCAAGCTGCGCTTCTGAGCGATATAGTTCAGAAATCTTAGGATAGGCATAAGCTGAAATACCTACCACAAAGCTTAGAACAAAGACAAAACTAAGCTTTCCTTTCAAACTGTATCGATTTCTATTGAGCGCTTTATCTTGAGCAGACGTATCCCGAATCACCGCTCACCTCCGAAATAGGAATAATATGCGCTAAGTATTACAAGTCGCGTGCCAAACAATAAAATACTGATTTAAAAGGTATTTCTTAAACTTTGAATAGAGACAATTAAATTTCGGACGGACAGCGGACACTAAACGGACAGTTAGTACGGATACCATTCAAGCATTTGGAGGCAGAGATTCGAGAGGAAAATTCCTCTCAAACTCACAGTGACGACTGAATTAATAATGCAATTCAGCAGGAATTGGTAAGTCTTTAGCCAGAGGTTTAGGCCTATGTCCTTTACCAGCTTTAAACTGTTTCAACTGATAGACATAAGCAAGAACTTGAGCCACAGCCATAAATAACTTGTCTGGGATTTGTTGATCAACTTCTGTCGTAAAGAAAATCGCCCTGGCTAGCATAGGTGACTCAATGATAGGTACATCATGCGCTGTCGCTATCTTACGAATGTGCATAGCAAGCTCATCTCCACCTTTAGCAACAACAAAAGGCGCCATTTCTCCATCTTGATCATACTTAAGTGCGACAGAGAAGTGAGTCGGGTTAGTAACAACAACATCAGCTTCAGGTACAGCTTTCATCATACGGTTAGCGGCAGCCTGATACTGCAACTTACGAATACGGCTCTTAACCTGCGGGTCACCATCCGCGTTTTTATGCTCATCCTTCACTTCCTGTTTAGACATCTTCATTTCTTTGTTGTGCTTATAGCTTTGATAAGGCACATCAAAAACAGCAATAGGAATTGTCGCGCAACAGATAATCAAAAAAATCCAACCAATGAGTTCAAGTGCATGAAACAAGTTCGCTGGGTAGACTTCCAAATCCAAATGCAATGCTTCATCTTGAAACAAACTCAACGCAACATAAGTTGAGGTTCCCACCACGGTAAACTTAGCGACGGCTTTAAACAACTCAACTAAGCCATTTGGTCCAAACATCCGCTTTAAACCACTGATAGGGTTTAATTTATTAGCTTTCGGGCCAGCAGCTTCCCAAGAAAAGTTGTAGCCACCTAAAGCAATGCTTCCATAGATACCACCAATCGCAACAATGACCATATAGAAAGCCATAGGAACCGTGATTTCCTGGATAACTGCACCCCACGCCTGGAACATATGTGTATAGTCATAAGCTTCGTCATGAGACAAAGTAAAAGTACGACGCATAATATTCATCATCGCTTGGCCTAAGCTCTGGCCTAACAATAAGAACGCAATTGCGCTGGAAACCAGTACAAGCGTCGTTCCAAGCTCTTTAGAACGTGCAATCTGCCCTTTCTTCTTGGCCTCGGATTTTCGTTTGGCCGTGGGGTCTTCTGTTTTTTCTTGTGACTCATCAGCCATGTCGGCTTACCTCATATCAAGACAAAACTGTCGCTACGCTGGACAGATTTGTAATAACTGACACATCATCATTTGTGCTCTATCCCACTGGGTTTGGAAGTGAGATCCAAAGTTGCCAATGGTCAACCAAATAATTAATAGCCCCATGATTTGCGCCATCGCAAAACCAATAGAGAAAATGTTTAGTTGCGGAGCTGCTTTGGTCATAACACCGAAAGATAAATTAATAATAAGTAGGCTCACAATAGGGGCTAATGAAAGCGTTAGGGCTGAAATAAACATCCACCCTCCCCAGAGAGCAATGGCCTCAAACTGCCCCGGCTGCCACCACCCTGAACCAATGGGAAAGGCTTCAAGGCTCATAACAATCATCTGAATCATGGCAAGGTGACCATCGATGGTCCAAAACAGTAATGTTGCTAAGATCAAATAAAACTGACCAACCGCGGGAACGTTGATGCCGTTAACAGGATCAACTATCGATGCAAAACCTAACCCTGTCTGCATCGCAATAACTTGGCCTGCCAGTACAAAAGTATTCAACACCATAGTCGAGACAAAGCCGATGCCAATACCAATAATGGCTTGCTGCATTGCTAATATAAACGTGCCCAAGCTAAATAAGTTGTCAACAGGAACAGGTTTAACAACAGGCACTATCATCAGTGTCAGCACCAACGCAAGTCCACCTCTAACTCTGCGCGGTACGGAGTTAGCACTGATTCCCACCATAGCGGCAAACAAACCAATGATCCGCATATATGGCAACAAAAAGTCTGCTAATGCCTGGAAAATTGTCTCTAAAACAATATCCATAGCTTATTTAGCCAACCACCTGTGGAATACGTTCTACCATCATGAAGGTGAAATCCATTAATTTCTGAGTAATCCAGTGACCACCCCAACTTAATGCAATCAAGGTCACAATCAAACGTGGTAAAAAACTCAGGGTTTGTTCGTTAATCGAAGTTGCAGCCTGAAATATCGAAACAATCAGACCAACACATAAGCTCGGCAAAATAATGGCAGATACCAACAAGATAACTAGGCTCAGCGCATCATTGAGTATTTCTACAAAAACTTCTGGAGACATGGCGAACCTCTCTCGTCAAAGACCAAAACTGTTGGCCAATGTGCCAAAAATTAAATTCCACCCATCAACAAGGACAAAAAGCATCAGCTTAAAGGGCAGAGATACAATCATGGGTGACAACATCATCATCCCCATTGCCATCAGAATGGACGCAACAACTAAATCTAGAATTAGGAAAGGGATGAACAACATAAAACCTATCTGAAACGCTGTTTTTAATTCACTCGTTACAAACGCAGGCACCAGGACACTCATAGGAACATCTTGCGGGTCCTGAAACTTATCTTCATAACCACCAATTCGAACAAAAGTTTCCAAATCTTTGACCCGAGTCTGAGCCAACATAAACGCTCGCAGCGGCATTTTTGCTGCTTCATAAGTCTGTTGGAATGTCGCACCTTCATTCAAATAAGGTTGCAGTGCCTGTTCATTCATCTCTTCAAACACTGGCGCCATGATGAATATACTCAAGAACAAACTAACGCCAACCAAAATCTGGTTTGAAGGAGATTGTTGTAGACCTATCGCTTGTCGAAGAATGGAAAGCACAACAATAATCCGCGTAAACGAGGTCATCATCAAAACAAAAGCAGGGATCAAGCTTAGCGATGTCATAATCGCTAACGCTTGTAACGTCATCGTATAATCTTGAGTTCCATCTGCATTGGATGTCACAGTCAATGCTTTAACACCGCCAGGTACCTGTTGTGCTTCTGCAGGAAATACGAATGAGATAGCAATTAGAGCAAGGATAAAAAAGGCTCTCATCAGTTTTTCTCCTTACTGTTAGCATTAACCTGGGCAACATGAGGTTGGATAAATTGTGCGAGCTTTGATTTGAATACATCGCCAGGATTTGGCTTGTTAGCAGCATTAATCGGTGTATCAAGTTTAGAAAGGTGATTAATTGAGTTCGCAGTGATTCCAACTAAGTGTTGTTCATCACCCACCTCAATTACCATAATGCGCTCTTTGGTGCCGACCATCATGGTCGCAACAGATTTTAAGTCAGACGATCCTGATTGAGTGACATTAAACCGACGCATAATGAACGCCATGGCGAAAATTATCGCAATTACAACGAATAACGACAGTAAAATTGACACATAAGGCGGTACAGTCGGAGTTGTACTTTGCGCCGTAGCGGGTAGAGAAATGAAAAGAAAAGCGCTCAGCATGCGCTGAGCCCTTGATTTATCTAAGTTTTTTGATTCTCTCGATTTGACTAATGACATCTGTTAAGCGAATACCAAATTTATCGTTGACGACTACTACTTCTCCATGAGCAATCAACGTGCCATTCACTAAAACATCAAGCGGTTCACCCGCAACTCGGTCTAATTCGACAACAGAACCTTGGTTTAACTGCAATAAATTACGGATACTGATATTGCTGCGACCAACTTCCATCGATATGGTCACCGGAATATCAAGAATAGTGTCAAGTTTCCGTTTTTCTTCTACGGTGATGCTTTTATCATCACTAAGCTCATCTAGTTCAGCTACTTGAACATCTAACTCATTCGCTCCCATATCAGGAGATTCTTGTTCCCCTTCTTCGGCGTCAGCTTGTTCTGCCATTGCCGCAGCCCAATCATCCATAGCATCATCTTCTTCACTCATAGGCTACCTCTCTTAATCAATATCATCAGTCAAACCCACCTACTCGCTTCAACTGACCGTTGTTTATAAGTCTTCTTCAAGAATTTGTAATTCAGCATCGCTATCCAATCTGCGGCCATTCTTCGTCAACAACTGTAGTTCTGACTTAACCGAAGTTGGCCTTTCAATCTTTTCAACAACCTGAAGTGCAATATTGTCTCGTGAACGTCCCATCTTCGTTCTAAAAGTTGGTAAATCTTCAACAAATAAAGTGACATGCTCAGGCAGTTCAATCGGAATAATGTCACCACTTTCCAACTCCATCACCTGACTCAGAGGAAGATCTAAGTCTAGAAGGTGAGTCGATAGCGCTACCTTTACATCCATGATTTCGTCGCGTAACGCCTTACTCCAGCGCATATCGGTATCTTCTTTATCACTCTGAACACCAGCGTCCAAGAGTTCGCGTATCGGTTCCAGCATTGAATACGGTAACGAAACATGGAAATCACCTCCGCCGCCATCCAATTCAATATGGAACGAACTTATCACCACAACCTCAGTTGGGCTGACAATATTCGCCATTGCGGGATTCACTTCTGAATCCAAATATTCAAAAGACACATCCATAACAGGCGCCCAAGCTTCTTTATAGTCCTCAAAGATAATCTTAAGCAGCATCTGGATAATACGTCTTTCTGTTGGTGTAAATTCTCGACCTTCTATTTTTGCGTGGTAACGCCCGTCTCCACCAAAAAAGTTATCCACTAGAATGAAAACCAACCTTGCTTCCATGGTAATCAATCCAGTTCCTTTAAGCGGTCTGAAACGAACCATGTTTAAACTGGTAGGTACGAAAAGCGTATGAATGTATTCACCAAATTTAATCATTTGGATGCCGTTGATGGAAACCTCAGCTGAGCGACGCATCATGTTGAACAGGCTCACACGCATATGACGAGCAAACCTTTCATTCACGATTTCGAGCGTAGGCATACGCCCACGAACAATACGATCCTGAGAAGAGAAGTCGTATTCTAACGCAGACTCACTTGATTCAGAGACCTCTTCAGTTTCTTCTTCCTCAACGTCATCAACACCATGCAATAGGGCGTCGATTTCATCTTGTGATAGTAAATCGGTCACGCTCTCTAATACTCCTAGTTATTGCATGACAAAGCCGGTAAACAACACCTGCTCCACCACGTTCGTACCGACTAAATCTTGCATCTTCGCCTGAACCTCAGTCAAAGACTTATCTCTCAACTCAACTTTACCCGCCTCTGTTACGAGGTCATCGGCATTAGCACTACTAAACACCTGTAGTAATGCACCTTCGATACTGGGTATATGTATCTTGGCTGATTCTTCGTTATCGGCACCGCGCACCAACAACTGTACTCTAATTTGTACAAGGCGTTCTCTAGATGCACCAGGCACATTGAAGACGAATGGACGAGGCATCGCTACATATAAGGCTGAACCAAAATCTGCACTTCCCTGAGGTTCCTCCATAGTATCTCCACCTTCTTTCTCCATCATTTCGCCTTCTTCCATAACCGGCTCATCAGAGCTTCCCAAAAGGAAGTAGGCTGCTGCCCCGCCACCAGCGAGCACAACCACAGCAATAATGATGATGAGCATCATTTTGCTCTTCTTCTTACCGCCTTCTTCCATTTCGAGTTCTTTTTCGTCAGCCATAGTTTTCTCTTAATTATGTGGTCTTTGCCTTTTATTATCGCAACGCGTTGTCATATAGCAATGCTTTCTCTGACAAATCTACACAAAGTAATCAATAGCTCCTACATGCCCGTTGGTTACTGGGGCAGCTCCAATCTCATCTGCGGCTTCTTCAACTGCGTTATCTTCCGTCGTTGTGCCACCGGTCCCAGCATTAGCGAACTGCCCAGTACCACGACCATCTTCAGTTTGTTGACTTTCTTGTTGAACTGAAGATTGCCCAAGCTCAATGCCTTGTTCATCCAACAATTCTCTTAACTTAGGTGTTTGTTGTTCCAACAAATCTCTGGCTTGTTGGGACTGAGTCACAAAATTGACGCTCGCTTGGTCACCCTGCAAGCTAACTCGAGCTTGAATACTACCTAAATCCGCTGGGTCGAGACGTATATCAGCGACTAAGTTCCTCGCATTTACCGCAAAAACAACTTTCTCAGCTAACTGAACTGCAGCTTCCGGCTTAGCTAAATTCACAGCCTTATCAAAAGCTGTATTCTGTTGAGCTACTTTATTCGCTTCTAATTGTTCGATACTGCCAAGAGAGGAGCTTGACCGTCCGTCCCCTCGCGAAAGATTTGACTGACTAGCCAATTCACCCTGAGCCAGTATCGATTGAGTCACTTGCCCCAAAGATTGAGATACTTGATTCGCTTGTTGTTCAGTCAGTTGGCCACTTTCTTGTAACGACTCGGTAACCTGACTAACCAGTTGAGAGAACTCACTACCAATATCTTGTCCAGCCTTAGCTTGCGCCTTAATGTCATCTAAACCCGCTTTTAATGCAGAGACAAAATCTTTTGCTGCCTTTTCTGCTGCATTTAACCCTGCTATCGCACTAATCTGATTAAAGGTGTTTTCTTGCTGTTGAGGGGTTTGTTCCAATAACGATTGAATAGCAACTTCATCAACAGGCGTAACTTCTGGTTCAATATTTACTGTGTTTTCAGTATCAGGCTGTGTTTGATTAACTGTCGGCTGCACGTTAACTGGTTGAGTTTCGTTAGCTGACGAGGATGTTGTTACAGCGTTGGAGTCACCAATACTCTCTGATTCAACATCTAATTCATCATCATCGTTGTTTTCTTCTAGTGTTACCAACTCAGAGAAATCAATGTCCTCGCTTTCCGTTGGCTCTTGGTCAGCAGGATTATCATCGGTTAATTCATAATGCACATCCAAGTAGATAACGTCTAAACCAAGACCTGCTGGCTCTACGAGCTCATTCTCATCTTCTTCATTCAACGCTAGCTCTTCATTTTCAGAGGCGAGTGAGTTTAACCCAGCGAGGTTTTCGGTCGATGTAACATTGATTAATGCTGTCTCACCGTTTTCTAGTCGAGCGTTTAGTAACTCTTCGCTGACTTTACCTGTTTCTTCGCTTGTCGTATTTTGAAGAACTCCGCCATTTTGCTTCTTACCTGCCTCACCTGCGGGATCATAGTTACCATTAGCTCCATTAACGCGTTGTAAAAACCTAAACAAGTCGTTATCGGATTCGCTCTGAGATTCTGTTTCTTGCCCAACTTCAGTTCCATCAGCAACTAACACATCATCTTCCTGTGGCGCTTGTACAGAATTTGAAGCACTGTCGTTATTTCTGTTGTAGTTGCGAGGTTCTGATTCCCGCGATGTCGTATTTGCTTGAATATCTGCTAAGTGTTTGGAAAACCCGCTTCCATCCACTTCATTATTTTGCACGTCAGTGTCAGATACTGGCGCAGCAGGAGCGGCAATATCTAGTTTTGGTGTGGCAAGGTGTTGCAGCATAATACGATTCCTCAGTACTCTAACCCAATGTTTTTATTACCATTAAGTCAAAAAATCTTTCGTTTCCGGTGTTAAATCACGACATTGTAGGATTAACAAAGCAATTCCTGTTCCAACATAACTAAAAAAATCTATGCTGTTTTTTTAGCACGGAAAAAGCGCTGAATAGATATTTCATCCAATAGCTGCTGCTCGGCTTTATCCTGCTTCAATTTCTGCTCTTGGCGCTTTTTCTCCAACAGAGATTCAACAGCCTTACGCTTACTTTGCTGCGTAAGCCATAGTGACATCTTATGCTCAACAACACGTTGCGCTTGGTGAATCGCGTAACGCTGTTGTTCACAAGCTTTATCCAACTTCTCAATGAAAGATTGATGCTGCCCGAACGAAAGGGAACCTAAGCCGTCGGCACCTTTAGCTTTTAGCTGCTCAAGGTATTCGCGTTTATACTGCTCAAGTCCCTGCAATTTTTGTTGATGCAATAACAACTCTTGTCTCGACCTACTCAAATCGTTAGCAAGCTTATCTTCTTTCTCACGCTCCCAATCGGCGACTAACTGCAACTGTGACCTTGCCATAATTAACCTCTAAGCCCGGTTTTAAGTTTATTCATATCATCAAGACTCTGCGCATAGGGAATAACTTGCTTCATGCCTTGTTGCAGAAATGTATTAATAGCAGGTTCCGCAGCAATCGCTAAATCAATACGCTGATCAGTGCCTTTGGTATAAGCACCGATATTGATTAAGTCCTTATTCTGTTGATAGTTTGAATAAACCTGCCTAATCCGACGAGCAGCCTGAAGTTGCTCATCATCAACAACCATAGGCATTACACGGCTAATCGAGCTTTCTATGTCAATAGAAGGGTAATGTCCCGAGTCGGAAAGTTGGCGCGATAAAACAATATGTCCATCGAGAATTGCTCGTGCCGCATCTGCGATAGGGTCTTGCAAATCATCACCTTCAACTAGCACGGTATAAAAAGCAGTAATCGAGCCTTGATGTTCAGCACCATTACCGGCTCTTTCGACTAAAGCAGGTAACCTAGCAAAAACAGAAGGCGGATAACCTTTTGTTGCCGGCGGCTCACCCACGGCCAATGCAATTTCACGTTGAGCCATGGCATAACGCGTTAACGAATCAATGAGCAATAGAACATTCAGCCCTTGATCACGAAAGTACTCAGCAATAGCAACAGCCGTCTCACAGCCTTTCAACCTCATCAAAGGTGAGGTATCAGCGGGAGCTGCAACAACGACAGACTTTTTCCGCTCTTCTTCTGTTAGGATATCTTGGATAAACTCTTTAACTTCTCGACCACGTTCCCCAACTAGACCAACGACTACAACGTCAGCACTGGTACCACGCGTCATCATGCCGAGCAAGACACTTTTACCAACACCACTTCCTGCAAATAAACCCATTCGCTGCCCGACACCAACCGTAATTAGCGAATTGATCGAACGTACCCCAACATCCAGCGGTTGAGTGATGGGTTTTCTGATGAGAGGATTCATCGGTGGAGCAACAAGGGAAACTCGGCGTGTTGTTTTTATGGGGCCTAAACCATCTAAAGGTTGGCCATTTCCATCAACGACACGACCTAATAATTCCATACCAACCGCTAAACCGTTTTCTTTATTAAGCGGTTGTACTCGTGATCCCGGTACAATACCTTTAACGCCCTCGGTAGGCATTAAGTAAGTAATATCATCTGCAAAGCCGACAACTTCGGCTTCAATTTGCCCATCTACCGTCTGCACCAAACATTGGCTGCCAACCGGTAGCTGACATCCAACGGCTTCAAGTGTTAAACCAATCCCTCTGACTAGCTTACCTGCAGCAACAGCATTAGATTGTGGAATGTGTTGTCCGATATTCTTGATATTAGCTAGGATTGAACTGGTCATAAGGCTACTACTACTCGTCTAACTTCAGGTCGAAATGCGTTAAGCCCTGTTGTGTCATAAATTGGTCGATAACATCTTTTAATCGGCGTTCAATAGTGACATCAACACCATTGCTATTGGTGACGATATCGCAACCACCCCGAAGTAATGATGCCTCTTCTATGAACTGCCAATTGTGTTTAGCAATTTCATCTTCGCTGAAGTGGGTTTTCACCAGTTTTAGATCGTCTGGATTGAGCCTAATTTGATAAGCCTTTTCACCTATGGGTAGCGCTTTTAAACCTTCACTGAGTGCCTGAAATATCACGTTATCATTAGTTTCGAGTTCAGTTTTAATGACACCTTTAGCTAAGCTTACAGCTAAATAAACAAGCTCTGTTTGCAGCTCTTTCTCCACCATCTGTAGAGGATTATGAAGCTGTTCGATTAACTGCTTCCATACAGACAGTTGTTGTTCTATATCTTCTAGGGCTTTTTCGATTCCCTCGGCATGCCCTTCTTCAAACCCTTGGGTCTTACCTTCTTCAAGCCCTTGTTCACGACCTTGGCTAAGACCTTTTTCGAAGCCTTCACTCTTTCCCTGTTCAAAGCCTTCCTGATAAGCAGCCTGGCGAATCGCTTCTATTTCTTCAGCAGTTGGAGGCAGAATCTCTTCTTCAGGCTCAGGAGGCTCATACTTCCAATCACTTTTTTTATTAATCGCGTTGGTTTTATCCGAGTCGACTTTTTTTGCGTCTTCCATGTAAGGGAATTGCCAATCGTCAACTTTTGCTTCTGCAACCGTTTTATGCGATATCCTAGTAGCACTCACATTCGCAGGTGCGTATGTATTTTTCATAAAGGTGCCGGCATTCCTGTCATGTTATAAGAACTCTTCGCCGCCACCGCCGCCAAGCATGATTTCACCTGAATCAGCCAATCGCCTCGCCACAGAAAGAATTTCTTTCTGGGCAGTTTCAACTTCACTGATTCGAACAGGACCCAGCGCTTCGAGGTCATCGATAAGCATCTCAGCCGCTCTCTTAGACATGTTCGACGTAATCTTGTCGCGTAGGTCATCGTCAGCACCTTTGATTGCTTTAAGCAATGAATCTTGCTGAACTTCTCTCAAGATCGCTTGTATCGCTCTATCATCGACATCCGCGAGGTTATCGAAGACAAACATGAGGTCTTGAATCTGCTGACTCATCTCTTCATCTTGCTCACGGATAGCATCCATCAACTGACCTTCAACATTGGTATCTAAGTAGTTCATGATTTCGGCTGCTGACTTCAAGCCGCCCATTTTCGCAGCTTGCGTTCCAGCTTGACCAGCAAACTGTTTCTCCATGATCTCATTCAACTCTTGGAGTGCTGCAGGTTGAACTTCTTCAAGATTCGCAATACGCATCATTAGATCAAGCCTGACTTTCTCAGGGAACTGTCCGAGTATTTCGGCAGATTGCTCCGCATCAAGATAGGATAAAACAATAGTTTGGATTTGCGGGTGCTCATTACGAATAATGCTGGCAACTTGCTTGGAATCCATCCATTTCAGCGAATCAAGACCTTTGGCGCCACCACCTAATAGGATTTGATCAATCAGGTTAGCCGCTTTGTCTTCACCCAATGCTGCGGTTAATGCGCGCTTCACGAAGTCTTGGCTCTGGAAGCCTATCGTACTGTAGTTCTGTATCTCTTCAATAAAGTGCTTATGTACCGCAGTAATTTTTGCCTGCGTCATATCATCAATAGCAGCCATTGCCTGACCAAGTTTTTGAACTTGTTTAGGCTCGAGGTGTTTTAAGATTTGCGCAGCATCTTCTTCTGTTAAGCTCAGAAGCAATATTGCAGCTTTCTCGACACCTTCCAGCTTACTGATGTCATAATCTTCACTGACTTCTGATTGTTCTACTAATTCGGTTGCCATAATCTTATTCGTCCATCATCAACCAGCCTTTCACCACCTGAGACGATAACTCAGGTTCATTGGCGACTAAGGCTCTAACAGCTTTCAGTACGTCTTCATCTTTGTGTAAATCAGGTAGCATCAAGGAGCCATCAGCAGCAAACCCCACCTGACCTTCATCAAATTCTTGCGACAACATGCTGATAGTTTCGTCTCCCAGATCAAGACCCATGTCTGCATCGTATTCTTCAGTTTCTTTGGTGTCATCTGGGTAAATCAATTTCTTAAGCATAGGTTTAACTATAGCCAAGATAAGGACAATAATAACAATGCCACCCACTATCAGACGCAATGCACGCATAGCCCATGGCTGTTCCCAAATTGGAACCTCAGTCGCCAGTAAGTCGTCACTGCGATTAAATGGAATACTAACAACCTCTAATGAGTCTCCACGAGTGACATCAAAACCGATTCCGCCTTGCAGCAAACGACGAATATTAAGCAATTCAGCTTGAGCTCTTGGTTCGTTAGTAACTGTTCCATCTTCTGCTGTTGTATTCAGGTAATCTACCGCTACCGACACCGTCAAACGACTTATAACACCCGTTTGCTGCTTGGTGTGGCTAATGGTTGTATCTAGTTCATAGTTCCGTGTTTCTTCTTTGTGATTACGGCCTGGCTGACTCGCTTGGCCATTACCACCACCAGCACGTTCAGGAATATTAGAATCCAGAGGAGGTTGATTAGTCAGTGCACCAGGGATACCGGCGATAACGCTTCCGACGCTGTTGTCTTCCACTGTCATTTCACTTCTAACAGCTGGCAGATCAGGGTTATAACGCTTCTGTGTTTGCTCGACTGACGTGAAGTCCATAGCGACATTGACTTGAGCCGTATAATTACCGAGCCCTAAAACAGGAATCAATATAGAATCAATTTTTTCACGATATTCAGATTCTCGTTGCTTCTCCATCGCATATTCTTTACGAGCTCTTGAAGATGCAGCGTCTTGAGATCCTGAATTTAACAAACGCCCGTTACTATCTGTCACAGTAACGCGACTTGGTTCAAGCCCTTGAACCGCTGATGCAACGATATCAACCACCGCATCCACTTCTTCACCGGATAGCAAACTCCCTCTTCGCATGGTAACAACGATAGTGGCGCTGGCCTTTTTCTCTCTACGGGCAAAAACGTTAGCAACAGGCAGAGCAAGTAGTACGCGCGCTCGATTAATTGACGCCATTTCTTCAATGGTTCGAGCAAGCGTTTGTTCACGGGCGTGCTTCAAACGCTCTTTCTCTAAACGCTGACTAACACCAAACCCCATGTCCTGCATAATGATGTCAGCACCGGTACCTGGATCTGAAGACAACCCCTGACGCGCTAAACCTAGCTTGATGTTCTGATAATCGTTTTCCTTAACGTAAATGGTATCGCCTTCGAGGTTATATTCAATTTGAGCGGTATCGAGATAATCCAGTGTTTCAATAAGCTCGCGGGTTTCCATTTTTGCAAGTGGACGGTAATCCGGCTCTTGCGCCCAAATCACGATAAACACCGCAATAGTAATACAGATGACCAATGCAACAACCATGGTAATCTGCCGCATCATATCTGCACTACCCAAGGTGTCCATGAAGCCGGATTTTTGCTCCTGGTCCGTATCTAAATCACTCGAGCTTAGTGCTAACTCTGTGCCTGTTGCTTCTGCCACTATAATCTCCTACCTAAACTCAACACTACACTGGCATATTGATAATTTCTTTGTACGCTTCTAATACTTTATTACGCACTTGAACGGTTGCTTCAAAAGCAATACCGGCTTTCTCTTTCGCAATCATGACTTCAGCTAAGCTGAGATTGGGATCACCTAATTCGAAGGCCATAGCTTGAGATTTTGAATGGAGTTGCATACTGTTCACTTTGCCGATAGCACTCGACAGCATGTCAGCAAAATTTTGGCCTGACGAACCACCTTGAATAGGATTCGCTTCTGGTGTTATTGACTGTGCTTGCGTTGCTAATGACTGGAGCTCGCTATATAAATTCTGTGCTTTGATATCCATCGTCATTTACCCCTTCATTCAAATAATTGACTATTTGTCTTTTGATAAGGGGTACAAAGCAATCCCGATGCCAATAATTTTAATTCTTTATTTTCATATACTTAGAGGCATAAAGATAGGTTGATAGTGCTAGCGTCACATTGTTGACACTTAAAAAAGAATCTAGGGATGAATTTTGAACTGTAGCGAAGTAGCGTTAGCTGAATAGAAATAGTGTAAGCCGTGTCTATTAACACACGGCTTTCGTCAATATTGTTATAAAACAGGTTTAATTAGGTACTTCGATACCAACTTCACGCATCTTAGCTAACTTATAACGCAGAGTACGGGGGCTAATACCGAGTTGCTCAGCAACATCTTTACGACGCCCATTACATTGAGTCAGCGTTTCTAAGATGATTTGATGCTCTTGTTGTTGCAGTTCAGACCCAAGCTTACTGCTTAAATCTGCATTTTCAGATTCCGACTCTTCGACCGAAAACGTAGGCTGTTGCTCTACATCAATAAGCAAATCACCTGCGTCAATTTTTCCTTCACTTGATAAAATAAGCGCACGTTGAATCACATTTTCTAACTCTCTGACGTTACCCGGCCAGTTATACTGTTCCAGTTTAACCCTTGCAGACGATGATAACGTTGGTTCCTGTGAATCGTGGTTTGTATGACGCCTGATTAAGTGTTCGGCCAACGGGACAATATCTCCTTTACGGTCGTTCAATGGCGCCCACATTAATGGGAATACATTAAGACGGTAGTAAAGGTCTTCTCTAAAAGTGCCCTGCTGAACAGCTTCTTTCAAATCTCTGTTACTGGTTGCTATTACGCGAACATTGAGTTCGATAGTCTTACGGCTTCCCAAACGCTCGACTTCTCGTTCCTGAAGTACTCTTAATAATTTGGCCTGTAGCCCTAAGTCCATCTCCGTGATTTCATCAAGCAGGATAGTGCCGTCCTGTGCTTGTTCAAACTTACCAGGGCACGCTTGTAAGGCCCCCGTAAATGCCCCTTTGTCATAGCCAAACAAGGTCGCTTCCAACATATTTTCGGGAATAGCTGCGCAGTTTATCGCGACAAAATTCTCATTGGCACGTTTAGATTGATCATGAATGTAACGTGCTAACACCTCTTTACCAGAACCACTAGGTCCAAGAACCATGACTGTCGCTTCTGATACAGCGACTTTCTGTGCAAGTTCCAATAACTTTTTACTCGAAGGATCGCCAACAATCGGTCTGGTCGATAGTACCTGTTTGGCAGGTGCATAACGATTAACTAGGTTTAGCAAAACCTCGGGAGCAAATGGCTTAGCTAAATAATCAGTAGCGCCATCTCTCATCGCTTGCACAGCATCGTCTATTTTTGCGAATGCTGTCATCAGTAACACGGGCAAGTTTGGCAACTTCTGTTTGATATTTTTTAGTAGCGTTAACCCATTGGTATCGCCCATTTGTACGTCACTCACCACCAAATCCACACTTGTTTGGTTGAGTAATATCATCGCAGATTCAGCACTATCGGCTTCTACAACTTGATAGTCACCCAATAACAAGGTGTCGACCAGCGCTTCGCGCAGCCCTGCATCATCTTCAACTATCATTATCCGAGTTTGGCTCATGGTTATGCTCCAACAGCTATAGGTTGTTCAAATTCTTCGTAGCAATTTTCTCCATTCTCATCATGGTTCAGCATAGGTAAACATAAGCTTATAGCCGTTCCTTTACCTAGTTGGCTTTTCAAGCCAACGCTGCCGTGATGAGATTGAGCAACTGCTTTTACTACAGCAAGTCCTAAACCAGTACCTTGAGATTTCGTAGTAAAGAAGGGTTCGAAAATTCGATTCATATATTCTTTTTTGATTCCAGGGCCATTGTCTGCAACTGTTATATCAACTATGTTGCTGCCCTGTTCGCGCCTTACTGCTGATAATTTAATCACCGCACCATCAGGTTTTACGTGCAAAGCATTCTGTATCAGGTTTTGAAGCGCCCCAGCGAGTGCTGTTTTATTTCCTAAAATTTGGACATCAGGTTCAGGTAGCGTTACTTCAAGTTTTGCATCGCTCTTCTTCAGCATCGCTTCGGCACCAGCTTCAACTTCAGTTAATAGCGTTTGTAACGACAACTCCGAAACAACTTCGTGGTCTCCGCTTTTGGCAAATAACAACATGTCATTAACTTGGCTTTCCAAGTCTTGCAGGCGAGACATTAATTTCTCATTGAACTGCTGGCGTGATTGTTCGGGTAAATTCTGGTTGTTTAGGTTAGCGCCATATAACATCGCTGCAGACAGAGGTGTGCGAATTTGATGCGCCAGAGAAGCCACCATATTCCCTAAAGAAGATAGGCGCTGAAGATGGCTCATGCGTTGTTGCAGCTTTCTTGTTTCGGTGAGGTCGGTTAAAACAATAATCTGTCCCGGTTCATTCGCGAGGGGAGTGATTGAGAGTTTTACTTTACGGCCATCTCGCAATGAAACTTCATGTCCGTCATCAGCTTGCGGTTTGAATGAGCGCTGGATGATCGTTCTCCAAGCTTCACCTTCTAAAGGTTCCCCAAGAAAATCCAAGGCAACTTGATTAGCTTGTTTAACCTGTCCACGTCCATCAACGACGACGACACCTGCTGGCATGACTTTTAATAAATTTTGAAGCCTATCAGCTTGCTGCCTTAAGCTGTGTGCTTCTGCTCGTGAGATCTCTTCTAGTGGTTCGGCATTATCGATTGAAAGATCAGTAGGGGCATGATTGAACAAAGAAGACGAGACATGACTGTCTATCTTATCGAAGGCATTTGCTGCATTATTTGCGCTGTTATTCATTTCTACCACATCTCACGTCAAAACTTTAACGCATGTGATAAAGCAGCAAACATGCCAAATTATACACCATTGATTTACAAGGATTTTAACCAACAATTATGGAGTCAAATGGTTGACTCCCATGATTTTCAGCTAGCTAAGATTAGGGTGACTTGAAGTAAATAAAAAAGACTTACTGCAATGTTAGAGTCGCAATTAGTTCTATTCTTTGGAAATATTGTATTTGCGCATTTTCTCAACCAAGGTCGTTCTGCGCATACCAATTTGCTCTGCAGCACGAGCAACAACCCATTCTTGTTGTTCAAGTGCTTGAGTAATAAGGCTAACTTCCAAGTCTGACAAATACTCCTTCAGATTGACACCTTCGGGCGGAAGCGAACCATTCAAACCCAATTGCTCCGGCGCTGACTCTTCTTCCTCATCGTCATCATTATCGCGGAATAACGCATTGAGCGCTTCTCTTTCGAGCAATTCTTCAGGATAGTCAGGTTCGTAAGTGTCTCCATCAAGATGTTGGTATTTAGCAGGCAGATCCTGAACATCAACAACCTGATTAGGATATAAAATAATGAGACGCTCAACCAAGTTAGACAGCTCTCTTACGTTGCCTGCCCACTTATGTTCCATCAAGGATTTCAAAGCTTTCTCGGTGAACTTGACCGATACTTCCGACTCGTTCTCCATTCGAGAAACGAGTTCCTGAAGCAGCAAAGGAATATCTTCCTTGCGTTCACGTAAGGCTGGGCTGTCTATAGGAAAGACGTTCAAGCGATAAAAAAGGTCTTCCCTAAATTTACCGGTCTCGATCATGCTTTCCAGATTTCTATGCGTTGCCGCGACAATCCTCACGTCGCTTTGGATGGAACTGCTTCCGCCAACCCGTTCGAACAACCTTTCTTGCAATACTCGTAGCAACTTAACCTGCATTTGCAGTGGCATATCGCCGATTTCATCAAGGAATAATGTACCGCCCTTCGCTAATTCGAAGCGCCCTTTACGCATACTAATAGCGCCAGTAAACGCACCTTTCTCATGACCAAAAAGCTCGCTTTCAAGTAACTCACCGGGAATTGCACCACAATTAACGGGGATAAAAGGACCGTCCTTACGCTTAGACATGAAGTGAATATTACGCGCAACAACTTCCTTACCCGTACCTGATTCGCCTAAAACCAACACATTAGCTTCTGTCGGAGAGACTTTTTCAATCATCTGCCTAACTTGCTGAATTTCAGCACTTTTACCTACCAAGCTTCTAAACAAGCGCGTTTTGGTATTGAACCCAGGTGCACTAGTAGGCTTTTGTCTCAAGTATTCTTGGCAGCGATGTAAGAATTGAGTTAAGACAGGGTAAGTTACCGGGGCTTGCATTTGCCCGACAAGATTCCCACTCTCAGAGAATGTTTGAGTTTCCTGACTAATGGCTATAAAGGGATGATGAGGGTAGCTATTAATGAGTTCGTTAGCGACTTCAACATTTTCAGTATCTAATATCGCTGCTTTAATATCACTTTGCCCGTTCAATGCAGACTTAGCGCTTTCTATTGATAATGACTCGTATACTTCACCAACAAAAGAAAGAATAGTTTCCATATTTATCTTGCGAGATTCATCCTCACTGATAATTAGAATTTTACTCATTCTTTATTGGCTCCGCAGTTCGATTATTGTGCTTATTATTGAAAAACCGAAGATATTGTCATCCCCTTCAGGCAACACTCACGTTGGCTCATAGATTGGAAGTAATGACTATACAATGACGTTATTACTCCTTGAACACAACGTGCTTGTTCTTTGCGGTATGAATTTTAATCAATCTAAAAATCACGACCTCTCTGACTATATTCTCATACAATTTCAACACTTACGCCAGAAAACTTAAGCTCTTTACGTAAATTTTGTTGATCTTTTTTAGTGTTGCATTGGAGAAGACAATACAGTTTGCATAATCCACTGCTTAAGTTGCGCTTCACTTAATGCGCCAGATACGCGATTTACTTCCTGACCGTTACGGAAGAAAATCATCGTAGGTATGCTGCGAATACCAGCAGCTCGAGAAACTTCCTGAGCGGTTTCTGTATTGACTTTAGCGAATAGAATTTCGTCAGTTTCACCCGCAACCTTGGTAAAGACAGGTAACATTTGTTGGCATGGCCCACACCAGCTCGCCCAATAATCAACTAGGACTGGCATGTCATTTTTCTGTATGTACTTAAAAAAGTTTTGATCAGTAAGTTCAGCTGGCTCGTGTGTGTGAAGCAAAGCATCGCACTTCCCACATTTAGCTTCTAAATGCGACTTTCCTTCTTTAACTCGATTAATGGCGGAGCAGCTTGGACAAACAATATGCATAATAATTAATACCTTATGGAACACCTAAACAAAAGACTAGTACAGAATAGGAAGCCAAAAATTTCATAAGCGTGCATGCTAATGAAATTTTTGTGGGAATTATAGATGAATCAGCGATCTTCTAGCCCAACACCAACCAGATTGCGATAGCCAACATCAAAAGGCCTGCGATTCTATTCATCCATTTGATATTCTCACCTTGTCCTAAAAATACTCTTAACCCTTTACCGCCACTTGCGTAAGCTAACATGCAGCACAACTCTGTGATTGTAATCACTGTAATCAAGCCAACCATTTGTATAGCAATAGGCTTATTAACATTAATGAATGGTGGAAGAAGTGACACCATAAAAACCCAACCTTTTGGGTTAGCAATAGCGGTAATAAAGCCTTGGGTAGCAAGTGTGCGTCGTTTCACTAACGATTCAACACCATCAACGTCCGCTAATTTAGCTTCAGCACTCCACATCTGCCATCCCATATATATCAAGTAGAGTGCCCCAAAATACTTCAGCACTTGAAACACTTCTGGGTAATTCTTCATAACACTCGCCACGCCCATAGCTGACGCGGTAGCAACAATTGCGACACCGATTAATTCTCCGTACATCATCCATAACGTCCTTCGAACACCGATGCGCATGCCTAACGTCATAGCAAGTGTCATACACAAACCTGGAGTAACAGATACAAAGAAAACAGTTGGTAAAAATGCGAGAAGCAAAGCGAAATCAAACATGATCAATTATTAACGAAAAACAAAACAACATAGCGATAAGGCGCGCTAGTCTATATCAACTCATGTTTCGTTATTATTAAGATGCTAGAAATAAATGAAATACAATAGAGCGTGTTGATCTTTGCTTTAGTTTTTACTTAGGGAGGTGGTAACGCACTTGCATCAAACAACAAGTGCGTAATATTGAAATGTAAGGGCTGATTATAATGTTGCTTATTGTCCAAGCAGTGCTAACACCTGCCCTTCTTGCTGATTTGCCTGTGCTTGAATTGCTATCGCAGCATCAGTTCTAACACCTAGTGCAATACTCTCTGCCGTTGCTTGAGCAAAATCAGTATCTTGAATACGGCTTCGAGCTGCAGCGGCGTTAACATCAGCCGTTGCCAAATTTCGTGCTGCTGATTCAAATTGATTCTGAGTAGCACCGAGCTCAGACTGAGCTGCACCAACAAGATCTTGAGCAGCATCTGCTTCAGCAAGAGCGTTCTGTGCGCCTTCAGCAGTACTTAAATCAACATTAAGAATACCGTCTAATGCAGCTTCAAAATCTTGAGTTCCGACGCTAATTGTTTGACCTGGATTTGCACCAACCTGGAAATTTATTTCTGAATCAGAACTTAAGAGGGATTGGCCAGCAAACTCTGTACTATTGATGGTATCAACAATCCCTTCTTGAAGCTGGGCAACCTCAGCTTGAATTGCTGAACGATCGGCATCCGTTAATATACCGCTACCAGCTTGGATGGATAATTCACGAATACGCTGGACGCTGTCATTGATACCAGATAATCCGCCTTCAGCAACTTGTGCCAAAGACACACCATCAAAAGCATTGGCAATAGATTGACGATTACCTTCTACATTAGACGTCAGTCGGTCGATGATCTGTTGAGCAGCAGCGCCGTCACTCGCGTCATTTATCCGTCTTCCAGATGATAATCGTTCAAAAACAGATTCTTGACGTTCGCGTAATTGTTCTAGCGGTGAAAAACCGACATTCGTGTTGAAATCAACCATAGCCCTACCCTCATATACCTCCATAAATAATAGCAGAGAACCGCTCAAATGGTAACCAACTGGCACATTAGCTAGTTATAACTAGGGATGTATTTCTATACCTATATGCGTAGAATGCAAAAATAGCTTTTAAGATAAGAGCTTAAGCAAAATAATTAGATTAAGACAAAGGTACAGGATAGCCATTTGATGAACGCTGTATTGCTTGCTGCTGGAATGGGGACGAGGCTTCGTCCATTAACCAATGACATACCTAAATGTATGGTACCAATCTGTGGTAAACCTCTACTAGATTATTGGTTAGAAATGTTAACCGAAAATAATAATATTGACCGCATATTTATCAATGTATGTTACCTAGAAGAGGTTGTCGTTTCTCACCTAGAAGCTAAATGGAAAACATGCACAAAATTGGTGATTTGGAGAGAAAAGGATCTTTTAGGTACTGCTGGAACTCTGCGAGAAAATGCCTCGTTATTAACGAATAAGGATACCCTCGTCATACATGCGGATAACCTTTCAAAATTTGACTTAAACACTTTTATTCAAGCTCACAAAAAAAGGCCACCCACAAGCCAAGCTACAATGATGTTATTCAGAACGCAGTATCCCAAAGAATGCGGCATTGTAGAACGGGACATAAATAATATCGTCCTTAAAATGCATGAAAAAGTTGAGGAGCCACCGGGTGATTTAGCAAATGCAGCCGTCTATATACTGACACCAGCTATTATCGACTGGATTAAGAAAAACAATGCAAGCGACATAAGCTTAGAAGTTATTCCTTACCTTGAAGGCAAGATGTACTCATGGGTCAATGAAATATATCATCGTGATATAGGAACCCCTAAAAGCTACAAATTAGCTCAAGAGGAGTTTCTAGCATTTATTCCATAAGCTTTCTTGCATTAAATGGTGAAGCCACTTCTTTATCGAAACTGATTAACTGCTTGCCTGAATCGATTTGAATCTATAGGCAAATTTCCCACATTGGCTACCTGACAAGCCGCTGCAACCGAACCAATAAAGGATGCTTCCCATATAGATGCCCCGGAGGTCATTGCCAGTGTAGTAGCGGTAAACAGGCAATCGCCAGCGCCTGCTGGGTCAATGGGGTTTGCTGCTAAGGCTTTTATTCGATCATTTTCCCAGCTAGTACCGCTAGGCTTATGTATAAAAATCCCCTCTTCAGCCAAGGTTATCAACAAGTTTTTACATCTCGAAATTTCTGTCAACTTCTGTCCAAGAACAACTAAGCCATCCTTGTCATTTTTAAGTGCTACTCTCACCTCCCTCTCAGTAGGTGAAGCAAAATCCATTCCTTTAAATCTTGCAATATCCCCAACTTGAGAAGATGTTTGGCTATCTGCAGCCATAACAACACCGTGCTTAACACCTAATGTAGTGATTTCATCAACAAGCTCTTGTGGCAACATGCCGTAGTTAAAATCAGAGAATAACAACAAATCCGCATTGGCTATTTTTGCTTCGAGGTCACTTAAAATCCTTGCTTGGATCTCTTTCGAAATATCATGAGACCTAACTTCGTTTACACGCAAAAGTGTTTTACTACCAACACGGTATCGTGTTTTCAAATTCGTGGGGCGAGTCTCATCAAAGAAAACATGAGGTGATATCCCGTACTCCAATAACTTTGTTTCAGCAAAGTCAGCCTGTTTGTCATGACCTAATACGCTAAAGTAACTAACCTCAGAAGCGCCCAATGACTTCGCATGACCTGCAACGATCCCAGCTCCACCTAAGAAGAACTTAGACTCATCGGGTGTTACAACTATTGTAGGGTCTTCTTGGGACATACCAACCGCATTACACTGCATATATTGGTCGACTATAGTGTCACCAATGACCAGCACCCTTTTCTTCGAAAATCGGTCTATAACCTCATTAACTCTATCAAGGTCAATATTTTGTCGTTCCAGATAACCATTTAGATTTGATACATGAACATCCTTAACTGCGCGCGTCTTGAGATAAGACTGCGAACTCGCGCCACTATCACCGGAACTAAAAATTAGCCGTCCACCATAGGCTTTTAATGCCGCTTCTTCTGCATTATTGAGGTTTTCATACTCTTTACCTTTCACTACAGCCCAAGGTTTCAGCGCATCTATCAACTCAACACTACTCTTAGTGTTGATAAAACCGAAATCTACGTACTCCAAAGATGCGACGACTTCAAGCCGGTGCTTCGCATCTAAATGCTCTGATGTGCTTTCACTATTATTCTCATTAACACCGACAATTAATGTTTGACCACACTCTTTCGCAAACCGTAACAGCCTAATATGCCCTGGGTGGAGAATATTAAAATTACCGGTTACCAGCACAACTTTATCCAGTTCTGCTCGCTTATTTAATAATTGTTCAAACGTAATTAATGTGGACAATTTATTACACTACTCTTGAGTTCTTATTCTGCGTAACCACAGATAAATCAGTAAAAACAGTGATACTACAAAACATTGCATACATCGCCTATTTATTTGTATCGGCATATAGGTGATTTACTTAACGTAAGCCCTTCAATATTCTGTGCAGTAATTCTCTGAGAAGCTCGATATAAAAGTAATTTCTCAGGAAAAATACAATATTACCGATAAGAAGTGGCTAGATATTCGATATATTTCGGCTTGTAACAAAAATGAACATTAATCATAACTCCACCACTAAAGATATGCATAGGAGCATAAATAATGCCTCACTTTTTAAATAGCCTTATTAGGCATTTAGGGTACAGAATCGAACGAGTTAGTGTAGAAAAACAAGAAACAACAGAACAAGCCACATCCTATACGAATAAGAATATATACACGTCTAATTACGATTATGATGGCTTGTCAATTGATCCTCAAAAAATCCACAATCACGACTTTTTATTAGATGACAAATATGTTCGTTCCTATAAAAAAGCAAGTGAAACAGTTTCAGAGTCACCAAATAAAAAATATTGGACGACACACGTTGCATTATGGTGCGCTTCTGTTGCAGAAAAGCTAGAAGGTGACTTTGTAGAGTGCGGCGTATGGCGAGGTTTCTATACAACAGCTATATTGAATTATATTAACTGGCCTATGCCAGAGAGGCATTTCTACCTTTTTGATAGTTGGGAAGGGCTGGATAACGAACAATTAAACAAGAATGAAAAGCAGCAAATAGGTAAGATTAACTACTTAAACAAATTTTATGCTGACCAATTCGACCAAGTGAACAATCATTTTTCCACCTATAAAAATGTCAAATTGATCAAAGGCATGATCCCCAAAACGCTTGAGAATGTTGAGATTAATAAAGTTTGCTATTTATCACTAGATATGAACTGCGCTGCGCCTGAAATAGCAGCAGCTAACTTTTTTTGGGATAAAATAATATCAGGTGGAGTCATTCTTTTAGACGACTATGGCCTAGTACAATACGAAGAGCAAAAAGTCGCATTTGACATATTTGCAAAAGAAAAAGACGTAACTATCCTCGCTTTGCCAACAGGCCAAGGAATAATCATCAAACCATAATTTTCACTTTAAAGCTCAACAAGTACTCGTTTCCCTGAAATTAAGTGCTTAAAATACATATATGGTGCCGGCTCGACTGCTAAATAAAAGATGTGCAGCTTAGCAAATAACAACACTAGATTTCGAAGAAGCAATGTTAAAAAACATACACTTACACTTAGACGAGAATGAGCAGATACAGGCTCGGCTAGACGAGGAATTAGCCGAGCACATAACTAAAACACATAAAGAAAATGTTAATTCATTTCAACGACATATTCCCGCTATCCTCAATACACTAAATGCTATTGAAAGAAAAAGCATTGCTGTTTTTAATAATAAATACGGTGAATTTAACCTGGTTGACTTCAGTATTGGTAAGGCATTTTATGGCTTCCACCCTGTGGAGGAGATCATTAAACAGGTAGACCATTTTTATAAATACCCGATGTATGTACCAATTAAAAACATTGATGTAGCCGCAAACAAAGAAAGAGAAAGTGACGCAACTCTGTTCATTGATGAAGCATTACAAAATGCAAGTACAGCACTCAAGCAGCTTATCAATGCGCCATCAATTAAAGATACAATTGAGTGTTTAGTCGTATTAGGTTGTGGGCTTGGAGTTCATATAGAACAGCTAATCGAGCGCTCGGATATAAAACACCTGATCATCTATGAAGCCGAACCTCAGTACTTATCTAATTCAGTTTCCGTTGTGAGCTGGAAAAATATCTTAGAAACAGCAAAACGGAAAGGAACAAATTTATTCATTCAAGTTGGTCAGGATGGAAGAGATCTGCTTTCCGACATTCAGCAACTCACTGAACATTTCCAAATTGAAGGTTTTCATGTTTACAAACACTATCATCATTTAGTCTATGACTCCGTTTATGACCAGCTATTAAGTACTCCATGGGACAAACTAGTTTCTGAAGGCTTACACTTTAATGCTACTCAAAGCGTTAATAAGTACTGTCCTCCTTGGCTCCCTCAAATAGATTTAAGTAACTATCAGTTGTGTTCGACAAGCTTGCCTCGATATCAGAAAAATATAGTGGCATTCAAAAAGTACTTTCCAGATATAGCTGAGCAGTTCGAATCTTATGAACCGTCAGATTGGCTTCCAATTTTATCTAATAACGGTGAAGTCAACATCCTTGAAAAAGATAAACTTGCGGGGTGGTATTCAACTGACACAATAGACGAATGTAAGCTCAACTATGAAAGTTTCAGAAAACATCCATTAAAAGATGGTTTAGTACTTGGATATAAAGGCAAAAAACTTGCTCATTACGAACATAACCAGTTTGTTAAAGCGACAGAAGATCTTATCGAGCGTGTTAGAGAAGAAAGCGGACTTCTTCCAGAGGATATCCAATCAATAATTATTTTCGGTCTTGGAGTCGGCTATCAGCTGGAGGATCTGGTAAAAGAGCATAATATTGAGAACCTCTTTATTTGTGAACCCAACAGGGACTTCTTCTATGCATCCCTATTTGCTGTTGATTGGGCATCTATACTCTCTGATATTGATAAATCCGAACATCGTATTTACCTCAATATCGGAGACGACGGCACTAACCTGTTTAGGGATCTTTTAAGCCAATTCCATGTTATTGGTCCCTATATTTTGAACAACACCTATTTTTATCAAAGTTACTATAATGCAGCGCTAAACACTGCAATTGCCCAACTGAGGGAGCAACTTAAGGTTGTTATAGCGATGGGCGAAAACTTCGACCACGCTTATTACGGTATCTCACAAACCCTAGAAGGGTTAAAGCAAGACTTCCCTCTTCTGACAAGTAAGCCAAATAAGAAATTAACATATGACAATCAGGAAACACCCATATTCCTAGTCGGTAATGGCCCATCATTAGATCACTCAATAGAATATATAAAAGAGTATCGAGATAAGGTTATTGTGGTTTCTTGTGGAACATCTCTAAAAGTTCTTCACAGCAACAACATCACACCTGACTTCCATGCTGAGATTGAACAAAACCGTACGACTTATGATTGGGCATCCTTAATTGGCGATAAAGAGTACTTAAAGCAAGTTAGTCTTATTTCATGTAACGGCGTGCACCCAGACACTGTATCGCTTTACAAAGATGTTTATATCTCGTTTAAGGAAGGTGAATCATCAACAATATCAAGCTTGGAAATTTTAGGCCGCAGTCACTTCGAGGTGCTAGAGGACGCTTTTCCAACAGTAGCGAACTTTGCGACTAACCTTTTTTCAGTACTTGGATTTAAAAGCCTCTACTTTATCGGTATTGATCTTGGCTTTATTGATAATAAACACCACCATTCGAAGTCGTCTTCATACTATAACGATGATGGTTCTGAGTTTTATGATTATGCTGAAGCAAACAACACCTCAATACAGGTCCCAGGAAACTTCAGGCCGCTAGTTTATACTAAACATGAATTTAAGATTTCTAAAGAGATCTTAGAACATATCATCTTAAAGAAAGCGAAAGAATGCACCTTTTACAATTGCAGTGATGGTGCCAAGGTAAATGGTACACATCCTCTACAATTAGACGATATCCTCATCACAACAAGTTCAAATGAAAAGCAACTCGCTGTCGAAAACATCAAGAATAAAGCGTATCAACATAAGAGTGGCGATAGCACAGTAAGCCTCCATCGAGAAAAATTCGATCCTAATGTATTAGAACAAGAATTAATCAATTTTGAAGAGTTTTTGGAAACACCGATTGATAGCCGTAAGCAAGGAGCTTCTCTTATCGCAGGCCAAAAAGAGAAGTTATTTAATTCATATCAAAACGGAAACTCACTCTTATTCTATTATCTATATGGAACGGTCAACTATGCTAATGCTGTCTTATCTAAGTTATTGCATACACTGGATGAGGAAACTCAACAAGCAACATTTTTCCATGACGCATTAGAGACTTGGAAACAAAGCTTTAAACAAATAAGTCGATTGATCAGGTTGAATGAACATCAATTCGATACATCGTCGTTTAACAAGCACAATCGCGAGTTATTGTTAAGGAAAACGGAGCTATCCAACAAAAGAGTCCTTGTAATTACTGATTCAACGCACTTTTTAAAAGCCGTAAAGAATATCAGTGAATCGGCAAGTTTCAATATGTTAAGGCAAGTATTGGTTTGCAGCTTATCAGAAGCCTGCAAACTCTTAGCCGATAGGTTTGATTTTGTTATCTACTATTTCAATGAACCACATAAAATAATTGACAAGCCAGATTTTAAAGCTTCAAAAGTGGGCAATTTTATTTTTGGCTCCCAATCTACTCTACTTATAGAAAATATTGATCTAAGAAGTAAACCTGCATCAATCCCGATTGCAGAAAAGATAATTAGGATGCCAGTTCGGATAAATCTTAATCAAGAGAAACTACCTATATTTACTAGCTTAGTTTTTGTGGCTCATAGAGCAATGAATGCATGTTTAGCAGTTTACCAACCTAGTACTATCTTCTTAAAGTACAGTACTGTTGAAGGTAGTTTATCAGATAAAGTAGTACCCACAGATTCAATGCGTGAATCACTATATATCTATGAGCCATGCAACTCCTATTATGTAGCATACAAATCGCCGCCAAGTCCAGAAGCATTAATATCACCATTTGGAACAAGAAACCGAAGAGTACACAAGCCCCTCTCAACAAAAGATTTTGTATTGGCTTATTTGACTGAGCGAGTATTTGATGAGCGCCTTCAAAATCACCTTGGCATCTCAAACACCACCCAGCCTGATAAAGAGTTTTTCGGTCAAAAGTACGTCATCAATAGAACAAGTTAGAGTGATTTAAGAGAAGCTATAGTTTTCCAATCGAATAATTAAAGGAAGACAAACAATAGCCGCTATGTATATAAACCTAATATTTCTGGAAGTCAGAGTAATTAAGCATAGGAGAACTTATGGGAATTAGTATTCATCAAGCTAAGGCAATAGTAAAGCTCTTCAACAAGAGCAATATAAGTGGACGGATATTTTCAGCTGGTCGTCAAACAATACAAATATCTCGAGACCGCGCAATCGAAGTGACTGCTGCAAAAACTTGCTCAGACAACTTGAACATAGATGAAGATACTAGAGCAGCAAAAGTCCAAACAGATGAGAAAGGTGAAAGATTTATATCCGATCGTTCATTTTTCTCGTTAATTCATGATGAACCTTTGGAATCGTTTGATGTAACAGATTACGAAGGTGCTTCAATTCTTTTAGATCTAAACTACCCAATTGCTTCTGAGCATCACAATGTAGCTGGCTTTATCCTTGATGGAAGCACACTGGATAATGTTTTTAATCCCGCGCAAGCTTTGTTGAACATGGTATCAATGCTTGACGAAGGCGGAGTATTATATTCTCTAAATGTCGCTAGCTTACACTATCAACCCTATTCGGTTGTATTACCAGCTATGATCTATGATTTCTTTGTATACAACGAATTTGAAGAATTTGAAGTCTATTTATATGTTTACCGAGAATGGTACGACACAGGAAAGCGTAGCAAGAATGTTTTTGCAATAGACCCTGAGGAGCTATTAAGGACTTATTCATACGACGACAAGTTACGACATGGCTTTGTTCCTATTTTAAAAACAAATCATGCAAGTGATGTTATTGGCATTTCTTTTTATGCCAAAAAAAACGCGAGCAATATTGAGAACAAATATGTTTTTCCAGTTCAAGCACAATACAGAAACGATGAACATCGTAAACTGTATAGAGATAATTTACAAAAAGTGAGCAAATCTTCGCTTGATCTGCATCAATCTACGGATGCTCAATTCATTAAATCTCCAATAGGGTACAGATTCATAGAACCTAAATAGAAAGTATTCAATTCAAACGGCGTGTTCAAGTTAAATTGGTTACGCCATTAGCCGCTTCAACAAAGCTATCCAAATACACGCCAACGTCAGGGCTCCCTTCATCCGGTGCAAAATCGGCATACTCGGTTTCAGAGGCAACAAAAGGCCCGTCAGTCACTTCATGAATAACCGCTAATTCAGATAAAACAACAATGGTATGGAAAGTTCCTGCCTCCAAGCGATAGTACCTAGTATTCAACGTTGATAGACGTATTGATTGAGTCACATGTCCATTGTCGTCGAACAATATAACGGCAATATCTCCTTCAACAAGATGAAAAGATTCGCTCTTTTTCAAGTGCTTATGCGGCTTAACGTACCCTTGTCCTGATAATGCTATAAACATTTCATGCAACGGAGAGTCATTAGTTGGGTGTAAGCAGATCCGTGCTCTCTTGCGACTGACACTTTCTGCCTCTCTTTTTATAAGCGCTAAATGTTCTTGTGAGATAACAGACACTGAGGTTGTTGTTCTGTATACACCTTCGCTCTCTTTCATTAGTTGAAGATTGTCTAAACTCATAAGACATCATCCCGACTATTGAAAGCATCGATCAGTTCTACACCTGATTTAAGGTAATCGTTGAGCTGCAGTACTCTTTTTTTACTTTCAGGGCTCAACGTTGATATACAGTACGGATGGCTATCCGCAGAAACTGACTCAGATGCAACAATAGGAACATGTGAGCCAGGCATGTAACTACCCACTTTATTTGTATTGTCGTCAACAACACAGTCAATATATTCACCTAACTCGAAAAAGTTAATAAACTTGATACTCAAATGACCAGCACCAAAAACCGTCACTTTTTTGCCTTGTGCATTGACCGCAGCCAACCTGTCCTGCCAGCGTTGTTTTTCTGTGTTAAAGCTTTGTTCAAACTCATTCAGTAAACATGATTTTTTACTAACATTAGCTGACTGAACCGCCTTTTCACCTTTATTTGGGGTATGGTTGATTCTCAAGACAATCACCATACTATCCTCATATGCATAAGGGTATCGATATTGCCCAATCAACTCAGCATTAATAGCATCTGCCAGCGTTTGACAATCATCTTCTGTAAAATAACTAATGTGCTCCTCCCATAGGAATGGGTAGTTTTTCTTATTTAATAATGCACTGCTCTCAGGGAACTCAAGTACCAATAAGCCCCCGTCTTTCACCAAAGAGCTTAAATTTGACAGCATCACTTTTGCTCTATGTGCATGCTCAATAATATGTCTCGCAATGAGGAGATCAGCGCTTTTTTCTGGCATATCAGCATACAAAGCTTCAACCTTGTCACTTAGTGCATACTGAATAGTTTCCAAGCCGTAAGGCATCTTCAACTGCTTATAATCGATAACTTCTGTCTTACTAAAGCCTTTTTCACTCAACCTACGTAGTGTTGTTTCATCTTTATAGGTTGCGCCAATAATATTTGCATCTTGAGAGAGTAAAGGCATTAAATGTTCAACGACGTTGTCTAGATGCCCTTCAGGCTCGTTATAAGTCAGCCAGTTGTATATGGGCCTAACATCGTCAATATTGGGTAATGTTGCTAACTGTATTACTCCACAAGACACACAAAGTCCCAACTGAATATCCACTGGCGGAATATCGTTTTGAGCTTGGTCAATAAACCGGTTGGATAGAGGTTGCCCCCAAAATGCCAACCCGGCCCTAACACTCTTAGATTCACAAAGAGTACAAAAAGCATGAGTTTGTGCCATTCGAAACTCCTAAGTCTCTTTGTTTGCTAAGATCATCAAATACGCTACCAATAGTTTGAGGGGTTATACCAAGCACAGACTGCGTTCGTTCCATACCTAAGCCACTGTACTTTGGCAAAAACGGTATAGAAACGCCTTTTTCTTGAGAAGTTGTTGCTTCTATCAGATCAAGAGGAAACCCAAACTGCTCAGCCAGTTTACGTGAGAATTCAACATAGTTAATATTTTCACTACCCGATAAATGGAAGTTGCCTGGCTCACGACTCAACGATACTTTCGCAACGCCACTCGCGGCAAACTCAACACTAATAGGAGCAAAAATTAGATCGGCAAAAGGAGTCACCACCTTTCCTTGTTCAAAATCTTCTAGCCAACTCGGTAAAGGGGGAGTATCGATAGATAAAATTTTTGTCAGTCTAACAATGTTAAGTCGTTGTATGCCTTTTACAGCTGTGACAGCTTCAATAATTGCGGCTTCACCAGCAGCTTTGTGCTTGGCATAAGCGAATTGAGGAGTATGGTCATCATCTTCATGACACCATGGTCGTTCTCCCCCAAACACAGTATTTGACGAGACGAAAGTAACGAAACTCCCCTGCTCGACAAATTGAGCGGAAAGCTTACTCATATTTTCGACATTCACTAACCAGGCATCAGCCGATGTTTCACACGCTTGATAGTTCCATATACCAGCCAGCAATATGACATGGTCAAACCCGGTTGGTAATTCAGTAGGTAGTATCGCTAGATCGAGTAAAATTTTTGATCCATCGACCTCTTCAGGTCGACGAGTTGTTGTGACTACATAATGTCCATCGGCTATCAATGAACTTGCCAGAGTCTTTCCAAGAAAGCTATCTCCACCCACAACGAGAATACGTAACCTTTCCATCCTAACGCACTCCATAATCATCAAGAAAGCTGTTAACGTTATCTTCAGTCACTAACGTTAATTGAGGTGTCAAAACAACGAACACCCCGCCCCGTTGCAAATAATCGCGGTTATTTGCAACAATGACTTTTACATGAACCCAAGCCAGTATTACTGTGTAATCCGGCTTTTTGGTTTGCAACAATTCCGTCGAAACAACTGGGATACCGTCGCCTGCCGGAAACTTACCTATTTTTTGAGGGTGGTTATCGACAATAAACTCAATAATTCCATCCAATTGAAGTTGAGATATCAAACTTTGACCACTGCGTGCAGCACCATAAGCAGCTACAAGAGCATTTTCATTTTGTACCTTGGCTCTAAAAGCATTTGCTTGGATTTTAAGTTCGTCAAGGTGCTTGTCTAATGACTGGACCGTTTCTAACCTATCCAGTCCACGCTCTTTTTCCAAAGAAACCAATTCGCTAACACGTTTGTTTTCATGGTAGGGCCCACCTTTCAATTGAACTTTACCTATCAACGCACCATGCTGAACTTCAACGCGTTTAACATCTATGAGTTCAAGGCCATGGGAGGACAAAAATTGCATCATAGGAAGCAGAGAGTGATGGCTTAGGTGTTCGTGAAAGATTGTCCCAATTAAAACTTTATCTAACACGTCGAGTAGATACTGCACCTCAAAATAGAAAAGCCCATCGTTTTTCAATAGAAGACGGATACCATCAGCAATATCATTCAAGTTATCTGCATGAGCAAAGGCATTAAAGGCTGTAATGACCGCTGCTTTTCCATCACTATCAAGTATGCGTTTCGCTGTCTCAACATCAAATAAATCTGCGTAGGTAGGAATTCCTGCTTTTGTTGCTTGTTCAGCTAAGTTTTTAGCGGGGTCTACGCCTATAACTTGAAACCCTTCGTTCTTAAAGCATGAAAGAAGAGCACCATCATTGCTCCCGATATCAAGAATATAACCATTGTCTTTTTGAAGATTATGCTCTTCAAGTACATCATCCGTAAATTCTTGGAAGTGCTGCATCATCCCCTTGGCTTTACTCGACTCATAGGTATAGTCTTGCCATAGCGTCTCAGAGTCTAAGATATCCAGTTGTTGTACGTGACTACAGTCTTCACAAAAGTAGATATCAACGGGAAGTCGCTCGATAGCACGCGCATCTTCTGCATTCTCAAGATAAAGTTCTTGAGGGGGTATAGGTTCCATTTTGACAGCCAAAACAATGTCTGGACTATCACATAATCTGCAGGTTGAGCGATGTTTTACCGTGATTTTTTTCACTCAGTATTCCTTTTGGTCTCTTCACTGACAAATTGGTTAAAGGCTTGGTTAATATTGTCAAACGTATCGTCTGCCCAGTGCACCAAATTACGATTCTTTTTGGCGTAAAAAGGCTGCTCGCCCTCAACCATAAGGCTGGCTTTGTACATCTGTTCAGAAGTGGTTGAGATGCTCTCGGGATTGACATCTCTAAATTCGATAGAGTGGCAATTATCAAGAAAATAGAACAAAGAGCTTGGTCCGCAATTTACTGACAAATTCAAATAGGCTCGCTGGTAAAGAGCCATTCGGACTTTTAAATCAATGGATGCTTCATTAAATATATAAGCTTTTGTTTCAGGAAAAGGCGCATAAACTTTATAAGTATCTCTAACGATTATAGGGAAGTACTCTTGATGGTCTAAGTTCTCAATAAACCTCACCCAATCATCATGTTTACTATTTCGGTGATGCTGAAAGTCGTACTCACGTAACGTTATCACGATAGGCTTTCGCCCTTCACCAAATTCAGATAAGAATCTATCTACAAGCTCAATCGTACTCTTAGGTGCACTAACAAACCCTTCAAGTTCATGAGCGTAATGTCTGAGGTCAGATTCAATATTCGAATAGTAGTATTGACGCAGTAATCGACTATTACTGAAATCCACTGGAAATGCTTCAAACTCACCTAGCGCTGTGCAATAAGCTGCAAAGTCGTCTCTTGTATGGCGAGAAACAGAGAGCACTTTTTTATGACATTGACATAATGGTTCAATAATTCCAGAGACCCTTCCTAAAATATAATCGATATCCGCATGTTCTCCATTACGAAAGGTTGAATCTTCAAGATTAGTGGAGCCTTCAGTACCGTCTAACGGAAGCACGATATGAACCTTAATGAACTGTAACCCCCGTTTTATTCGTTCTATTTCGGCATTCACCAAATAAAGAAAGAAGTCGAATGTCACAAGGCAATTATTCAAGTCATAAACACAATGCAGAACTTCATCGTTAGTGTATTGATATCGATGAATTAGCCCCTCTGTTTCCACTCTTCTTTTCAAAAAGCGATTGTAAACACTCACTTTTTTTAACGGGTAATTCTTATGTATTAAACTAGAGATAATTTCTTTAGAAAAAGTGGAAAAGATTATAATTTCACTATCTGGAAATTGTGCAATCGCATCATCAAAACTCAATGACGAGACTCCAAACCTTTCCTCAGATTGAGTTGTGACAAATTTAGCACTATCACAGCTCTCATTTTCTTCAAAATAGGCTATTGAATACTCATTAATGCCATAAAGTAAGATCATAACTAAAAGCCGAGCGTCTCTATATCGTATCCAAGCTCTTTATAACAGGTAATATACTCTTCCCTAGGAACACTAATCTTCGAAAGCCTATCCCTTAAGATCTCAGGTAATTCCTGCCATGACTCTAAAACATTACTTTTCTTAGTAATATGCTGGTTAGTCTTAGTTTTAAATGCATCAAGAGGAACCTGAGATATACTTCGATTTATCAAAATGCCTAGCTTTTTTATCGTCTCATCGACATTCGTAAACATACGCTCATAATAAAGACTCTCCGATTCATCACAAACTTTCTGATTATCAATATCACATTCAATAATCCTGTTAACAAAAATATCAAAAATTTTTACAGCATTTACCTTTGCTTCAGGCTGTAAAGATATTAACTGCTCAAATGCTGGATAAAACCGGTTATCGTAATCATTCAAAAGCTCAGCAAAAAGTGACTTCCACTTTTTGCCAATCATTGCTTTATAGCTAGCTTGAAACTGAGAATTAATCCTGTGAATTGGGTTTCTGAACATCGCGATATTTCGACCACCCCCAATATCATTAAAAGCAACTTTAACTTCGCTAGACTTATAGAAAGTATGAACAACACCGATCGCTAATTGATGTCTTTGTTCATGTTGCTCCCAAGGCGGAGGATTGCTAGTCTTAGCATACCCAAGCATACGCAACCCTCTGAATAACTCAGTTTGATTTAGTTGAGGTGTATCAGCTCTGTTTAGCTCCTGAGCAAATGATGAAAACGGGTCCGAACGTAAAGCATGAAAAGACACAGCTCCAAGCTCATTCAGTAAACTATTAAGCCAAACAGATGCTGAACTACCAGTGGTTGTGACGTTAAACAAGTGAATATTTTCCAAAATTTACCTCGGTGTATTACAAACTACGAACAAGTAATGCGACATAGGAAAGAACCCTGTGTGCAAGACTTCATCATTCATGCTAAAGCAATAAACGTGAACAAAATGCTTTTGCAAAAGTGCTTTAAAATCTTTTCCTGATTTGCAGTTAACATGTCCAATTTTTGACGGTTCTGATGCATATGCTTGAGATTCTAGAGACGGAATACCTAATATGAGAGTCCCGTCTGACTGCATGCTCTTAATCATATTCTGAATAAAGATATTCTCAAACTCGGGCTCAATATGTTCAAAGACATCGAGCGCGAACACCCCTTGGTACTTTTCTTCTGTGCAGGAATCCAAAATATCATGGGCTGCAAACGTAATATTGGGATTTTTTATCCGTCGCTCACAGCTCTCAATAAAGGGTTTATAAAAATCCGTGCAGTGAACTTTCTTCACTGATTGCTGAATGACTTGTGCGCATAACCCTTCTTGGCAACCAACTTCCATCGCACTTTCAAAGCCGTCAAACATTTTTGCAACAAACTTGTATCGTGCGAATCTAAACAACATCATCTTGGGGTCTTCTAGGAAAAATTTAGTAGTATTTTCCCCTAGAGCAAATTCACCATACCGCTGCTCTTTAAGTAACGATTCTTCAAACTTGTCTTTTATTTCTTCAGAACTGGTTTTTCCAGCAAAATTATCCATATCGTTATTAACCTTCTATATTTGCGTATTGATTAACGCTCTAATAATTCGTCTATTAGCCAAATCATCCAATGCATCGTTGACTTGCTCTAACTTATACTCACGACTAATTAATACCTCGAGGTTAATGTCACCTTGACGATACAATTCGGCGAATTTTTTAATGTCTCTATCAGGGAAACTGCTTCCTCCCCAGCTCCCTCTGATACTTTTCCCACGGTGAAACGCATGAGGTTCAAGTTTAATGAATTCACCTTCCTTGGGGTGAGAAGCAAATACGCACTGACCACCACCGTCACGCACCGATGCAAAAGCTTGCTCAATAGTTCCGGTCGTTCCACCTGCTTCGAGGCTATAATCCAAACCAACGCCATCAGTGAGCTTCAAAATTTCAGCAACAGGATCAACTTGCCCAGCGTTAATGGTATGGGTCGCTCCGAGTTCTTTAGCAAGTGTTAACTTTTCTTCCGCAACATCTACGGCAATAAGTTTGCTTGGCTTACTTAAATTAGCGGCTAGCAATGCGCTCATGCCAACGCCGCCCAAGCCAAATACGGCTATAGTTCGGTTGCTTTCTGGTTTTAGCTCATTTAAAACCAAACCTAACCCCGTCGGAAGCGCACACCCTAACAACATCGCCAACCTATCTGGGAACCCCGAGGGTAATACTACAACTCGATTCTCAGCAACTATTGTCCGGTCTGACAAAGTCGTCGCCGAGCCAGAATTAATCACGTAATCTAAGTGAGGGTACTGAGCTCCCCGGGCATCAAGCCCTTCACCTTTAATCCATCCGATAACAACTTTATCGCCTACATTGACTTTAGTAACCCCATCCCCGACATTCTCTACAATACCAACACCTTCATGGCCGAGTAAATGTGGCAAATACTTATCTTCTCCGCGCCCTCCTGACACCTCCATAAGTTGAGAGTGACACAGTCCGCTGTACAAAGTTTTCACCTGCACCTGACCACGAGTCAAAGGGGGGACTTTAATATCTTCGACAATACTTAACGGTTTAGATGTTTCAAAGAGAACCGCTGCTCTCATTGTATTAGTTGTCATACCTCTACCTCAAATAGCTTACGCTTCGACTTTTCCAATTGCCTTCTAAGGTAATCATCACAATCCTGTTCACCGGAAAAAACTCTTCGTTTCATATCATTAGATTTAAATTCATTTAAAAAAATAAGGGCCCACTTAACTGTTGCTAAATCAACTAGTTTCCTGCAATTCCCCAACAACTTTTGTCTTGTCGGTTTAGGAAAAGCGGCTTCAATAAAATTTGGCATCAACGCCCCATCGATCTGATACCTAGGTTGGCAAAAAAAGTCTGTCACAAGTTTCTCAGCGCTGTCCCAACCCGCATACTCAAAGTCAAAGAAGTATAAGTGTTGACCTCGCAAAACATTGTGAAAACCAAAGTCAGAAGGTGATAGCACTTGTTCAAATTTATTATCACTAGCAAAAAAGCCTTTCCACCGACTTTTTAATACCTCTACTAATGGTTTAACGTCTTCATTCAAATAAACTTTAAGTTCATCGTAGATATCCTTATCAGACTCTAGCTCATTCAATATACGCAAACGACCATTTATATCGTCGAGAAAAAGCATAGGAGAGCTAAGACCGCCTCGAGCATATTCTATATTTTTGGCACTCAAACATATTGCAGGAACGTTAATACGTCTAATAAAATCAGCTGATTGAAGGATGTCATCTGACGAGCAGAACTCAATAGACTTTCCGCTAATATGACTAAAAAGTGCTACACCGTATCTTTGGTCACTCGCAACTAAAGTCGCTACATCTCTAATATCGTGCTTATTAAGCAATGTATAGAATTCACATTCACGCTTAAAACGCGAACCATCAGAGTCTGAGTAAGAGAAATACTGCTTTAGGAAAAACTGCCCTTTATCACATTGAAGGTGAAAAGCCTTGTTATTCTTCCCACCAAACGCTTTATCGATTTGAGTAAAGTTAGCACCAACCTTACCTGAAGCCCACGATAGGATATGCTCTTCAATCACGGCGCTAACATACTACTTTTAATAGCTCAGCCCATTTGGAAACAGACCGTAAGCCATTACCATCTTGGTTATCTGGAGAAAATAAAACGCCGTGAGTCTTTTGTGGAAAGTTCACAGCATTAAGTATTGAAGGTAGGTCATCAATAAAATAGTCCAGTTCCAGCCTCCCTATCATTTCGACTTTTTCATCTTTTTGAGGACAAAAATACGTTTCCTCAAAATAAGGCATAAGGTCATTTTCCTTCAACCAATTGCTAGCAGCTTGGTGAAAGTCTAATTTATCTCCGATGATAGGAAACTTGGTTTTATGGCTCACGAGGAACATTTGATGTCCTACGTCTTTCCATCTACCTAAAATTTCGTAGATACCCTCATAAGGCTTAGCGAAACGGATATCAGAACCATAAACAATACCTTGCAATTCAGTCCAGCGGGGCTCTTCACCACGCGAAATGAAATAACTTTTAACGGCTTGTTTACTTTCATCATCAAGCTTAGGAAGCCATTCTAATCTTCGTCCAGCTTTATAAAATACGCCATCGTAGTTAACGATAGTATTATCAAAGTCTATACCGATTCTCATAGAGACAACTTTTTAAGAATACGAGATGTTATGTCAGGTGCAGTTAAACCAATTCTATCTCTCGCTGCCTGAGGTCCGCTTAACTGATCAATAAAGGTATCAGGGATCCCGAAACGCAACACCTTACCTTCCCAGTCACTATCATTAAACCACTCACAGAGAGCACTACCAAACCCGCCATTTAAGCTATGCTCCTCGATACTGACGACAAGCTTATCAGCAGGGATTGTAGATAAAAAACCAGTATCTAACGGCTTCACTGTATGCATACTAACAAGCTCAGCAGAAATACCTTTAGACAACAGCTCATCAGCAACCTGATTACCAATATGCAATGCGGTTCCTGTACACAGCAATGTCACGCGCTGCCCTTCTCTGCACAAGTGTGCCTTCCCAACAGTTAATTTGGGGATATCAGAATAATTTTGAGGCTCATTTTTCTTGCCTATACGCAAATAAACAGGCCCTGTTTCTTTAAGCAATTCCGGCATTAATGCTTCCAATTCCATGGAATCTGCCGGGCATACGATCTTCATATTGGGTAACACACGCATAAGCGCTATATCTTCAAATGAATGATGTGTAGGCCCAAGATTCGCATAGGCCAAGCCAGACCCTGTACCAACGATAACTACAGGGACATTGGCATAAGCGAGATCAATTTTTATCTGTTCAAAGTTTCGTGCGGTTGTAAATGGAGTGATAGTGTAAATAAATGGACGAAACCCCATTTGTGCCATTCCAGAAGCCATGGTTGCCATGTTAGCTTCTGCAATCCCAGCGTTGATTGTTCGGTCAGGAGCAATCTCTTTGAGATTGTTGAACAGCCGGTTTCCTATATCCGCATAAAGTAAGCATATATCTTCATTTGTTTTGGCTAACTGAGTTAAGCATTCAGCAAATTTGTTTCTCATCTTAAACCCAACTCCTTTGCAGACAGTTCAACTTCCTCTAGGGTAGGAATGCGATAATGCCAATTATTGTCATCTTGCATAAAGGATATACCCGCTCCTTTTACTGTGTGTGCAACTATCGCTTTGGGTTTTCCAGCAACACTTGAATCACTGCTGAGAGCAGCCTTAAGTTGTTCAACGTCATGTCCATCAATCTCCAAGGTATTCCAACCAAATGCACGCCATTTTTCGGCGAGGTCATCCAGCTGCATGATTTCGCAACTTCGCCCCGTTCCTTGGAGTTTATTAAAGTCTACAATGAGAGTCACATTGTCTAGCCGATGAGCTGGAGCAAACATTGCAGCTTCCCAGTTGGTTCCTTCATTTAATTCGCCATCACCGACTAGCGCATAAAAATGCTCTTTTGTTCCTTTAATCTTAGAAGCCTTTGCCATGCCAGTAGCAAGGCCAAGTGCATGCCCTAAAGAGCCGGAAATATTATCTACACCGGGAGGTGAGTTCACACCAGGGTGCTCTTCAAATGCGCTACCATCTTGACCAAGGCTATATACGTCATCTGGAGAGAAAAAATCACGCTGCGCTAACATACAGTATAGTGCCGCCACTGCATGCCCTTTCCCCAACAAAAATCTATCTCTTTGAGCATGATTAGGCTCTGAGGGTTTTATCTTCATTGCATGGAAATACAAAGCGTAAAGAATATCAACGCAAGACAATGCGCATGCTAAATGTGGCACTTTATTTTGATGAGACAGGTCAACGAGCTGATGTCTGACTTGGTTAATAATGGTGTTGTCGTGCATGTAATTTACAACCTATAAATTTCATTTTCTGATTTAATCGTGCCCATACCTAACCTTGAGTTAGGGAATAAACCAATAAAAATCACCCGTATATCCCACTTCTTTGAAGAACGATTTCCAATCATCAACATGCATAATGGTTTTGGCAGTCAACGCCCATTGCATCATACGTTCTTGCTCTTCATCATTTCTGTATGCATCAACCGTTATAAAAGCTTTCCCACGGCTCACTCTCATAATCTCTTGCAGCGCTGCCGCACACTCATCTTTTTCAAGATTGTGCACTGTATTGATACTCATCACTACATCGAAACTATCATCCTCATACGGCAAAGCTTTAGCATCACCTACTTGAAGTAAATCCTTCACTTCCGGTTTTGCATTTTCAATTGCGTACTCAGAAATATCCAAACCTGACACTTGCATCTCCGGCATATGCTGAAGCAAATCGTACAGCATGAATCCTTTCGCGCAGCCTACATCCAACAAGCTGCTGTCCGCTTTCAAATTGAAATGGGAAATTAGGTCAGGAACGACTGGTTGCCAAAACCGCGGCATATAACTAAAACCGCCATAACCATACAGTCTGTCACCGTCAAAGAAGTCTTTACCATATTGCCGAGCAATAGCTTTCACTTCTTCACTCATTATTTCACTGCGGCCCTTAGTATTTCTTTTACTTTTGGGGTAGTTTTTTAATAAATCAATTTCCATTTACTAGGCCTTATGAATATAGCTTGTTGGCTGCTTTGATAGCTCAGTGAGGTTGTTCTTGACCCAATCAACTGTCTGTTCTAACCCAACATCTAGAGTGATTTTATCTTGCCAATCTAAGGTTGTTCTTAGTTTTGTAGCATCTAATAAATAGGCAGCATCTTTTCCGGGACGGTCCCCAACGATATCGCATACATCATCAAAGTTAACCGATAGGCTATCGCATATTTTCTGAACAAGCCCGCGAATTGAAATCGTGTCGAGAGTTGAAATGTGATAACAATCACCGAGGACTCCTTTCTCCCCTATTTTCAATGTTGCTTCTGAAACATCATCAATATGGATAAATGACCGTTCGGAATGACCGCCACCATGCAAAGGAAGTTTTTCTCCGGTTAAGATTGAGATAATAGTCTTTGGAATAATACGATAAAGCTGTTGCCCTTCCCCATAAACATTAGCTGCTCTTGTGCTAACAACTGGGAATTGGTGGACATCAAAGAACGTTTTTAAACTCATATCGGCTGCGGCTCTCGACACAGCATATGGCGTACTTGGATTGTAAGGATGATCCTCACTAACAAAACCACTACAACTACCATAAATCTCCGGTGTTGTAATATGTATATAGCGTTCCAAGTAATCTTTAAAACGAAGCAGGTTGTGTAGCTTAATAGTGGATACGGCGTTGGTCATAAACCAATGCTCAGGAAACTCCCAACTTTGTCCAACCATGCTTTGCGCAGCAAAGTTATAGATATGCGAAGGCTTCCTTGTATCAAGTAATGCTTCTATCTCTTCCAGATGGTGATTAATATCGAGTTGATGAAACTGGACACTTGCCTCTTGAACCCATTGATGAGGGGCTAAAGCAAATACGGGTTCAGCGGAACGACTAATCGCTATCACCTCATATCCAAGTTTTAGTAAATGCTTACAAAAACTTGAGCCTGAAAAAGAGTTACTCCCTATAACACAAACAACATTACTCATCCTTTGCTCCCAATTTTTGACATAGGTATTGCATTAACATATGCCCAATCATTAATTGGAGATCTTCGGAAATCTGCATGTCGTCAACATCAAAGTGCATTGGAAAATCAGACATCTCTTTCGCTTTGCCGCCAGTGTAACCAAGGATAGCGAAACTGATCATCTCACTTTCCTTTGCTTGCTCCAAAGCTCTGAGGATATTAGGTGAATTACCACTACCTGAAAGTACTAACAGCAAATCACCGGGCTTCGCTTTTACCTTCAACTGGTGAGAAAAAATGTTTTCATAACCGATATCATTACCTAAGCAAGTGAGTACAGCAGAGTTTGCAGCTAATGCTTCAACTTTCATTGCATTTCCACTTGGCTCAATGCCATATAAAAAGTCATTGGCTAAATGGATAGCATTTCCGGCGCTTCCTCCATTTCCACATATAAATACATGCCTACCTTCTCGTACAGCTTTTATCATATGCTCTGCAAGAGGCTCTACTTTTGACCAATCAAAAGCTTCAGTCGTTGCGTAAAGCTTGTTTAAGTATTTCTTGCTATGTTCAATCATGCGAGTTGATTCTCTTGCATCCATTTTAAGTTATGGAAGTGGGTTGCATTAACGAGTGCATTGCTCCGATAAGCATCGCCAATCTCGTTGATAGCATCTTGGACACACTTTTTAGGTTTAAAACCTGTATTTAACAGCCGATCAGAATTGATGCGGTAAGAACGAGGATCGTTAGAAGGTGTAGTAATAATCTCAGCAGGAGTCGTTGCAACCACCATGTTAGCAATATCTAGAATAGATATATTTTCAAACCCTGCGTTATAAACCCCTGTTACATCAGTATTGTTAACTAAGAAGATATAGAGATCGGTAATATCATCAATATGAATATTTGGGCGTGTTTGCTTGCCACCAAAAACAGTAATTTTGCCATTTTCTAGTGCTTGCATTGCCAGCATATTCACCGACACATCTAATCTCATTCTGGGTGACAAACCACAAACTGTCGCGGGCCTAACCACTTGAACCGTCATGTCGTTTTGGTAGCTCAGAATGACGCGTTCAGCAACCATCTTTGTTTTGTTATATTCAGAAATTGGTTCAAGCGTTAAATCTTCCGTCACTTGAAGCTCATCTTTTAAACCATAAACACTGCCTGATGATGCATAAATAAAGTGCTTCACTCCGGCTCGACGGGCTCTGTCAGCGAGCTGCATTGTTGCTAGAGCACTCACTTCCCAAGTCAATTTAGGATTGAGATCACCGCATGGATCATTAGCAATAGAAGCCAAATGAATAATGACATCAACGTCTGTCAAATCTATATTGGCCGTGTCACGTACATCCTGCTTAATCACGCTAAGGCGAGGGTGTTCCGGTAAAAAATTACCAAACCATTGTGTATCAATGCCGACGACGTCATGCCCTTCGTTCAGTAGTTTCGGCACCAAGACCGAACCTTTATAACCACATGCCCCTGTCACTAGTACTTTCATATTTATACACTCATATCTTTAATTAATTGAGAGTTTCTCTTTAATCATCAACTCAAATTCGTTTGCTATTTCTTCCGCATCCTCAGTCCAACAAACACGTTGGAACCGACCGCAAAAAGGGAATTGTTCTCCAACACTGATACCTTGCCGTTCTTTGAGAAACGCCTCACTACTAACCACTTGGCTATTATCAACCAAGTGCGTCATTAAAAAATCACAATGCCTAGACAATAACATCAACCCAAACGACGGGCCTGATGATACGGATATATTCATAAAAGCGGATTCGTAAAGTGCCATCCGAATCGCCACATTAAAAGAAGCAACGGGGCATTCTACTGTCCCTTCCCAATTAAGCTTCTGTTCTAACGCTTTGTTGGTGTCTCTTATTAGGACAATACCTAACCCTAAATTTAGGACTCTCTCTGCAAGATACTGGTAACACTCTATACAACTATTTCGAGAAGCCTGATGCGTATATTCTCTTAACGAAATGGTAATAAATTGCTTACTTATCCCATGAGATTTTAGGAATTGTCGCGCATATTCCTTTGCCTGCATTGGAGACTCAAGTACCTGAATATCAGCACCACTCTCAAAGCGCTTCTGCAAGGGAGCAAGAGCATAAAAACGAAAGTCTGGTCTTGCAGATAAATCCTGCGGGAAAGTTGCTTCACCTTGGGTTAAATCACTTAAACACTTTTTATTGGGAATAAAAGAAACACCACGACATCTTTTCAGCATTTGAGACATTGGAATAAGCACATTTTGAATCCGCCAAGTTCCTTGCTCACTCCCATGATTAAGACACGCTCTTGCACTCACTCCACCGAAATTACCACCAATAATAATAAGATTGATGTTGTCCAACCCGAGTTCAATTCGCCTTAACTCGGCCCTAACAAGAAAAGCAGCAATATCAAAAGTTGCAGGTAATACATGAAGATCATATATCACGTGTAATGATGAATCTTTCGCGGATTGCGTATACGACAATGAATCCACCTGGGCTAACTTCAAGTTCATGAAGTCAAACCAAAACACATTCTGTAAGCTTTTATTATCGTTAACCCATTGCTCCAGTATTTCATCTACATACTGATTAGCTATGATGATTTGTAGATAGTCATTGGGTTCTCTTAGCGTTTCAACCGCGAGGACATCCTTATCTCTAAATTGCCCTCCGCCCAATGTCGTAAATACATCGAAATGTTCGACTTCGCTCCACTCTGCAAAGACCTTTGCTGACTCTCCACAACCAATGATGGCAACTTTTTCCTGCAAACTGCTATTGGCGAGATATCCTCTATTAAACATCGGCATTATCTCGCGTTACTCTGCTCGAGCAGTTCACAGCTCATCGCTGCACTCTTAACATCCTCGAAGCTAACTTCCCTTGTATGCGCATAATCCGAAAGCTGGATATCCTTCTTGGGTACCTTCCAATCTCCATAAACAAAACTTAAGTAGCTTAAATAGTTTTTAGGAACCTGAATTTGAGTCCCCTTCCACAGGAATACTTCAGTTTGATCAAAATACTCAACTGGCGCATACCACATACCTAGGCTAGGCATATGCAGTGCATTACCATCAACATTTTCTCTAAAACAAACAGAGGTCGTAAACTCACTGACCTCACCATTAGGGTCGGTGAACTTAATCAGTAAACCAGCAGATTTTCCTGCATTATTCTTTAATTTTTCAAGCCGCCAAAATAGGGTTCTTGGCTGCTCCTCAACAAATCTCTGACACACTGCTTCTGCCGCCTCTGCGCGTTCTACAGGTACAGAAAAGTCAATATCGTCATCCCAGGGGATAATATCATCATCTCTCACTATGCCGAGCAACGTACCGAAATCAGTTGCCAACGGGAGTTCTCGCTCTATCGCCAATGTATTGATTGCTTTAACAATATGTCTTGCTAAATCAAGGCTCACTGGATTAAGGAAAGGCGTTGGCTTTTTAAGTTGCTTTTTTTCAGGTAAAACAACTTTATTAACATCAACACCGAAGTCATTGATAAGTTGTTTTTGAACATCTAATGCCCACTGCGTGGTGATAACGATTTGATCGTAGATTAATTCGCCCAACATGAATGGGGCGTAAATAGGTAAGCCTTCAAATGAAGTCTCATGTTTTGATTCATCGTTATCCAGGAACCCAACGAATTCACGTGATGAACTATTGTTCTCTATATATTGTCTTGCACCCTGCCCAGCGCCAAATAACAAAGTTCGGATTTTCACAATACAACAGCTCTCAATTTAATCACGGGCACCTTGAATGATATCAAGAATATCCTGCTCTCCAAATTTGATAGCGAAATTTCCAGCTCGACTCGGATCAAGTTGAGTATTCATCTGTTCTAGCAAGTCAGGCCACTGAACAAATCGTTCTATTTCCTCACTAAGCTTCAAATTTCTAAGCAGGCTAACTACCCTATCGGCTAGATCACGAGATAAGTTTAATTTTTCATACCCATACAGGTTAAGAATACTCATCAAAGTAAAACTACATGCTAATCCGTGCGGAACTCCAAACTGGAGAGTCACTGGGTAAGAAATTGCGTGCGCGATAGCTGTCTTAGTCTCAGAGATGGCTAAGCCGGATAGTGTCGCCGCTAATAACAGCTTCTCCCTTGCTTCAATATTGTCCGATTTATCCAACACCTGGGGTAAGTAGTGGCAGATTAAATCTATTGCGGCCAGCGCATATTCAGATGTTTTATCTGTTCGGTTGATATTCCACAACGACTCCAGAGCATGTGACAACGCATCTAGTGCAGAATAAAGTGTCTCAGAGCGTCCTAAGGAAAGCGTCATATTAGCGTCAAGAATAACGCTCGATGGCTTAATTCCAGTAATTGAATGCTTCTTATTGTTTTCCCTATCCCAAGCTGTAGCAAACGGAGTTACCTCTGCACCTGTTCCAGCTGTCGTTGGTATAGCAATAACAGGAATTAGTGGCACATTCTTCAAACAGCTGTCGTTCAACGCACTAAATAAAGTATCTCTACTACCCAGCCACAAACTCAAAATTTTTGCAGTATCTAGAACACTTCCCCCTCCTAACGCAATGATGCTAGAGAATCGAGCTTTGTATTTATCTTTTAAGCGCTCTAAGTTCTTTACTTCGGGGTTAGGTGTGACCTGACTGCACACCAAAACGTTAATGTTGGGCAGAGACTTAACGATTCGGCTCGCAAAATCCTGACGAGCGAAGTGCCCTGACGTTAGCAACAAAGCCTGATCCCCCAAATCATAAGAAGGGAGTAATGAAAATAGGTCACCTATCTCAATAGATTTAATATTTTTTAACGCATCAAAGCTCATTACATGTTGCCAATATGCTGCATAAAACTGCGTTTATTCTCAATGGGCGTACTTTTGGGGCGGCCAAGATCAGCTCTTGCTCCCTTGGCTATTTTAATTTCGAAAAATATAGGGCCATCCAGCTCTCGGAGCTTTTCCCAATTTGCAACAACTGAGGCTTGGTCATCAGCACAGTAATAGTGCTGATATCCGCACGATAAGGATAACTTCTCCATATCGATGTCACCCGCGACAGTGGGTTGCCCTCCCACAGATTCATGACATTGGTTATTTAAAACAATATGAATTAGATTTGAGCATCCTTTATTGGCGATGACAGGTAGCGCACCCATATGCATAAGCATAGAACCATCGCCATCAAGAGCAACTACTCGCTTTTCTATATTTGACAAGCAAACACCCATCGCTATAGAAGCTGTATGCCCCATACCACCGACTGTCAGGAAATCTGTGATATTTTCACCACGTTTTTGGCGCAGCTCATATAATTCTCTAGACGTCTTTCCTGTTGTTGATATGACTATATCACTACTATCCATCTGCTCCAGTAGAATAGATAATGCAACTTCTCGTCTTAATTCAAACTCTGTAGCAGATGTTTGCACATTCACGTCAGGCGCAGAAAAAGTATTTTTCCTAACCACAACTGCGACGGGTTGACTTCGGCTTGTCATCTTTTCAATCAAGGGGGTTATTGCATGCTCAATATCCGTCGTTGCATCAATAACGACATAAGGAATACCCATGATTGAAAGTTGATGCTCGGTTATCTGCCCTTGCTTTACATGCTGAGGTTCATCCTTAACATTTGGCTCACCACGCCATCCAATAATAAGTAGCATGGGGATGCTATAAACTTGCAGATCAGCTAAGGATGCCAAAGGATTAATGGCATTACCCAAACCAGAATTCTGCATATAAACAGCAGCCGGCTTCCCACTTCCCAGGTAACGACCAATTGCTAAACCAACTGCGTTCCCTTCATTCGCAGTAATTACATGCTGTTGCTCGGAGTAGAAATTATCAATATGAGCACACAAGTTCTTCAATAACGAGTCTGGAACGCCACAGAAAAAATCAACACCGCTTTTTGCAAGTAAATTGCAAAAGTCTGAGGGCAATATCACTATTTGCCACCTGGAATGAGTTCAAGAATTTGTTTGATAGGCATCATTTTATCGTCGACTTCTGCCGAACGACCATGCTCCAGAATAGACTTAGCGGTATTAACCATTGCTGGATAAGCACTTCGCAACAATTGATTTGCATAGATAACGATATTGACTCCCCTCTCTTGAAGTTGAGATTCATACACACTGTTATAACTCGAAGGTACAGCTACCAGTGTTTTCTTGTTTTTCAATTGTGCGTACCTATCGCAAAACTCAAATATTTCGTCAGGTGCCTTTTCACGACTATGGATCATAATGCCATCAGCTCCGGCGTCCAAAAACGCTTCAGCTCTTTGGATAGCATCATCAATTCCTTTCCCTAGAATAAGGCTCTCAATGCGCGCAATAATCATAAAATCATTTGTTGCCTGTGCATTTTTTCCCGCTTGAATTTTCGCACAAAAGTTCTCAATGCTATCTTGGGTTTGCTCAACTTCAGTACCAAACAGGGAGTTTTTCTTTAATCCGGTTTTATCTTCAATAATGACTGCCGAAACGCCTAACCGTTCCAACGTTTTAACTGTAAAGACGAAGTGTTCTGTCTTTCCGCCCGTATCTCCGTCATAAATAATTGGCTTAGTTGTCACTTCGAGAATTTCGTTTAAAGTATTCATTCTTGATGACACATCAACAGCTTCAATATCTGGCTTCCCTTTAGCTGTAGAATCGGTCAGGCTGCTGCCCCACATACCATCAAATTCTTGCTTCCCGTTATCTGTTTCTACTTTGACATTCTCTATAATCAGCCCAGACAGTGCGTTGTGAATATCTAAAAACCGAAGCAAAGGCTTTGCCGCCAAATAGCGTTTAAGCGTTTTAAGCCTAATCTGAGGGGTCGTTCCCACCTCTTTCATCGCTTCATGTAATTTGGTCGAAGATATACCCTTAGTATACGGCACTTCAATGAGCTCACCTTGCCACTGCTCAAGGCAATCAATGACTTTTTGTCTCGTTTTCTTTTGAACACCTTCACGCCAGTCGTCGCCATGAACAACATAATCAGGTTTGAGCTTTTCTAGATTAGGTACATAATCCAGAGTCGTTTGAGGAACGACTTGAGAGACACCTTTAATGTTCTCAATAATTTGTAGCCTTTGCTCAAACGTCATAAAAGGTACTCTTTTATAACTAGCAATAGCTTGGTCGGTCAACAAGCCAACAGTTACATCACCAAGCTCAGCAGCTTTCTTAATGATATTTAAATGTCCTGGGTGCACTAAGTCTGCACTCATCCCAACATATACACTTTTAGTCATAAATTTTTATTGTCCATTCGGATTGTTCAACTGCCACATGCATTTTGTCGGGGCAATAAAGCTTTATCGAACGCTCTTCAATCAAGCCTCTTCTCTTATCGACCCAGCATATCTAAAGCTTTAATAACCTCGCTAGCTTATTCAATGTGTCATATAACGCACGTCAAAATCACTTCAGTTTTCTACAAAAGTGTCGATATTTTACCACTACAAGAAAGATCAATTATCCGCTTTAAGATGAAAGGCATTTTAAGGCTTCAATTAACATGGAGAATGCGCAATGCAGCACCTAATCAGGATGATATTTATTGTATCATTATTCATTTCAACATTTTCAGAAGCAACTATTATCCCAACAAATTTTATTTCGAATCAAAAAGCTAGCGCTGGCATTATCGAAGCAAATCCAATTTTTTCTGGACCAGAGCGAGTGCGACTTGGTTCAACAACTCAAGGGTTTATTGAGGGAGCCGTATTCTTACCCACGTTTGGTGAGTATCTTTTAGAGTTCTCCGTTGTCAACGATGAAGACAGACGACGCAACATTAATGACTTTGTTAACGTATTTATCAATGATCAATTGATTGGACAGTTTTTCAACAACCCTGCAAGCTTCGTTGTTAATATTAGTGAGATTATTACTGGAGATGAATTTAGTTATCGCTTTGAGTTTACGAGCGCTAATAACAATTCAGGTTTACATCAAATTGTTAATGCTGGAACTGCCACTCTGCAGGTAGATGAACCAAGTATATTGTTTCTGTTCGGGAGTTTGCTTATTGCTTTATCAGTCAGAAACAGAAGAGTCTTCCGTAAATAGTGCTTCTAGAATTGAAAAGCCGAACATAGCTAATGTTCGGCTTTCATATTCATCAATATGCTAGACTTTTTTATACGAGTTTTTACGCCGTACTACCCGCATCAACAGTCATTACAGTCCCAGTAACTCTATCTGCCTTTTCAGATAATAAGTACGACACCATATGAGCTACGTCTTCAACATTTGCTAGCTGACCTAAAGGACTTCTTCGTTCAATACTTTTCAGCTTTTCGCCAGTCAATTCAGACGTCATATCCGTCTTCAAATACCCTGGAGCAACGCAATTAACTGTAATACCAGCTTTCCCGACTTCACGTGCAAGCGAACGACTAAAGCCTTCAAGTGCAGCTTTTGTTGCCGCATAAACACTCAAACCATTAAACCCAGTTTTAGCAATGATTGATGAAATATTAATAATCCTTCCACGTCTATTGAGCATCATAGAACGAACTAAATATTTAGAGAGTAAAATAGGTGCCTGAATGTTCAACTCTAATAGGTTTCCGATCTCTTCATTAGGCATGGTAGCCAAGACACCATCATGTCCCGATGCGGCATTATTGATGAGAGCGTAAGGTCTTCCGAACTCTTTGATCAAACGCTGGCAAAACTCCGGAAGCTCATCAGTTTGTGATAAATCTAATGCTGAGAATTTCAAATCATCAGTATATTTCTCTGACAGTACTTTTAATTCATCAGTAAGAGCCCGGGCAACGGCAACGACAGAGTAGCCGTCTAGCAGGAGTTGGCGACATACCGCTAACCCCAAACCTCTGCTTGCACCAGTTACAACGACATAGTCACGCATTCATTGTTTCTCTTCTTAATTTTCCAGCCTGTGTCATGGCCAAATTATCAACAAACTTAATTGTGGCGGGTATTTCATACCTTTGGAGCTTAGATTTACAGTACTCGATGATTTCCTTTTTAAACGCCAACAAATCATCCCTTTCGCAAACAACCACATCCGCGTGTACAAGACTCCCGAGGACACTATTCTTTTTAGCGTAGACATGAGCACCACGAACCCCTTCTATATCATGAAGCGTTTGCTCAATAAGTTCTGGATGAACCTTATTGCCACCAACATTAATTACCCCAGTAGCTCGTCCAAGAAATAGTACTCGGTCACCTTTAACTTCTACCAAGTCTTGTGTATCAATAAAACCATTTTTATCAGCAAGCTCATTCACTATAGCTTGGCTAACAGCGTTAGATCTAATCCAAAGATGCTGGCTATCGTCAATAAACATAGACAACAAATTATCTTTGCTTTCCGCCAGCCAATCGGCCGGAAACCCAGCCTTACCATCACTAACGACAAAACCAACCCCAGCTTCAGTTGATGCGTAAATGTGCCTCACTTGAGCTTGAGAGAAGGTTCTCTTCAGCATGTCTAATAATGATTGTTCAGCGATCTCCCCACCTAATGTTATATGAGATAACACAAGCTCTGACAGTTTCTCTCCCATCAAAAGCTGACGCCACATCCCTGGTGTCGCAGAAACCGCTGAGACACCAAACTTATGCATTTTGAGCAGTTTTTCCTTCACTTCCTCTGAAGTTAGGTCGACGATACTTGCACCACTAACTAAGGATTGCAGCAGGACTTGAAGCCCTGCAAATCTAAAGGGCTGATAAAGTAGCCCCCACACCAATTTACTCATCTTGTTGCTAGTCTTAACCGAGCCTATTAATGATTCAAATTGATGCTCAATCCACTTTGGAACAGATGTCGTTCCAGATGTTGCAATAAACCACCGAGTATTAATACACGGGGCCTTTACAGCTTCTTCTGCTTGAATAATCTCATGATCTGGCCATAGAACAATTGAAGTGTCGTTAACAACCATATTCGGAAACGTGTGACGATCAGGCAACAAATAAAGGTTTTTGCAGAACCCGTCCAAAGCACACAAAGCGACAATAAATTCTTTAATGTCACCGTAAATTATCGCTACAGAACACCCCTTGATATCACTGAATTGATTTCTATACGACTTTGCTTGTTGAATTAGCTCAGCATAAGAGAAAGACTCTTGGTCCGTTATCGCAGCCTTTTCAAGTGTTTGTTTTTCAAGGAGTTCAAGCAAGGTCAACTGATAGCCTCTCTACTTATCCAGACATGCTTGATAGATAGCTACAAACTCACCGAAAGTACTCGGATAACTTGTAACTTGCTGCTCTGTGAATGGGTCAAAACCTAACTCCTCTTCCAATTGAGCAACTAACATCGCATACCCAAGTGAGTCCAGTCCGCAATCTAATAAAACTGTCTCTTGCTCTATATTTTCAACAAGCTCGCAATCACTCAATTCTGCAACCTGTTCCATAGCATTTCTAATAGAAGCTTCTACATTCATCACTATTCTCTAAATTCTATAGTTTCAACCAATGCTCTTAACGATTTCGGTAACTTCATCAATAACGTTTCTTTCTTTTGCTCCCACAACGATAATGGGTACTCGTAATAGAGTTTGTTATATTCTTCGCCGTTTCTCACACCTCCATGGGAGTTAGATACCTGCGGGTACTCAAACAGCTTATGTAATCCAATAGCGCTTTTATTAAATGACAACACTTCTGCTACCAGTTTCTCAGCGGGTTTCAATTTAGTCGCTCGATCTAATGCAGCAACCTCTAGCAAAATCCCGCTACCAGGCCAGACATTAGTTTCACCCAAGTAGCATCCCCACTCAATTTCTGTACTTCCAATACCACTGAAATTGAGCACGCCTATTGGTCTGCTGTTCTGACGTAAGATCCAAAATTCTCTAGTCGCATCATTTTCTAACTTTGAGAACCAAGCGACATGTTGTTCCCACGAAATGACTTCGTCAGAATGCATATTACCTCGGACACGGTCAGTATTGCGCCAAGCCAAAACACATTCGAGTTCACTCTCAGAAAGCCTAGTAAAACAGTTTGTAGGGTATTGTTTAGTCAAAAACTCTCTCTTTAAAGAACAACGTATACTTTCTTAGTTATCGGCGCGAGCTGCCCGTTCTATACTCAGGAGTCATGCATTGAAGCAATAACATTCAATGCACCATCCACATTTTTGTGAGCGCACGCCTGCTTATGCATTTCCTGCAGCAGCGAGCTGTCATTCCATAAAACCAGTGTCTCATTAGCTAACACTTGTGATGTCGTTCGTTGATGATCAAAAATTCGGCACCACCCTTGAACTTCCGCATCCTTAGTCGCCAGTTTTTGGTTATCAGCAACAATCACCAAGAGCGAAGGTGTATCACATGCAAGAAGTTCAAACTGAGTCCCACCAGCTGCTGATATCACTAACCGACTCTGAGCAAATAAAGTCGAAACCTTTTGCGAATCATGTACATGAACAACATCAAAACTTAAGGTAGCCAATAAGTCTCGCAGTTTATCCACATTTTCATAAGCAGCTCCAGTTAATACACTGACTCGCAGCGGAACTTGCGTTTCTTGCTGCTGATTAAGCGCATTGAGTGCTTTGAGAAAAGGGATTGTTAGCTCATAAGGGTCACTGCCTCCAAAACTAACCGTTAACTTGTCTCTATACTCCCATGAACTTTCTTTGATATTAGTAAACTCGGTTCTGAGTATGCGAAAGCGCTCACCTAAGCAGAGTTTAGCGCTCTTTGCTGTTTGGTTATAACCAACGAAAGTTGCGTTATTTGCTCCGTTGATAACAAGATCTGCATATAGCTCGCCAGTATCATTTTTGTCATCAAACACGGCGAGTTTTGCACAGCTTTGACTCAATGTTTTTCGATACGAAGAAGTAAACTGATAGCCATCCAATACTATCCAATCAAAATTATTATCGTTAGCGTAGCTTTTAAGGTAATCAGGCTCACTGATGTTCGTATCTTCAGGAATAATGTACAACTCACCAACCCAGTCGGTGCGGCTACGGCAAAACTCTACCGAACTAGACTTAACTGCAAAAGTTACCTGAATCTTCTGTTGAGTAAGATGTTGGGCAAGTGCAAGGCAACGCATCAAGTGCCCCAGACCAACCTGTTGGCTAGCATCAACACGAAAGAGAACAGACTTCATTTACTTATTTGTGTCAGATGCTCCCAATCTAAGGGCGTTCCTTTCGACACATTCCGGTTAACACGTTTCCCTAAAACTTCATTCCAATGCTTTGGAGCTAAACCGTGAGCAGGCCTAACAACTCGAAGATTATGCTCACTCAGTATACCTCCCTCGTTTATGTCTTCACTCACATAAATCGACCGCCTATATTGCTTAGACTTCTCTTCAGATGAGCTGCCACCATAAACAATGCCTCCTATGGCTTGCCAAGCACGCTTCGTTTCTTCAACAAGTGATTTAAATTCTTCTGGTTGCAATGAGAAAGCGGCGTCGACACCACCAGCTTCGCGATCTAACACAAAATGTTTCTCAATAACGCTAGCGCCAAACGCGACGGCAGCAACCGACGCTCCAACACCTGCGGTGTGATCGGACAACCCAGTGTGGCAAGAAAAGCGAGTACGCAAATCTTCAATGGTTCTTAAATTAGTATCGGTAGGTTCCGCGGGATAGGTGCTAGTGCACTTAAGCAAAACAATATCTTCACAACCGGCATGTCGAGCTGCTTCAACCGCTTCTTCAACCTCTTTTACAGATGCCATTCCTGTAGACATAATCACAGGCTTACCGGTGGCCGCCACTTTTCGGATGAGAGGTATATGTGTCAATTCAAACGATGCTATTTTATAGCAAGGGACATCGATTGATTCCAAAAAATCTACGGCACTCTCGTCGAACGGAGAACTAAAAGCGAGCAATCCTTGTTTTTGCGCATGGTTAAATAGCTTTGCATGCCACTCATAAGGTGTGCTGGCTTTCTTGTACAGATCATGTAACCGTTGTCCAAACCAGAGACTATTCTTCTCTTTAATCAAAAAATCTGGCTGGTCGCAGTCTAGCGTTAACGAATCCGCAGTAAAGGTTTGTAGCTTTATCGCATCTACACCTGCTGTTGCCGCTTCATCAATCATACGCATAGCGAGTGAAAGGTCTTGATTATGGTTTCCACTAAGCTCAGCGATAATAAATGGCTTGTGAGCTTTGCCAATACTTTTAGGGCCTAGACGGATATCTTTCATCGACTTATCCAGCAAAAAGCTCTCTGATATCAGATAAAAGCTCATCAATAACCAATGATTCACCTAGCTCGGTTGCATAGTCAGGCATCAATGTCGTTGGTTCAATATCACCGCTGATCAATAAAGTTTTGCAACCGGCACTCTTCGCATACCAATAGCTAGTATCTGGTTGGCTTATGATGAGATCAGAGGCTTTCAAACACGACAAGGTTTTGCGAACAGAGTCTTGATAATCCGAAAGTGCCCAAGCCTCATACCCTTCTTTTTCCAAACGCTTCAGAATCTCTTTTTCTTCAGGTAATTGCCCCACCGCTATTACAGGACCAGACATCTGCTTTTTCAACAGAGTGTGATTAGCTTCGACATCAACCTGTAGTTCAAAATCTAATTGATCAAAACCGCAACAATGTCTCAGGTAAAACTCTGGATACCCATTATCAGGTGTTGTACCAAACTGCCACCACATGTTTCGCCACTTTGGCATACCAAGAAAGCTACTTTGAAGGTAATTCTGAGACTGATTTACATAGTCTGGGGATAGCGATTGTTGTTGGAACTCAGTTAACAACTGTTCTACTGACATTCCTATAAAATTGCCAACAACGGGTTCACCCGCATCCTTTAAAAAACGTGCTAAGAAGCAAGGCATAAAGGAGGTGTCTAAATTGACTATCTGTGAATATTCCCCTTCAATGATCTTACCTGCTATCCCGATAAAATATTCCATAGCCGGAATGATATTATCTGGCCAAGGCTCTTGAGGTAAAGGCATAACTTGCAACCTAGGCTCAGCCAGTTTAATAAACTCGGTTTGCGGCCCGTAAGTCAAGAGCTCAAGATCGGCTTCAGGAAATTGCTGCTTAAAGTATCGTACAGCGGGTAAACCAACAGCAACGACATCTGAAGGATCATGCATACGGATTATTAATATCTTCTTTTCAGTCATTTTTGAGTTCTTATATAGGCGTTATACATGAGCTCTGCTCTTTGCCAATCTTCAGGAGTATCGATATCCTGAACTAAATAACGGGGTAACACAAAAGGAATACTGTGCTCTGCAAATGTTTTCTTACGTTCCAAAAAAGCATCCGAACGCCCCCAGTAAAACTGGCCAGCATCATGATACGCCTCTTCTAAGTCCTGGGAACGTTTTGCAATGCTATCAGGCTCGATAGGCTCAACACCTCCCCCTTTCATACGAATAGCTCTTTGAATCGGAAAGTCAAAAGTGGTCACTGAAAAGGCGTAGGCTTTATCAGTACTAAGCGACAGCCCTGAAAACGATGCAACTAAGTCGGACTCACGAATAAAGGGAGCTGTAGCATAAATACAGCAAGTGAACTCCGGCTTACCGTACAATTTAGTCACCATTGATATCGCATGCCGAACAACAGCAGCCGTACCAGTATAGTTATCAGATAATTCAGCCGGACGCCTAAATGGAACATCCGCTCCATATTGCTTAGCGATATCAGCGATTTCATCGCTATCTGTCGACACAATAACATGTTCAAAGCATCGAGAATTAAGCGCCGCTTCTATCGAGTAGGCGATAAGAGGCTTTCCACAAAATGACTTAATATTCTTGCCAGGAATGCGTTGACTACCTCCTCTCGCAGGTATTACAGCCAAACTCAATTGAGAACCTCATACAATGCGTCTATCACATACCTTTGTTCATCGGCTGTCATTGTAGGAAATAAAGGGAGAGTGATAGCGTTTTTATAAAAGGCCTCAGCATTTGGATAATCTCCAATGTTAAAGCCCAAATCCCGATAATATGGTTGAAGGTGTATCGGAATATAGTGAACATTAACTCCGATTCTTCGCTCCCTCAATGCATCAAACACAACCTTACGATCATGATTTTGCACTTCGACCATGTAAAGGTGCCAGGCACTTGATGAATAACTGATTGATGTTGGCAGTGCCAAAGGCAGAGCGGCTAGCTCATCATGATAAACTTCAGCTAACTTCACTCTGTGTTCAACGAATGCATCAAGCTTTTTGAGTTGAGAAAACCCTAAAGCTGCATGCAGATCACTGAGTCGATAATTGTAGCCCAACTCAACTTGCTGGTAATACCAGTCGCCTTCTACATTGGACATAGCTGCCGGGTCTTTAGTCACTCCATGCTTGGAAAATAAAGATAGACGCCTATGCAACTCTGAATCGTTTGTCAGGACGGCTCCACCCTCTGCGCTAGTTATAGACTTTACAGGGTGGAAGCTCAGAACCACCATATCGCTATAAGCGCAACTTCCAACTTTTTGGCCTAAATAAGTTCCACCTAGTGCATGAGCGGCATCTTCAATCAACTTGATATTATAAGGTTTGATGAGTTCCGATATTTGCTTCATATCGCAACTAAGCCCAGAGAAATGCACGACAATCAATGCCTTAGGGGTCTTATTGGTTTTGACTGCCGATTTAAGTTTTTGTTCTAGTCGCTCTATCGAAATATTTCGGGTAATAGGATCAATATCAATAAAGCTTATCGATGCACCACAGTATCTAGCACAGTTGGCTGACGCTACGAATGAGTTGGGTACTGTCCAAACGATGTCGTCACTTGAAACGTCAAGTGCCAAGCAAGCAATATGAAGCCCAGACGTTGCGCTATTTACGGCAACAGCATGTTGACACCCCGTATAATCACATAACGCTTTTTCAAATAAAGGTACTGTATCGCCTTGGGTTAAAAAGCGATTTTCGAGAACATCAACGACCGCGGCAACATCTGCCGAATCAACTGCATGTTTGCCATAGGGAATCATAGGGTAACTTTATCAAGAGCTCTAAGCTGCTCTACAGATAAAAAGTCAGGGTTAGTTCCTGAGTTGTATTCAAACTTATCTGGTACGGGTTTCCCTGTTTCACCTTTCTTATTGCGTTTATAATTAATATTCTTTTCAAAAAATAAAATGGCAGGAGTAATAACATAGTGATCATCAAACTCTAGCGAGTGGTGCGCCATTTCTTCAGGCACCATCACTTCATGCAACTTCTCCCCAGGGCGGATACCGATAATCTCATGCTCTTTTTGGCCGCTCATTGCTTCCACGAGATCTAAAATCGCGATAGATGGTATTTTGGGTACAAAGATTTCACCACCTTGCATTCGCTGAAAGCTATTAACTACGAACTCAACGCCCTCATCCAATGTGATCCAAAAACGGGTCATTTCTCTATGGGTGACCGGCAGGATGTCTTGCCCTTGAGCGAGGAGTGAGCGGAAATAAGGAACGACAGATCCCCTTGAACCAACAACATTTCCATAACGCACAACGGAAAAACGAGGCCCCTTGGCTCCAGAAATATTATTAGCAGCGACGAATAATTTATCTGATGCTAGCTTAGTTGCTCCATATAAATTAACCGGATTAGCAGCTTTGTCAGTAGACAACGCAATGACACGAGTAACATTGCAATGAATCGCGGCGTCAATCACGTTCTGAGCGCCGTTGATGTTCGTCTTAATACACTCGTTGGGGTTATATTCGGCGGCAGGTACCTGCTTCAACGCTGCAGCATGCACAGCGTAATCTACATCCCGCATTGCCGACTTTAAGCGTTCCTTATCTCTTACATCTCCGATGAAGTAGCGCATACAAGGTGCATTAAATTTCTGCTGCATCTCGAATTGCTTTAGCTCGTCACGGGAATAAATAATCAGTTTCTTGGGTTTGTAATGTTCGAGTACGTGCGCAACAAATCTATGACCAAATGAACCGGTTCCACCGGTGATAAGTATTGATTTGTCGTCAAACATCTTTCTTAGCTCCAATGACTAAATGCGAATCTAATATATTAACCATGATACTGCTTTATTGCTTTGCGTCCGCGTACTAACTTGCCTAGAGAATTTTCAACTTCCTTGCGGAGCGCCTGAGTATGTTCTAACAATAAGGTGTTCGATGCAATTTCTTGTTCTGCAAAAGCTTTTAATGAGCTTTCATCAGACCATTCTTCAATCAATTTCTGGATTAAGGCATCGCGTTCAACAATTAATTGTAAAACGCGTTTGTCATCTATTTCATCGGAATTCAATGCCGCTTCGATATCGGCATTAAGGTTTTGGAGAGATTCGGGAGTTAGTTCAGTCGTAAGATTTAACTTAATCACACTGCTTGTCGTTTTTGCCGCATAGTTTCATAAGCCTGAGCTTTCGCATCTTCAGGTATTTGAGCCCATGCAGTCTTAATAGGTAACATCAGACTAATGACTTCATCCATAATCTTCAAGTCATTCTGAACATTTGCATCTATTAAACGAGCAACCATGTAATCATAGAGTGCAAATAAGTTGTCAGTAACTTCTTCGTTTATTGAAAGATCAAGCGTATCTCTCAAGTTTTGAATAATTGCAGTTGCTCTCGACACATGTTCAGACTTAGCTTCGTACTCTTTACGCTCCATGCTTCCTTTAGCATATGCCATTCTATCTAAAGCACCTTGCATCAACATCAACGTAATCTTATGTGGGTCCGCTTGCGACAGATCTTGTTTAAGATTACCTTTTCTATATGCATTGATACCTTTTAGAGCCATAACTACCTCATACCATTAGCGTAAAAATACTCGACGACACCTTCGCCATTAACCTAAGACAGCGAACAACGCACTGCCTGTTCTGTTGAGCTGTGCAACCGTCGCATCCAAGTTTTGAAACCTATCTCTTAATATCTGCTCAGAATTAAATAACTGAAGGTCTAATCGCTCTCTTTCATCAAATAAAAGATCTCTTTCTTCCCTCAAGCTTGTTTGTCTAGACGGGATTAGCCCCCCAGCTCGAGTAAATTCAGATAAAAAGTCTTCGAGAAGCGTGCCAATACCTTGATCTGGATCGGTAAATAAACTGACAATATCGTCGAAGTTATCTTCCAAAGCACTTTCGAGCCGGTCTTCTCCACTACCTAATCCGATATTATCGAAGTCAGTAATCTCCAACTCACCATCATCATTAAAGGTGACCCCAACCTGGAACAATGTACCAAGTTCTGAACTTTCAACTGCACCACTTAAAATATTAGATATTCCAGCGATAATGTTTCTTGGTAAGAAATCACCCGCTAACGGGCCGTCTTCTTCAAGTTCTGATTCACCAAAACGCGTCAGAGTATCTATTTCACTGATGAGGTTATTAAAGTTATCGACAAAGTCTCTAATATTGCTATCAAAGCCGTCTGTATCGAATCCAATATTAAGTGTTGATGTTTCTCTATTTATTCCATCATTACTTAACGGAGAAACTTCATTAGCGGTAAACGCAACGTTTTCTATGGTATTTTCGAACTCATTGGTATCACTTTGTACCTCGATGCCATCGATAGTAGCGATAGCATTCTGAGCAGACTGCACGGGTGTTAGATTAGATACTCGGTCGAGTTCGGCAATAGCATTATCGTTATTAATAACTAAATCATTTCCAGCACCGGTAATCTCTGAACTAAAAACTAAGCGTGCACCACCATCAGGCGTTCCAGTATTGATAATACTGGCATTAACACCAAAATTATCTTCGGCATCATTTATTGCGTTACGAAAGTCAAGGAGTGTAGCGCCAGCACTTAGATTAATAGTGAAGCTATTCTCTGTTCCGACTGAGAAGGTTAGACTGCCTGTCCCAGCACTTAATACAGTATCTGTTGTTGCCGAGAAGCCACCATCAGCAGCTGCAGCAGTCTCTATCCTACTGCCGCTCGCTAACTGACTAACTTCTATTTCAAAAATACCTCGCGTTGCGCTGTTCGACGCTTCTGCCGATATGGCACCGGTATCTGGGTTTTCATCATCATCATCGGGATTATCGACAACAGCTGTTCGTGTCGAATCACTAAAGTTCCGAGTAATGGCTTCTACGGAATCCTCAAAATCACTTAGGCGAGATTGAAGCTGACCGATACCAGAAATTACGGCATCTAAGCTATCTTCTCGCTCCTGTATTCTCGCCTCTCGTGGAGCTCTTTCGGCATCCAGCAATTGAGTAACGAGATCGTCAAGTGCCAGGCCAGACCCGACACCCAGTGATTGAATACCCATTGTTAACCTCTACTACCTACTATACTTCCCGATTAAAAAAGACACCTACTGCAGAACCAAATTCAGTCTGCAATTCCCGTATACGTTCGGCCAATTGTAAGACTTCTTCTGACGGGATTTGGCGAATAACATCACCCGAATTTGCATCAGTAACACTTACAATTGATCGTTGACTATCCTCATCAACCGAAAAATTCAGATTCCGTTGATTACTTTCAACAAATGTCTGTATGTCGCTTATCGCTTCAGACACTTGTTCACCTGTTACTTGGTTATCGGCTGATGAGTCAGAAGCATTAGTCGCATTTACAACATCAGTTTGAGCTTCTTGCCCTGCTGACTCCGCCGCTGCTTGAGCAGCTGTAGGGCTAACCTGTTGAACTGATTGCGTTTCGCTCTGTTCTACAGGCGTGCTTGGCGTTTGTAATGTGCGCTCTGTTTGTAAGGCAGCAACATTGTTCACTGACGGTGCTGCCTGAGAAAAGTCGATTGCCATCTCTCACCTCCCAAAATAAGCTAGGACTACCATAATACTATAGTAGTCCCTACCATAATAAGCCTAATACTACTTATTAACCGAGTAAGGATAACGCAGTTTGAGGCTGTTGGTTAGCCTGACTTAAAACAGACAGACTTGCTTGTTGGACTATCTGGTTTCTGGTTAGTTCAGCAGTTTCAACCGCGAAGTCTGTATCACGGATACGCGATCTCGCACCTGCAGTGTTCTCAGAAATGTTACTCAAGTTACGGATAGTAGACTGGAAACGATTCTGAAGTGCACCAAGTTCTGCTCGAACACCACCGATAGTTGATATTGCACCATCGATAGTTGAAATCGCACCGGAAGCACCAGAAGCCGTAGCAACAGATACACCGTTAATTCCTAGCCCCGTTGCACTAAAGTTATTATTGGTTAGAGCAACACTGATGTTCTGACCACCATTAGCACCTACTAAGAAGTTAGCAGAGAAATTACCATCTAGAAGAGAAACACCTCGACCAAACTCAGTTGTTGTTGCAACACGAGAAATTTCAGTCAATAACTGAGTAACTTCTTGTTGAAGCGCCGTTCTGTCAGCTGAAGAGTTGATACCGTTTTGCGATTGAACAGCAAGTACACGAATCCGTTGCAACGAGTTAGTTACCTCACTCAAAGCACCTTCCGCTGTTTGTGTTAAGGAAATTGCGTCATTCGCATTACGAACAGCTTGATTCAACCCTTGAACCTGTGATGTCAATCTATCTGAGATTTGAAGCCCAGCAGAGTCATCAGCAGCACGGTTGATACGAAAGCCTGACGACAGTCTTTCGAAAGAAGTACTTAATGCAGTACCTGAATCGTTTAACTGACGTTGAGCATTCAATGACGCCACGTTAGTGTTTACAAATAAACTCATAGTTTACCTCCTGAGAACTATATAACTCACTGTGCTATTTAGTTCGCCTAAAATTCAGCACCTATTTAAAAGTGCTGCCTCAATATTCGAAAAAAGATACCTCTATCTTTTTTCAAGACCTCAGCAGTTTGTTAAAAAAACGATGAGATCTCCCTCAACTATTCGTATCGGCTGCAACTAAAGCATCTTTAGTTTTTTTTGAAAAAAAATTAAATTATTTTTAAGCGACTGATATATAAAGACTTTAAGAGCCAAAAGTGCACTTACCAGGCGTAAATTCTAGGCCTATGAATAAAGGTTTTTTGACTAAACGCTAGAAGCTCACGCATCTAGGAAATGAAAATGAAGATATTAATGGAGAGATTCTTGGTTAGAATTTTATTTCTACACGTAAATTATGGCACAAGTCATGCTTTATATTTCTGCGATAAGACTTGATATATGAAAGTGTCAAAAGTCTGTCAAGCTTGAGCGAGCTCTTTATTGATGAGAATAAAAAAACCGAGGCATAAAGCCCCGGTCAACTTGCTCAAGTTAGGAGTACGAGCAAATACAGTTTCTGTCCGGCTGGCAGAGTTGAAGAATGAATACTGGCCTCTCAACCATAACTTCTGCACTCTCAGTTCTGTTAGTCGGCGTTTTCAATATGCATTGAAGGCACACAGTGACTACAACAATAATAACAAATGTGTACACTAAACTTGATGTTGCCTTTAACTCAACAAATCACTTGTTGGTTAAAAAAGCCGGGGCAAAAAGGCGCCCCGGCCAACTTGCTCAAGTTAGGAGTACGAGCAAATACGGTTTCTGTCCGACTGGCAGGGTTGAAGAATGAATACTGGCCTCTCAACCATAACTTCTACACTCTCAGTCCTGTTAGTCGGCGTTTTCCTCAGGTAGCCTCTCAGTTTCTACCCACTTTAAAATATTACCCCAGCAAACTTAATGCGGCTTGAGGCCTTTGGTTCGCGAGCGACAATACCGATGTACTGGCTTGCTGGATAATCTGATTTCGCGTTAACTCAGCAGTCTCTACCGAGAAATCAGTATCCCGAATTCTTGAACGCGCACTGGCCACGTTTTCCGAAATATTACTTAAATTTCTAATCGTCGATTGGAAGCGATTTTGGGTCGCACCTATCTCTGCCCTTTGATTGCCTATGGCAGATATTGCCGAGTCGACAGAGGCAATGGCGGCAGAAGCTTGCCCCACAGTAATGACCGAAACAGTACTATTATTAAATAGTCCATTGGTACCAAAGCCGCCAGGCCGAGATAAGTTGATACTAATGGTTTGTCCAGCATTGGCACCAACCAGAAACTGAGCGGAGAATATTCCATCGAGAAGGTTTAACCCACCGAATTGGGTCGTATCAGCAATTCGATTAATTTCCGCTTGCAATGCACTGACTTCCAAATTCAGCGCAACCCTGTCTGCCGAAGAGTTAATGCCGTTTTGCGATTGAATCGCTAAAACCCGGATACGTTGCAACGCTGCGGTTGTCTCTTCCAGCGCCCCTTCTGCTGTTTGGGCCAATGATATACCGTCATTCGCATTTCTGACGGCTTGATCTAACCCCTCAATTTGAGATGTCAATCGATCTGATATTTGTAACCCTGCTGCATCATCAGCAGCTTTATTAATTCGAAAACCTGAAGATAAGCGCTCAAAGGAAACATCCAGTGCAGCACTCGAATTAAACAGCTGTCGAGAGGCATTCAATGAAGATACATTAGTATTAACAAATAAAGCCATAGTTCTAATCCTAATTACACTTTGCTATCACATTGATTCTCGTGACAATAAAGTTATTCTATTTTCATATAGTTGGCACACAATGTGCTTTTACTATGTGCCTGTCATTTTTATGACAAGCGATTTTGCTTAACAAATAGTTGCGCAAAACAAAAAAGAGTGAGCGATAGCTCTTAGTCGATGATCAGGGTTGATGGCCTAACCTCAATACCTCAATACCTCCTGGCGTCACTCTGTGATTCGACTGATCCAAAAAAGGCGAAAGCACTTGGCGGATAAAAAAGCAATCAACCATTCGACACTTTGTCTTGTTCTCAATTTGTTTTGTAAAAATCTATCTATCTTTGGTCGGTTGCAGCTTGTCCCCACAAATTTGCATACCGGCCTTTTTCTTTTTAGCCTTCAGGCTAACTCTATCTTTTGTCTTTGCAGCTTGTCCCCATATTACAATTGCATAGAATCGATAGTGCTTTCATCATTAACCACCTAACAATGACAGCGCCGCTTGAGGTCGTTGGTTAGCCTGACCTAAGATCGTTGTACCTGCCTGTTGTATAATCTGGTTACGTGTTAGCTCTGCAGTTTCTACCGCAAAATCCGTGTCACGAATTCGCGAACGAGCGCCTGCTACGTTCTCAGCAATATTACTAAGGTTCCGAATAGTTGATTGGAATCGGTTTTGAACAGCACCAAGCTCTGCTCGAGTACCACCAACAATAGATATAGCTGTATCAATTGCTGTGAGAGCAGCCGAGGCAAGCCCTTCGCTGGCGACAGACAATAAACTATTATTAAATAAACCGTCGGTACCAAAACCACCAGGCCTTGAGACATTAATGCTGATAGTCTGGCCTGCATTAGCGCCTACTAGGAATACCGCAGAGTAAGTACCATCTAATAGGTTAACACCAGCGAACTGTGTTGTTTGAGATATACGATTGATCTCAGTTTGCAGGGCGCTAACTTCTAACTGCAAGGCCGCACGGTCAGCAGACGAGTTAATACCGTTTTGAGATTGAACTGCAAGAACACGAATACGTTGTAACGCGTTAGTTACCTCTTGTAACGCACCTTCTGCAGTTTGAGCAACAGATATACCGTCATTTGCATTTCGTACAGCTTGGTTAAGCCCCTGAATTTGAGACGTTAATCGGTCAGAAATTTGCAGACCAGCTGCATCATCTCTTGCACTGTTAATACGGAAGCCAGACGACAAGCGTTGGAATGAAACATCCAGTGCAGCACTGGAATTAAATAAATTACGTGACGCATTCAACGACGACACGTTAGTGTTGACGAACAAACTCATTTTTTTCTCCTAACTTGATATTTTTTCCAACCGATCTGTTTTTATTTTTAGATGATCGTGTTGGTGATCAGCATTGCTATTATTATTTTTAGATTGCAATGTCTCATCATGTGGCCTGGCTTATTTTTGTTTTTACTCAGTGCCTATGTGATTTGTATCGTTCAAGTTAGTAATTTACTTTAGAAAAAAATGCAGTTATTTTTTTTATCCTTTTTAATCAACAAGTTAAAAAATAAAAGACCAAGCTTAACTTGGTCTTTTATTATGCAAAACAGAGAGCGTAGCAAACGCTGAACTGCTTGGCTCACTTGACCTTTAACCCACCTCCTGGCGTCATGATCCAAACAGATCAGGTTTAAAAGTTAAGTGCTAATTATCCTAAAAGAGATAACGCAGCTTGTGGTGCCTGGTTAGCCTGACCAAGAACCGATAAACTCGCCTGTTGTACAATCTGGTTACGTGTTAACTCTGCAGTTTCAACAGCAAAATCAGTATCACGAATTCGAGAACGTGCTCCAGCAATATTCTCAGAGATATTACTCAAGTTACGAATCGTTGATTGGAAACGGTTTTGTAAAGCACCAAGTTCTGCTCGTACAGCCCCGATAGTTGATATCGCACCATCAATTTGAGAAATGGCACCTGACGCTCCAGCTACGGTTGCAACAGATACAGCATTAATTCCTAATCCAGTCGCACTGAAATTGTTATCAGTTAATGCGACAGAGATATTCTGATTTGAGTTTGCACCTACTAAGAAGTTTGCGGAGAAGTTACCATCAAGTAGCGAAACACCTCGACCAAACTCAGTTGTTACCGCAACTCGAGATATCTCAGTTAGTAGCTGTGTAACTTCTTGCTGAAGAGCAGTTCTATCAGCAGAAGAGTTGATACCGTTCTGTGATTGGATAGCCAAAACTCGGATACGCTGAAGTGAGTTAGTGACTTCACTTAATGCACCTTCAGCAGTTTGTGTTAATGAAATTGCATCGTTTGCATTTCTAACAGCTTGGTTCAAGCCTTCGACTTGAGATGTCAAACGATCAGAAATTTGTAAGCCTGCTGCATCATCCGCTGCACGGTTGATACGGAAGCCTGAAGACAAACGTTCAAAAGAAGTATTAAGCTCAGCACTGGAATTAAACAGTTGGCGCTGCGCATTGATAGACGATACGTTAGTATTAACGAACAAAGACATTAGGTCTCTCCTACACTCTCAGTCCAGCCGTGGCTGGCACTTGATCTTACGATCAAAAGTTAAATAAACTTTAAGATACAGTGACTTAATACATCTAAAGTTACTGTAACTGGCTCTCTCAGTAACTTTATCGACGGAGCCTCAAATTTCTGTAGGAAATATTTGCCGTTTTTTTAAATTAGTGGCAAGCGATTGCCACCATTAGAGTTTTTTTGATAAAAAATTGGAACTGCTGACCAAAACTACTATGTTTCAGATCATATAGATGGGATTTTTGATCACTTCAATAACAAGAGATCCCTAACCTAACTCAATGTATAGCTAAATCCATATCATTTGCGATATTCAGAGCCTCATAGGTCATTCAATTCGAGGCTTACCTGCGCCGGAATGTCTGCCACCTTTCAAGCAGGTATAACAAAGAAGTGGATAACCTATGAAGCGCCCCAAAGGGCTGGTTTAAAAGCCATTTAACCTTTGTTGAACAGACTTGACGTAGAGTGACTATGCCTGCGTCTATTCGCCTCGGCTAACCGGCTTTTCATTCCAGCTGAGTATCGCAAATGATATGGATTTAGCTATAAGTCTAAGGTGCCGATATCAAGATTTTAGTTCCAATGCTAATGTCGTCCGCTTTTAATGTAGGGTTCCATTCAGCGAGTTGTTCCAGAGTCACAGCATACATCCGAGTGATGCGATATAAAGTTTCTCCTTTCTTAATTATATGAAACTTCGGCTGCTGCTCTGTTGGTTGATTGTCGTTAAGTGACTCAGGCTCTGAAGGCACGTCTTCGACAGGCTTTTGCTTAGCGATAATGACTTCTTGTTTTTCAGGCACTTCCTCAATATCAGTTTTTTGTGCGGTCTGATATAAAGCTGTGGACTCGTGGTTAGGGAACAACGTCTGTAACATATCCACTGTGTGTGAAAGCTTGCTTTCCAAACCTAAACGTTGATAAATCTTTGCTTCTAAACTCAAGCTATCAGCGGTTACTTGTGTTTTGCTCTGATTAAACTGTTCGAGGTAAGTTAGTGCTTTCTTAGCATTATTGTCGCGCAGAGCAATATCAGCTAACCGCAACAGTGCTTTATCATTGTCGGGTATTGGAACACTCAAACTTTCTTCAAATGCACTAGCTGCTTCAGCCCATTTCTCCTGAATATAGTAACACTCGCCAAGAGATATCAATAAACTCTTCTTAATTCCGTCACCAGCAACAGATACGGTGGAAGTATAATGGCTCACCGCTGATTCATACTCACCCTTCCGACAGAGATACGTTGCAAAGTCCTGAGGCGCACCATTCGATGGTGAATATCGCTTTGCTTGAACAAAAGATGCCTCAGCTTTTTCATATTCACCTAACTGTTGGTAGTACAACGCATAACCTAAATAAACAGCCCCCGAATTAGGCTGTTCTTCCAGCGCACGTTTTAAATTTGGCTCTGCTTTTTTAACATTACCTAACTGCAAGTAGGCCAATGCAATAGACAAAGATGTCGTAGCGTTTACCGAAACATCACGTTTTAGTTCATCAGAATCTGGCGTTTGCGAGCATGCAGTTAGACATAACAGACTTCCGCTCATGACTATTGTTATTAGTTTTTTCATCATCGGACGTTTCGCAAGTTTCAAATCAATGCCTCGGCGGTTATTTTCGCATTATTATAAACGCTAACATGCTGAGTTTTAACATACAATTCCGTTATTAGCCGTTTAAGTTAAATACCTTCTTTGCATTATTTTCATCTGCTTATAGCCTTAAAAGAGTTGACATATAATAATGAATTAGCATGTATTTTTAGGAAGACCTTTGAAACTTTTATCAGTAAAACAAATCTGGACTCGGGCTAATCACAATGCCTTTACTGACTTACGCGAATTTAAGCAGCATTTATTTTGCTGCTTCCGCGAAGCAGAAAATCATATCAGTGGCGATGGAGACGTTAGAGTTTTGAAACTGAATGAAGAGGGGCACATACTAAGCAATGAGAGGGTTCATATTTCGGGTGCCGATTTACGCGATCCTAAACTATCAATCTCCCCTGACGGAAAGTTGTTACTTCTAGCTTATGCTCGCTTTAATAGCGACAGCAATCAAACATTAAAAACTCAACCTTACTGCTGGTTCTCTACCGATGGATATAGCTGGTCTTCCCCTACTGTACTTCCGATTCAGAATGAGTGGCTGTGGCGGTTAAGCTTTCATAAAGATTTCGCACTTGGATTCACTTACAACAAGAGGCTAGAGAGGTTAAACCTCTACAAAGGTAACCCTCTCCGCCAAATAGAGTGTATCAAGCCCAAGGTTCTCTCTAAGGAAACACATAATTTAGGTTACCCTAACGAGAGCGATATTATCTTCTCAGAGAACGGCGATGCTTACGCCTTAGTGCGCAGAGACGCGGATAGTTACAGTGCCCAATTAGGCTACGCAAAAGCGCCTTACACACAATGGCAATGGTCAGATCTAGGTCATTATATTGGCGGACCTGCCATGATTAAATTTGATGAGGGAACAGCTATTGCTGCTGGAAGACTATGGCTGCAATCAGGGCCTAAAATGGCGTTGTTTAAGTTGGACCTGAAACAACCAAGCCTAACACCAATGATGACACTCCCATCAGAGGGGGATAGTAGTTATCCAGGGTTAGTTTTAAACGGTGATAAATTGTATGTAAGCTATTACTCTAGCCATATTGACAGAAAATCATCGATCTACTTGGCGGAAGTCGACTTAAGTAACGGGCTAGAACGCACCTAGGTTATTACCTATTGCGTGCTATTCTAGATAAAGTCAAACAAGCTAAGCTGCGTTACTCGACCAAAGGTTGCTTGAGCTGCTTGAAGTGCACCTTCCTGTTGAGCCAATTCTGAGATAGCTTCTGCCAGATCAACATCCTGAATACTGGAACGTGCCTCAGCAGTAGAGACTTCAAAATCTCTATTAGCTGATAAAATCGAGTCGGCAACATTTAGGCGTCCACCAATTGAAGATGTTGCATCGGCAACCGCTTCTCGGCCATTATCCAAACCTACAATAACGTCATTCAATGCTTCTTGAAATGCGTCACCTGTGATAGTTGGATCATTTAATACTCGAACAAAATCGTTAATAGTTTGCGGCAAGTTTCTCTTTTCAGGAGGATCCAAAGAGAAATCAACAGTATCACCAGGTGCTCCGTTAACGTCGAACTCTATCCCGTTAAACGTAAAGGGTTGTCCTGACGTAAAATCAATTGTGTCTATCGTTGCGCCAGTACCGACATTGGTAATAGTGACTTGGTCTCCAGTACCATTAATCGTTGCTCTGAAGTTATTATTTGCCGCTGTCACGGCATCGAAATTTGCTTCAAAAAAGCGGTCGTATGCTTCCTGCTGCTGAACACTAAGGGTTGCACTCGCCGCAGTTGTCGCATCAACGGATGCATTGAATCGAGCAAACACATTCTCAAAAACATCTTTACCAGAATCACCCGCAGATAGTCGAATGGTATCGGACAACTGAATTTCGTTGACAGTGTCGTCGCCTTGAAACTGAAACTCGTTACCAACCGCACTTGGATTAAAGGTAAAAGCAGGAGACTGAGAGCGAGAGCCCGCAAAGATAAACTCGCCATCAGAGTTTCGACTATTCGACAAGTCAAAAATCTCATCCCTAATATTCTCTAACTCTATCGATATCGCCGCTCTATCTTCTTCCTGTAATACGCCGTTACCCGCTTGAATGGCTAACTGACGAGCACGGTTCACAGAATCATTAACATTCCTTAATACAGCTTCTTCCTGCTCTAAGGCGTTAGTAAACAAATTATTGTTGCGTTGATACTGCCTGAGCTGATCCAACTCTTCTGTTAGCCGAATAACCTGAGCGGCCCCAACCGGATCATCAGACGGTGTTAGAATCGCACGACCAGTCGCAACGTTTTGTTGAACTTCCGATAAGCGTTCTTGGCTCTCTAAAATATTAGCAATGCTGCGATCAAATAATTGATTCGTTGAAACTCGTATAGTCATTAGCCTGTCGCACTCAAGATAGAATCAAAGATAGTTTGTGCTGTTTGCAAAATTCGAGCAGACGCCGCATAGGCTTGTTGGAATCTAACCAAGTTAGCTGCTTCTTCATCCAAACTGACACTAGAAATTGAATCAACCCGATCACGGGATTGAGCTTCGAGTGCTGTAGCGGCTTGAACCTGAATATCGGCTGCAGCGGTTCGCTCACCAACATTACCCACCAATACAGAATAAGCTTCACTAAACGAAATTAAGTTTTGTGCGCCACCGGTATTATTGTTTAGCCTTAACGAATCCCCATTCTGCAAATCAGCCAAATTCAAACCATTACGGTTATCATCAACACCATCTGTATTGAACTCGATAATAAAACGGTCGCCTGCTCTTGGGTTTCCTTCAAGACTGAAATCATATCCAGGGTAATCATCTAGTGCCGAGAACGAAGCAGGAAAAGTCGCTTGCCCCAAAATATTATTTAGTGTCGTCGCTCCAGTAACACTGGCAATCACGGTACCCGCACTATCGAGAATGTCGTAAGCATCTTCAGCCGTGAACAATACGGCTGCAGGCGCACCGACACCACCAGCACCAACCGGCGAAGCTCCTGGGCCTTGAATTCCGCCAGCACCATCAAATGCTGAAGCCCCTGAATCTGCGAAGGTATTGTCTACAGTAGTATTTGTTACTGTCGTACTGGTGATCTGTGCGTCACCAAAATTATTGATATCGCGCTGAACGCGTATAGGTGATGCTAGTGCTAAATCTTCAGGGCGTGTTATCGCCAGATCGATACGTGACGCATTATCTTTTGTAGGTTGAAACAAGAATCGGTCGCCAACGGCATATGATGCCCCATCCACAAATTCAAATTCTAAACCATCAATAACAGGAACGAAGTTACCAGCCGTAGCGTCAAGCCCAGTAAATGGCGTCACTATTGGTGAACCCGATGCATCCAGTGCGGGGGTCCCGTCTGCGTTTAAAATTGCAACTTCAATATCGACTGTATCTGGGGGACCAGCGGTTACGCCTGTAATAGTTACTTGGTAATCAGAGCTGGTTATTTGGTTAAACCCTTCACTGCTAATTCGCCCGTTAATACTTAATGCAGAAGACGAATTATCTTGAAAGTTCAGCCCCTGAAATTCAGGTAATTGGAAAACATCACCGCCGAGCTGCCCATCGAAATCTAATCCCAATCTGTTATTGGTATTGATAGCACCCGCCAGAGAAAACGCAATTTGTCCAATGCTTCTTTGCGTCTCTGCTAAGACTTCATCTCGATAGCGTATAAGCCCACCAATTTCGCCCCCAACAGTTCCATCGCGTATTGGAATAGCAAAGTCGACGTCTGATGCTTGCAAAGTCAATGAGGGATTATCGATATCAGGGTCACCGCTCAATTCAAATAAATTAAATGTCCCTGTTTCCAAGACTAAAGACTGCCCACTACTCAAACTCACTAGCGTAGCACCATCATCTGTAGTTCGGGTTTCGATTGAAACAAGCTCCGATAACTCAAGAATAGCTTGATCCCGGGCATCAAGTAACGTGTTTGGGTCACTGTCTGGGTTACTACTTTGAGCAACACGAATTTCTTGATTCAATGTGGAGATTGATTGAATAAGCGAGTTTGCCTGATCAACGACGCTGGTAATTTGACGATTGACATCATCCTCTCGTTCTCCGAGAAACCCTTCAAGTGTGGATATTTGCCCTAGGAAAGCTTCTGACTGACCGATAACAAGCTGTCTGGCAGCGATATTAGTCGGTTCATCTGCAGCCGTTTGTAGTGATTCAAAGAAACGGCTCAGAGCACCTGAAATACTGTTGGCTTCGCTGGCAAGAACATCATCAATAATTGCAGAGCTCTCTGCAAAAGCTTGAGATTCAGACAGAAAGCTGGTGTCTCTGCGGAGCTGATCAAAAGCAAACTGATCGAATATCCGTGTAGTTTCACCTCTATCAACGCCACCAACAAGCTGGGTACCAAACTCGGTGCGCTGCCTGACAAACCCCTCAGTGTTAACATTCGCAATGTTATTACTGGTTGTATTCAGTAATTGAGATTGTGCACGGATACCGGAGCTTGCAAGAGAAAAAAGGTCAACGGTAGTCGTCATATTTATTCTCCTTTATATCCATCAGGGGAAGGCGAGAACTGCTTGATGGTGCTGCTATTAAGAACATCAATCACTTTATTAGAGTATTGCGGATCTGTTGCGTATCCCGCTTGTTGTAACTGCTCGAAGTAAGCTTTGCTATCACCCGCTTGTTCGACTGCATTAGCATAGCGAGGACTTTCCTTAACAAAGTCAACATAGTCTTTCATCGACTGTTCAAAAGAAGGGTATGCCCTGAATTGTGCCTGCTCTTTATGAGGTACGCCCTGTTTGAATTCCAGCGTTTCTACTGATGCTTTCTCGCCTTTCCAGCGACTATCCGCTTTAATACCAAATAAGTTATGAGAGTTTTGACCTTGTCCTGAATGAATAAGCTGTTTACCCCAACCAGTCTCAACCGCTGCTTGAGCTACAAGAGCAAGTGGATCTAAACCAATTTCAGCAGCAGCTTTTTCCGCACTAGGCAATAAAGCAGCGACAAACTCTTCAGGGCTTTCAAACACAGGCAGTTTTTTGCCGGGAGCACCAGCGTAGTTGTTTTGAATATTTTCGAGATTTGCCGCACGAGCTCGGTTAATTGATGATAGATTCCCATCACTGCGAACTGTGCTTGCCGGTGTGAACCCTTCAACATTTTGACTCAACTGTTTAACGATAATATCGGCTAAACCAATTGAGCCACTTGACGACAAGTCAACAGCAAGCTGTTGGTCATGCATATCCCGGTAGAACTTTACCTGCTTAGAGTTAAAGGGACTGTCTTCGTCAGCAAAAACATCTTCAGCTTGTCGCATTGACTTGAGCATCATCTGAATGAAAATAGACTCAAACTGCTGAGCAGCCTCGCGTAAGGCGCTTTCGTCACCTTTATGAGCCGCTTGACGTAACGTATCCAGACTACTGATATCGTTTACATTTCTAGCTTGCTCAAACTGTGCTTGTATCAGGCTGCTTGCTTCCACGACAATACCTAAATAATGACTAACTGACCGCGTAAAGCTCCTGCTTCACGAAGTGCTTCAAGAATTGCTAATAAATCACCTGGGGCGGCCCCTACTTCATTAACAGCTCGAACAAGCTGATCAAGAGTGACGCCAGGGTCAAATTTAAACAGACGAGTGTCATCCAGATTCACGTCGATAACAGATTGGGTTGTAACTACTGTTTCTCCCTCAGCCAAAGCATTGGGTTGGGTCACGGCTTGGTTTTCAGAAATAGTGACAGTCAAACCACCGTGCGTAATTGCCGCTGGCAATAGGCGTACATTTTGTCCAATGACTATGGTTCCTGTTCGGCTGTTAACAACCACTCTTGCAGGCCCTTCAGCTGGCGTGAAATCGAAGTTTTCCATAGTGGCTAAGAAACCAACACGTTGACCCGGTTCTCTAGGAGCAGAAACTCGAACCGATGCGGCATCTATTGGTGTTGCAATGGCAATGCCTTTATTTGGATCAGCACCAAACTTCTCATTAATCGTGTCAGCAAGTGCTTTTGCGGTAGAAAAATCGGGTTGATTTAAATTAAGTGTTAGATAATCACCGTTCATTAAGCCACTAGGTACAGCACGTTCAACGATTCCACCATTAGCTATCCGTCCAACAGTCGGCGTGTTGGAGATTATACGTGACCCATCTTGCCCTTCGAATCCGAAACCGCTGACAACCAAGCTCCCTTGGGCAACAGCATAGATGTTACCATCCAAGCCCTTTAGCTGTGTTGATAGCAGCGTACCACCCGACAGACTATCCGCCTGACCAATAGAAGAAACAGTTACATCAATACGTTGCCCGGGTTTTACAAAAGGTGGTAACTCCGCATGAACGGCAACAGCAGCAACGTTGTTAATATTCACCAAAACGTTTCCAGGCACCACAATACCGAAGTTCGCGAGTAATGTTCTGAAAGCTTGTTGGGTTGCTAAGCTTTGTGCCTCACCTGTACCAGGCAAGCCAACAACTAGCCCATAGCCGACTAGTTGGTTATCGCGAACTCCTTGTACAGAAACGAGATCTTTAATCCTTTGCTGCGCACCAACCTGCGTAGTCACACAAAAAAGTAATACAAAGAGTAATAACAGATAACGGCTCATCATCACTCCTTAGAAAGGCCACCAAGGACCAGAAAAGAACTTAGATAACCACCCTTCTCTCTGCGATGAAGCGAAGGTACCCGTGCCGCTGTATTGGATACGCGCATTAGCAATACGAGATGACTGAACTTGGTTTTGTGGATTAACATCCTGTGGCCGAACAATGCCACTTAAACGGATGTATTCATCACCGTTATTTAGTGTGAGCCATTTTTCACCTCTAACAACTAGATGTTTATTAGGAAGAACATCTACAACAGTGACCGATATGTTCCCAATCAAACTATTGCTTTGGTTGGCTTGAGCATCACCTTCAAACTCAGTCTCAGACTCCAAATCAAATTGCAATCCGGCATTAGCCCCATTTCCGACGTTAATGACTTGACCACCAAGTCCCAAAACAGGATCAACCTCAACCGTCGACTCTCGACTCGTGCTGGTTGAGGCAGACTTAGATGCGGTGGTGTTTTCTTGAAGTACAACCGTAATAATGTCCCCGATACGGGACGACCTAAAATCGGTATATAAATCAGAGGTCACGCCAGCCTGAAACAACGACCCATCAGAAGAGACTTTAGGTGGCGGAAAAGCAGGAATAATCGGTGCATAAGAAGGATCATCTGGAATAGGCTTCTGAGAAGGCGTAGATAAACATCCTCCCAAAATTACACTCAATACGACTACCACCAAACATTTCATAAAATTACCCATTAAAGTTGCTGAATAACTGCCGCAAGCATCTGATCAACTGTCGAGATCACTTTAGAGTTCATCTCAAACAGACGCTGACTTTCTATAAGATTCACCAACTCCTCGGTTACATTAACGTTTGAAGTCTCTAACGTACCTTGTTGTAAGGTTCCTAAGCCTTGAAGCCCAGGAACACCCTGGATAGGCGTACCACTCGAACCCGTTTCAACAAACAAGTTCTGCCCGATAGGCTGAAGACCTGCGGGGTTTATAAAGTCACTGATGTTGATTTGGCCTAAAACAACCGGGTTTGGTTGGCCTCGAAGCTGAGCTGTGACTTCACCATCTTGTGAAATGGTGAGTTGTTGAGCATCATCTGGCACCGTGATGTTAGGCTGCAATAAGAAACCTGCGCCAGGAGTAACTATTCGACCTTGATCATCAAGGGTAAACTGACCGTTTCTGGTATAAGACAACGAACCATCTGGCTGCAATATCTCAAAGTAACCTCGACCTTGAATTGATAAATCCAGTGAATTGTCTGTCGTTTGTAAGTTACCTTGGGTGTGAGCTTTTTGCGTAGCAACAACCTTGCTTCCTGCACCTATCTGTAAACCCGAAGGGAGCTCTGTATCAGCTGAAGAACGACCGCCAGGTTGATTGATATTTTGATAAAGCAGATCTTCGAACACAGCACGGTCTTTTTTGAAACCAATGGTGCTAGCATTTGCCAAGTTGTTCGAGACGACAGAAATATCAACCTGTGCTGCATCAAGACCTGTTTTTCCGATAAATAATGCTGGGTGCATAAAGCCACCTCCGCCTGTTATAACACTACACTGATGAGCGGCTAATCTTTGCCGTTCACCTATTTATTAAATAATTCTGAGAAGCTGGTTGCCGCGTCTATCGAGCTCATCCGCGGTTTCCATAATTTTTAATTGAGTATCGTAATGACGCTGTGCGCCAATCAGTCCCATCAATTCACCTAATGGGTTGACGTTACTGCTTTCCAAAACACCAGTTCTGACCGTCACTGCCGGATCGGGAGCTGCCGCATCACCACTCTTAAGTCGAAACAAACCATCTTCACCTCGACGCAGTTCGCCAACTTCAGGGTTCACCAGTCTTAAACGCCCTACTTCTTCCTGCTCACTTACAGGCGCCCCTTGAGGTCGGATAGAAATGAAGCCATCGGTTGAAATTGAAATACCGGACAATGGAAGGGGCAAATTGATTGGTCCAGCATCTCCCAACACTGCTAAACCATGCGCATCTTGCAAAATACCGTCAGCGCTGACCGTCAAACTTGCGGCACGAGTGTAAGCTTCTTCGCCATTTCTGTCTTGCACGGCAAACCAACCGTCACCCTGAATTGCCACATCCAAATCTCTTCCGGTTTGAATCATGGAACCAGGGGTATAGATATTCCCTGGGCTTTCGGTCATTGAAAAAACGCGGGTCGGTAAGCCTTCACCAAAGGCTGCCATAGAACGGGCTTGCGCCATCTGCGCTTTAAAGCCGGTCGTATTAGCATTCGCTAAATTATTGGCGCGTACTGACGTCGCAAGCATATCTTGCGTAGCGCCACTAGCGGCTATGTAGAGCATTTTATCCATGACAAAAACTCGACGGTTGTGAATATATCGTTAGAAAATGCAATTAAAGTGCCACTAGTGCTTCGGAAGAGAAAATAATGGAGGCTTAGTTAAAACAGTGTGTTTTCAGTTTAAGGTTTTCATAAAAAAGGCCGCAAAGCGGCCTCTTATCTAAAGTTGCGGTCAACTCAAAAACTATCGAATTGCGATAATGGTTTGGTTGAGCTGGTTATTAATTTCAAGTGCCCTTGAGTTAGCTTGGAAATTACGCTGAGCGACAATCAAATCGACTAGTTCAGTAGTAAGGTTCACATTCGACTGCTCGAGTGCTGATGAATTAATACTCCCGAAAGTCCCTGTTGTCGCCTCACCGGCTAACGCTTCGCCAGAAATAATACTTTCTTGCCATTGCGTATTTGACTGCTGAGTTAAGCCTTGTTCATTAGCAAATCGAACCAATGCAACACGAACAATAGGTTCCGATGTTCCGTTTGAGAACGTCGCTCGAACTAACCCATCAGGACCAATATCGATACCCGTTAACTGGCCAACCGGAAGGCCATCTTGCTCTAGAGATGTCACTTCAAAGTTCGCAGCAAACTGAGTAGGCTCAAGAGGGTTTGCACCTGTTGGATCAAGGTTAAAGTCAATCGTAATGTTTTGAGCCGGGTCAGAACCGTTTAACAAAATACCTGCACCTAAGGCTTCCGTTTGTAACGTAAAGTTCGTCGATGTTAAGCCATCAGCTGACTGGATGCCACTGAAATCACCACCTGAACTAAACTGGAGTCGTCCAGCAGTAACAAGTGAGCCATCGGCCGCATTACCTACCACATTCGTCGCTGTAGCAGGATCGGCGTCCGTCCCATCGGAGTTAGTAATATCAACTAATTGCCCATCAATTGACGTAGCTACAAGCCATTCATTTGGTGCCCCGATATCATTAATAAAATAGTAAGTCTGTACGTGAGAATCTCCCAACGAATCGAAAATAGTCACAGACGTAGCCGCATTAAAGGTGCTTGGATCAGTCGGATCAAATTGTGTAGGGTCTAATCCAGGGTCGCCCGCTGGTAGGTTAAAACGAAGATCAACTTCTGATGTTGGCAATGGTGAACCACTAGAGTCAGGAACTCGAACAGGTACCGTCGTACTCAATGCAACCGAAGATGATGAACCATCAGGGTTTACCGGGAATCCAAGTAAGTTGTCACCATTTGAATTAACAACAAAGTTGTCCTCATTCAGTCGGAATGTACCTGCACGAGTAAAGGAGAATTCGTTTGAGGTTTGATCGGGAACAGTTGCGAAGAACCCGCTACCAGTAATCGCCAAATCCAGTGCATTCTCAGTGAATTGCAATGCACCTTGGCTAAATTGCTGTGCGACTTCTTGTGTTAAAACACCATCACCTACTTGAGTACGGCCTGAAGACAACAAAGATGAAGCAAATACATCACCAAATTCCGCACGCGATTCTTTAAAACCAACCGTATTCACGTTAGCTATGTTATTGGATGTGACATCCAAATCGAGTTGTGCGGCGTTTAAGCCACTTAATGCTACGTTAAAAGACATTACTTACTTCTCCTCAATTAACTGCCTATCTCAAGAACATCTGAAAGTCTGATACTTTCCTGGCCTTGAAGATTTAAAACAACACCTTGACTACTGGATGCAAGGTTCACGCTATCTACATGTCTGAATATTGCAGTAGGCAAACTCGTAGGCTCGCTGTTAACGTTGCCGTTTGCCACTACACGATAATTGCCGGGGGGAACTGCATTGCCGGCTTGATCCGTTCCATCCCATTCAAATTCGATACTACCTGCAGGCTGAGTACCTGCACCTATGGTACGAACCACTTCGCCTGCTTCATTTTCAATGGTGATCTGTAGGTTCTGCACAGTTTGATCTGACACTACTACGCCCCTAAGCTCACCATCTGCATCAAGAACGCCGTCGCTACCTGCTACTAGAACATCTCGTCCGACAAGGCTCGAAGCCTGAAGTGCTTGATTAGATGTCAATGAAGAAGCAAAAGATTCAAATTGATCATTCAAAGAGCTAATACCATCAACAGTACTAAACCCTGTAACCTGCTGGATAAGCTGGTCGTTGTCTGCAGGGTTAGAAGGATCTTGGTTTGCCAATTGAGTAGTAAGCAAAGCGAAAAAATCAGCTTGTGTAAGGTTACCCTGATCACCTTCCGATACTTCAACTCCAGGCTCTTGAACGAATAAGTTCGATGGCAAAAGACTTTCGCGGACTTCCATACTACATTACCCCTTAACGGCCTTGGCCAAGTTGCAGAACACGGCGGAATATACGTTTAGTGGTATCAGCCACCTGTACATTGGTTTCATATGATTTTGATGCAGAGGTCAAATCGGCAATCGATTCAACGACATTGATATTAGGTCGATAAATGTAGCCATTTTCATCAGCTGATGGATGGCCAGGGCTATATTCAATCTGGAGTGGCTTATTACTCTCAACGATGCCTAGAACTTTAACACCGGCACCAGACTGCCTAGCTGTCTCGTGCTGAAGCTCAGTGGCAAAAACAGCATGTCTCGCTCTGTAAGTTTCATCTATGCTACTGCTGACTGTGTTTGCGTTAGCTACGTTACTGGCAATAGTATTTAGGCGGATATTTTCCGCGCTCATACCTGTTGAAGCGATATCTAATATATTAAATAGACTCATTACCCTTGTCCTCCAGCGATGGCTTTCTTCATACCTTTGAACTTCCCATCTAAAAACTGAATACTGGCTTGATAGCGCAATCCGTTGTCTAAAAAGATATTCCGCTCTTGCTGCACGTCGACAGTATTACCATCCCCTGTATCTGGTTGATCAGGGACACGGTATTCAATTTCGTTATTGCTTCGTCGAGTGCTCACATCGAAATGCTTTTCATGTGTGCGAGTTAAGCTGCTTGATTGCGCGTAACTCGCATTTTGCATAGCGGATTTAAAGTCGATGTCCTGTGCTTTATAGCCAGGTGTGTTGGCGTTTGCTAAATTCCCGGCAATAATCTCCATACGATCAGTTCGAATAGCGACCGCTCTTTGATTAAATGCAACAAACTTGTCGAGATTTATAGCCATGCCCAAACTCCTGGTGGCAACACAATGATTTACAAGAACATAGCAAACCACATGCCAATAGAATTTGGGATGTTAGATTAAAGTGTGAAGATATTTATAAGCTATTGCTTTTTAACGTAAAAAATACCCTGACCTGAGCGATTCATATCAAAATCGTTCGAGATCCCAGATAGAGATTCGGAAGCTCCAAGGAATAAAGTTCCGCCGCTTTGCAGGCTAGAGGCAATTTGTTGCAGTATCCGTTTTTTCCCATCGATAGAAAAATAAATCAGCACATTTCGACAAAATATTAAGTCGAAAGAACCCAGAGCTGCATAAGAATCAAATAAGTTCATAGAGCGAAAAGAAACCATACGGGTCACTTCTCTCTTTAATTGTCGACTTTCATTTTTTGCACCGACCTCCGCAGGTTCAAAAAAGCGTTCTAATCGCTCATTGGACAAACCTCGTGACAAGGACAGATTATCGTATGTCGCTCTACGGCATTGATCTAACATATTATTGGATATATCCGTTCCAATAATTTCCACACCTCCGCTGAACGCACTGGCATTCTGTGTTTTATACTCCAATAGAGACATGGCTATTGAATATGGCTCTTGCCCAGACGAACAAGCAGCACACCATATTCTTACAGGCGTTCTTTTATTTTGGAGTTTGGGGAATATGTCTGCTTTCAATACTTCGAACGGATGCCCATCACGAAACCACAGGGTCTCATTGGTCGTCATTGCATCGATAACAGCATTGTTAAGCGAACTATCTCTCGACTTAACAACTCTTGAAATGAGGTTAGTGTAGCTATCTATCTCGAACTGCCTAAGCAATGGCAATAAACGGCTACGAACTAAATATTGCTTGTTGTCACCTAAGACAATCCCACATTCACTGACTAAATACTCTTTAAAGAGCGAGTAATCGCTCTCTAACAACTCTTGAGAAATCAATGTCATCCAGACAACTGTCCTTCTTTATTCAACTTTTATCCATTTTTGTACGGCGGTAGCTAATTCATCAGGGTGGAACTTCGCGATAAAGTCATCCGCTCCAACCTTCTTAACCATTGCCTGATTAAATACACCACTGAGAGAAGTATGAAGAACAACTTTTAACTTAGCCAACTCAGGCGTATTCCTAAGCTCAGCTGTTAGCGTGTAGCCATCCATTTCGGGCATTTCAATATCAGAAACGAGAACAGACACTTTATCCGTGACATCCCCCGTTTCCTGAGCGAGCTCATTCAACCGGTCAAGTGCTTCTTTACCGTTCTTAGCCATCTCTATTTCGACACCTAATGCAGTCAGCGCCTTCTTCACCTGATTACGCGCAACAGATGAGTCATCCGCAATAAAGATAATCTTATCTGCATTGCTGTCGACATCAAGACTATCTAGTGTGTCTTGACTTACATCGGTATTAAGAGGTGATATCTCGTTGAGAATCTTCTCAACATCTAAAATCTCAATCAGTTCTTTATCGACTTCTGTAACAGCAGTTAAGTAACTCGCTCTCCCAGTTCCTTTAGGCGGTGGCAAAATAGAATCCCAGTTAATATTGATGATTCTCTCAACCGAACCAACCAAGAAACCTTGTACAGAGCGGTTGTATTCAGCAATGACGATAAAGCATTTAGAAATATCCTCAATTTTCTTACCGCCAGTCGCCATACTGAGATCAATAACAGAAATTGTTTGACCTCGAATATGAGCAACCCCTCTTACATAGGAATTCAAACGAGGCATTGAAGTTAAAGGAGGGCATTGCAGTACTTCCCTCACTTTAAACACGTTAATACCAAAACGCTGTCTTCCTGCAAGTTTAAACAACAACAGTTCTAATCTGTTCTGACCGACTAGCTGCGTACGTTGGTTGACTGAGTCAAGGATACCTGCCATTTAACACCTCAAAAATTTCAAACTAGGCACACTTATTGCCCTTAATCCATTACCAATAATGAATTGTCTATTTTTTGACGCCTGATTAGCCAACGCCATTAAGTTAGGTCTAAGCATAGACAAAAAAGCGTCACAAAGTGAACATTAAATATCGATTACATTATGAGAATACTGAATTTTTTCCCAATAAGCTTACTTTTCGTGAATTTATTTGTATCGGCATCTACTGATAATCCATTAAAGCTACAAATTATGAGCGGCGCCGAGGATTATGTTCGTTCTCAAATAGTCTCCCAAAGTGATGCGCTAGAGATAAAAGCGAAGACACTCGACGGCCGTATACAAGTCCCTCATTGCGACAAACCCTTTTCTTATAGATCGACGCCAGAATCGCTAAGGCAGTCCAATGTCACTGTCAGAGCAACCTGCCCAGAAAATAACTGGTATATCTATATGATGGTACAAGTCAGTGAAATGCAAGACATAGTTGTTTTGAATACGGTTATTGCACCCGGAACTTTATTGACGGAAGCCAATACTGACGTCATCCGTGTCGATAAAAAAAGCTTAAGAACAACAACTTACACAACGAAAGAAGAAGTAATTGGTGCTCGCCTAAAGCGTCGAGTACGTTCAGGACAACCAGTCACACCGAGGATGCTTTGCTATGTCTGTAAAGGCGATAGCATTGTCATTAATGCCTCTTTAGGTGGATTGAGTATAAAAACTAATGGAATCGCTCAACAAGACGGTAACCTGGGCGATACCATTATGGTAAGGAACAGTCATTCGAAAAAAGTGATTGATGCAAAAGTCACCAATTCTAGCGAAGTCAGCGTTAACATCTAATCGAATAAAAGACTGCTTGGATTAATTTCGAACACTTTGGTGAACTAAACGCAATTTTTTGCTAAAGTATCCCTATCAGAAGCCGATAAGATTTCTGAGGTATTGTAAATATTGGAAGAAGACCATGGCTATCAACAATGTGAACAATGGTAATAATGCAAGGCCGCAGATTGATAATCAACGCGTCAATCAGCAGCAGTCTGCTAACCAGAATGCGTCACAACAAGTAGGTACAGAAAGAAGAACACAACTTGAATCTCCAAATAGGCAAGATTCTGTGTCTCTTACACAATCTGCACAACAGCTATCTCAAGCGCAAAGACGCTCTACCGACGCTCCGGTAAACCAAGAGAGAGTTGATCGTATCAGAGCTGCTATATCAAACGGTGAATATAGAGTTGATCCAGAGAGATTAGCTCAGAATATCTCAAGAGTTGAAGCAGAATTGTTCGGGCTTGATAGACGATAATGACCGAGATCATTGATGCTTTAGAAGCTCAAGCGTCTTTACTCGGTCGTCTAAAGCAGTTATTAGAAAACGAATTACATCTCATCAGCACAAGAGATGCTGAAACACTGATCTCTTTAGTTTCAGACAAAGAAACCCTCCTTAACGATATCCAAACGCAAGATGGTGTGATACAAAAACTCTACACCAGTAATGAAGAATATGCGTCTAGCCCAGAAGTTAAAGAAAAGATAAGCCAGATAGAAACGATTGTCTCTGAATGCCGTTACTTAACGGAAATCAATGAAAAAGCGGTAGAACAAGGGCAACTTAGACTCGAGCATCTCAGAAACTTGCTAACCGAGAGTCGGGCTAAAGAATCGCTAACCTACAATAAAAGCGGCAAGCCGACAGGCAATAATAAAGGCTCTAGCATAAGCGCTTAAGCTTTATTAATACTTTAGCGCAGTAAAACTCCCCTCTATATAGTTCAGCGATAAAAACGTCAAAAAAGTAGCCTTAACTTTACCAATTAAAACCTTTCTCCCATTAAACTTAAAAATAGCTAACACTTTTAATTTTACGCGGCCTCGCTGTCGATAAATAAATATCGTAGACCTTTTTAAAGTCCAACTTCACTTCAGTTGCATAAGTATCATCTCCAACAGGGTAGCTCTTCACAACTTGAGCACCTCTTATAACACCTTCAACCGAAGCCTTGAGGCGAGTATTATTCAATACCATATTCGACAACTGTTGCTGACCGTCAATTTTTTGGCCAAATACCTGTTCAGCCAATTCCCTATATGCATCCAACTTTGAAGCTTTTATCGCTTTTAATGACTTAGTCGACAAATTACTGCCGGGTTGAGCGGCAATAGGAGCATAACCGATTGCCGTCAAAACAGGATAAGTGTCTGGCTCAACGTATTCCCACTCGACTTGCTTATCAAAGACCGATGAACAACCAGCAGCCAAAAAAGATATAATAAGTAGGCTTAACCATTTGAAATACATTACTTTATTCCCACAATAACCGAAATAATATGTTGCCTTTACCTTACTCATTTATTGACGTTTTTTTAAACAGCAAGGCATCGACACTTTTATGTACTTTGATCTAAGCAAAATATAAGCCCAAAATTTATCTACACTCATTTTAATTACACTGTCGCTAAAAACAGATAGGTACAATAGTTGCTTAGTCATCACTAATTGATTAATTCTCAACAAGGCAACCAATGATTATGTACAGAGTTCTCGCAATTATTGCTTTGTCATCTTTTTTGCTACTGACGTTTCCCAAAAAGTCTTATGCAGTTTGGTTTGAAGCCAGTGGGCAAGCTGTTATCCAAAACAATAACAAGAAGATTGCACGTCAAAGAGCCACTCAAGAAGCTATAAAACAAGCACTGTTATTTGCCGGAGCGTCTGTTAGCAGCGTTCAACAAATGGCCAACGGACTCCTACAGAATGATCAGTTCGAAATACGTGCGGCGGGAGAAGTTAATAGAATTGAGTTGATAGATGAAAAGTACAGCAATGGTTATGTCACTGTCAGCATAAGAGCAGATATTTTCCCGCAGGATACCACGTGCCGAGCTTCTGACTACACAAAAAGTATTGCAGCTACTGAGTTTCAACTTCGTCATCGCGGACAAGCACGTGTTGGCAGCCTTTATGGATTAGGGGGTGCACTATCAAGAAGAATCCAGAAAGAGTTTGAAGACATTTCAAACCATACAGAAATTAAAATACTCAAACCATTTCCACTCATTGCAGAGCAGTTTCTCAACGATCCAGAGCAATTGATTGAAATTGGAAGAGATGACGCAGTGCAGTTTATCCTTACATCAGAAATTATTGATCTCAGCTTACAGCCAGATAAAAAGTCAAAACTTGCTTTCTGGAAAGGTAACAAGCAAAGCAGAAACTTAACTCTCCACACATCATTGTTCAGTACAACGACAGGTGAGCTGTTATTCGAAAAAACGTCCACTTTAGTCGCTCCTTGGAGCTTCAAAGCCAGACAAGCAGTTGACCCAAACAGTAGTTTGTTCTGGCAATCTGACTTTGGCCTAGCCACTCAGCAAATGTTGACGGAAATAACGCAAGAGATTGATCAAACCGTCAGTTGTGAGCCCGCGTATGCACGCGTAGTCAATGTTAGCAACGGACAACTCACTATCGATGTAGGTCAAAAACAAGGCGTCAAGCAAGGCGATGAGTTACAAGTTTTCCAACTCAATCAGTTTTTTGATGTTCATAACCGGCCTCGTTATCAATATCAAATTCACCCTGTGAAAGTCAGAGTCACCTCGTTGTTCAATAATTCAGCTGTTTTGGAAAGTATAGATGGCGCATTTTTGGCTAATATTCAACCGAACGATTTTGTCGTTCGTAATTAAGGCGCAATAAGCTTTTTAATCAGAAAAGATTCAGACATAATAAGACCCCGATTTGGTTCATCAATTGTTTTAGGCCAAGTCACATCACTACTATCGTTTTTGTTTTGATGGCTTTTAATGGTCACCATTTAACGAATAGTGAGTCCCCTTAGCTCAGCTGGATAGAGCGTCCCCCTCCTAAGGGGAAGGCCGGAGGTTCGAATCCTCCAGGGGACGCCATCTAATATCCTTCTGTTGGCGCTAGAGATAATGAAAGATAGAAGAGACGAACATTCCTTTGAAGATTTCATGAGCGATGTGAAACCTCTGAAAGAAAGCGATCAGGTTCATTTTAATCAACCTCATAAAAGCACATTGGCTCAAACATTAAGGCGGCAATCCCTTAACGATAGCAGCATAGAAGAGTTCAATTACCTCATTACAGAAAACGTATCGCCTGTTGCTCCAGACGATATGCTCGAATATAAACAGCCAGGCATACAAGATGGCGTTTATAAAAAGCTACGTTTAGGAAAGTATGACATTGATAAAAGCGTAACTATTCAGCAACTGCCGTTTGAAAAAGCGAGACAACTCACTTTTGACACCATCATTAAATCTTATAACCAAGGTTCAAGAGTGTTATTAATCAAGCACGGCATGGGAGTAGAATCTAAACCTTTTCCAGCTTTTATAAAAAGCTACTTAAATCACTGGTTACAACAAATACCAGAAGTTATTGCCTTTCATAGCGCACAAAAAAGACATGGTGGGTTGACATCAGTTTATGTATTACTCAAAAAGAATAGGCAAGAGAAACTTGCAAATAGAGAATTACACCGGAGAAGAGGTTAAATTAGAAAAGCACTTATTTTACTAAGCGCTTTTGATTTCTGTTGGTAACTTTGTGACGGTATTTGCATGAGATGAGGCACTAACAACTGCCGTAACAATTAAAAAGACAACAGCACAAGCTATACCAATAAGTCCGAAACCTTTAGAAGAACGTTGCATAATAGAAATCTAATATTGTTGTTGTTATTTTTTAGCCATCCATCATTTATATTGAGCACTTTTCCCTAGCGAGCAAATAATAAACAGCAATTTCTTAATAAACAATGCCTTATTAAAAAAAATTTTCAAATAACACAAATATTTAGTTCAAAACTCACGAAACATAAATAATATTTATTACCGCAAATCTTTTATCTAAATTTATTTGATAGCACACAGACTCTCAACAGGTTACTTTTTTAACCCTTCGCAATATTCAAGACTTTCAGGCATTAATACTTAAGCTAATATGATAAGAGTGTTATTAAGATAGTTTTATTTAGGACAGTATCCAAATAGCCGCATTCGACACCCCAAATAACATTTATTGAAGACATAAAAAAACGGTACCAAAACTGGTACCGTCATAAAAGGTGAGCATCATGCTCTTAGGAAAGCTACATACAACGAATTAAACAAGGGGACTTGTTAACTCAGTTGCGATTATATAGACCTAAGCATATCTGAAAAAATTCCAACTATTTTCAAAAAAAGTGCTCAACTTAATTTCATTCATTTTCCGTTCAGAAAAATGCGCCGAAAACTACCCCACAAACTTGCGAGCATTTCTAAACATTCTCATCCAAGGACTATCTTCTCTCCAATCATCAGGATGCCAAGAATTAGACACAGCTCTAAACACTCGCTCTGGATGAGGCATCATAATAGTGACTCGACCATCTTCAGTCGTTAGTCCCGTTATTCCATCTGGAGAACCATTAGGGTTAGCCGGATAGCTCTGAGCAACATTGCCATAGTTGTCAGAAAAAGCTAAGGCAACAAGCCCTTTAGCTTTAACCGCAGCTAATTGCTCAGCAGATGCAAATTCTGCTCTGCCCTCACCGTGAGATACGGCAATAGGCATCCTCGAACCTTCCATCCCATCAAAGAATAATGATGGAGACTTTTTCATTTCAACAAGGGAGAAACGCGCTTCAAAACGTTCTGACTTATTCGTTACGAAGTGCGGCCATAAATCAGCCCCAGGGATGAGTGATTTCAGGTTCGAAATCATTTGGCAACCGTTACAAACACCGAGAGAGAAAGAATCTGAGCGCTGGAAGAATTGGCTAAAATTATCTCTCACTCGTTCATTAAACAGTATCGATTTAGCCCACCCTTCACCGGCACCCAATACGTCACCGTATGAGAATCCGCCGCAAGCTACTAAACCTTGGAATGTTTCCAAGCTGACTTGCCCCGACAACAAATCACTCATATGAACATCGATTGCTTTGAACCCAGCACGATCAAAGGCTGCAGCCATTTCGACATGAGAGTTAACACCTTGTTCACGAAGAATAGCAACTTGTGGCGAAACACCTTTCGCAATATAAGGTGCTGCAATATCCTCATTCAAATCATAAGTTAACTGAGCATGCAGACCAGGGTTGTTAACGTCGGCTTTAGTCTCAGCCTCTTGCTGCGCGCATTCAGGGTTGTCACGTAAGCGCTGCATTTCTGTTGTGGTTTCAGCCCAAATATTACGCCACGCACTTCTTGCTCTTGAAGTAACAACTTGATCACCACGCCTAACGACAATTTCATCATCTGTTGTGACTTTACCAATGACATGTGAACAAGAACTCAGACCGTGATTATCAAGAACAGATAAAACCTTATCTAATTGAACTTTGGTCACCTGAATAACGCCACCTAGCTCCTCGTTAAAGAGTACCGATAAATCTTCATTGCCCAATTCAGCGATGTCTACATCAACACCACAATTTCCTGCAAAGGCCATCTCTAATAAGGTCGTCATTAACCCACCATCAGAACGGTCATGATAGGCCAATATTGCCTCATCATTCACTAACGCTTGCATGGCATTAAAGAAATTAAGCATGTCTTCTGCGGAGTCGAGGTCAGCCGGTTGCTCACCTAATTGTTTATAAACCTGTGCTAAAGCACTGGCTCCGAGCCTATTTTTACCTCGACCAAGATCAATGCTGACTAAAACAGATTCGCCTTTATCAGTTCTTAACTGAGGCGTCACAGTTTTGCGGATATCGTTAACCGCGGCAAAGCCCGTAATAACCAAAGACAACGGTGAAGTAACAAGCTTGTCTTGGCCTTCATCTTCCCACTTGGTTTTCATCGACATAGAGTCTTTACCCACGGGAATAGTGAGTCCCAACGCAGGGCATAGTTCTTCACCAACAGCTTTCACAGCTTCATAAAGCCCTGCATCTTCCCCAGGGTGTTCAGCAGCCGACATCCAGTTAGCAGAGAGCTTGATACGCTTAGTATCTCCAATATCAACACCGGCTATGTTAGTCAAACTTTCACCGACAGCCATGCGCGCTGACGCTGCATAGTCCAGCAATGCAATAGGTGATCTTTCACCCATTGACATAGCCTCGCCGTGGTAACTGTCAAACGCAGCCGCTGTTACTGCTGCATCAGCCACTGGAACTTGCCAAGGACCAACCATTTGGTCTCGACAAATTAAGCCTGTAACACTGCGGTCACCAATAGTAATAAGGAAGGTTTTCTCTCCAACGGCTGGTAATCGTAGTATTCTTTCTACGGCATCAGAAACCTCAATACCTTCAAAATTCAGAGCATTGCCTTTCGCTTTTTTACTCTCAACATTACGTTGCATCTTAGGTGTTTTACCTAATAAGACATCTAGAGGCATATCGATAGGCGAATTATCAAAATGCTTGTCATTAAGATGAAGGTGCTGTTCTTCCGTCGCTTCTCCAACAACAGCAAAAGGTGCTCTCTCACGCTCACAAATGGACTCGAAACGTGCCATATCTTCTGGGGCGACAGACAGAACATAACGTTCTTGCGACTCGTTACACCAAATTTCAAGCGGTGACATGCCAGGTTCATCAATATTAACGTTTCTCAATTCGAAACGACCACCACGACCACCGTCACTAACGAGTTCTGGAAGTGCATTAGATAATCCACCAGCACCCACATCGTGAATAAACTGAATAGGGTTTTTGTCCCCTAACTGCCAGCATCTATCGATAACTTCCTGACAACGGCGCTCCATTTCAGGGTTATCGCGTTGTACCGAAGCAAAATCTAAATCTTCAAGTGACTCCCCCGACGCCATAGATGATGCAGCACCACCACCCAAGCCAATATTCATCGCGGGACCGCCCAGAACAACTAGCTTAGCACCAACGGTAATCTCACCTTTTTGGATATGCTCACGACGAATGTTACCCAAACCACCCGCGATCATAATAGGTTTGTGATAGCCTCTAACTTCAACACCATTATGACTGTTGACTTCTTCTTCATAGGTTCTGAAGTATCCAAGAATATTAGGACGGCCAAATTCGTTATTAAAAGCCGCTGCACCTAGAGGACCGTGCGTCATAATATCAAGCGCATCAACGATTCTCGCAGGCTTACCGTAATCCATTTCCCATGGCTGATTGAAGCCAGGAATACGTAAGTTCGAAACAGAAAACCCGGCCAAACCAGCTTTTGGTTTAGCGCCAACACCAGTAGCCCCCTCATCACGAATTTCACCGCCTGAACCAGTCGCAGCGCCAGGGAAAGGCGATATCGCCGTTGGATGGTTATGAGTTTCAACCTTCATCAAAATATCAATATCTTCATGCTGATATTGATATTCACGCCCCTCAGGTGACGGGAAGAATCGACCAGCGGCGTTACCTTGCATCACCGCAGCGTTATCTTTATATGCAGAGAACACATAGTCATCACTGACTTCATAAGTATTTTTAATCATCTTAAACAACGACTTGGGCTGCTCTACCCCATCAATCACCCAATCAGCATTGAATATTTTGTGTCGACAGTGTTCAGAGTTAGCCTGTGCAAACATATACAGTTCAACATCTGTCGGATTGCGTTCAAGCTTATTAAAGTTATCAACTAAGTAATCGACTTCATCTTCAGCTAACGCCAGCCCCAAGTTCACGTTAGCTTCAACTAACGCCTCGCGACCACCGCCCATAATATCCACATAGGTAAACTCTCCAGGCGTCGCTTCACCGAACAGCTTTTCAGCTTCAGAAAGCTCATCAAATACCACCTCTGTCATTCGGTCGAACAACAAAGAAGTCGCTTGAGTATCTTGCTCTGCGGTTAACGCTTGTTCACACTGCAAGTAATAAGCAATGCCGCGTTCTATTCTATGTATCTGACTTAATCCACAATTATGTGCGATATCTGTCGCTTTACTTGCCCATGGAGAGATAGTTCCAACCCTTGGCACCACTAACTTAAGTATTCCGTCTTTACTACCCTCACTCACCGAGGGGCCATAAGTGAGTAGTTTTTCTAAAACAACTGTTTGTTCATCAGTTAAAGCTCCCTCCAAATCAACAAAATGAACATACTCAGCGTAAACTCCAGTGATAGGTAATGAAGCTTGTTGAATCTGTTGTATAAGTTTTTCTGTTCTGAAATCAGAAAGAGCAGGCGCACCAGGTAGGATAAGCATAAATTTAAGTTACCAAGGTTAATGCGATAATGGCTTGGTTTGGACAGCCATTATTCGGCTAATTTTTCGAGCGGCTCGGGCCTGCTAACCTTTCGCGTTCAATTTTGCAGTAGTTTGTTTGTGTTTTATACAAGGCAGAGGCTGTGACGTGTATTGAGCATACATAAACAGACTCTAACTCGGTAGAAAGCGCAAACAAACACTGTCCGAAGAATTCGTTATAAACGAGTTATGCTCTTTGTTACCGACTTTTGACTTAAATGATTAAGCCTGCAAGTCGTTGCCGCGATCAAAACACGCTTATTTAGAACAAAATTCGAACACGAAAGGTTAACAGGCTCGCGGCCCGGATTATAGTTGAAATTCAAGCCATTGATAAGACTTTCAGAGCAGCTTTATGGCATTTGAAAAGAGAAAACTTAGGGACAAGTCTTAATGTCTGTCATTCTTTACGTTATGCTTCTGAGACATGGTAAAATATGTGCCTGAAACAACGCGCTATCCGCATAAGCTCCATAACTTCATTGCATAAAAGCAGGCGACGACAGGTAGCTGATTAACGAAGAAGTGACTTACACAATTAAAAAACTACTCCTATACGCTCTTGTTGTTCTTACAGCTATTTTTATAGCTGGATGCGATAACCCAAGAAAATCAAACAGCCTCAAAAAAGTGCTGGATGCTGGCGTGCTCAAAGTAGGTACTCAATACGGTGTGACCAGTTATTACAATAGTGCTAGCGGTCCTCAGGGATACGAGTACGAAATGGCGAAAGGCTTTGCAGATTACCTTGGCGTTGAACTAGAGATCCTTCCCTATTATGCGGTTAACGAGTTATTTCCACAGCTAGACAATCAACATATAGACATTATTGCTTCTGCCTTAACGATAACACCAGAGCGGCAAGAACTGTTTAGGTTTGGGCCTGCATACCAATATGTCAGCCAAAAGCTTGTTTTTAAACAAGGTAGAGAACGCCCGAGGGATATCAGCCAGATTGACGGTGAACTTCTCGTCACCAGCGACAGCAATCATGCCGCAACACTTGAGCAATTAAGCGAAGCTTATCCTCAGCTTTCATGGATGGAAACTGACGATATGGACGAAGAGGAAATGCTAGAGCAAGTGCTTGCTGGCGAGTTAGATTATACCATCACTGATTCGAGCTTCCTTGCTGTCATGCGTCGTCGCCACCCCGATCTCAGCATAGGGTTCACTATAGGTGAGCAACAACCGGTTGCATGGGCGCTTAATAATGATCTTGATGATTCGTTATTAGCCGCTCTCATAGAGTATTTCGGTAAAATCCAATCAAACGGACAGCTCGCAACGCTAGAAGACAAATACTTCGGCCATGTCAGAGAATTTAATTACGTCGATACACGGTTATTTATCAAAGCGGCTGACGATACCTTGCCCAAATTTCAGCCCTGGTTTGAAGCCTATTCTGGCGATATTGATTGGCGCTTATTAGCAGCAATGGCGTATCAAGAAAGCCATTGGAACCCGAGAGCAAAATCCCCTACCGGTGTAAGAGGGATGATGATGTTAACGCTGACGACAGCAAAAGAGCTTGGCGTCAGAAGTAGGTTAGACGCTGAGCAAAGTATCCGAGGTGGATCGCAATACTTCGCGAGTTTGATGAAACGTATTCCAGACCGAATTACTCACCCAGACAGGATATGGTTTTCACTTGCGGCATATAACCTTGGCTTAGGGCATGTTGAAGACGCTCGAGTGATAACTCAACGACAAGGAGGCAATCCTGACTTATGGGTAGATGTAAAAAAGAGATTGCCGTTATTAAGACAGAAGCGACACTATAAGAATACGAGATATGGTTATGCTCGAGGTAATGAAGCTGTGACTTACGTTGAAAACATCAGGCGTTATTACGACACGCTTGTATGGCTAGATGATAGAAAGCGGAGTGAGCAGTCACTAGCATTGTCTGAAACTAATTAATATAGTTCCTTAACTTTTAAGCAATTTCTTTAGTTGCTTTTTCTCCGCTCTCCGACGCTTAAAAAAGGCTGAGAGTTTATCTCCACACTCATCCGCCAATACACCAGAAACGACATCAAGTTGGTGATTCAATGCTTCATGTTCAACCAGGTTGATAATACTTCCCGCAGCACCAGTTTTAGCATCCTTTGCGCCAAAGATAACTTGCTGCAATCGGCTATGGACGAGCAAACCTGCGCACATTGGGCAAGGCTCCAAAGTGACATATAAACGGCAATCAATTAGTCGGTAGTTTGCAAGCTTCTTTCCCGCTTCACGTATAGCAATCATCTCTGCATGCGCAGACGGATCATGAGAACCAATAGACTGATTCCACCCTTGACCAATGATCTCATCACCTCTCACAACAATTGCTCCGACAGGAACCTCATCATGCTGTTCAGCAATATCAGCGAGCTGCAAAGCTTTGCGCATCCAAAACTCATGCATCTCCTGCTCTTGTTTCATTATTTACCTCAACATTCTTTAAGCCATCCAGGTTTTATAGCTGAACCACTATAAAGTGGTCAATTTTACCATTTAAGATTCTTAGTCGCAGCAACAAAAAACATAACCATTTGTTTTAGTTAATAAATTTATTTTGGTCAGATTATTGCTTTGGCATATTTAGTCATTTGAGATTACTATTAAAAAATACATCAACAGGAGAAGCACGTATGAACATTACAGCCATCGCCATTGTAGGTATTATTTGCTGGGCTATAGTAGAGCTTGTTCAAGGTGGAAAAAATAAGAAAAAAGGAAAAGCTTACGATGCTGACATCGCGCGATTACAAGGTGAAATAGATACCATGCGCGAACGGATAGCAACCTTAGAAAAAATTGTTACTGAAGAACCTTATGACCTAAAGCGTCAATTTAAAGATTTAGAAAAAGACAAAGTCGCTTAATAATTTCTTAGACCCATTGATATCTCTGCACGCCTTCCAACCAAGATAGGCGTGCAGTCAAAAACAAATCCCTCAAAGTTAAACCTTTTATAGGCTCCGCTACCATTTCACTTCTGCATATAAGAGCCCATATATCATCATTAGTAACAGCCTCTCACTTTAAGGAGAGACCGATTGAACATTCACTGTTGGTGACGATGAATTATTAGCATCAACTATGAAGAGCAGGTTTTGCGTTTCATTAACGTTAAGCCCAATGTTCCCTCCCCCATCTACCAAGCTCAGTGTGTCACCTATCGCTAAAGAGCTATTATTACTACCTAAATTCGGCATCGACCAATTAGCTTCTGCAATCTTAAATTCGTGAGCACCAGCAGATATATTGAACATAGTTGAATAAATGCCATTGCCATCGTAATTGAGTGGTTGAGAGGTATCCCATCCATTCATGGTTCCACGCACATAAATTGTAGTATTGCCGTAGGGTGGCGGTGTTGCACTGGGATCATCGGGAGTAACCGTCAGTACCGGGTTAGCGTCGTTGCTCGCGTCCAATATAAATGTGTACTGAGCATCGGCGGTTAAGCTCAGTGACAAGTTATTGCCACCATTACTTAATGTCGCAGCTTGTCCAATAGGCACACTGAAGCCACCACCGATATTAGCGACACTGAAGTTCTCGTCAGCAATTTTGAATTCATACTGCCCTGCAGCCAGTTCCACTTCGATTCTATACTGGTCGTTACCTATATATTCGAAAGGCAAACTGGTACTCCAACCATTCATTGTTCCTCGAAGATAAACTTCTCTGTCACCATAGGGAGGAAGAGCAGAAAGACCAAAGCCTTGAGCCCCATTTTGCGGTTTGACAAACACAGCGGTAGTAAGGGCGGGAACCGAGAAGGTTCCATTATTGAATGAGGCTTGTTGTACTCGACTGTCCGCCGAACTTTGCTGTGCATTGTGCAATTCAAACGCCACCGCATCATTAATAGCAAAATTCTGTTGTGTTTGTGTTCCATTGAATAGAACGACGACAGCGTCATGATTAGGATCGATATCCGACAAACCAATACCATCATCCAGGCTCATGACTATCAGTCCTTGAGTTTGCCCGTTCCCTGTATTGTGGAATTTGATCCTCTGCAATATATCCTCAGCAGAATTTAACCGGAATAATTTACTCGTCGTACGTATGCTCAAAAACTCTTTAAACAAAGATGCAGTCAATAACCTATCTGTCGCGCTAGTATTGATATTGGGATTAGATGAAATACCACTAATTTCTCCCCAGCGTCCCTGATTATCTTGTGCTAGAGGTAAACCGATATTCCAACCGTTTTCTTGCCCAGTAAAATCAACTTGGTTAAACCAATCACCCGCATCAAAAGTATTTCTGTCCATAGATTTAGAGCGTATCAACTCAGATCCCATATGTAAGAACGGAATCCCCTGACTCAATAGCGGAATTGATAACGCAACATTCTGCACTCTAACGCGATCTGCTGACGACATCCCGCCAGGAAGCCCATATTGCAACTGGTCCCATAAAGCCTCGTTATCATGCTTCGACACATAATTCACAGTATCGGCTGGATCCTGGCTGTAACCCGCTGGTTGACCATTCCATGAATAGTCAAAAGTTGATAAAAATGCACCGCTGGCAGCCACAAACTCATAGCTGCTTACATTACCCACCAAGCCTATACGGATAGTGTCTTGTTCGTGCAAACTACCACCTGCATTAAACAATGCAGCGCTGCGAACCGCGTCGCGTTGCCTATCAGAAAAAGTACCCACTTCGGTACCAGCCATATTTAACTGAGCCGCTTGCTCAAAACGGCGATTGTTCGCTACCTCACCAAAGTTCCAACCTTCTCCATAGAAGTAAGTGTCTGGGTCTACTGCTCTTACGGCTTCTCGCGCATCAAGTACAGCCTGCTTAGGAATATGTCCCATCAAATCAAAACGGAAAGCATCAAAACCAAAGTGTTGCGCAAAGCTGACTAAAGAGTCGTTCATCAACTTGGCCATCATGACATGTTCAGTCGCTGTGTTTTCGCAACAGGTTGAGTTCTCGACTCTTCCAGTTGTTTCACTCAAGCGATGGTAATAACTAGGTACAACCTTGTCCAACACAGAGTTATCGAATACTCCAGAAGAAGCCGTATGGTTATAAACAACATCCAGAACCACTCGCAATCCCATTTCGTGAAGCGATTGATTCATAGCACGCATTTCCAGAATACGAGTTTCGCCATCAGGATCAGTGGCATAACTTCCCTCTGGAGCCGCAAAGTGATGAGGGTCATAACCCCAGTTAAATCCATCAAAACCTCTCATCGAATCAACTAACGCTTGCGCCTCAACTGTCGACGGATCGTAACTTTTTAAAACATCGAGTATGACTGAACTGTCGTTCTCTACGCCGCAAACTGGTGAATTTGGATTTAAGCTGCACAGACGTCCTACAGTATCAGTCACGTCAACACGACTCGCCCCATCCTCAGGGATGGTTGCGATATCATTAGCAGGTAGCATATGAAAATGCGTCAACCCTGATGCTTGTAAAGACTGAAGGTGTTGCACTGGAACAGAGTTTGACTCGGTAAAAGCTAGGTACTTGCCGCGATTTTGAGGGCTGGTGCTTTCATCAAGGATACTAAAGTCTCGAATATGGCTCTCGTAAATAACAATATCCTCTGAGTCTTCTACTGTTGGGATAACCTGCTCATCCCACCCTGCTGGCTTGAGATCAGCATCATTTAAATCGACGAACTGTGTATAACGACCGTTAGTCGAAAGCGAGACAGAATATGGGTCGGTTGTTTCTAGCAACTCAACCTGTTGCGCCACCGGGTGATAAACAGACAATTCATAGCGATAAAATTGCCTATCTAACAACGATTTTTCACCGCTAAAATGCCAAACACCAGTATCAGAATCCAATGTCATACTGTGTTTACTCTGCAACTCCTTTGCTTTGTTATAAACGTTTAGATTGACTTGTTGAGCTGTGGGTGCCCAAACAGAAGTGGTGATTAAGTTATTACTGTAAGTTAGCCCCAACTGAGCTTCATCAGCATCGTTTTCACCTCGGGTATAGAGGTAATCGAGCGCACGTGGAATTTGTACTCGAGTCGAATCGAGTATGTTTCCATCCGCATCAGCTGCAACAACAATTAACTGTTGAGTTAATAACTCCTTCACTTGTTCATCAGTCAGTGACACTTCAAATCCAGAAAAACCGTTGAGATGAGGGTTTTCATCATAGTGACTTTGCTCTGCAACAGCAGGTTGTATCTGCACATTTGGTGCAGCACTCAATACATCAGAATTTAAAACCGAAACGCCGGCATTTTCTAATGTCAGACCCGCACTAGCAGAGTGATATAAAGTCAAGCTAGGTGCATTACCATGTTCCGTCAGCCATAGAATGGTATTGTTATCCATCCAGTGTGCACGTGCACCATCAAGAAATTGAGGGCGATTAGCGACTGCGGTATACCAAAGCTCAGGGTAGCTATGAAAACTAAAAGCTTGATTACCGTATTCAGGCTCAAAGCGACTATTAGCATCTCCCAGCGCTTTTTCATTACCTCTGTGCACGATAAAGTTGTAACAGGCGGCATCAGGTTCTACGGTCAATATGAAATAAGCGCCATACTCACTATGAATACCATCTGCAGGGTAAGGATCAGGCCAATTCTCAAAGTGAACACTTTCAGTAGTCGGTGCCGCATAGTTACCGCAACCTTCCCCATTCCACAGGTGAAGTCCCCAGTCATCGTAATGTCCATCTTCTCGGTTATAGAATATGGCAATCTGATTAGATTCAAGACTTAAACCCGTTACATTCGGCTCATCAACATCCAACTGAGAACTTAAATTGAAAGACAAAGGGGCTCGGTTTAACGCTAACCTGACATCAACCGTTTCGCTTTCGCCGGAGGCAAGAGTCACATCACCGAGTTCAATATAAGGAGTACCATTGTCATCCCCACTAGCGTTGATAAGTTCATGGCTTGCATCGTCAAATAAAATCCTGACTGGCCCCTCAATTGTTTCGTCACCCGAGTTAGTGAGTGTCACTGAAGAGACATACTGACGATTAATGCGATCAAAAGTCGGCCGCGTTGGGTAAGTCAGTTCAGCGCTATCGATATTTTGCCAAGCAGCAAGCGCCGTTGTGTTAGCAACAGAAAAGCAGCTCAAAAGAGCAATTGGTATTATTTTCATCATTTTTTTCCTTATGCTATCAACAAATTCGGCGACCAAAAACCAACACACCTGTTCCTAAGAGTAATAGGAGTAAAGCGCGAGGTTCCGGCACGGTTGCAGCTTGGAGTGAGACGTTATCTAGAGTGAGAAAGGATGAGAATGAATCAGGGTTGAATCCGCTGTTAAGCGTAAAGTCCAAAGCCCATCCATCATAGCGGGTATCAATTTGAGTACGGTAGGTGCCGCTTCCATATTCAAACTGTGTAAATAATGTATCGAGCTCAACCCCATTGGTGAGACTGACACTTAAAAAGTCTGATAAGGGGTCTTGTAAATCTCCGCCTGAAAATATCCAATCGAAGGATAAATCCAAGATTTGACTGTCAGCAACACCTGACAAATCCAGTATCGTCGAAAGCGTATTTGCAAAGCCACTGAGCCCAGACGGGTCATTCAGGAGCAACTGCTCAAGATTGCTCATTCCCAAATTCGCAGAACATTGACCAGCTGAATCTAAAACACTGAAATCAGTTGTATCTGTTAGTTGCCCTAAACCATCTGTATCCAAACTCCAATCGGTTAAGCTGCAGTTTTGGAAATCTCCATTTATAATTAAGTTCGCGCTCGCATGCGTACTTAGTAGAATTATTATTGATGCGATAATCGATTTTATAGCCATGCTACTTTTTCCAACCATTGTTTATTAGTTGCAAATAAAGAAAACAAATTGTTAATAATTTGTTTTTCCTTTTACATGCTATTTAAACTAAGTCAGTCGTACTAGAGCATTGGGCTGAGAATCAGGCTGAATACGTATGCAGCTGCGAAAATGATAATGAGATAAAGAATTTAACCTTTCTTAGAATAAAGAAAATTTAACTTACCACGATCTTTTTTGAACAAGTATGTCGTTTAGAGAGCGAATAAAAGTCAAAAGCCTTGGAATACCAAGGCTTTTGACACTTTAAAAGAGACTTAATTTAGCTTCATCGCATTGCTTTTTAATAAGCTAACGCTCTACTGCTATTCCCACTCGATAGTCGCGGGTGGTTTTCCAGAAATGTCGTAAACCACGCGGGATATACCGTCGACTTCGTTAATAATTCGATTGGAGACTTTACCTAAGAAATCATAAGGTAAATGAGCCCAATGCGCAGTCATAAAATCGATTGTTTCGACGGCTCGTAATGATACAACCCAGTCATATTTGCGAGCATCCCCCATAACACCAACAGACCGTACAGGTAAAAATACCGTAAAGGCTTGACTGGTTTTATGGTACAAGTCTGCGTTATGCAATTCTTCAATGAAGATAGCATCGGCTAAACGAAGTAAGTCACAATATTCTTTCTTGATTTCACCCAACACACGCACACCAAGGCCTGGTCCAGGGAACGGATGGCGATATAGCATGTCATAAGGTAATCCAAGCTCTAAGCCAACTTTGCGTACTTCATCTTTAAATAATTCGCGTAGTGGCTCTACTAATCCGAGTTCCATATCTTCAGGCAATCCACCGACATTATGGTGAGATTTTATAACGTGAGCTTTACCTGTCGCAGAACCTGCTGATTCAATAACATCGGGATATATAGTCCCTTGTGCAAGCCATTTAGCATTAGTGAGCTTTTTAGATTCGTCATCAAACACTTCAACAAATACTCGACCAATGGTCTTTCTCTTAAGCTCAGGATCCTCTATACCCGCCAACGCATCTAAGAATCTGTTTTCTGCATCTACTTTAATAATATTAAGTCCGAACCCTTCACCAAACATTTCCATGACCTGCTTGCCTTCATTCAAGCGAAGCAATCCATTATCAACGAAGACACAAGTTAGTTTGTCGCCAATGGCTCGATGCAACAACATGGCAGTAACTGAAGAATCAACACCGCCAGACAAACCAAGAATGACCTCGTCATCCCCCACCTGTTCTTTAATATTGGCTACTGCATCTTCAATGATTGACGCTGGCGTCCAAAGTTTTTCACAACGACAGATATCAATCACAAAGTGAGAAAGAATCCTTTCACCCTGTTTGGTGTGTGTCACTTCTGGGTGAAACTGAATGCCGTAAAATGACTTATCGACATTTGCCATCGCTGCATGTGGGCAGTTTGGCGTTTGAGCAATAGTGGTAAAGCCTTGTGGAATAGCAGAGACTTTGTCGCCGTGGCTCATCCACACATCAAGTAGGCCATTACCGTTGTCGCCAACGTGATCTTTAATTGATGAAAGCAAAGGTACATCTTCAATGACCTCTACTTGAGCATAGCCAAACTCGCGTAAATCAGAACCTTGAACTGCTCCGCCAAGTTGTTCCGCCATGGTTTGCATGCCATAGCATATACCCAAAACAGGAATACCAGCTGTATAGACATATTCCGGCGCTCTTGGCGATCCGTTTTCTGTTACTGACTCAGGGCCACCTGAAAGAATAATACCTTGAGGATTAAAGTCGCGGATCTGCTCCTCACTGACATCCCAAGCCCAAAGCTCACAATACACGCCAATTTCACGAACTCGTCGCGCAATCAGTTGGGTGTATTGAGACCCAAAATCTAAAATAAGAATACGTTGATCGTGTATGTTTTTGCTCATGGAAGTTCTACTATTTAAGAATAAAGGTTCACTTGGCGAGTCATCACCATGTACAGTTTGGTATACCCGTTACCCTTGAAAATGCCTGTTTGTTAGCTGCACGTTCTCACCACAATCACTTAGCTTATCTAGGCTCATGTGGATTATGAAATGCGTCCTACATTTCACCGAGGCCATCCTGTGGATGTTCAAATTCGTTCCTTACGAACTTGTCAATCGTTTGCCGCTTCCATTCACTTTCAATGATTTCGGGTATACATAATCTAAGCTTATTACTAGCTTACGCGGTAATTTGGTGCTTCTTTAGTTATCGATACATCGTGAACATGAGATTCCCCCATACCTGCTGAAGTCACTTTAACGAAATGAGGCTTAGTGCGAAGTTCTTTAATGTCAGCACATCCAGTCAAGCCCATTGCTGAACGCAAACCACCAATTTGTTGATGAATAATGTTGGCGATAGGACCTTTATAAGCAACACGACCTTCAATACCTTCTGGTACCAGTTTTTCCGCGCTCTTATTGTCTTGGAAATAACGATCAGATGAACCATGACTTTGATTCATCGCACCTAAAGACCCCATACCACGATAAGATTTGTAGTAGCGGCCTTGGTAAAGCTCAACTTCTCCTGGCGCTTCTTCTGTACCTGCAAGCATACTGCCTACCATGACTGAACTAGCACCAGCTACAATGGCTTTGGCAACATCACCTGAGAAACGAATACCACCATCAGCAATAACCGGGATATCTCTATCTTTGAGTGCTTCAACCGCATCCGATATCGCAGTAATTTGAGGAACACCACAACCGGTTACGATTCGCGTTGTACAAATAGAACCTGGGCCTATACCAACCTTAACCGCATCAACACCAGCATCAGCTAAGGCTAATGCACCTTCACCTGTTGCTACGTTACCTGCAATGATTTGCAAATCAGGGTATGCCGCGCGAACTTTCTTCACGCTATCGATAACACCTTGAGAATGACCGTGTGACGTGTCAATCAATAGAACATCGACACCGGCTTCAACCAGTAACTTGATACGCTCGTCTGTGCCACCACCAACACCAACAGCAGCACCAACACGCAAGCGACCTAATTCATCCTTACATGCATTTGGCTTGCTTTCAGCTTTTTGGAAGTCTTTTACCGTGATGAGACCATTAAGTTTAAAGTCTTCATCAACAACAAGGATTTTCTCGATTCTGTGCTCGTGCATCAATTCAAGCACTTGCTCTGATTTAGCCCCTTCTTTCACAGTCACAAGCCTTTCTTTTGGCGTCATAACATGAGAAACCGGCATCTCTAGGTTATTTTCAAAACGAATGTCTCGCCCCGTTACAATACCTATTAGATTGTTCTTTTCGTCTACAACTGGAAAACCCGAGTATCCATGCTGATTACTTAACGCATTAACTTCACCAATAGTGACATCGGCAGTAACAGTAATAGGATCAGAGACAACCCCACTTTCGTATTTCTTAACTTGGCGAACTTTATGCGCTTGCTGTTCAGCAGACATATTCTTATGGATAAACCCGATGCCGCCTTCTTGCGCCAAAGCGATAGCAAGTCGTGATTCTGTTACTGTGTCCATCGCAGCAGAAACAAAAGGAATATTTAGCGTCACATTGCGCGTTAAACGCGTTTTAAGATCGGCTGTATGAGGAAGGACAGTGGAGTGGCCTGGAACTAATAGCACATCATCAAATGTAAGTGCTTCTTTGGCGAGTCTTAACATTGCAACCATACCTTAATTGATAATTGAGTTGCTGCGGGATTCTAGCTGTTTTCCAGATTCAGGTAAACTGATATTCGCTTACAGATGCAATTTATTCTGCATGACTCATGCCAATACGTCATTAGTAGTCAAATTCGGCGTCACTACCTAGCTTTTAACCTCGCTACGTATTACTCTTTTCTCATTGTCCTTATTCCTACTTCAACCGTTTATGCTCAACTCTTCTGCGAACAGTAATATTCTGTCCGTCACAAAACTCAATAAACTCGCGCGTACTATATTGGAATCTGAAATTGGTGTTGTTTGGGTTTCCGCTGAAATATCGAACCTCGTTATGGCAAGCTCAGGACATTGGTACTTCACGTTAAAAGACAACAGAGCTCAAATACGCGCCGCTATGTTTAAAGGTGCCAACCGGTTTGTGACAAAAAAGCCTGTTGAAGGAGACAAGGTACTTGTTAGAGCCAGCATCGGTATCTATGAAGCCAGAGGCGACTATCAACTTATTGTCGAGCATCTAGAACCAGAAGGAGAAGGTCGGCTAAAACAACAGCTTGAGCAGCTTAAGCAAAAGCTAGCAGCAGATGGTTTATTCTCGCAAGAAACTAAACAAGCGTTACCAGATAAGATTAGTTCGGTGGGCATAGTTACATCTCCGACAGGTGCAGCCGTTAGAGATATCATTACGGTACTGGCACGCCGTAATCCGGCAATTGATGTAGTGATATACCCAGCTATGGTTCAAGGTGAGAGAGCCGCTGACGAAATTATTCGAGCAGTTGAACTTGCCAATCAAAGGAAAGAAGTTGATGTGCTGATTGTCGGACGCGGAGGTGGTTCTCTTGAAGACCTTTGGTGCTTTAACGATGAACGCTTAGCACATGTTCTGTTTAACTCAACCCTCCCTGTCGTTAGCGCGGTTGGTCATGAGGTCGATTTTAGTATTGCTGATCTGGTAGCTGATGTCAGGGCGCCAACACCGTCAGCAGCAGCAGAGTTAGCAAGCATTGACCAGAATCAGCTGTTACATAAAATTCAGGTACTTAAAGACAGTTTGTATCGCTCAATGACTCAGAAGCTCAAAGCCGCTCAGTATCAGCACGATGTAAAGAAAAGTCAGTTGGCGCAATATCACCCCAGCAAGAGGCTCCAACAGCAATATCAGGCGCTCGATCATTTAACGATTAGAATGAATCACGCCATGCAACATAGAGCACAAAAAGAAAAATCTAAGTTGCAGTCCTTATTATCAAGACTTGAACATCAAGCGCCAAAACCCAAAGTTGTCGAGTTAAAACATCGACTAGAACAGCTAAAATCTTCTTTATTTAGCCAGATGAAAGCAACTCTGGTCTCTTCTAACAACAGATTAGCGACGCAAGCTCAGCTGCTAAATACAGTTAGCCCATTAGCGACTATGTCACGCGGCTACAGCATTAGCTTTAAGGGAGAGAAGATAGTGCGTTCAACAAGTGATGTTGCAGCAGGAGATATTATGACAACTAAGCTTCCAGATGGTAAGGTGCAAAGCAAAGTCTTGTAACACGCTCTTTGCTTTGCTGCCCTTATACCTGTCATCCTTGAAATACCTGCTTGTTGGCTTCACGCATTCACCTCAATCACTTAGTCACTCTAAGCTCATGAACACTCATGCGCTTGCTTTCATGCATCTCCAATGACTTTGGGTATAAAACTAAAGCTCTACTTTTTTCTTTTCTTGTGATGATCCAGCAAACGTCTGCGCTTGCGTTGTTGAGCTAAACTCAATTCACTCTTATCTGCTTCGAAAGGGTTTGCGCCTTCCCTAAACTCAATCTTTATCGGCGTTCCCATACTTTGCAACGACTTACGATAATAATTCATCATATAGCGCTTATATGAATCGGGTAGGTCTTTCACCTGATTACCATGAATCACGATCACCGGCGGGTTATAACCACCAGCATGAGCGTACTTCATCTTAACTCGACGTCCACGAACCATGGGCGGTTGGTGGTCTTGTTGTGCCATATCCATAATACGAGTCAACATGGAAGTGTTAATACGTTTGGTCGCTGACTCATAAGCCTCTTGCACGGATTCAAACAAGTGCCCTACCCCTGTGCCATGAAGCGCGGAAATAAAGTGTAAACGTGCAAAATCAATAAACCCTAATCGTCTGTCTAACTCTCGTTTAATTTCATCCTTAACATAGCTGTCTAAGCCATCCCATTTGTTGACGGCAAGAACCAAAGAACGCCCTGAATTCAAAACGAAACCGAGAAGGCTCAAATCCTGATCAGTAACCCCCTGTCTTGCATCAATGACGAGCAAGACGACATTTGATTCTTCGATCGCTTGCAGTGTTTTGACGATAGAGAATTTCTCTATTGCCTCAGACACTTTCTTTTTCTTACGCACACCCGCCGTATCAATCAAAATATATTCGCGTTCATCTCTTTCCATAGGGATGAAAACACTGTCTCTAGTCGTACCTGGCATATCGAACACAACAACACGTTCTTCACCTAGGATTCTATTGGTTAGTGTCGACTTACCAACGTTGGGCTTACCGACAATAGCTAACTTAATGGGTGAGTTAACCAGCTTTTCGAGTTGTTCTTCAGCATCAAGCTCTTCATTTTCAACTTTCTGCTCAAGGTACATATCTGGAAAGTTTTCGGCTAAAGGCTCCAGAGCAGTATTCAATAGCTGACTAATACCACGTCCATGCGCTGCAGCGATTTGTTGAATATCGCCAAGTCCCATTTGGAAGAACTCAGCACTTTCACTATCGCCGTCTATGCCATCAACTTTGTTCGCAACAACATAAAGACGCTTTTCCTGTTGTCTCAAATAGGAAGCAATAGCTTGGTCAGCAACCGTTAAGCCAGCTCTTGCATCGACGAGAAAGAAAACGACATCTGCTTCATCAATGGCTAACAATGACTGCTCAGCCATAAGCGCATCAATGCCCTTTTCATCACCACTAATCCCGCCAGTATCAACAACAATAAATTGTCGTTCTTCGAACTTAGCCTGGCCGTATTTTCTATCTCGTGTTAAACCTGGAAAGTCAGCAACTAACGCATCTCGGGTACGAGTTAAGCGATTAAACAGTGTAGATTTACCGACATTAGGACGCCCAACCAGAGCGACAACAGGTAGCATAATTCTATCCTTTAAGGCAATAACTGCAGTTAGCTGCTTTTCAGCATAGCAGTGCTTTGTACTATTTTTAAAAACATAAAAGCGGCTTCAGGTATCCCCTAAAGCCGCTTTCTATTCATTCAATGAAGTCTAAGGGGTTTGTAAAGCGACAACTTTACCCATACGAGTTTGCGCGTATATGGTGTTACCTTCTGCGATAGGAGTTACATAAACCGACTTATCTTCGTCGTTACCACCCACATCGATACGAGCCACCATTTCACCATCAGACTGTCGTAACCAATGCATGATGCCGTAGCGATCACCCACAACAACATAATCAGATACTGGCTGTGCAGCCGTTAATTCTCTTTCAACCAATCCACGCTGACTCCACAGCTCGATACCATTTCTTCTGTCCAGTGCATAAACAGTGCTATCAGAACCAACAACAAACAAGCTATTTCCGGCAATACTAATTCTTTTCGATGACTTGTACTCACGAGTCCAAATGACTCGTCCCGAGCGCAGCTCAACCGCAGCCAAAGTACCATCGTAAGAAATAACGTATGCAATACCTGCTAAGACAAGCGGCTTTCCATCAATATCAATAATACGTTGCAGTTCTGTTCCGCCGGTTGGTTTGCCAATCGGTTGTTCCCAAGCGACTTGACCACTCTCAGCAATAACAACAACTAAGCGACCAGAGGCAGTGCCGGAAATAATTCCACCTGAATCAGCTACTGGCGCAGAAACACCTCTTAACGAAAGCGGTGGAACCTCTGACTCGAAAGTCCAGCGCTCTTCACCAGATTCAGCATCTAAAGCAAACAAGGTTCCTGAACCGGTATTAAACGCAACGATACCTGCATCAATGGCTGGTTCTGCAAGTACTTCGCCTTTAATCGTCTGATGCCAAACCGTATCACCAGTTTTAGCATCTAGCGCGTAAACATCACCATTCTCAGTACCAAAGAAAACTTTTTCATAAGCAACACCAATGCCACCGCCGATTTTTGCTGATTCGCCACTACGCCATAAGCGCGTAATAAAAGAGAAGAACCCTTTTTTCTTAAACACAGCAAAGTTACGTTGCCATACACGCTTCCCGTTTTCAGGGTTAAAAGCTACAACCTTTCCATGACGGTCTGCTGCATAAAGCAAATCATAACCGTAAGCTGGCTTCAAACGAGAGAAATGCCCTTTAACACCCTTGCCGATATCTCGTGACCATAACTTCTCAGGTTCAAATTCTTCAACGATAGGATCAAGCCTTTTTCTCTCAAGCTTTTCTTTGTTAACGAACCATGTTCCTGGGTTGGCCCAATTAGGTAAGCTTGAGCAACCTGTTAAACTCAGGGAGGCAATCAAAAACAGTGATAACAGCCGCGTATTCAAATTAGTCACCTTCTACGTTTTCAGAAGCTAAGTTGTCCAATTTCATTTGAACCAAAGTGTTATTTTCTTTTTCTTCAATCGCAGTACTGTAGGCAACTCGCGCTTTATCTATGTTGCCTTGTGCTTGATAGATATCACCTTTTATTTCATTAACTTGAGCACTAAAGGCTTTTTGAGCCACGCTGTCTAAAGTAGACAGCGCATCAGCATAGTTTTTCTGCTGCTTTAAGACTCTAGCTAATCTGATATTCGCTACACTCTGCAAAACATCATCACCGCTATTATCTGCGGCCCATTTAAGCTGCTTACCTGCTTCGTCTAAGTCATCACGTTCAACAGCTTGTTTTGCAATCTGCAAAGCAGCAAGCGTTGCGTAACCACTGTTGTCTGTGCTTTCAACAAACTCAACGCCAGGATTGATACTTGCGCCTTCTTTAGATAGCTCTTCAACAACTTTTTGATATTCGATGGAGGCTTGCTCTTTTGACTCAATGACGCTGTCAGAATAGGTACGCCATCCCCACAATCCACCTAGCCCAAGCACAGCACCTAATATGATCGCAGTTCCGTTTTCCTTCCAAAACTTTTTAATCGCTTCAATTTGCTGTTCTTCAGTCTCAAACTCTTGCATGTCTTCCTCTTACTACTTATTCATTTGTCTTACTAGCTAAACCAATAAGCCCTCAAAAAATTAATGATTCGATAAGAACGCAACGAGCTGTTCAACACTCATTGTCTGTTGTTCTTTATTCTCTCGTAAATACTTCACACTCACGACTTGCTGTTCAGCTTCGCTGTCACCAATCACAAGTGCAATAGAAGCGCCGCTCGCATCAGCTCGCTTCATTTGTTTTTTAAAGTTGCCACCACCACAGTGAGTCAATACTCCCAAAGAAGGAAGTTCATCTCTCAGTGTTTCGGCAACTTTAATAGAAAATACTTCAGCAGTAATACCAATAGCAGAAACATAAACGTCAACCGAATTGATTTGTTCAATCAGATTGAGCTCCTGCAACATTAACACGAGTCGTTCCAGACCTAGCGCAAATCCCACAGCAGGTGTCGTTTTTCCACCTAGCTGTTCAACAAGGCCATCATATCGACCACCCGCGCAAACAGTTCCTTGAGCTCCTAACGACTCAGTCACCCATTCAAATACAGTTCGGTTATAGTAATCTAAACCTCTAACTAAGCTAGGATTGACTCGATATTTGATACCCAAATTATCTAATCGTTCCATTAACTGTTCGAAATGTACTTTTGAATCTTCATCTAAATGATCGATAAGCTTAGGAGCATCAGTAACAATAGCCTGAACATCAGGGTTTTTACTATCGAGTACTCGTAATGGATTAGATTCCAAACGGCGTTGGCTATCTTCGTCGAGCTTGTCTTTGTGCTCAGATAAATAGCTGACTAGCTTATCTTTGTAATTCGCTCGTGCTTCGTTAGAGCCAAGCGAATTTAATTCGAGCGTTACATGCTCGCTCATGCCTAGTAGTTTCCACAAGCGCGCAGTAAGCAATATCAGTTCGGCATCAATATCTGGACCATTGAGGCCATAAATTTCAACACCAAACTGATGGAATTGTCTGTAACGTCCCTTTTGGGGACGTTCGTGGCGAAACATTGGGCCCATGTACCATAGGCGCTGTTGTTGATTGTAGAGTAAGCCATGTTGAATACCCGCACGTACTGTACTCGCAGTACCCTCAGGTCTAAGTGTTAAGCTGTCACCATTGCGATCGTCAAAGGTGTACATCTCTTTCTCAACAATGTCAGTCACTTCACCAATAGAACGCTTAAAGAGGTCTGTACTCTCAACTATGGGTGTTCTTATTTCCTGATAGCCGTAGCTACCCACAAGTTGGCGAATCGCATTTTCAACAAATTGCCACTGAGATGACTGTTCCGGCAGGCAATCATTCATTCCTCGAATTGCCTGTATATTCTTACTCACACATTTTCCTTTTATAAAAGGTGTTAATTCGGCTAAGCCATAAATACAAAAAGTCCCGCATTATAGGGACTTTCTGCTTAAACGTAAAATGACTAACTGCACAAATAATAAATAATGCCTAACAAGATCTGTGGCCTCTTTACTCAGCCTCTACTTGATTAACAGCAATACGTTTACTGTCATCCAATAACACTGCTTTTGCACGGATACGTTTTTCTAGCTGATCGACCAACTCATCATTCTTCAAGCGTTCTTTTTGACGTTTACCGTCTAGGTAGAATCCACTCATGTTCCGTGCACCTGTAAGCCCTAAATCAGAAACTTCGGCTTCGCCAGGCCCATTAACAACACAACCTATAATGGAAACATCCATGGGCGTTAATATATCTTCCAGACGCTCTTCTAATGCACTCACTGTCCCAATGACATCAAACTCTTGTCGAGAACAGCTAGGACAAGCGATAAAATTGATCCCTCTTGAGCGTATGCGCAGTGACTTAAGAATATCGAAGCCGACCTTGATTTCTTCCTCAGGGTTAGCTGCCAGAGAAATTCTGATTGTATCCCCTATCCCCTCGGCTAATAACATGCCTAGACCAACAGCACTTTTCACGGCTCCGGCTCTAAACCCACCAGCTTCAGTAATACCTAAGTGCAACGGTTGCTCAATTTGTTTAGCCAGTAGTCGATAAGCACCAACAGCTAAAAAGACATCAGATGCTTTTACGCTCACTTTAAACTGATCAAAATTAAGTTTGTCTAGAATATCGATGTGGCGCATCGCAGATTCCAAGAGTGCTTCTGGCGTAGGTTCACCATACTTTTCCTGAATATCTCGCTCTAATGATCCACCGTTAACACCAATCCTAATAGGGATATTCTTATCTCTCGCGCAATCCACAACTGAACGAACACGACTTTCATTTCCAATATTGCCTGGATTAATGCGCAAGCAATCAACCCCGTACTCCGCAACCTTAAGCGCAATTCGGTAATCAAAATGGATATCAGCTATCAGCGGAATATTAACTTGTTGTTTGATTTGCTTGAATGCTTCAGCTGCGTCCATAGTGGGAACAGATACTCTGACAATCTCACCACCAACGGCCTGAATTCTCTTGATTTGCGCAACTGTCGCTTCTACATCAGTCGTTTCTGTGTTTGTCATAGACTGAACGGCAATAGGCGCACCATCACCGATAGGTACGTTACCAACGTTAATTCGCGTTGAGCGTCGTCGATTAATGGGTGACTCTGAAAACATCTTTACTCCTGAATTGGCAATTCAAATCGTGCCGTTCTACCAGCAGGGAATCGACTCATATCGATAGGCTCACCGGCCATACTAATCTGCACCGCTTGAGGTGCACCTAGCGTAACCTCGAATGGAGGAACACCTGATACTGTCATAACACGACCAGCAACCTTAACACCGTAAGCAATAGCCTCTCCGGTGGCATCAACCAAGTTCATCCAACAGTCTTCTGAAAACTCAAAAATAAGTTCCACAGGCGGGCCAAAACTTTCTGTAGTACCCGCTGTGTTTTCTATTTGTACCACTTCACTTTCTGCATTATTAGTGGTCGTTTGAGCATTGTCCGTTATATCACTAACAGGAGCTTCCAACTCTTGTTCTAACACTCCATTATCGCCTTCGTTCAATCTATCAACGGTCTCAGCGACTTGTGTCAGTGCAGCGCTGGTTTCTTCAGAAAACACATTGTCACTCTCAGTCAAATTAATTGAATCGTCGAGTTGCGTATCGGTTAGATCTGCTTGAGCTGATGATGTCGGCGCCTGTTGAACTTCTGGCTGACTATTTTGCGCCGTGTTCGCGGGTGTATTTGATACTTGCGCCGTTTGCGTAGTGAATGAAGTGGATAGTTGCGATACGCTGCTATCATTAGATTGTTGCAACCACCAAACAACCGAAAGCGCAATGACAATGCCGATAATCGCGTAAGTAAGCATCATCAAACGAGCATCGCTGGTTTGTTTAGCGACTCGGCGAGAGAAACTTTGAAGCTTAGCCGGTTCTTTAGTTGCAGAGTTGATGCGCTCAAAAGCTTGAAGTACTTCGTCTTCATTAACATCAACGAATTTTGCGTACAGCTTTAGATACCCTCGAGTAAAAGTAACGGAAAGGTTGCCGTCATCTTTATCTTGTTCAATAGCTTCAATATTGTGGGCACGTAAATTAATTTTATTGGCAACTTGTTCGACACTCAGTCCTTTACCAATTCTCGCTTCTTTTAATATCTGTCCTGGCGTTGGTAAAGTTGGCTCTTCTACTATCGGCTCTTTATCACTCATTTTGCACTCATTGCTCTTTGATATTTAGGGGCAGCGGGGAAACACGCAACTTCTTGCCTGCGTAAATGGAGGACGCACTTGCAAGTCCATTCCACTCTATTATGCGCTGCATTTTGACATTATATTTTATGGATATTCGGTAAAGGTTCTCACCCGCGGCCACGGTGTGATAAAGAACTTCGTCTTCTACCACATCCTTAGTTCTATCTTTCGTATCAGGAACTGCCTCTTCGGGATTTACCTCTGCTGTTTCGGCAATAACTTGTGGCTTTTCAGGCTGAGAGACACTCTCTTTACGGACAATCTTCAATTCAGGCTTGCTAGCTTTGACAGGTTCAGGCTCTGAACGTTCAAGTGCCAAAAAAGATTTTGTCAGTTCATGACCAGGAAACATTTGCAGCATAATATTACCATAGCCTTCCGCACCTTCTCGGTTATTCAACCCGTCTTCAATTTGCACCCAAAGCCATAAGCTTTCTGGGGAGACTCGACTGACACGATCATAGCGTTGAAGGTAAGTTTTTGCTTGAGGCCACTGTTCTGTTTTAACTAATAGCTCAGTCATCAAGCGTAAACTTTTAGCTCGTCTAGGTTGATGATTGATAGCGCTACTCAGATACACAACAGCATCTTCATATTTTTCTTGTGTTTGGCTACAGATAGCAAGATTTTCATAGGTTTCAGCTACATTGTTGTAAGAGGTTGTTCTTACCGCCGAAAGAAAATAACGCTTGGCTTTAGCGTAGTCACCTTGTTGACATAAGAAAGCACCGTAACTATTTGCAATATCAGCATTAGTACGGTCACGACTAATTGCTTCTTTGTATGCGTCCTCTGCTAACTCAACTTCACCTACAACTTGATAATAGTAAGCCAAGCTATAGTGAGCATCGGCTATATGAGGAGCAAACTGTAGTGCTTTGTCTAGGTTAAATTTTGCTTGGCTGTAGTTGCCACTTTTAAGGTAGTTCAATCCTAACGAAATGCGTGTTTTAGCTGCCTTTTCTTCGTCAAACTCTCCTGGCCCAACGCCATCGACATTACTACCACTCGCACAAGCAGTAAGCCAAAGTACAACTGCAATAAGACAAAAATATTTAACGCTATTCATCGACATCATCAGTTTTCGGGTTATTTGGCCATTTTTACTGAAATTTGCTCGCCCTTCACCTGTTTTTTCAACATACGCTTAGTTCTATCAACAACATCACCAACGAGCTGGCCACAAGCCGCATCGATATCGTCGCCTCGGGTTTTGCGTACAATAACGGTTAGGTCATAGCTCATTAGAATTTTAGCGAACCTGTCTATCTGTGAATTACTAGTACAGGTATAAGGTGAACCGGGATAAGGATTAAACGGAATTAGGTTAATCTTACAAGGTGTATCTTTCATCACTTGTGCGAGTTGATGTGCTTGCTCATGGCTATCATTGATGCCTTTGAGCATGACATATTCAACAGTAACTCGCCCTTGATTAGCGTTAGATTTAGACAAATAACGCCTAACGCCCGCTAAAAAGGCTTCGATATTGTATTTCTTATTGATAGGTACAATGACATCGCGCAAATCATCTGTTGGAGCATGAAGAGAGATTGCTAAAGCAACATCAATTTGATCACCCAGCATATCCAGTGCAGGAACAACACCTGAAGTGCTCAAAGTCACTCGACGCTTCGAAAGCCCAAAACCATAGTCGTCCATCATGATATCCATGGCTGGTACAACGTTTTTCAAATTCAATAAAGGCTCACCCATTCCCATCATAACAACATTAGTTACTGGTCTTTTAGATGAGTCATTAGACAAACCGAGTGTTGTCGCTACTCGCCAAACTTGCCCAATAATTTCAGAAACGGTTAAGTTGCGGTTAAACCCCTGCTGCGCTGTCGAACAGAACGTACATTCAAGCGCACAGCCGACCTGAGAAGAAACACAAAGTGTCGCTCTATCAGCTTCAGGTATCCAAACCGTTTCTACCTCTTGCCCACCCTCAAGGCGAATTACAAATTTGATGGTTCCATCTGTAGCTTGCTGTTGAAAAGCAATTTCAGGCGCTTGGATAACGCAATTTTCTTTCAGTTTGGCTCTCAAGGCTTTGTTGAGATTGGTCATTTTGTCAACATCATCAACGCCGTGATGATAAAGCCATTTCATTACCTGATCGGCACGGAAGGATTTTTCGCCGATAGAATCAAAATATTCACGTAGGCCTTTTCGATTAAAGTTAAGCAAGTTAACTTTGGATGCTTTAGTCGCATCTTTTGAGTGAATATCGGCTTGAGTAGGCATGGATGGATAACCTCATATGTCCAAGCAGGTAGTTTATCTCTTTTTGCCACTACGCTGCTAGGAAAATACTGTAAATGTCTATAAATTCAGTGCATAAAAAAGGGAGCTAATGCTCCCTTTTTTAATCAGGACGTTAGCACTTATCTTGTGCGAGGGCATAGTTCCGCATCAGTGAAGAAATACGCAATTTCACGTGCTGCTGATTCAGGAGCATCAGAACCGTGACAAGCATTCTCATCAATAGAAGATGCATAGTCTGCTCTCAATGTACCAGCAAGTGCTTCTGCAGGGTTAGTTGCACCCATGATTTCACGGTTTTTAAGGATAGCGTTTTCACCTTCCAGCACTTGAACCATAACAGGACCAGAAGTCATGAATTCAACTAAAGCACCGAAGAAAGGACGCTCACTGTGTTCAGCGTAGAAACCTTCAGCCTGTTCTTTGCTTAGGTGAACCATTTTAGCTGCAACAATACGCAGACCAGCAGTTTCGAAACGATTGTATATTGCACCGATAACGTTTTTAGCAACTGCGTCCGGCTTTACGATAGAAAAGGTACGTTCAAGAGCCATTTTCCAAATCTCCAAATCAAATAAGGTTTAAAAAAATTTGGCGGATTATATTCAAAAACACTTGGAATAACTAGGGTAGGTTGCCTTAGCCCGCTGATTAAAATGGACTTTGTTATAGCCATTACTCTAAAAACCATAAAATCAACATCTTAGCTTCATATTAATGCAACAAAAGAAATGATAATGAATCTCAGATCATCGTTAATTCTGTCTTTCTGTTCGATAAATTCATGGCAATTTCATAAATTTTTGAGAAAAGTCTGTACAGTTAATTCAACATTGATTATAAACGCTAAAGAGATGTTAACAATTTGTTTACATGCGCTTAAACAATGCATCTCGCTATTGTTATTCATATTGGCAACATGCCCTAGATAGGAGATATCTGCGTGGATAAGTCAGACTTAATGTCCTCAATAGACACAAAAAGCAATACAACAAAAAGTAGAAGTAAGAAACTTCGTTGGCGTGAAATAGAGGAAATACAAGACCGCCATAGATTGAGAAAAGAATTAGAAGACTTTGCACTCTTCGATGATTTAGAACTAACAAGCTTAGACAGGTAATCAAAGAAAGCCCCGATACATGTATCGGGGCTTTTTGCTTTTATTGCTCTATCAGTATTTAAATTAGACTTGCCAATTTATAGGTGGATGTCCCTGTTCAGCTAATATTGTGTTGGCTTGACTGAAGTGCCTACAGCCGAAGAATCCTCGATAAGCGGATAGCGGTGATGGGTGTACTGTGCGCAATATCTGATGCCGCGTTTTGTCTATTTTTGCGCCTTTCTTTTGTGCATGACTCCCCCATAGCATAAAGATAAGCCCTTCCTTATTTGCGTTTAACTTTTCAATGACACTATCCGTGAAAGTCTCCCAACCAATATTGGCATGAGAATGCGCCTGTCCCTGCTCCACCGTTAATACAGTATTCAACAGTAAGACACCTTGCTGCGCCCAGCCCGTTAAGTTTCCATGTGTTGGCATGACAAAACCAGGAATATCCGTTTCCAACTCCTTGAAGATATTCACTAATGAAGGAGGCTGCTTAACTTGGCCTAACACTGAAAAGCAGAGTCCATGGGCTTGATTTGGACCGTGATAAGGGTCTTGTCCAAGGATGACAACTTTTGTTTGTTCGAACGACGTTAACTTAAACGCATTAAAAACATCGGGCGCAGGCGGGTAAACTACTACCCTTTGTCTGCGTCGTTGTTCTACATAACGTAATATTTCCTGAAAATACGGTTTCGACTTTTCATCACCAATGACATCAGACCAATCCGCCATAACTTCCTCTAACATTCGCTAGTTAGCAACGACAACATATGGCTTTTAAGCTTTGAGAAGTCATTATCCAAGTCAACAGAAAAACTTTCTTGTCCCGCACACTCAGCAAGGGCTTGAGGTAAACTAATAGGCTGTCCTAGAACATTTTCGACTGTATCCCTAAATTTCGCAGGGTGAGCAGTTCCTAAAAAGATACCAACTTCATCTTCTTTTAACTGTCGTTTTAACGCTTTATAGGCAATAGCTGCGTGTGGTTCACTGACATAGCCCGCTTGAGCTAATTGTCTCATTGCTACTTGTGTGTACTCTTCGTCTATCGTATCGCCACTCAAAACATCCTTAGACAAATAGCCACGATCAATTAAAGCTTCAACTCTTGGCCAGTTATTAGGGCGACTAACATCCATAGCATTAGACATAGTAGCTTGTGTTGGATTAGGTGACCATTCACCCGTTTTTAGATAACGAGGGACGGTGTCATTAAGGTTTGTTGCGGCAATAAAGCGTTTAACCGGTAAGCCAATCGTTTTCGCAATCAAACCCGCTGTTAAATTACCAAAGTTACCACTGGGTACAGAAAAAACAACCTGACCACGTTCACTCTCAGGAACTTGCGCAACTGCTTCGAAGTAATAACAAACTTGAGCTAACAAACGGCTTATATTAATTGAGTTGGCTGAATTTAAATGCAGTGTTTCTTTAAACGATATATCGTCGAAAGATTGCTTAACCAGCTGCTGGCAATCATCAAAATCACCGTCAATAGCAACCGTATGTATATTGTCACCCAAAGTCGTAAACAGTTTCTCTTGCAGCAGGCTTATTTTGCCTTTTGGATACAGAATAACGACATTGATTCCAGGGATCTTATGAAACGCATGAGCAACAGCAGCCCCAGTGTCACCTGACGTTGCTGTGAGTATTGTAATACTCTCGCCTTGGGCAATACTTGAAAGACATTGCGCCATAAATCGTCCGCCAAAATCTTTAAAAGCGAGCGTTGGCCCATGGAACAGTTCTAGACAATACAGGTTGTCATCAACTTTAGTTAGAGGGGCGTCAAACGAGAATGCTGTTTGAATGATATTATCAAGCTGCTCATTGGTAAGATCATCACCAATGAGGTGTTTCAAAATAACTTGTGAGCGTTCAACAAGTGGCAGCTCTAATAAGTCATTAACATTTTCTAAAGCTTTCAGCTCTGAAGGAAAAAACAATCCCTGATTTTTACCAAGCCCTTGTTTTACAGCTTGATCAAAACTGACGATCTCTTTCTCGTCTTTCAAATTAAACAATTTCACTAACAAATACCTTGTGTACTGCTTAGATAAGCAACTATACCTGCCATCTTCGAAAATGCTTGTTTATTGGCTGCATGACTCCACCACAATCGCTAAATCTAGCTAAGTTCATGTGGACAATGAAATACACCTTGTATTTCACGAGAGTCATTTATCTTCAGCCTTCGTACATTTCCAATGATTTCGGTTGCACCGCAATTTATGCTTACCGATTCAATTTATTCTTTTGAGCTTAGTTAATCGTTGAGCCCTGTGTGTCCAACACACAAATATGGCTAAAACCAAACTCATTTTGTACATAGTGCTCTTGGAGCCAAGATTCAATATTCTTCATGTGTTCAAGATCTTCTCCAACACAAAATACTGTGGGCCCAGAGCCAGAAATTCCAAATGCCGAAGCGCCATTTTGCAAAGCAAATTGCTTGGCTTCATCAAAACCAGGAAGCAAAGACTTGCGATGAGCTTCAGCTATAACATCATTCATTACTGCCGCAGCTTGCTTTCGATCCCCTCTGTGCAACGCATCGGTAAACACCGCCAGTTGCCGACCAAATGTCAACGCTGTCGCCATACTATAATCTGATGGCAAAATCTCACGCGCAGCAGAGGTAGAAACACTAATTCCAGAGTAACAAACCAGCCAATACCAGTCGTCAAAAACAGGCAAATTGGACGCGACAGTTTCTTCGTTACCAGTCATTAAAGTCAAACCACCTAAGTAACTAGGTGCAACATTGTCATAGTGAACGCTACCACTTATTTTGCCTTCTAATTCCCCCATGAGTAATAGAAGTTCATGTTTATTCAGCGGCTCACCAAAAAGCTTATTAAGGCCGTTGAGTGTTGCAACAATTGAGCTCGCACTGCTTCCCAAACCACTACCGATAGGTAATGATTTGGTCAGCGTCATCTCAACCTGCCCTACACTTTTTCCTACTTTTTCAATGTACTGACAGAAGCCTCGATAGCATTGAGTAACAATATTCTCATTTGCATCACTAGGCAACTTATCCGCAAATTTACCTTTTACATTCAAACGAAACTCACGAGCTTCAGATAGCTCAACTTCATCACCGAACAAACTTCCATCTATCGGCTTAAGTGCCGCACCTAAGATATCGAAACCTAGACCAACATTTCCAATCGATGCCGGTGCATAAGCACGTATTGTCATCTATATATCCTGTTTCCAAGGCATTGTTCTCAATATATCAGCGAAAACACCTGCTGCTGTAACAGCTGCGCCAGCCCCATAACCTCTAATGACAAAAGGTATTGGCTGATAATACTCACTGTAAATAGCTAGTGCATTCTCACCATCTTTAACCGCATACAGCGGATGTTTTTCACCTACTGATTGAATTGAAACTTTGCACTTACCATTATCAATGTCACCAACATAACGCAAAACATGTCCTTTGGCTCTAGCATTTGCGATCTTCTCTGCATAAAAATCATCAAGCTTGGTTAAATTCTCCATAAAATCTTCAATAGAGCCAGTCGCGTCAAAGTCATTAGGCAGCACAGACTCTATTTCAATATCCTCAAGCTCAAGAGGGATATTAGCTTCTCTGGCCATTATCAAAAGCTTTCTGGCGACATCAGTGCCGCTGAGATCATCTCTTGGATCTGGCTCAGTATAGCCATTGTCTCTCGCAACCTTAGTTGCTTCAGAAATACTAAGGCCTTCATCTAATTTACCGAAGACAAAAGACAACGACCCACTCAATATCCCTTCAAACTTTTTCAGCTCGTCTCCCGCGTATATGAGTTTTTGCAAGTTCTCAATAACGGGTAACCCTGCGCCAACGTTTGTCTCATAAAGGAACTGTCGATTTGTTTGTTGCGCTACTACCCGTAATTGTTTGTAGTAGTCCATATCTTTGGTGTTCGCCTTTTTATTGGGCGTAACGACATGAAACCCTGCTCGTAAAAACTCAATATATTGGTCTGCTATATTGTCGTTACTCGTACAATCGACAATAACGGGATTAACGAGACTATTGGCATCCACAAACTTTTTAAGAGAGGCTAGTGACAGGCTATTTTGTGCTTCAGCCAACTTAACTTCCCAACCATTGCTTAGATCTATTCCTGCATCTTCTAGCAACAACGAGCGGCTATTAGCGACACCGTAAACATTGAGCTTAATATTTCTATTTAGCAATGATGATTGCTGTTTGTGAATTTGTGTCAGCAGCTCACTGCCTACTGTGCCACAGCCAACCAAGAAAACGTCCAATGTATGTGAATTAGAAAAGAACTTCTGATGAACGACTTTCACCGCTTTTTTTGCCTTATTACTGTCAATGACTGTGGAAATTGAGCGTTCAGATGAACCCTGAGCGATAGCTATATTGTTTATTCGAGCTTGGGATAAAGAAGCGAAAAACTTCGCAGCCAAACCTCTAATTCTCTTCATACCGTCACCTACCAAAGTGACGATAGCCAAATCTCTTTTCAGACCAACAGGCTCAAGCAACTGGTTATTTAACTCCAACCGGAAAGTGTCCTCTAACAAGTTAAGTGCTTTGTCAGCGTCTTTATCATGCACACAAAAACTGATGCTATATTCCGATGAAGATTGGGTAATCAAGACAATAGAGATATTACCGTTGGACATAACTTCAAATATTCGGCTTGCCATACCGACCATGCCTTTCATACCTGGCCCAGCAACATTAAACATGGCAATCTCTTCCAGATGCGATATCCCTTTTACGTTGGTCCAGACTGAACTCGTTTCATTACTGATCAACGTTCCTGGTGCTGAAGGATTCAAAGTGTTTCGAATAAGGCAAGGAATATGGTGTTGGGCAATAGGACCAATCGTTTTAGGGTGCAGAACTTTCGCGCCAAAATAGGAAAGTTCCATTGCTTCTTGATAACTCAACTTATCCAATAGAATAGCGCCATCAACCTGATTAGGATCTGCATTGTAGACACCGTCTACATCCGTCCATATTTCACAGGCATCAGCATCTAAACAAGCAGCAACTATTGCCGCTGAGTAGTCGGAGCCGTTACGCCCTAGCGTGACTTTTTCACCCTCTAAGTTAGCAGCAACAAACCCCGGAACAACAATAATTTCAGCGTCGTCTCGATCTAACTCTGAAAATTTAGCTCGGCTTAAGCTCACATCCGCGACACTATCTAACCAATCACCCTCAGCGACAATATAGTCAACTGGATCTAATAGTTGATTGGCATGCCCTAATGCGGTCAGAATCTCGCTAAAAATATTAACACTGACATACTCACCAATACTCAACAGTTTCGCAGTAATGGGTTCGGGAGCTGTTTTTAGAAGAGCAATGCCAGACAGAGACTTTTGCAACTCGTCCAGTCTTTCGGAAATGTAAGCCGTTAACCCGTCGGAGCGGAAGTTCTCTAAAGATCCAGCAAGCTCCTCAACAATGCCGCCCAACATTCTTTGTAACTTTACTAGTAGCTCTTCATAGCTTTCGTTACGCGCAGCTTGCTCACACAATAAAGAAAGTGCGTTAGTCACACCTTTAGGCGCGGAAAGAACAACTGCGGTAGATTCATTCATTTGCGTATTAACGCAAATATCAGCTACTGATAAGTAACGTTTTGCATCAGCAAGTGATGAACCACCAAACTTTAACACCTTCATTATTGCAACTCCTTCATCGCCCACTCATTTTATTTTTACAATTCGAACCCAAAAAAAAAGCCCGCTTCCAAAAAGGTCACGGGCTTTGATATTTTTCGCTTGCGCACTAGCCAGTGACCACATCCCTTAGGGTGGTCATAATCGTCATAATGGTAGTTGCGCTAACGCGATTTAATCTGTTCATGTCTTCAATTTGCCGTATAGACGTCTATATGTCAATACGTCTATTTGATTATTTTATTGCTGTTCAGAAATTACGCTTTAAGGCGTATTTTATTCGATAAATACTAATATCGATGAATCACTGTGCTTTTAGCATACAGACATAAAGGCGAAACATTCAACCTAAATATTTAAAAATTAACTGATAACTTAAACACGAAAGGGGGAATTAAGTAATCTAGGTGAAAAGTTTATATTAATTTCACCAAGTAAATTGAGAGGGGTACATGCAAAAACATGTGAAAACAAAGCTCTGGAAAAGTGGGGAACCTTAAGGCTCTGCTTTCACATAAAACTTTAGAACTTTAGGCTTTAGAAAAAGTCACTGACTTATCTACGTATACAGTACAAGAGTATTTAGTGGCTCTTTTCGATTCAGGTTTAATCTTCAATCTAACAGAGGCACCTTTAAGACTATTATCCCATTTTGCTTTTTTTCCAACAGACAAAATAGAGTTTTCGCCATACCTTTTCTTTGCAGCATCTTGGCAAAGTTCGACAGCTTGAGATTTAACTTCACTCTTACTCAATTCTTGAGCAGAAACGTTTGAGATAGTCGTCAGACCTAGGACAACAGCTGCCGCAGCAGATAACATGATTTTCATCGTCTTTCTTCCTAATAAGTTTAAGCTAATAAATTTATTAGAAGAAAAAACAGCGAATTTGTCTTACCGATTGTGAAAACATATAGTGATTTTCGAAATCGGTTATCGAAAATTAATAATCGGTCAGCTCTTGATTGACAGATAAACCACTTGAGCGTCTAAATTCACTGGGAGTCATTTCTTTCAATGCTTTAAAGGCTTTGTTAAAAGTCGTTAACGATGCATATCCCGATTCAATAGCAATGGTCAAAATAGGCGTTCGGACCAAAGTAGGGTCAGCCAAACGTTCGGCAGCATCTCTCACTCGATAACGATTCAAATAATCATTAAAATTTCTATACCCTAAGTGCTGATTAATCAATCGGCGTAATTGATGCTCTGGAATATTCACGTACTCAGCCAGCCCACCTATCGTCAAATCAACCTCTCTATATCTATATTCAACTTCCATTGCATAGTTTAAGCTTTTTAACCATTGGCTATCCGCAACAGAAGGTTCAACTTGGGGTTTAACCACAGCCTCAGACGCCAGGTCATCAATGGATTCGATGATCAAGTTCGATGTTGAAATCAGTACAACATAAGCTAACCCCAGAGAAAGGAAGCTAATAATTGCAATATTCATATGAATAAGTGCATCTGGGAACTGACCATGCCCATAGATAAATTCACTAACAACAGTTGACAGCAAAAAGACACCTGACGATATGGCAAGCCCTACCCTCAGAAGACGGCGGCACTCAACTAGGTCAGATTTCCAATTCTTCACAATGTCAGACAATCCCAAAAACACTAGCAAACTGGTACAAACCAAGCCAGCGACGTGCATGAATGAACCGACACCAATCGGAAAAACTTCAGCGCAAGTCAATACACCAATAGTCAAACAGGCGACGAGACCGACATAATGCCCAGAGTGCAACTTTTGACCAGACTCCGTTCCTGCAAATAAAGTCGATGCAAACATCCAGAATAATGCTGGAGTCGCCATCCCCGCTACCTGCAAGAAAAATAGGAAATTTGGAGCATCAACAACAAAAGGCTGCAACATATAACAAGTGGCACCAACCAATTTGAGGCTTAAGATTCTCGCCGTAATAATATGGCGATACTCGGTCAGTAGCTTAGCAATAACCAGGATATGCGAACCAATAGCAACACCGGTTAGGATTAGGAAAAAATTTTGCATAGCAGAAGAAGATAACCAGATACTAATGACTTAAATTATGAACTATTGTAACCGTTATTGCTGAAAAAAGATGTAAGTATTGACGTCTAAGTAGACAGTTGTCATACAAATGCTCTCAGAGATAACGAGTAAAAATACTACCACAATTATTTTATAAATGCTTAAAGCTTGTTGATATGAACCAAATTAATAGAGGCCGAAGGTTTGTAGAACTTTGGTTAAGCGCTCTGAATCAATAGGTTTACTAATAAAGTCCAGTGCACCGAGCTCTCTAACTCGGCTTTGCATTTGCGGTTGAACATCACCAGAAATCACGATGACAAAAACTTCAATTTTTTCTCTTTTAATGGCTTCTAGCACACCGACACCATCAAGGACAGGCATCGTTAAATCAAGGAAAAGAAGATCTGTCGGGTTATCTTGCAGATAATCTACCGCTTCTTGCCCATTTGCCGCAAAGGTAACATTTTCTTGAAGCTCCTCAGGTAAACACCGACGTACAGACTTACGAGCTAATGCTGAGTCATCACAAATTAATACTGAAAAACTCATTTATATCCACAACCTGTATAAGTATTAAGCAACATCTATTGTTCTTCCTGACCGACAAACTTTAATCTTCGTTGTTTGTCATTCACAAACCGCAATTTACTCATAACCCAAATTAAACAATCAACAGGGAAATAACCAATACTTTCTTAGCCTACGTGACGAATAGCCATAATCATCAAGGCAAGCGAAGAAAATAATGCCACAACCCATAGTAATGAACGCAACTTATCTTTATCTAATAGGTACATAATGTGGTACCCAATTCGCGCACCAACAAACAACATTGCCAAAGACTTGGCAACCTCATCAACGGCGCCTACGGCGATAACGGCCAAAATACTGGGTGCAAAAATGATGATAGCCTCGAACGCATTTTCATGTCCTGCTTTAGCCCTAGCACCAAATCCTGTTAATTGAGATTGCTGTTGGCGAGGGTATCTATTATCGTACCCACCAAGTTTATTCATCGCCATTGCTAACGGTATTTTCGCGATAAATGGCATTAAAATGACAATAAACAGGCAGATAAGTAAAGTCGCCACAGCTATCCTCTCGAACTCATTTTGGGACGATATGCTAAACATAAACAGCTCTCAGGTACACAAATACTTTACAAACACCATGACCAATCCGAAAGAACCTTGCCTGTCTACTTTGGAAAATAAGTTAGAACTGAGGCTTCCAACGCCAGAAACAGCCATTTTCCCTCAATGGGAGCACATTGACGAATACAGTCTTTATGTAAAAAGAGATGACTTGATACACAACACAATATCAGGCAATAAATGGCGCAAATTAAAGTATCAACTTAAAAAGTTCCTAACAGACAACAGCGATAAAGCGCATATCGTTAGCTTTGGTGGTGGTTACTCAAACCATATTCATGCACTAGCACACTGTTGTAGCAAGCTAGGTATCAAAATGACAGCAATCATAAGAGGAAACTATCAAGATCGACTTACTCCCATGTTGCATGACATAAGCAACCTGGGTACTGACATAAAATATGTCACTAAAATCGAATACAAAGAAAGGAATAACCCTGCCCACTTGGAAGCTCTCAAAAAGCAGTATCCTAGTGCCCTCATTATCCCAGAAGGTGGCTCTCACAAGCTCGCAATACCCGGCTTGGCTGAACTAGTTCAGGAATTTAATAGAGATTACGATATCGTCGTATGTCCTGTAGCGAGTGCGGGTACGTTAGCGGGTTTGATAAAAGCCTGTCCTTCTATTACACAAATTCACGGAATTGCAATGCTCAAAGGACAAGACTACCTTGAGCAAGAGACCGTCACATTGTTTCAAGAAGCAACGCGAAATGACAACTGGAGGATTCACCATGACTTTCATTGTGGTGGTTATGCCAAGCGGCCAGCAGATCTAGTTAAGTTTTGCCGAGAGTTTATGCTTCAAACGCAGATCCCCGTTGAACCAACATACAGTGGAAAAATGTTTTATGGTCTAAAACAGCTCATACAACAAAAATACTTCAGTAAAGGGGCAAAGATACTAGCTTTGCATACAGGAGGCTTACAAGGAGACAGAGCAAACGATTTCCAATAAGCGAAGCAACAACTCTCTCTAAGCAGTCCAAGACATTTTGTCACTTTTCCCGCTCGTATATCCTAACCTATTGTTTACTTGAGTATTGTTAAAGGCCGATTGCACTGATAAGAGATAAGATGGGAATGAGTGCAATCCCGCTGAACAGAAGTAATTGAACAAACAATAAACACTTTGCTCAGCCTCAACATTCGAAGATAAAAATCAACGACGACTTGCAAAACTTTTAATGTGATAGCGCGAGCAGCTTATAACTAGGCATTAGTTATCACATTTCTATCACAAAGATTAGTTTTGACAGTGTTTTAAGACAAAAGCGCTATTTCAAGCTGCCAAAGATCAAGGTTTTAACAAAAAGTTACAACCTTGATTACTCAGCCGTTTAAATAGTGACCATATGCTGAGTCGCTTCAACCAACAAGGCTCGAGTACTCTCCTCAGACGAAGCATGACCTGAATCTTCTGCAATTTTTAATGAGGATTTGGGAAGGCGTTGATGTAATGCAGTAGCATTATCAAATGGGCACACAATATCGTAACGACCATGGACTATAACTGTTGGTATATGTTCGATTAAGTGACAATTATTGAGTATTTGGTTGTCGCTCAAAAAGCAAGCATTCTTCATAAAGTGAGCTTCATGCCTCGCTAATGTCCAGCAATGATCTTCATCCAAATTTTCAGCAACAAACTCAGCATTGGGCAACAATGTACAACACCTTAACTCCCATTGAGTCCAAGCATGAGCAATCTTTCGCGCCAGCTTTTTATCTTCTCCGAGCATCAACTCATAACCTTCAGCGACGTAATCACTAACTGACTTGTGAGGGAATGCATTAACAAAGTCGGCCCAATACTCAGGGAACAGACGAGCGGCCCCTCCTCCATTAAATGTCCATTCAATATCTTGTGGTCTAGCTAAGAATATTCCGCGCAAGACTAGGCTTCTTACTTTTTCCGGGTGGCTTTGCGCATAAACCAATGAAAGCGTCGATCCCCATGAGCCTCCAAATACATGCCAAGTATCAATACCTAACAGCTGTCGAATCAATTCCATATCTGAAACGAGCAATTGAGTATTGTTATCTTGCAATAAACCGTGAGGAACAGAACGGCCACAACCACGTTGATCAAACAGAATTATCCGGTACTTGTCAGGGTCAAAGAAGCGCCTGTCTTTTTCAGAACAACCGCCACCCGGTCCACCATGCACGAAAACAACAGGCTGCCCGTCAGCATTTCCACATTGTTCGACGTAAACTTGGTGCGAATCACCTACGTCAACGAGCCTCGTATCATAGGGTTCAATTTCAGGGAAAAATTCAGACATTCATTCAATTCCTATTGTGTTATCTGACTAAAATCAACTATATCACCAACCTTCACGTTATTTTTCGCAAACCAGCCTTGATGCATTTCAATAGCATAAAGCACTGGCTCCTTGGAGGACTCCATTTTCATTTCAAAAGGTTGCATTTGCGCTATACGGATAATGTGTCCATCTGCTGTAACAAAAGCGATGTCCAAAGGTAGAAAAGTATCTTTCATCCAGAATGATGCGATATGGCTTTCTTCAAACTTAAACAACATACCGCAGTCGTCACACATCACTTTTCTATGTTGCAAACCGTGCGACCTAAGTTCAGGCGTATTAGCGTACTCCAAAGCCAATTCTTTTTTACCGATAGTTATAGTGGCTTTTTCAAATGAGGCTCGCGAATGTCCCATAACCATGGCGGTATAAAGTGCAAACATCAAGGATACAAAACCAATCACTGCTGAATTTTTTTGGGTCATTTCCACAACCTCGCGTTTTAAAGCGCCGATACAATCGGGAGCACTGTTTTACATTATTCTTGATGTAAAGCTAGCTTAATAAAGTGGCGACTGCCAAACCTAAAGGCGTACCCACAATATAACCCGCAACTCCTGCAAGAACACCGGGTGTTGCCAACCCAGTCCAGCCGCGAGCCACAGCTAGTGCAGGCGCCGTTGTAGCACCAAGAATTGCTGCGTTTGACGCGATAATAATTTCGGGAAGTGATAAGGCTAGTGCAGGCTCTTTATCATTGCTTGAAAGCATGCGAGCAAGTTTTGAAATAATGGCTCCCCCAACGAAAACGACCGCGAAATGAACAATCAAGAGAATGATAACAAAACCCAATAAGATCGGAGCAACGCTCAACAACTTAGCAACATCAGCCCCCGCAGCAATAGCTGCGAAGAATACAAAGGCTAAAACCAGTCCAATAGTTTGGCCTCCGTGCATCTTCTTCATCTGCGCAGGGAAGAGTGTTGCAGGAATCACTGAGAACAAAGTAATAAAGACGTAGCGCAAACGACCATAATCAAAGTCAGAACCGCTATTGAGTAAAGCGACTAAGCCATCAGACAAAGCAACGACAACCAAGGTAAAAGTAATCGCAGACGCCAAACTCAAACCCGTAACCTGAGATTCGCCATTAGATTCTTCTTCAACATTCTCGAGTACGTGATTACGTTGAGCAAAACGGCTCATTAACCATTTAGAAGCAGGCATAATAGCGATAACGGCTAAGAAGACCGCACTCATTAAGTTATCAACGGCTGTTGCTGCTGAAATAATGTTCGCATCATCAAATCCCGTGGACTGAATAACGGCTGCATAGTTAACTGATCCACCTGTGTAAGTAGCAGTAAAAATACCGGCAAGCGCGGCTTCCTGCGCACCAACATCCAGCATACCCGCCGCTAAGATTGCGCCAGTTGCAGTACCAATACAGGCCAAAATAAAAGCAATCCCAACACGCCCACTCTCAGCAATGATACGTCGCACATCGGCATGCATTAAGAACAAAGGAATTATGGCGGGAACACAATATGTGAAAACAAAACCATAAGCTGGAGCGTCTTTGGGAATCAGCCCTAAGTTTGACGCCAAAATCGCACCTAAGATAGCCCAGACTGTTCCGGTGACCATTTTCCCCCAAGACTTTTGTTCTGCCCAAAATCCAAATAAAGCAATAGCGAAAAGAGCGGCAAGAACTGCAAAAGGTTGATCTGCAGGTATTAACGAAAAGTCTGAGTTTGGCATTTATGAGTAACCTATTGATTTTATGATATGCGCAGCAAGCATAAAGACTTGTCCTAAGTCCTGCAAGCGCTCGGAAGTGTTTAAAGAAAGGTAACTAGCACCAGAACCTTACAGTTCTGACGCAAAAACATTTTATTCATTACTATGTCAGTTTAAGAGGAAAAACCCAGCACTGCAGATGCAGATACTGGGTATTACTACCTAGTTTTCTCTTACGAAGAAAGGCTGCAAGCTAATAGTCGCATTAGCACCTGCACAAGACATATTGTTATAGGTACGCCCTGTTTCTATACTGTAACAAGCATCAATAAAATCATCATCGTCCGTATACCAAGCATCTGGGGTTGCGTCGATAACACGATTGGTTATTTCCGAGATTGCGATAGCGGGTTCTAACCCGGCTAACGAACCAGCTGCTCCGACGGCAGTAATCAACGCCTGAACCAAATCCTTATAGTTGTGATTGCTGTCGGCTTCATATAACAGCATATCCGCAATTTGATAGTTATAGTCACGCCAGCTTACGACGATTTGATTGGGATAATAGTTAGTACCATCATGATCAAGATAAGGCATCTGTACCGCAACGATGTTAGGGTCATTATCTTCAAGCACACCATTAACAAGAGCATAAACTTCAGCGCCGCCCTTTATCCAAGGTTCTTCGTCATCGTTCAGATGTATCTTGCTTAACTTAGTTGCCTCAAAGCCACCTGTGTTAGCGACCGAGACTGTTGACTCTTTCTGCAAGCCTGAAGCAGACAACAGGCTGTTTACCTTTTGAATGCCTAGCGACAAGGTGTGGTAGCCTTCACTGTCGACAACTAGTACAGGGAAATCAGGCTTAGTATCGACATCCATATAAACTTCTTCGCCACTCATTGAGTAGCCAACAACTTGAGTCCAACTCTTCTCATCACCAGCTGGCGGAAATGCAACGACCATATCGGACATATCGCTGTCTAAACTCCGAGACTTAGGCATATGTAACCATAATTCAGGCACTATATCGTTCTTTTCCCAAGATTGAGATTCAACAAAAGGCCTACTTAGACGACTTTGATTGAGAAGCTGCTGCGTCTTCGATTGCATCATGTCAGGCAACACATCTGCTACCCTCAATGGCGTTTGAGATTGACTAACCATCTCCACGAGCTTTGAACGCTTTGATTCGTCAACCAACTGAGACGAGAACATTTTCGCCACCTGGCTATCTGTTTGATGAATCAATTGATCTCGCTGTAATTCATTAGCTTGGGACTGCAAACTCACGAGTCCCCCCAGTACTGCAACAGTTAACATTTTCTTTTTTAAATGCATGCTTTCGTTTCCAATATATTATTTTTATAACTGCCGCTTCAGACAAATAACTTCAACCTGAAGTGACAACGATTCGGGTTAACAAGTAGGTAACCCGAAACGAGAATGGTAATTTAATTTACCATTTCAGCAAGTTATAAGTTCGAGATATCGAAACGAAAGAAGGGATATTTCTGTTTCTGAGAAACAAAAATGCCAGTCTTATGACTGGCATTTTTTAATATGAGATGCTTAAAGAAATTAAGCGATATTAAGTGCTGGGATAATATTCGCTTGAGCAGCTTCTTCCGCTTTCTTGAAGTCGTCCATACGGTCGAAGTTCAAGTACTGGAAGACCTCGCCAGACATAGACTCGATCTTGTTTGCATACTGCATGTACTCTTCTGTTGTTGGTATCTTACCAACAATTGCACCGACAGCTGCCAACTCAGCAGAACATAGGTAAACGTTTGCACCGTCACCTAAACGGTTCGGGAAGTTACGTGTTGAAGTAGACAATACTGTCGCACCAGCTAATACACGTGCTTGGTTACCCATACATAGTGAACATCCAGGCATCTCTGTACGAACGCCAGCTTTGCCGTAAATGTTGTAGTAACCTTCTTCCATCAAGACAGCTTTATCCATCTTAGTAGGAGGAGACATCCACAAACGTGTTGGCAATACTTGATTGTATTGCTCCAACAATTTACCTGCAGCACGGAAGTGACCAATGTTAGTCATACAAGAACCAATGAAGACTTCATCAACATTGTCGCCAGCAACATCAGACAGCGTCTTAGCGTCATCTGGGTCATTCGGGCAACATAAGATTGGCTCTTTAATGTCGTTCAAGTCGATTTCAATCACTTCTGCGTACTCAGCATCAGCGTCAGCTTGCATAAGCTCTGGTTTCTCTAACCACTCTTCCATCTTACGTGCACGGCGCTCAAGAGTTCTTGGATCACCGTAACCTTCATTAATCATCCAACGAAGCATAGTGATGTTAGATTGTAGGTATTCAGCAATTGATTCTTCAGAAAGCTTAATAGTACAACCTGCCGCTGAACGCTCTGCAGATGCATCAGATAGCTCGAACGCTTGCTCAACTGTCAGACTTTCTAGACCTTCAATCTCAAGTACACGACCAGAGAAAGCATTAACCTTACCTTTCTTAGCAACAGTCAATAAGCCTTGCTTAATCGCGTAAAGAGGAATCGCATGAACTAAGTCACGTAATGTGATACCAGGTTGCATTTCACCTTTAAAGCGAACAAGTACTGACTCAGGCATATCAAGAGGCATAACCCCTGTTGCAGCTGCGAAAGCAACCAAACCAGAACCAGCAGGGAAAGAAATGCCTAATGGGAAACGTGTATGAGAATCACCACCCGTACCTACAGTGTCAGGCAACAACATGCGGTTCAACCAAGAGTGGATAATACCATCACCCGCACGAAGAGAAACACCACCACGATTCATAATGAAATCTGGCAATGTATGCTGTGTTTCGATATCTACAGGCTTAGGATAAGCTGCTGTGTGACAGAATGACTGCATCGTTAAATCAGCAGAGAAACCTAGACATGCTAAGTCTTTCAATTCGTCACGCGTCATAGGACCAGTTGTATCTTGAGAACCTACAGTGGTCATTTTCGGTTCACAGTAAGTACCTGGGCGAACACCTTCAACACCACACGCTTTACCCACCATCTTCTGAGCAAGTGTGTACCCTTTTCCAGTATCAGCAGGCTGATCTGGCTTACGGAATAAATCAGAAGCACCTAAACCAAGTGACTCACGTGCTTTTTCAGTCAAACCACGACCGATAATTAGGTTAATACGACCACCAGCACGTACTTCATCTAACAATACGTCAGACTTGTAAGCGTACTCAGCAACAGTTTCACCTGTTGCATTATTCGTGATCTTACCTTCAAGTGGGAAGATATCGATCACATCGCCCATGTTCATTTTGTCAACATCAGCTTCAAAAACTAACGCGCCAGCATCTTCCATTGTGTTGAAGAAGATAGGTGCGACTTTACCACCGATACAAATACCGCCACCGCGCTTATTAGGAACACCAGGTAAATCTTCACCGAAGAACCATAAAACAGAGTTAGTTGCCGATTTACGTGAAGAGCCCGTACCAACAACATCACCAACGAAAGCAACTTGATGGCCTTTTGCTTTGATTTCGTCGATTTGTGCTAAAGGTCCTACTTCACCGTGTTTTTCAGGTGTAAGACCGTCACGTGTCATTTTATAAGCTGCGCGCGCGTGTAAAGGAATATCAGGACGCGACCATGCATCTGGTGCAGGAGACAAGTCATCAGTGTTAGTTTCACCAGTGACTTTAAATACTGTCGCAGTGATCTTTTCAGGAAGGTCAGCACGTGAAGTAAACCACTCGCCTTCAGCCCATGATTCCATAACCTCTTTAGCGTATTTATTACCCGCTTTAACTTTGTCTTCAACATCGTGGAACGCATCAAACATAAGCAAAGTGTGCTTCAATTCTTCAGCGGCTAGTTCAGCTAAATCATCAGAATCTAACGCTTCAACCAAAGTCGCGATGTTATATCCACCGTGCATGTTACCTAGTAACTGAATCGCAGCATCTTTTGATATCAATGGCGATGTTGCTTCGCCTTTTACGATAGCGCTTAAGAAGCCCGCTTTAACATAAGCAGCTTCGTCTACACCAGGAGGAACTCGCTCTGATAATAACTCCAGAAGGAAATCTTCTTCACCGGCTGGGGGTGCTTTCATCAATTCAACTAGGCTAGCAACCTGCTCAGCATTTAATGGCTTAGGTGGGATACCTTCGGCAGCGCGTTCTTCAACGTGTTTACGATAAGCTTCTAACACAACGTGGTCCTCTTGGTTAATGCGAAATATAACTCATTTCGACTGTATGCAGTTAACCGAACAATTATAGAGGTTCACGCGAAATATTAAACAGGAGGTCGGACTTATTTTGCCTTATTGGTCGTTATTTGATGATATTTGCATCACCGAACAAGCTGGGATCGACATTAATTTACATAATCAACATTTGATTAACACAATTATGACTAAAAATACTAGAGCATCTTCCGATGATTTCCTAGAAGTGAGTAGCGAAAAATAGAAGAGAATGAGGAGTTACTGAATAGTTATTCTCATACGCATTTTCGTGAAAACTTATCTGGAGTCGCGCACTAAAGACAACTCCACAAATAGACTCTATTAACGAATTAAAAGTCGGGTTTTAAAATAAGTCAGGATTCATCAAGCCTAAAATACTCTGGCTTTCCATATCGGCAAACTTAATGCAGTCAATGATATCATCATACTCAGCACCAATAGTTCGAATAAGGGTGATATCGAAATAGTCGGGAACATTCCTATCGCTGTCTGTTAGGTGGTAGTGTGCAGATAAACTTGCGATTCTTAGCAGTGCTGAATCATCGTCGTCTAAGCATTGCTGTATATCTGTAAACATTTCGATCGGCACGTATAGTTGAGACGGCAATTGCCAGTTGTGCAAGATTTTAGAGGTACACTGCGAATAGCTGAACCCTAGAATTTCATTCTGACGTTCCCAAGGTAATTGCTCTTCAGACAACTTCTCACATGCCTTCACTTTTTCGGGTGATAAAGCAGCTACAGCAAGCAAACCTAAGTTATGCAATAAACCAATTAAAAAGAACCTTTCGCTACCTCTGACTTTCATAGACTTAGCAAGGTTTTTAGCGATCAAACCACTATAAACACTGTGCTTCCAGAAATAACGCAAATCCACCGTACTACTACCAAATTGCGAAAACACAGAGCGAGTCGCTTCCATCATTGCCAAGTTATATATGGCTTCACCACCAATAACATTGACTGCCTTACTGATGGTGCTGATCTGAGCAGGGAATCGGAACAATGCACTATTCGCTAACTTTAATAGCTTTGCACTCAATGACGGATCCAAACCTATAACCGCAGCTAAGTCATCTGCCGTCGACCTATCATCTTCATTCAACTCTTTAATTTTTAAACATGAGTCGGGCAATGCAAATGAATTAGTGACATTGGCAGCATAATTATTCAAATCCATACATCTGTTCCATTGGTTAAATTCTTTGGTAAACGCTGTTCGCGTTTTTATAATATTGTTAGTGTAAAGGTCAACAGACCTGAGCATTTTTCGGCTAGTTTAAATCGTTAATGCACTTTTGATAACCAATAAAGTATGGTGAAGCGTATCTAAATACAACACAATGCTTTTATTCATGTACCTAAAGGCCTACTAAAACTATGTCCTTAAATACGTCATCTGATCACGCAGTAACTTCGAATCATACGCAAGAGCAAATTATTGAGCTTGATGGTATAGAAATCGCTTTTGATAGCTTCGGTAACCCTAACCACCCTCCAATGCTCTTGATTATGGGGCTGGGCATGCAGATGATTAATTGGGACGATATATTTTGCCAAAGCCTAGCAGCGCAAGGCTTTTGGGTGATTCGTTTTGATAACAGAGATGCTGGGAACAGCCAAAAATTTAATAAAAAAGTGGGGGTTCTTGACCTGCTGATTGGGCAAGTGCTTCCAAAGATAGGAAAACCGGAGTATCAACTTGAGGATATGGCCCAAGATGCTATAAAACTTCTAGACGCACTGGATATTAAACAAGCACATATTGTCGGTGCTTCTATGGGTGGAATGATAGCGCAGTTATTGGCAATTCACTTCCCTGAACGAGTTAAAAGCTTAACTTCTATCATGTCCACCACAGGCAATAGAAAACTCCCTCGCCCAAAAGCAAAAGTTATGCGTGCCATGTTAAAGCCTGCTCCAAGAGACAGAGAACAGTACTTAAAGCATGCGATTAACTTATGGAAATTACTGCATGGAACAATTATTCCTTTTGATGAAAAAAGAACGATTGCGGTTGTAAGTAGGAGCTTTGACAGGCAGTTTTATCCAAGAGGTATTGCAAGACAACTACATACTATTTTGTGTGCGGAAGATCGGACACAGTTGCTGAAAAAAGTCTCAGTCCCAACCTTGGTCCTCCATGGCGAAATAGACCCACTGGTACCTATTGAAGCAGGTTACGCCACGGCAAAAGCCATAGAACATGCGCAAATGGAGGTTATCGAAGGTATGGGACACAATTTACCACCTCCTGTTTGGCCAACCATTGTTGAGCATATTTGTCAGAACGCATCGAAAGCAGGTTAATTTGAAAGGAGTGCAGAAGGTGAGCTAGAAATCCCATTGTTGCTGATTTTGTTCATCTGCTTTTTGTGTGGAATCACCTTTGCGCATAGCTCGCCTTTTTCTGGCAGCACTGGCTTTAATGATAATTCGCTTAGCCTCCGGCTCGAGTTTATTCCAATAAAGCCGTTCGTCACGCGAGCGAAAACACCCTACACAAAAACCTTTAGGGCCGGACTGGCACACGCCAATGCAAGGGCTTGGAATTTCAAAAAACTCTAACTGCTTCATTCAATCGTTAAATGCTAAATCCATCGGATTTTTACAATGGACCTTAAATCATCAATTTCACATTCATTATATAACGAATTAGACAACTTACCGAAGGTAATAGCTGTGTATCTCTGCTAGAATATGCCCCCTCATTTTCGCATACACTTTTAAAAGGCATATAAAACGCATGTTCGATTTGATCACTAGTCGAGATAGCAACGTCAAAAATGATGTTTTATCAGGAATTACTGTGGCACTTGCTCTAGTACCTGAAGCTGTCGCTTTTGCCTTCGTAGCTGGTGTTGAGCCTATGGTTGGACTTTATGCTGCCTTTATGATGGGCTTAATCACATCAGCTATTGGTGGCAGACCAGGTATGATATCTGGAGCGACGGGCGCAATGGCAGTCGTTATGGTGGCCTTAGTTGCCCAACACGGCATTCAATATTTATTTGCTGCGGTTATTCTTGCAGGGATCTTGCAAATACTGGCAGGAGTTTTAAAGCTCGGGAAATTCATTCGCTTAGTCCCTTATCCCGTTATGTTGGGGTTTGTAAACGGCTTAGCTATCGTTATCTTCCTTGCGCAATTGGGACAATTCAAGATAGTCAATGCGCTTGGAGAGTCGGTATGGATGCAAGGTGATATGCTATACATGATGCTAGGGCTAACCCTGCTAACCATGGCTATTATTTTCTTTCTTCCAAAGTTAACTAAAGCGGTTCCCGCGTCTCTAGTAGCCATAGTAACCATTACTTTGCTCGTTCATGGATTAGATTTAGAGGCACGTACCGTTATTGATTTCGTTCGCGATATGTTGCCGGCCGATCAGAAAGACAGTGCAACCTTGGCCGGTGAATTACCTAGCTTTGCGATTCCAATGGTCCCTTTCAATTTAGAAACACTTTATATCGTATTGCCGACGGCAATTATTCTTGCCCTTGTTGGCCTTATAGAATCACTCTTAACTTTATCTCTAATAGACGACATGACGGATACACGTGGTCAAGGTAACAGAGAATGCTTAGGACAAGGCGTTGCTAATACTGTTAACGGCTTCTTTGGCGGTATGGGCGGATGTGCAATGATCGGTCAAAGCATGATCAATATTAACTCAGGCGGGCGTGGTCGTTTATCAGGAATTACAGCAGCCCTGGTTTTATTAGCCTTTATCCTGTTTGCTGCACCGTTAATTGAAATGATCCCACTAGCAGCCTTGGTTGGTGTTATGTTTATCGTTGTTATTGGCACTTTCGAATGGGCATCATTCAGAATACTCAGAGGTGTTAATAAGGAAGACGCTGTTGTTCTTATCTCGGTAACTGGTATTACCGTTATTGCTGATTTAGCAATCGCCGTGGTTGTAGGGGTCATCATGTCGGCTCTTGTTTTCGCGTGGAAACATGCAACACATATTCACGCAAAAACTCATACAGACGACGACGGCTGGAAAGTTTATGAAATGGAGGGACCACTATTCTTTGGTTCTGTGCTCCATTTTAAAGATTTATTCGATCCTAAAGGCGACCCTCAAGACGTAGTGATCGATTTTGCAGAATCACGTATTTGGGATTCATCGGGTTTGGACGCGCTCGATAACTTGGCAGACAAATATCAGGAACAAGGAAAGGCACTACATATCCGACACATCAGCGAAGAATGTAGAAACCTGATGACAAAAGCTGACAAATACGTAGAAATGAACGTGAACGAAGATCCACGTTACCGTATTGCTACGGATGAATTAGGATAAAAGAAAGCCCCTCTCTGAGGGGCTTTTTTATTTAAGCTATTTTGACAAAGTTGACTGCAGATACATCAACATCACCAGCCAAAAATCCTTGATAAAGCGCATCGACTTGCCCAATACCGTCTACATCATTCACTTTGAGTAAAGGTTTAACGTGTTTAGCAAATGACAACCAAGCTTTAGCATAAGCTTTGTTAAACCTATCAACGCCCCACTCTTCACGGCGCTTAGCGACATGGCTCGGCGCGAAGAACAGTTCTTGAGCTAATGCTTCGTTCAACTCAGTTTTACTTTCTTTCTGATCTTGCCAGTCAGTAGCGCCAACTTTGACTAAGCGCTTAAAGTTATTCGAATATTGATCGAATCGATTGAGTAATGACGGGCTACCTGCAAAGTCCACTAACCAAGAGTACTTATCGGCTGATAAAGGAGAGAGGTCATCATAACTACAAACTTGATCAAAGCACCCTAAAGACTCAACAAACTCAACATTGCTCGCTGACGTTAGTCCAACAACATTTACGTTCATACCTCGCTCTTCCTTAAGCGTCTTCATTAGAAAAGCCGTTCCGTAGGCTGTTTTACTTGATGCACTTGTAAAGACAACATCATCAACGTCCTTTGAAACCACTTCGCTCAAGTAGTCATCAAGAATGAAAGATGTCATGTAGAGTGGTCTAAAATTCAAATCCCAAGCTTCTTGATCTGCCTGATAGCTTATATCAGTGGCACATCGGACATAATTGTCATACACAGGCGAGTTACTGACACGCCATGAAGATGAATCTCTCAACCCATAATCAGTCACTTTATCAGCAGTAATCAGTAAGTGTGTTGCCATGGGAAAGTAACCAAAATACTTTTCGCCGACAGGAACATCAGGATGATTTGACGCAGTCACAACACCATACCCCCAAACAGGGACTTTCCCCCATTCACCTTCGGCCGGGAAAAACCCCCAGTACCTCATTTTTTCACCCATACTGGCGTATGTGATGTTGTTTGCAGAGAAACCAAAAGATTCGATTTTCATAATGACTTGGTTCTCACCTAATTCATTATCTTTAATAACTACATCAAACATTTTAGTTTCGTTAATCTGGTGTCTTTTCACCCAGAGTTCCTGCACCGTTAATGTCATTTTTGTTCTCCACAATCTACTTTGATCAACACCATCATATAGACTCCTAGGCCTTCTTCATACTCACTCATTCTTATCGAAGAACCTTAAACTCAATGATAGTTCAACTGGAATATAATAAGTCAGATATATAGTACGTTTACATTTTTACTCAGAAGAACTAGCGAAATAAAAACAATTAGACATAAAAAAAGCAGCGACTAGCGCTGCTTTTTATCAGAAATAATTAGCTTTACTTCTTTTTAGCTTTAGGATTTGGCAAATCAGTAATACTACCTTCGTATATTTCAGCCGCTAATCCAATTGACTCATTCAGTGTTGGGTGAGCGTGAATGGTTAATGCTAAGTCTTCAGCATCTGCACCCATCTCAACAGCAAGACCAATTTCACCTAGCATTTCGCCGGCGTTGATACCAATCATTGCGCCACCTAGGACACGGCCACTGTCTTTGTCAAAAATCAGTTTTGTTTGACCTTCTGTTCTTGCAGAAGCGATAGCACGACCAGAAGCCGCCCATGGGAAAGTTGCCGTTTCATAATTAACTTTCTGCTCTTTAGCTTCTTTCTCAGTCAGACCAACCCACGCAATTTCAGGGTCAGTGTATGCAACAGAAGGAATGCCACGAGGATCAAAGTAGTGCTTCTTACCAGCAATCACTTCAGCAGCAACATGACCTTCGTGAACAGCTTTGTGCGCTAGCATAGGTTGACCAACAAGATCGCCAATCGCAAAGATGTGGCTTACGTTAGTGCGCATTTGTTTATCAACATCAATAAAGCCACGGTCAGTTACAGTAACGCCAGCTTTGTCCGCATCAACAAGTGAGCCGTTTGGACGACGTCCAACAGCGACAAGTACCTTGTCATAGCGTACAGACTCTGCAGGAGCTTGCTTACCTTCAAATGTTACATAAAGGCCGTCATCTTTAGCTTCAACCGCAGTCACTTTGGTTTCTAACATCACGTTAAACTTGTTCTTAACGTGTTTCTGGTAAACTTTAATGATGTCTTTGTCAGCAGCTGGAACAAGCTGATCCAAAAACTCAACAACATCAATTTGAGAACCTAGTGCTTTATAAACAGTTCCCATTTCCAAGCCGATAATACCACCACCAAGAACAAGCATTTTCTCTGGTATGTCAGCCATCTCCAGCGCACCAGTTGAATCAATAACACGAGGATCATCATGTGGAATAAATGGCAATGTAACAGGTTCAGAACCGGCCGCAATTATGGCATTGTCAAAAGTGATGGTTGTTGTGCCATCTTTACCTTCAACAGCCAAGGTATTCGAACCAGTGAATTTACCAAAACCTTGAACGTGCTTAACTTTGCGCATTTTAGACATGCCAGACAAGCCTTTAGTCAATTGACTAACAACGCTGTCCTTCCAACCACGAACTTTGTCGAGGTCAATTGTAGGCTCTCCAAAGCTAACCCCATGAGAAGCCATATCACGAGCATCGTCGATAACTTTAGCTACATGCAATAACGCTTTTGACGGGATACATCCAACGTTCAAACAAACACCACCCAGTGTTTCGCGTGCATCAACTAGAACAGTTTCTATACCTAAATCAGCTGCTCTGAAAGCTGCTGAGTAACCGCCTGGGCCAGCTCCTAATACGACTAGCTGAGTTTTAATCTCACTCATTATTGACCTCAAAATTTAGTGCGCCCTCAATAGGGCAATATGAATAGACTGTTGTGTTCCATCGTAAAGTACAGCAGATGGTTCCAACAGCCTTTATCTTTCCGAAAAAACGGCTAGATTCTACCTAGGCTAAGGTGAGCTTTCAAATGAAACACTGCTCATGATTGGCAATCTTCCCTAACAATGCCCCTTAACCTAGCTCATTATTAGCCGTGGCTTACAGCAACATCTCTCTTATGTCTGTCAACACTTTACTCAAATGCGTCGTAAAGCGTGCCGCAACAGCTCCATCGATCACGCGATGATCGTAGGAAAGAGACAATGGCAACATCAAGCGTGGCTCGAATTCTTTACCATTCCACTTAGGTTTCATGTCACTCTTAGAAACACCTAATATGGCGACGTCTGGCGCATTTACAATAGGTGTAAAGGCTGTACCACCAATTCCACCTAAACTTGAGATGGTGAAACAGCTACCTTGCATATCTGCAGCCTTTAACTTGCCATCCCTTGCGTTCTTACTGATATCCATCAGCTCTTTGGAAAGCTCGTAAATACCTTTCTTGTCGACATCTCTCACCACAGGCACGACTAAGCCTCCAGGTGTTTCAACAGCAATACCGATGTGGTAGTACTTTTTCTGAATCAGACTCTCACCAGACTCGGACAAAGAAGAATTAAACACCGGGTAAGCTTTAAGTGCATCAGCCACAGCTTTCATCATAAAGACGAGCGGTGTGATTTTGATACCTAGCTTTTTCTTCTCGGATACCGCATTTTGTGATTTCCTGAAAGCCTCTAACTCTGTGATGTCAGCTTCATCAAACTGTGTTACGTGAGGAATAGTTACCCAGTTTCTATGTAAGTTAGGTCCAGAGATTTTCTGAATACGCGTCAAAGGTATTTCTTCGACTTCACCAAATTTGCTGAAATCTACCTTAGGTGGCGCAATAACCTGCAATCCGCCGCTACCACTAGCGACAGATGAGCCAGGATTCATCTTAGGACGAGACAGTTCATACTTCACATAAGATTGAACATCTTCTTTCAGAATACGACCTTTTCGACCACTGCCTTTAACTTTCGTTAAATCAACACCGAATTCGCGTGCAACTCTTCTCACAGCAGGAGAAGCGTGTACATGACCACTACTTTGCACTTCACCCGCTGATGGGTGATGTGGCACTGGCGCACGCTTAGGCTCAGGTGCTTTTTCGGCAGCTGGTGCTGGAGTAGGAGCTTCCGCTTTTGCTGGTGCACTCTCTGCTGCAGGTGCGGTAGCTGGAGCTGAAGACGTTGTCTCCAACATCAACACCAAAGAACCTTCAGAGACTTTATCTCCTACCTTGACACTTATTGATTGAACAACACCTGCTTCAGGAGCCGGTACATCCATGGTCGCTTTATCTGTTTCAAGCGTGATTAAACCCGCTTCTTTTTCGATCTTTTCACCGGCTTCCACCAACACCTCGATAACGTCAACATCAGTCGCGTCACCGATATCAGGTACATGAACCTCAATCACCGCGCTCGTTGCTTCAGCTGCAGGGGCAGCCTCTACCTGAGGTTCTGGAGCAGCAGGTGCTGGAGTTTCTTCAACAACAGGCGCACTCGCAGGTTCAGCAGGTGTTTCTTCTTGTGCGGCAGCCTGCGCGGCTTTCATTTTCATGATCAAGCTGTCTTGGCTGACTTTATCTCCCACTTTCACTAGGATTTCACCTATCTCTCCATCAAAAGGTGCGGGGATATCCATGCTCGCTTTATCACTTTCAACTGTGATAAGCGAGTCTTCAGCAGAAACACTGTCGCCTATGGCTACACAAACTTCAATAATCTCAACTTCTTCGCCACCGACATCGGGTACTAATACATCTTGCATATCTGACATTATGATTGCTCCCTATTCGATTAAGCGTAAAGTGGATTCGTTTTAGCTGGGTCGATACCAAACTCTTTTATCGCTTGGCTAACCACTTTCTTATCAACGCTTCCAGCTTTCATTAACTCAGTTAATGCAGCAACAACAATAAATTTAGCGTCAACTTCAAAGTGGTGGCGCAAATTGGCGCGACTGTCAGAACGACCGAAACCATCAGTACCTAGTACGCGATACTGGCCAGGTACGAATGCTCTGATTTGATCAACATAAGTCTTGATATAGTCAGTTGCGGCAATCGTAGGGCCATCGTTACCATCATTAAGTACGCTGGTTACATACGGTACTTTTGCTTTCTTAGTTGGATTAAGCATGTTGTGACGCTCACAATCCAGACCATCTCTGCCTAGCTCGTTAAATGACGTAACGCTGTAGACTTCAGAAGCAACTCCAAACTTCTCTTTCAATATAGCTGCGGCCTCTCTTACCTGTAGCAAGATAGTGCCTGAGCCTAATAGCTTCACTTTCTTCTTACTATTGGCAGCGCCAACCTTATCTAAAAGATAAATACCTTTAACAATACCTTCTTCACAGCCCTTGGGCATTTCAGGCTGAACATAGTTTTCGTTCATGACCGTTAGGTAGTAGAAGACATTCTCTTGTTCTTCAAACATGCGGCGCATACCGTCTTGAACAATGGTTGCGACTTCATAGCCATAAGTTGGGTCATAAGTAATGCAGTTAGGGATCAGGCCAGCCTGAATATGACTGTGCCCGTCTTGGTGTTGCAAGCCTTCGCCATTAAGCGTTGTTCTACCCGCTGTACCGCCGACTAGGAAACCTCGCGCTTGGCTATCACCAGCCGCCCAAGCCATATCACCAACACGTTGGAAACCAAACATAGAGTAGTAAATATAAACCGGGATCATCGGTAGATTGTTAGTCGAGTAAGACGTACCCGCCGCAACCCAAGATGCCATAGCACCTAGCTCATTGATACCTTCCTGAAGCACTTGCCCTTTCTTATCTTCACGATAATAAGCCACTTGGTCTGCATCCTGAGGAACATACTTCTGACCAACATTAGAGTAAATACCTACTTGGCGGAACAAGCCTTCCATACCAAAAGTACGAGCTTCATCTGGAATAATTGGAACGACACGAGAACCGACTTGTTTGTCTTTTAACATAACGGTTAAAACACGAACAAAAGCCATAGTTGTAGAAATTTCGCGTTCACCAGAACCTTTAGTAATAGCTTCAAAGGCTTTCAGTGGCGGAGCAAGTAGTTCTTCTGTGCTGTTATTCAGTCTTACTGGCATGTAGCCATGCAATGCATCTCGACGCGCTTTTAAGTATTCAAACTCAGGGCTGCCGTCTTCGAATCTGAAATACGGGAAGTTTGGCAAATCTTCATCAGAAACAGGGATATTAAAGCGATCGCGATAATGCTTAACTGCATCCAAATCCATCTTCTTAACGTTGTGAGCGATGTTTTTACCTTCGCCCGCAGCACCCATACCATAGCCCTTAACTGTCTTAGCTAAGATAACCTGAGGACGCCCTTTAGTTTTCACTGCTTTGTCATAAGCCGCGTAAACTTTTACTGGGTCATGTCCGCCACGGTTCAAACGCCAAATGTCTTCATCAGACATATTGGATACCATTTCTTTCAGTTCAGGGTATTTACCGAAGAAGTTTTCGCGGGTAAAGGCACCGCCCTTCGCTTTAAAGTTCTGATACTCACCATCAACTGTTTCATTCATGAGGTCGAGTAGTTTGCCAGATGTATCCCTAGCAAGTAGCGGATCCCAGTAGCGTCCCCAAATAACTTTTAGCACTTCCCAACCTGCACCTCGGAATGTACCCTCAAGCTCTTGGATGATTTTGCCGTTACCGCGAACAGGGCCGTCCAAGCGCTGCAAGTTACAGTTCACAACAAAAGTCAGATTATCTAATCCTTCTCTTGATGCTAAACCAATGGCACCTAAGCTTTCTGGTTCATCAACTTCACCATCACCTAGGAAACACCAAACGCGTTGCTCGCTACAATCTTTCAAGCCGCGATCAGTCAAATACTTAAGGAAGCGTGCAAGGTAAATCGCCTGCATCGGACCTAGTCCCATTGATACCGTTGGGAACTGCCAGAAATCAGGCATTAATTTAGGATGAGGGTAGGAAGATAGACCATCTGCTTCAGCTTCCTGACGGAAGTTGTCTAACTGATCTTCAGACAATCTGCCTTCAATATAAGCACGAGAATAAATCCCAGGAGATACGTGGCCTTGAATAAATAGATAATCACCACCGTCCTTATCGTTAGGAGCACGGAAAAAATGGTTGAAACCCACATCGTATAGCATGGCAGAAGAGGCGAAACTAGATATGTGACCACCAAGCTCTAAGTCTTTCTTAGAACCACGAACAACCATCATCATCGCATTCCAACGAATTGCCGCACGAATCTTAGACTCTATAGTCTGGTCGCCTGGCATTGTAGGCTCTTGCCCTGGAGGAATGGTATTAATATAAGCAGTTGTTGCGTTGTACGGAAGGTGAGCTCCCGAACGGCGTGCTTTTTCTATCATACTTTCTAGCAAGTAATGAGCACGTTCTGTGCCTTCTTCGGCTAATACAGCTTCTAAGGCATCAAGCCATTCTTGAGTTTCTTGTGGATCCACATCGGGATGCATCATTTCTGACATGGTGCGTTCCTTTACTGGGTTATAGTCAATCAACGAGGTTGATAAGGATTTGCTGACCTTAACATAGCCTATTTTGGCTTCTTTGTATCAACTTCACTGAACAATAATTGCAGTTCTGCTATTCCTTTAGCTTTTTCATCCTATTTCACTTCTATTCGTCTCAGTGCTCGCTGCATTCGAGTATCTTGACGATTAATATCTAGTAGTGTTTTTTCAATAAATTCTATAAGTTCGTCACTAGCCGTTTTTGCGCTTACGGCATCACTTTCTGTTATCGCTATAACAATTTGGTGACGACGTCGATTAATTTCTTCTACCGCATCCGGCTTAACCGAAAGAGCCTGCAAGTTGCATTGGATATTTTCTTGCAGTATCGGCGCTAGCCCACGTATAACATGTAAAAGTACCGCATTATGAGTCGCTTCTGCCATACTCAGATAAAAATTAACCAAAGCTTCTGCATGTAAAGCAAAGTCTGGATCGCTCTCTTTGTCTGCGGCCTGAGTTTGCTGAACTTTTTCATAAGTAATCTTCAGCTTTTCTAATTCCTCAGGACCTGCTCGTAAAGTCGCATAGTAAGCAGCCATACCTTCTAAGCCATGCCGAAACTCCAATAAATCGAATTGTGTTTCAGGTCGAGACGAAATCATCTCAATCAAAGGATCATTAACGATAGATGAAATGCGTCCTTTAACAAAAGTGCCCCCGCCCTGTTTGCGGTCGAGTAGATCTCTCGCTTCCAGCTTTTGTATCGCTTCTCTTATTGAAGGCCTTGAGACCTCAAAGCGCTCCGCTAACTCCCTTTCTGGAGGCAGTTTTTGCCCACTCAAAAAGGTACCGTCGAGGATCATACCTTCCAGTTGTTCAGCAATCACATCCGAGAGTTTTTTAGTTTTTACGCGGCGCATAAGCCCTTAAAAATTGGTAATACCAATTTACCAATATTGTTATTGGTGTCGAATACTAAGGTAAAGAAGGCTCTAAGACAAGGAAAAACAAGATAAAACTCCTGTACAGCGTGAGTCAACTTAATCTACGAAAGCCAGATACACAAAGCTCTTAATAAAAAAGGAGCAGATGTAAAAAGGTGGGAAGTTAAAACGAGTGCCCACATCAAAGGCACTCGTTAAAGTATTTAAGAAATAACGCCCGATAAAGTTAAAATGGATATTGAGACCAATAAAAAGACAACATTCCGTTTCGCCAACCTAACCATAGTGCAAGGCTCCTCTGTGCAATCAGCTGGATTGGGCTCAATCTCCTCAGCGGCTTTGGACACTTGCGCTAAAAAAGACTTGGCGGAAACTTCCATATTAAATAGCTCACCCAACCAAACAGGTAACGCTCTGGAAAAATGTCCAACCAGTAAAAATCCAAGAGCAGTTATGCGAACAGGGATCCAATCAATAGCGAATAGAACATGCTCAGCATTCTTAGCAGCTTCACTCTCTCTATCAACAAAGATGCCAGCAATGTTGCGCACAAGAACATAAAATATAGCTCCTGCTCCACCAAATGCGACAAAAGCTAATATGACAGCAGCGTAGTGGCTGTAGTTTGTCCACACCAAGTTCTGTCCGAAACTAAAATCACTCTCTGAATCATGCCCCATTTGTCCCGAATACAAATCACAAGCAGCCATATCGCCATTTTGAGCAGCTCTCAAAAAGCCTTTATAACTCGCTCTCTGCATCGGACAACCCAGACATATGAGTAGCAGCGCCATGTCTAATAATGCACCTAAGAAAAAACCTAGCATGACATGACTAATAATCCAGACAACGATTGATGGAATTAAAGACAACAGCAAGATCTGTCCAAGAGAAGCGTTATCCTTTCCCCAACCTTGTTTTTCTATCAAATTTAAATAACGAGAAAAATAGAAGTCGTAATGCCAGTAAGGGGACTTCACCGTCACCCGCTCTACAGCCAGAACAATCAATAAGCTAATCAGTGTCATAGTTTTTCCTATCTTTCTGCCAAAGCAGCTCGGTATTTGCACCAGTCAAAAGCGACGCCTGGATCGGTTTTGCGTCCAAAAGCAATATCATTGTGCCCAACAATGCTTCCTAAAGTAATATCAGGAAATTGTCGCATAAGTCTTTGTGATACGTGCACTAATTTTGTGTACTGTACTTCAGTGTATGCTTTATCATCCGTTCCTTCCATTTCTATTCCAATCGAAAAGTCATTGCATCGCGTTTCACCTTGAAAGCTTGAAACACCCGCATGCCAAGCCCTGCGATTAAAAGGCACATATTGGATGACTTGGCCGTCTCTTCGTATAAATAAATGGGATGACACTCTTAAGCCTTTAAGATCAGTAAAGGTTTCGTGTGCTTCTGTGTCTAACTTACCGATGAATAAATTTGTAACATGAGGTGTGCCAAACTGGCCCGCTGGTAAAGAGATATTGTGGATAACAAGCAGCCTAATGCATGCATTGTCTGGCCTATCATCACAATGAGGCGACGCAATGTAATCGAACTCAGGCCAAATATTGTCTTGCATAGCAATCCTTTTTAAAAAGGGTTTAGGTGAAAATACCTAGTAATTAACGCTAGAGTGCACTGAACCGTTCTTTATAGTTTTACAGCACTGCCCAACACACTCTAGAATACAGGGAAGATGAACATCACTAAAGTTCAATAGTTCCTGAATAGTAGAGGTCAGATATCTATGCAACCTGAAAACTCAACGGATGATACGCAAAAGAAGCTCGGTAAAGGGATGATCGTTGCAGCCTGGCTGTGTGCACTTTTATTACTCACGCTTTTTTTCAATAACGAATTAGAAGAGCAGTATAACCCCAACACCAATCCTCAATCTAAAAATACAGTGAATGGTGCGGAAGTTAAGTTACTTCGTAATCGCCATGGTCACTATGTATCCACAGGAACCATTAACGCCGAGCGAGTTACTTTCTTATTAGACACAGGAGCAACGGATGTTTCTATCCCTGCTAATCTGGCGAATAGGTTAGGCTTGGAGCCCGGTGCGCAACATCTCGTCTCTACAGCAAATGGCCAAATTTACGTATCTTCGACACGTATCAATGAACTCAGCATTGGCGACATCCGCCTTTTTAATGTAGCGGCTAACATTAACCCTGGTATGCAAGGTGAAGAGATATTGCTAGGCATGAGTGCACTCAAGCAATTAGAATTCACCCAACGTGGCGACCAGCTCACTTTAAGACAATATTGAGTTATACAAACTCAACTAACATTTAAAATAAAAGAACTAAGATGTTAATACCTTTTCAAAAAGAGCTCGACCAAGAGATCATACAGAATGTTTCCCATGCCCTTGATGAAGATTTAGGCTTCACTGATAAAACAACAGGCGACATTACAGCCAACCTGATCCCTGCAACAGAAACTGCAACAGCGACAGTCATCACTCGGGAAAAGTGCACGCTTTCGGGATCAGCCTGGGTAAATGAGGTCTTCAAACAATTGGATCCGTCGATAAAAATCGAATGGTTAGTGAAGGATGGCGAGCAACTAACAGAGAATCAGCCAATTTTTACGATATCGGGTAATGCTCGCGTCATTCTTACGGGAGAAAGAACAGCGCTTAACTTCTTACAGACGTTATCTGCAACAGCGTCACAAGTCAGCATGGCTGTCAGTCTTTTGAACGGTTCTTCAACAAAGTTACTCGATACTCGTAAAACCCTTCCAGGACTTCGTTACGCGCAAAAATACGCAGTCCTCTGTGGTGGTGGTACAAATCACCGCATTGGGCTTAACGACGCTTACCTAATAAAAGAGAATCATATAAGAGCGTGTGGCGGTATTAGTCATGCTATAAAGCAAGCGCGTTTATTACAGCCCAATAAGCCTGTTGAAATCGAAGTAGAGTCTATCGAAGAGCTAAAACAAGCTCTCGATGCTAAAGCAGATATCGTCATGCTAGATAACTTTACTATTGAAGATATCGAACGTGCAGTCGCATTGAATAATAAGCAAGCTAAGTTAGAAGTATCTGGAAACATTACAGCTGACAGATTATCAGAACTCTCTCAACTTGGAGTCGACTTTATTTCCTCAGGTGCTTTGACCAAAAACGTACAAGCAATCGACCTGTCAATGCGTTTCAACTAACGGTCAAGCATTTTTTTCAAAAAAATTAAGAAAGTCTTTTAAAGGTGTGTTCTGTCTCTTAGAGCGCACTTTGTTTCATGGCTTTTGCCCGCATCATACGTGTCGTAGAGCGAATTCTTAGCTCACCCACTCCATCAGTTCCAAGGCAAGTGGTTGATTTAAATTGGTATTCCATCGCCGCTTTATCTGCTCTTCATGTTCTAAAGCATACACTTAAGTATTAATCCGCATACTTGTAACAACAAGCTATCGATCTATACTGAACAGGAATCAAGCAAGGCGACCGGTTTGCAGTAAGTAAAATTGGCGCAATACTTAAATAGGTCAACAACTTAACTGCATTCTAAATGCAATCGGAGATAAACAAAATGACTACATTAAACGCAAACAAAAATAAAGGCTTTACATTAATCGAATTAATGATTGTTGTTGCTATCATCGGCATTCTAGCAGCAATCGCTCTTCCTGCGTACCAAAACTATACGCAGAAAGCTAGGTTCACTGAAGTGACTAATGCGACTGCGGCAGCGAAAACTGCAGTTGAGATTTGCTTCCAAACAACTGGTGCGGTCGCAGGTTGCGATGGCAATACAAACGGTATTCCTGCTGACGTAACTCGTGCAGCAGGTGTTGTGGGCCTTGCAACGGCTAACGGCGTAATTCAGGCCATTGTTCCTACAGATTCAACTATTGATGATGGTTCTGGTAACCCAGCAACCTATACACTAACACCTGCACCTGGTGGTTCAGGTAACTTAACTTGGACAGCGGTTTGCGTTCCAGCGACGGTTTGCTAATACGATTTCCACCTTTGGGCCCAGTTAGCGCTGGGCCTTTTTATTGGAGTCATACCTTATTATCTTTGAAAACTTATCGTTGACAGCGCTCTATACACACTTTCATCTAGTTTAATCAAACTAACTCATATTGCTGTCAACGGCGATTTTCAATACATTAGAGATAATATTCATTAGAGGTTTAGTTGATGGCACAAGCAAAATCTGTAGATACCTTTGTCTGGAATGGAACAAACCGAAAAGGCCAAAGTGTCAAAGGCGAAATTAACGCTGCATCTATCATCGAAGCCAAAAACCTCTTAAGAAGACAAGGTGTCTCCGCAACCAAAGTCAAAAAGTTCACTAAGCCTTTGTTTGGTAAAGGCGCAGAGAAAATTAATCCTGCAGATATCAGCTTAATTACACGTCAGATTGCCACTATGCTTGGCGCCGGCGTTTCACTTATCCAAACTATAGACATGATCTCAACTGGCCATGCCAAAGCCAGTATGAGGAAAATGCTAACAGATATAGGTAATGAGGTTAAATCAGGTAACCCTCTTTCAACATCATTACGCAAACACCCAGAGCAATTCGATGACCTATACTGCGACCTGGTATCTACAGGTGAGCAATCAGGTGCGTTAGAAACTATCTTCGACCGAATTGCTCTTTATAAAGAAAAAGCAGAAGCCCTTAAGTCAAAAATTAAAAAGGCGATGTTTTACCCTATCGCCGTTGTAGTCGTTGCTTTTATCGTTACCACCATACTACTCGTATTCGTTGTTCCTCAATTTGAAGAAATATTCAGTAGCTTTGGAGCTGAGCTCCCAGCCTTTACTTTATTGGTGTTAGGTATTTCTCGCTTCGTACAAGATTACGGTTTGTACCTCGGCATTGGTGCTATTTTTGCTGGCTATATGTTTTCAAGAGCCTATAAGAAATCTAAAGATTTACGCGACAAGCTAGACGCGAGATCATTAAAACTCCCTGTTATCGGAGAGATATTAACGAAAGCTTCAATTGCTCGTTTTTCCAGAACATTATCAACAACTTTCTCCGCCGGTGTCCCGTTGATCGGAGCCTTAGAGTCTGCTGCGGGCGCAGCTGGTAATGCGGTTTATCGCGACGCTACTTTGCAAATCAAGAGGGATGTTGCTGGCGGCCAACAAATGAATACAGCCATGCGCGTGACTAACGTTTTCCCCGATATGGTGACTCAAATGATTGCCATTGGTGAAGAGTCTGGTGCTGTTGATGACATGTTGGAAAAGATTGCAGACATTTACGAAAGGGAAGTTGATGACATGGTCGACGGGTTAACCAGTCTCCTAGAGCCTATGATTATGGCTGTGTTAGGTGTTGTTATTGGTGGCCTTATCATCGCAATGTACTTACCTATCTTCGAAATGGGTAATGTAGTTTAATTGCTCTCAAGCTGGCATACTGTAATCAGTATGTCACTCATTTAAAACAAGAAAAATCATGCCCGAAATTGTTGTCTTATTGGCAGAATCCCCAACAACATTCATTAGCTTTATTTTTGTCCTTAGCCTTATTGTTGGTAGCTTTCTCAATGTTGTTATTTATCGATTACCCGTCATGATGGATAGGTCGGTAAAGGACTTTTGCCAAGTCTACTTAAACCCTGACGATGAGCCACAGCCACAGCCCACATTTAACCTTGTAAAACCGGACTCAACTTGCCCTCACTGTAACCACTTAATACGTTGGTGGGAGAACATTCCCGTATTAAGTTGGCTATTCCTCAGAGGTCAATGCAGCAACTGTAAACAACCTGTTTCAGTGCGCTACCCCTTTGTAGAGTTATTAACAGGCTTGTTGTCAGCCTGGGTTGCTTGGCATTTTGGTTATGGCCCTGAAGCTTTTACTGGCGTTTTGCTATGCTGGCTGTTAATCACATTAACCTTTATCGACTTTGATACCATGCAACTCCCCGACGAGCTAACATTACCACTCGTCTGGATTGGGCTTCTCATCAACACTGCATCCACTTTTGTTTCTCCAGTCGACGCCATTATCGGGGCCTGCGCGGGTTACCTAATTTTGTGGAGTATCTATTGGGCGTTTAAGTTACTGACAGGCAAAGAAGGTTTTGGTTACGGCGATTTCAAGCTACTAGCAGCACTTGGAGCATGGTTTGGTTGGCAACAACTTCCCATCATTATTCTTTTATCATCCGTTGTAGGTGCCGTTATTGGCATATTCTTGATGTTCTATAAGCATCAAGGAAAAAGTATCGCATTTCCTTTTGGTCCGTATCTCGCCATAGCAGGTTTTATTGCTATGCTTTACGGTGAATGGATTGTCGAACAGTATTTGAAGTACCTATTGGGATGAGTCAGCTTATTATTGGCCTAACAGGCGGCATCGGTAGCGGAAAGTCCACTGTTGCCGATAAGTTTAATGCGTTAGGCATAGACACCATTGATGCCGACATCATTGCTCGTGAAGTAGTGATGCCAGGGATGCCCGCTTATGAAGCTATGATTTCTTACTTTGGGAAAGCCATTGTAAGTGAAGATGGCCAACTCGATAGAGGCAAATTGAGACAGCTTGTTTTCAGTGATGAAGAAAAGAAAACGTGGCTCAATAACCTGCTGCACCCCATTATTAGAGAAGAAATGATTTCTCAATGCCGTAAGGCCAAGTCCGATTATTGTTTACTTGCCATTCCTTTGTTGGTTGAAAATCAGTTGTTCAATTTAGTTGATCAAGTCTTAGTGATTGATGTTGAAGAAGAAATTCAACTTGCTCGTGCCGCTAAGCGAGATAACAGTCAATTAGACGGCATCCGGAAAATCATGGCCAGCCAGGTATCTCGAAATGAACGCTTGAAACACGCTGATCAAATCATTGATAACAATGGTTCGAGTCGAGATCTTGACGAACAAGTCAAAAAATTGGACGACTTTTACATAAAGCTCGCAAAAAAACAGACAAAAGCTTGAAATAAAAGCGATAATTGAGTTTCAATATCACATCTTTTGTTTTGGCTCATATTAAATGTCTCACACCCTGTACGAATTTCCTTTAAATGAAAAAGTCAGATCTTATTTGAGACTGGAACAGTTGTTTCAACAATTAGAGCATACAAAAGACTTTGGCCCCACTTGGTCTTTCATGACATTCTTTGAGTCTTTGTTCACACTGCTTGATCTGCTAGATCGACTTGATGTGCGCAATGACATGCTAAAAGACATCGAAATCCACGAGAAAAACCTACAGCACTGGTCGAAGCACCCCAAAATTGATTTAGTCGCGCTGCAAAAAGCATTAGATAAAGTCACCCGCTTAAAAGAACAGTTAAGAAATGCTCGAAAGATCGGTAATACGCTAAAAGAAGATAAATTCCTAAACTCAATTAAGCAACGGTTTGCTATTCCTGGTGGGACTTGTAGTTTTGATTTGCCCAATTTGCACTACTGGTTAAAGCAACCACAAGACGAGGTTCAACAAGATATTAATCAATGGTTAAGTGAATTTACCTTAGTTCAGGATTCCTTAGACATCGCGTTATCATTCTTGAGGGAACGAGGGAAGTTCACTGATGCAACCGCAGCTAAAGGTTTTTACCAAGGCATTGCTGACGACAAGATAGAGCTCATTCGTATACATTGTTCAATAGAGGATAATTATTACCCGACCTTAAGCGGTAACAAATATCGATACGCCATTAGATTTATGAACTTCGAATCCAATCAGGAAGGCAGTACATCTGTCACTGATACCATAGATTTTAAACTGGCGGCTTGTTAACCCTCTTAAGACTTCAGGAAAAACCTTCGAGTATTCTGCACCGGAAATTGCTCAGCTAATTTAGCGCCTAGCATATACCCAATATAAGCAGCTCCTAGCCAATACCAACCGTTTTTCATCGTTATCTCATCTGCCCAATAATGAAACCACACAAATGCAGAAATAAGGTTCTGTATGGCCTCTACAAGCAAATCTACCAGCAAATCGAACCCAATATGGCTCCATACCTGGTCCCAACTTAATTTAAAGAGCTTAACCACAAACTCAAAAATTTCTTTCGCTTCAATATACAGATAAGTTATTAAAGCCATCAGACCATAAAAACCACCTCCAAAATACATCCACTTCGCCATGACTGGATTTGTATCCTGCTTTACCTTTTTCTTCTTGTTTTCCTTATATTGCTTCACCATAACCTTCATTGCTGAATCGAGGCCGTCACTATCATTAAAACGATCTAACTGTTTGGATTGAATAGCACGATTTATCATGAAGTAGGACACAACAAAGATGGGAATTCCTGCGAACAATATAGCGCGAATAATTTCAATAAACATAAGTATTTAAGATACTTGTCCACGAGTTGTGCCGTTCACCGTAGAGGATTTTGATAGCAGAATCAAATATAATAGAGGTTATAAATCGTTTATAAAGAACTCAAATAACTATGACTAAAGTTAACTGCCCTACTTGCCAAAAAGCCGTAGAATGGGCACCTGAGAACGTTCATCGACCTTTTTGCTGCAAGAAATGCCAACTCATTGATTTAGGTGAATGGGCGACCGAGTCTCATAGCATTCCGGTAAAACTAGGACGCCAATCAGATTTGCATATTGATCCTGAAGATATTGAAGACTTGCTCATGCAAACACCCGATAACTTTTTTAAAGAGTAACGTTTGAGTCTGTTGCTTTTAGTTCGAAAGCTTTACGTCATAGCGCTTAAACAAAGCATCAATAATGGCCGTATTAGCCTCAGGGAAGTCATAGCTCAAAAGGTTTTCAATAGATACCCATTGCCCTTGTTGACCTTCTGCACCATGAGGCTCGTTATCGAAAGAGGTTACCAATCGGACATCTAAACAAACCTTCTTATCGCCGTAATCATGTTCTATGACTAACAGTTCAGACTGTTCTTGTACTTCAATCCCAATTTCTTCCAGTAGTTCACGAACTAAAGCTTCAGCTATAGTCTCATCGGCTTCTTTTTTGCCTCCTGGAAACTCCCACTTGCCCCCCTGATGCAGGTCATCTGCCCGTTTAGTAATATATATTTGGCGTTCTCTAATAATCACACCAACCGCAACATCGACTCTTTTCACTGTGTTTTAGTTCCACTAACAAAAAAGCCGGGAAAACCCGACTTTTATTTCACTTAATCAATTATTTAGTTTAGCTTTCCGCAGCACTGCTTGTACTTTTTCCCTGAACCACAAGGGCATGGATCGTTACGACCAACTTTAGGTTCATCACGAACTGTCGTCTGTGCAACGTTCTTTGTCTCGTTCTCAGACTCGTGCTCATACTGCTTTGGTACATCATCAGCTTGTCTGCGCTGCTCTTCGACAGCCTCAACATCAGATTCTGCTCTCACCTGTACTTTACTTAACAACTTAACGACGTCGAATTTCAGGCTTTCAAGCATCTCAGAAAACAGCTCGAATGACTCGCGCTTATATTCTTGCTTAGGGTTCTTCTGGGCATAGCCACGTAAGTGGATCCCCTGACGAAGGTGATCCATAGCCGCTAAGTGCTCTTTCCAATGACCATCGAGGTTTTGCAACATAACGGCTTTCTCAAACTGTCTCAAAACAGAGGCACCAACCGCTTGTTCTTTAGAAGTATAGTTTTCATTAACGGCATCAGAAATGCGTTCTCTGAGTTTTTCTTCATATAGCTTGTCATCATCATCAAGCCACTGCTGTAGAGGAAGAGCTACATCAAAGTCAGCTTTAAGTCGCTCTTCTAACGCTGGGACATCCCACATTTCTTCCAATGACTCAGGCGGGATATATTCACTGATAGTATCAGTTAATACGTCTTCGCGAATTGCCCCGATAGTTTCGCTAATATCACCGTCATCCAACAGTTCGTTACGCTGTTCGTAGATAACCTTACGCTGGTCATTGGCAACATCATCATACTCAAGTAATTGCTTACGAATATCGAAGTTACGCGTTTCAACTTTACGCTGTGCATTTTCGATAGCTTTAGTCACCCATGGGTGCTCTATCGCTTCGCCCTTTTCCATGCCTAAGCGCTTCATCATGCCGGCCATCTTCTCAGAGGCGAAAATACGCATTAACGGATCTTCTAGAGATAGATAGAATCGAGATGAACCAGCATCACCCTGACGACCAGAACGACCACGTAGCTGGTTATCAATACGACGAGACTCGTGTCTCTCTGTACCAATAATGTGCAAACCACCCGCTTTTAAAACGGCTTCATGGCGTTCTTGCCACTCACTCTTAATTTTTTCGATTTGTGACTCTGTCGGCTCTTTAAGCTTTTCAATTTCTGCTTGCCAGCTTCCACCAAGAACGATATCGGTACCACGACCGGCCATATTAGTTGCGATGGTAACCGCCCCTGCTCTACCCGCTTGAGCTACAATCTCGGCTTCTTGTTCGTGGAACTTCGCATTTAGAACTTTATGAGGTACTTTCTGTTTCTTAAGGAAGTTAGATAGTAATTCAGAGTTTTCTATCGAAACAGTACCAACCAAAGTCGGTTGGCCGCGTTCAACACAACCTTTAATGTCTTCAACTATCGCTTCATACTTCTCTAAAGTAGTGAGATAAATCAAGTCTGCTTTATCGTCACGAATCATAGGTTTGTTTGTGGGGATAACGATAGTTTCTAAACCGTAGATATGATTAAACTCGAACGCTTCTGTATCCGCCGTTCCTGTCATACCTGCAAGCTTGTTGTATAAACGGAAATAGTTCTGGAAAGTGATAGAAGCTAGCGTCTGGTTCTCATTTTGAATGTTAACATTCTCTTTCGCTTCAATCGCTTGGTGCAAACCTTCTGACCAACGGCGACCTTCCATCGTTCTACCCGTGTGCTCATCAACAATAACAATCTCGTCATTCTTAACGATGTAATCGACATCTTTACTAAATAACTTGTGCGCTCTTAGTGCAGCATTAACGTGGTGTAATAAGGAAATATTAGCTGCAGCAAACAAAGATTCTTCTTCAGGAAGAACACCGTGCTCTTTAAGGATCTCTTCAACGCGTATTTGACCGCGTTCAGTTAAGTGAATCTGCTTACCTTTTTCATCAACAGTAAAGTCACCATCACCTTGTTCGCCCTCTTCATCCTCTTTCTCTTGCTGCTCTAGAAGTGGGATAACGACATTAATTTTCTTATATAGCTCTGAGCTGTCCTCTGCAGGACCAGAAATGATAAGTGGCGTACGAGCTTCATCGATTAAGATAGAGTCAACTTCATCAATAACTGCATAGTTCAGGCCTCGTTGAACACGTTCTTCCGGGCTGAATGCCATATTGTCGCGCAAGTAATCGAACCCAAACTCATTGTTTGTGCCGTATAAGATATCTGCTTGGTAAGCTTGCTTCTTCTGAGGGTGATTCATGCCAGGAATGTTACATCCTACTGTCATACCCAGGAATTCGTAGAAAGGTCTACTCCAGTCGGCATCACGAGTCGCTAGATAATCGTTGACCGTAATAACATGAACACCGTTACCACTCAGCGCATTCAGATAAGCTGGTAAGGTACCTGTTAAAGTTTTACCTTCACCGGTACGCATTTCTGAAATCTTACCTTGGTGAAGAACAATACCACCCAGCATTTGCACGTCGAAGTGACGCATTTGGAAAACGCGTTTACTGGCTTCTCTGACAACAGCAAAAGCTTCAACCAATAAATCGTCTAGTGTCTCACCTTTTTCCAGGCGCTGGCGAAATTCTGCCGTTTTTCCCTTTAGTTCATCATCAGTCAGTGTTTCATATTCACTTTCCAATGAATTAATTTGTGCAACTACGCGATTCAGCTTTTTGATCGCGCGGTCGTTACGGCTACCAAATACCTTGGTGAGAATACTAGAAAACATGGATACACAGCTTCCAATCTAAATTTTTGGTTGCGTAGTTTGACAGCAATAACATGCCAAAGAAACTACAGAATAAAATAATCGGCTCAGAGGAGCCGATTATCGCTAATTATTTAATGACCTGACTTCAGCAGATCTTAATTCACGTCAACTACCATTAGTTTTCCGCGATACGTAAGGTAAGGGATCGAGTTGCTTACCATTTTTCAATACTTCGTAGTGAACATGAGCACCTGTCGCTCGGCCTGTCCGTCCCATTTCACCGATAACGTCACCTTTGGTTACAACATCACCTACTTTGACTTTAAGCTTCTTATTGTGACCGTAACGTGTCGTTAAACCATCACCGTGATCAATCTCAATAAGATTCCCATAGCCATAACGTTGACCAGACCAGGTCACTAAGCCAGCACCTGTTGCAATAACATCAGCACCTTCTTTTCCAGCAAAGTCCAATCCTTTGTGCATAGCTGGCAAGCCAGAAAACGGGTCTTTACGTATCCCGTAATATGACGAAAGCCAACCTTTCGATATTGGTCTTCCAGTCAAATAACTCTGTTCATCTATATGGTGATTCATCATGATAGATTCAAGGGCTTTCAATTGTTGTTGTTTATCTTCCATCGCTTCCAGCATTGTTGCAATGTCATCCAAAATGTAATCACTGCTTTGCAAGTCAATTGCTGTTTCTTGAGTAGATGGGCCACCCACGGCTGGTAACGTATCGAATTGGAACTCTTCTGGAGATAACTGCGCTTGTTCAACCAAACGGCTACCCAGGGCATTCAGGCGTTGCATTTGACTTTGCATTTCTGCAAGTTTAAGCACCATACCTGTTAACTTTTCTTCGGTTTGAGACTTTATTTGCAGCAACTCTTTTTCCTGCTGCTGTAACCCAGTCTGGGTTCCCTGAATCAACGCCATATCCATATTAGGTTTGAAGTAAGACGTGTTGGAAATCCAAAGTGAAAAGAAAATCAGCGCTAGAGCCAAAAACAGCACGTCACGTTTCTGCACGTTATATACAAAACGCAGTTTTTTGCTTCTTAATAGCAAGGTAAAACTCATAGTGATTGTATGCGGCTCCGTAATAATCTGTGTTTGATTCTAAACTGCATTGCGTTCAAAAAAAAGCACTTAGGTTATAAGGCTATAGCCTAAATGATTGTTTTTCATACATTGAATACTAGCAGCTAAAAAATTAAAGCATTTAATATGCCAGCAACTCTTGAATTTTCTACAAAAAAAATGCCGCATAAAGCGGCATCTTTTCTTAAAAACTCGTTTTAATTCGCTAATACAAGCTCACCAAAGTTAATTGGCATGGCTTCTTCGTCTTCAAAGCTAGTGTATTCCCAAGCTTCTGCATCAGCTAACACAGCACATAATAATTTGTTATTTAAACCATGGCCTGATTTAAAGCTTTTCAGTTCACCTAAAATACTATGCCCACAGAGATATAAATCCCCTACTGCATCGAGTATTTTATGTTTCACAAACTCATCTGCGTAACGCAAACCTTCTTGGTTCAAAACTCGATATTCATCCAGAGCAACCGCATTTTCCATGCTTGCCCCCAAAGCCAGGTCATTAGCGTGCATAAACTCAAGGTCTTTCATAAAACCAAAGGTGCGCGCTCGACTAATCTCATCAATATAAGAGTCACTATTGAAGTCGACAACAACATGTTGTCTGGTCTGACGAATGGCAGGATGATCGAAGTCGATTTTGAAGTCCATTCTGAAGCCTTCATGTGGATGAAATTCCGCCCACTTATCGTCTTCTTCAACACGGATTACTTTCTTAATTCTAATGAAGCGCTTATGTGCATTAAGCTCTTCAATACCTGCAGATTGCAATAAGAAAATAAATGGACTGGCACTACCATCCATAATCGGTAGTTCATTACTATCAACTTCTACTATGATGTTATCTACACCTAATCCTGCTAAAGCAGAACTTAAGTGTTCAACAGTAGAGATACTGATTCCGTCATCATTAGTTACGCAGGTACAAAGCATGGTATCGCCCACAGCATTCGCGCGTGCAGGAATGTCGGCGAACGGCTCAATGTCGATGCGTCTAAACACGATACCCGTGTTTGCAGGCGCAGGACGAAGAGTCATGGTGACCTTGTCACCTTTGTGTAGACCTATCCCTGTTGCTTGAACTGCTTGTTTTATGGTGCGTTGTTTTATCATTAAATACCTTAACTTTAAATCAGCGTATCACGTCATCAGAAATTATAAGCGGCCGGTATTCTAGTGACTTTGTGTGCAATTGTCAAAAAACTGTAACATTACAGCACCTAACCGCTTGTTTTTAAACATCCTTGCGTATCATATTTAAATTAACAGCGTTTAAATCAACAAGCCTTTAGTCAGCTTGTTTACGTAAGAACGCTGGGATATCTAAATATTCCAAGTCGCTTGACGCTTCTGCCTTTTCTTCTGGAGCAACAGCTCTTGCACTATTACCACTATTTACAGCACCACCCGTTGCACTTCCACCATTTGAGAAGCTTTCACTACTATTAGCTTGCAATCTGAACTCATTCGCATCGGAAGATACGCGTGAAGCTCTGTTGCTAACCAATGAGATATCAGGCTTACTCTCTGCACCAATGCCTGTAGCAACCACTGTAACGCGCAACTCATCAGACATATTCATGTCGATAACAGTTCCCACAACAACAGTCGCATTTTCAGACGCAAAGGCTTTTACAGCATTACCTACAGTTTCAAACTCATCGATCGCAAAATCGGGACCAGCCGTGATATTGACCAAGATGCCTCTCGCACCTGACAAGTCGATATCTTCTAGTAGTGGGCAAGCAATCGCCGCTTCTGATGCTTCTTCCGCACGATCTTCGCCGCTTGCTGTACCGTTACCCATCATCGCAGTACCCATTTCAGACATCACTGTACGTACGTCTGCAAAGTCAACGTTGATAAGACCGGGACGAGTAATCAATTCAGCAATACCTTGTACTGAGCCTCGCAATACGTCATTTGCTGCGCTAAATGCTTGAAGTAAAGGTGTTCCTTTACCCATAACTTTCAGTAGCTTCTCATTTGGTATCGTGATTAGAGAGTCAACATGCTTAGAAAGTTCCGTAATACCTAAATCTGCAAATTCCAAACGCTTACGACCTTCAAACGGGAAAGGTTTAGTGACAACAGCAACCGTCAAAATACCTAGCTCTTTCGCAATCTTAGCGACTTCAGGAGCAGCACCGGTTCCGGTACCACCGCCCATACCTGCAGTGATAAAAATCATATCCGCACCTTCTAAACTCTGGCGAATAGTCTCTCTATCTTCTTCTGCGGCTTCACGGCCTCGATTAGGATTAGCTCCCGCTCCAAGACCTTTAGTAACATTCGCTCCGATTTGAAGTGTTACATCAGCTGATGAGCTTCTTAATACCTGAGCGTCAGTGTTGATTGCGATAAACTCAACACCTTCAATTTGTTCTTTGACCATGTGCTCAACAGCGTTACCGCCGCCGCCACCAACACCGATCACTTTGATTACAGCTTCTTCGCTGTGACTGTCCATTAATTCAAACATGATACTCTCCGACTTCTTATTTTTATCGCCCGTGCACACCGAGCAATATTACACTGTTAAAACTCGCCCTTGAACCAACTTTGTATACGTTGCCAGTAACCTTCACTACTTTTACTGTCGTTCGATTGCTTCGCGGTTATCTCTTCTTTGCCATATTGAAGTAACCCAACTGCTGTTGCGAAAGTCGGATCTTCTACATACTCCGACAACCCTTTCACATTCAGTGGTTCTCCAACTCTGACTGGCACGTGGAATAACTCTTCTGCGAATTCCACTGCACCTTCCATCTTTGCTGTACCTCCAGTCAACACAATACCTGCGGCAATGTGCTCTTCCAGTCCACTACTGCGAATTTCTTCGTGAACCAATTCGAAAAGTTCTTGATACCTAGGTTCAATCACTTCTGACAATGTGTGTCTGGACATACTTCTTGCAGCACGCCCTCCCACACTCGGCACTTCAATGTTTTCTTCCATGCTCACCATTTCTTTTAGAGCACAGGCATAATTAATTTTTATTTCTTCTGCATGACTAATCGGTGTTCTGAAAATCTTAGCGATATCGTTCGTTATTTGATTTCCAGCTACCGGAATAACCGCAGTATGTCTTATGGCACCATCGCTAAACACCACCATATCAATGGTTCCGCCACCGATATCGACCACGCAAACACCGAGCTCACGTTCATCGTCTGTTAACACTGCAAAGCTGGAAGCAAGGCTTGAAAAGACCACTTGCTCAACTTTTAAGTCACAACGTTCAACACACTTAAGTAAGTTCTTAGCCATATCATCAGCACAAGTAATAATATGTGCTTTAGCTTCCATTCGAACACCTGACATACCAATAGGATTTTTAATCCCCTCTTGAACATCAATGGTGTATTCCTGTGGTAACACATGCAGCAATCTGCGTTCTGCTGCGATAGGCACTGAACGAGCAGCGTGAATCACATTGTCTACGTCTTCTTGCGTCACTTCCTGATTATTAATAGGCACCATGCCACTTTCGTTTTGACACTGAACATGACGCCCCGAAATAGACATAAGAACAGATGCCACCTGACAATCTGCCATTAACTCCATCTCTTGTACTGCGCGTTTTACTGACTGTACAACAAGGTTCAGGTCATTAACGCCACCTTTATCCATACCTCTAGAAGCATGGTTTCCGACACCAACAATACTGATACCGCCGTCTTCGAGAATCTCTCCGACTACGGCTTTTACATTGCAGGTACCTATATCAAGGCCTACGATTAGATTACGGTCTACTGCTTTAGACATCGTTATTTTCTTTTGACCTCTCTAAATCTGATTTCCAACCCACAGCCATTCCAGTGTCATATCTGAGATCGACATAATCCAGATATCTTTCGTTATTCGTTAACAAAGGATAGAGATCCACAAAACGTTGAACTCTATCAATAAATTCTGTTCGTCCTAGGTTTAATGTTAGCCCACCAACCAAGGTTAAACGCCAAGCAAATCGCTCACTCAATAGCATTTGCTCAATAGCAAGTCCTTCTTTACCCAGCAAACTCTGCATTGCTCTATATCCTTGCAACGCTGTTTGTTCACTTCCGCCAGGCCCATAAAGCAAAGGCAAATTGTCCTGCCCTTCAGGCAACACAGCTTGAAAACTGCCACCGTGCGTATTTAACAACAAATCATCATTCCAACGCGCTACCGCTTGCTGCTCAGTCACATAAACACGCAGTGTGTTAGGCCACTCCTTGCGAACAGACGCCTTATAAACCCATGGCCGCGCTTCAATGACTTCATGTGCAACATCGACGTCTAAGTCAAAAAAGCTGCCAGGTAACGCCTTATGAACCGCCGCTCTAAGCTTGTCATCATCTACAAACTGACGCTCACCTGAAATCACAATGTTCTGTACTGGCAATCTTTGCTCGTCTTTCAGCCACTGATAAGACTTAAAACCAGCAAATACAAGTACCAACAACAAAAGGACAAAGAAGATAACGCCCGATACAGCGCTCTTTTCTTTATCTTCTGAACCTTCCGGCGTTGGTACTAGCTCATTCATTTATCTCGCCGCTACCTTGTCACATTACTTGTCTTCAAAATGCCTAAACACAGTTGTTCAAATGACATACCGGCCTCTTTAGCCGCCATAGGTACCAAGCTCGTATTTGTCATGCCGGGTACCGTATTTGCTTCCAACAAATAGAACTGCCCTTGTTCATCGCACATAAAGTCTACGCGCCCCCAACCAGAAGCACCCACAGCTTTAAATGCTTTCATAGCAATAGCTGCAATCTCACTTTCATCAGTTGCAGATAACCCACTTGGGCAATTGTATTCGGTACTAGTAGACTCATACTTGGCCTCGTAGTCGTAAAAGACACGAGGTGTAGACATACTGATGGACGGCAAAGCAGTATCATCAAGGATGCTAACAGTGTATTCACGGCCAGTTATAAAACGCTCGACAAGAACAGAATCGTCGTATTCGAACGCCTGATTAATGGCTTTCTCTAAATCTTCTGCCGAGGAAACTTTAGCCATTCCAATACTCGAACCTTCTCGAGCAGGCTTAACCATTACCGTACCACCGAGCCGATCTATTATATCTGTGCTAGATCCCGGAACAAAGCGACTTTTGTCTAATTCTTCGTATTCTGCAGTCGGTAAACCTAATGTTGACCATATTTGCTTACTTTTAATCTTATCCATGGCCAAAGCTGAACCAAGAACATCGCTTCCGGTGTATGGAAGACCCATTAATTGCAATGCACCCTGCATTGAACCATCTTCACCACCACGACCATGCAGCATAATCACAACACGATCAAAACCTTCATTTTTCAGTTCTGATAACGTTCTAACTGAAGGGTCGAATTTGTGGGCATCAATACCAGCAGCAATAAGTCCTTCCCATACAGCGTCACCTGAGCGCAAAGAGACTTCCCTTTCAGCTGAGGCGCCACCTAATAACACAGCAACTTTACCCATAGTTTTGATATCGATTGTGGTTAAACCTTGTGTCATATGTCAACCATCCCTTTCAAGGTTTCAATATCCAATTCAGCTTGTTGCAACGCACGGGACAATTGACCAATATTCCCTGCACCTTGAGTTAAAACAATATCCTGGTCTTTCATAAATTCTGCTAACAATGGTGCAAGCTCAGACTTATCTTCCACATAGATAGGCTCCATCTGACCACGCTGCCTGATAGAACGACATAGCGCTTTGCTGTCTGCCCCATCTATAGGTTCTTCACCTGCTGAATAAACTTCTAATAGCAATAGCACATCAACTTTTGACAGAACCTTAACGAAATCCTCGTAGAGATCTCGTGTTCTCGTATAACGGTGTGGTTGATAAGCCATCACTAAACGACGGTCAGGCCAATTCTGTCTAGCAACAGCAATAGTGGCATCAACCTCAGTTGGGTGGTGGCCGTAGTCATCCACCAGAGTGACGCTGCCGTTGCCGGTATCAAAATCACCTAACATTTCAAAACGACGACCAATGCCTTCAAAGCTAGCTAACGCATCAACAATAGCTTGGTCACCAAGTCCTTCATCTGAGGCCACTGCGATAGCGGCCAACGCGTTCAACACATTGTGATTGCCTGGAAGATTTAATGTGACTTCCAAAGACGTTTTGTCTTTACGATCAACCTTAAATCGGCACTGATTAAATCCATAGCTCAAGCTATGAGCTCTTACATCCGCATCTTCTGAAAAACCGTAAGTCACATACTGCCTTCCAATACGTGGTAGCAATGCCCTAACGTTTTCATCATCAACACAAAGTACAGCCAAACCGTAAAATGGTAGGTTATGTAGAAACTCTATGTAGGTATCCAACATCTTCTGGAAGTCGCCGTCATAGGTATCCATATGATCGGCTTCGATATTCGTTACCACAGACACCATAGGCTGAAGGTGTACAAATGATGCATCACTCTCGTCTGCTTCAGCGATAAGATACTGACTGCTACCCAAACGCGCGTTAGCGCCAGCACTGTTCAGCCTGCCACCGATGACAAAAGTCGGATCAAGATTCGCTTGAGCAAACACCGTTGAAATCAAGCTCGTCGTTGTTGTCTTACCATGAGTTCCAGCAATCGCAATTCCGTGTCGGAAACGCATCAGCTCCGCCAACATCTCAGCTCTAGGGATAACCGGAATACGTTTCTCTCTAGCAGCCTGAACTTCAGGGTTGGATTCATCAACGGCACTCGACACCACAACAACATTGGCTTGTCCGATATGATGCTTTTCATGACCTAAGAAAACCATTGCGCCGTTCGACTCAAGGCGCTGCGTAACTGCATTTGATTGCTGATCAGAACCGCTTACTTGATATCCTTCGTTGAGCAACACTTCCGCAATACCGCTCATACCGGCACCACCGATACCGATAAAGTGAATCTGCTTCACTCGTCGCATTTCAGGCACAGTATATTGTTTAGCTACTTCGTTCTTCATGCGGCTCGCTCTACCAATTGTTGACAAACATCTGCGACGTCTTTGGTCGCATTCGGCTTAGCAGCAGCCACAACGGCTTCTGACATTTTCGTTAGCTTTTCTCTGTGTTCAGCTAAATCATTAAGTATGTAAATCAGTTCTCCGTTCTCCAACTGCTTTTGTGGCAATAATATCGCGCCCCTTACATCTACCAGTGTTTTAGCATTTAGGGTTTGGTGATCGTCAACGGCAAAAGGAAAAGGTACTAAAATTGAGGATAACCCAATCAAAGCTAGCTCTGACACAGTCAAAGCACCTGCACGACATATCACCAAGTCAGCCCACTGATAGGCTGATTGCATATCATCAATAAATTCAACAACCTGACAGTCCAATCCACTGACAGTGCTGTATGACTCTTCAACTACACTTGATTGCGCCTTGCCTGTTTGATGCATGACTTGCCATTGGCTTGTATCAATCTGGCCCATCACATTAGGCAACACATCATTAAATACTTTTGCTCCTAAACTTCCCCCAACAATTAATAACTTGAGAGGGCGATCTTCAATTTTTTCAACTTTCTTTTGTGTCATTTGCGAACGCAGCGGATTACCTAACCAGCGATACTTATCTTGGCTAGGTTTTTTAAAAGCTCCATCAAATCCCATCAATACTTTACTGGCTATTTTCGATAACAAACGATTAGTCAAACCCGGTAACGCATTCTGCTCATGCAACACCAAAGGAATACCCTTAAGCTTCGCAGCAACACCACCCGGTCCACTCGCATAGCCCCCCATGCCAACGACTATATCTGCCTTAGTACTAGACAGCACCGACATAGCTTGTTTTACCGCCATTAAAATCTTAAATGGCGCTTTAAGCAGGCTGACTAGACCTTTGCCTCTCAGTCCCTGCACTTTTATAAAAGAAATCTCATATCCAGACTGCGGAACTAAACGTGCTTCCATTTTTTCCGCAGTTCCGAGCCAGTGAATTTTCCAACCACGAGCACTCAATTCGTCTGCCAATGCCAAGCCTGGGAATATATGACCACCTGTACCGCCGGCCATTATCAATGCCGTTTTAGTCATCACTAGCAACCTCCTTGCTGCTCGCTTTCTTTTTCTTCTTAGGCGCTTTGGTAGACTTGGCTTTGACCGTTTTCTTAGCTTGGCTACCACCGCGCAGTGCCTGAAGCCCATCGACACGAAGTTCAAAATCAATCCTGACTAAGATTGCCACTGCCATGGTCATGATAATCAAGCTGTTACCACCGTAACTGACTAAAGGTAACGTCAATCCTTTGGTTGGCAACATCCCTGCACTAGCACCAATATTGACCATAGTCTGGAAACAAAACCAAATGCCGATGCCGTAGGCAAAGTAACCTTCAAATGCTCTATCATTCTGAATCGCTTTATTTCCTAGTCTTAACGCTTTCAGTACCAAGGCAAGCAGTAACCCCAAGACAAGAATAATCCCGGCAAAACCCATTTCCTCAGCAAGTACTGCTGCAATAAAGTCAGTATGCGCTTCAGGCAAGAACTCTAATTTCTGTAAACTGTTTCCTAAACCTTGTCCAAAAAGGTCACCACGGCCATAAGCCATCAATGATTGAGTTAACTGATAGCCGCTACCAAAAGGGTCAGCCCAAGGGTCTAGGAATGCCGTTACCCTTTTCATTCGGTATTCTTCAAACATAACCAAAGCGACAACTGCACAAATACCGGTAAGTACCAGCCCGAAGAATTGCCAAAGCTTCGCGCCAGCTAAAAACAAAAGTCCCAAAGTCGTTGTGAACATCACAATAACTGTCCCGAAATCAGGCTGCTTAAGTAACAGAAGTGCTAATACAAAAAATACAGCTAGAGGTTTGATAAAACCTTTTAGGTTTTCAGTCACTTCCTCGTAACGACGCACAAGATAACCCGCTAGGTAGCAGAACAAGAATAATTTGGCTGGTTCTGCTGCTTGTATCGAGATAGGGCCAATAGCAAGCCAACGCGTACTGCCATTCACCGTACGGCCGACTAACAAAATAGCAATAAGAATGGCAATAACTGACAATAACAACCAGCCATTACTAACTCGCCACCAATACATTGGGATTTGCAATGTCACCAGAGCAGCAGTCACCGCAATCCCCATATAAACCACATGACGAAAGGCAAAATGAAATGGGTTATCAAACAACCTTGTCGCTACTGGCATGGAAGCCGACGTTACGATAACCAATCCTATTGACAATAGCGCCAGCGCGATCAGAAGTAATGGCAAATCATAATGACGAGCCTGTGTATCGTGCTTCTGACTAAAAATCTTCTGCAATATAGGCGCTTGATTCACAGTGGCTATACTCATGCTGATAACTCCTTCACAGCTTGAGCAAAACAATCGCCTCTATGCTGGTAGTTATCAAACATATCAATGCTCGCACAAGCAGGAGAAAGTAGAACCATATCGCCATCTTCTGCTCGACGTGATACCTCTTTCACTGCGTCATCCATAGAATGAACCGCTAAAGAGCAAGGGAATTGTGCCGCAAGTTTTTGGCTGTCTTTTCCCATAACCAGCAAGGTAGAGACATTTCGCCTAAGTACAGGCGCTAACTCTCTAAAATCAGCCCCTTTGCCATCTCCACCAGCAATTAAATGAAGACGACCATTCACGCCAGACTTCAACCCTCGGATAGCAGCGATAGTTGCAGCAACATTAGTGGCTTTTGAATCATTAACCCAAGATACGCCTTTTTTAATTGCTACGAGCTGGCAGCGATGAGGTAAACCTGCGAAACGATTGAAACCTGCCTGCATCGCTTCTTTAGAAATTCCAACTTGATGAGCTAAGGCAACCGCTGCCTGAGTATTAAGAATGTTATGCTCACCGACCAAATTTCCGGCTAAGAAATCGAGCATTTTTTCATTCTTATAAGTTATCCATTGTCCGTCAAAGCTAACATCTTTATCTTGACCAAATTGGATAAAGCTCTCTTCCTCAGGCCAACTACCTTTGTCATTCGCATTAGCAATACATTGCTTAGCATTTTTATAAATACTGAGCTTGGTTTCTTGGTAATGAGCAAAACTATCGTATCTATCTAAATGATCATCAGTCACATTTAATACAGTCGCGACCGCTGGCTCCAAGCTATATGTTGACTCAAGTTGGAAGCTAGATAGTTCCAAAACCGCGACATCAGCTTGCTCATCCACCATATCCAGAATTGGCTGACCGATATTCCCGCCTGTAATAACTTTCTTACCGTCAGCTTCGACCATCATCGACACTAGCGAAGTCACCGTCGACTTACCATTTGAGCCCGTAATAGCAATAACCGGTGTTTTGTTTACTCTAGCAAAGAGTTCGATGTCACCAATGACTTCTATGTTTGCAGCAACAGCTTCCTGAATTTGAGGGAGTGCGAGAGGTACGCCTGGGCTCAACACAATCAAATCGGCGTTTAACAGAGTTTCGACCTTCAAATCCCCAAACTGATAATCAACACCTTGTGGCAAATCAGCTTGAGGCTTAGCTCTTTGATCAATAGCTACAACTTGAGAACCTTGTTTAAGCAAGTATTTGACGCACGACAAACCCGTAAGCCCTAAGCCTACTACAACTACTCGTTTGTTCGTTAACGTCTGTGTCACTGTGTTACCTTAGTTTCAACGTCGCTAGGCCCACTAAGACCAAAATCAAAGAAATAATCCAAAAGCGAACGATAACTCTCGGTTCTGGCCAACCTTTTAATTCATAGTGATGATGAATAGGCGCCATTCTAAAAATACGCTGCCCTCTGAGCTTGAATGAACCAACCTGTAAAATGACTGAAAGTGTTTCGATAACGAAAACACCGCCCATAATAAAAAGCACAAGTTCTTGCCTAACGAGCACAGCCAAAATGCCAAGCGCGCCACCAAGCGCTAGAGAACCTACATCCCCCATAAAAACTTGTGCCGGGTAGGTGTTAAACCATAAGAAGCCTAAGCCTGAACCGACGATAGCCGTGCAAACGATCACTAATTCGCTCGTCAGTGGGATGTAAGGAATATTCAAATAATCCGAGAAATTTACGTTACCCGTCACATAAGCAAAAATAGCTAATGCACCGGCGACCAATATGGTCGGTACTATAGCCAAACCATCTAAACCATCTGTCAGGTTTACGGCATTACTGGTACCAACGACGGCAAAATAAACCAAGCCTATGTATACAATACCTAATTGAGGCATAACCTCTTTGAAGAAAGGAACAAGTAGCTGTGTCTCGTGCGGGTCCTGACTGGTGCTAAATAAGAACAAGGCAACACCAAGAGCAACTACTGACTGCCAGAAGTACTTCCAACGCGCAATAAGCCCTTTTGCATCTTTCCTTATAACCTTACGGTAGTCATCCACAAACCCTATAAGGCCGTAGCAAAACACCACAAATAATGTAACCAATACGTATTTATTGCTTAAATCAGCCCACAACAAAGAACTGACAAAAATAGCGCCTAAAATAAGCAAACCACCCATTGTTGGTGTGCCTGACTTAGATAAATGTGATTGTGGACCATCATCTCTTACGGTCTGACCTATCTGCATACGTTGCAAATAACGAATGAGTTTAGGCCCCATCAAAACAGCGATAAGCAATGCCGTTAACACGCTTAATATAGCGCGCATGGTTAGATACCCGAAAACATTAAATCCAGGTTCAAACTGTTGTAGCCATTCAGCTAACCAAATCAGCACGCAATACGCCCCCTAAAACGTTCCAACTTTCCCACTGGGGATACCTCTATAGCCTTAACCACGCGCTCCATACGAGCGCTGCGAGAGCCTTTCACTAAAATACTAATATCGCGACTTTCGCCAACTAAACTATTCTCTAAATATTCAACCAAGGCATCCACCTCGTTGAAGTGCTCACCGCAATCACCGAAACAATCACTCGCGCTTTGACTTAGAACGCCGAGTGTTAGCAAGTTATCAATGCCTTTCTCAAGTGCATATTCACCAGCTTTCTGATGATAAAAACGAGACTTTTCACCAAGCTCGCCCATATCACCTAAAATCAAGATTCGGCGACCAGGATAAGTCGCAAGTAAGTCTGTTGCCGCCTGCACAGAGGCCACATTAGCGTTATAAGTGTCATCTAATACACGAACTTGAGATGAGAAATGTTTGATATTCAAACGTCCAGCAACAATAGGCATGGAACTCAAGCCAAGCTGCACATCTTCCAATGTTGCGCCGACATTGAGACATAAAGCAGCTGCACATAATGCGTTACTCACATTATGAATACCCGGCGTTGTTAAAGTCACAAACGCACGACCTTGAGGCGTGTTAAGCATGAACTGTGGACAACCGTCCATATCCAACTCAACGTCTGTTGCATAAAAATCAGCTTCGTTTTCACCAAAAGATACAACATTGTTGTAGCGTAATTTTCCGCGCCAGAATTCAGCAAACTGACTGTCCGCATTAATTAATGCAACACCGTCTTCATCAATACCCTTAAAGATTTCACTTTTTGCACGAGCCACACCTAATAAGCTACCAAAACCTTCTAAGTGCGCCGCTGCCGCGTTTACAATAGTTGCGACATTCGGCTTAACTAAGTTCGTGGTATAAGCAATTTCACCTAGGTGATTAGCGCCCATTTCTACAACGGCAAATTCGTGATCGGCTTCTAATCGTAATAGCGTTAGAGGAACGCCAATATCGTTATTAAAATTTCCTTTGGTCGCTAAAACCTTGCCTCTTCGAGACAATATGCTAGCAACCATTTCTTTCACTGTTGTTTTACCGCTGCTTCCGGTAATACCCACGGTTTTAGGCATCACCTGACGTTTTACCGCAGCACCTAAATCGCCTAGCGCTTTTTTCGTATCTTCAACAAGAACATAGGGCAACTCAGTCTCTACTTTCTCACTGACCAATAAAGCACTCGCACCTTTCTCGGCAGCGACATCAACAAAGTGATGTGCATTGAATTGAGGCCCAACAAGTGCAATAAAGAGATCTTCGGCATTAATTGCTCGTGTGTCTGTACTCACTCCTGTAATTTTATTTTGTACACCTTGCTCAGATGCATTCATTACTTCACCTTGGGTGTATTCCGCAATTTCTTGCAATGTCATAGGTATCATTGAGCAATTTCCTCTACAAGTTGCCGAATAAAATGTCTCTCGTTGTAATCCAAACGTTTATTGTCCACTAGTTGATAATCTTCATGTCCCTTGCCGGCCACCAGTACTACGTCATTAGCATTGGCATGCTTTCTGGCATAACGAATTGCTTTCTTTCTATCTAACTCAACACAAATGTGTTCTGGCTCTTGGCAGCCAGCTAAAATATCTCTCACAATACTTTGGGGGTCTTCACTTCTGCTGTTGTCATTGGTAAGGACTACCTGATCCGCTAACCTTTCAGCGATACTCCCCATCAGCGGACGCTTACCCTGATCTCTTTCACCACCGCAACCAAAAACACACCAAAGCTGTTTCTTATGATGCAAACGCAAAGTACTCAATGCATTTTCTAAAGCGTCTGGTGTATGTGCATAATCAATAACAAGGTGGATATTCTCTGAATCTTTTAGGGTTTCCATTCTTCCTGGAATGCCTCTGAGTAAAGGCACAATCGTACTGACCTTATCTATGCTCATTCCTAAACAAAGATGCGAAGCTATAGCGCAAAGGAGATTGAGAACGTTAAATTCGCCCAATAGCTGGCACTCTAATGGCGTACTTCCCCAACTAGATTCCAACGTAAACGATACGCCCTTGTCTAAATAGCGAATATCTTTAGCAATACAGAACCTAACACCTTCTTGAGTTGGCTTATCCAAACCAACAACAACCGCTTTTTGATGGCTATATAGAGACCTGAGCCAATTAAGGTGCTCTGCATCTTCTTGATTAACAACTACCCATTCAAGACCAGGCTTTTGTAGAAGCAACCGCTTTGCTCGAGCGTATTCTTCAAGTGTTCCGTGATAATCAAGATGGTCGCGTGTGAGATTTGTGAAGATGGCGACATTGGTATTAATAGCGTCAAGACGACCTTGTACTAAAGCGTGCGACGACGCTTCCAAGGCAACGAGTTCGGCTCCTTGCTCAGCAAACCCATACATTAACTTCTGCATACTGATCGCATCTGGCGTTGTATTGATTGTCTCAGTCTGAACACCTTGGCAGGACGCACCTAAAGTCCCCACAGACGCAGCTATTTTATTGTCTAACTCTGCTATCTGTTGAACCAACTGTGTTGTAGATGTTTTGCCATTTGTCCCGGTCACAGCAACCGTATTCATCTTTGATGACGGGCTGTTAAAGAAGCTATCTGCCAACGCAGAAAGTGATTTGGATAACTCATAAAAGTGCACGATGACGCTATGGTCACGCATTTCCACATGACCATGTTGCGAATGTTCATCTGCATCAGCAATGATGACATGGGCACCGAGACTTATCGCTTGAGGAATGAAGTCACGACCATCTCTATCATGACCTTTCACGGCTAAGAAGGCGCTATGAATAACCACTTCCCTGCTGTCCAATATCAATGCTTGCACACTGACATCGGGCGCATTAATGCCAAAAGGAAGTAGCAATGTACGAACGCTCATACCAACAGTTTTTTCCGAGGTTAAGGCATTCATCGACCTGCACCTCCAACTGAGTTTGATGTTTTTGCTAACGAAGACACACCTCGAGCATCAGGTGCTACATTCAACATCTGCAGGGCACCAGCCATCACTTTGCTGAAAACTGGTGCGGCGGTATCACCACTATGATAAAGGTCGCCACCTGGTTCATTGATAAGCACAACAACTGCTATTTGTGGATCCGATGCAGGCGCTACGCCAGCAAAGATATTCACGTACTCTTCACCATATCCACCTGGAACCGCTTTCTGACTGGTTCCAGTTTTACCAGCAACACGATACCCAGCAACAGCCGCTTTAGTCGCGGTGCCGCCTTCTTGAGTCACACTTTCCATCATATTAATAATGGCTTTCGCATACTGCTGCGAAATAACTCGTTCACCTTCAGCAGGCTCAGCTCGTTTCACGATACTCAATGGCAGTTTAACGCCACCGTTACCCAAAGTACTGTACATGCGAGCTAGTTGTAGACTCGTCACAGATAGGCCATAGCCAAAAGATAACGTTGCTAACTCAAACTTGGACCAGCGTCTTGCTTCATTGAAAATACCTTCACTTTCACCCAGTAATTGAGTGCCAGTATCACCAATCAAGCCCATGGCATAATAAGTATCTAACAAGTGTTCTTTAGGGACCTGCAACGCCAGTTTTGACGTCCCCATATTACTGGACTTCTGAATAATTCCAGTAAGATCTAATTCACCGTAATTTCTAGGGTCAGAAACAAAACTACCACCAATTCTCATTCGACCGGGAGCAGTGTCAATAACGGTGTCTAGCTCAGCCACGCCAAACTCTAATGCACTCAACACAGCGAGTGGCTTTACTGATGATCCCGGCTCAAAAGCATCAGTTGCCGCGCGATTACGAATACGATGACTTGAGACATTAGAGCGATTATTAGGATTAAAGGACGGGCTGTTAACCATTGCCAGGATTTCACCCGTATGAACATCTGTCACCACAATCGAACCCGATGTCGCCTTCAAATATTGAACGGCTTCCTTAAGCTCACGATAGACCATCGCTTGAACACGTTGATCTAGTGTTAGAGTAATATCCTGAGCCTGCTTTCCTTTCTCTTCATCAAGAAGCTCAACTTGACGCCCCACTCTATCTCTGCGAATGACACGCTTATCCGGTGTAGACGTTAAATACTCGTTGTAGAGCTTTTCTATCCCTTCAAGACCGTCGTCATCAACGCCTGTAAAACCAACGACGTGAGCTGATACTTCGCCTGTAGGATAGTAACGTCTTGATTCTTCTCTAAGATAGATACCGGGAATTTTCAACTGCTTTACGTAATCAGCCATCGCAGTAGAAACTTGTCTTTGGATATAAACAAAACGGCGCTGAGGATTACTCACTTTATCAATGAGTTTCTCATAATCCTGCCCTAAAACTTCTGCCAGCGCTTGCCAGCGCTTGGTTTGCTGTAAGCCTTCTTTGTCATGCACTATTTTAGGGTCGGCATAAATCGCTTGTACGGGAATACTCACCGCCAACTCAACACCGTTACGGTCCATGATCATGCCGCGATGAGCCGCCGAGTGACGAACGCGAAGTGTGCGATTGTCGCCTTGCTTAACAAGCTGGTCAGGGTCAATCACCTGAATGTACGCTGCTCGTGCCGCTAAACCTGTGAAAACGGAAATAACAACACCCACTACTAACCAAAAACGCCACTGTCTAAACTGTGGCTTATTTTCGCTGTTCTTTTTATTGGTTTTAACCTGTCTAGTGACCATCACCGTATCCTTACGACGACTTCTTCGTCGGGACTGGGTCGATGCATATCCAATTGCTTCTTCACTAAGGTTTCAATTCTATTATGTTCGGTTAAGGCACTTTGCTCTAACACCAAATGTCGCCATTCAATATCGAGCCTGTCCCTTTCTTGCATCAACTGTTCGAGTACAATGCTTCGTTGTCTGTTTTCATGACTGCTCAAAACAACCGCAGCAGCGCTGACTAACACCAATAAGAACAAAGTCACCTGCAGTGGGTGACGAAGTAAATCGGACAAAATAATTCTAACGAGATTGAAGCTTTTAGTGGGCTTAGTCATATCTTTTCAGCCACCCTTAAAACAGAGCTTCGTGAACGTGGGTTATGTTCAATCTCAGCTTTCGACGGTTTAATCGCTTTGCCGATCAAACGCAGCGCTTTATGAGCATCAATCTGCTCATCGGTTAATGGCAGTCCATGAGGAACTTTCAAACCACGACTTTGCTCACGCATAAAGCGTTTAACAATACGATCTTCCAAAGAGTGGAAACTGATGACCGCTAAGCGGCCATCAGGCTTGAGTTGTGTTAGCGCACTCTCAAGTCCTTGTTCAACCTCATTCAACTCACCATTGATGAATATTCTTATCGCTTGAAACGTGCGAGTTGCAGGGTGCTTGTGTTGTTCTATTTTTGGCACACTTGCAATCACCACGTCGGCCAATTGCTTTGTCGTTGTAATAGGTTGAGAATCTCTAATATCTAAAATGCCATGTGCGATACGGCGGCCAAACTTCTCTTCGCCATACTCTTTAATGACCTTAGCAATCTCCTCTAATTCAGCTTTAGCAAGCCAATCAGCAGCACTCATGCCTTTACTAGGGTCCATTCGCATATCTAAAGGACCATCCCTCAAGAAGCTAAACCCTCTTTCAGATTCATCAAGTTGCGGAGATGAAACACCAAGATCCATCAGGATGCCGTCAAGCTGACCACTAACACCTATAGATTCCAAAACATCGTTCATTTGAGAAAACTGGCAATGATGAATAGAAAAACGCGGGTCATCAGCGAATTGCTTAGCCGCTTCTATAGCACTTGGATCTCTATCAAGCGCAATGAGTCGGCCTTCAGAAGAAAGTGCAGAAAGTACATGACGAGAGTGCCCACCCCGACCAAAAGTAGCGTCAAGGTATATACCATCAGGCTTGATACTCAAACCTTGGATCGACTCATTCAACAAGACTGACTCGTGTGCTGGATTTGTATTACTCACATTAACCATTAGAGAGAAAAGTCCTGCAAACGTTCCGGTGTTTCAAAATCACCTTTGGTTTCAATTTCCATATCTTGCTGAATCTGTTGCTGCCATATATCGGCATCCCAGATTTCAAATTTGTTTAGCTGACCAACTAACATGATCTGTTTATTGAGTTTGGCGTGCTGTCTTAAAGGTGGCGCTAACAATAACCTTCCGTTACCATCCATTTCGCCTTCCATCGCATAACCCAAAAGCAAACGCTGTAAGCGGCGTTCATGTGGATTCATGCTCGATAGACGGCTTAACTTCAATTCGATTTCTTCCCATTCAGGAAGAGGATATAAGAGGAGACAGGATTGTTGGGTATCGATAGTACAGACTAGTTGGCCATTGCAATCATCCATCAAAGAGGCACGGTAACGGGTGGGAACCGTCATTCGCCCCTTGGAATCTAAATTAATTGCATTAGCGCCGCGAAACATTCCCCAAGCCTTAGTTCGTTTTTATTTTATAGACATCGAAATTGGCACTTAACTGTAAAAATCGCTCTAAAATTGCAATTTAGATCCACTTTATGCCACTTTTCCCCACTTTGTACAGTTTAGGTATCTGCTAAGGCAACTGTCAAGGCCAAAAAGGCGTGATGCTTAGTCTATTAAGTTAGGTTTTTATTACTTTCCAAAGAAATTGGATATTAGGGATCTTTACCTTGGCAAGCCTGAGATCTTAAGGGATACACGTTAGGTAAAAATACGACTCTTTTATGCTCCAATATGAGTTAAAGGGGTAGATGTTGAAATCCTCTTTGAATTTAGTAATATCATAGTATCTATTCATATCTCGTTTTGAGACTTTATTGAGTACTGTATATTCTCAATGTAAGCAGGTACTCAGGTGATTTTTACTTATGGCTCCATATGCGCAATACCCAAGTCTTAAAGATAAAGTTGTCTACCTAACTGGTGGTGCAACTGGGATAGGCGCTTGCTTGGTCGAACGCTTTGCAAGCCAAGGCTGTCAGGTTATTTTTAACGACATCCTGGATGAACAAGCACACATATTATGTGAAACCATGAGTTCAAAGGGTTTCATTAAGCCTGAGTTTCACGCCGTTGACGTCACTAACGTTGACTTATTAAAAGAGAGTATCAGGCGCACACATACTCAGTTTGATCGTATTGATATCTTGATTAACAACGTATCAAACGATGCTCGACACTCACCAACCGAAATGTCTCAAGCACAATGGCATAGCTTTATGCAGGTGAACTTGGATGCATCCTTTTTCTGTTGCCAGGAAGTTATCCCGATAATGCAAGCTCAAGGTGGAGGTAGCATTGTCAATATGAGCTCAATTAATGTCTTAATTGGACCCCACAATATGGCGAGTTATGCCGCTGCCAAAGCTGGTATCAATGGCATGACTAAAGCCTTAGCAAATCAGTATGGTGTCGATAAAATACGCGTCAACAGCATTCTCCCAGGATGGGTCGTTACAGAAAGACAACTTAATCTTTGGTTAACACCCGAAAAAGAACAGGAATGGCAGGAACGCGTAGCAATAAAAGGGCGACTTTTACCCGACGATATAGCTAATCTCACATTATTCCTTGCTTCTGACGATAGCAAAATGATCACTGGCCAACATATGGTCATCGATGCGGGTAGAACCTGATATGAGTCGCTTTGAAACTTACATTCTTGGCGACTGGGGCACAACCCAATGCCGACTCTATTTATGTCGAGGTTGCGAGAAAGATGGCAATTTCGAAATTCTTGATGAGATAGCGGGAAAAGGTATTAAACAGCTTTCAAATCCTCAAGAATACTTTTTCAAACTTTGCGACAAATGGCTAAAGGCAAATGGCGCAATGCAAGTCTACTTGATCGGCATGGTCGGCTCTAACGTAGGCTGGCAACAAGCTAGTTATCTCAACTGCCCAGTACGAATAGATACCATCTTCAATAATCGACTTTCCTTCAATGCTCATAACTGCCAAATTCATATCGTTCCTGGCTTATCGTGCACAAACCCATTGAAATTACCTGATACGCTGAGAGGCGAAGAAACGCAGATGATCGGTTGGATTGTTAAAAACCCAACCAAAGCCAGGCAACTTTTGTGTCTACCTGGTACGCACACGAAATGGGCTCACATTGATTTGGGTCAAGTAAATTCATTCCTCACTAGCCCGGTTGGTGAACTCTACGATGTTATCAATCACCATTCGGTAATATCTACACCCGATACTGAAGGTTATTGGCATCAGCCTAGTTTTGAGGAAGGCTTGGAAGTTGGCCTCGACAAATCCAACAACATATTACACAGCGTATTTTCGTGCAGAACCCGGCAACTGCTCGATAATCAACCCAAAGAAACATCTGCTTCTTATTTGTCTGGGCTTTTAATAGGCTCTGATGTAAGAGACGCAGTTAACTATTTTACCGATTTCGATAGCGTTACTGTGATTGGCAACGATCAAGTACTTCCACTTTATCAACAGGCACTTAAAGCTTACGGCATTGAAGCTGAGGTTATGAAAGGACAAGAAGCTTCACTTAGTGGGCTCAAAGCTTTTGTGCAAATTGGAGGACCGCATGAGTACGATGTCAGACGGTCTGGGTAAGCTCCCCTTAATTGCCATTCTCAGAGGAATAATTCCTAACAAAGCGCGTGAAGTCGCTAATGTACTCATTGAATCTGGCATTACTATTATGGAAGTGCCTTTGAATTCCCCCAATGCATTGGAGAGTATTGAGCAAATAGCAGAAACCTTACCCGATCACTGCTCAATAGGCGCTGGTACCGTATTAACAGTTGAACAAGTTAGGGAATGTGATCAGGCTGGCGCACAAATCATTGTTTCTCCCAACACAGATGAAGAAGTTATACGTGCCACGGTTTCTCGTGGGTTGCACTCCATACCAGGAGTAGCCACTGCCACCGAAGCATTCAAAGCAATACATGCTGGTGCTAACTACTTGAAGCTATTTCCTGCAGATACCTATGGGTATTCGCACGTTAAGGCACTAAAAGCTGTGCTACCGGTTGAATCAAAGCTCTTTGCAGTGGGTGGAGTTAATACACAGAACCTAACAGATTGGCACAAAGCAGGGTGCGACGGATTTGGCTTAGGTTCCTTCTTATTCAAACCAGATATGGCTTTATCCGAGATAAAACATATTGCCTTACAATTAGTTAGCAAAAGAGAACAATTACTCAATGACGTCTGACTGTAAGCTCGTTCATTCGATTGATGTCCCCTGTTTGCTCGGTGAAAACGCTCTATGGGATCACAGGGTGTGTTGCTTTTGGTGGACAGATATACTCGACAACAAAGTGTACAGGTGGTGGTTTAAAGAAGATAAATTAGATACTTTTGCACTTAACGAGCCGTTATGCTCTTTTGGTTTGACATCAGATCCAGACGTATTAATCTGTGCGTTCTCTGATAACTTCGCGTTATTCTCTCCGGTGAATAATAAAAAGTATTGGAGTCTGACCGTGAACGAATGCCGGAATGGCGTTCGAATGAACGATGGTCGAGTCGACCCTGCTGGTCGTTTTTGGGCTGGCAGTATGGACCAAAACCATCAGCAAAAAGAGTTTAACGGTCAGTTATACCGATTAGATAGTGAGACAAAATACACTGCAGTACTGAGTAATATACATATCAGTAATGGGCTAAGTTGGAGCCCTGATGGGGCATTTATGTATTTTACAGATTCCCCAACAGAAGAAATCAAATGCTATCCGTTTGATTTATCCCAAGGAGATGTTGGTCATGCGAGCGAATTCGCACGAACTCATCGTCATGTACACCCTGATGGTTGCTGTGTTGATGTCCAAGGTGGCGTATGGAGCGCTCATTGGAATGGCTCCCAGGTAGTCAGGTATATGCCTAACGGCGAAACAGATGTAGTATTAGCCGTTCCACCTATACAACCGACGTCGGTATGCTTCGGTGGTGACCGCATGACCCACTTGTTTGTAACTAGTGCGCTAGACGGTTTACTAAATCAGCGAGATAGTTCTCGGGATGGTCGCGTTTTCGTGTATCAAACTCCGAATACTGGGAAAGAGCAAGCAATATGTACGCTTGGTCGTACTTAGGGAAAACTATCGCGACTGTAAATTAAAGAATAATAATAAAAGAACCTTAGTAAGGAAAATTGATGGCAGCAAGAATGTTTAGTGGAAATTTTACTCGCCACATCGTGCAATCTTTAGGTAAGTCTATTGCACTTGGCGAATTCCCAGCTGGCTCTCCATTGAAGCCAGAGGCTGATCTTTGTGAAACTTTTGATGCAAGTCGTACCGTATTACGTGAAGCGGTAAAAATGTTAACAGCAAAAGGCATGTTAGACGCCCGCCCGAGGCGAGGCACCATGGTTTTACCCGAATCACAGTGGAACTTATCAGACCCAGACATTCTTAACTGGCTGCTTGATCGAAAAGGTTCTTTACCCATTATTTCTGAGTTTGCAGACATGCGCTTGGCCATTGAGCCTGCCGCAGCTGGTCTAGCAGCTAAAAACATCACAACAGAGCAAAGAGCTGATCTCGAAGCCGCCATAGAGCGCATGAGGGCAGCAGATCTAGGACAAGATGATCCTCTAGATGCTGACATCGCTTTTCACGTTGGTGTTCTCGAAGCCAGTAACAACAGGTTCTTCTGGAACATGCGCCACACAATAGAAGTTGCGTTGAGATTCAGTATTCGCATTACTAATAGATTTAAAGGCGTGGAGCGCGCTAGTGTCGAAGATCACGACAAAATACTACAACTCATTCTAAGTGGGGATGCACAAGCCGCTGAAGATGAAATGAGAGCGTTACTTCTAGAAGCAAAACTCTTACTTAACCAAGCAATGAATGAAGAGAATCCACCCAAATAAAAAGCTGTCGCGTGCTACATCTAGTGGCACGCCTTCCCTCTTTCACGAATGTATTGATTGGCGTGCTACTTCCTCCCGCACCTCTCAAATATATTCATCAAAAGTAAATGTCATTAATAATCTGCTGGACTTTCAATGAAAAAATTAGACAACTGTATTCTATCCATCGACCAAGGTACAACGAGCAGTAGAGCCATTGTTTTTTCCGAAGATGGAGAAATTCTTACTTCAGCTCAAATGGAGTTTCAACAGCATTATCCGAATGACGGTTGGGTAGAACACGATCCAGAAGAAATTTGGCAATCGACATTAACCGTATGCCGAGATGCACTTAAACAAGCTAAAGAATCAAACTACACAGTTGCAGCCATTGGCGTCACGAACCAGAGGGAAACGACAATTGTTTGGGATCGAGAGACGGGCAAAGCTATCTACAATGCCATTGTCTGGCAGGACAGGCGAACAGCAAATCATTGTAGAGATCTTCAAGACAAAGGCTTATTAACAAAAGTTCAGAGTAAAGCTGGCTTACTACTCGATCCCTACTTTTCAGCAACGAAAGTCAGCTGGATATTGGACAATGTAGAAGGAGCTCGGGAAAGAGCCGAAAAAGGCGAGCTCGCTTTCGGAACCGTTGACAGTTTCCTGATATGGAAACTAACTCAAGGTAAAACTCATGCGACAGATGCAACAAACGCTAGCCGGACAAACCTATATAATATCAATACTTTAGCGTGGGACGATGAACTACTATCAATTTTCGACGTTCCTAAATCAGTTCTTCCTGAAGTCAAACAATGTGCAGATGATTACGGCGTAACTGCAGAAGGTGTTTTTGAGCAACCTATCCCTATTTGTGGCGTTGCTGGTGACCAGCAAGCAGCTGCTATTGGTCAGTGTTGTTTCACACAAGGCAGCATCAAAAGTACCTACGGTACAGGTTGCTTTGTTTTACTTAATACAGGTGAACAAGTCGTACAATCCAAACATAAACTTCTCTCCACCGTTGCCTATCAAATCCAAGGAAAAACACATTACGCGCTTGAAGGTTCTATTTTTATCGCAGGCGCTGGTGTGCAATGGTTGAGAGACGGTTTAAGCATTATCGATAGCGCAAGAGAAACAGAAGCGTTAGCGAAGTCGCTAGACTATGACCACGGCGTTTATGTTGTACCTGCATTCGCTGGTTTAGGTGCTCCACATTGGGATCCTGATTGTCGAGGCGCTATATTCGGCCTAACCCGAGGGAGTACCAATGCCCATCTAGCAAGAGCATCATTAGAGGCTGTATGTTTCCAAACGGCTGACCTTTTGAACGCCATGACGCAAGAAGGCGTCTCACCATCAGCGTTAAGAGTTGACGGCGGTATGGTTGCTAATGATTGGCTATGTCAGTTCTTATCCGACATTTTAGAGCAATCGGTTGAGAGACCCAAAGTGATGGAAACAACGGCATTGGGTGCCGCTTTTCTAGCAGGTTTGCAGGCTGGCATTTATGAATCGATGGAACAACTCAGCCAGAAAGTACAAATCAACGCCAAATTTGAACCTAGTATGTCTGACGATATTAAGACCCAGCTTTTATCGGGTTGGCAGTCTGCTGTTAACGCGACTAAACAACACAGGTAATGGATGATATGCATTTTGGTCAAACGCCCGAAGGGCAAGAAATAGAGCAATTTAGGCTTTCTAACAGCCACGGCACCTTTGTCGATATTTTAACACTAGGAGCCATAGTCAGGCGCTTCTGTGTTGTCACTCAAGATAAGCAACAAAGAGATATTGTTCTTGGGTTTGATGATGCAGAAAGCTACTTCAGCAATGAACATTACTTAGGGTGTGTTGTAGGTCGTTACGCCAACCGCATACACAAAGGCTCTTTCTCAATCGGGAATAACAAGTATCAAGCTGATATCAATCAAGCCGGGAATTGCTTACATGGTGGTTCAAATGGCTTCAATAAACGTGTTTGGAAGGTTAAAAATGTCTCAAGTCAGCAATTGCGTTTATCTTTGTTCAGTGAAGATGGAGACCAAGGTTTCCCGGGTAATTTAAACCTAGAAGTTACCTACATGCTGTCAGATGATAATGAGTTAATTATTCACTATCAGGCAAACTCGGATAAAGCTACGGTATTCAACCCAACTCAGCATAGTTACTTCAACTTAGATGGGCATCAAGCGGATTCAATCAAAGAACATAAACTCCATATTCACGCTAACCATGTACTCGAAGTTAATGAAAATGGTATTCCAAGTGGTCACTTAAAAACGGTACCTGGAACAGATTTTGATTTTAATCAGGAAGCTACGTTGAGCAATTCGCTTACTTCAGGTGATCCACTCATTGTACAAGCGAAAGGGCTAGATCATAACTGGTGCTTAGCGGATAACTCCATAGATAAAACCTGTGCTCGGTTGACCAGCAGCACGAATGATTTAGCTTTGGAAGTCAAAACAACGATGCCTGGGCTACAGATTTATACAGCAAACTTTCTCTCACTGGACAATGGGAAAGATGGTTGCGAATACAAGCCACACCAAGCTATTTGTTTAGAAACTCAGTTCTATCCCGACTCACCGAATCAAGAGGAATTTCCGAGCGCTTTGCTTCGGGAAGGTGATGTCTTTAGAAGTGAGACTCGATATAAAGTTACCGTGCATTAAAACAATGCACGGTAATTTAGAAAGGCGAATTAGTCAGCTTTTTTAGCGGCTGCTTTCTTCGTAGTTTTCTTAGCTTTAGCTGCTGGCTTTGCTTCTGCCTCGTCAACTTTCGCTTCTGGCTGTGCCGCATCTTCTGCGCCTTCATCAACACCAAATTGAATATTAGCAATCGGCTTAGCAGTTGTTTGAGATAAACGCACCAAAGTGTTTAGCTGACCTACAGATGTCAACATCGCGTATAGCATACCCAAAGATCCAGAACGCATCAGTGCAACAATAGACTCATCAGGCAGAGCCATTAAACGTTGCTCACTGATCCCATACATACCAACGAGGTTTTTATTTTCGCCATCAGCAAAAGATACACGTACGCTAATAGGATCTAGCAAGTCATATTCTTGAATTTGCTTAAAGAAAGTTGCAGAGTTCACCTCACTATCAGCAATTTGGCTCATTAAAGTTCTAACGCGCTCCAAATAAGGTGTAGCATTACCCTCACCATCAAATAAAGCTTCGCCTTCTTTATCACCTACCATGTCACTATTTTCATCGAAAAAAATAACAACTTTCTCTTTATCACCACGAATATCAAATGGATAACGCTGAACATTCCAAGGAACGTGATGACCTTGCCACTTTCCATCCTGGTGATACAAGTTGGTATTAGGTTCAACGCCCATCATACCAGCTAAGTGATATGTACCGTGTTGGGGTGTCTTGATAATAATAAGAGGCATTGCAGATGCTGCAAAGGGAGCCTCTTTTAATGAAATAGCAGCTAGGTGAGCCGTTTTACTGCTGGAAAAGCTCATGTCTAAAGTGACCTTGAGGTTCTTATGTTTATTCTTATCTAAAGGTACAAAAGAAGGATTCATCAAATACTCTCGTTACTAAAAAAGCTGATGGTATCAGAAAAATGCGTGTTTGTAGGGGTATACAAATAGAATTTGTTAATGAAATGTATTAATTACCTAAAAAGCCCCTCTAGAATGGCACTTTTTTGACTTATTAGATTAAGCCTGAATCTATCTTTTAACGACTAGCAACACCTTCGGCTAATTCAATACCGTTTTTAAATACCACTCTATTTATTGTCAGAGCAACCGTAATACTGAGTACCAGAGTCACAAACATCAAGTGTATGGAATGCAGCCCAAAAGGTGCATGGACGAAAATAAAGTACGCGTAAATGGAAACACCAAACAAAACAGCTGATATTCCGGCAACAGCATGCACATTCTTAAACAATAGACCGACGATGAAAATCGACAAAATAGGCATGCTCAGTAACCCCCATAGTTCTTGTAACAGCTGAATAATACTGTCAGCCTGTTGATAGACTGGCACCATAAATAAAGACCCTACGACCAATATAACCGATACCAAAGCACTGAGTTTTGGAACATTCACCTCATCTTCTTTGCTGAAGTATGTCTCGTGAATATCACAAACATAGAGCGCCACAGCAGAATTCAAATTACTGTTATAGGTTGTTAATACCGCAGCAGCCATCGCCGCCGCAAAAACACCAGATAACCAATCAGGGAGCACATCTCCAACTATCCGACCATAAGTTGCATCGCCAATATCGCCGTAAAGCTTAAAGGCAACGATACCGGGAATAACGATGATGGAAGGCACAATAAAGAAACGAATCACCGCTGCTGCATAAACGCCTTTTTGCGCTTCTTTTAAATTTGGTGCGGCCATAGCTCGCTGTGTAACAACCTGATTAGTTCCCCAATAAAACGCCTGAATAAACACCATGCCAGTAAGCAGAGTGTGCCAGGGTATTGGGGAATCATTGTCACCAACCAAGGTTAACCGCTCCTTTGGAATACCGGAAAAGTCATAGTCAACCGCATTGAGCGCTAAAAATACGACCACAACCGCCATGACCAAAAGTAAAACACCTGAATAGGTATCAGACACGGCAACGGCTCTAAGCCCACCAAAGATAGCGTAAACAGCGCCTAAACCGGCAAACCCCATAGCCACATACATCAACGGAATATCAACATCAAACATGTTGATCATAAAGAGTGAGCCTGAATAGATAACCGAAGGCATAAAAATAAAGGCCACACTTAAGAAGAACATTAAGCCTATCAGTGCGCGTATATGTTTGTTTTTATATCTCTGCTCAAGCAACTCAGTGGTAGTTGTACACTGTGCTTTGTAATAGATAGGGAGGAAAACCTTGGCGAGAATAATCAGACCAACAACAGCCGAAAATTCCCATAGAGAGAGCAACGCCATCTGGCTGCCATTCATGCCAACTAACTGGTCTGTACTTAAGTTAGTCAGCGTTATCGAGCCCGCCACAAAGTACCAAGCTAAACCACCACCAGCGAGAAAATACTCTTTATTGGTTGTCGCTCCTTTGTGGTTGTGTCCACGACATTGCAAATAAGTCAGCAATCCAATTAATGCTGTTATAGCAATAAAAACAACCACCTGGATTTGTTGTGACGACACTCATAACCTCCTTTAAATACTCTAAAACCCAAAGCCTAGGCCAACACGCTCTAGGAATGCGATAAACATCAAAGACCAAACTGAAGGGCAATAGAGCAAAAGGTTATGCCTAGGAACCTTCTTTCGGTAACTCGATTTGTATATTAACTATTTTATCTTTTGCATCACTTTCATTATGTCTTCGCACCAAGTTATTTACTTGGTACACAGAAATCAGTAACGCATGGAAGACGACTAAGAAACCTTGCATATGCAGGTCAGCGACTTCTGCTTCGGGTAGTTGACTAAGCTTCTCTTCGTCAATCGTATAAAGACCATTGATCTTCTTGGCAGTGTTATCGTGATATTGAACAATAAGCTCGATCGGCTTAAATAGTTCTAAACGCGTCAAAGCTTCAACCATCTGAATAGTCGCTTGTATATTCACTAACTCGTTATTGAGTGCGTTACTCACGCGCTCTAAATGCGCAGATGCATTCCCTTGCTCATCAAATAATGCATCACCTTCATCTGTTGAAAAGGAAGGGTTTTCTTCCTGTATACCGACTGTGTATTTCTTTTCATCTTCCGGAGAACGTACAAGGTAGAAAGGATAAGTGCGTAAGCAGTTAGGCAAATAAGCAGCATCCCACTTCGCTTCGTGCATAAACAAACTTACCCCGGGATTTAACCCTGCAATAGCAGAAAGTGTCATCTCATCATGCGGATTTTTGGTAAAAAATACTGGGAAGTTAGTGACAGCTTTTGTCACTTCAACAGCCTCAATAGGCAAGGCTTGCTGGGTTGCTGCATACGCCATAATAGCGTTCTTTTTTAACTTTAATTGGCTATGTTTTTCGCTGGAAAGTACAACAAACTGACTCATAAAATGCTTTAATCCTAAACGTTTAATTCTGCTAATTGGACGACGCTTTTTTCTTCTTATAACTGGCTAACAAATACATGTTGCTGCGTCTGATATCCCACTTTGGGATACATTGAAGTACCAGTTTACGGACTTTACTGAAAAATAGAATCTAAACGTCTAATTTTAGCTAGCTTATACGTCTATATAATCTTCCTTTAGCGTTAAACTGTCTCACTAACCGCAGTGTTGAACAACGCTTATGATTGAGCAACAGCTTCAACGCCTTCATTTTCCGACTCTTTTCCAATCAACGAAGCTCTCTTTCCAAAAACCACACGATTAACAATTAATGCCAGCGCTACACAGCAAATTAGCGTAAAAAACATCAAATGAATGTAATGCAATCCGAAAGGGTGATGAATAGGCGAAAACTCAAACGTTAACGAGCCGTATAGGAATACGCCGAAGATAACCGCAATGATTCCAGCTTTAGCGTCAACGTTTTTGAAAAGCAAACCGACAATGAAAATTGACAGCACTGGCATACTCCACAAGCCATACAACTGCTGAAGTAAGTTAATAATGCTCTCAGCTTGTGCGTAAATCGGAACTAATGCCAAAGCAAGAGCAGTCAGTATAACTGTCACCCACCCACTAAGTACGGGAACGTTAATATCGCTGTTGATGTAGGGTTCGTGAATATCACACACATAAAGTGCAGTCGCAGAATTAAGGTTACTGTTAAACGAGGTTAGAACAGCCGCAGCCATAGCCGCTGCGAAAATACCTGATAACCATACCGGCAAAACATCTCCTACAATGCGTCCATAAGTAGCATCACCGATATCACCATACAATTTAAATGCAATAATACCTGGAACAACAATGATGGCAGGTACAATCAAAAAGCGAATAGTGGCTGCCGCATACACACCTTTCTGGGCTTCTTTTAGGTTGGGAGCAGCCATAGCTCTTTGAGTGATGACTTGGTTCGTCCCCCAATAGAACATTTGGATAAAGATCATTCCGGTCAATAAGGTATGCCAAGGAATGGGAGAGTCATTATCACCAATTAAAGTCAACCGTTCTTTTGGTATCCCCGAAAAGTCAAAATCAACTGCTATCAAAGCCATAACAACGATCAGTATTGCCATCCCCAACAGCAAAACGCCTGAATAAGTATCTGATACTGCAACTGCACGTAGACCACCGAAAACAGCATAAATAGCGCCCACAATGGCGAAAACTGTGGCAATGTACATCAATGGAATATCAACATTGAACATAGTTTTCATAAATAAAGAGCCGCCATAGAGTTGGGCAGGCATATAAATCAGCGCACTTCCTAAGAAAAATAAGAAACCAATCACCGCTCTGATGTGTTTACTTTGATAGCGTTGCTCTAAGAGTTCAGTCGTAGTGGTGCATTTGTTCTTGTAATAAACAGGCAGGAAGACTTTCGCCAGGATGATAAGCCCCACAACAGCCGCTATTTCCCACAGAGCTAGTAGCGCCATCTGGTTACCGTTCATGCCTACTAACTGGTCTGTACTTAAATTGGTTAAGGTGATAGAGCCTGCCACAAAAATCCATGAAAGCCCGCCACCAGCAAGAAAATACTCTCGATTCTGATTAGCGCTACGGTGACCTTGCCCACGGCATTTGAGATAGGTTAAGAACCCAATTAATGCAGTGACAAAAACGAAAATAGTGATTTGAATTGCTTGTGGAGACACCTGCTTACCTCTTTATGAACCGACGCTTTTCAAGATGAATTCGTGTTACCCAATAAAAACAAAGAGGCAATGCAGATTACTGCATTGCCTCTTCAACTGCCCAGGGAGTAACAACTAGAAGCTACCTCTAATACCAAAGGTATAGCGAGGGCCTGTATCTTCGAACGTTAGGAAGCGATTTTCAAAACGTGAGAAGTCACGACGTTCTTCATCAAGAACGTTGATACCCTCGAAGAAAACTTGATAGGTCTCATTGATGCTGTAAGACGCTGACAAATCAACCTGACCAAACTCTTCACGCTCACGTGGTTCACTAAAATCAGAGAAACATTGAACTAAGAACTCATCACGGTAGTTGTAAGAAACTCGCGCAGACCACTTATCGTTCTCAAAGAAACCGCTCAAGTTCAAGGTGTTTGGAGACAAGCCATTATAATCACAGTCTGACGCGTCTGAACCTAGTGCTCTATCTATGCTGCTATCAACATAGGTGTAGTTAAGAGAAGCACCAAATCCGCTTTCCCAACCTTTTTGCAACGCTAATTCAAGACCTGTAATTGATCCAGTTTCACCATTACGGGTACGAGTATCCTGGAATGTTACAGGAACAGTGATGTCATCAGGACCTGGGTTAGAGGCATTACCGGCAGGAATAACCACTTCGCCAGGCACTGGTAGTGTCGCTGCTTCTAAGAAATTAGAGAAGTCTTTATAGAATACGGACACACCAACAAAGCTGATTTCATCAACATACCATTCAAATGCTAAGTCATAGTTTGACGATTCGAAAGCTTCAAGATTTGGATTACCACCGCCACTGGTTGGCGCATTAGAACGACCACCGAAAGTATTGTTAACACCCAAAGATGTTAGCGTTGGACGTGTTACTGTTTCTGAATAGGCTGCTCTTAAAACGATGTCATCAGTCAAATCAAATTTAATGTTCGCTGACGGTAGGAAGTTCGTATAAGAGTTACTGATAGCAATTTGAGTCGCAGGTCCGAATACCGGTGACAACTGCGTATCGCCTACAGATTCTCTAAATTCAATAACTGGCTGATCAACACCAAAAGATGTTGTCTCCGTTCTATCAATTCTAAAGCCAATGTTTGCTGACCACGTAATGGTATCACCACCTTCCCAGAAGGTATTAACATAAGCTGATGTCACTTCTTCATCAACACGGAAGCTACCCGCAGAATTCAATTCAGGTGTGTAGAACCCGAAAATAGAATCACCAGCAGCATCTCGACGACGAATCAATTCTTCATCAGAAAGCCTATTATCTCCACGATTACGATCAGCAGACGTTATTGATGCATCAGAATTAAGCACAGCAAAGGCATCTTCAAATGACGCAGTTAAGAAGTTAAGTGGAATACGGTCAGAACCGGCAACACCGCTTAAGAAATCAGTTAAGTTTACATTACGTAAAATGCTATCGTCAAAATCAACGTCGTAGCCGCAGAATGCACAGAATATGCTTTCACCCTGGGTAGACGCGAAGTTATCGAATAACAGACGCTCTTTGCTTCTATCAGAATATGCCGCGCCAAAAGTAATCTTACTCAACGCACCAGACTCGAATACATACTCACCACCGCCTTTCACTTCAACGATGTCATCTTCAACTTCCTGACGGTTAACGTTAACGAAGTGCAGACGTTGTATTGACGTGTCTTGCGCACCTTGGATATTGGTCAAAGTCGAAATTTCAGCATCATCAGGTAAAGCAATCAAAGGTGATACTGGGGCAAATGCACCTAACACAACAAAGGGGTTAGTTTGATCACGCGTTGCATTTGACGCCGAGACATCAAAGAACAACGACATTGAATCATTCACATCATAAGCTAAGTTCAAACCCACTAAATAGCTATCTGCTTCCCTGTTATTTGATGTCAGTACGTTATCATTTTGCGAAAGACCAATGGTATCCGCTATAGCCGGGTTACGGTTTTGAAAATCAATACCTGGACGGTTGAAAGCCACAACAGTGCCATTTTCATCAATTTGTGGATCTAGGAACGGAGGACTAAAGAAACCGGAGAACTGAGTTGCAAAAGAATCAATATCAAATTGGGTATAAAGCGCATCTACTGTGACCTCTAATTTGTCATTAGGTCTTGCCTGAAAAGCACCATTGAGAGTTAAACGTTCTCGGTCTTGAATATCTCGGCTCACAACAACTTGCTGTTGCACTCGAGTACCAGCAGGAAGATTGCCCGTTCCAGTTAAACCGCTACTACTTTCAGGAGCAAAAACGGCAGTGTCCCCCGAACGGTCTGCGAACCCATTGGTATTGACGGTATCGAGCTGCGTTGCACGGTCTGAATACGATATACCACCAGAGAAACCATAGGTTTGATCTTCACTCACCCAGTTGCCAATTACAGAGAATTCGGGTGTAACATCGCCACGCAAGTCTTCATAAATACCAGAGGCTGAAAAGTTAACGCTGTTTTCCGGGTTTTCTAAGGGACGAGCAGTAACAATGTTAACTGTCGCACCTATGCCACCGGATTGCAGCTCGGGTATAGCACTCTTGAATACTTCCGCGCGTTGGATAATGTCAGACGACAAAACGTCAAACGAGAATTCACGACCATCGTTATCGGTCGCTAATGTACGGCCGTTCAGTAATACTGTATTAAATTCAGGGCCTAAACCACGAACGGTAATGAACTGCCCTTCACCACCGTTACGGTCAATAGCAACACCGGTAATACGCTGCAATGATTCTGCAACGTTTGCATCGGGGAATTTACCGACGTCTTCTGAAGAAATAGCATCAACAACTTGCGATGAAGCGCGTTTGATTGATAGAGACTGTTCTAAACTACCACGTATGCCTCTAACCTGAATAACTTCAACGTTAGATGATTCGTCTTTATCATTGGCTTCTTGTGCAACTGCATTACTGAACGTCACACTCGCAGCTAATGGTGCAACTAGCGCGGTTTTCACAGCTGCCCATAAATAACTCTTCTTCATTACCCTTCCCCCGTTTTGTGTCTATCGTGTGCTTTTAGCGAAAAACAAACCTGTTATTAGAGCGCTGAAAGTCACTGTTCTAGTGAGTCTTTTGTGCCTTTCAACTACTCCCAAGTTAAATATATGTTAAATAGTATCAATATAATATGTCAACAATTCTGTAACAATTGAACTCCTTAATTTGGGTAAAAATAGGGAAATTTGACCGAAAGTTTAGTACTTTTAACAATACACCAAAGAAGAACGGAAGCTATAAAAACCAATAAAAGCAATAAGTTATGGATTTCCTGTCAGAACAAAGAAGCAATTAAAATATTATAGTATTTATATGTTATTTTTTATTAGTTACAATTGATGTCTGTTAGCAAAACATTACATATAGAAGAGCGCAAACGTGAATAACAAAGTAAATTTCGTTCATCTACACGGCCAAAAGAGCAGTTTAGTATTAGATTGCCGTCAATCTCTTCCGTCATTCCTGTATTGGGGCAAGCGCCTACATAAAGAAGTCGACTTAGAATCTCTTGCGGTGCTTAGCTTTCGCCAAGAAGCACCGTCATCAAGTGCTAAGGAAGTCGCTTTATCACTGACTCCAACCATTGGACAAGGTTTTTCTGGACACCCAGGGCTGACATTAAGCGGCTCAAAGGATGAATGGGGAGCACTCCCTTTACTAACGAAGATAGACAATCCGAATAGCCAACAAGCGACTCTAACCAGCACTGACTCTCATCGTCATGTTCAACTTATTCACGAAATCACGTTGGATAATGAAACTGATGTCCTCAGCATCCAAACCAAAGTAAAGAATAAAGGCGACGCTTCCTTAAATGTTGATTGGTGTGCGGCTGCCACATTACAACTACCGACCTACTGTGACCGGTTGATTGCGTTTGAAGGCGCTTGGGCAAAAGAATTTCAAATCCAACATCATCAGTTGCAGTCCGGCATCTATGTGCGAGAGAACCGCAAAGGTAGAACATCACACGATAATTTCCCCGGCTTCGTCGCACATGATAAAACCACCAACGAATATCAGGGTGAGGCCTATGGCTTCCATTTGGGCTGGAGCGGGAACAATAAAATATTAGTTAATCAACTCGGAGATGGCAGGCGCTATGCTCAACTAGGCGAATTGCTGCTGCCTGGTGAAGTCACACTTAATCCTCACGAGGAATATCAATCTCCAACACTCTATGCGAGCTTTTCTACCGAAGGGTTATCAGCTCTCTCGCATCAATTTCACCGTTATGTCCGTAGCCAGATAATTTCTGATGCCGTCAAAGCAAAGCCCAGACCGGTGCATTACAATACGTGGGAAGGATTGTACTTCGACCACGATGTTGCAACATTGAAAGGCTTAGCCGAAAAAGCTCAAAGTTTAGGTGTCGAAAGATTCGTTTTAGACGACGGATGGTTTGTTGGGCGTAATGACGATAAAGCAGGCCTTGGGGACTGGTTCGTCGATCAAGCGGTTTACCCGGAAGGCTTATCTCCTGTCATCGATAAAGTGAACGAACTCGGGATGGAGTTCGGCCTTTGGTTCGAACCAGAGATGATTAACCCGGATAGTGACTTATATAGAAAACACCCTGAGTGGGCGCTTTCCATCCCTCACAATGAACAGCTTCCGTTCAGACATCAGCTTGTTTTGGATCTCACCCAAACAGCCGTTCAAGATTACTTATTCAGCTGTATCGATGACTTACTCAGCCAATACAATATCAGTTACATAAAATGGGATATGAATCGCGACCTTAATCATCCGGGCGATATCATGGCAAAACCCGCAGTACATAGACAAACGCTTGCCGTTTATGCATTGATTAAGAGATTAAAAGACAAACACCCACAGGTAGAGATTGAAAGCTGTGCCAGTGGCGGTGCAAGAGCTGACTACGGAATTCTGCAACAAACCGACCGTATTTGGACATCAGACAGTAATGACGCGCTCGAAAGGCTCAGTATTCAAAAAGGCTTTTCATTCTTCCTGCCACCTGAATTGATGGGTTCGCATGTTGGCCCTAGAGATTGTCACATCACCCACAGACATTTAAGTATGTCTACTCGCGCCGCAGTGACTTTATTCGGTCATATGGGGATGGAGATGGACCTCAGAGAATTGACGGATTCTGAACAAGACGAGCTCAAAGCTATGGTTTCTCTGTATAAAAAGCATCGTTCATTAATTCATAACGGCTTTTTACAAAGACTCGAAACTCCAGAGCATATGTTGGGCTTGGGTGTTATCTCGGAAGATAAATCGCAAGCACTATATGCCTATCATATGATGCAAGTACACAACGCGAGCTTACCGGGCCGATTCAAATTGTACGGCCTAGATAGTCAACAGCTCTATAAGCTCAATATTATTTGGCCTGTTGATTCAGAGGAACGTTGGAAAGGCATGGCGGTATTTAATTTCAGTAATATACTCAACGACCTTGACGGAAAAGTGTTTTCAGGCCAAGCACTGTGTGACTTCGGTATCGAAATGCCGTTGTTAACCCCCCAATCAGCACTCATTCTTCAACTTACTGCCGTGTAGAAGACTTACACTTTGACAATGCGGCTAGCTCTCATGCTAGCTGTATACCATCTCTAAACGCGAGTTAGTTGGTAAGTCGTCTGAATGATTTGAGCATCGACACTCGCTCTGTGCCGACCTTCAACGGATTCTGCATGTAGCTTATCTTTCACAGTATGCCACTGCGACATTTGAGCTTCAGATAAAATCATCTCTAGAGAACTGAGCCTGAACATTGGTGTAACAGCTGCTCGATAAAACAGTTCATTGATCCACGCACTATCGACAACCCACCCATCACTATAGAGTGTTTTATTTCCTAATCGGCGATTGAGTTCACGTGCAACCCAGGCAATGTCTCGCCCGCTTTCTTTAAGCATGTGTCGACTAATACCGTGAAGTTCTTCTGCTTCATCATCCCAATGCTTCCAACTCACATGGGGTTTAATTAAACAACAAAACTTATCACCTTCTTCAGTAATATAGCCTACCTCGATGGGATAACTTCCCGCACCAAAACCACTGGCTTCAATATCCATGATTGCGGGAAGTGTCTTCATAGGTTTAGCTTACCTCATGCTTGTGACTGCTTTTTATTAAGCCAGAAATCAACAGTGGATTTATCCCGCTCCCAGCCAAGCAGAAGGACAATAAATATCAGTATAAGACGTGTAAATGTATGCCCATCAATATCAAATAATGGGGTATGCAAAGCGTGGCCGTAAGTGGTTACAATCAGCAATAGCCCCATTGCTATCAAGCTCTCGCGTAACCTGAAGCCAATGCAAACGAACAAGCCAATAATGAGCTCTAAATAAGGGATACCCAGACCTAACCCCCAAAGCACCCACTCAGGGATCCAATGTTCGGCAAAATCCTTAACAAAGAAGTTTTCAGCATGTGCTGTTGCCGTGAATACAAAGACCTTCCAGTATCCGGCTAGTAAAAAGAGTAGACCAACTATCCAACGTGCAATAAAGCTAACAATGGGTGAGTTTTGATGAAAAGCTTGAGACATAGTTATTTCTTATTAGATTTGTTTTCAGCAGTATTTGATAAATTGTGACTCAGGTAAAGGCACACCTTACAAATTATTCTTCGAATACCGTAACCGAATCACCAACTTCAATACGCCCTTCTTTAACCACACTTGCCGTAATACCACCGTGACCACGGACCGCATTGTAACCACCAGGACCAAGAATCTCTTCCATTCGAGAACAGGGATGGCATAGGCCTGTCATCTCCAAAACAGCATCACCTACTCTGAATTGCCGGTTCTTAAAAGCTAGTAGGTTGACACCCGACACCACAAGGTTTCGCCGTAACTGCTCAGGGATGACCTCATTCAAACCTAAACATCCTGCGATAGCAGGAAAGTGCTCTTTCTGTATAAGTGTTACTTGTCGTTTGCTCTTGGCTGAACCAGAAAAGTGATCGCCCACTAACCCACCACCTGAGGCTATGTCGCAATATTCTAGTTGCTTTAATGGCTCTTTACGCTGTGGGCGAATACCAATCCATTCTAACTTTCCAACCTGTGGAACATTTTTAAGCAGATGATGAAGGGGGCTTTTCTTTTCAAACATAAATACCTCAGCTTCGCTTCAGCGAAACTATTTAATGATTCAAAGTGGTCAAGCTGACTTATATATCAAGTTGCAACATAACCAAAGAACTCGTTTGGTCTAGTTATTAAAGTAACAACAACTAAGCTTTTAATTGCCTTTTGATATCTTCGACCATGGCTTTAGTATCTGAACTGATCTCATCAATCACCTTCCCTGTTTTTTCAACCAACTCAGTACTGTCTTTAGAACGAGACAATATTTGTTCCATAGACTTAACTGCTTGTTCTGCGAGCGAATTGTTCTCTTTCACCACATCATCGATTTCAGCAGTCGACTTGCTTGTTCTTCCTGCTAGTTGCCTAACCTCATCTGCTACAACAGCAAATCCTCTTCCTTGGTCGCCAGCACGGGCAGCTTCAATTGCAGCGTTCAACGCAAGTAGGTTAGTTTGATCGGCAATAGCTGTGATGGTATTGACTATATTGCTGATCTGTTCAGATTGTTTACTGAGGGAATCTATATTACTGGCGGCACCCGATAAATCAGATGAAACCTGAGACATCGCTTGAATAGCTTCCCCAACGACTTCAGTACCATGCTCAGTCATTTGATCAATTTTCATGAGTGAATCTTGCGCTACACGGCTAGCTTGTGTTGACTCCGTAATAGTCTGAGTAATATTAGCGGCAAACTTAATCACTTTACACAACTTACCATCAGCGTCGAAAATAGGGTTGTATGTTGCTTCTAACCAAACAGTTTCACCTTGCTTATTAACCCGCTCAAACTTGCCTGATATAAATTCCCCATTGTTTAAACGACGCCATAAATCCTTATATTCGTCAGACTGCGCGTATGCAGGCTTACAAAACTCACGGTGATGCATAGTCGCCATTTCAGCGGGCGAATAGCCCATGGTTGCCTGGAAGTTGTCATTACTGCATATGATGCTGCCATCTAACCCAAGTTCGATCACAGCCATAGAACGAGACACCGCATTTGACTGGCTTCTCAACTCATACATGGTTGTCGCAGTTTCTGTTACCTCCGATGCAATCTTTACGATGCGCTCAACAACTCCATTTTCGTTCTTAACTGGGCAGTAACTCGCAGCTAGCCAAATTTCATCACCAGACTTGGTTACGCGTAGGAACTCACCATTCTTTGGAATACCTGCTGCTAGATCACGCCAAAAGTCAGCGTATTCCTGGCTTTCGGCTAGCTGCTTTTTACAAAACATCTTGTGATGCTTACCTTGAATTTCACTCAGTGAGTAGCCCACTGTGTTAGTGAAATTTTCATTGGCTTCAACAATATGCCCAGTTGGGGTGAATTCAATCATGGCCATAGATTGCGAGAAGGCTTCAATAAGTTGATCGTTCGCTTTACTTTTTTCAACACTCGCCGCTAGTTGCTCAGATAACTCATTGTTTTTACCAAAAAATCCCATTACTCACCTCGAAATCAAAAGTCACATAGAATTGAAAATAACCCACTACACTAAGCATAGACCAACTGCTACTCGGCCGTGAATAAAATTCACCAAGTTTGAACATTGCGAATACTTAAGCCTGCAAAGGCGTACGGCAAAGATAGGTATGTTCTTAGCAGTATAGTCAATATTTAGCGCATGCAACTTTTTTAACGGCAATTACTCGGGTTTTCTTGAATATCTATTTCGATTTCATTTTTTGCCACAAAGTCACGAAAAAGACGCAAACTAAACCAGCAAGAACACCGGTTAGACCTTCAGCTATGATTGGGCCAACCGCGTGCGAAACACTGCCGATAACAGGAATACTTTCGATATGCTCAAGCCCCTCATGAACCCAATGGTGAGCAGGCGGAGTATTGTGTAATAAGATGCCACCGCCCACTAAAAACATAGCAATAGTGCCAACCACTGAAAGTAAGCGCATCAATATTGGAGCAAGGATTAACAAACCTCGACCGATTGAACGCTTAATACTTCTTGCAGAGCTATCAAGGGATGAACGCAATAAATAAAGGCCGGCATCATCCAGCTTAACAATACCTGCAACAATGCCATAAACACCCACGGTAATGAGTAAGGCGAGCCCAGAGACAATAGCAACTTGTGTCATAAAAGATGCAGTCGCGACAGAACCCAGAATAATAATCACAATTTCGGCGGAAAGGATAAAATCGGTGCGTATAGCCCCTTTGATTTTCTGTTTCTCGAACTCAACGAGATCAACAGAGAGGTCTTGCACAGCTTCCAACTTAGCTTGGTGTTCAGCTTCACGCTCATCGGCACTATGAAAAAACTTATGCAGTACTTTTTCAGCTCCTTCGAAGCATAAGAAAGCACCACCAATCATCAATAGAATCGGAATCAGCCATGGAATAAAAGCGCTAATTAACAATGCAGCAGGAACTAAGACAACCTTGTTCTTGAGCGATCCTTTAGCAACAGCCCACACAACTGCTAGTTCCCTGTCGGCTTTCACTCCTGAGACTTGCTCAGCATTGAGTGCTAGGTCGTCACCAATAACACCAACGGTATTTCTCGCCGCTACTTTTGACATAGCAGCAACGTCATCAAGTAAGGTTGCTATATCGTCAAACAACGCCAGTAAGCTGGATGCAGCCATAGTGTATTTCCTTTTTCGTTCTCTTTGTTCTGGCCTGTTAATATTTCCATCACTAGAGCGTGTCGCTCTTTGCCATTATTAAACAGACATAAATGCGGTTGGCATAAAGTTAACAATAGTGCCAAACACACCGAATAAGGCAATAAGAGGAATGAAAAAACGCTGCTTAAATCGACTCACAGACCACAGGCCGAGAAAATAAAACAACAGCCACACCAAATAAAACAACCAATGGCTTCCGATAAAGGACGACGAGACTAATACGAAAACAAAGCCTGTAAAAATGACCACAAGAAGCAGTTGGACATTTATCATTGATGCTTCTATTGGCAACGACATCAAGAAGTATTGATATCTAGCGCGAAAGTTAATCAAGCTAAACTGCACTGTAGCAGCAAGCGTGGCGGTAACGAAAACTGCAAACAACAATACCCAGATTCTGGTTATCGAGGATACGTTAGCAATTAAGTTATAGAAAAACAGACTGCATAGAGCTAACGCAATAAACCTTAACAAAAGCCCTTGCCAATGCACTTGCTGATAACGAATAAAGAGTTGCCATAAGAAATAAATTTTAGGCGATACACTAAAACGCTGTTCGCGAATAAAAGAAGTTAGTATTGGCACAATAAAGAGAACTAAAAGCCAGTAGCTTCCCATAGATTCGTCTGCTAAAAACACCAGCGATAAAGGCACAAAAATCAAACTCACCACTGGGAATGTTTGCCTATGTAGCGCTAGAAGAGAAACTTGTATTCCCCACAGACAAGTTATCAATAATGGCCATAGTTGCCTTATGCCAATCATCGAAAGACTCTCAGGGATATGGGTCAAAAACAAATAACACAGAAGTCCTATCGGCAAGATCAAAAAGACATTACCCGCGACAATAGAGAGCACTAAAGTGGTTAACTGACGCTGAGATTCTGGAATAGGCAGGCTACTATCCCAGTATTTAACGGCTGTTCCTAAAATGGCATGACGCTGAAATCTGAGTAGGCCATAAATCAATATGCCGTAGCCACTCAACCATGCACTGTAGTGAGCTAGAGAGTTACTTGGTTCTGCAAGCTGCCCTAGCCCAACCAGAAAGAAAAGAAAAACAGCTGGCAGCGCCACCTGGAAAAACACAACAACAGCCATGCCAAGTTGTTGCAATGTCTCTCGCATTGACGTGATTGCTTCTCGATAAAAAGCCAACCTCAACTGCCAATACGACATTATCGATAACTCATGTGCTGCAAAATTAAAGACGTTCACTGAGGTTAATCACCTCAGCATCCAGATTCTGATAGAAGCTTTGATCATGAGTTGCGATAATCATATTGCCATCAAAGCTTTCCATCCAATTCATTAAGGTCGACAGAGCCTGTTCGTCCAATCCATTGCTGGGTTCATCCAATATCAAAAGATCAGGGGAGTGAGCGAAAGCCAGAACCAAACTTAGCTTCTTGGTCGTTCCTAACGACAGTGCATCGACACGTTGCGCCAAAAATGGAGACAGAGAAATTTGTTCAATCAAAGCGGTTGGGAATTGACATTCGTAGTGACGACAATGAAATTCGAGCACTTGCTTAACACTGAGAAACTCAGGCAGAACAATACAACTCGCACTCATACCAACACGTCGCTTTGTTGTAATTGAAGAAACATCATTCCCTTGCCAACTCACATGTCCTTTATTAGGCGCTTCAATGCCCGCTATCATGCGCAGTAAGGTTGTTTTCCCTGAGCCATTGCGTCCTTCTATCACAAGATGCTCTGCCAATGACTCTAGGTTAAACTGTTTAAACACAGTTTGATTCGAATAGTATTTATCAACATCCCGGCATACGAGGTTCAGCATCCTTTTTATTGCTTCCATACTAGTCGCTATTCCCTTTTTCACCTGAAGAGTCATCAACAACCTGAGTTATCACCTTCTGTGTTAATTTAACACGCCCATTTTTCACTAACGCGTCGCGGAGCACATACTCTATTTGCGCATTTAAGCTCCGTAACTCATCATCAGACCAACGTTGCATGGCTGCCAAAACATCCTCGTTGATCCTCAATGGGTAGGCTTTTTTAGCCACAATAACCTCTTTCTAATTCGCTATAGAAGCTCATCACGACTTCCGTTTTTTAAACACAGCTGTTACTTGATTACTGCCAAAAGATTGATGATTCGGGAAATCCATATTAACTAACTCCCATCCTACTCTTCCTAATTCGTTCATCTGTGCTTCAATCGGTTGCACATCCTTTGATGAACTGAAGAAGCCTTTTGTTGCGATTTTTAAAGTCACAATTTTATATTCCCACTGCATAAGAGTCCCCCACAAACTTAATAGATACTACCGGTATTCACGACAGGTTGGGTGCTCTTATCCGCACAAAGAACAACAAGCAAATTACTCACCATCGTTGCTTTACGTTCCTCATCAAGCTCGACTACGTTCTTCTCTTTTAAACGTTCAAGCGCCATTTCCACCATACCGACCGCACCTTCAACAATTTTGTTACGCGCTGAAATAATAGCTGTCGCTTGTTGGCGCTGAAGCATAGCACTCGCTATTTCTTGGGCATAAGCCAAGTGACTAATTCGAGCTTCATGCACCATAACCCCAGCTTTACCTAGCCTCTCCTGAATCTCAGTTTTAAGGTGTTCAGCGACATCAGTGGGATGGCTTCGCAAAGAGACACTGCTTTCATCTTGAGGGTCGTAGGCGTAAGTACTGGCCAATATTCTTAGTGCAGATTCACTTTGTATGGTAACGTAGCTTTCGTAATCATCAACTTCGAACATAGCTTCTGCCGTATCGGTAACCGACCATACAACTATGGTTGCAATCTCTATTGGGTTACCTAGGTTGTCATTAACCTTTATTTTGCCACTCTCAAAGTTACGCACCCGCAAAGAAATAGACTTACGCATAAAGAATGGAATAGTCCAACGTAAACCAGTTCGTTTCTCGGTACCCACATAACTACCGAATAAGATAAGCACCTTCCCTTGATTAGGCTGGACCATAAAGAAGCCTCCTAAGCAAGAAACGACCAACAGCAAAATAACAATCTTTGCTAAATCTATTCCGTTTAAAGGCATCGCAATGGATCCGACTGAAAATATCGAAGCAATTAACGCAACGACAATAACAACCGCTGCAACATAACCATTTACCGAAAAGCCTTGTTTTTCGTTAACCATAAATCCTCCCAAAGATTTAATATGATATCACTTTGATATCAATTTAGATCAAAAAAAGATCTAAGGCAAGCGAAAGAGCCTAAAAATCAATCAGAAAATTTTGCAATTATTTCCATAATCAAAAGAAGGAATAACAAATGAAACCCGACATCTACCCAGTTAAAAAGATCAAAAACGGCTCCCTCTCTGTCATGGCAAAGCCCGTATCAGGAGAGTGGATTGAAGATGAATTCGCAGGAATTGCTAGCTATGGCATTAACATACTAGTTTCCCTATTAGAGAAAGAGGAATCCAAAGAATTAGGATTGGAAAATGAACAAAAGCACTGCCACAAAAACGACATCAACTTCATTTCGTATCCAATTAAAGATCGAGGAGTTCCGAATTCAGTTACGCATTTTGTAAAACTCATTCACTATTTATTTAATGAAATCAGCGCAGGCAAAAACATAGTTATCCATTGTCGAGCGGGTAGGTAGCTAAATCATGGCTAAAAGCGATAGTCAGCGCCTGCCCAGCCTACTTGGTTCGCGGCATATCTGTGAAGCAATGCTGGTTGCCTTGTGAACAGGTATAACAAAGGAACGAGTAGGCTGGGGGACGCCTGAAAGGTTAGTTGAAAAACGATTTATTCTGCACTTAATTACTTCGACGTAGACTAACTATGCCTTCAGTAATTAACCTTGCCTAAACCGTTTTTCATTCTAACTGACTACCGCTTTTAACCATGACTTAGCTACGGGTAGGACTGATATTGTAGCTGCTGGAGTTTTAGTGAAAGCGGGTATGAAACCCGATGATGCTTTTGAGTCAATTTCTCACAAGAGACGAATAAAGGTTCCAGATACCGTAGAACAGAGAGAATGGTTACTAAGTAGCTGCAAAACTATTCAAAGAGCTTAGCGCTTATTAGTTAAAAAACTGAGTACACGAAATATATACATGCACTCAGCGTTAATTAACGATAGATGGTTACAACTTAATTATGCCTATTATCTATCGAGTATACGGTCACTTGATCATAGTCATTGCCGTTTCCGGTGTTGTTTTGTGTATAAGTTCCCACCTTGAAGTACATATACTCATCGCTTGTGTTGTAACCTAGCATCCTGATACTGCCGTCGCTAGAGACATTACGTTCAGAGCTGCGCGCTGAATCTATGTCGTCACCTAGAGAATACTCAGTGCCATCAGCCTTAGTAATAGTGACAAACAACTTATCGCCAACCGTTCTAATCTCGTAAGAGAAAGGCTCGTTAAGTGGAATACCACGAGCAGGGTTAGATTGGCTTCTACTTTCACTACCGATGATATTTATCAAATCATCACTACCATTTCTTTCTTCAGAGGCCAGATAAATAGAGCCGTTCGTATTTCCAGGCAACTTGTGATAGTACAGTCTAGCGGGCTCGTCATCTGATGCGTGGATTTGACCGATAATAACGCGGCCTGGATGCAAACCATCCCCTGTCGTTGTGACTCGGTTAACAGTCATTGTGACTCTCAGCGTACCGTCAACACCTCCAGCTGCATTAGTGAAACTGCTCGAAGGCTGTGAAGAGAATACCCAGTTGTTTCCCGCATCACGAGTTCTGATACTAGTATCACCTCTACGTAACATTTCTCTAAGCTCGCTTCGTGTGAATGATGTACCGCTCGATGTTTTAAAACCGTCGACGGTAGAACGGAAAACAAGCCCATTATCCCTACCGATACAGAAATACTCGTTATCAATAAAGTTCACCAACTCGTCTTCATCTAAACGATGACCTCGCCCAGAGCGGTCTGGATCTTCGCGCGGTGTGTCTAATGCCCAAACCGTCATATCAAATCGGTCACTCGGAGGTGTGTTAGTACAGATAGGTCTGTCATCAGAAACTCCTGAGCCGTTGAAATCGATGTTTCCATCTCGATCAACATTGACATCACTCGCCAACACAAATTGTGTACCACCTGTATTACCGCCGTCACTGCCACCACCACTATTGTTAGTGTCAGTTCGAATAAAATCCCATTGCTGATTTACGTTGGTGTTACTCGAGTTCCACAAATAGAGCTCTTGTCTAAAGTCAGCACCTCCGTTTCCATCAATTGAAAAACCTGGAGCATTCCGTTTTTCTAATCGATAGATTTCAGTACCGCTGAAAACTTTTACCTTACGCCAATGCTGGTTTTGGTCATTCACATCACAAACTTGAAGTGTAACGGGCTGTCTACGCGCACCGCCATCGCCACCGTCCCAACATAAATTCGTATTCTGCTTTCGGTAAGCGAAAAAGCCTCCAGCACGTGTAAGCTGATCCCAATTTTGATTTGTATTACCTGTATTGGTTTGCCAGAGATAAATCACCTGACCAACTCTGGCACCTCCGTTACCATCAATGGAAAAGTTTGTATTCTGTTTTTCGATGACAAAAGTGGCTGCATACGACAAGCTTGAAAAGCCAAGCAAAGCTGAAGCACTCAGTGCCTTCAAGTAACGACTGTTCACTATTTTCATATCAAGAACCTTATTTATTCTAAGTATCGATATCGCATACCAACTTCAAGAAGCAGCTCTAGCTCGCAACACAACAACAAGACAAAACAACAAACCAAAACTAGAAATTGGTATAACAAATAAAAGTTAAAAAATGAGCTTATTGCCCTGTGTAGAACCTCATCCTTCGCCAATCAACAATGACTCGGCCAAAACCATTTGTGAGTCGATATGCTCCAACCTTCTTGTACTGTCGATTTTCCCCACCACCAAAGATCGTCTCTTCCCAAATTAGTCGACCATTACTATCGAAGAGCTGCGCTACTTCGAAGCTCCCATCTCTCGTGCTACTGAACGTGCGGGTGTCCAGGCGATACCATCGGTCTAAATCAAACTCAACGGTATCAAATACGCTATAACCGTTACGGGCTTCAGTTGTATCGCCTTGAACGCCAAAAACGTACCCACCACCATTGCGGCGAACCTGATAAATTGAGAACACACCTGCTGACCCAGTCTGATCGTCATGCGTTTGCGCAACCGAGACACGATCAAAGTTAGGCTGCCTTGAATCTATCCTGAACTCACCGCTAAAGCGGTGGTAGCCGTTGCGGCGCTCGTACAAAAATTCCTGTCGCTGAGTTCCTGACGTGCTAGTTGTAGATATTTCGAACTGGAAATTTCCTGGGTTATTAGTTGCGCCACTGGTACTCGGTGTTCTTCCGCTACCACTTTTATCCTGGCGGGGTGTATTACTGGTATCTATGTTCCACTGAATATTTGCAAAACCCTGAGCGAAAGCCATCGAAGTGGAATGCGCAAAAAGTGCGGCAAATAAGACTGTGATGTACACGAAATATCTAGACTGCATTTTCATACTTTCTCCTAAACCCAATAGGCAAACTCAGTTCATACTCACGCCATAAAATCATGGGTAGCTAATTTCGAAGTGATTTATTCGCATCAACTAGCAACTCAAAATTGGTAAAAGCATTAAAACATACCAATTTAAATCATTGCGTGTAATTACATTACCATTAATGTTAAAAAATGATCAATAAAATTTTAAAAATGTTAACAACAAGAAAGCAAACATACCAATATAAACATACCAATTGTAAATTTTAATCATAAGAAAGTCGGCGCAGATAAGCGTGTAATCGGAATATGGGCTGCTAAGACTTACAGCCAAAGATCAAAGCAAAAGTTCACAACTCACAACAAGGTGAGAAGGGAGCCTTTCGCTTATCGTTAAAAAGGGGAGATATGTTGAATAAAAGTCGGTAAAAAAACTTAGATCGACTTAAGATTTAGGTTCCATTTTCTTAACGCAACGATAATTAAAATAACCGTTACGTCCCTTATCCTTAGCACAATAAAGCGCCTTGTCGGCACAACTAAGTAATTGGTCAGCATTTAAGGTAGCATCAGTTTCAGTCGTTGCAATACCAATACTAACTGTAAGGTAGTCTACTATTTTGCTGCCTTTATGAGGAATCTTAGCCTCTTCCATCGCTTGAATAATGCTCTTAGCGACAAACTCAGCACCATTCTCATCAACATTAGGTAAGACACAAACAAACTCCTCTCCGCCATAACGTGCAACAAAGTCCGTTTTGCGCATCATGAGGGCCTTTAAGATCTGTGCAACTTGCTTAAGGCATTCATCACCTGCAGCATGCCCATAGGTATCGTTATAGAGCTTAAAGAAGTCCACATCAACCAGAAGAGCTGAAACAGTATATTGATTCCGTGCCGACATTTGGAGCTCGTGCAGCAATCGCTCGTCCATAGCACGCCTATTGGCAATACCAGTTAAACTATCGAGTAATGAAAGTTCAACCAGCGCTCTTTTCTGCTCTTCTATTGTCGATGTAAATATATCGAAGGTTGTAGCGATATCAGATATCTCATCATTTCCGGTAATCTTCTTGTCGCAGTGAGTGCCTTCTAAACGGCTTTTCACTATAGTGTCCAGCGTTATCAGTCGACCAACAACGCGTCTTAAAATAATAGTCACTGCAATCAGGAAAATACTGATGGAGATAAGAGACAACACAAAAACGATAATGGTCTGTTGTTCTACAAACCCTATCGTACGGTTTGCTGAATCGCTTATGCGATTGTTTAGCTCAACCGTTTTGAAATCCAAAAAACGAGCAAAATCCAACACTAAGTTTCGAACAAAATTCCCACGGCCTGTAGTTCTACCAATAACACGCAATTGTTCAACTCGTAATCCAACAACGCCTTCGTTACCAGTGAGTAAGCTTCTCAACAAGCTGGTATAGCGCATAGCTGCATCTCGAGATTCTTCAGGGGTTTTAGTTGCTTGTAGCTCTAACAAATCAAGCTTCTGCTCAATCTCTTCAGAAAACTGCCTTATCTGATGCAATCTATTTGATGTCGTTACTTGCGCCATGATCGCTACAGTTTCAAGATAAGAAATTGACCAAGCTTGAAACTCAATGGAAAAACGACTTCCTGTCTCATTCAACCCAATTAAGCCATGTGCTTTCTCATTAGCGTCATAAACTTCATCAATACGTTGCTGTAGCGTTTTATTGAGCTCAAGGCTTTGCATCACCAGCTCGTTTAACTCACTTAACTCACGGCGAATGGCAGGTAGTTGAGTGGATACATAGGCATTATCGATCTGGTCACGTGTTAAGGCTTCTATATTGGCAATCTCGCCTTCAACTTGCTGATAAAATATGTTTCTAGATGCCTCAGTCGATGATGTCGAAAGCCCTTGCGTAATATAAGAAAGTGTATTGGCATGATTCGCAATCTCAGCGGCTTTTGTCATTGAAGGCAGTGAGCGATGTGTCACTTCCAACAGGATGTTTTGAAAGCCATTAAGTCTCAAATACATCATGACGGACGCCACAACAAACAGAATCAATGGACCAACAAGTGTAATCCAAAAAACACTCTTGAGTGAAAGTCTCCTTTTCTCTTTGGAACGAGCTAACAACTTACGGTTACTTTGATTGATATCCATTCCGTCACTCAGCATTTTCAGGGGAATTATCCACAATACGGTTTTCTACAACCGGGGAAATTCGTCCATGTAATCGAATTTCGTTGATGACTATGTCAGAAACAAGCGGTACCACACTTTTCTTTTTATCGTACCCTGTCGAATCAACCAATGATGAATAACCATCACCACCTTCAACAAGGTAATCGGTGGTGGCAAGTGAATAGCTCTTGCCAAACTCCAGAGGTTTTCCCTCCACCAAAATAGAACCGACTCTACTTCCAGGCTGTTTAGAGCTATCGTATTGAACACTTAAGCCTGACACCAAAGGGAACCTTCCCTTTACTTCTTCAACCGTACTTAATCCATTCTCTATCGCATTCCAGAGTTGTTTGCCAGAAACCTCTGTCACCACGACATGGCTTCTAAATGGCAGCTCTATCGCAATATCACGCCGAGTTAATGTTGTATTCGGAGAGTAATGTTTCTCACCACGAATAACACCACCATTAATAAGCCCGATATCCGCTCCGGCATAACGTCTCACAGCATCAACAACAAAGTTACCAAACGCATTCTCTTTTGTTCTAACGGTGAGTCGAGTCGTATCTAGTTCAGTCGTTACGACCCCTAACTCTTCACCCAATAAACGGTCTAAACGATTGCTATAACCTTCTACCTGTCGCTTCACATTTTCTTCAGAAGGAATATTACGCAGAAACTGTTCTTCCCATTGAATGTTCACGTCTGTTTTGCCCTGCTTCCCCTTTTCAAGAGTCAGATCAATAACTGCCACTTGCCCTGCTTTATCTAAAAAAACATTGTTCGGGTGTTCTACAGAGGATGTCAGGTTGGCCAAACTGATATCAGGGTCTGCACTAAGGCTAACATCAATCACATTATCCTTATGCAATTGCTCAATCATATTAATGCTGTCTTCAGCTTCGAAAAAATCGAAGGTATAAGGGTAAAGCAAGATAACAACATCAACATTTTCGCGTCTCAGTTTATTGGCAACATCGGTAATAGCATTGACAGGATCTTTGATAACAATCCGGTTTAAACGATATTCCTCAATAACAGATTCATGAAGAGCAGAGATAACGCCAATACGTACATCGCCCTTTTGAATAACCGCATAGTCGACCAAGCCCTCTAAGTTCTTTTGCGTCAAAGAGTCTGTCAGGTTGCTGGCCACCATAGGAAAAGCTGCTTCAAAAGCACGTAATGACAGTTCATCTTCAAAGTAGCTGAATTCACGATTAGCGACAGAATAAGCATCAGGTTCTAAGCTGTTGAGAATATCAATGATATGGGAACCACGATCAAAAACAGCCATAGGACTAGGACCTATGCTTCGTCCGCCAAAGAGGAAAAAGGTACTTGTAGGCTGCTGTCTATGTTCTTTTAGGAGTGTCGCTAACTGCGCATAATCCCCTGATTGTTTATCATTGATTACCGGCAAGTCAGCAGCATAAATAATAGTTGCTCTCTTTGTATTGGAACTAAACTCCCTAACCGCTTCTTCTTGGCTAATAGCCTGAAAGCTCAATCCGATAAAGCCAATGATGGAAATGATCACAATAGTGATTTTCCCCCATCGCCTATCTTTTTTTGTCATATACCTACTTCACAATTCCAATAAGTTACAAATCAATGTTAGACCAAGACCAATGAAGTTCAACATCCAACTAAGACATCAGAAAGCAGTCTCTAAAGTCCTGCCAAATCCCACTTTGCTTTTATTTTTACAATAAAGTCAGCTAGCTTATCTGTGACTTTTTCGTAGTATTCATCGGCCAGTTTTTGATCAAATTTAATATAACCTTCCCCTTCTTTATACAAGCCAATCGATGATGGGAAGGGTGTTGCAGCCCAGCTACCATTTTGAGGGTAAGGTGTCGCCAGCTTATCACTGTATTTGTCTTCATGAACAAGGCTTGGGTCAATCGCTTGTATAAAGGCATTTTCATTCCAACCAGCATGACCGCCGTTTTCTCCGAAGACTTCCTCAGTAACATCAGCAGCAAACGACCACCAATTAATAACCAAGGTTCGCACTTGATATTCATTAGCAATCTCAGCTGCCACAGACTTAAGCACAGCTGTTTGACCACCGCCATGACCGTTAATAATGATTAAGGTTTTAAATTTGTTCTTAACCAAACCTTCCATAATTTCTTTAACAAAAGGTCTATAGACTTCTTCACTCATCTTGAACGCACCTGGATAAGCCGCGAGGCTTCCCGTCATGCCATATGCAAGTGTTGGAGCAATCATAGCGTTCGTACGCTCTGCAATCGTCTTAGAAATCGCCCAAGGCGCTGTGTTGTCAGCACCATTATTAGCAACACCGTGTGGCTCAAGTGTCCCTGTCGGCAATAACACAGTATCAATCTGATCAGGAACAAGCTCTTTGAACTCCATCCAATTGATGCGATCCATTTCTCTTGTTGTCGGTTTTTTATCTTTAGCGTCTGACGCAAAAGGCAAAATGGCGATGATGGCAAAGATAAATAGCAAGTTTTTCATAAGCACCTATCAATACTGTGGTTATAGCAACAAATCTTACACGAAAATGCAGTCTCAGGTGGCACGACTAGCAAAGTATTTCATCCATAAATAAATACCTATGCTCAACGCCAGATTGTAACTTTGTATGGATTTATAGCTAAAGTTGTTTATCTAATCATCACTCATCAGATCACGTGACGCAATGTTTTGTCGTCTAATTAATTCGTCTAACTATTTTGCCCAACCCATAAACAAAAAAGCCGCATATTGCTATGCGGCTTCCTTAACCTGAGTCCTTTTAATTAAATTACAGCGATTCTATCGTCTGCTTCTGTTCCATCAGTTTATCAATCTGTAATTGATAATCGGCCAGTTTGGCTTTTTCTTTATCAATAACCGCTGCTGGCGCCTTACTGACAAAGTTCTCATTCTTTAACTTACCGTCTGTACGAGCAAAGTCCTTGTTTATTTTCTCTAGTGCTTTATTGATACGCGCTAATTCAGCTTCTTTATCGATCAATCCTGCCATAGGAATCATGACTTCCATTTCGCCAACCAACGCAGTAGCAGATGCTGGTCCTTTATCATCAGCAGCTAAATGCTGAATGTCTTCAAGCTTTGCCATTTTGGACAAGAATTCTCTCGTCATATCCAAACGACGCTTGTCTTCATCATCTGCATTTTTAAGTAATACTGATAATGGCTTATTTGGTGAGATATCCATCTCGCCACGAATATTACGAATACCAACAATAAAGGTTTTAAGCCATTCGATATCAGAAACAACCTGCTCATCGACAGCTGCCTCAGCAGCCGGGAAGCCTTGCGTCATGATGCTATCAGAATTAATTCCGGCCATAGGCGCTACTCGTTGCCAGATTTCTTCTGTAATAAACGGCATAATCGGATGTAACAAGCGCAACAAACTTTCTAGAACATTAACCAACGTATGGCGCGTACCGCGCTTCTGAGCGTCTGTACTTGCGTCGTTATTCAATACTGGCTTAGAAAGCTCAAGATACCAGTCACAGAACTGATTCCAAGTAAACTCATAAACAGCTTGAGCAGCTAGGTCGAAACGGTAGTCCTCCAACGCAGTTTCAAAAGCTTGCAACGTTTGTTGGAATCTCGCCCATATCCACTTATCAGCTAGACTCAACTCTAGTTCACCACCGTCTTTACCTGTATCGAACTCCTCAGTGTTCATCAATACAAAGCGAGACGCATTCCAAAGCTTGTTACAGAAGTTGCGATATCCCTCAACACGCCCAAGGTCGAAGTTAATATCACGACTAGTCGACGCCATAGCTGCGAAAGTAAATCGAAGAGCATCAGTACCATAACTGGCAATACCGTCTTTGAATTGCTCACGAGTACGTTTTTCTATCTTAGCCGCCGCTTTAGGTTGCATCATGCCGCTGGTGCGTTTTGCTACAAGAGATTCCAGGTCAATACCATCGATCAAATCGATAGGGTCCAAGACATTCCCTTTCGACTTAGACATCTTATTACCTTGTTCATCGCGAATAAGGCCTGTGATATAGATATCTTTAAACGGAATTTTACCTGTGAATTTCTTAGTCATCATAATCATACGGGCAACCCAGAAGAAAATGATGTCGAAGCCAGTCACCAAAACAGAGCTTGGGACAAAGGTCTCTAATTCAGGTGTATTTTCAGGCCAACCCATAGTGGCAAAGGGCCATAGAGCTGATGAGAACCACGTATCCAGAACATCTTCGTCCTGACGAAGAACCACATCATCACCTAAGCCATGCTTCTCGCGAACCTCAGCTTCATTACGACCAACGTAGACGTTTTCCTGTTCGTCAAACCAAGCAGGAATGCGGTGTCCCCACCACAACTGGCGAGAGATACACCAATCTTGAATGTTATACATCCACTGGTAGTAAGTCTTATTCCAGTTTTCTGGTACAAAACGAATTTCACCACTCTCAACCGCTTCGATAGCCGGCTTGGCAAGTGACTCAACAGCGACATACCATTGGTTGGTAAGATAAGGTTCGATAACCGCGCCTGTGCGATCCCCACGCGGTACTTTCAATTTATGTTCATCAACTTTAACCAAGCTGCCTTGTGCTTCCAAATCTTCAACAATCTTGGCCCGAGCATCAAAACGGTCTAATCCACGATAAGCTTCTGGTGCCTCATGATTCATTTTCGCATCGTGCGTGAATACATTTATCATGGGCAAGTCATGGCGTTTACCTAACTCATAGTCATTAAAGTCATGAGCTGGTGTGATTTTCACACAACCTGTACCAAACTCCATATCAACATAGTCGTCTGCCACGATAGGAATTAGTCGGTCGGTCAGAGGTAACTTAATCTTTTTACCGATAAATTGCTTGTAACGCTCATCTTCAGGATGCACAGCAACGGCAGTATCACCTAACATGGTTTCAGGCCTCGTTGTCGCAACAACAAGAGCATCACTACCATCTTCTAATGGATAGCGCATGTGCCACATGTGACCATTTTCTTCTTCATTCAGTACTTCGAGATCAGAAACAGCGGTGTGTAATACTGGGTCCCAGTTAACAAGGCGCTTACCACGGTAGATCAAGCCTTCTTCGTGTAACTGAACAAAAACTTCCTGTACCGCTTCTGACAAATTAGGGTCCATGGTGAAGGCTTCACGGCTCCAGTCCGTTGACGTTCCCATGCGTCGCATTTGGCTGGTTATTGTTCCACCCGACTGCTCTTTCCATTCCCAGATTTTGTCAACAAAAGCTTCACGACCCAAATCATGTCTGTTCTTACCGTCGGCATTCAATTGACGCTCAACAACCATTTGCGTAGCGATACCCGCGTGGTCAGTACCGCACTGCCATAAAGTGTTGTCACCTTTCATTCTGCGGTAACGAATTAACGCGTCCATGATGGTGTGCTGGAACGCATGTCCCATATGCAGGCTGCCGGTAACATTTGGAGGTGGCAACAAGATGCAATAAGGATCGTTATTAGGATGCGACTCTTTGGTACCTAAAGGCTTAAAGTAACCTTTGTCTTCCCAGGCTTTATACAAAGCTTGTTCAATCGCGTGTGGATTAAATGTTTTATCCATTTTTACTATTACTCGTTAATTCGTTTACCCTTGCGGGGCATTAACCTGATTAAAGGGTTTGGTGTCGAGAGAAATTCCCGCCCCTCGATAGGATTTGTATCTGTTTCTAGCTTGTTGTTTAAGATTTTCTTCTGCTGGAACAAAATCAAACACTTGCCTGAATTGTCGACTGAAGCTTGGTGCTTCGCTCGCTAGATTAATCAACACTGTGCGATTAGAGCGAGCTGGCGTCTCCCAAGTGATTTCAACGGCGGCACCGCCTTTCGGGCCATCTCCAAGCAGATTATGAGGAACAAACCGCTCAGTCGGTAGCTGCCATAGCAATTCATCTATTTGTTCAGCATCTTGCTGATTATCGCACCAAACAAGGCATTTTTGCTTATTGCTATAACATTCAGCTGCAACATGACAAGCAGCATCGAAATGCGATGCTGCGGTGTCTCCACTTGCTTGTTCTAGCAAATAAAATATAGCGTGCGACATAAATTTATTCGTTAAACTTCAGTTTCAATACCGGCACGATTCATTAGGAATTGAGACAGCATTGGCACAGGACGACCTGTCGCCCCTTTATTCTTGCCACCGCTATTCCAAGCCGTACCAGCAACATCCATATGTGCCCAGTGATATTTCTTAGTAAAGCGTGATAAGAAGCAAGCAGCTGTAATTGTGCCCGCAGGACGACCGCCGATGTTCGCCATATCAGCAAACGGGCTTTCAATCTGCTCCTGATATTCATCCCACAAAGGTAAGCGCCAAGCTTTATCTGCACTTTGCTCAGAAGCATTAAGTAGTTCGTGAGCCAATGGGTTATGATTACTCATTAATCCTGTCGCATGCTTACCTAGTGCGATAACGCAGGCACCAGTTAATGTAGCCACATCAATAACCGTATCTGGTTCAAAACACTCAACATAAGTCAGCGCATCGCAAAGAACCAAACGGCCTTCTGCATCGGTATTGAGTACTTCAACCGTTTGACCAGACATTGTGGTCAAGATATCACCAGGGCGATATGCATTAGCGTCAGGCATATTCTCACAGCCAGCTAGAACGCCAATTACATTAATAGGCAGATTTAGCTCTGCCACTGTGTGCATAGTTCCAAGTACACCGGCTGCTCCGCCCATGTCATATTTCATCTCATCCATGGCTTCACCTGGTTTGATAGAAATACCACCTGAATCGAAAGTCAGGCCTTTACCAACAAGTACGATGGGCGCTTCATCAGGCTTTCCACCATTGTGATGGATAATACTCATGATAGATTCGTTATGCGAACCACGACCAACCGCTAGATATGAGCCCATACCGAGCTCTTCCATTTTCTTCTCGCCAACAGATTCAACGCGGACCGAATCGTAATTGTCTTCAAGCTTCTTCGCTTGTTCTAGCAAATACGCAGCATTACAAATATTAGGTGGCATGTTCGCAACGTCTTTACAGACACTCATACCCGCAGAAACAGCTAAGCCGTGATGTATCGCTTGCTCGCCAATAGGCAACTCGCGGCGTGTAGGAACATTGAAAACAATCTTACGTAGTGGACGACGCGGCTCGCCTTTCTTAGTTTTTAACTGTAGGAATGTGTATAGCGCATCTTGACTGGTTTCAACTGCTTGGCGCACTTTCCAGTAGATATCACGGCCTTTAACGTGCAACTCAGTTAAGAAACAAACGGCTTCCATAGAACCGGTCTCATTCAGAGTGCTGATTGTTTTTGCGATAATTTGCTTGTATTGACGCTCATCAAGTTCGCGCTCTTTACCACAGCCGACTAATAAAACACGTTCACTTAAAATATTAGGGACATGATGCAACAATAGCATTTGACCGGCTTTACCTTCGAGATCACCACGGCGTAGTAAATTACTGATATAACCTTCACTGATCTCATCGAGCTGTTCTGCAACAGGTGTTAAGCGGCGAGGCTCAAAAACACCAACAACAATGCATGCACTGCGCTGCTTCTCAGGGCTTCCGCTTTTAACGCTAAATTCCATCATGAATCCTTAATTTAAAGTGACAACTGCCATCATTATTAAAACGATAACAACAAATTAATTTGCAACTTTGTTCCAATTCAGCTGTCTTGACAGAAAGTAACCCTTGTCTCATTTGAATATCGCTGTTACAAATTTTTGCGACAGAGCTTCAAGCGAGTGATAATCTATATAGGTACAGGCACTTAACGGCCTAATACACAAACAGAGACAGCTACGTGAAACAAATTAAACTTGTGAAAACGTTAAGTTTACTTAAAATTTTGCATCATTCCACTAAAAACGACACTTTTCATATGGGTAGCCCGTGCTAATACTGCGTTATTTATTAAAAGAAACCATTAAATCCCAGCTCGCTGTATTTCTCATATTAATGGCTATTTTCATTACCCAAAAATTCGTTAAAGTTCTTGAAGAAGCTTCTGATGGTGAAGTTCCGGCAGGTTTGGTACTAGGTTTTCTGGCGTTGAACGTACCCATTTTAGGCTCATTTATCCTGCCTCTCAGTTTATTTTTAGGCATTATGCTCGCGCACGGTAGGCTCTATGTCGATAGCGAAATGGTAGTGATGCGTGCCTGTGGCATCAGTGAATGGTATATCACTCGTATCATGTTATTACTGGCATTTTTAGTCGGCCTTGTCTGTGCTTCGCTAACGCTCTATCTCGCCCCCTTGGCCGTAGAAACTGAATATCAATTAGAAGAGCAAGTCAGTGCCGAATCGGGTCTCACTACTCTAATTCCTGGACGATTCCAGCAAACAGCCAACAGAAAAGCAGTTATGTTTGTGCATGATATTGAGTCAGAGAATAACGAACTTAAGCAAGTGTTCTTGGCGCAACATGATAAGCCTGAAGATGATGAGGTAAATGCCGAAGAAGAAGTCCATATTGTTTATGCTCAAACAGGTAATGTTGTTGATGCAGCAGACGGCTCACAAAAACTTATCCTTAGAGAAGGCATGCAATATGAAGGTAAGGAAGCCCAACCAGACTTCCACGTGATTGCCTTCGATGAGTATCAAATACAAATTGCAGAACAACAAGCAGAACAGAAGCGTCGTAAGCTAACCGCCTATCCAACTAAACAGCTGATTGGCGATACCTCTACTGATGCTATTGCAGAACTGCAGTGGCGTATAGCCATTCCGTTATCGTTACCCTTTTTGGTACTGATTGCAGTGCCACTCAGTGCAGTCGATCCTCGCCAGGGCCGATTCGGTAAAATGTTCCCGGCCTTGCTTTTATATATAGGCTATTTCCTGCTCTTGATGGCAGGCAGAAAAGTATTAGAAGATGGCAAGATCCCAACAGCGCTAGGGCTTTGGTGGATACACGCCATAATGCTGTTAATTGGTAGTATTCTGATTATGAAGAATCGTTCTATCGGTGCAAAAGTCCACGCCAAAATTACGGGGCGTAGCTAATGTTTAAGATTCTAGATTGGTATGTTGGTCGAACATTACTCAGCACTACTTTCATTACTTTGTTTGTACTTATCGGGCTCAGCTCATTAATCAGCTTTGTCGATCAACTTCGCCGTGTAGGCCAAGGCGATTACGATATGGTCGTTGCTGGTATTTATGTATTAATGAGTATCCCGCGTGAAGTCGAGCAATTCTTCCCAATGGCGACCTTAATTGGTGGCTTGGTTGGTATGGGTATACTCGCCAGTAATAGCGAACTCGTTGTTATGCAATCTGCGGGGCAAAGTCGTTGGAACATCATTCTCTCTGCAATGAAGTCAGCCATCTTAATGGTGATTTTTGTCATGGCATTAGGTGAGTGGGTCACTCCTGTTGCTGAATCCAGAGCCAAGGAAATCAGAACTCAAGCTATATCCGGAGGCCGTTTATACTCTTCAGGTAAATTAGACTGGGCAAAAGACGGCCAGAACTTCGTGAGTATCGGAGAAGTTATCAGCAGTAGCCAACTCCTTGATATCACGATTTACGAGTTTGATGACAGCCTACAACTCAGAAAAATCACAACAGCCGACTCGGGGCGATTTGTTCAAGATAAATGGCAATTGAGCAATGTAAACAATACATACTTAAGTGATGAACAAGTACTGGTGCAGAACAGTGACAATGAAAACTGGCTATCTAGCTTAACCCCAGACAAATTGAGTGTTGTTACGGTCAAACCTGAGGCGCTATCCATACAAGGTTTAGCAGAATATATCCTCTATTTGGAAAATAGTCGTCAAGATCCAAGCCGTTATCGACTCGCCTTATGGCGAAAGATTCTGCAACCTGTCTCAGTGACAGTCATGCTCCTAATGGCGTTATCCTTTATATTTGGCCCACTTAGAAGTGTAACAATGGGTGCACGTGTTATTATGGGCGTTCTGACAGGGTTTGGTTTCTTTATTGCGAACGAAGTTTTTGGCCCACTAAGCCTGGTATATAACCTTCCTCCGGTTGTTGGGGCACTACTACCAAGTGTGTTGTTCGCGGCGATATCGACCTATCTATTGCGGAAATAAAGCAGGAATAAGTGCGCTTTAGATAAGTCCTTAAAGCGCACCTTAATCTTTTGTTACTTAGTAAGCTACTTCATTCAAACTGGCGAGAGTCGTCACTTCTTCAGCAGTTAGTGCTTTGTTGTAGATCCTAACTTCGTCAATCAAGCCACTAAAAAAACTCGTAGGACTGGTGCAATTCCCAATCTGCTTGGCACCAATAAAAACACACTGGTTATCACTCGCACTAACCCGCGTTGCCATATCTTCAGCAATATGGCCGTTGATGTAAATCTGTCGAGCATTACTAAAAGTGACTATAGCAACATGATGCCAGCTTCCGAGCTCGAGTAAACTGCCAGAGCGAAACATAGGGTTGCTGCAATCCCCTGTTGCGGCGACTATGTGGCTTTGTGTTGTATTGCCGTTCCAATAAAAAGCATCTGGAACTCGATACCCGATATAGGGAATAAACTGGCAAGCACCAGACTGCCCACCATCAATAATACCAAACTCAGGATTTGGCCAACTCGGCGTTCCTGAAGGTTGTAGCCACAATGACACCGAATAGTTCGGAGCAATATGCAAACCTTCTACGCTAAGGTAGCTGTCCTGACCATTAAACTCGCCTGCACTTCCATACTTACCAGTCACTATCGCAGGAGCATTACCACTCACACTATTCCCTACTGAATCAACGACATCCGATTCAAAATCAATTCGAGAAATAAGACCGTCAGTAATGTCGCTTTCTGCACCTAGCTCACTATCTCCAGCTTTGTTAGGGTCAACTCGATATATCCTCGAAACCTCACTCGGATTAAGAGCCCTCCGATAAACTCTAAATTCATCCATCAAACCTCGATAGAACTTACCTGGAGAATGACAGTCACCCGACTGCTCAGCGCCAATAAATAAGCAATTAGGTTGCGGGGTTGTAGAAGCGTTTTGTATACCAATAGTCGCACCGACATTCTCACCATTCACATAAAGCGAAGTACTTTCTGGCTCAACAACTAAAGTTATATGCTGCCAATAACCGAAAGCGAAACCTTCAACCTTGCCCTGATATTCGCTTCCACAGGCGGCCACTGTTTTTACCGCAAGCTCAAAATTAGAATTGTAACGAATAGCGGGCGTGCTCAAACAAGCTCCAGAACGCGAACCATCCGCAAGAACAAAAGTCTCACCTGGCCACGAACGGCTTGCCTGTTCGGACTTAACCCACATACTGACTGTATACGGAGGTGAAATTTCATAGTCGGGCAAGTTTAAATAAGACGTTCCGTCGAAATAAATTGCAGAACCGAAACGTCCTTCCCGATAAGTCACCGTCCCCTCTGTTTCCGCAACCAAGTTTGATGCGCTGTTCGTCGTTGACTCATCAAAGTCCAGGTAGATATAAGCTCCCCCGACATCATTGCTTGCCGCTATGGTCACTGGGTGTTCTGGTGGCTCAAACGTAGGGATTGGATCATCAGACGAACTACCGCCTGTGCTGACAGAACCGCCAGCACCACCCGGTGGATTACTGCGAACAGCCGGTGAGGGCATAACTGGAGTAAGTCCAGCGAGTGGTTTCGGAGAGTTTTGAGTTCTCGCTAATATGGCCCATTGCGGATTATTCGCAAAATTATTTATCTGTGGAGAATAGTAATTTTGTTTTAGCCACTGATGAACAGCTTGTTGCTGCTCACCTGAGTTTAAATAAGTAGAGGACGCATAGGCTAGCGTCGGATAACCGTGATTGACGTTAGTCACTCGAGTGTTAGCAGCAATTCCTTCCCCACCAGCAATAAGCTGTTCCAGAACAGGGATACGCTCAGCTATCTCAGGCCAAGTAAAATAATGCTCGTCCGATGATTGAACAGCAATAAAATAGGCACCTACTGCATGCTTTGAAACCGGGGATGCGAACAAGCTCGTTAGTAATTTGTCACTCCAATCCACCAAAGGTTGTGTCGGTAACCCCATTTGCGCCGCTTCACCAACTGAAGCCCTGAATAGTGAATACATCCAAGGTGCGCCACCTGCTTTGACATCAAGCATTCCATCGGTAAACAAGTGCGGAGTAGAACTTGAATTCACCGCGACATTAGGTTGCCAGAATTGGCTAGGTGAGACAGCTACCGGATTATCTAAACCATATTGATACGCTGGGTGATCTTGTAGCTCAGATAAAGCAATACTTCTTTCACCTGCCCAAAGTGCAATGGTGTCGTATGTAATATCCGTAAAGTACTGTTTCTCAGGCGTATTATCAGGTGTTAACAGAAGCGCATGGACACGTTCGCGGAAGCCTCGACCTTCACCTCTAATTTCACTATGAATTCCAGCCATATTATTAGGACCACGAATAGCATTAGACGTATGCTCCATAGCGGATGTGGCAGCCCACAACTGCAACTGTTCTAAATACCAGTAATCACCTGTTAAGGCATATAGCGCTGAATAAGGATTGACTCGGTGAGCAATATCATCAGACCAAGCATCTTCTCTTCCCCAATATCGCCAGCCGATATCATTAGTGTTATGTCGAATCACAGCATCATCAGGATGTGTAATATCCAAATTACGATGATCATACAACCAAAGGCTAGGCCTAGCATTCACCGATACAGGTCGCCCCAAAGCCTGGGTGTTACCCTCGCGTAAGTATGTTTTAGAGCTATCGCCCTCCCGCGAGTGCGCACTCCAATTTGCGGCAAGGTCAGCTTGCTTCGCCGACACCTCAAATAGACGCCAATCGCCCGAATACAACCAAGCAGAAACCCATGCGGGATGTATTCCCAAATCCGATCGACCTCCGGTTGTGCTCATCGCTACTTGCCACAATCCTGAGCCATAAAGCTCATTGTCTCGGCTTAAAAACGTTTGGTACCAGTTATCTAGTTGAAGCTCAGGAATAGTTAGGGAGGTGTCATAATTAGCAAAAAAACGCGTCTCTTTTAGATAAGCTAAATTATGATCTATAGATACTTTTTGCTCTTGAGGATTGTTCCAAAAAGTTTGCGTCCACCGACTTCCATAGTGATGTGTTTTTGCAGTTGTTAGTGAATATTTGTTGCTGCCATTGAGGGTCAAGTCGAATGAGTAAGCAAGATTTTGGAGTGTTTCGGTATTGATATTTTCTCCAATATACCTAACCCGGATATCACCTGTTGTTGGCCAAAAGGCAACATGATAAATCGGCCTAACACTCCTTAATTCATCGAACCCTAGATCATATTTACGCTCCATTGAATGATCGGCCAAAATAAAGGTTGTCACCACTGAACCCTGAGTCCATAAACTGAAGTCGCCGTTCGTCAGCATCTCCCTAGCAGAGGCGCGTTTAGTCTTAGTCCCCTGTTTGATAACAATCTCTGCATCAAAGCCGGTATCAAGCAAAACTGAAGTGTCTAAAGTGGTATTGTTCCCTGAAGACTGATTAGTGAATGACACGTTATGCAGAACATTGGGCTGTAACCTAGGAGCAACAAAAGAGACAACAGCATGCTTAACAGAACCGTCCGGCCACCGTTGCTTTATGTCGGCCTGAGTTGTCATTGGCACATTATCAAAAACAGCTTTTGGAAATTGGGGAATCTCTCCCTGCAAAAACAATCGACCAACTTGAACAGGATGCTGAATAAGCTCAGCGCTACTTTCGTTTTTAATCGTCAAGCTATTAACGGGGTTTGCCTGAGCTGGCAGGGAAATAAATAGGAAAATAAAAGCAGTAATAGAAATTGCTAATTTCAACTTAAAACTCACCGCTACTTCATGGAAAACGAGATACAGCATAAATACCCTCTTTTAGCCAAAACGCGAGCTACCTTGTACCTCTGAGAAAAGCACGACATAGTCCACATAAAATCAATCCATCATGTGTTACCTAAAAAACAGTAAAAAATTGACCATTTTTTAACCAACACTAACTGTATATATACGTTAAAAGTTAACTTTGCAAAGCAAGCTTCATTAAATTTTAATGAATGTGAGCGGTTATTATTCTGGAACACCCAGTGAATAGACTCTCCGACAGCCCGAAGAGTTCATCGAAATTAATTCTGTAACTCTTTCCATGAGCGGTGGTGATTTGCATCCTTAGTCAGCACTAACATCTCCGTTTGAGCAATACGGTCTTGCAATGCCAGCTTATTGCGAAAATCTAGCAATACGAGCAAAGTCCCTATTCCACCGAGAGACACCAAAATACGCAGCAAAACCCTTCCATAGCTCAAACTTTTGCTATTCGTACTAAACAGGCGTAATCGCCATGCTCTCATACCTATGGTTTGCCCACCGTTTTTCCAGAACCAGGTGAAGAAGCCTAAAACCCAAACCGCAACCCAAACTTGGATAAGCGTTTTATAGACCACTGATTGCTGAATAACGTCGCTAACATGTTCAGAAGTGCCTTTATCAAGTACTCCATTCTCAAGAAGGATAACCAGCACCAATAACATCACCATAGCAGCAACCATACCTACAGCAACCGAGACTAATACGTCATAAACCATCGCCGCTAAACGACGAAAAAAGCTAGCTCTTGGGTAAGTATTAGAGGGTTCTTGCATGTTAACTATCAAATCACTGTAGGAATGTACCTAGTTTATCAGCTTCGCCTACCCAAAGAACAGCAAAGAAGGCTTTGTATACAAAAGCGTGCTGATTTCTGGTCCCACTAAATCCGATTAATTTATAATCGAACGAGCCTCTCGTGAAACAAAAAACTTGCACGCCACGAATCGCTCGCTATAATGCTGCCCTCTTGATAGCTGAGCTATCAAGCAATCAATGCCAGAGTGATGAAATTGGTAGACATGACGGATTCAAAATCCGTTGCTAGAAATAGCGTGCCGGTTCAAGTCCGGCCTCTGGTACCATCTCTCCCTAAGAGATACCTAAACCGACTTTTGTCGGTTTTTTTGTATCTGACAATCCAGGTGGGTAATTCGCTATGACTATAGAAAGAATCGAAACAAAGCAGCGCATGAGTAGAATCGTCAAGCACAATGGTGTGATTTACCTTTGCGGACAAGTCTGTGCCGATGCTAGTAAAGCCATTGCCGAACAAACTCAAACCATGTTAGACAAAGTGGATGAACTGTTAATAAAATCCGGCAGCTCTCGTGAACACATCCTCTCAGCCACTATTTATCTTAAAACCATGGATGATTTTAAAGCGATGAATGAAGTCTGGGATAACTGGGTGCCTGAAGACCATGCTCCAGCTCGCGCATGTGTAACAGCAGATATGGCAAGAGAAGAACTGTTGGTAGAGATATCTGTTATTGCAGCTGAAAAGTAATCAAACAAGATAAAATTGTCATTGTCTAATTCCAACACAAAATTCATTCCTAGTAGCGAGCTCAATATCTCATCAACATCAGCTAATGAGGCACCAACTATGCTATTAAGTTAGATTTCTTCTGCCAGAGAGTAGAATGGATTGCAGTAACTCAATAGTTGCAATTAAGTCCCGACCTCCAGATACAAGATTTAGTAGTTCTGTAAATTTAAACTTAACAACATGATTCAATCTTGGGTTAAACAAAATTCCATATTCCCAATTTGGTTCATTCGTATTGATAACTTTCGCTGCTTTTAAAAGCCAATAAAACAACAACTGCCTGTAATCATTTGCAGAGAAGTTTTTCGCTATGCACTTTACTTCAACTAGCTTGTCGTTATATGCAAAGTCACCCTCACTAGAAGCAATCCAATGTAACCCCGGAATTTTAGGAGCGACAGAAATACTGCTATTAGAGGACAACGCTCGCAATCCTTCGACCAAGTTATTGGCTGTAAAATCAATAGCAAGCTGATCGTTTATTGTTATCTCTTTTGCAATTTGTGCATCAAAGTATCTAGATTGCCTTCTATTCGCTTCTTCTAAACATTCATGATTAATTACTTCTTCTTCCTTTAACATTTTTTCCGCTCTAACGCAGGCTATTTCAAAAAGCATTGAAGCATTAATTGTAGTTAGGCTTATTAGATTTTGAGGAACCTTAGTAATAGTTGATACGCTTTCTTTAGTCCTGTTTAGGTAAGCAATCATGCCAGGGACCATACTAGGAAATAAAGATTCAGAAATACCTGGAATGTCTCTTGAGATTGTCCTAGGGTCATTCAAGGGTAGTCTTAGAAATCGCATTTATTCGACCAACTACAAAAAATATCCGAAAAGCTTGGTGAATTGGTTGATTCAATTCCCAGTTGCCAGTTGCCAGTTGCCAGTTGCCAGTTTGAATTTATTTTCTTCTTTACTCTAAGTCTAAAATGTTGGCCTTCATCACCAAATGAATATGAAGCGATCCAAAGCATCCTTTGTGTATCAGGTAAAAAGTTATCATAGGAATTAATAGCAGAGAGAAAAGATGCCCGATCTTTCCAATGACGCCAGCAATCAATGCATGCTCGTTTAACTGTTGCTAATTCAACCGTCCTAAAAGTCCTGCTTACGTGGGTGGCTCTAACATTTGTTCTCATGAATCGAATTGCACGTAAAAAGTGCAAGCAACTTGCTTCTGGTTGCAGCAAGTGGTCACACTCAAATATTAACGCCAACAAACCCTGAATGTTCAACTAAATTTGACCGTTTCATTTTTAGGTGAAGAGGATCTTTACACAATGAAGCTCCACCTTAAAGGTCATTAGACTATCACTAAAATTACCTGCACACTCAGAGTACAATCCTTGGCAAGGAAGCCATTGCTAGAGAAATCGCACTTATATCTATAAACGACATCATCCAGAACAGACGATAGTGTATCAATTGTTCGAGCGACACCATCTAAAGTTCACAGCTCAGCTTTCACAACAAGGAAAATAACTGCCATCTAACATGAAAAAGAATTTGGTGAGTTTCTTAAGTTTAATTTGCCATGCATTATCCATCGGTACCGGTCGGTTGACTACTTTTTATCTTTTTTCAACATTCCTATTACTAAGGTTTGCTTTTAATCCTAAATACTGGTTGTATATTAATTCAACACAATAGCTTTTCGACTTTGGTGCTGAATATTTAATGCATATAGAAGGAACCTGTCATGTCTACAACTATCTCAAGTACTGCTAACGGTATACCAGCAATCCAGGATATCAACGATGATGATATTAGAGAAACTGAAAACGAGTTAACCAGTGGCATCTCCAATGCTGACTCCGAATTGGTCAATTTAAAAATTGAACAAAAGATTTCGGGTCGTGATGCTGGTGGCCGCATCAATATAGGTGGTTTTGTTAATTCAAACGCGAAATACTCTCGGTTTCATACGCGATATATGGCTACGTTACTTTCGAACAAAACCAAACAATTAACTGATGCGCAAGGAAACCTTGTTGCGACTAAACGCTATGGTATCGGGTTTGGTTTAGCCTTGGACATCAGAAATATAGAGACCAAAATAAATGTGAACTACGGGGTGGTTGCTGCCTCTGCCAAGATGGATTTCGCGGACGTTAATTACAAATTGAATGTATTTGGTGCTATTGGTCCTGCTCTTGTTGGAGATATGCCAAGTGTAACAGGTGATTTTTCAGCAGAATCCTTCGATCAATTAACGACTTTTATCCAGTCTGCAAAGACAACACTCCAAGACCCCGAGAACACTAAACTGTATCCCATTGAGTTTATCAAAGAAGAAGATCTAAAAATTGAAAGAACAGATACACGTTCTATTTTCTTTGGCGCACAGCAAGTCAGTAACGGGATAGGATTACTAGAAGCAATCAAATCAGCAAGAGATCACTCCGAACAATTTAACGAAAATGTCATTCAATTTGTGTATCGATATTTTGGGTTAAAAGATGCTTATGTGGGCCCCTTAGAATCACAGAAGCGCGATGCTTTAAATTGGCTTAAAGGGTCATTTAATAAAGTGACACCAGCAGATCCTACGGGCTCTTGGGTCCAGATAGACGACGTTTATACAGGTGATATTAATTCGGAGGAAATTAACTACAAACCACACCCAGTGCCGGTTGATTGGGCTGAACTCCCCAAAACAACGGATTTCCAACTGCAAGAAACCAGTGCTGATTTTTCTAGTGACTTGAAAATTTCTGCGATTGGTGATGGCTCTGGTGAGTTTAATACGATTATTATTGCCCGGGATCTTTCGCAGTTTATTGATGTGAGTGATAACCGTCCGGCTGGAAGTCAGGTCATTGAGACACGCTATGGAGTTGGCCTGCGTTTAAAAATCAAGCTATCTAATATTGAGTTTGGTACAGATGTTGATATTGGTGTTGTTGGCGCTGTCAGTGAATTGGGTTTAGCAGATGTTGAATACGAGATATCCGGCATTGGTTTTGCTGATATGTCACTACTGGACATACTTCCGGGTCCGATGAATATAACTCAAAACACTATGGATGATTTAATCAAAGTTTTTGATGATCTAAAAAATAGGTTTGCACAGATGGATGTTAGCGACTTGAAGCCACAAGCATTTCAGATTAGGGTGAAAGAGCCGGAGTTCGTCGATCCTTTTATTAATGCGCAATCTATCGTGTTCGCAGTTAATCAAATACGTAACAAGAAAAAATTGGAAGAGACCATGAGCGCTGGTTTATCACTTGGATTAAATCAAGACTTAATCAAAGACACTTACGCGGATTTTGGCGTCACTGATAATTCACGTATTACACTGGCTGCCAGAAGAGAGGCTAAAGATTGGTTGATTTTTCAGTGATCAACAAACAATTTTTGGTTAATTAGCCTCATGCATTGTCTGTGTGATTCATTGGGCACTGATGAGGAACACACAAGTGTTTATGCGAGTAGTGTTGAAGGCTTTCTTGATGAATAAAAAAGAAAAATCATGAGCTAGAATATGGAAACACAAACGGCTACTTCTCCCAGGGATACTATCAAGAGTTATTTTACCAAATGGTGGGGAGCCAAAGTCGCCAGCGCACTATTTTTTATTATTACTTGTTTACAAGTTTTCTCTCCACATGAAGGTCCCGAGGACATTGTCCGTTATTATATGAACTTATTTACAGGTCTATTCAGCAAAGAAATAAGCCCTGTCATAAACACCTACCCCCTTCAAAGTCGAGACTACAAGACATTTAGCCCCGTGATGTTTGATGCTTCTAACTCAATTTATGATGAAGAGGAATATTCACTGATATGGAAAATTCATTTCCTTGGTGAAGTAGAATCGGTCAATAAAATCTCTTTTTCATATGTTTTCGAAAATCCAGGTGCCGTAATGGTGAAATTACTTATCGTCGAGAAAGATAAACCAAACGAAAAGCCTATCGAAAAAGAAAATGGCGAGTTTTATGTAAATAAGTCTGTATACGAAGAGCATTTCACCGAACCTAATACGTCTGCAATGACAACCATTGAGGTCATGGACAATATGATCTTGGACTACAATTCAGCACCAATTTTATACCAACTAGACTACGAATTTCACACATTTCACAGAGGCGTGGCTAAGGTGTCCACTAATGGGCAAGTCATTGACCCTTGGTACAACTTTGACATCTATCGCTCAAAGTTTCTCGTACTCGATAGTGCGTTACTGGTCTCACAAATGGACATTATGAAAGAACAAGTCACCAAATTGTTAGTCAAGAGCCCTATGAATAGGCGCGCTTATGTCAAAGAGTATGAAGAACAATGGCAGTGCGTATTATTGGCAGGTCTGGTGGCTTTGAAAGAGACTAATTTAAGTGTTTCAGATCTTGTCGAAAGTGTCCCCGAGCTCTGTACTGGGTTAAAAACCAGACTACAAATCTTATCCGAAAGTGGCGCTAAACAGTCACCTAATAACAATTCAGACAATCAATCTGGATCGAGTGATAGGGAAATTCAGAATCCAATTTCGAATTTGAATAAGGAACTTTTCACAATATCGCTAGACGAAAATCAGAAAACGCCGATCAATCAAGCCTATATCACTCAGTATTTACAAGTTTCAGACATCGCACTAGCGTCTTTTGCTAATATTGAAGAAAATAATCAGATCTATTTTGATAAACGGGATGGAAAATCACCGCCAAAGCACTTATTCAAAAAATTTGGTAGTGTGTCCGGAAGCAATCGTACTAATAGCGTTGTGACATGGAAAAAACCGTATTTGGTCAATAAAACAGACCGAACGACTTGGCGGTCATACCCTTGGGTGAAGTTGCGCAATCCAATCGGGGGTGAATGGTCACAGGATTTTTTATGGTATCCATGGGGCAATACAACGTTCAATACCTTTTTGAGTTGCTCGCCTACCGGCAATGCAAAGAGGTCTGCAGAGAACAAGACTGTGAAAACTGCCAGTTACACGATTGATAAAAAGACGCAATGCCATGAATGGTTTGATACGGGCATTTGGTTGCAAGCGAACAAGCATTACTGTATTTCCGCAGACATTAAGAATGTACTAAGTATTGATTCCAAAATACACGATACTAAGTCCGTTACTGTGGAAGGACTACCAGAAGATACCTGGACAAATCGATACAGTTATTTGAAAAAACCAGACGGAAGCTATCTCAACGTAGGCTATTTAATTGGTACGTTTAAAGGAGAAACTAACAAGGAGGGTCAGCCACTTATCTTTGCTATTGGTAGAAACAAACTTTACTCAACAGGTAATAGATCTAACCAGCTCTCGGTTAACCTAAACGATACCAATTTCTCTGATAATTTTGGTGAGATCATTATCAATGTTAGAGAGCTAACATTCGAGGAAGATGCTCAGCAATGTCAATAGAAGCCTTACAATAGGTCCTGTGTAGCTGCAAGGTTTAAATATAATCTTTAAGCAGTCTTTCAAAAATTTAGCAGCTTAGCGACTATATATGATCTAAACCCCAAAACAAGGTTATCACTGAATGACATCTTCCCGCTTGATACATACTATCAAATAAGTTGTAGAATTCAGCAAATGTTACTGGTTAGGTACAATGTCGTTATACTTCTATACGTTATGCAAACCAATACCTAACCTTGCTCAGATCGCTACTACGGTAAGTTGGGTCTAAATCGCACTGACTCTGTCTATTTTTAATACAGTCAGCTAACGTTAAGACGTATTAACGCCAAATATAATTCCATGTATATTGACGCTCTACCTATCTAGAATAACTCGAAGCAGCACATCGATACCGGTATGGAAAAAGAAGAATTTGAAATTCGAATGAGCGAGTATAAATTTGAAGAGATCACCGAAATAAAACTTCATGGTGATAGATTCGATTATCGGCCTCTTAATGACAGTAAAGGACACGGCTTCGTATACCTTTGGATAGAGGAACTTAATGATAGCTATGAAGTTGTCTACGTAGGCAAAGCGGGCAAAACTATGAAGTCTAGATTAAGCCAGCACAAGGGAGGATTCCATGGCAGAAAAGGAATAGGGCTTAAAAATGCTGAAAAATTAAAAGAAGGTATCGGTCTAGGCAAGCGGTATTTCGTATACGCAAGAGAATCACCTACTCGTAAAATTCATGGCATAGGCGTGCCTTTTGAGAGCTTAGAGGAGCTAGCCTTTATGCAAATATTTAAAGGTAAATTGTGGAATATAGCGAACAATGCATAAGTGTGTGCCAAAGGCAGCTCATACCCTGTTTCATAACGAAATAGTGTAGTAACAGATTAAACCCGAACACCATTACACTTAATAATATTTTATCCACATCACTTCCTTGCTATTATTATTTTTCACTTTTAAAGTTTAAAAAATAAAGTTAAATGGATATACCTCACTCAAATTAGAATCTAAATAAAATATGACAAGAAGATCGGAAATACTACCGTTAAAGATAAACGATGAAACTAAGTTATTCGCAGAAGTAACACATCTTGGAGGTGAAGAAGATGTTGCAATTTCTGATCTGAACATTGATAGCACAATTGATGCTATCAAAGGGATCGCAAGTAAAATTCATGGTGTCTTAGAAACAGTTTCACCTCAAGAAGTGGCTGTAGAGTTTGGAGTGAAGCTCGCCGCAAAGTCTGGAAAAGTCACTGGTCTATTAGTAGAGGGCTCCGGTGATGCGAGCTTTAAAATCTCACTAAAATGGAAAAACTCCACGGAGTCTTAGTATTGGAGAATCTACGTGACCAAAATCTCTGATAAACTTATCGATGCTTTTCACTCGACTATAGTTAAAGTCGCATTCGAAGATAAAGTAGGCACTGGATTTTGGGTTGCATCGGGTACAATAGTCACTTGTGCTCATGTAGTTTCGTCATCTCAAGGAAAAAAAGAAAAAATTAATATCTTATGGAAAGATCAGCAGTTCACTGCTTCCGTAGTAAATTTCTTTGATGACGAAGACATAGCATTGATTGAATGCAACAGTGATTTTCCACTAAGGCATCCAATTGCTATATTGAATGATCAATATGCTATTGATGACGAGGTTTATAGCTTCGGATTTTCTGAAGAATACTCAAATGGTGAACCAATAACATGCAAGGTGGAAGGAACAAGCAAATTACCTAAGTTAATAAAGCTCAAAAGTGGCCAGGTGGTTCCCGGTTTCAGCGGTGCACCCATTTTAAATAGGCGCACCGGAGGAGTTTGTGGAGTTATTCGGCGTACACGAGACAAGTTAAGTGACCTAGGAGGTCGTGCCGTACCTGCATCAATTGTGTTGTCAGCATTCCCTTCTATCTCAGATTCGCAAAGTGAAGTTCAAAAAACAGAAGCCGCTTGGACCAATGCATTAACTGCAAAACAAAACATGCTACTTGGAATCAAATTTCATGTTTCGAGCACCTTGGAGCGTGTTGCAGAAATTTACTCACTCTTAAACTATGATGTCGAAAGAGACTTAACAATCGAAAATCAAAAGGTTGATCTGAAATTAGTACGTCGATTGGCTGATATTGAAATTCAAAGAGTTATCTTTCTGCATGATGCAGAAAGAGGTATTGAACAAATTGATAGTTGTGCAATTAAACTCCATGCAATAAATAAGCATAACCCGCAAATATCAGGAACGATCATTTGTCCAAATGCTATGGACAACGAATTTATCGTTAGAGCTAACTCTCATGACATTAAAGTTACCACTCTCGCAGAGTTAGAATCCCAACTCTTCGACTCAAGTGGTTATATTAACAAAATCATTCGGGAAACCGAAGGCGACCCAAGATACTCATTAGACCTGTTTATTGAACCATTTATCGGGGATACATTATCATCTGCCAGTGAACAAGCAAGAACATTCATAAGTTCATGGCTGGAAAATCCGGAAGAAAGACAGCTTACAGTTTTGGGCGATGTAGGTATTGGCAAAACTTTTCTCAGCAGGGTTATTGCCTACGAAGCAGCACTTAAATATAGGGAAAACCCCGGGCTTGCACGATTACCAATTCGAATCGATCTGCGAAATGCCGACAGGCAATTTACACTGGAAGGACTTTTTCTTTCTCATTTTTCAAATAATGAATTAGGGGAACTTTCGTTTGACTTATTTAGACATGCTCTTAGGTCTGGACGAGTTCTAGTGATTTTTGATGGGTTTGACGAAATGTCAGCAAAGGTCACTCCCAAAATTACCGCAAGAAATTTTCAAGAGCTTGCGCGAATAGTTGAAGGCAATGCCAAAGTCGTGCTCACATGTCGAACTCATTATTTCAAGAGCAGATCAGATGAGCAGGAAGTTGTCTACGGTGAAGACAGCAGTTATGGTTCCGAGTCTGCTAGAGAGTTATATTGGGATCTAATTTCGAGGAGAGGATTTCAAATTTGCTATCTGCGTGAATTTAACATTTCTCAAGTTACCGCGTATGTCAACAAAGTAAAGAAATCAAAAGCGCCTGCTGCAATCAAGAAAATCAAAAGCATTTATAATCTCGAAGAGCTTTGCCAAAGGCCGATGCTTTTAGAGATGATAGTAAAATCAATTGGTAAGATTGATACAAAAAACATTTCTGCAGCAATGCTTTATCAAGTTTTTACCGACGCTTGGATTCATCGGGACAAATGGCGCGATATTTTAACTCCTGAAGAAAAATGTGAATTTTTGGAGAGCCTTGCTTGTCTTCTTACGATAAGAGGTGAGGAAAGTATTCACTACAGCGTCTTAGCAGAGTTTGTTAAAGGAGGAGTTGCTGCAAAGATTTCTGATCCAAAACATTTGCTAGAAATTGACAGCGATGTACGTACTTCAACTTTTTTAACCAGAGATGACAACGGAAACTATGGATTCACCCACAAATCCTATCGTGAATTCTTTCATGCTCGTTCCATCAGAACCGCGATATTATCTTGCGATTACGCACCTCTTTCAAAACGAAGACTTTCTCCAGAAGAGATAGGTTTTACTGTTGATCTACTCAATATGAATACCGCCGGGGCAGATCACATTCTGATAGATATAGAATCAAAGCTGACAACGGCTTACGACCAGTACATATCCGAAAACTTGTTGCTTATCCTTATTGCAATGAAGAGAGGACCAGCTTGGGAACGACCTGAAATTACTGAAACAGTAGAGCTACCAGACGAACTTCAACTTCAAAATGCAATTTTAAATCAGCTTGATCTGCATAACATTAGAATGAATAAAGCAAATTTGGAAGGTGCTGACCTTAGTGAATCATCACTTATCCACTCCTTTCTAATTGGTGCGAACTCATATGGAACAAGTTACTCCTCTTGTGAGCTTAGTTTTTCGCACTTCGACGGAGCCAATCTTAGCGAAGCAAATTTTCAGAATGCTAATCTAAGCAAGTGCTCGTTGAAAGGTGCTACTCTGCAGAATTGCACTTTCCGTGATACTACAGTCGCAGATGTTGAAATTGCAGGAGCTGATTTAACTGGTTCAAATTATAATGGAGTGCTATTAAGTGAAGCAGTGATTCCCAATGTTCCGGGCGACATTAAACTGCTAGATTATATTTCAAATCGAGGTGATATTCGTTCAGACCTACAAATCATGCTTGAAGATCCCAAGTTCATTTTGAAGATTAGAACAATACTGGCCAGAATTGTTAAAAGCTACGCCTCACTCATTTCTACTGATGATTTAATGCAAGACACTCTTTTGAGGCTTCTGACACGGCCACCTGCAATCGAATTTGAGAATGAACAGCATATTTTTAGGTACGTTCATGGTCTTGCTCGGAATCTGGTCATTGATTATACAAGACAAAAACAAAGGAGAGGAACGAGAGAAGAACCATTCGAAGGAGAAGAAGAGTACGAAGTACCCGCACCAGATGATGTGGAGCTAGACGCCAATTATACTGAATGGCTAATGCGAGCTATGGTTGATTTGAGTGAAATCGACAGACAGATATTAGAAAAGCGACTTGAAGGCAATACTTTGACTGAAATTTCAGAAAAATTGGGAATTTCAAATAACTCTATTCGAAGTAGATGGATTAGAATAGCAGATAAAATCAGTATGTATAAATCGTAAATTTGAATTTACTAACTCGGAGTCGTTACCTAAAATCTACATTTTGCTCAATGTAGTAATCAAAAACGCTTACTAAACTCCTTGCAAAGAATTTGCAAAGTGTCTTTTTATAATTTTAATCTATTGATTTTTAACAACTAAAACATACGCAAACTTTTCAAAATCCGTTGCTAGAAATAGCGTGCCGGTTCAAGTCCGGCCTCTGGTACCATCTCTCCCTAAGAGATACCTAAACCGACTTTTGTCGGTTTTTTTGTATCTGACAATCCAGGTGGGTAATTCGCTATGACTATAGAAAGAATCGAAACAAAGCAGCGCATGAGTAGAATCGTCAAGCACAATGGTGTGATTTACCTTTGCGGACAAGTCTGTGCCGATGCTAGTAAAGCCATTGCCGAACAAACTCAAACCATGTTAGACAAAGTAGATGAGCTGTTAATAAAGTCCGGCAGCTCTCGTGAACACATCCTCTCAGCCACTATTTATCTTAAAACCATGGATGATTTTAAAGCGATGAATGAAGTCTGGGATAATTGGGTGCCTGAAGGTCATGCTCCAGCTCGTGCCTGTGTAACAGCAGATATGGCTCGCGAGGAATTATTGGTAGAAATTTCAGTGATTGCAGCCGAAAAGTAATAGAGCTGGCAAAAATTCCACTACGATTCACGATTAGATTCAAATCCGATTGCTAGTCCCCTTCTTGGGACGTTCATTTTGAATTAGAACTCATTGCCTAATTCTAACGCTTTTCATGATGTAGGTTAAAGAAGGATAACCTGTTCAAAGATCGTCAATTGCCAATCGAAACTCCAACTTTTTTGTCGAACTAAACTAGCAAACTCCAGATACCCGAGGTAGCGAAGAGTGTTTACCTTCATAAGGTTTGTCATTTTCCACGAGATATTTAAATGCAGCTAATGCGTCAGCGCCCATTTTGTTCGAAATAATCAGCATGATTGGCTCTAGTAGTCGACCCAATATTCCCCCTTTTAAGACGACTTCAGACTCCGTACTTAACAGTGTTTTTCCATTCTCTGATTTGACGGACCATTTATTTTTAGCAAACTTCACCAAAGGAAGATTGAAACCTTCATAGGTATAAGTAACCCCTTCGACCCAATCTACCCACTTCTCCGTTATTGTCACGCTATTACTTAATTCGCAAACTCTCTGTGTTCCAACACCTTTTCTTTGCTCTCCAACATATTTAGAAGATAAAACAGGTTCTGACCATTGTGATAAATTTTCTAGAGCAGCAAGCACGGACCATGTCTTTTCTGGACTAGCTTCAATGCATGCATACAATTTCATTTTAAGCAAAATGCTCCCCTTTTAAACAATTAGTCGTAAGTAAAAAAAGCCAAGTAACTTTTCATTAAGTGAAAATACACAGACACCGACTAGGTGATGAAATATATCAAACCAAAGATAACCTAAAAGAACATGGCTTATTTAACGTGTTTATCTTTATTATTTAAAAGGCAATGAGTGACAAATTGATGGCAATAAATGCCATCATGACTTTTAATTAACTTACTCTTTAATCTTATTGTTTATATATTCTGAGGGGGTACATTGAGTCCATCGTTTAAACGCCCTATAAAAGCCTTTACTATCTGCATACCCTAACATAGCCGGTAACCTTTTTAATCGATAATGAGGTTGCTCCAGGTAGTTAATGGCAACTGAATGACGTATCTCGTCCAGCAATTGTTGGTGGGTTTGATTTTCCTGGGTTAGTTTTCTTTGATACGTGCGCTTACTCATATTAAGTGAGCTTGCCACACACTCAGCTGAATACGTTCCTCGGCTTAAATCCTTTAATATAGTGTTTTTAACCCGCTCAATAAAATCAATATTAACACTGACCTGTTGGAGCATGGTGTCTGCATGTTCTAAAAGGATACTGTGCAGATATTCGTTGTAATCAGGGTTTTCTATTTCGAGGCATGATACGGGAAATACTATTAAGTTATCCGTATGTTCATATTCCAATCTACAGCCATAACTCTTACGATAAGGCTCTACATTACTGGGCCTAGAGTACTGATAGGTGACCTTTTCGTATTGAATTTTTTGTTTCGAAAAGGCGTTAACCCAATGGACAAATGCACCTATCATGTGATCAATACCGTACCGGTGAAAATCCCCTTTTAAATAGGTAAAACGGACGTAGGCATACTTGCTGTCTGTCGTCAGTTGCATACTCATGTAGGTCACCAAAATCTCATAATGTTTGATGATATTGATCAACGCTGTTCTAAGGTTTTTGCTCTTCAGGAATACATGCCCAACAATACCTCTGTAGTTTGGATCTGAACGCATACCAACGCGCAGCCCTATCTCAGGGCAGTTCAGCAGAACATCAGCCGCATACCATAAGCGAAGATGTTTATCGGTAGAATCATCTTCTAGTTCTTCAATCGTTAACGCCGATTCTTCAAGCAATTGAGTTGCACTTATACCAAGCTTAACTAGTGCGCGAAATATGGCCTGTGTTGTGCCATAAGACAGGGTTAAGTCTTCAGATAATATTCTATCTATACTCTTTTTCATTTCCGAATTAATTGACATCTCAATCTTCCGTAATTATTTTTAATTTTCATATGAAGCTAAAATATTTCAAGAAATTAATAAAAATAGAGATCATTTTAAATAGATATTTTTGATCTCTATCATTTCTTAATATTTTTGAAATAGTCGACTTAAGAGGGAAGCGCACTCTACTGACGTGATGAAAGTAGCAACTGCATATAACATTCACTGATACTGCTCCCTAATGATCAATTCTCGTTAGGGGTTAGAATTAAGCACCGGTAAACTGGCGCTCCAGCTGTCTAGGGTCTGTTTTCCATAATGCACCAACACCTTTACCGTGGCCGGGATAAATATCGAGGACGTCATTGGCAACTTGATCAAGGATCTCCTCAGCAATGACAGCAGGATCATCTTTATCTTCGCTGGTGACAGGTGCCAACATATCGGTATCCATTCCACCGGGGAAAGCAGCATGAACCTTAACACCTTCTTTTGATAAGGTTCCTCGTATAGCTTGAGTTGCGGAGAACGCAGCAGCCTTAGATGTTGCATAACCTCCAATTCCGGCTTTACTCGCCAGAGAGACAATGGAGAGAACATTAACTATACGAGGCGAATTCAGGTGTTTTATATAGGGATAGAAAGCCCGAATAACTTGCAAAGTACCAAAGTGATTCACCATCATATCATGCTTAATCTCTTCCATTTGCATCGTCAAAACATTGCCAAAATGCAAATCCCCGGCATTGTTGATGACAATAGAAGCGCTCTTTGCTTCATATACGGCTGCTTTTATCGACTCAATATCAGTCAATTCCATGCACAATGGAATAACCTTACCTTCCCCCAACTCCACCAGCTCATCTAATGACCGAAGACGACGCGCAGTGACATACAGCCTATTAACGCCCCGCGCTAATAGTTGCTTAACCAGATTGCTCCCTAGCCCCCGCGATCCGCCAGAAACAAAGACATCTCTAGACTCATATATGTTGTTCATGTTTTAACCTTTATTATGTGAAAGACATTGAGAAGATTATCGAGTGCACCTAACACAATAAAGGAATTCATTTACATCACATTAGTGCATATAATGCATTAATGGATACAAATTTACTTCACATATTCATTGATGTTGTTAACTCTGGCAGTTTTGCGAATGCAGCAAAAAAACGCCTGGTTGACCCTTCTTCTATTTCACGTTCTGTAGCTATGCTAGAAAACCACCTAGGTGCATGTTTATTTCACAGAACTACGAGAAAGATAACACTGACAGAAGCGGGAGAAATTTACCTAAAGAGAATTGAACCTATTTGCGACGAGCTAGCGCGTGCAAAGGAAGACATTAATCTAGCCCAACAACAACTTAAAGGGTGCATAAGGTTTTCAACCTCTGTCGCTTTTGGACAAACCTGTATCATTCCGCTTATGTCCGAATTTAAAAAGCTGTACCCTGATCTTGAGGTAGATATTCGACTTGATGATCGCAACTTAGATTTAATCGACGAGCAGTTAGATTTCGCCATCCGCTTAAATAAAACGGCAGACAATCGATTCATTCGCAGTCGAGTACGGACATCAAATTACCGTGTTTGTGCAACACCCGATTATGTTACACATCACCCTAGCATTGAAATACCAGACGATATAACTAAACACCAGCTCATTGTATTCAATCTACCTAACTACAAAAGCAAGTGGGGTTTTAAGAATGATAGAGGCGACATTAAAGATGTTGCCGTCAAAGGTAAAATGACCATGTCGAATGCACTAGCGATAAGAGATTGCACATTGCAGGGACTTGGGGTTTCTCTAATGGCAGATTGGTTGGTAGATGAAGACATTGCGTCTGGCAAACTGATCCATTTGATGCCCGAATATCAAGTATCTGCCGATAATTTTGATACGGCCATTTGGATAGTCTACCCAGAACGTGCTTTTCTACCAACAAAGACAAGGGTGACCATTGATTTTATTAAGGAACGGTTGTTAGCCTAACCAAATAAAGGCACATCGGTTCTAAAGTTTTCATAACCAGGTAAAGACTGTTCAACCTCTCGCTCAGTTAGACCAAACCATCGTCCCAATGGTGCTGCGAAACTCTGTAACGACGTTGAAGGAATTAGCCGACCGTTACCAGCATCCAAGTTATGGCCTAGCTCTGGTACAGGCACATCACCAAAAATTTGCCTCCCTCTAATACCGCCGCCGACAACGAATTGATGTCCTCCCCAGCCATGATCTGTACCGTCACCATTAGTTGTTAACGTCCTACCGAAATCTGATGCAGTAAATAAAGTCACATCAGAAGCAACACCCATCTCTACCGTTGACTGATAAAATGCGGTAACGGCTTGGTCAATTTGACGTTGTAATCCGGGTAATACATCAGCTTGTGCAGAATGGGTATCAAACCCACCTAAAGTGACAAAGAACACCTGTCTACGCATACCGAGTATATTTCTCAATGAGATTGACCTGGCGACGCCTTGCAACTGACTGGCTAAAATATTATTACCCGGAAATACCGTGGATAATTCAGGTGCACTGAATAGCGCGGCATTGTACGCTTCGTTGTTATTTAGGGCTTGTCGGCTGGCGGCCGCCATATCTCTTTCAATCAGATGGTTACTGCTAAAACGGGTATTAGCCAGATGCTGACGTAGCGCCTGATAAACTCTTTCACCGCGCATATCGAATCGACTTTCTTGCAATTGTTCTAAAGCACCAAAGGTTGCACCACCTTCTGATGTAACAGGATAAGGCCGCGTTTGCCGTCCTGTTAAAAACAAGCTATTACCTGATGTGCTTACACCCGTAAAAGCATTAAAACTGTTCGCATTCGATGCCATGGCCATATCAGCGAAACGCCCACCCCAACCTGCAGATGCTCCCTCAGGTGATAATGCCATCCAAGTGGATTGCTGATCATTATGAGAAAAAAGCCGGTTTGGGACAGGAATGCTTTCATCTTCCCATTGTGTTCTATTAAGCGGTTGTTGAAGCGGGCCAACATTACCTACAATCGCTGCATTCCCGCTATTAAATAAGCCATGAATACCCGAGAACTCCTCTGGTAAGGCGAACTGTCTTTGCCCAAACCGCCCGGCGTTATTTAACGCTAAAGGTAGCAACCGTCTTCTAACACGCGTTGAGCCTCCAGGTATCCCTTCGTAAGCCTGCAATAGTGACGCCCGAATGCGACTATAATTATCATAAGAGGGTTGATCATAAGGAAATAAAAGATCGTGATTATCCATCCCACCAAAAAGAAAGACACATACCAATGCTTTGTAGCCACTAACCTCAGCAGCTTGTGTTTGGAAGTTGGGTAAAGCGGCGCTTAATGTGCCTATGGTGGCGCCTGCTAGCGAATGACGAAGAAATTTACGTCGACTTGAATTCATGAGTTTCTCCCTATGGCCTATTGATTCTAGCGCTGAACAAGATAATGAGGCGATGTCATCACCATATAGATAGCTGTGTGAACGCGTGCTAAAGGCCCATTGAGTAGACCTTCAATGTCAGTCAGCGGGATATTAGTCAACGCATTGACAATATCCGTTTTTGCCGTCGACGATAGTTGTCCTCCGGTCAACAACAGATCTAAGCTATCGACGAGAGAAACAGGCTCATCTACCAGGGCTAACTCATCATCATAATTAGCACGCAAAGTCGATTGAATTTGCTCAGTTGAACTTTCAATCGGGCTATCTGACTCTTGTAGGTGCTGCTCAATAAGAAAGCCGATGAAGTTGGCATAACGTGGGACACTTGCTGCTGATGTTGTTTGCAATTCAGGAACGGTAAGTCCCATTGCGCCGGTTTCGCTTCCCGGGGCGATATAACCAGGGCGAAAAAAGTTAAATACAGACAAAGCACTATAGGCTTGTTGCCCTAAAGCCGTGTTTAAATTCCACAAACTTAATGCATATTCAGGCGTAACATCTTGTGCTTCAAAAGCTCTAGCCCATTGAGTCACTCGAACAATAGGTTCCCGAATTTTGCCAAAATCAGGCTCACTGTTTGAACGTTCTGAGCGCGCACTTTCATCAAATAAAATACTAGCGACTGTGGCACTTAAGTCTCCTCTGCGCCCTTCCCCAATAACAGCCCCGTTAGGTAATCGATAAGTGCCATGGGAAAATGCATTGGCAACCCGTTCAACATAGTCAGGCGAAGGATGGCTTGTGACGAGTCTTTGAATAAGTTGCCGACTAATGAAAGGCGCGCTGTTAGGGTGCTCAATCAGGGTATCTAACGCAATATCGATGCTCTCTTCGAGCGATGTATTGGCTGGAATAACTGTGCCCAAAAACTGTTTTTCGAGATCTGAGTGGAAAGCATCAAAAGGCCTCATGGGATTCACTTCTATGCTTTCGTCTAGTGGGTCATTGAAGTTCTGCGTTGCATAATAAAGCCCAGTAAAAACACGTGCTAACCCTGTAATATCGCTATTATTATAAGCTTCAATCAATTCACCACTTGGCGTTTGCATCGGCTCACCATTTTGCTCAAGTGCTAATACACCGATAGAAAACAGTTGCATAATTTCTCGAGCATAATTTTCATCGGGTACCCTACCGGTGACAGGATCGCCTTTACGATTACCTGCATAAGTAAGATAAGCACCCATAGCAGGCGAATAAGTGACCTCTTCGAGTAAATCCCGATAATTACCAAATGCGTGACGAATCAGAATGTCTTGGAATGAGGCTATTGCTCTTGTTCTATCTTCTAAAAATGGATCTTGCTCCGATATCACCAGCATTTCAGATAAAGCAAAGGCTACGCGCTGACGAAGCTGGTCATCGGCATTAATGGCATTTTTTAAAAAAGCGAACCGATGAGCAATATCATTTCTAAATGCATGTAGGTCATTTTCTATGGGCAATGCCCTAATAGTATCGACGACAGGAGAAAGTAAGGTCGGTGGTTTTGACAGTTCTTGCACAAACCAATCAGACGCGGATGTCCCAGTGAACAGCTGTAAATCAGACTTTGTTGGGCCAAATGTCGACTGTGACAAAAATCGTTGAGTCCTATTCCTAGTAGCGAAAGCACCTGTTATCTCTGGCTCTTCTTGTTCGCTTAAACGCAAAGAAACAATCGCCATACTGATTCTTGACGTATCTGTTTCAGTAGTATTGTCTGCTATCGAATAGGAAAAACGTCCATCAACGAAATTTATAGCAGGAAAAAAAGTAACGGTTCCTGATTCAATATCGTGCACAACCTCACCGTTGATAGCCTCTTGAGCTGAGATAAAATGCAGTGCTGCACCTTCAGGGTCACTGTCGTTACTAAGCAAATCTGTAATCCCAATGGTCAATGGCGCTATTGACGACAGCTCGAATACATCATTCTGCGCAACGGCGGGTAAGTCTTCGTCTGATTCTTGGGATGTTTCGGTGGTTATGGTAACTATTGCAAATCCCATTTGCGAAAAGTCACTTCGGTCACCATTGTTGGTTATACCGTAGGTAAACTGCCCCTGCTCAGAATTCATATCGAGAGTAAATACGATTGTCCCTTGTTCTAAATCGAAAGATAACTCTCCTCCACTCCAATCATCAATTAAGGCGACTGATAGAGGATCTCTGATAGGTGATATGTCGTTTAGGAGCAGATCGGAGACAGATATTGCTATAGGAACGCCTTCTTGAGCTACAAACGTATCGCTTACTGCAATGGGTAAATCATCCTCAACTTCTACCTCTTCAAAATGAATAGTGACCCGCGCAAAACCCATTCTTGCATAGTCATTACTCCCCTCAACATCAGCAATGCCATAAATAAAGGACGCTTGTGTTACGTCTGTACTACTCGGTAAGAAAGTAACAACTCCCGATTCAAAGTTAACCTCTATTAACCCATTTATGGCGTCATCCACTGTACGGACATATAACTGCTCACTATCGTCATCTGAGTCATTACTTAACAAGGTAGAAAAGTTAACACTGATGGGTTGCCCCAAAGGCGCAGTAAACCTATCTTCAATAGCTACGGGATCAGCGTTTATTTGCGCAATCGCTTGGCCACTTGCATATAGATAACTTCCTACTAACCAAAACATTAATCGATAAATGTTCACTTAAAGATCCTCGCTGAGCCTGTACCTGTTTAGAGCGCATAAAAGTTAAAGAGTAAGCAGAAGAAATTGAATGGCTTAGTGTGTCAGCTTTATGTCATATCGTGCCATGAATGACTAATTCTGAGAATCTCGAGTTACTTACTATAGTTAACTTGACATTAATAGACCGGTCACTTAATAATAAAAATGAAGCGTTGAAGTAAAGAGGTAATCCACAATGGCAAATGTCCGAAACCAAGCGAAATATGATGAAGCAAGGAGTCAATTGATTGATATAGGAATGTCCCTCATCCGGTCACGCTCATTTGCATCGGTAGGTATCAGCGACATTCTAAAGGAAGCTGACATACCGAAAGGATCTTTCTATCACTATTTCTCAACTAAGGAAGATTATGGTCTTGCTATTGCTGAGTCTTATCACGACCAGCAACTAAGAGAGACGAGAACTCTGCTTAACGACTCACAAAAAGCACCTATAGATAAGCTCTTTAACTTTTTTGAAAACGCCAGTCTTGAGTATCAAAGAAGGGAATTTGCTGATGGTTGCCTTATGTGTAACTTGTCGGTTGAGTTAGGTGATCAGAACGAAAGGTTTCAACAAATATTAAAGCGACAATGGCACGAATTAACGGCGGAGTTGCAACAGTGTTTATCTGAGCTTGATAACAATGATATCGGGCTAGCGCATTTATCTGACGCTGAAGCCGCCCAGTGGCTTATCAACTCATGGAGCGGAGCGCTGGTTAGAATGAAAGCGGATGGAAATGCTACCCCGCTAACACTTTTTATGAAGACAGTTTTTAAAGAAAAAGGAGAATTGACGTTATGAATGAAATGAAAAATATACTCATTACAGGTGCAAGCCGAGGTATTGGGTTACTGACAGCCAAAACATTAGCAGCTAAAGGTCATTATGTCCTAGCGTCCATGCGCAACGTTAATACACAAAATGCTGGCGTAGCAGCGGAATTAACACAATGGGCAAGTGCCAATAACCATAACCTAGAGGTCGTTGAATTAGATGTTACCGATGAAGACTCCGTTAACAGAGCGATTCAAACGTTAGAGGCAAGAGTCACCATAGATGTGGTCATCAATAACGCAGGCATCATGCCTTGCGGGATAACAGAAGCGTTTACCCCAGAGCAAATGGCCGCGTGTTTCGACGTGAATGTTGTAGGTGTTGGTCGAGTTTGCCGAGCTGTGTTGCCACATATGCGGCATCGTAAAAATGGCCTCATCATTCATGTAAGTTCGAACTCTGGCCGGTTAGCTATGCCATTTTTCGGATTATATTGTTCGTCAAAATGGGCCTTAGAAGCGTTAGCTGAATCCATGCACTACGAATTGTCTCCTTTTGGCATCGAGTCTATTCTGGTTGAGCCTGGCGGTCATGAAACAGATTTGATAGATAACCCGCCCTCCCCCAAAGACCTGGAATGCATATCCTCATACGGCGAAATTGCCGAAGCACCGGACAATTTAAAGCAAGCCTTCCGGGATATGTTTGCACAAAAAGACAGCAGTACGGACGCACAAAATGTCGCAGATAAAATCGCAAGTTTAGTTTGTATGTCGGCACCTAGGCCAATAAGAAGCAGCGTTGGTCATGATATGGGTATTGATGAGATCAATCGGTTATCTCGACCAGTTCAAGCGAATTTTATCGATGCATTTATGCCCTTAGCAAATGTACCCTATAACACGGACAATCGATTATTTGTAAAGGCTACTATTCAGTTTAAACCAGAGTTCGCCGAGCAAGGTATTAACGCCATAAAGCAGATTATGCCGCAAACTTTGCAGGAGGCAGGCTGTCAATTATTTACCTTGATGAAAGACAATGATGATCAAAAAAAGGTGCACCTATTCGAAATATTCGACAATCAAGACGCACTGGATCATCACTATGAACAGGACTATACCAAGGCAGTATTTGCTCAGTATGAGCAGTGGCTATCCACTCCGATTGAAGTCAGCAAGATGCATGCAGCTTCGCCTCTTACTTCGGAGCAACTATGATGGCAACCGATGCAACCTTGATACTGGGTGCAGGCGACGGTTTAAGTGCCTCGTTAGCCAGGCGTTTTAGTGAAAGCAGCGAGCAAGTTTTGCTTGCTGCGCGTAATATCAATAAGTTGGAACCGCTGTGTTTAGAAACCAAAGCGCAAGCTTATGCATGTGACGTGACAGCCCCGCTAGCGGTTAAGCATTTATTTGATGTATTAGACAAACAGAACGTTAGGGTCAAAACACTTATCTACAATGTTGGCGCATATACGCGTGGCGCCATCGATCAGATAGTGTTGGAAGAAGCAAAACAAGTATTATTAGCGAACGCTTTTGGTGCCATGATAGTCGCGCAAGAAGCCAGCAAAAGGATGATAAAAAGTGGAGCTGGTGTTTTATTATTTACTGGAGCATCAGCAGGCATAAAAGGTTACCCACAGTCCTCTCCTTTTGCTATGGGAAAATTTGCATTAAGAGGGCTTTGCCAGAGCTTATCGAGAGAGCTGGCACCTCAAGGTATTCATGTCGCTCATTTTATTATTGATGGTCTCATATATTCAGAAAAACGTGGTGCCCCTTTTGATGACCTTGATAGTACGTTACATCCGGATGATATAGCTGATACCTACTTTCATATTGCTCAACAAAATAGAAATTGCTGGACTTATGAGGTTGAACTTAGGCCTTTCTGTGAAACCTTCTAGAGGCACAATATAAGTATTTAATTGGCACGAAATGCCCGCTCGTGCCTAATCATAATATGCTAGCTTATACCAATACATCAGGAAGGATCTGCAATGTCCCTAGTTAGATATACATATTTACTGCTTACCTTAATTAGTCTCTTTATCGCACCTATGTCGTTGGCTAAGAATATCTCGGCCAATCAAGTATTTACCTTGATTAACCAACGTTTAAGTCATATGGAAAATGTTGCCAAGCATAAATTACAGGCACAGCTCGCAATAGAAGATAAAACTAGAGAAAAAGTGGTTATTGATAAAGCCGTTTTATCTGCTCAAGCATTAGGATTCGAAACTCAAAGCATTGCTGAATTTTTTAATGTGCAGATACAAGTTGCCAAGGCTATTCAACATCGAGTTAGTGCAGACTTAATGCACCAACCGACGTTAAACGACTTCCCTGATTTGCACACCCAAATCAGGCCTGAACTGATACGTTTGTCGGGCGCTATTAACATGGCTCTGGCGCAATACCTGTCACACCAACATTTTAACGAAGGGCAGCGTATTGTGTTCGCACAATCATTAGATAACCCATACTTATCAGCAAGAGACAAAGATGTTCTGTTCGATGCGTTGTTGAATATCAAAATGAAACAGCGTTAGTACACTGTTTAATTAACCTCAGATTTGCATAAGAAAGTCGATTAACAAATAAGCTTAATGTCGGCTAAAGATTAGGTTCAAACGCTCAGTTTTGTTCCTATCAAGGCGGATAAGCGCCGTAATAGTCATTCTATTGCCAGATTATTCAACGCAGAGAGGGGCTAAACTGAGTGGATTGAAACGACTTCGCTTATGCAAACCTGAGGTGAACTAAAGACATATACCTTTACTTATATCCCATAGCGTTCATCTTTAAGTAAAGCGCGAATATGCTTTTACTCATGCGTCACTTTATAGTCAGTAGGAAAACTTAGTAACTCTCACTATCTAATTTTTTCATCAACGGCATCACAGGCCCTCAATTTTTCAGAGAACTTAACACTGCTCTGAGTGAGTTCTCTCACACTTTAATATGCTCTGGCATTTAAGGCATAGGCTCACCTAAGACTACGCCCCCATTTAAATTTTGTTGTACTCAAACACTTTCATTGTGAGTTTGAATAGATGTATCAATACCAGGTCGATAGCTTAGTTAGCTTTTTGCTGGGTAAAGCAATTGAATTAACAAAGCACCAGACTGAGAAGAGAGTACTGTCTGGGCTAGTAAAGCCCCTTAAGTAACACTATTTCCCAACCTGACACCTGTTCACTGCCAGAAGCGCTAGATTAAGACTAAAGGAATCCTTTGTTGAAGACTGAAGATGATGATTGAAAGGTAATCTATGGCAGACGTAACTATAAAAGAATAAAAAATATTGCGTCATCACTAGCCCTCCCTCTTAAGAGGGGTGACTAGTGATGAATTCCCTCAGCATTAAAGGAGCCGAAGGAAGAGATCTCACTTATACATATATTAAACTAACTTCGTTTAAATACGACTAAGTACGTTTGTAATTATTCCACACCAAGTAGACCAAGATGAGCATCATAAAAGCGAGTGTGGGAGGTTCAGGTACATCCTGTGTAGGCGCTGTGCTGGACAATGAGAAGTCTGCAAAAACCTCACCGTCAGAAAAAGTTGTTCCGAAACCAGAAAACGCAAACCCTATGCCAGTGGTAGAATCCCCCCCTTCCAAACGGTCATTAAAGGCTGAAAGCGTATCAACAACATTGCCTAAGAATGGTGCGTTTGGATTAAACAAGCGGAAAGAAAATGGGATAGTTAATCTGCATTCGAACTCGCAACCAAAAGTTAAACGGGGAAGAGAGTCAAAGTTACCAACTGGTAAATCTATCAGAACAAAATCAAGCAGCGATCGAGCAAATGCTGTAGCCGTTGCTTCATCAGTCGCATCAAGGCCTGACTCATCAACGAATATGTCTAAAAACAACCCGTTAACAAAACTGACATCATATAATTCACCTGTCCCAAACACATCAATATTCCTGGCACCCAGTAAGCTGGGTTCAGCACCACTCGTGTCAATATCTAACAGCACATTACCGACGCCAGTTGGGATAAGTCCTGCGTTTGCCTGTCCTATGGTTATGAATAAACTGGCCGTTATGAACAACAAAAACCGGTTTACTTTCTTAAATGCTCTTACCATTGCACCTTTCCTATTAAATAAAGCTATTTCCAAACTGACAGCAGCTCACCGCCAGCTGAGCAAGGGTAAAGATCAAGGAACCTAGTGTTGAGGGCAGAAGATGACAATTGCAAGGCAATATGCGACAACCGCTAAGCTATAAAGCGAATAGGTTTTCAGTAATGTGATGGCCGAATCTCGTATCAACATGCCATGGATCTCCCCAATAAACTTTTTGAATTCATTATCCAACAAGGTCTGAACCATTTTTACCTAGTTTAAGTGCTACGCTCCCCCCGCAAAACCAAAGCAACCATGAGTCGAAAGTTCCTTTATTTTAAATAGAATAGTTTTCATGCATTAAAGCCCATATCGCTATTATGCTGTACAAATGGCTTTCAGCTCATTGATAATGCTTTTTCACTTTGAGCCAAAGTCAGTGGACTTGCGTAAGTAACCCAAATAGAAAATACATCGTCATATATGCCAAATAAACAATCAAACCAAACACCTGACAAGGTGAAAACGCTGCATGATCTTGCGAAGTTAGTTGACTACTCTTTGTTGGATAAACTGACGCCCGATCCGCAGGCGACTGAGTCAGGTGACGACCATTACCCGAGACAAGTTTTTTCAGGCCACTATGTTCCTGTAAAGCCGACACCAATAGAGAACCCTAAATACGTGGCGCATAGTAAAACGCTTTTTCAGGAGCTGGGTTTTGATAACGACTTAGCTCACACAGAAGAGTTCATGCGGCTATTTTCTGGCGATACAATGCAAGTTCCTGAGCCTATGCGTAAATATGGTTGGGCTACCGGTTATGCACTGTCTATTTTTGGCACAGAATACATTCAGCAATGTCCTTTTCAGACAGGGAATGGCTATGGTGATGGCCGTGCCATTTCAATTGTTGAAGCTGTTGCCAATGGAAAACGGGTGGAGATGCAACTCAAAGGTGCGGGACGCACCCCCTACTGCCGCGGTGCAGATGGACGTGCCGTGTTACGTTCAAGTGTAAGGGAGTTTCTGGCACAAGAGCATATGCACGCATTAAACGTTCGCACCTCTCGTTCACTCAGCCTTTTTGCGTCTCAGTCTGAGACTGTTGAGCGTCCATGGTATATAGACGGCTCAGACTCGGTTGATCCAGAAATCATGATAAGCAACTTCGTTGCAATCTCAACACGTGTAGCACCGTCTTTCTTGCGAGTTGGGCAACTAGAGCTTTTTGGTCGTAGAGCCCGTAGCAATCAACATCCGAATGCTCAACAAGAGTTAAAAGACATCGTTCTACATTTAATAGAACGTGAATACAGCAATGAGATAGATAAGAGCCTTTCATTCGAAGATAAAGTTATTCAAATGGCTGTTGCGTTCAGAGATCGTTTGACATCACTTGTCGCGGATTGGATCCGAGTAGGTTACTGCCAAGGCAATTTCAATAGTGATAATTGCGCTGGAGGTGGTTTCACACTCGACTACGGGCCATTTGGCTTTTGTGAGATGTTTGATCCCGTCTATCAACCTTGGACTGGAGGTGGGCGCCACTTCTCGTTTCTTAATCAACCCATTGCTGCACAAAAGAACTTTGAGATGTTTTGCCGCGCATTGGAGCCTTTGTTCTCTGACGATCCTGAAGCAATGGAAAAGTTAGATAATATTTGCATCGGATTCTCTTTCATCATGGAACAGAAAATGGAGAAAATGTGGGCAGCTAAACTAGGGCTTGAAAGGTTCGATCAAGAGCTAGTAATCAGGCTCTTGCAACTCATGGTGCAAACCTCTGTTGATTATACCCTATTCTTCCGCGAGCTGTCGAATATACCAACCAACATTACTGGCCTAAGCAAAAGCTTCTACGCGCCGCTTAAAGATGATTTAAAACCACAATGGGATCAATGGCTACAGGCATGGCATAAGCAAGTGAATCAAACCGGCGATGTCGAATCTACCTCTGAAAAAATGAAACGCGTTAATCCCAAATATACATGGCGGGAATGGCTTATTGTTCCTGCATACAAACAAGCGGAAGAAGGCAATTACGCCTTGATTGAAGAATTACAAAGCGTGCTGACCAATCCTTATGACGAGCAATCTCCCGAGATGGAAAGTAAGTATTACCGCTTACGACCACAAGAGTATTTTGAAGCTGGCGGTATTTCGCATTACAGTTGCTCTTCTTGATAAGAATGAACAGGTTCGAACTGCCTATAGTTATGACTTAGTGCAGTTCGCACAATCTAGGAAGGACCAATCAATTAATTTAACTCTTCTTGCTTAGCATTAAACATCATTTGGTCTGCCCAGCTCACAAAAGACTTTGGCAAATAAGCAACCGCGCTTTCTAATCGTGGATTGAAAAACAGACGATGTGTCTCTTTGAAATTGAGATAAGTCCCAAGATACAACGCAGAGGTATGTTCGAGTTGAGGATATTGATTTAACATCTTCACGATGACTTCATCTGATGTCTCACTAGAATCCAACGCAGCTTCATAAGCCTCAATATAGCTATGGCTATGTTCTAACACACCCTTTGCTGTCATTTGCGCACTGATGCTACGAGGAATATGACCTGGAATTACAACTTCTAAATCCATTTCCATATAGTCACGGAGTTGTTGTTTCCATTTAGCGCGACTTTCTTTGGTACTGCCTCCCATCATCATATGAGCTCCGAAATAGCAAATGTCGTTGGGTAACAGCGCTTTTAAATCTGGTATATAAACGACCGTATGAGGCTCATCTTCATGGCCTATTCCAACATCACCGTACTGATCATTCCACAGTTGAATTTCCCGTCCTTCGATAGTCAAGGTTTCGTAGTCAATAGGTTCGAAAGGAACTGAAGGTACTGCGGCATTATCACCAAAACGCTTAACAGCACGAGCATCATCGTCACTCATACGAAGCTTCTGAAGTCGGGAAACAGCGGGCGAAGCGACAAATTTTGCATCGGGAAATCGCTGTTTCAATACACTAGCACCTTGAGAGTGATCTAAATGCGGGTGCCCGAGCAGTACGTAAGTCAACTTCAACCCTGTTTTCTCAATTTCGTCTGCCAACCTTTCACTCGCAAACTTTGTAGCCTGCGTCGCAACAACGATCACTTCATGCTCTCCCATAATTAAACTGGAAGACACATTGATTTCATTAGACTCGGAAATGAAATGTCTTAGCTTAAGAGGACTTCCGGGTACCACTGCGTTATACGTTCGAAATGGGGTCGCATCGAATTCCATAGGGACAGAGTTCTCAGCAGCTTGTCCACCTCCTTGTATCCAAAAAACAAGGACAATAAACAAAAAAGTAACGGCGCCTACGCTTGATAAAACTTTTGTTTTCATAGCAATATGTCTCATAGTTAAGATTTTAATTTTGGTTTCATTTTGAAACCATATTATTTACAATAGACAATTAAGTTTCAAAATGCAACCAAATAGAGTAAAAGATGAAAAAGCAGCCCCCTTCCTATAAACCAGAAACTTGCCCTGTTTCGAGATTTGTTGCGATTCTAGGTGATGACTGGAGCTGGCTAATCATCAGGGAAGCGTTCAGAGGTGCCAGTAAATTCTCTGATTTTCAAAAGAGCACAGGGATAGCGAAGAACATACTCACTGACAGGATGAAAAAGCTAACTGAACACGGCATTTTCGAGCGTCGGGATGTAGGTGCAACAGGTCCAAGGTTCGAATACTTTCTATCCGAAAAAGGGAAATCTCTGGAACCCTTGCTCCGCAATATTATTGGATGGAGCAGGGAAAATTTAAATCATTAGGAGAACTAAAGAGTGCCTGTTCTTTTTAATCACCCGATTACTTTACTCAGCAGGCACTGCATTGTTAGCAGTAATGATAGCGGCACCCTGTTCACTCCGAACAAAGGCTAAAAACGCTGCCACCTCTGCAGAGGGTGCAGATGAAGTGATAAGAAACGAATCACGGGTAAAGGGGTAAGCCCCGCTTAAAAGATTCGCAGGCTGAGGGCTAATATTGTTAATCGCAAGAGCTCTCATTTTACCGTCACTTTGAGCTACTCTAACCAGTGTTGTCATGCCTATAGCTCCTGGTGTTTGCCTAATTGCTCGGGCCATCTGGCCCGACTTTTCAAATGTCAAAATATCAGACGGAAACTGTACCTGAGAGAAGCATGCAATATGTTCACTTACCACTTCGGTATCTACTTCACTGAATGGCCTGAGTAAAGGAACTATGGGGAGTTGAGGGCCGTTGAGATTATGCCAGTTATCTATTTTTCCACCGTAAATATCACATAGTTGTCTATCGGAAATATTATCAATATCAACGGCAGAATTTACGCCTATCACCACAGCTATTTTAGCGACCCGATGCACTTCTAAGCCAAGTTGAGTAATGTGCTCAATATCAATACCATGACTTGCCATAGCGATATCGATTTTTTTATCTATCAATGCTTGGATACGACTTTTAGGGTTCAATCCAGACCCAACTTCCATATCAATATCTGGCTGAGTTTGTTTGTATCCATTGACCAATGACTGGACCAACGGTTTAACACCCGTAGAACCGTCAATAACGAGTTTGTCTGATGCATAACCTCCACAACTAAATAAAGAAAATAGGAAAAAGAACAACGTAAGCTTAGGCCTAGGCCACAAACAATTTTCCGACACTTTTTATCCCTCCCCTTTATTCATTCACCATATTCTAAACTGTCTATTGGCTGTCTTAAAATGCAACCTCAACTTTGTATTTAATAACAGATGAAGTACATTTACAAAGTACGTTTACGATTGGTTAACTTATTGATTTTAATAAACTAGGCATTAATTTTTCAAACTTCACAAGTGCAATGCTAGTTAAGCTAAAAACAGCCTTCCAATACATCACCTTTTTAAAAGGCCGTTTAACTCTGACTTTCGTCAATTGGTCGCTTCACACATGTGATATTATAACAATTGTTATATAGTCGTTCGGTTACAATTTGTAATCAGGGTATGTCTCTCGTTCCCACAAGGATTGACATGCTCCAAACTCCTTTCCTTAATCGGATAAAAACATGAAAACAATACTAAAAGCGGCACTTGTCGCGACACTCACTATGTCTAGTGCTACGGTATTAGCGGATGATGCCAAGAACGAAAGCAAATCCCCATTCAGTAGCAAAACCTTTAAAGCGATGGAATTGAGAAATATAGGCCCAGCGTACATGTCTGGTCGTATTTCAGATATTGCGATTGACCAAAAAAATCCTTCAACCTGGTATACAGCAGTAGCTTCTGGAGGCGTCTGGAAAACGGTTAACTCAGGTACAACCTGGACACCTATTTTCGACGACCAGAAAGTTTATTCAACAGGTGATGTCACTATTGATCCAAGTAACTCTGACATCATCTGGGTTGGTACTGGGGAAAACAACGGTGGTCGTCATATCAGCTTCGGTGACGGTGTCTATAAGTCTATGGATGGCGGTAAAACGTGGAAAAACATGGGTTTAAAAGATTCCCAACACGTGTCTGACATCATTATCCATCCGACAGATTCCAATACCGTATGGGTAGCAGTGCAAGGCCCATTATGGACCAGTGGCGGTGACCGTGGTTTGTATAAGACAACTGATGGCGGCAAGAACTGGAAACTAGTACTAGAGCCAGAAGACGAGTGGACAGGTGTTACTTCATTATTAATTGATCCGCGTAATCCTAACAAACTTTATGCAGCCACTTGGTCTCGCCAGAGAACAATTGCTGCCTACGTTGGTACAGGACCTGGAGCAGGTATCCATACATCTGACGATGGTGGCGAAACCTGGACAGAGTTAAAAACAGGCTTACCAAAAGGCAATATGGGTAAAATCGGCATGGCAATCTCGCCAGTCAACCCTGATGTTGTTTATGCCACTATCGAAACTGATGAGCGTAAAGGTGGCTTCTATCGTTCCACCAATCAGGGCGCTAGCTGGGCTAAAATGTCTGACGAAGTTGGCGGTGGTACTGGTCCACATTACTATCAAGAAATCTTCGCTGACCAACACCAGTTCGACCGTATTTATATCGCGAGTAACTTCAGTAAAGTCTCTGACGACGGCGGTAAAACCTGGACACCAATAAGCACCAGACATAAGCACGTAGATGACCATGCGATGGCTTTCCACCCGACTGATCCTGATTTTGTGCTTATGGGTTCTGACGGCGGTATCTACATGTCTCATGACCGCATGGAAAACTGGCGTTTTATGGCTAACCTGCCGTTGACACAGTTCTACAAGGTAGCGCCAGACGATTCATATCCTTTCTATACTGTCTATGGCGGCGCTCAAGACAACTCGACTCAAGGTGGCCCTTCAAGAACGCGCCGTGCTGAAGGGATAAAAAACAAAGACTGGTTCCTGACCTTAGGTGGTGACGGACACCAACCAGCTACTGAACCTGGCAACCCTGATATCCTTTACTCACAGTGGCAACAAGGTAATCTGACTCGTGTTGACCGCAAGACAAAAGAAGGGACATACATCAAACCTCAGCCTCTTCCTGGTGATCCTGCGGAAAGATTCAACTGGGATGCCCCAATCAATGTTTCTGCGCACGATCCAAAGCGCATTTACTTCGCATCACAACGTGTTTGGCGCTCAGACAACCGTGGTGACAGCTGGACTCCTATTTCAGGCGACTTGACTAAAAACGGAAACCGCCTGCATCAACCTATGATGGGAAGAACTTGGTCAGTAGAAGCTGGCTGGGACCTTTTCGCCATGTCTGAATTCCACACTATTGCTAACTTCGCAGAAAGCCCGGTAGACGAAAATATCCTATGGGTAGGTACTGATGATGGGATTATTCAAGTCACGACTGACGGCGGTAAAAACTGGAAGAAAATCGAGCTTGATGGCGTAAAAGGTATCCCTGCGGAAGCTTATGTCAATGATATTCGTGCTGACTTGTACGATCCGAATACTGTTTACGTAGCCTTAGATAATCATAAAAATGGCGACTTCAAACCTTACCTCATTAAATCGACTAACCTAGGTAGAAAGTGGACATCACTAGCTGACACCTTGCCTGAAAACCACCTGGTTTGGCGTATCGTTCAGGATCACGTGAACAAAGACCTAATGTTCATTGGCACTGAGTTCGGTGTATTCTTTACTGTTGACGGTGGTAAGAAGTGGACTGAGCTTGATGGTGGTATGCCAACAATCTCTACTCGCGATGTCAAAATTCAACGCCGTGAAAATGATTTAGTAGTAGGTACTTTTGGTCGCGGCATTTACATCCTCGACGATTACGCTCCTCTGCGCACATTGACTGAGAAGTCTATGGAAAGCGATGCACTTCTATTCGCGCCAAGTCGCCCAGTTAAATGGTTCCAGCTTGATCGCAATCACACGAGAACAGACGGTGATGATCGCTTCATTGCAAAAAACCCTGAGCATGGCGCAACGCTAACTTATTTCTTAAAAGACAGCCTTTTAACAGCCAAAGAAGTTCGTCAACAAGCTGACAAGAAGCTGGTCAAAGATAAGAAATATCCTAAGTACCCTAGCTGGGAGACAATTGAAGCGGAAAACCAAGAAGCTAAGCCAGCTGTTTATATTGAGATTAAAGATTCTGCGGGTCAGTTCGTTAATCGCATTGCAGGCAAGACTAAGAAAGGCCTTCACCGCATTACTTGGGATATGACTCATGCGAGCTCAAGAGCCTTAACAAGCGAAGCATCAGGCCAAGGTCGTGGCGGATTAACAGCAATGCCAGGCAAGTACACAGCTACATTATACAAGCGTGTTGGTTCTGAAATCAGCCAGCTTGCTGAACCTGTTGAGCTAGAGCTGAAGTCAATTTATCAAAATGCATTAGCGGGTCCATCGGCTGAGAGAATGAAGAGCTTTACACAAAATATTGTGGCAGCACAGAAGCTTTCTTCGATAACAACAGCTGTGCTTGATCAAATCAATGCTTCTATGAAGACAATTCGTACTGCAATCGACCGCACACCTGGTGATGTTGCTCGACTAGAAGCAGACTATGCGAGCATTCAAACAGAAATCAACGCAATCAACCTTGAGTTGAATGGTCTGCAATCTCGCGTTAGAAAAGGTGCAACACCAGCGACTATTAACAGCAGATTGGGCTATGCAATGTCTGCAATGCGTTCTTCTTACGGCCCTACGCAGCAGCATATTGACCAACTAGGCTATGCTACTGACGGATTAAACGCCGTAAGTAAGCGCGTTAAAGCATTACATGAAACCGCTCTTCCTGCATTGCAGAATGCTATTGTAGAAGCAGATGGTCCATGGACATTAGGAACAAGTGTTATCGCCGAATAATGGCTAGATAAACATTCTTCAGTTCAGAAGTTTGAACTGGGCTGAGTTTCAAAGTAAATCCCCGCAAGGCAACAAGCGGGGATTTTTTTATAACTCTGCGATTTATATATAGCCCTATAACTCATATGTTAAATCAATCAAAATAGTTCTAAGTAGATGAGCACGAGGAATAACGCGATAACCGCACCTTAAGTAAATTAATCCCAATTCAAACTGACATACTCGATAACATAGTTGATCCAAACCTGACAGACCGCTCTGTACGTGAACCGGACCTTGGCACAATGGATTTTTCACCCTACTGAATCGCACATAAATATGATTTGGCTATAAATACAGCCGTCACTGTGAGTAGTTCATAGTTTTAATTGCTCTGATACTCTCTTCGATACTTAAACCTAGCCTGCCATTTCACTGGTTGCTATTCAACGTGTAACTCGACTCAAATTCAGACCATTCCGTCCGAAACTGGCGTCAATTCTATGGACATTCAATACCCCCTCGTTAAATTGATAGTCATCCGCTTTGGTATGGACATAACTGATTTCGTTGAATATACAATAAGGACAAACTATGAAGCATATTGGCTATGTTAATGTTTTACTGCTTTTTATTCTGACAATGAGCTGCAATAGTTACGGTAAAGAAAAATCCCAGGCCTCACAAAACCACTACTTTGGAGAAACGCCACCAGGGTTAACACCGCGCCCTTTTGCGCCCGGCATTGTAAATACAGAAAAGTGGGGAGATTCCGTCGGTTTTTCGCCTGATGCTAACACAATTTACATTAAACGGTGGCGGCATTCTCGCGAAGTAGAACAACCAGAAAGCCATATTTTCAAAAATGTCGCTAACCAATGGCATAAAACTCTGATGCCAGACGACATGCTGAAGCCCTTCTATTCGCCAGATGGTCAGACCCAATATCACAAGTCGAAGTATAGAGAGCGCACGGCGGAAGGTTGGTCTGAATGGAAAAGCCTTGGCCCAAAGTTTGAAGAGGTTCGTATCATGGGTCTCACAACATCAGCCAAGGGAACCTTGGTATTTGATGAAAATGCCAGACACAAGGACGGTTATGGCACGCTCTTTTATTCGCGGCTGATTAATGGCAAACGCGAAAACCCAAAGCCGCTTCCAAAAGAGATTAATACTGGCAGGTGGAATGCCCATCCCTTTATTGCCCCCGATGAGAGTTACATACTTTGGGACGGTGAACGAGAAGATGGTTACGGGGAATCCGACCTCTTTATAAGTTTCCGGCAGAAAGATGGTTCCTGGGGTGACGCGATCAACTTGGGGAGCGCCATCAATACTGAAGTTCGTGAGGGCGGACCAACGGTATCGCCAGATGGAAAATATCTTTTCTTCAATAGAATGGTGCCGCGCACTGATGACAGTGGGAAAGAGCAGTCAGATGTATTCTGGGTCTCTGCACAAATCATCGAAGACCTTAAAAATAGACAATAAATACACCGCAAGGTGAAATTCAATAATTCACGACGGTCCGCTATTCGAGCAAAAAATCGTTCTCGCGACCGTCTCCAAATGGTATATAGGGATCGGATAAATTCACCAAAAATTCGACACTTGCGAACGACCGGTTATTGTCTAATACGGCCTGTTAGGTAATGTCGAAACTCTTAATCAAAAGTGTCAGATTAGACATGAGCCACTACACCTTAAGGCAAGATATCATTCCACCGAGCTTGAAGGGTCGAACTTGTTTTGTAACCAACCTGAACTGCGTAATTGATTTAAGACGTTATCGGCGTGCATTCTAAACTTCGCCGTTTTCTCTGTATCTGTGCATAACAACCCATCTTCCACAGACTCAATGACATAGGAAGCTTCTTTTAAGTTCTGAAGTTCGGGATTATTTCTAAAGATGTCGACAAAGTCCGCATCATAACCAATGACCACATCGACTCTTTTTCGCGCCAGCATACGAGCAAGTTGAAACTGGCTTTGAGTCGAATACTTCCATTCTACTCCGAGCTTGGTAAGCACTCCTCTGAGGTTCACATCAACGGCGATAAGTTTATCTTTTATATCTTCAATAGATTTAATATCAGGACTGTCTGCACGTATAAACGCAACTATATTGACGGTAGCTACAGGACCTACAAATATCCATTTCTGCGGATCTAATCCATTATCTTGCCACTTTGGAGGTGAATTCGTTGCTACGTAAGTACAATCAAACCTATTAGCGTTGAGATCCCTAAGCAATCTGGCGTGAGGTAGAAAAGCTACCTCAACATTATGTTCATAATCCTTCGTAATTTGGTGCAGTACGTCTGCATAAACGCCCGTGTCCCTGTCGTCAAAAAGTTTAGGTATTGTTAAGCTCGCTATCTTGATATCTTGCGCATCCGCAGACTTTAAAAACAAAGATAAAGTTGCAAAGGTAATAACGATAGCTTTCTTGAATGAACGGTAAGGAACCATAGGAAATGACTTCCCCTCAAAATGTTAACTTCTTCGGCAGTATGTCACTATAGCTAAATCTGCTATACGTGTGTTTCACACTCTCTTTTTCAACTTAGCTTAAACAAACAACTATTGTCAAAGTATGCGGTCGGCAACAATACTAGGGTCTCTTGATCTTTGGTATAACTGTTTTCTTTATTTAAACAGTCTATAATCTCAAATTGATGATTTAACTTCCGGATATCAAAGCTTTAGTGTCAGATTTAATCGACAAACCGTCTGATAAGCGTTGGCATTCCTTGACTTGGCGTCAATCTCTCCGAGTCATTACAGTAGCGCTCTGTGTCGGCCTTATCATTTGTATTTTTGAAATTTTCTTGTTGTTTAAAATCACCAAAGAGCAACTTGTAAGCGAACAAAATCAAATTTTAGACCTTGCTGAACCTCCAACCTCTGAGGCATTGTGGAGCCTCGACGAAGAGCTCGCAGACAGAACACTACAAGGCTTGCTATCCATTGAGACGATTTACAACAACCGAATAGTCTCTGATGATGGTTCTGTTTTTTCCGAAAAAACAAGAACGAACCAAGGTGATGTTGAGCGGGCGTTACCTTTTAAGTTATTTGCAGAATTTGAAACAGTAACAAGGCCCATCCATAGCCCTGATAAAGTCCAAGGCCATTATGGTTCTGGGGAAATCGGCATGCTTGTCGTGAACTTTGATATCAATAAGATAACCCATGGCTTTATAGACGATATCTTTGTCATAATCCGCTCAGTATTCTTTAACTCAATCATTCTTTCTCTTGTACTAGCGATTGTTTTTCATCGTTTCCTCACCCGTCCGATCATTGCAATTGGACAAGAGCTGTCTGAAATTTCTCCCGACTCTTCAAGCTTATCAAGTATCAGTGCTCCACAAGGGCATCAAACGGGAGAGCTGTCGTTTCTAGTTCGCCAGTTCAACCTGATGCTGTCTCGGCTGTTTAAGAATCATAAAGAGCTGACAAAAATTGCAACGCGTGATGCGTTAACGGGCTTAGCCAATCGAAACCTTATCTTCGATAAACTCAGAACCAACATAGAACAAGCTAAGGAAGGCGGCTCAGAGTTTGCGGTCATCTTCATTGATCTTGATCGGTTTAAGCACATCAATGACTCTATGGGACACTCGGTCGGCGATAAACTGCTTGTTCACTTAGCAGACTCACTCACGGAAAACTTGCCCAAAGGCACCTTTGTCGGTCGCCTCGGGGGTGACGAATTTGTCATTGTCTATAAGCAAGCTTATAAACAGCATCAATCTGATGAGCTAGCCCCCAAATTATTATCGATTATCAATAAACCTTTTGCAGCCGATTCCATCATCATCCACCCTGCAGGTTCAATAGGCTGTGCCTTTTATCCTAAAGATGGAGAAACAGTAGATTCTTTGGTTAGAAATGCAGATTTGGCGATGTATCAAGCGAAGAAGCAAGGTACCAATTGTTTTGTTCACTATGACCCATCATTCACTGCGGATAGCGAAAATCGTTTCAACATCGAAACAAAACTTAAATTAGCACTTCAGAATGATGACTTATTGTTGTTTTATCAGCCTAAAATGGATGCGGAAACAGAAACCCTGATAGGTTGTGAAGGACTGATTCGATGGAATGATAAAGGCAATATTCGCCCACCAGCAGACTTCATCGATATCGCCGAAGAGATGCATATTATTGTGCCTATTGGATATTGGGTAATTGAACAAGCCTGCAAAAGCATACAACGTTGGCGGAGTATGGGTATGAGTATCCCAGTTGCCATCAATGTTTCTCCAATTCAATTAAGAGAAAGTGATTTCTTGGTTAAAGTGAAGGAGATACTGTCTCGTTATGAAGGTTGCACCGATCTCTTAGAGTTTGAGATAACCGAATCAACCCTAATGACAGATATCGAAACAACATTCTCACTTTTCGTTCAACTGAGAGATAACGGTATCAAAATATCGATAGATGACTTTGGTACGGGTTACTCTAGTTTGTCTTATTTGCGGAGACTTCCGTTGGACTCCTTAAAAATTGATAGGAGTTTCATCTCTGACATCCCAAATGATACGGTTTTACCATCAACTATATTGGCACTAGCTAAAGAGCTGCACTTAACCACTGTAGCAGAGGGCGTCGAAACAGATAAACAATTAGCTTGGCTCAAAGAAAACCACTGTGACATCATGCAAGGATACTACTTTGACAAGCCACTCCCCATTTCAGAATTTGAGAATAAGTACATCAATTAATCGTACTCTTAATGAAGAATAACAAATAGCCAAAAGCCTTGGCGTCACGCTGTTGATGTGTCGTCAGCAAATACGCTTTAAGCGAAATACCGCTAAACACTAGCATCTTAAGATAAGGCAACCCCATGTTTTACTCCAGTTGGCTGGAAAACATGGGATTGTCATTGATTTAGAAGTCGTTGTTACAGCTCATCCAAGTCGAATGAGCCTTGCTCGGAAAGCTTTTTATTGAGCGGTGCAACTTGCTCACTAAATAAAGCTTCGAGTTGCAATTTGTACTGTTGCCATGTGGCATCCAAATCTTCTAATCGTTTTAATGCGCCAGCTTGTGCCGGAGCACCTGTTTCATCGAAGTTATCCATCAAGAATCGAATTTGTCTATCCAGCATATTTGGCCAGTTAATATCATCCTCGAAGGTTTGATGTTTGGGCTGAATAACCAGAGATTCCCAGCCATCAATCGCACTGACAATACGGTCAATAGATGCAGAAACATCACTGGCCAATATCAGATTTGATTCAGTAACGCCGTTGAGTTTTTCACGTACATTACGCGCTTTCTGTAAATGACCAAAAAGTTCGTTAAGCATATTCGCGCTGGCTTGAATGCTTTGTTCAACAATTCTCAGTTGAGCGGCATTAGTTTCTTCTCTTGGATCAGGTAACACCTTAAAGCGACGAGTCTGAGTTTCATCACCCATTGTCATAGTCGCTTTATAATCCCCTGGCATGACACGAGCACCATTCCATCCACCAAACAACTTAACATTGTCGATACAGTTTAATGGCTCACGACGCAGATCCCAGACGAATTCATTGTAACCTTCACTGGTTGATGGGTGCTTAAATTTCAAAGGACTACGCGCATCTTCATTACCTTTAGCACAGGTTTCAAAATCTCCAGGTGCAGAAGATAGCGTCCGTACGAGTTGATCATTCGAATCAAAGATATCAATGCGCAGCGTTTCATCCTCGCCTAGTTCATCTTTTAAGAAATAACGGAAGGTAGCACCACGTGCAGGGTTTTTCGCTTCTAGCTGACCACTACCGCCACCACCAGACAACAAACGAACCCCATCTACCGGGCTAAACTGGAATAAGCTTTCGTCTTCCAGGGATGAACGAACCTCACGAAGCGGTCTGATATCATCTAGTATCCAGAAACCACGTCCTTGGGTAGCGATAACCAAATCTTTACCCTTGACCTGCATATCGGTAATGGCAACAGGAGGTAAGTTCAACGAAAGTTCCTGCCAGTTTTCACCATCGTCAAAACTCACAAACATGCCACTTTCTGTACCTGCGTAAAGCATGCCTTCACGCGCAGTATCTTCACGCACCACTCTAACAAAAGCGTCCTCTGGTAAACCTTTATCAATGCGAGTCCAGCGCCTTCCATAGTTTTCAGTTTTATAAATATAGGGCTTGTAATCATTGAGCTTGTAGCCTGTGACTGCGACATAAGCTTTTCCTTGAGAATGAACGCTCAAATCAATCGCATTTATCTGCGCTTCTTTGTTATGAGGCGTGATGTCTTTCCAATTCTTACCCTCATCTCTGGTCAGATGCAGCTTGCCATCATCTGCACCAACCCAAAGTTCCCCGGCTTTTGATGGTGATTCCGCAATATAAAATATAGTGTTGTAATACTCTGCACCCGCTTGTTCATTAGTGATAGGCCCGCCATTTAATCCCTGTTTTTCAGGGTCATTGCGTGTTAAATCAGGGCTGATTTCTTGCCAGTTCACGCCTCGGTCTGAGGTTTTCAAAACCATCTGTGTGCCGTAGTAAACCGTCTTCGGATTATGCTGAGAAACAAGAACAGGTGCATTCCAGTTTGTGCGGTACTTTTGATCACGTGCATTACGCCCAAATACATATTCAGGGTAAGGCATAATTGGGCGCGTTAATCCTGTGCTTCGATTAAATTCGGTGAGCGTCGCATTAATAGTGGTTGCATAAATAAGTTCAGGGTTATTTGGATCAAAGGCGATATGTGCACTTTCACCGCCACCCACTGCAAACTGCTCTTCAATGCCGATACCACGATCCCAAGTTGCGGAAGGGGTTGCTAAGGTCGAGTTATCTTGCTGCCCACCATAAACATAGTATGGCTCAAGGTTATCTGTCACTACACGGTAAAACTGAGAAGTCGGTTGGTTGTAAATGCTTGACCAGGATTCTCCGCCATCGAAAGTAACAGTCGCTCCACCGTCATTAGCGTTGATCATATTCAGGCTGTTTTCAGGGTTAATCCACATATCATGAGTATCGCCATGAGGCAGTGATTTAATCTCAAATGTCTTACCGCCATCAATAGATTTATGCAGCTGAACGTTCATCACATAAAGCGTGTTCTCATCATTTGGATCAACTTTTATATGGTTGTAATACCAAGCTCGCGCCTTAAGGATATTGTCATTATTCAATACCTGCCATGATGAACCGCCATCGTCGCTGCGGTATAAGCCACCTTCATCGGCTTCGATAATCGCATATAGGCGCTTAGGGTTTGAAGCGGAGATATCAATACCTACTTTACCGATAAGCTCTGGTAAGCCGCCTTCCAGTTTATCCCAGTTTTCACCGCCATCAGTGGATTTATAGATACCACCGCCGTCACCGCCTGATTTAATAAACCAAGGTGTTCTGCCGTGATGCCACATGCTGGCATACAAAATCCTTGGGTTAGAAGGATCTAACACCAAATCCGCAGCACCAGTATCCTCATTGACCTTGAGCACATGGGTCCAGGTTTTCCCACCATCAGTGGTTTTGAAGATACCTCGCTCATCGTTAGGTGCCCAGATATTGCCTTGCACGGCAACCCAAGCAATGTCGGGATTAGTTGGGTGTACGCGAATTTTAGGGATCTGACCGCGGTTATCTAAACCAACCAATACCCATGTCTCACCCGCATCAGTCGATTTGTATACGCCTTTACCGTGACTGGTTGTTACACCTCGAATAGGGCCTTCGCCTGTCCCCACATAAATAACATTAGGGTCTGACGGCGCAACAGCAATTGAACCAATACTGCCAACCGCAAAATCTTCGTCAGAAATAGGCTTCCATGATAGGCCCGCATTCAGGGTTTTCCATACACCACCGCCTGTAGCTCCCATATAATAAAGGTTGGGTTTGCCGGCAACACCAGACACCGCTACAGAACGACCACCGCGATAAGGACCAATGAAACGGTACTTCATGTTATCAAACAGCTTTGGATTTATTGTCTCTTTCAATGCATAAGCTGGCAGAGACAAAGTGAGTAATGTACTAAAAGAAATGGCAAAAATAGCCAATGTACGGAGTGACATCATCATTATTAGCCTTGTTTTTCAATCATGGATGGGTAAATAGCGCAGCGAAAGGGTCATGCCCATTTTCTAACTCTGCTAATGTCGCTGCCGCTTTTATATCAGTGAGTTCGAGCTGAAAAATGCTCAAGTCATGCTTCTGAGAAACTTTCACGCCAGTATCTAGAGTTGTCCAATCTTCCCAGCTGGCTTCAAAGCCATCGATAGGAATGATTGAAACCCACATATCAAAGCGCACAGGTAAACCGGAGTTATCAACGACCCAAAGGTAGCTATCGCCAGGCGTAACACCACCAGAAGAATAGGTAATTAACAATCCACGCAAACCAGCTTCCATGGTAATAAGTTGTCGAGAGGTGCCATCATCAAATACTTTTGATATCGGATTTAACCAGAAGCTGTCGTTAGCCCAATGAGCCCAAGCTTGTTCAAGATATTGCTCCTTACCTTCGGATAGCTCTTGACCATCTTGATAGACAATTCCTTCTCGCGTAGACAGATTGATTAATACTTGAATATTTTCCCACTCAACCTTGGCAACATGACGCTCTCTATCCCAAAGGTGTTGCTGCCTACCGCCAAAGTTCCAACGGATAGCACCTGTTTTAAGCCATGCTTCATGATTAATAGCACCGAGCATTTCGTGCGCAAGTGCCTCTGCGGCAGGACCTGCATCACCGGAAGGGAGCGGTTTACTTTTGACTTTCACATAGACAAATAACCCTGTGACTAACATCACAGCAATGGCCACTATAACGATCAGAAACTTTTTCATGTAGCAATCCTCGAACGTATTGATCTTTATCTGTTTATTTTTATCACAGAGTCTACCAGCCTTTTCCGCATAGAGTTAGGATTGCTTATTGTTTGGCGCGTTCATAAACGACCTTGCCGTCAGTCATAGTGAGCTCAGTTCGTCCGTAGAGTGTATTGCCGATGAAGGGCGAGTTTTTAGACTTTGAGGCAAAGAAAGCTTCATCAACAACAAAGGCTGAGTCCAGATCGAATAGACAAAGATCGGCAACGGCACCTTCCTCAATGCGTCCGCAGTGAATGTTAAATAACGCCCCAGCTTGTTTACTCATTAAATCAATGCAAGCACCCAAGCTTAACTTTCCAGTTTTAACAAAGTGTGTGTAAATTAAAGGGAAAGCCGTTTCTAATCCTATAATGCCGAAAGGTGCCGATTGAATGTCTAAAGCTTTTTCTTCAGGCGAGTGCGGTGCGTGATCAGTTGCTATCGCATCAATAGTGCCATCTAACAATGCAGCTTGGCATGCTTGTTTATCTTGTTTGGAACGTAGTGGTGGATTCATCTTCCAGTTCGCATCTAGCGTATTATCCTCTTTAACACCAATATCTTCGTCGCATAGCAGCAAGTGATGAGGAGATACTTCTGCGGTTACATTCACACCTCGGGTTTTGGCTGCACGAATTGCATCAATGGAAGCCTTGGTCGACACATGTAACACATGATAATGCGCACCGGTTTCTTCACTGAACTGACAGCCTCGTTCAACATGCACAGACTCCGACTCAGCTTTTACACCTTTGATACCGTACTTCCGCGATACCTCACCTTCGTGAATAGCCCCTTGAAGCGACAATGATTCATCTTCTGAGTGATCTAAGACAGGCATTCCTAGCGCTTTTGCCTGAACAAGTGCCTGACGAAACAAGTCGTCGCTTTGCACGCCCTTACCATCGTCAGTAATTGCCACAGCACCTGCACGCTTCAACGCTGCAAAGTCAGTTAACGTTTTGCCAGAAAGTCCTTCAGATAAAGCACCTGTTGGATACACTTTGCAAATACCAACCTCACTCGAGCGGTTAGCCATAAATTCTATAACGTCTGGGTTATCGGCGGTCGGGCTCGTATTCGGCATTGAGATAACAACAGTAAAACCGCCTTTTACTGCTGCTTTACTTCCCGATTCGATATCCTCTTTGTATTCCATTCCGGGCTCACGAAAGTGAACTTGAGGGTCGACTAAGCCTGGCGACAAGAAAAGCCCTATTCTATCAATTGTTTGGTCAAACTCTCCCTCTAACTCTTCTTCGGAAATTTGTGAAATCGTTGAATCTTCAATAACAACGTTAACCCTAATCCGCCTTTCTGATTCTTTTCCTAAAAGATGTTCCAGACAATCAGCGTTTTTAATTAATATTTTCATTTATAGGTCTCGTAAGCCCCTTTAGCCATTAGCATCGCGGAGATATAAGAAAGGGGGATGTAGCTCTCAATATGCCAATACTAATTGTTACGTGATAACATAACAATTAGTATCTCAAACTAAACCTCTGTTGATGACTAAGGCTTCACATCTTTAGACCTACAAGTTTTCTATTTCTAGTCATTTTTAACCAGGACTCGCATGTACCAGACAACTAGCACTCTGCCTGACGTTTCTAAACAACCTCACTCTACCGCCGCTTCTCCTCTAAAATGGGTGGGCATGGAAAAGATTGGCTTACCTATTCATCTAACACTTTCTTCCGGTTTAGACGTTGCGACATGTGCCAATGTAGATATTTTTGTCAGCCTAGATACAACGGCGAAAGGCATTCATATGTCCCGCCTTTATCTGAAACTCAATGAAATGTTAGCGAATCAATCGCTAACCTCTGCTCGTTTGAATAAGCTATTAGCTTCAATATTGGAGTCGCATAAAGATCTTAGCGAATCCGCAATGATCAAGCTGGCATTCGACCTACCCTTGGAGAAGAAAGCTCTACTCAGCGACAACTTGGGTCATCAGGTCTATTCTGTCTCTTTCACCCAACAAATTAATGCAGGAGCCAACAAAACTATACTTGAGCTCACTATCCCCTACTCGAGCACCTGCCCATGTTCAGCATCTTTAGCGAACCAGCTAAATGCAGATGCCATTGATGAAAAGTTTTCGGGAACCAAGGTCGATAAGCAGGAATTGGTGGATTGGCTTATGTCAGGGCGAGCTGCTTTAGCAACGCCACATAATCAAAGGTCTTATGCTTATATCAAACTCGAACTATCAGGAGATTGTTGGGGAAGCATAGATGCGTTAATCTTTCAGTTCGAACAAGCTATCGGAACACCAGTACAGACCGCGGTTAAACGGGAAGATGAACAAGAGTTTGCTAGGTTGAATGGAAACAACCTGATGTTCTGCGAGGATGCGGCAAGACGACTCAAGCAATTCCTGGAATCACTGGATTTTGTGCCTGACTATTGGTTCAAAATTGAGCATCAAGAAAGCTTGCATGCGCACAACGCGGTTGTTATCGATCAAAAATAGATAGGTCATTATCAATGATAACTAGAAGGCAGTTTTCTTTAGGGTTAGGAACCCTTGCATTTAGCGGTTTAATACACAGCAGATTAGGCATGGCAGGTGCTGCCGCACCAACACCTTCCATTATCGGCTATGGGCCACTTGTCCCTGATTCACAAAAGCTATTAGATCTGCCCAAAGGCTTTTCTTACAAACTTATCTCTCAATTTGGTGAATTGATGTCTGACGGCTTACATGTCCCAGATAGAGCCGACGGTATGGGTTGTATTCCGTTAGATGAAAACCGGGTCGCTTTAATCCGCAATCACGAACTTCACCCACGCCATCTGGAAAAACAACCTGCGTCTATTCGAAAACATAAATCAGAGCTGTCCTACGATACATATGCGGACGGCACTTCGCTTCCTGGCGGTACGAGTACACTCATTTATAACCTGCAAAAGCAGAGTGTCGAAAAAGAGTTTTTGAGCTTATCAGGCACCATTCGAAATTGTTCTGGTGGAATTACTCCTTGGGGAAGCTGGTTGAGCTGCGAAGAAAGCGTCGACAAAGCGGACGGTAATATTCAAAAAAGCCATGGCTATGTCTTCGAAGTACTGGCGGATTCAAAAACCCTATCACAAGCGCAACCATTGAAAGCGATGGGACGCTTCAATCATGAAGCGGCGGCGGTCGATCCTAAAACAGGCATTGTTTACATGACAGAGGATCAAGGTGACAGCTTATTTTATCGCTTTATCCCCAACCAATACGGGAAGCTCCAAGAAGGTGGAAAGCTGCAAGCATTGGTTGTCAAAGGCAAACCGAAATATGACTCACGTAACTGGGAATCTGCTTCTATGCCAGTCAATAGTTGGCACCAAGCTGAGTGGATCGACATCGAAAATCCAGATAGTCCTGAAGATGATTTACGTAAGCGCGGATACGCTGCTGGTGCTGCACTCTTTGCTCGTGGCGAAGGGATTCATTGGGGAGATAAAGAGCTGTATTTTTGCTGTACCAATGGTGGCAATAAAAAACTTGGTCAGATAATGCGTTACCAACCTTCACCTAACGAAGGGCAGGCTAGCGAAACAAAATCTCCTGGACGTCTGCAATTATTTTTAGAGAGCAGCCATGAGTCTTTATATAATTTTGGAGACAACCTAACTGTAGCGCCTAACGGTCATTTGATTGTTTGTGAAGATCAATACTCAGAGGTTGTTAGCAATCATCTTAGAGGTGTAACACCTTCTGGCGAGGTATACACATTCGCCAAGTTAAGGGCTCAAACAGAGCTTGCTGGCGCATGTTTTTCTCCTGATGGTAAAACATTGTTTGTAAATGCCTACTCACCCGCTAAGACTTTAGCTATATCAGGGCCTTGGGAGTCTTTAATCAATAAAAGAGCATAAAGCTTTTTTATCTAAATACATCATGAGTAGTGCACCTCTCTTTCGCAGTTGTGCACTTTACAGGAAGAAAAATGTACAAGTTAATACCCCTTTGGATTTTGTTGTTATCCGCGTGTAGCACAACAGCCAAAGAGTTATCGAATCATCCTATTACTGTCGCCACCTTCAACGTGAGTATGGAAGCTCGCAATTACGTTGACGAGGATAATCAAGGTGAAACACTCCAAGGTTCACAGTTACTCATGAAGCATTTAGCTGACGGCAACCACCCACAAATAAGTAATATTGCTGAGATAATTCAACGGACGAAGCCTGATATTATTCTTTTGAACGAGTTTGACTTCATCGATAACCCCAAACACGGTATTCGCGCTTTTATCGATAATTATCTCAGCAAGGCCAATAATGGCAGCGAGCCCATAAATTATCCGTACTTCTTTTATGCTCAATCCAATACCGGATTACCCACATCATTCGATTTAGACAATAATGGCAAAGCTGAAAACTTTGGTGCAGATGCGCAGGGATTCGGCTTATACACCGGGCATTACGGCATGGTGCTGCTGTCTAAGTACCCCATTGTTAACAAAGACATTCGCACCTTTCAGCGTTTTCTATGGTCGGATATGCTAGGCGCGTTAAAACCAATTACCCCCGAAAACAAAGAACCTTTCTACAATGACTGGGAATGGGAGAATCTGAGGTTATCGTCGAAATCCCATTGGGACATTCCTGTCGATGTGAACGGAGAGATTATTCGAGTACTAGCAAGTCATCCCACACCACCCGTGTTTGATGGACCAGAAGATAGAAACGGCAAACGTAATCACGACGAGATCCGCTTTTGGCTAGATTATATTACGCCACAAAAGAGCACTTATATTTATGACGATAGAGGCATCTATGGCGGTCTTAATCCGGGAGCTAGGTTTGTTATTCTTGGTGATCAAAACGCCTCACCTGACAGAGTTAACGACACTAAGCCAGTCATTTCAGAGCTCCTGGCATCATCGGAAGTCAACAATCAATTCACGCCACAAAGTGAAGCAGGCAAGCTCAATAGACCAGATAATCCCTACGGTAAGTACCACACCGCCAGCTGGGGAGCTCGCGCTGATTATGTCATTCCTTCTAAACACTTTACCGTTATCAATGGTGGTGTGTTTTGGCCTACCGAAGAAGACAAACTTTATCGACTTGTTAAAGATCGCGCTAGCTCGTCAGATCATCGCTTAGTTTGGTTACAGTTAGCGCTGTAACCAACCACAGCTTTATTCCCTAGGTTCCTCTAACTCATTGCGTAACCAGTGATTCAAGCCAAGCTAGATAGCGTTTGTGTGTATCACTGTCTTGGTAAACATGTCCTCGTCCATCAACGAATGACGTTGTCACAAAAGCCCCGCTATATTCTAAATCTGCCGCCAGCTTCTGCATCAAAGTGACATCTAGGGCAGGATCTGCGGTTCCGTGATAAATAAACACAGGAACCTTATGGAAAGACGATAGCGCTTCAGGTTTAGTAAAGTCAGCGTAGGTATCGGTGTCCAACCATTGATTCGCCAGGTTCGGATGACCGGCAAATACTGCAACTCCTGCATAGCGTTCTGGGTTTCGAACATAGGTTAATAGTGCTCCGTATCCTCCCATCGAAAAGCCGCCAATGATGATACGACTCTCATCGACTGAAAAGTTTGCAATGGCATCCGCAATAGCTTCGTTAATGTCTATGTCAGACTGTTGAAACGCGTAGGCGTAAAACTTATCTCTCGCATAAGGCGCTATTTCAATAAACTCACCATTGCTTCTAGGCTGATCCAAAAGGCTCTTCTCATCTTGACCGCTACCATGCATAAACACGAGCAAAGGATACTTTTTCGAGGGTTCATAATTATCAGGCAGCTTTATCGTATAAGGTTGTAATGTGCCATCCAATTTCGAGCGAAAAGCTCTTCTGTAAGGGAGTTTTAAAGATGCAAAAGGATCATTTCCTTGTTCAATTAGCTTCAGGTTATCTTCGAGAGATACCATTTGCTCAACTAACTCGTGTTTCGATTCGTAAGGTTTAATACTGTCTAGAGACTCCTGGATTTGTTCGATACGAAACAGCAAGGTATTTTTCGTACCGCGAGATATATCTTCCGTATCCCACAAAATAGAAAGCACATTATTCAAATCAACGTCAGGTAACAGGCTAAATGACTGGCTATGCCCTAACAACTCGAAAACATAAGTACCTGCAGCCAAACTCGATACATTGATTTGACAATGGCCCGCCTTACCCTGTTGATTGAGTTTGCCTGAAGCAACAACGGCATTCTCTTTATCGCGAATATGCCATGTTTCAGCTGAGTCAGTATGACTTCCACCATAAGTTTTTAAGTCCAGAGCTTGTCCCACTGGGAGTGTGCGTTGAACGATTGTCATCGAGAATGGCTGTGATTCACCAGTAGGCTGAGAAAAAGAAAATGGCGCTAATACTCGATGATCGACTGCCTCATCCCATATTCCTTCATCATGCCTGATGGCATATCCGTATGTGGCAATAGTTCCCGCTTTGTCCAGAATACCTTTGGCGAAATACAGATTTAGACCGATATTTTGCGTGAAGTGAAAGTGATACGGGCTGATATCTTGCCAACTTAAAAAAACCTCAAAGCCAGTACCGCCATCGAACACTGCTTCCTGCATTTCAGACTTATCTGAAAGCCGACGAGGTTTTCCTGTCACGTTATAAGAAGAAATGTACTGCCTTGAGGACATATCCTCTTCTCGTTTTGTAGGCGAGTAAACCACTTCAACATATTCCTTGGCTCGACCATAGGGATTGTATTTGCCGACAACAACCTTAAATCCATCGCCATAAATGAAGCCGCGCTTGCGATAAGTGATCGCATCAGCATCCGTCTCAAAATAGAGATAAAGTCCATCTGCATGATGAGCTATACGATAACTGACGGTTGCAGGAACAGGACCGTCATTATCAAAATCATAGAATCGTTCGAAATGACGCACAGGCAAAGTCGCCAGGTGTTTGTCTAGTAAACCATCTATGACAGGGCGTTTTTTGACACCCTTGATGACGCTCGTTTGAGAGGCTTCAATAGAAAAGGACATAATCGAAATAAAGACAAAAACTACACGAGTCAGCAAAGGCATAGAAAACTCTTCTTAGATTTTAATACTCCTTTGTCGTCAAGAAATGTCAGACGGTTTAAATGAAGTAACGTAATCGAATTTTCAGAGGCTAACTTCAAATAGAATAATCATCATTGATGATTAGAACGAACGGGCACAGAAGAATGTTAAAGCTTACTTGGGAGGGATTAGAAGCTCATTGGCTCTTTGAATTGCTTCATCAAGAGTGGCTAGTTGATCGACATCCGGATACACAGGCGCTTTGGAATCAATAACACTTTTATTTAACAGCTTAGGTGCCACCAATAGCAGGCGGACGCACTTGTTACTTCGGCTCCATTGTTGTAGCTCGATAAGTTCATCCATGACTTCCATTGGTCCACCATCAAAATCACTTAAATCTGCAATTCGACACCAAGGTTTATGTACAAGATTCTCAGCTGCTGTTTTAACATCTTCAGCGTATTTCTTAGCACCTTCCCGGTTCCATGCTCCAGAGAGTATGGTCACCATAACGGCTCCCTGAATGTCTATACTGTATTGGCAATGGGGCTCAAACATCGGATTCCCTCCTCAACCAGGCGACAAGATATTTGTGATTTAAAGCTGTATTGCGAGAATATTTAACCATTGTAACTAGGGAGTGATTGCACGTCCACCAGCCAACTTTTATGTAAGGCGCACTCTATCAGGAGCGACAGATGAAAAAACGCTAGCTCGAACCAATAAACTCAATAAGGAGTTTTGTTTATGAGCTAGCGCCAGCGATATTTTAGACTAGAGCAGTCTTAAAGAGATTTAGCATACGAGACCAAGCTTTCTCCGCTTGCTCTTGGTTGTATACGCTTGAATCCGGCGGACACCAACCATGCAATGTATCTTTGTAGACTTCAATCTCTGCTGGTACACCAGCCGCTTTATAAGCTGCGGCAAGATCATCCTTCACTGTTGGTGAACGTTCGTCATCATTTGCAGCGATGGCATGTAAAACATGAGCTGGAGATTTAGGTATCAGCAAATGAGGGCTATCTTCTCTTTCTGTCACTAGGCCGCCACCATGAAATGAAGCAGCTGCGCCAACTCTTTCAGGCACTGCACCAGCCGTTCTCATAATCAAAGGACCACCCATACAGTATCCCGCAGTTCCTATTCCGCGTGATGTATCCACACTGTCTTGCTGATCGATAAACTTAATATAAGCACGTGCATCCGACATACTGGCTTCGTGAGTCAATTTACGATACATAGGAATGAGGACTTCACGCACTCCAGGGTCTCTGAACCCTTTGCCCGGGTCGATGACAGGGTGTTTTGCATCGCGGTAAAACGGATTAACCACCAATACAGAATAACCTTCTGCCGCTAAGCGCTTAGCCATAGCTTTAAACGCAGGTCTTAAGCCCCTAATATCAGGCCACATTAAAATTCCTGGATGCTTACCTTTAGCGGGATGTACGAAAAAGCTATCGGAAACACCTTCGGGCATTTTAACTTCAACTTCAGTCTCAACGAGGTCATCTTTAAATAGACCACTCGCATTAGCAAATCCAGCGTAGTAGAGGGAAAAGATACCAGCGGCACTTAACTTACCAAAATCACGGCGGTTTAGCGTGCCACCTTTTTGCTCAAAATCTTCGTTATCTTTTTCTGTCAACTCATCACACATGGCTTTCTCCTAAGGTTGGAACTCACGGTTATTTATTACGACTTTAGCTAGTTTCATCAATGAGTTCTATTACGTCTAACCTACAAAATCTTGAACTCATCGGCATCCAGATAAGCTGGAAATTTGGTTTTAAAAGCAGCGAGCTTTTCAAGGTCTAATGTTGCCTGAATGACCTCAACGGCATCGTCTTTTGCACGAACAACGGGCTCACCTAGGAAATCATAAATGGCGGTACCTCCTGAGTGACCAATGCCTTTTCCATCATCACCCACTCGGTTAACACCAACGACAAAAGCTTGGTTCTCCATCGCTCTTGCTTGCAATAAGGTATCCCATACATTGCGCCTAACGGCTGGCCAATTAGCAACGGAAACGATCACGTCATAATCTTGTAAGTTACGTGACCACACTGGGAAACGAAGGTCGTAACACACCAAGGGGAGAATACGCACACCGTTAACGACAAAGATTTCCCGACTTTCTCCTTGAACAACAAAGTCTTGTTCATTGCCTAAACGAAATAGATGACGTTTGTCATAAAACTTAACGTCGCCATTAGGCCATACCCAGTAGAACCGATTTGCCTTTTTATTACCCTGTTTCACGAGCACAGAACCCGCTACCACTGCCTGAATTTTACTTGCCTGCTCTTTCAACCAATCAAGCACCAAGCCATTATCTTGTGGCTCTTCACAACCATCATGATCAATCGCAAACCCTGTTGAAAATGTTTCTGGCAGCAAGACTAAGTCAACATTAGTTAATGCATCTAAATGTTGAGATAATGTGTCTAGATTCTGCTGTTTATCCAGCCACGAAATATCGTACTGCACGGCGGCAACAGTTAAGGTTTTTCCGTCGACATTTGATTCAGCTACAACTGACATAACTTCTCCGCGGCCAAATCCAGTGTGGCTTCATTTTTTGCAAAACACAGGCGAATCACTTTATTCGTATTGGGTTGTTCATAAAATGGACTTAATGGTATAGCAGCGACGCCGACTTCCGTGGTGAGCCAGTGACAGAACGAACGATCATCCATATCTGATATGTTGCTGTAATCGACAAGAAGGAAATAGGTACCTGACGATGGCAGGATTTTGAATTTAGAACTCGCTAACTTGCCGATTAAGTAATCACGCTTTTGCTGATAAAACGTCCCCAGTTCATCAATATGCTCTGGGTGTTCAGTGAGCATGTTCGTAATACCGATTTGAGACGGCGTATGGACACTATAAGTCACATATTGGTGGATCTTTCGGAATTCATTAGTGAGATACTCTGGCGCAGAGCAGTACCCCATTTTCCAGCCAGTACAATGAAAAGTTTTGCCAAAACTAGAGACAACAAAAGCACGTTCAAACAACTCAGGATACTTAAGCACACTCTGATGCGCTTTTTTGTCAAAGGTAATGAATTCATAAACTTCATCACTGATCAAAAATAAATCGTTATCACAAACGATTTGCTGCAAATTCAACATATCCTGATGGTCGAGAAGCGTACCTGTTGGGTTGTGAGGAGAATTCACAATAATCGCTCGAGTACGGTCAGTAACACTTTCTTGAACTTGCTGCCAATTAACTTTGTAGTCCGGAGCAGATAACGGAATATGCACACTACGGCCACCAGCGAGCTGAATAACCGGCGCATAAGAGTCATAAGCAGGATCAAAAATAATCACTTCATCACCGGCGTGCACAATCGTTTGGATTGCTACGAATATTGCTTCAGTCGCGCCAGAGGTAATGGTGATATTTTTATGAGGATCTAGCTGATACTGATAACGACGATTAATCAGTGCACTGATTTGCTCTAGTAACGGCGGCAAACCACTTGACGGCGCGTATTGGTTTTTTCCTTGTTGCACGGCATCAATAACAGCTGCTTTTAAAAACTCGGGCGTATCAAACTCAGGAAAGCCTTGAGATAAATTAATCGCTCCAGACTGATTTGCCAACAACGACATTTCAGTGAATATACTGGTAGCAACATCCGGTAATCGGCTCTTGAAGTGATTGGATGACATTAGGATAAATACTCTCGCATAGCTTCAAACTCTAGGGTCTGTTGATCTTTGCTGTATAGAACCTAGAAGCTACTCTAGTCGAGAGCACATGACAACTACCGGCAATTGGTTTATTAACTGCCCATGCAAACTTTCTATTACTCAGTGCATGTTATACCGAACCACATTTAAGTTTAAAACCGAACGGAAACACCCAAGCTAACAAAATGGCTGGTTTCATCGTTCAAGCCGACACCTGCACTAAAGTCAAACTGAAGGTCATCGGTGTAGAGGTAGGTCACTCCAGCATCGATAATATGCTGTTCATCGAGCAAAGACTGATTAGGGAAGTTGGCAAAATATTCTACAAAACTCGTTAACTTCTCTGTGTGCCCGATATTAATACCAAGGCCAAATTGATTTTCCTGAAAATCGTTTTCATTTTCGTCTTCAAGTCGTGTTGACTGAATTACACCAAAAAGCTGAAGATTACCCGACAAGTTATAATCCCAAAGTAAGCCTAATAAGGGATCGATGTTATTTGACGTTGAAGGTGAAGAGCCTACCGGCGCATTAATTAAACCTAAGAGCGTAAGATTGAAATCCTCAGACTCAAACAGTCGGTATTTTCCACCAATGGCGAGATCTGCTCGAGATGTCTCATTCGGTAATCCCTCGACGTGGTCGCGATTAAAACCATCCCATACGAAGTCAATTTCAAGCTTATCATTAATGCCTGTTCTAACAACCACCTGCGGGAATGTGTGCGTTGCTACATCTATATCCGTACGGGTAAATTCGTATTGATATCCCGCTTCCAGATATACAACGCCTGGCGATATAGTATGTGTTCCTGTGCTGAGGCCTGGCCTGTCGGGAGCAATAGCTCCATCTTCCGCAATAGCCACTGTCGAGAGTAAGCTCCCCACAAACAGCCCTAAAATTCCTACCCCCTTATTGCTCACCTTCATCATTTGTTCCCCTGATTTGAGATTATTCGCCAAGAGTCTTCCCTATCAATCTGCCTTAGCTTGCTTTTATTCTAGCGGATAGTACTCACATCTACCTGACATAAGTGTTAGCAAATTTTTTATCACTAAACATATTAACTTATCTTTTGAGTACCGCCATAAGCTCTTCATTTTTGAGACTGAGCATGCATCTGATTCGACGTCTATAGGTGTCAATGGTGCGAAACCTCGGAAAAAAGGTTTATAAACACAGGAAATAAAATAATCAAAAACTAAAATTAATTCACCACTAATAAAAATGGCAATCTAACTAATTTAAGGTTTATTTTATGAAATCAAGAAAAATAGCACTCATTTCATCTATCATGGCGATTTCTTTATATAGCGGCAGTTCTCAAGCTAATGGTGAATCCATTCATCACTTCACCTGCGTTACGGACAGTGGCTCACAAACAGGATATGTTGCTGGTTCTAACTTATCTAGTGCAGCGGCTGATTGTAATGCCATAGGCGGTAGTTTCAGTAGCTCACAGGTCGGTCTTGCTGGCTTTGCTCCTTAGGGTGTTATCAGCAATAACCTTTTTGGAAAGCCTCCACTTATGAGGCTTTTTACTGCTAAATTAAGCTCAGACTAAAAAACAACTTTTTAGATATTAACAGTGACTTAATTAGTCAATAACGTTGGAATATAAAATAGACAAAGCAAAACCAACATTCCCGCTGGTTTTGCTTTTTTAGCTGTTGATGAACTGTCCATTAGGATTTTTCAAGCACTGGCATAAATACATCAGGGTGAGGGCGAACACGATAGTTATCAGTCTCATCACCGAAAGTAACAAAACCTTTTTCATCAAGTGTAATGACAGTAGCCATGACGGTATCTGCTGGATATGCAGACATACCTGCTGGAGTTCCGCCAATATCTGCTATACCTAAAGCTTTCGCCGCTTTCAATTCGTCATCTTGAAGAATCTCAAAATGCTCAGGTAAATCTAAAGATTTAGCGAGCTCAGATGAAAGGCCTACTCCCTGATTCGAGATAAACTTTACTTGAACATTGTTCTTCTTCAATTCAGCTGCTCGATTGAGAACCTCTTTTAACTGATTCATACAAAACGGACACCAGTTCGCTCTGAAAAAGACCATCAGAACCTTAGAGCCTACAAAATCCGAGGATGATAATTGGCTATTATCAAGGCGTGTGAATCTTAAATCAGGTAAAGCTCTTCCCTTAGTGATCGCACTACTCTTCTTGCGTCCGTAGTTAGAATAAGACCACACATACCACTGGACAAACAAAGCGCCAAAGACAGTGATTCCTAAAGCTGCTTTATAAGGCATCGTCAACGGCTCATTCAAGTTATAAAGCGTATGAGCAACCAATCCTAGCCCAGACAAACTCAATACCTGAATAACGGGTAATCGAGCACTTGTTCGCGCTATTTTCAGAACATTTGTAAGTACGATTAATAAAAACGGTAATGGAAGTGTTGTTAACAGAACACCTATCCAAACTGGATTACCTCCAGTCATAAAAATCATAATAAGAGACCCAACACCGCTTAGCATGTTGAGCATAATTAGGGGTAAGATAAATTTGTTTTTCATTTCCCCATTCCTCCAATAAAAAGTCGTTAAACAAACAGGCAGCGCCTAGTCTTTAGTGGTAACTCTTAGTTCCAATGAGCTGCAAGCAACTCAATATGAACAGGATGTCTGTCTGCATTATGGGTGGCTCGGTAGAACCTCTACCGAGCATTAATTTTCTTAAAGCTGCTATTAAGCATTTTTACTATTCAGCTCATCCAATACCGGGAACATATCCGAAGGTTCAGGGCGACGTGTATAGTCAGGGTTCACCTCAGAGTAAGCAACTGTGCCGTCAGTACCAATGACATATCTGGCAGGCATAGGTAGATTCCACTGCCCATCGTTGTGAATCACTGGAAGCTCAACTTTGAACATTTTGTGGAACTCAATAACATAAGGTTGAAGAGTCCAACGAAGACCAAACTGTTGAGAAAGCTCGCCGCCTTGGTCAGTCAAAATTGGATAACTCAGGTTGTTGTCTCGTTGCGATTTACGACTATCTGCCGCACCTTGCAACGAAATGGCGACCAATGTTGCACCGCGATCTCGAATCTCATCAGCCACTGCTTCTAAGGCTTTAAGCTCGATGTTGCAGTATGGGCACCACACGCCGCGGTAAAAGGTTAAAATAACCGGACCTTTAGCCAGCAACTCTTGCAGAGAGACATCGTTACCGTTCGAGTCAGGCAATACAAAGTCAGGTGCTTTATCACCCACTTTAATTGCTCGCTCTGCGATACCACTGTCGATCAGCTCTTGTGTAGAACGAGCAAAAGCATCAAATGCTCCTGCTGGTGCTTGAGTTTTGAATTGTGCTTTAAATGCGTCAAGTTGTTCTTGGAGTAACATAATTTCATTCCTAATTTTTCAATACTGGGGGTTATCACTTCAATGACACGATTCACTGAAGTTTCTGGAAACAATATATTGATTTACATATGATGCATAAATACGATATTTTGACACTCACTGTATCCATTTTAGAAACAAAATATGTTCCAACATGCCCTTTTAAATGAAGTGATTGCCTTTATCGCTGTTGCTGAACACCGCAGTTTCACCCTTGCTGCAGAGTCATTGCGCTCGACAAAATCGAGCACGGGTAAAGCCGTTAAGAAACTGGAAGATCAGCTTGGATTAAAACTCTTCAACCGCACGACTCGCACTGTGCGACTCACGGAAGAAGGTAAGATATTCTTTGATGCTGCTAAACAAGCTATTGAGACAATTAACCAAGCCAAGTTGCAATTGGATGCACGAAAGGATGAGCCGGTAGGACATTTACGCGTCAATCTCCCCCTGGGTGTCGGAAGAACAATCATCAATGCACTACCACTTTTTACCCAAGCAAATCCCAAAGTAACGACTGAGCTATCACTCACCGATAAGTTTGAAGGTGCCGTTCAGGGAGAATGGGACATCGTTGTCAGAATCGGGCTCTTAGACGACAGCGGCTTTATCGCCAAAAAGCTGTGTCATCTAAAACGTGTTTTGTGCGCATCACCAGAATATATGTCGAGAAAAGGCGCACCTAAATCGTTATTAGAGTTGCAAGAACACGACGCTATTGCTTTCCGAGCGCCTAGCGGCAGAATAAGACCTTGGATTTTTCAAGATGCATCCAATGAAATCATTGAAGTCATCCCGCCTGCATCAGTAACCGTTGCTGACGGTCGGTCATTGGTTGATGCAGTGATGTCGGGAGCGGGCATCGCACAAGTCTATGACAAAGCGCTTGGCGAAGCACTCCAACGAGGCCATCTTATCGAGTTATTCCCGGACATGGCTCCCGGTGCAGCGCCGCTTAATGCCCTAATACCCAGCGGCAGAGATATGCCAGCTAAGACACGAGCCTTTATCGAATTTCTGGTCGAACTCTTTAATTCGCACCCAATGAAATAGATTGTATCGATGGAAGAGTAGGCTCTCCTGCTCGCCTAAGTGCTTATCTGTCAACTACCTGGTGTTTGACTATTAAATGGCTCGAATTGCTTTAACTTTGTGCTTCAGTCACTATGGCGAAAATGAGTGACAAACAGCAAAACGAATGAATCAAGCAACTCTCTTTTACATTCATGACCCGATGTGCAGCTGGTGTTGGGGCTTCAACAAGACCTGGCAAACACTACGCCAACAGTTGGAAGCAGACAACATAGCAATTACTTATGTTATGGGCGGTTTAGCTCCAGACTCTGATCAGCCCATGCCTGCCGATATGCAAAAAATGCTTCAAAATACCTGGGCGAGAATTGAGAAAACAATCCCCGGTACCCAGTTTAATTATGACTTTTGGTCGAAATGCCAACCAAGACGTTCAACCTATCCTGCATGTCGAGCTGTTATCGCTGCAAAGCAAATAAATATTGAGTATGAAGCGCCGATGATTCTGGAAATTCAAAAAGCTTACTATTTGCATGCCCAGAACCCATCGAATAACGACACTTTAACAGCCTGTGCGCAAAACTTAGGGTTAGATCCAGACGAATTTAGCGAGCTACTTGGTAGTACACTAGTCCAACAAACGCTTGAACAGAACATAGGTATATATCACCAGTTGGCAAGGGCAACCGGAGTATCCGGTTTTCCAAGCCTGGTGATATCTAACGGTGAAACACTGCAAGGTGTTGGCTTAGATTACTTAAATGCCAACACAATGTACGAACAAATTCGTGAATTCCTTGCGTGAATTCATTTTGTGGACACTCACTGGTGCCTAAGTTCCTCGATAACTTGGGCATCGACCCAATAGATATCTGAATCGTCAGTCGCATCATCTACACGTCTGTTGAAAATAATGTACTTACCATCAGGCGTTACACTGGCGTAAGTATCTCCTTTATCAGAGTTGACCTTATCGCCCATATTGATAGCGGGCCCCCAAGCACCATCGTCTTGACGAAAACTAATGTAAAGGTCTGAATCACCATAACCGTCTTCGCGATCGCTATCCCATATGAGATAACTCCCATCAGGTGCAATAAAAGGGTGAGCTGTGTATTTACCAGAATTAACGACTGCGCTCATTTTCACGGGAGCGCTACGCTGTCCCTCTTTAACCTCTGAAATACGAATTGAATCATTGCTCTTATAATCATCAAATACGTAAGTGCCATTGGAAGAAGCCGTTAAACGCATAATTCCCCAGTCTTCACGGTCAAACATAGGCCCAAGGCTTTGGCGTTCTGACCAACTATCGCCCTCGCGATCCTTATATCCTTTAGCCATGTGCATACGATTACCGTCCGGAGAAAAGGTAATCTCACCATTTCGTCTAAACTCAGTGTACTTTTTCCAGACACCGTTTTGCTCACGAAAACCGATAACAATAATAGGCGTATCTTTTCCACTGTCTGTGGTGAAATAAAATTCCTGCATACCTGGGGCAAAGACACCTTGTATCTGCCAACCTTCTTTTGAAATGATGCCAGGAGCAAAAGGTTCAGCTACCAAACCAGGTGGCTTTTGTCCCATATAAGGTCCCTCAAGGGGTGGAAACTCAAAAGCTTCTTGAGCGACACTTTGATGGGAAAATAGCGAAAAAAACAGAATTGTCGAAAGCTTGAACTTCTTCATTTGGGTTCCCTTTTTATTTAAGTAGATTGGCCAACCAGGCCATGCTGCGAACGCCTGTCATAGGAAAAGCGGTTTGATGACTTCCCTCAGGTACCTCCTGTGTTACCGACAAGTGTTGATATTTTCGGCTTTTCAAATAAGCAACGAAAGCATCAACATGCTCACTCAGTTCCTTTTCTTCTGAGCCGTAAGAAATAAAAACGTTCACACTAAGATGTTCAGTATCTTTGTTCGCTATAGATTTGAGTTGTGGAAGCCTGCGCACTGAAGGGCTACCAAGAACGTAGTTTTTAAACGTATCTGGCTGTGCTAGAAGAGCGTAAGCACCAAATTGTCCACCAAGTGAGTATCCAAAATAAGTGCGATTGTTCGAATCTGCTCGATAATTGTTTTCAACATACTTAAAGACATCGTTGCGAATGAAAGCCAGATGGCGGTTCGCCTGACCAAATTGGTACTTAGCCTGATGTTCAGCATTGCTAGATTCACTAATCGAATAGTCTCGGTATCGACTGACGTGCGCTCCGGCTTCGTTCACTAACGCTTCATCCATGTCCGTTTGCCAGGAAATACCAACCAAAATAGCATCTTCTATTAAAAATGCCGTTGCCGCAGACAGTAATTCGACATGCCATGTCGCATCTGTGTAGTAGATAACCGGGTACTTTTTATCAGCGTCAGCTTCGTAATTTTCTGGGAGTTTTACATACAAATCGTAGCGGCGCTCTGTTGCACTATCCTGAATTGGCACGACCTGAATATCAGGCAATTGAAGTGCTTTAGCATTAACGTCTAAATTGATTAATGCCAGTAACCCAATCGCCCATAATAAAGTGGGTTGTAAACTCTTCACGCTATTGCCCCTTTGTACAGTGCTGGCTCAAACGAGCTAGCACCTGAATTTCGTGTTATGAAGACGCTATAAAAAGGGAGTATTAATTGCTTGAAGAGGCTCTGAAATTTTGCTGATTTTTTTCTGACGCACTGTATAAACCCATACGCCATGGTAGGATTAGAGGACCTTTTAGTATTCTAATATAGCGAGTAACCTCAGGTTTATAAGCTATACATCGCTGGACAACTTCTTCTATGGCTCAACAGTATTGGGTGGGTGAGTTCTTTATCGACTTATCCAGAAACCAAATAAGCCTAACCAATCAATCTAAAACGCTCGCGCCCAAAGCTCTGTCGGTTCTTACCTATTTGGCTAAGCACCAGGGTAAGGTCATAAGCTATGAAGAATTGTTGGATGAAGTTTGGCCTGATTCAATTGTTACCCCAAATACCTTACAACGCAGCATTGCACAGCTTAGAAAAGCACTGGGTGAAAGTAGTAAAGAGCCTGTCCTCATAAAGACACATTCCAAGCAAGGTTACAGCTTGGAGTGCGAAGTCCGATGGTTTGAAGAAGAGCTTTTAAACAAACCTCCGAAAGCCCAAGAACAAAATGTTCAATTTATTGGTGACGATGTTCCAGCCATTGGTGACTTGCAAGAAACCTTGGATACAAGTTCATCTGAAATAAAAGACAATCACCCAGTCAAAAACAACAAAAAGTCTTACATTATAGCGGCTAGCGTCATGGCACTCGTCTTACTGATTTTCCTTTTCAGACTGTATGAGCCAGTACCTCAACTAAGACTTCATGACCTTAAATTTATCACGGCAACAGACAAGAAAGAGTATGGAGCAACCTATTCGCCCGATGGGCAGCACATCATTTTTAATCGCTATTTTGACAAAGTTTGCGTTAATAATATTTGGGCAAAAAATACCGAAAATCACCAAGAGTTTCAGCTTGTCGCAGAGAGTGGTACTTATCAAGGTCATCATCTATCGCCCGACGGGAAAAACTTAATATTCATTGAGCAAGAAGACTGCACCAAGCCAGTAACACAACAAACCTGCTACAACTTAATGAGTTTGAGTTTTGAAGAAGCATTAAAACAACCACAAACCCCAAGAGTATTGCTGGAGTGCAAAAACTCAGAGATTAAGAATGCAGCTTGGGCAGACAACAACACTATTTTACTGCAACAAAAAACCGACAATCGGTGGCAACTGGTTCGTTACTCGGTAGACAACAACTTCACCACCCATCTATATGATGCAGATCACGGAACCATCATCGGCTTTAAGTACTCCCAAGAGCGCCAACTAATAGCGGTTATTTCAATTAAAAACGATGGGCAGCAGTACCTCGATATGCTCTCTACCAATGGGGACTTAGTTTCGAGCCATCCGATCGCCTTGCTCGACTACATGCCTCGATACATAAAGCCTTATATGGACTTTGCCCCAAACTCAGACCATCTTATCTTCGGGTATAGTAGAAACCTTTATTCACTGTCTTACACCGGCGAAGTCAAAAAGCTCGATTTCCCCTTTGATCAAGGTGTTGGTTCACCTGATTTTCATCCTGATGGAACACGTATGCTGCTGATTAAAGGTCGATATGATAGCGATGTAGCTCGCCTCAGTATCCCTGAATCTCAGCATCCTGATGAACAAGGTTACACCGTTTTCGAACGTTCAATTGAAAGCGAAGATTACGTAAAGCAGCAACCCAACGGTGAACTCATTGCTTTTGTTTCCGAAAGAACTGGAGACCAACAAATCTGGCTGAAAAATCAAGATCGCTTAGAGTTATTAAGCAACTTCCCCAGCGGTAGCTTTATTAGAGCACTAAGTTGGTCGAAGGACGGCAACAGCCTATTGGTATTGGTTAATCAGAAGTTTCAAATACTGTCTTTGAACTCAGAAACTAGCTCCATCGACTTCCCAATTCCTGTTTTCGATCTCTTCCATTGGGACAGCGAAAAACAGCTGGTAATCGGAAAAATTTTAACCAATGGTATTTCACAATTTGTGGAAATTAACCTTAACTCTTTAGACTATCAGGTTATCAACAATAAAAACGTTAGCATCGCCGCAAAAAGTGAGACCGGAACTCTCATTTTCACAGACCGTATGGGCAGATTCTGGCAAAGAGGGGCCATTGAAGAACAACTGATAGGTGCGCTATCTGACCAAAGCTCATCGAAACTCTTCGTTGTTAAGGACCAAATGATTTACGGTATTAACAGAGATAACCAGCTTTGGTCTTACAACCTACACACAGACTCTTTTGAAATCTTAGCGTCAGTACCGTCAGATATTGATTATATATCGGATATCCACGACAACGAGCTACTCATCACAGTGGTTGTTGCCGCTAAAAAAGAAGTGATTGAGCTTTCTGTCACCCAATAGTTGCTGTTTGCTGCCCTTCAATTTTGAGGCAGCATAGATTTCCAAGCTGTAGTGATCATTGTTAATCACTGCCGATAAATTGATGGGATGTTCCTAAGAAGACTTTTTTCACTGCCTCAACAACAGACTCAATGGGTTGTTCATAGCCGCTTCGCACCCAAACCATACCTGCATGCGTAACACCACCGACTAACATGGCACCCACCAAGCTTTTTTGGAAAGGGCTAAAAGGAGCGGCCTTCGAATCTTGCAAGTAATTCATCATAAACTGAGCGAACTCGGTCATTTTATTATGATACATCCCATCCACCCGAGAGCTGATACCTAATACTTCGGTATGCGTAATACGGGCGAACTTTGGGTCAGACATCGCAGTATAAAAACATGTCAGCCCGTTATGAATTTTACTATCTAATGTTTCGTTAGAATCGATGAGAGTCTGCTGAAGGTTTTCTCGAAAATCATCCATCAGAGCGTCATAGCAAGCGATCAACAGATCTTCCATGGATTCAAAAGATTCGTAGAAATATCGATTCGACAACTCAGTGATCGCTGTCAACTTGCGTACCGTTGTGGCGTTATAACCAATAGTTCCGAACAGCTCTATCCCTGCTTCAATGAAGCGTTGACGCCTGGCAGCTGTTCGCTCTGTTAAGGAAATTCCCGAATAGGTTCGCTCGTTACTCACACTTTTATTGACGAAATGCGTTCTTAATATCCCTCATTATATCGTTGAATCGACATAAATTGACATATTCGGGGATATTCGTTGACTCCAATGGTGTCACAACTTACATTAATGTGAAAACATGCGTTACCACTATAGGGTTTTAGCTCATGACCCATAATAAAAATAACAATTCAGATTCTGTTGATGTACTGATTATTGGCGCAGGCATTTCGGGTATTGGCGCTGGTTGTCACCTTAAAAAGCAATGCCCACATCTATCCTTCACCATCATAGAAGCTAGAGCTGATCTCGGGGGAACCTGGGATCTTTTCAAATATCCAGGTATCCGTTCTGATTCTGATCTCTTCACTTTTGGATATGACTTCAAACCTTGGAAAGAAGAAAAAGCACTTGCAGATGGCGCGTCAATCAAGGCCTACATTGCCGAAACAGCTCGTGAATACCAAGTTGATCAAAAGATTCGCTTTCGTCACCGCGTTCTAGACATTAACTGGATAACAGACAAACAACGCTGGCAGGTTAAGTTAAAGCAAGAAGATAACAACGATGTAACAACGGTAGAAGCCAAGTGGATCTTCAATGCCGCCGGTTACTACCGCTACGATAAAGGCTATGCTCCGGATTTTCCTGAACAGGACAAATTTAATGGCCCCATTGTTCACCCTCAACATTGGCCAGAAGATTTAGATTACAGTAAGAAGCGTGTTGTCGTTATTGGCAGCGGTGCTACAGCAGTGACGCTCATTCCCTCGATGGCAGAGCAAACGTCACATATTACCATGCTGCAAAGGACGCCTTCCTACGTACTCCCTATACCGGAAAAAGATCCTATAGCACGCCGACTCAAACCACTAATTGGTGATGAAAGAGCTTTTCGTTTTGCACGTCGCTTCAACATTGCAAAGCAACGCTGGGTCTATGCCTTTTGCCAGCGCTACCCCGAAAAAGCCCGGTCATTGATACGTTGGTTGAACACCAAAATGTTGCCTGAGGGCTACCCGGTAGATGTGCACTTTAATCCGCCTTACAACCCTTGGGAGCAAAGGATGTGCGCCGTTCCGGGAGGTGATTTATTCCAGGCTATTTCGGAAGGTAAAGCCTCGGTTGTCACTGATCACATAGAGAAATTCACACCATCAGGAATACAGCTTCAATCCGGCGAACACCTTGATGCAGACATTATCGTTACTGCCACAGGATTAAACCTGTCTCCCCTTGGCGGCATCAAACCCAAGATTGATGGGCAGGAAGTCTCACTGCCAGAATGCATTGCATTCAAGGGGATGATGCTCAGTGACGTTCCCAACTTAGCTATCGCCGTGGGTTACACATCATCTTCATGGACATTAAAAATAGGCCTACTTTGCGAGCACTTCACACGTCTTCTGAATCATATGCATGAGCATAATTACGCCGTTTGCACCCCAAAAGCTGATCCAACGATGAAGACAGAGCCTATACTCAACTTCGGCGCAGGTTATGTTCAACGTTCTATTGATGAGCTCCCAAGGCAAGCCGACGAGTTCCCATGGTCTATGTCATGGAATTATGCCGCTGACGCGAAAGTATTCAGAAAAGGCGATGTTGATGATCCAGCATTGGAATTCGCAACGCCCAACAACGCAGAAAATTAGAGGTAATAAAAGAATGAAGCTCAACAATAAAACCGTTGTGCTTACAGGTGCCGCCAGCGGCATCGGTCGAGCTTTAGCAGAACAACTCGTGAAAGAAGGCTGCCATCTCGCCTTAATCGACCGAGATGAAAAAGGCTTGGTCGAGGCAAGAGAGCACCTTAAAACAATTAATAATACCATCAGCACTCATGTTGTTGATTTATCAGATAGAGACGCTACCAACGAGCTGCGTCAAGAGGTCATGAAAGAACATGATCGTGTTCATATGTTGATAAACAACGCTGGCGTTGCCTTAGGAGGCACTTTTGAAGAAGTCTCAAGCGAAGACTTTGATTGGCTTATGCGCATTAACTTCCACGCTGTCGTTGACCTGACTAGAGCATTTTTACCTATTCTGAAAGCGCATGGAGAAAAAGCCAAAATCGTTAATATTTCTAGCCTCTATGGGATTATATCGCCACCGGGACAATCGGCTTACTGCGCGAGCAAGTTTGCGGTCAGAGGTTTTAGTAACGCACTTTGCCATGAACTAGCAGAAACCAATGTAGGCGTATTAGTGGTGCATCCTGGCGGAATAGCAACATCGATAGCCACCAATGCAAAAGTTCCCGCTGATACACCTCAAGAAGAAGTTGAAAAAGGCAAACGTGAAATGAATCGATTGCTTCGAATGCCTCCTAGTCAGGCTGCAATCACCATTATTGATGCTATTACCTCAGATCGTAAACGCGTCATAGTGGGCTCAGACGCGATATTCCTGTCGATTTTAGAACGCCTAATGCCAGTGAAATACTGGTCTGTCGTTGAAAGACTGATGAATAGACGCCGAACAGGAAGTTAGAATTTTCAGAAAAGGTATCATTGCTAGCGAAGTAGTCATATCTCAAGAGATACCTACCTCGCAGCAAAGTTAAACAACCTAATCAGATGACTCAGCTTCATTAGCCTGTGATTCACCAAATATTGGCATACCAGATAAGGCCTGATGGCTAAATTCCCCGTCGTTGAATAACAACGGATAATAGAAGGATCTTAGCGACGCATGATAATCCCTCACCCTTTGTTCATAGGCTAAAGATGAGGAGATATTTGTACCTGCAATTGAAGACATCAATCTCTGCGTCAGCATTGGTGGTGAGAATAATGCAACAATACTCGCTACAGTATCTTTTTGTTGAGTTGCTTCACGATAGCCATGAGACAGCTCGGCCGCTTTCTGATCACCCACTTGTTGAAAGGCGTAATACCATTTCCATTCAAACTGGCTGTTCATTGAGGTTTTAGACTCCCACTCAGGGTGGGTTGCCAAAAACGCCCTCCAGGTTTCAGAAAATGGAACATCCCACGCATCATTCACGGCTTCTCTTTGCGTCAGTACGATTTCACCGCCACTTGGACTTTCTACAAGCTCATTAATGACAGTATCGCTGCCGACCGGGATAAGCACAGTAAACAACAGCCAAACCGCTAATAGTCTTGAAGCTATTCGAGCGGAGCTTTGGCTTGATGAGCGTTTAGGGTTGCCAATAAACAACGTTATGATCGTCCATAGACCGAGGTGACCAAGCACGACCAAAAGCATCAACCCAATTTCTGTCGCACTTGCACCGGTGACCAATACTCCAATTAAAAATGGGATCAACAAAACTAAAGCCAGCGCTAGGCTCATCGTTAAAGCTCTGGATAGCCAAAGTTGCTTTTCTTCTTTAGCCGTCACTATCAGTAAATCGAAACGTCCTGCTTCACGTTCACTCGAGCGCAGGTCGTGAAGTAACAAGATCACAAATAGCGGCAGTAACACACTGATCAGGAAAGCGAAGTCAAAACGCCCGAGGAAAGATAATTCAGGATTATCTGCATCTGTTTCGTATATCTGACCTTCAATCGCCAGCATCCTAACCCGATGTTTCCAAGGATAAATATCGCGCTGTCCCATAGCTGCAAAAGCCATTGGAGAAGGCTCTGAATAGGTTAAGTGGAAGCTATAATAAGCAGCACTGCCATAATCAGATTGTTTTGATAATGCGTCCTCACGGTCAATCGCATCTTTTTCAAGTAAACGTTCAATAGTATCAATTTGCGCTCGTGTCTCCGCGACACCAGACCACACGGAAAAAATAGATAGAGCCAACGCCACCAATAGGAAAAAAACGACATAGCGTTGCTTTGATAAAAAAGCAGCTTCTCTCTTTAAATCTGAAAAGGAAATCATTCACTCATCCTCCTCATTGCGAGGTTCAGGAATAACACAACAACGCCAAACCAAAACAGTAACTGCACGCCATAAGTTCCCCCTTGAACCAGCCTCACTCCACCAGCTTCTGGAACAAAAGAAAATGAAGATAGAACAGACCAGTTACTCGCATCAACACGCGCAGCTTTAGATGTCTCAGCGCTTTTTGAACGATTCATATCCACTTGATAATCAAGTTTGTCTTGGTGAACTTTGTTAAGAGACTGCACGAATTCGAACCTCAACGTTTCGGCTTCTCTTAAGAACCTATGATGTGTCTCTAAGCTAGTCCCAGCAACAATCATGGAAAACGAACGGATAGCAACTGCAGGCGACAACCACCCGAAATGCCTCGCTATCTGCGCCTGAGAAAGCTCCTCTTGCATGCGTATTTCGGCAAAATCATTGAGTACATCGGTCAGTTTCTTTTCTGAATACTGTGCGACAGTTCCTCTGAAGTTAATAGGTAACTCTTCGACCGTTTCTACGCCGTACTGAGCCAACAGATTAGATTTCAACTGTTCAAAAGCGGGATCTGAGGCATTATGCCCATCACCAAGCTTTCTCAATTCTTCAAGCACCGCAAAATCGGCCTCTAGCTTTCCAGGAGATGGCTCAAGTGCTGCAGCGGTGGAGCTTCCAATACGAGGAACTAAAATACAAAGAACAACCCAAAGGCCGATCAGTCCTGCAAAGCTCGCACTGCTCTTGTGACTCAGTGCAGATACACCCAGGACCACACCACTCCAAACCAGTATGTAAAGCAAGTAGCCCACAATATAGCTGCCTGTTACTAAGCTAGATTCGCCCCTAAAGCTGGCCCAAAGGCTGGCTAGAATCATGGGTAAAAGTAGTAGCAATCCGGCTCCTAGCAACGCAAACAACTTACCTGTTAGTACGTGCCGCTTACTCACGCCTTGAGTCATCATGATGTTCAGCGTTCCTGCTTCTTTTTCCCGAGTGATACTCGCGTAACCAACCAGTACAATGAAAAGAGGCGCTAAAACTTGTACTAAGAAACTCGGAGCAAGACTACTGAAACGCGTTAAGCCGCTTGATTGTCTCTGATCGGCAAACATTGCCGTATTCTGACGGTGGCCTTCCAAAAAAATCGACGTGCCCGTAAAAGAATCAACTCCGGGTTCAATGATACTCAACGGTGATGGTGTTCGAAAAACGTAATGTCCGTAATGAACCATGCGGTGAGGATGCCTATCGGGCTGTTCAGCGAACCGCGACTCAGCTGCATGCTGGAGATGTTCTCTCTCATGCTTGGCATGTTGAATACCGATAGCATTAACAATGACAGACGCAACGATTAATACGACACCTGTAATAATCACAGTGATAGCTAGTCTGGTTCGCTGCCAATAACGCCATTCATCCCACATAATTTGCTTGATGACGCTCATTACCCATTCCTCTTTGAGAATGAGGCGTGTACAGCTTCAGTATCAATGGGATTATCGCCTTCGCGCTCGAACATTCCGACTATTTTTCCCTTGTCGAGTAGTCCAATTCGGTGTGCAATTTGACAGGCGCCATACACGTCATGAGAAACCATAAAAATAGTCGAGCCTTCACTCGCTAAGGTTGTAATCAACTGGTTAAACTCATCAATAGCACTGGGATCAAGCCCTGATGTCGGCTCATCTAAAAACAACACTGGCGCTTCTCGCAACAACGCAAGTGCAATAGCGGTCTTCTGACGCATCCCTTTTGAATAGTTAGATAAAGAGCGATACCAGGCATCTTGTTGCAGCGCTACTCGCTTGAGTGCACTCTCGATCTTATCTTTAGCACTTGTAATTCCGGCAAGCGAGAGAAAATACTCAATGTTTTCAACACCGGTAAGATGCCCATACAACATAACGGATTCGGGTAAGTATGCGACTTTTTGACGAATCACGTCGATTTGAGATGCAACAGACAAGCCCATAACAGATGCAGAACCACCAGATGGAGTCACTGTACCTAAAAAGCTCTTTAATGCTGTTGATTTACCGGCTCCATTGCCACCAAGAAGAGCAAATACCTCCCCTTCACCCACCTTAAAACTAACCCCATCGAGTACCTTGTGCTGTTCAAAAGTCACACTCAATGAAGAAGCGACAACCATTTCTTCTCGCATCAATAATCCTGTAAACTGCTTTCTTTATAATATTAGTAATATTTAATTTTAACACTGATAGCTATGTTATAACATATCACAAACAAACAATTTAGATGCCCAAATAAACGCAGAAAAATTGGGTTATTTGTAAAATAAGGGAGTCAAATCAATGAAGTTATGGCTAGTGCTAATTGGCACCTTGCTATCAGGTATGTGCTGGGCAGAAGTTAACAATCCATTTGTTATTGATGGGCACATTGTTCAACCCAATAGCCGATCAGATATCCGCTTACCTATCGAAAAAGGCCTGGAGGATCCAGCCACCTTTATCCCGGTGAGTATTATCAACGGCTCACAAGAAGGTCCTATCTTAGCGGCTGTTGCTGGTGTTCATGGTTATGAATACACTTCCGTTCTAGCCGTAGAGAGATGGATTGCTCAACTCAAACCAGAAGCACTTAGCGGCACTGTCATAGTCGTTAGAGCCGCACATGTACCTGCGTTCGAAAACCGATCTATCTATGTAAACCCCTTCGACAGAAAGAACTTAAACCGTAGTTTCCCAGGGAAAGCTAAGGGTACACAAACGGAGCGTATTGCATGGGCCGTTTCACAACAGGTTGTTGCAAAGGCAGACTTTTTAATCGACCTACATAGCGGTGATGGAGCTGAATGGTTAGCGCCTTTTGTCGGCGTATACGGCGGTCCTCTTTCGAGCAATTATGAGCAAGCACTTGCTGTGGCTGAGAGCTTTAACTTTCCCAACATCATCAGATACAAGATGAACACTCAGGAACAAGTTGACCGTAGACGATCACTAAACAGACAAGGCGTAGCCGCCAAGATCCCCACTATCTTAGTTGAAATTGGGCAACACGGTTCTACTGATGATGAACATATTAAGGCAATGATGAACGGACTGACAGCAACACTCAGAACATTAGGTATTAGCAAAGCTCAAACAAACAATGCTCAAGCATCATCACCTCGATACTTTGATGGCACAAACTCAGTTCCAGTAAAACATTCAGGCTTGTGGTTTCCCAAACAAAAAGTAGGTCGCTTTGTCGAGAAAGGAGAGATACTAGGCACGTTGAAAGACTACTTCGGCAATACTTTAGAAACTATCAAATCACCTTACAGTGGTTATGCAGTCTACGGTTTAGCCGGACCACCTGTTAAGGAAGGAGAAAGCGTGATGACTATTGCAACACCAATAGCCTCACTCAAGAATTAGGGAAGCAAACTTTTAGTTATGAGTTGCAGTAGATGTGCACTGCAACTCAAACAAAACAACTAACGACCAGTACCCATCAACTTATCGAACTGCGCTCTCGCACTTTTTTGAGAGCGCTCGTCTCCTAACTCTCTGGCAATCTGCGCTGCATGTAAAAAATAGCCAGCAAAAATAGCGCGTATTTCCAGCTCGGTTAAATCTTCAAGATATGCATCTTCTGGACCTCGAATTTGGCGCATAACCTCAAGTAAGCTAGCGCCAGTTAACCACTCTAAACGCCCATTCTTTTCAGCGCGATGCGATGCAGGTGCTTGATACTCAATCACCGAATTGTTATCTGTGTTAATCGCTGCATCACGCAAAAACGGGAGCTCTTCGTTCAGCTGCCCTATGTAGTGTGATAAGAGAGGCACCTGGGCTCTTTGTTTATAATTTTGAAGGGCTCTTAAGTTAGTTTGGCGAAATAGTGTTTGGTCTTTTAACAGACTAGATGATTGATGCCCTATCAAAGCAACAACGGGCTTGCTTGCAAAAAAGTCACCTCGCCAAGCCGTTACCATGGGAAAAGCCTGCAACATTGTTTTGGCTATAACACTAAACTCGGCTTCACTCATCTGATACATAGGTAACCACTGCACGTAGTACCCACTATCGGTCAGTTTTTGTCTTGCGGCTTGGTAATGCTCTAACGCATACAAACCACCAACCCCTGAACGCCAAGGTATAAACAAGTCAGCGATAATCAGATCAAAAGTTTCATTAGTGGCTTTTAAATAATGGCGGCCGTCTTCGTTAACGACTTTGACTCGTTCATCCTCAAACAAGCCGTTATTATACTCTTTGAAATAGCGCTCAGAAGCGGCAATAACTTCACTAATCAATTCTGCAACAACCACTTTCTGAGTGGGATAATTCAGGATAGTCCCCGATGTAATACCGGTTCCAAGCCCTAAGTAGAAAACCGAATTTGCTTGCCCATGGAGGTTCACGGGTAAGTGAGTTTGTATGGCCTCCAGTTGCTTTGCACTGCTACCGCCTAAGGCATACCAATTATTGAGCTTAGTTTTCAGGTTGCCGTCACGTTCAACGACAGCAACAGTTCCGGCACTACCTTCCCATACTTCCAATAAGCGTTCTTTTTTCTTAATCGGGTCAACAGGTACAACGGGTAACTTTCCAGGGTTAAGTAAAATAATCAGCACGGCTGTCGCACCGACCAGTCCCCAGTTTCTTGAACTTAAGGTCTGCTTTGACATGAGCAAAACGGCTGCAAGCATATAACAAAGTGCAATAGAGTAAATGGCGTGCCAAGTGCCTAGCCAACTGAACAACACAAAGCCTGCAAGTAAACTCCCTACTATGGCTGCCAAGGTGTTGATTGAATTGATCCGACCAACAACCTGAGCATAATGATCGCCAACATCACTTTCTATCAGCTTATACAAATAAGGTAGGCATATGCCCATGGCCAAAACTGCGGGGCCAATAACGGCAGCAATCAAGCCCACAACTTCGAAGATATACCCAGCTAACTCTACTTTACCGCCAATGTAGGTCATGTCGTTAGTAAGCGACATATACAAAGAAGGCGTTAAGGCAACCAATAAGCCACTTAACAATAAAATCGTTGCTAGAAATCCCTCAGATTGTTTCTTTTGAGCGAATCTTTGCGCTATCAATGCACCTAGTGTCAGAGCAAATAGAAAGACTGCCAGTATCGCTGAATATGTATAAGTCGAGTTTTGTAAAACCTGGGCAAACAGACGTGTCCACAAAACCTGCAACGCTAAACTCGCAAAGCCAGACCAGGCAGCAATAAGCAATACGACTCTAGGCATTTTCACTGAATGTTTCGTCTTTGTGATTTGCTTTTGCTTTGCTTTCGAACCACTTTTTGGATTCAGATTGTCATTCGGAGCGGAATAGCGCCCATAACCAAAAGCCAGTAATGCGAGGGAGACTGAAATCGCAATAGCAATGATATAAGTCACATCAAAACCAAATACTCTTGGTAACCAGAAGCCTCCGGCGATAGCGCCTGCACACGCACCTAAGGTGTTAATAAAATAAATACCAGCGACACGACCTGCAAACTTAGATTGAACATCAACGACAAGCTCAGCCATTACCGGCAAAGTTCCCCCCATAAAAAAGGCAGGAATAGACAACAAGAAAATGGCCAATATCAACTTAACCAATAAGAGTAACTCAGGCTGTAGCTGCAAGTATTCAAAGAGGTTGGTATAGATACTGTTAAACGCAGGATAGATAAGAAAATACAGCAAAGCACTAGCCGCTATTGCAATTTCCAACCCTGCATAAAAGCTTAGATAGAACCGACTGCTTCCCTCACTCTTTAGTGCTCTGGATTTTACCCATTGTCCGATGAAGTGAGCGCCAAAACCTAAGCCTAGAAAAAACGCCGCAGTGGTCACTGCGGCACTTTGCGTCGAGCTTCCAAAGAGCAAACTTAACTCTTTCATCCACATAACCTGATAGAGCAAACCAGCAACACCAGAAAGGAAAAATAAGATAAAAAGAAAACTCAGTCTAAATATTGGCATTTAAATTCTTTGCTTTTATCAGAGTGTGGATGAAGTGAGTGATTTTACTAACCTTGATGTCAGGTTCAATGTAAACAGAGCACTCAGTATTTGATAGTCGTACCTAATCGTTGCCTAACAACACTGCCTCTAACTGAGATGCTAATTCCTTAGCAAGATCAACGTCTGCGGCGATAAACTCCAACCTAGAGTCATGAGCCTCATCAACCTCTTGATGAGACAATATGTCATCTGCAAAGTTAAACGCGAATACCCCCTTGTCAGTTATTATCACTGCCTTAAGTCGTTCAACTTCTAGGTACGATAAGGTATTGATAATCTTTTGGTATTCGAATGTACGTGTTGATGAAAAGACCCAGCCATAGGACACAAAGCCTTCACCTTCGTTACAAACCCTAGCCCAACCTTGGGTTTGCACTAACTCATCAATATCTGCAGTTCCTTCATCAAGGGCATGATGGTGATGATGTTCAGATTCGGGAAGCCCAAATCCACTAGCTGTAGATAGTAAGCTTAAATCAAACGACTTTTCTCCACTTTGCTGTAACTCAGTGTCCGACACCCCAAGTTCATTCATGTAAGACTTTAAATTGCCAAGATCATCAGAGGAATATAAGTCAGCTTTACTGGCATATATCACATCAGCGATTTTTAGTTGTTCTCGGAAAGTAGCGTGCTCTGAGTAGCGTTTATCTGAAACTTTTCGAGCATCAACCAATGTAATGGTGGCTCGTAAATCTAATACAGATTTATAGTGTTCGGCGCTTAATGTCGCTAGCACCTCTGTTGGATGCCCTAATCCCGTAGGTTCAATCAGTAACCGATGTGGCCGTGCTCGTGCTAACAACATATTCAACGCTATTTGCATGGGTAACCCGGATGTACAGCACATGCATCCACCAGGCACTTCTTTGATATAAACCTCATCAGCATTATCACCACTTAACAACGCACCATCTATACCCACTTCTCCGAACTCGTTAACCAATATGGCCCAACGTTCGTCTTTGGGTTTATCAGCAAGGAGCTTTTGGATCAGAGTGGTTTTACCAACACCTAAAAAGCCCGTGATGATATTAGTCGGTACAGCAGTAATAGGTTCTTTATTCATTGATGAAGGATGTTGCTATATTGGAATCTAAGCTAGAGCGTGTTTAATTTCGCTCTAGTCTATGCTTTTTGCTTGTTTACGCAATCGCGCATTTTGTATATGCCCAAAAACGATCAGTGAAGAACCTAATATAGTTAATATCACTTCACCAGTTTCACCTAGGACTTCATGCTCAAGTATACCTGTGCTACCAAGCACTATAAGGCCAACCAAAGCAGTTAAAACCACTGACCATTTTTTGTGTGCTTTATACCCAAACGTTAGTGCATAAATACCTACAGGCACTATGACCAACAACAGGGTTTTATGAACACTTTCATCGCTCATAAACGCTAAGATAGCTGAGGGTGTCAGTATCAGTAATAGCGGTAGCAACAAGCAGTGTAAGATACACAGAAACGACAAGCCGATGGCTATGCGATCACTAACAGACTGAATTTGCATTATTATTTTTCCCCTGATATTGATTTTTATTATGAATATTCGGTGCTGATGCGTTGTTTGATTGGCATTTTTTGCAAACCACTGCGACTTCAATATGAGGCTCAGCAATAGAACAACCTGCATCATCAAGCTGCTGCATAAAGCCATTTAAAAGCTCTTTAGGCATGGGTACCTCTTCTACTTGTTCGCATTGGCTGCAAATCAAAAACTGAGACACCCCATGTTCCTGACAACAAAGTATTTTATTACAAGCAACATACTTGTTTGTCATGTTCAATCGATGCGCTAAATGCTGCCCAACCAAAAACTCTAAGATCCGGTAAATAGACATCGGCTTTATTGTTTGCTTTTTATGAAGAGCCACGCTATCCGCCAACTCATAGGCAGACAAAGGAACAGACGACATCAAAAGGACTTCTAATACCATTAGCCGCTTTGGTGTTATGCGCGCTCCCTGTTGGTCACACAATAACTTAGCGGCTTGTAGTATATTGTCTAGGTCGCTTTTGTTGTTCATCATCGCTCCTGAACAGTTCTGTACTGAGTATTTCAGTCAATGCCAGTCTCAAATTTTTTCATGCACCTTTGCTGTTATCGCCGCGCCATGAGCGCAATGTTATAGCATAACAGTTTATAAGTGATTCAAAATAAAAAACGACCTTATTACCTTAACTATTTCGAAGATTGCATAGCGAAATAAACGCCATTCTGAATATTGATTTCGCTATACAAACTTATAAGTAGAGTAAAAACAAAAACGTCCCGCACCTGCGAGACGTTTATTGTTGAATAAAGCAAGAGCTTAGAACTGCGCTCTTACGCCTAGAGTAAACCCGCGCCCAGGGAGTGGTGCTTGGTCAACTAGGAAAGATGTATGGTTACGCGCTTCTTCGTCGGTTAAGTTAGTACCCCGAGCGAAGAATATCCAATCAGTATTCTGCGTACTAAAGGTATAATTAACACCTGCTTCAATCAGCGTGTAGCCATCAGTTTCTGTTTCAAACTCGGCAATACGATCTTGATCGTCATACCAGATGATACCAACATCACCGTTCCAACCTTGGTATTCAAACGCTAACTCACCACCAATACGCAATGGTGGGATACGAGGTAAGTCGCCGCTATCAACTTCTGCACGGATGAAGTCACCGAAAGCTTTGAAGTTGAAGATATCATTGATTTGATAGTGTACTTCAGCTTCGAAACCATATAGGTCAGCATCTTCTTGACGGAAGTTTTGAATCGGTAACTCCTCTTCTTCTTCCTCTTCAACCTCTGCCCCTTCTTCCTCGTGATGACCTTCTTCTTCAAAGAAGAAACCTGTATCCGCCTGGAAAAGGTAGTCATCTACTTGGTTGTAGAATGCTGTAAACGTGAAGCCCCAATCGCCAGAGAACTTGCGCCATGTAACGTCAATGTTATTCGCAACTTCTTCATCAATAGTTGCACCACTAAGTTCGATACCACCTTCATCGTTTGTCACGAAGAAAGCACCTAGGTCGAACGTCTGTGTTGAAACGTGTTCACCCGCAGAGAACAATTCTTGCTGAGTTGGAGCACGCTCTGAACGGGAAAGGTTTACCGCTAGTGAATAACCGTCTGTATATTCCCAGTTAAAGCCAGCTGATAAAGAAACACTGGTGTAATCAAGATCTGGGAAGATAACTGTTGATAATTCTTCTTCCTCTTCACCTTCTTCCTCTTCTTCTTCGTGTGCTAGAGGAACATCGAAAGGATCTGCTGACAGCTCATTACGCTCAATACGACCGCCTAGCTGAATAGTCACATCACCGATACGCTTTTCTTCAACAACGAATACGGCAAACATATCTGTATCGCTTGCTGGAGTGAATGCTTCTTCACCTAAAGCTTCAAAATCAACTGTGCTGTAATGCAAACCAACAGTACCATGCCAGCCAGCAATGCTTTCATGGTCAGCTGATAAACGGATTTCAGATGTCTCGTTAGCAAACAAAGTGCCGATCTCATCACCTTCAAGCTCAACGTGCTCGTAATCAGTGTAGCCAGCAGCTAGTTTGATGTTGTTAACACCTTCGAATGGACGCAACAATTCACCCGCTAATTGATAGCGCGTATTGTCTACGTCAAGACTGATGCTTTCTTCTTCCTCTTCGCCTTCTTCTTCCTCTTCGTGGTGTCCTGCACCAGGAATGCCATAGAGGTTATCAAGCTGCTGTACAGAGAAGCCGATATAGCCACGTTCACCAACGTAAGAAAGTCCACCAGTTACACTAGTTGCATTAATGTTACTGCTTTCTAATGTACCTGCTTCTTCACCTTCATCCGGCTCTAATTCAGCAAAGCCTGGGATTTCAATGTTGTTTGTTTCACGGTTAAATGCATCTAAGTGGAACGCCCAGTTACCTGCACCAGCATTCAAATCAACCTTAGCAAACTTCTCGTCAGAAGCAGTTTCATGACGAAGCTCAGCTTCACCTTCAATACCTTCAGGTACTGCGTTAGGGATACGGTTGTCAACAACGTTAACTACACCACCGATAGCGCCGCTACCATATTGCAATGTTGCAGGTCCGCGTAGAACTTCAATCTGAGTCGCAGTACCAGCATCCGTACCTACGTTGTGGTCAGCACCAACACGTGATGCATCAGAAACATCTAAGCTATTTTGAGTGATCTTAACTCTTGGACCATCGTTACCACGAATGATCGGGCTACTTGCTACAGGACCGAAGTATGAACTGTTGATACCAGGTGTTGTCTTCAACGTCTCACCTAATGTAGGCGCTTGGCGTTTACGCAATTCTTCACCAGCTAGAACACTCACAGGAGTGACAGATTCTAGTACTGAGCTTTCAAAGTAGTTAGCAGTGACAATGATGTTTTCGATCGAGCTCGCTGCAAGAACGAAATCAACTGTTTGTGTGCCAGTTACTTCATCCAACTCTCGGTCTTCATGGATATGATCCACTGAAGACACATGCATATGCACATGACCGTCAACTAAGTTTTCTAAACGATAACGACCGTTCTCGTCTGTCGTTGCGCGCACATTGTTCCCTTCTACGGTAACAACTGCGCCTTCAACAGGATTACCTTTATCGTCTTTAACGACTCCGGTAACTGTTGCAGCATGCAGCTGACAAGATATTGCCATAGCTGCAAACAGCGAAGTAAATTTGAGTATTTTTTTCATAGTTTTTCTGTGTTTTAAGGATTGAGAGAATATAGGTAACGGAATTCAAGTGATGTTATAACATCTTTAACACAGGTTAAAGTGATGTTATAACATTTTTATTTATGCGATTTCTGGGACGGCAATTTAAATTGACAAGCCGCACAATAAATACTCAAAAAAGCTTAAAGAAAAGCGCCTCAAAAAGAGTAAATAAGGGAGCTGAGAACGTTGATTTTTGGTATTAAAGCGTTCATATGTTAATTTGTAACCAGTACTTCTATTGAGAGCTCGGCATTGTCATTACTTTTTCCCAGCATAGCTTTTCTTTTTATTGCACCGGCACTGCATACATTCTCCATTAAGAAGGATTACTTCTACTCATCATTAAATGGCTTTGTGTTCGTCATTATCGCAGCCTTAGTTGGGGTTGAGATACTGCCCGAATTAATCGGTACCGAAGGCCCAGAAGTCACAATTATGCTTCTGCTTGGCTTAGCCCTCCCATTCATCTCAGAGAAAATGCTCCATCGCACACGAGTCGTTCACAAAGTCGCAGTATTAGTCGGTGTATTTGGACTCATCATTCATATTTTGGCTGATGGCACTGCGTTGGCGATGGAAAGCGTAGACGCCAATCTAGCATTAAGCGTGGCGTTACACAGAGTTCCCATAGGCTTATTTGTTTGGTGGTTTATTCGCCCCCACTTTGGCTCCATTGTGGCATACGTGATGCTAAGTTTAATTGCCGTTGGTACATTGTTAGGTTTCCACTTCTCTGATTCGATTCTGAGCCCTCTGCAAACAAGCACAGTTGCTTACTTTCAAGCTTTTGTTGTCGGGACTTTGATTCATGTCTTGTTTCATAAGCCACCAAGCCGTCATATATGTAGCTCTCGTAAAAAAATTAATCAGCGTGCTGAAGGTGTCGGCAATATCATAGGTTTGATCTGTGCCATTTACTTGCTAGCCAACTCCGATACTCATAGCGCAGAAACAAGCTGGCTTAGCGAAATGGGAGAAACGCTAACATACTTGGCTTTAGAAACAGCGCCCATGTTGTTAATCGCTTTCTTATTTGCTGGCGTAATTAAAGCCTTTATGCCTGATTCTTTTGTATCCTGGCTCACAAGAGGTCGTTCATTTAATCAAGCCACTAAGGGTATGGCAGTGGGTATTCCTCTTCCTTTATGCTCGTGCAGTGTGGTGCCGGTTTATCAATCGTTAATTAATAAAGGGGTTCCCCAAAGTGCAGCTATTGCATTTTTAATAGCAACTCCTGAGTTAGGCATTGATGCGATTCTAATATCGCTGCCCTTGTTAGGTGCAGAGATGACAGTAACTAGATTAGTCGGCGCTGCTCTACTCGCCGTAATAGTTGCGTTACTGGTATCAAAGTTTTCAAACGGTGAAAACAAAGTATCTCACTCACATGATTCAGAATCCGAGGCAGGTCAAACATTCACTCAAAAGCTAAAAAGCGGAATGCACTATTCAACTCACGATCTACTCGACCATATCGCACCTTGGATACTTGTGGGCATTATCATTGCTGCTTTTATCCAACCGTTTTTAGGACAGCTACAACTAGCTGCTATTCCAGGTGGGCTACAAGTCATCCTATTCGCCATCTTAGGTATCCCCGTATATGTTTGCGCATCAAGTGCTACACCTCTTGTCGCCATATTTTTGATGAATGGTGTGTCTCCTGGCGCTGGTTTAGCTTTCTTGTTAGCCGGCCCAGCAACTAACATCTCAACTTTCGGAGTCCTCGCAAAACTGCACAATCAATCAACTGCTACAATTTTGGCCATCAGCTGCTTAGTAACCTCTATAGGACTTGGGTTGGCGACAAACTTTGTCCTGCCTGACTTTCAGCCAACGAGCTTTGTTGATGACGAGCATCACTTCAATTGGATTCATTGGAGTGCGCTCATAGTCTTAATGGCCTTGTTTGCTTACTCGGTACTTAGGAGGGGATTGAGGGCTTTTATCCTTGAGCTTATCCCGCACCAGCATTCAAATCACGGCAGTTGCTCACACTCTAATTGCGAGCATCATCACCACTAATTTTCAAGCTTCCGTTAGATGTATTTACATCGGATCAAGCGTCAGTAAAACCCGTTGTTCACCTGCCTCCATAGGACAAGAGCGATGAATCGCACCAAAGTGATCGCTGTGTCCCCATGCGCTGCCTTTTAAAAGCGCGACATCGAATGCATTCATCTGCTGAATATCATCTTTATGCCACTGACGCTTTGCCAAAGGCTGATGGCGTTTACTATCCGCAACGTTCTGTTCCAAATCACCTACTCGCTCATTTGGGATCCACTGAGTTCCGTTACCCACATAGGTACAGACTAGCCGGACCGGAATGTTGTCGGCATGGAATCTCGGACACATTGCCTGTTCCATAGGCGTCAATCGAACACCAACTTGCTCACAATCAAATAAGCAGGTGAGCATATCGGAAAGAAGGTAAATATCTTCAATCAAAAGCTCTTTGCCATTCGCATCCGGCAGAACATCCCTCAGCCCAGCCTTTAGAGACTGGATATTGAATACCTCACGTAATCGAATACCCAATGAAGAGTACTGCTCCATAAAGTAATGCTCGATAAGTTCGTTCTTCTGCCTCTCCCATACAACAACACTATGCTCAGGAGCGAAAACCTCAGAAAGCACGGTTGGGTCATTAGCTTGCTGCCAGGAAAACCCTGTCGGTGATAACTGTGCTTGCATATTTACTGCCCCCAAGAAGGAAATGAATCAGGAAGGGATTTCCAGTACGGCCTTCCTTTCAACACATCCTGTTCAGACAACAGGCAATCTGAAAGTCGCGCGCAGATATCTTCTTTATCAAGTCCCTGTCCAATGAAAACCAGCTCTTGGCGCATATCACCAAAAGGTTCAACCCATTGGCTTTTGATAGCTTCGAGGTATTGTGGATCAGTTGGCCATTGCTCTTCAGGCACAGCTTTCCAGAACAGCCCCGCAGCGCCGTGTCTTGCTATTCCGCCAGCCTGACTCCAGCTGCCAGCAAACTCCGGACGAGTTGCTAACCAGAAGAAGCCTTTAGAACGAATCAGCTTTCCGGCTATTTCTTTGCTATGCAAAAAGTCATGGAACTTCTTCGGATGGAATGGTCGACGTGCCTCGAATACAAAACTACTAATACCGAACTCTTCGGTTTCAGGTACATGTTCGCCACGCATTTCTTTTAACCAACCAGGCGCTTGTTGAGCCTTTTCAAAATCGAACTTGTTGGTCGCTAGCACTTTATTTAATGGCACTTTCCCATCTGTCACGGGAATGAACTCGGCATCTGTATTGAGTGTATGCAATATACTGGTCAAACGTTGCAGTTCGTAAGGACTGATCAAATCCGTCTTATTGATCAAAATGACGTCAGCAAATTCAACTTGTTCAACAAGCAGGTCGGCAACGCTACGCTCATCCTCTTCGCCCAAACTCTCACCAACATCCTGTAAAGACACCGCTTCGTCGTAATCGATAAGAAAGTTCTTCGCATCGACAACCGTTACCATAGTGTCTAATTTCGCGATATCAGACAAGCTAGAACCATCTTCGCCTTCAAAGGTAAATGTTTCGGCTACAGGGAGAGGTTCAGAAATCCCGGTTGACTCGATAACCAGATAATCAAACCGCCCTTCTGCTGCTAAGCGGTTAATTTCTACCAATAAATCTTCTCGCAATGTGCAGCATATGCAGCCGTTGCTCATTTCGACGAGTTTCTCTTCTGCGCGATTCAACGTTACTTCGTTTTGCACTGTAGCGGCATCTATATTGATTTCGCTCATATCGTTAACGATAACAGCAACTTTGAGCCCTTCTCGATTAGAGAGAATATGATTCAATACGGTCGTTTTACCTGCGCCAAGAAAACCAGATAAAACAGTTACAGGTAGGCGGGGTCGAGAACTAGACATAGTCATTTAGCATCCAAATATTAGCGGTTACCATGGCCCGTGTTAAAGACACACCACAATCACACACAAACAATACGTTATAACATAACACTTTGACTCAAAATGGCTAGGCCCGTTTTGCAAATAATAGCGACTCGTTGTAAACACCTTATCCGCGGTGAAAGCTTTGTTATTGATATTCAGTAGCTTGCATCATCGTACAATTCGATTAAGCGCATAGCTAAAATCAATTTTCATCTACTCAATCGATAACCTAATCTCTAACTTAAGCGAGTATGACTAAAGCGTACTCTTCATGACTTTGGAGTAGACAACTATGCAGAATGCCCAAAAAGCCAATGTTATTGCCTCAAACACCTTTCAGGAGTTGGAACGCATTATTTTGGATACTGATATTCGTATTCAGCTTCAACCTATTGTCTGCTTGAAGAGTCATGAAATTGTCGGTTACAAAGCGCAGGCTAACGGCCCTGAAGGGTCTGAGCTAGAGCGTTCAGAAGATTTGTTTTCTGCTGCTACAGAGCATGAACTCAACGATGAATTAGAATACGCAGCTTTGGTAACGGCGTTAGATATTCAGCATACACTCCCGGAAGGAAAGTTTCTTTCTATACAGGTTGGCTCTGGCTTATTTTTATCAAAGCTTTTTAGAGAAATTGCCAACCTATGCCAGCACATTGCTGACGATATTGCCTTTGAACTTAATGAACAGGTTCCCTTAATTGAACTCGCTTTCTTAGAAAAGCAAATCAAGACGGTTCAAGAGATGGGATATCGTGTGATTTTAGATGTCACCCGTCATGGCGCTTCAAACATGGAAAGAGCTCAAAAGCTTAAACCATCTGTCATCAAACTATGCCTAGAATCTGCAACGCTTATTTCGACAGATCCCAATGAACGCGAAATTTTCAATAATATGATTCGAGAGCTCGGAGGCCAAACCGAATTGCAAGTAGACTGTATTGAGAACTCAGCTCAGCTGCTTATGCTTGAAGACTTGGGTATCCATTTAGGGCAAGGGCAACTACTAAGCCAAACGAATACGTTAGGAAGCGTCTTTTCTCAGTAGAGAACGACCTCTATTACAATCCTGCTTTTGCTCGATCGATTGCCGCATTAATCGCCTTTTTGGATTGAGGGCTATTCTTCCAGCAGGTCGTTCCTAGCATGCTGGCAACAAGCTCTGCGATATGCTCAGCATTTTGTTGACTGAGATCACTCAAAGACGATATACCAATCTCTTCAAATCGCTTAATCACTGTCGACCCTACCCCTTTGACTGACAATAAGGCCTCTTTTTCCACCTGATTAAATCCCACCGTTTTAACCTCGATCAATATTCAATGCGACAATAACCTTAACGAATAAGAGCAAGTTATTGGCTTAAATGGCTGTTTTCCGCAAGTATCTCTGACGGAGATTTAACTGTCCCCGATACATTGATTTGTTCAAAGTAGTTATACCACCCCGAAGCTTCGACTTGCTGCTCAAATAGTCTTGCAAACTCAGCACTGGGCATTTCATAAACACAAAAGAAATCATAAGCTGCTCTTCTGTCCGTATTAGTATCGTTGAGCCCAAAACCAATCACTTTAACGCCTGCCTTTTCAATCTCAGCTATGGCATTCTCCACGACACTAACAAATCTCTGACGATCTTCACTGGGTAAGTCGACCCAAGCTTGTTTATAACTATACAGCTCAATGTATATTTGCGTATTTTCTATGCTCATAAGAATTTCCTCCATAAGCCAATGTTGATGAGAGAATAAGCTAAACATCAATATTCAGCTTATTCCAATTTCACTGTTTTTAGTTTGAAGACACTAATACAGCTTCTTCTTGAAGTGCTTTCTGGAAAGCAGGACGCTGCATTAGCCTGCCATGATAGGCGTTTAAAGCAGTCAGCTCTTCCGGCATTTCGAAACCTAGTTTCGGCAACAACGTTAGCGCCCAAAACAAGTAGGTATCGGCCACGCTAAACTGTCCAGCAATATAGTCGTTTTCACTTAGCCTATCATTGACTAGCTTTAGTTGAGTCATCAGTAATTCACTAGTCACTGCTTTCATTTCTGCCGGTACATGTGGCGCAGCCATTGGGTATACACCCATCTTATGTATTTCCGAGCTAATGAAACTTAGCCAAGAAACGACTTCATATCGCTCAACACTTCCGAAAGCAGGCATTAAAGCACCAGACTCATCTTGGTCAGCAATGTATTGCAGTACAACCGGGTTTTCAGTGATGACTTCATCGTTATCTAGCCTGAGAGCTGACACTTTGCCTTTGGCGGTGACCGACCAAAAGTCCATCCCCGAATCTGTGACTTTATTGCGTAAATCAACGCGCTCGAACTCGCTATCAAGGTTAGCTTCGTAAAGAGCGATTCGCGCCGCAAGAGAACAAGCAAAAGGTGCAAAATAAAGTTTCATATCTAATTCCTAGGTTAAGGGTTTAAGTCATTACTTCTTATTTTTGTACTTTTTCGCATAAAATAAAAAACGCGTCAATAATTATTTTCGAAACAGTACAAAATAAAGTTAAGAAACCTATAAGGAATTGCAGTGTTTTAACGTTGGAATATCTTGATGAAGTGGTGGTCAGTTGGAGGAAAGGCTTTGAACTTAGAGTGTCAAAGCCTTGAATGAGCATAGTGTTAGCTCAAGTTTATGTTAGATCTCTATTTTGATCGTTAGACGATAATGGTCTTTACCGCATAGTCTGCTAAAACTTTCAATTCTTGCACCAAAGCTCCTGCTCGAGCACGTAAACCTAACGTTTGCAGCGTTGCTTGTAAAAGCTTCGCAGCTAATTCAGGCTGTAAATTATCTAGCGTTTTCTCTTCGGTTTTCGCTTGGACTAGGCGCTTCTTAAAGCCTGCATCAATTCGTACAATCAGTTGTTCGAGATCTGCTTTTATTTCTGGGTAAGACAACACTTCACTTGGCGCAGTGCACATTGCCATACAACCCATAGAGGGCTCGGTACCGCAATAAACACCAATAGCTTGTTTAAAGAAGGCGTTAAAGTCATCGTGCACACTCTTGCTAGCAATGAGTGTCGTTTCCAAGGCTTGGCCTAGATGCTGGCAAAAGTAAGCCAGTGCTTTTCGATAAATGTCTTCTTTGTTGCCAAAAGCATTGTAGATGCTCGGCCTATTCATTTTCATGCTTTCCGCGAGATCATCGAGGGATGTAGCCGAAAGTCCCTTCTCCCAAAAAACCGACATTGCTCCATTCAATGCTTCTTGTTCATTAAACTTTCTAGGTCTACCACGCATTTTATACCATTTCGCACAATATTTATTGACACATAATTTATTGTGCGCAATAGTACAAAAATAGTCAACTAAAGAGACTTAGCTTATGTCACCTGAAATCATTGGAGTTTGTATTGGTATCGCCTTCATTTTTCCCACAATTTATATCTTGAGAAAAACGAAACTAGAAGCACATGCATGGCCAGCCTTTCTAGTGACCTTACCTATTTATTACATGCTATTTGGCTTACTGGCTTTTGACCTTTCTGCAATAACGAAGGAGCTTCTATACGGCCTGCCTTTTATTGCTTCGGGTTTACTTGTCTGGAAAATTAAGAATCGAACAACATTAATGATCATCGCTATCGGATGGCTCGCACATGGATTTTATGATTACTATCACGATGTTTTATTCATTAACCCCGGCGTATTTAGCTGGTACCCCGCTTTCTGTGCTTTTGTCGACATAGTTGTTGGCTTGTATCTGCTCAAGCATCTCAATCAACAACCTTTTACAACGTCGAATACTGAGTACGTCGAAAAGATATAACAGCACCTTTCATTCGATAAAAGCAGCCGGTAAACATACTCATTTACCGGCGCTACCTCAAAATTGATTATTCTGGTGTGACTTGCACAAGCAAGAGGTTATCCAAGAACTCAACAATGTCTGCCTGTAATGAAGACGAGAGTAAAAGGAATTTATTGCGCGGAATAGTCGCTTCACCACCATGAGCAATAATAGCCTCAGACAGCGTGCCCGCAGCACCATTACTTAAATATGGCCCAGTACTAGATACGCCCCATAGCTCTTTCGTTAAAAAGACCGATGCAGGGATACCTTCATCATCAACAGATTCCGCTAAACCAGGTCCCATATCATGACGTTTTAAGTCACTAAATAACCTAACTATACCTCGGTTATGGCTATCAACTTCAAGATTACCTAAAGCCACTTCTTGTCCATTAACAATAAAACGGTTATCGATGATGTCATTCGCTAAGTCGAACGTGACAGGGTTATTTGGATCAACACCTAGTGAAAGAGCTGTCTCACCTGACGGGAAAATGTCATCGCGATGGGTCTCAAACTGACTTGGCTCAGTGAATACAGTATTTTCCAAAATCATCTTCGGCGTATGACATGAATTACAACCGATCACATTGAACGCATGCTCCCCTCTTTCAATAGATTCTCGTTGTCCGGGTACTAGAGGATCAAAACCTAATTCTTCCAATAAGCCCAAGTCAGCCAGCTCAAGACGAGTCACAGGTCTTGCTTGCGCAGTTTGATATACGGCTAACCCGGTCATGTCACCTACGAATAGCTCACGAACAACTCCATCGAAGTCACCATCGACGTTAGCGCCGATAGTTTCTTCAGGCTGCATACCGATATCATTATGCGTGGCACCTTGGTTAAAATCACGCATTGACGCTTGAATCCCTTTCCAACCAAACGGGCGGATAATCAAATCGTCATCAACACCTTCTATTCGACTGATGTCTTGGCTTGGGTTACACGCAACATCAATTGAACCGAATGAAACGCCTTTGGTTACCAAGTTTGCTCTTACTCGACTGCGTATAGCGCACGCCTTAGATCTAGCAGCATCGCGAATCTTTAGTAAGTCCTGCGTCATTTCTTCTGCCAATAACTGTATAGCACCGCCACCCAGTAAGCTGGTTGTATTACGCGTAAAGAATAAGCTGAGGTCAGCACTATTGGTTACGTCTAAAACAATATTTAACGCATTAGCACCAGATCCTGTTGTTGGTTCTGCATGGCACAATACACACGCTTCCCCGTCTGGACCATTACGACGAGTGGGTATATGGTTAGCCCATTCACCGGGTCCATTGAGGTCTGCTCGTGGCACACCCGTAAACATGTTGCCATCACCAACATTTGCACCACCACCATCTAAGGCATTAAAACGCGCCGAGAAGAGCCCTTGCCCACATTTAAAGGCAAAAATGAATCGCTCTTTCGGATCTGTAATCGCGTTAATTTCTGACTGTTCACAGTGTTCAGCTACAGGTTCTTCGACGCCACTAATGGATGGGCCAGTTGCTGAGGCAATAAAGGGGGAAAATAATAGTAGTAGTAAAGAATACTTAAACCTTGACGTTTTCATACCGCACCTCTGTTTATATAGGTCTTTATCTTGTTAATGTTTCAATCTCGTTGCTCCATACCTTTTTGAAAATGCTTGTTAATCAATAATATTAAACTGCAAACTCAACGAATCTTTTATTCCAGTGTCGCTTTAAACCGACATCAAATCCAAAACAAACACATCCTTAACAACAATTCAAAATCGATCCTAAACCACAAAACAAAAAATAGAAATATTTTTACCTTTATTTAAATATAACATTTTCATAACGATAAAAATCCACCTAAAAACATACCAAAAATACAAATAAAAGCATAAAATACAATAATTTAAGTGAAAACACACCCAAAACTCAACACAAAGTAGAAAACAAAAATAAGGCTAAACAATAAACAAGAGATCAAAAAACAACCAGTTGAAAACAAAAAATATATTTAATTACACAAAATAAAACTAAAAAGTATTTATAAATAATGAAAAAGCAAAATAACGAAACGTAATAAAGGAAAGATATTATGCAGCCCATCCCAGTTACCAGGATTGAGTGCAGCATAATTGAAAGTGATTAATAAACCTTATTGCTCAGTCAATACAGTTATCAACATTAGAGAATACATCAGAACCTAATATCGACTTAAACTTTGAGCACGCCACTTCGAGGGTGACACCTGCTCCCACATTTGAAACGCCTTGACGAATGACGTTTGATCTTCGTATCCCAACATATAGTCTATTTCTGAAATATCTAAGCTTTCATCTAACAAGTAATCCAACGCTAACTTGTACCTTGTATCGGGAAGTAATGATTGAAAGTTCACATCAAACGAAAATTGTACTATCTGCAAGCAAACAAGAACTCACTGCAATAACAACTATTATCGTCGCCGCTAAGCTGACTCTCAGTATCAACGAACATTGAGGTCAGTATGAAAACACAGAATCCATCTATATTAATTATTGGAGCCAAGGGCAAAACAGGTTCGCGTGTGTCCAAGCAGCTCAAGCAACTAGGATATTCCCCTTATGAAGCAGGACGGCATGGCCCTATTTATTTTGATTGGCATGTTCGCAGTAGTTGGGCCCATGCTCTATCAGGCATGGAGTCAATTTATCTAACTTACTATCCTGATCTCGCTGTACCAGAGGCCCCCGATGACATCACCTATTTCTGCAAATTAGCTAAGGAACGCGGCGTTAAACATATCACCTTGCTTTCAGGCCGAGGTGAGGCAGCTGCCACGCATTGCGAAAATATTTTGAAGCAGTCCGGCATTGACTGGACCATTGTCCGAGCAGCCTGGTTCAATCAAAACTTTAGCGACGGTCTTTTTAAACACTTTATTCTAAACGGTAAAATCGCACTTCCAACTTCAACGGTACGAGAACCTTTTGTTGATATCGACGACATTGCACAAGTCGTTGTTGCTTCTTTGACCGAAGGTTCACACAAGCAAAAGCTCTATGAGGTAACTGGCCCGGAACTTCTAACCTTTGAAGATCTTGCTCAGCGCTTCACTCAGTTGTTGAATGTCGATGTTCAATTTGAGTCAATCAGCATGCAGGAGTTTTGTTCAAATCTCGAAGTAGCTGGCGTTGAATCCGGTGCCATCCAAATGCTGACTTATTTATTTGGCGAGGTGCTTGATGGTAGAAATGAGTATGTCACCGAAGGAGTATCACGCGCACTAGGAAGGCCAGCCTCGAACTTCAATCAGTTCATCATCAACAATAAAGAAAGCTTATTGTCTCCGCCGTCAGGGGAAAGCTAATGATAATCGAAGCCTTAATGAAGCTCTCTATGCTCAGTATGGTAGGGATTTATTTTATTTTTTCTAACACGGTTATGCCGTCTTTGATTCGCCAACAACATGGAGCAGACGTCATGATTAGTATTAATAGCGTCATTCTGAACTCGGCATTCTACCTATTGTTTTTTGGCTCAGCTTTGTCTTCGCTTTACCTTATAGCAACAACACAGGGTTGTTTACGCTTAGGGGCTGTCGTATTTATGATAGGTACCTTTACTGTAACCCTTTTAAGAAATGTGCCTCTCAACAACCAACTTAAGGAGAGCCAAGGCCAGGCAGAAATATGGGATCACTACCTGACTCATTGGGTGAAGTGGAATCATGTAAGAACACTGTCTTCCTTTTTAAGCGGAATACTTATCTTGCTTTAATACGTCTACATTTTTAGGCAGCAAGTCGACACCACGACACTATTCGAGTAACTTAAAACTAAGCCAATCGTTTAAACGTTCGTATGTTCGACAACTGCCTGTGAACTTTGATCATCAACAACGCTCTGCAACGCCGATAGAAAGCGATCCTATAGATAAATTGCTCAACCAATTGCATATGGAAAGTGTTTTCTATACGCACTCCCAACTTGCTGAGCCATGGGCTTTGGGTATGCCGCCTATGGCAAACTGTATGATGTTCCATTTAATTACAGAGGGCCGTTGTCAGTTCGAAATCAACAACTCGACACTAACTCTAAACGCTGGTGACTTTATCCTCTTTCCTAAAGGTGAAGGCCATCAGTTGAGTGACGGTAACTGCCTGACAGTCACACCTCTGTCAGAGCTCCCCATAAAGGCCCTGACAGCACGTTACGAAACGCTCGTTTTCGGAGGGCAAGGCATACCAACAAAACTAATATGCGGTGCTCTTATTTTTAACCACCCCATTGCTCTTAAACTACTCGGCGTCCTGCCTTCTTTTATCGTAATAAGACAAAGCCAGCCAGAAACCTCAACTATTGTTCATTCAATAAGCACATTGATTAAATCAGAATCGCAACAGTTAGAGATGGGAGCCGAAGCTTTACTATCCAGGCTAGCGGATATATTGGTTATCACGGCGATAAGGCAGCATCTTAAAGAATTGAATGGCGACCAAACAAACTGGCTCAACGCACTTCACAACGACAAAATAAGCAAAGCCTTACTGCTTATTCACAATCAACCAGAAAAGCATTGGTCGTTGGAAGAGTTAGCGATTGAAGTCGGCATGTCCCGAACTGGATTCGCTCAACAATTCAAACAGTTAATAGGAAATACACCTATCGAGTATTTGACGGAATGGCGAATGTCACTTGCTTTTTCTAAGCTTCAATCAAGCCAGGATACACTGCTTTCCATAGCCCTGGATATTGGTTATCAATCTGAGGCTGCATTCTCAAGAGCGTTTAAAAAGATTATAGGAAAGAGTCCCGGAGAGGTACGCAAAGCGTCATTAGTATAGCGTGACTGATTAGGCAATAGGCTACTTAAATACAAAGTTCAAGGGTGATCAGAGGCCCACCACCCTTGAATATTAGAGGCTAAACCGAAATCGAACGGCTTATTACTTCCTTCATGATTTCGTTGGTTCCACCATAGATTTTCTGGACACGAGCATCAACGTAGTAACGTGAAATCGGATATTCCTGCATATAGCCATAGCCACCAAACATCTGTAGCGCCATATCAATAACCTTACACTCCATCTCAGTTGCAGCGTACTTCGCAATGCTTGCTTGGGTTGTCGTCAACTCCTTAGACATATGCAATTCTTTGTATTGCTCAACCATTACACGATGAATTTCTGTCTGCGTGTACATTTCAGCTAACTTAAACTTGATGTCCTGCAATGCAGCCAAAGGCTTACCAAAAGCGTGGCGCTCATTAACATACTCAACAGCTAACCTAAGCGCACCTTCTGCATGGGCTACAGCACCACAAGCAAGCGCTAATCGCTCTCTTGGTAGCTCTTGCATCAGTGTAATAAAGCCTTGGTTCACAGCGCCCAGAACGCGATCTGGAGATAACACGACATCTTCAAAGAACAGCTCAGAGGTATCACCCGCATGTTGACCTATCTTATTGAGGTTCTGACCACGTACGAAGCCTTTGGTGTCACCATCAACTAAGAATAAACTCATACCTTTAGCTGCTTTCACTTCCATATTGGTGCGTGCTGCAACTATGTAGAGAGATGCGTTCTGACCATTAGTAATAAAGGTTTTTGAACCGTTGAGAACATAGTTGCCATCAACTAGCTTAGCGTTGGTTTTCATGCCCTGAAGATCACTACCTGCGGCAGGATCTGTCATACAGATCGCAGAGATACATTCGCCAGTGACCATCTTAGGAAGGTATTGCTGCTTCTGTTCCTCTGTACCCATGTTTAGCAAATAATGCGCACAGATATCGGCGTGTACTGTAATGTTGGTACTTAGCGCAAAATACCCAGCTCGCGCCATTTCTTCACATACGATCATATTAAAGCGGAAGTCTGTTCCAAAACCGCCGTATTCCTCTGAGATATCACAACACAATAAGCCTTGTTCACCCATTTTTTGCCAGAACGACTGAGGGATGATCTTGTCTTTTTCCCACTGTTCGTAATGGGGGGCTACTTCATTTTCGATGAACTGACATACCATTTCGCGAAATATGCTAAGTTCTTCATTTAATTCGGCTGTACTCATAACGGATTCCTGAGTTGTCATTACTTCTATACCAACTCTGATCTTAGGACATCTTGGCTTAGTAACTATTGCCACTGCAGCCAGAGTTGGCTTAAATTGTTCTTTGTTGTCTATGGATGGCAGTAAAAATTTTCATTCTGAGCCATTTAGCTTTAGCTCATCATTATACCTAAACTGCCAAAAAATAACGTCGTATTGGGCAACGAAAAGTAGGTTGATTGTAAACTTGGTCTGTACTCTTCATCTTGTGAATTGCCCCTGCAGGTTTCACTCGCTACTCTCTTTCCCTGCATTAGCGGCCAATATGGTTTCAATATCTGATTCGGCGACGCCATATCGCCTCAAAAGAGCCTCTGTGCCCTGGCCAGCTCTAGGGGCTAGCGTAAATTGCTCGAAATCACTTTCAGCGAACTTCATAGCTGGTGCAATCTGACTGACCTTCTGTTCCTTGTTGCCGACAGAAAGCAGCATGTCACGCTCTTTCATTAGCAATGAAGTGGCTGCTTCGTTAATATCTAGGACCGGGGTCACGCATACATCTTCAGACTCAAAAAGAGATTGCCAGTGTTCCAAAGGCTGTTGCTGAATACGCTCGGCAATCTGCTGCTTTAGCTCTGTCATACTGGCAATTGGCATCATCATGCTCTGATCGATACCTAGTAAGGCTAAAAAGCGCATTGCAAATTTAGGCTCTAACGCACCAACTGCCAACTGTTGCTTACCTTCTGTTTGGTAATAACCATAAAAATGTCCACCATTCAGCAAAGTACCGCCAAGTTCAGGAGAGGTACCTGAATTGATTGCTCCAGGCGCAAAGAGTGCATTCAGTGAAAAAGCAGCATCTGTCATGCTGATATCCAGATATTGGCCTTTGCCACTTTTTTGTCGAGCAATATAGGCAGCCATAATCGCCATCACCGCATGATGCGAACCACCTGCAATATCAGCGATTTGCACGCCACTTAATACAGACCCGGTCTCTGGTGTCCCGCTATAACTGGCAACGCCGCTTAATGCGAGGTAGTTAATATCATGTCCAGCCTTGTCTACCATAGGCCCACTTTGGCCATAACCACTGATAGAACAATAAATTAGCTCTGGATAACTCTCTGCCAGAGATTTGTAGTCGAGTCCAAGTTTTTGCATAACGCCGGGACGAAATTGCTCAATAACCACATCAAAAAGCGGCAACATCTTTTTCACAGCATCTATTGCTATCGGTTGTTTCAAATCCAACGCTATCGATTGTTTATTGCGATTCAACTGCAAGTGAGCGTAACTTGTCTGATGCCCATCGATATTAATAAAAGGCGGCACATCACACACCATATCGCTATGAGAAGGTGATTCGATACGAACCACTTCAGCTCCCATATCTGCCAACAGCATAGTGGCATAAGGCCCAGGCAATAAACTGGAAAAATCGAGAACTTTCAATCCTTCAAGCGGCCCTTGCCCTTGTTTTGTTTCGGACGTATCCATAGCTAGAACAGTTCCTCGTTAACTGCCATTTTCCGCAAGGTTTCACCCGGTAAAAAGCGCTCACCATAGCGACTGGCTAGTTCTGTCGCCCGATCAACAAATGTTTTGATGCCTACTGAATTTATAAATTGCAAAGCACCACCAGCCCATTGCGGAAACCCAATCCCCATCACTGAACCAATATTGGCATCGCCGACACTTCGCAGTACCTTTTCATCAAAGCACTTCACTGTCTCTAACGACATGATGTAGAGCAGCCTATCTTTTATATCCTGGTAAGGTATGGATTCCGCATTCGGATTAAAGTGTTGTCCCAATTCTGGCCATAACGATTTTTTACCACTATCACTGTATTGGTAAAAACCAGCCCCAGCTATACGACCAGCGCGATTGAGCTCCAGCATTTTCATGACAATGTCATCCGCATCATCAATCACAAACTCAGCGCCTTGCTCCTCAAAATCTCGTCGAGTTTGCGCATTGATTTTATCAAACAGCGACAAGCTCACTTCATCAAGAACAGCTAAAGGCCCGACGGGGAAACCATCTGCCCAAGCGGCATTTTCAATTTCCGCAGCGGAGGTTTCTTTCAGCATTTTAACGCCTTCTTTGACAAAGCAGCTAAAAACTCGAGATGTAAAAAATCCGCGACTGTCATTCACAACAATAGGTGTTTTGCCAAGCTGCAAACTAAAGTCATAAGCTTTGGCTAGAGTTTCATCTGATGTTTTCTCACCACAGATAATTTCAATTAAAGGCATTTTGTCTACTGGGGAGAAAAAGTGAATACCAATGAAATTATCAGGACGCTTTGACGCCGATGCCAAACCAGAAATAGGCAATGTAGACGTATTAGATCCAAAGACCGCAGAATCCGCTAAGACAGCTTCAGCTTCCTGTGTGACTTTTTCCTTCAACGCTCTATCTTCAAACACCGCTTCAACAACTAATTCGCAGTCAGCTAAGGGTTCGACTGAATCAGTCACCTTTATTCGACCCAGTATTGCGTCAGCAGCGCTTTGCTCCAGTCGCCCTTTCTGAACCTTCTTCTCCAATAAGCGACGTGAATAGTCCTTACCTTTTTCTGCATTCTCCAGCGTCACGTCTTTCAGCACGACATCAATACCTTTAACTGCCGCGCTGTATGCAATACCAGCTCCCATCATGCCTGCACCTAAAACGCCTACTTTTTGGAATTTTGTTTTGGCACTGTTCGGGCGGTTTTTTCCGTTATCGATGGCATTCTTCTGGTACCAAAACGCATTGATCAGATTCTTACTCACCTGCCCAGTCGCTAGTTCCGCAAAATAGCGGCTTTCAATTCTGCTAGCAGTTGCAAAATCTACCGACGCCCCTTCAACAGCTGCAGCTAATATAGCCTCAGGTGCAGGTAAGTTGCCTCGTGTTTTTTGGCGCATTGCTGCAGGCGCAGCAACCAGTAATTGTGCCAATTTAGGCGTATTAGGTGTGCCGCCGGGTAATCTAAAACCTTTTTCATCCCAAGGCTGTATAGCACCCGGATTATTTAATATATGCGTAATCGCCGCATCGACTAACTGAGATTCTGATTCCACCAGTGCATCAACCAGATTTAACTTCATAGCAGCCTCAGGTGACAGCATCCGACCTTCAGCTAAGAAAGGCAACGCAGCTTGAATCCCTAAGTGACGAACCATTCGAGTAACGCCACCAGCACCGGGTAACAAGCCTAAGGTCACCTCAGGAAATCCTAGCTTAATACTCTTGTGATTAACCGCTATCCGAGTTGTACAAGCGAGTGCAGTCTCAAAACCACCTCCCAATGCAGAGCCATTGATACAAGCCACCACTGGCTTACCCAGAGTTTCCAGCTTACGAAATGCGTCTTTCACTTGCATAGTGAGCTGATAAACAGATTCTGCATTTTCTGCCTTGGCTTTATACAAGGTATCGATGTCTCCACCAGCAAAGAAGGTACTTTTTGTTGAACGAAGAATAGCGCCTTGAAAACTATCTTGGCTTAACGCTTCTACCGCTGATGTGAAGTCTCGGCAAAACTCCCAGTCGATAAGATTTACCGGGGAATTTGGTCTATCCAATACGAGGTGGACAATTTGATTTTCATCTTTTTGATAAATAACAGTGCTCATTATGCCCTCCTTAAACGCGTTCGATGATAGTAGCAATGCCCATACCACCGCCAATGCACAAGGTTGCCAATCCGCGCTTTAAACCTCGAACATGCAACTCATCGACTAAAGTACCCAATATCATTGCCCCAGTTGCACCTAACGGATGCCCCATAGCAATAGCACCACCGTTAACATTCACTTTTTCCATGGGAACATTCAGCTCGTTCACGAATCGCAAAACCACAGCTGCGAAGGCTTCGTTCACTTCAAATAGATCAATATCGTCCGCTGTCATTCCGGCTATATTGAGTGCTTTTCTGGCTGCTGGAGCAGGTCCGGTCAGCATAATGGTTGGGTCGGCTCCGACTAAGGCTGTAGAAATGATACGAGCTCTAGGTTCTAGGTTTTGTTCCTTTGCAGCCAGTTCAGAACCAATTAAAACCGCTGCTGCACCGTCGACTATACCTGAGGAGTTGCCTGCATGGTGAACGTGACTCAGTGCTTCTACTTGCGGATACTTTTTCTTGGCAACTTGCTCAAACCCTAGCGCACCAAGTTTGGCAAACGAAGGTTTAAGCTGACTTAAACTCTCCACTGTTGTTTCCGATCGAATCAGTTCATCGCGATCCAAAATCGTCATACCGCTTCGATCACGAACTGGGACAACAGAGCGTTCAAATGCGCCTCTTTGCCAAGCGGCAGATGCTCTTTGATGCGATTGTGCAGCGAAAGCATCCAGCTCTTCACGGGAATAGCCGTCTAACGTAGCAATCAAATCTGCGCTGATTCCCTGAGGGATAAAATCCGTTTTCATACTGGTTTCCGGATCCATCGCCCAAGGTCCGCCATCACTCATAATGGGCACACGAGACATAGACTCCACACCACCAGCCACAACGAGATGCTCCCAGCCTGAGCGAACTTTCATCGCTGCCATGTTCACAGCTTCCAAGCCTGAACCACAGAACCGGTTCAGTTGAACACCAGCAACATCGTTATCCCAACCGGCATAGAGCGCTGCGGTTTTAGCGATATCAGCACCCTGCTCTCCGACAGGTGAAACACATCCCATCACGATGTCATCGACTCGCTTGGTTTCTAATTGGTTTCTATCTTTCAGGTTATTCAGCAGGTCTGCTAACAGGGTGACAGGCTTGACTTCATGTAAAGCGCCCTTGGCTTTACCTATTCCGCGAGGTGTGCGAATAGCATCGAATATAAAGGCTTCGGACATAGTGAATGACTTTTTGATTAAACATAATTCAGATACTAGTCGGCAAAAATGTTTTTCACTATGGCTCTAGCTATCAAACTAGTGTCATTTGCTATTAGGGCCTATTGTTCGCTCGAAATTGATTCGGTGTTAAACCAAACCACTTTTTACAATTCCGATAAAAGACTGTGGGATCAGCAAACCCGAGCTTTTGGGAAATTTCTTGATTAGTGAACTGTGTAGTCAGTAACCAGAGTTTGGCTCGCTGCTTTTTGATTTGATTGCGGATATCCGAATACTTCACTCCTTCAGCACGTAAGTAACGAATGAAGCTCTGCTCAGTGCAATAAAAGTATTCAGCCACATGCTGTAACGACATCCCTTGCAAGTCGTCCTGTTGTTCGAGGTATTCCCGTACCTGTTTGCTCAAGCTGATTTCTTCCTGATAATGACTTAGCAAACACTCTGGGACATGCATTAAAAACTTATCCAGGCTGTCTGTATTTTGCTTAACTCTCAGGTCTAGAAAACTCTTATCAAAGGTGATTCGATTAGCACCTTGCGAAAACTGCGGCTCCATACGAAACAATAGTCCCATTTCACTCACACCTTGAGGACAAGGGTAATCGAAATGTACGGCGTCTAGTGGAATAGGTTTATCAATTATCCAACTTAAAAACCGCCAAAACACACAGCTAGTAAAAGCAATAAAATAGGCAGCCTGGCTCTGTTGAATATCCTGATAATCAAAGATTAAATGACACTTTTCATCCTCTTCAACATACCGCCATTGCATTTGAGAATTAACCAGTGCATAGAAGTGCCTTGCCCGTTGAATAACCTGTTCCAAGGTTTTGCAGCTAATACAGGCATAAGCCATCATATGAAAGCTGCCACGACCAAGGCTCTTTGAAAGTGCACCGAAGGATTCATCATCGGTCGCTAGGATAGTCTCACTGATCAAGCGTGCTAACTGATTAGCCGTTAAATAGCTGCCGGGTTCATGGAACACTTGCTGTGGAATATTCAATTGCCGTTTTAAACTCTCCGCAAGTGTAGGCTGTTCGCTCAGAGTAGCGAAGTGCCAGCGAACAAAACTATTGGGAATTAGATGCTTACTCATTGCATGGCTCTCGGACTGTTTATTGCCTGAAAGCAAAACTCATAAAACGTCTCGACTTTTTGCGATGCCAATCGGCTATTCGGTCTAACATACCAAAGAGGCGCTTCAGCATTTGCTAAGCATCCGGGTAATACTTCCACTAACTCACCTTTTTCAATGCAATCTCTAACAGCTAGCCACGATCGGATACCGATACCGACGCCTTGCTTCATGGCTACAGAGAGGCTTTCGGCGTTGGATATCAAGGTACATTTTTTATTGGGCACTGTCACACTTTGCCCTTTTGAATCGACGAAAGTAAGTTGCCTTAGCCAAGGTAAACAAACAAAGTGGTATCGAAGTAAATCTTCAACTGTTTCTGGTGTGCCATGGGTATCCAAATAAAGAGGAGAAGCGCAGACAATGCGCCTGTCGTCCGCTAATTTTCTTGCGAGTAACCGCGAATCTGGCAACTTACCCACGCGTATGGCGATATCAATCCCTTCATCGGAGATATCTCGTTGTGTGTCAGTGGCGACAAACTCAAGCTGGATATTCGGGAAAACCTGTTTGAAGTCCGCGAGCTTAGGCATTAGGTATAAATTCAGCACCCAAGGCGGTATTGTCACTCGCAACTTCCCTTTCAGTGCATTTGGCTTATTTTCGACCGACTCGTTAAGCTCGTGTAATGCATCGATAATAGGCCCTAATCTCTCGTAGAAAGCCTGCCCTTCAGGTGACAGAGTAATCCCTCTGCTACTTCTGAAAAACAGAGAAACACCTAAAGTTTGCTCGAGCTTTGAGATTCTGTGACTGATCGTTGCTGGCGCGGTATTAAGTTGTCGACTAGCAGCAATAACGCCACCAGCTTCAACCGCTGCGGCAAAGCTCTCCAAGTCATTTAAATGATACATAACCGGCTCCAACGAGAGATAAAATAGCTGAACAAAATAGCCAAATGTTTAATATTTTCGAATGCCGTATTTGATTATATCACGTTGCTTAGTCTTTCAATCATCTTTAGGCTTTCGCGCATGAATTTTTACCTGAGTAAACACGATGAAACCCGTTTATTTTATTGCCACTATACTGTTTCTATTTTCCCAATTTGCAGCTGCACAGCTGACAAAAGTAGCTTCCCTACCCGATTCAGTTCCACCTGGAAATATTGCTGTTAGCAAAGAAGGAAGAATCTTTTATAGCGTCCATGAATTTTACGGCAACCCGTTAAAGGTTGTAGAGTTACACGAAGACGGAACAACAACCCCATACCCTAATCTGACTTGGGCATCAGCCCCCAAAAACAGCTTAGCTGGATTGAATGGAGTTCTTGGCCTCAACGTTTCTCGTGACGGCATACTCTGGTTACTTGACGGAGCGACACCTGAGAGCAATGCCAGGCTTATTGGCTGGAATATTAATACGGAGTCATTACACCGCGTTATCTACCTTGGCTTTCCAGTCACCAACGAAACAAGCTTCGTTAACGATCTAGCCATTGATGACACTAACAATGCGATTTACATAACTGATGTTGGTACGCCAGATACATCAGCCCTTATCGTTGTTGACTTAAAAACAGGGCTCGCTAAACGTGTACTCAGCGGTAGTCAGTACACTCGTCCCGAAGACATTGATATGGTTATTGAAAGCCGTGTTGTTACCTTAGGTGGGCAACCAGCAAGAATCGGGGCGAACCCCATTACTATCAGCCCAGACAATCAATGGCTATACTTCGGTGCGATGAATGGGTTATCACTCTTTAGAGTCAGCACTAAAGATTTGCTGAATAATAATTTATCAGACAAACAACTTGCTCAGCGTGTTCAGCGTTATGGCGACAAGCCTATTTCTGACGGCATTACCATCGATAATGCAGGCAACGTTTATATCACATCAATTACCGATAATAGTGTGGGCATTGTTAAACCTAACGGGCAATATCAACAGCTTTATCAAAGTGAAAAGCTCAGCTGGGCAGATGGGTTCGCAGTAGGCCCAAACAACCAAATCTATGTTACTGTGAATGAACTGCATCGTTCACCCGTCTTAAACAACGGTAAGGACACAACAAAAGGTCAGTTTGCTATCTATCGTTTTGATGCATTGTCACAAGCAACCATAGGACGCTAATCATGCTAAAAGTTATTCACACCATGTTAAGAGTGGCAGATGAACAAGCCAGTTTGGATTTTTATCAAAAAGCGTTAGGGTTCGAACTAAAGGAAGTTAGAGGTTTCTCAGACTTCAAACTCATTTATTTAAAAGATTCTGGTTCTGATTTTGAGCTTGAGTTGACGGTCAATAAAGGGAATACCGAACCCTATGACATAGGTAATGGCTATGGTCACATTGCATTGGTAACCGAGAATTTAGAAGCGCTACATAGTCAAATAACGCAATTGGGTTACGATCCGAAGCCCATCAAAACTTTTGCACCCGAAGGACAGTTTGTCGCACGGTTCTTTTTTATTCAGGATCCTGATGGCTATGACATTGAAATCATCGAGCGTTCTGAGCGTTATCGATAGTCCACCTAAAGTATCCTTCTATCACTCATTTAGGGATGATCTATTCATCCCTAAAACTACTGACAACCTCTACGAATTTATGCTAGTGCGGAACTTTCAACCTTAACCATAAGTCCTACCCCCCTCTTTTGTGTTGCAAGCTATCAAATAGCGAAGAAAAATAGGCAACTTCAAAAGCGAAATTAAGTGAAACTTAGTATAATGATGACTAAGTTATGCCAATAGTCAGTGAATAAAACGATGCTAGGCTGGTAGTTTATGTACCTCGCCTCATAGCTCCAGACAGGGCAACTCAACGACTATTTAATGAGAGCGTGTTGCTCTTATACTTACCCCTAAATTGGAGATCTTATATGACTAGAGTGTTTGCTCTTATATCTATCCTGATTCTAAGTGCTTGCGCAACGCAATCACCGGTAGAGCTATCGACATCTGTGGATCAATCAGCGTCAAACTATACCTACTATTATTGGGAGCCGGATACTAAAAGAAGAGCTGTCCCTGAATTAGCAGCGGAACTTGTGCGCAAAACGGACGAAATCTTAGCTCAAAAAGGCTATGAAAAAACGAGCAAAGAAAAAGCAGAGTTCGCTTTAGCCTATGACATAACAGCAGAAAATAAAGGAGCAGACGTCACGACTCAGCGCAATTTCGATGATTACGGCCCGGGCGTTTCTTGTAAAGATGGAGAATGCGAATCTACCAATGAAATTCATCGAACTAAGCAACGGAATGTAAAAATTGTGATAGAAGGCACTATTGATCTTCATGCAACATCCATCGAGACAGGTGAACTGATTTGGCAAGGAAAGTCGAAAAAGCAACTGAGCTTTGACTATGACCCCGATATCATTGATCGTCCATTAAACGTAGCGAAGGAAAAGCGCAGTATCGACTGGGTCGTGAAAAAAATGCTGGAAAAGGTACCTGACGTAGAGTAACCAATAAAAACCAGCATCAAGGGGCAAGGAGTACACTACACGTACTCCTACAGATTGCTATAACGGCAAGCTACTGCAACCCTGCAAGATTCCTTACATTACCTTCATCTTGGTAAAACGCCAGCGGCTGTGGCAAACCTAACCCATACCCTTGTTGTAGAAAAAGCCCCAAGCTATTAAGTATCTTTGACTGCTCAGCGGTTTCAACCCCTTCAACTATGGTGTTTAACTTCAAAGATTCAATCAGATGCTTAATGCTCATAATCATAGTCGAGTCTTCCTCCACTCTTCGAGTAAAGGAACCATCAATTTTAACTAAAGTAGCTGGGATCTGATGCAAATAGGCGAGAGAAGAATACCCGGTACCAAAGTCATCAATACTGATAGGAATACCAGCATCATTGACTCTCGTTGCTGCATTATCGTGATGATTCAAGTCTGACAGTAAGGTCCCTTCTGTAAGCTCAATATTAATGGCAGAACCCGATAAGCCTTTTTTGTTTAGCTCCCTAACGACTCGACTCACAAATTCCGAATTTGAAAAATATTGGCTGGAAACGTTAATAGCCATCGCAAGATCAGAATCGAAAATACCTCTGAGTAAATTCAAATCGCCAATAGCGGTATCAATAACCCACTTCTCTATATCCGTAATAATGCCAATCTCTTCAGCGACACGAATACATTCATCAGTGGGTACTCGTCCAATATCCACACTATCCCAGCGCAATAACGCTTCGAACGAATGAATGCGTTTAGCTTTAGTATCAAAGATAGGCTGGTAATACAGCTGAAACTCTTGATTCTCCAGTGCCTTGTAGAGGTATTGCGCCAACTGACTGTGGCGCTGTAACGAACTTTCCATGCCACTGATGTAATTCACCCAGCAGTGCTTACCTTGCTTTTTAGCCAGGTACATGGCGGCATCTGCTTTCAGAACCAGATCCTCAAAGTCTTTTCCATCCCTGGGATAATGCGCAACCCCAACACTAGCGGAAACCGTCACAGGACGATCTTCACTATCGATAAAAGGTTGATTCATTGCTTTTAACAAGGAGTTCGCTGTTTTTTCAACACTGTCTTTTAGCTTTTCTTCGTCGATCAACCAAATAAACTCGTCGCCACCAAATCGACAGGCGTGGCCTTTTTGGAATAGGCCACTCGTTAACCGGGTTCCCATATGCCTCAATACTTGATCACCAACCGTGTGACCAAGAGAGTCATTAACCAGCTTAAACCCATCGAGGTCTATATAAAAAATGACAAAATTCCCTTTATCTTTGACCGCATTTTTTAGTCCTCGACGATTCAGTAAACCAGTCAAAGGATCTGTAATCACCTCCTTTTCCAGCGCCAGCTCTTTATTCTTCATATCATCAATATTGAATTGTTGAACTAGAAGGCTAGCTTCCAAATTGTCATGCTCACAAATGCTCACTACCAGTCGATGCCATAATATTTGCTTGTTAGAGTAGATTTGGACATCTCCCTCAAATCGCCCTGTATGTTCAATAATATTTCGAATTTTCTGATAATCGTCTGTATAAGGGAAAAGGGACTTAAGGTGAGAATAGTCGTGGTTTTGAGTTTCTAAAAAAGGCGGGTTCCCTGAGATAAAGTGACCATCCATATCATAGGTAGACAAAGTAATGACCGAGCTTGCCCCACTATTGTTGTCAATGAGATCGACGGTAATAGCTTCAGTCAGTACAGCAATTCGACCATCAGAAAGCGTATAACCAGATAGTTGGCAGTAAGCTTCTTTTAATATGCCTTTTGGTGAATAACGCCATATCCGCGATAATGATTTTCCAGACTTAAATATCTGCTGGTAATCTTTTAGCGTCTGCTGCACAGCATCTGAGGCTCCAGGTTTGAAGTCTCTGCTTTTTAGTTCTTCAAGAGATTCACTTTCCCACAAGGCAAGTGCAGCCTCATTTGCCCATACGATGCAGTAGTTTTCGATATCGTAAATCCATACTGCTGTGACAAGGCTATTCAGATAATCTTCGGCCTGGCCAGGATGTGAATCATCAAGGTCAGGGCAGCAGTTCAAGTCAGCCTGGCTCACTAGCTCTTCGGACGTTAACTTTGGTCGCCTTCCCATTTTCAGCTCCCTGACTTAGGCAAAACCTCGCTGCAAAACTGTGCAGCAAAGAACAACAGAACCTAATTAAAGGCTTCACTCTCGAGAACAAGTTTTGAGCGCTAATATGCTCTTAGTTTAGTTATAGTTCTAAAAAATACTAAACCTACATAAGTACTATTGAGAGCTAGGGATCACCAATGAGCCGATATTTGATACTTAAAGATAAAATTAGAGGGGTGAGAAAAGAGCAATGACTTAACGTTGCTCCTTCCTCACAAGGGAGAACTAGAGCGCTTTAAAACGAATAGCAACGCCACCACTGGTTGCCAAGGGTAGTGTTAAACTATCTTTCGCTGATACCTTTTTCTGTTCAATAATCATGTCGTAAGGATTATCTGCCCATTCAGCGTCTTTACCATCGCGGTAGATTTGCGCTTCATAGCGTTTACCCTTATCAAGGAAGTCCAGCTCTAACGTCAACTCTCTCGCATTTTCGTCAGTCAGTGCTCCTAGGTACCAATCATTCCCTTCTCTTTCTTTTCGGGCGAAAGCCACGTAATCCCCAATTTCACCAGCTAGTGCAATACTCTCCTGCCAGTCAGTTGGAACATCTTTGATGAATTGAAATGCCGGTAGATTCGCTTCGTAATTTCTAGGCAAGTCGGCAGCCATTTGAATCGGGCTATACAACACAACATAAAGCGCCAATTGCTTAGCCAAAGTCGTTTGTGGACGATTAGTTTTGTCACCTAATCCATTAAAGCCCATATCGAAGATGCCAGGGGTGAAATCCATCGGCCCTGATAACATGCGAGTATAAGGCAAAATCGCAGCATGCTCTGGTGGGTTCGGCGGTGTCCCCCAAGCATTGTATTCTTGACCACGTGCGCCCTCACGAGCTATCCAGTTAGGGTAAGTTCTACGTAACCCAGTCGCCTTTATCGGCTCATGAGTATTGATACTGATTTTGTGTTTCGCCGCTTCAGTCACGCTGTGTAGGTATTCATTGACCATAAACTGGCCGTCATGCCATTCCTTGCGCACAATACCTTTGTCATCAATGCGTTTAATATCACCACCATCTGCAACATAGCCAGTTTTCACCTGACGAACACCGTGCTTTTCATACAGCGCAAACGCATCAGGTATCTGATCACGATAATTTGTGACACTTCCTGATGTCTCGTGATGTCCAATTAAACGCACGCCTTTGTTAGCGCCGTGCTTTGTCACTTTTTCAATATCAAAGTCGTCGTAACCTTGGGTGAAATTGAACAGGTCACCATTATTAAACCAATCGCCATCCCAACCAATATTCCAACCTTCTACTAACACGCCATCAAAACCATGTTTAGCAGCGAAATCCATATAACGGATAGTTTCGCTAGTTGTAGCACCGTGTTTCTCGCCGCTTCCCCAGGTATTTTCAGCAATATGCATACCCCACCAAATACCCACGTATTTACCGGGCTCCACCCAAGATACGTCACCTAATTTATTCGGTTCGTTCAGATTTAAGATAAGATCAGAATTGAGCAAGCCAACAGCATCTTTGCTGATCTGGATAGTACGCCAAGGTGTTTTAAAGTCAGTTTGTGTTTTAACTAAAGTGCCATCAGACCAAGGTGTTAAATCAGCTTTAAGTTTGCCAGGTCGATGTTGTTTTAACGTCATTGCAGCATAGTCGACCAATGCTGCTTCGTGGATACTAACGTGCGTACCAGAAGGTAGTTTAAAGGTAAAAGGTGTGTGTGCGTTGCCGACGCTCTCAACGTCAGTGGTATCATAGATATATTCATAACGATTCCAGCCTCGCGCAGGTATCCACCAGGCAGTCGCCTCTTTGGCATTTTCAAGGCTGAACTCGGTTAGTTCATCAATAATTTCAACCTGCTCTAAACCAGATTGTTTAGACACTTCATAACGGAAACCGACCCCATCATTAAAGGCTCTGAATCTGACTTGATAGCGGCTTGCTTCATCGCGTTCAGTAGAAAATGTCACTAAAAGTTCGTTGTGATGATCATTAACTGTTTTCCGTTCACCCCAAGGTAATTCCCAATTGGCATTAACCTGATTACGAGCAACAGAGCTAATTTTAAAACCTTCACCAAAGCCATGGGTCTCTTTAAACAACATCCCTAATTTAGACGGTGTGATAACAGTACCGCCGTTAAACGTTATCTGATAATTAGGTTGTTTATCGTCATTAATGCTGACGGTTATTGTGTTGTCGGGAGAGGAAAGTTCGACCGTTTTTGCAAGTGCTTGGGGTAAGCTTAAGCCTGCGGTTAAGAGCACAAAAAGTGGCACAAGGGATCTTTTCATTGTTGTTCTTGCGTGAAGTAAAATGTTGCATAAGTGTAAATCGCACTAGGCGATAAAACAGCAAGCTGCATACGTATTCACGCCACATATGCAGCTTGCGAAGCCGCAATTTTAGGCTTCCACTTCTACTTTGTCGCGCAACAAATCCCACCAATCGTCACTTTTCAAGGGCTTAGAGAAAAAGTAGCCTTGATAAAGATCACAGCCACGCTTTTTAAGGTAATGATACTGTTGTTCATTCTCAACACCTTCGGCCACACTCTTAACCCCTAACGCTTTAGCCATATCGATTATGGCATCGACAATGGCAAATTTTTCGCCTTCGTTAGTCGCTATATCATCAACAAAATACTTGTCGATTTTCAGTTCAACAATAGGCAATTCTTTTAGATAAGCAAGACTGGAGTAACCTGTCCCAAAATCATCAATTGAAAATCCAAAGCCTAATTCATTGAGCTCACACATGGTATTTTTAACCAGTTCTAAGTCCGCAACTAGTGTAGTTTCTGTTAATTCTAAAACCAGTCTATCGGCAGGAACGCCCCAACGTTTTGTCACTGAAACCAACTTACTGATGAAATCTGACGAGACGATCTGTTTGGCACTGATATTAACCGAAATCCGCGTATCAACACCTTCAGCAATAGTTGATTGCAAAATTTGACAGGCGGAGGATAAAACCCAATCACCAATCTCAATGATTGCGTCGCTCTCTTCAGCAATAGAGATAAAGTCAGCAGGACTAATGTGACCCAGTTCAGCGGAATGCCAGCGAATCAAAGCTTCGAATGACACAAAACACTCTTTATTGGTGTACTGAGGCTGCAACATCAAAGACAGCTCCCCGGATGTACTCACGTTTTTAAGCAAAGAGCGAATCTTGTTAGCTCGTTCATACTCATCTAGCCCGAGTTGCCCTATGTAATGCGAACCAAAGGGAGAGTACTGTTTGGCATTTTTAAGTGCATATTCCAGCGTACTTAATATGGTCTCAACAGAATGTTTTTGTGCTTCAAAAATGGCGCTTCCTAGAGATGCACTCAAACCTACCGATTGCTCATCAATCGAGAAATCGTAAATCATCTTGTTGAGAAGTGCAGACTCCGTCAGTTTAGTGTTAAACCTATGCGTTTCTGATTTCTTGTACGTATGTGTGCAAAGCACAATAAAAGAGTCTGCGTCGTGTTTGTATAAGCGAAATTCTTTGCCAATCAGATTCTCAATGCGCTGCGCCACTGTTTTAAGCGCCATGTCGCCCTTCTCAAAACCGAACTGCAAATTGAATTGGGACATCTTGTCGATATCGACAATCAGGCAGTAAATACAGTGTTTTTCGAGTAACGCGCGGATCAGTAAATCCTTACATTCTTTCTCGAACCATTTACCGTTCCTCAGCTCAGTGACTGAATCGGTGTAGGCTAGTTTGTAGATAACATCTTGCGCCTTAATGCGTTCACTAATATCTCTAATAACACCAATATAGTTAATACGGCCTTGGCTTTCAGTGGTAGTCAGTGATAATTCCATTTGAAAAACTTCACCACTTTTTTTCATCGCTGGGAGTTGTCTACCTACACCAATGATTTTTGCTTCTCCAGTCTCAGCATAATGTTGCATGTAGTGTTCATGCTGCGAGGCATAAGGCTCAGGCATGAGTTTTTCAATGCGGGTGGCGATTAACTCATCATAACTGTATCCAAACATAGTTAACGCTGTGGTATTTGCATGTTCGATGTTGCCGCGCTCATCAATAGTAATAACCGCATCATTTAAATTATTGAGAATGCTATCCAACCGTTGTGTACGTTCTTCATTCAGCAACATCAATTGCTTTTCAGCAGTGACATCTTCTATCGCACCAAAAACACGTATGACATTACCAGCGTCATCCTTTTCTGCTTTTCCGCTGGTTCTTATCCATTTTCGAACCCCGAAAGCATCCGTTAACTGAAACTCGCCATGGTAGGACTGACCGTTATTGACGGCATCTAAGAACAATGTACGGATTTCAGCTTGCTCGGCTTCACAATAATAACTGAGGCCTAACTCAGGTGTTACCAATGATTGATAATCCAATCCATAGATACGATAAACCTCCCTAGACCAATAAAGCTTGTCATTCGCCACCTGATATTCCCAAGCGCCTGTTCGAGATATCTCTTCAACCTCGTAGTGGAGTGATAACTGAGACTCCGCTCGTTTCTGCAAATAAGCCTTATTAATCAGTGCACTCAAATACTTAGAAAAAATATCAAAAGCTAGCCGGTGTTGATTTAGCTTCATATTCGATGTGAAAAACAAACCAGCCACTATCCCTATGGGTCGTCCATCATCATTTTTTATCGGGGCTCCGATGTAGCTTTCGGCCTTCATCTGCTTTAACAGCAAGTCTCCAGGAAATTTCGCACCAACACTTTCGGGAAAGACACAAATATCCTCATCAAGAACCTTTTCACAAGGTGTACCGTCGAGCTGATAACTAAAATTATCCAGTACTTGCTCTTTATTAATAACAATAAGTGTTTGAGCTGTTTCACCATCTCGCTTAGCGATAAACAGCACATCACACTGCATACGCTCATTTAGCTTAAACAATTGTCCTTTAAGCGACTCCAGCTCATCCAGAGTTTGCATTCCAAACTGAGTTTCATTAAACGTATTGTGATATTTGTACATGACAAACCGATCCTTATGACGACAGTAATGGCTAGCTCACGCTGAGGAAGTTATCGCTAAGTCGTGAAAATGTGAGCTTGAAAAGTGGTATTGGTGAATACCCATCACCATCAAATTGAAAAATAAATCGCCGCTGTGGTGTCGGTCTTTTAATTACTCCAGATATTAGACTAAAGTCTAACTTCGACCTAGCTTTTTTATCAAAGTCAGACCACGCCTGATCAAATTTCATTCAGCAAATACAATAAGCTACTTAAACCTAATGGCATGATAGGGACGGAACGGGTGTGTTGCATACAAGTTTAGAATAAAAACCCACCAAGCTTAGGTAACAGCGTTGCGCTATTTACCTAGTGGGCTTTATATACTCGGCACTTAGAACTTGTTAACAATCGTAGATTAAGCTTCAGCATCCTGGCTAGCTCGTTGTTCAGTTGACGGTTTCCACCCTGGTCTGCCAAACATATAGCCAAGCGCCTGTTTTATGTTTCTTGATTTACCAATATCTCGGCCAATACCAAACCACTCATTCAGGGCTATTTTTATTGGATTGTTGGTACGTAACGGCTTTGTAAGCCCATAAGTAACCTTTTCACTCTCTTTTTCGAATGTTCCGAATAAGCGATCAAAAATAATCAGGACACCGCCATAGTTTTTATCGATATATCTGGGGTTAGATCCGTGGTGTGCCCGATGATGGGAAGGCGTATTCAAAACCCATTCCAACGGTCCTAACTTCCCTATTAACTCAGTATGCAAAAACACTTGGTAAAACAAACTCAAAGCAAGCGTGATAAATATTAATGTTGGGTGGAATCCAACAAAAGCCAGCGGCGCAAAAACCAGCACACTTCCCGACAACAATCCCGTCCAACCTAATCGAGCAGCGACTGATAGATTCATGTGATTGGGCGAGTGATGCACGCTGTGTGTTGCCCACATCCAACGAATTTCATGAGCCCATCTATGATGCCAATAGTAAGCAAACTCGAAGAGTAAAAAGAAGCCAACACCTAAGCCTAAGCTATCTATCTCAATGGTAAAAAGCCGATGATCATATACCCAGAATAGAACACCCGCAGCGACACCGTATGTTGCCAAATCAATCAAGCGTTTAATAATAGCGACACCGAAATTGGCAAAGGACTCTTTCCAAGGAAAGGCCTGCTTTTTGGCAATAATTAACCAAATAGCTTCAAGCAAAACGATAACGGCCAAGCCCAAAAGAAACCAAAAGTTACCTGAATGCGTTCCCATCTCCATAAGTCACCTCACACTCTCAACTAACGACTACGCGCTCTTTCGCGTAAAGCTGCCCGGTTCTCTTCTTGGATTTTGTCCCACTCTTTCAGTTGTTCATCATCCAATACTTCCGCTACCTGAGTGCGTGTTTCCTTATTCAATGCCTTCATGTCTTTTCTCAATGCTCTGAGTTTTTTGAACGAAGGTCTCTTCTTATCTCCTTCGGTTTGCCTTTCGATGCCATGCTTATCGAACAACGCTAACCTGTCTTCGAAACTTTGCTCGATAATTGGTGTTAATTGCTCTTCCTGTTCAGGTGTTAAATTCAGGCGCTGTTTGGTTTCAGCTATTCGCTCCTCCAATTGCTCAAACTGATCTTGTGCTAGCACTGATGCAGATGACACAAACCCCATAACCAACAACGTTAAAATCGTGCAGAATTTTTTCATAGTAACCTCTTACTCTTGATTTAAAGACTTCCAGTTCAGCTTATGAACCGTCGTTTCGATTGATACCTATTCTAGAGGTGGCAAGGTAAGGTAACGTCAACTAATGAAAAGAAATGTAAAGATTGAGAAAAACGATACGCTAAGGCCTTCATTACACTTCTTTACATTCCCCTAGCACTTCATTGCCTTTAAGTCCTTATACTCCTCCGTCCATAACTACCGTGTTTACAGCAATTTCATCGACTATAATTTGTTGATTAAAAAGAAAAATAATCGAGCTCTTAACAGCAATCGTATTCAACATCATGGAGCAAACTATGCGTACAAGTAATGTCATCGAAATACTCATGGTCGATGACGATGAAGCATTAACTCAATCTGTCAGTGCCTATTTTGAATCAGAAGGTGGATTCGAGTTCACGGCGCGAAGTGATGGTAAGTCAGGCGCCGAAGCGGCCATTGCTCACGACTATGATGTCATTATCCTGGATGTCACCATGCCGCATATGAACGGCTTCGAAACCTTAAAGATGATTAGAAAACATAAAGACACCCCCGTCATCATGTTAACTGCTCGTGGTGACGACTTTGATCGTATTTTAGGGCTCGAAATTGGCGCTGATGATTACGTTCCTAAACCTTGCCACCTCCGTGAACTAGTAGCTCGGGTGCGAGCCATAGTACGCAGAGTGGGAAGCAAGCTCCAACTACCTAACCAAGAAGAGAGAGGGCTAAGTGTTGGCGATCTCAGTTTGGTCGCCAGTTCACAAACAGTCACTAAAAATGGCGAGGTCGTTTTACTCACAGGCGCGGAATTTCTCGTGCTTGAAAAGTTACTCGAAAAAGCCGGTGAAGTCGTTTCTAAAGACGATATTGCACGCTATGCGCTTGGTCGTCGAGTCATGCCTTACGACAGGAGCGTCGACGCACACATAGGCCACCTAAGGAAAAAGCTGGGTCCGATGTCTAATGGCCAACAACGCATAAAAACCATCCGCAGTCGCGGCTATTTATATGTCACTCACTAGTCAAGGATGAAGGTCAGTGTATCGCTTCTTTAAACGCATCTTTTTATCGGTTTGGATAATTTCAATCGCCACAATGTTAGTCACAGCCTTCGCTGCACGCCTCCTGCCAGAGGCTACCGACTCAAAGCCTCTCTTTTTGGAACAATTAACGCAACACATTAGTCGGGAACTCACACGACAGCTCCAACAAAACCCAAACATGACTGATGACGAAATTGCCAGCCGACACATTCTAGATTACGACAACTTGATCAAGGTGTTCATCATTAATCCCGAGGGAGAAGATGTGCTTGGTCGTGATCTAGGCAAGTATCTTCCTCTCAATTATGAGTACGCTAACGATCAGAGGTTGGTCGTGATATACGACGAGATATATGACTATACCGTTGTCGGCTATCGACGTAGTTTCCCCTTTGGGCAAGTGTTGGTAAAGCCTGGGGCTCGTCTTGTTCTGGCGGTAACAGCGTTAATTATCAGTGTTATCGTTTCAATTGCTCTCGCTCGTTATGTTGTTCAGCCTGTGCGTCATCTGAGAGAAGCAGGAAAACGAGTGGCTACAGGTGATCTAACGGTTCGCGTTGCCCATCAAGTCGAGGGGCGTCGTGACGATATTGCATTACTAGCGCAAGACTTCGACTTTATGACTACCCGCATCCAAGAGTTGTTAGAAAAGCAAAAACGCTTGATGAGAGACGTCTCTCACGAACTCCGTTCCCCTCTTGCAAGGCTACAGGCACTTTTCTCTCTAGCCAGGCAGAAACTCGACAAACAAGGAGGTAAGTTAGACATTGAACATATTGCAGACATGGAAGAAGAAAGTGAGCGCCTCAATTCACTGATTGAACGTATTTTAGTTTTTACCAGGCTCGACTCTGTGCAAGAAATTAATCGTCATAAAACTGATTTAGTCGATTTACTGCAAGTCATCGCCGAAGACGCTGCGATTGAAGGAGCTGAGCAAAACAAAGATGTTCTCGTCAGTGGCTCAAAGTACTGTATTTTGAATGTCGACAGTGCACTACTTCATAGTGCTTTTGAAAACGTTATCCGCAATGCATTACGTTATACCGAACCCAACACCAACGTCAGAGTACAATTGAAAGAAACCGACCAACAAATTGACATCAGTATTACTGACAACGGACCAGGCGTTCCTGAACAAGAACTCGCATTACTATTTGAACCTTTTTACCGTGTTGAAACCGCTCGCACCCATAAAATGGGAGAAGGAGGTATAGGTTTAGCCATTGTTGAGAGAGCCATCAAACTACATGGAGGTTCGGTGTATGCCGAAAATATGAAAGCAGGCGGATTAAACGTTCATATTACCTTGCCAAAATAATCTACCGTAGTGGTATAAACTCTTATAACAAAGTTCAATGCAAACTATAACATAAACGAATATTAGACTGAATGATGATTGAAATATCAGGTCCAACCTTATAAATTACGCGCATGAAAGATGATTTATTCTTAAATAACCTCATAGGGGTTTTCGCGACATCCATAACAACGCGTATGGAAACAGCAATATCTGCGCTAGGTGGGCGAAGCTTAAGCCATGATTCTGCGTTAGTCCTTATTCATAGCCATCCAGGCGATAGCATAGATGCGCTCAGAAAATCACTCGATTTAACCCATTCAGGTGCTGTTCGTTTAATCAATACACTAGAGAAAGAAGACTTAGTCGACAGACTGCCTAGCCCAGAAGATAGACGAGCTGTGCGCCTTTATCTTACGGAGAAAGGCAAAGAACAGGTTCAAACAATATTAGATGTTAGATCAAAGGCTATTGAATCTTCAATTAGCGAACTTAGCGATGAACAACGAGCAGCGTTAAGAGACATCATAGAAACGGCCTTACCTAAATCAATTACCGACCAAGTAGAAGCCAAACGCGTTTGTCGTTACTGCGATCTAAATACCTGCTTTGAAACTGGTTGCCCCATCTATCACGAGATAACATCAAGGGCTTAATCTAGGGTCTATTGTTCCTAAATATCCACTTAAATTAGTTAATGTTAACTAATCGTTTTATCGCTTCTGTTTTTACGAAATCCACGGCAGGTGCAAGTTTATCGAGCTCACTTGACTGACTTCCACTAGCCACTTCGTCAAAAACGACCAAAGTCCCTTTATCCGATGGTGTCAGAGTAATAGTCCAAATCACCTGAACTGCCTTTTCTTGCAGTGGACCAAAAGGCGCATTCAAGCGAAGTTGCTTGTTATTCATGACCAAAAGAACCTGTCCATGAAGCACTGAACCACCATCCCAGGTTTCACTCCACAATCCACCAGCTGTTAAATCAAGCGACAAATTAGCAGAGTCACCAGAGTAGGTATGATCAGGGTGCCACCAGCTTTCTGGTTTAATCAGGCGTTGCCACAACTTTTCGGGTTTTAAGGTCGACTCAGCTTCTTGTTTTAAAACGTAATGTTCAGGTGAGGCTTCAACGACTGTAGCTGAAGCTTTAGTTACTAGCCCGCAAAGAAAAACAGAAAGCAGAGTTATATTTATAATTTTCATGTTATCCAACATCGTTCCAATTCAAGACTCTCATTAAGGATATGTAAAAGCCGTTGGAAATTCACTGCAAAAGCACAAACAAATTGATTCAGTGTGTAACAAAGAAACGCATTGATTGAAGAATCACAGCAGCCGCAATCATAATAATGCCCGCAGCCGCCCATGTCCCTCTTTGTTTTTGCGTTCCTTTTTGCATTTGTTTCAACCCGACAGCCGGAAATACAAAGTACACAGCTCCTTTAATAACCCAAGCCCAACCAAGCAATGTTAGCCATAAAAACGGACCTTGGTAGACAGGGTGAAAACTAACAACAAGAGAGCCAGGTGCGAAGTGAATAAAGGCGTTGATAAATACACCAATGTACCGCTTACTCGATAAGTATTCAAAAAAGCTAGCCCAAACTTTCCCTTGGAATAAATGAGAAAGTCCGATAACGAACAAAGCTATTGTTAGGAGTAGTCTTATTGATTCCACCGTTTGCATCGCTTAATTCCGACGACTTAAGTTGTGCTTTGATACGATAGTAGAGCTAGTTTTCGACATCGTGGTGAACACAAATTTTATCAGTATCGGAGACATTTAATGCCTCTTTCGTTAAACCACAAACGGGGCCTGTTTCACCTTGTTGCAAATGCTTGCAACTATGACAAATACCAAAAAGTTGATAGCCATTTGCTTGCTGTAGCCGCCTTAATAGCAGGTCTAAAGCGGCATCAACAGTTTCCCTTTCCTTTTCATTAAGAACATTGTCTCCCAGTTGCCATATATGTCCTTGAGGCTTCATTAGCTCCTTACCCTTATCGGTTAAGGCAAGGTGTTGCTTTCGCTTATCAGAGGGATCAGAGACTTTTTCGATATAGCCCTTTTTCTCCAACAAGGCGACTGACGTCGATACTGTTCCTTTGGTTTGTCCCAAGAAATCACTGAGCACTAACAGAGAGTCGCTATAACGATTGCTTCGAGCCAGATAATTTAAGATTTGCATGTGCACTTGTTGAAGCCCAAGGCTGCTAGCCAATTGACGCTGCTCCCCACGCAAGAGGTTTGTCAGCACTTCCAAATAGTCAATTGTATTCCCGTGGATCATATGTACTCGTAAGACGCCTATCTTTTCAAAGCCATAGTAACTTGTCGTTTATACTCAATCAATTTGTTTTTATTCGAAACAATATTGACAGGCAACGTAAAACTGTTCTATTTTAAAAATGTTTTCAATCGAAACAATTTGAAGGAGAATTTATGAACTTACGTTTTATCACCCCTAACCTGCATGCGTTGTTAGACTACAGTGCTGCTGCGGCCTTAATCTTGTTACCTTTTGTTTTAGGCCTGAGAGAAGAGTCACTCTTTGTTCACTGGTTCTCGATAGTTACTGGAGTAGGTCTTATTGGCTATAGCTTGCTAACAGACTACGGCCCAAGCTTGGCCAAGGTGTTTCCGTTTAAGGTGCATCTGATATTGGATAGCTTAGCGAGCATCGCTTTCCTTGTTCTAGCATTTGCTCATCAAGGGACAACATTGAGTTTTATTTACTGTTTGGTGATGGGAGGTGGCGTCATTGCTGTAATTGCACTATCAAACGATATTGCCGAAGCCTCGCCAGCAAGTGCTTAATAAGCAACAGAGACAAGCCTAAGGCTTGTCTCATACCCAAACTAATGATTATGGCCATGATTATTACTGAAAGAACTAGCATCTTTCACGTCTTTGACTAGCCCATTGGGATTGATTTCAAAATACAACGTTTGATTCTTTTCATCATTTGTCGCTTTAACAATAAAACCTAAATCACTTTGTTCGACAATTTTGAAAGCTCCTGTCCCTATTGTATTCCAGGAATTATCTATCTTACCGACACTCATGCCTTGATCTTTAAAGGTCAACATCTTGGCCGACTTCTGTGCGATATAAAGAATTTCATCTGCGCTGACTTCCCCGTGCCCAAATGAATGAGCCCATAAAGAAGATGACATCGTAATGGCCGCAACCAGAAATGTAATACTGAAAATTTTCATTTAATTTCTCCGTTTATTTAAGTCCTTCAATGACATAGTCGCCACTAAAGATAAGTTGAACCTGAATATCTTTGTCTGAAGTATTTTTCCAATACCAGCCATGTGAACCCTCAAATGGTGCACTAAGGCTCCCTTTCATTTCGTTGACTGTCGCAATAGCAAAAGACTCGAAATAACCGGTATCGTCCCCTATGGGTTCTCCGTGTAGATCGACATAAAGCTCTCCTTCATCGGTAACCCATTCGTAAGTCGCTTTTTGGTATTGCTTCATTGATAGCTTGTACTCAATGCCTTTCCCTGCTGGCACTGTAAGAACAACAAAATCCTGCGTATCCTCGGACTGCTTCGTGCTATTCGGCGTTACCTGTTCATTAAAAACAGTAAGTCCAAGTTTTTCTCCAACGCCTGTCGGATCGATGTTGTACTCTGCTGGTAAGATAAAGAGGAGTGACACAATAACTGCCACAGCTATTGACCCAATTGTGGCTTTTATCAAAGGCGTATTTTTTTGATGTATTTGCATAGTGTTTCCTAAAATTTATTCACGAAATATCCAGTGAGTTGCAGGCCAATGAGCATGAATCCAGCACTCATAAGCGCAGTGTTGGTAACAAAAGAGAATTTCTGAAAGCTTGAGAATTGGCGCCAGAAGTTGATAACAAGCAAGATGAACATCAAAGCAAGGAGTTGGCCTAATTCCACGCCAAGATTAAAAGAAAGTAAATTAGTTAAAATACCTTCTTGTGGGAGCTCGAACTCCTGTATTTTTGTGGCTAATCCAAACCCATGAAAGAGCCCGAAAATGAGTACCGCAGCTTTTGGATTAGGCTGTTTTCCAAAGATCTGCTTGAATCCACCTAAGTTATCAAACCCTTTGTAAACAACAGATAAACCGATAACCGCATCGATGAGATATGCATTAACCTGGATGTTCGCTAACACCCCTGTCATTAAGGTTAAGCTGTGGCCAATAGTAAACATACTCACATAGAGCAACACATCCCGTCCTCGGTACAGGAAGAACAAAACGCCGACTAAAAAGAGCAAATGGTCATAACCCGTTACCATGTGCTTAGCACCGATATACAAAAAGGGGACAACCTGCACTCCGGTATTATTCTGCAAAAACTGGCGAGTGCTATCGTCCACACCATGTGCAAAAGTCACAAAAGGAATAGCTGCTAACAAAAACAGCGCGAAATAAAACCCAACACTTAAAAACCTACTAGCTATCGGTTTTTCAAATGCTTTTTGTGGAATTTGCATATCATCCTCACCTTCATAATAAATGATAAAAAACCGATAAACAGTCGGTTTTAAAATTAAAAAAATGGTTCGTTAAACCAAGTGCTAGTGATTAAAAATTATCTCAATAAAATGATGGATCTTATCAACCGAAGATAGCGACACTCCTACAACCGCAACAATAAAAAGTGCTGCTAACGCCTTATTCAGAGGCTTAAGGTCCAGCTGTCCCAATAAGAAATAAATCCGCTGCTCCAAAACATCAGCACCAAAGTTAGTCACCATTTCAGAATCTCTAACCGTCGATCCCGATGCGTTCAGTCTTGCAATCTTAACCAGTGTACTCGCGACAAAAAGTGACGAATCATCGTCACTGACTACAGCATTATCAGCATCGTGTTCCATAGCCAATGTCATATGTAATCTAAGGTGGCTCGCCACTGGCTTTACAAAGAAGGCACTGAATATACTGAAAAGCCATTTCTTGAGTGGATCATTATTCTTTGCATGTGCCTTCTCATGTTGAAGAATAATCCCCAGTTCTCGACTTTCTACTTCTTTTAACAATCCTTCTGTTACGAAGCACTTCTTACGGATAAACCCAGCGGTAAATGCACTCGCATCCTGAGTCGCAACCTCATAGTAACCAGCATCTTTCAACGTCGACATGCTAGTCAACAGGCTCAAATCCATTCGATGCCTAAAAAACTGTATGGCTTTGTTGATGACGAGATAAAGGCTAAAAGCTAAGGCAGATAGCATCACGATTCCATGCCAGCTCAACCAAGTGAAAACCTCCATATGATGCCAATGCGCATTGCCCAATTCTGTTTCGAAAATGCTGGAAGTAAAATAGCCATTAAGAAAATAGGCCGCTATCGCCATACCTACTAGCCAAGGTAACAAAACCACTAGCCACAAGAGTGCTTTTCTGGAAGAAACTTGTATCTTTAAGAGACTGGGAGAAAAAACAGATACAACCGCAGAAATCACAATATTCGCCACAACAAAAGTCAGAATGGTTATTTCTAACACATTCAGCGTCACAGCTAATGGACCTTGTATCATGAGTTGCCTTGCTTTAGCTTCTGTCGCTGTTCTTCGATCAAAGCTTCGAGCTTATTCAGTTGATCTTCATTGAAGTCTTTGGACATAGAAGAAAAAGCCGCAACAAGACTGCTATCGTCTTCGGCCACAAAATCGCTAGTGACCGATTTTATAATCTGACCAATCAGCTCATGTCGCTCAACTTTAGCACTGTATTGGAACGCGTGACCTTCTTTAACTCGAGATAACAGGCCTTTCTTATACAAACGGTCGAGCGTGCTTTGATAAGTATTGAGGCTTCCACCACGGATTTTCTCGAAATGCGCAAAAACTCGCTTAACATCCGCCGTACCATGTTGCCACAAATAGTGCAGTACTAATTTTTCTAACTTCCCAAGTTGCATTTAACTTGCCTTATTCTTAAAAACCTATTAGCAATCGGTACAGTAACAATACGAAAACCGACCGTCAATTGGTTTTAAAAAGAGTTTTGTTAGAAAATTAAAAAACTTAGCTTAGTAGAAATAAATGAGAACGATGATATCCCGGTACTAATATGAATGTTCATGCAGAGTTAGGGTCTGCTGATCTTTGTTTAGCACCGAGATATAGAAGTGCAATGTTATTCTTCAGAGCTCGTCATTGATTGTCCAGCTGACTTAGATGCTCCATGTCCAGTTCCTAAAACCGGATAGCCTCTAACATAGGAATAATCAGTGTCTTTAGCAGGAACATGGCAACCTAAACAATCTGTTTTATAGTCTTTTGTCTGCAAAGCAGGTTTGTCACCAGCAGCATAAAATGCCCAGCCCCAACCATCGCCCCATAATTTACTCTCTGGGTATCTATTCTTGCGATCTTTAATCCAAACAAACCACCCCTTAGTTTTAGTTGCATAGGAGATACGCCCGGTTGTTAGGTTTTCTGTATCCGTTTCCATTACCTCTTTAACCAAAACTGCCCCATCGGGATACTGGCCATTCTCCTGATAGTACTCAACAGTTCCCGGGCTCGCATAAACAGTATGCATTTCGTGCGAACCGTTTTTATCAGGCGCTAACCCTGAAAAGGTCCCAAGAAACTCCCAGCTTCTATAATTTTCTGGCAATAAGGGCGTTCCATCAGAACTAACAACATCCTTCAACGGGACAGCACCTGCGCTAGCCATCCCTAAAACAACTAAAGTACTCGCTAATATCGAGCGTAAAGATAAAAGTTTCATCTAGTTTCCTTCAACTGGTTTTTGAACACTCATACCAATATAATTCACTTCATGTATTTTGCAAATTCATTTTGGTATATTCATATAAAAATTAATATTCAGCAGTAGGTATTCATGCCAAGACCACGAAAATTCGATGAAAACAAAGTGCTTAGTGAAGCTATGGATGTGTTCTGGCAAAAGGGGTATGCGTCTACCTCGACAGAAGATCTAGAGCAAGCTACGCAAATCAAACGCGGCAGTTTATACAACGCCTACAAAGACAAACGCACACTCTTCTTTAGAACACTTGAACATTACGGCCAACAAGAAATTGAAAATGTCGTTACTGTTATGACAACAGCAAAAACGATACAACAAGGCTACGCCGCCGTCCTGGCTCATGCGATTCGTTACGCAAACCAAGAGAACGATCATCGAGGCTGCCTGCTTTGTGATGCCGCCAGCGAACTGGGTGCAAAAGACAAACAAGTCGCAGATCGAGTCAACGATCTCTTTAAGCCTATGGCTGATGTGTTCTTAGCTCACTTCTCGCTGCAAGCAGAAAATCACACTGAAGAACAAATAAATGCGCGAGTCGATAATGTCATGGCAAGTTATATGGGCTTTCGCCTTATGTGCAAATTAGGCTATTCAAAAGAGAGATTGCATGCGCTTTCTCAGGAGTCTATCGCTCTACTTGGCCTGTAACCGCGGGCTCACGGTAAAAATAGCGCTAAGAGATGTGAATTTTAGTATAAGAAGGTATACTGCATACAAAATACAATAAATGGCGATGCGATGGCGATAATTCATAAAACGCGCACACAACTGGTCACAGAAGCAATACGGGATAAAATTCTCAACGGAGAAATAAAAGCAGGGGAACCTCTTCGTCAGGCAGCATTGGCTGAAGAGCTGAAAGTAAGCCGTATCCCGGTTCGTGAAGCCCTGTTGCAGCTTGAGGCTGAAGGCTTGGTTAATTTCGAGGCCCATAAAGGCGCCACCGTATCAGAAATATCCGCAGCTCAAGTCGATGAAATATTTGAACTTCGCGCTTTGATGGAGTCTGAGTTACTCAAATACTCCATACCTAACCTCACTGAAAATCATTTTGCTGTAGCAGAAGAAGCCTTACATAGGTTAGAGCAAGCTTCAGGAGAAGGGAACGAGTTAGCAGCCAGTGGCGAACTCAATACTATATTTCACAATGCGCTCTATGCAGCAGCAGACAGACCTCAAACGGCAGAGATAGTCAGTATTCTCAATAAAAACTCTAGCCGTTACGTCCAAGTCCATTTATTACTGGCCGGCGGCATCGCAACAGCACCGGATGAACACGGTAAGCTACTGGAACTGTGTAGAAATCGAGAAATTGAACCTGCCTGTGAATATCTCAAAAAACATATTCTCAGCGCTAAGGTCGACTTAAAGTCACTGTTACTCAAACTAGAAACTGAGTCTGACTAAGCCACTCAAAAAAGGCTCGCTAAATAAAAGATGAAGACGTTGCAGTGAACTAATCGTGACCGCAACGACTTTATAATCTTAATTTATACTGCCTAAGCTAACTAAAACATCTCCACGCGCACATCTATCCACGCAGAAGCAGTGTCCTCAGCGCCGCCTTTAGCAATAAGCGTAATTCGGAAACCTCCCCATGGATCAGTGAAACTTTTACCAATTTCTAGCTCAGAGTCTGTTTGGTCTTCCAGATTCCAATTGGCGGTGCTTTGAGAGTTCGGGTTCATATCCAACATAGCGGATCGATGATTCCAAAAAGCCGGATCAGCCTCATTCTCCAGATACCCCTGCAAATTCACCAAAATGCCGTTTTTGGTATTGGGGTATCTTGGATTAGTCGTACGATATTCCAGCCAGTAGGTTAGATTTCCGTCTCCAGATTTAAGTCGAATGCCTATCTCTCCTGGCGCATTAGTACCTGCCGCTGTGCCGTGATCGAAAGCATGAATACGGTAAACGCCTGATGTTGAAACAACCGGAACTTCACTGTCTCTAATCCAGTTGAAATAGCTCTTGAACATCAGATTGTATTCTTCCAATGTGTGCGCGCCCATGCCCATCATGGCGTAAACATTGCCATAGTTGGTGATGGTATCGTTATTGGAGCGCAAAATACTATTGCCCGCCTCTACCGCCATGGAATGCCTTAGCCCTAAAGCATGTCCCATTTCATGCGCAATTGTTCCTGGTGCGTGATGGTAGATCTCCATTAGCGGAGGCCCTGCCTGTGAATTGAGGTTAGCCACCTGAGGTGCGGCCATTAAAATAATAGTCGCTTCACCTGGGAAATCAGGATCAACACCTGAACTCCTAATCCGTGAACGGAATAGGTCTCTCCACGCAGGCGTATCCCGATCGTAAACAGACTTACTTTCGTTGATAAAAATCGGCGGCTTAATATCCCAGGTCACGTTAAACCGACCGTAAGACTGCTCGTCGTAGTATTGCTTAACTGTTGCCATATCTTGTTGAATTTGATCGAGAGACCATTCAAGTGGTGTATCGTTAAAGCTAAATTGATAGACAACAACATTCACTGAGTCAAAGGCATAACCTTCATTACCATTATCTACTTCTCCGGGTGTCACCCTACATGAAGTAGCGCCTAGATCTGCAACAATAGAAGCATCTTTAAAGAGACCTCGGGCAATCACATTTGTCCAATAATCCGAAGGATTGTTGATAATCACACATTCAGAGTTACCCACATGTTTCGAACGAGGGCTATCATCTCCCGCTTGAGGGAACCCGCCGCCGTTTTTAGCAGCTAGGGTGAGATTCCCTATCCCATGGGATGTACTGATAGCAATACTGTCGTATTCATTAGAATTCGGAATACTGAAGCTGGCATGCTTAGAGGTTGCAGGCATACATACAGCTTGCCCATCAACTAAGTTACGTCCCTCAAAAGGTGGGTTGTTTTGACATGCATCAGGCATATTTGTTGGCGTCGGGTCACCGCCATCATTGTCGATAAAGACGGTGTAATCTTCCACTTCACCGCTACCAATACCACCACAAGCCTGCGTTGCTTCCGAGTTATACTTCATTGCAATACGCATACGCGTTGTCGTGGGCTGAGTCACTGTTGGAACATTGATATTTCCGGTGACGGCACCATTGCCGGATAAATTGCTTAGGACTTTCTCATTCTGCTCAAACTCACCGTTTTGGTTGGTATCTATCCAAATTGTCCAGTACTCAGGATAAGCACCCGCTCTAAATCCAGGCGTTAATGAAACCGTCCCTTGAGTCAAAGAGACAGTTTGGCTTGTAAAATCAGAATAGCCATCTAGGCCGTTGTCTCTGCCCTGCCCACCTGATGTATTTGTATACCCATCAATTGAAACAGAATCGATCCATTCATAAGTATTGCCACCATTCGCCGTGCAGTATTGCGACTGCGCTAGAGCAGAAGTCGTATAAGCCATGCCTAAAAGGCATGCCGACGTCAGCAGTTTGTATTTAAGTTTCCTGTTGTTCATTTGTTTTACCCTAGTGGGTTACTCAACCCTAACCTAGGACAAATAAAGCCGGTAAGCAGACCTGCGCTGCACCGGTTAAAACCTAACCTCACCAATTGGATCACAAAGCAAAATCTATTACTACATGCGAATATGCTCTCCAATAATATTAGTTTATTCAAGTACATAGTCTTCTATTCCTCGGACATTCTATGTCCTGAATTAGGATTATAGCGATTAAAAAAATGCCGAACTCTCAGTATTGTTCAGCCCCTGTAATGAGAATTTATTTTCTCACCACAAATCGATAATAGTATACTGTATACAATATACACAAGATTGTTTTTCGATCAGATGTGAAATTTTCCTTCGAAAAACAGCCAATGAGAGTCTTTTTAGCAGAATTAAATTTCTGATAGTTCGAAGGGATTTTTAAGAGGATAACTAGAGGGAAATTGAATAGAAGCGCCTTAACGAGGCGCTTCTATGAAAACATCGATATCGAATTACGACTTGCTATAAACCGGGAAAGATTCACATAACCACAGGACTTTCTGTTTTATTTCTTCGATAACAGTTGGGCTATTAACATCATCCAAGACATCACATATCCAATTGCCTAATAGCACCATTTCTTTTTCTTTCATGCCACGTGTTGTTACCGCAGGCGTTCCAATTCGAATACCACTGGTGACAAAAGGTGATTGTGGGTCGTTCGGTACGGTATTTTTGTTAACTGTAATGTTCGCGGCACCCAATGCAGCGTCAGCTTCTTTACCTGTAATCCCTTGAGCAATTAGATCCACTAAGAAAAGGTGGTTTTCTGTTTTGTCAGAAACAATTTTGTAGCCACGCTCTTGGAAGGTTTTCACCATCACTTGCGCGTTTACAACGACTTGCTGCTGGTACGCTTTAAAGTCATCTTGGAGTGCTTCGTGAAAGGCCACCGCTTTAGCAGCAATCACGTGCATCAAAGGCCCACCTTGAATACCTGGGAAAATCAGAGAATTAAACTTCTTGTCTAAATCAGGGTTTCCTCTAGTGAGGATCAAGCCCCCACGCGGGCCTCTTAATGTTTTATGAGTGGTAGTGGTAACTACATCGGCAAAAGGTACAGGGTTTGGATAAACACCCGCAGCGACTAAGCCAGCAACGTGCGCCATATCAACAAATAGGTAAGCACCCACTTTATCCGCGATATCACGGAAGCGTTGCCAATCCATCACGCCTGAATATGCAGAGAATCCTGCGACAATCATTTTAGGTTTGTGTTCTAGCGCTAAAGCTTCAACCTGATCGTAATCAACTTCTCCAGTTTCAGGATTCAAGCCGTATTGAACCGCGTTGTACAACTTACCCGAGAAATTGGGCTTAGCACCGTGAGTTAAGTGACCACCATGATCCAATGAAAGCCCTAAAAAGGTATCGCCAGCTTGCAACAACGCCATGTAAACAGCTGCATTAGCTTGCGAGCCTGAATGCGGTTGAACGTTAGCATATTCAGCACCAAATAATGCCTTAGCACGGTCAATCGCCAATTGCTCAACAACATCAACGTGCTCACATCCGCCGTAATAACGTTTCTGAGGGTAACCTTCTGCATACTTGTTAGTTAACTGAGTACCCTGTGCTTGCATAACTGCTGGGCTGGCGTAGTTTTCAGAGGCAATAAGCTCAATATGTTCTTCTTGTCTTGTGTGCTCAGACTCAATTGCTGACCACAAGTCAGGATCGATGTTTTGAATGGTTTGATCATGATGGAACATAGGTATTGCCTTATAAGTTTAATCTAAATTTTTTCGATGCTAAGCTGTTCCTTAACATTTGTTAAATTTATAATAAAAATGCCATTATTAATTTTATAAATATCCACTTGTAAAGCTATGAAAAACATACCGATTGACGTATTGAGAACATTTATTACCATTGTGGAACTCGATAGCTTCACACAAGCCGGAAGCTTATTGGGGCGTTCGCAACCCGCCATAAGCCTGCAAATAAAACGTCTTGAATCCATGTTTGACCAAAAGCTGATTTCTAAGCGCGGGCAAAGTATCGAATTAACGGTCGCTGGCGAAAAATTATTGGGCTACGCCAGACGTATATTGGCTATCAATGATGAGGCAGTTGCGAATCTCACAACAACCAATGTCAGTGGTGAAATTAAGCTTGGTATCCCCAGTGAATTCGCGGCAACACTTTTACCGCGAGTGCTGAGCCAATTTGTAAAGACTTACCCTAACATTAACCTATCGGTGACTAGTGATCTCAGCTGTAACCTCGTCAAAAGCTTACCCAACCAACACTTTGATATTGTGATGGTTTTGCATGATAACCCTGAAGAATATCAAGGCGAGCTGATCAAAATAGATGACTTAGTTTGGGTTGGCAATGAACGACCTGTAGTTGACTCGGAAAGTCGACTATTACTCACCTTTGCTCCTGAAGGATGTATCTATAGAAAACGGGCAATCAAAGTACTGACTGACGCCAAAAGAACTTGGCAGATTAACTACACCAACCCAGATTTAGCAGGCATAAAGGTCGCTATTGAAGGCGGATTGGGCATCACAGCTCTCGCTAGAAGTACGGTACCTGACCATCTTAAAATTATTCGCCCAAAAGATGGTTTGCCGGAACTTGGCAAGATAGGCATTGAACTCGTATATCCTGCAAAGACATCAGATATTACTGTCACACGGTTAGCAGAATTTCTTACCAGCAGCTTATCTGCTTAAAATTAATGATGTTTTAATTTCTGAGTAGGAATGACCAAAATTCAATCATTAGTGTTAATACAAATACAATCTAACATTCATTAGTAAAAAGAATACAGGAAGTACTCGTAAGCAACTGATTATTAATGAATATATAGCACTAAACACAATGTACAATCACAAGGCATTTAGCAGTATTTTTTAGCCACAAAGCTTAACCTTAAGCTAAAAATTAAGATTGCATTTGTGGTCCGAGCAGTGATTTAATTTGCATTCGTACGATAAATATCGCTAGACAGTAGAACCTCAAGCGTTTATATCTAAGGTCACTTCAATTCGTTTAATCATACATGAAATCCACAATAAAAGACGTTGCTGAGCTAGCGGGCGTTTCGCTAAAAACGGTTTCTCGAGTTATCAATTTAGAGAACTCTGTCAGGCAATCCACTGTCGATAAAGTCAGAGATGCAATAGCCAAATTAGACTATCAACCTAACTTAGCCGCACGTAATCTCGCGGGAAATCACTCTTTTGCGATTGGCTATGTATACGACAACCCTAACGCTTATTACGTGATTGATATGCAAAAGGGGATTTTAGACGAGTGTCGGGAAAAAGATTACGAACTGATTATTCACCCGTGCGATGCGCAGAGCGACAATATCATCCAAGAGCTCAAAAACATGGTGAGCCGCTCACGTTTGGCGGGTCTGATACTATCGCCTCCTCTTTCAGAAATGCCGCATATACTTGAGGCTTTATCTGAGATTGATCTGCATTTTGTTCGGATTATTCCAGGCACAACAGAACAAAAAGAATCCACGCCTTGCGTTTTTGTTCACGATTATGCGGCAGCACATAAAATCACTGAGCATTTGATAGAACAAGGACATAACGATATTGCCTTTATCAGTGGTGAGCAGGATCACCGCTCTACCGGTGAACGTCATCGAGGATACTTAGATGCGTTGAAGGAAAACAACATCGAGCCCCGAGACGAATACCAGGTCGATGGTCAATATTCTTTCGAGTCAGGTGTCGTTGGAGCCCAACAATTACTTGGCCTTGCAAAGCCTCCATCAGCTGTTTTTTGCTGTAACGATGAAATAGCCGCGGGTGCATTATTTGCAGCACGGTTAGCCGGTGTAGAAATTCCTAAGCAGCTCGCAATCGCCGGATTTGAGGATAGTCCCTTTTCTCGTCAGACTTGGCCGAAGCTTACCACAGCAGCACAACCGACAAACTTAATCGCGCGCCAAGCCGCGTCTCAGCTCATTAGCCAAATCAACCTCAATAGAAGTAAAACTGCGGCTAAATCATCAGTCGCTCATCAGCATTTTGAGCCTGAGCTGGTTATTCGAGAATCTACTTCAAATTCAAATTAGTTTAAAAGCTGGACAACGATAGGAATTAGCATTATCTTAAACACAAAATGACAGCGCTGTCATTTGAGACAAACAAGCTGAAACAAACCAACATTTGAATTTAAGTTAACGAGAGTACGAAATGAACAACAGTATTATGGCTAAAGAAGCTGCCGAATCTCCCAGCGTTATAGAACGGCAAATTCAATCTAATCTGGCTATATTTCAAAACGTTGGTGAAGAAATAAGACAATTCGATCCGCAGCTGGTTTACATAGTCGGACGAGGTTCCTCTGATCACGCTGGAGTGTTCGCTAAATACCTGATCGAAATTGAACTCGGTATTCCTGTCTCATCGTCAGCACCTTCAGTCACCAGTATTTTCAAACGACACTTACAACTTAAAAACGCGTTGGTCATTGTCATTTCTCAGTCCGGACGCAGCCCCGATATCTTGCAGCAAACCGAATATGCCAAACAATCAGGAGCCCTGTGTCTCGCTTTAGTTAACGATGAAAGCTCTCCACTCGCTGATTTAGTCGACTACGTTGTTCCACTCAAAGCTGGGGAAGAGAAAGCCGTTGCTGCAACTAAAAGTTTCATTGCGACGCTCAGTGCAGTGACTCAGTTAGTCGCACACTGGAAGCAAGACCAAGCGTTACTTGACGCCCTGGAGCATCTGCCGAATAAGATGCGTGAATCCATTGAAAGTGAAAATCAACTAACCACACCTTATGTCGGTAAGTTAGCGCATTGTGTTGTTTTAGGCCGTAGCTTGGGCTACGCCATCTCCAGAGAGATTGCGCTAAAACTCAAAGAAGTTTGCGGCATTCACGCCGAAGCTTTTAGCAGTGCAGAGTTCTTGCATGGCCCTGTTACTTTAGTTGAGAAAAACCTCGCGATTATTGATGTCACAGTTAAAGATGAGTCTTTCGAGTCACACCGCGACCAAATCGAAGAAGTTGCACAGCGTGGCGCAGAACTTTGCCACTTAACTGAAACCACAACTGATTTGCATCCGAGATTGGCGCCGCTTACCCTGCTGCAACGTTTTTATTTAGACATTGAAAACATTGCACAAGAGCTAGGCTTTGACCCCGATAATCCAGTAGGGTTACGCAAAGTCACGAAGACATTGTAAGGCAAGACACCAAGACATGACTCACTATCTCGCTAAGCGACTATTTAACGGAAAAGCCATACTGGAAAACCAATATCTCAGTATTGATAACGGGCTGATTCACTCTTTATCTGACGAGCCGTCGTCAGATAACTACCAAACCCTGGAAGGCATTCTTTGCCCAGGTTTTGTTGATATACAAGTTAATGGCGGTGGAGGTGTTCTTTTTAATCAAGCTCCTTCGCTGAGATCTATTCAAACTATCAGCGCATCGCACGCAAGGTATGGCACTACGGCTATGCTGCCAACCTTGATTACCGATCAACTCCCAGTGATGCAACGAGCGGCAGATGCCATTGCAGAGAGTATTGCGATTGAATCACCAGGTATTCTCGGCGTTCATTTTGAGGGGCCGCATCTCAGTGTGCCTAAGAAAGGTATTCATCCTAAGCACTTTATCCGCTCAATATCTGATCAAGAACTGCAACTCCTAACTCGTTCTGATTTGGGTAAAGTTCTGGTGACACTCGCTCCTGAAAGTGTGCCTGTTGATGTTATTTCAGATCTTGTAAAACAAGGTGTGATGGTCAGCTTAGGCCATTCCAATGCCGATCATGATACAACGTTGGCTGCGTTAGAGGCTGGTGCAAGTTGCTTTACGCACTTGTTCAATGCCATGTCACCACTGACCAGCCGCGAACCGGGTATGGTAGGAACCGCCCTACTCGATAAACACAGTTATGTCGGCTTGATAGTCGACTTTCATCATGTTCATCCCATCAATTGTCGTCTTACGGTTGATTGCAAAGGCACACAGAAAGTGATTTTGGTCACTGATGCCATGGCTCATGTCGGCTCAGAAGAAGACAGTTTTGGCTATATGGACACAACCATTATCAGAGAGAACGGCAAACTAACGGTTCCTGATGGCACCTTAGCAGGCTCAGCGTTAGATATGGCTAGCGCAGTACGTAACTGTAACCGTATGTTAGGTATGAGTTTGGCGGATGCCGTGACTATGGCGTCACATACACCAGCGAATTTCTTGGGATTAACAGATAAATTGGGCTCGCTAAAAACAGGTAAACAAGCCGACATGGTGTTACTCGACGAGCAATTGAACGTGAAAAAAACATGGATTAAAGGTCAGCAGGTCCTAGCACAATAAAAAGAGGTCGTAGATATGCAAGCACAATCCGTTGAATACAACAGTACTGGTTCACAATCCAGTGTGGGGCCTATGCTCATCATAGGGATGTTGTTCTTTATATTTGGCTTTATTACCTGGCTAAATGGTGCGTTGGTTCCGTTTCTACAAATCATTTGTGAACTCACCGAAACTCAAGCACTTTTTGCTGCATCAGCGACTTACATTGCTTACTTTGTAATGGCTCAACCTATGGCATGGGTGCTAGACCGCGTTGGATACAAAAATGCGATGTCATTGGGTTTATTGATTATCGCTGCTGGCTGCTTGCTCTTTATCCCTGCGGCTTATAGCAGAACTTTCTTTATATTCATTATCGCGCAATTCGTCATTGGCTCAGGACTGACTATATTACAAACTGCATCCAATCCTTATATTGTTAAGATCGGTTCACAAGAAACTGCCGCTGTTCGCATCTCAATTATGGGGTTACTAAACAAGGGCGCAGGTATTCTTGCCCCTATCGTGTTTACTTCACTGGTTTTAGGGCAGTTTGCAGGGGTTACAGCTAAGTCAGTAGCGGCCTTGCCAGAAACTGAGAGGCTGGCGCAAATTACAGAACTTGCAAGTGGACTGGTTTCTCCTTACATCGGTATGGCAATCGTTCTCGCTATTTTGGCAGTATTGCTACGCCGTTCACCGTTGCCTGAACTCAACCTCGCTGAAGAGCAGGCTAACAGTGAAAATGCATCTGGTTCCTTGTTCCAGTACCCACATTTGATTTTGGGCTTTGTTGCTATCTTCCTCTACGTCGGTGTTGAAGTTATTGCTGGTGACACCATCGGCTTATTTGGTTCGCAACTTGGTGTAGCAAACGCAACCACTTTGACCTCTTATGTCATGGTTTTCCTGGTCACTGGTTACCTGCTGGGTTTGGTACTCATTCCACGTTTAATAAGCCAAGAAACAGCCCTGTTAGCATCATCGGTACTGGGTGTTGTGTTAACGCTGGCTATCGTAACTTCAAGCACCGAAAGTTACGGCATATCAGAAGCTATTTGGGGATGGTCCGGCATACCGACAGTACCCAACACTATTGCCTTTATCGCCATGCTAGGACTAGCCAATGCCCTTGTATGGCCGGCTGTCTGGCCACTTGCTCTCGATGGTCTAGGTGATATGACTGCAAAAGGTTCAGCGCTGTTAATCATGGGGATTGCTGGCGGTGCAATCTTACCTTTAATTTATGGTTTGATTGCTGAGCATATGGATGGCAAAAGTGGTTATTGGGTTATGCTACCTTGTTATGCATTCCTAGTATTCTATGCCGTCAAAGGGCACAAATTGAGAAAATCGTTATAGTAGCGCCTGGGTACTTACCCTCGTTTGCCTCCTCAATTTGAGGAGGCTTTTTTATTTCTGGCTTAAGTACACTAACTCGCTGTGTTGAGATGAACTATCCCCTGTCCCCCAAAGTCCTGCGAGCGGACTAGACATCATGCCGTTATTGAACTCGAACTTGTTTTCCCTGTCATGGGCAACGAGTAACGGCCCATCTAAATCAACAAAATCTGCCAATCCTGTCAATGCATATGACGGAGCCATAGCAAGCGAACTACCAACCATACAACCCAACATGATTTTCAAATCCAATGCTTTGGCTTGTCTGAGAAGAGCGACAGCTTCGGTCAGCCCTCCCGTTTTATCTAATTTAATATTGATGGCCTGATATTTCCCAACCAACTCGTTGAGTCCTTCTGTTGAATGGCAGGATTCGTCAGCACAAAGCGTAATAGGCGAATCAAAATCCAGCAACTCATCATCTTTATCGGCCGGTAGAGGCTGCTCAATCAACACAACATTCTGATGGCTCAAGGGTTCTGCAACTGCGTTAAGCAAAGCTATGTCCCAACTTTCATTGGCATCGATAATAAAGTGGCTATCAGGACTGGCCTGATGAATAGCTTCCATTCGTTCGAGCACATTCTCTGTATCCAGTTTCACTTTTATCAGAGGCGCACCTTTGAGTTTTTCGGCCTCTTTACGCATTGATTCAACAGAGCCAATACTTAACGTTTGTGCAGTGACACAGGGTTGAGGCGCTGGTAATTCAAGTAGCTGATTCACTGATGTTTGATGAATTTTTGCTTTCAAGTCCCATAACGCACAATCCAATGCGTTCCTGGCGGAACCAGCAGGTAACAGCTCAGTTAACTGACTATAGGAGTTCACTGTCGAGACTCTCTTTGCAACATCATCTAGTTGCTGCGTCACACTCTCAACTGATTCACCGTAATGAGCGTAAGGCACTGCCTCAGCCCATCCATACTTTCCCTCATCACCAACAACCACAACAATCACTTCAGCTGTTGTTTTTGCCCCTCTGGAAATTCTGAAAACCTGAGCCAGAGGGATCGTCTGATGGAAAGTTCTGATACTTAAGCTCATACGAGCCCGTCCAGCATAACGCCAATATCATGTCGACAAGGATCCACAACAGGTAAACCGATACGTTCAGAAATTGCAGCACACTGCTTAATAGCTTCGTCAGCATCTAACGATGACGTATTGATTGAAACACCTATGACTTTAGCCTGACTGTTAGTTAGTCTTGCTGCAGCTTCGTTCAAAGCAATAGTTTCTTCAATAGAGGGCAAGGCATAATCTTTTAAACCACGCATATGGTCACGACCCATCGCATGACAAACAACAATGGCATCCGCCTGTGCGCCATGCAATAACCCTAAACTTACCCCAGCAAAAGCCGGATGAGATAATGAACCTTGTCCTTCGATAATATCCCAGTGTTCCTCATCAGCATTTGGCGATATAGATTCAACAGCACCAGAGATAAAATCAGAAACAACACAATCTATGGCCACACCTGAACCACTAATTAAAATACCGCACTGTCCTGTTGCTCTGAATGTCGATGACATACCTCTGGCATCCATCGCATTTTTGAGACTCAAAGAGGTATACATTTTACCGACTGAGCAATCTGTACCTACGGTTAATAGTCTTTTACCTGTTCTTTTGGTGCCAGTGCCCGTTTTAAACTTCTGGGTAGGGTGACGTATATCGATAAGTTGGCGATTAAGTTCTTTCGCTTTGGCAACAATGACATCGAAACTCGTAAGTTTGTCGTGCAAACCACTGATAATATCCAACCCAGCTTCCAGAGCTTCCAATATATGAGGGATCCAGTCAGATTCGAGCGTCCCGCCGCTATTGGCAAATCCAAGAACAAAGCTTTTTGCGCCACTTTGAACTGCTTCATCAATAGAAATATTGTTGAGTCCAGCAGAAACCTTGCAGCCTGGTAGCGCGTATTCGCCAACACACAACTCCGGACACCAGTCAGCTGCACTGCTTGCCATTTTAATACTTAGTGGGTCAACGGCATCACCCAAAAACAAAAGGTAAGGCGATCTAATATTCATATAAAACTCTTTTTCAGTAACAGTTGAAAAGGTATCTTATTCACATTCATGGGAACCAAAAGTAGTATCATTTCGCCAACTCATAACGTTGAGTTATAGCACTGAGTTCACGCATTTCCTGTATCTCAGCTTTCACGTAATCTGTGAAATCATCACAGATTTTGGGGATAGGTTTACTTTCTAAACACAACCCTTTTATTCGAAACGGCATAGGCGGATCAAAGGTTGCCATGCGCACATTCTTTGAAAGATTGGCCATCGCACTGTACTTATCGACTGTGCAACAACCTAGGTTCTGCGAAACCAACCCAGCAGCAATAAAGTAAGTATCAACTTGTAAGGTGCTTTTCACTTTCACATCGCTGTTAGCTAATCGTCCCCAAACAAGCTCTCCGAGCGGACCACTATCGGAGATATCTATCAACTCAGAGTCCTCTAACTCCTCAACTAACAGAGTTTCAGGCCTATGTGGGAACTGTTCATCGGAATAGAGCACCACCATTTCGCTCTCACCAAGATCGATTTCCTTCACACCGGGCATTGGAGGGGAAGAAAAGAGTAATGCTAAGTCGCACTTGTGCTCATGCAGCGCTTCTAAAACGTTGTCGTTGTGCAAGGTTTGTAGTTTGAATCTAACATTGGGGTACCGTCGCCGGAACTTCTCAATGGCGCGCGGAAGAAGCTCAAACCCCAGAGCCGGTGACAGCGCTAGATTAACGATGCCGCCTTCACTGTGCTGGATGTTCTCAGACATTTTACGAATAAGGCGTATCTGACGATAAATCTTATCGACTTCAGAAAACAACATATCCGCTTCGGTAGTAGGGTATAACTTACCTTTAGAACGTTTAAATAACTGGAAGCCCAACTGCAATTCAGCGTGACTCAATACCTTACTGACCGACGGCTGGGACACGTAAAGCAGCTTAGCTGCATTGGTGATAGAGCCGGTTGTGTATATCGCGTGAAACACTTCGATTTGACGTAGGCGCATAATTTATAGGGCTTTAAAAGGTTAACTTCGTCAAGGTTAACACGACTAAAACGGACTTAATCCTGATAAATAGCCATAATCCTATAACCTTAGGTTATGGGTTCAATTGTATCCCAATACACAATAGTGAGTGACACCCTCTGAAACCTTCAGTATTTGCTCGTTTTTATTTTCATCCAACACCATTGGTTCAGCATTTTGATATGAAGATAAAGTCAATTCTTCATCGTTTTCTGTTTCGTAAGCTTCTGTATTCATTAACATTCTATTGTTCCTTTTTTGTACTCCAAGAATGCTAACAAGAGCAAAATCAAAAAGCTTATAGTTATCTTTGATTACCCTATAACCCCGGGGGCTTTCACTCTCCGAACTCAAAAAAATATATCATCTTGGCGGTTGATAAAAATTACCGCCAGTTCCACGACAAGAGCCAAGCTAAGTCACTAATAGAATTAACTTATCTGAGGAAATTCAATTTAGCGTCTTGGTTTTCAGCTATAATCAATAGTCGTCTAATTAGCAGTATCTTTAGTCCCGTGAACGCAGTTTTATTCATCCAATTAACCGTTTTAATTGTTAGCCTAACGCTATCAACCATATTTTTTATGGCATGGCATCAAATGGGAAAGAAGAAGTACATTCTCATTTGGGCGATTACATTTTTGATCATGGTTGTGCAGCGACTGTTCAATATTCTCAAAGACGATTTCCCCTCATTTGAAAGCTACTGGATGGTCGTTGTTTTATTATCGATGGTAACTGTTGTTGGCGGGTCTTGGGGACATATGCTTAGGACCAAATCGAAAATAAAAATCGAGTGGTTAGTTGCCATCATGGTAATGGTGTACGTAGCAACTTTTTATTTTACTATGATCAGCCCGCATGTTGGGTTGCAAATGTCACTCTACGTTATTTTCAACTCCCTACTCTTAGTCATAGTTGGAGTCATTATATATAAGCACAGAGATTGCCCTTTGCCGGCGGAAATTGGCACATCTGTGACTTACATTTTATTCTCTATGTTCCAGTTTGCATCAGCCGTATTTGCCTTTATGCAAGGCGACAACTACGACCCTATTTACAGAGATATCTACACATACCTAAATTTTGTCACCATGCCTGCGGCATTTACGGCAATGGGCTTATTCACCGTCTTTATGGTGGCTTCTGACTTGTCAGAAGAAATGAAGGCATTTGCTAGAACTGATCCACTCACAGGCGCTTTAAATCGTAGAGGTTTTTGCGAGTTAGCGAATAAAGCCGTTAACAACCGAAAAAGCCAAAGCTTATGTCTAGTTTATTGGGACATCGATCACTTTAAGTCGATCAACGACAACTATGGTCATGCAGCAGGTGATTCTGTGCTCATTGAATCTGTTGCTAACGTACGTGAAAAGATTAAGAACACAGATTTGATTGGTCGTTTTGGTGGAGAAGAGTTCGTTATGCTTCTCGATAATGACGATAAATCACAAGCTGTTGAGCTTGCAGAACAACTCTGCCAAAGTCTTGCAGCACTAGAATTGACGCATAGCGAGCGACCGATTCGGGTAACAGCGAGCTTTGGCATTGCTCATTTAGAGTTGCAGCAGAATGACTTGGAACAAGCCATCGATGCTGCAGATAAAGCACTTTATCGAGCAAAACAACTTGGCAGAAATCAGGTTGTTGTCGCCTGATTCTACCTTTGTCTTTTCGCAAACTGCCCAGCCAAAGCTTGAGTGTATTGCCCATCTGCAATCGCTAGTTGACCGTTAACTGTGAGATAAGAAACGCCCTCTGACAGCACATTCCATTGTTTAAAGCTCGCTTTAGGAGTAAATCGTGAAGGCTCAAATACCAGAACGTCAGCTTTATAACCTTCACGTAAATACCCTCTGTCAGATAATCCTAAGATACCTGCTGTTTTCCCCGTACTTCTGTGAATAAAGCTTTGTAAACTCACAACTTCATCTTCCTTCACGTACTTTTGATATTTCTTTGGAAAGCTAGCGTATTTTCTGGGATGTCCATTGGTACCATCAGACGATGTTACTACCCAAGGTTGAGTCATAAATGCCCTGATATCGCCCATATTCATATTGAACGACGCTACTCGAGTCAATTGGCTATTCTTCACTAAACGGACAACAGCTTCGGTATCTGAGACCTCCCACTGAGTCGCCAGCTCTTCAAGTGTTCTGCCCACTTGCTCGGGGAATTTCGAAGCCGTAATCAAGAGTGCATCAGCCCCACCTCGACGCCTGATGTTCTCTTTGATTTGTTCTCTGATCTTTTGCGCATACTCAGGTGCATCTATGCGTTGAATAAAAGCTTCGTCAGAGTCTGCCATCGCCCATTTAGGCACAACTGCGCTTCTGATATTAGTACCTGAAGCCTGCCAAGGATATTGGTCAGCAGAGATGCTAATGCCTTCAGCTTTTGCATTATTGATCTTTTCTATGGCCTGATGGCTTTGCCCCCAAACATCAACACCCAAGGCTTTAATATGCGCCACATGCAGGTGTATATCAGCTTGCTGAGCGATATCAATAGCCTCATCAAGTGCGGCTAAAAAGCCAATATTGAAGGTACTTTCATCACGTAAGTGCGTGTCATAAACACCCTGATATTTTGCAGCAACCTTAGCCATAGCGATAACTTCTTCAGTCGCAGCAAAACTACCGGGAACATAATACAGCCCAGAGGAAATACCTAAAGCTCCCTTTTGCATGGCAGTATCGAGTAACTCAGCCATTTGCTGCATTTCTTCCGCAGTCGTATGTCTTTGAACCTCACCTATCACCTTTCGACGCAAACTACCGTGTCCGATAAACATGGCAACGTTAGTACCTATGCCATCACTATTTAGCTCGCCTAGTGCGTCATCGATATCAACCGGACCATCACCGTCGTTTCCAACAACAACGGTAGTCACACCTTGAAAGAGATAATTCAGATTTTGATGTAAATCGTTGCTGATTAGCTCTGCATAAGCATGGGTGTGGGGGTCAATAAACCCAGGTGTCACAATCTGGTTTTTAGCATCAATAGTTTTTGACGCTTTGTAGCTCACTTCTCCTGCTGGACTGACACCGCATATGAGTTCTCCACATACCGCAATATCCATTGGTTTTGCAAGGGTGTCAGAACCGTCAAATACCTTCCCATTAGTGATAAGAATGTCGACTTCTTTACCTTCCTGACACCCCAATAAAGTAAACAGGAGTAAAATAACCGGCAGTGCTTTAACCATGCTTTAAGAGCCCTTTTTATAAAACTGAGAAGGAAGTGTTGCTAATGCGTGCTGCATTAAGGTTTTCGCTGATTGATTCGCAATATGTGTGATCATCGCTCGCTCGGTGTTATCGCCCATTTCATAGGTAATAGCATGAGTCTTAAAAGTGTCAGCAAAGTATTGCTTGAAGATGCCACGCCCTGGGCTGCTGCCCGGCTTGGGTCTAACTTTGAAAGACGAGGCAGCTGTCTTGTTCAATTCGGCAAGCCAATCATCAACAAAGGTTGCCGGAGACAAGCCATAATCTGTCGGCATGGTGTAAAACACATCTTCTTGAGTTGAGTGGAAATCAACGGCAAATACAAACCTCCCATCAGCTTCGACAATTCGGTCGATCTGCTTTTTCGCATTCTGTGTTTCAACTTGACTGAAGTTAATCCAATCCCGGTTTAAATCAATTCCTTGAGTATTGTGTCGCCAATGACCATTAGCTACACCGTCAGGATTCATATTAGGAATAATCAATAGGTTGAAGCGTTTTCTAAAGGATTTCGCTAAAGGCGAATCAGACAATACAGCATCCACAAAAGGCAACATGGCCAATGCTCCCGTTACTTCCGGCGGATGCTGCCGACCCAATAATAACATCCATTCTTTTGATCCATTAGCTCGACTAATCAAGGCGGTCATCTCTCTGCCTTGAGTCGATCTTCCAATAGCAATCTTTTGAATACCGTCGGACTTGGCAAGCCGTTCTGTCCACTCGGCATAATCTTGATTATCAATAATTTCCTGAGCCGACACCCACAAACTACCGGGAGAAAGTGGTAGCGAGAAAGTTAACTTTTTATCCTGCACTTCGAAATCAATGTTCTGCCACCGTTCGCCATCATGGCTGATTTTTGGCAGGTAACGAGGGCGAGAACTGTCAAATACTATCGAAATGACCACATCCTGCTTATTCTTCGAAACCACCTTAAAGCTATACCAAGGGCTTGGATTAATCGGCCTGTTTTCAGGATTGGAATGCAAGAGGTAGTGAGACGGCGAAAGCTGCTCGCACCTATCCAACTTGGCTCCATCGAAATCAGCTGAAAAGCTCACCGAGCCGAATTCACAGGCGAACACAGGCGTTGCCAGAAATAACAACAGTAGTGTGGAAATCTTTTTAATCATAAAACTGCCCTAGTGGGAATCAAAATATTCTAAACAAAAAAGCCGGTTATTAAACCGGCAAGAGGGATCCCAAGATCATTAAAACTTCTTATTCAGTGTTAGATAAACGTATCTTCCTCGTGGTGAGTGAACACTGCTCACAAAACCAAAGGTTTCGTCTGCAATGGGCGGCTCCTTATTGCCGATGTTTCTGGCGCCCAATGTAAGACGCGTATCTTTCAACAGGCCTTCACTTTCAAAGCGATAGTTCACATACGTATCTATGGTTGAGAAGCTCCCGACCTCGAACTGCACCACATCTCCATCGTCGTTAGTAAAGTCTAAGCTGGTATCTTCAAAGTCACTGACATAACGATAGCTAACTCCGGCACCCCATTGCTTGTTGCGCCAATCTAAGCTTGTTCTCAAACGCCAATCAGGTCTGCCGTTCTGTCTTGTTAAGTCACCAACACCTGCAATAGTCACATTTTCACCATCGAACAATACCGAAGGATCATTCGCGGCTTGAGCAGCTAACACCTGTGCTGAAACATCATCGACACCTTGCTCAAACTGCAATAAACGCGCAGCATTGAAACGGAACCTGAAGTCACCGATGCCAGTATCAAAGTTGTAGAACACACCAAAGTCTGCGCCACTACTTTCTCTGGGAAGTAAATTAGTGAAATCATTATTCACCTGAACAATTTCTAAGTTGTCGTTACGGATAACAAAGGGGTTGCTTGAACCTTGAGAGCGCAGCAAAGCATCGAGCAATATCTGTGTTTGGCTGTTTAACAAACCAACTACACCTGTCTGCTCTATGTTCCACCAATCAAAGGTAAACGTAAGGTCTTGAGTCGGTGAAATCACCACACCAAAAGAGGTGTTCTCTGACTCTTCTGGCTCAAGCGTGTCGCTACCATTACGGATTTCCAGTACCCCTTGTCTATCCCCGGTAATAGGATCGCTGCGCGTATTTACCCGAGAGATGTCAACGGCAGTACGCTGAGGTAAGCCAGGTGCAGTAAAGCCTTCAGCGTAGGCGCCTCTAAATTGTAAGTACTGAGAAACTTGCCAGGACAAGGCGAACTTAGGTTTTAAGATATCGCCTACATCAGAAAAGTCTTCGTATCTGGCCGCGACCTGAAGCTCTAAGCTATCAACAAAAGGCTTATCAACAATAAGAGGTACAGCGAGTTCAGCGTAAGCTGAAAACACATTACGACTGCCGCTAGCGTCGGGCGTTGGACTACTTCCCAAAACAACACTAGAGCCTGTGTTCACATCACCTGTAACCAAATTGACAAAAGGTGAGTTGCCGTTAAGAAAATCACTGCGGATATCTTCAAAGCTTTCGTAACGAACTTCTACACCCGCTGCAAATCCAACGTCACCTGCAGGTAATTCAAATAATGCTGGTGTCGATAATTTAAAGTCTGCTAATGCCAATTCAGTTTCTGAACGTCTATCGACCTGAATTTCAAAGCTGTCTATCACAGACTGTGGATTAGGCGTTGCATCACCAACATTGGGGTTATTGATGTCTCCACCATTGAAGATGTTATACGCCGTCGATTGGTCTGTGCTATTCACGGCCTGTTGAAATAAGGTTGTATTGATACGATTCGCCGAATCAACGGTTTCGGCTTTTGAATAAAGCGCCGCAGATTCCCAATCCCAATCATTAAACGCGCCTTTCAAACCCGCAAGAACACGATAACTTTTGTCATCGACTTCAATGTTTCTAACACCCGCGTCGACAGGTCGGTAGCGACGAACAGTGACTTCTTCACCGAATGGATTGAAGAAAGCATCCGCTGCAACTGTGAAGCGTTGAGAGGTGAGGTTGTTGCGTCTTTCACGGACACGCTCAGCAGTCGCGTCGTAATATAAACCTTCAGCAAAGAACTCAACATTTTCGTTAATTTCGTGCGTCAGCAAGGTATAGAAATTAATGCGTTCTACTGCTGAAAATATTGTTCGTTGAGAATTTAAATCAAACCGCAAATCTCTAGGATTAGCGCCTTGGTCCGCACAAATACCACCATCCAAGTCAATCACACAACCCGATTGTGTATCTGGTTGGATATGGAAAGTGCCTAAACTAGAACTACTAAACTCACCAAAAGGCGTGGAAGTTGAGCGGTTATCTAGCTGAGTATCCCCTCTGAATTCTTCGGGGATCCTTGGGTTTTCACGAAGGTCAGAACTGGCAGCGAATTCACGCTCGTTAGCAAATAACGCATCACGATCGAGATAACCACCACTGACCGTGATATGGCTTTTTCCACCATTGAAGTACCACCCAGCGGCGCCAGTAATATTGATAGTGTTTTGACCTGAATCTGCGGTGTCACCGTAAGTAGCGCGGATTTCACCACCTTCATAGTCGTCTTTTAATACGTAGTTGATAACCCCTGCTACAGCATCGGAACCATAGACCGCAGCGGCACCGTCGCGTAACACTTCAACGCGCTTGAGCCCTCGAACCGGTAAGGTGTTTGAGTTAACGGTAGTTACTGGAACCAGATTCTCTGATTGTGTACCTGGGTGAAGAACAAGTCGGCGACCGTTAAGTAATGTCAGCGTACTCCCCGTGCCTATACCGCGTAGGTTAATAGAAGAAACATCGCCACGCGCATCGTTTACCCCACCAACTACACGCCCGCTATTAAAATTAACCTCGCCTTGCTGAGGGATTTCGGCTAGCAATTCAGCTCCCGACAGCGCCCCTGTATTCTCAATATCTTCTGCAGACAAGGTCGTGATCGGCAGCGCTCCAGCATCTTGGTTTCGTTTGATGTTCGAACCAATAACGCTGATCCGCTCAACACTTTCTTCGGCTGAGCTTTGCTGCTCCTGAGCATGTGTTGAGCACGCTGCCAGCGCTGCAAAAACACATAAGGTAACGCGATTAAGGCTTAATCGGGATGTTTTATTTTTTGAACTATTCATTCCCATAGCGAAGTGTTTCCTAGTTATTTTAAGTTGTCATTGCGGTTGTTAACCATATGTAAATTTTTGGAAATCGCTATTTATTTAAATGAGCAAGGGTATAGACATTGGTTATATCCCCTTACGTTGGAATCAACTTTAGCTATAAGGATTAGCACCTATCCTGCTCTTTAATATCGAAACAGCACAAGGATTCATCTCAAAATTATAAAAAACACTCAATAAAGGCATTTTATTTACCATAAAACTTTCATGAAAAACATTCTTAAAATCAAACACAAAAGAAAAAAGCGTAGAAAAACCGGTATTTTCTTTCACAAAACAAGCAAAAAAAATGAAAAAAACTATCAATTTTTTATTGCCATGCTTGATCCACCCACCTAACATGGTAAACGAACTTACCAGGACGAAAACGACGATAATTAGGATCACTGACAATGAGTTCATGAATTTAAAAACCAATTTAGGAAAGTCATTATGTTTTTAAAAAAATTAATACCTTTATTTACTTTACTAATTTCATTAAATAGCTTTGGACATGGTTATATTATTCAGCCAGAGTCGAGAGTGACCTTTTGCCGAGATGGCGTAAACACCAACTGTGGTGCCATCCAATTTGAGCCACAAAGTTTAGAATCCGTCTCAGGATTTCCTGCGATTGGAGACGGCATTCCACCCGATGGAGAAATTCCATCTGCGGGTATCGTTCGATTTTCCGAGCTCAATATCCAAACTGACGCTCGCTGGGCGAAAGCTTCAATTGCCGCAGGTGAAAACCAATTTACCTGGATGTATACTGCCAATCACAGAACGCGTAACTGGCGCTACTTCATTACCAGACAGGATTGGGATCCTAATCAGCCAGTGACTAGAGACAGCTTTGTACTAGAACCATTCTGCACCATAGATGGCAACAACGAGCAGCCACCAACACCGCTGAATACACATGATTGTGTCGTCCCTTCAAGAACAGGTTATCAGCTGATTTTGTCAGTCTGGGAAATAGCCGACACTGTTAACAGCTTTTACAACATTATTGACGTTACTTTCGACGGAGACCCTAACCCAAATCCCGATCCTGACCCAGATCCAGACCCAACACCTGATCCAGACCCCGATCCAACAATTGAGTTCCAGCAAATTGGCACTATCTTCCCGACAGTTGAACTAAGACCTGGAGATAGCGTTAGAGCCAGAGTATTTGATGCCCAAGGTGAAATCCCAGCCTTACAAGTTGAGCTTGTCATTAACGATGTTGTAGATGGTAGTCGCACTTATTGGCCACAGGGTTTGGCAAGACAAATTAACCAGCAACAGAATGACTTGCGAGCAGGGCAAATGAATGAGGACGGAACCTTTACACCAGTTCTGGGTGAAAACCCTATCTTCGCGACAGTTGCTTCTGGTTTGACTCGAGTCGAAATCGACATTATGCAACAACCGGTACCGCCACCTTCAGACGGAGATTTTGATTTTACCTTCCCAGAAGGTTTGTCATCTTACGTGGCAGGAACTCGAGTGCTTCAACCCAGAGATGGCAGAATTTACGAATGCCGCCCCTTCCCATTCAGCGGATTCTGTATTCAGTATTCACCGAATAACACTGCTTTTGAACCTGGCTTTGGAACAAGTTCAGACAGTGCATGGATTCTCGTAGAGTAGACAAGGATGGAGCCATGGTCTCGAAGATCATTAGCCCCGAGTCATTGTGACCAGCGCCCCCACTAAATTGGGTGGGGTCGTTTTTTTAAGGTGAGAGGCTATTTGGCTTTATCAATAGCTTCAAGTAAGCCATCACTTTGCGTATCGCCGGTTAGCTGCCAGAACATAATGCCACCAAGCCCATTTTGTTTGGCATAACCGACTTTATCAGCAACAGACTGCTTAGAATCGAAAGTGCCGAACTCCTGCAACTTTTTGCTATAGAAGTAATCTGCCTGACTTTTTTCATCGCGAAACAACTCAAATCCATTCTCTTTACTGAAGTACTCTGGATATTCATGGTAATTCACACTTTGCTTAAATGTCCCTTCCTGAAATAAGCCGTTTCCAATAGGGGTAACGCCTTGCCAAACTCGGGCATAAAACGCTGCGCCAATAACTATTTTGCTAGGTTCTACGCCTAGATCGAGCAAAAACTCTACACCATGATCCGTTGATTCTTTCTGATTCTCAGAGGAAAACAGCCCAGTATGATGCCCCGTAGTCCTGCTATAACCGTTAACCAAATCATAAGACATGAGATTCACACGATCCATCAAGGGCATAATAGCCAGCCAATCGACGGCTTCTTCCAAAAACTCTGTATACCCACCCGCCGCAAAGCTAAGTTCATATCGATGACCGAAATGCTGCCTCAATGTCTTAACCAAGGCGGTAAAATTCGGCTTATCTTGTGTACCGTAGGGATGCCCAGGATATCCCTCGACTGTTGGGTATTCCCAATCCAAGTCCAGCCCATCAAGTTCAAACAGCTTGAAAATCTCAACGGTAGATTTGGCGAACTCTTCCCGTCCCTTTTCGGTTGAAAAAACAGTTGAACATGTTTCGCAACCACCCCAACCGCCAAGAGCCACCATCACTTTAAGTTCTGGATTTTGTTGTTTCAGTGACACAAGGTGTCGAATCGTTTCTTCATCGGCCTTAGAATCAATCGACAAACGATTCCCTTCAAGATGCAGGAAGCTAAAGATAATGTGAGTCAGCTGACCGACCCGATAATCATTAATTTGTTTTGCATCTCCAGAGTAGTAAGCGACTACCGAAAAGTCGTCACTCTGTTGTTTACCGGAGCAGGCGTTGACACTAAGAAATACAAACAATGCAAAGAAAATACGCTTGGTCATATCTACTCCCCCCTATGCCAAATCAACGGTGCGACCCGTTTTAAAAGCTTCGTCCGCTGCAAGCACTATCTTCAAACTGTTAACCGCATCTTGCATATGTGCCGTCAAATCTTCATCGTCTAAGATCGCTCTTAGTAAAAATCGTTGCTCAAGCTCGCATAATGCATCGTGTGAAGGTTCATCTGAGGTATCAATCAATTCGTCCTCTTTCTCAAACTCTCCTTCTGCATTGAGCTTGCCATGATGCAGCCTTAAACAGCCTGTCTGAGTATGTCCGTCGAGATCTTGCGAATTGTCTTTTTGCGCATCAACAATACTGACACTACCTTTTGGGCCAATAACATCTTTAACGAAGAATGCAGTTTCACTCATCATTGGCCCCCAACCGGCTTCGTACCAGCCTACGGAACCATCATCAAAAGTCACCTGCAATTGGGAATAGTTGTACATATAATCTGCAACTTCTGGCGTTAATCGTGCGCCAATTGCGCTAACTCGAATGGGATTAGCCCCCGTCATTTGGCACATCACATCGACATAGTGCACACCGCAGTCCACCATAGGCGACATAGTCGCCATCAATTGCTTATGCGTGTACCACTGATCCGCACAGCTTTGTTGGTTCAGATTCATTCGCATCACTAGAGGCTTACCAAGGCCTTGCGCCAGTTCAGTAAACTTCTGCCACGCTGGATGCACCCGCAAGATGTAACCAACGACCAGTTTTTTCTGATGTTTTTGAGCAAGCTCGACAAGCTCCTGCGCTTCTTCAACATTCAAAGCTATGGGTTTTTCTACAAAAACATGGGCACCAGTAGCAAAGCTAAGTCGTGCATATTCAGCATGTGTTTGTGGATAGGTATTAATAGAAACCACATCGGGTTTTGTCACTTCAAGCGCTTCTTCAAACGAATCGAAAGTCGGCACCTTATCCAATTCATTAGAAAGCCTGTTTCTACTCTCAGGCTGGCGACTAACCAAGCCAACTAACTCAAATTCGGATATCGCGTGATAAGCTCTGGCATGGGAGGTGCCCATATTGCCACAACCAACCACCAACACTTTTAGCTGTTGCATACAAAAACTCACTTGTTTTTAATCGAAGGAAATATGAAGTAGAAACCTACGGCAACTGCAAGTGATAGTGCTGCAGGCACAAGCCATATCGGTTGCCAATGATATTGGTTTTCTGAAGTGAAATAGGTCACGGTTAAACCTGAGAGCCAAGTCCCTAAGAACATACCTATTCCGTAAGTAAACTGAGTCAACAATCCTTGCGCAGAGTTACGCAAACGCGAGGGCGCGGATTGATTAACGTAAATTTGACCGGCGACAAAAAAGAAGTCGTAACAAATACCGTGCAATAGAATACCTAACATAAGCAATGCAAAGTTATTGTCGGCTCCCAGAGAAAAGCTCAAATAACGCAATGCCCAGGCCAACATAGCGGCCAGTACGATCCACTTAATCCCAAACTTTCTTAGTGCCACAGGTAAGAGCAACATAAAGAGGATTTCAGAAACCTGACCAAACGTCATTTTAGCGGCGGGATAACTAACACCTATGTCGTTAAGGAATAAATTGGTAAACCCAAAATAGAAAGATAAAGGAATCGATATCAATAGTGACGCCAACATCAGCGTCAAAAAGGCACGCTCTTTTAATAACATTAAGGCGTCGAGCCCGATTAGGGTTTTAAAGCTCACGGAAGACTTTGCACTCGTGTTTACTTCTTTAGGCAACCACCAGCAATTTAAAACCATAAGCAGGGATAAGCCGAGTGCAATGAAAATCGGGTAATAACTGGCTTCTATTTCTAAGAATGAGACAACCCAACCCACTAATATCCAACCTAAGGTTCCCATCACACGGACTTTGGGGAAATCTGACTCAGGGTCATCCAAGTTCGCCATCGCAATGCTATTGGTTAGAGCAATGGTTGGCATGTAACACAAGGCGTACAGGAAGATCAGAAGATAAACGTCCGTGAATGTTTCACTTTGCACAATGAAGAATAAAAAAATAACGCCCAAGAGGTGCAAACTCGCCAGTACTTTTCTAGGCGCATAAAGGTGATCAGCCAACACACCGCTAATCAAGGGAGAAAAGATTGCAGATAACGCAAAAGTTCCGTACACCAATCCTATTTGTGTTCCGGTGAATTGCAGTGTTTGCCCAAGGTAAGTCCCTAAGGTGACATACCAAGCTCCCCACAAGGTGTATTGCAAGAACAGCATGAGGGTAATCGGAAGGTTTTTACGAACTGAGAACATCTTGCCTGCGCCTACGCATATACCAATCCGTATTGGTATAAAAAACGACTATCGAAAAAGTTGTGATACACTCACTAACAACGATACCAAAGCACACATAATATAATACCAAGATACAAATTGGTATTATTTTTAATAAATGAAGAGTATGACCGAACAAAACCTACCCGACGATGAAAAAGCGCTACTCGAAACCCTGAAACAAGGTTTAAATAGTCAGAGCGCTTCTCCTCTCTATATCCAACTCGATCAGACACTACGTCAGGCCATTGATAACGGCTTACTGTCACATGGTGAGTCTTTACCACCAGAGCGAACTATTGCTGAGAGTTTAGGTATCTCCCGAGTCACTGTGAGGAAAACTATTCAACGTTTGGAGCAGGCTGGATTCTGCGAGAAACGCAGAGGCGCTGGTACTTTCGTTTGTGGACCAACATCGATAGACGGTTCGCACACCTTGCCCCAATCTCTGTGCTCTTTGTACGGTTTTTCAGAAGATATGCAGCGTCGAGGACTCAAACCAGAATCGCAATTTATAGACAAGCGTACCGCGGCTCCGAGCGCAGAAGAGATGTTCGCCCTGAACCTAAAAGGTGAATCCATCGTACGTTTGACACGTATACGATTAGCTGATGGAAAACCTATGGCCATTGAGATCTGTTCTATCCCTTGTAGTGTGATTGCAAATGAAGATCTCATCCAAGATTCTGTGTATCAAGCGATGCGTGAGGCTGGCCATAAGCCTCACAGAGCGGTACAAAGGATCAGTGCCTGCGCATTAGACGACGAACAAGCTGATCGCCTAGAAGTTGAATCAGGAGCCCCTGCTCTTTTCATCCGCCGTGCCGCCTATGATGTGCAAGATAAACCTTTAGAATATACACGCACTTATTACCGTGCTGATCGTTTTGATTTTGTTGCGGAGCTCGTCTCAGAATAAAGGCATTTATCTCAACCTTACAATAATTGGTTTTAAAATTGGTATTTTATTGGTATTGTTTTTATCACTTCTAATTGAGATGAAACTTTACTATGCAAACAAGACGGCTCGGACGTACCGGATTATCTGTCAGTGACATTGGTCATGGACTATGGGGAATGGGAGACTGGAGCGATGCCGACAACCTGCAAAGCGCTCAGGCACTTATTCAATCGTCGAGTGAAGGTTGCACTTTTTACGATTCAGCTTGGGCTTATGGCAACGGACACAGCGATAAGCTGCTAGGTTCAGCATTAAGAGACATGAACAACGATGCTGTTGTTTCAGCCACGAAAGTCCCGCCTAAAAACCTGCAATGGCCAGGTAAAGCAGAAGACGCATACACAGATGTATTTCCTCGTGACCATGTTATCGAATACGCCCAAAAGTCTCGTGAAGCCTTGGGCGTTACGAGCATTGACCTATTGCAACTGCATGTTTGGGACGACAGTTGGGCAAACTCCCCCGTACTTAAAGAAACCGTTGAAGAACTGAAACAAACCGGTTTAATCAAACATTTCGGCTTGAGCCTAAATCGATGGGAACCAGAAAACGGTATTGAAGCTATCACGACTGGGCTCGTTGATACGGTTCAGGTTATCTACAATATTTTCGACCAAGCACCTGAAGACAACCTCTTCCCTATCTGTAATGAATACGACGTTGGTGTTATTGCCCGAGTACCTCTAGACGAAGGCAGCCTAGGAGGTCATCTCACCAAGAATACTCGCTTCCCAACAAATGATTTCCGGAGCATGTACTTCGGGCCAGAGAATCTGCCAGAAACAGTCGACCGCGTTGAGGCATTAAAGGAAATCGTCCCTCAAGGCATGACCTTAGCGGAAATGGCGATACGCTTTATTCTCTCTAACCCTGCAGTCAGTACTATGGTTATTGGTATGCGTCAGTCTAAGCATATCCAATCCAACATTGCTTGTTCTGAATTAGGCGCTTTACCAGAATCACTATTAGAAGAGTTGAAACAGCACCGTTGGGATCGCAAACCAACATCATGGTCTGGTTAGGGGAAACATAATGAGTTACCAGTCTCGCAGAGAATTCATTAAGCATCTGGCTTTTGCCAGCGCTGCTGTGTCGTTAGGAGGGTGTCATAGTGTTTTTCAACCCACTCCAACACCTAAACCTTTGTTCGACATTTCACTGGCACAGTGGTCATTGCACCGAACTTTATTTGGCGCCAAGACTTCCGCTGAGCGATTGAGAGGATTAAGTGGTCCGCAAGTTGCTGATACCTTGCGAAACAACCCTAAGTACTTGCTGCGTGGTTCACTTGATCCAATGGACTTCCCTGCATACGCCAAAAGTCAATTTGGCATCAGTGCTGTTGAGTACGTTAATACCTTCTATCTCGGCAAAGCAAGAGACACCAAGTATCTCAGTGAGCTTAAATTAAGAGCCTACGACGCAGGTGTTAAAAACGTCCTTATCATGTGCGACCTAGAAGGCGATTTAGGTCATCCCGACAAAAAAGAGCGAATCACCGCCGTTAAAAACCACTACCAATGGGTAGAAGCGGCAGCGCTTCTCGGGTGTCACGCTATCAGAGTTAACGCCAAAAGCGCCGGAACTTGGCAAGAACAAGTAGACCTCGCCGCAGAGGGATTGAGTCAGCTTGCAGATTACGCAGCCAGATACGACATCAACGTGTTAGTCGAGAATCACGGCGGACTTTCCAGTAACCCTAAATGGTTAACCTCTGTCATGAAAACAGCGAATCACAAGAGGCTCGGGACATTACCCGACTTTGGTAATTTCAGAATCAGCGAATCAGAGCACTACGACTACTATCAAGGTGTTAAAGAGTTGATGCCTTACGCACGCGCGGTTAGCGCGAAGTCCATTGATTTTAATGCCAAAGGTGAGCACAGCACCTTCGATTATGATCGCATGATGCGTATTGTCATCGAATCAGGATATCGAGGCTTCGTAGGTATTGAATACGAGGGCGAGCATTTATCTGAACAACAAGGCATCGAATACACGCTAGCTCAACTGCAACATATACGTGAACAGCTAAGCCAAGGCTCCACTTTGTCCATTTAATTTAAACCACTGCTTTTATCGGAAGGTCTATCAGCATGTCATTAGCATTCCTAACATCACTTTCAAAGCCTCTAAAAACCGCAGGCTTGATCGCGTTATTTTTGTCTTTACCTATTCAGGCGAAACCCGTTGTCGCAACTTATTATGCAGCTGACGGAAACACAGCAGCAATTGCAGAACTACCCGCAGAGAAGCTTAGTCACGTTTTGTATGCCTTCTTAGCGCTTTGTGGTGATAACGAAGGTGCGAATGAAAACACCATCAAAGCAATTGAAAAGGCGTGTCGCGGAAAAGCCCCCTACTCGGCTGTTTTATTTAATGAAAAGCAAGCTGTCAAAGAACTCAAAGCCTTTAAAGCGTTAAAGAAAGAGCATCCGCACCTCGTCTTACTCCCCTCCTTCGGCGGCTGGACCTTATCCAAGCCTTTCCACGGTATGGCAAAAAAGGCATCAGATAGACAACACTTTGTGCGTTCAGCGGTAGACCTCATTGCTAAGCACGATGCATTTGACGGCATTGATATAGACTGGGAATTTCCTGGCGGGGGCGGTAACAGCCAATCCACATTGACAGGTAAAGCAGCTGAACAGGAAAGAAAAGCTTTCCGACTGATGATGCAAGAGCTTCGTACTGAACTGGATGAGTTATCAACAAAAACTAAGCGTCAATATCAACTCACCGCAGCAGTGAATGGTAGTAAAGCCAAAGTAGACGCTATTGATTGGCAAAACACATCCACACATATGGATTACGTTTTTACCATGACCTACGACTTCGCTGTGGGTAACGGTCAAGCAGCGCACCACACCAACTTATTCAGTGAAGATAAAAATACCTTAAGCACTGAAAACATGATCAAGAACATGTTGGGCGCAGGTGTACCTGCTAACAAACTTGTCGTGGGTGTTGCCTTTTATGGTCGTGGCTGGCAGAACAGTGACTGGCAAGGTCAGAACTTCGGGGATCAAGCTAAAGCAACGTCCACTGGCAGCTACGTTTATCAAGATTTAGTAGAACAACCACCAACAGGTTATCAATACGGCTACGATAAAAAATCTGAAGCCGCTTACTTGTATAACCCCAGCAACGACGGTTTTATCTCCTTTGATGATAAGCGTTCAGTTGCGGCTAAGGCCAAGTGGACCAAGGAAATGGGCTTAGCTGGATTGTTCTCCTGGCAGGTGAGACAAGATAACGGCGATCTCATTAATGCCATGTACAACAATATGCAGCCTAAAGAGAAAGAGTAACGCTATGCGTATAGGACTTATCGGACTCGGCGACATTGCACAGAAAGCCTATTTACCCGTTATCGCTAACTTCTCGGGGGTTACCCCAGTACTCTGCACGCGTAACCCAGAGGCATTGACTTTACTGGGCAGTAAATACCGTATTGGGGAATGTTATCAAGACGTCAATGACTTAATAAAAAGTGGGTTGGATGCAGCTATGGTCCATAGCAGCACAGAAAGCCATGCTGAAATGGTTACCCGGCTACTTGAAGCAGGCATACCAACTTTTGTCGACAAACCCATCAGTTATCATCTTGAAGATACAAAACGAATTATCGATTTGTCTGTCACTAAAGATACGCTTTTGTTTGTTGGTTTTAACCGTCGTTATGCACCCTTGATATCGGCTATCAACGAACCTAGCCCGGTTCAGCTGTTCCTTCGCAAGAACCGCCCTTACTTGCCTGGAGATCCGAGAGTCTTTATTTACGACGATTTTATCCACGTAATAGACACCCTACGCTACCTAAGCTTTGGCAAGGTTGAAGACCTACAAACCTGGGCGTATCGGGAAGGCAATCAACTTGGTGCGGTACAGGTTCAATGGCGAAGCGAAAACACGCTAGTTACTGGCTCAATGAATAGGGTCAGTGGCGCTGATGAAGAAACGCTGGACGTTTACGGCCAGCAACAGCATTGGCAGATCAAGCGTTTAGCTCAAGGTGAATACCATACGCCCGAAGAAACCTCTCAACTCGGCTTCAATGACTGGCAAGCGACACTGCATAAGCGGGGTTTTGTTGATATGTTGAGTCATTTCGTTCAGCAAGCGAAAGTAAAAAAAGCACAGCAGGAGCAGCTTGAAGATATCTTAGCGACCCATGCTCTCTGTGACCAAGTTCTTAATCAAGTAGAAACAAATTTAGCTAATAAGTAACACTCTTACCCTATTAGCATAAGAGCGTACGAAAGAATTCTCTTCCAGAGCTGGTTCTGCGGTGAACGATACGCAAAACCAGCTTTGGTCGAGGGTAACTCCGGTTTCTACAACCGAAATTCACTATTTGTAGGAGCAAGCTTTAGCTGCAAATAAACTTTCAGATACACTACAATTCGCGCACAAGTGCTGCTCCTACAAACTCCCCTGTGGGAGCAAGCTTTTCGGCTCTGGCATCCTTGCTTCGCTCTCGACAACTGCTCCTGCGTTGTTCTAATCGTGTACGTCCTGTACTTATACCTCTTCCATCCTTGGAGTCGAGCTGCGAAAAACGACTAATATCAGCCTCTATTACTGCGCGCAGATAGAAACGTCATCAATGCCGGCTTCAATCAAGTCCCCTCCCGAAGCACCATCGGACACTTGAACACGGAATTGCACTTGTGTTCCAGCTTGTGCTGTCGCTGTCGCTTCTGTCCATGTTGCATTTGTAGAGACATCGCCTATCGAAGCCATAGGAGAGTAATTCAGACCACCGTCAGTCGACATTTCCAATCTGAAAAAGTCCTGCGAATCGCCGCCAGTGTCGCGTTGACCATGATAATACTGAATAGAGATATTCGAATTTTGTGTCACAGAATAAACTGGTGAATTCACAATACAATTACCACCATCGACATCGTTCGCACCGGCGCTGGTATTTACCGCAGAGAAAAAGGCATTAGAACCACCATGAGCACCTGCAAGCTGAGTCGTCACACCGCCATTAACCACCTCTGTTGGCGTTCCAACAACAAAAGCTCCTGTAGAGCAGGTACTTGAAGGATCATTAGTCCAACCACCAGCGCCAGATTCGAAGGTTTCATTAACGTCACAAACCTGTGGTTCACTGTTACCGGGGATATAATTCGCGTAAATGGAATAGATAAAGTTCGCTTGGCTACTGGAACCGAAAGTCTGTGGCATACCGCTGGTCCATGTTGTTCCTGCATCAACTCGGCCTGGGCTTCCAGTTTGATAGCTAATACCCGGGTTTGATTCGTACACCCAAGCTAACCAAATCGTCTGGCCTGCAGACACTTCAACACTGTTAACTAAATCAATAGTTTGCCAATCTGTGCTAGCACTCACAGGTGTTGCAGGTGTTACAGCCAATAAGTTATTGGGCGTACCAGCGCCTCCGTATACCGCCAGTAACATATCACCACTACCTGCTTGGTGATGCATACTGATGCTGGTAATAGTGCCATCTTCTGGCATGGTATAAGGCATTGCCCTGCGGTTAGCCGTTGTCGTGTTGCTACCGAAAATCGTCGTGTTACCAACTGTCTTCAAATTCACAAAAGGCACAGTTACCGATTGGGTTGAAGAGTCTGTTAGATTGTCATTATCGGTAACACTCAAAGTGACGCTGTAAGTGCCCTCAGCAGCATATGTATGAGAAGGATTCTGAAGTGAAGAACTTTGGCCATCACCAAAATCCCAAGCGTAGGTCACGATGCTACCGTCCGAATCAGATGACGTGCTGGTAAAACTCGCTGCATTAGACGATTCATCTGTGACAACATTGAATGAAGCACTAGGCGCAGTGCCACCCACAGCAGCTTCGACTGCTGCCAGCGCATCGATAATGCCGTAACCGAAAGTTGAATTGGGAGAAGATGCTCTATCAGCAGTGTTGCGTAGAATATCTCTGACCTCAGTCGCCGTTAAGTTAGGATTAGATTCCAGTACCAAAGCCGCAACACCTGCGGTCAAAGGACAAGAAAAAGACGTACCATTTACGCTTGAGTAGCCAGTATTCGAGTTGGCACTAGCGACTCTTACACTTGACCCCATGGCCATAACATCGGGTTTAATACGTCCATCGGCTGAAGGACCAACAGAACTAAAAGAAGAACGTGACCCCGAAGATGTCACTGCTCCAACTGCAAGCACAAAATCACCATCAGAAGGCGCTCCCAGTGTATTACTACCAGAACCAGAACCGCTGTTTCCCGCAGAGTTGATAACAACAACACCATTTTGCGCCACGAGATCAGCACACCTTGTGATGACAGTTGTATCACCATCCATATCGCTAGGGGAATAATCAACACCTACATCAAAGCTGGTGTAGCCAAGAGAACTGGTAATGATATGAGCACCATTGGTGTCTGCCCATTCTGCCGCCGCACACCAATTGTCTTCCTCAACGTGAAGCTCAGATTCACTGTTCTCTGTTTTAGCCAGATAGTAAGTCGCGCCGTAAGCTGGCCCTATCAAATCACCAGGGCTATAACCACCAACCGTACTGAGTGTATTAGTGCCATGCGAACCATTCCCTTGATCTGAACCGTCACCGACATCGCCATCCCCATTAACAAAATCCCAGGCACCGGCAATATCCATCTGATTAAAGCTCTCATGTGTCAGCCGATTAAAACCACTATCGAAAACAGCAATCACGACACCCGTGCCGTCATAACCTAGATCATGCACTGCAGGAACATTAATTTGATTGTTTTGAGTAAACGAAGAACCGTAGTTCAATGCTTGCGTATTGTTTGGCTGAATTAAATCTAACGGATTTACATCCAAAGCTTGCGCTTGAGCAGGGATCTCTGGCTCAGGCTGACGCTCAACAGCATTCACTTGTTCAACACGCTCAACAAAGTCTAGACGAGATATTTTCAATATATCCGCTGGCGTCGCTTCAACTGAAATAGCATTGAGTGTCTTGAGTTCGTGCCTAACCTTTAGTACTTCTCTTTTGACGCGTTTAACATAATCAGGATTAACTGGAATATCAGAAAAACTAACAACGTTATCAACTCCGCGGTTCACTCTTCTTCTATGCAGTGCAGCAGGCGTCAGGGCTTGTTCTGCTGCTACAAGCTTTTGTTCTATGTTCTCACCTTTATCCTTAAAGTAGATAAACAGCGTCACCGACTCATTAACACTTGTTGTTAACAGTCGGGTTTGTAGTGCTTGAGAAAGTTTCTCATGAGTTTGCTGCGCTTGAATACTAAAAGGCAGGCAAAGTGATATCGCTAGAAGTGAAACTTCGAGCTTATGCTTCTTCAGAATGGGCATATTATTTTCCACAGGTAAATTTTTATAACCAAGACATTACGGAATGCGCAAAATAAAGAACCCACAATATCAATTTGTGCTTCCCATAAGATCAGCTGAGTACTTAAACCACTGATTCCTGAACAAAAACACATCAACATCGTATATACAGAAAAATTAAGCAGTAATAAAAATATGACTGAGATCAGATTAAGTCAAACAAAATGAGTAATTTATTTTACAAAAATTTTATAAATGTGTGATGAAATAAAATAAAAATAATGAGTTTAAAAATTACCAAACAAACCCAAGTGCTTCGCCCCTAACCTTCTCACAAGAAGTTGCGCCAATAAAAAGTCATGACCCAAGGTAAGGTTCTGTGGGTTATATTTGTTATATAGCAAAGAACAACAGCCCCTAAATCAATGTTTAGGCTGGAGAAGCCCTTGATAGCAGATTCGGTGTAATGACCAATAAAAACACAACACAAAAAACAAAGAGCTTATCAGGTATTTCCGGTGTGTTTTGGGAACAGAACACCTTTTTAAAGAGATTCCTTGCCAAGTTCCTGAATAGAGAACAGGACATAGAAGATGTTGCTCAAGAAGCCTATCTCAAAGCTTACAGCGCAGAGCAAGATAAAGGTGAGATAGAACAACCTAAAGCTTTCCTGTTCAGCATAGCCAAAAACTTGGCTCTGAATGAGTTAACACGCAAGTCCAACAAGATCACAAGCTACATCGAAGAATGTCAGGAAGGTATCGTCACGCAGTTAGATGTTGGGTCAGACAAAGTCGTTGAAGGGCATGAATCTCTGGGCGTTTACTGTGAGGCTGTTGCAGCCCTGCCAGAAAAATGTAGAAAGGTTTATTTACTGAGAAAGGTCCATGGTTTACCCCATAAAGAAATTGCTGAACGTTTGGGTATTTCGCTCAGCATGGTAGAGAAGCACTTACGCATTGGTGTTCTAAGCTGCCAAGAGTATATTAACAGGTATCATAGTGATGGTTCGATGACAGGTGCGAAAAAAAACACGCCCTCTATTATCGGTGGAGGCGCTAAGTAATGACAAAAATTAGCACACTTCCAAATCGTAAACATGTTCAGGAAGAAGCCGCGCAATGGCTGATTAAACTGGACGGGGATCAGGCACCTAGTAAACAGGATCTTTTAGCCTTAAAAGAATGGCTCAGCCGAAGTCCCGTGCACAGACACGAACTCAATACACTCAATGCGTTTTGGGGAAACAACATACTGACTGAACTCGTCGTTCCACTAGGCAAGCATGAACCTAATGTCGGATTAATAAGAACTGGACTAGGTTGGCTGACCAGCTTTCAAGGCATGACTGTGGCATCTGCGTTCAGCGCACTAATGATCTTCTTGTTTATGTTTTTACAAGAGCCATCTCCTGAAATGAATGGTTTCTATGCCACTGCTGTTGGTCAACAAAAAACCATCACGCTTGAAGATGGCTCAGTGTTGCAACTGAACACCGATAGCCAAATTGATGTCAGGTACACAGACGAATATCGCAATATTCATTTGTTACAGGGCGAAGTGCATTTCGATGTCTCGAAAGATAAACAAAGGCCTTTTAATGTTTACGCAGGCATAGGCCGTATCCAAGCCATTGGCACTGAGTTTACGGTCTATTTAAAGAAAAAGGATGTCGATATTCTGGTCACCGAAGGGCAAGTCGCTCTGGATGCCATTACGACCTTACTTGCGTCTGCGACAAAATCCCCCGACACAGTAAAAGCAGACAGCGATAAATTATCCAATTCAAATGCTCCTGAACGATTAGGTCTGTTGAGCGAAGGTCAAAGCGTCACTTTAAATATTCAGGAAGTCGCTGAAGGTTCGAAAAAAGAACTCATTGATACGATAGAAGTGGTTGAAACTGAAAAGCTCACCCAACGTCAGGCATGGCGAAAAGGCATGTTAGTGTTCTCTGGAGAAACCCTGGAACAAGTCGTTGAAGAGATTAGTCGTTATACGACAATGTCGATTGAAATTGCGGATCCTGAGGTACGAAATATCCAAATTGGCGGGCGTTTTAAAGTTGGCGATGTTGACAATATGTTTCAGGCCCTTGAAGCGAACTTTGGACTTGAGGTTGAACGAATTAGTTACAACAAAGCAAGATTAAAGCTTGCAGATTAAAATTTTGTTGAAATACTGGGACTTAATTAATCCCAGTATTTCAGCCATGCTCGAACAACTTAGTTCGCTCAAATAATATAAAAAAATAAAAATAATGATAAAAAATGAGAATTATTTTTACGGTTTTCTGACACACAACTGTTTTATCGATAAGGGGACAGTTGTAAAGGACTTTACAAACATTAACTGCATCAAGGAAGTAGCGGAAAAGAACAAGTGGAATAGCGTAAGAGTATTTTTTGTTTTTCTGTGTCTGTTATTTTCATCATTCAGCTATGCCAATGATAAAAATGACTCGTCGAGTAAAAAGCATGATATTGAAGTACCTTCGCAAAATTTAGCTCATGCTCTGAACGAGCTTGCAGAACAAACAGACGCATCACTTCTTTTTCCCTATCAAGATGCCAATAACAGGCAATCTAATGCAGTTAAAGGTTACTTTGATCTGATGGAAGCCTTATCCATCATGTTACAAGGTTCAGGCCTAAGCAGCAGTCTCTCTAACGATGGCGTTATCAAAATATCTCCCGAGCGGAGTGAACGCCTAAAACAAGAAGCTGAAGAGAGAAGACCAATGAAAAAGAACAAAGTATCAGCCGGTATATTAGCTGCATTAGGCACATTGTTTGGTGTTGCGGGGAACGCCAGTGCTCAGGATGCCACTAATCAGGATGTTGCCGAAGAAGCTGCAATCGAGAAAATCACAGTCACAGCAACGAAAAGAGCATCATCTATCAAAGACGTGCCTTTTTCGGTTAATGCGCAGTCTCAAGCAGACATCGAACGAGCCGGTGCTACCAACCTCGAGGAAGTCTCACGTAACGTCGCTGGCTTGATTATCCAGAATTTAGGCCCCGGCCAAAGCCAGGTCGCTGTCCGTGGTGTTTCAGCTGGTCAAATTGCCAGAGACCAACCCGGTGTAAAAGAACAGGTTGGTGTTTATCTAGATGAAAGTGTCATTTCTTTGTCTCTCTTCACGCCTGATTTAGATCTCTATGACTTGAACCGAGTGGAAACGCTACGTGGCCCTCAGGGTACCTTATTTGGATCTGGTTCAATCGGCGGTACCATTCGTTACATCACCAACCAGCCTGAATTAGGTGAGCTCGAAGGTGGTTTTGAAGCGAACTTAAACACCTTAACTGACGGTGAAACAGGCGGACATTTAAAAGGTGTTATCAATATCCCACTTGGTGACAATGCCGCGATTCGTGCCGTGGGTTACTCAACAGAATACGCAGGCTTTATCGATGCCTTGAGAGAAGACGGCTCACGTGACGATGACGTCAACAGTGGTAGCCGTCGCGGTGGTCGTATCGCTCTGAAATGGGAACCAACAGACAATTTAGTTATCACGCCAAGAGTTATTTTTCAGGATATAGAAACTGACGGCTTCAACCGCCAAGAGACCTTTAACTTATTCGCTAACCCCTTTACCACCACTCGACCTGCTGTTACTTTCGATGAGCGAGAGCAATTCTTGCTATTGGATGAGAGCTTTGAGGATGAAACCACCATCTTTGATATCACGTCACAGCTAACACTCGATACCTTCGACATAACCTTTGTCTACAGTTACACCGATAGAGAAATTCTTGTAAGCCGCGATGCAAGTGCGTTAACTGGTAGTGTTAGTGTAGATCTCGGCTTCCCAGATGCAGGCGTTCTGCTCCCGTCTAACCTGCGCGATAGCACAGACGTTGAGCAAGACACAGTAGAGCTAAGATTTAGCTCAAACACAGACAATGCGTTGCAATGGCTTGTCGGTGGTTTCTATTCAGATACGCAACGACTGTATAGCCAGACTTTGCCAACACCAGGATATGATGCGTTTACTGATCAAGTGTTAGGAGCTGGAACGGCAGCGGCAGTTGCAAACGGCTTCCCCGCAGATTCGCCTTTTAACTCGGTACTTCCTTACGACCTTGAACAGTTAGCTGTCTTTGCAGAGCTGAATTACGACGTGAATGAAAGGCTTGTGCTCACTGTCGGTAGCCGTTTTTATGACTATGAAGAAACACGCCGATTCACAACAGGCGGCCTTTTCACTAACTTGGATGACCAAGTCGATTCAACAGAGTCCGACGGCTATACCTCACGTGTCTTGGCCAACTATAAACTAAATGACACAGTAAACGTTAATGCTCAGGTTTCTCAAGGCTTTAGATTGGGTGGTGTTAACGATCCACTAAACCGTAGCTTGTGTAACCCACAAGATTTAGCTGTTTTTGGTGACTTCCAAGATTACGACGATGAAGAGTTAACTAACTATGAGCTAGGCATCAAAGCACAAAAGAGAGGTTGGAGTGCCAACGTTGCTCTATTCTACTCTGACATAGAGAACCTACAGGTAACCTTAGATGCTGGTTCATGTTCTTCAAGGATTTCGTTTAACGTCCCTGATGCCCACACAGGCGGTTTAGAGTTTGAATTAACACGTCAAGCCACAGAAAACCTTTACCTGACGCTTTCAGGCAGTGTTCTTGAATCAGAATTCGATTCAACCGTTGTTGACTCAACAGGCGCAGTTATCGGCGGTATTCAAGACGGTAACCGCTTAGCGTCAGTTCCTGAAGTGCAATTCTCTTTTGCTGGAACTTATGACCTAGCTAAGCCGTTATTTGGTTCGGATTACTCTTATATATCAGCGTCATTCCAGTATGTTGGTGACCGCTTCACACAACCAGGTGACCAAGTCGCTGGCGCAGGCAACTTTGTTTCAGGGTTACCCTTTGGCGGTGCTACAGGTACTGAAGTGACGGCGTTGGATTTAGAGTTAGACGACTACCAAATCTTAAACGTTAGTGCAGGTCTGGTTTATGATGATTGGGAGCTATTGTTCTACATCAATAACCTGACTGACGAGAATGCTGATTTGTCGTTCGACAGAGAAAGAGGCGGAAGAGCTCGATTAGCACATCGCACTAATCAACCAAGAACTCTGGGTGTCACTTACAGAAAAACCTTCTAAAGGTTTTTCATTCCCGCGAGCTCCCTCTTTGTAGGGAGCTTTTTTTGAACACAGCTAAGTGTTGGTCTTGGGTATAAGGACCAACACACTCTGTAGGGTAAAGGATAAAAGGAAAGGTTAAGCAGCTTCTAAAGACTAGGATGTCTTATTGTAAGCACCTGCCCTGTATTAACATCAGAAAGCACAGTCTCTTGGCCGTCGAGCCACTCCACTCTTAGCTCATCGATAACACTAACATTACCTAAACCGAAATATTGCCAGGTCGGGTTCTGCGACGTGAAGTTACTACCTATTGTTACCTCTCGGACTTGATCAGTCATGCCTGCAACCTGTGCAATGATACGAGCACCAAAGCCTTCGGTATTGGGAGCAGTACCTTGCAGTCTGACAGTAAGGTAGTTTTCAGGGTTGGCATCGTTACGCCATAAAGTCCCAGCGTTCACCGGGTCTTGGTGCGCTTGGAAGATATCAACGTCCCCGTCATTATCAAAATCTGCACAAACAATACCGCGACCTAATTCAGGATCATCCACACCCGCGTCAGCCGCCTGATCAGTAAACTGCCCCTCTCCATTCGCAATAAACAGTCGACTGGTATCATTCGAAAACTCAGCATTGGTCACACCGTTGATCCAGCCATTGGTGTGATAGATGTCGAGCAATCCATCTGCATTAAAGTCTGCAAAACACGAACCCCAGCCCCAGCCGCCATCCATAACACCGGTTTCTGCAGTGACGTCTTCAAAAACACCGTTACCATCATTGCGATATAGACGATTACCGACTTCAAAGTTTCTGTTACCCTGAGCATCTGGTTGGCTATAAATGGAAGATACAAACCAATCCATATCACCATCGCCATCATAATCACCGACGGCCTGTCCCATGCCATTACGATCAATAATGACATCTAAATCCGTAGTATTAACAAAAGTACCGTCCTGGCTGTTAATAAAGACTCGCGACGTATTGAAATCCCCGGCATAGAGAATATCGGGGTAACCATCGTTGTTGATATCGGTAAATACTGGCGAGAAGGAATAATCAACATTCGGGCCTAATGCGCTGCCAAAAGGTGTTGGCCCGAGTACATCGACAGAAATACCTGCTTCCATGCTTACACTGGTGAACAGGACTTGCGAATCGGTACTGTCATTACGCCATAGGTGTTGCGTATCATCTTGTTGCTCTCGACTGGTTCCCCAGTGAGTCACAAACAAATCCAAGTCACCATCCAAATCATAATCGCCAAAAGCCGATGAAATATTACCTCTGGCATCTAATTGGTCGATACCCGACCCTTGAGTGATATTGGTAAAAGTGCCATCACCGTTATTCGCAAAAAGCAGCGGCGGATCATTGCTGATACTGCCAATAAACAAGTCTAAATCGCCGTCACCGTCTATGTCAGCAAAGCTAGGCCCACTATGAGAGTAATTGCTGGTTGACGTTCGTGTAAAAGCTAAACCAGCAACGGCTGCTACGTCGGTAAACGCATTGTTTCCATCATTGCGGTACAAACGATTCGGGCCAATATTCCCTCTCACAATAAAGAGGTCGATATCACCGTCTTGATCGTAATCTCCTGCTGCAACGCCAGAAGCGAAGCGCTGCTGAAAATCAGCTTGAGGTAAGTTATTCCCACCTGTTGCATTAGGAACAGATGAAAGATCTGCGACTCCGACATAACCTTGAGTAAAACTAATATTACTTTGGGCTGTGACGTTGGTGAATCGCACGGACGTCGTTGGCGTGGTCGGCACTGCTGGTGGAGGAGGCGGTGTCGTTTGTGGTTGAATCGAGCTATCATCGGAACCACCACCACAAGCACTGATGATTCCAGCAACTGCGCAAAGGCTTGCAGCCCGAGCTAATGACACAGCCGCATTTTTCTTGCTAGTCATCTCGGCGGCCTAAAATTGCAGCACCTCGAACTCCGCTTGAATCACCGTATTCAGCAGCAACTATGTCAGGCGCTTTCACACCTTTAAACAAATACTTCGGAAGTCGCTTAGGTAGCTCGCTGTAGAGTTCTGCAACATTTGAGATACCGCCACCGATGACAATCACATCTGGGTCATAATAGAGAACAAGTTGCGCTAGCCCATGAGCCATAATATCAAGGAAACATTCAAAGGCTCTCGTCGCTTGTTCTTCACCTGCTCGCATCGCAGCAACAACTTTCTGCGCTTCCAACGGACTTCCACCAAAATGAGTATAAAGCCACTCTAACCCTTTACCTGAAACGTAGCGCTCAACACAACCAATTCCGCCACAACCGCACTCTCTGAGTGGTAAGTTATAACGTTGCTGATGCACTGCACTGATGATGGCGTGTCCCCACTCACCCGCCATTCTATTGCGGCTGGAGAACAGTTTACCGTCTTCACATAGTGCTGAATTCACGCCTGTACCAACGATAACGCCTAAAACTTTGCTGTAACCACGGCCAGCACCATAAACAGCTTCCGACAACGCAAAGGTTTCACTGTCATTACCAAAGCCTACATAGCGATGTAGGCGGTCGCTGATATCGTTACACAGTAGTTTATTATTAATACATGGAATATTTGAGGACACCGCTTTGCCATCCATATTCACTATGCATGGAAGACCAATTCCTACTGAACCCGGATGCTTTGTTTGGTTATCTGCTTCGTTGATAAGGAACTCAATAGCTCCCAAAAACTCATCATAATCTTTTGTTGGTGTTTCAATGCGCTGTACCGCTACCGTATTGAGCTGTGCATCAAACACGCCCAATTCCATCTTGGTACCACCAATATCAATCCCGTATTGCATATTTTCTCTAATCTTGTTTGGGGTCATAATTTATAAGTCGGATACTGCGTCCTTTGTGACGTACACCAAATCTCTCAAGCATGCCTCTTTTCTGCATAGTAACATAGAGCGTCTTACCTGTCGGACCTCCAAAAGCCACATTGGTTGGGAATTTACCCGTTAAATCAATGTTTCTTTTCAACTTACCCTTTTTCGATAGCATGGCTATCTGGCCTGCACCATAACGAGCAACATAAAGATTACCCTTTTCATCAACACGCATGCCGTCCATACCGTGTTCATCAAAATGGTAAAACAGTCTTTTATTACCAACTTGCCCATCTTCCTGAATATCGTAAACCCAGATATTCCTTTGAACGCTCTCGTTCACATACAACTTATTTTCATCGGCGCTAACTTCAACGCCATTGGTTGTACCCATTCCACTTTCCAACAATACGACTTCACCTCGCGTATTGATCAGCCAAAGATTCCCAGTTCCTTCTGCCCAGTTTGGGTCACTGGCATACAAATTCCCATTCTTACTGATCGCAATATCATTAGGTTGATTCATCCTGTCATCATGTGCGTAAACGCTGACTTTCTTGTCTTTGAGATTGACCTGCAAAATGTTGTGTCGCGTATAGTCAGCGACATACATCGAACCCTTCTCATCAAATCTAATGCCATTGCCAATGCTTCCTTCAGGTAAATCTATCCAATGCTCTGCATTACCTTTTTCATCAACTATCCCTATGGTTCCCTGTTTACCGAAGTTAACCGCATAAAGCTGGCCATCAACATCAACGGCTGGCCCTTCAACTCCAGTTGTAAATTCATGCTCTTGTGTAAAATCCGACGCCTGATACAGCTTGTTTTTCGCATCAGCACCACAGCTACACAGTAGAGCTAGAATCCATAAATCACGTATTTTCATTCAACTTCACTATCCAAAATTCCGACCATCAATAAAGTCAGCACCCGCAACTGCGAATGCTGACTACAAGAGATGTTAGAACTTATAATTTACGCCGAAGAAGTAACGGCGACCGAAGCGGCCTTGCGTGATGATACGCTCCGGCGTACCTGCAAACCCACCGTTGGTGTTTTCATCAGTAATGTTGATACCTTCAACAAAAACCGAAAGGTGATCGTTAATGTTGTAGTTAAGGTTCCAATCAACCTGACGAGTCTGGTTATTAAACACAGCGTTGTTGTTCTGGATGCCAACAAAGAAGCCAGTACGATATGCCCAAGCTAAACGAGATGACCATTTACCATCATCGTAGAAGAGAGACGCATTAGCTGTGTGACGAGACAAACCAGGTAGCTGTAAATCAATACCAGTCACAGGATCTGACGTCGTTGTTTCACTGTCAGAGTAGGTATAGTTGGCTTGAACACCGAAGTTTGACCAAATACCTTCAAAGAAGTCGAAGTTCTGTAAGACAGCGAATTCCACACCGCTAACTTCACCGCCGCCACCATTGGTTGGCAAACTCACGAGTACATCTTCACCATTAACCTGACGAATATCCGTACCTAACACAACAAACGAACCGATGTCTTTGTAGAACAAGCCTAAGCTAACCGCATTGCCTTCGCCGTGATAGTACTCAAACGACAAGTCGAAGTTGTCCGTCACGAATGGGTCAAGGTCAGGGTTACCACCATTACCCGTGTTAGTAATATCGTTGAAGTTCAACAATACCGGCGCTAACTGGGTAAACTCAGGTAGAGCCAAAGTACGAGATGCCGCTGTTCTGAAAACAAAATTATCTGTTATATCAAAGGCTAAGTTAACGCTAGGTAAGAATTCAGTTAATGAATCTCTTTGTTGGAACGGCGTTGTAATACCGTTGATAATTTCAAGCGCTTGAGAATCGCGATTCACACGAATAGCTCTTAAACCGATATTACCGCGAATACCTTGTTCAAGGTCGAAGTTAAGCTGACCAAACGCAGAGAAAATATCTTCTTCGATGGTAAAGTTCGCTATATCTTCTGGCTGTTCCTGGAACACATCTCCGTCACCAAAGCCCGTTGAAATAAGCTCATCAATTTGCTGAGGATCAGGTATCAAGAACCCGTTAAGACCGTCACTAAAACCACCACCAAGGAAGTCATCTGGCGTTGGCGTGCCACCGAATGATTCAACATTCAGCGCAAACGGGTTACTACCATCTCTCAAGCCTGCACCAGGCTGCGCCAACGTACGATTACGTGTTTGTCCCTGGCTACGATATTTAGCACCAAAACGAATAGAGCTAAAGATGTCACTTTCTAGGAAGTATTTCGCATCAACACTGAAATAATCCTGGTCTTGCTCGAAGTCCACATCCTGGAAGTTCGCAAAACTGAAGCCCTGGCCGAAACCACCTAATTGGCCAATGTCGTTCAGTACAAATGGACCTGTACCTTGGGCGTTATTCGCTTGTAGTTCAGCTTGGTTGCTCAGGCGTGGACCAGCAGCAGCACCGTTTTCGCCAACGCGCAAATCGAACTGGATAACAGTATCAACTGTTGCAGTTGCTAAAGTACGAGAGCTTGAATCTGTTGTTGCTTCAGTACGACCAAGGTGAGAAATAATCTCCCATTTCCCGTCAGAAGAGTTGAACTTAGATTCTAAATCAACCGCATAGGTATCTGATTTTGCATCAATGGTGAAAGATGACAATTCAGTCGTGATTGTTTGCCCACGGTTACCGGTAAAATTAGGGCCATCAGTAATACGCGTTGGAATAGTCCCTGCCACTAGCGTGTTGTTGATAATAACCGCGTCGTTAACCGGCGTTACCGTAACACCCAAGCTAGAGTTTTCTTCCACGAATCCAAGTAATACAGACGAGTTACGTTCACCTTCTTCAGTCAACTCTGAATACAAGCCGTTAAGCGTAAATTCCCATCTGTCATTTGGTTTGAATTGCAGCGTACCTGAACCACCGGTTCTTTGTCTTTCAGAGATATTCAATTCACTGATGATAAAGTTAGGTTGGAACACAGGGTTAAGCGATTGAACACCACCGATACCAATCAAGTTGCCAGCATCATCAAAAACGTCAACACCTTGAATTTCAACACTGTTGCCTGGCGCTTCACCGAAACCACGCGTTGGATCAGGCGTACCTACCGGAACAACACCAAAATCCAGAATACCATCAGAATTGATATCCAGAGGTCGAGGTGTGTAGGCACTGTTAGGGCCAGTAAAGTCACTACGGATACTTCTCTGGGTATCCGAGAATGAGATCACACCGCCCCACTTTTCATTTTTAGATTTAGCACCCGCTGTGATAGTGAAACGCGGGTCGAATTCATCAGCCAGCTCAGAATAACCGCCTTCTGCTCGAACGCTCAGTAGCGGCTTGTCCAGATCGAGAGGCTTCAGTGTACGCAAGATAACCGTACCACCAACACCACCTTCATCGATCCAAGCTTCAGGGCTCTTATAGATTTCAGCAGATGAAATAACTTCTGATGCGAGTAGTGCAAAGTTAAAACCACGGCTAGGCTGTTCATCAGAGAACAAAACCGACGATGCAATCTGCTGTTCGTTCAACAAGGTTAAGTTCAGACCAGACCCTAAACCACGGATACTGATACGCGAACCTTCACCACGCTGACGTGTAATGGTAACACCCGAGATACGTTGCAATGACTCTGCAATGTTCTCATCGGGGAATGAACCGATATCCTCTGCTGAGATAGCATCAACAATACCGGTAGCTGCACGCTTAATAGCAAGCGCTCTATCAAGACTGGCTCGAATCCCTGTGACTTCGATTTTTTCTATATCGTCATCTTTATCTTCTTGCTCTTGCGCCGCTATTTGCCCCGCCCATGCAGACAGTGCCAAGGTCGCAAAGCCATAAATTAAAGGCGATTTAGCTTTTTTAACAAAATCCTTTCCTCTTTTTATACTCATGCTTAACTCCAATTTCATTGTGTTCCAAATGCTCGAGATACCACATACGAGCCTGTACTAGTTTTTGCTATCCCTAGTGCCTGTCTTCCCTATAATTTAGTCTTTTCGCTGAAAATGTCCAGCGCTGTCATTTTTAAATTTAAAAGTCTATGCCGAAGCATGCCTAAGTAACTTCTCAACCACATAGGCCGCAGAAACCACTGTTTCAGCTTGAATTTGCATCGCATCAACCAGTGTTTTCCGCGCGTTTTTTTCCATATCTAGTGTCATTTTATTTTTTCCCTTAATAATCTTTATCAGTGACAAACCCAGAGCAGATACCTGCTTAACGCTGTGCGCGCTCGGCATCAAATAGCTCAAATCGGGGTTTGTTTTAGTTAATTCTTCGAGGCGTTTTTCATTGTTTATCCAACGACTCAATAAGGATGAAATAGCCTGTTCGTTGGCTTTGTTAGTCGTATCAGCAAGCCAAGTATCCACCAGCTGATTTAAATGACGTGTGGTTAAGTTCTCAACTGGCAAAGTATCAACAAAATTATCGAGCGGAGATGCTTGGTGGTAGTTATCAGCTTTAGCTCGAGTGTGATGACGATGATAATACTGCGCCTGCTCAACCGCTTCTGCCAAAATCGCCAGAGGCTCAATATCATCAGAGCTAACTAAACGCTGCATTCCTTGGCGAGCCTGTTTGTTGTGCTCTAGCCCGATAACTTGTTCAGACCATTCAGAAATACCTTCAAGGCGTTGATACATCCATTCTGCATCATTCACTTCTCTTGCTGACCATAAGCGCTCGGCGATAGCATAAGTGCGAGGCCAAAGGCGTAAATCCATCACATCTGCCACCACATTCTCACCCCAGAGTGTAGCTTCAGCACCTAAAATACGATCTTGCTCCGCCTGGCTAAGCTCGGGATTCACTACGCCTAGCGAGATATGCGAGCCTTCAATATCACTCCCACCAATCAGCTCGCCTGTTATGTTGTAGTGACCATTTGCCACCACGCCATACCCACTCAGCTTATTGGCATTCAATGTAATGACAGGTGAAAACGGTCCCATCCAAGTATCAACATTAAAGCGCACTTTATTGCCAACAATCTCGATACCTGACAAAGCCTTGCGTGAGCGTCCTGCAAAATCGATGAAGCCACGTACGCTTCCATTGTTCTTAATGAGAGTAAATTGCCCTGTAACTGCTGAGCCTCTCAACCTTGGCATAGTAAAAAACCAGGTTTGCCAATCTTCACTAGGTTTTAAATTATCCAGCTTCGGCACTGGCAGCGGATTTGGATCGTTTCGATAGTGATAATCTGTAGGCTGGGGTTGGTCTATATAGAACCCTGTCGATAGGATCCCTTGCCCACCTTCTCTAACAACATGATTCAATGAATCATGTCCACGCCACGATTGAATAACGATGTCTTTCGACAATGACGGATGGAAGATCTCATCCCATCCAATCATCTTCTTGCCATGGCTCGCTAAAATTTTCTCAACACGCTGATTAAAGTGTGCTTGCATGCCTTTATAATCTTTGAGTTGATGGCGCTTGATAAAAGCTTGTATCGCCTCGTTCTTGTTCCACTGATACGGATCAACTTCGTCACCGCCAATATGGAAGTATGGATCTGGGAATAATTCACTGAGCTCTTTAAACAAGCCATCAGCAAACTGATAGACATTCTCATTGATTGGATTCAACGTTGGCTGATGAATTCCCCACTGACGTTCAATCTCATAAGGGCCGGGTAGCGAGATGAGTTCAGGATAAGCCGCCGCTATAGCACTGGCGTGCCCTGGCATATCGACTTCGGGAATCACTCGAATTCCCCTGTCATAGGCATAGGCCACCAGTTCACGAATTTCATCCTGGCGATAATACAAACCATCGGAGCCTAACTCGTGCAACTTAGGATAAGACTTAGACTCAATACGCCAACCCTGATCATCGGTTAAGTGCCAATGCAACACATTCATTTTTGCACTGGCCATGCCATCTAACTGTCTTTTAATCACATCCAGCGGAATAAAATGCCGTGCAGAATCAAGCAGTACACCACGCCATTTAAACCTCGGGTGATCGTCAATTTGCATATAAGGTAGAGAACGAACGCCTTGTTCAGACACTTGCAACAGTTGCGATAACGTTTGCATACCTCGTATCGCCCCTAAAGGCTCAGCAGATTCGAGTAAAATCCCTTCAGCATTAATGCTCAACTGATAGCTTTCGTCATTCTGCAAAACAGATTCATGACTAAGCGCTTCGCGACTGACGTTTATTTCTACGAGTGTTTTGTCTCTGGAAGCACGTGTCGAACCTTCATTTCCCAACTGAGCCCACTGTTCTAGCAATCGATTAGCATTATGTTGAAGACGTGAAGAACGATAGTCAGTAAAACGAACATCAATAACATTAGAGAGGATGAGCTGACCATCACCTCTTTCAAGTGTTTGTGGCCAAGGCATTAATACCAAGTCATCATACTCTTCGTTCGCAAGCGCAGCATAGACGATGGCCATCTGAAGAATCAGCGCCAATCCGACTAACGAGAGCTTACGCCAATTGACCATCAGTTAATCTCCACCTCTGGCCGAAAATAGGTCCTGACTTCATCGACAATATTGAGTTCGTGATCAACTAAATGTAACCGCGACCACTTATCTAAAGTCAGACAAGGGTGTGATGTTGCAAAACCAATAATATCGCCAACCTTCACATCTGTTTCTTCATCTATATCGATATAGGTATGATGATCCATCAAGTTCTTAACTTGCATACCCACTATGGATTTTTGATGCGGCCAACTTTGACGATACGACCACTGTGGAATAGGAAGTCCAGCGTCAAAAGCAACATCTCGCTTACCCAAACCAACAATAATTCGATTGGGGCTGGGCTTAGACAATACGTAAGCACAAACTTCTAGAGACGAAGTTAACTTGGTTTTCATTTGGCCAGCGAATGTATTGCGTGCCAGGATTTGTTGCTGCCCTCGATCACACAGCCCTTTATCGTGTATGAGATAACAACCTGGGCGAATAAGGCAAAGTACATTCGGCTTCACTAGCCTTTGGAATAAAGTCGATACTTTGTCATACCAAGCGCTACCCGCGCCTGTCACTAAAACCTGTTCAGTGTCGAATACCGCTCTTTCAGATAAATCATTGAAGATCGCTTCAAAACGACCAAGGAAATGATCAATTTGCTCAGCGTCTTTTAATACGCCTTCATAAAACTCCAAACCCGCGAGTTTGATATTGTTAGAAACTTTCAGCACAGACAACACAGCTTCGAGAGTGCCCTCATCGACGCAACCACAACGCCCCTGTTCAGAGCCAATTTCAATCAATACATTGAGAGACTGCCCTCTACAACGGTAGAAATCATTTAACCTTTGGATATTCTCGACTGAATCAACAAGACAATAGAACTCAACGCTAGGGTCATCTAACACCTCACTGATAAGGTGCATATTCGCATCCCCAACCAACTGATTAGCCATCAGCAATTGTTTGATGCCGTGTCGGTAAGCAACAACCACTTGCTCAGCGGTCGCTAGCGTCATTCCCCAAGCTCCCGCGTCAATTTGTTGTTTAAACAATGCTGGTGCCATGGTGGTTTTGCCATGAGGAGCTAATTGAATATTGTGTTCTTGCGCGAAATCCTGCATCCATTCCAAGTTATTTTGAAGCGATGCTTCATAAATGACAGCGGCTGGTAATGGAACGTCTTCTTTCAGCAAGTTTTTGTCAATAAATTGTGTGGATCGGTGATCATCTGAGCGATCTTGCGATAACTCACTTGCCTCAGAATAATACTTTCTTTCACTACAACAATTCATCGAACAACAACCAAACAATTGATTTATATGAAAATTATAAAATAAAAGAGAAAATACCCCTTTACATTTCGTGATCAGTCTAATATCAATAATAGAAACTTTCAACCAATTAACATTTTTAATGATATTTTTTTACATTGCATGTAGACTAACCAACAATGCATTGGAAAAAAGCTTTACCGGAGTTTGATAAAGCAAGTGAAACCATGCCTTTTTGACATCAAATTTGTGACAATCACAAATGCGATACATAGATGGGAAACAATATGAGTTACGACTTAGACATCGTTACTAAAATCACTGAAAGTTTTAATCATTTAAGCGACGCAGAAAAGAAAGTCGCTACCGTTATACTCGAAGATCTGACGTTCACTGCTGGCGCGAGTATCACAGATATAGCCAATAGAGCCCAAGTCAGCGAAGCAACTATTACCCGCTTTGCCAAGTCAGTTAACTGTGAAAACGTTCGCAGTTTAAAATTACGCCTCGCCCAGTCGATTGCAGTGGGTCAACGTTTCATCTCAGAAACCAAAGATGAAGTCGAAGGACTTCACGGACATTACGATGCCATTAAGAAATCACTTGATGATAATGCGCAACTGATCACCGAAGACATTATTAATTCCGCCGTCGAGAAGATACTGGACGCTAGACAAGTTCTTACTTTTGGTGTTGGTGGTGGTTCAACCATGATTGCGCAAGAAAGCCAGCACAGACTATTTAGACTAGGCTATCCAGCTACGGCTTATTCAGATCCCATGCTCATGCATATGGCAGCATCGACACTGAGTAATAACGATGCGGTAATCTGTATTTCAGCAAGCGGTGTAAGCCCTGATGTGAAAGAGTCTGCTCAAATCGCTAAGCAATATAATGCCAAAGTAGTTGCTATCACGCGTGCTGGCTCAGAACTAGCTAATATTGCCGACGCCGTACTCCCGATAAAATACGAAGAAACAGATTTTATCTTTTCTCCCAGTACGTCGCGTTATGCCATGTTAGCGGCTTTAGACGTGCTGATGACAGAGCTAGCTGTTGCCAAGAAGCGAACATCGAGAGACAAGTTAAGACGTATCAAACTCGTTCTCGACAGCTACTTTAATAGCCATGAAAGATTGCCTCTCGGCGACTAAGCACAGGCTACTGGCATCACATAGATCATGATATACGACACCTTGATTAAAAATGCTGTTGTTATTGACGGCACAGGCCAACCGCAGTTTGACGCTGACGTCGCGATTTTAGACGGAAAGATAGCCTGTATTGAGCCCAATATTTCAGCGCAAGCTCAACGTGTTATTGATGCAGAAGGGCTCTGTTTATCTCCAGGGTTCATCGATGTTCATACGCATGATGATATGCAGTTGATTGAACAACCGGATATGCTTCCTAAGGTCAGTCAGGGTATTACAACGGTTATTGTCGGCAACTGTGGAATTAGCGCTAGCCCCCTTAAACCCCGTTATGAAATTCCTGACCCACTTAACTTATTAGGTCTAAAGGCAAGCTTCCGCTACCCAACCTTCGCAGACTATGTTCAAGCGGTAGAACAAGCAAAACCGAAAACGAATGTCGCAGCACTCATCGGCCATACAACACTGAGAACAGGCGCTATGGATGAACTCGATAGACCAGCAACAGATGCTGAAATATCGACAATGAAATCCGCGTTAGACAAAGCTTTAGCTTCTGGTGCTATAGGGTTAAGCTCTGGTTTAGCCTATGCCACTGCCATTCATGCTCCTACCAGCGAGATGATGGAACTCGTTCCCGTTGTTGCCAAATATGATGGTATGTATGTCACTCACTTAAGAAGTGAGTTTGAGGCCATTATTGAGGCACTAAAAGAAGCCTTCGATACTGCTGATTCTGCAGACTTACCTCTAGTGGTATCCCACATAAAATGCGCCGGTAAGAGTAATTGGGGGCGCTCAGAAGAAGTCTTGGATACGCTACACCAAGCGACAAAAAAACAAGATGTCGCTTGTGATTGTTACCCTTACGCTGCGAGTTCCAGTACCTTGGATTTGTCTCAAGTCACAGACGAGTACGACATATTTATTTCCTGGTCGGATCCACATCCAGAAGTTGCAGGCAATATGTTGGCTGATATTGCTTCTGAGTGGAATTTGTCCCTTATGGAAACAGCTCAAAAATTGCAACCTGCTGGAGCAGTTTATCACTGTATGCATGAAGGTGACGTTGAGCGATTCCTTAGCTATGACAAGACCATGGTCGGCTCTGATGGATTACCGGATAATCGTCATCCACACCCTAGGCTTTGGGGTGCTTTCCCTCGTGTTATCAAACACTATTGTCGAGAAAAGCAGTTGTTCGATTTACCCCAAGCTATTCACAAAATGACAGGGCTATCAGCTGAAAAATTTAGACTACCCCAGCGAGGCGCCATTCGTGTTGGTCACTGGGCAGATTTGGTTTTGTTCGACTTTGATAAGGTCGAAGACGTGGCATCCTACACTCAGCCACAACAGGCAGCTAAGGGCATTCAATCTGTTTGGGTCAATGGCGAAATAGCCTACGCCAATCAAAAAATTCAAGGCCAAGGTCATGGCCAATTTATCAAACGTTCACATTCGAGTAGTTAACTATGTCAATCATTCGTCACGGTAGTACCGGAAACCAGGGTACGGGAGGACAACCTTTACCTTTCTCTAACGCCACTCAAGCCGCAGGCTGGCTTTATGTTTCAGGTCAAACACCTATGCGTGATAGCGAAATTGTTGAAGGTGGTATAGTCGAGCAGTCACATATCGCCATCGAAAACTGTTTAAACATTATGCGCGATGCCGACTATGATTTATGTGACGTTATGCATGTCACCGTCATACTGACCGATGCCAGATACTTTCAATCATTTAACAAGGTTTTTCAGAAGATTTTCGGCGAACATCCACCCGCAAGAATCTGCCAGGTTGCAGACCTAGTTGTCGACTGTAAAGTAGAAGTCGGCGTTGTTTGTTATAAAGAGCCAAACTGAGCACATAATTCATGAACAGTTCGCTATTCCTTAGTCTCTTTTTTACCTACCTGGCACTAACGCTAGTGCTTGGGTGGTGGGTATCGAGAAAGAACAAAGGCGTAGACGACTTTTTGTTAGCTGGCCGAGGACTCCCCGTTTTCCTGATGTTGGGAACAACCTTAGCGACCCTGGTTGGTACAGGTTCATCCATGGGTGCGGTCGGTTTCAGTTATGCCAATGGTTGGGCAGGTGCGCTGTACGGTATTGGTGGATTTATGGGGCTCATTCTATGCGCTTGGATTTTTGCTCCTATGAGAGCACATGGATTCTATACCATGAGCGAAGAGCTTTCGTTTTATGTAGGCGCCAATAAACTCATCAAAAATAGCGTCGGTTGCTTAATCTTTATTGCCAGCATAGGTTGGTTGGGTGCCCATATTCTGGGTGGCGCAACCTACTTATCCTGGATAACCGACATCGAAATTCAGAGTGCCAAATTCCTGATTGCACTGGGCTTCTCCCTTTATATCCTGATAGGTGGTTACACAGCTGTGGTATGGGCAGATACCTTGCAAGCTATTGTGTTGTTTACTGGCTTTATTCTGCTAACCCTATTTACCTTCAATAAAGTGGGTGACCTCAGCACCATTCTTGCAGCACAACCAGCAGCCAATACCTCTCTCTTTGCTCAAATTGGCACACTACCAGCGATCTCACTGGCTGCCGTGATTTGCATTGGCGTACTTGCAACGCCCTCTTTCAGACAACGTATCTATTCTGCCCGTTCAATCAATACAGCCCGTGTATCCTTTGTAAGTTCAGGGATTTTGTACCTCTTATTCTCTGCCATTCCTGTCATTGTCGGCATGGCTGCTTACTCATTAAACCCAGAACTAGAGAGCGCAAATTTCGCTTTTCCTTATCTCACAGCAACCATTTTGCCCATCGGCATAGGCATGGTTGTATTGATTGCGGGGCTCTCAGCGACTTTGTCCAGTGCCAGCTCTGATGCCATCGCTGCCGTTGCCTCACTACTCAAAGACATCGGCCATATGTTTTATCAAAAACCTGTCGCTGAAGAGAACATGATGCGTTATGCCAGAGTGGCGACCTTGTTCGTCATTTTACTTGCGCTTGCATTAGCCAGTATTTCCGATGACATCATAGGCTACATCACCAAAATGATAGCGACCGTGATGTCAGGGCTTTTCGTTTGTGGTGTGTTAGGCCGATTCTGGTCTCGCTTTACCTGGCAAGGTGCTTTGGCTTCGCTAATCAGTGCCTCATTCACTTCTATCGTCATATTGCTTAACGCTGACTGGTTAACCTTTTGGGGCAACCCGATATTGCCATCTGTTTTCATCAGTGCGTTGGCTGGACTTGCTGTCAGTATGTCAACGCCGGTGAGTAACATGAGCGACGAAGAGGCGTTGGACCAAATTTTTTCAACTCGTAAGAATCTTTAACCCATTAATTTTTAGGACCCGTCGATGAAAAAGCAGACAATAACTACGGCATTTTTTACGCTTTTATGCCTGTATGGGTGTGACTCTCAACCCAATGCTGAGTCACCACCACAAACGCAAGATAATCAGGCCATAATCGACGAAATTGCAGACACTCTCGTAGTCAACTTCGAAGTACTTGAAAACCGAGGTGACGGAAAGTGCCTACCCGATATTGAGCAAAGCTGTTATCGAGCAGCGATTACATTAACTTCACCTAAAGCCATTACAACCAAAGATTGGAGTATTTACTTTAGCTCAGTCGATAAACTCAACCGCAGCTTGCCAGGCGAGTTCAATATTGAGCATGTGAATGGTGACCTCAATCGTATTTCACCTTCAGAAAGCTTCACATCTTTTACTGCAGGCGAATCAAAAACAGTAGAGTTTATCGTCAACGGTCTTAACTTGACCGAAGCTCGAATGATGCCCAACTACTATGTGGTATCTGACACGACACAAGCGAAAACTATCGCCAGCACACGTCCTTATGATGACAAAGAAACTGGCCTCGAAATTAGACCATACGCGACAGATTTAGACTGGGAGAGTGACTTTGTTAGAGCGCCTGGAGACAACACGCAGCTAGCGGACAGCGCCTATATTTACGACAAAAATCAGGATATCAGCGATGATAAATCCAACGTAGATGTTGGCATCATACCGTCACCAAGCTCGGTATCCCGCAAAAATATCGATGGAAGTTTAGATATCAGCAAAGGCCTTCGTATTGCATCAAACGAGTTCGGCTCTGACAGCATAAAATATGCGTTGTCTAACTTAGAATCTTTAGGTTTTGCTCTAAATGACAACGCTGACAGTGTTGCCGTTGCGATAAAAAGAGTCGATGATAATCAACTCCCCAAAGGTAGTTATACACTCGACATCACCCCTAAAAATATCCTCATCGAAAGCGCTGATAAGAGCGGTGCAGCCTATGCAATAACGTCCATATCGAGGTTAGCTGACCTTAATACCCGCACGCTTCCTTTTGTCACTGTTGAAGACAGCCCAAGATTCCAATTCAGAGGTATGCACGTAGACGTATCGCGTAACTTCCACAGTAAAGCCTTTATCCTCAAGTTGATGGACCAAATGGCGAACTACAAAATGAATAAGCTGCACTTGCACTTAGGCGACGATGAAGGTTGGCGTTTAGAAATTCAAGACTTACCTGAGCTAACAGGCCTAGGCAGCCGACGTTGTCACGACTTGCAAGAAAATGAGTGTTTATTACCACAGCTAGGCAGTGGAGCCGACCCTGACCCAATTCGCGATGGCTTTTACACGAAAGCAGATTACCTAGAGATCCTGCGTGCCGCCACAGAAAGACACATCCAGGTTCTTCCCTCTTTCGATATGCCAGGCCACTCACGAGCGGCGGTAAAAGCTATGGAAGCACGTTATCACTACTACATGCAAAAAGAGCAACCAGAAAAGGCAACTGAGTTTTTGCTGAGTGATTTCGACGACACGACCGAATACAGCAGCATTCAGCATTACAACGACAATACCATCAACGTTTGCTTACCTTCGTCTTATGAGTTTATTGGAAAAGTCATCGATGAAATTAAAGCCTTACATGATCAGGCTGGTCACCCGCTGACGCGCTATCACATTGGTGCCGATGAAACGGCAGGTGCCTGGGTAGACTCTCCTGAGTGCAAAGCACTGTTTGATGATCCACAACTCGCTCTCAACGATGCGCACGATTTAGCAGGTTACTTTATTGAGAAGATAGCCTCGTTACTCCACAAAAAAGGGATAGAGCCTGCTGGCTGGAGCGACGGTATGTCAAATCCACGCATACGTTATATGCCACCCGTTGTGCAGACTAACCTGTGGGAGACTCTCTACTCTGGAGGTCATAAAACAGCGCACAGCCAAGCGAACAGAGGTTGGCAAGCCGTGTTATCAACGCCAGATGCGTTGTACTTCGACTTCCCGCACGAAACACATCCAAAGGAAGCGGGCTACAATTGGGGTTCAAGGCACACGAACACGCGTAAGATTTTCGAATTTATGCCAGGCAACCTGCCTGCACATGCTGAGTTTTGGCAAAACAATGTCGATGCTGATTACCAACTCGATGACCGCGATTCCATGCTGCAACCCGGAAAAGGCTTTATAGGTATTCAAGGGCATTTATGGAGTGAAACTATTCGCTCAGATAACCAGGCTCAGTATCAAATTTTCCCGCGCTTATTAGCACTTGCCGAACGCGCTTGGCACAAACCTGAGTGGGAAGTTCCATATAACTATCAAGGTGAGCTTTACAGCAAGGAAACCAATCACTTTACCGAAAGCATGAGACAACAAAGAGATTCAGAGTGGCAGAATTTTGCGAATACCTTAGGTCACAAAGAGTTTCTTAAGCTCGACAAAAACGATGTCTTCTACCGTATTCCCACTGTAGGTGCCAAAATCATTGATAAGAAACTACAAGCCAATCTGATTTTCCCGGGGTTACCTATTGAATATCGTACTCAAGGTGGTCAGTGGCAACCATACAATGGGCCAGTTGAGGTTTCTCAAAATATTGAAATTCGCGCACGTTCAGCGGATAAGAGCCGCGCCGGTCGCAGCGAATTTGTAACATTTCAATAACCGCTTTGACACCTGGAGCCTTCGTAATCTCCCACGAAAGCAGCATGGCTCTAGGTGTTTCCCCATTTCTAACTCATAACTTTGTAAGAAATGAGGCAAACAAAACTGAACTATGCAACCAAAAGCCAATCTGATAAAACCCGTACTCCGTTGTTTTACTTAAAGGAATAAATTTGGCTATGCGTTTTCGAACTCCTCTTTTGGGTGCGTTTTGTGCTCTCGTTTCCTCTTTCACTTTTGCTCAAGACAAGCTTTCCTTTTCCAACCAAACCATTGATATCGGCTTGACTGTGACTCGACCTGTCACCGTACTCAATTTGTATGAAGGTGATGAAAAAGAATTACTTGTTTTTGGCACCGATGAGAAAGAAAAACTCTGGATGATAGTTTTAGGTGCCAATGAACAGGGTAAACATGTAGAACTCGATCGTTTAGCCGTGCCAGAGAATATTATCGCTTTTGATATGGGTGTAGAGCAGGAAAATGGATTGCAGGATATTTACTTCCTCACAAAATCTCATATCAAAAGATACGTTCAAGCGCATAAGAATCAGAAGTCACAGCTCGTCAATGAGCAAGAAATCAGCTCGGTTTACTTAACCGACAAACCTTCTTTTTTCCGAAGAAAGAGATTTGTTCGAGACCTCAATGAAGACAAAGTCGATGACTTTATTCTCCCGCACTTTGAACATACCAATTTGTGGGTATCTTGCGAATGTAATACGCGTCACCAGCAGTCGATTGCCACATCAGGACAAATGGATGTGTTCACCGATAGCATTAATTTCAGACCACCGCGTTTGCAATATGTCGATATGAATAACGACCAAAACACGGATATAGTCGCTTCCGAGCTCGGTAAACTGAATATCTATTTGCAGTCCGAAGACGGTGTGTTTGCAGAAGAGCCCATGGTGGTGAATATCAATCAGGATATTGATTCAATCTATTGGTGGGATCTTCGTGAAGCCGACGGCTCGCAAAAAGACCAAAGTAATATTCTTCATAAAGTCCTCGAAGAAGTTGCAGATGTTAATGGCGATGACATCGCCGATTTGGTTGTGACCTACACCCAAGGTTCAAGTGTGCTTAAGCAAGTCAACGACTTCGAATTCTATTTTGGGGAAATCGTGGATGGCAAACTACGCTACCCAACAACACCGAGTACGCGCATTGCCATAGACGAGCGCCTGACTGATATCTCGTTAGTCGACCTAAACGACGACAAGAAAATGGAAGCGCTGGTTTCTTCATTCGATATCTCGATTTCCGATATCGTTGGTGCTCTTTTCTCCGGAAAGGTGAAACAAGACATTCTGGTGTTTGGTATGAATGGCAATGAACAATTCGAATCTAAACCTCTGGTCAGAGACGATGTCGAAATTCGCTTTAGCTTGACCTCAGGCCAATCAGGTAACCCTATGGTCCGCCTTAGAGATGTTAATGGCGACAACTTAAAAGATTTGCTGCTATCAGATGGTACCGACAAGGTCAAAGTTCGTTTGGGTGACAACAGTGGCGACAGAGCTTTTGTGAGAAGAGCTTCTTCTCATGATTTGAATATTCCCCAGAATGGACAAACCATCACCAATGAAGATGTTAACGGCGACGGTAAGTCCGATTTAGTGATGTTTTACGGTCGTTTAGATGACAAGAGTTTGAAGAATAAAATCGTTATCACAACATCGGAGTAATTCGTTAGGCTCACCACTATTCGCGGATAAATCCAGCTCCTACAATTGAATACCTTCCTGTAGGAGCTGAGCTTGCTCGCAAATATCTCTTCAATGGAGCCACCTTTCGCGGATAAATCCGACTCCTACAACTGAATACCTTCCTGTAGGAGCCGAGCTTGCTCGCGAATATCTCTTCGATTAAGCCACCTTTCGCGGATAAATCCTGTTCCTACAATTAAACATCTTCCTGTAGGAGTCGAGCTTGCTCGCGAATATCTCTTCAATTGAGCCACTTTTCGTGGATAAATTCGTCCTACATTTGAATACCTTCCCGTAGGAGCAGAGCTTGCTCGCGAATCGCCCTCTGAATACTCTATGCCTTATCAATCCGCTTAGCTAACTTCTTGCGGATTTTCTTATAACGACTTTCGTCCAAATCGTTTAATTGTGGCTCTACTATCTTCGCTTGATTGACATCACCAGCATTCAACAACAGTTCAATCAAACGTAGCCTCGCCCATGACAAACTCGGCATACCATAAACATCTGCATCGGTAGCCTGATATTCATTAATGTACTGGGTTAACGCCGCTATACCTTCTTGGCTATGCTCAGACGTTGCCAACGCAAGTTGCCCGATACGGTAATTCGCCAGCATGTTCCAGCGTTGATGGCGTTCACGTGATTTATCATCTAACTCAGCTAACTTCAAATCGACAGCAAGCACCTTGCGATAATGCTCAAGCGCCTTCTCTCTTGTCTCATCATTGTTGTAAAACCCTGCTAATACAAACAAAGCACGCGCTTTTGTATCTTCCTGCCCAGCCAAAGCATTCAATATCGATTCAGCAGACTCCGACTCATCAGTCGCCATCAAATATCGCGCTTCGGCAAACTGCCCTTCTTTAGCATCTAGTTTTTTAATTTTATCAACCAGCTTGCGAGCTTCATCTTTATCTCCACCAGCAATAGAGGGAGCCGCTAAATGAAAACTCACTAGCCCGTTGAGAGCGTCAATATTATCCGGCGCAAGTTCTATCGCTTTCTCCAAGCCTTTTTTAGCTTTCTTGGCATAACCCAGCGCACCAAAAATTCCATTAGAAGCCTGTGCACCCATTACGCTGGCAGATAACAGGTGTGCACGATAATGCTCGGGTAAAGCCTCCAGCATATCTTCTACAGACTCTTCAGCATCATCCACATCTACTTCAAGTTGCGTATAAATTAAGGTCTCAAAATCTTCAAATGACTTAGGCTTCGACCGTTCAAACTTATCAATCACTTCACTGTATTTTTCTTGTTTATAGAGCAGATAAGCCTCTTCGTTAGCTGAAGAAATTGTTAAATTCGAAAGACTAAGGAATAAGATTAAGAGAGTTTTTTTCATTGCGCTCATACATATTATTGTGAGTTATCATTATCTTAGCGTTATTTGTATCGCCAAGTGGCCGAACGAATTGTAAGCGGTTGTAAAATGGCTCAAATACCAAAAACACCAGCTCTACTGCTTATCGAGGTTTCTCAGCTTAGGCTCTCGAAATAATGAGCTATTAAAGTAAACATCACTCTCGGGACATGACTCCACCGGCTCAGGACGTTTATGTAGTTGAGTTTGCCAACAGTCTTCGTAAAAAGAGCAATAACACAAAGACATGGTGATGTGTTCATTACCGCGAACAAGTAAGGATAGAACATCCTTATCGCCATTTATCTGCACCGGTTTTAGCATCTCCTCAGCAGGAATAATATGCCCATCATTCACGCGTTGTGAGTTAGCAGGAAATGCTCTACCATTCAGCAAATCTGAACCGTGCACATCTAAACTAATCTTAGAGAGCAGTTCAAACCAATCGCTGACTTTCTCACCTCGATAAGAAACACTAAAATCCTCAATAACAGCAGGACCTAATCCTTGATTCTTAATGGTGAAAGATAAATATTCCTTTTCTCCGTCATCCCAAATGTTGCGGGACAGCCAAAGAGAAGGCGTAACCGACAGCTTTTGATGCTCACGCTCTGCAAGACTTTCATCTTGCATAACTTGCGTTTGCACCATTCCAACCACAACAGCCACAATTGCGGTGACCATAGCTGTAATAGAAATAATCAGCTCAGCGTTAAACTTCTTCTCTTTCATCTTATTGTTATCCTAAACCGCTTTTTTTGTTGTTAAGCTCACCAGCTTTTAGAGATACAACGGGCAAGCTTTTAGACTCTGATTCTTCCCAAATACACCACCATTCGCGGATAAATCCGGCTACTACAACCGAATACTTTCCTGTAGGAGCTGCGCTTGCGCGCGAACAGTAACTTTATTAAAAGCTTATTCGCGGATAAATCCAACTACTACCATCGAACTCTCTGCCTACATTACTCGTTGAGCTGATTGAAATCTATCCCTTAAAATGCGTCTATCACAGCACGAATCAACCTGAGTATTTACTTTCTCTTTTCGCTGCGGCATGTTTATTAGCAGTACATACAAACCTTTGAGGAAAGTTTGTGGCCTCCCACAAAAGGAAATCCAAATATCCACTTATATTTATCAGTCTACTCTTGTTAGGCGTAGGCCTATTCGTTGGCTTCTATAATGCGGAGTCTATCAATATACTCCCCTCCAGAGTCATGAGTGTGGATGCAGCTGCGATTAACGAAACTAACCTATCAAAGCAAGATCTCGATACAGCCTTTGAGAAGGTTAATAAGCTCATTTACGAACATGTTGAAAGCGCAAAGCGCTACCAATTGATTGAAAACACACTCAAATGGTTGGGTATTATCGCAGCAGCAATCATCACCTTTATCGCAGCATTCTCCGGGCAAGTCGTTCAACCTGAAGCAGGTGCAGGCAAAATTGACGAAACCAAGCTTAAGGACAAAACGCTGCGCTTAGTTGGCATTCTCGCCGCCATCAATACCGTCTGTATTGGACTGCAATCGCCAATAAACGAATCAAAAACTTCCTCACTAGAACGCGCAGATAAACTCTTCGAAACCGCCATGACAACACGCCAAAAAATTCTAGATTCCAAAGATGCAGATGGAAATGAGCAACAAGCGCTTCTCAACAAACTTATATTCGAAGCGTCAAGGCCATGAAGAAGTTCATTGTATTCCTTATTTTGTGGACTGCTTTATCTGCCTGCGATAAGCCGAATCACATAAACCCAATCAAACAATATGGCTTGGAACTCTCAGACAAAGCTTTAGGCGTGGCTTCAAAATCCATCTGGGAAGTAAACCAACTTCTAGGTAGAGAGGAACTCTACCTGTACTCTGGCGAACTCAAAGAAGCTGGGACGGCCTTAGTCTGGGTAAATCAAGGTTACTTGTCATTCACACCAACTGATATGATGTTTGTACTCAGAGAGTGCCGATGCATAGTCGTACAGGCCGATGCATTCTCAGAATGGATGAAGCCCTATGGATTACTTGGTCAACTCAGCGACCAAGGCATTTTATCGGGAACGGATGTTCTGAACTATTTTGTTCTCCACGAACTCGGCCACCTCACAAATGGACATGAAGGAAGAGCAATCAACGCTGATTCAACAATATTTAACCGAGAAACCACCACTAGCAAATTGAATGAAGAAGCAGCTGACTTATTTGCCGCCAACATTATTAAGAATATTAGTAACGACGATTTAGATGTCAAAACGCTAGCTAGCAGCATTCAATTAAAACTCGGTATGCTTGCTTTCGACTTACAAGGCGCTCGAATAATTAACAACTTCGGTTGCAGTGCCACCAACGCACCTTGCGCCTTTCACGATACAGGCGATACACATCCAAACTTCGAATACAGAGTTTTAAGAGTTAACTGTTATATGGATGAACAAAACTGCGAAGCCTTTGAAGATTTCAAAAGACGAAGAGAGTCAAATGGCATGTTTGGTGATGGGATTCTGTATAGAGCCGATGGCTTGTAGGAGCCGGGCTTGCCCGCGAACCACTCTTCAACTAAGCCCCCTTTTCGTGGATAAATCCAGCTCCTACAAAACACAACACCTTCCTGTAGGAGCAGAGCTTGCTCGGGAACCATTCTGCAATTGAACATTCCCACTGTAGGAGCTGGGCTTGCCCGCGAACCACACTCTTAGTTAAGCCTCAGCAGCTTCCGTTCGTGACGACTCAATCTTTTTCTTAAACCCTGAATCAACAACAATCTTGGTCGCGTTCGCTAAATGCGTATAGAAAACACCCATACCCGACATCGCGATAATCTCCATGACTTCTTCATCTGAAAAACCATGACCTCGCAATTCAATAAAATCATCTTCAGACGATGAATGCGGATCACGCGCCAACCTCATGGCAAAATCAATGGCCGCTTTCTCTTTGGGTGATGCTGTCGGTGCAGTGTATTGATTGATCAAATCGTCAATCTGCTCTGCCGTCACACCAATACTCAAACAAAACGCATGATGCGCCGACTGACAATAGTTACAACCTTTAAACGATGAGATAGCGACGAATATCATCTCTTTCAGCTTTCGACTTACCTTACCGCTCGTTAAGATATGTCTCATCACTGGCCAAATGCCTTCTAATGACTCTTCTGAAACCGCCCAAACCTGGAAAAAATGGGGCGTAAAAGGCGCCTGCAAGGCTTCCTGAACTTTACCGAATGTCTCTTTAATTGACGGTGTTACTTCACCGTTGTCTACAATTGTACTGATAGTACGCATAACTGATTCCCTCATACTCTGAACAATGAAAATCCCTGTTGAGTATAGGTACAGGCAGCTAACAAAGGTAATTTATTTGACCCAATAAATGTAAAATTTTATTACCGCAGATAAACAGTGGCCTAGTCACAAGTTCGCTACTAAAGTACGCTCCTACAGTAAAACAACAGCCGTGTTGTTATTTTGATGGTGTCTTCTTAAATATCCCAGACTTAGAACGACACTTCGAGACCGTGCGCTTCTTTTCCGAAGGTGCAAAATTAAAAGCTCTACAGGTAACGATTTGGCCATTACTAATTTCGTAAGCACCATCGTTTGTCACAAGGTATTCAGTGCTTTCGCTCTTGTATAAACGAACGCCTGTCAGCGTTAAACCGTTATTTAACACACTGATGCGACAACCTAGAACTTTATCAATTTCTTTATCTTTACCTTCCCAATCTATAGTTCTACACAAGCTAGGAGAGACCAGTTTATTTCCTTCGAGTGTTCCTGCATCCTTTCCTAAACTCATAAAGGCGACAAACAAACCAATTAAGATAATACTGAAAAAGGTAGTAAAGAATAAAACGTAGTAGCTCCAAGCAATTGAAAAGATTGCTATCAATACATTTTTCGTTATAACCCACCAAGTTTTTGGTTCAGGGTTAGTATTGTTTTGTTCATTCGGCGCAAGAGGCCTTAGTAAAAAGAAGCCAATAAAATCTTGGAATAGCTTTTTGCGAAAACCATAAAATATGCCGCCACCAACAAAAACACTAAGAACACCAATAAACGGGTTGACGGACATAATCGACTCCATCAATAAAACTAAGCCTCGATTATAACCTTCAAGCGCGTAATACAGAGATTGCCCTGTTGTTAAGTCCAACACGACTCCTTCAAAACCTGCAGCACTCATTTTACTACTGAAATAACTGACACCAAAAAAGTGTGTATAGGTGGCTACTGTAGCTACAAAGCCCAATAAAAAGACTCTTAGTGATGAAATTTTAAATGGTAGTTTCAGAGATTTTTCTTTATCACTTTTCCGCTGCATCAACAGCACATCCGTTTTACTTTGATTCTCCAATGTTTAGCGTTCCTTGTTTCTCGTTTTTATATTCTTAGTAGATCTTTTCTTAGAGTGTTTTGAGGATTGGTGCAGAGTATGGAATGAGCTTTTATCTACAATCCTTGCTCAGCAGATATTATCAGCGCCACTCTAGATAATTTTATTTACCCATTCAAGTTTAAGCTTGGGTCTGGGTGTATTGGCAAATTCCCTTTTCGCTACTAAAGTACGCTCCTACAAGGAGTTAATTCATTAGGTCAAAAATTCCTGAACGCCCTAATTCCAACTCAATAATTCCCCCTACCTATACTAAAGTCTATGGTAAATTTCTGCGTATATTTTGAACGCTTTAAGTGTGCTCAGTCTCATACACAGGATATTCACTGAGGGAGAAACGCTTGTTCAGTAATCCATACATTTGAAACAAAAAATCGTTCTTCGCTTTTTTATTTGTGTGTGTTTATGAGCTTATTATCCTAAAGTTGAAATACATATCTAAAATTAGTTGGCTATCATAGGGTTAAAGTTAGCCTCTTGGTTTGTAGTAGCGGGGTTGTGTATGAAATTGTTTCAGTCTGCATTTAGAGATGGAGCCTGGTTAGAAGCGTTGCCGGAAAGCAATCAAGCGCAGCTTGTTTTAGCTTTTGGTGATAGAACATTAATAGGGCAAGAAGAAATAAGGCAGCAACTAGAAAGTGCCTTTCCATCTGCTGAAATAATTGGCTGTACAACCAGTGGAGAGATCCACAATGTTGAGCTTTATACGGATTCAATAAGCTTAACGGCTATAGAATTTGAAAACACCCCCATTCAGGTTGTTGATAAAAACGTTCAGGATTTTGAAAACAGCACTGCGTTAGCCAAGAGTTTAATGGCTGACCTACCTATCCAAGATTTAAAACACGTCTTTATTTTGTCAGACGGTCAACTGGTTAACGGTAGTGATTTAATTAATGGTATTAGTGAACTGTTGCCAGAAGATGTAATGGCGACAGGCGGTTTAGCGGGTGATGGTTTTGATTTTAACCAAACCATGGTCTGGCGTAACCAAGATGCCTGTGAAGGAAAGGTTATCCTTGTTGGTTTTTACGGCTCTGCAATTGAAGTGGGGCATGGCCATTTAGGTGGATGGAAAACCTTCGGGCCTGACCGCCGTATCACTAAATCAGAAGCCAACGTCTTATATGAAATCGACGGCCAACCAGCACTGCAACTTTATAAGAGCTTTTTAGGCAAATACGCTGCTGAACTCCCCGCTTCTGCCCTGCTGTTCCCATTGGCACTCACGTTACCTGGTGAAAAAGAAGCGGTTGTTAGAACCATACTGTCTGTTGATCAAGAAAACCAATCTATGACCTTCGCTGGAAATATGCCGGAAGGCGCGATCTGTCAGCTTATGCGGGCTAACTATGAGAACCTCGTTGATGGTGCTCATGGCGCGGCTAATCTCGCTCTAACTAAGTTTGAGAACATGGCTCCTGATTTAGCTATTTTGATCAGCTGTGTGGGTCGTCGGTTAGTGTTAGATCAAAGAACCGAAGAAGAACTGGAAGTTGTAGCCGATGTGCTAGGCCACTGCCCAATGGCAGGGTTTTACTCTTATGGCGAGATATCCCCTCTCGTCAAACTGGGACGATGCGGTCTGCATAACCAGACTATGACCATTACCTTGTTGTCTGAGAAAAGTTAAATTCCGCTAATGCACAGTCTACTTAAGCGACAAATTACTCGCTACCTTGCAGGTTTTGACCGAATTGAGGAGCTACAACAGCTGCTTAGCGCCGTCTCGGATGCTTACGGGCAAAATGAACAAGAGCTCGAAATATTAGAGAACTCTTTGTTTGTAACATCCAAAGAGTTAAATGAGCGCAACGATACACTTAAGCAACAGGTTGAAGAACTCGCCAGCATTCAGCAGCAATTGCAGCAGTCAGTCGCCATGCTAAAAGCTACCTTTGATGCTACGGGTGAGTATATTTTGGTATTTGATAATGAGGGGAATCTCATCAATCAAAACCAAATGGGCCAAGCGCTTATCGACACGCTCGCTCAAAAGGATGAAAAGCCCTGGCATGCTATCAGCGGCCAACTTTCCTACCCTGAAAAGCTGCGTTCAATGGCATCTAGTTTAAAGAATGATCCGCTGCAAGATCTTGAAGGTCACCTAGAGTTTAAGGACGGTCGAATTCTGGAATATCACTCTTCGGCTCAAAAGCAACTCGATAAACTCGTGGGAAGAGTTTGGTGCTTGCGCGATGTGACTGAACATAAAAAGAATGAAGAGCTGATCCAATATCAAGCTTTTCACGATGCTTTAACGGCGCTACCTAATCGACACCTTTTAATCGACCGGCTTAACCACGCTATTCAGCTTTGCCATCGCAACAATAAGCAGTTGGCGGTAATGTTTATCGATTTAGATAACTTTAAAAAAGTAAACGACTCTGAAGGCCATGAGGAAGGTGATCGCGTTTTAATTGAGGTTGCACAACGCCTGCGGAACACCCTGCGTGAACAAGATACCCTATCGCGACACGGTGGCGATGAGTTCGTTTTGATCATTGAAGATGTTAGACACCAGGCCGACCTTGCTCAACTAGCTCAGAAGTTGTGTGATGTGATTGCTCAGCCTATTACACTCAAAGGCCGGAAGCACTACATCTCCAGCAGTATCGGTATTAGTAATTACCCGTCGGATGATGCCGATCCCAAAGCACTGATCCGAAAAGCAGATATGGCGATGTACCGCGCTAAGAAGCAAGGCAAGAATACCTATCACTTCTTCAGCAGTGATCTTGAATCCAGAGCCTTGTATCAGCTTGAAATGGAGCGTGAACTGCATTTAGCCATTGAAGAAGAACAGTTAGCGGTTTATTTCCAACCCAAAATTTCGCTGGATACAAACGAGATATATTCAGCCGAAGCTCTGGTGAGATGGATTGATAAGCAAGGACGAGTTATCGCACCAGATCAATTTATCCCTTTGGCAGAGCAGTCTAATCTGATCAATAAAATTGGACATTATGTGTTCGACAAGGTTTGTAAAGCGTTAAGCGATTGGAACCTTGCGGGATATAGGCATATTTGCATTGCGGTGAACCTTTCTCCACGCGAGTTTATGGATACTGAGTTGTTAACCCGAATTCAAAGTTGTCTTGAGAAGCATTGCATTGAGCCTTCTCAGATTATTTTGGAAGTGACTGAGTCTTTGTTTTTAGAGGATAAGAAGCAAGTCAGTCGCATTATGCAGCAAATCCGTGAAATGGGGATTAGGTTTGCATTGGATGACTTCGGGTCGGGTTATGCATCCTTTGATAGCTTGCAGTCCCTGCCATTCGATTATCTCAAAGTCGATAAACGCTTCTTGAAAGAAGTGACTGAAAACCCGAAAAATGCAGCCATTGCTCGTAGTATTATTCAGGTCGGAAAAAACCTCGAATTAAGCGTTATTGCTGAGGGTATAGAAGATGAACCAGCTTTGGAATTTGTTAAAAAACAAGGCGCAGACATAGCGCAAGGTTTTTATTTCCATAAACCCTTACCTACGAACGAGTTTGAAGTTTTAATTAAGTAGAACAATCCCTCGCCCCTGTAGAAACCGGACTTGTCCGCGAATGGTGACAAGCTTAAAGGGTTATTCGCCGCTCGACTCCATAGATGAAGGACATACGCAATTAGAACAATCCAGGAACAGTTGTCGAAAGCGAAGCATTAATACATGGATGTATGTAATTAGGGCAATGCAGGAGCGCGAGACGTTCATTCTCTGTCTAAGGTGGTTTTGGATTTGGAGGTGTAGCTGTGATGATAGAAGATGAGAGTTGGAATGTTGAAGCAACCATGCATACCATCATACACCAGCAGAAAGATGATTTTCAGCTATCAAATATCGATTGGGATAGAGAAATACCTATCAATGAAACCACGTTAAAGCGATGTCTCTTGGAGCTAGCTAACATCATCGAAGAACACGGAGACATCTATTTGCCTATATTTGAACGTGTACATAATGAGCTACAAGGTTTGCAAAAACGCAATGAGCTTCGCGAATATGTGAGGAAAATATCTACAAAAGAAGCTCACCTATGACGCATACATCGTAAACTCCAAATTTTGCGCTAGTTGAGAGTACTCAATATAAATCAATAATTGATAGCTAACCTCATCGTAATATACTCTAACTGAACTGAAAGAATACTATGCCTTTATCCCCTCTTTATCTAACTTTCGTAAGCTCTTGTTTGATAAAAATGTTCGCCAGGCATTACAATGACGTACTGGATTTTAAAACACATCGAATAATAATGTTTAAAGTAGTTTTTCTCTCTTTTTTTGTGGCAGTTTTCGCGACCGATTCCTTAGCAGCCACGGGCGAAAATAAGCATCTAGAGCTGGGTTATGGTATGTGGGAAGGTATCAGCGATTATGGTTACTATCTTTTAGTGTTGTCAGAAAGCGGTGAACATAAGTTATATAACGGTCATTTAGCCAGCGCCTTCAGGAAAGGCCAAAGTCACTCCTTTTCCAATGAAAACATTTCCTGCGGTATGTCAGAATGTACTTTAGAGATTAAGAACAATAACGATCCAAATTCTAGTATTCGGATGATAGCCACACCACATTTAGAGGATTCACTCAACGTATTAGAAATAAATGTTGATAATAATAATCGTGCAGTTCTGACCCAGACATACCAACTGGATAAAAAGACTGGGAAATCCACCATTCGGGAGTTTGTTGAAAAATACAAGGATAGAGCTATATCTCGTGTTGACGAAGAGCGAGAGGGTTTATCCGGTCTGTGGGTTGGCACTATAAGAATTAGAGAAAGAACTCAACTTGTTGCGCTTGATGTTCGCCATAATGATAAATCTGAATTTGTGCTATTCGTGAATGGAAGCTCAATAACGAACGAAACCTATTTTGACGAGAGTGATATTTCAGTTACTGGAAATGAGATTGTCATTTCGACTAGTCACGCTACATTTGCCAATAAGCTAATACTACATCAAACAACCTGCTCAACTCTGTCGGGGCACATGTATTCTTATCATAAAGGCTATCCTATAGAACCATCAGATTTCAGGCTTCATAGAGTGAAGTAGCTCTCGGACTATCAAAAAATGATTGCTATCAAGTGCATAAAAATAAAGTTATCCACAAACACTTTCTTCACAAAATTTCCATCAAAATTGCACTACATTTGTCAGTACACGTTGTACTACATTTAATATAAGAAATTTCTAATAATCATTATTTAACAATTATTTACGAGTTATATATTTTCATAATGAATTTCTCCGTGTCCGCCATTTTTGCGCGTTTTGCATGACTGCCGTGGCTTATTTTATGGCATACATTACAGTCACTTAACCTCATTATCATTGACATCACACCGACTACACCTCATGGTAAATCATATATTTTGTCCTACAAAATGTCATACGCATTGCACTACATGGAAGGGTTTAAGGATGATGAAATATGTGAAAAAACGTGGGCGTAAGTATCACTATGTGAGACGTGTGCCACTGGATATTCAAAACGAACATGGAGCAAAGGTTGTCCAAGTCTCTCTCAAGACTGATTCATTGGATATGGCGGAACAGCGAGCGACGCTGATTAATCAGCACTTACAAGCCTATTGGAGTGAACTTGGCAAAGAAGGGCACAAAGTAGACCACGTTTACCAGACAGCGCTTATGATGAATAAAGTCAGCAAGATGAAATACCAAAGTGCAGAAGAAATAGCCAACCAAGAGCTTGCGGAGATTTTAAAGCGCTCATCCATCGCAACAGAAATAGCGTCAACAAGTCTGACTGATGTGCTTTTAGGTGGCTCAAAAAAGCCTGAATTAACCCTCTCAAAAACACTTGTTAAATACTGGTCGTTGAGCAAAGACAAAACACTGGGTAAATCAGACAATCAGGTGCGTAAATGGAAAAATCCACGTATTAAGGCTGTCAAAAACTTTATCAGTGTTATTGGTGATAAATCCATTGATGAATTAACACGTGATGATGTGCTTGATTTCAAAGACTGGTGGCTTGAGCGGCTTCAAGCAGAGGGCTTAAAACCTGCTAGTGCTAACAAGGATTTTATTCATGTTCGCGCCGTTATTCAGCTAGTCAGTGACAACCTGCGGCTGGACATACCGATACAAAAGCTCTTTGAACGGTTAACCATACAAGGCTCATTTGGCTCGACAAGACGCTCATTTGAGCCTGACTTTGTTCAAGGCACGTTATTAAATAAAGAGAAGTTAAAAGATATCAATCCGCTACACTGGTTGTTTATCTGTGCCATGGCTGATACTGGCGCGCGCATTAGTGAGCTGACAGGTTTAGACGCTAATGCCGGAGAAATCTCCTTAGATAGCGTTATTCCCTATATCAAAATACAGCCTAATGATATTCGCAAACTTAAAACGCCTCAAAGTGAGCGCATTATACCCTTAGTTGGCAGTTCACTTTTTGCCTTTAAACAGTTGCCGAAAGGCTTCCCTGAATATGCCACACGTCCCGACCACCTATCAAATGAGATTGGAAAGTGGTTTAGGGAAAATAAAGTGCTGCCCTCACCTGAACATACACTCTACTCTCTAAGGCACTGCTTTCAAGACAGGCTCACAGCGATAGAAGCACCCGATAAAATACAGGCTGAACTGATGGGACATAAGTTTTATCGGCCTAAATACGGTTCTGGCTCAACGCTTGAACAGCGCCATAAATGGTTGAGTAAAATAGCCTTTCAGGTGCAAGCAGATTAGACTGCTACGTTTATCTTTCAGCGTCCAAACTGCCTTTCGCAGGGAATACCATCGTTATCACCATCCATTTTGGTATCGGGGCAGTTTTTCAGGAAATACAGCGCCTCGTCATATGAACGCATTTGGGAGCAGTTCTGGCGGCCATCACAGTGATAGGTGATGGTTGGCTTGAACTCTTTTTCTACTGGCTCAAAAACAATGGGTTGAGTAGGCGCTATAGCTTGAGGCGTTGTTGCTTGATTTTGAGTATAGAGTTTCCAAGCGACAAGCACCACGAGAATAAGGATTAGCCAGTTTTTCAATGCCGTATAACCTGATATATATCTGTATTGTGTCAATTAAACATGAAGAGCAAAATATTATCCATTGATAAAGGTTATGAATTTAATAGCCATGGTATCAACGGGGTATGTCAACAAACGCTCTTACAGTGGCCTCAAAGTCTGGTAAATCATCCCCCTTTATTAGCTCTAAAATAAATGCATCATTACTGGATTGCGTCCACAAAAAATCAGCGAGAAAGCGCAGTGTTTTTCGGTAGTGTTCAGCTTCTTCTGTGATAATGCTCATAAGGATTGCCTATCAATCTCTAATTCTTCTTCAACGAAATCCCTAATGGCTTGGTCTAGGGGTATCAAGTCTTCGCCTTTGATTATCCTGCTGACATAGCGGTCACAATCAATCTGTGCATTTAAGATATCGCGAAAGAAGTAGAGCATCTCGCGGTATGATTCGATAGTGTCGTCGTCATTGTTCATTGTTTGATTTCCTTTCGTTTTAGTTCCTTGTTTAACGTCGGTGTTGAAAATGGGTATTAACGTTTTGGTGGCCTGCCTAATCGCTTGCCGCGTTTTACAGCGGCTTTAAGCCCTTGGATGGTGCGCCATGTGTTGATGCCAACTTCCCATTCACCAAGGGCGATTATGATGGTAAAGAACAACCGACCGTCAGGTGTGGTGGGGTCAACGCGTTGGCTTAGAGAGCGTAAGGTGATTTTACGTTCGGTGAGTTCGTCGAGGGATAGCAAACCTTCAATGACCGAGCGATAGGCTCGGTCGAAGGACATGACGGTGAGTTCGTCGCCTTCCGTTAGGTTTGCGATTATTTGGCGATAAATGGGACGGTTTTTATTACGGGCGGATACGCCGTCTTCGACATAGACCTTATCACAGACAGCTTCCAGTTCGTTAATTTGGCGGTCGGTGTATTGTTTGTTGGTTGAGGTGCGAACGTAGCCTATTTTTGCCATGATTTCCCCTTTATAAAACCGAGGAAATGAAACGGTTTCAGTGCTTTAGATGATAAGGGGATGATAGACAAAAACGACCGTTTTTTGTGTCTTCTCTGCTCTGTCATCTTGCTTTTCCCCATTGCATGTAAAATCAATCATTTAGCACATGACGCATTTGCTTTTTTGTTGATATGACAAAGGCTAGCAAAAACGGTCGTTTTCATTACTATCAGATATAAGAGCTGAAGCAAGGGTTTTATTGGCGTGCATACTGATGTGTGTTGCTGGCGCAGCACATGCAGACAAGGCGCAGCCTAATCGGTTGGATTTAGCATTAGCGTCTGAATTACTTGAAGCTTCAAAGAGCGACCAATCAATCAGTAAGCATGACAAGCTGTTTACCAAGCGTTGCGAAGTCATTGATAAGTATCTTCCCCCAACAAGTACCCCCATAGGAAAAGCTATGGTTTATTCATGTACTGCACCTGCTGTTGGCGTGGCTTTTTATGCTGGCAAAGATTTAGGCCAGCATTCACCAGATAAAATTGCCAAATACATTGAGGCATCATTTGCTAAGAATGGCATGTTAGCGAAAGTGTTTATTGAGAGTGAGCATCGTCATGGCTCTAGTGTTGCCATGATGATGAATGGAGGTAGTCATTTATATAACCCTATGAACCCGTTAGAAGCGATCAAGAATATTGAGAGCTTTGCAGCAGAAGCAAAACTTATCTATTTCACGGATAAAAAGATTTCACCTAAAGAGCTAGAAAAGTGGGTTAAGAGCGAAATCGCTTATTTACCAGAGACTGGCTAAATGGGGTTGTTACTTAGAAACTCCTGTAAGTCATTATCTAGCGAAGTATCAGGAGATATTTCGGCAGTTTTTTCGACCTCTACTGAATATAATGGGGACGCACTGCCTAGTTCGCGGCGTAGTTCTTCATGCTTCCCCAGCCACTCGGCTAAATCCGGATTAGCATACGCCTCATCGGCATTAATAGAGCCGTCTTTGATACGGTCATTAATAGCTTTAGCGAAGGCTTTACGGCGTTCGTTGATGTCGTCAATCTGGTTAAGTCGTTCAAACGTTTCTTTATCCAAATATTGCGCCGCAAACTGGGCGGCGAAGCCTTCACCATACTTGGCAACCATGCCTTCTGTGACGGCTTCTAATTGTCTGGTGAGTTGTTCGATTAACAGGAAGTCACTGGTGGCTTGCTGCTTCTTACGCTCCATGTCGGCGGTATGTTTGCGGCTTCCTGCTTGGATACGCAGACCGCCCACGCTCGTATCGTCCAGTTCACGCATATTGGCATGGGTGAAGTAATGCGCTCGCAATTCTTCTAGACTTTCACCCGATAGTGTTTCGGTGGAGATACCAAATGTTTTGGTTAAGTCAGAGGACACAGTTAACCTCCGCAGTTTCTGAAAACCCTACTCCTATAGGGGTAACACCTTTAACGAAGTTAAAGTTGGTTGAAATTAATTTCACATTGCCTCTTTCCTTGTGCATTAAACCTGCCGCCCGTTTGTCCCGCCCAACCGTTAGCAAAAACGCTAAATTCGGTAGTTTTACTATAGGGCAAAGAGGTTAAAAAGTGGTTAATTTAAATTCTAGATTGCAGATACAGAAGGTGAGAAAAATACGCTGCAATCATTGTAAATCAGAGCATAGCACCCATACTGACATGAGCAGTTAAATACACATAAGGATAGCGATATGAGCATGATAGAGCCTGTCCAAGAGGTCACAAGGCAATTAGATAGAGCCTATGAAGCACTGGCGGCTGACCCGCAATCAAGTCAGAAGCAGCAGAACTATGACCGATTGAAAGACAAACGGGATGCGCTCATGTCTGATACATGGGGCAGAATGAACCAAGCATTTAGCGGCGCATAAGGATTTTTATTGACAGGATGTTAAGAAATAGCGCATAAAATAAAAATCGGTGCCGCCCACAACGGGCAGTCATGAGCGACACCTAGTTTATTTGGTAATGCGGATAGAAATATTTATCCATCTACATTTTAGATTGAGGGACAGTATTAATGTCCCTTTTTCTTTGCTCACATTCAATCACCTTCCTTTCTTTTAACAGTCCCAGCGTTTTTAGTGAACGTGTGGAACTGAAAAGCGGCGGTGATGGTATGAACACCAAACAACGTGATTTAGATGTAGCATGGTCAGGGTTTAGGGCAAAGCCTAAAACACACTATTAATAATTTAAAAACACATGTGTTTGTTGGTGGTCGATGTCGATGGTGTAGATATCGCCGCTCATATCCATGTCCCGTCCCATTTTTTCATAGTCGATGTAATATTGTAGATGGCTAGGAATATCGGTGGTGTCTTCTGTTATTGACCTAGCATAGTCGGCTAAATCCTCATAACAGCCTTGATAACATTCCTCGGCAGCTTTTCTGGCTTCATCAATACCATTGCAGAAGTGATTAAGCAGCGCCGCGCCGAATTCGTCATATTCATCTAAAAAAGCGGCTATCTCTTGCACAGTTTCGAGGCTTTCAAACTCGCCTAAATCAACGCCTTCAAAACCATCATAACTATGGATTGCCCATTCCTCTGATTCTTTGACAGGGCTTTGTTGTAGCATCTCATTGATTTGGTCTTGAATATCATCGGATAACGCATCAATCCAAACACCGTGTAACTGTCCACTGTTATAGGCTGCTAAATCTGCGACATAGATTTTATAGTCTGAATTCATCTCTTAATTCCTTCTCTTAAGTTAAAAAAACGCACCCCCGCAGGGGTTGAAAACCCCTGAAAAGAGAGAGAGAAGGAGCAACGCGAGAGAGCGAACGCCCCGATGCATAGAGGGAAAAATCCAGTATTTAGCGCAAGCCGCATGCGCTGACGTAGGAAGGGAACGGGTGAGCAGAAATGCTGTATTTTTTCATCGCATCGAACAGGCTTATTCGCTGACCTGCGGGGAAGAATAAATAAGAAAATGATGCACGTTAGTGCATGCCTTAGATAGAGGGCGTTACGGGACACTTCCCGTTAGAATGGGTAGTGAAGGATGCTTTAGCAACCGAAGCAAGGGAAAGCCCTTTCCCCCTGCGACTTATACATTGATTACCTATGCGATCTTAAAAATCAAACAGGCTCATAAACCAATCAGAAAATGATTGTGTTGCTTGAATTTCTGGTGCTAAAGGTGGATCTTTCTTACCTGTGGTAGCACTGGCAGGCATAGTCGCTAATGATGCGGAAACTAAGATTGATGCGATAAGTAATTTTGATTTTTTCATGATTACATTCCTAATATGTATGATTAAGGTAGAGCTAAGCTCCAATTCAAAATGTGTCTCACAATCCACATTTGGGAACATTATGCCACAGGTCAGAAATGCAAAAATTACAGGGAGAATTAGCGGTTAAGCTGTTTTTGTGACTGGTTATAGAAGTAATTCATATAAACAACACACAATGTTAAGGCAGACAGGAAGTTAGAAACAGGCGTATAAATATTGTAGATAAAAAGTGCGCTTTTTACGCCAAGCAAATGCCTGATGAAATACTCACCTGCCATAAGCGCAACCAGAATATAGAAAGCATAAAATATCAAGCCGACATGGATATCTAACCTTAACCTGCTTGAGCTATAGCCAAAATATTCAGACATAATGAATACACGCTGATATAAGAGCTGACGCAATCCGATTGTGAGTGCCATAGTCGAAATGTAATACAACATGCGCGGCTTGTTGGCGTATTCTATCTGCAACCAATAAATCTCAACGCCCATCGTCATGATGACATAAGCAAGAAGTATCTTGGCCGTGACATCGCGGAAAAAGTACAGTGATAAAATCAGACAGGCAATATAAATACAAAAAGCATTCACCAAGGAATCTGGGATTGCATAAAATAATTCGGATATGATGAAATACGCTATAACTGCAATCATAGCGCCTAAAGCATCTTTATCTTGCCAACAAAAAACACAGCTTACGATAAGCGCACTTACATAAATCGCATCAAAGTATCTTTCGTTATCGCCATAAAAATAGAGCAACACGGCGATTAATGGAGGCGTGAGATAAAATAAGAATTTGTGAAGGTAAATCTTGCTGCTCAAAGCGAATAACTTTTAGGTTTTAAACGCGTTTTTTGACAGCTATCTATCCTTTACCGCCATCTACTCCATCATTTGAACGCGTTAATTTTTTCGCTAATTTAATCAAATTTTGTTCGGAAAATCCAAAATACTGAAGGATATGACTTAAGAATTCTGTATCGGTATCAGGACTAAGTTTTTGTCGGCAGACAATATGCCAGTTTGAGACAACATCGGTTTCAAGTTTGTTTATTGTCTCTGGTACGCCTCGTTCAATAGCAGAAACTGTCTCTCGGCTGATACCAATACGCAAAGCTAATTCTTTCTGAGTGAATTCGGCTTCTTTTCTCATCATTTTGAGCAAAGCAATATCAATCTTTTTGCGTCTAGCCATACGATATAGAGGTCACAACATCATACAATAACAATTACCGCGCATGATAATTTTTTATCCGTTATATGTCTACTGAGCACGGTTTTTTTATTTACCAACTTTAGTCTAAACTGCTTTTGCTTACGCCATTCCATTATTCAAACGCAAAATAACCATCAAAGCCTTTCCCAGTAAGGGGCGAAGAAAGGCTTGATGGTGATATTAAGCCTTAAATGAGAAAGGTATATCTTATGAGGTTAACAATACAGTTCAACTTACACTCAAAAACTAAATCTGAGATCTTAGGGCTTTACGTATCACTATGTCGTGAATTAAACAGTCAACATATCAGACAGTATGAACGGCAAAAACTACATGGATTATTGCAAAGCCTAAAATATGAGCTAGCCTTATTCTAAGGTGGCAGTTTGATAAATAAACGACTGTCAATCACCTGTAAGACATATGCCCCTGCTTGTGTAAGATATTTCTCACAAGCCTGTAGGACATTTTCCTAACTTTCTGTAAGACGATTACTTTACCTCTGTCATCTCCCGTCCTACATACCTCTTCTGAGGGCGCATGCTTGGTAGGTTTTGCTCCCTCAAACCTTTCTAAGTCGTGAAAATCAGTTCATAAAATTTACCTTGTTTTATGCAAATGTGATGGATACCTTATTTCTCATTGAATAGCACACACGATGGATGAATTGTGGTGAACACGGATTCTCGAGCAAGGAATTGGGATTGCTCTTTTATTGAAAATAAACAGGTCAGTTGCTTTGGTAGGTTTTCATTAAATCACTACCTTTCCCGCTTTTTATGCGGTGATGTGGCTTTAAGAGAATGCCGCTCAGTCTCAAGAGTGCAACTTGAACTAGCACGCTTAGGTATTGATAAGTCTAATACCTTAGCCAATGACCTCAATCAAACCTTAGCGCAGTATCAGCAAGCTAAAGATGTCATGTTGCAAGCCAATGTGATGTCACTCAATGTGTTGTGCTCTGTTCATCGCTTGTTAATGCCTAAGCATGAAAAAGCAGGTGCTATCCGAGATAAACAAAACTGGCTTGGTGAATCGCGAGAAAAAGCCGTCTATATTCCCCCGAAGGCCGATGAAGCTAAAGCACTTATCAATGAGTGGGTACAGGATTTCAATGGCACTGACTTTTCAAATGTAAAAACCGCCATTGAAAGTTATG
>SMNZ01000018.1 GCA_004353515.1 Alteromonadaceae bacterium M269 | reverse complement strand
CCAGAAGAGCGTGAGCGTGGTATCACAATCGCAACATCACACGTTGAGTATGACACACCAACACGTCACTACGCACACGTAGACTGCCCAGGACACGCTGATTATGTTAAGAACATGATTACAGGTGCTGCTCAGATGGACGGTGCTATCTTGGTTGTTGCAGCAACAGATGGTCCTATGCCACAAACACGTGAGCACATCTTGTTGGGTCGTCAGGTTGGTGTACCTTACATGATTGTTTTCATGAACAAATGTGACATGGTAGACGACGAAGAGTTACTAGAATTGGTAGAAATGGAAGTACGTGAACTTCTATCAGAATACGAATTCCCAGGTGATGACTTACCAGTAATCCAAGGTTCTGCACTTAAAGCGCTTGAAGGCGATGCAGCTTGGGAAGCGAAGATTGTTGAGTTGGGTGAAGCCCTTGATTCATACATCCCAGAGCCAGAGCGTGACATCGACAAGCCATTCCTACTTCCAATTGAAGATGTATTCTCAATCTCTGGTCGTGGTACGGTTGTAACAGGTCGTGTTGAGCGCGGTATTCTTCACACAGGTGACGAAGTAGAAATCGTTGGTATCAAAGATACAACGAAGACAACTTGTACAGGTGTTGAGATGTTCCGTAAGCTTCTAGACGAAGGTCGTGCGGGTGAGAACGTTGGTGCCCTACTACGTGGTACTAAGCGTGAAGAAGTAGAGCGTGGTCAAGTATTGGCTAAGCCTGGTTCAAT
>SMNZ01000017.1 GCA_004353515.1 Alteromonadaceae bacterium M269 | reverse complement strand
CGAGAAAAAGCCGTCTATATTCCCCCGAAGGCCGATGAAGCTAAAGCACTTATCAATGAGTGGGTACAGGATTTCAATGGCACTGACTTTTCAAATGTAAAAACCGCCATTGAAAGTTATGCCAAATTCCTGCTTATTCACCCTTTTGAAGACGGCAATGGAAGGGTTTCCCGCCTGCTATTGGAGAAACTTCTTAATCCAGATAACAGCCCTTATTTTGTGCATCCCTCCTTGTATCGTATGGGTATTGATACAAAACAATACTCGCAAGCCGTGATGTCTTATCAAGACACATCAAGTAGTGTTCACTATCTCTATTGGCAACGGGCACTAACGTGGGCAAGTGAGTTAGAGAATAAAGCTTACGAAGTGCTTTCAGGCGCAAGACAATCCGTTAACCACGCCTTAGGTCTGTCTCAGTTAAAAGCGATTGATAAAGCAATACTTGAGCATTTATGGGAACAACCACTCTTTACCTTATCAACACTTAGCATGGCCTTTCATGGCGATGTGTTTGAATTGTTAGCGTCACTCGACAAGCTAACTCGACTGAATATCTTGAAATCATACCAATCAAAAAATGCTTCCAAGGAAAATGTTTTTGTTTGTGAGCACATCTTCGAGGCTTTCAAGAAGCTTGATGATGCTGTGTTTGCGAATAAGGAAACCCCAACCAAGGTTTAATAAAGGAGAAATATCGTATGAACCTTAAAATGACAAAAGTTGCTCTAGCGGTTGCTGCTATGAGTGTTTCAGCAACGACACTGGCACAAAACCCAACAACCTACCTTGAAGATGCAGAAATCTTCTCTCAAACCTCAACGGAACTATCCGAAGGATGGGGATGGAGTGGC
>SMNZ01000016.1 GCA_004353515.1 Alteromonadaceae bacterium M269 | reverse complement strand
TGCCAAAGAATCTTTCAACAACAGCGTTATCCCAACACGCACCTACATCACCCATACTCACTCTGATACCATAGCTATTGAGTAGCTTGCGGTGTTGTTTACTCGTGTATTGCGAGCCTCTATCAGAGTGAAACACCAAACCTTTAGGTGGCTGGCGTAGATTGTAAGCTTTCATCATGGCTTTACTGACTAAGTCAGTGGTCATACGTTTATCAATATGCCAGCCGACAATACGACGAGAATATAAGTCCATCACAATAGCCAAATACATCCAGCCTTCACCAGTTCTTAAATACGTTACATCACCTGCCCAAACTTGATTAGGTCCAACAGGGTTGAAGTTCATATTCAACAAATTATCCGCTACAGCATCACTATGCTTACGTTTCGTCGTGACCTTATAGGCAACACGCTGTGTGACCACCAATCCAAGCTTAGCCATCAGCTTTTGAACGCTATAATCGCTGACCTTAAAGCCCTCATTGCACAATCGCTTTCGCAATTCTCTGTAACCTAAACTCTCTCGGCTTTGCTTAAATATCGCCTTAGCTGTGCGATATAAATGCAACTGCTGCGCCGTTATCAATCTGGCTGGCCGTTTCATCCATGCGTAATACGCAGAGCGACTTACCTTCATGCTCTTGCAAAGCTTGGTAACAGGGAAGCGTGAAGAGAGCTGTTTAATTATCTCAAAGGTTACTTGGTTTCCTTGAGCAACAGGGCGCTGGCCTTTTTTAATATCTCTTTCTCCATCCTTAGGTCTTTGTTTTCCTTGCGAAGTCTCTTAAGCTCAGCTCGCTCATCCGCATCTAAAGCAACACCTGATTGCTCTGCTTCAAACTTGGCTTTCCAGTTATAAAGCAAAGTATCTTTAATACCAAGAGAAGCTGCTGCCTTAGGTACTGTATAGCCTTGCTCTAACACCAAAGCCACGGCCTCTTGCTTAAACTCGTTTGTATAGCTTCTATTTTTTCGTTTTGTCATTTAACACCTCAATAGTAGGATTATATTCCTTTATTGAAGTGTCCTGTTGGATTAAAGCAGATCA
>SMNZ01000015.1 GCA_004353515.1 Alteromonadaceae bacterium M269 | reverse complement strand
TGATCTTCCCCTAAACCAGTAGACATCTTTTATTTTCAATTTGAATTAAGATAGAAGGTGTTATGAGAAGTAAGTATCCCCAAGAATTTAAAGATGAAGCAGTCCGTCAGGTCGTTGAAAAAGGCTATGGCGTACAAGACGTGGCTAAGCGGCTTGGTATCACAGACAAGTCACTCTACAACTGGATCAACAAAGCCAAGCGAAGTCTCACTCAGAGCCAAGAACTTGATGAAATAAAGCGGTTAAAAGCCGAGTTAAAACGCGTTACCGAGGAGCGTGACATCTTAAAGGAGGCCACCGCGTACTTTGCCAGCGAGTCAAGGAAAGGAAAGATACGCGTTCATAAGTTCACGGCTCGATAAATGGCGAGTGACAATGATGTGTGCAGTACTCAATGTGCATCGTAGTGGTTTTTATGCATGGTTGAAGCAGCCGCAGTCTCAACGTAACCAAGCTAATCAACAGCTAACAGCACAAATACGAGAGGCTTACGTTGAGTCAGGTGGCGTATATGGGAGTCCTCGCATTACTGCTCAGCTTAACCGCCAGGGTATTTACGTGAGTGAGAATCGTGTCGCACGGTTAATGAGAGCAGCCAAGTTAAAGGCTCGTATTGGATATAAGCGGCGTTACTTTGCATCCAATGTACCTGCTATTGTGTCTGGTAACCATGTACAACAGCAGTTTGTCGTGTCAGAGCCTGACCATACCTGGGTGACAGATATCACCTATATTAAAACGTATGAGGGCTGGCTCTATCTAGCTGTGGTGGTGGATTTGTTCTCACGTAAAGTCGTTGGCTGGTCTATGCAGGATACGATGAGTCGTGATTTAGTGATAAGGGCAATGCTGATGGCAGTATGGCGAAGGCAGCCTAAAGCCCCTGTGATTGTGCATAGTGACCAAGGTAGCCAGTATACTAGTGATGATTATCAGGCATTCCTGAAAGCGCATAATCTTACCAGTAGTATGAGTCGTCGGGGTCACTGTTTAGATAATGCAGTTGCAGAGAGCTTCTTCCATTCGCTTAAAACCGAGAGAGTGAAACGAAAAATCTACCCAACTCGAAACGAGGCAAGAGCTGATTTGTTTGATTATATTGAGATGTTTTACAATCGTATTCGACTACATAGCCATCTTGGGCATCAATCTCCAGAAGAGTTTGAGATGCAGTTTTTAGAAGCAAGCTAGGTGTCTACAAAATCGGCGGAAGATCA
>SMNZ01000014.1 GCA_004353515.1 Alteromonadaceae bacterium M269 | reverse complement strand
ATATTGAGATGTTTTACAATCGTATTCGACTACATAGCCATCTTGGGCATCAATCTCCAGAAGAGTTTGAGATGCAGTTTTTAGAAGCAAGCTAGGTGTCTACAAAATCGGCGGAAGATCACAGATTGGATGCGCGTAATCTTAGAAACATGCAGAGATATGATAATCGTTAAGAGGCGTTAGTGATCCTCTTCGCTGAAACTATTGATAACGCTAAAATAAGATAACTAACAAGCTCAATAGGAAAACTTGGATAGCCAGAGTATTCAACCAATGGCTTTAAAATAAAAAAGTTCAGTATAAATAGTGGTAAAACAAGTATTAAACCCCTTTTAAAGTTAACACTTAATGAAAACTTTTCACCACAACTTTTGCATTGATGCTCTTTGCCATAGGACATTTTCCAGATTGAGCCATACTTCACTCCGCAAGATGGACATTTCATGTAACACTATCCTTCATTCAATGAAAAATTATTAATTCCAGCACGATCTTTTAAATGCTCTAATAGAGCATCAGAATCAACTTGATAAACCAAAGTATTAAATGACGCTATCTTCATATCACTACAATCTTCAGCTTCTATTTTCACCTGATATCCCAAGCTACCACTAATAGAAATTTCTTTGATATTTTTCCATTTAAAGAACTGATAGTTATTACTGTTTCCGAACCCAATGCCATCATTATTTATCCTCATTACATTATTTGATACACCTTTCCGGTTCATCCAAAACCAAATAGTGAGGCCGGTAAAGACTAATGCGCCCGGTAAAGCTGCATAACCTTTTCCCGAATATGGTTCGATACCTAATATCAGAATTTTGTATGACTCATGCAACATAGCCATTGCAATTATCAGGAATGCAAAAAGTACAAGAAGATAAATGATTCTTCTTACAGGGTAGTCACCATCCATATGAACCTCTACAATGCTATAAAAAAGCCCATCCTTATGAGAGGGCTGAATAATCCCTCGTTAATAAATTTTTCTTGTAGATTTCTGCTTTAGATAATAGTGTTTCAATATCACTACTAGATAAGACCTTCACTCTAATTTTATCTATACCTGATTGAGAACCCCATACAGTACGCCCCTCACTGATAACAGAAAATATCATGCCTTTTACTGACCACTAGTTCGTTATCTCATCATCCAGTATCTAGGTTAATTTAACAAACATCACAGCCTTATTAGATGAGCTCAGGAAACAAAAGAGAAATATGATCATATAACTCTGGTCTCGTACTTTTGAATCCACTAACTATTGATAAATGACTAGCCTCTATAAGTTTGCCTGCGCCTAATAAACTACCAACTAATCTTTCGGAACGATTGTCTGAATGGTCGAAGCTACGTAAAGCAATATCTAATGCGTCAAGACCCAGCTCAAATTGATCAACTTTAGCTCCATTAGATAATAAAAAATTTAGCATTTCCGGTGACCCCGTAGATACAACATCCTTCAATAAATTATTATTCGGAGGAACAGGCGTAGTAATATCTAACCCAAGAGGTAACAGCCGTTTCGCTAAGTCAACATTATCGTATTGGATCAGCACCAACATAAAGCTAGGAGGCAGCTCGCCGCCCAACTTTATTAAATCTCTTATCCTTTCGAAGGGTTTTTCCTCAACTGTTAAGGCAATAAAAATTAATGAGCCGTAAATATCTGAACTATCTAAATTTAAAGACTTAAGCAAAGAAAGAGCTTCCTCCCATCTACCTTGACGTGCCAATCTAATCACATCTGATATACTCTGTTTCGCCTCTATGTATTTTGGATCATTTTCTAAAGACCTTCTTATATTTTCGGCACTTTCTAACGCTAACTCTAACCTATATTGCTCAATTGCAAGCTTTCCATCTAAACTATCATCAGATCCCAAATATCGTTCCACTTCATTAGGAACCGAAAATAAGCCTTTCGCTTCGTCAATTCTTTGAGTGTAATCGGTATCCTCTACTGTTGTAATTAATAGAGTATTATTAGAACCTCCTTGCATGACAAATGGTGTCAAGTATCGACCTACCGCATTAAAACACTTTGCATTTGTATCTTCAGAGAAAGAAAAAATGCCCTCAATGACAATATGAAATATTTGTCTAGCTAAATCTTCTGACAACGTTCTTTCACTTAAGGTAAGATATTCTTCAATATTTTTAAGGATTTTAACATCACTGAGACTCTCTCCTGTAAAGCTCAGTTGTTCCTCTAAAGCGGTATAACTTGATTTTAGAATAGGCTCTCTAATTATCACTGAAGCTATTTCATCAATTTCTGGGGCTGTATACTTATATCGATTTTTTAAGAGTATAGAAGTCGAGTCTTGTAGTAGAGGATCGACATTTAACGGGCTTCCCAGTTCAAGCCAAAACTGTAAGTTTTCAAAGTTTCCTGATTGTAAAGCGATTGATGCTAGAGACTCGTACCTAAAACCTCTATTATATATTGAGTCTACATTGACAGTAGCTGCCGAGTATAGGGCTTTCAGTATTGGTAGAGCCATACTTTGACGGGTAGCAGAAACTAAATCAAACTCAGTAGGCTCAATGCCTATGTCAATTTGTCTTTCAATTCTTTCCAAGTCATCTATTTCATATTGATTGTTGATTATATCCATAAGTGTAGATAAACCTTGTTCTCCTCTATAGTAAGATTGAGTATCAATACTATTGTCCGAGATAAATTCTAATGTTTCCTCAAATGAGTGTGTTGATATATACTCGTTAACTTCTAAGTTAAGTCTTCTGCTTACCACATCAACTTTTGTGCTATTGTATTTTACTTCTCTGCCGTTTTTTTCACGCCTCAAGTCTCTTGCTTTAGCTAATCCCATATTAGATAAAATTGCACTATAGTCTAGGCTAATGATTGGGGAACCTCTGTTTAATTCATTGTTCATAAGTTCTTTAATTTCCCTATACTTTTCTTCACGCTGTGTTGAGGAAAACTGGAACCCATCTACTAATGACAAACAGTATTCTTGTGATATCTCACCTGTGGAATCAGTGAAAATAAGTTCATCTTGTGAAGGGAATTCGAAACTCCCTAAATCTTCATCCTGACTTGATGACTTCGTCTGTTCAATATCATTAAGCTCGATCTCTGTTTTCTCTTTAGGCTCATATAATTGAAAACCGATATAAGTAACTAACGATAATGTCGCTAACAAAATAAAATACTTCATATTGTCCTTAATTTGACTATCACAATTTTATCTTTGACCTCACTTCAAAGTTAAAATCAATCTGTCGAGATGAAAAGAACACATTCTTTACAGAATGTGTTTCTTGTGGTTATGACTACTCTATTAGATTACATCCACTCGTCAGGTTTGCGCCGTCGGGTACATGTTGCCAAGCAAATTATCAAAATAATAATTATCTTCACAGAAGTGATTTCTGAATCAAAATCTGTGAAATAACCAGCAATAAAATTACAAGCCAATAACCCTAAAAAAAGTAAAAGGAATCTAAAATAATAAATTTTATAGTCAATAAATATCATATGTTAAGTTGAATTAAGTTGGGTTAGAACATTTAAACTTAGCACTTTCTAAGCCAGCATCACAGATTCCTATTTCGGACTCTAACTTTTCAAAAAGCGCTTCTTCACATGCTAAGACTAACCCAGGCAGTACTCCAAGAAAACATCCAGCTCCGAGAGGAATAAATTGCTGCCGAGCTTTCGCCTTACAGCGAGAGTGGAATTCTGTTGCTTCAACCAAGCATAAACGTTCTTTCTCTTTAGCTGCTCTATCATTAGGAGGAGGTGTTGGTGGCGATGATGTCCTACTACCACCTCCATCACCCGGATCTTGATTAGCGTCCCCAGGTGGATCTCTAGGTATAATAGGCTCGGGGGGACGAACAGGGAAAGGGCCTCCACCGGTAACAGTTATACATTCTATTGCCGAAATCCGGCAATCACGAGCATGAACAGTATTGCTTGACCAATTCATGCCTCTGAGAAGCATGATACTAGAGCTTGCAAATGACGCTTCTTCATCAA
>SMNZ01000013.1:3655-5354 GCA_004353515.1 Alteromonadaceae bacterium M269 | reverse complement strand
AAGCCTGGCGGTGTGCTACTCTCGCATAGGGAAACCCTACACTACCATCGCCGCTAATACGTTTCACTGCTGAGTTCGGAATGGATTCAGGTGGTGCCGTATCGCTATGGCCGCCAGACATAAACTGTGTTTACCGTTTGTATCAAACGATAAAGTCAATGTCAGAAAGCTTTAAAGTAATCTCAAGAAGCTCGCGCTTACTCTATGTATTCGCCTAGTACATGTCCTATACAACCCTAAGTGCCTTAAGCCACTTGGGCGTTGTATGGTTAAGCCTCACGGGCAATTAGTACAGGTTAGCTTAACGCATTGCTACGCTTCCACATCCTGCCTATCAACGTCGTAGTCTTCAACAACCCTTTAGGAATGTTAAACATTCAGGGATGACTCATCTCGGGGCCTGCTTCCCGCTTAGATGCTTTCAGCGGTTATCAGTTCCGAACGTAGCTACCGGGCAATGCCTTTGGCAAAACAACCCGAACACCAGCGGTTCGTCCACTCCGGTCCTCTCGTACTAGGAGCAGCTCCCCTCAATCATCCAACGCCCACACCAGATAGGGACCGAACTGTCTCACGACGTTCTAAACCCAGCTCGCGTACCACTTTAAATGGCGAACAGCCATACCCTTGGGACCGACTTCAGCCCCAGGATGTGATGAGCCGACATCGAGGTGCCAAACACCGCCGTCGATATGAACTCTTGGGCGGTATCAGCCTGTTATCCCCGGAGTACCTTTTATCCGTTGAGCGATGGCCCTTCCATTCAGAACCACCGGATCACTATGACCTACTTTCGTACCTGCTCGACGTGTCTGTCTCGCAGTTAAGCTGGCTTATGCCATTGCACTAACCTCCTGATGTCCGACCAGGATTAGCCAACCTTCGTGCTCCTCCGTTACGCTTTGGGAGGAGACCGCCCCAGTCAAACTACCCACCAGACACTGTCCGCATTCCCGATAAGGGAACAACGTTAGAACATCAAACCTACAAGGGTGGTATTTCAAGGTTGACTCCACGCCATCTAGCGACGACGCTTCAAAGTCTCCCACCTATCCTACACATGTAGGGTCAATGTTCAGTGCCAAGCTATAGTAAAGGTTCACGGGGTCTTTCCGTCTAGGTGCGGGTACACAGCATCTTCACTGCGATTTCAATTTCACTGAGTCTCGGGTGGAGACAGTGTGGCCATGATTACGCCATTCGTGCAGGTCGGAACTTACCCGACAAGGAATTTCGCTACCTTAGGACCGTTATAGTTACGGCCGCCGTTTACCGGGGCTTCGATCAAGAGCTTCGCTTGCGCTAACCCCATCAATTAACCTTCCGGCACCGGGCAGGCGTCACACCGTATACGTCATCTTTCGATTTAGCACAGTGCTGTGTTTTTAATAAACAGTTCCAGCCACCATTTCACTGCGGCCGCCATCAGCTTAGAGAGCAAGTCTCATCACCAACAGCGGCGTACCTTCTCCCGAAGTTACGGTACGATTTTGCCGAGTTCCTTCACCCGAGTTCTCTCAAGCGCCTTAGTATTCTCTACCTGACCACCTGTGTCGGTTTGGGGTACGGTTCGCTATATCATAAGTTTAGAGGCTTTTCCTGGAAGCAGGGTATTTGCAACTTCTGCACCGTAGTGCATCGTCTCGTGTCTCAGGCATGTAGTTCTCCGGATTTACCTAAAGAACAACCCTACGCACTC
>SMNZ01000013.1:0-3562 GCA_004353515.1 Alteromonadaceae bacterium M269 | reverse complement strand
ACACTTTCACATGGACAACCAACGCCATGCCTGCATAACCTTCTCCGTCCCCCCATCACTGATATAACAAGTACGGGAATATTAACCCGTTTCCCATCGACTACGCCTTTCGGCCTCGCCTTAGGGGCCGACTTACCCTGCCCTGATTAGCATGGGACAGGAAACCTTGGTCTTCCGGCGTGCGGGTTTTTCACCCGCATTATCGTTACTCATGTCAGCATTCGCACTTCTGATATGTCCAGCAAACTTCTCAGTTCACCTTCAACCACTTACAGAACGCTCCCCTACCCAGCAAGTAAACTTGCTGCCGCAGCTTCGGTGTATTGCTTAGCCCCGTTACATCTTCCGCGCAGGCCGACTCGACTAGTGAGCTATTACGCTTTCTTTAAAGGATGGCTGCTTCTAAGCCAACCTCCTAGCTGTCTGAGCCTTCCCACATCGTTTCCCACTTAGCAATAACTTTGGGACCTTAGCTGGCGGTCTGGGTTGTTTCCCTCTCCACGACGGACGTTAGCACCCGCCGTGTGTCTCCCGGATAGTACTCACAGGTATTCGGAGTTTGCATGGGGTTGGTAAGTCGGGATGACCCCCTAGCCCAAACAGTGCTCTACCCCCTGTGGTATTCGTCCGAGGCGCTACCTAAATAGCTTTCGGGGAGAACCAGCTATCTCCCGGTTTGATTGGCCTTTCACCCCCAGCCACAAGTCATCCCCGCCTTTTTCAACAGGCGTGGGTTCGGTCCTCCAGTTGATGTTACTCAACCTTCAACCTGCCCATGGCTAGATCACCGGGTTTCGGGTCTATACCTAGCAACTCAACGCGCAGTTAACACTCGCTTTCGCTACGGCTCCCCTATCCGGTTAACCTTGCTACTAAATATAAGTCGCTGACCCATTATACAAAAGGTACGCAGTCACAGAACAAGTCTGCTCCCACTGCTTGTACGTATACGGTTTCAGGTTCTATTTCACTCCCCTCACAGGGGTTCTTTTCGCCTTTCCCTCACGGTACTGGTTCACTATCGGTCAGTTAGGAGTATTTAGCCTTGGAGGATGGTCCCCCCATATTCAGTCAAGATAACACGTGTCCCGACCTACTCGTTTTCACAACAAGTTTGTGTTCGTGTACGGGGCTATCACCCTGTATCGCTGTGCTTTCCAACACATTCCACTCACTTTCAAGCTGCTTAAGGGCTAATCCCCGTTCGCTCGCCGCTACTAGGGGAATCTCGGTTGATTTCTTTTCCTAAGGGTACTTAGATGTTTCAGTTCCCCTCGTTTGCCTCTACACCCTATATATTCAGGTGCAGATAGTCCCTAAGGACTGGGTTTCCCCATTCGGACATCTATGGATCACAGTATTTTGTCGACTCCCCATAGCTTTTCGCAGACTTACACGTCCTTCATCGCCTCTAACTGCCAAGGCATCCACCGTATACGCTTAGTCACTTAACCATACAACCCCAAATAGCCTACCTTCTTAAAAGACTACTTAAGTGCCAATTCAATGGCCGCTGCATGCGTGACATGTACTAATCTATTTCAAATCAGATAGAGTAAGCTCTTGCGAGTTTTCTCTTCTTTGTAATGATTACTTTATCAGCTTTCTACATTGTTAAAGAACATCAGAAAATGGCCTAAACCACTTTCCTTAGAGTCAAAAAAAACCCTAATCAATAAACACTAATTCCTAGTACCTATTCATCAGGACTTCTTGGTCCACTCAAGCAATGGTGGAGCTAAGCAGGATCGAACTGCTGACCTCCTGAATGCAAATCAGGCGCTCTCCCAGCTGAGCTATAGCCCCTCGCTTAAGCAAATTTGGTGGGTCTGAGTAGACTTGAACTACCGACCTCACCCTTATCAGGGGTGCGCTCTAACCAGCTGAGCTACAGACCCGTCGGGAATACACACAATATACATCGCATGCCTTCTCTTGCTCTTCACTATCAACAACAAAACAATCTGTGTGAACACTACATTAAGAACACTTATCAACTTTTGGTAAGGAGGTGATCCAACCCCAGGTTCCCCTAGGGTTACCTTGTTACGACTTCACCCCAGTCATGAAACACAAAGTGGTAATCGTCCTCCCGAAGGTTAGACTAACTACTTCTTTTGCATCCCACTCCCATGGTGTGACGGGCGGTGTGTACAAGGCCCGGGAACGTATTCACCGCAGTATGCTGACCTGCGATTACTAGCGATTCCGACTTCATGGAGTCGAGTTGCAGACTCCAATCCGGACTACGACAGGCTTTAAGGGGTTCGCTTCACCTCGCGGTCTCGCTGCCCTCTGTACCTGCCATTGTAGCACGTGTGTAGCCCATCCCGTAAGGGCCATGATGACTTGACGTCGTCCCCACCTTCCTCCGGTTTGTCACCGGCAGTCTCCTTAAAGTGCCCAACTAAATGATGGCAACTAAGGACAAGGGTTGCGCTCGTTGCGGGACTTAACCCAACATCTCACGACACGAGCTGACGACAGCCATGCAGCACCTGTATCTGAGTTCCCGAAGGCACCAAAGCATCTCTGCTAAGTTCTCAGTATGTCAAGGGATGGTAAGGTTCTTCGCGTTGCATCGAATTAAACCACATGCTCCACCGCTTGTGCGGGCCCCCGTCAATTCATTTGAGTTTTAACCTTGCGGCCGTACTCCCCAGGCGGTCTACTTATCGCGTTAGCTGCGCTACCCACGTGATAAATCACACAAACAGCTAGTAGACAGCGTTTACAGTGTGGACTACCAGGGTATCTAATCCTGTTCGCTACCCACACTTTCGCACATGAGCGTCAGTTATTGACCAGGGAGTCGCCTTCGCCACTGATGTTCCTCCAGATATCTACGCATTTCACCGCTACACCTGGAATTCCACTCCCCTCTTCAAAACTCTAGTCTGCCAGTTCGAAATGACCCTCCCAGGTTGAGCCCGGGGCTTTCACATCTCGCTTAACAGACCGCCTGCGTGCGCTTTACGCCCAGTAATTCCGATTAACGCTCGCACCCTCCGTATTACCGCGGCTGCTGGCACGGAGTTAGCCGGTGCTTCTTCTGTTGTTAACGTCACAGCTGGCAGGTATTAACTACCAACCTTTCCTCACAACTGAAAGTGCTTTACAACCCGAAGGCCTTCTTCACACACGCGGCATGGCTGCATCAGGGTTTCCCCCATTGTGCAATATTCCCCACTGCTGCCTCCCGTAGGAGTCTGGGCCGTGTCTCAGTCCCAGTGTGGCTGATCTTCCTCTCAGAACAGCTAGAGATCGTCGTCTTGGTAGGCCATTACCCCACCAACTAACTAATCTCACTTAGGCTTCTCTCTTGGCGAGAGCGCAAGCGCCCCCTTTGACCCGTAGGTATCATGCGGTATTAGCAGTCGTTTCCAACTGTTATCCCCCTCCAAAAGGCAAATTCCTAAGCATTACTCACCCGTCCGCCACTCGTCAGCAAATAGCAAGCTATTCCTGTTACCGTTCGACTTGCATGTGTTAGGCCTGCCGCCAGCGTTCAATCTGAGCCATGATCAAACTCTTCAATTAAAATATATAAAATTCTGAATCG
>SMNZ01000012.1 GCA_004353515.1 Alteromonadaceae bacterium M269 | reverse complement strand
TTGATAATTACCCTATATATATTTTTTGTATCAATACCTGTAAAGTGCCTCTCAAAGTGAGCACTGGCACACCGATTAAATAGGGTGAACTTCCTACTATCTGGCTTTGCCAGTTTAAACCCCCAAAGATCAAACTCTCTTAGCATCATGTTCTTACACCTCTGTTTACCTTCGGCCTCTTATTATCTCCAATGTGTGACCTGCTTTTTTAAGGCTCTCAACAATTTGCCTTGATCTTCTCCCAGTTTTGAAGGGCCTCAGCATTCATATTTAGCTGAATTCTCTCACGAGTGTCATAACCCATCGCATTAAAACACTTTAGCCCTTAAGCAATACTCTCATCTTGACAATCAAGATAAACTCTATTCCCACTTGTCAGTTTCAGCACACACTTCCAGGAAATTAGTACAATTTTTCAATCTTTGCTCCACAACATGTTTTGAAAAAATACCGCCTTCATTCTTACAAATAAGGTCTAGTTTATCGCTTATCACTCGCCACTCTTCTATTTTTTCTGAGAAAACCAACAAGTACCCTACCCCATCAATATCTTTCCACGTTTCTGTATTATCTTTTAGTAGCTCAATATCCACCTCCTTCTCAGCGATTTGCTGAGAAGAGATGTATGTAATGCTATATACGCCAGGGAGATACTTTTCTAAAGATCGGCCAACCCACGAATAAATATTATTCTTTCCTTGTTTAGAAAACACTTGGTTCCGATGTTCGAACTCCTCGGAATTTGCTGCATAGCCAAATTGTGGTGAACATGCCTGAACCTTTTCAAAGAACTCTTCGATCCAAGAAATTGGATTATCCTTTGGCTCGAAATAAACAACGAGAGTCGAAAAAGATCGTTTATTTAAGGTGATGTTATAAAGGCATTTTTGCGCATGCAAAAAGAAACCAACCTCATTATCTTTAACAAATGCATCAAGATCTGTTTTGCTATTTAAAGGCCAGTCTGCCTTTTGCCTTTTTTCGCTTATTCCCAAATATGTAGGGCGCCTACTACTCAGTAGACATAGCCCTTCGATGAGAGTACTTAGATTATCGCGATTAAAGTAAATACAAATTTTCATGATTACCCTACTTGCCTGGTGGCCCTAAATCACCTTTACTTCCATCAGCTTCTATAAGTATTGAGCTTGGATACAGAACATCGTCAACCCAAATAGAAAGTACGGTTATTTCGCATTCTACTTCCATTGTAAGAACTATATCTCCTTCGCTAGTTGAAACTGCAACTCTCTTACTAGCACTTGCAATAGTGCCTTCAAAAGCTTTGCTCAAACCTTTCTTCTCAATACTCTCAGTGTTCGCAGAAAGGTTAATAGTAACATCACCATCAACATCAGCTTGAGTGCCAATTGAAAGACATTCTCCATTAGAAGTAATAAGCGTGTTATCTTCATATTCGGGTACTTCAATTTCATGATTATTCAAGTCATGAACAAAAACTATTGCGTATGGTATTGGTAATGTAGCCTTCATCTAACTCCTCGCTTAAACTTCTCTTGTCTCACCTGCCCGCCCTGTCTGCGAGCACAATCAATACAATGGGGGAAAAATTCTTTTGGTTCATCTAGAGCTTGAGGTGGCTGATGATCAGCAACTGCATTTCCACTCTTCGTCCCAGGGTCCTTAGTTCCACATGTATGGCAACCATTTTTCTGCATTAATTGATTAACTTGCCTTTGTTCTTGTGCAGTAGGCTTACCTTTGTGAGCGGGAATAGACTCGCTAGCGAAAGGTCCTGGCTTTAAAGTATCGGTTTTCTTCGAAGCGCTACTCGCATTCTCAGCAACTTTATTCGCAGTATTAGCCGTTCGCTTATTCGCTTTTATTCCATCATGGATGGCTTGTGCTAGTCTGGTCGCTTTACGTCCTGTCTTAAGCGGGTCGAATATACCTTTAGCACTCTCTTTCAAAGCACCTGTAACATTAATATCCTGACCTGTTGCAACTTGTATTGCAATTTCTAACGCGACATCTGCCCCAAATTTGATGAGAAAGTTCGCTACCTTACCTGTTGGGTCATTGGCATTGATGGCATCGCCTTTAACATAGGCATACATGTTTAAGCCATCTTCATACCCAGCAGGGTCCGTTTGCAAGAAGCGACCTAACTCAGGCGAATAAACACGGGCTTTAAAGTTATACAAGTTAGCTTCATGCAACCACATTTGGCCTGTGTATTGGAATCGACCTGTATTACCACTTCCTGGCATTCCATGCTCATCATACGTATTGATACGAGATGTTGCGCTGCTAGTTGTCGCTCTCGCTATAATACTGCCGCGAGTATCGGCAATTAGCCATGTTTTATTGGTTAAGCCACTACCGCGATACTCTACAATAGGCATGTCCAAACCCGGTACATGAACATAGCGATTAAGCACAGTACTTTGATTGTACTCAGCAATCATGTCGCTACCATCGTAGAGGAATGTTGTTGTCGTAGAGCCCTGTCTGGCAGAATGCATACGACTCATTGGGTCATAACTAAATGAGGCATTTGGCGCGGACACTAAGCGATTAGCATAGTCGTAGGTATAACTTTGACCACTCGCTCTTGTTAAATTACCCGCCGCGTCATAAGTGAATGCACTTCCATTACGAGACGCAATTTGATTTAAACCGTTAATAGCATAATTAGCGGAACTAACCGTTCGAGTCGGGTCGTAACGCGTATTTGAATTAACTCGCTTAATGATTTGATGTGCAGGGTTATAGCTATAAGTTAATGTTTGGTCATGGGCAGTGCCGAGTAAATTATTAACTTGGCGCGTCAAGCGAGAGCCTGCATCACGCGTGTAAGTTGATGTAACGCCGTTTCCATAACGAACCTGCGTTTTACGTCCCAGTCCATCGTAATTGAACGTCGCAAGAACACCTGAGCCTGAAGTCGCCGCTCTTTCTCTGATACGACTGATTTTACCATTTGCAAAGTAATCGTAAGAGACATACAAAGAGCCTGTTCCCGGATAATGCATTTGCGTCCTGCGACTCGCAACGTCATAAACATAACGAACTGTGCCAAGGCCGCTTGTTTCTGTTAGCGTGCGACTGAGTGCATCATAGGTATATGAAATTGCTTGCCCTGGCTTGCTAACACGTGTTTCTCTGTTAAATAAGTCATAGGTGTAAGTCAAATCATTGGCTGTACCTGGCGCATCAAGGCGCGTCACCCTATCAAGATTATCAAATGTTTTAGTAACGATGTCTCCATCACGCTGGCGCTCTCGGAACATGCGACCAAAAGCATCATAATCGTAACGGATGTAGTCTCGACTGTTGTAGCCACTTCCCGCTTTGTTGGGGTAATAAGTATGCGTATTCCTATTGAAACCATCATAGGTATAGTAAGTTTGATTACCATTGCCGTCATAACGATACCTAATAGGCCCATGTTTGTAGTATTCGAATCGCTCTGTAATTGGAGACGATGAGCCATAACCATACACGACAGACGTCACGCGATTGAGTGTATCGTAATTGTACTTTTTAACGCGGTCTTGACCAAAGGAGCTATTGCTGGGAGAGCATGCAGAAGATATTCTAAAGCGAGCGCTATTGAGCACCTTATTCTCACAAGCTTTTCGACCACGTGCGTCATAACTAAAGTGTGTCGCTGATAACAGGTTGTTGCCGCGCTTTACATAGCTACTGATAATTTGGCTGTATTGGTTAATCGATATTTCAGTTTCAACGACAGGTGTAATGCCACTGAGTGTGGTTCTCGTTGTTGTTCCCTCAGAAACTAACGTGGCATTACCCAACTTATCGTACTGAGTTTGCGTAACGGTGCGCAGATTGCCATCACCTACCGCGCTAATTTCCCCCACTTTACGGCGCATAGCATCGTAAAAGTAGAAGCTCTTATCTGACGTACCAGATAATGGACCATCAATTGCAGTGAGGTTACCGTAGTTATCATAGGTATATCGTTCCGTTGAACTGACGCTGTTATTGCCAGAACGAATGGTTTTTGCGGTTTGAGTCAGGTTTTTATTAAGGTCATATTGATATTCTGTCACCGTTTCGTTCACTGAGCCTGCGCAGGTTGTCGCTGTGCTACATTCAGATACACGGCTGACTTTCCAGATAGGACTAGCATTAACAATACCGCTATTAGTGCGCACCCTCGCTCGATACTGAGCGTAGGTGTAAGTAGTGCGTGGACGTTGACCATTCGTGGCAGCAGGCTTTGTTATCGTTAAAACACCGCCGTGACGAGCATCGTATGTATAATCTGTTCTTGCGCCTTTTGCGTCTGTTGTCCAGATAGGCTGATTACATACTTTACGGTTACTGGATGTACAACTTGATGGGTAAGCCGCTCGTTGCACTAAATCTGTATGAGTCCTATTTGTAGGTCGCTGCCTTACCTCTGTTACATTTCCTCGGCTGTCATAACGGTAAAACGTTGAGCTTCCGTTTGGATAAGAAATGCTTGCCACCTGATTTTGTGGTGTGTAGGTATAACGCGTGACATTCCCTAGTGCATCAGTATCTTGCTGTATTAAGTTATTGTGTGCTTCACTTCTTACAGAGCGTGTTCCGCCCCCAGGGTAAGCTACAGTAATCGTTTTATAATACTTAGTTCCCGTTGTAATGTTTCCAAACTCATAACTATCTGTATAAGTATAACGATGTCCCCGCACAGTCACAGAGTCGACTGGCGGTGCACCAAATTGGCGAGACGGTCCTGCCCCTGGATGTCCAAATTTCGCATCATTAAAGACGACTGTTCGGCCATTTTCATGATTTGTAAACGTGTGCGTAATAATTTCGTTTCTACGGCCACTTCTAACACTTTGGATATTGTATGCGTCACCATTGGCATTTAAAGCTTGAAAGGCTCTACGCCAGTTACTTGAAACGACACAGTTGCTCGAGTTTGGGTCGCAATACTCAATGGCGTTATTGATGGCTCTCACATCCGTGTGTGTTACACCTTCATTATTACTTCCAAACTTAAGTTGATAACCGTCATTTGATTGAACTGACTTAATTTCGGTGTAGCGTAGGTTAGGATGATGTCTGACCTCTAGCGGACACGGCATGTTGCCGCACCCTGGACGATTAGTTGGGTCGATATCCACGGTGCTTATAGTCGTTCTTCCGTGGTAATAGGTATAAGTGCGGCTAGAGCCATCAGGGAATGTAATGGACGTTAAATGCGCTTCTCTGGCAACACCATCACCTGGCCCTTCTGGAAACGACGGAATTTTATCCGTCTTTAAGGAGCCATTGAAGTGCGCAACGGTGCCGTCTGACAGGGTTAAAATATAATTTCCGTTAAGATACCTAAGCTCATGCCCCTGACGAATTTCTTCAGTAAAAACCGTGTTGTTATTGGGGATACCAGAAGGCATATGAAATGTCACAGAAGGACCTGCATCCATGACAATATTGAAGTATCGTTTTGTCCCTGCGGGATAGGTGTTACTGCCGATTTGAAGAATTCGGCGGTGACTGGCTTGAATATAACCGCCGTTGGGGGTGTCATTTCCAAGATACCCCATCAATCGCCTTGAATAGTCCAATGGACCTATGGAAAGCTGAGATATTGTATGTCCCCAGCTGCCTGTCAGCAGGTTAACACCAGCCTCATCAGTTACCTCAGCCTGAGGCATGACAAAACCTCCAGGGCCACCTACATTCGTTTGTGCCACAGAGGAGGTCGAAAGAAATTGAGTCAATATGCTCAACGAAAGAATAACGAATAATTTCGATTTAATGTTCAACATAGCGCTACGCGCTCCTTGTTATATCCAAGAATAAAAACTGTGATTAGATTGATATACTTAGCCAATACCTAGAAAGGCTGTAGGCATAGAAGAGAACCACACTCGATAGGGTCTACATCTACCGGTGGCGGCCTACTGATTGTAATTAGCGAGGATACAACGCCTCCTCTTGAATCAGTCACTTGCCTTGAAAAGCGCGTTATCCCATAAGGGATATTTGTCACATTTATTCTGCCGCTTACGAGGCTCGCTCTTGCACCATTGGTTGGCGCGTTCACAGAAGACGCCGTTAGAATATCATTATTAACATCTGTACATGACTGCACAGCGCTAAGGCTCGTACTAGAACTACTTGTATCTATATTCAACGTAACATTTGAGCACGTTGGTGCACTATTAGCTACGGGGGCTGATGCAGTTGCACTCACCGAAGTCCGATTGTGCGCACTGTCATATTGATATTGGCGTGTCTTACCTGTTGATTCCTGAACTTTAACCAAACGCCCGTGAACGTCATAGGCGTAGTCAGTTTCAGTTTGAGCGATAGAAGGAGAAGGTATTGCGAATGACGAAATCACCGCAACACAGAGAAGTGTTTGTTTGAACATCGTAGTCCTTTCCTTAGAGCAAGCTCTATAACTAATACAACGAAACCTTAAGCTTAAAAGAGGTTAAGGTATTCCTTTTTATTTACTAGAAGGGAAAGAATCCTACCTACCAGACCTTTACAAATCAAGCTGTGATTTGCACCGCTTTCACCCACAAATAAATAAAATAAGTAATATTTATATGAAAAACAATCTCTTAAAACTCAATGTACGTTTATTGATTACATATAATTAAGCAAACTTCGTACATGCTTGTACGAAATATCCTACAAATGTTCTTTGAAAAACTCATTCATAACCTTGATTTCACGGTTCGCCTAGCTCGAACTAGTGCATATTTTTATGTATCTCGAACTCAATAACATCTATTGCGATCAACGAATAACATCAATGCCGATAACTTTGAGTTCTCAATACCTAGTCACCGCTATTTCCAATCATATGCAGACATCGTTGCCTGCATATACTCTGAGCGTTTGAGTACCGTCAATGTGACTTTTTATGACACCGTGATTGAAAAGACGTTTAACTCCTTCCAGTAGTGCAAGAAGTTTCCTTCCCATATTTGGTAGATGTCCCGTGATTGTTCAATCGGTACAAGACCAAACAAGCTTTGAAACAAACCTGCACTAAAATCGAAATCAAGCTCCTTAACCAATTCAGCATTGTAACCACTGCCGACATAACAAAAATCGGTGATGTATTGTATGTGCCATAGTTGATTATCTTTCACTAATCGTATTTCGACAGGATGAAACCCACCATGTTCAGCCGAATACGTTGGGTCTTTGAAGTTAAGAGTAATAGCATCATCGCCATGTGTCTGCTGTATGAGATACTCACTTAATGCCTGTGAGAACTTGTCAGAGACAGGCAAAGCCAATCCCTCGTATTGAATACGCATAATAAAATACCTTGTCGTGTATTAATGATGGCTGTTAGAAATAGCAGTTGATGTGGACATGGTTAGCACCAATTCCTAGTGCCCCAGCTCGCTAACACATGTCCTACAGAGAACTAATCGCCTTTTGTGACGGCTTTTGCTTTTTTAGGTATCACAGGTTGTTGTAAGAAGGTATCGAGTTCCCCTTGTTCAACCGCTTTGATAATGGTTTCAATGACGTCGGGTAATTCCGATTTATCCCCAATATCAATCGCATGCTTCCCTTTTTGCAGCTCAATGGGTCTATTGTGAACCTTAACTTCTAGATAATAGTGATTGTCACTGTCGTAATACCAAGGCCGGATAGTTGTTGGTCTACGCTGGATAGAGACATCTCCAGTCTGTGGGTCTTTCACGCGTTTTTCCCGAAACGCTTCAAAGCGTCTGTTTTCGAGCATGCATACTGCCATCTCCTTTTGTTGTTCCAGCTTGTCTATAAGCTTAAGTCGTTTACGTAACACCGGCGGTTTATGCTCAATATTTGGACGTGTAATAACCTTGAGTGAACTCAATAATGATGCTGCCATCGTCTTTACCTTTTTTGTTGAATGGCTTTTAAAAGCCAATGATGTTGTGAATGAATAGTGATGAAATGAATGATGCTGACATGCTGCTCATCAGCACATACAGCGTGATTGATTCAGTGTTAATACAGTTGAATGACTATTGACTGATAAGCGTGTCAGTGCTGCTAGAAAGCGTCTAAGCGCATTGTATTAACGTATTGTTGATTGAACTTGGTTTGGTTATGTCAGTAAACCATAACTGAGCGCATGAGCTGCTTGCTGCATAGCTTTCTCATCGCGTTTGTCGTATATCACCGTGGTAGAAATATCCGCATGGCCTGCCATTTGTCTGACCGTATTGAGGTCAATGCCATGTTCAAGTAGATGCGTGATATAAGTACGTCTTAAATCATGCGGTGTTACTGTCGGCATATCTAATGTTTTGAAGGTACGTTTTACCAACGCATAAATCGCTTCACCACTGAGTTTAACAATGTGATGTGCATGACCACCACGCTTAACCACACAAAACAAATAGCCCGTTTCCTCAGTCCGTTGTTCAAGCCATTCATCAATATTTATCTTGACCCAATCAGGTAAGAAGACAGTTCGGCTTTTATTACCCTTACCCTTGGCGATAAAGAGAGACAGCTTATCAGGGTCGTAATGCGCCATATCAATCTCGGTGATTTCACTTCGCCTTAACCCACAGCCCAGTAAGACAGAAAATAACGCGATGTTGCGAAGACCGATGACCTGACGATTTTGATTGAGCTGACGAAACAGCTTCACCACTTGGTGTTTGGATAATGGTGTGCCGTGATGTTTACCGTGTTTAACTTTAGGTATCGATTGTAAGTTAAGATATTGTTGTTGTGTCGCTTGGCCTGTTATCACGGCCGCTTTCACAATGCCTCGGATAGCCATCATCGCACGATTAATTGAACGAGCAGCCCAACCAAGTTCAATCAACGCATTTTGGATAGAAAGTGCTTGCTGGTAATCAACCTGATAAAAGTGCAAACCATACTCATCAGATTGCCAATTAAACATCGCAGCAACGCTTTCAAGTTGCGCTTGAATTGAGCGTTTACTATTGACTGAAAGCCGAGCCAAATACAGTGAATAAGGACAGGACGTGTCCATGAATACCTCCTTAATAAAGCAAGCTAATACATTAAAATAGTGTGGCTGGTGATACAGCCACACTATGACACTAGCAAGTCTTTACCGAGATATTGACCTTAATTTTTGACCTACTTTATTAGCTATAAGATATGCTGTGGGCAATGTGAACCACCAACTACATCGACATGATGTATTAACTGGATTATTGGTATCAAATTAAGCATAAGATTTAAAAATCAGTTGCTCATACTTTTTAGCCAACTTATCCTGCTCTCGCTTCAACCAATTTTGATTTAATTTGAACTTCTTTACTCTTTTCCTGTGCTGCAATAATACCTTTCGTATCTCATCAACTCTTTCTTTTGTATCACTATGAGTTTTATACAAGAACATATCTTTAATACACTTGGTAGGTAGTAGATAGAAATGCCGAGGAGATATGACAATAATACTTGCCAGTGGAGCTGGTACACTCAACATATCTGATAACATACGTGTTTCGCGAGAGCGATATGGGTAGTGCCTATATTCAATTCTTGTAGTTACAGCTAACGTATCAAGAATATTTTCAATATTAGAGTGGTTTTTAGCTTCTTTTAGCAGCTTCTCATAAACAATAAAGTGACTGGATTCTTTATTATTGTTGAAGTAAACAGTCTCCACAACACTACCTTTCTCCTTAGGTTTAGTACTACTTTGAATAGACTTCTTTACATTCCTATAAGATTGGACGAACAAGCTGGAAACTCCAAGTAACAAAAAGCCAAAATCAATCCTAGTAAGTCGAGCCTTTCTCAATAATTGATTAAACCTTCGATGACCCAGTCGATTACCAAAATGCTGTAATATAGAACCAAAATCATCCTCGGTTAAGTGTTGTGGGATCATGTCAACTCGTAGCGCATACTTTGCATTGCCCATATGGCTTCCATCAGCTATATGGACATACACTAATTTATGAGAGCTATCATCCACTTGTATTTGAAAAGCATGTGAATAATATGGACGTGCCTTTGCTTTTTCCTTTGAAGACAAGCACCACCCTTTATTAATATTACTAACACTTGAGTTTGATATTTTAAGACGGCTATTAGCAAGTACCCGTTTAAACCTAAACTCTTTTGACTTACCTATAGGTTTGAGAATGGCATCAATGTCTTTCTTTGAGCAATCAATAGTAAATACAAGTCTATCGCAATCCAAGCGTAAGTACTTTTCTGGGTATTGAAAGTACTTTCTTAACAACATTGCCTGATAGCGACAAAGACTTAAAGAACGAAGCAGCTTAACAACCATTTTAACGTTGCTCGTAAATTTAAGCTTACCCTTTTTACTTTTCTTATAAGATACCAATAACCGTTTATTATCAATATCTTTAATTAAAGAATTAAAATTCGTTGAAAAAGTGCTACGAATCCACTTATCTTTCAAACTGCCAGTTAGCATAAAAACACCTTTATGTAGCACATAGTTATATTCATATACTGTATATATTAATAATATATAAAAGAGAGAGTTTCAGTGGTATTACAGTCAACTAATAAAAGTAAAGTGAGTGTGCTGAGTGTGGCTTTTAAACAAACAGCACTACCACTGGTATTTCAACAACGATGACTTAACGCCGAATCAAAGGGTTTACCTCCCATTGTTGAATTCTGCCAATTTTTGGCAGCTTCTTAACAACTAGCCTTTGTTCTAAGATAGACAAAGCCTTACGAACTTTTTTACTATCTCGACCAATGCCTTTCCAGTTGAGTTGAGCAATATCGCGGATAGAAAACTTCTCTGGAAGTCTGTCGATTCTATTGTAGATAGTGTCTGAATTTTCCTTGTCAACATCAGACCCAATGCCAAAAATAACCCTAGCGTGCGCTTCCAAGTAATTCGCAATAAATATTGCACGCTCTGTGTTTTCTTTTGATATATAGTCGAAGTTATTAATTAAACATTCTTGCGGATCAAAATTGTTAACAATTTCAAAAAGCAGTGCAATCTTTAAAACTAACGGCTTAATTTTAGATAAATAGTTGGCATAAACACTGTGTATACTATTATCAGCACGAAGCTCAAGAATGTGATCACACCATTCTCTGTATATACCGTGCGCTTTCCGATCCAATAACTTTGTTCGGTGCTTGAGTTTTGTGCCTGACTCAAAACCAAAGTCAGCTTTACTCAGTGCTACAAATAGAGATTGCAGCTCCTCCCATAGTTTTTGATCTAACTTTTCGTGCTCTTTTGGCACTTTATTGTAATGTTCAGGATAGACATAGTTAAACCTTTGCCATAGTCCATCATTATCTTGAGTATCCTTTATAGTTTTACCAATTTGTGGCCTAAGCACGCCTGGTTGCGTTGTCGAAAAAATAGACAACAACATGTTTTTTGCATAAGCAGTACCTGTTGTAAATCGGTCAATATCATGTTGACCAAAGCCTGAGTTACTTTCTAGCAGGAATGAACGGTACTCTGCACCTCTAGCTCCAGACAAGTTATTAATCAAACCTTTCAACTCTTCCAAATCCATCAAGATTCCATTTTCATTATCTCCTAGTAATTTTTGTAGTGATGAAAGCGTTGCTCTATTGGTTGAATACCTCACTAGAGTCGGTTCGGCAAAAATAGGTGTGTGCTTTATCAGCCCATCTCGGAGATTCCTGATCTGACTGTTTCTTTTCTCACTATTGATACCGCTGATTTTAGTGATTTGCGCTTTGATATTTTTAATTTCTTCTGCTTTCAAAAGTTTCCTGATCTCCTTTTCAGCGTTGTACTCGATCATTGCGTCCTCATAGCATTTTTTAGCCGTGTCATTCAGTATGAGATAAAGCTCTCTTAGCTTTAAATGTACTGGTGACTTTCCTGCTCCGGAATCTCCTACTGAAATCATCCAGAAAGTTGCAGGTACATTCAGCTCAGAATTTGGAGCCTCTTTTGCGTGAACTTTATGACCTATGAGTGAGCCTAACATTGTAATTAAAGGAGCAAATACATAATCTGGAGAACAACAATGTACTCTACTCAGATTTTGGACAACCTCCTTTAAAAGCAGAGGTAACCTATCAACTGGCATTCTCGCTCTTTTGATATCGAATTCATCAAAATTGGGTTCAAGCCAAATATCGAGCTTATTCGCGATAATGAAGCTAATCGGAGAAACGCATTTCATCCTTACTCGATGATAAATAACATTAAAATTTTCTTTCTTATGCAAATTGCTTAAAGGAACAGGGATTCGCAGATTTTTGATGCGAATTGCACTTTCACAATATGAGCAACGACTTCGCAACTCTTTAGCCAAAGGAGTCAATTTCTCATCGTTTTCTCCATCAAAAAACCATATGGCTACAAACCGACCTGTTTGAATTTCATAGACAATACTAGCCGTTCGGATAGACTCTAGAAATTCTTCTGTGCTAAGTTTGTTAGGTTTCTTAAACTTAGCTTTTAAGGAAATGAGCCTTTCCCTCTTTATCACTTTATCAATATCAATAAAGACGTTTCTTCCTTTAGCGTTCTTATCCTTTAGCCACTCTACTGCTTTAGATAAGATACTGAATGTTTCTGTTTCTATACTATCATTCTGTTTTGAATAGACTTTTAAGTCTTTTGTACTTGCATCAAACGCCGACAAAAGCATATCTATTGCCTTAACTTGATTGCCTATACAGTTCTTCATTGAATTTGCTTCTTTTCGTTTTCTCATTTTCATCTCCTAAAATACTTCAGAACGCTTGATGCGCAGGCACAGAATATGGAATTTAGAAATCAGTTTGTTCCGTAGAGTGAAGATAAACTTAGAAACTTTTTATTAATAGAAAAGTTAAGTTAAAACAAAGCCTTACATCACATCCTTTACTAAACTTTTTGTTTTACTTAAAAAAACTTCAAAAAGTGAGAAAATCACCCCATACTAAGCTATTGTTTTATATGGCTTATTTACGTTATTTTTACAATATTGAAAATAGATATTCTTCGGAGTTGTTATGGGAAGCTTAGGCAGTGAGAGTAACCCCTTAAGGCTAGTTCCTGATATAAATGAGCGGATCCTGTTTAGTAAAGCCACTGGCATAGGTACAGATGATGAAGGGATCGTTACCGTGATGAGTAAGATGAAGGAGCCTCGATATGAGACTGACCTTTATGTTAAAAACCTAATAAGCAATCCTATGCTAAAGAAAAAGGAATTAAAGCTTGGCTTGTTAATCTTTAGGATAATTGACATGAGTTGGGGAGCTACGTTTCTAACAGTCAAGAAAACCGACTACAGAATGTCCGGTATAGGAGAGAATGGAATACTCCATGTCAGCGATAAGAGGACTTTACCTTCTGGCTACGATATTCTTGAAAAACAAAGCCTACTAGAGATTGCCAATAAATATAATTTAAAAATAGATACTGAAACACTCATTCGAGCCTTAAATAGGCTTCATAGTTTTTTTTACATCACTTGTACTGAAATCAGTCATGTTAACGCTGCAAGTGAGCGCGTCGGATTTAACTACGATATGAATGAAGTTTTACTCTCTGATGAAACCAAACTCATTCATATTCGCTTGAATGAGCGATTTACAAGATTCGATTTATCTAAAAAATGGAAGCGCCGTTAACACTGATTAAAAACTGTTAGCCCAATTACCTAACCTAAAACAACTCAAAGTAAAATTAGCATTTGTGATAGTACGAGTTGCAATGCAGTTTGGTGGTAGCCATTTGATAGACCGGAAGCCAGTGGCTCTAGCAGAGGATACAAGTACCACAATTGTAAGAGTACCACTATGTTTTATATTGAGTCGTTAAACTGCGCGGTTTTATGGAGATGCTCTATTTGTGGAGTTGGCCAACTGACAAAAACTCAACTGTAGATTATACGTGCATATTTGGTTCCCTCTTTAGTATTTATAAAACTGTAAACAGTAAATATAAATCATTCACTGTTTACAGGATCTAACAATGCCAAAATCTACTCACAAAACAAAAGCTGCTTATGTCGTCTTCGTTGGAAGAAAACTAGGTGTCTACACATCTTTCAAGAGCTTGAAGAAGCAGATAAAAGACTATCCTCTCGCTTGGTACAAAGCATACAAACATGTATCTGAGGCTAAAAAAGAGTATCGACAATGGAAAAAGAGACATGCGCTTACACCACAGCAACTGTTAACACTGTCCGAAAAAATAGTTAAAGAAAGTCACTCAACTCATCAGTGTAACCAACAAAGGTATGCCAAGCTCATCAAATGGTGTTATCGAATGGAAAAAAGCAAGCGACTATCCCTAAAGGATATCAGAAAGGTCGTTAAGATAGCGAAACAACAAACGAAACATTTTACGGTCAATGACTTGGACAAAGCACTGACTTTATTTCAAGACAATCCACCTTGGGATATCGCTTGAAAATAAAGTGCGTCTCTTCACCTTGTCGCGAATTCGCGATAGTGTTGAGTAACAATACAATGCGCTTAACCACCGACAGTATTCGTACAACGATTAAAGGTATTGAACAACAATTCTTGTGCTTGGCTGCGTGCATCAACACCTGATTCGTATTCCTCAGCCACAGTGACATAGTATCCACCATTGCTTCTACCCATTTGGAGCATCACTGCGTGTGAATTATCAGAAGCTTTGGTATCGGAGTAGAGTTCTAATGCAAGTTAACGCGATGTGTCTTCAAGCGTGACCTCATACATTCTAAAAACATAGCTTGGATACTTCTGCGATAAGCAATAAAGGTAATGATAAAAGGAAAAAGCGATGACGCTGTTTCGTCCTTCATGTGCTGTCGCAGCAG
>SMNZ01000011.1 GCA_004353515.1 Alteromonadaceae bacterium M269 | reverse complement strand
GTCTTTGCTAGAACAGTCGTGATTGCCGCCGTTAGCGTTGTTTTACCGTGGTCAACGTGGCCAATAGTACCAACGTTTACGTGGGGTTTCGTACGTTCAAACTTTTCTTTTGCCATCTTACTAGTTTCCTAAGTTAAAAGTCCGACCCGACATGGACCGGACCGAACCTTCATTTAGATTTAATTTCGAGCGTCAATAATTGCTTGTGCAACATTACTTGGCGCTTCTGCGTATTTTAAAAATTCCATCGAGTAGGACGCTCGTCCTTGCGTAGCACTACGCAAATCAGTGGCATACCCGAACATTTCTGAAAGAGGGACATTCGCACGTATTATTTTAATACCTGCAACACCATCTTCCATGCCATCGATCATCCCGCGACGACGGTTTAAATCACCGACAACGTCGCCCATCCAATCTTCTGGCGTTGTAACTTCAACTTTCATTGTTGGTTCAAGTAACACAGGGGTAGCTTGCTCCGCACCCTTTTTGAACCCTATAGAACCAGCGATTTTAAACGCCATTTCCGAGGAGTCAACATCGTGATATGAACCGTCATATAAAGTTGCTTTGATGTCCAATACTGGGTAGCCAGCGACTACTCCATTCTGCATCTGTTCCTGGATTCCTTTGTCAACTGCCGGGATGTAATCACGAGGAACAACACCACCAACGATTTCGTTAACAAATTCGTATCCAGCACCTTCTTCATTAGGCTCAATCTTCAACCAAACATGACCATATTGACCACGGCCACCCGATTGACGAATGAATTTGCCTTCGACTTCGACACTCTTGCGAATAGTTTCGCGGTACGCCACTTGAGGCTTACCAACGTTACATTCCACTTTAAACTCACGCTTCATGCGATCAACGATGATATCAAGGTGCAGTTCACCCATACCTGAAATAATCGTTTGACCTGATTCTTCATCCGTATTAACGCGGAACGAAGGATCTTCAGCAGCCAGTTTGCCGAGTGCTATACCCATCTTCTCTTGGTCTGCTTGCGTTCTTGGCTCAACAGCAACGGAAATCACAGGTTCTGGGAATTCCATACGCTCAAGAGTAATGACATTATTCGGATCACATAAAGTGTCGCCAGTCGTTACATCTTTTAAACCAATCGCAGCAGCGATATCGCCAGCACGCACTTCTTTAATCTCTTCGCGATCTTTAGAGTGCATTTGAACGATTCGACCAAAACGCTCACGCTTGGACTTAACCGGGTTATATACCGTATCGCCAGTTTTAACCAATCCCGAATAACAACGGAAGAAGGTTAGTGAACCGACAAAGGGGTCAGTCGCAATTTTAAATGCAAGCGCTGAAAAAGGTGCGTCATCGTCAGCAGGCCTTTCTGCTTCTGTTTCAGCTTTGTCGTCAAGAATACCGCTAATTGCTGGTACATCAACAGGTGCAGGTAAGTACTCAATCACTGCGTCTAATACAGCTTGAACACCTTTATTTTTAAATGCTGAGCCACAAGTCGCTAATACGATCTCATTATTCAAGGTACGTACACGTAAACCTTGTCTGATTTCTTCTTCTGAGAGCTCACCTTCTTCAAGGTATTTGTCCATCAGCTCATCATTAGCTTCAGCTGCAGCTTCTACCATTTCCATACGGTACTGTTCAGCTTTATCTTGTAATTCTGCTGGAATCTCTTCGTATTCGAAGGTCATCCCTTGATCTGACTCGTTCCAGTTGATGGCTTTCATCTTGATAAGATCAATAACGCCTTGGAAGTTTTCTTCTGCCCCAATATTCAATTGAATAGGTACACAAGTCGCGCCTAGACGCGTTCCAATTTGCTTAACCACACGCTCAAAATCTGCGCCGGCTCTGTCCATCTTATTCACGAACACCATACGTGGAACAGAATATTTATCTGCTTGGCGCCACACTGTTTCAGACTGAGGTTCAACACCCGAAGCTCCACAGAAAACAACAACAGCACCATCAAGTACACGCAAAGAACGTTCAACTTCGATAGTGAAGTCAACGTGCCCTGGTGTATCTATGATATTAATTCGGTGCTGGTCGTATTGTTTCTGCATGCCCTGCCAGAAACAGGTAGTAGCAGCGGAGGTGATAGTAATACCACGCTCCTGCTCTTGCTCCATCCAATCCATGGTTGCAGCGCCATCATGTACCTCACCGATCTTGTGAGATAAGCCAGTGTAGAACAATACACGTTCTGTCGTGGTTGTTTTTCCTGCATCCACATGAGCACAAATACCGATATTTCGGTAACGCTCTATAGGGGTTTGACGCGCCATAACATCCTCTTTAGTCGAGCTTTAAAGCGACTACCAACGATAGTGTGCGAATGCTTTGTTAGCTTCAGCCATACGGTGAACGTCTTCACGCTTCTTAACCGCAGAACCTTTGTTCTCTGATGCATCTAGCATTTCAGCAGCAAGGCGCTGAGCCATTGATTTTTCGCCACGTTTACGAGCAGCATCTACCATCCAGCGCATGCCTAGTGCATTACGACGAATAGGACGAACTTCTACAGGTACTTGGTATGTAGAACCACCAACACGACGAGACTTAACCTCGACTGTAGGACGGATGTTGTCCAACGCTTCTTCGAATACATCTAAGTGAGCTTTACCGGTTTTTTCAGCAACAATATCTAATGCGCCGTAAACGATTTTTTCAGCTGTAGATTTTTTGCCGTCTAACATGACGACATTCATGAATTTAGCAAGTAATTGTGATCCGAACTTAGGATCAGGTAGGATTTTACGTTGACCTACGACTCTTCTTCTTGGCATCTTCTATTCTCCGTGGAATTCAGGGATTACCCAAAACTCTAAATTAAATCAGTTTGGCCTTACTAACGGAGAACCGTTAAGACTTAGGCCTTTTCGCACCGTACTTAGAACGGGCTTGCTTACGATCGTTAACACCTGCGCAGTCCAAAGTTCCGCGAACTGTGTGATAACGCACACCTGGTAAATCTTTAACACGACCACCACGAATAAGAACAACACTGTGCTCTTGTAGGTTGTGACCTTCACCACCGATGTATGAAGAAACTTCAAAACCGTTGGTTAAACGAACACGGCAAACTTTACGTAATGCTGAATTCGGCTTCTTAGGCGTAGTAGTGTACACACGAGTACAAACACCACGTCTTTGTGGGCAAGCTTGCAAAGCCGCAACGTTGCTTTTCGCAACTGGCTTTTGGCGTGGCTTACGCACTAACTGGTTAACTGTTGCCATTAACTAGCTCCTGGTTAAATTAATAAATTGTACTAATCGCGCCATTTAGTCGCTGAATGACTAAATCATTGGCTCTGATTGGTAATTACTTTGCTAAAAACAGAAAAAATTCTGTGACCAAAAATTGATTACCAAAATTTGGGTCGCAGAATTCTAATGATGAAAGGTATCGCTGTCAATAGCGCCAAACATTTATATTTAGGCTATTTGCGCGATTTAGTAGAAGGTCATGAGGCAATGCATGGGCATTGCCTCAGATAGACATTACTGTTCGTCTGTTGAAGTGCTGCTTACTTCCGCATTCAATGCTTCAGATAACGCTTGTTCCGCTTCAGCCGCAGATACTGCTACTTCTTCAAACTCTTCCTCAAAGCGTTCCTTCGAACGTTTTTGGTGGTAAGCGAAACCTGTACCTGCTGGGATTAGACGTCCAACGATAACGTTTTCTTTCAATCCGCGCAGATCATCTTGCTTACCTTGAACAGCCGCTTCAGTTAACACTCGAGTTGTTTCCTGGAACGACGCCGCAGAGATGAATGACTCAGTTGATAGAGAAGCTTTAGTAATACCTAGCAATTGAATCTCATATTCTGCCGGTAACTTACCTTGTTTCTCCATCTCACGGTTTGCAATCTTAACCGCAGACAATTCAAGCTGCTCACCTTCTAGGAAGTTAGTGTCACCAGCATTAGTCACGATACACTTACGTAACATCTGACGAATAACAACTTCGATATGCTTATCGTTAATCTTAACACCCTGTAGGCGGTAAACTTCTTGCACTTCGTTAACAATGTAGTTAGAAACTGCACTGATACCGCGTAGGCGAAGAATGTCATGTGGAGACTCAGGTCCGTCAGCGATAACTTCGCCTTTCTCTACACTTTCACCTTCGAAGACATTCAACTGTCTCCACTTAGGAATCATTTCTTCGTATTGCTCACCTTCAGCAGGCGTAATCAATAGACGCTTCTTACCTTTGGTCTCTTTACCGAAACCAATAGAACCAGAAACTTCGGCTAAGATAGCAGGCTCTTTAGGCTTACGCGCTTCGAACAAGTCAGCAACACGCGGTAGACCACCGGTAATATCACGTGTCTTCGAACTCTCTTGAGGAACACGTGCCAATACATCACCCGGCTTAGCCGCAGTACCATCGCTGATTTCGATAGTCGTAAAGCTCGGTAAGCGAATTTCCTGTAAACCGATATCTTCGATATCCAAGATAATCTTAGGCTCTTTCGCGTTAGCTTTAGAAAGATCTTTAACAACGATACGTGAAAGACCTGTTAGCTCGTCTTGCTGCATCTCAGTATTTGAATCATCGATTTCAGCATAGCTAACTTTAGCTGCACGCTCAGTAATGATTGGGTGAGAGTGCGGGTCCCAGTTAGCAACTACAGTTCCTGCAGCAACTGCTGCGTTATCGTCAATTGTTAAGATAGCACCGTAAGGTACTTTATAACGCTCTTTCTCACGACCTTGCTCGTCGATTACTGTTAGTTCAGTAGAACGAGAAACGATAACCAACTTACCATCTGTGTTACGTACGTGCTTAGCGTTGTGCAGCTTCATTGTACCGTTAGTCTTAACTTGTACGCTGTTCTCTGCTGATGCTCTTGATGCAGCACCACCGATGTGGAACGTACGCATCGTAAGCTGTGTACCCGGCTCACCGATTGATTGAGCTGCAATAACACCGACAGATTCACCGTGACCAACCATGTGACCACGAGCCAAGTCACGACCATAACAACGAGCACAAACTCCGAAGTCGTTGTCACAGGTAATAACAGAACGTACGATAACTTGGTCAACAGAGTTGGCTTCAAGCATATCAACTAAACCTTCGTCCAGAAGAACATTACGCTCTACCAAGACTTCAGTTGTACCTGGTTTAACAACGTCTTCAGCAACAACACGACCTAGAACACGCTCACGCAATGGTTCAACAACGTCACCACCTTCAATAAGAGGTGTCATCTTAACACCTTCGAAAGTGCCACAATCGTCGTTAGTGATAACCAAATCTTGCGCAACGTCTACTAGACGACGAGTCAAGTAACCTGAGTTCGCTGTCTTAAGTGCCGTATCGGCCAAACCTTTACGAGCACCGTGAGTAGAAATAAAGTACTGAAGTACGTTTAGACCTTCACGGAAGTTCGCTGTAATCGGTGTTTCGATGATTGAACCATCTGGTTTCGCCATCAGACCACGCATACCCGCTAGCTGACGAATCTGAGCCGCACTACCACGAGCTCCTGAGTCAGCCATCATAAAGACAGAGTTGAAAGAAGGCTGCTCTTCCATTTCACCGTCACGATTCTTGATAGACTCAGTCGATAAGTTAGTCATCATCGCTTTAGCAACACGTTCGTTTGCCGCAGACCAGATATCGATAACTTTGTTGTAACGCTCACCCGCTGTAACAAGACCTGATTGGAACTGCTCCTGGATCTCAGTTACTTCTGCTTCGGCTTCATCAATGATTGAAACTTTGTCATCAGGGATAACCATGTCATCAATACCGATTGACGCACCAGCGATCATCGCATAGTGGAAACCTGTGTACATGATTTGGTCAGCTGCGATAACTGAATCTTTCAAACCAAGTTGACGATAACAAGCGTTCAATAGGCGAGAGATTTGCTTCTTGCCCATCGCTTGGTTAATCAATTCAAATGACAAACCTTGAGGCAATAGCAAAGAAAGAATCGCACGACCAACAGTAGTATCTGTTAGTGTGACTTTCTCTGTCTTATTACCTTCTGCATCTACGTCATATTCTGTGATACGAACTTTAACGCGAGCGTGTAGTTCAGCAGCACCTGTACGATACGCTTTTTCAGCTTCGTGTGGGCTGGTGAACATCATACCTTCACCCAGACCATTAACACGGTCACGAGTAAGGTAATACAAACCTAATACAACGTCCTGTGAAGGAACGATAATTGGGTCACCGCTCGCAGGAGAAAGGATGTTGTTAGTAGACATCATTAACGCACGAGACTCTAATTGAGCTTCGATAGTCAATGGTACGTGTACCGCCATTTGGTCACCGTCGAAGTCAGCATTATAAGCTGCACAAACCAACGGGTGTAACTGAATCGCTTTACCTTCGATCAGCGTAGGTTCAAACGCTTGGATACCCAATCTGTGAAGAGTCGGTGCACGGTTAAGTAGCACTGGGTGTTCACGGATAACTTCATCAAGAACGTCCCAAACTTCCGGTGCTTCTTTTTCTACTAACTTTTTAGCTGCTTTAATTGTTGTCGCTAAACCACGGCCTTCAAGTTTTCCGTAGATAAACGGCTTGAACAATTCCAATGCCATTTTCTTAGGAAGACCACATTGGTGTAGACGCAATGTAGGACCAACTGTGATAACAGAACGACCAGAGTAATCAACACGCTTACCAAGTAGGTTCTGACGGAAACGACCTTGCTTACCTTTGATCATATCAGCCAAAGATTTAAGAGGACGTTTGTTAGAACCAGTGATAGCGCGACCACGACGACCGTTATCTAATAGCGCATCAACAGCTTCTTGTAACATACGCTTTTCGTTACGTACGATGATGTCTGGTGCTGCTAAGTCTAATAGACGCTTAAGACGGTTATTACGGTTAATAACACGACGATATAAATCGTTCAGATCAGATGTTGCAAAACGACCACCGTCTAGTGGAACAAGTGGACGTAAATCAGGTGGAAGAACTGGTAGTACAGTCATGATCATCCACTCAGGCTTGTTACCTGACTGCTGGAATGATTCAAGCAACTTCAAACGCTTAGTGATCTTCTTACGCTTAGTTTCAGAGTTGATAGTAGGTAACTCTTCACGCATTGAATTAACGTCTGCGTCTACGTCTAGTTCTTGTAACAAATCAAAGACAGCTTCTGCACCCATCTTCGCTTCGAACTCATCGCCATGTTCTTCAAGAGCATCAAGATACTCTTCTTCAGTTAATAGCTGACGACGCTCTAACGTTGTTAAGCCTGGCTCAGTAACAACGAAAGATTCAAAATAAAGTACGCGCTCAATATCACGTAGTGTCATATCTAACATCAAACCGATACGAGACGGTAGTGACTTCAAGAACCAGATATGTGCTACAGGGCTTGCTAACTCAATGTGGCCCATGCGCTCACGGCGCACTTTTGTCAATGTAACTTCAACGCCACATTTTTCACAGATAACACCACGGTGCTTAAGACGCTTGTATTTACCACAAAGACATTCGTAGTCTTTAACAGGTCCAAAAATACGCGCACAGAAAAGACCATCACGCTCTGGCTTAAACGTACGATAGTTGATGGTTTCTGGCTTTTTAACCTCACCAAAAGACCATGAACGGATCATGTCTGGTGACGCTAGACCGATTCGAATCGTGTCAAATTCTTCGGTTTTATTTTGTTGCTTAAGAAACTTAAGTAAGTCTTTCACATTTATCTCCCAGCGGAGTCAATCGGTATGGCCGAACTCGCGTTCGGCCTATAAAACTATTTTCTTGCTTTTCAGCAAATCAAACGGCTGATTAACTTTCTAATTCGATGTTAATACCTAGTGAGCGAATTTCTTTCAACAATACGTTGAAGGATTCTGGCATACCAGGGTCCATACGATGGTCACCATCCACGATGTTCTTATACATCTTAGTACGACCGTTAACATCATCAGACTTAACTGTCAGCATCTCTTGAAGCGTATATGCAGCACCGTATGCTTCTAGTGCCCATACTTCCATCTCACCGAAACGCTGACCACCGAATTGTGCTTTACCACCCAACGGCTGTTGAGTAACCAAGCTGTAAGAACCAGTAGAACGCGCATGCATTTTGTCATCAACCAAGTGGTTAAGTTTCAGCATGTACATGTAACCAACAGTTACTTTACGTTCGAATGCCTGCCCTGTACGTCCGTCGTATAGGTCGATTTGACCGTCTTCAGGAATATCAGCAAGTGCTAGCATCTTCTTGATTTCAGCTTCAGTTGCACCGTCAAATACTGGTGTTGCTACAGGTAGACCTTTACGCAAGTTACCTGCCAAACGCATGACTTCGTCATCAGTAAAGCTAGCGATATCAACAGATTGGCGAGAATCACCTAAGCTGTATACTTCGCTTAAGAAGTTACGCAATTTGTGTACTTCTTGTTGCTCTTTAAGCATACGGTTGATCTTGTCACCGATACCATGAGCCGCCATACCTAAGTGAGTCTCAAGTACCTGACCGATGTTCATTCGAGACGGAACCCCTAGAGGATTCAGTACGATATCAACTGGTGTACCGTTAGCGTCATAAGGCATATCTTCAACAGGTTGAATTGTTGAGATAACACCTTTGTTACCGTGACGCCCCGCCATCTTGTCACCCGGTTGGATGTGGCGTTTAACCGCTAGGTAAACTTTAACAATCTTAAGTACGCCCGGCGCTAAGTCGTCACCTTGAGTAATCTTACGGCGCTTAACTTCATACTTCTTATCGAAGTCTTGCTTGATTTCACTGTGCTGTTCAGCGTTTTGATCCAACTCTTCTTGAGCAGCATCATCAGATAGTGGAATATCGAACCACTTCTCACGAGGCATGCTATCAAGCTTAGCTTGGTCAACACCTGACTTAAGCAATAAGTTTTGTGTACGAGCAAAGATACCGTCAGCAAGAATCTTAAATTCATCACCTAAGTCTTTCTTCACTTCGCGTAGATGCATATCTTCAATTTCAAGCGCACGCTTGTCTTTTTCTACGCCATCGCGAGTAAAGACTTGTACGTCAATAACGGTACCGTGAACACTGTTAGGAACACGCAGAGAAGTATCTTTAACGTCAGATGCTTTCTCACCGAAGATTGCTCTTAATAGTTTTTCTTCAGGTGTTAGCTGAGTTTCACCTTTAGGTGTTACTTTACCAACTAAGATATCGCCGCCTTTTACTTCAGCACCGATATAAACAACACCTGATTCATCCAACTTGCCTAGTGCAGACTCACCAACATTAGGAATGTCTGGTGTAATCTCTTCTGGCCCAAGCTTAGTATCACGAGCGATACAGCTAAGTTCTTGGATGTGAATTGTTGTAAATCTGTCTTCTTGAACAACACGCTCAGAAATAAGGATTGAATCCTCAAAGTTATAACCATTCCAAGGCATGAACGCGATACGCATGTTTTGACCTAGTGCCAATTCACCCATATCTGTAGAAGGACCATCTGCTAATACATCACCAGCAACAACCGGCTCACCTACATTACATGTTGGTTTTTGGTTAATACATGTGTTCTGGTTAGAACGCGTGTACTTAGTTAGGTTGTAGATATCAATGCCCGCTTCACCAGCCAGCATTTCTGATTCATTAACCTTAACAACGATACGGCTTGCATCTACGTAGTCGATAACACCACCACGTTTAGCAACAACAGTAACACCTGAATCAACAGCAACTGTTTTCTCCATGCCTGTACCAACGAGCGGCTTATCAGCACGTAGTGTTGGAACAGCTTGACGTTGCATGTTCGATCCCATCAATGCACGGTTCGCATCATCGTGCTCTAGGAATGGGATGATGCTCGCAGCAACAGAAACGATCTGTTGAGGAGAAACGTCCATATACTTGATGTCATCTTTAACAACTAACGTTGTTTCACCACGATAACGACAAGGAATTAGGTCGTCGATAACACGGTTATCTTCATCAAGTGCAGTGTTAGCCTGCGCGATTGCATATTGGCCTTCTTCGATTGCTGACAAGTAATCAACTTCGTCAGTTACTACACCATCGATAATTTTACGATATGGTGTTTCTAGGAAACCAAAGTCATTCGTACGAGCAAAGCTTGATAATGAGTTGATCAAACCGATGTTTGGACCTTCAGGCGTTTCGATAGGACAAACACGACCATAGTGAGTAGGGTGTACGTCACGAACCTCAAAGCCAGCGCGCTCACGAGTCAAACCACCTGGGCCTAACGCTGAAATACGACGCTTGTGAGTTACCTCAGATAATGGGTTATTCTGATCCATAAACTGAGATAATTGGCTTGAACCAAAGAATTCTTTAACCGCTGCTGAGATAGGCTTAGCATTGATCAAATCTTGTGGCATAACGGCATCAAGATCACCAAGGCTCAAGCGTTCTTTAACTGCACGTTCTACACGTACTAAACCAACGCGGAACTGGTTCTCAGCCATTTCACCAACAGAACGGATACGTCTGTTACCTAAGTGATCGATATCATCGACTTCGTCTTTACCATCACGGATAGCAATAAGCTGTCTCATAACGTCAACGATGTCTTCTTTACTTAAGATACCTGAACCTGTGGACTCTTCACGACCAAGGCGACGGTTGAACTTCATTCGACCTACTGAAGAAAGATCATATCTGTCATCAGAGAAGAATAAGTTATTGAATAAAGTTTCTGCTGCGTCTTTTGTTGGTGGTTCACCAGGACGCATCATGCGATAGATTTCAACTAACGCTTCTAAACGGTTAGTACTTGAATCTATACGTAGGGTATCTGAGATATAAGAACCGTGATCAAGTTCATTGATGTAAAGTGTCTCAAATGACTCAAAACCAGCATCTTTAAGCGCTTGCAACAGTTCTAATGTCAACTCGTCGTTGGCATTCGCTACAACTTCGCCAGTTTCTTCGTTGACGTAGTTCTTCGCAATGACTCGGCCTTGCAAAAACTCTGCAGGAACAACAAGCTCTTTAACACCTGCTTTTTCTAACTGACGCGTATGGCGCGCTGAGATTCTGCGACCTTCTTCAACCAGAACTTCACCATCTTTACCGATGATGTCAAACTGTGCAGTTTCACCACGAAGACGCTCTGGAACCAAATCAATCAGATAGCTATCTTCTGTAACACGAACAGTGTCATTGTCGAAGAACAAGCTAACGATTTCTTCAGTCGTCATTTCTAATGAGCGCAAGATAATAGTCGCAGGTAATTTACGACGTCTATCTATACGAACAAACAAGTTATCTTTTGGATCAAACTCGAAATCTAACCATGAACCACGGTAAGGAATAACACGTGCGTTATAAAGCACTTTACCAGACGAGTGAGTCTTGCCTTTATCATGGTCAAAGAACACACCTGGAGAACGGTGCAGCTGAGAAACAATAACACGCTCAGTACCATTGATAACAAAAGTACCTGTGTCTGTCATGAGTGGAATTTCACCCATGTATACTTCTTGCTCTTTGATATCTTTTACTGTGCCCGGTGCTGCTTCTTTATCAAACAACACTAAACGCAATTTAACGCGTAGAGGGGCTGAATAAGTTACTCCACGTATTTGACATTCTTTAACATCAAATACAGGCTCACCTAAACGGTAACTGACATATTGTAATTCTGAATTCCCTGAGTAACTTTTAATAGGAAATACAGATCTGAATGCCGCTTCCAAACCACATTGACCATCAGGATCAATATCGATAAATTTCTTAAAAGAATCTAGCTGAATGGAGAGAAGATAAGGTATTTCCAATACCTGGGGGCGTTTGCCAAAATCCTTACGGATACGTTTCTTTTCGCTATAAGAGTAAACCATCGTTTCCTCAGCCTGCCGATTTCTGACCCAACTTGTTTCGCTCATGCACAAACAAAACAAACTTCGAACACTTTTTAAAACACACTCAGATGTTAACGACAAAAAGCTGGCTAAACAGTTTAGCTAACTTCTTGGTTTATTTCACTTTCTAAATGTTTTTGCACTACTTCGTAGTCATGAGCCAAAAAATGAAAAAAGCTCTGTCCTACAGCGCAAAAAGGCTGGTGCTTAAAAAACACCAGCCTAAGCCTTTATAAGGCGAGTAATTTATCTTGCGATAAATTACTTAACTTCAACTTCAGCGCCTGCTTCTTCAAGCTGTGCTTTAAGTTCTTCTGCTTCTTCTTTAGAAACGCCTTCTTTGATAGCTTTAGGAGCTGATTCAACAACTTCTTTCGCTTCTTTAAGGCCAAGACCAGTCGCGCCACGAACAGCTTTGATAACAGCAACTTTGTTACCACCGAAAGATGTAAGAACAACATCAAATTCAGTTTGCTCAGCAGCAGCACCGCCAGCGTCGCCGCCTGCAGGTGCAGCAACAGCAACAGCTGCAGCAGCAGAAACGTTGAATTTCTCTTCAGCCGCTTCGATTAGTTCAACCAATTCCATTACTGGCATTTCAGCAATAGCGTTTAAAATATCGTCTTTAGTTAGAGCCATTTCTCTAAACTCCTGGGTTATATGTTAAAAATTTATAATGCCAAAAACGAAAACTATTTTTCGTCTTTGATCGCCGCCAATACACGCACAAATTTGCCAGGAACTTCGTTGACTGTTTGAACGAACTTCTCGACAGGTGCTTTGAAGGTAGCAAGTAGTCTTGCCAATGCTTCGTCGCGGGTTGGAAGTGAAGCAACTGCGTCCAGCTTTTCTGGACCCAACAAACCACTACCAATTGAAAGTGCAGTAACGTTCAACTTTTCGTTCTCTTTCGCATAGTCCTTGAACAAGCGCGCCGCGCCGCCAGGTGCATCGATAGAGAAACCGTAAATAAGTTGACCTGTTAATGCAGGATCCAAATCACCAAACTTCGTGTCAGCAAGAGCACGCTTAGCCAAAGTGTTACGAATTACTTTTAAGTAAACACCTTGTTCACGAGCTTTAACACGTAGATCGGTAAGTTCGGCAACTTCCATTCCACGGTATTCAGCGACGGCAATGGATAGAGCGCGAGATGCAACATCGTTAACTTCTGCTACGATCTCTTTCTTTGCTGCTAAACCTAGTGCCACTGAGTTCACCTCTTAAATGACTGAGAATAAATTCTCAGAGTTAGTTAGATTGATAAAACCCGAAAGTCTTACCGCTCTTCGGTGTTTGCATACCCAGAGAGTCTGAGTCAAATCACCGTCTGCGTAGGTTGATGTTTTAAGTGCCCTGTTGAATACAAATAGCTCTCTATCTATCTGCCAGTTCACACCTACGGTCTTGGACGGGAGTCTTAGGCTTACCTAGACTCCAACCCATAACCTATTACGAGAGGAAGGGCTCAATAACGAGCACTTCAAGAATTACTTCAGTAATTCAGAAATCTATTAGATATCTAAGCTAGAGATATCAACAGCTACGCCAGCACCCATAGTTGTGCTTAGGCTAACCTTAGAGATGTATACACCTTTCGCAGAAGAAGGCTTAGCTTTCTTCAATGCTTCTAGCAATGCTTTAAGGTTTTCTTCGATTTGATTTGCTTCAAAAGCGATTTTACCGATGCTTGCATGGATAATACCGTTCTTGTCATTACGGTAACGAACCTGACCAGCTTTAGCATTTTTAACCGCTGTAGCAACGTCTGGAGTTACTGTACCAGTTTTAGGGTTAGGCATAAGTCCACGCGGACCTAGGATTTGACCTAATTGACCAACAACGCGCATTGCATCAGGAGAAGCAACAACAACGTCAAAGTCCATTTCGCCTTTCTTAACTTGTTCAGCTAAGTCGTCCATACCAACGATATCAGCACCTGCTTCTTTAGCAGCTTCGGCATTCGCGCCTTGAGTAAATACAGCTACACGAACTTCTTTACCAGTGCCGTTTGGAAGAACAGTTGCACCACGAACGTTTTGATCAGATTTACGAGCGTCGATACCAAGATTAACTGATACATCAACGCTTTCTGCGAACTTAGCAGTCGCGAATTCTTTTAGCAAAGATACTGCTTCGTTAAACTCATATGCTTTAGCAACATCAACTTTCTCGCGGATTGCGCGCATACGTTTTGATAATTTAGCCATGTCTTATCCCTCTACCGTCAAGCCCATGCTGCGCGCAGAGCCAGCAATAGTATTTACTGCCGCGTCAAGGCTTGACGCAGTTAGATCTGGTTCTTTAGTTTTCGCAATTTCTTCTAATTGCGCACGCGTCACTTTACCCACTTTTTCAGTGTTTGGACGACCAGAACCACTCTTAATACCAGCAGCTTTTTTCAACAAAAATGATGCAGGAGGAGTTTTAGTTACGAAAGTAAATGAACGATCTTCATATACTGTAATCTCAACAGGAACAGGCGCGCCTTTTTCTAAGCTTTCTGTCTTAGCGTTAAATGCCTTACAGAATTCCATGATATTAACACCGTGTTGACCTAGTGCAGGACCAACTGGTGGGCTTGGGTTTGCAGCGCCCGCCGCGACTTGTAGCTTAATTAAGCCAGTAACTTTTTTAGCCATTATATACTCTCAAATGTGGGTTAAACGCCTTGCAAATCACTGAGAACGATTGCTCAAACGGCTTCCCGTATTACAAAAAGGGCGCGAATTATAGACTAAATTCGCGCCCGACATCAAGACTTTATATTGACTTTTTTTGATTTTTGGTTTTTATCAAAACCTTTTCGCGAAGTTCGTTCAGAACGAAGCGTATATAATTATCCTTTAGCCTTTCTCGACCTGGCCAAATTCAAGCTCAACTGGCGTAGAACGACCGAAGATAAGTACAGAGACTTTCAAGCGGCTTTTCTCGTAATCCACTTCTTCAACAACACCATTGAAGTCTGCGAATGGGCCATCAATAACGCGAACCACTTCGCCTGCTTCGAATAAAGTTTTTGGCTTCGGCTTATCAACAGATTCTTGCAGTCTATTCAAAATAGCATCTGCTTCGCGTTGACTAATAGGTGCTGGACGGTCAGTTGTTCCGCCGATAAAGCCAAGCACACGAGGAATGCTTTTCACTAAGTGCCAGCTATCTTCATTCATGTCCATTTGAACAAGTACGTAACCCGGGAAGAATTTACGTTCACTCTTACGCTTTTGGCCTGCACGCATTTCAACAACTTCTTCCGTTGGTACAAGAACCTCACCGAAGCTGTCTTCCATGTTATGTAATTTAATATGTTCTAGTAGTGTTTTTTGTACGCGGCTTTCGTAGCCTGAGAAAGCTTGAACAACATACCATTTTTTATCTGACATGATTTAAGCTCCTAATCCGGTCACAAATGAAACTACTCTAACGATAATACCGTCTAAGCCCCATAATAGTAGAGCCATAACAAAAGTAGCAACAAGGACAATCAGCGTGGTTTGCGTTGCTTCTTGTCGAGTAGGCCAAACTACTTTACGCGTCTCCGTGCGAGCTTCTTTAGCAAATGTAAGGAATTGAGCACCTTTAACTGTTGTCGCTGCAACAAACAAAGCAATGGCAACTAAAGCAACAATACCCAATGCTCTATACAAAACAGATAGCTCACCAAAATATTGGTTAACAGCTACGGCACTGCCGAGTAACACTACTGCCAACACCCACTTCACTGTGTCCATAGGATTTGAAGGGTTGTCTATATTTTCACTCATTTTCTTACCTATTCAACGCAAGCCTGTTTCCACGAATGGATAACTGACTCTACGGCCTATTCGCCTTTATTCAATGTTGGCAGGGGTGGAGGGATTCGAACCCCCAACCTTCGGTTTTGGAGACCGCCGCTCTACCAATTCGAGCTACACCCCTAACGCTACCTACTTTAAATACAAAATTAAGTTATACCTAGCTTGTGAAATCAGAATATTGTTCTGGGAAATTCATAGTCACATGCGAGGAGGGACGCGTATTATACCTACTAAGTTATCATATACAAGCCTTACCATCGCCCTATCTAAATTGGGACGATGATAAGGTTTTTAAAGTGTAAAGAATCGCTTTCTAAATCGGAGATCCCGGTGGTAGTGGCTTCACTTCCATGGAGCCTTTCCATTCACCCGTTTTCCACAATAAACCAAGCCACTGCGACATGACAGACGTATGCATATTACCTGACTGCGACTTCAACCAATCATGAAGCCTAACAAGTTGGAACTGTAATTCAGCCTTAACTTCAGGCGCCAGCTGGCTATTGTCCATTGCGCTAACCAATCTATCTAAAACAACATAGTTAACGCGTGTTTGTATCGCTGAATGTTGACTCTGATTAGCTCGAATAGACTTACTTACTAATCTAGCCACAACATCACTGACACTAGGCTTGCTGTTATCAAACGCATGTTGCTGAGCTAGCCTATTCAGACGCTCAGGCATGGTGATCAATCCCATTGTATAACCAGCCGCTGACTCCGCTGCACTGAGCGGATCGAAGGTAACCCCCGTTCTGCCACGGAAGCTTTCACGATTGCGATTATTGCCATAAGCTTTAGGGGTAATAATCGACAATAAGTTATCCGGCAATGCCAAAAACTCAGGAGTTATAGTAGTGATGAGTGCTTCTAACGCTTTGATTTGTTGGCTCGCATCAACCGCTTTAATACCTTTAGGGTTGGCGTAATCACCTTTACTCTCGTATTCATAAGTCACACCACCCAATAACTTCGCTGTGGCATCTACCTGATATCTATGGAACAGATAAATAGGAACTAAAGACTCTTCCAACGAAGACAAAGCTGTCCCTTCTGGAATACTATTCAAGCCGAAGTTTGAAAGTGCTACTTCTCTAACACCTATAACTCTTTGCAACTCATCGACAGGATCAGTACCGCTATCCCATAGATGACCTTTACTACTAGCACTGTTGGCCGCTCTAGCATCAGGGTCAGAGATATAATCTAAACCTCTTGAACGTGCATTCTGCATCAGCTGTTTTAACTGCTGTGACTCATCAACACTAGATGGGAAGTCTTGATAACCATAGGCAATAACGTAGTTGTCCCATGCTCCCATACCAACATCATAAGCGTCATCCAAAACAATCTTTCTGTTATTGAGTGTCACATAAGGGTGTGGGTAGTCCATAACCGACTCTCTACCATCTTCACTTGCTGCGAAGTTATGGGCAATACCTAAGGTGTGACCAACTTCATGCGCAGATAGCTGACGAATACGAGCCAGCGCTAGTTGTAGCTGCTCATCTGTACTCGCATTTTCGGTATCAAATGGACTCGTTAACCCAAGAGCGATCAAGTAATCCTGACGAACTCGAAGAGAACCCAGTGTTACATGACCTTTAATGATTTCGCCTGTTCTTGGATCAATAACTGAACCACCGTAAGACCAGCCTCTCGTTGAACGATGTACCCATTGAATAACGTTGTAGCGAACATCCATAGGATCGGCATCTTCCGGTAGTACTTTTACTTGGAACGCATCTTTATAACCGGCTAATTCGAACGCCCTATTCCACCATAATGCACCATCGCGTAACGCACCCATAACTGGTTCAGGGATACCTGGATCTAGGTAATAAACAATAGGTTCAACCGCTTCACTATATTGCGCATTAGGATTTTTCTTTGCTAGACGATGACGCGGGATAAAACGTTGAGCCATAGATGATTCTATAGGTGCCGAATAATCCTGATACTCTACCTTCCAGAAGCCCGAGTAAGGATGGAACTCACGAGTCTCGTAGTTATCGTCGGGTAGCTTCACCAAAGAGTGGTGTAAGTGCACAGAAACACTAGACGCATCAGGCGTAACACTTTCAAGAAAGTCACCAGCTCCGCTGCCAGTGAAAGTCACTAAGGCTTGAAGCTCCGTATTCTCAGGGAAAGCTTTGGTACGGTCTAAATAAACACCACTTAGGCTCTTATCAACCGAGAAACTCCCTTGGCGTCTTTCTCTCAGCTGTCCAGCTAACCCATGAATGTCAGAGAGCAGAAAGTCTGTGTAGTCAATCAGATAGGCATTGCCCTCTTGCGCCTTAATCTTAAACCCAGCGATAACAGAGTCAGCGAAAGCTTCATCGATACTTTCCCTCTCTGCTTTATTTGAGGAGCTCGCTCTGTAATCTGTATTCAGTTGCTTAAGTAGGATTTTATTACCGTACTTTTCAAACTTAACCAGTCTCGTATCACCTAACTGGCCACGGTCTAAACCTATATCATTAGACCCTACGCCCTGAGGTAAGCTACTTTGAAAAAGAAACTCTGTATCTACCTTATTAACAAGCAAATACACTTTGTCTTCTTGCTCGTCGTAATACAAATCAAAGTAGCCCGCCTGACGCTGCAACTCTTGGGTATAAACAGATACAGATTCAACTTCAGCTCGAGCATTTAGCATGAAACTGACAGACAGGAGTAAAAACAAGACTCTTAACATAACGTCCTCTATCAACGATGGGTACTTAAGCAATGCGCTACCTTACCGACTCTTATTCAGAAAAAAAAGACGATAAAGTATTAATGATGATTTTGTGATGGAAAGTTAGGTTATTTGCTTCTGCAAGAACGAGTGTTAACTGAGGGGAAGAGATTATAAATAAGAAATTACAGAAACAAAAAAGGCGCTGTTAAAGCGCCTTCTTCTTAAGTGATTTAGTGTGTGCTTAGTCTAGAATCTTAGCAACAACACCCGCACCTACTGTACGGCCACCTTCACGGATTGCGAAACGTAGACCTTCGTCCATCGCAATCGGAGCAATCAACTCTACTTTGAACTTCAAGTTGTCGCCTGGCATTACCATCTCTGTTCCTTCCGGTAACTCAACAGCACCTGTTACGTCTGTTGTACGGAAGTAGAACTGAGGACGATAGCCTTTGAAGAATGGCGTGTGACGTCCACCTTCATCTTTAGACAATACATAAACCTCAGCTTCAAACTTAGTGTGAGGTGTAATTGAACCAGGCTTAGCCAATACTTGACCACGCTCTACTTCTTCACGCTTAGTACCACGTAGTAGGGCACCAACGTTCTCACCCGCACGACCTTCGTCTAGAAGCTTACGGAACATCTCAA
>SMNZ01000010.1 GCA_004353515.1 Alteromonadaceae bacterium M269 | reverse complement strand
TCGTCAGCAAATAGCAAGCTATTCCTGTTACCGTTCGACTTGCATGTGTTAGGCCTGCCGCCAGCGTTCAATCTGAGCCATGATCAAACTCTTCAATTAAAATATATAAAATTCTGAATCGCCGTATAAACACTCTTAACGAGTGCCCACACAGATTGTCTTGTTATCAATTGTTAAAGAACATTTTGCTAAGTCTTAACTTAGCGGCTTGAGGTCTCCCCCAAGCGGGACGCGCATTCTACGCCATCCTCACTCGATGTCAACCGCGTTTTGAAAGTTTTTTTAAACTATCTCAGCTGACCTCTTCCAGTACTATTTAAACACCTTAAAAAGCCGTCTAAACACTACCGCCTCACCCAACAATCTAACCCGTCAAATGAGAGTGCGCGAATCATACTGACCTCATAGAATACGTCAACTCCTTTTTGCATTTTATTGACCGTTTGAATGGTTTTTAATCAACACTCATTATTTCTAATACTAAAGTCTAATGGGGAAAGCAAGCGTTATAGCTATAGTTGGCGTCGGAACATTTACGCAGTAAGATAGTGTTCCTTCACATATAAAAATTATTATAAAGTTAGGTAGTTACAACATGTCTTTTTCACCCGTCAATATTATTACAATTATAATTCTCGCCCTTATTGGATTTTTTGTTGGGCCCATGCTTTTTTCGCCCGATATGCTCAATATCGCTTTTGCCGTAGGTATTGTTATAGGCTCAATAGCTACTATGTTAGTGCAAGCAAATATTCAAGGAACTGCAAATTCAGATAGCGAAGAAAGCAATACAACAACCTTATATGTAGGAAACCTTCCTTATAAAGCTAACGAAGATGCTGTCCAAGATCACTTCGAACAGGTTGCTAAAGTTAGCTCTGTGAGATTGATGAAAGATAAGAGAACAGGGAAACGAAAAGGATACGGTTTTGTTGAAGTTGAATCTCGTGGTGCGAACAAAGCAATCAATAAGCTTAATGACCAAGAATTTCAGCAACGCAATTTAGTCGTCCGTTTAGCGAAGGAAAAGGTCGTTCAGTAAACTTTTATTATTTAGTGTCGAAAAAGCCTGCTACACAGCAGGCTTTTTTATTGAATAAGTTCTATTTGTTAAACATCTCGATTGATTGCGGCTTCCGCATTACTTAATAGTCTTTCATTGAAACCATTAAATCGATTAAGTGCGTTAACCAGATCTGGTGTTTGAATTTGAAGAACACGATTAAAAACATCATTAATTAAATCATCGAACACTTCCCTACTTTGCAACAGCTGCCTCGATTGATCAAAAACGCTAAGCAAATCCGATAAATAATCAGCAACAGGCCTCACCGAACTGACTCGGTCTTGTTCACCTTCATTATTACTGTCACTAAACTGAGATACTGATTCATAGGTTTGAGTGATTCGCGTCTGTTGCACACTATCGAGTTGCAAGGCGAAGCCTGTCAGTTCTGTTTCATCAAAACCCAACTCGAGCGCTTGTTCAAAAGCAAGATCAACACCTCCATTAAAGAACTCATTGGCCAAGTCTGCGGTATTACTAACTAACTCTCCAATTGCTCGTAACTCATCCTCATCTAATTCGCCTTCAACTGAGAAAGAAAAAGAACTGCTTTCAAAAAATAAGCTGCTTTGTTCCACACTAACTGTCTGTTCGATTATCGAACTTTCTTGCTCTGCATTAGATGGGGAGTCATCAACTAACGAAGTTGACTCTTCATCAGAGTCATCATTGCTTTCAGCATTCACTATTCCTTGTGGTACCGCCTGAACATTGATTAGCGGTGTTTGGTTTTCTTGTAACCCTGCTGCAGAAGGCGTTTCCTCGGCAACTTGTGCTTCTTCGACATCAATATCTTGCGCCGGAGGAGATGGTTGTTCAGTTAGTTGCTCACTATTCTGTTCTACTTCATTACCTGCGTTACTTTCTTGAGCTTGCCTTGTCTGCAATAAAAGTGACTGGCTTTGTTGGAATCGCTCTATATCTTCGAATCGGATTCTAACCTCATCGCCATCTCGAGTTCTTATACGTAGATCTCCAGACCGCTGATCGGAGACACTAATTGTTTGTTCAACTCGTGTTTCATTCTCTAATATCTGCTGAGGCGGAGTTCCAAAAATATTCCGCTCTAGATCTGCTATTCCCTCTTCAATGAGATTTCGGCTATTTTCAATTCCTTCTTCAATGTCATCATCCAGAAATCCTTCCAAATCTTCTATTGCTTGACCAATTCCCCTCTCAACACCTCTTCTAGCCTGCGCAAATAGATCGACAAGCTCGTCCTCGTCTTCACCTCGAGCTTGTGCACCTCTAATAACGCCGCCAACAAAATTCAGAACGTTGCGAGCAACTTCCTCAAAATCAAATCCTGTTCGTTCATTAGATGGTAAATTAAAATTAGGCCTTTGCTCATTAACATTCAAAGATTGATTGAATCCATTTGTGAGGACACGAGCCCCTATAAAAGATTGGGAACTAATAGATAAGTTGGTAGATAGACTAACACGACTACCTTGTACGCCAACTCCTTGCCGATTGGATTGAATCTCAGCCTGTGAACGTTGCTGACGACTAAGATCAGTCACTTGCGAGCGATCGGCAAAAAACGCTCTTATATCACTTATACTCATTTTAAATTACCTCAATACCTTACACAGTATATCGACAATAACTGGCTATAATTTAGACTTTTGTACACTAATATTAGTTAGCCGAAAATCCTGCGCAACTTTCCAATACACTTTGAAGTGAAGTCTCAAGATTACACTGTGTGATTGCACCACAGTTATAATGCTATACAATCTGCGCCCTTCTACAGGAGAGATCATGCGCGCTACCGATATAAACCCTCAACAATACGAAAAGCTATTAGAAGATAAGGCAAATGAAGTTAGAACAACTTTTTCTGAGCTAACTATGCCCCAACTAGAGGTGTTTGATTCTCCCAAGCTCAATTACCGCATGCGCGCAGAATTTAGAGTATGGCATGATGGGGATGACCTTTATCACATCATGTTTGATCAGAGCACAAAGGAAAAGTACCGCGTTTATCAGTTTCCCCAAGCGTCAATCATTATCAATGAAGCGATGATTGCCCTTATGTCTTATCTTAGACATAACACTGTACTGAGAAGCAAACTCTTTCAAGTAGATTACCTTTCTACACTAAATGGGGAACTGGTGATATCTCTTCTTTATCACAAGTCGTTAGAGCAAGACTGGTATAAAGAAGCAGAGCAACTTGCCGAGTCTCTGCTACCTAGAAAAAAAATCAATGTTATAGGTCGCGCACGCAAACAAAAGCACATTATCGGTCAAGACTTTGTTACTGAGCAGTTGCCAGTTGGCAATAGAACTTACACCTTCAAGCAGATAGAAAATAGTTTCACTCAACCCAATGCAGCGGTAAATAGTAAGATGATAGCTTGGGCTCTAGACGTCTCTAAACCCCAAAGTCAAGCTCCTAACAAAGATATGTTAGAGCTTTACTGTGGCCTTGGTAATTTTACGATTCCATTAGCAGAGAACTTCGATAAGGTCCTCGCAACTGAAATTTCCAAAAGCTCGGTGAATGCTGCAAACGATAATATGTTATCGAATAAGGTCGAAAACGCATCTGTTGTTAGGATATCAAGTGAAGAATTCAGCGAAGCTATGGCTGGGAAGAGGCAATTCCATCGATTAAAAGATATCGACCTTAATCAATATCAGTTCGAGACTATCTTTGTTGATCCACCCAGAAGTGGCTTAGATTCAGATACTCTTAGTATGGTAAGTGCTTACAAGAATATCTTGTACATTTCATGTAACCCCAACACTTTATTCGATAATTTAAAAGTGTTGAGCAAAACGCATAAAGTCACCAGGTTTGCTTTGTTTGATCAATTTCCTTACACACATCACGCAGAGTGCGGTGTTTATCTAGAGAAACTAGATTCCATTTAACGGTATCAAAAACTATCTAGGCTTGAGTGCGTCAGCACCTTTCGCAATAAACAAAAGCTGTTTCTTTAAACGATTTGCGAGAACCACTCTCTGGCTCTGATCAGCTTCTAAACTTTCGGCGCCGGCGCTGAAGACTAACTTGACCATGGCTTCAGCCTGCAGAAAAGCATAATCTGCAGGCACATTGTTACCATTACGAATAAAGTCAGCAAGTTCATCGATAAAGTGTTGTATTTCCCTAGACACAGCAGCTCTAAAAGCTGCAGATGTTCCAGCATGCTCTCTGAGTAAGAGTCGAAATACGTTACTTTGATCACAAGTGAATAGCATAAAAGTATCCACCGAGGTATTAATGATTCCAGTTCCCGAGGCTATCTCTATCCTAGCCTGGCGCATAAGTTGCCGCAGAGCCAACCCTGCTTCATCAACTAGCGTCAATCCAAGTTCGTCAATATTATTGAAATGTCGATAAAAAGAAGTCGGCGCAATTCCAGCAGCCCGAGCGACTTCACGCAAACTAATGCTAGATAAATTCTGCTTTTCATCCAATAAACGAAACGCCGCATCGATGATTGTTCGACGCGTTCTTCTTTTTTTCTCTTGCCGACTTAACAACTGTATTCCTACTTCTACACAATCCTTCTATTATATTATCGATCAGACGGCTAAATGCCTATATTTTACTTGCCATTGACTACCTAGACCCGCAAAATAGCGTACATATGTAAGCTGAACGAACCCACTTTATTTATGACAACGCAGAAAAAGCCTCGATTGCTCATTACCAATATTTTAGTATTTGTTGTAACAGGCCTTATTTCACTTGTCTTTGTCCCTCTTGAAGTGTTTTACAGGGGCCTTGATTGGGTTGAAGTTATCACGTGTATTTCGCTGATTTGGGCAACAGGAATGTCGATCACAGCTGGATATCACAGACTATGGGCGCACAAATCATACCAAGCAAACCCTGTAGTTCGGGTCATTCTTGCTGTAGCTGGAGCAATGGCACTGCAAAACAGTATTTTACACTGGGCTTCTGATCACAGAATTCACCACAGACATGTCGATGATAACGATCGCGATCCCTACTCTGCTAAGAAAGGGTTCTGGTATTCACATATCGGCTGGATGTTAAGAGAATATCAAGCTCATCGATATTCTGACTACAGCAACTGTAAAGATTTACAGAAAGATAAAGTTGTAATGTGGCAGCACAATCATTATCTCCCTATCATGCTTATTGCTAACTTCTCTATCCCAATGTTTATTGGATGGTTGAATGGCGACATTTGGGGAATGTTAGTCGTTGCAGGTGTATTCAGACTCGTTATTGTTCACCATGTGACTTTCTTTATTAATTCATTAGCCCATATCTGGGGAAAACAACCCTACACAGACACAAACACTGCAAGAGATAATGGAATTTTAGCATTCTTCACTTTTGGTGAGGGCTATCACAACTACCACCATATCTTCGAATATGATTACAGAAATGGCATCAAATGGTGGCAATTTGATCCCACAAAATGGTTGATTAGTGGTCTTTCATTTATTGGATTAACCAGTAATTTAAGACGCTGCCCTGAGCAACGTATTGAGCAAGCTAAAGCAGCTATGCAATTGAAAAGAACAAAAGCAAAACTTGAACTCATGCCCAATGGTCAAGAGTTACTCACTAAATTACATGCAGAATATGATTTGCTCGTTAGTAAAATGACTGAATTCTATAGTGCACAGAAAAGCTTAATGGATGCCAAAAAAGCTAACTTGCTCCGCTCTTATGAAGCTCTGGAATTAGACTTCAAATACAAAGAAATCAAGAGCGCACTGAGCTTACAAAAGCAAAAGTGGTCAATGTTAAATCAGATGTACATGCAGCCAGCGTAAAGCTGGACTGTATGTAGATTCGGCCCTGATAATGTCAAAGATTGAATCCCTAAAAACTTCTATTAGCCAATGCAGGCTTTGCGAGAAAGAGTTGCCACTCGAACCTCGCCCGGTTGTCAGGTTTTCATCAACTGCAAAAATAATCATTATCGGGCAAGCACCAGGCACAAAAGTTCATAATTCGGGTATTCCTTGGGATGACGCATCAGGCGACCGCTTGCGCGAATGGTTACAAGTCGACAAAGAAACTTTTTACGACGAGTCTAAGATTGCCATTGTTCCTATGGGCTTTTGTTATCCTGGAAAAGGGAAATCAGGCGATCTTCCGCCTAGGCCGGAATGCGCAGAAACTTGGCATAAGGCGATATGGGCCGAAATGCCCGATATCTCAGCAATTTTACTCATAGGCCAGTATGCCCAAAAGTATTATTTGAATGACGATAGAACACTGACAGAGCGCGTAAAAAACTGGAAAGACTATATGCCTAAATATTACGTCTTACCTCACCCATCACCACGTAACAATATCTGGCTAAAAAAGAACGAGTGGTTCACGGAAGAGAACATACCAGCGCTTCGTCAAACTTTAGAAGTTATCAAATAAATCAGAGAGGACTTACTTAGCCTCTAATGACTTCGTTCTAAAAAATCACATAAAGCGTCAAAAGGCATAGGTTTAGCAAACAAGTAACCTTGAGCCTCGTCACAACCTAATTTAAGCATGTAACTTGCCTGTGCCCTAGTTTCCACACCTTCAGCAATAGTAAGTAGGCCTAACTTGTTCCCTAAGGTAACTATTGTTTCAGCGATAAAAGCAGACTTACCGGGAGTCACTTCAATAACGAATGAACGATCAACTTTTAATCTATCCAAAGGTAGCTGTTGTAAATAACTCATAGAAGAGAAGCCCGTACCGAAGTCATCAATGGCAATAGTAAAGCCAAAAGCTTTTAGTTCTTTCAAAGAATCAACGACTATTTGTGGCTCGTCCATCACTACACTTTCTGTAATCTCTAGCTCTATATTTTGTGGCTTTATCTGATACTTCAGTGCAATTGATTTGACCAAGCTAACAAACTGAGGGTCTCTAAATTGAGGGATCGAAATATTCACCGCTACTCTCAGGTTTTCTTTCCCTTTTTGTTGCAGTAAATGTAATTGCTTACAAGCTTCCTCAATGACCCAAGCACCAATATCAATAATCAACCCTGAATACTCGGCTAAAGGCACAAAAACACTAGGAGAGATAAACCCATCTCCTGTAGGCCAGCGAAGCAGCGCTTCCATTCCAACAACTTCTTCAGTAATCAAATCAACTTGCGGCTGATACCAAACTTCTAACTTATTGCTTGAAAAGTCACTTCTAAGCTGACGAATCATCCCTAATCGCCAAGTCGTTTTCTCTTCCATCTCCGGCATATAGAACTCAAAGTTGCTAGTCACACTTTTTTTAGCACGATTCAACGCAATATTTGCCTGTTTTAAAACATCTATACCCGTAGATTTGCACTGTGACACGTCACAAAACCCGGCGGTAATATTGATAGGAAGTAAATGATCACCTGCTTGAAATGGGCTTTCAAAAATCTCAGAGAGCTTTTCGACGGTCAGCTCAGAACGTTCACCAATCACACCAAACACGTCCGCTGCAATACGACCAATCTTCACTTTAAGGCCGAAAGCTTCTCGCATACGCTCAGTGATAGCTATTAGTAACTTGTTCCCGGTTTCTTGCCCTAAACCATCATTAATATCAGAGAAGTGTTTAACATCAATTAGTGCAACCGTATTAAACTTAGGATCACAGCCTGTTGCCTTAGCTGTATCGAGCATATTAATAAACTCGGTGCGATTGGGGAGCTTTGTCAGCCAATCTCGAAATGCGGCATTTCGTAGTTGGTGGAATAAATTAACGTTTTCATAGCCAATAGAAATACTTGAGAGAAAGACTTCGATAAGTTGCCTGTGAGTTGCACTTATCTTCGAGCCAATTTTGACAAATACTGCCGCCTCATAATCAGAACTGTGCAAATAAAGCACCGTATAATGATCTCGATAGATATGCTGTTTAGAACGTAGGCAATAATTCACCTTCTCAACAATCAATTCATCATTGAGGTTCTCAAGTTTTTCATTGATAAAGTTAGCGTATTGGCCAGCTGCGCCTAAGACATAAACACTGTCATCTTCCTGATCTAAGACAGAGCCAGCTCTAGCGCACAGAACACCACCAGCATCTAATCCAATTAAAGAGCTAATTTGTGTAATAACACCTTCTGAAAACCCTTTAACCGAATGCTCCTCGAGAAGATTTGCAGAAGACTTAATGATTTTTTCCAAACCAACACGACTTTGCTCTATCACTCTCAATTGATGATAAGAACGGAGAGACGCTATCATAGTCGTAACAAGTTTGCTTCGCGTTAACTCAGTCTTAGTTTTGTAATCGTTAATATCATATTCTTTGATAACACTTTCTTCTGGCGCATAACCTGGCTGGCCAGTGCGTAAAACTATTCTTGGTTGAAAAAGCCCAAGCTCTTCGCGCATTTTCTTGGCAACAACAAGCCCAGCATCATCAGTTTCCATGACAACATCAAGCAAAATAACAGCGATGTCCTCACCCAATTCTTCCAACATACTCAAGGCTTCTTTGCCAGAATAAGCATGATAGAACTTTAGCTTTTTGTTATTGAGTGTCAGGTCGGCAAGCGCGAGCTTTGAAACAGAGTGAATTTCTTCATCATCATCAACAAGTAAAACATTCCAATAACCTCTATTATCACTCGGGTTATCTCGACCATCGTCTTCATCTAGGAAGATTAGTTCGTCGTTTTCATACTTTGTTGGTCCCATAAAGCCTTTATCTTCTCTCAAAATAAAAAGTTTCACTCTCTTAACTCTATCTTACTATGGTCAGAATCTAAACCTAACTCCGTTGATTTTTTGCCCAAACGGAAACAAAACTAGATTTCACATTTATAGACAAGTAACCTGTCTCTACTCTTTTATTGTTTTGAAATATCAATGTCGTCTGTAGAGCCAACATCTCAATCGCCCACCCTGGCAGTCAGTAATTCCACTGTCGAATCAAAGAAAGAGGTGCCTGCAAAAGAGTCAAAAACAGCCGATGTAAAAAGCCAAGCGACCCAAACACATCAACAAAAAATAGAACGCCTGTTTGCACAAGCGGGTGTATCGCAGCCTAAATCATCCGATCTCAAGAGTGATTTAAGTAAGAAGGTTAGCCGTAGGCAATACATGGTATTGCAACGTAAGCTTTTGAATTTAGAAAAAATCATGACACTTGCCATGCAATATAGCTTAGAAGCATCGAGTAATGATGCCATTGATCCGGATTGGTTTTTCAGCTTTGTCGAAATGGCAGAGGATATACATTCACTGCCAATGCAGGAGCTTTGGGGCAAAATCCTTGCTGTTGAAGTTGCTAAAGCGGGTAGTTTTTCTTTAAGAACTCTTAAAACGTTAAAACAGCTGACGCAAAAAGATGCTCAAACGTTTAGCAAAGCTGTTGGTATGGCTTGCCGACAAAAACACCGAGCAAATCCGCAAATTCTTGTCGGTTATTATCAAAAACCTCGCATCTGGTCATTTTTGACGCTTCAAAAACATCACCAAGTTAACTTAGCCGAATACGGATTAAGCTACCCAGAAATACTCTCCTTGATTGATATGGGTTTAATTTATAACAGTGAAATTGAATCAGGTGAACTGAGACCTGGACAGAAAGTCGAATGGCGCTGTGGTAAAGAGGTATTTTTCCTAACAGCGGCAACAACTGGTATCGCACTGAACTATTATAAGTTCACTAGTACCGGCTCAGAGTTACTTTCTCTCGTAGGCGTAGCAGCAAACAAACACTACCTTGCGGGTTTAAAAACGTTACTAGGCCGCTCATTCAATATTAGCTAAATACAATTTAACTTTTCCTATTCAAATATTAGATACAAAAAAGCCCTTAGTCACTAGACCAAGGGCTTTTTATCAATATATGGCTATCGGGATTAGATTCCGTCACCGAATTCGTGCAATCCGCACTCACGTTTCAATCCAAAGAAGCGAGTATCTTGTTCAGACATGCCTGCTTCTAAAGGCCTTGTGGTGTGCCAATCACCAACAGATACATATCCCTTATCCCATAGTGGGTGATAAGGTAGATTATGCTCTTTCAGATAGTAATGAACATCTTTGTTTGACCAATCTAATATTGGATAAACTTTAAACTGCTCTTTCAGTTTCTGAACAACTGAGAGTGACTTCCGGCTATCGGACTGTTCTCTTCTTAAACCAGCAAACCAAGTCCCAACTTCTAACTCTCGTTGAGCGCGTTGCATAGGTTCAACTTTATTCAGCTTATTGTACTGAGTAATACCTTCTTCGCCTTGTTCCCAGAGCTTACCGTACTTAACCTCTTGCCAAGCAGATGAAAGCTCAGCAGTATAAACCTTTAGGTTTAAGTTAAGGCGAGTAGTTAGTTGTTCAATAAACTCATAAGTTTCAGGGAACATATAACCAGTATCAGTCACTACTACCGGAATATCCGGGTACTGCTCTGTCACCATATGCAACATAACCGCAGCCTGGATACCGAAACTGGATGACAACATGAAGTTATGAGGTAAGTTATCCAAACCCCATGTTATACGTTCTTGTGCCGTTTTCTTCTCTAGCTGAGCATTGAATTCTTGCAGTGCATCTACAGAAATCAGGTGCTTATCACCAGCATCATTAGATTGAATAGCTAGGCTCATCGTAGAAATCCTCAGCCGAATTAACGACAGGTAAAATAATTTCGGAACGAATAACAAAATCACCGAATGCTTCGTTTGGCTGTCTCTCACTCGCCCAGCGACTGATAAGATCATCCAGAATACTCATGATTTCTTCTTCACCAATATTCTCACGATACATTCTCGGAATTCTGGTTCCCGCGCGATTACCGCCTAAATGCAAGTTGTACTTACCAGGGCCTTTTCCAACCAATCCAACTTCAGCAAGCATGGCTCGACCACACCCATTTGGACAGCCTGTAACACGATAAACGATATGCTCGTCTTTCAATCCATACTTGGTCAAAATGTCTTCAAGAGACGTCACTGACTGAGGCAACATTCTCTCTGCTTCCGCCATCGCTAATGGACAAGTAGGCAAAGACACACAAGCCATAGAGTTTTGACGTTGCGCTGTTAGTTCGTCTTCGATTAGGCCATGTTCACGAGCTAAGCGCTCGATTTCATCTTTATCTTCCGTCGCTACACCAGCGATAATCAAATTCTGGTTAGCCGTCATGCGGAAATCACCTTTGTGAACTTCAGCAATCTTGCGTAAACCTGTTTTCAGAGGCTTGTTTGGAAAATCTAAGATACGTCCGTTTTCGATAAATAGCGTCAAGTGATGCTTCTTATCGATACCTTCGACCCAACCAATACGGTCACCACGATCAGTAAACTCATACGGTCTGCTCTCTGCAAATTTAGCATCAGCACGTTTTTCAACTTCAGCTCTGAATGCGTCAACACCTACTGCTTCTAGTGTGTATTTAGTCTTCGCATTCTTACGGTTCGAACGATTTCCCCAGTCTCTCTGAGTGGTAACAACCGCTTCCGCAACGGCCAATGTTTTATCTAGTGTGATAAAACCAAAATCATCAGCTTTTCTTGGGAAGGTGTTTTTATCACCGTGGGTCATCGCCAAGCCACCACCGACTAGCACGTTGAAGCCAACTAACTTACCGTTTTCAGCAATAGCAACAAAGTTCAAGTCATTCGCATGAACGTCAATATCGTTCTGCGGTGGGATAACAACAGTTGTTTTAAACTTACGAGGCAAGTACTTAGGACCTAATACAGGTTCTTCAGTACTTTCAACTTTTTCACCGTCCAACCAAATCTCAGCATAAGCATGTGTTTTTGGAAGTAAGTGTTCGCTAATCTTAACCGCCCATTCCCAAGCTTGTTGGTGAACTTCAGACTCCACTGGGTTTGGTGTACACAAAACGTTTCTGTTTACATCACCAGCAGTAGCGATTGAATCGATACCTACACTCGCCAACGTTTGGTGCATAAGTTTCATCTTAGGCTTCAATACGCCGTGATACTGGAACGTCTGACGAGTCGTTAAACGAACACTGCCGTATGTTGAATGTTCTTCTGCAAACTTCTCTACAGATAGCCATTGCTTTGGTGTTATAACACCGCCAGGCATACGTGCTCTAAGCATAACATTGTGCATAGGCTCTAGTTTTTGCTTAGCGCGCTCGCCACGAATATCACGGTCATCTTGTTGATACATACCGTGGAAACGAATTAACTGAAAGTTATCAGACGTAAAGCCACCAGTTAAATCATCTTTCAAATCTTGAGCGATAGTTCCGCGTAAGAAGTTACTCTCACCTTTAATTCGCTCGTTCGGTGACGGTTTTTGATCTTCGGGATTATTGCCAGCCATTAGTAGACATCCTTCTGGTATCTTTTTGCTCTACGCAAATCTGTTATATATTTCTCGGCATCTTCTCTGTTTTTGCCGCCATGTTTCTCAACGATGCTAATTAGCGCTTCGTGAACATCTTTAGCCATTTGATTTGCATCACCACAGACATAAAAATGTGCGCCCTCTTCTAGCCACTGATAAACCTCTGCGCCTTGCTCAAGCAATCTGTGTTGAACATAAATCTTATGTTCCTGATCTCTTGAAAATGCCAAACTGATTTTGTCTAAAACGCCATCTTTAACGAAACGTTGCCACTCAACCTGATACAAGAAATCTTGAGTAAAGCTTGGGTTTCCAAAGAATAACCAGTTCTTACCTTCTGCTTCTTGTGCATCACGCTCTTGCATAAATGCTCTAAACGGTGCAATACCAGTACCTGGACCAACCATGATCACCGGTGTATTAGGGTCTGCTGGTAAACGGAAGTTATCGTTGTTTTCGATATAGACTCGAACTTCTTGTTCTTCCTCAAGGCGCTCTGCCAAGAATCCAGATGCACCACCTAGGTGTTTTTGACCAAACGCATCATATTCGACAACTGCTACAGTCAGGTGTACTTCTTCTTCAACCTCTGCTTGGCTAGACGCAATTGAATAAAGTCTAGGAGAGATAGGTCTGAGCGCATCAACCAATTGTTGTGCTTCAATCTTCACTGGGAAGTCTCTTATCACATCAACGATTTGACGATCAGCTAAGTAATCTCTTAAATCTGCGGGGGTCGCCAATAGCGCTTTCAGCTTTTCGTCCTGTGAATTCTCACCATAAGACTTAACAAAGTTAGGATAGCTTTGAGTTAACTCAAGTTTTTCAACCAACGCTGCTTTAAGCGCCATCGAATCACCAGCTAGATTGACCGCATCATCACCATCAAGCTCTAAGATCGTTAATATCTCATCGACAAGAGCAGGATCATTGGTAAACCAAAGCCCAAGCGCATCACCTGGCGAGTATTGGATACCAGAATCTTCTAATGATATTTCGACATGTCGAATATCTTTGACAGAGTCACGGCCCGTAATTTTTATCTGTTCGCCCAATGTTGCTGTGTAAGGGTTTTTCTTCGTATATTCATGAACGATTGGTGCACTTTCTTTTAACGTGACACCCGGCATCGCAACCACTTGAGATGACTTAGAGAGCTCATCTTTAAGCTTAGATGTTACCGACGCTATCCAACCTTCAGCAGCTTCATCGTAATCAACATCACACGAAACCAATTCAGTAACCGCTTTAGCGCCAAGAGCAGAAAGCTTTTGATCGAAGTCTTTCGCTGTTTGACAGAAAAACTCGTAGCTTGTATCGCCCAGTCCAATCACAGAATATTTCAAGGCATCAAGCTTAGGTGCCTTTTTGCTTCCTAAAAACTCGTGCAATTCAATAGCGTCATCAGGTGGATCACCCTCACCGTGTGTACTGACTACAATCGCGACATGAGTTTCATTCTTGATGGATTTAGGCTTAAAGTCAGCCATGTTCATCAACTGAACATTTAATCCAGCAGCCTCGGCATGATTCTTAAAGTTCTCAGCAACGCCTTTAGCATTACCTGTTTGAGAACCATATAAGATTGTCATTTTGGCTGAAGGCTCCGCACTACTTTGCGGTTCAACACTAGTTAAAACAGCTGCAGGTGCTTGTGCCTGAGCTAAACCGGCTAAATAACCACTGACCCAAGTAAGCTGACTTGGATTCAGCTGGGAAACAGCCTGATTCAATTGCAACCACTGCGCCTCGTTCAACATGGACGCAGGGCTATACGAAGGAGTATTCGATGATGCCATAATAAAGTTAACCTCTAAGCTAGTGCGCAGAGATTAACGTTCTTATGGATAATCAGGAAAGACTATATTGGGATTTTTTATTACTTTTAATGCTTAAAAAATCAATTTCCGATCAAAAATGAATTTCAATAGCTGCAAAAACGCCATCGAAATCAAGATCAGTAGTGATGTCGTCAACGTCATCTAGCTCAAGTAATAATGAGCGATAGCCCAATTGCAGACTAACATCAACGGCCAAATTCTCGACAACCGCATACGTTAATGCAATTTGGTAGTCGTATAAGGTGTTGTCATCAATAGAAAGGTAGCTACCTTCGGCGTAGGCTCCCCACCCGGTAAAAGGCACACCAATTTGAATTCTTGAATAAAGTAAAGGAACGATGCCAGAAAAATTCTCGCTAGCTAATCGCGTTGTTTCGCCCAAATCTTGCGCTATCAAATCACCTTCAACGTACTTCCCGTTAATACCGAAATCAAAGCTAAAGAGGTTGTTATCAAACACCTCATAATAAAGAACGATATCGGTATGGGTGACATCAATCTCAGTAAATAAATTGGTGTTAGCCGTAAACAGCTCTCCGTTAAAGGTAAACGTTTGATCAAGGTTCACATCGCCTTGTGTATCCAGTGTTGAGTGCTTGACTTTGATATTAGGGATAAGCGGAACCGGGTGCTCTAACGCTACGTAAAAAGATCCTTGCGTTTCATCATCAAAATTAAACTGTTGTAGATTTGAGTTATTGGCGAAACCACCATCAGCCGACATATTCCAGCCTTCCGCCCCCAAATACAGCCCTAACACTGTATCTGCCATAGCACTTGTTGATGCGGTCATTGCTAACGAAGCCGCTAAAAGTACTCTTTTCATATTAACCCTCATATTATTTAACCCTGACTCAACAGTTCTGATAAATCGATAAGTGCTGCATTTGCGCGTGAAATGTAATTCGCCATAACCAATGAATGGTTAGCCAACATGCCAAAACCATCACCGTTCAATATCATTGGGCTCCACACGGTTTGTTGTGTTGCTTCAAGTTCACGAATAATTTGTTGAAGGCTAACGCGTGCATTTTTCTTTTCCAACACATCGGCAAAATCTGTATCAACCGCTTTTAAGAAATGCAGCAGAGCCCAGCTAGAACCTCGCGCTTCGTAGAAATTATCATCCAATTTCCACCAGCTTGTTTTGATATAAGGTTGGCTACTATTAGGTGTCGACTGTCTTGCGGCAGAGTCTCCAGCCAAGTCGGTGTTAATCATCTCTTGACCAACACTCGCACTTAATCGTTGTGACAGGCTTCCCATTTTCTTCTCAACCTGTTTTAACCAGTCACGCAAGTTATCTGCTCGCGCGTAAAACTGTGCTTGATCAGCACTGATATTTGTCAGGCCATCGCGATAAACATAAAGTTGATCGATACCATATTGATACTGCGATTCAGCGGAAGGAAGGATCCAGCGACGACTGTCTATATTAAATTTAGGCTGAGCTTCAATAAGTGCCTGATTTTCAACAGATTGAGATTGAGAGCGACTAAAATCCTTACGCATGGCGAGTGATAAATCTCGTACCATCTCTAATACACCAAACTCCCAGCTCGGCATATTGTCCATAAATGCACTTGGAGGAATGACGTCATTTGATAAATAACCACCCGGTTTATCAAGCAAGGTTTCACTCACTCTGATTAAAGTTGTGGTCATTGTATAACCCGTTACTAGAGGAACAGACTGCTCCCTGGCTTGTTGCTGGCTATACTCATTGACATCAAATGTATCAGGCTGAACGCTCCAATAAATACTGATGATATAAAGAATAAAAACCAAGACGCCTATAGCGCTCAACACCCACTTTGTCTGAAAATACTGTCTCATTACTTACCTTAATGATGATGATGTTTATTTTTTTGTGCTGAAGGCTCTTTAACTATGGCACTAAATGTCAAATTTTCACCTTCATTCGTCACTATTTGGATATCGATGCTTTCACCTTTACTTAAAGGTCTTTTCAGGCCAAACATCATCAAGTGATAGCCACCGGGCTGAAAATACAAAGATTCACCAGCACCAACACTCACTTCACTTTGTTTAACCATACTCATCACTTCGCCTTCCATAACATGTGCATGCAACTCAATTCTATCCACAATCGAAGATTCTGCACCGACAATAGAAATATCCTTATCCCCGGTATTTTTTATCTCAAGGTAGGCAGCTGTATTTGGTACACCAGGAGGAAGAAGGCGAATGGTCGCGTCTTTAACCTCAAGGTCAGCAAAAGACATGAAAGAAGATAGCGCTAAGAAAATAGCTAAATAGGTTTGACGCATAACAAAATATAAATAAAGTTTAAATAAACAAGTGCTTAGTATGCTACAGAACCTCAAAATTAATACTAGTAGCAAAGCGTTACATATTGTTAGGTTTTTATACCTAAATTAGGTTGCGCAAAATTACCTTCTGATAAATACAAGTTATCTTGAGAAGATTGAGGGCCATTCAGCCCTCAACAATTCATTTTAATAACTATTTCGACTTCCTTTTCTTGAGATAAGGCAACACGCAATCACGATAAGTGCAATTGGCCAGAAAGCACTGACAGTTGCTATAAATAGAGAGGCAAAGACGATAAAAACAATAGTTCCACCTAACACTGCCATCCCTAAGAAAACACCTATAGCAATCAATACCGCTATAATAATTCCAATAACAATGCCCGAAACATCAGCGATAGAATCTATGTAATGACCATGCCAGTGAATATCATGAAAATGCAACCAATGGCTGTTTAGCCCCCAATTAATAAAGAGTATGCAACAAATGATAATAAACAATGTTTTCATAATAAGCCCCACCTAAAACTTTCGAAAAAATATGCTCTAACGTCTTCCTTTTAAGAACAGCTTTTATCGATTAGGGAGCAACAACACCGCTATCAAATAAGCTAACGCAACAGGCACTGGCATAAAAATAAAGGCAACAATTGCTGCACATCTTACCCAAAGAGGATCAAAGCCAAAGTACCTAGCTATTCCTGCACAAACACCTGAAACTTTCTTTCTCAATGTGTCTTTATAAAAATGGGTATTTTCACCTATCGTTTTCATAATACTCTCCGTCACTTGAGGAGGTGCAGGCACCATTGCTTGCACCTATTAAGCCTGCAACTTATGCGACTTTCTTTTTTAAAGCCTCAAGTTCAGCCTCGATAACACCGTCTTTCTCTAAATCTCTAAACTCTTTTTCAAGCGATTTCTCTGAGTTAACAATATCGTAGGCTTCAACCTGCGCTTCCAAGTCATCCAATTTATTTTGGTAACTTTCAAAACGCGTAATCACTTCGTCAATCTCAACCGTTGCTTGCTTCGCTTTCACTTTAAGGCGAACATCGGCAGTCTTCTGACGCATTGCCATGCTCTTTTGCTTAGCCTTAGCTTCTGCAAGTTTCTCTTGTAATCTTGTAGCATCGTCCTGAAGCTTCTCTAAGTTCTCATCAAGAACCGTCATTTGTTGAGTCAATACTGCTAGTTGTTCGGTGATTTGCTGCTTTTCGATTAACGCTGATCTCGCTAAGTCTTCACGATCTTTGCTTAGAGCAAGCTCAGCTTTATTTTGCCAATCGCTTTCTTTACGTTGAGCGGCATCAATCCTTCTCTGATAATCCTTTTTCTCGGCTAAGTTTCTAGCTGCAACAGAGCGCAATTCAACTAATGTTTCTTGCATTTCTTGAATAATAAGGCGAACGACTTTTTGTGGGTCTTCTGCTTTATCCAACATAGCATTCAAGTTTGATTGCACAATGTCTGAAATTCTTGAAAACATACTCATAATGTTTATCTCCATTTTTAATTATGCTGCTAGTGTTTCGATAACAGCGGTTCAAGTTATTCCATATAAGTATTCCAATTCCCATGCCAAAATATAAACCATTGATTTTATTAGACTTTAAAAGAAAATGGCGCCACACTTAACATTTCTGGAACTAAAAGATCGTTGTTTTAGCCAACTAAGTGGTTAATTTCACAATATCAATAATGAGTATGGCCCTGAATCAAAAAGCAAGGGGAAAGTATGGGGTTAGCTACAGTGTCAATATAACTATGGCCAAAGCTCAAATATCACTATAGAACTTGTGGAAAAATAGAGTAACCAAGTCAACTTAAGACGTTGATTTGATGGAAAGTCCGTGAAAACAGAAAGAAGAAATAAAAAGTTATAGAGTGGAAATGGCTCGCTAATTCGGGAAATCGTAGCGAACTTAAAAAGGTAATATTAAGAGCGGTTCAGAGCTACTGACCGCTCTTAACATTACTGAGTACTCGCTGACCAAATAAGCCTTTGGATTCAATGGCAGTGAACAACACAGCCGCTGCCACATATGCAAGTAGCGGAGCAAATATCAACATCAAAATTTGCGTTTGAATAATCATTACTAATTACTCCGACTTTTCCGATTCTTGTTCTGCTGCATCAGACTCTTCATCAGCAGGAATATCAGTAATAGTGACCTTCGTTAGCAGTGTATTTGGCTCTAAGTCAAATGCATTAGCCGCGGTTAAAATGTCAGTTTGAACAGACAATTTGATTTCTTGAATGGTGGTTTGTAGCGCTTGTGCGATCATCGCATTCGCATATTCTTTTAAAGAAACTTCCGCAGCTTGGCTATTAGCACTAACTAAAGTTGCAGAAACTAATGCGGCAGCTGATAGTTTTGAGAGAGTAAGCATAATGTCTTTCCTAGCGTTGGTTAAATATTAAGTCGTAACTTCGAACACAATAGTTGTTGCGAGACTTATGCCAACTACTAGAAAATTAGCTAAAACACTGTTTTTATTAAAAATTTAATTTCAAAAAATTATATTTAATATCTAAGATTACGTGTTTTTTAATCGTTTTAGCCAAGACGACCACAGAGTTGGCGAAATTCGCCAACTCTGATATTGCCAGCCCGTTAAGCGCTAAGGTCGCTATTAGCGGCTTTATTTTGAAGGTATTCTTCTTTTGAGAATATAGCGGACTGCATAGCATCAAGTGCGTCAATAAGTAACTGTGGGTTCGTCTGATAAGCAGCGCCCTGTTGACTTAAAAAGCGGCGCCAAATTCGGCCACCTGGCTGGCCCTGGAATAATCCCAACATATGACGAGCAACATGCCAAACTCGACCACCGTTATCTATATGTGACTGAATATAGGGAAGCATGTCCTTAACAACTTGTTCTCTATCGAACACCTTATCTTCTTCACCATAGAACCGAGCATCGACACCAGACAAGATAGAAGGGTTCGCATAAGCTTCGCGACCAATCATGACCCCATCAACCTGTTCCATATGTAGTTTAGCTTCATCAAGCGTCTTAACGCCACCGTTAATGCTGATATGTAAATGAGGAAACTGCTGCTTCAATTCATAAACACGATCATAGAGTAATGGTGGAATTTCCCGATTTTGTTTCGGGCTAAGTCCCTTGAGCCAGGCTTTTCGAGCATGAACGATCAATGTTTCACAACCTGCATCAGTGACCACTTCAACAAAGCGGGAGAGATCTTCATACTCGTCCATGTCGTCAACCCCAATACGGCATTTCACAGTAACCGGGATATCAACAGCATCTTGCATAGCTCTAACACATTGAGCAACCGTTTCGGGTTCCGCCATTAAACAAGCACCAAAGCGTCCATTTTGTACCCGATCTGACGGGCAACCTACATTCATGTTGACTTCGTCATAACCTTTATCCTTAGCAATCACCGCACACTCAGCCATTGCTGCCGGGTCAGAACCGCCTAATTGCAGTGCGACCGGATGTTCAGCATCACTAAAAGAAAGGTAATCACCTTTTCCATAGATAATTGCGCCGGTAGTCACCATTTCGGTATAAAGCAGTGTATGCTTGGTTATCAGACGCAAAAAGTAACGACAATGCCTATCTGTCCAGTCGAGCATAGGTGCTACTGAAATTTTTCTATACGCATTTAAATCTTTTGATATGGACATGAGTGACACTATATAACAACTAAAACATGAAAAAGGCCTTAGTTTTACACTTAACAAAGCGCAAAACGGTGCGTATTTTACATTGGTTAGCCGTTTTATCAAAAAAGTGTCACTCGTCAGGACGTGTCGTTTTAGCAAATCGAAATATTCCTAATAAACAAGATTTCGATGATTCGACATTGTGATAAACTTTCGTTAACGACATAAAATAGAAATTGCTATGCCTTCAACAACACTAGTTAATAAAGCTCGCCAACATTGCGAGAACCAAGGAGCTCGCTTCACTTCTCAGCGAGAAAAGGTTTATTCATTATTACTTGATCATGAAAGCTCTGTTGGTGCTTACGAATTGCTTGACGCATTAAAAGAAACTGAGCAGTCAGCAAAACCCGCCACTGTTTATAGAGCGCTAGATTTTCTCTTAGAATTCGGACTTGTACATAAGGTCGAATCAAGTAACGCTTTTATTGCTTGTCACCATTTTGGATGTAATCACCCTGTTCAGTTCTTGATATGCGATAAGTGTGGTTCAGTAAAAGAGATTCAATCGGAAGGTTTACACGAAACGTTAGACAATCAAGCCAAATCAGAAGGCTTTAAAGTCGTAAAGCAGACGATTGAAGCACATGGGCTGTGCCAAAACTGTCAATAGCAATGGATAACTAATTAGCCTATATTAGCCTAAAAGCTAATTTGCATAGTGATAGACTTTGGCTAAGCTCGGTGGTTGACCTTGTCACAATGGGTTAACCAACAAGAGTTACCATTTTCTCAATATGTTCAAACATTTAAAGATTAACAATCAACATCTTTAAGGATTAAACCGATAGATGAAAGCCGAATTTATTAACCCCTTTATTGGTGCGCTACGTAACGTACTATCAACCATGGCACAAACCGAGCTAACACCTGGTAAACCCTCAAAGAAGAAAGATAGCACTGCCAGAGGTGATGTTTCGGGCCTTATCGGAATGGTTGGCCCAAATTTGAAAGGGTCTATGTCTATTACTTTTGAAGAATCACTCGCCTTAGAAATAATGCAGCGCATGCTTGGGGAAAGACCTGATTCAATAGATGAAGAAGTGAGTGATATGGTGGGTGAAATCACTAACATGGTTGCTGGCGGTGCAAAGAATACGCTCGGCGATATGGGACATGAATTCGGTATGGCGACGCCAGTTGTTGTTACCGGAAAAGACCATACAATTAACCATCAAGTTGAAGGGCCGAGACTTATCATGCCATTTAAGTCAGATGCAGGTAATGCCAGTTTAGAATTGTGCTTTGACCAAGAGCCTTAGGTCCAGAATTTATTTAAAAATAAAGCTATTCGTACGATATAAAGAAGTTACTATAAAGAATTATAAATGAGGTATCAGCGGAGCATTAGGTAACCTCAGTGAAAGGCGAAGATCGACATTCGCCATAAACAAATGAAAAAGGAACAGCTATGAAACTATCACGCCTTGCCGTATTAACCGGTTCAATCTTATTAGCTACCAGTTTACCTACTCTTGCCGACGATCATGAATACGCTAAGTGGGGCGCTGGTTACTTTGAACATTATCAAGCATCGAATGATAAGCCTAATACAACACAAGCATTAGATAATGGAAACGGGTTTGGAATTGAAATAGGTAGGCAATTTTCTGAACATTGGGCAGGCAGAATAGAGTACACTCACCAAGATATTAGTGGCATTCAGCCACAATTCGATCAGTCTGGTACTAGGTTTGGTATTGATGCAATGCTTTTATTGGATGATAGTTTTCTCTATATTTTCGGGGGAGTTAAAAATCAAAATTTAGATACAACGTTTAAATTAGTCAATGTCGGTATTGGTAAACATTGGCAAATTAAAGGCAATTGGAGAGTACTAACTGAAGTAGCTAATTACTTTGATTTAGATGAAAGTTACTCAGACCTCGGGGTGAAAGTCGGTCTTGCCTATAATTTCGGTGGTAGCAAAGTATCATCTAGCAGAAATGAAGACAGCGATAACGACGGCGTTTACGATCGCTCTGACGAGTGTCCAACGACACCGGCTGGTCAAGCTGTAGATAGAAGAGGTTGTTCTCTAGATTCTGACAATGACGGAGTTCTGAACTCAGAAGATCAATGCCCTAATACACCAAGAGGCACAGCTGTTGACGCTAAAGGTTGCGCGCTTCCTAAAGACAGCGATGGTGATGGTGTTTATGACACAAAAGATCAATGTCCTAATACACCTAATGGCAGACGCGTAGATGCGGTTGGCTGTAGCGTAGAGCTTGATTCTGATAATGACGGCGTTATTGATAGACTTGATAGATGCCCTGGAACACCAGAAAGCGATAAAGTCGATTCAAACGGTTGCAGTATCTTCACTGATAAAGAAGTCTCAATCGCGCTTAACGTGCAGTTCGCTAATAATAGCGCTGAGATTGATCAGCCAGGACACTCTGATTTCGTTGAATTTGCAGCTTTCTTAAAACGTTTCCCAGAAACACAAGCGGAGATAGCAGGTCATTCATCTAAAGCCGGCGCAGCTGACTATAATTTGCAACTTTCTCAGCGCAGAGCCGATGCAGTTAAAGATCTTATGGTCAATAGATACGGCATCTCGGCTTCAAGGCTAAATGCTGTTGGATACGGTGAAGAACGTCCTTTGGATAACTCTGGTACGGCTGAAGCAGCTCGTAAGAATAGACGTATTGAAGCTATTGTAACTGCAAATGAAAGAGTTAAAGAAACTAAATAGAAACTCTCTTTAATGCTATAAAAAAAGCCACTCTGTTGAGTGGCTTTTTATTTTGAGACAACCAATACTTGTATGAACATACTTTGTTTTAATCTCATATTACATAGCAAATACAATATTTTACCGATAACGTTTTCGCTCAAGTAGGTGTAACAACGTAACTCCATCCATCACACAAAAAAGTTACTTATTGCTCTGAACTGTTTTATATCTCCGATTAAGTTCACCCATATTAATTATACGAGTTTCACCATTTGTCCAACTCACTACTGTCTTGTCCGCTTGCTTGCAATTTCCAAGGCCAAAGTGGAGGTGATTTTTTATACTGTGAGAAAAAGCTGAAGAAGTTGATCCAACAACTCTCTGCATGCTTTTTCCGCACGCTGAAAGAGTAACTTTCGCTCCCATTTCAGTCCCATGATGTTTAGGTGATTCCCCAACGATAAGTGATACATAGTTGTTCTGAGAGCTAGTAAATTGGTTTTTAAATAAATGCCAAAGGCCTCGCTCGTTACTATATATAAGGTCTAAATCACCATCACTATCATAATCAAACGCTTCAATACTTCCGCCTGTCACACCTAGCTCAGATGTTTCTATACCGTGCTCTTTTTGTAACGAAAATCGCTTCCCCTTTTCGTTCAAATAAAGAATTGGCTTATTCACCTTCGACATATCCCCAACCTTCAGAATAACTAGGTCTTGCCATCCATCATTGTTGAAGTCTCCAGCGACAGCACTGGTCGTTTGTTCAGGAATATCAATTTGGCTTTGTTTGGTGATATCTACAAACTTTCCATTCTTATTTTCCAGAAACTTAGCAGGAAGAAGTACAGGCTCAGTAACTGAAGGTACAGAAATAACGTTATGAACGACACCTGCTGTCGGTGATTCGGTTTCTCCTCCAACACGCCAATACCCGTTGCCGAGATACCCAATGTACAGTCCTTTTTGTCCACGTTCCTCAGGCCAGCCACCGGCTTCTTCGGGAGATAAAATAAGGTTTTTGTCGCCATGTTTGTCGACATCAAATGATAACAGACGCTTTTCTTTTCCTACAAAGACATCGTAATGTGGGTAAGCCATTTGTAGGTTTTCCAGTCTAAAGTTTCCTCGTACCTTTAAGTCATCAAACTGAAAACTCTGGCGACGTACAAAAAAGGCAAAACGTTCATTTAATGCATCGTAATAACGTTCCTCATAGAACTGGTGCCTGGCACGCGTCAACAGCAAGTCCATGTCTCCATCATTATCGAAATCAATTTCAGTCATACTGCTGACATGAGTTGTATCGGTAAGCGGGCCTAATACCTCTTTGGTTTGGTTATAAAATTGCGTTTTTTTACCACCTTGAACAGCAACAATATTGTCACCGCCATGAAAGAACATGTCTGGATCATTATCAGCATTGAAGTCAACTATTGTTGTCTTATACCCGAGCCACTTTGCTTGTGGGAGCACGTCTTGAAACAGAAGTTTCCCATTCTCATTTCGATACAAGTAGTTAGCACCTTGGGGCTGAGACAGAAGAGGAAAAGCCGAAAATACTACATCAAGATCGCCATCCTGGTCTGAATCAAGCAACTTAACAGCACGCCCTCGACTTCGTTGGTGAATTGGGAATTCCACTCCTCCATGGATAGAACGATCTGCGCGCACTTCAAAAATTCTGGGGTAACGGGGTTTCTTCCCTCCACCACCTCCCATTGAAATAATTAACTCAATATATCCGTCGTCGTCATAATCACCAACAGCAATACCATGTGAATCTCCACCTATCACTTTGACTGGCTTCGAGAAACTACCACCATTGTTCCAATAAAGCTTAACCATATTGCCATGCTCTGTTGTCAGTAAATCCTCGTAACCATCTTTATCTAAATCTGCAATGACTGCTGAGTCCCATTTGCGCCTAAGTCGTTGCTCGAAGAGGATAACCGACTCTCCTACTTCTTCGAAGTAGAGTCGCTCCTTAAGTTCAGCAGTTTTAGCAAAAGCAACTGCGTTAAAGCCATGGAACATAAAGCATGCACAGAAAAGATAAAGGTAAAGAAAACGAAATGACATAGAGAGCCTAAAGAGTAATTGAGTAATGTAACCCACTCCCCTTAGCAAAGTGCAACTTTGCCTTGGCGGGAGAAGGTTATTTGGTGCATTTAGATAAGTTGAACTTGTGCAAACTAATGACGCACTAATATGGAGACTCGTTTATTTGTCAGATACTCTTCTAAGCTATAACTTGAGCAATCCTTGCCCACACCACTTTGTTTCAATCCGCCGTGTGGAAGCTGCACCGAGTAATGAACTTCGTTAATACAGACACTTCCTGCTTGGATATCATCTGCTGCCTGCAATCCACGAGTTAAATCGGTGGTATAGACGTAAGCGGCAAGGCCAAACTCACAATCATTAGCGAGCCCAATAACATCATCGTCGTCAGTAAATGGAATAACCGATAAAACCGGACCAAATATTTCCTGCCGCGCAATGTCCATAGTTGTAGTAACCTGCTCGAGAATTGTTGGCTCTAAATAGAAGCCCTTCGAACGTTCTTTAGGTATTTCTCCACCCAAAACCAGCTTTGCGCCATCTTTTAATGCACTCTCTATGAGAGACAAAATACGTGCCCGCTCCTTTTCGGAGCTTAACGGCCCCATTTTTTGGGCGCTACTTTCTTTTCCTGTACCCAGCGTTATTTCACTCACTTTCTGTTTTGCTAAACTCAAAAACTGCTGATAAACAGATTCATGAACAAAGCACCGATTTGGAGAAACACACACTTGCCCACTATTTGTGTATTTGAGGTTCACAATATCATTAGTAGCCCTTTCAATATCTGCATCGTCATAAACAATAACAGGAGCATTTCCACCAAGCTCAACAGAAAAATGTTTCACTGTTGTACAGGCGGTTCTCATGGCATTCACGCCAGAGGCTGTGGAGCCAATCATAGTGAACAATGAAGTGATATCGCTAGTCAGTAACGGATCAGTTACCGCGTAGTTATTACTTGTTATAACGTTAATCACGCCTGAAGGAAAACCTACCTCCAAGGCAAGCTCGGCACAACGCAGTGTCGCAAGCGGCGTAACCTGAGATGGCTTTATGATAACAGTACAGCCCGCAGCTAGAGCAGGACCTAACTTGTATCCAATATTAAGTAACGGATAATTCCACGCTAAATAACCAACAACGACTCCAAGCGGTTGACGTTGTACATAATGATGGAAGCGACCATCTGGATCGACAATACAAGGTTGATCAATTCTTTTAGCTTCTTCAACAAAGTACCTTAAGCAGGTTATTAGCATTCCAAAGTCGTACTCAGCATTATCAAAAGGCTTACCGGTTTCTGAGATAAGCAAATCAATAATTTCGTCTTTATGGCTTTCCAGAAGATTTGCGTATTCAATGATGAGCTCTTCTCTCTGAGTAAGGGAGAATTTCGACCAGACTTTAAATGCGTTGTTCGCACCAATAAGTACATCATTTACTTGAGCAGGACTCATGTCTGGGACAGCTGCCAAGACTTCGCCATTGTCTGGATTAATAACATCAAAGGTTGTAGGTGAATCTTGTAGTTCACCATTAATCAGCATTTTTAGTTGTGACTCATTCATAAATTAGCTTCTGTAGAATGTACTCTGTACTTTGTTAACATATTTGGGTCTATCTCAACCCCCAACCCTGGTGTCGCAGGAACTGTTGCTTTGCCTTCAGTGACGTCAATACCGACTTTGAACATTTCGTCTCTCAAAGGGTTTTCTGTTCGATCATATTCCAGCAATAAACGTTTAGATTCAGCCCTACCTGGTTCATGATAGGCCGTCGCAAGAAAATGTGTTGCTGCGGCTAGGTTTAACTGTGTACCCCAAACATGAGGGATCATATTAATCCCCCACGAAGAAGCCAGATTACGTATTTTGATAGCCTCACTCGGTCCACCACAATACCCAAGATCAGCTTGAACTAACTGAACTCCACCTTTTTCTAGCAGTTTCCTAAATCCGAAGCGTGTTTGCTCACACTCACCAGTCGCGATGGCGGTTTGGCATTTGTCTTGGAGCTGTCGAAAGGTATTAGGGCACTCGGGTGAAAGTGGTTCTTCAAACCATAAATAGTTATGTTCATCTAATACCTGCGCAATCCTAATTGCTTCCGGTAGATCATAAGCATGGTTAGAGTCGGCAGCTAAGGTGATATCAGGTAAAGCCTTGCGCATTGCAGCAATAAGGCGTTCGTCGAATGCGATGTTTTTACCTATTTTAATTTTCATGGCTTCAAACCCTTGTTCGGCATATCCAACACCTTCTTGTACAAGGCTTTCAAGCAATATATCTTCTTCCATGTCTCTAAAATACATACCTGTAGCATAACAAGGGACTTCGCTACGCATAACGCCCCCCATCAATTGGCTCACACTTAACCCCAGCTTTTTCCCCTTTAAATCCCACAGAGCCATATCGATACCAGACATTCCAGCCATCATAATACCTGCTCGAGCGAAATCTAAAGATTGTCGCCACATATGTGACCAGATGGCCTCAGTATCGAACAGGTTTAAGCCTAGAATACGTGGCGCATAAAAAGTATCAACGGCGGCCTGAATAACAGAAGCTGGGCCATAACATTCCCCCCAACCGGACTCACCTTCGTCGTCAATGACTTCAACAAGTAATACATTGCGTTCGTCGTAATACCATTGAGAAAAACCAAATGGTTTCTCAAGATGACAACGCACATGGTGGGTCCTGATACTCTTTATTTTCATACTTATTCCACTAGCTATTTCCTCCTTAATTATAAACATCATATGTTTAAAGTAAAACCAAATATACAACATATGATGTTTAAACCAAATCAAGCTGGATACTAAACTAGATAAAACTCTGAGTAGAAAGTTGAGCCCCCATGACTTGATTTTAAGTACGGAGGGACTCTTGTGGTTAGGCTTTGAGGAAAATCCTCAAAGCACCTCTGTGATTATTTATCAATACGGAAAGTTTCGCCGAATCTTGGCATGTCATCTTGACGCCACTCATCACCTTCTTGGTGAATATGAAACCATTTGGGAGGCACATTTGACCAACTCCAGTGCGAAACATCATTAACCATATCCTGCAGGATATATGGATGCTTCTTCGCGAGATCTTTAGTTTCACTAATGTCACTTTCGACATCAAACAACTGCCATTTGCCCGTTTTTTTCGTCCGTACCGCTTTCCACTGATCTCGCCTAACCGACACATCGTGCGCAGCTCGTCTATGCCTCAACACGAACAAGCTCTCGCCTTGCCTTGCGCTCTCACCGGCAGTCACTGAAGGCCAGATATTTTTTCCGTCCAGATGGCTTTCTATCGGCAGATCTATGCCTGCTAATGCAAGAAAAGTGGGGTAGAAATCTAGCGCTGAAACCGGATGCGAATATCGAGTGCCATCAGATATTTCGTCTGGCCAGTGGACCATCATGGGAACTCTATGACCGCCCTCATGCGCGCTTCCCTTTCCTTCTTTTAATGGATCGTTAACAGCTCCCCATTTACGGTTACCTCCATTATCACTCAGAAAGACAATCATCGTATTATCGTATTGCTCAGTCGCCTTCAAACTGTCGACAATAGACTTAATACCTCGGTCCACCGCATAAACCATAGCCGCATATGTGCGTCTATCTTTATCTTTGATGTGGCTAAACTTGGCTAGGTCTTCTGCTTTCGCTTCTAGAGGTACATGAGGCGCATTGTAAGCAAGGTATAGGAAGAAAGGTTGCTCCTCATTATTAGCTGCTTTATTGATAAAATTGACCGCTTCTCGCGATAGCGCATCTGTTACATATTCTGTCTCTCGAACATCTTTGCCATTGTGCTGTAATGGTGTGATGTAATCATTGAATCGCTTAACACCCAGACTCTTAGCTCTTTTATATTGTTCGTCGAACTCTTCTGGAAAATACTTATGACCGCCTCCCAAGAATCCATAAAACTCATCAAATCCTCTTGCATTGGGGTGATATTGAGCCTCTTCTCCCAAGTGCCACTTCCCTATAGCACCAGTAAAGTAACCACCTTGTTTTAACGCTTTGCTAATAAAAACTTGTTCGGTCGGTATGCCCACAGTTGATCCATTAACAGGTAAGTTAAACTGCGAGCCAATTTTATGTGGATAGCGCCCCGTCATTAAAGCCGCTCTGCTTGGACCACAAAACGGATGAGCTACATAAGCGGAGTCGAAAGTAATTCCATCCTGGGCAAGAGAGTCTAGGCTAGGAGTTTTAATATCTGGACTAGCACCTTGGCTAAAGCCGACATCGGAATAGCCATGATCATCAGTGACAACGAGCAAGATATTGGGGCGAGGCGCTTTTTCAATGGCAAAAATATACGAAGGAATAAGCCAACAAAGCGCAATATAAATTAACTTACGGTTTATTATTTTCATTGTTCTCTCTCTAGAGGTAGGATTTAGCGTGGTAAGTAAGTTTTTTAAGAGACGGATCTTGCACCCGCGCCAGCTCATCCATGAGTAACCTCACCATGTACGCTATTTGCTTCTTGTATTGTTTGTTTTTGATCTGATTAGTGACTTCTCCAGGATCTGCTTTTAAATCATAGAATTCATCTCGGTTGTCACCTGGATTCCATACGAATTTGTACTCTGGCGTCCTCACTGCACGAATACCAAACCAAGAGCCGTTGTACCATTCGTACGCATAAAGAGAGACATCCGCTTTGCCTTTTTCCGCAACATCTCCTTTGCTCATCAGTGATGTTAAAGAATGCCCGTCAACATCACCGTCATCGGCCAATCCCATCACTTCTGCAAGTGTAGGGGCTATATCGATCATTGAGACTTGCCTGTTGATCACCTTAGGTGCCATGTTGGGATATCGAATTAACAAGGGCATTCTCATTAGCTCGTCATAGGCATACGGTCCTTTGTCATAAAGCGTATGCTCACCTAACATGCTTCCTTGATCACCCAGCAAAACAATGTGCAAATCGTCGTATATACCTTCGCTTTTGGCGGTCCGTATTAGTTCGCCGACTATCCGATCTACCATAGCAATAGCTCCATAGTAAAAGCTTCTCGCCTTACGCCAGTCAGTATCTGTCATATGACCCACGTCATGCCACGGCCACCAAATGCCATCTTGTGCCAGCGGTTTGTTTTCGCGTTTAACCAAGTGATTGGAAGGTAATTCCAACGTAGAAGGATCAAACATAGAAGCATACGGCTCTGGAACTCGATATGCCGGGTGCGGTTGATTAAAGCTAACCACGCCAAAGAACGGTCTTTCATCTTTCGCCATTTGCTTTAGCATCTTCTTTCCCGCAAGTACTTTCTTATAGGCTTCCGTATCCTCGTACGTTCCCTCTAGCGTTTTGTAGTACTCATGCTTTTCGCCACGTTTATCTAACTTCCCTTCATAATAACCTGCTATCTGTGGTCCTTTGGCATAAGGTGTGTAAACACGTGAAAAACGTTCTCTAGGTTCGTGTCCATGTGCCAGATCTATTTCAGCACCTCGCATTTCAGTACCTCTGGCACCCAAATGCCATTTGCCTACATGACCGACTAAATATCCGGCATCTTTAGCGCGTTGTAAAAGTCCACCTTCTTCTGGATCAAGCTCCGCCAATCGCGTTGAGTAAAGCTCCACATTGTCATCTAAACCCGTTTTATGCCCCCAACGTCCGGTATACAAAACGGCACGCGAAGGGGAACATAAACCTGTTGTCGTCATCGCGTTGTCGAACCGAGTGGACTCATTTGCCAAAGCATCGATGTTAGGCGTATCAACAGGACCACCTCGATACGAGAAAGTATCGAACCTCATATCATCAAACATCAGTAGCAAGACATTTGGCTTGCTATCACTTGCTTCTAAACTCCCAGCGGCTAACGCATATTGGATATCAATTCCGATTAATAGTGTTGTCATACTTAGAATAATCGGAGCACAACGCCACCTACTCACATTCATAAAATGGTAAATACTTAACTTCATCCTAAAAAGCCATTCATAATATGTTTAATAAGATTATATCTTAATATACAATGAAATTAACATTAAAATAACTCTTTAATGCAAAACTTGTTACATTCATTGTTATCACCCTAGGTTTAGATATGAAACAACACTTCCTCGCGTTATCCATTGCCGTAGCGTTTATGAATAGCGCCTGCCAAGAACAGCCCACCGCTTCAATACGCGATAGCGTTCAAACTGAAGCAACACTCAGTCCCTTAGAAACAGAAGCCAGAACGAAACTAAAAATACTCAAAAATCTTATGAGTGAAGCCCGAGTAAGAAATATTGATGTAACAAGGGAAGAGACCATTGTCTGGTTCTCAGAACAATTTCTAACTTTCGCCAATTGGGACGAAAAAAATTATCAAGCAATAGAGGCGGCATTCGGTTACGAACGATACTTCGCACCTAATAAGGAGCAGTTAGCAAGAGAGCTACCAGATTTTGAAAGAACAAAAGTCAACGGCATACTAGATAAAGGTATTTTAACGCTCAAAAAAGAACTAAAAGGCGAAATACAACGTCGCCCAGTCAACAAAGTTGATTGGCAAAATACCAAAGCCGGCGAGAATATGTTTGTCAGTCAGGGAAAACCTATTTTTCCTTATGACTACTTTTCTAAATCGGTCGGACAGCCTTTAACTAATAAAGATGTATATAACGATCATTTAGGGGCTCTTTATCACGGCGGAGAAAATTTATACCCCACCGATCATGATCGTGCAATTAATTCTTTTCTTTTAAAGGAAGATGGTACTTTTGATGAAGAGTTGATGAAGGAATTAACCAATATACCCGATACCAATATTGGCTATCTCGTTTATTGGTTAATGGGTATACCAGAATGGGTAGAAGCACAAGAGCCGGAGGTTAGGTCTGGTCGCTCACTATTTACAGGGTTCGACATCGACAACCCTTTAGCTAGAGAAGTTTGGGGCAAGATAATCAGAAAGACGGGGGAACTAACCAAAGGAAAAAAAGTAACAGAGCTCGGGTTTGTGCTAGCAAATGAACCTCATTGGTATTCGGAAAAAGGACACTGGACCTACCAATATAAAGAGATGAATGATATCTCGTCCTACACCTTGAATAATTTTCGTCTTTGGCTGACTGAAAAGTATCAGGGTGATCTCGCAACTTTAAATGAAAACTGGGGAACAAAATTCGAAGAGTTTACAGACATAACTATAGAGGTTCCTGTTGATACTAACCTCCAAGGTAAACCTATCTGGTATGACTGGATGCGTTACAACATGGATAGAAGTACTAATTGGTTTAAGTTCATGCAAGATGAGCTTCATGCGGTCAACCCAGATGCAAATACGCATATCAAAGTCATGCCGAGAATGTTTATGTATGACTCCCGCTCAGGAGGTATCGACACAGAAGCGCTAGCCGACCTTACAACTATGGTAGGTCATGATGCTAAAGCACTCGGCAGCCCCAATATCCGACCAGGGAGGTCATCTAAGTGGACTGAAAAATATGCATACTATTGGGGAGGAGTCGGCATGTTTCATGATTTCATGGAGTCAGTTGCGCCAAATAAGATTAACGTAAATTCTGAATCTCATTTTCTCTCTTCTGGACAATGGAGAGATATGGACCCACGCACAAGCTATGTTAGGAGCGTCTACTGGCTTGCAACAATACAAGGGATGGATGCAAATATGGGTTGGTTTTGGGCAAGAGATCCCGATGGTTCACCGGAAGATCGCCTGGAAGGAGAACTCAACTTTTTCGATCCTGGCTTAGCAGGAGCTTTCGCCGGTTCAAACAATATGCAACCCCATATAGCTAACGAAGTTACACAAGTCATGTTCGACTTGAACAGCTTCTCAGAAGAGGTTATTGCATTAAGAGAGCAAACCAGACCTTTGAGGCTATTTTATTCTGAAACCACGGCTATCAATACAAAAGACTATATGACCGAAGGGTTTAAATTATACGAGTCATTATTTTTCGAAGGGTTTCCTTTAGGCTTCGTCACCAAAAACATCTTACAGAAGCAAAGTAGTGATCAATGGGATGCAGTGCTTGTCTACCGCAATCCCTATGTCACTGACGCCGAATTTTCCTCATTACAGGATTATCTAAACAATGGCGGTACCGTCATACTTGACTCGAGAAAAAGCTTGTCGATGAACGAATATGGTCAGGCAAGACAACAAAACTTAAAGGCTAACCAAGGTACGCTTATCGTTCTGGACAGTGATAATTTAAAAGACATAAAACAAGCCTCCATGGACGCAATTGCACCAGAAAATCGACCTTCGGTTATTGTTAAAGATAAAAGTGCCCCACTCCATAAACGAGTCATGTGGCGTGTAGTACCTCATAAAGGCAAAGAAAGCTATCTCGTCAACATTCTCAACCTTGGACGAGAATCAGCCTCCATCGAACTCTCTATGCCAGATGGCAGATCGGTATCTGCTAAAAATATGCTCACTAATACAGACGTGAATTCGTCACTTCAATTAGCATCTGAAGGCGTACTTTTACTTGAAGTTATACCTCAGTAAGCGTTCCCCCACGTGAATGAGGTGTAGAGGGATTGATTGGCAAAAGCCAATCAATCCCTAATTAGATAGGCTGCATACTAATAAAAATAAATTGCTCACAAGATTGTAAATGCCACTAAAGATATCAATTCAATTATGAATTGCTCCAAGTCTTACTCCTCACCTATTGCAGTTGCACGAAATATCTTAGGTAAGAATCAAGAGTACATTATGAAGCTACAAGGTGAGCTTCTCTCTAATATGATGACTCCATAGTTATAGGCATTCACAATTTAGCATTCGTTTAACAATCCCACTTGCAAATACATTATATTTATATAAACATCTGATGTTTAACTATTGGTTTTTATAGTCTAGGAAAACAATATGAACAGACTACTTTCGAATTGCATCATACTGGTTATGATCTTTGCTGCAAAACCTCTGCTTGCGAATCCAACTAAGCAGGGGAAGCTACCCAATATCATTCTTATCTTCTCAGATGACGCTGGTTACGAAGATTTTGGGTTTCAAGGTAGCAACGTTATGAGGACACCGAATATTGACTCCTTGGCTCAAGAAGGTGTTCGCTTTACAGAGGGATACGTCACTGATCCAACTTGTGGTCCGTCGAGAGCTGGGTTGATGACAGGCAGGTATCAACAGAAGTTTGGTTACCAAGAGATAAATGTTCCAGGATATATGAGCCCAAACTCAAAGTATCTAGGTGATGATATGGGTCTGCCAACCGATCAAAGAACTATCGCTGATTACATGAAGGAGCGCGGTTACGCGACAGCAGCATACGGAAAGTGGCACCTCGGAAATGCAGAGCGTTATCATCCAATGAAACGTGGATTTGATGAATTCTACGGCTTTCGCGGTGGCGATCGAAGCTTTTTCAGCTACGGCGCGGAGAATCGATTACCTCATCACGATAAGCGAATGGAAAGAGGAATCGGCAAATTCGAAGAACCAAAAGGATACTTGACTGACGAATTAGGCGCCGAAGCTTCAGATTTTATAGCGCGTAATGTAGATAATCCATTTTTCATTTATCTTGCTTTCAATGCACCGCATACACCAATGGAAGCAACGGAAGAAGACTTAGCACAATTTCCACAATTAAAAGGTAACCGCAAGATATATGCAGCCATGACCCTAGCAATGGATCGCGCCACCGGTAAGGTTTTAGATACCTTAAAAAAACATGGACTTGAAGAGAATACTATTGTGGTATTCACCAATGATAATGGCGGTCCAACGGATAAAAATGCTTCGGTCAACTGGCCGCTTGCAGGCACTAAATCAAATCATCTAGAAGGCGGATTACGCGTTCCTTTTGTCATTAAATGGCCAGCGAAATTACCGCAAGGAGTCGATTATAATCGCGCAGTTAGCACAATGGATTTGCTACCGTCATTCTTCGCCGCTGCTGGCGGTGATGCTTCTAAGCTGGAGAATGTAGATGGTAAAGTAATATGGCCTTATGTATCAGGCAAAGTAACTGCTGAACCACATAAGTCACTGTTCTGGAAAAAAGACGTTCGAGCAGCTATGCGCCAAGGCGATTGGAAGCTTATCCGTTTCGCTGATCGCCCAGCAGAGTTATATAATATCAAAGAAGATAAAGCCGAACAGAATAACTTAGCCGATAAATATCCTGAGCGCGTTCGCACCATGTTCAAGGAAATATTTGCCTGGGAACTCACTCACGAGCGTCCACTTTGGACCCTATCTCAGAAGTTTGAAGAATACGATATTTCTCGAATGGATAGATATCGAGTGCCAAGTAAAGAAGCACAAGAATGGAAATGGGTTCCAGTTAAGGCTAAATCAGCTGAGTCACAATAGATGACATAGCTATTATCAATTAGCGATAAAACGATGGCCAATAACGAGTGTTTATGGCCGTCGCAAGCGGCTACCTTCAAAGTTTGAAGCAAATACGAGCACCTATTGCATTTGCTCTACCTTGAGGCGTTTTGCTCGCTCTAACTGATAATTATCAGGAAAACCTTCAACATCTGTTTTTTTGAGTATTTTCATGTTCACTTTGTAGGCTTTTCTATTGTCCCAGAAGGATGATTTTAATGCACTTTACTAAAGGAATCGGGCGCTTTTTCCACATCAAAGTGTTGGCTGGTTTGTTCGAAAGTAAGCTATTCCTAACGAGTTGAACTCGTGAATACTTATACTATATATTGATATTTTCTTAAGTAATTATAAGAACGATAAAACATGAAACAACTACTGTATTTTGCGCTTCTCTTACTTCTCGTTTCTCAGATTGCCGAGGGACAATATAGAGGGTATCGGGTAAACATTATCAAGGATGTTTTCCAATTCTCGGATGAAACTAAAAAAAGTATTAATTTAAGCGATTTAAATCAAAGTTGCCCCGATATTGATTGCATTCCAGCTATAGATACACCTAGTTACATACCTGTACAGCAAGTAGATTATGTCGATGATACAGATATTGTTTTGGTTGCTTCGTACAATGGCGTTACTAAAATCTACCCACGTAACATGATGCAGGCCCATGAAGTCGTGAATGATTATTTCAATGACGAGCCTTTGGCCATTACTTACTGTCCATTGTGTGGTTCAGCTGTTGGGTTGGTTCCTTTGATAGATGGGGAGAGAGTTGAATTAGGGGTCGCCGGATTATTACATAATAGTGACCTAGTGCTTTATGACCGTAAAACTCGCTCATTGTGGGGACAAATTACTGGCAGGGCTATTGTTGGTAGTAAAACAGGAGAGCAGTTAAAACGAGTTGGAGTTTCTGTAATTCGTTGGCAAGACGCGAAAATAAGGTTTACAGAGGGGTTGGTCTTAAAGATAGACAAAGACTCTCCTCAATATAAATCTTTTCGTTTTCAGAACTACGTAGAGTCTGACAGACTAATATTTCCAGTTGCTATTGAAGATGCTCGTTTGAAACGAAAAACTGTTGTCTATGGTTTAGATTTCAAAGGCAAAGCCATTGCCTATGAAGAAAACTATCTAAAAAAGAACTCACCAGTTATAGAGTCAATAAATGGTGAAAAAATTAAGATTCAATTGGACAATGACAATTCTTTAAAAGCAATTAACCTTAAAACTGGTGACGATGTGTCTATTTTAAGAAATTATTGGTTTGCTTGGTATAGCTTCTATCCTGACACTGAATTAAAAATGTCTGAGGATTAAAGTACCACCATTAAGCAATAAATCGTTCTAGTAAATTTTTTCGAAGGGCAATGCAAATTTATTCACGTTAGAAGATAAAACAGCTCATAAAATTACAAATGCTTTTATTAATTTGAGGCTTAATATGCCTATGTAATTTCAACTATGCCGTTGAGTTAAGTGTCTATATGGTCGAAGTGGGTATTTTTATTTGGGTTGAAGTTGCTGAAATGGAAGATAACTAAATGTCAATATTCAGTCTAGCCTACGCAAGGTACTCAGTTTCCGGCGCTAAAATAGTAGCCTGTGTTATGCAGTTGATGTTTATACTTCAGTTTTTAAGGTCTTTAATTCATTGTACTAAAGCACTTGTGACAAAAACGTAGGTCATGAACAGCTATTGAAGCTCTGGTAGCTTAAAGCGGCTCCGGATTACTTAATGAACTTTATATGGAGGTGGCTAACTCCCTTGCAATAAGACACGTTACTACTGACCAAGATGTTTGGGCTTTTGCCAAACTCGTACATATTCGACCTCAAAGTCCACAACACCATCGTCTTGCTTGCCTTTTGGACTGTTCCTTTCCAAATCTTCTTTACTATTGGGATATCCGTGCCAGGGAAAAGTCTCCATGTCTAACCAAATGTTTATCGGCTTATTAATGACGTAAGCGTCATAGTTTTCAGGTACCCCTTCCCTATTCTCTTTTGCCCAAGCGGTCATTTGCTCAGCAGTAACCGACGAGAGTAGCTTGCCGTCGACGTAATAATTAACTCCCTCTTCACTCCACTCAACACCGTAAACGTGAAAATCATCAGCCATTCTGAAACCTAAATCTTTTCTTTCCGTGTAGCTAGGCTTACCTGAAACAGGTTTTTTCCAATCCCTAATCGACCACCACAATTCGCTATCCAAGTGATCCTTCTTGGGATTTTCACGGCTATCTCCAAAGGATTCAAAAAAATCAAACTCTATGCCTTTACCTGTTGACCAAAATCCACTGGTTACCTCAGCATCAGCAGACTTACTCTTAATTTCGATATAGCCGTAAGTAAATTCTCGCCGACCAATAAAACATGGAACAGTAATGTTTTCATGCTTCATTGGTTCGCCAAAAACCGGCTGACGTATCTCATCAGTAAAAGGGAAATCAGGCTCCCAACGTGCTTCCAGCATTAGTTTGCCATCTTCAAGGCGGTAGTTGCGGCCAGAAAACTGTGATGGTGCACGCCCCTTCCACACCCACTTTGTAGGATCATCAGGATGAACATATTGAGGCTGGCCGTCTTCAAACTTACCGACAATAAACCATCTATTTTCATCTATAGTCTCTGCATTGAATTCGTCGCTAACCTCGGTATTTAAAATCCACTGTCCTTTATTGTGGGGATCTGACAATGGAAGTACTTGTTTTTCCTTTGAGGAAACACTTGCTGCAGAAAGTGAAAGACCAATTATGCTTGCCATGACAATTTTATCTTTTACGTTTATATACATGTTGTAGAGACCGGTTTGTTGAAGTTGTGGAACTAGATTGAGAACTCAATCAATGAGCTTTCAGAAGAATAAAGAGCGTAAGTCTGAAGGTACTTACACTCTCTGTGTGAACTTATCGCCGAAAGCGGCTTTTAATCGGCGAATCGCGTCTTTAAGTAATTTCTCTGTCAACGCCTCTGCACCTGCCGCATCTCCAGACGCAATTTTTTCGTAGACATCTCGGTGAAACTCAACAGAACTGCTATTAGTCCTGGGATCTTGGTTCGTCATTCTGACACTCACCAACAACGCTGAATAAATAACGCCTTCCATTGCTGATAAAAACTCATTTCTCGCAGCACGTAGTACCGCTTTGTGAAACAGGGCATCAGCTACGACAAATTTTTCCAACGAGCCAGTTTCTTGTTCCATTCTCTCGACGGCAAGACGTATTTCTTTCAATGCATTTTCATCCGCTCGTTCCGTCGCCCAACGAGCTGCCATAGGCTCAAAAGCCAACCGCACATCCATAACCTGACGAATAAACTCTGGGTTTGGTGGAGCCGTAATATGCCAAGCTAAAACATCATCATCGAGTAATATCCATTGGTTTCTCGGACAGACTTTTGTTCCTATACCACGCCTGACTTCAAGTAACCCCTTACCTACAAGGATTTTAACCGCGTCTCGGATGACAACGCGGCTCACTTGATAGCGTTCCGCCAACGCATTTTCATCTTCAACCAAGGTACCGGGTTCAAACGTACCTGCGACAATACGACGACCTAGCTCGCGCGCCACTTGAACTGATAAGCTGGGTGTCATCTTCGCAGAACGTTTTAGATCATAATAAACTAATTCACTCATCTTCTTACTCGCTCATCCAACAGTAAATTCATCAAGTTTATGTACACGCTTTGTAGCTTTTTACGGCTGCATTTGCGTTCTGACGAATTTGTGGCAATGTCATATTCGGCTTATACAAAGACGAGCCCAACCCGAATCCTGCCGCGCCTAAATCTAAGTAAGTTTTCATACTCTCGACTGTTGGTTCAATACCACCCACCGGGAAACAACGAGTGTTTTCAGGCAACACGGACTGCAAAGCCTTGTACCCTTCTACTCCCACATTTGAAACAGGGAACAACTTTAAGCCCGTGGCTCCACTCGCCAATGCTGCAAAAGCCTCAGTAGGTGTTGCAATACCGGGGAATACAGCACATCCAGCTCTCACCGCCATCTCAACCACAGCTTCATTTAAGTTTGGAGTAACGATAAGGTTAGCCCCTGTTTCGATCACTTCTTGTGCCCAATTGGGAGCTACAACAGTCCCAGCCCCAATTAGATATTGAGGACCAAAGGCTCGCACCAGTGTTTTAATACTAGCGATAGCGTTCGGGCTGTTAAGAGGTACTTCGATCATAGTAAACCCTTCTTCAATAAGGGTTTCTGTTACGGCAACGACATCCTGGGTTTCAATCCCTCTCAATATCGCAATGAGGGGCAGATGCTCATCAAGATCAAATGATTGTGTATCCATTAGCTGGCCTCCATAGTACTAATTAACGTAGACATTCCAGCCAAAAAGCACTCATTCCCTTGCGCAGTCGTGTTATTGATATCAAAGTAGCTGCAAGCTCGGCTGTAGCGTTTACACAACTCATTTCCACCAATTAAATATAAATCGCTTCCTTTGGATAAATGCTGTAACTCGTAACCGATGAGCATGCCAGATAGGTAATCTGGTACTTGCTTCTCATCTAGCTTTTCGAATAAACGGTATGTCCAAGCACCAAACACCTGATTCGTGAGCGCTGCACCAACAGAGTCATCTAACCCTTTAAGAAAAGCGGATTCCTGGAAAGACTCGGATGCAGAAATACCTTTACCAAGCACGCTGTAATCGATAAGAAGTGAATAAAACTCGCCAGTAAGGTAACTTGATAGCCTTGTAATTTTACTGTTTTCTACCCAGGCATGTTTACTGTGCGTACCGGGTAAAACGGCTTTAAAATCAGCTTTGCCTAACAACTTTGATAAGCCAAATAACTGAACTTCCTCACCCCGCATAACATCATAGTTATGTTCTTTATTTTGATGACATACGCCGGGCATGATAAAGGCCTTAGGGCCCCAGGGCAGCCTAAATGAAAACGCTTTGCCGACTAGGTTATCAGAGGCAGCAGCCGTTTTAACATAATCGACATTGAACCACCCTTTTGCCGAGCCAACCATCCCAGCCATATAAACCGGTAAGTCTCTGTAATCAGGTAGCCAGCTTTCTAAGACTAATTCGAGTGTTTCACCAAACTTACCTGGGTCTACCATCAGTAACCCAAGATTTAATGCTTTGGTTTTGATCAACTCATGAGTCGCCGACATCGCAAAGGCTCTGAAATTAGTTGTACCCCAATCAATGACCAAATAGCTTATTTGACTCATGACAAAGCTTCCTTATTCTTAGTTAACTCTATCTCAATAGCCTCAATAGACTTTCCTTTTGTCTCTGGCAGCATTAAATACATCGCAATGAGTCCAAATAACCCCACGGCTGCATACGCCAAAAAGATGTTTGCAACTCCCATATTGTCGAGTTGCCAAGGAAAGAATTGCTGAATAACCCAAGACGAAACAGTTTGCACCAGCGCTGCAAATGGCAAGGCGATACTTCGAACCGTATTGGGAAAGATTTCTGAAAAAATGACCCACATGATAGGGCCTATAGATAAATTAAACGCGGCTAAAAACGCGAATATGCCAAACAAGACCCAAGTTGCTTTAATGTCTCGTATCGTTGCGTTAATAATGACACCTTCCACCAGCGGAAGTTCTTTTTTAGTGAAGTGATTTGCCAACTCTTTCTTTAACGCCACATCACTTTCGAATTTCCTTCCAACTAGAGTTTCTAGTTTATTGGCATCAATATTCAACTGATTAAATGGTTCAGAGATAGCAGAAACAGCCTCTTGATCGAAAGTATAATTAGCCTGATTAAACCCATAAAAAGTGGAGCTGTGGCCGACAATAACCAGAACAAGTCCAACTAAAGTCAACAAGCGCCTGCCAAGTTGTTCAATAAAGAGGATTGCAAATAACGTCGCAACTAAACCAACTACCCCAATACTGATCGTTTGTGCGAACGAGTCATCAACGCTCATCCCCACTTGTTCAAAGACAATAGGGGCAAAGAACAAGACCGCATTCATGCCAGTCGCCCCTTGAACTATCGCATAAAAAATCGCCACAAGAAGCACAACTCTTAGCCGCTTATCAAATAATGCTTTTAATTGCTGAGTCGTTGTTAATTGAGCATCTTCTTTGAGGCTTTCTTTGATATTAGAAACGAGCGTGTCTTTGCTTTCTTCGCCAGCAATTTCTAGTAATACTTCTCTCGCTTCTGATTCTCGCCCCTGCTTAATCAACCATCGTGGCGACTCAGGAATACGCCACAAAAGGAAAATCCACAATGCGTTAGCTATGAGCTCAGCGCCTAACATAATGCGCCAAACGTTTTCGTTAGTGATCCAGGTGATTTGTTCGATAGTTTGTAATAAGAAATAGTTCGTTATAAAGGCTATTAACAGCCCTAGGCCTATCATCAACTGATTGACCGAGACAAACTTTCCACGCAATTTGGCCGGGGCTATTTCACCAATATACATAGCGGAAACAGTAATGGAGGCAAAAGCAACACCTCCGATAAACCGGCCTACAACCAGCATTTCATAATTGAGTGCTGTGGTGGAAATCACGGTCGATAATGAATAAGTAAACCCTATGCCCAAAAGAACCTTTGAGCGCCCAAAGTGTTCGCATAATGTTCCCGTGAAGAACAATGCAACGATAACACCCAGTAGAGCACAACCAACCACCATACCTTGTTGGATGTTGTTTAATTCAAAAAGAGAACTGATAAAGCGAAGTGCACCTGATATGTTAGCAGCATCCAAACCGAAGACAAAACCACCAAAAGCAGCGAACAAAGCATATTGTGCAACTAAACGTTCAGGATTATTTTTCATCATCACATTATACATATTACAATATCAAACATATTATGTTTAAATTACTAAAAAGACAATATGTGATTTGTTCTTTTGTAAATTCCCTAGTGGCGTCGAACAAACTGGCAAACAGGGAGGGCAACGAATAGCAGTCGCATGCTATAGCGAGTATGGGTTCAATCTCATATCAGCGTGAACCCAACTAAGAGCATAATAATATAGGCCTACTCATACTATAAGGCCCCTAATACGAGTTTATGGAGATACACAATGAACCAAACCCGAACAGAAAACAAAGGCATTGTCGGGAACGCTAATAGCCCGCATGTCAAGTTACGAGCAACAGAGTTCGGAGACTGTCAGTGGACGGAAGGCTTTTGGGCAGACAAAACAGAACGTGCCATAAGCGTCATGATCCCTTATATGGGTGACGTACTTTGCGGTGACGTTGGCCATGCATTAAATAATTTCAAAATTGCAGCGGGATTAAAAGAGGGTCAGCACCAGGGAATGTACTGGCATGACGGCGACTTCTATAAATTTGTAGAAGCTAAAACCTACGCTTATGCACTCACTAAAAACGACACCTTACTCAAAGAACTGGACGAATATATTGAGATCATCGCTCAAGCACAAGAACCCGATGGCTACTTGCAGACTCAGATTCAACTGCGTCCCGAAGTCGATAGATATGAAAACCGCCAGTACCATGAAATGTATAATACAGGCCACTTGTTTATCAGTGCTTGTACGCATTATCGCTTAACCGGTAAACGCAATTTCTTGGACATCGCTATTTTACATGCTGATCTACTCTACACACTATTTTATCCAGACACTAAGCATTACCGACGCTTTGGGTTTAACCAGACCCAAATTATGGGGCTCGTAGAACTGTACCGTACAGTCAATGACAAAAGGTACCTTAGGCTTGCTCAAAAATTTATCGACCGCCGTGGCACCTTTGATATTGTGCATGACACAACAACAGAAGGTTATCCAATCGGTGACATGGTGCAAGAACGAACACCTTTAAGAGAAGCAACCGAACCTGTTGGACACGCAGTGCTTGCACTTTACTACTACACTGGTGCTGCGGATGTTTACGCAGAAACCGGTGAAAAAGCACTCCTATCAGCACTGGATAGATTATGGACTAGCGTCACTCAGAAAAAAATGTATGTGACAGGCGCTGTGGGTCAAGCGCATTACGGCGCATCAATCAATCACGATATGATTGAAGAGGGTTTCATTGATGACTATATGATGCCAAACCTCACAGCCTACAATGAGACCTGCGCTAACTTATGTAATGCATTTTTCAGCTTCAGAATGCTTGGTATCCACGGTTTGGCAAAGTATGCTGATATTATTGAACTCGTCATGTATAACAGTGGCTTGTCCGGTATCAGTATTGAAGGTAAGGATTATTTTTATGCAAACCCGCTGAGAATGATCCATAACACCAGAGACTATGATTCAGACCCTAACACAACAGAAACTCCCAATCGCGAAGGGTACCTACACTGCTTTTGCTGTCCACCGAACTTAGTTCGCACTATTTCAAACTTATCTGGCTGGGCTTACAGCTTATCTGAGAATGGTATAGCTGTTAATCTATACGGTAGTAATGAAATTGCCACGACCTTATCCTCCGGTGCCTCGCTCAAGCTTGAACAGAAAACGGATTATCCGTGGAAGGGATCGATCAATCTCACCGTTAAAGAATGCCCCTCCAAACCTTTTGAGGTTGCGCTTCGCATTCCAGGTTGGGCGACTCAAGTCCAGATAAAGATCAACGATGAGTCTATCGATATTGAGTCAAAACCTGGCACTTATGCCGTCATCCAAAGGTCTTGGGCAGTAGATGACATCATTACGCTGGATATACCGATGACGACTACGTTTGTTGAAGGTAATCCTCGTATCGAGGAAGTACGCAATCAAGTCGCCATTAAAAGAGGGCCGCTGGTTTACTGTATAGAATCCCCCGACCTACCAGAAGACACCTCAATTTTAGACGTTTATATTGACGGAAACACCGAATTCCAAGAGAACCATGAAGAAGAGCTGCTGGGTGGGATCACTACCATAGAAGCCGATTTGATGCTTCGCACAGACAGCAGCAGCAATATGTATAACACAGTGGCAAAACCTGATTGGCAAAGATACAGAACAAAGTTAGTTCCGTATTATGCTTGGAGTAACCGAGGTGATGCAGAGATGACTGTCTTTATGCCAGTTGTCTGGAAGTAGGATTCACCTAATACAATAAATTGGCCTTCTCTTATCGGAATGGAGATTTTAGCTTCCAATCGAAATAAGAGAAGACCAACACATATGATATTAAGTCAATTTACGGCCTACTAGAGCGTGTTGCTCTAGTAGAAACTGGAGTTATGGTAACAAGCCTACAACACACATCTCTTAGTTAGAAATTGCATCTAACAACAACTGATCAATCCTGAATCCTTCTCTTGGGTCTGCAATCATTGCTCTCTCTGGAAGTCCCTCTCCTAGCCAGTTAGCAGGAATATGGCCGAAAACCAAAGGATCAGGCTGCAAAGGTTGCCTTCTTGGATCCATTAACGCATTAATCCCAGGCCTTTCGGTCAGTGCATCCAAACTCAGACCATCATTACCATTTCGAGTATGACACCCCAGACAAAATGTATTTGAGCTCGAATCAGGACGAGGCCTATTAGAAACTAGTGGACCTTCAGGAAAATTAATATCTTCACGGATGCTGAACATTCCATTCGGAATATTCGCTAAGTTAGCGGCTAGATCATCAGAGTAATCATGATAGCAAACATACTGGGTAGCAGTTCTTTCTGCATTGCCACTATTTAATTGTCGAGTAATCTCACTATGTACTCCGGCTGGTAGTTGTGTAGCAATATTTCTCCAACTTTGAGGAGCACCACTACCAATGCCCGCTAAGGTCCCATTAGCGTGATTACATGCAAGTTCATAATTCACCAGTTCAGCAAACACTTTTACATCATCTATCCACCCTCTCAATTCTGGAATAGATGCATCTTGACTTTGTCCGACAAGCAATGCTCCCTGAGAAAGTACAAAGAGTGGAGAACTATGATCAAAAGCATCAACACTATAACCATTAATATATGTGGTTATAGTTCTGTTTCTATTACTCAATTGAAAGCCAAAATGAGCCCAATCAGAACTTCTAAAGGCTTGAGGAATTGTAACCCTACGTACCGTGTTATTGGCAGTATTAACGAACAATAACTCATTGTTACTCAACCGTATTTCACTGCCATCGGGAAATGAAAACAATGGTCTTACTCCGCTATTATCACGCTTGTCTAAAAAAATACTGTAATACCAAGGGCTATTGAGAACAGGCTGAGGTTGCGTCCTAATATCAAAACTTAAGCCTGAGTTGTTCCCACTTAACCAATATCCCTTTCCTTCAACGCCACCTCTAGCGACAGGTTCAAAACGGCCATCACCCAGTATCGTACCAAAAGCAGGTATTGCCCAACGGTCAGGTGTTGCGGTAGCAGCATTTTGAACAGTTCCAGCGCGAGCTCCCCGAGAGCCATTACGATTTAACGTAATAGTTTGTGCCATATTAGCGTTTATAAAACTATGTACATTAACGTAATCGTCAAAAGAAACTTCTGTTGTATTGCGTCCAGTACTAACTAACCAAGATACATCAGCCGGAGTCACCGGTTTCATGTTTCTCAAATAATTAAACCTATGCTCGTTGGAATCAAAGAAAGACGAATTCCCAGAATTACTCAAAGGCATATTCGCAAAAGATCGTGAGCGCACATCTCCTACCCTAGTCCACTCTTCGTCAGAACCACCATCTTCATATAAACGCACGAGTCTATGCGCAGCCTCATTGTGTGCAAGTGGAAAATCACTATGATTCACCATGCCATCTAACAACACCATTTTACCTTGCGTCCAAAGCCCCATCATAACGCGACCATTGATCAAAGAGACTTCTTCACTCTGGCTGTTAGGTGCACACCCTTCGCCAGGTACACATCGGGATTCAAATGGGCTTCGTCGACTAAACAGGCTTGTTCCTACAGTCGTAAAAGTAATGTTGTCGCCATCTTTATCAATCCATGGATACGATCCAATTAATTGATCCTCAGAAATCTCATTATTTTGGGGGTCACGAAATGGCTGCATAGCGAACCCATACCTGTTATTGATCGTATTATCAAATGGGGCATGTGCCAGTGGCCTTGCTTGATCCCACTGCCGGACATCGCAAGCCTGCTGAGACGCAGGGTTATCATTGACCAAATAAACATTGTCTGATGAGGAACTACGACTGTTGCCACTATTATCACGCCAAGAAAAACTTCCTTGTTGTCCAACCCGAAGCGACATAAGCCGGCCATCGTTGGTAATCACAGGCTCGAAAAACTGCGCAAAACTAAAAGTAGAACCTGCAACAGGTGTTCCTGCGGTAACATCTGTAATTCTAGCATTAGGTGTTTTAGGCCTTTCAACTCTAACAGTAACAGGCGTACCGAAAATTTGATGACTGTTATTGCCGGAACGTTCGGCTCTTACAACAACTAGGTCGTAGCAATCATCCGCGCCACACGCTCTTGGATTCGTCACTCCTGAGTTAGGGTCTCCACTTGCATCACACAAACCAGCGTGAGAAAAATTATTACCTCCAACTTCTTGTCTTGGTCCCGAGGGAATTAAACCCGCAGCTGTCGAAGCCGTTGCATTAGGCATACTTAATATAAAGCTTCCACGCCTACTGTCACGTTCATCAGTAACAAAAGGGCGATCAATCTTTTCTGGGACCATTAACCGAAATGATATTTGACCTCGACCAGTTACTGAGTTTGGCTCAACACGATGACCTATACCTACCCTACCGTCGGCAGAAGTTTGTAAGGTTGGGATTGTGGGATTGAGGTATTGCCTATCCTCAGCTAAATACATTTGTCTATCGATAGATGGTGGCTCAGGGTTAGCCCAATTAGGAGTACTCGTTGCGATAGCTACAAGTATCCCCAATGTTTTTGTTAGTTTGCTCATTCGATTTCCTACATTGTGACTATACATAGATGAACTGGTAATTTATATTACCAAAATATACATCATATGTTTAATATCATGCAATGTTTAAAGCGATGTAGAAACCACCTATCAGAAACTTATGAGCCAAACATCCGGCAAAAGTTGAATATTCAGTGAATTCACTCGCAGCAAATGCCTAATAAAAACAGGAGATACTGCAGAGCAAGGTCAGTTGCTGAATTTGTTCAGGAAGATACTTTTCACTTACCGTTTTATCGAATCCAAGCTAAGCAGAATGAATGGCTTTACAAACAGCTAACCCTTTAGCTTCTTTTTGTACTCAAACGCTTGTGAGTACCGTCCAATTTTTTCTAGATATTGGATCAGAGTAATCAAAATGCGTTGGTCTTCAGGCCAAGACTCGAGCGCCTCTTCTAGTACAACGACAGCACTTTCTGTTTGACTCTGATGATCCAGTGCCACAGCATAAGTGAATGAGAATTGTGCAATACTACCAGTGCCTAAATGCGCCGTTTTTAAATAAGGCAGCGATGCTTTGTATCGCTTTTGTCTGATATTAAATAAACCTAAACTAAAGTTAGCTTGGACGTTGGAAGGTTCTAGTTGGATAGCTTTAAGCAAAGCTGGCTCGCCTAACTCATCCCTTTGGGTACGGCGATAAAAGTCAGCTTGCTCCAAAAGAATCGGAATATAATTTGGCGTTATTTTCAGGGCTTGCGTATACGCACTCTCAGCGGCCCCAACGTTACCTAAATTGTAATCTAGGGCCGCTATTCTTAACTGAGTGAATGGCGAATCTTCTGTGACGCCAAGATAGGCTCTATAATCGTTTAGTAGGCCTTTGACTTGTGCAATTTGGCTAGGTGACATGTAGGGAGTCGCATCAACCAAGCTTTCTGCAATCGCATAACGTACGCTGGCACGGCTGTCTTGCATGTGAGCTCTCAGTAGCGGCCAACGCTCAGCCGGATGTATGTTCCCCACAGACTCAATCGCAGCTCGTTTAATTAGTACATCTTCCGATTTCAAGTGTTTTATCGCTGCATCTACCATTGCACCTGAATTAAAACGGCCAAACTCAGAGATTAGCGTACCTTTCCTGATGCTCGTTGCACTCGAGTTTGCGATATAGCTGAGCAAGCTAGCTTGACCAGATGAGTCCAGCATTTGTGCCAGTTCATTAATATCAAACCAAGACTGATTGCGCGATATCCCTTTGCCCCAATGCTCTTTATTCGCTTGTAACCAACTCGTATCTTTATCGTTATGACAATTCAGGCATACACTACCTTCACCTTCATGCATAGATGGAATAGAAAAGCCGTGATCACGACGACCATCAATAACCATAAAACGGCGTTCCGGCATATGACAATTGACACACTGTGCCCCTGTAGAAAGCGCCGGATGCTTGTGGTGTTTTGGCGTGTCATAAACAGTGCTTTGGTGACATTGTGCACAAAGGTTGTTGCCTTCGATTTTTACTTTGCCAGTGTGTGCGTTATGGCAATTTGAGCAAGTCACACCAGCTTGATACATCTTGCTCTGTAAAAACGACCCCAACACGAAAGACTCCTCCTGACTTTGGCCATTAAAATGATAAAAAGGCTTTTTAATCCATTGAATAAGATTGTCGTTAAGCAAGTCGTCCGGATCATTGCCTTTTTCCAAAGGTGTCCGCAATGAATGACAGTGTCCACACATGTTGATTTCTCCATGCAGTGGTTTATTTGTCGATGACGATGCTATTGATTGACCAGCTTCGAAAAACCAATTGGCTTGGTCCGGTAGCTTTTTATCAAACCCTGAATTAGCCGCTTGCAAAGCATCGCGTTTAGCCAGAAGAACATGCTGCTGGCCGGGACCATGACATGACTCACAAGCTACATTGACTTCACTAAACTGCGTATCAAACGTATGAGTTTCTACCCGATAGCGCTTTTCCAAGTTCGTCGAATGGCACTCGGCACAGCGTGAATTCCAGTTTTGGAAGTGCCGTTGCCAAAAAAAGGGGTGTTCGGGGGTAATAGGTTCATTTTGCTGCAGGTGAAACCAACGCTGGCCACCTTCCGATTTATCTCGCGTATCCCAAGCAATATTAAATGCCTGTTTCTTCCCTCCGTCAGTGTCAATTAAGTATTGCTGCAGCGGATAAAAACCAAAGGTATGAGAAACATCAAATGTTTTGATGTCCCCCTTGCTATCAGTGGTGGTTATTTTGTAATGCTCGCCTTTCTTAAAAAAGCGAGTTTGAATTCCGTGAAAATTAACTTTGCTATCGTTAAAGTCACCTAGCACCGTCTGTGGCGAAGCCAGCTGCATGGCTTTGTAATGGTCTGATGCCGTCCACTGCTCATATTCACTGACATGACATGAACGACAAACCTCACTACCTAGGTAATCTTGAGCTTTTGCAATATTGAAGAAATGAACCAAATACAAACAGGTCAAAAGACCCCAAAAATTCAGTGGACGCACTAAGAATTCAAATCCTCAAAAATACCTGCATCACATCTCAGAATCTAAACGGCTTCTCGCATCAACAAGCAAACGTTCAGTTAAACTCTCAGCCAAATCTCCATCACGACGCGCAATAGCATCAAGTAAATCTCTATGGAACGAAATAGAAGAATCGTTCTCTCTGGGATCACTATTTGTGATTTTAATACTAACTAGCAATGCAGAATAGATGACACCTTCCATTGCCTTCAAAAACTCGTTGTGTGCAGCGCGCAGTATGGTGCGATGAAAAATAGCATCGGCTATGACAAAGTTCTCAATTGACCCTTTTTCATTTTCCATTTTGTTAAAAGCGTCTGATATAGCACTGATATCTTCGCTTGTTCCACGCTCTGCTGCCCAACGAGAAGCTTTAGGTTCAAAAGCCAGGCGCACATCCATAAGTTGTTTTAAAAAGTCTGGGTTAGGTGGAGCTGATAGGTGCCATGCCAGCACATCGTCATCAAGCATGACCCATTTATCTCTGGACCGAATTCGAGTTCCAATACCTCGTCTAACATCTAACAGCCCTTTTCCGACTAGGATTTTGACGGCATCTCTCACAACGACACGACTTACCTTGTAACGCTCAGCAAGTGTATTTTCCTCGTCAATCATTGTGCCAGTTTCATAGGTTCCTGCAACAATGCGCCTCCCTAACTCTCTCGCTACTTGAACAGGCATACTTAGTGCCACTGCCGACGACTGTTTTAAATCGTAATAAACTAGCTCACTCATCGTACTTATAGAATTCACAATAATATTAATGAACTACAATATCACAATGCACAATAAAGCACAGGTTCATTCAGATAAAAACCAAGTTTCGTGCTACAACAAGTCCCGATTTTTATTCTTGCTATGCGATATAAAGTCGACTCAAATTAAGCTCATCACCCTCAAAAAAATACCAAACTAACCCAGTGTGAATTATTCAAAGAATTATACGGTTCAAAGGCAGCCAAAGGGCTGAGTAATCATCCCTTCAACTGGCCGCCTTTTAGATTAATCCTGTCCTTCGAGTTCAATCGTACCGCTTAATACGTCAGGGTTTGCTCTGACTGCAGATCTAACTGCCCCCTCAATACCCTCATCGGTCAGGTGATCATAAATCCTGGGAACCGCTGGCTCTGCCGATCTCACCCCACCAAAATTCCTAGCGGTATTTCGATACAGAGTCCCGTTGCCTTCACCAGATAAGCGAGCAACTTCATCGCTGTTTGCATAAGTAGTAATGCGCTCGCGGCTTGTTCTGGGAACAACGATTCTGAATCGACTACCAAAAGTAAGTCCGTACCTACCATCAGCAATAGTTGAGTGGTCTAATGGTGCACCATTTTCGTCAACGATATTATCAATCATTTGATCAGCACTGAAAGTGCCCGCCGCCAATATGGGGGCGATGGGTTCAGGAATAGATCGGCGACGACGACCAAAGTCATAAGGAAGCTCATCAGCAGCAGCAGAGCGTCTGTTACCTGTTAATACACCGTCATTTCTGAGTCGCTCAGTCGTTGCATTTTGCCTGTTTGCTACTTCGTCTAACCAATTCTTAGTTAAGAAAATTCTCGATGCGGGAGTGATATCAGGAAAATTAAACTCATTCTGTCCAGCAGCCGTGTCCAAAACACAGACATCGTTGCCATTCATAAAGTTGTCTCTAGCAAGGTCTCTGCTAGCTTCTGCAGTCGCTACCTGAGCAAAAAAGTCAGATTCTTTTGCCTGATTCTGAGCTGTTTCAGTGAAACGAATACGTCCATTGAGTACTATGCCTGGGCCATCAACCTTTCCTCGTTTATAAAAAAACTCTGCATTTCGATGCAAAATACCTTGATGAGGGAAACTGCGATTAGGTAGCTCAAAAGACCGAATATCCTCTTCCGTTTGCCTAGAGGCTAACTGAGGGTAAGTTCTAGGAATGCCTTGCGCATTGGGTTCACCATCTGATTCGTCGTTGGGTTCTAAGTAATGTATCGGCAATTCAGAGCTTTCGGTAAACACAGCAGTTGCAGAATCAATTGCAACTATGTCACGAACAAGAATGTCCTCAAAAATTTTTGCATGAGGTTGAACAAACAAAGCTGTAAAACCGTCTTCAATTCGTAAGTTATTCAACTCAACATGCCTAATAGCGCCAAAGAAAGGGCCTGCTTGGTTAAGCGGATCTTCACTCCTACCTGGCTCTAAACGCACGGTAATGCCGTCATCTGCACTGAGGTTATTGACAAAGATATTCTCGCCAGCAAACAACTGCAGTACGGCATAATTGGTAGATATACCCGAAGCATCAATGTTTTGAATAGAGCCTTTATTGGGTGCACGGTTTTGATAAGGATTGAGATAAAATTCGCCTTCATACAAACGGTTACCAATTTGTCCGTCTGTGTCAGTGACTAAAAACACCGATGGGCTGATCGTGTAATTATCGATAACTCTCGCCCCAGAGATAGAAAAGTTCTCCGCAAATCCAACGATAAAGGGGATAGCTGTTCGATTGAAGTCACGATCCGGTACATTAACTAACTGATTGGATGCTGTCTCAGGATCATCAATCATGAGTTCACAAGAACCTTTTAAATTGACAGTAAACCTATTATCACCTCCCCCAAGTACGGCAATTTCAACATTTTCTACTTGTCGTCCTGTTGTAGGGTCAGTCGTTAACCAATCTTGCGAGCGAATAATATTCCGGCCAATATTAAAAAGGTGTCGTGAAGTTTCTGGCAAGAAAAAAGTAGCTTCAGGGTCAACGACTACTCGCAAGTTACTGCGCAGGAACAACTCATTGATCATATAGTTGCCTTCACTGAAATAGACGATCCCACCATTATTCTCACGGGACGCACAATCCAAAGACTCTTGAATTTCTGTGGTTGAATTCGACGGTGAGATAACAGTCAATCGATTATCCTGAATGTTATCTTCAAAAACCAAGGTTCCACTGCTATTTGAAACATCTCCTTGCCCAGCGACGTCTTGCGATGTCAGACCGAGTTGTCTCAATGTTCTCTGACTGCCATGCGGGTGTCCCGATCTATTTAATAGCACGTTGCAGCGCCCTCGCGTCAAAATATCGGGAGTAAATAGCCTCCCTCCAGGTGTTGTTGTGGCAGTGCGATCGGGTGCCTCTTTTGGAATAATCGGAGAGACAGGAGCACTTCCACCCGCAGGAAAAAACAGCGCAAAATCGTCTTCCATAGTATTGCTGATACCGAATGTTCGCCGATAATCTGGTGAATTTAATAGACTATCTAGTGACGTGTTGAGAATCACGTTGTTATTTCCGTTCATCTCCCCTTGATCGATAGTTTGTGATTGAGCAACAGACGTTACTCCGAGGGCCGTTGATATAAATACTAATACTGACGAGATTCTCAACTTAAGTACGACTCTATTCATCAATGTTGTTCCTCTTCAACTTGTGTAGAAAGCGATTATTCTCGATAAAAAACTTACCGGAGCTTTATTTAGTATCAGCACAAACATAATAACTTTTCAAACATATTATGTTTAAATTTTGTTAAACCTTTAGTGAAAAACCTCGTAGAGAACATCAATAATATGGGTATTAGCAATGAGGTTTTAACTTGAACAAATCTCAAGCAAAAATATAAGCAATTGTTTTTTATAAACAATATATTTACTCTGAACTTATTTTATGACGTTATTATTGTTGCTGGAGCATGAGACAACTGCCGCTTTGTTAACGACATGTAAAAAGTTTAATTCATATTAAATTCGCAAAAACAAATAATTAACATATTTACAAACATCATATGTTTAAATACTATAGACAAATATGGTGACTAGCTAGCTGTAAGTCAAAGCCTGACATATGCGGTTTGTAAAGAGGGGAAAGCCAGCTTTCTTTCGCTGCAAAAATAATAATGAGTAACACAAAGGAGCTAAGAAATGCCCCCCATTGGTAACCTCAATAGTAAAGCGCTTTTGTTCACAGTTTTTTCTTTTTCTGCATTCACAAACGCTGTGTATGCACAAGAAAGTACTGCTGATCTAGAGTCAAACCAAGAATCTGAAAGTGACATCGAAATTATAGAGGTATCAGTCCAAAAGCGTGCGCAAGCGCTGAAAGATGTTCCTGTATCCATTCAGGTATTGAAAGGAGATCTTATTGAAGAGTTAGCATTGGACAGTGGTTTTGACCTCATAAAATACCTACCGGGTTTTAATATCGATGATAGTACTGAGATTAGGACAACAACCCTGAAGACTCGTGGTATAGGTACATTTACCAATTCCATTGGATTACAATCTTCAAACTTGGTCGTCATCGATGGCGAGGTACTGCCTCGACAAAACATGCTCAACTTAACCGTCGCTGATATTGATAGAGTTGAAGCTTTGAGAGGACCGCAAGGGACGCTATTTGGCCAGAATACATCAACAGGATTAATTCACTACGTAACTGCTAGACCTAATTTTGATAGATTAGGTGGTAAGGTTCGCGTTAGATATACCGAGTTCAATGGTATTGATTTAAGCAGTCATATCAATGTACCCATCAATGAAAACTGGGCTTTTAGAGCTAACGTCCAGTACAGCGATATTGATGGCTGGATATTAAATACGCAACCTGGCGAAGAAGATATTGGCGCAACTGAAACAAAAGGGGTTAGGGGTCAGTTATTATATGATAACGGTCAGGATTTAGATGTAATATTCCGTTTAGAGTACTCGGAACGCGACACGAACTGCTGCTCATTTTCAAGATTAGGGGACATCAACTTGAATTTTGGCCCTAATCCAACAGTTATCGGGGATGATGGGTCAGTTGCAGAAATACCTTTCAACGTATTAAACCGCGAACTATCGTTTGACGACATTGGGCAGCCAGTAACTGCCAGAAGCAATGAATTTAATTTTGGCGATACTAGAAATACTGGCTTTTCCTATGAAGCGAATTACTTACTTAATGATGACATAACACTTTCTTATAATGGTAGTTATCGTGACTTTGAATTGTTCAGTGCATCAACATTCTTTACTTTCAATATTCCAATTGAAAGAGCTAACTTTGCAGGTAACGAGTCGACAGAAGTCATACAACAAGAATTCCGTCTTAGCTCTTTCAACAACGACCGACTAAATTGGGTTGCAGGCTTGTTTTACCACAATACAGATGGGCAGCGCTCCGAATTCAGAGACGTTTGTGCTGCGGGAGCTCGCAGAGCACTTATCGAAAATGACGAATTGGCAGGATGTTTTTCTCTCAACTCTAGCAGAGCCTTTATCGCTAACTTCCAAGACACAGGTATTGCTGATCGCTCCATCCTAGTACCAGACCGCTTACTCAGTAGCGGTGATTTTACAACTGAATTTGAAAACTTCGCTATATTCGGCCAGCTGGAATACAGAATAACAGACCAGTTGGACGCAACATTTGGATTCAGAGCGTTAAATGAAGATAGCTCTGCAACATTTTCAAGGTTAGATCTCAATACGCCTAGTGAAGGAGTTGGATTGGATACATTTGAAGACGTATTAGCACGTTCAGCCTCTGACCCATCATTGATAAGACGTCAAGACACTCCAACTGAATTTACAAACTCTGAAACAGCGTTCATTTACAAAACCGTGTTGGGTTATGACATAACGGACGATGTTAGGGTTTACGCAAATTACTCTACTGGATTTAAAGGAGCCTCATACTTTATTACAACGAATACAGATCCTGCTCAAGCAGATAACTTCCCTACCGATCCTGAACGTTCAGTCAACAGAGAGCTGGGTCTTAGAAGCGGTTGGTTCAACAATAAATTCTTATTCAACTTTACGTTGTTTGATTTAACGGTGGAAGATTACCAAATCCGCGCGACTCGAATCATTGATGAGGAAACCAATACATTGTTTGTTGGCTTTGTGAATGCAGAAGAAGCAAGGACCACCGGCTTTGAGACCGATATCTTGTGGAAAATCACAAATTCTCTTACTTTAAACGCGTCATATACAGAGTACGACGCCAGATTTGAAGACTTCTCTAATGCTCCGGTGAACTGCCCAAGATTAGGGCAAGATCGCTCTGGCGGCTTATTATCAGACAGGTGTTCAACGATTGCAGGGGCAGAGAGACTAGATCTGACAGGCTTACCTTTCCCGAACAATGCCGAACGACAATTCTTAGGAACACTAACGCAAGGCTTCAAAATTGGAAGTTGGCAAGGTGGGGTAAGCGCCGTATATCGCTATAACTCTGAAGCAACCCGTTCAACTATCGAGTTAGCATTTGATCAAGAATCAAACCCTTCAAATGGTATCTGGGATCTTCGTGCCAATATTGGTAACGGCAAGTTAAGGTTTGATGTCTTTGTCCAAAACCTATTTGATAAGACTTATACAACTCGCCTCAATAGAAACGCAGAAGGCTTTGGAACAGCATTCTTCCCACGCGACTATACACGTTATATCGGCGGAAGCGTCCAATACAACTTCTAGTTTTCCAAACGCCTTTCGATAGAAGTGCCTCTGGCAAGAGCACTTCTTCGACACTTTTACTCCAAGAACAACACCAAACGATCAATGCGATACCATCAGTATCGCTTTGAATTTCCTTAATTCAATTAGATAACCTTAGCGTACTTACGCTCAAGTTCAGCGTCCTCGAATACACAAATCCTCACTATAACTCCATACCTATCAATAAAAGGTTACAGAGTCATATAAAATTCACAATTAAACATATGATCTTTTCAAACATATGTGTAATATACAAAAAGGTTAATAAATTAACCACAACACTCTCCCTTAAATTGAGGAATAAATAATGAAGTACCGTTCTTATCTGTTATTGTTTTTTCTGCCACTAACAACTTTGGCCCAACCCGAGACCCCCAGCCTGTTACGTGATGTGCACATGACAGAAAAAAGAAGATACATAAACCCAACAATTCCAGCCCTGCAAACAAGTGCCGATGCGCGGATAGGTTTATCACATAGGCAAGAACTCATGTCGGATGGAAGCAATCGAAGAAGGGTTGCATTCCGATTATTGAAACCTGAAAAGCTAAGAGGCGCGCCATTTTTAAATTCCGATCCTGGTACAACAATACTGGATGCCGAAAATGCGCTAGCGCCTGAATCAGCAACATTTACATTTGCTGACAACCCTCTTGCGCCTGGAGAAGATCACATAGGTTTGTGTGATGCGAGCTTCAACGAATCTTCCCCCGTTAAGAACCCGCGAGCCTGTGGCGCAGACGACTGTTATGACTTAAATATTATTTCTGCGCCACGAATGAGTCCAGGAGGCCCTCGTCGACTTCAAAGTGCTCCTGTAGTCGTTAGAGTTAGCAATCCTAAAAGTGCTAACGCAAGCATTGCGGATGTGACCTTTCCTAGAGATAGAAACGGTGATCCCATCGTTAATTTGGGAGCAACATTCGACATTCAGGATTTTCTAGAACCTATGGTTGCCGGTGGTGGACGCCTACTCACATTTAGGCAGGGGAGAACGCATACAATTCCTCCTTGGACAGACAGTACCGGAAGAAGAAGAACAGGCGAACTAGCTGATATGGTGTATGCCGTTCCAGACAACATCCGTTTAAATGCCGACGGAGATACAATTGCAGGCAACTTCCCAGCTTGTGACGTCAGACAATGGACGCAACTCTACCCAATCACACATGCCCCCTATGACGATACCATTAATGATGTATTCGGATTTGCCATGAATGATTTTAGAGATCCTACAGGAAGAGTTATAGAAGAAGGTGAACGCTTATCAAGTTACCCTTGGATGGACAAAAACGCCGACAACATGTCCTTCGCAAGTTATGGATTGAATTTATACAATCTAGGAACTGGGCAACCCAATAACGGCAGAGCTCCCAGCTGTGTTCCTGGGACAGGCTGTAACAATAACAGAGCAGGTAATTTATCGAGCCAAAATCAAGGGAACTTTAGCGGCAGGATGATAATGGGCTTATGGACGCAAGGAAAAATGGTCTTACTTGATAACTTGATTAATAACATTGACTACAATCAAGGAAGCGCTGACAGAGACCATCGTCAACTTCGTTTGTACTCTGGAGCAGTTCAGCAAATTCGTATCGGTAATGGACGAGACAACAATCGAAATGAAATGCCTCTCAGCAGCTCAGGAAATACTTCTTTCCTTGATACCAATGAACACCGTTTTAACTACTTCGACTTTATGACTCCTGTAACACCAGCCGAGACAGCTTGGCTTATGAGTTCAGGTCGCACAACAACTGAAGTCCCTTTTGATGATTATACAAACATCAATAGCTTCCTTAATGTGAATATGGCACAAGCAGTTAGAGTTCCAAGAAATAACTTTTTCAATAATGTATCAAGAACTGAAGTTCAGAATGCAGGAACATCAAGACGCTGGAACTTACCTGACGTCGGTCGTATTTTGGGTGGAGGTCGTATAGAACCAATCGCTAACGGCGGTATAAAAGGTAAAGGATTCTGGTTAGATGGAAACGGAATGGGATTACGCTTTGTTGTCCCCAACCAACCAAGAGACGTTAGGAATAGCAGTTGGCACTACAGCTTGTTTGTTGATCCAAGAAGTGCAAGCGGTAATAGAACCTTGTTGGCTTTTCCTAATGGTGGTGAACTTCGCCTATCCAACAATAACAACAGAATATTAATCGTTAGCGCTAATGGCAACGTCGAAAGCATAGACCCGCGTATTAATATTCAACAAAACAGTTGGACACATATTGCAGTACAAGTCACTCCAGTAGGTCCAAATAATAGACGCTCATATGACGTAGAAACCTATGTAAATGGGAACAGAGTTAATACGTTCAATGCCAACACGCCTCCTATCGAGTTAACTCGAGCTGGGAGCTCATCACGTAACTTTGACGTGGGTATCACACAAGCCGGAGGAACTAATGACTTTAACGGTTGGATAGATGAGGTCAAAATATTTGCGGAAGAAGTTAACTACGAAGTTGCGTGCAACAGAGCGGCAGGAACTCTCGTTGGTGTGCCAGCGGGCAGCCCCGCAAGATTCCGAAATATGGCATCAAACCGTGTGCCTGCAGACACACACGCCGATATTACACGAATATTAAACAGTAATGGTGAAACAAGTTATCCACAGTACCTTTGCCATCAAGATTACACTGGAGACTTGGCAGCTCATCGTTCTAACATTCCACCAGCCCTACGATCAGTGGCAGATAGCATTAACTTTCCGGAAGGACCACTTGTCTACAATGCTCCTCGCCCAGATTCAACCGAAAACCAGTTTTGTCTGTCTTGTCACGAAAGAAATGGGCAACAGGGTTTAGACCTAGGCGCACTTTCTTTGCGACGCAACGTCAATGCAATTGATGATAATCGCCGTCAACCACTGCAACCTGAGCCCGCTGTTTATGGTCATATCCCACGAGGTTGGCTTGGGACCAATAGACCTAGTGTAAATATGATAGCTACAGAAGCAGCTCCGTTCCTAGTCGATGCATGCGTGCTAAACAGCAATAGATCTGGCGGTAATAATCCAAGTAATTGCCCTAATCAAACCGAGTAGTTCAACTGGACTTGTATTTTGAATAGTCTTTAAACACTAACCCCTGGCATATATCGTTTATGTCACACAGTATGTATGCCAAAGGGTTAGGTATTTTGCGGTGGATTTTATGAGGCTGACTTTATTGATTAATTCTCACAAGAATTAATACTCATCCTCAAACGCTGGTCCAGCGTAGTTATCAAAGCGGGAGAACTGTCCTTGGAACGTGAGACGCACTGTTCCGATAGGGCCATTACGTTGTTTACCGATAATAATCTCAGCGATGCCTTTTTCTTGGCTGTTCTCGTTATAAACCTCATCGCGGTAGATAAACATAATTAAGTCAGCATCCTGCTCGATTGAACCTGATTCACGCAAGTCTGAGTTAACCGGGCGTTTATCCGCTCTTTGCTCTAGCGTACGGTTCAACTGAGAAAGTGCAATAACAGGTACTTCTAATTCTTTGGCTAGCGCTTTTAGAGATCGTGAAATCTCCGCGATCTCTAGGGTTCTGTTGTCACTTTTATCAGGCACATGCATAAGCTGGAGGTAATCGATCATAATCATGCTGATACCACCACGATCTCTTGCTAACTTACGTGCACGCGATCTCAATTCCATGGGTGTAAGCGCTGATGAGTCATCGACATAAAGGCAGTCTCTTTCCTTGAGCATGCGCATAGTATTGGAAATCCTGGCCCAATCTTCATCATCTAACTGTGCTGTCCTGATTTTTGTCTGGTCAACACGACTTAATGAAGCCAACATACGCATCATGATCTGCTCAGAGGGCATCTCCAAGCTGAAAACAAGCACAGGCTTGTCTTCCATCATCATTGCATTTTCAACTAAGTTCATGGCAAAAGTTGTTTTACCCATTGAAGGCCTAGCCGCGACGATGATCAAGTCCGAGGGTTGCATACCACTGGTTTTCTTATCCAAGTCGGTAAAACCCGTAGTTACCCCGGTAATTTCTTTATTGTTTTTAACCAGCGCTTCCAAACGGTCTATCGTCTTAGTCAGTACAGACTCGATATCGCGAGGGCCTTCGTTTTTACTGGTACGCTTCTCCGCTATCTCAAATACTTTACTTTCAGCGAGGTCGAGTATCTCAGCTGCATCACGACCTTCGGGGCTGTAGCCCACTTCAGCGATTTCATTTGAAACGCCAATCAATTCGCGCGTTATTGCTCTTTCTTTAATGATATTAGCGTAAGCCACAACGTTAGCAGCACTGGGAATATTCTTCGCTAGCTCGCCTAAATAAGAAAAGCCACCTGATAACTCTAACTCATCAGAGTTTTCTAATTCATCGGAGACCGTAATTAAGTCGACAGGTTGGTTAGAACCAAGCAAACGCATGATGGCTCGATATATCGTCTGGTGTGAGCGGTTGTAAAAGTCTGTTTCGATAATAACATCAGTCACTTTATCCCAAGACTCTGGAGCTATTAGCATACTTCCGAGAACAGACTGCTCCGCTTCCATAGAATGGGGAGGGACTTTGAGTTTCTCTACTTTTTTATCGACTTCTTTTTGTGAGACTATTTTCACAACGCTATCTTCAAGACCTAAAAACCTAGCCGTCTATTATGAGCTATTTCCAACAAAAAAGCAGCCGACAAGGGCTGCTTTAATCCATACGATAACTTTCGCATGTTCAATTCAAATTAATGTTCATCCAATGAAACGCTGCCACCTACAGTAGATACTGATACTCGTGCATTTCCTTCTTTGGTTGTGAACTCCAACCAACGGCGTGGTCCGTACTTCGCTTTCTTCATTCTATCGTCAGTTAGGTTATTGCTGATTCTGCCACCTGCATGAGATTGAATATCGAACTGAGCAGATATACCTGATTGGAAATACAACTCAATATCGCCACCAACCGAGTTTGCTCTAACTTCGCCGTGCTTCATCAACGTCAAACGACTTTCGATATCACCATTAACCGTATCAACTTTTAATGAATCCACATCATCAAGCGTTAATTCCATATCACCATTAACAGTTTCTGCACTGATGTCAGGGATCTTACTAGCGACTTCAATATCACCGTTAACAGAATCATAAGTCGCTTCATTTCCAAGAGAACCTTCATCTCTTATTTCGCCATTAATGGTCTCAACAACGATATGCCCTTCTAGGTTTTTAGTATCAATACCACCATTAACTGACTCTAGGCGAATACGTCCCTTTAGCTCCTCGGCATCAATTTCACCATTGATCGTTTCAATATTAGTGCCACCGAAGACTTCTTCTAGATTGACATTCGCATTGATAGCGCTGTAAGACACTCGACTTCCATGAGGCACATAGATAGTTAAGTCGTCTCCATCATAACGGCCGTTATTTCTGATTCGCTTGGGCATTTCAACTTTGATACGAATGTTATTGCCATTGCGCTTAAAGATAAAATCCTCAGCTCTTTCATCAAGCTCACCAACCACTTTCACTTGGTCTTTTTTCCAGCCTTTGATAGTCGCCTTGCCATTAACGTGCTCTATTTCTACACGACCGCTGCTGCTTGCATCCAATGTCTCATCGACCTTTTGCCCAGCTAACACCGAGCCACAAAAGCATAGGCCTAATGCCGTCACTAATAATGGGCTTGTATATTTCATTTCTCTACCTCTATTAAATCGGCTAGATTTGTGTCCATCTCGACGAGTGAACATTTTCTATTAAATCGATTTGTTGTTGATGCACATGTTGCAGCATCTTTAACAACGCTAAATTATTCGGTTCCTGCAAAAGGGCTTTTTTTACGGCGCCAGCCGCTTCGTCCAACTCTTTTAATTGTTGTTGCCAGTTTTGTGTCAACGCCGGTTGGTCTTCAAATTTAACAAGTAAAGCTGTTTTCTGTTCTTCATGCTGCATAGTCATCTGCGCAATAAATTCTTCATTAACCTGCAACACATTTGAGTTATTAAAATTAAACCATGCAAACATCGCCACAATAAGAAAAGATGCTGCTGACGCATACCAAACAGGCTGCTTTGCAAAAGCTACAACATTGCCTTGAGGAGCTGCTGCTTCAACTTGAATATTCATAGCCATTTCAATACCAGGCCACAAATCTCGCTCGGGCTGTCGCTCTTGAGGTAACTCTTGAATCCTGTTCAACAGCTCCTGTTCGAAATGTTCGTTACTCATAACCCATCCACTCTTTAATCAACTGCTTTGAACGATGAAATTGCGCCTTACTCGATCCCAAAGCCATATTTAGCATCTTGGCTATTTCTTCATGTCTATAGCCTTCAATCGCATGTAAAACAAAAACCAATCTCGCTCTCTCAGGTAACCTTGCTACATAAGTATCCAAATCAACACTGTCACTCGACTCTTCCGCACCGTGCTGCATGACTTCCGAATCTTCAATTGAAAACATTTTCTGCCACCAGCTCTTCTGTTTTCTCAGATAAGAAATCGTGACATTCGACGTTACACTGTGAAGCCATGTCGTAAACTTGCTATCACCGCGATAGTTTTCAATCTTCTGCCACAGTTGCACAAACACTTCCTGTGCAGCATCTTCAGCTAACGACTTATCAGCTGTTAGCCGATAGCAAAGAGCATAGACACGCCCTATATGCTTATCATATAGCTGTCTGTAAGCTCTTTTGTCTCCCTGCTTTACCGCATTTACGAGAGACAAATCAGCATCTGCCTGAGCTCCAAACTTATCTTCTGCAGCTACAATGTTTTCTGACGAAACCAATGATATTCACTCAACTGATTTATTTGTTTTAGTTCGTTTAGAGTATATGTCGCCAACATATTTAAGAAGGTTTAAATGCAAAATAAAAATATTTAAATAAATGATGGGATTAACTATTCACAAAAACTAAAGCTAAGGCTTATTTCATGTTTATTCAAGCTTATGATTAATATCCATTGTGAAGATCCATTAGCACATGTGAACAAGAAATTTTAACAGGCATAAAAAAACGCCGCTAAAGAGCGGCGTTTTTAAAGTCTATTCAGAAGAAATTAAGCTTCTGGAATAATTACAACGTTGATTGATGTTGTAACGTCAGCGTGGATTTGAAGAGCAACTTCAAACTCACCTGTTTCGCGAAGTGTTCCTGTAGGCAATTTAACTTCAGCCTTAGTCACTTCAACACCCGCTGCAGTTATCGCTTCAGCGATATCGCGAGTACCAACAGAACCAAACAATTTACCTTCATCACCAGCAGGAGCAGCAATAGTAACTGAACCTAACTCAGTGATTTTCTCAGCACGTGCTTCAGCTGCAGCAAGAACACTTGCAATTTTAGCTTCTAACTCAGCACGACGCTGTTCGAATTTTTCAACATTGTCTTTTGTTGCAGGAACAGCTTTAGCTTGCGGGAACAAGAAGTTACGCGCGAAACCAGCTTTAACTGTTACTTGGTCACCCAAATCGCCTAGATTAGCGACTTTGTCTAGTAGGATGATGTTCATCGATACTACCTCTTAGTTACGCCAATGGCTTATTTATGTGAATCAGTGTACGGAAGCAATGCTAAGAAACGTGCACGCTTGATCGCAGTTGATAACTGACGCTGATACTTAGCACTAGTTCCAGTAATACGGCTAGGCACGATTTTACCACTTTCAGTGATATAGTTTTTAAGCATAGCAGTATCTTTGTAATCAATTTCCTGCACACCTTCGGCAGAGAAACGGCAGAATTTACGACGTCTAAAAAAACGGCTCATCATTAATCCCCTTATTCTTCAGTTGTAGCTGGAGCTTCTGCTGCAGGTGCTGATGTTTCAGCGGCTGGAGCTGGCTTCTCATCACGTCTGCGGTCATCGCGACGCTCTTCTTTTGCCATAGGCGAAGGTTCTGTTACAGGACCTTTAGTACGCATAACAAGATTACGCAATACAACGTCATTAAAGCGGAAAGCTGTTTCAAGTTCTTCGATTGCTTCTGAAGATGCTTCAGCATTGATTAGCACGTAGTGTGCTTTGTGGATTTTCTCAATTGGGTAAGCCAATTGACGACGCCCCCAGTCTTCTAAACGTTGAATCGAACCACCATCTTTAGTGATGATGTCGGTATAACGTTCAATCATACCTGGGACCTGCTCACTTTGATCTGGGTGAGCCATAAATACAATTTCGTAATGTCGCATAGTTGCTCCTTACGGGTTGTAGTCTTTTACAGCACAGCCAAACTGCTTGAGACAAGGAACTAAGTTATTTGTTACGGCTGATTTGAGGGCGCGAATTGTACGCAAGTCAAGGTATGTAAGCAAGCGTTATTATGCATATTGCGCGAACAATATGCATATATCAGCCGAATATGAGGAAGCTTTTACAAATTAATCAGCAAAGTTTGCTGATATTGCCCGGAACATTGCCATATGTTTTCCATTCCATTGATGGCTCTTATCATTATATAAATGGTTAGCACTGGTATTGGCAATTACCAGGTTTTGATCCGGATCGATAAAAATAAACTGGTTATAAATACCTTGCGCATTAAATTCGTCGTCACGCCCTACAGGCAGCCACCATTGGAACCCGTATCCGTGAGTAGAACTCGATAAAGGATTATCGGCGCCGGGCTGTAAATGTGGAGCATCAGCTGTTGTCGAGGCCTCTACCCATTCTCGCGGTACGATTTGCTTACCTTGCCAAACACCTTTCTGGCCGAACATCACACCAAATTTGGCATAATCTCTTAAACTCACATTCAACCCACCTAATGCGAGCTCCATCCCTAAGTCATCACTTAGCCAATATGCGTCGTATTCCATTCCCATTGGGTCCCATATTTTTTCTTGGAGGTATTGTGTCAAAGAGGCGCCTGTCGCTCGTGTCAAAATCATACCGAGAACTTGTGTATCGATGCTTACATAGTGATGATAAGTGCCTGGTTCCCTCTCTCGCGTTAAGGTTGCTGCGAAATCATCAAGAGAATTCCCTAGAGCAATGGTTCTTCCGAATCGATTAATATCAGAGTGAAAGTCCCCGTAGTCCTCATTAAATTTAACGCCAGAAGACATTTGCAATACATCTTTAATACGAACGCCATCATATCCTGAACCTTTAAGCTCTGGTACATAATCAGTTACTGTCTGCTCAATACTCTTTATATGACCTTCATCTAATGCAATTCCAAAGAGAGCAGAAATAAATGATTTGCCCATAGACCAAGAAATATGTTGCATATTTTTTTCAAAGCCCAGTCGATATTGTTCATGCACAATCTTTCCATCTTTAACAACCAGCAAACCTGTGGTGCTATTCTGCTCCATGAAGTCGTTCAGTTTTATATCCTTACCATTAAACTCAAAGGTTAATGGCATATCTGCAGGAGATTCAGGTAAAAACGTCGGTGTTGAACTGGCTTTTAAGGTGGTGAACTCAAAAAACTTATGCATACCAATAAAGTTAGCAACGATTTTATCCTCATCATAAAGCGTAACGACTTTATACAAGCGGTACATTGATTTCATATTGAAGGCAACCAACGCCAACAATATAAAAAGAAGAGAAAGCCCGAGGGCCTTTTTCGTTACTTTTAACTGCATAAGGTACTAACTCCTCACTATCATTTTTTTGACCAACCCTATCACGACATCACCATCAGTCGCTATGTTCTGATAACATAGATAACAATCAACAATACAACGCCTGAAGAAAAACAGACATTATGCAGATCCCGCGAATATTCCACCCTGACCTATTAGCTACAGACAGTAAAGTGACTTTAACGCCGGATGCAACTAACCATGTCGCTAATGTATTGAGGTTAAAAGAGGAACATCCAATTGTTCTTTTTAATGGTGATGGCAATGAATATTCCGCACATATTGCGCTTGCGAAAAAACGCGAAGTTGTCGCCATGGTCGACGCCAAACTCAGTCTTTCAGTGGAATCCCCACTCCCTATCCACCTTGGTCAAGGCATATCCAAAGGTGACCGGATGGACCTGGTGATCCAGAAGTCTGTCGAGCTTGGAGTGCAAGAGATAACACCTATTATCACCGAGCGCTGTGTGGTCAAACTCTCACCTGAACGTTGGCAAAAAAAGCAACAACAGTGGCAAAAAATCATTGTTGGTGCTTGTGAACAGTCAGGTAGGAATAGCCTTCCGAAGCTAAATGATGTCGTAACGTTAAACGACTGGGTAAAGCAATCAACATCAGAGCTTAGGCTAACCCTCGATCCAAAATCAGAGCAGAGAATGAGTCAACTCCCATACAGTCATCAAGGTATTAGATTAATGATTGGCCCTGAAGGCGGGTTCTCTGATCGAGAAGTTTACATTTCAAAAGAAGCGGGATATGCCTCGGTAAGCATGGGTCCAAGAATCCTGAGAACAGAGACCGCTGCGTTAACGAGCATTGCTATTCTACAGAGCCAATTTGGAGACATTTAATTACCCTAACCCATTAATAAATAAGGGTTTTGGTTAATTTTTAGACCGTTTATTATTTCAACTAAAGCTGCTAGTATTTTAATCAACAAGGTCGAAAAAAACCTTATCTGAAAGCTCGATGTTAATTAATAAGTCGTGGTAGTAAAATGCGAAGTACTTCCTCTATTCAGCCGTTAGAGTTACCGACAACCGATAGGCGTTTAACACAAACGCAAGCTATTAGTACGGGTAGAACAAATGCATTAAGCCAACTTGTTGATGGCGCTAGCCTTCCTTCTGTTTTAACAGAGCTTATTAAAGCGCTAGAGCAAGCAATTCAAGGTGCAAAATGCGCCATTATGCTAGCTGACAACGAATCCAACACACTTAGTTTCCTGGTTGGCCCTAGCATGCCCTCCAAATATGCGCATTCTATGTACGCTATCAATATTGATGAGAGCTCTGGTTCCAATGCGAAAGCTGCTTATTCGAAGGAAGCGGCAATTAGTCACAATATTAGCGAAGACAATTGTTGGGAAAAATATCGAGATTTAGCAGCGGCTAATGGTTTAGCAGCATGCTGGTCTCACCCTATCATATCGCCATCACAAAAATTGTTAGGAACATTCGCTGTTTATTTTGAAGAGCATAGATTCCCTACCGATGAAGATCTCCAAACGCTGGAAACCGAGGCTCACATAGCAGCGATTATCATAGAACGAGCGTTAAACATTGAATCGCTGCAGCAAACAAAAATTGAATTGCAAAATCGTGTTGAAGAGAGAACTAAAGACTTAACCGAAGCTAACAAGCTGCTCAAAAAAGCACTTATGCAAAGAAACGACGTGCAAAAGCAACTCGTCGAAATGGAAAACATGGCATCGCTAGGAACTATGATGTCGAGTCTAACACACGAAATCAATACACCTATAGGCGTTGGTATTACAGCAGTCAGCCACTTGAGCATGATCCAAAAACAGGCTCGAGACAAACTCGAAAGCGGCCAATTAAAACGTTCAGAACTTATTTCACTCTTTGATGAAATAGAAGAAGCATCGCTGATTATAGAGCGCAACCTAGCACGCTCAACAGAATTGGTTAAAACCTTCAAACAACTATCCATTGATCAACACAGTCACGATATACGGTGTTTTAACCTCTGCGATTACGTTGATGAAATTCTATTATCGCTTAAGCCTCGCTTAAAAAATACCAAGTTAAAATTCTGTATTGATATTGCACCAGACGTTAACGTAATGAGTTACCCAGGTGCTTTCAGCCAGATATTAATGAACCTTATTGTGAATTCAGCAACTCACGGTTTTGATGTTGAAGACGAAGGCCATATCACCATTGAAGCTTACACACAGGGAAACAACGTACTCCTGAAATACAGAGACAATGGCAAAGGCATGGCGCAACACACCATAGATAACATCTACAAGCCTTTCTTCACCATAGGTCAACGCTTTGGCAGTGGCGGTTTAGGCATGCACTTATGCTATAACCTAGTCGTGAAATTACTCGAAGGTTCGATTGATTGTTCGTCTAAGCCTGGAAAAGGGGTCAAATTCGATATCCAATTTCCACAAAGTCAGAGACTCCAAGAGTAACCTCTTTCAATTCCCACGCTTGTAAACAATAGATTTTAGGACTGTTTTAGCCTCTCCCCTTGATTTTTTGCCATAGCACCATCACCTATGGTACTTATCTTAATATGCATACCCAAAGAGAATCATAGTGGCTATAAAACTCGGCATTGTCATGGATCCTATCCAGTCCATTAACATTAAGAAAGACACCAGCTTTGCTATGTTGCTACAAGCACAAGCGAGAGGATACGACATATTCTATATGGAGTTAGGCGATCTATATTTTGATCAGGGTCGGCCTATGGCTCAGATGCGTCCACTCTCTGTTCAAGCTGATCCTAATGATTGGTTCACTTTTGGTGATATTGAGACGAACTTCTTAGGTGATTTAGACGTCCTGTTAATGCGTAAAGATCCACCTGTCGATAATGAGTTTATCTACGCAACACATATGTTTGACTTGGCTGAACAAGCGGGCACTTTAGTCGTCAACAAAGCACAAAGCCTACGCGACTTCAATGAAAAACTGTTCACCTCTTGGTTCCCAGAACTTATTCCTGCCACTCTTGTGACCAGTAAAGAAAGCCTCATCCGAGAATTCCAACAAAAGCACGGTGACATTATCTGTAAACCACTTGACGGTATGGGCGGAACATCTATCTTTAGAGTTAAGCCAGATGGCAACAACCTAGGGGTAATCATAGAAACCTTAACCAAGTACGGCAGTCAATACGCCATGTTCCAGCAATACATGCCTGAGATCAAAGATGGCGATAAGCGTATCTTAATCGTTGATGGTGAAGTTGTTCCTTATTGTCTAGCCAGATTGCCAACCAAAGGCGAAACTCGCGGAAACCTAGCCGCTGGCGGCACGGGTAGAGCACAACCTATTTCAGAATCCGATCGCGCCATCGCTGAACAAATTGCACCTAAGCTGGTAGAGCATGGGCTGATTTTTGTTGGCCTTGATGTCATCGGCGATAAAGTCACCGAGATTAACGTGACCAGCCCAACTTGCGTCAGAGAAATCGAAGCAGCATACGATGTCGATATTATTGGTATGCTCTTTAATGCTATCGAAAAACGCTTAAACGCAGCTTAGGTTTAGGGACTCAATGCTTTCATTAGAAAACCACTTCTTAATCGCCATGCCCAATTTGGCAAAAAGTTATTTTGAACGCACTCTTATCTATATGTGTGAACACAATGCAGAAGGCTCTATGGGCATAGTGGTGAATCAACCTGTGGGTATGAGCCTTTCAGAGCTGCTTAAGCAGGTCAATATTGAAACACCTATTGACGAGGAGAAAGGAAAACAAATCGTTCGAGCAGGAGGCCCTGTTAGTGAAGATAGAGGTTTTATTATTCACTCAGCACAAGAGGGTTGGGATTCTAGCTTAAAACTGACATCAGATATCATGGTAACAACATCCACTGATATTTTGTCAGTTTTAGGGAATGATGGAGCGCCAGACAAAGTCATTACAGCTTTGGGGTATGCTGGTTGGAGTGCAGGACAGCTTGAAGACGAAATCCAACAAAACTCATGGCTTACCGTCGAAGCCGATGAAGAGCTGTTATTCGACACCCCTATCCACCTCAAATGGCAAACCGCCCTGAGCAAACTCGGTATTGAAAGCTGGCAATTAAGTGACGAAGTCGGTCACGCATGAGTAGTTCTCGCACAGTCTTAGGGTTCGATTTTGGGACCAAAAGTATTGGTGTTGCCATAGGCCAGGAAATTACAGGTACAGCAACACCTCTTGCAGCACTAAAAGCCACAGATGGCATTCCTAATTGGGATCTGATTGCTAACATCTATGAAGAATGGCAACCACATATCGTGGTCGTTGGGCTCCCGTTAAATATGGACGGGACCTATCAGCAAGTCACCTATGGCGCCAAGAAATTCGCCAATAGATTACATGCTAAGTTCAAAAAGCCCGTAGAAACCTGGGACGAACGCTTAACAACAGCGGATGCTAAGTCACAACTTTTTGAATTAGGCGGCTATAAAAAGCTGGATAAAAACAAGATTGATAGTGTCTCTGCTTGCCTCATTGTACAAAGCTGGATGTCTCAGTAACGCTTACCAACACACCTAGGAATGGCGCTAACTCGCTAATTTTGAGAATGCGGTATTAGAGCCGCTCTCATAGGTGTAAAAGTCCGTTCACACCTTCACCTAAAGACTCATACCTGTCTGAAAGTTTATTGTATAAACTCATGTCTACTCAAAAAATCTTAACGAGAGTTCATTGTATTATGCGTCTACTTATTGCGTCGTTGGCATTATTAACGGCATCTTTTGGTTTATTTGCTCAAGAAGAACAGCTTCAAATGATGCCTGAATGGCAACTGTACAATGAAGCAGGTGAGTTAGTTAAATCAAGCGACTACAAGGGTAAACCAGTTATTCTTCATTTCTGGGCGACATGGTGCCCTTACTGTAAAAAGCTTCAACCGGGTTTAGATCGCGTTTATCGCAAATACAAAGACCAAGGTTTAGAAATGATTGCTATCAGTATCCGTGAAGACGATGGTGCAACACCTCAAGCAACATTGGATGACCGTAATATGTCATTTAAAACATTGATTTTAGGTGACGAAATTGCCTTCGATAAATTCAATGTTAGAGGCACACCAACAACAGTATTTGTTGATGCAAAAGGACAAATTGTTGGTGTAACGGGTACTTCAGATCCAGAAGATCCAAACCTTGAAATAGCAGCAAAATTCTTAGTTGAATCAATCGCTGATTAAAGACAATTAAGTTTCTGGGATAGGGCTAACAGCTATGGTTGTTAGCCCTTTTTTTATGTTGATTCTTTTCCGCAGTTCCAGCAGATTTCAAAGCTTGCTGCGTTTTTCTCCTTGCAGAAAGGACAAAACCAATCTTCCTCCCCATGATTTTGTTCTAAAAGTTCTTTTAACAGTCGCTTAGCTTTAGGTTCCCATTCTTCATCTGCCAACCAAACTTCTGGCAAACAGTCAAATGGGGCTAAATCGCCAATGCCACCTATAGCGAACTCGTTCTTCACAAAGCAAGGGATGCCAGCATTATCCAGCATGTCTTTCACTCTAAAGACAATAAATCTGTCGTCACTACTAAAGAGCTTTATCATACAACTCGTTAAGCACTAGTCCATATCGATTGAAACATTACTCAGAGACCCCAAACTTGTCCCCTCATCAGTTTCAAGTTTAAGCATAAGACGCAAATCATTCGGAGAATCAGCATGGTGTATCGCTTGGTCATAGCTGATTTTATCGGCTTTATAAAGCTCATAAAGCGCCATATCAAAGGTCTGCATTCCCTGTTCCTTAGCCTTCTTCATCGCATCTTTCAACGCACCTATTTCATTACGCTGGATAAGGTCTCTGACCAATGGCGAATCGAGCAATATCTCAATAGCGGCTACCCGACCATTACCATCTTTAGTAGGTACTAGTTGCTGAGCAATGATAGCCCGCATATTCATACTCAAATCAAAGCGTAACTTTTCATGCTGATCTTTAGGACATAAATGCATAATACGTTCAATCGCCTGGTTTGCATTATTGGCGTGCAGGGTGGCTACACATAAATGTCCTGTGTCGGCAAATGACATGGCGTATTCCATAATCTCCATTGAGCGAATCTCACCAATCAGAATGACGTCTGGTGCTTGTCTCAACGAGCTCTTCAACGCATCGTCAAACGACTTCGTATCGATACCCACTTCACGTTGAGTCACCACACAATTCGCGTGTTCGTGCACAAATTCAATCGGATCTTCTATGGTTAGAATATGCCCTTTGGATGAATGATTTCTGTGTCCCATTAAAGCAGCTAATGATGTCGACTTACCTGTACCTGTCGCACCAACGAAAAGTACAAGGCCGCGTTTCGACATAATCACGTCTTTTAAAACAGGTGGTAAGCCAAGGTCATCAATTTTGGGGATTTGCGTTACGATTCGACGAACAACCATTCCCGCCATATCACGCTGCCAGAAAGCACTGCAACGAAAACGCCCAACACCATCTCTGGCTATGGCAAAGTTACATTCTTTTGAATCATCAAACTCCTGCTTTTGCTTAGGGTTCATTACATCATGAACCAAAGCCAGAGCTTCTTCTTCCGTTAACTTGCTAGCAGACAAAGTGGTCATCTGGCCGTTTATTTTGGCGCTGACCGGAAAACCAACCGTAATAAATAAGTCAGATGCGCCTTGATCAGCCATCTGTTGTAAATAAGGCGTCAACTGCATATTCAACTCCTAAAACTTAGGTTGTTTATCAACTGACTTCTCAGCAGCATCTTGCGGTGAAATCAGTCCCTGCCCTACCAAGCGCTGTAAACACTGATCCATAGTCTGCATACCATGCTGTTGTCCAGTCTGAATAACAGAGTACATCTGCGGCACTTTATCTTCACGTATCAAGTTCCTGATAGCCGGAATACCGACCATAATCTCATGAGCCGCAACCCGACCACCGCCAATTTTCTTCAACAGCGTTTGCGATATAACAGCGCGTAGAGATTCAGACAGCATAGAACGAACCATAGATTTTTCCTCAGCGGGGAAAACATCAATAATACGGTCAATCGTTTTTGGTGCAGAGTTTGTGTGCAAGGTACCAAAGACTAAGTGACCAGTTTCCGCAGCAGAAATAGCAAGGCGGATCGTCTCCAAATCCCTTAATTCACCAACCAGAATAACATCAGGGTCTTCACGCAGAGCGGAACGCAAGGCATTGTTAAAGCTGTGCGTATCGCGATGAACTTCCCGTTGGTTAATTACAGACATCTTATTTTCGTGAACGAATTCGATAGGATCTTCAATGGTCAGAATATGCTCGCGCTTGTGCGCATTGATATGATCAACCATAGCTGCCAGGGTCGTACTCTTACCTGAACCCGTTGCACCAGTTACCAAAACAATACCTGTTGGCTGATTAATGATGTCTTTAAAAATACTCGGAGCACCTAGTTGATCCAGAGTCAGAATATCGCTAGGGATAGTACGTAAAACAGCAGCTGCACCACGGTTTTGAACAAAAGCATTTACCCTGAAGCGAGACAAGCCTTTCACTTCAAACGAGAAGTCAGTTTCGAGGTTCTCTTCGTATTCTTTGCGCTGACCATCGTTCATGATTTCATAAATTAACGAGTGAACTTGTTTATGATCCATCTCGGGAACATTAAGGCGTCGCATCTCACCATCAACGCGAATAATGGGCGGTAGCCCTGCACTTAAATGTAAATCTGATGCGTTATTTTTGACACTAAAGGCTAAAAGTTCGGTAATATCCAAAGCCTTGACTCCCATCTTTTTCGTTCAAATTATGCAAACAATAGCAGAACGGCTGAAAAGCGCCCAGACTTCAATTCAACAATACAGCCAAGCGGCTAATCGTTCATCAAACAGCGTTCGATTGTTAGCAGTAAGCAAAACTAAACCTATAGAAGATATTCACGCAGCCTATGGCGCAGGTCAACGGTGTTTTGGTGAAAATTACGTACAAGAAGGTGTCGATAAAATAATACAGCTGTCTGATTTAACCGATATAGAGTGGCATTTCATCGGCCCGTTGCAATCCAACAAAACCAAGCTCGTTGCCGAACACTTTGATTGGATGCAAAGCGTCGACCGATTAAAGATTGCTCAAAGAATTAATAATCAACGCCCAGTAGCCAAATCGCCTCTTAAGATTTGTATACAGGTGAATATCAGCAGAGAGCCTCAAAAAGCAGGTGTTGCACCTGAAGAGCTAGTACATGTTGCTCAGGAAATTTCGAGTCTGGAACAGCTTGAGTTAAGAGGCTTAATGGCCATCCCATCGGCAACAGAGGACACTCAAAAACTCACTAAAGAATTTGAGGATATGAAATCATTGTTCAATCAGCTTCAAGAGTCACACCCTCAAATCGATACACTTTCTATGGGCATGTCCAGTGACTTAGCGCTCGCCATAGAGCATGGTTCCACTATGGTCAGATTGGGGACGGCAATATTTGGCGCTCGCCAAAAGCCGTTGTAAACGAATAGCAGCACAACAGTATTAAAACCTTTTTCGGATCTATACAATCCAACACAAAGACGAATTGGAAACCTTTATGCAATATCAATCCGTAGCCTTTATCGGCGCCGGCAACATGAGCCGAAGCATTATCAGTGGCATGGTCGCTAGTGGCTACCCTGCCAACCTAATTACCGCCAGTAATCCAAGCAAAAGGAAACTGGATGCTTTAAATGCTGACTTTCAAATTAACGTGACACAGAACAACGACGACGCCATCGCCAATAGTGATGTTGTGATACTGTCAGTCAAACCTCAATTAATGCAAGTAGTATGCGAAGCTTTTTCCGTACCTGAACTCAACCAGAAGCTGTTCATTTCTGTTGCTGCCGGAATAACCGTTGATCGTTTAGTTTCGTTCCTAACACCTAACGCCAAAGTTGTTCGCGTAATGCCTAATACCCCAAGCTTAATTGGCAAAGGCATGTCGGGACTATTTGCGCCATCTGAAATCAGTGATGACCAAAAGCAATTCACCGAAGACATGATGAAAATGGTCGGCGAAATAATCTGGGTTGAAGAAGAATCCAAAATCAATGGCGTTATTGCAGCTGCTGGTAGCAGCCCCGCTTACTTTTTTGCCATATTAGAAGCTATGCAACAAGAAGCAATACGTATGGGCTTTGATCAGGACCAAGCAAGGTTGCTTGTTCAACAATCAATGCTCGGTGCGGCTGAAATGGTTTGTCACAATCCACAACTTGAATTAAGTGAGCTCAGGACCCAAGTTACATCTAAAGGAGGCACCACAGCTAAAGCATTGGAACACATGCAAGATAAAGGGTTACCTGACATTCTGTCTGGTGCTATGCAAGCTGCGGTCGCTCGTGCGAACGAAATGTCCTCACAGTTTTAATTATTGAGAAGCTAATATGAATTCAGTTCACTTTTTGATTAATACCATTTTCGACCTATATTTAATGGTCGTTATCCTGCGTATTTGGTTACAGCTTGCAAGAGCCGATTTTTATAACCCCTTTAGCCAATTTATTGTTAAAGCGACTCATCCTCTTGTAGCTCCTCTGAGACGAATCTTACCTTCTATGGGTAATCTAGACACAGCAACTGTTGTACTGGCACTTGTTGTAGCAGCTGCCAAGCTTGTTGTTTTGTCGTTGTTATTTGGGGTAACAAACCTTAATCCTATATCCATTCTGATTGGCGCATGCTTGGTTGTCCTGAAAGAAGTCTTTTCTCTTCTTTTCTGGGTACTCATTATTCGTGCTATTTTGAGTTGGGTAAGTCAAGGACATAACCCTATCGAAATTGTTCTTCACCAACTCACAGAACCTTTCCTAGCACCTATACGCCGCATTATCCCTCCTATGGGTGGATTGGACCTTTCAGTGTTAGTTGCTATTGTTCTACTTCAATTTTTGCAAATGTTTATGCAAGACGTATTACGTTATGTCTAACTGCGGAGAGCATAAAATGTCATTTAGACTCCATAAATCAAATCGTTCGATTAAAGTATTAAGCACCTTTTGGGTGCTCGCGATGGCATTTTTTGCATTCCCTAGCCTCGCTGAACAAAAGCAAACGTTGGGTGAATGGGATGTTCATTACATTGTTGTTAATAGCACCTTCTTTGAACCTGAAGTTGCAAGACAATATGGCATCCAACGCAGTCAATTCAACGCGTTAGTTAATATCTCGGTTTTAGATAAAGAAACCCAAAAGGCGCAATCTGTCGCTATCACCGGACAAGCAACAAACCTCATTGGAAACTCTAAAAAACTGACATTTAAAGAAGTCAAAGAAGGCGACGCCATTTATTATCTCGCTCAGATTCCTTTCAGACATAAAGAAAATTATCGGTTTGATATCGATGTAAGACACGGGAATTCGAGCGAGAACTTAAAATTCAAACACGAATTCTATGTTGACTAATGGGTAGCTAAGATGAAATACAGGTAGCCAATCACCTGTCACTTAGTTTATTAAAATAATCCCTCTTCGTAATAATCCCTTCATTTAGGAATAGTCTATGCGCCAAAAAGTAGAATTTAAAAGTGGTGAACACACCTTAAGTGGTTTGCTAGAAACACCTGAAAGCAATATCCGATTCTTTGCCTTGTTCGCGCACTGCTTCACATGTGGAAAGGATGTCGCTGCCGCTTCCAGAATAAGCCGAGCATTAACCGCTAAAGGCATAGCAGTTCTGCGTTTTGATTTTACAGGACTAGGCAACAGTGATGGTGATTTTGCTAATACTAACTTCTCATCCAATGTACAAGATTTAGTAGCAGCAGCAGACTTCTTACGTCAAGAGTATAGTGCACCTAAATTACTTATCGGCCATAGCTTAGGTGGTGCAGCTGTTTTAGGGGTTGCTCAGAAAGTACCTGAATCTATGGCTTTGGTGACCATCGGCTCACCTTCTGATGCAGCACATGTTGCTCACAACTTTGCAGCGCATATCGACGACATAGAAGAGCAAGGTAAAGCTGAAGTTAACCTGGCAGGACGTAAGTTCACTATTCAAAAGCAGTTTTTAGACGACATTAACAATTACGGTACTAACCACATCAGCAAACTCAAGAAAGCGTTACTGGTTATGCACTCGCCTATTGATAGCATCGTCAAAATTGCAGAAGCCGAGAAAATTTATCAAGCTGCACTGCATCCGAAGAGTTTTGTAAGCTTGGACGATGCCGATCATCTATTAACGAATAAAAAAGATGCAGAATACGCTGCTGAAGTGATAGCCGCATGGGCTAGCCGTTACGTACCTAGCGAAACGGAAAGCTATAATGCAAATGTCGCTCAAGGGCATGTGTTAGTTGAAGAAAAAGATCACAAATTTACACAGCACGTCAGTACAAATAGTCACTATTGGCTGGCCGACGAGCCTTTGAAGGTAGGCGGCAAAAATACTGGACCTGATCCCTACGACCACTTACTCGCGGGGTTAGGAGCTTGTACATCAATGACTCTCAGAATGTATGCCGAACGCAAGAAATTACCTATCGAGCATATAAGAGTTGAGCTAACCCATACACGTAATTACAAAGAAGATTGTGACAATTGTGAACAACAAAATGGTATCGAAGCCATTGTTCGAAACATTAGTTATGTGGGTACACTAGATGAGCAACAAGAAGCACGTTTTCTGGAAATTGCCGACAAATGCCCTGTTCATAGAACCTTGCATAATGACGTTGCTGTTGTCAGTAAATTAGTGAATTAAGACTCACTATAAAAGGCTTTGAATAAGCAAAGAGTCTAAAAGATAAAAGGCCCCAAACTTCGGGGCCTTTGCTTACACACTTCATCAACCGAATAACATGATAGCTACTCGGTTCGGGTGATAATTATGCGAGCAGTTGGATTATCAAAACGGTGTACATCCGTTAAATCAGCTGTAGCTAACCCAGATTCAACACTTGCACTAGTCACAACACCTTGATGGAAATGCACGCGATCAAATACATCGTCTCTCGCTGCATTAAAACCTTCACCACCAAAGTCAGGACCTGGCATTGACGCAGCTGTCTCTGTATTTGCTTCGGTTCCAGCATCCCAAGTAGGGGCATTAATTCGAACTGTCTGCCCAACTTCCATGCCGCTGATATTAAAAGCATTGGTTCCCGTAAAAGCATCGTTTGTATGCACGAGCATACTGACAATACTTAAACGTGCATTATCGAGCTCTTCGATAGGAAAGCTTAACTCGACAATCGGCCCATTTGGATTACCTATAGTGAAAGGCGGTATAGGCCCCATAGTAGAAGCACTATCCAAATGCTCATCTGCAGCAACAGCCTCTGCTAACAAGCCTGAGTTGTCGCCGCCTTCAGCGAGCAACTCAACACCTGCCGATGCAGGCTCACCATCAATAAAGGGATTGAACCCCACGCTGTGAGCCATAACAGCAACAGGTGATAAGGGTTGCCTTAAGGTCAAGTTGATAAGCTGTACTTCAAACACAGCTGTTGTAGAAACATCACCGGATTCGCCTTGGGGACCTTGAGGGCCTGCTGGTCCAGCGGGTCCTTGAGGCCCGGCAGGACCCGCTGGACCAACGGCACCATCATCACCACTACAAGCTGCGAGTGCGATAACTAAAGGTAAGATACTGAGTTTCAGTAGTTTCATAACCAACTCCTTTAATTATTGCGCTGGAATGGTAATGGTCAATCGAGCTACTGGGTTCAACCAACGATGCACACGTGAATCCAGATCACTAATGCCACCATTAGGATCCGTATCACCTAGAACATTTCGGTGAATATGAACGATGCCTTCGCGCTCGTCAGCCAATGTTCCATTGGTGATCTGAATAGCGACACCAGTACCGCCGTCACCTACCGCTAATTCACCAACCGCATTTGGATTACCTGAACCAGCCATACCAGGTAGGGCGTAACCACCAAGCGCCAAACCAGTACCTTCTTCTACAACATCGGTTCTCAAGCTGCTGATTTCATCATTAGCTTCAGAGCCTGCATCGTAAGCATTAAGTGTCACACTGTAAGTACCTGGTTCTGTCGGAATTCTCCAACTATCTAAACCGGCAAAAGCATCATTAGTTGGAATAAGCATTGTGACCAGCGATAAAAGGGGAAAATCCTCAGTATCAAAAGTATAGTTTCTTGTCGATGCTGGTCCATGAGGAGGAGCACTTAAACCAAAACCTTGAAATGCATTGTTATCCGCATTCTCGGGAGAATTTAAAAAAGACTCAAAATTGGAACCTACGCCTGCTGGATTCTGTGCATCAACAATAACGCCTGCTTCAGCCATCCAAGCTAAGCGCTCAGTCGGTGCTGTACCAGGTTCAAAAAGATCAATGTTTTCATTGTGAGCAACCAGTAAACGAGGTGTAAATGACATACCACGAGTTAAATTAGTGAACTCAATCTGAACCTCTACTGCATGAGCAGCATTCAACGCACTCATTAGCCCTAGCGCAGCCATTCCAATAATCTGTTGTTTCATAAAGCTTTCTCTTTTTTTGAAAAATTAACTAACTGTATTTCCATTTTTATAAGAGCTTTATGCCCCACTTATTTTCATTCCCTTGTTAGCCACCTAAGAGTCACTAGTTCTTCACAAGGGTTCAAAAAAAGCGCTAAATTTTATTTTTTCTCTAACAGAAATGTATTATTTACATCACACAAATATGTAATTAACAGCACTTTAGGACAGTCTTTTAAACAACGACAGAGTGGCAGAAATACCTTGAAAAAGGGCATGAATATTTTTAAAGAGATGAAGAAAAAGCCAAGAAATTATTAAAGTAAAAAAAGGCTCTTACAAATGTAAGAGCCTAAACATGGTCAATGGAAAACCATGCTGTAACCGATCAACAGTTACTAATCAAAGGTAACAATTCTTACAATGGGACTGTCAGAATTATTAAGTGATCCAAAATAACTTTCGCCATCTTGAGTCACTCTCTAAGAGTCATTAAGAGAGAGAAAGGGTTCAAATACTCAGCTTTATTTTTCACTTTTTATCGAATTAATTATTGTGTATATCTGTGATAAAATTCGTTCATTCGAAAAGGAATACTGTATTTGCGCTAAAGCAAATATAAACAAGGCACTTCACAGATAAACACGAATACATGGATTTTTATGGACAGAAGAATGTTGCGGTTACTCTCTTTATTTTTACTCCTTAGCTCCGGCTTTATTTCATTCGCTCACGCCAAACTGGAAAACTGGAACGAATACAAAAGCCAGAACTTTACACTTTATTCTGATCTGGATAAAAGTGATGTAGAAAAGGCACTTACAGACTTCGAAATTTTTAGGACTACACTCTTTGAAGTACTGAATCTAGATAAGTCCAGAACGTTTGTACCGGTAGAAGTTTATGCGTTTAAGGACTACAAAGATTACGACTTAGTTAAACCGGGGCGCAATGTTGCCGGCTTTTTCACTCCCACAACGCGTGGCCCAATTATGGTTGTTGGGCCAGGTAGATTAAGTGATTTAGATTTAAACACGCTATACCACGAATACCTTCACTATCTCGTTAGGACAAACTCAAGCTTTAGATACCCGGGTTGGTTCGATGAGGGGATTGCAGAACTCTATTCCAGTGTGGAATACAATGATGAGATTGTCATTATAGGAAACCCTTCACGGCTTAAGCCGCGTACGCAAACCAAGCTTCTCGATTTAGAAACACTATTAACAATAAATAGAAGCACATTAACAGGTGGTAAACTCACAGGACGATACTATGCAACGGCCTGGTTATTCACACATTTCTTAAGGTTCAGTGGTGACAATGGATTTGATGACTACAACGCCTCTCTCAACCAATTTTTAATACTCTACAACCAAGGTATAAAACCTCTTGAAGCATACAAGCAGTCCTTTGCTGTTAGCTTAGATGAGATGCAAAAGAAGCTAAGGCGTTATCGTCGAAAGCTTAGATTATCCGCGCTTAGCATGACTAAACCAGAGATTAACTTGGATTATCAAAGCCAAGCAATGGAGCAAGGCCAACTGTATGCCAACCTATCAAGTTTAGCGTTTTCGGTAGGCCAACAAGAAACCTCAACGAAACTCCTGCAACAAGCAATGAAGCTCAATAACGCCAAGGCTTTATCAGTCAATGCTTTTTTACTAGTGAGAGAAGACAAAACAGAAGAAGCCATAGCACTTCTAGACGAACTCGTACGACGAAAAAACCTAAGCGCAGAAGCCCTACTCAATATTGGGCAAGCTTATAAAGAACTTTCAGAACGTCTATCCGAGCGTCAAGAAGAAATGCGCCGACTTGCAACCTACTATTTAGAAAGATCAAAAAAATCAGGTTCTTATAGTCAAACGCTTGTGTTCCTTGCTGATTTGTATTGGCAGGCTGGTGAGAAAGAAAAAGCCGCAGAAGAAATTATTGGTGCTGTATCACTATTACCCTCAAGCACTTACTTCAATCTAATCGCAGGCTCTTATATGGTTGAGCTAAAAAACGAAGCTTATGCACGATTTTTTCTTGGCAATGTGATTAACTGGTCTAACGATCCTAAACAAATCGAACAAGCGCAGTTAGGGTTAGCTTCTTTTGAGTAAAATGTCAGATAGTTAAAATGAAGAGTGAATACCTAACCTACAAATAATACATTTCATATTAAACGTAATGTTACTTATCGTTTAGATATTCACTATTTCAATAGCTAAATATTATGCCAAAAGGAACTATTTATTACTAAGATTTGAATAGGTCTATTCAAATTCCAACCTAATATCTAGTTGACTAAATACACTAGATAATGTCGCTACAAAAGTACCTTGTGCCACAGCTCGCTCGGTAAACAGAGTTCTATATTTTTCCTTAGTTCCTTGCTCTAGATCAGAAATTTCGTCTACTTCTTCAATTTCCCCTTTCATCTTGAGCATTTCGTCGTTTGCAGCAAAATAATTATTCAAGTGATATTTGAGAACCCAAATATCATCAAGTATATCGGCAGAGCACTGCTCCAAGTCCATCTCATCTATCGTCTCTTTGAATAATGTCATTGCATTTTCTCTAGCAGTCAGGCTCTCACCAATAAGGTTCGTTCCCCTAATTTTAAAAAAACCTGTTTTAGACTGCCAAGCTGACATCTCTTCTCTTAAAACGCTATCGCAGCTACCATCGGCAAATGCGGCACTCGAGTAACCTATAGTAATAGAGAAAATCAAAAATATTATTTTTTTCATATTTATATACCTCTCAAAATTTAATTAATAATCTTTACTTTTAATCTTAATACTATCCAAAATTCCGACGACATGCAGCGTCATCTCTTTCTTTTCGATTTCGACAATCTTCCTCAAGAGATATCTGATGATCTAGAGCTCGTTCAAAACATGGGTCTTCAAAATCGAAAACCGAACATGTAGAGACAAGTTCGATAAAGCTATTGAGAGCAACAGGAAAACAAACTTCATCTTGGTCAAACAAAGATTGTTCTAGGCATGCTTTTAGCTCTGGATTTGGAGGTATTGGACTTTGTTCAGGCTCAGGTTGCGTATTCCCACCACGCCTACTTCCACCGCCACTGCCGGGATCTTGATTAGCATCCTCAGGAGGATCTTCTGGGATAATAGGCTCGGGTGGTTCTACAGGAAACGGGCCATCGGGAGTAACAGTTATACATTCTATTGCCGAAATCCGGCAATCACGAGCATGAACAGTATTGCTTGACCAATTCATGCCTCTGAGAAGCATGATACTAGAGCTTGCAAATGACGCTTCTTCATCAAAGTAAGTTTCATTTGCTGTATAGTCTATTGCGATGCTGCTGTTTAGACAAACAACAGCTAACGCAGCTTTGCTTAAACGAGATATCATTATTATTCCTTAAAAATATGTCTTTATTTGATATCGCTCATCAAGTTATCGAGCTTGTCCCAGCAGTTAAAAATATCCTCTGCTACATAAATTGTTTTAGTTTGGTAGCTAATCTTTCTAGCTGATAAAATCGAACAATTCGACAATGTTGATATAACATCATGAGCTTTTTTTTGATTATTGTTTAAATGGCTTTTTATAGTTTCATAAGTCAGTACAGGGTAACGCCACAACAAAGTGACAATATCCATGTCTTCCGCAGTCATATAAGAAAAACCGATTTTATTTGAGATACATTTTTGAGTGGCGATTAGTTGTTGAGCTACCTCCTTTTCATAGTTATTTATCCATTGATAAGCTTCACCTAAGTAATCATGTGACACTATCCCTTCACTATTAATAGGTTGAACTCTTAAGAAGTCGTAGTAGTAATCAGGCGACACTTTTAATCTATACAGAGATAATGGGATATGAATGTCATATTCCTTTGCTAAGATGCCAGCATAGATAGCCCTTGCCGTTCGACCATTACCATCAGCGAAGGTATGTATTTTTTGCGTATTCACATAAGCTAAAAGCGCTTTCTCTTTTGTTGGTAACGTAGAATTATTGATAAGATTGATAAATTTACAGAGTAGTGAATCAAGTTCTGTCGGTGGTGGCGGCAAGTAATAAGCTGTTTCTAGGGATTTACCAAGCCAGTTTTGAACACTTCTCACTTCACCGCTTCGTCGCTCTTCAGGAGTCAGTGTTTTATTGATGTCGCAAAGCAGCTCTATTGAGAGTTCTTTACTCTCTTTGACTAACTTTACTGCCTTTTCAAACCGTTCAATTTGCTCTTTAAGGACAATTGCATGAGCGTACTGCGGTGCTTGCACAACTTCCGCCAATGCAAGATTCCTCCTTGATATCCTTCTAGCTTCACCTAGTGTCGAACCGCCAGCTAAATAGCGGCTATAAAAGTAATTTAAAAATCCATTGCCAATACTTAATGTCACGTTACTACTCTCATACTTCAGTAAACGTTATGAGTTATGAGAGCACTGCAAAAACATTGTGCAGTGCTCTTTTGCTCTCGATAAAAATTAATTTAAGTCAGTGTGACAACTGTTACACATGAGGCATCGTCACACGCAGCTAAGCCACTCCATCCCCATCCTTCGGATAGTTCCGTTGAGGTTTGAGAGAAGATTTCTGCATCTTCAAGGTAGGTTGTTGGGTTTTGTGCCAGTGTCGTTGCTGAAACACTCATAGCAGCAACC
>SMNZ01000001.1 GCA_004353515.1 Alteromonadaceae bacterium M269 | reverse complement strand
ATGTCTGGCGGCCATAGCGATACGGCACCACCTGAATCCATTCCGAACTCAGCAGTGAAACGTATTAGCGGCGATGGTAGTGTAGGGTTTCCCTATGCGAGAGTAGCACACCGCCAGGCTTTCATTTAGACAGGCCCGCTAAACAGCGGGCTTTGTTGTTTATGGCCTCCATAAAATACTTCTCAAACTAGAGCAAACACAAAAGAAGCCCCACCAATCAAATAAGCTCCCTGTAGGAGCACGCTTTAGCTGCGAATAATGTACATGGTGGGTTTATTTTGATCGCTAGCTTTAACTCACACTTTCTTATTCATAGATGATTTAGTGCACGCATTCATCTACTTATCTCTTCATTGAAACTAGAGGTTTGCTCTTGAGTCTGCGCGTCACTCAGGCCTTACACTTATTTGTTTAATTATAATATTAATTCGGTTGTTTGGTGTTATGTTATAACGTTATAATTTCATGATGGGTAACAAAGTGATGGTGAAACTATCACAAGAATAAAATGAGTTAGCTTAGCCATATTCACTAATAAGTAATGCCCACTAAAGAGCTAACGCTAGAAAGGCCAGAAATAAATAAGAGTCTTATCAAACCATCTACGACTATCCCAACGGCAAAGTTTTCTTAAGAGGTAGCGAGAAACAACAGCTTTCTCCCCAAAGTGTCGGTAGTAGCAAGAACGGTTAATAACAAACTCTTAGATAGAACGCAGCATCTAGAACATGACAGAACCTCAATAGATATTAAAACGGGAAAATAATAAATGAATAATAAAATACTAGTTTCAGTTGCAGTAGCTATAGCGCTGACCCAGCAACTAACATACGCGCAAGAACAATCTAATGAAGAAGAGGTTGAAAGAATATCAGTACTCGCTCAACGTCAAGCGTATCGAGGTGATTTTTCAGCTTTGGAAACACCGCAAGCAAATCAGATTATTGATGCCGAAATTTTACAAAGCGCTGGTGCACTCGATCTTGTACAAGCTTTAGATCTATCAGCGTCAGTATCGAGGCAGAATAACTTTGGTGGTCTATGGAATAGCTTTGCTATCCGCGGTTTTGTTGGAGATGGTAACCTTCCTAGTAACTTTCTTGTAAATGGCTTTAATGCTGGGCGCGGATTTGGCGGTCCGCGTGATATTTCTGGTGTTGAATCTGTAGAGATTCTCAAAGGTCCCAGAGCTGCATTATTTGGACGTGGAGAGCCTGGAGGTACCATAAATCTGGTCACCAAACGCCCTACATTTGAGAAGGAAGGCCGTGTAAGTTTATCAGCAGGCAGTTTTGATACCTACCGTACAGATTTCGATTACACCACACCGTTGTCTGATCTTGTTGCTATCCGCTTAGTTGGCTTTTACGAAGATGCAGAGAGCTTCAGAGATACAATTGAGACCAGAAAACAAGGTTTGAGTCCGTCAATTGCATTCCAGTTTAATGACACCACTCAATTAGTGTATGAGCTGGAGTATAGTGATCAAGAAATTCCATTTGATAGAGGCGTTATTGCCATTAACGGTGAGTTAGGTTTAATTCCTGATAGCCGTTTCCTTGGAGAGCCAGGAGATGGACCTATTGAAACGCATGTTATTGGTCACCAAGTCGAGTTCCAACATGACTTCAATGAAGATTGGAGCGCTCTTGTAGGTTTTAACACACGTGGCACAACACTCAGAGGGAATGCCACAGAAAATGGTTTTGCTGACCCAGATGCAGAAGGTAACTTTGGACGTTTCTTCAGGTTTCGTAACTACAATGCATCATACGAGGTGTTTAGAGCAGAGCTAACCGGAAGCTTTGATACTGGCAGTTTGGAGCATCGTATTATTGTTGGGGTTGATTCTGACGAATTTGAGAACGATCAACTTGCGCTTCGCGATAGAACAACGAATCAGGACATCAATATCTTTAACCCGGTATTCGGAGCTGTTCAACTGCCGCTATTAGACCCGCAAGTTAATGGCAACCTTGATATGGTAGAAACTCAAGAAAGCATCGGATTATATATCCAAGACCAGATAAGTATCACTGACAAACTCGATATTCGTATTGGCGCACGTTTTGACGATTATGAGCAAGAATTAGTTAATCGCCGTTTCGATACAGTATCAGAGTTTTCTGAAACGCGTGTTAGCCCTCAATTCGGCGTAGTGTATAAAGTTAATGATGCTGTTTCAGTGTACGCTGTTTATGGTGAAAACTTTCGTCCGCTTTCCGGTGCGACCGATGACAATGGCTTAGAACCCAATCAATCCGAGTCAAAAGAAATCGGCGTCAACTTTGAATTGTTTAATGGAAACTTAAGCGGAAATGTAACGCTATTTGACGTTGATCAATCGAATATTGCTACCGTGGATGGTGATTTTAACCCCACGGCACTTGGGGAAGCTGGCAGCCAAGGTTTTGAAGTGGATCTCAACGGCTATATTACTGATACGCTCAGTGTTTGGTTGTCATACTCATTCGTGGATGCTGAAACTAAAAATGCATACAACGATCCTGATTTTGGCACCGAAGTTCCAGCTGGCGCAGATCTAATAAACATTCCTGAGAACCAACTAAGCCTGCAAGTAATGAAAGAAATGGAATTTGCAGGTAAAGAACTTAACTTGATAGGTGGGCTACTGTATGTCGACGACAGAAATGGCTTCTTTGTTGATCAGAGCTTTAGGTTGCCAAGCTACACTACTGTAAGAGTAGCGGCAAGCTATAAGGTGACAGATTCAATAACCTTGCGTGCAGAAGTTAATAATTTGTTCGACGAAGAGCACTACACCAATTCGTTTGCAAATGTGTGGGTGCAGCCTGGCACACCAGTTAATGGAAGGTTAACCGCAGACTTTAGGTTCTAAAATCTTGTTCTTGTAGAGTCTAGTTAGAGCAGCTTGCTTCACATGTAAGCTGCTTCAGTAATTTTAGTTGGTGACAGTTTGGTTGCTGACTCCGCCCTCTATTTTTCCTCAAAGGCTTTTGCGACACGGAAATACAAGGAAAAGCGAAACAAACCCTGATTAAATTGTTTTAGTTTTAAAAAATAGTTTTTAAACTTTTACGTGCATTGCTGCGACCTAGCTAAGAATTACCTTCTTATACGTTATCGAACAGTAGGAATACGAGTATGAAAACAAAAGCATTAACTGCGGTTTGTCTTACCACATTACTTTTCAGTCATGCCTCTTTTTCAGGATGGGGACAGGCATCACTTTATAAGGAATCTGAACTAAACCTTAATACCGATGGGTTGAAGGAATTTAGCGTTGATGTTGGTGCTGGTGATATTGAAGTCAAAGGGCAAGCTAGCAGTAGCGAAATTCGGGTAGAAGCTAAAGTGTATGGAAAGAGAATAGACGAGGATGATTACACGTTATCATTAAGCGAAAAGGGTAACCGAGCTGTTCTCGAAGCCTTCTTTAATGGAGAAAGTAGGAATGGTGAAAGGATTGATTTGGTCGTCTATATGCCATCGTCATTACACTTAATGCTTGATGATCGGTCAGGTGATATTTGGGTGAGCTCGCTTCATGCTGGCTTAGAAATTAACGATAGATCTGGCGACATCGAACTTCGAGATGTTAAAGGAGGCGTTAAAGTTGAGGATAGATCTGGAGATCTTGTCGCTAGCCAGCTTGAAGGGGATGTGACCGTTGCTGACAGATCGGGTGATATCCATTTGAAAGACTTAGACGGTGATCTAACCATTGATGATTCATCGGGCGATGTTTACGTAAAAAATGCAACAGGTAGTGTTACTGTGGATGACAGTTCTGGAGATATTAGAGTTAACGGTGCCGCGAGTTTCAAACTGAAAGGTGATGGCTCTGGTGATGTTGTCTTAAGAAATGTAGAAAGCCGATAATATACGTTGGTTTAAGATGAGAGTATGTCAGCTAAAATAACTGACATACTCTTGTATTGATTAACGCTGTATTAAATTAGCCCTTGCTAAGGGCAAGTGGCTGCACCAACATTGACCCAAACCGATGCAACTCCAGGTTCGTCGCCTTGAGTCCACCATTGAGATTGCCACCTTGAACCATTGTGATTTACTTGCACGTTGCCGTTATAGGCTATAGCCGCACTCCAGCCTAATTCCACATTACTTAATAACTCCCACGCTTCAGCTCCTGCTCCTGGTGTATCACCTTGAGTCCACCATTTTGCCCTATACACTAAGCCAGCATGACTAATAACATCATCTTGCACATAGGCAATGTTTGCATCCCAAGCTGGATGAGAAGAAGCATTAGGATCATTGGAAGAGCAGGTTGTATCGGGATTTTCGACTATTGGCTCAACAACAACATTGGTTGAGATTGACACCGAATGGATACCATCAGATACAGTGACAGACACTTCATAGCTCGTGGTTGTACTTACGCTCGGTGTGATGAGTTGAAGTGTTGGTGAAGTAGCACCAGACGTGATGCTAAACGCCGCTGGAACTGACCAACTGTAATCCAACGTATCCCCATCACTGTCGCTAGCTGTTACTGTCATTGTCACAGTGGTTTCTTCATTAACATAGTGGTTCGCTGATAGGTTAATGACAGGCGCTTGGTTAGCTGCTGGTGCTTGGTTAGTGATAACTACCGAATCGGAGTGAGCTAGTCCGTCATTATCAGTCACTGTTAATTCGAAAGTATAAGATTGAACAGCTGCAACCTCGGGAACATTAACCGATGCATTAGCCGATGTTTGATTGTTTATTTGAAGCGCTGTACCTGATGTTTGAGTCCACTGGTAGGTAATTTGGTCTTGTGCGTCTGGGTCAAATGAAGAGGAACCATTGAGGTTAACCAATGTTTCGCCGGTTACTGTCTGGTTGGATCCAGCATTAGCGACAGGAGGTCTGTTTTCTGTCGGTGTACCACCGCCAGTTCCTTCTGAATGCCCTAGGCCTTGATGCATGGCATTCAGAATATCACCATTATCAGCATCGATTTCCCAAGAAAACAGTCCACCCAAATTATTAGCGAGCACGTATTGTCCTTTAGCATTAACGGATCGAGGATCATCAAAGGTAATTAATTCACCAGTTGCACTGTTCCATAGATAAGGTCCTTCTGCGGCAGCGTCGTAACGATAATCCCAAGTTCCCCCGGTTCTGTTCTGAACAATATCTCTATAATCCACAACACCATCTTCCCAAGTCCCTTGAACTGGTCCGGCAGCATCACCTGTAAATGGATTGTCATTTTGCACGTTAGTGACACCGGTCCAGCCTCGACCGTACATGGCAACACCCATGACAATCTTAGCTGGATCAACACCTTGAGCTAGCATCAAGTCGACACCTCTTGACGCGAAATAGCGATTGCCCGGGTTAACTCCTGACTCATGTAATGCTGTTTGATGGTTTAGATCCGTGGATAGCCATGCTCCTGTAAAGTCGTAAGTCATTAGAAAAATGTAATCCATGTACTGCTGGGCTTGGTTGTAATCGACTAGCTCAATCTTGTCTTCCCCCGCATTGACTGCTGAGGTCAATTCGTAAGTTCGACCGTTTTGCGCACCGAGATCATCTAACATCTCCCGTAACTCACGCATCAGTGTGACATAAGTTGTCCCGTCAATTTCTGGGTTACCTAAGTTAGGGTTAGCGCCTTGACCACCGGGGAATTCGTAGTCAATGTCGACACCATCAAAGAACTTCCAGGTTTCTAAAAACTCTCTGACTGAGTTAACGAAGGTCGTCCGTTTTTGAACGTCGTGCATAAAATAAAAAGGGTCAGTTAATGTCCAACCACCGATTGAAGGGACTATTTTAATATCGGGATTTGCGCGTTTGACTGCCATTAACTGACCGAAGTTACCTTTGTAAGGCTCAGAGTAAGCCTCGACGCCTTTCTGACCTTTTTGCAACGCTGCGAAAGGATCGTGAATAGCAACTTTGAAATCCTCTCTACCAGCACAAGCATTCTGGAGTGCGCGGAAGCTGCCACCATCTTCAATTGTTTTTAAGGCATCGTTGATACCATCGCCACCGCAAATAGGAATGAACCCGTAAATAATGTGAGTTAGATTGTCTATCGGCATGCGGTCGACCGTGTAGTTCCTGCCGTAGATTCCCCATTCAACAAAATAGGTGCCAACGACCTTACCGCTACTATTGGCGTGAGGACGATTATTTTCGTGGTAAACAGTTTCAAGAGGATCTAAATGACTTCCATCCGTATCAGCGACAACTAACGCTTTGGGATCACTTTCTGCACAACCGTCCTGATTACAGAGCTCGACTGTCATTTGATATCGACCTCCTTTGTTCATAGTGAAAGATGCTGATTTTGATTGCGGGTTTCCCTCCCACTGACTAACACCGTCGACTAATACTCGGGCTGATGTTGCTGGATCGCCAGACCAAACGTCCCATGTTAAATCAACAGTCACTTCTGAATTAACCTGAACCAGTTGTTCATAGGCTGTTGCTGTTTGGTCGACTTCTACCATGGCGTAAGTGTAATTTCCGAACGCAATAGTAGGTTTTCCCGGAGGAGCTGCGTATAGATTGGTTGCGACAAGTGCACTTGTCACAGCCATCAGTAAGTGGCGCTTATACATAATGGTTGCCTTAGTTAGTGTATTGGTTGCGATAAATGTCAACTAGACCGAGATGAAGCTCGATGTATGAACCTATTCAAGAGTTCATTTCGGCCTGTTGAGTTTCTATCCTTGTTGATTGCTCGGCAGTCTCGTTTGAATGCGGCGGTGCAGTGCGTTTGAGGTATCTGTTCCCAAGGCCCCCATTGCTCCGTGCCTGGTATATTGCCTTGAGTCCACCACTTAGCTCTCCAAGTAAGCTGATTGTATAGAACGGTGTCGTTTTCAACGTATATAGCGTCGCTCTTCCATTCGGTTGGGCAATTGGAGTCTGAGTTGATGACTTCAATTGTTTTTACAGCGTTGATTGTATTGCCAGCGCTATCGGTGACTTGGAGTGAAACTTGTAATGTTTGCGCTGTATTGGGAGCCGTAAAGGTAATGGACTGATTGTTGGCTGAAACCTGTCCGGTAATTCCGCCCGAGATATTCCAGCTAAGTGAAAGCTCGTCCTGTTCAAGATCACTGACTGATGCGCTGACGACGATACTTTGTTGCCCGACAGTAATCTGATCAGGGCCTGATAAAGTGGCTGTTGGAGCACCGTTATTTGTTTGTGATGATACGAAAATTACGACTTCATCATTTGAGGTTTGAGAAGCTTGATCTGTCACTGTTAGCGTAAAATGGAAGTTTGTAGATTCACTAATCAAAGGAATTTGGACATTGGTTATTGCACTATTCGGTTGTTCTATAGTTGCAGCGATGACATCGCTATTGTTTTGTTGCCAGATGTAGCTTAACGATGTCGAACTCGTTGACTGAGTTCCGTTGAGCTGAATGCTGACATTGCCGTTTGCCGTGACGTTTTGGTCGGCACCTGCATTTGCAACAGGGAGTTGTGGCGGCTGATCGCCATCAACAATACGGACGTCGAACTTGTCTTCGACACAGCGTCTATAATCGCCTTCAATAAAAGCAGAGTACGGCCCTTGGTAGCTAACAAGCTGGCATTTGTAACTTACGTTATTTGGTGTGTCTGGTGACCAACTCCAGTCTTCTTCCCAATAAATATTAAGCGCTCCATTGCCGTTGGTATCGAAGCGCTGCATACCTGCGCAGCCAAGCACTTCATCACCAGGTACCGGAACATCAAGATAATTTGCGAACTCACGATAATATTCTATGCGATTGGCAGACTGACGATGTTCAACGCTACCCCCGCACTCCACACCGCCATTGATGATTTGTGTTGTAACGCCAAATCCAGGAACTAAACCTCCAGCAATATCGTGAGCGTTGGGTTGCCAAGTTCCATCCATAACATGCAACATGCTTGGCTTAGGAGGTTGAGGGTAAAGGTAGAAAAACACTGCGCTCGCTAAATTCAACCAAGTGTCAGCAACCAAGTTTGGTTCATTTAAGAGCTTTTCTACATTGCCGAACATGGCCAGAGAAAAAGGGCCATAATTGTAGTTGTAGCTAAGTTGTTTAGAGCCGCGGCCGAAATAGCTTTTATAGCTACCATCAGCATTTGTGCCACAAGGATAAGATGCTCCTTGCCATAACCCCGGATCACAAATTCCATAGCCACCTGATGTTTCTTCGGTCCATCCGACTTCTCTTAAGTAATATAAGCCTTGTCGCCATTGTGGAAGGCTGATGCTGGCATCGTGCCCTCCGGTTTCTTGTGTGAAGTGAGCGAACATGGTCGCTAATGATTTACGACATATTTGATCAGCATTACGGCCATCGTTGTAGTCGCCACAAAATGCTGGAAATTTACCAATACCCTTCAGGAAATTTAGATAGGTGTAGGCTGAGTTCCTTTGCGGAAATAAATGATCCCAGTCTGATGAGGACAGTATGCTTTCGACACGCTTCACGTTATCAGGGTTTGTTGAACTCAAGACTGTTATGGCATCAACAGTGTCGTTGTCTAAGGTTTGAATCGAGTCTAAAACGAGCTGTAATCCTGCCGGTTGTTGATTAATAATCGCCTGCTCGTCAGCATTGAGTTGGCTTAACGGCAAATCATATGTCTGTGCGTTGGCAAGGGGAGAGCATACCCCTAGTGTTATGGCTAGCGGTTTGAGTAAACCTTTCATAATTTTTCCTCGGGTTACCTTGCTGCCTTAGCAGCAAGGCCTATCCCCTGCATCCTCGAAATTGCCTGTTTGTTAGCTGCATTCGTTCATCACAATCACTTAGTTTACCTAAGTTCATGTGGCTTCACTCTTTTGCTGCCGCCAGGCATTCCCAGTGATTTTGGGTATAGTGATTAAAAGATGTGTTTAGAGCCTAATCCAAGCGTCTTGCCAGTTTGTCCCGGTGTTTGGGGCATAGGCACTAGCTGAACCAGAACACCAACCCGAGAATGGGAAAGGCTTACATTCGAAATCCTGACCTTGGTGACTGACTCTATCGCCTGCTTGATAGTTTGTTCCTTCAGCATAGTTAGCGTAATTTCCGTTGCCTTGATCAGGTGTAGGGTCCGGATCGGGAGTTGGGTCTGGGTCAGGCGTTGGATCTGGATTAGGAGTGGTGCAGCCTGAATCTCCTGTTAGTTCCCACGGACCGTTTGGATCATCACTTGGTGTATTGCCTTGAGTCCACCATTTAGCTCGCCAAGTCATACCATCATAGTCAGCAAGATCATCTTGCGTATAAATGGCGTTGCTATCCCATTCTGTAGTGCAGTTCACAGGTGTATCGCTGACTGTGACAGTGCGTTGTTCAGTAACGCTTTGTCCGTTACTGTCTGATACCTGATAAGTTAAGACGTACTGACCTTCAACGCTATTATCGACGTTACCGGATACGGTGATTTGACTCGTTAAGTCGCCATCTTCAGCATCACTTGCAGTCACTCCTGTGAGTGCATCGAAGTTATCGTTAGTCTGTATTGCTGTATCTGTAATACCCGAAAGAGTAGGAGGGTTGTTGAAGACAGTAACCACTCTTGCTTGCGTTGCCTGGTTACCATCACTGTCAGTCACTGTATAAGTGAGTGTGTAGTCATCGATAACTTGTGTATTGACGGTTCCGGTTAACACAATTTGAGCCGTAAGATCACCGTCTTCGTTGTCTACTGCCGAGACTCCTGATAACTCGTCAAAGGAACTGCCTTGTGCAATACGAATATCGGCTACGCCTCTCAAGATAGGTGCACCATCCAAACTAGGAATAGATTGGCTTTGAATGAATGTGCCGTAATCATTAACGAACTGGCTGTTATAAGCCTGGCCAGAACTGTCGGTACCAACATCCCAATTGATTGACCAGGTCATAATGCCTCTAAGAGGTTGACCTTGTTCACGCATCCTGCCAAAAGCTCGGTAGAGATCCGCTGGGTCTGCAACAAAGCCGGTAGCCGCAGCATCATTGTTAGCTGGAATGCCGAAGACGAGCCGTTCTGCAGGTATTTGCGCAAACCCCCGAGAGCCGTTAGCGATAGCGTCGCTGATGTAGTAGATAAACTCTTCCTTTAGGGCATCATTGTTTTGTGCTATCCAGCCAACACCGTCTATGTATAAGCCATCTCCACCCTGGTTGTAAAACTGTGGGTTGATGAAATCGTAGTATCCCTCTAAGCCTTGTAAATAGGGAACATAAGCACCAGCGCCAGTGAGGTATGGAAACTCAGGAGCCATGGTGATCATAAAGTTCTTACCCTGAGCACGATAGTGATCTTTGACCATGCGTAACGCTGCTGGGATGACCGTTTGATTGTCTCTTGCTGTAATAGCTGCTTGTTCCAAATCAATATCTAATCCGTCGAACCCGTAGGTTTCTACCAAGCGAATAATCTCATCAGCAAAAGCCTGCTCGTCACCTGTCTGTAATTCGATATGCGCATCTGCCCCTCCTAACGCGATAAGTACACTTCGGCCTTGTGCATTTAGTTGACCGATTTGATTGATGAACTCTTGCTCACTCAGGCCAGCGCCAGGATCGAGTTCGAAGGTGGGTATACGTCCTTGAGATGTGTCGTTGACTCTCATAAATGAGACGTTGACGACATTATAGAGAGGGTTAGTACTTGTCAATGAAATACAGGGGGCATTCCCTCTTTGGTATCCATCGGCGTTACAGAAGTTATGCCAGTAACCTACAAGCACACTGCCTGGTTGATCAACCATTTGAGTTTGATCGGCTTGGCTTTGAAAAGCCATTATCAAGCCAATTGACAGCGTTGTCATTTTTAGCGATTTTTTCAGACTTAATAGCCCAAGGGAAGCTCTCTCTTGTCTCATCTCATTTACCTCTGCTGTTATATTTTTGTTATTTGTTGTTCGTTTTATGACCTGCTTCTTTCGAGTATAGCACTCGTTTTTTTTACATGTAAAATTGAATTGGTAATAAAAAGAGGCGAGCTTTTGGCGTGTTTTTGTGTAGTTTTTTACCTTGACTATTCCTTTTTAAATCAGATGCTTGATTGTTATTTTTCAGATACTTAACTAAGAACTATTTTAGGTTTTGTTATAATAAATACTAAAATGGAATATATGTTTTTAAGTGATTTTTGACGTTTTTAAAGGCTCTAATTTTTATAATATTTTTATCACAATGTGATTCTGGGGGAGATGAAATATAGCCATTTACCCGTTATATCTGAACAGAGAAATTTCTCATATTTAGGGGCTTCGAACGCTTGAAATTGGCAAGTATGTCTTTTATTAGCACCTGTAACAGGTATTAGTTTTAACTTTTCTTTTTGTCGACAATAATTAGAGTTTTACTTTGACTGAGCGGCTTAAAAGGATTATATTGTCGACAATTTTCGATATCTAAGCTTACTTATGTCTTTCTTTAACGAAAAGCCGGTAACCAATGCAGACAAAACGTTCTTGTTACTCAGAAAAGATATTGTTGAAGGTCAAATACCTTCCGGTTCTAAGCTGAGTGAAGCCGAATTGTCGACTAAATATGCCGTCAGCAGAGCTGTTGTTAGAGAAGCCATTAGTCGTCTTGAATCCTGTAATATCGTCGAGCGTAAAGCGAATGTCGGTGCGCGTGTGGTTTCCTTGTCTCCTGAAGGTTTGATTGAGCTATACCAAGTCCGTGAATCTTTAGAAGGTATGGCTGCACGGTTAGCCGCAAAGCATATGTCCGACGATGAAATCGCTGACTTGAATACACTGTTGAGTAAACATTTCGAAGAAGTGAAAGACGGTGATTCTTACTATCAAGAAGCTGGAGATGTCGATTTTCACTATCGCATTATTTTAGGCAGCAAAAATAATCACCTTATTTCGTTATTAACAGACGGTATTTACCACTTAGTACGTATGTATCGAGTGCAGCTCGGCATGACTGGGCCTAGGGTAACGACCGCTTTTGATGAACATAAACACATTGTCCAAGCGATATCTAACAGAGATGGTGAGTTAGCTGAAATGCTGATGCGCCGTCACATTTTATATTCCAAGAGTAACATTGAACTAAAATTAACCAGCCGTTCGCAAGGTTAAGTGCTTATGTTGCTTAACGACTAATATCAGAAGAGAGAAAAACCATGAGTGCAGGTAAAAAGTTTCGTCAAGCGCTAGCTGACAATCAACCACTCCAGATTGTCGGTACAATCAACGCTTACTCAGCCATAATGGCAAAGAAAATTGGTCATCAGGCGATCTACTTGTCTGGTGGTGGTGTTGCTAATGCATCTTACGGTTTACCTGATTTAGGGATGACTTCTCTAAATGATGTTATTGCTGATGTTCAGCGCATTACAGCAGCTTGTGACTTACCTTTACTTGTTGATATCGATACTGGGTGGGGCGGCGCTTTCAATATCGCGAAAACTGTTCGTGATATGGAGAAAGCAGGTGCAGCAGCTGTGCATATGGAAGATCAGGTGGCACAAAAGCGCTGTGGTCACCGTCCAAATAAAGAAATCGTTTCAACTGAAGAAATGGTTGATCGTATTAAAGCGGCAGTTGATGCGCGTACTGATCCTGATTTCTTTATCATGGCGCGCACAGATTCCTTTGCTCAGGAAGGATTAGAAGCCGCTATCGAAAGAGCTAAAGCTTATGTTGCCGCGGGTGCTGACGGTATTTTCGCTGAAGCGATTAAAACAGAAGAACATTATAGAGCATTCTCTGAAGCACTTGATGTGCCTATTCTGGCAAACATTACTGAGTTTGGTAAAACCGAGCTTTGGAATAAAGCAGAGTTAGGCGAGTGGGGCGCTGCTATGGTGCTTTATCCATTAAGTGCGTTCAGAGCGATGAATAAGGCCGCTGAATTGGTTTATACCTCCATTCTAGAAAATGGTGACCAGAAAGCGGTGCTTGATACCATGCAAACACGTATGGATTTGTATGATTATCTTGGTTATCACGAATACGAGCAAAAGCTTGATAGTTTATTTGCACAAGGCAAAAACAAGTAACAAATACTTTTAGACAGACTGAGAGAACATTATGGTTGATAAGAAATTAAGCGGTGCTGGCCTTCGTGGTCAAAGTGCAGGTGAAACAAAGCTTTGTACAGTAGGTAAATCAGGTTCTGGACTAACTTATTGTGGTTATGACGTATCAGACCTCGCTGATAATGCGTCTTTTGAAGAAGTTGCCTACCTATTATTTAACGGCGAATTACCTAATCAAGGACAACTGGATGCTTATAAAGCTGAACTTGCTGCTCAAAGAGATTTACCACAAGCGTTAAAAGAAGTTCTAAAACTTATCCCTGCTGATGCACACCCTATGGATGTGATGAGAACAGGTTGTTCTTTCTTGGGGAATCTTGAACCAGAGGTGGATTTTTCAGAACAAAACAAAGCCGCTAACCGTTTATTAGCAGCGTTCCCGGCTATCATGTGTTACTGGTACCGTTACAGTCATGACAATGTAGAAATTGATTGTGTGACAGATGAAGATTCATTGGGTGGTCACTTCCTTAAGCTTCTACTAGATAAAACGCCATCGGACCAACACAGACGTGTAATGGACGTTTCTCTTATCTTGTATGCAGAGCACGAATTTAATGCGTCGACATTTACGTCACGCGTTTGTGCTTCAACACTGTCTGACATGTTCTCTTGTATTACTGGTGCTATCGGTTCTCTTCGTGGGCCTCTACATGGTGGCGCTAATGAAGCTGCGATGGACATGATTCAGAAGTTTACTTCTCCTGAAGATGCGAAAGTTCAAATGGCAGCGATGCTTGAACGTAAAGAAAAAATCATGGGCTTTGGTCATGCTATCTATCGTGAGTCAGATCCTCGTAACGTTATCATCAAAGCTTGGTCTGAAAAGCTTGCACAAGAGTTTGGTGATACGTCTTTATATGACATCTCAGTAGCTTGTGAAGAGTTCATGTGGGATACGAAAAAATTGTTCTGTAATGCAGACTTCTTCCATGCGTCGGCTTACCACTTTATGGGAATTCCGACTAAACTCTTTACACCGATTTTCGTTTGTTCTCGCCTCACAGGTTGGGCAGCTCATGTGATGGAGCAACGTGCGAATAACCGTATTATTCGCCCAAGTGCTGATTACATTGGTGTTGAGCCAAGAAAAGTAGCGCCAATTAGCGAAAGATAAGGTTACCCGTCACCTTTGAAAATGCCTGTTTGTTGGCGGCGCTTACTCACCACAATTACTTAGTGGGTCTAAGCTCATGTGGATTCGGTCCCTTGCCGCCTCCATGCATTTCCAATGGTATAGGGTAACAATATAGTCAATAGGGGAAACTCTATTGACTTTTTTATTCTGTAGAAAGGCAGAGTTTTGTGAGCAAACGAATTTTACCGATGAGAAGAGTGTCTTATTGGTGTCAAACATTTTGGATTTCTTTTTATGAACTATGACTATCGCAAACCGCTTCCCGGATATTCACGAGGTGGTTCTCATGTTGATTATTTTGATACACGCAGTGCTGTTGAAGCCATCCAGGAAGGTGCTTATGCCAAGCTGCCTTATACTTCTCGCGTATTAGCGGAGCAACTTGTTCGTAAATGTGAATCAGAAAACTTAACAGCAAGCCTAAAGCAACTCATTGAGCGTAAGCAAGAATTGGATTTCCCATGGTATCCAGCACGTGTTGTTTGTCACGATATTCTTGGACAAACGGCTTTAGTTGACTTAGCGGGGCTTCGCGACGCTATCGCTGACCAAGGTGGCGATCCTTCTAAGGTTAACCCTGTTGTACCAACACAGCTGATTGTTGACCATTCTTTAGCGGTAGAGCACGGTGGTTTTGATCCTGATGCATTTGATAAAAACCGTGAAATAGAAGACAGACGTAATGAAGACCGCTTCCATTTTATTGAGTGGACAAAAACAGCCTTTAAAAATGTTGATGTAATTCCTGCTGGTAACGGCATCATGCACCAAATTAACTTGGAGAAAATGTCTCCGGTTATTCAATTGCGCGATGGTGTTGCCTTCCCTGATACTTGCGTTGGAACGGACAGCCACACTCCCCATGTTGACGCTCTAGGTGTTATTGCTATTGGTGTTGGTGGTCTAGAAGCAGAAACAGTTATGCTAGGTCGCCCCTCCATGATGCGTTTACCGAATATTGTTGGCGTTAAACTAACAGGAAAACGTCAGCCAGGTATTACAGCGACTGACATCGTCCTAGCTATCACAGAGTTCTTACGTAATGAGAAAGTCGTTTCAGCTTATTTGGAATTCTTTGGTGATGGTGCTGCGGATTTGACTATTGGTGACCGTGCCACAATCTCGAATATGACGCCTGAATACGGTGCGTCAGCAGGTATGTTCTATATTGATCAGCAAACTATCGATTACTTAAAAATCACTGGGCGTGAACCTGAACAAGTAGAATTAGTGGAAGCTTATGCTAAGCATACTGGTTTATGGGCTGATGACTTAGTCGAAGCTGAATACGAGCGTGTACTGGAGTTTGATCTATCTAGTGTCGGTCGTAACATGGCTGGTCCTTCTAACCCGCATCGTCGTTTAGCGACAGCAGATCTTGCTGAACGAGGCATCGCTAAATCTGTGACTCAAACCGAAGGTGAGTTGCCTGATGGCGCTGTGATTATTGCAGCTATCACAAGTTGTACGAATACCAGTAACCCACGAAACGTGGTTGCGGCAGGCTTAGTTGCGAAAAAAGCGAATGAGTTAGGCCTTATTCGTAAACCTTGGGTGAAATCATCTTTTGCACCGGGTTCTAAAGTCGCCAAGCTTTACTTGGAAGAAGCGGGCCTTCTGCCAGAGATGGAAAAACTCGGATTCGGCATTGTGGCTTATGCTTGCACAACTTGTAATGGTATGAGTGGTGCGTTGGATCCTAAGATTCAGCAGGAAGTGATTGATCGCGACCTTTATGCAACGGCTGTGTTGTCAGGTAACCGTAACTTTGATGGTCGTATACACCCTTATGCAAAACAAGCTTTCTTGGCATCACCACCTTTGGTTGTTGCCTACGCTATTGCTGGAACCATCCGATTTGATATTGAAAAAGATGCACTGGGTCATGACGCTAATGGCAACGCTATACTACTGAAAGATTTATGGCCTTCAGATGAGCAAATCGATGCCATCGTTAATGAATTTGTGAAGCCTGAACAGTTTAAGAAAGTTTATACACCTATGTTTGATTTAGGTTCTTTTGAAGCAGCTGAAAGTCCGCTGTATGACTGGCGTCCACAAAGTACTTATATACGTCGTCCCCCCTATTGGGAAGGTGCCCTTGCTGGCGAGCGAACCATGAAAGGGATGCGTCCGTTAGCCGTCTTAGGTGACAACATTACAACCGATCACTTATCACCTTCTAACGCTATTTTGATGAATAGTGCAGCCGGTGAATACTTGGATAAAATGGGTGTTCCTGAGGTTGATTTTAACTCCTACGCAACGCACCGTGGTGACCACCTAACGGCTCAGCGCGCTACTTTTGCAAACCCTAAACTGTTGAATGAAATGGTTCAGGAAAATGGTGAAATCAAGCAAGGTTCATTGGCTCGTCTTGAGCCAGAAGGCAAAGTCATGCGCATGTGGGAAACGATAGAAACCTACATGGAACGCAAACAACCTTTGATTATTGTTGCAGGTGCTGATTATGGCCAAGGTTCTTCAAGAGACTGGGCAGCGAAGGGTGTTCGCCTTGCGGGTGTTGAAGTTATCGTGGCTGAAGGGTTTGAGCGTATTCACCGTACCAACTTAGTCGGCATGGGGGTTCTACCTCTTGAGTTCAAAGCGGGCACTGATCGTAAAACACTGAATATTGATGGTACTGAAACTTATGATGTTATAGGCCAACCAGCGCCAAGAGCGACACTAACTTTGGTGATAACGCGTCAGAATGGCGAAGTTGCTGAAGTACCGGTGACCTGTCGTTTAGATACAGCTGAAGAAGTCACAGTTTATTCTGCTGGTGGCGTGCTGCAACGATTTGCACAAGATTTTCTTGAATCAAATAAAGCCTAGTCGAGGATTCATTAATGACGTATAAACCTCAAATTAGAATACCTGCGACTTACATGCGTGGTGGCACCAGCAAAGGTGTTTTCTTTAGCTTGAAGGATTTACCTGATGCGGCGCAAGTACCGGGTGATGCAAGAGATAACATTCTATTGCGTGTGAACGGCAGTCCAGATCCTTATGGAAAGCATACCGACGGCATGGGCGGTGCAACATCAAGTACGAGTAAGATCGTAATATTGTCTGAAAGCTCAGTTGCTGACCATGACGTGGATTACTTGTTTGGTCAGGTCGCTATTGATAAGCCTTTTGTTGATTGGAGTGGTAATTGTGGCAACTTAACTGCCGCGGTTGGCTCTTTCGCGATTAGTAATGGCTTGATAGATAGCAGTCGTGTACCTGAAAATGGCACTGCTGTTGTACGTATATGGCAAGCGAATATTAAGAAAACCATCATTGCACATATCCCAATGACAAACGGTGAAGTACAGGAAACCGGCGATTTCGAGCTTGACGGTGTGACTTTCCCTGCGGCAGAAGTCATGGTTGATTTTGTGCAACCTGTTGACGGTGATGAAGCGATGTTTCCAACCGGGAACATCGTTGATGATCTTGACGTACCGGGTATAGGAACTTTTAAAGCCACTATGATATCAGCGGGCATTCCTACCATTTTCTTGAATGCTGAAGATATCGGTTACACAGGCACTGAACTGCAAGACGCTATCAACTCGGATCCAGCAGCGTTGGAAAGATTTGAGACGATTCGTGCTTATGGTGCTCAAAAGATGGGTTTGATCAGTGATATTGAAGAAGCGAAGGCGAGGCAGCATACGCCTAAAGTCGCTTTTGTTGCTCAGCCATCAGCTTATCAAGCGTCGAGTGGCAAGCAAATCAACGATGCTGATATTGATTTGAGTGTTCGTGCTTTGTCTATGGGTAAATTGCATCATGCGATGATGGGAACAGCTGCTGTTGCGATTGGTACAGCAGCAGCGATACCTGGAACCTTAGTCAATTTAGCAGCTGGTGGTGGTGATTTGGCTTCCGTTAATTTTGGTCATCCATCGGGTACTTTGCGTGTTGGTGCTGAAACTGAGTGTAATGACGGGCAATGGGCTGTGAACAAAGTCTCTATGAGTCGCAGTGCACGTGTTTTAATGGAAGGTAAGGTGCGTATTCCTCAGCCTGAGGAATAACTTAGTACCAGGTTAACTTGGATGTCAGAGCAAAAACTTGAAGGCGAAGACTTATTTGAGTCTATCGCCCAAGATCTTTCGACAAAAGGGTATAGCATTTGTTCGAATGCTATACCTGAATCAGTTCTCAAACCTTTAATGCAGGAAGCGCAATCTCAACTAAATTGCTTCAATCGAGCCGGTATAGGTCGTCAATCGCAACATGTTATTGATGACACTATTCGCAGCGACAAAATACGGTGGATTAGTGATGATACCGAGGCCGGTAGCGCATGGTTAAATTGGACTGGGGAACTAAAGCAGTATCTTAATCGCAGGTTGTTTATAGGGCTTAATTATTTTGAAAGCCATTTTGCGCATTATGGAGTAGGCAATTTTTATAAGAAGCATAGAGATGCTTTTGTGGGGCAGGGAAATCGTGTGCTTTCTGTTGTGACTTACCTTAATGAAGGATGGTTGGAAGAGGACGGTGGACAATTGGTTATTTACGATGATGCTGATAAAGAGATAGAACGAGTGCTTCCTCAAAGTGGCACGCTAGTTATCTTTTTGAGTGAGGAATTTCCTCACGAAGTGCTGCCTGCGCAGCGTGAACGCTTCTCTATTACAGGGTGGTTCAGGACGGGCAGTCGCACTTAGTTTAAGGCGGGATAGTGGCAAATCGTAAACTGACAGAACTTAAAAACATTGGCTTAAAAATAGCTGGTCGTTTAAATGAAGTGGGAGTTTTCTCAGAAGAAGAGTTGCGTATCGTAGGTTCTATAAAAGCTCATCAGCTGATAAGTCAGAAGTATCCTGATGAAACCTTGCCTGTATGTTATTACTTGTATTCGTTTGAAGGTGCTTTGTCTGACATACATTGGAATGATATAAGCGAAAAATGCAAAAAAGAGCTTAAATCCGCTGTTCAAAAGTTGAAGTCGTCTAGTTAGCATCACCAAGTACATTCTGAAGAGCTGGAAGTAAATGTCTTCGGAATTGTGGAGCAAATTGGCTTGGATTATATTGGTTTTTCAAAATGAAAATCCGTCGCTTCTCGATATTGGCTTTTTCTAAAATATCCGCGAAATGCTGATTGAATAACTGGTCAAAGTCGCCGCTATCCTTGGCATTATTTAAACCTAACACTAACCTGTCTTTGAGTGCTGGGTCTGCCGGGTTTACATAGAAATTTACGGGCAGAGGATAGTAAAGAGCAATATGTGGATCGACGTATAAGTTCGGATATTGTTCGCCCCAAGCTTCTAATTCTTGGTAAATCTCGTTCAACCCTCTAGGAAAAGCATGGACGCGTTTTTGAGAGACCATGCCGAATAAGCTGTCATAGATAGCTGCTGTTTGAACTTTTAGACCATTATCAACCAATATTTTAGTATCAACCCAACCTATGCCTTGGCCGAAGATAAGCGGCTCTAAGCTTGCTAACTCATTTGTATTTTTAAATAGGTTTTTGTTGTCTTCATGAATAAGGGAAAGTCTGAGTCCTTGAACCCCCATAAGTAATGGAATGGGAACTTTGAGTAGCTTGTTGTTAAGTGTATCGGTCTCAGGGGATGACATAACACTGATTAATTCAGTGGTTAGTATCATTTGTGGAACTCTAACCGATGGAAGCGGGGTATCTGAAATAATCAGTTTATAGGGACCGTATTCTTTTTTGCTGTGCTCAAGTGCTAAATTGAGCAAGTCGATAAAATATCGTTGTCTTCTGTCATTTTCACCTAAAGCGTCTGGATAAATGACTTTAGTTACAGAAGATTGAGAACTGACGTTCGTGCTGATAAATAGCAAAAAAGAGAGTATCCCAATGTATTTTATCAATCGAGTTCTCATCAATCCGAAAGTTTCGAGGTAGCGTTTAAGTCTATAATAAAAAGCGAGCTAAATATATTGTGTCTCTGTAAAGGGATATGAAGAGTACTTCTAGGCTGGTATTGATTATTTGACAGGTATGCAAGTAAAAGTAACGCCAGCTCGGGGACTGGCGCTTTTGTCATTCTGTAGAGGGGGAGCTCTAGTTGGTTACAAAGATTCAATACCCATGTTATATAGAGTGAAGCCGTATATATCAGTAAACTGTTCGATTATTTTAGCGGTTGGCGTTCCAGCACCGTGACCAGCATTACTTTCGATTCTTATCATTGTAGGGTTGTTCCCTGTTTGTTTACTCTGCAGCTCGGCTGCAAACTTGAATGAGTGTGCTGGTACTACACGATCATCATGGTCCGCGGTTGTTATCAAGGTTGCCGGATAACGTGTTCCTTTTTTCACGTTGTGAACAGGTGAATAGCCTTTCAAGTAATCAAACATTTCTTTGCTTTGTTCAGATGTACCGTAGTCATAAGCCCATCCTGCCCCAGCAGTAAAGGTGTGATAGCGGAGCATATCCAGTACGCCTACAGCTGGTAATGCGACTTGGAATAAATCAGGGCGTTGTGTCATGACTGCACCAACTAATAGGCCGCCATTAGAACCACCTCTTAATGCTAGGTAGTTGCGGCTTGTGTACTTTGTATCGATCAAGTATTCAGCGGCTGCAATAAAGTCGTCAAAGACGTTTTGCTTTTTCAGCTGTGTACCTGCGTCATGCCACTCTTTACCGTACTCACCGCCACCGCGGATATTAGCAACGGCATAAACACCACCCAATTCAAGCCATGCTGCAACAGTTGAGCTGTAATTTGGCGTCAAGCTAATATTAAAGCCGCCGTACCCATAGAGTAATGTTGGGTTGCTTCCATTCAGTTGAATGTCTTTATGATGAGTAATAATCATCGGGACTTTTGCGCCGTCCTTAGATGAGTAGAACACTTGTTTAGAAACGTACAGCTCGGGATTGAAAGCTGTTTGAGGTTCGTGGAAAAGCTTCGATTCCCCTGTTGCAAGATCAAACGAATAGTTGGTTGAAGGTGTTTTATAGTTAGTGAAGTCAAAGTACGCGACTGTATCGTCAGCTTTGCCATCGAAGCCATCTACTGAACCAATCCCAGGTAGCTCAATCTCACGTAACATTTCGCCACTTAACGAATACTGTTTGACTTGGGATATGGCGTCGACCATATAACTAGCAAATATTGTCTTACCTACAGTTGATGGATTAAGCACATTCTCAGTTTCAGGAATTAGGTCTTTCCATTGGTCTGGTGTTGGATTACTTGCATTAACAGTGACTATTTTCGTATTTGGAGCGTCCAAGTTTGTCACCAAATATAGGGTGTCGTCAGATGTAAGTAAGGGGTAGGTATCTGAATCTGTATTGTCGAGAATAGTAACTAGTGATGAATCAGGCTGTGAAAGATCTTTCAAGTAAAGCTTGTTACCTGATGTTGAGACTGCAGCTGAGATAAAGAGATATTTGTTGTCTTCGCTAACAGATGCGCCAATGTATCTGTGCTTTTGCTCAGCGGTATGCCCAAAAATTTGTAGATCTTCTGACTGAGATGTACCTAATTTATGGTAGTAAAGCTTATGTTGGTCTGTTTTGGCGCTAAGTTCGCTGCCATCAGGCTTATCATAGCTGGAGTAATAGAAACCATCGTTATCTACCCAGCTGATGCCACTGAATTTGACATCTTTTAATGGTTCTTCAATAGGTTGTTTAGTTTCTACATCAAGTATAATAATTTCACGCCAATCGCTTCCCCCTTTTGACGTTTGATAAGCAACTATACTGCCGTCAGATGAGAACGAAACCGCAGACATAGACGTTGTGCCATCTTCACTAAAAGTATTGGGATCAATAAAAACTTCTAACTCTTGTTGTTCTTGGTCAGCATCGCGACGATAAAGTACATACTGATTTTGTAACCCATCATTTTTATAGATGTAGACATACTTACCTTCCTTAAAAGGTGTACCTACTTTTTCATAGTTAATTAAGTTGCTGAGGGTTTTTGTAATTTTTTCACGATAGGGAATTTTAGCAAGATAGCTGTGAGTAACGTCGTTTTGTGCTTTTACCCATTGAGCGGTTTCTTCACTACGATCATCTTCTAACCATCGATACGGATCAGCAACTTGTTCTCCAAAATAAGTATCAACGACATCCGTTTTCTGCGTTACTGGGTAGTTAAATGTAACGCTTGACTCTGGTTGAGCTGTCGGCGTAGCTGCAGTTTCAGTTTGCGAAGTCTTTTGATCGCAGGCTGTTACTAAGAGAAGGGCACTGAGTGCACTGGCAAGGGCTAGTTTTTTCACTATCTGTATTTCCGTGTCATGAAAAGTACCCCTAGATTAAAGCCTTATTGACATTTGTCTAGATCTGCAACTTTTTTGAGTGTAAACCTGTACTATTGAACTATATTCGCAACATGAGTATTTTCGCTCGAAGGTTGCTTAATTGAATTTGATTTAGCTCAGTGAAAATCCCTAGAGCTGGTATTAAGCTTATCAAGCAGGTGACTGATATCTGTGATTTTTCCAGCAATGATATGAGTTACACCGCCATCACCTCGTTCTAGTATTCCATTGACTCGTACAATTTTGGATTTAAGAAAAGCTTGCTTCTGCGCTCTTGCAGTTGCCAGCCAAACAATCACGTTGTTGTTACCTGTATCATCTTCTAATGTCATAAAAGTTACGCCTGCTGCAGTGCCAGGAGCTTGTCGTCCAATCACAACACCCACAACTGAAACCGGTGTTTTGTGGCCTTTTTGAGTTATTTGACTTGCAGGAACGTATTTCTTAAGTAAACCTGCTTCTTTGAGTAGCTGAATAGGGTGTTTATTCAGTGTCAGGCTGGTGGCTGCGTAATCTTCAACAAGATCACTTAACTCGGAAGGCTTGTGTGGAATAAAGTCAGCTTGAGGTTCTTGATGATGGAATAAAGGGAGATCGGGTTCTTTGTCCATTAAAGACCAACGGGCTTCATAGCGATTATTTTTCAATGTCCGTAATGCGTTTGCACTCGCCAATGCTTCAAGATGAGATTGAGGTAAGTCAATGGCTCTAAGTTGCTGTATTGTTTGATAACCATTGGATGGTCTGTGGGCTGTGATTTTGTTGGCACTTTCTTCATTAAAAGATTTAACTAACCGCAAGCCTAAGCGGATAGCGTAGTTGTTTTTAAAAGGTTCCATGGTGTGATCGTAATCTGAGTGGTTGATGCAAATAGGTAATACATCAACCTCATGCCTTCTCGCATCCTGGATTAATTGTGCTGGTGGGTAGAAGCCCATAGGCCAGCTGTTTAATAATCCGATATAAAACGCAGCGGGGTAGTAATACTTCAACCAAGAAGACACATAGGCTAATACAGCAAATGAAGCTGAGTGTGATTCAGGGAAACCATACTCACCAAAGCCACAAATTTGATGATAAATACGCTCAGCAAACTCCTTTTCATAACCTCTCTTGAGCATGCCCTGGATGAGTTTATCTCTGAATTTTGCTAGCTCTCCCGTTTTCTTCCAAGTCGCCATCGCTCGTCTGAGCTTATCCGCTTCACCACCCGTAAAACCTGCAGCAACCATAGCTACTTTAATCACTTGTTCCTGAAATATGGGAACCCCCATCGTTCTTTGTAGTACTCCCTTTACTTCCTCTGATGGGTACTCGATTGATTCTAGTCCGTTTCGGCGTCTCAAAAAGGGATGGACCATATCACCTTGAATCGGGCCTGGGCGTACAATCGCAATCTGAATCACTAGGTCATAATACTCTTTTGGTTTGAGTCGAGGTAGCATACTCATCTGGGCTCTAGACTCTATTTGGAATACACCTATAGTGTCGGCTTTTTGTATTTGTTTATAAACTTGAGGGTCGTCACCCATTTGTGTGATTTGCGCAATGCTTAAGGCTCGTTTTTCATAGTGTCTTATTAGCTCAAAAGATTTGCGTATAGCGGTGAGCATGCCAAGCGCTAGTACATCCACTTTGAGTAGTCCCAAGCTTTCTAAATCATCCTTATCCCATTGAATAACGCTGCGGTCAGGCATAGCCGCATTTTCAATAGGGACAAGCTGATATAAAGGGCCAGCCGAAATTACAAAGCCACCTACGTGCTGCGAAAGGTGTCTAGGGAAACCTTTAATCTCGTCGACTAAATTGATGAATCGCTGACTTTCTGCTGAGTGAGTGGCAAACCCAAGTTCAGACATCTGTGCCTGCCAGCTGATTTCTCTATCACGACGATTTGTGTTTTTAATAAAAACATCCAACTGTGTTTCGTTAACACCTAGTGCTTTTCCAACTTCTCGGATAGCACTTTTTTGTCGGTAAGTGATAACAGTTGCTGCCAGAGCAGTGCGTTCGCGGCCATATTTTTCATAGATATACTGAATAACTTCTTCTCGTCTTTGATGTTCGAAGTCGACATCAATATCTGGAGGCTCGTTGCGTTCCTTCGAGATAAAACGCTCGAATAACACGTCAATTTTTGTAGGATCAACAGCAGTAATTTCTAAGCAGTAGCAAACAATGGAATTCGCTGCTGATCCTCTTCCTTGATAAAGGATATGGCTACGCTTAGCAAACTGCACAACGTCATGTACGGTTAGAAAAAAGTACTCGTATTTCAATTCTCGAATGAGCTTTAACTCTTTGGCAATAGTACGTTTTATAGAGAAGTAGTTTGGTATTTCCTTTGATAACCTGATGCTCATACCTTTTAGTACAAGGTCACGCAGGTGCTGACTTGGTGTTTTATGGGCAGGCACTAACTCTTCAGGATATTCATAACGAAGCTCGCTCATATCGAATGAGCATTGCTGAGCGATGATTTGAGATTCGTATAGCCAGCGTTCGTCAAATAGTGCGTTGAGTTTAGGAAGAGAACGTAAAGATCTTTCTGAGTTGGACAATAATTGGCGCCCCAGCTTGGTAACTGAAGTACCTTGCTTTATCGCAGTTAGTACATGTTGCAAAGGCAATCGATTCGCATTGTGCATAAGAATACCGCCACAAGCGGTAATTGGAATCTGGTACTGTTGTGATAGTTTCTGGCAGTGTGCGAGATAGCGTTGTTCATTAGCGGTTAAGTGGCGTTGACAACCTATCCAAAGTCTATGTTGGTAGTTTTTGTGTAGCCATTCAGCCCATCGGTTATCAGAGGCTGCATCACCTTTAGGCAGCCAAATAACAAAACACTGGGAAACGGTTTTTAAATCCCAAAGAGCTAATCGATATTCACCTTTGCTTGCTCTACGTCGTGCATTGGTAATGATTCGACAAAGTTCTGCATAGGCTTTGCGAGTAGGGCACAATAAAACAACGTTTAATGAGTCATCTAATTTAAATAGAGAGCCAACGATTAATTTGATGTTTAAGCTCTGATCATGGATAGCTGTATAGGCTCGAACAACACCCGCAACTGAACATTCATCAGTGATTGCTATAGCCTGATAACCCAGGAAATTAGCTTGAGTGACGAGCTCTTGTGGATGGGAAGCACCTTCTAAAAAAGAAAAATTAGACTGACAGAAGAGCTCTGCATAACTTGTGACTGAACTAGCTGAAGACACCGTGTAGATACCATTGGGATTCAGGAGTTCTGAACACCCAATACCACTGTCCTTTAGAGGTTCGAGCGACAAAATAATCGCGAGTTAATGATTGGTTTTCCCACCATCCACTATCTACTCTTTCAGGTCCTAGAATGAGAGATACTTTCTCAAGAAGAGGTTGTGGGGCTTCAAGTAAAAAGCTTGGGCGGATAGCATAAGGTTGAATATTAGATTCTAGTGTTTGCTCGGATGCCAATGGAGAGTCATAACTCGCGATGATCTCGGGCCGAAAGTCATCCTTCATAACAGGAGTACGAATAGCTTCTTCACCCAACTTGGCCTGTAATCGTGAAACCAATTGTAATAATGAAGTAGCCCCTTTTTTACCTTCAAACAGGTCATTTTTCTCTGGTGAGCGGACGAAGGTTTGGTGAACGGTAAGTTGTATGGCAAAAACAGCAGCCTCAAGCTGAATATTTTCAAGCTTAAGTGCGGTAAGTTCTAACCAATAATCTGTTAGGTATTCGCCTTGTTCTGAACCAACAGTGAATTTGATAGGGATATCGATATCACGTTGGTAAAAAGTCATGTCCAATTGCTGTGTTAGCCTATCTCTCACTTTTAAGAAGGTTTCTAGCTTTTTTAGAAGGTGTTTTATCGGGGCAGTAATTCGCTGTGTATCTTCTATGTCGTATAACAACTCCAAATAGCGATCAAAGCTTTCAGGTGGATGATAAAAAGTCATAGGGTGTTTGAATTCACCGGTTAAACGACCCAGATAATTGACGAGTATGATATCAAAGCGCTTTGCTAGATCTTGCAAAGGAATCTGCATCAGATCACGCGCAGTTTTAATGCCGACTCGTGTTAATTTTTGTTGTGTTTTGTCATCAAACTCAAGGCAAGTTAATGGTGAATTAGCAACTGCATTTTTGAGAACATGATGTTCACTTAATATATTATTAACGCCCCTCTTAGCCAATAATCTAGCTGCTAATGGAGAATGCCCCGTTGCATAACTGTAGCTTAAAGCTAAAGGCGATAATTGGTTTTTTATACTTTGCCAGTAAGCCTCTAAGTTATCGTAGAGATTTAACATATTGTGTATGCGCAAAAACAATCCGTTAGGTTTATCTATAGCGATATCACTAGTGACTAAATACAGTAAATCTGCAATTTCATAGAGCTTGTTGACTTCGGTTTCGGATTGATAGGGCAATACTTGCAATTGATGGCTTAGCAACGTGGCAGCGCCAAGGCTCATACCTTTTTGAATACCTGACGTTGTTGCAACCTCATTCACTTGGCAGATATTGTGGTTACTCGGATCGACAATAATGACTGCATATTCATCACAGTTATCTTTAGATGCTGTAAATAGAGTATCTAGCTGTAGTTGAGGAAAATATAGGTAGAGCCACAACTGTTCCATAGCATTGCCTTAGCTAACTCTTGCCACTGGAAATGGAAGAACATTATTGGGACGTTGTTTCACTGTTAATTCAGGCCAATGCTTTGACATGTTGACCGAAAAAGCAGGTTTGGGCCAATGGCCCTTCTGTTTTGTTATTTCGACTTTAAGACCTTGCTCATGTGGAGATAGGGACAAACTCAAAGATACAGGTAATGAAAGCTCTGATTCTTGAGTTTGACGAAAAAGAATATTAATCGCATCACCTTTCTGAGCTGCCAATTGCAGCCGTTTGACCTGATGAATTTCCAATTGTTTGTGCCAGAGTAAGACGGCTTTGCAACATCCACTCTTTAAACACTGCTCTGCAGCCCATAATGCTTCTTGAGATGAGGAGGGATGAATCACCAATACCTTTGACAGTACAAGCTTAAACTCAGCTAACATCTCGCTATTAACTCGCATAGGTGGGGCGATAAAAACTAACGAATGTCTTTGGGTTTGCTTATCATCAGGGTTGTTTAACGACTGTGAATACAAGCGTTCTCTTAGATAAGGCAGGATGAGCCTGAGTTCACCAATGCCTAAAGGGCTATGGATGTCGATAACACCTTGTTCTGGTAACCCGCCGTTCAGGTTCTCATCGAGCTCTTCAAACCCTTTCATGCAAGCATTGTAGGGTTCACTGGTTTGGCGTGCCTTCCAAATGAGCCTTTTGGATTCGAGTTCGTGAAGTGTTGTATTCATAAAGTTAAAATATACTGTTTATTTGTACAGTATATTTTAACTTTGAAGATATGCAATAAGATTTCTTTAAAGTTATAGTGAGTTGTTTGTTATAAGTTATTGAATGGAGTATAAAACTTCTCTTTAGATAACACTGAGGAGGTTATATCGCCACGATGGGAATTCAGTGTATTTATTGTAGAAATTTGAAGTGTTGAGTAAATCAATGGTTGGTAATCGAAAGACAATTAGAGCAGCTGCAATCCAAGTTGATACCAAAATAGGGCAGACCGATGAAAACTTAGCAGCATGTCAGAAGTTAGTGGAGATTGCTGTTGATGAAGGAGCTAATTGGGTTGGATTACCTGAGTTTTTCAATACAGGAGTTTCTTGGGAGCCTGATTTAGTGAATAAAATCGAATTTCAAGATGGTAAATCAGCCAGCTTCCTTCAATCATTATCTAAAAAATATTCCATTGTGTTAGGTGGTTCCTTTATGTGTCGATTGCCGGGGAAGGGAGTCAGAAATCGGTACTTGTGCTTTAACAAAGGTGAATTAGTCGGTAAGCATGATAAAGATCTACCGACTATGTGGGAAACTGCCTTTTATGAGGGAGCTGATGAGTCTGATACTGGTTACCTGGGTGACATTGATGGCTATAGAGTTGGTGCAGCAGTGTGTTGGGAATATATACGAACCCAAACATCACGACGCTTACAAGGTAAAGTGGATGTTTTGATAGGTGGTTCTCATTGGTGGAGTTTACCCACTAACTGGCCTGATTGGTTAGTGGCGAAAACCGAAGCTTATAATAACGAAAATTTGATGCAGTCTGTTCGAGAGACTGCTCGCCTAATTGGTGCCCCCGTTATTCATGGCTCTCATTGCAACACTATAACTTGTGACTTTTTGGGGCTCCCATTTTTACAATACCAAGGGGTATTAGAGGGCAATGCAGCTGTCGTCGATGCGAATGGCAATATCTTAGCCAGGAGATATAAGGAAGAAGGCGAGGGTATTGTTATCGCTGATGTTACTCCCGGGAATATCCAACCGGACAGAGCTGATATTCCCGATCGATTTTGGTTACGTAAACGCTCAGTGTTTGCGGCTTTCTCTTGGCACTATCATGGTTACCTAGGAAAGCGTTGGTATTTGAAAAACGTTAGAGATAAAGGCTGAACAAATACCAATAAACTTTTGGCGAAAATTGGGCATTAAGCAGGCTTGTTAAGTAAATAAAGCACGAGCTGCTTGTATTCTTCAAGGCTCTTAAGCTTATCCACTACAGGCATATATTTGCCATTAATAATTAAAGTCGGTACTTGATGAATACCTTGTTGTCTTAATGCTGCCGTTTTGTTTTGCATTTGTTTGAATTTGCTATTTACCACGAAGCCTTTGAAGGTTTTATCAAACTTATCTCCATTAATCCCTTGAGCTAAAAAAAGCGCTTTAATGTTATCAACAGAGCTAAAGTCTTTATCTTTCGCATGAATGTGTTCAAAGATAGCCGGTACTATCTGAGGCTTAACTTTGAGTATATTTGCAGTAATTAATGCCTTAGAAAGAGCGTGTTCAATCTCCTGGCTTCGTCCAGGCATGTTGTCTACATGGTTTTTCTTAAAAGTTGTGTTTGTTGGTAGAGCTGCCTGCAACTCATTCATAAAAGGCTCTTGTCTGTAACAGTGTGGGCAGTAAAAAGAAAAGAACTCGGTAACCTCTTTGTCTTTAGAGGCTTGTCCTTTTATTTCTACGTAGTAATCGCCTTCTTTAAATTCTTGTGCCTGCACACAGGACGATGATGCAAAGACAATGAGAAAAAGTATGAAAAAGTGGCGATACATAAAAACTCCTTTCACTATGTTTTTATTACAGTTTTGAAGATAAAAAAGCCTGCAACGAAAGTCTTAAGTCATATTGAATAAATTAAGAGCTTAAGATTAAGAAATAGTTCATTTGACTACAGAGGTACCAAAAAGTCGGAACGCTATGGCTGTTGTATCGTTAAAATGGAGGATATAACCGCCAAGGAAGGAATCCTCGTTTGATGATAGCCATTCAACAGGTTTAGAAAGTTTAACCTTACTTATTCAAGTGTGCTCCAATAGACATGATTAATCTCGATAGAGATGCTCAGTTATCTCTTTACAAACCTTCACATCAGCACAAAATTCAGCTGTTGGCCTGACTAAAAGTCGGGCGATGCCAATTGGCTCACCAGATTCAAGGCAGTAACCGTATGTCTCTAATCTTATCCGCTCTAATGCTTGGATTATTTTCGGTAATAGTTTTTGTTCTCTATCGACTATCCGCATCGAGATGGCACATTGCTCTTCCCAAGATGCTCTGTCGCCAGCATCAGCTAAATCAGGTTTGATCAGCATTTGTTCCTTGGTTTGTTGAATACGGTCACGCGTGGAATTATGCAGCTCTACCAGCTTTTCTTTGAAGAACGCAAGTTGTGCTTCGTTCATATATTCTGATTCCGGTGCATCTAATAGTTCTTGCTCGGCAGGGGAGTAAAGTGAAGTTTTAGACGGCTTTTTGTTCATGTCATTTTCGTGGAGCTATGTTTATTAATTGTTATGTTATAACATAATAAAAAGGTGTTTGGATATTATATTCAAACAAAAAGTAAACCTAATCGATATTAAATTTATTCAACCGAGGCTTTTTATCATGGCTGATCAAACTGGATTTTATTTTCAAAACTATACGGAATGGCGCCATGCTCTTACAACGAGATGTAAGATCTCTTTAACACCGGAGTATGCTCGTCTTCGCATTTCTGCGCTGAATGATTCCAGTGACTTAACGACTCGAGATTTTAGAGCTAAATATGGAGAAGCTTACCTTCAACAGGTTATAGCGTGGTTTCAACAAGCTGAGCGGGAAGGATAAAAGCAAACTCGTTGGTTTGATAGCTTGGGTAAGTTTCTAGAGTAACAAATATAGTAGAAAATTGGCGGACTATTCTGACAGAAGCAGGGCTAGTTCAGCGCGATGTGGATAACACGTTTTGGATTTTCTAATTGATAATGAAGATAGTCTGCATTGGTGCTTGTTTATCAACTATCTCTTTGCTCAGAAGCTAGCTAGATAAGGTGTGCTGAGTAGAGTTTAGTCGTCGAATGAGGTTTGAGTATTGTTTAATTGATTACATATATGCTCTACAGCACTCACTCCCCACTATAATGAACTTGCAACCTCTTAAGTAGAAAGATAGAGCCCGAAACAGTGACCGCAGACAGCGCAAGCATTCCACACACCGATACCCACACTGGCGGTGGCGCAACTATCACTGCTAATGCGCCTTCATCAAGAGGAATAGGAAGCAGCCCCTTCAGGTAGTAGATAACGCTAAATATCTTCAAGCTTGGTGGTAATATGAAATGAAGAGCTTCCCACGCGGCTATCGCAATAATCGGTATAAATGGATTGCGGAACAGCAGGCCCGTAGCTATAAATACTGAACCATAGCCCATACAAGCTAGTAAAACGATGCCAAGGTACAGGCCTGTGTGGCTAAGAGCAATGCCACTGCTGAGGTCGGAAATTAACTGATCAGTACCGAACGCAATATACATAGCAAAGAAACTGAGAAGCGTGCTAAGCCCAAAAAGTATGATGCATGCGGACAATCCGGCGAGGTACTTCGCAACTACCAGTATTTCTCTGCGAACTGGCGTTAGTATGTAGTAATGCATACTGCGATCGAGTATTTCGCCTCTGAATAGTGATGTGAAAACTGCTGCGCTACCGAGGAAAATGACTCCACCAAGAATAAGTGTAGAGAACACGTCGCCGTATATATGTCTGGCTTGTTCAGCGCTTGTAATCCCATTGACCCAACCATAAGCAGTCCCAATGGCGGTCATGACAAAAAGTAACACCGGCATCAGCGCCAATATGTAACTGAGCAGTGCCCGTTTCGTGAACAAACACTTGCCGAGCTCGATACGCAATGCAGCACTTAACTGCCTAAACCATAATGCAGAACCTTGCATATGCGCTGGTTGGTTAATTGGCTCGGCGGCAGTATTTTTCATTAACTTGCAACCCTCTGTTCTATAATGAGGTTTTGATAGAGCGCTTCGATAGTTTCGTCAGCAGCTCCCATGGATTCAATAGTCCAGTTTTCTTGTATTACCAGACGATTTAAGTCGAGAAAAAAGGCGTCTGCATTGCTTGAGCGAATGAATAACCCCTTATTATCGTAATGCAATTGCACTTCCACCACGTGACTCAAATCAAAGGCCTTTGAAGCAATCTGCGAAGCATCGTTTGAACGGATGAAAATCTTCATTGGCTCGCCAGTTTCACTCTGAATTTGGGAGAGGTCACCTTCAGCCACCAAATAGCCACTGTTTAGCAAGATCACACGATCTGAAATAAGGTCGACTTCGTGAAGTATCTGGCTCGAGATAAGGACGATTTTTCCGGCATTTGCAAATTCACGAAAAAGCTCTATTACCTGTGCTCGCGCCATAGGATCCAGGCCGTTCAGGGGTTCGTCTAAAATTAATACATTAGGTTGATGGCATATTGATTGAGCGAGTTTTATGCGTTGACGCATGCCTTTGCTGTATGAGTCTACGGGTTTGAATGCAGCTTCAGTAAGACTGACTTGCTCCAACGTCTGCTCTGTAAGTTGCTCAGCAATTTTTTGCTTATAGCCGTGTACCAAAAGTGTATTGAGGACAAAGTCGTATCCCTTTATTCCGGCAGGGAAGGAGTCGTACTGACTGCAATAGCCAAGATGTTGATAAAAGGTTTCTGGTTGTGCTGATGTCACGCCGTTTACGGTAATTGAGCCACGTGTAGGAGTGATAAGCCCAGCAATGAGATTCATCAGCGTCGACTTGCCTGCGCCATTGGGTCCTACCAAGCCAATGATGCCCGGCTCGATGTTCAGGCTTATCCGATTCACACCAAGGAAGTCGCCATAGAACTTGGAAACCTCTTTCAATGTGATTGAATGAGCGTTCTTCTTTTGAGCGGTAGTTTCAGCCATGTTCATTACTCACCCTTTACGACACCCGTTGAAAAGATTTGATTCGATGCATGAGGATCAACAAGGCGATAATTCCAATAACAACAAACTGCATGAATGCGTGCGAGGTCTCCATATCTGGAATTGAGCCCAGTAGTTCAGAAGTCGTCCGGTAAAAAGCTGAAATTAATACCGTCAAGCCACTTTCGATATTGATTAGGTCGCCAATATTTCCACCAAATATGTTTTCAATGACTTTGCCGAATAAGCTGCTTATAAAAAGTACGCCAAAAAACATGCCTCGCGCCAATGCTTTCCATTTCACAAACGCAGAGACGGTAAACGCGACAAGGGATAAACTTGTGATCCAAAGCAAACAGGTCATCATCGAAGCGAAAGGTATATACCAGTGTTGGCTCATCCAACCATCGCCAGCCAGATAGCTCTGCACAAAGAACAGAAGAATTGTTGGAAGCCAGCTAATAATCGAACCGAGCGTTAGCAATACCAGTCCTTTGCCCAAAATATAGGTGCTTGCAGTAATCGGCCGAGACAGATACAGCGGCATAGCATTGTTGCGAAGGTCAGGCGAGATCATGGTGGGTCCAAGCACCAATATCATAAAAAACAGCAGCGCATTTTGTGGTTGTTGCACAAATACTGCAAAAAAGCTTCCGTCGATCACCGGCATCTCGTACTGGGATAGATGCAATTGGCTCAGCAGCTCTATATTGTGATAGAAGTATAAAAAGCACATCAGTCCAAGTGGTAACAACAGCGAAAGAACAAAGAAAGCAGTGAAAAATCGAGTCTTCATAACATCCGCCAAGGCATAGCGAAAAATGACGAACGTGCGATTGAATGAAGGTGATAACGGGCCTTCATACCCTTTGTAGGCTTTGAGAAATATGGCCATCAGGTTTGGTTCCTAATGCTAAAAGATTCTTCATCCATCGCTCGTAGGAAGATATCTTCTAGGGTGTCCCGTTTGTAATCCAGACTTCTGATCTGTACCGATAGTTGTTCGGCGATAGCATAAAGTTGTTTGATTTCAACACCATCTGGAATAATTACCTTAATACGTCGTCGGTTCGGTATGGCAACCTCACAACCCAAGTGTCGAAGTCCTTGCACAAAGGCGCTTTCGTCACCTTGGATCTGTAGTAGCAGAAACTGCTTATTACTGCGTTGTTCCTCTTCTAAATTACAATATTTGGCAATACGTCCTTCTTTTAACACCAATACTTCATCGCAACACGACTCTATATCCGGCAGCAAATGCGATGCTATGACGATATGTGTATCGCCAGAATCGCGGATTTCACGAATCAACTGCAACATACGAGATCGCGCTGGTGGATCGAGACCGTTTGTCGGTTCATCCAAAAACAAAAGCCTAGGGCCGTGCACAATGGCTTGAGCCAGTTTTGCAAGCTGTTTCATTCCGAGAGAGTAGGAATCTACGTTTCTATACCGCGCTTCGCCGAGCCCAACATAGAAAAATACTTCATGCGCGCGTTCCAACGCTTCTTTTGGGCTCAGCCCAGATAGCTCCGCCATCATTCGAACAAATCGGATGCCCGTCATATCAGCGATAAAAGCATCGCGCTCTGGCATATAACCTACTTGTGTACGGATTTGCTGATTGTTTGACGCAAGATTCTGCCCGAATAGTCGTATTTGACCGGAAGTAGGGCGGTTAAAGCCTAAAAGGGTGTTGAGTAGTGTGGTTTTTCCAGCGCCGTTAGGCCCTAATAATCCGATACAGCGTCCGCGCATCTGCGCTTTGAGGTCTTGTAATATAGGCCTGTCATAGCTTACGCACAGATTATCTAATTCAATAACTGGTGGACCTTTTGAATCGAAAGAAACAACTGAGGCAGCTGACTCTGCTGAGTCGACTGCTTCATTGCTTTGTTTCTTGTTGTCTAATTCCTTATGAGCTATCTCAACACTCAAATTTTTGTTCCTTTGCTTTTATCTGATGCTTTCTCTAATTCTTTTCTGGGCTGATACCAGACAACTTGTCTATTGCTCAGCCTTTTTGTCTTCGTCTTCTAATCTGGGTGATTCTATTAATGGTAGTAGCGCTGCCAGTTGAGATACTACCTGTGTTGGTAATTGCGAGCTACCGTTGTGCGCAACGTGTATCTTGTCAGGCAGTGCGAGCACGCTTGTCAGCGAAGGTCCCATCTCAGCGTCGAGTTCATCGATGAGAGACAGTGCTTGCTGCTGTTCTTCACTTAACACGGCTGGCAGACTGCTCATGATCCCACCTATCATCTCACCCAAGCGGCTGAAGAACAATGCAGAGTAATCCAGATAGCCATCTCTAGTCATTAAGTCTTGGAATTCACTGTCGGTTGGTAAGCCAGAACCAGATGTATAGAACCCAATGGCTCGGTCAACAAGTGCTTCATTCGCAGCTGCTACCAGATACCCCTCTACATAAGCATAATTGAATGACGCAGAAGTCAGCATTGCGGGCACATCTTCAGACGCATCAATGGAGAGGTCCAACCTATAACCCGTATAACCATCAACATTAGAAGGGGTCAAAGTGATACTTGCGTTCACGTCTTTTAGAGCAGCTTTATCATTAAAGCGTTGTACGGCAGCCGCAATACTTGCTTGCAGTTCAACTTGGTCATAGGATTCAATAACGGCTTTCCACGCAGGTGTTGGCAGCGCTGGACCATCCAAGCCAAACGCCATTTCGCCACCGACTCCTGACACAATATCATAGAAAAGTTGGATTTCTGCTTGAGCGTCATTCGCACCAGGCGAGTCATCACTACCTATACGAATGTCTCCAAGTTCTTCAACAATAGCAATTGGTTCGCGAGCAAGTAGTGCGGTTGCAAACGTTGTTTCGGTTGAGAAAAATTCAAGAGACCCCATGGAACCTGGGCTTGCAAGCAATGACATTATGCCACTGCGTTCACCAGCAAAATGCATATCGGCAGCAATAGTGGTTGCTCCGTCCTGCTGTTCGTATTGAGCAATGATGTATTTAAGAGTGCTTATGCCGCTTTCTTCGAGTGCTTGGCGCGCTTGTTCGGACGTTTTCGAAGAATGAGCGAAAGGTGAAACGAACTCAACAACGTTTATGGCACCTAGAATTTCAGTACCTTGACTGTAGGAAGACTCTAACAATTGATGCAGTTCGGAGCCGACGAATGAACTGCTTCCGGACGCTATATTTGCTTGCATCGTTTGCAGGGTTTCGGCATCGGCAGACGCAACCAGTAGATCATCAATCAACAATACTGAAAGCTGGTCATCAACTGCGTCAGATGCGTCGTCAACAATAACGATGTCGATTTCAAACTCATTTCCCTCGTCGTCGAAACCTTCAGCTTTTAAACTTTCAGCGAGTTGTGCTACTTGTTTACCAAAAGATGCACGAAATGCATCAGCATCCACTTCTGATAAAACTACCGGCGTAAGATGATCGTTCTCACCCTGCGTATCGCCGCGAACACCAGTAAACTCGCCATCCTTTATCGCAAGCGCAAGCACTGTTTCGTCTCCCAGTGTGTCGCCAATTTCTTGCATCCACGCCATGATTGTCTCTAGATGCTCACTTTCTTCAGTTGACTCGAATTCAGTCCACGAATTAGTGAGTACGGTGCTACTTTGCACACGCTTGTGTATGACTTCATACACCTCGGCTATTTTCTCTGGGGCATTGGGCACTGCTATATAGGCGGCAGTGTTTTCCGGTACAAGGTTGAGCAACCGAGTAGAAAATCGCTCTGGTGAGTCCATGGCGGCTTGAATATCTTTTTGCAGCGCTGACACTTCTTTTAGCATCGCGATATACTCATCAGCGTCCTGACTCCAGGTAATTTCGTTTTCCAGGTTGAGCGATTTGAATTCCGACCGGGAACCTAGAGCTTCACCAGGAACAAGGCTAGAAACGTTGCCTTCTAAGGATACGTTGACTGAACCTTCGATCACTGCCACACGCGAACCTTTTGCACCATGCGCAACTTCGAAGATAGTGCCCGTAACCGATACCATAAACTCATCAGTAAATACGTCTAGCGTTCCAGAGCCCTGAGGCGAGGCAACAACCAATATGCGGCCTCGCGAAACATCGATACGATTCCCTGAACCACGTCGAGTCATGCTGAGCTCGGAGCGTTCATCAACTTCAATTTCTGAACCATCATCCAAAGTGATAATGGCAGAGCTGCCAGCAGCAGAACGTATGCGTTGTCGTCCATCAATCCAACTGCCAGGCGTTAGTTCTTGTAAACCACCGTCAACTATCTGATAAATCTCACCGTCAACAGCACTGACCTGTGCAAGACGAGTTTGATTAAACGATGGAAGATCTGGCGAAACTGCGATAAATAGGAAAGCTAGGGCTGCAATAGTGGCGGCAGACGCAAGCCAGCGCATCGTTTTGAATCGAGATTTTTGTTTGAATGAATCAGCACTTTTGCTGTGATGCCCTCGAGCTTCATTCAATGCCCGTCTCAGTGGAAGAGAACTGCGCAATTCCTCATCAAATAATAAGGTTTGTTGTTCTGTCAGCGTTTTATCGAGATAGGCAGGTATTGCAGAAATATAATCCTCTATCGAATCCCAGCTATCTGATGAAATTACTGTTTGTGGCCCACGCTTATTCTCTATCGCAGCTTTTACACGTTCTGCAGCGCCTGATATTTCCGCATCTGTGGGTATATCGGCCTTAATGGCATCAACGGCTTCACTAAGCTTGTCATGTGTTTTGTCGTTCATTGGATATCTCCTTTATTGAGTTACCAATCTTGCCCAATTAGGTGTTGCAGCTTTTCTCGTGCGCGATGCACAGTTACTGCAATAGTCTTAGGAGAAGAATCCATCAACTCAGCAATTTCCGCATTGCTAAAGTCTTCAAAGAAGCGCAAAGCAAATACTTCAGCCGAGTGTGGATCTATCGTCAATAGTGCTTGTCGCAATCGTTCTCTCAGCTCGCGTTGTCGCGTTTCGCCATCGGCAGAGCCAAAAGGCGAATGATGCTCATCTTCGATTAACATCTCTGTCGGTGCTCTTTGGCGTGAACGAATAAGATCGATGCCAGCATTTACCGCAGAGCGACATAAATAGCTCTCAAGTTTTGTGCTGTCGACACTAGTTTCGCGACGATTAAGCAGGCGCAAGAAAACCGTCTGCAGTACGTCTTCTGCATCTTGCATGCTCCCAGTAACGCGGTAAGCTGCGCGAAGCACCGTGCTATGATGAGCTGTAAATAGCACATCAAAGCCAGACGCAGCGTAGTTCTCACCTGTCTGAGAATCGGTAATCAAAGTGATAGCATGTTCTCCCATACTAACTATGACGATTGGAAAAAGAGATTATTACAGAATGTATGTAAATAAATTGCAGATTCTCGGCTTTCTCGTTAGCCGATACAAAATTCTATTCCGGACTTGAGCCAAAATATTTATGTATTTCAAATAGTTGTTAAGCTGATGAAAATAAAAATCTTTAGTGGTTTTAAAATATATAATTGAGTCAATGGTATAGAAGAGAGGACGTTAATGGGCTTAAATCACTCGCCTTATCTCTTGAAAAAGCGGCAACAATCATCGCTAACAATTAAATATTCGAAAAGATATGGTGGACGCTACTGGGCTTGAACCAGTGACCCTCGCCTTGTAAGGGCGATGCTCTCCCAACTGAGCTAAGCGTCCATTTTTTGAAGCTAAAGATAAGTGGTGGACGCTACTGGGCTTGAACCAGTGACCCTCGCCTTGTAAGGGCGATGCTCTCCCAACTGAGCTAAGCGTCCATCTATCTTTATGTCTTGTTTAGAGAAGCTCCCTAAGCAAGTGGAGCGCTATTATAGGTATGCTCTTGTTGGTGTCAACCGTAAATTTGCATTTTGTTTTAACAAGATAAAAATTATTGAGATAACGTGCAAAAAATAATCTTTTTAAGTCAAAGAGTGATTTAAAAATAAACAGTACGAATAATTATGAGTATTGAAACTATTGCTCAGGTGAGAAGGTGACAACAATTTTAGCGCCACCAAGTTCACTTTTTTCGATATTTAAAGAACCTGCGTATGCACTGACTAAATCACTCACTACTGCCATACCAATACCTTGACCTTCAGCATAGGTGTCTAATCTAGCGCCTCTGCTTAGTAATAACTCTTTATTTTCCTCAGATATACCCGGGCCATCATCTTCTACTTGAATCATCAAATCTGCGGGTTGTGATACTGTGACAAGAATTTTGCTGTTGGCTGCTTTACAGGCGTTATCCAAAATATTACCCATCATTTCCATGAGATCAGTTTTGTCACAACGAAAACGAATGTTTTCTTCACAAATAAGACTGATATCCAATGATTTATCTGCGTAAACTTTTTTCATCGCACCGATGATTTGCGTTGATATCTCATGTAGCGGTTGTAGAGCAAGCCAAGCACTATCTGCCCCGATAGAGCGTTTCAGTTGTCTGGCAATACTGTTTTGAATCTGCTGCAAAGGTTGAATGGTGGCTTCTGGCATATTGTCTTGGCTATTAAGTACCGCCAATGGTGTTTTTAGGCTATGAGCCAAATCGCCTAAACCGTTTTTGTAGCGTTGTCTCTGCTGCATTTCAGCTTTTAAAAGATGATTTATGCTGGTTTTGAGTTGTTCTAGCTCCTCTGGGTAACTCTGTTGTATTTCGTGTAACTCGCCTTTTTCTATGCGTTTTATTTGTTTAATCAACTGGCTAATAGGCATCAATGCAGTATTTAAACTGAATAAAAGCAAAGCCATTAATAATAAAGAGACAATGCCTAGCCAGTACCAAAGCGTTAATCTGTATTCTTGAAGATGCTGATTAAACTCATCTGTACTTTGGAATAGATGAAAGGTAACGGGTATGTAAGTGTTTTGTCCTTCAAACTCAGCGGTATAACTGTATTTAAAATAAGGGTTTTCACTGTCTACATTGCTATCGAAGCTTTCTTCACCTGTCAAAGGTGAGTCTAGAAGTGTTGGTGCTTCCGTGCTGATACTGGACTCTGAACGCCAGACTTGCGATTGCGATGTTCTAATATAAGCGTAGAGCCCTGACTCAGGCATGTTCAGTTTTTCGTTATACAAAAACTGCGGCATCATCACGTTATTGTCCTCAAACTCAAATTCGGTGATGAGCGTTAAGCTATGAACGCGAAGTTGTTCAAGGACGGATTGGGTTAAGTTATTAACAAAGGCACGTTCCAATGCCACGGCTGCTAAAGGGATAAAAATAATAAGCGCGAGAACGGCCGCTAAAAAACTCCTGAATTTTAACGAACGCTTCATCATAGATTACGATTTATTCTGTAACCTCTGCCGCGTACTGTTTCTATCGGCTTATATTGATTCTCAGGATCTAATTTTTTACGAAGACGCCCGACAAAGACTTCGATAACGTTGCTGTCTAAGTCAAAGTCTTGATCATAGATGTGCTCAGTTAACTCGGTCTTAGAGACAACTTTCTGTTCGTTCATCAACAAGTATTCAAGCACTTTGTATTCATATGCAGTGAGTTCAACGTATTCGTCATTAACCGTTACTTCATCTGCTAACGTGTCCAGCTTAATTGGTCCACGTTCAATGGACGGATTGGCTTGGCCTGAGGAACGTCTAATCAGTGCTTTAGCTCGAGCCAGTAGTTCTTCATTGTGGAAAGGTTTGGTCATGTAGTCGTCTGCGCCAGCATCAAGGCCTTCAACTTTTTCCTGCCACCTATCTCTGGCTGTCAAAATTAGAAAAGGACATGAAACGTCTTTCTTACGCGCATTACGTACAACGGTTAAGCCGTCAATAATAGGTAGCCCAATATCAATAATAGCTAAATCGTAAGGGTATTCTTGGAGTAAGAACTCGGCTTTTTGGCCGTCATCGGCTAGATCAACACTGTAACCATTTTGTCTTAACAACATATCGAGTTGTGTTAATAAACGGCTATCATCTTCAACAACTAAAATACGCATTAATTCTCTTTCCCACTTTTTTTTGCTTCACTCACTTTTCCAGAGCGCTTATCAACGTCGACAGAAACAACCCTGCCGGATTTTTTGAGCATTTTTACACGGTATCTCTTTTTGTTTTGCTCAACCCTTAAAACCCGGCCATTGACCTTTTGCTTAGCTTTTCGGGCAGCTTGTGCTTTATTAATCTCAGGTTTTTGTTCGACTTTCTTTTGAGATTGCGCTGCTGTTGCAGGGAACGTGATACATAGGACAATAGCAAAGAGAATAGATGCTATTTTTCTATAAGTATTAGAACGGGTTAAACTGGAAAAAAGCTTCATATTGGAACGTAAAGTCTCACTAAAACTACCTTATTGCTTCTGGCTACCGGCTACTGAGCCTTAGTGTTTTGTAGAAATCTCTATCATATTGCCATCATATTAATTAAAAGGCTGCATAAGTTCTACTCTTGCTTAGATTATGTCGGTAAGCCTGAATCCCAACTGAACTCAGTCGTTGTTAACAAAAGCTACTGTACTGCTGTTGTTCGTTGAGCTATACGTACCATCGTAATTGTAACAGTTGAATAAAGAGCATAGGAATTGTTCGTTCCTTTAGAGCTTTCTTATTTACGATTGCATGGATGCATGAGTTAGAGCGAAGCAGGACGCCAGAGCCGAGGTGACTAAATTGCGCAGCCCCTTCTTTGTCTAAACAACAAATAATTCGTTGCAAAACTGTACAGCAAAGAGCAACACGCTCTAGTATAATTCGGCCCAATTTTTCTATGGTACTAGGGCAGGCTTTGAGGTATATCACGAGTTTTATTTCTTTCGCACTCATAAAAGTGTTGTGTCATATCTTTTACCGAGGGGAAGAAAAGTGGTTAAGTGACGCTCAAAAAAGCGAACTGAAAGACGTGAAGTTGATGGTTCTGCTTAATCACACGAGCTTATTTGAACCTGTTTTCATTCGCTTTGCTTCATGGCGCTATGTTTGGTTGTTGGCTCGAAGGCTCATTGTGCCTGGAGCAGATGTGACTATGCAGCGCCCGTTAACAGGGAAGCTGCTTAAGTTAATTCTGCCAGGAGCTATACCTATTACTCGTAAAAAAGATGATAGCTGGTCTCAGTTTTTGGATCGTGTGAATGATGACACTGTTGCTGCCATTTTGCCCGAAGGACGTATGAAGCGTGCAAATGGATTAGATAAGTTTGGCAGAACCATGCGCGTTAGAGGCGGCGTGGCTGATATTCTGCAAAATATAGAGCATGGAAAAATCCTTTTTGTCTATAGTGGTGGGTTGCACCATATTCAAAAGCCAGGTGTTAACCGATTCCCAAAAGTTTTTAAAACCATACGCGTTAACCTTGAGCTGGTTGAGATCGAAGAGTACAAAGCTTATATCGAAAACCTGATGGAAGAAGACAGGTCGGGGGACTTTACTCGCCAAGTGATGAGCGATATGAATGAGCGCCTTATTAACAAAATACCGCAAGCTAATTGAGAACCATGACTAATTTGTTTAATCTAGAGGGATACTATAAAAAAATCCGCTGAAGTGGGTCATGAATAAGTCGTTTCTATGTTAAGGACAATAAAAAGTAGTAAGCTCGAAATTGGCATGTATGTCACTAGGTTCGTAAAGCAAACTGGCAATATGAATCTGACGATGGCTGGTTGGATTAAAACCGAAGCCGCTATGAAAGGACTTATTGCAAAAGGAATCCTCGAAGTAGAAATCGACACGAGCAAAACGCTCGTCGCAAAGACAGAATCTGAAAATAAAGAAAAGTCTGAAAAGCAAAAGCCCATCTCTTTTGATAACGAACTTTCTAGAGCAACAGGCTTATATCAACAAGCCAAATCATTCCAAAAGAAACTTCTTAACGCCGTTGACCGTGAAATCGCTATTGATGTTAAACAGGTTGAAGCGATGTCTAATAAGTTGGTGGATTCGTTGGAGCGGAACTCTAACGCTTTATTGTGTTTAACGAGTATTCGAGAGAAAGATAGCTATTTGTTAGAGCACTCTATTAATGTTGGCATTATGCTCGCCACATTCGCAACTTATCTTGGGTTTGATAAAGCCAAAATCCAGAAATTAGCCTTTGCAGGTGTTATTCACGATATCGGCAAGATTAAAGTGCCTGATGAAATTTTACATAAACCAGGTAAGTTGACCGATGATGAGTTTGTCATTATGCGTAATCATGTGAATTACGGTGGCGACTACCTTTCCCAGTTTGATGACCTAGAACCTTCCATCCTTGAAACTGTTATGCAGCATCATGAGAAAATCGATGGCACCGGTTATCCCAACAAATTGAGAGATGATGAAATTGGCATGTATGGCCGAATGATTTCTATTGTTGATTGCTACGATGCAATGACCGCAGAACGGGTATACAAAAAGGGTATGCCATCAATGAAAGCCATGAAGATTCTTATGCGAGAGAGTGGTGTGCACTTTGATGGCGATCTAGTGCGTAAGTTTATTCAGTGTATCGGTCTATATCCTGCCGGAACCTTGGTGAAGATGAAGAGCCAGAAAGTTGGGTTGGTGACTAAAGTGAATCAAGCTAAGCCTTTGGAGCCTGAAGTTAAAATCTTTTACTGTGCAAAGAACCGGCACTATCTAGCGAGCCGAGATATCAATTTAGCAGCCAGCCATTGTAAAGAAGAGATTGAAGAAGTGATTAAAGCGGAAGACTACAAAATCGATTTTCAAAAATTCTTTACGCAGGCTGTCGCTTAGTAACAACACATTAAGCTGGCAGAACCTTTTTATAAGGTTTTACAATGCTACTTTGATAAACTCCTGCAGCAATATAAGGGTCTGCATCTGCCCATTTCTGAGCGCCTTCTAAGCTATCAAACTCAGCAATTACTACAGAACCTGTAAAGCCTGCATCACCAGGATCTTCACTGTCTATAGCAGGACATGGACCTGCAACAAGCAAACGGCCTTGCTCTTGTAATTCTTTTAAGCGTGCGACATGGGCAGGGCGCGCTTCCATTCTCAATGACAAACTATTCTCAATATCCTGAGAAAAAATAACGTACCACATAACTCTACCTGTAAGTAATATTCATGATTGATTAATACTTTGATCCTATCATTATCAGAGGCTGTTCTTGCAATTTCCTATGGATATTTTTTGTATGTAGTGTCTTCTTTTGGAGACATAATATTGGGGCTAACTTTCTGTACCAATTTATTACCTTGAGGTCAGAAATTGCGCGGCGTGGGAACAAAAAATATCCGTAAAGCCTAGGTTATTCGCTTGATTCAGCTAATTTTATTGACAGATTGTGTCGCAAAAAGCACACTCTTTATGCGCTGGTTCTACCAGCGCGATTAAATGAAACTTTTTAAAAAAAGGATTACGATATGAGAGATTATATAGTGCCTGGTGAAGGTGATGAGCAAAATGACGATAATCCACCAGACATTGGTGGTCGTTAAGTCAAATTAATATAGAGATTGCCGTTGTATAATGATATTCAATACTAAGTTCAGATTCTAAGGAAGTTCTTTTTATGCATGAGTGCTTTGCAGGCCTTGCTGATCTTTCAAATAGAATTTTAGGAAGCTATAATATATTAGCGTGTATTATCTTAGTCGGGTTATGTATTATGACCCGACGCCCAAAACTCATAGTCTTTTCTTCCATTTTAACTTTTTTCTACATGACCAATTTTGCGTCGTCATGCTTTTTCCAGCAACTGTTCAATTCAAATAACCTATTCCGGTATGGAAAGTGGGCGTTTACAGAGTTTTTATATATTTTCGTACTCGTAGTTTTAGCAAAGCTTAGGTTTGTAAGGGTTGATCAAGTAGCTTATTCGTCAGTAATTGCGGTTATTTTAATATTTACCTACTTAATTAGAATGTACGATAGGGTTTATTTAGATATCGGACTTACGAATATATTTTACAGGGAGTTAGTTTATGCGGGGAATGTTATGTTTATTGCAATTGGCTATTTCCCCCTATTTATCATGTTTTATTACAAGTTTATTGTGAAGAAAGATATCCCTTACTCAAAATGGCATGAGTAATTGCTTTAGTTTCTAGTTACTTAGTAGACTGGTCTTATAACTTGCCATTGGCTAGTTACAAATCCATCAAAAGGGTGTATTATTTACCTAATGAGATTCTAAACACGATGGGTTGCTGTATGGTTACGATCAATACCCATTCGAGTTGTTAGATTATGGCTTATAATGGAATAATGACTATCCATACGTCTAATGTTTGTGAGTTAGATTAGCTGGTAGGATCACTGTCATTAGGAAAGCATGCGCTGAGTTGTATGTTTTAATAAATGGTGTTTGTAATGAATGTTGTTTGTACGCCGCTAACATTGAATCGCTTTGTGTTCGACAGAAGTTTGAAATGGAGCTGATATGGATATTATCCTAGTTACGATATTTATTTTGATTATGCTTGTAGCAACAGCTTACTTTGCAGTGCCTAGCTTTCGCAGTAAAAGAAAGTTTGATAATCATGTTGCTGTGTTGTTGCTAGCTGAACTTCAACGAATTGAAAAGATTGAAGATCACGAGATGATGAAAGTCGATTTAGCTGAATGGCGAATTCGACGCGATAAATATCTGGAAAATAATGAGTTGTTTGCGGAAGATCACGCGAGAGCGACTCATCATTAATGTATAAAAAGATGCTTTAAGGCATCTTTTCTTTTTTCTACGCCCTCTAAAGGCTTGTAGGGCTACTTGTCTGTTTAAAACCCTTCTAATAAAACTAATTCTTATTTGCAGTCATTGCCTATTCTTAAAACTGTAGGCGTCTGATTTATCAACGAATGTCGGTGTGTTTAAGGGAATTGAAGGTTCGCTACTAAAGTACGCTCCTACAAAGGAAAATTCGCAAGAAGTTGGAACAGGGTTTATCCACGAAATAATGTTGGCTTTATCACCTATTCTCGAACAAGTCTGCTCCGACAAGGCAGGATTCGCGAGAAGTTGGAACAGGGTTTATCCGCGAAATAATGTTGGCTTTATCACTTATTTGAGAACAAGCTCTGCTCCTACGAGGCAGGGTTTACAACAGGTAGGAGCAAGATTTATCCGCGAACGAACGTAAGCCTTACTTAGTGGCAGCTTTCATTTCTTGAACAAAGTTGCCTAGGTTCTTTAGCATCACGTCTTTGTTGTCTAAGTTCTCAGCAATAATATTAACCGTTGCAGACCCTGAAATAGCACCAGCAGCACCTGCTGCAATGGCATCTTTCACCTGTTGCGGTTTAGAAATACCAAAACCAAGTAATGGCGGTGCAACTTTATGCTGCTTCAGTTTAGAAATGAGTTCATCCGCAGGAATTTCAACTGCGGTTTCCGCGCCAGTTACTCCAGCACGACCTAGCAGATAGGTATAGCCTTGAGATTTTTCACCAATAGCTGCAAAGGTTTCATCTGTTGCATTAGGTGGTGCAATGAGAATTTGTTTGATTCCGGTTTTGTTAGCGACCTCAATAAAAGGCTCTGCTTCACGTAAAGGAACATCAGCAACCAGAATTGAATCGACACCAGCGTCGGCAGCTTGTTGATAGAAACTTTCTAATCCTTTTACCATAACCAGATTGCTATAGAGTAGTAATCCGATAGGCATGTCTGGATTATCTTTGCGTATCTGAGCTATAGCATCGAAGCAGGTATCAGGTGTTGCTCCTGAAGACAGTGCTCTAATACTAGCATGCTGGATTGTAGGGCCATCAGCGATTGGATCCGAGTACGGAATTCCTAATTCTAATGCGTCCGCACCATTATCTATCAAGCATTGCATAATGCTAATGCTGGTTTCTTGGTCAGGATCGCCTACTGTAACGAAGGGAACGAAAGCCCCTTCTTTTGCGTCATTAAGGCGATTAAACATCTTGGCATATCTATCCATCGTAAGCATCTCCTAAAACGCTACGTACGTGTGCTAAGTCTTTATCGCCACGACCGGAAAGGTTGACGACTATGATTGTTTCTTCTTCGGCTTCATCTGCCATATTCAAGGCATGAGCAAGCGCGTGTGATGACTCAAGAGCTGGAATAATTCCTTCTTTGCGAGATAAAAGCTGGAAAGCATTTAATGCTTCCTCATCACTTGCCGCGACATACTCAGCTCGGCCTATGTCGTTAAGGTAGGCGTGTTGAGGTCCTACTGCTGGATAGTCCAAGCCTGCGGAGACTGAATAGGACTCTTCAATTTGACCAAACTTATCTTGCATAATATAGCTGTAAGTGCCGTGCAGAATCCCTTTTGTACCCTTACATATAGCAGCACCATGCTCTTCTGTATGTAAGCCTTTACCAGCAGGCTCTACACCGATTAATTTAACTTCAGGCGTATCAATAAAATCAGCAAACATGCCAATTGCATTAGAACCACCGCCGACACAAGCTACAACAGCATCAGGTAGTCGACCCTCTCGCTCCATAATTTGAGCTCTTGTCTCTTCGCCTATCATTCTATGAAACTCTCTTACGATAGTCGGGAAGGGGTGAGGGCCTGCCGCTGTGCCTAATAAGTAGTGAGCCTTGTCGTAGTTCGCCGACCAATCCCGCAATGCCTCATTGACCGCATCTTTCAATGTGCCTGAACCTGAATCAACAGGGATAACTTCGGCACCCATCAAGCGCATTCTGAATACATTAGGTGCTTGGCGTTCTACGTCTTTCGCTCCCATATAAATGCGAGCTTTCAGTCCCATCAAGGCACAAGCAAGAGCTGTCGCAACTCCATGTTGCCCAGCGCCTGTTTCGGCAATGACTTCTGTTTTACCCATACGCTTAGTGAGCAAAGCTTGGCCGAGAACCTGATTGGTTTTATGAGCTCCACCGTGAAGCAGGTCTTCACGTTTCAAGTACAACTTCACCTTAGGGTTGCTGACCAAGTTCTTTGACAGCGTCATAGCCGTTGGTCTACCAGCGTAGTTATTAAGCAGATCCATAAATTCTTTTTGGAACTCGGGATCTTGTTGCGCATCGATAAAAGCTTGTTCTAGCTGATCGAGGGCAGGGATGAGCAATTCAGGGACATACATTCCCCCGAAGTCACCAAATTTTGAGTCTAGTTTGTTCATAAAAAGTCCTCGATTTAATACTGTCTAAGACGTTCAAATAACGTTTTCAATTTTTCTGAATCTTTAACACCAGGCGCACTTTCAACCAATGAATTAACATCTATGATTGAAGCTTTCATCTGTGTTGCCTGCACTATATTGTCTGGGCCTATACCGCCAGCTAAAACTAGCTTGCTAGGCTCTTGGATGTTTTCTAACAAGGTCCAATCAAATGCTTGCCCTGTGCCGCCGCTCTGATTACCGACTTTGCAGTCAAGCAAAAACTTATCTACCTGTTTTTCATCTAATTCCGGTAGCTCATCAACAACCCCTTTGGCTTGCCATATTTCACATCCATCAGGTAGTTGCGGTTTTAAAGCCGAGATATAAGCTTGATCTTCTTCACCATGTAGTTGCACAGCTTTAAGGTTAAGGGCTTGAGACTTTTCAGCGATATCCTCAACAGGTGCATTAACAAAAACACCGACATAGTTGAATGGCACTGCGTTAACTATGTTTAGGGCATCCTGCAATGAGATATCTCTCTTAGACTTTTCTGCAAAAATAAGCCCCATATAGCTAGCACCGATTTGGGCGATGCTTGTCGCGTCTTCTTGTCGAGTAATTCCACAAACTTTGATGTCACCAAAAAGCATGCGTTTTATTGCAGCGGTGATATCTTTTTGCGCCATCAACGAACTTCCAACCAGGAATCCATCTGATAAAGGCGCTAGTCGTCTTACATCATCATTCGTGTAGATGCCTGATTCCGAAACAATGACGGCATCTGGTGCATTAGTACGCAGATATGGCGCCAATTGTTCAGTCATGGCTAAATCGGTACTCAAATCTCTAAGGTTACGGTTGTTGATACCGATTATCTTTGCGCCTAATGCAATTGCTCTTTCGGCTTCTTCTTGATTACTAACCTCAGTGAGGATATCGAGCTGATAGGAATCGGCTAGCTTGGCCAGCGTTTGATATTCTTCATCATTTAATACCGATAACATCAACAAAATTGCATCAGCATTGTATTTTCGAGCTAAATGAACTTGGTATTCGTTAATAAAAAAGTCTTTATTGAGAACGGGTTGTTCAACTCGAGCAGTAACGTAATCTAGGTATTCAAACTTACCTTGAAAATATTTCTCATCAGTTAAGACTGAGATAGCTGAAGCGTAAGGCTTGTATGCTGACAAAATCTCATCTAAATCAAATACCGGACGAATAAGCCCCTTTGATGGTGATGCTTTCTTGCACTCAAAGATAAATCCAGCGTTAGCCTGTGATAGCGCACCATATAAGCTTTTTTTCGAAGGCGTGAGATTGTCAAGAAAGCTTTCTAAAGGCAGAGCCTTTTTTCTCTGCTCAATTTCGATGCGTTTATCGTCAACGATCTTTGTTAATACATTACTCATTCTAATCTCTTTACCTTTTAAGATTGTTGACTGACGTTAGCGGCTTGCAGGATAGTTTCCAATGCTTTGCCAGATTGCATTGCTTGAATAGCCATTTCAGCGCCTTCTTTATAATTGGATGCTTTACCTGTTAACTTAAGTAACGCACCAGCGTTCATAGCAACAGCAGATTGATGAGCAATATCCCCTTGACCTTTCAGGATAGATTCAATGAGTTGCTTGTTAAGTTCTGGCTCGCCGCCTTCAATTGCTTTTAATGGATATTGTTCTAGGTCAAAACTTTCAGGTGAAAGCGTTGAATAAGTGATTTCACCATCGCTGAGCTCGGCGATTTGCGACTCGCCATGTAGTGCCAGTTCATCTAAGCCACTGCCATGCACAACGAGTGCTTTTTTATATCCTAATAGATGCAACGTTTCGGCAAATGGTGTTATTAGTTCAGGTGTATAAACCCCTATCATCATATGCGTAGGGCGAGCCGGATTAGCTAAAGGCCCGAGCAAGTTAAACAACGTTCTGGTCTTTAATGTGTTGCGAACAGGCATCGCATGACGAATACCCGCGTGGTATTTCGGCGCAAAGAAGAAACAAAAGTTTGCTTCATCCAAGCACTTGCGAGCAACTTCAGGTTCCATCATTAAGTTCATGCCGAAGCCTTCGATTAAGTCCGCTGAACCAGATTTACTGGATACGCTTCGGTTACCATGCTTAGCAACTGTTAAGCCACAGCTTGCTGCAACAATTGCGGCAGCAGAGGATATATTAATCGTGTTGTGTCCATCGCCACCCGTACCAACGATGTCTGCGAAAACACCTTCTGGACTAGAGAATGGTGTAGCATTGTTAATGAGGGCATTCGCCGCGCCCGCAATCTCTTCAGGAGTTTCACCTTTAATCTTTAACGCAGTCAGTACCGAAGACAAAATGATATTGTCGACTTCACCTGCGACAACGTCGGAGAAGAATGACTCTGACTCACTTTGCGTCATCCCTTGCTGAGCATAGAGTTTTTCTAAAACTGGCAGTGTTTTTGACATAACAAATTAATCTCTTTGGCTTAGGTAACTAATGCTCTGCGAAAGCAATTGGCTGCCATGTGACGTTAATATGGATTCTGGGTGAAACTGAAACCCGAGTATTTTATCTTCGGCGTTGTAAACCGCCATAGGTATATCGTTATACTCAGCGACAATAGACAGGTTTTCTGGCACTTGTGTTGCCATAAGCGAATGATATCGAGCTACAGGTAGTGGAGAAGGAAGAGATTCGAACATGCGATCCCCACAATGACTAATCAGTGATGATTTACCGTGTTTAACCTGTCCCGCACGACCCACTTCACCACCATAGTATTCAACAATAGCTTGGTGTCCTAAGCAGATTCCGATAATAGGGTAGCGACCAGCAATCAGTTTAATAAGCTCGGGCATTGACCCCGCTTTTGATGGTGTTCCTGGGCCGGGAGAGAGCATAACAATAACTTGCTCTTCGCATTGTTCAATTTGTTCAACGATAAATTGTGCGTCTACGTTGTTGCGATAAATGGTGAGTAAATAACCGGAGCGGCGCATTTCATCGACCAAGTTATAGGTAAAAGAGTCGAAATTATCGATTAAAAAGATACGTGTATTATTGGTATGACTCATGTTACTGAACTCCTCCGTTTGATGCCTGATGAGCAGAGCGTATGGCAGTTATCACTGCCTGTGCTTTTCCTCGTGTCTCATCGGCTTCAGCCTGTGGATTGGAATCAAATACAACACCTGCACCAGCTTGAACATAGGCTGTATTGTTTCTTACGAACGCACTGCGAATGACGATGCAGGTATCCATATCGCCTTTACCATTGATATAACCAATAGCACCGCCATAGCTACCTCTTCTTTTACCTTCGGTATCGCGAATAAGCTGTGCAGCTTTTACCTTCGGTGCACCGACCAATGTACCCATATTCATACAGGCTTGATAAGCATGCAGTGCATCAAGCTCATTTCTTAGAGAGCCAACAACGCGAGATACAAGATGCATAACATGCGAATATCTGTCTACTTTCAATAGTTCTTTGACAGAGCGTGTTCCAGGCTCGGCAACTCTGGCGATATCATTGCGTGCCAAGTCGACCAACATAAGGTGCTCTGCTTTTTCCTTTTCATCTTGGCGTAGATCGAGCTCAATACGACTATCTAAATCAGCGTCTATGCTACCGTCGCTGTTTTTACCGCGAGGTCTAGTGCCTGCAATCGGGTAAACTTCAACTTCATTAGTATCTTTGGTGTATTTCAATGCCGACTCGGGGGATGCACCGAAAATACAGAAGTCTTGGTCTTGGAGGAAAAACATGTAAGGACTAGGGTTTTGCTGTTTGAGTTTTTCGTAAGCGAGATAAGGGTTAGGGCAAGGTAAGCTGAAAGTGCGAGAAGGAACCACTTGGAAAACATCACCTGCCAATATGTTCTGCTTTAACTGCTCAACGTCGGCTACATATTCGGCATCTGATTTATCAACCTGTGTTTCTAATGTTTCCGTTGATGTTGTAGGTTGCGCTATTGGCGAATTGCCTTGTTTAACTTGTTGATTCAACTCTTCCATTCGTTTACTGATAGTGAAGTAGTTGTTACCAACATTGTCACCACTAAACACACTACCAATAATTTCAGTTTGCTGCTCTTTATGGTCAATAATGAGTAGTGTTTCTGCGAGATAAAACACAAAGTCAGGACAACTATTCTCACTGTCAGCGACATCTGGGAGTTGTTCAAAGCTAGCGAGAAGGTCATAAGCTAACACACCGCCTAAAAATAATGCTTGGTCGTGTTGGCGAATAGGTTGAATATTTTTGATAAGGCTACGCAAAGCGTCAAAAACATAAGGTGCTTTTAAGCGACTGTCTTCGTCTAGTTGCTGACTGGGTAATTCGAAAGTGAGTTGTATTTCATTATTGTTTGCACTGAGTTCTGCATGAGAAGGGCAATGTTCTTTGAGCAGTGGTATGACGGATGCGCCATTATCTGTTAATGCTTTGCAGGTTACCGTCTGACCATGGCATTCCAGTCGCATTGCAGCATCAACCAGAATTAAGCTTTTCACATTGTCTTTGCTATCAATTTCTGCTGACTCTAACAACAAACAATTCGTTTGTTGCTGGCATAGTGTCTCAAATGTATTTAAAGGGTCTGCGATATACTCACCAACGATGGAGAGGGTCTCAACTTTTCCCGGTTTTTCGCTTAATTCCGCTAAACTCATTATCTCGTCTCAGTCACTTTAATTGAAATTTACTTGTCAATTCCTGTTGTCGCAGGAAATGTTTACTTTATCGATACTTGGCTCTCAGCCCTTATTTTCAGAGCCTAAAAACGAAAAAGGCCCGCATTATGCGGGCCTTCTAGAAATTTTTCTACATGCACATAGAATCATAGCCCGCCTGAAGAGTCGTGCCACCACCAGTTAGTTGTTGAAAAAGTCTGTTGCATGTCGGTTTTACTTAATTTCTTTATCTAAAATTCTAAATTTATTTCTTCTGACTGAACTTTATATCGCTTCAATCAGGTACAATTCGCCTATATAGAAAAAAGCATTATGCTTTCCCTGTCAACATTTATTTTGGATTTTTCATTAAATGAAAATAGACCTGCATTCGCATACTCACTACTCGGATGGGCATTTGTCGCCCAAAGAGCTCATTGATAGAGCACATAATATGCAGGTGGATGTATTGTCTATAACTGATCATGACACAGTCGCGGCGATTGATGAGGCCATATCCTATCAAGAGACACAAAAACGTACTTTGAGAGTTATCCCAGGTGTTGAAATATCTACACGTTGGCATGGTTTCGAAATACATATTTTAGGTTTAAACGTCGATCATCAAAATGAAACCTTTCTAGAAAGGCTGTCTGAACAAACCGAAAGACGTAACATCCGAGGCGCTGCTATCGCAGATAAGTTAGCTAAAGTGGGTATCGAAGGAACGCTAGATGAAGCGAAAGCGCTAGCGGGTAAAGGACAATTAACCAGAGCGCACTTTGCTCGGGTTTTGGTTAAAAGACGGCTGGTAAAAGACAACCAGCAAGCGTTCAAGAAGTATCTGGGTAAAGATAAAAAAGCTTATTTCAAACCGCAGTGGATAGACATTCCTGAGGCTGTTAAGTGGATCCATGAAGCGAATGGTCAAGCTGTTATTGCTCACCCAGGTCATTATGATATGACGGCCAAGTGGCTACGTAGATTGATTTCTGAATTTAAATTGTATGGCGGCGACGGTATGGAAGTGATCCACACCAGTTTATCGCCGGACCGCAAAAGACAAATGGCAATCTATGCTAAAGAATATGATTTGCTGGCGTCTGCTGGCTCCGATTTTCACTTTCCGAGTCGCTGGACCGAATTAGGTAGAAGCCTAACACTTCCTGATGAACTAACGCCTGTTTGGCAAGGGTGGGGTCTAGTTGAATCGTGATAAACCACTAGAAATTTAAGGACATTTTAGTGTTGGCGGGTTACTATTATTAGAGTTATCTATTATTATCCTAGGCACGTCTAACCATGAGTCAGTTTTTCTATATTCATCCCGACACGCCACAAACAAGGCTCATTCGACAGGCATGCGAAATTATTCGTCAAGGTGATGTCGTCGTTTACCCTACAGATTCCGGTTATGCAATTGGTTGCCAAATGGATAACAAGAATGCACTGGAGCAAATCTGCCGCATTCGCGACATTGGTAAGGATCACAATTTTACCTTGATGTGTAAGGATATGTCTGAGATATCCAATTATGCACGAGTTGATAATCAGGTTTTTCGGCAGATTAAAAACAATACGCCAGGCCCTTACACCTTTATTCTCAAAGCGACAAAAGAAGTGCCTAAACGGTTAATGAATCCCAAGCGCAAAACCATTGGAATTCGAGTACCAGGAAATGTAATTGCACATGCGCTTTTGCAAGAGTTTGGCGAGCCGCTGATGTCAACAACCTTGATGCTTCCAGGTGAAGATGTAGCTGAGTCTGATCCTGATGAAATTAGAGATAAGTTGGAAAAACAAGTTGGCTTGATTATCCATGGTGGTTATATCGGAGAACAACCAACGACTGTTGTTGATATGTCTGAAGGGGAGAGTGTGATTATTCGCGAAGGAAATGGCGATAGCAGTGTTTTTGGGTGACTAGCGAGTGTCTGATGAACCTCAGCCTCAGGTAGTTCAAGAGCCTGTTCAACAACCTCTGCCGTTAGCCTTTATCAATGGCGAAGCGCTAATAGAGAAACCTGAAGATCTTTATATTCCTCCCGACGCTCTAGAAGTTATTCTGGAAACCTTCGAAGGGCCGTTAGATTTATTGTTGTACCTTATCCGCCGACAAAAGCTTGATATCATTAATTTGCCCATTTTGCAGATTACTCGACAGTACATGGATTATGTTGATGTTATGAAAGAGCTCAAGCTTGAACTGGCGGGAGAGTATCTCTTAATGGCGGCTATTTTGGCGGAAGTTAAATCAAGAATGTTGCTGCCAAAACATGAAGATGCGGATGACGAAGAGGAAGACCCCAGAGCAGAGCTTATTCGTCGACTGCGAGAATATGAAGTTGTTAAGTATGCAGCGGAAGAAATTGATAAGTTGCCGAGGCAACAGCGCGATTTCTTTGTTGTTCAAGCGGATGTGGATGAATCAGTTGAGCCCATCAGAATACTGCCCGAGGTGACCTTGCAGGAGCTTGTATTAAGCTTCCAGCAAGCAATGAAAAAAGCGAAAAACCTTGAACATCATCATATCGAAAAAGAAGTTTTATCAACTAGGGAGAGGATGTCTCATATTCTTGATATCATTGGACCTACAACTTATACCGGTTTCGATAAACTATTTGATGTCGAGGAAGGAAAAGCCGGTGTGGTAGTTACCTTTTTAGCCGTACTCGAGCTGGTTAAAGAGGATTTGATCGAAATTGTTCAAGCGCAACCTTTTGCGAATATACATATAAAAATGGCAAGTTAGGTAGTTATGGCTGCGAGAATATCGGATGAACAACTAAAACAGCTTGTCGAAGCAGCTATTTTCGTTGCCGATAAACCCTTATCTAAAGAACGTTTGTTTGACACGGTTCTATCCGATTTAAAGGTGAGTAAAAAGAGGTTGGACAAAGCACTCGAATCACTGCGCCTTGATTATCTCCCCAGGGGTGTTCAATTGGTAAAAGTGGCTTCAGGTTATCGGTTTCAATCAAATGATAGTTTGAGCCCTTGGTTAGGCCGCTTATGGCAAGAGCACGCGCCACGATATTCACGAGCTATGTTAGAAACACTCGCACTCATTGCTTATAGACAGCCTATTACTCGTGGTGAGATTGAAGATGTTAGAGGTGTTGCCGTAAGTAGCAACATTGTAAAAACCATGCTTGAAAGAGAGTGGGTTAAGGTTGTCGGACACAAAGAAGTGCCTGGACGTCCTGCGCTTTATGCGACCACACCACAATTCCTCAATTATTTTGGCTTAAGCAGCCTTTCGGAGCTACCTTCTATAGAGTCTTTGGAAAGTGCTGTACTAGATGACAGGAGTGATGAGCCGTTGAGTTTTGAAGCCGCTGCTGAAAAAACGCCATCCGCTGCTGATGAGTTGCCCAACCCCATAGATATGAAAGAGAATCAGTTACACTAATGAGTGAAAAATTACAAAAAGTATTAGCAAACGCCGGGTTTGGTTCACGCCGTGAAATGGAAAAGTGGATTGAACAAGGAAGAATTAACGTTAATGGGAAGATCGCTCAACTAGGAGAACGTGTTGAATTGAGTGATAAGATCCTCGTTGATGGTAGAAGTGTTGCCAGAGAACAACAAAAAGCAGTTTGCCGTGTTCTCATGTACAACAAGCCAGAAGGTGAGTTGTGTACACGAAGTGATCCGGAAGGACGACGAACTGTCTTTGACCGACTCCCTGCTATTACACCAGGACGTTGGATAGCGGTAGGGCGATTAGATATTAATACCAGTGGTTTGCTTTTATTCACCAATGATGGCGAACTGGCTAATAGGATGATGCACCCTAAGCACGAAATTGAGCGCGAGTACGCCGTTCGCGTATTTGGAGAAGTTGATAATGATGTCTTAGCTAAATTAACGAAAGGTGTTCAACTCGAAGATGGTTTGGCTAAATTTACCAAAGTTGTGCGTCGTGCTGCTGATGAGGAAGCGATAAATCAATGGTTTGATGTGACGCTCTCTGAAGGACGTAATCGTGAAGTACGACGTATGTGGGAATCTCAGGATTTGCAAGTTAGTCGTTTAATTAGGCTGCGCTACGGTGAAATTGAACTGCAGAAACGTCTTCCTCAAGGTGGTTGGGTTGAACTTGAGTTACCTGAGTTAAATCTGTTGCGTAAATCAGTTGGGTTGCCTCCCGAAACTCAAACCTTAGTGAATGAAAGAAAAAATAAGCTTGATCATGTGCGCATCAGTCGTATGCGTCGTTCTGTGAAAAAACATAAGCTCAAGCAACGTCAAAGTCATAGACGTTAATTTCAAAGTTGGCGTATAAGGTGAATTGTTACCTTATATGTCAGCCGTGATGAAAAAGTTAGGTTTGGGCTGCGAGCTGTTCAAGATAAGTTTACAGTTTGCTAATGTTTCGTGCGTTATTTGTTGATGGAAAATTGCTCTTAAGTAAAATAGATAACGCCTAGTCAGGTTGTTCAACACAGCGTAATTTGAAACTTGATGGGTTTAGTTGAGGATAAATAAAACCCGATCATATTGATCGGGTTTTGCCATAAAAATTCACTGATTATTAAGGCTGAAAAGGAAGTGAAGAGTGGTGTAGAACGATACGTAATGTACCTTCTTCGTCCTTCTTGTAACCCCAGCTCTTATCGACTTTAGTTACGTTGCCATCTTTATCGGTAAAAGTAACCCATCCCATCCACATTGCAACGTCACCGTTGATAAAGCTAGCAGATGTCTCTGATACAACTGAGCGCCAGCTCTTAAGACCGAAACCACCGTCTAGTGGGTATTGATCATTGTGACCTACGAAGTAAGACAGAGCGCCTTCGCGTGTAGGGCGGAATGTCTTTTCACCGCTTGCTAGTGTTGGCTTGAAAAGAACTGGGCCTAGGTTGTAACCATAGGCTGCGTCAAGTGCGCCGTTAGCCAATTCTGTTGCCGCATCAAGACCTTGCTCGTCGTATGCTGTGGAAATGGCAACAAGGGCATCACCCCATATTTTGCGCGCTTCTGTTAATTCTTGTTCTGTTATTGATGAGCTCATAAATATCCCCTCTATTAGCTATGTTGATAAGTTCATTCTATCGCATTACGCGTTTTTGTTAACAATAGATCTATCAAGGGTCATAGTTTGTAACTTTTTTGTCAATCTTTTCAAGTGAGAAATGTTACAAGTTGAGTAGTGAGTGGTTTACTCAATAACGGTGACAACTTTATCTAGTCTGTCTTTAATAATTTCACGGAATTGACTTGCCAACTCCCTGAAGAACACTCGGCTTGGTGACTTAGGACGCCAGATAAGTGCGTGTTTTCGACTAATGGGAATGTCCCGCAGCTCGCATACGTGCAGGGCTTCAGGCCGGTGCATTTCTGAATGAATATAAAGCCCTGGTAGAAAGGCGACACCTAGTCCCATCACAATCATTTGTCTTAGGGTATCTAGGCTTGTACCTTCAAAATCGCGCATCAAGTTCGCACCAAACTGCTGACAAATATCCTGAACTTGCCTATGGAGATAATGTTGTTCTTCCAAAGTCAACACGTTCTCGCCGGCTATCTGAGAGGCAGACACATCACCGCTTGACGCTAATTTGTGATCCGCAGGAACAACAAATTTTATTGGCTCAATGAATAGAGGCTGTATAGCTAACTCGCTTGATGCAGCGGGTAAGGGCGAGAGGATTAAATCAAACTCTCCGTCCAATAACTGTTGTTGTAAAAGCTTTGGTGGTGCTTCTCTTACGTAAAGTTTTAGCTCATCATACTGCTTATGCAATTCAGGAAGGACAGAAGGTAACAAGTAGGGACCAAGCGTTGGTGGTACACCCATTTTGAATGTTGTTACTGGGCCATTTTTGATCCAATCTGCGGTATCTAAAAATGCATCGTTTGCTTCCAATATCTTCTTAGCTAAAGGCAATAGTTCGCGACCTTGCACTGACAACAATGTGCCTGAACGTGAGCGCTCAAATAACTGAAACCCTATCTGCTGCTCTAAACTGTTAATCTGCAAAGTTAGTGTTGGCTGAGTAATACCAAGACTCTGCGCCGCCTGACGGAAATTTAACGTTGAAGCAACAGCTTCAAAGTAAATAAGCTGTTTGATAGTGGGCTTATTTTTGATAATTTGTATCCTTTGGTTTACATTAGTATTTTGATAGATAAAAGCTATCACCAAATTATATATCTTTCTATATGACTATCAAGCCATAGTGGTTGGAATAAATAAAAAGCACTCGGCTAATCAAGGAAGAGCAAGGTGTTTCGCTGTTTCTGTATAGGATATAGATATGATTAAAATTGATACCTCGAATCTTAGAGGTGATATTACTGGTGGTATTACGGCCGGTATTGTTGCACTACCTCTAGCATTGGCATTTGGTGTTGCTTCTGGGTTAGGTCCGATAGCCGGTATGTATGGTGCTATCGCAGTTGGCTTCTTTGCGGCACTTTTCGGTGGCACTCCTTCTCAAATTTCAGGCCCAACAGGCCCAATGGTTGTTGTATTAGCTGGTTTATTCGCAAGCTTAACTGGCAACCCTGCATTAATTTTTACTGCCGTTATGCTGGCAGGTGCTATCCAAATAGCAATGGGATTCTTGGGGCTTGGCGATTATATCCGTCTAGTTCCTTATCCAGTTATTTCTGGCTTTATGAGTGGTATCGGTATCATCATTATCAGCCTTCAGGTTATCGTACTTATGGGGCATCCATCTCCAAGTAATACGCTAGATGCGATTGGTGATATTCCTGCAGCTGTATCAGCGATTAACCCTTATACGCTAGCCTTAGGCATAGGTACATTGATCATTGCTTATAAATGGCCACCTAGCTGGGGTAAGTATGTTCCAGGTACGTTAGCTGCCTTGTTAATTGGTACGTTTGCGAGCTTGATTGTAGGTAACGTTCCTATTTTAGGTGATATCCCAACTGGATTACCTGAATTGGTAATGCCTGTATTTACTGGTGACAGCTTCGCTCTTGTTCTTGAAGCTGCAATTATCTTAGCTGTACTTGGTGCTATCGACAGTCTTTTGACTTCACTCGTTGCTGATAACATGACACGTACACGTCATAACAGTAATAAAGAACTAGTAGGTCAAGGTATTGGTAATGCATTTGCTGGCTTTATTGGCGGTATCGCAGGTGCTGGCGCAACGATGCGTACTTTCGTAAACATCCGTACCGGTGGCCGTGGTCAAATATCTGGTATGGTCCACGCACTATTGTTATTAGCTATCGTACTTGGCCTAGGTAGCTTGGCGTCTTATATTCCACATGCTGTATTAGCTGGTATTTTGGTTAAAGCTGGTGCTGATATCATTGATTGGAGCTATATCAGAAAAGCTCATAAAGGTCCTCGTTTTGACTTGATTCTTATGGCTATCGTTGTCGCTATGACAGTTTTTGTTGACCTGATTCAAGCTGTTGGTGTCGGTGTTGTACTAGCGGCTATTGCTTATGTTAAGCAAGTTGCGCAAGTTCAGTTAGATAAGCTTAAAAATATGCCTGACCATTTAGATGATCCTGAAGAGCATGCGTTATTAGAACAAGCCCATGGTCAGGTTAGAGTATTTGACTTTGGTGGTCCTTTAAGCTTTGGTGCTGCTGCTGATGTAGGGCACCACGTTAGAGAAAAAGTGAAAGACAGCGCACAAGTTCTTATTCTTGACTTCGAACGTGTTCCCTTTATGGATGTATCGGCGGCACGTGCTGTAGAAACAATTGCCGTTGATGCGAAAGCTAGCGGTAAGCTGCTCTATGTGTCGGGCTTAAGTTCTGACGTTGAAAGTGTGCTTACTGGTTTAGGTGTTGATGAACATTATGACGATTCATCTATCTTTACTACGCGCCTTGACGCATTGAAATCTGCCGCTGATGTCATATCGCAGGCGGACGCTAAAGCAAAAAAAGGTGAGCAGGTTAGCTTGGTGCAGCCGCAACCTGCCTAATTCTTATGTTGTAAGTCATAGACTGCACTGATGAAAAGCCGCTATACAGCGGCTTTTTTGTATTTGAAACTAAACTGAATAACTGGCTTAAAAGGGGCGTAACGGTCATGAACCACATAGCAAAACAAAAGTTCGTTATCTGTGCAGCTAAGGTAAGTTTTTTGGGATAGTATATTCAGCTTAATTGTATGATTACTTTAATAGAACCTGTATAAGCAGGCAGTTAGCCACAGACCATAGAATTAAGAGTCATGTGGTACGAACCCAGGTCCAGGATGAAAATATGCGCAAGCTATTAATATTGCTTCTACTTCCCTTTATTTGTAACGCTAACCCCACAGAAGACTCGTTTCATGAATTTATTGAAGCGCACTGGCAGCATATGCTCAAGTCAAACCCGTTAGCTGCCACACAGCGTGGAGATAAACGTTACAACCATCTTCTACCGGATGTCAGCCTGCCAGCTCAGAAAAGACTGTATGAGCAGAATAAAGGGTTTTTAGAGCAATTAAATGAGATAGACCGAAGCCAATTAAACGCTTTAGATCAAGTTAACTATGACTTGCTGCGTTGGTTGATTGAAGAACAAATTGGCGAATTTGAACTCGGTACTTATCGCGTGCCGCTGACTACATTCTCAAGTTTTTTTACTGGCTCTATTCGAACTATGTCCAATGCAGCTTTCAATAATGAAAGTGACTATGTCGCCTATATTGAACGTATTACCAAGTTGCCTAAATATTTCGAGCAAAATATCGATAATATGCGCTCGGGACTTAAAAGTGGCTTCACTCAGCCTAAGATTGTAATTGAAGGTGTTATTCCTGTTGCCAAAGCGCAAATCTATGACGATCCTAAAAATAGCGCCTTGTATGGACCTCTCAATAAGTTTCCTGCTGGTATATCTCAGAAGCGACAAGAGGAGCTGAGAAAGAAAGCTGAGGAAGCGATTTCATCTTATGCGAACGGAGCATTTGAAAACCTATATCAATTTTTAAAAGAAGAATACTTGCCACAGACTCGTGAATCGTTCGGTGCTTATCAAATGTCTAACGGCAAAAATTACTATGCGCATCAAATAAAGCGATATGTCACGTCAACAGATAAAACTGCTGAAGAGATCCATGAAGTTGGACTGTCTGAAGTCGCTAGGATCAAGCGTGAAATGCAAGAGTTGATAGATGAGTTGGAATTTGAAGGTAGCTTCGATGACTTTGTCCATTATTTAAGAACTGAGCCATCTTTTTATGCGAAAACTGAAGTTGATTTACTCAAACACGCTTCTTACATAGCTAAACGTATTGATCATCGTATGCCGGGTTTCTTCGGTACCTTGCCACGTTTACCTTATGGTATTGAGCCTGTACCGAGTGAGATAGCACCCAACTACACGACAGCTGCGTATTGGCCTGCGACATCAGGAGGAAGCAAAGGCGGTACTTATGTTGTTAACACCTATCAGCTAGATCAGCGTCCCTTATACGAGCTTGTCGCACTAACGCTGCATGAGTCTGTACCTGGGCATCATCACCAGAATGCGATGTCTCAAGAGTTAGAGAACGTTCCGAAGTTTAGGCAACGCTTATATCTCAGTGCGTTTGGTGAAGGATGGGGTTTGTATTCAGAGAAGCTCGGTATAGAAATGGATGTGTATCAGACCCCTTATGAGCATTTTGGGCGTTTGAGTTATGAGATGTGGCGGGCTTGTCGATTAGTTATCGATACAGGCATTCATGCTAAAGGTTGGACGCGTCAGGAAGGTATTGATTTCTTAGCTAACAATACATCATTGTCTCTAGCTAATGTTAGAGCGGAAGTAGATCGCTATATTTCCTGGCCAGGGCAGGCATTAAGCTACAAATTGGGAGAGCTCAAGATGTGGGAGTTCAGACGATTTGCTGAGAAAAGCTTAGGTGCAGATTTTGATATACGTGAATTCCATGATGCGATTTTGCAAAATGGTGCGTTGCCTATGGAGTTGCTTGAAAATCAAATTAAGCAGTTCGTTAACGAGCAATAGCCTAAATACTTAATTTGCCTTTTCAGGTGTTGAGCTAAGTTCGTTGTTGGTAGATTGCCTCAAGAACCTTTTCGTAAAGCGCTAATAATTCTCTCTCTCGATAAGACATTGTTGCGATGATAGTTGCTAATTGAGAGGGAGAATTGATGATTGAATCCGTGCCCCCTTGGAATAGTTTCTCATAGATAAGACCGCCAATCGTGGATGACTGGCTTTCGTAGCTCTTCTGCGCACTGTAGACGTTAGCTAGCGTGAGTACTTTCTCATAAGACGCATTTTTAAGTGCACCAGTTTCTGAGGCTGTTAACCAAGCATTGGATGTAACCCTGGCCGGAAAAACAAAGCCTTTCGAGAACATTTTCACATCGGCCTTTCCATTCAACGTATATAAAACGCGTGATGTTCCTTGATGATATTGATACGAAGCTTCAACGAGCTTTTGGTTGTCACTAAGTTCTCTGTAAGTAGATTGAAGAGCTCTTGCAGACGCTTTGTCTTCAGCAATTTTATTACGCCATTCATTAGCCGCTAACGCTAAGAGTACACCGAATACGACAAAAGCTGCTTCGAATGAGGCGGCTTTTATCATTTGTATTGTGCTTTTTTGCATAGGCTATGTAACTAGAAAACAGGCGCTAAGAGTTAATAACGTACAACTCAGGTTTAGAGATATCCTGCACCGCTTTTTGTAATTTCTCAAAAGCAATGCCTGCATTCTGATAATTTTCATCAGTGACCTGTATATCGACTTCTTCTGCGATTTCACTCAGCAGCGTAAAGCCGTAGCTACCAGCAGAGCCTTTTAGTTTGTGGATTTGCTGTTTAAACTCAGCCCAATTCTGTTGTTCAAAAGCTTCATTTAAATCGGCGAGCTTTTGAGGCAGTCGACTAGCGTAACTGGCAATGAGTTCTTCAAAAGCCGATGAAGCTTTTGGTTCCTCTTTCTCTTCGTTTTTCGGTTTCAGGTGACGGCTTAACATATCGTAGAAGCGTTGGGTGTCTATGGGTTTTGTAAAGTGCCCATCGGCTCCACACTCTGCAATTTGTTTTTGGCTAAGGGCGTCGTTGTTTGCCGTTAGCATGACGATAGGTTTGTTATATCCGGCGCTTTTTAAACCAGCTGTTGCCTCAACACCATCCATAACAGGCATTTGCATATCCATTAGAATCAGGTCGAATGACTCATTGTTTGCTAAAGTCAGTGCTTTAGCGCCATCCTCTGCGAGCGTTAGTCTTGCACCAGTTTTCTGCACCAGATAAGACACTAAGCGCCTATTGTCCTCATTATCGTCAGCACAAAGAATATGAGCGTCTAGGAAAGGTATTTCTAGGCTCTGTTGTACATTCCTTTCGAGCACTTGCTCGGCTTCGATCTCGTTATGGATAAATTCACTGTTGTTGGCAGTAACCCAAGGTAAATACACCGCAAATTGAGTTCCTATTCCTACTTGGCTGGTAACCTTGATATGTCCGCCCATCAACTGTGCGAGTTCTTTAGAAATATAAAGACCTAAACCCGTGCCACCAAACTTTCTAGTGGTTGCTTGATCCGCTTGGGTAAAGGCATTGAATAATTTAGCTTGTTGCTCTTCGTTAATACCTGGTCCTGTATCCGAAACAACAAAGATAAAGCGCTTTTTGCTTTGGTCGAGTGTAATTGAAAGCTCAACTTTACCTCTCTGCGTAAATTTAACGGCGTTATTACACAGGTTGATAAGAATCTGTTTAAGTCGGGTAGGGTCTGTAACGAATAAAGAAGGAAGAGGGAAGCTCCAGTTAATTTGAAAATCGAGTCCTTTTTTGCGAGCGGGTGCATCGACATAACTACTGACTTCCGCTAGCAGTGAGACCAGGCAGGTATCTAAAGACTCAAGTTCAATCTTGCTGGCTTCGATTTTCGATACATCAAGGACGTCGTTTACTATACTCAATAGGTGCTTGCCGCCTGCGTTGATAGCTCTTGATGCGTGCGTTCTTTCTTTTGCCTGTACGCTCTTATCATTGAGCATCTCCGAATAGCCAATAATTGAATTAAGCGGCGTTCTAATTTCGTGACTGATACTCGCCAAGAAACGGCTTTTAGCTTCAGTAGCTTCTTCAGCAAGCAGTTTCTCTTTGTGAGCGATGTTTGCTTCAAGTTTTATCTTATGACTCTCAGCAAGTTCTTCTGATTGGATTCGGATTTTTTGTTCACGTTCCATGACGGCATTTTTCATGTTTCTGAATTCTCTGGCCAACTCGCCTAGCTCGCCTTCTTCAGAAACATCAATATCCTCGGTGTACTTACCACCTGCAACTAATTTGACCGCATTTAATAGTCTACCAACTGGGCGTGTGATACTGCGTGCAACGTAGTAGGAACCTAAGACAGACAGCAATAAACCGATAATAAAGAAGGGGATAAGCTCCACTAGAAATTTATTCAACGGTGATAGTGATGCGCTGATAGAGTCCTGCAATACGACGACAAATTGCATTTCTTGTTCAGTGAACAGGGAAAATGGCATCACAACGACTGATTCGTCGCCTAAAGGAAGAGTTAATATCCGTTCGTTTTGTTCGTTGAGTGGGGTTGCACTCGGGTTGTTGAAACTCGCATTAACCTTCTCGGCATTGACGTTTGTTGTTAAAGCAAGCTGGTTGGTTTCAGGAGTATAAACAAGGATGCTAATATCGAGTGAAATCAGCTCTTTGATTCGTTGCAGAAAGTCCATGTTGAGCTTCTTGCCCATGACTAGCCAACCAATTTGAGCGGGTGCCGTGATAGGCTCAGCGGACATCAAATAGGGCTGCTTGCCGAGTAACGTTATCCAAGCTTTAGTTTTATGATTTTCGTCTAGATGTTGTGTAATGACATCACTCGCAGTCCCTTCCTTGGCACCATATCTAGCAACAAGCGAGTTGTCGTTATCCAGGATATAAGCAATATCGGCTTTTATGCGGCTGCTGTGATTAAACAGAATGCTGTTGATAGATTCTGTATCCACACCTTGACCAACAGCGCGCCTGAGAGCCCAATCTTTAGCGATAGTTTCAACACTGGAATCCAAATGATCTTTAGCGACATTAATCTCATTGAAGAAAACATTTCGACCTACATTCAGGCGTTTAGAGAAGGCACCTTGTGCTTGGTTATAGGCTGCGTTGTAGACACTAAAGACAGTAAGGATAAAAACGAGAGTTAACAAACTGACAACCAGTACAAATATCTTCTTTTGTAACGGCGTTGCACTCATACATCGGCTCTTTATTGACTCTTTAAATAATAAAGACAAGCATATAGCTGATGAAGTTTCAGGTAAACCGCACAAATACGTTATTTTGCGCAGTTATCGTCCAATTTGCAGGCTTTTGAGATGAATTAAAACTAGGGTGACGCACTTTAGACGTAGCGGTGGAGTTAACTCGGTATTGTCATACTTTTAGACACTCAGAGATAACTCTCTCAGTCCGCCATTGGTGATTAATTGAATTAGGTATTTATAGCGACAGAAGGAACATACTCAGGGTTGGCTCTATTTTGTTCCGGACGGGCATATTGTTTGTCCCAAACCTCAATTAAATCAAATCCACCACTTTCCCATGGATGGAAGTTCTCGCGGTAAAAAGCTCGATAGGGGCGACGCAAAGAACGCCACATGCCGCCTTTGCCGAACATCCAAGACATAAAACCTTTGAACTCAGGCCAACTTTTCCAATGCGGAGAGTTAAAAGCCATATTAAGCGTATAGCTGCCCATGCGGATATGCAGCATTACAATTAAAAACTTCATGACTCGGTGTAGGAACTTGATATCGCCAAAACATTCCATATAAACATCAAACGCCACTGACTTGTGTTCGATCTCTTCGACTGCATGCCAGTACAATAAGTCTTTCATGGGGGCTTCCATGCCATCTAAAAAGTGCTCATCTCTTAAAGCATGTTCCGCCATGATTGCCGTAAAATGTTCTGCGGAAACGGTGTAAGCCAAACGAAATTTATGGCTCATTTTTTTGACTTTTTTATCGATGATGGCTTTTAGTTTTAGGTGGATACTGTTGGTATCATAACCAAGGCGGTCGAGCTCTTTGTTTATTTGATCGTGCTGATGACTGTGATGGCCTTCCTGTCCAATAAAGCCTCTCATTTGTTTGAGCAGCTTTTCATTTTTGACTTCCTTTCGCAGGTTTCGAACAGAGTTTAAGAATTCAGCTTCACCTACAGGAAAGGTTGCTGATAATTGGGCAACAAACGCTGATTTATAGATATTATTGTCGAAGAATTTCATACTCTTCAACGAACCAAATGGGAAGTCCATGTGTCTGGGCTTAATTTCCAGTTCTTGATGATGTTTGTTGTTAACCTGCGCCATATATCCCCCAAAGGGCTAATTTCGTAATATTTAGAGTCTGTGGATCTTAATATGGCTTAGAGTTTTAAAGTGTGACAGGTTAATCAAAATCAACTTTTTGGTTAATTAAGGTCAAGTTGCTTTCGGTACTGAGAAGGCGTTAAACCCGTATAGGTCTTAAAAGATTTGGTAAAAGCTGAAGCATCACAGAACCCTAATGTATTGGAAATGTTCTCTAAACTTAACTGATGGTCTCTCAATAAATGCTTAGCTTCGGTTAGCTTGGCTTGTGCTTTTAATTCTTTATAAGTGACTCCGTATTCCCTCAAACGCCTTTGTAAGGTGCTGGACGAAACATGGAGTTGATAAGCCATCTCTCCTAATGTCATCTTGTCGTTTGCGGTATTAGTAAGCTTTGAAAGAATCTCTTGAAGAAGGTCTGAAGGGTAGAGCTGTTCAAGGTCCTTTTCGCATTGGCGTTGCGCGATTAAAAGTAATTCAGGATCGCTAAGCGGGAATTGCAGCTCTCCCCAATCTTTGGGAGCAACTATGCGCTCATGTTGAGTGGAGAAGTTGATGTTAATGCCTTCTAATGAATCCCACTGGAAGTCATCAAGAGGCGCTAAGGATGTATCCACCTGCATTTGCCCAGTCAGATTTTCTTCTTTGAGCAAATCTTGAAGAATAAACGCGAAACTGAGTAGTAAAGCGAGCTGAGTAGCATTGCTTGCAACGGTGAAATCGGGGGAAAAAGCCAAACCAATATGGTTGTCGTCTTCTACTAAGACAAGTCCTTGACGGTGTGTTCGCACTGCAAAATAGCGCTGCGCAATTGGTAGAGCCTGAGTTAAGTTCTGTGCTCCCTGAATAGCCATTCCCAGCGGGCCGTGACACGAAAGTACCAACGACTTCGCATAGGCTAAAACTCCCTGAGAAACAGAATCGAAAGTCGAAAACATGTTTTCGCTCATGAGCGTAAAGGTCTCTTGCGGAATAGACTCAGGGGGATCTAGCAGCAATGCTACTGTATGGCCGCTACCTTGGAGTAAGGTTTTTGTTGGAATGCCATTAGTGAGGCAGAAATCTCTTAAATGCAAGATGTAATCACGGGTGACAACAGCTTCATTCTTGACTCTTTTCATGCTGACCTCAAAAAACCAGTAAATTGCCACGTTATCACCTTTTCCGACATAGACCAATAAGCGATAGTTCATATAAAGCAGAGAAAAACGCACTCTAGTATAGAGTCAATAAACTGAGAGAGCCTTTATGTCGAATACGTTAGAACAGGCGGTGATAGCCATTACTGGTGCAGGTTCAGGTATTGGAAAAGCTTTGGCAATGCAGGCTGCTTCTCACAATATGCGCATTGCGTTAAGTGATATTGCTCTGGATAAGTTGGAGGTCACTTGTGGTGAATTAAAACTCCAATATCCTGAGTGCCAAGTCATGATTAATAAACTTGATGTTACTGATAAAGACGCATTTTCGAACTGGGCGAATGACATCAATACGCACTTTGGTGAGATAAATATCATTATCAACAATGCTGGCGTGGCGTTGAGTAGCTCAGTCAGTTCTATGAATTATGAAGATTTTGAATGGTTAATGGATATTAACTTCTGGGGTGTCGTTTATGGCAGCAAAGCTTTCTTACCGTTTATAGAGAACGCCCAATGGGGCCATATCATTAATATTTCCAGTTTATTCGGCCTAATTAGCACGCCCAATACTTCAGCCTACAACGCGTCGAAATTTGCTGTGCGTGGATTTACTGAGAGCTTGCGTATAGAAATGGCCATTACGCATCCTAATATCGCTGTAAGTTGTGTGCATCCAGGAGGGATTAAAACGAATATTGCCAACGCTAGCCGTGATGGTGGAGACAAAGTAGGTAAAGCGGGGCGTATGAGTCGAGAAGAAAGTCGAAGGGATTTCAACGAGCGTTTGGCTAAGACAACTCCAGAACAGGCTGCTCAGATTATTTTCGATGGTATAGCGAAGAAGAAAGCCCGGATTTTAGTCGGTAGTGACGCAAAAATGCTCGATCTTATCCAACGATTTTTACCGACACGCTACCAAAGTATCGTTAAAAAGATTTTGGGGTAGGCTAATGAAACCTGAGTATATAGATATCATCGTTATTGGGGCAGGATTATCGGGTATTGGCAGTGCCTACTATTTGCAGAAAAACTGCCCACAAAAGTCTTTAGTTATTTTTGAAGGGAGAGAAGCTCTAGGGGGAACTTGGGATTTATTTAAATATCCAGGTATTCGTAGCGACAGCGATATGTTTACCTATGGTTATACCTTTAATCCTTGGACGGATTCTGATTCATTAGCTTCAGGAGAGAAGCTATTAAGTTACCTAAAAGATACGACAGAGAAATTTAAGCTTAACGAAAAAGTTCGCTATCAGCATCGAGTGAAAAAATTAGACTGGAGTTCCAGTGCTGGCCTATGGTCGTTAGTTGTTGATGTAGCGGATGAGACTAAACATTATCAGTGCCAATTTGTATTATGTTGCACAGGTTATTACAACTATGAGTCTGGTTATCAACCCGCATTCAAAGGCCTGGAGGAGTACAAAGGGAGGTTTGTTCATCCTCAGCATTGGCCTGAGGACCTAAACTATCAGGACAAAAAAGTGGTTGTTATTGGTAGTGGGGCTACTGCTGTCACGCTCATTCCAAACTTGGCGAAACACGCTGAAAAAGTCACCATGTTGCAGCGTTCTCCGACTTACATTATTTCTCGGCCACAACGAGACTTAATCCAAAAACTTTTAAGCCTAGTTCTACCTCAAAATTGGGTTTCGAATATCGTACGTAAGAAAAACGTGTTGTTGGGAAATCTCTTCTATCACTACATGGTTAAGAACCCTGAAAAAGCCAAAAAGTTTATTGCAAAACAGCAGAATAAAGTTCTCGGAAATCACATTGATAGAAAGCATTTTACTCCTGCCTACAACCCCTGGGACCAGCGTCTATGTCTTGTCCCCGATGGTGATTTGTTTGAGAGCCTAAATAGCAGAAAGGCTGAAATCAAAACGGATCATATTGAACACTTCACTGAAAAGGGAATTCAATTGAAATCAGGAGAACATCTCGAAGCTGATATTGTTGTTAGTGCCACGGGTTTGAATTTAGAAGTGTTATCAGGCGTTGAGTTAACAGTCGATGGCGAGTTGGTTCCGCTAGGCGATAAGATGTTCTACCGAGGCGTGATGTTAGAAGACACACCAAACCTCGGCATGGTATTCGGCTACACCAATGCAAGTTGGACGTTAAAAGTTGAATTGGTTGCGCAGTATATAGCACGGGTAATCAACCATATGGATCAGCATCATCATCCGATTGCGGTGCCGCAAGATCTAGAACAAGTTAAACGCGAACTATTCTTAAACTTAAATTCAGGCTATATCACTCGAGTCCAAGATAAAATCCCTAAGCAAGGTGCTGTGCAGCCGTGGCGGTTGGATCAAAATTACAATATAGATAAAAAGAAGTTACGCGATGTATCTCTGGAAGATGGCATTCTACAATTTAAGCCCTTGGATAGCGTCAATATAAAGCAACCAGCGGCTAAACGAGCATAAGGAAAGTGCATGAAACTTAAAGGACTTTCGCTTTTCATTGTCGCAATTTTGTTGTTAGCAGGTTTGAGTTATCAGCAGGAGATTAAGCAACTTTACCATTTCACCCGTTTATTCGAACCCGAATTGATCGTGAAGAATTTCTCGAATATGAAGGACATTATGCCGACGACAAGAATGGAACGATCCGGTACTGTTCGCCGGTTTAATGAAATGCCTCGATACCTGCCATCCAGCTTTGTCTATCAAGGTAAAGCAGAAAACTTAGAGGCATTTTTACAGCAAACTCGAACGACGGCTTTTCTGGTACTGAAAGACGATGACATTGTCTTTGAGGATTATTATCTTGGAACGAGTCCTGATGACTTACGGATATCTTGGTCGGTTTCCAAAAGCTATTTAAGTGCCATTTTTGGTATTGCTGTACATGATGGGTTGATTCCAGATCTTCATGCGCCGGTAACTGACTATGTGCCTGAATTAGTCGGGAGTGGCTATGATGGAGTCAGTATTAAAAACGTTCTGCAAATGAGCACAGGCGTTGCTTTTAATGAAGATTATGATGACTATAACAGCGATATAAATCGCTTAGGCCGAACAATGGCATTGAGTGGGAGCTTCGATGAGTTTGCTGCCAGCCTGACATCTGAACGTGAGCAAGGACAGTATATGAAATACGTGAGTGTTAATACTCATGTATTAGGTATGGTGCTGCGCAGTGCGACAGGTGTCAGCATTCAACAATACCTTGATAGTAAATTACTGAGCAAGTTGGGGAACGAGCATGATGCGTCTTACTTGGTTGATGGTGAGGGGCAACCACTGGTTCTTGGTGGGTTAAATGCGAGCACTCGCGATTATGCCAAGTTAGGAGCTCTGTTTCGGGATAATGGCCGAATAGGGGAGCAACAGATAGTTCCTGAACAATGGATTAAAGATAGCGTAACACCCGATGCGCCGCATTTGATGCCAGGAAAACGTAATTCTTCTGATTCAGTATTTGGATACGGTTACCAGTGGTGGATACCAGAAAATGGAGAGCAGGAGTTTTTTGCTCTCGGCATATACGATCAATTTATCTACATTAATCAACGAGCTGGTGTCGTAATCGTTAAAAACAGTGCCAATACTGAATTTAGCCAAAATGAATATGAAAGCATCCATAAAAGCCTAGCTGCATTTCAGGCCATTGCAGATAGTTTGATGGACTTCGAATGATTGAGTTTGAGTGATTTTATAGGTGTTAGGTAAAACTATGTCGCCCAGTTTTCTAAGCGTTACTTCTATAAAACTGGGCGAGAATATCCGTTTCTGGAATAGGTGTTTTAGTTATTCGTCAGAATAGTGTCTTTGGACTTTGTCATTAAGGTCTGCGTCTTCGATATCGAGTTTGACGGGCTTTTCTAGAATAATTTCGCCTTTGACAACAACGCCTTTTTCTATAGTTAGTTTAGGCTCGTGACGGCGCTTACTCCATCCGCGGTAGTTTGAACGTTGGAAGATAATATCTCCTTCAACAACTGTCCCCTCGCGTAAAGTGACGTCTCCATTATTGGTCACTATGTTATTGCTAACGTCAACATCATTCAGTTCAATATCACCGTTCACTGTTTCTACATCGCCGCCGATTCTTGACTCTCTTTCTACAGATATATCGCCATTGACGGTTACGATTGAACGCTCTGATGTAAGGTTGTTGCCTGCTTCAATATCGCCATTGACCGTTTCGGCGCTCCTTACATTGACGTAGTCACCTAAATCAATACTGCCATTAACAGTTTCAACATCTTTTGCGGAGCTGTTGTCATCGATATCGATGCTTCCATTAACCGTACTAACATCCTTAACATGTGAAGACTCATCAACATCTATGTCACCGAAAACTCTCTCGACTTTTAGGCCGCCACCGCCTCCGCCGACATGAACGATACAGCCCGACATCATTGAGGCAAGTATTGTTGCCGCGAGTATGTACCTAACGTTATTTAATCGCATGTTGTTCTCCTGAACTCTTGGTTGAGTCTTGTTATAGTCTTCAATTATTTCGGCTTTATATGGATGCCGAAAAGGAATGTAAGCTTAAAAGCAAAAGTTAAGCCATTCCTGTAACTCATTGATTAATAGAAAAAATGACTTTTCCGCTAACTGTTAGTCGCATGAAAAACACTAAAAGTTGGTTAAATTAAAAAATAAAAAGCCAATTATTTAAATAAGAAGAAAAATAGTAAGGGGATTTATGAAACGATACCTACTGGGAATATTGATATTCAGCTTTTCAATTGTATCCCACGCCGAACTTACTTCAGATGAGAAACGAGTGGTTAATGCTGTTGAAAACCGTTTTTCTGAGCAAGTTACATTTTTGGAACGCGTAGTTAATCTGAATTCGGGAACACTCAACGTTAAAGGCGTTAAGGAAGTCGGGGCTGTGTTTCAGAAGGAGTTTGATCGCCTTGGATTTGAAACTCAGTGGATAGACATGCCAAGCTCAATGAAAAGAGCAGGACATTTAATTGCAACAAAACGCTTTGGACCTGGCCCGCACGTATTACTGATTGGTCATATTGATACTGTCTTTGAACCAGATAGCCCATTTCAGTCTTTTTCTGTTGACGGAAATACTGCTAAAGGCCCAGGTATTAGCGACATGAAAGGCGGCGATGTTACCGCTCTATATGCATTGCAGGCCTTAATTGAAAGTACATCATTGAATAAAGGAACTGTCACAGTCTTTTTCACTGGGGACGAAGAATCTGTTGGTAAACCACTAGAACTCGCGCGTAAGGATCTTATTGAGGCAGGTAAAAGAGCCGATGTCGCATTAAATTTTGAGGGAGGAAGTGAAGGTTGGGCTGTTATCGGACGAAGAGGTTCTTCAAGCTGGTCGTTAGAAGTTACGGCTAAACAAGCGCATTCTTCAGGAATATTTAGAGATAGTGTTGGGGCTGGTGCTGTATTTGAAATGTCCCGTGTTTTGAATCGCATTTATGGTGAAGTGCGTGGAGAGTTTGGGCTGACCTTTAATCCTGGGATTATTGCTGGTGGAACTTCTATCGAACAAGGCAACGCTAAAACAACGCAAACGGTATCTGGGAAAACGAATGTCGTCGCTCAAAAAGCCATAATGCATGGAGGGTTGCGTTTTATGAATGAAGACCAGAAAGAGCGAGCTCGTCTTGCTATGCGTAAAATTGCAGAAGACAGTTTGCCTCATAGCCAATCTGTGATGACCTTTGAAGATCGATACCCTGCTATGGAAGAAACAGAAGCTAATAAAGCTCTGTTAGCGAAGCTGAATGTGTTGCATGCAGATTTGGGTGTTGAAGAAGCTAAGAGCTTTCCACCAGAAAGGCGTGGTGCTGCCGATATTAGCTTTATTGCACCTTATGTCACCTCGATGGATGGTTTAGGTGTTAGTGGCTCTGGTGCACACGCGCCGGGGGAAACAATGGAAATTGACTCCATGTTGTTTGCAACGCAAAGAGCCGCAGTTTTTATCAAAAGACTATTGGAACAAAACTGATCACCGCCTAACAATAGATCAACATATGAGGGAGTTAGCTCCCTCTACCTCTTAAACTCATTATTTATCAATACCTTAAGAACCTCTTTTCCACCTAGTTTGTCCTTCTCCAAGTTTTGTTGAACAAAAAAACAACAAAAAGATCTTGCTGACTGTGTATGTGTGTGTATACTGTGCATATTGAATATATACAGTGATGTGTTTAATGACGATTAAACTCTTTCTTTCGCAGACAGACAATCGGCCCATGTATCTGCAGATCATGGCCCAAATAAAACAGAAGGTAATGGTAGGTGACTGGCAAGCAGGCTTTCATTTGCCATCCATTAGAGAAATGGCGTCAAGCATAGGTGTTAGTGTGATTACGGTTAAACGAGCATATTTGGAACTGGAACGCGAAAAGGTGATTTATACCCAGCAAGGAAAAGGTTCCTTTATAGCCGATACTCAGGCTATACGCTCCGAGCTCCAGTTTGAAGCTCTGGATAACAAGCTTAAAGACGCCGTTGAAGAAGCACAGTCGCTTGGTTTGAGTGCTGAGCAAGTGCAGACAAGGCTGAGCGATATTCTCAATGAAAAATACAGTAACTAACGCAAGGGTGGGAGATAGGATGAGTGATCTCGCTATTCAATTAACAGGTGTTAATAAACACTTTAATTATTTCGATTTGAAAGACATCAACCTCGAATTGCCTAAAGGGCAAATTATGGGGTTTGTTGGTGCTAATGGAGCAGGTAAGTCGACAACGATTCGTTTGATTATGGGCTTGATGCAAGCAGATAGCGGGCAAGTCTCTGTGATGGGAATGAACATGCCTGAAATGCAGACTCAGGTGAAGCAACGAGTCGGTTTTAGCTCGGAAGAGATGAAGTTGTATGGGAGTAAAAACCTTGGTTGGCATATTGAATTTATTAAATCTATCTACCCTCACTGGGATGATAAATATGCAAAGGAATTGCTTGGTCGATTTGATTTGAACCTCGAACAAAACATTAAACAGTTTTCAAAAGGACAACATATCAAGGCACAACTGTTACTTGTATTAGCGCGTAAACCTGATTTGTTAGTGCTTGATGAACCTACAACTGGGCTTGATCCCGTTGCCAGGCAAGAGGTTAATCAGGAATTAGCTCTGATATTAAACGATGAATCACGGACCGTTTTGTTTTCATCTCACAATACAGCTGATGTGGAAAAGATATCCGATCAAATTACCTTTATCGATCGTGGTGCCATTATCAATACTGATAACAAAGAGAGCTTTCTGGATAACTGGAAAAGAATACAGCTGGAGTTACCTAGTACACACCCTTTGACACCATTGGGTTCTACGATAAATGTTGAACAAGACGGCCGTATTGCATCAGTCATTTGTAATCAGTTCGATGAAGCAGTGATTGAAGCTTACAAACAGCAAAATATTAAAGTTCATGCAGCAGATAATATGACATTGGAAGAGATATTCTTAGCCAATGTGAATTATCGCAGAGCAGGAGAAAAGGTATGAATATCCCGATGATAAAGGCCTTAGTGAAGAAAGATTGGATGTTGTACCGTCGCTATATTGTGGCCTATAGTGTTCTCGGTATCGCTGCAACATTCCTGATGATAGCGCCATCTGTTGTTGCATATTACATTGGACAGGTATTGCTGGTTACGGTTTTAATTGGCGCTAGCGCTCATATTTCTATCTCTTCCGTTGTGACTGAAAAGAAAGAAGATCAGTTGTCCTTTATTATGGGATTGCCTTTGAATGTCACTGACTATGTCATATCTAAGACCTTAGGCGTCCTCGCTATTTACAGTGTGTGTTGGGTTGTTATTGTAGCCACGCTAGTATTTGCAATTGATATCAGTGGCTTATCAGATGGCCTTCTACCCATGGCCATAGTGTGTTCCCTTGAAATATTAGTTGCGACTGCTTTGCTGTTGAGTATCGGTATTCTGTCAGGTTCAGAGCCTATAACTATTGTCAGCATGGTTGTTCTAAACTTATTTTTTAATGTGTTTTTATTCTCAATGGCTCGAATTCCCGATATCGGTAACAACTTATGGGGAGATGTCGCCGTTTTCTCCCCTACAGTTTTCAAAATTATCGCTGTCGAAATTGTACTCATAGTGTCGATAACACTCGGCACTATTGGTATCAAATCAAGGCAACAGTGTTTTATGTAAGTATGTATTCCCATTATCTTTGAAAGTGCCTGTCGGCTGGCAGTATCAGCTCATCGCAATCACTGAGTTTATCTAGGCTTGTGGGCGCATTCGTTTGCCGGTCGCCAATGATTTTGGGTATGTAGCTTAAGCCTGGGAGAGGCTCTCTCCCGTCATCATTCGATTCTTTTTAAGGAGATGCTCTTATGAGTAGCATGAGTCGTGTCCATTACATGGACAATTTACGCGCATTCGCCATGTTGTTAGGTGTGCTTTTCCACGCAGCTCTAGCTTATGGTCCTATGTTAAGCCAAGTCTGGCCAACAGCCGCACACGAAAATTCAATAGCCATGGATGTGTTTGCGTACTTTAGTCATACCTTCCGTATGCCTTTATTTTTCATTTTGGCAGGGTTCTTCGCCGCTTTGTTGACTAAAAAATACGGTTCTGTTGGCATGATCAAAAACAGATTAAGTCGCGTCACGCTGCCTTTCGTTATTTTCCTGCCCGTTGTGATCGCTAGCTATGTAATTATCTTTGGATGGGCAATTGAAAACATAAACAACAAATCATCCATGTTGCAAATGATGAGCTTTATGGCACAAAACCCAGATGCGCCATCACCACCTCTGACAACGACGCATTTGTGGTTTCTATATAATCTCACGTTCTTTTATCTACTGACTTTGATCATTGTGAAATGGAGTAAATGGGACTGGGGAAGTCAGGTGTTTAAATCGCCTCTTACTTTCATACTCGTTGCTCCTATGTTGCTAGTACCTGCACTCGTTACCCAACACGCGCCTATTCCAGCGCCCGAGCAGTTCATGCCTCAATTATGGTCATTCGGCTTTTATGGATTGTTTTATCTATTGGGATGGGGACTTTATCAGTATCCAGCTTTTATAGAAAAGCTAAGTCCTTATCGCTGGTTTATGTTGATAGCTGGTGTTGTCGCGTACGTGGTTTTTTTTCGTTTGATGCCAAGTAGCATCAGTATGGAAGACTCTTTGGCACTCATGTCGCCGCCAGATTTTTCATTAAGACAACTAGGCATTGCCGCTTTGGAAGTTTATGTTGGGGTATACATGAGTTTGTGTCTCTTGGTTTGGGGACAACGCTATGCAGATGTGCGCCACTCGCTCGTTAAGTTTATTGCTGACTCTTCGTATTGGATATACATCATTCATCTTCCGGTCCTTTGGTTTATCCAATTCAAGTTGCTTGATACTAAGTTCTCAATGCTAACTCAATTTGCAATGAGCTCATTGGGGACGCTATTCATTGGCTTATTAACTTACGTTGTTTTTGTTAAGTGGACTCCCATTGGCTGGCTGTTAAATGGACGGAGAGCTGCGCCAAAGTCTGAGTAGTTTGACTCTCAAGGAGAGGTCGGGTAATTTATAAAAAGGCTTTAGAGACGCCTATCCGCAAAAGACGAAGTCACTCTTGTTAAACTGAACCCTAAATAATTGGAAATGCGTGCAACAAACAAGCATTTTCAAAGATGACGGGTATATTTTTAGAACAGTTCATTACGAACTAAGTAGGCACAGCGGAACGCCATAACGACTTAGAGGTATATGAATTGTGTCTTCTTCGAACACATCTATTTATTATTCATCCCCAACGCCATCATATTGCCACGTCTATGATGATTTAGCATACAAATCACTAGCTGCTATTACTTTATCAACCTTTATTCCTGTTGGAATGAGTATGTTGTTAAACGGTAATCTCGATTTGGAACAAGCTTTCTATGAATTACATCAAATAAGCAATATTAAGGTTTCTGCTGCGTCAGTTATGTTGCCTATGCACTTGATGCTGACAGGTTTTTTGTTGTTAAACGACAGTCTTTCAAATGCTTTGTCCGCCCGCTTTATTAAACCGGATTTTTCGGAAGGAGAGTTGGTATGAAGTTGGCGTTAAATGAGATAAAGATAAAAGCCAAAATTGCATTAAAGAAAGAACGAGTAGAAGAAAGCTCTAAACAGTTAAAGCACTACTTACAAGAGGTTTCTATGTCTATGGGATTTAACTCATGGCAACATGCCAGTGAGCTATTATCAGGTAAATGTAAATCTCCTGAAAGTGCCGACTTTGGCACTTTCTTTCATGCGCCTGCTTGCGATAGCTTGATTAATCATTGGTTTTCTTCATATTCCGAGGCACGTGAGATTCATCTTTTACGTCAAGAGTCATATTTATTGCCCTATAAGCGACACTTCGTCGTTGCAGGGAGTGGATACTTAACAGCGATTGGGTTGAATCAACAGGTTTTGGATGAGTTTCCTTCTATGAACCTTGATTTTGTTCAAAGCTATGGGACGGCTGAATGGGATAAGCTGTCTCTAACCATTATTCGAAGTCGAAGTTAATTTTTGTGAGCCGACTCGCGGCTAGTACAGTACAATAGCCGCGATTTTTCTAACAAGGTCTATTCAATGGCAATTCAGTGGTATCCAGGGCATATGCATAAGGCCCAAAAAGAAATGAAAGAAGTCTTACCCTCTATTGACTTATTTATAGAGGTGCTTGACGCTCGGATACCCTATTCAAGTAAAAACCCATTGATTGCATCAATACGAAGAGACAAGCCTTGCATTAAGGTTTTGACAAAAACTGACCTTGCTGACCCTGAATCAACGGCAAAATGGCAAGCTTATTTTGAGCAAGAATCAGATGTTAAGACTATTGCCACTCGCTCGGATGAAACGGGAAAAATCAAACAAATAAAGGACCTGTGCCGCCAGATGCTGCCGGAGAAAGAGGCGGGTATCAAAAATATCAAGGTTATGATCTGTGGCATACCTAATGTAGGTAAGTCGACGCTGATTAATATCTTATCTGACCGTATCATTGCCAAGACGGGTAATGAGCCTGCAGTCACTAAAAGTCAGCAGAAGATTAATCTTGGTGAAGGTATAACTCTATTGGATACGCCAGGTATTTTGTGGCCCAAAATAGAAAACCCTAACAGTGGTTATCGGTTGGCCGCTTGTGCCGCCATTAAAGATACAGCTATAGACTATGAAGATATAGGGTTTTATCTGGCTGACTTTTTAATCAAGGCTTACCCCGATGTAGTGCAAGAGCGATTTAAGCTTGATTATATACCTGAAACCGAAGTTGAGTTTCTCGACATGGCTGCAGCGAATCGCGGTGCGTTGAGGTCTGGTGGTCGTGCCAATCTACACAAAATATGTGAAGTTCTGATCAATGAATTTCGTTCCGGTAAATTAGGAAACGTGACTCTTGAACTTCCTGAAATGGTGGAAAAAGAAGAACAACTGATGGCTGAAGAGCTCGCGGAAAAGAAAGCGGCAGATGCAGCTCGTAAGGAACGTTTCAAACAAGGGAAAAAAGGCATGAGTAAGTACGATATCAAAACTGCTCAACGCCAAGAAAGGAAAGAAAGACGGTCTCGTAAGAAACACTGAGGCTCGGATTACTTATATCGGCTCCAGTTGTGTTTTACATCGCCTGCAAAAATATTGAACACCTTTCTGTACTTTCTTGTGTCGCCTGATTGTGAGTTCTACAGGTCCACAATTGCATCGATAGGGGAAGGTTGCTTGGCTCACCGATGATACATCCATGCTATGTGTTGCTTTGCCTGGCAATCCGTATAAATTATTCATTAACCCTTTCCATTCACGACCATGAGGTTTGACCCGTCCATAGAGCTGATAAGTTAGAAGGTGACAAACTTCATGGGGAATAACTACATCTAAAAACTCTTCCTTATTTTCTTTAAACAGAGAAGCATTAAGGCGCAAATGATTCTGTTGTAGCTTGGCGCACCCCGCGATTTTCCCTCTTTGATTAAGAGTGATTGTGGGAAGAACAAACGGTTGACCCAGGACGGATTCGGCAATCTCATAGCAGGCTCTGACACATTGATTCGCATCGTCTAGCAATGCGTTGGTTTCACTACTGGAAAGAGATAATGCCATTGAGTCTAATATATAGTCTTTGAACCTAGTCGGGCACTTGTGAACACGAAGAGAATTAAAACAAAAAAGCTAAGCACTTAGAGCTTAGCTTTTTTATCATTATTCGACTTTCTTGTAGTTTCCTACGTCTGTGAATTCCAATACTAAGTGGTACTGGTCTAGCTAGCTTCTTATTAATATACATCGCTATTTGATACTGAAGAAATAAGATAACCTGAAATACAATGCTAAACGATACTGGTTATGCAAAAGCGCAATCGTATCCAAAGAGCTTCCAACGTCATTAGTTTACAAAACTGAGTGCCGTGATGCCGCCTAAGTAATCTTTTGCATCAACGTTTATTCATCCGCAGCTAATAAATTATCAGCTCACCAAATTCACAACGAAGATAAAAGCGATAAGTAAATACTTAATCTTTGCCACCTTAACGTTTTGCTCGTTGAACTATCTCTTCATCCTTACATTCTAAGTTGTAATCTATTCTATTAGTGTTATCCAGCCTAGCAAAATTGATGGCATCGTCTAGCTTGTTATAGTGATAACCCTTATATCGATAAACCAGTCTCCGCTCACTAGTTATACCATAATATTCCATCAACATTATCTCTTGGTTAGATGTTGTCATTGCAGATCCCCCTTTGCTAAACGGGTTGAAGGCTCTAACTCAAATAAAGAGTCTTGACCAGCTTCTTCCTGTTCCACGTCTACGCCGTTAAGGAACTTCAGCAAATCACTATGAGTAGATAAAACAAGCGTTGTATTATCAGAAATAATGGTTGGATATGACTGCATAGTGCGAGTAAATTCATAGAGTCTAATAGACTGAGGTGTTTGATTATAGGCACGTGCGTATATTTCTGCAGCTTTTGCGTCAGCCTGCCCACGGATCTCTTCGACCTGTCGGTAAGCCTCGGATTCAATCTTATTTAGATCCCTTACACGATCGCCTCTTATTCTCGCTGCTTCACCATTACCTTCGGATAAAAATCGCTCGGCGATTTGTCGGCGTTCACTGACCATACGTTCATAAATTTTAGGTCGTACGCTTTCATTATAGTTAATACGTTTGAAGCGAATATCGAGCAGTTCAATACCAAATACTTGCACTTTTTCAGCAGCAGCTTTAAATATCTCCTGCTCTACGAGCTTTCGACCTTTTTTTATTGGAACTAAAACCCCTATTTTCAATTCATCTTCTGTTTCGTTTAGCAACAACGCGTCTTGCGTGGGTTCTCTGTTTTTACTGGTTCGTATAATCTCAATAAGCTCATGCTTTGCTACAGCATTACGTGTTTCGCTGCCTAATATATCGTCAAGTCTTGATTGTGCACTCCTTTCATCTCGTAACCGCAAAAAATACTGAAGTGGATCGGTAATACGCCAGCGTGCAAATAAATCCACTGAAATATAGAGTTTATCTTTAGTAGGCATGTCAGAGGGCTCGCCGTCCCATTCTAATACTCGCTTATCAATGGCATTCACCTGTTGAATAAAGGGAAGTTTAATATTTAGTCCAGCATTAACTACAGGCTGACCTACTGGCTTGCCGAACTGGGTAATAATAACCTGCTCAACTTCACTCACTGCATAAAGAGCATCTTTCACAGTACTGGCAAAAAACACAATGACAGCAAGCGTAGAGAGTTTTTTAAAGGTACTCATGGTTTTTCTCCTAGTTTTGCGTCTAGGTTTAACAATGGCAAAATGCCATTTGCCCTTTCATCAATAACTATTTTTGCTCGAATATTAGGTAATACTGTTTGCATGGTTTCGATATAAATCCGTCGCTTAGTTACCTCTGGTGCTTTGACATATTCAGAAAATAGCGCATTAAACCGAGCCGCATCGCCCTCTGCCTCATTGATCCGCTTTATCCGGTAGCCATCGGCTTCTCGGATCCTTTGGTCTTTTTGACCTAACGCAAGGGGTATCACTTTGTTGTAATCTCGACGTGCTTCATTAATGAGTTTTTCTTTTTCCTGTTGTGCCTGATTCACCTCATTAAAAGATTCCTGAACAGGTTGGGGAGGGTTAATATTTTTTAACTGTACTTGGTCAATGCTGATACCCATAATATATTTGGTAGACAAAGCCTGCATTTTTACGAGAGCTTCTGATTCTATCTCCTGACGACCTATGGTGATTACCTCGTCAACTGTACGATCACCGACAACCTCCCGCATGACGGATTCCGACACATAACGCAGTGTTTCACTGGGTTCTCGAACCTCAAATAAATAGTTAACCGGATCTGAGATGCGATATTGGACTACCCACTCTACTAATGCCGCGTTCAAATCCCCGGTGACCATTTGTGTTTCACGCACGGGATTATACCCTCGAGGGATTTGAAATTGGTCGGTTGCGCGGGGCGTATTAAAGCCAAATTCCTGCTTGAGCTGTCGTTTTACCGGGACAACTTTTGCCGTGTCGATACCCAAAGGGAATTTTAAGTGAAGACCTGGGGGGACATCATAAATATATTTACCAAAGCGTTGGACTACGCCGACGGAATCACTAGGTATTGTATATAAGGCTGTCCATATCAATGTACCGAGTAAAAAGAGGCTCAGGATAATGAAAAAACCTCTTGGACTGCCACCAGGAAGAAGCTTTTGAAAACGCTTAACAGCCTGAACAAGTGTTTCATTGAGTTCAGGGGGACCTTTATTTCCTTGCTGCCACGGATCTTTAGGTGAGCCATTATCTTGCGACATGATATAGATTCCCTGTTGTATGCAAAAATAAGTGTTTTGCAATTGAAGAATATGGGTATCCCCTTCATCCCTGAAAATAATTTGGGGTATACAATGGCGGAAAAGATATATAAGAGTTAAAGCTCTTTTAGACTTTAATGAGATATATAAGCTTCCAGTCGATCTGTCTCGCTTTTTACAACAGCGTAACATTCGCAACAGAGCTCCTCGAGTCTTTCTCTGTTAGTAACTGTGATGTGTCCTCGCTTGTAAGTTATTACGCCAAGCCTTTGTAATTTCCCTGCGGCTTCTGTTACACCTTCCCGCCTAACCCCTAGCATATTAGCGATTAATTCCTGAGTCATGATTAGGTTGTTTGAAGAGAGCCTATCAAGGGACAGCAGTAACCAACGGCACAGTTGTTGATCAATAGAGTGATGACGATTGCACACCGCAGTTTGTGCCATTTGTGACATTAATGCCTGAGTGTAACGGAGCAACAACACTCGAATGCTCTGGCTATTGTTAAATTCATAACGTAGGGCTGCCGCTGGCAATTGATAAGCATAACCACCACTTTGCACTATGGCTCGGTTAGGCGTACTTTCACCGCCCATGAATACGGCAATGCCTACTAATCCCTCATTCCCAACTACCGAGATTTCTGCAGATGCGCCATCTTTCGTTACGTAAAGTAAAGATATAATGCAATCTGTCGGGAAATAAACGGTTGAAATACATTGCCCAGATTCGTACAAAACCCTTCCCAGAGGCATCTCTGTTGGCTTTAACTGAGAAAACAACCTTCGCTTACTTTCTTCAGGAAAAGCCTGCAATAGTTTATTTTGCGTCGGATTGCTCATCTTCTCTTACCAATTTTTATCACTGCAACTTTGTATACACCCACTAATTAGCTTTAGCGGAGCTGTTGGCTATTTACACAACGCCAAAGCTGTAGGAATGATTCTCAATCAATTTCCTTACCTGAGCTTTTGGCCAATGAGGGCTAATTACACGTTCAATTAATTCAGGGTTAATCTTCTGACAATCACACAGCTTACCTGTGTAGTTCAGTTTACACATTTTGGGCAAACTGCAAATAAGGCATAAGTCCAACGAGTTAACTAACGCTTTGGGCCAATGGTATGAAGTATTAGCTATTACCCGACAATCAATGTTCCCATTCATCCATTTTTACTTGCAGTTCCATGAGCAGCTCCTAATAATTGCCTTATAAGCATACTAACAGAATTAATGAAAAGGTATGTTCGATGACGAACATAAGGACGATAGATATACTTTTATTGATTCGTGAAAGTTTGGCACCGACTGCTTAGAGGCTTAGTTAATCGTATAAGTAAGTTTTAATTTACTACCTACTTATCGCTAGCTCAGTTTTGTACTAGTCTGATCATATCCAATGACCCGTCTAAAAGTAGGTTTACACTTATTTCAATAAAAAAGGCTCCCAATTATTAGTTAGAAGCCATTACTTAAGCTTAGGTATTGTAATTCCACACATTAGATACTGAAATGGAATAGGTTCTCCGATTGTTTGGCAAAACTGCAGAATACTTTGCTACAACTTGCCATTTTCTCAACTTAGTTCAGATTTAAGGGCTAATTCAAATCTAATGTAAGGCAACTTATAACGGGGGATAATTTAATTTTTATCTACTGGTGCTTTCGCCTCTTGTTTGGGAGTCTCAGTCGATGGAACAGCCTTCTTCTCAGTATCAGTTGGCTTAGTCTTGTCATCGACTTTATTGTCTTGCTTGTCTTTGCTTGGATTTTGCATCATATTCTCTACTTCTTTGTGTCCTGCTATCCACGTTAGTGCAGATAGCTAAGAATCAAAGAATATCGAAGACTCTTTCACTTATCTGTGCGGCGGCACACTTATTCGAAGTATCAGTCATAGCTTTTGAGCGCAAGAAGAAAAGGGCTTATATAAACTATTGGTATAAGTAGTACTTTCATCATCGACGAAGGAATCATACTGCTTAAATAAAGCTCTTTCTCAGCAAACTTTATATATGCCTATGTGGTGTATCGAACGGTCTTTAAGCATTATTCGTTTAATATCCCATCGACCTTTGGTCATATTATTCAGTCGTTGAAGTTCGCCGGTAATATTGATGGCGATATAAAAGTTCATCTTAGATACGAAGTAGATCATGTTAAAAGCTCTATGTGAAGAATAATTGGCGAGTTATCGATGAGGTTGACAATTTTTTCGTTAACCTGAAAAAGTATTCAATGGGGAAGAGCATGACAGTTCCAGTAATTAATGAAAAAAGTACTACTCTCAACAACGATAGACCTACTCTCATTGCCACGAGTAAGCTTATCAATGCTGAAGTACGAAACGGTAATGACCATAAACTTGGCAACCTAAAGAAGCTGATAATAGATGCTCCACGAGGAGAAATTATTTATGGCATAATTGCTTATGGTGGCATTTGGGGGATGGGAGAAAAATTTGCAGCAGTGCCTTGGAAATCACTTACGTTCAACAAAAAAACACAGCTTTTCTCTCTTAACCTCGAGATTGATGATTTAGTTAATGTCCCTTCGTTTGACAATGATAGTTGGCCAGACATGAGTGATATTCAATGGGTGAATAAGGTCGATGACTTTTATAATCGCAGTGTAAAGCAATAAGTCATTGCCGAGAGGTGCGGCGTTAGTAGTTACACGGTGACAGGCCTACTAATTAGCCCTTCAGCACAATATTAATGGGCAGTGAATTGGAACTTTGCTCGTACTCTACTGGCCACCAAAAAGACATAACTCATCAATCTACCTTTAGTAGCTATAAGTTATATCTTTATATCACAATAAGCACCAACATCGCCTCCCATAACTAGCTGGTAAATTTCGATAATTTTTACTGGTTTGTAACCCTCTAGTACTGTGAAACACCAAGCTTTTAGCGGTTAATATAAGTTATAGGATTTCATCATTGCTTTTCTCTCCAAATAAGTCGTCATACACTACGATACGATGAAAATATAAATCCATAACGATAGATAGCATGATACATCCAACTTCCACTAGTTGTTAAGTTCGTTACATCACCAATCTTAACTTTATTTGGAATTACATAGTTGAAATTCTCGTTGTGCAAATTATCAATGATACCTTAAGACGCTACAACCTCTTATTTAAACTGAGTCAAACGACTTCTGTTTGTTCGTTTTGTCATTTAATGACTCAACAAGTAAACTAACTAGGTGCCATTATTAAATAGTTTGGCTGTATCAAGGTTCATGAGTATGATTTAGATACTAAATTGCCTTTTTATCGGCATACCACCCTTTTTCATTCCTTCATCGCCAATATAATCATTACTTACATTTATAAATGACGTAAACTGCATTAAAAATGCTTTAACTTACCTGTTGTAGTGCATAGCTCAACGACAACTACTATTTCCTCTAACTCTACTTTCATTTCAGCACTGATAGGCCTTATGTTTTGTTCAATAAGGTTTTCTATAAAGTCCTTTAAAACAGTGGCTTCAACCTTTCTATCTTTTTCGCTGTTACATCCTCGAATAGCATCGGCATAGAAACATATTTGAGTTTTTAAATATCTCTCATCCGCTTTACCACTGAAATATGCGTTTTTGACCTTCTCTAGATTACCATTGCTCATGTAATGCCACTTGTTCCTTACCACTTGAGAGTTTCTAACAAATGTTGATTCACCGCTAACGAAAGCGTGTATTTATATTCTTCCTTCTTACTGTCCGTTGGAGCTTGCTGACAAAGAGCTAACTCTAATCCATCTATGCCTATCCGCCTTGAACTCACAAAAACATCTCTACTGACGGTTGTTAAGACAGTAATCCCATCATCTACATATCCAACTAGCAATCCCATGACCTTTATAGTTCCTCTAATTCAAAAGTAATTGATATACATACATTAAATGCTACCACCAACCCACAAGCTTATCGGCTTCTGTCAGTGTGTTTGCCTTTCATTGATGACCACTTAACAGTCGCTGTTTTCCCATTTCCACTGCTCATCTCTTTTCTATCTATGATACGAGCTTCAAAGTCAAAATCTTCAGAAATATTAACAACTAACAATTTGTTGAAATTTCCTTGCCTCTTTACTCTCACCTCTTGAGATTTCTTCTCTGGCGTTATTGTTTTTATTTCAATAAAGTCATTTCCTAGTCGGCCATCAGAGCCTTGTGCCCGAGGTTTGTGACGATTTATTCCAAAGGTAATTTCAGCAAATAACTCACCGAGTTCTCCAAATATTGGCAGGTAGCGTCCTGTAATGGACTTATAGTCCGCCGCATTAGCGACTAACTCTTCAAACACCAAGATAAGCTCTAATGGTGCATTAGGGTATCTTTCCCTTAATTCTTGCTTATGGAGTTGATGATTTATCCATTCCCAGCTAATCCATTCACCATCATCCCATATAGCATCGCTAGGTCCATCAATCACTTTTCCTGTCATAGCGCAATAGTTTTGCATGATTGCCTCACCCATTTTTGGGTTGATTATGTACCCGCAATTAAAAGAGGGCAACTCCATAAATTTACGAAGGTACTGAGCATCAAATGATTTAAGTAGAGAGAGTTTGTAGATTATGCAAAGTGTCTACTTGGGTTGTTTCAGACAGCTATCGAAAAGTGTTGCTTTAGTTACAACTAATCATGTTACTGGAAGACAGTTTTTAAACCTGCTGTAAGTATTGCTTGAGTTTAATCAGCTTATGTTTCCAAAGACTTAAACTCCGGCATTTAATGAGTTTGTCTACAACAATTAACTTCTCTTCTCTAGAAATATTGAGACGCCTCAGAGCAGCTTCTAGTTGTTGTGTAGTGGTATGTTTAACTGAGACAAACATCAAACCTCGTAGTAGTTCACCTTCAGGTTTATTTGGCCACTGAAGTTTGGAATTGGCGGTGTGCTTTATCTGAACCACCTGATTTTCGACTCTAAAAATACGGGAAGGTCCAGAACTCCAATAAATGACTTTTAATGGTGCTTGTGTTTGTAGGCCCAATCTATATGCGGATTCTAAACCTTGAGGAACTAGCTCATAGCCACGCCTTTTTGCCCAAACTTTAGCAACATCCTCAGCTTTTGCCGTGACTTTAACGAATGGGATACTTTCAATATGTTTAGGCCTAACGTATATCCCTTTATCAACTCGGACGATTTCCCCTTTTTGTGTCAGTCGACTCATGGCCTTTTGGACAGCCGTAGTAGTACCAAGAGAGTAGAAACTCTCTATTGAAAATGGCGTACCCCGTTTCAGTCGAAGCAGCTTTTTAAAAATCAAACTAGATACAGACACAGTCAATTAACGATAATGCGATATTTGTTGATTCAGCTAGATAACCTGAGATCTGCATAAGAATTAAAGCCGAGTCACGCTAATGCTCGGCTTTTTGTCTTTAAAGGTATACGCGACAAGTCCAGCCATTAAATTGACCATAAATGAGATACAACTGCGGTGTCGTGTATGGTCTATTTGTGCGATGTTCTTGAGCTGGTCGAATACCGTTTCAATGATGAATCGCTTTGATAGCATGGCTTTGTCCCAAGCTGATAGATGTTGAGGTTTCATATTCGAGCGTTGCCCTGTAATAAAATCAATATCTTGCTCAGCTAATTGCGCCTTGAGGTTGGCTGATACATAACCTTTGTCTGCGTATACCTTGCCTGTGACATTATCCATCATATCGAGAACAGGCTTTCTATCATCGATATTACCTTTTGTGACTTTTACTCCTAATAAACCGCCTTCATCATTCATCACTAGGTGTAGTTTAAATCCATAAAACCATCCCATAGTTCCTTTACCGCGTTCGGCGATACCATCGAATACTTTATGGCGAGGGATACGTAAGTTATGGCAGACTTTTAGCGTCGTTGAATCAACAAAGGCGAGCCCTGTTGATTTTGCATAACGCCTTTTGAGGTAACTGCATAAAGCAGGTAAGACAGTTTGCAAGAGTTTGAGCATCCTCGTATAACTGACTAAATCGGGGAAGTGGACACGCCAATATCGACTGACAAATTGTGTGTAATAGGTTTTGAAATCTCTAAACCCAGAGTGATGGAATGCGATAAGAAGAGTCATCACCTCACTGGATTTAAGTCGTGAAGGCTTTATTCGTTGCTTTTCACCAGTTTCAATTAAGTGGGCTTGCCACTGAGGCTCAAACAGTAAACAAAAATCGTCGACATCGACGTAAATTGCGTCTAAGTTGGTCATGCCTGTTCCTTTGGGAGCTATCTTTTTTAGTCGATAGATCAGATCCCGGAACAGGCGATTAGTTCATTTTTCTTATACGCAGCTCAGGTTAGATAGGAATAAATAATAAGCACATTGGCCGATAATTATCAGTTCCATTAGCAAATTAGATATACATCAAAGTGGTGGTGTAAATATAACATCTAATAACTCTGAACGATTTTTCTCCAAAAAAATAATTAGCTCTTTTGTGCAATACTGATATAGAACAGTCTCAAAAGATTGACAATCACCTGTCTACTAATGCCTGCAGTTTGGAACGTCAATAAGTCTTTGAAGCTATTGATTTAAGACTACGCTGATTATTCCTAATCTACCTGTTGGCTATTTTTCGTTGTTCTCGTAAAAAACTTTCGGGTACCGTGATAGTGCATCGGTCCTTGTTATAATGATGATGTTAAATATCCTGAAATACGAAAATGAAGTCTTAAGACAATATGCCCAGTAGAATTATTCCAAAAAACTATCGTAATGTGACCGGTGTAGCAGCTCATAAAAAAGCTGTTGGTAAGGCAATGTTTGAATCTACTTTAGAGCGGGATTTCTTATCTCTGCTGGAGTTCGATTCAGATGTTGAGTCCTTTGAAGTTCAGCCTATCCGTATAGATTGGATAGATGATGAGGGCAAAAACAGAAGCTATACCCCGGATGGCTTAATTCATTATCGTAAGAAAAACAGGCCCCCTAGGCTATTTGAGGTGAAGTATCGCAATGAATTAGCTGAGAAATGGCAAACGTTAAAACCTAAATTTAGAGCTGCTATACGTTTTGCCAAACAAGAAGGTTGGCGCTTTAAGTTGGTCACGGATAAAGAGATCAGGACTTCGTATCTCGATTCGGTGAAATTCCTGCTTCCTTATGTTCGACAAGGGCCTTCGGATGAAGCTCATGTGGATTTGTTAATTGAAAAGTTGAAAATATTAGACGTTACTACGCCGGCATTACTTATTCAAAACATATTCCAAGACCAATGGAATCAAGCCATGCTTATCCCTAGCATGTGGTATCTTGTAGGTACCAAACAAATTGGTTGTAATTTGAATCAAAAGCTTACGATGAGTAGCAAGATATGGATTCTTAATTAGTATGTCTAAGAAGTTGTCAGTGCATATAACTCAAGGTGCAGAGGTAGAATTTAATAGAGTTAAGTATCGCATTAATAAGGTCATTAACTTAACTGAAGTACTGCTTCTTGATCCTGAATCTGGAGAGTTGTTAACAGCCAATGTTAGTGACTTGAAAGCATCTGATTCTAGGGTAAACCCTAGTCGAGATTTAGTTTCTGTTGACCAAAAGCTCTGGCAAATAGCACAAGAACGATTCAGCATTATTAAGCCATTACTCAAAATGGCCAATCGTAAGCGATCAGATGTTGAATCAGTAGCTAAAGAATATCAGGTTGGTACAAATACCATTTATCGCTGGATTAAAGCCTATGAGGACTCTGGTTTACTCACATCACTTTTTCCTCAAAGTCGTTCGGACAGAGGGGGGACCAAGTTTACGGATGAGGTAGAAACTATTGTCGAGGAAGTCGTCAAAGCGGAATACCTTTCTGGTCAACGAAAAAGCCAAGCAAAAGTGTGTGAACTAGTTCGCAAAGCTTGCAAAGAAGCCAATCTAACTCCGCCTCACAATAATACAATTCGCAATCGAATAAAGGATCTAAGCGGTGCACTGGTAGCCCTAAAACGAGAAGGCAAAAAGAAGTATCAAAACGACTTTCAGCCGATAAAAGGTGCGTTTCCTGATGCCAATGCACCTTTGATGGTGGTACAAATAGATCATACGAAACTGGATATCATATTAGTTGATGATATATACAGAAAGCCTATAGGTCGCCCTTGGATTACGCTTGCTTTCGATGTCTTCAGTCGAATGGTCACAGGCTTTTATGTTTCTTTTGACCCTCCCGGTGCTTTAGCAACAGGATTATGCATGGCGCATTCTATCCTTAGTAAGGATGAATGGTTGGTGAAGCATGAAGTATCAGGTGAATGGCCAGTTTGGGGATTGCCAGATAAAGTTCATGTCGATAATGCCAAAGAGTTTCGTGGGTATATGCTGCAAAAGGCATGTGATGAATACGGTATTGATTTGGAATGGCGACCTGTAGCTCGCCCTCATTTTGGTGCTCATGTTGAGAGAGCGTTGGGTACATTTTCTAAGGAGATTCACACCTTACCTGGTACTACATTTTCTAATACTCAAGAACGTGGTGAGTATGATTCTGAAAAACAAGCTGCCTTGTCATTAAGTGAGTTCGAAACTTGGTTAGCGAACTATGTTGTTGATGTCTACCATCAGAAAAAACACTCAATGATAGGTATGTCGCCTCTAGAAAAATATAAACAGGGAATTCTAGGTACGGCCGACTTTGCTGGTAGTGGATTAAAGCCAAAGATTGAGGACGAGCAAAAATTACGATTTGATTTTATGCCTTTTGAGATACGCTCTATCTTAGATTATGGCGTGCAAGTAGACAAAGTCCATTACTACCATGAGGTGTTACGCCGATGGATAAATGCGATTGACCCTGAAGGTGGTGGCAAAAAACGTAAGTTTATTTTCAGGCGGGATCCCAGAGACATTAGCGTTATCTACTTTTTTGATCCTGAAGTGCAAGAATACTATCCGATCCCTTATCGAGATATATCACACCCACCTATCTCTATTTGGGAATTGAGAGAAATTAATCGGCGGCTCAGCGAAGAGGGGTATAGCAAAGTTGATGAACAAGCTATTTTCGATGCTTATGATCGTATGAAGGAGATTGAAGAAAAAGCTGTTATCAAATCTAAGGCTGTCAGACGAGCTCAGCAGCGCAAAAAGGACCATCGTAAGGCTAGTCCTAACACTAGCAGAGAAAAGACAATAGAGCCTATTATATCGAACAGTGAGGATGAAGAATTGGATATTCTGCCTTTTGATGATTTGGATGATGATTTATGAGTGATATAAGTCATTTAAAACCTGAAACAGCTCAGCTGCTTTTACTCAGTGATGGCGAACGGATCGAAAAAATTCGTTCAGATCGGTGGATTGGCTATCCCGTAGCACAACGTATTTTGAGAAAACTAGAAGATTTGTTGGTTTACCCAAGAAAGAGTCGTATGCCGAGCATGCTAATCGTGGGTGAATCGAATAATGGTAAAACATCCCTGGTAACAAGGTTCTGCAATAAGCATCCTGCAGAAGATAATCCAGAAGGTGAGGGGATAATAGCACCAGTACTATACATTCAATCTCCACCAGTTCCAGATGAAGCTCGACTTTATAATACGTTGCTTGATTCGGTATTTGCTACCTACAAAGCTAATGACAGAGTAGATAGAAAGCAATTCCAGGTTGTTAAAATACTGCGTTACGTTGGATTAAAAGTATTAGTGATTGACGAAATACACTCTATTCTAGCTGGCCCAATTAACAAGCAACGTGCTTTTCTTAATGTGCTCAAGTATCTGAGTAATGAATTACAAATTTCAATTGTTGCAGCCGGAACGAAAGACGCATTTCGTGCTATGCAAACTGAACCTCAGATAGCAAACAGGTTTGAGCCGGCTGAATTACCTCGCTGGACTCTTGATGAGAACTTCCTTAGGTTGCTTGTGAGTTTTGAACATATGTTGCCTTTACAGTTACCGTCTAAACTTCATAGTAAAAGTTTATCAGCCAGGTTATTTACTATGTGTGAAGGAAATATCGGTGAACTCTCAAGAGTATTGAGCGATGCTAGTGTTGAAGCGATTGTCAGCAAGCAAGAATATATTACTCCTAAAATTTTAGATAGCATTGGATGGGTAACACCCTCTCAACGCAAACGGAGATTAGATACTGGAGCTAGATAATGCTCTCTGGCAAACTCTGGCCAATGCATCCGCACCCTTTGCCTGGTGAATGCCTGTCATCTTGGTTAGTCAGGACTGCTCATGCTAATGGCTTAAAAATCCAGACATTCAGCATTTGCGCTTTCGGCAATCAAAAACAGGTTTGGAACCGTGATATAGATCGTCAATCCCCTGATTGGATCTTGATTCCAATGTCAGAAAAGACCGGTACTTCCCTAAAAGTTATAGATAAAACAACTCTGAAGCTTTACGAAAAGCGTCTGTTTCCAATGATGAAAACATCTGGGCAACTCAGGTGGGTATTGCCTTTAAAGATGACTCATAGAGTATATAAAGGATTTGGTATGCAATATTGTCCGCTTTGTCTTGCAGAGGATGATACTCCATATTTTAGATTAGCTTGGCGTCTCGGCTTTTTTACATTCTGCCCTAAGCACCGAACTCTATTAAGTAATAAGTGCTGGAACTGTGATGCGCCAGTTGCATTTCATCGTACAGAACTTGGAAAGCCAAACGTATTTGACATATCTGGTTTAGATGAATGTTGGAGGTGTGGTGAGTCACTTACACAATCACCTGTAGTGCCAATCGATATTGATAATCAAGTATCACTCAATATGTGGACCAGAGTATTGAAGGCAGTGCAGAGAAATTTTGTTAATTCTGGACCCCTCAATTACGAGCGGTTAGTACTCTTGCATCAAGTGTGCAAATTACTTTCATCACATCGGTATTATTCTAAATTAACTGACTACATTCATGCTAAGTCACTAATCAGGCCGCAAAAGGTTGAATTTTCATCATCCTTTGAAGCGCTAAGTGTTACTGAGAGACACTATGTGTTGCAGATGGCTTGGTGGTTAATTGGCGCGAATAACAAAAAATTAAAGATTGCGATATCCCAAGGTGCTATTCAAAAAAATTATTTATATCGAGACTCAAATGAACCTTGTCTAGCTGAATGGAGACAATGCTAGTCATCTAAATGGTGCTCTACACATCACTATATTGCAGTCTCCACAGTTTAAATTTAAATTAGCTTTACCCCATACCGAAACTCCACACTTAGAGCAAGTATATTTGAACTTCCTTTTCTCATAAGAGCTACTATTCGATTTGTAATTATGGATTAACTGACCTATGTCAAATGATACATTGGCATTTAATAATGACTCCAAATCACTATTTGTAATAGCGCTATAAAATGTATTCGTGCTCACCTGCTTACTATTAATATAGAAGGAATCTACCCACTCTAGATTAAAGCCTGAAGACAACAACGATTTGGAAGCTTCATAGAACGTACCTCCTTTTAGAACATACTGTGACATTTTCTGCCCTGTCTTTTTTCCTCCCACTTCCCCATTATGACTTGGTACTAAGCCTAGTGACTCCATTGTTTCTGCCCAGTTTTTATCGTGGTAACCATATCTACAACTGGTACCATTTAGCACATGAAATAGATGAGCCTGCTCATGAACTATGACTTCGAATAACTTAATTAGACATTGATCGTTAATAAACAAAGGGTTGATAGATAATTCATGGGTTTTGGTGCCATTAGGGTGAAGCCATCTTTCCTTCGATAAGCTACCAGCATACCCTCGATTGCTTCTCAGAGTAATCAGGCATCTAGGTAGCTTCCCATCAAAGAGTGTTTGATTGAAGTGATCAAACGCTTTTTCAAGTGCCTCATATAAGCTTCTGGTAGTTTTCTTGACCTCTATCATAATTGTGCTATTGTATCGTACGAAACAAAACAATAGCATAAAAAATATAGGTAAGTAAAATGGACATATCAAGCTTAGTTAATGAGTCCTACTCCAGTTTCAGCTCTACCCGATATAACCCTTCACCTGTTAGGTTTATAGATTTATTTGCTGGGCTTGGTGGATTTCATGTAGGTATGTCCAACGCAGGGTTTGAATGTGTTTTTGCAAGTGAGTTAGATCATGAATTGAGAGAGCTGTACGCTGTAAACCATTCTTTAATTCCAGTGGGAGACATTCGCCATATCAGGGAAGAAGAAATCCCAGAGCACGATGTCATTTGTGCCGGATTTCCATGCCAGCCTTTTTCATTGGCAGGGAGTCAGAAAGGCAGGAAATGCCCTAAGTCGGGTAAACTGATAGATGAAGTTGTCAGAATAGCGAAGTATCATAAGCCGCAGGTAATACTTCTCGAGAATGTTCCCAAGATTAAAACTATTTCTGAAGGACAGTTTTGGTCATATCTCAATAAGGCCTTTAGTGATATAGGCTATAAGCTACAACATAAAATAATATCTCCCGTTGATTTAGGGATTCCACAGAATAGGAAAAGGATATTCATTATGCTTAGTAGGGAAGATATTGATGTTAATCATTTCGAATGGCCCGCAAGTAAAGATTATAGTCAACAGTTCCTCGAGGAATACTTAGATGATGAAGGCACCAAGGAATTGCAAAAGGAAAAATTGGATCAGCTTAGGCATTGGCAAGTGCTCGTTAAGCATATCGGAAGAGCTGGATTAAATCATTTGGGCCTAGTGGCCCCAGAGTTTGGTGCTACTTATCCAATGGATTTCGGTGACTTAACACTAGAAGAATTGAAGGCCTTTAAAGGTGCTTATGGGCAACCCCTCTCAAGCTGCAATAGTATGCAAGAGTTGCTAGATAAAATGCCTAGTTATACTAGGAGGAACAAAAGAGTAGCTGATTGGGTGTATCAGTCAGCATCAAATAGTAGAAAAATTTACGAAGAAAATCAGTCTTTTATTGATAGTTGGAAGGTAGGGCTTGATAAAAGGAACAATAGTTGGCAGATACTGGAATGGAGAGGGCATAGAAGTTTGCCTGATATATTCAAACATTTAATCCAATTCCGTGCTTCGGGTATCAGAATCTCAAAACCTGAAATTGCACCTTCATTAATATCCATGACATCAACACAAACACCGATAATTGGTTCTCAATGTCGCTACATTTCGAAATTTGAAGCTGCAAAGTTACAGCACTTACATGGGCTCAGAATGATACCTCATAGTGAATCGGGCAGCTTTAAAGCTATAGGTAATGCAGTTAACGCAAAAATTGTACAAGAAATTGGAGAAAGCCTGAATAAGATACTAATTTAGGTAATATCTTTACCCGTACATGCTTTTGTGGTAAAAAATAAGCTCTCATCTTAGTTGTTTTCTATAGTACCCATCCCCCAAAGTTTTTTATTAAGGAGAAGTAGATGGCCCGTTATGGAAGTGAAGATAGTAACCCGGAGCAACGTAACAGCTTTCCAGTCGATGTCTCCCCCGAAATGCAGATATATGGTGTTTTGCAACACTTAAATTACGACCTAGAGACCGCTTATGCTGAACTTATCGACAATAGTATTCAATCGTTTTTAGACAATCAAAGTGGTTTAGAAAAACTGGCAAACGGCGTTAAACCTAAACTTAATGTTCGTATTGATGTCTCTACTTCAGAAAACATGATAACAATATCGGATAATGCTGGAGGAATTAAAAAATCTGATATGCAGAGAGCTTTGAGGTTGGGTGTTCAACTCGGAATACACTCACAAAAAAGCCTCAGTGTATATGGAATAGGGATGAAAAGCTCAGCGATTTGGTTCACTGAAAGCTGGTCTATTAGAACATCAGCTCTTGGCGAGAGTGAAAAGTTGTCATTTGACTTTAATTTAAAGCACCTAATCTCTGAAGGTAAATCAGAAGCCCCTGTAATATTGGAACAAGCAGATAGTTCAGAGCACTATACTGTTTTGACTTTCAAAAATCATATAAGGCCTGAAACAAAGGGGTATTATGAAGAGACAGTTTTTCCCTTTCTGAAGGAAACCTTTGTTAAGTTCCTAGATATATTATCTATCGAGATATTCTTTGATGGGCATCGACTTAAACCATCTAAAGCCGAACTTTTTGAGCCTGATGTAATGGTATATCCGCCTATTGATAAAGGGTCGATTATCAATCAAAAAGTATTAGTTTCCTGGAGAATACCGCTTGATTTCAAATATAATGGCAGAAAGGTTACAGGGTTTGTAATGGTGAGGAACAAAGGAAGTTATAAGCAACCAGGTTTGCGACTTCTAAGGAATAAAAGAGTAATTGAAGGCACTACTGTTAGAAACAACATACCCGAACATTTATTAGGAACTGTTAATAAATATGCCGCGCAAAGGATTTATGGTGAATTACATATGGATGAGTTTCCTGTCGATTTTATGAAGACTAATTTTAATGAAAACTTAAAGCCTTTCTACGATGAGCTAAGAAGCAGGTTGCAGAATGAATATAATGCAGATCTTTTATTTCAGGCAGATAAATTTAGAAATAAGGAAGAAAAAAAATCGCCTAATGCTGAAATATATAAAGAGCTAATTGAACAGGGAAATATCGTAAATATAGGTAAAAAAGGAACTCCATTAGTCGAAGTGAATGAATCAGAAAATGGTTCTCATGAAAGCTCAGAAAGTAAAGAAGGTGGCAGTGGCACTGAGAGTCCAAACGGTACTGACGGCACGACGAGCAAAGGAGAAAGTGAGTCAAGTAATCATGGTGACCCTGATACTTCTTCAAATAGCGAAAATAATGGGCAAAGTAGTTCAGAAGGAAACAGTAGTGCTAATAATTTTGAGCCTCTTCCCGAAAATAGGATAGAAGCATCTGATGAATTACTAAACACTCTTAAATTACTTAGAGAAGCTAAGGTTGAACAGCTTTATAATTCCTTGTGTAAGCTCTCGCTTAAACAGCATTCTGTACTTATGTATATTGGTGCGTGGTCATTCTTGGAGTGTTTGACTGCTTTGCTGGGACGGAATGATAAAACTGCATTTCCAGAGTTTTTAGGTTCGAGGGTAATTGAGTTTACATCTGATAAAACGAAAAAATCAGAACTTAAGAATATAATAAGAGATATAGCTGACAGAGGAAATTGCACAAAACATTCTGGTGTTTATTGGAACTATAATGCAATGGATTTAAAGCCAGCTTTCAAGCTACTTGAACCATTCATCATATCAATGATTAAAAAGAAAGTAAGTAATAGCTAAAGTGTACTAGTGTGATTACTAAGAAGTACTGGCGTAGCCACGCACCACAATAGTTTGCATTTTTGCCTGCTCCTCGCAGGCTTTTCTGTTCTCTATAGCTTAGTTGATACGTAAGAGAATCGAATTAGAAAAGTCTTGAGCTGTTGGCCATGTATGTTTCATGGTCGATATTTGTAAATCTTCAATAGAGGTATTGTTCATATTGTCCCAGACACCTTTTAAATAAGCCAATTTGAGCAATAATATATGTAACTCATTCTCGTTGATCTTTGATTTATCGACTTTGCTAAGGAGTGCAACCTTTAGAGTTTGATTTGGCCTGCCTTGAACTTCTACTAGGGTAAAAATTTGGTTATTAGTTTTTATGTCAGCGGCAATAATCTGTCTTCTGCTCAATTCGTCAGAGTTAAGGTAACTCCATTGTCTTTTGTGTGATGGTCCAGTCAAAGGAATAATTGTGTTTCTGGTATCAAGGTTGCGAATTAACGCTTGAATACCGTCTTTTCGATTAAGCTCAATGATTGCATTTTTAAAAACATCGAAGCTGGCTGGCAGTGCTTCTCGCCTTACATGCTTAACGTTTACCGAACCTTTACCTGTATTAGACTCTCCACTAGTTCCTTTTCCGGTACCGAGTTTGTTAGTTTTTTTGGCTTTATCATCGTTAAATCGTTTGCTGATATAATTACATTGCTCTTTTTCTGGCATATCTACTTCTTTACCCATCAAAGCAGCGAATCGCTGAGATGGTAAAGAAAGGGTTTCGGCTTGATTGTGCTTGCTCGGAGCTTGTTTACTTTGAAACGGCTTATCTCCATTTTTAGGTTTTGGTGGGGGAGGTTTGGGGAATGCTGGCTTTTTCTGGTTGTCAGGAATATCAGAGTCTGGGTCTGCTTTCTTGGCGTTGTTATCTCTATCTGCAGTTAAATATTCAAATGGGAATGGTGCTGTGCATTGCTCTATCGATAAAACTAATGAACGCCAACTATCGTCCGCATAACACTTAATAGGTTTAGCTCTTACTCGTAAATTTGTTGCTCCAGCAAATGGAAAACAAGAGCGAATATGGGTTGGCTCTTTGTTTATTGCATGCTTCATCATATCATCATGGGGTAGAGTAGCGCCTTTCCATGCGTTTTTATCATAAAATATCCGACCAAGTACCCAACCATCTTCATTACTGTAGTGTTGCCTTAAACCTATAACACACCGTTTTTCATCAGTAATAAGGCCTGTTCTCTCTGTATTAACGACAGAAGATATATTGTGCTGTAACGCACCAGAGAATATAGTTTGAGCTAAATCAGTAGAGACTGTGTAGTAAAACCGCGCAAGTTCCATCATTGGGATTAAAATGCCCAGTGGATCATTCTCATATTTAATAGCCATGAGTTGAGCGTTCTTGTTACCCGAACCATATCTATAAAAGTTGTAGGGTATCAAAGCACTTTCTTTGATTCTGTGACTGGCGAATATTGTTTGAGTTGTTTCTTCTGATATCTCTATATCGTAATAGGCTTTTTCGCTTCCTGCTTCTTGTAGTTGTCGTTCTCCATCTAGCCAAATAGAACCAATATTAACAAGTGGCAATTGACCAACACCGACTTGGATAGATTGTTGTTCATCGTAGCTAATGACGTCTTTACTGACTATTTTATTGGGGGGGAGGTGAATATCAGAGTTGTTATGGAAAGGGCTAATAGTAACTTCAAAGGTTGGTTCGCTTTCTATAGTTGGATTTTTTTCAACAGCGCCTAACCAGTCAACAATCCAAAATCTCCCATCCTTGGGGAATTCAGTGATCGAAATAGTGTTAGTTTTCACTTGGGATACTGGCACTGTTTTCTATGCTTCCAGTACCATTTAGCGATGTTCAGTACCAAATAGCATTGTTCAGTATCATTTAGCTTTAGAATTCACAACGTCTATACCAGCCGCTTGCTTATCAGCGTGGTAGCTGGAACGAACCATTGGGCCACAAGCTGCGTGAGTAAATCCGAGTTCAGTGGCTATTTCAGATAGCTGGTTGAATTCATCGGGATGTACGTAACGCTTCACCGGGTAATGATGTTTACTTGGCTGTAGGTATTGACCTAAAGTCAGCATATCAACGTCATGTTCTCTTAAGTCTTTTAATACTTGTGACATTTCTTCCATGTCTTCGCCCATACCCATCATTAGACCTGATTTAGTCGGTATTTCGGGGTGCTGTTGCTTAAATTTCTGTAGTAACTGCAAAGACCACTTGTAGTTGGCGCCAGGGCGACATTCTCTATACAAGCGTGGAACGGTTTCTAAGTTATGATTAAAAACGTCAGGAAGCCCTTTGTTGAAAATCTCTAGTGCACGGTCCATACGGCCACGGAAGTCGGGGACCAGTACTTCTATTTTTGTCTCAGGACTAAGCTCCCTGATTGCATTAATACAATCAACAAAATGCTGTGCGCCGCCATCACGTAAGTCATCACGGTCGACAGAAGTAATAACCACATACTTCAACTTCATTTCGGCAATAGCAGACGCTAGCTTCACTGGCTCTTCTGCGCTAGGTGGAAGAGGCTTTCCATGCGCTACGTCGCAGAATGGACAACGACGGGTGCATATCTCACCTAGGATCATGAAAGTCGCTGTGCCATGATTAAAACATTCTGCGAGGTTAGGGCAACTAGCTTCTTCACAAACTGAGAACAGTTTGTTTTTACGCAATGTTTGTTTGATCTGAGAAATTCGTTCAGTGCTGCTGGGCAACTTAACTTTTATCCAGTCAGGTTTGCGTAGCATATCCTCTTTCTCAGTTGGGATAATTGTGACTGGGATGAACTTTACTTTTTCGTCGTCACGCAGTTTTACGCCTGCTTTTGCGCGAGATGTCGTCATCGGAAACCTTCTTGATAAAATTTGCGTTTTATACTGAGCAAATCACAGAATTGATCAACAATGCTATGTCCTGCTTCGATTAAATTTTGTGGCCCATCAATTTGAGCCGATTGCACCATTTCTAAGCCTGCATAACCACAAGGGTTAATACGTTGAAATGGCGATAAATCCATATTCACATTAAGTGCTAAGCCGTGGAACGAACAGCCTTTTCGAATTCGTAATCCTATGGAGCATAATTTCTTTTGGTCAACGTAGACCCCAGGCGCATCTGCTCGTGGGTACGCTTCGATGCCATAGGGCTTCATACTATTAACGATACAATCTTCCAACGCAGACACTAAATGTCTTACGCCGAGTTTAGCGCGCTTAATATCAAGCAACACATACATCATTTGTTGACCAGGACCGTGATAGGTCACCTGCCCACCGCGATCAACTTTAACAACTGGAATGTCACCAGGTGCTAGCAAATGCTCTTCTTTACCTGCCTGACCTTGGGTAAAGACAGGGTTGTGTTCAACTAACCAAATTTCGTCAACAGAGTTTTCATCTCTATTGTCAGTGAACTCCTGCATTTTGTGCCAAATTGGCTCGTAATCTTGTCGTCCTAGCTGTCTGACAATAATGTCTTTTGCTGTTGGGTTGTGTGTCATTAAAGCACAAACCTTACGATATCTAAGGCAGAAAGTTCGGTATAGACCAATTCCATATGTTCTTTACTGGTGACTTTTACACTGACTGTTACAGAGTGGTAGTTGCCTTTGCTGCTAGGCTTTACTGTTGGGTTGTAGTCGCCAGGAGCATGAGTTTGAAGGCAGGCAACAACTTGATCGGGTAATGTTGGGTCTGCTAAACCCATAACACGGAAAGTTTGTAAGCAAGGGAACTCAAGTAGCTCATCAAAACGGGTTTGCATGTTCAGACTCCATAAAATTTGGAGCAGGAGTATAGCAAATTGTTGGGATGCTTGGCGACTATGAGAGCTTAAATCTTCAGCTTCTCTTAGTCGCCCTATAAAGCGTGTGGGTATACTGGGGAAGGGGTTAGTCGTCTAATCCGACTTTCAATTTCACAAAATCAATCATGCGATTAATAAAGCTGCCTTCTTTAACTTCTTGCAGAGTAACAAGAGGGTATTCAGCAATATCTTCACCGTCGAGTTGTAAATAGAGCTTCCCAACAACTTCGCCTTTATCCAGAGGCGCTTCAAGCTTCTTATCGATAGCGAAGTTTGCTTCAAGGTTTTTACGTTGACCTCGAGGAATTGTAATAGGTGTGCTTTGTGTAATGCCTAAATCTACAGTTTCTCTGTCCCCCATGAAGATGCGATGTGCAGCAAAGCTTTCACCGGCTTCATATGGAGTGATTGTTTCGTAAAAGCGGAATCCGTATTTAAGTAGCTTCTTGTTTTCCGTTTTTCTGGTACGTTCGCTTTCAGTTCCCATAACCACAGAAATAAGGCGCATGTCATCTTGAGTTGCTGAGGTAATCAGACTGTATCCAGCTTCACTCGTGTGGCCTGTTTTAATGCCATCAACATTTAGGCTCTTGTCCCATAACAGGCTGTTTCTGTTGTATTGCTTGATATTGTTAAAGGTGAATTCTTTTTCGCTGTATATTGCGTAAATTTCTGGAACGTCTCTGACCAAAGCTTGTGACAGTAGAGCCATATCTCTTGGCGTAGTGTAATGCTCAGGATCATCTAGACCATGAGCGTTTTTGTAGTTGGTTGATGTCATGCCAATCTGTGCAGCATAGGCATTCATCATTTCAGCAAAGGCTTCTTCACTTCCTGCAATGTGCTCAGCCATGGCAACACAAGCATCGTTTCCTGATTGAACCATGATACCGCGATTGAGATCGCTGACTTTAACTTGCTTACCCACTTCGAGGAACATAAGTGATGAACCAGGGAAGTTCTTGGCCCAAGCATTTTCTGAAATGGTGACTAAATCGTCATTACTGATAGTGCCGTTCTTTGTCTCCATACCAATAACATAGGCTGTCATCATTTTAGTCAAACTTGCTGGTGCTAAACGCATATCGGCATTCTGTTCAGCAATGACCTTATTGGTTTCATAATCCATTAAAACATAACCCGACGCAGCAACACTGGGTGCTGGTGGAATTACGATGGCTGCATTAACGGCAGCAGTAAAAACAATTAATGAAAAGAAACTAATCAGTCTAGGCAGGTAAGGGGTTTTCCGCATCTTCACTTCCAGTGATATTATTTTAATCAAGGCCATATGACCCAAGGTAAAGTTTAAAAACAATGTATTGTATCATCGGTACATCAAGCTAAGACAGTAAGAATTACGTAAAGTTTTATGTCAATTTCAACTGTTCACTGTCGTCCTGTATGTCTAACGCTACAGGTTCTGCTTAGTTGTCTGAATATCCGCCTAAAGCGCCTTTGAGTTTATAAGCATTCTCATAGCCATTCTGCTTAACTTCTTGGAGCAGTTTTATGGCATGATCTTCATTATCGAGAGGACCAAGCCTCAGTTTGAATACACCTGTTTCGAAAGGAGTATGTGTTTTAACTTGATAGAGTAAGGCGAGTCCTTGAGCAATCTCATCAGCTCTTTTTTTATCTTGCAATGCCGCCACTTGTACGTACCAGTTCTCACTCTTTTTAGACGCCGGCTTTTTGTTGACTGGGTTGCCGGCTATGGTTTTATTGCCCTGTTTGTCGACATGGATAACGTCAATTTGTACGTTGGCAACTCCCGTTTTCAACATGTCGATTTTGGTTGCAGCGGCAAATGACAAATCAATCAGTCGATTACCATGAAACGGACCTCTATCATTAACTCTGACGATCACTGTCTTCTTGTTATCTAGGTTGGTCACCTTTACGTAGGAAGGAAGTGGAAGTGTCTTGTGTGCAGCGGACATCTCAAACATATTGTATGTTTCGCCATTCGATGTCAGGTGTCCATGAAACTTCTGACCATACCAAGAAGAAACGCCTTTAGCTGAATAGGATTTAGCTGCCTTGTGAGACATAGGTGTATACGAGGTTCCGAATACACTATAAGGCTTATTGGCTCGCATCGTTTCAGGCTCATAGCGTGGCACTGCATCCTCAGTTGCAACATTCCTTGGTGTTTGTGCTGGCGCAGAATCAATACGTTGGCTATAACGACCTGGTGTTGTGCAAGCCGTTAAAACAAAAGTAACTAGTGCTAATAGTACTTTAGTGCGACCGTTCATGAGTTCTTAGCATTCTTTATTTGCTGACTGAGTTGATAAACTGCCATTGCATAAAGGGGGCTGTGGTTGTAGCGGGTAATAACATAAAAGTTAGGCAAACCAACCCAGTATTCATGGCCGTCAGCAATTTCAAATTCGAGCAGTTTTACTTTTTCACTGTCAGCGATAGAGGCTGCATTATCATCAATTAACTCGACCTGATTTTGTGTTAAATCATGCCAAGTGTGCGAATATTTGAGTGAATCTGTTAAAACATCTTTAAAAGACTCGCCCTGAGTTTTTGCTTTAAAAGCAACGGGCTCACCTTTTTTCCAACCGTGGCGCTTAAAGTAATTAGCGACACTGCCAATGGCATCAACTGGGTTATTGAGTATGTCTCGAACACCGTCGTCATCAAAATCAATGGCGTAGTTGCGGTAACTCGATGAGATAAACTGCCCTAAACCCATAGCTCCGGCATAAGACCCTTTGAGTTCAGTCGGGTTAAAGTTTTCCTCACGGGTAAGCAACATATATTCTTGGAGTTCGCTTCTGAAAAAGTTGGCTCTTGGTGGATAGTGAAAGCCGAGTGTGTATAAGGCATCCAGTACGGGGTATTTACCTTTATATGCGCCGTAAAATGTTTCGACACCGATTATGGCGACTATCATTTCCGCAGGTACACCAATTTCCTGTTCAGCTCTTTTTAGAGCATCAGCATGAGTGTTCCAGAACTCAACACCTTTTTTTACACGTTTTTCTGTCAGAAATATCGGATAGTATTGATGCCAAGGTTTAGCTTCCCACGGACGTTGGATAGCTTCGAGAACTGCTTCGCTTAAAGACGCTTTTGCAAGTAGAGCTTCAACGTCACTTTTTTCAAATTGATGTTGAGTTGTCATCTCCTCGATAAAGGCTTTCTTCAACTCATCAGGTGTTGATTGTGCAAACGAGTTTGATGATAAAAAGCTGAGTGTTCCAACAAAGGTAGCGGTAAAAAAAGTACGTGTTTTTTTAGAGAAAAACATTCAAGACCCCAGAGAGCATAAAACCAATTTTTTTAGTTATTGTCGTAGCAGCAAACGTTTTTGTGTACTGATGGACATCAAAATACCGAATCCAGCGAGCAATGTCACCATAGAGGTTCCACCATAGCTAACAAGCGGTAAGGGAACGCCCACAACAGGTAATATTCCCGATACCATGCCCATATTCACAAAGACGTAAACAAAAAAGGTGAGGGTAATACTACCCGCTAATATTTTGCTATATGCATCCTGTGCGCGTACCGCAATGATCATTCCGCGGGCGACAATGGCTGCATAGATAAGTAACAGACCGATAACACCATAAAACCCAAACTCTTCACTGAATACGGCAAAGATAAAATCAGTGTGGCGTTCAGGTAAAAACTCTAACTGAGATTGAGTCCCTTGCAGCCAACCTTTACCTTCAATACCACCTGAACCGATGGCAATTTTGGATTGAATAATATGATATCCCGACCCTAAAGGATCGGACTCAGGGTTAAGGAAAGTGAGTACGCGTTGTTTTTGATAATCGCGCATCAAGAAGAACCATAAAACGGGCGCAAAACCCGAGCCTAAAACGCCAATAATACTGATTAATTTCCAGCTCATACCTGCTAAAAATAGAGCGAAAAAGCCTGAGCTAGCAATCAGTAATGAGGTTCCTAAGTCAGGTTGCTTAGCAATGAGTAGAGTTGGTGCAATAACCAATATAAAACCTGCAAAAATATGCAGTGTTTTGGGCGGAAGCGTGAAGCGGCTGATGTACCAGGCAACCATCATAGGCACTGCTAACTTCATGACTTCTGATGGTTGGAACTGCATAAAGCCTAAGTCGAGCCAACGTTGCGCACCTTTACCGACTGTTCCCACGAGTAGAACTGCGACTAACATAGCCAAGCCAACGACGTAAAAGTAGATGGACACTCGTCGAAAGAGCATGATTGGAACTTGAGCAACGACGAACATGGCTAGCATGGCTACGCCAAGTCGAATTGTTTGTCTTTGTATTAGACCTAAATCTTTACCGCCAGCGGCATAAATAGTGATGAGGCCAACAGCCATTAACAACATTAGGGCTGCTAACAACCAGCCATCAATGTGTATTCTATTTAGAAGTGTTGGGCCGTTGGGTTTTAATTTATCGCGCAGCAAGGTTCGTGCTTTCCTTGTCTTGAGCTATCAATGTTGGTTTATCTCTGAAGTAATAATCCATGACTTGTCTTGCAACCGGTGTTGCTGCTCCACTGCCTGCATTTTCTAACGCAACGGCGATCACCAGCTCAGGGTTATCATAAGGTGCATAGCCAACGTACATGGCATTATCTCGAAGGCGGTCAGCGACGTTTTCTTTGTCGTACTTTTCGTCTTGGGCAATCTGGAAAAGCTGTGCGGTACCTGTTTTACCTGCTGAAATGTAGTTCGCATCTTTAAATACATTTAATGCTGTGCCTTTCTCGCGATTAACCACTCCGTACATGGCGTCGAGCACGACATCCCAATGTTCTGGGTTCTTGACTTCAACAGGTCGAAGCTCTTTAGGTTCAAACACTAACTGACGACCTTCGATCATGTTGCCGCGAATAATTTGAGGGACCCTGCGTATGCCTTTATTGGCAATAGTCGCAACCGACTGAGCGAGCTGAAGTGGTGTCGTTGTCCAATAACTTTGACCAATACCGATAATGACAGTGTCACCTGGGTACCAAGGTAAGTTTTTATTGGCGCGTTTCCAACCGCGGCTGGGCATAATAGCAGCTGATTCTTCGTACAAATCAATACCGGTGTAATCACCAAAACCAAACTCAAACATCTTGTCGCTGATTCTATCTATACCTAGCTTGTATGCAGCGTCATAGAAGAACACATCACAGGACTGCTCGATAGCATCTGTAACGTTAATGATGTTCTTATCATCTTTATTTCTGTGACCGTAAGGTCTCCAATCTCGCCATTTGTGGCTGGAGTTACGTAATTGAAAGCTACCATAGTCACGGATTGTTGAGTCGGGCTTGATGATTTCCTCATCCAGTGCCAACAACGCCATATGTGGCTTGATTGTTGAGGCCGGAGGATATTGTCCCTGAGTTGCTCGATTAATTAGCGGTCTGTCTTTTGATTGCAGAAGGGCACTGTAGTCTTTGCCGCTAATACCATTCACGAAAAGGTTAGGGTCATAACTGGGGTTGCTGTATAAGGATAAAATACCGCCGTCGCGAGAATCCATAACAACAACTGCTCCGCGCCGTCCGTCTAACGCTTGTTGAGCAATCATCTGCAAGTTCACATCAATGTTTAAAACAAGATCCTGTCCTGGAACCGGTGGCGTAAAAGATAAGGTACGAATGACGCGTCCTTGGCTATTAACTTCTACTTCCTGGTAACCGACTTGTCCGTGCAACAGGCTCTCATGATACTTTTCAATACCTAGCTTACCTATATCGTAAGTTGCTGCGTAGTTATCTTCTAAGCTGGCTTCGGTTAATTTCTGTAAATCTCTTTTGTTGATTTTAGCGACATAGCCCAACATATGTGTCAAGCTGTCTGCGTATGGATAGTGGCGCGTTAAACGTGCTTCTACAGAAACGCCATTAAATTTATGTTGATTGGCCGAGAATAAAGCAACTTCTTGCTCGTTTAACTGGTTACGCAATGTGACGGGCTTAAAACGACGAGTACTCTTAAATTCTTTGCGAAAGTCAGCGACTTCTTCTTCCGTAATATCCAGCAGTGTTACTAACTCTTCGAGCGTGTTATCGAGGTTATCTGTTTCTTCAGGAATAACTTGTAAGCTATACACAGGGCGGTTTTCGGCTAAAACCACGCCATTCCTATCGTAAATGAGTCCACGATTCGGAGCGACAGGTAAAACCTTAATACGATTGCCATTAGAGCGAGTTTGATAAACTTCGTGCCTTTCGATCTGTAAGTAATAAAGGTTACTCAACAGAATAAATATCATGGTCGCTATGACTAATAAGGCAATGAGGGTACGACGAGCGAATAAATTAGCTTCGGCGGTATGGTCGCGAATTGAAATGCGTTTAAAAACCATTGTTAGGGCTGTCTACCTACTCTCTGTGATAAGGATGATTATTGTTTAAAGACCAAGCTCGATACAAACTCTCAGCGACGATAATTCTGACTAAAGGGTGTGGTAATGTGAGCGCAGACAACGACCATAATTGTTCTGCTGCATCACGACACTCTTGTGCCATGCCTTCAGGCCCACCAATCAATAGACTGACATCTCGGCCGTCCATTTGCCAAGCCTTCATGTTACTCGCTAGCTTAGGTGTATCCCATGGTTTTCCTAAGACTTCTAAAGCTACGATTTTGTTCCCTTTGGGAACGGCATTTAAGCTTAGCTCGGCTTCTTTCTGTAAAATTCGCTTAACATCTGCATTTTTTCCACGTTTTCCCGCAGGTATTTCCGTTAATTGCAGAGGCATGTCATTAGGAAAACGTCGGCTATATTCAGAAAAGCCTGTTTTTACCCAATCTGGCATTTTAGTGCCAACGGCGACAAGTTGAAGGCGCATTGCTTAATCTTCCAGTGTCAGGCTATGACCACAGCTTTTCAAGCTGGTAAAAATCTCTCGTATCATCTTGCATAACGTGGACGATGATTTCACCAAAATCGACTAGAACCCATTCGCCAGTATCCTGACCTTCAACATTCAAGGGTTGAATACCCTCTTGTTTAGCACTAATGACTATATTGTCAGCAATTGAGGCAACGTGTCGCTTGGAGTTACCGGAACAAATTAACAGTGTATCTGTGATCGTTGATTTTCCGGTCACGTCTAATTCAATGAGGTCACGTCCTTTTAAATCTTCAATTTTTTCTTTAATAAAGGTTTTTAGTTGTTCTTGTTGCAAAAGTTTTCCTTATCGGGCTGTTTCTTAACCTATCTTAAATCGGTCATTTAATAGTTTAACAGTTGTTACTACTATCCTGATAGAGCCCATGGTGTTTAATATAGTCATAAACTGCGGGTTCAATCCATTCTGATACATCTTGGTGATGTTTCAGTAGTTTTCTGACGCTAGTTGAGGAGATATTGTTGATATCAGTATCCGCTAAATAGATAAGGCCAGAGTCTTGACTCTCATATTGTTCGAGAGATTGCGTAATACGCTTTTTGGGTTCATTGTCCAATTTATCTATGGGATTTGTTTGTTCATTACTTTCACTGTTCCGTCGACAAACTAGCAAATGGCACAAGGTTAAAATTTCCTGCCATTGATGCCATCGAGTAAAGCTCAGGAGGTTATCTGTACCCATAATGAAATAGAGGGTCGTGTTTGGGTTTTCCGCCTTTAGTTGCTTTAGTGTATTAACTGTATAGGACGGAACATCACTTTCAAGCTCACGTGTATCAATAGAGAAATTGCCTTTTCCATCTATCGCTAATTGCAGCATATTAACCCTGTGTTCAGAGGTTACTGAAGGTGCTGATTTCAGCGGGGGAATATGACAGGGAACCACTTTGACATGGTGAATGCCAGCTAATTGACAAGCTTGCTCAACAACCTGGATATGCGTTTTATGTGGAGGATCAAAGGTGCCTCCGAAAATAGCGAGCCTGTCTTTCAGGACTGATGATGACATTTAAAAAGATAAATCCAGCGCGATATTGTCTAGTGCGGCAGGCATAAAGAGTAAACATAAATGGCATAGCATGACATAGGGTTTTTCAATCTGCTCACTCTTAAATAGAGAATCTGCTTCAGCTAATTTGTTTTGCATCTGCGCAATATGGTAGGTAGACAGTCGATTAATTGCTGCTTGATAAAGGTTTTGTCGGCTTTTCCAGATACGTAATTCGTTCCATACGTTAGCTAAAGGTTGTCCTTGCTCCCTGGCAAACTGGATATGGCTTAATGTTTGTTGCTCTCGGCATAGTGCCCATAAAATAATATTGGGTTCAATACCTTCTGATTCTAAACGGCACAGAACTTTAACCGCTTTTTGAATTTCCCCGGTCAATAAGAGATCAATCAACTGGAAAACGTTAAAGCGAGATTGATCGACTAAAGCCCCCTCTACCTGCTTTAACGTAATATCTCCCTGAGGGTACAGTAACGTGAGTTTCTCTATTTCCTGACGAGCAGCAAGGAGGTTTCCTTCGCAATAGTCAGAAAGTAATTTAATGATATCTGGAGTATGAGCTAAACCCGAAGCTGACATTCGCTGTGTGATCCATTGCTGGAGTTGGCGTCCTTCCAACGGAAAACACGGAACAAATATGCCCTGTTTATCCAGTGATTTAAACCACTTAGCGTTTTGAACATCTCGACCTGCCTTAGGGCCGTGGATCACTAAAAGTGTATCTGGGCTGGCGTCATTAGCCATTTGAGTAAGGACTTTCCCACCTTCAGTGCCTGGTTTACCCGTTGGTAACTCAAGCTCGATCATTTGGCGGCTTGAGAATAGCGATAAGCTCTGACTCGCTTCTATCAGCACTGACCAATCGAACTGAGAATCTGCAACAAGGCTCTGTCTTTCGTCAAAGCCTTGTTCTTTGGCTCGCTGTCTTAAGTTATCAATGATATCCAGTTTTTGCTGTGGCTCGTCACCAAATACCAGATAACAAAATTTGAGTGTGCCTTTGTCTGTATCAAAAAAGCGGTTAGGGTAGACCTGCATAAGTTACTGAACAACCGACTCTAAGGTGGCGAGTTGTCTAATAATGCGATCTGCCGCTTGTTCGCGCATTTCACTGACGATTAAGTCTAATTCACGTGACTTCGCTAAAACTGCATCCGGATCGTCAATGTATTCACGAATAATGTCGACCTGGAAGTTGTAGGTGTCTTGCTCTGGAACGATGACTTGGTAATCAAGCGTGTAGATCAGCTCATATTCGGCAACTTGACCTGTTGCAAATAGCGACAGAAGTTGGCGTTCCAGTCTTTCTGGCTGTAAAACAATGGCAGATGTCCCGGTTCTTTGAGCTTCCAGTGCATCATCTATAACGGTAACGTCAAAGCTGGAAAGCCTATTTTGGAGCGTTCTCTGCATAGGTGCATGAGCTTGTCGGCTCGCAACATGCAATTGTTTAAATCGCTCAGGGATTTGATAATCCCCGCGCAATTTAAAACCACAAGATGAAAGCATCAGCGATAAGCTGATGCATAAAAGCACACTAAATTTACGCATTAGTTAGCAACCACATTGACAAGTTTACCCGGTACATAGATAACTTTACGCACTGTTTTGCCTTCAATAAAGGATTGAACATTACTCTGTTCAAGTGCATTAGCCTTCACGTCATCCTGTGAAGCGTCAGCGGCAACCGTTATTTTAGCTCTTAGCTTGCCGTTGACTTGAACAATGATCAGCTTCTCATCTTCAACCAATGCATCATTATCTACTGCGGGCCAGCCACCAAACTCAACATCACCTTCTTGTCCAAGTTGCTTCCACAACTCATTACAGATATGCGGTGTTATTGGGTTAAGAAGCTGAACAACCGCGATTAACGCTTCTTGTAGTAACGCTTTATCTTGTTCTGACTCTTTTGGTGCTTTCTGTAAGTTATTCAATAGTTCCATTACCGCAGCAACAGCAGTGTTAAAGGTCTGACGACGACCGATATCATCTGTCACTTTTGCAATAGTTTTATGCACTTCGCGACGCAATGACTTTTGTGCGCTGCTTAGTTCTTTGACATTAAGCGACGCAACAGAACCTGCATCTATATGTTCTTGTGTCAGTCTCCATAGACGCTTCAAGAAACGGTTGGCACCTTCAACACCAGAATCCAGCCATTCAAGTGTTTGTTCTGGTGGCGCAGCAAACATCGTAAATAAGCGAATAGTATCAGCACCGTATTGCTCGATGACTTTTTGTGGATCGATACCGTTGTTTTTCGACTTAGACATTTTTGTCATGCCGCTGTGTTCAACAGGCAATCCGTCAGATTTTAGTGTGGCACTAACGATGCGACCTTTCTCATCTTTATGAACGTCAACGTCTGCTGGTGCGTACCAAGTTGTTGCACCAGATTCATCTTTACGACAGAAAGAGTCTGCTAATACCATTCCCTGACATAATAAGCGCTTAAATGGCTCATCAGAATCTACTAGACCTTCGTCACGAAGCAACTTGTGGAAGAAGCGCGAATATAAAAGGTGAAGAATCGCGTGCTCGATACCACCGATATATTGATCTGCGGGCAACCAGTAATTTGCCTCTTTTTCATCCAACATTGAATCATTGTTCATGGCTGAGGTATAACGCGCGTAATACCATGAGGATTCCATGAAGGTATCGAATGTGTCTGTTTCTTGCGTTGCTGGCTGACCGTTGTAGGTTGTTTTGGCCCACTCAGGGTCAGCTTTTATCGGAGAGGTTACACCGTCCATAACAACATCTTCCGGCAACTCAACAGGCAACTGATCCGCTGGAACAGGAACTGATTCGCCATCTTCTGTCCTCAACATAGGAATAGGCGCTCCCCAATAGCGTTGGCGAGACACCCCCCAGTCGCGTAGACGGTAATTTACTTTGATATCACCTTTACCCAGGCTCTTGAGCTTTTGTGCGATAGCGTCAAAAGCTTCTTTGAAAGCTAGTCCATCAAATTCACCTGAATTAACGATAACTCCTTTTTCAACAAAAGCGGCTTCGCTGATATCGCAGTTTTCTTCAGAGTCGGGAGCTGGTTCAACAACTTGTTTAATTTCCAAACCGTATTTGGTTGCAAATTCCCAGTCGCGCTGGTCATGCCCTGGAACTGCCATAACCGCGCCGGAGCCATAATCCATCAAGACAAAGTTTGCGACCCATACTGGAACTTTCTCGCCAGACAATGGGTGAATAGCGTAAAGCCCTGTTGCACAGCCTTTCTTCTCCATAGTTGCCATATCGGCTTCGGCTGTTTTCGTGTTCTTACATTCTTCGATAAAAGCTGCAAGTTCAGCATTTGATTTCGAAGCTTCTAATGCAAGCGGGTGTTGAGCAGCTAAGGCAACATAGGTCACACCCATAACAGTGTCAGGTCTGGTTGTGTAAACATCAAAAGGCTCGTTGCCGTCAGCAAGCGCAAAAGTCATCTGAACGCCTTCAGAGCGGCCTATCCAGTTTCTTTGCTGGGTTTTTACTTGCTCAGGCCAATCATCAAGCGTGTCTAAGTCGTTGAGAAGTTGCTCTGCATAGTCGGTGATTTTAATAAACCACTGCGGAATTTCCTTTTGCTCAACTAAAGCACCCGAACGCCAACCACGACCATCGATAACCTGTTCGTTTGCCAAAACGGTTTGGTCAATCGGATCCCAGTTAACGGTTGCATTCTTTTTGTATACCAAGCCTTTTTCATACAAGCGTGTGAAGAACCACTGTTCCCAACGGTAATAGTCTTTTTTACAGGTGGTGACTTCACGACGCCAGTCATAGCCGAATCCAAGAGATTTCAACTGTTCTTTCATGTATTCGATATTGGCGTAAGTCCACTTCGCTGGTTGACTGTTATTGTTTAGCGCTGCGTTTTCTGCTGGTAATCCAAAAGCATCCCAACCCATAGGTTGCATGACGTTTTTACCTTGCATTCTTTGATAGCGGCTAACAACGTCGCCAATCGTGTAGTTGCGAACGTGTCCCATATGCAGCTTCCCACTGGGGTAGGGGAACATACTCAGGCAATAAAACTTTTCTTTGCTAGGGTCTACATCAGCCTGAAAAATCTGACTGGATTCCCAGTATTCTTGTACGTCTTTTTCCAGTTTCTGCGGGTGATACTCTGCTGCCATTTATCGGTGTTTCCAAACAATTTGATAGGTTGATAATCGCGCCAATGAAATGAAAATAATGTGATTGGAGCGATAAAAAATACAAAGGGTGTAGAATACCTTAGCGCCGCCCTGAGTCACAACATTAATCTCGGTTTCGGGCGTAATTTATTTGTAATCCAGAGCTGAAGTGAATCAGCGAAAGCGTGAATGAGTTTTATGAAAGATAAATTAAAAGTTTTTGCTTATTGGTTTAGTACCGCCATCGTCCTATTTTTACTCGGCTTTGCCGCAGTTACTTATCATGTTATTCATGAACAACAAGCTGGTTTCTTTACGGCGTTTGGTTATCCGGAATACTTGGTTTATCCATTGGCTTATCTCAAAATTGTCGCATTTCTTGTCATAGTGACACATAGGTACAATGACCTGCGAGATATGGTTTATGCCGCTTACTTTTTAAATATGGTTTTAGCGCTCGTTGGACATATTAATTATGGCGATTTCTATGGGCATGCGTTGGTTGGTTTGATTGCTTTACCTATTTCTTACTTACTAGGTAACCAGGTACGAGGAATACCAAAAAAGAACTTATTCGGGCGTTGGACACATACTCCAGAAGCTTAAACCCTCACTAAGAAGTCTCTAAAAACAAAAAAGCATAAACCACAGGTAATGCGATTTATGCTTTTGGAGAATGGGGGATGCACCCCCATTTAAAACAATGTTATTCAGCTTACTTTAGTTCACTGTACAGATAGATACGTTGTCTATACCGCCTTCAACAATATCTCCTGGTCCAGCGCCATCGCTTGTACTGACGCGAATTACAACATCTGAGCCTGCAGGGATATTGGCAGTGGCATTGGCCCAACTTGCTGCCGTACGAACGTCACCAATATTAACTAAGCTGGTGAAAGTAGCGCCGCCGTTAGTTGAGTATTCCAATCTATAGAAGTCACCGTTTGGATCATCACCTGTATCGCGCTGCCCATGGAACCAATCAATTGATAATTGCGAAGCGTCATTAACCGTGATGTTAGGTGAGCGAGCTACACAAACACCACCGTCAACATCAGCATTACCTGCGCTTGTGTTGGTTGCTGTAAATACTGCAAAGCCGTTTCCATCAGAATCACCACCAGGTTGAGTTGTTACACCACCACTGCTTTGGAGAGTAGGGTTAGTTCTAACGTAAGTTCCTGTAGAACAGTTGCTAGAAGGATCGATAGTCCAGCCTGTTGAAGTACCGAAATCATCTTCAAATGAGCAGCTCACAGGTGGGGGAGGAGGCGGAGGAGGAGTGCCACCTGTACATGAATCTAGAGTGAAAGCACAAACGCGTGTATTCCACTCAAATGATCCTGTCGTTTCTACATACTCGTTAGTGTGCCAGAAAGTACAGTTATCTACTGGATCAACACTTGTACTCGCATAGTCTGCCCAACGGTTTGCACCTGTAGTAGATCCTGTTCCATCAACACAGACTTGCTCTGTTTGAACTTGACCAGCTCCGTCTACTCCACGTTCATGAACAGTAAAGTAAATTGAAGGGAAAGAAGTCTCACTACTTCTTGTGTATCCGATACCGATATTACCTGCTGAGTCCAATGACGCAGAGCCCATCCAGCGATTCATTCCGTCGTTAAAGTCGACAACACCGATTAAATCACCGCCGTCACCGATAGATGCTGCGCCTGTTGTTGGATTGATATCCAAACCAACCCACATAACGCCGGCTCTATCACCACCAACATCAACATTGGTCGTTACTACAGACTTCAACACGCCTTCTGACGGGAAGTAACGGTTGTTAAAGCGATACATAGTAAAGCCTGCTAGGCCATCAAGTGACTGTGGACCTGGTTGCTCAATACAATCACGGCTAAATCCACAGAAATTTTGGTCAAATGCAGGAACGGCAACGCTCGCAACTTCTGTAAAGGTTGAATTTGATGGAGTATCAAAGTCTGCACAAACTTCCCACATGCGTAATCTGTCAGCACCAGGTAAGCCAAATGCTTGAACGTCTGTCGCATGTACCATGTGGTTACAGGTGCCTGCTGGTGGTACGTTAGGCCCTTCAAGGTGTCCTATTTGCGCACCGAAAGCATTTCCACCGTTGACATTTTCAAACTGAATAAAGCTGGCATTGGCATCACCGGCTAGCATCGCATCACGATCAAATATAGTGACGTTAACACCAGCGAAAGAGCCACCAACAAATTCATGTGTGGTCATATAGTAACCATCTGGCCATACACCAATTTTCGGATAATCGTTGAAACCTCCAGGACTTACAACGAAGTCATACAAAGTGTATGGACCTGTTGGATCTTCACCATCAGAGATAGCAACACATTGATGGCCATCTACTAGTCCACCGCCAGTAAATTGGCTAAATAACCAACGACCCGCTAAGTGATCGTAAAGCACGATAGGGTCACCCGCATTTTGCGTTTCACAAACGCCACCAAACCCTTGCCAGAAAATATTTCCTGGGAAAGGACCACCTGCGGTTGAACCGTCGTCTTTATTGAAAAAGACCCAACCCAAGTTAACGTATTGCACATAATGGGTTAAACCCACGTCGCCATTAGTATCAGGCGGAGTGATCCTTGTGTTATTGATTGCGGCATTATCATCGTTTGAATAGCCTTCAATACTAAGGTTGGCAGTTGGAGTGTTGGCAATAGGCACGAAGTCGAAGGCTGTGCTTAGCTGCAATCCTTCACTACTTTGTGATGCTTGCAGTTGCTTACCTCGCTGTTCCATTGCAGGCGGCATACGAAGCACGTTGATTTCACCAGAGCGCAGTTCTTTCTTGCCTTTACTGCTCTTTAAGCTTTTTTCATATTGCTTTCGTAACTCAGCTAAACTCTTAGAGCGAGCATAACCAACCGCTTTAATCTTCTTCTCAGGTTTGGTTAATTTGTTTTCTGACTTAGTACTCACGTCAGAAGAAGGCACTTCTTGCGCATATGCGCTAGCCCCGACTGTTATAAATAAGGCTGAAATAGCACTTAAATAAGATTTCATGATTAAAAGTATCCTCTAAATACCCATCCTCGGTTTTAAGAAAACCTACGCCCCCTTGGCATAAGGTCTTGGGAAAGCTGCGCTAACTGCTTTGCCGACAACTTTCTCTCAATATCGTTATGACTAATTGGAATTACTTGCAGGTGCTCTACTCCGGGACTTTCGTGAGCAATACACGTCGTGTTTCTGTGTGAACAGGCTGGTTGCTATCAAGGACTTGGCGGAAGATTTCCAATGCCTGTTCTTCATTCCAAGAAACTAAGGTGCGCAGTGATGCTTTACTAACGCCAGGTGCGTTGGAATATAAAAGTGCGGTGAGCCTATTAACATCTTTGTCTTCTACTTCATCACCAATGATACGGACACAAGTTCTCACTTTTAGTGGCACTAAACTCAGAAGATCAAATTCAACACCAGCACTATCCACGGTTTTTCTACACAGGTTGACTAGCCATTTCTTTCTCTGCTTCATAGGCATAGCGCGTGCAGAGGTTAGCAGTAACTCCTGTTCTAAATCTGGTAATTCTTGTGACTTGAGAAGGTTGCGGTAGGCTTTGGTTTGTTTTGTGTTTAACTGTTTGTGTAGGTCGTTGCTCAACATGAACTGGAATGCAGCTAGTCGGCGCTCTCTTGGTTTTTCTTCATTGAGTAGTAAGGTGAGAATAGCGTCGATAACTTGGCCAGCATCGTCAACTTGATTGGTAACATGCGCTTTTTCCGCGACATTAAACAAGTATTTTAAAGCTACATCAGAGTGATAAATGGCAGCGCCAGCCAACCCATGAACAATCGTTGGACCATCGGGGTTTTCTTCAATGACATCTCTGTATATTGGATGTTTACGAAGATAGCTAAAGACAACAATATACTTTTCACCTACCTGAACTGGCACCGATTCTCTTTTAGGGAGTTTGAGCACTTCAGTCGTCTTGGCTCGCCCCCAAATATCTGAAACTTTCTCCAGAGTTATTAACCCATCATCGGACTGAGCTTTTGCTTTGAACTCAGCGATGACATAGCGGTCTTTATAGAAATCATCTATTGGAGGTTTAACTGGCTTTGCAGCGAAAGCCGGTGGTAGTGATGTAGACACAAAAACAATAAAAGTAACGAACTTAAAAATTTTAAAAAATAAACTCATAAAATACCCAGTTTGATCTCTACTGCTCAAAGCATTAGCGACTAAATCAAATAACTATTAAAAACAATTGTTTAGAAATAGATTCATGCTTAGCTAATTCTTATTATCCGGTTGCTTCACACTTATGGCTCAATATCTGGAAAAGAGCGCAGAGTATTTATTGTGCAATCACTATCGTACAGCGGGTAAAATAAATCAACATGTTATTTTTGTTTTTTTTGGTTTTGTTGTGTTTTTTAAGGGGTTTTTGCTCAGGGTTGGTGGTGGTTTTGTTAAGTTAATATGTTAACCATTGTTCGTGTTTTTGTATTTCTGGATACTTGGTTTTTCTGCTGCATCAAGCACTGTGCCTAGTGCTTTAGGCTTTTCTTCATTGGTTGTATGGCATCGAAAACGCAGACTAATAGTTTGTTGGTACATTCCGATAAGTCAATTTCTGTGTTTTATTTAAATTTTTACTTAAGAAAAAAAGTAGTCATAGATTTGCTTATTGGTTTTTTATTGGGGTTTCATAACAAGTCTATAACTATTTTATGTTTTTTATATAAAGGCGTTATTAGAATCTTAGGATCTCATTATTATGATTTAAATTGCTCGTTATTTTTTGGGGTTTTAGCGGGGTGGTTGTTACCAAGAGTGGTATTAAAAGTGCTGAAAGTGCTTGTTGTTAAGCCGCTAATCAGTTTGAGTAATAAGGGTACTATTCAGGGACGTATATAGATTCTAGCATTGGCTATATTGGGGCAGGAGTTCGCTTGAAACACTTTTGAGCTAATCTTAGTGAAGCTGAACACCCAGTTTACTTTATTAGGTAAATCGGTGAGCAAGTACTTTCTATATGCGGATAAACCCATGTGGTACTGATCAAAGCTTATACATAAGTTCCATTAAGGAATTACCATTCCTACAGAGTTATGGTGGAAAAACAAATCTAGGGTAAACCTAGAACTGCTTTATAGTATGAAAGTTGCAAATGTGAATTTTTAGTTATTTTTACTTGATATTTATTCGATGTGGATAATTTTCTCTTCACCATTTTCGTTCAAGATAAGTACTTCTGGCTCATCCTCATTTGGTAGTAAAGTAAAAGTATTGTTGTCAGGATCTAAATTTTCCTGTGAGTTAACTAATGCACTATTATTCTGATAAGTTTCATCATTTGTTTTAAATGAACCAGAAAGATTTTGTGCCAGCAATTCCTCAGAAAGTTGTGTTTCGTAGATTATTTCTCCAGTTTCACGATCTTTTATAATTAATTTTTCGAGTAACTTGTCGTAAAAAATAATCTCTTCTTCATTCGCTAATTCTGAAAGTTCAATTTGATTGAGGTTATTGCTCAATGGTTCTGGGGTACGTTCAGCATTAGTGATAGTCTTTTCATCGACTAAAAGTGACTCTTCAGCTCGGGGAGCTAGAGTGCTCGCTTGATGACTAGAAGGGACACCATTAAACGACTCCTGAGGTGAGTGAATAGTGTTGTCCTGCCGAGATATTTGAGGTTCTTTGTCGAAATTAAATAGCATAATTCCTAAAAGAATGATTAGAGATAAACTAAAGGTTAATACTGTCTTCATAATTTCTGCTTTATCAAAATCAAACAACCTAAGCGACCAGAGCCGCTTAGGTGAGGGTATAGAATCTGTTCTATCGAACCGCTAATCCTTGAGGTGCGAACCCATCGTTCTCGAATATAGGTAAGTTACCACCAAATAAACCTAGTGAGATAAGGTCGCCAGTAGCCTTGTTAACACGGTAGCCTCTAACACCGCCTTCGCTTGAAGTAGTGACATACAAGAAAGCGTCGTCATCAGTTAAATCGAAGTCTATAGGTAAACCAATATCAGTTGCTGCTTCAGCATTGAGTAGTGTTAGCTCTCCATTTCGGCTTACTTGGTAGGAGCTGATAGAGCCGCCATTAGTATTACTGGTAAATGCGAAATCTGTTTCGCTACCTGCTCTTACCCAGCATGTTGCTGCTTGCCCATTAGCGATGATGTCCATCGGGCTAATATCAGCACCAGCTGATGAGAACTGGAAAGAAGATAAGCTGCCGCCTGTTGGCTCTCCACCTTCAGCGCCAAGTGCTTCTGCGATTAACGGGATGCCGTTTTGAGTGAAGTCGACACTAAAAGGTAAGCGTCCAGTAGCTACCGTTTCAACAAATTCATCTGATGGAAGACCTTGGTCATTAACTTCAAAACTTAGGATGCGTCCATCACCTAATTCAGTACCGCGACCAAAAGGAATGACCAATCGGCGTTCAACTGTATCGAAAGCGATGTCACCTGGTGCTAAATTACGTAATCCCCCTTCTGGGATACCTTCTTGCCCTGTTTCTAAGCTACGGATAGAGTCTGACATCAAGGATAATTTGCCACTTTTGCTGATTGAGTAGCCAGCGATTGAGCCATTGTCACCAGCGTTAAGAACGTATAAAACGTCTCCGTCGGTTGTTAAGCTCACTGGGAATGTGCCTTCTGACGATACCTCTTGGATAAGGATAGGGCGGCCTCTGCGAGTTAAATAGAAGACAGAGATAGTGTTGGAGCCGGCATTAACTAAGTATAGATTTTTGCCATTTTCGCTTAATATAACTGATTCTTGACTTCCCAATGGATCAGCTTCTGCATTATCTCCGGCACCTAAGCCTCCTGTGCTAACAGAGCCTAACCTTGATAGTCGACCGTTTACAAAGCGTGTAAAAGCGATAACGTTATTACCTGCAGGATTGTTATCCATAACATAAACGTTACCAGCGGCTTTTGGAAAATAGGCTGCTTGTGATGTGCCAATCGCTGAAAAAAGTAAGGTTGATAGCAAAAGGCCTTTATATATTTTTTTCACAAAAATTACTCCATTTAAAAAATCAATTATTTCTAGGGAGCGATTCTTATCTTTCATTTCTAATTCGATAAATTTCGCAGGAAAAATATTACGCATTAAATTTGGGCTGTTTGTAAAGAATGTATATGATTTTATAACGAGTTTGTAACTATCGGTTGTTTGTTTTTCATATGTAAACTTTTTTATATAAATTCTTAGTTTATATTATTTTTATGTTTTAAATTTATAAGTTAACTGGTTTCTTTTGTATTTTATTTTTGGTTTGAATTGTGGGCGATTGTATAGCTGTAATTTTAAATTGATTGGTTGCTTTATTCGTATATTTGTCGAAATAATGGAGAGTGAGAAAGCTATTTTGTGGGCACTTTGTAATGGGGGGAATAGAAGCTAACAATATTTGGCTAAATATCACCAACTACTTAACTTGCCGTTTCAGAGGTTCTATTGGGCATACATGACGCCAGAGAGTTTTGAGGAAGCTGGTTTGCGTCAGAATAGATAAAGGTATCGTAAAATATCTTTTTAGCCGCTTTTGTTTGGTGTTCAGTAAGGTAATTATTATCAAGAGCAATACCCTGAATAAAGAAAGCCCCCTTTTCAAACCGTTCTCCAATCCTTGTAATACGATTATTGTTCAAAAAAACCATATAAACCCCAGTATTGGCTAGCACAGCTGGAATTTGTTGGAAACAGTTGTGACCTAACCATAATGAGCTTAATCGACGCATGTAGACAATGCCATTTGGCAACTCGGTTAGTGAATTATTATCTAAATACAAATATCCTACCCGAGGTAAAAGCCCGATCTCGTTCGGTAAGTCCGTTAGAGCGTTATTGTTCAGCCATAAGGAAAAAAGCTGGGGCAGCTTTGCTAGCGTTATATAAGCTTGTGGTGACGAGATATGGTTGCCACTCAAACGCAAATCTTTCAGTGTTTTTAAAAGACTGAGCTCTTGTGGTAGTTCATTTAGCTGGTTGTCTGAAATATCGAGAAATTCAAGGTTAAGTGTGCTCAGCGTTTGAAAAGTTTGGTTGAAATTTAACTCTGGGTTTTTGGATAAAGATATCTGCGTTAGTGCGGGGCAATCTGCAATAGCTTCAGGGATCGCCTTAAGCTGCATATCGTTAAGCAGTAAAATGTGTAAATTGGGGAGTTTACATAGCTCTGCAACGGCGCTTTGTAAGTCTAGTTTGGGATTGCCACTGAGGTTTAATGTCCTTAACTCTTCTTTGAGTGATAAATTTGGCGGCAACCTTTCCAGAGAGCTATAGCTTAAATCGAGTCTATACTGCGTAGCCTCGACCTTAACTTCTTGAGCAGTTTCTCCATAATAGGTTCTGTAGGTTTCACAACCTGATAAATGGAGTAGGGAAGCTGCCAGTACGAGTTTAGTTGTTAATTTCATAGCGATCTAGTGCACTCTTTTACTGACGTTTGCTTCGAAGAATAGCTTATCTTTTTGATTGACTGGCCAAGGGTATCGAGGCAAGAGACCAAACCCATCATGTATTTTGTTCTGTGCATAGGCACCCAGTTTAGGGCTATCGATTCCGATCTTAGTTGATATAGTGCCTTCGTCGTCCTGCCTGGCAAACTCAAAGAAAAGATTAGCATTAAACAACTTGTCCCAGGGTTTGGTCGTGTTCCAAACACGTTTACGGCCTTCGCTGGAGTTAAGCCGATTATTTGGGGCTTGATTGTAGTCAGGCTGAGGCGTGAAGAAATCTAAACCAATACCGAATTGAGTCAGGCTATCTCGACGGATCTGGTTATATTGAATCGCTAGTGCGGCGGTTTGTCCATAATCGGTGGCTCCTCCACGAAGAATGCTTTCTCTTAAGTCGTTAGCAAAGGTGACATGCAGCGAGCTCGTTTTATTGGCAGCTCTGAGGATAAGCTTTCCACGCTTGAGACCGAATTTATTAAGTGACCCTGATATGTTTTCATCGATAACACCAAAGCCCACACCTAAGAAGCTCTTTTCTGACCGCTCGCGATAAATGGGGGAGGCTATTGATTCACTGAGTGCTGAACCTAAAAGGTTTGAGTTGTCGCCAATGCCTACGAGGCCAAAAGAATCATAACCAATAGACCACCCAGTTGTTCTTGCTCCGAAACGTTTTAAGTGAGTCTGAGCCCAAACTCCTGCGCCTAGTTCTGTGGCTAAGTTGCTCTCTGCAGCCGCTCCAAATGCTAATAACCCAATTCGTGAGGTGGCATTATGAGTGCCAAAAGTGACCTCAACGTTGAGTTGAATGCCGCCGTGGCTACTAGCCCGAGTGTTTTTAGGGTTAAAAAGAAGAAAAATAAAGGCAATAACTAGATAAAACTCTCTTGAAGTGAGTAAGTTTTTACAGATATCCATATAGTGACAACTTGCCTCCATTAAGAAAGGTACTATGGCGCTTTCAGCAATCGACCTACTATACCTTGGAAATATGACGCTTTAGTTTAAATACTTTGAGGTTGTTTTTTCCCAATACTCATACAAAGACCCGGAAGTCATGGGTTTTGCGAAAAAGTAACCTTGAGCAAAGTTACAGTGATTGCGTGCAAGATAATCGAGTTGGTTTTGTTTTTCCACGCCTTCGGCTAGAACTTCTAGGTTTAAGCTATGAGCCATGTTGATAATGGCGTCTACGATAGAGCGGTCAGTATTGTCGTTCTCTAGGTCATACATAAAGCTTCTGTCGATTTTGATGAGATCAACAGGGAAACGCTTTAAGTAAGCTAGAGAAGAGTATCCAGTGCCGAAGTCGTCAATGGCAATGCTAACGCCAAAGTTCTTGATGGCATTGATGGTTTCAACAGCCAGAGTGGCGTCTTCAACCAGAGAGCCTTCTGTCATTTCAATTTGCAAAAGATGAGGTGGGAAGCCGGATTCTTTAAGCGCAGAATCAATGGTGTTGATGAGGTATCGCGAATACTTGAAGTGTACCGCTGAGATGTTTACAGCAAGTTTGACGTTAGGGAAGCCCTTGTCTAATAGCTTTTTCATCTCATGACAAGCTTGGTGGATAACCCACTGATCAATATCAATGATGAGGTCGCTTTGTTCTGCAACACCAATAAATTTATCTGGACAAATAAGTTCTGTGCCGCCTTTATACCAGCGAATTAGCGCCTCAACACCGACGAGGCGACCATCGACTACACTGTACTGGGGTTGATAGTTTAAGCTAAATTCCTCGACAGACAGTGCTTTTTGAATAGCGTCTTGCATTTTGGCGCGCTGAACGTGATCTTGCGCAATTGAATCGTCAAAAATCTTGCAGGTATTTTTACCTAAGCTCTTGGCGTGATACATCGCCATATCGGCTTTTTTCATCAACGTATTGCAATCTGTGCCGTGGTTAGGATAAACGCTAACACCAATACTGGTTGAAACAGACATCAACCTATCGCCAATTTGAGCCGCTTTGTTCAAGCTCGATATTATTTTAGTGGCAATGAGCTTAACTTGGCGTTCATTTTCAATATCTTGCAAAATAATGGTGAATTCATCTCCGCCCAGTCTAGCCACTGTATCCGACTCACGAACGCAAGTCTTGAGTACTTCTGCCATATGCTGCAACAGCATATCGCCGTAGCTATGCCCCATAATATCGTTAACAGCTTTGAAGTCGTCTATGTCGAAAAAGAGCAGGGCGAATTGCTTATTGTTTCTTTTGGATAGTTGCAGTGACTGTGTCATGCGATCATGAAACAAACGTCTATTAGGTAAATTCGTTAAGGTGTCGTAAAACGCCAGTTGAGAAATAGTCTGCTGCGCGTTGTGCAACTCGGTATTGTCTCGAGACGTCCATATAATCTGAACCATTTCACCGTCGTTAGATAAAACTGGAGCGACATTTTGGTAAAACCAATATTCCCTGTCTCCTAGCTTGTCGATGAATATTTCACCTTCCCAACTCTTACCTTGATAGACTGTTTCTAAGGCTTCGTTGATAACGCTCTTGGTCTCTTTATCAAAATTAAATACTTTAGTGGCGCACTTACCGACAATGTCCTTAGGCTCATATTGGTTTAGGCGGCAGAAATAGTCGTTTACGTACTCAATGTTAAGATCAACATCGGTAATGAGGATTGCGCTTTCGCTTTGTTCAATAGCTCGGGATAAGTCGGTGAGTCGCTTTTCTGTCTCACTTTTTATTTTCTCAGCTTCTATGTAGGTCAGAATGCGACTAATGTCTTTGCTCAAGCTTTTAATGAGATCAAGAGTCGCTTCATCGAAGGCATCATATTCTCTTGCATAAAGTGCGAAGAATCCGACTGCAGCGCCGTTTCTTTCCCAAGGCATAACAACGACTGATTTAAAGCCAGCTTCTCTGGCCGGTTTGCGCCAAGGCTTAAAAATAGGGTCGGTATCCATGTTGTTAACATAGAATATATCGTTATTGCGAAGTGCCAGGGCGATAGGGCCATTTGCTGTTTCACCTTCAGCAACATTTACTTTTGCTTTTCTGATGTAGTCACCATGATCGCCAGCATAGGTCAGAGGAACAACGATATCGCCTTCAACTGTACCAAACCAAGCGAGCTCAAATTGACCGACATTAATCGCGATGTCACAAAACTCTTTTAATAGCGAAAGCTCGTCTTCATGTTTAAAAATAGCTTGGTTAGTCAGGCGCAACATGTTGAATAGTCGACTGATTAACCCAAGATTTTGCTCAGCGACATGCCTTACCGTCATATCGTGACAGATGTGAACGACCCCGAAGCCTCCAGATACTGAACTCGCAGCAGACACTCTGATTTCAAGTCGTTTTTGATCTCTAGATACTTCGTATGTTTGAGGGAGGTTCTTGCCCATAACTGCCTTACAAATAGGGCAGTCTTCTTCTGCAACATCTGGACTATGGAATAGCTTGTGTACGTTCTGCCCTATAATGGTTTTTTCGTTGAAGGGCGTGAATTTACTAACACTGGCATTACTTTGAATGATAGCTCCGTTTTCATCGACAATGGTGATGGCATCCGGTAAGTGGTTGTACGTATTAAAGCTATTCAATAAAGCCGCAAAGGGCTTGGTCAAGGTGTTTTCAACCAGTGCAAGATAGAGCATCCAGAATGAGAGTAGCTTTGCTATCTGACCAAATGCTGGTGATAAATTTAATGCTCTGAGTGGCTCAGAAAATAATACTTCTGCCAAGAACGTCAGCGACACAGCAATAATGAGTAAGCCATATTCTTTATTGGTTCCTGCTTGTTTTCGGTTTTTTATTAAACGTAAAACAGCCAATCCGATCACTGCAATTACGACATACTCGGTATACTGCATTTCAACGCTATAACCTGTTTGTGGCGTATATAAAACAGGTAATACGTTGGTTTTAACGACGTAAAGTATGCCAATGAGTGTAGCTATTGAACCTAGAATAAAAACTAGCGGTTTAACCTTCTTGTCAGCGAAGTCGATAAAGGTAAGTAAAATGAACGCTTCGACGACCCTAGCGAACAGCCATAACTGAACAGTGGCATCATCCCTAACATTAGGGACGTGATCCGGTATTGATGTGAGTAAGTGCCCAAGATCTAAAAATGCGACACAGAGATAGCCTGTCCCTAGGTACAGAGAGTGGCTTGAGCGCGAGTACTTGAATGTGCTCAAAGTTGCTATAAAGGCCGAAATACCGATAAAGACAGCTGCTAACTCAACCAGCGAGTGAAACAACGTCTGATCGTAAGTCGCTATTGGTGCAAGTATCAGTACAAAGATGAAAGGCATAAGCAGCTTGTCATTTCTGCCACGCCATACCGTTTTCAAAATAAAGACCCTATATGTTCCAGATACACCACAAACATGCGTTTGTATTCATTATAGTGGTTTTAGGTGCTGTACGTAGATTATCGTTCTGCAATGATAACAGCTCTTACTGGAGCAGGCTCTCCTTCAATAGTCTTATATGGATCATCGGGATCCAAGAAATCCTTTAATGAATGGTTGGTCATCCACTGTGTTGAACGCTGTTCTTCAACTGTGGTTTTGCTGACGTCTACAGTGCTGATATTTTTAAAGCCAAGTCTGTCTAGCCAATGTTCCAACGCAAGGGTACTAGGTAGGAACCAAACGTTGCGCATCTGAGCATAACGCTCCCCCGCCATAAGAACAGTATTTTTATCACCATCGACAACTAGGGTTTCTAATACGAGCTGACCGCCAGGAGCGAGAAGCTGCTTTAATTGAACCAAAAAGTCCATAGGACTTTTACGGTGATACATCACTCCCATGGAAAACACACAATCAAACGCGCCAAGTGGAGGCATATCTTCAATCCCCAAGGGGACAAGATGGATTCTAGGATCAGGGTTGAAATGCTTTATTGCTTGAAACTGAGTAAGAAATAGCTCTGTTGGATCGACACCAATAACCAATTCTGGGTTCTGTGCCAACATTCTCCACATGTGATAACCGTTGCCACAACCCACATCAAGAACATGTTTTCCTTCCAATGGCTTGATATGTGAAACCAATCTATCCCACTTCCAATCTGAACGCCATTCTGTATCAATGTGAATGTCATGAATATGGAAAGGGCCTTTTCGCCAAGGTTTAAACTGTTGTAATAAACCTTCGATGAATTTCTGCGTATATTCGTCGATATCTTGTTTTGAACCAAATGAAACCTGGTCGCTTAGCTCAATTTGACCGACTTCCGTTTTAGGTAGCTTTTTTAACAGCTTTAGCCATTTAGTAAATTCGCCGTGAGGTTTCTTCTGCCATTCGGCCATATGCGCTGGCAGTGTTTCAAGCCAAGCGCTTAAAGGGGAGGTGGCAAGTTGTTGATAAAGGGGTTGGTACCAGTCGACTTTCAAGATAATGTCCTATTTTTGCTTGATTGCAACCATGGATGCGAAGTTAAAACATTGGAACCAAAGTACAACATCGTCAAATCCGGCGTCCGTTAAGCGTTTTTTATGTGTGGCAAAATCGTCAATCAGCATAACGTCTTCCAGTGCCGATCTTTTCTGACTAATTTCGAGTTCACTGTAGCCGTTTCTTCTTTTAAATTCGTGATGTAAATCAATCAGCAGCTGGTTACCATCCTCTGTATCGTGGCGTAATTTCTCTGATATTATCAGTACTCCATCAGGTTTAAGCCCTCGGTAGATATTAGCTATGAGCTCTGCTCTCAACTCGGGTGCGATAAATTGCATGGTGAAGTTCATAACAACCACGCTGGCATCTTCAATCTCAGTCTGAAGAATATCCTGACATAGCACATTGATTTCACAGGGAGCTTTAAAGGCTTTCAAATGCAATTTACAACGCTCAATCATCGCTTCCGAGTTGTCGATGCCGATTATTTTGCACTCTTTAGCTTGGATCTGTCGGCTGATCGATAAGCTAACGGCTCCAAGAGAGCACCCTAAATCATATATATTGCTGCCTTCGGTGGCGTAACGATTCGCCATTTGCCCAATAGAATCAACAATGGTCACGTAACCAGGGACAGACCGTTCGATCATATCTGGAAATACTTCGGCTACGTTTTCATCGAACTCAAACTTCGCCACTTTCTGTGGGTGAGCATAAAGTGTGTCTTTGATAACAAAACCCTTCAAATAAGAGGTGTAAAACGAGGCGGAATATTATAGCTAAATCAAAAGTTAGTACTAGTGAAATAGCTGTCTAGCTTGCTTTGACCTATTGAAGACATAAAATACTATACAGTCAGGTAGGTATAATTACCTGATTCATACATCTATTTATTCGAAGAACTGCTACAATAAGCCAATAACGAGTGAGTTTTCTCGATTTCTTAGCGCTTCAATAACGAAGACGGTTAGATATTTTTCATACACGTGATCATAGTGCTCTTATCGGTGATTTTATTGGGGTTCATCGAAAATTAACGCAACTTTGGCTTAGAAACTCACCCGTAATGGAAGCAGTAGTGAAATAATATTGAATATTGTCTTAACTGATTGTTTTTTAAGTTGAAGCGGTCAGACTAAAGTAGTACTTTTATTGTATAAATTTCACTAACTCAAAATAAGAATACTCGGTGCATACGTTTACGTATGAATTACAGGCAAGTGACAGGATTAAAAAATGGCGAAATTCTTAATTGCGGATGACCACCCCTTATTCCGTGAAGCATTAGGCGGAGCATTAACGCCGTTATTTCAAGACCTTCAGTTAGTAGAGTCTGATTCTCTTGAAAGTACTATCAATGCACTTCAATCTAATCCTGATATTGAACTTATCTTACTTGATCTACAAATGCCCGGTTGTGATGACTTTTTTGGCTTGTTGAGCGTAGCTGAAGAGTTCCCTAACATTCCGATTGCGGTTGTTTCGGCAACTGAATCTATTAAGGTCATCGCACGAGTGATGGGATTTGGAGCGAAAGCCTTCATCACTAAATCAACACCTTCTGCGGAAATCGCAGAAGCGGTTAACGCAGTGCTTAGAGGCGAAACCTGGTTAAGTGAAGAAGTACGAGATAAGTTAAAAGATCACGAAGATGAAGAAGTCATTATTGCCAATAAAATGGCATCATTGACGACTAAGCAGTTCCAGGTGCTTAAGCTTTTGCAGGCTGGACTTTTGAACAAGCAAATTGCTCATGACTTGAGCATTACAGAAGCTACAGTCAAAGCTCATATCAGTGCTATTTTTAGAAAATTATCAGTAAATACTAGGACACAAGCTGTTTTGATGGCTGAAAAAATTCAGCTTGAAGAATAAATAACAATATAAGGTGCTGTTTTGATAGATGCGAGTATTCCGCTAGTTGATTTGCATCGACATTTAGACGGTAACATTAGCCCAGAAACTATTTGGGAACTCTCTCACAAACATAACGTTGCTTTACCGGTCGATTCTTTTGAAGAGTTTCGACCTCTGACTCAAATTCAAGATAAAACCAGTGATCTCATGGCATTTTTGGCCAAGCTTGATTGGGGTGTGGCTGCCTTAGGGGATTTGGATGCCTGCTACCGAGTAGCTTATGAGAACATGGTTGATGCTAAATCGGGTTATCTGGATTATGTTGAGCTTAGGTTTTCCCCATTTTTTATGAGTCGCGCGTTCAACTTGCCGTTAGAAGGCTTGATTGAAGCTGTTTGTGATGGTGTTGAAGCTGGTGTTAAAGAGACTGGTGTAAAAGCCAATTTGATTGGTATTTTGAGCCGTACTTTCGGTGTTGAAACCTGCCAAAAAGAACTGGATGCGCTTCTTCAGTTTAAAGACAAATTTGTTGCTTTGGATTTAGCGGGAGATGAAATTAATTATCCTGCAGAGCTTTTTATACCGCATTTTGAACGAGCTCGAGATGCAGGGTGGGCTATTAGCGTTCATGCCGGGGAAGCTGATGGGCCTGTTAGTGTGTGGAATGCGATTAAGTTGCTTGGTGCTACACGGATTGGTCACGGGGTTTCAGCTGTACAGGACAAAGCTTTAATCGATTATATGCGAGAACATGAGATTGTTGTCGAATCATGCCCAACATCCAATTATCAGACCGCAACAGTAGCCAATCTTTCTGAGCATCCTCTGCCTTATTTCCTGCAACAGGGGCTATTGGCAACGTTGAATACCGATGACCCTGGTGTCTCCAATATCGATCTTGCGTATGAATATAAGGTTGCTCATCAAGTATTGGGTATAAGTAAAGAAAGCCTTAAACAGTTGCAAAGAAACGGGGTAGCTGCGTCGTTTTTATCTCAAAGCGAAAAAGAGGCATTATTTGCAGCGAAGTTAAGCAATTCATAAGAAGGCATTTATCTCGTGTCAAACTCTCTCATCGACGCTGACTGGTTGTACGAACAACAGCAGGCAACGACTGAAATTATTGTTCTACATACGGCAATGCGAAATCCTGTAACGGGTGAACAAGCTGATATTGGTCTCGAAGTGATACCCGGTGCTAGGCATTTTGATTTTGAAAATGTCTTTTGTGATACAAGCAATCCCTTGCCTCATACTATGCCCGAGGCTTCTGTATTTGAGCAACATGCAAGAGATCTAGGGATCAACGGTGACGCTACTATTGTTGTTTACGATGATATTGGGATTTATTGCGCTCCAAGAGTGTGGTGGATGTTCAAGGCTATGGGGCACAACAACGTTTATGTTTTGAACGGCGGCTTGCCAGCATGGAAGTCGAAAGGTTATCGATGTCAGGTAGGGTTTGCGACTGAACTTAAACCCGGTGATTTTAGAGTCAGTGAATCAAGTGCTTTACTCATAAAACTGAATGCTTTCCTTCAACGACGAGGTGAAAGTGATACCCAAGTTGTCGATGCAAGAAGTGAAGGTCGGTTTTTAGGAACAGAAGCTGAGCCTCGGGCCGGTTTGCGAGGTGGGCATATGCCAAAAGCTAAAAATCTGCCTTTTGATCGTGTACTCAAGGATGGCTTTATGAAGCCGGAAAACGAGTTGCTAGCGTTGTTTCAGCCTCTCAAATTAGCTGGTGATACTCGGTTTGTATTTAGTTGTGGCTCTGGTGTTACAGCCTGTGTCTTAGCGCTGGCTGCCTCACAGTTAGATATCGATGATATCGCTGTCTATGATGGCTCTTGGAGCGAATGGGGAGCAGATTTGTCTCTGCCTGTTGAAGTAGGAAAAGCCATTGAGTAATAACAAACTATTCATTGATAAAAAGAACATTCGGCGAATTGTAATTTTAACCGGCGCAGGGGTTTCTGCTGAGTCTGGACTGAAAACCTTTAGGGATAGCAACGGCTTGTGGGAAGGGCATGCTGTTGAAGATGTCGCTACTCCAGAAGGGTTTGAACGAGATCAAGAGCTGGTCTATAGATTTTATAATGAACGTAGGCGCCAGTTGCTTAGCGACGAGGTAGAGCCCAATGCCGCACATTTTGCGCTAGCGGAATTGGAAAATAAGTTTGATGGTGAACTACTGCTTGTCACACAAAATGTTGATGATTTGCACGAAAGAGCAGGTAGTCGCAATGTGCTACATATGCATGGTGAGTTATTATCTGCAAGGTGTTGTCGTTCGGGTAAAGCATTTCGAGTGACTGAAGATGTTGATGGGACTAGTCGTTGTCAATGTTGTGAGCCATCAAGCCATATTAGGCCCAATATTGTATGGTTTGGCGAAATGCCTTTTTACATGGATGAGATCTATCGCGCTTTATCTCAGGCCGATTTATTTATTTCCATCGGTACTTCAGGTGACGTCTACCCGGCCGCCGGATTTGTTCAAGAAGCGAGTATGCGAGGAGCTTATTCGCTTGAAATAAACTTGGAGCCCAGCCAAGGACAGTCGTACTTCAATCATGGTATGTATGGTTTAGCGACAACTCAGGTTTCAGCCTTCGTTAATGACTTTTTGAATTCATAGGATTATCAGGTAAATGATAGAAAATTGGCAACTGTATTGGGTTGAGTTTATAACGATCGCAGGCGTTCATTTTTTTGCTGTTGCTAGCCCTGGCCCTGATTTTGCCATTGTACTCAAACACAGTGTGAGCTATGGCCGCAGGGCAGCGGTAATAACCAGCGTTGGCATTGGCCTAGGTATTCTGATCCACGTCGCTTATTCTTTGCTTGGTATTGGAATTATCATAGCAACAACACCGTGGTTGTTTAATGTCTTAATTTATGTTGCTGCTGCCTACTTAGCGTATCTTGGTTGGGGAGCAATCCGAAGTGGCCCTTCGCCTGAAGGAACCGGAGACGAGCTGGATGCCAGTAATGGTGGCGGTCAACTGTTGACCGATAAAAAGGCATTTTTTATTGGTTTTATGACTAATGGCTTAAACCCCAAAGCTACCTTGTTTTTTCTATCTGTTTTCGCATTAGGTGTTTCTGAACAAACTCCTAATGAGGTTAAAGCGGTTTATGGCTTATATATGGCGATAGCAACGGGCCTATGGTTTGCGTTTTTGTCCTACTGCGTAAGCTTTCCTCAAATACGAAACTTCCTAAGAAAACAGGGGTATTGGTTTGACCGCTTGATGGGAGTGGTACTGATTGCTCTTGCCATTAAAGTTGTACTTTCAATTTTATAATCTCTCGAAAAAGCGACTTATGATTGAGTAGCTTTAGTCTTGTTCAATTTTTCATTTGGTAATTTTCCATAAAATAAAGCACCTGTACCTGATGTTGATTGGTATAATGAGTATTAGGGTCTGTTGATTGATTTAATTTCTAATAGTATTCAAAAGGTTGGTGTGAGTGAGTGAAACGAAGCAGGTCATCATTGGTGGTGATATTGAAAAAACATTAAATGGTGAGTTTGACTTCGATCTTAAACAACTGTTTGAGCAAGGTTGGGATATAACGCAAACAACGAAGGGCGTTATTGTTCAATCGTTACTCGTCATTATGGCTGTGGTCTTAGTTTTGGTTTACAGCCTGATTAGCTATATTGGTATCGAAAATATCCAAAGTGGTGGGATTGAGCTGGAACCTAATACGCAATTTTTCGTCGATATTATATCAACGGTTGTCTTAGCTCCTTTAATGACAGGAGTGATCATGATGGGGGTTAATCATAGCGTTGGTGCCCCATCTAAACTTGGTAATCTATTTCAGTTTGTACCTCAGTCTCTGCCTATTGTATTAACATCATTGCTAACAGGTTTAGTGGTTCAATTAGGCCTAGTGCTGTTTATATTGCCAGGGTTGTATTTAATGATAGCCACTAGTTTTGCCTTACCGCTGGTTGTCGAAAAAAAGATGACGCCGCTACGAGCTATATACGCGTCAATTAAAGCCGTTAACCATAACGCGCCGAAGCTGATTTTACTTTATGTGGGGTTTGTAGGGCTGTTTTTTGTAGGCTTTATTACCTTTGGTATTGCATTGATATGGGTAGCACCACTTTACTACAATATAAAAGGAATATTGTATCGAGACATGTTTGGTATCACGGTGACATTAACAACGGACTTTAAAGGTAACTCGAAGCATGAGTCGGTTTTCATTGCCTAATAACAAATGGATAAAGCGCCTAAAGAAGTGGAGTGGGGTTAGCCTATTTTGGGGCGTTGCTTTTGTTGCGTTTCTTTATCCGTTTGTTAAAGAAGAGACTGGCTTAATTCAGGACGAGGAAGAGTATCAGATAGCGAAAGGCGTGCCCGATTTTAAATCTATCACTAATACCCGAGAGAAGAAGAAAGCCTTTTTTGATTACTTACTGCCAGAAGTCAAACGTCAGAATAATCAGATCATGCAAACGCGAGTTTGGTTATTGGGCATTAGAACCGAGATTCTGCACGATATGGAATTGCATCCATCTGATAGAAGACGTTTGGAGCAACTCTCAGAGCAATATAAGGTAAATAGTGAAGAGTGGTCGGTAAAAACGATCGATCGACTATTGATGAGAGTCGATGTTATCCCGCAAGAATTGGTGTTAGTTCAGGCTGCTAATGAGTCCGCTTGGGGCACTTCCCGTTTTGCCCGCAAAGGGTACAATTTCTTTGGTTTGTGGTGTTTTAAGAAAGGCTGTGGTTTTGTACCTTCAAGGCGTAATGATGGTGCTGAGCATGAAGTTGCAAAGTTTGAGAACTTACCGCAAGCCGTGTCGACTTATTTAACCAATCTCAATAGACACCCTGCCTATGCGCGGTTGAGAGAAATCAGACATCAATTGCGAAGCAATCAAAGACCAATAACTGCTGAGGCATTAGCTGATGGCTTGATGAGTTATTCAGAGCGTGGTCAAGCATATATTGATGAACTGTTACAGATGATTCGAGTTAACCGGAAATATATATCCGCATGAAAAAAAGTTTATTCGGTGCGTTACTGTTAGCGGCACCGCTCACCCTCAATGCTGGTCAATTGAATGTTGAATACAGCAAATTCTATAGCCATTTAAAAAAAATTGATAAAGAGGAAACCGCCAATTTGCAGTTTTCTTTTGGCTTTATTCACAATGTGAGAAAAGAGCTATGTCAAATTGAATCGGCGATGTTAGTGACTCAGAAAAAGGATATTAAAGTCGAGGTTAATGCGGAACAACGCTTCACATTACCTATAGAAAAAGCGCTTAAGCTAGCAAATGCTTTGGTTGCCGTTGATATCGTTGAGCCTAACAACCAGTGCGATATGTCCGTTCAGTTGGAAACTGTTCCTGCTTTATTATCTCAAACACAAACGCCAGATAATCTTAGATTGATTCTGGAGCAATACGATGCATTCTTTGACACCATGGGGAGCTTTCTGTCTTTTCTAATGCCAGGTGTTGAAGGGTTGACTATTTGGTTACCTGAGAATCAGTCGTATGATCATCTGAATGCCGAAGGTGTGAGCGTTGAGGGTAGTCGAATAATGTTGAGCAAAGACTGGATTGAAGGCAATAAAGAAAACTTTGTCTTACCTGCCAAACCTATCCGTATTACGTCTGTGGTTGATTAATAAAAACTGCTAACAAAAAAGCCGTAAAGTTGAATGACTTTACGGCTTTTATTTTTATGTGCTGACTTTTAGAAGTATGTGCGCATACGAACACCGAAGGTGCGCGGTAGGTTCAAGAAGCGCAAATTCAGGTTAGGTGCAAGGACTGATTTTGAAGAGTATGTTTGGTCTGTTAAGTTATTAACATAAGCTTCAAAGCGCAATGCGCCATCACGTAGGTTGATACCGACACCTGCATCGAAACGAATGAAGCCATCAACTTCGTCATCAAAACCACGGTTTCTTAACTCAGTAGAAACTTGGTTTCCGTCTGCGTCGAAGGCTCTCTGGTTAAAGATGGATAGGAAGTATTCGCTACGATATTGGCTTGAGATGCTCCAGTCTAGTGTACCGTATTTCAAATCAATTACTTGAGATAGGGTCGCATTGATAGTGACATCAGACGCTAGAGGTAAGCTATTGCCTGATAAATCCACATCAGGAATTGTATCAGGGCTAAAGCCTTGGCGAATATCACCAACAATAGCTTCGTCTAGCTCAGTATCTAGGAATAGTCCATTAACGCTAAGAGACATGTTGTTAGCGAACAAGACACGCGTTTCAATCTCAGCACCTCTGATCGTAGAGTTTGCTACGTTAACATTCAGGAGTGATGAAGGAGGTGTTTGGCCTGCTGTTGCTGGTGGCGCAACGGCTTGGATCAATGAGAACACTTGATCATCGTAGTCATACTGGAACAAGGAGGCATTTAAGCGAACCGGTGTTTCACCAACATAAAAGTCATTCTTAGTACCGATTTCAAAAAGCGTGACTTCTTCAGGCCTGAAGGTTGGAGACGTTGTTGAGCCATCTGGTAATAAGATAGTGTCGTTGAAGCCACCTGACTTAGTACCTGTAGAAATATTGGCATACCACAAGCTGTTTTCGCTGTAGTCGTAAGCGATACCAATACGGAAGTCATTAAAGTCGAAGTCCGCACTACCTTCTTGTCTGATGACCGTTGAGTTGTCTGCTAAGAAGCTATTAAAACCATCTTCAGGACATGCTAGACCGTCTCTTGCTCTTGGTGGAACGACACAAATACCGTTGCCGTTTCCGCCTGGTGCAAGCTGTTGACCCAAGGTATCGCGGATACCGAAGTTAGTCACACCACTCAGTAATAGCTCTCTGGCATCAATAGGCGCGTTTGGATCGTTCAAGAAAGAGAAATCACGACCTAAACCGTCAAACTGGAAGCCTGGTGTACCAAGCCTGTGGCTGAAACAGCAATCAAAACCTTCTGCACCAAATACAAACTGGTAATTACCACCGATACCTTGACGGAATTTATCTTCGCTTGTACGACGGAAACCGCCGGTTATGCGCAGTTTGTCGGTAAGCTCATAGGTTGCGTCAACATAAAGCGCTTCTGAGCTACTTTCAACAACAGGTATTGTAAATTCAGTGCCTTGGAAACAGCAGTTACCGCCTGTACCATCTGAAATATCGTTGAATGAGAAGAACGAAACCTGCTGATCTTCATCATATGCGAATGCACCCGCTGTCCACGTTAGGCGGCTGTCTTCATTAGTTGAGAAGAAGCGAAGTTCGTAAACACGTGAATCAGAAGTTTGTTCCCAGATAACATTTGAGAAGTTATCGAAATCGTCACCACTACCGTCACGACCAGGGAATTCGACGCCAATGGTGCTGGCATTGACCTGATTAAAATCAACATTACGGTAACTTGCGCTAGCTTCGATACCGAAGTTATCATATTCGTGTACTAGTTTAGCCAGAATACCTTGGTTTACTTGGTCCAATTCACCTTGTGTACCACGACTAAGCACCGCACGAGGATTGTTTAGGTTGTCTGTATCTACACCTTGCTGAAGTGCACTGAAAACGTTAGCACCTGGATAGCCAGTACCACCTTCTTCGACATAATCACCGATAATAGTTAACGATGTTTTGTCACTAGGTTCCCATAAGAATGAGACACGGCCAGCGCGTTTATCTTCAACACCGGCAGGTGTTAAATCCTGTATTTGTCCGACATTATCAAAATAGGAGTCGTGTGCTTCGCTGTAGAGTGCGAATCTTAACGCTGATTCATTTGATACCGGTACGTTGACGGCACCTTCAAAGCCTCTGCTATCAAAATTACCAGCACTTAGCTCAGCATAGCCTGAGAATTCACCCAAGATTGGTTTTTTCGTCACTATGTCGAGAGTACCAGCCGTTGCGTTACGACCACGTAATGTACCTTGAGGGCCTTTGTTGACTTCTACTCGATCTAAGTCAAAAAACATAGAACCAATACCACGAGGGCGAGGGATATAGATACCATTGATGTGAGTTGCTGCTGCAGGGTCGCCTAACTCAGTGTTGTTACTGCTACCAACACCACGGATGAAAACTTCGATGTTACCTTCTTGGTTGGCAATATTTAGGCCTGATACAGCGTTTGCGAGGTTTCTGACGTCTGAGTTAACGCCAAACTTTTTTAGTTCTTCTGAGCTAAGTGATTGTGCGACACCTGCGTAGTCCTGTATTGACTGAACGCGTCTCTCTACAGTGACTTCAATCACTTCAATCTCGCGTTTTTCCTCATCAGTTTCTTCTTGCGCTTGTACGAGTGCACTAGACACACATGTTGCAATGAAACTAAGAGCCAAGAATTTTTTCTTCATTTTGTACTCTCCCCAAAAAAGCCGTGTTGTTGTGTTTCCAAGGTTTTTATAAGTGTTTTCAAGGCAATTCTTCGGCTTAACTTATTATCGCTCAATCCACTGCATGGCTCACTACCTCCGTCAGATAAATCTGCGTATCGAGTCTTACCGCTGAAGTTGCTTTTATGAAACATATCCATGTTTCATTTTTCACAAATTTCCATCTTGATGTTGCAACATTAGCAACATCTGATTTACAAAATGTAACCGCTTACAAATAAAGTCAAGTATTAATTTCGTTTTGAGTAAAATAAATTGTTGTTAGGGCTAAGTTTTTTTTGCATTTATTTAACATTTTATTTTGTTTAAGTATTTGATTATTAATGATTAATATCTCTTTGTGTAACCTTTTTTTATAAGGATTGCCAAATTGTAAGATTATCTTTAATGAATTGGTAAGTTGTGAAAACTGATAAATGTAACCGCTTACATTTTTGTGTTTTTGTTTCATTTTTATGATTGTGCGAAATGAGTGTTTCTTGAGGTGTTTTTTTAGGGTTGGCAGAAAGCTTCTTTGTCTGTTTTATAGACAATCTTGAGCAGAAGAGAGGCTTCAATATACTCGTTTGAAGTTCAAGACTTTGAGTATCCGTTAACCTTTTACCGTGTGATGTGGAGCTATTCTGGAATTACAGGAAGAGCACTAACTTTACTCTCGAATAAATAAAGCAGCTACTGTTCGCTCTTTTTTGGCGTTGTGCTAGTTAGCCGATATCTTATGTGATGCCAGAAGTACTAAGATATCTGAATGACCTGGACATCCGATGGCGCTTGAGAATGAAACTCTTCCTGATCAAAGCCCGTATCACCATTTTCATAAGGCGTTGACTGTTTTTTTAGTGATCCGAAGTCAAATAAGTCTTTATCTGCGAGGTGTGAAGGAACGACGTTCTTCATTGCACTGAACATACTTTCTATTCTGCCAGGGTATTCAGTTTGCCATTCTTTGAGCATGTTCTTAATGACTTTACGCTGCAAATTTTCTTGCGAACCACAAAGGTTACAAGGGATGATAGGGTAATTCCTAATTTGTGCGTACTCAGCAATATCAGTTTCTGCACAATAGGCAAGTGGCCTGATAACGATCTGTGCACCATCATCACTCACGAGTTTAGGCGGCATAGACTTCAGCCTGCCACCATAAAACATATTGAGGAACAAAGTCTCTAACATGTCATCTCTGTGGTGCCCTAGTGCTATTTTTGTTGCACCCAACTCAGTTGCGACTCTGTATAAAATACCTCGACGTAATCGAGAACACAGTGAACACGTCGTTTTTCCTTCAGGGATTTTTTCTTTGACAATAGAGTAGGTATCTTCTTCAACGATCTGGTAATCAATATCAAGCCCATTCAGATAGTTGGGAAGAACGTCTTCCGGAAACCCTGGTTGTTTTTGGTCGAGATTGACGGCTACTATGTCAAAATGAATAGGTGCATGTGCGCGCAGGTAGAGCAAAATATCGAGCAACGTATAGCTGTCTTTGCCGCCAGACAAACAGACCATAACTTTGTCACCATCTTCAATCATATTGAAGTCTGCGATGGCTTTACCGGTGTTGTGGCGTAAACGTTTCTCCAGTTTATTGGATAAGTACTTCTGTTTCGCTTTGTCGCTGGCTGTCTGCATCGCTATTAACCTCTATTAACGAGGCGGCGATTATAGCGTTTTTTTAAGCCATAGCAATTTTGCTTAATTTAAAGCTCTAGTGGTGACTTAAATCCATCGGGTTTTAGTGCCAGCAAGTCGCAAGTAATGATATCGATAACATGCTCGGCAGTGTTACCAATAAGTGCTGCTGAAATACCTTGCCTTCCCACAGTACCAATGACAACGAGCTCGGCATCTATGTTTGAGGCTACTTGGCTTATCACGTCCTCTGTAAGACCTTCCTTAACATGACATTGGCTTTCGTGAACATTGTAGGTTTCAGCATGCTCTTGCATGGCGTCTACATGGTAGTCTTTAACGGTATTATTGTAGTTGCGAGGATCAAACTCCGGCATTTCAACCGCAATATTAACTGGCGTACCTGGGTAGGAGTTAACAAAGTGGAGGTTGGCGTCGAGCAACTCAGTGAAATATGCTGCATGCTCACTCACAATAGTGTTGAGCGATTGATGGTCACTGTCTTCTGTACCGACATTGATAGCAGCCAGGACATTGCCATTAGCGGGCCATGCATGGTCTTTCACGAGTAAAACAGATGCTGGCGCTTTGCGTAACAAGTGCCAATCTGTTGGCGTGAAAATAATAGACTTGAGTGTGCTGTGTAGGTGAGTACCTTTGACGATTAAGTCGTACTGATGGTCAATCACTTCATAAATAATGCTTTCAAAAGGCCTGTTATGCCAAACAACTTTAATATCTAGGTCAACGCGGTCGGCAGATGGAATATTTGCTACAACATCGGACAGCCATCTCGTTCTCTCATTGATCATTGCGGAGCGCATGGTCTCTCTTTCATCTGCAGACAACATGGTGGTCATTTCATAAGAGAAATCATAAATACAGAGGAGGGCGGTAACTTGAGTTTTTGCTTTTTCAGCTATTTCAATGGCGCGTGAAATAGATTTTTGCTCTTCGCTGCTAGGGTCGACGACTGCTAGAATTTTATTATATGAAGCCATTAAACAATACTCCCGTCCGGTTGAACCTCAATGTGTTCTATAGCATGTTGAGCTTTTCTGCATACTGACGGCGTAATTAAATTCCTTTGTTTAGACCAAAATCGATACAGTAAAGATCAACACGTTTTAGCTTAAACCTAGTATAGATTAGCTAGACTATCAAAGTTTGACCTGTATCAAACAGGCAGTAAAAGTGGGCTTATTGCGTTAAGAATTCCGATCTCAGGCGGTTTTACATATCTGGTCGTTAGCTCTAGCTCTTAAGCCTTCTTCGTCAATGATATTGACAAACTTCCCTTGTACTTCGATCAAACTGTCTTGCTGAAACTTCGTAAAAATACGGCTAATGGTTTCTATGGTGAGACCCAAATAATTGCCTATGTCACCGCGTGTCATGCTGAGTCTATATTGCTTACGAGACAAACCTCGGGCACCAAAGCGTTCAGCTAAACTATGAATGAAAAACGCGACGCGTTGTTCTGCAGTCCTATTGTTGATTAACAAGCGCATGCCTTGTTCGGCACGTATCTCATTACTCATTAAGCGCATGACTTGCTGGCGTAGTTTAGGAATAGTCGCAGAGAGAGAATCAAGCGTATTGAATGGAATTTCACAAACCATGGAGGTTTCCAAAGCAATAGTGAAACTTTGGTATTTTTGAGAACTCAATGCATCGAAACCAACTAAGTCACCGGGCAAATGAAATACGGTAATTTGCTGCTCACCATCTTCGCTAACAACATAGCTTTTGAATGACCCTGACCTGACAGCGTAAAGTGAGCTCAGCGATTCACCTGCTTGGATGAGAACCTGATTCTTTTGATAAGGCTTTTTACGATCAATGATTTTATCAAGGTTATTTAGCTCTTGATCGCTCAGGCTAAACGGTAGGCATAGTTGATTGATACTGCAATTTTGACAATGAATCGAAAGATTAGAAGTTTGAGTCATCAACTTACCTGTGATTTTGAAATGTCGACCAGAGTAATATCAGGGCGAACAAGATTAAAGTCAATGCAATGATTTGCTTTAAGCGTGGATCATTGAGTAGTTTTTTCAAGGTATCAGCTGAACTACCTAAGGAAAGCAAAGCTGGTAGTGTTCCTAATCCAAAACTGAACATAATGGTAATCCCTTCAAAGAAACCGCCGCTGGCTAAACTCCAGGTCAAAGCGGAGTATACTAAACCGCAAGGTAACCAACCCCAGAGCATACCGTATGGCAAAGCACTTAAAGGGCTTTTAAAGGGGATAAACTTTTTGGAATAGGGCTGAATGTACTTCCAGACAAAATAACCAACGCGCTCCAGCTTGGTTAGACCACGCCACCAGTTTCCTAAATATAATCCCATTAAGAGTAAAAACATTGCGCTAATGATTTTTAGAATCAGAGCACCTGACGCTAGGTTAATGGTGGTGATGGCACCTAAGTAACCAGTGATACCACCTGCAATGCAGTAGCTGAATATACGCCCGGTGTTATAAGCGAGCATATAGGGTAGGTGAGGTGTGTTTTTGGGGATAATAAAACTGAAGGTTCCTACAATACCCCCACACATACCAACGCAGTGAAGACTACCCGCTAAACCTAAAAGGAAAGCCGAAATGGCATTGATTTCGCTAATCTCCTGATTCCTCTTTTTTCTCTGTTTGCTTTGTGGCGTCAGTTGATGCTTTGGAATCTGATGATTTGATATCGTCGTCGAAGAGTATGTTATAGCCTTGACGATCTAAATCGTTGAATTGATCTGATTTTACAGCCCAAGTGAAAGCGGCAATAGCTATTGCTACTATGATAATGGCCAGAGGAATTAGAATATATATGACGCTCACGAATAGGCCTTAATCTTGTGCTTTTGCGTTGAGTAAACGAGTAGAGTTTGCCACGACAAGTATCGAACTTAAAGACATTCCGATAACCCCCATCCAAGGTGATAAAAGCCCTGTCACAGCCAATGGCAGGACAATGGTATTGTAACCCGCTGCCCACCATAGGTTTTGTTTAATAATGCGATACGATTGCTCAGAAACCCTTGTCAATTCCGAGATACCCGATAGGCTTTGATTCATCATAATGACGTCTGCAGAGTTTTTAGCTATGTCTGTCGCTCCAGCAATTGCAACTGATACATCTGCTGACGCCATAACTGGACTGTCGTTAACACCGTCACCTACCATCAACACACGTCCGTCGCCCTGCTGGAAGTTTTGGACATGCTGCATTTTTTGTTGAGGTGAACACTCGCTATACCAGTTTTCAATTGTTAACTCAGAAGCGAGGTTTGAAACGGCTGACTCGTTATCGCCACTTAGAATGTAACGGTTTTGATAAGGGAGCTTTTCTAGAGTGTTCTTTGCACTTGCTCTTGTCTTATCATTGACTATAAAACCAGCCAGGACTTTATCTTCGTCGCCTAGCAGTACATTACATTCTGCTAGTTCTTCAGGAATATTACAGGTGAAATATCTAGAAGAACCTATCTTGTAATTAATGCCATTAATATTCCCAAATATACCTTGCCCGACGTCCACTCGGCTGTCTGTCATTCTTAAGGTAACGTTCTCAGACGAGAAAGCACGACTGATAGGGTGCTCCGATATACTTTCCAGAGTTTCCGCAATCTGCAGAATGTCACTATCACTGAAATCACTACGATTTTTAACTGCGGTTAAAGTGAACTTCCCTTCTGTTAGTGTGCCTGTTTTATCAAAGCAAACGTGAGTTATCGTTTTCATTTGCTCCAGAACGTCGGCTCTCTTAACGAGAATACCTTGGCGGTTAAGTAGTGCGATTGCGCAAGTTAGTGCAGAGGGGGTTGCTAGTCCCAGAGCACATGGACAAGTGGCGACTAAAACCGAAGCTGTGACCCAAAAAGCACGTGATGGGTCATACCATAGCCATGCGATATAGGTTAATGCTGAAATCGCTAATACCGCAGAAACAAAATACTGAGAAAATCTATCGACTAATAACGCTATCTTAGGCTTTTGGGCAAAAGCAAACTCCTGCATACGTAATATGCTTTGTATTAAAGCATCTTTGAATAGGGTGGTGACTTTTACTTCTATGGAACTTGATTGGTTGATGGTTCCACCAAAGACGGTATCGCCTGTTTTCTTGGTTACCGGTAAGAATTCGCCGGAGAGCATCGATTCATCAACATCGCTAGTTCCATTAACAATCACACCATCAATAGGGATAGTTTCGCCGGTTTTAACCAGAACAACTTGATCAACTTTTAGTTTATTAGCTAGCAGTGTTTTTTGACTATCGTCTTCAATAAGTGTGGCGACAACGGGGATGTGAGTCATGCTATTAGCACTAATCTGGGCCGATTTATGGCGTGACTTATGCTCCAAGTAACGGCTGACTAACAGTAGAAAAATGAACATGCAGATGGATTCGTAATAGGTTTCGCCATCAAGCTTGAATGTTGATATTAAGCTGGTAATAAATAAGCCAATAACTGCGAGGGAAACAGGGACGTCCATATTGACGGACTTTGCTTTGAATGCTCTGTATGCACTGGCGTAAAACCCATTAGCTGAATAGAACACAACCGGCAAAGAGAGAAGAAGGCTAGTCCATTGAAAATAGTTTAACGTGACGATTTCTAAGTCACCGAACACGCCGAAATAAATACCAAATGCCAGCATCATGACCTGCATAGTCATTAAGCCTGCAATACCAAGTTGAATAAGCAGCTGCTTATTCTGCTTGTTGTATATCTGCTCATGCTGATCAGGTTGAAATGGCTGGGCGTGATAGCCGATGCTCTCTATTGTTTCAAAGATGTCACTTAGATTGAGCTTAGTCGAATCCCAGCTGACAGATGCTCTGCGTGAGCCGACATTAACAGCAACTTTGGCAATGCCGCTTAATTTCGAAAGTTGCCTCTCTATCAGCCAAGCGCAAGCGGGGCAGCTAACACCTTGTAACGACAGTTGCGCTTGTCGTTCGTTACCAGCTTCAATCACGAATGATTCTTGAACACTACTATCGTTGAATATTTCTAAGTCGGGTAATACAGCTCTGTCGGCTTCTGCCTTTTCTGCTGGCTCAGTACGGAACCGGTAGTAATCTTCTAAGCCATTTTCAACAATGGTTTCAGCCACCGCTTTACAACCAATACAACACATTTGGCGCTCTTCACCTAATATAAGCGCTGTAAACTCTTCATCCGGCGGAAGCGGTTGTTCGCAGTGATAGCAAGTCAAGTGTCTACCTACTAAGGCTCAAAAATGATGGGGCCTGAACGAGGTAAGATGAAATCTTGTTGTACCTTCCATTCGCGGTGATAGGGGAGTAAGCCTATGCGCCATTTCCCTGCCAGAGCCCTCTCAAGCGGCGCTTGATAAATACCATTAGCTTGTTGAGTTAAGTTTAGAGAAAAGTCACGCTCAGATTGTGTTGCATGATAGAACTCCAAAGTTAACGCCGCACCTTGATTAACATCCTGACTTAAAAAGCGAAGTTCTACTTTATTGTCTAAAAAAGTAATTTCTGTTCGTATGTTAAGAGCTTTTGCTTTTCTGATTTTCTCAAGCTTGTTGTTAATTGCCTTACCTTGCTTGTAGTAATCATCAACAACCAAACTATCTTCAGTATTGAGCGCAAGCATGAGCATAGTAATGCCAAGTGCTAGCGAAATAATAGGAACTGCGATTAAAAACCAAGGCCAAAATTGCTTGTACCATGGTGGGTTAATCTGTTGAGATTTATTCATTACATCAATCTCTCATGAAGCAAAAAAAAGCCCCGGCGAGCCGAGGCTTATTCATCAGTAAACGTCTTTATTCCTCTAAAGACAGGCTGTATACATAAGCCGCAACTAAGTGAATCTTCTGTTCACCTAATGTGTCTTTAAACGAAGGCATAACACCCGCACGACCATTAGTCAGAGTCTCTGTCACAGCCGTTGTGCTACCACCATATAACCAGATGTTGTCTGTTAGGTTAGGAGCACCAAGTGCTTGATTACCTTTACCATCTGGCCCGTGACAAGCGACACAGACTGCGAAACGAGCTTCACCTCTATCAGCTGTTTGTTGGTCGACTTTTCTGCCACTTAAGCTAAGTGCGTAAGCCACAACTTCTTCGATGCCAGCTTCACCCATAGAGTCAATCCAAGCTGGCATTGCGCCTTGACGACCTTGCAATAGCGTTTGCTTAATATTCTCTGGCTTGCCGCCGTATAACCAGTCGTTATCTGTTAGGTTAGGGAAGCCTCTTTGACCTCTAGCATCTGAACCATGGCATTGAGAGCAGTTCTGCAAGAATAGGCGCTGACCAATTTTCAGAGCTTCCTCGTCAACTGCAAGTGCTTCAATAGGTTGCTTTGCATAACCTTCAAATATGGGACCAAAGAACTCATTGGCTTGAGCAATTTCCCGGTCATAGGCAACAATCTTGTTGTTTTGCAATGCATATTCAGTAGCAGCTTTAGATTCAGCAAGAGATTTAATCCCTTGGTTTGAGCTAGTCCAGCCACTTAAACCTGCGAAGTTACCTAATCCTGGATACCACATAAGGTACAACAGACCCCAAACGATGGTGACGTAAAACATAATCGTCCACCATTTAGGTAGTTGGTTATTGATTTCGATGATGCCATCAAACTCGTGATGCATATCATCACCTTCTTCAACGCCTGTTTTGTTTTGCAGACACCAACGAAGTAATAGAAAGCACCCTAGAATGGTTCCGAGTGATATGACAGAAATCCAAATACTCCAAAAGCTACTCATTTGTAGATGACTCCTGTTTTAAATTAGCTTGTTTTTCATCATCAAATACAAGGTTTGCTGCTTCGTCGAAGCTTTCTTTTGATCTTTTACTAAAAGCCCAAAGCACAACCCCAATAAAGGAAATAAAGACGATCAGTGTATATATCGTGCCAGATGTAGCGCTATCCATGATTCCTCCTTACTTGAGTGCTGTACCAAGGGATTGCAAGTATGCAATCAGGGCTTGCATTTCAGTTTTGCCTTCTACTTCAGATTTGGCATTTTTCATGTCTTCTTCAGTGTAAGGAACACCGAACTTTTTGAAGACAGCCATCTTCTTAGCGGTTAGCTTGCCGTCCAGTTTGTTCTCAGAAAGCCAAGGGAAACCTGGCATATTAGATTCTGGAACAACATTACGAGGGTTAATTAAGTGAACTCTGTGCCACTCATCACTATAACGTCCACCGACACGAGCCAGATCAGGTCCAGTTCTCTTAGAGCCCCATAAGAAGGGGTGTTCCCAAACAGATTCACCAGCAACAGAGTAGTGCCCATAACGCTCAGTCTCTGAACGGAAAGGGCGGATCATTTGGCTATGACAGCCTACGCAACCTTCGCGTATATAGATGTCTCTTCCTTCTAATTGAAGTGCTGTATAAGGCTTAAGGCCATCAACAGGTTCCATAACTTGGTCTTGGAACATCAAAGGAAGAATTTGAACCAGTGCACCGAAGCTGATAGCGATAAGGATAAATATCGCCATCAAACCAGCATTCTTTTCTACAATTTCATGTACGTTTTTCATAGTCTGCTCCGCTCCTTAAGCCGCTTGAGGCGCAGCAACTGCGTTATCTTCTGTGGTTTCTTCACTTGGCATACGAATCGTCTTAAATACGTTGTAAGCCATAGTCAACATACCTGCGACAACAAAACAGCCACCGATAAAGCGTATAAAGTAGAACTTATAAGAAGCTTCTAAGCTTTGTACGAAACTGTATGTGAGCGTACCGTCAGTATTAATTGCACGCCACATCAAACCTTGCATAACACCCGATAGCCACATTGCAACAATGTAAAGAACAACACCGACTGTTGCTAACCAGAAGTGCGTGTTAATCAAACGAGTGCTGTACATGCTAGGCTTATTAAATAGCACAGGAATTAGGTGATATACGGCACCGATAGAAACCATCGCAACCCAACCTAGTGCACCTGAGTGTACGTGACCAATTGTCCAGTCTGTGTAGTGTGATAATGCATTAACTGTCTTGATAGCCATCATCGGGCCTTCAAAGGTCGACATACCGTAGAAAGACAACGAAACAATAAGGAATCTTAGAATAGGGTCTGTTCTCAGTTTATGCCATGCGCCCGATAGCGTCATAATCCCGTTGATCATTCCGCCCCAGGACGGAACGAAGAGAATGACTGACATCACCATACCCAATGATTGAGTCCAGTCTGGTAACGCCGTGTAATGAAGGTGGTGAGGACCTGCCCAAATATAAAGTGAGATTAGAGCCCAGAAGTGAATCACAGAAAGTCTGTAAGAGTAGACTGGACGTCCAGCTTGTTTAGGTACGAAGTAATACATCATACCCAGGAAACCAGCTGTTAAGAAGAAACCAACTGCGTTATGTCCGTACCACCATTGCATCATCGCATCTACAGCACCGCCGTAAAGTGAGTATGATTTGGTGAAGGAAACTGGTATCGCCATGCTGTTTGCGATATGCAATACCAAAACAGTGATAATAAAAGCACCGTAGAACCAGTTTGCTACATAAATGTGCGAAACTTTACGGATAATCATAGTGCCGAAGAAGTTTATCAAGTAAGCAACCCATACAAGCGCAATAAGAATATCAATAGGCCACTCTAGCTCAGCGTATTCTTTAGTACTTGTTAAACCTTGAGGCAAGGTTAATGCAGCTAATACGATAACAGCCTGCCATCCCCAAAAAGTGAAAGCGGCTAGCTTATCGCTGAACAAACGAACTTGTGACGTCCGTTGTACAACATAATAAGATGTTGCAAATAGTGCGCATCCACCAAACGCGAAGATAACTGCGTTAGTGTGCAGGGGACGTAATCGAGAATAGGTTAACCAAGGTGTTTCAAAGTTAAGTTCTGGCCATATTAGCTGCGCAGCTATGAGTACGCCGACAGACATTCCCACAATACCCCAGACAACCGTCATAACGGCGAATTGACCGACTACTTTGTAGTTGTATTCGGGTAGCGTTTGCGTGGTTTGATTCATGTTGTGCTTCTTCCACTTGATGATTATTTGTTTTTTGTTGTTATTAAACATAGTTAATTGTGGCTTTTTAACCAATTTGCAGACGCAAAAATGGTTAAAATTGATACACAATTTCTTACGTTTGTTTTAACACAGCGAAATTATACGTAATTAAACGTGAATTGACAGGGAATCTGAGAGAAGATTGATCGAACTCAAGAAAATAGTGAAAAGTGTAAGTTTTTGAACAAATTCAATACATTAATTTTACAAAAAATTAAATATTTCCTGCCGGTTATTGTTCTTTTAGTGCTTGGAATGTCTACATTTCTTTTTCAGATTAATCAAGTTGAAACTGAGGTTTCCTGTGAGTTTCAAAGTGCTTCCTGTAAAGTCAAAGGCTTGGAGCAAGAGTTCAATATCGAAGTAACGCCTTTTCCTATCAAGGTAGAAGAGTCCATACGTTTTGCAATAGAAATGGAAAAAGGTGTTTCATTTGAATCTGGATGGATTCAAGGCGTGAATATGTATATGGGACGAATTCCGGTTTTACCTATTAATAATGCAGAGAATAATAATGTATTGGAGTTGGAAACTTTTCTAGGAAGTTGCAGTGAACCTAATATGCGTTGGCAAATGATTCTAACCTTTGTTGATGATCAAGGTGTGCAATTTCAACGTTTTATTAATTTCGAAACAACGATTTATTAGTCAGTCTTTATCTCTTCGTTTTAAACCTTAGCTAGTTTTCTCGCGACTTAAAACTCATTCATTTTTGGGCTACCTACACAAACTATGAGTTTACGTAAATTCTATCTATCTCCCTTTTTACTGCTTACTCTCTTATTTGTATCGAAAAATACATGGGCGACATTCTCAATAATTGCCTGCGAGCAAAAGACTAAGGTTTGTGCCGCAGGGGTAGTCACCAATAATCTAGCTGTAGGTGCAAGTGTTATTTATGCAGAATCTGGAGTGGGTGCGATAGCAACGCAATTTGAGACAAACCCTAACTATGGTCCAAGAGGATTAGCACTTGTCCGAGAGGGAAACTCTGCAAAGGACGTTCTTAGTGTACTGCTAAAACAAGATAATAACTTTGACGGTGGTAGTGTGGCAGATAGGCAGGTCGCCATAGTTACGAGCAAAAAGAGCGTTGCTTCATTTACTGGAGAGCATGCACAAGAATCGATGTGGTCTGGTGTGATAGAAGGGAGAAACTATTCTGTTCAAGGCAATGGTCTTGTCGGTCAAAATGTATTGGATGCAATGCAAGAAGCATTTCAAAATGGACAAGGGAATATGGCCGAACGCATTATGGATGCATTGTTAGCAGGTCAAAATGCCGGCGGACAGAGCACGGGCAGCATGTCTGCAGCAATACTTGTGAAAACTCCGGCAGGTTTTCCCCATGATATCGATTTTCGGGTCGACAATTCGCGACAACCGGTAAAAGATCTTAATGAGCTGGTTAATCTTCATTATGCGCGACAGTTAATTATAAAAGCTGAACGCATTGCTGCCCGAACAAGCTTTGATCAAGCTATGTCAACAATCGAACTTGCGATAAGCAAAGGGGAACCGTGGGATAGGATTTGGCGCAGAGCCGCAAGGCTTGCTGTGAAGCATCAAAGAAATGACGAAGCCTTATTATTTCTAAAGCAATTTAAAGCGTTAAATCCTAAATGGTTCGATATTGAGATAGAGCAGCCTCAATATGAGGCTGTTAGGAATAGAACGGGTCTTAAATAGGACTCGTTAGTTACATTTATAAACGGTGAAACGTTGCTTGCCACCTTCAATGCCTGAGCTAGCTACCAGTGTATCACCGCCCATATTGGCCGCTTCGTTTCTTGCTAAGGCTAAGAGTTCTGAGGCGACTTTTTGCTCTTTTCTATTGATGCCTATGATATCTGCTTTAACGCCTGCACTCGCCGTACCCAAGCGCTGACAGTTCTGCACACGACTCTCATTAGCTAATACAATGTTTTGAGCTGCTGCGTCTGTTTTGACATAAGTGCAGCCAGCGCCGAAAAGAGTAAAGAGAAAAGGTAAAGCAAATCTCGCTTTCATTAATGTTTCCTAAGATTGTTGGTTTTCTACTAATACAGCTGCAAACTTTTTCGCTTGTGCTGGAATGTTGCTAGCTTCGTATATTGGAACAGAACAAGCGGTTTCGTTGCAAATATATAATGCGGGCTTATCGCCTTTAGGATATCTGCCTGGCTTTTCGTAATGCACTAAGCCGCGAGGCTCGTATATTTCTTTACTTGCATCAAATAACGCTTTAGCTGCGCCGTCTTTAGCATCGCCGACGATAGAAAATTCGACATAGCCGGAAGTAAGAAGTTCAGTAGCTAGCGCTAAATTGCCGGTAATACGACCCTCACGACTAACGATTCTAGGCGCTGCGCTGGCTCGAATTGCCTTTTCTGAAGCCAACTTCAAATCATCTTGTTTGGTAATGACGCCAAAGTTATATAAAAAGCGCGCGGCTACCGCGTTGTCTTCCAATGGTTTTCTCGGCTTAATGAAGTCTTTGCTACCGTAGAAGCCACCCAGCTCCGGGTCTTGTAATTGATTCAATAAAACATTAGAAACACCTTGTGCTTCAGCTAACCAACGGTCGTTAGCTGTTAGGCGGTGCCACTCTAGAAACATCAATCCAAGATAAGCGTGGGGGCGCAATAAAACAGCATTGTCGTTTTGAACAACATGAAGGCGTGTTTCGAATTCAAACTCATCGGTCGGCGAGAACTGGATGAAAACACCTTTTTTCTTACGACTAGTGAGTAAAGCTTTCGTGGCCTTTTGTGCGGTTTCTAAAAATGCCGGATCTTTTGTGCTTTCATAAGCATTAAGTAGACCGATTACCGTTCTGGCGTTGAGATCAGTAAAGAGACTTTTGTCGATTGATGGAAGTCCATATTTTCTGCGCTGCTTATCATCGAGTTGATAATAATCACGAATGGATAATTCCTCAGGTAACCCTGGAATATTCGGTTGATGGCTGGCAAAGAAAAGCCCTTCTTCGGAAAGCATGTGATCCAGTAAATAACGATGGACGTTATCTAATCCTTCTTTAAATTCCTTGTTTTCAGTCAACTTATAAGCTTCCGCGAAAATATCTAAAGCAGCAGCTTGGCTTTCTAAACGTTTTTCGCCGACCACATTTCCCCATCGGCCAACCGAGCTGTAATAGATGCCGCCCCATTCCGGGTCAAGTTGTTTTAAATATCCTCGAGCCGTTTGTTCGAAACGGTTGCCTGCTTGTTCATCGCCTTGCCAGTGAGCCCGCCATGCGAATTGTAAAGTTCTCGCCGAGCCTTCTATGACTTTGCTGTTTCCCCATGCACCGATTTCATCATCATAGGTCCATTCAATTTGTTCTCTCACTTGGTCACGGATTTCAGTTAGCGGTGAAGTTCTGGGTTGTTCTGGAGCTGAGTAGGGAGCAAGGTCATCTGGCTTCAGTGTGCCATTTGCATGGCCTTCAATTATACCGTCTAGTATTTCGGCAAAAGTATCAGCTCTACGGGTCCCTCTTAATGCTAAAACTTGATCACCATTGGGGGTATTAAAAGCGATAGCAGGCCATGCCCAATCAGAATATCTTTCGCCTATATCCGGACGAATAATGCTGTCGACCTGTATAGCCATGAAGTGTTTGTTAACTGTAGATACGATGTCAGGCTCGGCAAAAGTATTACCTTTCATCCATCGACAAGCGCCGCAACCTTCATGACCTACGTTAATGAGAATCGGTTTGTTCTGTTTCTTGGCATCATCAAAGGATGCTTTATTCCATTCCCGCCAATGTATTTTTTCATCAGCTGCATAGGAATATGACGTTAATACCGAAAAAATGACAACAATGAGAAGTTGTTTCATGTCGCAATACCTTAGAACGAGTTGTAACTATCAGAACGTTATAACGGGGTTTAGATTGCAAGCATAAACAACTTTAATCAAAGACTAAGCTAGAGGTGTCAGCGAAAGTTTGTAAACTCTTTTGGAGTGGCTCTTTTATTTACCACAGCATCTAGAGCGGTAGCAGTTCAAAATGAAAAGTGATACAAATAAAATGTATTGAGTATAATTTGAGCACTTTAATGGATAATCCTATCTCTCCTGCAGGAACGCAGTCTGTTGAACGCGATAAGCTTGTTCACATGCTATATGAGGCAGTTGTCGATAACTCGCTATGGCCCGAAATGGTTTCCGAACTTATTGAACATATTGAGTACAAAAAGGCGACTCAATCCACAGATAGAGAGTATTTGACGGGTTTGTCTGAGCACTTTGAACGAGCATTTCAGCTCAGCGAGTGCATTGTTAATTTGCAAGAACAAAATGCAACGCTCGGTGGAGTATTAAATAGTTTATCTCTTGGTGTCATGCTCTATGATCATGCCGACAAACTGGTTTATGCAAATACATTCGCTAGCCAGCACAATTTGAGCCACCAACCACTTAAACATCTTCGTGAGAAAGCTCTGCCGGCCGAGAAACGAACTCCTGAAAAGGAGGGGACTAACACAGAACTTTCGTCGCTAGTTGCTAACGATGACGTTTATAGAAACGGTGTTGCTGTTATTCCTGCGGAACAGATAAAGCATATGACGTTACCAAAGAATATCGGCACGTTAGTGCTTTATTCTCCCAATAAGTCAGATGAAGTCATTAATTATGTGAAGCGGCAGTACTATTTAACTCAATCTGAAAGTCAGTTTTTAAAAACGTTTTATCAGCTTAGAAATCTTAAGCTAGCAGCGAATGAAAGAGAGTTAACTTACGAATCTGCACGTACCTATTTAAAACGTATTTTCCTGAAAACGAATACAAGCGATCAAGCTTCTCTGATTAGCTTGATTGATACCAATCCATTGTCCTTAATTGAAATAAATCAGGATAATGCTGATTTTCAAAGTGAAATCCGGAAAATACTAACGTTAGAAGATGGACGGCAGTTGGAGTATTTTTCCTTAGGGCCAGAAAATGGCCATGTCGCTTTTCATTTCGATGCCTTAACAGGCGTAGCCATTGATTTATTAGGTAACCCATCGACTTATGTTCAGCTATTGGAAGAGTTGAATTTGCGCATTGTTACCCCGTGCAGACCTGGTACCTTTAGAAGTAGTTTTAAGGCTTTTGAGAGGCTAACTGATTGGAACGAGGATCTCGTCGCTTTATGTGAGCATTTAGGTGTAGGGAAGGTCTCACTGCTATCTCAAGCCTTTGGTTCATGTTCTGCATTAGCCTTTGCCGCCGGAAGACCAGAATTCGTTAAACAAGCTATACTCTGTGCGCCTTACTATCCTAACTTTGAGCCGGGTAATTGGCGGGTTATGGATCTGTTTTATATCATTGCTAATGTGATTGGTAAAAGAGCGCCGAAGCTATTAGAAGTAGTGATTCCTTTTTTGATGCGCAGTGTCATGCAAAACCCGAAAAAGTATCTGGATAGGCATATTGCCAAATCTTATTGTCCTGCGGATATCGATGTTTTGAGTAGTCCAATACTTCAAAGTCGTATTCCAGCTATGTTAGGTGAACGAACAGCTTTGGGGACTCAAGGGTTGGTTCAAGAAAATTATCTCAATACTCATGGTTGGGACTTTGATTTATCTGCTATTCGGTGTCCGGTTAAATTGCTACAAGGTGCAAAAGATAACCTGAGCTCACCAGATGCAACTAAGGAGTTAGCAGAGCTCATACCTACTGCACAATTGACCTTATTTGATACGTTAGGTCAGTATTTATTATTTAGTGAGTGGCCTTGGATACTTGAGCTTTGTGCTGGAATAACGCCTAAAGACATTGAGCAAAAGAACCCTCTAAAAGCAACTGGCTAATGGATCGTGATTCCTAACGCCATTGATAACTATGGTCAACGCACTTTATTTCTGTTCTTGTCCCCAATCGGGGACTTTCGTCACGTATTAACGTTTTGTATGATTTATTAACGAGAACAAAAATACATAAATTCTAAGGGACCTACATATGACACTCGTTAAATCTGTTCTTCTATCTCTACTATTAGCTGCATCTGCATTGGTTTTGCCAATATCAAAAGCTCAAGCAACACCTATTCTTATTACCGATAATGGTCAACTTATCGGTGCTGACAATATCAATGTTGATGGTAGTTTTTTTGATGTTCGTTTTGTTGACGGGGCCTGTGCTGATCTTTTTGGTGGCGTTTGTAGTCGCAGTAATTTTACATTTCAAACGCAAGCCGATGGTATTAGTGCAGCTGCAGCGATAGTTGATCAAATCTTTAATAGCGCAGCCGGTAATCCTTTTAATCTTGACCCATCACTTACTTTTGGATGTTCGAGCGTTGTAAGTTGCCAAATATTTATTCCCATTAATATATTTCCAGGCCTTCTCTTAAATAGTGCTATCGCTGGTAATCCTACTGGACCTAATGCGAGTTTTGGGGCAACAACAAATATTAGAGCAACAGACAGTTTAGCATTATCATCTAACAGTGTATTTGCATCATTTACACCTTCAGTCGCTGCTACAGTTGCGGAACCGTCGGCTATCTTAATATTGCTTGGTGGTATATTCGGTTTATGGATAAAACGCAGACAGGTGAATAACTAGCGACTAAGCCTTAAGTTAAAAATAGCGCGTTGGAATTGACTAATGTGAGAGGTAATGGCTACTTAGTTGGCTTAATTGTCATTCCGACATTTGCTTTGTTAGTACTGGCATGGGGCCTGTTTGTCAGCGCTACCTACATGGGCATTAAAGGTATTATGCCTATTTGGTCTGCAATGCTATTGAATTGTTTAGCAGCATATCTAGCCTATTCAGTGGTGCACGAGGCATCACATTATTTGGTGAGTAGTAAGGTTTGGTTGAATGATCTTCTGGGGCATGTGGCGATGTTGTTACTCATGCCCACCATTGGTTTTCTCCTTTATCGGGCGGTCCATTTTTGCCATCACAAACATACTAACCAGACAGAGGAAACTGACCCTGATCTGTGGTTGAGTCGTGGTAGTTTTCCATTGATGATCGTGAAATGGGCATTTATGGATGTTTACTACTTTAACTTTTATTCACGTTACCTGGCTTTCAGAACAACAAAATCAACTTTACTATTTGTGTTGGCTGTTTTTAGTACTTTGGGGATTTTGGTTGGGCTCTATTTAGTTGATTTAATAGAAGTATTTTTACTTTATGCGGCTTTACCCACTCGGTTAACGAATATTGCGCTCTCTTGGACATTTGCCTATTTGCCTCATGCACCGCATAAATCAAGCTCAGAGAATAATCCCGATGTCACAACCAATATCCGTTTGATCAACAAACCTTGGTTAAATTGGGTATTACTGGGGCATTGCTATCACAGAATGCATCATATAGACCCCAGCATTCCGTTTTTTCATTATGCCGATGTTTGGAAGGAGCGAACTTTAAAGTAGTTCAAGATCAGGAAAGGAGAGTTCCTTTCCTGATTGGTTAATGAGAGTATTCCGATAAGTTAACTAGCATCACCCTCTAGTTTTAGTTCTTTAGTCGTTTGTTGCTGTTCTTTCAATTCTGAAGCTTCTGGCCAAATACCTTTTTCGGTATCACCTTGAACGACTACAGAACCTCTTCGATATTCGGGAAGCTTTCCTTCATCTCTCTGCTTGAAGTAATCTTTACTGATAGCAACTATGGTAGCTGTCATCAGCAAGATTGCAGATACGTTGATGACGGTCATCGTTCCTAAGGCCATATCAGCTAAAGCAAGTACTTCTGTCAGCTCAGCAGTTGAGCCCCAGAGAATCATAACGAGGTAAGCTACGGTATAAAATGTACGGCCTAATTTGTTATCAAGCTTAAACATATGTAGGTTACTTTCCCCGTAAGCATAGTTCGCAACAACTGATGTAAAGGCAAATAATGTAATTGTTGCAGCAACAAAGTCGCTGCCTCCAGCTCCGATGTGATGTTCCATCGCCATCTGTGTCATACGTATACCTTCTAATTCACCTGCAGAGCCGCCAGCGAGAAGAATGATGAAAGCCGTACAAGTACATAACACCATGGTATCGAAGAACACGCCTAGCATCTGAATAAATCCTTGTGAAACCGGGTGTGGAGGATAGGGAACTGCTGCGGCTGCGGCTTGAGGAACACTTCCTGAACCCGCTTCATTTGAGAATAAGCCTCGCTGCATGCCAATCTTAATTGCTGTTCCCATAGCGCCACCTGCAGCTTCATTAAACCCAAAAGCTGAGCTAAAAATATCAGCTAGGATGGCAGGCATTAAGTCAATATTTAGAACAGTAATAATGAGTGTTATTACAACGTAGCTCATACCCATGAATGGGATAATGAGGCCAGAGAATTTAGCAATACTTTTCATGCCGCCTACAACAATTAATCCGGCGATAATCATCACAACAAGACCGGTATAAAAGCGGTCAAAGCTGTAGGCGTGTTCTAGTGCATCTGTGATGGAGTTAGTTTGCGCAGCACTGAAGATAAATCCATAGCCGATAAAAATACTGACAGAGAAGATTATCGCTAGCCAGCGCTTATTTAAGCCTTGTTGAATGTAGTAAGCGGGACCACCACGGTATTCACCGTTAATGTCTTTTACTTTATAAAGTTGCCCAAGCGCGCTCTCGGCAAAACCAGTCGCCATGCCAAGAAGAGCAATTATCCACATCCAAAATATGGCACCTGAACCGCCTAGTGAAATAGCGACTGCAACACCCGTTAAATTACCGATACCAACCCTAGCGGAAAGGCTGGTACATAACGCTTGGAAAGAGCTGATACCTGATTTGTTACTTTCTCGGCTTCCCCCCAACAAACTAAACATATGCTTGAAGTAACGGAACTGGATAAAATCTAATTTCCAGCTAAACCAAATACCTGCAGCTGTTAGCATAACAATTAGCAGTCGGCCCTGGCCCCATAAAATATCATTAACAGTTTGAACAAATTCTTGTATCAAGATAACTACTCGGATGTGTTTTTCATTTTTATTAACCAACCATTAGAACGTGGGGAATCATCCTATGCAAGGCAATATTGAAGTAAATGTATTTAAATTGTAAAAAATAGGTTATATCCGATTTTAAAAAGGCTTAATCGGGCTTTGCTCGTACTTTGTTCAAAAAACGACTGTTTGGGCCTGTAATGGTATTGTTTATAAATTGTCCAGTGCGGTTATAACATCAGCAATAAGATCATCTGCGCGTTCGCAACCTACACTGAATCGAACAACGCCTTCAGGAATATCATCTGTTCCCCAACGAGCTCTTCGTTCAGCCATGCTATGAACACCACCGAAGCTTGTAGCGACATAAACCAGCTCGCAAGCCTCAAGAAATTTATCTGCTGAGGCTTTGTTCTCAAGTTCAAAACTGATAATAAATCCGAAATGTTGCTGTTGTTGTTTCGCAATTTGATGGGAAGGATCGGATTCTAAACCGGGATAACGTACTGATTTAACCTTGGGGTGCTTTTCCAGTTCATGTGCTAATAATACTGCGTTGTTGCACATACGCTCTAATCGAATATCTAAGGTTGATAGACTCCGATGAACAAGCCAGGTTTCCATAGGTCCAGGTATATTGCCTGAGAACTTACGCCAATCTCTGATTTTGTCGCTAACCGCTTGGTCTTTTGAAGATACATGGCCAAACAGTACGTCACTGTGACCGTTAACTGCTTTTGTATCGGCACTAATAGATATATCAGCTCCCAATGAAAGAGGTTGCTGACCTAAAAAGGTGAGAGTCGTGTTGTCTATCGCGAGCAGACCTCCTTGGCTATGTATTTTGTCCGCTGCTTTTTGAATATCAAAGGTATCTAGCATCGGGTTACTTGGTGTTTCTAACAGGGCTAGATCGATACCTTTAAAATCGAAGCTCTCAACATCTTTCGTTGCTATGGTTTTTAAATTTACACCAAATTTTACCAAGTATTGCTCCGTGTAATAACGAACAGGTGCATAGCCGTCACTTGGCAATAAGATGGTATCTCCAGGGGATGTTAAGCTGGTTAAGACAGCTGCTGCGGCAGACATACCGGATGGAAATATCACGGTATCACCACCTTCTAAATCTGTAAGCCCTTCTTCAAGTGCGGCCCAGGTTGGCTGACCGAAACGGCCGTATTGATAAGAATCGGGGTTAACATCACCGGACAAATGAAAGGTGCTAGCGAATTCAGGACCATGGCGAAATGCACTACCTTCAGCGGGTTTAGGTGCACCTGCGTTAATACTGCGAGATCCCAAAGACACTTTTTGTGACATGACAAACACTCTGTAAATTGAAAACAAAAAGATGTTACAGAGAAAACGCCACTATGAAAATAACAAGCAGATTAAAAGTAGAAGAGGGTAGGAAATGAGCTTTAACAGTATGGCTGGGGTAGCTGGACTCGAACCAACGAATGGCGGGATCAAAACCCGCTGCCTTACCACTTGGCTATACCCCAATTTTTGGATATTTAGAGTTAAAGAGAAATGGCTGGGGTAGCTGGACTCGAACCAACGAATGGCGGGATCAAAACCCGCTGCCTTACCACTTGGCTATACCCCAACAATGGTGCGGAAGGAGAGACTTGAACTCTCACGCCGTGAAGCACTGGAACCTAAATCCAGCGTGTCTACCAATTCCACCACTCCCGCATTCTCTTTCTCAATCAATTCAACAGTTGGTATGCTGTTGATTAAGGTAAGTACTTTTTTAAGTAACTACCAAGGAGTTAATGGTGGCTAAGGCGGGACTCGAACCTGCGACCCCATCATTATGAGTGATGTGCTCTAACCAGCTGAGCTACTTAGCCACTATGGGCACTCCTTTTGAGTGGCGCGTATTATGCTGATAACATTTTAGGTCGTCAACCGTTTTTTAGAGATTATTGAACAACTGCTTAGTTACTGACCGCCTTACGGGGTTTAGATTATTAAATAAACAATAAAGTGCTCATTAAACCGACAAATCGCTGCTTAAATCTTAATAAAAATACGCTGCTTGAATAAAGCATATGAGAACAACCAAAAAAATAAAACATGAGCCAATGCAAAAACAAAAGATGCCATTTCTGCTTTAAATAGTGGTAATAAACTTTGATACAGGTAAGTGTATAAAGGTGTGATGGATGTTACTCCATCACCAATGGGAATTGCCCAAAATGTGGTCGCCATCAGCCAACTTAAACAATAGATAAAGAGAGAGTTACTGCCATAAATTTGCCAAGGGTAGGATAGCCAAGCCTGTTTCTGGATATCCACTAACCAAATGAAGCTCACCAGAATAAGTAACGCTATACCTGATGTAAGCAAAACGTATGAGCTACTCCATAGGTTTTTGTTTATAGGAAAGCCTAGAGAGAAGATATAGCTGACAATTATCATAAGACCTCCCACCATTATTATTTTTCTTAATTCATTCAATAAGTGTTGTGTACTTGATAAACGGCGCGTGACTTCATAGCCGACTAGCACATTAATCGTTGCAGGTATTGTACTTAGTAGCCCTTCAGGTTCGAATGGAGAGCCTTGTAGCGACCACATATGACGACTTCCTAGTAGTGCTTTATCGATAACTGCTAACCCATTCCCTGCAAAGCTGAATGGGTCGTCGTTTCCTATTAACCATACGAGCAACCAGTAGCCGAGCAGGACAGCTGCACTGATGAGATACATCTGTTTAGGTGATGAAAACAAAATAATAACGCAAGCTATTAAGTAACAGAGAGCGATACGCTGTAATACGCCCATGATACGGATTGCGTCTAACTCTAATAAAAAGTAGTTATAAATGTTTAAACCTAGCCCGATGAGGAACAGTAAAGCAGAGCGTTTGACAATTTTTTGCAGCAGCTCAGGTGTTGGTGAGAAGTCAGACTTAGATAACGCGAAGTAGCTCGCAGATCCAACGATAAAAAGAAAAAACGGGAAAACGAGATCTGTTAATGTCCAGCCATGCCAGCTCGCATGAAGTAACGGGGCATAAACATGTTGCCAACTACCCGGTGTGTTGACCAATATCATCAGAGCGATGGTGGTTCCTCTAAAAACATCTAGAGCGAGAAACCTATTTTTTCCTACATTTAGTGACGGCATGAGTTTGACGAGATGAGTCAATCAGAGTTGGATAAAAAGTATATCCTAATTTAAGCTTGAGAATAGGAAATAGTTTTCTTTAAATTGAGGGGATTAGTGATAAAAATGTAGTGGAAGGTAGGTAATAGGCGGCTAATTACCGCCTATTTAGGTACTTTATTTATCTCTGAACTTAGTTACACGTTGAATCTGAAGTGGATAACGTCACCGTCTTTTACTAAGTAATCTTTGCCTTCCAAGCGCCATTTACCCGCGTCTTTAGCACCTTGTTCACCTTGGTACTCAATGTAATGGTCGTAACTGACGATTTCGGCACGAATAAAACCTTTTTCAAAGTCAGTGTGGATTTTACCCGCAGCCTGAGGAGCTGTTGAGCCTTCTGGGTAAGTCCACGCACGCACTTCTTTAACACCTGCGGTGAAGTACGTTTGAAGAGTCAGTAGGCTGTAACCTCCACGAATAACACGATTTAAACCGGGCTCTTCTAAACCCATATCTTCCATAAATTCGTCGCGTTCTTCATCGTCTAACTCTGCGATTTCAGACTCAATGGCGGCGCAAACAGCAACAACGACCGCATTTTCTTCTTTAGCTATTTCATTAACTAGGTCTAGATAAGGGTTGTTTTCAAAGCCATCTTCGTTCACGTTAGCTACGTACATGGTTGGTTTAAGCGTCAGCATATTCATATAGCTGATCGCTTCTAACTCTTCTTTACTTAGCTCAACACTACGCAGCATCTCACCTTCATCAAGGTGAGGCTTAATCTTCTCAAGGACTTTTAGCTCAAACTTAGCATCAGCATCTCCGCCTTTGGCTTTTTTGGCAACGCGAAGTAAGGCTTTTTCTGTTGTTTCCAGATCAGCTAGTGCGAGTTCGGTGTTAATGGTATCAATGTCTTCACGAGGATCGACTTTACCAGCAACGTGGACGATGTTGTCGTCATCGAAGCAACGTACCACATGTCCGATTGCATCTGTTTCGCGGATATTAGCCAGGAATTTGTTACCTAAGCCTTCGCCTTTGGAAGCGCCTGCAACTAAGCCTGCGATATCAACGAATTCCATAGTTGTAGGGATAACGCGCTCAGGGTTAACGATTTTTGCTAATTCGTTGAGGCGAGTATCTGGAACAGGCACAACACCAGTGTTAGGTTCTATGGTACAAAATGGAAAGTTAGCGGCTTCTATACCTGCTTTCGTTAATGCATTAAAGAGAGTTGACTTACCTACGTTAGGCAAACCAACGATGCCACATTTGAATCCCATGGTTATTCCTCGGCTTTGAAAGAGTGCAGACGATTCATCGCTTTTAGCATGCCGTCTTTAATCAGAATCTCGGTGCAGCGAACGGCTTCGTCTATGGCTGCATCCATTAACAATTGTTCGTTTGCGGGGGCTTTGCCTAGTACATAGCCAGTCACTCTGCTTTTATGCCCAGGATGACCTATACCGATGCGCAAACGATGAAATCCTTTGTTGTTTCCCATGCACTTAACAATATCTCTGATACCGTTCTGGCTTGAGCCGCCACCTGTCTTTAATTTCGCAACTCCCGGAGGAAGGTCGAGTTCATCATAAGCAACAAGTATTGATTCAACCGGTATGCGAAAGAAGTTAGCTAAACTGCTAACTGCTTGCCCACTCTTATTCATGAAAGTTGTTGGGTACAGCAGACGGATATCTTTACCACCTAGCGTGATTTTGCCTGTGTAGCCGTAAAATTTGTTTTCAAGTTTGAGTGTGCAGTGATAAAAAGAGGCGAGGTGATGGAGATACCAAGCCCCTGCATTGTGACGTGTATGTTGATATTCAGGGCCTGGATTCCCCAAGCCCACAATAAGCTGAATATCAGACAAGGAGGATTATTCCTCTGAAGCTTCGCCGTCTTCGGCAGCAGCTGTATCGTCAGAAGAACCACCTTTAGCAGCTTTAACAGTAACAACTGCTAAGTCATGGCTTTCACCTTTAGCTAGTTCAACCAAGCTAACGCCTTTAGGTAATACTAAGTCAGACAAGTGTAGTGTTTGTCCAAGCTCAACAGTAGCAACATCAACTTCGATGAACTCAGGTAGGTCAGCAGGTAAACAGCTGATTTCAACATCGTTCATGCTGTGCTCAGCGTGACCACCGTGAACCTTGATAGATTCTGCTTTGTCTTCGTTGATGAAGTGCAATGGTACATGAGTTGTGATTGAGTGTGTTGCATCTACACGCAAGAAATCAACGTGCATGATTTTTGGCTTGTACGGGTGACGTTGCATATCTTTAACAAGCGCTTCAACTTTTTCACCTTCAACATCTAGTGTTAGAACGTGGCTGTAGAAAGCTTCAAATTCTTGAGCTTGTAGCAATTTGCTGTGTTCAAGAGTTAAAGATACCGGCTCTTTATCGGCACCGTATAAGATCGCAGGAACTTTGTCCGCGTGACGTAGGCGGCGGCTCGCACCTTTCCCCAAGTCTGTACGCACAACTGCGCTCAAATTAAAAATGGCTTCAGACATTGTAGTCTCCAATTAATAGTTAAATTCAGGGTTTTTGCGACCAAAACCCTATTGTATTACTGCAAGCCCCTTAAAAAGGGCGGCGCATTCTATCATTGGGAGATAATGCGTACAAGCAATGTTTAATACCAATCCACATTGATAAGTGAATACAGGATGTTAATAAATGAGCAGCATTATTTTAGCCTAGCTCTCGAATAATCTTTATCAATGTCGGTTGAATCGCGACCAGGTTTGGATTTTTGCTTTGGCTAGATAAAGCAAACAAACTGTAAATGAAGGCTCTGGTGTTATGCAGCTTTGCGAGTCCGCTTTCATTTTTATAGACACTTCCCCAATTAGCAAAAGGTTTGGGATTAGCAATCTCATCCAAAACACCAACAATTGTTTGCTCCGTCTGTTCCTCTCTTAAAGCTATATAGGCAAAAGCAGTAGCTAAACGCTTAGGCTCACCGTGTATGTAAGAATGCTCATTAGCAGGGGAAACCTGCGTAACTATTGCACTTAAAAGTTGGTCTAATTGTGTTTTCGAAATGTTGGGATTTAATGCCAGTTGCAGAAAGATATCTGATGTATGGGCGACAGCATGGCGCCAACCTTCTTGGTTATCAAAACCGCGATGATCGTTAACTGCTTCCATATATTGAGTAGAGGTATCTACCACCTGTTGGCGTTGCTCTGCTGTCAAATAAGGCGTTATGCGATCAACTCGCACAACTTCTGCAAGTACGAGTGACGCGAAGGGTTGGGTGTAGTTGTCTTTGTCTTGGTTTGGAGCGTTAAGTAGGGCGACGAGTGATTCGAATAGGACTTTAATCGTTTGCTCTTCAAGTTCTTGGTTACGTAGCCAATGGCTCAAGCCCTCGTAAACAACACCATCACGGATATCAGGATCTTTATGGCCTAAGCAAGATAGGAGCTTAACTGCTGTTTTATTGCGCTTGGACTCATCCTCTATACTGAATTGCTTGGCTTTGAGGTCAAAGAGTGTTTTTTGACCGAAATTGCTTTCACAATCTTTGGCGTGAACATTAAGCGGTGCAAGAGAGTAGAGAAAGAGAGATAAAGTAAGCGTTCTTATACTAAACATTGGGTCATGCACCTATTCTTATGAGTTTCCACAATTTACTCAAGACGTTTGTCAGATTCAATCTTCCATTGAGAACGTAGGTCAGAGTTTGATGATTCTAACTCGTCTAAACGTTTCTCCAATTTCTTAACTCTCATGAGTGCAGCGGCAGCATAGCTCATTGAACCTGCTGCTAACATTAATCCCATAAATCCAAAAGTATCCATAGTAACTGTCCCAATCTAAAACACACTGATTAAATGGCATGTATGGTTTGCTAAATGACCTGCAACATTAACCGGAGTCGCATCAGTGACATAGATGATACTGACTCTATTGTTAGCTAGGCTGTTAGCAAGTATTGCTGAATACAATTCACTATCCTCCATGACAATGTGTAATCTATTGGCATTACATTGCTCAGGCAAAGTCGTATTAACTTGAACTAAATGAGCATCGCTTCCACTTTTGCTTTGTGTATAAACTCTCGTTATTTCAACATTAAATAAAGCCGCAGCCTGACTGTGAGTAGCAATAAGTATCATGGCTAGTATCATCAGTTGCTTCATGTTTTTCTCCATAAGCTAATTTATTTAATAGAAATAGCAACCAATTTACAAAAGTTGTCTATTTAATTAAATTACTCTGAGAACATGCCAATAAACCCGGCTCCATGACAATCGTCGTCGATATAATTATGAGCTCGTATTTTTTTACCCGATGCTGCAGCAGCTAGTGCAATTGAAAAAGCTCTTTCATAAGCTTCAGGTGATGGTGCTTGAGATGCAGGAAAAATAATCGAACGGTTTGCACAAGGTCCATTCCCACCTTTTACTTTTATATAAAAGACTTTTAGGTTACTTGCTGTATTGGCAACTTCTTCAATAGTTGCTCCTCTTACAAGTTCACCGCTTAAAGCTGAACTTGAGATAAAAAGTGATAGTAAAGCTGCTCTAATTTTCATGATAACCTCGTCAATGTCATTCGACAGTTAGTTTTGGACTGTTTTGATAGGCAACGAGGGATATGAGGTGAATGTATTTTTGATGCATAATCCCTTGCTTTAGTGATGCTTCGTCCAAAGTTTACAGATCGTAGAATATCAAATTTAACGAACTATGTGAATCGATCGGCAGAAGCAATTAACTGTTCTTTCTGTTTTTTACTCAACGCTTTTATCTGTACCTCCCTTTTAGAGGCTATTGAGCGGTTTTCTACCTGTTCGGACCAAACCATATCTACTATAGTTTTTCCTCGGAACCATTTAGCTCCTTTACCACTTTTATGTTGTTTTAATCGTCGTTCAAGGTCATTGGTGATGCCGCAATAAAGTGCATTACCTTGTTCAACCCGGATTAAGTAGACGAACCAAGGAGAAGTGATGTCTTTTTCCAATGATAATGTTTCTTATTCGATGGTGGGTTATATCCTAACATCAATATTGTCACCAGTATTACTCAAACTCCAATACCTCATGTAAACGCTGAAGATGTTTTTTTTGACGCGGATGGCTCTAGCGTTACTAATTCTAATTATTACGTCCGAAAGGTTATCTTAAGTCATGATTTTTGACATAGGCCTAATACATTTAACAACGCGCTCATGTAAGAGTCTACGATGCTGTATTTACTGTGTTTTATATAAATTTTGTTTTTACTCCAAAATCATATGTAGAAAACATTTTTGTATCCGATAAAGTGTTGCTGGTTAAATATTTATTAAAATATTGGCGTGGTATACGGGTGGAGAACTCGTCACGGATGAGCCAGTTGGGTAGTTGCATAGGACTCAGTGCATATAAAAACATAGTGCTGAGACCATGTTGTAACTATTTTATTAATATTTTATTAAGGAGCAGGACTTTATGCACCGTCTTTCGATAGTACTCGGCATTCTCACTTTTTTTTCTTCTTTGACATACGCTAATATCATTTACACTCAGGATTTCGAAAACCCGTCTGGGTTCGTTGATACCACTAATAGGGATGTAAGCGGGCAAACTGTTAATTCGTTGTATGGAGGACAACCAGACGGCTTTTTCTTCGCTCAAACAAATTCTGTTGAGACACTTAATATTACCGGTGGTCAGGCCTTTGGGAGTGGTTATCAAGATCCAAGGAATCAAGCAGGAAACTTTATTATCGGTTTGCTCGCCACGGATTTATTAGGTTTGGCTTTTAACGTGGGAAATAATGACTTTCTTAATATCGGTATTGATATTACGAGCATTGATTTGAACTGTTGTGGTGGTTTCTTCGTTAATTCTGGCGAAGCGCCATTATTTCGCTTCAGCTTATTTGATAATCCAACAGGTAATGTCTCTGTCGGAAGTGGCTTAAGACGCTTAGACTTTTTTGATGCTTTAGGAACAGAGTCTGCTCGTAATGTGGTTGATTTTACTAATTTCGTATTCGGTCTTGACGCAAGCGATTCGACAAATGGTAATGTTATTCTAGGGATAGACTTAATAAATGGCACACAAACTTATGCTGGTTTAGACAATATTGTCGTCGCAGCGTCAAATGTCGAAGCGCAGCTGGTTAGTGAACCAGGGAGTGCAATGTTACTGGGGTTGGCGATTGGTGCTATGGCGTTGTCGAGACGTCGCAAACTCATGAGTTACTAGTGTAAATACAGTACAAAAGGTAAAGCATTAAAGAGTGAGTAAGTGAACTGCCGCTTTACCTTGCCTTCTTTTTCCAATGATGTGGTTGTTTCTTATCTATTGGTTTGACACTATCCTACCATTGATTTCTTCGTGATTTATAGAGGTTACAAAGCATTGGAAAAAGTTGCTGTATTTGTTGATGTCCAGAATATTTATTACACGACGCGCCAAGCATTTGGTCGGAATTTTGATTACAACGAATTTTGGGCACAAGCGACGGGTAATAGAGATGTTGTTGGTGCTTTTGCCTACGCCATCGCGCGTAATGATGATAAACAAAGACAGTTTCAGAATATTCTGAGAGCTATAGGCTTTGAAGTGAAGCTTAAACCTTACATTCAACGTTCGGATGGCTCTGCTAAAGGTGATTGGGATGTGGGAATTACATTAGACGTTATCGAATATGCCGCTAAAGTAGATACTGTCGTTTTGGCATCTGGAGATGGTGACTTTGATCTCTTGGTGAGCCGAGCAATTCAAAATTATGGTGTAACTGTTGAAGTCTATGGAGCAGAACCACTGACGGCTAATTCATTAATTAATGCAGCAACTCGGTTTATACCGATTGAAGATAAGCTTATTTTGTGAATAAAAAAACCGCCATGAAGGCGGTTTTCTTAATGGAGTGTTTGAACAACTAGTATTCAAACATCGCAGAAATAGATTCTTCATTGCTGACGCGTCGAATAGCTTCAGCAAGCATATCTGCTAATGTTAATTGCTTAACTTTAGGAAGCTTTTTCATCTCTGGTGCCAGTGGGATACTGTCAGTCACTATTACTTCATCAATAACAGAGTCTGCTATATTTTTCACAGCATTGCCTGAGAAGATAGGGTGTGTTGCATAGGCGAATACGCGGTTTGCGCCATGCTCTTTTAAGGCAACAGCAGCTTTACAAAGAGTACCGCCAGTATCGATCATATCATCAACAATAATACAATCTCTTCCTTCGACGTCACCAATAATATGCATGACTTGAGAAACATTCGCTTTTGGACGACGCTTATCGATAATCGCTAAGTCTAGGTCATTCATTAACTTCGCAAGTGCTCTTGCGCGAACAACACCACCGATATCAGGAGATACGACAACTGGGTTGTTTAGCTCACGTCTTCTCAAATCTTCTAACAGGATTGGAGTACCGAATGCGTTATCAACCGGAACGTCAAAGAATCCTTGGATCTGTTCAGCGTGTAGGTCGATAGTTAAAACTCGGTCAACACCTACATTAGACAAAAAGTCAGCAACAACTTTTGCTGTGATAGGAACACGTGCAGAACGTACTCGTCTATCTTGTCTGGCGTAACCGAAGTAGGGCATAACAGCAGTAATACGGCCTGCTGATGCACGACGCAATGCGTCGATCATAACAATCAGTTCCATTAGATTGTCGTTCGTAGGAGAACAGGTAGATTGAATGATGAAAACATCCGATCCCCGCACATTCTCATGGATTTCAACACTAATCTCACCGTCACTAAAACGACCAACGCTGGCGTGTCCTAGTTTCGTGTAGAGGCGATCAGCAACTTTCTGGGCAAGTTCTGGTACTGCATTACCAGCAAAAAGTTTCATATCCGGCACTTTGGGATCCTCGGATTAACAAATTGTAAAGTGGCTGGGGTAGCTGGACTCGAACCAACGAATGGCGGGATCAAAACCCGCTGCCTTACCACTTGGCTATACCCCAAATATAATGTTCACATCGTGTTACGACAGTTCAGACAATAGCCTGTGAACCGGAGACTGATTAACGCCCTTGCAAACGAAGCCATTCAGTCCATCGGGTAGCTTTTCTAACGCAAAAAGCGCATCTTTTTCGTGTTTAAACACGGCAAAAATACAAGCACCGGTACCGGTCAATCGCGACGGCGCGTATTCTAACAACCACTGTAATGTTTTTGCAATATTCGGATACAATTCACAGACTAATTCTTCACAATCATTGCGTGTTGTATCGAAGTTATATTCATCCCATTGAATTTTGGGGGTTGAACGAGGTAGGTTTGGGCTTTGAAATATGGCTGCTGTCGAGACGTGAGAAGGCGGTACAACGACCAAATAGTGTTTCTCTTCCAAACTAACTGCTGTAATTTTCTCCCCAACACCTTCGGCAAATGCCGTATGGCCTCGTACAAAAATAGGTACATCTGCACCTAAAGAAAGCCCTAGTTCAGCTAACTGAGAAATATTAAGCTTCGTATCCCAAAGATAATTGAGTGCTAATAGTGTCGTAGCAGCATTAGAAGAGCCACCACCTATACCTCCGCCCATGGGAAGCTTCTTGGTTAGTGTTATCTCACATCCTAAAGAGGTTTGAGTTTCTTGCTTAAGTAACCTGGCTGCTTTAACAATTAAGTTATCGTTATTGTCTACACCTTCTATGGGTGTCTTTAGCTCAACGTCGCCATCGGGTACAACATCAAACTGAAGTTCGTCGCCGTAATCCAATATTTGGAAGAGACTCTGCAATTCATGATAATTGTCCGGACGGCGACCATTAATGTGTAGGAAGAGGTTTAATTTGGCCGGACTAGGCCAGGTAATGGGTGACTTCAAATTAAATAGTCCATTCAGTAATACGTATTTTTATTTGGCTAGTAGCAGATTTTAAGGTTACTTGGTGTGGTAACCAGTGTTCATTCACACGTCTATAACTGCCGTAGTTTATTTGCCATCCAGAGTCATGCTGGAAAGAGGAAATACGGCCGACTTCATCGTAAGTAATCGTATTCGATATTGCTTTGTTAAGTGCTTGATTAGAACGGCTGTTATTTATAGGCATTCCTTTCACCCAATCTTGCATCGATAGAAGTGGAATATCCCAACCAGTTAAGGATTCGATGAATTGGTTTGGTGTTGTGCTGTTATAGGTTTGATTGTCATAACTCATGGTTGCGAAAGCATCATTTCCCTGCAGCTTCATAACAGATACGCCTAAAAGCGTATTCATTGAAAAATCATAATCAGATTTTTCTTGATTCCAGGATATGTAGGCTCCAAAACTTTTTTGGGTGTCACTTTTAAAAGCCATGCGCCCTTTGAGCTTCCAGTTGTCTAACGACTTAAGAAGTCTTTGTTGTTTCTTCAGGTTAAATTCGTCACTAGGTTGGTCGGGTAGGGTGGAACAGGCAATGGTGAGAATACTCAATAAAGTAATGGAGAGTTTACGTAGTACGTTTTTCAAGACAAATCCTACTAAGGCTGCTAGTCAACTTTATTGTTCAAAAGCGTTGTATTAGAGCGAAATTTGAACACCAAAGTTCTACACGCGCTAATAGTTGAGGCCAATTTAACTATATTCAGCTATATATAGGAACATACAATGGCTCAAGCTTTCAATAGCATTTGCTTTTGCGTAGAATAGTCCGCCAATTTACCCAGCTGGGCTTTCGTAATTATCATGAAACGCTCATTATTTTAGCCCGAGTTTACCTGCATCGCATGACGTTAATTGCTTTTGGAATAAACCATAATACTGCCCCCGTTGAAATTCGCGAAAAAGTTGCGTTTTCTGATGAGGTTTTGCCTGAAGCAGTCGCTTCTTTTAAGGCGCACAGTGGTTCATCTGATGTTGTTATCGTGTCTACCTGTAATAGAACAGAAATCTACGCACAGAGCGAGGGTAAACTCGAGGTTGAGGACGTCTGTGAATGGCTAGGTAGTTTTCATGCTGTTGAGCCTAAGCAGCTTCCTAAAGTGAGCTATCACCATGAAGATGCTGAAGCTGTTAGGCATCTGATGCGAGTGGCTAGCGGGTTGGACTCATTGGTGCTTGGTGAGCCACAGATTCTGGGGCAGATTAAACAGGCTTATTTTAATACTAAACACATCAGTGGTATTAATTCTCGTTTTGAGCGGCTATTCCAGAATACCTTTTCGATAGCGAAGAAGGTTCGAACAGATACAGAAATTGGAGCTAATGCGGTTTCTGTTGCTTTTGCAGCGGTCCAACTAGCGAAGCATATCTTCAGTGACTTATCTAAGAGTCGAGTATTGTTGATAGGCGCGGGTGAAACAATTGAGCTTGTCGCCCGACATATTAAAGAGCAAGGCGTTAACGATATTACCGTAGCAAACCGCACGCTTTCACGCGCTCAGGATCTTGCTGATGCCATAGGTGCTAAGACTATTACGTTGTCGCAAATCCCGTCGCATATGATGAATGCTGATATTGTATTTAGCTCCACTGCAAGCCAACTGCCTATACTGGGTAAAGGTATTGTTGAGCGGGCACTGAAGCAAAGACGTCATAAGCCAATGTTTTTGGTTGATTTGGCAGTACCCAGGGATATTGAAAGCGAAGTTTCGGATTTAGCTGACGCTTACTTATATACAGTTGATGATCTGCAACATATTGTTTCCCAGAACTTGGCGAGTCGTCAGCAGGCTGCTGAAGAAGCTGAAAAGATTATTGATTCTCAAGTACAGAATTATCAACAATGGCATCAATCGTTAGACTCACTAACGCTAATCACTGATTACCGGCAACAGAGCGAAGTACAAAAGCAAAAGCTACTTGATAAAGCTCTGAATCAGCTATCCGAAGGGAAAGATGCTGAACAGATTGTCAAAGAATTAGCGAACAAACTCACAAACTCGCTGATTCATATGCCAACAAAAGCGTTAAAAGAAGCAGCACAAAGACAAGAGCAGGAGTCACTCATGGTACTCGCGCAAGCTCTTGGTTTAAGTAAAAAAGAATAGGAAAAATATGAAAGACTCTGTGGTTCGTAAATTAGAATCCCTGATTGAACGTTTTGAAGAGGTTCAAGCGTTATTAAGTGATCCTGATACTATCGCCGATCAAGAGAAGTTTCGGGCGTTATCTAAAGAGTATTCTCAACTCGAACAGGTTGTTAAATGTTTTAGAGCTTATCAGCAAGCTCAAGAAGATATGCAATCAGCGCAAGAGATGATGAAAGAAGATGATGCTGAAATGCAGGAAATGGCTCAAGAAGAGTTCAAAGCTGCAAAGAAAGCCATTCAAGAATACGAAGACGAACTTCAGATTCTATTGTTACCTCGTGACCCTAACGATGACTGTAACTGCTTTATTGAAATTAGGGCGGGAGCTGGTGGTGATGAAGCTGCTATTTTCGCGGGTGACTTATTCAGAATGTACAGTCGTTATGCAGAAACGAGTGGGTGGCGCATTGAACTTATCAACGCTAATGAAGGTGAGCACGGCGGCTATAAAGAAGTTATCGCTAACGTTGTTGGTGACGGGGCTTACGGTATTTTGAAGTTTGAGTCGGGTGGACACCGGGTTCAGCGTGTTCCGGAAACAGAATCACAAGGTCGTATTCATACCTCTGCGTGTACTGTTGTTGTGTTGCCAGAGGTTCCAGAATCAGAAGCGATAGAAATTAATAAAGCGGATTTGAAAGTAGATACTTTTAGAGCATCTGGTGCTGGTGGACAGCACGTTAACAAAACTGATTCGGCAATTCGTATCACGCATATGCCTACAGGCATTGTTGTTGAATGTCAGGACGAACGCTCTCAGCATAAGAACCGAGCGAAAGCGATGGCCGTTCTGCAGTCTCGCTTAAATCAGTTAGAAGAAGATAAGCGTCAAGCAGAAGAAACCTCTGCGCGTCGTAGTCTTGTCGCTAGTGGTGACCGTTCTGAACGTATTCGAACTTATAACTTCCCTCAGGGACGTGTCACAGATCACCGTATTAATTTGACACTATATCGATTGGATGAAGTTGTTGCTGGTGATTTAAACGCTGTTCTAGAGCCTATACGCCAAGAGCATCAAGCAGATCTTCTCGCGTCTTTGTCGGATGAACAATAGCGGTATTGATAACCAAAAGATTAATATGACAATTCAACAGGCACTCCAATGGGCTAAACATCAATTGATTGATGGTGAGAGTGCCATTCTCGATGCCCGCATCTTATTGTGTCACGTGCTTGAGTGTGAGCCCGTGACACTAATGACTTACCCCGAAAAAGTCCTCACAGAAGAGCAAGAGTCTCAGTTTCAACACTTGGTTAATTTAAGGTTGGAAGGCAGGCCTATCGCTCATCTGGTCGGCTACCGAGATTTTTGGACTCTGCGTCTGCAAGTTTCTGAGAAGACCCTGATTCCTCGACCCGAAACTGAACTGTTGGTTGAGCATGCTCTTGAGCTTCCGATTCCTGCTGAGGCAAAAGTACTCGATCTGGGGACAGGTACAGGTGCCATTGCACTCTCGTTAGCGTCAGAAAATCCTAAGTGGCAAGTACTTGGTGTCGACTATGACCAAGAAATTATCGATTTAGCTAAAAAAAATGCCCTCTCTAATGACATAAATAATGTAAGCTTCACAAAATCTAATTGGTTTAGCGACGTTGATGAGCAAGAATTTGATCTGATCGTTAGCAATCCTCCGTATGTAGAGCAGGATAGTCCGTACTTGAATCAAGGAGACGTAAGATTCGAACCGCTGACGGCGTTAGTTGCAGACCAAGATGGACTTGAAGACATTAAAACAATCATTGAAAAAAGCCGTACAAAGATTAATATCGGTGGCTGGTTGATTGTGGAACATGGTTTCCAACAAGGGGAAAGCGTTCATAGTTTATTCCTTGAATTTGGTTTTAAGCATGTTCAGACTGTCAAAGATTTAAATGATTGTGAGCGAATAACTAAAGCTCAGTGGTGCTAATTAACTAAAGAAACAAGCCCAAGACAAAAACGATAAAAAGGTAATGTTCATGTCAGATGAGATCATGTTCGCAGAAGATACCGACGAGGAAGCGGAAGCTACACTGAAACCATGGAAAGTATTGATAGTCGATGATGAGCCTGAAGTTCATGCAGTGACTAAGTTAGCTTTGAGTGATTTTGTCTTTCAGAGCAAGCGCATTGAATTTCTGAGTGCTTACAGCGGTGAGCAAGCCTGTGAGATTTTTGAAGAACACACAGATATCGCTGTTGTTCTGCTTGATGTTGTTATGGAAACCGATGACGCAGGCTTAAGGGTAGCCGAGTATGTTCGCGGACCACTTAACAATCATTTCACTCGTATTATTTTAAGAACAGGTCAACCTGGCCAAGCTCCTGAAAAGGATATCATTGTTAATTACGACATTAACGATTACAAATCTAAAACTGAACTCACCGCCCAAAAACTCTTTACCGTTATTGTTGCTGCGTTACGATCATTTCGAGACATCATTGTTATTGAGGAAAATAGGCAAGGTCTTGAAAAGATTGTCTCTGCGACTGGGGATTTGTTTAGTATTCGTAGCCTCGATGGCTTTATCAAAGGTTTGGTGCAGCAACTGTCGTCGCTCTTAGGAGGAACGCAAGATGCCGCTTATATTACATCGGCTGTAGCTGCTCCCAATCCAATCACCAATGTTACATCTGATAAGTACTTTGTCTTTTCTGGTAAAGGTGAATATAGCAATCACGAAGGTCAGCCCATAGAAGATGTTATTTCTGGCGAACATTTAAGCGCTTGTAGACAGGCTCTCAAAGATAAAAATATCGTTTATGGCGATGAATACCTCGTTGCTTATTGTCATAGCAAATCGAATCGCGGATCTTTACTTTATTTATCGGGCTTGCCGCATAAGCTAAGTGACAACGATAAAAGACTTATTCAGTTGTTTTCGCAAAATGTCCAAATGGCGTTCGATAATGTCTTACTGACAAAGGATATCGAAGATACGCAACAGGAGCTATTGAGCCGCTTGATGCGTGCCGCTGAACAAAAAGAAGAAAACAGTGAGCATGTTGATCGCGTTGTAAAACTGTGCGAGCTGCTTGCTGCTGAGTATGGCTTACCACAAGAAAACATTAGTCTGTTTAAAATGGCCGTATCTGTGAACGACGCAGGTAAAGTCGAACTCCCTCAAGGCGTCCTGACAGAAATTAATCAACTTGACCAAAGTGCTATTGATGAAATACGAGAAAGCACGAATAAAGGCTATCAAGTATTAAAAGGTTCAAAGCGGCCGGTTATTCAACTCGCGGCAATATTGGCTCGTGATTATTTCGAGCGTTGGGATGGGCAAGGGTGTCCTAACGGCTTATCGGGTGAAGATATCGATGTAAGCTGCCGCATCGTTGTGGTTGCTGATGCATACAACACGTTACGTTCAGCGATGGGATTTAATGAACTGGCCAGTCATGAAAAAGCACTAGCATTAATGAATGAAGCTAGTGGCAAGCAGTTTGACCCTATGTTGATTGATATTTTTAATCGAAACGAAGCGCGTTTTAGTCAAGTCCTTCAGGAAACTAATACCTGATTTCATTCACATATATTATATAAGAGGTAACTTTAATGTACGCAGCGATTAAGCATCTGCATCTAACGGCTGTCGCGCTTAGTGTTCTATTGTTGGTTTTGCGCTTTATTTGGCTACAACGTTCGTCAGACATGTTGCAGAAGAAGTGGGTTAAGATTGTTCCACATGCTATTGATACTGTATTGCTATTAAGTGCAGCAACGCTTTGTGTTCTTATCGCTCAATATCCTTTTGTACACGGTTGGATAACTGAGAAGTTTATCGCTGTCATTATCTATATTTTTATGGGATTTGTTGCGTTAAAGATAGGAAAAACCAAAAGAACTCAATGGATAGGGTTTGTCGGAGCAATATTCTGGCTCGCGGTGATTGGTAAACTAGCTGTATTAAAACAACCCTTTTTACTGTAAATATCGGTATAAATTGGTCTTTGTTACATTGGTTTGTAGCGAAGGCCTAAGCGTACTGAAATCTGTTCAAATATCTTCATTATTTCCCGTTAAGTCGATAAAGATTAGACGCCTTCTTCCGATATAAAATTAGTTATTTTTTATATGAGATTGTTTTGGTGCAGTTGGTTTCTCAACTAAAACAAGCGATTAACGAGGGCTCCTCTTTAGTTGCAGCATTATGCGTTGCAAAGCATTTTGATAGTCGTGTTGATATAGACGCTTACCTTGCGAAAATTCAGGATATGGTGGAGTCATGCCGTGAGGCGATGCAGGGAGCGTTATCCGAGCAAAACAAGTTCCGTCGAGTCGTTAATCACTTTTTTCGCACGTTGGCTTTCAGTGGTAACGAGCAAGATTTTTTTGCCTCCAAATACAGTCTAATTACACAGGTTATTGATTTTAGAACCGGAATTCCCGTTAGCCTATCCATTGTGTTTGGACATATAGCTACTCAATTAGGTTTTAATGTTAAGGGCGTTAACTTTCCAGGGCATTTCTTAATGTGTTTTGAGTTAGATGATGAAAGACGTTTTTTTATCGACCCGCTTAACGGACGCTTTTTAGATTACGCCGCACTTCAATCCCTATATTCCAGCGTTCTTGATGATGATCACGGCGATGAAATGCCAATGGAAGCGCTCAGTTCTGCTTCGTTGTCCGAAACTATTGTACGTATTCTTAACAACCTGAAAGCATCTTTTATCCAAGAGAAAAGCTTTGATCATGCACTATCAAGTGTTGATTTACTTATTCAATTGCAGCCAGATGACCCTTATACCAGGCGTGATAGGGGTTTCCTGTTACATCAATTAGATTGTGAACAGTTCGCTGTTGCCGATTATCAGTATTTTATCAAGCACTGTCCGAAAGACCCGTCTGCACCTATGCTGAAGTTACAAATTAAAAAACTGCAGCCTGTAGAGCACGTATTGCATTAGTACCCAACTTAATTCGCATAGGCTCAGAATACCTTTATCTGTATAATGCGCAGCTCTATATTGAAATGATTTAACTGAGCGAAGTCTGTGGAAAATAAACAAACTATTACGATTGGCGATATTAAGGTTGCCAATGATCTACCCTTTGTCCTCTTTGGAGGTATGAATGTCTTAGAATCGCGAGATTTGGCGTTGCGTATCGCTGAGCATTATAAAGAAGTCACAACCAAGCTTGGTATTCCTTATGTATTCAAGGCGTCATTCGACAAAGCGAATCGCTCCTCTGTGCATTCTTATCGTGGCCCGGGTTTGGACGAGGGCCTAGCGATATTTGCAGAGATCAAGCGTCAGTTCGATTTACCGATTATTACCGACGTTCACGAGCCTGAGCAGGCAAAACCGGTTGCTGAAGTTGTGGATGTGATCCAGCTACCTGCATTTTTGGCTAGACAAACCGATCTCGTGGTCGCAATGGCAAAAACAGGCGCAATTATTAATGTTAAAAAGCCGCAGTTTTTAGCACCTGCTGAAATGAAGCATATCCTGACGAAGTTCCTAGAAGCGGGGAATGACAATATCATGCTATGTGAACGCGGAAGCTCGTTTGGTTACAACAACTTGGTTGTAGACATGTTGGGCATGGATGATATGAAGCCAATGGCTCCAGTAATCTTTGATGCGACGCACGCGTTGCAGCGCCCAGGTGGTCGAGCGGACTCCGCTGATGGAAGACGAGCTCAAGCTGCACAACTTGCACGAAGCGGAATGGCGCTAGGCTTAGCGGGGCTATTCATCGAAGCACATCCTGATCCCAATGTTGCTAAATGTGATGGGCCTTGTGCGTTGCCACTGGACAAACTAGAGCCTTATTTAGAGCAAATGAAAGCGTTAGATGATCTTGTTAAAGGTTTTGATGTATTAGATACCAGTGCGAGTGCTTAACGGTATTTTAATGTAGGAATTTGTGGTGGTTATGAGGAGTTTTGTCAGCTGTTGCTAGCAGTGCATTCCCTAGTAATAATGTATGGCTACTCAGAGATACCACCGCTAGCTAAGCGTCAAAATATAATTTTCTTTAGGCTACTGTTAATTCGGAATTAAGAGTTTGCCTAAAGGCTGTTTATTCAGCAGCTTCAACTTCCGTTGAAAGGTTTTTGTCGTTACTGACTTTGTTGTCTGCAACGAAAGCAATAGTGTTTAATTGGATTTTTGCTGTTTCTGCAATAACTGGTGCAGTGATTTCTGCTGTCATTGCTCTTAAGTTTGCTGCGATTTCAGCTTCAACTAATGTTTTGTCTACAGTGGCAGTTGTTGCGAATGCGTTGCCGCTTAGTAAGATTGCAGCTACACTGCCGATGATTGTTTTGTTTACTTGTTTCATAGTTTCACCTAAAGTTAAATTAATGTTAATAAAAGACACTTTTTGAAATAAAATTAAACAAGGTTTTAATAAAATCATTTAAAAAACAATTGTTTAACTACTTCGGTGTTGAATATACGCTCAATTTGTCACTATTTAAATGTATAAAAATTGATAGGTTTAATTAGAAAAACTAATGAATAAGTTGATTTCAAGATGCCAACTAAACGTCTACCCCCGCTAAACTCGCTAAAAGCCTTCGAAGCAGCCGGTCGCTACCTTAGTTTTACTAAAGCAGCAGAAGAATTATTTGTGACGCAAGCTGCGGTGAGTCACCAAATAAAAGGGTTGGAAGACTTTTTAGGAATTAAATTATTTGTTCGTAAAAACCGAGCGTTGTTGCTAACGGAAGAAGGACAGAGTTACTTTCTGGATATCAGGGATATTTTTGCCAATATCTATGAGGCGACTGATCGATTAGCTGCAATGGGATCAAAAGGTACGATTACAGTAGCTTTGCCTGCGAGTTTTGCTAGTCAATGGCTGGTACCCAGGCTCCATCAGTTTACAGAAGCATGTCCTGATATTGATGTCAGGATCAAAGCGGTTGATGATGATGAGTCTTTATTAAGTTCTGATGTGGATGTTGCTATTTATTATGGGCTTGGAAATTGGCCAGGCCTCAAGGCTGATAAGTTACATACCGAATATTTAACGCCTATGTGTTCTCCGTTGTTGTTAAATGGAGATAAGCCTCTACGAAATTTACAAGATCTCGCTAACCATAACCTATTGCACGATGAATCCAGAGAGCCTTGGAAAAGCTGGATGAAGGAATTTGGTGTTAAAGGAGTGACTGTTAACAAAGGCCCCATATTCAGCCACTCGGCTTTGGTTTTGCAAGCGGCAGCTTTAGGGCAAGGGATCGCGTTAGGACACACCGTATTAGCTAGACCTGAGATATCTGCAGGTAGGTTGATATGCCCCTTTAAGGAACGAATGGTGAGCAAGAACAGCTATTATTTTGTCTGCGAAGAATCCCAAGCTGAATTAGGGAAGATAGCTGCTTTTAGAGAGTGGATGTTAACTCAAGTTATAGAAGAACAGTTTTGAGCCAAGATAATCTTTCCGTTTCTCAAAATGAACCTATTGCTGATTTTGTTTTTGCTCATGGAGCCGGAGCGGGGAAAGACAGTGATTTTATGCAGCAAATGGCTGAGTTACTCGAGAAGCGGGGAATAAAGGTTCATTTATTCAATTTTGAGTACATGGCACAAGCCTTATTGAATAAGAAACGACGTCCGCCGAGTAAAATGCCAATTTTGTGTGACGATTTCAAAAAGGTTGTTCAAGACGTTGTTGATAACCGAGAAGTTCCTAGGCCGCTTTTTATTGGCGGTAAATCTATGGGCTCTCGTGTGGCCTGTGAAGTCGCTTCTAAAGAGGCATTTTCTATTTCTGGTACCATTGCATACGGATATCCTTTTCATCCGCCCAAAAAGCCGGAGAAGAGCCGCTTAGAGACCTTGACGCAGCAAACTCAACCTTGTTTGGTTGTTCAAGGTGAGTCTGATGCATTAGGTAGTCAGTCTGAGATTCAAGAATTCGATTTGCCGGATAACATTCGCATGCATTTTATTTCAACAGCGAATCATGATCTTAAACCCTTAAAACGGAGTGGTTTATCACATGATGAAAGTTTGACAATGTCCGCTGATGAAACCTTGGCATTTATTAAAGAGGTAATATGAAACACTTTTTAGTGCTCGGTATTGTATTCTGCGTATTGTCGGTGATTTTAGGTGCTTTCGCTGCTCATGGCTTAAAAGCTGTTTTGGCGAGTGCTCAGCTAGCCGCATTTAAAACTGGGGTTGAATATCAGTTTTATCATGGTTTAGCTCTAGTATTGCTCAGCGCGGTGCAGCCTCAATACATGGCCTCTGATAATAAAAAAGTATTGGCGAATAGAGCTGGGTTGTTTTTTGTGTTAGGCACGGTACTTTTCTCAGGGAGCTTATATTTGCTTGCTACTACAGGTATTAAAATCTTTGGCCCAATAACGCCTCTTGGCGGGCTATGTTTTATTGTTGGTTGGTCGCTAATGTTATGGGCTGTTATTCGCCCTGATTCAAATTAATGTGTTCTAGATAGGATTATTGTGGCTGGATTAGTTTTTTATTGTCGCCCTGGATTTGAAAATGATACGGCGAATGAAGTTCAAGAGAAAGCAACCGAACAAGGTATTCATGGTTATGTGCAAGCAAAGCCAAATGAAGGATATATTACCTTTAATTGCCATCAGGCATCCGATGCAGATGTTCTAGCACGAGGACTTAAATTAGATGAGCTTATTTTTGCTCGGCAGCTGGTTTGTTTTACTGCTTTTGTTGAGAATATGGATGTTAAAGACCGAATTGACCCAATCGTAGGCCAGCTTGATGATTTCCCTGAGTGTGGGGATCTAATTGTCGAAAGCGCAGACAGTAACAGCGGTCGAGAACTGGTAAAATTCTGTCGACAGTTCACGGTTCCTCTGCGTAATGCATTGCGTAAAAGTCGCCATCTTTGTGGTTTTGAAAACGAAATGCAGCCGGTAATGCATGTCTTCTTTGTTAAAACAGATGCTGCTTATATCGGTTATTCATACCGAGAAAATAGCTCACCCTACTTGCAGGGGATCTTGCGCCTACGTTCTCCGTCAGAGGCACCGAGCCGCTCGACACTAAAGCTCGATGAAGCTTTTCGTGTTTTGTTGCCGGAAGAACAAAAAGAACAGCAATTTTCTGGAGCGCATGCGGTTGATTTAGGCGCTTGTCCGGGCGGCTGGACTTATCAACTCGTGAGAAGAGGGATGTTTGTTCAAGCAGTTGATAATGGAGCAATGGCCACTGAGCTAATGGAGAGTGGGCAAGTTCAACATTATGCTGAAGATGGTTTTAAGTTTGCACCTAAAAAGAAAAACGTCGAATGGCTTGTCTGCGACATGATTGAGAAGCCGCATAGAGTCGCAAAGCTCATGGCTGAGTGGTTCGAGAAAAAATGGTGTCACCAAGCTATTTTTAATTTGAAGTTGCCCATGAAACAGCGCTATCAATGCGTATTGGAATGCTTGGAAATTATTGACGACATACTGTCTTCAAAATCTATGAATTATCAGTATAGAGTAAAACAACTCTATCACGATCGCGACGAAGTGACGGTTTATCTTTGGCGCTGCCGTAAAGCTAAGTAATCGGCCAAAGGGTGATTACTTAGCTAACGCTTTAAGCTTTTTGACCTCTAAACGTAGTGCCTGCAATTGTTCCTTACTGGCTGGCGACTTTTGGTATTCAAGTGCGATAAATAGTTTTGTTAGCACTCCGAAACGTTGTTGAACGTTATCGGGGCATTTCTGATTAACCAACACGAGAGTGTCATTCGGGCCTTGCCATTGCTCTCGTGTGATTCCCCATTTGTTAAGGTAACTGACACCTCGTAAATATTGTTTTATTGGTGTGTTGTTGTTTTGAGGCCACCAAGCTTTATAGTTATAGATTGAAAGTAGAACACCCATAATAAATAACACTGATAAGCTCAGGTACGACAAGCGTTGAGGTGTTACTTCTCCTAACAAGTTTTTAAACAAATCTTGCTGACTGGAGCGGTCGAAACCGAGAACCCATCGACTCCATAGGTAATCGATATCTTCAAATGTTTGACGTAAATTGTTGAGCCAAGCTAAATCACGGAGTTGAACTAAGCCAAAAGGCGCGTCTGCCGTGAAAGATTCTTCATAAGCAACTGCTTGTTGTAACCCAAATGCAATGCGTTCTGGTGAAACAACTGCAGTAGGATCGACACGTTGCCATCCTTGGTCATCCAGCCATATTTCTGTCCATGCATGAGCATCGTATTGCCGTACGCTCATGTAACCTGCTTCTTCGAGCACGCCACCGTGATAACCGGTTACCATGCGGGCTGGTATACCAACTAAACGCATGATGTAGGCGAAAGCACTGGCGTAGTGACTGCAGAAACCAGCTTTGTGATCGAACAGTAATTCGTCGACCGGGTGAGCTACCATCAACTCAGGTTTTAATGTATATCTAAAATCGTCTCTGAAATAGGTTAATACAGCTGTAATAAATGCCGTATTGTCGGGGTGTTTTTCCCTAAGCTTTCTGACCCATTCGCGAGTTCTTGGGTTAAATTGTTCTGGCAGTTCTTTATTGAGCTGAATATCAAAATAATTCAACGCATTGTTTAATGGTGCTTCAGGATAGGACTCCACCAAATACTTAAATCGGCTTTGTAATGGCTGATTTTTGATTAATTGGTATGTGTGACTTTGCCAAATTTGACTGCTATTACTTTGAGCCGTATCTAAACTAAACAGCCATTGCTGATTAGAAGGTTCAGCGATAACTTCGTATTCCCAAGCAGGCCCAACAGGTATTACCGGTTTCGGCTGACGTGCAAACTTCAAGCGTTGACGAAATCTCAATCGATTGGGATGGATAGACCAGGTTCTGCCATCGAATTTCTCTAAGACGATGGCTCGCCAGTAACGCTCTCTGATTTGTGGAATATCACTTTGGAAAGTGGCTCTGAAGGCTAAATCATCTGATTTTGATAACTCGGCGATATCGCCCGGAGTAACGGTTTCAGATAAGCCCGTTTCGGTTCCTTTGCCTGTCGGCATACGCCACAAAGGTTCTATTTGCGGCAATATAAGGAATAGCATAGCGCCTATGGGGAGGGCTTGAGTAAAGAGCTTGAGCAAGGTTTTCAACTGGAAACTCAGCGATAAAGAAGGGCTCACATGCATCGCAAGTGACCATAAAATACTCATTGCCATGACATAATAAAACAGGCTAACAGCAATACCTTGCTGGAAGATTAGGCCACAAGCACAGAGAAATAGGCTAGTCGCCACCAATTGAAAATAATCTCTATTAGTTCGCAATAGCATTAGTTTTAAGGCGCTGGCCATCACTAACAAATTTATCATAGCGAGCAATAAGCCAAGTTCTATTCCGACATAAGCTAAAACAATGGCGCAGAGAAGGGCGAGTAAATTGAGTGTTCTAATGCTGAGTAGGTTTCTATTCCATTTGAAATAGAGAGCAACCCTCATGGAGACACCACATGTCAGCAAAAATAGAATCCAGCCTTGCACTTGTTGAAAAAGGCTAGCACCAATAACAAAAAGTGAAAAAGAGAGCGCTAGATGAGCTTTATTATTAACACTGCTGACGGATTTTCTAGCTTGTTTCACGGCTTGTTATCTCAAGGTTGCTTATAAGTTGATAAGGCTTCTAGACAGCTTTTTCGGTGTTCTTCACCCACGGCGGGTTCTATGGTTAATTGACCTAATCGAAGGCCAAAGTATTGCTGCTCCTTACTCAATTCCTGCACTAGATAAGAAAACTCACTCAGCTGTTTTTCTAACTCATTGACACTATCCAGTACGAGCCAAATTTCAGCTGCTTGATTGCTGGAAAAAACTTTACTGATCATGCCTCTACCTTTGGCAACTTGCTTCCAAGCGACATGATGTAAAGGCTCTCCCACGCGATAATCTTTTAGACTGTCAAACTCATCTTGACCTGTTGCGTTACTTAACTCTTGTTTAATCGCCTCATGCTGAGATTGCGATTCGATCGGCATTGGCGTTGGAGCAACTAATGGGGCTGGATAGACCCATTGATTGGCTGAGAAAGACAAATGAGTCCAGGTACGAAATAAACCGAATGGGTAGTAGCTGTTAAAGGTGATTCTAGGGAGTTTCATGACTCCACGAGATGGGCACGGCATAGAAACAATAGTTGGATTATCTGGTGTATCTAGATCAAACACAACGGCATCTGTTTCTCCCCATAAATGCACATGTATTCTACCGTGAGCACTTTTGTCTTTATGGCTTGCTGATGAGATCCAAACCGGTAATTCAGCGTTTTCACCCGCAAAAACAGGATTGAGCTTTCCCTGTTTGAATGTGAGTAACGCAAAATTTCTATAGCTGGCTAATAGATTAACGAGAAAGAAGCTAAGTAATAGATAGCACAGTATTAGCATCAGGTTATTCTGATAGTTACTTCCCAAGACAAAGAGCGCCAGGCAAAGGATAAGGAAGGTGCCTCCAAACCTGGATGGAAAGATAAAAATGCTGGAATGCTCTAGGCTAATTTTCGACGTTGTTGGGATACGTTTGTCTAGCCACGATAGCATCTTCCTTTGCCATAGTGCTTTAATCACTGTTAGCCACCTATATGAGCGCGTCGACTTGTTGAAGGAGCTGCTGACTCAATGTTGAAGAGTTACCTATATCACCAATAGAATGCCGCAGCCGGTGCTCCGCTATAGGAGTAAATACCGCCTGAATATCTTCTGGAATGACATAGTCTCTATCTTCTATTAAAGCCCAGGCTTTGGATGCGTGCAAAAGTGCTTTGCTGGCTCTGGGAGATAAGGAGTTGGGATAGTCAGTGCTCTCGCGACTCAGTGTGACCAGGCGTAAGAGATAATCAATAATGTTTTCACTTACATGAATATCATTAACGCTTTGCTGGATTTTCTCCAGTTCTTCAACCGTCATTACTGCCTTCAATGGCTTATCCTGAACCGTACTTTGCTGCAAGATACGTTTTTCGGCCTCCAAGCTTGGAAATCCAAGTTGGATGCGCATGAGAAAACGATCTAATTGAGATTCGGGTAGAGGATAGGTTCCGGATTGATGTGTTGGGTTTTGCGTTGCAATAACGAAAAACGGCTTAGGTAATTGATAAGTTTTGCCATCTAAACTGACTTGCTTTTCTTCCATGGCCTCAAGTAGCGCACTTTGTGTCTTTGGACTGGCTCTATTAATTTCGTCAGCCAAAACAAGTTGGCTAAAAATAGGGCCTTGATGAAAACAAAACTGTTGTTGTTGGTTATCAAATATAGTGACACCGAGCACATCTGCAGGCAGTAAATCCGACGTAAATTGGATACGAGAAAAATTAAGCCCCAGCACCTGTGCTAATGCATGAGACAGAGATGTTTTCCCCATACCTGGAAGATCTTCAATAAGTAAGTGTCCATTGGCGAGTAAACAACTCAGCGCCAGTTTAATTTGAGACTCTTTACCTATGATGTGTTGAGATATTTGTGTAATGGCCTGCGATAACATGTTGTGCATGAAAAAGGATGACTCCTATGGTGCCAGCTATTTATATGGGTTTCAGGGGTAGTTGGTCTTTGCTATATAGGCTTTGTTCTAAATAAAGGCTTTTTGATTCAGGTGTGGACTTGCAGGCTGATAAATATCAGTCAAAAGTACGCAACATAGAACAAAACTGTACAGCAAAACTCAACAGACCTTAGTATAAGATCATTTTTAACATTTAAATGCTTAATAAAAAAGTTTGGTAAGTATACGCACTGTATACGAGGGATAACTTTACGCCTAATTAATGGGCAGAGGTATATTTTAAAAGTGGAAAATAAAAAGGCTGCACTAGGCAGCCTTTGATTTTAATCGTTACTTAAACAATCAAACTATGAATTAGATTTTAAAATCGTCTAACGATTTACCTGCATCTAATTGCTCTGAGAAGACTTTTGGCATTCTACCAATTCCTGTCCATTTGTGCTCTTCACCATCTTCGTCTGTAATCGAATATTTAACAGGACGTTTTTGACCTGCACGTTTAGAAAGCTTGACAGAAGGGACAGAATTTAAATCATCTATATCAAGTCCAGCTTCTTCTAATTGGCGACGAATTTCTTCTAGTTTTGATTGTTTTTCTTCAGCAGCTCTTGCTGCTTCCATTTCTTTCTGCTTACGAGTGTCAACAATGGCATTTAATTTTTCAACCACGTTTTCCAACTCTTCAAGGCTTAATTCTTTTACAGCACCCTGTAATCTTCTTCCATGAGTTAGAATTCTTAAAAAATCAGACATTAAAATAACTCACTAAATTTACTTAACCTATTTTGAAAATATAATGAAAAGCTCTTTTTTGCAATAAAAAAGAGCTTTTATAATATTCTTATTTAATTTTAAAAACGAATTAAGCTAAAAGCAAATTACATATTCGGATAATTTGGACCACCAGTACCTTCAGGTGTTACCCAACGAATATTTTGAGTGGGGTCTTTAATATCACAGGTCTTACAATGTACACAATTCTGTGCATTTATTTGGAGTTTCTTTTCTCCACCTTCATTTTCTACAATTTCATAAACACCTGCAGGGCAGTATCTTTGTGCTGGTTCATCATAAGTCGCCAGATTAACTGTAATAGGCACTGAATCATCCAAAAGTTGTAAATGACAAGGTTGTTCTTCTTCGTGGTTTGTATTTGATAAAAACACGGAAGAAAGCTTATCAAAGCTTAATTTCCCATCGGGTTTAGGGTAATTAATCACATTTGATTCGTTGGCAGGTTTTAATTGTTTATGATCTTCGTGAGTATCGCGAAGAGTCATTGGAATTTTTCCGCCAAAGAAATTTTGATCAAGTGTATTAAATGCTGCTCCCCAGAAAACACCGTATTTGTGCATTGCTGGGCCGAAGTTTCTTGATGAATACAACTCTTCATATAACCAAGAGTTTTTAACAGCAGATTCATATTCTGTTAAATCAGCACCTGATTTTTCTTCTTTAAGCGCAGCGAATATTGTTTCAGCGGCTAAAAGGCCCGATTTCATTGCTGTGTGGTTACCTTTAATTTTTGCAAAATTTAAGGTTCCTGCATCACATCCAACGATTAAACCGCCAGGAAATGATTGCTTTGGTAATGAATTTAACCCGCCTTTGGCAATAGCTCGAGCTCCGTATGAAACACGTTTACCACCTTTCAAGTACTGACTAAATACAGGGTGGTGTTTTAAACGTTGGAATTCATCGAACGGACTAAGGTGCGGGTTACTGTAATTTAGGTCGATAATAATGCCGACCAGCACCTGGTTGTTTTCTGCGTGGTATAAATAAGAACCGCCAGTCGCGTCTGTTAATGGCCAACCTGCTGTATGAACAACTAAGCCTTCTTGGTGTTGTTCCGCTGGAATGTCCCAAATTTCTTTGAAGCCAATACCGTAGTGTTGAGGATCACAGTCTTTATCAAGCTCAAACTTCTTGATGAGTTCTTTACCTAAGTGGCCACGACAACCTTCTGCAAATACCGTGTATTTCGCTCTTAGCTCCATGCCCGGCATAAAGCCGTCTTTCTGTTCACCGTTAGCATCTAGTCCCATATCGCCAGTAATGACGCCTGCAACACTGCCATCATCAGCAATAATAAGCTCAGCAGCAGGGAAACCTGGGAAAATCTCAACACCTAATGCTTCTGCTTTTTCGGCTAACCAGCGACAAAGGTTACCCATGCTGGCAATATAGTTGCCTTCATTATGCATGGTCTTTGGCGTGATAAAATTAGGTAACTTAGTGCCAGACTCTTCGTCTTTAAGAAGATACATATGGTCTTCGGTCACTGGTGTATTAAGCGGAGCACCTTGCTCTTTCCAATCAGGGAATAGTTCATCAAGTGCTCGTGTTTCGAAGACTGCACCGGATAATATGTGCGCACCGACTTCGGAGCCTTTTTCAACAACGCATACCATAAGCTCTTGCTCAGCTTCTTGAGCAAGCTGCATTAATTTGCACGCTGTGGCTAAACCAGATGGCCCTGCACCGACAATGACTACATCAAAGTCCATAGATTCTCTTTCCACGGCGGTTCCTCTTTATAGTTAACTATTAGTTAATAAAATGACGTTATTATCTCACGTTTTTGGCATATTTAGTGTAACGTGTATGCCTATATACTTATAATTTTATAGAGCGCATTGTTCTTTTTTGTATGGAATTTGCTCAAATTGAGCGTGTTATAAACAGATGTTCTGTCTGCAATATAATACAGCCAAGAGCAATACGTCCTGATAGCGGAGACTAGTTGTAGTTGACGTTAACGTCAACAGTAAGTAGAGTTCTTCGTTTTTATACTTTGCCATAAACTATACTTATTTTTCGAGGCTGCTGGGCGTTGTGGGACAGTTTATCCGCTATAATTCAGCAGGCTTTAGTATAGCTATGATTCTCAACATTGAATCTCATGAGGTCCAAAATGAAAGTGTTAGTTCCTGTAAAAAGGGCAATTGATTATAACGTAAAGGTTCGGGTTAAACCTGATAACTCAGGTGTTGACCTAGCGAACACAAAAATGTCTATCAATCCTTTTTGTGAAATCGCAGTAGAAGAAGCTGTTCGTTTGAAGGAGAAGGGCGTTGCTACCGAGATCGTTGTTGTATCTGTTGGCGACAAGTCATGCCAAGAACAAATTCGTACAGCATTAGCATTGGGTGCTGATAGAGGCATTCAAATCGACACAGACTTATCGCTAGACTCTCTTCAAATCGCTAAGCTACTTAAGCAAGTGGTAGATAAAGAAGAGCCTCAATTAGTTATCTTAGGTAAACAGTCTATTGACTCTGATAACAATCAGACAGGTCAAATGCTTGCTGCACTTACTGTCATGCCTCAAGGGACCTTCGCATCTGAAGTTGTCGTTGATGGTGACAAAGTTAACGTAACACGTGAAATTGATGGTGGTTTGCAAACAGTTGCATTGAACCTTCCTGCTGTTGTTACAACAGACTTACGTTTGAATGAACCTCGTTACGCATCTTTACCTAATATTATGAAAGCCAAGCGTAAGCCTCTAGAGGTTATGCCAGCAGCTGATTTTGGTGTTGATTTAACATCTAAGGTCTCTGTAATTAAAGTTGAGCCGCCTGCACAAAGAGAAGGTGGAGCGAAGGTAGCTGATGTTGCCGAGTTGGTTGAGAAATTGAAAACAGAAGCGAAGGTGATCTAATGGCTATTCTTGTTTACGCAGAACATGACAATCAGTCAATTAAGTCTGAAACACATAAATTAGTTAATGCTGCCGCTAAGATTGGTGGCGATATTGTTGTTTTGGTTGCTGGTAGTAACTGTGGTGGCGTTGCTGAGCAAGCTGCTAAGATTGACGGCGTTTCTAAGGTATTAAATGCTGATAATGCAGAATACGAATATCAGCTTGCTGAAAACATTGCTGATTTGCTAGTTGAGATTGGCGGTGATTACTCTCACATTCTTTGTTCTGCAACGACTACAGGCAAAAACTTTATGCCTCGCGTTGCTGCATTATTAGATGTTGCTCAAATCTCAGACATCATTGATGTTGTTGATGCTGAAACTTTTGTTCGCCCAATTTATGCGGGCAATGCGATTGCAACTGTTAAGTCTGAAGACAGCATTAAAGTTATTACTGTACGTACATCTGCTTTCGATGCAAATGGCGAAGGTAACGGTGCTGGTGTAGAAGGATTGGATGTTGTTAAAGCTAGCGGCCTATCAAGCTTTGTAAGTGCTGAATTGACTGAATCTGAGCGCCCTGAATTAACGGCTGCAGAAGTGATTATCTCTGGTGGTCGCGGTATGCAAAATGGCGATAACTTTGCTCTACTTAATGGTATTGCGGACAAGCTTGGCGCTGCAATCGGTGCATCACGTGCCGCAGTTGATGCTGGTTTTGTTCCTAACGACATGCAAGTAGGTCAAACAGGTAAGATCGTTGCTCCACAGCTTTATATTGCTGTTGGTATCTCAGGTGCAATACAGCACTTAGCTGGTATGAAAGATTCTAAAGTTATTGTTGCTATTAACAAAGACGAAGAAGCACCTATCTTCCAAGTGGCTGATTACGGCTTAGTAGGTGACTTATTTGAAGTGTTACCTGAGCTAGAAGCAGCACTATAAGACATTTTAATTAGAGCGTATTGCTCTAATCTTTTAAATTTGAAACGCCTGAGTGTTATGCATTCAGGCGTTTTTTTATTGCTCTTTTTTCTGTTAATTTTTGTAGGTTTTGTGTTTGCAAAAGCCCGCTAACCTGCAGATATTATTCAGCCTTGGGTTTATATAAGACCTTGCTCAAGCGTTTAATTTTACTTCTATACAGGTGAGAGAGTTTTCCTGTAGGAGTAAGCTTTTCGGCTCGGGCATCCTCGGCAATAGCTCCTGCATTGCCCTAATTACATACGTCCATGTATTAATGCTTTGCTCTCGACAACTGCTCCTGTGTTGTTCTAATTGCGCGCGTCCTGTACTTATACCTCCTCCATTCATGGAGTCGAGCTGCGAATAAACCACAAGCTTCGTCACAATTCGCGGATAAATCCTGCTCCTACAAAAGTGGAAGTGGCTTGTTTAGGTAAACCTGATATTACTCAGTATCTGGATCGATATCACCTTCAACGCGTTTACGTTTCAGGATAGGCGCATGTCCCATCTCAATGCCTTCTGCAGGAATTACACGTTTCTTTCCAACTTTTGCTTTTTTAGTTGCGCTTGATTTGTCTTTTGTTTTTTGTTGCTTCTCAGCTTTGGCTTTTTTGACTAAGGGCTTAAGACCCGTAAAGCTTGCTTCGAAACCTTCCATTTTGATTGGATTCAATGACTTTTGGAAATAGCTCTCCAAAGCCTCGAAGCTTCGCCAATCTTTGGGACCGACAAAGGAAACAGCTTTACCTGTATTACCGGCACGACCTGTTCGACCCACGCGATGAACATATTCATCGGTAAATTTTGGCAAATCAAAATTAATGACTAAAGACACATTAGATAGGTCCAAGCCTCTTGAAGCTAAGTCTGTGGTAATCAAGACTTTATAACGCTTTGCAGCGAAGTCTTGCATAACATTGTTTCGCTGATTCTGTAACAGCTCACCACTTAACGCCAAACATGAAACTCCTTTTTCAGTGAGTATTTCGGCTAGTTTAACGGTATCAGCTCTTGTCGCGGTAAAGACGATGGCCTGATTAAAGTCTTGCGCAGCCAGTTGAGCAGGTAGCATTTCCAATTTGTGTTCGATGTGATCAGCAAAATAAAAAGATTGCTCGATATCTTCATGTTGCACACGAGAAGAATCTATTTGAATTTTTTTCGGTTTGTTTAAAAGCTCATCTGTCATGCGGTTGAGTTGGGCATGCTCAAGCGTTGCGGAAAACATTAACGTTTGGCGCTTTCTGTGATCAGCTGCCTTGTTGATGGATTTAAGTTGTTGGCTAAACCCTAAATCAAGCATGCGATCGGCTTCATCGAGCACTAGTAACTCTAAGCCATTTAAAAAGAGTGAACGATGTTCCAAATGATCGGCAACACGACCAGGAGTACCAACCACAAGCACTGGATTTTGCTTTAATTGTTTAATTTGATCATTAAAGTTTTCGCCGCCTAAAAGCAGCACAGACTTAAATGAAAACGACTCAGATAGTGACTTTAGTTCAACATAAAGTTGCTTGGCTAATTCGCGTGTAGGAGCCAAAAAAAGCATGCGAGCATCTTTTTTTGTTAGAGCTTTTTGACGCAACATTCTGTTTAAAGCAGGTAGCAAAAATGCAAAGGTTTTTCCCGATCCCGTTTTTGACGAAGCGAGTAAATCTGTGCCTCTAAGCGCATAAGGTATTGCTTGGCTTTGAATATCAGTTGCCTGCTTGAAACCTTTAATTCCAAGTAATTTAACGATTCTGTTATCTAAGCCAATATCAGCAAAATCCAAAAGTCATGCTCCTAAGTCAATAATTGGCGCGATTATACCCGTATCTTTGCTATTTAACCTCAGGTTTGTATCAGAAAGTGAACTTTATAAAAGCGGTAAAGATCTTTGTCTACGCAAGCTTGGGCTAGTACTAGCTCCATAATTCACATTATTTCTTGCGTAAACCGCGCTTGGCACATCGGTTTTGAAGACATTTGTTTAAGTGATTAAGCTCAACTCATGTTTAAGGTAAAATATAGAACACTTCAGTTTTCTCATACTCCTGTGTCGAACTAATAACTTTCTTTTAATACTTTGCTTGAATCAAAGCGTATTTAATTTTCTGATCCTAAGGTAATTGCATTGAAAAAATTATGTGCTCCGTATTTTTCTTTCCTCATGTTGAGTGCTTCTTTCCTACATCCTTTAACTGTTAGTGGCGCATTCGCCAATGAAGATGGTGATGAAAGTGCAAATGAACTCGCAGAACACGATATAGAGAGCATTCTTGTTTATGGACGCCGGGCTGAATTAATAGGCGAGAGTATTTCTGCGTCTTCTGGTGTTATTGGCAAAGAAGACATTGAACAACGAGTCACGTTGCGCGCTGGTGAAATACTTGAATTCGTCCCTGGTATGGTAGTAACGCAGCATAGCGGCTCCGGTAAAGCAAACCAGTACTTTCTAAGAGGGTTTAACTTAGATCACGGAACAGATTTCAGCACATCAATTGATGGCTTACCGATAAATCAGCGTACTCATGGGCATGGGCAAGGGTACACAGACTTAAATTTTATTATTCCCGAGTTTATTGAACGTATCGATTATCAAAAAGGGCCATACCAAGCTGGAGATGGGGACTTTTCGACTGCCGGTTCAGCTCGTTTTAAGTTATTGGATCATGCTGTCGACCCATTTGTATCCATTGAGATAGGTGAGTTTGGCTATGCTCGTGCTGCTTTTGGGAATAACTTCGATACAGGGCGAGGACACTTGCTTGTTGGTGGTGAAGCACAAACTTTTGATGGTCCTTGGACCAATGTTGAAGAAGATGTCGAGAAGTTTAATGCGCTCATCAAATATACAGAGCAGCGCGATGATAGCCGTTTTGCGGTGACCTTTTTGGCATATGACAATCAATGGAATTCGGCAGATCAGATTCCGTTAAGAGCAGTTGAAGATGGGCGTATTGATAGGTTTGCGACAGTTGATCCAACAGTAGGTGGCGACTCGAGCCGTTACAGCTTGTCTTTCGATTGGACATCTCAAGCATGGGCTTCAACGTTTTATGTGATTCAATCCGAACTCGACTTGTTTTCGAATTTTACCTATTTTCTGAACGATCCAGTTAATGGTGACCAGTTTGAACAAGTCGACGACCGCATCACTTACGGAGGGGATATTTCGCATCGTTCATCCATTGAGTTAGGTGGTAAAACAGTCAATATCAACACCGGACTACAGGTTAGAGTTGATGATATTGATGAAGTTGGCTTACACCGCACGCAAGCGAGAAGAAGGTTATCGACTATTAGAGATGATAAAGTCGATGAATACTCGGCTGGCTTATTTGTGGAAGGGCAGTTCGATATTAATGAAGACTTAACCGCAAATTTAGCCGTACGTTATGATTATTTAGGTGCTGACGTTGAGAGTAATATTGCGGCTAATAGTGGTAACGATAACGACGGCCTCGTAAGCGTTAAAGGTGGTTTAAGTTATAGAATTAATGAAAGTGCCGAAACTTACGTTAATGTCGGTCAATCTTTCCATTCTAATGATGCCAGAGGAGCAACGGCGTCGATTGACCCTGTGTCGGGTGATGCAATTGATCCGGTTGATCTCTTGGTCCGCGGTGAAGGTGCTGAAGTTGGCATACGCCTTCAGGATAACGAAAGCTACAATGTCTCCTTTGCGTTGTGGGTCCTTGAACTAGACTCAGAGTTACTTTTTGTTGGCGATGAAGGCACAACTGAGGCCAGTCGCGCTTCACGTCGGTACGGTGCCGAGCTCTCAGCTTATTATTGGTTAGGTGAGCAATTTAGCGCTGATTTGGAAGTAGCATGGACACGATCGCGTTTTACAGAAGATGCTGACGGCGAAGGTAACTATGTCGATAACTCTCTGCCATTTGTGTTGAGTGCGGGCATTAACTACAAGCCAATTGAACCTGTGAATGTGAACCTAAGACTGCGCCATTTTGGACGTCGATTTTTAGAGAGTTTTGGTGAGGTAAGAGGGCAATCCTTTAGTGTTTTAAATCTAGGGATGAGCTACGATTATCAAAACTGGCAATTTGGTGTGGATGTTCTTAATTTGCTCAATAGCAATGATAGGGATATCGAATACTTCTTTGAAAGTCGCCTAGCAGGTGAGCCAGAAGAAGGAATTGCAGATATTCATTTTCACCCAATACAGCCCAGATCCTTGCGTTTTAAAGCGACATATCGCTTTTAATTGATAGTGTTTTGGTGAGTTAATATGGTCGTGTCAGCAAAAGATGTATTGTCATTTTGGTTTGAAGAAATCACTCCTGCGCAACGCTGGAAAAAAGATAAGCAATTCGATCAAGAAATTCGCACTCGCTTTTATGAAACTTATCGAGCAGCCGCACAATGCGAACTCTTTCATTGGAGAGAAATCGCCAAGGGGCGGTTGGCTGAGGTTATTGTTTTAGATCAGTTCGCTAGAAATATGTTTAGAGATTCATCGCAGTCATTTGCAGCAGACCCGCTTGCGTTAGTGTTATCGCAAGAAGCTATTGCGCTGGGTTTGGATAAAGAACTGAATAGTGACGAGAGAAGCTTTCTGTATATGCCCTTTATGCATAGTGAGTCTCTTCGAATACATGAAGTCGCTGTTGAGTTGTTTATAGCTAATGGCAATCAAGGGAACCTTGATTTTGAGTATAAACACAAGCGAATCATTGAGCGCTTTGGTCGGTACCCTCATCGAAACAAAGTACTTGGAAGAGAATCCACGGAAGAAGAGCTGGAGTTTTTAAGTCAACCAGGCTCTTCTTTCTAATATTTTAAAGTGTTTCGTAAACCCAGCCTACGTACAAATCTGTCCAACGTTCATTGGGGTTAGCCTTGCCCCAAGTCGATTCATATTTTTCAAGCGGCTTAGCTTTGATTACATCCTCTAATGACATACCTTTCTGTTTGAGTTTAAAGATAATGTCTCGCGTGACTTGAATTCTATTTAAATGTGCCTCTAAATCAGATTTACTCGCCATTTTACCGTGGCCAGGAATAATACGAGTCTGATCATTAGAGAGTGCTAGTCCTGCTTTCGCTGCCTCGATAACGCCATCTATAGTTCCACCATTGTCAACGTCGATAAAAGGGTAGGGACCGTTAGTAAAAGTATCTCCCATATGGATAACATTCGCATTTTTGAAGTAAATCAAGCTATCGCTATCAGTGTGAGCGTGCTCGATGTGACTAATAACAGCCTCATCACCGTTCAAATGGAGTGATACACCTTCAGTAAAAGTGACTATCGGTAATGCAATATCGGGTTGAGCTGGTGTTCTGGCATTAAAAGCTTTAACAAATTGATCTTTAGCCATTCTTTCTCTCACATTTCTGTGAGCCACGATTACAGCACCTTCTTTACCTAGATTTTCATTTCCACCCGAGTGATCGAAGTGAAAGTGCGTATTAACGACAAAACGGATGGGCTCATTACTCACTTTGGCAATGGCTTTCTTGATTTTTTCAGTCAATGGCGCGAACTGGTCATCTATGAGAAACACACCATCATCGCCAACTGACATACCGATATTTCCGCCGGCTCCAAAGAGAACATAGATATTGTCCCTGATCCTTTCTGCACGTATTTCAACATTACTAAAATCTTGTGCGGTACTTAATGAAGTATAAGCCAGTGTTGATATTGAAAGGCTTACAACTAATGCCTTAATGACTCTTTTTATCTTTGTTCTCATAGTGATTCCTTGAGTTTGGTCAATTTTTGCTTTTGTTATAGCGCTCAGATTAGCGTTATTTTCTGCCGCCGGCTACGAGGTGATAAAGATGTTACAAATGTAAAAATGACCGTCCCGTAAAATCGGTTATCCGGCTTGAACAAAATTCTTATTGATTTTCTGTAACCCTTAGGTATCATTTGTGTGTCTTAGGTATCAATTGGTACTTTAGAGTATCAAGTGTGAAAAATTAGAAAAGGAATCGTATGATGGCTGAAATGCAAATTAATGAAATGTACAACGAACAGAAATATCTAAAAAGAAACGCTATGGGATCGCTGTGTTTAGGTGGGTATTTCCTGCTAAATGCTATATCGTCAATAAGTCATGGAGAGGGCGCTAGTTATTTTAACCTTTTTACGATTCCTCTTTTTCTGCTTTCTTGTTCTGGCTTGTATTTTATTATCAGTGCAGCGAGTATTGGACCTAAAGTGAACTCCAAAAAGTTTTGGAGTAGCGCTTTCGGCGATGAATATTTAAATCATTTGAACCTTAGAGGGTTTAAATGGGCTTTTGTCGTGACTGGGACAATCTTTATTATCATCATGGCATTGAGCGTCTTTGAATTAAGCACTCTTCAAAGTGTATCCATACGGTATTTCTCGGAGTTAGTATTAGGGGTTATGTTCGTAGCCTATAGTACGCCAATTGTATATGAACTCTTCGGCGAACAGTAAAAATGCTTGATAACAATATTGCGAAGTTGCGAGGGAAGCGGAAGATATCTCAACAAGAACTTGCGGATATTATTAACGTTTCTCGTAAGACGATAAGCACTGTTGAAACCGGAAGATTTACTCCTTCAGTAGTTATTGCTTTGAAACTGGCTAGGTATTTTGAAGTTCCAGTTGAGAAGATATTTGAACTTGAAGATGAATAACCTCGGAAGGTGATAAAAAAAGCCCATCACAAGGATGGGCTCCAAAACATCATCAAGGAATTTTGATTACTCTATGGCTTCCAGGGAGTAGGCGCCATTAAGTAATCCATTTAGGTTGTTAACAGGGCCTGGCTCTACACTGAAGAAACCTTCAGTATCTGCGCTAGGCATCAACGTACTAAATACTGTGTTGTTGTCACCACCAACGTTTACAGTGACAGCTGACGGTAGTGGGTCAAAGTTAAAGACTTGTACGTTAGCGCGGAAGGTCGCTGCGTTTGTATCAAGTGTTAAGTAACCAACGCCAGTTACATCTGTTTCATTGCTAGGTAACGCTTGCTCACCTGTCATATCTGTTCTGAACACGCGAATGTTGTTGTTCAGAATTTGACCACGAACCTCACCCGCTGGGTTAGCTTCAGAGTGCGCATTGAAGTAGTAACCACCAGCAAGTAATCCGGTTAAGCTCGCAATCTCACCGTCATTGCTTGTAAAGAATGTGCCAGGTGCATCTTCAGGGCTAGCATCTGTCAGACCAATCTGCACTGGACCAGCAGTCCCTGCGAAACCGCCGCGGTGGATGTGTGCCATAGTTGCTTCAAAACCGCTTACACGAACATTAGCAACAGGTGATTGAGATGGATTTTCTGGGTCGAAAGTAAAGTAACCAACGCCGCTCACATCTTCTGCAGCAGGTGTAACTACTGCTGGTACTTCTTGCTCTGTTTGCATTTCAGAACGAAGAACGACTGTACTACCGGCTGTAATTTGACCACGCACTTCACCCGCAGGGTTAGCTTCAGAGTGTGCGTTGAAGTAGTAACCACCACGTAGAAGACCTGCAAGGCTTGCTACTTCACCATCGTTGCTTGTGAAGAAAGTACCTGGCTCGCCGTCAGGGCTAGCATCTGTTAGACCAATCTGAACTGGACCAGCAGTACCTGCGAAACCACCGCGATGAACATGAACCATTGTCGCTTCAAAGCCACTAACTCTTACGTTAGCAACAGGTGAAACCATAGGATCTTGGTCATTAAAGGTGAAATAACCTAGTGCGCTAACATTCTCTGCTGCTGGTGTAACAACGGCTGGTACTTCTTGCTCAGTTTGCATTTCTACACGAACAACTTGAGTGTTGCGTGCTGTGATTTGACCACGAACTTCACCCGCTGGGTTGGCTTCAGAATGTGCGTTAAAGTAGTAACCACCACGTAGAAGACCTGCAAGGCTAGCGATTTCGCCATCATTACTAGTAAAGAATGTGCCAGGTGCATCTTCAGGGCTAGCATCTGTTAGGCCAATCTGAACTGGACCAGCAGTACCTGCAAAACCACCGCGATGAACGTGAACCATAGTAGCTTGGAAGCCACTAACACTTACATTGGCAACAGGAAGAACCAAAGGGTTAGTGGCATTAAAAGTGAAATAACCAACGCCGCTGACATCTTCAGCCGCTGGTGTAACAACCGCAGGAACTTCTTGTTCTGTCTGCATCTCTACACGAACAACTTGCGTATCACCCGCCGTGATTTGACCACGAACTTCACCGGCAGGGTTAGCTTCAGAGTGTGCATTGAAGTAGTAACCGCCACGTAGGAGGCCTGCAAGGCTTGCGATTTCACCATCATTGCTAGTAAAGAAAGTTCCAGGCGCTTCTGATGGGCTTTCATCAACAAGTCCAATTTGAACTGGACCAGCAGTACCTGCAAAACCACCACGGTGAACGTGAACCATAGTCGCCTCGAAGCCACTTAGGGTTACGTTAGCGACAGGAGAAACTGTTGCATCTGCATTATCAAAAGTGAAGTAACCAACACCGCTGACGTCTTCTGCAGCAGGAGTTACAACCGCAGGGATCTCTTGTTCAGTTTGTAGTTCAACACGAACAACTTCAGTTGTACCTGCTGTAATTTGACCACGAACCTCACCCGCTGGATTAGCTTCAGAGTGTGCATTGAAGTAGTAACCACCACGCAATAGCCCAGCTAGACTAGCGATTTCGCCATCGTTGCTGGTAAACACTGTACCTGGTGCTTCAGCAGGGCTTACATCAGTCAAACCAATTTGAACTGGGCCAGCAGTACCAGCGAAACCACCACGATGAACGTGAACCATAGTCGCTTCGAAACCACTTAAAGTGACATTAGCAACAGGAGAAACTGCGGCATCTTCATTATCAAAAGTGAAGTAACCAACACCTGAAACGTCTGTAGCAGCCGGAGTTACAACCGCGGGGATCTCTTGTTCAGTTTGTAGTTCAACACGAACAACTTCAGTGTCACCTGCTGTGATTTGACCGCGCACTTCACCAGCAGGGTTAGCTTCAGAGTGTGCGTTGAAGTAATAAGCACCACGGTTTAAACCAGCTAAGCTGAATATCTCACCATCGTTGCTTGTAAATACCGTTCCAGGTGCGTCAGCAGGGCTAACGTCTGTTAAGCCAATTTGAACAGGACCAGCAGAACCTGCGAAACCGCCACGGTGAACGTGAACCATAGTTGCTTCGAAGCCACTTAATGTAACGTTAGCAACAGGAGAAACTGTTTCGTCTGCAGTATCAAAAGTGAAGTAACCAACACCACTGACGTCTGCAGCAGCAGGTGTTACAACGGCTGGGATTTCTTGCTCTGTTTGCAATTCGACACGTACAACTTGCGTGTCCCCAGCGGTAATTTGACCGCGTACTTCACCAGCAGGGTTAGCTTCAGAGTGTGCGTTGAAGTAGTAAGCACCGCGATTTAAACCCGCTAAGCTAAAGATAGCACCGTCACTACTTGTGAATACAGTGCCTGGCTCATCTGGAGGACTAACGTCTGTTAAACCAATTTGGACAGGACCAGCAGCACCTGCAAAACCGCCACGATGAACGTGAACCATAGTTGCTTCAAAGCCTTCTAACGTTACGTTAGCCACAGGAGCAACAGTTTCGTCAGCAGCGTTGAACGTGAAGTAGCCAACACCGCTCACATCTTCAGCTGCAGGTGTAACAACTGCAGGTATTTCTTGCTCTGTTTGTAATTCAACACGAACAACCTGAGCATCACCTGATGTAATTTGGCCACGTACTTCACCAGCAGGGTTTGCATCTGAATGCGCATTGAAGTAGTAACCTCCACGCAATAGCCCAGCTAGGCTAGCAATTGCACCGTCATTGCTAGTGAAAACGGTACCGGGTAGTTCCGACGGGCTTATGTCAGTCAGTCCAATTTGAACGGGACCTGCGTCACCCGCGAAACCGCCGCGGTGAACGTGAATCATAGTTGCTTCAAAGCCACGAACCTGAACGTTCGCTGTTGGCGATATTGTGTCGTCAACTAAGCTAAAGGTGAAGAAACCGACACCACTCACGTCCGATCCAGCCGGTGTTTCAACTGCTGGAACTTCCTGCTCAGTTTGAAGTTCCACACGAACAACATCCATGTCCTCGGGAACAATCTGGCCTCTCAACTGACCTGCAGGATTGCTTTCGGTGTGCAGATTGAAGTACCAACCTGCGTTAAAAAGTGTCGCGAAATCGTTTCCAGGGACAGCAGCAAAGTCTGCAACTGTTGTACCTGCAGGGATTTCAAAAACACTTGGATCAGTGGCATTTTGAACTAATCCAACAACCACTGGACCGTTACTACCAGCAGCAGATGCATGGATATGCACCATAGTGACTGAGTCATCAGCATCAATGTTTTCAAAAGTCACACTACCGCTAACTTCGTTAGTGTTAGTGTCGACTGTCAAAGTACCTGTTGCTGTCGCATTCAAGTTTGCTGTTGCATCAAATGTTGATGGATCTGCAACGAATTCCTGATTAGCTGTCAGCGCAGAAACAAACATTCTTTGACCAGCAACACCGGTAGTGATTTCAACACTATCGATTGAACCCGAAGGGATAACATTCGATGGGATTGGGCTTGACGGAATCACATTAGACGGTACCGCACCAGATGGGATAGCGCCCGATGGGATTGTCGACGATGGGATAGCGTTAGCCGCTATCGCTTGATCTAATACGCCTCTAATTTCCGCTGGTGGAGGAGGAGGCGGTGGAGGCGGTTCTATAACAACCGCTGGGTTATCGTTGTCACTGCTACAAGAAGCAAGTGAGACAATAAGAGCAATACTCAGCAAACGTTTCATGATTTTCCTTCGTTAGAATCAAAGAATGATAATTAAGATCAACAGATCCAAAGTTGCTGAGTAAGTGACGTCTTATTCAGAAAGGGTTCATTTGAGGGAAAAATAAAACGCTGATAGTTCAAGATTAGTCAAGATATCTTGACGGGTTTTCATTTGTTTGCTTTTTGAACAGTGTTTTAATTCTTTGATACATAATAAATTCTCTTAAAAATATGGGATAAGCTAAGCTGCAACTTTGTGGGAAAGGAAATGAATAGATGAAATATCAAGTTATTCCGGTTATCCGGATTTTTGATGAAGCAAAAGCACGAGAGTTTTATTTGAATTATATGGGCATGGAAGTTGACTGGGAGCATAGGTTCGAAGATAACTTGCCACTCTATATGCAGGTATCTAAAGATAACTTGGTGCTTCATTTGAGTGAGCACTCAGGAGATTGTAGCCCCGGCAGCAAAACTTTTGTCAATGTCGATGATATCGAAGCACTGTTTAGCGAGATAACCTCTAGACCTTATCGATACAATCGCCCTGCTTTGGAAGAAGCGCCTTGGGGTGATATGAGCTTTACGCTTACAGACCCATTTTCAAATAAAATTGTTTTCAACCAACCTGCGTAATTAGGAATATTTTTAGGAAAATACAACCATGAGCCACATCGATATTTTTACTGTTGATTATACGCAACAAAAACAGGCTGATGATTTGGTCTATCTGCTTGATAGTTATGCCCGAGACCCAATGGGTGGAGGAGAGTCGCTTAGCGAATTCACAAAACAAAACCTAGCCGATTCACTGTCCAAAATACCTTATGCCTTTAGTGTGATTTGTTATGTTGATGGTAAACCTGCTGGTTTGGTTAATTGTTTTGAAGCCTTCTCAAGCTTTAAGTGTCGGCCACTAGTCAACATTCATGACGTTGTGGTTCTCTCGGAGTTTAGAGGTTTAAGGCTCAGTCAGAAAATGCTCGTTAAAGTAGAGGAGTTAGCTCGAGAGAAAGGTTCTTGTAAGCTGACATTAGAGGTGCTTGATGGCAATACAGTGGCGAAGAATGCCTACATGAAATTTGGCTTTGAAGGATATGAACTCGATCCGGTGATGGGGAAAGCTCAGTTTTGGGAAAAATCTCTGAGCTAACGCTTGATTCTAATCATCATTAATAAGGATATAAACATGCGCAACTTAGTGTTGAGTTTGTTATTTTTAGGTTGTTTCTCAAATTTATCGGTGCAGGCAAATGAGTCTCACGATGTTTTTATACCGTCCAGTAATCAATCTTTTAGTCATGTGTTTCGACACAATATTGACTCTAAAGCCCTGAAATCTGAGAGGGTCATTGATGTAGCGTTACCAGCGAGCTATACCGAAACCGGAGCTGATATAAAGTATCCCGTTATTATTGTACTCGACGGAGAGCTGTTATTTCATAGCGTCTCTGGCATTGTGCAGCTACAGGCTATGAATAGCCAAATGCCTGAAGCTATTGTAGTAAGCATCCCTAATGAGCCTGATGCTAGGCGAGATATAACCCCCAAACCATTGAATAAGAAAGGTGAACCTTTATGGTTTGGTGGCCAACAAGATAAGTATCTGTCATTTATTAAGGATGAGCTTTTTCCTTTCCTAAAAGCTCAATACCGTGTTGCTGACTTCAACATTTTAATTGGTCTATCTCCTACGGCTAATTTTGCACTACATAGTTTTTGGAAGCAGCCGGACTTGTTTTCCGCTTATATAGCGATTAATGGTGCTAACTTTAAGGCTGATGGTTACGGAGACCAGGATGTATTTCAAAAGATTTTGGCTTCAGTTGAGGAAAATAAGGCCAACAAACGCTACTTATATATTTCCATGACGCAAGGCGGGGTAACACGTAATCCGCATATTTTGGATACTTATCGGAAATTAGAAAAAGAGCTGACGCCCTTTGGAGAAAATAGAGTGAGCTTTAAGTCTGACATTATTGATAAGACTTCTTACGCTGCAACACTGCCTGCAATTATGTCTGGTTTGGAATTTGTGTTCCCGTCTGATGATTGGGATCCGTCTTATAGGGACTTTGTTGTTGCTAAACCCAATCAGACATTAACCAATATTAAAAACTATTTCGATGAGTTGAGCGCAAAGTACGGTTTCCCTGCATTGCCAAAAGGGGAGCGTTACTACAATCGAAATCGATTAAAACGTATTGCTTATGTTTTTATTCAAGAAAGACGATATGACGAAGCTGAAGCTATCATCACTTATTGGCAGTCGTTTTATCCTAAATCTGCTAATGCACAGGACACAATGGCTGACTTGTATGCTGCGAAAGGTGAACTAGCCAAAGCTACAGCCTATAGAGAAAAAGCGGTTGAGTTTGCAAAAGCGAATGCTGATAAAAGGGAAGGGATTTTTGAAGAGGCTTTGCAAAGGTAAAGCCTCAAATACCATCCGTTAATCAGCTATGGGTTTACTAAGTTGTTGTTTGAAAACGTATAAAAGCCCTAACAATGCAGCCATAGGCAGTAACGAAAGATAAAAAGCGGTTTGTCCGCTAAAGTGAGCAAATGTCCATCCCGTTATAAAACTCCCTGACGTGCCTCCCAGAGCCGAAAAAACGACAATGAGACCAGTCATACTGGCGTGTTTATGTTTAGGTAGCGCACTGAGAACAACCGAATTTATTGCCGGGTAGGTAGGCGCCATAAACAAACCCACTAAAGGCAATAGGTAAGCGGCTAATGGAACATCTGCCCACCCATTCACAACATGATCCTCAAGCCCTTGAGTCAAAGGTAAAACTAATAACATCAAAACAGCCATGGCAATGAGGCATAAATTTAAAACGGGATACCAACTGATGTAGCGCAATATACCACCAGCACTTAACCGGCCAACCGCCAGTGCGAATGCGAAAATACTGGTGATTTGAACACTGATATTCGAAGGTAAGTTCATGATTTCGTTATTAAAGGTGGGTAGCCAAGTCCCTAAACTTTGCTCGATTAGAACATATAAGAATACGGCTAAAATAAAACTGAGAACCAAAGGTATCCAAACCAGGCTTAACATCTGTTTTATACCGCCATTTTGATGATTGTCTTCCATATTGGATTGTTGGTCATCAATGTTTGCCAATTGAAGTAGCACAATATTAATTACTGCCAGAGCGGCGATATACCAGTAAACCTTTAACCATTCCCCTGTCTCATCTCCACCGATAAAAAGCCCGAATAACCAAAAACCGCTCAAGACTCCAACCATAAAACAGCCTTCGACTATGTTAAGCACAGAAGCATGTTGTTTGGCGTTTTCAGTTAGTATGCCGATGAGTGAGTAAACCGAAACTTTGACTAAAGCAAAGCTTGCTCCAACGCACAGGAACAATATTTTGGTCATTAAAAAAGAAGGGAACATAGGCATTGCAGCACAGCTTAAAGCGACAATAGCCAAGCCAATTTGCATCGCTTTTAAAAAGCCTATTCGAGGAAGGTAAGAGGCAACCAGAAAGGAAACAATGGCTATCGGTAAATCCTTGAAACCTTCTAAAACACTGGCTTGAGTCTTGGTGACATTGTATTCATTGATGACCTGTAAGATGACTGTGCCGACGCTATTGAGCAAGATAGCGAAAATGACATAAGTAAAGATCAGCGATAAAAACAACGGAATATTTTTCACTTTAAGCCTTCCAAATTTATAACTAAGTAAGCACTGAAAGTTCAGCTAAATTTAGCTAAAAGTGCTCAGAATAAAACTGATTGTGTCATTGAAATTAGTTTTTTGCAATCGATTGCAAAATCGGTATAGTTAAAAAGAGATGAACATACCTTAAGAGAGAATTTGTGATCCAGGCATCGACATTGACGGCAAATCCTTGGTCTATTGAAGAAGACAAATTAGAGACCGAACAGATAGAACTACATCAAACGCTTTTTGCTCAGGCCAATGGTTATCTGGGGATTAGAGGCAGTGTTGAAGAAGGTTATGAGAAGGGTATTCGTTCAACGGAGGGGACTTATTTAAACGGTGTTTATTCACGAGAGCCTATTCCCTACGGAGAAACGGCTTACGGTTTCGCTACTCACAATCAGAAAATTATTCAGTTACCTAATGGCAAACAAATAGAAGTATTTTTGGATGGTGAGCAGCTGAGGTTTGGACCGAAGCAAGTTATCAGTCATACCCAAAAACTTGACTTCAAAAGTGGAATTCTGACCAGAGAAACGGAGTATCGGTTATCTAACGGTGGTTGCGTAAAAGTCCAGATAGAACGTTTCGTATCGTTTGAGCATCAGTCATTATTGGTGACCCAATGTCGACTGTTAATTGAAAATTTCGAAGGGAAACTTAGAGTCGTATCAGGACTTAGTACTGAGTATGGCCAAAGTGTCCGCAAAGATGATCCGAGAGTTACTGAGTCGTCTATAAACGATGCTATCAGTGTCCTTGAAAGTTCTATCCATGAAAGCCAGTGCTTGATGACACACCAGGTTCAAGGTGTTGATACGCGAGTTGCGAGTCTTTGTTGGCATGGCAATGTTGTTGGTATGAGTTGTGTAGACGAGATCGCTACGAGTACCTCTGCTAGCCTGGTTTTTGAAGCAAACTGTCAGGGTTCACATGAAGTGAGTTTCGAAAAGCGTGTAAATTACCAGCACTCCGAACAAACTGAAGAGACATTAAGAAATAACGCCTTAGAACAGGCGGTCGCTTGTGCCTTAATGAGTTTCGATGAGCTAGTTCAATGCCAGCGTAAGCACTATGAAGGATTTTGGAAAACGTCAGATATCGAGTTAGCGAATGATGAAAGCCTGCAACAAGGACTCAGGTTCAATCAGTTTCATTTGTTTCAGTCGACAGGGCGCGGTGGCAACAGTGCAATCGCCGCAAAAGGACTCACTGGGCACGGGTATGACGGACATTACTTTTGGGATACTGAGATCTATATCATCCCTACGCTTAGCTATAGCCAGCCACAACTATCCAGAGATTTATTAACTTATCGTATCAACACACTTGCTTCGGCACAGGAGAGAGCTCGGCAGATGTCGTTGGAGCGAGGTGCGCTATATGCATGGAGAACTATAGGTGGTGAGGAGTGTTCGGCTTATTACCCTGCTAGCACGGCGCAGTATCATATAAACGCCGCGATCGCTTACGCATTCAAAACCTATCTTGATGTCACCAATGACTGGTCTCTTATTTTAGAAGGTGGTGCTGAGGTTATCTTTGAAACAGCACGACTCTGGCCTCAGTTAGGGCATTTCAATGCACGTAGACAAGGGTTGTTTTGCATCGATGGAGTGACTGGACCCGACGAATACACAGCCGTGGTTAATAATAATTTCTATACCAATGCGATGGCACAAATGCATTTGCGCTTCGCTGCAGAAATAGCCAATTTTCTAGCGGAAAACCACACTGAAACATACGCCACCATAGTGCATAAGCTAGATCTTTCAAGCGATGAAATAGCGCAGTGGCACCAGATTGCAGATGCAATGTACCTGCCTTTTGATCGAGAACTCGGTATTAATCCGCAAGATGATCAGTTTTTAGAAAAGGCGCGCTGGGATTTTGAAAACACGCCAAAAGACAAGTATCCGCTATTACTGCACTTTCATCCGTTGGTGATTTATCGCCATCAGGTTTTGAAACAGGCTGATGTCATTCTAGCCATGTTCCTGTTAGAGGATCAGTTTGATGAGACGTTAAAACGGAATAACCTCGGATATTACGAGCCTATCACTACTCATGATTCGACGTTGTCGGGCTGTATCTACGGCATCGTTAACGCCAGTGTTGGACGATATGAGCAAGCTGTTAAGTTTCTGGAAAACGCTGCGCGTATGGATTTGGACAACCTGCATCATAACTCTGAATACGGTGTGCATACGGCTTGTATGGCGGGATCGTGGAATGCATTGGTGTTCGGTTTTGCAGGAATGAAGCGAAAACAGGGGAGGTTGAACTTCTCACCTTACTGTCCTCAAAAATGGGGACACTATCAGTTTTCTATCTTAGTCGCGGAAAGTCAGATCAATATCAAGGTAACGCCTGAACATACAGAGTATCGAGTGATTGAAGGTGGGCAGCTCTCAATTATGCATGAGGGGCAAGAAGCAGAGTTGACTAGAGGGGCTCCTGTTGTTTTAAACAATAAAAGGCGGGGGCAATAATATGATAAAGGCCTTTATATTTGATCTGGATGGCGTCATTACCGATACGGCAGAGCTTCACTATTTGGCTTGGAAGAGGTTAGCTGACGAGCTCGGCATCTATTTCGATAAAGCGATTAATGAATCGTTAAAGGGAGTTGACCGGATGGGATCCTTAGATGCCATATTGGGAGATAAAAAGAATGACTTTGATAAAACAGAAAAGCATCGATTAGCCACTCAGAAAAATACACATTACCAAACATTGATTAAGTCGTTGTCGGCTAGTGATATTCTCCCAGGAGTTGAAACATTTTTAGATGAGCTAATTAACCGCGGATATCGCGTTGGAATGGCATCTGCCAGTAAAAATGCACCTGCGGTGGTTGAATCTTTAGGACTAGCGCAGAAGTTTGAGTTTATTGCCGATGCTCATCAAGTGAAGCAATCCAAGCCTCACCCTGAAGTTTTTCAGATGGTGGCTGATTACTTCGATCTAAGTGGAAAGGAGTGCGTAGGTGTTGAAGATGCCTACGCTGGTGTACAGGCAATTAATGCAGCAGGAATGTTTGCCGTTGGTATTGGTGACTCCGACGTGTTATCCAATGCGCCACTTGTCTATTCAGATACGACACAGCTCAATCTTGAGCAAATTTTATCGCAAGCATCGAAGATTTAAGTGTCACTTTGATCTCTGAGTTGATTGCCTGATAACGAGCTGTGTTGGTAGCGTTTCTGATTGCACTTCTTCGCCATTAAGCTTGGCTAAAAGTTTACTGACCAACATCTCACCGCCGTGCACTGTATCTTGCCTCACAGTGGTGAGAGAAGGGTGGTACATAGAGGCTAAGCTAATATCATCGAAACCGACGACAGCCACATCCTTTGGTACATTAATCGCACTTTCTTTAAGCGCTTTAATAATGCCGATCGCAATCATATCCGATGCGGCGACTATGCCGTCATAGGTAAAGCTGTTGTCATTAATTAGCTGTTTTGCCACTTTATAACCGGCTTGAGCTGTAAAGGGAACGTCCAGCGTTGTATCTATCATTGCAGCCGCTTCATTCTCTTCCAATGCTTGTTTGTAGCCCTGCCAGCGCTCATGGATTTCGGCGTGATGTGCTTTACCGAAGAAACCAATTCTGCGACACCCTTGATCTATCAAGTGCCTGGTGGCTAGATAACCTCCTTTGCGATTATCGCTGCCAACACCAGTGTAGCTCTTAGCGGTTGAACCCCAGGTAACGAAAGGGTAGGTTGAATCAACAAGGACATTAAGTGGGGCATCGTCTTCGCCCTGACCAATAATAATCAGGCCATCGGCTTTTCTGGTATCAAAATAGTGTCGTTGCCAGTCTTGAGGAGCGCTACGTGTGGTCGAAAGCAGCATATCGTAGCCCTTGCTACCCAGTGCTTCTGCGATAGAACCAACCAAACTTAGCATAAAAGGGTCAGATACAGATTGATCATTCCCTGAACTGATCAGAATAATGACTGCGACTGTTTTCGTCTTTTGTAATCTTAAATTACGAGCTGCGGCATTAATGGTGAAGTTATGCTCATCAGCGATAGCCTGGATTTTCGCTCGCGTTTTATCACTTACGAGCTTACTGCCACTCAGCGCCCTAGATACAGTAGATTCAGACACACCACTAATCTTACTGATGTCACTTAATGTCATTAATTTTTTCTTTTTCATGAGCGCACTGTAGCAACAGTTACACGCTTTGTAAAAAATCAGAATGCAATCGATTGCATTTTTGTTTTGCAATCGATTGCAAAATGCCATATTGTTGTTAATAAGAGCGATTAAACTTGTTAATTAATCGTTATTAACAACAATAATGAGACGAACACGGGAGCAGAGAAATGAGAACACGGTTATCTCTTTTATCATGCCTTATTGGATGCGCATTGGGATCAAGCTTGGTTTACGCGCAAGAAAATACGGAAGAAGAAGCCAAGAATGAGGTCGAACAGATTATTATCACCGGTACTGCCAGTGGTACAGCAGAGCGTAAAGTGGATACGAGTTTTGCTATTACCAACTTGTCAGCAGACGACATCGAGCGTTTAAGTCCAAAGAGTACCGCTGATATCTTCAAAGCAATTCCAGGTGTTTGGTCTGAGAGCTCAGGCGGTGTTTCTGGCGCTAACGTGTTTGTTCGTGGTTTTCCTGGTGGCGGCGATGCACCTTTTGTGACTGTTCAGTTGCAGGGTGCGCCCATTTTTTCTCCGCCTACATTATCTTTCCTAGAAAACTCTACGCTCTTCCGTTTCGATGAAACAATCGCTTTTGCGGATGGCCTGCGTGGTGGTCCAAACTCGATTTTGTCTAATGGACAACCGGGCCTGACAACCAACTTTATTTTGAAAGAAGGCGGTCCGGAGACCGAAGGTTTGCTTAAGTACACCGGTTCTAACTTTGGTCAAAGGCGTGTAGACGCAGTTGTGAGTGGTGAAGTTGCGGAAGACTTATACGTGCTTGTTGGCGGATACTTCAATCAATCTGAAGGTATCAGAGATACTGGCTTCGACAGCGAAGAAGGCAACCAGTTTACGATTAATGTCACTAAAGAATTTGATGCCGGTAAATTCAATTTCTTTACTCGGGTAACAGACGATCACGGTGTGTGGTATTTACCTGTTCCGCTTAATGTTCCCGGTGTTGATAACAGTTTCTCGCAGCTCGGTACCGCTAACCGTCAAGCAACCATTAACTTTGGTCCAGATAACGAGACTTTAGAAGTTGATCTCGCTGATGGTCGTGGATGGGATGGCTCTGTCAGTGGTGGTAGCTTAACACTTGATGTGGGTAATGGTTGGACTGTGGTTGATAGATTCTCTTACACAGAAGGTGATGCCAATACGTTCGGTTTAGTACCTGATGGCGGCGCTATTCAAATTTCTCAGTTGAACGCGAACGGTTTTGCAACGACGGGGCCTGTTGTTGGGGCCGTGACCGGAGAAGAGTTTGGCCAGGATGAATTCGTCCAGCGTTATGGTCGATGGGTTGTGTTAAAAGAGATCGATGCAATTACTAATGATTTAGCCATTACTAAATCACTAGACAAAGCCGAACTAACCTTTGGGTATTTCACGACTTCATTCTCAACAAATGATTGGTGGTCGCTGGGTAACACGGCATTCCATATTGCCCGTCAAGGTGGTGAGATTCTGGACGGTATTGAATGTAACGCCGATGTTGATGGGTGTGGTTTTAACTTCGATCTTAATGCCACAGGTGACGGAACAACAGATGCGTTCTATGCAGCTATCGATTACAAAGTGAATGACGAACTTTCTTTTGATGTTGGTTTACGTCAAACCAATCACCAAATTGATTATACAGCAGATCTCGGTATAGACGGGACCATAGACGTACTGGTTGAGTCAGATGAAAATGAGTTGGCGTGGACCGCAGGTGTGAACTGGCAATACGAAAGAAATGCAGGTGTATTCTTCAGGGCTAGTGAAGGGCAGAGGCTACCATTCTTTGACGATTACCGCGATAACTTTGGTGCATTCCAAAACGGTGAAGATCTGATCCAAGATGTGACTCAATTCGAATTAGGTTATAAGTACGCGCAGAACAACTTGAGTATTTATGCAACCAGCTTCTTTACCGAAGTTGAAGGTGCGACCTTTATTCGTATCCCAGGTGGACCTGTTGAGACATTTACCAACGAGTCATACGGCTTAGAGCTTGATTTTACTTATTACGCTGACAATGGTTTCTCTATAACTCTTAACTCAACCCTTCAGGAAACTGAGATCACTGAAAGCCCAGTCAATGAAGGTAATGAAGCTCAGCGTCAACCAGGATGGCAGATACGTTTGACTCCTGCTTACGACTTCGAATGGGGTAACGGACTTGAGTCAACGATTTACGCAACTATCTTCGCCGTAGACGATAGATTTGGTGATAATGAAAATACGGTTGTTCTTGATGGTTACGAGCAGGTTGATATCGGCTTTAACACCTACCTTAGTGAGCAGCTTCAACTGCAAGTGTCACTACAAAACATCACTGATGAAGATGGTTTAACGGAAGGCGATCCGAGAAATACGAGTTCTCCTAACGGCCGTTTTATCTTGCCTTTTAATGCTCAGGTGAGTTTAAGTTATACCTTCTAACGTATTTGCTTAAGAAGTCTTAAATAAACCCAGCCTAGTGCTGGGTTTATTGTTTCTAGGGCTATCGGTTAGTGAGTAATCAACGGTTAAATAATTTAACGACTAATGTTTGCGATTCGAATTTAATGGCGTTATTTTGGCGGGATAAACACGTCGATTGTGTTGCAAAGGAAAACGCATGAACGAACCGCACTGGGCTGATAACTTCCAAAAACTCAAGCCGTTACCTCAAGAAGATATAGAACGAAAAGAGCAAGTTCTCGGTCAGTTTTTAGAGCTTTGGCCGTTGTCTCGTTTACACGAAATGAGATTGGAAGATTACAGCTCAGCAGGTAGCAGAGATTCTTTCACCTATATGGTAGAACGTGGAACGAGCATCCTAGGCGGGATAAGGGGCGGTTCTTCATTTAAGTTTGGTATTTTTGCGCGTGCAAGTCAGGAAGAGAAGAATAGTCATGGTCCTTATTGTTATAGCCAACGTCATGCTTGGTATAAACGTTATGGTGACGATGTAGATACCGCTTTTGCGAAAGTTAAATCCTTGGTTCTTGAAGTCGTGGAAGCGGCGCAGAAAGGCAATGTTGAAGCCATCAGCGATATTGAATTGGATGATTTATTTAAATGGAAGTTGGCTTTTCTTTATCAGAATATGAGCAACCCTATCGTGCTGAGTGTTTATACACATGATTGCCTTGTTGAGTTGGTTAATGGTGATGGCAACGAACCTTTTGATGCACTTTATTCACAGCTATTAGCACATATGCCCAAATCACTCGATATCCATAGTTATAGTGCCAGCCTTTGGCATTACTGGAAATCGGGAGAGATTGAAGTTGACCCAAAGACGGATGAACTCGAAGAAGAAGAGGAAGGCCAAGAGACCGTTAACGAGGAAGAGAAAGAAATCTCTATTGTCGGTATCACTTACCTGCATGATATGACGCCACAATATGTCGACGATATTCCCGATACAGATAGGCTGGGCAGAGAGCCTTTTGCCCGATACATGTCGCACCATATCCAACAACTTTGGGATCGGGTTAATGGCGTTAAGCCAACACCTAGTAGTACAACTAAAGCACCTAATCCGCACGGTAAAAGTTTTTTGATCAACCTTTATGGTAAATGGGGTGCAGGTAAAACCACTTTTGCTGTTATGTTGATGAATGTGTTGAAGCAGGGTTCCAATTCAAGACCCGCTTGGCTTCCCGTGCACTTTAACGCATGGAAACAGCAAGATGTTGAGCCGACTTGGTGGCCGTTGATGGATACGATCATCCGCCAATCTATTGCGAGTTCAGATCATAGTTGGTGGTTAAGGCTTCGTTACTTTGCTTGGCGATTTCTAGGCAGTAATCTTCCTAAGTTAATTGGCACCGCAGTCGTGGTAATAATAACCGGCCTTGTCTTTTACCTCATTAGTACTAAGGCTCCAGACAGTTTAAAACTTTGGCTACAAATCTTGACTGCAGCGGTAGGTGCGGCAGCTACGGTTTCCAATATATTTAACTCGGTTTTTTTGCGTTCGCCAAAATCTGCTCAGCTTTTTAAAAAGCTACGAAATAATCCAACCGATTCTATACGGGATTATTTTGCGACTTTTATTAAAAAGCTGAATAAACCCGTTATTGTCTTTGTGGATGATCTTGATCGGTGCAGGCCGGAATATGCAGTGGCTTTGTTGGAACAAATTCATATTGTTTTTAATACTTCGCGGGTGTTCTTCCTCGTTGCAGCCGACCGACACTGGATAGCTTCTAGCTTTAGTTTGGCCTATGAAAATATGGGCAAAGACTTGAAAGAAACGGGACGATCAATCGGCTATTTATATATCGAAAAGGTATTTCAGCTTTCTATTGGCTTACCGCGTATTTCACCGGTTGCGCAGCAACGCTACTTAAAATATTTGTTAGAGCATGAAGAACAAGAACCTCTCGGCGCGATTGATAAAGGTGAGAAAGAGCAAACAGCGGCAATTAAAGGACGATTTGCAGATGCCGAGAATGATTCGGATATTTTTTCTATTGAACAAAAGCTTATTCAAGAGGGGTATTCCAAAGCCTTAATTGCTGATCAGATGATGGAGAAAGCAGGTAATAAAGGCATTACCAGTAAGCGTGAACATCGAATGAATAAGTTCGTTGGCGAGCTCCTGCCAAACCCTAGGTTAATGAAGTTAATTGTTTCTGCCTATGGCATATACATTTACTTGTATAAAGATTTGAACCACGGCGAACAGGATTATGATTACCTTGACCAAATCGCTATTTGGACCATTATTTCTGTGTCTTTTCCACGCTTAGCTGACCATTTGGAGCAAAACCCTGAACACTTGGATATCGTTAAGAATGAGCAGTTAACTGATGAAGAAAAAGGAAAGTTACCGGAAGATATTTTAGAAATAAAACAAGCAGCTATCGTCTCCAAAGCACTAAAGTATAAGTTGCTTGATGGTACAGAAGTTGAGCTGTCTAAAAACTTTTTAGAAGACTTAGTACTAGAAGAGTAGAGAAAATCAGCATCGAATAATAAAAATCAGTTCAGGAATAAGGAAAAAGCATGGCGAAAGACGAAACGATTCAGAGTAATTCTGAAAGTGACAAGGAACTCTCAAAAAAGGATAGGGTGGATTTATTAATTAAGGAGTACGAAATCCACAGACGTGAGATTGATATCAGAACGGACGGCACAAAAAACTATGGCTGGCCTGTTTTTATGGCTTTAGTTCTGTTAACAGTTGCATTGTCTAGAAAGGAAGATCTTCCCCCAGTAGCTTATGATCTCCTACCTTTAGTTGTACCGCTCATCTTTATGGTTGTTCTCGCCTTGGATGCCAACGCTAAAGAAGCCATGGATAAAGCGCGTCTACAAATGGCTCGAATCGAGAAAAAGATAAAAGATGTACTGGGCTATTACCTCTTCGATGCAGAAATGACACGTGTAATAAAGTGGGGTAGACCAAGATCAAAAGCACGCGTGATTGGTTATACAGTTGCATGGTGTGCATTATATCTATTTCTTATTTTTTTCTGATGTTGAAAAGGTGAGGTTGGGTTTTTTTAAAGTCCTTTTTATCAGTCTGTATTATTAATTTTAATTGCACTTCTTGTATTTTATGTTGGAAATAGACATTTGATCTATAACCGCCGTTTTAAGCATGAATTTGTTAAAGAAAAACGGCTTAACTAGGTTTTTTCCTAAACGCAAATGTACCCTTATATTGCTATCGTTATGAATTTGTTACGTTAATGTTAAAAAGAATTCTCTCATTGTTGTGGTAGCTTAATTTCTCTTTATCTGAAGCTTTGGATAGTTATTGTCAGGGTTATGTCAGTTTTCTATTCCTGTATTTAACTCTCTTAAGCTTGTTTATGTATAAATGTTGAGGGTTAAATTATGAGAAAAAAATGGGCAATTTCTATTTTTTCAGGAGCGTTACTGATGAGTTCTTTGTCATCAGCCACAACGCTAATTCAACAAAGTTTTGATGATATGGTGCAATCTGCATCAGCCTGTGTTGTCGCCGAAAAAGTGAGTGTCGAATACCTTGATGTACAAGGCAGTATGGTCACGCTAACGACATTTCAGGTTAACGACACAGCGTTTGGCGAAGTAGGGGAAACAATTGTGGTGCGAACGGCTGGTGGTGTGAAAAAGCGTGGCAAGATCTCAACGGCAGAAGTTGTTGCAGGCTCTCCTAGATTCTTTGATAACAGCCAATCACTACTCTTGTTAAACGAAAATAATGGCACTAACGATTACAGTATCGTTGGTTTCTCTCAGGGCGTCTTCAATGTGGTTGAAACAGCACAAGGAGCGTTGGTGAACATGCCAGAAAACCTGGGCGGCAGTCTCAGTGTTGATGAGGCTGTTGACATGATGAGCGCTCGCAGAAGTGCTGGCGCAACAATCGGCTTACCGTTATAACCCCTGAGAGAAAGTACAATGAAAAAATTTCTATTATGCGCAACTGCGTTATTAGCAAGTAGCATCTTAAATGCTCAAACACAAACGGGTCGTCAGTTAGATATCATTGCCGATGGGTTGGGTGAAACAACGACAGTTCCATCATCAGCTGATCCAACGGAAGTCTTTACTGTGCGCCCAGTCGTTGGAATTTTCTGGGATTCACGTTGTGCCAGCGTTGAATATACCTTTAACACGGCTGCGGGTGCTAACGTTGGAACCGATATTGAGATTGCACCTGAAGCTTTGAGTGATGTAGTCCAACAAGGGCTAGACCGTTGGAATGATAACCCGTCTTCATATATTGAAATGAACGTGACCCAACAAGTTAACTTAGGTGATAGGCCAAGAGTTGGTGGTGATTTTATTAATGAAGTGACCTTTATCACGCCGGGTGGTTTTACTGCGTTAGCGAGTTCACCGTCCACCAGTCTTACAGCAGATACCACCTTTGTGGCGGGCGATGATTTAGACGGCGACGGTGATTCAGATGTATTTGATCCGGTTGCAGCAGGAATCAATGTCTGTACAGATATCGATAATGATGGTGATATTGAATTTCCAGCTGGTGATTACCTAGCGGGCACTATTCTGGATAATGATGTGCAGTTTAGCTCGACAGTAACCTGGGAGTTAGAACCAACAGGCGGTGTGGCTTTGGCTGATGTTGATGCCGTATCTGTTCACGAGTTTGGGCATTCTCATGGTCTTAGCCACGCGACAATCAATCAGATTTCATCAGAAGACGGCACAGGCTCGACCATGTTTCCATTTATCGATACCAGTGATGCGGATGCCGAGCTTGGTTCACGCAGCTTGCATATTGATGACTTAGCGGCTTCTGCTTTTATCTATCAGGAAGGCAGTGATGACGTAGGTGAACTACCTCAGCTACAAGCGGGTGATGTCGCATTCTCTGATGCCTTCAGTATCGTTAGCGGTACGGTGACAAATGGTGATGGAGATGTCGTTGCTGGTGCCGCTGTACAATTGACTAACCGTCGAAACGAGGAGGTCAATTCAATGGCTTACAGCGGCCAAACAGTTGCGTTTGAGAATGCTGCTGGTGGTTTATTTGCATTCGATGAGTCAATTATTGGTGGTGATTACGCAGTACCTGTCCCAACGAGAACACTGTACACCGCGCAAATCGAAGCGCTTGACGGTGCGCCAGTTGCAACGGGTAATATCTCTACAGGCGCTATTATTGCTGGCATTGTTGGGCAAAATACGTTTTCTGAGGAAGGCTTCACTTTTAATGAGAGAGATGTTGAATTCAGACCAGGTTTCTCTACACCAATTTTTGCTGGCAGAAATGGTCGTGCGAATATCAACTTCATTACCAATACTGAAATCGTGCAACGTAATGCCGGACCAACAGAGTTTATTGGTACAGGAGCTATTGCAGGTGCTACAGATATTATCTACGCAGAAATGTTTGATAGAACAGAAGTTAGTGAACTAATAGCTGCTGGTAATGTACCTGTTAGCGGTATATTTGAAACGGGCACATTAGATGCTTCACTTGTACCTGTTTTCTCTCAAGCCACCTTGGCTATTGGTGTTGTAAATCCAGATGATGGTAGCGTTGAATTTACTCAGACTGTTCGCCAGACCAATAACATAGTTGGTCAAGACGACGATGGTACGGTGTTCTCATTTGCTGGACCTGAGGGATTACCTTTCCAAATCAGAGCGGCATTTAATCAAAATCCAGATGCGCAATTGTTTTTGATACTTGAAGCAAATGATTTGGTCGCTGGCCCCAGCGGTTTCCCGCCGGCTTTTGTTCAGCTTGATACAACAACGTCTGGAACATCGTTCTTATCGGTTAATGATGCGCCTTTAGCGCCCTTTGGTAGCACCTTTTCTATTGAGTTACGTTATGTGAACGACGGAAGAGCGGTTTCTCCGTTCTTGCAGAACTTTTAAAAATCCTTTTCCATAAATTAAAAAGCCCGGTTTACACCGGGCTTTTTTGGTTGCCTTATGGCTAAGGTGTTACTTCATCCGCTTGGATAGAGTAGGCACCATTCAATAAGCCTTATAAGTTGTTAACTTGATCAGACACTGTGAAGAAGCCTTCATCTTCATGAGTGAATTCTCTATAGACATTGGTGTTTTTGTCGCCTCGAACGAGTTAATTCGCAGCTTGTTCATCCCTGTATTGATTGATGTATTTTTCTTCTCTTAGAATCTTGCCGTTAGGATCAACAATAACAACATCAGAATCTTTCACCGAAAGCACATTATTACGTTGAAGATCTAGCGTTTTCAGTTCGCCGTTTACTCTGAGTTCCAATGGCATAGGGAAGGGGAGATCATTGAATGTTTTCCAATTAAAAGTCATGGAAGTGTCATCGCGTTTAACCTTTAGCTCCGGAAGTGCAGCATTAAATACGTAAATATCGAAAAACCATGTCAAATCCTGTCCTGTTGCCGAATTAACGATATCGATGAACTCTTGTGTATTGCTGAATCGTGGGGCTATATTCTCTGGTGTTGGTGAGTCCGTTCCGTACAACAGGTGCCGAACAGCACTGAAAAAGGCTTTATCGCCAATGAGCTGCCTTAAACTATGTAGCACCATAGCGCCTTTTGCATAAATATCTCCAGCGGGGCCAGACTCATCATCATAAACTTCGTGACCAGCTTTGCTTTGATTAGAAACCAAAGGAAATTTGTTTTGTACCGTTAAACGTCTTTCATAAAGATAAGCGTGATAAGCCAAATCACCGTGTAAGTATTGCGCATACAAAGGCTGTAAATAACTGGCAAAACCTTCATGTAGCCACATATGGTCCCAATCATCGTTCGTCATTTGATTGCCAAACCACTCATGTGAGAATTCATGCTGTAAGAGCCAATCAAAGCCATACTTATCCGTTTTGTAGGCGTTACCGTAGGCGTTGATTGTTTGATGTTCCATGCCTAAGTGTGGTGTTTCAGCCACGCCCATTTTTTCGTGACTAAAAGGATAGGGACCAATAACTTGTTCAAAGAAAGTAAGTAGCTTTGGAAACTCTTTAAATAACTGTTCTGCTTTTTCTTTGTTTTCCGGAAGGTAATAAAAAGCCAAGTCGATGGTGTTACCAAAGCGACTGCGATATTGATCCTTTAACAGGTGATAAGGTGCAATATTCATCGCTATGCCGTAGGTGTTGTGAATGCTTTTGGTTTTCCAATGATAGGTTATTCTATCTTGATGCGTGGTGACTTTTTGTAGAGTCCCATTCATGGCGGCAATAAGGTCTTGTGGCACATCGACATGTATATCCGCGCTTTGTGGTTCGCCAAATGGTTGATCGATACAAGGCCAGAATAAATCACAACCTTCACCTTGCACAGCTGTAGCTATCCAGGGTTCTCCTGTTTGAGTTTTAGACCAAACAATACCTCCATCCCAAGGTGCTAATGGTGCAATGCGTGGGCTGCCGCTGTATTCAATTTCAACTTCAAAATCGCCATTAATGGGGGTATCAAGCTGAAGGGTAATCAATCCATCTAGATGACTTAGTTGATTCTCTAAAACGCTCTGCCCATTCACTTTAGCGTTATGAATGGTAAAGACTGAATCTAAATCGATATAAACCTGTCGGATGCTTTTAGTCGTTGAAAGGTTTAGTTTGGTTGTTCCCGAAATTTTTTGTTTTTTAGGAAAAATAGAAAAAGCCAAATCTGCGTGTTTAACGACTAATCGCTGTTCTTTGACCGGGCCTTGTCCACCTGTTGCGAGGGTGTAGTCGCTGGTTTTATGACTCACCAAAGAAGAACATGCTGAAAGCAAGAATAGAACACTAAAGCTAGCGAACAGCGTTTTTAAACTACGACCAGAGGTGAATTTCGACATGGGATGATTCAGCTAAATTTAAAAGTTTATCCTAAGTTGTTGATAATCTTAGTGTCAATCACTTGGACTCATGATTTGTACAGAACCTGATAAAGAATTGCTGTAAACTCGCGTCCTTTTCTTTTTTAGCGGAATATCTATGACAACTTCTGATTTCTCAACATTGAAATTAAAACCAGCCCTGTTATCCAATTTGGCTAGCTTAGGCTTTGTCAACATGACAGATATTCAGGCGCAAAGCTTGCCATCCATTATTGCTGGCGAAGATATTATTGCACAGGCAAAAACAGGTTCGGGTAAAACCGCTGCTTTTGGTTTGGGGCTTTTAGAAAAGCTTGATGTAAAGCGTTTCCGAATACAGTCACTGGTACTTTGTCCGACTAGAGAGTTAGCTGATCAAGTTGCTAAAGATATTCGCAAGTTAGCTCGTGGGATTCACAACATTAAAGTGCTGACTCTATGTGGCGGTATGCCGTTTGGCCCACAACTTGGTTCACTTGAACATGGTGCGCATATCATTGTGGGCACTCCAGGACGAATTGAAGATCATTTAGGCAAAGGCACGTTAAATCTGGATTTCGTTGAAACTCTGGTTTTAGATGAAGCAGATCGTATGTTGGATATGGGTTTTGAGAAAGCGCTCGACTATATTGTGGAACAAACACCTAAAGCACGACAAACCTTACTTTTTAGTGCCACTTATCCACCTCAGATTCAGTCTATGGCAAAGAGCATGATGCGAAAGCCGTTGATGGTGAAATCAGCAGAGAGCCATAGCACTAACAGTATCGAGCAACGATTTTATAAGGTAGATAACGAGCAGCAGCGATTAGAAGCACTTCACCTATTGTTGATGCATGAACAACCTGAATCGGCGATTGTTTTTTGTAATACCAAAAAAGAGGTGCAGTTGGTTGCTGATAACTTGGAGCAATTTGGTTTTGATGCTTTAGCATTACATGGTGATTTAGAACAACGTGACCGTGACCAAACGCTAGTCCGGTTTGCGAATAAAAGTGCATCGGTTTTAGTCGCAACTGATGTTGCTGCAAGAGGTTTAGATATTGATTCCTTAGAAATGGTTGTTAACTATCAAGTAGCTCATGATCCTGAGGTTCATGTCCATAGAGTGGGCCGAACGGGAAGGGCAGGCAATAAAGGGTTAGCCAGTTCGTTGTTTAGTGAAAGAGAAAGCCATAAAGTCGCCTTGCTAGAACTTGATATCGATCCTATTGCTGATCATCAACCCTTGCCGGATGTTGACCTACTCGACAAAGCACCGACAAAAGCGCCAATGACAACCCTCATGCTAGATGGCGGCAAGAAACAAAAAGTCAGGCCTGGTGATATTCTAGGTGCGTTAACTAACGATAAGCGTATACAAGGAAAGCAGGTTGGCAAAATCCATATCTACGACAACAGAGCTTATGTCGCTGTTGAAAGCAAACTAGCGAAAGTCGCACTAAATAAGATCTCAAATGAGAGACTGAAGGGAAGGCAATTTAGAGCAAGGATTGTTAGGTAGTTGGTTTGTAAGAACTGGATTACACTGAGGCTTTAATTAACTCCTAGCAATGCTAGGGCGTGACTAGAATATAGATGCGAATTAATTTTAACTAGCTCTCTCACTGTATTCCCGCTATTACCTACCTGGGCATTTAGAGATGCTCCACTTTTTATTAATAGTGAAATAATTTCGATTCTATCTGAGGTTTTGGAGTATGCATTACATGCTGACCACAAAGCCTCTGTTGGATTGGCTCCGTTCTCAATAAGTCTTTGAATCAAACCAATCCATTTATCGAAATTTGGGTTTAGACTATGACCAAAGCTTGCCGCTAGCTGAATTACGCTAGATTCAGGGCCATCTAGCATTTTAGCTCTTACATTGGCTCCGATATCCATGAGCTTGTATGCAAGCTCAAAATCCTCGCACTGCATTGCAAACATTAGGGGAGTCTTATCTCTGCAATAGGCGTTGTGTTGGCCAACTGATTCTATCGCTCCTTCATTTTTTTCGATAATACTGAAAACCGTTTCATGGTCGTGCTTTTGAATGGCAACAAACAACTTTTTTGTTTCTGTTTTAGTCATGGCTTTTGTTTTAACTCATAGCGTTAATTGAAGCAGCACTTATTCGACTCTTAACTAACTTAATCACTGTATCTGCCGAGTAGTTTTTGGGCATTGCTTGCGGGGCTGTGACCGAGAGCTGAAATGCTCCTTCAATGGCTGCTACGATAATTGCACTTAAGTGTGATACTTCTTCATCAACTTTGGATTTACCTTCCCATACTTCAAGCAATAAAGCTGAAAGCATTTCTAGCTGTGTTTTGACTAAATCTTGATAGATGTCTCTAACTTCTTGTTGTCTAATGGATTCGGCTGCGATAACGACCCAGGCAGAAACGATTTCAGGCATTTGCGTTTCACCTGTCGCTAGTCGAGCATTAATAAATGCTTCTAACCTGTCCCAAGGATTTTGTTGTCCTTCTTGCATTGACGTCAGACGCTCTTCGGCCGCTGAAACTATCCAGCCCACTGCAGAAATGAGAATTTCCTGTTTCGTTTTAAAGTGGTAGTGAATTAACCCAGAGGCTAAGCCTGCTTCTCTGGCTATTGCTTGGATAGATGCTTTTTCGTATCCAAGCTCAGACATTACCTTTAGCAGAGCAAAGACTATTTCTTGTTTTCTTTGAGCTGTATTTGAAGGTCTACCCATAAGCTTAACTCTTACAAAATTTAATATATTGGTTATATAACCAAAAAACTTTGCAATGCGCGAGCTTTTTGTCTAGAGTTTTATTTGTTGGTTGTTTGACCAAATAAAAATGCACTGCCTTTAAGATTAATGAAAGTGTGTTGGCTTGCATAAAAAAGGAACTCCGAGGGTTGTATAATGTTGGAATCAAGATGGTTTAAATTAATGAAAAGTATGGGGTTTTCAGAAAACAGGGAAACTCTCGAAACACTTATAGGTGCTTATTCTCAAAGCGGCCGGTACTACCACAATGTAAGCCATCTCATATCCGTGCTCAAGTGTTTAGATAGCACTGTACACTTAGCTGAAAATAGACACGCAATTAAGCTTGCTCTTTGGTTTCATGATTCGGTATATGAACCGTTCTCGGCATCAAATGAAATTGATAGTGCTAAGTGGGCACTCAGGTTTTTAAAAGAAAACGGAGCTTGTGAGGCGAGTGCGCAATACGTTTATAACCTGATTATGGCGACTGCTCATTCGAGGCCACCTGAGACTAACGATGAAAGATTGATTGTTGATATTGATCTCTCAGTTTTAGGGGCGGCCGATCATGCCTACGATAAATTTGCTAATGGAGTTAGGAAGGAATACCAAAAGGTTCCCTCATTTATATATCGAATAAAACGAAAAAAGATACTTTCAAGCTTTTTAAAACGAGAACGGATTTATTTTTTTGGTTATTTCTTTGAAGTATACGAATCCATCGCAAGGGAGAACATCAGAAGAGAAATTAGCTGTTTATGAACAGCTAAATCAACGTTTCGTAAGAGTAATGAACTAGGAGCATGGAGGTAAATTATGAAAGTGCCATACAGCTTAGAAAATATCTTTATGATATTGATATCAATAGCTTTTGTTGTCACAGATCTTTTAATTTCAGATCGTTTTATGACTTGGTGGGGAGTATTTTTTGGATTCTGTTTTATTGTGCTCATATTTGAGCCATTAATAAATGAAGAAAAGCTGGAGCCTCCAGAAATGCAGAAAGAGTATATCGAATTTGATGATAAGAGCATTCGAAGAGTCATTCCCCATCAGCTTGAAGAAAATATTGATTGGAGTGAGCTCAATGAAGTTCTGATAGTGACAAATGATCATGGGCCATTCTTTGATGATGCACACTGGTTGTTAATGAATAAAGACAAGACTAAAGGTGTCGCCATTTCAAACGACGCAACAGGGTTTAACGAGTTACTCACTAAGCTACAAACTCTGCCTAATTTCGATAATCAACAAGTCATAATTGCTATGGGATGTACCGACAATGCGACCTTTAATATATGGAAAAGATAGCTGTTATCTTTTGCCTCAACTCGTTGAAAATTTTTAGCTGAGGCAATATGATGAATGGGCGTCGCCTAACGCATCCATCACTCGCGGAAAGAACTCGGTTCAAGGCAGTTTAGCTATCCCTGATTAATCAGGGGAAAATGTATTTTTACCTTCTTTTTAGCTTCATTTATGGCGAGTGTAGAAGCATAGGAATGGTGAAAACATGCAATCGCACAATCAGTTCTCTATTAATTTAAACCAGCAGAAAGCACGAGCTAAAAAGCTGCTAAAGAGTATCAAGCAAGGTGACTCTGAGGCACTTGCCTTGATAAACAAGTTTCAATCCTCTTCAAACCATCTCAACGTCGATAACATAAAGCTAGCTGATGTTCAGTTCTCTATCGCTAGAGAATTAGGGTTGCCTAGCTGGAATAAACTTAAGCTTCATGTTGAAGAATTAGAAAGTCACCGAAAGGCAATCGATGCTGGTGAGCAAGCGTTGGACGCCGATATGCCGACCCTTCATGTCCGGTGTGGCCATGACATACAACAAAGCTTAAAAATAGGCGGCTTTAGTGGTGACTTCTTACCTATGATCGATCCGTTATGTATGGGACCCATTCCATCAGATGAAAAACGATTTATAGCTTTGCGCGCAGCTTATGTCGTGGATACGTTAATTCCCACCGAAGACAGAGAGCGAAGGATTAAAGACGTTATTGAAGCAGAACAGAGAAACTGTGAAATCTTACTAAGTGGTGATTTTGAACGGGTTGTGCTGTGGGTTGAGCACGATAGTTACGATCAGTTTATGTTATTGCGCGCAATGAATTTGTTGGAAAAGCACACAGATAAAGTTATCGAAATAATTGAGTTAAATCAGTTTCCTGGAACGGGACGGTTTATCGGAATAGGACAGCTTCCAACTGAAGCTATTCGCTCTTGCTGGCAGCGCCGAAAGCCTTTGAGCGCCAAGCTGTTATCGCAAGCAAAAATGGCCTGGAATGGCCTGCGTTCAAAAAAGCCAGACGCCATCATGAGGTTATTAAACGGGAAACCTTTGGATTGCTTACCCAATATGTCTAACGTGTTCAAAAGACACCTTCAAGAACTACCTCATATCGCCACAGGCTTGAGTATGACCCAAAGTATTGGGCTAACCGTACTTAAAAAACAATCTAATTCGGTTTCTTTCAAAGAGTGGTTTCCGCAGTATCAAAAACTCGAACCTTTGCCGTTTTTAGGAGACGGCATGTTTTATAGGTCGATGCTGCCTCTGAGTCGTTTAGAACAACCTCTTTTTACGATTGAGCCAATCAAGGGGAGTTACTTTGAGCAAAAGTTTACTATTACGCCACAAGGCATTGCATGCTTGTCGGGAGAATCAAAAGTAGTTCAGGACTATTGGGTGGGTGGAATTTGTGTGCGGAGTCAAGATCATTGGACTTGGGATCATAGCGATTTAACAAGCATCAAACATCAGAGAAGTGCTCGTTAATTTCTATGTTTTAAGAGGCCTAGCGGACTTGAAGTCCGCTATTGATGGTTCGCTAGGTATTTACTTAATGGCGATATATATCGCGACTTCGCTATCGCTTTTATACACTTCAAAATCGCTGGTATAGGCTCTTGTATGTTTTGCATCTTCTGATGAAAAGTAATTCCAGACATTACCCCAAGCCTCAATGACCACTTGAGGCATCTCGCCTTTCGCTTCGAATACGAGATAGTCTCCACTAACGATTTCTAGCACTTCTAAATCGTTGTGTACTTTAGAGTCCGGCTCAACCTCGACACCAGCCAAAAGAGTGTATTCTCCATTCACATCTGATTCGTAATCGGTATATAAACCATAGATAGGAAAGCCACTGACTTTAGTGTTTAGGATACCACTATAAAAGTCACCCCATAGCTTGGGTATTTGCGCTTTTTTAGGTTCCATTTCTGATGAATTATTCGTTCTTACACTGATACCAACAACCTTCTTTGAAGCAATAGTTTCTACTTTCAATGTATTTTCTCCCTTTGTATTTGATAGTGAAGGAAAGTTAATGATTAGCACCAATAATAATAATAAATACTTCATCCTATCCTCAGATGCTTAACTGTGTATTGTTGTGAATTTGCGATGTGCACAAAAACAGTAATGTTATTCTAATTATTGAGACCTATTATGAGTAAAAGAATGGCTAAGACAAAAGCACCGAAGAGTGAGATTCGTCCCTCGTGCTTCTTAACCATCTCTCCACGAGGGTACTTTCCAAGCGTTAGAATCAACAACGTAAGGTAGCCAGTGTAAAAGAAAAGCCCTTCAACAGTAGCATCGATAATAATCCATTTAAAAAATCTTAATACCGATTTCAATACTCCCTCTGAGAGTAACTCTTCCATTACCTTTTTCCTAATTCAGTTGATAGCTGTCTTACCACTTATACTCTTGATGCACTAAGAGTATATATGCTGTGAATACTCCCGTAGCCCCAATACTAATATCAATTCACTCTAGTGACCGAAAGAAAGAGACCCGTTTATGTTTTTAGCATAAGCTAACAGCAATAAAACGGACAAGCTATTTAGGAATATTATGGCGTTAGAAACTGTTGCGATTGTTGGCGGAGGAATCGGTGGGCTTGCTTCAGCGATATTGCTTTCAAAGAAGGGGTTTCAAGTCACTGTCTATGATAAAGCGAAGAGTCCTCAAGCGGTTGGCGCTGGCTTTCTATTACAACCTCCAGGGCAAGAGGTTTTGCGAAAACTGGGTGTTCTAGATGAAGTTCTAAAACAAGCTGTTCCTATTTCAGGATTACAATCAAAAACAACGTCGGGCCGAACGGTTCTCAATCTCAAGTACGCTGGTTTAAAAGGAAAGGCTCGCAGTGGATTAGGAGTCCAGCGTAGTACAATTTATGAAGCGCTACTCAATAAAGCTTTAAAGCAAAAAAGCCTAAATGTTGTTTGGGACAGCAATATTGATAAGTGCGTCTCTAAAGATGATTTCGTTTCGGTTGTAGTCGATGACACGACGCAAGATTATGATTTATGCGTGCTTTCTGCGGGTTCAAATAGTCACTTAGCTGAAGGGCATTTTAACAACAGAGTTAAGAAGCCTTATGGCTGGGGCTGCCTTTGGACGACCTTTAAATTACCTAAAACGCTTTCTCCGAACACCCTCCATCAACGATGTCAGCAATCAAATAAAATGATGGGTATCCTGCCTGTGCGTAAGGTCGATGATAGCTATGAGGCGGCCCTTTATTGGAGTATGAAGTCGCAAGATCTTCATGAACTCAATGAGACAAAATTTACTGCGATAAAAGATGAAATCATGCAGTTTTGGCCTGAAGCAGCGTCATCCGTTGAGCAGCTTGAATATACTGATTTTATTCCCGCTAATTACAATGATATATGGACGCCCAAACCTTTTACTAACCGTTTAATTGCTATTGGAGATGTCTCTCACTCTACCAGCCCTCAACTCGGTCAAGGTTGTACAATGGCATTATTGGACGCATGGTCTTTGGCCATGTCCATTGATAAAAAAGACGAAGAGTTAGCTCATTCTCTAGAACAGTGGTGGCGGAGTAGGCGATACCAACTAGCTTATGTGCGCCATATGAGCCGGTTTCTAACACCTTTGTTTCAATCAGATAGTAAGCTTTGTGAGCTCTTCCGTGACTGGCTAATGGCTCCGATTGGGCGCTTACCCATATTTGATTCACTTCAGCTAAAAACCTTAGCTTCAGATGTTTTTCTAACCGAAAGCGTTAATGTTGATGAAACTACTGAGATGGAGTTGAGTCAGGTGGAGTAGGACGTAATTGCTCGATTAAGCTAAAGCTGGGAGGCGTCTCCCAGCCTTATATATTCGCTACTGGATTGTCTGGAATCGAATAGCGCTTGGGTATTTTTTGCTATGGTGAATTTTGTGGAAAGCTCTCACAAAATCTTCCTCTTTCGCTTCAAAGATATTATCGACATATTTCTGAGGGTTAATATCAATGAATGGGAACATGCTGCTTTGGATTTGAATTTGCAGCTTATGACCACGCTTAAATGTGTGCAGCACATCGTATAGATCGAATTTAACTTTGGTCGGCTCATTCGACTTGAATGGCTTAGGCTCACTCATGCTGTCGCGGAAGCGGCCTCGGATAAGGCTCCAGCGTACTAGCTCATGACGATTACCTGTTGTTTGGTCAACTTTGTCGTCATTCACATCTTTACCCGGGAAAACATCAACTAGCTTAACCACAATATCAGCTGCTGTTTGCGTGGTTGAGAACCAAAGATCTAAATCAATAGCGCCAGCAATAGTTAAATCGTCTTCTAACACTTCAGTTTCAAAAACTAAAACGTCAGGACGGCGCGCAGCAAAGCGCTGATCTTCAACCATATACGGTCTATCCCAACCACGGCTTACCTTCGCTGAATGAGGAACTGGCTTATTGGGATCGCTAACGTATTCGCTGGAACCGGTGTCCACTGCTTTCGCACTGAATGATTCATTCTCATTCAAATATAGGGTTTGTTTTGATGCCTTCTTGGGTGGCCAAACATCAAATTTACGCCAGCGATTGCTGCCTGTTTCAAACATAGTGGCAGTTGCTATTTTCGCATCGTCAGCATCTTTCAAGTGTTCTTGGAAAAACGGGAGTTGAACTTCATCCTGGAACCACTTGCTGGTATCAAAACCGAAATCAGCTTCACCTAGTTTTTTGCCGCCTTGAGTACTGTTCCATTGGCCGTGATACCAAGGTCCCATCACAAGTTTTACGTGCTCTTTTTTGTTCTTATCAGACATCGTTTGATAAGTGTAAAGTGGGCCGTATAAGTCTTCAGTGTCGTACCAACCACCGACAACTAGGGTTGCTGGCTTAGTGTTACCTAAGTGTTGCAACACGTTTCGAGCTTTCCAGTAGTCATCATAATTTGGGTGTTCAGTCAGCTCATTCCAGAACGGACGTTCACCGTGAAAGTAGTTTTTATTAACGTTAGCTAAAGGTCCCAAGTCTTTAAAAAACTGGAATCCATCTGGTGTAACGGGATCCATTGCTTTTGGCCAATAAGCGAATTCCCCATCTCGTTGCTTATCGAATGTATCGAAAAAGATGAATGCCATTGGCGTAACAAAAGCACCGTTGCGATGAAAGTCATCGAAGAACCAGTCAGCAATAGGTGCTTGAGGTGAAATAGCTTTTAATGCAGGGTGTGCATTGATAGAACCTACAGAAGTGTAGTATCCAGGGTAGGAGGTTCCCCACATACCAACTTTACCGTTGTTGTTAGGGAGGTTCTTAACTAACCAATCAATGGTGTCATAAGTATCTGTCGAGTCATCGGTTGCATTGCCTCTGCGTTTGTAGGCATCTTGCGGGCGCATATTGACGAATTCACCTTCAGACATAAATTTGCCGCGAACATCCTGAAAGACGAAGATAAAACCGTCTTTTTCAAATGACTCACTAGGCCCTAATCTTGTTTTGTATTTGCTAGCACCATAAGGAGCAACACGGTAGGGTGTGCGCTGCATCATGATAGGGTACGATTTAGAGCTGTCGTTTGGGATGTAAACTGAGGTGAATAGCTTCACGCCATCACGCATCGCAATTTGGTATTCGAACTTGGTGTAGTTAGCGCGTATGTAATCAGCACGAGGATCGGCTTTTTTCTCCTGCGCGTTAACGATAGAAGCTGCAATAAGCAGACAAAATATCACTAATCGAAAAGTGAATGCTTGCATAGTATTCCTTTTATTTTTTATAAGAGGGAGGTTTTGCCATAGGTATTTCGTACCTATGTATTTATTGTTACGTTATAACATCACTTATTAGCCATATCCAAACAGTCCGTACAAATGCGTATTTCTAAGCTGGTGGAATTTGGAAGGAATTTGATACGTTGTGATTGTTTGCGGAGTTAGTATAGAGGGAGCATCATGTAGGTAGCCTAATAAGGTTAAGTCAGCTCCTTGGTGATTCAAGTATGTGCATATTTATCGACAGAGTTAGCTTTAAACTCGTTTGAGAGGACTTGTTTTTTATTTAGTCCTAAAATAGTTAATTATCTTTACTTACCAAAAGATCATCTGTTTTACATAAGTGCTCAATAAGGTTAATTGTCCATTGATAAAGCCTTTCTTCGGGTATCGCCACATCGAACACTCGTTGAGTATTTTTTGTGCTTACTTCTATCCATGAACTTGTATCAAAGACTAAGTTCCACGTACCTTTAGAAAGTGAGTGTGGGCTGCTATCTTCAGATCATCCATTTTCTTTCAATTTTTCAATAAAAGACATTAAAGTTTCCTTTTAAATAATAGTTTTCCAAGTGGCCAAAAACTCTAAATAAAAATAACAGGGGGAAGAACAATTTTCAGATATTAGCAGGCTCTTGTGTAAGAAGGGAATTGAGTATATTGAATAACCTTATCTTAAAAAGTAATTCACAGCCTTTATTTAATTTGATCTTCAATACCTGTTAGCTGGTTAACAAATATTGCGTCTGATAATATCTTCGAGCCAATATTCAAGGAAAGGTAAATATTTCAGATGACCGAGCTTAACCCTAGTTATGTAACTGCTGTCGCTGAACAACTATCTTTCGTGAGTGCCTTTTTAGGGGGCATTTCAGCAACAATACTATTCACGATCGTGGTTTTCACTTCGCCTAAGAAATCGGTTAGCTGGATAGTTTCTGCGTCAGCACTTGCCGCGTGCAGTTTATTGGTTGCAGTTGTTGCTTCATGGCGGTTAACCATTCTTCTCCATCCAGATCTACCAATCTCAGTTGATTCAAACGTCGTAAAAGTTTTGTGGGCTAGCATGTTGATTGGATACGGTTTGGGATTTCTTAGTCTGCTTGCAAGTATCGGGTTATCAGGATGGCTCCGTTCAAGAAAAACGGGGTTAATCACTACTTGCATAGCTTTAGTTGCTGTTCTGTTTTTTGTTGCAGCGACTCCGTTCGGGATTTAGGTGTACTGAATATTAGGTAGAGTTAGCAAAGTAAACTTTATGGCTTTGTCTTTATAAAGAAGCTATCCCATTTTTATTTATCAGGCTATTTATTGTCTCTTACTAGGTATTAATTAAATATGAGGTTTTGTATTGTTCTATTAAGTTTGGTGGCCTTTGCAGGTTGTGAAGCAAAGTTAGTTAATAAGGTGGGCTATGCAAAAACTTTGGACCGTAAGTTAGAAGAACATTGTTTTGATAGGGTATTTGGTGCAACTAAAAAATTTAGTCACTACCAATTAAGCATCAAAAAGCAAGTTGAGAAAAGCAAAGTATTGAGTTACGAACTAACAATAGATGGCCAATCAACAGGTGAGGAGAAGGATACTTTCATACCTACTTCTTTTCAGCTTTCCCAGAAGTTCTTGAAGCAGTTAAATGAGCAATGTCCTTTAAGATGAATATTTCGATCGCGAGCTTTGAATTTACTAGGTTTGTATGAATACAGAAGAATATATAAATAAATTATTTTTAGAGTCGGGTTGGTATGAAGGTCGAGAGGTAAAAATTAAGAAATCGTTAACCGAGGGAAGGAATGCTGCACACGAGAATGCTAATGCAATCCTCGCTCAATATGGTGGGCTTAAGGTTGGTAAGGTTGGAGTAGGGCGTGAATTATCCGCAAGCGATATACTCTTTAAGTATGAAGCGATCGATTTTGGTAGCAAGTTTCGCAACTGGTGGCCAAGCTTAAGTACCTCCCTTTTTTGTTTTTGCATCTGCTCATTATGACTATATGTTGTTGCTGGTTGATGAGCACAATATTTTTTACATATTCACTGAGCCAGATGAGCAGCTATACAAAATAGGTAGCTTTAGCGAGACAGTCAAAAGAGTGTTAACTGGGATTAGCTACGGAGAACCTCTTAAAAAGTCCCGATAATAAAAGGAGTCAGCTTTCTTCATTTGGTTATTCATTAAGGCATACTCTTCAAGCTAAGATACTTCTTACTGCATCTCTTGCTGCTCTCGCGGCAGCGTGGACAGAGCCCCAATCATCAAATTTGGTGTAGGCTTCTCCTGCAAAATAAACCCTGTTTCCAAGAGTCTCTGCTAATATATTTGAAGTGCTAACAGAAGCCACATCAGATAAATAAGCAGACTTTATATGTGGCTCTTCACTCCAATTTTGAACCAGGTGTTGTATGTAATTTTTTGAGGCTGCGCCATCGAATACTTCGTCCAACTCAGCTAAGATGTAGTCTCGTTGGTCATTTCCAGAGAGGTTTTGGTATTGCTCTGCTTGTTGTCCAACAGCAAATAATCCTAGCACGTTCCTTTTAGAGTTTTGCCCATAGGAAGCGTTAAAGTACATGCGCTGGCCATTCCGAGTTTCACTATCTGCAAACGATAATATGACGGGAAAAAATTTATGGGAGAATTCAATAAAAACCTTGATACCTCCCCATATATCGGCTCGTTGAATCGCTCTTTGTTTGTTAGCAGGAAGCTCGGGGGTGAAACTTATAGTTCCTTCTTGAAGCATTTTTAAAGGGGCTGTAAAAATGACTTTATCTGCCGAGTATGTCTGACTTTTATTGTCAGTGATGATTGTTTTGTTTCCTGAATAATTTATGTCTTTTATGACGGTGTTGAATCGTATGTTCCGGGTAATACTGGGAGCAATATAGGTACTAAAAAAGTCAAACCAGGTGGAGTTGATAAACTTTCTATCTTGTTCAGGATCTCCAAGAAACCCTGTTGTGTAATTTTCGTCTTCATAATGTCCAACGATATCCTGTCTATCATAACCAATGGTTTGCGTTGCAATCTTTACTTTTGGGTTGTTCACTATGCTAGCCAATTCGTAAGCAGGAACATGTAGCCATTCCGCACCTAGCGGAATAGGAAAGTCCACGAAAGAAGTGGTTTGTTTCATGCGACCGCCATAGGAACCGGAAGCTTCTAAAATTTCAAATTCAATCCCATTTTGAGCCAGCAAATATCCGGCCGCCATTCCTGCCGCTCCAGCCCCTATAATGAGTACTTTCCCTCTAAATCACCCAACGACGAATGGGTCATCATTTGATGAACTACAAGCACTTAGCACTCCTTGCATGGGGATGGATATTCCTAATAAGCCACACATTTTAATAAACTCTTTTCTATTCATATTATGACTCGTTAAATTTCAAACATATGGGTACAGGTTGGAACCATGTGTGGCTAGCGGCTCTCGACAAAAAACTTAGTATTTGAATTATCAGAATTGACGTCGATTTTCCACGATTGGAATTGATCCGGTAGATAAAATTAAACAGCACTTGGATGCACAAAAGCGGCGGCTAAATATGGCTGAAAGCGGCCAAAGACGAACTTTTTTCCTGAATTAGTTATATGGTGTTTATTCTGGTGGCCTGCTGTTTTTCTGCTCTGTTGATTTAATTTTGAACGTATGACAGGTTATGGTGTCAATTCTGACAGGAAGTAATATCAACTCAGGCTATAAGGAACATCAAATTGTGAAAAGAGCAATAGTGAAAATATTGTTTGTGTTAGGCGTTTTTGGTTTACAACTACAAATAGCGCATGGCGCAACACTAGAAGAGTTAAGACAACAAGCCCAACACTGGCACCAGAAATTTCAGAAGCCATCAGAAGGTATCTCTTTAGGTGAAATTTCTAAAAGTGAAAGAGTCTATGCATCAGCGGGAAAGGAGAGCAAAAATGGCGATGCTGTTGACGAGCATTCGCTGTATGAAGTCGGCTCGATAACCAAGGTTTTTACCGGCATACTTTTAGCTGATGCCGTCCTGCAGGGTAAGGCGGAGCTCACTGATTCAATAGCCAAGCATTTGCCCAAAGGGGTTATCTCAGCTGACTCTCCTTTACAACAAGTTACGCTGTTACAGTTATCGACACACACATCCGGCTTGCCTCGTCTTCCAAGTGATTTGTCAAACGGCGCGTCAGACAAAGATCCCTATGCACATTATTCAAGGGAGCATTTGTTTCGTTATCTCAGCCAATTTACACAAGAAGATTTTGAGTCGCCTGGCGAGTTTTCCTATTCAAATTTGGGCGTGGGCTTATTGGGAGAAATTCTGGCAATTATCAATGATACTAGTTATGAAGAGCTGATAGATTCAAGAATTTTAAAACCTCTTAATATGACATCGACTTGGGTTCAAAAGTCTGCGTCTTCTCAACCTGAGCACCTCAAAGGCCGAATGACGAAAGGTCATTTTAATGGCGACGAAACCCCGTACTGGCGTCTGAATGCCTTTTCTGGTGCTGGAGCAATGGTATCATCGGTTGATGATTTATTGAGTTTCGCGGAAGCACATTGGTCGAATGACACGCCAAAATACCTCCAGGAGGCGTTTGCTTTAGCAATGCAAAGTCACACTGATACGGTTGGGCTCGGATGGTTCATAGACGACAAATCATTCAATCATACTGGAGGCACGGGTGGCTACAGAGCCAGTCTCATCATAAACCCCGCAGAGAAAACGGCACAAGTTAACCTTCAAAATTCTTCGGGCGAAGAAACAGAAGTAGTGCGAAAAGGCGATTTTTCAAAAATAGTTGGATTCTGGTCAGGCGAACTTGACATAGGTACACAGAAGTTACGATTAGTTCTGTACGTAAACGATGCGGGAAATGCGACAGTTTACAGCATTGATCAGGGTGGATTGCCGATTCCAAGCTCAGAAACTACTTTTGAAAATAACAAACTCACTGTTAAATACCCATCGATAAGGGGACAGTATGAAGCAACACTTAAAGATGGAAAACTGACTGGTAGTTGGTCACAAAGAAATTCCATAAAGCTGGAGATGACTCACGCCAGTGAAATGCCAAACACTCTCAAGAACGTTTTTAACCAGGTTTACCAAGGGAACTTAGAGCCTATCATTGGATTTTGGCAGGGAAAGATAGGTAATACAAAGGACGGATTGTTTGTTTACATGGAAGTATCTAAAGTTGCCGATACCCATGAAGTCACTATATGGAGTCCAACCCAAAGTCCACTTCCGATAGCTGTTACTAAAGTGAACTTTGAAGAAAACAAATTAGCGGTTGAATCTAAACGGGTTAATGGTTTTTTCAATGCCACAGTTAACTTAGATAAAAAGCAGATCAAGGGCATTTGGACACAAGGAGACGACAGTCCACTTACTTTGACTTGGTCATCCCAAAGACCAAAGTGATTGATTATAAGGCCGCCGATTCAGTCTGCAGTTGATGAGACGAAGGATGAAATACAATTATCTAAACTGAGTTAGAGCTCAAATTCCAATTTGGACTCGGCCAGCAGGTCAATAGGCTCAAGAGCTGTTTGGCCTGCGTTATTAGTCTCTTTTACCCTCTTATTAAGTACTTTAAATCTATCTCTTTCTATGATTAAGATAGATTTGAATTCAATGCGTTGTTTAATAAGGGAAATTATGAGAAGAGTACTGATAGTTATATTACTGACAATGTTGATGAGTTTTCATTCAGGGGCTGACGATAAAAGTATTGTCATTGGTGAAAGGTTATCAATTGATTCAAACGTTCTAGATGAAGAAAGGGAGTATTGGGTACATCTACCCGGAAGTTACGATAAAAACAACCGCTATCCCGTTGTCTATTTATTAGATGGGGATTCTCATTTCGAATCTACGGTTGGCATATTAAGGCATTTATCCGTGAATGGACGGATACCTGAAATGATCTTAGTCGGAATATTAAATACTGACAGGACCAGAGATTTAACTCCAAGTAGAGCAATAGATGAGAGCGGTGATACCCAGGAGTCTTTTAAAACAAGTGGGGGCAGCAAAGCTTTTCTTCAGTTCTTAGAAACAGAATTGATGCCTAAAATAGAAGAAGACTATTCAATCGCGCCATATAATATCATTGTAGGCCACTCTTTTGGCGGGCTGCTCGCGCTATATTCTTTAATTGAAAAACCGGGTTTATTTCAATCTTATGTTTCAATTGATCCCAGTATTTGGTGGGATAACCAGTGGCTAAATGAGCAATTAGCCAATAAGTTAAATCAAAAGCCAAAGGAGTTTACGTCTGTTTATATCGCTTCTGCCAATAATGGACAGGATGATGGCCCATCTTCAATGATAGGACCCCAACGTGAGTTTTTCGCTAAAATGTCGACATGGAATAACGACACTTTTAATTCAACCATAGAATACTTTCCTGCTGAGGATCATGCCTCGGTTCCATTAATCGCTTTGCATAATGGGTTAAGGTATCTATTTAAAGGACATAACATTGATATCGGAAAAGTCATTGAAGAGCCGTCGCTATTTGATAGTCATTTTGATACTTGGAGTAAAAAGCTAGGGTATGATTATCTACCTCCAGAATGGCTTGCAAATTACATAGGTTATATCTTTTTACAACAAGGCAAAGTTGATCAGGCTATAACTTTCTTCAAGCAAAATATAGAAATGTATCCAGAATCATCCAATACCTATGACAGCTTAGCCGAAGGCTACGCCGAAAAAGGTGAAATCAAGCTCGCCATTGAAAACTATCAAAAAGTTCTTTCAATGGAGGGTGAAAGCGAACGTGTGGAAAGGATACTAGAGGAACTGAAAGAAAAACTGTAAGAGCCTCAAACGTATGTCTGGTGGTTCAATATGCCTGATGAGGTTTTTCATATTATGCTGCCTGTTTTGCAAGTTCAGCAGGTGGCATATAGTTCAAAGTAAAAAGGGGGACAGAGTTAATAAAGTAAAGCGTATAACATTTTCGTTTTAAATGAACCTTGAATGTCCGGTTCACGCACATAATAGTTGCCATTGAGGTATGGCTGATAATAGCCAAAATCGAAAGTTAGCACCCAATATTCAACTTAATTAACAATGACTCCTTTTGTCTTCGCACTATCTTTTTCAGTTAAGCCTTCGTTATTATTGAAGAATAGTAATGATTACTAGTGAATAGACGATACGCCTATTTTGGGGGTATGGCGAATTCGCAGTAATGTCTGTTATACGCATTCAAATTTAAAAAGGAGATAAAAATGAAGTGTTTTAAGGTTGCGTTGGCTGTACTTGTATTTGGTTTTGCTGGTAATAGTTATGCGGGAGGGCAAGGTGGAACTTTTAAAGTATCTAAACTTCGTTTGGGAGGTGATGGTGTTCATGTAGCATTTTCACCCGCACCAGTTGATTGTAACGGAGGTGATCACTATCGAACTCACGCTAGATTGAGCGTTAACACTGCAAATTATGAAGCTATCTATAGTGCTTTGTTAACTGCTTATACAACAGGCAACACATTAAGCTATATATGGTACAACGATTTGCCATCAGGAGTTGAGACCTGCAGTAATTCTGGAGGTTATTTAGGCCTAACAATGGTTGAGTTTTCAAGTAAATAACGAGTTTGCGCTTATAACAAACCAATTAACTTGACCCACGTTCGCTGACTTAGTTCATTCTTTGCAAAGTATAACCAGTGAGTTATTAGCAACGTATGATGGAAGTGCTGACACGTTGTAGAGATTAAACCGTCAATAAGCTTATGCCAGCTTTGAGTCGAAAGTAGATGGTTAACAGAGTTACCTATAAATAAACAATCTCTGACTTCAACGGTGCGATATAGCGCAGGATGCGGTTTTCTTGCTCGTAGGTAATGCCAACATCTCGCATAGCGCCTTGTACGTACTCGACGAGGATGTAGAAGTCGGAGTCTGTGATGTTTAGGTCTTTATGAGATTCGACCATGGTTTTACCTGTGTATTCGCAAGGGCCGCCGATAAGATTGCAGAACTGGTCGGTGAGCTCTTTATGGATATGTCTTTTGGGTACACCTTTGAAGAAGTGTCCAATTTGGGCGTCGTTATAGATTCGGTTAACAGCAAGGCGCATGGCGTGATCCAGCGTTTCTCTGCCACCAATTTCATCGTATAAACTTTGCTTAGGCGTTGCAGAGCAAGCGGTGATTAGCACTAATGTTCCAGCAATGATGAGTTGTTGTAGTTTTTTCATAGCATTTACCAGTTTGCCGTTACTGTGAAGTAAAAGCCATTGGCATCGGACTCGAAAGGTAGGTTGCCTATATCCACATAAGAGAGCGTTGCCGACCAGGATTTACTGGGAAAGTATGCGATAAAAAAGTCGGTGACAGTATCTTCTTCTGCTAATCCTCCAAGGCGATTAGACTGTGTGCGCCATTCAACACCTATAGCGGTGTTGGGAGAGGGTATAACGGCTAACGAACCTTCAAATTCGATGTCGTAGCTGTCGTCTGCGGCTGATTCGAATCCTAATAGACCGAATGTGTTGGCCTTGGTTGCTCTTGCAACGACGTTCACTAATAAGTTCTTACCAAAAGCGCCGCCTAACCAGAGGTTAGTTGCACTGACGTAAATATCGACACCGCTGTCTTCGGTGGCTCCAAGGATTTGCGGAACACCTTGGCCGGGCAACGGCACGGTTCCATCAGATAAAGACAACGAGCTATCAAAATCGCGGTTCTTTTTGTACTGTAGGCCAAGTGATACCTGAGGTAAGTAAGGTTTTTCTGAGAATATGGCGTCACCAAAGACTTTAACTTTTAAACCAATGATGTCTTGCTCAATATCAGTGCTTGGTGCTGTGCTAACAGCACCATCGGTTAGTAGGTTGAATACGTTGCTAGTGATTGCTCCGCCAACATCTAGGACCTGTCGTTGAACGGACAATTCGACCCTGTCGTAAAATCCAATGGAACCACCAAAAGTGGTGAGCTGATAGTCACCCACTTGCAGTAATTGGAGATTAGCTGTGCCGTTTATTTCTTCTTTGCTGCTATAACCGCCAATTAGTGCCCATGGTGCAATACCGCCACCTGCTGTGCCTTCAAAACTGGTAACGCCGCCAGATAAGAGTAATGAGCTACCTGTTTGAGCTTGGCTGTAAAGAGGGATAAGTGCTAATGCTGCTATACCTGTGTTACGTAGGTAAGTTCCTAATGACATGAATCTTAATTCCATAAAAGTAACCAAAAACCAGACGCCAGAGTGTCAGTCAAAAATCAGACAACTCTATAAAAGATATACGTTTTCTTGTTAAAAGGCATGGTTTTGGCGTTATATTTTTATCGTTATGCTTCTTAGAGTCGTCACAGAGAACAAATGGTTTAATATCAACCCAAATTAATAAAGTGGGTTAACGCGTATACTGCAAAGATAAGAATTCTCTAGTATCGGTTAGCTTTCTTTCATAGGTATATCGAAAGCTATCAGCACACAGTCTTTATCGCTTGTGTTGATATAAGAATGCACCGTTGTTGCATCTTCGATTAATGTTTCGCCTTGAGTTAGTGTGCGGCTTTGTTTTTGGTCGTCTTTGTATCGGTATTCAATTATTTCACCAGACTCGACATACACAATGCCAGCTCGTGTGCTGTGTTCATGCTTATCAATCATGCCACCAGCAGGTACGGTAATTCTGCGAGCACGGATATTGTGTGTGGTTAATTTAGGGATTTGTTGCTCTAAGGAAAATAACTCTAATTGTTTAACTGTGAGAGGTGGTGTTTGAGCATTAACCCCCATAGTTAGGAAAGGTAGGGTTGTCAGAGCAATGAAGCGTTGTTTGGAGCTAAGCATAAACGTTGGCATCTCTGTAAGGTGTAATTATTGTTTGTACACACAATAATACCTTGATGTAGAGAAGCCAACGTTTTTGAACTTAATATGAGTTTGACACTTAAAAGTAAAATTAGGTTAGTATACTAACTATTATTTTATTCACTAAAAAGTTGGCCTTATGTCAAAACCTAGTACTTTATATTTGTTCAAAACGAACTTTAAAGATGCCGCCTATCCGGGAAAGGCATTTTTCTGTCCTTTCTGTATTCAAGTTGAGGGGCTTCTCGCTGCATTTCCTGAAATCAGGCAAGACTTGGATATTCGCTATGTCGACTTTGAAAAGCCTCGAGCGGACCTTCCAGAGCTATCTGGCGAAGCGAACCAATCATGCCCACAATTAATATTGCCTGAAGGTGATGACGAGTTTTCAGCACAGTATTCCATTGACGGGATAGGGAATGTTCGACGTATCGAAAAGACGCTATTTATTTTAGATTATCTTGCTGAAAGATACGGGACATCGGAGCGCCACTAGTTCGCTCCATTATTACCTGATGCAATAGATTGGCTGACATAATCTGCAAGTATTTCAGCCACGCTGGGCCGCATTGCGTGTGCGTCTCTCGCATTCATATTAACAGCATAAGCGACAGCGGCTTTGTATTCTGGCATCAATAGCAAGAATGCTGTGGCCGCTTTGTCTGTCACTCCACCGTGATGAACTAATTGCGGTTCGTTGCCATTGATACGCAGCGTTGGGATATTAATCATGCGCCAGCCTAAGCCGTATGATTGCTCATTGTTCTCACCGTTGGTTAACTTCACTGGCGTTAGTATGGCTTTTTTCGCTTCGGCTGATAGAAAGTTCTCGCTATAAAAAGCTTGTGCCATTTTCACCATATCTGTTGGTGTTGAGATAAAACCGCCGCCACCAAAAAGGTAGCTTCTGTCGCGCTTCGTTGTTGATGGTGTGAAGGCGCCATTATCATCAACCGATGCGTAGTAAGTTGCTTCTAAGTGTCCATTTTCTCCGCTTCCTTCTTTTTGGCCAGCTGTTGATGTGTCGTGCTCTGTTTGATTCATCTCTAGCGGATCCCATACAGACTGTTGCATGTAGTCGATAAAGTACTGTTCTGCGGCACTTTCAATGGCTGCGGAGAGTAGTATGTAACCGCTCGATGTGTAGGCGAAATCTTCGCCAGGAACAAAAATGAGTTCATCACCTTGAAACAAGTCGAGTGCTTCCAATGGGCTCGTATGATCTCTTACATCGACATACTCTCGCTGGTTTCTTGCCTTCCATGGCCTACCGATACCAGCGGTGTGTGATGCCAATTGCTTGATAGTGATTTTATGCTCTGACTTTGGGTAGTCAGGTAGGTAATGATGAATATCTGCTTCCAAGTCGATCTTCTTTGCGTCCATCAAGCACCCCAGTGCAATACTGGTCATTGGCTTAGCTATGCTTCCTACAGAGTACTGTGTCCTCGGTGTTGCCTTTAGGCCTGTTTCAATATCGGCGTAACCAACAGCGTGCTCGAAAACAACCTCTCCTTGAATAGCGATAGACATTGATAATGACGGCAATTTGTAAGTGCTTCTGTAATCTTCCATCTTCTCAACGGTCGATTGGTTTAACGCTTGCCTTTCTGCATTGATTTTGTCGCTATCTGCCGCAAAACAACTCGAGTAGGACAGGAAAAGTACAATCAACCACAAGATATTCATCTTAACCATCATTAGCTTTTTGCACCGTAGCTCATTAATAAACGTCTGATCTGTCCATTAGATGCGCGATTAAGAGGGGAACGATACTCGCTGCCGTCAACAACAGGTGCGATAACACCTAAATTGGCATCAGCGCCTCTCTCAAGCAGAAGCTCTACCATATCGTAATACCCATGGTGAGACGCATTAATGAGCGCTGTTTCATCTCCTGGGACGATTGCATCTATTTCGGCGCCTAAGTCGAGTAAATAGTTGGCAAGCGATAGATTGTTAGTCATAGCGGCGGCTATTAATGGATTACCGTCGCCCAGGGCAGATTGGTTCACATCTGCGCCCATTTCTATCAGAGCATTGGCAAGCTCTCTGTCGTTGTTTTTGACTGCGATAATGAGCGCTGTTCCATCAGAAGCCAGAGGTGTGTTGACGTCCACACCATCCTCAACCATAAGCTCAATAACCTTGGTATTTCTTGCTTCGATGGCAGAAATCAGCAAGTTGGTTTTCGCTTCGGATAAAGTCGAGTAATGGTTTGCGCTTTGTTTAATGCTGTCGATATTCACTTTAGGTATGACAGTGTTAGCTAGTGCAATACTGGTGAATGTGAAGGCTGCACAAGCCGCTGCAATGGTCGCTACTTTAGGGCGCTGAGTGTATGTTGGTTTTAACATTTCATTGATCCTTATTGTAAGTTCTTTCTTTTTACTCAAGAGTCCCATCGCCATAACATTGCGCTTTTCTGTCACCATGAGCTTGGCGCAGTCGAGCAGGCTTTGGGCGTAATCTTGATTGTTTGAAAGAGATTGAGCTGCTCTGAAATCGCAAGCGAGCTCTCGTGAAAGATGGATTTGACGATTAATTTTGCGCATAACCGGGCTCCACCAAAAAATGATGGCGAGCACTTCCTGGAATAAGCTAAACCAAAGATCAAAACGCTGAATGTGTGCCTGTTCATGCAGTAAAATAGGCGTTAACTGCGTTTGATTTAGCTGCTGGTATAGGTGGTTAGGTACGATAATTTTAGGCTTTAATAAGCCGACTGCCATAGGTGTGCTGGCGCTGCTTGATAAGTAAACCGATGCGCTTTTTAGCAAGCGTTGATATTTGTCCATTGATGCCGGCGTTGCATCTTTTATCAGTTGGTTGGTGCTTTGTAGTGTTCTAATAACACCGAAAGCTCGCCAACAACTTCCAATCAGCCAAAGGAATAGAAACAGATAGATTGCAGAGGTTAAGCCGTAGATGGAATCCGTGTGTATGGTTAGCTCGGGCTTTGACGCTTTGAGTTCAAGAGCTTTTAGATTTTCTTGCGTTTCGGCGACTTCCGATGGAGTCACTGCGTTGAACGTTTGCTTCTCGATGGTCTGAGTTTGTGCGTTGTTCGACGTGAATGCTGCAAAGGGGACTAAGGTACTTAACACAAAAGCACTCACCCATAACCAACTCCGCATTTCGGCACTAACGATGAAACATTTCATAATGAGTGACAAAACCAGATATACACTTACGCCAACTAGAAAGTGGAGTAGGGTGAAGTTGGCGAATAGTGTGAGCTCGAACAACACAGGACTATTCCTTATCTTCTTTGTTGGCGTCGATTTGCTTCTGTAGTGAAGCGAGGTCGTCTAAATCAATATCGGTTTCTTGCATGAGGTGCTGAGCGAGTAACTCGGGAGAGTTACCGAAGAATCGATTTAACAGGCTAGTTAGTGCACCTTGTCTAGCGTCTTTTTGTGTAATCAATGGGCTATAAACAAAAGCACGACCTTCTTTTCGGTGCTTAGCGTAGCCTTTTTCCGCTATTATTTTGCACATGGTTTGCACAGTTGTATAAGCCGTTGGTTTATCTTCAGACAGGGTGTCGGCAATCTCTTTAACTGAGCATTCACCTTTATCCCACAAAATATTCATGATGGCTTGTTCGCCATCTGTAAGTTGTTCTGATTTTTTTCGAGCCATAATTCTATCTACTAATTCGTTAGTTTTTATTACTTTGGTATGGCGAATGATGTTTGTCAACTAATTAATTAGTTTTTAACGATGATTGAACGAGTGTTTGGAATGAAAAGTTATAAAAATCAAAGTTTTAGACTGTGTTTTTGGCGAGTGTTACACTTTGTGTCTGCTTCAAACTTAGTGCATCGATAAGAAGTTTTGTAAGTCTATTTGTAATACTTTTTCTTAAAAATGAAAGTTATTTTGAAAGTGGTGGTCTTACCACGATATTTTACTGGTGGATGAGTGCTCATTGCTTTAGTATACGCGCGTTTTATGGACCTTATATACGACGACAACCAACCACCATTCTGGACACCTAAATGACGACTAAAAACATTTCCGCTGAGTTATCGAGTTACGGCATTACTGAAGTAGCAGAAATTATTCATAACCCTTCATACGACATGCTGTTTGAAGAAACAACTAAGCCAGAACTTGAAGGTTTTGAAAAAGGTGTTGTAACAAATTTAGGTGCGGTATCTGTGAATACCGGGGCTTTCACAGGTCGTTCACCCAAAGATAAATATATTGTGCGCGACGATACCACTAAAGATACGGTGTGGTGGTCTGATCAAGGTAAAAATGACAATAAGCCGATTTCTCAAGAAACCTGGACTCATTTAAAAGGCCTTGTGACTAAGCAACTTTCTGAGAAGCGTTTGTTCGTTGTTGATACTTATTGCGGTGCTAACGAAGACACACGTTTGAAAGTGAGATTTGTGACTGAAGTTGCATGGCAAGCGCATTTTGTGACTAACATGTTCATTCGTCCTACGAAAGAAGAGTTGGAATCATACGAGCCAGATTTCATCGTAATGAATGGCGCGAAAACGACTAACGACAAGTGGCAAGAGCAAGGTCTGAATTCTGAAAACTTTGTTGCGTTTAACCTAACAGAGAAAATTCAGCTAATCGGCGGTACTTGGTACGGTGGTGAAATGAAGAAAGGCATGTTCTCTATGATGAACTACTTGCTTCCATTAAAAGGCATTGCCTCTATGCACTGTAGTGCAAACGTTGGTAAAGAAGGTGATGTTGCGATTTTCTTCGGCTTATCTGGTACAGGTAAAACGACACTTTCAACAGATCCTAAGCGTGAGCTCATTGGTGATGACGAGCACGGTTGGGATGACAACGGTATTTTTAACTTTGAAGGTGGTTGTTACGCAAAGACTATCAAGTTAAGCAAAGAAAACGAGCCTGATATCTATAATGCGATTCGTCGTGATGCGTTATTAGAAAATGTTGCGACAGATGAAAACGGTGTTGTTGATTTCGATGACGGTTCTAAAACTGAAAACACTCGTGTTTCTTACCCGATTCACCACATCGATAATATTGTTAAGCCGGTTTCTAAGGCTGGACATGCACAAAAAGTTATCTTCTTAACAGCTGATGCATTTGGTGTGTTACCTGCGGTATCTAAGTTAACACCAGAGCAGGCTGAATATTATTTCTTATCTGGCTTTACGGCGAAAGTTGCCGGTACAGAGCGTGGTATTACTGAACCTACACCAACCTTCTCAAGCTGTTTTGGTGCAGCGTTCCTGAGCTTACACCCCACTAAATATGCTGAAGTTTTACGTCAACGTATGCTAGCAGCAGGCGCTGAAGCTTATCTGGTGAATACAGGTTGGAACGGCACAGGTAAGCGTATTTCTATTAAAGCAACGCGTGCCATTATCGACGCAATTTTAGATGGTTCAATCGATAAAGCGCCATTGGTGACATTGCCTGTATTTAATTTGTCTGTACCTTCGACGTTGAACGGCCTAGGTAGTGATATTTTGGATCCTCGTGCGACATACGACAATGCTGACGTATGGCAGGATAAAGCGATGGATCTAGCGACTCTGTTTGTTGATAACTTCGACAAGTTTACTGATGAAGACAGAGGTAAAGCATTAGTTCAAGTTGGCCCTCAACTCACTAAAGCAATACAAGCTGCTTAATATAGATGGAGTGGCTGGAACTCCAGCCACTTACTTCCTGAATTCAGGTTTTTCTAGTTAATAAAACCCTCTATCGCTTCTCTCGCATTATCCTGAAACGTCTCATTACTTAGATCTGCGAATAACTGGCTTTGCTCCATTACTGGTCCTGTTAATCCTGAACGACTAGCGTAAAAAACACCGCTCTTAAACGAATCGTTAACCAGTCCGTCTACAAAACGTTTCGCGCCAACCTCTACTTTATGGACTTTGCCTAACAAGAGCATGATCTGCATCATTCCTTTCATGAAGTATTGCTTAATAGGTGAGAGCGTATTGAAACCTTCTGTGCCTGTTGTGCCACCTGGACTCATGGTCACGAATCTGATCTCAGGGTGTTGGCGGGCAAGAGATGACATCCAAAGTGCAGCCATGTATTTGATTGGGCCGTAAGGAACCGTAGCATCTTTTGTTTTACCAAAGAAAACCCCGTTTGCGATCGAGGTAAACTCATCAACGGACGATGTTTTGAGAGCAGGGCGTTTCATACCCATAGGTTCAACTCCACGAGCAGCTTCAGAGCCTGCATATAATGCCACTTGTGTTAGCTTCTTCGCTGCAAGAAGTTCGTAAGTAAGTGTCGAATGACCGAGTAAGTTGACTGCAAAGATTTGGGTAACCCCATCAGCCGTTTTTTCGTGGAATTGTGTTCCGCCGGTGCCACCAGCATTCATAACTAGTCCATCTATCGGCTCTTGCAATGATTGAACAGCGGCTCTAACAGAGCCTTGATCTGACACATCAATTAATAGGGTTTCGAAAATATCTTTGCCCGTGATTTGTTGTAATTCCTGTTGTGCAGCGATCGCTTTTTGTGGGTTTCTGCATCCAAGATAGATTTTTTCAATCCCACTTTGCATTGCCATCTGTTTTGCACATTCTTTACCTAAACCTGCATTGGCGCATGTAATTAAAATTCGCTTTAACATTGTTTACCTCATTTAATCTCTTGAACTATGTTCTTGGTGTTCTGTGACTTCGCTCGTTCGCGATGGAGTTAATGTAGTTTTGTTGGCGAATTTGTTTTTGATATTTCTTGCTGAATTGTTTGCTGTCTGAGAATTGGGATAGGGGAGAAGGTGAAAATTGAAGACAGCAAGAAATATCAAAAAACGTTAAATCACGATCGCTAGCATTTGCAACATCTTGACATAGAGGTGATATTCACAATGAAAGTAAACAAAATCGAAAGAAGAGTTTTCCAATTTTTTGCTGTTGTTTTGGCGGTGATATGTTTTGTACCCGGAGACGCGAGTGCCTTTGGTGGCTTGAATGGCAGTGCGGCGCTAGGCGGTGGTGAGGTGATATTCCACGCAGAGAGCCTGTTACGAGGTTTTGCTGATAATCAGTATCGATTTGGGTTTGGGGTGTTTTTCACGCAAGGCCTTATTTTATTGTTCTTTTTGCGCAACATTGAAGAGCATGCGACTTTATTTCGCTTCGTGATGTTGGCGCTATTTATTGGTGGGTTAGGGCGTCTTTCAAATATTATGGCGTTCGGTGTTGTTGATAGTCAGGTTATGGGACCTATGATCATAGAGTTAGTCATAGTTCCACTATTGGCACTTTGGCACTATCGTATTGTTCGTAAAAACTAATGGTATTTATGCAGCTCATGCAGAATGCTGTCTGAGCTGCGTGATCGGAGAGGATATGATGATTTTACCTGTGTTTTTACATGTAGCAGCGTCGCCGCGTTTAAGTCGTGAGCAAGAATTCCATTGTTACTTGCAGCAAGTGCGACATATTATTCAGCAATATGGCGGTGTCTGTATTGCCACTTATGACGTTGAGCACGTTGTTGGTGATACGGATGGTCCCGCGGTATTTATCGTATTTTCACTCCCAAGTCGAGATGCTATAGAACGGCTTTTCGCAGAACACAATGAAGAAACACTTGAACCGCTGAGAGACTCCGCATTTGGTCAGTTAAACTTCTATGTAACCAGCGAAACATTATAAAAAAGGTCGGTTATGCAACGTTTTTTTAAGAGTATCGATTTTGTTGAGCAACACCTGTACGACAAGATTTCTGCGCATGAAATGGCGGCGGCTTCGCATTATTCGACTTATCATTTTAGCCGGATATTCAAAGCGTTAGTTGGTGATACGCCCAAAGAGTATATTCGCAAACGTCGACTGACGGTCGCAGCCAAGCGTTTATTGAGTGAAGATATTGGCATACTTGATCTGGCGCTTGATTGTCAGTTCGACTCGCAAGAGGCTTTTACTCGAGCATTTAAGGATTTATTTAACATAACACCTGCGCAGTATCGCAAACAAAATGACCCTTTTAGGTTGCTGTACAAAGATCAATTCAGTCCACACATGCTTCACTTTTTGCAAAATGAGCTGTGCATGGAACCGGAAATTATTACTCGCCCGGCGATAAAGCTAGTGGGTATTGCTAACCAATACGACAATGCTGATTTGAGTTTGCCGCGTTTGTGGTCTGGTTTTAGGCCTTACAGAGATAAAATAAAGAACCGAATTAGCGATAGCGCATTTGGTATCTATGAGGCTTACGAGGAAGAAGGGGAAGATGTAAAGTTCGTCTATATTTGCAGTGCAGCGGTTGAGAATTTTGATGATATCCCAGAGGGCATGGTAAGTCGTGAATTACCTGAACAATTGTATGCGAAGTTTGTTCACAAAGGACCTATTAGTCATCTTGATAAATCGTTGAAATATATCTGGGGGAGTTGGTTGCCAAAATCTAACTATCAGTACGTTGAAAAGCCTGATTTTGAGCTTTATCCCCCCGGTTACAATGTGATGGACCCACAAAGTGAAATGGCGCTACATATACCTATTCAAGAAAAGTGAGGGTGCTGAGCGAATCTATCACTCGTGGTAGAAACCACCTTTAGGCGGGCCACCGAACAGCGGCATTGCTGCTTGCATATCTTCCTTAGGATAGTTCGCCAAGCATTGTTGGTGAGCTTCTTCTGATTCCCATTTTTCTATCACAGCAAATTTGCTCTGATTGTCCTGACTGCGAAGAACCTCAATCAACAAACAACCTGAAGAGGATGAGATATAGGGAACAAGTGATTTTAGAAAATCAAACAGCTCGTCTGCTTTTCCCTCTGCTGCTTCAAATTCATTGATTCTGGTAAGACTCATTGTTGTTATCCTTTTATCAATTTGTAAGTAGCTCAATATAGCCGAACCGAGAAAAATTAACATGATCTAATCAGTAAATTTGACCTGTATAATACGACTAATTATTTTCAAGTTTGTATAAGTGATGCGACCTTATAAAAAGAAGAAAACACGATCCTACACGGTTAAGAAAACCGGGTTTAAGGATGAAAATATTGATCGTCAGATTGTAGCAATTCATCAAGCTATGGGGCAGAAGCTGCTAGCCAATCCTGCTTTAGTTGATGGTGTTGTTGAACGTTTAAATGAATGGAGGGATACGGGACGTATCCATTATGGTGGTTACATTACCTGGATAAGCATTCTTGATCTGATGGATGAGCCGGACGTGTTTATGCATTCTATGACTGAGTTCACGCAGCAAATGCGTAAGTTGAGGCGTAAAACGCCTTTTGTTGGCATTCTTAATGAAGATGAACGCCAACATGCTTTGGATGCCCATGCTCTGGGTGAATTACCGGATCTGAGAACCTTGCTCTGATCCTAGCGCTTCACTAGACAGTTAATAAATACACTCGCGTATTGGCAGAACTTCCTGTTAACAGAAGTTCTGAAAGGAGTTTGTCCGTGGCAGCTGAGAGCACCGGAATAAACTGCGAAAAGGTCAGGAACTGCATAAAGCTGGCTGAAGGGTATTCTGTCAAAGCCTTGGTTGTATTTTGTATGTTGTAAAGTTGATCTTCTAAAGGCTTATTGGCTGAAAATTGCATCGATAAAGGCGCTACGCCTTTGAACTCGTTGTACCCAGGTAGCTCGTTCATATGACTGAAAACAACGTCGACCTGTTGGTGTCTGCTTTCGTGTTTGAGCTGATGCAGGACTCTATTCAAGTTCATTGATAAAAGTGTTAGTTCACTATCATCGCTGTTGAGTAACTGTTTAATATTAATCGTAATCAGCAATCGTGGCGGACTAAAGTGTGAGCCTTTTAAGCGTTTGAGTACTTGGCGTCCTCTTGGTGAATCCTGTTCGATAATGGCTCTTGGCACTATGTTAACGCTGAGATATTCATCAATGAGGTGGGTGTCGTAGTCTGTTATCAGTTTTTCGTTGTTAACATGTTTATCGCCAATCACCAGTACTTTGGGCGAGCGAAACATTAGCCAAATCTGATAAGCGAAAAGAGCGGCAATAATGACAACAATGATAGACAGCAACAAAGTTACCGAGAAAAAGTACCAACTTTCGTAATAACTGCTAACGCTTAGCAAGATAATGAGAAATACGATGCAAAAGAGCTCGATGCATCCGAATATAATGCTTTGGCGCAGGTTATACATGAGAATAGCCTCCCTGTTGTGATGTGTTGAGTCGATATTTCCTATTGGACATGTCTTACGCTCGTCTTCTTAGGCTTGCAAAACGGTTTGACCGGCTTGTTTGACCGTGATTACACCCATCCAAGTGCACTTCAATTGACTGTCATCCGTTAATATCGCGTTGTTAGCCAAATGCACGGTTGGGTTACCAGAGACCCAAGGTGTTGTTGTTGCGGGTACGCAGGGTGCAGGTGTTGGTGTGCCCAACGCGGCCGATGTTGCAGCAATGACTGCGGGGTTTGAGGTTGCGCTACACATACCGAAAGAAGCAATATTGGTTATGGGAATAAAATCCATAATATTGGCACCAGGCGTACCTTCCATTACGCGATTGGTGGGTAGTACATTCATGATGGATGGCGATGCCCCAAAGCTGCATTGCAAGGTGGCGCCGCTGCAAACACAATTCGGCATAGTGAACTACTCCTCTTCGCAGGTCTGCAATATCAGACTGCCTTCTTCAAGTTGTACTAATTCAGTATCCACATCTTTATTTCGTTTAATAGCTAGCACCGGTTTTCCATCTTCATAGACGTGGCTCATCGATGTTTGATCTTCTGAGTTCTTACCAAAAAGAATGTGGTTACCTTGGGTTGCCATGGGTAGCTGAACGTCTTCACCCCAACTCAGCACACGAATAACATGTGCTCTAAGCAGATCGATTCCGAGCAATAACTTGGTGTTACGGTAAAACGGAAAATAGAAATGTGGGTTGAGAAAATCAGGCTCAAGCAAAACTTTGATTGTGAGGTCCCATAACGGAATATTCACTTTGTATTCGAACTGGCCCGTATCATCATTACTTGGAACATCAAAGGCCTTCTCGTCGTCTTCACCTTGTTCACTTACGATAATCCCTTCAACGTATAATGGATACCTGGGGCTTTGATACTTGGGTAAAGCAGGTTGTGGTGATGTTGAGTCGTGTCCGCTTAACTTATAAACCAACCGGTATTGCGTATATTCAAGGTCGACATCATGCTCTGGAGAATCATCTAAAGCTACCGCAGATATGGATAGTGCGTTAACTCGATAAGTTTTACTGGTGTGCAGAAAGGTACTGCCGTCAGCGCTTTTATCCATACTGAATGATTTGTGAGGCCAGAAATCCTGCATGGGCCATTGTGATAGCCAAGCGGTAAGTTGTTGGCCTTGCTTGCGTAATTTATTAGATTCGAGATCTTTACGGCTAGTAAAGCGACTCTCTATGGTATGTCTAAGCATAACGTCATGTTTTATTCCGTCTACCGCCAGAGAATTATCTACTTCCTCTTGTTTACTACTATCTACCGTTCCGTTCAGTAACCGCATAACCGTCCGAGGTGTTTCCGGCCACCGGCTTTCTATTCGTGTCACTTCATAAGGCAGAAAGGCAGTTCCAGCCTGCAAGGGTGCTTCATCTCCGCTGATGGTGTACGCATTGGATTCATAGTCGTAATTGAGGAATCCGTTGTTTCTAGCCAAGTAATCGACAAGAAAGTCGTAGAAGCTGGCCTGGTTTGTTGTTCCTGTCTCGCCATGGTGTGTTGTTTCGGTATTGCCCAATGAGAGACAAATAAGTGGCTTCTGCTCGTCCAAAGGCGAAAAGTCTAGGGTTAGGTCTATGGGGGATACAACTTGGGCGTTAATAACGGTTGAGAAGGTATCGTCGACATAGAGCTCACAGGGATAATGTTGTTTCCAAAGTACACGAGCAGGATCAGCAAAGCTGATTTGATAGTAACGATAAAGTACGGGAGCACCAGATACTTGCCTGTAAGCTTGTTCGTAAACAGACTTTTGAGTCACCAAGCCTTTTAATATAAGGGCTTTGGGAGCTGGGTCCGGTAAGTTGTGAACCGCTTTTACTTGAAGCTCAACGCTAATAAGATCCTCTGTTGCAAAGCTTGTAATGAGTTCATCGTCACGTTGATCATTCGGTAAATAGAACCCTAGTTGGCTGGTAAATCCATAACTAAAAGCATCAATGTGACATTGCTTAACGTTGGCTCCAGGAATCGTATATTTCTTACCATTGATGGTTAGTGATAAATCAAAAACGAGGCTCTCATCACAGGCATTTGCGTTTTTGTTGGCAGTCCAGGGATTCAGTGAATCATTCATTGTAGCCTCCTGGAATATAGTCGTTGGGAGGTGATGCTAATGCTTCATCGGTATCTTCAAGTTCTAGGAATGCCGCCATATCGGTTTGGTAATATTCATGTAATACCTGCCATTGATAACTCTTTTGATGACAGAAAAGTGGTTCAAGCTTAGAAGCTTGTTGTGCTCTGAGCCCAGCAAAGGAGCTGAAGTACTCAGGAAAATAGAGTAGGGGATTAAAGTTATCGAGTTCCCTCTGAATATCTTCTAGGACGATAGCTGCTTTTAACTCATGTCCTTTTTCAACCAGCTGATGCAGTAACTCTATTCGCTTAAATAATAGCTTTAACGGGTGTGATGGATTAAAAATACGAGGATCTAATACAGCCTTTTTTTCAATGGGAGCACTTGGCGAGACAGTGATTGGATTCTCTAATTGAACGAACTCTTCACCTCTATTTTCTTCCTCAAGTTGCTGAATCCTGTTTTGCTCTCGTTGTTTTTCTTCTAACGCGACTTTTAAGCTAAAGAAGTAGTCGGTGATATTTTTGAGTAAGTTTTCAAGCTCGGTGTCTTCTTGTGGTTGCAGCTCGTGTACTGACTCGTTGAACCCTTCAAGTGAGGCAATAACTTCGACCGGAGATTCATCTTCGCTTGGAGACATACCCATCATTTTCTCTAATCTACCGAGCATTTTACGGAAAAATAGGGTGGTGCTATTGAGGAAAATCTTGCCTAAGGCTTTGTCGTTTTTTTTCTTAAGTGCAATTTGCCACGGGCGTTGTTTATGCGTTAGTACCGTGGTTAAGGTACTGATAATACGCTCGGTGCCAACTTGTTGATTGGTAGTCCACAAACTGTAGAGGTAATAAACACAGATTCGGATATCGCATAGGCAATATAAGGGAAGATCGTTGGCGTGATCGACTATTTTTGCATAATCACCTTGTTGCCAATAAGACGCTAAAACATCAAAAGAGTCATTTATATCGTCGCTTAAACCGTCCATGCCTTCGGGGAGAGATGAACTGGCAAAGTCTAGCTTATCCGGTAGCTGCTGCATGCGCTCTATCGCTAAAGCTTTCATACGCGGATCCTCCCGGAGTCTTGCCAATGGAAAGATGATTCCTCAAACTTTTTACCAGGAACAAAGCCTGCAAATATTAAGCTCTGGTGGTGCCATTGGTGAGTACTACTGGAGCTGTTGCTGTCGTGGCCTGGATAGAAGGGATCAAAACCTAACGCACTTTGATTGAAGAGCTTTAAGTGCGAACCAAAGAAATGAGCTAACAAGTTAATTTCAAGATACATCTTAAATTCGGACAACCAAGGGAATACCCAGTTTTCCAGGCGTACTTTGGCGATCTCCGGCCAGTTTATAGCTGTAGAGATGAGTTCTTGCCTTAAGCTGAGTGTGACTCTAAAACTGTCTTTTTTAGGTTTAGCTTCTGAACCCTGTACTTTTTCGCCCAAGGTGATTTGACCAATTTCAGTCGCTAATTTGCCAGGTTTTTGAGCATAATTCAGGCGCTCTAGTACTACTGCGAATTCGGGAAAAGCGGTTTCGAATAGCCAGTGTAGACTGCTTTCGCAACGCATATTTTGCAATTGCGTGTAGCAGTATTTGGTCTTCTGCCATTCATCAAAAAAACAACGATTAATTTGCGGATAAAGTTGTGCTAGGTAGCTGAGTATCAGCAGGTGATCAAAGATCTTAAACAAGTGCTGTAAGCCGTCATGGTCGACGTCTTGCCTGTCCATAAACTGTCGGATGTACCCGGGTAAGATGCCGGTCGGTGCTAAAATGCCGATGTTAATTTCGATAAAAGCGTTATCGTGAACAAGCTTAACGGATTCAATCAGGCCGTTTTGAGATGCGATACTGTTATGGCTGGAAAACCAAACATCGCCTTCTTCGATACCTTGGCTTTTCAATAATCTCAGCAACGAAACGAGGTCGAAATCTCCGAGGCGATCGTTAATCTGTTGTTCAAAACTTTTGGGTGAAGCGTCAGACTTAAGGAGTGATTGCATGATCGCCTCCTATCTTGGGTTCTTTTTTGGTGTTTTGCCCGAACCTCTCGTCGTTCTCTGTTAAAGCATCAATGGCTTGAGGTGCTATGTAAGCGGAATGATTTTTGGTGATAGCTTTAGCGAGCTTATCAAGCAGTCTGTCAACTTCATGTGGCGCGTTAACGTATTGCCCAAGAAAACCTTGCTTAAGACAGAAGTAATGAACTTCTATGGCTAATGCATAACTGGCTGATTGTGAGAGCAGTTCATTCAACTGTTCGTAGAACAGCTCACCTCCATCACGACATTGTAATTGTGAACGTTGAAGTGATGGCCATTGTGATTTCACTCGGAACAAAGGTGTGTGTAATTTGCTCTCGCAATGGCATTCCAGCTTTGAAAATATCCGATTTAATATGGTTGTTAATAGGGTTTCATCGCAATGGATGGTCAGTGCAGCTATAACGTAATCGAGCTCTCTTTTTGTGACGAGAGGCGCGAGATTTTCTCGGCAGAGTTCTAGATTATCAATAAGTTTGGTCTGAACGTCATTGAAGTAATCAGTGACCTCAAGGAGTTGCTGTTCTTGAGTTGCTTGCTCAATTTCCGCAAGTGTTTCACTATCGATATTAGGGCTGACTATTGGTGCAAGAGAAGCGGAGAACTCTTCGGACGCTAAGCTAGCGTAAATCTTGTCTAACGCTAAAAAGTATTGATGCAGAGGTTTCCAAGCTTTATTCAACATCATTCAACTCCTTGCACCTCATGGCCATCGTCTTCACCGAGGAAGAATAAGGTTTCAGGTGTTACCGACATGAGGCTGTCTTCTTGAACCATTAATGGTTTGTCTGTCTGGGTTTGCTTTTCGACAAACATCGCTTCTTCAGGAATAAAGTGATGCTCCTCCGACGTTGGGGTAACAGGCTCTTTTGCGTATTCTTCAGATACCGAGTTTTGTATGGATATCCGAATGTCTTTGTTGGCTAACCAGACCGTAAGCAGGTGTTCAAGTTTGTTGAAAAAGGTTCTTACTAAGGGCAAATGTTGAGCGCTATGTTCATGCAAAGCGAATGCGTAATGCTCTTCTTTTTCTCCTGAGACGGTTAAGCTTTTGAGTAAAGGCTTAACCGACTGATATTCCCGTTTAAAGACAGAACCTAGGTTTTCGAGTAAAAATAAGATGTCCTCAAGTGTCAGAAAATCCTTATTTTTAAGTAAGCTTAATTCCATCAATCCATGGGGATCGTTAGTGTTTAACGGGAGACAAGGAACCGGTGTGGAAAACAACCCAAAGCGTAAGTTCGGAATATCCAAATGTAAGGTTCTTGTGCTGAGCTTTTGCCACAAATGCTGACTAAATTCAGGTTGATGCCAGATAGCATCAATGGTGATTTTTATCGGAGCAGTAAAGGCTTCGACGAACTGAATATCAATGAGAACAGATGAATCCTGTTGATAGTACAACTCATAAGCTTGATTACCACCTTTCAAGATCCCAGGCTGAATTAAATCCCGTTTTTTGATAGCCCCTTTGTAAACGCCTAAACAATGAGAGATAGCTAGATCAGGTGACGTTGATGGCGGGCGAATAGGTTGTATGCTCTGAGTTGCATCAAAGGTAAATGGAGCCGCCTGTTCTTGTAAAAGGTTTTCAACGGCAAGTACGCCTAGCTGAAAACACTCGGGCGAAAGTTTGAGTTTTTGTGGCCAGCGCCTATTGAGTTTAAGTTCTATCTGGCATTGTTTCCATTGAGCTGGGGCTTCGTCAAAATACAGATTGAGGTAGTTCTCTTGTTGAGGAAGTTGAAAGAAGCGTCTTAGTTCATCGACCGGGTGAAGTTCCGAAATGTCATTAGCGGAATCGCAAGTGCCAAACGAAAAATGACCTTCGGATTCAGTATTGTCATCAAAAAATGCGGTGACTGAGATGAGTCGCTGCGATAGTTGATCTTTGAGCTGAAGTGATAAAGTGTAGTTGTCGTTGAAGTTCAAAAACAGCGGCAGGTGGTTGAGCTGTCCAGGCATTCTATTGAGCGCTTTAAGATTGAGGATAACGCTTTGTTCTGAATTCGCTGAGTGATTCGATGATTGTTTAACGCCAACTTTATTTAATGTAATGGGCTGCAATGGCATAGCGTGTAAGCAGCGATACTCGGCGTGTTCACCTTCCTCGGTATCAATAGAAAAAGCGGTATGCTTTTTAATGGAGGCTGCTTCAGTTAATGCACGTGTGTTGGCTTGTAACAGGCCCATCGACGCTAATGGCGACGATAAGTAAGGCAAAAGTTGATGAAATACGCGTAAGTGAAGTTGATCAATTTGTTTTCTGCCTGCGATGCGGCCTTTAGCCATAAAGGACGCCATCGCTTCTGTTAAGCGTTTAACATCAGGGTCTTCGTACTCGACAGGAACTTGTTGATGTAAGTTCAGGAAGCGAGACTGAATAGCGTTGAGGAAAGCGAGTTCTTCGTCGTAAACATCGCTTTCGTATTCGTTGATGTCAATCGTTGCCATAGCTCTTGCCTCTTAGTTGCTTACTGCAACTTGATAAGTCCTGCAGTTGCGTTGATTTGAGACGAACCTGACATGTTGATATTAGTATCACTCGTGATTGAGAAGTCAGAGCTACTTTTAAAATCGGTTGTTGAAGTTGAGCTGCAACTGATGGTTTCTGCTTTTAACTCAAAGGTTTTGCAGTCCATGACGATTTTGTCGGGTGCCTGAGTAATAGTGCTTGTGCCTGCGTCTCCTTTACTGGTGGTTGTGATGTCTTCACCATTGAATACGAGAGTGTGGGTAATGCCTCCATCTTTATTGTCGAGCGTAATCACAATGCCATCAGTTTTGTTCAGCTCTACGCGGCAAAATAATGCACTCATAGAAATACTCCATTAATGTCTCTTTTGGCCGCTCGGTATGCAGGCTTAGAAATATCGAGTGTGAAACTGACAGACTTGTTAGTTCCTAATTTTTCATTGAGTGGGTCAGACTCTGTGAGCTTGGCGTTAACCGCTAATAGCCAGCGTGCAGTGCCGTTTTCAGCGAGCTCGACCTCAACGTCTGTCAGCCGACTCTCATGTAAGCAAATTTGCGATTGGATATCTGAGCATAGGCGGTGCATCAGTGATTCATCGATTGAGAGATCATTGAAGTCACTCAAGCCGATATTTTGTGTGATATCCAAGGTTCTTCGAGATTGCAGTAGTACTTTCAAGTTACCGACAATATCAGCAAGGTGCGCTTGGCTGCCGACCACATGTCTTTCGACTGGAGCTGGTTTACTTGGAAAAGTCACAAACTTATTCAGCAGTGGCATGAGTCACTCCTGCTGGCATCTCGGGCTGATGAAAAAGATAAAAGGTAAAGTCTTCAAACTCCGGTTGAGCCAAGAAAGCGATGCTTCTGTCATTAACAATATGAGTGAGTTCTTCGCCTTTAATGAGCTCATAACACTGTGCATTATCGCCAAAATAGTGCGTTGACGAGTGATGTTTTACTGGCCTAAGCGCTACGCCATTCAATGCATATTGAAATAAAGTCGGCATACGGCTGTAACTGCTGATACAAGGTAAATGGCTATCTAGGAGTTTTTCGAGCCTGTCGTTGTTCACTATTAAGTAGAGGTTGTCGCGCAGTGATAGCGTTGTGGGCAACGCCGTTTGGTAACAACCGTCTTTTAGTTGCAGCTCAAAGCTTCGGTTATTGCGATTCCGTAGTTTCAGGTGTGCAATGATATTCCTGAAGATGATTTTGAAGGTGTCGTGTAAATCATCGTGACGGTAGTTTTGTATGAGAGGCACCGCCCAATCACTTTCTAGCAATGATAGATTCCTATTCAGTGTTTGCAGTTGTTCATACAGAAAATAGGGGTGAAAATTGACTTCACCTTTGGTTTTTTCCTTACCGAGATGATTTGCCAAATATTGCAAACTTTGACTTAAGTTATTAACACAGTGCTTGATTTCAAAACGGCGGATTTCAGGCAGCTGTTGTTGCTGATAAAGCTGATGCACTTCTTCTAAATAACGAGTTAATAAGACGTTTAATTGATTAAGCGGCGCTTTTAAAAACTCAGTAAAACCGACTTGGGTTAGCGGTGGAATAAAACGTTCTGACAGGCGCCAACATTGATGTTGATCTTGAACAAACTCAGCTAACTTTCCATGCTCGATAACTTTATGATTATCAGTAAAGCCACTTAACTCCTCAGTTAAGTTAGGTTTTAAACTAATGATTATCTTAAAAAGTCGTTTCTTGAGCGCAGATTGATGAGGTGTTGCAATAGCGTCTGATGGTTGCGAGCTATCTTGTAAAACACAATAGAACACTTCAGCACGAGAATTTGCATTGAACTCTAACGGCAAGCTAACGATGTCGGCATTACCTGGGAAATCGACCAACTGGTGCTGGTGTCGAGTAAACAAGCGTAGAACGTCTATTTTAAGGTTGCCTTTGGAGAGTAGGTGGCTATCCCAACACAATTTGCTGATACCGTAAGAAGGAAGGCCGTTGGTCAAATGACGCAGCCTAGCTTCTCCTGCAATGGCATTTTCCTGTGCTAGCAAGTGCTCTGGCAGTAAGGTTTGTCCCATTTGCCAGTGGACAGGTGCAAGTTGATGAATGCTCATGATTTCCGCCAATCCGTCTCTCTTGTACTAACTAAGAATGTTGCTAACGGTTCTGTTGAACAGCCCGCTAGCCATTCGTTCCATATTTAGAAACTCGGTCCAAAGTAGTGCCTGTTTGCGGCGTTTAAGCCGCAACAGAAACGCCCCATGCTTTGGTGAATTTACCGGTATTCGATACTCCGTAATGCACTGTTTGAGCAGACTCTTGCGGCATAATGCCGATGTAGAGGCTGTAGTTCTTAGGAGAAACGACTTCCATAGACTGATCCATTTCAATACCTAGACTCAATCCGCCGCCTGATTTTTCAACCAAACCTTTTAGGGTAGTGCTGTCGTTATGGAAGGCCTTGTAGTAAACCTTAGCGACAGGATCGTAGTCGTAAATGACATAGTCGTATTCGACTGTGGTGTCACTCAAATCTGAATGCTGTAGTACGACTGAATCCTGTTTGTTGGTGGTTGATATCTGACTGTTGATGCTGATGGGATCAGCGTAACCGCCGTTCCAAAAAATGCCGGATATAACACCAACCACTTTGACCTTGGTGTCGTCTTTGATCGCCGTTGGGTCCATTACTTCGAGATCCTTGGCAAATTCTTTGGTACCGATTTTCAACGACGTGAGGTGACCGACGACGCTCTGGGCATCTTTTTCGAAGTTGAATCCCTGACTCACGCTACAGTTAAACGATGTGGAAGCCATGTTGTAATCCTCTTTTAAAAATTCTTTTGTCTTAAGTTAAATACGAACATCCATTTTTAGTTCGACATCTAAGCCCTCAAATTGGATATGAGGCAGTATGGTGATTTCACTGTTGTACCAGCCAATCATGCCTTCTCGTGGTGTTGTTGTGACTTCTGCAGCTTTGAAAGGGTAATATCTAAGCGTCAAGTCATCAGGGTTAACCACAGTGGTCACATACTGTGAAAGCCAGGTTTGCAAGACGTTATTGATGTACGCGTCATCGGCTGCGCTACCGATGTTGTCGCGCATAATGCACTTCACGTAGTGAGCGATTCGCGTGATCGACAAGGTATAGGATAAGTTAGTCACCAGCTGAGAGTTTTCAGAGTCATGTGGGTCTTTGAAGCGCTTAGACTTCTTGATTGACTGACTACTAAAGAAACAGGCATCTGAGCCGCCTTTGCGATAGATGAGAGGGATAAATCCTGCATCTGCGAAAGCCAATTCTCGATAGTCTGGGATAACCATCTCGATAGGTGCTTTGAATTCCTGTTGACCATTGAGATCAAAAGCGTAGCGGGGTAGATGTTCGATGCGACCGCCGCCTTTTGGACCTCGAATATATTGACACCAGCCTGAACAAGCGAAGGAGTTGATCATATTCTTGGCGAAAAGCAGAGAAGCGTTACACCAAAGGAAATCTTCACCATCTTTGTTGTGGTTGATTTTCTCTTTGTAACCTAAGCCAGTGCCCGCTGGATTATTTTCTGGATCGTACGGTGGTCTCAATAAAAAGCGCGGTAACGTTAGTCCGATGTAAGCCGCTTCCTCAGTGTCGCGCATGGCTTGCCATTTCTCAAAACGAGGATGGCTCATATGCGCCGCTAAATCCTTGATTTCTGCCATCTCTTCGATGTTTTTACAACCAAAGAACTTAGGACCTACTGAGCTGATGAAAGGTGCATGACTAGCGTTGGCAAGTTTACCCATGGTGCTTAACCAAGCTCTGTCTTCACGTGTATTTTCAAATTCGTAAAGGCCGATAATCGCACCGTAAGGAAGGCCACCAAATTGATCATACTCAGCGACATAGACTTTTTTGAAAAGGTCTCCATTGATTAAATCAACAGCATTATTTTCGAGGTCTTCGCCTAGCTCTTCCTTCGTACAGTCGATCATGTCGATTTTGACATCGGCGGACCAATCAGTACTTTCAATAAGGTTGTTAAGGCCTACCCAATTGGCTTCTAATGCTTTGAAGTCTTCGGCATGAATGATGGCATCAAGGTCGCGATAAAGGCGTTCATCGATATCACTGGTAATGTTGCGTACCTTTTGACGAATGGCTGCAAGCGGCGTGCAATCATCATCTTCGCTGGGTAAGATCTCATTAAATAAGGCGGTTGCCAGGCTGCCCAGGAAGTAGTCAGCTGCCTGTTCACCCTCATCTAATGCTAGGGTTTCATCAACCTGCAGAGATTCATCAATTAATGCGCGTTGTTCGCCAAGGATCTCCGCGTTTTTATTGACTTTGTGGAAGGCTTTTAGTGCTTTTTCTTCAGCAGCTTCTTTATCATCGTCTTCGGCTTCTTTAGCTGCAGTAACGAGTTCTGTTGCTGATGCTGCATCTTTGTCTAGACCTTTAAGGTTCTTGTCGACTGCACCGAAAACACCTGACTTTAACTCGTCATCAACGCCATCGATAAAGGTACGCATATTGCCAGATTCGGCAGTTAACTTAGTAAGAGCCTTGTCTATTGTGCTGAGGCTAAGCTCATCGTCTATTTGCTCTAACGGAATGAGCAATTGATTGATATTTTGTTTGAGCTCTTCGAAGCTGTGTAGACGCTGTTTTTTACCAAGAAGAGATTCCAGAATTGCTGGTTGGTAATTTAAGCTGTCTCCTAGTGTGGCTAACGGTGAGCTGTTTGTAACTTCTTCTTTAGCGGCCATGATGTGATATTCCTATCTCAATTTATCTGGTGGTTAGCTGGCTTTTTCAGCTGTTAAGGATTCCGGTAAGGTCGCCACTTTTTGATAGCTAGGCGCCATAAGTGCTTTAAGGGATTCAAGTGAGTCTTTGTCGCCCAAGAGAGTGGTTAAGGCAGTTCGGAATTTGTTGCTGTTGTTAATGCTAGATAACAGTGAGCCGAGCATAGTTTTGGCTTTCACCATGTCGTCCATGCTTTTTATTGATTTGATGATGTTTCCGGGAAGGAACGAATCAACACCATTGATAGGTATGGTGTGCAGGTTCTCGTCACTGTCGCTGACCTGCAGCTTGATTTTCATTTTTTGCATGATGCTGTTTAAGTTTTTGCCGTCAAAACTCAGCACTTTTCGTTCGTCAAACGACTTCTTATGCGTATGTTTTCCTGAAAAGTCGCCAGCAATTAAAATGCGTAGTGGCAATTCTATGTCTTCCGGCTCGCCATTGATCTCTGTGCGATAGCGCAAAGTTAAGCGAGATTTGGGCAGCGTATCTTGAATTGACATGTGATCTCCTAATCGTAGTTGCACATTGTTAATGACGATGACGTACCACACAGAAACAGCTCAGTTGATGCGGCATTTATCCGTAATCGTTTATCTCGAAATAAATATTAGGAGGATAGGGTGAGTAAGGATATTACCTGTTATTACACGGATATTTTTTGCAGTATTTAAGTTGTAGGGCGTTGGGGAAGGGGGCTTATATGGTTGTGCTGATAGCGCAGTTATAACGATTAAAGTACTCTAAAAGCAGGGCTTTTTTTATCTATCATAGCCAAGAGTATTTCAATTTCTCTAGGTAGTAAGACACCCTCAGATATTTGCTCATCAACGCTAGCAATACTTTCCTGGAGTGCCGGGTTGTTATCGGCGGCTAATGGCACCGGAAAACGGTTGTGATGATTTCTCCAAAAGTCACCATAAATTTCGGGGTTATCGACTAATCTCTTTTGTAAAAAGTTCTCCAGAAGTTGCTTCTTGGCTCTATCTCTGACGACTTCTGTTTGAATAACGTTTGTGCCGAGCGGTTTCCCGCCTCTTGCAGTGGTTGCCTCATTGTCGTAATACCCAACTCTGTTACGAATTACTAGGCGGCTATAGGGAATTCTTCCTTGCCATGCACCGTGACGCTCTGGCGTGAACATGTCATCGTGTTCTAAATAGATAACGTTATGTCCGAGTAGTGCTATAGGTTCAAGTGCACCGCTACGAATTCCAATAAGGGAAGAGCAATTTGTATGCTTCATCAACCTGTCAATAAAGAACCATTGGTTTTCTCTTTCTCTAAACAAATCATTGGTTCCCCAGAATTTACCAATATCTGGTGTATTGTGAGGGTTGAATTTATGTCTATTTTCGATCTTCCCATCAATGATATTTTGGAAGCCATCTGCGATATAAAAGCAACTCCTGCCACTAGCTTCTATCGCGGCTTTTATTTGTTCAAACATGATAGGGTTTGATATGGCTTCTGCTTCTCTTGCGTTTGCTCTTGGTCTATTGGCAACCCATAGTCCGACACTTCCTGTGGTGATTTTCTTTTCACGTATATAACGACGCGCTAATGCATCTAACTCAAACTTCGAACTTTCTTTAAGCATGCTATAGACAGCATGTCTGACTAGTCTACTCTTAGATTCTAGCAAGTTGAACTTACTGTAATCTTCACCCCAAAACAGGGCCATGATCACTGTGGTAATAGAGATATGATAAACGTGTTGGCTTAAATCGTGTGTTGATAGCAAAGGAGATCCACCCCCCTTAATTGCCGTATATTTTGACCTCCCGTCAGTGCTATTAAGGTGTTCTCTGGCAGCCTTTAATCCACCGTTGTGTGAGAGTAAACAAACTCTACCTCTCGTATCAATGTCATTTAACTTTAGTGCGGATAAAACGGTGTCGTAGGCGAGTTTTGCATCTTTTTCTTCTCTTTCATTTCCTTCTTGGTAAGCTATAGATAAACAAAGCCTTTGATCAATTAACATAGTCAATATGGCAGTGTATCTGTCTCCTGTTGCGTATCCAGGAAGGAAGGTGTGTACGTCAGTATCTTTATCATGAACTGTCCAAGCCCCGCTATCTCTGGGGTGTGGGTAGAGTTCACCAACATTAGCAGTGATATATTTATATTGTTTGTTATCTACCGAAGCTCTGCCGACAGTTTGTTGCTGCAGAGCACCAATTGAGTTGGCCTGTCTGACAACCTCTTGAACTATGTCTGTTTCAACGGAGGTACGAGGCTCTTTTTTGATCAGCTTCGCGCCGCATTTCCAACAAGTTCCTGGACCAATACTGGCAAATTTATGACATTTGATGCAGGTATACATAGCTCGCCTTTTAAGTCTGAGTAGGTTTTTGGATAGTGCCTAAAGTGAATCCTGAGCTCATAATAGTTAAGGCGAGTTAATATCAATATTACCGATTATTACAAGGTGCTCGTTTATCTTGAAAGATAAACTGCGGGGCGAACATCAAAGAACAAATAGCTATTATTTTCGGTATTTGAGATTAACTCTAGTGTCATTAAGTGCATTTGGGTGCGCATCGTTTGGAACTAGAGTTATCCAAACTCTGACAAACGTCCGCAGATTTTTATCACCAGGCAGTAAACCTGTTCGAACTCTACTATCGCTAATATTGGCCTTGTTTAACCACCAAGCTGTTCCATCGTCAATTCCGCAGATTTCTGGTAACGCTAACTTTTCTCCAGGGGTTGAATGGTGAATCATTTCGTCGACGAACGAGATCATGCCGAATTTAGGTATTTGCCCCGCTTCTATGATTTCCATTTTAGTTTTTTCGTTCGCCAGAATTTGCTTTTTAATTGGATCTAAAAAAACACTTGGTAAATTTGCATCTGGCCTCGCTTCATACCGCCAAGTAGCTTTGGGGCGATCATAGACGTGGGTAAATCTATGAGGGTTACGTATTACATCAGGGCCTGTAATTTTCTGCGGGTTTAAATACATCAGCCCAACCATCAGTGTGTACCCCCAAGTATCTTTGTGAAAACCTACATTTGAATAAGATCTTGCGGGGTAGGTATCTAAGTGACAAAACGCTCTGTGAGTACTGCTCCACTCATCAGCTGTTGACAGTAATAGAGCACCGACCCCAGTATCACGAAGGAATTCTTCAGCAATAATAGAAGATTCTTGAGCTATCACCATATCTCTTACGTGATTTGTTCCTGAATCGAGCGTATATTTATGTCTGTAAATGGGGTGGTATGCTGTCCAACGAGTTGGCCCTGAAATGAGTTTCTTTTCCTTCGGCTTGATACGAACAGTGGCTACTCTGAGAATAGGATACTCTGTCTTTAGTTTTCCTTTATAGACGTGTTTCATTAAGTTCTGCGCGGAGTTCCTCATGCGATCAGGCATTGCTCGAGGGAGTTGTAGGAAGTTTGTATTTAGCCAAGATTCAACATTGATTTTATCTTTGGGATCTTTGGTGTCCCAGGAGTTTTCGGTTCTTTTATAGTTGTACTTATCTTTTGACTGCTCAAAAGCGCCTTCAGCAGTCGATATTTGCTCGTAGCACATGTAAGCCTCTTATATCGTCTTATTTCCGTTTATTGTAGATATGCTTTGTTTACAGCTAATTCAGCAGAACTCATTTATGGTTAGATTAGGTAGCACCATGCGGTAAATATATTACACTATATTACAAGTGCTAATTGTGAGGTTACTTTGGAGTTAAGGAGTGAGATGTTACTGAAAGTATTGGGACAATAAGTTTTGTGTTTTGATCCTGATAAAATAAAAGAGGAATAGATAAGGGAGCGCTAAAAGCTATAGCACTCTAACTTATAGGAATCGTTGTTATGGCGCGGTCGAAAATAGGCATACGACTCAAGTAATACACCCAATTATTGAAGCTCACTCTTGGTTAAAGACAGCGCCTAGCGCTCGAAAACCCTCCCTCAATATTGATATCGTCATAGGCAAATCTAAGCTCACCGGGGCGCCTTTCAATAATCTGATGTAAGGTAGTAGATTCTGGCATGGTTGAGGTTACCTGTTTACGGAAACGATAAATCTGGATGTTGATATGCTGTTCAATAATGCCTGTCATCTGTACCAAAACGTCTTTATTGATCCACCCTTGCTCAGAAGGGTGAATACCTTCATCAATATCGGATAGTCGCTGTCGAGCGAGCAATAGAAGCAGGTAGTGGTGATTACGTTCACCCATATCAAACTCTTTGTTATCTACGACTAAAGCCAGCGACACATGCTCTTCATTCTGACTGGCTTTAAAATTGAATTTGATGTCGTTAGGTGGCGGAGCGAGGTTCATTGTGGTTGTTGCGTCACTGGGTTGAGCATCTGCAAATTGCCATAATTGTTTTTCGTGTCCAACGATGTCGCCGGATTTCAGGGTTGAGGTTTCGCCATCGGATTCGCAAAGCCATTTACCCTCATCGGATAGAAATATCATGATGTCTTTTTCTTTAATTGGGAGTATGGCGACATCATGCAGATCGATGAAATCATCGCTGTCGGACAGAGGGATAAGTCCCGTGGCTGGTGGGCTAAGTTCGGTCACTTCCCAAGTTTCATCAGGTGTATTGCCGAATTGGATTTTGGTTCCAAGCTCAATATCGTGATACACGCCACTGCTTATTCTGGCTTTATTTAAGTAGGTGCCGTTGAGACTGGCATCTTTAATTTTCCATGACTGGCCGTTCCAGGCGATGGTCGCGTGATTTCTAGAGGCACTTGGGCTGTTTATTCGTGTGATGTTAGTTTCAACGTCTCTACCAATAGTGTGATTAACTCTGCAAGTTACGCTGGTTTTGGTTTTCTTATTTGTTAACGTAGCCATTTGTTTTCCTTTTTATCTTCTGCATCAATTTCACTATTTAGATTCTGTGCCTGCTCTTGTCTTGAATAACAAATCAATTCCTGTGCTTCTAATCGCAGGGAGTAGGGCATACTGTCGAAGGCCGCATCTCTGAGTAACGCGTGTTTAAAGACAAAGTTTTTCTTACCGCCACGTCGCTTGATGCGAATAACGTCGCGTTTTAGCAGTTCATCAAGTGTCATGTTGAGCTCCAGAGTTCTTGGGCCCATGCTGTATTTCAGTGCATCATAATCAAATTCTTCACCGATAGCTGATGCGAACTGAATCACTTTTCTATCGCAAGTCAGTTCTTGCAGTCTTTGCTCTAGTGAATCCCTTAGATTGTATGGAATAAGAGGTATTGCATGCGTTTGCACTAGGCTAACTTTGCCGTTTAGATGTTGTGTCCACTGATTCTCTTTTAACATTCTGACAAATTCGATAATGAAAAGTGGAATGCCATTAGTGCGGTGCAAGATAAAATCAGCCATAGGCTCGGTGATCTGCTGATCATTAAAGGAAGCGGTGATCAGCGAATAGGCTTCTTTGTCATTAAGGCGATTAATTTTAAGTACGGTTGTTATTTGACCATAAAGTTCGGGCGGCAAACCTTGCCTTGATGAAGTCAAAATAGCTTGCCCTGAATGTTGGAATTCAGAGCTTGCTATCATCGCAGCAATAAACTCTAACGTTGTAGAGTCTACCCAGTGCAGATCATCCAGAATATAAAGCTGACGCTTTTTCACTTGCTGTTTACTAGCACTACAAAGCAAGTAAATAAGTAGGTCGAAAAGTCGCTTTTTAGATTCTTTTATCGGAATCTCGGTAGTTGATAACGGCGAGTGGGGTTCAACGCCCAACCAATGGTAAAGTGTAGTAATTGATTTCTCTGGTTCATTACCTGAGTACTTTTTCAGTGCTTTATGTAATTTTTGAGTCCCTTGGCTTTTGTTGTCGGTATCTAAATCATATTGACGTTTCACCAAGTTCAATATGGGGTTTAACGGTCGCTTTTGGTTTTCAGGTGTACATTGCATCGAAGCGATATTGAGATAGCCTTTTCTGATACACAGCTCGGCGATTAATCGTGACTTACCTATACCTCCCTCGCCATGTATGTGCGCACAGCGTTTATGTCCCGCTTTTGGGGATGAAACTTTGTCTATCAGGCTTTCGAGTTTTCCTAGCTCGTATTCTCTGCCGACAAAGTGCATTAAGTTTGAAGTAAATCTGAGAGAGTCAACCTCGGTTTGTGCATGCTCACCGAGCAATGCATAAGATGGTTGACCAATGATTGAGTCATCTGTCGAATTAAAATTTGCTTCAAACTGGGCATGGGATGTCAAAATATTGTGTGTGAATTGTGAGCACAGGATTTGGTTCTCATCAGCTTCTTTGGCCAGTGTCATGGCAACTCTTGGAAGTTCACCTTGAGGGAATTGTTGGCTTCTTTTCCAACTAAGTCCTGAATGAATACCGATATAAAACGTGCAGCTAATTTTGACCTTTCCTTCGTTTAAATAGATAGAAGAATTGAGTGTATTAGTCAGCTCCAATGCAGCTTTTGCGCACATTCTACTATCTACATTCATAGTTTCCGGCGAACCAAAATGAAAGAGCAGGGTGTCGACTAGGCGCCCTGTAAGCTCGCCGCCGTATTTTTGGGCAACACTAATACAAAGGTTTTTTTTCTCTTCATAGAGTGCTTCTAGCTGTGTCTCGCTTAGTTGATAGTTACTCTTCGTTGGCTCGCTTTGATAACTGTTCAATGAGAGAGTGACGCACATCACCGTTGCTGCGTGAGGTTTGTCGAATGTATCAATTAAGTTTTCATCATTAATTACCATGGTTGAATCAAATGACGAATGATTAACAGGTATTAAGTCTTGGCTGTGAGTTGTCGCTTTTGGCCGCAAGGTATCGAGGTTTGACGTATCAATACAAGCCAGTTTCTCGGCTATATTGGTTGCACTGGATGAGCGTCTCTCAGTGTTTTTCTTAAGTGCAGGTTTGAGAATCGCTGATAACGGATGGCTCGCAATGTATTGGGGTAGTTGAATGTCTTTTGGGCTTAAGTGTTGTTGAAAAATAGACGCTAGAGTCGAGCCAGAAATGACGGTTTTTGTTGTTAAACATTCTAAGAAAACTAAGGCCCATGAATATATGTCTGACTTAGGTGTTGGTGTATCACCTGCAATTTGTTCTGGTGCACAGTATGAAGGGGTTCCCAGTATTTTATCTGATGACGGATAGTCGTTGATTACAACACCTACGCCAAAATCTAAAAGTTTGACATGTGTTTTATTTCCCTGCTTTGTCAGCATGATGTTCGCAGGTTTGATGTCTCGGTGTACGATGCCATGATCGTGTGCGTGGCCCAAGGCATGAAGCACTTGGAGCATGACATCTGTCACCGAGCTTGGTGATAGAGCGCCGAATGTAAAAAGCTCATCCTTCAGTGACAGTCCCTCTACATATTCAAATACGATAAACGGTATATCGTTGATATGACCTTTATCTAATAATGTGACGATATTAGGGTGGCTGAGCTTTGCATAGAGCTCTGCTTCCTTTTGGATGTTTAAGGTGTCTTCCTTGTTGTCTTGAGGGAGTTTGTCTTTCAGTGTTTTTATCGCGACCAATTGTTTTGTTTTTTTGTTGAATGCTTTAAAAACAACGCTGAAGCTGCCCTCTCCAATTTCTTCAAGGATAACGTATTGAGTATCTTCAAATAGGGTAGGTATCCCGCCTGAAAACTCTTTGTCGTGTCCGTGTTTATCTATACTCATGACTACCTCGATAAAATGCGGACGCTGGCAAACTCAGCTGAACCGCTTTCACATCAGTTGGCATAGAACAGGGAATGGAATCACCTCCCTGTTATATTGTGTTTATATAGTAAAGACGCGATCATAGCATTGCGCAAATATTTAACCAGATAAAGTTGGCTGAGTGGCGCTTTTTTGAATGGCAACAGGCTTATTTTTGTATTGGGTAGTATTTAGGGGAGAAGAAGAGCTTTCGCTATAAAGTGAAAGCTCGTCAATCAGGGCTTAAAGTCCCAGTTCAGAAAGACTTGGATGATCGTCAGGACGTCGACCATGAGGCCAATGGAATTTTCTCTCAGACTCTTTGATAGGTAAGTCGTTAATGCAGGCATAACGATTTTGCATGAGTCCATTTTCGTCGAACTCCCAGTTTTCATTGCCGTATGAACGATACCACTGGCCAGAATCGTCGTGCCATTCATAGGCATATCGAACGCCGATGCGATTGTCGGTAAACGCCCACAACTCTTTGATAAGGCGATAATCTAACTCTTTATTCCACTTGCGAGTGAGAAATTCTTTGATCTCTTCGCGCCCATTTACGAATTCTGCTCTGTTACGCCAGGCGCTGTCAGGTGTGTATGCCATAGACACTTTCTCTGGGTTGCGCCCATTCCAGCCATCTTCTGCGAGCCTGACTTTTTGTGCTGCTGTTTCAGCCGTAAAAGGGGGAAGTGGAGGTCTAGCTTCAGTCGACATTGTTTTCTCCTCAAGTTATCAAATTTTAAAAGTATACAGATCTGTCTCCTTTTTAGTGTTGTGCACAAAAACTCATCTGTCAAATACTTTTTAATTAAAGCACGTGGATTTTTGGCCAGTAGGACTTTGTTAGCGTTTGGTGGTAGACTAATCTGTATACTCTATAGCTTTTAAGATACTGAAATGAGCAGAAAAGAGCATTTGGTTAAGACCGCTCAAAACTTATTTTATAAACAAGGTATACGGTCAACAGGGATAGATACGGTTCTTGCGGAGTCGGGTGTCGCCAAGAAAACGCTATACAACCACTTTAAGTCGAAGGACGAGCTCATCATTGCAACTCTGCAAAGACGTGATCAGCAGTTCATGGATATGTTGAGATTGGGAACGCAAAAATATATGCCAGCGCAAAATGGTGATGTTCGTCTATCTCGAGTCCTTGCTTTTTTCGATGCACTTGCAGAATGGATAGCTTCTGAGAATTTTTCAGGTTGTATGTTTATCAATGCGTCTGCGGAGTATCCTCGCCAAAATGATCCTATCCATGTTGCCTGTACTAATCACAAGCGACTTGTCATTCAGTTTATTGAAGAGCTGTTGTCTAGTGGTACCTTCAAAGACTCTTATAATCTCGCAAGACGGATGGCGTTACTAGCTGACGGCGCCATTGTTAATGCGCATACAACTAATGATCAAAATGCTGCAAAAGAAGCCAAAGCTATGGCGTTGATCATCCTTGAATCAGAGCTAATTCCTTAAAAATACCTCTCCATCATTAGGTTCAAGTTAGGGATTAGTGTGTCTTTATTATCCTCTAATCGTACATAAATATTCCCCATTTAGCTGTATTGTCTTTGAATGTTTCAGGAAATATAGTTCTTCACCGTTAGTAGCTTGCGAATCACAAGTCTGTTAGCACCAGGCTAGTTCGTACCTAGCGGTGTAAATTCCTGTCAAAAAATCACTTAGGTACGAACTAGCAATTCAAGTTTCAAATTGTCCAGTGACTTATGAGAACTAACTTAACTCATTCGAGTTATTCAGCGAAAACGTCAGTCAGTAAGTCCCGACGTAGTGTGGCTAATCGGTAGGAAAATGTATGGATGATTTGAGCAAAGTATTAAATCGCATTTCAATTAATGCCGATGTGTTTTTCAGTGGGAAGCTCTGCGGGATGCAGGCGTTTGGCGGTAACGGTGCCGGACACTTGCATATTCTGAAGTCGGGTAACTTAACGATTTTAACAGAAGACGGTCATAAAGTTTTATTGACTGAGCCTTCCGTTATCTTTATTCCGAGCTCTACCGTACATCGTATTATTACTAAAGAGTCTGAAGGCGCTAAGTTGATCTGTGCAGCTATCAGATTTGATGCAGGTAATCATGATCAACTTATTAGTTCTTTACCTAAGTTTATTTCCTTCAAGTTATCTGAGAACGAATATGTAGGTAAGACTGCTCAATGGCTATTCTATGAAGCTTTTGGGGAAGAAAGCGGTAGGCAAATGATGCTGGATAAGCTGAGTGATATATTTTTGCTCCAAGTGCTGCGCTATGCCCTTAAGCAAGGGCTACTCTCCCAAGGGATACTTGCTGGATTAACTCATCCTCAGCTTGCTGATGTCATTAATGCGATTAACGCTGAACCGGAGAAACAATGGAGTGTTGAAATGTTGGCTGAACTGGCAGCCATGTCTCGCTCAAAGTTTGCGTCGGTATTTAAGGAAACGATTGGACAGCCTCCGAATGATTACATTACCGACTTACGAGTAGCGATGGCACAGGACCTTTTAAAGCTTGATAAGCCGGTGAGTTTGATTGCGAATGAAGTGGGCTATGAACATGGCTCTGCATTAGCTAGGGTGTTTAGGAAAAAGCTCGGACTTTCTCCCAAAGAGTGGTTACATAAGCTGAAAACGAAATAAACCAAATCTATAATCTTTGTGTGCTATATATTTCTGCTAGGTGATCAATTAATGCTCGGATCCGGGCGGTTAGGTGGCGACTGGGTGGGTAGATAGCGTTCAATGGAAATTCAGACGCTTCTTTATCCTCAAAAAGGAGCTCTAGCTTGCCTTCATTTATATAGTCCTCAACCACGTAAAGAGGGCACATGCCTATACCTAATCCCCCAAGCGCCATATGTGAAATGGCACGAGGTGAGTTGCCATGAAACGTCCCATTAACGCGGTATGTTTCTATATTACCATCGATGCGGAACTTCCAGTGTTCTGGGTCAACAGATGCCATTTGCAATAAGCAGTTATGAGTCGATAAAGCCTTAGGGTGTTGGGGGCGTCCGTGTCTCTTTATGTACTCCGGTGATGCAACGACAACAATCCGCATATCCATTAACTTGCGAGCAATCAATGAAGAGTCGTTTAGCTGACCAAATCGTATTGCGAGGTCGAATCCGCCTTCCACTATCGCAACACGTTGGTCAGACAAATGCAGGTCGATCAACACTTTGGGATGCTTTAATTGAAAGGGGAGTATGGCTTCAACCAGCTCTTTGCTTCCAAAGGCTGTAGGTGCTGTGATTCGAATAGGTCCAGCTAACTCGGACTGACGTTCTTGAACTAGTCCTTCTAGTTCGTCGAATTGATCGAGCAGAGGTACGCAGCGATCAAAATAAGCCTGACCAATATCGGTCAGGGTGACACTGCGTGTTGTTCGATTAAATAGCTGAGCACCGAGTTTTTCTTCGAGCTGTTGCACATATTTACTCGCCAGTTTAGTACTAATGCTGAGTCGCTTTGCTCCTCCAGTAAAGGATTTTTGTGAAGCAACAGCGACGAAGGTGTTCATGCACTTAATCGTATCCATGCTTTTTTTAACCTATTTTATGTATGAAAAGAACATAATTATTCCATATTTTAGTTTATTGTCTTTTATTTGGCTTGTAAATATAGTGAAAGGCATCGGTAAACAACCTTAGTAAGGAACGTAAGATGTCCAACGCAGTTAAAATATATAGCTTTCCTCTTTCTGGTCATGCTCATCGCGTCGAGCTTTTTGCAAGCATAGCTGGTATTGCTCATGAAGTTATCAATGTCAAACTCGCTGAGGGTGAACATAAGCAACCAGCCTACTTAGCAATAAATCCAGCTGGACAAGTGCCAGCTATAGTTGATGGCGAAGTCACGCTCAGTGACTCAAACGCTATTTTGGTTTACTTAGCAAGAAAATACGCTCCTGGTTATCTTTCACAAGATCCAGTTCAGGAAGCTGAGGTACAAAAGTTTCTAACGCTTGCTGCAGGAGAAATCGCTTTCGGTCCGGCAGCAGCTCGCCTTATTAATGTTTTTAATGCTCCACTTGATGCTGATTTTGCTAAGGCGACAGCAGAGAAAGCATTGAGTATGTTAGAAAATCATATGGTTGGTAGAGAGTTTCTAGTTGGGAATAAACCGAGCATCGCTGACATTGCAATATACAGTTATACCGCTCACGCGCCAGAAGGTGATGTTTCGCTAACGCCTTATCCAAACGTTCGTCGGTTATTATCAAATATCGAATCATTGGAAGGGTTCAAACCTATGACAGTAACAAAAGTGGGCTTAGCTGCTTAATTAACTGCTTAGTGTTGTTGGTGGCATTAAGGTAAGCGGTTCAACCGCTTACCTGTCGCTGCAGATAGATTACTTAGTTTGTAGATGTTCGGCATGGAATGCCAAATGTTCGTGAATAAAGCTACTAATGAAAAAGTAGCTGTGGTCATATCCCTCCTGCATTCTTAACTCTAATGGCGTACTCGATTCAGTTGCTGCTTTCGATAAAGATTCAGGGTTAAGTTGGTTCTCAAGAAACTCATCACTACTTCCTTGGTCGACCAAAATAGGTAAGGAAGCGTTTGATCTAGCTAGCGACAAGCTGGCATCGTATTGTTCCCAAGTTTTTCTATCTTTCCCTAGATAAGTTTCAAAGGCTTTGTGTCCCCATGCGCAGTTTAACGGGTTACTGATTGGGCTAAAAGCCGATACTGATTGATAGTTTTCAGGGTTACGTAATGCGATCATCAACGCGCCGTGGCCGCCCATGGAATGTCCGCTGATGGAACGTTGCGACGTTACTGGAAAGTGCTGTTCTATCAGCGTTGGCAACTCTTCCGTAACGTAACTATACATTTGGTAGTGTTTATCCCAAGGGGCTTCTGTCGCATTGACGTAAAATCCAGCGCCATATCCGAGATCGTAACTTGGATCGTCAGCAACATTGTCGCCACGAGGGCTGGTGTCTGGTGCGACGATCGCTATGCCGAGCTCAGCAGCAATTTGTTGGGCGCCGGCTTTCGTAACGAAATTCTCATCGGTGCAAGTTAAGCCGGATAACCAATAAAGCACTGGAACTTTCTTCCCCGACAATACCTGTGGTGGCAAGTAAATAGAGAAAGTCATTGTGCAGTTAACACTCTGTGAAGGGTGGCTGTATTGTTTTTGCCACCCGCCGAAGCATTTATTGTTTTTCAGTAGAGATAACGACACTAGTTTGCCTCGTGATCAAAGTGAATAACGGAGCGGATACTTTCTCCTTTATGCATCAAGTCAAAGGCATCGTTTATTCCTTCCAGTGACATTGTGTGTGTGATGAAATCGTTGAGTGCGAACTCACCTGCTAAGTATCGTTCAACATAATCAGGTAATTCTGAACGACCTTTTACGCCGCCAAAGGCAGATCCTTTCCATACTCGGCCAGTAACCAGCTGAAATGGTCGAGTCGATATTTCTTGTCCGGCGCCTGCCACACCAATAATGACGGACTCTCCCCAGCCTTTGTGACAACACTCCAACGCCGAGCGCATGGTGTTTACGTTGCCGATACATTCGAAGGAGTAATCAACACCGCCGTCGGTGAGTTCAACAATGACCTCTTGGATGGGTTTGTCGTAGTGCTTCGGGTTAACACAATCTGTAGCACCAAGTTTTGTCGCCAGTTCAAATTTGCTTTCGTTAATATCTATCGCAATGATTCGACTGGCTTTAGCCATGGTTGCGCCAATAATTGCTGATAAGCCTATGCCGCCAAGGCCGAATATAGCGACTGTAGAACCTTCTTCTACCTTGGCCGTATTCATTACCGCTCCCATTCCCGTTGTGACGCCACAACCTAATAGACAAACTTCTTCTAACGGAGCCTTTGGGTTGACTTTGGCTAGTGAGATTTCAGGTAAGACTGTGTATTCAGAGAATGTTGAGCAACCCATATAGTGATAGATCGGTTCACCATCTTTATAGAATCGAGTTGTTCCGTCAGGCATTAAACCTTGACCTTGTGTCTCACGGATTTTTTGACAGAGGTTTGTTTTACCTGATAGACAGAACTTACATTCACCGCATTCCGGTGTGTATAAAGGAATGACATGGTCGCCAACGCTTACGCTGGTGACACCTTCACCGACTTGTTCGACGATGCCACCACCTTCATGACCAAGGACAGCAGGAAATACACCTTCCGGATCTTCGCCAGATAATGTAAAAGCGTCGGTATGGCAAACACCCGAAGCGATGACTTTTATCAGTACTTCGCCTTTCTTAGGCAACATCACATCAATTTCTTCGATGGACAGTGGTTGTTTAGGTCCCCAAGCAACGGCTGCTTTCGATTTAATAAATTGGGTGCTCATAAAATTTCTCGTCGGTTAGATTAGATGGCATACATGATATATATTTACCAAAAAGTTGATAATTGCCGTTTTTTGTAAAAGATATTTTCGCAGGAGTAATAATGAAGGTTTGGGAAGGAGTTTCTGAGTTTGTGGCGGTTGCTGAATCCGGGAGTTTCACTGACGCTTCAAAACAATTGGGGATTTCCGTTGCTCAGGTGAGCCGACAAGTCACGGCCATTGAAGAGCGTCTAAAGGTGAAACTTTTCCATCGAACTACACGCAAGGTTTCTCTAACGGAAAGTGGAGCGCTTTATTTTCAACACTGTCGCAATGTGTTGGATGGATTGGCTGATGCGGAGCGTATCGTCTCTCATTTTCATAATAAGCCACAGGGCAGTATCCGACTGACAGCACCTATTACTTACGGGGAAGAAGTTGTGGTCCCTATTATTAATGACTTCTTAATCGAGTATAAAGACATCGATATTCGTTTAGATCTTAACAACCAGCGCGTTGATTTAATGGGAGGAGGTTATGACCTTGCAATACGCCACGGACAACTGGCTGATTCAGGGTTAATTGCTAAAAAGCTCACTACGAGACAATTCTACGTGTGTGCAACGCCAGAATACTTTGAGCGATATGGCTTACCTAACACTTTATCTGAATTGAAGCTGCATAATTGTTTAATCGGCGCCTCTGATCATTGGCGGTTTTCAAATCAAGGAAAAAGTGAGCAAATCCAAGTTAGTGGGAACTTGCGATGTAACAGCGGTCATGGTTTGGTGAAGGCTGCACTTAAGCACATAGGTATCGTCCAATTACCCGACCATTACGTCCATAAGCATTTGGCCGAAGGGGAGCTCGTCACGGTATTAGATGAATTTAAGCAGGAAGAAGAAAATGTATGGGCGGTTTATCCAGACAAACACTTTTTGCCGGTGAAAATTAGGACCTTGATAGATTTTATGAGTAAAAGAATGAAATCTTGAGTGATTAATCAGGTCTTTAATAACGTCAATATGCGAAAGAGACGATAAGTTTCAGATTCGCGACGATAGGGAGCTGAATGGATGAATTGTCATTCTATGATTACTCCTAACTTAATTAAATATAAGGTGAAATTATGATGAAAAATTTAGTGATGATGTTGGTGTTTTTATTCGTCATTTCACCCGTTGTGGCGCAAGAAGAACCTGAACCAGCGAAGAAAATGCCTGAGTGGAGTTTGTTAACCCAGGGGGGGGAAGAAGTTAAGTCCAGTGATTATGCAGGCAAACCCCTTATTTTAAGTTTTTGGGGAACTTGGTGCCCACACTGTAAAGTTCTGCATCCCGGTCTTGAAAGACTCCGCCAAACCTACGAAAGCCAAGGTTTAGAAATGCTTCTTATCAGTGCTAGAGAACCAGAGGGTGCTGATCCAGAAGGAGCGCTTAAAGAGCGTGGTATCAATATTAAAACGGTTGTTGAAGGTGAGCAGCTCGCTATTGAAGGGTTTAATATTATTGGTACCCCAACAACTTTCTTTATTGGACCTGACGGCACTATTCTAGGATCAACAATGGCGTCTAATCCTGACGATCCTCGATTTGCACAAGTCGCAGAATATCTGTTGAGTTTACCTCGCGGGTAAATTAAAAATGGCAGTACCGTAGAGACATAAATCTCCGATACCTAAGTGTTTTGAAGGAGCGAAACACTCAGGAACACATCCTTGCACGGTATTGCCGTGACACATCGTTCAACATGAAAACAATGTTCTTAGAAATCGCCTTTTTTGAAGTAAGGTTCTGTCCATAAAATAGATTGGATTAAAACGGATTTGATCCATGCCTGATGCATTTTATTGACTTCTTCAGGGCTGTAATCGGAGCGCTCTAGGAATGGTTTTAAGGTTGCAGTAACTGGATAAGTTAAAGCAACAACGTAACGGCCATGGATATGATCTACTGCTTTAGCATTATCGATTTTGTTCTTGCCAATTCTGTGGTGGCGCTTACCAATCTCATACTGATAATTTAGCCAATCTTGATCGTAATCAGCATCAGCAGTGTCGTAGATCCACTTGATAAAGCGAGCGCGTACTCTGGCTAAATACTGGCCGTCAGGTTTACCGTCTGCACTTGAAAAATAAGCGAGTAGGTGAGGCGTACTACCAACAAATCCGTACCATGTATCGAGTATTTCCTCTGCATGTGGCTCTAAAACTTTGCGGCTCTTTCTTAGCCATTTAGCATCTTCTTCAGTAAATAGTACGGTTGCTTTTAACTTCTCTAAATCAGCTAATGTGAACGGAGCTTTTTCCAACGAGCGGTTACCGTAGGTATAACCTGCAGGTTTCGTTGATTTTTCTTTAGCTTGCACAGAACTTGCGTAGGTATTTATCACAAGTGCGAACAAGATAATTGTTACTGTTCTTAAGGTCATGTTTTCAATTCCTGTAAGGGTAAGTTGGTCACAACTGCATCCAACTCAGAGTTATTGTGTTAGTTCTCGGTTTGCTAAGAAGGTCAAATTTCGTCGCAATACAAGAGTGGTTAGCTCACTCTTATCAATACGATAAATAATGTATCGAATCGATACTAATATGTTAATCAGGAATTTAAGTAAATGCAAACTTGTTTTTGATCGATACTATTTCGTAGGTTGACTATTTAATTGTTTGTATGGAAATAGGACGTACGATTGGTTTCAAGATAAAGACGAATGGAAGCACTTTGCTTGAACTCGGTTGATAGGATTTGCTTCGTGGATTGACCACGATCTTAGATGAACGGTTTGACGTTAAACGATTTATTCACATAAAGCGTTTGGGGTTTTAACGCATTCCGTCAGTTAATCACTTTAAGAGGATTTTTGAATGAAACTATTAACACTAGTTAAGTCGATGACACTGGCGTCATCTCTTGTTTTAAGCAGTTTATCTTTCGCCGCGGATATTGGCGTTAATGCTGATGCAAATGATCTAGCAATCAGTGGCTACGATACTGTTGCTTACTTTACTAAAGGCGCGCCTGTAAAAGGAAAAGGTAAGTATTCTGCAACTCACAAAGGTGCAATTTTTCACTTTGCTTCCGCAGAAAACCGCGACCTTTTCAAATCAAATCCTGATCACTATGCACCACAATACGGTGGCTACTGTGCTATGGGCGTTGCGTTAAGTAAGAAGTTCGATGTTGACCCTAAAGCGTGGCGTATTGTCGATAACAAACTTTATCTCAATCTAAACAAAGATGTTCAGAAAAAGTGGGCAACAGATATTCCAGGTCACTTAGCTGAATCAGAGCGCAACTGGAATGGTATTGAAGCTGTTTCTGCTGACGTATTAGCCGACGAATAAGGGGTATAGGACATGAGTAAGCAAGTATTAGCGGGTGCAGCGCTTGCTGCAGTATTAGCAATGTCTGTCGCGCCAGCGCCTGCTGAAGCGGCTGGTAAGGAAAAATGTTACGGCGTAGCGAAAGCAGGTCAGAACGATTGCGGTAACTTAGCTGGAACCCATTCTTGTGCAGGGCAATCAAAAGTTGATAACGATCCTGGTGAGTGGAAAATCGTTGCAAAAGGCACCTGTAAAGAGCTTGGTGGATTGTCTAAGAAAGAGGCAAAAGCTAAGTACAAAGCTGAAAACAGCTAGTCGAAGATAAACCGATGTCGCTCCTTCCATCAACAAGTGAAGTGCCTTTGCCCAAAGTAGGTCTCGGGCTTAGGCATCCTCATTTTGCAGATGCGCTGACATCGGTTGCTCCTATTGATTTTGTTGAGGTTCATTCTGAGAATTTTTTTGCAGAAGGTGGAGCAACTATCGCTGTACTGGATGAAATACTCGAAAAGTATCCGGTGAGTCTTCATTCAACAGCTTTAGGTCTTGGTTCTGCACAAAGTATTCCTGACGCTCATCTAGCAAAACTGAAGGCGCTGGCTGCTAAAGTAAAGCCTATTCTTATGTCTGACCACGCTAGCTTCAGCTGGAGCCAACTGAATGGTCAAAGTGTCCATGTAGGTGATTTACTTCCACTCAGTTTTGATAAGCAATCTTTAATAGTTTTGGCACACAATGTCGACAGAGTTCAGCAGTATCTCGGCAGAAGCCTGCTTATTGAGAATTTATCAGCATATGTACAACTTGATGATAACAGTATGACTGAAACTGAATTTCTGGTTGAGCTGACTGAGTTAACCGGCTGTAAGTTGCTGGTGGATCTGAACAACATCATTGTCACTGCATATAATCAAAACGAACTAAATATCCAGGCTTTTGCACAAGCTTGGTTAAATGATATTCCTGTCGATAAAGTCGGTGAATTTCATTTGGCTGGGTATAGTGCGGTCGATCAAGGACAGTTAATTGTAGATGATCATAGTCAAGAGGTATCCAGAGAATGTTGGGAACTTTATCGTTACGCTTTGAAACGGTTTGGACCTATTCCTACCTTGATTGAAAGGGATAATAACCTACCGTCATGGGGTACGTTGCTAGAGGAAGTAAAAGTAGCGCGCAATATTGCGGAGCAGGTACTTTCAAATACCGAAAGCAATAATAGGCTGTGTTATGCATGACGAAGCGAATATTGAAAATGCACTGAGAACAGTAGCTGAAAGGCAACAATCCTTTGTTCAACAGTTATTCGCAAGAGATACTGATGATTTGGGGTTAAATGCTGAGGGCATGAAAATCTATCGCCAGAACTTGAGAGCGACTGCGACTCAGGCTTTATCTATTAGCTTTCCCACCGTCTACCAATTAATTGGTGATGAACTCTTTACTTTTGCTACAGAAAAATTACTCCTAAAACAGCCTCCGAGCCAAGGCGATTGGGCTAAATGGGGGAGTGGGTTTGCTGAAGTTCTTAAGGGTTTAGAACAGCTCGATGATTATCCTTATGTTGCGGATTGTGCGCGACTGGATTTTGCTATCCATTACTCAGAAAAGGCGAGAAATACGTCTTTTGAATTCGAAAGCGCTAATTTGTTAGCGCAAGTAGCGTTGGATAAATTAGGTATAGAAATCGCTGATAGCGTCACTATTCTCGAAAGTGACTTTCCTCTGATTGAGTTGTGGAATGCTCATCATTCAGATGAAAAAGAGAATTATATTCAAGCTTTCAAAGACAAAACCACACAAGCCGACTTTAAACAATACATCTTGGCTTACAGGCCAAGTTACAAAGCTATAGTTAGTGAACTATCTGAGTCTGAATACTTTTGGATGAGTCGTCTTATATGTGGCAAAAGCGTTGGCCTTTCATTAGACTTGCTTGAAGCCTCCACTTTTAATTTTGAACAATGGTTACCCAAAGCTATTGAGCAAAACCTGCTCGTACGTTTTTACTCCAAAAACTGAATTTGAAACCAAACGACAGAAATACCGTAGACGATCGGTTGCGACTTTTAGACGATTGAACCCCTCTCCGAGATCCCAATTTTTTACACTTATCTTACCTATTGGAATGTACGACCTTTGAATATCAGAGGTTTAAACAGCCCCTAATTTATTTAGCAGGAAAAATAATGAGTGTAATTACAAATAAAGTGGTGCCCGTATACAACAACGCAGCATCGTTACTAGATATGTTGCAACCTCTCGCATTACTTGGAGCGCGTGTTTACGTTGCCTGGGTGTTTTTTGCAGCAGGATTAACAAAATTGAGAGATTGGGAATCAACTTTGTTCTTATTCGAAGAAGAGTATGCGGTGCCCCTTTTAAGCCCTGAGTTTGCTGCATACTTAGCGACTTTTGGTGAAGTATTCTTGCCTATATTAGTTGTGCTTGGACTCGCCAGCCGATTTGGTGCTATTGGTTTAGGCATAGTCAATGTTGTAGCGGTTATCAGTCTCGAAGATATTGCTCCGGCAGCTTTTTCTGGGCATGTTATTTGGGGACTTTTACTCATGTTAATTACGCTGTGGGGGGCCGGGAAATTATCACTCGATGGTTTCTATTCGTCTAAGTATTCAGCGTCTACAGAAAATTAGAAATAAATAGTTTTTGTACCCACTATGTTGGACCAATTTCATGATGGGGAAGTACCGGTTAAGAACGCGCCATTAATTCAATTAAAAAATGGCGCAAACTGTATTCCTCAGCATTATCTTAAATACCAGCATACGCTAGCATCAGTGCAGCGTATCGTGCTTGGCTGCCATTTTGATGATCGTTATCCTATCTTTGTGAGTGAAGATAAGCAGGGCATCTATATTCAAGTTGGCATTGTTGGTTATGACAATTACAAGAGTATTGATAACCAACCCAACAAGAAAATAGTGTATGGCAGACGTTGGCGGGTCGAACCTGAACTTCCAACGTCCGAGATCATTCAAACGGTTTTTCTCGCATTGAAGAAAGCGCGGGAACATGAAGTGCGCGAAGTCTTCAAGTTAGCTGTTCGGAATCACAAAACAACACCTTTTAGTTGCCATCAGGATTTGCCACTAATGGCAAATAACGCCCATCTAATTAAAGAAGTTGGAGATAGAGAACTGACACTCGATGCGTTTATCGTGCGAATCGGCCAGGTTTTATCTCGTATTCGCTATGACCACAGTGTCGTTGAGTTCGTGGATATCGAAGAAAGGAAAAATGGGAGTTTGCTTGTCGATGTTAGAATTTTGGGCGCTAAACGGTCACAGCTTGAAGAAATCAATGGAACTAGCCTGACACTTGTACTTAATAACAAGTGTACCAACGAGTTTTTGTATGCGTTAATGGATAAACTTATTCATCTTAGCGATAGATACGTTGAAGAGCATTTTACCTTCAATGACTTTAAACGTTTTAGTCGACAAAATAGCATACAAGAAATTGCTGACTTGTCGTTGGAAACCCGAAACAAAGCGCATATTCAGGATGATAAATTTCAAACTGCTTTGGAAGAGATCAATTACGAAACGGACAAAACGAGAGTTCCAGTGGTTTTGGACACTCAGCTAGCAAAGAAAATAGCGAAAAACTTGTCGTGTTTTGGTGCCCTAGATGGCATTTTACCCTCTTTATAATTGGCACATGTTGGAGTAGTAAACAGATGAAACTTTTATTGTTAGCAAGCGTTTTTGCTTCGACAGCAGCTTTTGCGCAACCCAAACAAGTGGTTATCCCTGCGGGCTCTTTTATGATGGGTTGTTCATCTAATGATTCTTTGTGTGATGATGATGAAGGACCAAAAGGCGGTGTAGAGGTCTTTGTACCTGCTTTCGCTATTGATGTTCACGAAACATCAGTTGCTGAGTATCGTGCTTGTGTTGAAGCGGGGGCTTGCGAGAGGCCTTTTGATTTTAGACGAACTCACTATTGCAACTACGATGCGCCGGGTCGTGATAATTATCCGCAAAACTGTGTTAATTGGGAAAACGCCAAAGCTTATTGCTCGTGGAGAGGTGGACGATTAGCCTATGAAGCCGAATGGGAAAAAGCAGCAAGAGGTGGAACCAGCACACCTTATTTCTGGGGGCATAAACCGGCAAGCTGTGAAGTAGCTGTTATGGACCCTGGCGTTGCTGGAGAACCTGATACGTCAACTGATGGTTGTTACCGCGATTTGAGCTGGCCTCGTGGGAGCTTTCCCGCTAACCCCTATGGTCTATTCGACATGATTGGAGGAACCAGCGAATGGGTTGAGAATTGGTATGCCACGGATGCTTATGAAGAACTCTACGGAAAGGGCGATATTAAAGCACCGCAAAAGGGCGAGCATAAGACGATAAAAGGCGGGTCTTGGGACGAGAAACACTGGGCACACCGTGTTTCTAATCGTTTTTCAAAGCCAACCACAGGTAATCCTGACTTGTATGGCTCAAATGGCATTCGTTGTGTTATTCCCGTAAAGCCTGAATGAGGAGTAACTCGGATCTGCTGATCTTTATAACACTGTATTGTAGTTGACTGATATTGATTCAGCAGACCTTAGAGGCCGCTGAACCAGTTATAACCTTGCTCTTCCCAGTAACCGCCCTGTGGTTGCTTGTGAACGCTAATACCCGTAATGAATTTCGCGTTTTTAAAGCCTAGTTTAACAGGAATTCGTAACCTGACAGGAGCACCAAAAGCGCGAGAAAGTGGTTTACCCAAAAAATCTAACGCGAGTATGGTTTGTGGATGCAACGCCGATTCAATATCAATACTTGTATAATAGCCATCTGCACAATCGATTCTCACAAAGGTATCTTTTAAATCGGCACCAATAGTGCGCAGAAGCTGATGCAGTGGAACGCCGGACCATTGTCCAACCGCACTCCAACCTTCAATGCATATTAACCGAGTGATTTGAGATTCTTGCTGCATTTTTCTGAGATCAGCTAGGCTTAACGGAGTTTTGTTTTGTACTAAACCTCCAAGTTCTAAGCGCCAAGATAAAGGGTTTAGACGAGGTGCATAAGCTTGAGGATAAAAACCATTATAGGGAAAGTTATTTGAGATCTGATCTAGTGAATAGGTCGGCGCCAATTTGTCATTGGAGTATAGAGCACCCTGTGCCATATCATTCCACTTCGACACTTTATCCAGTAAATCTTTTCTAAAGCTATTTGACAGTGCAAGCGCACCAGTAAAACTTCCGATAGCGGCGAGAGACGCTATACCGCCGACAAAACCACGCCTAGTCAGCTGGAATTCTTTATCAATATTCATTTTCTCGACTCTTAAGTAGGAGGCTATCAATATCAGGTGATTTCACTTGGGTAGCGTTGTTCTGGAGACCAAAGAGCATGCTTAATAGTGTTTTGGGGACTAGCAGTACCATGATGAGGTGGATAACACTAAAAGAGGCGATCACAGCCATTGCTCCGAAATGAACTCTTCTCATGGATTCATACCCGCCAACTATATGATTGAACGGCTGTAATTGGACTGGCTTCCAAAGACCAAAGCCTGACAAGAACAGTACACTGAAGCTGAGGAGTACTGTTACATACAAAAAACGTTGGATGTGATTATATTGTCCGAGTTTGTGCTTCAACTTGAATGTTAACGCTTGCACTAAGTCACGTTGAATGGCTTTGTACGAGATAGGAAATAAAGATGGACCATAATAAGGTGATAGTGGAGAAAGACGTAAAACTATAAATAGCGTCGTTGTGATAATGAACAACCAAACCAGCATAAAATGCCAACGAAGTGCTTCTGTTAAGTAACCTCCAAGTGAAATGCTGACGGGAAAGGTGAACGGAAGAAAGGGTGCTGCATTATAGATTGCCCATCCACTGGAGATTAAGCCTAGTACAGCAATAGCATTTAAGCCGTGCACAACTCTAAGGATTGCAGAATGTATAGGCATGGTGATCTCCAGAAATAGGTGAACGAACAGAGTATGGGAAGTTAGCTAAATAGGTGGCAATTCGCCGTTTTCGTGAACGCCAACAAATTTTCCAGCCAGCTTACCGCCAGCAACTTGGGCGAAGATAACGACGTTGTGACCTTTTTTTATTTCGTAATTGTCAACGGGGCCGAAGGTTGTGATTTGTGTGTGCTGTGGCACGATAACTTGTTGCTTTTCTGCGCCAAAGCTTACGACTAATTCGCGACCATCTTTTGTGCTGGAATTCACCACTTGAGCCAGAGTCGCGTTAGTCATTTTACTATCAGATGTTAAATCCCAGTCACCTAAACCTTCGTTGAATCCACGCATAGCTTCGGGAAATATGTTAATGCCCAATGCTCTGCGTTTATTTTTACCTGCTGGGATTGAGGGTATGGATAAATAAGCATTTTTAGGGATATCTTCAAAGCGGATATCTTTGTACAACAAGACTTTGTAGTCGGGTTCTAAAATAACTTCTATCTTCTGACCTGAGGTTGTTTCTATGGACGCTAAATTATTTTTAAGCTTTTTGATTTCTCCTCGAATGCGCAGGCCTTCGGCGTTAGCATTAGGCGTATAGCTAATAACGGTGAGCAACAGGGCTGCTATGGTTATCGTAGATTTTAGGAAATGAGTCATCTCAAATTCTCCAATAGATTAATGATAAAAAGTTGGTTTATGGCTTACGTAGGCTTTGAAAACGGTAGAGATGGTAACAAGGAGCTAGAAGACGAAAATATAGGGTAAATGCCCTATGTGAACCCGAAATAAAAGTCATAGAATGAGCTCATGCAAAATTTATCAATTAAAGAACAGTTTTTGGGCGCTATAGCTTTTGCTGGTGATCTGAGTATGGGGCAGCCAGTTGAACATTCGCCAAGAGTGGCATTGCTAGCTGTTTACTTAGTCGATGCGTTGCAGTTAAAAGCTAGTTACCGCGTTAATGCAGCACGAGTGGGTTTAATGCGCTGGGCTGGTTGTACCGCTAATGCGCGTGATTTCTCAGAATTACTCGGTGATGATATTCGTGGTCGCTCGGAGCTTCTAGCTGGTCGGAACCCGTTTATTACGAAACATCCAGAAATCAGCTCGTTGTCTGGACATATGCCATCGCTAGCTAATGCTCATTGTGAAGCAATGGCACAAATAGCAATTAGAGCAGGTATTTCCTCACCTGAAGTGGGTTCTGAGCATCAAATCGATAATCTTTTGCCCTCAATAAGTGATTTGTTTGAAAACTGGGATGGCTCCGGTTACCCAACAGGAAAAAAGGGAGAAGACATCGATCTAGTTGCTCAGATTGTTGCCGTTGTTAGTGATTTGGAAATTTACACACGACAATATGGTTTGAACCGTGCGCTTATGTTGATCGAGTCCAGAGGCGGAAAAATTTATGACGCCTCCCTAGCACTAAAAGTCGGGCAACATGCCTCTCGTTGGTTGGAACAAATTGACGATAAGAATACTTTGCTTGAGTCATTGCGATTTGCAGAAGTTCATCAACTGGGTAATGAAAATAAAAGTGAATTGGATGATATTGTCACGTTATTTTCAGACTATGCGGCATTGAAGCAACCCGAGGCGATAAGAGTGTCACGCTTGGCTGCGAGTTACGCACAGCAGATATCCAGCTGTCTTGGTTTGGAACATGAAAAGTGCCTGAGAATTGTCCGCGCAGCCAAATTACATAGGCTAGGTTTTGTCTCGGTTCCTAACGGAGTATTAGCTAAGCAAGCAATCTCCAATCAATGGATGGACGAAAGTTTGAGACTAGCTTCTTATTGGACGGAGAGAATACTCAGTCGATCACCCATTCTCTCCAAAGAAACAGCTATTGCGTCAATGGCTTTTGAACGACTGGACGGTAGTGGTCATTATCGGGGCTTGGCGGCACCTAGTATTCCCATTGAAGCGCGTGTGTTGCAGGTATCCGTTTTGTTAGCGGAACGATTTTCTGACCTGAGGCATAATGCTAAAGAAAGAAAAGCTGCTGTTGAGTTGCTAGGTGATGCATTAAAAGTTCAACTCGTTGATGCCACGGTTGTTGATGCTGCACTAGCTGTATTAAGTGGAGAGTCGATAGTGAGTGTCTCTAAGATAGAGCTAACGCCAAGGGAAAAAGACGTACTTCAATCTTTAACACTAGGGTTATCTAATAAGGAAGTGGCACGTGATTTAGATATCTCTCCTAAAACAGTTAATGCGCATTTAGAGAAGATATATAAAAAGCTAGGAGTGTCGGGCCGTACAGCGGCAACCATGAAGGCGCTGGAATACGGCCTAATGTAGTATTACTCCTTGATTAGCAGCTCGGTAAGCTGGAGTAGATCATCGACAACGTAGTCTGGACGAGGAGCGTTGGGGTAAAGGGTTGTATTGGGGCGTTGAATAAAGGCGGTTTGCAGTCCCACTGATTTCGCCCCTGCTAAGTCCCATGCATGTGCAGCCACCATTAAAGCTTCGTTTGGTTTAATGCCCATCTCATCTAGTACCCATTGATAGGGACGAGGGTGTGGTTTGAATGCTTTGACGTCTTCTACGCTAAAACGCTTCTCGAAAAAAGGCGTTAGTGCAGTGTACTTGAATTGAGCTGCTACACCTTTATTGGAAGAGTTAGTTAGACTCACAATGCGAAAGCCTTTTGAGGATAGGCGCCTTAAACCGGACTTGACATCTGCATGAGCTGGAAGCTTGGTTATATTTCCGATTATGGCTTTTTTAGCTTCTTGCTCAGAAACAGCAATGCCTTGGTTTTTAGCAACCATTATTAAAGCTGCGGCGCCGATTTGACCGAAATCACGGTAGTCATTGGTTAAGGTATCCACCAAAGAGTAGTGAAGCATGGTTGAAAACCAAAGTGGCAATAGTTCCTCTCGTCCATCTATTGTTTGGCCGACGGCTTTTCTTAAAGGGCCCAGATCGAGCAAAGTTTCATTAACATCAAAAATAATGAGTTTAGGTTTAGGTAAATCCGGTTGCGCATCGTTAGCAAGAACTTGATGCATTGGTGTTATGAAACAAAAAGAGATGGCGAAAACATAAGTTTTGAGTGGGTTGAAAAAATGCATATTTTTCCTTTATTGAAGCAATGAAGTGTCAGAGATTTTATAAGGTGAGATGATGATAAGTGTCTTAATTACCCGATTGAGAGTCCAAATATGAGCTGCTTTGATAGGCTCTCTTGCTTACTTAACCATTTTGAAGTTCGTTCTAGACGAACGGCCAACGTGGAGGAAAGCAACCTTTTAATCATTGGTCAGCCAAACAAGCCCGAAAAGCTTACTCTGTTCTTAGGTTTAAGGAGTAATAAAACTGCACCAAATCCGGTGCTGGCTTTTGCTTCCATTGATCTAGGAGGGGTGTTTAATCCATTATTGCAAATGGTACCGGAGACCATTGAAATTGACCTCACAGAGGAAAAAGCCATAAAAAACCTCGCGCTACTCATTATAACTGAAACAGAAAGACATCGTTGTGGCGGTGAGTTTGCATTGGGAAGATTATGCGATCTCATAGTGGTAGCAGTACTTAGACATAGCATTGAAAAACAAAATGTGGAAGTTGGTATTTTAGCCGGGTTAGCTCATCCTCGACTAAGCTCAGTTATCGTGGCTATTCATGAGGACCTGGGAAAGCATTGGCGAATAGATGATTTTACTGATATCGCTAATATGTCTCGTTCTCAGTTTATGAATGTGTTCCAAAATAGGGTGGGAATGTCGCCAATGTCTTACTTGAAGCTTTGGCGAATGACAGCGGCGAGGGTAGCCATTCTAAAAGGCGAACAGGTTAAAGCAGTCGCTGCTCGTTTTGGATATCGAAGCAGCGATGCTTTCTCTCGGGTGTACCGTAAAACCTATGGTATTTTACCTTCTCAAGCTAACTAGGAACGACTTGTTCCAATAAACTGAATAATCAAGTTATCGAGTTTCTCAGCGAGCTCATTCAAGCTATGAGTGTCGTTGTTGATATGACCAACGTTTTCCATATTTTGACTAGCTACTCTATGAATGTCGTTCATACGTGAATTAATGAGCTCAATACTTTCCGATTGTTCATTTGTTGCACTAGCAACAGATTTGTTTGCTTCTGAGATCTCAACAAAGTGTAAGCTGTTATCTTTTAGTGTTTTCTCTGCTTCACCTATGGATTTTGCAGAGCTCTTCGATTGTTCAACAATCAGTTCAATTTCAGATGTGGCTTTGGCAGAAGTATGTTTCAACTCTTCCATAATGGACTGGATTTGCTGTGTTGAATCTGTTGTTCTGCCTGCTAAGCTGCGAACTTCATCGGCAACAACAGCGAATCCACGACCTTGTTCTCCAGCTCTTGCAGCTTCGATTGCTGCGTTAAGAGCGAGTAAGTTCGTTTGATCAGAGATTGCCTGAATATTCTCCAGCACTGTTGCTATTGTTTCAGTGTTGTTGGTTAGTGATTCGATAACGTTGGCAACATCTCGTATTTTATCGACTAAGTGATTAATGTCTTTTTGAGCATCCAAGATAACATGGCTAATGATTTCGCCATCTTTACTGATTTGCTCGGCGACTTCAACAGCATCGGACGCGCTCTTTGCTACCGTTCCTACATTGAGGTTCACTTCTTTTAGTGTGGTCGATATGTGATCTGTGCTCTCTCTATTCGTTTTAACGCCATCATTCGTTTTTTCTGCTTTAGTGCTTAAGGAGATAGATACACTTCTCAGCTCCGAGCTACTGGATGCAATCTGTTCAAACACTTTGTGGAGTTTGTCCATAAAGCTGTTATATCCGGTAGAGACTGTCGCTATTTCCTTTTGGCCCGCTTCAGATAAGCGATAGGTGAGGTCAGCTTTACCTTCACCTAATTGATGGAATATTTCCGCTAGTTTATTGATAGGGCTGGTTACTGAACTTGAGACAAACCATGCCGCTACTGTACCTCCGATGGCGGTAATCAAAGACCAGATGATAATTTGCCATCTGGCACTGTTGAGTTGCTCGAAAATCTCATCCTGAGGAACTTGTGCTACTACAAACCAATCCATACTAGGAATATAGCTGGTAGCAACCAAAAACATGTGACCATCAAGTTCGGTATCGACCAAATTAAAGTTACTCTTGTTAAGGAGCTGTCTTGAAGATTCACTGTTATAGAGAGAACTCAACGTCGCTTTGTTTAACAAGCTAGTGTTTCTATGCAATTGAACTTGGCCGTCCCCGTTTACCAAATAAACAAAACCAGTCTCTTCAATTTTAAAACTATCTAATAAGTCTGTAACCGTTTTGAATGACTTAGATACGCCCGATAAGCCGCGTCCATTGAGTTGTTGGTAATTGACGTAGAGGTCAGTTTTTCCTGTATCAGGTTCGCGATAAATACTGACTAAGTTTTCGTTTGGGCTAGAGGTATAGGAGAAAAACCAGCCGTCAGCATCATTATTCTGTAATTGACGTAAAAAGCCATCTTGGTTCCAGTAATTAGCTGTCTGTCTATCGGCGAAAGATACTGAACTAAGATTGTTATCACGTGCAATATTACTGAGTTTTCTTATTAGGGTAGGTTCTTCCGCTTTATTTTGTCCGTTCCTATTCCATTCCAAAATATATTCATCTGATGCGACTTGTTGCGCTATTGTCTGCATCAGTTCAATCTCATGGTTTATCTCGCCACCTATACGTTTAATGATATTAGGTAGCTCATTCGTTAATACTCGCTCTTTTATATTGCTTCTGGCGGTGATCATTCCGATAGCACCAACAATAGAAGCTGTGAGCAAAATGAAGAGAGTGATAGTAAGAATTATTTTTTGTTTGATAGACAATTGATTCATAAAGTTCAAACACCAAAGAACAACGAACTTCTAACGTCCGCTTATACTTATTTTAAAAAGTGAACGACATAACAACGAGCTAGACTCGTGCAAAGGGGAACAACTTTACCCTAATTGTTATGACGTGCATATGACAATCATGCATTCCTAAATGAGGATTTTTATTCAATTTGAGTTTGTCACGATTAGGTTATCTGCAAGTTTTTCAATTACGTGACTAGGGTCTGTCGATCTTTGCTGTACAGATTCTGTTCTCAATAAAGGTTTTTTGGTTAAGGCTAAGCTTTGCAGGCTGATATATCAGTCGAAAGCACACAACAAAAATCAATAGACCCTAAATGTGACCCGATTGGACGCCTTCCTATTGCAGTCAATTGTTTCATTTTGGATTGGTGAAAAATCAATGTGTATGAATAGAACTAACCTTTCCAACTACTCGAGCGCAGTTGAAATTTACCCAAATATGAAAACTATTTACAAAACTAATAGGGCAGGAGTAGACTAAAAAATAAACAAAATAAGAAGCATCCTGACGCTTTAATAAATAAAAATATTGGTGCAGTTGTAACGCTGTATGTGCCTCAAAGGAGCTTGAGAAGACGATGTCTAAGCATACAAACCGTTACAGCGGTATTTTGATTCTGCTTGTTTCAATCATACTAGCGGCCATTGTTAGTATCGGTTTCTACTACTTCAAAATTCAAAAAAACGAACACTATCAAAACCAGCTTCATTTTCGGGAGATTAATGACTTTTCTCGTATGTTGGATAATCAAAAGGGACGAATTAATAGAGCAGAATTTGCAGTGAAAACCGAGTACTTAAAATTCAAAGAAGACCTTAAAGTTTATGAATCGCAAATAGCAGATTACAAATTCGTTAGGCAGCACAAAGAGAGTCAAAAAGTTAAAAAAACCAATGGGAAGCTTGAGGATTCTGATGGTGAAGAGGTTTTAAGGGAGATAAAGGAAAGAGCTTCTCAATACTTGAATAACAATTCCTTCAGTAACCGAAAACAGCACTCTGGTGTTGATTCAGATAAAGAAGCGATAAAAAGAGGAATCTGGGAAAACTATCAATGTATTAAGCAACTTATCGATGATGAGCGAGAGTGTGAACTCAGAGGGGAGCGCGATTATTTAGAGATTGAAGCGAATAAGCTTAAGAGGATTCTAGGAGAAGACTTACGGAATATAAAACTAGTACCTATCGCTGATAATGTTGTTGCCCCTGACTCAGCGAGCAAAATGATACTTATCGAAGAGGGAGGGGACAGTCATGATCCTCAAACTTGGATCCAGAAAAATGTAGAGATTTTTCAAGGTGCTCATTATTCATTTAAAGTCCCTTTAAAAGATGCATTTACGGCGCCTTTGGCACATCACCCACTTTTGATGTTGGTTGATGGAGAGGGGCATTTATTAACCAGGATTGAAAATCCGCGTATTGATTCGACTGTGAGTGGCCTCGAATTCAAGCATGTTCAAACGATTCTCGAAAGGCTTAAGAAGCAACGTAACTTGGCTCGTCAGCCGTCTGCTAACCAAAGTTTAAATAACGATATAAGGATATCGACTCAATCTTTATCAGAAACCGAGAAAAAAACTAGTAGTGCAGGAATGTCAGGCATCACCGATATCGAAATTGCTGGTGTGGAATACAGAGTATTTGTTAGTCCCTATACTAATGCCAATTTTTTACTTTCAGGGACTCAACATAAAAAGAATGACTTCTATTTTATTGGTCTGCGCAGTAAGTCACAGTTGCTGTCCGATAAGTTGAGCATTTCTCGGGGACAGGTCGCTATTGGGCTTGGTGCTCTTACTCTTTTAATTCTATTTGTCCCGTTACTCAGATTAAGACTTATGTCTCCTAACCAAGGGATAACGTCACTTACTCGAAGAGGTGTTTTGATATCCATAGTGATGTTTACAACTGTGCTGGGAGCTTTCTCTGCTGTTGTGAAACAGCATATGGAGGAAGAAGCTTCAAGCAAAGCGAGAAGAAAAGCTATTTTCAACGAGATCTCCAGTCGTTTCGAAAACGAGTTTCGTACAATAAGGGAGGAAGCGGAAAAGCATTGGGAAAGTGAGGGGTTAGACCATGGCTTTATTGACGTTATCTGTAACTCTGATATTCAGCGAGATACAGGTTTTGAAGATTTCGAGGGTTTTGGTGATCGACTCTTTAATTTTGATAAAAGTAATGCGTACAGTGGTCGCAGGTTTGGCGAAATTGGTTATGCTTTGGAGAGCTTATTTGTTTTACCCAAAGACTCAAATTGCCCCGGCCAAGTATCTAATAAGTTATTTAACTCTTCACCGAAACAATATCGTAGCTTAAGGAATTTTGATTTAAGTCACAGAGCTTATTACAAAAATGCTAGAGACTGTAAGCTTTGGCCAATACCTATTGAAGATGGTCATGGCAGTGGAAGTTTTAGTGAAAGCTGCAAAGGCCTCTATATTCAGCGTTTATTCAATATTCAAGATGGAAAGGTCACGACGCAATTTGCGGAGGCGTACGGTGAGGAAAATGAACAAGGCCAATACAGTGTCTTCTCTTACGGGAGTAAGCTACGTACATTTTTTAATGCTGTACTCCCCCCAAATTTCGGCTATTTAGTCTTCGATAATGCCTCTGGAATTGTGCAGTATCACTCGAACAACAGCCGTAGCTTGGTAGAGCATGTTTATGTAGAAACTGACAACAATAAAACTTTGAGAGCACTGGCAAACTCCAGTATTGAATCACAGTCTCCAATTAGTTTTGAAACTATATATCAAGGTCAGGACCACCATTTTACTGCGGGAGCATTATATCAAGGTGTGCCTTGGACGCTCGTTGTCTTCTTTAATAAAAATGAATCGAGAAATCTGATATTGCTTAAAGCTTTCTCTTCAGCTTTAGCAACATTTTTAGTCTTATTTTGTGTTTTTGTTGTGATAGCTATTTTAGGTTCGCTGTCAGCAAAATATCCTCAAGTTACTTGGATGGCTCGATTAAGACCTCAGAACGCCGAAGATAGTGCTAAAGGGCGTATAAAGTACTTAGCAACACTTATCATTCTACTGATTATTATTCCAATTTTACTTGGCGCATTTGTCTTCTCTAGGGTAAGCACACCGTTGGATGAAGCTTTAAAACGATACGATCAAAATAGAGTTTATCAAAATGTGTTGACCTCCTTCGGTAGCATTAAGGAGTACCGCGATAAAACCTATGATTATGATCGTATATACTTGGACGAGAAAAGTAACTTCCCAATTTGTTATTTCGGTAAATATTCCACTGAAATTGCTACGAACGTGGGGGAAATACAGCAAACATGCTTCGAAAACCTCAATGAAGACTTAGAAAGTGTTGTTGAGCAAAAATACAACGTTCTTCCTAGTTCGAAACAATCAATAAGTTATGATGTCGTGAAACGCGTTATAGAAAACACAAACCTTCAGCACACGATCAATAAACAGCTACTAATTCATCTAACGGGCGAAGTTGATATACGAAATGCTGGCTCATTTGAGTCATTCATAAATGTATTTAATAAGCAATCAGAACTGACCGCCATCGGAGATACCAACACTTGGGAGTTACTTCTCGGATATTTAGCTTCTCTAATTATCTTAGGTTTAGTTTCTATTATGGTCGTTGACTGGATTGGTAGACGTATGTACGGCATTTATATTCCATCTCATTGGCATCCGGAGCCTGCTGGGGAAGATATTTTATTGAACTCTTCATACTTGATGATTATTAGGCCTCGAGAGGATTGGTCAGAAAGGCTTCAACAGAATGATGGAACATTGACCAGTAATACCCCAATTCATGTCAAGGAGCTACTGGAGGGGGGATATGAAGAAGAAAATATAATATGTAACTTGTTTAATAAACATGGTGTTTTTGTCCCTAGAGGAGCATTAAGCGAATGGAGTAAAAGCTGTGATAAAACCTATCTTTTAGCTATTGAGGGAGTCGAAGATATAGCTTTTGAGCGAATTTTAAGGCAGCGCTTACTCTCTGTGTTAGAGCTTCTTATGTCCTTGTCAAATATCAAAATCGTGCTCTTATGCGATATTTCTCCTCTCTACCGAATGATCAATCAGGCAGCTTATCCTAATCGTATGGTGGTTGATGATTATGCCGGTGCTAGTGAGAGCTTGAAGTGGGCTAACTTATTCAGGAAATTCGATAAGCATTATGATTGGGTTGCGCCTGATAAGACTAGTATTGCTTATATATGGGATGATAAGGAATCTGCCATGGCTCATGAATTTTCGGCCTGGCCCGAGATTGTTTCGAAAAAAGCTCAGTTTGAGAAATTTTGCTTTAAACAGAAGATATTCAATGAATGGTCTCGAGACCAAGTGATCGAATATTGTGGTGCTAATTTTGGAGCAGATTATCGTTACCGATGGGAGCTATGTACTAAAGCTGAACGGTTGGTTTTATTGCAGCTTGCTCATGGTATGCAACCCAACCCAATGAATATTGAACCCTTAGAGCACCTTGTTAGGCGTGGATATGTCTACCGTTACTACGGTTGGCATATCATCAATGAAAGCTTTAAGCGTTTTGTACTTACCGCAGAGAATAAAGATACTGTTGCTCAATGGTTTGAAGAGAGTCAAAAAAGTAGTTGGAGTTACTTCCGTATTCCGGTATTCGCGACAGTAATTACTATTTTAGCGATAATGGCGTTTTCTGCCACTGATGCCATAGAGTCTGGCTTAGGGGTACTAAGTACGATTTTCGCTCTAATCCCACTTGCACTTAAGAATGTTGCTTTGTTTAAAGGAAGCTCTTCAACGAGTGTTGATTAACAAAAACTTATACAACTTGGTTTATGTGATCGTTTAAGTGTTATAGCGATCACCTAGACCGCCTTGCATGATAATGAGTTGGTCAATATCCCTTTTTTGTAAACTAGATTTATGCCATTCAAGCTATCTAGTTACGCCTAAATTAGGGGTAAATACTGTACTTTTAAAATCTTGACAATCTTCATTTTTTTAATTCTTTAATTTCTGACACCTAAATGTAACGAAATATTATCTGTTATTGTTTGCTTGTTTTTTGTTTGTTTATGAATCCTTTTTTTAATTAAGTTTTTATTAATGTGTGAAAAATATTTATAGGAAATTGTTTTTTTGTCGATAAGTATTTTACCTCGTGGTTTTTGAGGTTTTTCATTGTTTATTAAACAAGTAAAGGTATTTAAATGGACAAGCTAATTATAAAGGCAAAGCGTTTTGCTTTATTGGGAGCTGCATTCTTGTTCGTGTCGAATGCAGAAGCAGGGTTTATTAATCTTGATTGGAGGGTTGAAGGAGATAATCAAGCCGTACTTCATGAGGAGACAGGGAAAGAATGGCTTAAATTAAATAATACTGATTCGTTATCAATTGAACAGGTGAGAGATGAACTAGGTGCTGGTGGTTTATTCGAAGGTTGGAGGCTTCCAACGGCAGAAGAAGTCTTTGTAGCAACATCTCCTTTTATCTCAACGCGCTTTGGAAATAATCTTGATGAGAGCTTTTCAAGAACTATTGCAACTGGGACAAGGGGAAACGGAAATCGCCTCTACTTTGCTTTTGAGAATGTTTTTGGACGGACTCAGTTAAATGAATCACAAGCAGCAAATAGCCGTAGGAACTTCTTTTCGCGTGGGCTTTTTGTGAATGATGTAGAAGGTTCTAGCTTGGGGCCAGTGTTATTGTCGGGGCTGCACTTTAGAATTGCTAATAGACAAGCGGACGATCGATTGACCTATCACGATAACTTTGATGGTGGCTATACTGAAACGTTTACTAACTCTACTTTTGGTGTTTTTCTGGTGAGTGATGGTGGTGCTACCTTGAATAGCGTTGCTGTTGATGTGCCTGAACCAGACACATCTGGTATTGCGATGTTGGGCTTTATGGGATTGTTACTGGTTAGTAGAAACAGAGTTTTTAAACCTAAGCTGTGGAAAAGAAACATTAAATAGAGCTTATATTAAGGTTACTATCTAATACTAATTTACTTTTAATCGCTTGATTTAATCATCAAGCGATTAATTATGTTACGTTTTTCTTAAGTCTTTTAGAGTGATGTTACATATTGGCTAATTTTTTCTGATTACTGTAATGTTATTCGAATCAAATAGAACCTGACTGCTCCTTGCTATTATAGAAGCGTAGGTTGCACCTCTAATAACCAACTCAAAATTTTATCAAGATTTTTTGTTAATAATGTGATTTCGCTTTTTTGTATCTGACTACCTTTATTTTTACTTTAGATTTACTTTTAAATTAATCTTTTATTGAATTGTGAAAAAATATATCCAGAAAGTTGTTTTTCTGTCGATAAGTACTTCGCCTCGTGGTTTTGAGGTTTTTCATTGTTTAATAATCAAGTAAAGGTATTTAAGTGGACAAGCTAACTATAAAGGCAAAGCGTTTTATTTTATTAGGAGCTGCATTCTTGTTCTTATCGAATGCAGAAGCAGGGTTTATTAATCTTGACTGGAGAGTTGAAGGGGATAATCAAGCTGTACTTCATGAAGAAACGGGGAAGGAATGGCTTAAATTAAATAATACTGATTCCTTGTCAATTGCTCAGGTGAGGGATGAGTTAGGTGTTGGTGGTTTATTTGAAGGTTGGAGGCTTCCAACAGCAGAAGAAGTCTTTGTAGCGACATCGCCATTTATCTCCTCGCGTTTTGGAAATAGTCTAGATGAAAGTTTTACCAGAACTATTGCAACGGGAACAAGAGGAAACGCTAATCGCCTGTATTTCCCTTTTGAAAATGCTTTCGGAAGAACGCAGCTAAACGGAGGGCAATCGCTTATTAGCAGCAGGAGTTTCTTTTCTCGAGGGCTTTTTGTCAATGATGTAGAAGGTTCTAGTTTAGGTCCGGTGTTACTTTCAGGGTTAAATTACCAGAATGCTCGTCGACAAGCAGACGACCGATTGGCCTATCATGATAACTTTGACGGCGGCTACACTGAAACATTCACTAATGCTACTTTCGGTGTTTTTCTAGTGAGTGACGGTGGTGCAACCTTGAATAGCGTTGCTGTCAATGTGCCTGAACCAGACATATCTGGTATCGCGATGTTAGGTTTTATGGGATTACTATTAGTTAGTAGGAAGCGAGTTTTTAAACCTAAGCTGTGGAAAAGAAATATCAAATAGTGCTTGTATTAAAGCTTATATTTAGTTGTTAATTTATTTTTAGTCGCTTGATTTGATCATCAAGCGATTAATTGTGTCAGGTGTTTCTTAAGTTACCTTTAAGAGCAACACAGCATATCAACTGGTTTGCATTCGCTATTATTGGAACAAGTGATATCTTTATTTTTCTTAGTCAACTGACCTAAATATGTCGAATCACTTAAATAGAAAGATATAAATCTATCTTCGAAATCTTCTGGAACAGACTTTTCGGCTAAGTCTGTTTCTAGCATTGTGTTCTGCCAACGTTTTACCTTAGGAAAAGCACTAAGGAAGTCGAAACCTGAGTTCTGTTCAATGATGTTTGCCCTATGGAGTAAAGGGAGCCAAGAGATATCCACTATACTCAGGCTATCGCCATTGATATATCTTGCGTCACCTAGTTTAGTTTCAATTTTTGCGAAAGCGGTAGCCAATTTACTGGCTCGCTCTGTCAAAGTTTCTTGGTTGGTACTCCGTTGAGCAGAGCACTGAACTAAATAATTCTTTGATGCTAAATAAGACCAAGCACGATCCTGAGCTTTTTGAACTGGATCTGGCGATAATAGAGAAGGCTCTGTTACTTCTTCGATGTACTCAACAATAGCATCCGATTCAAATAGAACCTGATTGTCGTCAGTTATCAGAATAGGCACTTGTCCATTGGGGGACATTTCTAAAAACCAGTCTGGTTTATCGCTGAGGTCAATATACTCAATATCGTAAGTTATCTTCTTTGCCTCTAATAAGGCAGTCACACGTTGTACAAAAGGGCATATTTTAAAGCTGACAATTTTAATCATAAAAACTCCAATGTTGTTTGTTGCCCTAGTAAGACGGAATCAGCGATAAAAAGACGAAAGCTTCTAACAGAAATTACAATTGCGGGATCTTGGAGTGTAATCGTAGATGTTTCCTTGAGTGTCGATTTCGAGCTCGCAACAACTTTCAAAGAGAGTACGCAATTCATTTCGAGCTTTCTGGACTTTCGATTTTAACGTTGAGTATTTGATACCCTGCATTGCGGCATACTGTTTTTGTGATACCCCATTGAGGTCTATTTGTGTGAGTAATGTAGCGGAGTCATCAGATAAGGCATTAACAAAAGGTTGAATGCATTGAGCAAACAATTGATGAATATCTTCTCCATCTTCCTGTTGCCAAAGATCTTCGATATTTGAGTCATATTGAAGCCTCTTACCACGATAAAAATCAATTACAACGTTATTGGCTATAGTGAAGAGCCATGATTTGATTTTACTGGTCGATTTAAGTGTATGAAGGCTCAAATGTGTTTTAAGCAATATCTCTTGTAGAAGATCTTCGACATCAGATGAGTTGGAAACTTTGCTATGCAAAAACGCTTTGAGGTTAGTTTTATATTCCTGCCATATACTTTCTATGTTCAAGGGTCATCAGCCTAATTTAACCAATAGAATATGGGTATATTGAACAACGAAATGTTTTAAATGAAAAGATAAGTAACCGTTTTCGATAATCGAGTTCTAATGTTCAGTGCTTTGCAACGTGCTGTTATGTTTAGAGCCGAGCATTGAGAATCCGCGACTCCAATCATAACGGTAGGGAAGAGGCAATTTGCACTTAAACCTAGAGAAACTCGCTAGCGGCTTTGATCATTAAGTCTTTGTTGTGCCCAACATTAGGAACTTGGTGTAACTGCCAGTTAAATATGAGGTTTTGTTTGTCGGCGATATTTTTACCGACCTTATAGAAGTTATTACCGCGTTCCAGTCTATTTTCACCTTGAATCATTGCATGCTTGGACTCGTTTAAAACGCCTCCTTGGTTATTGTTGTCTTTTTCGCCGAGTAGAATGATTAAGTTTTTTGAAAACGACTGAGCTAATGGTTGGTGGTCTTCCGGTAAATAGTATGGATATTTACCTGTTTTGTCGGGAAAAGTGTAAACACCGGCGTTGGCGGCTATTGCGATATCTATCTTATCGGTTGGGTATAACAATACTAGCCTGTGAACGAACTGACTGCCTGCAGAATGGCCGAAAATATTATATGTGTTTACGGTGAATGGGTTGGTGTTGTTGATGTGTTCCAATATATTGTCTATAACTTGAAACGCCCATTCTTCTTTCGGATTCTCTGAACCAAAGAAATCAAGCAAGTTACCGTCTTGATAATCGTTTGTTGTATATCGATAAAACTTATTGTGAAACTCTGGTGCTATTAATAGCAGGTTCTTGTTTTCTGCAATATCAACCCAAGCATCTAAGTAGTCCTTAGCGTTCCTTCCCATGCCATGCATAACAAAGAGCACTTTGTTATGTTCTTCCCATTTACTGGGTTTATATGTCCAGACACGAATCGTTTTTCTCTCACTGTGTTTGTAAGCATTCATAACAAAGGCGTTATAACCTGTAGGTATTTCTTGGGGAACGGTTATCTCGGGTCCTTTGGGAAGCAGATATTTATAGGATGAGCATCCGCTTAAAATAAATAGTAATACTGCTAACCAGGCTATTGAGAAGCTAGTTTTATTCATTGTTACCTCATTCAAACAAAATAATTTAGGTGTGAAATTAAACGTGTCTTGTCCACGTCGCTGCACGAAGATTATTAAGCAAGAGTGACTTGTTGAGGCTTGAATTGTGATGAGTTGACTGTTTTTGTGACGAGTGACACAGATCTTATATGCACAGGTATATTGGTATTCTGGGAGTTGAATAACGCTAGTTGCTATTTAAGTGTTCTTTTACGGCTTTTAGGTTAGAGCGAGATACAGGGATGGTTGTCGACAAATCAACTAACACAAGTTTAGTGGTGTTGTTTTCTTTAATCATGCGCTTGACCATTTGAGTGTTTACAAAGTAAGAACGATGACATTGTAAACAATAGCCAATGTGTTCGAATCGCTTAACAAATTTGTTTAGCGTGCAACGTATTATTGTCCTATGAAGCTCACCTTCTTTTTTCTGATACAAATGAATGTAATTTCCCTCAGCAAAGGCGTAGACGAAATGTGCTAGAGGAAAGCTAATGGTTTCCTCGCTTGAATTTACAGGTACAAAAATAACTTCATCACCTGTTAGGTCTTGATGGTTAGAGCTGACGGTTATTGCTTTAGCTTTAGATAGGTGAACTAACTCACGAACTATCAAGACTATTCTCATCATAACTACAAGAAAAGGCGACAAAATGAGCGAGTAGTAAAGAAACAAGAAAAATATCTCTAATGTGAAAGGGACTTTCCCAGCAACGACTCTGGTAAGAAATACCGCTGAGGACACCAATACTAAAGTCGATAACGACATCAGAAGTTCAAACCAGAAGTAGTTGTGTTTCTTTACCTCCTGTCGTTGGATTACTTTTCTTAAAGCATAGAAAACGCCGAACCCGAATAAAAATATGTAAAACCCAGACATTAGTGACACTGACAGAAGGTCTAGTGTTGTAGAGCGATAAAGCTGGAATGGCTTGAATAGTATTAAGAAAAAAGCAACGAATAGGCTGTTTGCGAAAAAGACTTTCCTTACTACGCTTTGCGGTAAGTCAAAAACTGACGAGTTCTTAAGGATGTTTTTAATCATACCGTTCGAGCTTTGATTACTTTTGTAAGGAATGATGTGTTGTATCTATAAATAAGAAAGCCTTGTAATCAATCGATATACAAGGCTTTTATTTGGTGGAGCTGGCGGGAGTTGAACCCGCGTCCAGAAAGCGTCTGCCGTCGGTACTACATGCTTATTTTGTCTTTTATTTAACTACTTGGAACTCCGACAAACAGGATTTCCTTATAGCTGGCCTGATACTATTTCGCGGTTCAACCTCAGACAAGTTTCCCTCGCTAGTCTATTAGTATGACCTTCCAAACCTTCACGAATAGACGACGGCTGAAGTGGAAGGGCCTATACAGGTTATTAAGCTGCTAGTGCGAAGTTTTCGTCGTTTGCGACTATTTAATTGCGGCTTTTTAAAGAGGCCAACCGCACCTCTGCATGCACCTAAAGCTTCTCGAATCCTGTCGAATCCAAAATCAGCCCCAAATGTGGTTGTGTAAAGAACACTTATAGTAAGAATAACACATTACGTAAGTGATTATCACGCTTTGTGTTTCATCATCCTTTCTTTGTCTCGAGCCCAATCGCGTTCTTTAACAGCATCACGTTTGTCTCTTTCGTGTTTCCCTTTACCGAGATAGATTTCGGTCTTAATCCAGTTTTTCTTCCAATACATGGCTGTAGCTACAATCGAGTAGCCTTGACGTTCAACCGAGCCGATTAAACGCTCTAACTCTCGTTTTTTCAGCAACAACTTACGCTTACGAGTGGGTTCACATATCACATGGCTAGATGCTTGGTTTAACGGTTGGATCGTTGTCCCAATAAGGTAAGCTTCACCTTTTTCTATAGTGACATAGCTTTCTGATATGTTGACTTTCCCAGAACGAATACTCTTTACTTCCCAGCCTTCGAGGGCCATACCTGCTTCAAATTTATCTTCTAGATTGTATTGATGGCGGGCTTTTTTATTGAGAGCAATAGTATTGCTGTTATTGGATTTAGACTTCTTCTTACTCATGGCGGCGTATTATAGCTAAATCCTTTTATTTGTCTCGTGCAAGTCGATTATTTTTTACCGGATGTCCAAATTCGACCTTGAGCGTGTCGGCAAAAAGGTGATTCATGGTATGATGTTCTGCTTATTTGATGGTGGTGATTCCAGTTCACCAAGTTGTATTGCAGGAGATGCTATGCCAAGCGTTAATCGCAGCGCTTTAATCGGTTACAGTGCTGAGTCCATGTTTGATTTGGTTAATGATGTGGGAGCTTACGCAGAGTTTTTACCTGGTTGTGTTGAAACAAAGATTGTTACTCAGACAGATAAATCTATGGAAGCGGCGTTGTTGATTCAAAAAGCAGGTGTTAAACAATGGTTTACTACCGCGAATAAATTAGAACGCGGAAAGTTCATTGAAATGAAGCTTTTAGATGGCCCTTTCAAAATGCTGTCTGGTGGCTGGCGTTTTACTGAGCTGTCAGAGCAAGCTTGTAAGATTGAACTGGATTTAACCTTTGAATTTTCCAGCAAGATAGTGGAGTTAGCGTTTGGCAAGGTATTCAATGCTATTGCTAACAATATGGTGAAAGCGTTTACTGATAGAGCGAAGGAAGTATACGGTGTCAGAGCAGCAAATTAAGATCGAAGTTGCATTTGCGCTTCCAGAAAAGCAAACACTGTTGGAAGTATCAGTTGGCGATGATTTTACTGTCGAAGAAGCAATCAGAGCATCAACTATTTTGTCTTTGTATCCTCAAATTGACTTAGCTGAGAATAAAGTCGGTATTTGGAGCAGATCTTGCAAGCTTTCTGATGTTGTTAAAGAAGGCGATAGGATTGAGATATATCGTCCATTAATTGCTGATCCGAAAGAGGTGCGTCGTAGACGAGCGGAGAAAGCTATAGATGAAGGACGTGCCAATAAAATAACTGGCGGCAGACCTAAAAAAAAGCTCGTTGAATAACGAGCTTTTTTGTATTTACGTTTGTGTTAGTTAGATATCGTCTAGCGGCGTATCAAAATCTTCAGGTGTTTCAAAATCACCTTCAATTGAAGCAACTAAGCCATCGACATAATGGATAATTAGCTTACTACTGAAATCTTCACCGTTTTTCTTTAAACCACGTTTTATTTCATAAACGTAATACCAAGTGTCATGATCAAAGCTATCTTTAACAACAGGTTTGCCGAGAACAAAGATAACTTGCTCTTTGGTCATGCCGACACGTAGTTTATCCACATCTTTTTGCTCTAGAAAGTTTCCTTGAGGAACATCGATTCTAAAGATCCAGTTAGCACAACCTTGAAGGCCTAGTGTTAAAAAAGTAATAAAGAAAAGGTGTTTAAGTTTCATCATTGTTGAGTACATCTCCTAAGTGCGAGCATCCTAACTCAGTCAACCTTAGGGGCGCAAATATTAATGACTATTTGCGCCAAACGTGCACTAAAGCAACACCTTTATGATTGATCGAGTAGGGCTTTCGCATTGGCGATTGCCGATTCAGTTATTTCATCTCCAGCTAGTAGACGTGCAAGTTCGTCAATTCGTTCAGTTTTTGACAAAGAAATCATGTGAGTTTCTGTCGTTTGTTTATCACTGAACTTAGTCACAAACATTTGATTGTGCGCGCAAGCTGCAACTTGTGGTAAATGTGTGACACACATTGCCTGACAAGAATCACCTAATTGCCTGAGAAGTTGCCCAACAACAGCTGCTGTTGGTCCTGATATTCCCGTATCCACTTCGTCAAAAATTAGGGTAGGGATGTTGTTGTTTGAAGAACCAATAACCTGAATAGCTAGCCCGATTCGCGAGAGCTCACCACCGGATGCTACTTTTTCCATGCTATCTAAAGGTTGCCCAGGGTTTGTAGAAACGAGGAACTGAACCTTATCTAACCCTTTTGCTGTAGCTGTTTGACTTGGATCAAAGCTAACTGAAACCTCTAACTTGGCTTCCTTCATATTCATGCGCTGGATTTGCTCGAGAAGGGCTTTCGATAATTTTTTTCCTGCGCGAGTTCTTGAGTCACTCAGCTGTTTAGCTTTATTTTGATAATCTTCGTAGTTATCTGTGACCTGTTGTTTTAATATTTCAAGTTGCTCTTCGTCAGCTTGTAACTCATGAAATTCTTCAGCTAAAACCGCATGGGTTGCTGCAAGCTGCTCTGGTTGAACTTTGTGTTTACGCGCTAAATCTAAAGCTTGGCTATAACGTTCTTCAACCTGCTGCATGCGCAGTGGGTCAATATCTAGATGATCGGTATAGTGTCTAAGCTCTTGCGACGCTTCTTCAATTTGTATGGAAGCATCGTTTAGCATCTCAACTATGGGTTTTAATGCAGTGTCGTGTTCTTGTAATTCAGATAATTGTTCTAAGCTTTCTTGAACAATCGAAAGGGCGTTACCTTGTTCTGCATTATACAGTTTATGTAGGCTAATCTGACTTTGTTCTAGCAGCGTTTGGCTATGCGTGAGCCTTTTATGTTCAACCTCAAGAGTTTCAAACTCACCATCTTGAAGTGCAAATTCGTCTAACTCTTGTACCTGATAGCTGAGAAGTTGTTTGCGATCATCTCTCGCATGCTTTTCTTCAAGGAGTTTCTTATACTCTTTTTCGCTTTGTTGCCAAACTGTGTAAGCTTGCTTGACTTTTCCTTGTAGCTTCTCATGTGCTGCAAAGTTATCTAAAACAGCTAATTGTGCATCACTTTTCAATAATTGATGGTGTGCATGTTGACCGTGAATGCTGACGAGTTGGTTTCCTAAAATCTTCAATTGCTGCAGGGGAACTGCATGACCATTAATATAAGCTTTGGAACGACCTTCTGACGAAATAACTCTTCTTATTACTGTATCATCATCTTCAGTTTCAAGGTCTTGCTCTTTTAACCACGCCTTTACGTTTTCTAATTTAGCTGTATTAAAGGTTGCACTAACATCCGCTTTATCGGCTTGAGGCCTTACCATACCGGCTTCGGCTCTGTTACCTAAACACAAACCTAACGCATCAATTGCAATAGATTTACCTGCACCGGTTTCACCAGTGATCGCAGTAAGACCTTGCTCTAATTGAATATCTAAGGATTTAACAACGGCAAAGTTTTTAATCGTCAGTTGTATCAACATGATGGTTTACTATGTGTTTAAATATACAGTAACTGTTAATGTATACAGTTGTTTTGTATTTGTCTAGAAAAGATAAGTGGTTTAGTCTTAATTTTGTTGTTAAGTCATTACATGGTTAGGGTACTAGATCCTATAAGTGTAACGAAGGGAATGAAGGAATAAGATAATGAACAATATACAAAAACCGACCGCCGCTTTTATCGGTGCGTCTTGGGCTGCTTTGATGGTTGGTGCCTTGGCTTATTTGATAGGGCTATGGAATGCGGATATGCAACTCAATGAAAAGGGATATTACTTCACGCTGTTACTCTTTGGCTTGTTCTCAGCAGTGTCTTTGCAGAAATCTGTGCGAGACCAACTAGAGGGTATTCCTGTAACAGGTATATACTTTAGCCTTTGCTGGTTTTCCGTTGGTGCAGCACTGATACTGTTAACTATTGGCCTTTGGAATGCAGATTTAGCTTTAAGCGAAAAGGGCTTCTATGCGATGTCTTTTTTACTGAGTTTATTTGCAGCTGTTGCCGTGCAAAAGAATATTAGAGATTTGGCTTACTTTCCTGAAGAGGATTCATTTGATAAGCCAAAGATAACCCATGACAAAGAAGAATCTGAGAACGATTCAGATGACCTCAAGCTATAACTAAAATTACCTCTTGGGGCGGTTAATACAGTTTGCTGCCCCAACCAAGCTTCGAACGTAGAACTTTAAAGTAGTTGTAATCTTCTGGGTGAACTAATGATAGTTTGCCTGGATTCTTGCGAATGGTGATTTTATCCCCAGCTAGCACTGTTAGCACGACGTGGCTGTCGCAGCTCACCTGGAAGCTGTCTGCATTTTCCGGTGATATCTTCATCGTAATCACGCTTGATGCGTCAACTACAATAGGGCGGGCGCTTAGAGTATGTGGGAACATAGGTACTAATGTGACAGCATCAAGATTGGGAGTCAGTATGGCTCCACCACCAGATAATGAGTAGGCTGTTGAGCCCGTTGGAGTTGCAACGATTAATCCATCTGATCGCTGACTAAACGCAAAGATATCATCGATATAGACTTCGAACTCCATCATATGGGCGACTTTGCTATGGTGAAGAACGACTTCGTTGACGGCTTTGTTACTGCTTTTTAGTTCACCACCTTGATAAACCTCGACTTCTAAAATAAAGCGTTCTTCAAGCTGACTCTTACCTTCAAAGATACCGTCTAATTGTGTTTCGTAGTCTTCAGGATCAAGATCGGTTAGGAAACCTAAATTGCCTCGGTTCACTCCAACGACATCTATATCGAATTCTGCCAACACTCTTGCTGCACCGAGCATCTTTCCGTCACCGCCAACAACAATAGCCAGATCGGCTTGTTGCCCAATTTCTTCGAGGGTACAAGGCGTCATATCTTTATCTTGAAACTGCTTTGCTATCGTTTCTTCAACAAGGACTCTGCAACCTTTCTTATGCAGATAAACTAGCAGCGAGGATAGGGTGGCGTTAGCGCCAGCATGTTCTGGTTTGCCAATTAGGCCAACAGTTTGGTAGTTGGTCAAAGTACAGGTCCGACAAGAATTTTTAGGCAGTATAACCACAAATAACTCACAGAAGTAACTGCAAAATATTCAAGAAATCATTAATTGTTGATGCTTGAGTGTAAAAAACTCGATAAAAACCATCAAAAACTCTGCTTTTTTTGCTTGAATCGACAATTTCCATCCCCATAAATGCTTGCAATCAAATTTGTGTACACAGTTGACAGTTTAGGTGAAAGACATGAGCAACGAACAAACACCGCAAGATCAGAATGAAATTGAAGCGGGTGAGCAAAACTTAAATGCAGAAGAAGCGCAAGCACAAGGCGAAGAAGCCTCTGAAGGGCAAGCATTAACAGTAGATGAAATGAGAATTCAAGAGCTTGAAGCAGCATTAGCTGCCTCTGAAGCGACTGTTGCTGGCCAAAAGGATTCTGTTTTACGTGCTAAAGCAGATATGGAAAATGCTAAGCGTCGTGCTGATGCAGAAGTAGATAAAGCGCGTAAGTTCGCGTTAGAGCGTTTTGCGGGCGATTTGTTGCCAGTTATCGATAACCTTGAGCGTGCTATTCAAACAAGTGATGCAGAAAATGAGGCTATCAAGCCTTTGCTTGAAGGTGTCGAGTTAACACATAAGTCGTTTATTTCGACTATAGAAAAATTTGGAATGAAAGTTATCGACCCTCAAGGCGAAACTTTTGATCCAGCATTGCATCAGGCGATGTCAATGCAAGAAAGTGCTGATTTAGCACCCAATACAGTTATGGCAGTTATGCAAAAGGGATTTGAGCTAAACGGGCGTTTATTACGCCCTGCTATGGTGATGGTATCTAGAGCTGCTGATGGTGGCATCGACACCAACGTATAAATAATTCGCTTTTTTGTGGTTTTTTTCTTAGAAGATGTTGAAAAGTATCAGAATAACCCCACTAAAAAAGCAAGCTTTTAAAGATTAGTTTTTGGAGATTTCAGAGATGGGTAAAATCATCGGAATAGACCTTGGGACAACGAACTCATGTGTCGCAGTATTAGATGGCGATTCTGCTAAAGTTATCGAGAATGCAGAAGGCGATCGTACAACCCCTTCAATTATCGCATACAGCCAAGATGGTGAAACACTAGTTGGTCAACCTGCAAAGCGTCAGGCGGTTACTAACCCTAAAAATACATTGTTTGCGATTAAGCGTTTGATTGGTCGTCGTTGGGAAGATAAAGAAGTTCAACGCGATATCGACATCATGCCTTTCAGTATTGTTAAAGCTGACAACGGTGATGCTTGGATTGAAGCAAAAGACGAAAAAATGGCTCCACCTCAAATTTCTGCTGAAGTTCTTAAGAAGATGAAGAAAACAGCTGAAGATTTCTTAGGTGAAGAAGTTACTGGTGCCGTTATTACTGTACCTGCTTACTTTAACGATTCTCAACGTCAAGCAACAAAAGACGCTGGTCGCATCGCTGGTTTAGAAGTTAAGCGTATTATTAACGAGCCAACAGCCGCTGCTCTTGCATACGGCATGGATAAGAAAAAAGGCGACAGTGTTGTTGCAGTTTATGACTTAGGTGGTGGTACGTTCGATATCTCTATCATCGAAATCGATGAAGCAGACGGTGAGCACACGTTTGAGGTATTAGCGACTAACGGTGATACTCACTTAGGTGGTGAAGATTTCGATAACCAAGTTATCAACTACTTGGTTGAAGAGTTTAAGAAAGATTCAGGCATGGATTTACGCCAAGATCCTTTAGCAATGCAGCGTCTTAAAGAAGCTGGTGAGAAGGCTAAAATTGAACTTTCTTCTGCACAACAAACAGAAGTTAACTTGCCGTACATCACAGCTGATGCATCAGGTCCTAAGCACTTAACGATTAAGTTAACTCGTGCGAAGTTAGAATCTCTAGTTGAGCAAATGGTTAAAGATACGCTTGAGCCAGTTAAGCGTGCGCTAGCTGATGCTGACCTATCTGTTGGTGATGTTAATGACATCATCCTTGTTGGTGGTCAAACACGTATGCCTCTAGTACAGAAGTATGTTACTGATTTCTTTGGAAAAGAGCCTCGTAAAGATGTTAACCCTGACGAAGCAGTAGCTGTTGGTGCGGCTATCCAAGGTGGTGTACTTGCTGGTGACGTTACTGACGTACTTCTATTAGACGTAACGCCTCTATCTCTAGGTATTGAAACAATGGGTGGCGTTATGACACCTGTTATTGAGAAGAACACGACTATTCCTACTAAGAAGTCGCAAACCTTCTCTACAGCTGAAGATAATCAATCAGCGGTAACAGTCCACGTATTACAAGGTGAGCGTAAGCAAGCGTCTGGCAATAAATCTCTAGGTCAATTTAACCTTGAAGGTATTCGTCCAGCAATGCGTGGTGCACCTCAAATCGAAGTTACCTTCGATATCGATGCAGACGGTATCTTGCACGTATCTGCTAAAGATAAAGATACAGGTAAAGAGCAGAAGATTACGATTAAAGCCTCTTCTGGTTTGAGTGATGAAGAAGTCGAGCAAATGGTACAAGACGCGGCAGCGAATGCTGAAGCGGATAAGAAGTTTGAAGAACTTGTTCAAGCGCGTAACCAAGCAGATGGCATGGTTCACAGTATTCAGAAGCAGGTTGAAGAAGCTGGTGATGAACTACCAGGTGACGAAAAAGAGAAAATCGACGCTGCTATTAGCGATTTGCAAGACGCGATAAAAGGTGAAGATAAAGAAGCTATCGACACTAAAACACAAGCGTTGATGGAAGCTTCTGCTAAATTGATGGAAATTGCACAAGCGAAAGCTGCTCAAGGTGCGCCTGAAGGTGCAGCAGCTGATGCTGGCGGTGCTGAGTCTGCTCAAGCGGGTGACGACGACGTTGTTGACGCTGAGTTTGAAGAAGTTAAAGACGACAAAAAATAAGTGATACTTGACCCAATCTGAAACGATTGGGTTTTCACTTTGCATCGGGCGCAGCGCCTCAAAAGGCTTTGGCGCCCGTGTTTGTATTCGGCCAATGGGATTTGGTTGCAGAATATACCCGCTGCGTTAGTTGAAATAACGGGTATAAAGAAGATTTTAGCCGTAACGAGATTAGAGAATATATGTCGAAGCGAGATTATTATGAGGTCCTGGGCGTCGCAAAAGATGCGAGCGACCGCGACATTAAGAAAGCTTATAAGCGCTTAGCGATGAAATATCACCCTGACAGAACGCAGGGCGATAAAGCGAAAGAAGAGAAGTTTAAAGAAATCCAAGAAGCTTATGAAATTCTGAACGATGATCAAAAGCGCGGCGCTTATGATCGTTACGGGCATGCGGGTGTTGATCCTAACCGTACAGGTGGTGGCGGTGGTGGTGCCGACTTCGGTGACATCTTTGGCGACGTCTTTGGTGATATTTTTGGCGGTGGAGGCCGTGGTGGTCGCTCACGCGCTCGCCAAGGTTCAGATTTACGCTATAACCTTGAATTGTCATTGGAAGAAGCGGTTCGTGGTAAGTCTGTAGAAATTCGTGTGCCAACACTTGTGGCTTGTGAAGTCTGTGATGGCTCAGGTGCTGCAAAAGGTTCCAAACCTACAACTTGTCCGACATGTCATGGGCAAGGCCAAGTCCAAATGAGACAAGGTTTCTTTGCCGTGCAGCAAACCTGTCCTACTTGCTCGGGTAAAGGGCAGATTATTAGTGACCCATGCCGCAGTTGTCATGGGCAAGGTCGTATCGAGAAAACCAAGACTTTGTCAGTCAAAGTACCTGCGGGTGTCGATACTGGAGACAGAATTCGTTTAACGGGTGAGGGCGAGGCTGGAGAAGCTGGAGCACCTCCAGGTGATTTATATGTACAAGTTAATGTTCGAGAACACGATATCTTCGTACGAGATGGTAATAACTTGTACTGTGAAGTACCTATTAGCTTTACCAGAGCGTCTCTTGGCGGAGATGTAGAAGTTCCGACTTTGGATGGTAAGGTGAAACTGAAGATCACATCAGAAACTCAAACTGGTCGCATGTTCCGCTTGCGTGGAAAGGGTGTTAAGTCTGTTCGCAGTGGTAGTGTTGGTGATTTGATGTGTAAAGTTGTTGTCGAGACACCGGTTAACTTAAATCAAAAGCAAAAGGATTTATTGGCTCAGTTAGAAGAGTCGATGGGAACAGGTGATGAGACTGCTAAGTATCGTCCGAAGGAGAAGGGTTTCTTTGATGGTGTTAAAAAGTTCTTCGATGATTTAACTAATTAAAAAACTTACCATTCTCTAAGTAATAAAATATTTTAAAAGCCAATGAAACCCATTTCGTTGGCTTTTTTTATTGTTAAAATTCAACACTTACCACTATACTCCATCACTCCCTGCTGTTGATTATTTACCCTAATCACCTCGAAAACTGTCAACCTATCTTCACGATGATCACAAAAGTATAAAAATTGCGATCTTTTTGTGACCACTGTAAAGGTTTTGTAATATTTCTGTGACTATGTTATTTGTATCCACTAGTAGCCTAGTAGTTTAACCTCAAACGGAAAGTTACTAATAAATTCTAATAAAAACACAAGGGATATTCTTACTTTCCTGGTAAGAGAGAAAATAATATGAATATGAAAAAATCTGCACTTGCGTTGGCTGTATGCAGCGGCATGTTGATGACTTCAGCCGTCACAGCGCAAGATAAATACAATTTATCGAACAAGTCTCCAATTAGCGGAGATAGAAACCAAGCAATTGAATTAAATCAACAACATTCCGGAAACACTTGGTTAGTGAAAGTCAACGTTTCTTCGTTGGCTCAACGCGTTCAAGCAAACCCTAGTGCTATGGGTAAGAGCCAGTCAGTTTCTGCTCTAGCATCAATTAATTCTCAGGTTTCGGATATCGAAGCGGATATCCTTGCTCTAGGTTTACCAATAGAAATCGTTAACAGAACCTCTAAGTTAGCATCTGCGTTAGTTATTCGAGGCGAAGCAGAAGACATACAAAAACTAGGTTCGCTTTCTCAGGTTGTTGATATCCTGCCAGTATACGACTTTAAGGCTAGCGTAGATGATAGTGCAGTTTATATGAATGCTACACCGCTTGTCACCGGTGGCATTGCCGATGGTTCAGGCATCAGAGTCGCTGTTTTAGATACTGGGATTGATTATACTCATGCTGCTATAGGTGGCGAAGGAACGGCAGAAGCTTACGCTGAATCAATAGCTGATCCAGCAGATACACCTGCATGGCCAATAGGTAACGTGATAGGCGGTTTTGACTTTATCAACAATGATCCTGATCCAACGGATTTAGAAGGACACGGTACACATGTAGCTCACTCTGTTCTTGGTATTGCACCTGAAGCAAGTATATACGCATACACAGTATGTAATGAAAATAGAAGTTGTCCAGGGGCACCACAGCTAATGGCTCTAGAAGCCGCAATGGACCCTAATGGTGATGGCGATATCTCTGACCGTGTTGATGTTATTAACATGTCTCTAGGTGGAGATTTCGGTACTAGCCGTGGTGGTGCAGTAGCTGATTTGCTCAATCAAGCAGCGCGTTTAGGTGTTGTTTCAGCGATATCTGCCGGTAATGATGGTCCTACTCCTTTCATCGTTGGTGGTCCAAGTACGACAGATAATGTGTTGTCTGTCGGTGCGATGACTCACCCAACTACAGAATCTTCTGTCACATCAGGTTCATTTGGTGGAAATGATGTTCAAACTGTTGCGGCCGTTTATAACCCAGACACTGCATTCTCTATCGACAATACAGCAGCAGAGTTAGTTTATCCTGACGCCAACCAAGAAGGTTGTGCTGCTTTCGCCGATGGTACTGATTTTAGTGGACAAGCGGTTCTTATTGATAGAGGGACATGCTCTTTTGTAGATAAGACTAATAATGCGCAAGCTGCTGGTGCGGAGTTCGTAGTTGTTGCCAATAACCGTGAAGGTGCTCCATTCAGAATGAGTGGCGACGGTACAGGCATTACTATTAACTCTGTGATGATTAGCCAGGCAGACGGTGACACAATCAAAACAGGTTTAGAGTCTGGAGCAGTTGAATTTAATGTTTCTTCTGAATTTAGACCATTAGTTGGCGCTATTGCTAGCTTTACTTCTCGAGGCCCATCTATTGAAGGACGCTTGAAGCCAGAAATAACAGCACCTGGGGTTGGAATTATTACTGCTCAATTTGGTCAAGGCGATGGCCTGACACCTATCAGCGGTACTTCATTTTCAAGCCCTATGACTGCGGGTTCTTTAGCATTGCTTTCTGAAGCTTTGCCTGACCGTAACGCTTTTGAATTGAAGGCAACGATCATGAATGCGGCTAACTTAGATGTCACTATTGAGCCAAGAGCTATTAACCCAGACGCAGAGCTTGCGCCTATTAGTTACATTGGTTCTGGTTTAGTTGATGTTGAAAAGGCAGTTAATCTGCCTGTAGCTGCGTGGGCTACTGATACAAGGCAGGCAGCACTGGCGTTTGGTTATGTTTCTGCTTCATCAACGCAAGAGATGACGAAGAATGTAACGCTTAAAAACTTCTCTAATGAAGCGAGAACTTACACATTATCTTTGGTGCAACGTTATGCCAACGATATGGAGTCTGGTGCTCTTAGCATGGACTTCCCTGATTCTGTCACTGTTCCAGCAGGTCAAACAGTCAACTTTGATGTAACAATGACGATCGATCCTTCAGCGTTACATCCGTGGACACTAGACGACAGCTTATTGGGCTCTGAAGAAGGTTCTGTTGATTTAACGGTTTTGGAATATGATGGTGCTCTGAATTTTTCTGTAGATGGAGAAGAAGCGTTCCATTTGGTATACCATGTATTACCCAAAGCCATCGCTAAAGTAACCTTAGAGAATGAGATAACAGATTCTGATAGGCAAATAACAATAACTAACACTGGGTCGGCAGATTTTTCACCCTTCTTTATCCCCTTGACTATCAATAATGGCATTAATGAACAATTAGGGGTGGACTTCGTTGCGGGTTCAATAGATGTTGTTAATGTTCCTGAAGCATTATGTACTTCAGAAGTAGGTGTCGTTTCTACATTTGTAATGCGAGATGGAATCCTTTCACCCAATATAGCTGGGTTCTTTGTGGATTTCGATCTGGATAGCGATGGCGTTTTTGATTTCACGACACAAAGCTTACCACAAAATGCATTAATAGGCTTTGATACGCCAGGGATTACAGTATCCTTTACGCGGCGCTATAATAGTTTTGAAGATAGTGTTGTCAATAATACAATCCATACGCCTGGTAATAATGACTTCCGTTTATTGAGTTGTATTGAGGATTTCGGTTTAACTACTGATGATATCGGTGGGCTAAACGCAACCGTAGCTTTTAGAGTAGAAGATAGTGCTTTTATTTTCACGAATACTCCATTGCCTGCTGCGGATATGATAGCAACAGAGGTTGATTTTGCGCAGCAACAAATAGTGCCTCGCATTGTTGATGCAGATGGCGAAGCTGTTAGTTCGTTAGCGGCAGGTGAGTCAGCATTCTTAATCGGGGCTAATATTAGTGATGTTATTGTGTCTTCTGGAGAGGGGAATGAAATTCAGATTCTTAGCCCAACGAATGAAGCTGGTGTAGCTCCTGTTGTTGCTGCTGATCAGGTTTTTGATATTGACGAAAACACTGAAAATGGCACTGAGGTAGGTACTGTTCAAGCAACGGATGTTGATTTGTTGACGAGCCCTGTCTCTGAAATATTTGTTGAAGGTTCTAGCTCGAACGCTTTCAGTGTTTCAAGATCGGGTGTTATCACGGTAGCAAATCAGGAGTTGTTAGACTTTGACGCTGGTTTTGAATCTGCAACCTTGGATGTTGTGGCAATTGATACTCAAGGAAATATCTCAGAACCTGCGACGGTTACGGTGAACATTAACAACCTTGTTGATTCAGCGGCTGAAATGCCACCGCCTCCTCCAGCTCCAGTTGAGCCGCCAAGAAGTTCTGGTGGTGGTGCTACTGGTCTGTTAGCACTATTGCTACTACCTTTAACATTGATCCGTAGAAGGAAGTCTTAATAGATATCCTAATTAAGATATACTAGTTAGACCTAATAAGGCCTGAACGATTGTTCGGGCCTTATTTTTTAGTTCTGGATTTATAAGAACCTGCCACAGGCTCAAGTGATAATCTGGGAATCCTTAGATTCATCAATATCTAAAATAACTCTCACTCAACAGCTGTAAAGAAACGTTAGTTGTTGAATAATGTAGAATTGTTATGAGTAGAATAAGCATAAGAACTTCCATTTTTTAAGGACGCCATACGATGGATTTCATCGAAATTTATGAAGATGCTTTGGATACAGACTTCTGTAACCAGTTTGTCCAAGTATTTGAAAGCAGCCCACATTTGAAAGCCGGGATTACAAGTAGTGGGGTAGATGTCGCGAAGAAAAACAGTAAAGACTTGTATTTGAATATGCACCCTGAATATGCGGAACAGCTTAAACATATTCAGCAGGTATCCACTCAACATCTGATCGACTATTTAACAAAACACTTCTTTATTTTAATCGGTGCATTTGGCTTAAAAGTTTATCACCCAAAAACAGGTGAACCGGTTGACCTGAGTGTCGATAATTTTGAAGAAGTTGGCAAGCCACAGATGCATGTTTTGGTGCCGCAACTCTTTCGGTTAGGTAATATCCAAGCGCAAAAGTATCAAGCAGAGGAAGGTGGCTATCCTTACTGGCATAGTGAAGTATACCCTCAAGTTAATCACAACGAAGCGCTCCACAGAGTCTTGTTATTTATGTTCTATCTTAATGATGTTAAGGAGGGAGGCGAAACAGAGTTCTTTTATCAAAAGCGCAAAATTAAACCTAAAACAGGTGATATGGTTATCGCACCAGCTTACTTTACTCATACCCACCGAGGTTGTGTACCTAAATCGAATGATAAATACATACTTACGTCATGGATGTTATTTAATCGAGCTGAGCAAATATACGGACAACCGCCTAAGCAACAATAGTTCTATGCCTAATGTCCATATGGTGTAGAAAAATCTAACAGAAGCATAATAATTATGGGACTTGCGATATATCGCTGAATAGGTCAATTTATACGTATTCATCTATATCTTTAAAATTAATGCTTAATGAATTGCTGAGTATTATCATATAATTAGCTGATATAGATTGGTATGACTGTCCGAAAACACTCTGGAAGGCCACATGAATAAAAAAATTAAAAGTGTTAGCTCTCGCTCTACGAGTCAAAAAGCGTTGAGACTGAATCTCGATGACAAAAAATACGGCACTATCGTTGAAATAGGCGCGGGGCAGGAAGTTGCTAGACAATTTTTTATAGCAGGAGCTGCTGCGGGAACCATAGCTAAAACCATGTCCGCCTATGACATGAAGTTCTCGGATGCGATTTACGGTGTGCAGGATGATGGGCGATATGTCAGTAAAGCCCGCGTAAAAGCGATGATGGAACAGGAGTTTGACCTTGTCGTTGATCGCTTATCCAACATTCGTTCACGCTCTTCCCGTTATTTTACTTATGCCGCAACTGTTGCTGCAAAGAGCTTTAATCGAAACAACGAATGTCATGCATGGTGTGGTGTTCGAGTTCAGATGTACCCAGGTGCAGAGCCTTCAGAAATCACAGTACACGTGCGTATGTTTGATGACAACGCAGAAGCTCAGCAACAAGCCTTGGGTGTTCTTGGTGTTAACTTAATTTACGCTGCTTACTATTATTTCGAAGAGCCGAAAAAAATGATCGACTCGTTAACGGATAATATGAAGCCTAATCGAATTGAGATTGACTCCGTTGAATTCTTAGGCCCGTATTTTGAAGATGTAGATAACCGAGCGAAGAACATTCACCTTATTCGAAGCTGGAAAACCCGTGCGATCATGTTTAACCCTGACGGTAGCGTCGCTGTTCCAGCGGATATGCTTTATAAGAAAAACGTTATCACTATCCGTGGCTCGTTCAGGCCAGTAACTAAACTGAACGTCGACATGATTGAAAAAGGGCAAGAATGTTTTTATAAACTGGAAGGTGTCGACCCTGAAAATACTGTAGCTATCGCCGAGATTTCATTGAACGATGTTCATGGTCATGATGCAAAAGTGCCTGAAAAGGACATCATTTCCCGAGTCCAGCTGCTAAATTCGTTGGGCTACAATGTAATGATTTCGGATTACACACGTTACTTCTCATTGCGCGCCTATTTCCGCCAATATACGCAACTTCAAATAGCCATTGTTGTTGGTACTATTAATGTGAAGCAAATCTTTGATGAAGATTTTTATCGTGGTGTTGAAGGTGGAATACTGGAAGGTTTTGGTAAGCTCTTCCCTGATCACACGCGACTTTTCGTTTACCCTGAAAAAGGTGAAGATGGTCAGCCCACAGATTTTACTGAAGTAAAAGTACCTGACCACCTTAGATTCTTGTATCGTCACCTGTTAGAAAATGGATTCTTGCACGGTATTGAGTGCAGTGATCCTGAATTGTTTAATATCTTCTCAAGGGAAATTTTACAATTGCTTCCACATGGTCGAGGTGACTGGGAGAAGTCTCTGCCTGATGGCGTTGCGGAAGAGATTATTGCTAATAAGTTCTTTGGTTACAAAGATAAGCGCTAACAACCCTTTCTAAGATTAACTATTAGAGTCAGCTCTTATATTCTTTAAGAGCTGATTTTAGTCGCGAACAGCGCTGCTGCTAATAGGTTTTTCGCAGCTGAAGCTTGTTCCTACACGTTGAAAGTCTTCTTTATTAAATGTGAGATTGGTTCTTGCAAAAACAGATAACTCTTTAATTATCTCGTTCAAAACGTGTTCTGTTGTTGGTATCTCTGCTAGCGATAATGCGTGCATTATCGTCAATTTCTTGATGGGACTTCGCTAATCTATCATAAAGCAATACATTCACAGTTGCTGCTAGATTCATACAACCAATTGTTGGTATATAAACCACCGCATCCGCTTTATCGATAACATCTTGCGGTAAGGTTCCGTCTTCCGGGCCGAAAAGATAATAAGCGTTTTCAGGATGTTCGAAATGGGGGAGAGCCGTGGCACCTTCAACTAATTCCACACATACGATAGCAGGTTTTTGGTCAGCTTGTTCATTAGCTCCGCGCATGCCTTCGACAATGCAATCAACACCTTTCAGAGGTATTTTGGACTTGGCATTTTTAGTATCAGTTTGATACTTAGCGGCGTACTCAAAGCGAGTGCCTGAGTAAAATACGCGATCAACCCCATAACACCCCGAGGCTCGCAAAACAGAGCCAACATTGCTTGGGCTTTTAGGGTTGAACAACCCAAGAGAAACCTGTCCTTTAGCCATAAAATAGTTCGTCGTCTAAAAAGCGGGATTTTAGCAAAAGCTCTGAGCTATTGCCTAGCAAAGTGAGTATGACTTCTTAACTTAATTTAATGGTGACATCTATATCAAGAGTAAACATGTGTTTGGTAATTAAACAGTGGTAGGACAAGTGATTTATTTTAGAATGCAAAAGTGAGATTAATATTAACCAGGCGTATTATACTTAAGTATAACCCTATGTTATTTAAGGGTATTTCTGATTGAAATCCTTTTTTTAAAGACATAATGTGATGTCGAATCAATATTTAAAATCTAATTTAGCTCCTCGTTTGAGCTGTGCGTTAAGGATTCGATATGGCCCCATTTTCCTCCGGTAAAGAAGTCACTTTTGCTGAAAATGAAATACTGCTTTCTACCACTGATTTGAGCAGTAAGATCACTTATGCCAACGATAACTTTTGTAAAATTGCTGGCTTTACTTTAGATGAAATGGTAGGAAATCCACACAAAATGGTAAGGCATCCCGATATGCCGAAAGCGGCCTTTGCTGACTTATGGAAAACGATTCAATCAGGTGATTCGTGGATGGGGCCGGTAAAAAACCGCTGTAAGGACGGAAGTTATTACTGGGTTAATGCTTTTGTCACGCCAATTAAAAATGAAACAGGCAAGGTGGTTGAATACCAATCGGTTCGAACATGTCCTAGTCGAGAGCTGGTCAAAAGAGCAGATACCGAGTACGAAAAAATCAGGAATAATAAGAAGTCTGCGGCGCTCAATTCACCTAGGGACTATACCCTGTATCTGTTGTTAGCAATGGCGGTACTTGTCTTTTGTAGCTTAGGTAACTTGTTAGTTAACGGCATTAATGTATTCAACCTGATAATGATGCTAGTTGCGGTAGCTGTAACCTCAGGGTTTGTTGTATGGCGAAATGCGTATCTGAAAGTCGTGGGCAAGGCGCATAAGGTCTTTGATAATCCCATGATGTCCTATCTTTACATGGGTAATAATGATTTATTGGGTCACATTAACCTAGCGATGGAGATGCAGTCTGCCAAGTTAAAAGCTGTTGTTGGCCGAGTGAACGATGTTTCAACTAATGTAAATATCAACGCCAAAAAGAATAACGAAAGTAGCAATGAAGTTGCCAAGTTATTGGACAAACAGAACGATCAAGTTAGCTTGATGGCGACGGCAATGGATCAGTTCTCTAGCACCATTCAAGAGTTAACCTTAAATGTTAACAATGCCTCTCAAGCGGCGAACTTATCCGAAGAGCAAACAAACCTGGGTAAAGATGCTGTTGATAAAGTCATTAAAGCGATTGAGAATCTAGATAAGCAACTGATGACTGCTAACGAGCAGGTTAATAAGTTAGTCGAAGGGAATAACTCAATTCATAGCACGTTATCCGAGATTAACGCAATTGCAGAGCAAACTAATCTTCTAGCGCTGAATGCTGCTATTGAAGCCGCAAGGGCAGGGGAGCAAGGTCGGGGCTTCTCCGTTGTTGCTGATGAAGTACGTTCGTTAGCAGGAAGAACTCAGCAATCGACGCAAGTTATTACCAAACTTCTTTCTGAATTACAGGCCGTATCTGATAGTGCGGTTGTTGCTATGCAAGAAGGCAATAATCTCTCTCAACAGAGTGTAGTGTTAGCTAAAGAGAATGGAACAAGCTTAGAAGAGATTCAGGTACAAGTGACAAAGCTAGCGGACCTCAATCGCAGTATTGCTGCGGCTCTCGAAGAGCAATCAACTGTAGCCAACCAAGTTACTCAAAATGTTCATGAAATAAGAGACTTGTCTATGGAGTCAGGTGAGCACGGTAAAAGCAGTTATGCTCTTGGGCAGGAGTTACAGAAGCAAATTGATCAGCAAACGACTTTGGTTAAACAATTTGCTTAAATTTGAATACAATAACCAGCATAGTTGTTACCACTATGCTGGTTATTGTTTGAGTCTTTAGAAGTTAACAATCAGGTTAGCTGATAAGTTTCTTCCCGGAGCAGTGAAGCGATTAAGATTGTCGCCTTGTGCCCGCCCTCTAACCTCTGAGGCATTCCAATAACGTCTGTCGGTCACGTTAAATAAGCCACCATTTAAGCGAATGTTATCGTTTATCTGGTAGTGGAATATCAAGTCGAGTAGAGCAAAGCTCGGTGCAGTGAAGAAGGGAACATCGTTAGCTGTATCGATAATAGTGTTGGCGCTATTGGTAAAGGTCGTTGCCAATTCAACATGCCAAATATCATCCAAATTACCATATTGGATACCAACCACTGTTTGAGTCGGTAGGATAGAGTCCAACTCTTGCCCGGTCGCTTTGTCTTCTGAATCTTGAACGCTAGTCGACAATCTGACTTGCCACTTATCCAGACCAGCAAACGTTTCTCCTAAATACCAAGAAGCTTGCAGATCAACACCGCTGATTTCCACGTCATCAATATTAATCGCCTGGAATTCTAAAAGATTAGTTACAGGGTTAAATCCAGTCAAAGACAAAGATTCGATGAAATCTTCATAGTCATTTTTATAAGCACTGACAGACCAATCAAAAGCTTTGTGCGAACCGCGTAATCCAATTTCGTAACTCTTAACTCGCTCAGGGTTTAGGTTGGGGTTTGCTAGTGACGTATAGCCGCCTGCAAAGTTGGTAAAACCAACATTAACGTCATCCATCGGTGGAATTCGGAAGCCTTCGGAGTATTGTGTCCAAACGGTAATTTGCTCGCTGGCATCGTAAACTACGCCCATCTTTTTGCTGAAGTTATCATCTTCAAATGTGGCCACTTCTACACCCGGGTTAGCGATGGTGAAGAGATCATCGAGCGTTGGAGTCAGCTTATAATCGTCAAAGCGAATACCGGGGCTTATTGTCAGGCGGTTATCAAGGAACTGTATTTCATCCTGAACGAAGATGGCGCTTTCGCGTAGTCGAGATATGGGAAAATCTCGCGCTGGAAATACTGAGAATTCTCGGATATTTTCGCCCGTTGCAACATTGGTTGTTTGACCTTCGCGTATGGCTTCTGAGTCAGTTTGTTGCCATTGAACACCATAAATTAAATAGTGTTCGCCGTTCCATTTAAACATGTGGTCAGCTTGAACACGAATACCTTCAATGTCCTGTTGGAATTCGCTGTTTCGGCTACGAGCACTGGTAACAGGTGCTGTCGGAGATAAACTCTGTCTGTTCGTGAAGGTTTGTTGTGTTGTCTCACTGTCCTGATAGTAAGCATTAGCGTGTATGCGCACTAAAGAACTGTCCTGTGGTGTGTAGGTGTAGCTCAGTGAAACTCTTTCACGCTCTCGTTCGTCGATACCTTCGCTGCCCAGTGTTAACACACCTCGTGATACGGTGTTTTGTTGCGACAATAACGTTGTTTCACTGTCTTGTTCGAACGCGTCCAGCGTGAACACAAAACGATGTTGCTCGTTAGGAGTGTAGATGGTTTTTAGTAGCGCATTTTTTGAAGAGTTGTCCTGTGGGTCCGCAGCCCCTCTATCCGCACCCGTGCTATCGTCATTGAAGAAAGTTTCAGTCTCTGAGCCGTTGCGGTAACCGCCATTTATTAATGCTTGCCAATGTCCACTTGCTAAGGCCAACTGGGCATTTACGCTGGTTTCTGAAGATTGTCCCGCATAATTGAACTTGGTTCTCAGCCCGATATTCTCACCTTCATCAAGTATATCTAACGGATCTTTACTGATGAATGAGACAACACCGCCAATCGCGTCACTACCGTAGAGTGTTGATGCGGGTCCACGGACAATTTCGACATTTTTCAATAAATCGACGTCAACAAAGTCTCTTCTGGCTGAGAGGTTAGGGCCAAAGCTAAACTCGTCAGCTACTGGCACACCGTCTAATAAAATCAATATGCGGTCGCCATTAATACCGCGAATGTTAAAACCTGATAAACCAAAACGACCGTTACCTTCCACAGTAACCCCAGGCTCATAGCGCAAAATGTCTCGGATATTGCTACTGGCTAAGCTGTCAATTTCCTTGCTCGAAATTGAAACCACATTGGCGGCTATTTCATTGATATCACGCTCTACGCCAGTAGAAGTCACTGTTATAACTTCAACGCCGTCTGCGGTGAGATCACTATCAAGTTCCTCAGCGTTAGCAACAAAGCACAAAGGCAAAGCTAACGAAATGACTTGTAATGGGGAGTTTGGTTTTTTCAATGTGTTGCTTTCTCTTGTTAGTTAACTTATATTTACCGTAATGCGAATCATTATCATTATCAAGTTAAAAAAGAAAAATTATGCAGAGTTTTATTAAACCAATATCCACCCGGTGGATTTTCTTCTCCATGGCTTTGTTGGGGTTTACAGTTGAGGCAAATGACACGGCTTCTGACGCTCGTATCGTTACGGCAGGGGGGAGTATTACTGAGATTGTTTATGCACTTGGCGCTGAAGAACAACTCGTTGCTGTTGATACCAGTAGCTTATATCCAGTAAGAGCTATGTCGCTCCCAAAAGTTGGGTATTACAGACAACTCAACACTGAAGGCGTGTTGTCAATGAATCCGTCTCATGTCATAGCAGCGTCTGGTGCAGGACCTCAGGCCGTATTGTCTCAGATTGAGAGTACAGGTGTTGACATAACTATTATCGACCAGCCTAAAACGGTTAAGGGGATACAAGAGTTAATCTCTGCCATTGCCGCTATTGTTGGTAAAGATGTGGAAGCCAAACTACTTAATGAACAAATTGAAGACCGAGTAACACTGCTAACATCAAGCCGCCAATCGAATGGAGAAAAAGTCGTATTTTTGATGTCCGCCGGGGATACCGGATTAGTGGCGGCAGGTGATAACACCATACCTCAACTAATCATGGAGTTGCTGGATGTCAATAACCCATTTCAAAGCTTAGAAGGTTTTAAACCAGTATCTGTGGAAGCGCTTCTAGCGGCGGACCCTAGCGTTATACTGATACCCGAATATCAAGTTAACGGCAGAACGAAGGAGTCAATTTGTGAGTCTAATGAACTAAGGTTTTGGGCTAAAGAGCACGGGTGCCAGTTATTTTTTGTTGATAGCTTATCCTTCTTGGGGTTAACACCAAGACTTCCCAATGCACTAGCCGATACCTTGGCGATTCTTGAAGATGCAGAACGTTAGTTGGCGCTTTGATGAATACGCTAACTTTAGATAAGCCAGCTAACCTTGCTGAGCTTAAGAGACGCAACGACAATCTTCCACGGCGCTGGTTAACGGCATTTGTATTCTTGATTCCTGTTGTTGCTTTATGGGCAGTAGGAACCGGAGCGATGGATCTTGATGTCATCAGCTTAATGTTCTCTAGCGATAATGGTGCGTTGTCGGAATTTCATCGACGTGTTTTGACAGAAATACGTATACCAAGACTGGTTATGACATTCGCTACCGGAGCTGGCTTAGCACTTTGTGGTGTAGTTTTGCAGTCCCTATTTAGGAATCCTTTGGCAGAACCCGGCTTACTTGGAATTTCCTCAGGAGCTGCGTTGTTTGCTGCTATTGGATTCTTGATTTTATCTGTCACAACAGTGCCAGAGACTTTGAGTTTAGTTTTCATTCCCTTTATGGCTTTTCTCGGTGCAGGGGTTGCTGTCTTCGGGTTATTCATTCTGAATTATGGCAATGGAGCTGTTAGCACTCTGCTACTTATTTTGTCTGGTGTAGCGATTAATGCCACTGCCATGACTTTGCTCGGAATAGTCACCTACGTGGCTGATGACTCAACGCTACGCCTGATCACCTTTTGGAGTATGGGGAGTTATTCCGGTATCAGCTGGATGGTTTCAATAACGACCTTGGTCTGTGTTGTGGGGGCAATGGCCTATTTTTATCGTATCAGAGGCGCATTAGCGTTGATGAGTCTGAGTGAGAAGCAAGCGACTTATCAAGGTATTGATACAACTAAAATTAAGCTCTGCTCCTTGGCTTTTATTGCCATTGTGACAGCGTTTTGTGTGAGCTTCACAGGCATAGTGGGCTTTGTCGGCTTGGTTGTGCCTCACCTAGCTCGCATGCTTATTGGTACGAACTTAAATTTTACAATCCCAATGAGCGCTCTGATGGGCGCCTGCCTGGTTGCGACAGCTGATACCATTTCTCGTATGGTGATAACGCCTGCCGAATTGCCGATAGGTTTGATTACTTCCGCGTTAGGCATCCCGTTCTTCTTGTATTTAATTGTTAAAGCTCGGGGGTAAAGTGGCATGTATCAGCTAGAAAATGTGACTTTAACTCGACAGAAAAAACGATTGCTCTCCGGCGTGAGCTTAAGCTTAGCTACCCATAGAATAACCGCGCTAATTGGCGCCAATGGAGCAGGTAAATCAACCTTAATGAAGGTGCTGTTAGGTGAATACAAAGTCGACTGCGGCGAAGTTATGTTTAAGGGAAAATCGTTACATCAATGGAAGCTAAAACAACTTAGTTTTCAACGTGCTTATGTCGCGCAGAGCGAAAGGCCTGTCTTTGATGCCAAGGTGTATGACTACTTATTGTTGGCGAGAGAACATCATCAAGAGTCTCTCACACAAGCCTGCCGTTGGGGGGAAGAAGTCGCCGATATTGTTGGCATTGCTCATCTGCTAGATTCATCAATCACTCGACTTTCTGGAGGTGAGTTTCAATTGCTAGCGTTTGCTAGAGCCTGGTTGCAGCTCGCCAAGTATGAAGGCCTGGATGGCACTGTTATGCTGCTCGATGAGCCCACATCTGCACTCGATATTAAACAATCTCAGAAGCTCTATAGATTGCTCCATCAATACAAAGAGAAAGGAGGCACGGTATTAATTATTGAGCACGATATCAATCAAGCCAATCAGTACTGTGATCATATTGCCATCCTAAAGCAAGGCGAACTGCTTGTCGAAGGCACAAGCCAAGCATGCTTTTCGGAAAATTATCTTAATCAGTGTTTCGAAACAGAAGGCTATTTGCAGCACAACGAACACACTAATAAACCAACTTATATTTTAAACCATGAATGGGAAAACAATGTCTGAAGAAGAAACAAAATCATTAACTAACGCAGCCAAAAAACAAAGCCATATCTATCAGGCAAGAACCTTAATGAGAACACAGCACACAGGTGTGTTAGCGACTCATAGCTTGTCTGTAAAAGATTTTCCTTTCGGGTCTATCATTCCGTTCATGATGACTAACGACGGAAACATCATTATCTACGCTTCTGATATCGCGCAGCATTCCCGTAATATGAAAACGGATAATAAAGTCAGCTTGTGTGTATATGATGCAAACCAAGATGACAGCCAAGCGAGTGCGCGAGTTACGATATTGGCGGAAGCGAGTTGGGACAACGTAAGCCAAGTCGACCAAGATCGTTATTTCCAATTATTCCCGCAAGCAGCCAAATACCAGAATACACACGATTTCCGTTTCTACCACCTACAAACGTCACGCGTTCGGTATATCGGCGGTTTTGGTGAAATCTACTGGTTCTCACAGGATGAATGGGTTGGCGATTATGAAGATATTTCCCCAGCAGAAAAGGGAATTATCACACACATGCATGAAGATCACCTCGATGCACTGGCACAGATCGCTTCTCAGTTTGAAATTGCCAAGGTGGGAGAGTCTCATGTCTCGATGCTGACAGTCTTCCCAGAAGGGTTTCACTACTTAAATACCCGTCGAGCATCTAAGACGCCACAATTTATTCCATTTCTGGAACCTATTACAGAACACTACTCGGCAAGAAAAGCCATGGTTGATCTAACACATAGAGCCAGAGAATCTAATACATCTCACACCGAGAACTAATAGATACTCGTTTAATTAGTTACCTCTAATCAAAGTCGTTTCTTCCATGAACAATATACATGGAGAAACGATTATCTCTCCCATATAAGGTTGATGCATATCAACTTTTCTACATTCTAGCTGTGGTAAAATATTTGTGCGTCTGATACTAATAGGTAAAGAAAATATTATTGTTTCGCTAAAAACCATTACATCAGTGTCAACCAGAAAATTAGCCTAAGGATATATCGTGGTAACTCTATTAGGAAGTCCAGCATTTCAGATTATCCCACCCACTACAAATGTTCTCGCTCGTACATTCTTTATTAAAAGTAAACAGACTGGAACAGTAGTATTAGTTGATTACGGAAATGAAACATACTTAATAACTGCTAATCACCTTATTGCCGAACCTTACGAAGGAAATCTCATGCATAAAAAAGCAAAAAGGTGGGAAACTTGGGCTGGAGCATCGCTTATTGCAAGAGATTTTGAACACGATGTAGCTATTTTTACGGTGCCATATATTAATGGACAGGAGAGACTTTCTTTAAAGCTCGATTCACATAAGTTGCATATGGGACAGCATGTCCACTTCCTCGGGTTTCCATTAATGTTAGAAGAATATGTTAACTACAAAGGGTTCGAGAATAGGCCAATGCCTTTTGAAAGGGGGGCAATTGTATCTATGATTGGTACAAAATCTTTGATTTTAGATGCGCATAATGTGGTTGGGTTTTCCGGTGGCCCTGTTGTTTTCTATAAAGATAACGAGCATGTTGTCTGCGAAATAATTACCGGTTACAAAGAAGAAATTTGTTCTGTTGAGATGCGGGATGATGATTGGAAAAAAGAACTTGATGCGATTTATAAGCAAAATACTGGCATTACCTACGCATGTGACGCTGATGATATTAAGAAGTTGATAGATGAAACAAGGACTAGTGTTGAAAATTACTTTGAAAAATAAAGTTATACTAATTTCCTTTGTAGCCCTCCTTATTTATTTAGTAGTAGGGAACTCATTACCTAAAGCTTTAGTTGGTTCCTCACTAGGAACTTTTCTTTTATGGCCTGATAAAATTATCGATTTAATAAAGAATGTTTCGCTTAGTACAATTGCAAGCTGTATTTTCTATTTCTTTATCGTTTTCATACCTGAATTGAAGCAAAAAGAGTCATTAGAAAAGCTAATAAAATCGAAAGTAAGTTTAATTTATAACCAATCGACTGGAATTGCTTGGGAATTAGTAGCTACACATCAATTGCGCGGTGCTGGAACTCCCATTGAGATGGGAGAAGGGTTCATTAAAGAGTGGTGTCTTAAAACAGACGTTACGTTACAACAGCATTCTCAAGTGCCAATGTTAATGTACGAACATTGGCAAGTGGCTAGGAAAACTTCGAAAGAGCTATCAGATATCTTGACTAGAAATATGGCTATTGCAGATTATAGTCTGTTGGAGCACCTTCAAGGTATTGAAACGACTAATTTTGATATTCTCGTCAAAACTAGAGCCCACCCCCAAGCGTTAGAAGTTGCGGAACCGAGGATTACAGATTTATTCGAAAAGGCAGAGTCTTTACGTAAATATTATGAATCGACAGGCAAGACTCTTGAGGATCTTTAATTTGAGGTAGTCAGTAGTTTATTTTAGGCTCCCATTTTTCATACTTCTAGAGCAAACAAAATATACCTCTCCAATAACTCAAAAGGCTGTTCTGTTTCGGGGAATTTTCCGTAGTTTTCTCCAGTAAAAACGGTAACTAAACTGAGTGAAGGAATGACCATGATAAATTGTCCGCCATTTCCCCAGGCTTCAATGGATTTTACTTTTTTCTGGCCGTATTTTCTTTCTACTATACGCCATAGGTATCCGTAACCTTCGCCGTATAGATCACTTACGACGTGTTGCTGCGTTGATTCTTTAATCCAAGCTTCTGATAAAATGCGATTCCCATTCCAAATGCCCTGATTTAGATAGAGTTGACCGAATTTAAGCATATCTCTGGGCGTTAAATTTAAGCCGCCACCTGTCATGGCAAGCCCCTGATTACCGCGAGAGTTGGTGATAGGCCATTTGTACTGAGTGATGCCCAGTGGTTGAAATAAATATTGATTTGCGAATTCAGGGATACGTAGTCCCGATGCTCTAGTTATCACATTACCCAATACAACAACGCCGCTGGTAGCATATGAAAAATGCTGTCCCGGCGAATATTGAAGTGGTTGGTCTAGGTAGAATTTGGTCCAATCATTTGTTGGATACATTTTATCTTCGTTGCCTTTAACACCACTTGTCATGGTGAGTAGGTGTTTGATAGTGATGTTGTTTTTACGTTTATCCCAATGAGTTATAGAGCCTTGGTATTCTGGAAAATAGGGGAGAATAGGTTCATGAACAGAATCAATAAAACCTTTGTCTATGGCGATCCCAACTAAGGCTGAGGTAATGGACTTTCCTGCCGAGCGTGTGGTGTGTATCTCATCACGTTTAAACTTGCCTGGATAAGCTTCAAAGACTAACTTACCGTTTTTGGCGATAAGAATACTGCTAATGCCATGGTATTCGCCTTTTTCAATAGCCTGCATCATACTCAATATCTTGTCGGTATTGATGCCTTCTTTGGATAAGGTGGATACAGTCCATCGGTCATTGATATCAGTCGGTGTATATCGCTCCAATGTTGCAGATTGCTCGACCTTGCAGCTGGCTAGTGTCAGTATGATAAATAGGAGTAGTAACCGTTTGCTCAAACACATAGCGCATCCGTAGTAAGTTGCCTGACACTTATTCTTTCATTTCAAATATGCATCTTTCCATGGCAGTTCTTACAAACGGTAGGCTTTTTTCTGTCAATGGAATAGATGTTTTAAAGGCTAGTCAGCATTGAAGCAATCAAAGTGGATTAGGTTTTGTATTTAATTTCTATATCTTTGGATTGTGGGATGGCCTGACATGCCAAAATAATACCTTTTTTGATATCTGTTTCATCCAGTACTAGGTTGTTTTGCATGGACACTTCGCCTTTGGTTAAAAAGCAACGGCAAGTCCCACAAACACCACCTTCACAGGAATAAGGTGCCTCTATACCTTCCGCTAACATCGCACGCAATAGACTTTGATTTGATGCAACGGGGATTTGATGTTTTTCACCATTGAAATTAACGTTCAATATGGCTTTGTCTCCTGTCGGTTTTTCCGGAGTTTTAGCACCTCCAAATGATTCCATATGAATCCGTGTATTGGGAACGTCTATTTCGTTGAGCGCCTTTTTTAAGTCGGGAATAAATGAGCCCGGTCCACACAGGTAATATTGTGCATCTTGTGCATAGGGTGGACATTCATTAATAAAAGCATGAACTGCATCAGTATCGATTCGGCCTTTTCGCCATGGCGCATCGTCAAACCAACCTGGTGAACTATGGCAATGTTTAATGATGAGTCGGTCGCTATATTTTTTTTGAAGATGAACGAGTTCTTCAGCAAATATAGTGCTTTTACTGTCTTTGTTGCTATACAGCAGGTAAGCGAAGCTGTCGGGTTCATTTGGCAATAAGGTGGTTAACATTGAATAAATTGGAGTGATGCCGGAGCCTGCAGCAAAGAAGTAGTAGCTGCGACGCGTTTCGCTATTAGGTGTTAGGGTAAATCTTCCCTTGGGCGCGGTTACCTTAATCAGGTCATCAGCTTTTAATCGTTCGTTGATATAGGTCGATGCTTTACCGCCTTGAATCTTTTTAACGGTGAAGGTTAAAGCTTGTCCCCAAGTTGAAGAAATAGAATAGCAACGCCTCGTTCGCTCGCCATCAATGGTTAATTCGAGTTGGATGTGTTGCCCTGGTTGCCAACTAAAGCTGTTTTTTATGCTATCTGGGATTGATAGTGTTACGGATGTCGCTTCCTTGGTGACTTTCTTTACGTCTTTTACGGTGAGATCAAACCATTCCATTGTTAACCTTCCTTCGTATTTTTGATGAAAGGTTTTAGGTAGTCCCAAACAACTTGCTGGTGGTCTCTAACGGGAGATTCACCATGACTTGCTGATGGGCCTAGCTCAAAGTAGGGGCTTTGATAGGATTTCTGTTGTTGCTCGCACACATAAATGTCTTCTTGCATAAAGTCGGCAGAACCCAAAGGATGATTAGCATCTTCACTGGCATATTTGGGGCCTATGCGCTTTTCCCAGAATTTATTTGAACGCGATGCATACTTTGCAAATTCCCAGTCTGACGCTGGCATAACTTTGGTTCGTACTTCTACTCTGGTGTGGTTAACAGCGATCGGGATAACGTGAAAGACGGACCAGCTGGTTTCTGATTCTCCAAGGCCAATACCTGGAAACAGCATTGGGACTGAAGCGCCGAGCTGCTCTTTGGGAATATAATCAATAAGCGGCATTGACGCATTCTTTTCCAAGTTTTTGGCGTATTCAGGATCCAATGGTTCCCAGAAAGCAAAGTGAGGGCCAACAAAACCAAATTCGGCTTTGGCGTGGTCGTACATATTTAATGTACCGCTATGAAGTTGAGCGAGGTGGTAGTGATCAATGTAGTTTTCAACCACAATTTTCCAATTCGCTTTGATGTCTTCAATTACTACGTTGTCTTTAGCTTCCATCAACTTTTCTGGCTGATGTGGGCCAAGATAAGGCTCTACATCCTTGAACCATTGGGTTACTGCAGGAGCGTCTTTTTCTGGATGAACCCAGAGCATGCCACGCCATATGTCGACAGATGCTTGTTTGAGCCCTAAGCAGCTTTTGTCTAGGTTGGCGAACTCAAGATCCATTTTCGGAACGGATATTAGCTCGCCTTCTAAATCGTACGTCCAGTCATGATAGGGGCAGGTAATGGCTTTTTGCAGTTTCCCTTCAGCCCTCAATAACTGTGTACCTTTAAGACGGCACATATTGTGAAATGCGCGAAGCCGGTGATCTCTTCCTTTAACAATAATGATGTTGTTTAGTCCAGCCTGAATACTTTTGAACTGGCCGGGCTCGCTAATATCTTCTACTAAGCCTGCATAAGCCCAGGTCGACGAGAAGATATGCCGCATCTCTAAGTCAAACCAGGTTGAGTCAGTATAAGCTTCAATAGGTAAGATATTATTCTTTAACATAAGGCTATCCTGCTTTTTTCGGTGACCAACCTGGAGGCATAACGATGACTCCGACTTTATTAATGAACCCCTGAGTTTTAGAGACTTGCTTTGCAAGACGAACAAGACCGATAAAGAAAACTTTAATGGGGTTTACGGTATTGACTGGTGTCGTTATGCCGTAGATCACCTTATTTTCTTCTTGCGCAAAAGTGCCGAATAGCTTGTCCCAGATAATAAATATACCAGCGTAGTTTTTGTCTATGTACTCTGGATTAGAACCATGATGCACTCGATGGTGCGAAGGCGTATTGAATATCCACTCAATAGGTTTGGGCAGTTTCTTCACAACCTCGGTATGTAGCAGCGTTTGATAGAGCTGGACAAATCCTTCAGCGAAAACAATAACGATCGGATTGAAGCCAAGAAAGGCGAGGGGAAGATGGAAGAAAAAGGGCATGATTCCATCTAATGGACCGAACCGATAGGCAACAGAGATATTGAAGTACGGTGAGCTGTGATGAACCGTATGCGTTGCCCATCCGATACCACATCGATGCATAAAACGATGTTCCCAATAGTAGGCAATATCGGCAAGTAGCACGCAGGCCATAATAACCCAGCCATTAATGGGTAATTGCGTGATGCTGAAGTTTAAATAAACCCAATAAAAGCCTGCGACATAAGCCGCACCAACCAGAATATAACCGATAGCGAAAAAGAGCGCTAAGGTCCCAAAGTTGGCGAAGGCATCACCTAACAAACGCATGGTGAACTGCTTTTTAAATGCGATAACAATAAGTTCAAGCAATAGGATACCGATCGAGATTGTCATTCCCCAGTCTTGGATGAAAGTCTCGAAATAGTAGAGTGTTTCTTCAGAAACGATTTGGTGTAACCAATCCATCATTGTCTCCTATAGTTCAAGAACTAATGCTTCGGCACTCACTAATTCACCGAGGCGATTCAGGGTGTGGCGTTCAATGAGGTTTTTATAAATATAGGCCTGCGCCCAAGCTTTGTCACTGGGAATGCCAGTCTGAGTGTTTACGCTGAATCGATGAAAAACACCTGTCGGTAATGTCACCGTATCGATGTTGCTATTTAACAGTAGGTCTTCTTGATCATATCCGATAGAGAGTGTTGCTGCGCTGAAGTTTTCATCGAACTCTGAGTAATAAGCGTAGACTTTGATGTTGCCTTTGTTCCATGCAACGTTATGTTGAAGCACTTTGTTGCTCTGCAGTTTTTGCCACACTTGCTGCACTTCCTGCTCAGCGTTATTCAAGTCTACTTTCTCGCTAACACCGACAATAGTAGGTCCTTTGAACAGCATTTTTTTCACTGTTTTAACTTCAGTCTTGTCGATGTTGGTTGGTTTTGTGGTTGACTCATTTTGCTGTTCTTGAGCGAGTTCAACACCATTGTTCTTGGTTTCTGTTGACGCTAAATCATTCTCATCTGTATTGCTAACAAATTCCTCGGCAGGCATAGCATTAGCGACAAAGGGATGATCAATAACAATGAGCAGAGATACATAGATCCCTAACACAATCAGAAAGGTCACGAACATGTGACGAGCCATAAAGAACTCCTATAACTTGTTTAATTACTGCGCATTTTATTGTTTTTAAGTAAATTGTCAATATGACAATTTATTTTTTAGTACCCAGCTTACGTAATAGTCCAATAGGGAAAGACAAAACAGCTAACAGCAACTAAAGACCATAGAAGTAAGGTTAGCCAATATTTAGTAGGTTCTTCGCTACGTCTGTAGGCACGCCAGAGATATGATGAACCACTGATTAGGTCGTAGATTAGCCATACAACTAATGCGATGCCTAACCAGTAGCTCCATGGAAGTGATGCAAACATGGTGTTTCTCCTCGTTCAATTTCTTAATTTGTGAGTGTGAAGTATTGCCCTTGGCCTGGTAAAACACAGGTATAGGTCAAGCTATTTCCGTCTTCCACAGCAAGTTGCTGAAGCTGTGCAGAAGTGAGTTGCTCTTCAGCATTCTGGTTACTAATAAAGCGATTATTACTGATTTGTAATAGGTAAGAGCGCGGCTCATTATTAATTACGCCTCGGGCAATGAGATCGCATTCCGTGACTTCACCTCCCAATATTTTCGATACGAAAGGTGTATTTGCGCGCTCAATAAGTAAGTTTAAGCGGTCATGTACAAAAGTGTTTGTGTTGGCATTCAAGGTTATTTGCTGCCCTACGATGGGCGCAATGTCGTTATCGAATTCCATTAAATAGTCAACAAGGCCTTCTCTTGTTTGTTCATCGGGTATCCCGACAAAACCTTGGTTAAACTCACATCCGTGCATGCTACTTACGCCTGGCGGACACCCCGTTTCGCCGTTATCGAATACGCCACCTCGTAAAAAGTTCACGAGTTGATCCGTCGCACCGTCGTGGAGAAAACCAAAGCCTCGTATTTGGTCACCTTGGTGCTCTTTAGTATGGCTAGGCAAAAAGCCCGGTCTGTCTGGTAATCCAAACATGCCGACTCGGGTGTACAGGTTTCTTAATTGAGGAACTTTGAATATTTGTATCTCGCCGCCGTGGGCAATTTCTCCTCTTGTACCATAAAAGCCTTGGACTGAGTCGACGCCATGACACCCTTCACAATTAACGCCATCTCGCTCTGGTCCATTAATGTCTACATCGTCGGCTAGTCCGTCTGAGCGACGAGTTCCATGGAAGAAGTCAGCGCCTATATTTGCTGAGTTAGATAGGCTGTTGTCTAAGCCTCGAATAGGGTTTGGGGGTAAGCTAACGGATAACATGAAGTCTGCGAATTTATCCATATTCTCTTCCAATGCAACAACGTCATCGGGTTTGTTGTCTGAGTCGACAGATTCAGGTAGCTCAATGTCTAGTCCTAAAAGCCCTTCAAAGGCGACAATAAAGTTTTTGAAAGAAACTCTTTCATCCAGGAGTTGCTCAGTATCATTGCCAAAGTAACCGTTAACACGATCACCGCGCCAATGCATATGGCCGTGAGTACTCATGCCTCTCATGGTTTGAGTGGTCATCGGCCCTTTCATTGATGCGATACTGAGTTCATCACCGTTGCCGTTAATGATTTCCAGTAGTTGACATGAATCTTCATCTGGCCCGACTAGGTCACACCCTAAACGAGATAAGTTTGCTGTAGGGAATGGTTGTAAATTGCGTGTATTTGGAGCGTCAGGATTACCTAAGTTCCAGCTGAGATGATCGGTATCTCCAAACACGTGACAACTGGCGCACGATGCTTCGCCGTTTGACGAACTCACTTGCGCATCGTAAAGCATAAATCGCCCAGCTTTGAATTATTCCGGTTCAGGCGTAGCCATTGATATACGTTGGAGTTCTAGACCTGTTTCTGTATCAAATGTGACTAGTACGTTGTCAAAACGAGTAAAGACGTAAAGCTTGTTATTATCGGAGTTTAAGTGGATCCCTACAGGGCCTCCTTCAACATTAATGTGGCTTTGACTGGCTTGAGTAGGGGAGAATTCCTGGTCTTCGTCATCCCAAAGTGCATCGTCAGTGAGCTCTGATACATTGAATCGTGCGACTTTATTCGAACCAATAGTTGCGACGAATAGTTCTGAACCGTCATTCGAAAACTGCATTTGCGTTGGTGTCGATAAGCTATGTTCTTTCACACTGGGCGATGCCTTTAATTGGGAATAGTCTATATGGCGATTAATAGGCCGGATTCTTACGTTTCCGGTATCAGGGGCGATAAGGCTGATTTGGCTGCGTGCAATATTACCTTGTACAGTTGAGCCTCCATGCTCTCCAGAACCTTCAAAACGTACCGCGTTGTTAGCCTCAGTATTGGTGCTAAATAACGTATCAGTGACAGGGTGGACTGCCAGATTGAATAGAGTTGTCCCTACGTGTTGATAGGCACCGTCTTCGTTCAATGTTGACGTGTCTATCGCGAAAACGTCGTTGTCTGGAAGGTTGAAGCGTATTCCGTTGCTAAAATTTCTTCCTTGGCTATCTTGCCACTGACCCGACTGAGGCTCGTATTGCACGATCATGCTGGTCCAGGGTTGAAACTCTCCTTCGGCGTTTTGTCCAGGCGCTGTGCGTCCTCCAGGTAGCCAGCCATTTTCTATGCCATTGGGGCTGGTAATTCCATCCATAACTCGACAAGGGTTCTCGCCAAGTTCATCGTCCTCAAACCCCTGGCAGATAACGGCTTCATGTACAGCAGTTGTTTGGTTACCTGAATGGTAAACAGCGACATAAACGTGGGACTCGTCATTGCTAACAGCGAGAGATCTTGGACTATCACCGAATAAGCTGATGATCTTTTGCGGGATTCCACCAATTGCGTTGCCTAGGTTTGCTGGATCGAAAACCCACACATCAGCTCGACCTATACTGGGAGTATGCAGTTGTGGATCACCAGCTCCAGGTACTCCGATTAATGAGGGGTGATCGAGGTGTTGCCCTCGATGCGCAGTGCTGATGAAAGCTTTACCTTTTGCAAAAACGATATCTTGTGGTTCGTCTCCAACAAGCAAGGTGCGAGTGACCACAGGAATAGATAATCCAAGGTCGATAACGCTGACAGAGTCCGACAGGTGATTCACTACCCAAAGTTTGTCTAGGCTTTCCATGGCTAAAGATATTGGCTCTAAACCAACAGGTATGGAGAAGCGTGCTTGGGCACTACCTGTTTCATCTAATTCGAATGCTTCCACCGTGTTATTCGGAGTGTTGGTGACATATAACCAGTTCCCTTGTTGAACGATTGGACGAACGGGAGCCGATTCAAAACCAATATAGTTGGATATGACTGAGGTTGGTGGCGCTTCCGGGTTTGTGACGACTGGTGTTGATGGCTCCGGTGGTGCTGCTGGTGGTGTTGATCTGTTACCGCCGCCACAAGCTTGAATAGCCAATGAGATTAATAGCACGCAACTTAGACGACTCTTCATGAGTAGATGCTCCTATAAGTTTATTGTCACCTTGATTATTTATTAAGTTACCGGTCGATTTGTAAATTGTCAATATGACAATTTATTGATGGGGTTTTCATAATTTGCAATTAAGGGGAACTGTTATGCCTCGTCCAAATATGGTTGCTAAGAGAACGGAAGAGATACTGGATGCATTTGAACAATGCATTTTGGAAGCTAGTTTGGAGGCAACTTCTTTAGAGAAACTCGCAGAAAAAGCTGCTATGAAACGCAGCCTTTTACGTCACTATATTGGTAACAGGGACGATATTATTATTGCGCTTTGTGAACGTTATCAAAACTACTACAGCGAACTATGGAGACAAACAGCGGAGTGGTTACCGGAAAAAAATAGAGTGGAGGCGTTGATAGAAATGTTGTTTGCGGAAAGGAATCAAACCTATATCGACAAGTGTATTGTCGGCGAAGCTGTTTATGCTCAGGCTAAACGCCTTGATCAAGTGAGGCAGTATCAAGTCCAAGCTATACAACAATCAATTCAAATCTTGGTGAGTGAACTAAAGCGTGCATACCCTAATGCCAAAGGGGAAAAGCAATATCTAATTGCACGGGCAATACTCTCTAACTATTTGCAAAGCGAGGCTTTGTTACCACTTAATTTTCATGAAGAAATTGGTGAGTTAAAGTCGGTGAGCCTAATGTTACTCAAGTTGCTTGAGGATTAGCACACCGGTGTTAAAAGTCTGTGTGATATTTAAAATCAGTCGCTGTGCAAAGCGTCAATTGGGTTAAGCTTAGATGCTTTGATTGCTGGAAATACACCGAAACCAACACCAACAAGCATACAAATACCAAGAGCGAGAACAATGGCTGGGATGGACCAGCTAACTGCCCATCCCGAATAGAAGCCGATAAGCGCAGCAAGGAGTTGACCAAACAAAACGCCTAGAATGCCGCCTAAAATCGAAATAGTGAAACTCTCGGCAATAAACTGTTGTTTGATATCTTTTTGTGTAGCGCCGACCGCACGGAGTAAACCAATTTCTCGTGTTCTTTCCAAGACGTTTGCCAACATGATGTTCATAATACCTATGCCGCCAACCAGCAGTGAAATTCCGGCAACACAAGCCATCACGATATTAAAGATCTGTTGGGTTTGTTTTTGTTGCTCCAAAAGCGCTGCCGGAACGAGTAGTGTAAAATCATCGACATCGCCGTGACGCTGCTTTATCAGGTGAGATATTGCACTCGCGGCGATGATTGGATCCGTCTGCTTATCAATTGATAGTTTGATGGTATCTAACTGACTATCCAGCGTATCGACCTTAAGTTTTTTCATCGATGTGAGTAGGGGAATAAACAGCCTATTTCTATCACCTCCAACTGCAACACCCTGAAACTCATCTTTGCTTTGAGCGGGAGCTGAAAGTACTCCGATGACCTCCAGCCATAGGTGATTAATTTTCACGAATTGACCTATAGGATCATTGTTGGGAAATAGGTTTTTAGCCGTGTCAAAACCCAGAACAACGACTTGTGCTAGCTTGATATCATCATTGCTGTCAAAAAAGCGTCCCTGTGAAAGTGTTAGGTTACCGTGTTCGAAGTAGCTTGGTGTAATTCCCATGGCTTCAGAGGGTGATTTACCCCAATCGCTATAGATGTCGTGGACCTTAATGTGCTTACTAGCACTAAAGTCGGTCACGAACGGAAGGGTTTTAACCGCTGCTTCGCTATCAGCCAAAGATAACCCAAGGCTTTCTTCGCGAAGCTCTTTAAGCTCGTCTGCTGTATATTGTTTGGATTCAACAATGATGTTATTCACACCCATTGAATCAATAAGTGCCAGGGCTTCTTTCTCTGCACCTTCGCCAATATTTAGCATCGCAATAACAGCGCCTACGCCGAAAATCATGCCGAGTAAGGTCAAAAAGGTTCTTAGCTTTTGAGACGATAATTCGCTGATAGCATCAATAATAAGTGTTTTGTAATTGTTCATGACACGTTTTCCGGAATACTAAGTGAAATAGTATCGCCTTGAGCGAGTCCTTCTTCTATCACGACAAAGTAGAGGTTCTTTTCACCCGTTTTAACGACTTTTTTTGAGAAACTACCGTTACTCATTAGATAGACGAAGTTTTCGCCTTCTTTGTGATGTATAGCTTGTATAGGCACAACCAGCTGTTTTTCCATGGGTTGAACCATGATAGTAGCGCTTAACTTTTTACCAGGCTGTAAGGTTAAGTTGGGTGTGGTTTCTATGTTGGCCGTGAGCTCGTAATATTTAATAGGGCTTCGTCTCTCAATACTTCTAGGAAAGCCGGAAACTTTGGTAATTGTCCCTGCTATCGATTGTTCGGGAAGTGCATCTAGAGTGACGTCAACAGTTTGCCCTTCTTCTAAGTTTATTGCTTCATTGGCAAGAACATATAATTTTGCTTGCAGCTTATTTAGGTTGGGCAATTTCGCGAGAGTTGCACCGGGAAATACCGTTTGGCCAATAGAGGCTTTTTCACCCCGCCAGTTTTTTTCATAAACGAGCAAGCCATCGTATGGAGCAACGACATTAAGCTGATTTAATGCCGCTTGGTGCTGATCGTATTTATTCTTATGGCCGCTTTGTCTAATGTTCAAGACGTCAATGGCGCTTTTAGTTTGCCTATCGATGCTGCCTTCTTTCCATTCCAAAAAAGTATCTTTTGCAGTCAAAAAGTCCCTGTTTTGCATGGTGTCTATGATTTCTAACTTCGAATATAGCCTGACATCATCAATGGCAAATTTGTCGGTAAAGATAAATTCTTCCCCAACTAAATGTTGTTCTGCATCTATGTCCGAGAGTTGTTGTTTTTGTTGTGCTTGGCTTTTGGCGATGTCCTGCGCTAAAAGTAGCATTTCGAGTTCCTGATCACGACTATCCTGAATGAGTTTGTCGGGGTCAAAGCGCGCAACAATATCACCTTTTTTAACAAAGCTGTTTTCTTCAGCTAACCAAGCAATTGTCATGGGTTGCCTACCGGGAGCCGTAATAAGTTCAGCTTGCTCTGACTCCAATTCTCCAAAGGCGGGAACTGTCACTTCAAAGTCTTTTAGCTCTACTTGATAAACGGGGTAGCTCGTTTTTTCTTCGGAACAGGCGACAAGTAACACGCTAAAAGGGATGATTAGTGCGAGCTTTAAACGAGGCATTATTTGCATCATAACGGTGACTATCCTTGTATCTCAGAAATAACGACGCGAGCTTTCATGCCAGGGCGCATAATGGCTTGTTCCGATTGATTCAACGCAATAGTGGCGTCAAAAACGACTTTTAAATTATTGTTGGATTTTGCTCTGTAAGCTTGGCCAAGTGAGGTGATTTCTCCAGCAAAGGGACGTTCTGGATAGGCGTCTAAGGTGATTTTTACACTTTGGCCCACATGCAATAGCGATGTATCTGATTCGTCAAACTCAGCTTTAACCGCAAGTTGATCGATTGACGGAAGTGTCATCAAAGTTGTGCCTTGTGGGACCGTTTCTCCAGCGGCGGGTTTATTACCTTGCCAGCCAGCTTGATAGACGACCAAACCTTCTTTAGGCGCATTGATGGTGAGTTTTGCAATGCTGGTTTCCAGATCTGCAATACGACGCTTGATACCCGATATTTTGCTTTCGCTAACTTTGGCGTTTACCGTTGTTGTCTGGTCATGCTGAGATAAGCTCTTCTTTGCTTGTTCGAGTTTCAATTGTGCGATCTCGAAATCTAATTGTTGTTTTTTCCTTTCAACTTCAGAACGCGATTCGTCGGTAATACTGACCTTGCGTTGTGCACGGTCAAACTCCATATTGGCTTCAGCGAGATCGAGAACGAGATCTTGTTGCTTAGCGTTGTCGTCTAAGGTTTGCTTTTCTAGTTCCTTCAATGCAGCATTGAGTTTACTTCGTTCATCGAACAGACGGTTGTCCAACTGTTCACTATCGAACTTTAGAATCACATCACCTTTTTTGACTAAGCTGTTTTCAGGGATTAAGTATTCAATTTTGTATTGCCACATGCGGTTAATGCTGGGAGGTGTGATATAGGCTTCTTTTAAGGAAATTAATTCAGCAGGAGCTTCTATCTGGGAATTATTTGATGCTTCTTTTTCGCTGACGGTTTCTGTTGAGCAACTGAGTAGGAATAGGGCAAAGAGCAAAGTTATATAAACTTTTATCATTACGATTCTCCTTCTAAAATAATACGTACACTCATACCCGGTAGGAGTTGCTCGGTAGGCATGTCATTAAATTTAATGGTCATCGGATAATAGGCACTGTTGCTCCATTGCTCTTTGGTTTCTGTTTGTTTAGACAGATGCGTAATGGTTCCTACATAGGTTTTGTCCGGGTAGGCATCTAATGAAAGCTTAACTTCCTTTCCTTCGGATAAACTGTCGACATCAATTTCGTGCACCCAACTTTCAACCTGGAAGTTTGATATGGCTTGAACCTCAAGAACTTTCCAGCTCACTCTCAAGTTTGAACCTGCTGATATCTTTTGCCCATTCCAAGGGTGCATGGCATGACTAACAGGGCCTTTAACTTTCGCAGTAACGTTGAGCTGTGTGAGTTGAGCTTCTTGATACGTGATTCGCTCTTGAATTTTAAGTAGCTCAATATTTTGCTTTTCTAGTTCGGCCTCCATTTCTTTTTGAGTGAGAAAGTATTTTTGCTCGGCTTTGACTTTCTTCAATAGCGCTCTTTCAAGCTCAAGCTGATATTGGCCTTTGTCGTATTCGCTGATTTCAGATGCCGGAATGGAGGCTTCAACCGACGCTTTTTTCACTTCCAGCTCAGCAACTGTGAGTGCATTTTTATCAGCTTCAAGTTGTAGCGTTAGTTCGAGCTTTTTCTTCTCAAACCTTTGATTCTCATCTTCGAGCCGGTCTCTGTCTTGTTCGAGCTGGCTTTGCACACTGGCGCCATCAAATACAGCGATAGTGTCGCCAACTTCGGCGATAACACCTTCATCTTGCATCCATTGAACTTGTATTTGCCAGTTATTAGTTCTTGGCGCAGTAACTGTTTGTTTTTCTGCTGAGGTAATTTGCCCACTCAATAGTAGGGACGATGCATAAGCTGTTTGAGCTGCCATCAGTAATGAACAGACAATAGTTATTGATCTTGCTCTCATTGATTGTCCTCCAATATCTGACCGTCTCGCATGACAATTCTGCGTTTCGCGTAAGCAGCGATATCATCTTCGTGTGTGACCATGACAATGGTTTGCCCACTATCATGTAGCTCTGTTAGTAACCCCATAATTTCTTCAGATGTTTTGCTATCCAGGTTGCCTGTAGGTTCATCTGCCAAAATTACTTTGGGTTTGTTAACCAACGCTCTAGCAATAGCGACTCTCTGGCGTTGCCCACCTGACATCTCGAACGGTTTATGGTGTTTACGGTGGCTCAATCCAACGCGTTCTATCAGGCTTGATACGCGCTCCATAGCTTCATCTTGGTCGATATCGGTATACCGTAGCGGCAGCATTATATTTCCGACTACATCCAGTTTAGGAAGTAGGTGAAAAGTTTGGAAGATAAAACCAATGTTTTGATTGCGAATATTAGATAAGACATCATCGGGGAGTTGAGCGACGTCTTGATTATTGAGCATGTAACGGCCGTTTGACGGAGTGTCTAAGCATCCCAATACATTCATTAAAGTGGACTTCCCGGAACCTGAACTTCCCATGATGGCGACAAATTCGTTCTTATTGATAGTCAGGGAAACTTGATTGAGCGCTGTAACCGTTTCATCGCCCCCATGAAAGGTTTTACTAACATTATCTAGTGTAATCATTTATCTATTAACTACCTTGTTTATACTACATCCACGAACGCTGGTCGGATTCGACTCGATAAAGTGCATTGTTAACTAGCTTTGTGGCCATTTCCTGTGGAACGAATGGAATTGAAACTAAGCCAGAAGCAAGAACAAATTCTACGTTGGCTAATTTTAACCTTTTCATAAATACACTTTGTCTGTACAGCGTTTGCTGAATTTTGAAAATAGGAACGCAGTAGTAATCAATACCAAAAAGACCTTTGCGAATATATAAAAATTGCTGATCAATTTGAAAGCCCCAGCGTTTCCAGCGTAAAGCTATGAGTGCAGAGCAAATGGCTAACGCTAAACCAGATACCGCGAGAGCTGTGTATTGTTGCTGAAAAGTGATGATTCCCATGAAGATAATAAAAGGCGGGAATAACCTGAATAGAATATTGCGAGAGATAAACCGTTTGTTTATTGGATGATAGCTTAGCTCTCTCATCTGATTATCTGGCATGGCGTCGTCAATAAGTTGATGACACTCATCTAGCTTAACTGATGGGATCGTGAGTTTTTGTTGCATTGACATAACGGCATCGCCTTGCTGAGGCGTTACACTTTTTTGTTCAAAAACAAGATTAATTCGGCCTAGAATGCTGTCTAGCCAATCTTGTTTGCGAACCGCAATCTGAACCCTAGAAACCTTCATGCTGATTTCACGTTTGGTAATTAAACCACTGCGTTGAATATAACGTTCCCGACTTTTACTGAGAGTAAAGCCATAGAACATAAAAATAGCGCCTAAAACCGACAACAATGTCATAAACACTACGATAGCCAAAGTCACTGCAATAAAGAACGCAATGAGCTGCCACATGGATCTTGTGGCTGGATTAAAGAGCGTTTCAACATCTACTCCCAAAGTATTCATCCAAGATGCGAGCTCGGTTGTTATGTTGTCGTAAAATGGTGCCAGAGCGGCAAGGATAATCCATACCCTGTTACTCGTTAAGCCATGTATAACAAGATCTGAAATACTTCGTGTATTTAGAATTTCTTCATCAGAGGTTTGTTTTTTGTCTGTACTAGAACCCGCGTCGACTGATTTGTCGTTGTGTGCTGATGAGTCGTGATGAGCATAGCTGAGAATCTGCTCTTTCAGTAACACAGCGTCGCTAGTCGGAAGTGCCACAATTTTAGCTTCTTTGCCTGATGAACCTGCGGTGTCGAGTTCAATGCAACTGTAACCGAACAAACGGTAGTAAATAGGTTGTTCAAATTTCACGTTTTGAATGCGTTCAAAAGGTAAGTTTAAGTGCTTTTTCGAAAAGACACCTGAGCGCACTTCGACAGATGAGTCGCTGAGTCTGAAACGGTAGAGTAGAAAGCTCAGTGCACCATAACCAACTGGTAGTGATATCAGTACTAAAAGGCCTACGCTGGCTAACAGTGGGTTTTCTTTTAGTGTCGAATAACCCGCGATGAGAGCAGGTGCAAGATAAACAAAATTTCCAATGCTGTGTTTAATGGTGCTAATTGCAAAATACACAATGGCAATGGGCGACAGAGATTGCCAGTGACCGTATTGCAGTGTCGACTCCTTGTCATTATTGAGTAAATCGTTCATCAATCAGTCACCGACGCGTGGTCTGATTTGGTTGATTGCTCACTATTTTCTGAAGAATTCTTATTATCCAGAATGTATTGCCTGATTTGCATGGCGTTTTCTTCGGGGAGTCCTGGAATTGCGAATGTAAAACTTGAGCCTCCTGCACTAAAAACTTGCAGGGTCGCTAGCCCTGTCATTCTTTCAATAGGGCCTTTTTCAACTTCAACGTGTTGCACTCGTCTTAAAGGTTGAGTGACGACTTTTCGGAAGATAAGCCCTGAGCGGTAAGTGATATCCTTTTCTCGCAAAGAATAAGCTTTTAGCGGATCTGCCAGTACGTGGTAGGTAAAGTGGATAGCGCCAATTACAACTACAACAATAATAATACTGAGCAGGTTATTGGAAATATCTTCAGGTAAATTCACGAAAGGTTGGAAGCCCAGTAAGAATAAGATTGAAGCGAGTCCTATGCTAACGGCTAACGACAGTATCCTGTTGTTTTTTGCGTACTGAGGTGACAATTCTTTATAAAGGATGTCATTTATGTCAGGTAGTGTATCTGGCTCAATGGGTTCATTCGTGAATTGGTCGTTTTCTATCATCCTTTAGGATCCATTAACTCGGCCTACTTATTTCACCGCAGAGTAAGCAAGTTAGATATCCCAAGTCAACTGTATTAAGGGCAACAACATAGATTGTTACTTTATTCATGTTATGAAGCGTAAATGTGGAACGTGAAGTCGACGATTTATAGAGATAAATGCCTTGCCATAATATTGATTCACATACGGGTGATGAGGCAAAATCGCAGTCAATTTATGACAAGTGAGCAAACAATGACGAATATTGGTGTACTAGGTGCAAATGGGCGTATGGGGCGCGCTATTATTGATGCAATTTCTCAAGATCCCAACGCTAACCTAGCTGGAGCAACAGTGAGGGACGGTTCGCCACTCGTCGGTGTAGATGCAGGTACCATGGCGGGAGTTAGTGCAAATGGTGTCAGTTTATCGGAACGTTTAAATACAGAGCTTGATGTCGTTATTGATTTTACCTTGCCAGAAGCCTTGTGCGATAACCTTGATTGGTGTGTTGCCAATAATAAACCTATAGTTATTGGCACCACAGGCTTGAACAACGAGCAAAAAGTAGCACTCAATCAAGCTGCAGAATCTATTCCTGTGGTTTTTGCTGCGAATTACAGTGTTGGGGTTAATTTACTGCTTAATCTGGTAAAGCAGGCATCCAATATTATGGGCGAAACTGCAGATATTGAAATTGTTGAAGCTCATCACAGGCACAAGGTTGATGCTCCGTCGGGGACTGCTATGGCCTTGGGTGAAGTTATCGCTGAAGAATTAGATAGACCTCTAGAGCAACATGCTATCTATGGTCGAGAAGGGCACACGGGTGAAAGAGACCCTAAAACCATAGGTTTCGCAACAGTAAGAGCGGGCGATATTGTGGGAGAACACACGGTACTTTTCGCTGAGTTAGGTGAGAGACTTGAGTTAACGCACAAGGCAACAAGTCGACTGACATTTGCTAAAGGGGCCGTTAGAGCAGCCAAATGGCTAACGGAAAAATCCGCAGGTTTATATGATATGCGAGACGTTCTCGGATTATAGATAAGCGGTGTTTTCACCTGTTAATGCGTAAATTTATGCTTAAGCGACTATTTTTGCATTTTATCATTGAAAAAATATAGACGTAAGGTGAAGGTTGCTGTAAACTAATCGGAATTTGTCAAGTTTTCGCAATAGGTGCGGAAATTGATGGCATTCAACGAATATCTAGCGAAAACGGGCTGTAATACTATCAGGTTACATCCCGTTTTTTGTAGGCTTTTTTGTGGAATGTGTTTGTTTTGCGCGTTTCGCTCAAAAACCTCGCTGGGTTGCCCTTAATTGGAGGTTGATTTGATCTATAATGCCCTTTTAGTCCTTGAAGACGGTTCTGTTTTTAAAGGCACATCTATCGGAGCCGACGGAGTTTCTGTTGGCGAAGTCGTTTTTAATACTTCCATGACGGGCTATCAAGAGATTCTTACTGATCCCTCTTACGCCGAGCAAATCGTCACTCTGACTTATCCCCATATTGGTAATACCGGCACAAATTCTGAAGACGTCGAGTCTGAACAAATTTGGTCTAAAGGTTTAATCATTCGTGATTTACCGTTGATTACAAGTAACTTTCGTAATGAGCTGAGCCTGTCGGATTATTTGAAGCAACATAACATTATCGGTATCGCTAATATTGATACACGTCGCTTGACTCGCATTCTTAGGAACAAAGGTGCGCAGGCAGGTTGTATCATTACCGGTGAAAACCTTGATGCGGATATTGCTGCTAAAACAGCAAAAGAGTTCCCTGGCCTTAAAGGGATGGACCTAGCTAAAGTTGTGACGACAAATGAGTCATTTGAATGGACAGATGGAAGTTGGGAGCTTGGAAAAGGCTACGCGACTCAGCAGTCTGATTTACCATTTCATGTCGTTGCTTACGATTTTGGTGCTAAACGCAATATTTTGCGTATGTTGGTCGACAGAGGTTGCCGATTAACTGTGGTACCAGCAAAAACCACAGCAGAAGAAGTGCTGGCGTTGAATCCCGATGGCGTGTTCCTCTCTAATGGCCCTGGTGACCCTGAACCTTGTGATTATGCTATTGAAGCCATCACAAAACTGCTAGATAAAAATATACCTATCTTCGGCATTTGTTTGGGGCATCAATTGCTTGCTCTAGCGAGTGGTGCGAAAACGTTAAAAATGAAATTTGGGCATCACGGTGCTAACCACCCGGTTAAAGATTTGAAACGTGATTGCGTCATGATTACCAGTCAGAATCATGGCTTTGCGGTTGATGAGAACAACCTGCCTGAGCAACTTGATGTAACTCATGTATCTCTGTTTGATAATTCCATTCAAGGAATTCATAGAAATGATAAGCCTGCATTTGGTTTCCAAGGGCACCCGGAAGCGAGCCCAGGTCCGCATGATGCTGCACCATTGTTTGACCACTTCATTGATTTGATTAAAGCCCACCAATAACTGAGGATTTTCTGACTATGCCAAAACGTACCGATTTAAAAAGCATCCTCATTATAGGTGCTGGGCCTATCGTTATTGGACAGGCCTGTGAGTTTGATTACTCGGGGGCTCAAGCTTGTAAGGCGCTCCGAGAAGAGGGTTACAAGGTTATTCTTGTTAACTCTAACCCTGCGACCATTATGACAGACCCAGAAATGGCTGATGTGACTTACATTGAGCCAATTCATTGGGAAGTTGTTAGAACCATTATCGAAAAAGAGCGACCGGATGCCATTCTACCGACAATGGGCGGTCAAACGGCGCTGAACTGTGCGCTCGACTTAGAACGCATGGGCGTTTTAAAAGAATTTGGTGTAGAGATGATCGGCGCAACTGCTGATGCTATCGATAAAGCTGAAGACCGTGAACGATTTGACAAAGCCATGAAGTCTATTGGGTTATCATGTCCTAATGCTGAAATCGCTCACAATATTGAACAAGCACACGAAGTATTAGAGCGCATTGGCTTCCCTTGCATTATTCGTCCATCTTTCACTATGGGCGGTTCTGGTGGTGGAATTGCGTATAACGTTGATGAGTTCGATGAAATCTGTCGACGCGGCTTGGATTTGTCTCCAACCAATGAATTACTGATTGATGAATCTCTTATCGGTTGGAAAGAGTACGAGATGGAAGTTGTCAGAGACAAAAATGACAACAGTATTATCGTTTGTACGATTGAAAACTTTGACCCTATGGGTGTTCATACTGGTGATTCAATTACCGTAGCGCCTGCACAAACATTAACTGATAAAGAATTCCAGATAATGCGTAATGCAGCCTTGGCTGTGTTACGTGAGATTGGTGTTGAAACTGGCGGTTCAAACGTTCAGTTTGGTATCGACCCTAAAACGGGAAGAATGGTCATCATTGAGATGAACCCACGTGTTTCTCGTTCTTCAGCACTGGCTTCGAAAGCAACTGGTTTCCCAATCGCAAAAGTGGCTGCCAAATTAGCAATAGGCTACACCCTTGATGAATTAGATAATGATATTACAGGTGGTTTAACACCAGCATCATTTGAGCCTGCGATTGACTACGTAGTTACAAAGATCCCAAGATTTAACTTTGAGAAGTTTGCAGGAGCGAATGACCGCTTAACAACGCAAATGAAATCAGTGGGTGAGGTTATGGCAATCGGTCGTAACCAACAAGAGTCTTTGCAAAAAGCTCTAAGGGGATTGGAAGTTGGTGTAAATGGCTTTGATCCAATCATTGATATCAACGACCCCGAAAGTAAAAATCTTATTGTTCGCGAGCTAAGAGAGCCAGGCGCTGAACGTATTTGGTACATCGCGGATGCATTTAGATTGGGAATGAGCGTTGATGAAATCTTTGCGTTAACGAATATCGACCGTTGGTACCTGGTACAGATTGAAGATCTTATCCTTGAAGAGAAAAAAGTTGCGGAAATGGGACTTGATGCCATAGATGCAGACTACATGCGCCAGTTAAAGCGTAAAGGCTTCGCCGATGCTCGTTTAGCTGATATTACAGAAAAATCTGAAGATGATGTTCGTCATTTACGTCATGAGCTCAAGGTATTCCCCGTTTATAAACGTGTTGATACTTGTGCTGCCGAATTCTCAACTGACACTGCTTACATGTATTCAAGCTACGATGAAGAGTGTGAGTCTAACCCAACAGATCGTGAAAAAATTATGGTGTTGGGTGGTGGTCCTAACAGAATAGGCCAGGGTATCGAATTTGATTACTGCTGTGTTCATGCCGCCTTAGCAATGCGTGAAGATGGTTATGAAACCATTATGGTTAACTGTAACCCAGAAACGGTTTCTACCGATTACGACACATCGGATCGTTTGTATTTTGAGCCAGTGACTTTAGAAGATGTGCTTGAAATCGTCAGAATAGAAAAGCCAAAAGGTGTGATTGTTCAATACGGTGGACAAACGCCACTTAAGCTTGCTCGTGCGCTTGAAGCGAATGGTGTTCCTATTATCGGAACTTCTCCTGATGCAATTGATAGAGCGGAAGATAGAGAACGCTTCCAACAGCTTGTTCAAAAACTGAACCTTAAGCAGCCTGCAAATGCGACGGTTAGCAATATGGAACAGGCGCTTATCCAAGCCGAAGCGATTGGTTTCCCACTAGTCGTAAGACCGTCTTACGTATTAGGCGGACGAGCGATGGAAATCGTTTACGACATGAAAGATCTTAAGCGCTATCTGAATGAAGCGGTTAAGGTATCCAATGAAGCGCCCGTATTATTAGACCGCTTCCTTGATGATGCGATTGAAGTCGATGTTGATGCGATGTGTGATGGTCGTCATGTCGTTATTGGTGGCATTATGGAACATATCGAGCAGGCGGGTGTTCACTCGGGCGACTCTGCATGTTCATTACCACCTTATTCACTAAGTGCTGGTATTCAACAAGTGATGCGTGACCAAGTTAAGGCAATGGCATTAGAGCTAGGTGTTGTTGGTTTAATGAATACGCAATTTGCTGTGAAAGACGGTGAAGTGTACTTAATCGAAGTTAATCCAAGAGCTGCTAGAACCATTCCATTTGTGTCTAAAGCTACAGGATTACCGATAGCGAAAGTTGCTGCTAGAGCGATGATTGGAAAATCTTTGCACGAGCAAAATGTAACTGCTGAGATTATTCCACCGTTCTTCTCTGTGAAAGAAGTTGTATTGCCATTCGCTAAATTCCAAGGTGTTGACCCACTGTTAGGTCCAGAAATGCGCTCTACCGGTGAAGTCATGGGCGTTGGTGAGACGTTTGATACGGCTTATGCGAAAGCAAATCTAGGTGCGAATCAAGCCCTTCCAAGTAGTGGTAAGGCATTGTTATCAGTCAGAAATAATGACAAAGCGCGCATTATTGAACTTGGTAAGTTGCTTATCTCAAAAGGGTTCACATTGGAAGCGACGAGTGGAACTGCTAAGGTCTTAAATGATTCTGGTTTAGCCTGTTCTGTGGTTAATAAATTGCTTGAAGGTCGTCCAAACATAGTAGACGCTATCAAAAATGGTGAGTATTGTTATATTATCAATACAACCGAAGGTCGACAGGCGATTACCGATTCTGTGTATATCCGTAGGGAAGCTTTATTGAGTAAAGTTCCATACACAACTACCTTGAATGCGGCATTTGCGACAGTAAATGCACACGAGGCAGATGACAGAACAACGGTAAGCTCTGTCCAAGAATTACATGAGAGAGTAAATAGTTAATGAATAAAGTGCCAATGACGGTAACTGGTGCGGACGCTTTGCACGCTGAGTTGAAAGAACTTAAGAGCGTAAGGCGTCCACAGATCATCGCAGATATAGCGGAAGCGCGTGAGCACGGTGATTTAAAGGAAAATGCTGAGTATCACGCTGCGCGTGAACAACAAAGCTTTTGTGAAGGACGTATTCAGGAAATTGAAGCCAAACTGTCTAATGCCAATATTATTGATGTCACTAAGTTTCCTAATAACGGAAAAGTTATTTTTGGTACAACAGTGACCATTATCAATTTAGATACTGACCAAGAAACGACGTATAAAATCGTTGGTGACGATGAAGCGGATATCAAAAATAACCGCATTTCTGTTAGCTCACCCATTGCGCGGGGCTTGATTGGTAAAGAGTTAGATGATGTGGTGAATATTCAAACGCCGGCAGGGAATGTTGAATTTGAAATCACTGAGGTCGAATACATTTAAATTTTCGTCAGTTTTCGGTAATATTCAATAATAAGTTTAGGCGAGCATTAAAGCTCGCCTTTTTGTTACGGAGTTCCTTAAGTGGATAAAGTTTATATTTCTGCTCAGCAGTTATTAGAAGATTCGTTTCGCTTAGCTGCGAAAGTATTTGAAGATGGATTCAGACCACATTTTATCGTTGGTATTTGGCGCGGTGGAGCACCTGTTGGTATCGCCGTTCAAGAATACTTCGATTACAAGAAAGTTGAGACGGATCATATTGCTGTCAGAACCTCGTCTTATTATGGAATAGGGCAACAATCAAAAACAATTCGTGTACACGGCTTGCATTACCTTATTGAGAATGCGAATGCCGATGATGGTTTGTTGATCGTCGATGATGTTTTTGACTCTGGTCGTAGTATCGAAGCTTTGATCAAGCAAACTAAAAAACTGACGCGTTTAAATATGCCACATGATGTGCGTATTGCTTGCCCTTACTACAAGCCACAAAATAATAAGACAAACATTGTGCCTGATTACTTTATCCATGAAAGTGATGAATGGTTAGTTTTCCCTCATGAAATCACTGGGTTAACTGATGATGAAATTCGTGAAGGTAAAAAAGATTTGGCTAATGTGATGGACCTATTTATCGATGATAAATAGTGCCTGCCTTTGAGATAAAGGCATAAGTAAATTGCCTTTATCTCGACAGTATCTTTTAGAGCTTTATTTGCTCGGTAAAGAAATAACTTTATCTTCGCTTTGTCTGTAAATGACAAGCGTGTGTCCAACAACCTGGACTTTGACCGAATTTGTTTCTCTAACAATCGCGTCCATTATCAATTGCTTCTCTTCACGATCATCGCTAGGTACTTTAACCTTGATTAATTCGTGGTGGTTTAAAGCAATTTCAGTTTCAGCAAGTACACCCTCAGTCAGGCCGTTATTGCCTAGTTGAATGACAGGCTTAAGCGCATGAGCTAAACCTTTAAGGTACTGCTTTTGTTTGGTTGATAGATTCATTTACAAAAATATTACGTTTTATGGGTTGAAAAGCGCTATTCTAACGCCATCTTTGCTTTATTCCTAATGCGAACAGCAATCTATGAGTAAAAGTAAACAATCAGCTAGTAGTCAACGTTGGTTAAAAGAACATTTTGATGATCAATATGTTCAAAAAGCACAGAAAATGGGGCTTCGTTCTCGAGCCGTCTTTAAATTAGAAGAGATTCAAGCAAAAGATAAATTGATCCATCCGGGAATGAATGTCGTTGACTTAGGAGCAGCACCTGGTGGCTGGTCTCAGTTAGCAGCTGATTTGGTGGGTGATTCTGGGCGAGTTATTGCCTGTGATATTTTGCCTATGGATGCCATTGCTGAAGTGGATTTCTTGCAAGGTGATTTTAGTGAAGATGCTGTACTAGAAACTTTGCTAGAAGGAATAAATGGCAAGAACGTTGATGTTGTGATGTCGGATATGGCACCTAACATGACAGGAAATGACGCCGTTGATCAAGCCCGTTCTATATATCTAGTCGAATTGGCCTTGGATATGTGCAACGACGTTTTGAAAAAGAACGGTAGTTTTGTGACAAAAGTTTTCCAGGGTGAAGGTTTCGATGCGTTTTTTAAAGCGGTTAAAGAGCGTTTTAAGCAGGTGAAAACACGGAAACCCGATTCATCCAGAGCGCGCTCCAGGGAAGTTTATCTGGTGGCGACCGGTTTTAAATTATAGTAGTCTTTACATAAGCGTTTTTTATACGATTTTTTGTTAAATAGAGGTTATTGCTTTGAGTGATATGGCAAAAAACTTAATACTTTGGTTGGTTATCGCAGTTGTTTTGATGACTGTATTCCAAAGCTTTACACCGAATGAGTCCAGAAAGGGAGAGATGAGTTATACAACTTTCCTGAATGAAGTCAAAGAAGGTGGAATAAGACAAGTCAGTATTGATGGTCGTGAAGTGACAGGTGTTAAAACAACAGGTGAGCAGTTTGTCACTATTATGCCTTGGTTTGGCGATGATTTCTTAAATGGCGAGTTAGCGGCTAATGGTGTTGATGGTTCTTACGCACCACCAGAGAAACAGTCAATCCTAACATCTATCTTTATCTCATGGTTCCCCATGTTGTTGCTTATCGGCGTATGGATTTTCTTTATGCGACAAATGCAGGGCGGCGGTGGCCGTGGCGCAATGTCTTTCGGTAAGAGTAAAGCAAGGCTATTGGGCGAAGATCAAATTAAGACAACTTTTGTTGATGTCGCAGGTTGTGATGAAGCAAAAGAAGAAGTGACAGAGCTTGTTGATTTCTTACGTGACCCCTCAAAATTCCAGAAATTAGGCGGTAAGATTCCAAAAGGTGTCTTGATGGTAGGTCCTCCTGGAACGGGTAAAACGTTGCTTGCAAAAGCAATTGCAGGTGAAGCAAAAGTTCCGTTCTTTACCATTTCTGGTTCTGACTTTGTTGAAATGTTTGTTGGTGTTGGTGCAAGTCGTGTTCGTGACATGTTTGAACAAGCGAAGAAATCAGCACCTTGTATTATCTTCATTGATGAAATTGATGCCGTAGGCCGTAAGCGTGGTGCAGGGCTTGGTGGTGGTCACGATGAACGTGAACAAACACTCAACCAAATGCTCGTTGAAATGGACGGCTTTGATGGTCACGAAGGCATTATTGTTATAGCTGCGACTAACCGTCCTGATGTTCTTGACCCTGCGTTACTAAGACCTGGTCGTTTCGACCGTCAAGTGGTTGTTGGCTTGCCTGATATTCGTGGTCGTGAGCAAATCCTTAAAGTTCACATGCGTAAAGTACCTATCGGTGATGATGTTGAAGCGTCATTGATTGCTCGTGGTACACCAGGTTTCTCTGGCGCTGATTTAGCTAACTTAGTGAACGAAGCAGCATTATTTGCAGCACGCAGTAACTCTCGTGTTGTTTCGATGGAACAGTTTGATAAAGCAAAAGACAAAATAATGATGGGCGCTGAGCGCAAGTCTATGGTGATGTCTGAAGAAGAGAAGATTAATACGGCTTATCACGAAGCAGGACACGCCATTGTAGGTCGCCTAGTTCCAGACCACGATCCAGTTTATAAAGTCTCTATCATACCTCGCGGACGTGCATTGGGTGTGACCATGTATTTGCCAGAACAAGACAAATACAGTGCGAGTAAAGAATCTCTTGAAAGCCAGATCTCAAGCTTATTTGGTGGTCGTATCGCTGAAATGCTGACATTGGGAGAAGCTGGTGTCACAACAGGTGCTTCCAACGATATCGAGCGTGCTTCAAGTATTGCCCGTAAGATGGTTACTCAGTGGGGGCTCTCTGAGAAAATGGGGCCGTTACTTTATGCTGAAGAAGAAGGTGAAGTATTTTTAGGTGGTTCTACGCAGAACTCTTTGAAGATGTCTAACCAGACAGCGCTTGCTATTGATGAAGAAGTTCGTTTGTTGATCGATAGAAACTATGCACGCGCTGAGCAAATACTCAGAGATAATATGGATATTCTTGACGCGATGAAAGATGCGCTGATGAAGTATGAAACCATAGATGCTAAGCAGATAGATGATCTTATGGAGCGTAGAGAAGTTCGTCCGCCAGCGGGTTGGGATGATAACAATAAACCTGGAAGTGATAATAAACCAACGGGTGGTGACGAGGTGAAGTCTGAAAAAGCGAAAACAGACTCGCCGAAACCGCAGGTTGGAAAACCTGGTGATTTGCCAAGCTAAGGTTTTATACCAGTTACCATAGGCGCCGATAGGCGCCTATTTTATTTACGCTGAATAATTCTGATAACTCGCCTTTAACTATGAAATTTGCTGATAAATTTATCGATCTTACAACTCCCCGTGTCATGGGGATTTTGAATGTTACACCTGACTCATTTTCTGACGGTGGTCAGTTCCATATTAAAGATAACGCACTTAGGCATGTGGAAAGTATGCTCAAGCAGGGCGCCGACTTTATTGATGTTGGTGGGGAGTCGACCAAACCGGGTGCTGATGAAGTGACTCTTAGCGAAGAGTTAGAACGCACTATCCCAGTAATAGAAGCCATTTGTCAGAACTTTGATACTGTTGTTTCAATTGATACCAGCAAAGCTGTGGTTATGGAAGAAGCCGTTAAAGCTGGAGCGGGCTTGATTAATGATGTCCGAGCACTGCAAGAGCCAAAAGCGTTAGAAACCGCTGCAAACTTAGCAAAAAGCCATGGGGTTGCTGTTTGCCTTATGCATATGCAAGGTTCACCATCGACCATGCAACTATCCCCGGAATACGGCGACGTCATAAAGGAAGTCACGACCTTTTTATCAGAAAGAAAGTCTGCTTGTTTATCCGAAGGTATTAAAGCAGAACAAATTTTACTTGATCCAGGCTTTGGCTTTGGAAAAAGTTTAGAGCATAATTATCAGCTATTATCACAGCTAGGAAAGCTATCTCCATTAAGTTGCGAATTGTTAGTCGGGGTTTCTCGTAAATCTATGATTGGCAATTTGTTGGAAAGAGAAGTCGATGAACGACTGGCGGGCGGATTAGCCTGTGCAATCTATGCGATTATGCAAGGTGCAAAGATTATTAGAGTACATGACGTTAAAGAGAGCGTCGATGTCGTAAAAACAATGAACAAAATAATTGAATGCAGCTGAGATAAGTTGACTCTTAGTGATAGAAGAATAAATACAGTTATTAATATTTAGGAAAGCGAATGAGCGAAAGAAAATATTTTGGTACCGATGGTATTCGTGGAAGAGTAGGGAACTCAACTGTTAACCCTGAGTTTGTTATTAAGTTGGGCTGGGCTGCGGGTAAAGTCCTTGCAGGACATGGCACCAACAATGTATTAATTGGTAAAGATACACGTATATCAGGCTATATGCTTGAATCAGCGCTAGAAGCAGGCTTGTCTGCAGCTGGTATCAACATCGGGCTTTTGGGACCTATGCCGACTCCTGCCATTGCCTATCTAACCAAAACATTCCGCTCTGAAGCCGGAATCGTTATCAGTGCTTCTCATAATCCTTATTACGATAACGGTATCAAGTTCTTCTCAGCCAATGGTTTTAAGCTTGATGATGATATTGAGGTTTCCATCGAGAAAATGATGGATGAAGAAATGACTTGTGTTGCATCAGACAAGCTAGGTAAAGCGACAAGAATAGATGATGCTGCTGGTCGTTACATTGAGTTCTGTAAAGGGACTTTCCCGTCTGATTTGTCGTTAAAAGGCCTTAAAATCGTTGTAGATTGCGCACACGGTGCGACTTATCACATTGCGCCTAATGTCTTACGTGAACTAGGTGCGGATGTTATTGAAGTCGGGACATCTCCTGATGGCTTGAATATCAACGACGGTGTTGGTGCAACATCAATGCAAGCGACACGCGCTAAAGTGTTAGAGACAGGGGCTGACCTTGGTTTCGCGCTTGATGGCGATGGCGACCGTATCATGATGGTCGACAACGAAGGTGGAGTACTAGACGGTGATGAACTCGTTTATATCATTGCTAGAGATGCATTGCGTTCTGGTCGTCTGAATGGTGGCGGTGTCGTAGGTACTGTGATGAGTAACCTAGGATTAGAAGTTGCGCTCGGTAATTTGGGCATTCCTTTTGCGCGTAGTAAAGTCGGTGACCGTTACGTAATGGAGCTATTACTTGAGAAAGGCTGGACTATAGGTGGTGAAAGTTCAGGGCACGTATTGAATCTCTCTGTTGCGTCAACCGGAGACGGCATCATCTCAGGCCTTCAAGTGCTGACTTCCATGTTAAGAGCCGATATGAGCTTGCTCGAATTAAGAAAGGGCATGGAGAAGTTCCCTCAACGTTTGATTAACGTGACCTTTACTGCCGGCACAGACCCACTTTCCGAGCAAACGGTCAAAGACTCTGTGCTTGAAGCGGAGAAAGCGCTAGGCTCGACAGGTCGTGTTCTATTGCGTAAGAGCGGCACAGAACCTGTAATTCGAGTCATGGTGGAAGCCAATAAGTCTAGCGATGCTAACAAGTGGGCAGAATATATTGCCGAAGCTGTTGGAAAAGCAACGGCATAAATCGCACATTCGGACTTGTAACTTGGGGCGGGGTTAGTTAATATCTCGCCCGCTTTTAGAACGGCTGAAAATAAAGGCTAGGGAGTTTTCGATGCAATCACAAAAAAGACGCCCAGTCGTTGCTGGAAATTGGAAGATGAACGGAGATTTAGCATTAGCCGAATCTTTCACGACAGCATTTGAAGGACAAACATTAGATAATATCGATGTCATCCTATGTCCTCCATTTACACTACTTAATAGCTTAAGCAGTGATGTATTTTCGGTCGGTGCACAAACCTGTAGTGAGTATGATAATGGTGCTCATACAGGTGAAGTTAGTTGCGGTATGATTAAAGCCTGTGGCGCTCAGTATGTTATTTTAGGACACTCTGAAAGACGCACAGATCAAGCTGAATCCAACCAACTTATTGCAAAAAAAGTTGAAGCCTGTTTAAAAGAAGGTTTAACGCCCATATTATGTATTGGTGAGTCGTTAGAAGTTCGCGAAAGTGGAGAGCTTTTCAACTTTTTAGAAGAACAACTAACTGTTGTCATTGAGCATGTAGGTATTGAATCATTTAGAAATATGGTTATCGCCTACGAGCCGATTTGGGCCATTGGTACTGGATTAACAGCCAGCCCAGAGCAAGCACAAGAAGTACATGCATTTATTAGAGCGTTGTTAAAGAAAAGCAACGAAGCTATTGCCGAAAATATAGCGATTTTATATGGCGGTAGTGTGAAAGGTTCGAATGCAAAAGAACTTTTCGGTCAAGAAGATGTAGACGGCGGCCTGATTGGTGGCGCTAGTTTAAAATTTGAAGAGTTTTTAACAATTTGCCAAGCGGCAAACTGATAGAGTCAACACATGAGTTTATACGAAGTATTATTAGTTGTTTATTTGATTGTTGCATTAATGCTTATCGGGTTAGTGTTAATTCAACAAGGTAAAGGTGCCGGAATGGGTGCATCTTTCGGTTCAGGTGCATCAAATACCGTTTTCGGTGCAACAGGTTCTGGTAATTTTATGACAAGAGCAACAGCAATCTTAGCAACTGCATTTTTTGCTATTAGCTTGATTCTTGGCAATATGTCCAACTCTCAAAAGCCTGAAGCTGATCCATGGCAAGATCTTGAAGTACCAGTCGCTGAAGAAGTACCGGCAACAACGCCGACTGACTCAGACGTACCGGACGTACCTAACTAAGATAGAGAAAGAATACGCGGAAGTGGTGGAATTGGTAGACACGCCATCTTGAGGGGGTGGTGAGCATAGCTCGTGCGGGTTCAAGTCCCGCTTTCCGCACCAAATTAAAAAAGGCCTGCTAAAAAGCAGGCTTTTTTTGTTGTGGTAGTTTTAAATTTAATTGGCGCAGAGTGTTTCATCTAATTGAAATGAAAAGTTCGATTATGATTTGGGGGCTTTGTAAATTCACCCTTGATGATGCTCAAGTTAAACTGGACACTTTCCTGAAGGAATTTTCATAGATGATCGGCGATGCGTCTTTGGTAGCGGTATTTAGTCGATATAAGTTGTAATATCGCATATAAGCAGCGACATCATTTTTCATGTGTTCACATGTAAGTTGGGGCACTTTGAATAGCCAATCGTGTTTCAAGCTACCAAAGAATCGTTCAACGACTGCATTATCCCAACACACCCCTACTGGCTCGTATGCCTAAGCTCGCCAGTGGCTTACGATAATGCTTGCTAGTTTACTGTTAGCCTCTATCAGAATGAAACACTAAACCTTTGGGGGTTGCCTCAAGTTATAGGCTTTTATCATGACTTTACTCATCATAATTTCCAGATACACCCAGCCTTCGCCAGTTTTCAAGTAATTCACATCACGTGCCCATACTTGATTTGGATCGACAGAGTTGAAGCTCTTGTCAACTGATTATCGGCCGCAGCATCACTGTGTTTGCGCTTGGTAGTCACCAATGCCACAGCTTCCTGTTTTAATTCATTGGTATAACTTCTGCTTTTTCGTTTTGTCATTTAACACCTCAATAGTTGGATTATATTTCATTATTAAAGTGTCAATATTGGTTAAAGCAGATCAATAGCGTTGTTTGCTAAATAATTGAATTATTCTGTGTATTCAAAATCAGGTGACCTATTCATTACTTCCTCGAAACTATTTGAAGTATATATGCAAGTATTATATGGTCATATTTTATACGAAGAAATACGTTGTTTTTTGCTTAATGAATAATCAAGTATGTGTCAATAACCTCAATTTTACCTACTAAAGAAAGCCAAAAAAAAATCAATTGGTTTAATCAAATAAGCTGTTATTTTTTGTGGGCGCTTATGTGTATTCCATTAGCCACCTTTCACGTAAACGCTATATCTCCCAAGCTTAAATTTCAGCACCTAAACGTTGAAAATGGATTATCTCAAAGTACCGTTCGGAGTATTGTTCGAGATAGTCAAGGATTTCTATGGATCGGAACTTCTGACGGATTAAACCGTTATGACGGCTATAAGATAGAAATTTACCAGCATGACTATGAAGACGATTCAACCATTTCACGAGGCGTTGTCAAGGTGCTTTATAACGATAGCAAAGGGACTCTCTGGATTGGTACTTATGGAGGTGGTCTCAATAGATTCGATGCGGAGAAGCAACACTTTATTCACTATCGCCATGATGCTGAGGACCCGAACAGTATTAGTAATGATCTTATTACAGCGATTGAAGAAGACAGCATGGGAAGACTATGGGTAGGTACTAGAGAAGGACTCAATCTGCTTGAACGCTCTACAGGAAAATTTACCCGTTACTTATCTGATGAAAGCAGCTTAGGAAGTATTACCAACAATGACATTAACGTTATTTTTGAAGATGAGCAAAAAGTGCTTTGGGTGGGCACCCAAGGAGGGCTGAACAAATTACAAGAAAACAGGAATGGCTTCGTGCACTACCGTGGAACTGGAGGAATTCACGATGGCCTGACTCATGATGAAGTGCACGCATTGGAAGAAGATCGTCATGGCGCACTCTGGATTGGAACAGGAGACGGGATTCTAAACAGGCTTGACAAAACACGCCAGCAAATTATTCATATTGGTCCCAAACTCAAAAATTCTAAGTATAAATTCGACAAGCCAGTAACAGATATACTGGAAAGCAATGACGGAAAGCTTTGGTTTGGGCACGGGTATGGAGGTGGGGTGGCACGTTTTGATATCACGGATTATGAATCAAGTTTCGAAGACGTGGGCATCGAAACTTACTTACCCAAGGCAGGCTTGCTAACAATTTACCAAGACAACCAAGGGTTAATCTGGTTTGGCACCACTACGTCTGGTGCTATCTATATCAATCCGGTGACAGAGCATTTCAATCACTATCAAATGAAAAAAGGAGACACCGAGTCATTAAATAGTTCTGCCACAAAAGCAATATTCGAAGATTCTAACAAGATGCTATGGGTTGGGACCTATGACGGGATCTTGTATCAATTTGACAAAAAGCATGGTCAAGTCAACCAATACCGGCATATCACTGGCGACCCTGCCAGCTTAACGAAAGGCGTTATAAAGGCTATTCATGAAGACAGTCAGGGCGCTATCTGGATAGCTACCTATTATGGTTTAAATCGTTTTAACCGTATTACTAAGCAATTCGATCGATTTCTCCCTAACTCCACGGGTCCCAATATTAATTTCGGTAGAATTTTTGCCATACATGAAGATAAGCAGGGTATGCTTTGGCTTGGAACCGAGGAAGGCCTTATCCAATTTGATCCCATTCTGAAACATTTTAAACACTACCGACATATCACTGAAAGCAACAACAGCTTGGTTAACAATCATGTGTCTGCTGTGATACAAGACCAGTTGGGAAATATATGGGCGGGTACCTCAAATGGTGTTAGCAAACTTGACCCCAAGAGTGGCCATTTTCAACATTATCAGCACAGCTCTAACAATCCCAATAGCCTTAGCTCTAATTTGATATCGGCATTACTCGAAGATGAAAGTGGCAATATATGGATTGGAACTCAACGAGGCGGCTTGAATCGACTAAATCTTGTTTCTAATACAATATCTCATTATCGGGTAAAGGAAGGGCTAGCCAACAATATGGTTAACGCCATCCTTGACGACGATGATGGAAATCTATGGATAAGCACAAATAGAGGGCTTTCCAAACTCGTGCCAGCGACTCACCAATTCACAAATTATACGGCAGAAGACGGATTGCAAAGCAATGAATTTAATATGGGTGCGAAGTTTAAAAGCAAAGGCGGTGAGCTGTTCTTTGGCGGAGTAAATGGCTTCAATCGCTTTTACCCTAGCCAAATTCATCATGACCCGCTGGCGCCAAAACTGGCCTTTACAAATTTACTTATTTTCAATGAACCTTACTCCATTGAGAAAGATAACCAGCCTGAAGATAAGGCTTCTGTTAATACAAAGAAAAATCCAAACATTGTGTTGTCAAAAAGCATTAATACCACCGAAGAGTTGGTTCTATCTTATCAACAACGCCATTTTTCGCTCGAGTTTACAGCGCTTAATTTCATTAGTCCCAAAAGGAACCAATACGCTTATAAATTGGAGGGCTGGGACAAAAATTGGATCTCTACAAACTACCAAAATAGACTGGCAACCTACAACAATATTTTGCCTGGTCAATACAAGCTGAACGTTAAGGCAGCCAATAAAGACGGGATATGGAACGACCAAGGAATCAGCATGGCGATTACTATTTTGCCACCTTGGTGGGCAACGTTTCAGTTGAAGGTGATATACGCCCTATTTGGCATGTTAGTATTACTTCTCATGCTCTATCGGCTAACCATTATTCCGAGAAAACGGGCAAAATTGTTAGAAATCCAAATTCAGGAAAGAACGGTAGAAATAAAACAGAAAAGTGATCACATCCAACAGTTGTTGGAACAAAATATCCAGTTCTCACAAAATATTTCCCATTCACTAAAAACACCGTTAAATTTGATCCTTGGTCCTGTTGAACGCATGCTTAAAAAAGATGTTATTCACCATGAAGAAATTCAGAGGCTAAGGCGCAATGCCTTAAGACTGAAAAAAGATATAGATACACTCGTTACCTTTTCTCGTTTGTCTGACGCCATGCCCATTGTCAAATCATATTGCGATATAGGTCATATGGCTAAGGCACTGATTACTGATTTTCGTCAGGCCTTTGAACACAAGCAAATTCAATTGACACTGCGCAATGAGCCGAACCTGCTGTTTTTCGGTGAACCTGACGCCGTTGAAAAAGTATTGGTAAACCTGCTTGAAAACGCACTCAAATATACGCCGAGCCTTGGACAGGTTGATGTTGATATTCAAGGCACCGGCAATCGAATCAAGATACTGGTGGCCGATACCGGCGCTGGTATTGCGACAGAAAACCAACAATACATTTTTAAAAGGGGGGCTCGTCTTTCCTCAACGCAAAACCAACCGGGATCAGGTATCGGCCTCGCTTTTGTGAAAGACATTCTACATCGAAATGCAGGTTCCATTGAGGTCAAAAGTCAGCTTGGAGCGGGCTCCCATTTCATCGTCACTTTGCCTCGCTATGTTAATGATAGCCACACATTGGATAAAAAAGTGACGGAATTAAGCGCAAATACAAAGGAACTTATATCTGATATAGGCGAAATGCAGCAACACAAACAGGAGGTAGGCAAAGCCTCTCATCATTGTATGAATGAGAGCAATAGTGATTCAACCAAGCCGCAAATTTTAGTGGTGGAAGATGATCAGGAAATGCGTGAATACATGCAAGAATCTTTCATTGACAATTTCCGTTGCCTACAAGCCAATAATGGTGCTCAGGGATTGTCTCTTGCCCGTAAACACAACCCCGATCTTATTATCAGCGACGTTATGATGCCTATAAAGACCGGCCAACAAATGCTAAAGGAGTTAAAGGCCGACCCACAACTCAGCCACATTCCTGTCATATTGGTAACAGCAGCAGCCAACCCAATCGGTTTAGAACAAGCAAAAGTCGAAGGCGCGATACATTATTTTGCCAAGCCTTATTCTGAACAGAAAATTATCGATGCGGTCTATAAAGCGCTCGATATTCAGACATTAAATCAAGCCAGAATTGAGCAATGCTTATTAGGTAATATTCCAATCACATCGCATGATTTTCATTATATTGAAAAAGCGGATATCAAGTTACTTAATGCCTTGGCTACCCATATGCATGCAATTTATGATGACCCCAGTTACACCAACCCAATTAAAACGCTAGCGGCAGAAATCTTTTTTGAGCAAAGGCGCTTACGTCGCAAATTAGAGGTCTTTCTCATTGTCACGCCCGCCATATTGTTACGCAACATAAGATTGGAAAAAGCGCGGAGTTTACTGGAAAAAGGCAGCAAACCTGTAAAAGTCTATGAACAGGTAGGCTTTACATCCCAAGACTATTTTAGCAAATGCTTTAAGAACCAATACGGCCAGACACCATCGGAATACATTAAAGGTCAGAGTGCTCTGACGATAAAGGCCAGCTCTGCTTAACAAACGAGTACAAGTTATACCTATATGGTATTTATGGTATTGGATTACAAACTGTCTATGTATCGCCGAGATAAACCTGCACAGAGGCAAATGGGGAGGCTGTTTCTGTCGCTCCAGGGTTTCAAGGTGCCAATCTGAATATTAAAAATTAAATGATCCTTCACCGACCAAAATAATTTGTTGAAACGGCAAAAAGGGAGAAGTCGCAGTTCAATCTGGATCTTCTGACAGAGAAGGTCAAAGATTTTTAGCCACATAGCATTCTCTTTCGTCACCACGTTCAGTAAAAAAAAGTTATTTTGTCACTCAATTACTAACTGAAACCCAACTATTCACGGCAAACTCCACATGAGGTTGGGTATTAAATATACCAATACTTTTAAAGATAAAGAATGAGCATCAACATATTAAAATTAAAATAAGGTGTAGTTATAATGAAGATAAAAATGAAAATTTCGCTAAATAAAATTATCAAAAACTTACGTTTGGTAACATTCATTATTGCTGGATTGTTATCCATGCCGAGCTTTGCCCAAAATGTCTCTATAATGACTTTCAATGCTGATTTGTTTAACGCTCCCAGTGTTTTTGGTCTCGGATTTGGTCCGCAGTGCGATGGATCAGACTGCAGACGCAGGGCTGGTAGTATTGCAGAAAAGGTTATTGCAGAGAATCCAGATGTCGTGCTGTTACAAGAAGTCGAAGCGTCCGATGCTATTAATATAATTAGAACGCGGCTAAGATCTGAAGGCTATATTGTTACTAACGATAAGGGTTCTGGCCTGTTGACGGCTACTAAATTTCCAATTGTAAACCGATATTTTGAAGAATATAGAGAAAAACATGGCACGCTTGGAGATGGGGGCGATGCTTGGGTAGATAAAGGATTTCTTTCAACCACTCTAGCCATCAATGGGCAGCACGTAAACGTCATAAATACCCATACTGACTCTAAAAATGATTGCGAAGATAGCTATACTCGCATGCATCAAATCTATCAATTTACTGATTACTTAAATACTAGACCATCGAATACCCCAGTCTTATTTGGCGGCGATTTTAATATGAATGTTAATAAAACGGGCAAAATAGGTGTGTGTAATAACAACGAATATTATCAAGTGGTCAATGAATATGGATTTAATCCTGCCTACAGAACGACAAAAACTGAGTTCCAACTCTTTAAACTGATCTCTGGAATGGATGCGGTTCATGAAATACTCAACACGAGTCTTTCTACAACCACCGTTAGTAACAATAACAGTGTTTTGGACTATTTCATGGCAGAACATCATCAAGGCGACCTTACTTTTCAAAATATAAGGACATTAGACCTGCGTTATGACATAGAAGTAGATACTTTTTGCTACGAGATTGGCGAGATTGAATACGGAAATGTGACTCATACTTACACAGAATGTTATCCTCGGTTGCTAACTAGTTCAGAGATATACGAAATTGTCAAAGACGGAGAGAATACTGTTAGATTAATCACCCAAACTAGGTTCAATGCTGAATCCGATCATTTTCCCGTTCTTTTGAACTTTAGAGTAAATTAAAGAGCCGTGACAGCGATATAGAATTTCCACATATTTAAAAAAACGCTTTAATGGCTAATGCCGATCAGTTAAGCGAAATAACTTGACGATCGGCGTAATAAGATCAGAATCCTGCGATCACGTTCACAGGATTTAATTAGATGGTCCGCCTCACCTCTAAGCTAGTCTTAGAGTTAGGCAATCAAAGAGGCGAACCATCATGTCTATTATTAAAGTTCTCGGAATCGATCTAGGCAAGTCATCCTTTCATGTCATAGGTCGGGACCATTCAGATAATCTCATATTTCGTAAGAAGTTCTCTCGAAATGAACTGATCACCTATTTAGCCCAATTACCTGAGTGTTTAATTGCATTTGAAGCCTGTGGCGGTGCTCATGGACTGGGCAGACGATGCGAAGCCTTGGGCCATCTGGTCAAGCTCATTCCTCCTCAATATGTCAGGCCTTATGTAAAAGGTAACAAGAATGATTTCATTGATGCCGAAGCTATCTGTGAAGCTGCAGGTAGACCCAACATGCGTTTTGTCAGCGTAAAGTCAGTGCAGGCACAAATAATATTAGCTATTCATAAATCCAGACAGGGTTACGTTAAAGAGGGAAATGCGTGCATGTCTCGCATAGGCTCACTCCTTTTGGAGTTTGGAATGAGTTTGCCCACAGGGCACAGTCTGATGAAGAGACTATTTTTCTGGTTATCTCAGTAGAGCGTGCCGTTGCCAGAAGTGCTCATGCTGGAACTCGCGGAGCTCCATGAACACTATTTGCTGCTCAATGACCGAATCAGGGTGGGATCCCACTTTAAATTGAACTAATCCTTCATGTGATGATCAGATCGGCCAACTCCCCTATACTTAGGCCATATCATGAGCATCATCAATCACTTAGAACAAATCGAAGACCCTCGCACCGATATTAACGTCAAGCATGACTTGATTGATGTGATGTTTCTCACTATAAGCGCGGTATTAAGCTGAGCAGATGGTTGGAAGGCCATTCAAGAGTTTGGCGATATGCAACTAGATTGGCTACGCCAACACCGTGACTTCACTTGTGGTATCCCTCGTCGTCACTGTATTGCCAATATCATTAAAGCCTTAGATAGCGAAGCCTTACTCAGCGCCCTAATGGCATGGATAAACAGTCGTCGAGAAGCAAAAGGTGTCGCGCATATCGCCATTGATGGCAAAGTCATGCGAGGTAGTTGGAAAGCCAGTGTGAATAACGCACTGAATGTGGTGAGTGCGTATGATGTAGATGAAGGCTCGGCGCTTTATCAACAAACTGCCAGCAGCAAAGGCAAAGAAGGTGAGCTGGCGCGTCATATTATTGATATGCTGACTATCAAGAACAGTATTGTCACGCTAGATGCCTTGCACTGTCAGCGCGATACCCTGAAGACCATCATCGATGCTAATGGCGATTTTGTTGTCAGGTCAAAGCCAATCAGAAAACGCTGCATCAGGCAGTGCAAGCTCATTTCGCTACACACTACGATAGCCTGTCAGGTAACGAAGAAGACATACAATTTACAACAGGACATGGACGTAGCGAAACACGAAATGTCATGCAGCTTCCAATTACCTTACCAGATGAGTTGCAAGCGCAATTGGCCCGACAGCTCCCTATCAGTTTAGCTGGTTCGGTGCCACACAAGTTGTTTCATCGCCTAATGAAAACCCTAATGCAGCTTATATCACGACTAGTTGGTCAAGCAGTATCTTGGTAGAAGCCACTGGTACTAATGGTGTAACAGCCAGTAGAAATATAACAGTTTCACCATCTTGCAATGGTGGTGGTTTCTAACTTCGAATTCGATTGCGTCGCTCGTTTTAACTTTGCACATATGATTCTCAAAGCGGCCGTGCAATCGCTTTAAAGATTGGGTATTTCTAAGACACCCGCTCACAGGGTGAGATAGATGACCTATCGCCCAACATCAAACATCTTGTCACTGAATAAAGTAAATCCCCTCTTATTTTGTCACTGAATTGCTTGGTTGCTTTTTTATCCTTAATTTAAAGTATGAAGGTAAAAATAAAAACAATGTCATTGAAACATGGGGACTTCGTTTATTATGAACCACCTAGCAAAATATCTTATTAAAACCTTACCACTCATAATTTTTGGCCTATTTTCAACCTATGGCTTTGCTGAAACAGCTCGGCAAACACAGGCAAACATAATCAATGGAATCCCGTCCAGTATCAGTATCAGTGACGCGTCTGTCATCGAAGGTAAGTCAGTGGTTTTTGTTGTTACTCGCAGTTTTAGCTACAGTACACAAACCATTGACTATGCAACTCGCGAACAAAGCAGCTTGCCGAACCACCAGCGCGCGCTGAGCGGGGGGGACTATACACCTGTTTCAGGCACGTTGGTTTTTACGCCGGGACAAACCAGTAAAACCATTAGCGTTAATACACGGAATGATGGCACCAACGAACGCGACAACACATTTGAAATGGTACTTTCTAATGCCAGCAGTGGCGTTATTGTTGTTGACGGTATTGCCGTGGGCACCATCATTAACAACGACCCAACACCTCGTTATTTCGTTAGTGCCAACAATGCCAACGAAGGCAGTCCGCTCACCTATACGATCACGACCGATAGGGCATCAGAAATTACCTATACTATCGACTATGCAACGTCTGACAGCGGCGCTACCAGCCCTGCCGACTATTCGGCTAAAAGTGGCACACTTACCTACGGATGGAATAATCGCAGCAAAACGATTTCAGTACCCACAGTCAACGACAGTCAATATGAAGCTGATGAAGGTGTGCGGCTTACCTTGTCGAACCTGTCTGGTGGCGGTGTCATTAGCACGGGATCAGCTATTGCTACGATTTTAAATGACGACGACCCCACGCCTCCCGATTTCAGTATTTCTAATGCGTCAAGGACCGAAGGTAATTCATTGCAATTTACGGTCAGCCGCAGCAATAGTGTCGGTACCAATACGATTCAGTATGCCACACGGGAAATGAGTGGCCTGGCGAATAACGTAAGGGCGTTAGCAGGCGGCGATTATACCAGCACATCGGGTACCTTAGTATTCAGCCCAGGGCAAAGTAGCCGAACGATATCCGTTACGACGCAAGATGATACAACCAATGAAAGTGATAATACCTTTGAAGTGATTCTGTCCAATGCCAGCAGTGGTGCTACAATTTCAGATGGCGTTGGCGTAGGGACAATCATTAATAATGATCCGGCGCCAAATTATTCCGTTACTGCCAGCAATGCCAATGAAGGTGAGCAGATTGTTTACACCATCACCGCCGACCGCGCATCAGAATTGGTCTACAACTTAGACTACGCGACATCAGACGGCGGAGCCGTCAGCCCTTCCGACTATACTGCGACAAGCGGCACACTCAATTGGGGGTGGAATCAAAATACCAAGGTAGTTGAAGTATCGACCATTGATGACAATGCGTTTGAATCTGAAGAAGGCGTTACACTTACTCTATCGAATGCAACAAACGGCGCTGGCATAACAATCGCAAATGCGACTGCCAATATACTCGACAATGATACACCAGCAACATCCGATGCCAATGTTGCTCCGGTACCTGCACCTGCTGAAGTCGCTGATCCAGGTGAAGACTCGGTTTCAACTGCGGTAGGTACAATCGAAGGGCAATTTCAGGTTGATGGCTCCGGTTCGGCTACTTATAGCATTCCCATTTATGCACCTAAAGGCGTAGCCAATGTATCGCCACAATTAGCGCTAGGCTACAGCTCGCGAAGCAGCAATGGCCTCGTTGGCTTAGGATGGAATATTAGCGGTCTCTCCAGTATTACCCGATGCCGTCAAACGCAAGAGCAAGACGGCGCGGATGTTGCCATAAATTTAACGACAACGGATCGTTTTTGCCTTGATGGACAAAAGCTCATTGTCGTTAATGGTGGTATTTATGGTGCAAATGCAACCGAATACCGTACCGCCATAGATAGCCAAATGAAGATAATTTCTTACGGGCAGGCGGGTACCGGCCCTGCCTATTTCGTCGTATGGAATAAAGACGGTTCTGTTAGTGAGTACGGTAATAGTAATGATTCTGGCCTAAGGCACAACCAGTTAGGCACGATCTCTCCGATAATTGTAACCTGGGCATTGAATCAATATGCCGACAATATGGGTAACAGCATCGACTTTTCGTATCAAACCGATCATAGTCGCTCAGAGCAGGTTATCGATGAAATAAGGTACGCACCCAACAATATTATTCGCTTTCACTATGCTACGAATCGAATAGACAATGTCCCCCGATTTGGTCTAGGTGCTCAATCTGAATTAGATAAACGGCTGATATCCGTGCAATCGATAGATGATGGTATAGAAGTGCGCAATCTCGATTTGTCCTATGTTATTGCCAATGGCAAATATCAGATGAACAGCATTTCCCAGTCAGCTTTTGGCATCAGCACACCCAGTACAACCTTTACTTGGAGTCAGCAGACAGCTGGTTATCATCAAGGCAACGAGATTCCATTGCCTGACAATTACCGCGGAGCCCAACAAGCCGACCTCAACGGTGATGGCCGACAAGATCTTGTTTATATCTATCAAAATAATGATCGTAAATACCTTAAAACGTATCTCTCTAATGGGAATTACTACACCCAAAACTGCACTGGAAGCCTTCTTTTTGATGCGGATGACGACAATGAAGATGTAGCCTGGCATACATTAGATTACAACGCTGATGGTCGGACAGATGTCATTCTGGCTCGAGACGGATTTTGGCATGTTTCTCTTGCCACCAATGCAGGTTGCCTGGGTGCTCAAACCAACACCGGCATTGCAACCAATGGCATGGCGGAAAAAGCTTTACTCATGGACATAAACGCGGATGGCTTGGCAGATCTCGTACGAAAAACAGGTCGAAATAAATTACAAGTACATCATCTGGGGCTCACCGGAAATGCTGATGAACCCTACGCATTCTCTTCATCAGCCGTCACCATGACCCTACCTATTGTTGAAAATGAAACAGAAGTTGATGGCTTTGAAGTGACCACCATCGAAAGGGAGGCCGACTTACAAAATTTCCAATTAGGTGACTTCAATGGTGATGGTCGCGCTGATTTGGTCATTAAGGTCACAGAAACCGAACAAACCATTGATCATTATGAAAACCGTGTTGTGCAAAACAATGTTCGACATGACACCTTTGTTTACACACTGAACGAACAACAACAATTTGTTGAACACGCAGCCATTCTTAATCTCAACAGTAGCCGAGAAGACTTGCAGGTACTCGATCTCAATGCCGACGGCCTGGCCGATATTATTTATCGTAACAATGCTGCGTGGTGGTTCAGGATCAATACAGGTACGTCGCTTTTGAGTGCCCAGATGATCTCCGGCATATCGAAAAATAGAGACATTTTTATAGCCGATGAAAACCTGGATGGGTATCCAGATTTACATTATGTCTTTAGCGAAGATTACCTTTATGTTGCCAGAGGAACAGGGCAAGGGTTTGAACGTGGTGTGACAACCGGGCTCATTTCCGATATTACCAATGAAGGTTATGTGAACCTATTCAGTGACGTCAATGGTGATGGTCTGGCAGATCATGTCTTTTTTAAAGCTGGCACCAATGACCAAAGAATCAGTTTACATAGGGGAGCTTTTCAGCCCAGTCCCAGAATTAAAGAGATTAACAATGGCTTAGATCTGACTACCTATATTCAATACAAAGCGCTCACCGACCTGACACAACAGCAGTTCTATACCAAAGGCACCGGTGCAGCTCTACTGAACTATGGTAACGGCTCACCCATATTTGATTTGCTGGCGCCCGTTTATTTGGTGTCAGATGTTAGCAGCAGTGCGCCGAGCTATGATGCAAACGGTAACTACCAAGCAAATCATCAAGTGAGCATTCAATATCGTTATGCCGAGGCGCGAATGCAAGGCGGTGGAAGAGGTTTTCTGGGCTTTAAAACGTTAATGACCATTGATATGCAAACCGGCATAACAACTAAAACAGGTTATCATCAGGCATACCCCTATACCGGTATGCCTCAATATACTGAAGTGATTAGTGATTCGGGTAACCTGCTACAACGTTCTGACAATAGTTATGATAGCCTGCACTTTCACAACAATGCCGTTGTCTTTCCTTATTTAAAAACCAGCACAGAACAAAATTATGTGCAAAATAGTGATGGTAGTAGCCAAAAAATAGCCACTGTGACGACCACTAATCATTGGCAAGCTGACCTCGCAAGCGGCAATCACGCCAACTTAATTGACATTGTGGTGGAAACAAAAGACAGCAACAATGTTTTAGTTAGCCGGATCACCACCAATAATGACTATCTTGATAATGTTGATGAATGGTGGCTAGGGCGAATAACAGATACAACAACCACGCATTATCGTCCAGGGCAAGCCAACATCACTCGACAAAGCGCCTTTGACTATTACCCAATAGGCCATATCAATGCAGGCATGTTAAAACATGAAGTCGTTGATCCAAATGGCAACGAAACGACCTATCTGCGCACATTATACTGCTATGATGACGTGGGTAACTTAGCGGCCAGTGTGACCCATAGTAATCATTACAACCCACAACATTGTCAAGGTTCCCAAAATACTAACAGTGGCGCCTATAACGTTTATCGGCGTGAATTAAACCAGTATGATTTTGATGGTCGTTATCTGACCAATCAAGCTAATGATAAGTTTGATATCAACACGATAAATCATCGCAACACAATGGGATTGCCGACCCAAATGACGGATATTAATAACGTTGTCCAGAGACAATCTTATGATGCATTTGGTCGTGCCTATTACTCCCATAACAGCAAAGGCGAATACCGTATTGTCACTCGTCGACTTGCGCAAAACGCCAGCCAAATAGGTGCGCCTAACATTGAAGAAAACTACCAGATAGTGGAAAAAACCGAACAGGGTGGAACACCTACTGGCTATCAATATTATGATGTTTTAGGCCAAGACGTAGCGAGTGCTGTAAAAGGTTTCGATGGCCGCTGGATACTTCAGTATCGTGGTTATGATGATTTAGGCAGGATAATAAAAGTGTCTGAGCCCCATTTTCAGGGAGATCCTGTTTACTGGACCCAAAATCAGTATGATGTTTTTGGCCGCAATACAACAATCGAAGCAGCGGATGGCACCCTAGTAGAGTTCATCTATTCGGGCTTAAATACGACAACGAGAACACATGATAACGGGCGCTATGGTATTGACCAGAGTAAAACGGAGACAAACAGCGCATTAGGTGAATTAAGCGCTGTTCAAGACCCTGCGGGAACTATTCACTTTACCTACAACGCTATCGGCAATCTTATTCAAACTGCCGATGTTGATGGTATCAGTATTGTTGCAACATTTGACAGCTACGGTCGCAAAACAGCATTGAGCGATCCCGACAGAGGCGTTTGGACCTACACATACAATGCGCTAGGTGAAGTTGTAACGCAATCAGATGCTAACAACCATGTCACTCACTTCTACAGAGACAGCGTTGGCCAACAAGTGAAACGTATTGTGACGGGCAATGGCGTTAATGAAACCACACATTTTAGTTTTGGTAACAGCCACTTGTTGCAACATGAAGAAATCGTTGGTGTAACCAGAAAAGACTATACATACGACAACTTCGGACGACCTTCAAGTATCACTAGCTTGATTGATGGTAAGCAATATACACAAAGCACTAACTATGACCAATTCGGGCGTATATTTCAGCAATTTGATGCGTCTGGCGACAGCAGGGGGCTGCAGTTTGTTTACCAAAACGGTTATTTAAAACGCCAGATTGAAGCTCGCAATAGTGCTTCACCTACACCAGAAGTCTATTATGAAGTGCAGGCCATGGATGCGCGCAACAATGTTAGCCAATTTAAAAACAACAACGGCACCACAACCTATCGCAGTTTTCGGTCTGACAATGGCTACATGAACAGCATTCTGGTAAGCAACGCATTTGGCATCATACAGGATAGCCAATATAGCTTTGATGGCATTGGGAATCTCAGGCAGCGAATTCGTCATGATCTTAAGCCCAGTTCGGATTATGCGACCGAGTATTTTAACTACGACAATCTTAATCGACTAACGCATGTTAACAATGTTGAGCAGGTTCGCTATCACGCCAACGGTAACATTAAATGGAAATATAATGTCAATAATGGTCAGGGCGGTTATTACTGTTACGCTTCTGGCAGGCCACATGCTGTGTCAGGGATTGGCAGTAATGTCAACTGCAACATAAGTGATTATCAGTACGACGCCAATGGCAATATGACATCGGGCCGGGGCCGGGATATCGCCTACAGCCACTACAATAAACCAACGCGTATTACCCTGGATAACGGAGACACAACCGAATTTAGTTACAACATGTCGAGAAAGCGCTATAAACGTGTAGACAATCATGGTGGGGTCTCCACAACGACCTATCAGATAGGCAATGTCGATATCATATCGCGTTCTGACAGCACAACAATTGAGTACCGCCGTACCCTCGGTAATGTTATGCATGCAATATGGATTGATGAACATGATGCCAACAATAACGGCGAGAATAAGCGCTACTTACACAAGGACCACCTAGGCAGTATTGAGACTATAAGCAATGGAAACGCGAAAGTCGTGCAGAAGTTGTACCACGATCCCTGGGGTAAGCAGCAACAAATTAACTATCAGGATTGGTCTATATTCCCTAACAGTTCATTGGTAGCTTGTGGTGGTTTGGCTACCCCTTGTTTAATCAATGTTACCAATGTGAGTTCCCGTGGCTTTACCGGGCATGAACATGTGGAGCAGGCTGACATCATTCATATGAATGGACGTATCTATGATCCTGTTTTAGGTAGGTTCTTGCAGGCCGACCCCAATATTCAAGCACCAAGCAATAGCCAAAACTACAATCGCTATGCGTATGTGCTTAACAACCCACTGAGTTATACCGACCCAAGTGGGTACTTTTTTGGCAAGTTGTTTAAAGCGCTAAAGCAATTTTCATCCGTCATTGTGGGCGCTGCTCTCGTCTATTTCACTGGCGGTACGGCAAGCTTTTTTGTTTCAAGTTGGTATGGCGCCGCATCATTAGGTGCTGTTGCCGGTGCCGTTGGCTCCGCTGCTAATGGTGGCAATATTCTTAAAGGTGCTTTGGTGGGGGCCTTTAGTGCGGCGGCATTTTACGGCGTCGGCAGCGCATTTGGTGAAGTCGCTACGGGCAGTTTTAAGCACATTGGGAAAATTGCGGCTCACGGCGTCGTAGGGGGTATAACGCAAGTTCTGCAAAACGGAAAGTTTGGACATGGCTTCCTGTCAGCTGGCCTAACCCAAGCCTTTAGCGGTTCAATTGACAAAATAGCACATCGCACCAAAATCAGCCTCAAACGTATTATCGCATCGGCTGTTTTAGGAGGAACCGCCTCTAAATTGGCCGGTGGTAAGTTTGCCAATGGCGCCATAACTGCTGCCTTTTCAAGGGCATTTAATGATGATTTGCATAGGAATGAATTGGAAGACAAGTCATTTCTGAAAAGGCTTGAAAGTGAGTTTAACGAAGAAAACTTCGAAGGTGTCGTCACCGTTGAAATCACAGGTGTTCAGGAGCTGGTGGGGGACATTAAAGTTAAGTCAGTAACACTTAGCCTCGAAGTGGATTCCACTGGCAAGATCACAGGAGTGGCTGGCGTATCACGGCAGGTGGGTGCAGTCCTATTGGGTGCCAAAATAGAGTGTTCCAGCACTTGTGTTCTGTCTGGGTCCGCCGGGCTCGGCGTAGACCTAGATTTTGTTGAGTTGTCCAATAAACTAGGTTTTAACTCAAACGCCGAAGTTTCTGTTACCTACACAGCTGCGTTCGACAAGCTGTCTTGGGAAGCTAAGGCTGTATTAAAGCTTAAGGCAGTTTATAGAAACATTAGACGAGCCAGCAACGCTTTATACCGGGCAGGCTCCGATCCGTTTGGAATAGCGGATCAGTGATACCGATACCATTAAATAAGTGAACACTCAGCAAGAGTTAAGCTGTGTTGAATATAGGGGAGCAGGTCCAACGGGTCTAACTCGGCGTTGTACTTCGTCCCCGACAACTGCTCCTTGTGCTGTTCTGATGCTCGTTAGAAACTTCTCGACTCGGGTTCAAACTTCGTTCTACATACCACATACATGTGGTCGTGAGTTGAACAGTTATTTATTGGTACAAGAGGAATGGAGTTTTGAACCTTTGGTTTTATGCAGGGGTTGCACCCCCTCGATCGCTGCCAAAATCAATCAGATCATAATCCATTAGCTATGGTGTAAGTGTCAGACCAATTGCACATTCAACAGGTCCATTTCCGTTGCTGTAGGAATTTTTTAATATTCAGTCAATGATGTTTTGAGAAAGAATGTCGCCATATAACGAAAGGCTCTACATGAATTGGGTATGTTTCAAAAAGCCAAAGTATGGTCATTTGGATCATTTAGGGTCGACACTTTAGGTTCATGTGTATGTACCTGTCTCATACAAATCGTCAACCGGCAATATGGAAAGAGTCAAAGATTGTGGGGCGAGATGAGCGGATTAAATTGGGCCAAAGGAAGTATGATGCCTGTTTGCTATAATTAGGAGGTTAACTGTTTGTATGTTATTTCACCCTTGTAAACCCTTTAGGTCTCATCCTTGAGACGCTTATTTATGAATGGCAGTGTATTAGCGAGGGCACACTTTGGCACCCTGCGCCTTGTCTATCAGGGTTTGTTCAGACCTAACTGGTAAACTAGCAGCATTGACAATAATGCCTGTGCTTTGACGAAAAAAGTGCATGCTGCCATAATTGCACATGGTATTGTCATGGTTGTATCGGTATATACCGCCGCCTGTGAGACGAATTACGCCTTCATATTGTCGACAAGTGCCATTATCAACCCTTTGAACAGGCAAGTCATCTGCTGTCGTCAGAAAATCCTGCCAGTTGCTACCCCATATATTGGTCAGCCGACTCATGCTTGGAATGTGGCAATAACTATCGTTAGAAACAAAGTAAATGCCTGCTTGTCCATTACGTTTCCAAAGTGGTAGGAACGCGTTACTCGTAACATTTGCTGCATTCAATAAATCTGTATCAGAGTCCACATTAAAAAAAACATTTCCACTGACATTGATATCCGCTACGTTTTTCACATGAATTCTAGTACTGATTTCGTCTGTCATTTTAATATTTTGCGTGCGATTAAAACGGTTGTTCACAATCTGTGAATGGCTTGGTAGCAAACTTGGTTTGTTATTTTGCCATGCCCCTACGCCCAAAATAATGGCCCACAGGCGGGTATTCTCAAAATAGTTTGCTGAAATCTCCATATTCAGTGGCAAATTATTTTCATTAAAGGTCAGTGAGTTTTGGCCTAACACCCCATAACCATCTAGATTAGAAAAAGAATTGCCGCGAATCAGTCCGTTTTTACCTCTGGCCAATACACCACTGCGAGTTTTATTACGGAAAGTATTATTGCGTATGATGAAATTGGGGTTGGAAACATTCGGGATAAAGATACGGGTAGCATGCCTCTGCACTACATTACTGGCACTAGCGGCCACACCAGTTCCCTCATCAAGCGGTACCATATTGTGAATTGCATTATCCAGCGTAATTCGTCTTACACGCTTGTTATTTCCATTAACTAGCACAGCCGCTACTGTCAGAATTTTTGCTTTACCCAGGAACAAAGGTTCGTTGTCGCTATCGTAATTGAATGCATAAACTTCATCTCCTACTTTCAGTTCAGGGGATTCAAAGTTAAAATTTCCGGCACGTTGAGCTACATAACTTGGGTATTGAATGCTGACATCCCTTATCTCAATATCTGTTGCACTGTGCCAATGCTGAATGACTTCTGCCATCGAGCCAAGATTAACCGCATCATCGAGATTTCGTTCTATTAACGAATTTTCAATAATAACTTGAGCGCGATTGCTCTTTAAATGGATGCCGTCAGACACCGCAGAGACAATTCTATTCGTACCAGGTTTGGGCTGTATTTTGATATTTGTCAATCTGATGGTGCCTTCGTTGTGACCACCCCCAATACCCATTTTCATCGTGTTATAAATAGAAACATTTTCCAATGTGACATCTTCACTTTTATGGATTCGAACCATATGACCCGGCTCAGTGCCACCGTGGGTGCGAAAGGCAAATAACTGATTGTTTTGTAACTGATTGATATCGTCGGTACTGGTAGAGTCAATATAGGTGATCTTAAGCTGACGCGACGTCCGGTTAATGATATCGACCCGCTTAATAAAAATATTGATGCGTAGAAATTGCCCAGAAGAGGAAGCAGTTGCTGAGTTGGCCCAGGGGCTGTTAACAGCCCTGGCGTTTATGCTGCTAAGTTCAGCATCGGTGGGCAATGGATAACCGTCCTGCACGGTCACAGTGAATGTACGCTGTGAAGTGTTAATTTGAGACACTATACCTTGGGTAAAGGTAGGTGTCTTATAATCCAGTTTTAGGTTTTTGATGGTGATATTTTTGCTTTGGTTGATAAAAGCAGCCATATCATACCTCTCCAGAAGCAGTGTCGAATGGTTGCCATTGATAACCACATTAGACACGTTACTTAAATCAAAGATTTGATCTAATTCATTTCCTGAGACCGAACGCCCCAAATAATAGGTTTTTTGTGCTTGTAGGTTTAACGTTTTTGTTTCGGAATCTGAATGAGATAACAAATCGTTGATTGCTTCGTTAAATCCAGACCGGTCATTGGCTGCACCGTTGCCAACAACCTGATAATTGCTGATGTTCACAGTTGCTGCCAAAGTGTGACTGGAAAATGCGATTGTTGACATTAGCAAAATCGCTACTTTATTTCTTATTCTTAATGACTTCATTGCATCGTTCTCTTGTTTTATTTATCAAAGTTTTTGAAGAAATTACGAATGAACATGGAAGGCTATAACAATTATCATCCTCAAAGCTGAGCCATGTTCGGTTACTGCCTGAATGTTTGTCTTAATCTACTAAACAAAGCTTGCGAAGAGCACTTGGCCACCTTATAAACATAGTTGCGACCGATGGGTAAATTAAAACACCTTGATAGTATGTTTACCTTACCGCAGCAGGTGTTAGTAATTGAGTGACAAAAAAAGAAAAAAATTGATAATTGAGTGACAAAACACTGGTCAATAAGCTTTGTGTGACGTTTTATGTTTAGCAAAACTGATGTACAAGAACCCGGATGACGGGAGTATGGCAATCTCTTCAAACCATTATCGAAGTAAGTAAACTTTTTTCAGTTACGAGTTTTTTGTCATTGAGTTAAGAATGTCTGACAACGGTCATCTACATAACTGAATAATTCGACTAGTTTTTCATGCCTGTTCTCTTAGTGAGTGTATGCTTCTTGGTCAAAACATCCCGGTTGAATTTGTCATATTTATTGATGGTAGAGAGCAATAAATTGCTGCCTAATTAAAGTTAATAGATATGATTCCGTCACTAGCTGCCAAGAAAAGAGTAAAGCCATCTAAATTAGTTACGGCATGCGATACCTCGCCTATAACTTGTCTAAGAGGCTTGCTGTTCACTATTGAGACCGATGCATCAGCAGCTTCATCAATGGCAAGCCTATGTATCGTATCAACAGTAACTACATAAACATGAGAACCACCGTCGTTGCAAAGTTCTGATCGGATCCAGAGTTCAGAGTATCTAGATGATTACCGATAATATCTGAGTTGGTGAAAGGTGACGGCGCATCATTGAATATGTCGAAGTTGTTTATCACTGTTAAGTTTCCGTCCAGACTCCATTCACTTGTTGTGAAAATGCCTCCAAAAAGAGAGGTTGTTTTTTGATGGAAACTAGTCGATAAGGAGCTGATTCCGCTCTCTCCATAGGAGATCATGTCGCCACGTGCTGAAACACCGTCCAAATTGAGAAAAGACTGATTAAATCTAAATGAGGGGGAGTTAAAACTCGTAATCGACCGTCGCCCAAGTTGATCAGCGACTCTCGGCTTGTAAATAGTTGATTGTCTATGACACATTCTATTTAAAAAGCGTAATGTTCTAGTGCTTCGCTTTCCTTTTCTAAGGAGTTAAGGCAGCTAAAATCAGCACAAGATGCTCTCCCAACTTGCTAAAGCTTCAAATAAGTTCGAACTTTGTCCGCTCAGGCGGATCAACTTAAAAAATATACCTTATATTTGTACGCGCCCAAACTATTTACCGAGTGAAAAAACTGTACTTTTTTATATAAGTTATTGATTAACATCATGCAATTTACCTGATAGGGTAGTGTACTTATATGATTAATAACAACGAAAAGAGTATTGATGAATATCAAAATGTATCTCGACTATTTTGATGAAATCTCCCATCTCCCTCGAGAAGAGCAATTTGATTTGCTGGATAAAGCACAAGATCTGGTTTTAAGTGAATCCAAGGTCTCCAAGTTTAAATTGGTTTCCTTTTTTGCGCCTCTGCTGTCACTCGTAGCTATGATCGGGATTGGTTACGTGATTTTTGGCTACTCTATTTTGCTTTTTGTTATTGCTGGCGTTTTTGGTTTACTACTCTCAAGAGTTGCGGTGAATGAGACCAACACCTATCTTTTATCAAGAGGCTTACGACGGGTCATGGAAGGTAAGCTAAACTAAGAGTGGTTTGGTTATATTTGTTCAACAAAGGTTTGATGGTTACTTATGAATAAAGATATGAAAGGTGTTTGCTTATTTCTCGGTGGTATAGGATTAGCTTACGCTTTATTTTTGATGCTGGTCGTCCTGTTTACTGGGGTTAAGATTGTAAAAAGCATTGTATTTATTGTTACCTTTTCTTTGGCTTTAATTACTATTGGTTTGAATTCTCAAGTCAGAACGCGCCTTTTAGCATTTGCTAAGTCAAAGTTTACTGCGTAACTTCATTTATAGACCAAGATAAAGTGTCTCCCGTTATAAGGCGATATCGTTCCGGCGAAGAAGTCGAACTACGCCGTTTGTTTTTCGAAACCGTACGCCATATCAATATATCAGACTACTCAGAAGAGCAAGTAGTTGCATGGGCCCCTGAGCAATACGATGAAGCAGAGTGGTGTGAGCGTATTCATTCAATTAACCCCTTTGTTGCCTTAGTTGATGAACATATTGCCGGATATGCCAGTATTGATGTTGAGGGGTATATTGATCACTTCTATTGCCATCGGCAGTTTCAGGGAAAAGGTATTGGTAAATCGCTGATGAGTAGATTGTTTGAGCAAGCTGAGGAGTACGGTGTTAGTCGTTTGTACTCACACGTTAGCCTGACAGCTAAACCTTTCTTCGAAAAGCATGGTTTTGTTGCTGTTGTGGAGCAACAAGTCGAGGTCCGCGGCCAAAAGTTAACTAACTTTGTGATGGAAAAGTTCGCGGATTTTCGTCAATAACCTCGCTATCTGTATCAAAATTGTTCAATTTTACACCGTTGTATTGGTTAATATGTTTACCGGTTTTTAACTGGGCTTAATTAATGTGTTAGGATAGCTGTTTGCTTTGGCGATTAAGGCTCTTTGAGTTAGCTTTCTACGTTATTGCTGAACGTCTCAAATAATAATCAGAAAAGCCACAGCGGTTTAATGTGGTTGGAAAATTGGAACTTCTATGCAAACAGACACACTCTCTGAACAGGTTGTAACGCATTCCCCCATATTCACCAATGACGCAACTGTCATGGGTATTTTGGCCATACTATTAGGCTTAGTTTTTTATACATCAAGTAGTAAAACGCCTTTCTGGCAGAAGTTTTACATGATTGTTCCTTCTGTGTTGGTTTGTTATTTCTTACCTTCCTTACTGAACACTTTTGGTCTAATTGACGGTGAAAATTCACAACTTTATTTTGTTGCTTCGCGTTATCTTCTGCCTGCTTGTTTAGTCTTACTGACGTTGAGCGTTGATTTAAAAGCTATTGCAAAGTTAGGTAGTAAGGCTGTTATTTTATTTTTCACAGGAACATTGGGGATTGTCATAGGTGGACCGATTGCGCTACTTGTAGTTGCTAGTTTTGTTCCTGAGCTATTGGGTGTCGATGGGCCTAATGCAGTCTGGCGTGGTATGACAACAGTTGCAGGAAGCTGGATTGGTGGTGGCGCTAATCAGGCGTCGATGAAGGAAATCTACGGCGCAGGTGACCAGATGTTTTCCATCATGATTACCGTCGATATTATCGTGGCAAACTTATGGATGGCAGTGTTACTTATTATGGCAGGGAATGCTAAAACCATAGATGCGAAAACAGGAGCCGACACTTCCGCTATTGATTCTTTGAAAGCTAAAGTTGAAGCGTTTCAGGCAAAACACGCGCGTATACCAACGCTAACCGACACTATGATTATCGTGGCAGTTGGTTTGGGAGTCACAGGTTTTGCGCATTTATTTGCTGATATAGTTACTCCTTATTTTATTGAACATTTCCCTAATCTAGATAGATTGAGCTTCCATAGTAAGTTCTTCTGGATGATTATCTTTGCCAGTACTGTGGGGGTGTTTCTCTCATTTACTAAGGCCAGAGAACTCGAGGGGGTCGGTGCATCTAAAATAGGCTCTGCATTCTTATACATTCTTATTGCAACCATCGGTATGAAGATGGATGTAACAATGATTGCCGATACGCCAATCTATTTTGTTATTGGTGTGATATGGATGATTGTTCACGCTAGCCTAATGTTGATAGTGGCTAAAGTGATAAAAGCGCCGTTATTTTATATGGCTGTCGGCAGCCAGGCTAACGTTGGGGGCGCCGCATCTGCACCTGTCGTTGCAGCGGCATTCCATCCTTCGTTAGCACCTGTAGGCGTTATGCTTGCGGTATTAGGCTACACCGTGGGTACTTATATGGCTTGGTTCTGTGGTCAGATTCTTCAATCTATTAGTTAAAGCCTCATAACGAGATTTGTTGTGAGACCTCAAGGGGAAGGGCGTTTGATCTTGTTAACGCCCTAGACGAGCTGAAGCTCTCAAGAATACCTAAGCTCAAAATCTTGCTCCTACGTAACGACATTACTCATAAGCTAAATTCTGATGTGTAGGAGCTGCGTTTCCTTATTTTCGATTAATGACCCAAAATCGTATTTGCCCTAAATATTGGGTCAGCTGCCTGTAATATCTTTAACTTCAACTGGTAATTGTAGTTCGGTCTATTACTTAAGAATTGACGCACTGTTTTAGCCGCACTTGCTGATTGATATCGATTTAGCGTAGCGGCACTCCAACGCGCAGGAAAGAAGATATCACCTGTCTTTTGGATTTCTTCTAATAACTCCAAGCTCGGTAATAGATACTTTTCTGACGTGCTTTGTCTTAGTGGGTGGTGCAAGTTTCTTAGTGCACCCAAAACCCAGGATTCAACAGCTCTGTTTTCTTCTTCTTTTAACGACTCAAAGAATGCATCTCGGACTTTAGGGTCTGAGGACAAGCTTGGAGCGATAAAGGAGAACCTCCTTTTTCGATCATTATTTTTGATTCGTTGTAACTGCGTTGTCGTAATATGCTGCGATAGTTCTGGCAGTTTGATCGCGAGTGTACTGGCTAAATTCGTTAAATCATTTTCTGACAAGGTAAAGGCTACACTGTCAGGCTTTTCCCATACTGAATAAAGGTATTCGACACTCTTTGGAGTTAATGCAATATCTTGTAGAGCATTGAAGAATATCTTCTGTTTGGTTTGGTTGTCTTTTGTCTCGTTAATTAATTGGACCATCGTGAGCTCAAGCAGAGGAGCCATACCTGTTCTCTGAGCATCATTCAGCAACAGCCAATAGGTATTGCGCACTTGGCCAAGCATCAAATTGAGTAGGAGTTGATTTTGCTCCTCTAGCAAGGCTTGGCGAGTAAACTCAATGTACTGTAATGGAGAAATCTCTGGGTGGTTTGATAGCATTTGTTCGTAAGCGTTAATTAATAGCGCACCACGCTGCAAAGAGGATAAATCGGCCCAGTGACTCTTCATTTGTTTGATTGAGACAGGGAATAATCCATAACCTTGGCCGTCTATGTTAACGAGTAACTTATCTGGAGACTTAACCTTGTTGTCAGTTTTATTGAAAGATACCTGCTCAACATCAGATGGATTATGGCCGGAAGCTAGACCAAACTGCTGGGGCCAATACCTGCCTTTATTTAGCGGATCTTTTTGCTTGAGATAGTGCTTATTACCTTGGTTTTTAAACTCGAATTCTGGACGGTTCGGTGTGTTTACCCATGTCTCGCTCCATGCACGAATATCCTCATCTGAATACTTGTCGAATATTTCAATTAAATCAGGCCAAGTGGCATTGTTGTTCGAAAACTGAGTTAGATATTCTCTGATTCCTTTTTGGAATGTCGCTTTTCCAAGTAGTAGTTCAAGCTGATTCATCATAATAGGTGCTTTGTTGTATATGATTCCACCGTATAGTGTTCCAGCTTCATTAAGGTTAGGAAGGTGCTGACGAATGGCATTTGCACCTTCGGTTCTGTCAACGGCATAAGCGGCAGGGTAACTGCGAACTAAGAAATTAAGGTTGTGGTCAATTTGCGGGTAGCTAGGGTTGACGATTTTTGCAGCCATAAAGTTTGCGTAAACTTCTTTGGTCCACACATCATTAAACCAATCCATAGTGACTAGGTTGCCAAACCACATATGTGCAGTTTCGTGAGCGATAAGGTTGGCGCGGTTAAGCAGCTGAGTATCAGACGGGTTTTCATCTAAAAATAATGTAGAAGCTCGATACTGGATAGCGCCGACATGCTCCATACCGCCATATTGAAATGCGGGGATCAATGCAAAATCAAACTTTTCAAAAGGATATTTGATGTCTGTGTAGTCCTCTAACCATTTTAATGAAGCGTCATGCAGTTCAAAAATTTCATCTAGGTTTCTTTCTACTTTTTCTTGGTCTGTTTCTCTGTGTAATAAGGTCATTTCGCGACCATTAACCTGACGTTTTACAACTTCGAACTCTCCAGCGACAAAAGAAAAGAGGTAACTGCTGACTTTATCGGATGTATTAAACTCGAATGTTCTTCCGGTATCACTTTCTTTTAAGCTCTTCAATGAACCATTGGCAATCGCTGTCCAAGAACGAGGCGTATGTAATGTTAAATCGTAAGTCGCTTTTAAATTAGGTTGATCAAAAACAGGAAAAGCTGTTCGCGCCCTGTCTGGTACAAACAGGGTGTATAGGAAATCAGGGTTTATGTTTAGTGAACTATTGCCCGCAACAAATTTAATGCTTAGTTCGTTACTTCCTTTCTTAAGTGCTGAACGAGGGATAATGAGGTGCTCATTTTGATGATTGATTGGAGTATCACTGCCGTTAACCGATAAGCTCAGTAAGTTTTCGGCGGCTTCTTTAAAGTCTAACTGTAGGTCATGCTCCAAGCTTGCCAGCTTAAAACTAATTTTGGCATTAGCATCAATAGATGCCTCTATCCTTTTAGGTAAAGTGAAATCGAGGCTGTAATGAACGTCACTGATATTTTGCTTTCGGTACTCTGCTAGCGATAGAGAGACGCCCGGTTCGACTTTCATTTGTTGTGGTTGAGCCGAGGGCTGCGAGCTCATCATTATAGATAATGCAATGAAGCCAATGAACATCATTAAATTAAGTGCTCGATACATAGTCTGTTTCTGTCTGTTATGTAGATGAAAAGCCAACTATAAGGGATGTCAGAAAAAAGTGTAATCTTGTTGAAAACACTCTAACTCTATTTGTGTAAATAAGTTGGGCTTACACAAGAAAAACTCCAATAATTCGTTGCCTATACCTTTCAAGGCTTACCCACCTTGCTCTACAAACGGTGCAAAATATTCATGTGACAAGTATGGTTTTTCTGGTCGTGCTTGATAAGATAATTGACCATAAGGTGAAGCTATAAAACGATAAATCACTTAAAAAACAATAGACAAATGGAATCGATAATAATGAAAAAGTTAGTGTTAAGTGCTCTAGTCGCAACAGTCTTATCGGGTTGCGGTAGTGATAGTAATGAATTGGAGGACTTGCAGGAGCAGGCCAGAACAAGAGTTGCATCAAGAATCGTATTTGATCCTGCAAGTAATGCGCTTAATCTCCCTACTGATCTTCTTTTCGCGGTTGTGGAGCAAACAGATGATGGGACCCTTGAAGTTCCTGATGAGATTGCAGGACAGGTTGACGATGGAATGCCAGACTTCACGAATCCTGCGGCTGCTATTGGAGCACTTGATGGTTGGTCTACTCAACATCCATTCAGCTTTTCTACTGAACATCCCGATGGAATATCTCTCGATCCGGTTTCTGCATCGACTGCAGGCGCAGTTCGAATTTTTGAAGGGGCAATTGGTGGCGATCTTGAGGTACCTGAATGCACGACAGCTCCAGCAATTTCTGGCTGCCAGGTAGGAGCAGAATTGACATTTGGTGTTGATTTTATTACTCAAGCTAATGGAAACGATGTAGTCGTCATTCCGTTGCATCCTTTGCAAGGCGCGCAGACATACTATGTCGTTGTCACTAATGCCTTGCTCTCAAGTGATGGTGAGCCAATAACAGAATCTACAGCTTACGAATCGTTGAGCCGTGATGTTAATCAGTTTCCACTTGCGACTGAATCTCAGTTGGCGTTACAAGGGCTAATTAACTCTTACGAGCAAGTGTTAGTAACGCAGGGCGGGGTGCCAGCTGAGTCAATCATCTTTAGCTACACCTTTACCACTCAAGTGACAACGGACATTATTTCTACTGCTAAACAGCTACAAATTGCCCCTTTTGCCCAAGCGTTAGCACAAGGTGTTCCACCTGCTCAGGCCGCACAACTCTTACCTGCAATTCCCGTTAATGATTCTCCAACCATTGATACAGCATTTGACGTTTTTGGTCCTCCGTTATTAGGAGAAACTGTTTTTGCACAACTTTCTGCGGTTGGCCTAGGTAGTTGTCAGGGACTCACTGCTGCAGTTAATGATCCTGCCTCTCCATTATTTGCGACTGCTGCGAGTGTTTATGGCCAGGCGGCACCATTCTGCGCAGCGAGTGTGAAGCAGGGTTCCATTGATTTACCTTATTATCAAAGTACAGCAGCTCCTCTAGACGAAAACTGGGAGGCTGCTTGTACTAATGGGTTAGCCATTCAAACTATCGGTGCAGATAATATTCCGGGGTTGATTGCTAATGGAACCATTTCTACTGGTCCATCAAATGAACTATGCCAAGCTGCTACTCAAGGACGTTTGTTTGACCTTGATTTGTCGAATTTAGGTATTAACGATTTGCGACATATCACTCGTTTCAGCCCTATTCCTGCACGTCAGGGACGAAATCCAGATGGTACAGAAACATTAGAGGTACAGTTTACGGTTCCAGACGTCAATATTGTTAACACCTTGGCTGCTATTCCGGAATCAGGCGTTGCGCCTATAAGTAAGCCGGAGAATGGATGGCCGTTAGTGATCATGCAACATGGTAATACATCTCGAAAAGAAGATTTCTTAATTGTGTCGGCGGCGCTCTCTGTGGCTGGCTTCGCAACAGTTGCGATTGATCATCCCCTGCATGGTAGCCGAGGATTTTTAACAGATGAACGTTTTATCAACGCAAGTACTGGGTTTGGTGGACGACCATCTGACTTCGTTGGTGGGCGAACTCGACTCAATAACCGGGACAACAATCGGCAGAGTATCGTTGATACCTTGGGATTAAGGTTGGGGTTAAACGCCATTGTTGATTTGACCGGTGGAGAAGTTGATATCGATGAATCTAACGTTTCATTTATAGGACAAAGTCTAGGCTCTATAACGGGCATAGGTACAGTTGCAATCGCCAATGATTCTTTAGGAGGTGATTTAGCGGTATTAGATTCCATGTATTCTATCCGAAGCGCTGTGTTATCTGTGCCTGGCGGTGGAAATGGTGCGAGTGGGGTTGATGCTCCAAGGTTTAGGTCAAGCACTCGAGGCAGTGTTTTGGCGGCTTCTTTGCCAGAATTTCAAACGTTCTTAGCGAGCTTTGCCGCGGAGAATGGTCTATCGCTAAGCGATGCTATTCCTTCAGCATTTGAAGCGTTCGAAGCAACATTAAGTGAAGATGAACTTGAAGCTCTGAACCCGTTGTTCGCGAGCTTTATCTTTGCTTCTCAAACGATTGCTGATTCCGCAGATCCTAATAACTTTGCTGAGCTTATTGGAACAAATACGCCGATTTTAATGCATGCTGTTGTTGGTGGTGGGGTTAATGATGATGGAAGCATCGCATTACCTGATCAGGTAGTCCCCAACAGCACAATTAGTGCGCCATCTTTTGCTGGGACGTTCGCATTGGCTCGTTTTATGGGGCTGCCTGATGTTTCTAGTTCGACCCCAGGGAGTGGCTTGGTTCGGTTTATATCAGGCGATCATATTTCGTTGCTTGATCCTAGAATTAATGTCGCGGCAACAACAGAAATGCAGAGACAAGCAGTCGCGTTTATTGCATCTGGTGGCAACAATATTGTGATTACAGACGACAGTGTAATTGCTAATTAACTTTTAAGTTTGATGTAACACCACTATAGAGGCCAAGGCTTGTCTTGGCTTCTACTTCTTTAGTATCTGAGGAGCGCCTCCTGAGTCGATTTTTATGAGGATGCTTTTGCTTCCAGTTTTATATTTTTTAGAAAAATCACATCATTGTCGCTTCTATCTTTTTAATTATCATATTTTATGATTGGTAATTTAATTATTATTATTTTTCTGAGTTGTTGTTTATAAGTAATACAATATTGTTCATCAATGGTTCGACAATTTTACCCACAGAATTCCAATGGCCGTGTGTAATGATTTGTTTACATAATCAGTGGTTTAATCGATTTTGAAGTTGTTAATGCAGTTTGTCGCAGAAATTCAGCTAATCATCTTGTTTAATATCTAGAAGATCTTCTTAGAAGTAGTTTGCATTAGGTTGATTTTTGTACATTTGGTTAGACTAAAGTTGTACATTGTGACTAAAAATTTATAAATTCGTTATAGAAAAGGTCAAATATTTTGACATTTATATTGCGATGTTATATCAATTTTAAAGCGATTTTTAAGGGTCGCTGTATAAAAATTTAATAATATAAAAATTAGGAAAGAATAAATGCAATTTTCTAAGATCAACAAGTTAGTGGCTGCAGCTGTGACTACCATAGCGCTAACCACATCAGGTGCTGTTTTTGCGGATAAAGGTGATTCATCAAAAGGTCAACATCGCCTGATAATCAAGTTTAAAGAAGATGCGAACGACAAGCGTTCTAAGCGATACAAAAGATCACTACGTGCTCGCCGTATCTCTAATGCCCTTGCTAAGCAAGCATGGCACTTAAAAGAGACAGGATTAAAATCTGATGTATTTGTCGTAGAAAACACTACGTCAGATGAAATGAACGACATGATGAACGAAATCAGCAGCATGAGCGACGTTCTTTATGTTGAAGAAGATAAATTGATGCACCATATGCTTCAGCCAAACGATCCTCGTTATTCAGATCAAAGACATTATTTTGACCAAGGTACTAGTATCAACGCACCAGATGCATGGGATAAAGCGACTGGTCAAGGCGTTATTGTTGCTGTTCTTGATACAGGTTATCGTCCTCACGCTGACTTGAACGATAATATCTTGCCTGGCTACGATATGATCAGCAGCACAGATATTTCTAATGATGGTAACGGCCGCGATTCAGATGCTCGTGATACAGGTGACTGGACTGTAGACAATCAGTGTGAGCAAGGTAGAAGAGGAACAAACAGTAGCTGGCACGGTACTCACGTTGCTGGAACTATTGCTGCTGAAACAAACAACAATAGAGATGTTGCTGGTGTTGCTTTCAACGCGAAAGTTGTTCCTGTTCGTGTTCTAGGTATGTGTGGTGGCTTCACCTCTGATATCGCTGACGGCATTATTTGGGCATCAGGCGGTAGCGTTGCAGGTGTTCCAAATAACGCTAACCCAGCGCAAGTTATCAATATGAGTCTTGGTGGCGGCGGTAGCTGTTCGCAAACTTATATCAATGCAATCAATACTGCTCGTTCTAACGGTGCAACTGTTGTTGTTGCCGCAGGTAACAGTAATATCAACGCATCTAATGCCGTTCCAGCGAACTGCCCAGGTGTTCTAACTGTTGCGGCGACTGGTCCAACAGGGGCTAAAGCAAGTTACTCGAACTTCGGTAATGTAGTCGACGTTGCTGCTCCAGGTGGTGACATTAGTTCTTTCGGACAAGCTGGCGGTGTTCTTTCTACACTTAATGCTGGTACACGTGCGCCAGGTGCTGATAGCTTAGCTTTCTACCAAGGTACTTCAATGGCTACACCTCACGTAGCTGGTATTGCTGCATTACTTTATGAAGTAAAACCTGATGCGACGCCTGATGAAATTGAAGCAGCTATCGTAAGCAGTGCTCAACCTTTCCCTGGTTCTTGTAGCCAGTGTGGTTCTGGTATTGCAGATGCTAATGCAGCTATCGATGCTATTCTTGGTAACAACGGTGGTGGTAACCCCGACCCCGGTACTGGTTTTGAGCCAATTAACTTCAACGTTAGTGTTCCTCGCGTGACTCGCAACAATTTCAGACACTACACGCTGAACATGCCAGCTGGCGCAACAACTATGAATGTTAACATCAGTGGTGGTAGCGGTGACGCTGATCTATATGTCAGATTCGGTGCTCGTCCTACAACTTCTGCTTGGGACTTCAGACCTTTCCTAGATGGAAACAATGAATCTGTAACTGTTGATAATCCACAAGCGGGAACTTGGTACATCAGTGTACGTGCATTCCAAACGTTTAGTGGTGTGACTTTGTCAGGTAATGTTGAATAATTACTGACTTGTTATTCAGATAAAGAAAAACCCTCGCTAGCGAGGGTTTTTTATGTCTGAATGTAGATATCGAGAGGACTTAAAGCACCATTTCAGGGATATCACCTTCTACAATTAACTTACCAGCAGTTTTTTCTCTGATTTCTTCGACAGAGACACCTGGTGCTCTTTCTTTCAAGTAGAAAGCATTATCTTTAACTTCTAGCATGGCTAAGTCAGTGATAATTGATGTAATACAGTTAACGCCAGTTAGCGGAAGTGAACAAGCTTCTAATAGTTTTGATTCACCTTTTTTATTGGCATGAGTCATAGTGACAATAATGTTCTTGGCACCAGCAACTAAGTCCATTGCTCCACCCATACCTTTGACTAATTTACCCGGTATCATCCACGACGCGATGTTACCTTGAACATCAACTTCAAATGCACCTAGTACAGTAAAGTCAACATGACCACCACGTATCATGGCAAAGCTTTCAGCAGAACTAAAGATGCTGGCACCCGTAATAGCGGTGACTGTTTCTTTGCCTGCGTTGATCATGTCGGCGTCAACCTGGTCTTCGGTTGGGTAGGGTCCCATACCTAATAGACCATTCTCAGATTGCAACATAACTTCAATACCTTCAGGAACAAAGTTAGCGGCTAATGTAGGGATACCAATACCCAGGTTGACGTAATCACCATCTTTAAATTCTTTCGCCACACGCATGGCGATTTGATCTCTTGTAAGTGCCATCTTAATCTCCTATGCCTTTGAAGTGACTAAACGTTCGATACGTTTTTCGAAGTTACCTTGGATAACGCGGTCAACGTATATGCCAGGTGTATGTATTTGCGTTGGATCTAATTCTCCAGGCTCAACAATTTTTTCTGCTTCAACAACTGTCACTTTACCTGCGGTTGCACACATAGGGTTAAAGTTTTGAGAGGTGTGTCTGTAGATACAATTACCGAACTTATCTGCTTTCCAAGCGCGGACGATGGCAAAATCACCTGTAATTGATTCTTCAAGAATATAAGGTCGGCCATCAAACTCTTTAACTTCTTTGCCTTCACCAACTGGTGTCCCATAGCCAGTTGCTGTGTAGAAACCAGGGATGCCAGCACCTCCAGCTCTGAGTTTTTCTGCTAGCGTGCCTTGAGGCGTCAGTTCTACATCAAGTTGCCCAGACAATAATTGCTGTTCGAAGAGCGCATTTTCACCAACATAAGATGAGATCATCTTTTTGATTTGTCTATCTTCAAGCAAGATACCGAGGCCAAAGCCGTCAACACCGCAGTTGTTCGAAACAACGGTTAGATCAGTAGTACCCATTTCTTTAATCTGAGCGATAAGGCCTTCGGGGATACCACAAAGTCCAAAACCACCTGCAACTATTGTCATGCCATCTTTTAAGCCGTCCATAGCTTCTGAATAGCTAGACACAACTTTGTTAAAACCTGCCATAAATAACCATTTCTGTTGATTTGAGTAGACTCAGTATTGACCTCTGGGGTATATATGTAAAATTAAATTAATGTGTGTATTGATAAAAAATATTTATGAAAGGTTTTCATGAAAATTGCTCAACTTAAAGCCTTTGTTCAGATTGCAGAATGTCAGACTTACGCTGAGGCTGCTGAAAATTTGCATTTATCTCAACCCGCAGTGTCTATTGCGATCAAAAACTTAGAAAGTGAAGTGGGTGGAAAGCTGTTTAATAGGACGACCAGGCAGTTAGAACTGACACCCGAAGGTCGTGACTTTTTACCTGTTGCACAGCGATTGCTGAGAGACTTTCATCGAGCTGGAGATGAGCTTAAGTCGAGATTTATTAAAGGCGAGGGTAGTCTAACTATTGCGGCTATGCCGTCGTTTGCCAGTAGTATGTTGCCTAAAGCTTTAGGTGAGGTTAAAGGAAAGTACTCTAACGTCACAATTAAGATTGTAGATATAGTGATGGATAAGGTCGTTCAACATGTCAGAGAAAATCGCGCTGAACTAGGCTTCGTGTTCGAACCGGAGAATCTTACCGGCTTGCAGTTTTATCCTATCTTTTTGGATGAGTTTATTCTTGTGCTTCCTCCTCAACACGAGCTGATCAAAAGTGAATTAATTGAGTGGCATCACTTAACGCAATACCCCTTTGTAGCTATGAATTATGGTTCGACTATGAGGACCTGGTTAGATAAGAAAGCAGCGGACATGCAGTTGACGCTGAATATTGTCGCTGAAGCCAGCCAGTTTGCCACTATAGGGCAACTTGTTAAGGAGTCTGTCGGTATTTCTGTTGTGCCAGCGTTATGTCAGGAACAAATGCAAGAAAGAGGATTGGAGTGTCTGTCGTTGGCTCATATGGGATTTAGCAAAGCCGTAGGGATTCTGACCAAAACGAGAGCAAACCTATCTACGCCAGCGCAGTTTTTGTTAGATAGTTTTCTCAATAAAAAACGCTCCTAAAGGAGCGTTTTTTATGTGTTTATCGGTAATAAGAACTTAGTATGTTCCAATGACCTTAACTGTACCATCTACAGCAGATGCATCGATATAACCAACAACACCACCACCGGCAGCAACTTTGGCTTTGATCTCTGCATCAGAGGCAAGCTCTTTAGGTGGACTACCTTTTCCTGAGAAAAGTAGCTTCGACCAATAAGCTTTTATTTGACTTGGGCTTTTACCAAGGGCTTTTTTGTCGAATTCAGAGCGAGTAGCTGAGCCTTCTTTTGCATAAACAACTTCTACTCTGCTTCCATCGCCAAACTTCTTGAGTTTGCCAAGAAAAATACGAGAAATCTCTGAAGGTGAGGCAGTTGCTCCGCTGTCAGCTGCTACAATAACTGCTACTTCAGCACTTGCTTGGAAGCTGGCTGAAAGGCAAATGCTTGCAACTAGCGCACTCATTAGTTTTTTCATAATAGCTCCTTAGAATACTAAATCTACACCAACAGTAAGTAAGTCAGCATCACCTGCTTCATCTAAGTCATCAGAAAAAGTAGTGAAATCAATTTTAAACGCAGCAGAAGGGTGGAAGTCGTATCTAACACCAATACTAACTGCACTTTCATCTGCTGATAGGCCACCGAGTAATGCACTAGCGCCACCTAAAATAGGAGGTGGAGCGCCTACGAGTAAACTTTCAATACCGCTAGGTACATCTGTTTCTATTGTTTCGTAAGTAATGTTAGGTGTCCAAGCTCCAAATCTATACCCTATAGACGCATACCAAGCTTCACGCTCTTGAAGTATTGACTCTTCAACGTCAATCAGACGCCATTCAGCGTTAAACAAGAAATTATCTTTATCTATACCCACACCGAAGTGCAAGAATGTACCGGTGTCATTATCAATTAATAAATTATCTGCTAACTCTGCAAATCCCGCATTACGAATATTACCGGTCCCGCCATTAACTAAATCAGAATCTAAACTAACGTTAGCTCTGAAATAACCAACACGGCCAGTAAACCAGTCTCTATTAAATTCAGCAGAGCCACCAAAAAAATTCTCGGCTTCGAAGTCAGAATCTTGCCCGGCTACAGGAATTGTAACGTTACTATTCCTACCTGCAATAGCTTGTGCTGTGAGATCCCAGTTCCCTAGTGGGACATTGTATTGAATACTAGCTCCCGTTACGTTAGAGAAAGACACGTTATAAACAGATGTAGGTGGGCGAACCCAATAATAAGCGTAACCCACATCAAGGAAATCTGAACGATTAAAGAAAGGAACACGAATTCGTCCTGCATTAATACGGACCTGATCATTAACTTGATAAGTCAAATATCCCCATTCAAGATCAACCTCATAATCTTCTTCACCACGTGCAGTAAGTTGCACAGTCGCGCTCAGACCATCATCTAGGTCGGCAACCGCTTGCAAACCAACGAGTGTATCTGGATCAGCTGAAAAGCTATCATCATAGCCTAAGAAAGTATCTCCGGAGCCCGTTGTAAACCCTCCGTAAATTGACGCGAAACCGTTAAAACGAATCTCGGCATTAGCTGTTGCTGACATCAGCAACCCTAACGACACCGCTCCGTATAACTTCAGTTGTTTCATATTGTGTCCCCTGTTGTGTGTGTTAACTGCTTAAATCTATCTATCTTTTAAACTTTGAATTTGCGTGTAATGGACTCCAACGCGTTAGCGAATGATTGAAGTCGTGTACTGACATTGGCGAGTTCTTGTGAATGTGTGCTCGTTTGTTCCGTTGTCGATAACATGTCGGTACCTGTTTGTGCCAATTGTGATGACATTTCTCTTTGTGACCCTGTAGCTTCCGCGATAACACCATTCATTTGGCTAATTTTTATTACCGAAGTATAGATCTCGTCTAAACTTTCGCCAGCTTTCTGCGCTAAGTTAACGGATTCTGTGGCGTAGCTAGAACCTGCTTCCATGGCTGTTACCGCTGATTTTGACGCGTTTTGAAGCTGTTCAATTGTTGATTGAATTTCTGATGTTGAGTCTGCTGTGCGTGATGCCAATGTTCTGACTTCATCTGCTACAACGGCGAACCCTCGACCTTGTTCACCTGCACGCGCGGCCTCTATCGCAGCATTAAGTGCAAGTAGGTTAGTCTGTTCAGCAATACCTTGGATAACATCAAGAACAGCACCAACTTGATTGGAGTCTCTTTCCAGTTTGGCGATAACTTCAGATGTTTCGTCAACATTACCAGCCAGGGCTTCGATTTGTTTTACGGTTTGATTAACGACTTGTTGCCCAGCATTTACCGAATCTTGAGCGTCTTGAGCCGCTGTTGCCGCTTCAGCAGCGTTAGATGCGACATAGGAAACGCGTTCTTGCATGCTATCTGCAGAGTCTTTAGCGTGTTGTGCGTGGTTTTCTTGGATACCTGAAATGTTTTGTCCTTGTTCAGATAAGCCTTTAATTTCCTTTGCAGCTTCAGAAAGAGGGGTTGCTGTATCTATTAAGCTAGACATGAGGCCCTGCAGCTTTTCCATGAAGGAATTAAACCAGTTAACGAGCTCACCGATTTCATCGTCATTATTGACTTGGATGCGAACTGTCAAGTCGCCATTATCTTCAGCAATGTTTTTAAGTGAGCTTGATACCGCATTCAAGCTACCTTTGATTTGACTGATAATTGGAAAGGCGACCACAAATAAAACTACGGCCAAACCGATGCCAATGATAATTCCTGTCCAAACATTGCGATTGGCATTTTGGCTTGCCATATCGAAGGCGTCGTCAAATCGATGTTGCCTGACCTGTAAAAAGTCTTGTAGTTGTTTCTCTATCTCAGCATACGCATCGTTCATTTCGCCGACTTTACTGAAGTCAGCATCTCCAGTAAGCATGCCGGATGTTAGTCCATAAGCTATATCGAACCATTGGTTAAAGGAACCTTTCAAATTCCGTTGTTCTGCAGAAAGCGTGCTATCAAAAGAAATAATAGTAGAAAGGTCTTTATCAAACTGGTCTGCTTTTACTTTGGCTTCTTCGAGTGTTTCGGCTTCGCCTGTTGTCGCTGCATTACCCAAAGATTCATTAATACCTTTTAGGTCGAATAGCTTTTGTTGTGTTAGTTGTAAAAGAGGAAAATCTGCACTTCTAACATCATTAAGGTGAGATGCACTCGATAGAGAGGCTTGCGATGTGACAATCAGGTTGATTAAAAAACCCACCGTGCCGACTATTGGTATTAATAGTATTCTTTTGCCAATTGACCAATTGTTTAAAAACCCCATTCCAAATCCCCGTTAATATCCAGAATTAAAAAGCTGACAATTGCTATAACAATAAAGCCAGACATCGTCTTTAAATCTAGTTGTTCTAAAAAAGATGCCCGCCCAGCGAATCGATTATAACGCACTTGTTATAGACCTGTGATCAAATAACTGCTGGTATTTACCTAACTTTAGTCTAATTTTTTTAAAATAATTAATTCGACCGGTTCGTTAATTTACCTGTTGTTTATAAATGCATCGATTTTAGAATTTCTTAATTTATTTTAATTATCAACATTTAACGTAAACGTCTAATGCACTAACTAGTGTAGTTCAAGTTTTGGAATTGTGAGGAACTTTGAGAAGAAGAAAGAGCATTGTATGAATTTTGTTCGCCAATGCTCATTTGGAGAGGGATATTACTGAAAGTTTTACCATTTCTTTTTAGGTGCAAAGAGCTCATCAAGCTCGTCTTTTTCCTCTTCTTGCTTCTTCTTAACATCCTGGCTATTTGAATTGCGAAGATTATCCTGAATAACTTTCAGCTTGTGTTCTAATTCTTGTTTACGCTGAACGATAAATTCATCTTGTTGTGATGTTGAATTTAGCGCGCCTAATGCTTTCTCTAAATATTGTCTCGCGGAACCTAACATATTAGAGTTCATTGCTGCGTCAGCTCTTCGATTAAGAGTTTCGATATTAATTCTCAATTGTAGATTTTCGAGAAGCTTATCTTCTTTAGCAAATATTTGAGTTTCGACTTTTCCTTTGCTGTTTTCCATTCGTAAAAACTGTCTTAATTTTTTAACGCCTTGGATATAAACGATGATTTGCTTTTCATTTTCCGGTAGTTGAAAAGCATCTGCGCTTGGAGCAGGGTCATCAACATTAATTGTTTTCACTTTTTCAGCCAAATCATTAATGCGTTGAGCAATATCTTTAGCACCAGGGTTAAGCTCATGCATAATTTTTAATGCGTTGTGGACCCGAGTATGCATGATAGCGACAATCTGCTTGGATATAGGAAATTGCGCAGTCGCCATTAGGAGATCTTCTGTTTCGTCGACAATTAATTTTTGCTTTGCAAGCTCTTGGCGTTTTTCAGCTTCCTGCTTTTCTTTGTGTTGTTGAAAAGCGTTAATGAAAATCGCCCCTACAACCAAGAGCACAATCAATATGATGATGACGGCAAACATACTCATTTATTTTTTTTATCCTTAAGCTATTGCTTTATATGTTAATTCTAGGGCAAATAACAAATAACAGCACCCTTTAAATTATGTCTTGTTGATTTTCGTCATGAGTGGTAATCCACTCATCCGCTATATGTATAAAGAACAATACAAAGACATAGCGTTTTGGGTCGTATATTAATGAATATATCTCTATATTTCATTTAGGGCCAGTACTATACCAATCAGATTAAATAAGTGGTCAGTTATTTGATCTGATTGGTATTAGCTTTTGTACTCAGGAGTGAGAAGTTATAACAAATCAGACCAAAGATTTTATGGTAGCTTCAAGGTAAAGACGCTGCCGCCAAGCTCACCACCATTTTCTAAATGAATACTGCCTATTCTATCTTCGATACTGTGTGCTTCTGCGATAAGTCGAGCGAAGAATAATCCCAAGCCTGTCCTTCCGGTATTAACGTCAAAGTCCTGCATTGTTGCTTTACTTATCTTTAGCATACTTGATGGATAACCAGGGCCGTCGTCTTGCACCTGCACAAAGAGGTAGCTTTCTTCAGTAAATACACGTATTGCAATGCGATGCTTGCTATAGCGCATGGCGTTAACTAACACGTCATTGAGCATGAGATTGATAAGATCAACATCTAGAAACCAAGCCAAGTCTTCATCAAGATCAATGCTGAGCTCCATTTTTTTATTTTCAATATAGTTTTCGTTTGTTGCTACAAGCTCTTCGATAACGTCTTCTAAATAGTGCTCATCGACATTAATAGGTAAGTGATCTTGTTCTGAACGATAGAGTGATAGCAGCTGCATAAGCCCAGTGTTTACGCGAGAAGCTTCATAATGCAATGATGCAAGTTCTTTGGAGGCTTCAGGGTTTTGCTGTGCAATGTTGTCACTTAAAGTTTCGATAGATTGCAACAGTAAGCACAACGAGTTCTTCATGTCATGCACAGCGGAAGCTAGTATGGTTGCAAAATCAATTTTTCTCGTTGTCTCTTTCATAATTAACCAAACGTTAGGGTTTGTTGATCTTATATCATCATGAACTTTTCTTCTAAATTGTTGTTTAATATCAGAACAAAGTTCAATATACCTTGCGTATGAATTTGATACGCATTAACAGAAAGTTGCAACACAAAAAGTGATAAATTGTCTTGCATCTAAGGTCAACAGGCCCAAAGGTTTACATTTATTCGCGGATAAATAGGCGTTTTTTCTAAATTTTTATGGAATTAATGTTGGCTTAGGTATATATATTTTGAATATAAGAATGATTAAAGTGACTCAGGCATCCAAATACTATGAAATTACAACAGCTCAGATACATCGTTGAAGTCTTAAACAATAATCTGAACGTATCTGCGACCGCCGAAAGCCTATACACATCACAGCCAGGAATCAGCAAACAAGTACGTATGCTTGAGGACGAGCTAGGTGTTCAGATATTTGGGCGAAGCGGAAAGCATTTAACGCATGTGACTGAAGCTGGGAAAGAAGTCATACATATCTCTCAACAGATATTAGCCAAAGTTGAAAGCATCAAAGCTGTTGCTCGAGAGCATACGTTACCTGATCAGGGAAAACTCAATATAGCAACAACGCATACGCAAGCTCGTTATGCATTGCCTGATGTTATTCAAGGATTTATGAATAAATTCCCTGATGTATCGTTACATATGCATCAAGGTACGCCGTCTCAAATTAGTGATTTAGCTGCAAAAGGGGAGGCTGACTTCGCTATTGCGACAGAAGCACTGCATTTATATAACGACTTAGTTATGTTGCCTTGTTATCACTGGAATAGAAGCATTATTGTTAACAAAGAACATCCGCTTGCTAAGAAAACCTCTATTACTATTGAAGATATCGCGCATTACTCACTTGTGACCTACGTTTTTGGCTTTACTGGTCGTTCTGAACTTGATGAAGCATTCTCTCGTGCGGGGCTTCAACCTAAGATCGTCTTTACTGCTACGGATGCCGATGTGATTAAAACATATGTGCGCTTAGGTGTTGGTATCGGTGTGATAGCGTCAATGGCAATTGATGAAGAAATAGATGACGACTTAGTTAAAATTGATGCGAGTCATTTATTCCATTACAGCACGACCAAAATAGGATTTAGAAAAGGTACTTTCTTAAGAAGCTACATGTATGACTTTATCGAACGTTTTGCACCACACCTGACTAAGAGTGTGGTGGAGAAAGCCATGATGCTTAAGAACAATGATGAAGTTGAAAAAATGTTTAAAGGGCTCACCTTACCAGTGAAATAGCGATTAGGTTGATGCAACCTAACTGATATCACTATTGAGCAACCCTTGTTCATTTTGCTTCTTCTTTAAGGTGGTAATTAGGAACAATCCAGTAACTAGACCAAAACAAATACCAACAACTAACCAAGTTGCCATGTTGTTGGTAATAAGGCCTATAAGTAATCCTAATGTAATACCTAATGAAGCACTTATTGCTAGTGCTAAAGACACGAACTCGTCACTGAGTGGGCCGTTTTCTACCTGAACAATTTTAGTTGGTTCATTCATACTGCACCTCAACCATCACTACGACTATGGTCTAATACTACAACGAAACTTTCAGATTAAGTGTGTCAAATCCATAACTTATTCAAGAGTTACCGTTATAATATTGTTAGAGTATAAAATTTACCATTATTTGAACCGAATTGCCAACTCGACGTCTCGTGACTTGTTTACCTCAGGTTATTTAGCATTCGATAATGTTAACCGCTAAACCGCCTCTAGCTGTTTCTTTGTACTTTGATTTCATGTCGTTGCCGGTATCCCACATGGTCTTGATGACCTTATCTAGTGACACCTTATGCTGGCCTGTTCCGCGCATTGCGAGTCTGCTTGCGTTGATGGCTTTGATAGCACCCATTGCATTACGTTCGATACAAGGGACTTGTACAAGTCCGCCGACAGGGTCGCAAGTCAATCCTAGGTTGTGTTCCATACCTATTTCAGCAGCGTTTTCAACGGCGTCTACCGAACCGCCAATGATTTCAGTAAATGCACCTGCCGCCATTGAACAGGCAACACCCACTTCTCCCTGACAGCCAACTTCCGCACCAGAGATAGAAGCATTCTTTTTGTATAAGATACCGATAGCTGCAGCGGTTAATAGGTAACGGCAGGCAGTGTCATCATCAACCGGGCGTACGAACTTGTCGTAGTAGCATAAAACAGCTGGTAATATTCCAGCGGCTCCATTGGTTGGCGCTGTTACCACACGGCTACCAGCAGCGTTTTCTTCATTGACCGCTAAAGCGAATAGGTTAACCCAATCCATCGCAGACATTGGATCGTCTGTTCTTTCATTAAGTAAACGTCTATAGAGCCCTGGCGCTCTTCTTTGAACCTTCAATCCGCCCGGTAAGATGCCTTCAGTTGCAATACCACGGTCAACGCATTTTTTCATGGTCAGCCAAATATCTAATAGTGCCGAACGTATTTCAGCTTCAGAGCGAATGGTTTTTTCGTTTTCCAGCATCAATGTGCTAACGCTAAACCCATTTGTTTTACAGGATTCAATAAGCTCAACAGCTTTCTCAAACGGGAAAGGAATCTCGGATTCAACCAGTGCTTGCTGTTTTTGTGCTTCAAAATCACAGTCCTTAACGATAAACCCACCACCAATCGAATAGTAAGTTTCCTCCAACAACAAATCGTCATTATCATAAGCCAAAAGCGTCATTCCATTTGAATGCAATGGTAGAGTCTTTCGGCGATGAAAAACGATAGCGTTTTCCCTTGGGAAGTTAAATGTGTGGTTCTCTGCGCGTACGGTTAGCGTTTCATTCTTTTCAACATCCGCCAACAAGGTATCTATTTCATCAACGTTGATACCTTCTGGTGTTAGCCCCATGAGTCCCAATATAACTGCTTTACCTGTTCCGTGACCTTTACCGGTTTGACCAAGCGAGCCGTATAACTCAGTTTTAACATGCGTTGTTTTGGCCAAAACACCTTGTGCTTTGAGGTTTTCAATAAAAGCATTCGCGGCTTTCATTGGGCCGACTGTATGTGAACTGGAAGGGCCGATGCCAATACTGAACATATCGAATACGCTGATCATAAAATTCCTAAAACTGTGTCACATCTGATGTTGTTAATGCGAGATATTATACGTGAATAACGACGGGGCGAAAATGTCGAGTTAGTTGTTTAAATATTTATAAGTTATAGCTAAAACTTGTTTTTATTCAAATGGTTACTGAGTGTTTTCAATATAGATGCTGTGGCTCCCCAAATGGTATGACCTCTCCAGAATATAAAGTAGACCTGCCGAGTTTCATTACCTCGCGAGATGGTTTCAATGTGATAGTTTGATTCGTCAAGTAAAAAGGGAAGAGGAACTTCGAAGACTTCATCAACTTCGTTATCATCAGGTAACCACTCAAAAGGTTCTGAAACCAGCCCTACAAAAGGCGTTATCTCATAAAAACTGATGGTTCGATACAACGGAAGTCGTCCAAAAATGCTGACTTGTTCTTCTTTAAGACCAATTTCCTCACGACTCTCTCTAAGTGCAGTTTGCGCTAACGAAACATCACTTTTCTCGTAACGACCACCCGGAAAACTAACTTGACCAGGGTGATGTTTTAGGTGACTTGCTCTTTTGGTTAGTAGAACAGATAAAGTTTCGCGCTCGAGAATAGGGACCAGTATTGCCGCAGGAGTTCCAGGTGCTGCCAGTGGGAAGTCTGGTTCAGGGATGATTTCTGAACCTAACTGGAATGACTGCATCAACTGGGATTTATCCATTACGTATTTGACTGCCTTAATATGGGAAGTATTTTGGAGACTTTGTGGTGACACTCTTGATATTCAAGCTCAGGGACTGAATCTAGCACAATGCCGCCACCTGCCCAACAGTATATGGTTTGGTTTTCACATAATAAAGTTCGAATACAGATACTAGTATCTGCGTCTCCACGAATACCGATATAGCCTATGCTGCCACAGTAAATGTTACGCCTATCAGGTTCCAATTCTTCGATGATTTCCATGGCTCGGATTTTAGGAGCTCCGGTTATCGAACCTCCAGGGAATGCTCCCTGCAGTAATTTTACGGCAGAGACACCTTCTTTAAGTTGTCCTGTGACTTTACTGACAAGGTGATGCACTGCTGGAAAGCTTTCTATCTCGAAAAGTGAAGGAACTTTCACACTTCCCGGAGCACAACTCTTACTCAAATCGTTACGCAATAAATCAACAATCATTAAGTTTTCTGCACGATCTTTTTCAGACTGCTTTAAGCTTTGCGCTTCTTCTAAATCAACAGCCTCATCAGCATGGCGAGGCCTTGTTCCCTTAATGGGTTTGGTTTCAACCATACCGTCTTTGATGCTTAAGAAGCGCTCAGGTGAGACGCTTAAGATAGTTGATTCGGGTAACTTGATAAATGCGGAAAACGGAGCTTTATTTTTTTGCCTGAGTGCTTGATAAGCTCGCCATTCACAACCTGAATAAGGCGCAGAAAATCGCTGTGTCATATTGACTTGATAACAGTCGCCATCAACCAAGTATTGCTTAATACGTTCGATGCTGCTTAAGTACTTATCTTCACTGAGATTCGACTGCCAATCTTCTTGAAGCTCGAATTCACAACTTTGTGCCAGTGCGTTTTCAGCCCATGTATTGACTTGATCAATGCCTGGGTAGGGTAATCCCTCAACATAAGATAAAAACCATTGTCCATGTTTATTATCTTTAATAATACTCCAGCTATAAATACCAATAGCCATATCTGGAGAGCTGTATTGATTGCTGGATAGACTTGGAAGTTTTTCAAATCGCCGACCTAGATCATACCCCCAGTAACCTAAAGCACCACAAAGGAAGGGGAGTTCACTGCTTTCTGCTTCTTGTGATAGTTGAGCCTGACTTAATAACTCGTTCTGATAATGCTCGATGAGTTCTAACGGGTTTTGCTTACTGAGGCTTATGTCATTAGTTTGGTGATCTTGAATACAACTCACTTTGTCCTTCGTCGTTATCGATATAACAGGATTGGCCGCAATAATGTCGTAACGACCATCGCTATGCTCGCTATTAGATGAATCGAGCAAGATTGACCAAGGCCTTTCAGTGATATGAGAAAACAGTGTGGTGATATCTGTGGTAGCAGATAAGTCCAACTGAACTAATTTTAAACAGTTATTTATTGTCACGGAGTTATATTAGTCGTAAAGCGAATTTAGATTTAACACAGAGCATCAACAGATGCCAAATAGGCTATTGTTTTATTTCGAATAAGCGTAAACTTAATTGCCTATTGTTGGTCTCGAAAACGAGGCAGGGTATCATACCATTGATAAAGACCAGGGTACGTGATTATCTTAAGGATGATTGAATATTATTGTTTGTTTTTGCAGCGGCTTGTTTGCAAATTGTGCAATAAAGACAATCTTCTTTATTTCGCTTGCCATCCACCAATAAATTTTTACATGAGAACATCATGAGTATTATTCGTCAGCAAGATTTCATCGACAGCATCGAAGATGCGCTTCAATTTATTTCTTATTATCACCCACTAGATTATGTCAAAGCTGTTGAAAAGGCTTATCACAAAGAAGAAAGCCAAGCAGCTAAAGATGCCATGGCGCAAATCCTGATTAATTCACGTATGTCAGCAGAAGGTCGTAGACCTTTGTGTCAGGACACAGGTATCGTGACCTGCTTTGTTAAAGTAGGTATGGGTGTTCAATGGGATAAAACGGATTTGACTGTTCAAGAGATGGTTGATGAAGGAACACGTAGAGCTTATTTGAATCCTGATAATCCATTAAGAGCATCAATTGTTGCTGACCCTGCAGGTACAAGGAAGAATACACGAGATAATACGCCTTCTGTTGTTCATCTAGATATGGTTAAAGGTGATAAAGTTGAAGTCATGACTGCCGCTAAAGGTGGCGGTTCTGAGAATAAGTCAAAAATGGTCATGCTGAACCCAAGCGATGATATTGCCGATTGGGTTGTTAAAACGTTACCTACTATGGGGGCGGGTTGGTGTCCACCTGGCATGCTAGGTATAGGTATTGGCGGTACAGCTGAAAAAGCTGCTGTACTAGCAAAAGAGAGTTTGATGGATCCTGTCGATATCCACGAACTTATCGAGCGTGGTCCTGAAACGACAGAAGAAAAGCTGCGTGTTGATATCTTTAATAAAGTCAACGCTTTGGGGATAGGTGCTCAAGGGTTAGGTGGTTTAACGACTGTCGTAGATGTGAAAGTTATGTCTCTACCGACTCACGCGGCATCCAAGCCTGTTGCTATGATCCCTAACTGTGCAGCAACAAGGCACGCACACTTTACCCTTGACGGTAGCGGCCCTGCGAATTTGAAAGCGCCAAAGTTAGAAGATTGGCCTGAAGTGACTTGGGAAGTTGGAGCTGATACTCGTCGAGTGAACCTCAACACTATTACGAAAGAAGATATTCAAGATTGGAAAGTTGGCGAGACGGTTTTGCTATCTGGCAAAATGTTGACTGGTCGCGACGCAGCGCACAAACGTATCCAGACTATGTTGCAGAACGGTGAAGGTTTACCGGACGGTGTTGATCTTACGAACAAGTTTATTTACTACGTAGGTCCTGTCGATGCTGTAGGTGACGAAGTTGTTGGTCCAGCAGGCCCAACGACAGCAACACGCATGGATAAGTTCACTGACATCATGTTAGAAGAAACTGGTTTAATCGGTATGATAGGTAAGGCTGAGCGTGGAACGGCGACGGTTGAAAGTATCGCTAAGCACAAGTCGGTTTACCTGATGGCTGTTGGTGGAGCGGCTTACCTCGTATCAAAAGCCATTAAGAATGCCAAAGTTGTAGCGTTTGAAGACTTAGGAATGGAAGCTATTTACGAATTCGACGTTGAAGATATGCCAGTGACAGTTGCTGTTGATAGTACGGGTGCTAATGCACACCAAACAGGTCCAGCTATCTGGAAAGCGAAAATCGAAGAGCTTGATGCTGCGTTAAAAGCATAAAGCACAGTGATAAAGGCCGGAGAATGATGCTAAAACGGGCGTCACCTTCGGCTTTTTTGTATGAGTTTGTTGCTCGAGAGTCGAGATTCTAAAAGGATAAATTTATGACAGAAAACAGCTTGTTAACACAAGTTGATTGGGTATCGCTTAGCTTGGGAATTATCCTCGGTGTTATTGTTATGGGCGGCATACTTTGGCGAACCTTGGCGTCGCAAGGAAAGTTACTGACGCAACAAAAAGAAGAAATGTCTAAACAATCAGAGGCTTTGCTGCTCAACAAACAAGAGTCTGTGGATCGCCTGCAAAATGAGCTGGATGTTGCTTCTGATAAGTTGCGAGACCTGCAGAGTTATCAACTTGAGTCTCAAGCTGAATTGGGGCGTTTAAGACAACAATCTGAACAATTGGAACGCTTGCGTCACGAATCGCAAGAGTGGCAAAACAAATATTCGCAAGAGCAGCAAGAAACAGGACACTTAAGAACGCAACTTGAAGCTCAAACTGCACGATTTGAACAAGAACAGCTAGCAACTAAAGAGAAAATGGCATTGCTCGAATCTGCTGAGAATAGGTTACAACAGCAGTTTGAAAACTTGGCTAATAAGATCTTTGAGCAAAAAGCAGAGACCTTTGATCAAAGCAGCAAAACAAAGCTCGAATCTTTATTGTTACCGCTAAAAGAAAAAATAGACGGTTTTAAGAAGCAAGTTTCTGATCAATACATCAAAGAGGGCCAGGAACGGGCATCACTTAAGACAGAAATCCTCGGACTAAAAGAGCTTAATCAGCAGATTACGGCAGATGCAGCAGCATTAACGCGGGCCTTAAAAGGTGACAATAAGCAGCAAGGGAACTGGGGAGAGGTGGTTCTTGAGCGTATTCTGCAAGAATCAGGGTTGCGCGAAGGTCATGAGTTTGACACTCAGGTGTCTTTAAAAAATGACGAAGGCAAGAGTTATCAACCTGATGTCGTTGTGCATTTACCTGATGACAAGGACATCGTTATTGATTCCAAAGTGTCTTTGTCTGCTTATGAAAAGTATTTCAATGAACAAGATAGCGACAGTGCGCGCCAAGCCTATCTCAACGAGCATGTTGCTTCACTTAGAAATCACATTAAAGAGCTAGGAAAGAAGGATTATCACCAGCTGCAGGGCATCAAAACATTAGACTATGTATTGATGTTTGTTCCTATAGAACCGGCGTTTTTATTGGCAGTTGATCAAGCACCTGAGCTTGTCAAACTGGCGTTAGATAATAACGTGATGTTGGTGAGCCCAACGAATTTGCTGGTAGCACTTAGGACGGTTAATAATATCTGGCAGTATGAATACCAGAATCAGAATGCACAAAAAATTGCGAATAAAGCAGCAAAGCTTTATGAGAAATTCCATGGCTTTGTCAGCGATATGGATAAAGTTGGTAAAGCCATTGACTCTGTGCAGAAAAACTATGACGGAGCGATGAACAAGCTTACAAGTGGTAATGCCAATATCGTGAAACAGATAGAGCAGTTTAAGAGTTTAGGAGTGCAAACGAATAAGAGTTTAGACCCTCAATTGATAGAAAAAGCTTCTCAGGAAGATGAATAATCCAAGGGATTATTCATCTAATATTTCATGTCCCATCTGTAATTGCCTGGTTGCAAGCTGTACTTCTTTTAAGAACATTAAAAGAGCGAAGATAAGCAAGAGTAAAGCGATGACGAAAAGCGTCACGATAGCGATGTCGAAGTCAGTACTTAAAAAGTCAGCCAAGAAAAGACAGACAACAACTGCACAGATAAACAACGCCGAGGCTGTACATAGCCCGATTGAGCGGTTAATCAACTTAACGCGTCGCCAAAGTGTTTTAAGTTCCTTTTCCGCTGCCTTCAAATGATTCGGGCATTTCATAATATTGATGCGTCTTTCCATGATCCTAGCTCTGTCGACGATGCGGCCTAAACGACCAGACATCACGTTTAAAAAGCCAGAAATACCGGTAAGCATAAAGATAGGCGCCACAACAATCTGAATAATTTGGGCAATATCTGAGATATTAGATGTCATGCTTTTCCTAATCCTCTTAACTATTTTGTTGAGGCACTCGGTTGCCCCACAAATCATATTCATCCGCGTGAGTAATGGTCACTTGAACACGATCACCTGGCTTTAAGGTTACGTCATCATTTAAGTAAACCAAGCCATCTATTTCAGGGGCATCGGCATAACAGCGACCAATAGCACCTTCTTCATCAACTTCATCAATGAGTACTTCCAGCGTTTGTCCTATGCGTTTTTGCAGTTTAGCAGTACTGATTTGCTGTTGCTTTTGCATAAAGCGATCGAAACGTTCTTGTTTAACTTCTTCGCTGACTGGGTCAGGTAGCTCATTCGCTTTTGCGCCTTCTACATCAGAGTATTTAAAACAACCAACACGATCTAACTGAGCTTCATCCAAGAAGTCCAACAGCATTTGGAAGTCTCCCTCGGTCTCTCCAGGGAAGCCGACAATGAAGGTAGAACGGATGACTAACTCCGGACATATCTCACGCCACTTGTTGATGCGTTCCATCGTTTTTTCAGCGGCGGCGGGGCGCTTCATCAGTTTAAGTATTCTTGGGCTAGCATGCTGAAACGGAATATCCAGATAAGGCAGTATTTTTCCTTCAGCCATCAAGGGAATGACTTTATCAACAGAAGGATAGGGGTAAACATAATGCAAACGCACCCACATTCCCATGTTAGCCAGTTTTTCACATAAAGATTTCATGTCTGTTTTAAGCGGCATGCCATCCCAGAAACCGGTTCTGTGTTTAGTGTCGACACCATAAGCACTGGTATCTTGAGAAATAACCAGTAATTCTTGAACACCCGCATTTTTAAGTCTCCGTGCTTCGTCCAGAATTTCACCAACAGAGCGACTCACTAAATCGCCTCGCATAGAGGGAATAATGCAAAAAGTACAGCGGTGGTTACAGCCTTCAGATATTTTCAAATAAGCATAATGCTTAGGGGTAAGCTTCACCCCAACATCAGGTACAAGACTGACAAAAGGAATATGCTCAGGCTTAGGCAAATGCTCATGCACCTGCTCAACAACAGCTTCGTAGGCATGTGGGCCAGTAATGGCCAGTACGTTAGGGTGAACTTCTCTAATTTCGTCTTCCTTGATGCCCAAGCAACCAGTGACTATCACCTTACCATTTTCGGCTAAAGCTTCACCTATGGTATCCAATGACTCTTGAACTGCTGAATCAATGAACCCGCAAGTGTTAACGATCACCAAATCGGCATCGTTATAAGAAGGCACAACGTCGTAACCCTCGGTGCGTAACTGAGTGAGTATTCGCTCAGAATCAACCAAGTTTTTAGGGCAACCAAGCGAGACAAAGCCAATACGCGAAGGCTTTTTCAGTCCTTTTCCATCTTGCTTGGTGTTTTTGACAGCTTGCTCCCCAATCACCTTTTTCGGTGCTTCCATTGTGGTTGTCTGTTTGGGGTCAAAATGCTTTACTGTCATATTGCGCCTTCATTGTCTGATTTGGAATCTTTGTGGAAAATGCGGCGCAAATTATACAGTAATTAGTGAGTTTTGTCTGGCGTTAAAAGAACTCGCTTAGAGTTACGGTTACTTTTTACTTTCAGATTTCGGTTCTGTTGTTCCGTTTGATGCCGCTGGCTTTACTTTGGGCATGGGAGTTCCAGAAGATACGGGGGGTAAGCCTCTATCTTTATTTACATCTACAATTTGAATATTTTGAGGGTTGCTTTTTTTGTCAGTCACTAAGTTTCTCCTAACGAGTAAAAATTATTAAAATAAGTTTGGGTGTCTTTTTTAGCTTTATTCAAAAGATCAGTGTTTTCTGGCAGAGGCGATGAACCTAAGTGCTTTTGGATAATTTGACGCCTTTTTTCTTTGAATTGCATATGTAATTTATGAATTTGTTCTTCAGTTAATTTCCCCTCTGCGACATCAAACCATTTATTTTCCATTGCAAGAAAAAGACTTTCTAAATCATTAGTGATGTTTTGTAAGGATTTCAAGCGCTTTGAATATGGTAAAAGACCTTTTATCGCATTTATAGCTTGCGATACCGCGATAATTGCTCCCCATATTGGCGATAGCTCCTTCCATATTACCCAGCTTGCAATGCTTCCATTTGAAGCAATTGCTAAAAAGATGTTGATAAAGCGGTCAATTTTTACTGTTTTTTCTAGATACCCTTCAAGATAAAAAATATGTACTTTTAATTGGTCAAGTTCTCTCCAGTACTTTGCGTGATACATTAAAAGTGCCCTTTTTCAGCCAAGCTACGATAATAAGTACCCAAAGCCGTTAAACGACAACCCGTAGAGTTCATTGCTGCAAAATACATATGTTCTGCTTCAACTGGCTCAATTAAGCTATGTCTATTACACTTTTGCAGTTGACTAAATACCTCGCCATTTTCAGCATTAAATTGATTTTTTGCTTCAGGCTCGAAAGATGGGTTCAATGGGAATACATACTCTTCTTCAGGAAACCATTCAGGCAATTTTCTTAGAGTATCTAGAGGAACTAAAGGCGTCATTTCCCTCAACGCTATAAATTGAGAAACGTTAGTTTTGAATACTGGGCGTTGCTCCCATGGACCTAATGCGTTGTCTACAAAGGAATATAAATTACCAGGCGTAATATGTCCCAAAATATTTGCAGCTCCCCCATGCAACGCTTGTAACATTAACCCAGTAAATACGCCATTTTTACAATTTTCTTTTGCTACCTCTTCTTTTTTGCAAGCAGTTAATATCGTAATTCCATCGCCAATAACACTTTCACCACCTTTAAGTTGGCGTGCTTCTCCGGCTGAACCCGCCTGGCAACAATCCAAAATGATAATCTTATTTCTTATATCTCTCGCATCAGAGGCCCATTTTAAAATATCGCTTATACGGATCCCTTCTCGACTTTGGTAATCTTGTGGTAGCAACATACCCTCTTCCAAATCTGAATCGAACAACCCATGACCAGCGAAATATAATAGAGTGACATCGCAACTGCCTGAATAAAGTTCTTTTATTGCAGTTTCCATCTCCGATGCAGTGATTTGGGACTCAGCAGTTGTTATTACACGATTATTGAAATTTGGTGAACCTGAAGCATGCCGTGCCAAAACTGAAGACATTTCAATAGCATCACTATTACAACCAGATAAGTTAGGCAGATGCAGGTAGTCATTAATTCCTATGAATAAACCTTTTCTCACAGTCTACTCTCTATTATTAAGCTAACTGTCGTATCGAGTTAACAATGCTTTCAGTATTCCAATTACATTCTAAATCTGCAGCATTTCTTACCACAGTAGATATTTTCGATGCACCAAAAGGTTTAACGGCCAATATAGGTTTTCCAAGTCTTTGAGCTATTTCTATTTCTTTATTTATCCATTTGCTATAAGTTGAGTAAACACCCGCCATAATGATTATAACTGAGCAGGCTCTAACTTTATTTTCTATAGCATCTGATAATTGCCTATCAGTTCTTGCCCCAGTGATAGGGTTTTCTGGTGGAACAGAGTAGTTCTTGTAAGAAAAATATTGTCTTTGGTTCAAAAGTTTTGTGAACTTCTGATATGCATCGGAATGGTTCCATGAATGACTTATAAATAGATTTAAGGTTCTCATATTATTTTCTATTGCTTAAGTTAGCCTTGTGAATTATTCAATTAAATAATGTTGGGACTAAATTCTACCATTCAACAGTGTTGTGTAAAAAATGTTCCGTTATTGTTCAGGGTTGAATAATTTGCTTTAACTAAAACTCACTTTATTGAGCCTAGAGCAATGTTGATGGCTCTATTTAAAAAAGTTATCAAATGTTCATAAGGAAATGTTTCCCCTTGAATCACAAAACAATTCCACGTAAATTTAAACGCTTGTTTCAAACACTGGTGTAACTTATTTTATGGCGTCAAATACGAAAGAGCAGATACTGAATGCGGCAGAGATGTTGTTTGCGGAGCATGGGTTTGCTGATACGTCTTTGCGCGCTATTACACAAGCTGCAAAAGTGAATTTGGCATCGGTAAACTATCACTTTGGCTCTAAGAAACTCCTTATTCAAGCGGTATTACAGCGTTATCTCGATGTATTAATGCCAGAAATTGATCATCAATTGACGATTATGCTGGAAAAGAATGAAAGCCCAACGACTGAACAGCTAATGACAACTTTGGTTGATCCTTTGCTTTCTCTAAATCGTGTTAGGCCTAATGGCACCGCCACTTTCGTACAGCTATTGGGAAGGGGCTATACAGAAACGCAAGGGCATTTGCGTCGTTTTATGACGGTGAATTTTGGCGATGTCCTTGGTCGTTTTATGGGCATTATCCAAGATGTGGTACCTGGCTTGTCAGCGGCAGATTTGTTTTGGCGCTTGCACTTCGCCATGGGAACCTTTGTATTCTCTATGGCATCTAGCCAAGCGTTAGGAGAGATTGCTGCTGCTGATTATCAAGAAGATTTCGATATCAAGAATGTGATAGAAAAGCTCGTTCGATACATATCTGCCGGCTTAGATGCCCCTGCCAACTAAATAAGCTCTTTTATCAAATATTAGTTTCCCTTTTTTATTCTCATGAGCTTGAGATATTTGAGCCTTGTTTTATGTAACAAGTGGCTCTCATCATCATAATCAATCGGCTAAAAGAAAAGGTAAGTTTTAGGTGTCTTATTAGACTAAAGACATATTGCTAAAGATATAGTCCTACCCTATAACATCTCTTAAAAATAAAATCTTTATTAACAACGGCTTAGCATTACTAAGAGAAATTAAATCAGACAGGATAGCTAGGCTTATTACATAGGAAGTAGGGTTAATGAGATGTCAGCTAATCATCAGACTATCTAGTTCCCGAAATAGGTGCGCATATGATCAACTTTTGGAAGAGTAAAGAGAGTAGCAACAATGCAATAACAGAGGCCTTAGATCGCTCACAGGCTGTTATTGAGTTCACACCACGAGGAAAAATCTTAAAAGCAAATTCCAACTTTTTAAATGCTGTTGGTTATAGCTTAAGCGAGATTCAAAACAAACATCACAGTATTTTTGTCGATCCGGTTGATGCCGCAAGCAGTGAATACAAGTCTTTCTGGTCTAGTTTGGAAGCCGGTAATTTTAGCCAAGGTGAATTTCGTCGAGTGACGAAACAGGGTAAGCGAATCTGGCTACAAGCGACGTATAATCCAATTATGGGAGCCAATGGAAGGGTTTCGAAAGTTATAAAGTTTGCCTCGGATATTACCCAACAGAAAATGCAAGCTGCTGATATGACCGGACAAATTCAAGCCATACATAAGTCACAAGCAGTCATTGAGTTTGATACGACAGGGTATATTTTAGTGGCTAATGATAACTTCCTTGGCGCTATGGGATACAGCCTTAGTGAAATTCAAGGAAAGCATCATGCGATGTTTGTTGAAAGCCGAGAAGCACAATCTTCAGAGTACAAACAGTTTTGGCAGGAGTTGGGGCAAGGGAAGTTTCATGCTGGTCGCTATAAACGGATTGGCAAAGGTGGTAAAGAAGTTTGGATAGAAGCAACCTATAACCCGATTTTAGATTCTGATGGAAACGTGTTTAAGGTAGTTAAGTTTGCGTCTGATGTTACGGCTAGTGTCGAGCAGGAAGCACGCTTTAATTTGTTGTCGCTGGTGGCTAACGAAACCGATAACTCCGTTATCATTACTGATGAAAGAGGCTTGGTTGAATATGTTAATCCAGGCTTCACCAAGCTAACTGGGTATGAGCTTAGGGATGTATTAGGCAAAAAGCCAGGGGCAGTGCTGCAAGGTGAGCGAACCGATAAAGAAACAATTGGTCGTATTCGTGAAAACCTGAACAACAGAACACCTTTTTACGATGAGATTTTAAATTACGATAGAAATGGTGAAGCCTATTGGATAAGCCTGGCTATTAATCCTGTATTTGATGAGAAAGGTGAGCTCAAACGCTTTATTTCTATTCAAGCTAATATTGATGCTACCAAGCGCAAGTCGCTAGAGAATATGGTGCGCTTAGATGCAATTAGCCAAAGTAATATCGTCATGGAGTTTGAGCCTTCTGGTGCTTTGCTTACGGCTAATCCATTGGCAGTCAAAACTTTTAAAGCCAATGATAATTCTCACCTGGTGCAGTTGATTGGAAGTTTGAAGAGTCATATTAGTTCCGACAATTGGGGACAGCTGCAAGCAGGTGACATAGTTACTGCTGAAATCACCATGAAAGATAGAGACGATTTATCGGTGAGGTTATCGGTATCTATATCACCAGTGATGGATTCAGAAGGACGTATTGATAAGGTACTTTTATACGGTTCTGATGTGTCAGAACGTAATGCGGTTATCGCCAGTACTCATACGGCAATGAGCCAGGTGATGGAACGTATCAGCAATATCATAAAAACCATAGACAGCATTTCTAATCAAACAAACTTGTTAGCTCTCAATGCGGCGATTGAATCTGCGAGAGCAGGTGAGGCTGGTCGAGGCTTTGCTGTTGTTGCAGATGAGGTTAGGAATCTAGCGCAAAGTACGACTGAGTCCGCAAAGGAAATTGGTGCGTTGATTGATGAAACCAAACAACACGTTGATCAGTTATCAACTTATATGAGTGGTTCTGACGGATAAAGAAGCTTTAATGAAATGAAGAAAAGGCCCAAGTTGAAAGCTCAACTTGGGCCTATTTTTATGCTAGATCGTTCACGAAATCGATAGCACGACCAATATAATTAGCCGGTGTTAGTAACTTCAACTCTGACTTTACATTGTCAGGTAGTTCTAAATTATCGATAAACTCAGCCATACCTTGTTGGTCAACACGTTTACCGCGTGTTAGCTCTTTCAGTTTTTCGTACGGTTTTTCTATGCCATATCGACGCATAACAGTCTGAATAGGTTCTGCAAGTAGCTCCCAGTTAGCGTCGAGCTCAGCAGCTAAGCTTGCCTCGTTAACTTCTAATTTACTAATGCCTTTCAATGTCGCTTGGTAAGCAATCAGCGAGTAACCGACACCAACGCCAAGGTTTCTCAGTACGGTCGAATCAGTGAGATCCCTTTGCCAACGCGAAATAGGCAGCTTAGAAGATAGGTGATTAAACATAGCGTTAGCTAAGCCTAAGTTGCCTTCTGAGTTTTCAAAGTCGATAGGGTTAACTTTGTGTGGCATGGTTGAAGAACCAATTTCGCCAGCCACTGTGCGCTGCTTGAAGTGACCTAATGCAATATAACCCCAAACATCACGATCAAAATCGATGAGTATGGTATTAAAACGAGCAATTGCATCAAACAGCTCTGCAATGTAGTCGTGTGGTTCGATTTGCGTCGTGAAGGCATTCCATGTCAGGCCAAGGCTAGTCACAAATGACTCAGAAATGCCATGCCAGTTAGTGTCTGGATAAGCTGATAAATGCGCGTTGTAGTTACCAACGGCACCATTAATTTTACCGAGAATTTCAACGTTGGCGATTTGCTGACGTTGCTTTTGCAAACGAATCATCACGTTCGCCATCTCTTTACCCATAGTGGTTGGTGAAGCTGGTTGACCGTGTGTACGAGCCATCATTGGGATAGAAGCGTAATCTTTTGCTAATGCTCTCAATGCATCAATAAGTTGGTCGCAGTAGGGCAATACAACATTCTGTATTGCATCATTCAGCATAAGACCGTGAGAAAGGTTATTGATGTCTTCTGAAGTACAAGCGAAGTGAATAAATTCGTTAATCGCGTTAAGTTCGGTATTTGCAGCAACTTTTTCTTTTAAGAAGTACTCAACCGCTTTTACATCGTGATTGGTTGTTGCTTCGATATCCTTAATTCGTTGTGCGTCTTCAACATTGAAGTCTTCAACAATATTGTTTAACAGTTGATTGGCTTCATCACTGAATGCAGGTACTTCACCTATGCTAGATTCTTGAGAAAGCTTTTGTAACCATCTGACTTCGACGATAACGCGGCTTTTAAGAAGACCATACTCACTAAAAATATCTCTTAGTTCAGTGGTTTTCGAACCGTAGCGACCATCAACAGGTGACACAGCGGTCAAGGCTGATAATGCTAATTTTTTGTTGGGGGCTGCATTCGCAGTGGATGTCATGGATGATTCCTCAAATATGGCTTATCTTCTCAAGGGCTAATTCGGCTGTTTTTAATATGGAACTTCGGTTCAACAAGATATGTCTGCGCTTACCACCAGTCTGTCTCCAGAGGACAGCGGCTCTTACGCCAGCTAAAAGACATGCTCTTACTTTATTTTGAACATGCTGTTGTTTTAAGTTTTCGGGGTTACCCGACACTTGTATTCTTGGACCAATAGGTGTGATGACATCAACATACACGCTAGCTAGGTTTGCAAGCATGTTGCTGTCAAATAAACTGTAATGCAGTTCTTGTCTTTGTATCTGCTCAATGCGCTGCGCAAGTTCGCTAAATTTCTGTGGCTTTTTAGCTAACTTTCTTTCGAGCCCAAGTATATTGGCGATATAACGAGTAATCTCTGCGTCTTTCTTCTTCGATTTATTGCCTAGCTGATTGGAGACTATAGTAAAACCGAGTTTTAGCTTATCAAAGCTACCGAAGACTTCTTCTGTGTGATCAGGTGCCGTAATGACAATACTTTTAATGGATGTCTCAAAAGCACCCTGATCAGCTTGACCCTTACGAGCAATCTGTTGCACTAAAGCAGCTGACTGACAGACGCCGGCAAGCGCAAGAACTGTTTCAAAGTTTTTCATTTTTGCTTACCGAATATATTCTTGAATAATACCGCCGCCTAAACAGCTAGCACCTTTATAAAACACAGCTGATTGGCCCGGTGTTACCGCTTTTTGTGGTTCATCGAACAGAACCTCAACGTGATCATCATCTATCACTTTAATTTCACAGGGAATGTCTTGTTGTCTGTAGCGCGTTTTCACTGCACAGCGAAATGACTTTTGCGGTGTGCTTCTATTCACCCAATGAAGTTGTTTTGCGATAAGCCCATTGGAATATAGCCTAGGATGATCAGCGCCTTGGCCCACAATTAAGACATTGCGAGCAACGTCTTTATCAACGACATACCAAGGCTCATCACCAAACTCTTTTTTACCGCCTATGAGCAGGCCCTTGCGTTGACCTAAAGTGTGGTACATCAAGCCTTGGTGCTCACCAATTTCTTGACCTTCGGCTGTTTCAATAATACCGGGTTGTGCTGGTAAGAAACGGCTTAAGAAATCTTTAAACTTCCTTTCACCGATAAAACAAATACCTGTACTGTCTTTTTTATCGTGAGTAATTAAGCCTTGCTCTTCAGCTATTTTTCTCACAGCTGGCTTTTCAAGCTCGCCGACAGGGAAGAGAGTTTTAGCTAGATGTTCTGTTCCTAAAGTGTATAAGAAATAGCTCTGATCTTTATTGTCATCCAAACCTCGAAGCAATTCGATATCAGAAACATCTTCGGTATCTGCTGTGCGGCGCACATAATGCCCTGTGGCGATGTAATCAGCACCTAAGTCTTCGGCGGCAAATTCCAGGAAAGCTTTAAACTTGATTTCCTTGTTGCACATAATGTCCGGGTTAGGTGTTCTACCTGCTTTGTATTCAGCTAGAAAGTACTCGAATACATTATCCCAGTACTCAGCAGCAAAATTGATCGTATGAAGCTCAATGCCTAGTTTATCTGCAACTGCTTGCGCATCCGCTAAATCTTCTGCAGCAGAACAATAATCAGTACCGTCGTCTTCTTCCCAGTTTTTCATAAACAAGCCCTCAACCTGATAACCCTGTTGAAGAAGTAAATAAGCTGCGACAGATGAATCTACACCACCGGACATGCCGACGATGACTTTTGTTTGACTATTGTTGTTACTGCGAGTGATGGACATTTGACCTATATTTGGAGGCGGAAAATCGGGGCAGAATTCTAGCAAATTGGAAACGCTAATTCCATCTATACGCTCTCTATTTAGAAAGATGGACTGTTTAATGAACACGCTCTAGTCATTTGATAATTTGGTACTCACCGTTAGCGATACCATCAATAGTCCAATTGCCTAATCTATATCGAATTAGTCTGAGTGTTGGGTATCCGACTTTTGCCGTCATTCGCCTGACTTGACGGTTTCTGCCTTCGGTAAGCGTGATGGATAGCCAGCTGGTAGGAATATTTTTCCGTTCTCTTATAGGAGGTGTCCGTGGCCATATGTTCGGTTCGCCCATGACTTTAACTTTAGCGGGTTTGGTTAAACCATCTTTTAGTTCCACACCGTGACATAAATCTTGAATTGCTTCTTCGGTGGGGATGCCCTCAACTTGGACCCAATAGGTTTTGCTGGTTTTGTGTTTGGGGGACGCTAGTTTGTTCTGGAGTTTCCCGTCATTTGTGAGCACAAGCAGCCCCTCACTATCGCGATCAAGTCGGCCGGCAGCATAGATATCTTTTATAGGGATGAAGTCTTTTAAGGTTTTTCTGTTTTCTGTGTCGGTAAATTGTGTGAGTACATCAAAAGGTTTGTTAAACAAAACAACAGTTGTTTTGGGAGGATTAGGCCTCCGATTTGTAATTCCTTTACGTACTTTTTTTTCTTTTTGCATAATTTATCACATTAAAAACAGTCATAGATTTCAAATATGCTGTGATTTGCTTTAGAATTCGGCCCCTGCTTAAATTGCGCCGATTTTATTAAGGCTATATTTTGAGGTCGCTGGCTGGGTTCGGCAGGGCGCTCAGGCCAATAAATATCGGTAATACAGAAAGTTTTATGTCGCTGATGCGACTACTTATTGTTTCGCTTATAGGATTCTTTATGACTAATTCTAAGATCATTTACACTAAGACCGACGAGGCGCCAGCCTTAGCAACGTATTCACTATTGCCTATTGTACAGGCATTCACACAGTTTTCATCGGTTGATGTCGAAACGAGAGATATTTCACTAGCGGGACGTGTTATCGCGAACTTTCCTGAGTATTTAACGAGTGAACAACAGATTTCTGATGCATTAGCAGAGCTTGGTGAGCTGGCACAGAAGCCTGAAGCTAACATCATTAAGTTACCTAACATCAGTGCATCTATCCCTCAGTTACAAGCGACAATTAAAGAATTACAAGCGAAAGGTTACGCTTTACCTGACTACCCAGAAGAGCCTCAAAACGACAAAGAAGCTGAAGTAAAAGCTAAGTATGACAAAATTAAAGGTAGTGCAGTAAACCCAGTATTACGTGAAGGTAACTCTGACCGTCGTGCACCAGCATCTGTAAAACAGTATGCTCGCACAAACCCTCATTCAATGGGACCTTGGAGTGCAGATTCTAAGTCTCACGTTGCAAGCATGAGCGGCGGTGATTTCTTCGGAAGTGAAAAATCTACAACAGTTACAGAAGCAACTGATGTCCGTATTGAGTTTGTTGATGCGGCTGGTAACACAACTGTACTTAAGCAAAGCACACCTTTGTTGGCAGGCGAAATCATTGACGGTTCTGTGATGAGTGTGAATGCATTGAGAGATTTCCTAGAAGCAGAAATCAATGATGCAAAAGAGCAGGGCGTTTTATTCTCTCTACACATGAAAGCAACCATGATGAAGGTTTCTGACCCTATTATCTTTGGTCATGCGGTTAAAGTTTTCTACAAAGATGTTTTCGCTAAGCACGCTGACGTTATCGCAGAGCTAGGTGTTGATGCTAACAACGGTATCGGCGATCTATACGCAAAACTAGGTCAATTGCCACAAGACAAGCAAGACGAAATCAAAGCGGATGTTGCAGCTTGTTATGAAAACCGTCCTGAAATGGCTATGGTTAACTCTGATAAAGGCATCACTAACCTGCATGTACCTAGTGATATCATCATCGATGCATCTATGCCGGCAGCTATTCGCTCTTCTGGCCAAATGTGGGGACCAGATGGTCAGCTACACGATACGAAAGCTGTAATCCCTGATCGTTGCTACGCGGGTGTTTATCAAGCAACTATTGATTTCTGTAAGAAGCACGGTGCATTTGATCCTCAAACTATGGGTACCATCCCTAACGTTGGTTTGATGGCGCAAAAAGCCGAAGAGTACGGTTCACACGACAAAACATTCGAAATGACAGCTGCTGGTATAGTTCAAGTTGTTGACTCGAATGATAACGTTCTTCTTCAACACAGCGTTGAAGAAGGTGATATCTGGAGAATGTGTCAGGTTAAAGACTTACCTATCCAAGATTGGGTTAAGCTTGCTGTCAACCGCTCACGTTTATCAGATACACCCGCGGTATTCTGGTTGAATGAAGCAAGAGCACACGATGCTCAGTTAATTAAGAAAGTTAACCAATATCTTGCTGATCACGACACAAATGGATTAGACATCAGAATTCTTGCTCCTGTTGAAGCGACTTTGTTCTCACTTGATCGTATGAAGCAAGGCCAAGACACTATTTCTGTAACAGGTAACGTATTACGTGACTACCTAACTGACTTGTTCCCAATTTTGGAACTAGGCACAAGTGCGAAGATGCTATCTATCGTTCCTCTTATGAATGGTGGTGGTTTGTTTGAAACTGGTGCGGGTGGCTCTGCTCCTAAGCACGTTCAGCAGTTCGAACAAGAAGGTCACTTACGTTGGGATTCTCTAGGTGAATTCCTTGCTCTTGCCGCATCTTTGGAACACTTAAGCCAAAACACGGGTAATACAAAAGCTAAAGTATTAGCTGAAGCATTAGACAGTGCGACGGGTAAGTTCTTGATTGAAAACAAATCACCTTCGAGAAAAGTTAACGAGCTAGACAACCGTGGTAGCCACTTCTACTTGGCTATGTTCTGGGCACAAGCGCTTGCGGAGCAGAACGACGATGCAGACATCAAAGCTGCGTTCACTAAGTTAGCAAGTGATTTGACTGAGAATGAAGAAAAGATCGTTGCTGAGCTAAATGACGTTCAAGGACCTGCGGTTAACCTAGACGGTTACTACATGTTTGATGACGAGTTAGCATCTAAAGCGATGAGACCTAGCGCAACGTTAAACGCGGCTTTAGCTAGCTTAACAGCGTAAATGATATAGTCGGCTTGTTGGGCGAAGTTCGATAAGCCGATCTAAAATTAAGACAAAGTCGAGCGTATTTATTAGCGCTCACAAAAAAGCAGATGGTGAAACATCTGCTTTTTTTATTCGATTAAGTCGAAATTTAATCTCGTGGACTAACTTTCAGGCTCGCTTGAATCCGAGAAGTCGATATTTTCGGCATGCAAACCTTTTGGACCTTGCATAACTTCATATTTAACTTCTTGGCCTGCTTTTAGTGAGCGGTAGCCTTCCATTTGAATAGTAGAATAATGTGCAAAAACATCATCTCCACCATCTTCTGGAACGATAAAACCGAACCCTTTAGCGTTGTTGAACCACTTAACTTTACCAACTGCCATACTTCTGCTTCCTCTTAGTCCCTTGAACTAACCTTTTATAAACCCCACTATAGAGTGAGTGTAACGATGTGCTAGTATTATAATTATTATGACTAGCACGATAAAAAATGTAGGTTTTTTAACCGCGATCTGTCAAGTCAATTTGCCAGAATTCACAAAAAAGTCAAAATTTTTTCACATTAAGACGTATTTATGAGTAAAGACACCCTAATCGGGACAAATAAAGAACAGCAAATTGAGGCCATAAAAGAGAAGCTTCAGCCGCCACCGATGTACAAAGTCGTGCTCAATAATGATGACTATACACCGATGGAATTTGTAGTAGATGTACTAAAAGTGTTTTTTAAGATGGACGAACAGAAGGCTTATCAGCTAATGTTAGTAGTACATAATCAAGGTAGAGCCGTATGTGGGGTATATACAGCAGAAATCGCAGAAACAAAGGTCATGCAGGTTAACCAGTATGCTAAAAAGAATCAGCATCCGTTAATGTGTACGATGGAAATGGCTTAGCAGTAGTAGAGGGCAGTTAATATGTTGAATAAAGATCTAGAAAGAACGCTAAACGAAGCCTTTATATTTGCTCGTGAACACCGACATGAATTCATGACGGTCGAACATTTGTTATTGGCCTTACTGGATAACGCCGCTGCACAAGACGCATTAAAAGCGTGTAGTGCGAATGTTGACTCACTCAAAACAGAATTAATTGATTTTGTTAAAGATACCACTCCACTTATTCTTGAAGACGAAGCAAATGAAAGAGAGACGCAGCCAACTCTTGGTTTCCAGCGTGTGCTTCAACGTGCCGTTTTCCATGTTCAATCTTCTGGTAAAGAAGAAGTCAGCGGCGCGAATGTTCTCGTCGCAATTTTCAGTGAGCAGGAATCTCAAGCTGTTTATATTCTTAAAAAGGCAGATGTCACCCGCCTGGATGTTGTTAATTATATTTCTCACGGTGTTTCTAAGAGCGAAGAAGAAACTGCTCGTAGCGACAACGACGAAGAAGTGGGTGAAAGTGAAGAGAATACTAGCGCATTAGCCAAGTATTCATCGAACCTTAATCAATTAGCGAAAGACGGAAAGATTGACCCGTTGATTGGGCGTAATGACGAATTAGAAAGAACGGTTCAGATCTTATGTCGTCGTCGTAAAAATAATCCTTTGCTGGTTGGTGAAGCGGGTGTTGGTAAAACAGCTATTGCTGAAGGTTTGGCTTATCGTATCGTTCAAGGTGACACACCTGATGTTATTGCATCAGCGACGGTATATTCGCTAGATCTCGGTGGATTACTTGCCGGTACTAAATACCGTGGTGATTTTGAAAAACGCCTTAAGGCTATTCTTAAGGAGTTGGAGAAAGACCCTGATGCCATCTTATTCATTGATGAGATTCACACCATTATAGGTGCTGGCGCTGCATCTGGCGGTGTTATGGATGCATCAAACCTGCTTAAGCCTAAACTGTCTAGCGGTGAGTTACGTTGTATTGGCTCGACAACCTATCAAGAATTCCAAGGCATATTTGAAAAGGATAGGGCGTTAGCTCGTCGTTTCCAAAAAGTAGACATTGTTGAGCCTAGTGTTAGTGATACAACTAAGATTTTACTAGGGCTTAAATCTCGTTATGAAGAGCATCACAATGTGCGCTTTACTAACAAAGCGATTAGAGCGGCGGCTGAGTTGTCATCTAAATATATAAATGAACGTCAGTTGCCAGATAAGGCGATTGACGTTATCGATGAAGCAGGGGCAAGCCAACAGCTATTGCCTTCATCGAAGCGTAAGAAAACTATCAATGTTGGGGATATCGAGCATATCATTGCGAAAATCGCGAGGATCCCCGAAAACTCGGTGTCTGCAACAGATAAAGATGTACTGAAAAATCTTGATAGAAACCTCAAAATGGTTGTTTTCGGTCAAGATCCTGCGATTACGACACTGACAGACGCTATTCGTTTGTCGCGTTCAGGTTTAGGTCCTGAGCAGAAGCCTATTGGTAGTTTCTTATTTGCTGGTCCTACTGGTGTTGGTAAAACAGAAGTTACTCAGCAATTAGCCAAAATCATGGGTGTTGAGTTGATTCGCCTTGATATGTCTGAGTACATGGAACGTCATGCGGTTAGCCGTCTGATTGGCGCTCCTCCAGGTTATGTTGGTTTTGATCAAGGTGGTATGTTGACGGATGCTGTGATTAAAAACCCACATGCAGTGGTACTTCTTGATGAAATTGAGAAAGCTCACAGTGATATCTACAACATCTTGTTGCAGGTTATGGACCATGGAACCTTAACCGATAATAACGGCCGCAAAGTTGATTTCAGGAACGTTGTGCTTGTAATGACAACCAATGCGGGTGTTCAAGAAACAGTAAGAACTTCAATTGGCTTTAAACAGCAAGATCATAGTTTTGACGCTATGTCTGAGATTAATAAAGTCTTCACTCCAGAGTTCCGCAACAGACTGGATGGCATTATTTGGTTTAACCACCTCAATGAGGAAGTTATCTTACAAGTGGTTGATAAGTTTATTGTCGAGCTTCAAGCTCAGTTGGATGCCAAATCTGTTTCTCTGGAGGTTACGGATAAAGCAAGACAGTGGCTGGCAGACAAAGGCTATGACAAGTCTATGGGTGCGAGACCTATGGGACGCGTCATTCAACAGGATATTAAGAAAGAACTGGCTAATGAGTTACTCTTTGGTCAGCTTTCTGATGGTGGTAATGTGAAAATTGATCTGAAGAAAGATGAGCTTTCTTTTACTTACGAATCGTTGAAAAAATCTAAGGCGACTGAAGCAGGTTAGTCGCCAATTTCCATGATATTCCCAAAATCATTGGAAATATATGGCGGCGGCAAGCGCTTTAATTCACATGAGCTTAGTAAGCTAAGTGATTGTGATGAAAACGTGCAGCCAACAAACAGATATTTTCAAGGATGAAGGGGATAGCAGTCATAAAAAAGCCCAACATTATGTTGGGCTTTTTCTTATTCTGAACTTGACTATCTTGCGCGGTAGATAATACGACCTTTGGTTAAATCGTAGGGCGTCATTTCAACAGTCACTTTATCGCCTGTTAAAATACGGATGTAATTCTTACGCATTTTTCCAGAAATATGCGCAGTCACTACGTGACCATTCTCTAATTCCACACGGAACATCGTATTTGGAAGTGTGTCTTGCACCGTTCCTTCCATTTCAATACAGTCTTCTTTCGCCATTTAGTCAGGTTACCTCAGATAGTCTAAAAATTGCCGCGCAGATTTTGCCCAATAAGTTAGTTGCTGTAAAGTGATTGCGGCGCTTTTTTGCTAATTAGTCAAATTTTAGTCCAATTTGGCGCTTTTTACCTGTTTAATCAGTCAGTGAACGGTACCAAGTGTTGTCGATAAAACGTTCGTTGGGCTTAAACTTACTTTTGTAATTCATTTTTCTGCATTCATCGATTTGATACCCCAAGTACAAATATTGTTTTTGGAGATCTTTGGCGAGCTCAATTTGTTTCAATATTGCCCAAGTGCCTAGAGAACGATTTTCAAACTCTGGAATAAAGAAGGTGTATAAGGCGGATAGAGAATCCTTGAGTTCATCGGTGACAGCGACACCTATAAGACAGTCATCCAACCAGAATTCCATATAGTACTGCTCCAGCCAAGAACCGGGAAGGAACCCCCTGTACTGTTCTTCGGTTGCAGGGTACATACTGCCATCGCTGTGACGCTGATTAATGTAATCTTGGTAGATGTCGTAATAAGCATCTTTATTTTGACGGCTAAGCTCAATACGCAAGTCTTTATTCTTATTGATAATCCTTTTTTGGCTTTTGCTGGGCTTAAAAATATCAACGGGTATCCGGATTGACTGACAAGCTTGGCAGTTTAGGCAATGAGGTCGATAGATCTGTTCACCACTGCGCCTAAAACCAGCATGCATAAGCGCCTCATAAACTTTTTCATTAGGTTCGTCTTCGGCGAATACAAGCAATCTTTCTTTGTTTTCAGGCAAGTAGCTACAGGCAAATTCTTGGGTGATACCAAACTTCATGAGTGAGCACCTATTGATCTATCCTGTATTTCGCCTGGAACCCAACAGGTTGCGTTAATTGAGGCTTCACGCAGCTCTCGTATTTGTTTTGAAAATACGACTCTTGGTATCTCATACACACCCAATGAGGAGAGATGTGGATTAAGTAACTGGCAATCTATCATTTGATAATTATAGTGGGCTAGATGCATATTGAGATACCAAAACGCAATTTTAGAGGCGTTAGATGCTTTGTGAAACATAGACTCGCCACAAAATACAGCGCCAACACCAACACCATACAAGCCGCCAACTAATTCATCATCGAACCAAACTTCAATAGAATGTGCGGCTTTATTGCGATGTAACGTTTTGTAGGCCTCTATCATGGAGTCTGTTATCCATGTGCCATTGTCTTGTCTGGGAATATGGGCGCAGGCTTCGATAACGTGATCAAAAGCCTCATTTTTGGTCACTCTCAGGTTAGTTTGCTTTCGATGGAATTTCTTTAGACTTGTCGAAGGTTTAAATTCCCCAATATTGATAACTGCTCTCGGGTCAGGAGACCACCATAAGAGTGGATCTTCATGGCTATACCAAGGGAAAATACCGGATTGATAAGCTTTTAATAGGCGAGGGACGGATAGGTCAGCACCCATTGCCAATAAACCATTAGGTTCAACCCAGGCGAGTTCAATATCTGGAAAAGGATCATCGTCTAAAAGGTAAGGTAAGGTCGGTTGGTCGTTCAAGCCATCAGTCTTTGAATTACTTATACCACTGTTATAAATAACAAAGGCCCGCGATGCGAGCCTTTTTTGCCTAATTCACTATTTTTTATAGTGCATCAAGATATTTTTCTGCATCTAGAGCTGCCATACAGCCAGTACCAGCAGAGGTGATTGCTTGACGATAGATATGGTCGCAAACGTCACCAGCGGCAAATACACCAGGAACGCTAGTTTGAGTTGCGTTACCCTCAGTACCACTTTGAATCTTGATATAGCCGTCTTTCATCTCAAGCTGATCGATGAAAATGTCTGTGTTTGGTTTGTGGCCGATAGCAACAAATAAACCCATAACATCAAGCTCTTCAGTCTCGTCTGATTGCGTATCTTTGATTCTGATGCCTGTAACGCCCATTTGGTCGCCAAGGACTTCGTCTAATGTACGGTCTAGGTGTAGCGTCACGTTTCCGTTTTCAGCTTTATCCATCAAACGGTCGGCAAGGATTTTTTCACTACGGAAAGAATCTCTTCTGTGAATAACGTGCACTTCAGATGCAATATTAGATAAATAAAGTGCTTCTTCAACGGCTGTGTTACCGCCACCGATAACAGCTACTTTTTGATTTCTGTAGAAGAAACCGTCACATGTCGCACATGCAGAAACGCCTTTACCCATAAAGGCAGTCTCGCTTTCCATGCCTAGATACTTAGCTGACGCACCGGTAGAGATAATTAGAGCATCGCAAGTGTAAGTAGCGTTGTCACCTTTAAGAACGAATGGGCGCTGTTTTAAATCCGTTTCATTAATGTGATCGATAACGATTTCAGTATCGAACTTTTCGGCATGTTCGCGCATACGAACCATAAGATCAGGACCCGTTAAACCTTCAGGGTCGCCTGGCCAGTTTTCAACATCAGTTGTTGTCGTGAGCTGCCCACCTTGCTGAAGTCCTGTGACCAGCACTGGGTTTAAGTTAGCGCGTGCGGCATAAACTGCTGCTGCATATCCTGCAGGACCCGACCCCAAGATTAAAAGTCGGCAATGTCTTGTTTCTGACATAATAAAATTACTCCACAACAAATTTGGTGGCTGATTCTAAGGAATTGCTGCTTATGCGTAAAGTGTTGAAACTTAAATCGTTAGAAGCATTTGTTACAACTAAAAGCTAAATGATGAATTGGAACTATAATTGTATTATAAAGGTCCTGTTGTAGAGGATTTACTCCGTCTTCAGCTATGAATTAACTGAAAGGTATTTAATTAGGTGTCTAAATCAATAACGTCAGTGTTTAGAGATGGTCAAAACTACATGAAGTCGTGGCCTGAGCGAAAAGAACTACACGCTGTGTTCCCTGAGAACAGAGTGATATATGCAACACGATTATCAATGAGCGTTATGCCACCTATTGGTGTTGGATGCGCCGCTGTTATGTTTCAAGCTTTAGGAACTGAATATCTACCTCAAGTGTTGGCTGTATTGGCTTTCTTCCTGAGTATTCCGTTGCAAGGTTTATGGTGGTTGGGGGTTCGCTCCAATACTGTTTTGCCACCAACGGTAAAACATATGTACTACGAGATTTATCAAAGAATGCAGCAGCAAGGGTGTGAGGTTCAAGCCTCTAAATCTAGCCCTCGGTATTACGAGTTAGCCACGTTACTGAAAAAAGCATTCTCAGAGCTTGATAGGGCTTTTACAGAGCGCTGGTTTTAGTAATCACCTACGAGTCGGTACTATGATGTATATTACTTCTTCTTCGTAAAATAGAATTTATCTTTAAAGGTGAAAACCCAGGATGGTAAGTAGATCACCAAACAAACCATGGACATACCATTTAACATAGCTTCTGGGAACAGCATTAACGGGACTAGTATCAAGTAGTTATCTTTGATCGTTTGCCAGTCGTAAAAGCCTTCAAGCCAATAGTAACCACCCAGTAAAAACATCTTGAGCGAGATTGTTGCTGCTCCCGTTAAAAAGGCGCAGATAAATATGTATACGGCAAAGTTCTTAGGAAGTTTGTGGAAGGTAAAGGTGTAGGTTAAATAAGTAAGACTAATAGGCACAAACAGCGATATTAAGCCGTTAACACCCAATAAACTCCAACTTTCTTTGCCTATTAGCGTAATGCCAAGCAGAGCAACAAAGCTGCTTAACATGGCAAATTGATACCCTAACATCAGGGTTAATGTTGTTAACCAGACAAAATGAACATCTAACCCCGTATGAATGCCTGTTCTGAATAACCAGAGTGTAAATAGTGCAGCAGCAGCGCCAAAAACGAGGTGCTGTTGTTTTCGCGTATTTCTAAAATCTGACCAGGAGATCTCTTTACAGGACACAAAGAGAATAAGCAGGTAAAGCCCGAAGGCGATGACCTGCAATAGTGATACATCAAACAGCAAACTTAAGCCTTATTCATGGTAACAAGCCCAGATCGGTGCGTGATCTGATGGCTTTTCAATGCCTCTTAATTCGTAATCTATTCCTACTTCTTTTAGCTCGGCATGAAGTGGTGCAGTCGCAACAATAAGATCGATTCTCAAGCCTCTATTGTCGTTAAAACCTTTGGAACGGTAGTCGAACCAGCTGAACTTTTGGTCCTCTTCCGGGTTCATCGATCTGAAGCTGTCGGTGAATCCCCAGTCAAGTAGTCTGTTCATCCATTCTCTTTCTTCGGGAAGGAAGCTACATTTCTTGGTTTGTAACCAACGCTTACGGTTTTGTTCCCCAATACCAATATCGAGGTCAGTATGCGAAATATTAACGTCGCCCATAATGATGATATTTTCATCAGGTTTATGGTACTCGTCTAAATACTGCATAAGGTCGTTGTAGAATTTTCTCTTAGCGGGGAATTTGATTTCGTGTTCTTGGTTTTCGCCCTGTGGAAAATAACCATTCAGAACACGAACTTTCTCTCCATTGGGGAGTTTGAATGTTCCCATAATCATGCGACGTTGAGCGTCTTCGTCGTCGGTCGGGAAACCGTAGCTGACTTCTAGCGGCTCTTGCTTACACATTAAAGCCACGCCGTAATGACCTTTCTGTCCGTGCATATAAACTTTGTAGCCCATGGCTTCAACATCTTCTACAGGGAACATATCGTTGTGTACTTTAATTTCTTGTAAGCCGATAACATCGGGTTGATGTTTATCGACAAGCGCCTGAAGTTGATGAAGTCGCGCACGAATACCGTTAATATTGAAAGAGATAAATTTCATAAGTTCACTGTTTAAACAGAATGGCTCACAGATTTGAGTCAATTTCTAGGTTGGTTTTATCACATGCTAACAAAATGCCAGTGACTGATAAACTGTTAAGCCGATTCTGCATCAAGAAGTAGGGTGGGTATTTAGGGGTGGTACAAACACTATGTTGCACCTTGTGCAATCTAACAAGATGGAAGTCTTGGTCGAGGAATGTACGGCCTGGCTAAACAAACAACACAAAGTTGATGTAACTGATACGTCCGTTATTTCTCATTTTGAGCCCGATACTATTTTAGTTCAAAGTCCTGGTATGGCGCAGTGGTTGAAAGTAGAAATTGCGAATGCTTTAGGAATAGCTGCCAATATTCAGTTCCCTCTGCCTTCCAGCTTTATTTGGCGTCTTTATCAACAAAATTTGACTGATATCCCCGATGTCTCTGCGTTTAGCAAAGACAATATGACATGGAAGTTAATGAAACTGTTACCTACGCTGCTCCAACTTGAAGAGTTCGAAAGCATCCGCGGCTATTTAACGGTTGATAGTACTAACACTGCAGAACAAGTTAGGTTGTACGAGCTGTGTGCGAAGATAGCCGATATCTTTGACCAATATCTCATGTATAGACCTGACTGGATCTTAGCATGGGAAAACGACGATCCGAGCATAGATGGTTTAGATACCACTACACAACCTTGGCAACCTATTCTGTGGCGAGCTTTGGTTAGAATCTCTAAGGAACTAGGTGAATCCGAATACCACCGCGCCAATCTTCACTATCGACTAATCGAACAGTTGGAAACTCAAGCGAAAAGCAGCTCGACAAAAGGGGTTGCCATTTTCGGTATTTCGGCGATGCCACTTCAGCAATTGCAGGTTATTAAAGCGCTATCGGCAAGCCGAGATGTTATTATTTTTTGGTTAAACCCAAGTCAACATTATTGGGCTGATCTCGTTGATGAGCGTTACAAAGCCATTCAACAACTTGCACGCTATGATGAAAATTTGGAGCAAGCGGTCGAGGACTATTTAGATGTTGGTCATGCTTTGTTGGCGTCATGGGGCAAACTTGGTCGTGATTATCAAGACATGTTGTTAGAGCATGTGGACCAGCAATACGATCATTTTGAAGAATCCATACCTAGCAGCTTACTTTCCCATATTCAGTCTGGAATTTACGAACTCGAAACTCGGGGTACGCAAGAAGAACTGACACCAGACGAATTTTTATCAAACGGTAAAGCTTTCCCCAAAATTGAAATTGATAAGAGGGATAAGTCCTTTCAGATACATCAGTGCCACTCTGTTGTTCGTGAACTAGAGGTACTGCACGATCAATTATTGCATCTATTCGATAATAACCCTGATTGGCATCCAGGTGACGTTATCGTGATGATGCCAGATATTGCGGTTTATGCACCTTTTATTGAAGGTGTTTTCGGTAGTGCCAAGGCTGAATTACATATCCCTTACGCGATATCTGACCGCAATATCAATCAAGAATCTCCGCTTTTACGTAGCTTTGTTCAGTTAATGAAAATCCATAAAAGCCGCCTGACACTCAGTGAAGTTCTGGATATTTGTGAGGTGCCAGCGGTTTTAGAACGCTTTGATCTGAGCGCTGAGGAGTTCACACGCCTTAGGCATTGGTTAATTGATGCGGGAGTTCGTTGGGGATGGGATGGCGAGAGCAAGTTGCGTTGGGACTTACCTGTAGAAGAGCAAAACAGCTGGTTGTTTGGAATAAAACGCCTGATGTCTGGTTATGCAATGCAGTCGGATGGCCTGTTTTTAAATGACTCATCCTATAAGGTGATACCTTACGATGAAATTGAGGGGCAACAGTCAGTTGCATTAGGCAAGTTTTATCTCTATTTGCAAGCTCTTGAGTATATTAGTCAATGGCATGCCGAACCTAAGACTATTCAAGAAAGGTGCGTTGATGCATTAAATGTTTTTGAGCGCTTTTACCTGCCGACTGTGGATGATGAACATTACATCATCCAATTAAGGCAATCTATTGAAAACCTAATGCCGCACCAATTGCAATTTTCTGATGCTATTGAGCAAGATGTATTTGTCGACATGCTTGAGCAATCACTAGCATCGAAAGGTGTTGGACAACGCTTTTTAGCAGGAAAAGTGAATTTCTGTACCTTGATGCCAATGCGCAGTATCCCGTTTAAGGTTGTTTGTTTACTGGGCATGAATGATGATGCCTATCCCAGACAGAGTGTTCCCGTTGGGTTTGACCTGATGAGGATGTCTAAACCCAGAAAAGGCGACCGTTCAAGACGATTGGATGATCGATACCTGTTCCTGGAAGCAATTTTATCTGCTCGGGAATGCCTCTACATGAGTTATCTGGGCTTTAGCCTTCGAGATAATACTGAGCGTAACGAATCTATTTTGGTCTCTGAACTCGTTGATTATTGTTTGCAACATTTTGCTATTGAAGGTGAACTCGGACTTCAGACACAAGAAACAGCTGATAGTCTTTATCAACACCTCGTTCGAACCCATGGGCTGCAACCGTTCTCGGAAATGTACTTTTTATCCTCTGACGACGAAAAGTCTGATTCAGATATTTTGAGTTATCAGGGGCATTGGCTGAATGTGGCCAATCAATCACAGCAACCTGTTTCATCATCACCGTTTTGGTCAAATACCTCAACACAGACTGTTAAAGCTGGTAAGGATGACTCTCAAGAAGAGCTTGATGTAGCTTTGTTGCTTCAATTTTTTCAAAACCCTATTAAAGCGTTCTTTAAACATCGGTGGCATACGCAACTGTCTGTTTTTTCTGATTTACCTCAACAAGATGAACCTTTCGGTTTCGATGCATTGGACAATTACGTGTTGGGTGAACGATTGGTTTCGTCATCGAATAATGATTGGTTTGCTCAGCTAAGAGGAGAAGGGCGTTTACCTATTGGTGAATCTGGTAAGGTCTATTTTGAGAAGCTAAAGCACAAGTTCGCGGAACTAGTAGCGAATGTTGAAGAACTTGGAACTGAACAAAAGCGTGTAGAAATTAATTTGACGATTGGACAACGAAAATTGGTTGGATGGCTTCCTGTATCTGCCAATGGTCAGCTGGTGAATTGGCGTGCAGGTAAGCTAAGAGCAGGGCATAAGTTCTTGTTTTGGATTCAATGGTTGATGTTAATGTCGCAAAAAACGCCTTTGAACAGTGCATTATTTGTAGGAGTCGAAGAGACATTCGAACTCATTCCAGTTGAGGCAGATGTTGCTTTTCAATTGATTCAACGATACGTCAATACTTATGAGAAAGGGCTGGATGGTCCTCTTTACTTTTTCCCAGAAACAGGGTGGGAGTGGTTAAAAACCTCGGATATCAATAAAACAATAGCTAAGTTTACCGGTAACAGTTTCTCCAGTGGAGAGGGGCAGGAAGCGCATATCATGAGGGTTTGTTCTAACCTAAATGATACTTTCGAGTTATTCCAAGAAACAACTGAGCTTTTATTGAAACCTCTATACGAGCAGGTGGAAAAGTCTGATGGCTAACCAATTAAACCCAATGACTTTCCCTCTGAGCGGAGCTTCGTTAATAGAAGCCAGTGCCGGCACGGGCAAAACCTATACTATTACCAATTTGTTCCTTCGACTTGTTTTAGGACATGAATGCAATCCTCAACCAGTGAGCAAGATTCTGCTGGTAACTTTTACTAATGCCGCAACTTCTGAATTACGCCAGCGTATCCGAGTAAAGATACAAGAGGCGTTGCTAGCATTTCATGCAGGTCACAGTGATGATGCGCTAGTTAATTCCTTGATTGAAAGCAGTGACAATCTTGAATTGTCGATATTGCGTCTGTCTGTTGCTCAAAAGGAGCTGGACAAAGCGGCAATTTATACAATACACGGCTTTTGCCAACGCGTTTTACAGGAGCATGCTTTTGAGAGTGGCATGCGATACCAGCAAACCTTTATTTTGGATGAAACTGAGTATCTTCAAATTGCCGTACAGGACTTCTGGCGTAGCCATATTGTAAATATGACGCAGCCAAAGCTCGATATGGTTCTATCTTCGTGGCGAGAACCTTTACAGTTTCTCAACGAACTAAGGCCTTGGTTGTCTTCTGAGATGATGCCTAGTGAAAATGTTGAGGCTTTGAATCATCTTGAATTGGATAACGTGCTTGAAGAGTATCTGCAAACAGTCGAACAAGTGAAGCGTTGGTGGTTAGATAATGAGATCGCACAGCTATTATCCGATACTAAGCTAAGAGCCAATCACTCAGTAGCGAAAGCCGATTTGCGAGATGCGATGGATTCATTTTGTCGGTCGCGCAATCATTGTTTTGCTTATAGGACCGTCGGATGGGATGTTTTATCAGCCGATAAAATTAAGAAAGCACTCACCAAAGCCAGTGCCGATTTTGATGTTACGCCTTTCGAGCGGTTTGATCATTTACATACTTTACAAAAGCAGTGTGAAACGCTTGTTCAAGTATCGATTATCCAAAAAGCGATTTCGGAAGTAAGCAGAAGATTAAAGGACCAGAAGAGTGAACATGGGCTTTTATCTCCTGATGACCTGCTAACCGAAATGCGAAGAGCACTAACACTTGTTGATTCAGCGAAAGCAACGTCCTTTAAACAAGCGGTGATCGAACAGTACCCTATTGCCATTATTGATGAATTTCAGGATACAGATCCAATTCAGTATGAGATCTTTTCAAGTGTTTATCTGCAACAAAAAAACAAATTAGCAGATGAAAATACTGCCTTGATAATGATCGGTGATCCTAAGCAGGCTATTTATGCATTTAGGGGAGCTGATATCTATACCTACATTGCGGCAAAAGGTGATGTCGAAGCAACACAACAGTTTACTTTAGATACCAACTGGCGTTCCCAACCAGACATGGTAGCGGCGGTCAATCAGCTGTTTGGCAGAGCAGAACATCCTTTTCTTTTGAGCGAAAGCATTCGTTTTTCTCCAGTTAAAGCGGGTAGAGGGACGAGTGGGCTGTCAATTAATGGTGCTACGGAACCTGCGTTGCGTTTCATGACCTTGACCGGGAACGACGGGAGTATAGATAAACCTATTTCGTGGGCAGATGCCAGTCGAGATTTGGCTAAGTATACGGCTGGTCAAATCAGTTTTTGGCTGAATGGCGCAAAAGAAAATGAGGTTTTGATAAACGGAAAATCTCTTTTAGCGGCAGATATTTGTGTGTTAGTCAGAGACCGAACGGAAGCTGACTTAATTCAACTCGCGCTCAAGCAACAAAACGTGAACAGCGTGTTCCTGGTTCGTAAAAGCGTTTTCGCGACTCAGGTTGCAATGGATTTATATCTCGTAATGAGGGGCGTTCATGAGTGTGAAAATGAGGCATCAGTTAAGTCCGCTCTTTTAACCTCACTGATTGGAATGAATGGAGAGGATCTTGATGAGCTATTAGCCGATGATAGCAAGTGGCAGCAGCTCATGTATCTTTTTAGCCATTGGCGTAATAACTGGCAATATGCGGGGCTGATGCAGGCTGTTAATAATGTTGTAGCTTACTTCGATATTGGAGAGCATCTGATAGGGCATTTTGATGATGGAAGTCGTCAGTTAACTGACCTGCGACACCTAACTGAGCTGTTGCAACAACAATCAGCTCTTATTCAGGGGGAAACCCAGTTATTACGCTGGTTTCAGGAGCAAATTGATGAGCCAGATCATAACAGTGATGCTCAGCAGCTACGGTTAGATAGCGATGCTAACTTGGTCAAAATAGTCACGTTGCACAGCTCAAAAGGGCTCGAATATCCGGTTGTGTTTATGCCTTTTACTTGTCGCTTTAAAACAGCCAAAGTCGGTATCTATCACGATGAAGATAAAGTACTTCGGGCAGACTATAGTCATTCAGAACAATCTTTACAGAAAGCTGATTACGAGAGATTAGCGGAAGATTTGAGACTACTTTATGTTGGCCTGACTCGGTCGCAGTATCACTGTGCTGTTGGTGTTTGGCATGCCACTGAAGGAGCGAGAAGTCGAGCTTCGGCGATTCATCGGTCAGCGCTAGGTTATCTGTTGTCGAGTGCGAATGGCGCCAACAATGAGATGAAGCCCATTGAAACAGTGCTACAGAGTCTCGATAGCTTGGGCAATGCTCAACATACCGATGTCGTGAAATTCGGTGCCGAAAACCGTAGTCCTGATAATAATTTCTTGCTAAGTGAAGAGGAGGTGGAAACGCCAGCGCCTTTGGCTGCTAAGCAATTAACTAAGCCGATTATACAGTCTTGGCAAATGACAAGTTACAGTGCATTGAGTAAACAGCAGGGGGGCATGTCGAAGCATTCGTCAGCCGATGCTAATGAATTGGATACGCTAAAACTTGATGAAGGCAATAGTTATTTACCTGAGTCTGAAGGTGAAATTCTGGATAGATACAATTTTCCTAAAGGTGCAAGCGCTGGTTCTTTCTTACACGGTGTACTGGAACAATTGCAGTTCGATGACTTAGCAAGTCTGGAAGAGCTTATTGAACAACAGAGACAATGGTATGGTATTGATGAGAAATGGACACCTTTCTTATTAGCTTGGTTACCTTCGTTATTGCATTGTCGATTGGAAAAGAATGGTTGTCGTTTATCGGAGCTTAAATCAGGGCAGTATTTACCCGAAATGGAGTTTTATTTGCCACTTAATCAAGTCAGAGCGCAATCCTTTAATCAGATAGTCAATGAAAAGACGGCATGGATAAACAGGCAGTATCAGTTTGCTGATCTGAATGGCATTTTAAAAGGGTTTATTGACCTGATTTTTGAAACTGATGGGAAATATTACGTCGCTGATTATAAATCAAATTACCTGGGAGCTTCCCAAGAAGATTACAAGCAGGAAAATCTAGAACAGGCCATGGCCGAACACGACTATCATTTGCAGGCTATTATCTATAGTTTGGCACTTCATCGTTGGTTAAAACAGCGTATTGCTGACTATGATTACGACAAACATGTTGGCGGAGCAATGTATCTCTTTCTAAGAGGGATGGATACTAATAAAGCTGGTAGCGGTGTTTATTCCTTCAAACCAGATAGAACGTTAATTGAAGCGTTGGATGACCTGTTTACCGATGGTAAGCAATTCGATTCACGGCAAAGTGTAGATGAAAGTTCTCAGCGTGGAGAACAGTTAGGGCTAGATTTTGGAGTCGACCAATGACGATGCCTTATCCCATCCTCGAAAAATGGTTGGAAGAGTCATTTATTAGGCCCATTGATTATGCCTTTGCACGCTTTGTTGCAGATGAGTTTCAACCGGTTAGTGATGAGTTGATATGTATTGCTGCTTTTTTAAGTTCGCAGTCGGGTTCGCAGCATGTATGTGTGCCGGTCTATAATATTCAAAACCTATTGCTTGATACCTTTGGGCATAAATATGATGTTCCAGCTTTGATTGAATCCAGTGTTGCCGTGGTGTCAATTGCCAAAGATGTTAACGATAAAGAATGCGTTAAGAATCATCCTATCGTTTTTCAAAATAACGCCTTATATCTTCAGCGTTATTGGACTTACGAAACCTCGCTGTTACTGCGATTGAATCAACTGGCGAATATAAGAGTAAGTGGTGACGCTTCTGAAAACAAACAAGACAAAATAGCTGATATCAAAGAACTACTGCTGATTTTATTCCCTGAAGATGATTCGGCTGAAGGTGGTATAGACTGGCAGAAAGTTGCGGTTGCCGTCGCGGCATTAAATCCTGTGACCTTTATTACGGGAGGACCTGGGACAGGTAAGACGACGACAGTTGTTAAGTTGATGGCTTTGCTACAGGGAATCCGTAAAAGAAGAGGACAAAGTCCGTTAATGATTAAACTTGCAGCTCCAACGGGTAAAGCTGCTGCACGCTTGAGTGAATCAATAGAACAAGCCAAAGGGCGGATTCCTGAAAACTTGGCTGATGAATTGAATATTCGTTGTACTACCATTCACCGATTAATGGGAACTCGCTACCAAAGTATTCATTATACCCATAATCAACAAAACCCGATTCACGCTGATCTTATTGTGTTCGATGAAGCTTCTATGATCGACTTGCCAATGATGAGCAAGTTTTTCCATGCGGTCGCTGATGATTGCCAAGTCGTTTTGTTAGGAGATAGCGAACAGTTAGCGTCTGTAGAGGTAGGTTCTGTTTTAAATGACATTTGCGTGCTCGCAGAGGGTGCTGAGCCTTATCTTGATCAGGCAGAAAAGTTGGCTGAAGTATCGGGGTATAGCCTTGAGGCACTGAAACAGTCACAGAAAAGGGAAAAAACAATTGATGGGAGCGGTAAGGTCGAAAGGTATTCAAGATTAGCAAGTGGCATTACACGGCTGTATAAGAGTCACCGTTTTAATGATCGAAGCGACATCGGACAATTAGCAAAGGCTATAAGGCTGAAAGATGTTAACAAGGCATTAGGTCTACTTAGCGGACCTGATGCTGAGACAGTGAAATGGTATCCGTCCAGTTCACTACGAGCGCTTGTGGATGCCGGACTACCTAATCTAATCGATTATTGTCAGGCGGTTGAGTTGGGCGATATTAAGAAAGCATTCTCGCTACTTAAAAAACAGCAGATACTTTGTTCGCATAGGCGGGGAAGCTGGGGAGTAGAAAAGCTTAATCAATTATTTGAACTCGAACTCGCTAAACGTTCTTTAATAACGCCTGATTCAAAGTTTTATCAGTGTCGTCCCATTATGGTGACGCAAAATAGTCATGAACAAAATCTGTTCAATGGTGATATTGGCATTATCGCTTTTGATCACAATGGAGAAACCGCCAAAGCTTGGTTTGAAACGGGTGAAGGAGAACTAAAATCGGTTCTGACGAATAGATTACCTGAACACGAGACGGTATACGCTATGACTGTTCATAAGAGCCAAGGCTCTGAGTTTGAACAGGTGTTATTGTGTTTACCTTATGAGCAATCACGTATGATGCATCTGACGAAGTCGATGTTGTATACAGGTTTAACTCGGGCTAAGAGTGAATTTACGCTTTTTGGTTCGAGTGATATGGTGAAAGCCTCAATATTAACAGAAGTGAAACGAGGTTCAGGGCTAGCAGACAGGCTTTTGATGTTAGATTGAGAGTAGGACAGTTGTTTTTGTTTGGGTTTAAGGCTTTAGGGTAGGGTTTGGATGATAAATCGGGCATTGATGTGGTTAGTTGTAATGATTGGAATCATCGTTCTTTCTACAAATAATGCTTTTGCGGAAATTCAGATCGAAGAATCATTCAAGCACTATCAAATATCGCCTCGGTATGCGAGAGATATTGTTTTGGAACTAAGAAGAAACTCACCTGTTAGGCGACAGAATCAAATTTATCATGGTGAAACTGAGTGGGAGTTAAGACCTAACTTTCGTTGGAAGCAAATTGGTAAACTTTGTTACGTAGAGGACTTTGTTGTTAAGGTTGAAACTGAGTACACCATGCCCCAATTGTCTGAAGCAGCTAATGCTGACGAAGCAATCAAAGCTAAGTTTGATAGGTTCTATGAAGCACTATTGGTTCATGAAAAAGGACATCATGAGTTTGGTATGAAAGCGGCTCGTGAAATACACTATTTATTGGAGAACGCTGAACCAGTGCGAGGCTGTAAAGTCTTACGTAAAAGATTAAAGAGAGATATCAACAGAATTATTGAGACTCACGATAAGCTAAATCAAGCCTATGATGCAGAGACGGGGCATGGTCGAACACAAGGTGCAGTTATTAATTAAGCTATGATTTCCGATTCAGACATGACAATTGGTATTGGTGATACCAATGCCTCCATACAAGTTTTTATCCAAAATATACCTCAACGTCTTCCATGGTCTCAATTAGATCAAGTTGAAGCTTTACCTGTGGGAGAAATAAAAGCGATAGGTAATGATTGTGGTAATGGCTGGCGTAAAGTCTTTAATGTTTATGCCAAATGGCTGTTTGCAATGCGTTCTATTAAAGCATTTGAAGCTGTGATTCCGTTAAATCAGTGGTCGTGTTGGCAAGATTACAGAGATGAAGCCTTATTGCAGAAAAACTCCAATACATCACTGCTTTTTTCGAAACCTACCGAAGAGCGATGTAGTGGCAAATCTTTGAATATTCTGATGGGTAGAACTTATGCGAAAACCTGTGACCTGGATTTGCAATGGCTCGATCATGAATTTGCAGTCAACCCATCATTGCATTTGTTAGTTTGCCCTTATTTTGATTACAGGCAATTATCTAATATTAAAATTATTCGCTTGTGTGAGTACATTGAGCAGTTTGATTTTTTATCCTGAAGTACATTTCTGATTGGATCAGGTGGTGTTTTCAAAGAAGATGTATGTTGAGAGTGTGATAACAAAATAGCTCCTTAAGAAATCTAAGGAGCTGGAGCGTGTACTTTATTGAATAGCTTCCATGGCCTTTTGGTATGCCGGGCGTTCTTGCATTTGTCTCAGATAAGTCACCCAGTTTTCGGGGATAGTATATTCAAAACGTTCTGCCCAAATTAAAGTTTGTGCAACCATAATATCGGCAAACGTAAATTGCTCACCGCAAATGAATGTTTGTTCGCCTTTAAGCTTCTCTAATGCTTTAAGTGATTTCGCGAACTCCCAATGTGTTGTCGGGATAATGTTTGGAACTCTATGCTCCTGTGGTATGGCGAAACGGTGCTTGCCATTAGTCCATAGAGGTTGCTCCATGTCGGCCATCACGAAGAACATGATTTGGTCGTATTGCGCGCGAGCAACGAGTTCTGATGGGATAAAGTTGTGTTCAGGCGCTAGAGAGCCAATATAGTTCACGATAGATGCACTTTCTGTTAAGACCAAGTCATCATGAACAAAGGTAGGTACCTTACCCTGTGAGTTCATTTTTAGGTATTCTTCGGTGCGAGTGCCATTTTCTTGGTCACTACCGATCGCTACTGCTTGATATTGATAGTCTAATCCTGCTTCTTCTAGCGCCCATAAACATCTAAATGAGCGTGATTGACCGCTACCAAATAATGTAATCATAACTACCTCTTTTAAGAATTAGGGGAGGGGGATTGTGTTTTTAATAATTTTTCAATAACTCTTGCTGCCGCAACAAAACCAAAGGTTGCTGTTACCATCACAGACGCACCAAATCCAAAGTTGCAATCTAGTTTGACGCTGCCATCTGTTAAGCGCTTCTTGGTAGAAACGCTACCGTCGGCTTGAGGATATTTCAGTTGTTCGCTGGAATAAACACAATCAACGGCAAACCTCCGTTTAGTGTTGGTGCTAAAACGGTATTCTCTTCGTAACAGGTTACGCAGCTTTGCGGCCAAAGGATCTTGAATTGTCTTGGTTAAATCGGCGACCTTAATTTGAGTTGGATCAGTTTGTCCGCCCGCACCACCAATCGTAATGATTTTTATCTTATTGCGTTTACAGTGGGCAATCATTGCCGCTTTAGCATTGATGCTGTCGGTAGCGTCAACAACGTAATCAAACTCTTTGGAAAGGTGGTTCATTACATTTTTGGCAGTGACAAAGTCATGTATTTTATTGATTTTGCAGTTAGGGTTGATGGCTTCTAATCGCTTTGCCATAACGTCTATTTTGGATTGCCCGACTGTTGAAGTTAGTGCGTGGATTTGCCTATTGGTATTAGTGACACAAATATCATCCAGATCGATTAACGTAATCTCACCAATAGCGCTTCTGACAAGACCTTCAGCGACCCAGCTGCCGACGCCCCCGATACCTACAACACAGATATGGCTGGAGTTAAGCTGGTGGATTTCTTGTTTGCCATAGAGTCTTTCTGTGCCTCCAAAACGCAAATCGGTTGTTGTCATATTGCAATCGTGTTCGTAAGGTGTTTATGTTCACCCTATTGTAACCGTAGCTTGGCTGAGCGAGAACAGTTTGAGTACAACTTTTGATTTTATTTTGATTGGTGGAGGTGTTGTCGGTGCTTCGACTGCATGGCAATTACAAAAGCGTTATCCTGAAAAGCGAATTTTGTTGCTTGAAAAAGAAACACATTGTGCGATGCATCAAACAGGACGGAATTCTGGTGTCATTCACGCCGGTGTTTATTACCAACCTGGTAGCCTAAAAGCTTCGTTCTGTCGTCAAGGTTTAGAGCAAACCGTCGAGTTTTGTCGTCAATACAATTTGCCGTTTGAGCAGTGTGGAAAACTGCTAGTTGCAACGAATGACGTTGAACTGGAGCGCATGACAGAGTTGTATGACCGCTGTCAACTCAACGATTTGGAACCAGAGTTACTGGATGAACAGCAACTATTAAAAGCTGAACCTAATATAGTTGGGAAAGGAGCTATCCTCGTTCGAAAAACAGGGATAACACACTATCGGGCTATCACTGAAACCTTGCTGAAATTGTTTACTGATTTGAACGGCACAGTACATTTCTCTTCAGAGGTTATGTCTCTGCACGAAAATGAGAATACGGTTGACGTCGTGACTGAGTCGGATACTTATAAAGCCAGCTTTGTCATTAATTGTGCTGGCCTGATGAGTGATCGCTTAATTGCACAAGCGGGTATCGAAATGGACTTTATGATCATTCCTTTTAGAGGCGAGTACTATCAACTGCCAGAGAGTTTTAACCAGGTTGTAAATCGCCTAATTTATCCTATTCCTGATCCTGCATTGCCCTTCCTTGGAGTTCATTTAACGAAAATGATAGATGGTTCAGTGACGGTTGGCCCAAATGCGGTTTTGGCTTTCAAGCGAGAAGGGTATAGCAAAACCAGTGTTAATTACTCAGATATTAGGGAAATGCTGAGTTTTAATGGGTTTAAATATTTGATTAAAAACCATTGGCGTAGCGGGTTGAAAGAGTTTAGAAATTCAACGTTAAAATCCGGTTATTTAAAAGAAGTTCAGAAATATTGCCCCAAGGTTGGGTTGGATGATTTGAGGCCTTATCCGAGTGGAGTAAGAGCTCAGGCGGTTGATTTGCATGGCAACTTAATCCATGACTTTAAGTTTGTTGAAACACCTAATAGTCTCCATGTAGGAAATGCACCTTCACCGGCGGCAACGTCCGCATTACCTATAGGTCATTATATTTTAGATAAAGTTGAACAACTGTTGAATTAGGGGACATCACAAGTTGCGTATAGAGCTGATAGTTTCCAAAATATATGTAGAAAGAATGAATTTAACCAACAACTATGTGTTTGAAGGTGGAAAACATAAATAAATCATATTTTATGTAGTTAAAGATTGCAGTTATATAAGCACTTTTTTAAGATCGGTGATATAACAATTAGCTACAACAATCAGTTTCAAGGATTTTATGTTCACTCCCATTATTCTCGCCGGTGGCACAGGAAGTCGTTTATGGCCTAAATCACGCGCTGCATTACCTAAACAGTTTCTTAATTTAGTTTCTGAACAAAGTATGCTGCAGGAAACTGTGACCCGACTGGATGGCGTAGAGCATGCGCCTGCAATATTCATTTGTAATGAAGCTCATCGCTTTTTGGTTGCTGAACAAGTGCGACAACAAAACCTCGAACATTCAGGAATCTTGTTAGAGCCAGTAGGACGCAATACTGCACCAGCCATTGCATTAGCTGCACTGCATGCAACAGTCAATGGTGAGGACCCTTTGTTACTTGTTTTGGCAGCAGACCACGTCATTAGTAATACCACAGCTTTTCACCAAGCCATCAATGAAGCAAAAGTACTCGCTGAAAGTGGCAAGTTAGTCACTTTTGGTATTGTTCCAGACGCACCCAATACTGGCTATGGCTATATTAAGCGTGGTGATGCTGGACAAAATGGTGGCTACGATGTTGCGCAATTTGTTGAAAAACCGGATCTAGAAACTGCAGAAGGATACGTTGATTCTGGCTTGTATTATTGGAATAGCGGTATGTTCATGTTTAGAGCTAGCCGTTATTTAGAAGAGCTTAAGAAGTTTGCTCCTGAGATGTTATCTATCTGCCAGCAATCTATAGCGACAGAAACGACGGATTTAGACTTTGTTCGTGTAGAGAAAGCAATCTTTGAGACTTGCCCTGATGACTCTATCGATTACGTCGTGATGGAAAAAACAAGTGAGGCGGCTGTTATTCCTATGGATGCAGGGTGGAGCGACGTTGGAAGTTGGTCAACACTTTGGGAAGTGTCTGACAAGGATGAGAATGGTAACGCTACTCGAGGTGACACCATGTTGCACAATGTCAAAAACAGCTATGTAAACGCTGAGCAGCGCCTGATATCTGTCATTGGGTTAGATGATATCGTTGTCGTCGAAACTAAAGATTCAGTGCTTGTTGCAGCGAAGGACCAGGTTCAAGATATCAAAAACGTTGTTAATCAATTAAAAGCTGAACATCGCCCTGAGTTTGAATTTCACCGTGAAGTTTTTCGTCCTTGGGGAAGTTATGACTCAATTGATAATGGCGAAAGATATCAAGTTAAACGTATTACTGTGAAGCCGGGGGAAAAGTTATCTGTTCAAATGCATCACCATCGCGCAGAGCATTGGATTGTTGTTTCGGGCACTGCGAAAGTAACCAATGGAGATGAGACCTTTCTGTTAACAGAAAATGAATCGACTTATATTCCCATAGGTGTTGTTCATGCGTTAGAAAACCCAGGCAAGGTGCCTCTAGAACTGATTGAAGTTCAGTCGGGAACTTACCTTGGAGAAGATGATATTGTTCGCTTCTCTGATAGATACGGGCGCACAGAAAGCAAGTAATCAGGCTAGAAGGGATTAGTAAAAATGCAAATTAGTTGTTTTAAAGCTTACGATATTCGAGGCAAGCTCGTTGAGCAGTTAGATGAGAATGTTGCTTATCGAATCGGTAGAGCCTTTGCTGAGTATTTATCAGCAAAAAGAGTGGTTGTTGGTGGTGATGTTCGATTAACGTCTGAACCATTGAAGTTGGCACTGTCCGCTGGTTTGATAGATGGTGGTGCTGATGTTATTGATTTAGGGATGACTGGCACAGAAGAGATTTACTTTGCTACCCAACATTTAGGTGTTGATGGTGGTATTGAAGTCACTGCTAGTCATAATCCGATTGATTACAACGGTATGAAATTGGTTAAAACGGGCTCTCAGCCTATTAGTGGTGACTCCGGGCTATTCGCTATACGCGATATGGCTCAAGCATTTGATGACGACGAAACCTTATCTCAACTACAAAATTGGGGTAATGGCAGCTGGAATACAAACGGCTTTTTAACCGGCGCATCTGCGGTGAGTAAAGATAAGCTTGAAGCACATCAACAATACAGTAAGCAATCTTGTATGGTGGCTTATTTAGAGCACTTATTGACATATGTCGATGCCAATAACTTTAAACCTTTAAAGCTCGTTGTTAATGCTGGTAATGGAGCGGCAGGCCCTGTTATTGATGAAATGGAGTCGACACTAAATCAAGTTGGGTTACCTATAGAGTTTGTTCGCGTAAATCACGAACCTGATGGAAGTTTCCCTAATGGCATACCTAATCCGCTGTTAGTTGAAAATAGAGCCGATACAGAACAAGCGGTTATCGAACATAAAGCCGATATGGGTATTGCATGGGATGGTGATTTCGATCGCTGTTTCCTGTTTGATGAACGAGGTGATTTTGTCGAGGGCTACTATATTGTTGGGCTCTTGGCACAAGCTTTCTTGGACAAAGAACGAGGAGCTAAGATTATCTATGACCCTCGTGTTTTCTGGAACACAGAAGACATTGTTTCTGCGGCGGGTGGTCAGCCTATTATGAGTAAGACTGGACACGCTTTTATTAAAGAGCGTATGCGAGCTGAAAATGCGGCGTATGGTGGTGAGATGAGTGCTCATCACTATTTCCGAGATTTTGCTTATTGTGACTCAGGAATGATCCCTTGGTTGCTAGTGGCAGAGCTTATTTGTACCAAAGCCAAACCTCTGTCAGAGTTGGTCAGTGACCGCATTCAAGCTTACCCTTCATCAGGTGAGATAAATTCTTTATTAGATGATCCTGATGCTGCGATAGAGCGCATTCTAAAACAGTATGAATCTGAAGCTGTATCTGTCGACTATACCGACGGAATAGGTATTGATTATGGACAGTGGCGTTTTAACTTACGTAAGTCCAATACTGAGCCTGTAATTAGATTGAATGTCGAATCGAAGGCAGATGTTGCGTTGATGCAAGAGAAAACAACAGAGCTATTGGAATTGATAAGAGCTTAGTTTTCTAATTTTCTTTGATAGATATAAAAAGCCGCTAAACCTTATTTGAAGGCCAGCGGCTTTTTTAGAAAACTATTTCAGTATTTACTTCAATACGTTGATAAGCGAATCCGCTAAATAATCGGCATTATTTAAGCTAATACCCGCAACATTGACACGACTTGATTCTACAAAGTAAACCCCGTGTTCTGTTCTCATTGCTCTCACTTGCTCTGGTGTAATGCAAAGATAGGAGAACATGCCTTTTTGGCGAGTGATAAAGCTGAAGTCTCTGTTAGCACCTTTTTCACGTAATTTATCCGCAAGCAAAACTCTTAAACTCTGCATACGAGTGCGCATATCTGTGACTTCGCCTTGCCACTGCTTCTTCATTTCTTCGCTATTTAAAATGATGTCGACAAGTGCACCGCCATAAGATGGTGGCATTGAATAGATACCACGAGCAATGTACTGGATCTGAGACTGCGTTGCTTCACGGACTTTATCTGAAGACGTAATCATGGCTGCAAGTCCTACGCGTTCCCTATAAAGTCCAAAATTCTTTGAACAAGACGCGGCAACGATTACTTCAGGCAAGTTGCTGGCGAGTAAACGCAAGCCGTAAGCATCTTCATCTAAGCCGTCACCAAAGCCTTGGTAAGCTGTATCAATGAATGGGATAAATCCAGTCTTTTGAGCAATTTCTAAAACTTGTTGCCACTGTTCTTGGCTTAAATCTGCACCTGTTGGGTTGTGACAGCAGCCGTGAAGTAGAACGACATCGCCTTTTTTAACCTGATTAAGGCATTCAGCCATTTCATCGAATTTGATGCCGCCGGTACTTTGATCGAAGTAGGGGTAGGTTTTGATTTCTAATCCAGCACTACCAATGAGAGGTATATGGTTAGCCCATGTTGGGTCACTAACCCAAACTGTTGCGTTTTCATCACAACGTTTTATGAGCTCAGACAGAATGCGCAGTGCGCCACAGCCTCCAGGTGCTTGTACAGCTGCAACACGATTGTCTTTCAGTGCTGTGTGATCTGCACCCAACAAAAGAGTCAGCATGCCATCAATAAAGCCCTGTACACCTTGTGGTGTGATATAGGTTTTTGAGTCTTCTTTTTCCAGCAAAATTTGCTGTGCTTTGGCTACCGAATCAAGAATAACAGTTTGGCCTTGCTCGTTCTTGTACACACCAACACCCAAATCAACTTTATTTGGGTTTTTCTCAAGTTTAAAAGCTGCGGATAAACCTAAAATTGGGTCAGCAGGTAATAGGGGTAAAACTTCGAACATAGTTAGCCTTCGTTATAAAATGCGTTTGTATTTAGAGTGTGTTAAACCAGAGTGGTGTGTCGCTCTGAGAGCGAGCTATTAGTAACATAAAATGTAGTCACATTTCGAGCTAAAAAATCGAATTTTTGATCGAATAACAACTGTCTATGCCATGACTTTGTTTAGGTCGATTGGTCTTTGATAAAAGTAGAGGCTCTTTAGAGGAATATTGTTTTGTTGAGAGGCATGTTTTAGCTGTAAAAATACAGTTTAATGGGCAATTCCCGAAGAATTAAACGAGAAGAGAGGGCAAGCCCTCTCATAAGTTATTCAAGCGTAAAGTTGACTTCAAATTCACCGGTACACACGGCATTGTTATCAAAGGTTTTTTCATGCCAATGCAGGTTGTTGTCATTATCAACTAATAACAAGGTTGATGAACGGGTTCCATAGTCTTCTCCTCTGATAAATATTGAAGACAACTTCTTTTCCCACTCAACGGGAGCGCCAGTAATAGGAAGTAAATGATCTTCCGCAAGGCTGTCATCCATAAGCAGATCGAACAACACGTTATCCTTTAGATGGCCTTTGCTGTGGCAATAATCTTGGAGGTTAGCGACGCCTTTATTGATCTTAGGCCATGGACTGTTTAAATCTGCGTTAGATAATCCATGAAAACCTTTAGTCAGAACCTGACATTGGTCGTTATGGTTGTTGTAAACCCAAAGATTTTTCCAATGTCCAAATAATAGATTGTAACCATTGTAGTTGTGTTGACTATCGTGCAACTCTCTCAGGTAATCTTCTTTTGTTGGCTTATCGTTTAAGTAGTTCAGTGCCAGCTCACCTCTAGATTGCGCATCGGATTTGAGCTTGCTCGGGTTTCGAATATTCGTTAAGGCAGAGATATGGCCGCTGGTGTTGACGCCCATCCAGGTTCCGCCAGCCTGCATGTCTTTTCCCGCCAGTAAGTCTTTTCTTTCTGACCAGAAGTGCGATGTCTGTGTCTCGCGATTAAAGAATTCGTCTCTATTCGCGGCGATGATGAGAGGATAATCTTCGTGTTCTTCAACAGCTATAAATAAAATACACATTACTGGGAGTCTTTGTCCTTATTAGCTTGGATAAATAAACCGTCCGTTTTGTCGAGGAACTGGTCGACATCTTGGAATTGGTTAAATTGATATTGAGGTGGCATAAGAGCCATTTTATAACGAGGTTTAAAACTAAATTTATCGTCTTTGACTGCAATTAAACCATAACCTGCAAGCCCAACAACCACTGTCATTGCAATGGCAATACGCGTTCTTCGTTTGTGCGACTGATGAAAAGCGATTAACAAACTAAGCCATGCTAACGCACCAAATAGACTTAACTTAAGTATCTGTTGGAGCCAAAACCAGACTTCACTGGATTCGAAATTGAATTCAATAATACGTCCAAATACACCTAAAGCCATTGATAAAATAGCGAATATCCAGATGAGCGAATATTGAGAGCTTAACCGGCTTTCATATTTGTTAATACGAGATAAAAGAGCAAAGAAAAGTGGCCAAACTGAAAGGGTTAATAATGCTCTGACAATACCACTAATATGGTTGCTCAGTTTGAATTCTACAAAGCTCGTTAAGTAAATCTGACTGATATACAAACAGCAATACAAGACACATAAAATAGAGGCTGCTTTGATGGTGCCTAAAATACTTAATTTTTCATCAAGTGCGCTTAATGGGAGAGCAGGGGCTAGTTCTTTATCGGCTGAGAAAACCCTTAGCTCTGACTTTCCAATAGTGACTTTATCGTTGTCATTTAACTCAGCTTGCTCAATTTTATCACCATTAACTTTACTTCCGTTGCGAGAGCCTAAATCCGCGATAGTGATTGATCCATCTTCTCCCTCAGAGAAAGCCAAATGTTCAGGGTCAACGTAAGCATCATCTATATGGATATCGCACTGATAGCTTCTACCCACAGTAGCAGGCAATTTATCAATGACATAATGCTTAGCAACACGGTTTCCAGTTAACAGCTCAACGATTATTGCCATGACGTCGACTCCATGAATTTCTTCGCAAACTTGAGAGAAGATTCCTGGCTAACGCCTGCGAGCGTAAAATGGCTAATTAACGCCTGATTGTTTTCATCAACTGTAGAAGCAATATACAAAACATCATATAGTCCTTCGAACTCTCTGTACGCTCTGGTACAGAATGCTGCTTTCTGCATAGACGAATGTTGGTTTTCAAAGCCGCCATGGCGACATCGGAAGTTCGAGACATCTAATTTACTGGCTCTGTTTGGTGCTTCAGCGGAATTAATAGCTTGTTGAAGAAGGTTATAAAAGCGTTGTTGGCTAACGTTTATAGAACCTAGTAACTCGAACTCCATTTCTACTTCACCACTGAAAAAGTTCTGGTGTACAAATACTTGTTCACCCATATTACAGCGTTGCTTAATGGACGAAAATAAACGCTTTTGATCATTATTATTTGAGCCACCCCAGCAGGATAAAATATCGGAGACCTGGCCTGGAACCCTTGCTTCACCTAACTCAACTTGTGGCCAGTTAGTTGATAGCATTTTGTTGACGAGCTCTTCCTGATTAGCATGAAGTTGATGTTGTATATGTAATTTATACTGCTGCATTTCTTCTTCACTAGAAGCGTCTCGTGAAATGAGATTGCTTAATCTAGGAAGAGGAATAAGAAACCCTATTTGATTTCCCGCGGTAGCAACATTGACACCAATGATTTCACCTTGGTCGCTTAGGACAGGTCCACCGCTCATACCTGGATTGATTGAGCCGGTGAAGTGAATGCGCTGATAAAAGCTGTTTTTCTTGATGCCATTGAATGTCCCGGGAACGACTATCATGCCTAAATCATGAGGGTTACCGAGAGAATAGATATCGTCGCCTTGCCGGGGCAATGCTTGTGCGAGTGTTAAATAGTTTGTGTATCCATCATTCTGCTTAACAATGGCGAGATCATTAATGAGGTCGAACTTAATCAGTGACAATAACCCAGTTTGACCCGCCGTATTTTCATATTCAATACGATATTTGTCGGGGTGAAAAATGTATTGTGAAATGACATGATAGTTAGTGGCTATAGTTCCTGCATCATCAATTTGAAAACCCGATCCAATAGCACTTTTATTACCTGACTCAATGTCGATAATGCGAATTTGATAGAGTGAGGATTCATATTGTTGGAACAAACTTTGGGCTTGCTGTCTAGCGTGTGACGTTAAACTGATGGCAAGCAAACAGAATAGATAACTAATAAAGGTGACTTGGGATCTCAAAATATTATGTTTCCTAATACATCAAATAAAACAATAGCGAGCACGATTTTCTTTGACTGACAAATGACCAATTGATGTGAAATACACTCCAAATTGGGTCTGTTTCTACTATAACAAACTATTGAATGGTATAAGAACCTTATAGTGGTCATTAAGTTACAGACTCGACAATAAAACTTAAATCGGTGATTATCCGTTGTTTTATCTTGTGACTCGATGTGAGGGAGTAGTAGGCCTATTATCGGGTTTGTCGAATGGGTAACGGCCCCTAATCTATTTCAGCAATTTTGATGTAGGAAGTGGAATGAAAGAGATGTTTAAAGTTCCGGAGTTAGGGGCAAAAGTGCCAAGAGATGGTGGAAGGTTCACGCATTGGTTAGGTAAACGCTTCTTGAAATCTACCGGATGGTGCTTTAGCGGCGAGTTTCCAAATTGTTCGAAAATGATTATTGCCGTGGCTCCTCATACGTCGAACTGGGATTTCTTTATTGGGTTAGCAGTTAAGTTTTGTTTTAAATTGAAAATCCAGTTTTTAGGCAAACACACTATTTTTGTTCCGATAATCGGCAAACTTCTCCGATATTGGGGCGGTATTCCAGTCGAACGCTCCAAAGCTCATGGTGTCGTTAACCAATTGACGGAGATATTTGCAAAGCAAAACGAGTTAGTTCTTTGCTTGAGCCCCGAAGGCACGCGAAAGAGAATTGATCAGTGGAAAACTGGTTTTGTGCAAATAGCTCGTCATGCCAGGGTGCCCGTCCTACTGGTCGGGTTCGATTATCAAGTCAAAAAGATTAAGATTGGCCCCTTGGTTTCTGTCGGGGATGATATTGAAGTTGCCATGGAAAAAATCTATCGGTTTTTCAGCAACGTCAGTGCCAAGTATCCAGAATCATTTTATATTCCAGAGATTTACTTAACTCATAACAAAACGGAGAAAAAAGTTGACAACTAAGGGTTTCACAACGCGTTTGGTTCACGCTGATAGGTTATTAAACAAGCCTCAAGATGGTGCAGTCCATCAAGCAACGACAAACTCAGTTTTGTTTGAATATGAAGATGTGAATGACTTAGTTGATGTATTTCAAGGCCGTAAAGTCGGGCATGTTTACTCTCGCTCTTCATCAACTTCAAACGCAGCTTTGCAGAACATGCTGGCCAATATCGAAGGTGGCACTGGCGCGTTAGTTTTTTCTACCGGTATGGCGGCAATAAGCTCAACACTTTTGAGTCTGCTGAAAGCGGGTGATCACATTATTATGAGTCAATACTTGTTCGGTAATTCGGCGAGTTTGGCAGAAACCATCGAAGATTTAGGGATTCGTGTCTGCTTGGTTGATGTTACTGATGTAAGTGAGGTCGAGCGCGCGATTTCAGAAGAAACCAAAGTTGTTTATTTAGAAACTATTGCTAACCCTGTCACTCAAGTTGCTGACCTTGCGCGCATAGGAGAACTTTGCCAGTCACGTGGATTGCTTTATATCGTTGATAATACCATGACACCAAGTTGCTTGTTTACGGGAAGTCAGATCAAAGCGTCATTGTTGGTTGGCTCTCTAACCAAGTATTACGGCGGCCATGGTAATGTTCTAGGCGGTTTCGTTATTGATACGGGCATTTATGACTGGTCTTCTTATGCCAATATTTCCGATTTCTATAAAACAGCTCCTGTTGACCAATGGGGGGTGACCCAGGTTAAGAAAAAAGGTTTGCGAGACATGGGAGCAACCTTATCGCCTCAGTCTGCACACATGGTCTCCGTAGGTATGGAAACGCTTGAATTAAGAATGAAGAAGACTTGCGAGAATGCAATGGTTCTGGCCAATTTTCTTGAGCAACACGATAAAGTTGAAAAGGTTTATTACCCAGGGTTGGCTTCACATCCACAACATGACTTAGCACAAACACATTTCTCCGATTTTGGCGGTATCTTAAGCATTGACTTAAAACCTGAATGCGATTGCTTCGATTTTCTCAATGCGTTGTCATTGATCATAAAAGCCACACACCTAGGAGATACTCGCACGCTGGCGTTACCTGTTGCACACACTATCTTCTATGAGAACGGACCTGAAAAGAGGGCCCAAATGGGCATTAACGACAATATGATACGTTTCTCTATTGGTATAGAAAATTCCGAAGATCTTATCTACGATCTAACTCAAGCGCTTGAAAAGGTATAGCAAAACTTATGGCTATCAAAGAAATTCTCCATCCGTTGATTCAGCATAAAATCGGTTTGATGCGCGCTGATGGAATTAGCAGTAAAAACTTTAGAGAGTTAGCCAGCGAAGTTGGTAACTTGCTGACTTATGAAGCGACCCGAGATTTACAAACGGAAACTGTGGAAATTAAAGGTTGGACTGGTGAACCAATATCTATTCAAAAAATAAAAGGTAAAAAGATAACAGTCGTACCTATTCTTAGAGCAGGTTTAGGGATGTTAGATGGTGTTATGCAGCTTATTCCTAACGCTAAAATCGGTGTTGTTGGCTTATATCGTGATGAGGAAACTCTACAGCCTGTTGCTTATTTCGATAAAGTCGTTAAAGACGTTGAACAAAGAACTGCGTTAATTGTTGATCCAATGTTAGCAACCGGCGGAACGCTGATCGCAACGATTGACTTGCTAAAACAAAAGGGATGTCAGCATATCATGGGGCTATTCTTAGTTGCTGCTCCTGAGGGAATTGAAGCGGTTGTTGCTAAGCATCCAGATGTCGATATTTATACAGCTGCTATTGATGAAAAACTCAATGACAAAGGCTATATATTACCTGGGCTTGGAGATGCAGGAGATAAGATATTTGGAACTCGCTAGGAAGAAATACCTTGGCGAATTATCAAGTATAAATTGTACTCATAAAACTATTTGATAAAAGCTCACATAGTCCCTAACAAAGGCGTGATGCAATTGAGGATGTCTTTGAACCGTTTTTATTTGTCCGTTAAATTTTTAATTTGTGTCTCTCTTTGGGGGTTATCTACCGTTGAGGTTGTAGCAACCCCATTGCTTGCAGAACCTAAACTTAATCAAGTCTCTACGCTAAACGGTCTTTCTCAAGACACCGTCAATGCTTTGTTGATGGACGATCAGGGATTTTTGTGGATTGGAACTGAAACAGGTTTAAATCGTTACGACGGCTATCGAACCAGTTCTATTGATGGATTGGATGGTGCACTGCAAGAAATCCCTATCTACTCACTCTTTCAGGATAGTCAAAGTAATATTTGGATTGGCACCGGAACTGGAGGTGTTGCGTTACTTGATATCGAAACGTCCTTAGTGAAGCTCGTTGGAGATTGGCGTTTCAAATTTCAGCCAGATTGGTACCAGTATGCGAGCCACTTTGTTGAAGATGGGGCGGGAAGGATTTGGATTGCACTAAATGAACAGGTTATTGCGGTTAACCCCGATGATTTGAGTGCAGATGTTCGCTACGAATTGGACGATACTGCCATTATTGATGAGCAGTCAATTAGGCATATCTGGGTTGATGAGCACGTTTTGTTAGTTGCTACGACATCAGGCTTGATAGGTGTCGACTTAGTTTCTAACAGACAAGTAGAGCTCAATTTTTTAGGGGAACAAGCTGCGTCTATTGATAATCGCAATGTGAAGTACCTTGATGTCGACCAAGACAACAATTTATGGATTGGAACGGTTGAGGGACTTTATTCCATGCGATTTGATCAGGTGAAAGCCTACATTCTTGGTCAGATTAATAGAGCCTCAGGCGAGGTTAGAATTAAGTCGTTGAATATTTGGCAAATCGTTAAGGGATCAAATAGCGACTATTTCATAGGAACAAACCGAGGCTTGTATAGCTACGCTCCTACAGATGACCAATTACAGCACGTGCTCAAATTAACCGACAGTCGTTTGTTATTAACCGACGATGACATAGTCGATATCGTTAAGGATAGCCACGGAAATTTATGGCTAGGGAGTCAATTTGATGGCGTTTTACATTGGTCGCCAAAATCGACGTACTTCACTAATGTTATCAACACCAGTAACGGACAAAAAAGCTTCAGCGACAATAATGTGTGGAGTTTATACCAACAAAAACAAAACGAATTATGGGTGGGAACCAACAATGGTCTGAATCTTTATAGTTTGGTTTCTGGTGAATCGCAGCCGTTCTTAGTTTCAGATGATTTAAAAGCGCCATATTCGTCTTCTAGTATTAATCAAATAATCCCTGCAAGTGACAATGAACTTTGGTTGATAACAGCGACAGGGTTATCTAAGTTTAATTCAGAAACGAAACAGTTAATTCCAACTAATGCTGAAAGTGACGTTTTAATGGAGCCGTTATGGGGAGCTGCTAAGGATAGTCAAGGCGTACTCTGGTTTGTCAATGAAGATGGCATCTTCAGCTACGATTCAAAGGCTAAGTATATAGGACAAGTCGAATCTATCGAGGGGCGGATAAACCCTTCTTTAATTGAGTTTCTTTTTATTGATGAAGCTGTATTCCCCAATAGTTTGTTAATTGCAGAGATAGGTAAACTATGGCGTCTTGATATGGAAAGCAAAGAGTTAAGTGTAGTTCATCAACTCCCCAAGCAAGGATTGCAACACTTTAGTGCTGTAGATAGCTTTGTTAGGGATGATAACGGCATTCTTTGGATAGCCTATCCAGGCTTTGGGTTATTTGGGCTTGATGCTCAGACGCTAGAACAAAAGTATCATTATGACCGCCGGAATTTATTAACTAACAACTCGATTTACGGATTACAAAAGGACTCGGATGGCAATATCTGGATGAGCTCTCACCAAGGGCTACTTAAGTTTTATCCAGATAATAAACATATCCAGCAATTTTCTTATGCCGAGGGCGTTGCTGCCTCAGAGTTTAACCAAGGTGCTTATACCAGGCTCCGCGATGGTCGTATGGTTTACGGTTCCCAAAAAGGGATTACTCTATTTAATCCTGCAGACTTGAGCTATGCGCAAGCAAAGAACTTCAAGGTGAGTATTACATCATTAAATGTAGCTTCGTCACCAATGGCGATGCCTTTGAGGAACCTAGAAGGGCAATCAATCGAACTAGAGCAGTTTGATGTTGGTATTTCTATCGGCTTTTCGACACTGGCTTACGTTCATCAAAAGAGTACGCAATACGAATACAAGCTTACTGGAGATAGAGAACAAAGCTTTCCTACCATTAGAGATCCGCAAGTGAGTTTTCCACAACTAGAACCTGGGAATTATACCTTTAGTGTGAGTGCATTTGATCCCATTAGCGGCGTTCAGAGTGAGGCAGCGGAAATCTACATTAAAGTTAATTATGTGTGGTGGGCGTCACCCCAAGCCTACATTATCTATGCATTAATTTTGTTATCCATTCTGGCGTATTGGTGGTACCGAGGTAAGCAGCATAGCTTGAGTATCCTTGCTGCTCATAAGGAAGTTCTTAAAGGTAAGGAGAGGCTATCACTGGCGCTAACAGCCAGTAACAGCAACATTTGGGAATGGGATGCACAAAAAAGAAAATTTTATGCACCGCGTATTAATGACGAGCTCGGATATTCCTACCCAGATTCCGAAATGACATTGGATGAACACTTAACACTGATACACCCTAACGATAAAGCTGTTTACGAATCGACCTGGAGTAACTTTGTTACCGAACCCGGGGTAGGGCTTGATATTGTCTTCCGTATGAAAGCTAAAGATGGTCATTGGCATTGGTTTAGGGATCTCGGTCGTTCTGTTGGAGAAGTGAGGTCGATTGACCAACTGGTTGTTTCTGGGACTTACAACAACATAACCGAAAACGTTGCAAATATTGAAAAAGCTAGATTATTTGGTGAAGCCTTTAAACATACACGTGATTGGGTGGTTATTTTTGATGAAAACCGTAAACCGGTCGCAACTAATCAAGCATTTTGTGACGTTTTTAATGTAGATGATTCAAAGGATTTAGAAGAACAGATCATTCGTATTTTTGATATTGGTACCGAGTCTGAACCTAGATTTTGGGAGAACCTAGCTTACCTTAATAAAGTGCATCATTGGAAAGATGAAGAGCAGCTCACGATCAAAAAAGGTAGAAAGCGTGATGTGTTGATTGAGATGACCTTTATACCGAGCACTAAGCTGCACGGTGAGTCAGACTATTGTTTGCTTATTATGTCTGATGTGAGCGAACAAAAAGAAGCTGAGTCTCAACTTAAGTATATGGCTAACTTCGATAACCTGACACATCTCCCGAATCGCACCTTGTTATTAGATAGAGTAAAGCATGCTATTGACCATGCTGTTCAGCAAAATACAAATGTTGGTTTGTTTTTTATCGACTTGGATCGATTTAAACAGGTTAACGACAGTTTAGGGCATGACGCAGGCGACAAATTGTTAAAGATAATTGCGCAACGTTTAACAAGGTTGCTGCGCAGAGATGATACCGTCGCACGTCTCGGTGGTGATGAATTCGTTGTGATGCGAGAGGAAGTCGAACACCCAGATAAATTAAGTGCGGTGGCCCAGGAGATTATTGGCGTTATTGAAGCGCCGATAAGACTAGGCAATCAGACTGTGAGTGTTTCTTCCAGTATTGGTATTGCCGTGTTCCCATCTGATGCAACTGATTCAGAAGAACTGCTGAGGAATGCTGATGTTGCTATGTATCACGCCAAGGAAGCAGGTCGTAATAATTTCCAATACTTCACGCAACGCATGAATGAGCAAGCACAGGCGCGCTTAGTTCTGGAAAATCAGTTAAAGAAAACTCATCAGCGCAAGGGGTTTAAGAATTATTATCAACCTATAGTAAGCCTTTCTGAGGCGCGTCTGAAGGGGTTCGAATTGCTCATGCGCTGGCCCACAGATGAAGGAATGGTACCGCCTGATATTTTTATCCCTATCGCTGAAGAGCTGGGGGTGATAGAAGATATGACCTGGGACGCATTAGAAAGAGCGTTGCCTTTGTTGAAGCAATGGAATCAAGTGGATAGTGATATTTATCTATCTGTTAACCTCTCTGCTCGCCACTTCGAGGGACGTATTCCTATCACCGACATAGTATCTCTCTTGGAAAGACACGATTTAGATGTCTCTACGCTGAGGTTTGAAATAACAGAAAGTGCGTTAATGCGAGATTATGAGAGATCACTTAAGTATATAGAACGTATGCGAGAGTATGGATTTATTATTGCGCTTGATGATTTTGGTACGGGTTATTCATCGTTGAAATACCTTAAAGAGTTCCCTATTCAGGTGCTTAAAGTGGATAAAAGTTTCGTCGACGATATAGGTAAGAATAAGAACAATGAAGCGTTGATTTTAACAACCTTACGAATGGCTGAAAGCCTTGATATGTATTGTGTCGCGGAAGGTATTGAAGATCAAAACCAAATCAATTTCTTCAAAAAGCATGGCTGTGACTTATTGCAAGGGTATTTCTTTTCTAAACCTTTGCCAGATGAAGAGACATTAGATTTGATCAAAAAGAGTTGGCTTATCTAACTAGAATCTTATTTTTGAAAAAGTTGAAAAAAGATTGAACTAACTGTTTTGTTTGTTGACATAACATTATGTGTTAGCAGTGAGTTGTTAATTTTCATTCCCCGGGAATTAGGAATAGCTGTTAATCTGTGTTTTATTGTTTAGTGTGTTTAACCCCACCATATTTGGTGGGGTTTTTTTATGTCTTATCTATTTAACTTCTCGTTGATAGTCGTTAAGCCCTTCGTAAAAAATAGAGAGCTCCACTCGTTTTATTGTGTCTTGCTTTTTTAGTGTTTGATAAAGGTTATAGAGATCTGCGTCTTCTTGTAACGGAGTTAATCTGTACGTATTAGTTGCGATAGTTGATGTTGTATAAGTACTAAGAATCTCTGGTGTAAGCTTTGCACCATCGGTGACAACAACGATATCACCTGTCGCGTGAGCATATTGATTAACGCTGTTATCGAAAATGCGAGTCCCTTTAACTATAGGTAATTCCTGAGGTTGCATTTTAACGCCATTAATTATCAAGCTCTTAGTGGTGGGGGCTGAGAACGCAGCTGGGTTTACTTGATGTGTCTGTTCATGGACTGGGATGACTTTGATATCTTTCTTTTTCACGTCATTGTTCAGGTTAATTGGGGGGGGAGCAGGGATATCCTTTGTTTTGCCGTCATTCGACAAACAGGCCTGAAGTAAAAGACTTGTGGCACTAACGAGAAGTAAGGTTGATGTTCTCATACGATCCCTTTAAGAAATAGACAATTATTTAACTCTATTTTATCACTCATCTTTTTCATTACTTATTGTTGAGCGTGTAAAAAGAGAGTCTAGCAAAGCCCAAAGCAATCCTGCAAAAGCTCCGTACAAGTGAGCATCGACTGCAACTGAAGCACCAATAGCTTTTTCCAAGTCTGCGCTTGGGCCAACAAACTGTTCGTAACCAATCTTTATTGCAACACCAATAAGTAAACCCCAGCCAGTTTTGTATCCGAGCTTGACGTCTTTAATAGCTCCCCAAACAAACAAACTGTGCAAAGCGCCAGATAAACCAACATAGCTCATCATCTCAGGTGATAGAAAATACAAAAGAGCACTGGTTACCACACAAAAAAAGATAAATGCGGCTAGATAAGATTTAGCTGAGTAATGATCGCCGTGTAATGACCAGAGAAGAAGAAGCCCACCAAGATTCAGCAATAAGTGGTTGAAGTTGGTATGCAGGTAGTTGCCTGTCAGTAGCCGCCAATATTCACCACCTTCGATGGATGTTCGATGATAAATAATCAAGTCTTGAGTTGAATCGGGCGTAATAAATAGTAAAGAGGCTGTTAAGGCAAGAATGATTGGCCCAACAATGTACTCTTTTTGGGTTGGGAGGTTTAGCATCTATCCTTAAAATGAGTTAATTAATAACGTGTATTAACGTATCATAATTGCGCTCTTATCTAAATGTAATTAAAGGCTAATCAATGAAAGATATTTTGTTATCGCAGCAAGATGGTGTGCTCACCATAACGATAAATAGACCCGAGAAGAAGAACGCGATAACGAGAGAAATGTACGCAGCAATGGCCGATGCTTTTGAAAGCGTTGCTTCGAATAATGACGTAAAAGTCATCGTTATCAAAGGGGAGGGTGATAGCTTCACGGCAGGTAATGATATTACAATGTTTGCCAATGCCTCTGAAGAAACGACACAAGATACAGTAAGGTTTATGAAAGCTTTAGCTGAATCATCTGTTCCTGTTGTTGCACAAGTTCACGGTGCGGCAGTTGGCATAGGCACAACACTCTTGTTGCACTGTGATTTTGTTTATTGTGCTGATAGCACTTATTTTTCACTTCCTTTTATTAATCTTGCACTTGTTCCGGAATATGGTTCCAGTTTATTACTGCCAAAGTTAGTTGGTCATAAAAAAGCGGCTGAGTGGTTAATGCTTGGTGACGCGTTTGATGCTAATGAGGCTTTATCTGCTGGCATAGTCAACAAAGTATGTTCTATTGATGAACTTGAACAGACAACACAGCAAACCGTAAGTAAGCTTCTATCTAAGCCGAAGCATGCACTTCGTCAAACTAAAGCGCTGATGAAATCTGAACAAGATGAAATGATGACTCATCTTCACACTGAGCTAAAAGTATTTGGGGAGCAACTGGCTTCAGCTCCAGCAAAAGAAGCGTTTGATGCGTTTTTAAATAAACGTAAGCCGGATTTCACTCAGTTTGATTAAAATAATTTTGAATGGCCATTTAGCGCGGTGTTAAATGGCCTTGTACGATGGGGATTATCTGTAACGGCTGGGTTTGACTTTATCGACTTTCCATTTATTACTGAGCCTGACAAGTTCGACCGTTCTTAGATCTTCAATTTTTTCACCATCTAAGGTGCCAGTGAAGAAGACGGTAACCATTGCTTGATCCGCAAATTCTGTTCTTCCTCTGACGTCCCCTGAATCAATCTCGATCTTCACTTCGTCATATTTTAAATTAACAACGTGTCGCTGGATATTTCTCGGCGTTCTATAAGATTCAACCAATCGAGTCATTCGAGGTGAACTATACTTTAAAACCATTTGTACGTTCTTTTGGTTGTATAGGCTTTCGAAATATTTGACGGTTGAATATTCAGGAGTGTTTTCAGACATCATGCCGTATTTACCGACGCCTTCACCTTTCTCTGTCTTTGAGCCACCACAAGCTACAACAACCAAGCACAAAATAGAAATACAGAAAATTTTCTTCAACATAGTTAAATCCAGTTGTTAGACGAAAGTCTTACTTACGCTAAGTCTGCGCATTTATTCTATAAATGTAAAGCTACAGAGTGAGAGCGTGTTGGTATAAGAGAATGTAACTTACGGAGAGTAAATCATGGTGGATCAAAAAGAGGAGCCTAAGCTCCTCTTCAATTAAGTACTCATTTTTATTTACTGTACTAGATCTTCGTCAGTAAATTCGCCAGCAAATAATGGGCTTGTTAGGTAACGCTCAGCAGAACTTGCCATGATAACGACAACATTCTTATCTGCATTTTCTGGCTTTTCAGCCCAGCGTTTTGCCGCAACTATAGCAGCACCTGAAGAAATCCCCGCCAATATACCTTCTTCCTTCATTAGACGGTGCGACATGTCCATCGCTTCTTCGTTAGTAACAAGCTCAACAGCATCAACCATGTCAAGATCGAGATTACCAGGAATAAAGCCAGCACCGATACCTTGAATTTTATGTGGACCAGGTGTGAGTTCTTCACCCGCTTTCGCTTGGCTGATAACAGGAGAGTCGCTTGGTTCAACAGCAACAGAAGTAATGTCTCTGCCTTGTGCCTTAAGGAAACGAGATGTACCTGTGATTGTTCCACCTGTACCAACGCCAGCAACAAAGATATCAACGCAGCCATCCATATCTTTCCAGATTTCTGGACCTGTTGTTTTCTCGTGGATTTCAGGGTTAGCAGGGTTGTTGAACTGCTGAAGTAGAAGATACTTATCTGGATCTGATGCAACAATTTCTTCTGCTTTAGCAACAGCGCCTTTCATGCCTTTAGGACCTTCAGTGAGAACAACAGTCGCTCCTAAGGCCTTTAATAATTTACGACGCTCCAAGCTCATTGTGCTAGGCATAGTTAACGTGAGCTTGTAACCTCTTGATGCAGCAACGAAAGCTAATGCAATACCGGTATTACCACTAGTCGGCTCAACCAACTCAACACCTTCTTTTAAAACGCCTCTTTTTTCCGCGTCCCAAATCATATTGGCACCAATGCGGCATTTTATACTAAAGCTAGGGTTACGAGATTCCATTTTCGCAAACACGTTGCCACCTGTAACTCGATTCAGTTTTACTAGCGGCGTATTACCAATGGATAATGAGTTGTCTGCATTAAAGTGCATAAAATTTCCTTTATGTATGATTGGCTTATAATGATCTATTCATAATACCAACATAACCTACAAATAATTTCAGGTTAAGATAAGTTATTTGGATTGTTGATCTCTTTATCATAGTTAGAACAAAATTCGTCTAGCAAGAGGTCTCAATCGCTAACTATCAATGATTCATTGAGTTGCTCAAAAAGCCAAGTGAATTTTGGCTATATCATATGGTATTAATTAACAATTAGTAAACAAATAGAGGTAAGAATGGCGTTTAAAGGCACAGAAAATTACATTGCCAGCACAGAGCTTAAATTAGCAGTAAACGCAGCGATAACGCTTGAGAGACCTTTACTGATAAAAGGTGAACCCGGCACAGGGAAAACAATGCTCGCGGAAGAGCTTGCCAGAAGCTTAGATGTGCCACTTTTGCAGTGGCACATTAAATCGACAACTAAAGCGCAGCAGGGGCTGTATGAGTACGACGCGGTATCGCGTCTTCGCGATTCTCAATTAGGTGATGAGAAAGTTAAAGATATCGGTAACTACATTGTTCAAGGTAAGTTGTGGCAAGCCTTTGAGATGGAAAAACGCCCTGTTTTGCTTATCGATGAAATTGATAAAGCTGATATCGAATTCCCGAATGACTTGCTTCTTGAACTAGATAAAATGGAATTTTATGTTTACGAAACACAGCAACTTATTAAAGCCAAACAGCGTCCCATCGTTATTATTACGTCAAATAATGAAAAAGAGCTTCCCGACGCCTTTTTAAGACGTTGCTTCTTCCATTACATACAATTCCCATCAAAAGAAGAGATGGTTGATATAGTTAATGTTCATTTCCCAGATTTGAAAAAGTCTCTGCTTAACGAAGCTTTAGAATCGTTCTTTGGACTGCGAGATATGCCTGGATTGAAAAAGAAACCTTCTACATCTGAATTGATTGATTGGCTTAAGTTGCTCGTTGCGGAAGATATTCCAGCAGAAGTTTTACAAAATAAAAGTGATAAGAAGAGTATTCCTCCTTTGTATGGCGCGTTGCTTAAAAATGAGCAGGATATTCAACTATTCGAAAAACTCGCCTTTATGGCACGCCGCTAATGTTAATTGATTTCTTTTTTAAGCTCAGAGCGTACCGAGTTCCCGTTAGTATCAGGGAACTATTAGATCTACTCCGAGCATTAGAGAAGGGCGTTGTTTATGCGTCCACAGAAGAATTCTATTTTCTCTCGCGCCTGACACTGGTCAAAGACGAAAGTCATTACGATAAATTTGACAGAGCATTTGCTGATTATTTTGAAGGTGTCGAGAGCATCGATCTTCTTGGTGATGATATCCCAGAAGAGTGGCTTAGAAAGCAATTTGAGAAGAACCTGACTGAAGAAGAGAAAGCTCAAATCAAAGCCCTTGGTGGCCTCGAAGAAATCATGAAAGCATTCGAGGAAAGATTAAAGGAACAAAAGAAACGACATGAAGGCGGAAACAAGTGGGTAGGCACGGGCGGTACTTCACCATTTGGTGCTTTTGGGTATAACCCAGAAGGCGTCAGAGTAGGGCAACATAAGAATCGTAACTTTTCAGCAGTAAAGGTTTGGGATAAAAGAACCTTTAAAAATTTGTCTGGTGATGTTGAGCTAGGAACGCGAAATGTAAAATTAGCTTTGCGTAAGTTACGTCACTTTGCGCGCACTGGGGCGACGGACGAGCTCGATATCTCGTCAACGATTTCTAGTACAGCTAAGAACGCGGGCTATCTCGATCTTAAAATGGTGCCTGAGAGACACAATGCAGTAAAAGTGTTGATGTTCTTCGATGTTGGCGGATCTATGGATGCTCACATTCAATCTTGCGAAGAGTTGTTTTCTGCCGCACGAACCGAGTTTAAGCACTTGGAGTTCTTTTATTTCCACAATTGTGTTTATGAAAATGTTTGGACAGACAATAAGAGACGAACAACCGAAGGCATTCCTTTGTTAGATATTATTCATAAATATGGTGTTGACTATAAAGTGTTGTTTGTTGGTGATGCGACAATGGGACCGTATGAGATCACTTATCCTGGCGGTAGCGTTGAACATTGGAACGAGGAGCCAGGTGCTACCTGGATGCAAAGGCTACTTAATCATTTCGAGCATGCCGCTTGGCTAAACCCTCAACCTCCGCAATATTGGAATTATTATCACTCTATCAGCATTATTAATGAAATCATGGAAGAGCGTATGTTTCCCTTGACTTTGGATGGCATCTCACAGGCCATTAAAGAAGTGCAGTGAGTGAGATAATATTGTCTGATATTAGTGATTGACACACTTCAGCTAAAAATGAAAACTGCGCATCAATTTATAGAGATTCATTAGGCGTTGAGTCCATGTCGAGACATCTTCAATTAGGGGTATGTGATTACCCCGAACACACCCCAGAAAGCAATTGGCAAAGCCATGCAGAACAACAAAAAGCATTGGGTTTGTCTGTTGTCCGTATCGCTGAGTTCTCATGGGCCAAAATTGAGCCTCAAGAAGGTGAGTATCACTGGGAATGGTTGGATAAAGCTATTACTGTTTATGCCAACCAAGGTTTATCTGTTGTGCTAGGCACGCCAACAGCAACGCCACCGGCCTGGTTGATTGAGAAGCACCCCGAGATTCTGCCTGTTGATCAAAACGGGATAGTGAAACAGTTTGGTTCCAGGCGTCATTACGATCATGCGAGCGACATCTACAAGGAATATGCGACGTTAATCGTCATTAAGATGTTAGAACGATATGCTCAAAATAAAGCTGTTGTTGGATGGCAGACGGATAATGAACTAGCACATGAAGGTACGGGACAATCTTTCGGTGGTGCAAGTGCGGAGAAGTTTCCTGATTGGTTGAAAAAAAAGTATGGTGCTATAGAGGCCTTAAATGAGGCATGGGGTACAATTTTTTGGAGCCAGACATATAATGATTGGCATCAAATAAAGCCACCTACACAAGTAGCTACAGGGCAAGCTAATCCTTCACATCTATTGGACTATCGTCGATTCTGTTCAGATATGGTGGCACAGTTTCAAGATAGTCAGATACAGTTAATTAGACAACATGCTCCTCATCACTTCATCACCCATAATTTTGTTATTTTATCGGAAGAAACAGATTTATATCGGCTAGCTGAAGATCTGGATTTTGTCGCCTGGGATAGTTACCCCATAGGCATGCTGGAGTTCTTTGCGACTTGGGAATCTGAAGAAACGAAAACAGCTTATGCACGCACAGGTCACCCTGACCTTATCAGCCTGAATCACGATATTTATCGCGGGTTAAAGAATGGCGAGGATTTTTGGGTGATGGAACAACAATGTGGTCATGCTAATTGGGCTCAATATAATCCGCTTCCCGCTGACAATGCTGTATCACTATGGACTGCACAAGCCTGGGCCCATGGTGCCAGTGCTGTTGTGTATTTTAGATGGCGAGCAGCGCATATGGCGCAAGAGATCATGCATTCCGGATTATTGCGTCAGGACGGAACGCAAGACAGAGGTTATTCAGATGTAGCTTCGTTAGAACCATCAACATTCTCCTTGGATTCGAGTATGAGCTCAGGTTGTGAAGTCGTTTTACTTCATGATTACCAAAGCCTCTGGGCTTATAATCATCAACCACATCATCAAGATCTTAATTACTGGCGTCAATTTACAATGTTTTATTCTGCTCTAAGAGCGCTAGGCATTGATGTTGATATTAGCTCTTCTAAGAATGTGGACTTGTCTCAATACAAATTGGTTGTTGCTCCTGCATTAACGATTTTTGATGACTCAGTTCATGAATTGATTCGGAATACGGATCCTGATACTCAATGGATATTCGGGCCACGGTGTGGTTTTAAAGATGCTACAGGGAAAGTGCCTCAAAAAGGTCAATTCCAAGGTGTTCAAGATATTTTAGGTGTTCGCCAGCTCAATTTCGATTCACTAAGGCCTGGGCTAACACAAGATGTGACCATATCTGAAGGAGGTTTAAACAAAGTATTTGAAGCACAAGTTTGGTGTGAGTCTTATGAGCTTGAAGAGGGGCAAACCGAATATGTTTATTCTGGAGGTCCTCAGGATGGTAAAACAGCGGTCGCCAGAAATAACAATATGACCATGATTGGCGCTTTATCTAAACCATTAACCACTGAAATTATGACATCGAGATTGACTGAGCTGGGAGTTGAGACTGAGATTCTTCCTGAAGGGGTTCGATTATCTCAGCGATCAGGGAGTAAGCTAGTGTTTAACTTTAACCAGCAAGAGATTCAATGGAAAGGTAAACTCTTATCACCTGTGTCGTATCAGTTTTTATCCTAGAAAAAGTAAGAATTATAAGGCCCTCAAACCAGTTAATTAAAGCTTTGGAATTAACAACTGTTCGTTAATTGGACAGTTTTCCCATGCTTTCGGTTATATAATTAGCCGGCTTATTAGATTTGTGTGTCAATCATACAGCGACCGCTTGACGGCAACTGCGCTAGTAGCGTTAAATAAGATGAGTAGGGCGAGATTAATCAAGCCCTAAAGGTCACAGAATATTAGAATAATGGCCATAAATTATGTCAGATGTAGTTAATTTATTTAAAATGCTCTTCGATTCGTCGAAGCTGCCCATGTTGCTTATCAATGAGCAAAATGTTCTTCAAGCAAACCAAGAGTCGCTGAATTTATTTTCGAAGCAACAATATTCAAACACGTCCCTAGTTGATAAACCGTTATCCTCTATATGCGCTCATACGGAAGATTTTTTAAACCAAATTAATGCAACGCAATCTTCGGAAAATTCAAATTTTGAATGGATCTTAACCAAACTTGATGGTGAAGAGTTTCGTGCCAGAGTGAATGTTGTTCCATCAGAGTATCTGAATGCCAGTGGTTTTGTTCTTCAAGTAAAACCTATTGTTAGATCAGCTCGCGTACCCAATATTACGTCTTATCAGCAAATATTCGAATTAAGCAACGAAGCTGTTCTCGTTACTGATACTGAATTTAATATTCAATATGTAAACCCTAGATTTGAAGCACGCATGAATGTCAGTCATGAGTCGCTAATAGAGTCCTCGGTTCTAGATATGGTGTTGCTCGATGGCAATCCCCCTTGTGGTGAAGATATCCAAGGTGGGTTAGATGAGCAGAATACTTGGTTAGGGCCTCTTAACCCGCTCGTTAAGAAATCGGATAGCGTCAGATATCAGTTACGCTTTAAAGCGTTATTTGAGGCCGGGCTGTTGTCAGGTTACTTAATCACATTGTTGGAAGAACAGAGTAAGCCCAGTCAATCTGATCAATCCAAACTTCACCACCTAGCTTACCATGACGAACTGACAGGGTTATCAAACAGAGCTTTGTTCCAACAAATGCTCGAACATGAAATAAATCGCAGTCATAGACATGGCAATAAGTTTGCTGTTCTTTTTATTGACTTAGATAGGTTCAAGCAAGTCAATGACAGCTTGGGGCATGATGCAGGGGATAAGGTTCTCTGTGAAGTTGCCGATCGATTGAAATACATTCTTCGAAAAAGTGATGTGATTGCTCGGCGCGGAGGCGACGAGTTTGTTGTGATTTTGAATCAGCTTCAAGACTCAGAAGTTGTTGCTGGTGTTGTTGATAAACTGATTCGAGAAATCAGTAAGCCTATTAGCATGGGAACGCAAGAAGCTAACATAGGTTGTAGTGTGGGTATCAGCCTATTCCCAGACAACGGTGAAACCAGTGAAGCCTTATTGCAACATGCAGACATCGCCATGTATCGTGCAAAGAATCAAGGTGGAAAGAGCTACTTCTATTTCAGTGATGAAATGAGTCAAGAGATCAACGATCAGCTCAGCTTAGAGAACATGCTCCGGCTTGGTATTGAACGTTCTGAGTTTGTTCCATTCTATCAACCTATTCTCGATGTGAGATCAGGGGAAACAATAGGCCTTGAGTGTTTAGCGCGTTGGCAACCCGAAGATAAAGGCACACTAAATCCTATTGAATTTTTACCTGTGCTCAAGAAAATGGGGTTATTGCACAAAGTTTTCCTACAAATTATGGAAAAGTCTATTGCAGATCTCTGCCATTGGAAGGAGCAATATCACATTGAAATCCCGCTTTCGGTGAATATCTCTAGTCAACAATTCTGTGCCCAAGAAACCTTTGAACAAATGGCTTCTATGCTAGATAAATCTGGATTGAAGACTGGTACGGTTAATATTGATATTACTGAAAGTACGCTTCAGGAAAATGGTGATTGTCTCATAGAAAAATTGAGATGGGTTCAGGATACAGGGTTCTGTGTTGCTTTGGATGACTTCGGAACCGGTTATTCGTCGGTTAAGTACCTTCAAGAGCTACCGCTGGATACGCTTAAAATCGATAGATCCTTTATCCGTAATATCGAAAATAACCCGCATGATAAAGTTATTATCAAAGCAATTATTCAATTGTCCAAGACACTCGATATTGAAGTCACAGCTGAAGGTGTTGAGACTAAAGAACAGAAGGAGTTTTTGGAGAGAAATGACTGCTTCTTAATGCAAGGCTTCTACTTTAGCCCGGCAGTTGAGGCACAGAAAATCCCACAACTTGTTCTAGAAAAGAATTTAAGACGGGCTTCTTAGAAGCTCGCTTCTCTTACTATCCCTGATAAACGCATCACTGTTTTTCTTATTCATCAAGATCGGGTTGAAACTCTTCTACCCACATCGCTGTAGCGCCACAAATAGCAACTGGCATAACTAAGAAATTAATGACAGGCACCATTGCGAATAAGGTCACCGCAGAACCGAAGACTATTGAAGTACCCGTTTCTTGTTGTAAAGCTTTACGCATAGTCGGAAAGGGAACTTTGTGATTGTCGAACGCATAATCACAGTATTGAATTGCCATCATCCAAGCTGTAAACAGGAACCAAATAACTTGTCCCACCACTGGGAGTAAAAAGAACAATATTAGATAACCTATCGCACGTGGAATATAGTAAAGCAGCTTTGTAAATTCTCTTCCTAGTGTACGAGGAATGTCTTTGATTAAATCCATCCAACCACCTGATTCGATAGCTTTCCCACGTAAATGTAATTCGATTTTTTCTGCGAGCAAACCATTAAAGGGCGCAGCAATCCAATTGGCCAAGGTATTAAAGAAATAAGAAAAGACCAACAATATGGTGATAAGTGCCAGTGGCCAGATAAAATAACTGAGCCATTCGGTCAGCCAGCTCAGCCAGTTGGGGATCCAATCAATAAGCGTAGCGATAAAAATATCAACTTGTTTTATTAAATAGGTAAAGGCGATTGAAAATAAAATGAGGTTAACCATCAACGGAATTAAAACAAAACGCTTAATGCCCTTTGTTCTAATTAAGCTGAACCCTTGCATGAAATAACTGAAGCCGCTTCTTTGAGACATAATTTATTGAAAAGTATGGTTTTTATTTAGGATCTGTTGTTCTTTGCTGTATAGATTTTGTTCTAAATAAAGGCTGATTGATCGAGGCACGGACTTGAAGGCTTAGCAGTCTAAGTCAAAAGTCCGTAACAAAGAGCAAGGAGCCTTTACAACGAATCCTATGGACAGCGTTTGTTTGTTCTTTATTCAGCATCAGAGCCTGTTTATGGAGATTACTAAACTACACAGTTTCTTCTTTGTCTAAACAACAAACAATTTGCTGCAAAACTGTATAGCAAAGAACAGCAGGCCTTAACTAAATTACACATAGTATATAAGCTAAGCATAATGAATGAAAACGCCAATTGTTACAGTTAGTGAGTTTTGATACATTGCGTTAGCAATCTATAACAATAAGGATTTCCGCGCTTAACCATGCGCTTGAAGAAAATCAAACTGGCTGGTTTTAAATCGTTTGTTGAACCAACCAATATCCCTTTTCCCCATGATATGATGGCTGTTGTTGGCCCAAATGGTTGTGGGAAATCTAATGTAATCGATGCCGTTCGGTGGGTTTTGGGCGAAAGTTCTGCCAAAAACCTGCGTGGTGATGCGATGACGGATGTGATTTTCAATGGCTCATCTTCGCGCAAGCCTGTTTCTCAGTGCACGGTAGAACTCACTTTCGATAATAGCTCTGGGAGAATTCAGGGTGAGTACGCCAACTATAACGAACTTTCTGTTAAGCGCTTAGTGAATCGCGATGCGCAATCTATTTACTACCTGAATGGCACTAAATGTCGCCGCCGTGATGTCACAGACCTGTTTTTGGGAACTGGGTTAGGCCCGAGAAGTTACGCCATTATTGAACAAGGTACTATTTCGAGATTAATCGAATCCAGGCCGCAAGAGCTTCGTGTATTTATCGAAGAAGCTGCTGGGATTTCAAAATACAAAGAGCGTAGGAAAGAAACTGAGACACGAATTCGTCATTGTCGGGAAAACTTAGAAAGACTGGATGACATTAGAAGTGAGTTAGGCCAGCAACTCGATAAACTGCAAAGGCAAGCGACTGCGGCACGGAAATATAAAGAACTTAAAGTATCGGAAAGACGACTCAAAGGACAACTTGCCGCAATTCGGTGGCTGAAAGTGAGTGGTCGACTGAGTGAACTAGATGCCACCATAAAACAACAGGAAGTTGAAATCGAAGCTTTTATTGCAGAACAAAGAGGTGGTGAAAAAGGCATTACTGAGTACAAGTTGAAGCAACAAGAGTTACAGCACAAACTTGCTGACATGCAAAAGCGCTTTTATCAACTTGGAACCGATATAACCCGCCTAGAACAAAATCAGATTCATAGCAAACAGCGCCAGCAACAGATCGAGCACGAATTATCGAATATACATGAGTCTTTATCTGATGTTGAAGAGCAGATGGTTCTGGACACTGAGTTAGTCTTGAGCGCTGAATCGGAACAAGAAGAAGTATTGCCACAACAAGAAGAAGTGCTTGAGCAAATTGCCTTGGTTGAAGAGCAACTCAGTGAAGCTGAAGAGAGGTGGAGAGCATCGCAGCAACGCTGGCAACACAAACGCGATATGCTCTATCAGAATCAACAGCTTCTGCAAGGTAAACAAAGCCAACAACAAGCTACCCAAAGTCTTGAAGCAAGAACCAGAGAACGTATAAAAGAGCTGAAGGAAGAGTTAGCTCAATTTGATTTTTCTACTGAAGAAGCGGAACTAGATGCACTGAATGCGCAGTGTGATGAAGCGATGCTGGAACTTGAACAAGTTAACGAATACATATTGGAAGTAACTGAGCTTGTTGAACAGTCTTCTCAACAGCTAGAAGAAGCTAAAAAGAAACGCCTGACAATCGTTGGGGAGCATCAAAGCCAACAAGCAAAAAAAGTCTCTTTAGAAACGCTTATGTCTGCCGCAGAAGAAGGCGATGAAAGTCGCACTGAATGGCTAAAGCAGGCAAACGTCGAAACCGCTAATCTATGGAATGTGTTAAAGGTTAACCATGACTGGCAAGTTGCACTGGAAACGGTTTTGTCGCACTGGAAAAAAGCATGGGTTGTCGAGCAGAAAACACATATTGAACCCGCAAGGGGAATGCAATTTTTCTATAGTGATGATTTTACCGAAAGTAAGCCTGAAGGCACTTTAGCCAGCAAGGTTCTTAACGACAGAGTCCCTGCTATTTTGACTCAGATTAAGCTGAGTGAAGATGCAGCAAGTCACAATGAGGTGATTGCTGATGGTGAGAGTTGGATTACGACGGACGGGCATTGGTTTGGTGCTGATTGGGCAATTTATGGCGTAGATGAGAATCAGACAAGCATGCTCGCTACTGCGAGTGAATTGTCTGATGTGGCCAAGCGAATCGAACAATTGGATACACAAATAGGTGATGCGGATCAAAGTGTTGAACGATGCAATCAGGCATTGGTGGAATCTAAAGAAGCGTTAAAAGACGCCGAACAACAACAAAGAGAACGCCAGTCAGCTTGGATGTCGACTGACAATCGTAAAAAGTTGTTCGAGCAAAAGCAGGCTCAGAAAATTGAGCAACGTGAAAAGTTAAAAGCTGAAATTGAACGCCAACAAATGCAACTCGAAGAAGAAGCCTTGCAGTTAGAGGAATTAGGTCATCAAATAGAAGAATTAGCTGAAAAGGTAGAAAATCAAAAGGAAGAGTTAGAATCTATTAGTTCGGATGATGAACAACAGCAATCACTGCTTCAAAATAATCGACAACAACTCCAACAGCTGACAGCGCAAAAACATCAGATTGCATTGAAGTTGCAAACCTTAACAAGTCAACTTCAGAGCTTGAGAGAAACACAAAACCGGAATTCCCAGCAAAAACAAACGTTAGTTTCACGCCAACAACAGTTATCGGAAGAGTTTCAGGAGCTTTCTGAGCCGTTACAAGACCATGCTGAACAACTCGAGGTATGGTTGTTAGAACGTCAAGAGCTTGAAGAAAACCAACGACAGCAACAACAAGCGCTGAATGAGGTCGATCATAAGTTACGTGAGTTTGAGCTTGGTCAGCAGGATGTGTTGAAAAAAGTGGATCAAATGCGCGCGGCTGTTCAGAGCCATAAGCTGGAATATGAAGGGTTCAATGTTCGAGCGAAGAATCATATAGAGCAACTTCAGGAAATCGATCAGAACCTTAAGGAAGTTTTAGAGTCTTTACCAGAAGAAACGGATGAAGATGAGTGGCATAAACAATTGGAAAAAACAGGGCAATCTTTAAGCCGTTTAGGAGCCGTCAATTTAGCCGCTGTTGAAGAATATGAAGTACAAAACGAGCGCAAGCAACATCTCGATACACAAAATGATGACTTGATTGAAGCGCTTGAAACGCTTGAAACAGCGATAAGAAAGATAGATAAAGAAACACGAAGTCGTTTTAGGACAACTTTTGATAAAGTTAATGACGACCTTAAAGCCTTGTTTCCCAAAGTGTTTGGAGGTGGTGCAGCGTATTTGGAACTAACGGATGACGATTTGTTGGATACTGGCGTTACCATCATGGCGCGTCCACCTGGAAAGAAAAACAGTACGATTCACCTTCTTTCCGGTGGAGAAAAAGCGCTGACCGCTTTATCATTAGTGTTTGCAATATTTCGACTTAATCCAGCACCATTTTGTTTACTAGATGAGGTAGACGCACCGCTTGATGATGCAAACGTTGGTCGCTTCTGTAAGCTAGTGTCAGAGATGTCGAAAACAGTACAATTTATCTATATCACCCATAATAAAATAGCGATGGAGATGGCGACGCATTTAACAGGTGTAACTATGGCGGAACCCGGAGTCTCGCGTATGGTTGCTGTTGATGTTGAAGAAGCCATTGCTCTGGCTGAAGTTTAAAGAGAATAGTGTAGATTAGATGGAAGAATTACGAATCGTTTTTATTGTTGCCGGTGCATTCGCCATATTTGGCATTTTGGCACATGGTTTGTGGACAATACGTAAAAATGCGAAGGTCAAAAAGTCATTAGCTGCTGAATTACTTCCTCCTGAAGAAAAAGTCGATACAAGCATCGATAGCGATGACCCTCTGCTCGACCAGAATATAGACTTCTCATCGAGTTTTCGTGAAGAACCTAGCTTGGAAGAGCCACAGATTATAGACGAAACTATCGAAGATGAAGATTCTGGACATAATTATGATGACCTCGGTTTAGGGCCTGTTCGTGTTGTTTCGAGAGATAATCAAACTGAAGGTGACGAGCTGACACCTAAAAATAGTTTGAAAAACGAAGAACTAGATAAAGCTGAAGAAACGAGTGATGCAGATGCAACAAAATCGGATAAGTTGTTTGAAAAAGCACCTGAGTACGATATGCGTTTATCGAGGCCTGATAGAAACGAAGAGTGGGCTGAATCAAAAATGCCGCCTCCGCCAAGTTCTCTATTGAAAGAAGAGTCTGAAGAAGAAATTAAAGAGCCTCAAATCGAAACAGCAGTTGAAGAGCCTGTTGTTGAAGCGCCTAAGATACAAGAAGAACCAGCGGCTCAACCTGCAGAGGAACAAACTGCTTCAGTTGAACAAGAACCGAAAGAAGAAGAGGTATCTAACAACAAGCCAAGTTTGGCAGAGCAAGCAAGAAATTTGGTTAAAAGAAAGAAAGCTGCTAGCCCAACTAAGCGCAGAGAACCTAAGTTATCTGAAGATCAAATGAGCATCGATTTTGATGAACCTGTGGGTATTGAAGATGACAAGGTTCCCGATGAGCCTCAACCAGCAGTTGCGCAGGAAGTGCTTGTTCTGAATGTTAAAGCGAATGATGGTGCGCCTATTCCAGGAGCTGCATTATTGCCCATGTTACTTACCTTGGGTTTTAAATTCGGTGATCAGGACATCTTCCATCGTCATGTAAACAGCAACGGTAAAGGGCCGGTGCTATTTAGCTTGGCTAATATGTTTAAGCCTGGTGTTTTTGATATTGATAATCTTGAAAACTTCTCTACTCAAGGTATCTCTTTATTTATGATTTTACCGATTGAAGGCGATGCTCATCAGGTTTTCAATATGATGCATAACGCTGCACGTAAGATATCAGATGAATTTGGTGCTCAAGTATTAGATGGCAGACGAAGCCGCTTGAATAAGCAAAGTTTGCAGCAGTATATAGAGAAAATCCGCGAATTCGAAAGAAAACGCATGATCCGAAGAAACTAATCCTTAATGTTGAGGTGGCTTCTTGCTACCTCATCGCATATACAATGAGATCTCCACCATGTCAGGTGATAATAATAATTTAAATAGTCAAGAGCGTATGACGGCTCTTGCAGAACAGTTGTCTGAGCATAACTATAAGTATTATGTTGAAGACAGTCCAAGCATCCCTGATGCTGCTTATGATCGTCTCTTTCAGGAGTTACTTGCGCTCGAAAAGCAACATCCCGATTTAGCCTCGTCTACTTCGCCAACGCAGAAAGTCGGCGGACGTCCGTTGGCTCAATTTGAACAAGTTCAGCACGAAGTACCAATGTTATCACTGGATAACGCGTTTAGTTTGGATGACCTCAATGCCTTTGAGAAGAGGCTTATTGATAGGCTTAAGCGTTCAATGGATATTGAGTTTAGTTGCGAACCCAAGCTAGATGGCTTAGCGGTTAGTATCGTATACGAGAATGGTGTGCTAGTTAGGGGAGCGACACGAGGTGATGGGCAAACAGGCGAGAACATCACACAAAATGTGAAGACTATCGCTAATGTCCCATTGTCGTTGAGAGGTAACGATTACCCGGAGCGATTAGAAGTCCGTGGCGAAGTTTTCATGACTCGAGACGGCTTCGAAAAGCTAAATGAAGAGCAAAAATCGCAGGATAAGAAGGTTTTTGCTAACCCAAGAAACGCCGCTGCTGGGAGCTTACGACAGCTGGACTCCAGAATTACAGCATCTAGGCCATTGCGCTTTTATGCATATTCGGTAGGCCTTGTAGAAGGCGTTAAAACAGAGTTAGCTAATAAACATTTTGATCGTCTGCAACAACTAAGTCAGTGGGGATTACCTCTATGTAAAGAAAATGGGGTTGTTGTTGGGGCTGAAGCTTGTCATCAATATTACCAGGGTATCCAAGAGAAAAGAGATGCACTTAATTTTGATATTGATGGCGTTGTATTCAAAGTTAATGAAATAGGATTACAAGAGGAATTAGGCTTCGTAGCGAGAGCTCCGAGATGGGCTATTGCGCAGAAGTTTCCTGCACAAGAAGAAGTCACTAAATTACTTGATGTTGAGTTCCAAGTCGGTAGAACAGGAGCTATTACCCCGGTTGCCAGATTAGAGCCCGTATTTGTTGGCGGCGTGACCGTATCTAACGCAACTTTGCATAACGAAGATGAGATAAATCGACTCGGTATAAAAATTGGCGATACGGTCGTTATTCGACGTGCCGGTGATGTTATTCCTCAAATTGTGAGTGTGGTTCAAGAACAACGGCCAGAGGATGCTTGCGATATTAGCTTTCCAACTCATTGTCCTGTTTGCGGATCTGCTTCGGTTAAGGTTGATGGCGAAGCTGTCAGTCGATGTTCAGGTGGACTATTTTGTTCGGCACAGCGTAAAGAAGCACTTAAGCATTTCGTATCACGTAAAGCCCTTGATATTGATGGTCTGGGTGACAAGCTAATTGAACTGCTGATTGATACCGAACTAGTCACTCAACCTGCTGACCTGTTTACACTTAAGATAGATGATTTAGCCGCCTTAGAAAGGATGGGGGAGAAATCTGCTATCAATATTGTTAATGCAGCGGATAAAGCCAAAGAAACAACCTTATCTCGATTTATCTATGCTTTAGGTATTAGAGAGGTCGGTGACGCAACTGCTAATAACCTTGCACAGCACTACCTCACTCTGGAAGCATTACGCGAAGCTGATGAGGAAGACTTGCAAAAAGTATCTGATGTAGGTGTTGTTGTCGCTCAGCGGGTTTTCAGCTTCTTTAGGGAAGAACATAACATTGAAGTTATTGAGAACCTCATCAATGTTGGTTTGAATTGGCCTGTTATTGAAGCAGTAGAAAAGGGGGAGCAACCCTTGGCAGACAAAACCTTCGTTTTGACGGGTACATTAAGTACTATGGGCCGAAATGATGCTAAAGCTAAACTACAGCAGTTAGGAGCCAAAGTATCAGGTAGCGTTTCTGCAAAAACTGATTATCTTGTGGCCGGTGAAAAAGCCGGTTCTAAATTGACTAAAGCTCAAGATTTGGGGGTAGACGTTTTAACCGAAGATGAGCTTATTTCTCTGTTCGAGCAACACGAAGGGTAATTGTGGTTCAAATCTTATAGAAAGGAGTTTGTGCTCCTTTCTATAAAGGTCAGTGCAACTCAATGATATGAGTTATTGTTTACTGTTTTCCATCGCTTTATTGAAATAATCTTGGACACTGATTTCACTATCATTAACCAGACGTTGGTAGCAGATACCTGCAAATGCATAGCTTTTACCGCCATATTCAAGCACAACATAAGGTGCTTTTTCGTCTGATTGATCGTAGTGCCAGTTGCCACCTATTGTCTTACGAAAAATCTCGCCAATGTAAGCTCCATAGATATTGCAGATGGTAAAAACAGAGTTATCTTCTAGCGCTTGGTCTTTATATTTATCAATCCAACTTAAGATAACGTCATCAACTTTTGCTACGCTTTCGATCGAACCATCTAGTTCTAAATTAAACTCAGATAAGGTTGTAGTGACAGCATTTTTCGCGCTATCAACCATTAACTCAGTGAGTTCAGCGTTTGTCATTTCCATAGAAGTCTCTTTTTTATCGGAATGGTTTGCTTAATTTTCTTCAACCATAAAGCTGTCGAAGCCTTTGCCAGTGCACTTTTTGATTTGACTAAAAAGATACCACATAGCTGCGATTAAGATGATCATACTAGGAACCATGATAACCGGATAGCTTAACGCTGTCATTTTCCCTAACTCTTGACTGTATTCTGTTGTTCCTGGAGGACTGACCAAGATAACTTTTGCCAATACATAATTCAAAACGGAAGACAAAAAGAAGGAACTGGCGATGATCGTCGTAGCAATTTTCATCTTCTTCTCGAAAAGTGCTGTATTGTTTGCTTCCTCTAACGCCTGTTTGAGTAAATCAAGACGCAGAAGTTGCTCATTAAGAATGAGTATTTTGACAACTGAATATTTGGTATTTTGCGTAAAGAAAACACCAACACCTATGACGGCGGGTATTGCTGCTTCCTTAATAGCAATATATTGAGGATCAAGTTTAAGTAGACTGATTCCACCTGTTAAAAATACGCTGATGATGCCTAAAATAGAGAAGCCATTGACTTTCCCCGATTGCTTCAAATCCCACAGCCCATAACCAATAGGGAAAGATAATGCGACCACTATGCTCCATACAGGCCCTAAATACTCTGGACCACTGAGCTTGGTTAAGATAAGTGTTGGTACAGCGATGTTGAAAATAAGGTTAGCAAAGAAGCCACTGCTCTTCTGAGGGGGAGGAGACACTGTGCTTTCGGTTTGGCTTTGCTCTTTCGTCACTATTTCAGACTGTGATGTGGTTTGATTTTCTGACATATAACATTCATTGTAATTAGAGCGTGTTGATCTTTGCTGTATAGGTTTTGTTCTAAATAAAGGCGTTTTGATTGCGGCGTAAGCTTGCAGGCTTGGTCATCCAAGTCAAAAGCTGACAACAAAAAGCAAGGTGCCTTTATAACGAATCCAAAGGACAGCGTTTGTTTGCTATTTATTCGGCGTCAGAGTCTATTTGTGTAGATGACTACACCACACAGCTTCTTCCTTGCCCAAATAGCAAACAACTCGCTGCAAAAGCATACAGCAAAGATTAACACGCTCTAGAGTATTAAACTCTAGTTAGTTCCAATATCTACTTCTGCACTATACCAAACAGCTAGGCATTAACCAAAGATTAACAAACTCTAATTAAGTGCTTACGCTTTGAATAAAAAGGGGAGCTAATGATGATCACCAAGATCAAAAATATCTGGTGGTGATACTTTTTCGGGTGACGGCAACGCTCTTCTGTTGACACGAATAAGGGTGTTATATAGCGATAATTTTTCTCTAATAGGTTTGCTTAGGTCCATATTGTTTTCCCACAATCTAACGTGACGTTCTAGGTCATCAATTTTATTTTGATAGAAATACACCTTAGCCAGTAGCAAGACACTTTTTTCAAGTTCGAAGCGTTGCTCAATAGTTTGTGACAACAGGCCTTCTGCAGAATGAATGTCACCAAGTTCGACATATAATTCACTCAGTGCAATTCGTACCTCAGGAAAATCACTTTGTTTTGTTAGTGCACTTTGAAACAACGAGATAGCTTCCTTAGGACTATTCTTGTCAAGTGCCTTGAGGCCCTGCTCATAGTAGTATTTTGCTGGTTTTTCTATACGAAAAAGTAGAAAAAGAAGCAAAGCAAGCCAAATCCATGTCACTTCAATTCCAAATATCAGCCCTTGTCCGAATGCCATTAATCCTGCTTATCAATCATTTTTATAGTACTTAATGGTTGGTAAGAGACGGCTATCTAATCTTAAGGTTCATTTGTAGGTTAATAAATTTGCAGTATTAAGACGTGAGCTGATATGGAGGTAGTAAGGTAGTTTTTAGGGGAGTATGGAGAAGCAGTAACAGACCTGTACTGCCTCTCTCAAATCATTTTTAGAACACTAACTTATAGGTTAATGGCTGTATTTCTTGACGATATTGTCATAGACATCGCTGGCCTTAATCTCAGCAAGGTATCGGTTAAACTCCGTTAATTGCTCTTCGCTTACACTTATCTTGCTGAACATAACGTAGGCATCCCCAGTTTGAATCGTTATACCATGAGGGACAATATAATCTGACAAGGCTTTACGTCTTATCAATGATGCACCGACAAAACTATCTTCCAGGAACCCATCAATATCGTGGTCCAAGAGTCTAGCTATGTTGAGTTCGCCCATGATGCCTGATGAGAAGAACTTGGACGTTACCGAACCGTCTAGAAGCATTGAGACTTCAGGACCATAGTAGTAGTCCTCAGTAATGCCAATCTTACTGCCATTTTCGACGAAGTCGCTGACACTTTTTCTGTCTGGAAAACTTTCGTCGTCTTTACGAATATAAAGAGAAATCTCTTCCATACGATAGGCATCGCTAAATAGCGCGAATTGTTCTCTATCTGCTGTTTTTGATGCACCGAGCAGCATATCAACAGTTCCTTGCCTTAGTTCGTTAAGCAAGGAGACCCAAGTGCCTCGGCGGTAATCTATGGTGCAGTTCATTTTATCAGTGATGGCGGTAACCAGTTCGATATCCAAACCCGCTATATGTCCACCAACATCGGCGTATTGGTAGGGTTCCCAACTATCAAATCCCAATACAAAGGTACATTCAGGTGTATTGTCTGGTGCAGCTTCTTGTGCTTGTTCAACAGGTGTTGTTGATGCTGTTTTATTATCTTCCTCTGATGGGCCTGGAGAACAGGCTAGAATTAGCGTACTTAACAACAGAATGAATACTAAACGGCTTATATTTATCATACAGTGCCCCTTAATGAATGACCGAGAGTAAAGTTCTCGAACTGTTATTCTAAGTGTAAGACACAACAGAAAATTTGCGAATTTATCAGTCCATATCAAACATCATTTTTATGGAATTTAAGTGCGCTATTTATGAGGGAGCTATTGCTATTATTGGCTTTGCAGGGAAGTGATATTAATGGAAATAAAACAAAAAGCAGTGTCAGGAATGACACCGCAAAACTCGAAAATCAGATGTTTTTAAGACTTTGGTTCAGATAGAACAAACTCAAGCATCTTTTTCATTTCTTCAGGTGATTTATAACCGTAAGCTAGTTTATATTCGTCGCCTGTAATCATTACATAAGCAGGAGAACCGACTATTTTCAAAGGCTTACCTTCTTTATTTTTCAGATCTTTAAATTTGTGGTTACCTGTGATGAAAGAGGTATTTTTAACTGGAATAAAGCTTTCGTTTAGTAAGGAGGCAATTTCGGGTTGAGAAAAAACTTCTTCTTTCATTGCTTGGCAGGTACTGCAGAATTTCATTTCGCCGAATACAAAAATTGGCTTTTCGCTATTCAGAGCGCGAGCATCATCGTAATCCATCCAGTCTATTTCACCCTTGGCAAAACCTAGGAAAGGGATGAACAATAATATTGTAAGAAACTTTTTCATTTTTTTCCTTTTATCCAAATTGCTTAAAGCCATCGATTCCGCTTTATTGGCAGTTAAATTTAAGCATGCTGAAAACAACAAAACCAGTGCAGTTGATGTTTCTGACTAATAAATTAATTGTAGCTTGTTTATCTTTCTTTGCGCTGAAAAATCAGCGTTAGCGCAATGCCAAATATTGCTATGAGCCATGTCCAAAAATCACCAAAATATCGATAAGGTGTTGTGCCTTGAACTAAGGTGACATTGTCTGTCAGAACTGCCGCTTCAAACTGCGGGATTTGACTCTGAATATTGCCTTGAGCATCAACAATTGCTGTATAACCGTTATTAGTTGCTCTTAAGACAGGTAAGCCAAACTCTTTTGCTCTGACTTGCGCTATTTGCAAATGCTGTGCAGGCCCATGAGAACGACCAAACCAAGCATCATTGCTTAAGGTCACAATAAACTGAGTTTCTTCAGTGAGGTTAGCGTTAAGTTGTCTCGGGAAAATAATCTCGTAACACAAAGCTGATGCGATGTTTATCCCATTTGAAACCAAATTAGCCTGTTGGTAATCACCTCGAGTAAAAGATGACATGGGGAGATTAAAAATAGGCGCAAGGTCGCGGATAAGTTGCTCAAAAGGTACGAATTCACCTAATGGAACGAGGTGGTTTTTAATGTATCTATTCGAATGTTGGTAGCGGTAGTGTGGTTCTGTATCACCAACTGCTTTTGAGCCTAAAGCTATCATTGAGTTAAATGCTTCTTTAGTTTCTAGATTGTAATCGACGATACCCGTTATGAGTCCGGTGCGGGTTGAAGATGCTTTTTCATCGAGCCTATTGATATAGGCCTGCGCGAAAGGTTCCAGTTTAGGTATCGCAGCTTCAGGCCATATGACGAGATCTGAATCCCAATGCTCGTTTGTCATGTCCCAGTACTTCACCATAGTCGGTTGTTCTTGTTCTGGAACCCACCGCATTTCCTGCGCAATATTGCCTTGCACTAAGCTAACGTTAATCGTGTCTCCTGTTTGTTTAGCCCATTGATATTGGTTGAGTACAACACCACTGACGAAAAGAGAAACGACCACTATTACTGGCGCTAACCATTGCTTTCGAGGCAAAAACACCGCACAGCTAGCACAAAGAAGCAGCAAAATAGCAGAAACCCCTGTCTCACCTATGATAGGCATCCAACCAGACAACGGGCTGTTAAGTTGGCTGTAGCCGATAGACAGCCATGGGAAGCCGGTAAACAGCGCGCCTCTAAGCCATTCTGTTGTTAGCCACACGACGGGCATAGCAAGAGGCCAGTATTTGGTATGGATATAGTTCTTACTGAAATAAGAAAATAGTGCAGGGTACAACGCGAGATAACCGGCTAAAGCAGCCATCATTAAAACTGAGGCTATCAACGGGATTCCGCCAAAATCAGCGATACTGACATGAACCCAGCTTACGCCAGCGCCAAACCAGCCAAGGCCGAACATAAAGCCTGTTTTAAAGGGAGTGTCAGAGCTCTTCAGGAGATATAAGAACAGTGACAGGCTGATAGGTAAAATAAACCACAACGAGAATGGGGCGTAAGCTAAGGTCAAGCTTAACCCCAGGACAAAAGGACTTGCCCATTTCTTAATAGTGTTTAGCACGGCTTATTTCTTTATCTTAGGCAGTAACACTTTTAACTGTATTAAGCGTCTATTATCAGCATTAGTCACGATAAATTGAATATCGTTGATAGTAACTGTTTCATCTTTTTCTGGAAGATGACCGAAAGCTTTAAGGACAATACCACCGATAGTATCTGCTTCTTCTTCGTCGAACTCTGATTCAAAGAACTCGTTAAAATCATCTAAAGGTGTTAGAGCCTTTACTGAGTAAGTCGACGTATTGAGAGGGCGAATATCATCATTACTGCCTTCTTCTGCATCGTGCTCGTCTTCGATTTCGCCAACGATTAGTTCAAGTATATCTTCGATAGTCACAAGACCTGATACGCCACCGTATTCGTCGACAACAATGGCCATGTGATATCTACGTTGTCTGAATTCGCGCAGAAGAATATCAACACGTTTACTTTCAGGAACAATGATGGCAGGACGCAAGATGTCAGTTAACGCGAAGGTTTTTTCTTCGTTAAAAGCGTACTGCAATAAGTCTTTAGCGAGGAGAGTACCCTCAATATGATCTTTGTCTTCGTTTATGACAGGAAATCTGGAGTGAGCGGATTCAAGAACTACCGGCAGAAACTCTTCTACACTCTGCTCGATATCGATTGTGACCATCTGTGCGCGTGGGATCATAATATCTCTAACACGCATTTCACCAACTTCCATAACGCCTTCGATCATTTCCCTTGTTCCATGATCGATAACGTCGTTGTTTTCGGCTTCGTTAATAAATTCTACAAACTCTTCGCGATTCTTCGGCTCTCCTGATATTGCCTGGACAATTTTTGTCATCCAGTTCTTACCATTAGAACCGCTGCTAGAGTGGGGGTTGTCGTCGCTCATACGCTCCAAACTTAATAAACTTCATATTCCGTATTAGAAATTTAGGTTTATGTAATTACTAGGTGTTTATAATTAATGATCTAGATAGGGATCGTCAATTGATAATTTCGCCAGAATGGCAATTTCTATTGCTTCCATCTCTTCAGCTTCGTCATCATTGATATGATCGTACCCTAATAAATGTAAGCAACCGTGAATAATGAGGTGTGCCCAGTGGTGTTTCACGTCTTTTTCTTGTTGTTTTGATTCGTTTAATACCACGGGTTCGCAAATTACCAGATCACCCAACAAATCAATGGTTACATGCTCGGGGGCGTCAAATGGAAAAGAAAGCACATTAGTTGGTTTATCTTTTCCACGGTATTGTTTATTTAACGAATGACTCTCTTCTTCATCAACGATTCGTATTGTGATTTCTTTATCAGATAAATCTTGGTGTCTGAGTAAAGTGTTACACCAGTGCTGTATTTCGTTTAGTGAAGGCAGATGAGTCGTTTCTGCACAAGCTATTTGCAGATCAATAGTTGCTGTCATTATGTTTTATCAGATGAGTTTTGCTCATCCTTTTTACTTTGTTCCAATTTGGCTTTTCGTTGCGCTTCTTTTTCTGTTTCGTGTTTTTCGTAAGCTAAGACGATACGAGCGACAACAGGGTGGCGAACGACATCTTCAGCCGTGAAGAAATCAAAAGAGATATCGTCAACGTTTTGCAAAACTTCAATTGCATGGCGCAGTCCTGAACGAGCGCCACGAGGTAAATCGACTTGCGTAATATCGCCTGTAATGACAGCTCGAGAGTTAAAGCCGATACGCGTCAAAAACATTTTCATTTGTTCAACTGTGGTATTTTGGCTTTCATCCAGAATGATAAAGGCGTCATTCAGTGTTCTACCTCGCATGTAGGCGAGGGGAGCTACTTCAATAATATTTCTCTCGATGAACTTTTCTACTTTCTCAAAGCCAAGCATTTCGAATAAAGCATCGTAAAGAGGACGAAGGTAAGGATCGACTTTTTGTGCCAAGTCGCCAGGCAAAAAGCCCAACTTTTCACCCGCTTCAACTGCGGGACGCGTCAATAAGATACGTCTAACTTCTTGACGTTCCAATGCATCAACGGCACAAGCAACCGCTAAATATGTTTTACCTGTACCGGCGGGGCCAACACCAAAGCTTATATCGTGATGAACAATATTTTTAACATACTGAGCTTGGTTTGGATTGCGAGGCTTAATGACCCCGCGTTTAGTCTTTATATGAACTTCCTTGCCATGTTCCTCGCGGCTTGCTTGTTCCATAGCTCTCGCTTCTTGAATAGCGAGATGTACTTGCTCAGGATCAAGCTCCGGAGCACCGCCTTTAACAGATTGTGTTTCAACGTAGAGCGTTTTAAGTAAGCTTTCAGTAGCTTTAGTTTGCTGCGCTAAACCAACGACTTTAAACTGATTGTCTCTGTAGCTAATTTCAACCCCTAAGCGGCGTTCTAATTGCTTGATGTTGTCGTCATGCGGACCGCAAAGTGCTAGTAAACGTTTGTGGTCCTGAGGTTCTAGAGAGAATTCGGTACTATTCAATTGGCTCAAAGTTACTATCCTGGGATATGCTGACTAACACCGAGTTCGTCAGTTCCATTGGTTGCTTGTCTGGACAAAATATCTTGAGGAGCAGTGTCGATACGTAAGCCCATATCTGCTTCATTTTTAATGACTTTACCGCGTAGAGAGTTGCTGTAGACATCAGTGATTTCGACATCGACAAAGCCGCCGATCATATCTGGCGTACCCTCAAAGTTTACAACGCGATTGTTTTCAGTTCGACCACTAAGCTCCATCACATTTTTCTTCGACGGACCTTCAACGAGTATACGCTGAGTCGTACCCAACATATTTCTTGCGATGCTTAACGCTTGCTGGTTGATACGCTGTTGCAATATTTGCAGGCGTTCTTTTTTAGTTTCTTCGCTGACTTCATCGGCTAAGTCAGAAGCTGGTGTTCCTGGGCGAGCGCTATATATGAAGCTAAAGCTCAAATCGTAACCAACATCTTGAATCAGGTTCATTGTCGCTTCGAAATCTGCATCGGTTTCACCAGGGAAGCCGATAATAAAATCAGAAGACATACTCAAATTTGGACGTACTTTTTTAAGCCTTCTCACTTTTGATTTGTATTCAATAGCCGTGTGACCACGTTTCATCATCGTCAAAATGCGATCAGAGCCACTTTGTACAGGAAGATGTAAGTGGTCAACTAGCTCAGGAATATCCCGATAAGCTTCAATAATGTCGTCCGTAAATTCGACCGGATGCGAGGTCGTGTAACGAATACGGTCAATACCGTCGATAGAAGCGACTAAATGTAATAACTCAGCGAAAGTACAGATGCTGCCATCGTGATGTGGACCACGGAATGCATTAACGTTCTGACCTAATAAGTTAACTTCACGAACACCTTGTTCGGCAAGTTGGGCGATTTCGTAGATGACATCGTCAACTGGACGACTCACTTCTTCTCCACGTGTATAAGGAACAACGCAGAAAGAACAGTATTTTGAGCAGCCTTCCATAATAGAAACGAAAGCAGAAGGGCCGTCTGCTCTAGGCTCTGGCAAGCGGTCAAACTTTTCAATCTCTGGGAAACTAATGTCAACAACAGGTGCTTTGGTGCCTGTAACCTGAGTGATCATTTCAGGTAATCTATGCAGTGTCTGTGGTCCAAAAACTACGTCAACAAAAGGTGCGCGTTGACGAATATGGTCACCTTCTTGTGAAGCCACACAACCACCAACACCGATAACGAGATCTGGATTAGATTGTTTAAGTGTTTTCCAGCGACCTAACTGATGAAACACTTTTTCCTGTGCCTTCTCGCGGATAGAGCAGGTATTAAGCAAAATAACGTCTGCTTCCTCTGCCGTTTCTGCGGCAGTGTAACCGTGAGTGGAATCCAAAAGATCAGCCATTTTTTCCGAGTCATACTCGTTCATTTGGCAGCCCCAGGTTTTGATAAAAAGTTTCTTACTCATGTCGTTACTTATGCTTGGAAATCGTTAATTACAATCTTCTATCCGGTGAAATGGTACCGAACGCTAAAAAATGGGCGCGTAGTTTATCGCTTTTAGCCTTTCGCGCCAAGGTTTGCGTTTATATAAACCAACGTTGTCTCGTTGTAATACTGCCGGCCCAGAATATTAAACCAGCGCCTAAGATGAGTCCGGTAGTTATAGGCTCATCCCAAATGACGTAACCGAGGAATGCTGCAAAAACAACAGAAACGTTGGTGAGTAGACCTATTCGCGCTGGAGAGACTAAACGAAATGACTTCGTCATCATTACTTGCCCTAGCATAGCGAGTACGCCAATACTGGTTAGCCAGAACCAATCAATAAGGGAAACGGGCTTCCAATTTGATAACATTGGAATAAATGTCACCAAAGTACCGAGGGCGGCGAAATAAAATACGATCCGTCCTGTGGGTTCCGTTGATGTGAGCTTTCGAATGGTCACTTTGGTGGTTGCCATCAAGCATGAACCTAATAGTGCAATCAGTACGTATTGATTAAACCCTGTGCTTTCTGTTGAAACACTGGCTGCTGCCCCCGAAAATGCAATAACAATGGCTACCAGCGTTTTCTTGGTGATAGATTCGTTTAGCCAAAAACGGCATATCACTGGAATAATAAAAGGAGCTGTGAGAATAATTAAAATCGCTTGTCCAAAAGGCATATGTGCGATGACGTAGAAAAAGCAGTACATTGCGACCAAACCAAGGAAAGCTCTGAATAAGTGTAATTTCCAATGCGGCGTGGGGAGCTCTTTTATCCCGGCTTTGAAAAGCCATGGAAGTACGGTGACTAAAGCAAAAAAATTACGGAAAAAGACAAGCTGAGTTTGGTCTAGATGATCGCTTAGATGTTTTACCATAGCACCAAGGCCCGCAAAGCATGCTTCGGCTAAGACAAGTAAAATAGCTCCTTTTAGGACAACAGACACAGGCTTTCCTACGACAAGACAATTGATAGTGGTAATATGAATGATGATTGATCTAAATCAGAAAAGTCATTCAGCTTTCAGTTTATATACCTAAACTACTTGGATATGTGAGTTTTATGCCAATTAAAGGGATAACGGAATTGCGCGAAGAGTATAGCAGAATTGCTTTATGCGCCCAAGGAAGAGGGTGAAAAAAGCCATCGGAGGTATTAGAGTGAGTTGTTCTAGCACCCCAGATGGCCCAGGAAACTGTATAAACCTCTCTACGCCATGTTTCATGGCGATTTAGCGAGAATGTTCAGGTTTGCTACCACCTTATTCTTTATGTCGCTTCAGGTTGCTAGAAAGTTGTGATGGGTTATAGAAAAACGTGCTTTATTTGTTTCATATAGCGAGTACGTTACGGATTGTTTTCGTTTGGAGAAAGTGTGAATAGTTTCGATTTTATTGTTGTTGGCGGCGGTATGGTGGGAGCGGCAGCGGCTCTTGGCCTTGTTCAAAAAGGCTATACTGTTGCAATCATCGAGAAAAATATGCCAGCTGAATTTAATCGAGAGGACAAACCCGACCTTAGAGTTTCTGCCATTAGCCAAGGTTCTCAACAACTGCTAGACACACTAGGAGCTTGGTCCCATGTTGAAAGCATGAGAGCCTGTATGTACAAGCGATTATCTGTATGGGAAGAAGAGAACTGCCGTACAACTTTTGATGCTGAGGATGCAGGGCAAATACACCTTGGATATATCGTTGAAAATCGGGTTATTCAACTGGCGTTGCATGAAGAACTCAAACGTCACCAAGGAATTACTTGGATAAATGACACTCCGGTAGATCTGCAGTTTGCTTTACCTGGTGAGGCGTTTACGGGGTTAACGCTCAGTGACGGAGCGGATATTAAAGCAAGGTATCTTATTGGAGCAGATGGCGCTAATTCTTATGTTAGGAAAAGCGCTGGTGTAGGTACACGTGGTTGGTCTTATAAACAGAATGTTTTAGCAATCTCAGTTAAAACAACGAAGCCTCAACAGGATATAACCTGGCAGCGATTTTCTCCTTCCGGTCCAAGAGCGTTTCTCCCGCTATATGATGGTTACGCTTCTCTTGTTTGGTACGACGCAGCCGACCAAGTTAAAAAGCTTAAAACACTTAAGCACAGCACGCTTAAAGAGGCCATCGTTGAAGCTTTCCCCAGTGAGCTCGGAGAGTTTGATATTTTAGATGTTGCGAGTTTCCCTATAACCAGAATGCATGCAACTCAATATGTTAAAGCCTCTGTTATTTTGATTGGGGATGCCGCACATACGATCAATCCTTTAGCTGGGCAGGGGGTTAATCTGGGCTTCAAAGATGTAAAAGCACTACTAACGGCGGTTGATGAATTTGCGGACACAGGTTCATTGATTAGCCATGAGGCGTTAAAAACCTTTGAAAGGACGCGACAAGTCGATAACAGTATTATGATGACTGCAATGGATGGTTTTTATCACTTGTTTAGTAACGGCATAGGGCCTCTTAAAGCATTACGGAATGCTGGATTGGTTATTGCTGATAAAGCTGGATTGATCAAAAACCAAGTTATGAAGTACGCAATGGGAATGTGACTCTATAAATACCCAAACGAGTCAGAATATTGAAATATTAAGAGTTGCGGGCAACAAAGCTTTCTTCCCTGGCATTGACGATTTTCTCGCTCGTTACTTTCATTTTCGAGCATAAATCCCACAGTAGCTCTTTTCTTCAGTTCTCATCAGAGACCGTCCAAGTGAGGTAAATATAATGTCCGGCCTGCTGATTGGTAACTAATCTTAGGTAAATATACGAGTTATTTCGTAGATGAATAATTAAACATTTTTATTGATTTATGTCGGTGCTCCATCAAGGTGCATCTCTCGCCTTAAGCCTATAAAAACGCTGACTTACGACAGGGTTCGGACTCTTTTAGGAAAGCCTTTTATCCTAGGTTTTCGAATGCCTTTGTATCCAGTAAAACGTTATTGACATCGAAATTGATGGTTTGATTGACTGCTTAACCGGTTTCCAGATTACGCAAAACTGTGTGGATATACCGTCTATCGATAACCAGTCCTGTGCAGCAGTTGATCGTGATCCAACCAGCGGCTTCATCACAGACTTTAGATCGGGTCTTATCAATCTCTGTTCTGTTGAAACTCGTGGTGTTGACTTTAGAGCTGACTATGGGTTTGACATTGCGAAGTCTCGCGTTGATTTAACCATCAATGGAACAAGATTCCTCGGATTGGAAGAAGTGAGAGATCCGTCTGCACCGGATGAAGTAGTTCAGGTTCTTGGTCAATTTAGTAATCCTAAATGGATTGTTAACTTTACCGCAGACTACTCTATTGGTGACTTCACCTTCGGATGGTAGGGTAGATTTGAGTCTAACCAATTCTTGCCTGGTCTTGAACAAGCAAACTTTGACGGTGATGATGGTGAAGACTTCGTCAACATCAGAGATACAGGTACGGCATTCGTTCACGATTTCACTGTTAACTACGCCTATTCTGATAAAATCGGAATATATGGTGGTGTAAACAATGCGTTTGAAGAAGAGCCGTTCTTAGGTGCTCTTTCAAGACCTGCTGGTCCACGTGGAAGATACTTCTTTCTTGGTGTGAACTTCACGCTTTAATGTTAAGCGCTTAATAGGAGCTCGGGCTTCTTAAGCGCAATATTAAATAATCTAATAAGCTTCTATGAGAGTCTGGGGTCTTGTAGAAGCTTATTTATTATTATCCAACCTAAATCTCATCTTTTAGAAATAATTTTTTATTGACCGAACCCACAATACCCTCTCTTCGTCTTTATAAGTAACATGCATTAAGAATAATAGTGATGAGGCTTATTAATCAGCTATGGCCAAATTAAAGGCAGTCGACAGTTTATTGGTGTTATCTGCGCAGCAGGGGAGTAAGGCCGCTTTCGAGGAGCTTTTTGGAAGATACCAATCTTCATTATTGGGATTTGCGATGAAGTTAGCAAACGATCTTGAACTTGCTCAAGATGCAACACAGGAAACTTGGCTACACATTGCAAAGAGTTTGCCGAAGTTGAAAGAGCCGAGAGCATTTAAAGCGTGGCTGTTTAAATCGTTGCGCTGGAGGCTAGCTGATATCCAGAGAAAACATAAGGATAGTGAAACACTTAAAGAAGAGCATATGAAGGATGCTGTGACAGGACAACTGGATAGAGAAGTTGATTCTAGCAATGCTTTGTATTTGGGGTTAACTGAGCTCGATAAACAATGTATTCATTTGTTCTATTTGGAACAAATGACAGTTGTTGAGGTTTCTGCAGTGCTTGACGTGCCAGCGGGTACGGTGAAGTCGAGGCTATATCGAGCCAGGAATAAGATTAAGCAGAATTTATCTGAGGAGAACGATGATGGATATTGATCAACACATTAAAAACGAACTTGAGCAAGAGCAAGCGGAACTGAATCGCTTGATACAAGATGACCCTGGGCTATTCACTATGGTTGGAAATGCCTATCAAGGTGGTATGAAGTGGTGGATGGTTTTAGTGAGCATCTTTGCGTTTCTTTTTACCATTTTATTGGTTTGGACAGGATATGAGTTTTTCACTGCGGAGACACTTGAAGATCAGGTGTTTTGGGGCTTTATATGCTTTGCTAGTATCTTTGCGCAGGCGATGCTCAAACTATGGACGTTTATGGAGATGAATCGCGTTTCGGTGATACGTTCTGTCAAGCACTTAGAAATGGAAGTTGAAAAGCTGTCGCATATGTTAAGCCACAGCAAATAGCTTAAGCGCAAAACGGTTCTGAGTTTAAGTTATCAAATCACGTGCATCAGCCTCTTGCAGGCTGATGTGTTAACGTAAACTTGGATTTAAGGCTGTCGCCTTTGATTGCAAGAAGTCGCTACAAATTGACCAAACTAATGGCCCTGTGTCAGCAGGGTTTATCCTATTCTGAATTTTATTTATTTTAATTGACCTGTTTCGCTGTTCGAGCACTCGTCTTACCGCTATACTATGCGCCGCGTTAAATAGCGTTATGAAATTTAAATTAAATAAGAGGGTGCAAGCTTGGTCAAAAAAGCCGAGTGGGGTACCCATCTAAAGGATAAATAAGTGACTCCGATTACTAAAACTTTTGAATACGGTCAACACACCGTAACTCTAGAAACTGGCGTAATAGCTCGCCAAGCGACAGCTGCCGTTATGGCAAGCATGGACGACACTTCTGTACTCGTCAGTGTCGTCGGGAAAAAAGATACTAACCCTGATCAAGATTTCTTCCCATTAACAGTTAATTATCAAGAAAAAGCTTACGCTGCTGGTAAAATCCCTGGTGGTTTCTTCAAGCGTGAGGGGAGACCTTCAGAAGGCGAAACATTAATCGCTCGTTTGATTGACCGTCCTATCCGTCCACTATTCCCTAACGGCTTTAATAACGAAGTACAAATTATTGTTACTGTTGTTTCTGCAAACCCAGAAATTCCAACAGATATTATTTCTCTTATCGGTACCTCTGCTGCGTTAGCCATTTCAGGTATGCCTTTTAATGGTCCTGTCGGTGCTGCACGTGTTGGTTTCTTGGATGGTAAATATCTACTTAACACACGTACATCTGAGCAAGAAGCAAGTCAACTTGATCTTGTTGTTGCGGGTACTGAATCAGCAGTATTGATGGTTGAATCAGAAGCAGATGTTTTGTCTGAAGAGCAGATGCTAGGTGCGGTTATGTATGGTCACGAGCAAATGCAAACTGTGATCAACGCTATCAGAGAGTTTGCTGCTGATGTAGGTACAGAAAGCTGGAACTGGCAGGCACCTGAAGAGAATACTGAGCTTAAAGCGAAAGTTAAAGAATTAGCAGAAGCAGAAATGACAGCTGCATATCAGATCTCTGACAAAATGTTGAGAAAAGATGCCGTTGTTGCTGCAACGAATAAAGCTGCTGAACAAATTATAGAAGCGAACCCTGAGCAAGACAGTAAAGAAGTTCACGATTTATTACATGACCTAGAAAGTGATGTTGTTCGTAATCGTATACTTGATGGCGAACCGCGTATCGATGGTCGTGATCCGGAAATGATTCGTGCGCTAGATGTGGCTACAGGTTTATTACCTAGAACTCACGGTTCTTCTTTATTCACTCGTGGTGAAACACAAGCAATCGTTGCTGTTACTTTAGGTACAGAACGTGATGCACAAATGATTGATGAGCTAGGCGGCACAACAAATAGCCGTTTCATGCTGCATTACAACTTCCCTCCATACTGTGTTGGTGAAACTGGTTTTGTTGGTTCACCTAAGCGTCGTGAGATTGGTCATGGTCGTTTGGCTAAGCGTGGTATACAAGCTGTTATGCCATCTGAGCAAGAATTCCCGTATGTAGTTCGCGTTGTTTCTGAAATCACAGAATCAAATGGTTCTTCATCAATGGCGTCAGTTTGTGGTACTTCATTGGCATTGATGGATGCAGGCGTTCCAATTAAGTCTTCTGTTGCAGGTATTGCAATGGGCTTGGTTAAGAAAGACGACCGTTTTGTTGTCTTGTCTGACATCTTGGGCGATGAAGATCACCTTGGTGATATGGACTTTAAAGTGGCAGGTACGACCGAAGGTGTTACTGCACTTCAAATGGATATCAAAATTGAAGGTATCACTAAAGAGATTATGCAAATCGCACTTAAACAAGCGAAAGAAGCACGTTTGCATATCCTAGGTGTTATGGACCAGGCTATCAGTGGTCACCGTGATGAAATGTCTGAATTCGCACCGCGAATCTACACGTTGAAGATTGACCAAGACAAGATTCGTGATGTAATCGGTAAAGGCGGAGCTATGATCCGTTCTATCACTGAAGAATCAGATACCAACATTGAAATAGAAGATGACGGTACTATTAAGATTTTTGCAACCGAGTTAGCGAAAGCAGAAATTGCAATTGGCAAGATTGAAGCTGTTACTGCAGAAGTAGAAGCGGGTAAAGTTTACAAAGGTAAAGTGACTCGTATTGTTGATTTTGGTGCTTTCGTTGAAATCTTACCTGGTAAAGAAGGTCTAGTTCATATCTCTCAGATTTCACACGAACGTGTTAACAAGGTTGCTGACTACTTAAGTGAAGGTCAAGAGGTTGATGTCAAAGTTATGGAAATTGACAGACAAAACCGCGTTCGTTTGAGCATCAAGGAGCTTTTAGAGAAGCCTCAAGCTCCTGCGGCAGATGCTGCTGAAGCACCGACTGAAGAGTAATTAAATAAAGTCATGTTGAAAGGGAGCTATAAGCTCCCTTTTTCTTTGGAGAAGTATGATGAATGACCAACAAAGAACTGAAATAGAAGCCAATGTGTTTCGCCAATTTGTCGCACACTTAGATGCTAACAAAGATGTGCAAAACATCGACCTAATGATTTTGGCTGATTTTTGCCGTAATTGTTTAGCGAAGTGGTATTCTGCTGCTGCATCTGAACAAGGTTTAGATGTTGACTATGATCAAGCACGTGAAGTGATATACGGTATGCCGTTCGCAGACTGGAAGAAAAAGTATCAGCTACCCGCGTCAGAAGAGCAATTAGCTGCGTTTGAGGCGCGTCAGGCGGTTAAGAAATCAAGCTGTTAAGGCTTTATTAAGGTAGCTACTCAATAATAGCTCCTTTTTATTGGCTCATCGACAGACTGGAAAGGTGAGTGGTCAAGTTTTATTGTCATCAATGTGAAACATAGGCAGATCCTTTCCAGCTTATTTGCTACTATGCAAGGAAGATTAAATTTAAGAGCATTGTTTTTTTCGATTTTCCTGAATCACCAATGCCAAGTTATTAATCTCTTGTTATGGCTTAAGTTATAAGCCCTACTGATATTTATAACGAACAAGAGTTGTTATGCAAAAACGTATTCTTCAAGCGGTATTGATTGCGAGTTCACTTTTGGCGGGTTGTGCAACAGTTACTCCTGGTCAAAGCAGTCAAACGCAAATGGGTAATTTACTCCTTGCTGAACCAGCACCAGTGAATTACCGCAGCCAAGTTGCATTGGCGAGAATTAATCAAGTGTTGTCTCAAGTTGAACGTAACTTGAGCGATGTACAACGTGCGCAGTTATATTACGAGCGTGCTGTTCTTTACGATAGCTTAGGGTTGAAAGGGCTAGCGCAATACGATTTTAATGTCGCGCTTAAATTCAAGCCGGATATGGCAGAGGCCTATAACTACATTGGTATCCACTACACTGAGGAAATGGAGTTTGCTCAGGCTTATGAAGCTTTCGATTCCACGCTGGATATTAACCCAGAACACGATTTCGCCTTTTTGAATAGAGGTATCGCTCTTTATTATGGTGGTCGTGCGGAATTAGCATATAAAGACTTAACCGTTTTCTACGAGTTAGATAGTAGCGACCCTTACCGAGCGTTATGGGCTTATATTGTTGAATCTGAAATTAATAAAGAACAAGCATTCGAAAGCCTAAAACAGGCTAGAGAAAAGCTCAGTAACGATAATTGGGCGACGCTTTTAGTTGATTTGTATCTAGAAAAGATCAACGAGAACACCTTGTTAGGTAAGCTCCTTGAAGGTGTGAGTAACCAACAGCAGCTGACAGACAAGCTGTGTGAAGCTTATTTTTACCTCGGTAAATATCATGCTGCTAGAGGGAATAACGGCGTTGCTTCTAATTACTTCAAATTAGCGCTAAGTACTAATGTTTATCAGTTTGTTGAGCATAGATACGCTCGCTTAGAGCTTGATCTTATGCGTGAACGCGCATTTTCTGAAGTCGAAAAATAAGCGCCTATGAGGAAATCCTATCGGAGGAGATTGAGATTATGGTCTTTGGCTTCGCTGGGCGCCATCTTAGTATTCTCCGATACCAACTTTTCATCTGATTGGCTTCAGAGCTTTGCGCTATCCGAAGACAATCCTCAGATTTGGTACCGTGCCGCGAGTATGGGGCATACCGAATCACTCCATAAACTCACTTCTTATGCGACAGTCAATCGGCAACTGTTTTGGTTAAATAGAGCTGCTGATCTCGGTGATCAAGATGCGCTCTACCAGCTTGCACTCGCGAGTGAAGATGAAAGCGAACAAAAGCGCCTTTTGCTAAAAGCTGCTGAGAATGAGCACATTAAATCTCAGTTTTGGTTAGGCCTTAATGCAAAAGATGATAAAGAACGTATTCAATGGTTGAGTGCTGCGTCTCATCAAGATTATCTTCCTGCTCAAATTGCTCTTTATCAACTGTGGTTGTTGCGAGGTGATTTCGAAAAAGCGATGCCATGGTTGGAAAGTACTGCGGATTCAGAAGCTGAGAGTAGTCTGATACTTGGACGTTATTATTGGAAGTCGGGCGATTATCAAAAGAGTAAGGACTACTTTTTGCAAGCGAGAACGCTTGGAAGCAGCCAAGCTAAACAATTATTGAATACCATTGAACACTATTGGTGGGAAGGCAATAAATCACTTGAACAAACTGCGTTTAGCCGTGTGCCCGAGAATCGATGCAGTATGCAAATACAGCCATTAGTTAACAGTCTTGATGGCATGATGAAAGTGTTGGATTTAAAGTCTCAGTACGCGAAGGATAGGCGATTGGAGTCCCTATCCATTTGTATCAATGAACCTATTTGGGTACCTAAAAAGCAGTTAGCGTGCAGCTCAAACTGGCAAAACCAAGGACGCTTAGGTTGTGACCTAGCATATTCTGCGACCAAACTTGATGCATCGCACTTTACGCATTTGCTCGTCATAGCAGATGAAGGTAAGGCAAACGTTAATAATGGAGTTCTCTATTTAGATTTAGTAGATACTTATGACGTATTTGTTCATGAATTGGCGCACTTTGTTGGTTTTGCCGATGAATACCCATTGAGTGAATCTTTAGCAGAACGTATTTGCCAAGTGGGTAATGCGCCTCCAAATTTAGTACTGCAAGCACCATTCCCGTCAGTTGAAGAAGAACAGTTAGCTCAAGAAGAAGCCAATTTAGTCAGTGATGAGGACGTACTGGCAGAAGAAGCGCAAGTAACCTACGAACGACCAACGTTAGACTTGAGCTATTGGGAACGCTTTGGACAAACCATCGAGCTATCACGAGCTAGAACCTGTAATAACCATGAAAACCAAGCATTCAAAGCATCGCATAGGCTTACTTTTATGGAGTACTACGACACTAAATACATACCACCTCTTTATTTGGCGATGTGGGAAGAAAGGTTAATGTCGAACGACAACCTCATTCCAGCCTATATTAATCTTGGGCAAGCCTTAGAAAGGCGAGGTAAAACAGAAGCTGCTCAATATTGGTGGCAAGAATTAAAGTCGTTCCAGCAGCAAGAGACTGCACCTTTCCCTAATATCTTTTAGACAAGTTAACTCTAACATCTCGCATTATTGCTCGATTAACTCATAACTGATAAAGGCAATTTTTGTGCTGTCTGGAGACCATGAAGGGACATTCAATGTGCCTTGCCCACCAAACAACTTTGTCAGTATTTGCGGCTTTTTACTGCCGTCTAGAGGCATTATCCTCAACCAAACTTGCTTATTAGCTGGGTGTCCCGTTACCGAACTATCATAAGATAAGAAAACAAGATGTTTTCCGTCTGGAGATGGATGAGGGAACCAGTCTGCATAGGTTTTGTCTGAGGTGACTTGTAGTTGGTTTGAACCATCAGAGCCCATTTTCCAGATTTTCATTAATCCTGATCTCACCGAATTAAAGTAGATAGTGCCGTCAGGTGCGTAGTCTGGTCCATCATCTAACCCCGGTGTTGAAGTTAAGCGTTTTTCTTCTCCACCTCTCGCAGGGATGACATAGATATCGTAATTGCCATTGCGTTCACCACAATAAGCAAGGGATTGCCCATCCGGTGACCAACCATGCCAGTATGATGGGTTGTTTGTTGTAACCTGCTTAGGCTCTCCGCCTTGTGCGGGAAGAACGGCGATAGTTGAGTCACCAAAGGTTTGATCACTGATAGCAATATAATTTCCATCCGGTGAAAGGCCATGATCGTTGTTGTTGTTCACTCGGCTTCCCGTATCTAAGACTTGAGCTTGTCGTTCTCCAATATTCAGTTTGTATAGCCTGCCGCTTTTATTAAACAGGATGTATTCGCCGTCCCTTGACCAATTAGGCGCCTCGAAGTGATTGAGTTCTTGATAGATAATGTTCCGTTTACCAGTAACAATGTCGATAATTTCCAGCTTACTAATAACATTATCAAGGACTGGTATTGCAGTTCCTGGGGGATTCGCTACCTTTTCTTTTGCAAAAGCCCACGAGCTCAATGTTGAAAGCAACAGCGTGACTAGCGTAATTCTAGAAAGCGAGGGCTGTTTAGGGTGTCGCGTTATCATATCTTGGTTCCTTTTACGTCTTATAAATCATTGGTTTAATGTTTATTTGTGTAACCGGTTACATTTTTGGTTTGAAAAAATTGACTTGAAAACTATCGAGCCAGTTTTCGTTATATTGTTATTTTAGATGTACTTTGTCTTACGATAAGCTCAAACGATAAGGTCGATTTCTCTGTAGAGAATGCTTTGCCATTGATAATGTCGCACAAGGTCTCAACAGCTTGTTTACCGAATAGCTCAGCGGGTTGCTCTATGGTTGTAAGTGGTGGATCGCAATAGTTTGCATATGCAATATCGTCAAAACCCGCAACAGAGATATCCTCTGGAACGTTAAACCCTAAAGACTTGATTGATTTGATGGCACCGATAGCCATTTCGTCGTTAAAGCAGAATAGGGCAGTTGGTCGTTCACGCCTTGCAAGAAGCTTTTCTACTGCGCTATGACCAGAGGCCATAGTAAAGTCACCGTCGACCACGAGCTTCTCATCAAACCCAATATTAGCTTCTTCCAATGCTGCACAATATCCGCTCAACCTTGATGCAGTTAAAGGACTATCATCGGGACCTTTGATCACTGATATCCTTTGATGTCCAAGTTCTATTAGATGCTTCACGAGCGCTTTTGCTGCGCCATGATTATCCAATTCTATTTGTGGGATTTGAGGTAAATTAAAGCATTCGCAAATGTTAACAATGGGCAGCTCTTGCACAGGAACGACCTTATCTAACGGGTAGCGTGCACTTAGCTGTATGATGCCGTCTGCCTGTAACGAATCGACCATCTTGGTGTATTCACGTTCTCTGTCCAGACACCCTCGGGTATTACCTAACAAGACCGAATAACCGCGCTTTTGTGCGGCCTCTTCTATACCACTGATAACACGTGAGAAAAAAGGGTTGGCAATGTCAGGTACGAGAACCAAAAGTGCATAAGACTTTTTAGCCCTGAAGTTTCTTGCCATCATATTCGGTTTGTAACCAGCTTCTTTAATAGCTACCTGAACCTTGTCTCGAGTTTTGTCCGATACGACATCTGGTGTACTAAGGGCTCGTGAAACCGTTGCTACCGAAACACCTGCTATTTTTGCAACGGTCCTAATATTTGTCATTTCTTACCTTTACCTTCGCCAAATCATTCTAAACCCATGTTTTAAATAGAGAAATAACCAACAGCATTGCTGCTCTGAGTCACTTCAATTATTGAGTTGTTAAGCAAATATTTCTTTTTTGTATGAATTATTTTGCGATATTTGCTTGACGATAGCAAATGTAACCGGTTACATTTTTAATTATCAACACGAAATATTGATTAAAAGGTACGTTGTTAATGCAGCAATTCCGTAAAGTCAGAATGGGAATGATCGGCGGCGGAGAAGGCGCTTTTATAGGTGCTGTTCATCGCATGGCCGCTGCTCTTGATGGGAAAATAGAGCTGGTTTGTGGTGCATTTAGCCAGGATATTGAAAACACCAAGCGCACGGGAGCAGCGCTTGCCTTAGATGAAGAGAGGCTTTACTCAAGCTATTCGGAGATGTTTGAGCAGGAATCTAAGCTTCCACCAGAACACCGCATGGAGCTGGTCTCTGTCGTTACCCCAAATCATTTACATATGCCTATCTCTAGGGAAGCCATGTCGTATGGATTTAATGTAATTTGTGATAAGCCAGCCGGTATTTCATTGGAGGAAGTTGCTGCACTGAAGTCTGTTATTACTGAAACCCAATGTCTTTTCGCTTTGACTCACACTTATGCGGGTTATCCGATGGTATGGCAGGCTCGCTATTTAGTTATGAAAAAGAAAATTGGTGAGCTACGTAAGATATATGTTGAGTATCCTCAGGGTTGGTTGTCGAGTAACGCTGAGCAAAATGGCAGCAAACAAGCACAATGGCGAACAGATCCCAAAAGGGCAGGTATTGCGGGTTGTATGGGAGACATTGGTACTCATGCTCATCATTTGGCTGAGTTCATTTCCAACAAGAGGATGACCCAACTCAGTGCACAACTTAAGACGCACATAGAAAATCGTCAGTTGGAAGATGATGGGTCCATTCAGTTTGAAATGGAAGACGGTGTGACGGGTGTTTTAGTGGCTAGTCAAGTCTGCAGCGGTGAAGAGAACGCGCTGAAAATCAAACTTTATGGAAGTGAAGGTGGATTAGAGTGGAGCCAAATGGAACCAAACAGTTTGCTTGAAAAGACATCTGCGGGTGTTTTTATTCATAGAGCGGGCATTGATAAGCCACTTTGTGAAGAGGCTTTGGCTAAGTGTCGTTTGCCATCAGGCCATCCAGAAGGATATCTGGAAGCTTTCGCAAATTTATATCGAGATTTTGCAACCAATATTCGCGAAGAAGATATTGCATCTGCTGAGCTTCAGCAAGTTCCAGGAATAGACCAGGGTATTGCCGGAATGGCTTTCCTACAAGCCTTGGTCGATAGCCACTCCCAACAAGGTGCGTGGACAAAGATTGCTGCTCCAAACAGCTTCTAATATTAGGATTCAATGTATGAAAAAAATCAAAGGTCCAGCGATATTTCTGGCCCAGTTTATGTCTGACAAAGCGCCATTTAACTCCTTGGAAAGTGTGGTTAAGTGGGTTTCTTCTATGGGGTATAAGGGCATACAAATCCCCAGTAATGACAAACGGTGCTTTGATTTAGAAACGGCGGCAGAGAGCCAAGATTATTGTGACGAAATTAAAGGTTTATGCGAAGAACACGGCGTTGCTATAACCGAGCTAGCAACACACCTGCAAGGTCAGCTTGTTGCTGTCCATCCTGCATATGATGAATTATTTGATAATTTTGCCCCAACGGAACTGCACGGCAAGCCTAAGGAGAGAACAGCCTGGGCGGTTGAACAATTGAAGATGGCCGCGAAAGCAAGTCGCAGGTTAGGACTAGATGTCTGTGCAAGCTTTTCCGGAGCGTTAATGTGGCACTTGGTCTATCCGTGGCCTCAACGCCCCAAAGGTTTGGTTGACGAGGGTTTTAAAGAACTCGCAAAACGCTGGTTACCTATTCTTGATGCTTTTGATGAGCAAGGTGTGGATGTTTGTTATGAGATTCACCCAGGGGAAGATTTGCATGATGGTGCGACCTTTGAACGCTTTCTCGAAGCGACGAATAACCACAAACGAGCGAATATTCTGTTTGATCCAAGTCACTTTGTTCTGCAGCAGCTTGATTACATTGATTTTATTGAACGTTATCACGACCGCATCAAGATGTTTCACGTCAAGGATGCTGAGTTTAATCCTAATGGAAGAACAGGAGTCTACGGTGGTTATGAGGATTGGCAAGATCGAGCTGGACGTTTTCGTTCATTAGGTGACGGTCAAGTCGATTTCAAGCGTATTTTCAGTTTACTTACTCAGTACGGTTATGACGGTTGGGCAGTTTTAGAGTGGGAGTGTTGCCTTAAACACCCGGAAGATGGCGCGAGAGAAGGGGCTAAATTCATCGCTGATCACATCATTAGACCGACTGAGTATGCATTTGACGATTTTGCGGGTGGTGCTGGTGATAGCTCATCGCATCGCAGGATCCTTCAACTCGACTAAAGAGGTAAGCAGTGATGGACTCAACAGAATCATTGGATCGTACTAAGTTGTTTTGGATCGGGGTTATTGCTTTATTTACAGCGGCGATGAGTTTTTCAATGCGCGCTGCTGTAGCAGGTGACATAAAAACATCAATTATTGATGTTATTGACTTTTCCCGCGCTGCGACGCTTTTGGCGGAAGCTTTGGGCGTCGCTTTTTTAGGCTTTGCGATGACTTTATTCATTGTAAGCCCTTTACTTGATTTGCTAGGCATCGGGCGAGTGATAAAAGGTGCTGCCGTCGCTTTTATTTCCGGTACTTTGCTGGTTATTTTGGCCAATACTCTAGGTGACGGTGAGTCAGCATATCGTTACTTATGGTTGGGAATGCTACTGAAAGGTGTCGGTTGGGGTGCAACAGAAGCTGCAATTAACCCAATGACCACCGCTCTATATCCGGAAGATAAAACACATCGATTAAACGTTTTACATGCTTGGTGGCCAGCAGGCTTGATTGTTGGTGGCTTGTTAGGTGTTGTCACTTCAAGTATCGATCTCGATTGGAAAGTAAGCCTTGCGTTGGTATTGATTCCAGCACTGACTTTACTTGCGCTCTGCTTTAATACGCAGTTTCCACAAACAGAGAGGCAGGCGAGCGGAGTGTCCATGCAGGATATGTTTAAAGAAGTCATCAAACGCCCAAGCTTTCTAGTTTGGTTTGGAGCTATGTTTTTAACAGCGGCATCTGAGCTAGCGCCGGGCCAGTGGATCGACTTTGCGCTGACTCAAAAGGTTGGGTTTAGAGGGATTTTGCTGCTTATTTATGTTGCAGGTTTGATGTTTATTATGCGTCATTTTGCCGGACCTATTGCCCATCGCTTATCAAATACGGGGTTACTTTGGTTTTCTAGCTTATTTGCTGCGATTGGGCTTTACTCACTCTCCGTTGCAAATGGTCCGATTGGCGCATTATTAGCAGCGACGGCGTGGGGAATCGGTGTCTGTTTTATGTGGCCGACCATGCTGGCATCGGTCGCGGAGCGATATCCTAGAGGAGGCGCTTGGTTAATTGGGTTATTGGGCTCGGCGGGTGCGTTATCTATTTACTTCGTGTTGCCCAAGATAGGATCCTTATATGATCAATCTAAAATTGAGTTTGCGGGTGGTGTCTCCGAATTAGAACAGTTGTCTGCTGACGCTTTAATCGAGATTGAAAGTCTTGCGGCCTCTGAGTCATTCGCTAATGTCGCTCTGATACCTTGCGTATTACTAGTTGTTTTCGCTGTCCTTTGGTTTGGTGATAAACAGCGTATAAGCCGGGGAGGAGCTAATGAAAGCGCATAACCCTTCACGACGCGATGTGTTGAAGAAAGCGTCCTATTTATTAGGAGGGATCGCAGCTACGCCGTTGTTTCTCTATGCAGCAAGTTCACAAGATAAAGTTGCGTTAACGCCTGAGAATATACATCCGAGCGTTGTGCCTTACCAAAAGCTGATTTCTATTGTGACTGAAATGATTATCCCAACGACAGATACACCCGGAGCTATTGCTGCTGGTGTCCCTGAGTTCATTAATCTCATGTTATCGGAGTGGTATGACGCCGATGAACGAAAACGGTTCTTAGGTCAACTTTCGGAGTTTGATAATCAAGCTATTGGGCGTGGTGCAAGGGATTTTGTTTCGGCTGGATCGGATATTCAAAATGCCGTTTTACAGTATTTTGATCAACACAGTCGCTACAACATTTTTTCTGAGCTAAAAGAGTTGACGGTTTTTGGTTACTACACTTCTGAGGTCGCCATTCAAGAGCTGAACTACAGTCCGATTCCAACAAAATATCAAGCGTGTGTGCCTTTAAAAGAAGTTGGGCGAGCATGGTTGCAGTACGGTATATAAAAGCATTCGGTGGTTGGGAATATGAAGTCGAACAACAAATTTGATGCCATTGTTGTAGGTTCTGGAATGTCCGGTGGATGGGCTGCGAAGGAACTCACAGCGAAAGGCCTTAAGACACTAGTTTTGGAGCGAGGTAAAGACACGAAACCTGGTATTGATTACGTGGGGGAAAACAAAGCCACTTGGGAAATGGAATTCAGAGATAGGGTTAATCCAAAGTTAGCGAAACAAGAATACGCAGTGCAGAGCCAATGCTATGCGTTTAAAGAAAGTACACGTAATTTCTTTGCTAACGATAACGAGCAGCCGTATTCAACACCCAATGATAAACCTTTTGCATGGATCCGTGGTGATCAAGTCGGTGGTCGGTCATTGTTATGGGCTAGACAAAGCTACCGCTGGAGCGACTTAGATTTCACCGCAAATAAAAGAGACGGTCATGGTACAGATTGGCCAATTCGCTACGAAGATGTTGAAAAGTGGTATACCCATGTTGAAAAGTTCGTAGGAGTTAGTGGTTCCAAAGAAGGGTTAGCACAGCTTCCTGATAGTCATTTCTTGCCGGCTATAGAAATGAATTGCGTGGAAAAACACGTTAAGCAACGTATGGAAGCAAAGTTTAGTGATCGTAAGATGATTATTGGTCGATGCGCTCACTTAACTAAACCAACGGCAGAACACTTAGCTTTAGGCCGTGCAAACTGTCAGTTTAGAAATCAATGCCAGCGTGGTTGCTCGTTTGGAGCTTATTTCTCCAGTGTCAGTGCAACGCTGCCGGCAGCAAGAAGGACGGGCAACCTTACACTGGTGACAGACACCATAGTACAGAGCATCATTTACGATGAAAAAACCAAAAAAGCTCGTGGTGTTAGAGTGGTTAACCGCCTGACTGGTGATAAACAGGAATACTACGCTAGAGTTGTTTTTTTATGTGCATCAACCTTTGCAACACTGCAAATTATGCTTAACTCTAAATCAGATATCTTTAAAAATGGCTTTGCAAATAACAGCGGTACGTTGGGGCATTATGTGATGGATCACCATCACAACTCAGGTGCTCGCGGGCGTTATACCGGATTTAAAGACAGGTACTACTACGGCAGGCGACCTACCGGGATTTATGTTCCGCGGTTTAGAAACCTAAAAGAAAATAACGATCTCAATTTTATTCGAGGTTACGGCTTTCAAGGAAGAGCTTCTCGAAGTAGTTGGCATGGCGCCGCAAGTCGCCCAGGCTTTGGAGAGCAATTTAAGAATGACATCCGTACCCCAGGTGATTGGTATTTTAGCCTGACGGGTTTCGGTGAAATGCTACCTTATCGTCATAACCTCGTTAAGTTACATCCTACGAAAACAGATCGCTGGGGCATCCCTCAGTTACATATCGATTGCTCAATTTTCGATAACGAAGTAAAAATGCGTGAAGACATGGCAAACACAGCCACAGAAATACTGCTGTCGGCAGGTCTGGTCGATGTTCAACCCTATAACGACGAAGTTATACCCGGCCTAGGTATTCATGAAATGGGTGGCGCGCGTATGGGACTCGATCCTAAAACGTCGGTTTTGAATAAATATAACCAATGTCACGATGTTGAGAACGTATTTGTCACTGATGGTGCAGCGATGGCATCTAGTGCCTGCCAGAACCCTTCATTAACTTATATGGCATTAACTGCGAGAGCTGTTGATTATGCGGTGACACAATTCAATCGTGGGGCTATCTAATAATGCTTGTCCGCATGAATATTACAATAGGAATCCGATATGAAGCGTAGAGAGTTTATCCGTTTAGGAGCTGGTGCAATGGCATCATTGCCGCTGATGCACTTGCCGTCAGCATTGGCCGGGCATAATCAGAATAAAAGACCATATAAGCAACTAGGGGTCCAGCTTTATACCATAAGAGAACAGTTAGCAGTTGATTATAAAGTGCCTTTAAAGACTATCGCTTCGCTGGGTTATAAAGATCTAGAATTTGCTGGTTACTTCGAGCATAAACCTGCGGAAATAAAACGCTATATGGATGATTTAGGGCTAGTTTCTAATTCAACCCATGTTCGTTTGCCTGCGCTCCAAAATGACTTCGACTCCATCTTAGAAACAGCTCATACGATGGGGCAGACCTATATCGTTCTCCCTTGGTTGGAAGAAAAAGATCGGGATTCTCTGGATGATTACAAAAAGCATGCTGAACTGCTGAATAAACGAGGAGAACAAGCCAAGTCTGCAGGTTTCCAAATGGCGTATCATAATCACGACTTTGAGTTTATACCGTTAGATGGTCAGTTACCTTATGACTTACTGTTAGAAAGAACTGATAAGGAATTGGTGAAAATGCAGCTCGATTTGTATTGGGCTATTAAAGCCAACAAAGATCCTGTTCAGTACTTCAAAAAAGCGCCTGGACGATTCCCGTTATGCCATATTAAGGACCGTGCCGCAGACGGCTCCATAACGACAGTTGGCAAAGGCTCAATAGATTTCGACGCTCTATTCAAATATGCAGACTTGGCAGGGTTACAACACTTTTATGTTGAGCATGATGATACTGATCAACCCTTCCAATCGCTTAGATCCAGCTACAATTACCTCTATCGCTAAAATAATATGCAGCTGATAAGACTGAAATTGTTTAGTCTGCAGCTGCTTCTTGTTTTGATAGGTAATTCTCAAGCGTTTGTTTGATTTTATTTTGGTGCCATGTCGCCATGTTCGATGAACGTTCAACCGCTTGCTTTTGATATTTTATGGCTTGCTCTAGCTGAGCTGACGAAGCATATGCTTTTGCTAGCTCGTGATAACTGTATGGATCTTCTGGGTATAGCTTGAGCAAGGCCTTAAATATTTCGATACCCGTAGATGGCTCCTTTTGTAATAGATATTCTCCTCGCTTTCTGATTGAAGGCTTAGGGCTTACTTCGAATCCATACTTGTCTCTAGATAAATATTGATAATGTTCAACAATTGCTTCAACGCCTTGTTGAGCAATATTCGACTCTGGAGATATTCCGCTATGAATATCGTCAAAAAGTTTTTCAATACCTAAAATCGTAGAAAGCAGGGGGAGTGACATAAAGTAATGGTCGTTGAAGTTTTTATAGTGCCAATCTAAATGCGCATTTTGAGACTGCTGTAGTGTCTTTAAGAGTGTCTCGTATGATGATATTTGATGCTCTTCTTTGACGTTAATACCGTGAGAAAAGAGGAGGAAACGAGGCTTATCGTCAAGTTTTCTCAGTTTTTCCGGTGCAGACGATATTATATCGACATAGTTGTCCTTGAGCTCTGGACTCACCGCTATATGTGCGTTTACCAAATTGGGTTTGTTTATGAGCGCCGATAAAACAATGGTGCCGTTGACTCTGAAGCCACTCATTATTCTAAAACCGTTAGTCCGGTATTTTTTGTCTATAGTTGGAAAGAGTTGTTGTTCAAAAAAATCCAGAAGTGGTGTTGTTTTTCCTGATTCATCAAAGAGCATACCAACGCGATTGCCAAACTCTGGCGTCACAATGATAGTTTGTAACCATGGCCATTCGCCATTGTGGCTCATCCAATCGTGCATGCCGCTCAAATAAGTATGCGAGTACGGATGGAAATCGAATAGCAATACGTATTCTTTATCGACATTTTGCGAATAGTTCGAGGGCAGAAATACATTAAAAACAAGCGGCTCATCAAAATTCTTATGCTGGATTTCTATTTGTTCTTTCACTTCTAACGCGAGTGCATTGGCACAAATGATTATCATGGCTATGAATGAGCCAACCCGTTTAAATTTCATAAAGTGAAAGCCTATTGTTGAGGGCAATTTGATGAGTCAGTTTATCTTTATACTTCAAAAGATATACTCATACTACCTCAAGAAGCTCCCGAAGGGCTGGGTTAAAAATGATTGATGCTGCGTTAAATTGTCTTGATGTAGGGCCACTATACCTTCGCCAATTTGCCTTGCCTCAATCATTTTTTTCTCCAGCTGAAACCTAGCCTCTTGAGGTAGTATGAGTATAAGCTGACTCTAAGGGAAGAGGGATATATTTAAGTTAGCTACCGCAGCCACCGCCGCAACCCGAACCGCAGCTTGAGCCACAACTGGAACCGCCGTCAGAGGATGAATCTGCAAAACCACTGCCACCAAACCAGCTGCTTGATTTATCGCTTTCATTATCGTTGAAGGCTATGTCGTTATCCCATGCGTCTTGTTCTTCAACGATAAAGTCATGATCATCTGATAAACCATAAAGGTAGAAAAAGGGGAGGTATGCGTAGCATTCATTGTAACGATTGTTGTGATGTGAATATCGGCTTTTAAACGCTTCTCTTTTTACTTTCCGCTGTGAATTATCTAAGGTCGATTTTGCAGGGAAAAGCTGATCTATTTGATTTTGGAGATTGAGGACTTCTTGTTGAAACTCCATTTCTAAAGCCGCTAATCTCTCGTCTTGATCTTTTTTATCCCCCCACGACGATTCAATCAGTGCTTTAACTCGCTGCGAAAAAGAATCGGCAGATTCATCTGGAAGCTGTTTAAATTCATTGATAAATCCGTAGACCTGAATCGTAACAGGTGTTGCGTCTGCTTTGGGTTTTCTCACGATATTGACATGAATGAGGTAGCGAAGGTTTTCTCGTTCAGCATCGACCGTGAGTGCTAGCGTATTAACCTTAGTAATGCCGCCGCTCTCAAAGTTGCTCGCCAATACAGTGTTACTTTCATTCAAATTGCTACTGGCATCTTCCGAACCTTCGTACAAGAGGTTTTCGTTAACGGCAATACTCACTAAGTCGTCAAACTTGGATTTTCTTAACGCTATATTCAAACGTTGTAAGACCGACAGCATGACTTCAGCTTGATTCTGTTCTGTGGGTGTCATTCCACCACTAAAAATCGCTTTAATTTTATTAAAGACCTTGGATGGTCTTTTGAGTATGTCTGCGTTTTCCTGCGTTAAGTTGACGTGAATTGTCTGAGATAAATACATAGCGAAACTCCTTTCTATCGTTAGTCACTCTCACAAAGACCACAGTGGGAGATATCATCGTTAGGTACGGGCCAGTATGTTTGATCGGGTTGTCCGAACCATTGTTGATAAAGTTCTAGTGTATTTTGATACTGGTTTTTCTCAAGTGTCGGACTAGCTGACGGTTGGTGGTGAATAAACTGATTAAACTGGTAGCGGCAGAATTGCTCGTATGTTCGAGTAAATAAAATAAACTCGTGCCATACCTGATCAACCTTTACTGAAGGCGTTAGGCTTGATTGTGAATTTGAACATAAATGTAAAAACTTTAGCGTTTCCGCCAAACCAGCAAGAGCTTCTTCGCTGGAATTAGCTGTAGTATTGGCTTTTATTTTACTTAAGAGTAGTGGTGCATGTTCTATAACCCATTGGCACCAATGACTGATATCGGGCGTATAAATATCATCTTCTGCTTTTGCATGATTGTCGAAAAACATAAATTCCTTTGTTATTCGTGCTACACCGTTAAATAGTCAGCATAGCGGCTGCAACTGCTGTCATACTAATCACTAACCAGCGATAATGTCTCTCAGGTATTTGTTTCACAATGTAAATACCGGCCCATGCACCGAGACCAATAAAGGGTAAACAAATAAGATTAAGGGAAAATGAATCTAGCGTAATACTGTGCCAACTCAGTAAATGGAAGGGGACTTTAAATACATTGATGGCTAAGAAAAACCAAGCGGCAGTGCCAATGTATTCATTTTTCGGCAGACGCATGCTTAATAAGTAAAGCGCCATAACAGAGCCAGCTAAGTTACCTATCATGGTGGTAACACCGCCTAAGAAACCCATCAGTAACGCAAACCATAGGTAATTCGGAATTGACTCTTTCTTTAGTTTCTCCATCCAGATCATAATGGCTAAGCTGCCAAATATGATAATACTCATGATGAGTCGAAAAGCTTGATCATCGATAAGGTTACCTACCCAGGTTCCAAATAAAACCCCAGCAGCGGCTGACGGGAAGAGTTTGATGAGATAGGTCCAATTGGCATGTCGATGGTAGTAATAAACAGCAAAGAGATCGGCCATGATCAACATAGGTAACATAATGCCAGAAGACATTTTACCGCCGAAGATAAGTGCTAGCAGTGGAACGGAGAACATGGATATACCATGTACTCCAGTTTTGGCCATGCCGATGAAAAACGCGACTAAGAATAATAGAGCTAGAGTTGGATAGCTAAGCGAATAGTTAAATAGCTCGATCATAAATAAAGGTCAGGGCGCCTTAATGGTAGGTATGGTCGGTTATTACGCGCTTCTTGCGTGTGCGTTAAGTCAATATCGGCATATAAAATTTGTGCTTGATCATCAGCTTTGGCAACGACCTCACCATTAGGATCAACGATGACAGATTCACCACAAAAGTCCATGCTACCTTCTAATCCTGTGCGGTTGCACATGGCGATAAAGACACCGTTTTGCATCGCTGGGACTCTGAGTTCCCATTCGAATAACTCTGTAGGCTCTGCTTTAGTATTGGCTGTCGGAATAATGATTAAATCAGCGCCTTTAAGAACACAAGTTCTGATGCTTTCTGGGTAGTGCCGATCGAAACAGACAACGATACCGATATTGCCATAAGGTGTTGGGAAAACCTGAAATCCGGTGTCAGACGGTTCGTAGTAATCCTGTTCATAAAAGCATGGGACTTGTGCGATATGAACCATTTTTCCAGAACCTAATACTTTGCCCGTTTCATCTATAGCAAGAGTCGCATCGAAGTATTTACCATCTTGTTCAAGGTAAATGTTTGGAAACGCCATGACTTTAAGCGCTGCACACTTTTGCTGGATCTGTTGGACGGTTTCTGAATCAAGGGTTAGCGCATAGGATTTGGCGTCTTTACCTGCGTACTGAGGGAAAAACGGGCTGAGCTGAATTTCTGGAAAACAAATGACATTAGCGCCATTAGCAGCAGCTTGTTCCATTGAAATGAGTGCATTAGCTAAGTTTGTTTTCATGTCTTCAACTAAAACAGGTTGAACAAGTGCGAGTTTCATAAACCTCTCAATTGGTTTTTCTAAAAAGACAAGTTTACGGTGTCAACTGAAAAGATAAAAGAGTGGATCAATCTTGACAGCTTTATGTTTATAAACATTTGAAGTTCATGAGCATTTTTTACTGTTTTTTAAGTACAAGGTACTTTAGTCTACGTACTGGTTTTTTACCTAACCACCACTACTTTTATCTTAATAAAGAAAAACAGGCTGTAATTAATGAAAAAACACTTAAAACGTCGCTCAATAGTTTTGGCTTTTACGTCATTACTCTTCCTTACAACACAAGCAAAAGCCACAGTGGTTCAAATTCAAACTGTTTTGGGAAACATTGATATCAACCTATTTGATCAAACGACGCCTGAGACGGTCCGTAATTTCCTAAGCTATGTTAACTCAGGTGCCTATATGAATAATGTTATGCACCGTTCAGAACCAGGCTTTGTTGTGCAAGCTGGAGGGTTTAGGTTCGACGATACTTTCCCCCCTGTTGCTATTCCAACAGATCCACCTGTTATTAATGAGCCTGTTTTATCAAATCTTCGCGGAACTATTGCCATGGCTAAGGCCGCGGGTAACCCCAATAGCGCGACTTCCCAATGGTTTATTAGCTTGGCCGACAACAGTGCCAACTTAGATGTTCAGAATGGTGGATTTACTGTTTTTGGCCAAGTACTTGGTGATGGTATGGAGGTCGTTGATGCTATTGCGGCACTAGAGCGCTTTAATGCTGGAGGAGCATTCAATACCTTACCTGTCCGCGATTTTACACAAGCGGATGTTGATGCTGGCCGTGATCCAGAAGCAGATAACTTGGTCATTATCACTGATGTTATCGTAATTGATTCTGCCGTTGTAACTAACCCGGATATAGTGCCAGTACCGAATACATTGCTTAATGCGGGAGGAGGAGACAATCCTCCAAATCAAGATAGCGGATCTGGAGGTGGTACTTTAAATCTATTGAGTTTCGCCTTATTGGGGCTAGTTCTCGTATTCAGAGGTACTTTTAAACGAACATAGTACTGACTTTTTTAGGCTGTTGCTTCGACAACAGCCTAAATATCTGACATTATTTCGCCCCTCAGTAAATTCAGCGATATATCTATAGTCAGGTTAAAAACTCGATGGAAACTCAAATTGCGTATGCTTTTCAATCTAGCCAGTCGGCTAATCGTTTTTTGAATGCGTTAAAATCGGGCTATGTCGCTAATGTTCACGCGCAGTTTTTTAAAGCCAGTGACACGGTTAAAGTCACTTATAGTGCATCATCAAGCGGGTTTGATCGAACGACGTCAGAGCTAGATGAATTAGCCGAACGCTTTGATGGTCGAGAAGTTTCGTTTTAACCAGCCGCATAAATCAAGACTATTGATACTAAAAAAGCCATGCCAATAAAGATTTCGATAATTCCTTTTGCGTTGATCAGTTCTGTTGTTTTGTGGTTTGTCGTTCATTGGACGGGCCAAAGTGATGCGATTGCGTGGACATCTGCCATTACCTTATTTACAGCGATACTGTGGGCTACAGAAGCTTTACCCATTCCAGCAACATCATTGATTCCTTTTGTCGCGTTTCCATTGGCGGGTGTTATCACGCATAGAGAAGCTGCCTCTTCCCTGGGGAGTCATGTTATTTTGTTGCTGATGGGCGCCTTCATGCTATCTAAAGGGCTTGAAAAATCTGATATTCATAAGCGCTTTGCCTTGTACATGGTTAAGGCAACCGGAACACATAGCGCGAGGAGGCTGGTGCTAGGTTTCATGTTAACCGCTGCGTTGCTCAGTATGTGGATATCCAATACAGCGACAACGCTGGTTCTTTTGCCTATTGCTATGGCGATACTGCCTGCTGTTAAAAATCCTCGTTTAGTTGTCGCTATTTTATTAGGAATTGCCTATGCAGCGAGTTTAGGAGGCGTCGCTACACCAATAGGAACACCGCCTAATATCATTTTCGTTAGTGTTTATGCAGAAACACTAGGACGAGAAGTTAATTTTCTGGAGTGGATGAAAACAGGTGTTCCAATTGTTGCTTTATCTATTCCTGTTATGGCTGTTTGGCTAACACGACGCCTAGGTAGTGTGGGGGACATCGACTTACCCGCATCTGGTACCTGGAGCGTTGCAGAGAAACGTATTTTACTTATTTTTGGTACTGTTGCTCTGGCTTGGGTATTCCGTCCATTTTGGACAGCTTGGTTGGGTATTACGACAGTCGGTGATAGTACCGTCGCCTTAGCTGGTGTCGTCGCTATGTTTATGACCAGAAATGGCAAAGTAGAAAATGACAAGCCGGGGTATTTGTTAGATTGGCCCACAGCAAATTCAATTCCGTGGGGAATGCTGTTCCTATTCGCTGGTGGGATCTGTATTGCTAAAGCATTTGCGAGTTCTGGGTTAAGTGATTTATTAGGTGAAATGTTAGGTGGGCTATCAACGCTACCTGTTATTTTGCTTATCCTGTCGATTTGTCTATTTGTTACTTTTTTAACGGAGATCATGTCAAATACAGCGACGGCAACCTTATTGATGCCTATTCTGGCAAGTGCTGCAATTGCTGTTAATGTTGATCCTAAGTTGCTGATGATCCCAGCGGTAATTAGTTCAAGTTGTGCTTTTATGTTACCTGTAGCAACCGCGCCCAATGCCATTGTTTATGGCAGCGAGAAAATAGCGATGAAGACTATGATGAGGGAAGGGCTAGTACTCAATATATTCGTGGCTATTATCGTAACTTTAGTATCTTGGCTGACGTTGGTATAAAGGCGGCTCTCGGCAATAGCTGAAACGACTCCTGTAGGAGCTGAACTTTTGCGAATTGATATTATTTACGGAACTATAGGCTCCACAATACCTTGTTGATGGTTTAGCCATCTTGCAGTGACAAAAAAGTAGTCGGAGAGCCGATTAACATAGCGAATACACACTGCGGGAACCTCGTGCTGCTGACTCAAACGAATAAGTTGCCTTTCCGCTCTCCGTGTTACTGTTCTGCACACGTGTGCTTGTGATGCTGCTTGAGAACCGCCTGGTAATATAAAGTGAGTTTGCGGCGGTAATGTCTCAGTCATGGTATCGATAGCATTTTCTAAATTAGCAACATGATCGTCATTGAGCTTAGTTTCCGCTGATATCGCAAAGCCAATTTGAAACAAAAGTTGCTGGATTTCAGTCAGCTGTTCATGCAAATCCGTTGTTTCATCTTGAGATAGTAAACTGGTTAGCAGGCCTGTATGGGCATTGAGTTCATCTAATGTTCCGTAGCTTTCGAGTATGGGGTCATCTTTTTTCAGGCGTAACATTTGTTTGGCGTAAACTTGTGTCTCACCTTGATCACCGGTTTTGGTATATACCTTCACGAATTTGTCTCTTCTTCAGGAGTAGGTGGGTGATAGCGTCTAAGCTGAATAATTAACCCAAATGCAGGATGATCAAAATAATGAATTTGCTTACTGATAATCCGTCTCAATTGCTTGAACTTGTAGCTATGTAAAAACTCCTGATTGTTTGCCTCGGTACCTGAGCCCAAATCTGCACTAGGAAGAGCCTGCTCTAACATTATTCCAGGCTGTCTAAAGTTAAGCTCACTATCAATATGTAGGTAAGGTGTTTGTCCCAATCTTTGTAAGTAAACTTTGAATAAGCCGTCTAACTCCCATACAGGAGGATAGTTCATTAATGCTTCTTCTTGACCATTGGTTGGCTGCGTATTGTCAGAAAGTTGGATCGCCATCTCTGATTCGTTGAGCACTTGTTCGATACTCTTAGGTGCCGAAGTGCCTTCGATAAGTGCTGATATTTGGTTCAGCAGAGCATCTTCTTCAGGTAACCGAAGAGTTTCAGTTTGACTCTCATCTTCAAAAGGGGAAGGGGCTAAACTGTATTCGGAGTCTATTATTCGCTTAGTACCATCCAACATGTATTCATTACCGAAGTTTTGACCTGCTAATAGCCTGAATGCTGGCGCTTTACTTCTGCCGAAAACAACTTCCTGACGCCACAGCATGTGAGACATAATACGAACGCCTCGTTGTCGGTTTAAGTCACGTGCCATTGTAGAGAGCTGGAAGTCGTAACTTGGCAAGAGGTATGGCTTTCCAATATAGTTTTTATAAGGTGGGTTAATGTTCCTAGGCGTTGATTCAACAGTCTTTGTTGCTAGCTCAAACGGAGAGATTAAATCTTTTAAATAACGTTCTTCCTGCGGGAATTGACAAGCTGTTGAAGCCAATGGGTTCGCATCTACCCATGCAATATCTGAATCAGCTTCTTGCATAAACTGCGTAAAAGCCTGTTGAAGTTCCTCTTCGCTAAGAAACGATGGAATTTCTTCAAAAGTATCATTTGTGTATTCATCTTCATCAGATTGCTCTTGTCCTAGCTGTCGAAACAAATCGTCAGTGGCATAGTTATCTGAGTTTTCTTCACCTGAGTTTAGTTCTGTCTGTTGAAGCGAACCGTCTTCTGTATCGAAGACCTGTGCGTCACTTTGATTATCATCTAATAGTGACTGCTGAATCTCTAGTGCTCTCTCACTTTCTAGTAGAGCCTGATTGAGTGATTCAATTGATGGTAGGGGGGTCAATTCCGGTGAACAACTTGGAAGGCTTTGCCTTAATTGTGTGACATCGGGATACAGGTAAGGTGTTAATAAATCCGTCGCCCCCGACGTATCTATCGCTTGCCATTCACCAAAATTTTCAGTGAGTGCATCAGCGTCTTGGAGGCGTTTGAAGACAACAACTTCGACATCAAACCACCACTGTTGAGCTGATGCTGGCTTAGCCACTGTAAAAGCAACTGAGCCGATGATAAGAGTTTTTGCAATGTTTAATAAAAAGCGGGGTGATTTCATCAAGCGACGCTTACCTGTCCTGCAAACTGTTCCAGCATATTGGTGACCAGTTTAACACGCTCAGCGCTATCTGGTTGTTTTATTGCAAACTTGAGCCGTTGAGGACCATCAAAGCGATAAATATTAGGTTGTGTTTGTATCAACTTAATAATAAATCCAGGGTCTATCGGCGTATCGGCATTAAATTCTACGAAACCACCTGATGCACTCATTTCAATTTTGCTGATGCCTAAACGAGAGGAAGTTAGTTTCATCTCGGCTAGTTGCAGAAGGTTTTTCGCAGCTATTGGGAGTAGTCCAAAACGATCAATCAGTTCGATCTGGACTTCTCTAATGGCTGTGACTGTCTTGCAACTTGCGATTTTCTTATACAAGGATAAACGCACGTTAACGTCTGGGATATAGTCTTCGGGAAGCAGAGCGGGCATCCGCAACTCAATCTCAGTTTGCTTAGAGAGCACATCATCAAGAGACGGTTCTTTACCTTCTTTTAAGGATGCTACGGCCTGATCTAACATCTCCATATACAAGCTAAATCCAACAGTCGTTATCTGGCCTGACTGATCATCACCTAGCAATTCACCTGCGCCACGAATTTCTAAATCGTGTGTTGCCAACGCAAATCCTGCTCCAAGATCTTCCAATGACGCGATGGCTTCAAGGCGCTTACGGGCATCTTTGGTCATACGTTTTGGATGAGGCGTCAACAAGTATGCGTATGCTTGGTGATGAGAACGACCCACACGTCCGCGTAATTGGTGTAACTGTGCCAATCCAAGATGGTCGGCTCGATCCATAATGATGGTGTTGGCTGTGGGAACGTCGATGCCGGTTTCGATAATAGTGGTACATACCAAAACATTAAATCGTTGATGGTAGAAGTCAGACATTACTTGTTCTAGCTGCTTCTCGCGCATTTGGCCGTGTCCAATTGACACTCTAGCTTCAGGAACAAACTCTGCAATCTCTGCGGCTGTTTTCTCAATGGTATCGACTTCATTGTGTAGGAAGTAAACTTGGCCACCACGCATAATTTCACGCATGATAGCTTCGCGGATCACTTCTTTGTCTCTCTGCTGAACGAATGTCTTTATCGCCAATCGTTTGGCTGGTGGTGTTGCGATAATAGATAAATCGCGCATACCACTTAGGGCCATATTGAGTGTTCTGGGGATTGGCGTGGCGGTTAGCGTCAGAATATCTACTTCGGCTCTTAATGCTTTGAACTTGTCTTTTTGGCGAACACCAAATCTATGTTCTTCGTCGATAATGACTAAGCCCAAATCGGCAAACTTGATGTCATCAGAAAGCAGCTTATGGGTACCAACAACGATATCGACTTTGCCTTTAGCCAATTCTGACAAGGTTTCTTTCTGTTCTTTTGCAGACAGGAAACGTGAAAGCACTTCAATTCTGAATGGCCAGTCAGCAAATCTGTCTTTAAAGTTCTCATAATGCTGCTGTGCGAGTAGAGTCGTCGGTACCAGGATTGCAACCTGACGGCCTTGGTTTGCGGCGATAAAAGCCGCGCGCATGGCAACTTCTGTTTTACCGAAACCAACGTCACCACAGACGAGTCTATCCATGGCATTTGGGCTTCCCATATCGTTAATGACCGCATTAATGGCTTGTAATTGGTCATCGGTTTCTTCAAATGGGAAACTATCGCCAAAGCCTTGGTACTCCTGCCATGAGATGGGATACGCGTAACCAGGTTTGGCCGCTCGTTTAGCATAAACATCGAGTAATTGAGCTGCAACGTCTCGTACTTTCTCTGCCGCCTTCTTTTTGGCCTTTGCCCAGGTGTCACTGCCCAGTGAATGCAGAGGGGCATGGTCAATATCACCACCACTGTATCGGCTAATCAAGTGTAACGAGGCGACTGGCACATAGAGCTTAGCTTCTTTGGCATATTCGATGGTCAGATATTCAGTAGCAACGCCACCAGCATCCAATGTTTGTAAACCGAGATAACGACCTACGCCGTGATCTAAATGCACAACCGGTTGGCCAATTGAGAGTTCCGCTAAATTGCGAATGACTGCATCTTCATCAGTCGCTTGACGTTTTTCTCTTAAACGTCTCTGACTGATTTTATGTCCTAGCAGTTCTGTTTCTGTGATGAAGGCCAGTTTGCAGCCTTGATCGAACATCAAAAAGCTGTGTTCAGCGAGGCCGATACAGATACCTAGTTGCTCATCTGAATTGATGAAGTCGTTGAGGTTTTCAAACGCTTTTGGCTTAATTTGTCCTTTAGCCAATAGCTCAAGTAGTGTTTCTCTGCGACCTTGTGATTCGGCACTAAAGAGTACTTTGTATCCGGTTTTCTTCCACTCGGTTAATCGTTGAATAACCGAGGCAAGCGGCATCTTGGACTGCGGTTTAACTGCAATATCCTGCATGCGTTCAGTTGGGAAATTACAGTGTCCAGCTTTATCTTCCAGAGCTTGGTGATTAATGCTGATACGTGGCCATTGTTTCAACGCTGAGAAGAGTTCTTCGAAACGCATAAACAACCGATTAGGTGCCATTAGTGGTCGTGTATTGTCATATCGACGCTGTTCGTAACGGTTTTCTAAGTCCTTCCACATAAATTCGACTGAAGAATTCAGGTCGCCGTTTAGCATTAACGTGCTATTTGGGTGCAGGTAGTCGAAAAGTGTTGCTGTTTCTTCGAAGAATAAAGGAAGGTAATACTCAATACCTCCAGGCATAACGCCTTTTTGCACTTGATAGTAAACAGAGTCTTTTGAGTTAACGATACCGCTGCCAGAATCAAACTCTTTAAGGAAATTCAGTTTGAAGCGCTCTAAGGCTTTCTTGTCGGTTGGGAATTCGTGTGCTGGCAGCATATGAATATGTGAGACCGTCTCAGAAGAACGCTGATTATCCGGATCAAACAATCTAATACTGTCTATTTCGTCGTCGAATAGATCGATACGGAACGGATATTCTGTACCCATGGGGTAAAGATCAATAATGCTACCTCGAATGCTGCATTCGCCGTGATGCATAACCTGGTTAACTTGCTGGTAGCCGGATCGCTCTAATCCTCGTCTGAAGTCGTCGATATCGATCTTTTGACCAACTTCTAACATCAGCAAGTATTGATTCAAATAGTCGACAGGAGCGACACGGAGCATAAGCGTATTGACCGGTACAATAAAGATTGCAGGTGTCGGCTGAGTCAACTGATGTAAGGTTTGCAGTCGCTGAGAAATAATATCTTGATGCGGAGAGAAAGTGTCATAGGGCAGTGTTTCCCAATCAGGTAACACATTAATTGGCATCGGGCTTTCTTGACCATTTTGAGGCCTATTCAAGAAAAACGTTAGCTCTTTCTCTAATTTAAGCGCAGAAGGTGTGTCTGCCGTGATTAGGATTAATCCGCCTTTTAAGGAAGTTGCTGCGTTGGCAGCTGCCAATGCAAGACTGCTTCCTTGCAAGTTTCCCCAATGGAGATGATCATTTTTGGATTTAGGTAAAGAGGGCGAAAAAATACTTTGCGTCATTGGTTAATATTTCATTCTCAACTGAATGTTTTAACGATTACAGAGATCTATTGATCGTAAGTGTATAAACCGAAAATACTTAGGGTTAAAACGGAATTCATACAGTAAGGATCAATTGTTCTCAATGTGCGTCGGTAAAATGGCTTCAATTATCTTCTAGTCGGGGTTTAGCGCGCTTTTTTAATTGCTGGGTCTGTATATGGAGACTTGCTTTAACAAGGATATCCTGATCTTGCTCACGGATCGATGAAAAAGTGAGTGAGACGTGGTACTTATCATCAACTTGCTTGCAATCGATGACCTCTGCGTAAGCAAAGATGGCACAAGCTTCTTCTGTCAGAAAAACCTTAATCTCAACAACTTGTTCGAGTGGCATTTCTGTATCGCTGATCACCTTAACGCCGCTGCCTCCAAACTCAATACCTTGATATTGATGTTCTTTGTCGTCCTGCTGTTGCAATATGAAGGACATCATGAGGTCGATCTTACGGTTCTGTAGATCAAGAAACGCCGCTAATTCTTCGGCGTGTTCTCCTAAAACACGCAGAGGACGTAAAGCCTTGGTGGCTATTTCGGACATCTCGCTGGCGATGACAAAAGCGTGGGGCATGTATTCCACTAAATTCTCAACATCTGGTGATGAGAAAGTCTCTGGCATGGTTATGATATTGACTTGGATTGGGTGCTTGATAATGAAAAACTCATGGAATTGTTCGCGTTTTTCTTCAAGGCTTAAGTTTTTCATATCGTCTCCTTCATTGCACACCGAATACTGCATGGGCATGTCACTCTGTTTTGTCTTAACCAATCATTGGTTGCAAAAATAGTTAACAAAGGCCAACACGCTTTAGTTTATTTTTGATCATTATGGTCAATATGGCGTTGTATTTATAGTCTTTATATATTTTGTCTTCTAAGCTGCATGGTTATTGGCTTCACTGGGATGCTATCTCTATGCGTTTCAGATTAATTGCTGTATAGAACAAATCTTGTAGCGTCGGCTTGTGCGCTAGCTTGCATACACGTATCATCTGGCGCGCACAATTCATTTAACCAAAAATGACCTGAGTCATGAACCATGACACACTTGATGTGTCAGATGTAAGGCTTTTTTATTAATTTTCACGTTTTATCGAGTTTTATAATCTTTATATGAACTTAGCTGTCTCGGCATTAGTTGGCATGCGGTATGCGCGCGCTAGCAAAAGTAACCAGTTTATTGCATTTATTAATGTTTTCTCAGTTGCAGGAATTGCATTGGGATTAATGGCATTGATTGTGGTTTCTTCCGTTATGAATGGGTTTGAGGCGCAGCTAAAGCAACGAGTCCTAGGCATTTCTCCCCACCTAATGGTTGAGCATAGCGATACCGTAGAAGTCAAAAACTGGCTTGAGAATGAAGATAACGTGATTGCCATATCACCCATGATAGAGTCTGAAGGTTTGTTGCAATCTAGCAATGGCCTAAGGGGTGTTCGCATACAAGGTGTTGAGCCAGGAGATATCGAAACTGAATCCGTTGTAGCTCAAAGTATGTTAGGTGGAAGTTTTAGAGCATTAGAGGCAGGACGTTACAATGTCATTATTGGTCGTGCACTGGCATTGCAGTTAGGTCTTGGTGTCGGTGACGAGCTAAGAATTATCTCGGCGGCAGCGAGCGTTTTTGGCCCATTAGGTCGTGTACCTAGCCAACGAAAGTTTATCGTTGGCGGTATTTTTGATGTCGGATCTGAGCTTGATGACAAAGTCGTTTTGGTACATCGCAAGGACTTATCTCGACTCATGCGCGCTAAAGTCGAAAAGTTAAGCCAACAACGTATATTTTTATCAGATGCGTTCGATTTTCGTGATATCAAACAAAACTTAGAGCAGCGAGGATTAAAGGTTGAAGACTGGCAAGCGAGACAAGGGCCTCTATTTTCAGCCGTGAAAATGGAGAAAAACATGATCTCATTGATGTTGATGCTCATTGTTGCTGTCGCGGCTTTTAACATTGTTTCGGCATTGGTACTGATTGTGACTGAGAAACAAGGTGATATAGCTATTCTGCGTACTCAGGGAATGCACCAATCCTCGGTCATGCATATTTTTCTCTTCAGTGGATTATACAACGGTGTTAAAGGTGCGTTGATTGGGCTAGTTGCTGGTGTTGTTTTGGCTACGCAATTGAATGATCTGCTCTCCCTGATTGGAGTGCCGGTAGATGCAATGACGGGTGGGTTGGGTTTACCCGTTGAACTGCATTATGTGCAAATAACAATGATGGTTTTGCTCAGTTTGTTACTTTGTTTTTTAGCAACGCTATACCCTGCCTACAAAGCAGCGAGTGTTGAGCCTGCGCAAGCGCTGCGCTACGAATGATTTAGGAAGGTAGATAGTCACTATGTCGGATCTTATACGTTGTGTTGATTTATGTAAGAGCTATGAAGGCGAAGCCGAAACTGTCGAAGTCCTTAAAAGTGTGAACTTCAGTGTGGGGGCAGCAGAACATGTGGCGTTGCTAGGTAACTCGGGATCCGGGAAAAGTACATTGCTGCATATGCTAGGTGCATTGGATAAACCCACATCTGGTCAGGTGTTATTTAATGGCAATAACATTTTTGACTTTTCCGATAAGAAACAAGCTGCTTTTCGTAATGAGTCGTTAGGATTTGTCTATCAATTTCATCACCTTCTTCCGGAGTTTAATGCATTAGAAAATGTGGCTATGCCGCTGTTAATTGGTGGAAGAAATCAAAGTGCAGCCAAAGAAAAAGCTGAGCAGTTATTGAAGTTAGTTGGGCTTGGTCACCGATTAACACATAAGCCAGGTGCACTTTCTGGCGGTGAGCGTCAACGCGTTGCTATCGCGAGGGCGTTAGTTTGTGAACCTCAACTTGTCTTAGCTGACGAACCTACGGGAAATCTTGATCACAACAGTGGTGAGTCTGTTTTAGAGCTGATCAACGACTTAAAAGAGCAACTGAGTACGAGTTTTATCATTGTGACTCACGATATCCAGCTAGCTGGTCGATTGGATAGGGTGCTTCACTTAAACCAAGGGCACCTGAGCGAGCAAGGAGATTCTGATGCCGCTTAGTTGGCAAGTTGCTTGGCGTTTTAGGCAAAGTAAACGTCAGAACGGCTATATCTCTTTTATTTCTGCTTCGTCAACCATAGGGATAGGGTTAGGTTGTGCAGTATTGATCCTTTTATTGTCTGTAATGAATGGCTTTGAAAGTGAGCTTAAGAACAGATTGTTATCGTTATTACCTCACGGAGAATTGTCCGCGGTAGATAAAAATGGGATCCAAAATTGGCAGCAATTAACAGAAGAACTGTTGTTAGACCCTGAGATTAAGCACGTACAGCCTTATGTAAAAGCGGTTGGTATGGTCCAAAAAGGGGCAACCATGAAAGCTGTCGAATTAACTGGATTAGATGTTAACGATAAGCAGTATGAGTTGTACTCAAAAGCGATTGCAAAAGAATCCTGGGATGATTTTAGCAAAAACGAACAATCGCTGCTTTTGGGCCGTGGCATTATGGAAAAGTTATCGCTGAAGATAGGAGATAAAGTACAGATCCTGTTACCGCAGTTGTCAGAAGGACAGCGACTCAGTGCACCTATAACGCGTTGGTTAACTGTGGCCGGTAGCATCAATATTGGTGGTGAGATTGATTCGTCCATCGGTATGTTTCATATAGATCTCGGTGCACAAATCTTGAATGTAGGTGAAGGTGCACAGGGCATACAATTTTATTATCACGAGCCTTTTAATGCCCCGCAAGTAACACGACGAATAGCTTATACAATAGATCAGGCACTCTACATTTCTGACTGGACCCGCACGCAAGGACATTTGTACAACGATATTCAATTGGTTCGTGTATTGGTTTATGTGGCTTTAGTTTTGCTGATTGCGGTTGCGTGTTTCAATATCATCTCCACTTTGGTTATGGCGGTTAATGAAAAACAGTCAGAAATTGCTGTTTTAAAGACGATGGGGGCGACAAATACCTTTATTACTAAGGTGTTTGTTATTCAAGGCGCTATCAATGGTGTTGTTGGAACATTTTTCGGCGTAATTTTAGGCGTGGTATTGGCAACTAATGTTACGGCAATAGCGAATTGGTTCGAGCAAGTCTTTGGGCAAGGTCTATTGGCAGGTGATATCTATTTTATCGACTTTCTGCCGTCTGAACTTCAATGGCCTGAGGTGTATGTCACAGCTATAATTGCACTTTTGTTGAGCTTTTTTGCGACCTTATATCCGGCCATGAAAGCAGCAAAAATAGAGCCTACCCAAGTGTTGGGGCACTAAAATCGTATTTTATTGATCTTATTGGCGTAGCTTGCGTTTTTCCCATTGGTTATTCACCGAGCAGCGCCAAAAAAGATTCAAACCGAAATACCCAAGAACGCCGAAAAATACAGAGCAAATTGCACAGCCTAGTAAAAAGGCTGGGCCTATGGCTCCCATACTATTCACTAACCATTCCCAACTGAGTTGAAACTCAAACGACTCTTGTGAACTCCCTAGTACAGTTGAACCTATCATATAGGCACCATAAAATATGGGAGGCATTGTCAGTGGGTTTGTTATCCAAACTGTTGCTACACCCAACGGAATATTAACGCGCAGTGGGATGGCCATCATGACGACCAAAATCATTTGAAACGGGAAGGGCCAAAAGGCAAAAAATAAACCAATACCGAAAGCGCCACTAGCAGAACGGCGGTTAAGGTGCCAAAGGTTCGCATCGTGCAAAATAGAGCCAAAAATGGATAGCATCTTATTTTGCTTGATGTCTTGCTGATTAGGTAAGTATCGCCTAATAAATTTTTTGGGCATATTGAACTTCTAAATACTGAGCTAATACAAGGACGACTATGGACGGTTGGTTACTGAGCTTTATAGGTGCATGCATTTCCTCATTGCTTTGGACTGCTTTGCCAACTCCATTAACAACTACCATCTGTTTGACCTTTTCCTTATTACTGTTACTGCGTTTTTCTGATTATCCATTCGCAAAATGTATCTCAGGCTTTTTAGCTGGTCTAGTCTGGATTTCGAGTGTAGGCCATTGGCATCAACATTGGCAACTGCGAGAGCAAGATTTTCATCAAAGTATCATAGTGACGGGGGAAATTGAGTCATTAATTGCCTCATTGTCAACCGAACAACGCTTCATGATGCGTATTGATTCTATTGATGACGTAGAGACGAGGCATGCTCCGATAAAGTTCCGTTTGTCTTGGTACCAACCTAACTGGGAACTCAAGCAAGGCCAAGAGGTTAAATTTCTCGTTAAAGTGAAACCAGCACATGGCTTGGCTAATGAAGGAGGTTTTAATTATCAGCAATGGCTAATGACCCAAGGCGTCAAAGCGACAGGCTATGTCAAAAAAAGCGAACTTAATGCTCTTATTGACGCTAGTACGACGATTCGTCAGCAATTGTTAGATCAATTACTCAGCTTAGAGTTATCCCATGGTAAATGGTTAGCTGCATTATCTTTAGGTTATCGTGGGTTTCTGGATGATGATGATTGGGCGGTACTCCAACAGACCGGAACGGCCCATTTAGTGGCGATATCAGGTCTACATATTGGTGTTGTAGCAACAGCTAGCTACTGGGTATTCAACAGTTTATTGATGGCTCTTATAAAATTTGGTGTATTGAGTCTTAATACACCGAGTCAGAGAGTATCAATATTTTTGACTTTGCTTCTCAGCTTATTTTACGCCTATCTCGCTGGCTTTAGTTTACCCACACTAAGAGCCTGCTTGATGCTTTTTGTTGTCTCGATATTACTGTGGTTTGGTCGCTCATGGTCGCCAGTTCGATCTTTGTTAGCCATTTTGTTTGTCGTGATCTTGTCAACGCCTTTTAGTCTTTATGGAATCAGCTTATGGCTCAGTTTAAGTGCTGTTGGCATTATTTTGTTTGCAGTTTGGTGTTGGCCTGTTAAAAGAAGGAGTAATACAGTTTTAAATACCTTAGGGGCAAGTCTAAGACTGCAGCTTGTCATCAGCCTCTTTATGTTACCCATAGTTGCATGGCAGTTTGGTTTTATATCCTTGGGAGCACCAATAATAAACTTTATAGCTGTGCCCTTAGTCACTTTGATTCTCGTTCCAACGTGCTTGGCAGCAACTTTCTTCTTCTTGTTTTTCCCGTCGCTAGGCCAAGTGCTATTTAAACTCGCAGATACCCTTATTGGTTTTTGTGTTACAACTTTGTATCAAGTGGGTTCAATATCTATGACTCACGTCACTATAAAAGATTTCCCTTTCTCCATTTGGCTTTGTTTAGGAGTAGGTTTATTAGGCTTGCTTTTGCCTAAATTACCTATTCCGAAGTTTATTTTTGTTATTTGGATATTGCCATTTATCGCTTTTATTCCCGATAAAGATAAACCTTATTGGCAAGTTGATGTTCTGGATGTGGGGCAGGGACTAGCCGTTCTAATCAGCAGTAATAATAAAGTTATTTTGTATGATACAGGGCCGTCTTTCCCCAGTGGATTTAATATGGCTGACGCGGTGATCTTACCTTTGCTACGTAGTCGAGGAATTAACAAATTGGATTTATTGATAGTTAGTCACAATGACAATGATCACGCTGGAGGTGTCTCTCATTTAGAGAAGCACCTTGAAATTAGTAACAAGATAACTAGCGAAGATCTTTGTTTCAACGGATGGCGTGATGAAAGGGCAGGGTTGAAGCTTGCTGCTCTTTGGCCTCTAAAGCCTATGGTCGCTGATGAAAATGAATCGTCTTGTGTTGTTAAGGCGTCAGGTGGCCTGCACAGTATTTTATTAAGTGGAGACATTGATAAGTCTATCGAGCGCCGCTTGATAGAAATGCATGGTGAAGATCTAAAATCTACAATTCTTGTTGCTCCACATCACGGGAGTAATAGTTCGAGTTCGGAGACTTTTATCAAATATGTTGACCCAACTTATTCCATATTTAGTCAAGGTTATCTTAATCGATGGAGTTTCCCCAAAGCAGAAGTTGTAGAGCGTTATCATAGCCATGGCGTCAAAACCTACTCTACGTCAGAGCATGGTCAGATAACGTTTAAAATCTCTCCTTATACCATTGAAGTTCAGGGGTATAGGCGTGATATCTACCCCTTTTGGTATGCCAATTATAAAGGCTAGATAGTACCTTTTGTGTACAACAAAAGGCTTATTGTATTTTGCCTAAAATAAACTAACTTAAAATTAGATAGAGGGTGTTATTGACTATGTTTTAAGCGTATTGAGGACGTTTCATGACAAGTGGATTACTAAAATTTTCTGAGGAATCTCAAGGATCTAAAACTGAAACTCGTGATTCGAACGGTAAGCACGAAGATTGCTGGCAAGTATTGATTGTCGATGATGATCACGCAATTCATGATGTAACAAAACTTGTATTAAATAAATTTCAATTTGACGGACGACCGATTCAACTCTCTCACGCTTACTCTGCAGAAGAAGCTAAAACTATCTTGGAGGAAGACAACAACTTTAACGTCATGTTGCTTGATGTGGTTATGGAAACAGATCATGCAGGCTTAGACCTCGTTCAATACGTTCGCAATGTGATAAAAAACCAGTTTCTAAGAATCATTTTACGTACAGGTCAACCTGGTCAAGCTCCAGAACTTAGCGTTATCGTTGATTACGACATCAACGACTATAAAGAAAAATCTGAACTTACCGCAGAGAAGATGCGATCTTGTGTTGCCACTGCGCTGCGTTCTTATAAGGATTTAGACACCATTCGGGAACTTGCTCAAGCGCGAGAAGTTTTAACGCAACAAGTTAATGCTCGAAACAAAGAGTTAGAAAACACTAATCATTTGCTGAAAAGTGAAATTGAGATGCGATTGGATACAGAGCAGCAACTAGCTCTGACTAACGACAGGTTAGAATCCATTATCAATAATTCATCTTCACTCATCTCATTAAAGGGAATAGACGGTAAATATGAGATGGTTAATGACGCATTCAAAAGTGCCTTAAATTTGAATGTAGAGTACGAAAATGGTCTGACAGATGTCGATCTTTTCCCGATAGAAACGGCGATGTTGATCAAACGGAACGATCAAGAAGTGATTAATACCAGTCATTCTATCCAGTGCGAAGAACTGCTTCCTAGTGTAGATGGCGAGCACTTTTATTTGAGCGTGAAATTCCCATTGTACAATGAACAAAATGTCATCCATCGCGTTTGTAGTATTAACACAGATATTACAGATAGGTTAGAAGCACAAAATGAAATCATTCATCTAGCGCATTATGACCCATTAACTGATTTACCTAACCGTTCTTTATTTATTGACAGGCTTTCTCAGGCTATTTCGAGAAATCAACGACTTAAAAAACATCTAGCGGTAATTTTTCTAGATTTAGACCGATTTAAGAATATTAATGACACTCTAGGACATAATGTTGGCGACAAGCTGCTTGTCGAAGTCGCCAAGCGCCTGAAATCTATTATGCGTTCAGCAGACTCTGTATGCCGTTTAGGAGGAGATGAGTTTGCCATTTTATTGACTGACTTAACGCATAAACAAGATGTTATTCGGGTTGCCGATAAAATTATGCAGCTATTGTCGGCTCAATATTCCATTGAGCACCGTGAGCTTATTGTTACGCCCAGTATGGGGATCAGCCGTTGTCCATTGGATGGAGACAATGTTCAATTATTGCTTAAAAAAGCTGATGTTGCGATGTACAAAGCGAAAAGAGCTGGAAAGAATGCTTATCGCTTTTACTCCCAAGAGGATGATTCCCAAGCGAATTTACAACTTTCCTTAGAAGTTGATATGCGCAAAATGATTAACCGGCGTATGGAACAGCTCGTTCTTCACTATCAACCTAAGGTCGACTTTTCAAATGGTGAGTTTACCAGTGTCGAAGCTTTGATCAGATGGCGCCACCCAACTCGAGGTGTTTTACAGCCAGGCCAGTTTATTCCTTTTATGGAAGAGGCGGGGTTGATTGTTGAAGTTGGCACTTGGGTTATTCGAGAAGCTTGCGAATTTGCTATTCGACTGTCGAAAACGCAAGATCCTCTTAGAATAGCGGTCAATTTATCTTCTGTTCAATTGAAACAAAAAGGGCTCACTGAAAAGTTAGAATCCATATTGGAGACTACGGGGTGCTCGCCTGAATGGTTAGAAATTGAAGTTACCGAATGTTCATTAATTGATGATTTTGAAGAAACCAGGAAAACACTCGAGCGTATAGCCGAGATAGGTATCAAGCTGGCTATTGATGATTTTGGTACCGGCTATTCGTCACTCAATTACCTCAAACGCTTGCCGTTCAATACGTTAAAAATTGACCGATCATTTATCGTTGATGCGCCTAAAAAGGAGCAAGATAAAGCAATAGTGACAACAATTGCTCAGCTCGCTCATAACTTGAATATGAACGTAGTCGCTGAAGGTGTAGAGACGGTTGAACAATATCATTTGGTTAAGAGTGTTGCATCTCATCATGAAAATAACCAAATTCAAGGTTTTCTTTTTTCCAAACCCGTTCCTGAAAACGAATTACTTAAAGTGAGAGAGCATGTGAAATCAATTTGGAAAAAAATTGATTGTTAGCTTTGTTCTTACAAGAGTAAGTTCGAGTTGCAGGTCCCCCTAGATGTAAAGAAAGAGAGAAAAGAGTGACTAAAAAACTAAAAGCCGTTTCTTTATCCTTTTTATCCAATCTTTCGAAGTCTGATGGGTACGATCTTCAGTTTGTTAATAACTGCAAAGGAGATAAGTTTCTTCTGAAACAACCCAAGCTTGGTATTAGCTTTGTTCAGGCGAAAACAGATCTCGAATACGAGTTTAAGTTACTCAAAAAAGTTAACAGTTCGGCTGTAGTTAAACCGGTGACCTTTGAATGCAAGGATGGTGATGCAATATTATTGCTGGAGCACGTTGAAGGTTCGCCATTAACGGCTTTTATAAAGGATAAAAAGCTAGCTGTTGATATGCGTTACCAACTAGCTATCGCGTTAACAAATGCTTTGTGTTTGTTGCACAAGCAAAACGTTGTTCATCAGGGGCTGAACCCAGACACTATCCTGATTGACATAACTGACCGAAAACGAATTAAAGCGTGTTTTGTTGATATACGTCATGCGAGGGAAATGAGTACGTCTCATCATGCTTCATACAGCGTTAGTGCTTTCGACAGTCGGTACTTTTCTCCAGAGCAGACAGGAAAAGTGAACCAGCCATTAGATTATCGAACAGATATCTATAACCTTGGCTTGCTGATTTATGAGTTATTTGCCAACCGGAAGATCTTCAGTAGTAAGAACTTACAAGATTTAGTCTATGCACATGTTGCTTTGAAGCCTGATCTAGAGTCACTTGAAAGATATCCAGCGGTACATTCTATTGTTGAAAAGCTGTTAGATAAAAACCCGCTTAACAGGTACCAATCCCTTGCTAGCTTGAAATCAGATCTTGTACAAGCTCATAAACAACCTAATGAAAGAATTCAGAATGAATCAGTTATTGAGCAGCATGTCTTGAGTATCTCAACCAAGCTTTACGGTAGGGAAAAAGAAGTTGAAAAGTTATTGGATGCTGCAAAGAAGACGAGCGTAGGTGAATCTGTTTTAACACTTGTTTCAGGATATTCGGGGATCGGTAAATCTGTGTTAGTTAAAGAGTTACACAAACCTGTCTGTAAACATCGAGGTCACTTTTTATCGGGGAAGTTTGAGCAGATAGGAATTAAACCTCCGCTTGGTGCGTTTATTCAGGCATTTCATTCACTGATACGCCAGCGGCTTGCTGAACCCAAAACTAAGCGGGATGCGTGGCGATTAAGCCTCAACCGTGAAGTTGGCGACAAAGCAAAGATTCTTTGTGATGTACTGCCAGAACTGCGCATGCTTTTTGATATTGTCAAAGAGCCGGAAGTATTGAGTCCAAGCGATGAACTTAGTCGCTTCGTTATGACTTTTAAAACCTTTATCAAGCTGAGTTGTGCTGAAAAGAAGCTAACAGTTCTGTTTTTAGATGATATGCAATGGGCTGATAACGCCTCAATGTTGTTGCTCGAACGTTTGTGCGCTGATCACGAACTCAAATATATGCATATTGTTTGTGCTTACCGTAATAACGAGGTTGATGCGCTTCACCCTTTCACTAAAGCTATTGAAAAAGTAGAACAGGGGAATACTCACATTAGTCGAATTGAGTTGCTACCTCTCTCTATTCAGGATATTTGTTCTTTGTTAAGCGACAGCTTGAAGCAAGACAAGATGGCTGTGCATGAATTGGCGGAAGTTGTTTTCACCAAAGCAAATGGTAATCCATTTTTTACCGTACAGTTATTGGATACATTGTGGCGCTCTGAACTTATTGCCTTCAAAGACTCTGCCTGGGAATGGGATATTGAAAAAATAAGAGGAGCAGAGATAACTGAGAACGTTGTAGAACTAATGACGACAAAAATCAGTGAATTATCGAGCGACCATGTTGAGTTTTTAAAAGTATGTTCGGCCATAGGTAGCCATTTCCGTTTTTCGTTACTCACCAAAATTCTCGAAAAATCTGTCAGTGACGTTTTGGCTATTTGTAATACCTGCGTTAAGGAAGGGTTGCTCTACCTGATGTCAGGTAGCCACAAGTTAATGTATTTAGATTATACCCATGTTGAGGACTTGAGTGCGTTACCCGATTTGGAGTTTAAATTTCTACACGACAAAGTTCAGCAAGCCGCTTATGAGTTACTCGATAAAGAGAGGCGCCCAGAGGTACATGTGAAGATAGGGCGAGCAATGTTTCAGGATTTTCAGGAAGAACAGCTAGAAGAAAATCTCTATGAGTTGACGTCTCAAATTAACCTTGGTGCTGAGTTATTAGCGCAAGATGAAAAGCTCATCTACGCATCATTAAATTATCAAGCGGGTATTCAAGCAAATAAGTCGGGGGCAAATGGCACTGCACTTGAGCTTTTATTAGCAGGGCAATCCATGTTACCTGAAAACTGCTGGGATAACGGTGATAGCAGTGCGTATGATATCCATTTAGCGTTATTAGAAACGCAGTACCTATGCACACAATATAAGGAGGCTGAAGCTACATCTAATTTACTGCTCGAAAAAACATCTGCATTGGTTGATAAGGTCCCTATCTTCATCACTCAAATACTCAATCACATTGGTAATAATCAGATGGAAGAGGCTGTATCCATCTGCGTATCTACTATTCAAGAGCTTGGCTTTCAATTAATGCCGTCTCCTGAACTAGAAGATGAGTTCTTTAAAAATGGTGCAACTAAAGCGACGGATGAAGAAATCATGCGCTTAGAAGAACTGCCTGATATGACCGACGAATTAGCAAAAGCTGCGTTAGCTGTCCTAGCGATAGGTTGTGCTCCTGCTTATTTTACGTGTGAACGTATGTTTGCAAAATTCTGCAATACCATGTTGTGTATCTGTCTTAATAAAGGAAATAGTCAAGATTCTGCATATGCTTACGCGATTTTTGGTTTGTATTGTAGTGGCGTTGAGCAGCACACTTCAGCTTATCGATACTGTGAAGCAGGACTTAAAATGATGGAGCGGTATGACAACTTTAAGGTTAAGCCGCAGATATACGAGATATTTAATGTCCATGTCAGGCATTGGACCGATCCCTTTAGAGATGCTTTACCGTCGATTCACGAAGGAGTTATTGAAGGGAAGCGTACGGGAGGAATAGAGTTCGCGTCTTATAACGCTGCGTTTTCTTGTCCTTATCTTATTTTTTCTGGACAACCATTCGAACATATGTGGAAGACCTGCAACGAGTATTGGCAATTGTTAACGCAATTTGGTCAGGGATTTTGCATAACCTATGCAGCTATTTGGATTGACCTTATTCAACAGTTTAAAGAAAGTAAAGCCGGGGAACAGACACTTGACCTAGTGCCTTACATCGATCTTGAATCTATAGAAATGAGCGGCAACAGAACAGCTCTTTATTCGTATTATCAAAGTAAAGCCATTCATTGTTTATATACAAGTAATTATCCCGAAGCATTTAGGTTTAGCATGAAAGCTAGAGAGTTTAGTAATGCCATGTATGGCATGCGAAATTTATTAGAAAGCGAAGTTTGCCTAGCGTTAAGTGCTGGCATGATGGGATTGGAAAAGGAAAGTAAATGCAAAAAGCGCAGAGTATTGATCAAGGCCGCGCTTCGAAAAATGAAACGCTGGAATAGGGTATCTGAAGGAGAAAATGAACATAAGGTGATGTTTGTTCAAGCCGCATTACACCTGGTCGAAAATGAACTTGGAGGAGCTTTAAAGGTATTGGAAAAAGCAAGTACCTTCTCGCTTAATAATGGATATCTTCAAGATTACGCATTGGCTCAGCTGTTATCTTTCAATATATATCGATCCATCAGTGGGCCGCAGATTGTGTTAGCCAGCTTCAATCAAGCTATAGAAGCGATTCGTCTCTGGGGAGCGTCAGGCCTTGAGTTTAGCTTTTTATCTCGTTTCCCTGAATTGGCCAAGCAGTCCTCGCTGTCATCAGGAAATGGAAAGAATCAAAACCTGTTGCTGGAAGATATGACGATGCTGCTGGATACTTTCCATTCGTTATCCAGAGAAATGAACAAACAAACTCTTCAAGAGAAAGTGCTGGAGACAGCGGCAAGAATTGCTGGGGCAGAGAAAGCTTATTTAATTGATACAACTGGCCCAGAACCGGTTATTGATTGTGTTTTCGAAAAAGGGAAAGCGCTTTGCCTACTTCAACCTAATGAGGAATATAGTGAATCCGCGTTGAATTACTGCCTTTCTACTCGCAGTACATGCCATAGTGGTGATGCGCTAAACACGGATATGTTCGTTCGAGATAGTTATGTTCAATACAAAGGTGTGCGATCTCTACTCTGCTTACCCATTATTGGCAAAGACCAGTTATTAGGAGCCATATATTTAGAGAATAACTTGTCACCTTATTGTTTTACTAAGAGAGGGATTGAGAAGGTAGAGGTTTTGGTTCAACAAAGTGCGATCAGTATAGAAAATGCAGGCCTCTATACAGACCTTCAGAAAGAGAATGATGAACGAAAATCAGCTGAGAAGGCCTTAGCTGATTTAAACATTGAGTTAGAACGACGAGTCGTTGAGAGAACTAAAGCTCTTGAACAAAGTAACCTTGAGCTTGAGAGCACCATTTCCAATTTGAAAAGAGCACAGAACAAATTGGTTGAATCGGAAAAGATGGCCTCTCTAGGTGGGCTTGTTGCGGGTATAGCACATGAGATTAATACGCCTATCGGGGTTGGGCTTGGTGCGGTTACCCATTTGAGGGAGCAAGTTGATGCCGTTAAGATTGATTATGAAGAAGGCACGCTAACAGAGTCTAGCTTCGAAAATTTATTGTCGGTGGCGAATGACTCTACTGAAATTGTTATGGGGAATATCCAACGTGCTTCTAAGTTGATTCAGTCATTCAAGCGAGTGGCTGTTGATCAATCAAATGAGCATATAACTGAGTTCGACCTTATTGAATATATTCGCGAAGTTATTGTCAGCTTAAAGCCTAAGTATAAACATCTGCAGCTTGAGTTTAATATCGAGGGTTGTGAATCACTCAAGGTATTGCAAAGACCCGGCAATATTGCACAAATCATGACAAATCTGATCGTGAATGCGGTTTTTCATGCATTTACCGATAATTCCGATGGGGTTATAAATATCCTTATCTATGAGGATAGGGATAGTGTTGTCATCGAGTTCTCCGACAATGGGGTCGGTATTGACGCCAAAATAGTCGATAAAATCTTTGAGCCTTTTTACACCACAAAGCGGTCGCAAGGTGGGTCAGGTCTCGGGTTGCATGTTATATACAACCTCATCACTCAAACCATGAAAGGTAACATCTCGGTAAAAAGTAAAGTTAAACAAGGTACTCAGTTTATCGTGAAGTTTCCACGTAATCTGGATACAGCATCATTAAATTAGAAGACCGATAATTGAAACAAGCACTTTAAGAATTTGTCGTTTATTTAACCAAATGGTTGAAAATCATATCTGCCAACAAGATATAGGCTCTTGTAACCTCTTTAAAATCATTTAAATACAATCTATTGGCTGTTGGGTAATTATCAGTTCGAGGTTAGAATACAGCCTGATTATTTAATTAAGGAAGTCATGAGCCTCTCCAAACCTCAAAGTACCTTTAGGCGCTTTCGTCAATACCTAGCAGAGTTTAAATTAGCATTTATCGTAGCTGGCCTTGGCATGATTGGTTATGCATCTGTCGACGGATTCGTTATCGCTCAACTAAAAGTCGTTACCGATAAAAGCTTGGTGACTGGCGATTACGCGTATTTGCGTTTGGCGGCCTATGCCATTGTGCCACTCATGATTTTAAGAGGGCTATCAAATTTTATTGGTACTTATATGTTGTCTTGGGTTGGCAATCGCATTGTTATGCGTATGCGCCAGCAATTATTTGAGCAATATATCCATCTTCCCGTTTCATTTCACGATAACAATTCAACCGGAGCACTCATCTCTAAAGCGCTATTTGATACTGAACAGGTTGCCAATGCCGCTGGTAAGGCATTTGCTGTTGCGGTAAGAGAGGGCGCCTTTGTTATCTTCCTGCTAGCGACTATGTTTTATTACTCATGGAAACTCTCCTTAATCTTTTTTGTCATTGGTCCTATTGTTGGCGTTATTGTTTCTGGTGTTAGTAAGAGATTTAGGAAAATCAGTAAACAAATTCAGCAAGCTATGGGGAGCCTGACGTCCTCAATTGAGCAAGTTCTAAAGGGGCACAAAGAAGTTCTGATGTTTGGTGCTCAATCAAAAGAATCCGAACGCTTTGCTGATAAGAACAACTACAATCGCCAACAAAATATGAAGTTGGTGGTCGCTAAGGTGGGTAGTGTCGTAACCGTTCAGATTATCGCGTCGATTGCGCTTGCGGTTGTTTTGTTTGTTGCCAGTATGCCAGGGGCTATTGAAAACTTAACGGCAGGTACTTTTATTGCACTGTTAGTAGCTATGACAACCTTACTGAAGCCGATAAAGCAGTTGACTACAGTTAATAGTGAGCTGCAAAGAGGAATGGCGGCTTGTGCAAGCATTTTTGAGACTTTGGACAAGGATATTGAGGCTGATAACGGCAAAATAGTGCTAAAACGCAGTGAGGGTAAGTTGCGTTTTGACGATGTGACTTTTACCTATGAAGGGAAGGATCAACCAGCGATTAACGGTGTCTCGTTTGAGGTATCTGCGGGGAGTTCTATTGCTCTAGTTGGACGGTCAGGAAGTGGTAAGTCAACCATCTCCAATCTGCTAACGCGTTTTTATGATCTTGACGTAAAAGGCATTAAAGATGGAAAGGGCATCTACATTGATGACCTTCCTATTCAAGATATCAAGCTAAAAGATTTGCGGAATCAGTTTGCGCTGGTGTCCCAAAACGTCACTTTATTTAATGACACTATTGCTAATAATATCGCTTACGGCGTGAACGACAGTGTTTCGCGTAAAGAAATAGAAGAAGCCGCTAAGGTTGCTCATGTCATCGAGTTTGCTGATGAGCTAGAAAACGGTCTCGACACAGAAATCGGCGAAAACGGCAGTTCCCTTTCTGGTGGACAAAGGCAGCGAATTGCGATTGCCAGAGCCATATTACGTGATGCGCCTATTCTTATTTTAGACGAAGCGACTTCAGCCTTGGACACAGAGTCTGAGCGACTGATACAAGATGCACTTGATACACTGCAACAAGACCGGACTAGCCTGGTTGTTGCTCACCGATTATCGACAATTGAAAATGCTGATACGATTTTAGTTGTAGAACAAGGTGAGGTAGTTGAGAGAGGAAATCACCAGTCGCTGATTGAGCAAGATGGTATGTATGCTCAGTTGCATAAAATTCAGTTTGGTGAAGTAACGCTGTGAGTTTGTTAGAAAAAAGCTGGTATAACAAGAATCCTTTAGTTGTTGTCTTGTTACCTTTAACTCTTTTGTTTTGGCTGATTTCCTCTATACGCCGGCTTTTTTATCGTTTAGGAATATTTCGTTCACACCGAGTGGATGTGCCCGTTGTTATAGTGGGTAATATTAGCGTTGGTGGCAATGGTAAGACACCTCTAGTGATATTTTTATGTCACTGGCTTAAGCAAAATGGCTTCAGGCCTGGGGTCATTAGCCGGGGTTATGGAGGAAACGGCATTGATTATCCTAAGACTGTAGAAACCGATAGTAAGCCGGAGCATGTTGGTGATGAAGCTGTACTGATGAAGCAGCACTTGGGTTGTCCGATGGTTGTTGATCCGAACAGACCCCGAGGGGCTTCATACCTCATAGAAGAACATCAATGTGATGTTGTGATTAGTGATGACGGGTTGCAGCATTATGCGTTGCAACGCGATGTCGAGATTGTCGTTATTGATGGGCAAAGGCGATTTGGTAATGCCTTGTTATTGCCTATGGGGCCGCTTCGAGAGAGCCGTCAGCGGTTGGCCTCGGTCGATTTTAAGGTAACAAATGGTGGTAAGGCTCAAACTGAAGAGTACCTTATGTCGTTGGAACCTGGCCAATTGGTCAATGTGAAATATCCTCAACAGACTAAGCCTGTTGCCAGTATTAATCGTACTGTTGTTGCAGCGGCTGCAATAGGTAATCCACAGCGCTTTTTTGATTTACTAACAACTAAAGGCGTTAAGATTAAAGAAACGCTGATATTTGGTGATCATCACTTGTATACCGAGCATGATTTGCCACAAGAAACCGTTATTATGACTGAAAAAGATGCCGTGAAGTGTCGTGATTTTGCGCACGATGATTGGTGGTATCTGCCAGTCAGCGCTAAGTTAACTGAACATTTTAAGTCGGATTTCTTGGAACGTCTTTTAGCAATAAAATCAAAGCGCTAAATGTAACAAACGCTATAATATATAAGTGAATTTAGGAAAGAGAATGGCATTTGATAGACAATTACTGGATATTTTAGCCTGTCCAATATGTAAAGGTAAGTTGCAACTGAATGATAAAACAAATGAGCTTATCTGTCGATTCGATAGGTTAGCCTTCCCAATTAGCGACAATATACCAGTGATGCTTGAAAGCGAAGCGAGGAAATTGACGTCAGAAGAAGTGGAAGCATTGGGTAAATAGGCTGATGAGTTTTACTGTCATAATTCCAGCCAGATACGCTTCCAGTCGATTTCCGGGAAAGCCTTTAGTTGATATTGAAGGCAAACCTATGGTTCAGCATGTTTATGAGCGCTCAATCGAGTCAGGGGCAAGTCAAGTTGTCGTAGCGACAGATGATCAGCGTATTGTTGCAGCTGTCGAACAGTTTGGTGGGCAATATTGTTTGACGAGCTCTGAGCATGAGTCAGGAACAGAGCGAATAGCAGAAGTTATCGATCGGCTTGAAATTGGGGATGATGAAATCATTGTCAATGTGCAAGGTGATGAGCCCTTTATCCCTGTTGCTAATATCCAGCAGGTCGCGAAAAGCTTGTCGGTGAGTCAAGATGCGAGTATGGCGACATTAGCGGTTAAGATAGATGATGTTGATGAAGTCTTTAATCCCAATGTCGTTAAAGTTGTTTTAGATAAACAAAGTAACGCGCTTTACTTTAGCCGTTCAGTGTTACCTTATGATCGCAATCGGTTCTTAGGAAAAGAAAACATTGATGACGTGGGTGACTTTTATTTGAGGCACATTGGGCTTTACGCTTATCGAGCGGGGTTTGTTAAGCGTTATATTCAAATGAGTCCTTCCTCACTTGAACAAATTGAGTCTCTGGAGCAATTAAGGGTGCTCTGGCATGGCGAAAAAATACATGTAGGCATTGCTGTAGAAACACCACCGACGGGTATAGACACGCCTGAAGATTTAAAGCGATTACTACAGAAAGGGTAAGGTATTAACAAGCACGTATTATCTGATATAGTCTTTTTAGAATGACGAGTAAGAGATGTTGGAGGTGTGCCAATGAGGTATTTTATACTGCTATCTTATGCTCTAGTAGTGATGGGATGTAGCCAACCTCATACTTCGTCTTCTTCATCGCCCAATCAAAGTCAACTAATTCCCTCTGAGTCAAAACTCTTATCTACCTCCTTAAACGAGTTAATGCTGGAGTTTGGACATGAACAGGGAGAATTGCTAAGTAAAATTGAATCAAAACTTGCTGACACCGAGCCGGATGAATCTTCAGTTTTATTGCTGCTTAAAGCCGCCATTGCAATAGCTGATGACAAGCTGGATATCGCTCGTGAGGCTTTAAGACAACTTAAACAACTTTCACTCACTGACGACCAATTGGGGCTAGCGGCGATTCTACAAGCACGCATTCACTATTCGCTTGGCCAAATAGATGATTTAAATGCGCTTCTAACTCAAGCCACTGAAAAATTAAGCCAAACCCAAGATCCGATACTTAGGTTTTGGTTAGCAGCAGATCAGCTACTTATCTCAGCTTACACTAAGGATGACAAGGTATTCGATAAAGCGTCAGATTATGCTTTATCTCATCTAAACGTTGTGCCAGAAAACTTATTGGGACAATCCATGTTAAATGTCGTTGCAATAGGACTCACAACTGGTGGTCGGTATAACCAAGCTATTGATGTTGAAAATATTAAAGTGGAGAGAGATGAAGCTCTAGGTAATATCAAAGGGCTTTCTGATAGCTATTACAATTTAGGTGGACTATACCGGAACTTGCTTCAGCCAGAATTAGCGCTATTTAATTTCATGCAATGTTTTGATTATTCTGAACAGTTAGGTAGTGAACTTGATCAAGCATTTGCTCTGCAGCAGATGGGGGCGGTTGCTTTTGAACTTGAGGATTACGAAAACGCGGAATCCTGGTCTAGAAAAGCATACGCATTAGCTTATTCTACAAAAACGCAACAGCTTTACATTCCAACTAATGTCACTTTAGCCAAGGTGATAGCGTCATCATTACCCGAAGAAAGTCGTGAGCTGATTCAAGAAGCCAGAAAACTATCTGATGAATATAAGGTAGAGCACTTTCTTAAAGAAATAGAAATTGTTGAACGCGAATTGGATAAGCAAGCCACCATCAAATAGCTTGATTACCGTACTCTCTAAACAGACCTAATCGCTGACTCCGCTTTAGGCTTTTTATTCCATAGGTACCAGACAAGTAACACTAATACAGGTAAGAACTCTATAGTGACTATCACATTCTCAAATATAGGCAATAGACCGTTAGCCTCTAACGGATACCTCAGATCATAAAGTGGTAGCAGGGCAGTCAGGAGCAGCAATGCCCTATTGGGTTTGATGCAGAGTAGGGGCATAAACCAAATCACGTACCAGGGATAACCTGTCGGCGATAGCAGAAACAGTGTGGCGATAATGACGAGCCATTGAGTTGCAAGCTCCTCGATGGAAGACCATGGACGGAGAGAGACTGCAATAACTATAGAAATCACCAATGCTCCAACTATTAAGCGAGAAGCTATGTTGGGATCAAAAAATGGCATAAAAGCCAGTTCCGATACGGAAGTTATTCCCGCTTCGAGCCAAGCAAACATAAATGTATTTGTCTTCCAGTACTGAGCGTAGTTGGATACGCCTGCATCTTCGTTTAAAGAAGAAAGGAACTGTGGAGAAAGGAGAATAATAGTGAGGAAAATCAGTGGTAAACTCACTTTGAACAAAGAGTTAATGGAATTTAAGTAAGTTCTGAAAATAGAGGGAGCCAATATCAATGGCCATAACTTAACGCCAGCCGCTAAAGCAAGAGCAATACCACTAAAACTGATTCTTTTTATCGCCACCATGAGCAAGGCCGCGACTAGTAATGGAGCGAGCAGTACATCCATATGACCAGCGTTGACAGTTTCCGTAATCAATAACGGATTTAGCCAATAAATAGCACTATAGGTAACAGGTTTTCCTATACGAATCAGTAGCTGATACAGAAGGTAGAAGGTTATTAGGTCAAACAGGATGAGAATGACCCGCCACACGATAAGATTAAACGGATTTATAATCTGGCTTAACGCAAAAACCGCTTGGGTAACAGGTGGGTAGATCGTCTTAATATGAGGATAAGCAACTCTATCCAATAAAGGTTCTTGTTGTAGAAATAGTAAATCTGGATGTGGAGGGGTAGGTTCGGGTGTTAATCCTAAAGCTTCTGCTCCATCAAATGCAGGTCTTTCAAAAGCTTGTAGTGGCGCATACTCGTAGGGGTTTAATCCTTGCTTTACGAGCGAACCATCAAAGAAATAGCGATAAAAGTCGTCTTCCCATATTGGAGTAGAAGGAATAAATAGCAGTCGAAACAATAAGCCTAGACCAAATATCCACTTAAAAGATAGATTGAGTTTTGAGTGTGAAATACAAGGCCAAATAAGGCTGAGGTATGCGATACCACTGATTATCATTAAACCCACATACAGATAAGTGGGGCGTTCAAGCCAATGAGTGTTGTACTCAAATTCTGAAGATAAGAGGCTAACGACAATCAAAGTTGCGAGAAGAACGACAACTTTACTGATTGTCCAAATTATTGGCTTCGTGATGGGAAAATCCTTAGTGCTACAGAGCTTCTTATCGGGTTTATATCATTAGCATTTAAAATACTAAGTACACCAATGTAACACAGATATTTTACGCTAACTTGCATCTAAGTATAAAGGCTCTTAGGCCTATATTGACATGATATGCCGGTAAAAAATGGAGAAGCTATATTAAACGGCGTTTTAGTTAATTAAATGAGTACTTTAGCTGTCATTTTGCGTTGATTAGGCTATAGGTTATAGTGATGGTTTGATTTTTAACCTTTTCTCTTGGAAATATACTCCTGAATAACCGTAAGAGTTAAACATGATACGGGAATAGCACACGCAAATATGAACGGATACATGTAAGCAGTAATGAATATTTCACGCAAACTTATGATTATCGTTGTTCTCACGATTTTTGAGATATCGTTAACATTATTCTCCATGTTTGAAATTCTTCAAGGGGCTAAATTTCATCAGCTTAATATGCTGCACCTCAAATATATCTCTGAGTTTTCTGAGCAGGTTATGTTGACTGATGATGTTGATGACTTGGATACGGAAAAGCTACGCAAAACTATTTACGATATAAGGCAACAACCCATTGATTGCTTAGCTCAAATTAACGGCATAGAGAAGTTTATTATGCGGCGCATTGGAACATATGAAGCCATTGAGTTATGTGAGAAAGATATTGTTGATGCCAATGAAGGTTTAAAACTTATAGATTCTTTTGTTCGGAATGAAATTTCATGGCAAGAGTTTTTCGTAAAGCTTGGAAGTGTTTCAAATATTCTTAATCAAAACTCAATAGATTTTGAGGAGCCAATAGTCAAAACAGTTGAATTTATATTCAACGCCATGGTGCCGTTAGTTGTTATTATTTCTATCATAAATATTATATTTATTACTTACCTCTCTAAAAATATTACAGGCTCAATTAATAAAGTTATTGCGCTTTTATCTCGAGAAAATACCAACGAAGCTATTGATGAAACGATCAGTCGTAATGTTTCTGGTGAAATTAAAGAGTTGTTGGTCGTTGCAGGAGCCAGATTAAAAGAAGAGTTAGTCAAAACCGAAATTAATCAAAAGCTTGAATTATTAGTTGAACAAAGAACGGAGTCTTTAACGAAAGCAAACGATGAGTTAGCGCAGTTTGCTTATCGGATGTCCCACGACTTAAAAGCACCGTTAACATCGGCGAAAGGGTTAGCCCAGTTTGTTGTCCAAGATATTGGAGAAGAGAACTTTGGTGAGGCCAGTGAAAATAGCGTAAAAATTGTTTCTCAGATGGAGAAGTTGGAGCGGCTTATCATAAGTGTACTGGCGCTGAATGACCCAGAACCAAAGCCCGAAGAAACGTCCTTAGTTGATATGGAAAGTGTTCTCAGTAACGTTCGAGAAAATAATGCTGAACTCTTAAAAGAGAATCAGTGCCAGTTTTCGGGTGAGGCAAATGTTGAAGGTGACGTCCAGACAAACGAAAAAAGCATGACTTTGATATTGGATAACTTAGTATCCAATGCGGCAAAATATTGTGACAAAAATAAAGATTTTCAATTTGTTAAAATCATTATTAACGAACAAAAATTTGATTATTCGATTCGCGTTGTAGACAATGGGTTAGGTATTCCAGAAGAACGATTATCTGAGGTTTTTCAAATGTTTAAACGTTTTCATCCCAATGTCAGTTTTGGATCTGGTCTTGGGTTGGCGACGGTTAAGAAGCATGTGGATTATCTTAAAGGAAGTATTTCTTTGGAGTCATCTACAAAAGGGACTACTTTTATAATTACTTTGCCCAAAGAGGATACTGTATGACGGCTGTCAATGCGCTAATAATAGACGATAGTGAAATCGATCGTTATATATTAAGCCGACAACTCAAGCAGATTGGCATTACCTCTATTGTTGAAAAAGATGATGGTTTAGCTGGATTAAATTTTCTCGATGCTTACGATGAAAATAAGCTGAAGGCAGGTGATAGCTTCCCACCCAATATTATCTTTCTAGATATTAATATGCCGCAGATTAACGGTTTTGAGTTTTTGGAGCGCTTTAAGGCTCTTAGGGCTAAACACGAGTTGTTGTCCTGCGTTATTATGATGTATTCATCTTCTGAACGACAAGAAGATAAAGACAGAGCATATGCTTACGAATTTGTTAAAGATTTTGTCGTTAAAGGGGAATCTTCTGCTGAGGAAATTGCCGCAAAAATTAAAAATATCCAATAGAGAACGGATATGAGCTCATCTAACAACGAAGCGTCATCGCTATTACGTCACAAAGTATACGTTGAAGGCGAAATTCCCACGCCTCTCAGAAATCAAATTCAAATTATTGTCGATACTTGTCAGAGTGTATTTGATGGTGCTTGTATCGTTCTTTCATTTTACGACACCAAGTTTCGACTATTTTCTGCGCCACCTGCATTAAAAGCGTCAATTGAAAATTTGACCCCATTATTGAATCAAACAGCAGAACATGAGGTACTTTTTACTAGTGATGAGTTGGATGGTGATATCCAAATCAACGGTATCAAAGCAGAATTTTATGCTGGCATTGCTCTAAGATGTTCATGTGGAGAGCCTTTGGGGGTTTTGTCCTTGTTGGATACCAAAACCGGTGACTTTGATAAAACACAAATACAACTGTTGAGAACTTTCTCTCAAGGCATTGTTGATAAGCTAGAGCTTAATAATCGAAAAATAGAGCTGCAAGAACTTGAAGAGTTTTCAGAGCTCATCATTAATACAAATCAGGATTATATATTCGTTAAGGACGAAGAGTACCGGGTGGTAAAAGCGAACCCTGCTTTTATTGAGCTTCATCCGGAGTCGATGAGGGATAATTTAATTGGTTCAACCTCTTTTGAAGAATACGAGCCAGATGAGGTCGAAGTTTTCCTTAAACACGACAAAATAGCTTTTAAGGACGGGCGTTCTGAAGTCAACGAAGTTATTACCTTACCCAATGGTGTAGTGCGGCTGCTGCACACAACCAAAACGAGATTTGAAAATAGCAAAGGCGAAAAATACATTTTAGGCGTAGCCAGAGATGTATCTGAGAGAGAAGAGTTACTCGCTGATTTAAGAAAGTCTAATCAGGACTTAGATGAGTTCGCCTACATTGCGTCACATGACTTGAAAGCACCGCTAACAGCAATAAAACGCTTAGTGTCTTGGATCCAAGAGGATGCTGGTGAATCTTTAGATGAAGATAGCAAAAAGCATTTCGGAATGATCAAAAATAGGGTCAATAGAATGAGCAATCTTCTGTCTGACCTATTAAGTTATTCCAGAATAGGTAGGGAAGAGCACGCACCTGTTGAGCTTAGTTTAAGAGACAGTATGAGCAATTGTTTTGATTTACTCGATATCCCCGAAGGTTTCTCCATAGTAGCGGATGATGCGCAGCTAAAATTACATCGTGTTCCTTTCGAATTGGTATTAACCAATCTCATATCGAATGCCATCAAGCATCATGACAAATCACAAGGCCGAATTGATGTGACCTATGAAGATAGAGGTGAGGATTATCAAGTTATCGTGAGTGACGATGGGCCAGGTATTAATCCGTCCATGCACGAAAAAATATTTGAACGCTTCCAAACACTCAAACCTAGAGATGATGTTGAGGGAAGCGGACTTGGTTTAGCTATGGTTTTGAAAACGATTCAATATCTCGGTGGCAGTATCAATGTTGATTCGAGCGAAGGGCAGGGAGCAAAATTCATAATTACCTTACCTAAACAATAGCTATGCCCCAAGTCAGCTTAGTCTAATGTGCTAAGTCTAAAGTATGAGCAACATACACTTGTTTTTAGTAGGGATTAAGTGTTAGCTATTGTTTTAGGAATAGAGGGAGTTTTAACGCAGTTTATCAAGCGAGACAGGAATTAAGTTCTACTGAAATACAGTATGGAAAGAGCGGTAATAAATAGATGAATATACTGTTAGTTGACGATGATTCAGTCGACAGAGAGATTGTAAAACGCGCCTTAAGATCTAGTGCTGATATCAGCTCGATTACAGAAGCGAAAACAGCAGAAGAAGGACTCATTGCATTAGAAAACAAGCAATTCGATGTCATTCTTCTTGATTATATGATGCCGCAAATCGATGGCATCGAAATGGTAATCACGCTACGGAATAAACCGAATCTAGGTGATACTGCTATTGTCATGATCAGTATATCAGACGACGAGCAACTTGCTATAGAATGTCTGCAAGCGGGTGCTCAAGACTTCGTTGCTAAAACGGAGATATCGCCAGGGAAAATGAAAAGAGCGATAGTGCAAGCGCAGAAACGTTTTGAGTTAGAGAAAAAGCTCTTTGATAGTTACTGCCAAGTACGCGAGCTTGCTGAAAAAGATTCGTTAACAGGCCTCTCCAATCGCTATCATTTTGAAAAAGCATTAAAGATTTATCTCTCGAACAATATCCGCAGTAACAAGAATGTTGCTTTACTTCTGCTAGATCTAGACCATTTTAAGAATATCAATGACAGCTACGGGCACGATGCCGGAGATGAACTGCTGAAGAAGGTTGTCGACATCATCAATGACTGTCTTCGTGGAAATGAGTTGTTTGCTCGTTTAGGTGGTGATGAGTTTGCTATTTTGTTATCCGGCATTAGTGATGTAAAAGAAGCGTCAAAAGTCGCCGAACGCATTATTGGATCATTAGAAGATCCATTGCATGTGAAGGGCAATAAAGTGCAGTGTGGTGTTAGTATTGGTATTGCTATGCATCCAGAAAACGCCTCAACATCGGAGTCTTTGGTTAAGTATGCTGATATTGCGATGTATCGCGCTAAACACCAAGGGCGGAATCGGTATTGTTTTTTCCAAGAGACCATGCAGCAACAATTGTCTCGGGCATACCAAATTAAAATGGAATTGGATGAAGCGATTAAAAAGCAAAGCTTCGAATTGCATTATCAGCCTGTCATTAATACACAGGATAAAGAAATCGTCGGGGTCGAAGCGCTTATACGCTGGCCGTCTTCATCGGTTAATTCTACGCCGGATGAATTCATTCCAATTGCTGAAGAATCTCGTTCTATCATCAAGCTAGGGCAGTGGGTTTTTGATACTGCTATCGAACAGCTAGCTAGTTGGCAAAAAGACTACAAGTCGACTTTAACCATGGCTATAAATATCTCAGCTGTTCAGTTGAGCGATGATAGCTTAGCTTCAAGTATTCAAGGAAGTTTAAAGCGTCACGGCGTGTCGCCGGAGCACCTTATTTTAGAGATCACAGAAACGGCGCTGTTTAGTCGCAGTGAAAACGCCAAAGCCTGCTTACAAAGGTTAAGTGAGCTTGGCTGTAAAATAGCGTTGGATGATTTTGGGACGGGCTATTCATCGATATCTCATTTGATGAATTATCCTATCAACATTGTTAAGTTCGACAAGACTATGCTGCCCGAGTCTAATCAGTCAGATCGTTACACGGCTTTAATGAGAGGGCTCTCATCAATGGTTAATATTATCGGTCTGGATATTATTGCTGAAGGGGTAGAGACAGAGTTTCATTGGAGTTTATGTGAGGAACTCAGTATCAAAGAGCTGCAAGGTTTTTATTTCTCTAAACCATTATTATCCAGTGAACTAACCGCCAATTGGCTAGCTTAATTCAGAATGAAAAAAGGCCTCATATTGAGGCCTTTTTCTTGTAGATTATTTATTAAGAACCGCCACCGCGACCGAAACCGCCACCGCCGTAGCTACCACCGCTACCGCTGAGCCTAGCTGCTTGACGAGGCTGTATATAAGCGTTAGATGACCAGCCGAATTTATGTTTACTGTTTACACCGTTAACGTTAGCCATATCTCTAGCGAGTCTGCCTTTGGCGTGCGATTGAATATGAGCAATTAATGCACTGTCATCATTGCTGAATAAGGGTTGTTTATTCCAAGCAATGATGCTTGATACTTGGACTTCACCTTTACGAACTTTAACATTCTGTCTGTTGTTCAAGAACTGCTCAGCTAATTTACCAAGCTGCTTGTTAACAGTAGTACCTTGGAAGCCACGAACACCTTGGAAAGGTGAACCTTTAGTGCCGTAGAAAAGCCCGTAAATAACATCAGGGTTTTCACTCCAATGACGAACCAGGATGTTTTGCTCAATATCTTCAAGCGATAAAGAAACACCTTCAACAGTAACTAGCTTTTGCGACCAAAGTTGACCTGGTTTTCCAGGTTCGCCACGCAACTTCTTAACTTTGCGGCGTGCTTTTGGTTCTTTACCCAAGTTTTCGATAACCGCAACATTGTGTAAGTTCAACCAGAAAGCTAATTGCTCATCTTTGTTAAGGACACTTACAGGAATGTTTTCTAGGAACTTGCGGTATTCAACAACATAATCCATTGGCTTACCGGTCAATCGAGCATAGTCCATAGCATGAGTTTTGCCCGCTTCTACAGTCAAAAAGCGCAAAATGTTAGACATAGGTGTATGGTCAACAGGTCTGCTCTCGTTTGCTACATGGGTGCTCCAGCGGTCAAACTCGTCAGCAACTGCAGCTGGAACAAGTGCAGCAAAACTGCTGGTTCCAATAACCAAAGCTGCGACATAATGTCTGATATTTTTTGTAAATTTCATATAAATCGCCTTTCGTTGACTGAATCTATGTCCTTTGCCTATACAGAATTTAAACAGTAAAGCACAAAGTTTTTATTTTAAAACGGTGATTAGTTTATAGCGGTTAAAATATACGACTGTTGATTTGGCGTAACGATTTTATAACAGAGTTATAAAAATTGAGAAGATTGAATGAGTTGCGTAAAAATACCGTATTAATTGATAGGTTTTGGGCGAATATTTCCAATATTAAAAATATGATACAGTCATGCAAAATGCCAGCGTGACGCTGGCATTTTGATAGGATAATTAAGCGCTTCTTGTGGCTAATGCCGGTGGAATACTTGACGCTTTCTGTGCTGGACCAAAAACGGCAATTTGACCAATCACTAATAGTGAAATCATGCCGATTGGAACGTAGTACCAAGCAATGGGCGTTAAGCTAAATGCTTGGACCAATATCATATTCAATCCAACAGTTAAGATGGCTCCAACGATAACACCTGCACCACTGATGATTAAGTTTTCAATCATGAAATAACGGATAATGCTGTTTTTAGCTGCACCTAAGGCGCGTCTTGTGCCAATCTGCTTCTTGCGTCTATTCACACTGAAACTCGCTAAGCCAACGATACCCATTGCAGTGATAATGGTCAGCACAATCATGATCAGTGTAAGCATTTTTATCATACCACTGGCACCCGTGTAGCTTTCACGTTGCGTTTCTTCCATAGATTCCATCCCTTGAATCATACGTCCGCTTAATCTATTGGATAGGGTTTCTTCAACACGTTTCATAACATCATCACGCACACCTTCTTCGGCGCGAATATAATAACGGTTACCTCTGAAGGCTAAACGGTCAGGCGTTAGCATGACATGGTCCAGGTTATTCCACCCGCTCCAAGGCGCTTGAAGCTTATCAATGATGCCAATGATAATGATGGGCTCATGGTTATTGATAAATACTGTCTTGCCGATGACTTCTTGTGGTGTTAAATCCGGAAAGAGCGATTTCGTTAGTGCTTCTGTTGCAATAAGGACATCAGCCCAATCATTGGTGTTATCTGTACGCCAGCGTAAGTCTGTCAGTTCAAAGTTGCGTCCGGCAATGAGTTTAACGTCGTAAGCAGACAAAGCATGATCATCCACCATATAAACAGCGGTTCCCGAACCATCGATGTCGTCACCGGCTTCTGTTTGAAGCCCCATTGACCAACCACTACCACTTAATGGAATCGCGTTGACCTGTATAGCATCAGCGACTCCTGGGAGTTCTCTTATTGCTTTCAGATCATCAATGACGGCAGTTTGCATATCGAAGTCTTCGGCAAAAGAGACGTTAGATAAGTGAAAACTGTTGGCAATATCGACACCAGAATCGCGAGCCATTAACGCCTTCCTTTCCTGAATAATAGAAAAGCCGTTAGCGATAATCGTCATAGTGACCGCTATCTGAAGCATAATCAGCATAGCACCCACTTTATTGCGCATCATAGCGCGGAATATAGGTCCAATTTCTAAGTTCATATGTGTTCCCCTTATTGGCTCTTAAGCTGACTTGCGGGTGCGATATTGCAGGCTTTCCATGTTGGATATAAACCTGCTGCGACACTTGATAGAACCGCCAGACCAAATGCCATAGCGACTAGCGTTGCATCCATATGCGCGACTTTACTGATGAAGTCACCGAAGAGTGATTCAACGCCTTCTAGCCCCAATAAAGACAACCCTAAGCCTAGTATGCCTCCAGCGAAGCCAATCAACCCTGCTTCTACGAGATGTTGAATAAAAAGGGCCTGTTTAGAAGCACCGACTGCACGACGCAATCCAATTTCAGAGGATTTAGTCGCAAACTTAGCCATCAACAAACCAATCGTATTGAGCAAGCAAACGAGTAAGAATAGGAAAGATAACCAAAGCATGATTTCAGCGTCATCCGGAACCACATTCTCATGTTTCATCCAATCCATAACATCGGTTAGCTTATTGTTAAGTGGGCGAGGGAAGCGACCCAATGCTTTTTGTTCGTTGACGTAGCTATCCAAGAAATCCATATAATCTTGTCTTGCTTGTTCATTGGGTAGCTCAACCCACATCTGATTGTTGATACATTCAGATAATAGGCGGCTCATAAAACCTGAGCCTTCAGAGGGCTTCCAACAATTATTGTTACCCCAATTAGGAAGTTCGAGCTCTTGCTTTAATCGATAGGGCATAAACATATCTGAAACATCATTAAATGGTCCAGTCGTAATGTCGTAAAAGCGTGGTACAGGTTCCCAGGTTTTAGTTATACCAATAACAGTTAGATCGTTTGAACGCATTTTGATCGTGCGACCTACTGAGTTTTCTCCACCGAAGAGCCTTTCGTTAAGCTGTTCAGTCAGTACAACCACTAATTCTGGGTTAATATCTGCTTCATCAGTCCAAGGATTACCGTATAAAAATGGTACATCAAACATGTCGAAGAAATCGTTATAGGCTAGCCTAATCCCCGCTTGGAACGGCTTGATATCAGGATTATCCGGTTCTAATACGCCACCAGAGCGAGCCATTGCGCTTTGGCGGAAAGCTTTGCCAGCTAATGTCAGGTTAGTAGCGTCCGTCCAAGTGAGTTGGTTTGGTGGGATATTGGGATCGTCAAATGCATTGTAAGGGTCCCAGCTATCCACACGAACATAATACAGTTGGTCGCTCTTATGAGGGATAGGATCTGCAGACATCATATAGTTCACAGATATGGTTGTCATACAGGCACCAATACCCAATGCAATAGCCGATATCATTAGCGCACTTAAAATAGGTGTGCGCTTAATACTCTTAAAGGCAAGTCGTAAGTAATAGGTAAACATGGTGTTCTCCCTTAAGCGCTGATGGCGTCCGTAGCTTCTGATTGACTAACGTCGTGCAATTCAGATACTCGTCCATCACGTACAAAGATATTACGGCCAGCTTGCTTAGCTAGGTGCATGTCGTGCGTTACCATAACAATGGTTGTCCCGTTGGCATTAATTTCATGCAACAGGTCCATAACACTATGCGCCATTTTTGTGTCCAGGTTTCCAGTTGGTTCATCTGCTAGCAGGAAGCGCGGCTCCCCAGCAAGTGCGCGAGCGATGGCGACACGTTGTTGTTGTCCACCTGAAAGTTGTGCAGGTAGGTGTTTCATCCTGCTGGCGAGGCCAACCATTTCCAAGCTCTCTTCAATACGCTTTTTACGTTCAGCACTATTAAATCCGCGATAACGCAGTGGCACATCGACATTGTCAAAAAGATCTAAGTCGGGAATCAGGTTAAAGCTCTGAAAAATAAAACCGATTTTCTCATTTCGAATTTTACTGCGCTGTTTGTCGTTTAGATTGCTAACATCCATTCCGTCTAAAACATAAGAGCCGGAGGTAAAGGTTTCTAGTAACCCAGCGATATTTAGAAAAGTCGTTTTTCCTGAACCTGATGGGCCGGTCACCGCGACGAACTCACCTTCATTGACTTCTAAACTGAAGTCTCTTAATGCATGTGTTTCAACTAAGTCTGTACGAAATACTTTCTTTATATCTTTCATTGTTAACATAAGCTTTCTCCTGAAACTCTTTCTAATTGGTGAGTAACACGCTTTGCGCGCCCCTGAATTGTTCGGTGCTGGAAATAATGATGGAATCACCAACATTTAACCCTTTGAGTATTTGGACATCAGCCAAACTCCTGGCTCCGGTTTCGATGGCAACTCGTTCTGCAACACCGTCCTTAACTTTGTAAGCAAATCGTCCATTTCCGCTTTCTAAAAATTGCCCACGTTTCACCATCAACACATCTTCTTTGCTTTCCAAGAGAATACGGGTTGTTAGTCGTTGATTTTGGCGAAGTCCTGCGGGTGATTGGCCGGTGAAACGCACGCGACCGGTCACTTGATTGTTCTCAATTTCAGGTGAGAGAGTGACAAGTCTGGCAAGGTGCGTTTCACCGTTTAAGTTGACTTCTGCCGCCATACCTATTGCTAGGTCGTCGGCATAACTCTCGGGAATTTGTAACTCGAGCTCGAAAACGGATAGATCAACCACGCTTAGAATGGCTTGATTAGCAGAAACCTGATTTTTTTGCTGTACAGCTAGGTTACCGACAATACCGTTAACGGGTGATCTCAAGTTGAGCTCGTCAACTTTGCGAGATAGCTCTTTAACTAACAGAGACTGCCTGTTTAACTGGAGTTCACGAGTTTGAATTTCGAAAACGAGACTTTCTTTATTTAAATCAGCATCTGCCACTGCGTGCTGATATTCGAGTTTCGCATTTTCTAAATCATCTTGAGCTTTTTCGAAATCTATCTGGCTGATGCTTTTGGATTCGTAGGCTTTATCTGCGCGTCTTTTTTCTCTTTCGGCAGCCGTCAGTCTCACTCTTGCTAAATCAACTGCCTTTTGATTCTCTAATGCCTGCTTTTTCGATTGAATGCGCTGACGGTCAAGTTCCATACTAAGCTCTTGTTGCGAAGATTCTTCTTGCTGCAACTGATTTTTAAGTTCAGGGCTATCGATAACCGCTAACACCTGCTCAACTGCGACCGTATCACCGGCATCTACGTTAAATGTTATTGTGCCTTGTGCTGTGCTGTATAAACGAGGGCTGACAGCTGCAACTACTCGGCCTTGAACAGAAAGATCTCTAACAAAGTCACCACGAGTGACTTGTGCAATGCGCAGTCTTTCGCTTGATACAGTGGTGTCTGAATTAGCCCATCTGTTGAAAGACGGGAAGATATAGATGGCAGCAACGATAAGCGCAACAGCGATTACTCCTCCAATGACATACATGGATTTATTCGATTTCTGCGCAAGAATCGTGTCTTGTGCACTGGTATCTGCAATTTTCATCGCTTTCCTTTTCTTTACCTGAATTTTTTGAACAATCAGACGTTAAGTCGTTCGATATTTCAAAATAGTTTAAAGAGGTGTTAATTATTTTCGATATTTCTTTTTTCTAGGGTCTGTTAAGGTTACCTACAGCCATTTAATGAGTAGCTGCTTAGGAATGCTATGAACGATAAAACATACGACTTGGTCCTTTTTGGTGCAACCAGCTTTGTTGGTAAAATTATGTGTCAGTACATGTTAGCGAATTATCCACCCGGAGGGGAGGTTTCTTGGGCGTTGGCTGGCCGTTCTTTTACTAAACTCAATGATTTAAAGAGTTCTCTATTGCAGAATCAAGCTGATATGGATATCGATTTGATATTAGCCGATGCCTCAGATGAGCAGAGCTTGCTCGCTATGTGTAATAAAGCAAAAGTCGTTATTACAACAGTTGGACCCTACGATCTATATGGTGAGCCGTTGATTAAAGCCTGTGTAGAAACAGGTACTGACTATTGTGATTTAACAGGCGAAGTGCAGTGGATGCATAAGATGATAGAGAAGTATGAGGAGCAAGCTAAGGCGTCTGGCGCAAGAATCACTCATACCTGTGGTTTTGATTCTATTCCATCAGATTTAGGCGTCTTTTTCTTACAACAACACTCAATCAAAGAATATGGAAAAAGCTGCGACAAAGTGAAGATGCGAGTTAAAGCTGCAAAAGGTGGAATATCAGGCGGTACAGTCAGCAGCATTATTAACCTTGTTAAGCAAGCGACGGGAGATCCTGAATTAAGGAAAGTTGTAACTAACCCTTATGCCGTTTGCCCTAAAGGTCATGTATTTAGCGCGCGTCAACACAATCAAACCGGTCCTGAGTTTGATCAAGAGTATGGTCGTTGGACGGCACCTTTTATTATGGCGGGTATCAATACTCGAGTGGTACACCGATCAAATGCGCTATTGAATAATCAATACGGGACAGAGTTCTTGTATGACGAAGCTATGCTGACAGGTGGTCGTGTCTCAGCAACATTAATCTCAGTCGCTATCGGTGGCTTTATGTTAGGGGCCGCAATTCCTCCAACGCGTTGGGTACTTGAAAACCTGGTAGTTCCTAAACCAGGGGAAGGCCCAAGTGAGAAGCAGCAGAATGAAGGTTTCTTCGACTTGAGGTTTGTCGGAACTAACAGTGAAAATGACCAACAGAATGTCGTTGTTAAGGTCACCGGTGATAAAGATCCGGGTTACGGTTCCACTGCAAAAATGCTGACAGAAACTGCTATCTGTTTAGCAGCTCTATCCAAAGATGATGAAAAGGGAGGTGGCTTTTGGACACCCGCCACCATTTTAGGTCATACGCTTATTGAACGATTGGAAAGTAAAGCGGGTTTAACATTTAGCGTTCTCGAATAAAGCTTATTAGCCAAGCTCCTTTAACGCGGAGAAAGCGGCTAGGGCACTTTCTCGTGTTGCCTTCAAATCTACTATGGGAGTAGGGTAATTTTGCCCTAACTTAACCTGGGCGTAATCCAAAATATCTTTTGGTGCGTCCCAGGGATTATGGATAAACTTCTTAGGTAAGCGTCTTAGCTCAGGGCAATAGCGACGCACGTAGTCGCCTTCACTATCGAACTTTTGTCCTTGAGTCACAGGATTAAAAATGCGGAAGTAGGGGGCTGCGTCAGCCCCGGTCCCCGCTACCCATTGCCAACTGGCACTGTTGCTCGCTAAATCTGCGTCCAAAAGACAGTCCCAAAACCACGCTTCGCCGTGGTGCCAGTGAAGCCTGAGGTTTTTCACTAGAAATGAGCCAACAATCATCCGCACTCTATTGTGCATATAGCCGGTTTGCCAGAGCTCTCGCATGCCTGCATCGACTATCGGATATCCGGTTTGACCTTTTGTCCAGGCAGTGAGGAAGTTATCGTTCTGTTGCCAATTGAAATGGTCAAACTTCGGGTTGAAGTTATCCTTAGGCAAAGTAGGAAAGTGATACAAAAGATAATAAGAAAACTCGCGCCATCCTAATTCGCTAAGATAACAGTCGATATCCGGATCTTCTTGTGATGTCGGTGCATTCTGTAAAATCGCATACCAAATTTGATTAACGGATATTTCTCCAAATCGTAGATAAGGCGACAGTCTCGATGTTCCTTTGATGTTGGGTAAATTACGTTGTTCTTTATACTCGTTAACGGCGGATGATAAAAATTGACTGAGATTATCGGACGCACCACTTTCTCCCGGTTTCCACTCAGCAGCGATCTGCGTATCCCAGGCAATGTCGGGTAATAAGCAGAGTTCATTGATTGAATCGCCGGACTGCGGAGCGTCTGCAAGTAGGTTAATGTTTTCTGGTTTAGGCAGAGGGAATCTTGGTGCTTCTTTGCTCAAACAGCCCTTGCGGTAATAGGGCGTGAATACTTTGTAAGGTGTGCCATCTTTCTTTAGTACCGTCCAAGGCTCCCATAAAAGTGACCCATTGAAGCTTTTCGCTGTAATGCTTATCTCAGCTAATGTGGATTTTAACTTTTTGTCACGTGCTATTTGCCAGGGCTGGTAACAGCGATTCCAAATGACTTCAGATATTTGGTACTGTTCAAATAACTGCTTGATAATATCCGCGGGCTCTCCGGAGTAAACTTGTAACTTACCATCTAGAGAGTTGTTCAATTCAGTAAGTGCGTGGTGCAACCACCAACTTGATGCGCCGCCCAATGGTCTAGGCATATTAACCGTATCAACAATATAAACCGGTAAAACCTCACCTTGTGAGCATGCATAGTGTAATGCAGGGTTATCGGCGAGTCTTAAATCTTGTCTAAACCAAACGAGTGTCTTTTTATTCATAGTTATTGCGTGTGGTATCCATCTGAGTGCTTTTTAAAATCTACTAAGTATATATTGCGAGTAGCTCTATTCGGATCGTTTTTATTTCAAACTTTTATATACCCATTACCCTTAAAAATGCAGAAGTCAGAGCAGTGACAGCGTGCTCAGTGCAAGGCACGTATACGCAGTAATGTCTATCACCTTTCAAGTATGCGTAACGCCGCAATGGGGAGCTGTCACGCTCCCGGAAAGGGCTGAGCTAAAAAGCCTCTGCGCTGTGTTGAATGATATTGACGCAGAACCACTGTGCCAGCAATCATTCGCCTTGCTCAAAGGCTTTTTAGCCTTCAGCTGATTTTCTGCATTTTTAAGGGTAATGGGTATAGAGTTGCGTGGTTAATTGTTATAGTTTCAACACGTTAAGAAAGTATGCTGAGTAAGTCTATGGCTAAAGTGCTAGGCGTTGGCGGAGTTTTTTTCAAATCTTCTAACCCAGAGGCGCTCTATGAGTGGTATCAAGAGTATCTGGGTATAGATAATGGTGATGGGCCAGGTGTGGCATTTCCTCATGGTGACAATGCGGTTATCTGGAGTATCTTTAAACAGGATTCGCGTTATTTTGCGCCATCGAGAAAGGACTTCATGTTTAATTTAGTTGTCGATGATCTCGTTGGTGTCTTATCACAAATCGAAGAAGGTGGTGGAACACTGATCGGTGATATTGAGTGTTTCGAAAATGGACGATTTGGTTGGTTTATGGACCCGGATGGGAATAAAGTCGAGCTATGGGAGCCCGACTATGAATGCTGATTAGTTACCAGCAATCCCTAGGGTCTATTGATCTTTGGTGTACAGTTTTGCAGCGAATTGTTGGTTATTTAGACAAAAGAAGAGACTGTGTCGTGTAGCAATCTCCATAAACAGGCTCTGATGCTGTATAAAGAACCAACAAACGCTGTTCGAAGGATTCGTCATCAAGGCATTTTGCTCTTTGTTGCGGACTTTTGACTTAGATTGCTAAGCCTTCAAGTCCACGCCTTGATCAAAAAGCCTTTATTTAGAACAAAATCTATACAGCAAAGGTCAACAGACCCTAAGGCAAACTGCTACTAAACTAGTTGTTGTTTAGGCTTGTGAAGCCTTTGCAATAGCAGTAATTTTCGCCACAATTGCACGCAGCCCATTTCCACGAGTCGGACTAATGTGGCGTTCCAGGTCGAGTTCCTTGAAGTAATTATCGATATCGAAAGCTAGGATATTTGCCGGTGTTTTATTGTTGAAAGCTGCCATGACTAAAACCAATAAGCCTTTAACAATAATGGCGTCACTATCAACTTCAAACACTAAGTTTCCGTCTTGAATATCAACATCCAGCCATACATTGCTTTGGCAGCCTTTAACGAGCCGTTCCTGTGTCTGCAACTCAGGGGCTAATGTTGGAAGTGTATTACCTAAATCTATAATGTATTTGTATCGTTCTTCCCAGCTATCAAAAAAGGCTAAATCTTCAAGTATTTCATCAGTGCTTGGGAGGTTCATAGTTATCCAATATTTATTGATTACAGATTAAAAAAATAGGCCAGCTTCAAGCTGTGCTTCTTCGCTCATCATTTCACGAGACCAAGGTGGGTCGAATACAAGGTTTACTTTTACTGACTCGACGTTTGGTACTTTGCCGACACGGTATTCAACATCACTGACAAGCACCGGTCCCATACCACAGCCAGGAGCCGTTAGTGTCATATCGACCAAGACCTGCTTATTCTGTTGATTAATATCGACTTTGTAGACTAATCCTAAAGAGCGAATACTAATAGGAATTTCGGGATCATAAACCGAGTCAACAGCTTTCCAGACTTGATCTTCGGAGATGTTGTCATCAGTAGGTGGTTCAAAATTAAGATCTTCGGGAGTCATGCCTATAGCGGCACCATCAGTACCATCGATACGCAACATATTGCCCATCCAAGTGACGGTATAGTTGCCACCTAGTGCTTGATTTAATGTGACAAACTGTCCTGCGGGTATCACTGTTTTCTCACCAGAAGGTACTCGGCGAGCAGGGCAGTCATGCTGCGTTGTCAGCATTTTCTTTTGAATCATATAGAGTTCTTAATTTTCCAAATAGATCTTGTGATGGGATACGGTTTTACTGCGAGTGAAAAGTGATTACAGCCTTGAACTAGCCGACGTTAAAACTTTCACCGCAGCCGCATTCGTTAACAACATTAGGGTTGTTAAATTTAATGACGCCATTAATGCCTTCGTAGACAAAATCAATCTCTGTCATTTGTACTAAGGCTTTCGCTTCGTCCGCAACTAAGAAAGTCAGTCCATCATCTAATTGAATAACTTCGTCATCTGGCTTCGCACCATCAACTGTATTTAAAACATAGGCGTAGCCAGAACAGCCGCTTGCCTTTGTCGTTAGGCGAACCATTTTTTGTTCGTCCTGTCCAAGCATTTTTTTGAAATGCTCTTGTGCTGCTTTAGTTACGCTCACACCAGAAGCGTTTGGATCAAAAGTAGAGACTGTCATGCTTCCTCCTATATCACTATTTATGAGGGTTAACTGTTGTTAACCCAACATGCTTTTAACTTTTTCAAGCCCATTAAATAGGGCGTCAATGTCAGCTCTTGTTGTATAAACCGAAAAAGAGGCTCTCGCTGTACCAGGAACACCTAAACGGTTCATCAGCGGCTGTGCGCAATGGTCGCCGGTACGAACGGCAATTCCTTGCTTATCTAGCAAAAAGCCAACATCAGCAGGGTGGTGCCCATCTAAGTTGAAACTCAGAACACCAACTTTGTTTTCAGCTTGTCCCACAATAGTAAGACCGTCAAAAGCCTCGGCACGTTCGGTGGCGTATCGTATAAGTTCTTTCTCGTACTCCAGCACGGCATCTTGATCTAAGGCCATAAACCACTCAATGGCCGCACCTAAACCGATAGCTCCGGCCATATTAGGCGTGCCTGCTTCAAGACGATTAGGTAATACTCCCCAAGTCGCATCCTGATATGTCACTTCTGAGATCATTTCGCCGCCAACCAGCCAGACAGGCCAAGTTTCTAGCAGGCTCTTCTTACCCCAAAGAACACCGATACCCGTAGGACCAAAGAGTTTATGCCCAGAAAATATGTAGAAGTCACACCCTAAAGTTTGAACGTCAACGTTTCCATGAGCGATGCCTTGTGCACCATCGATTAATACCAATGCATCGACAGATTTCGCCAAAGGAATTAATCTGTCTAACGGATTAATTGTTCCAAGTGCATTGGAAACTTGCGGCATTGCTACAAGCTTAGTATTTGAATTCAGTAGTGCTTCAAAAGCGACTAAATCAAGCTCGCCTTTGTCATTCATGGGAGCAACCTTGAGCGTCGCGCCAGACTTCTTACAAGCTTGTTGCCAAGTTACCAAGTTTGCGTGATGCTCCATTTCGGTCACGATAATTTCGTCACTAGCGACCAATTGATGTGCTAAACCGTTAGCTACAATATTGATTGATTCTGTTGTTCCGCTGGTCCAAATGACTTCTTCGCGACTTGCTGCATTGATAAAAGAAGCAATAGTATCGCGTGCGCCTTCGTACAATCGTGTGGCCTTATCGGCTAGATAATGCGCACCACGATGCACGTTTGAATTAGATTCCGTGTAGTAGCTAACAATGGCATCAATAACCGTTTGTGGTTTTTGTGTTGTCGCAGCACTATCCAAATAAACTAATGGGTTTCCATCGATTTCTTGCGAAAGAATAGGGAACTGATTGCGAATATTTTCTACATTGAAACTCATTCAGAACCCATCGCTTTAAATCGTTGTCTGAGTATTGGGCGCAGCCATTCAGCAACTGCTTCATTTGGCATTTCATCTACTAAGGCATTGATGAAGCCAAAGTTAAGCATAATAAGCGCATCTGCTTTGCTGATACCACGAGACATCATGTAATACAAAGCACTCTTATCGAGTTCTGCGACTGTCGCGCCGTGCGCACAACGGACGTCATCGGCGTAAATTTCAAGTTCAGGCTTAGTGTTGATTTGAGCAGTACGCGCTAAAAGTAGGTTCTTGTTACTCAACTCCGCAAGCGTTTTCTGCGCATCACGATGAATATGGATACGGCCATTAAAGGTCGCTTTTGCATGATCTCCAACAATGCCTCGGACTGTTTCATCAGTTACGCAATGTGGAACAGCATGTTCAATAGTGCTATGTAGATCAAAGATTTCTTTGTCTTTCAGCAAATAAATCGCATTCAGTTTAGAAAACGCATTTTCACCAGCGTATTCAACGTCAACATCAACGCGTGCTAATTTACTGCCGTAACCGACAAGCTGTGAATTCAGCTGTGATTTTTCATGTAACTTAAAGTGGCTACCGCCAACTGACATCGCCTCATTAGTTTGAAGACAGAAACGGTAATGTTCTAAAGAAGCGCTTTCTCCGATAGAGAACTCAGCAACATTTGTCGAGAAGCTGTTTTGGTCACCTGTAAACTGCTCTATAACACTGGCTTGTGCTTCAGACCCAAGACGTACAAGCACACGTGTATGAGCTTCATTGCCTTCATTTTGCAAATGAATTAGGCGAATAGGCTTATCTATTTTTTGTCCAGCGTTGACGTCGATAATGACGCCTTGCGTTGCTAACACATCATTGACTAAGCCGAAGAGGTGGCGCTTTGGTTTGATTTGACCAAAGACCTCAGAAACCCAAGTTTGAACGTCAGTGCTTGCTGATTCAAATGAATCAATGGTTAAACCTTCAGGTAAAGCCAGTGAATGAATAGGCGTGGTTAAGCAACCATCAACAAAAACAAGGTCAATACTGTCGAGTCCTTGTATTGATTCAACATCAACAACATTAGCTTGAGCTGTATGATTAAACTCAGCTCTTTCAAGAGGCTTAACGGGAGTGTACTTCCACGCTTCCGTTTTACGTGTAGGCCACTTTTCTTGCTTAAGCGTTTCTAACGCTTGCATGCGCACTGGCGATAACCAGTCCTGTACTTGGTTCGCTCTATTGAGTGCTTTTTCTAACCACATACTCATGCTGAAGCTTCCGAATTCTCTTCGATATCATAGCCTTCTAACCATGCATAACCTTCTGCTTCTAGCTCTTTTGCAAGAGATGCATCGCCACTCTTAACGATTTTTCCATCAGAAAGAACATGCACGAAGTCCGGCTTGATGTAATCGAGCAGCCTTTGGTAGTGGGTTACGACAATAAAGCTTCGGTCGGCGCTGCGTTGGCTGTTAACGCCATCTGCAACAACTTTCAAAGCGTCAATGTCCAAACCTGAATCAGATTCGTCAAGAATAGCGAGTTTTGGCTCCATCAAAATCATTTGCATGATTTCGTTACGCTTTTTCTCACCACCTGAGAAACCTTCATTCACGCCTCTTTTCAAGAACGCCAAAGGCAGGTTAACTTGAGCGCACGCTTCTTTCGCTTTCTTTAGGAAAGCTGCTGAACTCATTGGTTCTTCGCCGCGAGACTCTAGAGATGCATCGACAGCTGCTTTCATAAACTCTAAATTACTAACACCAGGAATTTCGACAGGGTATTGGAACGCTAGGAATAAGCCAGCTCTTGCACGATCTTCGGGCTCCATATCGAGTAGGTCGTTGCCGTCTAATGTTGCGCCACCTTGTTCTACTTCATAACCGTCGCGGCCAGAAAGAACGAAGCCCATGGTACTTTTACCGGCACCGTTAGGCCCCATGATTGCGTGAACTTCGCCAGGTTTAATCTCTAGGTTCAACCCTTTAAGAATGGTTTTTTCTTCTACGCGAGCGTGTAAATTATTAATTGTTAACATCTATATAAACCTTTATCGAGCTGATTAACCGACTGAACCTTCGAGACTAATTTCAAGTAATTTGCCGGCTTCAACCGCAAATTCCATCGGTAATTCTTTGAATACTTCTTTACAGAACCCATTAACTATCATGGACACCGCTTTTTCTGGATCCATTCCACGTTGTTGACATAAAAACATTTGATCGTCACTGACTTTAGACGTTGTCGCTTCATGCTCAACAATAGCTGTAGGGTTACTACTTTCCACATAAGGGAAGGTATGTGCACCGCATTTATCACCAATAAGCAGAGAATCACACTGGGTAAAGTTACGTGCATCTTCAGCGGTTGAGTGCATTTGGACTAGACCGCGATAACTATTGTTACTCTTACCTGCAGAAATACCTTTAGAGATGATTGTCGACTTAGTGTTCTTTCCTAAGTGAATCATTTTGGTTCCTGTGTCTGCTTGCTGGGCGCCACGAGTTAATGCAACTGAGTAAAACTCACCAATACTGTTGTCGCCTTTTAGAACGCAGCTTGGGTATTTCCAAGTCACAGCAGATCCGGTCTCTACCTGTGTCCAGGAGATTTTTGCATTGGTATGGCAAACACCACGCTTAGTAACGAAGTTATAAATGCCGCCTTTGCCATTTTCATCACCTGGGTACCAGTTTTGAACGGTAGAGTATTTGATTTCGGCATCATCAAGAGCAACGAGCTCTACAACAGCTGCGTGCAGTTGGTTTTCATCACGCTGAGGTGCTGTACAACCTTCGAGATAGCTTACGTGACTACCTTCGTCTGCAATGATTAACGTGCGTTCAAACTGACCGGTATTTAACTCGTTAATTCTAAAATAAGTAGAGAGTTCCATAGGGCAACGAGTGCCTTTAGGGATATAAACAAAAGAACCGTCGGTGAAAACTGCGCAATTCAATGCCGCAAAGTAGTTGTCATGTTGAGGAACAACACGACCTAAGTATTTTTTAACAAGTTCAGGGTATTCTTTTATGGCCTCAGAGATAGGGCAGAAGATAACGCCTGCTTCCGCAAGCTTTTCTCTGAAAGTAGTCACAACAGAAACGGAATCAAAAACAGCATCGACAGCGACACCAGCTAACATTTGTTGTTCTACTAGAGGAATACCGAGCTTTTCATAAGTGCGAAGAAGTTCTGGATCAACTTCATCCAGTGATTTCGGCTTGTCAGCCATGCTCTTTGGCGCAGAGTAGTATGAAATGGCCTGATAATCGATTTTATCGTATCCGATATGTGCCCAATCGGGTTCTTCCATTTTTTGCCAGGTTCTGAAGGCTTTTAGGCGCCAGTCTAGCATCCACTCTGGCTCATCTTTAATCGCGGATATACGACGAATAACATCTTCATCTAAACCAGGCGCGAAGGTATCAGAAGCAATGTCAGAAACAAAGCCTGCTTCATACTCTCTATTTAACGCCTGTTCTATTTGTTCACTCATGTTATTTACTCACTTTATGGCAAACTTAAACTGCAGCTGCCGTTATTGCTGCTCATTTCAAGCAACAGATTTTCATTCTACTTTGTGCCCCAAAATTTCGGCGCCGAATTTTAGCACTTTCGGTAAGTGTTTACCTGTTGTTTTTGAATTTTTGTTAGGTAAATAAGTGCTTTGTTATTACTGCTTTATTTGAATATCTATCTCATTATGAGCGTGTGTTCGGGATTGACTAGAGCCACATTTGGATGTCAAATCTTGTCTCTCAGCGACCGATTTCACATCTTTTTTGCTAACCAAGTCGGACAGGGTGATGTCGTTCAGAAATGAATAGATTCTATCGCTCAAATCAACCCACAAACTATGTGTTAAACACTGAACACCATTTTGACAATCAGCCATGCCTTTGCATCGCGTGGCGTCGACGGGTTCATCAATAGCAACGATGATATCGCTAATGGTGATTTCATCGATTGCTCTTCCTAGAACATAGCCGCCACCAGGACCTCTTACACTATTAACTATGCCGTGGCGTCGTAGGCGAGAGAAGAGTTGTTCGAGATAAGATAGTGAGATTTCTTGTCGTTCAGAAATATCCATCAATGGAATGGGACCAGATTGCGTATGTAATGCAACATCCAGCACTGCAGTCACCGCATAACGACCTTTTGATGTTAATTTCATTGAAGCATCTCATTCAAAAAAAGATAGATGTATTTTCTTATACCTGACTGTTTCAGTCAAGTATAAAACCTAGTGAATTACTCAGGTATTATATGAGTTAATCGAGATAAGGATCTTTTTACGTTATTTGCTGCTGAACTCGGAAAACACTCTCGCCAGAGAAGCTCATGAGGATTATCATACGAGCTATTGTCAATTGAAGTAGTAATTTATGTCATTCCCACCTTGTCCTAGTTGCAAATCAGAATATGTCTATCAAGACCAAAATCAACTCATCTGCCCAGAGTGTGGGTACGAATGGAATCCATCAGATGTTGAAGCTGACGAAGCTATTAATGTCAAAGACGCTAATGGGACATTATTGTCGGAAGGCGACAAAGTCACCTTAATTAAAGACCTTAAAGTTAAGGGAAGTTCTCAAGTGCTTAAAATAGGCACTAAAGCGCTTGTTCGAAGAATTGTAGATGCAAAAGACCATCAATTGGACTGCAAAGTCGATGGAGCTGGAGAAATGATGGTAACCGCACAGTTTGTGAAAAAAGCTTAGGTCATTTCATAGTTTAAAAAGAGTAGAAACAAAAAAGGCGCATTTTATGCGCCTTTTTTAATGGTTAAATTAATAATTACTTATCAATTTTCACGTAAGAGCGTTGGCTTTCACCTGTGTAAAGCTGGCGAGGACGACCAATCTTCTGTCCAGGCTGGCTTAGCATTTCGTGCCAGTGTGAAATCCAACCAACAGTTCTTGCTAATGCGAAAATACAAGTAAACATATTAGTAGGGATACCAATCGCTTTCAGAACGATACCAGAGTAGAAATCAACGTTAGGGAAGAGTTTCTTCTCAGCGAAGTAAGCATCACTTAATGCAATACGTTCAAGCTCCATTGCAACATCAAGCAACGGATCTTGTAAGTTAAGTTCCGCGAGTACTTCGTGACAGCTTTCACGCATAACAGTTGCTCTTGGATCGTGGTTCTTATAAACACGGTGCCCGAAGCCCATCAAACGGAATGGGTCGTTCTTATCTTTCGCTTTCGCGATGAACTCAGGAATACGGTCAACTGTGCCAATTTCTTCAAGCATATTCAAACAAGCTTCGTTTGCACCACCGTGCGCCGGTCCCCAAAGAGACGCAACACCTGCTGCAATACAAGCATATGGGTTAGCGCCTGAAGAACCCGCTAAACGTACAGTTGATGTTGAAGCATTTTGTTCGTGGTCAGCGTGAAGTGTGAATATACGGTCCATTGCACGAGCAACTGCAGGTGTAATGTTGTATTTCTCAGCTGGTACAGAGAACATCATGTTCAAGAAGTTTTCTGCGTATGAAAGTTCGTTTGAAGGGTAAACGAAAGGCTGGCCAATGCTGTACTTGTAGCACATAGCAACAAGAGTAGGCATTTTAGCAACTAATCTATATGCGCTACGGATACGTTGTTCAGAGTCTGAAATATCCAAATCGTCGTGATAGAAAGACGCCATTGCTCCAACAGTACCGCAAAGCATCGCCATTGGGTGAGCGTCGCGACGGAAGCCTCTGAAGAAGTTGTTGACCTGATCATGCACCATAGTATGCATTGTGATGGTTTGCTTAAACTCTTTATAAGTTTCAGCGTCAGGTGCTTCGCCGTGAAGAAGCATGTGTACCACTTCTAAGTAATCTGCATCACGGGCAAGCTCTTCAATTGAGTAACCTCTATGAAGCAAAATGCCTTTCGCACCGTCGATAAAAGTGATCTCTGATTCGCAAGAACCTGTTGCCATAAAGCCGGGATCATAGGTGAAATAACCACTTGCACCAAGGCTGCGAACATCAATGACTGAATGTCCTGCAGTACCCGTTAATACGGGTAGTTCAACTTCTTTGTCACCAACTTTTAGAATGGCGTTTTGTTCTGCCATGTGAAATCTCCTTACGGGATGTACTTACAATCTTGTAGGCCCTAGACCTAGATTAATAGTGAAAAATTGCGGCTATTTGTACTTATATTGAAGCCTTAAGTCAATTCTAATACAAATTTGATGAATAAATATCCAAACACAAAATGGGTTTTTATCCGCTATATTAGCCACCTTTTGCAGTATAGATTTTGTTTTAGATAAAAGCACATTAGTTAAGAACTTGTGCAGGTGCTTTATAGAAGAAATATAGCAAAAAGGTTCAAATTATCTTACCGATGAAACAAAATTTAATCTAATTGTTATATTTTTAAACGAAGGGGAATTCTAGCAATCCAAATCTCCTATTTATAAGTATTAGTTATGAAATCGGTAACAGATGTTTATCGTGTTTTTGGGTGATTCTGACACCATTTGCTAGACTTGTGTGTTGATTGGACGTTCTTCATACAAAACAGAGAGTTATTTTGAATAGTTTTCATTTTTGACTTGTAACAAAAATTGTAATTATCCAAATGCGACTATATACTCCATGGCCTGCATATGGCGATTAATAACGTTTATTTTTATTCACTAAATTTAAACATTATTTTAACAAAGTCACTTGGAAATAGAGTTCAGAATTTTGAAAGTTTTTCAGAATTTTGATGTTCTAAAACAGTCCTTAATAAAGGTATTACAGGTAACAGTTGTGAAAAAACAAAGACCAGTCAATCTACAACTCAATACAATTAGTTTCCCTCCATCCGCAATAGCCTCCATTCTTCACCGGATTTCTGGTGTAGGTATGTTTGTCGCCATGGTATTTATTATCTGGGCGTGGGCGACAGCACTAAACTCAAGCGAAGGTTTTGATTTAGTTCGTGAAGTCATGGGAGGCATTATCGGTAAAATCATCACTATCGGTACGATTTCTCTTTTGATCTACCACGTTATCGTTGGTATTCGTCACGTCATTATGGATATGGGCCATTGGGAAGAATTAAAAGCAGGTAATACAAGCGCCATTGTTAGCTTTATTCTTTGGGCTGTATCAACACTAGTTGTAGGAGTTGTCTTATGGTAACTAATCAAGCAGGTTTAAAGCGCAACGGAGTTCAAGACTTCGTTACATTGCGCGCAACAGCGTTCATTATGACCGCGTTCTCTTTATATATGGCTTGGTTCTTCATTTCGACACCAACAGTAACCTTTGAAATTTGGCAGGGACTTTTTGCTTCTACTGGCATGAAAGTTTTCACTGCTGCCGCACTGGTTTCCATTATGTTCCACGTCCAAATCGGGCTATGGCAAGTTTTAACTGATTATATAAAACCTGTCCGTTTGAGAGCAGTAATGCAATACGTATTAAATATTATTGCCTTTGCTTATATGGCATATGGCCTTTTTGTTTTGTGGGGTGTTTAAGTGAGTATTCCAGTTCATGAGTTTGATGCAGTTGTTATAGGTGCCGGCGGTGCTGGTATGCGCGCTGCGCTACAAATTACAGAGTCAGGTAAATCTTGTGCTCTTTTATCAAAAGTATTCCCTACACGTTCTCATACAGTATCTGCGCAGGGTGGTATCACCGTTGCTCTAGGTAATGCACACAAAGATAACTGGGAATGGCACATGTACGATACCGTTAAAGGTTCTGACTACATCGGTGACCAAGACGCTATCGAATATATGTGTAAAACAGGACCTGAAGCCATTATCGAAATGGAAAATATGGGTCTTCCATTCTCGCGTTTTGAAAACGGAAAAATTTATCAACGTCCTTTTGGTGGTCAATCTCAAAACTTTGGTGGAGAGCAGGGCGCACGTACAGCAGCGGCAGCTGACCGCACAGGTCATGCATTGTTGCACTTGTTGTATCAACAAAATGTTAAGAATAAAACAAAAGTATTCAGCGAATGGTATGCACTAGATTTGGTGAAAAACCAAGATAATGATGTTGTTGGCTGTACTGCAATAGATATTGAAAGTGGTGAAGTTGTTTACTTCAAGTCTCGCGCTGTTGTTTTAGCAACAGGTGGTGCAGGTCGTATTTACGCTTCTACAACTAACGCTCACATTAATACAGGTGATGGTGTTGGTATGGCGTTACGTGCTGGCGTTCCCATGCAAGACATGGAAATGTGGCAGTTCCACCCGACAGGTATCGCAGGTGCTGGTACGCTAGTAACCGAAGGTTGTCGTGGTGAAGGTGGTTACCTTCTGAATAAAGACGGTGAACGTTTCATGGAACGTTATGCACCAAATGCTAAAGACTTAGCTGGTCGTGACGTTGTTGCTCGTTCTATGATGACTGAAATCAGAGAAGGGCGCGGCTGTGAAGGACCTTGGGGTACACACATCAAGCTTAAGCTTGATCACTTAGGTAAAGAGGTTCTTGAGTCTCGCTTACCAGGTATCCTAGAGCTATCTCGTACCTTTGCTCACGTAGATCCAGTTAAAGAACCTATTCCTGTTATTCCTACATGTCACTACATGATGGGTGGTATTCCTACAAACGTAAATGGCCAAGCGATTACGGTTGATAAAGACGGTAATGAGAAGCCAATTAATGGCTTATTTGCTTGTGGTGAAATTGCGTGTGTATCTGTTCACGGTGCAAACCGTTTAGGCGGTAACTCACTACTAGATTTAGTTGTGTTCGGTCGTGCAACAGGCTTGCATCTAGGCAAAACGCTGGACGAAGTTAGCATGCGCGAAGCTTCTGAGTCTGATCTAGATGCGTCTTTATCTCGTTTTAATCGTTGGGAAAGCTCAACGGCTGGACAAGGTGAAGATCCTGTACAAATTAAGAAAGACATGCAGAAATGTATGCAGCTTAACTTCTCGGTATTCCGCGAAGGTGACGCGATGGCAGAAGGCTTGAAAGAGTTGACTGAAATCCGTGAAAGACTTCAGCATGCTCGTTTAGATGATAAGAGCAGCGACTTCAATACTCAGCGTATTGAGTGTCTTGAGCTAGATAACTTGATGGAAACTGCATACAGCACAGCGGTAGCAGCTAACTTCCGTACAGAGAGTCGTGGTGCACACAGTCGTTTTGACTTCCCAGATAGGGATGATGACAACTGGTTATGTCACTCTATTTATCTGCCTGAAACGCAGTCAATGCAAAAGCGTGATGTCAACATGACACCAAAACTGCGCGAAGCTTTCCCACCGAAAGCAAGAACATACTAGTAGGAGTATAGATAAGATGAAAATAGATTTATCAATTTATCGCTATAACCCTGATGTTGATGACGCTCCACGTATGCAAGATTATCAACTCGAGGTAGAAGAAGGTCAGGACATGATGGTTCTTGATGCATTGATGGTATTAAAAGAACAAGATCCGACTTTATCATTCCGTCGTTCTTGCCGTGAAGGTGTTTGTGGTTCTGACGGCATTAATATGAACGGTAAAAACGGCTTGGCGTGTATCACGCCATTGTCTGAGCTAGGTAGTGGAAAGATTGTTATCAGACCTTTACCAGGACTTCCGGTTATACGTGACCTCGTTATTGATATGACCCAGTTCTACACTCAGTATGAGAAGATTAAGCCTTATCTGATCAACGATGACAAACAGCCACCTGCGAGAGAACATTTGCAAAGCCCTGAAGAGCGTGAAAAGCTCGATGGACTTTACGAGTGTATTTTATGTGCATGTTGTTCAACATCGTGCCCATCATTCTGGTGGAACCCAGATAAGTTTGTTGGGCCTGCTGGTTTGCTTCACGCATACAGATTCCTGGCGGATAGCCGTGATACAGCAACTGATGAAAGATTAAGCGATATCGATGATGCGTTTAGTGTTTTCCGCTGTCACAGCATCATGAACTGTGTAAATGTTTGCCCTAAAGGCTTGAATCCAACAAAAGCCATAGGTCAAATTAAATCAATGTTGCTACAGCGCGCTGTTTAGCATTGATTTGTGCACTTTCTATGTGCACAATCCATAAAAATTTGCGCTAATGATAGCCATCCAACTCGGATGGCTATTTAGCAGGTGAAGAAAATTAAATAACAAACAGATTATTCTGTTTATACCGATAAGCTTCGATAGAGAAGTTTAACCTTTAAAATGTTCGTTTAATTAAGGGACAGCAATGCAAGAAAGCGTTATGAAAGCGTGGTGGGAATCTTCTCACATGGCTGGTGGCAACGCTGCTTATATAGAAGAGTTATACGAAGCGTATTTAGATGATCCAAGAAGTGTTTCTGATGAATGGCGTGTTGTTTTTGATAAGTTACCCAAAGTTGATGGTGTAGAGTTAGAAACTAAACACAGCCTTGTAAGAGAACATTTTCGTGGCATGGCACAACTGGGTCCTATGGCTAGGGCATCTTCAGCACCGGCAGCAGCGTCGGGTGGTGATGAAAAACAAGTTCGTGTTCTTCAACTGATTAATGCTTATCGATTCCGTGGGCATCAACATGCAAATCTGGATCCGCTAGGATTGTGGCAACAGGAACGCGTTCGCGATCTTGAACTCTCTCATCACCAACTTTCCGAAGACGACTTTGATACCGTTTTCAATCTAGGTTCATACGCAGTTGGTAAAGACAGTATGTCTTTAGGTGAACTGTTTAAATCTCTTAATAAAACCTATTGTGGCTCAATTGGTGCTGAATATATGCACATCACCAATACCGAGCAAAAACGCTGGATCCAAAAATATCTCGAATCTTCCGAAGCTAAACCAAACTTAACACGTGACGAAAAAGTCAGTTTACTCAATGGTTTGGTTGCTGCTGACGGTATGGAAAAATACCTTGGCTCTAAGTTCCCAGGTGCTAAACGCTTCTCGCTAGAGGGTGGCGATTCGCTTGTTCCTATGCTTAAACATCTAATTGGTTATGCAGGCGAGCAAGGTGCTAAAGAGGTTGTTGTGGGTATGGCCCACCGTGGTCGATTGAATGTTTTGGTTAACGTTCTCGGCAAAAACCCGTCAGTTTTATTTGATGAATTCTCTGGTAAACATGATGAGTCATTGGGTGCTGGTGATGTTAAGTACCATGCAGGTTTCTCATCAGACTTTGCCACTAAAGGCGGTAATGTTCACTTAGCGCTAGCGTTTAACCCATCTCACTTAGAAATCGTTAACCCGGTTGTTATTGGTTCTGTAAGAGCAAGACTTGATCGCCGCGAGTGTCAAGACGGTTCTCAAGTGTTGCCAATTACCATTCATGGTGACTCTGCGATTGCGGGGCAAGGTGTGGTTCAAGAGACATTTAACATGTCTCAAACACGTGGCTTCTCTGTCGGCGGTACGGTTCGAATTGTTATCAATAACCAAGTTGGTTTTACGACATCTAAAACAGAAGATACGCGCTCTACGCAGTACTGTACTGATATTGCTAAAATGGTTCAGGCGCCGATTTTCCATGTTAATGCGGATGACCCAGAAGCGGTGTTGTTCGTCACTAAGATGGCGCTCGACTACAGAAACGCATTTAAACGCGACGTTATGATCGACTTGGTTTGTTATCGCCGTCACGGCCATAACGAAGCTGATGAGCCGAGCGCAACTCAGCCAGTCATGTACAAAAAGATCAAAAAGCATCCTGTTCCAAGAGCATTGTATGCTGAACAGTTGATATCTGAAGGTGCTATTGAAAAGCACGAAGTTGATAAAATGGTCAACGACTACCGAGCGGCGCTAGATCATGGTGCTTGTGTTGTCGAAGAATGGCGTCCAATGACGGAGCACTCTGTTGACTGGAGTCCTTATTTAGGCCACGACTGGGATGTCGAATATGACGGTTCATTGAGCGTTGATAAGCTAAAAGAGCTTGGCGCAAAAATGATCACGTATCCTGAAGACCATACCTTACATTCTCGCGTTAAGAAGTTGTATCAAGATAGAGCGCTAATGGTCGCTGGCGACAAGCCTCTTGATTGGGGAACAGCTGAAACACTTGCTTACGCTTCGATTGTCGATGCGAAAACGAATATCCGCTTAACAGGTCAGGATTCAGGTCGTGGTACCTTCTTCCATCGCCACGCTATGCTTCACGGTCAAGGTGAAGGTGCAGAGTATATGCCTCTGCAACATATGAGTGATGAGCAAGGCACTATCGAAATTTACGACTCTGTACTGTCAGAAGCAGCTGTATTGGCGTTTGAATATGGTTATGCGACGGCGGAGCCTGGATGTTTAACTATCTGGGAAGCGCAGTTCGGCGATTTCGCGAACGGTGCTCAAGTGGTTATCGATCAATTCCTGAGCTCTGGTGAGCAAAAATGGGGACGTCTATGTGGACTCACCATGTTATTGCCTCATGGCTATGAAGGACAAGGTCCAGAGCATAGCTCCGCACGTCTGGAGCGTTTCCTACAGATGTGTGCAGATCACAACTGGCAGGTTTGTGTTCCTTCAACTCCTGCGCAGGTATTTAACATGCTTCGCAGACAAGTTGTTAGACCTATGCGTCGCCCATTGATTGTAATGTCGCCTAAGTCACTACTTCGTCATCCATTAGCGACGTCTTCATTGGAAGAACTCTCTAACGGTGTTTTCCATAACGTTATTGACGAGATAGATGAAATAGACACAGCCGCAGTCAGACGTGTTGTTATGTGTTCTGGTAAAGTTTATTACGATTTGCTTGAACAAAGACGCAAAGATGAAAAGAACGACGTGGCAATCGTTAGGGTAGAGCAGCTTTATCCATTCCCTCATGCGGAAATTGGTGAAGTTGTTAAACGCTACAGTCACGTAAAAGATTGGGTTTGGTGTCAAGAAGAACCACAAAACCAAGGTGCTTGGTACTGTAGCCAACACCACTTCTGGTCATCTATTCCAGCAGGCGCTAAGTTAACTTATGCGGGCCGTGATGCATCATCATCTCCTGCAGTTGGGTATATGTCAGTGCACAGCAAACAACAAAAAGCGTTAGTTGAAGACGCATTGACAATAAAATAAGAGAGTCCCATGACAATTGAAATTAAAGTTCCAGTTTTACCTGAATCAGTTGCCGACGCCACTATTGCCACTTGGCATGTCAAAGCGGGTGACTCAGTAACCCGAGATCAGCACCTTGTTGATATCGAAACAGATAAAGTTGTTTTAGAAGTTGTTGCACCTGCAGATGGTGTTATCGCTTCGATAGACAACGGTGAAGGTGATACTGTTCTAGCTGAACAAGTTATAGCAAAACTTGAAGAGGGTGCTTCACAAGCAGCAGCAAGCACACCTTCAAGCTCCGAAACAAATACAGACAATCAAACAGAAGGTGAAGAAGTGGACATTAAAGTGCCCGTATTACCTGAATCAGTTGCTGATGCCACTATAGCAACGTGGCACGTACAACCAGGTGAAGCAGTTTCTCGCGACCAGAACTTGGTCGACATTGAGACCGATAAAGTTGTTTTAGAAGTCGTTGCGCCTGCTGATGGTAGCGTTGGTGAAATTATCGCGCCAGAAGGTGAAACAGTCACAGCAGAACAATTGATTGGTAAATTTGTTGCTGGCGCTGCGCCAAGTGCTGCTGCTCCAGCCGCTGCTGAAGAAGCTTCTGATGACAACGATGCATTAAGCCCATCTGTTCGTCGTTTATTGGCTGAAAAAGATATTGACCCTGCGAGTATCAAAGGTACTGGTAAAGGTGGTCGAATCACTAAAGAAGATGTTGAAGCTTATCTGAAAGCACCAGCTGCACCTGCGGCTAAAGCTGCTGAGTCTTCTGCTGCACCAGCGCAGGCGCCACTAGGTGATCGCACTGAAAAACGTGTTCCTATGACGCGTTTGCGCAAAACAATCGCAAACAGATTGTTAGAAGCGAAAAATTCTACGGCAATGTTAACAACGTTCAACGAAGTTAACATGAAGCCAATTATGGACCTTCGTAAGCAATATAAAGATGCTTTCGAGAAGCGTCACGATATTCGCTTAGGCTTTATGTCTTTCTACGTGAAAGCAGTTACTGAAGCACTTAAGCGTTTCCCAGAAGTTAATGCGTCTATCGATGGTGATGATATTTGTTATCACAACTACTTCGATATTTCGATCGCTGTTTCTACGCCACGTGGTCTAGTAACACCGGTATTGAAAGACTGTGATACATTGTCAGTTGCTGGCATCGAAAAGGGCATTAAAGCACTTGCGCTGAAAGGCCGTGATGGCAAGTTGACTATGGACGAACTGCAAGGTGGTAACTTCACTATCACTAATGGCGGTGTGTTTGGTTCATTGATGTCGACGCCTATCCTTAACTTGCCTCAAAGCGCAATCTTGGGAATGCACAAAATCCAAGATCGCCCAATGGCAGTGAATGGAAAAGTTGAAATATTACCTATGATGTATTTGGCGTTGTCATATGACCACCGAATCATCGATGGAAAAGAATCGGTTGGCTTCCTAGTCACCGTTAAAGAGATGTTGGAAGATCCAACACGTCTATTACTTGACGTATAATCTCTTAATGACTTTGCGCTTCGGCGCAGTAAAACATGGCTTAAACAGTCAAATGTTTAAGCCAAACGAAACGAGCTGCACTTGCAGCTCTTGTCTTATCAAGTAACGGATAGAACACCATGAATTTGCATGAATATCAGGGTAAGCAGTTGTTCGCAGAATATGGCTTACCTGTTTCTAAAGGGTTTGCTGTAGACACGCCTGAGGCGGCTGTTGAAGCGGCAGAAAAAATCGGCGGTAATGAGTGGGTTGTTAAATGCCAAGTCCACGCCGGTGGTCGCGGTAAAGCTGGCGGTGTTAAGCTAGTTAAAACCCATGAAGAAATTAAACAGTTTACTCAAAACTGGATGGGCAAAAATTTGGTGACTTACCAAACAGATGAGAACGGTCAGCCTGTCTCAAAAATTTTGGTAGAAGCTTGTACTGATATCGACCAAGAATTGTACCTAGGTGCAGTTGTTGACCGTGGTACACGTCGTATCGTTTTCATGGCATCAACTGAAGGTGGTGTTGAAATCGAGAAAGTTGCTGAAGAAACGCCAGAGAAAATCCTTAAAGCTGAAGTTGATCCGCTAGTAGGTGCTCAGCCTTTCCAAGCGCGTGAAATCGCATTCAAACTTGGCCTAACAGCTAATCAAACAAAACAATTCACTAAGATCTTCATGGGTCTAGCGAAAATGTTTGAAGATTTAGATTTAGCACTTATCGAAGTTAACCCTCTAGTTATCAAAGACGACGGTGACTTACACTGTCTTGACGCGAAACTAGGTGTTGATAGCAACGCGCTTTACCGTCAGAAGAACGTTGCTGAAATGAACGATCCTTCTCAAGAAGACGCTCGTGAAGCACACGCGGCACAGTTCGAATTGAATTACGTAGCACTAGATGGAAACGTTGGTTGTATGGTTAACGGTGCTGGTCTAGCAATGGGTACAATGGACATCGTTAACTTGCACGGTGGCAGCCCAGCTAACTTCCTAGACGTAGGTGGCGGTGCAACAAAAGAGCGTGTTGCAGAAGCATTTAAGATCATCCTTTCTGACAGCAATGTTAAAGCCGTATTGGTTAACATCTTCGGTGGTATCGTACGTTGTGACATGATCGCAGAAGGTATCATTGGCGCAGTTAAAGAAGTAGGCGTTAATGTTCCTGTTGTTGTTCGCCTTGAAGGTACGAACGCAGAACTAGGTCGTGAAGTACTAGCAAGTTCTGATCTTGATATCATTGCAGCAGAGTCTCTAACTGACGCTGCGCAAAAAGTTGTCGCTGCTGCGGAGGGCAAATAATGTCTGTATTAATTAATAAAGATACCAAAGTTATCTGCCAAGGCTTTACTGGCGGACAAGGTACTTTCCACTCTGAGCAAGCTATTGCTTACGGTACGCAAATGGTTGGTGGTGTTACACCTGGAAAAGGCGGCACTGAGCACCTAGGTCTTCCTGTATTTAACACAGTGCGTGAAGCAGTAGAAGCAACTGGCGCAACTGCGACAGTTATCTACGTACCTGCACCTTTCTGTAAAGATTCAATCATCGAAGCGGCTGACGCTGGTATCGAATTGATTGTTTGTATTACTGAAGGTATCCCAACAATCGACATGCTTTACGTTAAAGAATACATCGAGCGTAAAGGTGTTCGCATGATCGGCCCTAACTGCCCAGGTGTTATCACTCCGGGTGAATGTAAAATCGGTATTATGCCTGGTCACATTCACAAGCCTGGTAAAGTAGGTATCGTATCTCGTTCAGGTACATTGACCTATGAAGCGGTTAAGCAAACAACCGACGAAGGTTTCGGTCAATCAACTTGTGTTGGTATCGGTGGTGACCCTATCCCAGGTTCTAACTTCATCGACGTACTTAAGTTGTTCCAAGAAGATCCTGCAACTGAAGCTATCGTTATGATCGGCGAAATTGGTGGAACAGCGGAAGAAGAAGCTGCTGCTTTCATTAAAGAAAACGTTACTAAGCCTGTTGTTTCTTACATTGCTGGTGTTACTGCACCTGCTGGTAAGCGTATGGGACACGCTGGTGCGATTATCGCTGGCGGTAAAGGTACTGCAGACGATAAATTTAAAGCGCTTGAAGCGGCTGGCGTTAAGACAGTTCGTTCACTAGCAGATATCGGTAAAGCATTGCGCGAGCAAACTGGCTGGTAAGGCTGTTATTTAAACATGAAAAAGTCGTTCCATGACTTTTTCATGTGTCGAGGACAAAATGTTATCGTAAATACGCGAATTTACTGACATTTTTCCTCTCGCATTTGCCTTTTTGCAAATGTTGACACATCCGTGTGTCAATTATTGATAAATATTAAAGCCCGCGTTAATCGCGGGCTTTTTTGTCAGCAATGCTAAACTGACTCGAATTCCCTGTAGGAGCAAGCTTTTGACTACTAGCTCCAAGCGCAGTCTAACTCCTCCATGCATGGAGTCGAGCTGCGAATTCGCTGTATAATTTGCATAGAAGCTTAAATACATAAAACACACAACCATTGGATAACTACATGCTACAAATCGGAAAATTTAACCAACTTAAAGTCGTGAACCAACTACCGTTTGGTTTTCAGCTCGATGGTGGCGTGTTTGGTCACGTGTTGTTGAGGCATGTCGAAACGCCGGAAGGCTACAAAGTTGGTGACAGAGTTAATGTATTTGTCTATTACGACTCCGACGACCGACTCATAGGGACTTTTACAAAACCCTTTGTGCAAGTCGAACAGTGTGCAGTGCTGCGAGTGGTTGCTGTTAACAAAGTCGGTGCTTTTCTTGATTGGGGATTAGATAAAGATCTTTTACTTCCCTTTAATGAACAGGAAAAGCCAGTTTCTGAAGGCATGTCAGTGGTCGTTTATGTGTTTTACGACGAAGAAACTGAGCGTGTTGTTGCATCGGCCAAGCTAAGAGATTTCTTAAGTGAAGATGGCTCTGAGCTTGAGGAAAGGCAAACCGCTGAACTTATCGTCTACGCACAAACAGATATGGGCTATAAAGCTGTTATCAATAAAACACATCTTGGCTTAATTTATAAAGACGAAGCTTTTAAAAAGCTGAGGGTAGGACAACGTATCAAAGGCTATATCAAGCGAATCCGTGACGATAAGAAAATTGATCTAGCCGTTCAATTACACGACGACCAAGCGCGTAAAAGCTTAGCCGACCAAATTATCGAAGACTTAGAAGCGCATGGCGGTATCTCAACCTTGACGGATAAAAGCCCCGCTGAAGAGATTTACCAACGCTTTAATGTCAGCAAAAATGCGTATAAAAAAGCGTTAGGTGGTTTATATAAGGCTAAGCGCATTAATTTAGATAAAACAAAAGTGACTCTACTCTAAGAGTTGGAATGTAGCTTATCTTCGTGGAGTAATCCGCCTTTTCCCCAATGTGAGTCATCGTAATTTTGGAAGAATACAGTGACTGACTCTGAATTGAGATCGTAAGCTTCCTCAAATGCTTGTGTTATTCGTTTGATGAGAAGCTGACGTTGTTCTTTTGTGCGTCCAGGTGACTGCTGAATTGTAACTATTGGCATGCTCATGTTTTTCCATTACTTAAAGTAGTATATATAGTATCATTGGTTCGTCACTTTGTATTTCTGAGCTAGTACTTTTTCTCACCTCAACTCCAACAAAATGCACAAAAAGCCTTTTTAGCCTCTTCACTACAAATTGTGCTTTGTCCAGGTTATCTTCGTCGGAATTGCAACTGAAAGTGATAAGCCAATCTTGCCCAGAAGCTGACGTAGTATCGATTGAGTAGCTGGTTTTCATACAGCCTTTGATCTGCTTCTCAGTTTTACCTATTTTTTCAGATGTCTTCAGAAACCAATTGATATCTTCTAAGTAAATATTGAAGTCATTTATCAGCAGCGTAGGCTCTTGTTGAGGGAGGCTCTTGATTTCCTTGTCTAAAACTCTAATAGTTTCTGTGGCATCGTAACTGACATATAACTGACTCATTAGACCTTGAAATAAAAGAAAAACAGTAAAAAGGCTGAGCACGCTAACCCAAGCTTTACGAGCTATTTTGATAACTTTAAATGGCCATGACTTTTGAGTATGTGTAGGGCTAGAAATGTTACTCGGTGATGTTGCACAAAAGTCTGCACCACAGTGTGGGCAAGTGACAAAATCTTTGTCGAGATATACAGGCAATGGGTTATGGCATTTTTCACATAAACCGTCGTTCATCAGGTCATCCCTTCCTTTATTTTACCCAACATATCTTAAACAAATATTGAGGTTACAAGCCATCAATATTTTTAGTTAACGCGTTTTCTGCACCTATCAATTGCTGGACTCTATTATTCAGTATCCTCCAGTTATCAGTTTTACTAGCCCTCGAAAGAAAAGGGGATGTTTCGATGACACCGATATCTCTCCAGCCCAAATCAATAGCTTCGGATAATGATTTAAGTGCTTTGTCTGACTCACTAATAGACGCATAGAGTTCAGCTAAGGTAATTCTTAATTTAGGCCATGTATTGCCTTGGTAGATTTGCTGTTCGATAAGTTCAATTTGCGTTTGGGCTAAAGCATGGTCGCCATTTATTGCTTTTAATGCTGCAAGGTCATTCTTTGCTAGGTTTCCTGCTTTGTCATAGTAAGAATACGCTTCTTCAACTTTATTCTGTTGGAGTTTTAATCGCGCAAAGAGGTATTGGAATTGTTTTGAATCAGGGTAATTGGTGAGAGACTCTGATAGCAATTGCTCAGCTTGTTCTAACTGACTTTTTGCTAAATAGCTTTGAATACGTTCCGTACGGTATTTCACGTCATTGAGTGGAAGCTTTTCTGCTGTTTGCCACCAAGATTCGCTACTTTCTAAGCTTAGTAACTCTAATGTTTTTGCGATTTGTAACTCTGAATAGATAGAAGAGTCATTAGATTGTTGTCCTTTAAGATCTAATTGCAGTGATTCATATAATCTACCGCGCACAAAAAGTAAGTGTGCAGCGCTAGACATAGCGCTGCTGTCACTTTGATTGATTTCATACGCTCTTTGATAAGCAAGTAGTGCTTCATCGATACGACTTTGTGCATCTAATGCGTAGGCTAGGGCATGCCATGCACGACCAAAACTTGAATCTTCAGCGAGAACTTGGAGCGCTAATTCTTCCGCTTTCACTGCGTCTGCTTTTGTGCCACCAAACTTTGTTTCTCTCGTCGAGAGAGCGAAACTTAAAGTTATTGCTGCTTCAGTGTGTTGAGGGTTCGTTTCTATTACAGATTGAAGTATTGCAATGGCTTTGTTGTTCTCTTCTGGCTGCCAAACACTGAGCAGTTGTTGCGCTTGCTCGGTCAGTTTGTCATCACTGGATAGTGGTTGTTTTTGAGAAGCCGACGATGGCTGGTTTTCATCAACCGGGTTTTCTTGTGTTTGCTTTAGGTTATTTGATAAATGGCTGATACCAATGGCAATCAGAATAAGAACGCCAGCTGCTATGTATTGTATTTTCTTAAAATAAGCGAGCTTTTCTTGGGCTTTATCTGGCGGACTATTTTTATCTTGTGATGAAACTGAGTTTTCAACCTTTTTAACCGGAGCGAGTAGAGCATATCCGGCACCTCGAACGGTACGGATATAAGTTGGTTTCTTGGGATCATCGCCGAGTGATTTTCGTAACATAGCGACTCTTTGCACTATGGTGTCGTCATTAACGAAGTTGCTTTGCCAAACTTGTTCTACCAAAGTATCTCGGCCCACCGAATTTGGGGCTTCTTGAATCAATCTAGCAAAGAAATCAAAGCTTAACTCAGGTAAATCTATAGCTTCATCATTTCGATAAACGCGTCTTTCGCTGAGATGTACCGTTAAATCACCAATCTGATAAATGTTTGTTTCAAAAGGCTTTTCACCTTCTTTCATGAATCTTTACCTTTCTTTATGAGGCATTGTCTTTGGATTGTGGAAGTCTGTACGCAGAAACTGAAAGCACCCAAACCAAGATAACAAGTTTGAATTAATGGTAAACGAAGGTAGATATGAAACAAGTATTGTGGCTCCTGTTGTTGATAAATATTGTGGTAATTAGACAAATTAACGCAAATACACCCGCTGAAACCTCTGAGGGTTGGTCCAGCAATATCGAACAGTTTGAGAGTGAGCTTTCCGATTTACAAACTCAATTAGATATTCCAGGGCTTGCTTACGTAGTCATAAAAAACGGTGACGTCATTGCTAAATCATCATTGGGTTATGAACAAGGGGAGAAGACAAATCGCCGCCCATTTTTGACATCGACACCTTTGCGTATTGCGTCTGTAACGAAATCATTGACGGCTGTTGTCATCATGCAACTTGTCGAGGAAGGGATGCTAAAGTTAGACACTTCAGTGAAAGCATTGCTACCCGACGAGGATATTTCACCAGAAATAACCTTAAATCACTTACTTACTCATACGTCAGAGGGCAAGATCGGAGAAACCTATGTTTACAGTACGAGCCGCTATGCATTGTTAGGGAAAGTAATAGAGAAAGTCACACAGAAAGCATTGGCAAAGGTATTTGGAGAGCGCTTGATAGCAGCTACTGATATGAAGGCTTTTGACTCTCCTTATTTAGGTAGTCATGCTGGTTTCGTTTCAAACGTTAATGAGATGACGCATTACTTTAAAGCATTGGACAAAGGTGTTTTATTGAGACCAGAATCAATGCAACGCTTGGTGAATCCATCACGTTCTACTCAAGGTACAAAACTGCCGGTTAGTTTGGGATGGTTTGCTCAAAAAGTGCAGGGGCAAGATATTGTTTGGAGCTTTGGACAAGATGATCCAGACCACTCAGGTGCCTTATGGGTTTATCTTCCTAAACACCATCTAACCTTATTTATACTCGCCAATGCTAATACTCTGAGTGACCCTTTCAGGTTATTAATGGGGGATGCTCGAAAATCTCCCTTTGCTATGAGCTTTATGCGTAATTTTGTTTTTTCTGCTCCCGGTCAACCCATACCCCTTATGTTGCCAGCCAAGAATAAAGAAGCTCGTACCGATAATGGCTATGACTTTAGCAACGAATGGGTAGCACATGCATTAGTCGACATATGGACTGGTAAAAGCGACGACGGGCTTCGCAAATTGCAGGCAGCCAATGCGTTTAGCTTAGATGACAAAGAGCGAGATCCCATTGTGCACTTTTCAGCTTTACGTTTGGATGAACCGGAAGTAAAAGATAGTGCGTTGAAGATGGGAGAAGGCTTGTTACAGGATCAACCGAATAATCGTTGGATTCTGTTAGCTCAAGGTTATTTACTTCAACAACGAGGCAGAGATTCTGATGCCGCAAGCTGTTTCAATCGAATCTTAAATCTACCAAATCAACAGCAAGATTTTCTGCACCGTTTATTTTCTGTGTGGAGTTGGACAGCTCTCGCGCAAATAACCATGGAAAATGAGCCAACTAAAGCTAAGCGGTATCTGACTAAAGTCATTAACAGTGGTATCAAAGGAGAGTCTCTAGAGAATGCAAAAGCACTATTAGAAACTCTCAGTGAATGGCTGTAATGAGTATCAGTAGCTAACGTGTTTAAATGGATGGATACTCAATGATTTTATTTCGGCCAGCTTCTTTAGCAACATAAAGTGCTTTGTCGGCGTCGTTGAGTAACTCTTCAATAACTGCTTCTTTGCATAAATGTGCAATACCGATACTGGTTGTAAACTGCAAAGGCCCTTTAGGGGTATCGATTTGTATATCGCTAATGTCTTTACGCAAGCGTTCAGCCATTTGTAGGGCGTGTTCTTTAGTACCACAAAGGAGCAAAGAGAACTCTTCGCCGCCGAGTCGGCCGAATATATCGGTACCGCGAATCTTTTCAGCGATGACCTTAGTAAAGACTCTTAACGCTTCATCACCGATGGCGTGGCCGTATGTATCGTTAATGCGTTTGAAATGGTCTATATCGAACATCAACAAACTCACAGAAAAGTCGCGCATTTTGCTCTCTTGAAGCAGCTTCTCTGATTCTGCGAAGAAGCTACGACGGTTGCGTGTTCCTGTGAGTGAATCAGTGCAGGCTTCTAGCTGCGCTTTAACTTTTTCTTGTTCCAAATCCCGCGTGCGTTCTTTAACAAGTATTTCTAATCGCTCTTTGGATTGTTCTAACTCCTGACGATATTTTCTCTCGGCAGCAATTTTTTGCTTACGTAATAAGCGCACCTTAAGACCCATCGCGACCATAATCACCACCATCTCTGTGTAAGATGCTAGGGGAGGCCAGTAGTAGTTTAAGAAATTATGTTCGACAAAGCCCAAGTCACGTAAGGCTTGAACAACCATTCCTGCTGCCAGGAAGCTCCAGGCAACCGCGAAAACAGCCGATTCTTTGGAGCCTTGGAACCATCGATTAAGTGCTGCGATAAACAACACCGGATACATCAGCAGTGCAAGGGTGATAGAGATAATGGCTAGCGCTTTTAGCTTGAGAAGAGCAACTAAGAACAGGAAGCCGGTGTTCGCCATCATAAATAGCATGATGTAATCGGTACGTGGTGTGTACTTAGCCGTCTGTAAGAACAGTCTAGAGAATAAGATACCAAAGAAAATAGAAACCGAACCAGATATCGAGATATAAGACCAATGAAAATTCTGAGTGATAATAAACTGGTGCGTATATCCAAAAATCGTTATCCAGGCGATGGTTTTAGATAACGCATACACAGAATAGGCATAGAAAAACTTCTCTCTTGTCGCAATGCCAGCAATAAAGGAGAAAGTCGACATAAGGAAGAAGCCACCAATCCAGAATGCCATGCCCAGCGCTTCTTTTATCTGTGTTGAGCGCAAGTTATCAGGTGACCAGATTCTTAAATTAGGGAAAATGTAGCCACTTCCTTCAGAGCCAAACTTCACCATGTATTCGTAGGTTTGACCTGGCTCCAACTTCGTTTCCATAACAAATCGAATATGTTTAAAAGGGCGATGTGAAAAAGGCTCTTTCAAAGACAAATCTGCAATTTGCTCAAACGACTGAGAAGAATCGGCCACTCTTGAATACGCAGCTAATGTAATAACCTGATGGTCAACATACTCCAAGTGCAGTGTGATAGGAGAGTCAGTAATATTTTCAAGGTAAAAATGAGACCAAAGTGCACCTTCCATCAAGCCTGTGGAGTTATTTTTTTCAAATAAAGTGTATTGATCAGCTATGTAAGCTTCATGAGCCTCAGATAACGAGCTTTTTGAGAGTTCATCTTGCCAAACTTTGATCTTTCCCTGCTGTACCAAGCCATTTTCTTGGCCACTTACCTTGATGGTTTCTTGAGCAATACTGAAGCTCGCAAAGAAACTTAGGTAGATCAAAGCCAACACCTGTCGTTTACCGCGAGAAAGGGGAAGTTGAAATAAGGTCTTGAATTTGAAGGTAATTGAGGTAAGAATAATTCTCGCGTTCATAAAAAGCTAATATCCAAAGTACATATTCTTCTGTTATTGGTTTTCGTCGAAGTTTGGATTGATTGAGTAGCCTACTTCTTATTTTGTGAAGGGTACTATATTTGTTCCCTTTAGGATACTGGCTAGTTTTTTTGAAAAGAAAATATTCTTAAATGCATAGATTTATTTTGGGTCGTGCCATACTTAACCGCACCTTTGTCGCCGCACTGTTAGGTGCGTTCTTAGTTTCCGCTTGCCAATACAGAGATAAACCAGAAATGAGTAAAGTGAATTTTAAACAGGTGCAATGGTACGCCGAGCGAGCCGCTTATGCTTACGACAGCCCTGAAGAGATTCGTAAAACCTTTCCTACAACCACTCGCGTAGTGACAGTACCTGGAACAAACGTCCAGTATTTTATTGAGGATCTTCCCGATAAAAAAGCACAGTTAGTGTCGATTCGCGGCACAGCAAATATGAAAAATGCGCTCGAAGATGCTGAATACTTGCAAGCCAAAGACAAAAAACTAGATATCTACGTGCACGCTGGGTTTGGTGAAGACAGCGAAAGGGTTTATCGCGATTTGCTACCACACTTGGATAAAGACAAAGAGATTCTGTTAACAGGGCACTCTCTCGGCGCAGCCATCTCAACCATATTAATGATGTACTTGCAGGAAGAGGGTTTTCAAGTAGGGCAATCTATCAATTTTGGTCAGCCTAAAGTGACCAACGAAGCCGGAGCCGCCTTATTTAAGTCTCTTCCGCTGCTAAGAGTGATAGATGAAAACGACGTTGTACCACTATTACCACCGATGAGTTTGCTGAATTCAATTCATGGTAGGTACAAACATTTTGGTACTGAAATGATTTTGCTAGAGGGTGAATTCTACGTGTTCCAAGATGAGCATGTGCAACAAGAAACGAAATCGACATCGTTTTGGAGCAACATGACAGATATCAGTGTCGGTGCGCATATGATCAAGCACTACCTACACAATATTAAATCTAAGCTTAATCACTCCAAACAAATTCCCTTTGAAGATCGAAAGCAATATATCGATAGCTGAATAAAATCAAAGTGACTTAACATTATAATAATTAAAAGGTTTATATGGAATTTCTCAAACAAGTCTTACGAACGATTGCCCTCGGTATTGGTTTTGTTTTCTCTGGTATTAAAAAGCTGATATTGGGGATTTTCCATTGGGTTTTAGGTGTTTTCGCTGCACTTTGGGTCTTTTGGCTGTCCCTTGGTCCTAAGTGGCTGCGCGTCACGTTCGCTATCTTTGCCGTTCTATTTGGTGGTTATTGGGCAGCAAAGGGTTTTGTAAAACCCAAGCTAACCAACGAAAACATCTATCAGGTTCATTATCTTAATGATGGATGGACGATGGACGAACGCGAAACCTTTTACTACACGCCGCAAGGAACGGAATTATTAGGGCTTGAGTACGAATGGTTTATTAACCTCGAACTCCCTTTGTCACAAGAATTAATGGTGACCGAAGAGAATATGCGAGGATGGGGATTTATTATGTCGCCAGCGCAAAGACCGAGCGACAGAAACCCTGGTAATCTTCCCGTTGGCTTTGGTCGTCATACTGATCCTAAAACAGGAAGACAGAAATTAGATATCGGGTGTGCTGCTTGCCATACCGGGGAGTTGCATTACAAAGGTATGGCGCTTCGTGTTGATGGTGGGCAGTCCATGCAAAGTATTCCAACCGCCAAACGCGGTGAGTTCATTACCACACTTGGCGCGTCAGTTTTTGAAACTTTGTTAAATCCCGTAAAGTGGAATCGTTTTGCGACTCGTGTTGTCGGGCGTGATCAAGACGCAAGAGATACCTTGAAAAAGGATGTTTGGGTATTTGCGAAAACACTAAAACACTTTGTCTCAACGGCGGGGGCTGCTAAATACTATCCTGTTGAAGAAGGGCGAGGCAGAACAGATGCAGTAGGACGTATCGCTAATATTGTTTTTGGATACGATCTTGATGAGCCTAACAACTACCGAGTGGCTAATGCACCAGCTAGTTATCCCTTCATTTGGGATATCTGGCGTTTTGATTGGGTTCAATATACCGGCTTTACTAATCAAGCGATGGCCAGAAATGTCGGTGAGAGTTTAGGTGTACTTGCACCGATAAAATTAGTTGATGATGAAGGGAATTTACTACCTCCCGGGGAATTTGGTGAGTCCGTTATTGATATTGACGGTATGCATTGTGTTGAAGGTGTCTTACGTGACTTGAAGCCACCCAAATGGCCCGAAGAGATACTGGGCAAAATCAATATTGATAAAGCCAAGCGAGGGAAAGCGCTTTTTGCTGATCAATGTGCTGCATGTCATGGACCCCATATCTCTGAATCTTACGAATGGGAAGTGGCACAAACCGATGATCAAAACCCTGCTAACCAAGCGTCAGTTAATAGCAGGTGGGATATGGCAGGAGAGATCACTTATCGAGATGGTAAAGCCTATAGAAAGGATTGGCGTGAACGTGTTTGGGCCTTGCCTTGGATAGATACTGACGTCATAGGCACAGACTCAACGCTGGCAGATAACTATGTCGATACAACTTATGATGCCACTAAGTTAGTACCGGGTTCAGAGCCGGTTAATGCGGGCAATGGCCTTCAAGTGTTGCTTAACAGATTGGTTCCGCAGCTGTATGAAAAGTGGGATGTAACTCCTGAGCAAATTGCCAGTTACGATGGGCTAAACGTACCGTTTAGAATTGAAAATAAACGTGCTTATAAATCACGACCATTACATGGTGTGTGGGCAACACCTCCGTTCCTGCATAATGGTTCTGTGCCTACAATTTACGACTTGTTGTCACCATTAAGAGCAAGGCCGAAGACTTTTTATTCGGGCAACAGAGAGTATGATCCGAATCGATTAGGCTATGTTTCTAAATCTGCTGAAGGCGCTTTCCTGCACGATACGTCAATTAAAGGGAATATGAATACGGGGCACCTCTTTACCGATGTGCAGATGCCAGGACGTATCGGTGATTTGTTATCCGAGCAGCAAAGAATGGACATTATTGAGTATATCAAGGTGATGGGAAATCCTGATTTCTCCGAGGCGCTGGGTGGCGATCCATTAAATTGGGATAACTACTTGAAAGCACCTCAAACCACTGAACTAGAGCTTGCATGTCAACGATCACATAAAGTACACGTCACTCAAGTTTTGCAGTCACCAGTTGAAGAACTTAATACTCAGGGAGGAAATTAAGATGAAAAAGTGCAGAACATTCCTCTTAGTAGGAGCGGCTCTATTATCTTGTGCAGGCGTGAGCGCACAACCATACGAAAGCAAAGAAGATATTGAATTGCCGTTGCTTGGTATGAACATTAGTGAGCAAGAACAACAGGCTATCAAACAGGCGATTGAGTTCGGTCGAGAGATATCACGCATAGCGGAAACGCAAAACGGCTTACCTTATCGCCGCGATGCGCATGCAAAAGCAACAGGCTGTGTACGAGCGACCTTCTCGGTAAATGGCGATATCCCTGAACATCTACAACACAGTATATTTTCTGAACCTGCGAAAGAATACGAAGCGTGGATACGGTTTTCAAACGGCGATATGGTTGTTCAGGCAGACAGTAAGCCTGATGCCCGTGGCATGGCAATCAAAGTTATGGGCGTTGAAGGAGACAAGATTGCACTGGAGTTGAAAGGCGCTAAAACTCAAGACTTTATAATGACGAACACGCCCGCGTTCTTTAATCGTAACGTCTACGATTACGTTGAAGACATGTACTACTTGTCCAAGTTGCAGCGCACAAAATGGTTTATCAGCCTGTTTCCACCTAGATTGCACCCAAAACTGCTTTATCGCGCTATACAAACGGTATCAGGAAAGATTGATTCACCGCTACAGCCGCAATACTTCTCAATGTTGCCATACAGTTTAGGGGGCACTGAACTTAAGTTCTCAACTAAAGCTTGCCCAGGGATGACATCTCCACAAAACGTTGATAAATCTAATCAGGATTATTTAACTGAGGTAATGGAGGAACAACTCTCAACGAACGGTGCTTGTTTCGATTTTATGGTTCAAGAAAAAGTCGCTGGCGCGCATATGCCGATTGACGATGCTAGCGTAATCTGGAAGGAAAAGGATTCGCCTTTTGTTCCTATTGCACGAGTGAATATTCCGCCTCAGAGTTTTACCAGTCAGGAGCAACAAAATTTCTGCGAGAATCTATCCATGAATCCGTGGCATGGTGTCGGCGAATGGGAACCTATTGGGAGCTTAAACAGAGCAAGGCGACTGGTTTACAACGCAGTCTCGGTTTACCGTCATGAAAGAAATGAAGCCAGACGAGAAGAGCCAAACAGTTGGTGTTTTAAAAATGGTGAGTCTTGTGATCTAAAGCAATACTTTCATGAGGCAAAATCTCAATGGCCATTACCCATGACCTTTGATCCGCAGTGGCGACCTATTGATAAGTCATCAACCACCGCGGAAGATTCTACGTATTAGCTTTACTGGTTGAGGTAGAAAGACAAAACTTTCTTGGCAATATCGACGCTGCTGTTGTTATCTTCATACAGAGCAGCGTAGAGCAGGGCTTCTACCGTATGCCCAACATCGACGTCTTTTGTGCGACCAAGAAAAGCTTCTCCTTCACCATTGCCTTTTACTCGGGTATTTCCCTCTTTAGAGATCTCACCAGTGGGTAAAAGGCGAGTGATTTGCCAATTGATAGAACTAGTGCTGGATTCTGGAATACGATCTGACTCATAACCCATCAAACGCAGACGCAAGGCAAGGGCACTTGCAACACCGTTATAACTCGAATCAAAGCCATCATTTTCAATAAAGTAACCGTCTGAATGAACCTGAGCAGTTGCCGCCGAAATAAAGGTGGAGGCTGTATCAATCAATTTTTGATCTTCAAGAATCTTACCAAAGGAGTAAAACGCCAACCCATCAAACAGCAAGCGGTTAGGGGCTTTTCGGTCAGCTTTCATTAAGTCCTGCTGATTTGTCGTCAAGTAATCCAGTGTTAAACGGGCCTTAGGTTTTAACTGTGCTAATCGGCTCATCAGAGGCTTGGTTTCAGCTGAACTCTGAGCCCATTCGCTGGTTTCTAACGCATACCAACCAGAACCCAAAGACGACATAAAGAAAGCTGCTCCACTGACTCTATCAGAGTATGTCGGCGCGTTTTTACCTTGCAGCGATCGGGGGACAACTAATATAAAGTCACCCGTATCTAACTGTTGCTCAAAAGCATATTCCGCAGCTTTAACGAAGAGCTCTATCGCACGTGGATCTTTAGCCGCAATGCCGTAGTGAACAAGGTTGTGCATCCCAACCTGAAAACGAACATGAAAGTAATCTCTTTTATTTCTGCCTAGCGCACCCTTATCATTAGGTGCATCCTTCGCTGCAACAATACGAGAGACATCCAAGGGTAGGGACGCGATGCGATTGCCATAGGGCTGATTATCTTGAGCTGCTAAAGTGGTATAGGGAAACACCATCAAAGCCAATAACAGCTTGAACCTTGTTAAGGTTTTCAGGATAGAAAGTGATTTACTGTAACCAGCAAAGGATATGTTTTTAGTGATCATATAATCAGCTCCCTTTAATTTCCGCATTGCCGACATTGTAAAAAGAGCGTATTTCTTTAATCAACGAGCCATCGAATTCATACCACTCACAAACCGTCATTTCTAACCCCGTGTTTTCATTCTGTTGATGGAATTGAACACAGACAGCATTTTCATCATGAATCGACTTTAAAATTGTGAGCTTATTACCCAGAAAATCCTTTTTATTCATATTCACAATATCCATATAGCGCTGTTTGGTTTCTAAAACACCAAAAGGACTGGTGTGTTTGAAATCATCGGTAATTGGAAGATTGTCCGTGTCTCCGCTATTCCAACATTCAAACCATTGGCTTACCGCTGGATGCATCTTCATGTTTCTTTCCTAAGTTTTAATAGGCTAACAGCAACATAGCAAAAAATCGCCGATAAATGATGATTTTATTTCATCAACCTGTAGGAGCAGATTTTAGTAACGAACAACCCGCAATCCGACAAACTCATAATGTGTAATAAAATTGACATAAGGGCAGGTGGGTAGTATTTTTCTGCACTAAAAGAGTGCGTTGAAATACCAACAACCTCGTTTTATGACAAGTATTAGTCATCAAAATTGGACATAAAGAAGTACTGCTCGTGCTTTTAGAAAATAAATAGAAAGAAAGGAATGTTTAAAAAAGTATTGGTGTCTCGCCTACTAACGGCTCACATCATGTCTTACGCCAACAAGGCAGAGAACCACGATAACTGCCAAGCAGAAGCTAAGACTTTACTCCATCCTAATTTCTCCAAGATGACGCGCTGTTATATGACGATAGAGGTTGTGAAGGATCAAAGGGCGCTTTAAATGGTGACTGCTTTCGACCCGAAGCGGACATTAAAGACAATATGTATCTATTTAAGGCTAAGGAATGCTCAGTTTATGAGTAAAGACAGAATTAATTATACTACAGCTCAGCAAACGGCATTAGTTACACAAGTAGACAGGGTATGTCCTTTGTGTTCTGCTCCTCTTTTTTATAAGAAGAATTCTCGAACTTATAAGAATTATGAAATTGCACATATTTATCCTTTGAATCCAAAGCCTGAAGAGAAGGAGTTGCTTAAAAATGAGAAGAGGTTATCTGAAGATGTTAATCACGAGAATAATGTAATTCCTCTTTGTAAGGGTTGCCATGGGAAGTTTGATAAGCCGAGAACTATTGAAGAGTATAGAAACCTTTTTTCTATCAAAAAGAAGTTGATTGCAAGGAGTAATCAAGAGGAAATATGGAGCAGATATTCTATAGAGGCTGAGCTGGGCATCGTTATAGATGCCTTATATAGTGACCCTAATATAGATATTGAGTCAGATTTAGAGTTTACACCAAAAACTGTTGATGAAAAGTTGGACGAAACTATCACTAGGCCAACACATAGAAAAATAAAAACTCAAGTTAGAGATTATTACGTATTTATTAAGGAAAAGTTCTCCATTCTCGATCAGTCAGAAGCAGACCTTTCTGAAACGATATCCCTTCAAGTTAAGACATATTACTTAAAACAAAAACGATTAGGATTAGATCAGCAAGAGATTTACGAAAATATCGTTGCTTGGATTAATGCTAAAACAAAACCAAAAACGATGGATGCCTCTGAAATTATGGCCTCATTCTTTGTTCAAAATTGTGAGGTCTTTTGATGATTGTTCCGAATAAATTCACACCTTTAGATAAGTCTATATTGGGTAAGTTGAGTCACATTATAGTGGAAGGGGTTGACGAGATAAGCTTGCCTGAGCTTCTGGATATGAGATTAAGAAAATTCATAGATATTGGAGAGTTTGTTCTTGCATTAGATGTTCTCTTTGTTATTGGAAGAGTAGAAATGGATGAAAAAGGAATTATTAAATATGTTGGTTGAAATCCGCTGTGAAAAATTTAGTGAAAAGGTGATTTCTTTTCGTGAGGGACTGAATGTTGTAATTGGTGATGAAAAAGCAACCAATTCTATTGGTAAATCTTCAGCCTTAATGATCATTGATTTTGTTTTCGGCGGAAATAGCTTACTCGAACATAACAGTGATATTGTTGAAGAGCTTGGAGAGCACGATTATTTTTTCCAATTCAATTTTGGTAACAACCTCTACTATTTTAGGCGCGGTACATATAAGCAGGATTTGATTTACAAGTGCAACAGAAAGTATGAAGAGTTAGAGCCTATATCAATTGATGAGTACCGAACGTTTCTTAAATCAGCTTACAAGCTTGACCATTTAGACCTTACTTTTAGGTCAACAGTTTCTCTTTTCTCTAGGATATGGGGTAAAGATAATTTGGATGTTAAGCAGCCTCTTCATGGTTTTAAAAATCAAAAATCTGTCGAGTGCGTCGATAACCTTCTCAAGCTATATGATCGATATAAATTAATAAAACTGCTGTCTAGTAGAATGAAATCACTTTCAGATGAAAAGACGACAATAAATAAGGCATATAAGCAAGATTTAATACCCAAAATTACTAAGACTAAATACAAAGAGAATATTCTTAAAGTCGCTAAAATTGATGAAGAAATTAAAGATATAAAGAAAAATCTCGCACGTTATGCGGTTAGCATTGGTGAAATTGTTAATCGTGAAGTCTCTGAGTTGAAGGCAAAGAAAGATTCTCTATTGAAAGAAAGAGCTAAAATAGAATCAAGGTTAAAGCGCGTTAGGGATGATTTGAGTCAGAATAAGCATATAAAGAGCAAAACCTTCTCGGGATTGATAAGGTTTTTTCCTGACGTAGATGCTGATAGGGTGGCTAATGTCGAAGAGTTCCACTCGAAGATTACCACAATACTGAAGAGTGAACTGAGGGAAAGTGAAAAAGAGCTTTCAGAGTCTTTAGATGATTTAAATTCTGCAATTGATGAACTTGACACACGTTTAAACTCAGTGTTTTCAAATATAGATAACCCTGAAATAATTGTTGACCGCGTTCATGATCTTGCAAACACATATAGCTCAGCTACCGCTGAAATACGCTATTTCGAAACTGATGATAAAGTTAAAGATGAGCTAAAAGAAATCAAGGAGTCTTTGGCGCAAGAGAAGGCAAGGGTTTTAAAAATCACTGAAGATATAATTAATGATAAAACAAGACAGTATGTTAGTAAGGTATATAGTGAAGTTCGTAGAAGCCCGATTCTGTCGCTGTCTCAAAATAGCTATACATACACAGCCGTCGAGGATACTGGAACCGGAAAAGCTTACTCAAACTTAATTTTGTTTGATCTGTCGGCTTTAGAAACTACAGAGCTACCTATTCTTATTCATGATTCTGTTTTATATAAAAACGTTGAGAACAATGCTGTAGCCGAGCTAGTAAAGTTATACATTTCTCTTGGTAAACAAAGTTTTATATCAATAGATGAAATTCAGAAGTATGGAAAAGAAGCTGAGAGTCTATTGCTCGAAAACAAAGTGGTAGAACTTTCTGATAACCAAGTTCTCTTCATAAAAGATTGGAGGAAGTAGAGCTACTACTAGTGAGTTTTTTCTTATAGGCAGAAATTAACTTGAAAGTCCGCTTTTGGCCGATAGCAGTCATACGTCAATGACAGCTTTGTGCCATTTAGAGACAGCCACGATTGTTAAACATCATTCTAAAACCATGAATAGCGGACACTCATAAAACTTCTAATGGAGCCGGAATTAACGATAATTCTTAGTAATTAAATAAAATTCACGAGAAAAACAGTGGGGAAAGGCGGTACGCTATTAATTAAAGGTATGATAACTAGCTTGGTGTGAAAAGTAGAGTGTTATGACTTATAGAAAAACTGATGCAGGACATATTTGAAATTCTTAAGAATTCTAAACTTTTACGTAGCCGTGAAGCGTTAGCGGATTTCACGGATTTTGAAGTAGAACGATCTGCTGAAACTGTGTTGTGTGATGAACTTCTCTCTGTTTATCAAGGAAGAGCTGAACACCTGCAAGACTACAAAACTGAGCATGCAATACAATTAAGGCAGTCAACTTTAGAATTCTGCAGTAATCTGAAACAAAATTTAGGCAAGAAATGCTATTTTTACACGATGAAAGGGAAGCCTAAGCAAGAATACCTGTTGGTTTTTAAATGCGAAGATCTCGAGTTGTTAGGATGTCTGAGGATAATAAGCAAACTTAAGGCAACCGAAGAAGAATGGAGTTTAGCTTGGGGGCATTAGCCACGATAAAGGAGACGTATTCCTTTAATGAGTTAAGGTCGCTGTTGGCCGTTTTTTGCCCCATTTAACAAGCAGCTTTGTACATTTCGCTGCCACTCACGATAACGCTTAAATCAGGTGTATCAAAACCCATCAAAAAATGCGATAAAAGGGGGCGTATTCCTTTAATGAGCTAATGTCCGCTCTTGGCCGAGACATGACACTCATAAAGGATAGTTGAAAAACAGGGCGGTGTTTAAGCCGTATTTAGAATTGCGAATTGATTAAAAGCTATTTATTAGCTCTTTTTAGTTTTTACAGGTGCTTTTGATATCCACCAATAGTCAGCGTTTACAAGCAATTTATGGGTATGATCTAGGATTATCATTTTATCACCTTTACCAGGCCGAGCTTTAAATATTCCATCTTTAAGTTTTTTTTCCCCAATGACACTTGCAAAAACGACTTTTCGATCCAGATTATTTTCTTTTTCTTCCAAAAAAAGTTTGGGATTTTTATTATCCAAATATGTATAAATTCGTAAAATTTCGTTAGGTTTTAGATTCAATTCCTTTTCATCAAAATGCAGGATCTCATCATCATCTCCTATATATCCTTGACTTAGGTTAATCGCTTCAGTGGCTTGCAGTTCAACAAATTCCGCGCCACTTTTAGCATCATCGAACCCAACAGATGAAATACGTATACCATTTCTGACGTTATAGAAAACTCGCAAACTACCAATGCTTTCACTGGCTCCTCTAGATTCACTTGAAACAGAAACAAAGTCTCCAATTGCGACTGTTGTTGATGTCTGTAATACTCGTTCAAAAAATTTGTCGATGTGGCTCCAATTATTGATAAGAAGGGCGATTAAGAAGATCATTAGAAAGAGTTGAAAAATGCTCATTAGACGTTTAAAAAATATATCCATTTTTATTTCCTAAGATACAAGGCTATTTTGTTTCGATTATTATAGTTGCAGAGTATTAAACCAGCACTTTTAAATTTGATATTGAGCGTCTTCTTCTGGCCGTTAGCGCTAATATTCTAATAACAACTTCTCAGCCATCATTTTAGGAGAGTAAATGAATAAATATGGAAAGTCTGCATTATGCGCAGTTAAATCGATAATGGAAAAAAGAGCTTCGAGCCCAGTTGAAGCCTGGGGCTTCGCTGTTAAAAGTTACTTTCCCAACAGTGTTAGCGGTCAAGAAAAAGGTTGCCCCAAAGGCGCTTTTCTTGGCTTGTGTGAAAATGGAAATGTCAAAGGTGTACCAAAAGGTAACTACACTAAATCTAGATTAAATAAAGGTTATGCATTGCAAGCGCTGCCGCTTCTTATACAGAACCCCAATCAAACAGAGAAAGAACTTTGGGAGCAGATATCCTCGAAAAACTATAATCACCAAATGGGTGTGGTTTTGGCGCTTTTTAATGAAGGTTTTCTTGAGATTGAACCTTTATCAATAAATAGCCGTTCATAGCCATACTTATAGATATACTCAAACTACCGCCATTGAAGTGACGTCGTCATCGGATACTCAGAACGATAAAGGGGTCGTATTCCTTTGATGAGCGAATGTTCGCAATTGGCCGTTCGCAGGCATACTCCAACAACGATGTAATTATCGAGAGTTCTTAGTAATTAAATGAACTGTCACTAGAAAAACGATGTCGGAAGGATAAGCTATTGATATTCAGTAAGTGTGCGAGAACTAATCTAATACATAAGATTGAGTGTTATTATGACGTCTCAATAGTAATTAGTTAGATAAACTAAATGAGTATTCGAAAACACTTGGTTACAAAATTTTTATCTTTATCCTCACTTCTGGTTTGCATTTACCTATTTGTAAACATTGACAGCTTTGATGAAGAGGTGATGAACACATATTGGCCATTGCATATTATTGCAATGGCATTAGGTTTTATTATGGTTTTTGGTATCGCTAAAGATGAAGATGAGTTATTTGAATCATTTGAAGGGCTAGGGGAAATTTTCGGAGTAAGGAATTGGTTAACAAGTTTTGTTGTTAGTTCAGTAGTAAGCCTATTCTTAATGCTTGCGATAATGTCTCCATTTGTTTTTATCGTAGCTAGTGAAAGTGTGAGCGGTATCATTCAGGTAATGGAATTCAATCCAGTGCACGGGTTTGTTTTCATTTGGCTACTTTTCCTTACTATGGAGTTCATCTATTTTTGGCTTATTAGAGGGATAATTGAATATATTATTAATTCGTATAGCTAACAAAAAGCTTAATAGGATATATGTTCGCTGGCAATTGCTTCATAATTTTAGCCCACTTACATGTCCAGTTTAGTTTAAGCTTTAGGAGCCAGGGAAATTGCTCGATTCCAGAAGAATAATCATATTTTCATTTATAAACCTAATTGCAACGTTCACTGTCGTCTCAGGTATTGTAGAAGTGTTACGCTACCATGGAGTTACCATTGGTTCTATAGGTTTATTGGGCCTTATTTTATTAGGTTTTCTAGTTCAATTTGTCGTGTTCATATTTTTTGCTATCGAGCTTAAACAAAAGCCATATCTACATGCATTCTGCCTACTTTTCTTAAGCATGATTTTGGGAACCTTGATGAAGTTTGCGATAAACCCTGGTGCATTTGAATTTGGGTTCAATTGGAGAATAAGTGCAATAAATATTGTTGTAGCTTCGTTAGCAACTTATATTGGGTTTAAAAAGAACAGATCTATTCAATAAGGGGCATATTCCTTTTTTCAAGCATCCTCTTTATTTGATTGGTTGACTCCAACCCTTTAATCACAAGTCCTGACAAAGAGTCTGAATTAAATTCTATTTTTACTTTTAAATAACTTTCTTACTTCCTGACCACATTGATTACATCCAACTTACGACTTCCTGTCGGTAATCCTTGGATACCAGGGTAGATATAGCTTGGATCTTTGGTTGCCTGATTGCTCGTTGTAGCAATGTAATCTTCAACTGATTTTGAGCCACTAGCAGATATCTGGACTACAGAGATAACAAAATGCTCGTTCAGGTCACTGTCATCTGTGTCACCTAGGTATATCAGTGACCTCCAGGCATTCGGAGCCTCAAGAGATATGCGATAAGGAAAATACCGCTCTGGGGTTTCAATATGCGAAACCATCACCCAAATCTTTGATTCCTTTAGGTGGCCAGAATATCGTCCTTTAATCAGCGGTTTATAGTTAAGCTCCGTATCATTAATGGGATTCTCAATAACAGCTGTTACTACAGGCAGTTTTGGATTCATCCAAGTGTTTGCTACCCATCCTGCAACTCCACCAATGGCTAGAACAATAACACCAGCAACAACTTGCTCTAAAAGACTCTTCAGTTTTATCATTAAACTATTCTCCCTCGTACGGTACTTATCGCTAATAATTTAATAGTGCGTACGCTGCGCCTTTTACTAACCTACTTGTACTCATTTTTGTTATTTTATTTATTAGTAACAAAATTAGGAAGACACCACTAGAAATAAACTATGGCGTAATCAGGTTATTATTGAGATAAAGGGAGCGTATTCCTTTAATGAGCTGATGGAGCTCAACAAATTTATGCACATGCACTGCGGTGGGTCAGTTTTTGAAAGCTGAGATAAATTGCAGTGCATAATTGTGAATTAGAGGAGGCGTCTCTTCCACTGAGAAAGCACTCAGAAATTAAGTCGAACGCCCAAACTGACTGTATCTAGATCGAAGTCACCGCTGATGGTTTCGTAGTCTGCGACTAAATCGAAACTGGAAGAAATTTTGTAGGCTAAACCTACCTGGAAACCATTTTCATTATCAAAGCCTTCAAAGTCATTCCAGGTATAGCTGGCACTGAACTCAAAGTTATCAGACCATTTATCCCGAAAGCCAACTCTTATAGTATCAACATCGAATTCGGTATTGTTCAAATCCCAGGTGTTGTAGGTGTAACTAGCGAACCAAGAGTCTCCGCGAAGGCCGAAACCATAACCCTCTGTATCAAAGTCAAAACCAGATCCAAATTGGTCGCCATCAGTGTTTGCGCGATTGAGGATCCCAAACAAGCTGTCGCCAAGAGCGAGTGATAATATAAACTTACTGCCATCCGAGTCAGCGCCAGCTCCGTTTAGGTCTATTCCATGATCAATGAAAGATACCTCAATGTATGAATAGGAAAAGTCGTTGCGTTCCTCTTCGTTTTCTTGCTTTTCAATCGCCAGAACTCCGGACGAAAATGCCAAACAGACAAAACCTAATAATAATGACTTGCTACCCATTTTTAAAACTCCCCAGCCTGGGCAGATAAAATTTTTCATCTTACAATCCTTTTATAAAGTGATTTAAATAATTCTGAGTATGTTGGTAAAGCTGAATGTAAATGGGTGAATCAGCATCCCATTGTAATGTCATGCTTTTTACTCTTTGCAAAGAAATCTACATTGCATTGGTGTTATACATCACAAGCACACCTTGTATAAGTTTGTAAATGTAACAAAGTTTTGTCGATATCAGTCGGGTTACCTAAATTGAGGTTAAATGGTGACTATTGTTTTGCTGGCTATTATGCTCATCAGCTAGAGATAGCGAGTGGCTTGATGTTTTTATTATGCTTCATACAAAAAAAGCCTCATTAATATTGGCTGCTGTAATTTTTAATAAATATGTCGAGCCGAAAGTACAAGCTAAGTAAGGCAAGTTTAGTAATAAACCGAATATATGAAAATCATCACTTTTTACATGCTTAGTTGGAATGAAGAACTTTTTACCAACAACCGTTAAAGATATTTTGTTAAACAGGTTGTAATAAGCGAAAGCGAACCAAATAAAACTGACATATGCGCCTTCTGGACTCAAAAACGCAAAGACGACACACAACACCAATAGTACCCAATGGAAATATGGATATGGTTTAAATGGAGTCAATATGCTGCTTCCTTTGGCACATAAGGTATGAAATAACCGGAGCCAGTTTGCTGGCTAAGATCAAAAAAAGAACCAGCGAGTTTGCCCCCGATACTGACAGGGGGGAAGTTTATTTGTTTTGTTAGTAGTCAATTTAAGTCTTCTCTTGTACCCATCCTAGTCTTCCAGCCACGATCACTCATAAGTTCGTTGACAGCCTCGTCAAATTCGATCGACCCTAAGTATGGCAGGATTTCATTTCTTAATACGTTGTCATATCCTTGTCTGTATTGAATTGCACGGACTGCAGCTTCTTCAATAACCTCATCGGCTTTAGATAGAAAATTTTCGATTTCTATTGAGTCTTTTACAATCTCACCATTGATTACAACACCTCTAGCGTAAATTTCTCGAACGCATTCCATTTTGTCTGCTCGATAATAGTCAGGTCCATTGTCATCATCGTCCATAAGATATAGCCTGAAACTCCCTTTTTGTGGATGGGAAATAACTAGGAACGGTCCTTTGGCTTTAATTTTCATAAACGTTCCAATAAGTCTTTCGTTGATTGCTAACTTTTAACATGAGCAGCTAAAGAGTTGGTGTATGAATTAGCGAAGCAAATGCTGTTAATTGTTTTGCTATATGGCATCGATCACCAAAACTATACTCTTAGTTACTGCAACAAAAATGGCTAAACCAGTTAAGTACTTAGGAACCTTGGGGTACTTTTGGTTCATGTACTTTAATGATGTTGATTTATTTGCAGTCCCTAGCTTCCCACTAAAATGCAAACTAGCCAAGATACAAATCAATATTATCAACGACGTATTATATGGCTCTGGTAGCATCAAATTATCCAAGATATGTAACGTTTCAAATAATCTGCGAAAACTTGCTGGCTAAAATATAAAAAGGACCAGTGAGTTGGCATCCGACCCCGACAGGGCAGAAGTTGATTTGTTGTGTTAGCTTTTTCCATAAATAACCGCATAAGCTAATGATAAAAGTAGCCCTAAAATAGTCAGCTTGGCAAAAAGCCAAAGATACCTAAGTGCCTTGTTACGTGTTTCTACACCAATATCTGTTAGAGACGAATTCGGAACCGCGACGAACCACATATAATTTAGGTACCAAGGTTCCTTTGTATCAGCCCTAACATGTTTTCTAATAGAGAAAAACAACCACATCGTGTATACGAAGCAAAGAACAGCTGGAATATATGGAATTATGTGCAAACTAAAAAATCCTTCTACCTAGCACTTGCTCTTTTTTATCCATGCTGCCATAACAAACAGATTTGTCAAAACTTTGCTAGGCATACACTGAAAAACGGCTAACTCGTTAATTTACCCGACGAATTTTTTGCACGAATTATCACGTACTGTGTTGTTTTTAATAACATATTTGATACAAGTAATAATTATGCGTAAGTGAGTCGCACTTCACCGGTCTTACTTGTTAACATAAATCAAAGGGGTGTATGCCCAGATTCAACTCGCTCTGCAACCTAGCGATACACATTTAGGAAAAGACCATTATGAGCAGACTTGTAATCATCGGTAACGGCGTAGCAGGCGTAACCGTTGCCCGCCACGTGAGAAAGCGCAGTGATAGAGAGATTTTAATCATCTCTTCTGAAACTAAATATCACTTCTCCAGAACGGCGTTGATGTACATCTTTATGGGGCACATGAAGTATGAACATACAAAACCTTATGAAGATTATTTCTGGAAGAAGAATCGCATTGATCTTAAACAGGACTTAGTGTCTGACATTGATACCAACGCAAAAAAACTCACTTTAGCCTCGGGCGAGGAAGTTGAATATGACGATCTGGTGCTAGCGACGGGTTCTAAATCCAATAAATTTGGGTGGCCAGGACAAGACCTACCAGGTGTACAGGGCTTATTTAGTTATCAAGACCTTGAACTTATGGAAGAGAATTGCAAAAACGCCAAGCACGCTGTTTTAGTGGGCGGTGGATTAATTGGTATCGAGATGGCTGAAATGCTGATTACGCGAGGCATTGACGTAACATTTCTTGTTATGGAAGACCGATTCTGGGGCAATATTCTACCTTACGAGGAATCTAGGTTGATTCAGCGCCACGCTGAAGAGCACGGTGTGACATTTCGCTTAGAAACGCAACTCAAAGAGATTGTTGCAGGTGATGATGGCAGAGCAAAATCTGTCATCACAAGTAACGGTGAAGAGATTGCCTGCGACTTTGTGGGCTTATCTGCCGGCGTGCACCCTAATATTGGAGTTGTATCACAAAGCGATATCGAGGTTGGACGAGGTATTCTGGTTAATGATTACTTAGAAACCAATATTCCCAATGTTTATGCAGTGGGTGATTGCGCTGAAATAAAGGTGGAAGAGGGGCGCAATAGAATTGAACCTTTGTGGTACACGGGCAAAATGCAAGGTGAAGCGCTCGGTAAAACAATCGCTGGGCAAAGAACCAAATATGAACGAGGCATTTGGTTCAATTCAGCCAAGTTTTTTGATATCGAATATCAAACTTATGGGTTCATTCCAAACAGTCCGCAAGACAATATTTCATCGTTTTATTGGCAACATCCTGACAAAGAGCTGTGTATTCGCATCAATTATGAAAGCGACACACAAGTCGTCACAGGTATTAATACCTTTGGTATTCGTATGCGCCATGAAGTGTGGGACAAATGGCTCGCCAACCAATGCACAATCAAATATGTATTGCAGCATTTGCGAGATGCCAACTTCGACCCCGAATTTTTTAAACGCTACGAACAAGACGTTATAGATACTTTTAATATGCAAAACCCAGAATCAAAATTATCGCTGTCCCGATTGAATTGGATAACCAAGCGTTTTACTAGGGAGCAAGCTCATGCAAACTAGTCAATTAACTTGGATAGTGCCTGTAAGAAAGGGCGGTTTGTCACTGTTTCTTATCGGGTTATTGGTTTTTGTTGGCATGCTGGTGATCAATACCTTTACGCTAACAGACAACGCGCTAAGCAATGCCATTAGTAACGAGTCTCACCGGCAGCTTTTAAGTCCACATTTTGCTGATTTAAAGGGTAATACTGTCTCTAATAAAGCAAGCTTTATTAATGAAGTGCGTAGCACCTTAAATCAATATAACAACACCCTAAACGAAAGATATAGCATTTCAGATAGCGATATTGCTGCCATTATGGCTGAGGTAAATGCGCTAGGGCATTATGAGCTGGAGCAGCTTACCAACGCATTGGGTACGTCCGACGAAGCGGCTTATAAGATCAAGAAACTGACGGATTACACGAACTGGCTTGCTGGTGCGCAGGGCAAGCCTTTGAGTGAAATTGAACAGGTACTTAAAGAAAAATCGGTTGAGATAAACGTTAATGTCACTGATATCACCAACGGCAAACGCATTTATGATTATGAGCTAGGCCAGTACGTTTATGGTCTAACTAAGAGTGCGTCTTCAGGCCTTGTTGCTAATAACACGGGGTTGTTCTTTTTCTTGTCGATCATTCTCGGCACTGTGGGTGCCCTTATGTACATTGTCCCGGACAAGTACACTGGGCCTGCGGGCATAAAAAACAACAATATCTTTTTTAATTCATCGACGAACGGCGGATTCATTGGCTTGCTAGCGACATTTTTGTTGGTCGCTATCTACATTGCCTTATACTTTTTTCCTGAGTACATCATTGAATGGGTAGCACTGGTTGATCCTTTGTTTAAAGGACTCAATGGCAGTGGTGCAGGTCCTTGGTCGATATACGGATTTGTCTACACGTTGGCTATTGTTGTCATGGGCGTGCGCATGTTTATTAAATACCGCCACAGTAACTATCACCTGACACGCACGACGTCGCTGGTTTTCTTCCAGTCTTGTTTTGCCTTCTTAATTCCTGAGCTGTTAATAAAACTCAATCAACCATCCACTGATTTAAAAAATATGTGGCCGCTAGATTATGATTTTTTTGATGCCTGGAACCTGGATAGTTTGTCTTCCAGTGGTGGTATTGGCATGTTTATGTTGGTATGGGGCATTACGTTATTCGCAATCGGCGTGCCTATTTTTACCTACTTTTTCGGTAAACGCTGGTATTGCTCATGGGTTTGCGGCTGTGGTGGTTTAGCAGAAACTGCCGGTGACCCCTACAGACAACTTTCAGACAAGTCGATGACCGCATGGCGAATAGAACGTGTTGTTGTTCACGGCGTGCTGGTATTCGCGATCATTATGACGGGTGTTACCCTGTACACTTATTTTACTGATGTTAAAACTATTGCAGGTATTGATACATACAGTTTTAGAAGTGCCTACGGCTTTTACATTGGTGCACTGTTTTCTGGAGTCGTAGGGACGGGTTTTTACCCCAAAATGGGTAACCGAGTCTGGTGTCGTTTTGGTTGTCCGTTGGCAGCGTACATTGGTTTAGTGCAACGCTTTAAATCGCGTTTCCGCATTACTACCAATGGCGGCCAGTGTATTTCGTGCGGTAACTGTTCAACGTATTGTGAAATGGGTATTGACGTCAGAGCTTATGCTCAACGTGGTGCAGATATTGTGCGTTCATCCTGCGTGGGTTGTGGTGTTTGTTCTTCAGTGTGTCCACGTGGTGTGCTGAAGCTTGAGAATGGCACGGTTAACGCAGTGGTTAATCAATCACAGAAAGACGAAACGGTTCAGATTATCAACGTTATGTCGGCTGAAGAACAACAAGCTATGGCGAAATAGCTTTATACAAACTCGGGGTAGCATCACTATGAGGTGCTGCTCCAGTTTGACTGAGTAGATTGCTCGCAGTTGTAACTAAAATTGCTACTTCAACGGACAGGAAACGTATAAGAAAAACAAACACGATTTTTGTCGGGATCTTCATCGAAGGTGTTTTTAAGCACCAGTGTCAAAGTTACACTGAATGTTATGGGCGCATAGCTTAGGCAAGTGATTTACAGAGCAATGAGTTATCGGTTAGGGGCTGGGGAAAGGACTGTAGACTTATTGATTGAATAATCAAATAAAATAGTCATTACAACTAACAACTAAAGTACTTCAATAACTAATTAAGATTTTAAATAAGAGCCAAGCAATGAATATCAACGCTTGACTCATGTCTCTGTTTACTTACAAATTAGTTAACAGGACCATTATTGCGAGGGCCCAACACAAGGGTACCGCCTAGGCTTTCACAAAAAAGCCTGATATTGGGTATTTCAGAAATAGGTGCATTACCGCCCAATAGACCTGATGGTGTAGAACAAGTATAACTTTGAGTTGTGAAAGCGAAAGTTGAAGTGCTGAATAGTAGTGCGGTGAAGGCTAATTTTTTAATAGATAACTTCATAAGTCTCTCCATTTTTAATTAAAAGCATTAGAAAATAAATTGATAATAATAAGTTTTTAATGTTCCTATCTGCACACTTTTTATGAGCGAAAGGGTTTTTAAGGTTGACAACAGCAACTTAAATCAACAAATAAACCTTATTTTATTTCATATATAGTCCAGGAAAACACAAAACTCGACCTTGCTGCACATTGTGGAAAATTAATATTTTATAGCGTTGTTGTTTGTTTTCACGCAATTAAACAAAAATAGATACCACTAATGAATCATCATGGTAAAGAAAAAACAACCTTTAAACAATTTTAATTGGTACAGGTTTTGTTTTTATAATTTAATCTTAATGGTTGGTTTTTTAATAAAAATTGTCAGGAAGGTTCAACTTGCTTAGGAACAAGCGATGTTGTGCAAAGTGTGTTCTGTACGCTCCTGTGGGAGTAATCTACAAGGGTTTAATATGACTACCTTAAGAGGTTCTGGTGTAGATGTGTACTTAAAGCTTGATTTAAGTGAATGACTTTATTTGTATTTCCATCATAGGTTCTTCTTTTATCGTCGGTAATATCTTGATAATAAAAGAAGAACCGTATTTTCTACGCGCTATTTTTAGCTATTAGTATGATATATCTATCCTAGGACACCAATATGACATTGGGCCTAGGCGAGTCTTTAGTCTGTTTCAATATTCGACAACACATAAGCATGGTTAGGGTCGTTTAGCTTCTCAAAATCAGCCGCGGCTTGCCTGATTTGGTTGAATACTTTATCAAGTGCAGATGCATCTGGGCTGTTTTGGTGACTTATATTTACAAACTCAGCCGTTAACTGACTCATTACACGCTCACTAAAGCCTTGCTCTTTTTCCAAGTAGCTCGCCACATAATCGTCACCTAACTCCGCTAGTTTTGCGGTTGCTTCGATGGCGTCATTGAGATTTCCTAGATTATCCACCAAACCTAAGTCGTATGCGTCTTGGCCACTCCAGACTCGACCTTGGGCGACCTTATCCACCTCTTCAGTTGTCATCTCTTGTGAGTCGGCCACGCGTTGTAAGAAGTCACGATACCCTTGTTCAATGTTCTGCTGAATGATTTCACCCAACTCCGGTGACAAAGCACGATCTGGGCTAAAAGCGCCTGACAGAGGTGCTGTGCTGATGCCATCGACCCGAACACCAAGGTGTTCCGCTAGGGGTTTTTGAAAGGTTGGAACTATACCAAAGATGCCAATTGAGCCTGTAATAGTAGAAGGGTGGGCCCATATTTGATCAGACGAGGTACTGATCCAGTAACCGCCTGAAGCTGCGACGCTCCCCATAGAAGCAATAACTGGTATACCATCTGCTCTGGCCTTTTCTAATTCTCGACGAATGACTTCTGAGGCAAAAGCGCTACCGCCACCGGAATCAACGCGAAGCACAATGCCTTTCACAGACTCATCGTTTCGAGCCTTATTTATTAGTGCTGCGGTTGAATCGCCACCAATGCTTCCAGCAGGTTGATTACCATTAAGAATGGTGCCGCGCGCCACAATCACTGCAACTTTATCGCCTTTACTTTCACGACCAAAACGGTCGCTTTCAATGGTTTTCAAATAATCAGCCATGCCCACTCTGTTGTATGCATGCGTCTTCTCATTTTCACCGACCAAATTGATCAGATAGTCTTTGGTTTCTACTCGAGTGAGGGCTTGATCGACCAAGCCATAATCCAACGCCACTTTGGCTGTATCGCCTTTAGCTTCTCTGACCAATCGAGCGGGCTCTTGCGCATAGACATTCAATACGTCTCGTTTTATGCCTCTTGCAGCGGCGACATCATCTAGGTAAATCTGCCATAAGTCGCCCAACCACTCTTGATTCGCCTCTTTAGCGTATTCAGACATATCATTACGGACATATGGCTCGACCGCGGACTTAAAGGTACCCACTTTAAACACATGGACGTCAACACCGAGTTTATCAATGCCTTCTTTATAATACATTCCATAGCGACCGTAACCTTCAAGCGTCACACTACCCATTTTGTGCATGATAATGTCGTCGGTATGCGATGCGATATAGTAGGCGTCTTGATCGTAAGAGTCGGCTATAGCAATCACTTTTTTACCACTGGTTTTGAAATCTTTAATTGCTGCAGCTAAGTCTTGTAGTTTAGTTAAGCGTGCACCAGAGAATGAAGACAAATCCATCACTAGCACTTTTACACGCTCATCGTTCTTGGCGTTATTAATGGTATCGATCACGTCTTTAAGCAAGGTTTCCGGGCGTTGAGTCCCGCGCGCTTCATTCAACATCCGGTTAAAAGACTGAGCCGTTAACTGCTCAACGAGCTGCCCGCGAGGCTTGATCACCAGAGCCGTTGTCTTCGCTATCTCAGGCTCGTCACTTCTAAATATAACCACCAGTAAAGCCACAGCAATGGTCAAGAACAGCAGATTGACCGTCACCTTTCTTGCAGTATTGATGATATCCCAGATTCCCTTTAAAAAGTGTAAGAAAGGGGGCGTACTTTTACTCATTGTTGCATCTCCATAGCTTGAATGCAGTGTGTTAATTATTTCTAGAATAAACGATTAGCTTCACAATAAGGAGTGTCGGCTTAATTGGCAACAAATAAGAGTCTGCTTACATAATTAGAAACAAATGTAAGCCTGAATACGGAGGTGAAAATCCAAGCAAATTTGTACTGGTACGCTATATCGTGAGACAGTAAATGTGGGTATCTATAAGATTAAGCTATTACAGATGAATCAACTCAACTTATCTAAACAATTTTTGGTCGGGGTTATTGGATTTGAACCAATGACCCTCGGCTCCCAAAGCCGATGCTCTACCAAGCTGAGCTAAACCCCGATATAATTTGGCAGAAAGGAAGGGATTCGAACCCTTGGCAGGCTTTCACCTGCACTCCGGTAGCAACGGAGCACCTTAAGCCTCTCAGTCACCTTTCTGTTGTTTATAGCAACGAGTATTTATGGAATTCGCTGAACGTATCCGATAATCATCGTTGCTTGTTAATTATCTACACTGTCAACACATCTCCTGAAGGTAATTTCACCTGTATACACAGTTCACCTCCCACTGCGGATAGGTAGTCTTTCAATCTTGCGACAGATACATCTCCAATACGCTTTTTCTCTAGCTTGCCGACCGCAGAAGCTTGTAAGCCAATCATCATTCCTACAGCTTCTAGTTTTACCTTTTGTTGATTCAGTTCCCTAACTGTAATTTTCTCAATGTCTTTCACACTATTTGCCCTATGTATTTTTTGTTACGGGCACAAAAAAGCCCGGCTAGAACCGGGCTTCTTCTTCGTTTCTTTTTACGCCCGGGTGTTTTTCATAACCCAAACGCACATGCATTCAGGTTCCTAAGTTGGCAAACTGAAACTCGGAGTTGGTGCTAGTGATAACAAAGAAACGAAATTAAACATATCTGTAAACCTTTACTTAATTGATGACGTTACTTTACGCCACTTTTGGATTTTGACCAAATCAATTTAGTGTCCAAATTGGACATTTCTCTTCTAATATTGAATAAGCCGTTTAACTAACGTTATTAGTTGAGTTGGATGCATTCTATAGTGAAACCGTAAAGTACTTATGATTCCGAAGTAAGGTATCTAGTATTCCTATGCACGTCTTTTACCATTGTCTAGACTCAAATATAAGAGTGACTTTAAGGCTTACTATCCGTTAAATTATTTCTTTAGAAGGGAGATAGGGTTGTCAGACATTGATAAACAACCTAAGAAGTTAAAGATTAATGTGAATGCTTTAATCTATTTGGCTGGCGCAGCATTGCTGTTGTTTCTTATCGTTACTATTTGGCGTTTTTAAGTTATGTATTCTAGACCCTTGTGGTTTCGGGCAATAAGATGGTGATATTGCCAATCTACTAACGACAACAATGATGCTGCCATATCGAATAGCCATGCTGTGTGTTTTCATTCCTTTTGTCACTGTGCATACCACTTTGACCATTGGAGTTTCGGTTGGAAACCTCGCTTTGTGCAATCCTTATTGGGCTGATTGCCATTCGATTAGCGCTACGGGTAGGCAGTATCCAGAGTTTTTCGTCTTTAAAGCGTTATTAATACCCGCTGCGGTCTTTATGGTTGCTTATTGGTTATTGCTCTACCAATGGATTCAAAAAGTCACTGAGCATACTCGCAAACCCTCGGTTGTTTTGGGAATGGGTTTAGTTGCCAGCATAGCGCTTATTGTATATACAGTGACTTTGGGGGCAGAAGGGGAGCCTTATTCGCTTGCTAGGCGCATTGGTGTGGTTTTCTATTTCGCTTTTACCGCCTTTGCACATCTGATTCTATTGAGCCATTTAGATAAAATTGATACGCACAAGTTGGGTATTGTTGCTCAGCAAAATCGTTTGGCGATAAGTGCTATCGCTTTGATTGTGACAGCGATAGCCAGTGCTGCTATGGGATACTTTTTTGATGACTTCTGGGATAGGTGGGAAAACGCTTATGAGTGGTGGTTCTCATTACTTATGACCAGTATGTTCTATCACGTAGGTATTATGTGGCGAAAAACCCGGTACACAGTGTCTCTGTTTATAAGTTAAAGCAGCCTTAGAAAGACCGTCTCAGCTGTACGCTAACTTCTAAACTGTCTATGTTCGCTCCGTCGGATATCGGCTTAGCAATATCAATATGAACCACACCTGAGTTACTGGCTTTATTTGAAAATAGCCTGGCACCAATTCCAACGCTGCTAAGCCAGTTAGGATCTTCATTGAGTAGGGCTTGATCACCGCTGAAGGCTCTACCGGTATCGGCGAAAGCGGCAAAGCCTACTTCAAAAAGTTGGTAAATATTGTAGTTGGTGTAGAAACGAACTTCTGCACTTGCGGAAATACGGTGATCACCGTGTTGATATTGACGAGGAAATCCTCTTACGCCGTTTTCGTCATCTATAACAATAGGGCGATCGAGGAACTGCCCGGATGAAAAAGTGGAATCTAACCGTGTATAGTACCCGATAATTTCTGAACGTCTGTTAAAGTATTCAAAACGTGCATCAAAGCGAGTCAAATCTTCAATTCCTCCGTTGGTGATGGCGTTGAATCTCGCACTCATCACAAATAGTTGGTTATCTCCCCAAGCTAACCCTTTTGTGGCGCCCAAGCTGGAATGTACTCCAAGACCATCGGAGTCGTTTTCAACTTCAATGCCAAGGCGTGACGTAAATTGCCAACCAAGATTAATATCCTCTGGCTGGTTGATCAGGAATATGTCCTCCATCACTACGATTTTACGTTCTGCATACTGATAACTAACCCAAGGATATAAAAAATCTCGGGACTCAGGGACAAGGGATAAATCTGTCGAGGGACTTATGTTTGCTAATGCAAAATCGGCTTTGTCATAAGTGACACCTAGGGTAAGCCGCTTGGTAAATTGATTGCCGGATGTGAGGCTCCAACCATAAGCTGCGGTGAACTCTTCGGCGTTAAGCTCAAAGCTGTTGCGTGTTAGGTCATTTTGAAAGATGTCACTGACACGAGTGACGCTGGTAGCGCGGACAAACGTACTCGTGGGTGTATTTAAATGATAAAAGGGCTTATCAAATACAAAACTGTATACCTCACCATCGTCGTTATCCTCAATTCTCAAAAATACGTTAGCGTGACGTACCCATGGGACAATGGATGAAAAACCTAATTGATATCCTGTTCTTTGTTCATCTTCTGTATAACGAGCCGTTGCACGGATACCTAAGCCCAATAAGTTGTCTTCTCTTACACCGATAAGTGTGTTGTTTTGTCCACCACTGCGGCTGAAGGAGAGTGTGGGGATGAGAGACCAGTTATCGTAGGTTTCTACGTGAACATCGACTGTACCTTGCTGACAATCTTTGGTCGTGGATATTTCTGCATTGGCTAGATAACGACGAGCACGAAGAATGGCTTCCGCTTCAACGATATCTTCTTCAGAAACTTGATCTCCTTCATCAAAAGTTAATCGGTCACGAATAATGACGGGTTTAGTAATTATGTGGAGCGCATTTGCCCATCGATGCAGTGCAATAGCATCTTCGGCGCTTTCGTCAAAGATAGGTTTATTTTCGATCTCGATTTGATTTACGATATATTCGGCTTCGTCGCTTCCTGCACAAGTTTCAGTGGCCGTGGATTCATCCTGATCGGCAATAGCATCAGAAGCCTGAGAACACAGTAATAGGGCACCAACAAGCCCACAAAACCTTTTGTATCGATGTACTGATAGAGATAACACGTAAATCCTGCGTATTTATTTCGCCATCTGTACAACTACCATACTTCGCAAGTGTGCTATAAATCAATTTTTAAGTGTCGATTTAGCACGACTTAAGCTTAATTTTATTTATCTAGGTCGATAAAAATCAGAACGGTAACATCATCTTTATATTGAGGGATATCCCATGACACTTTTGATACTGGCCTCTCGTGGATAACATGACCATCGCTGTCTCTTAAAATTATCGTATCCCCAAGTCTAGGAACTGCATGGACCTCTCTTTCAGCCAGGATGTTACCCTTGCCATCACCAATTAAAAGTTTCATTTCGGACCCTCAAGTATTTAGCATTCATTGTGTTCTTTTAATACTCCCATAGCTTGAACTAGTGTGACCCGACAGTACAGTTTATTAATTGGCTAAATGGCTTGTTTAGAGGTTCTCCTTAGTTCTTGTATACTGAAATAAGACTTTCCCTTCGGGACTTAATTATTCTGTGTTGAGTAACTGTATGGAGTAGGACTGAAATTTCCCAGTTTTCAGTTCAAAGACATTGCCTTTACCATCAAATGCAGTAATGCCGACTTTGTTCACCATTAACAACCGTTGATCTTGTCCAACTGAATAAAGAAAAGTAGGCCATTGGTTTACAGGCTGGGAGTCGGCATTAAATGTGTTTAGCCAATGTGCATAGTTGGTCGTATTGTCAGTCAAGAAACATTGGTTTTCTTGGCAGGCCGTTGTGCCTTTTAGTTGTTGGCCTTGATAGCTAATGTGATATTTAGTTCGGTCTATTTCCATTGCTTTCGCTTCGTCAAGGTATAAGCTTGCTAAGGCAAATACCAAATTGTCTATCGAGGAAATCCAACTGCTATTGGATAAAAATGCGATACTTAAATCATGTTCAGGGTATATTGCTAGAATTGAACGAGCGCCTGGTGTAGCCCCTGCATGGTGATATACGGTGCGTCCGTATGAGTCTTCGGAGATACGCCAGCCGAATCCTACTTGAAATCGCCGATCTGTTACTATGTTACCATCTTGAGTTTCCGTCGGAGTGAATAACAGTCGGTGGTATTTTTTGTCGGCTTTGACTCTCTTAAGTACTTGAGCCCCGAAGCTAGCTAAATCACTTGACGAAGCATAGAATCCCGTTCCAAATATACTGTATGACTTTTCTTCATAAGCAATTTCCTTTGCTCCATGCTGATTGAGTTCATAGAGCTTGGTACTGGACTTATTAAGGTTATGTATATTCTCAATTGCTGGGGTTTCTCTGCCAGTCCAGCGCCTAATAAAATCTTCTACGCTTTTTGGTAGTGGTTGCTTTGTTATTTTCTCGTACAAAGCGCCAGCTAGTGTGTAGCCATGTGTAGAATACAGGTACTGATGTCCTGGAGTTGACAGCAGATCTCGATCCTTTAGTGTTGTTGCGGCCTCAATGGCGCTGGTATAGAAGTGGTCGTAAATATCATGATCTATCGATTGATAATGAGGCATGCCTGAAGTATGTGACAAAAGCTGCCGTAAAGTGATGCTGTGGTACTTTGGGTTGAGTTCGGGATAATAGTGGCCAATGCTAAGGTCAGGATCTAACTGACCATTAACAACTAACTCTGCTAACATCGTTGCGCCAATGACTTTTGATACGCTGGCTAATCTAAAGGTGGTATCGGGTTCTGCGGTTATTTTTTTGCTTAGGTCGGAAAAACCAGTTGCAACAGAGGCAATCAGTTCTCCTTTATGCATAACAGCAACCGAAAAACCGGGAACTCCGCTGACTTCATTCAAGCTCTTGAGCAGTTTTGTTAACTGTTGCTCATAATCTTGAATAATTTGAGTGTTCTGGTGTTGGCCTTGGTTGTCACCTTTGGCAGCAGATTTTGGAACGCAAATAATGCATACCAACAAGATAAGTAATTGTATTTTCATATCATGCTCCTTTTTTGTTTATTGGGCATGGAGCGTCTTACAATCACCAGTTAATTTGGGTTAAGAACGGTTATGATGAGTTAGCAAGCGCCTTTAATTCGGGCCAAATTGGATCATTGGCATAATCTCTCTGTTGCTTGTTTAAATATAATTTTCCTGATGAAACTAACGACTCAATACCATCTAATTGCGATTCTAGTATCTGAGTTAAAGATGAGTTAGACGACACCATAACCATGTTGGAGCGTAAAATCGTTGCCGTAGTGGGTTCGACAATGTTTAATTTTATTGTCGTTTCATTGTTAACGGAAATTACTTCGAAATAACTGATCAAAGCCACTCGGTCTTTTCTTGCTTGAATAGGCAGTGGCAAGTCTGGTCGTTGATTTGACAAGACTAACTGTAAGACTTGAGTTTCACTTGCTTGACTGAGCATATGGTCCCAAGTTGTATAAACACTTTTCGCTGATTCAGTCATTTCAGCAGGCGGCATATTAGACCATAGCGCGATACGATTGTTATTGGTCGCCTTGTCAGCACTGTGGGGTAGTGCCATATAGATAATTAAGGCAATCATTGTTAAAGCTAAACCAGATATCGCACTGAAGGATTTATTGTTGTGTAAAGATGTTGGATTCAGGCTTGTCTTTTTTGGCTTTTCAGTTTCTGATATTTCGGGAAGCTTTTCACTAGAGGCCTCAATGAGAAGGCGATACCCTTCACCTCTAACAGCCTGAATGGTCAGTCCGGTTATCGTCGATTGCTCTAATGATTTACGTAATACAAATACCCGTTGTTTTAGAGTTTCAGGACTAACATTATTTTGGGGCCAGACAGCGCCTAATAGCGAGTTAATCGAAACAATATTGCCATCTCCTTGCGCAAGTGCGAGCAACAATCTGAAACTTAGAGGATTTAGTGTAAGCGATTCGCTATCTTTCGTAACAATAAACTTGAGTTCGTCGAATACTATTTCGTCGTATTTACCCATACAAATAGATGCTCTTATCACTTAACCACTTTTCATTGTACTGAAAAACAATCGGAATAACCGACTTGGATTTTAGCTCTTTTTTCTCGGCTTAGTTCCACCAATCATAAGATAAACATTATAGATAGTGAGTAGAAGACAAATTGCAGCAATTAAGGATGTGGATATAAACAGAACTGCCCCTTTGTAATAAGTCCAATATGCAGCCTCCTGTCAGAAATTGGCTAATGTTTTTAGTCGAATCCAAGTAAACCGAACATAAAAAGTCATACGTTAGCTTTTGACGGAGTATAAGGTTTCAAATGTAATTTATATCTTATATTGATAGGGGAGGATTGGATATTCGCTCTTGAGGTGGATGGCTTGTTTACGTTACACCGATTATTTAGGTTAGAAGTATCTCAGTGCAACCGAGAGTGCTAAAGTCATTGCTAACAAATAATAAAAATCGGAATGAGTACAATGAAAATGAATCGCTTAAATATAGCTTGCGCTATTGGTTTAGCTCTCGCATCAACATTGAATATCGCGAATGCTAAAACAATGGTGTTTACTAATGTCTCCATTGTCGATATTGATGGAAGCGCTCCAAAAGGTAAACAAACGGTGGTTGTCGAAGATGACAGAATCACTGCTATCGGCCAAACCGCCAAAATCCCAAGTGGCTCGCAGGTTATCGATGCGAGTGGAAAATATATGCTGCCTGGCTTTGCTGAAATGCATGGCCATATCCCTCAACAAACTGCGGGTGAACAAGCCATTAAAGACACTTTGTTTATGTATGTTGCAAACGGTGTGACGACAGTACGAGGCATGTTGGGCGGAATAGGGCAATTGGACTTGCGTGAGAAAGCTAGCAGTGGAGAAATTGTATCACCAACGCTTTACCTTGCTGGGCCAAGCTTTAGTGGTGGTTCTATAAACTCTGTGGAGCAGGCAAGAGTTAAGGTTGAAAGACAAAAGAAACAGGGCTGGGACCTATTAAAGATCCACCCAGGCTTAACGCTTGAGCAATATCAAGCTATGGCATCAAAGGCTAATGAGCTTGGTTTAGAGTTTGGTGGTCATGTTCCTGCTGAAGTTGGTTTAGATAACATACTTAAACATAAACAACGTACGGTTGATCATCTGGATGGTTATGTTGCTTATTTAGATGGCGAATCCACGCCTATTAGTGATGAAAAGTTGCTAAAAGTTGCGAAACGAACAAAAGAAGCTGGTGTCGGAATGGTGCCAACTATGGCGCTGTGGCGTAGTTTGTTAAATGCCAGTGACTTAGAAACGCTTCAATCCCAGCCCGAATTAAAATACATGCCTAAAGCAACGGTTGATGGTTGGACTAACTATTATAAAGCGCCCAGAACGACAGACTTTTTAAGAAGCGATGAACCAACAGTTCGCAATGAAAACAGAATGCGATTGCTAAAAGCCATGGACTCGGTTGGCGTAGAGATCCTATTCGGTACTGACTCTCCACAGGTGTTTTCTGTACCTGGGTTTTCAATACACCGAGAGATTGATGCGATGCAAGAAGCTGGTATGAGCAATAAAGCCATACTCAAAAGTGCTACCGTTGCGGCAGGTGATTATTTTGATGATAAGGATAAGTTCGGAACCATTAAGGTAGGCTATCGCGCCGATATTATCTTAGTCGACGAAAACCCAGTCACGAATATGGACACATTACAAACACCAGTTGGCGTAATGGCGCAAGGTCGTTGGTATTCAAAAGGTGATATAGACAAAGAGCTCGAAGCAATAGCTAAGCGCGCAAGGCCTTAATTAACTAAATAATAGATAAGCTATTGGGGATCTAATAGCTAGATCCCAAAGAAATGAATACGTATTCAACCCAATCACATAGCAAGGTTGTAATGTTCTGGGGTAAATTACGATTATCTATTAAAAGTCTATAAGATGGGCCTAATACAGCTCTTAGTATTGGGTTCGTCGAAACAATAATAATAAGGTTTGCGACGCATTATGAATAACGGAACGATTCAAGCCATTATCTTTTTTGCATTAACCGGATTGGTTGGACTCATCACCTATTTGAAGTGCAAACAATACACGCGTGATAGTAATGATAGTAAAGAGTACTTTTTAGCAGGGGGCTCTTTGAGTTGGGGTTTTGTTGCTGGCTCTATTCTATTGACGAACATCAGCGCAGAACAAATTGTCGGTATGAATGGTGCTCAATCACTGCTAGTTGCCTGGTGGGAGATTGGCGCAGCGGTAGGACTGATTATTCTCGCACGTTACCTAATTCCTCTTTATTATCAATACAAATGCACAACTACGACCGAGTTGCTTGAACACAGACTAAACGATTCTGGTATTCGTACCATGGTTTCGGGATTGTTCATGTTTGGTTATATGTTTATTTTGCTGCCAGTTGTTTTATATACCGGCTCGCTGTTTATGAAGTCTATGTTTGGTTTGTCGCTTCCAACGACTGCTATTGCGGCGATATTTGCTGTAGTAGGTTCCATTTACGCCATATTCGGTGGATTAAGGGCGATAGCTATCTCAGATACCTTTAACGGTATTGGTCTTCTGGTAATGGGCGTTGCGGTAACTCTGTTTGCATTAAACGCCATTGGTTTTGATTTGTCGGGTGTCCCTACCGAACGTCTCACTTTGATCGGCAGTAGCACGTCAGATATTCCATGGACCACCTTGTTGACCGGTATGGTCTTTATTCATGTGTTCTATTGGGGAACAAACATGGTGATCACGCAGCGTGCGCTAGCCGCTAAATCAGTGAAGGAAGCGCAAAAGGGGATATATGTTGCTGTTGGATTTAAATTACTGATTCCATTGATTGTTGTCCTTCCTGGTATTGTCGCGTTTAAATTGTACGGTGATATTGGTGATGTTGCTTACGGGCGTTTGGTAGGTGATGTGATGCCAACTTGGCTATCTGGTGCCTTTGCTGCGGTTATTGCTGGTGCTGTGTTGTCTAGTTTTAACTCTTGCTTGAACTCTGCATCTGCTTTGTACACCTGTGATATCCATCAGAAACATTTTAATGCCAATACAGATGTTAAGAAGATTGGCCAACGTGTCGCGTTAATCTTTGCGGTTGTTGCCGTTGCACTAGTGCCTGTTTATGAGCAATCTGAGAGTATTATCGACTTATTGCAGAAGCTCAACGGGCTATACAGTATGCCGGTTATGGCTGCGTTTTTAGTGGCAATTCTATTCAAGAATGTTCAAGGGAAAGCTGTACGAATAGGCTTGGTATTTGGTGCACTTTTGTATGCAGTATTTACCTTCGTCTGGTCACCTTTGCACTACATACATTTGATGTTTATTACCTTGGTCATGACGGTAGTCGTGTCTTTGATTATTAATAAGTTTATGCAACCTGTTATGGTCGAGCAGGTATAGCTATAAAACACGGGTAACAAGTCGGTTATTGAAGTCGTAACGGCTTGTTACCATTTTTATTTAAATCCCTTCCAGAGCTGCTTGGGCACACCTCTAAATTACAATACACTGCTTCTCACACGATAGGGCAAAGATCCTACGCATTTCGTCTCAACTGACTGTCATTAAACGAGTTTTGTCTTGATCGAGACGAAAATGTGGTGCATATATTATCTGAATAGGTACACCATAATAAATTTAATAAACCTCTAGAGGGCAAGTATAAATGGAAAGGCGTGATTTTATAAAACTCGGCGGCTACGGTGCGGGTGCACTGATGCTGCCTATTTCAGGTGTTGCTGTATCAGCGGAACAGCTGTTAGACAGGCCCATGGATGTAGCGCAGAAGAAAAAGCTCGCCAACATCGCACTTAATGCAGCTAAAGCCAAAGGCGCGACTTATGCTGATGCGCGTATTGGTCGTTATCTCAATCAGTTTGTTACTACGCGTGAAGCTCGCGTCTCTAATATAGTGAATACTGAATCTGCCGGTATTGGTGTGCGTGTTATTGCTAATGGCACCTGGGGTTTTGCGTCAACGTCAAATATGACACCAGACAGCATTGCTAGGACTGCGGAAAAGGCGGTTGCTGTAGCGATAGCAAACTCAAAGTTTCAAACAGCGCCAGTTAAACTTGCACCAGTTAAAGGTGTGGGTGATGTGAGCTGGCAAACTCCGATCAAAAAGAATGCTATTGAAATCCCAATTAAAGAGAAAGTGGATTTGCTGCTTTCGGTTAATGATGCTGCGATGAAGAACGGCGCAAACTTTATTAACTCTTCTCTATTTTTGGTGAATGAACAGAAGTACTTTGCATCTACGGATGGTTCTTATATCGATCAAGATGTTCATCGTCTATGGGCACCATTTACTGCGACATCGGTTGGCCCTGAAGGTTTTAAACAGCGCAATGGTTTAGGTAACCCTGTAGGTATGGGCTTTGAGTATCTTGAAGGCAAAGAAGAAGACAAGATTAGGGTGTCTGGCGCTAATATCGGCTACAAAAACTCGTACGATATCATTGAAGATGCAGCGGAAGCCGGTAAGCAACTTAAGGCCAAGTTGAAGGCTAAGTCGGTTGAACCCGGTAAATATGACTTGGTATTGGATCCTGCTCACTTGATGTTGACTATTCACGAGTCGGTAGGACATCCGTTGGAGCTTGATCGTGTGCTTGGTTATGAGGCTAACTTCGCTGGAACCAGCTTTGCTACTTTAGATAAGTGGAAGAGTAAGAAATTCCAGTATGGCTCCGACATCGTTAACCTGTTTGCAGATAAAACTCAGAAGCATTCATTAGGTTATGTTGAATACGATGACGAAGGTGTTAAGACCAAAGAATGGGATCTGGTTAAAGATGGTATTTTAGTGAACTACCAAGCCACTCGTGATCAGGTGCATATGATTGATCAAAATGAGTCTCACGGTTGTTCATATTCTCAGAGCTGGCGTGACGTTCAATTCCAACGTATGTCTAATGTTTCATTACGTCCGAATAAAGAAGATTTATCCGCAGATGATGTGATTAAAGATGTTGAGAAAGGCATTTACATCGCTGGTAGAGGTTCGTTCTCTATCGACCAACAACGTTATAACTTCCAGTTTGGCGGTCAGCTGTTCTATGAAATCAAAGACGGCAAAATTGTGGATCAAATTGAAGATGTTGCTTACCAGTCTAACACTCAGCAATTCTGGAATAGTTGTGTGCAAATGGCGGGTAAATCAGATTATCGAGTAGGTGGTACTTTCTTTGATGGTAAAGGTCAGCCTTCACAAGTTAGTGCGGTATCTCATGGTTGTCCAACCACGAGATTTAATAATATCAACGTTATTAACACCGCGCGTAACGTGTAAGTAAAGCATTCGAAGGAATAGAAATCATGACAATTTTATCTGAAAAGAAATCTAAAGAGCTGTTAACCAAAGTCTTGTCATTCTCAAAAGCGGACGAATGTGAATGTAACCTTGATGGTCAAGTTGGCGGTAATATCCGTTACGCTAGAAATACCGTTTCTACTGCGGGTGAAGAAAGTGATGTGACACTAGCAGTTCAATCAACTTTTGGTACGCGTACCGGCGTTGCGACCATTAATGAGTTTGATGATGCTTCGCTAGAGAAGGTCGTTCGTCGCTCTGAAGAATTGGCTAAACTGGCTCCTGAAAACAAAGAGCATATGCCGATATTCGGTAAACAAAAGTACTTAGAGTCTAAAACTTATTTTGATTCTACAGCGAAGGTGACGGCAGAAGACCGTGCGAGTGCTGCGAATGACAGTATTCAACCTTCTAAGAAAAACAAGCTTGTTGCTGCTGGGTTTCTAGAAGAGGCTGTGCGTTTTAGTGCCATTATGAACAGCAAAGGTTTGTTTGCTTATAACACCTCTACTAACGTTGATTTCTCTGTCACGATTAGAACAGAGGATGGGCGGGGTTCAGGCTGGGCATCTCGTAACTACAGCGACTACAAGCTATTAGATACTGCGGAAGCATCAGAAGTAGCGATTGCTAAGTCTAAAGGTTCTGTTGGTGCTAAGGAATTAGAGCCGGGTAAATATACGGTTATCTTAGAGCCGGCTGCGAGCGTTGGTTTATTAGGTAATATGATGCGAGCTTTTGATCAACGCTCAGCGGATGAAGGTCGTAGCTTTTTAAGTAATAAAGGTGCGAAAGAGGATGAACCTAAAAATAAGCTAGGGCAAAAGATGTTCGACGAAAGAGTCACCATATACTCAGATCCTCAACATCCTATTGCTCCGGCAGCACCTTTTGGTGGTGATGGTTATCCGCGTGGAAGAGTGGATTGGATTAAAGGTGGTAAAATTGCGAATATGCCTAATTCTCCATTCTGGGCGAAGAAAACAGGCGTTGATTACCAACCACGTGGCGGCAATATCATTATGGAAGGTGGTAACGAATCACTTGAGGGTATGATTAAAAATACACGTCGCGGCGTTCTAGTGACGCGTTTGTGGTATATCAGACCGTTAGACCCTCAAACCTTGCTCTATACAGGTTTAACTCGAGACGGTACTTTCTACATTGAGAATGGCAAGATCAAATATCCTATTAAAAACTTCCGCTTTAACGAAAGCCCGATTGTTATGTTGAATAACATCGAAGCTATGGGTAAGCCGGAGCGTATTAATGGCAATATGATCCCTCCAATGAAAATCAGAGACTTTACATTCAGCAGTCTTTCTGACGCTGTTTAGTATCGTTTCAATTAGGATATTGCAGGAGATTTTACTCTTTGAGTAACTCCTGCAATAAGGTGATATAAGATGGCATATGATCGTCGTAGTTTTATCAAAAGTTCATCGGCACTCATGAGTGTTGTGGCGCTGGCACCGCATACTTTGGTTTCAGCCAGAGAAAACTATGACTTCTTTTTCACCCGACTAAGTTATGAGTCGGGCGATTGGGAAGTAGACGAACGTATGCCTGCAAACGTGCTCAATTCTTTAATTGAATACACAAGTTTACGTGTTGATATTAAAGAGCGCGTTATTCCTTTATCAGCCCCAACAATGTTGGCGTCGCCATTTTGCTATATGGCAGGTCACCGTTTGGTCCAGTTTACTCAACAAGAAAAGCAGAATTTCAAACAGTACGTTAACAATGGCGGTTTTGTCTTTGTGGACGATTGCAATCACGATATTGATGGTATGTTTGCCAAGACTTTTGAAGCGCAAATGGCCGAATTATTTGGTGATAAAGCTTTAGCGAAGATACCTAATGATCATCCTATCTACAGTGCGTTCTTTGAGTTTGATGGGCCTCCCAGGACCTCGATTGAGCTTAATGGCTGGGGGGACGATCTTGTTCACGATTACCTAAAAGCCATTATTGTTAATGGTCGTATTGCGGTGTTGTATAGCAATAAAGATTTGGGGTGTGAGTGGGATTACGATTTTCGCAATAAACGTTGGTTAAAAGAGGATAACACCAAGTTTGCAGTCAATATTGTGATCTATGCGATGACTGCTTAGAGATTTTACTTTTATCAACCAAAGACATCGAAACGCCCAATCCGATAGCTCACATGATTGAACAGTTAGAGAATTTATGATGCAAGACGAAGCATTGTCGCAAGACGTTGTTGTACAAACATTAGATAAGCTAAAACAAGTTAGTGCTGAAGTTGGCAAAGTGATTGTCGGCCAAGAAACGGTTATGAAGCAGCTTTTAGTCAGCATTCTTGCTGGTGGACATTGCTTATTAGAAGGTGTTCCAGGGCTAGCGAAAACGCTCATGGTCAGCGCTTTATCTGAGAGTCTGGAATTGGACTTCAATCGCGTTCAATTTACACCGGACTTGATGCCAAGCGATATTATCGGTACTGAAATTCTGGAGACAGACCATGACTCTGGCGATCGATTCTTTAAATTCCAACAGGGTCCTGTTTTCACCAATATTTTGTTGGCTGATGAAATTAATAGAACACCACCTAAAACACAGGCCGCACTATTGGAAGCTATGCAAGAGCGTAAAGTGAGTTATGGCGGTAAAAGCTTTGAGTTACCGAAACCATTCTTTGTTTTGGCGACCCAGAATCCAGTAGAGCAGTCCGGCACATATCCACTACCTGAAGCTCAATTAGATCGTTTTTTGATGTTTGTTCGTGTTGGTTATCCCAGTGAAGAACAAGAAATGGAAATACTGAAACGCACAACCGGTACAGCGAAAGCTAAAGTTAACGCTGTGCTGAGTGGTGAGGATATTGTTCATTTGCAGTCTATGGTGAGAGCAGTAGAAATATCAGATACGCTTCTTGAGTACATTACCCGCTTAGTAAGATTTACTAGACCATCAGACAGCGAATCAAGGGCCGTTAAAGAGTTTGTTCGTTGGGGGGCAGGCCCAAGGGCAGGTCAGGCGTTGGTGCTCTGTGCAAAAGCTAATGCGCTGATTGACGGGCGGTTTGCTGCGACACTGAATGATGTTAAGTCTGTAGCTCATGCAGTGCTCAGGCATCGGATATTGGTTAACTTCCAAGCTGAAGCACAGAATATGTCTACCGATCAGGTCGTTGATGCTTTGCTCAATGATGTTGCGGAACCTAGTAGCCCACTCAATTAGCCTAAACTTGGGATAAGCGATGTCTGCCATCCAGCAATTTATTGAACCTAAAACCTTAGCAAGAGTGAAGGATTTACCTTTAGTCGCTAAAACGGTCGCTGAAGGTTTTATGCATGGATTGCACCTGAGTCAGCAAAAAGGCACGGGGATTGAGTTTAGTCAGTACCGGGTTTATGAGCCTGGGGATGAGCTGAGTAAGATTGACTGGAAGCTATTTGCACGCTCAGATCGCTATTTTGTGAGAGAGGCAGAACGCGAAAGCAATATTAATGTTTGGCTTGTGTTGGACGCCAGCGCTTCTATGCAACAAAAATCTGTCATAAGTAAACATGACGCAAGTTGGAACAAGCTCGATTATGGACGCTACCTGTTAGCGACTATAGCTCACTTAGGGCAACAGCAAGGTGATGCTGTGGGCTTATTAGGGCTATCCACTGATCAGGTTAACTATTTGCCTGCTTTGAGCGGTTTACAACAGCATCAGCGTATCATGCTGCAACTCGCTAGAATGCAAAGTGGTGGTGTTTTTCCGTCAACGGAGACTTTCCAGAATAATATTGGTGAAGTTCGCCGCAGTGGTTTAGTGCTTATCGTTAGTGATTTTTATCAACAAGATGATGAAATTCTCGAACTGGTTTCTTCACTGAAGAATGACAAAACAGATGTTGTGGCCATTCAGTTGGAGTCTTCGGATGAAGCACACTTTCCGTATAAGGGAATGGTGCGTTTTGAGGATATGGAAACTAAGGAACAGCGGTTTGTGTCAGCGAAATCTGTTAAATCTGAATACCTTGTACAACGACAACGCTTCAATCAAGAACTTGAACAATTCTTTACAAAGCACAAAGTACAGCATCTAAGATGCAATATCGATGAGCCGCTCGATGAAACCTTATATGCTTTTTTACAAGCTAGAGCTAAATTGCTGTAGGTGACATGGAAGTATTTGGAATAACATTACTTGGTACGCAGTTGGGATGGCTATTTCCTGGTACTTTAGCTGTTTTACTTTCAATAATCCTGCCTATTGTTATTCATTTGCTGAGTAAAAACCGTGGCAAACTGATTCAGGTTGGCAGTGTTCGTTTAATCCCAGTTAAGAAAATCAAAAGAGTTAACGAGATCAGGCTAGTCGAACGGCTTTTGCTACTTGTTCGAATAATGATGTTGTGTGCATTGTCTTTATTACTTGCTTCTCCCTACTTTAAGACTTTGTCCAATATTAAAAAGGCTAGTCATCATATCTTGGTTACTCAAGATTGGCTGGCGTTTTCGGACGTAGCTGAGAGGCAACAGGTTGTTGAACGTTTGGATAATGAGGACGCTAGTCTATATGTCATTGATCCTAATGGTGCTCAAGCGATAAATGCTGAAAGCTTTCTCGCATTCGAGATATCTGAACAGCCACAGATCATGAATATTTGGCAAGAAGTTGCATCTTTCCATAGTGATCTTAATGCTGATTCTCAGTTGAGCGTTTATACCACTGATCGTATTAACCAATTTGTTGGACAAAATTCGAATATTAATAGAGAGGTTGAATGGAATATTAAAGCTGTTCCACCATCAATCACTCCAGCTGAGGTCGGTGACGGCATTAACGTCCTTGTTCTGACTGATGAAAACCGGAATACAAGTTATCTTGAGACAGGCCTTCAAGTACTTAAGCAGTTGCTCACTGGATTAAATACAAACATTGAATTTGTCGGCTCGAATAACATCGATGCCGCCGAAGCAGACGTTATTTTTTACCTAAGCCGACAAGCATTAGATAGCTCAGTTTTAGATCGAGTTAAAGCTGGAGCAGTTTTAATTTTTGATGCAGCGTCTCAATCGCAAATTGTCGAAGCAAGTGTGAGTTCTTATTTGTCAGTTGATAGTTTGGTAACACCTAAACTTCATAACGGTTTCAATTTATATTTAGTAGGTGAACCTCACGTTGTAGGAGGTGAAAACTCTAATATTACGCCAAATCAGAAGGTTTTATGGAAAGCAGAGGAAGGCTTGGCATTGCTAGTGAGCCAAAGGTTAGGAAAAGGGAAAGTCTTGTCCTTTTATAGCCGATTCGATCCTGAATGGAACGATTGGGTTTTATCTCCCAGCTTTCCACATGATCTCGCTGAGTTAGTGATACCTAAAAAGTTAAAGCTCAAAACCGAAGATAATTTACTTACTAATGGGCGTTTGTCTGAGGGGCAAATTATACGGACTGGCAGCTCGGGAGATAGGACAGATGCTAAGTCAGAAGGCAGCAAGTTCTCGATAACAGAATATGACACCCCTTTATGGCAATACCTAGCTGTAATATTGATTCTACTGTTTTGTTTAGAGCGGCTATTTTCAGAGTTTAGTGTTCGTAAAAAGACTGAACACTTAGCTGATGTGAGTGAAGGGAAGTCATAACCTATGTCATCTCTTAAACAGTCGCTAGAACTTTTGGTTGATGTTGCTAAACGGCGCTATTTACTTCAGTTTCTGTCTAGGTCGTTACCTTGGGTAATGCTGCTATCTGCTCTCGTTTTTATTGGAACCTTTTCTATCTCCATAAGCCTTTTGACTTTTGTTATCAGTCTAATAGGTTTATGGGCTTTGAGCTTGAGAACACAGTCTTACCAACAATTAACCCTTCAAAACCTGCTAAAACATCTGAATCGTGAACACGAAGAGCTAGAAGAAAGTGCCGAACTTGTTGTGCGTTCTTCTGATGAGTTGAACGTTTTACAACAATTGCAGCTGACTAGAATTGCCCCCATCTTAGATAAGCTCGTTCAGCAGAAAGGCAAAACGCTACTACCTGAATATTCGAATAGAAACAGTCTGATAGCTAGTGTATTGGTGTTGATTCTTCTGGTTTTAGTGTGGCAATCCCATGTTAAACAGTGGATCGATTGGGCTAGCTTGGCTTCTTCAACACATTTTAATAACGTATCTACCGATCATGAAAGAGAAGGGGAAAGCTCGCAAGTGCTGCCGACAATTACCAGTGTATCGGTACTGATAGAGCCGCCATCCTATACAGGGAAGAAAGCGTTTGAAACTGAAGAGCTTGATATCGAACTATTAGCTGGCTCAAAAGTGCGCTGGCGCTTTAGCTTTTCAGATCCCAATTTGAATTACCAATTGCAGTTTGCAAATGGAAGTATTTATGAATTGACACGGGTAGAGGCTGGTCAATTTACAACCGAACTTGTTGTTGACCAAATTGGCTTATATTCTATTAGTTCTTCTTACGGGCGTTTAGAAGGCGTATATAGCATCACGGCCCTACAGGATAAACCGCCTTCAATTAGATTTATTACCCCTAAACGAACGATAACCGAGATTGCAAAAGATGGTGAAACGATTGTCGAGTTGGAGGCTATCCTGAATGATGACTTTGGTCTTAGTGATGTAGATATTTTAGCCTCTATTGCTAAAGGCTCTGGTGAAGCCGTGAAGTTTCGTGATCAGGTGTTTCGCTTTGATTCTTCTCAAACCGATCAAACTAATACACAATATTTTAAAACTTGGCATTTAACTGAGTTGGGGATGGAGCCAGGCGACGAACTCTATTTCTCAATCCGCGCACGTGATAACAAAGAACCTGAGTCTCAATTATCAAAGTCTCAAACTAAAATAGTCCGCTGGCTGGAAGACGAGCAAGAAGCGATTCTTAGCGGTAGCATCGTTATTGATTTTGTCCCTGAGTATTTTAAAAGCCAACGCCAAATCATTATCGAAACCCAGGAGTTAATAGCAAACAAAGAGCAATTTGAGGAAGGAGAGTTTAAACGTACATCTCAATTGTTAGGACAAGCGCAGAGTGACTTAAAGCAAAAGTATGGTCAGTTCTTAGGTGATGAGTTTGGCGAAGGTGGCGCTGATGTTGGAGGAGTCCCAGAAGAGATAGGACATCACGACGAAGATCATGAAGAGGACCACGATGAAGAGCATGAAGACGAAGCACATGACAGCGAAGAGGAGCATGCTGAGGCGTTTGAATTTGGTGAACATGGCGGACATGAACACGAGCAAGAGCTGAGTCAAGAATCCGCGAATGATATTTCTGGATACTCGGCTGTGATTGAACAGTATGGTCATGCTCACGGTCAAGTCGATATCGGAATCATTACTGAGCAAAATCCTAAAGCTATGATGAAAAGAGCAATTTCAGCTATGTGGCAAGCCGAGTTGCATCTATTGTTGTCTGAACCAGAACAAGCTTTGCCTTTTGAAAATGAAGCGTTGCATTTTCTAAATAAAGCTAAGAAAGCTGAGCGTATATACGTCAAGCGACTCGGTTTTGAGCCGCCTCCAGTAACAGAAGAGAGACGTTATCAAGGTAAATTGGACGATATCGAGGATCGCCAGCAGACGATAGTTGCAGTAGAAGCGGAAGGTGATTCTGAGAAAATGATTCAGCTTCTTTCTATCATTGATGAACATAACTCTTACGACGCACACATATTGAGTAAAGATGATTTGGCCTTGCTGAATAACGTCAAATCAGTACTGCTTGATAAGGTAAACCTCGATCCTACTTTGATCTCAGTTGTTTCTGTATTAGAAAATGCTGCACAAGCTGGAACTTTCAAACTTGATGACTGCAACAATTGCCTCGAAAAACTCAAAAGTACACTTTGGCAGTTTATTCCTGATAACAGAGCGGTGCCCAAAGTGACTTCTAAGAACATTGAAAATACTGAGATAAGTGATAGCTATCTCCGTTTGATTAAGGAGCTTGATGATAGAGCAGGGAGCCATAATGACTGAGCCAGGCTTATCTTTTCAACTTGGGCAATGGCAGTTAGGGCTTCCTGATTTTCCTGTTGTACTCGTATTCGCTACTTATACATTGCTGCTTGTCTGCACGGTTTGTACTTCGTACTTAAGCATACAACGTTTAAAAGGTCGCCCGTGGAGAAGACGCCTAGTGAGCCTTGGCAATATCTCGGCCATGTTGCTTATTGCAGTTTTGATGCTGGATATTCAACAAGAGAAACAGCAACGGAGTGAACTTTACCTGCTGACGCCTGGATTTACGACAGTTGAAAGAAATTCATTTAGTGAGAATGACACTGTGCTGGCATTGGTTACTAAGATGAATGCACAAGAAGAGTTGACTTTACCTAACAACGCAAAACGAATAACGAATCTTTATCCAATCTCTTCAGCACTGGAATCAAACCCTAGCGTTAATATTCTTGGAAATGGCTTAGCTGAGAAGCAATGGCAGGAGCTGCGATTGATTTCGCAACAGGATTTCGGCGTTAAGTTCTTCCCCTCTGAGCTCGGTTCTGGATTAATCGATGTTACTTGGCAAAAGAGTAATGTTATAGGTCAACGCGTTAAGGTTTCTGGAAGTTTTCAATCAAGAAGTGATGGGCTTTATGAGCTCAGTATAATAGAGCCGAGTGGAGCCGTGTTAGATACCACTGTTGTGAAACCTAATGAGCGATTTGTGTTGGATTTTGTTCCTAAAGCAAGCGGATTTTGGCGCTATAACCTTAGAGTCGAAAGTTCAGATGTCGTTTTGTACGAAGAGCCTGTGAGTGTTTATGTTGAAACACCGGAAGCTCTGAATACGCTTATTAAACAATCTGCACCGTCTTTTGAGACGAGGCATGTTCAGAATTGGTTGAGTGAATATGGCAATCAAATCACAGTTGTTACTCAAATAAGTCGTGAAAAGCATCTCGTACAGCATATTAACCGTCAAAGTGAAACTGATATTAACGCTCCGTCACTGAGTGACGAAGTGTTGAAGGCTGGGGAGTTAACAGCTGAGCTGCTTCAAAAAACAGATTTATTACTTATGGATGGTCGAGCGTTTGTTCAAATGCCTAAAGAGCAAAAACAACTTGTCGAAGAGTCTGTAAATCAGGGGCTTGGCGTACTATTGATTTTGGATGAAACACTATTCAATTTCCTCCAAACTGAAGATACTTCTTTGAGTCATCTACTGAGGTTTGACGTGACTGAGTTTGATAGTGAATTGGCTCAATCAAGCTATCAATCATTGATTAACTGGGGAGGCAATGCTGTTGATTTCCCAATACCGACTTCGCCTTACCATCTCCACTCGGAAACAGCAGACGCTTTAGCTTACGATAATAGAGAGCACCCAGTTGTTTTAAACCAAAAATTGGGGAAGGGACATATTGCTTTATCGACTATCAGTCATTCATACCAGTGGAAAACCGCGGGAGCGGAATTGAGTTACGGGCAATTTTGGCAAATGTTGGTTAGTCAGGTAGCTAGACGATCAGATAAAAATCGCTGGCTAGAGCAACCTCGCAATCAATCATACTCGGTAGGAGTAAATTATCGACTGTGTGCGAAAGTTGATAATGAGGGTAACACAGCCAACTACTTAACACCCACAGGGACTCAGATTGATTTTGCTATGACTGTAGCTAATATTGATAAGTCTTGGTATTGCGGTTACTTCCAACCTACTAAAGCGGGCTGGTATCAATTCAGATTATCTGAAAAGAGTGAGTTGCAGGATAGCATTTACCTTTATGTGAACAGCGATCGTGATTGGATGATGGCTAATGCAAAACTGAATCACGATGCTACCTTATCCCGAGTTAAAACGTCTGAAAAATCAGAGAACACACCATCATATAAACCTTTCAATAAACTACCTATAGGATTGCTGCTGATTGCTTGTTTAGCTGGCTTATGGATAGAGCGACGAAATTGGATGCGTTAGCCCTAAACAGGCTAGTCATTTTTTTCTTAATCAACTTTGCCAATTAGGCTAATCGGGAAAATAGATTTGTTGTTTACGTATTAGTGTTAGCCAATGCCCTACAGAGGGTTAAAATTCAAAAAGGCCGATAACTAAATTGTTATCGGCCTTTTTAATGTAGAGCTTAAATGGAAGCTTAGTTTCCTTTAAGAGGAAGCGTTCCTGGTAACCATCCAGATTCAGCGTTTCTCAATGACGTCTCTGCCGCTTCTACTTGTTCAGCCAATGACTGAATTTGTGGGTAGATAGTGGCATAACCTTCACTAGCGCGCTTAAATCTCAATTTCTGATCAGGTGTAACAGGGCCAGTTCCTTCGCTGCGGCTCCACAATAAGTAACCGATATAACCTGTTACAGAAGTTGGAGTTGGCTCAGAGCGACGAGAAACAACACTGTTTCCTTCAAAATCAAGCTTGATTTCAGCCAGTGTTCTGCGCATTTTCTCTGCATCACCAAGTAAACTTTGGTTAGCACTGAGTGTTTCGGTTGTTGCAGATGCGATAAAGTCGATACGCTTTTCAAGCTCATCCAAGAAACGTGATGCACCTGAGATTGCTTTATTTAAACGACCAGCTTGCATATCAAAGGCTAAATCACCTTTACGATCATTGCTTGGGAAAGTTCTATTATCGATAGCCGCGACTTCAAACTGCTGGCTCTGGTCATAGTCCGTTTCAACACCGTTTACAAATTTCGATAATGAAACTTGATAAGTTCCAGGCACAACAAGAGGTCCTGAGTCATTGTTCCCATTGGCGTTGATTGGATCGAAGCCAGGGTAACGTAAATCCCAGTGTAGGCGATTGAAGCCTTTAGAAGCTTTGGTTGTGATTCTGCGAACGAGATTACCATCAGCATCTTTAACGGTGAAAATGAGCTTGGAATCTGCTTCTAAATCTTCTTCTTTCAGCTCATTCCAGCTAGGGTAAGAAACATCTTTGCCATCTTTGATCAGTGCTTTTTCTGCTTTCTGGCGTTTAGATTTTAGCGAAGCAAAATCGTCACCAACATAATAACTGAAGGTTGCGCCATACTCAGGGTTGTCAGCAATATAGTAATCAGAACCTTGCATTGATTTGCCTGGTAGTCCTAACGGATTGTACTCGACAAATTGCAGTGTTTTTCTTACCGGGAAGAGTGTCGCTTCAGACTTCTTAACTGCACTCGCACTTTCTCTTAACGGCGTGTAATCGTCTAAGATAAAGAAACCACGGCCGAAAGAGGCGAGAGCCAAGTCGTTTTCACGTCTTTGGATTTCCATATCACGAATCGCGATAGTTGGGATACCTGACTTGAGCTGAACCCAGTTTTCACCGCCATTTTGTGTGAAGAAAACACCAAACTCAGTACCTGCAAATAACAGATCTTTGTTCACGTGGTCTTGCACAATAGTGTAAACCGTTCCGCGCTCTGGTAAGTCACCCGTGATATCAACCCATTTGTATCCTTTGTCGTCACTGCGGTAAACATAGGGCTTGAAGTCGCCTTTCTTGTGGTTATCAAAAGTAGCAAAAACAGTATTAGTATCAAATAACGATGCTTCTAAGTCACTGATATAAGAATTCGCTGGTACCTTTTTAGGAAGTTTAGTTTTCTTCCAACTGCCTCCGCCGTTTTCTGTGACTTGGATAAGTCCGTCATCAGAACCTGAATAAAGAAGACCTTCTTTCAGTGGAGATTCTGTTAGCGCAATAACTGAGCCGTAGAATGAGGTAGAACGGTTTTTGGCGACAGCGTCGACACTCCAAACCTTATCCATAACGGGTAGTTTGTTGCGGTCAATGTTTCTCGATAAATCACCACTAATAGCACGCCATGACTCACCTCTGTCATCACTTTGGAATACACGCTGTGACGCATAATATAAGCGCTCGTTATTGTGAGGGCTGATCATAAGCGGTGAATTCCAGTTAAAGCGTTGTGCCTCATTAACATCTGGCGATGCAGGTTGGATCTGCATTTTTTCGCCAGACTGTTTGTCGTAACGCGCCAAACCACCGTACTGGAACTGGGAATAAATGATGTTAGGGTTTTCTGGATCGATAACTGTTTTGAAGCCGTCACCAAACTGTGTATATAACCAATCACGGTTTCGAATACCGGAAGTGTGAGCGGTTCTATGTGGAGCTCCCAAGCTCGCATTGTCCTGTGTTCCACCAAAAACATTATAGAAAGGGTAGTCGTTATCAACAGTGACTTTATAAAACTGAGTAAGAGGCATATTGGCTTTGAATGACCAATTCTTAGCGCGGTCCCATGACTCGTAGACACCACCGTCATTACCGTTGAGTAGGTGGTCAGTATTATTGGGATCTATCCAAAGTGCGTGGTTGTCGACGTGCTTATTACTTTCACCAGCTCGTTTGAAGTTTTTACCGCCATCTTCGGTGACCATCATGTAGGTATCTAACGAATAAACGCGGTCTTCGTTTTTAGGATCAACAATGATTTCTTGATAGTACTGCGGACTTCCAGAAACATAGTCACTTTGTTTATGCCAGCTAGCTCCGCCATTGGTTGAACGGTAGAAGCCGCTTTTTCCTTCAGCTGCTTCAACAATCAAATAAAGTTTATTGGGGTTGCTTGGCGCGACAGCGATACCAATTCGACCTAGGTCAACACTCGGTAAGCCTTTGTTGATCTTGTCCCAAGTTTTACCGCCATCGACAGATTTATAGACTGTTGACTCAGGGCCACCGTTAATCAACGTCCAGATATGACGACGGCGCTGATAAGAGGTAGCGTAGATGACGTCGGGGTTTTTAGGATCAAAAACAATGTCATTAACACCTGTATGCTCGCTGATTTCGAGGACGTTTTCCCAAGTTTTACCACCGTCGGTGGTCTTGAAGACGCCTCGGTCGCCACCTTTATTCCAAAGAGGGCCTTGCGCAGCAACAAAAACTGTATTGGAATCACGTGGATCGACTAAGATTCGGCCGATGTGTTCTGAGTTTTTAAGGCCTACATTTTTCCATGTATTACCACCATCAACGGACTTATAAACCCCGTCACCATAAGCCACTGAGCGTTGAGAGTTATTTTCGCCTGTTCCAACCCAAACAACTTTTGAGTTATTAGGATCTAAAGTTACGTCTCCTAGTGAGTAGCTCGCTTCACCATCGAAGGGTGTTTCCCAAGTCACACCTGAGTTTGTTGTTTTCCATAGCCCACCAGATGCAGTTGCAACGTAGTATTCTGCAGGGTTAGCTGGATTAACTGCCAGATCACTGACTCTACCGCCTGTGACAGCTGGTCCTATGTTACGAAGCTTGATGTTTTTATAAATGCTGGCATCAACGCTGGCTTTATCTGAGTCGGCCGCAAATGACGCAGGAGATGAGAATGTAGCTGCAATGGCCAAGGACAAGGCAATAGCCAAGGGAGAACGTTTTATCATGAGGATCCCTAGTGTTATTATTGAGTTTTATGACTTATGTAGGTTATACCAAACCCAGTAAATATCTAGTTGAGTTGCGACAGATATTTCGTACAGCAAATGTGGAGAAAAGTTGACTGGCTCGCAACGCTTAGCCTTATATGCTCACTAGCCTCCAAAATACATCTACTTAGCAATTGACAGTGCTGCAATGAGCATTGATTTGTCAAATCGTTGAAATAGGGGAGTAAAGCCAATAACCGTGCAATTTGAAAGATGAAGAGTATACTTCACTCAACCTTATTAACTCCCTTACTTCCGCGTCGTTAATGTCTAGCATTAAAATCTCAAACTTGAGTATGTCCTATACGCATAAACACGAAAGTGTCACTGTGCTCAACGAATTAAACCTGAATATTGAGCAGGGGGAATTTGTGGTTGTATTAGGCGCCTCAGGTACAGGGAAATCAACTTTACTGCGCCTGATTAGCGGGCTTGAAAAACAAGAACGAGGTCATATCGCATTTGATGAACGCATTATTGATGATGTGCCTTCAGGTGATAGAAATGTGGGTATGGTTTTTCAATCCTACGCGCTTTACCCGCATTTAACTGTTAGAGGGAATATCGCTTTCGGGATTCGTTATCGAGAACAGTTAAACGATAAAGAGTTAATGGCTAAGGTTGATGAAATAGCTGAAATTTTAGAACTCCAAGCCGTTTTAGAATATTTCCCAAGGCAACTGTCTGGTGGGCAACAGCAGCGTGTCGCTATTGGAAGAGCTTTGATTGCGACGCCTAAAGTGCTGCTTTTTGATGAGCCTCTTTCAAATGTAGACTCCGGCCTTAGAACCAAGCTCCGACAAGAGATAGCTAAGTATCAACAACATTACCAAACGACAACGCTATATGTTACTCATGATCAAGAAGAAGCTATGACTTTAGCTGACAGGATTGTTGTCATGAATCATGGACGAGTAGAGCAAATAGGTACGCCCAGAGAACTGTACGAAAAACCTAGAACACAATTTGTAGCGAGCTTTTTAGGTTCGCCGCCGATGAACTTTTTAAAAGCAAGAATCCAGAAAAATTACAACGGTAAATTGGTTGCTAATATTGATAATCAATATGTCATTTTAGAGAACGATAATCTGAATTTAACTAGTAGGAGTATTTCCGAGAACCAATCAATCGTTCTAGGGATACGCCCAGAGCATGTGTGTATTAATAAAGCAGGAATGCTAAAGGGGGTAGTAAGGAATATTGATTATCTAGGCCCAGATTCAATTGCTTATATAAAATTAAATAAAGGTAGTAACTTAATTCAGGTAAAGGTAAGTGAAAAGCGCCCCCTTTCTCTAGGTGAAAATGCAACGTTACTTTTTTCAATAAAATATATTCACTTATTTGACATTAGTGGAAAATCACTCTTAGCTCTTTAACTCTTGCTTTTGACGCTAGTGTAGGTGTTTATGTTGTAAAGGTTTAGAGAGTTCTCAAAATCCAACTGTGATCTCACATTTTTATCACGTAAATATCACAGATGTATGGATTTATTCTGTTACTTTGTTAAACTAATTTTAGTAGTAGCGATTGAACTAGGATACTAATTAATCTAGCTCATTAATTAGTAATATTTATTTTTAAAAGGTAAGGGATTAACGCATGCTTAGTCGTTTTATTCACATCATTCTTTTTTTAGTGCTCTCCGCACCTTTTTCTTCTCAAGCTCAACAATTAGTGCCTATTGCGGTAGGTGATATCACTATATTCATTCCAATAGGCAATACGCCTGTAGTTACATTTGAAACGTCGGCTTCAACATCTAATCAGGGTTCATCAATTACACTGAGTTGGACTCCTTCACCCCATGCAAGCCCAGAAACAACCTATGAAATTATCGTTACTACCCCTGATGGCACGACTATTGTTCAGAATACACGAGCATCCAGTCTAGACGTTCCGCTTTTGGAGGTTGGACAATACACTTTTACGATTAAAACCTGTGAAAATGGCTCTTGTAGTGGTGCGAGGACTATCATTGTTACTTCCACCCCTGTGGGAAGAAAAGTCGTTTACATACACACAGATGCACTAGGCTCAGCAGCAGCAGAAACAAACGAACAGGGAGTGAAACAGCAATGAATATGACTAATTTTTTTAGAGTTCGAATTGTATTCAAAAATTTACTAATGAATAGTTCAGTTCTTAATTTCATTCTGGTTTTTGCTTTATTTTTCAATAACTTTAGCGTTGCAAACGCACAGAGCTTACCGAGCCCTGAGTATCGGGATGATTCGACTGTACTTGATATTAAAGATAGGACCGAGAACTCATCCAACCAAAGGTTTTCAGAAGGTTTTGGAGTTACGGTTTCTCCTACAGATCAAACTCTCAGCCTCAAAACCACAGATTTCCACCTCCCTCTAAATGGCCCCGATATAGAAATATCTAGAGTTTATGTTCCGGAGACAACTAGAGCATCAACTATTACATCAGTGCCAGTTGAAATCTTCGATTGGGCGTTAGAAATCCCTAAAATTTTTGTGAATCATTGGCGACATAGTTTTTCTGTACTCGAGGAATGTGGGATAAATCAAGCAAAAAGTTTTCAAATTAATATACCTAGTAAAGGTGGGTTTGATTTGATTGGGCAAGCCGAAAATATAGGTCTACCTGAAGATTTATATTATTTATTCTCTAATAATTGGTACCTCAAGTGTGAACCATATGTAACTCGTTCGGATTCAGAAAATCAAAATGCTGTTAAATATAGTAAAAATATAACTAATGGTATAGTCCTTAAAGCGCCTAATGGAACAACATATAGATTTGCATACCGATCTGTTAAACACTCCCCTGATTTAAGTAGAAATATATCAGTAACCTATTTATGGAGTACTTTTTATGTCACTGATATAGTCGATATTCATGGAAATTGGCTGGCATTTGATTACAAACTGATTGATAACGGCACACAACAAGTACCTTCGCAGAAGCTTTTGTTGGAAAAGATCAGAAGTAGCGAGGGGCCTACAGTTTCGCTTTCTAACAATAGTCGAAATATTACCGGGATTAAATATGGCAATCGAGAAGTTAAATATAAGTTTGAGGTCGAGGATTTTAGTTACCCACCTTATAACCCTCAAACGTTAGATGAAGTAGAGTTTGTAGATTCTGGGTTATCACAAATTTGGAAGTACGATTATGAGGAATTTGGTGAATCCGCTCCTTCAGGGGTTTTCATAAACAGAGGATTAACAAAAGTTAAGAATCCTTGGGGTGGACAATTATCGTTAGAGTACGGATTCAACTTGTTTGGTTGCGGAAGTCGAGTTGCTGAATCAATATTTGGGAACCAATTACCCTATATAGTTAAAAGTTATAATGTTGCTGGTGCTGATATTGCCGACTATGCAGTGTCATATCACTCTGATCGACAGCAAGAAGTCGAAGATAGAATCGCCAATGGAGAATTGGTTTTTATTGAAGCAAATGATGAAGATGAACTAGCACTCACAACTGTTACATATCCAGATCGGGTAGAAAAATATCAGTATCACTGCACAAACATGGATTTGGAACCGCTGACGAACGAATTCGATGAGCGTATTTTAGATTACCAACTTAAAAAAATTGAAATTCAAGATCTAAGTGGTAACACAGTTAGAACAACTGAATTTAATTGGCAAAGTATCATCCTTCCTAGAGCAAATACATTGACTTTCGAAACCGACTTTACTGGTCCAAATCGGCTGGTTTTGTCAAGTAAAATAATAGATGGAAAATTCAAAACTACTTACAGTGATTTCGATGCGTTTGGCTCACCGCTAACGATATCCGAGGAAAATTCACGTAAACAAGGTGAGTCATTAGATATAAGTGAATATACAAGAGTAACAAAGAAAACTCTGCTGAATGATACGTCAAACTGGCTTATAGGCTTGCCACGGAAAACGAAAGTTGGCACTACTAATGAAGACTTAGTTGAGATCATTGATATTACTTATCACGATGAAAACACCGCTGAAGGAAAGTATAACGGGTTAGGCTTAGTTTACGAGAAAAAGCAATTTGGAACTTGGGTTTCTAGGAATTCTGAGTATCACGGAAATGGTCTTTTAAAAAGAGTAGAGTTTAATGAGTTACTATTGAAAAAAGATGGGACCAAAGATACGAAGAATAGGTTCATATCTTATTCTGATTATAAAAGAGAGCAAGCGCAGTCTTTGAGCTTTCCAGGTCGCTATAGTACTAATGTTGAGGATAATACAAAGATAGTCTTACGAATTGATGATTACGGCCTCGTTGAGTCTATAACAGATAGAAATGGTTTTACTACTACCTATGGGTATGATGAATTAGGCAGGTTACAAAGTGTTTTACCACAGCAAGATTCAAATGGATGGAAAGGAACTTTAATAAAGTGGAGTCACCCAGCTAATGGCTCTGTAGAGAAAAAGAGCACTCGATGTACACTTTCAGAAGATAAAAAAGGCTGCTTAAGTTCGAGTACGGTTTTTGAAGAAACAATTAGTTTTGATGCTCTTTTTAGAGCTAGTGAAACTAAGCTCGTAGATAGTGTCAATCAAGAAACTCGATATCAGAGAATGGGATATGATCATAACAACTATGAAGTATTTAAATCGTTTTGGTCAAGCTTATCTGCTGAAACCGAAGGCACTACAAACTCATATGATGCTCTTGGACGATTAAGTTCATCTTCTACGGTCGGGCTTGGTTCTCAAAGTTTTAGATACCCAAATGCTAATGTTATTAGTGTTACTGATGCTGAGCAAAATGAGACGATTACAACTTTTCTATCATATGGGGAGCCTCAGACTGAGACTGCAATTAAAGTTGTATCACCGGAATCAGTCCTCACAGAAATTGATGTTAATATTTTTGGAAATATTACGGCTATTACTCAGTCAGGGTTTACAAGTGACAGTTTGACCGAAGTATCGTCTACGGAGTATCGAGCCTATGACGAACTACAACACCTATGCAAAGTATCTAGAACTGATGTTGGAACCTCTGTGTTTAAACGAAGTGTTACTGGTCAAGTTTTGTGGCAAGCTCAAGGGATCAATGGTGGAACGCGTTCTGATTGTAAATGGAGTATTGATGAAACTATCAAAACTAATTTCACTTATGATAATTTAGGTAGTAGCCGCTTCGTTAAGTCTAGCGGCGATGCCCCCGATTTGACATATGGCTATGATCCAGTAGGTAATTTAGTATTTTTAAAAGCCGATAATGTTGAACATACATACACCTACAATAGTCTGCATATGCTGGAGTCTGAGAATTTGGTAATCCCTGAAATAGGGGGAAACAAGAAAGCTCTCAATTTGGAGTATACTTTTGACTCTCTTGGACATTTATCAAGTCTAAAGTATCCGAATAAAGATATTATTAGCTTTGCCCCTAATGCGTTTGGTGAGCCAACTAAAGCTAGAGGAGAACGTATAGGATTAAACGCGATTGACTACGCAAGTAATGCTAAATATTACGCTACTGGAAATCTAAATACTTTTACTTACGGCAATGGGCTAAAGCACAAAACTTCACTAAATATAGCTAGATTACCTAGCCGAATCAAAGATTCTAATATGAGTGATATAGCACTCGATTATAGCTATACATATGATAAAAACCGAAATGTAAAAAGTTTAAAAGATAATCAAAACTCAAGCTTTAGCCTTACAAATTTAACTTATGATGGATTAGATCGACTCACTGCTGTAACAGCGGGAGTCAGTATTAATAATGCAACACTTAGTTACGACGCTTTAGGCAATATTACAAAGTATGATAATGAACAGCATAAATTAGATTATGTCTATAATGACTCAAACCAGTTAGCGAGTGTAAATAAAACTGATGATCCAAATATAACAAATTATAGATCCTTTACTTACGATTCTCGAGGCAATGTAACTAGTAATGGTTATAGAACGTTCAAGTTTAATTTGGCTAATCAATTAAGAAGCTCGACAAAGAGTGGAGTGACAAATACTTACTTATACGACGGGCATAATCGCAGAGTTAGGGAAATCGAAGATGGTGTAGTTAGCTATTCGATGTATAGCCAAGACGGTACATTGTTATATCGCGAGAAATTAGGTGGAGGTGTAAACTATATATATCTTGGGAGTAGGTTAGTTGCTAAAGATGGAGTAATTAACGAGACAGCTGGTACGCAACATGCCTATCCGTATGGCAGTAGTGTTGAAGGTGAGATCGATGATGTTGGCTACACGGGGCATAAATTTGATAAGGATATGCAACTGAGTTACATGCAGTCGCGGTACTATGATCCCCTTATCGGACGATTTTACAGTAACGATCCTGTTGGATATAGAGGCGTACATAGTTTCAATCGTTATGCGTATGCAAACAATAATCCCTACAAATATATTGATCCAGATGGAGAAGAGTCTGATTTTTGGTGGACAGAGCCCAAGAAGAGACATGATGATGCGGTAGATCAACTTGCAAAAAAATTGGAGAAGCAGGGGTTTAAAGTTGATAAAGAGGTGAAGTTTAAAGTTACAGATAAGGAGGGGAACACAAGTATTAGGGTTATGGATATTGTTGCAACAAGCAAAAAAGGTGAAGTCTCTTTGATAGAAGTAAAAACATTCGCCAGTAAGAAAGAAGCGAAGTTAGAAAAAGTAGCCAGTAAATCACCACAAGGCAGAGTAGTATCTGTTGGAGGTATTGGCGTAAGAGGCGCGCAGTGGTATTTCCAGATGGTAAATGATGCTAATATAGCTGAAAATGGTGCTGTTAATTTGAGGACTGGAAAGGAGATCGGTCCTACGTCAGTTTTCTGGCATGGATTTAGAAAAACTAAGAATGGGTTTAAGGCGTTCCCTCCTTTTCCAATAACGAAATAAACGAAATGAGTCGAGATATTTTATCATTACGAGATCATGATGGTCTTGTACCAGAAGGCTACACACTCTCAGATGCCACTACATACATGGCGATAGTTATTGTATGGGCTTTTCAGAGAGAGTCGGTAACTAGTGTTATATCTGGGAGCGAAGCGTATTTAAGCTTATATAATCAGATGTTGGAAAAAGAAATTTCTATTGAGAAATTTGTAGTTGAAGCAATTTATGGAAAGTTAAGTGAAGAATATTTTTCTGAGGATATAAGAGAATTTGTCTGTGACTATATAGAGGCTGGCGTTTTTTATAAGCAGGTTTGTAACTTTTATGAGGTGGGAACAGTTTATGAAATTCCGAAAGATTGGACTCTATGTAAGTTATTTTTAAACGAAATTGAAGAGCATTATGCAGATGTTAAAGAGAACTATATTTAAGGAACTTAAGGCTAAAAGGAAATATTATGAAAAAAGTTCTAATCATAGTAGCGTTAATGATCAGTATGTTTGCAACAAATGTATCAGTGGCAAGTGATGCTAACCCGACCAAAATCACACAAGTTTTAGTTGGCCCTCAATACGGTAATCGTGTGCTTATTACGGTTAGTCCTAAAGCGCCTACTGTTCCAGGGTGTCAAGTGAGCCCCTGGTATGACTACTCTTTTGACGGCTCTACCGAATCTGGGAAAATTACGTTAAGTGTAGTTATGGCAGCTTATGCAGCACAGAGAAATGTATGGATAGGTGGAAAAAATACCTGCACTGTATGATTTGCGCCATATAGTCGCAAGATAACAAAGTACTTTTAAAGTGTTTAGGTATTATCTAAACACTTTAAATCCACTTTTTCGAAGCTAACAATTAATTATTGATTGAAGGTTGGATCAACTGAATAGATGTAGCAAGTGGTTCCCTCCATTCTGGTATAAACTGTTGCTTTATGTTTTCCTGAAACCCACATTGATAGAATCATAGATACCATGGGTGTATCTTCCTTCTTTATTGTCATCCATCCATATGCAACGCCTTGGCAATTATCTGGAACGCCATTGTGGAGCTTTATTGAAATTGTTGAACTAGACGACGCGATATTTGATAAATTTCCCGACAAGAAGTGTGGTCCTGCGGAAACAACACTTGTGAAAAAGCTAGCGATTACAAATAAAAGTATTTTCTTCATACATTTTCCTTAATTTTAATTTGTGTTTTTTTATAGATAGACTTCCTTTAAACCTAATCGACGTGATTGGTTTAAACGGTATCTGAAATGTGGTTGATAAAAAGAATTGCTTCTTGATAGGGGGGATCGAGTACTCATATCTTAGCTCCTTCTAAATAATGCATATCCGTGTGTCTATGCTTAATCAATACTACGCCGCATTATACATGATCAAAGAATATCGGTTAATGCCTTTTAAATCTTTAGGCTTATGTCTAACTTAATATGCGTTCTAAACTTACAGGTTATCTATATTTTGAAAGTAAAACTTCTAATCAAAACTCTCGTCGTATTTATTGCCCTTTTACTTATTGCGGTTTTCTTATTCGTCCCTTCATATATCGATAATCAAAAAAATGTTGTTCTTGAAAACGTTTCGCTGCCAGAGGTTTCGCCGGAAGCTTTAGATTTACATCAAAGTTTAGTTATTGGTGATTGGCATAGTGATAGCTTGATGTGGTCGCGTGATTTAATGAAAGAGAATCGGGTGGGGCACATGGATATTCCCAGGTTACAAAAAGGGAATGTAGCACTGCAGATGTTTACGACAGTGACTAAGGCGCCAAGTGGCTTAAATTACGAAACGAATGATGCAAATACGAGCGATGATATTACTAAACTGGCTCTTGTTAGCCTTTGGCCTACTAAAACTTGGACCAGCTTAACTGAGCGTTCACTCTACATGTCTGCTAGATTGCATAGCTTGGCAGAGGAAAATCCCAAAGACCTTGCCGTTGTCACATCTAAAAAATCTCTCAGCGAAGTAATTGAACGGCGAAAGACCAACACAAAACTCGTAGGTGCTCTATTGGGAACTGAAGGCTCGCATGCGTTAGATGGTGACTTAAATAACATTGAGGTTCTTTACGACAACGGTTTTCGAATGATGAGTCTCCATCACTTCTTTGATAATAAGCTGGGTGGATCACTTCACGGTATAAAAGGCGGTGGTTTGACAGAATTTGGTCGTGAGGCTGTTAAACAGATGGACCAGCTTAATATCATAATTGATGTCGCGCACTCCTCTGAAAAAGTTGTTGAGGATGTTTTGGCGCTTACCGATAGACCGCTTGTTGTTAGTCATACAGGTTTTTATGGGCATTGTGCATCGCCTAGAAATATCCCTGATAACTTGATGATTCAAATCGCGAATGAAGGTGGACTAATAGCTGTGGGTTATTGGGATGGTGCGGTTTGTGAGCCGACGTTGGAGAGCATTGCGAAGTCTATTGACTATGGAGTTAATTTAGTTGGGGCTGATCATATTTCGTTAGGTTCCGACTTTGACGGCTCTACTGAAGTTCCTTTTGATACCAGTAAAATGATCTATCTCACGCAAGCCTTAATGGATGTCGGTTTATCCGACGAGAACATTGCTAAGGTTATGGGAGGTAATATGCTGCGTTTCTTGGAAGAGAACCTTCCTGATTAAAATCGGGGTCTTATATTGCGTTGAATAACTGTGCGAAAATGTCGTGCTTTTGACCAAAAGCGCACACATTAATCATGTTGAAAGGAATAGTCTTGCCATAAGTTATTGTAATTAAACAACTTTAATTTAGGCATGGTGTTTGCTGTTAGTTAGCCAGAGATAAACAGGACTGGAAAGTTAACATGTTAAACCCGAGGCAGTTAATTAAACTTTTGATCGTTGTATGGGCGTTCTCATCAATGATGGCATTTGCTTAGTCAGTAAAATAATCCTGGCCGTAGTTATGAAACATAGAAGTTCAGCTACTTACCCTTCATAAAACCATTAGATCAAACGGTATAAGTTGGAGCAATCGAGCCAAGAATCGATTAATATAGCCTCAGTATTTAATTCTTTATTTTCCCTTTTTAGTATCTATGACTCAGAAAAAAACCTCTTTTCTTTTCGTTTGTATGGGCAATATTTGCCGCTCTCCAACAGCTGAAGCCGTTTTTAAAAAGAAAGCTCAAGAAAGGGCTTTGGATTTCTTTATCGACTCTGCTGGGACCATTGGACATCATCGTGGGCATGCGCCAGATAAAAGAAGCCAGCAAGTCGGTATGGCTAGAGGCTATGATTTTAAAGGGATGAAAAGTCGTAAAGTTGAGGTGGAAGACTTCTCCAAGTTCGATTACGTAGTCGCAATGGATAACGCTAATCTTTCTGATTTAATTGATCTATGTCCAGAAGATTTACGACATAAAGTGTCGCTTATGATGAGCCATACACAAACTGATTTTGATGAAGTACCCGATCCTTACTACGGTGGTGGTAAAGGTTTTGAGTTGGTTCTAGATTTGATTGAACAAGCCTCAGATGGCTTGTTGGACAAAGTTTCTTGATACCTAAATCATAAAAGAAAGCATAAACTACCTAATGACAGTTTATGCTTTCATCTTCTAAGATGCTCTCCTTAGCGTAGTTAACCTAAACTAGTTAACTGAGCAGATAGATACGTTGTCTATACCACCTTCAATAATATCTCCTGGTCCAGCGCCATCACTAGTGCTGACGCGGATAACAACATTCGAACCAGCTGGGATGCTTGCAGTTGCATTGTCCCAACTCGCCGTTGTACGAACATCACCAATGCTGACTAAGCTATTAAAGCTAGAACCGCCATCCGTTGAGTATTCGAGGCGATAGAAGTCACCGTTAGGATCATCACCTGTGTCACGCTGTCCATGGAACCAGTCGATCGATAGTTGTGAAGCTTCATTAACGGTAATGTTGGGTGAACGTGCAACACACACGCCGCCATCAACGTCCGCATTACCAACGCTAGAGTTAGTCGCTGTGAACACTGCAAAGCCATTTCCGTCAGAATCACCACCTGGTTGAGTAATGACACCAGACGCTGTTTGTTGAGTTGGATTAGTTCTTACATAAGTACCTGTTGAGCAGTTACTTGATGCATCAATAGTCCAACCATTTGAAGTACCAAAATCATCTTCAAATGAGCAGCTTCCACCTGGAGGTGGGGGAGGAGGTGGCTCTGAGCCGCAAGATGCTGGAACATTAAAGCCATTCGTTGCAGACGCATTCGAACCCGTTGTGGTTGCGTTAACCCCTAAACCACGGCGTGCAAACGCTGACCAGATATCACAAACATCTTCGCCTCCAAACATTTGGCTTGCTGCTTGGATAACGCCATCACGACCATCAAGGAAATCAACGGTACCGCCACTACAACTTGTGAATTTCAAGCCTTCATTAGCGTATAACATGGCACGTTGGTTACCAAACGCAAAGTTATCGGCATCCGGATTACTGATGTTGTCTGAGAACCCATGCTTGTTAACTAACTCCCAGTAAACCTCCCATAGAATAGAACCCCAGACAAAGCCAACACCGTGAGGTACAGAGACGCCAGAACGTAGCGTTTGGAAAGTCGCATCGTTAATAGACGGATCAATGCTGTAAGGTTGAGGACGGATACCGTTAGGATTTCTAGTTGCATAAGCGCCAACAGGGCGAGGTGTGTTCGCTGTGTCTGTTGCCTTAGCTGTGTAGGTGATAGCTACCCAATCACTATGACCTTCACCCCATTGTTGTTGTCCGCCTAAACAGTTGGTGCTGGGGCCACCTACCTGACGAGTAGAGATGCCGTGTCCATATTCGTGAGCGATAATGCCGTTATCCAAGTCTCCATCGAGTTGTGGACTACCGTTCCATAAGAACATTTGCATTCTAGGATTTGAGCCGTCTGGAGGGGTCGCGAAATTAGCATTGTTGATGCCGCCACCATCTTGTGCTTCAGCATTGACACTGTCACTACCACGGCCACCTCTTCCAAAGTTATCTTCCTGGAAGTTACCTGCAGCTTCATCGAAACCATACTTCGCATGAGTATCGTGTATTAAGTTATTCCAGTAAAATAAATTAGATAATGCTGCAGAGGTATATGTCGATGGTTGTTGGTTTAAGTTAATCGGGAAATCACAATCACGTGAATTACCGCAGCTTGGCTGATTGCTGGGTGGTCTGTTGCGAGAGGCCGAATCATCGTAAGCGTGAACATTATTACCGTCCATGAGATTACTTGAGTGCCAAGCGTTTGGTGATTCGATGGAATCTGCTGGATCGACAACTAAAGAGCGACCACAATCGTTAGGATCTTCACAGGGCGCAGCGTAAACGCGATAACTATCCGCAGCGACCCAGTCTATGCGAGTCCATGATTTACCGGTGCGAGCATCAACTGTCATATCGTACCAATGCTCATCATTTGGCATTTGCATTTGGAAGTTCCAAACTAACGAAACCTGACCATCAGCTAACGGCAACCACATAAGCTCAGCTTTCATATCTTGCTTAGAGATTCTAGGCTGGGAAAGTGTTGCTGTTTGCTTTTTAAGGACATCGGCTGATTTATTAATGACCAGTGGTGGAGCAAAAAAGCCAATACCCAAATCTCTGGCAGCAGTAGTGACCGCATCTTTTGCACTTAAACTTGCTGTAGCACCCAATAAAGCTGCCTTAGTTTTTAAATCTGGGATAAAGCCGTTATTCATGCTGATGATGCGGTTTGACTTATCAACGTGAACTTGCATCTGTCCGCCATAAACTGATAAACCTTCGTGTACCTGCCTCATGTACACGTGGGTAACGCCAGTTACCTTGGAATAGACCACGTCTACAACTTCCGCATTTTCAACATCGTATTCTTTCAACCCAAGCATGTCGTGCTTCTGTTGTAAGAATTGCATTGCAGCGTCTTCAGGTGAGCCATGCATAACATCACTCAATGTTGATTGAGGGTTATATACATTAGTCACACCACCTGTGAGTTCATTGACTCGGAATTGGAATCCTGGGTGATTCGTAGTCATGTTTTTTACAGCAGCAGATTGTGATGCTGTTGGTGACGTTTGTGTAGCTGCGGACGGTGTCAGGTTTTCGTATCGAGCATCGTAATTTCGATGATCGTCTACGTTCTGACTACTTGTCGACGCGTAAGCTGTAGAGTAAGACATGAAGCCTGCGATCATTACAGCTAGAGACCGCTTGACAGTCCACTGTGCAGATGTTTTTTTCATTGTTAACTTGTTGTTTGACACGTTTTAACCTCCGGGTTTCGGGGTAGATTTAAATTTAGGAGCTTATTGTTGGATTCCTAAAAATTAATCTTTTTTAAATTATTATTTACCTTGTCGTGCTATTTATGTGTTGATTAATGCACGTCAAATACAGGTGGTTAAACTTCCTTATGCGTAGCCACTAACATTACAACCTTGCTTTAAGTAAGCTGTATTGGGGCGATGGGAACTCCATGTTGTCTGCTATACAAGCTGGAGAGTGAAAATGTGAGACATCATATAACTGCATGAAACCATTAGATTTCCTTAACAGAGCGATCAAAACATAGTCGTTACTGTTAATAAAAATGAAATATTAGCTCGATCGATGGTAAATAAAATGTACATTATTGTTTACATTTTTGTCGGGTTGTAATGTTTTCATTATGTTTCTGTTGATTTAGGAAACAAAAAGGAAAATAAATATACATATAGTTTTTATTTTAACAGTTGATGTGTTAGTTTTTTCTATTATTTATTAGACTAAAGTCGTATTTCTGCGGTTGTCACTTGAAATTAGAACTACGTGATATTTTCATCGATCCGGCGAGCACGTTGAGGCACAATAAGCATTTTAGATGCATGAACTTAACGTAAAAGAAGGCCGGAAAGATTTCTTTTTCTAGATTATTTATTGTTTCATCTTGTTTGCTGATGGTGACACTGAGTGTTTTTGTGATGTTGAAGGGATTGCCATCTCTACTGAGTGATCCGGTTGAACAACAAATATTGTTTAGATTGAGAATACCTCTGGTTTTGACAGCCTTGATTGTTGGTAGCTCGCTTGCCGTTAGTGCTGCTACTTTGCAAGTCCTGTTGAAAAACCCTTTAGCCGATCCAGGTATTATTGGTATCAGTAGCGGCGCCAGCTTATCTGCCGCATTGTTTTTGTTAACCGGCATAGGGACAACAAACATAGGGTTAACCTATGGTCTTCCAATCGCATGCTTTGTTGGAGCGTTAAGTTCTACGCTTGTTATTTATGTGCTCTCGGCTAAATATAATAGGCTGTCTGGAACAGGTGTTATATTAGCTGGTATCGCTATCTCTACTCTAGCAGGGGCCGTTATTGCCTGGCTCTACTTCTTTTCTGACGCACAGTCACTGCGTAATTTAACGTTTTGGTTGATGGGCAGTTTGCACCAAGCAGATTTGTCATTATCTGTTGTTGGCTTTGTTATTTCGACTTTGACCCTTTCCCTTACTGTGACTAAAGGGAAGCAACTAAACTGGCTTTATTTTGGTAATCGAAGCGCTCAATTAGCTGGGCTTGATGTCACGAAGTTTTTCAAAACACAGTTACTGCTTTGTGCCGTATTAGTGGCCGTTGCAGTATCGTTGGCAGGATCAATTGCTTTTGTTGGGTTATTGGTTCCGCATTTGTTACGCAATCTGTTTGGTCACGATAATCGTTTTATTCTGCCTGCGTCAGCTATCTGGGGTGGAGTATTAATGTTGTTTGTGATTGTGGTTTCTGATTGGTTTGGTGGTGTTGCTGTCCCAGTATCCATGTTGACCGCGACAATAGGTGGCCCTTTGTTTCTGTATTCATTACTTAAATATGCGTCGAGGTAGCTCTGATGTTGAAGTTATCTAATGTCAGTGTATTTAATCGCATTGAAAGGATCAGCGTTGATACAGGTAAACACGGCTTTATACATGTACTAGGAGCTAATGGTTCGGGTAAGTCGACTTTATTGTCTGTGATTTCTGGCTTACTAAAGCCGGAGTCTGGCAGCATCGTTATCAACGAAAAATCAATCGATGAATATAGCTTGCAGGAGCTTAGTCAATTCAGAACTTTCTTAGAGCAATCCCAAGTAACGGCTTTTTCTTTGTCGGTGAAAGAAGGACTAGCATTCTATAGTAGTGAGAAATTGCCATTAGCGTTAGAAGAAGCTCTGGAAGTTGAGCAATTTAAAAACTCTACGTTGAATCAGTTGTCGGGCGGGGAACAACAACGTGTTCATATTGCACGTGTTTTGATGCAGATATGGTCAACACTTGAGAATGGCCAAGGCCTAGTGTTACTCGACGAGCCTTTTCAAGGTCTCGACATTAGGCACCAACACCTTCTTTGCCATCTCCTAAAAAAACTATCTGATGACGGCAATCTCGTCATTATTAGTCAACACGATTTAAATCTGTGTCAACAATATGCAGATTCTGTTTGGCTAATGAAATCAGGCCAATTACACGCGTCAGGCAAGCCTTTAGAAGTATTGATACCAGAACAATTGGAAGACGTTTTCGAGTGTAAGATCGAGGCTTTTACCAATGACACCGGTAGACGAGTTTTTGCTACAGCCTTAAATGAGCTAGATCGTTAAGCCAATACCATATAATACCAATACGCATAAAATAGAGCTTTTTCTTATCTAAAACGACGAGTTAATTAATATTACATATTGAAAATTTGTGTGGGACCGATACACTCGTCAAACACCGCAATATATAGTTTAGTCACTATCATTTTCGTAAGATAATCTAAGCACATGCTCGCCTGCACTAGCATATTTGCAGAGTAGGGGGATATGTCCTTAAAAATTAGTGTGCATAAATATAATAGAAAGTACTTGAAGGAAAACATGTGAGCCAATGGCATCCATCTAGTTGGCGAGAACTGCCAATTTTACAACAACCAACGTATAAGGATCAGCAATCGCTGAAAGATGTGGAGCAGAAGTTATCAACTTATCCACCTTTGGTCTTTGCTGAAGAAACACGCGCCTTGTACAGCGAGCTTGGAGAAGTATCTCAGGGTAGAGGCTTTTTGCTGCAAGGTGGTGACTGCGCGGAGTCTTTTGCGGAGTTTAATGCACCTAAGATACGCGATACGTTTAAAGTTATTTTGCAGATGGCTGTTGTACTAACGTTTTCTGGACGATGCCCTGTAACTAAAGTTGCTCGCATGGCTGGGCAGTATGCTAAACCTCGTTCAGCTGATTTTGAAACCATTAACGGTGTTGAATACCCCAGCTATCGTGGCGATATTATTAATAGCTTTGAATTGTCTCAAGAAGCAAGAGAGCCTGATCCAACAAGAATGTTGGATGCCTATTATAGAAGCTCATCGACACTGAACTTGCTTAGAGCTTTTGCTCAAGGTGGGTTAGCTGATTTAAACCAAGTTAACCGCTGGAATATGACCTTTGTTGAGAATAATCCATTAAAAGAACGTTATCAGGATGTCGCTTACCGTATTCAAGATGCGCTCGCTTTTATGGATATTGTCGGCATTAATGCGAAGAATCATCCACCGTTACATGAGACAACCTTATTTACCTCTCATGAAGCTTTGCTGTTGAATTACGAACAAGCGCTAACACGTGTCGATACGCTAACGGGGAAATGGTACAACTGCTCTGCGCATATGCTGTGGATAGGTGAAAGAACGCGCCAGTTAGACCATGCACATGTTGAGTTCTTTAAAGGCATTCATAACCCAATTGGCGTTAAAGTTGGTCCAACAATGGATGAAGACGAATTGATTCGCCTTATTGATGCTCTTAATCCAGATAATGATCCTGGGCGTTTAACTTTTATTACGCGAATGGGTGTGAATAACTTGGAAAAGAACCTTCCGCGTTTGCTTAAACGAGTAAAAGATGAAGGTCGTCATGTCGTATGGAGTTCAGACCCTATGCATGGCAATACTAAGAAAGCATCGAGTGGATACAAAACACGGAACTTTGATGACATCTTAGGTGAGATTCAGCAGTTCTTCGCTGCGCACAGAGCTGAAGGTACACATGCGGGTGGTATTCACTTAGAAATGACTGGACAGCATGTTACTGAGTGCACAGGCGGAGCCTATAAAATTAGTGATGAAGACTTAGCTGAATGTTATCAAACGCAATGTGACCCTAGACTCAATGCAGACCAAGTTCTTGAGCTAGCGTTCTTAGTTGCTGATCACCTGAAGTCTGGTCTCTAGAAACTAACGTACTTGATTAATGAGAAGCCCGCTGGAAAGCGGGTTTTTTGTTTAGGCTTCTTTACTTTTTTACAAAATATATGAGTGATGAATATTATTCTATACGTTCACTCTATGTCGTTTACATGGTTAAATGACGCCCTATTTTGATTTGGATAGTTTTATCAACCATTATCTCGGACTATTTATGAAGCAATACTCTATGAAATCTTTGGCTTTGCCACTTGCGCTTTTGGCAACTTTCATGATGTCAGGCTGTGACGTATTAACGGATAAAGCCGTAAAACAAGTGAATCAATTTATTGAAGAGCAAAAAGTTGATAAAACAAAAGAGAATTGGAAAACGACACTGACTGCGCCGCCTCAATTAGAGTTCACGCCGGGTAAAAAGTACTTTTGGGATCTCACAACAAATAAGGGGGCTATCAAAATTGAGCTTTTAGCTGATAGTGCACCTATGCATGTCTCTAGCACTATGTATTTAACCAACTTAGGGTTTTATGACGGCTTAACCTTTCATCGAATTATTCCTGGTTTTATGGCTCAAGGTGGAGACCCACTTGGTAACGGACGAGGTAACCCCGGCTATCGCTACTCAGGTGAGTTTCAAGGTGACGTGAAGCATACTGAAGGCGGCTTGCTGAGTATGGCTAATGCAGGACCTAACACCGACGGAAGCCAATTCTTCCTGACTTTTACCGCAACACCTTGGCTTGATGGAAAACATACTATTTTCGGTAAGGTTGTCGAAGGTATGGATGTGCTGAAAGTTATGGAAGGTTTGGGCTCAAGAAGCGGGCGTACGAGCGAAGAAGTGATTTTAGAACAAGCCCTGATTCGCGTTGAATAACGCGTATAGCATCTAATCTAAATAAACAGAGCGGAAGGATACTTCCGCTTTACCTAACAAACCCTCTCAAAATTACTCTTCGATAAATCTTGTTGGCCTGTCAGGTTTGGCGTAAGACAGTCGACCAATTTTATTGGGTTGGTGATAACAATCTAAACTGGAGACAGCCACAGTTCCAAGTTGTCCGATGTCGATATAACCATCTTCACTTACGCATCCATCGGCGACATCAACCCAGATGATTTCTCCAATCACGAGTTCTGTGTTGTTAACTTTCAAAGTCTGAGTTTCAACTAATTTAACGCCTATCTTAAGTTGCGACTCTCTCACAAAAGGGGCTGTGATATTAGGTTGGCATATTGGCGTTAAACCAACTTGTTCAAACTCACTTTGATTGGCCTCATAACGCGCCGATGTTTGATGAGCTTGCTTAAGGATATGTTCATTGACATGGTTCAGGGTGTAATAACCCGTTTCGAGAATGTTTTCGAGAGTGTCACGCCTTACTGTGTGAGGGCGCATGATCATTCCAATAAGCGGCGGGTGTGCGCCTAAATGAAACACTGAACTTACAATGGACAAGTTCATATTGCCTTGTTTATTTTGAGTGCCAACCAAGTTAGCGCTCTTAAATCCAGATAACGAATTAATAAACAAAGCCCTGAAGCGTTCGTCTAAATCACTGATAGCGTCGGAATCAAGCTTCATTAAGTCCCCTCAGTAGTTACTGCTATTCTGGCGTCAGTTCGCCACGTAAGTTTTCACCTAATAATCGTCGAACTTCATCAACGGGCAAGTCTCTACTTAAAAGGTAGTGGAGTTTTGCTAAGGCTGCTTCAAGCGTCATATCTCTTCCTGATACGACACCGGCTTGTTTAAGGATCTTTCCGCTGGCATATCCATCCATATTGACTTTGCCTTTTAAACACTGGGTCGTGTTCAAAACAATAATGCCGTTGTCTTTTGCTTGCTCCAACTCATTAAGCAACGCTTTATTATTAGGAGCGTTGCCTACGCCGTAGCTTTGCAAGATAAGTGCATTAACTGGTTGGCGTAATGTATTACGCAATACATCTGCATTAATGCCAGGATAAAGCGGCACTACACCAATGGGTTGTGATTTCACGTTGCACACTTCTAGTGGGCGCTCGATGTTCTCAACGACAGTTCCTGTTCCAACCTCAATATGAATACCGACCTCTAATAAAGGAGCGAAGTTGGGGGATTCAAACGCGCTAAAGCCGTCAGCATGCAGTTTCAGGCTCCTATTACCTCTCAGTAATTTATTATTGAAGAACAAGGAAACTTCTGGAATAGGGTAGTTAGCCGCTAAATAAAGCGCATTCAGTAAGTTGATTTGGCCGTCTGAGCGGAGTTCAGCCAGAGGAATTTGAGAGCCGGTGACGATAACAGGCTTACTCAAGTTTTCTAGCATGAATGATAAAGCTGATGCGGTATAAGACATGGTGTCTGTACCGTGAAGAATGATAAAGCCATCGTAGTCTTGGTAATTAGCCTGTATATCATCAGCAATCTGCTTCCAGTCTGTTGGGCTCATATCAGATGAATCTAATAAAGTGTCGTACTCGTGCACAGTGAAATCTGGCATTTCTGGGCGTTTAAACTCAGGCATATTATTTAATGTTTGAGTTAAGAACCCCGCGACAGGCACATAACCTTGCTTGGAAGGACGCATGCCTATGGTGCCCCCGGTGTAGGCGACGTAGATATGTTTTTTCATGTATTTATTATCAAAACGAATGCTATTACGCGTAGTTTAAACTATTAGTATCTGTTGACACTCGAATTTTTTTGTCATCTTCTGGTCTTATCAATAAATGATGTTTTAGCACTATGAGGTTCATAGCACTTATGATCATAAAAAATTCATCTCGATATGCGGAAAGAAAACTGAGCATATGCTTGGCTCTTTTTGTTGGTTTAATGAGTTCTTCGGTTAGCGCATTGCAAGATTCTCAAGAAACACCTGACGGTCAGATATTTCAGAATGTCGATGACACTATGATTGCTTGGGATGCCAGTAAAAAGAAATGGATGAAAATTGAAGATTTTTGGAAATCTTTTGCAATTCGTAATGACGGCAAAGATTGGGGGGAAGGGCGTCAATTTCCAAACTACGACGATGTAAACGAGACCGATACTTTTGTTTATGTTACCGATAAGGGAAAGTGTTTGATGGAGTTCTTTCACGAGCGTTGGCGCAGAGCTCAAGATGTTGAGCGGTGGGATGAGCGTTTTAATCAATACGGTGGATGCCCGTACGTGTTTGATGATTAATATCAGCGTTTCTCGCATATGGTACATTGAACTTTACGATTTTGGTTTTAATTAAGCCTCGCAGGTTATATGCAAGTAAAACTGTAATTATTTTAATACAGCATTATTGGATTACGGTTGCTTGCCTTTTCTGTGTGTTGGTACACAAAATACCTAAATTTTTTTATTAAGCGAGAACACAGATGGTTGAAGCATACAGCGCAGAACAAATTTCAGAAGCATTAGAAGAGCTTAACAAGAACCTGGATGCAGATAAGCAGTGGTCGATTGTTAATGACAAGCTTTGCAAAACGTTTCAGTTTAAAAGCTTTATTTGGGCGTTTGGTTGGATGGGACAAGTTGCTATTTGGGCAGAGAAACTTAAACATCACCCAGAATGGTTTAATGTTTATAACAAAGTTGATATTCAATTAACGACACACGATGCAGGCGGTATTAGCGAATTAGATTTTAAATTAGCGCAAAAAATGGAGCTTTACGCAAAATAGAGCGTGTATAAATACAGCGTTTAGTATGAAAAACACACGTTTGGATCGTTTTGTAAGCAGTCAGTACTAAAATATGAAAAAAGATGGGTTTTGTTGTTGCGCTGTCAAAGTGGCTATGTATAATACGCACCACTTGAGACGAGGCAGCAAACGAAGCCACAAATCAAGACCAGAATTCAAGCGCGGGATGGAGCAGTCTGGTAGCTCGTCGGGCTCATAACCCGAAGGTCGTAGGTTCAAATCCTGCTCCCGCAACCAATGGAAGAGACTCGCTATTTATAGCGGGTCTTTTTTTTATCAGCGCCCACGGATTCAGATATAAATCAGCCTCACCACTTGGTTTTAACTCCAGCTTTTCAATTAAAGATCTAGCAGCAAGCTTTGCTTCACCTTCTAAAGAATCAGCATCTAAAGCACTTAAATAATCTTTAAACTTATCAGCAATTCCATAACCTTTGATAGTCGCAAGTTTTGGTTTAACAAGTTTCAACTTAGCTTTCTCTAATCTCTCAGAGATCGAAATAAGTTCACTATTAATTATTTCAGGTGGTGCACCTTTTTTGATGGCATCGATAAGGTTGTTTTTTTCAGTTTCAAGCTTCACAACTTCGGCTTTATTCTGATCTGCATTTTGTCGATGTGAGTTGGCTAACTCTGAAATGTGTTTGTTATATTCATTAACGACAATTTGCACAATCTCATCATTTAGTAATTCGCTCTTAATAGCATTCAGCACAGCAGACTCAATAATCGTTTTTCTAATAGTTTTGCGGTTATCACATGTTCCTTTGTTCCTGGAACGACTACAGCCATACTGAGTACTGTTAACTAATGAAACACCACCACCACAGCTACTACATTTGATTAAATCGCTAAGCAGATAAGTAGCGCGTCTTTTGGGTGTATATGAATCTGATTTAGCATCTAAGGCTTTTTGTTTGTCTTTGACTGCTTGCCATAGTTCATCAGTTAGTATTCTTAATTCTGGAACGTCCTTGATAATCCATTCTGACTCAGGGTTAATTCTAGATTGCCTCTTACCTGTAACGGGGTGCTTAATGTATTTAAGCTTGTTCCAGATTAAACGGCCTATATATAGCTCGTTATTGAGAATGCCGGTACCACGCCTTCTATTGCCATTTATAGTGGATGCGGCCCATTCTTTATTAGTGGGTGAGGGGATCCCTTCTTTATTCAATTCTGACGCTATTGCTTTAGGGGATTTATCCAGGTTTACATAGTCTTCGAATATCCGAACAACTATATTTGCTTCAACTTGGTTGATTTCCCTTTCACCTTTGATCGGGTTTCCGGCGCCATCAAAAGCTTTTACGACATCGTAACCGTAAACAATTCCACCGGCGGACTTTGAGTTTTCCACTTTCCCGCGCAAACCTCTGCGTGTCTTATCGGATAACTGTTGAATAAACAAAGCACTCATTGTTCCTTTAAGGCCAATGTGCATAGCCGAGACTTCGCCATCATCGAGAGTAACGATTTTAACGTTTTGGAAATTTAGTGTTTTATGGACAAGCGCTATGTCAGCCTGATCACGACTTAATCTATCCATAGCTTCACAAAGTACAACATCGAATGTTGCTGCACTTTGTAAAAGCATCTGGATTCCTGGCCGGTTAAGAGAGACGCCCGATATTGCTGCATCAGTAAAGTGATTGACGATGTCATAACCTTTATTGGCTGCATATTCTTCACAGACACGGATCTGATCTTCAATTGAAGAAGCATTTTGTAAATCACTCGAGTAACGAGCGTATATAACAGCTCTCACGCGACTTTATCCTTATGGAAATCATTAGCAGCCATTTGTCTAGCTAAAGCCTTAGCCAGCTCCCTAACGGCGTTTTTATCACCTTTTCCTTTAGTAGTATAAACTTTAACTAGTTTGTTCATAATGACTTCTCCATGGAAGCTTTAGCTTCCGATTCCCAATTAACGGTATAAGCAATATGCAGTTCACAACACTTTTGAGGTGTTTTAAAAGGCCAATGGATTAGATTAGCCATGTGTTCCTTACCTTCTTTTGTGCATGAATAATATGGTCCACCGTACTCTGGTCCATCTGATACATCCTCGTAGTACTTACAATTTTTACAGGAAGCTAAAATTGGTTTACCTTCAAAATCAGGTAAGTAACCTTCTGGTACGCCAATACATTGTTTTGCGTATTCACTCATAAAATGGCTCCGGTAAGTTAACCCAGGTAACAGCCCCACGAGGGTGAATGTAAGGGATTGGTTTCTCTAGATACCTCGCACAGCATAACCGCCAAGCGATGTTCCATTTATCAAGCAAGCTTTTATCACTTAGCTGATGATAGGGTTGAGTAGAGTCAAACATATCAGGTGTTACTTTGTGGGTACCTGAAAGTAAACAGCGACCTTTTATCAAGCCGGTACCTGCTTCTATTAAGTAAATGCTTCCAGTATTTTTGGTATGGCGGGAACGCATCTCCCAAGTTTTCTGGCCCGATAAAATAAGGTGGATCCAAGGAGTTCTAACAATTAAGCCTTTGGCGTTTCTCATATTGCAACCTTATTAATTGCAGGAGCGGGATCGTTGATAAAAGTAATCCAATGAGTATTCATTGCTTTACCGGATCTATGTCCAAACAAAGGTGGTTTTGGGGCGAGGGTCAGCACTTCACTGGTTTTTACTTGAGTTTCATTCCACTTAAAAATAAGCAAACCATCGAAATCCAATACTCTGAAACATTCTTCAAATCCTTTTCTTATTGCTTCTTTCCAGTTCCCTTTAAGAATGCCGTACTTTTTCGCCATCCAACTCGACTCTCCCAGGTTAACCAAGTGGGGCGGATCAAAGACCACAACTTTAAAGCTTCTGTCAGCAAAACTAAGCTTGGTAAAGTCTTCTTGAGTATCTGGTGAAATCTCTAGAGAACGACCATCACATAGGGTGTGAGTTTCATTTCTAATATCGTTGAAATGGACTTCGGGGTTATCTTTGTTGAACCAGAACATTTTACTCCCACAGCATACATCGAGAACCCTCATGCCACCTCTCCCAATTGAACAGATTGCATAGCATCAACGAAAACATCCCAAAGCTGTTTTTGTGACCACTGTTTCCTATTGAAATTGACGTCTGGTTCTACATCAATATCACAGTATGAATGTGCACCTTTGTTCTCTTCATGAGTCTTTGTCATTAAGGTAACGCATATTCCCTCACACCTAGTTGAATGAAGCATGTAAGGGTTCATTTCATATTGTTCGCCGGCATTAACAATTCTAGGAACTCCAATTTTTTGTATGGCGCAATAGTAGTCAATCGTCCAAGGGCGATTACCGAATTTAGTTCGTGGCCCCTCGTGAATATATGCACAATGTGTTTCTTCACCAATGTTCAAGTAATCAACAGAGTTTGGTTGCAATTCTCTATAAAGTTGATTGATTTGTGTGCCAACTAAAACCTTGGAGATGAAACCAAACCTATGATCATGAATAGATGAATGCTCGAAACATTTTCGCTTTGGTAGGTCTGGATGCCAGACATGAAGCCTTTGATTGTTTGGCAAAATAACTTGCAGGAAACCTAGGCCATGTAAAGTTATCTGCTCTTTTGTTTTCTCGAATTTCATTCTGTCTCTCCCTGATTGGTTGGTACATGGTTCAAGACAAGGCGAGCCGGTCCTTCACGGTCAGCATATAAAGCACCGTCCATTTCTTCTCGCTCTTCAACAGATAAGTTGTACCACTTGCTAATATACGCCTCTCCCTTGATAACACCTTGAGGACCATTTACACAGGAAGAGCCGTAGCTGTAGCCATTATCTCTTAACCAATTTTCAGCTTCATATTTAGCGCTAAAGGTTGTGCCGTCACCCTCAAAGTATTTTTCGAAACACATCATGCCACTTTCTCCAGAATCCATTTTCCTGTCTTCATGACTTCTTCAAGTGTTAAGTATTTTGTCTCGATTGAGTCATAATCATTTGGCTCAAAGATCAAAACAAACTGAGGCTTATTATTTGAATCGATAGGCTCTTTCGTTTCAGAGTGAATAAAAGCGATTCTTCCGTTTCTGTAATTGGGCCGGTCTTTAAGATTGGATACAAAGCAATGTATCTCATTAACTGCGGTTAGTGCCTTTGCAAACCACTTACATGAATTGTCATGATTTAATAGCATGACTACACCAACACCATTTTGTTTGGTCTCTAGTGCTTTTTCTACCCAAGGGTAAGGCTGGGAGTAAGGACAATTAACCCAAACATAATTTGCATAGGGTGTTTCGGCAGTGTTTTGTTTAACAATCTGAGCCCAATCTTTAGTTAGTGCATCATCTTTTTCAGTTAGGTAAATTTCACACTTAGCATTTAGTTTGGAAGCGGCTGCATCTAAAACAAAATGGAATCTTCGGTTGTAATAAGCGAATATTTCCGGTGGTGTTTCCCATAGATCGTTAGCCATTACGCAACCTCCTTTTTAGCTAATAGGAATTGAATGTATTCTTCGGCTTCTTCAAGCTGTTCACATACATCATTTAGATCGTCATTTTCTGCTCTAGCCAAATCACTAGGCCAAACTTGTAAAGGTGTATAAGTGATTTGTTTAGGATGTTTTGAAGCTGCGGTGGAGGAATCGTTAGCAGGTTCAACTACTGAATGCTTTTCAATTATCTGTTCATTGGCTTTGTTTTGAGCTTCTAAAGCTGCTATCTGTTCTTGCTGCTTTTGGTGCTCAATTTCGCGCTGAATGACTTGTGGTAATATATCACTTAACTGATTTAAGGCTTTGTCCTTGGACTTAAGAGCTTCTAAGTAATATTCCTGATAAACATCTTTGGTTACTTCAAGTTTATCTATGTAATCAATGGCGACAGATATTGATTCACTTGTTGCATCAAAGCTATTCGCGCGTCTAAGTGTTTCGTCAAAGATGCTCATTTTACTTTCAATATTTGCAATGCGCTCTTCTTCAAGCTTCTTCAGCCTATCATCTTCGACTTTTTTTGCTTCACGAATAGGCGTTTCAATTTTCTCTAGTGCAGCCTTAATCCGTTTTGCCTCATCGTCAATTGCTTTGCCTTGATCTAAGTAAGGCTGTTTAAGTTCTTTACGCTTTTTCTCTAAACCTGTCCGCAGTTTTGTTAATTCGGAAACAGCCGCTTTCGCTACCTTGTAACCTTCTTTTGTTGTTACGTCAGGCACTGACGCATATTTTTCTTTTAAGGCCGCTAGCGCTTCATTCGTTACGTTTAACTCAATAAGTGGGAAATTAGACATTGTAATCACCTCCTGGATACTCAGGTTTTTGGTACTTGGCCCAACCGAGTAACACGTAGCTCTCTCGAAACGTTATTGGTTCGTAATATCCATTAAAATCTGCATGCTCTAATAGTCTGTACCAGCCGATACTTTCTATTGGGTCACCATCCATATCAAAGAAACAATCATCATCAAGAGGATATTCTTTTTCAGTATCATCTTCTGCAAACTCAAGTGGTTTATTAACATATTGAGCATCGAATACTGTTGTATGCCAGGCGTCCTCGCGTTTGTAATTTACAGCTATCCAAAATATATCAGTCTTACCTTTTCCTACTTCCGGTGTTGTGTCTGGCGACTGCCAATTTACTATGGGTTTCTGTTCCATAATTATTTTCCTTCTATTTTTAATTTTGCAGACTCGAAAGCATCTTCAAGTTGATTGAGCATTTCATCTTTGGGTATACCCAGAGCACTCGATTTCATTTGAAGGTGTTCACATAGTTTCTTGTGCATGTTTTCGAGAGCCGGAAGTTTTGGAACATAAGGGTAAGCGGTTAATTGTTTCGAGAGCCACGCATTAAGTTCTTCTACCTTCTGTGATAGTGCCTCTTCTCTGTTGTCAGCTTTGTTTAACTCAGACTCAACAAGTCGGCCTTCAAGGTATTCATCATCGTCATACAGGCCCATGTGTACGTCAGCACCAAATCCTAATAAAGTAAGGCACTTCTTAAGGGCATCAGTTAGGGACATTTTTTTGTATTCTTTGTTAAACTTAACCCCCCATTCGGTTGCATAAACTACAGGGGTGTGACCATAGTGAACGAGTTCACCTTTATCACCGTTAAAGACATACCATAGCTTTATGTGGATATTATGAGCCTGCTGGTAAACTGGCGGTTCATGATCACCTGGTATTTGAGGTCCTGTTACTATTTCTTCGGATAAGATTTCGTAACCCCATCCAATGCCACAAATCCCAAACTGTTCTGTTGCTTTCCTAAATATGTATTCAGGGTTAATGGCTGTTAATTGGTTTTTTGCACCCACTGGAGTAAGTGCTTTAGTAAATTCCATGTCTGTCTTTTCGACAGCGTTCCATAGTTTTAAGTTATCCATTGCACACCACCAATCTGACTGGACTTGCAGGCTTAGTGGGAGGGGATACAGTGACAACCGTATCAGCTATGAAGTTGTTAAATTCTCTAAGCGCAACGAGGTCATGCTTTTTAACAAACACTCGATTGATGTTAGGTAGGTAACTGCTTTCAAACCTATCAATGAAAACCATGACGTTATTACCGGTAGCATCTAACTCGGCTTTAAAATCATTAGGCTCATCGTTTATCTGTTTAACGTAAGAAGCTAATACATCAACTTCAGCATTAAAGTTGTGATCGTATATTTCCATTTGTATACTCCTACTGTTGTTATCTAGCTGGGTTAGTTTGGCGACTCGACCAGCTAGGTGTCGGAGCCCTCGGAAGAGGGCTTTTGTTATTCGTACCAACCAATGTTTTCGAAAAACTCTGGCTTTCCACAATAGATTGGCACATTCATTTTTGATTCAGTCTCTAACTTCGTTTGAGCGACTTCATCAGATTCGTTTTTGAAATGCTCGAGTACTTGATTAGCAACCGATAAGTTAAACTCAGAATAAAATGCTTGTTTCTTCTTCATCGCGAGATATGAATTTAGAGCTTTTTTCTTATCCAAATAGCAATGTGCTCTAATTGAATTCTTACCAACTTTTCTAATCCTGCTTGGTTGCCAACCAGTGTTCATTTTCATCATGTTGTACTCCCATGAACTAACAACGAAGTAAAAACACTTTGTTTCTCTAACTACAAAAAACTCAGTACAATTGATTCTGATTCCTTCAGCATCACTAGTATCAACAAATCGGAACAACTTCTTTTCTGCCACAATGTTTCTCCTTATTTAAAAACCTTGAACCATTAAGAAAGACTCTTCAGCTTCTTCATTAAGCTTCTTAACAGCCCAATCATTAAAACTCTCTGATTCGAATAGGGTTTGCCAAAAGCCAGGCTTATCAACTAATGAATTACCTGTTTGGCCTGCTATATCTATAAGAAATGGCTTTTCGTCTACACCATCTCTACTAAAGAAAAGTGTGATACCTGTTCCTTCTGGCACATCTACATGTAAAAACACTGGGTTTTGTTTACTTGGGTCATGCAACTGCAACCACCAGATACTTTTCATAACATCTGCCCTTTTATTTGGTAGTAGAAAAGTGATTGAGTAAGGGGTTATCTTTGTCTTGGATTAATATTCCCTTAGCTCTTGCGTTTTCTATTAAGTGGCAAGCTCTGTTGTATCCAATTCTAAGATGACGTTGAATCCTAGAAACCGTAACAGGGTGAGCAATAAACTCTTTGTCACCAATCAGGGCTTCGAGTTTCTGTAAGTCACTTTCATGTAATTGATCAAGATTAAGTTGCATCTTTATCTCCTCGTTAAAACCTATTCGGCTGCTCTCTACTATTTAAACTCTTGTTTGTGTGGCAAACAGCGCTAAAGAGAGCATGCGAATAAAATTTCTATTCATTGAACAAACGTTAAGTTTATTTACGCACTTTTTTTGACTTTCTGTCTGTTTAATGCAACTGTATGCGAAGGTTAATTTTTGACACGCATTACAGTTCACAATAAAAGGATAAGAGCTTTGTAAACAAACCGTTGACTTTATCGTAGACAATACGTTGACTTTAGTCAATACTATACGTTGTGGTTTTTAAATATATTTTTTTGGCGGCTGAACCCTGCTAGATTAGCTAGTGCTGTATAGAAATACAGTTCGTTTAATTTAGATAAAGGTGATGTCATGAAGAAATTTATTCGTTTAACAGCTATTGGTTTTTTGACTTTGGTTTTTGCTTCTGTGGGTTTAGCCACTGAAGAAAGTGAAAAAGTTGATGAAAAAAGCTTGGTATGTAGCTTATTTCCATTGGTTTGTAGTCAAGTACAAAGTTCAGGAGGTAATGGAGGCGGGAAACAGCCTCCAGCAGTAGAGAATGAGTCTTTATAATTTACTAGATTTAATCCAGCAGTATGAATGGAGTATCAGTGTTTTGATGCTCCTAATTTATACGGCCATTGTTAGAAAGCTAACTAGTTTTAATGTTCTATTAATTCTTCTTTTATTCCTTACATACCTGCAATTCTATTGGGATGTAACCATTTCTAAGCATTTTGGTAGAGAAGATATATCTGATCTAATCACTGCTCTTTGGTACCTGGGCTTCGGTATATCTGATTTTATATTTGTTGTTTTAAGTTGTTTTATCATTAGAAAGAACCATTTAGAAACAAATACTCCAATAAGGATGATTATATACAGCTATATTGCCTTAGGAGTTGTTCAAGTTATTACCTATCTAGAAAGGTTCATATTTTCAACAAAGAATCTTTACTACTTTTATGAATACGCTATTCCAACTGTTAATGCTTCTGTAACGGTAATCATATTTGTTTATACCGCTATGACTGTATTGAATGGGTTTTCAGCAAAACGATTGGAGAGCGACAAGTGATTGATCTTCAAATTATCTCATTAGTCGCCTTAGCAGTTATGTTGGGGGTAGCATCCATAATTTTGGCATATAGAACGGTAAGGCAACCTAGTAAGGAACTGGACAAACTTGATAATTATAGTGCTCACAAGTTGATAAGTGATTTTATAGAAAACGCTGACAGTGATAATTCTTTAGATTCTAAATTTGAAAAAGATGAAGAAATAATGAAGAAAATGAGAGTTTATTTACAAAACTGTAGTTCAACAAGCGGGATTAGAGTGGGTGGGACAGTGATTCATTTGTCTAAGTTCATGAGAGATTTGCCAGAAAGCAAATTAAATCGAAGTAGATAGTTTATACCAATCTACTAGTTTTGAGCAGCCTTTTCATGCTCTTTATTGCTTCCTTCAGAATCTGAAAATAGCTTAGAAAATTGTTCAACAAAGTCACTTATATTCCTAGATGGCTTTTTGATCAGCTCACCTAATTTCAGCATTTTTTCTAAATATCGTGTGAATATATCAATGCACTCGGATTTTTTCACATATGCAGACAATATAGTTTTATCGCTCAAATATTCTTCAGGTTTCATCCCTGTGACTAGATAAAATAACTGATCACCAACAAAAGGTTTTATCGCCTCATTGAATAGTTCAAGGTCTTTTGCTGTAGGTTCTCTTTTGCCTTTTTCATAATTGGATATTCTTGCTTTAGTCCAAACCCCTTCAATTAAATGGCCCAGTTCAGGTTGAGATAAACCTATGTTATCTCTCAACTCTTTCATACGTATTCCGCTACCAGACATATCCTATCCCATTAATTGCAATGCCAAAATCATAATACACGAATACAAGATAGTAAACGAAATGTTGATTTGTGTGTTGACGTGGTCAACATAACGTACTACGATTCAGTCAACAGTATGTTGACGGCTTGTTTTAATGAAGAACAAAATTAAGCACTTCCGAAATTCGCGTGAAGATATGAAAGTAACACAACAAGATATTGCTAACTACATCGGCGGTACAAAGTCACGGATCTCAAATTATGAAATGGGGAAACGAAAAGTTACGCTTGATGATGCAAGAGGTATTGTCGGTTGTTTAAAGAGTTTTGGAATCGAATGCTGTTTAGACACTGTTTTTCCTAACAGCAAGTTTAAAGAGGAAGTACAGCAGTGACTTCCTCTAGAATAAACCAAAACATCTTTAGACTGTTAAATAAAACTTTCTCCAGTCTCTGTACTCGTGAGAGAAATCATTCTGCTGACATAAAACATTCTTTGTTCATTACGAAGGTGGCAGAAGCCTTTTACCATTTGCCCATGCTCACCTTTACTGAGGCTAGAAAAAGCGACATCTCGATTGGTTATTTCTCCCCAAGAATCTCTATAGGTAATATTCAAGACTTCACCTCTCGTGAAGTCAAATTTACTAAGCTCTGCCGTATAGCCTCTATTAGCTCTTTTAGAGGGCTTTTCTTTGCTATGCCGAACAGCTTCAGAGTAAGTGTTTTTAGAGTAAGAAGAGTTTTTAGGCGTTTTTTTACGGTTTTTGCGTTCCTGTTTTCTAGCCCTTTTATCAAGAGCGTTAAGACGCATGGCTCTGCGTTCAGCTTCTTCATGATTAACTTCATCTTTTTTAAGCTCTTTTCTGATCTCTTCGCGAAACTCAATAATGGTGTCGTCGGTGCTGAAGAGCAAATAAATAGCAAATCCAATGAGCATGCCAATCGTAGCACTCCAAGGATAATCACTGTGCTTAAAAATGAATATTGTGATAAGCCCAAAAATAAAAAGAACCACATATCTCATATGCTCATCCTCTTTTTCCCTCTTTCGGTTTTAGATTGTATTTCGCACATCCATTCTATCACCGAGAGTAGGGGATTTAAATTTACCGAGGAGTACAGCTAATGCATACCTCTAATGTAGAAATACCAAAAACATTTGAAGAGCTTCAGGCGTTAAATGAAGTAACTCTTAGCTCAGTAGAAAAAGAGTTTAAGGTTGCTGTATCTCATCTTATCGATCTAGATACAAAAAGGATGAAAGCTTTTCAGTCAGTAAAGCATGGAAACCATTCGCTAGGTGCAACTCTCGCAAATACGCTAGCCGAAACCTTGCATGAACTGCTCTTTGACAGCAATGAAAAGTCTCATTCAAATTCTCACCTTTATGATAGTGCCGAAACGTTTAGGTCATTAGTAGCTAATTTATCTAGGTGGAACTCGTAATGTTTGTTATGGCTTCACCTAATTTATCTGCGTTAGAAAATGACTTAGTGAACATCCATGTAAATCCTTTTTTAACAAAACCTTTAGCAGAGTCGGTCGCACCGTCTTTTACTGCTTTTTGTAAGGATTCGCCAAGAGTATTTCCATTAAGCGATTTCGGAGAAGAGTTTAGAGCTTCTAACGCCTGTGATGTAAGGCAATATCCTCTAAATCCTTCTGTAATTTTGCTCATCTCCCTTGGTTGCATTATATATCCAGAAACATGCAGCCAATTAACTGTTGCTTCAAACAGTTTTCTTGTATTTCTTTCTTCTTTAGTCATTGCATGGATGGCATCGAAGTCTTCCCAATTGACTTTTAAACCAGCAATTTCATTGGTAAGAATTGTGGTTGGGATTGGGAATTCACTATACAGCTTAGCGAATATTTTAGCGGTGTATTCGTTAAACAATTCAATGTTGTCACCTTTCAAGATTAGTTCCTTTGTTTTGTCTTCTTTTGGTTGTGGAAAACAAATGATATCAGGGCAAAGGAACTTACCAAAACAAAAGAGGGCTTTAATATGATGATACCTATGCAACAAGGCACTGAGTCTCTAGAGCGATTTACTTTACTGCTCAAAATAGCCAACAAGTTTAATGAAAATACAAAGACTGCTTTGACTCAACATTTCGTAAACGGTATGGACATTGAGCTTGTTTGTTACACCTATTCAATTCATCAGCCAAACCTTCAGCGCTCCATTAATCGCATAAACGAGGTTAATGGTCTTATTGAGCAAATAAAGCATGTGGATTTATATCACTTAACTGACAGGGTGCCAGCTAACGATTCTCAAATGGTTGGGCATTCAGCATGACGCATTCGACTGGAACTATTTAGGCAATAAAAAAGCTCCATTATTGCCGTCACAGGGCTAGGAGCTTTCTTACATACTTCGAGGAAATTATGGCAAACAAATTTTCAACTATCAAGAAGACAAGAGTATTCACTAGAGATGGGGAAAAGTGTCAATACTGTGGTGTGGCTTTAGTTTTTAAGGATGTAAATAGTTGGGCTTTAGATCATGTGATACCAAAATCTGAGGGTGGTAGTAACGACGATTCAAACCTCAAGCTTGCCTGTAAGTCATGTAATAGTGCTAAAGGAAACAGAGATATTGAGCAATACCGTAAACACTGCGCCATAGGTAAATCAATATACGCTGGCATTATTAATTCTATGCAGGCTGAAAAGTTAATTGATTTAGGTGTTGTGTTGGATATCCCTTTGCACCTTTTTCATTTTGAAGCAGTTAAAAAAGCATCGGTGGTGTCATGAGTATTAAAATGATGCTTGCTGCTTTCGAAGCTGAGACAGGTAGCCCAACAACTAAACTTGTGCTCTTGAAATTAGCAGATAATGCCAATGATCAAGGTGAGTGTTGGCCTAGTCACGAGTATATAGCCAGGCTTTGCGAGATGTCTGTAAAGACATCACAAAGACATATTAATAAATTAGAAACTCTTGGATTCGTAACTAAGACTTTTCGTAGAAGTAAGACAGGAAACAAGAGCAATTTTTATAAGTTAAACCTATCAGAGGTAGCCAATTCAGCTAATGACGATGCCAAAGCGACAAATAGTCTCTTGGGGGAAAATAGCATAGAGACAGATTGTCGCTTAGGTGAAAGTAGCGTAGGGACAAATTGTCCTTTGGGGGATAATTCCCAAGCGTCAAATAGTCGCTTACCTAGCGTCAACGAGTCGCTTGGCGGTAGCGTCAATATGTCGCCTGGCGGTAGCGACAATCTGACGCCCGATCCTGTCAGTTTAGATCCTGTCAGTAATGAACCTGTCAAAGAACCAAAAACAATCACAACCGCCGAGATGTTCGACAAGTTTTGGAGCAAGTACCCGGTAAAGCGGGAGAAAGCACAGACCCGATCAGCATTTCTAAAACTTAAGCCATCTGTCGAACTCTTCGAACTCATCATGACAAGTTTGGAAGCTCAGACGGTTTGGAGAAAAACGGCACCACAAGGAAAATTTATACCTGCATGGAAACATGCTCAACGCTGGATCAAGAACCGTAATTGGGAAGATGTACTTGAACCACATTACCAAACTGACGCGCCTAAAAGTTTTGCAGTAAAAAGGGACCCAAAGGTCCAAGACTTTATCGATAGATATCACCCTGAGAAGAAGCTTGCAGAGGGAGTTGAATAAGCTATGAGGTATTTAAGTTTATTTTCAGGAATCGAAGCTGCGACCGCTGCGTGGCAACCATTAGGTTGGGAAGCTGTTGCATTCTCTGAGATTGAAGAATTCCCAAATGCAGTACTTGAGCATCATTATCCAGAAGTACCAAACCTTGGTGATGTAACCAAGATAACTGAGTCTCAGATTAAGAAACTGGGTCAGATAGATATCGTAGTCTTTGGCTCTCCATGTCAGGACTTATCCATAGCCGGCCAACGTAAGGGGTTCGAAGGTGAAAGAAGCTGTTTATTTAGAAATGCCATCCAGATCATCAAGTGGGCAAAGAAGCACTGCAAGTGCAGATTCGCTTTGTGGGAAAATGTCCCAGGAGCTTTCAGCTCAAACAAGGGCTATGACTTTCTTGAGGTTTTGCAGCTCTTTACAGGAGCAGAGCACACATTACCAGAAAAAGGGTGGCAAACAGCCGGAGTTGCATACGGCAAAGCCGGGTTTGTCGAATGGCGCACACTTAACGCTCAGTACTTTGGAGTACCACAAAGACGCCGAAGAGTCTTTGCTCTCGCAGATTTTGGAAACTGGTCCGATAGAGAGCCGATACTTTTTGAGCCCAAAAGCATGTCAGGGGATCTTAAATCGTGCGAGCAAGAGAGGGAAGAAATTGCCAGATGTCTTACAGCGCGCCCTAACACAAGTAACAGGGAAGATTCAGACACCTACGTAGTTGATACCTTTGATTTTCAATCAAGCGGTGAGTACGGAACAGCCAACGTTTCAGCAACGCTTTCAGCAACGCTTTCAGCTAGAGATTATAAATCAGCTAAGGATTTAGTTGTCCACGGTTCACAAGACCCAATAGTTTCAGACAAAGCACATGCTACAGGTCGTAACAATGGGTTAGAGAATGTTATTTCCTTTGCAGAACATAGTGATGGTCAAGTCAGGATTACGGAAGGGCACGGTCAGGTAACAGGAACACTTTGCTGCGGTAGTGGTGGTACACCTGGTCAAAGTTTTCCTGTCATTTCGTTTTCTGAGAATTCACGCTGCGAAGTCCGTTCAAATGGTGAAGTGTCTAGCTCAATATCTACTGGTGGCGGGAAACCTGGGCAAGGGTATCCTGCAATTGTAGACCCTCAGTATGGCGTGAGGCGTTTAACTCCTATTGAGTGTGAAAGGCTTCAAGGTTTCACCGATAACTTTACCCAGATTCCATATAGGGGCAAAGATGTTGAGTTTTGTCCAATAGGACCACGTTACAAAGCTTTAGGTAATTCAATTGCTGTAGTTGTGCTTGTTTGGATAGGTGAACGAATTGAATCTGAGCTTGAACGAATAAGGGATTTAGCATGAGTGAAGCAATTCTTAAGCGTATAGGTGAAGGTTTTATAGTTGACCCAGCGGCCAATGACGCAGAGATGCTTGCCAGTGTCCATATGGGTGAAGTGATTAAAGTTAAGTGGAGTAAACCGCGTAACATTAACTTTCACAGAAAGTTCTTCGCTTTGCTTGGTATAGGGTTTGATGCCTTCGAGCCTGCTGAAGCCGAATATAGAGGTATGCCAGTTCAGAAGAACCGAGAACGCTTTAGAAAGGATGTCATTATTGCGGCCGGATACTTTGATGCCGTAGCCAATATTAAAGGGGAGGTTAGGGCAGAGGCTAAGAGTATCAGCTTCGCCAAAATGGATGAGGATGAATTCAACAAGCTTTATAACGCTTGTGTCAACGTTCTATTGCAACGAGTCCTCAAGAACTACACCCGCGACGATTTAGATCAAGTCGTTGAACAGTTAATAAGGTTTTAATCATGTTCAATAACGGTCGAGTTAAATCAACAAAGTTACGCAATTCCGCTCGTGGCCAAGAGTGCCAGCTTCGTATACCAGGTATATGCAATCACAACCCTGAGACAACCGTTTTAGCCCATGTAGGTGAAGATAGCGGTATGGGTATGAAAGCATCTGATCTAGAAGCTGCGTTTGGTTGTTCAGCTTGTCACGATGCAATTGATGGAAAGGTAAAAACAGGTTTTTCAAAAACTGAGCTTGATTTGTTTGCTTGTCGCGGGGCTGAACGAACCAGAAAGCTTTGGGTATCTTCTGACTTAATAAAGGTGGCATAACATGAAAAGACAAATACAAGCTAGCGCAATGCGTTTAATGTTAATCAGTGCTCTTTCTCACTACGAGCCATCATTGCCAGCGATGCATATCAAGAAAAACAATGTTATTAGTGGTAGTTCAAAGCCTTTAGATGTTCTCGATGATAGAGATAATTTCATTGGTGAAACTCAATTGACATATTGCACAGAATCACGCCGTAATAGCTCTTCTAAACCTGTTTTGTCTGAAGAATATCGGTTACGCGGTACCTTGTTAGAGGCTGTTAATGCACTCCCTGATTACCTTAAATCAATGGTCTTGTATTGCTATGGTCAAAACCGCACAGATTGGGCATGTATAGAGTCTGTATCATCTTATGTGTGGGCTAGAATGGGGATATTCATAGAGTCCTACGAAAAGGTCTTAAACACTCAGAAAGCTTTAAACGCTGAGCCAGGCGTTAAAACCCGCAAGACAAGCATCAAAGCTTCTAAGGTTGAAAAAATAAAGTCCTTGGCTATGTCATCTCTATTGCATTATCAAGCATGCGTAAGAGACCAAAAGAAGCTATTCACAAACGAAATGTTAGCCAATCAATTGATGATCGATAGCAAGGTTTTCAATAGGGATTGGTCGCCATTTTGGAATCAGTACTTATCAATTCTCTCAAATATAGATGACCAGGCTTTAAGCCTTATTGATTTTCGTATTGCAACCAAGTCATTAGCCGCATAGGTGCGTTATGAAAACTGATAATGAAGATCTTGAACGCAAACTTTTAGATAACGCTAATACTAAATCTTTTGAACAATTCATTATTGAAGCTATTCAAGTGGCCTCTCATAAGGCTTTTTTTGAGTGTCATGACCAAATAACAAAACACCTTAAGAAAGTTGAGTATAGCGACTTTATAAAGCTCTCTGCTGTTTCTGTGAGTGAAATCATTCCATGTTTACCACCGTTTATTCCAATCACAGAGTTAAGAAAGTTTGTTAAGCGAGAAGCTCTAGACGGGTTATTAGGTTCTGAAAAGCGGGATAGTTATACGTTTTATTACTTCAAAGATTCGCGTTATTTAATAAGTGAGCCTAACGACAAACCGTCTAAAAAGTGGACGACTTACGAGTATAAAGGGTGATAGTTAATGCCAACAGTGACTATAGAAATTCGCCACTTTCATGAGCTATTAAGAGAAGCGTATAAGCAAGGCTATTTAAACTGTGAAGCAGATCACATTAATGGCGAAGTTAACGATGCTGATTGTACTTTCGATGATTGGTTAGCTGAAGCAATGGCAGATTCAGCAATTGGCGAAATACAAATTTATATAGAGTAATTTGTTCAAAATGCATACTCCACTATTAAGATATCATGGCGGAAAATATAGGCTCTCTAAGTGGCTTTATCAATTCTTCCCAGAGCATAAAACATATACTGAGGCATTTGGTGGTGCAGCTTCTGTATTGTTGCGTAAAAAAAGGAGTCATGGCGAGGTTTACAATGATTTAGATGAAGATATCTTCAACTTGTTTAACGTATTAAGAGATAGAAGTAATGCCTCTACGTTAATAGATTTGTGTCATCTCACGCCATACAGTAGAGACGAGTTTAAGTTAGCTTATGAATTCACTGATGACCCTATCGAAAGAGCAAGACGAACTATTGTTAGATCTGCAATGGGTTTTGGAAGTGGTGGCGCATCAGGTCATCCAACAGGTTTTCGTTGTGAAGCTTCCAGAAAGTATTCTACTTCCGCGCATTGCTGGCAAAAGTATCCGCCTGTTTTAAGGTATGTCACAGCTAGGCTGCAAGGCGTTAACATTGAAAACAGGCCGGCCATTAGCTGCATTGAAAAGCATGATTCATTAGATACTCTCCATTATGTAGATCCCCCTTATCTGTTCGAAACTAGAAAAATAAATAGTAGTGGTGGTGTCTATAGGCACGAAATGACATCAGGTGATCATGAAACATTACTTAACTCATTGAAAGCACTTGATGGAGCAGTTGTATTAAGCGGTTATCCTAGTGATCTATACGCCGATTTACTTACCAGCTGGAAAGTAGAAACTAAACAAGCCTGTATATCAGCCGGAAGTGGGACAGGCGTTAGAACTGAATGTATATGGCTTAACCCCTATTGTGTTGAAAAGCTTAAAAGTGGGGCAATTGGCATGCATCACACATCACAAGGTGCATACGTCACGCATCACATGAGAGCGTCTAATACCGAGTTAGAGATAAGTAACGCAATTAGTCAGCTAGTAAACAACGGAGAGAAGGTCACTAAAACTGCTGTTTCTAACATAGTTGGTGTTTCAAGGGAGCATCTATCACGGCGGTACAAACACCTTTTCGCAGCATAGCGGTTAACTTAAGGGCTAACTATATTATGACAACAATAGTTAAAGTTGGTAAATCAATCGCTATTGATTCTCGTATCACTGAAAGCGATATTGTTCTAGATGATAACTTCAAGAAGTTTCACGAAGATAACGACAACATTTATCTTTTTACTGGAAGCATGTGTAACTTTGAAGAGATGGCGAAGTTATACAAGGAAAAAGGGATCTCTGATAAGTCTGAGCTTTTCATGGACACTACTATGTTAGTTTTCAATAAAAAGAGTGGTGATGTAACACAGATTAGAACAGATAAGGAATCTAAAGCTGTTCAAGTATCTCCTGTGAGCTGTCATTTATATTGTTTGGGTACTGGTAGAAAGTATGCCTATGGCGCAATAGGATACATTCAGCGCTCAATGGATAAAATGACCGACGAAGAAGTAGCAAGAGAGGCTATTCACTCTGCTAGTGTGTTTGATCTTTATACCTGCGACAAAATTAAAAGCTGGTCTGCATGTGTTTAATCTGTACCTCAGTACAGCTTACTATTAGTTAATTCTCACTTAATATTATTCCCAGATTAGCAAGGAAGCTGAACTACTTGAGCAACATCTAGCTCTTTACCTTTGATAAGCCCGCACTAAACTCCTGCGGGCTTTTCTATTTCTGGTCAAAATATTCGCGTTGATATTGTGCGCTGTATGAATGTACAGTATTTGAATGGTGCTATGCAATCTCTGTGAAAAACCTCTAATCAATTGTAGTGTTATCTGGCTCGATAGAGGTCCGGCGCATTGGGGGTGTTGGGTTGATATGGTAATCAGGGCAGGATATACCGAGCCAAAAGAGTTCAATCCTAATGGTATACATACTCCTTATGCTGACGCTATGACAGGCGTTCTGTTAACTCCTAGGCAGTCCCTTAATAGATTCAATAAAAGACAGTTTAGAACTATGCTAATGGATACCAATTATTATCCACCTGGACATAGTGGTAAGCCTGAGAAAAGGCCGCATCATGCCGGAGAGGGAATTATTAATTATGTTATACCTGATAAATGAACAGGTGTTTTATCCTTAATTCGGGTTGCACTTGATCTGGCTAGTTTTGTACCCTTTATCCCTCAGCCATTAATCTTGTTTAAAGTTCTTTTAGTGGTCTGTTTTGGTCATTACGGTTGAAGAAATCGTAATTTGTTCTTAAAACATTAAAAGCTGCATATTGACAAAATTTGCAACTAAAATATAGTTGCACTTGTCGTATTAAGGGGTATAGGTGGTAAGTAGGGAGAAATTTGCTGCTAAACTTAAACGAAAACCCGTTCCTAAGGACGTTAAATTTTCTGAGTTGCAAAATTATCTAATTGCCGTTGGATACCAGCTATCTAACAAAGGCAAATCTAGTGGAAGTAGAGTTAAGTTTATTGATAAGGATATGAATATCATCATGCTACACAAGAGTCATGGAGCTGACCCGGTTAAACCAAAGGCTTTAGCTTACGTAGTTGAAGCGTTGTACGAGCATGGTGTGTTGGAGAGTGAGAGATGAGCAAAACACTAGAGTATAAAGGTTATCAAGGTAGTGCAGAGTGTTGCACAGAAACTGATACGCTTGATGGAAAGATTTTGCATATTAAAGACCTTGTAACCTATTCTGCTGATTCAATGAAAGAGCTTAGATCAGAATTTGAATTAGCTGTAGATGACTATCTGGAGCTTTGTGAGGAGTTGGGTAAAGAACCGTTAAAACCTTACAAGGGTTCCTTGAATGTTAGGATTGGAAGTGACTTGCATACAAGAGTTGCAGCATCGAGTGCGCAAGACGGAGTCTCGATAAATGATTGGATTAAGTCTGCTTGTGAAGAGAAGCTTGATGGTAAGTCTGTAGAGATAACTTTTAATCAGTTTGGTTCCAACGTTAAATCAGAATTTAGAACTGAAACACAATTTACTTTTGGTGCAACTGAGTCCTGGAGTTCACCGGAAAATTCTTTGCAGAAATTAAAACATATGGAACATTAGAGTGTTTAGTACAACAGATTTAGAATTCTTTAATAGTAAAGTTATACAGTATTCTTATAAAGAAATTAAAAACCCTCAGATTGGAAGAGCAGGTGTAGTTGTATCCGATTTTACGAGATTGGATAAGGGGTACGGTCATTCGGAAGATAAATTGATAGCTTTTTTCAAGTGCGCTGTTTCAGTGACTTGCACAGAAATAAATGAAAGCAGTGAACAAGTAGAAGTAATGAATTGTAGCATGGATGTTGATCTTTCATTTGTTGTTAACGGGTTTAAATACAGTGAACATTCAGAGAAAGAAATTGATGAGCAATTTATTAAATTCAAAGACTCAAAACAAGGTGAATCTTTTTTCGATGTCTCTGGTAAACAGTACTGTATCCAAACTCTGAAGATGTATTTATCTCAAACACCATTCAGAAATATCCCGCTTAACTTTGTAGAGTCAAACGAGGCTGTTTAATTTGTGTGGAAGACTAAACGTAACCGATGATCCGGGTGTACGCGAACTATGCTCAATGCTAGGCATAAAGCTATATCCCGATGATGATAATCATCTGGTGGTTAATCGTTGTATTCTGGGTGGCCGTGAAATATCAATAATTAGGGAAGTAGAAGGTAAAAGGCTTTTAACAACTGCTCGCTGGCATCTATTACAAATTGAGACAGAAGATGGTTTTAAGCCAATGCCTAGGTTTTGGAGCATCAATACGCGCTCAGATGGACTGAAGAGTTTCAAAAAAGCTGGCTAGGAGCCGTATAAATCATCTAGATGTATTATTCCGGTAAAAGGGTTTGGAGAGAGTGAAGGCAAAGGCGCTGATCAAAAGTGTACAGATTTTGAAGCTTTAGATGGTGAAGCAATCGCACTTGGTGGGTTATGGAAAGAGTACATACACAGCAAAACAGGTGAAGTGATAACAACTTGCTCTGTCATTACGCTTGGCCAAGCAGAATGGTTAAAACCGTATCACACAACAGCAAGCCCTCTAATGCTTCCTGACAATGATAATACCCGTCAAATGTGGCTTGATAGTTCATTTAAAGATCGTGATGCATTTGATGATTTATTACAGCCTCAATTAGTGCAAGACTTAATAGCAACGCCCATTGATAAGCCAACCAAGTATAATCCCATAGGTGAATCTATAGTGCTTAAAAAGGGTAGTTAAAATTACCTGTTGACTATTTGTTGGTATTTTTGTACCTTAAACGACGAAATATGTTCGAATAGCATAAAAGCAACCAGCCATCAGAGCTGGTTTTTTTGTGCCTAAATTTAGCCTCGCCATCGTGCGGGGCTTTTTTACGGGTAAATCAAAATGAAATACACCAAGCTCTTTCAACAAATAGAACATCATGAAGGACGTCGTTACGAGCCATACAAGTGTTCTAGAGGTTATTGGACCATAGGTGTAGGTAGAAACCTCGATACAACTGGTTTATCAAAGCAAGAAAGCATAGAGATATTTGGAGAGATTGTTCCAAAGTCTGAATATGTATCAAGGCTAAAAGCTAAGCCATTAAATGATAATCAGATTGATATGTTGTTACGTGAAGACGTTTCTACTGCGGAAGATGGTTGTTACTCATTGGTAATGATGGGTGTTCTTAACGACGCTAGAAAGGCTGTATTAATCAATATGGCTTTTCAGATGGGTATAAATGGCTTATCAAAATTCACCAACACACTCGTATACATTTCACTAGAGCAATATGAACAAGCATCTGAAGAAATGCTTGATTCAAAATGGCATAGAGAAGACTCACCCACAAGGGCACTAGAAATGTCTGAACAAATGAAAACCGGAGAATGGCAATGAGTGTTTTAAGCTTTATATCCAACATCTTTAAACCTGCAGCTAAGCTAGTCGATGAGCTTCACACTAGTGAAGATGAAAAGCTACAGGCGAAAAATGCATTACAAGCTATTCAAAATACAATTCTTTCCAAAGTGCTTGATTATGAAACAAAGCTGTTAGAAACGAGAACACAGATTATTAGTGCAGAAGCAAATGGTCAGAGTTGGTTACAACGCAATTGGCGACCAATAACAATGCTTACGTTCTTAATTTTGGTTGTGTTCGATAGTTTCGGATGGTTGGCCAATCCTCTTGCCCCTGAGGCGTGGACGTTGTTACAGATAGGTTTAGGTGGCTATGTCACTGGTCGAAGTGCTGAAAAGATAGTTTCACAATTTAAAAAGGGTAGCACGTAATGGATCAAACCTTTCTTTATGCATTAACGGGGCTTAGTACATTGTTAGCTGTTATTGCTGCTTACTTAATTAAGCCTGTGAATGAGAAAGCTGTCAGAGCATTACATAAAGCAGAGTTAGCAGAAAAGGAGTTGGCTGCTTATAAATTGCATGTCGCTGAGAACTTTGTCTCTCAATCACAGTTAGACCGGCACATGGAACGCTTTGATAAGTCTCTTGATGAAATAAAAGAGATGATAGCGAAACTTGGAAATTAAATTCAAAATAGGAAGAAAATTTCCTAACCCCCAAATTAATATAAAGGCAAATCAGCTTAAGTTGGGATTTTTATTGATTAGATCTATTAGCAGGATATGGTGGCGTGGAAAGAGATTTTTAGGTGTGAAAAAAGCCATGACCATTTTGTTGCGACGATTTAAAAGTGCGTTAATTTGGATTAAGAAAAGAAAAAGCCCCGACGGCAATCGAGGCTCAGAAAAGTTTCCTTGCGATGCGCCAACATCCAAGGATACGGCAATCAACTATAACGGTAGTGATTACATGTCAGATTATAGCTCAGACAGTTTATATATTAAATTAAAAAGCTTGGAGGTTCATGTGCCACGTACAGACAAGAAATGGTCTTGGCCAGCATCACTTATAGCAGTATCTATATCACTGTATCTCACAGGTGCAGCAATTGAGATGGGTACAAATGGCTATGTAAAGATTGTCAATGCTTTAAAAGTTGACACAGTTAATGAAAATCCAGCTACTACACTCAATGAGTAACTAAATACACTATTCGGTCTAAAATTTTGACATTAGTGCCAGTATTATTTACCGAACCCTTCATTTACACAATCTAGACCCCCGGAAAAAGGTATGTGTATTTATTCGAGCTACGTTCAATATCGTTAACATAAACCCCTCAGTTAGTTCAATACACTTAGCTTAATTAGGGGATATATAGAATGAGCAGCTTTGAATCTTTGGAAGTAATTATTGTTGGTGTGGTGGCTTTGCGCAGTGTTAGTGATGTCCTAAATACTGCGATCTCCACAGGACCCAGTTATCTAAAAATCTGTAAGTCGATTTTAAAGTTGAGATATAAATACAGGGATAGAAGTCTTTTTAGTAACTCACTCATCGGATACTTACTTCTATTATTACTTTTCTTTATCAAACAATAAGTAGGTAAAAGCAATGCATAAACGATTTGGTGTTTTCTACATAGGCTTAGACATCATTAATAACGATGTGAGTCTAGCTTCTAAAATATTCAGTTTCTTAAACGCTGTGCCCTATGGGATGGAAAGGCAATGGGATAAACATAGGATTAAGTATGAGGCTATTAGTCCAATGTTTGATGAAGTTGGTCAGATTCAAGACACTCCTTCATACACTATAAGAATTACACAAGACGATGATGGTACTAAACACATAGGCTTGACTAAAGACTTTAAAGAGGGGGAGTTAGCTTTAACTTCACTGCAAAGAGTTAAGTCCTAGTACATATATTGTGAATAGAATTCAATTGCTTTGAATAGGGTTATCAAATATAGCGGGTATATATAAATGATTGTGAATAACTATGTACTACAACCTATAAAATCGAGGGCAAACCTAGGTTCTTCTGAGCATTTGAAACCATTGCGGGTGAGATACACGCGGGGTTGAACCGTCTATAAAATTTTTGTTTTGGGGTTTCCGGTTCCGGTGTTTTTATGCAAAGCCAAGAAGATTTAGCAAAGCACTTAGATTTGTCTACGCGCCGTGTGCGGGAATTGGCAAACCTAGGCATCATCAAGCGTCCAAAGGGAAAAGAAGGATGGGATCTTGATCATAATCGTTTCGCTTACATTAACTATTTAAGGGAGCTTTCCAAAAAGACAGGAGCGGATCTACCCCCTGAAAATGAGGAAGACCCTAGTTCCCCTGAATTGAACAAAGAGAGAGCTCTTTTAGTACGCGAACAACGCAGGACTGCACAGATCAAAAATGAGAAGGAACTAAAAACGCTGCTACCTATCGATGTTGTAATTGCTATCTATGGTGATCTTGTAGCATCAGCACGAAATAAGATTTTATCAATTGAAGGTCAAGTCATGGTTTCTCTTCCTGAGTTATCAAAAGCCGATGTACGAATTGTGCGAGGGATGCTTCATAAAGCATTATCAGATTTAAGCGATGCTGACACACCACCACCACGCCTTATTGCATACTTGGAAGAGTCTTCAAGCGATTTGGGCGCCACCACCGAACCTAACGATAGCCCAATGGGGTGATAGATATTATCAGCTGCCTCTTGAGCATGGTGGTGGTCAGTGGGTAACTAAAAACTTTCAAAAAGGTATTTTGGATGCAATGTGTGACTCTGATGAAGAGCGCATAAGTGTTCAGAAATCAATGAGGGTTGGATACACAAAAATGGTTAACCTAGTTATTGGTTACCATATGGCTGCAGACCCTTGTAGTATTTTAGTTGTGCAGCCAACAATTCCAGATGCAGAGGGTTACAGTAAAGATGAGCTTGCTCCAATGTTGGAGGATGTTCCAGCTTTATCCGGCAAGGTTGCTCGAGAAGACGATACGTTAACGAAAAAGCGTTATGCAGGTGGGACTTTAACCTTAGTCGGGGCTAATACCGAAACTGGATTCCGCCGTATTACTGTTCGGGTGGTAATTCTAGATGAGGTTTCAGCATATCCAGTTGATACTGGAACTGATGGCGACCCGGTTAGACAGGCGGAAGGGCGAAGCTTTTCAGCATTTAATCGTAAAATAATTGCTGGCTCTACACCAAATAGGTTCGGGTTTTGTCGGATAAATAAAAGTTTTTTAGCATCAGATCAACGCCATTTTTTTGTGCCTTGTCCTCACTGCAAACATATGCATGTATTGGAATGGAAAAATTTTAAATATCCGTCTCAAAATCCAGAGAAAGCACATTTTGTTTGTCCATCATGTAGAAAAGAGATTACCGAAAAATACAAACAGTCAATGACTGATGCTGGCGAATGGAGATCGGTAAAACCTTTCACATGCTGTGAGACAGAACAGGAACCTAGCCGTTGGGACGACAGGGGACGTCCAATATGTAAAGAATGTGACACTCCTTACATTAGTGGACATGCAGGATTTCACATATGGGCCGCTTATTCAGATCTCCCCAATGCTCGTTGGGGTAAGTTAGCGTCATACTACGAAGACGTAAAAGATAACCCTGAAGAAAAACAAGTATTCATTAATACAATTTTGGGGGAAACCTACCGAGACGATGCAGTCACGTTGGAAAGTCATAATTTTTACGAGCGTAGAGAAGAGTATGGTGACGAGCATGATGGTAAATTGCCTGAAGGTGTTCACGTTATTTTAGCGAGCGTAGATACTCAGGATGACCGTCTCGAATTATGTGTGGCTGGATTCGGTGTTAAAGAAGAAACGTGGTTACTGAACAAGCAAATTTTTCATGGTAGACCTGATGACGAAAGCACTCAGGATCAATTATTAAGGGCTCTATCAAAGCTTTATTCGCATCCAGCAGGGTTTCATTTACCTATATCAATGTGCGCTCTTGACGTACAGGGACACTTTTACACGGACATGATGCTCTTCTGTGCAAAACACAGTGACTTCATTATTCCAATCCGAGGCGGCAACAAAGTAAATGCCCCCGCGGTTACGCCTCCTAGCAGAAACAACATGCATAAGATCCCATTGTATACGTTGGGTGTTAACAATATTAAAACGCGATTGGCGAAACGCTTGAACTACAAATATCCAGGTGGTGGATACATTCACTTCCCGATAAGTAATGAGTTTGAAATTGACTACTTTGAACAATTGACCTCTGAAACAGTAGTGAGAGAAGAGGTTAATGGGATCCCTTATGAGCGGTGGCAAAACTTAAGAAAAGCTAGGAATGAAGCATGGGATCTCTTGGTATACCTGCTTGCTTTGCTCTGGTTGATTAATCCTGATTTGTCTGAGTTACCAGAAGGCATATCGGACGATGAGTTCGATGATGAAGAGTATGACCAGAGTGATGATTATCACGTTAGCGAGTGGATGAATTCTTGATATGTGGACACAAAGCGACTTACTTAATGTAAAAGAAGCAATTATGAAGTTGGCTACTGGCGCTCGTATTGTCACGGTTAGCTTTTCTGTGGATGGGGGAAGTGACAGAAAAACAGAGTTTCAACCAGCCCAATTACATGAACTTAAAAAGCTGTATTCAGAAATTGAATCAAGTTTGCAAGAAGATGCAACAACCGCATATGTGGCGACTTCTTTTAAGGGGGTATTTTGAATTACGATTTAATAAATCAGGCTCCCTTTCTTACTGCGGCTGGCTTTGATTTTGGTGATGGGGTTGGTGCCTATGAAGGTGCTAGTCACTCTCGTATTGAAGATGTTTCTGATTTTGGACCTGAAGAAGCAATAAGTGCGGATTTAGATAGCTTACGTCCTAGATCAAGACACTATGTCAGAAACAATGCATGGGCAAAAAACGCAGTTCAACAGTGGGTCTCTGCTGCTGTAGGTACAGGCATCACTGCTAGATGGTCTACAGGTGATAAAAACGTCAACTTGCTATTTGAAGAGTTGTGGTCTGAGTTTATTCAAGAGTGTGATTTTGACGAAAAGTTAGATTTCGCAGGTATTCAAGCACTCGTCATGGGTACAGTTGTAAATAGTGGAGATTGTTATGTAAGACGGCGAGTGAGACCCTTGGAAGAGGATTTGGCCGTACCACTTCAATTGCAAGTCATTGAACCAGACTTCTTAGCACGGGAAAAAAATGAGGTATTGCCATCCGGCGGCTATATCAAAAATGGCAAGCAATACTCTAAAGGCGGTAAGTTAAAGTATTACCACTTTCACAAATATCATCCAAATGAATCAATATCTTTTCATGACCCAGAAGGGACGGTGAAGATACGCGCCAACGATATTATTCATGTGATGAAGGTAGAAAGGCCAGGTCAAAGTACAGGGATACCCTGGGTATCGTCAGTTCTGCTGCGTTTGTCTGAGCTAGATGCCTATGAAGATGCTGAACTCGTCCGGAAGAAAACTGCAGCGCTCTTTGCCGCCTTTATTAAAGAAGCACAACCCACTACAAACCCAATGACCCCTGGTGTATCAATAAAGACGCCAAACAAAACAGGTAAGAGATCACCTTTAGTTCAACTTAAACCGGGTTTAATGCAACGTCTCGGAGTTGGGCAAGAAATGCAATTTTCTCAACCAGCTGATGTTGGAACAACTTATGAGCCTTGGCTCAGATTCCAGCTTATGGCGATCGCTAAAGGTTACGGCCTGTCTTATGAAATGTTAAGTGGCGATCTACGTGGTGTTAGCTACAGCTCAATTCGGGCAGGGTTAATTGATTTCAGGCGGCTTTGTGAGCAAGTTCAACACTTCATGTTGAAGTATCAGTTGTGCCGTAAGGTATCACATTGGTTTTGTGATATTGCCTTTCATGCAAACCGGTTATCTGTATCGGACTATGAGCTAAATCGACGCAAGTACCGAAAAATTAAATGGGTTATGCCACGTTGGGATGAAGTAGATCCTCTGAAAAAATTGTTAGCTGATAAAGGAGAGGTGCGATCTGGATTTGCGCCAATCAAGGATAAGCAACAGCAAAGAGGTCATGAGCAAGAAGACATTTTGGAAAATGCAGGTTTCTTTGAAGTGGCTAGAAAACAAGGATTGAGTTTGGATACAGACGGATCCGTAACCAACAACAACGGAACAGAGCAAAGAGCCATGTTGGAGATAGCAAACAGTGAATAACCTTAATTTATTAGCGAGTCGCGTATTAAAAAGCCCTATGTTAATGCACGGTTCTGATTTTTCAGTCGTGTCTTCTTATGTGATAGGAAAACTAACGCAAGATTTTAGCCAGTTTGAGTCATTGGCAAATATAAAAAAGTATGAGAATCGGAAATTTTCATATAAGGAAGAAGGTTTTGGCGTAATCCCTGTCATAGGTGGATTGTCTCATCGTGACAAAATTGATGCTGAATGTATGCCTATTACTTCTTATGAATCTTTAAGGAGTGACTACGATAAATTACGTGCTGATCACGACGTAAAAGCCATTATTTTTGAGTTCGATAGTGGTGGTGGTGAAGCGAGAGGATGTTTTGACTTTAGCCGACATATCTATGCAACTAGAGATGATAAGCCAGTACTTGCCTACATTAATGAAAATGCCTATAGCGGTGCTTATGCCATCGCGTCCGCCTGCCATCAAATTATATTACCAAAAACCGCTGGGGTAGGATCCATAGGGGTTATTGCAGGCCGGATGGACCAAACGAAGATGTATCAAGATGCCGGTGTTAGGTTTGATTTAATCACGTCCGGTAAATTTAAAGGTGATCTGCACCCGCTCAAACCTTACACAAAAGAAGAGCGTCAACGAATACAAATTGAAGTCGATGCTCTTGCTTCAGAGTTTTACAACATGGTTGCCGATCACAGAAACCTTACCCCAGAAACAGTTGAAGCATTAGAGGCTGGGACATTTAGCGGCCACCTGGCGATTGAAGCAGGTATTGCAGATGGCGTTATGTCCCAAGACCAGTTCTACCATTACCTTAAAACAACAGAGACAGAGAGTATGTTTAATTTTGGAAATAACAGCAGTGAAACTATAACGAAAGAAGATCATGACAAAGCGTTGTCAGATCAAAAGAATAGTCTTGTAAAGCAAGCTGAGACAGCTTTTGCAGAAACATTATCAGCCGAGCAGGGTAAGTGGCAAAAAGCTGAGTCAAGCAGACAAAAGTCTATCGCTAAAGTTGGGCTGGAAGTTGGGCAACCTGAATCAGCCTTAAATCTTATTGTAAGTGGCGCAACAGTGGAACAGGCAAAGAGCCAATTGTTTTCGGAAGCGTCAAATGTTGAAAACGTTTTTACCAACCATACAGACTCAGGTGCAGATACACCTGATAGTGATGATGGTAATGCGATGATGGCTGCAGTAAAGGCTGTTGCTGAAAACTATTCTGCTTAAGGGGGATTTATGCCAGTTTTAGAAGAAGGAAAGAATTTAAACGATGTTTTACTGTACGAAGGTCCAAACGCAATCAGTCGGAGCAATATTGCACTGAATGAGACTGAGCTTGGTACCGTTGTCAATTCCGCCGGAAATAAGGTTAAAGTTGATGGTACTGAAACACCTGCAGGAATTGTTGTAGGAAAGGATATGGTTGTTGATTACCACTGCATTGTGAGTAAGAAAAACTTGGTTTGGCCTGCAACAATGTCTCAGCAAAACATAGATACAACTCTATCTAAACTATCAACAATGGGCATTAAAGCTCGCTAAACAAACTCTCTTTCTCACTTCCTAAATAACCGGCTTATGCCGGTTTTTTATTATGAGGCTATTATTTTGGAAACTATCGATCCCTTTTCAGGAAAATCATTTACAGTAGCTGCACTAACTGCAGCAATAAATCATCTACCTAACGCCTACGGTAACAGCCGTCCCTTGTTCTCTAATATAAAGCGAGAACGTGTTCGTACTATCATGATTGAAGAACGAAACGGTGTTCTTACTCTAATTAATTCACAAGAGCCTGGGGGAGAACCGCAACAGGCGGACAAAACAAAGCGCAAGCTGCGTAGTTTTGTCATTCCTCATTTCCCTTTGGAAGACGTTATTTTACCTTCTGCCTATTCTGGTATCCGAGGGTTTGGCACAACTGCATTGATGGCTAGAGCTCAATTAGTGGCTGATCGCCTTCAAAATTTAAAAGCTTCGCATGATATAACGCATGAATATCTTAGAATGGGAGCCAAAAAGGGCCTTATACTGGATGCAGACGGTAGTGTCTTATATAACCTATTTACAGAATTCGGGATCACTAAACAAACCGTCTATTTTGACCTGTCTAACGCGAATTCAAACGTACCCCAAACCTGTAGGCAGTTAAAACGACTCATGGAAGAAAGTCTGCGTGGTGAAGTCATGCGCGGTGTTACTGTAGAGGTATCTCCTGAATTTATGGATAAGTTGATCAGTCACAAATCAGTTAAAGAAATTTGGGCTGGCTGGCAGAGATCCGAAGAAAAGATAGGTGGAGACCCTAGAGAGCGTTTTCCATTGGGTGGATTGGTATTTAAGGAAAGTAACGCAAAGCATTACCCACTGACAGGTCAACCCATTCGATTTGTTTCTGAAGGAAAAGGACACGCTTATCCAGAAGGTACAATGTCTTCATTCTTTACTGCTGTAGCTCCTGCAGATTTCAACGAAACCGTTAACACGTTAGGTCAGGAATATTACGCAAAAATTGAGGCGCGGAAAATGGGGCGGGGTTATGACTTGCATTCACAGTCTAATGTCTTGCCAATGTGTGCTCGTCCGGGCGTTTTAATTGAGGTAGATATGGGACCAAAACCTTAACCTCTCTATAAAAATATCTTAGCTTACAGTGAGGTTTTTCAATGGAAGAGTTAAATGAAGCTATTAAAACTTGTTTTGGGGAAGTTATTGAATTGCACTCTAAGGAAGGTGATTCGACTAACCTAACCCTTGTTTTCGACTACACGCTTAGCTCAAATCTCTACGCTGATAAACCTTCACTAAAAGTTCAAACTAAAGCGCCCATCGGTTTTGCTTGTATTGAAGACTTACCAGAAAACTATCTTGATTGTACCGCTGTAATTAATGGAGTTAGACACACTATCACGGCGGGCCCTGAAGAGAGGGCGAGTTGTATTTGGTTGATTTTTAATAAAGAAGAAAAGAGAAATGGCGAGTGGATTCGAGACTGATTTAAGCGTCAGTATAGATGAGTTGCCGGCAACATTAGCGTTAATGCCCGATGCATTAGATAGAGCTGTATTCCGGGCATTAAACAGATTAGCTAAATGGTTAGCGCTTCATTCAGCCAGGGAAACCGGTCAAGTGCTTCAAATCAAACAGAGAGCACTTAGGCCGCGTTTTCGAGCCTATTTTAATCGAGAAGACAAATCAGCGAAGGTATGGATAGGGCTCAATAAGATTCAGTTACACCACTTTAAAAAACTGAAGCAATCTAAAAACCAGGTGTTTGTCCCAGGGCTTGATCAAACCTTTGATAACGCCTTTATCAGCAACAAGATTGGTCAATCCAGGCGTGATGGAAAACAGCGTGTTTGGGTGCGTGACAAATCCAAGGACAGCGGATTGAAAGCGGCTGAAGCTGACATTAGCAAGCAAGCGTTGGACAGCTTACAGCGATGGGAACAGCGCACAAATGCGCGTTTCAATGAAATTTTACGACAAGAAGTAAATAATGAGCTCAGAGAAATTAATCCCGGATAGACCCAGCCAATTATATGACCAAATTAAAGAAGCCCTCATTTTTAAATTTGGTGATGAGCTCGATGTCAAAGGGTATGAAGATGTGAGCCCTGAAATCGATAAATCAACGTTTTTGATTGAGTTTGAACGCGGCACAGGCCATGAGCTTAATCACAAAGGCCAGTACGGACATTGTTACTTCGTTGCCGTGCACGTCTTGATATCGAACGGCCATAAACGCGCGGCTTTAGCTGCTATGAACGTGTGCGCCGATGTTGAGCGTCTTGTCCATTACAATTCCTTCGGTATTGATACCGACAGTATTAATAAGCCTGAAGATGTGACTAGTGAGCCAAGCATGTTCAGTAAAGGCGAGGGTGGCTATGAAGGGTGGACGGTGTCCTGGAAACAGACCTTGTACTTAGGTGAAACTGAAGAGGAAGAGCCACGCCAGGGGATACGCTGGGCGATTAACCCTCAAAACGACGAAGACCCCGGAGAATATCACCCTATCCCTGACTAATAAGGGCGAGCTTATGCAAGAGCAGGTTACACAGCTTATCAGGCAGCACCTAGAGCCTTATCAAGAGATTATCGAGTCATTGAGCAGTGAAATAGAAGAACTGCGCTCACAGCTTCATATGGTGAACCGTATCGGTGTGGTGAGTAGCATTGATGAGAGTAATCGGCTCATTAAAGTGAAACATGGCGATTTTGAAACACCTTATATCAAATGGTTTGCCCTGGCAGCGGGTGAGGTTAAACACTACAGACGGCCAACGATTGACGAACAGGCCTTACTCATTAATTACGCCGCTGGCGAATCCGGCAAGCAGTACATTGCCTTGGTGGGTATCGATTCCTCACAGTTTCCTATTCCTGCGACCAATGAGTCACAGGTCATTACGCAATACGGTGAAGACATTTTTTCAATCGTGGATATGGACAATAAAAGCGTAACCCTGAAGGTGCCAAATCAAATTCGGTTTGAAACGAAGCTTTTGCATGTCACCAAAGATATTGAATCAGGCCAACATATTGAAGCGGCGAATAACATCAGAGCAGGTGAGAATATTTCAGCGGGTCAGGATGTCAGCGACCAGCATAATTCTATGGATGATATGCGTGATAGGTATCATGACCATACGCACGATGGCAAAGTACCACCGCCTAAAGTGAGAATGAAATGATAGGTATCGATCGCACGACCGGTAAAACCATAGATGGCTTTGAGCAGTTTGTGAGCCGGGCTATTCAAATGTTAACTACACCGCTAAATGCACGTGAAAAACGGCCTAATGTGGGCAGTCGTGTCCGAGAAGAGATGAATAAAAACGTATCGGACTCGACATTATCCCGTATTCAAGCCTTTGCCCTGGAAGCGTTTTACACGCCAGAGCTTCGGGATTTTAGCCCGAATCAATGCATTGCTACACGCACAAAAGACGGCGTAATTTTACGCTTCAGTGGCTTTTATCAAGGCACAGCCCAATCGTTTGAGGTCCCTATTAGTGAACATCTTCCCGCATCAGAACCCGTTACCTAAACCAACAGTTTTACAAACGCCTGAATTTGAGCAGCTGCTTTCGGATATTAAAGCCAAGGTGGTTGATCATATTCGACAATTCTCTGAATCTCAGGCCAATGCGGTTGAGGAAACTTTAGCGAACTCGGCGGAAGTGCTGACCAAGTGCGCTGAAGCCTTCGCGGTTATTTTACAAAACCATATACGGCAGTGGAACGATAAAGCGCTGCAAATGTTTGGGATGTATGCCAGGGACAATGACCTGGTTGATGTGATTGTCTCATCACTGAATATTCATCGGCAAGTCATCACACCGGGCGACCCGGATGCCTTTCCGCCGGTGCCGGCTGTCATGGAAGATAACGACAGCTTATTGACCCGTTATTACTTAGCGGCGTTTGCGCTGGCAACGACCGGCACGCGCTTAGGGTATCGATTCCATTTAATGACCTTAGGCGGTCGGCCTGAAACCACGATTGAAAGCCCTGAGCCTGGCAAAGTGGTCGTAACGTATGGCTTCAAATCGCACCCTTTTGCAGGGCAAATCAAAGATGCCCAGGTAAGACAAGTCACACCGGGTGTGGTTGAGGGCTATATCCTCACCCATGAAGGTGATGGCGTTCCTGAGCCTGCGCTTTTAGCGGCGGCTTTAGATTACGTGACCCGTGATGATATCGGACAGGAAACGGATGATATCAGCGTTAATGCTCCAACCATTATCCCGTGGAATTGTAACGCCCGGATTTATGTCGCACCTGGTGCGGACCCAGGGGTGAGAAAAGCTGCCGCTGAGAAAGCCATTCGCCAATACGGGGATAGGCAACACCGATTAGAAGGTCGTATTGAGCCCAGCGTGTTAGTGAGCTTTTTAGTCAATGAGTCGGGTGCGCTAAAGGCTGATGTGTTAGACCCGCCAGTTGCCATCCTCGCATCGTTTAAAGAGGCTCCGAAACTTGGAAACATCAACATTACCGTCATCGCTGAATGAATTTAGCTTACTGCCCGATAACCGCAGTCACTTAGAGCGCGGTTTAGAGCTTTCCTTTAGTCAACATATTTACGGTGTTATGCCGCCTCTTCCGGGGCTTCTCGATGGGCAGCAAACGCCAGTTGACGCACTGCCGTTTTTAGCGCTTGAGCGACAGGTATCCGAGTGGCGAGAAGATTACACCGACGATATTAAACGCCAGGTCACGGCATCATCTTGGCCGGTGAAACGTCAAAGCGGCACGCGTAGCGGTATCAAGCGTGCCTTATCCACGCTTAACTTTGCCTGTCGGGTTACGCCCTGGCACCAACAGACACCCAAAGGTGAGCCGTATCACCTGGATGTGTTGGCGTGGAGTCAAAACAACGCGCCAATTAACCTCGAAGATGCGCAGCGCCTTGAGGGATATTTGAATGAGGTTAAATCCGAGCGTGATGTGATTAACCTGGCGCTGACCTTTGGCGTTGAATCTAGCTTAGGGTTAGCCGCTGCTATAGCGCCAGCCGTTAACGTTCATCACCTGGAACAAACGGCCATTTTACCACCGCCGGTTGAAACACCGATGACCTTAGGGTTGACCATGGCGCCAGCGCCTATGACGACCATTAACCACTTGACGTTGAAAGCAACACTATGACCGCAATTTTACAAATCACCCGTGCAGGCTTGGATGAATGTGTCTCGGCAAGCCGGAAAGATATACAAGTCAGAATTAAAGAAATTTCAGTCTCTCCTATCTCGTTTACACCCAGTGCTGATGCGACTGCCTTACCCAATGAAATTGCACGGGTTGAGATAGCCGAGTTTATTGATTTGGGCGAGAGCACCTTACAAATGGTCGGTGCGTTTAAGGGCGAAGAGCAATTCGAAATCGGCTCTATCGGGTACTGGTTAGAGTCCGGTACGCTTTTAGCGATTGCTAGCAAGCCCGGTGAAATCCTGAATTTCAAGCCCGCAGGCGGGGCAGCTATTCAGCCCTTTACGGTTGATTTAAGCGCATTGCCCAAAGATTCAGTGACGGTCGAGGTCGGCCAACAGAATTTAAACATTCTCACCACGAAAGAGACGGCATTAAGCACCCTGGCTTTTGTCCGCTCTCAAATCGTACAAGTTGAACAAGCACATACCCACATGCAATTACAAGAGCGGATACGCCAAATCGAGGAACAACAATGACCAGTGTCGTGCAAGAGCTAGAGCAAATAAAAGTTGCTTCGCAAGAACAGACCGCTGCCTCACATGTCTTAGCGCAAGAGGTGGCCGGTAAAATGGCGCAGATTGATAGCAAGGTCAATGAGGCCACTGATGACTTAGACGAATTTCGTGCGAACGTTAAAAACGTTATTCCGATGAATCACAACCTGTTTTCAAATTCATTAATGCGTAGCGTTGAGCCTGAAGGGCACCCCACAGGATTTGCCTCCGTGGGTTGCAGCATTGAAGCAGTGCACCCTTATACAAGGGGGTTCGAGGGAATATACCGCGACCTTCCTCCCGGGAATGCTGCCCCTTCCCCTGAATTAGCGACAGAGACTAACCCCTATTGGTATGGCCGTTTTAATAAAGGGGCCAGAATTCGACGTGGTGGTCTTGCCGGTGGTTGGGGAGGTATTAGCGATGGTCACATACTGAAGATCACTTCAACCCCTGCAAATGCCGCTAAGTTGTTTCGGTTGCCTAGCACTTCGTTTGGGGTGTTTCGTATTATCGGTTTACGGTTTTGGATAAAAATAGTCAGTGGTTCGCTCGCTATTGGAAACGACGCCGGTTTGCATATTCGAAATGGCAGTAATGCCTTACCCAATTTGATCACAAAAGAGTTAACTGGTACCGGACAAGATGGTTGGTACTTGTACGATGGCACTATCTCAGTATCAGAAGTAACTACCATCACCGACAATGTATTGAACTTCGGATTACCACACGATGTACCGTGTGAGATTTATATCGGTACACCATATATGTATGCCCCGTTATCAGAAAAAGCTATGTTAGTGGCTGCTGGTGAAACCGGTGGCACACCAGTCTTTACACCAGGGGAAGTCGATGAAAATCCTTAGTAAAAAAACAGGTGAGGTGATGGCTACGCTATCACCCCGTGAATTAGAGATTTTCTTTAAAGAAAACGGACTGAATAAAGATGATTATGTCATTGAAGAAAGCTCGGCAGATGCCACGCGTCGTTGCCTTCAATTCTTAGAGGATACCGACTGGCAAATACTTCGCCATCGAGAACAAGTCGAAATGAACGAAGAAACCAGCTTGACCCCAGAGCAATACCAGACGCTATTAACAGAGCGTAAAAAGGCGCGTGACAAAGTCGACCCCTCAGACGTCAGAGCCAAATACCTGACCTAATTCAATCTTAACCCTTTGTGTTTACCAACCCGCTTTTTAGCGGGTTTCTTGTTTTAAGGCCTTGAACATGACCAAAGCAAAACAACCGACTACCGGTGAAAAAGCAACTGAAGCGAAAGCAACAGACGCATCACCTGGAACGCAACCTTATACCGTGCTCTTTGGGTACGAATGCCCGAAAACACAGCACTGGATAGAGAAGGGCGCAACCGTTCATCTCTTGCCCTGTGAAGCGTGTTTTTTATTGCTATCAAACAAGATAGTTCTTTCTGGCGAACTGAAGGAAAACTCTGATGCCTAGAATTGACCAATTTACACATAATGGTGTGTCTATTGAGCGCACCGTTGCACCGCCTCCGCGCGGCCCGTTAGGGCGTACCGTGTTCGGCCTAGTTGGGACTGCCCCGGATGCGGACCCATCATTACCACGCAATACACCCATACTGATGTTCAATATGGGGGATGCGGCCAAACTCGATACCACCGGCAATGAATCTGGCACCCTATGGCGTACTGTGTTTGAAATCTTTCGGGTTGTCTCTGTGCCGATTTATGTGGTGATTGTAGACGAAGGTGCTACGCCGGCGGATACGGTAAATAGCATTATCGGTGGTGCTCAGCCTGGCACAGGACGATTAACCGGTATTGCTGCATTAGCCCAATGCAGGGAAGCCCCGACCCATATCTGTGCGCCGGGTTTTAATACTAAACCTGTGGCAGATGCGTTGGTTGCCTTAGGTGCGCGCATATATGCGATTCCGGTCGGTGATGGACCGGGTACCAACGATGAGGATGCTAAGGATTATTCAGAGCTATTAGGTGGACCAGACACGGGCTATGAAAACTATTACCTGGTAGAGCCACAAGTCCTGGTTTACAGCCAAGCGGTCAAAGGAAACGTGCCGTTTTCGGCGGCGGCGATGGCATTGACCAGCTTTGCACGGGTCAGCCCTTGGGAGTCACCGGCTTCACAAGGCGGTGCGCTTATCCAGGGCGTGACGCGCACCATCGATTACAACATCCTGGATAAATCGACACAAGGCAGCGAGCTCAACCGCTACGGTGTTAGCTACTACGCGTCGACGTCTTTAGGTGGTTTTTCCTTGATTGGTAACCGCACTGTGACCGGTCGCTTTATCAATTATGTGGGCCTTGAGTATCAAATCATCAGACGCTTGGCGAATACCGCGCAACGTTTGATGGGTCAGAACTTAACGCGCTCATTGATGGAGCAGGAAATCCGCGCTTTAAATGTCTGGCTTCAGTCTCAAAGTGCGAATGATGTGCTGATAGGCGCAGAGGTGTATTTACACCCGGCACTGAATAATGAGCCCAACTACAGCAACGGTGAGTGGCATATCGCGATTCGTCATGCGGGATACCCGCCGAATGAGCATATGGTCTATCACATCATTGAAGACCAAGGCATTAGACAGGCATTTATTGAGGAGATCAGATAATGGCCGGTAATCGTATATTGATGAAGCGCCGCCTCATTCTGAATACGTATGAGGTAGGTAAAGAGGTGGCCGAATACACGCCACCTAAAGTGGTTAAGATCATGAAGGACTCTGAAGGTGGTCACTTCGGCAAGAAAAAAATCTTTGTAGGCATAGAAGAAATGTCATCAAGCCTGAAGATATTAGGACCTACTAAGGATTTCCTCTCAAACTTCGGTATTGTCGGCGGACAAAGTGCCAACATCACGGTGATAGAGTCTTTGCAAGATGAAGACGGCGAAATTTTTGCCATACGCTATGAAAAAACCGGTGAAATTGTCTCGGTCGAGGAAAGCCAAAGCAAAATGGGCGAAGAAAAGTATGCGATGCTTGAGATGCATGTTAGGGCGTACAAGAAGACCGAAAATGGCGGGAATATTTACGATATTAATGTGGATGCTGATTACTATGATTTAGGTGATGGCGACATTATGGCACCGCATACCCGAAACGTCTCTTGATTCATTTTTTACAGCCTCCGTCCTGGGGGCCTTTTCTTTCTATTATTGAGTATTATCCATGATGAAAACCCATTCTTTGAAGTGGCCGTTAACCGGTCAGCAACCCTTATCAACACTTGATGTGTCACCGATTGATGTCATGTCTTATGAAGCATTACGCAAAAATCATAACGATGATGACGAACGTGAGCGTGACCTTATTTCACAAAGTACGGGCGTCGCCATTGATGTTTTGGTGACACTAAAGACGCCAGATTACAACAGTGTTAGGCAGTTGGTTCGTGATTTTGTCGATAAACCCAGCAATCACTTTATTCCCAAAATGGATAAAGATGAGCCTACGTTATTGGTGCCGATTAAAGGTGATGACGGTAAGGACATTAAAAACTACACGCTGGAGTGTCCGACGGTTGATGTCAGCGACAAAATGAAAAACTTTAAGGAAGACTCTGAAAAGAGTGTGTTCCTTGCCAGTGCCTGCACTACGTTAAGCCACAGTGAAGTGGAAAAGCTCAGTATGCCGGATTGGAACTTTTTGCTAGACAGGCTCAATGATTTTTTGTCCGAATCGGCGGACTTCTTTCGTTAAAAGACGTCGAGGCTTTAACCGACGTCATTCCCTTGGTGTATCCGGTGCCACCTGAGCAAGTACTGAGCTGGCGACAGGATGAAGCCATGCGCCGCTATCACATTGCCGCAGCCAAGCTGGGTATCAACAAAGACAAGTAAGTTATGAGTCAATCCAAACATACGTTATTGCTTGCGGCCAAAGATGGGTATTCCAGGCCTCTCGGCTCTGCTGAGAAGATGACGTTAAAGCTTAAATCCGCCGTTGCCGACACGGACAAAGAGCTACAAAAACTCGGTAAGCAACAGCGTACCATCAACCAAGTGAATACCTTATCTAAAGAGGTTGATAGTGCGCGCCTGTCGCTTGCTGCGAGCAAGAAAGAAGTTAAGCGTTTATCGTCTTCTTATGATGCATTGTCGCTCAATGTGGATAAGCACAAGGAGAAGCTTGGTCAGGCGAAAGCACGGGTTAAAACCTTAAGCGAGACTTACGGTAAGCACTCTAAAGAAGTGCTGTTTGCTAAGAACCAGGTTAAAGGGCTCACCGCACAAAAGGAAACGTTAGAAGCTGCCCTCAAGGCTGAAAAACTCTCACTGCAAGGTGCAAAAAAGGAAGCCGAAAAGCTCACGAATAGCTTTACCAAACAATCGCAAAAGCTTGGTGGGTTACGCAAGGAGCTTAAAGATGCGGGATTTAATCTTAAGACTTTAGGTGCTGAAGAAAAACTCCTTAAACGCCATACTGAAGAAGCGACACGGGCACTGGATAAACAAGCGGCTTCCTTAAAGAAAGTCGGTGATATCCAAAGTCGGATGGAGTCGAGGCGTGCACAGCGCAGTGATTTAATAGGCCAAGGTCTTAGTCTCGGTGTTAAAGCGATCCCTTTTGTGGCAGCAGCCAGAAAATCTATTAGTGCCGAATCAGACTTCGCCGATGTGCGTAAAGTGACCGGGTTAAAAGGCGCTGAAGCGGAAGTCTTTAAAAAGGACATGATGAAGCTTGCCGGCGAATTAGGCGGGGAGAATGCGCAGCAAAGTGTGGCACAAATTGTCACGGCGGCGGGTCAATCGGGTATCGAGAAGGATCAGCTCTTAGAATTTGCTGAGGCGGCCACCAAAATGTCAGTGGCATGGGATACATCCGCGCAAGAAGCGGGTGAGACCATGGCAACCTGGCGTGCAGGTATGGGGTTATCTCAAGAGCAGGCGCTTGATTTAGCCGATGCGACTAATCACCTGTCAAACAGTATGGCTGCTAAGGCTAAAGACTTGGCAGCGGTGGTGGTGCGTGAAGGCTCTACTGCGCTGGGTGCCGGTTTCAGTGCTCCTGAAGTGGCTGCATTATCAGCGAGTTTACTTGCTGGCGGTGCCTCTGAAGAGCGGGCAGGTACAGCCCTTAAAAATATCACGGGACGATTAACCACAGGCTTTGCAGCAACGGGCGCTCAGAAGGAAAGCTTTAGTCGTTTAGGGTTTGATGCTGAAGAGCTGGCGGCTTCGATGCAGGAAAATGCACAAGGCACTTTGGTAGACGTGCTTCGCTCTATCGGCGAAGAAGACGCCAAGGACCAGGGCGCCATTATCAGCCAAATCTTCGGTGAAGAGGTGAAAGGTGCCGTTTCTAAGCTGGTCCAAACGCTGGATGACAAGAACGGATTAATTGCTGCTTTTGATAAGGTGGCTGATAAGACGAAACGTGTCAACAGCGTGAACGATGAGTATGCCAACCGTGCTGATACCACTGGCCACCGCATATCCCGGTTAAGTGCCAAATTTGAACGCATGATGATTGTGGTGGGTGACAGGATGTTACCGGTTATCGATGCGGTTATCCCGCCGCTGATTACTGTCGTGGATGGTATCAGTAATTTTGCGGAACAAAGTCCGATACTTGCGTCCGGGTTGTTAGGTATTGGTGGTGCGTTGCTTGCGGCAAAAGCGGGAATAATCGCATTTAACCTGGCACGGTTAGCCCTGGGTAACGGGGCTGATAGGGTCAAGCTTAGCCGTGAAAAATTATCTCTGACAACGGCAAAAACCGACCGTCATGCCAAGCTAGCGAGCCGCTCTTTAGCGCGTGTGAATGCACAGCTTGATAGAATGTCACGCCGTGGGCGTGGCTTTAGCGGTGCCTTTGGTGGGGAATTCGATGAGGTTAACCGAAAGGCCGGTAAAGGACGACGAGGACGGCGCGCCGGTCGAGGGCGTTTCGGGGGAGCCCTTCAAGGTTTAGGCTCATTGGTGCCGCAATCCGGGGCGTTAGGTGCTCGGTCATTATCGGCTGTGGGTCGCTTTGGTGGCCCTGTTGTCCCGCTTGTGACTGGCGGTATAGGACTTGCTCAAGCTGTCTCAAGTGGTGATACCCAAGAGATTGCCAGCGCCAGCGGTGAATTAGCCGGCGGTGTGGGTGGTGCTGCCTTAGGGGCTGCTATCGGTACTGCCATACTACCCGGTATCGGTACGGTGATTGGTGCCGGGATAGGAGGGATTGCCGGCAGTGAGCTCGGCGCTAATTTAGCGGAATCGATTGCCAAGTGGTTCGGTGAGGATAAAACCGAACAAGCACCGCCTAAAGCCATTGAAAAAGTCACTCAAGCGGTAACACCTAAATCAAGTAATGTTGTTCACATTTCACCAGTATTTCATTTAAAAGACACGGACAACAAACAGGCTATTCAATCTATGTTCAATGAAGCCATTGAAAAAATGAAAACGGATATCGTTCCCACAACGTTTACGGCGATTGATGCATCTCACACCAGCTTAACCGATGGAGCGAATGACTGATGGATATGCTTAACCTGGGCGGCTTTGTGTTCTCAATTGCAGAAAAAACGCCCTATGCCAAGCTAAGCCGTATTACATCGGGTGGCTGGCAGAGTGTCCCTATTTATTCCGGGCGGCCTCTGCGTTTTAACTTTGGTCGTCCCGGTGACAGGCTTCGACTCAGTGGCGAATGGTTTTACAAAGAAGGGATGGCGAAACTCGATGAATTGCGAGCTCTTCAGGCTGAGGAAAAACCGCTGTTATTGACCGACAGTTATGGCAATAACTTAGGGCGTTGGACGTTAGACCAAATCACCGACAACCAGGATGATTTAATTTCAGACGGTACGGCGCTCTCGATGCAATGGACCTTAGAGCTGGAGTCTTATCACAATGACTAAACTCATAACCCTGCAAGGTGAAAGTGTGACCCAGGTGTTACTTAGAGCCTACAAGCGTAGTGATGATGTCGCAGAGGAAGCTCTGCACCGTACTAATCCAGCCCTTGCAAGCTTTGGCCCGGTGTTACCCATTGGGCTTGAGCTCGTTATTCCTGAACTGCCGACGCCGGCGGTGACGACGGTGGTGCAACGATGGGATTAGGTATTCAGCCAAGGGTGAGAATTGAAGGCCCTGGGGCGTCAGTCATTAACCCGCGTATTTTGAGTTGGAGCCGGACGGATATCTCCGGCACCAAATCCGATATGGTGCGCATTGTCGTCAATACCGCCAATCAATCAGGTTTACCGCAAGAAGGTGCCACTATCCGCTGGTTTGAAGGCTATGACGAGTCACTGGTCGATAAGGGCGAGTACATTATCACCACTATCACGCCGACCTTGTTTGAACCTTCAGTGACGATTGTGGCCACCGCTGCGCCCTGGCAAGTGGATGATGAAACCGGTTTTAAAGAAAAGCGTAGCCGTTCGTTTAATAACATGACTTTGGGTGATGTTTTCAGGCAGGTTGTCGAGGCCCATGGGTTTAGCCCAAGAATAGACCCGCAGCTCGATATGTTTTTCCTGGAGAATGTCGAGCAGCGCGTCGAAACCGACAGTGCCTTTTTAACACGCCTGGCAAAAGAGCGAGATGCGATTGCCAAGCCTGTTGGTCAATTGTACGTACTGGCGGCACGCGGTCAGATAAAAACTATCTCCGGGCAATCCATACCGCCTTATCCGGTGGATTTACCGCGTGATAACAACCCGCAAGAACACGCCAGTTTTATCAACTGTCAAATCACCCAATCAAGCCGCAAGAAATTAAACGGTGTGAAAGCCCGGTGGCTTGATGAAAGTACCGCGCAAGAGATGGAAGTCACTGCCGGCAGCGCGCCTTATAAACGCTTGAGAAAACTCTTTCAAAGTGACGCGCTGGCGCAACAGGCCTGTGATGATGCGCTTAAACGTATTCGCCGCGAGGGTGATGTGATGCGCATGGATTTACCGGGCGATCCGAATCTAGTGGCTGAAGGCCTGGTTATCCTGGGCGAAACTTTTCCGGTTGAATATCGAGGCCAATGGTCTATCGATAAGGTGTCTGTAAGCGGTACATCGAACCGCTATCGATGCGCGATTACGGCCACTGTACCGGCTAACTAATGCAAACGAGGTCTTTATGTTACATAGACCGGTTGTTGAGCAGTACCGACTAAATCCACAAGGTGACAGTTTCAGCGGCACGCTAACGCTGTGTTACCCCTCTAAAACGCGCTGTATTGCCATGGGCTATATCAGCGTAAAACCGCTAACCCCGCACCAAATGAAAAGCCTTGTGCGACATATCAAAGCGCAGGGTTGTCAGACGCTCACCTATTATCGAGAGATAGGCGGCATCGAGCATGAAAAGGTGATCAACTTATAAAGGTTTACCGTGAAAAACTTCCCGTTTGATTTTGAAAAACTCCAAGACGCCCAAGATTACAAGGTCCCAGAGCAGACTTATCGTGTTAGTAGTGCAGCCGCCTTGGTCTGGTTGGTAGAAACAAACATTTGGAAAACTCTCAGAGAGATACAAGCAGACCGTCAAAACCCATTGTATTCCATGGCTGATGTGGTTATCTCTTCCGCCGAGAAAAACACCTATTTTGATGTTGACCCAGATAGCCGAGAAGGGCAGGGGATTTTAAGAGGCATTGAAGCGTTTAAAATAGCCAAAGTGTTTACTCAGGCGCAAGTCGATGAGTTTCTTAACCTCTCATCACTCATCCGTCGCCCTTATAAAGATAAGACTCAGCAAGATTGGGACAACGGATTGCTTCGGGTTAAAACGCCGGCGCAGACACTGACTTATGAAGACGGTCGACAGTACCACATTAGACAACCTAACAAGCTGGTGAAAGTGTTTGTGCATCTCGATGCTCCGGCACCGGTGGACCTGGTTATTGATATTTATGACTTGCAACGACCCTCTAGCGCATTGCCCTTTGTTCCTGGTTCGGTGAAGTGCGGCTATATGAAAATCAACCAGGGTGAGTTAGGCCAATACACCATCTTAAATAAAAACTTTTCAGAGCACGTTCAATTTAACCTGGTGAGTGACACCGCTGTGTCTTTTGAGGCAACCATAACTGAGGCGTAATCATGACGACCGTTATCTCAAAAAGTGAGCTCAGTCGTCCTTATGCCTTAAACGCGGACAATGTGGCGTCTGCGTTGTTTGATACCGTTCATTTATTCGCTGACTCCGGTGATGTGACCGACAGGCCAGCTGTGTTCACCGACTTACTTGGCAAGCATGACTTGTCTATGACTTACGGTGCCGTAGGCGGTATGGTCGGTGATGACCTACAGCTAGCCGATAACGGCAATGGCCAGCTCAATACTTACGGTGAATTTCAGGGAATTGATAGCACCTGGTCAAATGGATTAATTGACCGTTCAAGGCTTTATCTTATCGATACGGTTTATCGAGCGAATAGCCGAACCTGGCAATATCTCATATCCGGGGCTGGTCTGCGAGTTCGGTTGATTAGAGATACCGGCGCGCTTGAAATATCACTTGAAAATATCAATTCTCACCGTGTTGTTTCTAACTATGTGCCAGCTGATGGCGAACGGTTAGTAATAGCGGCTCAAATAGACCAGACTCTCAACCAAGCGATTGTGGTTGTGAATGGTCAGAGCATGGTTGCGATGCCTAATGGCTTTCCGTTTGGTTCAAGCAATTCAAGGCCCATTCAGCACCCTTGGTTTGGTCGACACTTTCCGTGGCCTAACTTCTATGGATGGGATGGCACTGTTAGCCTGTTTTGTATGGGGTATCACTTTAATGGTAGTGAGCTGAGCGAAGAGCAGCTAATTAACCTGACGCTCAATCCCTATGATGTTTTTCAGACTAATAGTACAGCATTACCCATAGAGCAAGAGATAACGGCTCCTAGTGCCATACAGGGCGTTTTAGCAAAGAGTGCCGCTATTGAACAGGCTCAGGTGATGACAACGCCAATATCGAGACAAGTCATTCAAGCAAACCCGGCATCGCTAGGGGGTGACAGCTCGCTATATGCGCCTGGAGCTTTACAACATGTTGTGGCTGCACTCTCAGTCATTGACAGTCATCAACAGCTTTTGAGTGAAAAGTCGACGCAACACATAATCGCTAGCACGGTTACTGTGAACCAGGATTATCACTTGGTTGCGCACAAAGCCATCTCAAAGGTCAAAGCTGTTGTTCTTAGTATCGAGCAACAACACTATTTACTGGCGTCTTCAGCTAAACAACTCGTCAAAGCATCAGCGCTGACTGTTGATTCAAATATCACACTGTATGCAGTACCGGCGCAACAGCTTGTCACAGCAAGAACACTCGAAGTAGAGCAGGGAGCTCAACAAGTCATTGCTGTTGTCCGTGCCTATCAACGCACGGTCGCTCATGTCGTCAATGTCTCCACACAGGCTGATATTAATACAGTTAAGAGTGTTCAGCAGGTTAAGGCTGAAGCCTTAAATGTTGAGCAACTATTAGAGCAACGGATAACCATCGAAGCAGCAACACAAGGTGTCTTTGCGCAACCTGGTTTAGTAGACATTCAGCAGATGTTAACCACTGACAAAGCACTTCAGGAAGTGCGAGCGAAAGCCGCCTTTTTATTGGTGGAAGGTGAGGAAGTAGACCTTACAGGGCTTGAGCTAACACGCATCACAGAGACTTATACCTTAGAACGTATTACCCCAATATTTAACCTTGAGAGGATTAATTAATGCCATATTTTACGGAAGATGAAGCTAAACAAACTTATGCAAACCATATCCGCGACAATTCAAATGAATTGGTTGCTGTGATACTGCCCGTTAAAGGTGAAGCATGGGCAGACTTCGAAGCCAAGATTGTTGCAAGAGCACCGATAACCCCTTCTGATTTTTTCTATGATTTTGTGAATGGTGGACTCAGGATAACTACCAATGCGAAACAGAATGTTGATCCAGGGCGAGGCGCGCAACAAGCTGACGATTTGCATGTAGCGCTAATCGATACAGTTAACGAGCGAGTGCGCTATGTGGGTGATGCTAAGGATAGAGTCATTACCAATGAAGAGGGTGATGTACTGCGTATACCTGGTATTGATTTTGAGATACCCGAGATTACCGGACCAGATCCAGAGGCCGCAGTCTAATGCGGTCTCATGGTATTAATGGCTCTGACAATATCGAGCAATACGAACTCACAAAAAATGGTGAACCATTTATTGCTGAAGATGAAGGGATCACACGTATTGAGGTAAAAGTGGGTGATAAGGTGATTACATCTCCTCATGTCGTGTTAGAGGGCAATGTGTTAAGTGTGAACTACGGACAGCTAGGTCTTAAGCCAGGCTCATATAAGCCTGATATTTTGGTTTATCAAGGTAATAGTACTAAGCCTAAGGTGATAGTGGGTAGTGGTCTTGATTCGACGATTCACTTATCCATCAGAGCATTGTAGTAAACGATAAATTATCTTTGTTAGTTGCAATAAGTGGAAGCTCAATTATAAGATAAGCGAAGAGTAAAAAAGGAACCCTCAATGCTTAGATTAATTACCGCATGTGCTTTAGCTTTGTTTATGGTTGAAGCACAAGCAACAACTAAACATCAAAAGCCCCCAATGTTTAAAGGTAGTGGTCAGAAGCCACCATTGTTTGCAAAGGGTAGCAAACAAAAGTTACCTTATTTTGAGATAGCAAAAGGAAAACAGAAGCCTCCACTGATTGCTTCAACAACTACGCTGCCGCCTTATATTATTGCAAGCACTACAAAGCATCCGCCGCCACTTAGTATATTTACTCCAACAAAGCCTAGAACCTGAATCCTATGGAACTAACAGATCTTCAGAAAAGGCGTTAATTAATTTACGAAATGGCATTTGATAATAAAAACTTGGAAGTCGTTAATGATGAACTGTTAAATCAGGCGGATCGGCCACTACCAGAAAGCAGCTGTAGGATGATACAAGAGAATGAGGTTGCTCTTTTTAAGCTTGATAAGAGTTGAATTACTAAGGTTTCTATAAAAACTAAAACCTCGTCAGCAATCCGTCGTGAAATACAAAAGTACTAAATAGTTTCAGAGTCTTATTCTTTCCCCATATCATAACCTACAAGGAAGGCTTCTAGTATACAGGCATGTAAAAAATTAGTGTCATAGTCATCAGATAGCTTAACTGACAGCTTACTTAACAACTGCAACTCATTAGAGATATTCAATACATTTACTTTGGCGCCAAGAGTATATACATCAAACATAGGTCTGAATAACTTTGAATAGTCTTCATTGCTAGATAAGCCATGCAATTTGCGTTGCTTATCAATAATACCATTTACTAGGTCCACCATTTTCATTTATACCTTTTCCTTCCTTTCTGCTTGTTAAGTTTAAAGAATAACCTCAATCGCATTAAATTTTAACTTGCTATTGTGATATAGGCACGCCTATGTATAATACGCACCACTTTGATTGAGGGCTAGATTGTAGCCTTTCATCAATAAAAGAGTTCAAGCGCGATTCAGAGCGGATAAGCAATTCAAGTTTTCATATTTATCAATTATTTATGTTAACCATGCTTACGGACAACGTCAGGAATAGTTAGAAGTATATTCTGAGTGTTGCACGCTCCCGCAACCACATTTGTAAGGGTTGATTATATTGTCAATTTTTACGAGAATTGGTGGACTAGGGTCCAAATCAAAATACCCCGCTTGACGGGGTTTTTTTGTTTTTGGCGAAGTCGTTTTTAAACGATGATGAAATTGGGCTTCTAGCCCTTTTTTTGTTTTTGGAGCAAAGATTGGCTCAGATTGATCAGAAATTGACAGAGTTACTAACACCTGCTGTTGAAGCCTTAGGGTTTGAGATGGTTGGTGTTGAATTTGTGCGCGCCGGTAAACACTCGACATTACGTTTATATATAGATCATGAAAATGGTATTACTGTAGATAATTGTGCAGAGGTAAGTCATCAGGCAAGTGCCATTCTAGATGTAGAAGACCCAATAACGAATGAGTATAATTTGGAAGTGTCTTCCCCAGGCATGGATCGACCGCTATTTAAAGAAGAACATTACCAACGTTTTATTGGTGAAGATGTGTCGGTTAGATTGCGAATTCCTCAAAATAATCGACGCGGCTTTAAAGGTAAGTTATTGGCTTGTGAAAACGGGCAGATAAGTGTTGAAGTTGATGGACAGCGCTATGAACTAGCCATCATCAATATTGATAAAGGGCAATTAGTGCCGCGTTTTGATTAGTGTATTTCGGTACAGGTCAATAAGTTTAACAGTAACCAATGATGGCTAATATCCGTTACGGAAGAATAAAGAGAGGCAACTGAACAATGAACAAAGAAATTTTGTTAGTAGCTGAAGCGGTATCCAATGAAAAAATGGTGCCCAGAGAAAAAATATTTGAAGCCTTGGAATTTGCGATTGCAAGTGCAACTAAAAAGAAAAATGTCGGCGAGATAGAAGTTCGCGTAAGCATCGACCGTGAAACAGGAGATTTTGATACTTTCCGTCGTTGGCTTGTCATTGAAGATGATCAAGAACAAGAAAATCCTTTTGCAGAAATTACCTTATCTGCTGCACAAATTGATGAGCCTGAAATTCAACTAGGCGATTTTGTTGAAGAACAAATTGAATCTATCCTATTTGACAGAATCACTACACAAACAGCTAAGCAAGTTATTGTTCAAAAAGTTCGCGAAGCAGAACGTGGGCAGATGATTGCTGAGTACCAAGATAAAGTTGGTGAGCTGGTAACTGGTGCAGTCAAAAAAGTAAATAGAGATAACGTTATTATTGACTTAGGTAATAACGCAGAAGGTGTTATCTATAGAGATGACATGTTACCTCGCGAAACATTCAGACCGGGTGACCGTGTTCGCGGACTACTTTACGTTATCCGTCCTGAAGCACGTGGTGCACAACTATTTATCAGTCGTACACACCCTGACATGTTAGTAGAGCTTTTCCGCATTGAAGTACCTGAAATTGCGGAAGAAACATTAGAAATTAAAGCAGCTGCTCGTGATCCAGGTTCACGTGCAAAAATCGCGGTTAAAACAAATGATAAGCGTCTTGACCCTGTTGGTGCTTGTGTTGGTATGCGTGGTTCACGTGTTCAAGCAGTATCTGGCGAATTGGGGGGAGAGCGTGTAGATATAGTTCTTTGGGATGATAATCCTGCTCAGTTTGTTATTAATGCGATGGCACCTGCAGAAGTTGCATCTATCGTTGTTGACGAAGACAACGGCACTATGGATGTTGCTGTAGAAGCTGACAATCTTGCACAAGCAATTGGCCGTAGCGGACAAAACGTTCGATTAGCTGGACAGCTAACGGGATGGGATTTGAACGTTATGACTATCGATGAAATGAATGCTAAGCATGAAGAAGAAACATCGAAAGTCCTTAATATCTTTGTTGAAAGCTTAGATATCGATGAAGAGTTTGCAACCATGCTTGCAGAAGAAGGTTTCACGTCTCTAGAAGAGATAGCATACGTACCGACTAATGAGTTACTTGCTATCGATGGCCTAGATGAAGAAATGGTTGAAGAGCTGCGCAATAGAGCGCGTGCTGCATTAACAACTAAAGCACTCGCTAATGAAGAATCACTTGAAAATGCGGAGCCTAAAGAAGAGCTTCTTAATTTGCCAGGTTTAGAACGTCATGTTGCGTTTGTCTTAGCGAGTCGAGGTGTGATTGATTTGGAAACACTTGCCGAGCAAGGTGTTGACGAAATCAGTGATATCGAAGAGTTAGATGAAGAAAAAGCGGGTGAGCTAATTATGGCTGCGCGTAATATCGTTTGGTTTAATGAAGAGTAAGGTCAACGGAGAACAGTAACAGATGGCAGATGTATCATTAGAAAAACTAGCCAGCGACATTGGCACCGCTGTTGACCGACTTGTTCAACAGTTTGATGCGGCAGGCATAAAAAAGAAAGCTGGGGATCAGGTTTCTGAAGATGAAAAACGCACGCTTTTAGAGCACCTAAGTAAGCAACACGGTGGTGATGGAAGTGGTGAACCTAAGCGTATGACTTTGCGTCGTAAGACAACAAGTACGTTAAGTGTCGGCTCTGGTAAAGGTAAATCAGTTAAAGTTGAAGTACGTAAAAAACGTACTTACGTGAAGCGTAGCGATGTAGAAGAGCAACGTTTAGCGGAAGAAGAAAAAGCACGTTTGGAAGCTGAAGCTCAAGCTAAATTGGAAGCAGAACAAAAAGCTGCTGAAGAAGCGAAGAAAGCAGCGGAAGAAAAAGCACGTAAAGCTGCTGAAGCTAAAGCAAAAGCTGCGGAAGAAAAAGCAGAGCGCGAAGCTAAAGCTAAAGCAAAAGCTGCTGCTCAAGCACAAGATGATGGCTTGACAGACAAAGAGCGTGAAGAGAAAGAACAAGCAAGAGCTGAAGCTGAGAAGCTTAAGCAGCAGCAAGAAGCAGAAAGCCAGCGCAAGTTGGAAGAAGAAGCGAAGAAAGCTGAAGAAGAAGCGAAGAAGCTTGCTGAAGAAAATGAGCGTCGCTGGAAGGAAGAAGAAGAGCGTCGTAAGAAAGCTGAAAATGAAGAAGTTCATATCACGACTAACCGCTATGCAATGGAAGCCGAAGACGAAGAAGATATTCAATTCGAGCGTGGTGGCCGTCGACGTAACAAAGCTAAGTCAAAGAAACATGCAGGTTCTCATTTGAAACAAGCATTTAATAAGCCTGCAACACCGGTAGAACGTGTTGTTAAATTAGGCGAAACCATTTCAGTGGGCGAGTTAGCAAGCCGTATGGCGGTTAAAGCGACTGAAGTCATCAAAACAATGATGAAGCTTGGTGAAATGGTAACTATTAACCAGGTACTTGACCAAGAAACAGCGGTTCTTTTGCTAGAAGAAATGGGACAGAAGTACGAATTGGTTAACGATAACGCGTTAGAAGATGAGTTGATTGCAGATGCAACAGATTCTGATAAAACAACGCGTGCACCTGTTGTCACAATCATGGGACACGTTGACCATGGTAAGACATCACTTCTTGATTATATTCGAGCAAGTAAGGTTGCAGACGCTGAAGCCGGTGGTATTACACAGCATATTGGTGCATACAGTGTAGAAACTGACAACGGACGTATAGCATTCCTAGATACACCAGGACACGCGGCATTTACTGCAATGCGTGCACGTGGTGCAACTGCAACAGATATTGTTGTTCTTGTTGTGGCTGCTGACGACGGTGTAATGCCTCAGACTAAAGAAGCAATTCAACATTCACGAGCAGCTAATGTTCCGTTGATTATCGCAGTCAACAAAATGGATAAAGAAGCTGCGGACCCAGATCGTGTTAAAACTGAACTTTCTCAAATGGAAGTTATTTCCGAGGAGTGGGGTGGTGAGCATCAGTTCGTTTATGTTTCAGCTAAAACAGGCTTAGGCGTTGACGAGTTACTTGAGTCAATCTCACTACAAGCTGAAGTATTAGATTTGAAAGCTGCCGCGAGTGGTCCTGCACGTGGTATCGTCATCGAATCAAGACTTGATAAAGGTCGTGGTCCGGTAGCATCAGTACTTGTCCAAGAAGGTCAGCTTAAACCTGGTGATATCCTACTTTGTGGTTACGAGTATGGTCGTGTTCGTGCGATGAGAGACGAAAATGGTAAGAATGTCTCTATTGCTGGACCATCTACTCCGGTTGAAATACTCGGTTTATCAGGTGTACCTAATGCTGGTGAAGATGCACTTGTTGTTAAAGATGAACGTAAAGCTCGTGAAGTTGCGAACAAGCGTCATGTTAAACAGCGTGAGCTTAAGCTTGCTAAGCAGCAGAAAGCGAAGCTTGAGAATATGTTTGCGGACATGGAAGCAGGTGATGTTAGTGAATTGAACATTGTATTGAAAACAGATGTTCAAGGTTCTACAGAGGCAATCACTGAATCATTGGTTAAGCTTTCTACATCTGAAGTTAAAGTTAATATCGTTGGTAGTGGTGTTGGTGGTATTACTGAAACAGATGCGAGCTTAGCTGCAGCTTCTGGCGCAATCGTGGTCGGCTTTAACGTACGTGCTGATGCAACTGCACGCCGAGTAATTGAAAGCGAAGAAATTGACCTGCGTTACTACAGTGTGATCTATGACTTGATTGAAGAAGTTAAGCAAGCGATGAGCGGTATGCTTGCACCAGAATTTAAACAAGAAATCATTGGATTGGCTGAAGTTCGTGATGTCTTTAAGTCGCCTAAGATTGGTGCAATTGCTGGTTGTATGGTTACTGAAGGTATCGTTAAGCGCAGTAATCCAATCCGCGTTCTACGTGATAATGTCGTTATTTACGAAGGTGAACTTGAATCTCTACGTCGCTTTAAAGATGACGTACAAGAAGTTCGTAACGGTATGGAATGTGGTATCGGCGTTAAGAACTATAATGATGTTAAAGTGGGTGACCAAATCGAAGTCTTCGAAACTGTTGAAGTTGCTCGAGAGATCTAAAACACTTTAATTTAAAAGTAGTCATAATTAGGGCAGGTTAGTGTTAATTCATTTAGAACACTAACCTGCTTCGTGCTTTTAAGTACACGTCATTATTCAGAATACGAGAGGGCATTATGGCCAGAGAATTTTCCCGTACAGACAGAGTCGGCCAACAAATCCACAAAGAAGTTGCTAGTATTTTTCAAAATGAATTCAAGAATCATGATCCTCGTTTAGGCATGATCACTGTCGCTGGCGCTGAAGTGTCTCGTGATTTAGCTTACGCCAAAATCTTTGTGACTTTTTTCGAAAACGATGAAGAAAAGCTAAAGCTTAATATGGAGATACTCGAAGATAGTAAAGGTTTTGTTCGCACTTTATTAGCTAAGCGTATGCGTATGCGAGCTGTTCCTGCACTTAAATTTGTTAACGATAGCTCCTTAGTTGAAGGTGTTAGGATTTCTTCTTTAGTCAGCGAGACTATTAGAAAAGATGAAGAGCGCGCGCGCAAAGCTGGTCGTGATCCGGAACAAGATGAAGGGAACGAATAGTTAAGTGGGGCGTCGTCGTAAAGGCCGTCAGATTAACGGTGTATTATTACTTAATAAGCCGGTTGGCGGTTCGTCAAACCAAATCTTACAACGTGTTAAGCGTTTATACTTCGCAGCAAAAGCTGGACACACAGGAGCTCTTGATCCGTTAGCCAGTGGTATGTTGCCTATTTGTTTAGGTGAAGCAACGAAGTTTTCCCAATTTTTGCTAGATGCAGATAAAACCTATCAAGTGACGGCGACACTTGGCATTCGTACGACAACGTCAGATGCAGACGGTGATGTTGTCGAAGAAAAGCCGGTAGATGTTAATCTTGCACAGCTTGAAGAAGCGCTTGAACAGTTTCGTGGACCAATTAAGCAAGTTCCTTCTATGTTTTCTGCTTTAAAGCACAATGGGCAGCCCTTGTATGTTTATGCCAGGCAGGGAATAACGATTGAACGGGAAGCTAGAGACATTGAAATATATGCACTCGAGCTGTTACGTTTCGAAGGAAATGAAGTCGATCTGAATGTGCATTGCAGCAAAGGTACTTACATCCGCTCCTTAGTTGATGATTTAGGGCAAGTACTGGGGTGTGGTGCTTTCGTTAGCATGTTGCATCGTTCTCAGGTAACAGATTATCCTGCAGATAAGATGATATCGTTAGAGCAATTGGAACAAATCGCTGATGAAACTAAAGGTGATTTTGAAGAGCCTTTAGATGCAAACTATCAGACTATTGATGAATTGCTATTACCCATGGATACGGCAGTGTCTAAACTTCCGATAGTTGATTTAAATGAAGAGCAAAGCCAATTCTATCGACACGGAGGTATGATTAGGTTTGCAGCTAAAATTCCAGGATTACATAGAGTCTTTGATCTCAATAATACACGGTTTTTAGGTGTTGGCAGTGTTGATGAAAGTGGGGCATTGAGCACTAAACGCTTGGTAGTTTACTCCGAGTAAAATTTACTTGCGATTGGGCTCAGCCCCGCTATAATACGCGTCCTTTCCGGCTTAGCTGAATTAGTGATCGGCAAGCCTTTATTTATTAGGAGAAAGAAATGTCACTAAGTAAAGCAGAAACTGCACAAATCATCGCTGATTATGCGATTAAAGAAGGCGATACTGGTTCTTCACAAGTTCAAATCGCTTTGTTAACGCACAACATTAACAAGCTTCAAAGCCACTTTGCTGATCATAAGAAAGATCACCACTCTCGTCGTGGTTTGCTACGTATGGTTAGCCAACGTCGTAAGCTTCTTGACTACTTGAAAGGCAAGAATGTTGAGAGCTACCAAGATCTAATTAAGCGTCTAGGCTTACGTAGATAATCGCTCGCTAAAAGCGTTAAAAGAAAGGCACTCATAGAGTGCCTTTTTTCGTTTTAGGCTGTGCTAAAGTATATTTAACTTATCACGCGAGTTTATTACCAACTTATATGTATGCAGAAAACTCGGAATGGAGAGACATTCTCGATGCCGCAATAGCCTCAATATTACAAGAGTCGTCAAATCGTATTAATGAATATTCGCTGCTAACTAAACTCTCATCAGAGCCTTTTTCTCTCTTCCCATCTTCTCTATTCTCAGACAACCTCTTGATGTTTAGAGCACATTTTGTAGTGTTCAATGCACTGTATCGTTTGCAAAAATTTTATCGGGAAAATCAGATTGCACAGCTAGATATTATTGCGACTCAGATCACACTTAACGAGTGGCATGATGGCTATGGAATTGCGGATGAAGCTGATCATAAGCTCTATGACTACTATATGGACTGGTCTAATTATCAAGATACTACATTAGAAGATGTTGATAACCTGATTGATTCATTCTGGGATACGTTTACATTACAACAAACAAAGTATAGCCAAGATGAAGTCGAACGTGCTTGGGGTCTATTGGAGCTTGATAAAGGTACTTCCGAGCATAAGCTGATAAAGCGCCGCTATCATCAGCTTATGCACAATCATCACCCTGATAAGGGGGGAGGTAAGGAATATACTCAACAGCTAACCCATGCTTACCAAATCTTACTCAGTGAAGTCCGAAGAGGCTAGATTTCTCGTTGAGGTAGTTTCAAAGCTTACTCTTTATGATCACTCACAAAGTCGACAAAAGCATTTTCTGGAAGCGGCTTACTAAAGAAATAACCCTGAATCTCATCACACCCGAGGGATTTTAGAATTTCAAGCTGCTCAATCTCTTCCACGCCTTCGGCAATGAGTTTTAGGTGTAAGTTTCTCCCGAGATCGATAATAGTTCTAACAATAGACTCATCAGCTTGCTCGGTTTGAATATGTCTAACAAAAGATTGATCAATTTTGAGTTTATCTATATCAAACTTTTTCAAATAGCTAAGAGAAGAATAACCTGTGCCAAAGTCATCGATGGCAAGCATAACACCTAAGTTCTTAAGCGATGTTAAGGTCTCTATGGTTTCTTCTTCGTTGTAAATGATAACGCCTTCGGTAATCTCTAACTCTAAGTTACGAGGGGGGAGGCCAGTTTCTTCTAGCACAGTGCGTACTTTGTCGAGAAAGTCACTGCGACCGAACTGTTTAGGTGAGATATTGACCGCTACGACTAAATCTTCAAGGCCAGCTTCAATCAATTTAAGAGCCTTGATACATGCCGTACGTAAAATCCAATCACCGAGTTTAACAATTAAACCTGAGCTTTCTGCTAACGGAATAAACTCTCCAGGAGATATCCATTTTCCTTTATTGTTCCAACGAATAAGAACTTCAGCTCCGATAATCTTTTTCGATTTAAGCGAAAGCTGCGGTTGAAAATAAAGCTCAAAACCCTCTTCCTCTATGGCTTCGCGCATATCCGAAATAAGCTGTTGTTCATACTCCAATCGAGCGCCTAATTCAGGATTAAAAAGAATTTGTTCAATGTCGTCGTTTCTGGCTGAGGTATCTAATGCTGTTCTCGCATTCTTAAGGATATCGGTGTAGCTTGAACCATGTTCTGGCGCTAAGCTAAAGCCGTAATCAAGTTGTACCTGAGACTGACAAGAAAATGCAGTTCCTGCGATTTTCTTATTCATATCGGCAACGAGCCTATGAATACTCTCATTGTTCAGATAAATCGTCGTTAAGAAAGCAAAGCTCTTCTCGCCTATGTGGTAGATACAGCAATCATTCGGGCACATAGCCATGGTGATTTGCTCAAGTGACTTAGACACTTCTTTGGTGACTTGTGTTGCGGTATCTATTCCACGTCCAGCAATCAGTTGACTAAAGGAACGGATTTCAAATAGCCCTAAAGTAAAATTAGTATCGCTTGCATATAATTCATCAACGTCCCTCGCTAACTGATATTGGTTTCTGAGTTCAGTTTCTGGGTTATGAAATGCAAGGAAGTTCAATTCATATTCTGCTTTCTTACGGTCCGTGATATCAGTTAGGTGTAAATCCCATTGTTGTTGGTCTTCATGCCAATGCAATTCACATTCAAACTCGAATGCCTTAATTTTAAACTGAAAGGATTCCGAAGTTTTATTCTCGCTAGAAAGAACGTTTATTTGATATTCTTTTAAATCCGGTGCCAACAGTTCACTAACTTGTTCCAAAGACATCTCAAGCCTTGTTAAAAGCTTATCAGATGCAGGGTTTCTGTATGTCACACTGTTCTTGTTATCAATACTAATAACAGGGTTAGGGTTTCGCATAGGGAACAAAGCGAGTCGTTGGCTGGTTGCAGAGCTTGATAGATAAGCTTTGAATGCTTTAGCTACTATGTAGGCAATAATCAGTGTTAGTACTCCGTACCCAATAACGAAAAAGCGTACTTGCTCCAAATCGTTAAGTATTAAGTTTTCCGATTTAAGTACAGAGTCACCAGTAATAGCCAGCAAAAGACCAATTTGCGGTAAGGCCTCTTCACGAATTCGAGTGATTTCTTTTAATTGAACACGAGCAAGAGGCCAGTCGGTTGGGTTTTTGGCCATGTTTTCACCAAATTCTAACCCAATCTCATTAATGCTATTGGAAGCTTCTTGCGTTTTCATTAACGGCTGGATATCGCCAAATTCGCGAACTAGACGCTCAATAAGCTCGTTGGTGGCTAAGACCATATCCTGAAATTCGTCGAGTCTTTCTGTTTCGTCATCTGCATAGTATTCGTAGAGTATCCGTTCTTGCTCGGTCATATTGTTAGCTAAAGAACGAAGTAACTCATAATTAGGGATTTCTTCGGTAATCAACTCATTAGTCATGCTGGAGACTTCGACACCTCTCCAATAGACTAAGCTGCTAAACACGACTCCAATAACTAAGGTTAATGCAAAGATCACATTGATTCTTTGATTGTAGCGACTCTTAATAATTTTCATTGAGTTTTCAAAATGGCCTTTAATATTGTGCTCAGCACTTCCTGCTTGTTAACGCAGCATATATAAACTTGATGTGCGGTAGTGTACATCAAATTTTCCGTTATTATGTTGTGTTTCGTTGCCAAAATAACGTTGTAATCTTATCCATAGTAGAACGGTAACTGGACGAAAGAATCTCAACTTTTACACAATACTGACAAAATTCGTATTAATTTCAATATGATTGATGGTTTAGTGTGCACTTTTTGCATGAAATATCCTGCATAGCCACAAAGTATGAAAAAACGCTTGATATCGATTCTTTGTGCTGTTAAAAAGTCAACCACACTTTTTATACATGTATAAGCTATGTGTAAATAAAGATTTACATTCAAGGGTGGAGTCCCAGCCATTTAGCAACGCTCGTTGTTAGTACGTCAGACTGTCTCTTCTTAATTACTATCTTATTTATATTGACTTTATTTTAGGTATTTACGCCATGTTACGCGACTCAATCAATAACGTTCATGTTTCGTCAGAGAACGTCTTAATAACACCCGAACAATTACAAAAAGAGATTCCTATCAGCGAACACGCACTCAGAGAAATAGAGACTGCAAGAAAGACTATTGCTGATATTGTCCATAGGAAAGATCATAGATTGCTTGTTGTGAGTGGTCCATGTTCCATTCACGATGTCGAAGCTGCCAAAGAATATGCTTTGAAGCTTAAAGAATTGCATGAGTCATACAAAGATACGCTGTATATCGTGATGCGTGTTTATTTTGAAAAACCGCGAACCACAATTGGATGGAAAGGGTTAATTAACGATCCGCATATGGATGGTACCTTTGATATCGAAGCAGGCTTAAGAAAAGCGCGTGAGCTGTTAATATGGTTAGCGGAATTGGAGCTTCCTGTTGCGACTGAAGCCTTAGATCCAATAAGCCCTCAATATCTTGGCGAGCTGTTCAGCTGGGCTGCAATTGGTGCGCGTACATCTGAATCACAGACTCACCGTGAGATGGCGAGTGGCTTGTCAATGCCCGTTGGATTTAAAAATGGTACTGATGGCAGCTTAGATATCGCTATTAATGCTTTAAAATCTGCAGCTAACGCACATAGCTTCATGGGTATCAATAAAAAAGGGCAGGTCGCCATTATACAAACGCAAGGTAACCCCGATGGGCATATCATCCTTCGTGGTGGTAAACAGCCTAACTACGATTCAGTTTGTGTCTCGGACTGCGAAACGGAACTTGAAAAGCACGGGTTAAGTGCTGGATTAGTCGTTGACTGTAGCCATGCTAACTCGAGTAAAGACTATAGACGCCAACCTTTGGTTGCGCAAAATGTTGTAAACCAGATTTTAGAAGGTAATGAGTCTATTATAGGGTTGATGCTTGAAAGCCATCTTAACGCAGGCAATCAAAGCAGTGATGGTAAGCAAATGTCTGAACTGGAATACGGTGTATCAATCACTGATGGCTGCATTGACTGGGAAATGACAGAAGAATTATTGAATCTTACTCGAGATAAATTGATAACCGTACTGCCTCTGCGACTTAATCGTATGCAAGACGAAGCAAGTGAATGAACGAAAAATCAAGAAAAGACAATGACCTAGGCCAACTGCGCATCCAAATTGACGAGATTGATAGTCAATTAGTTGAGCTTTTGGCTAAGCGTGCGAAATGTACAAAACAAGTCGGCGCACATAAAAGCAAAACAGGTATGCCTATTTACGTACCTGAACGCGAAGCAGAGCTAATAGCTAAGCGCAGAGAACAAGCTTCGAGTATGGGTGTTTCTCCCGTTCTCGTTGAGGATTTATTACGTAGGATCATGCGAGAGTCTTATCAGACTCAGCATGTTATCTACAAGAAACAGAGTGACGACATTAAAAAAGTTGTTGTTATCGGTGGCGAAGGGGCACTAGGCCGCGTTTTTGTTGATATGTTTGAACGAAGTGACTATTTCGTTGAAGTTATTGAGAAAAACGATTGGGAAAGAGCACCCGAAATCTTCGCCAATGCAGGCTTAGTATTAGTTGCTGTGCCGATTAAAATCACCGAACATGTGATTAGCCAGTTGAAACAGCTTCCTGACGATTGTGTGTTGGCTGATATCACTAGTGTTAAGCATAAACCGTTAAATGCAATGATGGCTGCTCATAAAGGGCCTGTTGTTGGCCTGCACCCTATGTTTGGTCCTGATGTTTCAAGTTTGGTGAAACAGGTTGTTGTTGTTTGTCACGGCCGTCATGAAGAGAAATATGATTGGCTTTTAAAGCAAATAAAAACCTGGGGTGCTGTACTCAATGAAAGTGATGCGCAAGCTCATGATGACGCTATGGCTTTCATACAGGTTATGCGACATTTTACGACTTTCGTGTTTGGCGCACACTTGGCGGGTGAAAACCCCGATCTCGAACAATTGATTAAGTTGAGTTCACCTATTTATCGACTTGAACTTAATATGGTTGGTCGATTGTTTGCTCAGGATCCATCTCTGTATGCAGAAATTATTTTCGGTAACAAAGACAGTGTGGGGCTCTTACATCGATTCAGAGATGAATTCGATAAAGCACTTAACCTATTAGAATCAGGCGACAAATCCGGATTCATCAAACAGTTCCTTATGATAGGCAGCTGGTTTGGCCCATTTGCAAAACAAAGTTTGTTGGAAAGTAAAAAGCTCTTACAAAAAGTGGATGATGACAGACACTTGGGCTAAACCCGGGCATTTTAACTTTTAACCCTGTAAGCATTAGCTCAACTTCCGCTTTCTTAACGGATAGTTGAGTTAATTCAATGTTATTACTGCTGAATGGTATATTTATAAGGTCTGTAACGCTTTCGCTGCAGCTACCTGTGTAGGAACTACTTCCTCTGTAGGGTAACATCCCAAAACTTTACACTGTCTTGTCATTCCTTTAAGTTGCTGCAATGCATTCTGCATCGGACCGTCTTCAATATTCCCAATAACATCAAGATAGAACATCTCTTCCCAAGGGTTACCATTGACAGGACGGGATTCTAGTTTAGTCATGTTGATGTCATTATTTTTAAGTACCATCAGAGCATCAACCAGTGCACCTGGTGTCTGCATTGTAGACATGACTAATGTTGTTTTGGCCGGGATTTGCAGAGGCACAACAACGGCATTTCGAGCAACGACAATGAATCGACTATGGTTTTCTTTTTGATTCGCCAAGTTGCTTCTTAGTTCTTGTAATCCATAGAGTCTGCCGCCAGCAGCACTACCGATTGCTGCAATATGTGTTTGTTTAGCTTCACTCACATGTAACATAGCAGATGAAGTACTGTCGCAAGGCTTAACTTCAACGTCACCAAGTTCCGCTAAGAAGTGACTGCATTGAGAGAAAACCTGAGGGTGTGCGTAAATAACTTTAATTTGGCTTAACTCGGTTTTGCCAGAAACGAGTAATGCATGTTCAACGGGGTGGGTTAACTCACCAACAATACTTAAATGTGTGTGTTGAAGCAGATCGAATACTTCATTAATACTTCCAGAGCTCGTGTTTTCAATCGGAAGCACCGCATAATCGGCTTGATCTGTTTCCACTTTATCAATGATTTCGTTAAAACTTTGGCAGCCAATTTCATGGATCTGTGAAGTGCGTCTCGTGAAGTATTTTTGCGTTGCTAAGTAGCTGTAAGAACCGCGATCTCCAAGGAATGCAACGCGATATAAAGGATCTGAAGCGGTAGGGTTAGCGCGTTGAGCTAGCATTGCTTGTTGATTCAGTACTGACTCTTCAATAATGACATGGAAGAGCTTAGTAATGAAATGGGCATCTAAGCCTTTTTCTTGTCCTTGTTTTATCAACTTAACTAGTAGCTGCTCTTCACGGTTTTGGTCACGAACAGGAATTTGGGCTTTGATTTTCGCCTCTGCTACCTGGTTGGTACATTGCTGTCTTTCCGTAAGGATATCGAGCAACTCTTTATCTAAACGACTGATCGTTTCACGTATTTTCTCTAACTCAATATTAGTCACTGCACATCCTTAAATAAAAAAACCTCCGTTGAGGAGGTTTTACAAGCATTCACAACTAAACCTCGCAATTCAACGCGAAGTAAAAAAGTCAATGTTTACGAGAATAATTTTCATGAATCGAATGTATTGTTTTCTTTACCTGAAGTCAATTGCTTAAGCGGAAAATTATTCACTGTTTTCGGTTTTATTATCTAACACCAAAACGTCTAATGATTTCTCTATACTCGTCACGCTGTTTTAGCTTCTTAATTTCACTATCCAATAAAGGGATTAAATCTTCATGACGTTGATTCACATAGTGGAAAAAGTCTGTTCTTGAAACTCTGGAACGGCAGTGTTGCTCAACCGTATCTTTATGCTCAATCAAATCAGGTTCGAAAACAAGCAGCGCTTTTATTTCATCATTTTTAAACGCACGCCACATCTTGTGGTTGTCTGGGAATATTGTCAGTTTTGTATTGGCCTGTTCCGCCCACTCTTGAAACGCAACTGCATCGGAACCTACTGCGACATTGGATAGCGCTGAGTAGTCCACGTTACTGCCATCACAATACTTTTTGTTCATCACCATATAAATCCAAGCGGATATCACCGGCTCTGGAACACGGCGTAGTAGGGGGTTTTTTGTCTCAAAATATTGGACACGTAAAAGATCGGCATCCATTTCCTTCTCGTGCGCTTTAATCGCTTCTTCTGATGTATCGAAACGCTTAACTTCGATATCGTAACCGACACTTTGGTAAACTCTAGCCATCAACTGGGAAGCAAGAAACGTGGCTTTATGTCCTTTAATGGCTGATATATGAATAGTTTTGTCGTCGGATATGGCCGAGGTTTTAGGTTCAGGGAGGGTTGGTGCTTCACTAATCGTGAAAATTGTTTGTGGCGTTTGTGTCGCCATAGCTTCCGCTAATTTATCGCCGAGCTCAAGAGAGTAAACCGGATCAGCTTCTCGATCAAAATAATGAGCATGCAAGGGTGTCTGGGATAGATATTCAAGCGATTTTTGTTGCCTTTCATTCAGCGCTTGTCCTGACAAATGAGTTTTCGTCACAGGAAACCAACCTAAGTCGAAAGCTAGCTGACTGAGTACCTCAGGTTGTAATAGAAAGGACAGTAATTTTTTTGTTTCATCCTTTTTTGTACTCGCTGTTGGTATCACAAATAAATCTAAAGGAGCAACCAGTGATTTACCAAAGCTACCTGGAAATGGGAAATATCCGATACGATCGTTGTTGGTGTTTTGAATTAAAGGCTCAGCAAATGATCCCATGACTGTCATTGCTGCATTGCCTTCGCTCACTGCTGAGATTGTTTCCTGCCAAGACCAGCTTTTTTGGGGATTAAGTAATCTATTTTGCGCTGTTATTTCCGCAAACTTATGAGTGATAGCTTCTTGTTCAAAGGGTAAAAGCGCTTCATTTTTGATGAGTTTTTTGCGTAATGTTTCGCCACCAGTCGCAAGACTTAACATATCTAGCCAGAAGAGTGGTTCCCATCCTTCTTTATTAGCTTGAACAAGTGGAGTTACTCCGTTTTTCTCCAACTTTTCTAAGGTATTAACGAAATCATCCCAGCTTGTTGGAGGAGCAATGTTATATTCTGAAAATATCGTCTTATTATAGTAGAAGCCCCACGGGTAGTGAGCTAATGGCAAGCCATAAATAAACTCATCAATTCTAACTTGAGATAGAACGCTTGGTTGAATAACTTCTTGCAGCTTCGATTTATCAATAATGGAAGAAACCGGGGTCAACAAACCCAAATCAATAAGCTGAATGAGCTTGTATCCTGCTTGTCCATAGACAACATCAAACTCTTCACTCTCGAGCCATGATCTAACATGCTCTTTATAAACGGCATCGTCGTATGTTTGTAGATTGATTTTCGTGTTGGGGTACTTGCGTTCAAATTCCTTGAACCAATGCTGTAAGCGTTTAGTTTGCTCAGGTCCTACGGATAAAAATGCAACATTAAGCTCATCTGCCTTTACTTGAGTTGTAAGGCAAGCAATTGAGCTTATAAAGAAAATGGATACCCGAAAATAGGCGATTAGTGTTTCCTTGCGGAAAGGCATTTTTTTAACCGTACTATACTAAAGTCTATATAGTGTAGTTTAATCCAAAGCAGTGTTGAACTTTAGTGTACAAATTTAGCGCTAAATATACGAATATTAGAGATAAAATAAGAGCCTAGTTAATTGGCTGTATGCTTTTTGAGCAAGTAGTAACATGCTTTTAACATAACCTTTTTATTCCTCATCAATCAGAAGCTTTGTAAACATTTCCTCAAGTCCATTATGTTTAATTTCATAAACAAGTGCCATTTGGCTGCCAAGCTTGCCTTCGGGAAAACCCTCTCTTTTAAACCACACCAGATAGGGTAAAGGCAGTTTTAATAACTTTCGTCCAGTATATTTACCAAAAGGCATCGTTTGGTTTACTGCATCTTGAATTGCTTGCTTATTACCCAATATCCTGTCCAACTGTATTGTCGGGCGTTTGTTTTTGCTGCGTCGTCCACATTGCTTTATAAAGACCCTCTTTCTGAATAAGTTGTGTGTGAGTTCCTTGCTCCACAACGGCTCCGTTTTCCATGACTAAAATGTTATCGGCATCAACAATAGTAGATAGTCGATGCGCAATAACCAAGCTCGTATGACCTAATGAGATTTCTTTTAAGGCTTGTAAAATCGCTTGCTCAGATTGACTATCCAAAGAAGAGGTTGCTTCATCAAACACTAAAATCGGGGATTGCTTAAGAATAGCACGGGCTATTGCCACACGCTGCTTCTCGCCACCTGATAGTTTTAAGCCTCGTTCACCAACCATTGTGTCTTTACCCTTTGGTAAACTCTCAATAAACTGTTTTAAATGAGCTAGTCGAATCGCTTCATTAACTTCTTCGGTTGTCGCATCAGGACGACCATAGCGGACATTTTCGAAAAGCGTGTCATTAAACAAAACCGTATCTTGAGGGACGATAGCAATATGCTTTCGCAGTGAATGCTGTGTGACACTAGAAATATTCTGTCCATCTATATTAATTTCACCATGAGTGACGTCGTAGAAACGAAACAGTAATTTAATAATGGTTGACTTACCGGCGCCGCTTTCACCAACAACGGCTACCTTCTGGCCTGCTTTAATACAAAAATCCAAGCCCTTAAGAATAGGCCTTTCAGGTTCATAGTGGAACTGGACCTGTTTAAAGTGGATGTCTGCACTATTGACGACTAGAGGTTGCGCGTCATCAGTATCAACAACCTTAGACTCTCTATTGAGTAGAGAGAACATGTTTTCGATGTTTGCTAGCGATCCACGGACCTCTCGGTAAACAAATCCCAGGAAGTTAAGTGGCATAAAGATCTGCATTGTAAAAGCGTTGATGAGAACGAAATCACCAATCGTCATGGTTTCTTTAGTAACGTTGATGGCGGCTAACAACATCATTGAAGTCATTGCGAGTGATATGATCAACGCTTGCCCGCCATTTAGTGCAAACAAGGTTAGCCTGTTTTTACGTCGCGCCGATTCCCACCCTGATAAATCGACGTCGTAACGTTTCGATTCAAAATCCTCGTTATTAAAATATTTAACGGTTTCATAGTTTAGCAAGCTATCTATTGCCCGCGAATTAGAGCTAGAGTCAGCTTGATTGACTTCGCGGACGTACTTAGTTCGCCAATCGGTGGCTTTAACTGAGAAAGTGATGTACAGCAATACTGCGCCAAAGATAATAGCTGCAAAACTAAAACCATATTGGCTATAGAGTAAACCTACCACGAGTGCGATTTCTATTAGGGTAGGGCCGATATTGAAAATGAGAAAACGCAGGAGAAAACTAATACCGGTTGTACCTCTTTCGATATCTCGTGAAAGACCACCTGTTTGCCGGTTGAGGTGAAAGCTCAGATCTAATGAATGTAAATGTTGGAAAACCTTAAGGCCTATTCTTCTCATCGCGCGTTCGGTAACGCGACCAAAAAGGGTATCTCTTATTTCTCCAAATAAAACATTTGCGAATCTAACGATGCCATAGGCAACAACTAGCGCAATAGGAACTGCGACTAGCTGTTCAGTGGGTGTTTCGAGATTAAGGTCATCAACAATATGTTTGAGGATAAAGGGTAAACCAACACTGGCAACTTTTGCCCCAACCAAGCATAAAATGGCAAAGAACACTCTGCCTTTAAATTCGCTTAGGTAAGGAATGAGTTGAAAAATAACACGCCAATTGAAAGGCGTATCTTCGCTAACAGGGAATCGATTTCGACGCATGGAAAACTTTTAGAATTTAAAGCAGCCTTATTTTACCGTTAAAACTGTGGAAAGGATCAAGAATATTAATGTTTGTTGGTGACCTAAGTTTAGAGACTCTAATAAAAAGCCGACTTATGATGTCGGCTTTTAGATATTCAAGAATGAACGCTAGGTCTTATTCAAAGCTATAATCTTCAAACATTTTTCTAATAGCGAGCTTATTCAATTTACCGGTCGCTGTATGAGGAAGCTCATCAACAAATTCGACGCCATCGGGTACTGATAATTTATGTAGTGAAGATTTCATATACTCTAATATAGCATCGCTGGTGACTTCACTATTTGGTGCTCTAACGACAACAAGTAAAGGTCTCTCCGTCCACTTAGGGTGGTAGCGTCCAATAACAGCAGCTTCCATAACGTCAGGATGACCAACCGCGGCATTTTCTATCTCGATAGAACTCACCCATTCACCACCCGTTTTGATAACGTCTTTTGTACGATCTGTTATCTGTAAGTAGCCGTGCTCATCAATACTGGCAACATCTCCAGTATCAAACCAACCATCTTTATCTACCGGACAATCGGGATCGCCAGGTGTTGCAGATAAGCCGTAGTAACTGTTGCTTACCCAAGCGCCTTTCACTTTTAATGCACCACTATCAATACCATTCCACGGAAGGCTATTGTTATCTTCGTCAACAATTTTCATTTCGATACCGAAAATTCCACGCCCTTGCATTGACTGCAGTTTAGTGACCTGCTCAGTGTCATAATCTTCCATACCAGCTTTCAGGCTGAAAATAGTACCTAGCGGGCTTGTTTCAGTCATTCCCCAGCCTTGGATAACCATGGAATCATATTCATGCTTAAAGCGCTCAATAATACTGAGTGGGCAAGCGGCTCCTCCAGTACTGATGCGTTTGACCGTTGGGATCTTCTTACCTGACTCTTGCAAATAATTCAGCAATGCCATCCAGATGGTGGGTACGCCTGAAGAAAAGGTGACTTTTTCACTTTCCATCAGGTATTGCAGGGTTTCACCATCGGCCATTTTAGGCCCTGGCATAACCAACTTTGCACCAACCATGATAGTTGCAAAAGGTATTCCCCAAGCATTGACATGGAACATAGGAACGACAGGAAGCACAACATCAACAGATCGCGGCGCTGTAGCATCAGTTAAGGCGCCTGCATAAGCATGTAAAAGGGTAGAGCGGTGACTATAAACAACACCTTTAGGGTTACCTGTTGTTCCAGATGTGTAGCACATGCCGCTTGCAGTTTTTTCATCGAACTCTGGCCACTCAAATTGATCTGACTCTTTCGACAGCAATGTTTCGTAACAGTGGACATTGTTGATTTGAGTCTTGGGCATATTAGCTTCTGTTGTCAGAACCACAAAATGCTCAACTTTAGAAAAATGCTGTTGTAATGCTTCAATCAGCGGCCACACAAGGAGGTCGACAAATAAGACACGGTCTTCCGCGTGATTAACGATATAAGCGACTTGTTCGGGGAATAACTTGGGGTTGATGGTATGGCATACCATGCCTGATCCGGAAATTGCGTAGTACAGCTCTAAATGACGGTAATCATTCCAAGCTAAAGTACCAATTCGATCACCAAACTCAGCACCTAAGCTTTTTAAAGCATTGGCTAATTGTCTGGTGCGACTAAAACAATCTTTGTAGGTATATCTATGACTCGGATTATCGGCAGTGACAGAGACAATTTCTCTATCAGGAAAATTTCTGTCTGCGAAAGTGAGAATTGATGAAATCATCAATTGCTTGTCCATCATTAATCCGTTCATAAAATACCTTTCTTTTGAATTAGCCTATTAAATGTAATCAGGAAATTAACCTAGTTAGAACGCTGTCACGCCACCATCTACAGCGATACTTTGACCTGTCATATAACTATTGCCAGGGGAAAGCATCAATACCATGGTATTAACAACCTCTTGAGGATCAGCGAGACGCTTCATCGGACAACCTTTTGCCAAAAACGCTCTGCTTTCTTCTGTGTTGTACCCGTCTACGTCCAAAATTGCAGTAGGGCTGTAAAATGGACATATGGTATTCACTCGAACGCCGTGTTTAGCGTACTCAACAGCAGCGGTCTTCGACAATCCAATGACAGCATGTTTAGCAGCACTGTAAGCACCGCCCTTAGGCGCTGCGCCTAAACCAGCCAATGAGCTGACATTCAATATGTGCCCACCACCTTGACTGAGCATAGCAGGGATTTGATATTTCATACCGAACATGATGCTTTTCACATTAACGTTCATCTGAGTATCGAAAATTTGTTCATCCAATTCATGACTCGGCATAGGCGTATGAGCGACACCTGCGTTATTAATTGCCATGTCGATACGACCAAATTGTGCCATAGCCGTATTCGTCATATTTTTAATATCTTGTTCTTGTGATACGTCAGTTTGTAGTGCTTTAACTGAGACGCCTTTATCAATCAAACTTTGTTCGGTTGCTTTTAACCCTTCGAGGTTGATATCACCAATAACGAGGGAACAACCTCGACTTCCTAAGTCTTCCGCGAGCAATTTGCCAAAGCCACTAGCGACACCTGTGATTGTTGCTACTTTGCCAGTGAAATCTAATAATGAATCCATTTTAAAACCTTATAAAAATACTAATTGAATGCTATTGCAGCGGATTATCTTTAATAAATTGGACGGTGATCTGAGCTAACTCTTCGCCTTTATCTTCTTGAACAAAATGTCCGCCTGCCACAATAGTCGTGTGTTTTTGACCTTCACAACCTGTAATTACCCTCTGCATATACGCATCTCCACCCGCCGTGACAGGATCAGAGTCACTAAATGCAGTCAGAAATGGTTTATTAAAAGTTGCTAACTTTTTCCAAGCTTCTCTGTTGGCTTCTGCTTCAACATTGTCTGGAGAAATAGGTACTAATACCGGAAACTGACGAGCGCCTTCTTTGTAGCTTTCATCGGGGAACGGAGCATCATAGGCTGCGATAATTTCTGGCGTTAATTTGTTGACTGTCGCGCCTTTGATAATGCCCGAAGCCGGAAAACTCGGAACTTCTTGAGAGAATTTTTTCCAGTTCAAGAAAGCGTCATTAGGCTCTATATCTCCTGTGGGAAGGAAAGTATTCGTTGCTAAGACTCTTGCATACTGTTCGGGATCTTCAGCGACCATACGCAAGCCAAGCAAACCTCCCCAATCTTGGCAGACCAAAGTTACGTTAGATAAGTTGAGCTGTTTTACCGTGCTTTTGAGCCAGTTTAGATGTCTTATGTAAGTATAATCAGTTCTTTTAGTGGGCTTGTCTGAACGGCCAAAACCGACGAGATCGGGTGCAATAACACGAAAACCATGTTCTATAAGAGTAGGGATGGTTTTGCGGTAGAGGTAACACCAAGATGGCTCGCCATGGAGAAGGAGTACGACTTGTCCATCTTTTGGACCTTCATCAAGGTAATGGACACGCAATTGACCACCTTCGTTGTCATCAACATGAAGGTAGTTAGGGGAAAAGGAAAAGCCCTCTAAATCAGTAAATTGACTGTCGGGAGTACGTAAATATTCCATCTTTTAACCTCGTGTTAAGCGCTAATTTTTAGATCTTTTTATTAACACTTGAACGTTGTTCGTATATTAAGAGAATCAAAATCAACCATTAATGTCAAACACTATATACATGCTGAAACCCCTATGAAACAAGACACTCCAAGCTATCAGGGCGATAAATCATCTATCATTTAAAATTATTCGGCACTATAAAACCAATAAACTTGGTTGATTCGATACGCTGTTCTAGACTGCTGAGTATTAACAAGTTTTCAACAAGCTAAATGGTGAAAGACGATTATGACTCAAACAGATAACACGGCCGTTGAAATGAGCGTTTTATCAGAGGTTGCGCTGATAAAGATTCAAAACCCGCCAGTCAATGCATTGTCTAAAGCGGTTCGAATAGGCTTGATAGAAAAAGTAAAAAGTGCGTTATCAGATGATAGTGTAAAAGCTATTGCTATCTCATCTGAGCAGGCTCTGTTTTCGGGTGGTGCTGATATTTCTGAGTTTGGTGGCGACGCGCATGAATCCCCATTGCCTGAAGTTCTTGATGTGATAGAGCAAGCAACCAAGCCTGTTTTCGCTGTTGTAAGTGGCCCTGCGTTCGGTGGAGGACTAGAAGTCGCCCTCGCGTGCCATTATCGAATCAGCTTTGCAGATAACAAGGTTGGTCTGCCGGAGGTTAATCTGGGCATTTTGCCTGGAGCTGGCGGTACTCAGCGCCTTCCTCGTTTGGCCGGTGTTGCTAAATCACTAGATATGATAGTGACAGGTAAGCCAACTAAAGTCAGTACCTTGCCATCAGTGTTCGATCTTATTGTCGAGAATCCAGCACAGTTATTAGAAGAGTCTATGGCGTTTATTCAAACAAAACTGGTAGAAGGTGGCGAAATTCGCAGAACATGCGACTTAACAGTCGATGCTGCACAAGCACCAGCCGAACTTTTTGCACAATATCGCCAAGGTATTGCTAAGAATGCTCGAGGTTTTTATTCGCCTGAGCGTTGTATTCAAGCAGTTGAAGCAGCGGTTAGTTTGCCTTTTGCGGACGGACTTAAGAAAGAGGTTGAGCTTTTTATTGAGTGTATGAATTCGTCCGAGTCGGCTGCGCAGCGTCATATCTTCTTTGCTGAACGTGCTGCCGGGCATGTGAGCGATTTTGATAAAGCCACGCCAATCCGTGAAATTAAAAAGGTCGGGATCGTTGGTGCTGGCACCATGGGTGGCGGCATTGCTATGAACTTTGCTAATGCTGGAATACCAGTGACTATGCTAGAAGTGAAGCAAGAAGCACTGGATAAAGGGTTAGCACTCATAAGACGTAATTATGAAAACTCTGCAAAGAAAGGAAAATTAACGGCTGAGCAAGTTGAACAGCGGATGCAGCTTTTAACTGGCTCTACTGATTACAATGACTTTGCTGATGTCGATTTGGTGATAGAAGCTGTCTTCGAAAAAATGTCAGTCAAACAGGAAGTCTTTGGTCAACTCGACAAAGTATGTAAAGACGGAGCGATATTAGCGACTAACACTTCGACACTCGATATTGATGAAATCGCAAAAAGTACAAGCCGCCCACAAGATGTCATTGGCATGCATTTCTTTAGTCCAGCTAATGTGATGAAGTTGCTGGAGGTTGTTAAGGCTGAACACACGTCACCGGATGTCATAAAAACGGTAATGAAGTTGGCCAAAACCATCCGCAAAGTATCTGTCTTGGTGGGTGTATGTTTCGGTTTTGTTGGTAACAGAATGATCGAAACCTACAGCAGAGAGTCAAACCGACTGCTACTAGAGGGCGCGACCCCGGAGCAGATTGATCGCGTTATTTACGATTGGGGAATGCCTATGGGGCCATTTACCATGGGGGATATGGCTGGTCTTGATATTGGTTATTTTGTCCGCGAATCAAGACGAGAATTTATTAAACATGACCCAAGTTATTGTGTTGTCGGTGACCGCTTAGTTGAGAAAGGTCGAGTTGGCCTTAAGTGTGGTCGTGGTGCTTATCTTTATGAAAAAGGTCAGCGTAAACCTATACCTGATCCTGAAGTCGTACAAATTGCTAAAGAAGAAGCCGAAAGGTTAGGTATTCAGCAAAGAGAAATTACTGATCAAGAAATCATTGAACGCTGTATTTATCCTTTGATCAATGAAGGCGCGAATATTCTTCAAGAAGGTATTGCTGCTAAACCGAGTGATATCGACGTCATCTATGTTTATGGCTATGGATTCCCTGTTTATAGAGGTGGTCCTATGCAATATGCCGATCAGGTTGGTGTTAAAGCAGTCTACGATGCTATGTGTCGTTATCAGAATGATTTGGGTGAGCACGGTAAATCGTGGTTTGAGCCATCTCCGCTACTTAAGCAGTTAGTTGATGATGGAAAACAATTTTCAGATTTGAATAAGGGGTAATTAATATGAAAGAAGCAGTCATAGTTTCAACAGCAAGAACCCCAATGGGGCGCGCTTATAGAGGTGCCTTTAACAATTTAGAAGCGCCTACTTTAGGTGGTCACGCTATTGGTGCCGCTGTTGCTAAGTCTGGACTAGATCCAGCATTAATTGATGATGTCATTATGGGAAGTGCATTAACTCAAGGTACCGGAAGCATGAATATTGGTCGCCTTGCTGCGCTTGCCGGTGGTTTACCGGTAACCGTCGGTGGTATGACTGTCGATCGCCAATGTTCGTCAGGTATGTACGCTATTGCCACTGCTGCTAATCAGATCGTTAATGAAGGTGTCGGTGCTATGGTTGCCGGCGGCCTGGATTCGATCAGCTTGGTGCAAAATAAAAAGATGAATACGCATCGTATGGTTGATCCAGCTTTGGTTAAAAAGCATAAAGATATCTACATGCCTATGCTACAAACTGCTGAAGTGGTTGCAAAACGCTATGGTGTTAGTCGAGAAGCACAGGATGAATACGGATATCAAAGCCAGATGCGAACAGCTGCTGCACAGGAAAAAGGTTTATTCGATGACGAAATTATTCCAGTAACAGCTAATAAATTGCTCATTGATAAAGAAACGGGTGAAGAAAGCTTTCAGGAAGTGACTTTGGCGAAAGATGAAGGTAATCGACCTGAGACGACATTGGATGGGCTTTCAGCACTCAATCCAGTGATTGAAGGCGGTGTTATTACCGCAGGTAATGCAAGCCAGCTTTCAGATGGTGCATCAGCTTGTGTCGTTATGGATAGCAAGCTAGCAGAGCAAAATAATATAGCGCCGTTAGGCGCATATCGCGGAATAGCGGTGTCCGGGTGCGAACCTGATGAAATGGGAATAGGTCCTGTATTTGCAGTTCCCAAGCTACTGAAACGTCATGGATTAACCATGGACGATATCGGTCTTTGGGAACTTAACGAAGCGTTTGCAGTACAAGTGCTTTATTGTCGTGATAAATTAGGAATCGATAACGACAAATTGAATGTTAATGGAGGCGCTATATCAATAGGTCATCCTTACGGTATGAGCGGTTCTCGCTTAGTTGGTCACGCACTATTAGAAGGCAAGCGCAGAGGCGTTAAATACGTTGTGTGTACTATGTGTATAGGCGGCGGTATGGGCGCTGCAGGGCTTTTTGAAGTTTATTAAGAATTAAGAGGTATTTATGGAAGGCTTTAAGGCTCCGGTAAAAGATGCTCTATTCGTTATGAATGAGTTGTTAGGGTATGAGGAGCACTACGCAAATTTAGGCTATGAAGATGCAACACCAGATATGGTTCAAGCCATATTCTCTGAAGCTGCTAAGTTTGCTGAGAATGTGTTGGCACCGATTAATGCGAGTGGTGATGAAGAAGGCTGTCAATGGAATGATGGTGAAGTCACTACGCCTAAAGGGTTTAAAGAGGCTTATCAACAATACGTTGAAGGTGGTTGGACAGGTATGGCACAACCTGAGGAATTTGGTGGTCAGAACCTACCTTATTCATTAGCAAGTACGATGGCAGAATGGTTTTCGTCAGCTAACCACTCTTGGGCGATGTACCCTGGTTTAAGTCAAGGCTGTATGGAAACGCTCAAAGCGCACGGTTCTAAAGAACAACAGGATATGTACCTTAATAACCTAGTTGCGGGGCATTGGACAGGTACTATGTGTTTGACCGAGCCGCACTGTGGTTCTGATTTAGGTATGTTGAAATGTAAGGCCGAGCCGAACGGTGATGGTTCTTACAGCTTGACTGGAACTAAAATTTTCATCTCTGCCGGTGAACACGATATGTCAGAAAACATCGTACATATTGTTATCGCGCGTCTACCTGATGCTCCTGGTGGTACTAAAGGTATTTCCTTATTCGTTGTACCCAAATTTAATGCTGGTCCAAACGGTGAAAAATTAGAACGTAATGCGGTTTCTTGTGGCTCGATTGAACACAAAATGGGAATTAAAGCATCAGCGACTTGTGTGATTAACTTTGACGGCGCAAAAGGGTATTTAGTCGGTGAAGAAAACCGCGGCCTAAATTGTATGTTCACCTTTATGAATACAGCCCGTATTGGTACTGGTCTTGAAGGTTTGTCTGCGTCTGAAGCGGCATTCCAAGGCGCTTTAGCCTATGCGAAAGACCGCATTCAGTTTAGATCGATGACAGGGCCTAAGAACCCTAATGGTCCTGCGGATCCTATTATCAATCACCCTGATGTTCGTCGTATGTTATTAACCCAGAAAGCCTTCGCTGAAGGCAATCGTGCGTTGGCAATCTATGCTATGCAATTAGTTGATATTGCGCATGACAGTAAAAGTGATCAAGAACGTCAGATTGCTGAAGCAAAGCTTGCATTCTTGACGCCAATTGTTAAGGCATTTTTAACTGAGACTGCGCAAGAGAGCACGAGCTATGGAATGCAGGTATTTGGCGGTCATGGCTTTATAAAAGAGTGGGGCATGGAGCAGTTAGCTCGTGATACGCGTATTTGTACCATGTACGAAGGGACAACAGGCATCCAAGCAATTGATTTGTTGGCGCGCAAAGTGGCAGGCTCGAAAGGCGAGCTACTTAATATTTTTGCACAAGAAGTTAAGGATTATTGCTTGAGTATTCGTGGAGAATCTCAATTCAATGCTTGGTCTAACAGCATCGAAAAGCACGTTGATGAATGGCTTCAGATGACGGGCGAGATTATGCAGCGTGCAGCTAAGAATCCCGAGGAGCTTGGGGCGGCGTCAGTCGATTATCTGATGTATTCAGGTTATGTTGTTGTGGGTTACTTCTGGTTGAAAATTGCCGTAACAGCCCAGCAAAAGCTAGACGCAGGCACTGATGATGCGGAATTCTATAAGGCTAAGCTGCTGACTGCCAAGTTCTACTTCGATAGATTGTTAACAAGAACTCGTTCTTTAGTCTCTTCTATCGAGTCTGGTGCAGATAACTTAATGGCAATGACTGAAGAGCAATTTAATATTGTATAAAGGTCGATAAGTACTGCATAAATTGAAAAGGCGAATAGTGTTCTATTCGCCTTTTTTGATCGAAAGAGTTTGTTGTATTGGAGGGATAAGTATGGAACATAAAAAGGTTAAGCTGAGCCAATGTGAACTGCATTATGTCGAGTCATTACCGACAAAAAAAATGCAAAGTAAAACATTGATATTCCTGCATGGTTTCCCAGAAGCTTGGTTTGCATGGCGAAATCAATTGAATGCATTGTCTCGTGATTATCGTGTTATTGCCCCAGATTTACCCGGTTATAACCTCAGTGAAAAAATCTCAGATAACGCTTTTTATCAAGTACCGAATTTAATCAGTGTGATGAAGGAGTTTGTCGAAGCTGTCAGTCATCAACAAAAAGTTGTTTTGGTGGCGCATGATTGGGGAGGTGCTATTGCTTGGCCGCTAGTTGCATTCCATCCACAACTGTTCGATAAGTTTGTTGTTTTGAACGCGGCACATCCCAGCACCTTTACAAGAGAAATGATCCAAAATAAGCAACAACGGCAGCTCAGCGATTACATACATGAACTTGTCGATAGCAAGGCCGAATCGAAGCTTAGAGCGAATGATTTCGAATATCTTCAGGGAAAAATCTGGAAAAGTATGTCTCATAGCAATATGAGTTCTGAACAAAAGGCGGAATACTTGGGCGCATGGAGTCAGGAAGGTGCGTTGTCTTGTATGCTGAGATATTACAAAGCGATGCCACAACTCGCACCGTCTGAGAGTCAAAGTGAATCAGATGTACTTGCTGCAACAAAGAAAATGACTATTCCTAATATCAGAATTCATGTTCCGACTTTAGTTTTGTGGGGCGAACAAGATCAAGCGTTTGTAGTTAACGTGTTAGATGATTTGGAAAGTTATGTTCCAGAGTTGGAAATTATTCGATTCCCTGAAGCGACACATTGGTTGCATCATGAAATTCCGGAGAAGATAAATAGTGCGATAAAACAGTGGGTGAGTAGAGATATTAACTAAGGTCAATAATTCCCCCAGAAAGAGGAAAAGCGGGCTTTTTAAGGCACCGCTTTAGAGGAAAGCAACTTTTTATAGTTGATACTAGATTCTTTCTTTAAGGACAGCAGCTAAAGGAGAGCCGTCTAGACCTTTTTCAGTTACCCAAGCAGAAAGTGTTTTACCGTCTTGCTCAGGTTGAGTTAATGCTCTTTTAGTCATTTTCTTAATCATGAACGTACCTGTGTCAACAGCTTCGCTTAGCATGGCTGTGCGGATAAGGCTCTCACCACCGCAAGTTACGCCGTTGTATACGTCGCGAAGTTTCGCACCGAAGTCAGCTTCAACACGCTTCATTTTGCTACGTAGTGCACTTTTGTCATTTGTTTTTACGATTGAGCAGATGTTTGCTAGCGCAGAGTTGATGTCGCCACCAGCAAAAGACGGAGTAGCTACTGTAACTGTTGCTGCGATAAGTGATGCTTTAAGTAATTTGTTCATGAGTTCCACCTTCATTTCAAAATTTTTGATTAGTTTGTTTAATGCCGTTTTGCTTTTGTTGTTCGGCGTTGATGTGTGTATTAGATATCAAAAATTTCTAACAAAAAATAACAGCGGTGATACTCGCGTATGGTTATTAATACCTATATAAGTGATCCTGCTTATCTATAGAGGTTTTAATCCACCTCTTAATTATGAAACTTTTTTTAAAGTGCATTATTTAGCTTGATTCATAGTGGCTATACATATGAAAATCCACATATGTGAAATATCATATATGTTTTATGAACCCAGTTAAATTTTATAAATGCCTCGCAGATGAGACGAGGCTGAAATCTTTACTTCTTATCTCTGAAGCAGGTGAAGCTTGCGTTTGCAACCTAATGGATGCATTGCAGCTTGATCAACCTAAAACGTCGCGTCATCTTGCAGAGCTGCGCAAGTGTGAAATTCTTCAAAGTGAGCGCAGAGGAAAATGGATCTATTACAAACTGCATCCTGACTTACCTGAATGGGCGAGGGAAGTGATTTTAGGTACAGCTCGAAGCAATGCAGATTATTTTGCAAAAGCATTACAAGTGCTCAACACATCAATCAACAATGGTTGCTAATCAATATCATGAAAATTCTTTATATATGTACGCATAATCGCTGTCGTAGCATTTTGTCTGAGGCTATTACCAATGCTAATTCTGAAGGATTGCTGATAGCTAAAAGTGCAGGTAGTCAGCCTGCTGGTGAAGTTCACCCGCTGTCTATTCAGTATTTAAATCAATCAGGGTATCCGACTCATGAGCTGCAAAGCCAATCTTGGGATGATTTCGAAGACTTTGAACCAGATGTTGTGATTACGGTATGTGATTCAGCAGCCGGTGAAGCTTGCCCGGTCTACTTTGGTAAGAGTACCAAAGTGCATTGGGGGTTAAGTGATCCTTCAAAGATCCAAGGGAGTGATGACGAGAAAAGACAGGCGTTTATGAGTTGTATCGACGAGGTTGTTAAGCGTGTTGACGCGTTGAAGTCTTTAGCTAAACAAGAACTTGAAAACGAAGAGCTCTCAGCAGCGTTAACAAAAATAGGAAATCAGTCATGACTCAATTGGATATGAGCTTACCCAATATTGATAGCAAAAAGCTTCACATACCAGCAAATGATGATGCGATGCCACATAAGCCAAGAATACTGTTGCTTTATGGATCATTGAGAGAGCGCTCGTATAGTCGTTTAGTGATTGAGGAAAGTGCTCGTTTACTGGTGACTCTAGGCGCTGAGGTTCGCATATTTGATCCAGAAGGTTTACCGCAGACGGACACAGAGGATGATTCTCATCCAAAAGTCCAAGAATTAAGGGAGTTGATGATATGGTCTGAAGGGCAAGTTTGGTGCTCTCCTGAACGTCATGGAACTATGACAAGTATTTTAAAGAGTCAAATTGATTGGGTTCCTCTCAGTTTGGGCGGTGTAAGGCCTACTCAGGGGAAAACTTTGGCGATTATGCAAGTTTGTGGTGGTTCTCAGTCTTTCAATGCCATTAATCAAATGCGCATTCTAGGTAGATGGATGCGTATGGTTACCATTCCTAATCAATCGTCTGTCGCGAAAGCTTTCTTAGAATTTAATGAAGACGGTCGTATGAAGCCTTCGTCTTACTACAACCGTATTGTTGATGTTATGGAAGAGCTGATGAAGTTCACTCTTTTATTACGTGATAAGAAAGAGTACTTCGTAGACCGTTATTCAGAACGAGTTGAAAGCGCTGAGCAAGTAAGTCAGCGCGTTAATCAACGTTCAATATAAGGTAGGAAGCAATGGGTGTTTTTGAACGGTACCTGTCTGTATGGGTAGGACTTGCTATTGTTGTTGGTATTATTGCTGGCAGTTTCATACCTGATGTATTCACTGCCTTAGCTGGGTGGGAGTATGCGCACGTAAATTTGGTCATTGCGGCATTAATCTGGTTGATGATTTATCCCATGATGGTGCAGATCGATTTTTCATCTATCAAAGATGTAGGTAAAAACCCAAGAGGGCTGATATTAACCTTGGTGATTAATTGGTTGATAAAGCCTTTTTCGATGGCGTTACTTGGGTGGTTATTCTTCAAAGGTTTATTTGTTGATTGGGTGGATCCTCAAACGGCATCTGAGTATATCGCTGGTATGATTCTGTTGGGTGTGGCGCCTTGTACAGCCATGGTGTTCGTATGGAGTCAACTCACTAAAGGCGATGCAAACTATACCTTGGTCCAGGTGTCCGTCAACGATGTGATAATGATCTTCGCCTTTGCCCCCATAGCAGGCCTGTTATTAGGCATCACTGATATTACGGTCCCATGGAACACCTTATTGCTATCTGTTGTTCTTTACGTTTTGATTCCTTTGATAGCGGGTGCAATAACTCGTTCTATACTAGACAGCAATGGTGATCATACTCGGCTGGATTCTTTTCTCGGTAAGATGAAGCCCTGGTCAATTATTGGTTTGTTGGCAACTGTAGTTCTGCTTTTTGGTTTGCAGTCTCAGACAATTATCTCTAACCCTCAAGCGATTGTGCTTATTGCTATTCCTTTACTTATACAAACGTACGGCATCTTTGTTATTGCTTATTGGTTAGCTAAGCGTATTAAGTTACCACATAACGTTGCCGCGCCAGCTTGTATGATTGGAACGTCAAACTTCTTTGAGTTAGCAGTTGCCGTAGCCATATCGTTATTTGGACTTCATTCAGGTGCTGCACTTGCAACAGTTGTTGGGGTTTTGGTTGAGGTGCCGGTAATGTTGTCGTTGGTTTGGTTTGCCAATAGGACAAGACACTGGTTCGAGTAATGCTTATTTAAAGTCTAGAAAGAGAAAAAGCGGGCTTTTTAAGGCACCGCTTTAGAGGAAAGCAACTTTTTATAGTTGATACTAAATTCTTTCTTTAAGGACAGCAGCTAAAGGAGAGCTGTCTAAACCTTTTTCAGTTACCCAAGCAGAAAGTGTTTTACCGTCTTTCTCAGGTTGTGCTAATGCTTTTCTAGACATTTTCTTAATCATGAAGGTACCTGTGTCAACAGCTTCGCTTAGCATGGCTGTGCGGATAAGGCTCTCACCACCACAAGTAACGCCGTCATAAACGTCGCGAAGTTTTGCACCGAAGTCAGCTTCAACACGCTTCATTTTGCTACGTAGTGCGCTTTTATCGTTTGTTTTTACGATTGTGCAGATGTTTGCTAGAGCAGAGTTGATGTCACCACCAGCAAAAGACGGAGTAGCTACTGTAACTGTTGCTGCGATAAGTGATGCTTTAAGTAATTTGTTCATGAGTTCCACCTTCATTTCAAAATCTTTGATTAGTTTGTTTATGCCGTTTTGCTTTTGTTGTTCGGCGTTGATGTGTGTATTAAAGCGGAAAAGGTTCTAACAAAAAATAATAGAGGTGATACTCGCGTATGATTATCGATACGTAAAAAAAGAGTTTGGAATGCTCAAAATCACGGCGTTTTTACTCCTTGATCTTGAGCTTGTTTTTAGCTGGAGTGCCTAGTGGTTCTGGGCTGGCGTACTGTTTTTGTTCGATGGAGTGAATGCTTTAGATAAGTCAAGAAGTTGCTCTCTCATCCATAGATGTGCTGGATCAAGATCTGCACTTACATGCCAATATAAATAGTATTCAAGTGTATCTATTTCAAAAGGCACTTCATAAATGGCGAGATCAAAGTGCTTAGCGAAGTGAAAAGGTAAGCAGGCAATCAGATCTGTTTTGACAATCTCGCTGGGTACAGTCATCACGTGTTGACTTCGCAAAACGACTCGTCGCGTTAATCCCATTTTATTAAGCACTGTATCAACATGTCCCAAGCCTTTTTGACGTTGGGAAACATTGATGTGTCCTAGCGATAGAAATGTTTCAAGTGTTAAGCCTTGACTCAACGCCGGGTGATTTTTTCGCGCGACAACAATATAACGGTCTTGTGCAATTAGCTGCTTACATAAGTGAGGATCGGTAAAGTTTACGCCGTCCGCATGAAAATCTAGATGACCACTGGCCATTGCACTAACAATCTTATCTCTTGATATAAGGTGATTGGTTAAGCTGATTTTCGGAGCTGTGTCTTGCAGTCTATTCAACAACCTAGGGAAGAAACTCGCTTCTAGTAAGTCGCGCATACTAAAAGAAAAGCTTTTTTCTGTACTACTAGGGTCGAATTTATGGCTCTCCTGAACACTCTTTCTCAGCATTTCTAGCGCTTGGCGAGCTGGGCCGATAATGTTCTGAGCTGCCGGTGTGGGTGTCATTGTATGCCCGGTTCTAACAAACAAAGGATCGTTAAGCATTTCTCTCAGGCGAGAGAGGGAATTACTGACAGCAGGTTGTGTAATACACAAAACATCGGCGGCTTTCGTCAAACTGCCAGCTGTGTATATGGCATCAAACACCGCGAACAAGTTGAGATCTATTCTATTTATATTCATTGTTAAAACTCGCTGTCAGCCAATCTCTCATTCTAGGCAAGGTGACACAGGGCGTTTTTCTTCTATGTACACCACAATTTACCTAGCCATGTTTTTTTAACATAAGCGTAATTGATTAAAAAGGATAAGTTTCATTCATTTGGTAAATATTACATAGGTTGTTAAAGTTTTGTTTAAAACATACATGAAATTAACAATTTAACGTGTATTCTGGAAACATGTTTATTGCCATCATCAAGGATAGGCATGAGACCTGATACCAATAATCTCATCGGAGGCATTAATGACCAATGAAGTTCAGAACCTCGAAGTAGGAGACACTCTTCCCGTCAGTGAGTGGGTGGATATTACACAAAAGAAAATAGATGCGTTTGCTGCTGCAACAAATGACTTTAACTGGATTCATGTTGATGCAGAAAAGTGTGCCAAGGAAAGTCCGTTTAAAACAACGATAGCTCATGGTTTTCTTTCTGCGACGCTAATGCCCGCACTCTTTTACGACATAGTTAACATCAATTTCGACACACATACCTTATTAAATTATGGCGTTGATAGTATTCGCTTTATCGAACCTGTCAGGGAAGGTGACCAAATTCGCTATAAATCGACACTAGCAGAGCGAGAGGTGAAACCCTCAGGTACGTTACTTAAGTTTGATTGTACCGTTGAGATTAATGGCCGTGAAAAGCCAGCCATGATTGGACGTTATTTGTTGCTGCTTGTCGATCGTTAATCAATACAAAAATTCTTCTCACCGTTACAAAATAAGGAAGTCGTCAATGCAGCAAACTGATAACGCTACTATGTCAACACCCAGAGCTTCGGTGATTTTAGTTATCCTAGCCCTAATCAACATGCTGAACTTTTTCGATAGAACAATTATTGCTGTTGTCTTTGAGCCAATTCGGAAGGAATTTGGTTTGAACGACTTGCAGCTAGGTATCGCAGGTGCAGCTTTTACCGTTGTTTATGCTGTTGCAGGTATTCCTCTTGGACGTATTGCAGATACCAGTAGCCGGAAAAATCTCCTGGGAATTGGTTTAACCGCATGGAGTTTGTTAACCGCTGCTTCTGGTTTAGTGTGGAACTACATTAGCTTGCTACTCGTGAGAATGGGGTTGGGAATTGGTGAGGCAAGCTGCGCTCCAGCAGCAACCTCTATGATTGGTGATTTATATCCTGCTGAAAAGAGAGCGAGAGCTATGGGGGTATTTATGCTTGGACTTCCCATAGGGTTAGTTCTGGCATTCTTTACCATAGGGCCTATTGTGCAAGCATTTGGCAGTTGGCGTGCACCTTTCTTTGCTGCTGCGGTTCCTGGGTTAATTTTGGCCATTGTTGTGTTCTTAATACGTGAGCCACAAAGAGGGGCTTCTGAAAAACACCAGGTGAGCGAGGAAAAAATAGATAAACCGGTGAGAAAGATCCTATCTATTAAGACAATGTGGTGGATCATCTTATCTGGCGTATCAGTTAATTTTGCGGCTTATGCCGGTAATGGCTTTTTGGTCGCGCTTCTACTTCGATACTATCAACTACCTATTGCAGATGCGTCGATTATTACTGGTGGCATAGTCGGTGTTACTGGTTTAATAGGTTTAACCTTAGGCGGTCACCTGTCTGATTCCATCCATAAGCGCAGTGAAACAGGACGACTAACCTATGGTGCAGTTTGTTTATTAATAGCGTCTATCGCTATATTCGCTGCACTTAAACAGGGACAAGGTGCTTTGACACTATTTAGCGTGTTGTTTGGATTAGGCTGGTTAACTTACTACAGTTATTACACGACGGTTTATCCTGCGCTACAGGATGTCGTTCAGCCTAAGCTTAGAGGGACTGCGATGGCGCTTTATTTTGCGGGTATGTATTTGCTTGGCGGAGCCTTTGGAACTGTAGTGGTTGGTGGGCTGTCAGATTACTTTGCTAATGCCGCTATGATTGCTGAAGGGGTAGCAGTCATGAATGATACCCACAGAGCAATTGGGCTTCACGATGCGATGTACTTAATCCCTGTAGCAATGTTAATCACTGCTGTATTTGTTTTCTTAGCAACCAAGACGTTTAAAGCAGATCATAAAGCGATGTTAGATGAACTTGAACGTTGATATCGGAGTTAAAGAGGTCAGGGCGGTTTCCAATTGTCAATACTTAATACTGTTAGATTGGAAATAGTAAGACATAAAAAAGCCGGCTTGTTTAGCCGGCTTTTTAGTTTCAGATTACATTAGAAACGTTTTTGTACTGTTACACCAAAGGTTCTAGGTTCAGCAAAGTAAGATGCTAAGCGACCTGCTTGGATTGGAACGTCAAAGGTTGTGTTACCAAATCTTTCTTTATCGAAAACATTACGTCCCCATAAAGTGACATCCATATCGATATCTTCGAAGGTGAAACCAACACGGATGTTAGTTAGACCGAAGCCACCTTGTACTTTCAATGGATCCGCATTACCGTCTAGAACAGTGTCAGATTGGACGTTGTTTTCATAAAGTGCGTAACCATAAACACCATTCGGTAATTCGAAGTCTTTACGAATTTGAAGCGTTGCTGTGTGCTCTGGTGCACCAGATAGTGTATCGCCAGCGCGGCTACAGAATGGGTCAAGGTCTTCGGGGTCTGTACTTTGCTGTCCAGGATCTGATACCCCAGTTTGGAATACTGCGCCAATAAAACATGAACCTTGATCGAACTCATCATAGGTTGCATCAATATATGAATAGATCAAGTCGAAGCTCCAAGTATCAGATGGTCTCCAAGTAATTTCCAATTCACCGCCCGAACTTTCTAGCGTACCTGCATTTTGTAAGTTAAAGCCTGTGCCTTGGAATGTATTAGCCTGGAAATCATCCACTTCAGTGATATGAACCGCAGCATTTATACGCAAAGCTTGCTTTGGGAAATCTTTCTTAATACCAAATTCCAGGGTTTCCGAAGTCTCTGGGTCAAAAACTGGGTCAAAACCAAAAGCGATTCTATCGGTGTTGGTTCCGCCAGATTTAAAGCCTGTACCAAACGAACCATAAACTAGAGTGTTTCGATTTGGTTGATAACTGATCTTAATAGTCCCTGTGGTACGAACATTCGTAAACCCTTCATCAATATCAGGCCTTGGCGATACTACGGGGCCAAAATTAACAAAAGCAAAGCCGTCTTGTGTGAATGGCAGTAATGCTCCTATTCGCCCTGGTGTTGGTGGAAGTCCAGCACCTAATTCACCTAGGGCAGTTATTGCTGGTCCAACGGCTGCATTTAACTCATCATCATTATTAAACGGGAAAACGACCGGTTGTCCATTAGGGTCCAGGTTCGTAAACGTGCTTAATATATCTTTATCCTCGTTCGTATATCGTAAACCCGCAGTTACCGTCCAGTTTTCGGCAAATTCATAATCAAACTGAGCAAATAATGCATAGCTGGATTGATCTTGAGTTGAGTCATTAGGGAAGAAAAAGCCTTCTCCGAACGGGTCACCTGCTTGTGGAAGAAGTCCCCCTGTCGCAGCACTTACGGCATTAATGCCGTCAATCAACGGTGCTAATGCTCCCCCAAGTAAGCCGAGTTGTGAACCAGCAGTTAATGCATTTCTAAGTTCTAGATCCTGTTCGAAATAATATAAACCCGCGATGTAGTGAAACTTATCACCGTTATAATCTAAACGAAGCTCTTGAGAGAATGAATCAGTCTCGGCGTCATTGGTTGTTTGGATAAAATCTGCAGCTGAGAAATCACTATCTATTTGGTCAAATGATTCAAATTTTCGGACTGCAGATATTGACGTAAAGCTGTACTTTTCATTAATATTATAATTTATTTCTACCGATAATCCTCTATCATCGTTAGTAGCAATAGGTAATGAGTTTAATGAGACTCGCCTATCGAAAAATTGATCGCCAGTAAACACTGGTAATCCTGCCTGAGCTAAAATAGCATCTGTACCAAATTGACCTATAGCAATACCAGGTAATTCACCTAATGATGGACGGTTATTGTCAAAACGAGTGGCAGCTGCACAGCAAATTTCATCGATTTGAGACTTGTCAAGTATAACTCTGACTGATAAGTCATCACTAGGTGTGTATAGCGCTTGAAGTCTTACGCCGTATCTATCACGGTTGTTAATTGAGTCTTCGCCAAAATTGATGTCGTCGACGAATCCACTTCTATTGCTGGTGAAGCCAGTAATACGAAAGGCTAAAACATCCTCAATAGCGGAAATATTTGTAGCTGCAGAGAAGTTACGGAGATCAAAGTTACCCAAAGTTGCTTCGAAGAAACCGTCAGCTCCGTCGTGGTTTGGCGCTTTTGTACCAATACTGATAGCACCAGATGGGGTGTTTTTACCGAAGAGCGTGCCTTGCGGTCCTCTAAGAACTTCAACTGAATCAATATCGACTAGGTTATTGATAATGGAGTTCTGGCGAGATCTGAAAACGTTATCGACGTAAAGACCAACTGAAGACTCTAAGCCGAAGTTTTGAGAAGAGGTACCAACCCCACGAATAGCAAAGCTGGAGTTTGTTGAACTTTGACTTTGAAAAGTTGCCAAGCTAGGTACGTTTGTTCTTAAATCGAATACATCTTTGATAACCGATTCTGCAAGTTCAGAACCATTAATCGCAGTAACAGCTACAGGAACCTCTTGTAAATTCTGAGCTCTTTTCTGCGCTGTGATAATGATAGTTTCTAAACCTTTGTCTTCATCAGCAACCTCTTGTTCTTGAGCGCTTGCATAACCAGCTGTCATCCCAACGGATAGAGCAACCAGCATCGCAAGGGGATTGCGTTTAAACTTCGGCGTTTTAATTTTCATATAATGTTTCCCACTTTACAGCTGTAATAATTGTTTTACTTGCCAACTCATAGTCTGCTTAAGAATATGAAATGATAGATTTAAAATTCATTATTATTATTGTTATGAATTTGACCTCATCCTACCTCTTACCATATCTAAGCAAATTCAAAACCAAAAGTAAATGAAATGTAAACATACTGTAACGTATTGATGTTAACTGCTTAACGCTTAAGCTACACACAAAGCTTGTTAATTAAGGCTTGAAAATCCTCTTTACTTTTAATTAACAATATATTGTTTTGCTTGATACATGCTCATTCACATATTTAATTATGAATAAATGTTGTGCCGCACTAGCATGAAGCAGTCATAAATCAGAAGGGTTTAGAATGTCAGAAGTCTATTTGGTCAGACATGGCCAAGCATCTTTTGGGGCGGCTAATTACGATCAGTTGTCGGACTTAGGTTATAAGCAAGCTGTCTGGCTTGGAGAATATTTTAAAGAAATAGGTGTTCAGTTTAACGCCGTGATGCAAGGTGATATGAAAAGGCATCAACAAACAGCACAAGGAATTTGTGAAGGGCTGGGACTTGATCTTCCTGTCGATGTTCAACCTGGGTTAAATGAATTTGATTTTGAAAAGATTTCACAAAGCTACTTAAAAATACACCCTCATGACAAACCTGAGAAGGATGCTCCAAGAAGCGACTTTTATCGCTTATTAAAAAAAGCAATGTTTGCGTGGATGAACGACGAATTACCACATCAGGAACTTTCTGAGAGTTGGGAAATGTTTGAGCAACGCGTGCGAGATGTTCAAAAAAGGCTTCAACAACAACCCAAAGGCTCAAACACACTGATCGTCAGTTCTGGTGGTGCAATAAGTATGTTTGTGGCACTTGCGATGAGCATGCCTAAGGAGCAAGTTGTACATCTTAATATGCAAACGAAGAACGCTGGATTTAGTCGTTTCTTTGTTGGACGAGATGCTTATCATCTCAGTAGCTTTAATAACGCGCCTCATTTAGAAACAACTCAGCGCAAATCATCAGTTACATACAGCTAAGGTACTCGATAATGAATTTTGAATACGATAGTAAAACGAGCGAAATAATGTCGAAGCTCGAGAGCTTCATGAATGAACATATATACCCCATTGAAAAGGAATATATAGAAGCTGTAGAAAGTAATCCCGACGGTTGGACAACGCTGCCCATCATGCATGAGCTCAAAGACAAAGCGAAAGAAGCGGGTTTATGGAATCTGTTTTTACCGGAAGACTACTTACCTTTAGGAGCTGGGTTATCAAATCTTCAATATGCACCACTATGCGAATTAATGGGTAGAGTCTTATGGAGTAGTGAAGTCTTCAATTGCAGTGCACCAGACACAGGTAATATGGAAGTCATCGCACGTTACGGCAATGAAGAGCATAAAGAACGCTGGTTAAAGCCGTTACTTAATGGCGATATTCGTTCGGCTTTTGCAATGACTGAGCCGGCAGTTGCCTCATCAGATGCAACCAATATTGAAACGGCCATAGTACGAGATGGTGACGAATACGTCATCAATGGTAGAAAGTGGTATACCAGCGGAGCAATGAATACTAACTGCAAGATTATGGTGGTTATGGGTAAAACTGATCCTAATGCCCCCAAGCATGCACAACAATCACAAATCTTAGTGCCTATGGATACGCCGGGAGTCAACATTGTTCGACCGATGTCGGCAATGGGCTATCTTGATAAGCCTATTGGTCATGCCGAGATCGAGTTTGATAATGTACGTGTACCCGCAAGTAATTTATTAGTGGGTGAAGGAAAAGGATTTGAGATTGCCCAGGGGCGTTTAGGACCGGGCAGAATTCACCATTGCATGCGTTTGATTGGTTGTGCCCAGCGAGCGTTAGATTTAGCTTGTGAACGTGTTCAAAGACGCATTGCGTTTGGTAAGCCTTTAGAGAAACAACAGTCAGTTAGAGAATCTATTGCGCAAATGCATTGTGATATAGAACAAGCAAAGTTGTTAACGTTAAAAGCGGCTGATCAAATGGATCGCCATGGAAATAAAGTCGCTAAAAATCTTATTGCAGCTATAAAAATAGTAGCACCTAAAATGGCATGTCAGGTTATTGATCAATCTATCCAAATGTTTGGTGCTGAAGGTACAAGCCAAGACACTGCTTTGGCCGCAATGTATGGCTATGCGAGAACAATTCGACTCGCAGATGGACCAGATCAAGTGCATATGATGCAATTAGGTAGGAATTTGATTGCTGAAAAAGCTCAGTAACATTTGGGTGTTTTTATTAAAGGAGAGTTTTGTTGAGCTCTGATGTTTCACAATTACCATTAGATAGCTTGTTGCCTTATTTAAGGCAACACTTACCTGAATTGGGCGAAGATCTTACTGTCGGTAAATTTTCAGGTGGTCAATCTAACCCAACTTTTAAAATAACCTCTGAAAACGGTGACTTCGTTCTCCGTAGGCAACCTCCAGGTAAGTTACTCAAATCAGCGCATGCCGTTGATAGAGAGTATAGAGTGATTAAAGCACTCCAGGATACAGGTGTGCCCGTACCTAAAGCCTATCACCTATGCACAGATACCGATGTTATTGGCACTATGTTCTACATCATGGAATATGTTGAAGGGCGTATTTTCTGGGATGGTGCAATTCCTGATGCTAAAAATAACGATGATCGTCACGTAATGTATGAGCAGATGAATCAGGTGTTAGCGAGTTTGCATTCCGTTGATCTAGAGAAAGCGGAGTTGTCAGATTATGGCAAACCTGGCAATTACTTTGATAGACAGGTCAATCGATGGACGACTCAGTATAAAGCGGCACAGACCGATGATATTGATGATATCGAGCGCTTGATAGAATGGCTGCATCAAAATATTCCAGAAGATGATGGAAAAGTGGCTCTTGTGCACGGTGATTTCAGAATCGACAACATGATATTTCACCCGTCCGAACCGAGAATTATAGCTGTGCTAGATTGGGAGCTATCGACACTAGGTCATCCTTATGCAGATCTAGCTTATCAATGTATGCAAATGCGCCTCCCGGCCAATATGGGACATGTGAAAGGATTACTGGGAGTCGATCGTAATGCTCTGGGAATTCCATCTGAAACCGAATACGTTGCTAACTACTGTAAGAAAATGGGAATTGAAGATATTCCTAATTGGAATTTTTATTTAGCGTTTAGTTTTTTCAGAATGCTATCTATCGTTCAGGGTGTTGTTAAGAGAGCCATACAAGGCAACGCATCCAATGAACAGGCATTAACGCTAAGAAGTATGATTAAGCCGCTCGCTGAGTTAGCGGTTGAACTTATTGATTAATAGGGCAAGAACAAAGATGAAAGCAATTGTTTGTGAAGAGTTTGCAGGTGTAGAGAAGCTGCAATATAAAGAAGTTCCTGATCCGATAGCTAAGAAAGGACAGGTTGTTATTGATGTTAAAGCATCTGGGGTTAACTTTCCCGATGGCTTATTAGTTCAAGGCCTATATCAAATGAAGCCTGAGCTTCCTTTTGTTCCGGGGAGCGAAGTCGCAGGTGTTGTGAGTGAAATTGGCGAGGGTGTTCCGCATTTAAAAGTAGGTCAACGTGTTATTGGGATTACTCAGTTAGGTGGTTATGCTGAAAAGGTCGCTTGTAATGCCATGCACACTATGCCGATTCCAGGTCCTATTCCAGATGACGAAGCTGCGGCTTTAGTAACGGCTCATGCGACAGCTCATCACGCCTTGAAGCAGCGCGCTAAAATTCAACCCGGTGAAACACTTGTTGTTACTGGTGCCGCCGGAGGTACAGGCTTAGCAGCCGTGCAAATCGGTAAAGCCATGGGCGCAAAAGTTGTAGCTGTGTGTTCAACACAAGAAAAGTTAGATGTCGCAAAAGCGAACGGTGCTGATATCTTGATCAATTATAAAGAGAAAGATCTGAAAGCTGAGCTAAAAGCGCTTAACGATGGTAAAGGCGTTGATGTTGTTTATGAGTGTGTAGGTGGTGATGCATTTGATGCCTGCAGTCGTTGTATGGCCTGGAATGGTCGTTTACTCGTTATTGGTTTTGCTAGCGGCGAAATCCCTAAATTCCCAGTAAACCTCTCATTGGTTAAAGGCTATTCAGTAGTCGGTGTTTTCTGGGGCTCTTTCACAGCGCATCAACCTCAAGATTTTATGCAGAACATGCAAGAGCTTGTTAAGTGGTACCTAGAAGGCAAAGTTAAAGTAGTGATTGATGAAACTTTTTCTCTTGCAGACACCGATAAAGCATTAACAAAAGTGATGGGACGCGGCGTTAAAGGAAAAGTCGCTCTTACTCCATAATTGGTACCTGTTACCTTTAAAACATAGAAATTAACAGTCACAGCATTGCAGAGGAGTATTCAGCTTCGCTGTAATGCTGATTCGTATTATTTATTCCTTCTTTTTGTGATAAAACCTTTGGGTAGCGGGTCTATCCTGTGGTAAAACGTTATAACGAAAGGTGGCGCACGATGTGCGACACCATTTTAACTCCGAGCTTTCATCTCTAAAGTGCTTGTCTTTGATTACTAGCGTCATGAGTTGTTAGCCGTGGCGAGAGCCACCTGGGTTGTGCGAGAAATCAATCAGCCTCCCGGAACGAGCTGGTTAATTCCAGTAACGTTCAATTTGGAAAGGTGTTATTAAACATGCAATTAGAAGATAAATTCGGTCGCCGGTTTTATTACTTGCGGCTGTCCATCACTGATGTCTGCAATTTCAAATGTGAATACTGCTTGCCTGATGGATATGAAAGTGACGGTGATCGTCATTTTTTGACTGTGCCGGAAATTCGACAAATAGCGCAGTCTTTTTCAAATCTTGGTACCAGTAAGATCCGTATTACTGGCGGTGAACCTTCGCTAAGAAAAGATCTACCTCAGATTATTGAGACATGTGCCAATACACCGGGTATTGAACACGTAGCAATTACGACAAATGGCTACAAACTACCTGAACACATCGATTCGTGGGTTGATGCGGGCCTCAACTCAATGAATGTCAGTATTGATAGCCTTGATCCTCGACTTTTTAACAGCATCACAGGGCACGATAGGCTTAACGTTATTCTAAAAGGCATAGATAGAGCGCTTGCTCTAGGCATTAAAGTTAAAGTTAACGCTGTACTTATGCGCCAGTTCAATCACGGCGAGCTTGATAATTTCCTGAACTGGCTTAAAACAACACCGGTCACGCTTAGAATGATAGAGCTTATGCAAACAGGTGATAACAACGCGTTCTTTGATAAGAATCACGTTTCTGGTGAACCCATTAAACAGCAGTTGTTAGAAAGCGGCTGGATACCCAAAATTCGAGAAAAAACCGCTGGCCCAGCTCAGGAGTTCTATCATCCAGACTATAAAGGCAGTATTGGTTTAATTATGCCCTACAGTAAAGATTTCTGTAGCAGTTGTAATCGACTAAGAATAACCGCGAAAGGTAAATTACATTTGTGTTTATTTGCTGACCAAGGTTTGGATATACGGCATATCATTCAGCAACAAGACAATGAACTACTCGAGAATGAACTCGTTGCTTTGTTAGGAGATAAAGAAGCAACGCATTGGCTTCATGACGGCATTACAGGTGCAACTAAACACCTTGCTATGTTAGGTGGATAACCTAATCGGGTGATGACAATGTCGAATCACAACTCAAAGGGCGTTATGGGTGTCCTGTTAGCAGGCGGCAAATCGACCCGTATGGGACGAGATAAGGCCAACGTATTAGTTGGGCAAGAAAAAATGTTACGCGTAACGCGTGACACCCTTGTATCTTCTGACGTGCGTTCAGTTTCAATTGTTGGTGCGTCAATTGATGAAAATGACAGCTCTAGCGCGATATTTTTACAGGATATCTATCCTGAATTAGGCCCTTTGTCTGGTATCCATAGCGCAATGACCCATGTTGCAGCCAGAAATAAGGAAGCGGCAGAAGATAGTCAAGTTGATGGTTTATTAATAGTCCCTGTTGATATGCCGGGTATTGAACCAAGTTTGTTATCAAGGTTAGCGACGCATGGACAGAAGCAATCCTGTATTAGCTGTTTTAAGCTCATAGACGAGGTTATGTATTTTCCACTCTATGTGCCTGTCGCAGAAGAGATAATGTTGAGGTTAGATGGATTATTAAACCGAGCGACAAAGATACAAGAAGTAAATACCGCGTCCCAACAATCCACTAAAGATCAATCTTTATCAATAAAGCATTTTTTGAATGACTATCCAGTGGAATTTTTAGAAACGAATATGAAAGAGGCGTTTTTCAACATTAATACAGAGCAAGAGTTATCGATGTTTAACGCTGCAAATAGGTAATGAGATGTCACATAAGAAAGAAACACCATTTCAACCGCTGAATATAGCGGTCTTAACAGTATCCGATACTCGAAACGAGGGTAATGACACGTCAGGCGGCTTCCTGGCAGATGCGGTTGAGAATGCAGGCCATAGCTTGGTCCAGAAGAAAATAGTTAAAGATGACAAGTATCATCTACGTGCAATCGTCTCAAATTGGATTGCTTCGGACAACGTTCAAGCTGTTCTTGTTACAGGAGGAACAGGCTTTACTGGTAGAGATACAACACCTGAAGCGTTGTCTGTTCTTTTTGATAAGCAAGTTGAAGGTTTTGGTGAGTTGTTTCGCCATGTCTCATACTTGGAAATCGGTACGTCGACGGTTCAATCAAGAGCTATTGCTGGAATGGCAAATGGCACCGCAATATTCTGTATGCCAGGGTCTACCGGTGCATGTAAAACGGCTTGGAACGGTATTTTGAAAGAACAGCTGGACGCTTCTCATAAGCCATGCAACTTTGTTATGCACTTAAAAAGTGTGGATGACGAATGTGAGAGTAGAGGATAATTGAATGTCTGATGCATCATTATCACACCTGAATCAACAAGGTCACGCCAATATGGTGGATGTAACAGAAAAGTCCGTTACACAGCGACAAGCTATAGCTGAAGCTTACGTTGAGATGACACCAGAAACACTGCACATGATTACTGAGGGTAAGCATGCCAAAGGTGATGTATTCGCTGTGGCTCGTATCGCAGGTATTCAAGCTGCTAAGAAATGCTCGGATTTGATACCACTGTGTCACCCGCTTATGTTAACCAAGGTTAAAGTCGAGTTTTCCCCCGAAAAAGAAAGTGATCGCGTAAGAATAACGAGTTTATGTAAACTCGCTGGGCAAACCGGTGTCGAAATGGAAGCTTTAACTGCGGTATCTGTCGCAGCACTGACATTATTTGACATGTGTAAAGCCGTTGATCCTTCTATGCGTATATCAGGCATGCGTGTGCTTGAAAAGGAAGGAGGTAAAACAGGACATTGGAAAGCATCAGATAAAGAGGTACAAGCTGGTGATTAAGGTTTTATTTTTTGCTCAGTTAAGAGAAGTGCTCAATTGTAGCAACCTAACTATTGAATCTACGCCAGAAACGCTTGGAGACCTTCGACAGCTGTTGTGTGAAAAAGGAGATACTTGGGACGAGTGGTTAGGTTCTGATAAAGCGCTAGCGGCAGTAAATCAGACCATGGCTGACGACGATGTAAAATTGAATGACGGTAATGATGTCGCCTTTTTTCCACCTGTGACAGGTGGGTAAATTGTGTCTGACAATGCACGAGCAACGTCAAATTATATCAGCGTGCAAGAAGCCGATTTTGACCAGCAACATGAATATCTTGAACTGACTAACCATAATCAACACGATGGTGCCGTGGTGACTTTTGTCGGTATGGTTAGAAACAGGAATGAAGGTAAGCAAGTTCTTGCGCTAACGCTAGAACATTATCCTGGCATGACTGAAAAGTGTTTGGATGAAATCGCAACTGAAGCTCGAAATCGTTGGGCCGTAGGCCAGGTAAGGATTATCCATAGGGTAGGTACCTTATCGCTGGGACAACAGATAGTTTATGTCGGTGTGGCAGCTAAACATCGTAAAGCCGCGTTCCATGCGGCTGAATTTATTATGGATTACCTCAAAACGAAAGCACCGTTCTGGAAAAAAGAACAAACTACTGAAGGTGAACATTGGGTTCAAGCCAAAATGTCGGATCAGGCAGAAGCTGATAACTGGTAAATTTGAGTGAAGTACTATTTATTATCAGTTTTTATCTTACTCGGTTTAATAGGGTGCGCCGAAAGCAGCAGTGAGCGTCAGCTGCGGATAGCTGTTGCAGCGAATTTTCAAGTGCCTATGCAGGCACTAGTCGACGAATATAAAAAAACGCATCCAAAGGTAGATATCTCATTATCAAGTGCGTCTTCCGGCGTACTGTTTGCTCAAGTCAAAAGAGGTGCTCCTTTTGATCTCTTTTTTTCGGCTGATAGTGAAAGACCGTTGCAGCTGGGTAAAGAGCTAGAGATGGAGAAAGTCTACACCTATGCCTACGGTCGATTGGTGTTGTGGTCTCCAAAGTTTAATGAACTTCGCTTGGAGAATTTAACGAGAGTAACGGGTAAAATTGCGATTGCAAAACCCGAACTTGCGCCCTATGGTGCAGCGACACAGTATTTATTAAGACAGACGGATATTTGGCCGCAGATTGAACCTAAAATAGTCTGGGGTAATAATGTTGCACAAGTGGAACAATTTCTTAAGTCGGGCGCAGTAGATGCGGGCTTTTTATCCCTGGCACAAGTCAGATCGTCTAATATCGATGAGAACGCAATATGGATTGTTCCGAGCAAACTTTATAACCCTATTGAACAGAAGGTCATATTGTTGGAGCAGGGTGACAATACTGAACAAGGACAGTCCTTCGTTAACTTTGTATTGTCTGATAGGGGGCAAGAAGTGATTAGCCAGTTAGGCTATGCAAAAGCGAATAGCGATGATATCCGGAGTTAATAATTAGCGTGCTTTCAGCAATATGGTTGAGTGTAAAACTTGCAAGTTTAACAACGATATTTTTGTTGTTAATCAGCCTTCCTTTAGGGTGGTGGCTGGCTAAAACGCGCTCTCGAATAAAACCAGCTATAGACGCCATTGTGACTCTACCTTTGATTCTTCCGCCTACGGTATTGGGCTACTATTTGTTAGTGATTTTTTCACCACAGAATAGGGTAGGAAAGATCTGGGGAAGTTTGTTTGACAGTACGCTTGTTTTTTCATTTTCAGGTTTGTTGATTGCTTCTATTATATACAGCTTACCTTTCGTCGTTCAGCCGATTCGCGACGGCTTTAGTATGCTCCAAGCTGATTTGTTAGACGCGGCTAAGTGCGCTGGCGCTAATCGCTGGCAGCAATTTCGTGACGTTGTTTTCCCGTTAACCCGGCACTCAATATTAACAGCTGCCATTATGGGTTTTGCCCATACAGTGGGTGAATTTGGGGTAGTGTTGCTTATAGGGGGAAATATTCCGGGTGAGACGCGCGTATTGTCGATTGCATTGTATGATTTTGTCGAAACCTCTCAGCTAGATAAAGCTAACGCTATGGCTTTGGGAATGCTGGCTTTCTCCTTTATTGTTTTATTCTCTCTTAGTTATCTCAATCACAATCGATTCATTAGAGTTTCTCATCGATAGCTAACTCAACAGTTGGTGTTTTTGGTTTACGCGGCCAAATTCAATTACCAAAGGATCGTAGATCTCATTTTATGATGCGGCTATAGTGCGCCGTAGCCTCTAATACTTGTCTGCATCTAGGGTCTTTCGATCTTCGCTATGCAAATAAGTAAAAAATAAATTAAAACAGAAGGTCTACAATGAAAAAAATGCCAATTAAACGCCTTGGTGCGTTTGCTCTTGCTACATTGGTTTCCTCAGCGATCGCTTCCACGGCTGTTGCTGTTGAATCAACTGATGATAAGTGGGATATTACTCAGCCTCCATTTCCTTTATCTACAGTCTCCATAAATACCAGCGAAACCACATGGTCAAACCTTGATGTTGCGCCAGATGGCAAAAGTATGGTGTTTGATATGTTGGGTAATCTTTTTACTGTGTCTTTAGACGGCGGAAAAGCGACAGCACTAACCGATGATTTTGCTTGGGATCTGCACCCGTCAATAAGTCCAGACGGTAAAAGAATCGCCTTTATTTCTGATCGCGATGGGATCTCAAACGTCTGGGTAATGGATATCAACGGTGAAAACCTAACGCAGGTTACAAAGTCTAAAAACGATATTATCCATTCTCCAAAATGGAGCCCAGATGGACAATACATTGTGGTCACGAAAGGAATTATGTCTCGCCGTAGTATTCCCGCAGGCGAAATTTGGTTGTATCACGTCGCCGGTGGGAACGGTGTTCCTATTAAAAAACGAGCCCACGGCGAGCAAGATCAAAAGAACATCGCAGACCCTATCTTTTCAGCAGATGGCCGATATATTTATTACACACAAGATGTAACACCTGGCAGCGTGTTTAGCTACAACAGAGACCCGCTAAAGAGTATCTTCGCTATCACACGTTACGACAGAGAAACTGGTAAAGAAGAACGTTTTGCCGGTGGCACTGGCGGTGCAATTGTTCCAACACCTTCGCCTGATGGTAAAAGTCTGGCTTTCTTAAGACGTATTCGCGAGAAGACGGTTCTATTTGTTAAAGATCTCGAAACAGGAAACGAAACTCCTCTTTTCGAAAATATGGAAAGAGATATGCAAGAAGGCTTCGGTAGTGAAGGGTACTTTGCTTACTTCGATTGGATGCCAGATTCTTCGGAAATCGTCTTCTGGACCGGTGGAAAATTCCATCGTATTAATGTCAGTGACAAATCCTTGAAGACTCTTGATGTTAATGTCAGCACAGATATGCAATATGCCGATGCGGTAAGATTTGATGTTGATGTTGCACCGGATGAGTTTGATGTAAAAATGATCCGTTGGCCACAGAAGTCGCCCAATGGTAAATCTATTGTTTTTCAGGCTTTGGGTAAGCTTTACGTTCACGATATCAAAACTGGTAAGCATAAGCGCTTAACTAAGCAAAACGATCATGACGAGTATTTCCCACGTTTCTCAAACGACGGTAAGTCAATTGTTTATACAACTTGGAATGATAAAGATTTAGGTAGCGTGAGAACTGTTTCTGCACGTGGTGGAAAAAGTAAAGTAATCACTAAAACACCGGGGCATTACGCCGAACCCAGCTTTTCAACCGACGGCAAGAAAGTGACTTACCGTAAGTTTACTGGTGGTTATCTGTTGACACCTGAGTATTCCATTGAGCCAGGTATTTATGTCACAGATCTTGACTCAAAAGAGACGAAACGTGTTGCCAAGAGTGGGGTGCAACCACACTTTGCAGGTGATAATGAACGTGTTTATTACACAGCCTTCACACCAGGTTCATCATCGACAAAGCGCCAGCTTATGAGCGTTAACTTGGACGGATTAGAAGAGCGAGTGCATTTAACCGGAAACCGCGACGCGATTGAGTTCAGACTTTCTCACGATAAAAAGTGGATAGCTTTCACTCACCAATATAATGCATACATTGCACCTTACGCCGATTCTGGCCAGCCAGTTAGTGTTGGACCAAAAATGAAAACGCTGCCGGTCAAGCAAGTATCTAAAAGAGCTGGCCAATACTTGACCTGGAGTACAGATAACCAGTCTCTGAGCTGGCATCATGGCTCACGTTTCTTTGAACGCGATTTGAAAGATAGCTTTGATTTTATTGATGGGTCGCCTAGTGAACTGCCAGAAATGGATGGAGAAGGATTAAACCTTTCATTCAAAGTAAGCCTAGATAAGCCCAGCGGTGTTAAAGCGTTAGTAGGTGGGCGTATAGTGACTATGCGCGATGCGTCGAATACCAAAGAAGTGATCGAGAATGGCGTCGTTATCATCGAAGGTAACAAGATAGTTGCAGTTGGTAAAAATGGTGAAGTCGATATTCCTCAAGGTGCTCTATTGGTTGATACCAAAGGAAAAACCATCATACCAGGTTTGGTCGATACCCATGCACATGGTGGACAAGGTAGTGAGCAAATTATTCCGAATCAGAATTGGACTCAGTACTCTAATTTATCTTTCGGCGTAACAACGATTCATGATCCATCGAATGATACCGGTGAGATATTCTCAGCCGCTGAATTGCAGAAGGTCGGTCAACGTGTGGCGCCTCGTATATTCTCTACAGGTACTATTCTTTACGGTGCGGAAGCACCATCGTTTAAGGCAATCATTAATAGCTATGACGATGCTAAATTTCACCTACAGCGCATGAAAGATGTCGGGGCAATTTCAGTTAAGAGTTATAACCAACCTAGACGTGATCAACGCCAGCAGGTTCTTGCGGCTGCGCGAGATCTGGGTTTGATGGTTGTACCTGAAGGCGGCGGTAAGCTTTATCAGAATTTAACCATGCTAGTTGATGGGCACACAGGGCTTGAACACTCTTTACCTATTGCACGTGGATATAATGATGTTACTTCACTCTGGAAAGAAACTGAGGTTGGTTACACCCCAACATTCGTGGTTTCTTACGGAGGGTTATCAGGCGAAGTGTATTGGTATGACAGAACCGACGTATGGAAAAACCCACGTCTAATGCGTTATACGCCTCAATATATCGTTGATAGTCGGGCTATCCGCAGACCAACAGCGCCCGATGAGCAATACAACCACTTTGAAGTCGCGAAGTACGCGAAAGAGCTAAGTGATAATGGCGTTTCTGTACACATTGGTGCCCATGGACAACGAGAAGGTTTAGCGGCGCATTGGGAAATGTGGATTATGCACCAAGGTGGATTCAGTGCATGGGAAGCTCTCCGTGGCGCAACCATCGATGGTGCTGTGCATCTCGGTATGGGTAAGCAAATTGGTAGTATTGAAGTTGGTAAGCTTGCAGATATGGCAATTATTGACGGAAATCCGCTAGACGATATGCGACGTTCTGAGTATGTATCTTACACTGTGATTAATGGTCGTATTTACAGTGCAGACACAATGAATGAGTTAGGAAGCAAAAAAGAAAGAATGCCTTTCTTCTTTGAAGAGCTAAACTCATTAGCCATGCCGCCTGAAACTCAAGCAGCGCTTGAAGAGAAGGAGCATCGTCATCATTGGAGACACTAAGTTCTCTTCGATTGAAAGGCCGCAATTGCGGCCTTTTCTTTAGGAGCTAGTGACCTTTATTGTATAGATAAAGAACAACAGAACATAAGCGTTCGATGATTATGGCAATTAATTTACGGGTAACGTTTGACAGCACTAGATAATCGCGCTTCACTATCAAAAAATAGAATTCAATTATTGGGTTACCTGACAATCAATGCCGCAAATAAAGCCGCTTACTCACAACCAACTTTCCGCAAAACCGAATCAACGATTTATCAATCAGGCGCTTAAAGATGACAACGCCTTAACTTCGACTTTTATTGGCCAAGAGCGTGCACGTGAAGCTTTGAGCTTCGGCTTAGGTATCAAAGCGAATGGTTACAACTTGTATGTCATGGGTGAACAGGCGACAGGTCGCTATACCCTTGTTCACGATTATGTTGCGCAACACCTCAGTCAAGGTGATACGCCATATGACTGGTGCTATATCAATAACTTTGACGATGAACGTGAACCTATCGCTCTTCGTTTGCCACCAGGGGAAATCAAACATCTTACAAAAGATTTAGATGCTCTTATTGATGAGATTTTAGATACTTTTCCTGCGGCTTATGATCATCCTAGCTATCAACGTAAGAAAGCTAGTTTTAAACGTGATTTCGAACAGCGTTATGACAAAGCCATTGATGAAGTCGAGGAGTACGCCTTAACTAAAAATGTGACCTTGAGTGAAGAAGATGGAACCATCAGTTTCTTACCTATTATCGACGGCGAAACGCTTGATGAAAAAATGTTTGCGAGTTTATCGGATGAACAAAGGCAAGAGCATTATCAACTCATCGATCATTTAGAAAAACATCTGAGTGAAAAACTGATTGAGCTCCCAAGATGGAAGCGCGAATCTTCAGAAAAACTCAGGCAACTGAAAAAGGATACAGCTGAACAAGCTATTACACCTTTGTTAAAAGATCTTGAGCATAAGTATTCCTCTAATATCGCCATTCTGAAGTTTCTAAAACAGCTTAAACCACATTTAGTGGAAACCGTGGTTGAAGTTTTGGCGGAAGAAAACAAAGATGACAAACAGGATGAATATGACAAACGTTCAGTGCTTGAAGAACAGTATTTGCCAAATACCTTGATATCGCATCATGCTAGTAGCGGTGCTCCGGTTATATACGAACCAAACCCAACGTATCAGCACTTGTTTGGGCGTATTGAGTACTCAAATTTACAGGGATCAATGTATACCAACTATCGAATGATACGTCCCGGGGCGCTTCACAAAGCTAATGGCGGATATTTATTGCTCGATGCGGATAAGATGATTCAACAACCTTATGTTTGGGAAGCCTTGAAATTATCGCTTAAAAGTGGAGTGCTGCGTTTAGATTTCCCTCAGCAAGAGGTTGGCATGGTCAACTCGATGACATTGAATCCACAGACGATCCCGCTTCAAGTTAAGGTTATTCTGCTCGGTTCTCGCGATCTCTACTATGACTTACAAGATTACGATGAAGAGTTTCATGAGTTGTTTAGGGTTCTTGTCGACTTTGATCATGAAATCCCACTAGATAAAAAAAGCCTTTTCGACTTTGTTGGCCGGGTGAGAGTTCAAGCACAACAAATTGGAATAGAAGGTATTTCAGCAAAAGCAATGTACCGCTTGGTTGAATTCAGTTTGCGAACGGCAGCTCATCAACACCATCTTTCAGCAAGGTTTGCGGAAGTTATCGAATTGCTTCATGAGGCATTCTACTATTGTCAGCAATCATCAACAAAAGATTTAGATGTTATTCATATTGAAGATGCGTTAAGTGCCAAAATGAAGCGTTCAGGGCGTATTAGTCAAACGTTATTGGATGATATTAAAGAAGGTCAGGTATTGATTGCGACCGACGGAATGGCAGTTGGTAAAGTTAATGGCTTGACCGTGCTTGAGATTGGCGACAGCGTTTTCGGTACACCAGCCCGAATTACTTCTACGGTCTACGCAGGATCTAATGGCGTTGTAGATATCGAACGTGAAGTTGAATTAGGTCAATCAATACATTCCAAAGGCGTCATGCTACTAACGGGCTATTTGGGGAATAAGTTCGCACAGAACTTCCCTTTGACGCTATCCGCCAATATCGCATTGGAGCAATCTTATGGTCATATCGATGGTGACAGTGCATCGTTAGGTGAGTTAGTCGCCCTGATGTCTGCGTTGACGGGATTACCTATCCATCAATCTATCGCAATTACCGGATCCATTAACCAATACGGACAGGTTCAATCTGTTGGTGGCGTTAATGAAAAGATAGAAGGCTTTTTTGAGTTATGTAAGCACAGAGGGTTGACCGGAGATCAGGGAGTTATTGTTCCCAAGTCAAATATGATCAATTTAATGCTTAATAAAAACCTGATAAATGCCGTTAAAAACAATGAGTTTCATATCTATGCTGTAGAAACTGTTGATCAAGCACTGGAATTGCTAATGGACAAGGACGCAGGCACGCAAAATAGTAAAGGCCGCTATCCCAAAGGCACAATTAACGCCTTAGCAGCTGATCGTTTGCTTTATATTGCACGTTTAGTTAATGGACACGACGAGGAATAACAGAGTTAAGTGAATTAACTTAGCTAGCTACAGATAGGGATGTGACGATTAAATTCTAAGTGTTGTACGTTTTTGTTTGGAGCTTTGAATGAAAGACTGGTCAGTTAAGAAAAAGTTTACTGTTTTGCTTTCTGCGTTGGTTGTATTGGTGGTGTTTAATGTCATCGGTATGATTGAAATTGCAAAAACCGGTTATTTTACCTTTCTCGAACGGCAACACTTGGTGGGCATAGAGACAGTCAATCTCAATATTGAACGATTAAAACGTGCCCCCGATGATGCAGACTTTTCAGAGATCCTAGACAAGCGTTCAAACGACTATAGACTTCAAGGCATGTCACAAGGGTTTCGTTTTGCCAATGAGCAAGCCGAGCTGTGTTTAGATGCCGTGATGGCTGTTGAAGTATTACTGTTTCGCTTGCTTGGGTTTGGTGAAGCAATTGATATCTGTAAGCAAGATATTACGGCTAATGCGAATGCACTAAGGCTTGTCAAACGCTTGCAAGACGGCGCAATCAGCAAAGAAAAATTCCTCTCTGATATTGAGCCTGTACTAAATAAGTTGGAAGGACACTCAGTTCGATTTGCTGCTTTGATTCCTGAAATTCGTGACTTTATGGTGAACCTGATCATTACGATGATCGTGTTGATGTCTATTGGCTTAATTGTAGCTTTTGCCATTATGTTAAAAGGGCTACAAAAGAATTTGACGCGTTTAACCAGTGATATAGTCGACGTTGAACAGAGCAATAACCTCAATTATAACGTCAGTGATTTAGGGCATGATGATGTTGGTATAGTTGCAACATCGTTTAAGTCTCTACTTGGAAAGTTCGCATCTATTGTCAGTAATATTTCGACATCGAATACCACCATCCATTCGGAAAGTTCTAAGCTTAAAGTTTTGGCTGAAGAATCCAATGAAAGCATTGAACAGCAATTCAAAATGACGCAAAAGGTATCTGAAGCCGTTGAGCGCATGACAGTGGCTATTGAAGAAGTTGGTGCCAGTATTGAGCGTGTTGCTTCCGATGTTAATGAAGTTGACGGTGCTGCTGCAGATGGTCATCAAGTTATTGGCGCCACCATTACCGCGTTAAAAGATTTGGGTGATGAGATTTCTAAAGCTGCATTGGTGGTAGACAAACTCGCTACCAGTGGAGAGCAAGTGAGTAATGTACTAGAAGTGATCACGCAAATCGCTGATCAAACAAATTTACTCGCGCTTAACGCGGCCATTGAAGCGGCTAGGGCAGGCGAACACGGAAGGGGCTTTGCGGTGGTGTCTGACGAAGTCAGAACACTGGCAAACAGGACACAGGAATCCACAGAAGAAATCAATACGATTATTGCCGACTTTAAACAAGGCTCAGAAGCCGCTGTCACTGCTATGCGTAAGAGTGAGCAACAAGCGCAAGAAACAATCAAAATGGCTGATGGTGCGGGGAACTCACTCAATATCATCGCAGGCTTATCTCAAAAGATAACGGAACATACACAGCAGGTTTATCACACGTCTGAGCAACAAGGGTTAGCACTAGAAGATATCAACCAAAGCATCGACTCTCTGGGGAGTTCAGCAGAGCAAGCAAAATCAGTAGCTAACAAAACTCAGGATGCTGCTAATGTATTAGGTGAAAACGTTGATTCTATGAGTGCAATTGTGAGTGTATTTAAGGTTTAAATGCTCTCACAAAAACAAATCAGCAATTTGAGCAATGAAGTTTTTGTGACAGGGAATAAATAGGTTGAGCTTTTTCGTGAATTGATGAAAACTGCTCGACCTTTCAGGTTGTCTATAAAAAACAATGAATACTAAAGTCACTTATTTTCTGTTCTTTTTATCTTTATTCTTTACTGGTCATTTATATAGCAAAGAACAATCTCCGCTAGTGATAATGATAGGTGTGGATGGGCTGCGCCCTGACTCTATCACTGAAGAGTTAACGCCTAGTATCAACAAGCTGGGGAATCAAGGTGTGCGTGCGAAGAGTATGACACCCGCAATGCCGTCAAAAACCTTCGTTAATTTCTACACATTGGCAACCGGATTACATCCGGAGAATCACGGCATGATTTCTAATGCACCTTATGATCGGAAAATAGGTAGAAAGTTTGAAAACGGGCGAGATTCACAAAACCCTGAGTGGTGGCACGGGGAACCTATTTGGATAAGCGCAGAAAAGCAGGGACTTATTGCCGCAACCTATTTTTGGGTTGGATCTGAAGTGCCTATTGATGATATCCATCCAACCTATTGGAAGCCATATAATAAAAGCAAAGATTATGGTGAGCGAGTTGATGAAGTACTCGGTTGGCTCAAGTTACCGGAAGGGAAACCTCCTAACCTAATTAATATGTATTTTTCTGCAGTTGATAGTGCATCACATGACCACGGGTTGAGATCAGATGAAGAAAAGCAAGCATTAGCTACGGTAGATGGGCACATTGGTGACCTCATAAAAGGTCTTAAAACGCTCGGTCTGTATGAAGAAGCTAACATTATTGTTGTTTCTGATCATGGTATGGTTGATTTATCCGACGATAGGATTATCAACCTAGACCAATGGGTTGACTTGAATGATTTTAATATTCCTGACTGGTCGAAGAATCGTGGGCCAGCCTATGAACCTTTCTTAAGTGTATTCGGTAAGCAAGACAAGATTGAACAGCTATATAGTTCTTTGCAGGGAAAACACAAGAATATGCGTGTGTTGAAGCGATCCGAGTTTGATGCGTTATACTATTTTAACCATCCTCAGAGAGCTCCTGAGTTGATGATTTTAGCTGACCCAGGGTGGACACTTTATACTAGCGAAGACAAAGCCAAACCCTTGTCATTAAAAGCCGCAGATAAATTAGTAGCAACTCATGGGTATGATAATCAACATCCTTCTATGAGAGCTTCCTTTCTTGCCAGCGGCCCAGCATTTAAATCAAAAGAAGTGGTTGAGGCATTTGATAATGTCGAGGTATACGGGATAGTGGCCTGTGTGTTGGGAATCGAACCCGCAGGGACTAATGGAGATATTAAACGGGTTCAGCATCTTTTTAATAAAAGTTGTCATTAGTTCGTTGAACTGTGAATGATAAATTGTGAGCCTATCCGCAGAAAAGCTTGCGGATAGGAACACCTGGTGAGCTTAATATGCCTCCTTGTGGCAACTGTAATCACCATCGTCTTCTTCAGGCGTGAGAATACGTATTTGATCGTATTCGATGCCAGCTAAGTCCTTTTTAATAGCCTTTTCGAACCGCTCCGCTTTTTTTCCAATTTCTTCACTGTGTTCTTCTATGGCGTCGATGTCTAATTGATGAAATGCAACGATATCAGATATTTGTTTTGCGATTTCCTGTTGCTGCGACAGATAGTGTTTGTCGATATAAATTGAACCATCGGTTTCTTGAACTGCAAGTTTGGTAATCTCTTCGATTTGATCAGTATATTCTTTTAATTGCAACTCCATGTCCTCTAGGGGAATTTGTAATTCTTCAATCAGTAGTTCTGCATTTTTCAACGGCAGATAAGCGTCAAGTTGTTCTGGTGTCATCTGAGTTTTGCTTACAACTTCACAATTGTCTAATGCGACAACTATGTAGTCGTCATTCTGAGATGCGGTACTGATAGATGCGAGGACGAGTAGTGCGGGTAAAACTGCTGCATATTTGTTAAGAACTTTCATGATATCGACCCATGGTATTAAGTGGTTTGTTAAATAAGTCGATGCTTGAATGGAAAAAGTTTGAAATAAAAAAAGAAAATTTGAGTTTCTGGAAGTGGAAAGCAAAAGAGAGCTTAAATGAGCTCTCTTTTAAATTTGTTGAAGAATAATCTAATTAAGCATTGCTTAAATTATTTGAAGCTTGAGGAGCTTCTTCTTCAACTTCGACTTTTTCCCAGCTCTTAGTCATGTAACTGATGATACCAACTGCGATACCTACACCTATACCGAATACTGCGATTTGCAGATACAAGCCAGGCATCTGATCAACCTGATTTGGATCGAATTGACCAGCTAACAGGCCAGATACTAGGTTACCCATTGCGTAGGTTAGTACGAATACACCCATCATTTGACCCGCGAAACGCTTAGGTGAAAGTTTACTTACAGCACTTAGTGCCGTTGGGCTTAAACAAATCTCACCCACTGTATGGAAGAAATACGTTGTAACCAGCCAATAAGGCGCAACTTTTAGTCCGCTAGCAGCTTGCTGTGCTGCGAAGAACATCACGATAAAGCCAGTAGCCATAATCACCAAGCCTATACCAGCTTTGACACCGTAAGTTGGGCTTATCATTTTTTTAGCTAGGTTAATCCAAAGTGCAGCGATGAAAGGAGACAAAGTGATAATGAAGAAAGGGTTTGAGTTCTGGAACCAGATAGTTGGGATAGTGAATGAGCCCATAATGCGGTTTGTGTAATCTTGAGCAAACAGGTTCAATGATGAGCCTGCTAATTCAAAACCTGCAAAGAAACACGTTGAGGCGATACAAACCCAAAATAGGGCACCTAAGTTTTTCTTCTCTCTGCTATTAAGCTTTCCTAGGAAAAAGATATAGCCGTAGAAACCAAAGAAAAGTGTCGCAATGATACCTGTTACTAGCTTGGCTAAAGAGACTGGATCTAGAGTGATAACTTCTAACAACGCCAGACCTGTCACTGTTGCTAAAACAACTAAGAATAATGTGATAACTGTCCAACTAATTTTAACTGTTTTAGGGGATGATTTGATTGTTGGTTCAGCACCTGCGCTGCCTAATTTGTGACGTGTTAATTTGTACTGGATAAGTCCTGCAAGCATACCAACTGCGGCTAGACCAAATGCCCAATGCCAAAGGCCTGCTTCTTTTAAAGGACCAACAGAGATATACGCAAGCAAAGAGCCGATATTAATGCCCATGTAATAAAGCGTATAGCCAGCATCTCTTCGCTCATCTTCAGCTGAGTAAAGCTGCCCCACCATCGCACCAATGTTAGGCTTAAGTAACCCTGTACCAAGAACAACGAATATAAGACCGACAAAGAAGGTTTTGTCACTTGGAATTGCTAGGATAAGGTGGCCAATGAAAATAATAATTCCACCATACCAAACTGCTTGTTGGCTTCCGATTAATCTATCAGCAATCCAACCGCCGGGTAAGCCCATGAAATAAACGGCACCCGTATATAAACCGTAAATGGCACCAGCTGATGCAACTGTTATCAGTAAGCCACCTTCTTGAATACTTGCTGTCATAAAGAGGACGAGTAGCGCACGCATCCCGTAGTAACTAAATCTTTCCCACATTTCAGTGAAAAATAGAGTTTGCAATCCGGCCGGGTGGCCGAAAAACTCTTTGGGTTTTATTTCTGTCGTAGACATTAATACCGCCTTGTTTTTATTGTAGTCATTTGGAGTAGGTTGATTTTTTGAAGATGAACGGGACTCGTCAGAGCTAGCCTTTTTATCGTTCATCTATCATAAAGAAGCTGAACGACATACCTTCAGGAAAAGTACAACGTACCCTTGGTCATAAGACCTTAATCCAACAGAATACTTATAACATTCTGAAAAGGGCATGAACAAGCATTTTAACGCTTTGTTAGCAATTGGATCGTAAAACGTTAGTCAGAAAAGGATGTCTAATTTTCTTCCCTAAGTGCTTTAAGCTCATTTTTAGTTTGGATCCAACGAGACATGTATTCACTGCTTTTATGGTTATGATGATTTAACAGTTGGCCAAAAAAGTTGTCTGTTCGCCTCTGATGTTTATTTTCAATCGCGCCGCAAATACTTTGCATTAATCTATTCGAGTTTGTCTGAGCATCAAATTGTTTCGCCAGTAAATCAAAACCTTGCAGTTGCTTTTCTTGCCAAAGTATTGAATCTTGGTATAAGCGAACCGCTTGGTCGACAAAATCATCATCCTGATCAGTAATAGAACCTGGCCAATCATTTTCAAGCCAGTTGTCTGGCATCATCCCTTCAGCACCTATATTTGTAGTAACACTCGGCGTACCAGCCAGCATGGCATCGGTTAGCTTTCCTTTCAGTCCAGCTCCGAACCTTAAGGGGGCTAAGCATACTTTCGCATTGGTTAGCACATCATAAGCACTTTCTGCTCGACCTAGTATACGGAAGCCTATCTTCTTGTTATTCAGTGCATAAGCTTTATTGGCAGCGTAAGCACCATATATATGCATTTGCGCTTCAGGCAATTTTTTCCTGATGGTTGGCCATAATGTTTCTCTTAAATAAAGAACCGCATCCCAGTTTGGTGCATGAAGAAAGTTTCCGATAGTGACAAAGTGCTTTCTTTCCGAAAAGCCAAGGGTTTTAACCTGGGGAGCCTTAATCATAAAAGGACTGTGTGCCAGTAGAGTATTCGGTACCGAGAATATGTCGTTGAGAATACACAGTTCTGCTTTAGAAAGAATCAGTGTTAGGTCACAACGATAGATAGAGGCTATCTCTCTTTTACTGATGTCCGACGTTTTCAATAAGTACTCAACTTCTGTTCCTTTTTTTAATGCTTCTTGCCGAGCATGACGTAAGCAATGAAGATCTTCCGTATCAAGCAATTTGAGTGCTTCAGGGCAACACTGAGAAACACGCCAGCCAAATTGTTCTTCAGTGATAAACCGATCAAATAAAACAATATCAGGCATGACGTCTTTAACCTGAATATCAAAAGAGTCTGAGTTAACCTCAATTGCCTTTGTTTGTATGTCTAGTTTTTCAAGTTCTTCCGGGTTTTCATTAAGCTTAGCGACACACCAAAAGTGAATTTCGTAGCCGTTGCTCTGAAACATATCAATCAGGCTTAACATGTGACTGCCAGCAGCAGAAGCGGTTGGTTCTGGCCAGACATGACCTAAAACAAGGAGTTTTTTAGGCTGTTTTGACACAATTTCTCCCTGCCTTTTTAGCTTTATATAATGCATTATCTGCTTGTTTCATAACGTGCTCGAAATCATCGGCTTTATTTGTTAATTCAGCGACACCGAAGCTGGACGTCACAAAAACCTGTTTATTTTTGGCCTTCTTCGCAGTTCTGCTTTTCTCAGGGGGTTTTTTAGGAGGTCTGTCTTTTCCTCTCAAGACGAGCGGGTAATGTTCAATATTAGTTCGAACTTGCTCAATAAAAGGAATAACCTGATGGCTTTTCTTATCGGCAAATATGATAGTAAATTCCTCACCACCATATCGAAAGGCTTTGCCACCACCGCCGACTTCGTTAATTTTCTTAGCGACCAATTTAAGAACCTGATCCCCAATATCATGGCCGTGGGTGTCATTGAATTTCTTGAAGTGATCAATATCTGCCATCACTACAACGTATTTCGATCCCAATGTTTGAACATATTGTTGAAGTGCTGTTCGCGATGGGATTTGGGTTAGCTGATCTCTAAACGCCATATGTCGGCTTTCGACCAATATGCTGATAACCAGTAATAAAGCAATAAGTCCAATAAAACCGTTTATTAAATTATCTTTTGTATCAGCTTGGTGTAGCACAACAGATAACGTGATCATAACGGCCAGCAAACTCACATTAAAATAAGTGGGCTTGATAAAGGCTTTAACCGTCGCGGCTAGGATAAGTGCAAAGAGCAACAAATTGTGATTATTGATCTCAAACAACTCTGTTGTGGCCTGAGCATTAGCTGTTTTGATTAAACTAGTCGGTTCTAGCGTAAAAGCTGGTGAGTAAACCAAGATAGCAACAGAAGCTGCAATGGCTAAAACCAACTGCACTAGAGCAAGCAGGCTATTTTTAAACCTAAAACCTTTATCGGGCTGCCAGATTAACCAAGCACAACCCGTGACTATAGCTAAGGTCACATAATCCAAGCTTGGGATAGTGACTTTAATGAAGTTAACAACACTTGTTAGGTTAACTAGCAATGCCAGTAAAATTGCTACCAATACAGCTCGGCTATAACCGAAGTAAAGCGCTAACGTGGCAAGGAGACCAAGCAATATTTCAGGTAAGAGGGGGAGTTGATTGAGAACGCCAACTACGGGTTCTGAGAAAGAGAACATCCCAATCGTTGAAAGCAATAAAAAAGCGCTGGTAACAAGAAAGCGTTTAAAGAACAAAAAATAAACTCTTTTTAGGAATTGAGAACTGCAATGGCGCTAAGGTATCAAAATCATAAAGCACAATGATAGTGAAATTTTGATATTTAAACCTAGGGCGTGTTGATTTTACTCTAAATAAAAGCGTTTCGATTGCGATAAGAATAGTGGAGGAGTTTTCTCCTAATATTTGTGAACAAAAAGAAACCATGACTAAACATCCATTTAACAAATAGGATGAAGTTGTCGGTTAATGTGTGTAAATTAGTTGTTATATCCTATTTATCTTCGATCCATTGATCAAAAAGCAAGAACGTACATCATCGTCTACTCTAACATATCGGGCAGTTTTGATAGTTACTAAAGCTAGGCTAAGGCGTGTATTGAAACTTCAATATCGTCATAGGCAAGCACGTATTTAAAGGCGGCAACATGCAAGACAGAGATCATCTTTCTAACGTCGGTATTACGCATACAGCAAAGATAATTGCTAATGGTATTATAGACATCCCAATGCTTCAGCTGCTTCAAGCTGATGGAACAAGTTTTGAAGAAGCTAAACTACCTGACTTAGATCAAGAAACTGCAGTCAAAATCTACGAAACGATGAAGTTTATTCGTGTTCTTGATGAACGAATGGTTTCAGCACAAAGGCAAGGGCGTATTAGCTTCTATCTCGCCAGTACAGGTGAAGAAGCGGCCAGTGCGGCAAGTGCCGCGGCATTAGAGCCTCAAGACCTGATTATGTCTCAGTATCGTGAGCAAGGTGCGCTAGCTTATAGAGGATATACGACTGAGCAATTCATGAATCAAATGTTCAGTAATGAAAAGGAAGCCAATAAAGGTCGTCAAATGCCTATTCACTATGGTGATAAGCCTCTTAATTTCATGACAATCTCATCACCACTAGGTACACAAATCCCTCAGGCAGCAGGTTATGCTTACGGTCAGAAAATGGCTGGTGAGGATGCGATTACCATTTGTTATTTTGGTGAAGGCGCTGCATCTGAAGGTGATTTTCATGCTGGATTGAATATGGCAGCGGTGCTTAAGTGCCCAGCTATATTTTTCTGTCGTAACAATGGTTATGCTATTTCTACACCATCTAATGAGCAGTTTGCTGGTGATGGTATTGCATCTCGTGGAATCGGTTACGGTATTAAAACAATCCGTGTTGACGGTAATGACGCGTTAGCTGTTTTTGCTGCGACGACTGAAGCAAGAAAGATTGCTATAGAAGAGCAATGTCCAGTATTGATTGAAGCCATGACATACCGTTTGGCTGCTCACTCTACATCTGATGACCCAACAGGTTACCGTTCGAAAGATGAAGAGGAAAAGTGGCGTCAAAAAGATCCTATCAGCCGCTTAAGAAATTGGCTTATCAGCAAAGATTGGTTGGATGAAGAAAAAGACGTCGAGTCCTTGGAAGAAATGCGCCAAGACGTACTTAAGCAACTTAAACTTTGTGAGCAGGTTCCTGTTTGTTCAATTGAACATATTGTTGAAGATGTTTACGACACACCACCTTGGCATCTTCAAGAACAGTTATCTGAATTAAAAGACCACATTAGGAAATATCCAGAAGCCTATCCAGCGACAGCAGGGAGAATCAACAATGGCTAGAATGAATCTATTACAAGCAATCAACAGTGCATTAATGATTGCCATGGAAGAGAATGAAAAAGTCATGGTTTTTGGTGAAGACGTTGGTTATTTTGGTGGTGTATTCCGTGCAACAAGTAACCTTCAAGAAAAGTTTGGTCGTGGCCGTTGCTTCAATACGCCATTGACTGAACAAGGTATCATTGGTTTTGCGAATGGCTTAGCATCACATGGCTCTGTTCCTATTGCTGAAATTCAGTTTGGTGATTACATCTTCCCAGCGTTTGACCAAATCGTGAACGAAACAGCTAAATTCCGTTATCGTTCGGGTGGCCAGTTTAGCTGTGGAACTCTAACAATACGCACACCATACGGTGGTGGTATTGCCGGTGGTCTTTATCACTCGCAATCGCCCGAAGCTTTCTTCGCACACGTTCCTGGCATGAAAATAGTGGTACCGCGTAACCCCTATCAAGCTAAAGGCTTGTTACTTTCATCTATTCGCGACGATAATCCAGTTCTTTTCATGGAACCAAAACGCTTATACCGTGCTGCGGTTGGTGAAGTACCTGAAGATGATTATGAATTACCGCTAGGTAAAGCTGATATCGTTAAAGAAGGTTCTGATATCACTTTGCTAGCTTGGGGTGCTCAAGTTGAAGTTGTCGAGAAAGCAGCTCAGAAAGCAGAAGCTGATGGCATTTCTTGTGAAATTGTCGATTTGCAGAGTATCCTTCCTTGGGACCGCGATACCGTTGCTGAATCAGTTGCTAAAACGGGCCGATTGCTTATCAGTCACGAAGCACCAATGACAGGTGGTTTTGCTGGAGAAATTGCGGCAGCTATCCAAGAGGCTTGTTTCTTAAACTTAGAATCTCCAATAGCACGTGTTTGTGGTTTAGATACGCCGTATCCACTGGCTCATGAAAAAGAATATATGCCTGATGAACTGAAAGTTTATGAAGCTATAGTTCGTTCGGTAAACTTCTAAGGGGCAATGATGAAAGATTTTATTTTACCTGATATCGGCGAAGGCATTATCGAGTGTGAAATCGTCGAATGGTTAGTTAAAGAAGGCGATCACATTGTCGAAGATCAGGCAGTTGCTGATGTAATGACTGACAAAGCTTTGGTTCAAATCCCTGCAATGTACTCAGGTGTTGTGCAGAAGCTGTATTACGAAAAAGGTGATATTGCTAAAGTTCATGAACCTTTGTTCTCGATGAACGTTGATGGTGAAGCATCATCACAGCAGGTAGAAACGCCTGTTGAAGCAGCGTCAGTGTCTCAACCTGCAGAAGCTGCTCCAGCAACTAACGATGCCGTTGTTGACTTTATCTTGCCCGATATTGGCGAAGGTATTGTCGAGTGTGAGTTAGTGGAATGGCTTGTTGAAGAAGGCCAGGTGATTGAAGAAGACCAAGCAGTTGCTGATGTTATGACTGATAAAGCGTTGGTTCAAATCCCTGCTAAGTACTCAGGTAAAGTGGTTAAGCTTTATTACGCCAAAGGTGATATCGCGAAGGTCCACACACCACTGTTCTCTATTGCTCGCTCTGATCTTGCCGCTGGCGAAGTAGCTGCGCCCGTTGCTACTGCGGAAGCACCTAAAGCAGAGCCTACAAAGTCTGCAGCTACTGGTGGTGATAATGCGATTAAATCAAGCGGAAAAGCGTTAGCAAGCCCTGCAGTTAGACGCGTTGCACGTGAGATGAATATCGATCTTTCACAAGTTGTTGGGTCCGGTAAGAAAGGGCGTGTACTTAAAGAAGATTTATTGAACTTCAATAACGCTGCGTCGTCTCAGCCTGTTGCAAGCGCACCAGCAAAAACAGAACAAGCGGTATCTGCACCTGCAGCGACAATCAGTAAAGAAGATAAGACTGTGCCTATTCGTGGCATTCAAGCTGCTATGGCTCGTCAAATGCAAGACTCTGTTTCAACCATTCCTCACTTTACAGTGAGTGATGAAATTGAAATGGATGCGTTGATTGCTGCTCGTAAGATGTTGAAGCCTGAGTTTGAGAAGTTAGGTGTTAAACTAAGCTTCATGCCTTTCATCATCAAAGCACTATCGCTAGCGATGACACAGTTCCCAGTGATTAATAGCCGTGTGAATGATGATTGTTCAGAGTTGACTTATTTAGGTGCTCATAACATCGGTATGGCGATTGATTCTAAGCTTGGTTTGTTAGTACCTAACATTAAAAATGTTGAGTCTTTAAGTCTGTTTGAGGTTGCTAAGAGAGCACAAGAGCTTGTAGAACTTGGTCGCGAAGGCCGACTCGCAAGTACTGATCTTAAAGGTGGCTCGGTGAGCATATCCAACATTGGAACACTAGGCGGAACAACTGCAACACCTGTTATCAATAAGCCTGAAGTTGCTATTGTAGCACTAGGTAAGATGCAGAAATTACCTCGCTTCGATGAAAATGATCAGGTTAAAGCGGTTAACATCATGCACATTAGTTGGTCTGGCGATCACCGTGTTATTGATGGTGCGACCATGGTCAGGTTTAGTAATCTATGGAAATCTTATTTAGAAAATCCATTGAAAATGTTAACTGAACTTCGATAGATATTTAGATAGACTATAGAGCCCGCTTAATGCGGGCTTTTTTATAGGGGATTACTATTGTTCAGTTACAGGCATAGCTTTCACGCTGGGAACCACGCCGATGTTCTCAAACACATAACACAAATAGCACTGCTGAATAGCCTTAAACAGAAAGACAAACCATTTAGCTACATAGATACACATGCTGGCGCCGGAATTTATGATTTAACCAGTGAAGAAGCTAATAAAACCGGCGAGCATGAATTAGGGATTGGCCGCACAATCCATCGTGAATTTCGCTCAGAGCTGGTGAATCAATATGTTGAATTAAGTCAGACGTTTTACACAGACAATTTATATCCCGGCTCCCCAATGATTGCTCACCAAGAGTCACGAGTATCGGACAAGATTCACTTGATGGAGTGGCATAACACCGAGATAGGTCATCTGAAACGCAACTTGGCGAAGTTTGACAACGTCAGTGTCCATCACAGGGACGGCTTTGAAGGATTATTAGCGCTATTACCGCCTAAGCCAGCGAGAGGCTTGGTGTTGATTGATCCGCCGTACGAACGGATTGAAGAGTATCAATTTGTTATTGATGGCGTAAAAAAAGCTATTAAAAAATGGCCGCACGGCATCTTTGCTATCTGGTATCCATTAATTATTGGTTCTAAAAACAGAGCGCCAAAACTGTTAGAAGGCTTGGCTGATATTCCATGTAAGAGCCAGTTTGTGGTTGAGATGCAGGTGAGTTCAGATCAAGCTGAAAGAGGGATGTACGGATCAGGTATGTGTGTTATCAATCCACCATGGCGCTCTGATGAGGTATTAGCAGAAGCTTTGGAAGAATTAACGCCGGTACTACAAGAACAGAATGCTGGTCAGTGGCGTTTAAATTGGTCAGTGACGGAAAGCTAGGTACTGATTTGCAAGATATTAACCTCAGACATTTTTATATCCCAGAAGAGCAGTCAATCTATTTGCTATCTCATAAGGATGCGCAAAAACTAAAGGATTGGTTGCAACTATGTACTGAACAGCTTGAACTACTGGGATATCACTCCATAGAACTCATCGGTAGTGGCGCCTTTGGGTTTGCTTTTGCAGGTAAAACGACAGATAACCAAGAGCTGGTATTTAAGTTTTCACGGATAACTTTGCCACAACATATACAAGATCGTTTAGAAGAAGAAGCTTATATGCTCAATCAAATTGAGCATGATCATGTTCCCAATTTAGTGGCTTTTGAACGTGTTAGAAATCAAGCTATTATGGTGATGAAAAGGGCATCAGGCATTGATTTAGAGAAAGTTTCGCTGAAGAAAGGACCTTTGCCAGCCCGGCTTGTTGTTAAAATTGCAGCGCAACTTGCAGATATTCTTTTCACCCTGAGAAATAACACTTACATAGACCAACATAAACCCGTGGTGCACGGAGATATTAAACCTTCGAATATCGTTTTCAATGAAACGACTGAAAACATTGGTCTAATTGATTGGGGTTCGTCTGTTTTTGCGCAGTTGGACCACAAAGGGCAACCGGTATCAACTAATGTTATGGATCTGATGTCGGGGGATATCAATAATACTAACGCACGTTTGGGAGATATCTATTTTATTGGTGAAGATCAATTATGTGGAGAGCTATCCTCATCACGCTTTGATGAACAAGGAATTGCTGGGACACTATACGCATTGGCGTCGGGGCAGTCATGCCGGTTTGGTCATCATGTGATCACACCTGAATCATTGGGGTTGCCCGCAGAGTTTGCAAAGACATTGAGCGCCATGTTGAGTACAGATGAGCAAAAGAGAAAGCGCGGGGGAGACTATTTTGTCGCTAACATGCGCTATATGAAAAACCTCTATCTCCCAGAACATCCAATTGAGGCGAAGCCTTCTGCTATTCCAATCTGGTCTCACGATAAAGTTACGAACCTTGATACGGTAGTGTATAGCTCAAGAAAGTCTTTTCTTCGTGCACAAAGCGAAGAACTTAAAACACATCATCTGAATGATGCGCAGCTTGAGCGTTACTATAAGAACTACCTGCAAGGCATGGGAGACACAGAAAAAGCTTTTATGTCGGCGGTAAGCCGTTTAGGAAAGTATCCGGTCGTTGGAGGATTAGTTGTTCGCTGGCGTCCTGGAGGTGTCTACATTGATTCAAGTTTAAACTTATACGACTTTCAGTTGAAGGTGGCATTTGAATCAGCGGTAGAGAATTTGATTACACTAGCGAGAGCAATTAAACGTGTTGGTGTTTTTAAGAGCTGCATGTTTAACGCTAGACATACACTGCATATTGACAGAGACAGGACCGAAGATCCTTTTATCCCTGATGACGATATGTTTATTCCATTCGACGTCAGCTCGGTATCAACTAATGAGGGAGCGAGCCGGAATCACTCTTATTTCGAGGATGGCGATGATCCGGATGAATTGCTTAAGCTCCCCGAAGAAACCATTACGATTATCAAGAAACTTAACCGTATTCATCATACCGGGTGTATTATATTTGAAGCGTTAGGCAATCATCTTAAGGTTCATAGTTATTTTACGCTGCTTGATCACACTAAAGAGCAAGTATTTAAGCAGTTACTTGACGATGTTATTAAGACCATTCCATTAATTAATGGTTTGGGAATATCAGGGTTTATGAAGCTGCCCTATAAAGACACGCGTCATTTTGAGCATATTGAAAGAATGCCAGACAAGTTTTATCCAAGAAACCCGTTAAAACACAATTAATAGAGTTAGAGGTAGTTCGAGAGAAGCATGAGTGAGATACATTTAAGTCAACTTTTGAAGTTGGAGAAGATAGAAAATGGAATTTATCGAGGACAAAGTTGGGACTTAGGATTTAAAGCACTCTTTGGTGGCCAGGTGATGGGCCAAGCGCTTGCTGCCGCACAGAATACCGTGGAAGGGAAAGGGATAGTTCACTCTTATCACAGTTATTTTTTGCTCCCTGGGAATGCCGAACACCCCGTAGTTTACACAGTTGAAAACCTAAGAGATGGCAGAAGCTTTGCGAGTCGAAGAGTTAAGGCGGTTCAGCATGGGCGAATTATCTTTTCAATGGTGGCTTCATTTCAAGTGCCTGAAGAAGGATTTAACCATCAACACGTTACTATGCCAGCGGTACCTCATCCTGATGAGTTACCTTCGCAAATGGATACGCTTCAATTGAAGTTTGATAAGTTACCGCAAACCGTACAAGAGAAAATAAAATATCATGAACCGCTGGAGAAACGTGTCGTAGAGGTATTTGATGCGGACGAGAATAGCGATACTGATGCTGCGTTGAGATATGTTTGGATGCGAGTGAAAGAACCGCTAAAGGATGATCACAATCTGCATCAAAGCTTGTTGGCGTATGCTTCAGACTATTATTTCTTAATGACGGCTGTGCAACCTCATGAAGATAAAATTGGCAATAACAGCCTACAAGTAGCAAGTATCGACCATGCGATGTGGTTCCACCAACCATTTAATTTTAATGAATGGATCCTCTATTGTATGGAAAGTCCTTATGCTGGAGGTGCAAGAGGGCTAGTTAGAGGTCAAATATTCAATGAAAAAGGACAGCTACTTGCATCAACCATGCAAGAAGGCCTGATTCGCCAAATTGATAAAAGTAAAAAGTCTTAGGAGCACGGAGTGAAATATAAATTAGAAGGAAAGGTGCCTGAAATTGCTGATGATGTATACATTGCTCCAGGAGCACATGTTATTGGGGATGTTGTTCTAAAAAAAGGAAGTAGCGTCTGGTTTAATGCGGTTTTAAGAGCAGATAATGCAAAAATAGAAATAGGTGAAGGCGCCAACATCCAAGATGGCTCTGTATTGCATGTGGATGACAATGTGCCGCTAACCGTGCATGACAATGTCACTGTTGGACACAAAGTGATGCTTCATGGCTGTGAAATAGGCGAATACAGCTTGGTTGGAATAAATGCAGTCATATTGAATGGTGCGAAGGTAGGTAAATACTGTGTCATTGGTGCCAATGCGTTGATACCAGAAAATAAAGAAATTCCAGATGGCTCGGTTGTTATGGGATCGCCAGGTAAAGTTGTAAAGACCTTAACCGAAGAGCAACGTGTCATGCTTAAAATGTCTGCGATACACTATAAAGAAAAAGCAGCTTACTTTACTGAGAACTTAGAAGCACTAGATTGATAGTGGAAGACTCCATTCTCAGGAGATCTCAAAGTGCATAATATAGGCACACAAGACTGGCCAACCATAGGGTAGTTTGAAAGATAATGAGCCTATAAAAAAAGCCCAGAGGCTATTGCTAGCTCTGGGCATAGGGGAATGGCTCTAGAATTGAGCCGTGCGCTAAGTCATTTGAGTTTTTTCAACTCACAACGGGTACAACATAATTTAAAAATTCACTATCAAGAAACTAAGTGTAGAACAATATTGTTCAAAATATAAACAAAATTATATGATTAAAATAAACGCTTAAATATCAGTAGGTTATTTTTAAAATTGTGTGAGCTGTTCACACATAATCCACAAACTATTTAAAGGTTATGCACAGCTTATGCTCGGGGTTGTACGTTACCAAGATATTGGATGAACAAGTAGGTTCTAACGGAAGCTCTTTTAGCAATGGAATGCCTTACTCACAAAACGTATTGGGAATATTTTGTTACAACGAATTTGGCTCGGCTTTATATTCAGCGCATTTCTAGCAACTTGTTGGAATGTATTTGTTTTGGACCAATCCAACGCCTTTGAAGAGGTTATGCAGGCTATCGTCAACATGGCCAAACTTAGTGTTGAAATAGCGATAGGATTAATCGGACTTTTCGCATTTTGGTTGGGTATTTTCGCGATTGCTGAAAAAGCAGGTTTTATTCAGAAAGTCGCTTATTTTTTGGAACCTTTGCTATCAAAGTTGATGCCTGATATTCCTCGAGGGCACAGCGCTTTTGGTAGTATCACTATGAATATGTCTGCCAATTTCTTAGGCCTTGATAATGCTGCAACCCCTTTTGGTATCAAAGCGATGGAGGATATGCAGTCAATCAATCCAAATCCCAACGTTTTATCGAACAGCCAAATACTGTTTCTAGTTCTTAACACATCGTCAGTGACCTTGTTTCCTATTGCTATTTTCCTTTATCGCGCCGAGCAGGGTGCAGCGCAGCCTACAGATGTATTTATCCCAATTTTATTAGCAACAAGTGCTTCAACAGTCGTTGGTTTACTAGTGACCAGTTTTGTCCAGCGAATCAATCTGTTACAGCAAACTATTTTAATCTATGCAACATTGGCGATAGGTGTTATTGCGGGTGTGATTTTGTATTTTGGAAGTTTGTCAGCGCAACTTATGGCACAACAGTCTTCCTTGATAGCCAATTTTCTGTTGCTGCTCTTCATTGTAGTCATTCTGTATGGAGGGATGCGTAAGAAATTAGAGACATATGAAGTTTTCATTGAAGGCGCAAAGCAAGGGTTTCAACTTGCGGTTAACTTGATCCCTTATCTAATAGCGATGTTATTTGCGATAGGTATGCTTAGAGCCAGTGGCTTGCTTGACTTGGTTTCGCAAGTTATTAGCTGGGGAGTGACCAGTGTTGGGTTTGATGCACGCTTTGTCGAGGTTCTACCAAATGCTCTAATGAAGCCTTTAAGTGGCAGTGGTGCCAGAGCAATGATGATAGAAACCATGCAGTACCACGGAGCTGATTCATTTACTGGAAGGGTTGCTTCTATTATGCAAGGCTCAACCGAAACTACCTTTTATATTATCGCTGTTTATGTAGGAGCAGTAGGTGTCAAGTATACGAGACACGCTATTGCTTGCTGCCTTGCAGCTGACCTGGCGGGCATAATAACAGCAGTTACGGTCGGCTATTGGTTCTTCGGTTAAATGTAGTAATTCCGATTTTTTTTCGTCTACATAAGCTCAATCCTGAATCGGCTATCTAAAACTTTTTAAACCTGTTGCTTTTCATGAAAATGGAGGTAATTTCTCACCACTTCTTTATTTTTTGTTTATTTTAAAGGTATTGAGCACGTGGGTGTAACTGAATCCAAATACGCTTTTTATGCACAACTTCACAGTTTTGCAGAGTCTTTGACGAGTGGTGAGTCTGATCTGATCGCAAATTTATCAAATATCTCAGCGTTGTTGTTCGACCAAATGCCAGACGTAAACTGGGCGGGTTTTTATTTTTATAAAGAAGAGCAATTGGTTTTAGGGCCTTTTCAAGGTAAACCAGCTTGCATACGCATTCCTTTAGGTAAAGGTGTGTGTGGTGTTGCAGCGGAAAAACAAGAACCAATGCTTGTTAATGATGTTCATGAATTTGATGGACACATAGCTTGCGATGCCGCCTCTAATTCAGAAATAGTGCTTCCAATCGTAGTTGATGGTAAATTGATCGGTGTATTAGATATCGATAGCCCATCTGTTGGAAGGTTTGAACAAGCTGACATCAATGGGTTATTACCCATAGTTAACTTGATTCAATCTAAGGTTTAATGAAGCACTTAATAGATATTCAGGTAGCGCTCGCTACGACAGATGACATGCAGTTCTGGGAAGATAACGCAGAACTCGCCACCGACAAACTAAACACTATTCTTCATGTTCTGTATGACAGAGCAGACGAAGATGTTCCCGTACAAAAGCTTGAAAATATGATCCAACACGTATGGGAACATTGGAACGAAGATGCTTATTTACTAGACATTGACGAAGTTGATTTGTGCGATTGGGTTGACCATTTATTAGCAACTTGGGATGATGTCGGTAATGATGTTTAATAGATACTTATCGAATTAATGGAAAACCCACAAAAATTTGCTTCCAACAAAGAAGTTATTGCATTCCTTGCAGAGACATTCCCTGCATGTTTTAGTATTGAAGGTGAAGCAAAACCCCTCAAGATTGGCATCTTTCAGGATTTAGCCGAACGTTTAGGGGAAGACCCTCGTGTGAGCAAAACCATGCTCCGCTCAACATTGCGCCATTACACTAACAGTTGGAGATACCTGCACTCAATCAAAGCAGGTGTTCCACGTGTTAATCTAGATGGTGAAGATGGAGACCTGATAGAACAGCAACATGCAGACCATGCACTTGAACAGCTTAATGAAAGCAAAAAGAAAGTTGCTGAAAAACGTAAAGAAAAGAAAGCGTTACAAAATCCTGCAAAGAAAAGTTACAAAAATAAACAAACACAAACAGGCGAAGCTGCGTTAAAAAGAACGAATTCCACCAAAGCCAAGGTCCAACGTAAACAACCCGTAGCAGAAAAGTTAACCGATGCCAGTATGATACCCGGCACTTCAGTTACGGTTAAGATTGGCAAATCTATTATGCAGGCAACCATCACAGAAGTTGCTAAGGACGATATCCACGTTCAGTTAGAATCTGGTATGTCCGTGAAAGTGCAAGCTAATCAATTGCGTTTGGCCCGAACCAAGAGGTAGTAATATGAAACAAGCTTTTAGAGTTTCTTTAATTTCGGCAATAATGTCAGTCAGTTTGAGTGCATCTGCAGTTAATTCAGCAGATAAAGTCGACGATATCCCACACCTTGAACAAGAAAGCCAACATGCCGTGGCCGCTAAGCGAGTCTCTGCATTGTTTACCCGCGCTCATTACAAACCTATTGAGTTAAACGATTCCTTATCTGAAAAAGTATTTGATCGTTACTTAAGAGTTTTAGACAGCAGTCGTAATGTGTTCATGGCATCCGATATTAAAAAGCTCCAAAGAGCTCGTGATGATTTTGATGAAGCGCTGCAGCGTGGTGATTTGAAAATCGCTTATGATATCTATCAACTTAATTTAGAACGTCGTCTTGAGCGTTATAACTATGCATTGTCTTTACTTGACCAAAAGTTTGATTTTGAGAAAAAAGGCGATGCTTTTGAGTTTGATCGCGAAGAAGCTGCTTGGCCAGTCGATGAGGCTGAGTTGAACGAATTATGGCGTCAACGTGTTAAGTACGATGCGCTTAATTTGAAATTAGCTGGTAAAGAAGACGATAAGGCTAAAGAGTTGCTGAGAAAGCGTTATGAGAGAGCTATCAAGCGCTTAACGCAGACAAAGAGTGAAGACGTTTTCCAAACGGTAATGAACTCGTTTGCTCGAAGCATAGAAGCTCATACAAGCTACCTTTCTCCTCGAAATGCTGAGCGTTTCCAGATGGAAATGAACCTATCTTTTGAAGGCATAGGTGCAGTATTGCAAATAGACGAAGATTTTACGGTAATTCGTAGTGTCGTTCCCGGTGGTCCAGCGGATGTTTCTAAGCAAATTAAGCCGGAAGATAAAATCGTTGGCGTTGCACAAGACGATGAAGAATTTGTCGATGTTGTTGGTTGGCGTTTAGATGAAGTTGTTGAGCTTATCAAAGGCCCCAAAGGAAGTAATGTAAGACTACAAGTGGTAAAGGGAACTGCAGCAGATTCGGCTGAACCTGTGGTAGTTAGTTTGGTTAGAGATAAAATTAAACTTGAAGACAGGGCAGCTAAGTCTGAAGTCATTGTTCCTGAATCAGGTCCGAACAAAGGAGAGCAAGTCGGTGTTATTACTATTCCTTCTTTCTATAATAATTTACATGTTGATGTCTTAAAAGAGATTGAATCTCTTAAGACTAAGAACGTTCAGGGAATTATCGTGGACCTACGTGGTAACGGTGGTGGTTCTCTTTCTGAAGCGACGCTTTTATCAGGTTTATTTATTGATAAAGGGCCAGTAGTTCAAATAAGAGATGGTGCTAGCCGTATTACTGTTAATAAAGATACAGATGGTGTTACACACTATACTGGTCCATTAACGGTTCTTGTTGATAGATATAGCGCTTCTGCATCTGAAATATTTGCCGCAGCAATGCAAGACTATAATCGCGCATTGATTATTGGTGAACAAACCTTCGGTAAAGGAACGGTTCAACAGCATAGAGGGTTAGGAAGAATCTATGATCTTTACGAAAACCCACTAGGTAGTGTTCAATTTACCATCGCTAAATTCTATCGAATTAACGGCGGTAGTACGCAGCACCAAGGTGTCGTTCCAGATATTTTATTCCCGTCTGCAATAGATCCAGCAGAGTGGGGTGAAAGTCAGGAGAAAACAGCGTTACCTTGGGACAGCATTAAGCGTGCTAGCTATGCAACTTTCGGTGATACAGAAGGTGTATCAGAGCTTGTAGACGCTAAACACAAGTCTCGTATCAAAGATAACCCTGAGTTCGGCTATATATATTCTGATATTGAAGAATATAAGAAGCGTAAGGATGACACGGTTATTTCGTTGGTAGAGTCTGAAAGAATCAAAGAGCGTGATGAGCGTGACGCGAAACGTTTAAAACGAACAAATGAAAGGCTTGCTCGTTTAGGTATGGAAACAGTTGCGAAATTGGATGACTTACCTGACGACCTTGAAGAGTTGGATGAGATCGATCCGTTCCTCGAAGAGGCAGCTAACATTACTTTTGATTTGGTTGAGACAGGTAAATACGCTATCAATCGTAAATAGAGGTCGTTGACACTTTTTCGAAGTTAATTTTGTTAAAGTAATGTTTTCATTTTCGATCTAAAATAGAATCAGAAAAATCGTTGAGGCAATATATCTCATTGGATATATTGCCTTTTTAATATATACAACATGCGGTTCATGGAAACTGAACCGTCGTATCTTTAAAATTACAATAATAATTTGGATTTACTTATGAGTGCACGAGGTCAGTTCTCTTCAAGAATTGGGTTTATCTTAGCCGCTGCAGGTTCAGCAGTCGGACTCGGGAATATCTGGGGATTTCCTACACAAGTCGCTAGTAATGGTGGCGCCGCGTTTGTTTTAGTCTATATCATCCTTGCATTTTGCTTAGCTTATCCTGTCTTGATGGCAGAACTCACTATTGGTCGTGCGACACGATCAAATATGGTTGATGCTCTAGGAGAAGTAACCGGCAGTAAAATAGGGCGAGCAACGGGTGTTTGGGGCTTTGTTACGGTTTCTCTCATTTTATCCTTCTACGCCTTAGTGGGTGGATGGATGTTTGCTTATATGCTTGAGAGCATCAGTGAGCTATTTGGCTCGAAGAATTTGTCCGAGTGGCTAACGGGCTTCTCACACACAAGAAACCTTCTGTTTTGTGCACTATTTATGGGATTAACAGCGGCCATTGTTACAGGCGGTGTTAGTGATGGGATTGAACGTTGGTCTAAACGTTTAATGCCAACTTTGATAGCTATTATCGTACTTCTCATTATCTATGTTTCAACACTTGATGGTGCTATGGATGGTTGGAAAGCTTATTGGGTTCCTGATTTTTCATCAGTCTTTAATCCTGATTTGCTTGTTAGCGCGATGGGACAAGCATTTTTCTCGATGTCTCTCGGTGTAGGTACCATGCTGGTTTATGGCTCCTACGTTAGCAAAGAAGAAAACCTTCCTAGTCTTGGAGCGTCGGTTGCTTTGGTTGATATTGGTGTTGCGGTTTTAGCTGGCCTATTAATTATTCCTGCAATGTACGTTGCACTAAACAATGGCATTCAGATCTTTGGTGAGAATGGTGAGCTGATCTCTGAAGACAGCTTAATTTTTACAGTGCTTCCGACATTATTTGATAGTATGGGTGCTGTTGTTGGTGGGATAGTAGCTTTTGCCTTCTTTACATTGATGGTTGTTGCGTCTTTGACCTCTTCAATTTCCATGTTAGAAGTTCCAGTTGCTTATGTGGTTGAAAGTAAAGGTGTTATGCGTAAGAAAGCAGTTTGGTTGCTTTGTATCGCTATCTTCTGTGTGAGCGCTATTATTGTATTCAATTTTAATGCTCTTTTTGGTTTAGTCATCGCCGCTACAACGAAATACAGCCAGCCCCTTTTAGGATTATTGCTATGTATCTTTACTGGCTGGGTTTGGCATAGAGATAAAGTGTTGGCTGAACTTAAAGAAGGTAACCCTGAAGCGGAAAACGGTTTGTTTTGGAAAATTTGGCCTTGGTACTTACGCTTCGTTTGCCCAGTGATCATTGTGGTCATGTTCTACCGTTCACTGTAAAAGGAAGTAGCTTATGACAATTGAAAATACGGCTGATATGACAACCACAACTAATATGAAAACTCCGACTTTACTCGATGTACTTTTACCCATTGGGATATTGGTAACACTGCTTGCGCTGTCAGTTGTGTGGTTTGGAGATAACTCTTCTTTCGGTCCCAATCAAATTGCGTTGCTCGTCGCTATGGGCGTTGCAGCAGTCGTTGGTATGAAAAACGGATTCACCTGGAAAGAAATTGAATCTGCTATTACTCATGGTATCTCTATTTCATTGGGAGCCGTTCTAATCCTGTTAGCTGTTGGCGGTTTGATTGGAACCTGGTTGCTTTCTGGTACTGTGCCGACACTTATATACTATGGATTAGAGCTTTTAAGCCCGTCATTCTTCTATCCGGCAACTTGTATTATATGTGGGATAGTTGCAATGAGTATTGGTAGTTCTTGGACAACGGCAGCGACAGTTGGTGTTGCGCTTATGGGTGTTGCTAACGGCATGGACTTATCTCCAGCGATTGCTGCTGGTGCTGTTGTTTCTGGTGCATACTTCGGTGATAAAATATCGCCTCTGTCAGAGACAACCAACTTAGCTCCGGCCGTAGCAGGTACAGATTTATTTGAACATATTCGATACATGCTTTGGACGACAGTACCGAGCTTTGTCATAACGGTTATTCTATTCTTATTTGTTGGATTAGGACAGGTTGAACAAGATTCTGTTTCACGTATTGAAGAGATCCAGACACTTTTAGCGCAAGAGTTTGAGCTCGGCATAATCAATCTTGTTCCTTTGGTTGTACTACTAACTTTGGCAATGAGAAAAATGCCGGCTTTTCCTGCTGTCGCAATAGGCGCGTTACTAGGTGGTGTATGGGCTGTGCTTTTCCAGCCGGATTTAGTACAGAGCTTGGCAAGTGATGAGTTTAAAGGTGGCTTAGCCGGACTTACCGTTGTTTGGACCGTGCTGCATGAAGGTGTTTCATTCGATACTGGGAATGTTCAATTAAACGATCTCCTCAGCGGTGGTGGCATGGCAAACATGTTAAATACCGTTTGGTTGATTATGTGTGCCATGGCGTTTGGTGCAGTACTTGAAAAAGTCGGACTACTGAAAGCAGCTGTTAGCACTATTCTTAAAGGTGCTAAAGGCGCTGGTGATATGGTTAGCAGGACTATCGTCACTTGTATTGGTACTAACTTAATTACAGCAGATCAATACATGGCTATTGTTATGCCTGGACGCATGTATAAAGAAGAATTTAAAAAGCGCGGACTCCATCAACTTAACCTTTCTAGAAGCTTAGAAGATGGCGGAACCTTAACTTCACCTCTTATTCCCTGGAATACCTGTGGTGCTTATATGCACAGTGTATTACTGGTTAATCCATTCGATTATATCTTTTACGCTTTCTTCAACTTGATAAATCCGGTTCTAGCCGTTATTTATGCTTACGTGGGTATTAAAATTTTACGTATTGAACCCGCACAAAGCGAAGTTGCTGACGCTCGCTAAAGCGTATACTTCAATAAAATTGTTATCTTATTATCGCCAGATCGAGCATGTTTCGGTCTGGCTGTAATTATGTTTTCTAAATTTGGATTTAATTTATGTCTGACAACAAACCTGTTGAGAAACTTCGAAGTGATTACCAAGTACCTGACTTTTTTATCCCCAAGGTAGAACTCACATTTGATTTGAAACCTAACAGTACACAAGTTAAGTCTAAGCTCAACATTACTCGGAATGGTTCACATGACAGAAAACTTGTCTTAGATGGAGTTGAGTTAAAACTGGAGTCAATAGCCGTTAATGGTACAGAGATAGTTGACTACGAGTTGAGCGACACATCTTTAGCAGTTGATTTAGACGCAGGTATGGACGAATTTCTGCTTGAGATCACCAACACCATAGATCCGGAAAATAATTTATCCTTAGAAGGTTTGTACTTATCAGACGGCGCTTTTTGCACGCAATGCGAAGCCGAAGGCTTTCGCAAAATCACCTACTTTTTAGATAGACCTGACGTCTTGAGTGAATACAAGGTGACTGTTCAGGCAGATAAAAGTAAATATCCCCATTTGTTGTCGAATGGTAACAATATCGCTGAAGGTGAACTACCTGATGGCCGTCATTGGGTGACGTGGCATGACCCGTTCAATAAACCAAGCTACTTGTTCGCTCTGGTCGCTGGTGATTTCGATTTATTGACAGATACTTTCCAAACAATGAGTAGTCGGGTCGTTAGCTTAGAGCTCTATGTTGATAAAGGTAATTTATCACGTGGTGAACATGCGCTTAAGTCTCTCAAAAAAGCCATGAAGTGGGATGAAGAAACGTTCGGCTTAGAATACGACTTAGATGTGTACATGATTGTCGCTGTCGATTTCTTCAATATGGGGGCGATGGAAAATAAAGGCTTAAATGTCTTTAACAGTAAGTTTGTTTTAGCGGATGCTAAAACTGCGACGGATGAAGATTACTTCAACATTGAGTCTGTTATTGCACATGAGTATTTTCACAACTGGACAGGTAACCGAGTCACTTGCCGTGATTGGTTCCAATTAAGCCTTAAGGAAGGTTTAACAGTCTTCCGTGATCAAGAATTCAGTGCGGATATGGCATCACCAGTGGTCAATCGTATAAAGAACGTCAATGTCATGCGCGAACACCAGTTCGCAGAAGATTCAGGCCCTATGTCTCACCCAATACGACCTGATAAAGTCATTGAGATGAATAACTTCTACACTGTGACTGTGTACGACAAAGGTGCCGAAGTTATCCGGATGATCCAAACGATAATTGGTAAGCAAGCGTTTAAAGATGGCTTGTCGTTATATCTAAAAACTCATGATGGGCAAGCCGCTACTTGTGATGATTTTGTCGAAGCCATGCAGCAAGCGAGTGGGGTAGATTTGACCTTATTCAAACGCTGGTACAGTCAATCAGGTACACCTGTTCTTGATATCCAATCTAATTATAACGAACAGGCAAAAAGCTTATCGCTCTCTGTATCTCAGAATACACCGCCAACAGCGGATCAAGCAGATAAGCAAGCTTTACATATCCCACTTGATTTAGAGCTAGTCGGTACTGGTATCGCACCAAAAGTCACCGACATTAAGAAGGATGAACAAACTTTGACTTTTGATGGTGTTGATAAAAAGCCAGTTATTTCATTGCTGCGTAATTTCTCTGCTCCAGTGAAGTTGAAGTATGACTATGAGGTTGAAGAACTTATCACTTTAATGACTGATGCTAGTGATGATTTTGCTCGTTGGGACGCAAGTCAAATGTTGTTCTCCAAAGTCATTCACGAATCTTCGGGTGATGATGTTCCACGGGGAGATATCGTTGAAGCCGTTCGTAAGTTAGTGACTTCAGCAAAACCGAGCGAAGATGTTGTTGCGGAAATGCTTAGATTACCGACTTTTGAAACATTATCTCAGCAGGTTGATAAAGTAGATATTGAATCGCTTTACCCTGCGCGTGAATCGCTGTTCAGTCACTTATCTCAGACACTTAAGGCAGAATGGTTATCTCTGTATGAATCCCTGTCTTTCGATAGTTATGCTTATGAACAGCAAGATGTTAATAAACGTCGATTAAGGAACCTTGCATTATCTTACCTGGCACAAAACGGTAGTTTTGATCATGTCGTTACCAAACAGTTTGAAAACTCAGATAATATGACCGATGGCCTGGGTGCGCTCAAGGCAGCTCAAAATACTCAAATAAGTACTTTTGATAGCTTGATGGCCGACTTTGAAACGCAATGGAATCACGATCCACTCGTTATGGATAAATGGTTTGGATTACAAGCTACATCGCATCGAGACGATATCTTGGCGCATTTAGAACAGGTAATGACGCATAAGCAATACTCAATTAAAAACCCTAATCGAGTGAGATCGGTCATCGGCTCTTTTGCTTTTTACAACACACTCGGCTTCCATGACCTCAGTGGTTCGGGGTATGAGTTTTTAACCGACTATTTGATGAAGCTTGATGATATTAACCCTCAAGCGACAGCTCGAATAGTGACACCACTAACACAGTGGCAAAAGCTAGATGAAAAGCGTCAAAACTTGATGAAGGCTCAATTGGAGAGGCTGTTAAGCAAGCCAAAAGTCAGTCCTGATTTGTTTGAGAAAGTCACTAAGAGTCTTAATTTATAGGTAGAAGATGAGGCAGTATTTTTTTACGCTCAATGTGAGTTACCTACAGTGTGAACAACTTTACGAACCTGGCCGGAATGTTGCTATTATGACGGCAGATTCCGGCGAACGCGTTCAGCTACCTATAGTCAATCTTCGACCATATACAACCAAGGATGGTATACAAGGTAAATTCAAAATGGTTGTGTCCGATCAAAATAAGATTATTTCGTTCGATAAAGTCAGGTAATAATCCATACCAAATTACCGAAACATAAGCCAAAGTCTCGTCTATAATAAACTCCTGAGAATTAATTCTGATTAAACAGTAATCAATGTTGAGATCTGCCTCCGAAAATCATACGGAGGATTAACATTACATGAACACTTAAAATGGACGAATTCCTCGACAAGCTAGATGGTTACTAGCTGCAACTGGTACGATTAGTTCTTGCTAAAGCATCAAAATGATGTAATCATTTTGTAAATTAAAAAGTCATTTCAAACTTATTATTCTTATAAAAGCTTGTCTATAGGAACAGGAGAGGATATCCCAAATGAAGCTCAAGCCTATGAAATTTACAAGAACACCTGTTGCGCTGGGCATAGCAACGATTTTAGCTTTATCTAGCTCTACTGCATCCGCAGTAGGTTGGGAGAAAGGTGATTGGGCATTAAGCTTTGACTCAACATTCTCGTTGGGAACAAGTATTCGTGTTGAAGACAGAGATCTTTCATTAATCGGTAACAGTAACTTACCAAATTTCGACTTCACAGGTTACAACCCTGCAACTAACCGTCTTTTTAGCGCAAGCCAGATATTCAACGAAGGGCAAGGCGGATTCTCAAATAATGGCGACCTTGGTAACCTTAATCATGACTCTGGTGAAGCTTTCTCAACTGTTTTTAAAGGAACGCATGAGCTTGACCTAAGATATAAAAACAGCGGTATTTTTATCCGTGGTTTTTACTTCTATGATTTTGAACAAGAAGACAGTACTCGCGACCATGTAAACCCTATTACAGGTCAGCCTAATGATAACTGTGCAGACCCAAGAGCGGCAGAATTCCTGTGTAAAGATGCACGTATCTTAGATGCGTTCTTCTATACGGATTTTGATATCGGCAATGTTCCAGTAACTTTCCGTATTGGTGAACAGGTTATTAGCTGGGGTGAAAGTACCTTTATTCAACACGGTATCAACACCAGTAACCCAGTTGACGTTGCACGTTCACAGTCTCCAGGTGCTGAGTTAAGAGAAATCTTTATTCCGGTAGGAACAGTATTTGGTTCAGCTCAATTAACTGACAACTTCAGCTTATCCGCATACTATCAATACGAATGGCAGAACAGTGTACTTCCTGTTTCAGGCAGTTTCTTATCTACCAATGACTTTGTTGGTGAAGGTGGTCAAGCTCAAAACATCCAACTTGGCTTTACAGGTAACCCAGATATCAACTTAGATTTCTTGCTTAGCGAGTTGAATCAATTAGGTGACGCGCTTAGAGCAGGAGCTGATCCTTCTACTATCAGCCAAGCATACCTAGCGTACCCAACTACAGTTGCGATCCGTGGTAATAGCGTTAACTTCAGAAATGATCCAAGTGACCAAGGTCAATATGGTATTAAAGCGAGTTATTACGCTGAAGAATTGAATGAAACAGAATTCAGTGTTTATTTGATCAACTACCACAATAAGGTACCTATTATTTCTGGTACGGCTTCAGACTTTACTGCGGCAACTATTGGTGCTGATGTTGGTTTCTTAGCTACCAACACTATTACTTCAGCTAACATACAGGATTTGAATGCGTTTACAGACGTAACTGTTAACTACAATGAAGATATCAAACTGTATGGTTTCAGTTTTAATACCAACATTGGGGAAACTGCTTTAGCTGGTGAAATCGCATACCGTCCAGATGAACCACTACAAATTGATGATGTTGAACTTTTATTTGCTGGCTTCCCTCAACAGTTAGCTAATGTTGGTTTGAGACCAGACTTAGCAGGTATTTCTCAGTTGGATAACTTCCTTGGCCGTACAGTAGGGCCAGGCGAATCTCTGCCAGGTTTCGTAGAATCAGATACGTTACAAACGCAATTCACATTAACTCATGTTTTCGGTCCAGCATTAGGGACTGATAACCTGACTGTATTAGGTGAATTCGCTTATATCGATATCCGCGACTTTCCAGATCCTGAACTTATTCGTTTGAATGGTCCAGGTACGGCTAGAAGTGGTGGATTACCACCTGTTACATTGCCTGATGGTACTGTAAGTCGTCGTGAAGGGCTTCTACAGGGTATTTCTGGTGGTCCAGAAACAAACCCATTCCCATCAGATGACGCTTGGGGATACCGTCTATTGGTTAATGCGACCTTTAACAATATCTACGCTGGCGTTAACTTAAATGCACGTGCGACCTTTGCGCACGATGTCGATGGTACAACGCCCGATCCATTATTCTTATTCATCGAAGATCGTAAATCAGCAAACTTCAGCTTGAACTTCGACTACTTAAGTCGTTGGACAGCGAGCATTTCTTATAATGCATTTTGGGATGGTGTCGGAACATCTAACGCGCTATCTGATCGTGATTTCGTTTCTTTCGTAATTAACTACGCAATCTAGGGAGTATTGAGTATGAAAAAATTAGCCCTAGTCGCTGTTGCTGTATCATTGGTATTTGGCTCTGCCGCAAATGCTAAAGTATCCGAAGCAGAGGCTGCAAAATTAGGTACAGAGCTAACGCCTCTTGGTGGTGAAAAAGCAGGTAATACTGATGGGAGTATCCCTGCGTGGAATGGAGGTATTACTTCTGCTCCATCTGGATATAAAGTAGGGGATCATCACCCTGATCCATTTGCTGACGACAAACCACTGTTTGTTATTACTGCTCAAAATATGGCAGAGCATGCTGAGTTCTTGTCTGAAGGGCAGAAGAAGTTGTTTGAGATTTATCCAGACACATACAACATGCCTGTTTATCAGACGCGAAGAACAGCTTCTAACCCTCAAAGTGTCTACGACGCAACTAAAACAAATGCGACAAAAGCAGAATTAGTTGAAGGTGGTAATGGTATTAAGAATGCCGCTATTGGTGTTCCTTTCCCTATTCCTCAAAATGGTCTTGAAGCAATTTGGAACCACTTGTTGAGATACCGTGGTGAAAACATACGCCGTTTTGGTGGTCAAGCTGCTCCTACTGCGAACGGCGCATACAATGTCATCGGCTTCGACGAGCTTTTGAAGGTTAATTACTCAGAGCCAAACACAACACCTGAGAAGTTATTTGAAGAAAATATTTTGTTTAGATTCAAGCAAAAAGTTACAACACCTGCTCGACTAGCAGGTACTGCATTGCTTGTACACGAAACAATGGACCAAATACGCGAACCTCGTCAGGCTTGGACTTATAACACAGGACAACGTCGTGTTCGTCGCGCACCTAACATTGCTTATGATGCTCCAGGAACAGCAGCTGACGGCCTGCGTACAACTGATGATTTCGATATGTTTAACGGCGCACCTAATCGTTATGACTGGACACTAAAAGGCAAACAAGAAATGTATGTTGCATATAACTCATACAAGATTCATTCTGATAGCCTGAAATATAAAGACATACTTAAACCTGGTCACGTTGAGCCTAGCTTAACGCGTTATGAGAAACATAGAGTTTGGGTTGTTGAAGCCAATGTTAAGCCTGAATTCCGCCACATATATAAAAAGCGCGTGTTCTTCCTAGATGAAGATAGCTGGCAAATTCAAGTAGCTGATATGTATGATAACCGTGGTGAGTTGTACCGAGTGAATGTTGCTCACGGTATGAATTACTATGAAGTACCAACACATTGGACTACGCTTGAAGTTAACCATGATTTGAACTCTCGCCGTTACCTTGCATTAGGCTTGGATAATGAAGAGAAAACGTACGATTTCGATATCGAACTGAATAATAGTCAATTCACTCCGCAAGCATTGCGAAGGGAAGGCAGACGTTAGAATTCGAAATAACGGTTGGCTTTGCCAACCGTTTTCATTTACGACAAACAACTTTTCTATGATTAAAAAAAACTTTCTAAAATTAATTATTGCTTGTGGTTTAGCATCTAGTTTTAGTGTGTTAGCGCAACAAGACGAGTCTTATATAGCTCCGCTAGCTGACCAATCACTGTTACTCGATATTGCCACTTCCTCCACTGAACGATTGTTTGTTGTTGGCGAAAGAGGACATATTCTAAGCTCTACCAACGGTTCAGATTGGACACAACAACAAGTTCCTACCGAATCAACCCTAACAGCTGTTCACTTTGAGGATAATCAAGGGTGGGTAGTTGGCCATGACAGCGTTATTCTGCATACCACTGATGCAGGTGCTAATTGGCAAGTTCAACAATTTTTACCTGAGTCTGAGAGACCTTTGCTTGATGTCTTATTTTTAGACGATAAAAAAGGTATCGCAATAGGTGCATATGGCACTTACTACGAGACCGAAGACGCGGGGCAAAGTTGGAATAGTGTCCAACACGCAACGCTATTATCGCAAGAAGATCAGGAATACCTCGAAGAAATTAAGGCAGAAGACGAAGCATTTTACTTAGAGGAATTAGGTTCAATCCTTCCTCATTTAAATCGCATACATCGTTCTGGTGACAAGCTATACATTGCTGGTGAATCTGGTTTATTGGCTGTTAGTGAAGATTGGGGTAAATCATGGATTCGATTAGATGTCGATTACTATGGCTCATTCTTCGATATCGCAAATGTTGAGAATAATGGTCTATACGCTGCCGGGTTACGCGGCAATGTCTATCGATTAGATGGAGTGACTGAGCGTTGGACCAAAATACCTCAAACTGGCGAACTGTCATTCAATTCGTTGGTTCAATTACCCAGCAATAGAGTGTTAGCCGTTGGAAATAATGGCGCGTCACTCATGATCGATAACAAAGATGAGACAACCTATGCTCAAACGGAAGAAGGTGTCGCTATTGTTAATGGTGTTTGGTTTAAAGATCAGTTAGTCGTTGTAACAGCGCAAGGCGTAAAGGTTTTAGCATTAGATTATCTGGGAGCTAAGTAGTTAATGAATAAGATTATCGATGCATTAGAGTTCGCCGTATTCAGAAACAGATTAGCTGTTATCTTTCTGTTTATTTTGGCGACTGTAGGGCTTGCTTATCAAGCTTCTCAGTTGAAGTTAGATGCAGGCTTTACCAAGAACATCCCGCTTAACCATCCTTACATGAAAAACTATATTAAGCATCGTAAAGATTTTGGTGGCGCTAACAGTATATTGGTCTCCGTTTGTAACGTGGATGGGGATATATACAACCAAAGATTCTTCGACACACTGAAACAGGTTCATGATGAAGTTTTCTTTATCCCTGGTGTTGATAGAGCTTTGGTTAAATCTATTTTTTCTTCTTCGACTCGCTTTACGGAAATTGTTGAAGGTGGATTTTCGGGCGGACCGGTTATACCAGCTGACTTTAACTCTTCAAGTGATTCGGCAATACAAGCGGTATCAAAGAATATTACAAAAGCAGGGATTGTTGGTGATCTAATTTCAGATGATTTCAGCTGTGCCATGGTGAAGGCTCAATTGTTGGATATTGACCCTGAAACTGGCGAGCAACTGAATACAATTGCCTTTGCTGGCAAGTTGGAGGAGCAGTTACGTGGCCAATATGAGAGTGAAGATATAACACTTCATATTATCGGTTTTACCAAAATGATTGGTGACGTAGCTGAAGGCGCGAAAGATGTGGTTCTCTTCTTTGCGATAGCTATTGCGATAACTGGGGTACTGGTTTACTTCTTCTGTAAATCTTTTGTGTTAACGCTTTTACCTCTGCTGTGTTCCGTGGTTGCTGTTGTATGGCAATTGGGACTGTTAACCGTTATTGGCTTTGGGTTAGACCCGATGTCGATATTGGTTCCATTCTTAGTATTTGCAATAGGTGTGAGTCATGGCGTTCAAATGATCAATACGCATGGCAAACAAGCAATAGCAGGTATGGACGCTAAAGAAGCAGCAATATTTGCATTTAGAACTTTGTTGATACCTGGTGGTATTGCATTGCTGTCAGACACTGTCGGTTTCATGACCTTACTTGTTATTGATATTGGTATTATTCGTGAGTTGGCAATAACAGCGAGCTTAGGTGTAGCCGTTATTATTTTGACTAACTTGATTTTACTTCCAGTGTTGATGTCTTACGTGCAGCGCGGGGCTAAATACAAAGGTAAGTTTAGCGACAAAGAAGATAGGGCTAATGTCTTTTGGGACACCATTGCTGGCTGTGCGAACATAAAACACGCAAGAGTTATTCTTGTGGTGACGGCTGTGTTGTTCGGTCTTGGTTGGGTTCAAGCGCAGAAAATGAAAATTGGCGATTTAGATGCTGGCGCACCTGCTTTGCATCAGGATTCTCGCTATAACCTAGATACCGCTTTAATTACTGACAAGTACGCGATAACAGTAGACTACATGTCAATCCTTGTTGAAACTGAAGCGGAAGCTTGTACGTCTTACGAGATTATGTCTGCTATCGATGAACTCCAATGGCGTGTTGAGAATATAGAAGGTGTTCAATCAACAGTAAGTTTGGCTTCTGTCTCAAAGATTGTAAATGCTGGATATAACGAAGGTAATCCCAAGTGGCGAGTTTTACCGCGTAATCAACAAACCTTGGTACAAGCGATTTCTCGCGTACCAACAACTTCTGGATTGTTGAACGGTAACTGCTCAGTTATGCCGGTGATTCTCTTTATGGAAGACCATAAAGCAGAAACCATAGAACGTGTTGTTGCTGCAGTGAAAGAATTTAGGCAAGAGTACGAAACGTCTGAGCTTCAATTCAAACTTGCCTCAGGACCTGTTGGCGTTATGGCGGCAACGAATGAGGCGGTTAAGGCATCTCAGAACCCAATGATGATATACGTGTTTGGTGCGGTTATCATATTGTGCTTACTGAGCTTCAGATCGTTAAAAGCAACTCTTGCCATCGTCTTACCGTTGTATGTCGTCTCTATCCTTGCGCAAGCATTGATGACTTTCTTGAACATTGGTTTAACAGTTTCAACACTTCCAGTTATCGCGTTGGGTGTAGGTATCGGGGTTGATTACGGTATTTATATTCTATCGACGATGATCATACAACTTAGAGCTGGCGCATCTGTTAAAGATGCTTATTTAGATGCACTGAAAGAACGAGGCAGTGCTGTGTTGTTTACTGGAATAACACTAGCAATTGGTGTGAGTACTTGGGTGTTCTCATCGCTTAAGTTCCAAGTTGATATGGGGGTGCTGCTAACCTTTATGTTCGTTGTAAATATGTTAGGCGCTATTATTGTTCTACCGGCGTTTGCAGCATTGTTTTGGCGTGACAGAAAAGAAGAAAACGAATAAAAGCGTTTTCTTGAATATCTAAATTTTTAAAAGGCCCTTAAAGGGCCTTTTATTTATTTGATTAGAGGTATTTTAAATAAACAACTGTTTCTTTTTTAAACGTAAATAGAACCCATCAAAATAAATATTAATCCGCATAATTATCTTAATTTTTCTTTCTAATTAATTGACGGTTTGTCGTTGTTTTTCGCTCTATCCTAATAGGTATTCGTTTAAGTGGAATAATACGTCATTTAGGACTAGTCTTTTTACAAGTGGTCATGCCAGTTGCGAGAGTGTTTCTTTGCTATCCTTCGTATTAAGGCTTAAAAACTACTTATGCTGCAAACATTTAGCATCTAGTTTAGTTTTTTTGTATGAGGTTCAGTTATTCGATCAAAAACACATACAAAAATTCAAAGAGAGCGTAAATATTTCTTTAAATGTCGTGATAATTTGGTGAGAATAACAAGGGTTTCAGACGAAAGGTCTGTGATCAATTTTTACTCTATTCTTACCCCCAAAATAAGGCAAAACCATGACGGTGGCATCACACAACCAACATTCAATATTGATGGAAAGTGTATTCAAACTTATTCGTAAAAAAGTTGACAAATCAAATGCAGATTTAGTCATCCAATTCGCTCAAACGCTATACAACACAATTTCAAAAGAAGATTTAGAAACTCGTAACGATAGCGACTTGTATGGAGCCACATTAAGTCTTTGGAATGACTTTATTAAGTTTGATAGCCAAGTGCCTAATATTCGTGTTTTCAATCCTGACTTATCTAGGCACGGTTGGCAAAGCACACACACCGTTATTCAGATTATTGTGAAAGATATGCCGTTCTTGGTTGATTCAGTACGTATGACACTGAATAGGCTCGGGATAACCGCTCACTTAACCTTACATACGCCAATATCTCTTAAGCGAAATGATGATTTTGTTGTAGAAGCCTTTTTAGATTCAACAAGCCGCAGTAAAGCGTTGGTTAAAGAGACCGTATTTTTCATCGAGGTAGATCGTCAAAGTTCACAGGAGAGTCTAGATACCTTAGCACAAGAACTACATTCAGTTGTTGGTGAAGTGTCTCTCGCAGTAAGTGACTGGAAACCAATGCGAGAAAAGCTAGACACCATCATTGATGAGTATAAAAAGCAACATAGTCCTGCTTCTAGTGAAGAGCAGCAACAGGCTTATCAATTCTTGTGTTGGCTACAGGATCATAATTTCACCATGATGGGGTATCGTAGTTATACGGCAAAAGCAATTAAGGGCGATTATCGCTGGATACCTAATAATGATACCAGTTTGGGATTGATGAAAAATTCCATCAGTGACCGCGACCGTTTGCTATCTCAGTTACCAGCATCTGCACGTTATGAGACGTTAAGTTCAACACCACTAATCCTAACTAAAACGAATTCTAGAGCTCGCGTACACAGGCCAGCTTACATGGATTATGTGGGTATTAAGCGCTTTGATGCTGACGGCAATGTCGTTGGTGAAGACAGATTTATAGGCTTGTATTCAGCTGCGTTCTACAACAGTAGCGCAACACAGTTACCTGTGCTTAAAAGTAAGCTTGATCGTGTTTGTAAAAAGTCAGGTTTCGAACAGGGCAGTCACGCTTATAAAGCTTTCCTAAATATATTGGAAACTTATCCTCGTGATGAGTTATTACAAGCGAGTGAGACTGAGCTAGCTAATATCGTTTTAGGTATTTTCCAAATGCAGGAACGCGGTATCTCTCGTTTATTCATGCGTAAAGATACTTTTGGTCGTTTCTATTCTTGCCTAGTTTATGTTCCGCGTGAACGCTATAACACAAGACTCAGAATTGACACCCAAAGCTTGCTCAAGAAGTCGCTAGATACTAAAGAAGAAGTTGAGTTCACAACTTACTTCTCTGAATCAGTGTATGCAAGAACCCACTACATAGCCCGAGTAAAAGATAACAATGCGGATATAGATGTGAAGGAAATAGAGCAAAATATTATTGAACTAAGTAAAAACTGGGTAGACAAGCTGGCTACAGCATTAAGAAGTGAGCACGGTGAAGCTAAAGCTAAGGAATTAGAGCAGCGTTATGCGACTGCATTCCCACGCAGCTACACCGAGCACAATCTACCGAGTGTTACAGTTGTCGATATCAATAAACTTGAATTGTTGGATGAACGACACACGCTAGATATGCTGTTCTATCGTCCGCAAGAGCAGGGGCCAGATAGTAAGTCAGTTCGATTAAAGCTTTTCCATAAAAAAGAACCTATTCACTTATCTGCGGTTTTACCGATGCTTGAAAACTTTGGCTTAAGAGTTATCGATGAAAGTCCTTATCAAATTAAATCCAGTGACGGCGATGTTAATTGGATAATGGACTTCTCCATGCTTCACGACAGTGACAACCGCATGGATGTAGAAAAAGAGCAAAGTTTATTCCAAGATGCGTTCGCTAAGGTTTGGTATAACCAATTAGAAGATGACTCGTTTAACCGTCTTGTCTTAGGCGCTGCATTAAGAGGCCGTAAAGTCAGTATTCTTAGGGCCTATGCGAAATATATGCGTCAGACAGGCAGCTCATTCAGTCAATCGTATATCGCACAAACTTTGGCTTGCTATCCAACTATCGCCAAGATGCTGATTCAGTTATTTGAATTACGATTCGATCCAGAGGTAGATCGTGATTCAGCTGCAGAGAAGACGTTGCTAGGTGATATCCATGAAAGTCTAGAGCATGTTTCAAACCTTGATGACGACAGAATCATTCGTCGTTATCTGGACATGATCATGGCGACGCTACGTACTAATTTCTATCAAACGGACGAGCAGGATAACGATAAGAGTTATATCTCATTTAAGGTACTGCCTGAGCTTATCCCAGAAATGCCATTACCGATGCCTAAATTCGAGATCTTTGTGTACTCACCGAGAGTTGAAGGTGTTCACTTACGTGGTGGTAAGGTTGCTCGTGGTGGTCTGCGTTGGTCAGATCGTCGAGAGGACTTTAGGACGGAAGTTCTAGGTCTTGTAAAAGCACAACAGGTTAAAAATACGGTTATCGTGCCTGTTGGCGCAAAAGGTGGTTTTGTTTGTAAACACCTGCCTATGGATAAAGGGCGCGAAGCCATTCAACAAGAAGGTCAAGCTTGTTATCGCACCTTTATTCGCGCATTACTTGATATCACTGACAATATTGTTCACGGTGAAATCGTTCCGCCGAAACAGGTTGTGCGTCTAGATGAAGATGATCCGTATTTGGTTGTAGCGGCAGACAAAGGTACTGCAACTTTCTCTGATATTGCCAATGGTATATCAGATGATTATAACTTCTGGCTTGGTGATGCCTTCGCTTCCGGTGGCAGTGTTGGATATGACCACAAGAAAATGGGTATTACGGCTCGCGGTGCTTGGGAATCAGTTAAGCGCCATTTCCGTGAGATGGGAATAGATTGTCAAACAACGCCATTCACCTGTTTAGCTGTTGGTGATATGGCCGGTGACGTATTCGGAAACGGTATGCTGCTCTCTACACAAACAAAGTTGGTGTGCGCGTTTAACCACTTGCATATCTTCTTCGATCCGAATCCGAATGTTGAGAAATCTTACGCTGAGAGAAAACGCTTGTTCGAAAATCCGACTCTGAGTTGGGACGACTATTCTCGAGATCTTATTTCTAAAGGCGGGGGGATTTTCTCTCGTGCAGCTAAGTCAATCACGTTAACGCCAGAAATGAAAAAATGGCTAGGTACCAAAGAAAAAGCTTTAGCGCCTAATCAACTTATACACCTAGCTCTACAAATGCCCGTTGATTTGTTCTGGAACGGTGGCATCGGAACCTATATTAAAGGTAAGAGTGAATCTCACGCAGAAGTAGGGGATAGAGCAAACGATGATCTTCGTGTAAACGGCGAACAAGTTAAAGCCAAAATCGTTGGTGAAGGCGGTAACTTGGGTTTAACTCAGTTAGGTCGTGTTGAATATGCTATGTCTGGTGGGCGCATGAACACTGACTATGTTGACAATGTAGGCGGCGTAGATTGCTCGGATAACGAAGTTAGCATCAAGATATTACTTAATAGCTTAGTTAGAGATGGCGACCTAACGGTTAAACAGCGTAATGATTTACTTTATGCAATGACCGATGAAGTATCAGATATCGTTATTGACGATTGTTATCGCCAAACTGAATCTATTTCTATCACTCACTTAGGCGGCGGCAGCTTGCTTAAAGAACAACTACGATTTATTCACGGGCTTGAGAAGAGTGGTGCACTAAATCGCGAGTTGGAGTTCTTGCCCAGTGATGACGAAATTTCAGAGCGATTAACAACAAATAACGGACTAACTCGTCCCGAACTATCTGTGTTAACAGCATACGGTAAAATGGTACTTAAGGAAGAGCTCAATATTCCTCAAATTACAGAGGATCCGTATCATCAATCATTGCTGATTAATGCCTTCCCTGAAGTGCTCAGGAAGAAGTACGCTAAGCATATGCAGAATCACCCACTGAAAGGTGAAATCATTGCCACTAAGTTGACCAATAACATGATCAACGATATGGGCATGAACTTCAGTTTCCGGATGGAAGAGGAAACAGGTGCATCTGTTGATGAAATTGCTAATGCATACACAATTGCCAAAGATGTTTTCGAACTAGAACCTTTGTGGAGAGAAGTCGAAGCACTTGATAACAAGATTGATTCGGAAGTTCAGCTAGGAATATTGAACGAGATGCGCCGATCACTAAGACGTGCTTCCCGTTGGATATTGAGACATATCGATAATAAGTTATCGATACAGCAAAATATCGATTTCTATAATGGTACGTATAAAGATCTGCATAAGAATCTTCAACATTACTTAGATGAGAATGAATATGCTGCGTTAGAAAACAACATCCAGGCTCTGGTTAAGAAAGGTGTTCCAGCGGATATTGCCTATAAGAGTGCAACATTGAGTACCATGTTCTCAGCACTAGACTTAGCTCAAGTTGCTGAATCAGAGAGCCGGGACATCTCTCTTGTCGCGACCTTGTACTTTAAACTTGGAATGAAACTCCAGCTTCACTGGTTCTTAGAGCAAGTTAATAACCAGCCGGTTAATAACCATTGGCAAGCGCTTGCAAGAGCATCTTATAGAGAAGAGTTAGATTGGCAACAACGTTCTCTGACCGCTGTTCTTATGCGCGCGGATAGCAAATCTAAAGATGCTGATAAGATCTTAGAAAGCTGGATGGATGAGCATAAGGTTCTTCTTGAACGCTGGGAGCACTTGATGACTGAGTTCAAAACAAGCAAAACACACGAGTTTGCTAAGTTTTCAGTCGCCCTGCGTGAACTAATGTTGTTGAGCATTAAATGTGCGTAGTTTGCTATACCTTGATCCTAACTAGGCCCAAGGTATAATCAACATCATCAGATCCTGATAGACAATCTAAACCCTAGCAAGCGCTAGGGTTTTTTTTAGGTATACCATGTACGCACTACTACAAAAGTTTTTATTTTCCCTTGACGCTGAAGCAGCTCATGAATTCACAATTAACTGGTTTAAGAAGAGTCAACATAATTTACTTTCTCTCAGCTATCAGCAGCATATAAAACCTCAGCCAGTTGAGTTATTAGGGTTAACGTTTAAAAACAAATTAGGATTAGCAGCCGGTTTAGATAAAAACGGGGAATGTATAGACGCGTTTGATGCTATGGGTTTTGGCTTCGTTGAAGTTGGTACAGTAACACCCAGGCCTCAACTAGGTAACCATAAGCCACGCCTATTCAGGCTACCCGAAGTTGAAGGCATTATTAACCGCATGGGCTTCAACAATAAGGGAGTTGATTACCTCGTAGAGCAAGTGAAAATGAGTCGTTATAAAGGTGTGCTTGGTATCAATATAGGTAAAAACAAAGATACACCGGAAGAAAACGCCATCGACGATTATTTAATTTGTTTAAATAAAGTCTATGAGCATGCGAGTTATGTCACTGTTAATATTTCTTCACCTAATACGCCAGGCTTACGTAACCTTCAATACGGTGAAGCATTGGATGCCCTGTTAAGTGGTTTAAAAGCACAACAAGCCGACCTTGCGCAAAAGCACGGTAAGTATGTGCCCATGCTGATTAAAATTGCTCCTGACTTGTCGGATGAAGAGGTGGAGTCTATCGCCAAATCTTTAGTTAATGCCAAAATTGATGGTGTTATTGCGACCAATACAACCATTGAGAGAAGCATGATTGCGGGAATCCCAAATGCGGATGAAATGGGCGGATTGAGCGGTGTACCTGTTCGAGCTAAAAGTCAGGCGTTAACAAAGACACTGAGCCATCATTTAGATGGTGCATTGCCGATCATAGGTGTTGGGGGAATATCCAACGGGCAAGATGCTAAGGCGCGAATTGAAGCTGGTGCAGATTTATTGCAACTGTATTCGTCACTGATCTACCAAGGCCCCCGAGTTATAAAAGACGTGTTGTCTCACCTATAAGCCTTACTATTATGTTACAACCTAATGCGGAGTGGCGGTGGATCACTGAAGAGCAGTACCTTGCTTTAGAGTTAGGGCAGGCCATGTGTTTTAAAACGCCCTATAAAATTGATTATTTGTGCCAAGATACTCAATGCTCTAGTTTATTTACTTTGGAACACCATGAGATTTATTCGACTATTGCCGATGCTCTTGGCGAATACGATTGTTGGACAGGCGCACAGAAAACACAAATAGCGATCAATGCGCTGGCGTTACTCTCTTTTGGAAAAGTCATTGCAGCCAAAAGCTGGTTTTTTGAGCCAGCATCCCAAGAGGATAGGATTTACCAATATCAAACGGCCTATCTAAAAGTAAAAGGCGTATCATTCCAAGTCATGGTACTGGCGTTTGAAAATGACTGTGCCTATTGCATGTTGCTATCAGACGAAATGTTTTTTGGTGGTAATAAAACTGTCAGGCAATTTTTCCCGATAAAGGTTATGGCAAATCGTTTGTTTTCATCGGCGCAGTGAATAAACCTTTTTCAGATATCACTGACTCTATACCCATACTACCTCAAGACACTCATTTCAGCTGGAGAAAAAAATGATTGAGGCAAGGCAAATTGACGACGGTATAGTTGCCCTACATCAAGGCAATTTAACGCTGTATCAATTATTTTTAGCACAGCCCTTTGGGAGCTTCACAGTGCTTCCATTCCTGCGTTACACTGATTTGAAAGGTAGCTCACATTCCTGCATCAGTGCGCCTTGTATTGAAAGCACTGTGATAACTCTGAAATGAGCGTCTTGAGGTAGTATGGGTATATAAAGCCAACATTTCTTAAATTGATTTAAGGCTAAACACAAATAATTACCGTATAATTCGGCCTCATTTTTAACCTAGGTAGTATCATGCATCAGTTTCTTATAACGACGTCTAAAGGTTTAGACTCTCTTCTCAGCGATGAAATTAAACTTCGCTGTCCTGATGTCAGCACAAGCGTAAAACCTGGGCAAGTATTCTTTGATGGTGAGCTAGAGCATGCATATCAGCTTTGTTTATGGTCTAGGTTAGCAAACCGTGTTCTTCTTAAGCTCGGCGAGAGCGAAATAAAGCATGCGGATGACCTGTATCAGTTGATTTCGTCCATCAACTGGGGACAACACTTTTCCGTCAATAACTCTTTCGTTATCGATTTTATTGGCACAAATAACGAAATTAGGAATAGCCAATTCGGGGCATTGAAAGTTAAAGATGCCATCGTTGATCAGTTTAATGATCTCTATGAGCAACGCCCCTCGGTAGCAAAGCAAAAGCCTGATATACGTATTCAGTGTCGTTTAAGACGAAACCGAGTTTCTGTTTATCTCGATTTGTCAGGTGAGAGTTTGCATATCCGACACTACAGACAGCGTGCTGGCGCCGCACCAATAAAAGAGAATCTGGCAAGTGCGATGCTAATGCGAAGTGGTTGGACAAACTCCATGGATAAACCACTCCTTGATCCTATGTGCGGTTCTGCAACCGTTGCAATAGAAGGTGCTTTAATGGCTGCTCGAATTGCGCCAGGGCTTGCTCGAGAACATTGGGGGTTTAATGCTTGGAAAGGGCACGACGAGCAATTGTGGTTGTCTTTAAAAGATAAGGCATTAGACGCTAAGACTGACAACTTACCGCCCATTTACGCGAATGATATCGATCCTCACCTTATTCGTATTGCCAAAGAAAATGCCAAGCTTGCTGGTGTTGAACAGTTCATTCAATTTACAACAACTGATGCGCTGGCTCTGAAATTACCAGAGGGACAAGTTGGATATTTAGTATCAAACCCTCCTTATGGTGAACGGTTGAGTGAGGTCACTAATTTACTGCCTGTATTTAAAAAATGGGGTGAACACCTTAAAACTCACTTCCTTTCTTGGCATTTGTCATTGCTCACATCCAATCGCGATTTATTCAAGCAACTCAGAATGGTTGCTAAGAAAGATTATAAGCTCTTTAACGGTACCCTGGATTGTGTACTTGTTAACTACGAGTTGGATGAAAAGAACAGTGAAATTAAACCTGATGTTGAGATCAGCAACGATTTCTTAAATCGCCTAAATAAGAATTTACAGCGGCTCAAAAAATGGAAGAGCAAGCAAGACACTAATTGTTACCGTGTTTATGATGCAGACCTACCTGAATACAATGTCGCTGTTGATTGCTACGGCGATAAAGTTGTTGTTCAAGAATATGCCGCACCTAAGAATATCCCTGAGCATAAAATTCAGAAGCGTATGAACGATGTGATCTTATCTGTTCCGAAAGCACTTGAGGTTGATGTCAGCGATGTCATCGTAAAAACACGACAAAGACAGAAGAGCAAAGAGCAATATCAAAAACTGGATAAGAAGCAGGAGTTCTTTGAGGTTTATGAGAATGGTGCCAAATTTTTGGTTAACTTGACCGATTATTTAGATACGGGATTGTTCCTCGATCATCGTGTTGCTCGAAAAATGACAAAAGATATGTCGGCTAAAAAAGATGTCCTTAATTTGTTTGCTTACACGGGTTCAGTTTCTGTTTTTGCGGCACTAGGAGGCGCAAAATCAGTCACAACAGTCGATATGTCAAAAACCTATCTCGATTGGGCGAAAAGAAATTTTGCACTAAATGGTCTTAATTCTCCTTATGCACCTTATCAATTCGAACAGGCTGATTGCTTGAGTTGGCTATCAGGACATAACGGCAAATATGATCTCATTTTTGTTGATCCACCATCATTCTCCAATTCAAAAAGAATGGATAAAACATGGGCCGTTCAACGAGATTATTTAGGTCTTATCAGACATTGTAGACGCTGTTTAAACAAGAACGGACAGATAGTTTTCTCCAACAATCTGCGTAATTTCAAAATTGATATTGAAGCATTGAATGCCATGGATTTGTCAGTTAAGGATATTACTACAGCTTCCATTCCAGAAGACTTTAAGCGCAACAAAAAAATACACAACTGTTGGATATTAAGTGATGCAAGCTAAGTTCATATTGTATTCAACTGACGGATGTCATCTTTGTGAGCTAGCTAAACAAGTGCTATTGAATTTTGGGTTAGTTCAAGAACAAATACAGACGATAGATATTATGGACGATGATATGTTGTTAAGTGAGTATAAGGAAAGTATTCCAGTAGTGATGAACAAAGAGAATAGTAAAAGACTTTTTTGGCCATTTAATGTCGAAGATGTAGAAGAGATTTTATAGTGGCAAGTGTATTTCAGTTAAAGAACGCCAGTTTGCAGTTCGGTAATCCTCCGATTTTGGATGCTCAGGAGCTGGTTATTCAAAAGAACGAACGGATATGTCTAGTTGGTCGTAATGGTTGTGGCAAGTCGACCTTACTTCGTGTGATTTCCGGAGAAATGAAACTAGATGATGGGCAGAGGATTGTTGATAGCAGCGTCGTTATTTCATTATTACCGCAGGACCCGCCGCAACAAACAGATCAAACTTTATTCGATTATGTTGCTCAAGCAGTTCCTGAAGTAGGGGAGCTATTGAGTAGTTACCACAAATTGATTGAAGAACTTGAAACGGAAAGTTCAGAACAAGCGCTAAAGCGTATGCAATCACTGCAACAAGAGATCGATCATTTAGATGCTTGGAAATATGATCAGCGCATAGAACAAGTGCTTAGCTCTCTCAAACTGGATGGTAGCGTTAAATTAAACACCTTATCTGGCGGTTGGCGACGCAAAGCAGCGTTAGCTAGGGCGTTATTGCCTAATCCCGATATATTGCTATTAGATGAACCAACTAACCACCTAGATATCAGTATGATCGAATGGCTGGAGAACACTTTATTGGATTATCGAGGTTCTATCGTTTTCGTCAGCCATGATAGGCGCTTTATCCGAAATTTAGCATCGAGAATTGTTGATTTAGATCGAGGAATAATCACTAGCTATCCGGGTAGTTACCAAGCTTACCTAGAAAAGAAAGAACAAGATTTAAAAATTGAAGAACACCAAAACCATCTATTCGACAAAGTTCTGAGTAAAGAAGAAGCTTGGATTCGACAGGGCATTAAAGCGAGACGAACCCGTAACGAAGGAAGAGTACGCGCACTTAAAGCTCTTAGAAATGAATTCAGTGAACGTCGTAACAGGCAGGGTAAAGCGAAAATTAAAGTCACAGATGCTGCAAACTCAGGGAAAATGGTGTTTGTGTGCGATGATCTTCATTACGACATTGAAGACAAAACCATTGTGGATGGACTTGATCTTATACTGCAGCGTGGCGATAAATTAGGATTAATAGGCCCGAATGGCTGTGGTAAAAGTACTCTGATTAAGCTTTTGTTAGGTGAACTTGAAGCGAGATCAGGAACCGTTAAACGCGGCACAGCATTGGAAGTTGCCTACTTTGACCAGCACCGAGAAGCTCTAGATTACGATAAAACAGTTATTGATGTCGTTGCTGATGGTAAGCGTGAAGTGACGATTAACGGCCATAGTAAGCACGTCATCAGTGTCTTACAGGACTATTTATTTACACCTGAACGAGTGAACGTTCCCGTTCATGCTTTATCGGGTGGAGAAAAAAACCGGTTATTGCTGGCAAAATTGTTGATAAAACCGAGTAACTTATTGATTCTTGATGAACCTACGAATGACCTCGATATTGAGACGCTTGAACTGTTAGAAGATGTCATATCACAGTACAACGGTACGTTAATTTTGGTGAGTCACGACAGGGAATTTGTCGATAATGTTGTGACATCGTGTTTATTGTTTGATGGAAAAGGTAAGATTACTGATTTTGTGGGTGGCTTTGCTGAAATTGAGCATTGGCAAAAACAGCAGATAATTGTTGAAAAGAAGGAAACTTCTGAAAAAATTGCGAGTCCAACTCCGAAGCCTGAGAAGCCTAAAGCGAAAAAGCTATCTTATAAGTTTCAGTTGGAGTTAGAAAAGTTACCCGAAACTATCGACGATACTGAAACAAGTTTGGCTGAGCTTCAGGAAAGGGTAAATTCTCCGGACTTTTTTAAGCAAGATAAAGAAACCACAGATCAGGCTCTGCGAGAGTTGAGCCAGTTACAGGATACATTAGACCAGCTTTATGCGCGCTGGGATGAATTAGAAGAAATGAAAGAGCAGTAAATGAGAAAATTAATGAGAAATAAAAAGTACTTAGTTCGCTCAGCTTTAACAGCGGCTATTTTAAGTACATCGGTATCCCATGCCGCAACCTATCAAGCATTTCTAGTTCCAACCACGGATAGAGGTCTAAACAGTACAGCGACTGCGATCGGTGAAAACGGCAATGTAGCTGTTTCAGTTACTGGCATTGCGTCCAATACCACCTCTTTATTTGCTCCGGCTAATATTCCAATAGATCTTACCTTAGTTAATTTTGAAGATACCACGTTGACCACGCTGCTATCTGATGTTGATGCCGTTATGAACGGTAATATTAGTGACGAAGATTATCTTGTACTTGCTCAGTATGTGCTCACTAATAACCCAACAACGAATGCAGCGATTTTTACAGCGGAGCGCCAACGCGTCGGACGATTTGAGTCATATTTAGGCGATCAAAATGGTGTCGCTGCGCTGCCTATTTTTGATGTTATAGACGTTGATATCGGCGATTTTAGTCGCAGTGTTAACTCTGTTGTTAATCACGTTGTTAATGATGACTTTTATCTTGGTGAGTCAAGCGCACCATATACAAAGGTTGATTTCGTTGAAGAAGACGGTGATGAGCGCCGCTTTGTTGTAAGACAATTTGCCGAACGAGGTTTTGTTGTTCTTAACGGACAAACGGTTGAACTAGTGCCTGAAGGTGATGCAGGTGGTGGTTGGAGTACAGCGCAAGGAATAAACAGTAATTTGCTGGTTGCTGGTTCCATGTCAATTAATGCGTTGGAATCAACACAGGCTGCAGCAGATAACTGTGAAGACGAAGATGCACGTGGCGATGTTCCTCAAGAGCTGTGCATTACGGTAATAGGTGACAACCTTGCTAATGACTTGCTTACAGCGAGTGCATTCCGTGATGGTTTCCCTGGTGTATTTGATGCTAATGAAGAACAATCGGGCTATAACATTCGCGGTGCTTTGTGGCAGTTAGACAATGAAGGAAATATTGTATCTACAACAACGTTAGGGCTTTTAAACACTCCAGCTGACGACGCATTTTTTGATGGCTTTAGTCGCGCTTTTGCTGTTAATGATCAAGGTGTAGCTGCAGGTGAATCTCTTGACTTAATTAATGGAGAAGAGAATAGACCGTCAACTTTCGCAGCCGTTTTTATTGATGGCGAAGCTATTGGCATAACCGACGTTAATGAATTTGATATCAGTACAGCGGTTGATATTAACAACAACAATATCGCGACCGGTCATGCTAGGATGAACATCAATGGTAGGAGTGTATTTAAGATGTTTACCTACAATGTTGATACACAAGCGATTACATTCCCGGAAGATTTCTTTTCATCTTCTGATGTAAGAGCTGAAGCGATAAATGACGCAGGAATGGTTGTTGGTGATGCTGAGTCAGATATTACAACGACTCAAATTAGAAGGCGCTCTGGCTTTTTGTTTAATCCTGCAGACAGTACTTTCTTAAACATTAATGATTTACTTGAATGTGATTCGCCTTTCGATGTTATTCGAGCGACAGATATTAATGAGAATGGTGAAATTTCAGCAACAGCTCTTGTTAGACAGAACATTCGCAATCCTCTTAATTTGGAAGAAGCTGATGTGACACCGGGTGATCCTACGCAGGAAGACGTTACTGTTGCATTGCGTTTGGTTCCTATTCCTGGTGGAACTATCGACGATTGTAGTGCTGTAGAGGGCGGTGGAGATGATATGAACCTAGAAAGGCGAGGTGCATCGCTAGGCTTCGGCATTCTATTCCTTAGCTTGTTTGGAATTAATCGCAGACTATTTCGTAGAAACGCTAACTAAGCAACAAAGCTAGATTTTGAAAAGGCGGCTTAAAAGTCGCCTTTTTTTGTTTCTGCCTTATTGGCGCTTATCACTTTGTCTCGCAACAAGACTCAAGCTTAGCATTCAGCTTGTGTGTTCAGAGTGATATCAGACTAGCCATATATTGATACAGAACCATAGAAAACCATTCTGATTTAACCCAGATTCATACTTTTATTACATTATTACTATTGAACATAAAAAAATTTGTTTAAGAAGAAAACAATGTATACCTTAATATCGCTGCTTTTCAAATGGTTAAGAAATGTCAACTGCGGAAGGGAATTTTTTTGATTGAACTAAAGTCTCAGAAGCACTATCACAGTACATGTGATTTAAAAATCACGTTTACCAAAATATTATTGGATGAGGTAATGTATTAATGAAAAGACAAAAACGCGATAAATTATCAAGGGCACATGCAAAAGGGTATCAAGCAGGAATATCTGGCCGTTCTAAAGAACTCTGTCCCTTTCAGGCAAGCGAGAGTCGTTCAGAATGGTTAGGAGGGTGGCGAGAAGCCATTGAAGACAGAAACCAAGGATTAGCCCAGCGTTAGTCATCACATCATCTTAAGAAGCCCCATTTAGGGGCTTTGTTTTTTCTAAATAAAGAAATTAAAAATTCGTTGTATCTTGGAATAAGCCGACTTTTAGATCCTTAGCTTGATAGATATCACGACCATCAACTTGCAAAGTCGCATCCGCCATTCCCATAAAGAGCTTACGCTTTATCACTCGCTTCATATCAACCGTGTAGGTGACTTTTTTAGCTGTAGGTAGGATTTGGCCGGTGAATTTTACTTCGCCTACACCGAGAGCTCGTCCTTTACCCGGACCACCGCTCCAACCTAGGAAAAATCCAACCAACTGCCACATGGCGTCTAATCCTAGGCAACCAGGCATCACTGGGTCTCCTGGAAAATGGCAATCAAAAAACCAAAGGTCAGGGTGTATATCAAGTTCAGCAATAACTTGCCCTTTGCCGTATAAACCGCCTTCTTCTGTTATGCTGGTAATGCGGTCCATCATGAGCATGTTGGGGGCGGGTAGTTGACTATTCCCAGGGCCGAAAAGTTCACCACGACTACAGGCTAACAGTTCTTCTTTGCTAAATTTTGATTGTTCCATTGCTCTACAATTTTAGATATTAAAAATAAAGGCGCTAATTTAGCGAACACTTGTACGCTAAACAACTCTGAACAGTGATTAATTGCAAATAAATTCGCTGTTATTAAGAGTAAAAATAATAATCGTACAAAAAGCATACAGCAACATACATCGAAGCCTATATAAGGCGCGATGCACTACTTATATCTACTTATTGTCCTCGTTTAATATTACACTATGACTTTTAGACAAGATTTATTTCTCAATGCAAGATAAAAGCAATGCACTCAAGAAGAATGCGGAAAAACAAAAACGCTTTAGAGATAAGCAAAAGCAGTTGGGTAAAAAGCACGTACGAAGCTACCTAAGCCCGGAAGCGACCAAATGTTATGAAGAAATTCAGCAAGTTACTCAATGGACTGATAATGACATTCTTAATAATGCGTTACGCATAACTTTCGCGGCCTACAAGAAAGGTCAAATAAATCTTTTGAATCAATGGCTTAAAGAAAATAAGCTGTAATTCCAATTTTCAAACCTTGGAAAGTATAGAATAGGCTTTTGCCGCTGATTCTTAAGCTAATCTTGAGTAAATTTCCCCATTACATCCCTGACTAGCCCGTGAGTTCGTTGTCTAAATATAGATTTCAGATAGATGCTGAACAAAGTACTTAGCCTCCGCTTTGTCATAACTTACATGGCCATGATTTGTCATGCTTTTAATATGCTGATAACTCGTTGTTGTAAGCTTTGCAATCTGGCTAGGTGAGAGCTCTAATTTCTGTTCTCGATTAACTTCGTTTACACAAACTATCGATTGCTCTAATACCAGATGGTCTAACGTATTTTGCTTACTAGGGAAGGGAGTATCTTCTGTTCCACTCAGCCAAGCCAGGGAACATCCCGTTCTTTTTGCTATTTGAGCTGCTTTGCTTAAGCTCGGATCTGAGCCATTTAAATACTTTCTCAACAAAGCTTCGCTTATCCCTATTTTCTGAGCAAATGCACTATGGTTTGTCTCTTTTTTTAAATGCTTCAAGCGTTCAGCGAATGACATCAGTTGCTCTCGATAAACCTTTATCTTCGGGAATACGCGAGATTATAACTAAAGTTACCCGACGAAAATACTATAGTTTCTTTGAGTTAGATTTTTAATTTAATTAAAACTATAGTTTCTTTCGGTTTTAACTATAGTTTTGCATTAATAACTCATTGATTTATCGAATAAAAAGGAAAGGTTCAGGAAAGGAAATTAAAAAAGCTCACTAACTAAGAGCAAGCTTTGCATTGTAGGTTTTTGCTAATGGTGAATTTGTTCCATTCGGTAGACAGTGCATCGAACAAAAGTAACTGGCTAGATAAGTTGTCGCCTAAACTTGTCAGGATTTTAACCGCTTCAAGCGCCTGCATGGATCCGATAATGCCAACAACGGGGGAAAGGATACCTGACTCAACACAACTTAAAGTTTGCTCCCCAAAACGTTGGCTCAAACATTCGTAGCAGGCGTTTTCTTTACCAGGAATGAAGCTAGATACTTGCCCTTCCATTCTAATAGCGGCGCCTGATACAAGAGGGGTATTTGATTTGATGCTGACTTCATTAACCAAATTGCGAGTTGCTAAATTATCTGTGCAATCAATAATGATGTCGTGGTTATTTGCTTCAACCAGAAACTCATCTCTGCTCATACGGTGGTCAATAGTTGTTATATTGCAGTCGGAGTTTATTTTATTTAAAGAAGCTTTAGCTGATAAACACTTGTTCATACCGACAGTATCCTCAGTATGCAAAACTTGTCTTTGCAAGTTACTCAAATCCACATTGTCATCATCAACCAAAGTTAATGAACCGACGCCGGATGCCACCAGATATTGAGCACAAGCACAGCCTAAGCCTCCAACACCAATCATTAATGCTCGAGCATTCAATAATATTTCTTGCCTGTCCAAATCAAAATTGGGTAGGAGTATCTGCCTGTTGTAACGTAACGCTTGCTTATTCGTTAACTGTTTCGCCATTAAGCCTTCTTTTTATCAATATCGACAACTTTGCTTTCTTCATCTTGCAGTAAAACCTGTGCTTGAGCACCTTTAAATAGTTTCCCTACATCGTCTTTGTTTTTTGAAAGCAATATAGAGATATCTTCTAAGACGTTTTCTTCTAAATCAACACCTTTAGCAAGGAGGTATTCTGAAAGGTTGTCTGCAACATCAAGCATACGATCATACTTTTCAGCCTCTTTCTTATCGGTAGTCACCAACTTCTCAACCCCTTTATGTTCAACAACATACTTTGTAATAACCGCCATAATTTACACTCTCTATGTTTCATGTAATTGATCCAATAACAGCGCTTGTAATCTAAAGCACTTGATTATAAATTAGCAATTAACTGTTTATATGTACAGTATTTTGTATTAACCTCAGTTTTGTTATTCGTTTTACAGTAAACGCTGCAAAAAATAGGTAACAACAAAAAAGATGTAGTAAGCCATAAGAAACACGTTATTTAGACTTAATAGATCTGTCAATTTGGCATGCTTTAAATTAATTACGCTGAAAGTATTGATGCTAAAGCATCTACGAAAATCAATAACAAAAATGGAATAAGTGAGTTAGGTTTTATCATAATCGGATCGTTGCTCACTTGAATATTTGTTCGTAAATTTATAGGAAGAAAGCTATACAGGAGCATAGACTATGGTTGAACAATTGACCCTAGACGCTGTTGAGGAATTACCAGTACAACAATCGTTTCTGCAAGAGAATATGTTTGATAATAAGCTACGTATTATCTACAAGGAACTAGAAAATCACTTGTCCGATTTTGGATTTACTTCGTTAAAGAACTTTAGAGAACACGTATTAGCATCATATGAACCCCACGCAGTATTGATGCAATGGCAAAGCCTTTCTGCTAGACGTTAACAACTTTCTAAGCCCCGAAATAAAAACAGTTTCGGGGTTAAACACTTCTTTCAATCATTTTTCAATACTATTTCAGGCCTTGTATGTAAAGTCCCGTTTTAGGACAAACTTCTACAAGTTATAGAAATCATTTGAGACTAGAGGTCGGATCACGTTAGTATTCGGCCCCATCTTTCATGTTGCAATATAGTTTGATAATTAACCAACTATATCAACGCCTTAGATTTTTCCATAGGATAAATCAATGCCCGATAAAAGCTTGAGAACTCTAAAGCAAAAGCTTATGAGCTTTGTTGATCTTATTGCTACGCCTCTGACCGTTTCTCATTATATAGAGCTCGTTAATCCTTTATGGGTATCACATAATCTCCAAGCGCAAGTTGTTGATGTCTGGGATGAAACAAAAAATGCCAGAACCTTGACCTTAAAACCGGGCCGCAATTGGCGAACACATAGAGCAGGACAGCATATTAGAGTAGGGGTTCCAATTGAAGGCAAGCATTTCACGCGAACCTATTCGATTTCGTCGGAACCCGAAAGAAGAGATGGCTGTATTACTATTACAGTAAAAGCGCTAGATGATGGCAGAATGTCAACGCACTTGGTTCGAGATGTAAAGAAAGGAACATACTTACCTATAGGGTTGCCACAAGGTGAATTCGTATTACCTCAGGCTGCACCGACCTTACCACTGTTTATTACAGCTGGTAGTGGTATTACCCCTGTTATGAGTATGCTGCGCAACTATGTTCGAGTTGGCAATATACCTGATACCGTTCATATGCATTATGCGCCTCATTCTTATGATGTAATTTTCGGTAAAGAGCTTAAGCGCTATGCTGAGCAACTTCCAAACCTATATCACTATCATCCAATTTTCACACGTGAATTAGGCTCGGAGCTATCATCAAAGAAGCATTTCAGTCCTGAACAATTGGAAAAGCGGTGTCCCGATTGGCGAGAAAGAGAGGTTTGGGCTTGTGGGCCTCAATCCCTTTTAGATTCTGTTGAAGCTTTCTTTAAGGAAAATGGACGAGAGCAACACCTACATACAGAACGCTTTCTGGCTCCTACAGCGAAACTGACTGGTGATGAACAAGGAGGACAAGTAAATTTTGATGGAAAAACTATTGATGCAGACGGTATAACACCCTTATTAAGGGTGTTTGAAGATTCAGGGCTAAACCCCAAACACGGTTGTAGGATGGGAATTTGCCGTTCTTGTGATAGGACTTTGAAGTCAGGAAGTGTTAGGGATTTACGGACAGGTACTATTATCGAAGAACCTGGCAGCGTCGTTCAAATTTGTATTTGTGCCGCGGCAGGTAATTGTGAACTAAACTGATTGAGATTTTACGAAAGAAATTTTGCTATGAGTATTCAACTACCCGTACCGTTAAACAAACATGAAATCGAAGAGTTCGGACAAGAACTTGATGATATCTACGAGGAAACGATTGCAAGTTTAGGCTCAAAAGATGAGCGTTACATCAAGCGCCTCATTAAAACACAAAGAAGCATGGCGTTGATTTCTCGTTTCGTTATATTTGCTTCATTAGCGTTTTTACCTAATTGGTTTACTCACACGCTTGCTAGTTGGTCAATGTTCTATCTTACTGCCGGCGTAGGTGTGTTTTTTCTTGCTGTTTCTAAAATCCTCGAAAATATGGAGATCTCACACAATGTCCTTCATGGTCAATGGGATTGGATGCGGGATCCGGAGATTAACTCCACCGTATGGGAATGGGACCATGCAAGCCCAGCTGACCAATGGAAGAAAACACATAACGTAGTTCATCATACTTGGACAAATGTACTCTACAAAGATCATGATGTTGGTTACGGATTATTAAGAGTTACTTCTGAGCAAAAATGGGCTCCACGGTACATACTTCAGCCACTCTATAATTTTATTCTCGCCATTTTCTTCGAATGGGGAATCGGTATACAAGAAATGAACTGGAAGAAGTTTTTTGTTGGAACCAAAGAACAAAAAGAACATTTCGGTTTTGTATTTCGACGTTTTAGAGCCAAGGCAGTGCGCCAAATCATGAAAGACTACGTACTATGGCCGTTGTTGTCTGGTCCATTCTTTTTATATGTAGCAGCGTCAAATGCGATAGCGAATATTCTTCGTAATATTTGGACGAACATTATTATCTTTTGCGGGCACTTCCCTGAAGATGTTTATGTGTTCAGAAAGCAAGATGTTGAAGGAGAAACTCGTGCTCACTGGTATTTACGACAGCTACTAGGCTCAGCCAACATTAAGGGTGGTCGGTTGTTCTCTATTATGACTGGCAATCTAAATCATCAAATTGAACATCATCTGTTCCCTGATATGCCAAGTAATAGATATCCTCAGGTTGCTCCTCGCGTAAAAGCGCTGTGCGATCGCTATGGATTGCCTTACAACACTGGGTCGTTAATTCGGCAGTATGGCACTACAACACTCAAGATTTGGCGACTTTCATTTCCTGGCGGCGATACTGTTCCTAAGTAAGCTTTGAGCAGGATTATTTATTTCCGTAAACTCAGATGTACGTCAATAGTCTACATTTAGTTTAAACAGATAAACCCTTTTCTAATTGAACTGACTCGAACGGAACTAGGACGCAAATACTTATAGATATTGAGTTCTCAGTGAGAGTTGAGTCGGTTTTTAAACAAGGTTTACACGCATTTGTTATCGATTTTAAACAGGATGAAATGTGGGTAATCGATCTTGGGTCTGACACGACAAATTATAAGCCAAGCAAAAAAGAGCATATATAAAAAGTATGATATTAAGTTATCAATCATTAAAACATTGGTATAGCAAACCCAAGCCTCTTGAGTGGTACGTTAGCGCACCAGTACCTATATTCGCCGTTTTGGCCATAGTTCTCGTTTTTACTATTGCACCTAGAGTTATGGAAAATTTAGTCAAAGAGAATGCTGTTTCAACGGCGGTAGATTTGACTGAAACATTACAAAAAATAAGAAACTACTATTCAAGAAATGTTCTGAGTAAGGTTATTGCACATTCCAATGTTGAGAGTACGCACCTCCATAAGATATCTGAAAACGGCGTACCCATTCCTGCCACTTTTCTTATAGAAATGGCTCAATCTCATACAGAGAATGACAATATAAAAGTCAATGTGACGAGCCCATATCCATTTGCGCCGCGTAAGGGAAGGGTGATGGATGATTTTCAAACCTACGCTTGGCAACAGCTTATTCAAAACCCTAACGAACCCGTAAGTCAGTTTGATACTGTGGATGGACGACGTGTCGTTCGTGTTGCATTACCTGACAAATTAACAGCACCGGCCTGTGTCGCATGCCACAATGCGCATAGAGACTCCCCTAAAAATGATTGGAAATTAGGTGACGTCCGAGGAATAGTTGAGATTGAAGTTAATGTTGAATCCGGATTAGAGCGAGCCAACAACATCAGCTTATGGATAGTTTTAGGTAGTTTTCTATGTCTTATCGTACTGATTTTATTTAACTTACGAGTTGCACGAAAAGTTGCTAGACCTCTCAGTGAAATTACAAACGCAATGACTGCATTATCTGAGAGAAAGCACATTCAAACCAAAACTAAGCGATGTGATTATACTGAGGTTAGAACATTAAGTGCCGCTTTTGTTAACTTCCAAGATAACGAACTACGTCGTCAAGCTTTAGAAGAAGAAGTTCATAACCTCGCTTATTACGACACACTCACTAAAGTGCCGAATAGAGCATCTATGGTGAAATTCCTTAAGGAAACGATTCCATCTTTTTCAGAACAAGAATCCCTGAGTTTATTGATTGTTAATATAGATAAGTTTAATGAGGTCAATGACACTTTAGGTTACAGCATTGGTGATCAAGTGTTAGTAGCTGTTGCGAAACGTATTCAGGAAAGTTGTGCCGGCTCTATTATCTCAAGATTTAACAGTACCGAGTTCGCCATTGCTTATCTAGGGACTAAAACAGAAGACGAGTGTTTAGCTTACGCAACAAAAATTGTAGAGCAAATGCAAATACCGTTTACTGTTGATGAACACAATGTACATCTATCTGTTTCTATTGGGATTACCGTTATTCGTGATAACGAGACATCTATCGATGATGCTATCGCTCAAGCCAATATTGCACTAAATCATGCAGAAGCTTCAGAAACAGAAAAATTGGTTTACTACACACCGGCCTTGTCTCAAGAGCTTCATCACAGAGTGAAAATGATCAAAGAGCTGAAAGTTGCGTCAAATAACTTCGAGCTCGTTCCGTTTTTCCAGCCGCAAATAGATTTAGTGAGCGGAGAGATAATTGGTGCAGAAGCATTACTCAGGTGGATAAAGCCAGACGGCACTATGGTTTCGCCAGCGGAGTTTATACCATCAGCCGAAAAATCGAGGCTAATACTTCCTATAGGCCGCCAGGTTCTTAACGATGCATGTCGCCTCAATAAGCAATGGCAAGATTTAGGGCTTAAGCCGTTTAGAGTAGCTGTTAACGTATCCGGAATTCAATTTGACGAAGATGATATGGTCGATGCGGTACAAGATGCTTTAAACCAATCAGGACTTTCACCTGAATGGCTTGAACTGGAAGTTACAGAAAGTGCATTGATGTCCGATATTGAGATTATCGTAGAAAAACTCAGTCGACTAAGAGACTTAGGTATTGAGTTGGCCATTGATGATTTTGGTACAGGCTATTCGTCGCTAAGCTATTTGAAGAGACTTCCAATTGACAGATTGAAGATAGATCAGTCATTTGTTCGACATTTAATACAGGATGAGGATGACCAAGCTATCGCACAAATGGTTTTAGGCTTAGGTAAATCTCTAAAATTAAAAGTGCTAGCTGAAGGTGTAGAAGATGCGGAGACTCGAGATTTCTTGAAAGAACGTGGGTGTGATGAAGTACAAGGTTATTTCTACGCTAAACCAATGTCTGCACAAGAGTTCACAGAGTTTGCCAAAGCGTTTCAAGAACAGTCATGAATAAACAAAGTGGGTTGAGTGTTAATTGATGTAGCACTCAACGAAGCTCTTCAGACTTAAGTACTTTAGGAGTGTACTTGGCGTATATTTAATTCGTAATAATGTTTATTATTACGAACTAATGATTCTATTTAGTACTAAACTGTACGACTCATTGGATTTTATAGCAAAGATGGAAACTTCTGTGCAGACAGTAAACTTCAGAGTAAAACTGGAAACTAAAAGTACGTAACTCTTCACGAAGTTGAATTAGTAAAAGTAAGCAGTATATAGATTGACTTAGTGTTTAGTGACTCAGATGATTGCGCTACCAACTGGTTGCTCGCCATCCAATTCAACAAGCGTTTTAAGCACTCTTACAGATTCTCGGAGTTTACGTATTGAGTACCATGTTCTCAGCACTAGACTTAGCGCAAGTTAATAACCATTGGCAAGCGCTTGCAAGAGCGTCTTATAGAGAAGAGTTAGATTGGCAACAACGCTTTATCAGTATTGGCACTACTAGCACAGCCAAAATCATCGGTAGGAAGAAAATAGAGCAAGGAGTTGAGCCTTGCTCTATACCTTATTTTACTTACTCCATTCTCAATGATTGCATTGGTTTAGTTTTTGCTGCTTCGTAAGCTGGTTTGATGCAAGCTATTAACCCAGAAATCATCAAAACAACAATTATTATCAACACTGAGATAGGATCAGCGGCATCAGCTCCATAAAGGAAACGCTCTATGGTATTGGATGCTGCTACAGCAGCCAACAGTCCAAGCACAATGCCAATACCGAGGGATATGCTTCCTCCTTTCAATACGTCTCCCATCAACTTGCCTGGCTGCGCGCCCAGCGCAGATTTAACACCAAATTCGTGTTTCTTGTCTGCTACTGTCACCGCCATCACCGAATACATACCAATAGAAGATAAAGATAAGGCAACACCAGCAAATACCAGAATTAAGGTTAAGTTTAATTGTTGAGTATTTAAAATTGACGATTGATATTCAGAGACCGGCTGAAGCCCACCTACTGAGAGTGTCGGTGCTATATCACGCACGGCTTTAAGTGCTTCATCTTGGAAAGACGCGGGATCACCCTTCACTTTAACAACAAACCATAAGCTGTCGGAATCACGCCATAAGTCATACAACTTTTCTGTGTTGGCCATAAACGGGATCCACACAATAGGAGGCAATTGTCTGTTTGGTCCATGAGCACGCACGCCTTTGCTAACACCTCTAATGGTCAAAGGCAAGTTTTCCCATTCGGGATTGACTGCATTAAAGGGTAAAGTGAGCCTCTTATCCAACATGTCAGTTTGTATACCTTTCTCTAACTCTTCAGAAACAATAATCGAATCTGTATTGGCTGCATAGGTAGTATCAAATGTCCGACCACGATCTAATTCCATCCCAATAGCCTCAAAGTACCCCGGACTGATCAGATAAGACGTTATAGAATTGATCGTACGGCCATCATCTAGGAGAAAAGGTGCTGTGTCATGGTGATCTGTATTACTGGCCGGAATGTTTGTACCAAAACCAACGCGTTCAATGCCCGGGAAAGCTTCTAGCCTCTCTGTCAGTGCACTGGCCATCGTCAATACGGTTTGTTGGTCTGGGTAAGTGGTTCTGCCTGGTTTAATATAAAAAGCCAATGACTGTCCGCCATCAAATCCATAATCTACTTGGCTAGATTTCCAAAACGTGCGGGCACTGAGCGCCGCCATAAGCAGTAGTAAAGTAGCCAAAGATGCTTGTAAAACTACCAAAATTCGCCCTAGTTGGCTGGATTTTCTTCCACTGCCAGTACGGCCGCCACTGACCAGATACTCTTTCATCGGCGAATAGCGAATCCGCCACGCGCCAAATGCCATAGCAATGAACATAACAAACAGGGATAACCCTATCGAAAATAAAATACTTTCTATTCCAATATCAGGGCGTGAAGATGCACTGATAAACCAGTACGGTGGCAAAACACTGTCTGCCAACTGCAGTGAAATCCATGCAATGGATAATCCTAACACTCCCCCCAATACAGCGACCAAAAGCTGCTCTGAAGCTATTGGAAGTAATAGGCGCGTCAGAGGTGCTCCCAAAGCACGGCGAACCGCACTATCATGACTACGAGCCATAATGCGTAATAAAGATAAATTTGAAAGATTTGCAAGAACGATGAAAAGCAATACTGCCGCACAGCCAGAAAAGATAATCATTACCGTGCGTGATCGCGTTTGGGCGCGTAAGGCGCTTTCTATCGGTTGAGCAGCGTATTGGCGGAACTGCCCTAATGCTTCGTTAATTTTGTATTCGACATCTAGACTGTGTAATCTCACACCTGCTGCTTGTGAAACTGTTCCAATAGAGGTACTACTATCCATTCGAGCAATAACCTTAAAGCTACCAGACCAACCTACCTCATCTGGGTCTAGTGCCAAGGGCATTAAAATATCGGCTTCTTTATACGGGAAATCTATCGGCAATACGCCGACAATGGGTATGTAGGCGCCATCAATCAGTAGTGTTTTGCCAAGTACTGATGCGTTTCCTCCGAAATATTCCTGCCAATACCCATAACTTACAATCAGTGCATCTGGCCCATTGGGCTTGCTCTCGTTGCTATTAAAACCTCTACCAATTTGCATAGGGATACTGAGAACGTCCAAAAACCCTTTGTCTACCATCCAACTAGACACTAGGGTTGTACGATCCGTGTTTTGGACTGCCACAGAAGTCACTGCCGGCGCAGCAATACCAATGCTCTGTACATTGGGTAATTGGTTAATGCTCATAAACTGGATTGGGGCCATACCCCCCACATGGTCACCACGCTCTACCCCACCAATTCTTACGACCTGATCAATGTTAGGTACAGATATAGGTGCGAGAAAACTCGCTTTAACCAATGCAAACACAACAATACATGCACTAACTCCCATAGATAGTGTCATGGTTGCCAGCATCATGTAACCAGGCTTTTTCAAAAGTGATTTCCAAGACTGAAGAACTTCAGATATAAAAACATCAAAAAACATAATTTATTCCATCAACAAAGTGAATACCATGCGTTGCTATCACATTAAGAGGCTAACTCACCTACATCTTCTAAGCTGGTTGCGTTGGCAGAAGTCTCCCCTTTTACCATCTGGCCATCTTTCATGTATATCACTCGGTCGGCTCGCTGAGCAAAATCAACATCGTGGGTAACCATACATAAAGTACTTCCATTGGCGTGAAGACTGTCTAAAAGCTCCATGACTACTTCACCATTTTTACTATCCAGATTACCTGTTGGTTCATCAGCTAAAAGGAGTTTTGGATCGCCTGCCAGAGCCCTCGCTACAGCTACTCGCTGCTGTTGACCACCCGACAATTGACCAGGATAATGCTTTAACCTGTGCTCCATTTTGACTAATTCTAATGCATGGAGAACCCTATCGCGCCTTTCCGCCTTATCCATATTTCGATAGGTTAATGGAAGAGTGACATTGGCTTCGACAGAAAGGTCAGCAATCAAATTAAATGCCTGGAAGATAAATCCGATTTCATGGTTACGAATCACCGCCAATTCCCTTAGTCTCAAATCGGATACATCACGTCCATTCAATATGTAATTACCTGAATTAAAGGTGTCTAACAGGCCTAACATAGATAGTAGGGTTGATTTACCACACCCGGAAGGTCCTGTTATTGCTACAAACTCTCCCTGTTTAATTTCAAGATCAACATCTTGTAAGGCATAGGTGTCGACTTCCTCTGTGTGAAATACCTTACATAGTTTATTGAGTGTAATAACCGGACTGCCGCTGTTCATATTAACTGATTTCATTGGCCTGATGACTCCTTTAAAGGTCTATTGCTTTTATATATTTTTTACTACCGCACTAATTCAACTGGAGTGCCTCATATTCGCTCCATTGCGTTAAGTCAGATACGATTACCTGTTCACCTACTTCAAGACCGCGAAGGATTTGTACTCGGTCACTGGAAATTGCGCCGTAATAGACTTCTCTACGATTGACAATGCCAGTGTCTGGGTCAAGTACGAAAAGCTTTCCGGTAGTGTTATTGGTTGCTGATGCGGGTCTGGCGATGCTGATTACATTGCCTAGATTGCTAAGGATGATTTTAGCTTCAATCGACGTGTCGGCTCTCGCATTGCTTGGTAAAGCTTCATCGAAAGTAACATAAAGAGTGACACTTCCATTAGTAACGGAGGGTTCAATCTGAGCTACTTTACCTGTGACAATGCCATTGTGAATATCGACGTTTACATCCAGTCCCATGCTGAGATCCTTAGCCAATACTTCAGGTACTCTCAGCCTTCCTCTTAATGGCTTTGGTTGAGCAACCAATGCGACATTTTCGCCTACCGCGACCTCTTGTCCAGGCTCGATACTGATGTTTTGAATGACACCGGATATCCCTGCCCTAACATTCAATGACTCAACATCTTTTAGCGTAATGTCTAAAGCAATTTTTGCTTGTTCCAGCACTGCCTCAGCCGCTCTCAATTGCGTGGCAATATTCCGTTCGATCTCTTTCTTTCGCTGTTCTGCGATAGCTAACAATTTTTCACTTTGTACTAGATTTATCTTGGCGCGTTGCATCTCAAACCTAGATACGGTGCCTTTTTCGAAGATTTCCTCAGTCGACTGGGCTTCGATAAGCTGAATTTCATATGCAGCTCTAAATTCTGCAATGACAGAATCCTGTTCTAATGCTTCTAACTTGAGTTCACTGCGCTTAGCTTCAAAGGTAGCTTGAGCGCCATACCAATTCGCCTCTGCTTGCTTTAAAGCCGATTCCAGAGAGGGATTCTCCAGTCTCATTATCACCGTATCCGAATTAACTTCGGCACCGGCCTCTAAAAAAACCTCTTTAACATTCCCTGAAACTAATGAAGCAGCCCAACGAACATTTTTATGCTCTAATACACCGACACTGCGAATCTCATGTAACATATCGCCCCGCACCGCTGCATCAAGCCAAATATTATCTCGAGTGACTGACGGAAGTGCCTGGGACATGTTTGACAACACGGTGTAAAGCACAAGGACTACTGATACGCCCGCAGCAATAGATACATTCCTTGCCCCAAACAGCTTTTGCTTTGATTTACTTCTTTTTACATCCACTAACTTTATATACCTGTCTACATTGAGACCTAAAAACAACTTAGAATCTAAATATCATCAGTAAAAAGCGCGACTAATCAAGGCAGTGCTTAGCCGAACCTTACATCCCTAATTAAGAAACTATTTTAACATTGCTATTGAGAATATAATTTCTCAATTCACTTTACCTATAATCTACTTACTTTTCAAACATAGAATATGTGCTTAGAAATAAAAATACTCAAAACAAAGTATCAAACAACTAATCTTAATAACAACTCTTACGCGACGCGCCTTAAGTAACAACTCTTTGCTGACAAGACGGTTCGAATGCGCCATCCGAACTTTGAGCATTCGATAGAAAACGACATATCGTGCCTGCAGTGGTTTCAATATTTGGGCTTTCCAACATGCTATAGTGATCACCTGAAACTTCTCTACAATGAACCTCTGGCCAAAAACAACCTCGCAAATAAGCCTGATAGACGTCAATGTCTACTCCACTGAGTTGTGCAAATAGGTGTAGCGTATCAATATGAACTGTCAGCTTTTTCGGTTGATAGGAAGAAAACAAAGACTTTTGCTTTTCGTATACACATGCGACACTGTCCTTAAAATCAATGCCCAGTGGTTCAGCAACACCTTGAGATGAATACCGCTCGCCGTCTAATAATTTCAACTTATGTTGTTCAAAATAACAGTCCAACATAATGAGTTTTACTTCGCAATTTCTCTGCGTGAGCTGCTTTGCCATTTCCAGGGCAATAACGCCGCCATAAGAATGTCCTGCCAACAGATATGGTCCCTCAGGTTGAACACTTAGCAACTCGTCAGTAAAAGCAGCGGCATTTTCAACAATAGTAGAAAATGCAGGCGCTTCTCCAAATACACCTCTGTGATTAAATGCTTTCACATTGAATCCATGCTGATAAGTCTCTAGAGCCATCGCGGTAAAAGTATGCGAAAGTCCAGCTATTCCTGGAACACAATACAAGGTTTTATAATCAGGATTATTTGTACCAAGTGTTCTAAGGGTTTCTTCAGACTCTTCTGTGTCTCCTTCCAAATAACTGGCCAACTTCGCAATACTGGTGTTTCTGAAGAGTACTTTGACATCTAGGGTTACACCTAATTGATTCGACACTTCTGCGACCATGCGCACGGTCAAAAGTGAATACCCTCCAAGCTCAAAGAAATCGTCGTGTATGCTGATTTCTTGTGGCTCAAGCTTCAACAGTTTTGACCATATATTAACCAAGATAGACTGTGTTTCTGTCTCAGCTGGTGAATACTCCGCATGTCGCGCAAGGCTTTTAGGGTTGGGTAGCATTGCTTTATCTATTTTGCCATTGGGTGTGAGAGGCCAATCGGCAATCAGGTGAAAAGCAGTTGGCAGCATAAAATCGGGTAATACTTTTGCCAAGCCTCTTTTTACGTTCTCACAGAAATCAAATTCAGTTTGTTCATTATTCATACTGGAATTGGCGAATTTAAGATAGGCGATAATCTGTTTATCACTATTAATAACGACGACAGCTGAATCTACCGATGGATTTTGCTCGAGTTGTTGCTTTATCTCTCCAAGCTCGACCCTAAACCCCCGAATTTTAAACTGGTCGTCACGCCGGCCACAAAACTCTATTTCTCCGTTAGGTAGATAACGCGCATTGTCTCCTGTTTGATATAACCTGCCGGCAAAAGGTAAGGATTTGACATTAGAAAATTTTTCGTCAGTTAACGTTTGATCAGCAAAATACCCTTTGGCTATTGCTGTTCCTCCGAGATAAAGTTCACCAATGACTCCTGGTGGACAAGAATGTCCATGACGATCAAGAACGTAACATTGCGTGCCTTTAATGGGTTTTCCTATGGGGACGTTTGACATGATAGGATCATAATGCCGGGTATCGTAAGCTGCAGCAATGATAGTGGCTTCAGCAGGGCCGTATATATTGAAGATCTCAAACTGTTTACTGCATAAGCGTTTAAATCTATGTAATAAAGTGCCCGACATTGCTTCTCCGCCTACCATGATGACCCGTAAGCTATCTAACAGACGCATATCATCTTGTTCAATTATTTCACACAACGCATGCCAATAAGCGGTTGGTAATGTGGTAACTGTCAGGTCGTAATCTTTAATGAAGCGACAAAGTTTTTTAACATCGCTGGCTACGTCATTGTTTCTGAGAATCAATGTTGCTCCATTGCCAATGGCGAGAAAGAGATCTTGCATAAAGGCATCGAAAGAAATAGAGCAAAACTGAAGTACGCGATCTTGCGATTGAATGCGACTTTGCTCTTGTATTCCTTCAAAATAAGAATACAAGTTAGTATGTGTAATACTCACGCCTTTGGGATGGCCGGTCGACCCCGAAGTAAAGATAATGTAAGCGAGATTATCAGCTGATATCGATATATTCGGGTTATGTATTGAGTGATTGTCAAGCTGCCTGATAGCGGAATCAGAATTAATATTCACAACGGCGCAGTTAAATAACGTCCGATGCTGCTCATTATTAATCAATACCAAATTGGCATTTACCTTTTCACACATCCATCGAACTCTCTCAGCCGGATGCTCAGGGTCTACAACGACATAACAAGCTCCGCTTTTTAACACCGCAAACATTGATCTGATTAAGTCTTCGGAACGCGACATGCAGATTATTACCACCTGCCCTTTGCTCGTATTCTCTCCAATAAGATGTGCTAATTTATTTGCTTGGCAATTGAGTTGATAATAATTCAATGTTTCCCTTTCGCCAATGAGAGCTATCTGCTCAGGAGAACTCACTGAATATTGTTCGAGCCATTGGTGGGCCAATACTGTTTTAGCCGGGCTTTCTGCCAATTTGAGGTCGGGGTAAGCATAATTATAGGTTGGAATGTTTGACAATAAGGTATCAGGGGTATCTGTAACGGCCCTCAGCAGATATTCATAACATTCTGCCATACAAGTAATTGTAGACTGTTCAAATAGCGCACTATCGTAGTTCCATCTAACAGATAACGTATCATTTTCCAACTTACAGGACGCTGCTAGGTCGAATTTTGCTGCAGGATCAGAAAACCCGGGTAATAATGCATCCTTATCATTACTCCCTGACATAGGCTGGTTCGCTTTGGCTTCAAAATCAAAATAAATTTGAAAAACTGGGGAGTAAGCTAAAGAGCGTTGTAATTTTAAACCTCGAACCAGTTCGTCGAACGGCAGATGTTGATTAGCATATGCTTCTTCAGACGTCTCTTTAACCAGGCTCAGTAGTTCACTAAATGTTGTCGCCTTACTGAGATTAAATCGAAATACCAAGGTGTTAACAAAAAAGCCTATCAGCGCTGCTATTTCAGGTTTTTCTCGATTAGAGATTGCTGAGCCAAAGATAATGTCATCCTGGGCGCTAAAACGACTAAGTAATAAAGAGAATACGGCACCTGCTCCCATAAAGAGGGTTGCACGAGAATTGGCGCACAGTGTCTTAAACTTTGTGACCACATCACCTGTTATGACGGATTGAAACAAGCCACCGTTAAACGCCTGTTCAGCAGGGCGCTTTTTGTCCAGAGGTAGGCTGTGGACTAAAGGCAGGTTATCCAGTTTGTTTAACCAATAATCCAATTGCCTTTGCATCACATCAGGTGTTAGAAACTGGTTTTCCCAATGGGCATAGTCTGAAAACTGAATCTTTAACCTATCCAGAGGACTTACAAGCCCCTGGCTGAAAGAAGTATAGAGCGTATCAAGCTCATGACGCATTACGTTATTTGACCAACCATCAGAGGCAATATGGTGAACATTGATCAACAGATAACTTTCTGCTTGACCAATAAGACACATGACGAATCGAATAGGGATCTGCTTTCTCAATTCAAACTGATGACTGGATTCTTTATCCATCAGCGTTTGAACTTTCGCGAGTGCAGCTTCCCGCGTCATATCTCGAAAGTCATACTGTTGATACGGAAGTTGACCAAACGGACGCGTTATTTGAAACACTGCGCCGTCTTCTTCTGAATAGGTGCTTCTCAGGATGTGGTGTCTAATCAGTATTTCGCTTAGGGCTTTTTGTAAAACTGATACATTCAACGCTTTTTTAATGTAAAGATAATCTACGATATTATAGTGGTTCGTACCTCGCTCAAGCGCATCGATAAACCATAGCCTTTTTTGAGAAAATGTGGTGGGTGCAAGCGCTTGGTTAGAGTCTATCTGAAGCAAAGAGTAAAGCGTTAATATGTCACCCTTGAGTTCTCGTAATGTCTGTTTAATTTCATCGGTTAGGGCATTCTTATCCGCTTCTATTGTCAGTTTTTGCCCTGATAATTTGACCACAATAGATTGCGTTTTGTATTCAATTAGCTTACTTAAAACACTCATAGTTCAAAGCTCTCCGTTTCGGTATTATCATTCTCTTGCTGGAAGCTGGTAATACCTGGCTCTTCAACCACTGCTTGATTACTAACCCATTGAGCTAACAAACCCGGTTCAGGGTGATTGAATACATCAAGGATAAATATCTGAATATTAAAACGGTCTTGAATTTTTGCGACAATTTGTGCCGCCATCATTGAGTGACCACCGAGATCAAAAAAGTTGTCATGGATGCCTACCCTTTGCCCCCCAAGCAACTCTTGCCAGGCTTCGCACAGGAATATTTCAAGCTCTGTGCTGGGTGCTTCATATTCTTTACCGAGCGTCATGTCGGGTTCAGGCAATGCTCTTTTGTCGAATTTACCATTAGCGGTAAGCGGGATTTTTTCAAGTAACATGAGTACCGATGGCAGCATATAATTGGGTAATACTTCACTCATCTCAATCCGTACTTGCTCAATCAGGGCTCGCTGCTCCTCGGCGTCGTCCATAACATCTGCTTTGGCTACAAGATAAGCCACTAGTCGCTTGTCACCTTGTGGACTCTCCTTTGCCATCACAATGACATCCTTTATGGTATTGAGATTGAGCAACGCATGCTGCACCTCACCCAATTCAATCCTAAACCCTCTTATCTTGATTTGTTCATCGGCACGACCAATGAATTCCATATCTCCGGTATCCAACCATCGAACTAAATCACCCGTTTTATAAATGACATCTCCATCGATAAAGGGGTTGGAGACAAATTTCTCATCGCTTAATTCAGGGTTTCGGTGATAGCCGTCGACCAACACTACCCCGCCGATATACAACTGGCCAATAACACCCTGAGGTACAGGTGACATATTGTCATCCAGCACATAAATTTGGCTGTTGCTGACAGGTTTACCTATAGGTGCCATAACACGTTTTAGATCTTTACCTTCCTTAACATGATATAAAACACAGCAAATACTGGCTTCTGTCGGGCCGTAGCCGTTGATAATCTCTACCCCAGAGAGGTGTGTTTTAATTCTTTGCAGGTGCTCCATTGTCAAAGATTCGACGCCTACGAGTAGACGTTTCATTGGCCAGCTGTTGCCTTCCTGAGCCACCCAATTAGCGAATTCGCCGACAAATGCCGGTGGCAGGAAGCTGTTAACCACATTTTTGTCTTGCATAAAGGCAAACAGCCTGGCTGGATCGAGCCTGGTATTCTCATCCATAATATGCAAGCAATGGCCATTGCAAAGGGCGTTCATAACTTCATAGACTGAGGCATCAAAGCTCAGGCTGGCGCACAACATGCAATTTTCTTCGGCAGGAACCGGCGCTACCCTATCAAAGTGAGACAGTAAGTTAATGACCCCTTGGTGATGTCCAGGTACCCCTTTGGGTTGGCCTGTAGAACCGGAGGTGTAAATCATATAAGCTGTTTTTCTGGGGTGTATATCAGCTTGCTGCCTAGCAACATGATGCTCTGATAGATTTTCTAACGTGCTGAGCAATGACTCATTTTCTAGGCATACCTGAATGGATGGCTCAATGCTGCACCGCTGACCAATATCAGAATGCGTCAGTATCGTATCTAATTTGGCATCGTCAATCATGTAAGCTAGCCGAGCCGGTGGATAGCCTGGGTCTAATGGCACGTAAGCGCCCCCTGTTTTGAGTATTGCAACAATACCTACGATCAGTTCAATAGAGCGATCTAAGCAGACACCAACTAAGCTATCGGGTCCGACGCCTTTTTCTTTTATCAGGAAATTAGCCAGCCGATTAGCCCATTTATCTAAATCGGCATACGTTAAGCTTTGATCTGCATGATTGACAGCCATAGCATTAGGTCGGGTTTGGGCGTGTTGCTCAACCAATTCAAATAAACATTTGTCATTGGCAAAAGGAGCACTCGTGTTATTCCAATCGTAAATGAGCTTTTGGCGCTCATCAGGTTTTAAAATTTCAATGGCGTCAACAGGTTGTGTAGCATCTTGAACCATCTGCTCTAGAATTTGCTTGAAGTAACCTATGTAACGCTCGATAGTTTCAGGTTTAAACAAAGCGCTGGCATATTCTATATTGCCAATCAATCCGTTTTCATGTTCCTCCACATTCAATGTGAGATCATATTTCGCCGTACTGGTACCCGCCATCTTTAGTGGTTCGATATTAAAGGTATCAGCATGGCTATCTTCATTATCCTTAATACTTGTTTGCCAAGAAAAAGCGACTTGGAAAATTGGACTATAGGATGCGCTACGAGCTGGTTTAACCGCTTGGACAATCTGCTCAAAAGACAAGTGTAAGTGCTCATGGGCACTGAGAAACGTCTCTTTTACTTGGGTTAACAATTGATCAATAGTCGGTTTTTGAGATACATCTACCCTAATGGCTAACATGTTGACGAAGAAACCAATAATCTCTTCTAGCTCCTTCACTGGGCGGGTACTGGTAGGTGTTCCAATCACGAAATCCTGCTTGCCGGATAACTTCTCCAATAAGATTGCCCAAGCCGCAATAACAGTCATAAACAACGACACGTGATGTTTATGACTTAATTTTCGTAACTTTTCCGTCATTTGTTGATCGATGATGAGATCAATTGAACCACCGCGATAATCTTGTAATGCCGGACGGGGGTAATCTGTTGCAACATTTAACAGATCAGGTATACCGTCGAGTTGGTCCTGCCAATACGCGATATGAGCCTCTTGGATGTCACCGGTAAACCACTCATGCTGCCAGCGAGCGTAGTCACCGAACTGTACCTTCAAGGGTATTAAAGGGGAGGGCTTTTTCTGTGAAAAGGCATCACATAATGCTCTCAATTCATTTAGCAGTAACCCAATAGACCAATGGTCTGCAATAATGTGATGAATATTGAGCAATAAGCTATGGTGCTGCGCATCGAGCTTTATCAAATGGCCCCGGAATAAAGGACCTTCGGATAAGTCAAAAGTTATATTGGCCAGAGCGTCCATTGCCTTTTCTAGGCGTACTTGGGTGTTTTGTAGCTGAGACCAATCGTCTAGCGTCAAATCGAACGACGCTCGAGCCGATACCTGTTGCACGGGTTCATCATTCACCAATACAAAGTTGGTACGCAATAACTCGTGCCGCTCAACAATGTGATCTAAAGCCGCTTGTACAATGTCACTATCAAACGGTCCTTTTAAACTTAAAGCTAGTGGAATGTTATACGTGCGATCTGAATTCTTAATCTGCTGGTGGAACCAGAGTCTGCTCTGAGCAAACGCCAGCGGGAAGCTATCACGAGACTCACTCACCTCTATAGGCGGTAAATCAATCCGCCCAGCCTGTGAACCCGAAGCCTCTCCCTCTTCAGCTAACGCGGCGGCAAAACCAGACACAGTCGGGTACTCAAAGATATAACGCAACGGCAACGATAATGACAACGATGCCTGTAATTGCGTCATCATCCGCGCAGCCAATAGCGAATGCCCACCCAACTCAAAAAAGTTATCCTCTATCCCTACACGCTCTACCTCCAATACATCCGACCAAATAGTGCAAAGTAAACGCTCTATCTCATTCGTTGGCGCAACATAATCTGCCTGCTGCACGCCCGCTTGTGGACGTGGCAACGCTTTGCGGTCTATCTTACCGTTCGCTGTTAATGGAAACTCATCCAAACCTACCAAATAGGCAGGATGCATATAATCTGGAATACTGTCCGACAAATGCTTGCGCAATGCCTCAACCTCAACTAAGCCATCCACACCCACATAGTAGCCGGTCAAATACACCTCGCCGCTCTTGTCCTCGAACGATACCACCAACGCACTTTCTACTTGTGCATGACGACACAGTGCTGCTTCTATCTCCCCGAGTTCAATACGGAAGCCTCGCACTTTTACCTGATGGTCCAGACGCCCGATAAACACCAATTGGCCATTCGGTAAACGACGCACCCTATCACCTGTCTTATACAACCGGCTACCAGGTGTCTCACTAAACGGATTATCAATGAATTTCTGTGACGTTAGCTCCTCAGCATGCAAGTACCCTCTAGACAAACCGGCGCCACCGAGTAATAACTCGCCTGCCACACCCGGTGCAACCAACTGATGATGGCTGTCTACTACATAAGCTTGGGTATTCCCTATCGGACTCCCTATCGTATTCACTCCGTCGCGCTCCCTCAACGCAAACGTCGAATAGGTCGTGTCTTCCGACGGGCCATACAAATCATAGACTTGTTCAATACCCAACGCATAAAGTCGGTTCACCAAGCTTGTGTCAAGCGGCTCCCCAGCCAAGTTTATCGTCTTCACGCCCTGAGGCAGCCCTTCGGCTTCCAACAGAGCCCTTGCGCCTGATGGAACGGTGTTTATCAGTGTTATAGATGTCTCCAGCGGACTGTCCAATAGCGACAATATTGAATCAACTATCACTGTCTGACCGCCAACACTCAGCGGTGCAAACAATTCAAATACCGACAGGTCAAAGCACATAGATGTTGATGCCAACACACTCTTTAAGCCCGGATAGCCATACTCTTGTTCACTCCAACGTAAGAGCGATATCACATTCTTGTGTTCAATCATCACTCCTTTGGGTTGTCCCGTTGAACCTGAGGTATAAATCAAGTACGCCAGCTGATCCGATGTCAGGCCGAGCGCATCCTCATCCGGCTCCTCATCACTGTATTGGCGCACATCAGATAAAAACGCCTCGTCATCCAAATACACCGCTTGGTCAGCACTAAAAGGCAGCACCTTGTCTCGCCATTTAACTTGGCTCAATACCGTATTTAACTGTGTATCCGAGACGATAAATTCCAAACGCGACAACGGATAAGCTGGGTCTAATGGCACATAGGCACCCCCTGCTTTCATTATCCCTAACATCCCTATCACCATCTCTGGGCTACGGTCTGTATAAATACCAACAAAGTCTTCTGCCTTAACCTTGCGTTGCTCTATCAAATAATGGGCAAGTTGATTGGAGGCGGTATTTAACTCGCCATAGCTCAAGCGCCTACTACCGCAGACCAAGGCAATGGCTTCTGGGTGAGCTTTGGCTTGTTTGGTAAATAGCGACGGTATACGGTTGGCTGGCTTGTAGGTTCGTTGGGTTTGATTCCAACCGTGCAATAGCTGTTGTCGCTCGCCTGTTGTGAGCATATCTAACTGCCCTATGCTGCCCTGTGCATTGTCTACCATCTGTGTCAGGATACGCTTGAAGTACGCTACATAACGCTCGATACTTTCCTGTTTAAATAGAGCACTTGCGTATTCAATATTGCCTATCAGACAATCGGATTGCTCTTCCATATGCAAACTGAGATCGTATTTGGCACTGACAGTACTCTCCAAACCGTAACTCTCCATACTTAACTTTGAGTCTTGAGGCTGTGTGACGCGATCTTCAGCCATTTCCCAAGACAACATAACTTGAAAAATTGGGCTGTAGGCAGCACTGCGATTTGGTTTGATTGCTTGAACAACTTGTTCAAAAGACAAATGCTGATATTGATGGGCGTCCAGGAAAGTATTTCTAACTTGCTCCAAGAGGTGTTTTACACTTGAAGCAGCGGCCAAGTCCACTCTGATGGCTAGCATGTTGATGAAAAAGCCTATGACCTCTTCTAGCTCTTTTAATGGTCTGTTAGCCGAGGGGGTGCCTATGATCAAATCCTGCTCGCCGGACAATTTATGCATTAAAATTGACCAAGCTACCATGATAGTCATATACATCGATACACCACTGTCCCGGCTAAGTTGTTTTAGTTTTGTATGCAGTTTTCCTTCTATTTTAAGGTTAACTGCACCACCGGCAAACTCTTGTACTGCAGGGCGAGGATAATCTGTTGGTAGTGATAGATATTCGGGTGCGCTATCGAGTTGGTTCTGCCAATACGCGATATGAGCCTCTTGGATGTCACCGGTAAACCACTCATGTTGCCAACGAGCGTAATCACCAAACTGTACCTTCAAGGGCATTAAAGGTGAGGGTTTATCTTCAGTAAAGGCTTGATATAGAGTTCCGAATTCATTCAGTAGTAACCCAATAGACCAATGGTCTGCAATAATATGATGCAGGCAGAGCAATAATATGTGTTCCTTATCACTCAGCTTGAATAGTGAGGCTCGAATTAATGGTTCGCAGCTCAAGTCAAACTCGATCTCAGCATTTTCAGCCATGCGTATTTTCAAGGCTTGAGAGGGATCTACTAGCTTGGATAGATCTTCTTCTTTTAACATGAAACGGGCGACGCCTACTGGCACCACTTTTTGCATTGGATGTCCATTATCCAACACAAAGTTGGTACGCAATAGTTCATGACGTTCAATGATGTGCTCAAAGGCTTTACGCAACATGCGTTGATCTAAATCACCGATCAGCCGATATCCCAAAGGAATATTATACGCTTTATCAGCGCCATCGATTTGTTGCAGGAACCAGAGTCTGCTCTGAGCAAACGCCAGCGGGAAGCTATCACGAGACTCACTCACCTCTATAGGCGGTAAATCAATCCGCCCAGCCTGTGAACCCGAAGCCTCTCCCTCTTCAGCTAACGCGGCGGCAAAACCAGACACAGTCGGGTACTCAAAGATATAACGCAACGGCAACGATAATGACAACGATGCCTGTAATTGCGTCATCATCCGCGCAGCCAATAGCGAATGCCCACCCAACTCAAAAAAGTTATCCTCTATCCCTACACGCTCTACCTCCAATACATCCGACCAAATAGTGCAAAGTAAACGCTCTATCTCATTCGTTGGCGCAACATAATCTGCCTGCTGCACGCCCGCTTGTGGACGTGGCAACGCTTTGCGGTCTATCTTACCGTTCGCTGTTAATGGAAACTCATCCAAACCTACCAAATAGGCAGGATGCATATAATCTGGAATACTGTCCGACAAATGCTTGCGCAATGCCTCAACCTCAACTAAGCCATCCACACCCACATAGTAGCCGGTCAAATACACCTCGCCGCTCTTGTCCTCGAACGATACCACCAACGCACTTTCTACTTGTGCATGACGACACAGTGCTGCTTCTATCTCCCCGAGTTCAATACGGAAGCCTCGCACTTTTACCTGATGGTCCAGACGCCCGATAAACACCAATTGGCCATTCGGTAAACGACGCACCCTATCACCTGTCTTATACAACCGGCTACCAGGTGTCTCACTAAACGGATTATCAATGAATTTCTGTGACGTTAGCTCCTCAGCATGCAAGTACCCTCTAGACAAACCGGCGCCACCGAGTAATAACTCGCCTGCCACACCCGGTGCAACCAACTGATGATGGCTGTCTACTACATAAGCTTGGGTATTCCCTATCGGACTCCCTATCGTATTCACTCCGTCGCGCTCCCTCAACGCAAACGTCGAATAGGTCGTGTCTTCCGACGGGCCATACAAATCATAGACTTGTTCAATACCCAACGCATAAAGTCGGTTCACCAAGCTTGTGTCAAGCGGCTCCCCAGCCAAGTTTATCGTCTTCACGCCCTGAGGCAGCCCTTCGGCTTCCAACAGAGCCCTTGCGCCTGATGGAACGGTGTTTATCAGTGTTATAGATGTCTCCAGCGGACTGTCCAATAGCGACAATATTGAATCAACTATCACTGTCTGACCGCCAACACTCAGCGGTGCAAACAATTCAAATACCGACAGGTCAAAGCACATAGATGTTGATGCCAACACACTCTTTAAGCCCGGATAGCCATACTCTTGTTCACTCCAACGTAAGAGCGATATCACATTCTTGTGTTCAATCATCACTCCTTTGGGTTGTCCCGTTGAACCTGAGGTATAAATCAAGTACGCCAGCTGATCCGATGTCAGGCCGAGCGCATCCTCATCCGGCTCCTCATCACTGTATTGGCGCACATCAGATAAAAACGCCTCGTCATCCAAATACACCGCTTGGTCAGCACTAAAAGGCAGCACCTTGTCTCGCCATTTAACTTGGCTCAATACCGTATTTAACTGTGTATCCGATACGATAAATTCCAAACGCGACAACGGATAAGCTGGGTCTAATGGCACATAGGCACCCCCTGCTTTCATTATCCCTAACATCCCTATCACCATCTCTGGGCTACGGTCTGTATAAATACCAACAAAGTCTTCTGCCTTAACCTTGCGTTGCTCTATCAAATAATGGGCAAGTTGATTGGAGGCGGTATTTAACTCGCCATAGCTCAAGCGCCTACTACCGCAGACCAAGGCAATGGCTTCTGGGTGAGCTTTGGCTTGTTTGGTAAATAGCGACGGTATACGGTTGGCTGGCTTGTAGGTTCGTTGGGTTTGATTCCAACCGTGCAATAGCTGTTGTCGCTCGCCTGTTGTGAGCATATCTAACTGCCCTATGCTGCCCTGTGCATTGTCTACCATCTGTGTCAGGATACGCTTGAAGTACGCTACATAACGCTCGATACTTTCCTGTTTAAATAGAGCACTTGCGTATTCAATATTGCCTATCAGACAATCGGATTGCTCTTCCATATACAAACTGAGATCGTATTTGGCTGTAACAACACTGCCCATATTGTATCTGTCGATATGGGTGATTTGCTCTCGAGCGGGGACAGAATCGCATTCTCCCTCATTCAGCATTTGCCAAGAGAAGATCACTTGAAAAATAGGACTATAAGATGGACTTCTCTGAGGACTGACCGCTTGAACAATTTGTTCAAAGGACAAATGTTGATGTTCGTGGGCAAATAAAAAAGTATCTCTAACCTGAAGCAGCAAGGTTTTGATATTTATATCACCGGCCAGATCAAATCGGATCGGCAACATATTAATAAAAAAGCCAATCATATTTTCGAGCTCGCCTAAGGGGCGATTGGCAGAAGGTGTTCCAATAACGATGTCATTTTCACCAGAGAGCTTGTGTAGAAGTATCGACCAAGCAGTCATCATGGTCATGTATAACGAGATGCCGTAACGGCGACTCATGGTTCGCAAAGCGTTTGTCAGCTCAGTGTCGATATACAAACCTACGGCACTGCCGGAAAAATCCTGAATAGGCGGTCTCGGGTAATCGCTCGCCAATTGCAATTGGCTTGGTGCATCCTCTAATTGCTGCCGCCAATATTCACTATGCGCCTGCTGAATTTCTTCCGTGAACCAGTCGTGTTGCCATATAGCATAATCGCGAAACTGAACCTTTAAAGGAGGTAATGTAGATTCAGCTCCCTCTAGAAGCGAATAGTAGATAGCTTTAAATTCTTTGATTAGCACATCAACTGACCAATGGTCAGCCACAATATGATGCATCACTAATAATAAGACAGAGTCACCTTCGGCCAATTTAACCAATTCTGCTCGAATCAGTGGCTCACTCGTCATATCAAATGTCACGTTATTTAATCGTTTTATTCTATCTCTAAGCGCGGATTCAGGTGAATCTCGTGTCGATAGATCTTGATCAAGCACTTTTAAGGCTGCGTCCTTCATCGAAAGAACCTTCTGCACCGGTACCCCGTTGTATTCTATAAATACAGTGCGTAAGGCTTCATGGCGTTCAAAGATCTGGGTCATAGCTTGATGAATTAAAGGTTGTTCAACCTGCCCTTTAAGCCTGACCCCAACCGGAATATTGTATGCGCGATCAGCTCCGTCCATTTGATGCAGGAACCACAATCGATGCTGCGCGAATGCTAGAGGATAGTGTGCACGCTCTTCATTCACTGAAATGGGTGGTAATTGTTGATTAAATTGACTCTGTTGCTCATCCGAGTTATCACCTTGTGCAAGTTCATCTAAGACCAAGGCTAGTTCGGAAATAGTTGGTGCTTCAAAAAGACGACGTAAAGACAAATCAATGCCAAGCACACTTTTGATTCGGGCAATGATTCGGGTAGCCAATAACGAATGTCCCCCCAATTCGAAAAAGTTATCATGAACACTTATTTGCGGCTTACCCAAAAGCGTTTGCCATATGTCACATAGAATTTTTTCATTATCACTCTCAGGAGCAACATAAGTACTTTCCCTGGTAGAGAAATCTGGCTCTGGCAAGGCTTTTTTGTCCACTTTGCCATTAATATTCAGAGGTAGCGCATCTAGCTTGACGAAATCAGCTGGAATCATATAGCTCGGTAAAATAGGTCTTAAGTAAGCTCGTAATTCGCTGATCGTTATGTCTTTACCTTCATTCGCCACAAAATAGGCCGCTAAGCGCTTTTCTTGTAGTTGATCTTCTCGAACGACGACGATGACATCGCTCACGGCTTCGTGTTCTTGGAGTAACGCCTCAATTTCTCCAGGTTCGACTCGATTCCCTCTTATCTTTACTTGTTCATCGATACGCCCTAAGAAATGTAACGTGCCATCAGGTAAGAATCGTGCTAAATCTCCAGTGCGATATAAACGCTCTTTTTGTCCAGATAGCAGCACGTCTACAAAACGTTCATCGGTGAGTTCCGTACTATTCAAATACCCATTGGCAACGGCATACCCACCCAGGTAGACTTCGCCGGCGATACCCTGAGGTACGGGCTGTTGGTAAGGGTCAAGCACATATAAAGTGCTATTGGAGACCGGTCTACCGATGCTGATTTCATGACCCTGTCTATCTTTTGGTGTACTAAACGGCAATAATGCTCGTGTGATTGCGATGCTACCTTCTGTCGGTCCATAGGTGTTAAACACTTTTACCCGCTCACCGATATGCTGTTGCCACTGCGCAAACTTCTCGGGTATTGCTCTTTCTCCACCGATAACAATGCGTGTGATGTGCGGCGGTATTGGATGTTTGTCCAGTGTAGAAATAATTTCATGCCAATAGGCTGTTGGTAACACTAACATTGACGTTTTTAATTGCTGGCAGTAGCGTATAAAAATCTCAGTGGAATCCAGCATATTGTCAGGGCGCAACACCAAAGTAGCGCCTGCTGCAAAGGCAATAAACGCCTCTTCTAAGCTTGCATCAAATGCGATGGAGGCAAATTGCAATATACGATCAGTTTGAACGGCGTCGTAATCTACAACGCCACCGACAGTATAATTCACAATCCCGAGGTGACTTAGCTCAACACCTTTTGGTCGCCCCGTTGAGCCTGAAGTATATAAAATACATGCGGCGTGCTCAGGTTGAATGTCAACATTGGGATTGTCCTCCCTTTGTGTTGCGACGACCGCTTCAAGCTCATCTAGTAGTATGAACTGACAAGCAATACCTTGCTGTATATTGGCCACATCACTGCAACTCAAGATGGTTTTTATGTCAGCATCAGCGATGATCAACTGCATTCTATCGCCTGGACAGGTAATGTCTAACGGAACGTAAGTAGCGCCGACTTTGAGCACTGCCAAAACGGACACAAACAGATCTATAGAGCGAGGTAATAACACACCGACCCGCTCGCCGTGTTTAACACCTTGCGAAACAAGATAATGGGCTTGTTGATTAACTTTTTGATTGAGTGCTTGATAAGTAATCTCGAACTCTTCTTGAGGCGATTCAATGGCAATGGCACTCGGTGAATGTTTAGCTTGCTCTTCAACGAATTGATGTAAGGTTGATATGGTTAACTCTAATTCAGGGCCTTTACACCAATCTTGTAGCATGGCTTGCTTCTGGTTGTCACACAGAAGAGGTAGTTCCCTCACGTCTGTCAAAGGGGAAGCCATTGCTGCTTTCAAGAGGCGCTGAAAATTTTCAATAAGATTGCGTATTGATTGCTCATCAAATACATCTCGGTTATATTCCGTGACACCCCACATTCCTTTGGGTTGCTCTATCAAACTGATGGATAGATCAAACTTGGTTGTCCCATTACTTTTATTGTCAAACACATAAACCACTTCACCATCTGTTATTTCAGGAAAATGTTCAAATGTGCCGGGTCCCCAGAGAGGGCTCCCTCCGTCTTCATCAATATCAGGGGTGTTGAGCAAGATCATCATCGTTTCAAACAGCGGGTTACCACTAGCAGTCCGTTCGACATCAAGTTCATGCATCAGGCTTTCATAGGGGACACTTTGATAGGAATAAGCGCTGAGACAAGTTTCTTTAACTTGGGCTAGTAATTCGCGAAAGGTTATGTTTTTCGGCACTTTTACCCGTAATGGCAAGGTGTTTAATAGAAATCCGATTAACGACTCTGTCTGCACTTGTTGTCGGTCAGATATCGGCGTTCCTATAATAAAATCTTCTTGGCCTGTATAGCGTTGTAATAGGGCTGCGTAGCCAGCAAGGGTTACCATGAATAAAGTAACCCCTTCTTCTTCGCAAAAGTCATTAAGCTGGGTAGATGTCTCATGCGGAAGATAGAACCTTCCATTTCCACCGAAGGCGGGTTCTTGTCGCGGATTGTCCTCCACAAACTTTAATTTTGGGAGTTCTCCAGATAATTGGTTACGCCAATAGTCAAGATGAGTTTTTAAATTGTCTCCACTCAACCAGCGTTGTTGCCATATTGCAAAATCAGCCCACTGAATCGGAAGTGGTGGTAAATTCACCGATTTACCATCACGAAACGCGAAGTAATAAGTCTCAATTTCCTGATTAAGCAGTTTTTTTGACCAATCATCACTGGCAATGTGATGAATACTGAGCATCCAAAGGTAACTCTTCTGAGCTAGCTTAATTAGCGTTACCCTTAATGGGATTTCCTTTTCGAGTATAAAGGGTTTCTTTGCTTCTTCAGCACCTATCTCTAGTACCTTTTGCTCTTGTTCATCCTCGGGATATGCCGTCAAATCAATGACGGGTAATGGCACGTCCATCGGAGGCAGGATTTGTTGTCGCGGAATACCGTCAGTTGACGGAAAAACAGTACGTAACAACTCGTGACGTTCTACAACAGCTGTTACGGCCTTTTGTAGAGCGGCGATATCGAGTTCAAGCTTAATTGGATGTAAATCACTGACATTATAGGCAGGTACACCAGGTTCTAACTGGTCAAGAAACCATAAGCGTTGTTGGGCGTAAGTCAGTGGAATAGGCTCTACTCTTTCAACCGGTTTTAGCTCAATCTGCTCGACAGCATCCTGCTGACGCAATAACTCAATTAAGTCTGGTTTACGATCTTTAATCTGCTGCTTTATTTCATTGGTCATAGCCTCTGCCGGTGCGCGAAAACGCAATTTATCACCGTCAAGCCACAGCGTAATGTTTAAATCCATCAGACTCTTTAGAAATTGCGAAGTGGACATCATTATTCTTCTTCCTTTAACAGAGCGGTCTCGTCTTGTTCTTGTTTTTCGTGTTGGTATTGTTCTTTTAAACTTTGAATGAGATCGTCAGACGTGACTTCCGACGGGTGTTGCAGCAGAGGTTCATGGCTGTAACCGATAATGAGCACGTCTCGGATTGCCTCAGCATCCGGATTCAAAGGGTGTATAGGACTCACAGCGTGCATGACATGTTGATCCCAAACGAGTAATGAATCCATCGGCTCAGTCAGCGTTATCGAATCAATAGGTTGTTTATCTGTGTTATAGACACCACTGATACCACCAATGGCATTTTGCCTGTTTACAAGATGCATGCTAACAAAGTCGTTTTCATCGTGGTGAATTCCTTCTGGGGTCGGCTCCCCCTTCTCTTTTGCGCTTCCCACGATACGGACTTGATGAACATCCAGTTTCCACGGATGACTGCGCATTTCAGAAGTTAGGGGAAACTGCTTAAACATTACGCGAATCAGATCGTGCAAAAACCTATTGTCTAGCGTTTGTCGCTGCATCGGAGAAAAGTGACGGAAGATCCCACCGACATAACTATTCAGCTCGGCAGGCTGGTAATAAGGTGTATTAGCAAATGCGGCCAATTCATCGTCTTCAGGATGGTAGTAAAAATAACAAAACCGTCGGTAGCGAAAGCTTGAATTCCCCTTCAGGTAATGATCAGGCTCTAGAGATTGCCAGTCACGCCAAAATTGGTTCTTTGCTTCTATATAGTTAGAAGGAATCACATAATCGTCAGCGCGAACGCCGGCGTACTTTTTGAGCCTCAATGTTTCTAGAACACTTTGCTTAATGTCAATTGCGTTAACTTTCATCGCTTGCTCTTGTTCCTTTACTTTGTAATTAATCAAAAACAGCTTTATCTGAGATGGTGTTGACAGTGTGCATCAACCACTGCCAACACATTTCATGCATGCTGAAACCCTTGTTAAATCGCCCCTTCAAACATTTCTTCATCACACAAAACATCATCAGGGACCCCAGGTTTCATTTGCTGCAACACCGAAATTAAATCGGCCAACTCAGCTATCGTTGAAGACTCGAAAATGCTGCGCAACTGTATATTGAGGGCAAAATCTTGATTAATTCGGCCAAATAAGCGAGTTGCCAATAAGGAATGTCCCCCTAGCTCAAAAAAGTTATCGTGTATGCCAATGGCATCAATACCCAATAACTCTTGCCAAATTCCGGCTAAGTCCTGCTGCAAAGGTGTTTGTGGTGCCTGGTATTCGTTATCCAGAGCTGGTCTATCGTGGGTGAGTAAGTCGCCAGTAGAGCCTTGTGTCTTCTCCACTTGAGGCAAGGTGTAATCAACACACTGTAAGTGACTACCAATAGTTTGGAATACAGCCTCGACCAATTCCTCCCAGCGAATATGCTTAAGATCGATATCAGTATGGGCAACAAAGGAATACGTTCTGGGGCGCCAAGAACATTTCACCAGCGCTTGTTGATAATGACGAACCACCTCAAGGTTATACTCAGACAACTCCCCTTGCCCATCAGACAACAGTACGAGTGACGTATCCTTGAAATAATCCACTGTTTCAACCAAATAGGTCACACCAGCCATTGACTCAAGCGGAACACTGTTATCTGCATAACAATTAAGCAGACAGAATATCCCTTGCAATGTAGATTGTGCCTGCTGAGTTTGTTGCAAGATTTTCGTCATCCCTTCAGCGCTCATCACATCACCGGTAACCAAATGAACGTCACAACCTGAGTCTTCAATAATTTTGATTTGACCTATGGTTTGCGCTAGCGCATTACCCTCTATATCAGCCGACAATAATTTGTCCCATTCCTTCTTGGCAGGAAGTGGCTGATTTAAATTGAGCGTGACACTGTTCGCTCCTGCACAAGCTAACTGATAAGCTAAGGTCAAGCCGAAATCTTGTATACCATTAATGACTAGGAAGTTACCTCCAGCCGCATTGGCTATGAAGTCCTCATTAGCCTCTTCAAAGGTCACGTCTTCAGTGGTATTTACCCAACGATGTTTACCTCGGATAGCTAAGTTTTGCTCACTCTCGGCACTGCGCATTTCTGTCAAAATGCTATCAAGCAAACTTGCTTCTTTAGCACTTGTCGCTGGCGGCAGTATAATATCCAATGATTTCCATTCAACACCGGAATACTGCGCTAATTGTTTATTCGGTATCGACAGTAGCATTTGTCCTGCAGTTTGCTCCTCCTCAGAAGTAACGCTCATAGCGGACTGTGTAACGCGCAATATCTGTAACGACTTACATTGCTTAGCAAACAAAATCTCTATTTCCAACGTCAGTGCTAACTGGTCATAGCAAATGGCTTCAGAAGAGATATTTTGTTCAATCGAATCCGGTACAACTGACCAGAAATTGACTAAACCGACCTTCTTATTATCAGGTAGTTGCTGCGCTAATAGATCTGCAAGTTCTGACGTTTTTTCAGTGTTGGCTGTCCACAGATTGTCTTCAGTAATGCGCGTATCATGTCCTTGAGTTACGCAAATTGGATTGAGGCCCTCTGCGCGTAACTTATCGGCTAATTTGGTTGATACTGGTATAGAATCATCAATTAGCACGATCCATTGCACGTCTTCGATTGAGCGAGATACATCGGCAAACCGCTGATGCCAACCAGAAGTAGTCAAACCATTTTTGAATGTTTCTCGGTCTGTTGATTGAACAGGCGTGCTTTGATTATTTTCCAAGCGACTATAGTCAGCATCTATCCAATAACGCTTCCGCTCAAACGGATAAGTTGGCAAACAAACTCTACGGCGGTTTTGGTCAGCATAAAATGCAGTCCAATCAATATCCTTACCACAATCATAAACGCACCCAAGTAAATCAAGCAGATGTGCTTCATCATGGCTATCGTCAGAAGAAGAGCTCCACACATTTATCACATCTGGCGCTTCATCAGCTAAGTTGTCGAATACCAATGTGATGCTGTCTGACTGTCCAAAAAATGCGCGGCTCGCGGCAATACTGTCCGAAGAGGCGTATATTTGATCAAACCAAAAATCAGCGTTGGTTGCTTCTTTTGCTGTCATCCACTGCGCCTTAGCATGTGCTGTACATGAGAAAGCTGTCTCGTTGAATGAAATGTGCGTTAAGCAATCTCGCAATGCCTTTTTATCACCACTGACATAGTGACAAAGCAGTTGCGCTGCATCGTCAAGGCTTGTGACTCCACTCAGCGCTGCAACAAGAATAGCACCTTCCCCTTCACCGTGAAGCGCCCGAGGCATAATGCCCCAAGACATCAGCAAGCGGGCAATAGCGTAGTTAATAGCAAACTTCAGGGCAGGCAATACCTGCTTATCAGCCTCTTCGGTCACACCCACTGTCATCCAATGACATAGATCTGCATCAATAATCTGCTCAAAAATCTCACAACATTGATCAACTTCGCTGCTAAACAAGCTTTCACTCTGATAAAGCTGTCTGCCTATATCTGCAAAACCCTGATGATGGTCACCAAAGGCAAAATCAACCTCACTCGATACAGACTGTGCAATTGGGTTCCTTTCATTGCGATTATTCTCACCTCTAAGCTGCTCGATAAGATCTAACCTGTCATCACAGACAAATGTTTGTCGACAAGGGAAATGTCGGCGGCCAACACTCAATGTGTATGCGATGTCATTGAGATCTGTCTCGTCATTCGTCTCAAGGTAATTAAGCAGATTATGTTCGGCAACAGCCAACGCTTTTTTGCTCAAAGCGGAAACGACGATCAGCTGATGTGTTCTTCCTGGTTGAGAAGGCGTAGGTATAGGTGCTTCTTCGATAACAACGTGTGCATTGGTACCACCACTGCCGACAGAATTGACACATGCTCTTCTCGGAGCCTGCTTCTTAGGCCATTCAGTCATTTGTGTTTGTACCACGAATGGGCTGTTATCAAAGTCTATTTTAGGATTAGGCTTATTGAAGAAGAGCGTCGCTGGCAGCTTTTCATGCTTCATTGCTTCAATTGTTTTGATCAACCCTAAAACGCCAGCCGCTCTATCCGCGTGTCCAACATTAGGTTTAACCGAACCTATGGTACAAAAGCCTGTATCCTCAACAAAACCGTTGAATGCACGACTGAGTGCGGCTACCTCGATAGGATCACCAAGTTCTGTCGCGGTCCCGCTGGCCTCAACATAATCTATACTGCGCACATCGATGTCCGCATTAGCCAACGCCATCGCGATGACTTCTGCCTGACCTTCCACACTTGGCGCAGAGAAGCTCGCTTTTAAGGCGCCGTCGTTGTTAATAGCGCTACCTTTAATGACTGCTTGTATGACATCGCCATCATCCAACGCATCCTTTAACGGCTTAAGTAGCACCAAACCACAACCTTCACCGAATACGGTTCCGCTGGAGTCAGCATCAAAAGTTCGGCTACTGCCATCTTCAGATTCAGTGCCGCAATCGACAGCCAGGTAGCCTCGTTTTTGCGGTACGCGTAACGATATACCTCCTGCGAGCGCCATATCACATTCGCCACTTAATATGTTTTGACAGGCAACGTGTACACTCACCAAAGACGTTGAGCAGAAAGTCTGAATGTTGTAACTCGGGCCGCGTAAATTAAGCTTAAAGGACGCAGTTGTCGTCAAGGAATCCGATTGATTCGCAAGCTCAGCTTCTGTCTGTCGTAACAAACTCGCCGTATCTGGATTGCGTTTTAATCCTTCGCTATAACCGTTGGTATTGGATCCTGCAAAAATACCAATAGAACCTTCGTATGCTAGCGGATCGTAGCCAGCATTTTCCATTGTTTCCCACGCCACTTCCAACAAGACTCTGTGTTGAGGATCTGTTAGCTGGGCTTCCATTGGCGAATAACCAAAGAATCGCGCATCGAACATATCGGAATGCTCAATAATAGGTCTTCTGCGCACATAATTAGGTTGTTCAAACTCGTCTTTACTGACACCAGCTGCCAATAACTCTTCGTCAGTAAAGGTTGTTAATGACTCTTTCCCCTCAATCAGATTCTGCCAGAATTGATCAACTGATTGAGCTCCGGGGAAGCGTCCAGACAGACCTACAATGGCAATATCCAAAGGCTCATCACTGTTGCGTCCGCGATTGCATTTGCGTCTTTCTATAACAGACTTCAGATTTGCGGCTTTTTCAGCATCGGCATTGTCGTCAAACGTTTTCGCTAACTCATGAACGGTTGGTGCTTCAAAAACAACAATCGGAGACACAGGGACAGAAAACTCTTGCTGCAGTTCGGTAACTAACTGAATTGCAGTTAACGATGTACCACCCAGGTCGAAGTAGTTGTCGTGGATACCAATTTCCTCAATACCCAACACATTGCACCAGACTTTTGTCACGCGATCTTCAACATCGTTACTACTTGGAGTGAAAGTCGTCGCTAATGCAGGACGAGCATAGAGCTGAACTTTCTCTTTACTAGTCTTGTTTTGACGCTGGAATGGACCATAGATCCACTGATCTAGGCGGGCTTGGATATTACCGGTTGACTCAACAATACAATCAACAGGCATATGGTAAGCCAAGCGTTCAAATGCTTCAGCCCCTTCCTCTTTTGTCATTTCAAACTCTAGGACGGTGCGCCCAATAGTTTCATGCTGATCTTCGGTAAGCTTCCAGGTATCCCAATTGACACTTAACCACTTAGTGGTTGCAGTGCGGTTATGCTGCTGAGTGAACACGTCCATGAAAATGTTGGCAGAAGCATAAGGTATTAAGGTCATTCCCCCAAGCACGGCGGACACAGAAGAGGTCAATAAGACAAAATCAAGTTTCTTATCTGCCAAGACTTTTTGAAGTGCAATGACACCGCCAACTTTAGGATTAAATTGATACTCAGAATCGTCTCGACCAATATCTTGGACACCACGGAATGCCCAAGACTCAGAAATACCTGCCGCGTGAACCAGTCCGTTTATTGTGCCAAATGCTTGGTAGGTCCTATCAATGGCTTCACGTAACTGCTGTTCGTCACCTGCATCAACGGACATAACCAAAACTTCAGCACCAAAGCTTTCCAATTCAGTAACTTTGCGAATTTTAATGCTGGTTGAGTCATCTTCATCATGTTCTTCCAGCCAGGCTTGCCAACTGTCTCTCGCTGGTAATTCAGAACGTCCAAACAGGACTAGCTTGGCCTGTGCTTTCTTCGCCAAGTGTTTCGCTAATACCAAACCTACACCGCCCAAGCCACCAGTGATGATATAAACACCCTGTGGTTTAACGATCTCCTCTCCTTCAGGTATCGATTCCACAGCATAGGGCTTGTAATCCTGAGTTAAGCGCACATTGTCTCTGTAGGCAATCACTGGATCTTTCGGTGCTGACAACAATTCTTTAGACAACGCCTGGACCAAAGCTTGTTCGACGTCAGTGACTTCAATATCAATGTTGCGCAATAGGATATGCGGCAGTTCTTGAGGAATACCTTTACAAGGCCCAAGTACCAGACTCTTATAGGGATCGATGTATTCGCCAGCGACAACCTCATGAACACCGCTGGATACAACAATAATATCCAGAGGGTCGAGTAAATTACGCTTACCAAACGCTTGGACTAACCACATGACACTGTAATAACCCAGATCTGTCATGTCCTCACGTGGTGCTTGGGCTTCAGAGACTGTCAGGAAGTGTCCAATCTTAGTCGGAAGCCGTTGTTCTCGCTCTAATTGACGAATGAGTCGGTCATAGTCTTCCGCATGGGCAGGACGAATTTGGAAATGATGATCATCCAAACGCGCATAGCGGTCAGCGACTGTCACCATAATGTGATCGTCTTGGGTGGATTTAACCTCATCCATTACCCCTTTGGCATAACCAAGGCTATCACATAATACTAGTAACCTATCGTGGGTTGCAGACGCCTTAGCGGCCTTAATGTTTGACTCGCGCCAAACGGACTTATAAAACCACTTTGCGATATCTTCTGCTTTACTGTTATCAATTTCCTCTTTGTTGATAGTGATAGATTCACCGGCTTCTACCCAATAACGTTGAGGTTCAAAGGCATAGGTCGGCAACGATACCTTCAAGCGACGCTCACCTTGATAATAAGCGCCCCACTGTGGTTCTATGCCTGCTAACCACAATTTACCTAAGGCTTCTTGTAAATATCTGTCATCACTCACTGAATGGAAAGCAGCGCGCAATACAGGTACGATTGACACAACATGCTCTGTATCGCATAAAGGGTGCTGCTTCACGAAGGAACCCAAGCTCTGACCCGGTCCAACTTCAACCAGCACACGGCCAGATTCATCGAGTAACTTACCAATGCCATCAGAAAAACGCACCGCCTCACACATATGAGACACCCAGTAGTCAGCTGATCCAATCTGCTCCTCACTTACCCACTCCCCTGTCAAATTTGAGATGTAGGGAATTTGAGGTGCGTTAAACGTTATCTCTGACAATAGTGAAGCCAAATCTGATTCACAGCCTCGCATCATCTCACTGTGGAATGCATGCGTAGTCGGCAATAAACGGCAGGCTACCTGTTCTTCCTCCAAGCGCGATGACAACGCCTTTATCTGGTCTTCTTCGCCTGACAACACACTCGTCTTAGGACTGTTACACAGAGCAACACTCACGCCTTCTACTAACCAAGGCTCAACTTCTTCCTCAGACATCGGTACGGCTAGCATCGCACCGCCTGGCAAGTCATTAATTAAACGCGCGCGTTTAGCGACCAGCGTCAATGCGTCGTCAAGACTTAGACATCCAGCTACTGTTGCAGCTACAAACTCACCTAAGCTATAACCAATCATCGCTTGAGGGATGTAACCCCAACTCATCAACTGATGCGCCAAACAATATTCAACAACAAACACCAATGGCTGGGCCAACCAAGTCTCTTGTAGTATTTGACAATGCGTACCCCCTTGACCTTCTCCGCGCAGCATCGCCTTTAAATCTATCTCCTTTGCCCCTTCTCCTTGATTAATATCATCAAACAACACCTCTCTTAGGTCGATTCCTAGTAGCGGCAATAAATAATCACTACAGTAGTCAAATTCCTCTCTAAACGCCGCTTCATGCTGATAAAGTTCAGCGGACATGCCGTTATAATGGTCGCCAACGCCTGGAAACATAAATACCAGTGACTTATTGCCCTCAAGCAACTGACTGCTCGCACTATGACGCTCATCTTGCAAGCCAGCTATGGCACTGCTTATATCGTCACAAACCACCGACTCTCTGAAAGATAATCGCTGACGCCCTGTTTGCAGCGTGTATGCCACGTCTGCCAGATTAAGCTCTTTTTCACTTTCCAGGTGTTCGACTAAGCGTTTCTTCGCTTCGTCTAATGACCACTGAGAATTAGCTGACAACAACAGAACTTGATGACGCCTTGAGTCACTCGATGGCGTTACTAGTGGAGCTTCCTCAAGGATGAAGTGTGCATTGGTGCCCCCCAATCCTACTGAATTGACACCAGCGCGGCGCACCTGTTCACCTCGGGGCCAGGCGGCCTTTTTGTCCGCCACGAAAAACGGGCTGTTAGCAAAGTCTATATTGGGGTTCGGTGCTTTAAAATGAAGCAACTCTGGAATCATTTCATTTTTAAGCGACAGAGCCGTTTTGATCATCCCCGTTACGCCGGCAGCACGATCCAAGTGTCCAACATTAGGCTTAATGGAACCGATAGCACAGAATCCGGTTTGATCCGTATGTTGACGATAAGCCTTGCTCAGCGCGGTGACTTCTATAGGATCACCCAACTCTGTCGCCGTACCGTGGGCTTCAACATACTGTACGGTATCCGGTGCGATATCTGCCGCAGCAAGTGCTTCACTGATAGCTCCTGCCTGACCGTCAACACTCGGTGCGGTATAACCCACTTTCACCGAACCATCGTTGTTAACAGCTGAACCCTTAATGACAGCATAGATATGGTCGCCATCTTCCAAAGCATCTTCTAGACGCTTAAAGACCACTATGCCGACGCCATCACCAATGACCGCTCCTTTGGCATCTGCATCAAAGGTTCGAACATGACCATCGGGGGAGTCTATACCTCCCTCTTCATAGAGGTAACCGGTTTTTCCTGCAATAGAAATGCTAACTCCGCCCCCTAATGCCATATCACATTCGCCGCTTAACAAGCTCTTACAAGCCATATGCATTGCAACGCCCGATGTCGAACAGAACGTCTGTACAGACATCGCAGGTCCAGTCAGGTTTAACTTATAAGATACGCGGTTCGCTAATGAATCATTACTGTTATTAAAATAGGCTTGCCAGATTGACGCACCAGATCCTGTTAAGTCTTCGCGTGACAATAGGTTGTTCAGATAAACACTGCTGTTAGCACCGCCATATAAGCCAATCATGCCATTGTAACGCTGAGGGTCACAGCCAGCATCTTCCAACGCAGCCCAAGCGCATTGCAAAAATTGACGGTGCTGAGGATCAATAAACTCAGCTTCTCTTGGGGCATATCCGAACAACGCGGCATCAAAGTGATCGAAATATTCAATGTCATAACCCACAGGGACATAGGACGGATTTCTGATCTTTTCGCGGCTGACACCAGCGGCTACCATCTCCGCTTCGGTATAATAGGAACTGGCTTCTATGCCGCCGCTTAAGTTTTCCCAAAGCTCCCTTACGCTGTTGGCGCCAGGGAATCGGCCTGACATCCCAACAATTGCCACCTGGCTTTCAGAATCTGAACGGCGAGCTCGTTGACGGCGCTCAGCGAATACGTCAGTACTATCGTTTTCCTGGGTCTCTTGTTCAGGTGCCAGGTAAGCCGCCAATGCGCTAACGGTGGGTGCTTCATATAAAACAACAGGCGTCAGATCGGCTTCCAGTGCTTTACGTAGCTCTGCTACCACCTGTAGACCAACCAAAGAGTTACCGCCTAAATCAAAGAAGTTGTCTTTGGTACCGATCTCGTCAATACCCAGCACATCCTGCCAGATTTGTGCTATTTGCTTCTCTAATTCATTCGTTGCTGCAACATATCCTGTTGATAACTCAGGTCTTGGATAGTGCGCTTTTTGACGTCCTCGAGTCTTACTGACAGCCGAGTTCATATTGACGGCCATACAGACATCACTTCCTTCAATCATTGCCACCGCATCTTCAGGTAACAAGATCACTTGCGGTACATCTGCTGATAAAATTCGGCGAATACCTTCCATTCCCTCCTCGAAGGTAATGCCATAGTCGCGACGATGTTGTACTAAGGCATCACGTAATTCTGGCTGGAATCCTTCTAATCCGTCACTCCATGCATCCCATTGCCACTCACCAAAGTTGACCGATACAGTCATACCGTGACGATCGTGATGACGTTGTGCGTACGCATCCATATAGGCATTACCTGCACAGTAGTCTATCTGGCCAGGGCCACCTCCTGTTAATGCAGCAATTGATGACACCAATAACAAAAAGTCTAATTCAACGTCCTCAAGCGCGTGATGTAACGCCAATGTACCTTGTACTTTGGATTGCAATGTCTGGGCAGCAGCTTCTTCGCTTTTCAGTTGTGTCAGCCCTTGTCCAGGAACACCTGCGGCGTGAACCACACCGTTTAAAGCGCCAAATTGCGATACAGTCTGTTCGATGACTTCTCTCATTCGTGCACTGTCTGCAACATCCGCCTGTACGAGTGTCAACTCTGCTCCGGCGTTCAACAGTGCCTGCAGTTTTGAAAGACGTTCTGTTAAACGAGGATCATCGCCAGATTCACATAGCTCAGACCATTGAGACTGATCTGGCAATGCCGTACGACCCACTAAGACCAAGCGGGCGCCATAGGTCTCATACAAATACTCTGCGGTAGCCAGCCCAATGCCACCCATGCCTCCGGTTATCAGGTAAACACCCTCTTCTCGTATGCGTGGACAACCTTGTTGAGGCAACTCAACACTTACTTTCTCAATAACAGGTAACCAGCGATATCCTTCTCGTAACGCTACAAATTGACCGCTACCTGTCAGCACTTCAGACAATATCTGGGATGCAGTTTCTTCACCTGATAACATCACGTCAATGCTACGACAGGCTACATTGGCAAACTCTTGGCGAATAACCTTACATGGCCCTTTCACTAGGGATTTGGTTGGTACTAATAACTCATCACCCTGAACCAATTGCATATCACTGGATACAATACAAAGCTCAATATCCAGATCGTTCAACCAATCTCCTATTGCTTTGGCCAATTGGAATAAACTGTAAAAACCGAGCGAGAGCGCTTCACCCAGAGCCATCTCTTCGGCCCAAGGTTGGGCAGTCCAGCCATGTATTATCCTTGATGGTAGCTGATCAGACTGTTTTAACGCCTTGAATAACTTGTCCAGGTCACCCTTCTGAGCTGGCCTTACCTGATAACAATCCTCACCAAGCAAGCGGTAATCTGAACCGGCATAGACCAGCACCGCTTCAATACCTAACGCTCTGGTTTTGTTGACTAATTCCTCACATAACTTCGCGTCATCTGCAAATATCAACCAACGTTGCCCTGGTTCAATGTCTTCCATCTTCGGTACTGATTGCACAGCAGAGTCTTTGCGAGACCACAATGGGAAATAAAACGAATCTGATAAAGATGCTTTCGGTTCTTGAGACATCAAAAGTTGACTCGACAATGATTCATCTTCTTCTGACGCCGTTTCAATCCAATAGCGTTGTCTCTCGTAAGCGTAAGTCGGTAATGGAATTCGACGACGGCGTTGGCCTTCATAATAATCCTGCCAACTAGGGCCACTACCTAATGCCCATAGCTTGGCTAACGCGCCAGTCAATACAGCACAATCATCGTCCTTAACATATTGGGTACGTATCGTCTGCACCACCAACGCACCGGTACCGTCACCTGTCGTAGCACTTCTTTGTTTCACCAAAGAGCTCAAACTTTGCCCTGGCCCGACTTCGACCATCGCCCATTCATCTTCAGACAATAGCTGATCAACGCAGTCCCCAAACCGTGCGGTTTCGCACATATGCGATATCCAGTATTCCGGATCAATCGCTTCTTGATCCGTTAGCCAGTCACCACTGACATTCGACAACATACGCAGTGTTGGTGGTTGTAAGTCAACATCTTTTAATATCTTGCGTAGAGCGTCCTTTCCAGCAGACATCATGCTGCTGTGAAACGCATGACTGGTCGGAATTCGTCGATACAAGACTGATTGCTTATCCAGTAACTGGGATAATTCCTCCAACCCAGCTTCGGTTCCCGACGCAATAGTCAGGTTGGCTCCGTTAATTATCCCGATATCGACATCTAAGTCCGACAATAAAGGACTGAGCTCTGAGGCCGGCATTGGGACAGCCATCATCCCACCTTCAGGTAACGTATCAATCAATTTGGCGCGATGGGCGACTAACTTCAACCCATCGTCTAGGCTCATTACACCCGCTAGAACAGCTGCAGCATATTCTCCCAAGCTATACCCCACAATGGCTTCAGGACGCACGCCATGACGTATGAGGTAATTTGCCACACAGTATTGAACGACAAATGTAAGGGGTTGTGCATAGACAGTTTGATTCAACCGTGAACTGTGCTCATCAATGGATCCTTCGCCAGACAAGAGGCCTTTAGGATCCGCCTGCCATCCGTCCACGAATAGAATGTCTCGCAGATCGGTACCTAATATCTCATTCAATTGATCAAAGCATTGTTCCATATCCGCTCTAAAACGCGCATCACTGCTGTATAGGTCCTGACTCATATTGATATATTGTTCACCTACTCCGGTGAACATAAATGCTACAGGACGCTTAGTTGCACTTTGGCTCGCTTTAAACACACGCCCGTCCAACTGCCCTTCTAGGCCCTTGATCAGGTCTTCTCGAGTTTTCCCAACCACTGAGACTCGTTCGCCAAACTCCCGGCGGCCACAATGCAACGTATAGGCTACATCCGCTATATTGATTTGATTATCTGATGATAGTGCTTGCGCAAGGTTTTCACGCATCGTTTGTAATGCGGTCTGACTCTTGGCAGATAAACTCAAAAACTGCCAGCCTTCACTAGCATCACTCGCTTCAACTTCTGGCGGCTGTTCTAAGATTATATGGGCGTTAGTGCCTCCAACACCCAACGCTGTTACGCCTGCACGGCGTGGGCCAGGCATAGATGGGAACTCGTAGAGACTATTGCGCACAACAAATGGACTGTTATCCAAATCCATTTTTGGATTAGGGGTAGTAAAATGTAAAGTCGGTGGTGCAATACCTGTGCGTAAGACATGGGTCGCTTTAATTACGCCAAGTACGCAGGCCGCACGGTCTGTATGACCAAAATTGGTCTTAACAGAGCCTAAGGTCACAAATTGCTTCTTCTGTGTGCTCTCCCGATAAGCGCGTGTCAATGCAGCAACTTCTATTGGATCTCCTAGTTCGGTCGCTGTGCCATGCGCTTCGACATAATGGATGTCTTCAGCTTGAAGACCCGCGTCATCCAAAGCGAGATTAATCACCTCAGCTTGGCGTTCTACACTCGGCGCGGTATACCCAGCTTTTAGCGAACCGTCATTATTAATGGCGGTGCCTTTGATGACAGCATGTATGGTATCCCCATCTTCCAACGCATCTTCAAGGCGCTTTAATAACACCATACCAACACCGTCTGAAAAGACTGTTCCTTGGGCTTGTGCATCAAAAGTACGCGTATGACCATCTGGAGAACTTTGATTACTCGGTTCATAAAGATGGCCACGTTTACCCGGCACCAAAATTGAGACGCCACCGGCCAGGGCCATATCAGATTCACCCGTACGCAGGCTTTGACATGCTAGATGAATACCAACACCTGATGTAGAACAGTAGGTGCCAATCGATAAACTTGGACCACTGAGATTTAACTTATAGGAAATACGCGTACTCAGAGAATCTTGGGTATTTGCCAGATTTGTCTCAAACCTATCCAAGCTTTCCCAAACTTCTTTATCTCTGAATAACTGCATTTGGTAGAGACTTTGCGTTGTGCCGGCAAAAACGCCAATTAACCCATCAAATCGGTTTGAATCGTAACCCGCATGCTCCAGGGTTTCCCACGCGACCTCTAACATAATCCTGTGTTGAGGATCCATCAGTTCTGCTTCTCGCGGATTAAAACCGAAAACGCCAGCATCAAACAGATCTATATCTTCTACAATTCCCCGCTTTTTCACATAGTTAGGATGATTGAATAGCGAAGCAGGTACGCCGGCTTCTAACAATTCCTGATCGCTAAAGGTCGTAACGGTTTCCTTACCTTCTACGATATTTTCCCAGAAAGTTGCGACGTCATTGGCACCTGGGCAGCGGCCGGCTACGCCAATAATGGCGATATCACTGTGCATCGCGTTGCTTTTGGCTAGGCGACGTCTTTCATTGAGCAATTGAACACTTTGTTCAGCGTCTGCCTGCTCATTACCACCAAGATGCTTACTTAATTCTTTGACACTTGGCGCTTCAAAAATCAGTACCGGTGATAGAGAAACATCAAACTCGCGCTGTAATTCAGCTATTAGCTGCATTGATATCAGTGAGTTACCACCTAGCTCGAAGTAATTATCCTCTAAACCGACTTCTTCAATGCCCAGAACATCTCGGAAGATACCCGCAATCCGTTTTTCAGTTTGGTTACTCGCCGCCACATAAGCTGTGCTTAATTCAGGACGAGCATAGTAGGTTTGTTTACTTTCCTTAGCTTGTCCCTTAGCTTCAAGTCGATTGCGATATACCCATTGATCTAGCCGCTGATGTAAGTCAGCTGTAGAGTTGATAAGTTGGCATTGCTTCGATGAACTCAATACTCTCTTCGTTGCATCAGCCCCCTCATCTGGCCACATGAGAAACTCTTCTAAGGTCGTCCCTTCGTGATCCTGCTCTCCATTTTCTCTTGCCCAGCTATCCCAATTCACGGCTACCCATCGAGTCACTGGATCATGCCTGTGTGCAAAGGCTACACCATCCTCGAAAGCGTTAGCTGCGGCATACATCGATAATTGCATTCCACCAAGGGTGGCCGCCAATGACGAGAACAGTAAACAGAAATCTACTTCGCGATCAGCCAACAATGTCTCGAGTACTTTTGTACCTGTCACCTTAGCAGTAAAATGCGTTTCAGCGCGCTGCTCAGTGACATCGTTTATCACACAATGAGATTGCTCTGTAATGACACCAGCAGCATGGAATACGCCATTTATCTGGCCAAAACGCTGCTCTACATCATTGAACATCTCGGTCATTTTGCTTTCGTCAGCAATATCGGCTGTCACTACCAGTACCGAACCACCTTCAGCTTCCGCCAACTTTATACGTTGAATTTGACGGTACACTGGGTCGGTTTCGGTATTTTCTTCCAGCCAATTATCCCATTGCTCACGTTCAGGAAAATCTCGACGTGACAGGAGTACAACATTAGCTTGGTATTCACGCGTCAACATATCGTTCAGTGTCAAACCAACATTACCCAGACCACCGGTAATCACATAGGTGCCGCCCGTTCGAAGGACGTCATTTTCAGCAACGACTTCATCTAACGGACTTGAAATGTAGGATTGGGTATATCGTGTCTCGTCACGCCAAGCAACTGCCACATCTTTACAGGTCGATAGTAATTCCTGCATGACAAGTTCGATGTCAGCTTGGTCAGATTCAAGGTCAATACCTCGCAAAAAGACATTAGGAAACTCTTGCGGAATCGTTCTATAGGCACCAATTGAGGTGAATTTAGCGGGCGATATGTCATCTTGCTCATCAACGGCATAAAGTTGGGTTGAAAGTATGTTGATAGTTAACTGATCATTAACACGACTATCAGACAACCCTTGTGCCAATGCTAAAACACTGAAAAAGCCCCGAGACTGCACTGGTTCAAAGTCAGTCTCATCTGTCATCACCCCACAATGTACAACGTGTTGCGGAATGAACCCGTCTTGGCATAGATGACCAATCGTGTTTCTTAATTCAATGGGTTCATCGGCATTAATCGTATAGTCAAGCTTGTCGCTCGCCTTAGAATCAGCACCCGAAACCAATCTGATTCGAGCACATTTCGCTCCTCTTTCAGTTAATTTTTGATAGAGCTGCTCGTCAATGTCATTGTCCAGACCTACCAGCAACCAGTTGGATTTCACATCAACTTGGCCAGCCTCAGATGCCTGAATGGCGTTTGCTTGCCATGTTTGTTGGTAGAACCAATCTGCGACGTTTTCGACTTTGCCAGTCACGTTGTCGAGATTGCGTTCAATGTCTATCCAATAACGTTGACGATCAAATGGATACGTTGGTAGTGAGACCCGACGACGCGTCTCATCCTGGTAATAGCCAGACCAATCGATTTGATATCCTTTACTCCATAGCACAGCGACCGCTGACATTAGGCTGACGAAATCGTCGTCTTCACTATAGATAGTGCGCATGGTAGGCGTAACAGCCCACTGATACTCAGGTGATCTGAATTTAGGGTGTTGACGCACAATAGAAGACAGGCTTTGTCCCGGCCCAACCTCGACAACTAACTGATTGCCTTTGTCGAATAGCGCATCCAATGCCTCACCAAACCTTACGGTTTGACACATATGTTGTAACCAATACTCTGGATCAGTCGCTTGGTCTTCAGTGATCCATGAACCGGTAACATTCGATAAGTAAGGGATACGCGGCGTATTTAACGCAATACCCTCTAGCACCTTGGTTAAGGCAGGACGCGCAGCATCCATCATTGATGAATGGAATGCATGAGTTGTCGGCAATCGACGGCTAACGATATCGCGTTCCTGTAATTGCCCTTCAAACGCTTCTATTGCTTTTTCAGGTCCAGCAACAACCGTCATACTCGGTCCATTGGTAATCGCAATGGATAGAGACTCATCTAGCAATGGCAGAAGGTCTGATTCTGTCATGGGGACTGCTAACATGACGCCAGGCTCGATCTGTTCTATTAATTTAGCGCGCTCAACGACTAGTCGTAGAGAGTCTTCCAGCGTCAATGTACCTGCAATGGTTGCTGCGGCAAACTCACCTACGCTGTAGCCGACCATCGCTTCGGGAATACATCCCCAACTCATTAATAACCTGGCCAGACTGTACTCAATGACAAATACTGCCGGTTGAGCAAGAAGGGTTCGGTTTAGTGGATTCTCTTCATCCTGTTGTCCATTGTGACCTCTGAAGAATAAAGCATTTAGGTCCTTTTTCTCTTTATCCGATTGATCGTCTTCAGCAAATAAATAAGCTTTTAAATCCAAATCGGTTTCACGTTCCAGCCAAGCGAAGCACTCATCCATCGCTTCACGGAACGCATGTTCCTGTGCATAAAGCTGTGCCCCCATATTGACGTAGTGCTCACCAACACCAGGAAACATAAAGGTAATAGGTGTCTTATCTTCTGTTGAGGCTTGTATAACCTGCTTATCCTGCTCTTTATTGAGTAATTCGATCGCCTCCTGGCTCGAGCGGCATAAGACAACTTTGCGCTCTCGCATCTCTCTGCGGCCAACCTGTAAGGTGAAGGCCACATCTGCTAGATTTACCTCACTGTGTTGACTGAGATAGTTTGCAAGATTAGTCGACATATTCGCCAGCGCCGAAGGTGTCTTAGCTGACAGCGGCAGCATTTGCCAATCACGGCTGTCACTGGTTTCACCTAGAATCGGTGCTTCCTCAACGATGACATGGGCATTGGTGCCCCCTATACCTAAGGCATTCACTCCAGCAATACGTGGCTTGGCTGAGCGTTTCCATGGACGTAGTTCTGTGTTGACAAAGAAAGGACTGTCTACAAAGTCGATTTCTGGATTGGGTTCGCTAAAATTAAGTGACGGTGGGATCACTTCATGTTTAAGTGACTGCGCCACCTTGATTAATCCGGTAACACCCGCTGCGCGATCCAAGTGGCCAAAATTGCTCTTCACCGAACCCAAGGCACAATATGCGTTCTTATCTGTAGTTAGTCGATACGCTCTATTAAGCGCTGCGACTTCAATGGGATCCCCCAGTTCAGTTGCACTACCATGACCTTCAACATAAGAGACCTGTTCTGGTTGGACATCTGAAACGGCCATAGCGGTTGCAACCACATCCGACTGACCTTTAACACTCGGTGCGGTAAAGCCAGCTTTGAGAGCCCCATCGTTATTGATCGCTGACCCTCTGATAACAGCATAAACTTGGTCACCATCGGCGATCGCATCTTCAAGTCTTTTCAAGGTAACAACAGCAACACCATCACCAAAAACAGTACCGGTGGCTTGGGCATCGTAGCTGCGAGTTTTTCCGTCGCTTGACTCTTGACCACCTGGGTTATATTCATAACCAAAACGGGTGGGTACTCGTATCGAAACGCCACCTGCTAATGCCATATCAGATTCACCGTTACGCAAACTCTGACAAGCCAAGTGAATCGCTACTAGTGAAGTCGAACAGAACGTTTGTACGGCAACACTAGGGCCGCGCAAATCCAGTTTATATGAGACCTTGGTACTTAATGCATCTTTATCATGAGCAATAACATTGTCTAAATTGACGAAGTTATATTTCAAATCTGTATTAGCGACCAAATCAATACCATAGGTACTCATATTAGCGCCGGCAAAGACGCCAATGTCACCATTAAAGCGCGTTGAGTCATACCCGGCATCTTCTAGAGATTCCCAGGCACACTCTAAAAATAGACGGTGTTGAGGATCAGTAACCTCAGCTTCTCTCGGGGTGTATCCGAAAAATGCTGCATCAAAATGCTCTACATTGTCTAAAATAGACCGAGCACGAATATAGTTAGGCTTGCGGTATACCTCAGGGCTTATGCCTGATGATTTGAGCTCCTCTTCGGTAAAAAACGAAATGTTTTCCACGCCGTTGACAACGTTTTGCCAGAAAGCGTCAACATTTTCACCGCCAGGAAACCGTCCGGACATACCGACCAAAGCAATGGGCACAGCGCCACCGCGATTACTGAGTTCTCGCCTCCGTTGTAATTGTGATTTAAAGGCTTCATCTTCGTTTTGGCTATCATGACCTTGCGGCATTAATTGTTTAGCTAATTCACTAACCGTGCCCGCCTCAAATAACAATACAGGACTAACGGGACGTTCGAAGGCCACTTGTAATTGCGCAGCCACCTGCATGGCAGAGAGCGAGGTACCGCCCATATCGAAGAAGTTGTCATTTACACCGATCTTATCAATCCCCAACACTGAACGATAAACTTTAGCTATGCGTTGCTCGGTTTCGTTAGACACTTCGACATAAGCAGTCGCTAAGTTGGGTCGTTGGTATAAGTTAAGGGCGGCCTCTGGTTCAGGATCAGGTTGGCTATTCTGCTGTTTTGCTCGCAGGAATTCACCACTCACCCATTGTTCAAGGCGTGCGTGCAATGAGCCAGTTGAGTGCACCAATTGCGGATAGCCTGAACTCATGCCGCGAATAAGAGCTTCGATGCCTTCCTCGGGCGTCATCGCGAATTGAGCTATGGTCGACTCATCCTGAGTACTTTCAGTTGCTCGCTGTTCATCACTTCTCAAATCCCAGGAGTCCCAGGCAATGCTGAACCAACGTGTGCTTTCTTCTGATTGGCGAGATTGGATGAAAGCATCCAGATAACTATTTGCTGCGCAATAGGCTGCAAAGCCAAATCCGCCCAAAACCGTTGAAACTGAAGAAAATAGTAAACAGAAGTCAGGGGCATAAGGTTTAATGACACGCTCTAATACCTGTGTACCCACCACTTTCGATTGGAATTGATTTTGACAATCCTGAAGAGAAACGCTTCGAATAGGTTGTAAAGCGGACAAAGATGCATAACCCGCAGCATGGATGACACCATCTAAACCTCCCCAGCGTTGCTTCATATCGGCTAAAACGTCTGTCATTCGTTCTTCATCAGCAATATCTGCGACGTATGCGTGCACTTGACCGCCGCATTGTTCTAGCTCAATAATCGCTTCAATCTTAGCCGCAATGGCGTCTTCTCGACTGTCGCTTTGCAGATAAGCATCCCATTCACCACGTTCTGGTAATGGCGTCCGTCCAGTTAATGCAACTTTGGCATTCCATTGGGTTAGCAGATAACGGGCTATAACTAATCCAATACCTCCTAGACCCCCAGAAATTAAATAAACGCCCTCAGATTTAAACCCTATTTTTTTGGCTTCTGGAGAATCCAGCGGCGTAGCTGAGTACTGCTGCACGAGTCGCTCGTTGTCACGATAGGCGACATCAACATCAACACATTGGCTATATAATTCTTCTTTAACTTGCGATAGCTGGTGCTGAATACTGCTATGAGAAACATCAATCGTTCGACAAGTGATATTGGGGTACTCTTGAGCGATAACTCTAGATAATCCCAATAGTAGAGCAGAGGCCGGGGTTACAGGCTCTTGAGATACAACAGCATGGGCACCAGGACAAAGGGCACTAAGCTGAATCGATTGACCCCAACGACATTCGCCGATAGCTTTAGTCAGCCACATCAAGCCATAAAAGTCTTGTTCGTTATCGCCGCCTTCAGGGATATAGACAATCTGACTTAGCTCTATACCTTGGGATTGAATATCGTTTAATAGCGAAACGAAAGCTGACTCACTATCTAACGGTAAGCCATAGTATTCATCATCGTGTTGTTGATATTCTGTCGCTGCTTCAGCTAAGACGACATCTTGCCCATCATCTCGTAAGGCGGAAGCTAAAGCTGTTGCTGAGTCTGGGTGTCCACTGACAATTAACCAATTGCCATGCTGCCTATCTTGCTCCTGACTAAGGGCTTTGCTCTTCCAAAGAGGTTGATAGAACCAATTCGCAGGATCCGATTGTTTACTTGTAGCCGGACTTAGTAAATTAGTGACATTCGCGACTTTGGGTACATCAATCCAATAACGCTGTCGCTGAAAAGGATAAGTTGGCAATGACAAACGAGCTCTGCGATCACCTTCCCATAGATGCTTCCAAGGTATGGAATAGCCAGATACCCACATCTTGGCCATACTGCGCAAAATAAAGGTTTGATCTGAATAGGCATCGAATACGTTTCTGCAACTTGGTACTAAGAGCCTTTCTTGACCTTCTCTAAATTGAGGTTGCATTCTGACAACAGAGCTTAAGCTTTGGCCTGGCCCAACCTCTATCAGCGCACAGGTTTCATCCTCAAGTAAGCGCTCAAGGCAACTTGAAAACTGCACGGTATTTCGCATATGGCGTCCCCAATATTCAGGAGATCTTGCCTCTGCTTCAGTAAGCCAGTTACCGGTAACATTCGATAGCATTGGAATTGCCGGAGCGCACAGTGATATACCACTGATCAATTCTTCCAGTTCTTCGACAATCGGTTCCATCATAGCTGAATGGAAAGCGTGACTCGTGCCTAACAATCGACTCGCGACATCTGCTTTCTCAAGTTCGGCTTGCACACTATGGATAGCCTCAACCTCACCTGACAACACAGTCATCTTAGGACCGTTAATGATCCCAATCCCAACATCAGGACCAACATAATCATTAAGTTCATCGGCGCTTAAAGGAACTGCGAGCATTGCACCAGCGGGTAACTCATCGATTAACGCAGCACGTGTTGCTACGATGCGCAAAGCATCTTCCAGAGAAAATACGCCTGCAATAGTCGCGGCAACATATTCACCAAGACTGTAGCCAACCAAGCGGCTGGGCTGCAATCCCCAGGACTGCAGCAATCGGCACATTGCATATTCGAGGACAAAGACAGCAGGTTGTGCGGCGCTGGTATCCGCAAGCATACCAAGATCCCTCTCGCCAGCCATCATTTGTTTAAACTTATCAGCGCTATCGCCAGCGGAAGAAGGTAGCTCACGCAGATCGTCTAGAATATCTAGTCCCATCTCTCTATTCAGCCAGGCACAACACTCTTCTACACACTGGCGGAACACCGGCTCACTGCGGTAAAGGCCCGCGCCCATACCAAGGTAATGATCTCCAACGCCCGAAAAGATGAGGCCGACAGATTGCAGTGCTTCGTCAACCATTTGGGTAAAGGTTATGTCTGGCATTTCGCCGCGTAAAGCGGAAATTGCCTCTTGACGATTTTGACACACCACTGCGCGTCTGAATGGGTAAGCTCGTCGTCCAACCTGCAGCGTGTAAGCGACATCAGAAAGATTTACTTTTTCATGTTTTTCCAGATAATCCGCTAAATTCACCGATGCCGCATCAAGCGCACTTTCAGAAATAGCAGACAGTATCAACATATTGCTTGACTTGGCTCGACTTGAAGAGGCCGTTTTCGGTGCTTCTTCCAAAACGATATGCGCATTGGTGCCGCCTATGCCTAATGCGTTAACGGCTGCTCTTCTGGTTTTCTTATTACGCGGCCAAGGGCGAGCTTCAGTGTTAACGAAAAACGGAGAGCGATCAAAGTCAATTTCAGGGTTGGGCTCTTGATAATGTAATGTCGGAGGAATAACCCCTTCATGCAAAGACAGCGCAGCTTTAATTATGCTGGTTGTGCCTGCGGCACGATCAAGGTGGCCAAGGTTACTCTTTATAGAGCCAATCGCACAATATTGATTAGAGTCGGTGAATTGATGATAGGCCTTAGTTAACGCTCTTAGTTCAATCGGGTCACCGAGTTCAGTCGCTGTGCCGTGAGCCTCAAGATATTCAATACTTTGCGGATCTACATCTGCAACTTTTAAAGCATCAACAATACAGTCACTTTGACCGGCAACACTTGGTGCAGTATAGCCCGTTTTCAAACCACCATCGTTGTTAACAGCTGAACCCTTAATGACAGCATAAATACGGTTTCCATCGGCAATAGCATCATCCAGTCGTTTTAAAGCAACCATAGAAATACCATTACTCAACAACGCGCCTTTACCTTGTTGGTCGAATGGTCTGCAGTGACCATCAGGAGAATCAATTCCCCCTTCTGTCCATAAATAACCTTTCTCTTGGGGAGTAGATATACGCACTCCGCCTGCCAGAGCGATATTACAATCGCCTTTAAGTAAGCTAGTACAGGCTATGTGAGTTGCAACAGCAGAAGTTGAGCAAAAGGTTTGAACATTGACACTAGGCCCTGTCAAATTGAGTTTATAGCTGACCTTTGACGTTAAAGCATCGTTGTAGGTTGAAATAGCCAATGCCATATCAGGCAGTTTGGTTTTGATGTCGGGATGGGACAGCAGGTTAAGCATGTAGGTACTGATGTTGGCTCCGCCAAAGACCCCAATCCGATCGTCCTCACCTTCTCCTGTTTCGCCCGCATCTTCCAACGCTTCCATTGAACACTCTAGGAACAATCGGTGCTGCGGATCCAATAGCTCTGCCTCTCTAGGCGGATAATCAAAGAATTGAGCATCAAACATGTCCACATTTGGAATATGTCCTGCCGCTTTAACATAATTAGGATCAGCCAGTTCCTCCGGTGTAACGCCCTGGTTTAACAGAGTTTCATCATCTAAAAAGGTTATTCCTTCTTGGCCTGCGAGTATGTTTTGCCAAAGGTCAGTAACACTTTGTGCTCCAGGGAATCTACCCGACATACCCACAATGGCGATACTGTCATTATTGGGCGATTTTTTCTGTTCTTGTGGCGCTTGCTCTGAGGTGATTTTTGGCTGATCTTGGTCCTCGGAGGTCTGGCTCGGGGCATCCTCATGAGATGAGCCTGTGTCACCGGTTAAATCCAAAATATACTGAGCCATAGTCGCGACAGTAGGTGCTTCGTAAAGGATGGTTGCTGGTAGATGTGTACCAATGGCTTTGCCGAGCTCAGACATCAGCTGCAATCCAATTAACGAGGTTCCCCCGAGGTCAAAAAAGCGATCCGTTGTTTTCAGGGTTTTAACCCCTAAGAAACGCTTCCAAATTTGACTGATAGACGCTTCGAGTTGCTGCTTAGTTTGAGACTGGAACGAGCTAGCCGCTTTATCCGTAGCACTCGCTGGGGATGGTGCTGGTTGCTCTGACTCATTGTCTTGCCAAATCATCTGTTGAACCTGAGTAAGGTCATGACGCATTTGATCAATGCTGGCACCACAAACCATCAGTTGTGATGCTTCTAATGACAACATATCAAGAAAAGCCTGTGTACCCTGCTCATTCGTCAGACCATATTGTTTGCGATTGTTTATCAAAAAATCGCGCACGGAACTTGGGAACCCTTGCAACCCTTCTTGCCAAGCATTCCATTGCCACTCTGCCCAGATAATAGATATTACTTTCGCTTTATGAGGTTGGTCGGCAAACGCATTCATGTAGGCGTTGGCTGCCCCATATTCCGTCTGCCCAGGCCCACCACCCAAGGTAGACACTGTTGAAGAACACAACATGAGTAATGGAATATGATGCTTTTCTACTAAACGACCAAGGATCTGTGTGCCTTCTATCTTAGGTGACAAAATCTCAGTAGCCTGAGCCATCGTCTTGGACTGGAGCAAACCACCTCCAGCAATACCTGCTGCGTGTATCACACCATCAATAGGGCCAAAATCAGCGGTTACCTGGTTAAATGCCTGTGACATTTGTTTTGCAGATGTCACATCGGCTTGTATCAACATGACTTCGCCGCCCAGTGCATCAAGTGCTTGTAAGCTAGTTAACAGATTAGCTTGTGGTGCGCCTTTAGCGATTAAATCCGGCCACTGTGCTTTTTCTGGCAACGCTTTGCGGCTTAGCAGAGCAACGCGTGCTTTGTTGACGCTACATAAATGTTCTGCCATGGCAAGACCAATACCACCAGTCCCGCCCGTAATAACGTAAACACCACCGTCATTAATCGTGTGACCACTCTCTTCATTTGCATCAACCTCAGTATAAATTGGTGCAAACCACTGGCCATCTCTCAAACAAAGGACAGAAGCATCTGTTGACGCCATTAATGCATCAGATACGGAACTATCGAACTCTCCAGGTACAATGTCGATATGCTGACACTGCCAATTGGGGTTTTCGAAATGTAAGGTGTTGCGCACCCCTGTTACTAAAGCGGATTCGGCAATAACTTCGTCTGTTTCAGTGACTTTATGTGATGAGTAAGTTAGTAGGCTTAATCTGCCTGGCAATGAACCTGGCAACGCTTGAACCAGATACATCAAGTGCTCGAAGGTATCTTTGGTTAAAGTTGATATCTTCTCGTAACTACTTAACGGCCAAGCATAGACAATGTCAGACACCTTATATCCGTCTTTGACCAGCGTATCAAACAATTGTTGATAATCTTCAGGTTTATTCGCTCTAACGGTATAAGTGGGATGGTTTTCACTATACTTACGAGCTTTGCTGACAAGGATAGGTCTATGTCCATTCTTGGTCAGATTATTACCTAGCTCTTGGCCGTAATCATCGTCCGCAAAAAGCAAAATATCTTTAGGCTTGTTACTTGACGTCGAGGGGGCAAGTGAAATGGCGTCCCAACGAGGGTGGTAGTAATGAACATCTTTTTCATGAACGTTGCTATTTTCCTGATCTTCGCTAAACCAATGACGCGAAGCATCAAACAGCCAAGTAGGCATAGTCACCATTTGCGCAGGCGAATCGACAAAAGGCGAACCAAAATTAACGGCCACACCTCGACACCACAACCTACCTAAGGTACGTAAAAAGAAGTTTTCGTCAGACCGGTCGTCGAGCTGATTCCGACAGCTTGGGACGGCCAAGTGTAGCTCTTCATTGAATCCAGGTTGCATACGCAAAAATGAGCTTAAACTCTGTCCAGGCCCTACTTCAATAAAAGCATGATGTCGTTCTTGAAGAAGGCAATTAAGCCCATCAGAGAACTGTACTGGTCTTCTGAGGTGTTCACCCCAATAGTGAGCAGATGTCGCCTGCTCATCTGTCATCCATGTCCCAGTGACATTAGAAATAATAGGCGTCGAAGGCGCAGATAAGACAATTGTGCCAAGTAAGCTTTCCAGAGGCTCGAGCACTGGCTCCATCATATCACTGTGGAAAGCATGGCTGGTGCCGATCTGTCGACTCAATATGTCGTCTGCTTTTAGTTTTTTGTCAATGCGATCGATCGCATCAGATTTGCCTGATAAAACGGTCATCTCAGGAGCATTAACAATCCCTATCGATACATCGGGGATAAGATATTGTTCTACCTCATCAGCAGATAGAGGCACTGCTAGCATCGACCCTTTCGGTATGTCGCTGATAAGTCGAGCGCGCATTGCTACCACGCGCAAAGCATCCTCAAGCTTAAATACACCCGCTATTGTAGCGGCGACATATTCACCCAAGCTATAGCCGATTAATGAGCTGAAAGTGATGCCCCAAGACTGCAATAGTCGACACAACGCATATTCAAAGACGAATATTGCGGGTTGCGCAACTAAGGTGTCACTTAAAATCCCCTGCTCTCTTTCACCGTTTACCATGCGTTTGAACACGTTATCGTCTTCTTGCTGAGGAGAAGGGTTTGCGTAGACCTCGCGTAAATCGAGCTGCATTTCCTTTAATAACCAATCACAGCAAGTATCAACTTCTTTTCTAAAGACAGGTTGAGTACGGTACAAACCATTTCCCATACCTAGGTAATGATCCCCAACACCCGACAGAAGCAATGAGACAGCAACATCTTCTCGGTTTAACGCTTGATCTTGCAAAAGTTCGGTAGAGTCTTCGGAGGTTATTGATTGGTTGAAGCTGTCGGTACTATCTGCTATCACAACCATTCGATGTTGATAAGCTTCTCTTTTAGTTAAGGAGAAAGCGATATTTGCTAAACTGTCCGTTGGCGTCTGTTTAACTACCCGCTCCAAAACATCTCTCGCCTTAAGCAAGCTTCGATCAGTTCTCGCAGAAATAGGAAAAGCTAGAAGACCTTGCTCAACTGGCTTAGCTGCTGAGGTTGCCGGTACTTCTTCAAGCACTACATGCACATTGGTACCGCCGAAACCAAAAGCGCTCACTCCAGCAAGAGCTGGCCTGGGGGTAAAAGGCCAATCCTGAAGTTCAGAAGCAACTTTTACTGCAGATTGCTCAAAATCAATACGTGGATTTTTTTCTGAAAAATTAATTGAAGGTGGAATTGTCCGATGTTTTATAGCGAGAATGGTCTTAATAACCCCTGCCATACCAGCAGCACTTTCTAAATGACCAATGTTAGTTTTTACCGAACCAATTAAGCATTGTTGAGAGGGCTTCCGATTTGTCTTGAGAACCGATGAAAGTGCAGATGTTTCAATGACATCACCGAGTGCAGTAGCCGTACCATGAGCTTCTACATAATCAATATCACCAGGAGAAACTCCAGCAGCTTGATAAGCAGAGCGCAACATTTCTTCCTGTGCTAGTCGGCTGGGCGCTGTTAAGGCCAAGGTTCGACCGTCTTGATTCATCGAGCTACCGCGGATAGAACAATACACTCTATCACCGTCAGCAAGCGCCTTCGATAAGGGCTTCAGCATGATTGAGGCAACGCCTTCACCACGTACATAACCATTTGCTCTCGAGTCAAACGTGTAGCAACGTCCTTGAGGAGACAGCAGGCCAGCTTGCGAGAAAATAATGGTGAATTCTGGCTTAAGCATTAGATTAACACCGCCAACGATAGCTTGCTTTGATTCACCATTGCGCAGGCTTTGGCAGGCGAGATGTATCGCACTTAAAGATGACGAACAAGCCGTATCGACAGATAGGCTCGGACCACGTAAGTCAAAGAAGTAAGATATTCGATTGGCAACAATGCTGGCAGAATTACCCGTGCCGGCATAGGGATCAATAGCTGTCAGATCGCATAACTGGTTTTCTCCATATTCTAGATTGGAAACCCCTATGAAAACGCCGGTTTCACTTTCGCGAATGCTTTGGCGGTTTTGGCCAGCATCTTCAACCGCTTCCCAGGCCGTTTCAAGCATCAGGCGTTGTTGAGGGTCCATCCTCTCGGCCTCTCTTGGAGAAATACCAAAGGCTTCAGCATCGAAATGATCAATATCTTGAATGAATCCGCCATAACGCGTATTCATCTTGCCTAGTGTTCCTGGCGTCGAGTCATAATATTTTTCAATATCCCAACGATCGTTGGGGACTTCCGATATAGCATCAACGCCAGATGTCAACATCTGCCAGAATTCGTCAGGATTATTTGCACCTGGAAAACGGCAAGCCATACCGATAATAGCGATAGGCTCATCATGTCGAAGCGAATCCACTGTCTGTTGATCTTTAGTGGATGACTCATCCGTTTGATTAAGAACGTACTGCGACGCACTTCTGATGGTGGGATAATCAAATAGCAAGTTATCAGGTAAAGATTGACCTAACCACGTTTCTAACTCGCCGGTTATAGTCATAACCTCACTCGACGATAAACCATAGTCGGACAGATCGTCATCATAAGATACTTCAGATTGGGCAACCCCGGTGAGTGCTGAAATTTGTTCTACAAACCAGTCGCATAGTCGGTCAACATTTATGGATTTCATGCGTTTCTCGCTATTTCCTTAATCTTTTAACTTAATAGGCTTGTTATCTGCTCTACAATTCCCCTAACTGGTGACTAAGTAATGAGCGGTAATTTAGACAAGCGCTGTACTTTTGATTGCTTAACTTAGGAGTGGGCGATAGGTTGAATGAGTAAGGCGCTATTGCAATTAATGCAGTTCAAACCTTACTCAAACAGCCTATAAGTCGTGCTTTACCTTAGCCACAAACAGGTATCGAATTATCAAAGTCTCTTGACCCCTTTGAAGATAACGCCTTCGAGGTACTTCTTCTTGCAGAGGGCACGTTCAACCTTACCGCTCGTTGTCTTAGGCAGCAGACCTGCAGGTAGCACAACCACATCATGTACTCGTATCTGGCATTCATCAGAAATCTCTTTGATGATGCTACGTTTAATTTGTTTGGCCGTAACAGCATTGGGGTCGTCATCAAGATTGGTGTCGTCTGGCAATAGGTTGTATTCATCTTTTACTTCACAGACTACGACGACTCGCGTGTCATCTTGGTCTTCATGAGAGAAAGCAACTGTGCAGCCTAAACGCAGACAAGGTAGTGCTTTTTCAACCGATAGTTCCATATCCTGAGGGTAAATATTGCGACCTTCGACGATGATCAAGTCTTTTTGGCGGCCAGTAAAAACCAGCTCGTCTCCAATCATGAACCCTAGATCGCCACTACGTAGGTATTTACGGCCAGGCAAGTCGACTATCTCAGCTTTGAATTTCTCCTCGGTTGCTTGCTCTTTTTCCCAATAACCCTTTGCAACACACTCGCCACTTAACCAGACTTCACCGACTTCTTGATTTGGCTTCAACTTGTTCGTTAATGGATCAACAACACGTACATCGATATCCCATTTGCTTTTAAACACTTTGCCGCAACCAACAATAGGCCTGCTGTTATCACCGTCGCTTAATACAGCATGTCCATTTTCCAAGGCGTCAATGTCTACTTGGTAGTAAGTGGCACCGTTCTCTGCCATCGTGGCCACCAATGTGTTTTCGGCCAAACCATAACAGGGAATGACAGTCTCTCTTGCCAAACCGTAAGGAGCAAACGTCCGTAAGAAGCTTTCCACATCGATCTTTCTGATCGGTTCAGCCGCATTACCTGAATGCTTCCAACAAGATAAATCAAGCTCACTAAGTTCTGGTTCATCGACACTTTTTCTGGCCACTAACGCATACGAAAAATTAGGTCCTGCACTATGAGATGCCTTATATCGACTGATAGCCCTCACCCAACGAAAGGGTCTCTGCACAAAATCAAACGGCGACATAAGATAAGTTGGTTTACCGAAGGCAAGGGGTAACAAGATTCCGTCTATTAATCCGAAGTCGTGAAAATACGGCATCCAACAAACGGTTCCTGTGCCAATCGTAGAATACCCGTTTGCAACGCCCATATAGTTGATGTTGCTCAATAGGTTAGCGTGACTGATCATCACACCTTTAGGTTTTGAGGTAGAGCCCGACGTATATTGAAGGTAGGCAATGTCGCTAGGGTCCACCGCTTCATGTACCCAATGTTCCGAATAGTCCGGTAACTCATCAACGGCTATCCATTCGATGTTAAGAAACTCTTCTATTCCCTCAGTGATACTCTGGAGTCTTTGTTTAATGCTTGACGTGGTTAAGACATACTTAGCGCCACCATCAGCGATAACGGTTTTAACCCGAACTAGGTAGCGATCAAGTTTGGCTGAATCGGGAGCAGGCAGAGGCACTGCGATAGTTTTACTGTAAACACAACCTAAGAACGAATAAACGCTTTCTAAGCAGGTATTAAACAGCATAATTGCCCTTGAACCTTGGGCATTCACGCGCTGAAAATAAGCGGCTACTGACCGTGCGTGTCGATCTAACTCCGCGAAGCTCATTGACGAACTTATCTCTTCGTCTTTTTGCAGACGGGCAACCGCTAGGCTATCTGATGTCGCTTCGACAACACTGCGATAATGTGTAACCAGGTCTTTATGACCAGCATCAAATACAGTGCACGCACCAGACCCAATATCAGCTTTGTCTAAGCCAAAATCATTATACATCACTTCCTCCAATAATTTGGTTCTTACTAGTCAATCCATATGTCAATGGACTGTGAGTATTTGTGGCTTATCTATACACACGTAAGATCAGCCTCTTTAATTGATGCCTGATGTTCAGTTTCAGCAGTCATGTCAGTAGCGTTGACTATTTCTCCAGCTTCGAACTTCAGTAGGCGATCAGCCATTGAGTAGTAGCGGTCATCATGGCTGACAACGATGACAGTTTTCCCTTGCGCTTTGAGGCTAGGTAAAATCTTGTGGTAGAACACCTCCCGGAACTCGGGATCCTGATCGGCAGCCCATTCGTCAAACATATATAAGGGCCTGTTTTCAACGTAAGCAGTGACCAAAGCAAGCCTTTTACGCTGTCCTTGTGATAACGCAGTTGTTGAAAATTTTCCTTCTGAAACTGTTACTTTATCGGTCAGCCGTAGTTGTTCGAGGTACTGTCCGACCTTCTCATCATCTTCAGGTAATCCACCACTGCCATAGAGTTTTTCAAATAGGAAAGAGTCAGAAAAAATACTGCCAAAGTATTGTGAATACCAATTGCGGTTTTGTTCGGTGATCTCAATATCATCAACATATATTGAGCCTTTAGTTGGTGGATATAAACCGCACAACATTTTAGCGAACGTCGTTTTGCCACTGCCATTACCGCCGATGATAAATAAGAGTTCTCCGGCGCGAATGTTTAAGTTTATGGGCTTAAGGTGAAAGCTCGATTCTTCATCGTTTCCTGCATAACAGTATTCAACATTATCAAATCGAATACTCTTTTCGAGTTTAGCTGGCAGATCTTCTTGTAACCCAGCATCGGTAGCTAAATTCTTTTTCAACTTATCATTATCTGAGCGCAAACGAAGATCCGAGAGCGTCAATGACGTAGAAGGAGTAATCACACCAAGTGAAATCAAATTATTTAGCGAAGCCTGTGCCCGAGACACCTCACCGACATGTTCTTGAACATGATCGATATTGGTTTTCATGAATAATAAAGTGACTGCAAATCCAACGACGACTTCCTGTGTCAGTTGACCGGTAATATCGGAGCCAAAGATGAGTAAACCAACAAATAAGAAATAGATAATTTCAGAATAGCCGCGAATAAACCCGAAGATTAACTCCGCTCTGTAACGCTTATCTCGCAATTTACTTGAAATCTCATAGAGTTCACCGGCATAAAAATCGTTCCAGCGTTTTCTATTCATTTTTAGCTCTTTAATGCCGCCACGCATCGCATTGTAGGTACCTACAATCTGTTCACCATGACGATGGGCTTGAGCGAGGATATCATCACACTTTTTTTGGGGAATGTGGCGCGTGATGATGGCAACAGCGGTAAAGCCGATCATTATCAATAACATCAACCAGGATAGGTATCCTAAATAGACCATACAGCTAATGATCACCGTCACATCAATACATAAAGTGGGCATAATCTGCATTGACTTCGAAAGGCGCTCGACATCGTTCGTCGTTGCAGCCATCATTTTGCTGCCGCCCTCGCCTTCAAGTTCGGATAAGGGTCTATCTACCCAACGACGTCCGAGCTGAAGCCTTAAATCAAAAGCGGACCACTGCGAAAGGCCAGCAATGCAAGCCTTGGCTCCCATATTAGCTATCAAAATAGCGATGCAAAGACCAAAAAACATCAGAAAACTTTGTTCCTGATTCACGTCTTTAAGGTGTTCGTTGATCATGGCCAATATCGATGTACTGGCTAAGCCGCCAATCACGCCTAAAATGGCGGCAAAAATAATGAACTTAGGTGAATATCGAAATAGAAAGCCTAATAATTTCATTACAAATTCTCCCGATGGGTTGATTGGGTTTACACGGCTTCAACCAAGTCAACCCTTTCATTTCTAACAACATTGAGAGATACATAGGCTGGTGTTTCTGCAACGTTCTGGCAGTTGTTTTCGAGCATGTATTTATCGCCGTCCTGATCGATAATTTCGAAGTTACCCAAACGGTAGGTTATGAACATCATCCGATTACGGTCTGTCTGGACAAACTCCGCACGCAAGGTCACCCCGGCTTTATTCGCTTCGCTGATCAAATGATTAATCATCACCGTCCCGACACCGCGAGACATCACTCGGCAGGACATTAGTAACAATTTCAATGTCCAGAATTTCTGCCCACGTTCAACCAGACAAAGACCTATTTTTCCGTATGTACCGTACTTATCACTGAGGCTCGCAATCAATAAATCATGGTCATCAGATTCGACGAATTCTCGTAGTTCATCATAGTTATAGGTATAGCCTGTGGTATTTAGCTGATGTGTTCTTTGGGTTAATTCTTCTGCGCGCTTTAAGTCTTCCTCTGAGGCTGGAGACAGCGTCATTTTTAAATCAAGCGTTGCTAAAAACTTATCCGCTGGACCACTGAAGCTCTCTTCCTGCTTATTGCGTTCAATGTCATTCATGTACATCAAGCGCCTGTTTTTAGAGTCTGCCGTGACAAAACGAGGCATAAATTCTGGGCGTTCCAATAAAGACAGTGCTTCACTGTCTTCTAGACACAAAACGTCTTTGTGTACGAAAGCAACCTCTTCCCTTTCAAAAGGTTGATCATCAATAAATGCAATGGTGTCAATACCAACATTGATACTTTTAGTGATCGTATCAACACTCTCAGATTTTGAATTCCAATTAATCTGAGGGTATAAAAAATACTCATCAAGTGAGAATTCTTTTAGCTTAGCCATTGCATCATCATGGGCATTCTTACTGGCAATAGATTGCAAGATACCGCGGCGGTCTAATTCTTTAATGACATCCTTGACACCTGGTTTAAGGCTGACTGATTTATCTTCAAGCAGGACACCATCCCAAAGGGTATTATCCAGATCCCATATCAAAACCTTGATCTTATGTTCACTCATTTTTTTTCTACCATTACATAAATGACGATTATTAGTTGTGTATTCGGTGAAAATCACTTAACGCGTTAAGTTTTTACTTCGCTGTCTGTGACTCTGGTATTCAAGTTCAGCAATATTGACTTGCAGGATCTGAGTCGTGCCTTCAATAATTTCCATCACTTTAGCGTCACGCATCAGGCGTTCTGCCGGGAACGATTCGTTGCAACCGTTGGCACCGTGGATCTGCACTGTATTAGTGGCCGCACGCATTGCCGCAGTAGACGAGAAATACTTTGCTAAGAAAGTCGATTGCACGTGATCAGGCGTATCTTTATCAATCGACTCTGCAGCAGCCCGACATAACAAGCGTGATGCTGCTAGGTCTGTTGTCATATTGCTGATCATCTGAGCGATGAGTTGATGGTTGCGCAAAGGTTCGCCAAATCGTTGAACTTTGTCCGCATACACGAGACTAGCGTTTAAGCAGGCCTGGATAATACCGACAGAACCAGAAGCTACAGACAAACGTCCAAAATTCAGCGCATTGAGCATAACCGCATTACCAAATGCAGGTGATGCCAACACATTTTCATGTGGGACAAGAACATCATTGAAATTCAGTTGTGCCACCATTGAACCGCGCGTCCCTGTCATACCATCAATGGGTACCACGTCTAAACCAGCAAGTTGCCGTTCTACGATAAAAGCGATGGGGCCTTTCTCAGACTTTGCCAGTAAAAGGTATAAGTCAGCCAACTGTCCAAAGGTTATCCATTTCTTTTTTCCGTTGAGAACATAGCCATCTTTGTGCAACGTTGCCGTTGTCTCAATACCTTCCAGATCGCTACCAGCATTTGGCTCACTTAAGGCAAATGCGCCAATAAGATCACCATGAACCAATGCCGGCAAAACCTTATCCTGTAAAGCACTTTTACCCCAACGATTTATGGCACTTGCAGCCATACCATGCACAGTTAACAGACTGCGTACCGATGAACAAGCTGCTCCAATTTCCTCATGCAGTAGACTTATAGTCACCATATCTAAACATTTGCCCATCCATTTCTTATCAAGAAAAGGAGCTAGATACCCTCTCTGAGCAAGTTGAGGTACAATATGATCAGCAATCTTTTGGCTGCGATCATGCTCCGCTGCATAAGGTTCTACCTGATCTTGTGCAAACGCCCGAAACTCTGCCTGATATTGGGTCATTTGATCAGTGTCGTTCATGGCATTACTCCCTATATCTAGCTTTTACAATCCAAGCCCTAAGCGACTATTGACGACTTGCGTTCGATGAAGCCAGTAATGGCGTTGACTGAATTAAAATTTGTCAACTGAAGATCATCATCTTCGACGGCAACAGAAAATTCTTTTTCAATCCAACTAATCAACTGCATAGCAAAAAGTGAGTTGACATAGCCATTTGCGAATATGTCGATGTCATCAGCTAAGTTGTCTACATCAAAAAAGCGACTGAAAAAGTCTTTGATTTGAATTTTTGTCTCTTCCACAGTTATTCTCCAATTCATTATTTTGGTTTGTTCATTGTTTTGAATGCGTTAGACGCACTTAATATTTAAAGAAGCCTTGTCCGTTCTTACAGCCATGCAGCCCGGCATCGACCATTTTCTTTAATAAAGGACAAGGCCGATATTTGCTGTCATTAAAGCTTTCATAGAGCACTTCGACCGAATATAAAATCGTGTCCAGCCCAATCAAGTCAGCCGTTGCTAAAGGCCCCATGGTGTGACCAAAACAGTTTATGAAGATCTTGTCGACGTCTGCAGCGTCTGCGACTCCGTCCTGAACCAAGTAAGCAGCTTCGTTAATCGTCAGCATCAATACGCGGTTTGACACAAATCCTGGTGCGTCATTAACTAAAACAGATTCTTTATTGAAACCGCTGAGAAATTGTCTTGCTGTCTCTAGAGACTCTTCTGATGTGTGATAGCCTTGGATTAATTCGACCGTATTTTTCATAGGGACGGGATTCATAAAGTGAATACCTAATACCTTTTCTGGTCGGTTAGTGAGTGATCCAACTTTAGTAATAGAAATTGCTGATGTGTTGACTGCAAAAACGACATCATCCCTGCATATCTTGTCTATTTGCGGGTAAATTTCCTTTTTTATATCCCATTTTTCAGTAACATTTTCTACAACAAATTGAGCGTCACTAAGGAAATCTAAAGTTGTAGAGGTTGTGATACGTGCCATAATTTGATCGGTTGTTTCACCACTTTCGGATGTGTTCCCTAACATCCTTTGTGCACGTAAATTCTGCTTAATTCTGCGCTTAGCATCGTCAAGTATTTCTTCACTAATATCATTCAATAAAACCTGATACCCGTGTTGAGCCAGGTCTTGAGCTAACCCCTGTCCCATCACACCTGCACCAATCACTCCGATTATATCCACGTAAACCCTCTCTAACTTAAACTAACCTAAATATTAACGACTAAAGCGCCATGCCATAAATAAAAATAAATACACTAATACAATTACGTTTTTTGTTTAAAAAGCTTTAGTTGATTGATTATTTCAATCGAAAGCATTCTTAGAAACAACGTTTTCGCACTTCTAATAAAGAAGTGATCCCCAGGAATCATGCGCACATTTAAATTACCATCCGTTACTTCTTTCCATTGATTCATCTGCGCTCTTGTAACTTCAGAATCAACTAATCCACCAAATGCAGAAATATTACAAGACAGTTTTTCTCTATCCCGATATACATAATTTTCATTGATTGAAAAATCAGCTCTAAGTATCGGAATTAACACATTCATTAATTTTTCATCGGACAGGACTTCTTCTGGTGTACCGCCTAATGATTTAAGGGAACCAATGAATTCTTTATCTGAAAGGTTGTGAATAGGAGGTCTATTCAGTGCGCATTGAGGTGCGACTCTTCCAGAAACAATCAAAGATAGAAGGTTTGGGTTGCTTAATAGCTTCAATCGACATGCTAGCTCATATGCAATCAGTGCCCCAAGGCTGTGTCCGTACAAAAATAATGGCTTACTTATCAACTGCTTAAAGTGGTTGTCATTCGATAACTCATCCAACAAATCTGACAATGAGTTATGGGGCTCTTCATTCATACGGGTTTCCCTTCCGGGCAACCTCACTGCATATAACCCAATATTTGCTGGCAAATAACTACCCCAATCACAAAAACTATTTGCCCCGCCGCCGGCAAAAGAAAAGCATATTACACTGCCATCGTCTTTTGCTCCGGATTTCCTAAATTCCTGTATAATACTATTCATACCATTACCAATATAATTTTTATAGACAACATTTACATCCATTTAAATAGGTTATTTATTTCTACATCTAATAAAACAAAAGTCAATATTTCTTTTAACATATTTTACAAAGATTAAAAAAACCAACCTGAAACCGTTATACGAACCGCTTATCATAATTGCTGACAGTAATAGCTACGGGTGTTATTAATTTGTCAATTTTTCTATACAAAACGATTATTAGTAATTTGTTTCGTAAATCAGTTGAAATTTTGCCACGATTGTATAACCTGCTTCGAACCAAGCGTACTTATAGTAGTCATTACAAACTAAGAACTGTATACAATGCTATGACACTTTTGTGTATCAGGATTTTATTAACTATTTGAGAAGGAAATTATTTATAATTAAACGGTATTTGCAGCAGTTGAGTTTGATCTTCGGTCAATCGTAAATAACCCGCCTTATGAATAAGCTAGTTTTGTCTTACAAACTAAAAGTAAGTTGGTCTTGCTTCTTTATTTTTTCTTGATGTTTCACGCAAAGGAAGACTATTCGACTGGCTAGCATCTTCCATTTCGTCTCTACGATGTAATTTTTGGATGTTGGCTCTTGATGACAAACCGAGAATTATAAGCTTACTTGGACGTGATAATCTTACTGAACACACAGGGGATTTATTTGCTCAATGACTTTATGTAATTCATCGTCATAATAATTATAGGTTTTTCCCATCACTGCAAAACCTCGTCATGGATCAATATATTAGACTTTTGTTCATAGTTTGCTGTGTCAAAGTATTATTATTCCCCTCCTCCTCAACCACCACGACTTATTGAACCAACTCTTCAATCTCAGTAAATAACACATTCTTTTTAAGGTTTACTTGAGTTGACTGATTTTGCGGGATAAAAAAGTTGATGATGACCTTTCTCCCCAATTTATAACCATGACATTGATGAAAGTTTTAATAAACTGGAAATAAAGGAAATCTTGAAATGAAAAAGCGTTACAGCGAAGAACAAATCATCAAAGCTATCAAACAGCAAGATGCTAGAGCCAATGTAGACGACATCTGTCGTGATATGAGCATACCATAAGGCACATTTTATAACTGGCGTAGTAAAGATGCTAGCTTATAAGTTGTTAGAAGTGGCAAGGCTGTTAAAACGAGGCTCAAGGCTCTTGCCGCACAATACGCACAATATCCGAGATATGGGTATCTGATGCTACATGATCTGCTGAAAGCCGTAGGTTTGTTTGTCAATCGTACGCACTTATCGTTTGTACACTGAAGAATTGCTGCAAGTGTGGACGAAGAAACATAAGAAGCTGACTCGACCAAGGCAACCGATGAAAGTGCCTACCGTCCTCAATTAAAGATGGCCGATGGATTTTTATCAAACCAGCTAAGCAATGGAAGGCGTTTCGGGTTGCTTAATCTTGTTGATGATTACTCCCGAGGAATGGTTGGGCAACTGGTATCGATATCGATCAGTGGACAACAAGTGGCTAGTTTCCTTCATTAACTTATTGAGCAACGAGGAAAGCCCAAAAAAGTTATCTATGACAACGGCACTGAATTTACGAACAAGACTAATTTCTTTTGAGACAAATAAACCTCTGTGATGTTGGGTTTTATCCCGAGAGGTAAGTCAACACAGAATACCTTTGTGGAGAACTTAAACGGGAGGTTTAGAAATGAATATTTGAATCATCACTAGTTCAGAGTACTCGAAGAAGCAAGATATGAAATTGACCTATGGCGTGAGCATTACAACCATGTTCGATCTCGTAGTTCACGAAACTATGTGCCACCTGTTGAATATACAAAGCAGGCGGCATAATATGAAAACTATCATCGATGGATTGGTGCTAGTTCAGGAGAAAGATCAAGGCATTAAAGGTAATGATATCTGTCGTAAGTACGAGATCATATCCTCTTAATACAACTGGAAATGCAAATATGGCACGACTGATGCTGAACATTTAAAAGAACTAAAATTATAAAAGTACTACAGTGAAAAAGATGTACACAGACGCAAGCCTTGAAATCCATATAATGGATTATGGCAACTAAAAAACTCAATAGAGTAAGATCTTGCTCAATAAATTAGTGTCGTTATCGTTTTAGAGGATATTTCAAAAAAACACTTTATCTTATTTTTTCCTTTAATCTCTGCTTTACCAAACAATTTATCCTCCAAACAGAATATCAATTCGTGTTTACATAGATTAACAGAATGCAAGTATGCACTTTTAAAACCGAAATACATTTTAACAAATGGATATAATGCTTTAAATATGCTTTCTTTAGCAGAAAAAATTAACGATACCGCAATATGAAACTCTAAACCATAAGCAATTAATAAATCCAATTCACTTGGATGGCATACTTGCTTACTTATCTGATTAGCTTGATAATTGCAGAGTATATCTTCATGATCAATACCGATATACTTAGCTTGTCCTATACTTCCCATTAGGCAAAAAGCTTTGTTCGAATTATGAGTTATAGCCCCCACAATATCCTCAGGCCATTGTGGTGACCGATGGTCGCTTATATTTATAGTCACAGCTTGCTTTCCTATTGCTTGAAGAGCGTGCTTAGCTGCAAGCCTTCCTGCTAGGAATTCAGCTTTCCGTTTATCAATTGCTTTAATTAAACCTTCTGGAAATTCAATTTCATATTCTAAAAACAACCTACGTGAGTAAAATCTTTCATTATAATTAACTACTACAAGAATAATTTCGTTAAACTTGTTCATAAAAAATTCAATATTAGAAGCGAACTCATCAATTTTTATAGATTGTGGTTGTAGTTTTGGTTTAAAGTTATTGAACTTCATAATATTATACTTTGGACTATATTTTTATTAATAGGAGTAATTCAGACAATAGATTAACAAACTCTCAAGGAGTTTTCATGTATCCTGGAACATGTTGATAAATAACTTTCCTTTTATAAACAAGATTAGCCAACCGTGAAGCTCAAGTAATTCATCATTTTTCATACTTTACTGAGACAGATAGCAGCATTCAAGAGAGGTATGCTCCATAGCTTCTTTTATAACAAACTGAGAGTAGTTGTCCTCGAGAGGATTGCCTAATTGATATTGAAGTGTTCAATTGCTTGGAGCTATCAACAAATTAAAACTAATCTATGCCCAGCAACAACATTGGTAGCTGTCATCATAGTCAGTTTTAAGTTACAGCCCAAATACAAATAATAATTATTATTACTTCCATCAGTTTGATTCATTGTGGTATTTTGTTAACCAAACGTACTAACTAACGCTTTAAGATGTTAAATTTTACGTCTTGAGCCAATCACTTAACAAAGTTGTAAATTTATGCAATTGTGGGAACTTCCAAAGAACCAATCAGCCATTGTTGGCAAGGTATCACCCGATATCGAAGATAAGTTAGCCGAAAGGCTTGCTGAAATGGGTTTTGAACAAGGGCAAGAAGTCCATTGTGTCCGTCGCTCTCCTTTTAAAGGACCAATGGTTATTAGTCTTGGTGGAACTGTATTCGCGCTAGAACAATCCATATCAGAGCTTATTTATCTAGATACAGCACAAAGCTAATCTAAATCTCTATATCTTCAGGTGACTGTTATCAATTCTTCAAATTCTAATATCTTGCTAATAGGTAAACCTAACTCTGGGAAAAGCCTACTCTTCAATCAATTAACTGGATTACGCCAAAAAGTGGCTAATTATCCTGGCGTTACCGTAGATATAAAGCGCGGTAAGTTTAATGAGCATGAGTTGATTGACTTACCTGGTACCTATTCACTTCATAGCTTATCTCAAGACGAAGCTATAGCAATTGAACATATCCAAAATTCAATTGCGGACAATGATACGCGTGTTGTTGTTTGTGTACTCGATGCAACAAGGCTAGAACGCAGTTTAGTCCTTGGCTTACAAGTGCAAGCGTTAGCTAAACAACATAATAAAGCGGTAGTTTTTGCGCTTAACTTGATTGACGAAGTACGTAGATTCAACCACCAAATAGACCTTCATGCATTTGAAAAGGAATTAGGTAGCCCCATTGTTGCTTTGTCAGCCAAGAAATTAGATGGATTGCATGAGTTTACTGAATTATTAAAACAAGCAGCGGAAACTCCAGAAAACTATCTAGTCAATAATATAGATTCAGATAGTTCAAACGAACTTATTCGAAGCCGTGAGTTAGCAAAGCGTTTTGGTATGAACTTGGATGTCGTGCTGAAAGACCAAAATCGCATAGATAACTTTATGCTAAATAGCGTCTTTGGTGGACTCGCGTTTTTAGCGATTATGTTTGTTTTATTTCAAAGCATTTTTACTTTGGCTACACCACTAATGGATGGTGTCGAGGTTGCAATAGGCGCTTTAGGTTCACAAATTACGCAATTTATGGGCGAAGGTACAGCTACAGACTTCGTCCAAGATGCCTTATTTGGAGGCGTAGGTTCTTTCCTGGTGTTTGTGCCTCAAATCATGATTCTGACTTTAATTATTGGTTTGCTTGAAGATAGCGGTTACCTCGCAAGAGCGGCGTTAATGTGTCATAGGCCACTAAGCTATTTTGGTTTATCAGGACGAAGCTTTATTCCTTATCTGTCAGGTCATGCTTGCGCTATCCCTGCGATTATGGCGGCCAGAACAATTGAGTCACCGCATAAACGTTTGATGACTATGCTGACCATTCCATTGATGTCATGTTCTGCCAGATTACCTGTCTATGCTTTACTCATTGCTGTTTTAATCCCAAGCGACAGTTATTGGCTAGGATTGTTTAACTTACAAGGCGTTGCTTTTTTCGGTCTCTACTTCTTCGGTATTGTAATGGCTTTAATCGTGAGTCTGATCCTAAATAAACTGACCAAAGTTGATTTAGATAAATCAGATATGCCTTTTATTTTAGAACTTCCCAGTTACCGCCTTCCCCATTGGAAGCCGCTCTTCCAAAAGGTATTGAACAGCGCTCACCAGTTTATTAAACGTGCTGCGCCTATCATTTTTATGGTTTCTGTTATTATTTGGGTTCTTGGGTACTTCCCCAGTGGCGCATCATTAGATGACTCTTGGCTCGGTATGTTAGGTCAATGGATCGAGCCTATTTTTGCTCCGCTTGGGCTGGATTGGCGTTATGGTGTTGCGATCTTAATGTCTTTCTTAGCAAGAGAAGTTTTTGTCGGTTCGCTTGGCACACTTTTCGGTATTAGTGATGCTGAAGAGAATCTCAGTAGCCTAGCAGACAAAATACAAGCAGATGGTTTAACACTAGGTGCAGGAGTTGGCTTAGTCTTATTCTATGTTGTTGCATTGCAATGTGTTGCGACCGTTGCCACGCTTAAAGGCGAAACAGGGAAAGCTAAAATTGCTTGGGGGATTTTCCTAGCATATGGCTCTTTGGCTTATCTCATCGCATTTTTAGCGAACCAAATCTTGAATTAGGGTTGTTTAAGTCACGGCGACCGTACAACACTTATGTACGTGTCGCCATCAATTGTTGATAATGATAATGGTTTTCATTTATAATTCCTGATTATCTTCCCTCGCTTGAAATCTATTCAGGCGTTGTTGAATTAAACGGAATAACAATGTCAGACATACAAGTCTCACCTTCTACAAAAAGCCATTCAAAACCTAAAAACAGTAAACGCAAGCTATTCGATTGGCATAGTTGGCTAGGCTTCAATCTAGCCTTCTTAACTATGCTGCTTTTAGCAACTGGGACTATAGCAACAGTATCTAATGAAATAGACTGGTTGATACAAGACGATATGCGTGTCACCCCAGATGGCAGCAAAGTATCTTGGGGGGAAATGGAAGCTAGCGTCAGAGCGGCCGCAGCTCCAGAAGATATGCTAAGTATATTTTCAGAGGGTGAAGGTGATCATTTTGCTTATCGAGCGACATTTACTCGTCCAGATGGAACTCGCTACTTTATTCATGTTAATCAATGGACGGGAGAAGTTACGGGAACAACACCTTTCTTAACTGTTCAGCGTTTCTTTAGAGACCTTCATCGATACTTCTTTATGCCCAGCTTTATTGGTCTTCCTATCACTAGTTCTCTCGCTATTGTTCTAATGATATCGCTCTATACTGGATTAAAAACTACAGGAAGAATAAAGAAAGCGGCCTTTCGTATTAGAAGAGGCAAAGACATCCGAGTTTTCTTGAGTGATTTACATAAAGTTTCGGGAATATGGTCTATCTGGTTTATCGTCCTTATGACAGTCACAGCCATTTGGTATTTGGTTGAATTTGGTGGTCTAGTTGTAGGGAACAAATTTGAGCCATCACGACCAGGGCCGACCGCAGAGCGTATCCAAGAGTTTGGTGGTGCAGTAAATATGATATCGGCAGACCAAATTATTGAGAACGCTAAAGGCGCGTTTCCGAATTGGCGACCTGTACAAATTCTATTTCCGGTATCACACAAACAATCTATCACTGTTCTAGGTTTTACCAATGATGTTTTTGTCCGTTCAAGAGCCAATAGAGTTTTTCTTGATCCTGAAGATGGCTCCATTATTAAAGTGCAAAAGTCCAAAGAAATTGGATGGGTAGCTTACATTAATGAAATAGCTGATCCCTTGCATTTCGGTAATATCGGTTCACTAACTACAAAGCTAATCTGGTTTTTCTTTGGTGTTCTTTTAACCGGCATGTCGGTTACAGGGGTTTTAATGACTTATAAGCGTCTAAAGAAGACACATATTTCAAGTGCTCAAATTAAAACCTTTCCTATATTGATTGCAACGGTCATTGTTGGTTACTTTTATGTTGATAGACAAGTCAGTCGCATGGAGCCCAGTCAGATTATAAATCAGGAAGTGCATTCAACTGATGGCTATAAATTTGATGCACAGTTACTTCAAGGAAAGAGCGAAAAACACTATTTGCAGGTAAAAGTACAACACAGAGATGGTATTCCGCTAATAAAAGCCTTAGAAGTTATTGATAAAGAAAATAACGCTTACAAGGTAAAGCAGAATACATTTTCGTCTACCTCCGTTTTCACACGAACAATACCCAAACCAATGATAGCCAACTCAATGACCTTAAAAGTTGAGTTTGTTTCAGGTATTAAAAAAGAATTTATTTTTAATCGCTAGGTTTGGATCATAGGGCACTAAGTGCCCTATCCTGCCTTTATTGAGTTTCCGCCGTGTGTAGTTCAGACATATTGTCGGTCACCGTAACCTGACCAAAGTCCATTTTGATATATCTATCAGCAACATCAAAATACTGCTCATCATGGCTGATAACGAGCACGGTTTTTCCACGCTCTTTCAGGTCACTTAATATCTCCCTGTAGAAAAACCGTTTAAATTCCGGATCTTGATCTGCAGCCCATTCATCAAAAACATAAAACTGCCTATCTTCTAAATAAGCTGCGAGTAAGGTTAAACGCTTGCGCTGACCCTGCGAGAGGTTAGTCGTCGATAACCTTCCATTTTCAACTTTAACTTTATGGCTTAGTTGCAACTTATCGATATAGGTTTGTGCCTGTTTATCGAGATCAATACCTTTGAATCCCAATAACTCGTCAAAGAGATAAAAATCAACAAACACTGCCGAAAACAACTGCCTATAGTTATCGTAGTCATGTTCTTGAATCAATTTCCCATCAACTAAAACCTCACCTTGACTCGGTTTATAAAGACCAAGCAATAGCTTTGCTAGTGTCGTTTTACCGCTGCCATTCCCACCGATGAGGAAAACTAGTTCGCCTGGTTTAAAAGAAAGGTTGATTGGACCGAGTTCAAAATGATTATCTTCAAGTTCGCGGTAATAGCTGTGCTTAACATTTTTTAGCTCTATGCCTTTATCATAAGTGCTTGGAGAGCTAATAACTTGATGGTTTTCTATACTCCCTGAAGATGAATTAAGATTTAACCCAAGTGTTTCTATTTTCTTTAAACTAACCGATGTTTTAGCTAGCTCTGGTATGGTCGCCATAATCCCTTCTATCGGACCTTGAATAAATAGAAAAGTGATGACATACCCCACTAAGGCTTCTGAACTAATATCGACATATTGAGGTAAGATAAAAATAATCGCTCCAATAACAATAAAGAACATTGTTAAACCAAAGCTACTGGCAAATGAATAATATTTTGTACCCTTAATAGTCATTTCACTAAAGGCTTTATTAGCACTTTTGAGAGAGCCGTTGACGAATTCCCTTTGACGATGGCGATGTAATTTAAGTTCCTTAGTACCTTCAGTAACAGATCGAAAATACTTATAAAGTTGATCTTCATGCCAACGAGCTTGCGTTAAAAACTTCATCCCTTTACGTTTTGGTACCCGATATGACATGACACCTGTAACTATCAACGCTACTGCACATAAGAATAACCACCAAGATAGCCAGAGCATATAAATTAGGCATCCTAAAACAACCGCACTTTGGATAAAAAGCCCCGGCATTCGCATAATACCCGCTGAAACAGAAGCTATATCTGCTGACAGTGTGGCGGAAAGCTTTGAAGCCCCAAGTCTTTCCAAATCTGCCAAAGGTGCTTTCAATATTTCCTGACATAACTTCATCCGAAGTGAAGCTATTGTTCTTTGGCTAAGTTTTGTAAGGAGTACGAAAGATTTAACTCGCATCCCAACCATCATTATGACCATTAAAGCAAATAGGCCTCCGGTCAACATATTGATTTCAGATTGGTTATGCAGTGCGTGGTTTGTTACCGCAAGTAGCCCAACTTTGCTTAGACCCGCTCCAACACCAAATAATACTGCAAGAACAAAGCTTCTTTTGGCAGAAGAAAACACAAATTTAATTAGTTCCACTTAAAACTTCCTCTAGATTTCTTCAATACGTCTTGCAATAGCATGATGTAGTTTTGGGTGTTTAATAATGTCAAAATGGTCTCCTTCAAGAACAGACGAACTGGAAAGCGCTCTGGCAAACTGCTGCCATTCCGTTGGTACTTTCCCATCTTTTAGAGAGGCCTCCGCCCACCAAACATCTGGTTTTGCTCTTATATTTTGGGGTTTATAAGATCGAATAAGTCTGCGGCTTTGGAGTGTTGTTCGATAATAAATATTCAAATAGTTTTTATCGAACACAGCTTCATCAACAATTTGATTCTCCAGTATCCAGTCACACAATACATCGATGATCTGGTTTTCTTCGAGCCTCTCAATTTGTTGCTCTAATGCATCACGCTTAATGCTATCTATAGCTCGATAACGAGCGAAACTTTCCGGTCCAACAACACTGAGTAAGTTCTCGATCACTGAATCACTTTCATTGAGGGTTGTGCTATTTGATAAAGAAGCATCTATTAAACCTATAAAGCTAACTTTTTGACCTTGAGATTCGAGCACTTCAGCTATTGCCATCGCCAGTACGCCTCCTAGCGACCAACCAAGAAGCTTATATGGGCCTTGAGGCTGCTTTTCCCTGATAGCTTGAGCATACTGTTTTGATACAACCTCCATGTCACATTCAAGATAGTCAGGATCCGATAATACGTTGGATTGAATACCGTAGACTGGAATAGACGGATGTATAACGTCTGCAATAGGTCGGTACTCTAGAGTATGCCCTCCTCTATGATGCAAACAGAACAATGGCGTTTGAGCTTGAATATCATTATTTGCTGGTCGCAAGCACTGGATAACCGTTGAAGCTGAATTTTCCAACCTCTCTGCAGATGGGAGTTGTAAACGCGCTTTTTCATTCAAACAATGCTTGATGATATTCATTAAGCTTTTTAAATAATCATTAGCATACTGTTCAATTGTGCTTTTATCATGCAAAGCTTCACTATATTGCCAATTGATAGTTAATTGATCGTCACTAATGTGAGAAACCAATTCTATAAGTTGACTGCGCTTAGAGGTCGGCGCACGTTGCCGTCCTGTGCTTTCAGTCGTTTTACTAAATAACCTTCCAGTTTCCTTCTCCGTATTAAACTGTCCGAGGTAGTTAAAGCTTATTTTCGGCTTTGAATGCTTAGCAAATGCCTTTCTCACATTGGCTTCAGGATGCAGATATCTGAGCACGCCATATCCAATACCATTGTTTGGTACAGCATCAAGTTGTTCTTTAGTTTGAAGAATAAGTTCATCAACACTATGGCTAGTGTTTGTTAAGCGAACAGGGAAACGGCTTGTGAACCAACCTAATGTTTGACTGAGATCGAGCTCCCCTCCTTCACTAATAACATCAGATTCTCGTCCATGACCTTCCAATTCGACGATAACGCTCTGTTCCGATTTACATAATGTGTTAGCTAAGGCAGCCAGTAAAAGGTCATTAACCTGAGTGTTATAAACTACAGGTATTTCTCTAATAAGAGCAGCTGTCTGGTCCTTTGAAAGCTCAACGCTAACTGTACTGGCCGTGCTCACTAAATTACCTTCTATAGACTTCTTAGGTTCCAAAAATGGAATAGAAGATGTTGTTTGCATTACGTTCTGCCAGTACTCTATTTCCTCAGCGAGTTTTTGTGATTTTGCATAGGCTAATAACTGTTCAGACCAAGCCTGAAAACTCGTACTTTTATCACTTAAACCGATAGGCTTACTTTGCTCAAGTTGATGATAGAGCTGAGCAAAGTCTTTTAATAAGATTCTCCAAGAAACACCATCAATTATAAGGTGATGTGCAACAATAAGTATCCGATCTTCTTGCCCTTCAAGGTCTGAGAGATCAAAGTGTGTTATTTGTATTAATGGACCTTCAGATAAACTCAGTGCTGTCTGCGCTTTTGCAGTATGCAACTCAATTGCCTGAGATACTTGCTCCTCATTAGACATTTCAGTTAAACCCAGTTCACTCGCGGTAATGCGCCTGCATAACTTTGCTGAATCAACGGACATAATGCTGCTATAGCTTTGTTGCCAGACTGTGCCTTCAAGTACGAATTTTAATCTTAAAGTGTCGTGGTGTTTAACCAGTGCTTCTACTGAATTTTGTATTCCAGTAAAGCTAATTTTTGAGGTCGCTTTGAATATGACTGACTGGTTCCAATGATGCATATCTGGGTGTTCGGCTTCGAAGAACCAGTGCTGTATTGGTGTCAAAGGCACTGAACCAGAGACCATAAGGTTTCTTTTCCTAGATTTACTGATTGGCTTTGCGAGTTCAGCGAGCTTTTCAATCGTTGGTTGATCAAACAACTGTCTCGGCGTTAGTTTTAAACCCACTTTTTTAGCTTTCGCAATGACTTGCAAACTTAAAATAGAATCGCCACCTAACTTAAAGAAATCATCATCGATACTAACTGAATCTCTTTTGAGTATTTCACACCATATTTTCGCAATCTTGATTTCATTTTCAGTTTTTGGTTTACGGAACTCTTTTAGAGCAGGAGCTCGTTCATCCTCATTAGCCAGTTGCTTTAATAGAACACGGTCGATCTTGCCATTTGCAGAAAGCGGAATCGATTCTAATGAAAGTATCTTTTGTGGAAGCATATAATCCGGCAATCTGTGTTTAAGTTGTTGCTCCAAATCACTATTTTGTTTAACTCCATCTTTCACAACCCATGCAATCAGTCCCTGATTGACATCATTATCGACTAACATAACAACCGCTTGTTGCACGGTATCAATGTCGGTTAAACAGCGCTCTATCTCTCCAAGCTCAACGCGATAGCCACGAACCTTAACCTGCTCATCCAAACGGCCCATAAACACCAAATTACCATCCGGCAAGTAACGTACCTTATCGCCTGTACGGTACAAGCGTGTGCTCTTTGGTTGTTCGGTTGATTGTCCTGATACATCGAACGCATGAGACACAAAACGCTCTGCTGTGAGCTCATCCCGATTGATGTAACCACGACCTACACCCGCACCACCTATGTATAGCTCACCAGCCACACCTAAAGGCGATAACTGCCCTGCACTGTCCAGTACATAGACTTCACTGTCCGGTAACGGACGACCTAAAGGAATAAGCTGGCTCTCAATATCGGAGTCACTTATCTCATACGTCAGTACACCTACAGTCGTTTCACTTGGACCGTAGTGATTTATAATACGAAGCTGCGGTGATAAGGCTTTTATCTGCTTGATGAGCTCAATTGAACACGCCTCGCCCCCTAAGATAAGTAGCTTACGCGGTAAGACGGACTTAGCATCTTGTGCAGATAGGAGGCCTTGTAAGTGACTCGGCACTATCTTAAGCACATCCAGTTCATGCACCTGCCCATAGGCACTCATCGCATCCGGGTCAAAGGCACACTCACTGCCTATCAGATGCAGGCAACCACCAAAGCATAAAGCACCGTACAAAGAGGTGTTCCCCAAGTCTGCGGCAATAGTGGAGATATGCGCAAAGCTCAATTTATTAGAATCATCGCCTTGAATACCCAAGGTCTCTGCCATCCCTAAGCTGTAGTTAAGCAGTTGTCTATGCTCTATCACCACCCCTTTAGGGACACCTGTGGTCCCTGAGGTGTAAATCACATACGCGGCATCATGCGCTTGGTTGATAGACTCGGGATTAGTAACCGGTAAATCAGACCAGGCATCATCTTTATCCAGATAGTGTACTGGTACGTCAAAGTCTGATAAGTCTGATTGCCACTGTGATTCACTTAAGACACCACACACCGCACTGTCTGACACTATCTGGTTGATACGGGCACGGGGCCACTTCACATCTAAGGGCACATACGCACCGCCGGCTTTAAGTACCGCTAACAAACCCACTATCAGTTTATCGCTGCGCTCCATATACAAAGCCACGCGACTCTCACGACCAACCCCTTGTTCCCTTAAGTAATGGGCTAACTGATTGGCTTGTGCATTCAACTCCCCATAACTCAATGACACTTGGTCATATACTACGGCCAAGCTATCACTTAACTCAGTAACCTGAGATTCGAACATCTGCTGTATCGCAGCAGTATCAGGTTCAACACCCACTGACTCACCCGTCTTGGCCAACGCATGCAATTGTTGTTGCTCTGATGCAGGAATGACCGACAAATCTTGAACGGATACTCGACTCTCACTCTCCAAGCCTTCAAGCAACACGACCAAAGCACATTGCATATACCCCATCAGTTGCTCAGCATTAACAGACTGGTCAAACAAACCCACTAAACCAAAGCCTTGTTCGCCATAGTCATCCACAGACAAGGTCAACGGGTAGTTGTTGCGAGCACCTGAGTGACTCATCTCGATACCTTGAATAGTATCTGCTTGATTGTCATTCTTCCCTGAGTGGCGATAATTCATTAGGGCACTAAACAAGGGCTGCTCGCTGGGAATGCCACTGTGCTTTTGTACTTGCACAAGTGGAGTCTGTTCATACGACAACAAGCTCACCAAATCAGTATTCACCTGCTGGATAAACGCAAGCGCTGATGTATCAGCTACATCGACCTTTATCGGTAATGTGTTGATAAACACACCCATCATATGCTCTGAACCTACAGTGCCTTGTAAGCGTCCAGATAGCACCGTACCAAACACCACTTTATTTTGGTGGCTACAAGCACTCAGCACCATGGCCCAGGCAGCATGAAATACACTCGCAGGACTGATTGCTAAGCTTTGAGATAATGAACGAATTTGATTAGCAATGCGTGACGGTACTCCTTCCCGGTACTCTTCTATCTGGGCACCACTGTTCTGAGTATTTTGCAAATCAAAGAGTAAGGTCGGTTCGCTGACATCACTCAGCATGGTTTGGAAGAATGCATCTGCATCCCCTTGCAAAGCATGATGCTGGGCATGGGCAACAAATTCACGATAAGGTATTGGCGCTGACAGTTGCTCTGAAACGCCATCAAAAAATGCCAAAATCTCACGTTGGATAATGTCTAAGCCTTCATGGTCCGTGGCTAAATGGTGGTACTGTAAAAGCACAAAGTGTTTCGAAGAATCATTCTCTTTAGCGACTTTGACTCGTAACAGTGGCGCTTGCGAGATATCCAGCCACTGCTTCTCAGGAACACATAAGGCTTCCATATGTTTCTCAACAGAACCTTCACTGACTTCAATCCACTCTATTGGCAGCTTCGCTTGGCGGCAAACTACTTGGGTAGGTTGCGATAGTCCATCATTTAATACCAAGGTTCTAAGTACATCATGACGGTCGATAATAAATTGCAAAGCTTCGAACAAATTGTTTAAAGCCGTTTCATTCTCTACGGTGAGCAAGTTAGGAAAGACATAAGGATCCGACTCTTTACTCATCACATGATGGAAATAGATCCCTTCTTGTAACGGCCCAAGCGGATAGATATCTTGAATGTTCTTCATACCACCTGGAACGTGTTCAGCAATGACATCTATATCACTTTGTGTAAGCTCAATAAGCGGTAACATCTCGGGTGTTATCTGCTCACATGCTTCAGGGATAAGGTTCTCTGGAGCTTTAAAGACAGTTGTAATACCTGACTTCGATTCAATTAGCTGGGCTAACTCAGATAGGTTGTTTGTGGCGAATACCTGTTTCACGGCAAGGTTAAAGCCAGCATCTTGTAATCGCGCAATCAGTTTAATAACCAGTAAAGAATGTCCGCCGAGTTGGAAGAAGTTGTCTGTCACGCCTACGCGCTTAACATCTAATACCTCTTGCCATATCTCACATAAGAGAGTCTCGGTTTCTGTGTTCGGGGCCACATATGCCAGGGCTTGAGTACCGATATCGGGTTGAGGAAAAGCCTTCCTGTCTATCTTGCCATTGGGTGTTAAGGGTAAGCTGTCCAAAGACACGATAAAACTCGGCACCATGTAGTTCGGTAGATGCTCCGAGGCATGCGCTTTGAGGGTTTGATATAAGTCGCTTGTATCTAAACTCTTTTTTTCTTTTCCTTGTTCTTGGTTGAGTACTACATACCCCACCAAGGTCTGCTCACCTGCATGGGTATATGGGTTGACTACCGCTTCCTTAACATCAGCATGTGATAGTAAACACTCCTCTATCTCACCGAGCTCAATGCGATAACCACGCACTTTAAACTGTTCATCAATGCGACCTATATATTCCAACACTCCGCCATCTAGCCAGCGGACCATATCCCCTGTTTTGTATATTTTCTGTGATCGATCATCGCTATACGAGTTAACAACAAATCTTTCATCAGTTAATTCTTTACGATTTAAATAGCCTTGAGCTAACCCTTCGCCACCTATATACAACTCACCAATAACACCTGTCGGGACCGCCCTTCTATTAATATCTAATACATAAAGCTCGGTATTAGCTATGGGTCGCCCTATAGGGATCGCATGGGCTTTAGATAATGAATCTTGGATCATGCCGATTGATAGCGTGTAAGTTGAACACCCAACCATAGCCTCTGTAGGACCATACTCATTGACTACTAAACTGTTGGGACAAACTTCACTTATAAAAGCGTTAGCCACTGATTGTAATAATTGCTCACCACCAACAACAAAAAAGTGCTCTTGCAAGCTTGGTTCTTTATTCAGCCAATATTGCATCAACGCTGATAAGTGGCTTGGAGTTACCTTATAAACACAGCGTTCCTGTGTCGTTTTAATACTATGAGCTAATGTCGGAATAAGAGAGTCATCAAGCTCTATTAACCGACAGGGCTTGCCAATTATCAAACCTCCAAAGAGTGTAGTCACTGATGCATCAAAAGATAAATTTGTACTAACAACGCTTCCATGCGCTTTTTCGAAATATTGTTCACCAGCCCAAGTAACGTAATTAGTCAGTGCTTTGTGACTTTGAATAACGCCTTTCGGTTTTCCTGTGGAACCTGATGTATATATGACGTAAGCCACGTGCTTTGAAGTTAAAGTTTGAATCTTAGGATTGTCACTCGTTTGCCCTTTAAACTCTCGATATTGATCCAAGCAAATAACGTGTTGATGAGAAATCGGCAGATTACCAACTAGATTAGTCTGTGTAACAATCAGATCTACCGATGAATCTGACAACATGTGTTTTAGCCGTTCTACCGGGTAGTAAGGATCTAGAGGAACATAAGCTCCCCCTGCTTTGAGAATACCCAGCATTCCTATCATAGCTTCAAGACTAGGTTTAACACATAAGCCAATTAAAGTGTCTGGTTTAACGCCTTGTTTTATTAAGTTATGCGCTAAAAGGTTTGCCGCCGTATTGAGCTCTTTATAAGTTAATTGATGGCCTTCAAAAATAACCGCTGTTTCGTCTGGATTAGATTCCACTTGCTGCTCAAATAGCTGATGAATACACTTATCTAACGGATAATCTTTAGCAGTATCATTCCAAGTATTTAGTTGTTGCTCTATTTCTGTTTCAGACAATAGTGAATGATTAAAAACTGACTCTTGTGGTCGTTTGACTAACTCACTCAACAACAAATCAAAGCGATCAGCCATTAGATGGATGGTTTCAGCCTTAAACAAGTCCGTGTTGTAATTCCATTCTAACAACATGCCAGATGCACTAGGCTTCACAGTGAGTTCTAAATCATATTTGACAACACCGCTATACTTTTCAATCGGTTCTAATGCTAAGCCATCGAAGCTTGCAGCTTTTGAATTTTCTTCTTGGAGGGTTAAGGTAATTTGAAAAAGTGGACTATGGCTCATGTTACGTTGAGGATTTAATTCTTCAACGATCTGCTCAAATGGTACTTGCTGAAACTCATAACTATCTAATGACTGCTTTTTACAACGATCCAATAGCGTTATGAAATCTGGTGAATCTGACAGATCTATTCTCAAAACGAGCATATTGACGAAAAAGCCTATCAGTGTAGCTATTTCTGGTTGTTCACGGTTAGCTATCGGGCTACCGATCACAATGTCTGTTTCATTACTATAACGGGACAGCAAGACAGAAAAAGCAGCTTGCATCCCCATAAACAAGGTCGTGTTAGCGGATAAACACAAATCTTTAAATTGGTTACTAATCTGATTACTTAATTGGTACTTATACAAATCACCATTAAACGTCTGAATTTCAGGGCGTTGATAATCTAAAGGCAACCCATGAACTACAGGTAAATCGGCCAAAGCTTTGCGCCAGTGCTCAATTTGGCGATCCAGGACTTCGCCTTTTAGCCAGTTACGTTGCCAATATGCATAGTCTGCATATTGAATGGTTAAAGGTTTAAGCTCAGCTTCCTTTCCTCGATTTTCGGCGTTATAGAATGCCGTAACCTCATTCAGTAAAATAGGTAAAGACCAACCATCTGACGCAATGTGATGCATAACGACATACAATTTATGGGAATCAGTGCTTGTCTTCACGACTCCCGCACGCAACATAACATCCTGACTAAGTTCAAAACGTCTGGTGACTCGTTCATGAATAAAGCCATCCACGTCATCTAAACGCGTCGTCATGTCTTCATAAGCCAACTCAAAGGTATTCGGTGATAAAAACACCTGATAAGGTTCGTTTCGTTCATCAACACGAATACATGCACGAAGGCTCTCGTGACGTTCCATAACCTGTGTAAAAGCACCTTCAAGTGCAGGAATGTTTAACTCGCCTTTGATATTTAGCGTGGCTGATATTAAGTAATGTTTACTGCCTCCTTCTGCTTGATCAATAAACCACAAACGTTGTTGTGCATAAGATAGAGGAAACCTTTCCTCTCGAGATACAGGTACAATGATAGGCCTATTTTGTATCTCAACCTGTTTTAATACGTCAATGAGTTGCGCTTTGTATTCTTTTAACTGTGCCTTTAATTCAGGTGTGATCGCACCTGGAGGTGCTTTAATACTCAGCTGATCGTTTTTCACATTTAATTGAACGCGCTTCTGTTCAAGTTCGTGGATAAAATCAACTACACTCATATTTCAAATTCCTCAAAGATTTCATCCTCTGACTGATCGTCAGATCCATCATTATTTGTTGTGTTACTAAGGTGTATAGCAGCTTGCGTTATCTGTATTTGCTCAGCGAGCTCAGTAACCGTCGTTTTTTCAAATAGTTTTTTCAGTGGTAGATCAATATCGAATACCTGGCAGATCCTGGCATGAAGTCGAATTGCGAGCAGCGAATGCCCGCCGAGCTGGAAGAAGTTATCTGTCACACCCACTCGCTCAACATCCAACACCTCCTGCCATATCTCACATAAGAGAGTCTCGGTTTCTGTGTTCGGTGCCACATACGCTTGGGTTTGCGTATTGATGTTAGGTGCAGGCAACGCCTTCCTGTCTATCTTGCCATTCGGTGTCAGTGGTAAACTGTCCAAGGACACCATAAAACTCGGTACCATGTAGTTTGGTAAGTGTGTTGATACATGCGCTTTGAGTGCTTGGTGCAAGTCGTTCGTCTCTGCACTTTCTTTTTCCTTTTCTTGTTCTTCCTTTGTGGTGTTCAATACCACATACCCCACCAAGGTCTGTTCACCGGCATGGCTATAAGGATTCACCACCGCTTCTTGAACGTTGAGGTGTGCCATTAAACACTGCTCTATCTCACCGAGCTCTATCCTAAAGCCACGCACCTTGACCTGATGGTCTATCCTTCCTAAACAGTCAAGTGTTCCATCCTCCTGATAACGTGCCAGGTCGCCTGTGCGGTAAAGCCTGCCATTAGGCGTGTTGATAAAACGCGCTTCCGTGAGAGATTGGTTGCCTAAATACCCTAAAGCCACACCGTCACCACCAATGTACAACTCACCGACTGCGCCTATCGGTACAGGTTGTTGCTCTTCATTCAGCACATACAACTGCGTATTGGCTATCGGGTAACCTATAGGCACACTGTGATTAATGTGCTCTTGGTGGGTGTTGAGGTGACAAGCCGATGACCAGATGGTGGTCTCCGTCGGCCCATACAAGTTCCAGACATGGATTGGTTGTTTGAGTAAGTCTTGCGCCAGTGTCACCGGGAAGGCTTCACCCCCACATAATGCGGTAAAGTCATGGGTATCAGAGGTGTGTTGCCAACCACTGGCCAGTAAGAGTTTCCAACTCACCGGTGTGGCCTGCATATGGGTTATCTGTGACTGGATAAGCGTCTCTTTTAATCGCTCTCCATCCATCGATAAAGCCTCATCACCGATAACCACCTGTGCACCACGGATAAGCGGTAAGTACAGCTCAAGCCCTGCAATATCAAACGATAAAGAGGTCACAGCTAAGAGCTTATCTTGTTCGGTCAAGGCGAGTTGCTGTTGCATGCCCTGGATGAAGTTCGTGAGATTCACTCGACTCACTTCAACCCCTTTGGGTTTGCCTGTTGAGCCTGAGGTGTAGATAACATAGGCTCTGTCATCTAAAGCCGCCTCATGTTCAGGTACATTATCCGGCACTTCTGTTAGCAGCGCCTTATCCTCAACATTGATAACCTGCAAGGGCTGTTCAACGTTAAGCAGGTCACTCTGTGCCACTGCACTGTCCGCTAATACCATACCGACCTTGGCATCCGATAACATGTAATGAAGACGCTCTATCGGATAGGTCGGGTCCATGGGCACATAAGCACCACCGGCTTTCATGACAGCCAAGGTACTGATAAGCATGTTGAGTGAACGGTGCTGGCACACACCCACCAAACTGCCCGCTTTAACTCCTTGTGATTGCAGCACATGCGCCAGTTGATTGGCTTTAGATTCCAGCTCTGTGTAAGTCAGTGACGTGTTATCGAAGCTGACTGCCCTATTAGATGGAGTTTGCAAGGCCTGTTTACTCAACAGCTGCTCTACACTCAATGGGGTGATAGTGAGTGTTGTGTCATTCCATTGCTGTTGTTGTTGCCTATCCTCCTCCGACAGAACCTCAAGCTGTTGAAGTGGTGTATCAGCTTCAGCGATAACCATCGCCTTAAGCAAGGTCTCATAATGCCCCATTAACCGCTCAACCTGAGAGGTCTGTGCATCACGGCTACCATAGCTGATACTCATCCCTTGCACGGCATCCGGCATTATCATCAAGGTCAATGCATAGTGTGTCGGGTCATGATTGATGATAGGCGTTATACGCAGGTCATCATTAACTCTCTGCTCAGGCGCTTCATCCCCTTTAAAGTAGTTCTCAAACACCATCAAGGTCTCAAACAAGCTTTGTCCTTGAGGCAAACCACTCACGCTTTGTATTTGTGTCAGCGGTGACTGCTCATAATCACGGACCTTAGCCTGCCCTTCCTGGGTTTGCGTCAGGTAATCCTTAAGTGTTTGGTTGCCTTGTGTTTGCAAGCGTATCGGTAAGGTATTGATAAACAGCCCCAACATGTTCTCTATACCTGAGAGCTCAGCTGGACGACCCGATGTCGTCATACCAAACACCACATCTTGTGATTCGTGACTAGCGGCACCATAACGGGAGAGCAGTAACGCCCACGCTGATTGCATCACGGTGTTTAATGTCACACTGTGCTGCTTTGCCAGAGTTTCTAACTGTTGAGTGAGTTCAACCGAGAACTGTTGAGTATGGTACTGATACCCGGTATCACTGTGATGTGTCAGCGGTGACGGTGTGGTATCTGTAATGCCCTGCAGGTACTCTGCCCAGAAGGCATCCGCTGCTTGTTTATCCTGTTGCTGTAACCAAGCCAAGTAGGTACTAAAAGGCTTAGGTTGTTGCTGCAGCAGTGGATGCTGCTCAGGCACCTGGCCTTGCTCTAAGCAGGCATAAGTTGCCAGCACTTCTTGAAGCAAGCGGGTTGAACTCCAACCATCGAGTAATAAGTGGTGACGACTCCACAGCACTTGCCAATGGTTATCATCCAAGTGGATAAGCGCCAGACGCATCAAGGGCGGCGTACTTAAATCAAAGCCTTTGGCTTTATCAGCTTGCAGATACTGTAATCGGCTTTGGGTTTGCTGCTCATCCGATAGACCACGCCAGTCCAGGCGATTCACTGGCAGCTCTACCTCACGCTGTACCCATTGGGTCGGCTCACTGAGTCCTTCGTAACTAAACCCGCTTCTTAAGATACTATGACGCTTAAGTATCATCTCCCAAGCCTGGATAAAGTGCTGTGTATTAAACGCACCTTCAACTTCAACCAGCATCTGATTAAAGTAAGCTGATTCCTCGTTATCTACGGTTTGTAAGGTATGGAACAGCAAGCCTTCTTGCAGGGCTGTCAGTGGATAGACGTCTTCTAACTGCTCGATACCTTGCCTTGAGACCAAGTTATCCAAGTCTTGCTGCGGCAGTGGTGTCAATGGGAAGTCAGACGGCGTCACACCTTTAGCCGTGTCACCGCAATGCGTGATAATCTGCTCAAGGGCTTGGGTATAGTCCTCAGCCAGTTGATGAATATCGAAGCTCAGCGGCTCTGGCACACTTCGCCAACTGAGTGTGAGCTGACCATGATTGACTAAAGCATCCATCGAGAGCCCGTGCGTCACCTTATTCTCTGGGTGACGTTCCATCATAGGCGATGTGAGTGAGACCGGCTCGAACAAAGAGGTGTCTTTATCTGCTTCACTGTCTACCTGACCTAAGTAATTAAACGACAATGTCGGTGCAGGCAGTGATGGCATAGCACCTAAGTAACGCAGTACCCCATAAGACATCCCTTGCAGCGGCAGTCCACGCAATTGCTCTTTGGTCACTTTAATCAGCTGAGCTAACGCATCATTATCCTCATCGTTTTGAGAGGTTGCTGAAGACAACAATACTGGGAAGCGGCTGGTAAACCAGCCCACAGTTCGAGAGATATCCAGCCCTTCCAGTGACGGTGAGGCTATAGATTCACGACCATGACCTTCAAGCTCTAAATAGAGGTCTTCATCAGGTAACTGTTTCGCTATCGCCAAAGACAAGGCACTTAACAACAGGTCATTAATACGTGTGTTATAAGCTTTAGGGGCCGATTGCAATAAGGCTTGTGTGGCCTCTTCACTTAACCTAGTTTCAAAGCGTGTGATATCACCAAGCCTTGCCTCTTTCTGATTCTGATGCTCTTTATCTTGTACAAAGTACAAGGGATGTGATTCAGGTAAGGCGTCTCGTAACCCATCCCAATAATCTCGGGCATTCACTTGCCAATCTTGTGAACTATCAGACACTGCCTGAGTTAAGCCCTGCGACCAGGCTTTAAATGACGTGGTTTTATCGGCCAGCGGTAACCCTTTAGGGCGAACCATGGCAGGTGTTTGTTCATGCTGATACGCACGTTGGATATCCTCAACGAGAAGTCGCCAGGATACACCATCAACCACTAAGTGATGGGCCGCCAATAACAGATACTCGGGTGTTGTCTCGCTGCCTTTAACATGGAATACCTTAAACAGTTGTCCAACACCGTCTTGGCTCGACAAGCTTAAACTGCCTTGTGCTTGATTCAGTGCCTCGGTCAAAGAGGCTTCATCAGTTACATCTTGTATGAGGTGATAATAATCAGTGCCTTTAGTCTCATCCCAAGGCAAGACATGCTGCGTGTATCCCTGTGCTGTCTTGATAAACTCACTGCGTAGCTGGTCATGATGCTTCACCACCATAGCCACAGCCGCTTGCAAGGCTTGTGTATCTAATGCCGCTTTGCTTTGTACCAGTAAGGATTGATTCCAGTGATGGGCCTGTGGATGCTCAGACTCAAAGAACCAGTGTTGTATGGGTGTTAAGGGAAGCTCACCACTGACTGAGGCATTGATGTCACCCGCTTGTTTGGCTTGTTTATCCAGAGGTTTAGCCACTGCCGCCAAGGATTCAACGGTGGGGTTATCAAACACCTGCTTAGGCAGTAACTTAAACCCAGCACGCTTCGCTTTAGCAATCACCTGCAGGCTTAAGATGGAATCCCCACCTAAGGCAAAGAAGTTATCATCCACGTTGATATCATCACGCTTTAAGATGGCTTGCCATATGGACAATAAGGCTTGTTCGGCGTCTGTCTCGGCTGCGCGTGACTCAGACTTAACCGCTTCAGGCTGTGCCAATACTGAGAGAGCTTGCCAGTCCACCTTACCGTTGAGTGTTAATGGAATACTCTCAACCATCACACACTGCTGCGGCAGCATATAATCAGGCAGAACTTCACTTAATTGGGCACTTAACTGTGTTGAGAGTGAGTCAGAGTGTTCAGTGCTTGATGCTTCCGAGTCTAAATTCGTTGGCACTACATAGGCCACTAACTGCTGTGATACCTCACCTGACTCTAACCTCACAACCGCTTGTTGCACGGAATCAATATCTGTTAAACAGCGCTCTATCTCACCCAGCTCAACACGATAACCCCGAACCTTGACCTGCTCATCCAAACGGCCCATAAACACCAGATTACCATCCGGCAAGTAACGTACCTTATCACCTGTACGGTACAAGCGTGTGCTCTTGGGTTGTTCGGTTGATTGCCCGGATACCTCATTCAAGGTGTGAGACACAAAACGCTCTGCCGTCAGCTCATCCCGATTAATATAACCGCGCCCCACTCCGGCACCACCAATGTACAACTCGCCAGCCATACCTAAAGGCGATAACTGCCCCGCACTGTCCAGTACATACACTTCACTGCCCGGTAACGGACGACCTAAAGGAATAAGCTGGCTCTCAATATCGAAGTCACTTATCTCATGGGTTAACACGCCCACAGTCGTTTCACTCGGACCGTAGTGATTTACAATACGAAGCTCAGGTGATAGGGCTTTTATCTGCTTGATGAGTTCAATTGAACAAGACTCGCCCCCTAAGATAAGTAACTTACGCGGTAAGACAGATTTAGCATCCTGGGCACTGAGTAACCCTTGTAAGTGACTCGGTACTATCTTAAGCACATCCAGTTCATGCATCTGCCCATAGGCACTCATCGCATCCGGGTCAAAGGCACACTCACTGTCTATCAAGTGCAGGCAACCGCCAAAGCACAAAGCACCGTATAAAGAGGTGTTCCCTAAGTCTGCAGCAATAGTCGAGATATGCGCAAAACTCAATTTATTAGAATCATCGCCTTGAACACCTAAGGTCTCTGCCATCCCCAAGCTGTAGTTAAGCAACTGCCTATGCTCTATCACCACACCTTTAGGTACCCCTGTGGTCCCTGAGGTATAAATCACATAGGCCGCATCATGAGCTTGATTGATAGACTCGGGATTAGTAACCGGTAAGTCAGACCAGGCTTCACCTTTATCCAGATAATGCACCGGTACTTCAAAGCCCGATAAGTCCGATTGCCACTGTGACTCACTTAAGACACCACACACCTCACTGTCTGACACTATCTGGTTGATACGCGCACTCGGCCACTTCACATCTAAGGGCACATAAGCACCGCCAGCTTTAAGCACCGCCAACAACCCAACTATCAGTTTATCGCTGCGCTCCATATACAGGGCCACGCGACTCTCACGACCAACACCTTGCTTCCTTAAGTAATGGGCTAACTGATTGGCCTGGGTATTCAGCTCCCCATAGCTCAACGACACTTGGTCATACACTACGGCCAAGTTATCGCCCAACTCATCAACCTGGGATTCAAACAATTGATGTATGGCAGCTATATCAGAATCAACAATCACTGACTCACCCGTCTTGGCCAACACATGCAATTGTTGTTGCTCTGATGCGGGAATAACCGACAAGGCTTTAACAGGTACCTGACTCTCACTCTCCAAGCCTTCTACCAACACTGCCAGAGCACGTTGCATATGCCCCATCAGTTGTTCGGCATGAATCGATTGGTCAAACAAACCCACTAAACCAAAGCCTTGTTCGCCATAGTCATCCACAGACAAGGTCAACGGATAGTTGTTGCGACCACCCCCACTGGAAAAATCTAAACCTTGAATAAGATCTGATGTGTAGCTCCTATCAGACAAGATCTCAACATGTCGATAGTTCATCAACGCACTGAATAAGGGCAATTCTGTAGGGATTCCACTACATTTTTGAGCTAAGGAAAGAGGCACATACTCATGCTCTAAAAGATCAAATAAACTCTTATTAACCTCATTCACCAAACCTTGAGGATCAGAGCTTCCTACTGACACTTTTACAGGCAGCGTATTAATAAATACGCCGAGGGTATTTTGAGAACCTACAGTCCCCTGCAACCGTCCGGAGAGCACTGTGCCGAAAACAACGTCGGTTTGTCCGGTACAAGAACCTAAAACTTTTGCCCAAGCCGCATGAAATAAAGCAGCCGGACTCAACTTCATTTTCTTAGAAAGAGCGCGAATGCGTTCAGACACCTTCTCTGAGACAAGTTGCCTAATCTCGGCTGTCTGCCCCCCATTTCTTTGCGTATCAATTAAACCAAAAGGTGATGTTGGTGAATCAACATTATGAAGCATGTTGCTAAAGAAACGCTTAGCATCTTCGCTTTCAACTTTTCTTTGTGTATCTGCGATGTAATTTCTATAGTGGGCGACTTTAGGCAACTGCTGTTCATTACCTTGGAGTATAATTTGCAACTCCTTCTTAATGATTTCCAACCCTTCTTGATCAGAGATCAAATGATGGTATTGAAGAACAAGGTAGTGCTTTTCAGTATCCCTTTCTTTGGCAATGTTGACTCGTAATAATGGCGCTTTAGAGATGTCTAACCATTGATTATGAGGAGAACACAACTCCTCCATTTGTTGTTTCACGGGGCGGCTATCTAAATGCACCCAATTCACTGGCAGAGTGACGTCACGACAAACAACTTGAACGGGTTGTTTTAACCCATCACTTACAACAAAGGTGCGCAGAGAATCATGCCGAGTGACTATAAGTTGAAGTGCTGACAAAAGTTTCGATAGAACCTTTTCATTATCAACAATGAGTAAATTAGGAAACACATAAGGATCAGATTCTTTACTCATCAAATTGTGGAAATGTATTCCCTGCTGTAATGGCCCTAAGGGATATATATCCTGAATATTTTCCATACCCCCAAGTGTCATTGAAGTAATTTGATCGATTTCATCTTGACTGAGATCAATCAAAGACAGCATTTGGGGCGTGATTTTTGTGCATCCATCCGAGGGAATTAAATTCGGAACAACTGCTTTTGACTCAGAGTTAACCTGCTTTTTGTTTAATTCAATGCAAGCTGCCAAATCAGCAATGTTTTTCGATGCAAAAACTTGTTGAGGCGTCAGTTCTAACCCCTTCTCTTGAATCATTCCTATTATTTGCATCAGCAATAGAGAATGACCACCAAGCTCAAAGAAGTTATCTTCTAGGCCTACTTTCTCGACCTTCAACACCTTCTGACTAATATCGCACAGCAGCCTTTCGATATCTGATTTAGGGGCGACATAGCGCTGAGTTTGTTTAATCGGTGTATCGACTAAGAGTGCTGAAAAGCGGGAATCAAAATCATTCGACAAATAGCGTTCTTTATTGAGGTAACGTTGAATTTTGCCACTAGTTGTTCTGGATAAAGCCCCGAACTTAATCAAAACCAGATCATGGAGTTCAAGTTGATGATCCTTTGCAATCACGTTTCGCGCTTTACTGAAGAGTTCGTCGAACGGTATTTGCGCTTTGGGTCGGCTGGCTCTTGGGGTCAGCTCCTGGACAACAACTAAACGCTCTTTTCCTTCCGTGTTAATCGAGAAGGCTGCACTTCCACTGTTTCTGAAAAGTTCGCTGATTTCTTGAATATCAGTTTCAATATCTTGCGGATAATGGTTTTGCCCGTTAACAATGATGACATCTTTCATTCGCCCAGTTACATACAGGTGTCCCTCGCTAATGAATCCGAGATCACCTGTTCGCATATAACCCGTATCAACAATTTGATTATCAGAAGAATCTTGGATAGATACATTGAATATTTCTGATGTGAGTTCAGGCTTATTCCAATAGCCTTTCGCGACACTCTGGCCTTTTACCCATATCTCACCAACTTTGTTGTCGCCACAATGTGTGTGTTCATTTGGATCAACAATACTAACCTCTTGCGCAACGACGTGATCACCGGAACTAACGAGCGTCAGAGAAGTAGAATCGTCACTTGTGGAGGTGACAGCGCTTCCGCGCTTTAATTCTTGACCATCAATACGAATTGTTTTCGGAGGAATATGTCGGTTTTTTGTTGCGACAACTAAGGTGTTTTCCGCCAATCCATAGCATGGCGCCAACACATCGTAATCCAAACCACAGGATTCAAAAGCTGAAGCGAAACGTTTCATTGTTTCATAATTAACCGGCTCAGCACCGTTAAACGCCCCTTTCCAATGAGAAAGATCAAGAGTCGCTTTTTGCTCGTCAGTTATCCTATCGACACACAAATCATAAATAAAATTAGGGCCTCCACTGACTAACGCTTTTTTATCAGTGATGGCTTTTAACCAACGGTAAGGCTTTTGAATAACATTGACAGGAGCTAATAGAGTTAGCGTACCACCACAATATAGAGGTTGAAGGACGTTGCAGATTAATCCCATGTCATGATAAATGGGTAACCACCCAACAATATTGACATCACCGTCTTCCAGTATTGATTGGTGAATAACGTGCTGGTTATGAAGTAAATTTAGATGGGTAACCATGACTCCTTTTGGAGTACCGGTAGATCCCGAACTGTATTGAAGGAAAGCGATAGTCTGCTGATCTATTTCCGGACGCTTCCAGTTATATTTCAGCTCATTGTCTGAAATATCAGCAACATCGCTTTGAAGAAGTTCGCATTTTTTGTTGTTTTGTTGATCATCAAGCCACTCCCTAACACCATTAAACGAAGCCGTGTTAGTCAGAACAAGCGATGCATTACAATCATCAAAAATACTTTTCAATCTCGCCCAATCACGGCGTTGATTTTGAGGGGGATAGGCAGGAACAGCAATGCAACCCGCGTAAATACAAGCGAAGAAAGCAACGATATAATCTAGGCTACTCGGGTAAAGCAGCAAAACACGGTCGCCTTGTTCACAACTATTTTGAATTCGACCAGCTAAACATTTTACCTTTCGATGCAGTTCTGAGAAGCTCAGAGAATCGTCTAACACCTCCCCATCTTTTAAATACTCATAAACTGTCTTGTTTGGTAGCAAGTTGGCTTGAGACTCGATTAAATCGATCATAGTGCTGTCTGAACCAGCTAATATTTCCTCAAAGAAACTTTTCATTGTGATACGTATGCCTTACCCAAAATAATAGGAAAACTTGGGTCTTTGATATTGATGAAAAAAACCGCTGAGTAGACTTCATCAGCGGGTACGCATTAACTACTTAAAAACTACCTGATTCGGTATGAGGTCTCGCCATGGCAACAACCACTTTGCGGTCACCTGAAAATGAAGAACGACCATGCGCTGAAAGCATATTGTCTAGCATCATGAAATCTCCTTCCTGCCAAGGGAAACTAACAGTTTGTTGATCGAGAACGCCGCGAATTTCTTGTAATATAGATTCTTCAATTTCAATACCGTCCCCGTAATACACATTTCGCGGTAAGTCTTCGAGTTCAACGACATCTAACAGAGCTTCTCTTGCTGCAGGTTCTATGTTTGAAACGTGGAACAAGTGTGCTTGGTTAAACCAAACCCAATCCTTCGTTATTGGGTGTTGAGCTGTCGCTTGACACTTTTGCCATGTTCTCAGTTCATCATCGTCTTTCCACATAAAGCCGATATCATTCTGTTGGCAATAGCGTTCCACCTGATCTTTTGAATCTGTGTTAAAAACAGTTTCCCAAGGTAAATCCAATCCGTTCCCATAATTTCGAACATAAAGAAGTTTTTTTGATTCGAAGCGTTCACGGATAGCTAACGGAATGTGTTTATATACTTCACGACTATTGGCAATAGGCGTTTCTCCACCCGATTGCGGAGCTGTTACGCAATGAAACCAAATTCTCATTGGCCAATTGAGCGTATATGCCTGTTCATTGTGTAACGGAATAATCTGGTGAGCTGGGTACTCTGTCGCCGTGTAAACCCCCTCACCTAAATCTGTTCTGGGTGTTGAACCAAAATCGTAAGTCAATAATTGTTCGCCAAACATTTGTGCAAAGGCATTACAGAACTTTGAATCACCTTTACCACCAGTAAACCCTCTAAATAATATCCCTCCTGTGTTTAGGAGAAATTCATCGACGACTTTTTTGATTGTTGGTACATATTCCTGCCACGGTAACTGATTTGTTTCCGTCAATTTATTGAACGATTTTATAGGTTCGATCAAAACCGGTAAGCCCCCCTCTTGAAAACCAGAGGTCACTTTAACTAAGTCATCAAATACCATTTTTACTTATCCTGTGCTTGTTGAATAACAGGTCTACAAACGTCATTACCTAGCTGCTTAGTGATATTTGGCTAACACATTAAGCGTTCGTATCAGCCCTTTTTATTCAGTATTACTAAGCTTTAGGGAGAGAAAATTTGGGATGAACTGATTAATCACCCCACTTTCACTAGGTAATAAAACCACCCGCTTATTTTTAACATATCACAAGTGATAATCATTTGTATTTAGATTTATGTTAATTTTTTCTTACTTGTAAAAATGAGCTTACGCTAGCCTGTAAACCCTAGCCTATCTGTAACCGAGTATAATTTTACCTTCTTATGCAAATAATAATGATTATCGTTTGCGATCTGATTGCTGTTAGTGTATAAGCTTTCCGAATTTTAAAAACTTAGGAAGGTAAGATGAAAATCGATAGGCAAGTTTTCGCGCTCAGTGCGATTATGTGCAGTTGTCAATTAGCTTATGCGCAAACAAACGATGTGAAGGAAAAGGACGAAGAGTCTGTAGAAAAAATAACCGTAGTAGGAACAGCTCAATCTCGTTACCTCGTTGACGAATCATCCTCTCTAACTGGGTTTGATTTAGATTTTTTAGAGCTTCCTCGTGTCGTTAACATTATCCCTGAGCAGCTCATACTTGACCAAAAAGTTACTGATCTGGCTGAAGCTTTAAGAAACACCGCGGGTATCTCGTTGAGTGATGGCTTTGGCGGTACAAATGACGATTTTTTAATTCGCGGTTTCAGACGCAACGCTGTTTATCGTGATGGTTTTAGGCGAGCAACTAACTTTAAAACGAATCTCTCGAACGTTGAGTATACTCAAGTTATTAGAGGTCCAGCGTCGATCACCTATGGCCAAGTTGAGCCAGGCGGGTTGGTTGATATTGTTACTAAGAAACCACTTGATCAACAACGTATTGCTGGTGAAGCAAGATTTGGGTCGTTCGATGACAAATTTGCATTATTAGACTGGTCTCAACCCTTAAGTGATAACGCAGGGATCAGAGTAGTTGGTTCAGTTCAAGACGCCGAGTCGTTCAGAGACTTTACTGACGTTAATAGAGACACGCTATCAATTTCAGGTACATTTGACCTCTCCCCTACTACGCGATTAAACCTTTCTTACGAATATAGGGATGAAGCACGTCCTCTTGATAGAGGAACAATTACCGTCCCAACACCTGAAGGTCGCGCTGTTATTAATGATCTTCTCGATATCCCAGACTCAAGACGATTTGGCGAACCATTCGAGATTTTTGATAGTACATTCAACTTTTTTGATGCGACTCTAGAACAAGAATTGAACGAAAAATGGAATTTACGTTTTAGCACCGCTTATGAGAGCAGTTCATCTGATGATCTTCAAGCCAGACCTCAAGCGGTAGCGATATTCGATGCTGATGGCCCTATTACTGACGACGGATTCTTAATCTTTCAAAACCCGGCTCAAATACCTGCGATTGTAGGCGGTGCTCTTCAAGCAGTTTTTGATGATCCGACAGATCGTGTATTTTTGTCCAGACGTACCGATGGTAGCCAAAATAGAGACGTTGATGTTTTCTATTTAAACGCCATAGTTGCTGGAGAGATAGAAACAGGCAAGGTCACACATAAAATAGCAATTGGTGGTAACTACCGTGACTTTGACAGCGAACGTAACTTTGTCGTTTCACCCAACACTAACGGTGTACCTACTGCTTTTGGTGGTGCTGGTCCATTATTTAATATTAGTAATCCAGTTTTCGGTAATTTGCCTACCGAACTCAATCCATCAGACTTTCCTCGCATAGGTGAAGAAACTGAAGAATATGGATTTTTTATTAACGACTACATTGAGGTAACAGATAAGTTAGGAATACTTGTTGGTGGTCGATTTGACTCATTCGAAGGTCAAACTTCCGCAGATGGAACCACAACTCTTGATTTAGATTCTGTCAGCGAGTTTTCTCCTCAGGTTGCTGTTAACTATAAGGTTGTCGATAACGCCTCTCTTTTCGTTAGCTATTCAGAGTCATTTGAACCTAATATTGCGATCAATTCAGAAGTTGGTCCAACTGAGCCTTTCGATCCAGAAGATTCAGAGCAAATTGAAATCGGCGCTAAAGCTGAATTCTTCGAAGGACGACTGCAAACGAGTGTCGCGATATATGACATTGAGAAAACTAACGTCTTAACAACAGAAAATGGCATTCCTGTGTTACGTGATGGCCAAACATCTGAAGGTGTTGAAATATCGGTCTCTGGTCAGCCCATACAAGGCATGAATGTTGTTGCAGGCTACGCATATACAGACTCTGAAATTGGTGGTATCAGTTCAATCTCAGGTAATCAGCCAAGAAATGTCGCTGAGAATACCTTTAACCTATGGGCTTCTTACGAATTCCAACAAGGTAAGTTGGAAGGTTTGGGTATAGGCGGTGGCTATTTCTTTGTCGATGATAGATTCGGAGATGATGCCAATAGCTTTACTTTGGATAGCTACAGCTTAGTTGATCTATCCGTTTGGTATACCTTGGCGGTACCAGGTGTTGGTTCTGATGGAACAGTTAGATTCCAATTAGCAGTTAAAAACCTCTTTGATGAGGAATACTTTTCAGCAAGTGGCGGTGATCTAAGAATAAACATTGGTACACCAAGAACTGTCTTTGGTTCAGTATCTTTCGCATTCTAAAAGCACACAGATTTATGGCAGTTTAGTAGCTCCCACTAAACTGCCTTTCCCCTCCATTTTCACTATTATGCTTGCCTAAGCGTATTTCCATAAAAGACCTTTCGTTAATCATCGACGTTCAATTCGACGAAATGTTAAGATCAAAAAACACTTCTTTATGATTCAATAGCATTATTTTTCGGAGCTTTTATGAAAGCAGTTTATCTTGCATCAAAATTGACCATGCCCGGCAGTAAAGACAGGCGTTATGACGCTTTTGAGCATGACCAAATGATGCGTGCACTAGTTCCTGCTTTCGAACAACAACAGAGCAGTATCGTTGACGCAGCTTGGGATGATACGGATATTGAATGGTCTGATTTCGATGCTGCAATAATTGGAACGACATGGGATTATTGTGATCGATTCGAAGAGTTCATTGCCACCATAGAAAAGATTAATCGATTAGTTCCGGTTTTTAACAGTCCAGAACTCTTAAAGTGGAACGCTAATAAAGCCTATCTAAAGGAGCTAGAAGCAAAAGGAGCAAAACTCATTCCAACAGATTGGGTAGAAGTCCCGACCAAAGAAGCAATCAAGCAGAGTTTTAGCCATTTCAATTGCAATAAAATTGTCGTTAAACAACAAGTTGGCGCGAATGCCGAGGGTCAGTATCAGTTGAGTGTAGGTGATGAAATACCTGCTCTAAACACTCCGATGATGGTTCAGCCTTTTCTCTCAAGCATTGTTGAAGAAGGAGAATACAGTTTTATCTTTATCGGTGGTGATTTTAGTCATGCGTTGCTCAAAACGCCTGCCGAGGGCGATTATCGAATTCAATCGTCTTATGGTGGAAAAGAGCAAAAAGTAAATCCTACTGCTTGTGATATAAATACCGCAAAATCCATTCTTGAATTCCTTGACGAAACGCCGCTATATGCACGCATCGATATGATCCGTAGTTCATGTGGTAGCGAACTACTGTTAATGGAATTAGAAGTTATCGAGCCATTTTTATATCCTGAACAAGGGGAGAAATTAGGTAATATGATGGCCGTTAAAATTCATAGTGCAGTTAAAAATAAAGCTAATTAATAGAAGTAAAACTATCAATGAAGTATCACCCTATCACTGACTCAATCAAATTATTGCCCAAGCAGCTAGCATTACTTGAGTCGGACGAATTTAGTCACACCTATCCTTCGTTAGATAGCTACCTCGAAGAATTTGAAAAGCAAGGGATATCGGCTAGAGCTGATCTTAAGATTATATTAAAGTTTTTAGTTAACGTTGTTGGTAATTCCTCTGGAACGCAAACGCGTTTCAGAAATGAAGCAGAAAGATTTATTCTATTTTGCTGGAATGAAAAACAAAGCTCAGTACTTAACACTAACGTTGAAACCGTTAGAGAGTATATCGATTGGATTTGGTCACCTCCAAAAGCGTTGATTGCAGACACTACTATCGCAAGTCGCTTCAAAGCTAAGGCAAAGACAGACACTCGTATCGTCAATGAACAGTGGCGGCCTTTCGTTTTAAGACAATCAAAAGCCAGTCGCAAAACAGATCAGCTCATATCGCCTGCAACTAATAACCAGATTAGACCAAAGTTAAATTACGCCATTAATCAAACATCGCTACAGAATACTTATGCGTCACTGAATGTGTTTTTAAAAGAGCTTACCGAATCTGGACGGATGGATAGAAACCCAGTTTCTATTGTTAAAAGAAGCTGCAAATATCTGATTAAAGGAAAAGTCTATAAGCCACCACATACTCTCGACGACGAAACCTGGGATCTGTTTGTAGATACCTTAACTAAGGCAGCTGACGAAAACCCTGTTTATGAAAAGCACCGCTTTTTGGTGTTAACACTAAAGGTTTTGTTTTTACGAATCTCAGAGCTTTCTCACAAAGATTATTTTACCCCTATTTTTGGTCACTTCAGGCAAGACGCATCAGGTGAAGGTTGGGTACTGAACGTGATAGGTAAAGGCAAAAAAGAACGTTTAGTGACTGTTCCGGATACTTTCGTTGATAATGTACTAACGCGGTATAGGGAATCACTAGGGCTAACTCCCCTTCCTCATGTTGATGACACTACCCCTATTATGCCGTCTCAGAAAACAGGGGCGCCATTACATCAAGACAGCCTAAACAACATGGTTGAAGAAGCCTTTGATTTAGTCATTAAGCAACTGGTCGCCAAAAGTAAAAAAGCACAGGCACAAGCAATAGCTGGAGCGTCGTCACATTGGCTTAGGCATACAGGCGCAACTCAAGCACTGGATGAAATTAATGAGACAATGCTCGCTGAAGAGCTCGGGCATGCCAGTGTTAAAACAACCGTGGAAGTTTATGTTGCACCGGCACATAGAGACAGGATCCGCAAAGGCTCTGCTAGAAAACTTTAAAATAAATAACTGTAGATATTCTTACTTTTAGTTACGTAACCTGAGGTTACAAACTTAATTTACAGTCTAAAGCCGAAAAATTTGTAAAATTTTTAACCTAGATTAAGCTAAATAATAAGTTATTTAATATGAGACTACGTGGTGCAAAAGGGATACTATCACGGGCTTCTCGGGAGTTTTCTGGCTTGCATACTAGTTCTTGTGGGTTATTACTTCAAGGTGACGGAAAGTAATTCTTCATCAGAGGTGCTCGAAGCACAATATCACTATCAAACGGTTGACGGGCCAATCCAGCCACTTCCCGTATTAATAGAAGCTAATCAAGAATGGGTACAACTCGGTAAAGCGCTATTCAACAGCAAACTGTTGTCCAAAGATAACAGTATCTCCTGTGCCTCCTGTCATATGCTCGACTTCGGCGGTGATGATGGTCTCCCGGTTTCCTTGGGAATAGAAAACCAACTGGGTGACAGAAACGCACCGACTGTTCTAAACGCCGTCTTTAATTTCCGGCAGTTTTGGGATGGCCGAAGCCTTGATCTCATTGAACAGGCGACAGGTCCTATTCACAATCCCAAAGAAATGGCCAGTCATTGGGATCAAGTTATCGAAAAGCTGGAAAACGCGTCAGAATTTAAGCAAGCTTTTGAAGCCTTAAGTCCTGATGGAGTTACCTCTTCGAATATCGTTCAAGCTATCACGCGCTTTGAAGAAACCTTGATAACACCGAATGCTCCTATAGATAAATATCTACTCGGCGACAGCAATGCATTGACTGCCCAACAAAAAAGAGGCTTAGAAAAGTTCGTCAACTTCGGTTGCAGTAGTTGCCATCAAGGCCGCAACATAGGGGGTAACCTCTATCAAAAACTCGGTCGAATTGATTTTGTTCCGGAAGAACTCTTAGATGATTTAGGCCGTTACAACATCACACATGATGAAGCTGATAAGCATGTTTTCAAAGTTCCCTCTTTGAGAAATATTGCCGAAACAGCGCCCTACTTTCACACTGGTTCAATCACTTCTCTTGAAGATGCTGTCAATATCATGGCAAAAGCCCAGCTAGGCATGGACCTTTCTCAGGACGATATAGACGACATCGTTGCATTACTTAAATCTTTTAGCGGCTCAAAAATTAATGAAAGCTACGCCAAAGTCAATTAGCTACTTGCTAGAAGCTGGATGCTTCACTCTATTCCTAATATCGAGTATTTGTTTAATTGAAGACTTTAGGAGAAAGAAGAACGCAGATCAGAATATAGAAACCTTAGAACAGCTGCGTGAAACCATCTCAGATATTCGAGTAGAAACCCTGTTAGCCAGCTTTGCTGACACCCTACATTATGACAAAAACGCTCAGCTTCAACTAAAGGCAGACGGGCTTGTATCAAAACTAAGAACTATGCCTGCCGTCCAGCAACAACATCTGGATTTTGGCAAAAACATATCTCACTATATGCAGCTGGAAACGATGCTAAAAACTTCGCATCGTTTTATCGCCAACAGTCAGCTCGTTTTTTCGAAAAGCTCAGAATCTTTAAGGGAAATGGGCGAACGGCTACTCGCTGAAATGCTTTCTTTCAAAAATCATCCGTCTCAAGACAAATCCCAAAAAATCAGAGATCTAGTAGATGCAAACTATACAGAGTTTGAGTCTGTCGAAAGCCCAGAACTGCAGTGGAAGATGCTAGTTACACATATTAATTTTGTTTTAGATAGCACCAATACAGCCTATGAGAAACTGGTAGAAATACAGCAGCTTCCCTTGTCTCAAACGATAAGTCAGCAGCTTAGTCAATCGCATAAAACGAGACTTAACTTAGAACGCTCTATTAACCTCAATATTATGCTGATTCTGCTATCACTATTTGCACTACTCGTTATCGTTCTGGTTAGACAATCTATTCAGCTCAAACTTCGAACTACTCAAGCTCAAGCCGCAACAGAAGTTAAAGCACAGTTTTTAGCGAATATGTCGCACGAAATACGAACACCGATGAATGGCATTATAGGCTTAACCGATTTGTGCTTAGCAACAGAGCTTGATGAGGTTCAGAGAGATTACTTGGATAACCTTAAGTTCTCTGCTAAATCATTGATGACCATCATTAACGATATTTTAGATTTCTCAAAAATAGAGTCGCAAAAACTGCATATTGAGAACACTGATTTCAATATCTACGAACTCATCTCTAGCTTAAAAATGATGCTAGGCAAAAATGGTTCTGATAAGGGCTTAGAACTCATTTTTGATATTCAAGAAGATATGCCGAAGAACATACAAGGCGATCCCGTCCGTATCGGGCAAATACTCCTCAATCTCACCAGTAATGCCGTTAAATTCACTGAGCGAGGCCATATTGTTGTGACCGTTAAATTGAGTGACTTATGTCAGGATGACCAATCTAGATTACTCTTCTTCTCTGTCAAAGATACAGGTATAGGCTTAAGTGAAGAGCAGCAAGGACAGTTGTTTCAGCGATTTAATCAGGCGGAAGTTTCCACGACAAGAAAATACGGTGGTACGGGTTTAGGGTTAGCGATTTGCAAACTTCTTTCTGAGTTGATGGGCGGTAATATAGAGGTTAAAAGTACATTAGGAGAAGGCTCAACTTTTAGTGTGAAAATACCAGTCAAAGTGGCTGAAGGCAGTGACTATGTGCAACAAACGCCTGATTGTTTGAACGCCAAAACCGTTTTATTGGTAGAAGATCACCCTATTAGTCGTCAAGTTTTAGAAAGAATGCTGGGAGTGTTAGGGTTATCGGTTACCAGTATTGCCTGCCCTGATAAAGCACTGGAGCATGCAAAACAACAAGACTATGACTTTGCGCTATTAGATTGGCAATTACCGGGTATGAACGGATTAGCTCTCTACAATCAGATAAAAGAAATAGCCCACTGCCCTGAACATGTGATCTTTTGTAGCGCCTTTAACAACCTCTACTTGCAAGAGCAACTCCAGGATTGTGAAGGCACTTTTTTCCTCAATAAGCCGGTGACACTTATTGAACTAGAGAAGCTCTTAGTCGGTATTCTCAATGAAACACCCGATTCGCAAACCGAGCAAGAACAAACCGAAGAAACACCTCAATCAACAATGACAAAAGAGTGTCGTGTGTTACTCGTTGAAGATAATGAAATAAACCAAATGATAGCATGTGACATGATCGGTAGAAGCGGAATAAGTGTAGATGTTGCAGAAAATGGACAAGAGGCATTGGATAAAGTTGAAGAGCAAGGATACAACCTTATTCTAATGGATATCCAAATGCCGATTATGGATGGCATTGAAGCCACTAAGAAGCTCAGAGAGAAGTACGATGCTGAACAACTGCCTATTGTTGCTTTGACTGCTAACGTCATGCTCTCTGATATCGAAAGTTATCGAGCGATAGGCATGAACGCTCATCTTGGCAAACCTTTTGAAAAAGCATTGCTAGAAAAAGTGTTAGCAACCTACTGTCATTGAGCTGTCGTGATGAACCAATCTGGTTAACCTTAAGTTAATTAAACCTCTCAGGCGAAAACGCTTGAGTATCAATATGTGTAGATACCCCTTGGATCATTTCGCTGATCAATTTACCGGTAACCGCCCCTAAACTCATGCCCAGCATATTATGTCCGGTACTCAAAAACGTATTATGTAGTTTCGGAATACGACCAATAATTGGCAGGCTATCCCAGGTCATCGGTCGCCATCCTTGCCAGGTATATTTCCATTCTTCGTTCGATTGGCCCACTAAATAACGTTGAGCTGATGCTTTAAGTTGCTCTATCCGCTTACTTGGTATCGACGTATTGAAGCCCGCAAACTCCATAATAGAACCTATGCGGTATCCATCTTTAAAAGGGCTAACGCCTACACCATGCTCAGGGAATAACATGGGGTGCTCAGGGCAAATGTCCGGATTATTTGTCGTTAAGGAATATCCTTTTCCTGGTTGAATGGGTATCTTACAATCTAATTCAGATGCCAACTTGGCACTCCACGCACCAGCTGCAATAACATAGTTATCAGCCTTAAACACGCCTTTAGATGTCTCTATGCTACTCACTTGGTTACCTAACTTGTTAACCCCTGTTAGAGAGCAATCTTCTACAAACTCGACGCCTTTTTCCTTTAAGTATTGATACCACTGTTGATTGAGTTTGTTAGGATTAATAGAAGCATCATCTTCAAAATGATAAGCCCCGGCTAAGCCAACTCTTAGAGCTGGATCAAAGCTTAATAACTCTTCACCAGAAATAAGACGTGACGAAACACCGTATCGCTCAGCTAAAAGCTCGCTTTTAGCGCGCAGATCATCTAATCCATTTTGTGTTTCGGCGACATAAAGCAAGCCATTTTTCTTCCATTCACAGTCAAAGTCTAGCTGTTCGATAACTTCAGTATATTCGCGTTTAGAAGACACCAGTAAGTTATTGAGGTGATGGCCTGTTTCAAGCATCACATCAGTTTTACAAAGTTTAGAAAACTGCCAAAACCACTTGATTAAACTCATATCAAACTGAGGCTTAACTCTGAATGCAGAGCTTGGTTCAAACATTGATTTCAATGCTTTAGAGATTGCACCTGGTGTTGCCAAAGGCAAAACATGGCTAGGGCAAATGTAACCACAATTTCCGAATGAGCACTGGCTGCCAACAGTATTCTGATCAATAACTGTGACCTTGGCGCCTGATTCACTCAAATAATGCGCGCAGGCGATACCAATAATACCTGCGCCAACGATGACTACATCGGTGTTGTTAGACGATTGATTCATTGAATACCCCAAATAAACGGATCGCCCGTCACTTGCAGCAAGTTAGCTTCACTGACGACAAAGGCATCTCCTACAATAGTAGGGATAATGCTATTTGTGTTTTCCCTCTCGTAACAAGCCTTAAAGTGCCCGCCAATAATGCTCTCTTGAATCCAAAATTCACCAGGTTGTAACAAGCCTTTATGAGCCAAACACGCAAGCTTAGCACTGGTTCCTGTGCCGCACGGGGAACGATCGTATGCACCGCCCGGACAAAGCACGAAGTTCCTGCTATCAGCATTTGATGAAATGTGATTATCGAAGAGCTCTATGTGATCAATCTCTTCGCCATCACGCCCCGTTATTCCTTCGCTCACCAATGCATTTTTTATAAGGTTAGATAATCCACTCAATTGAGGGATCTTCTCGCGTAGCAAAGGTACTGGAGATTCATCAACTAAAAAGAACCAATTACCTCCCCAAGCAACATTGCCGGTAATTCTTCCGTAAGGAGGAACATTAAGTTCTACATTCTCAAGGTAGCAGTAACTTTCAACGTTCTTAATAGAAACTTTGTTAGCTGTTAGCAGTTCGACACACACAACACCAACAGGAGTTTCAAAGTAATGTGTTCCTAGCTCTATTCTTCCCATATGGTGAAGTGTAACCGCAACACCTATTGCTCCGTGCCCGCACATGCCCAAGTAACCGCGATTGTTAAAAAAGATAACACCAGTAACACACCGCTCATCTTTAGGTTCACACAGTAACGCACCAACCATGGCTTCCATTCCTCGAGGTTCGAGTATGGTTGCCTGGCGATATTCATCAAATTCATTTTTCAACTGATGTAGTTGTTCTTCTAACGAGTTAGCAACTAAGGGCGGGCCTCCATCGTAAATAACTCGTGTAGGCTCACCAGCTGTATGTGAATCAATGACTTTTATCATGTTTTAATCTTCCGCACCCGGCCAGTTTTGCCACCAAGACTTGAATTGGCGCCATTGCTGTTCGATAAAGGCTTGCTGACTGCTCGTTAACTTATCGGTTGCATTGAAATGGTGCGTATAAGCCGCATGTCCCTCAAGTACCATTAAGTGTTTATAATAAAGCACTAGGTCAGGGCCTTCATCAAACTTACTTAGAACAGCAAGCGCATCATTTAACTGGTACGCGTAACCTTTTGCTTGTACATCGCCTTCTACAGCTCGCTTACAAAGCTCCACCAATCTGAGTATTTCTGTTGGGAACGCATTACCTACCCCGGTAATTGCTCCCTTAGCACCACAATTTAAGTAACCATGGATGACTTGAGTGTCTACACCAACCATTAGCGTTAAATCGTCACTGCCACTGGTGATATTTTCGGCTGCGTAAGTTAACGACTCACTACCACCGAATTCTTTAAAACCCACCAAATTTGGAAATTCGTTGTGAAGCTCAAAGAGCAGAGGCGCTTGAGTTTCATATCCGTAGTAAGGGCTGTTATATATGACCGCAGGTAATCCACCTGACGCTTTTAGAATAGCTCTAAAGTGTTCTCTTTGGGCTGCAGGAGAGCTTCCTCTAGAGAGAACTCTAGGGAGTAACATCAAACCGACCGCACCAATAGACGCTGCATGTCGAGCATGCTCTACAGCTAACTGCGTATTTTGCGCTCCTGTACCAACGACAACGGGTAATCCAGCTTCAACGAGCGCTGAAACCCCAAGTTGACGTTGACTGTCTGTTAGTAATGGCCAATCTCCCATTGAACCGCAGTAAACAACAGCATCCATCCCCTTTTGGATCAACTCTTGACCTGTTTTTACTAAGGCAGAAAAATCTGGGATGCCTGCTTCAGAACAAGGCGTCATTAGCGCTGGCATACAACCATTGAATATCGAATTGTCTTTCATACTATTTACTTAAAAATCTAATTGTTTATTGTTCAACAAGCCGTTGCCTTAAGACAAGATGTAGCTCGTTTTAACCTTTGTGTAGAACTCAGCTGCATAGGAACCTTGTTCTCTAGCACCTAAACTTGACCCTTTAGTTCCACCAAACGGAACATGGTAGTCGACACCTGCAGTTGGTAAATTAACCATCACCATGCCAGCTTGGCTACGTCTCTTAAATTGATGTGCATATTTTAGAGAAGTTGTACAAATACCCGCTGACAACCCAAATTGCGTGTCGTTAGAAACGCTCAACGCTTCTTCAAAATCATTAACTTTGATAACTGACGCAATAGGACCAAAAATTTCTTCCTGGTTAATACGCATATCATTGGTGGTATCCACAAAGAGAGCCGGAGAAAGGAAGAAGCCATCGGCTTCGCGTTTTAACACTTCACCGCCAGCGAGAAGTGTCGCCCCTTCTTTTATACCGATATCGATATACTCAAGATCTTTATCTAACTGAGCTTGATCAATAACAGGGCCTATTTGCGTATCAGTATTTAGCGGATTGCCAACGGTTAGAGCTTCAATACCGTTCTTCATCGCTTCAACAAACCTGTCGTAAATACCTGCTTGAACAATCAAACGAGAAGAAGCAGTACAACGTTGCCCTGTAGAGAAAAACGCACCATTAATCGCACAATTTACAGCGACATCTATATCCGCATCGTCCATAACAACTAGTGGGTTTTTGCCTCCCATCTCTAACTGGAACTTAGCACCGCGAATAGTACATGCTTGTGCAACTTTACCACCAGTTGTGACAGACCCAGTGAAACTAACAGCATCAACACGATTATCATTCAATATAGCCGCACCAACGTTTGAACCAGCTCCCATAACCAAATTAAAGACACCGTTTGGCAATCCAGCACGAGTGATAATTTCCGACAGCGCCCAAGCACTACCTAAGACCTGACTGGCCGGTTTAAAAACAACACAATTACCATAAGCGAGAGCAGGTGCAATTTTCCACGCAGGTATTGCAATCGGAAAGTTCCAAGGTGTTATTACACCTACAGTGCCAACTGGCTCACGCGTAATCTCCACTTCAACTTGCGGGCGGACCGAAGGAACAAGATCACCGTTTAAGCGCAATACTTCACCGGCGTAAAATTTAAAAATATGTCCTGCTCGTGTAACTTCACCAATGCCTTCAGCCAGTGTTTTACCTTCTTCACGCGATAAAAGCTCACCTAATTCTGCTTTACGCTCGAGTATTTCACTGCCGATTTTGTCTAAAGCGTCTGCTCTGAATTGAATGCCTTTGTTTTGCCATTCGTCAAATGAACGTTTTGCACAATCGAATGCTGATTGAGCTTGTTCATTGGTTGCTTGTGCATAGGCACCAATGACATCTTTAGTATCAGAGGGATTTATATTTTCGATGACTTCTGATGAATCTATCCATTGGCCATCAATGTAATTTTTGAACACTGACATAGCTTTGTTCCTAAGGTTACTTTTCATTTAAAACAAGTTTAGTCAAACAATTGCTTTCTGTATTTGCTTTATCGTTATTCTGAACTTGAATTTTTGCACAATTGCTCAATAGAATAGCTCTTATTGAGACAAATGCATGAGTCACGTCGTTGAGCAACTTATTATCACAACTTAGAGAACCCTTTACTGGTGAGCAGTTATTTGACCATTTACCTGATATCGTTTTCTTTATTAAAAACCGAAAGGGACAGTATCAAGTTGTTAACCAGACTTTGGTTGAACGTTTTAATCTTCAGGAGAAGTCTCAACTGATTAATAAAACACCCAGTGAGATTCAAGGTGTTCGTTATGGTCAAGGTCATGAAGCTCAAGATCAGTTGGTATTAAATCAAGGAAAAACCTTGCTTAATCAGCTAGAGAAACATGCTTATGCCGGCGGTTATTACGGTTGGTGTTTAACACGAAAACTTCCGCTTTGGGGCATTTCTGGTGAGATAATCGGACTTGTGGGTGTCTCACAAGATCTGCGGATCCCAGATATGTCAGGTGATGACTATGAAGCCATTTCAGTCGCCATAGATTACGCCGAAGAAAATATTTGTCAGCCGCCAACCATTGATGATTTAGCTCATGTTGCTCAAATGTCTATTTATCAACTCGACCGCAGGATGAAGCGTGTTTTCGGTTTAACAACCGGACAATGGCTCATTAAAATCAGATTGAACCAAGCCGAGAGGCAGCTCATAGAAACGGATTTGCCAATTGTTAGTATTGCGCTCAATTCAGGCTATGCCGACCAGAGTGCATTTACTCGTCAGTTTAAACGCACAACAGGTATGACTCCCTCAGAGGTTCGAGCCATACAACCGCCATTGTGCAAAAATTAAAGTCATAAGCTGCATTAATAACAAGACGTCATCACCTACCTTGATTATGGTTAGGGTTAAATTCGAATTGATAGTTTTTAGGTAATTAATGACACAAGGTATTGGAGGTTCCTCTGCTGAGGAGCAGCTTAGTCTTTTACAAGAACGGGGCTTACCCGTTGATATCATTCAACCTCAAGAGTACGTAGATCGGTTAACAAAAGCGCAAAGCCTTCTACAAACTTCTGATTCAGACGTATTAATTATTAACGCTGGAGACAACCTCCGTTATTTTTCTGGTTTAGCTTGGACCACAACAGAGCGCTTGGTATGTATGGTATTAAGGCCTCAGGGCTCACCAGTTTTCATCTGCCCAGCGTTTGAGAAGGATACGCTATTGGCATCTGTATCTATAGAAGCTGACATAGTGGTTTGGGAAGAGCATGAAGATCCGCATTGTAAGCTAGCCGATTTGGTCAATGAATATTCAATACTAACCCTAGCAATTGATCCACTACTCGCTTTCACCCATGCGAATCAAATTAAAAAGCAGCTTAAAGATGTTCATTTTAATGATGCAACAGACATCATTGACGCTTGCAGGATGTGCAAATCAGATAATGAAATTGCCTTACTCCAACACGCAAAGAATATCACCTTAGAAGTACACAAGGCTGCGGCTGCTATTCTGAAACCTGGAATCTCAACAGCCGAAGTTAAGCAATTTATTGATGCAGCTCATAAAAAGCTCGGCGGAAGCGGTTCTACTTTTTGCATCGTGCTTTTTGGTGAGGCAACTATGTACCCACATGGTGTACCTCACGAACAATATTTGAAAGAAGGGGATCTTGTCTTAATTGATACTGGATGCCGTATAGCTGGGTACAACTCAGACATCACCAGAACTTATGTATTTGGAGAGCCGTCCGAAGAGCAAAGACATTACTGGGAGCTAGAAAAAGAAGCTCAAAGTGTGGCCTTTAACGCAGCTAAATTAGGCGAGCCCTGTGAAGTTGTTGATAACGCCGTACGCGAATTCTTTGTCGCTAAGGGCTTAGGCCCAGAATATCAGCTACCAGGTTGCCCACATAGAACGGGACATGGTATTGGTTTAAGCATACACGAGTCACCTTACCTCGTTAAAGGCGAGAAAACGCCTTTGGCCGTTGGTATGTGTTTTAGTAATGAACCCATGATTGTCGTGCCAGGAAAGTTGGGCATCCGATTAGAAGATCATTTTTATATGACGGCTGATGGCCCGAAATGGTTTACCGAGCCTTCGCTTTCAATTGATAAACCATTTGGCTAAGAAGTGTAAGTACCAATATAACTATTTCCTCTTGGGCTGTGCCGTTTTATAAACGGTATTGCCCGCACCAAAGTTATTAGGGTCTATTGTTCTCTGTTGTATAGATTCTATTCTAAACAAAGTGATTTAATGGTCCATTCCCCTGCCCCAAGTCTAATTTATCGGCACCTTTCAAGGCGTTTAAAACAAAGGTCTTTGCTTGTTTAACGGATTGAAGAACGTCACCTTCAGTTATCGCAAGATAAGCAGCAATAGCTGATGACAAAGTGCAACCGGTACCGTGACTATTTTGAGTTTTTACGCGCTTTTCTCTAAACCAATGTATCTGACCTTCTTTCGTAACTAGGAGATCATTACTTTCCTCTCCTAAAAGATGCCCTCCTTTTAATAGCACGTGTCCCTTTGTTAGTTCTCGAAGTTGTTGTGCAGCTTCAAGCATTTCATTCTCTGAACTAGGTTCATTAATACCTAGAAGCAATGCAACCTCAGGAATATTAGGCGTCACCAAACTAACCTTAGGCAGCAGATTTTCTCTCAGTAGAGTCAATCCTCTAGGGTCTAACAACGGTGTGCCAGATGAGGAGCTAAGAACAGGATCAAGCACAGTATATTTGACGTCATAATTCGATATACAATCAATTAGAACATCAACGTTATCACTATTGGACAGCATACCGATTTTAATAGCGTCTGGGTTGATATCCTTAAAAACGTTAGTCAACTGTGATCTCAGAAAATCAGCAGAAGGTGTATGCGTATCGTAAACACCCAGCGTATTTTGTGCCGTCAGAGCGGTTATTGCAGCCATTCCGTATACACCCAGCGCAGAAAAGGTTTTTAAATCTGCTTGTATCCCCGCGCCGCCAGACGGATCTGAGCCACCTATCGCCAAAACACTTTTGATCATATAGCGCTATTAACTCCGATATAAAACGGCAATTCGATCATTGATTTCTGACCTCATAGACAAAGCCGCTTGAGCTGCTCTTCGCCCCGATACACAGAAAAATACTCTTCGTCTGTTACCTTTTAACAACGAGTTGTGCCCATTTTCAGATATCTGAGGTAAAGGAATATTTAGTGCACCTTTAACTGGAGATGATTGACTCTCAATTTCATTTCTTACATCAATCAAAAGATCATCATCGGTGATCGCTGATTCGTCTATCAACTCTATAGGTTGATAATGCTCAGGCTCTGGTGCTTCGCTAAAGTTAATCTGGCTTTGCCGATTTTGCCATAAATCAATCGTTAGCAGTTTGCCTTTCAATGCCATTGGAGAATCAAGGATAAGCTTAATAGCTTCCTGTGCTTGCATATTACCCAACACTCCGACTATTGGTCCTAAAACCCCGGCTTCCGAGCAGCTCTGAGCTTGTTCGGGAACATTCGGAAATAGCGCTCTATAGCTCGGAGCTTGGTGACAAAACACGCCTATGTACCCTTTACTCCCGATGACAGATGCAGATATCAATGACTTCCCTTTTGCTAAACAAAGATCGCTCAATAAATAAGTCACCAGAAAGTTATCAGCGGCATCTATAACAAGATCGTATTCTTCAACAAGTGCAGCAGCATTTTTCGATAGCAATCGTTCTTCATAGCTAACGACATCAATATTGGAATTGAGCTTTCTTAAATGTTTAGCTAATGCCGAGCTTTTAGGCTTACCGATATCTGATTCAGTGTAAATAACCTGCCTGTGCAAGTTAGTTAACTCAATACAATCATGATCAATGATGCCGATTTTGCCTATGCCTGCTCCCGCAAGATAAAGCGCAGAAGGAACACCTAATCCGCCAGCACCAACAATAAGAACAGAACTTTTGATTAATTTAGCCTGGCCACAATCACCTATATCTGGTAGTGATGCTTGCCTCACATAGCGGCTGGCTAGGTTTTGAGACAAAGGACTTAGATCTTCAGCCACTCTTGTGTCCTTAATTCAGGGGAAGGATTCAACAGAATATCAGTCACAACTGCTACTGAATCCGCGCCGGCATTAAGAGATAGTCTTGCCCGTTCAGGCGTCATCCCTCCAATAGCAACGAGTGGCGTATCACCAATTTGTTGTTTCCATTGAGTTAGCTCATCTAAGCCTTGCGGATCATATTTCATCTTTTTCAGTTTGGTTTCGTATATAGGTCCTAATGCAATGTAGTCAGGCTTAAAGCTCATTGCATAATCCAGTTCTGATTGACTATGCGTACTAATGCCTAATTTAAGTCCACTTTGCTTGATGAGCTCAACGTCTGCGGCTTCTAGATCTTCTTGTCCTAAATGAACAAAATCGCAGCGCTTGTCTATGGCAATACGCCAATAATCATTAACAATGAGTTGCGCACCATATTGTTCGCATAACGCTTTTGCTTTCTCTATTTGCTGAGCCACAACATCAGTTGCTTTATCTTTAATCCTTAACTGCACCAACTTCACACCTAAGGGGAGCAACCGCTTAAGCCAATCAGTATGATCGACTATCAAATAAAATCGTGAATTAATCATGTGTATGCCAAAACGGAGTACCAACAACGGGTGTTGATGGCATTGCCATATCTCTTGGGTTAATGGCCTTTGCTTCAAATGCTTTACGACCTGCGAAAAGTGCGTATTTAAATGCCTCGGCCATTGCTACTGAATCTCCAGCTTTAGCGACAGCAGTATTCAATAGCACTGCGTCGTAACCTAACTCCAAAGCTTGTGTAGCGTGAGAGGCCGTACCTATACCTGCATCAATAACCAAACTAATATCTGGGAAATGAGCCCTGAAAGACCTTAACGCATACAGGTCGTTAAGACCCCGTCCACTGCCAATAGGAGATCCCCAAGGCATTAGCACCTGACATCCAAAATCTACTAGCTTTTCGGCAACGCCTAAGTCCGTCGTGGTATAAGGAAAGACGTTGAACCCTTCTTCACACAGTATTTTTGCGGCTTCGACCAAACCAAATACGTTAGGTTGTAAGGTATCATCGTTACCAATGACTTCTAGTTTGATCCAAGGCGTATCAAATAATTCACGAGCCATGTGTGCCGTTGTAACAGCTTCTTGAACGGATTTACATCCTGCCGTATTGGGTAATATCCGGCATCCAGTTTGCTGAATTAGAGACCAGAATTTTTGTCCATCTCTTCCCTTAGCAGCCTCACGCCTGACGGACGCAGTTAAGATCTCACAACCACTGACTTCAATGGCCGACTTCATAATCTGCGGTGATGGGTATTGAGCTGTCCCCAACAACAGCCTTGAGCTAAATGATTCACCATAAAAAACAAGGCTCATTTCTATCCTCCTTGCATGGGAGCAACGATCTCTATGTCGTCACCTTCAGACAAGAGCGTATTAATATATTGGCTGTGTGGCACAAAACTCCCGTTAAACGCAGCTGCAATTTTACTCTCGCCATATCCAAGTCTTTTCACTAGCTCTTGCAAATTAGAGGCTTGTGTCACTTGGCTTTCTCCGTTAACTGTAATCTTCATTTCTAATTTCCTCTAAACTTGCCGAGCCACTAACAATATCGAGTGTTCGTCTTGCCATCGCCGGAGCAGCAAGGTAACCATGACGATACATGCCATTAATGCTCAAATAGCGCCCGTCTTGATGAATAGCTGGAATGTTGTCATCGAAAGCTGGTCTCAAATCGGCACCTGTTTCTAAGATTGATGCTTCGCCAAACGCTGGGTTTACCGTGTAAACTGATGACAGCAATTCCATCGTTGCACGTACACTAATAGGCCCATCATTCTCACTCTCGATCATGCTAGCACCGACCATAAATAGCCCGTTTCCTCTTGGTACGATATAGATTGGAATTCTTGGATGCAGCAACCTAATTGGGCGAGAGAGCTGAATCTCATCAGATTGTAGATACAACATTTCCCCCCTGACACCACGTAACGACGATAAGCGCTTTTTGCCCCCCATACCTCGACAATCAATAATCCAATCAGCGTTTAACTGAGTCTCAATATATTCATCGCTTAAACGTTGGCCGTAATTAAATATGGCGCCTTTGGCTTTTAACTTTTGTTCAAGTTTTTGAAGGGTTTTTCTTGGATCAATATGAGCTTCATTCTCAAAATAGAGCCCTGATATAAGGCGCCTATCAACATGCGGTTCTAACCGCTCAATATCAGTTCGTCCAACGTCCAACCAACTTTCTGTTTTATTCTTAAAATCATAGAGCAGAGGCAAGTCTCTTTGGGTCGCTAACACCAGAGTCCCAAGGGAATGGTAGTTAGCAGCGTTATCTTGCCAATAAACGAGACTTTCCTTAGCCAACTTCCCAATAATAGGTTCCGCTGTTTCTTGCTCACAGTATGGCGCTAACATGCCACCTGCCCACCAAGAGCAGCAAGAAGAGTCAGGTCCAGAACTCGCCGAATAGATTGTTACATCAAAAAGGCTATCCGTTAGGTAGTCGGCTACCGTAAGCCCGACTACCCCTGAACCAATAACGATAGCTTTTTGTTTAGACGACATAGTCTTATAAAACCCGTTAAGCTTTTTCTTTTCCTTGCCCTAGTGGGGTATAGATTTGAGCCCCCTGCGCTTTAAACTCTTCCGATTTCAGCGCCATGGCTTGCCTAACTTGTTCCTCATTGAGCTTTTTGCTCTCCTCCAAACGCGAAGCATCAGCTTCTACTTCAATACGTTGCTTCGCTGCGTAGTCACGCACCTCTTGGGTAATTTTCATCGAACAGAACTTAGGACCGCACATTGAGCAGAAGTGCGCAACCTTCGCCGATTCTTGAGGAAGTGATTCATCGTGATAAGCACGTGCCGTATCAGGATCTAAACCTAGGTTGTATTGATCCTCCCACCTAAACTCAAAGCGCGCTTTAGACAGCGCATTATCTCTTATTTGTGCACCTGGGTGACCTTTGGCAACGTCGGCTGCATGAGCCGCGATCTTGTATGCAATCAAACCTTGCTTAACATCTTCTTTGTTAGGTAGACCTAAATGCTCTTTGGGTGTGACATAACACAACATGGCAACACCGTACCAACCAATCATTGCAGCACCGATCCCTGAAGTGAAATGGTCATAACCCGGCGCAATATCCGTTGTTTGTGGGCCGAGTGTATAGAAAGGTGCTTCACCGCAGATATCTAATTGCTTCTCCACATTTTCCTTGATTAGCTGCATTGGGATATGCCCAGGGCCTTCGATGATGGTTTGTACATCATACTCCCAAGCAATTTTGACTAGCTCACCTAACGTTTCTAATTCGGCAAATTGCGCTTCATCATTCGCATCAGCAATACAACCTGGTCTCATGCCATCACCTAGCGATATAGAAACATCATAAGCAGCGCATATTTGACATATCTCTCTAAAATGCTCATACAAAAAGCTTTCTTTATGGTGGAACAAGCACCATTTGGCCATAATAGAACCGCCACGAGAGACAATACCGGTAAGGCGTTGAGCAGTCATAGGCACATAACGGAGTAGCACACCAGCATGAATGGTGAAGTAATCGACACCCTGCTCGGCTTGTTCAATTAATGTATCTCTAAACACTTCCCAACTTAGGTTTTCCGCAACGCCATTTACTTTTTCTAGCGCTTGATAGATTGGAACTGTACCTATGGGGACTGGAGAATTTCGAATGATCCACTCTCGGGTTTCGTGAATATATCGTCCGGTTGATAAATCCATAACGGTATCTGCGCCCCAACGAGTAGACCAAACAAGTTTTTCTACTTCTTCTTCTATTGAAGACGTGACTGCTGAATTTCCGATGTTCGCGTTAACCTTGACCAAGAAGTTACGCCCAATGATCATGGGTTCAGATTCCGGGTGGTTGATATTGTTAGGAATAATCGCTCGTCCGCGTGCAACTTCTTCTCTAACAAATTCAGTTGTTATAGGTTTACCGATGACTGCACCGAATGCTTGGCCTTTAGCCTTTTGCGTTAAAACATCACTTTTAACTTGTTCACGAGCCATATTTTCGCGAATGGCAATATATTCCATTTCTGGCGTAATAATACCGGCCTTCGCGTAATGCATTTGCGTAACACATTTTCCTGCTTTCGCTCTCAATGGCTTATCCAGAGTATCAAAACGCAAATGATCTAAACCATCGTCAGCCATACGTTGTTGTGTGTATTGCGAAGTGGCGCTATCAAGCTCTTCAACATCGTTTCTGTCCTGTATCCACTGTTTGCGGAGACGATCTAAACCTTGCCTAACATTAATTTCAGCTTCGGGATCTGAGTATGCACCAGCACAGTCGTAAACTAGAATGTCTGGATTACTCTCAGTTATTGGGTTTTCTTCAGTCCCACCTAAAATCGTATCGGTTTGTCTGATAGAACGCATGCCGACTTTGATATCGTGCATCGAGCCTGATAAAAATATTTTATAGGAATTTGGGTGTTGAAGCGGCTTTAAGTTATCTAAAAATTGTTGGGCGCTTGCGCGTGTTTTACGACGGTCTGACATTAGCAATCTCACAAATACAGTTGAAAAGGAAGTTGCTTGTCTGGAGAAGTTCTATGTTGAAAAGCACTACTTAAATGACTTTTTTATTCTGCTTAAGTAGTTACAAAATGATCGTTGATACAATATCTATCAAAATCATGCTTGTTTCCTTCGCGAGTATTAACTCGATCAGGTTCAACGGATCCCGAATAAACGGTCTCAGCCCTTAGGCACTCCGACAAGAGCAAAAAGTATAAACGCAAAATTTAGGAGAAAACAACTTAAATATGGAAGGAGGTCGAGGGTCTGTTGGTATTTGAGGTATGTTTTTGATACGAATCGATGATTATTTCGACAAGGAAAGGCTATGTAATAATGCCATCCTTAGCTGTGGGATTGTTTTATTGCTATCCGGCGTCCATACAATCAAGTACATCACTCTTTAATAAAGAGTCTATGTATTCAGGTGCTGAAGGCTTACCTAACAAGTAACCTTGCACCCTATCAACATCTAACTCTTCACAAATTTTCAATTGAGCTTCAGTTTCTACCCCTTCGGCAATAACCGTAAAGTTAAGTCGTTTTAGCATAAGAGACAAAGCCGCAAAGATTTCTTTTCGCTTACCGTCATTAGGTTCGGTCGATTGTAAACTTTTATCTAGCTTCACAATGTTAATCGGATAGTTAACTAAGTGGGAGACTGAAGAATACCCCATCCCAAAGTCATCTAATGCAATCTTAAATCCGCGCAAAGAAAGCTGCTGAAGCATAATGGAGATTTTGTCATTATCTTTAAAAAGTGCCGTCTCAGTTATTTCCAAAATAACATCATGCGAGGGGATACTGGCTAGTTCGCAGACTTTATCTAAGTAATCCGCTAAGTCCGCATGTAACAACTGAACAGGAGAGATGTTAATGGATATAGTTAACTCAGATTTTAACCGTTTCCATTCTCTTAACTGCTCAATAGCTGTCTTTATTATCCAACGTCCTAATTCATTAATGACGCCAGACTCTTCAGCTATTGGGATAAACTCGCTGGGTGGGTAATTGTTATCATTGTTTGGCCAACGAATAAGTGCCTCAAAACTAATAATATCTCGATTAGACGTTGAACAAACTGGTTGGAAAAACAACTTAAAGCTCGAGTGCTTGAGGATATTAGCGATGTCGTTTTGAATACTAAAACGTCGATTAAACTCTTCTTGATAGCGTGCTTCATAGAAACAAACCTTACTCTTACCTGCTTGTTTTGCGCGGTACATGGCAATATCTGCACATTTAAGGAGCTCTTGAGCACCGCAAGCATCGAGTGGACTCAGCGCAGCACCGATACTTACGCCACAGTGAACTTCTTTGCCGTTTAGCACAAAAGACTCTTCAAAGGTGTCGCTAATGCGTTTAGCAATAACATTAACGACATTAATAGATTCTATACCGCTGAGAATGATGGCAAATTCATCACCGCCAATTCTAGCGAATCCTTCGTTACTTCTCAGGCATTTAGAAACTCGCTTAACAACTTCTTTTAATACCTCATCACCCGCTTCATGACCAAGTGTATCGTTAACGTTTTTAAAATCATCTAAATCGAGTGCGAGCAATGCGACACTGCTCTCAAGGCGCTTACCATTGTCTATGGTAACTTTCAGTGTTTCTTCAAAGTGATATCGATTTGAGAGCCCGGTTAATGCGTCTTTCTCGGCCATTTGCTTAACCGTGAGATAGCTCTCGTGCATTTTTTGCTCCATTTCGAAGCGCTTTTTAGCATGCAGAATGGCTTTATCTAATTTACTCTGAGTGATGTCGCTCTTGGAAATGAAATCTTGAGCACCGGCTTCAATACAATCTAAGGCAAGTTTAGGGTCTTCTGCAGAGCTGATCATAACGATGGCAGTACCGCCCAATTTGGGCTTAGAGCGCATCTCAATAACCATCTCAATACCATCAATTTCCGGCATTCGATAATCGAGCAGTATCACGTCAAACCGCTGATGATTAATTGCTTCCAATCCATCTGTTACTGAACTAACTTCGGTGATTTTATGAAAGCTACCTTCAGATACGCCCAGCGAACGCCTTAGCAACTTTCTATCTAAACTGTCATCATCGACGATAAGTATCTTCATATGTGTTCCCTGCAAACATCAATATTGATCCTTACTTAAGAGCGTGATTTAGCTACCAACGCAGCTTCCTCGAAATTATAGTCAACTTTTATAAATATTAAAAATTACCTGACCACGTCATGTTTTTAAACAAATGAAAAGCAAGCTCTCAATGTAAGTCCTTTGGTAAATCTTATAGGGTTAGATAAAATTTTAGTCTGTTTTTTGCCAATACAGCTGAGCGTTATAGACGTTGAATACTTAACAGAATGGGGTTAATTTACGTTTTAAATCTTCGCTCGTAAGTTCGCCTTTTACGATATAATCTTTAACAAAATCAAATTGATAAGCGTTTTCTTTGTCTTCTTGCCGTTCCGATGAGGAGTACATCATGATAACGCATGATTCTAATCCTAACTCTTTTCGAACTTCAGCAAACTTCTTCAAGAATCCAAAACCGCCCAAATTGGGCATATTAATATCCAGAAAAATAATTACGGGTGGAAATTTTCCTTCGTATAAATCGCTGTTAGCTTCAAACTCTTCCAACTGTTTTATCGCAGACGAACCATCATCCTGCTCAAAGATGTTCTTTACGCCACTCTCACGTAGCTGACGAGTTAATATGTAGCGATCTATTTCACTGTCATCAACAATGAGTACACTTAACTCTTTCATACGACTCTCTAACAAACTTACCCTTCTCAAGCGTAGTTATAAAGCAGGTAAAAAACAATTTTATTGGGAAATTAATTTTCTTAATGACGTTGCTCTGCGACGAGCAAGTAAATCGAGAATATCGTTAGAGATGAAGTGTATTAAATGTGGTTGCTATCACTGTCATATATTGGAACAGATAACGTGATGTTAAAGCTCGCGCCATTGCCTTTTTCGCCGATTGCTTCAATTGTTCCAGCATACCGACTGACTATCTTTTTAGCTATTGCTAATCCAACCCCTGCACCTTCATACCTTTCCCTTGGAACTAGTCTCTTTAACGGCTTAAAAATATCGCTAACATGCTTGTTATCAAAACCAATGCCGTTATCTGTTACCGTCAAACATAGTTTATCTTGCTTTATTGCTTGATCATCATCTCCAGCTTTCAGTCTTGTATGTTTAATACTGACATAATGACCATCTAATGCAGGTTTACGATATTTGATGGCATTGTCTATCAATATGTATAAGATACGTTTGATATCACTGAGGTCAGCATAAATACGAGGCAAGTCATCATGATGAAATGCAATATTGTCTTCTGTAATCGTGTCATCAAATGCCGATAACACATCCGCTACAACTTGGTTAAGTTCAATAAATTCGGGATTCGATTCATGTCTTTGTTCTCTGGAGTAACTCAATAGAGCTTCGACGAGATTACTTAAACGAATACCTGCGGTTTTAATGATTTCCAGAAACTCTTCAGTATCTTCTGAAAGAGGTTGAGGTAAGGAACTTTCAAGCAAATCAGCGCCATTCGTTATGTGTCTTAGTGGCGCACAAAAATCATGCGAAACAATACTGGTGAATTGTATATACTCTTCACGCAAGTTATTGATTTCGTCCTTTAATCTGTTGTTTTCGGCTTGCAGCTCTAAACAACGATTATCGTCATTTTGAGGCTCATCATCTAATCGCTGAACTAGTTTGAGGCGAGCCAATTCACTCTCCTCAAACTTCTCTTTCCAGCTTTTAGAATCTATAGAATTCAAGCGTCATGCTCCCGTAACTGTCGACAGATACAATGGTTATGATTGCGTTCCAGCAAGTTTAGATTCTAGCTCATAATCATGGATTAGGAATTTTTTTGACGAAATATTTATCTTTTCTTAACTAGCTTTCAGAGGTCATAAATGGAGCGAGTTTTTCTTTGAGGATTTCGGGCGTAAGATCACCTTTAACAAGATAGTCTTTAACAAAACTAAATTTTGAAGCTCTTCTTTTATCTTCTTCTCTTTCAGAAGAGGAATACATCATAATGACGCACGATTCTAAAGAGAGTTCTTCCCTTAACGTTGAGAACTTTTCTAGGAAATCAAATCCACCAATGATAGGCATATTGATGTCTAGAAAAATAACAACCGGAGGATACTTATCACCATACTGGCGCACATTATTTTCATGTTGTGCGATGAAACTTAGCGCAGATTCTCCATCATTCTGCTCAAAAATATCTTCTATCCCATTTTCTTTTAATTGTCGCGATAGAATATATCGATCAATCTCGTTGTCATCGACAACAAGCACACTCATTTTGTTCATTCTGTTATTTCTCTGGGAATTACGACGGAGAACTTAGTCCCCTTTTCTGAAGATTTCATTTCGATCGAGCCATTTAAGCTATCAACGTGTTTTTTGATGATAGACATACCTAACCCAGATCCTTTGTTAACTGTTGGATGAAAGCGCTTGAACATTTGAAACACTTCATTTTGACGGTGTTCAGGGATACCTAAACCATTATCTTCAACATCTAAATAATAGTTATCGAGGTCATCATAAACTGAAATATTAACGCAAGGTTGTTCCTTGGCTTTATCCGCATACTTGATGGCATTGCTTACAAGATTATCAATAATCTGTTTGACTCGAACTTCTTCACTTATCATTGGAGATTCAAGCTGGATTGACTCAACAACTTTAAAGTTCATGCTTTCTAAGTCACCTGAGTAAGGCTCTTTTGATTCATCAATTAACTTTCTGATATCAAGCGCTTTTATATTCTCAACATCGGAGTTTGCTGCTGATAAAGATAAAATACCCTCAACCAAACTTTCTAACTTACCCATTTGCTCAACAATTTTGCTTGCATCATCCTTGGCATTTTCTAGTTGACCACCTTCAATATCTTGAATAATAAAACGGGCTAGCCCCTTAGTTGAAGTTAATGGAGCTTTTAGATCGTGCGATGTCCGGTAAGCAAACTGTTCCAATTCAGAATTAGCTTTTTCAAGACTACGAGTACGCGCAGTAACAACAGCCTCGAGCTTCTCATTCACCTCGTTCATCATGATTTCGTTGGTTAACCGCTCTTTGGTAACGTCTAAAAGCTCTTTTAATTCACCCGATACATTTTGATCAATTTTTCGTTCAAGCTCATCATTATTACCTTCGCTCGACATCAACGAAATTAAGCCACGTATAGAACCAGAAATACTGCGGGACATATAGCCGATAAAAATAATGTTAAACAGTGAGATGAAAATAACCATAGGGATCATGGTCCGCATCACAAAAGAAACGGTGTCCGCTATCGGCTTTTCAAAAAGTGAGGAGTTTTCATTAAATATTAAAACATAATTCTTAAGTTCAACTATCGCTGATTCTTCATCAATTTCTTTATTATCAAACTTATCCAAGATCGCTAAGGCGTTATTTGATTCAATAATATCTTGTTCACAAATTCCAAGTGCATGATAGGTCCCTATCTGCTTCATGATAATTTCATTCAATATATTAACTTGAGCCAAACATTCCGTGGGTTGCTGTCTTATTTGCTCAATAGTATGCCTTAGCATGTCGGTATCTATTTGATACCCGCTATTTAATTTATCAACTTGCTCGGAAAAAACTGCACTGTACTTTAGATGAAGTGAATTGAGCTGATGGAATTTAGCCCCTTTTGATATCTCGAATACAGACCATAAGGTCAAACTGATTTCTGCCAAGGTTAAAATAACGATGACTAATAACTTAGTAGATATTTTCATTGGGCTTTAAGACAAATACTCCTGAAGCCACTACAACAAAGTTAAACTCAATGTGGCTTATATACTGTCGTAATTATGCATTCTCACCCGAAAACACACCATTAGACTTTAGTCTCTTTAAAACCACGTTATACAAGATTAATACTCAGAGATGAATGTTTGATTTGTTTCAAACTTTATTACTCGACTATAAGGTCGTAAATATCCGTTTACTTTGAACAAATTAATTGAGCGAAGACAAAATTTTTGACCTAAGCTTCATTATTGCGAACCACTTAAATCAGACTATGCTCAATATATAAATCAAAAAATATGTATCAGTCACTTATTTTTCGTGAACAATAATTAAGCGGTAAGAGAATTTTATGACACGAGTAGCTAAGAACAGTAATACCTCTGAACAAAATCCGGCTCTTTATCAGCAAGGAAAAGAAGTGTTGATGGCGAGGCAATCTATATTAAATCGGAATCATTCAATTTTTGGTTTTGAAATGTTATACCGAGGATCAACCTATAATGTTAACGATCTCGAAGATGGTATGGGAGCGACTGGAGAGCTGTTAAACAATATTTGCACTTGTGTTATAGAGGAAAAATTCAACGCTAATCACCCAATTTTCATCAACGTTGACGAGCAGTTTATTGAATCTCCTAGCTTTTTCCCGAGCCAAACAGACAAAATTGTTCTTGAGTTACTTGAAACTGTACCTGCGACACCCAGTGTATTAACTAAAATTAAGGCTCTTAAACGTCAGGGATTTGAGTTTGCCTTGGATGACTATATCTTTGAACCTCACAGAGAAAAGTTTCTCCCCCTGGTTTCTATCGTCAAAGTTGATCTACTGCAATGCCCTATTGAAGAGGTCCAGCAAAAGATTCAGTCGCTCAAAGATTACTCAGTTAGGTTATTAGCTGAAAAAGTCGAAACCTTCGATATGTTCGATCAATGTATGGATCTGGGGTTCGAGCTGTTTCAAGGCTATTACCTTGAAAAACCGAAAGCAGTCAAGGGAACTAAAATCGCTGTTAATAAGCAGGTTACACTGAAGTTACTCTCCGAACTGACTAGGCCGGACATTCCCATTAATGAAGTTGCTGATCTTATTGCCTGTGACCCTCGCCTAGCGATGAAGTTAATTTTGCTAGTTAACAGTTCACTATTTTCTTTTGTAAGAGAAGTCACAGATGTGCAGGAAGCTGTCGTTATGCTTGGCATAGATGCGGTCAAGAGATGGGCAATGATATTGTTACTGGTATCGGAGTCTGAACAGCCTGTCGAAATATTCAGGACATTATTATGTCGTGCCAAAACACTTGAGCTTTACGCCGAAGATATGGATGAAAGTAAACCTAGCGATTATTTTTCTTTGGGACTTTTTTCTGGCATAGATGCAGTGTTAGGTGTCGATATGGATAACATCGTTGAATCGTTGCCACTCAGTGATGAACTTAAAGTAGCACTCAATGATCAATCAGGAGAGATGGGACAAGTACTCGCGTCATTGAAGTTGCTTGAAAAAGGTGAACGGCCTATGACCTTATGCTCTCTAAATGGCGCATACTGGCAGGGCCTTATGTGGGCAGACGAACTCATGGACTCTATACGTGACTAGAATCCATGAGCACAGCTTTTCTAGGATTCTTTATTCTTCAGTCTATATAAACCAAGAAAGCCAATAACAATCCAAAACACTTGAATCACAAAGGCAGCAATATTGAAGTCAAATGTCAGACTAAAAAGTATGAGTCCCGCTCCCAGGATGTTAAATAAATGGTAGCGTACTTGGCCTTCTGACCATTTCTTTTGACTGATCATAAAGTAGGCGCAGAGTACAAACGCTGCACCGACTAAACCTGCCCCCTGGGCGATGAAATGCATATTCACAGCTGCTCTTGAATCCAGTCATTAACCACATCTTCAAGAACGGCAATGGGTAAAGAACCATTACCAATTAAGATGTCATGAAACGCCCTGATATCAAACTTATTACCCAATGTTGATTCAGCTTTTTTCCTCAACGCTTGAATTCTAAGTTCACCGATTTTGTAAGATAATGCTTGGCCTGGCCAAGAAATGTAGCGATCGACTTCACGATTAACGTCATGTTCACTTAGCGCTGTGTTGCTGAGCAGGAAATTCACAGCTTTTTCTCGAGACCAACCAAATGCGTGCATTCCAGTATCAACAACTAGTCGACACGCTCTCCACATTTCATAAGTTAGTCTCCCAAAATCACTGTACGGATCTTGATAAAAACCAGCATCTTTACCTAGGCTTTCCGCATACAATCCCCATCCTTCACCATAAGCAGAGTGATATAAAGTCTTACGGAACTCAGGGACTTCAAGCTCTTGCGCTAATGTTCCTTGGAAATGATGACCTGGAACGGCTTCATGATAAGTCAGTGCCTCAAGATTATATAGTGGCTCGCTTTTATAATTATTGGCGCCGAGGAAATAGGTACCTGATGTTTTACCATCTCCCGCACCTGCGACGTAATAGGCACCGCCGCCTGGGCTCGCTTTGATATTGTAAGTTCCTCTAGGCAGTTTTGAGAACCACTTAGGTAGCTCGCCCTCCATTCTTTTAGCCAGAAATGACGCTTTTTCCAATAAATCTTGTGGACTATCTGCATAGTTTGCTGGGTTTTCTCTTAAACTATCTAAAAAGGCTTTAAAGCCACCAGCAAATTTAACATCACGAATGATGTCATTCATTGCTGCTTTAATCCTTGTAACTTCAGAAAGACCTAGCTCATGGATCTCCTTGGCCGGCATATTCGTTGTTGTGTAGAAATTGATGAGATAGTCATAATACTCTTCACCACCTTCTACGCTTGTTATACCAACTTCTTTTCGGCAATTAGGCATATACTCTTTTGTAAAGAAGTCATAAAACCTCTGATATTCGGGGATAACAGTATCTGAAATAAGTTTGCTGACCTGTGCTCTATATGCTTGTTGCTTATCTGCTGAAATAGCGCTTGGGAAGTTCGCAACAGGTGCGTAGAATTCACTATCTGTGACGTCAGAGAATATTGAACGGCTAATCGTCTTCTCATAACCAACAAAGCTTCCACAATAATGTGTTAGGCCTTTATCAATAGCTTCACTCAACGTCTTGATAAAGTCTCTATTATATCTAGGGTAGTCAGCCAAGCTGATCAGATACTTGTCGTAGTCTTCTTCGGTCAAAAAAGACATTTTGGCAGGAGCTTCTGCAAAGTAAGTATGAAAGCCTGCGTAGATATTCATAGGAAAGTAATGTTCAGGCTGTTCGTAACTCGCCTTTTCAGCCTCACGTTCGTAGGTAAAAAGTCGATAGCTTATATTATCCTGATAACTCAGTTTTGATGCATCAATTCGCTTTAACTTTCTCAGTATTTTTTCATTAAACTTTTGGCGCTTTTCACGACCTTTCTCACTAAAATCCGGCAATTTCCCGTTCATTCTAAACACATCAGGATCACGTCTAAAGAACACTTGTTCCTTCAGAACATTGTCCCAGTGTTCGTTTAACAGTTCATCGAATTTCTCTTTTTCATCAGCATTCGCTGTGGTCCCAACAGAGGAAAGTACGCAGAGCATAAAAACAAACTGAGCGATGGATTTCATTATCTATTCAACCTTTTACATTTTGATTTTAGAGCATGGTAACTCTGAGAGCGCACAAGATTAATGGTGTGCTAATGCTAAGTACAGTATCTTATGAGAATTTATTAGGAGGTCCTCAGCTTAATGGATATGAAACTTACAATTGCTCTCTGTATCGCCTTCTTTTTGACTGCATGTGCCGCACCTACGAAAGTCCATTTATATGGTCGGTATCTATCGGAATCTAATATTAAGAACATCACTGATAGCCTTGAAGAATCTGGCTTTGATGTAGAAGTTAATCAGCATGAATTCCCAGCCAACTTAAACCAATCAACTATTTTGTATTCACCCCTGATTAAAAATAGAGACGCAGTAACAACCTTGGTTAGTCAACTATCAGAACTCAACATAGCAATATTTAACACTCAACCCTTAGTTGAAGGTAAACACTTTTATACTCGTAATAATCTAGGATTATTTATCCTGCCCGAAGGAACAACACTGCGTGAGCAAATAAACGAAAGAGACGTAGCAAACGAGTACCATAGCTTTGATTGTGAAAATCACATAACACTGAATTTGAACGCTAATAAAACCTATGAACTCCTTATGGATAAACTTCCCTACCCTAAAGAATCAGATTATCTGACCGGTATTTGGAGAATCACTCAATACCCTTATATTAGCTTGGGACCGAAGGAAGGATATGAATGGTTTTATTTTGAAATTCAGCAAGATTCTGAGATAGATAAATTAGGAACAATTAATCAAATTAAGCTTATCAGCCAGGACGAATACTCTTATTTGTACTTCTGCGACTTCGTATATGGTGTACGCGAATAGAAGAATTCATACTCGACTAAATTAGCCGAGTATGATGATTTACAATAGTGTCTTAACAACCTAAACCAGAGCCGATACCACCTAATCTTGACTCAACAGCACGTTCTTTACTGAATGAGAAACCTGGGAAAATATTCAAGCCAGTTCTCTGCTCTATTTCGTCAATCGTCGTTTCTTTTGAACAATAATTGTCACTTCTACCACTATCTTGTTCCATGATAAAACCAGCAGCTCTCACAAAGCCCGAATTGCTGATTGTGGCAACAACTTTAAAATAACCTGATGGAATTTGATGACGTTCGTTCGCACGAGGTAACTCACCAAAGAAAGATTCATAAAGCGGTCCCGTAATAACGAAAACATCATTGCCTGCTCTCGCATGATTTCTAACCGCGGTTTCAAGTCTTACCCAAGGGCCTTGGTTTAAATTAGAACTTTGTGGTGTGATGTTAGAAAGATAGTTTGTATCTCTCCAATTTGCAGTGTTACTAAACGCAGCTAGCGGAACCTGATGTCCTCTATCCGTTCTAAGTACAGCGTTAGCATCTCTGTAATCATCCGGTTCTAACGTAAATCTTGAGGAGATAGCCGGATCAGAACGGAAATTTCTCGAACGACTCGGACCATCGATAGTGCTTGGTGTCACTCGATAAGCAACCCAATCCGCAAATTTAGTCGTACGGTTATTGCTTAAGGTATAAATGGGTCTTTCAATGACCTGATTATTGCTTGGTGCACCCGTTGGACATCCGTATCGACCGCATGAGTCATTCGCCCACGCTGTATTAACTCCTAATACAAACAAAACAGCCATTATTGTTTTTATTTTCACTTTTGTTCTCCAGTGTGTTGGTTAAGGAATTGAACTATAAGTGTTACGGCTGTACCTAAGATTACATTAATGTTAAATTTCAATTAAATTAATATGTTAGCGTTTTTTGAGTGGTCAAAAAGCGAACTATAATTACCCTGAATGCCTTTAAATACCTGAGGTACAGGTACTTTAGCTAACAAGGCCAGATTGGTTAAATATTCAACCAAAATATTTTTCTATTTTTCGACCCTGTGGATGTTTTTAATTGTGACTTGATGCATAGTCATGTACTCATTGAAGTGTTTACAACGGAAATAGCAGTGCACAAAATCGATATCGCTTTAGCCCAACTGGATACCCCATTTTTATATGTTGATAAACCTCAGTTTTTGAGAAACATCCGTAGGATGAAGGAGAAAATTGAAGGACATAAGGTTGAACTCAGAACGCATTTTAAGACATTAAAATCGTTAGAAGGTGCTCCATACCTTTATCAAGACAAGGCATCTCCTATTACCGTATCAACGTTGAAAGAAGCTGAAGCTCTTGCGGAAGACGGATACAAGAATTTGACCTATGCGGTAGGCATAGCACCGCAAAAACTGCCCCGAGTTAAATCGTTGATCAGTAAAGGAACGAACCTATCAATCCTACTCGACAGCATGTCACAAGCCGCAGCAGTCAGCAGCTTTTGTAAGGATAACAATTGCGATATACCCGTTTGGATAGAAATAGACTGCGACAATCATCGAGCAGGTATCAAGCCTGAATCCTCTGATTTACTTGAGGTTGCGAATATCTTGTATAAAGGTGATGTCACAATCAGAGGAGTTTTAACCCATGCTGGTGGATCTTACGCTTGCTCTACACCCGACCAACTATTAAAAGCAGCTAACGAAGAGAAAAATTCCGTTATCTTTGCTGCCTCAAGACTTAAAGATGCTGGTATTCCTTGCCCCTATACAAGCATAGGATCAACACCAACCGCTCTCTCCTATGCAGATCTAACCGGAATTACCGAGGTTCGAGCTGGCGTTTTCCCATTCTTCGATCTTGTGATGGCTGGCATCGGGGTTTGTGAAATATCTGAAATAGCTCTCTCGGTTGTTACTACAGTGATTGGTTACAATGCTGAAAAAAACTGGCTACTTATAGATGCGGGTTGGATGGCATTGTCTCGAGATAGAGGCACTAGCTCTCAACAAAGAGACTGCGGCTATGGGCTTGTGTGTGATTTTGATGGTCACGTCATCGACTCATTATATGTTGATGGAGCAAACCAGGAACACGGCATTATCGTTAGCACTGATGGTTATGATATGTCGTCAATAAAGGTCGGTACCAAACTCAGAATATTACCTAATCACGCCTGTGCTACGGCGGGAATGCACTTAAATTACCAAGTTATTGATAAAGATAGTGATTCCCACGAAGTTTGGAATAGAATTTTGGGTTGGTAAGACGCATTAATCTGAACTAAGTTTTAATAAAAATACAACTAAAGAGAACAAGCTAGCTATTGAGTGGCCCTGCTCGTTCTGTAATATTCACTTTATCTTACAATGGTACTGAATTTTCCCATGCTAAAAAAACTACTGACTTTATCAATACTATTAACTAGCGTATTCACCTATGCACAAGATGATGAAGAGGAAAAAGCGCCACCCCCACTAGATCCAAAGTACATGAGGCCTCAGAAGATGGCCTTGGTTAACGCTGGTTCCACGATATACGCTGTTAATATGTTCACCTATAAAGAACCATACAACGTACAAATTGTTTACGGCGTAGATTTCGATCAAAACAGTATTATTTCTCTGGTTAGAGATGCAGATTTAGTCACGATTCAAACGGAAGCTTTCAACCTACAACGCCTGATGCGACAAGAAGAAGAGGTATCGACAGTCGCGGATATCTATCTCGGACACTTCGATAACGGCGGATTCAAAGCCTATGAGAAAGCCGCTATCCACTTCAGTAAACCGATATATGTACGTGAGCTGGTAGACCTAGATCCTTCCAGCCGCAGTCAAAAATACGATGTAGTAGATATTAAGCGTGATGAAAGAATGCTTATTCACCAAGTGCAAACTGCACCGAGCTATTCTCATATTATGATCCAAGACTCGGCAGTTAATTGCATTCGTCAATTTACGACGAGCTCGGCTACACCCAGTGAACATGAGCTCTTTGGTAAATTAGCGTTTTGTGGTTCACTCAAGCCAATGTATTACGAAGTTAAAGAGTGATCTCAGTACTTTAACTTGATTGTTGTCGTCTAGCTCGCTCACCAGGTCTCGAGCGCTTTGTCGCTGGACGACGTCTCTTCTTAACCTGGTTTGTACGATTTGAATCTGTCGTTTGTTTCTGAGTACCCGAAGAGTTCGCTTCAACACTAGTTTTCTTTTTGTTCTTTTTAGGACGCTTAGGTTTAGGCTTCTTCAATGTTGTCTCAGGGAACTTCTCTGTCGGCTCGAATCCTGGGTATTCCACACAAGGTAGTATTTCTTGAATCAAATTTTGGATATCTGTCAGTAGTTTTATATCTTCAATTGTGACGAAAGAAATAGCTCTCCCGTTAGCGCCAGCTCGCCCTGTTCTTCCTATCCGATGCACGTAATCTTCAGCCACGTTAGGTAAATCAAAGTTGATAACCTGAGGTAATTGGTCGATATCTAACCCTCTTGCCGCAATATCAGTTGCCACTAAAGCCCTGATCTCTCCATTTTTAAAATCACTCAGAGCTTTCGTTCTAGCCCCTTGGCTCTTGTTTCCGTGGATAGCAGCAGCACTAATGTTTTTTCCACTAAGCTTCTTCACCAATCGATTAGCACCATGTTTTGTGCGGCTAAATACTAGAACTTGTTCTAGCTCTTCAGACGCTATCAAAGTGCTCAGGAGTTCATTTTTCTTGCTTTTATCAACGGCGATAATACTTTGTTCTACCGTTGTCGCTGTCGTATTTCTGGGAGTGACAGAAACTTCTAGCGGTTGGTTTACTATTGTTTTAGCTAAAGCACGAACATCATCTGAAAAGGTCGCTGAGAATAAAAGGTTCTGCCTCTTTTTCGGGAGTAAATTGATTATTTTCCGGATGTCGTGAATAAAGCCCATATCCAACATACGATCAGCTTCATCTAACACGAGAACATCTATTTGCTCAAAACGAACTGCGTTTTTATCAAATAGGTCGAGCAACCTTCCCGGTGTTGCGACCAAGACATCAACACCTCTTCTCAATGCCATCATCTGCGGATTTATTTTAACGCCGCCATAAACAACAGCAGACCTCAGTGGTAAGTTCTTACCATAAGTCTGGACGCTCTCTCCGACTTGAATCGCTAACTCTCGCGTAGGTGTTAACACTAATGCCCTGACATGATTACTGCGTACTTTCCCATTCTTGCTTAACGTTTCCAAGATAGGCAGCGTAAACGCAGCAGTTTTTCCCGTGCCGGTTTGTGCAGCCGCCATGAGATCATTTCCCTTTAGAATAACCGGAATTGACTGCTCCTGAATGGGAGAAGGCGCGTTATATCCTTGCTCTTCAATGGCCTCAAGAATGGAGGCTGATAAGCCTAAGGATGCAAAACTCATAGTTAATTTTCTCGATAGTTATACCACCCAGTAGTAATAAGTGAGTGGTATTGGTGGCTAGAATGGGCGCGCGCAGCCTACAGTAACTCATAGAAGGATTCAAACTCTATTGTACTTCTTAAGCAAACAGTTATTGGCGTTCTTTAGAGAGTCATGTAAATTCCTTGCATCACAAGTTCATTGATACAAAGGTTTTGAATGTCCAATCGAGTTTCTTTATGCCAAGTTGTCCTTTTCTCTTTCACTCTATTTTTAGGTAAAACCTTTGCCTCTGTGACAAAAGAGGCTCCACTTGTTTCAACTCAGAGCCATGACAATTTCTTTAACGCTATTCGTCAACACTGCGGAAAAGCTTTTGAAGGCAAGGTTTCTGTTGATAGTCCTTCAGGTACTGGCTTCGGAGATCGAAAGCTCATCATGCATATCCGCCGCTGCACAGATTCTCAAATTCAAATTCCTTTTCATATTGGAAACAATGCATCAAGAACCTGGATTATTACTAAAACAGGCTCAGGCTTGAGTCTTAAGCACGACCATAGAAAAGAAGATGGAACAGATGATCCTGTCACTATGTACGGTGGACATACGCTCGATGACGGTTGGTCTCAGGTGCAATCTTTTCCTGCAGACCAATATTCTAAAAATATGTTTGTTGCTCAAGGCTTGCCTCAATCGATTGGCAATACATGGCAAATTTTTATTTATCCGAACCAATTCACCTATCGACTTGTTAGACAGGGCCGTGAGTTTAGAGTCGACTTTGACTTGGATAAAGAAGCTCCCAAACCACCAACACCTTGGGGCTATGCAGAGTGAAAATCTAACAAATAGCTAATATTTAGGTGTAGTTCTTGACCATTGTATTGATTTTGACCTATCGCTGTGATCTACTAATCAACTTGTGACTGAGGCATGTATTCAATACCTCTGCCTAAGTACGACATACAGTGTTAGAACAATAAAGAAATACGAAATATGTATGATAAAAAGCTGCGCGTCGAGAAATTAGAAGTTGTTAAGCGTTTAATTCGAAAGAACGATTACCATCAGTATGATAAAACCTATGATGAGTGCGTTGAGTTGGGCCTGAACGTTAGACGCCCTGCTCTTGATAAATTCGCCGATAAGTTAGCGATACTCGATAAACAAAACCCTCCTACAATCGAGTTTGATAAAACCCCTGAGCATAAACCAACGGGGCCAGCCATCTATGGAGATGAGGAATATTTAGGAAACAAAGACTTTATTCAATGGGAATCGACTAAAGAGCACATTGAACCTCAACCAATGGAAAAGAGCTACGCCAGTTACGAAGAAATGAAAAAGCGTCAAAGTGAAATAACATTCGAGCTCGGTACGTTAAAAATCAAAGAACACGAGCTACTCACTGAGCTATCCCGACTTAAGCATAATAGCAGCCATTAAGATTCATTTAGACTTAGGGGATGTTGATCTTTGTTGCGTACTTTTGACTGATATTTATCAGCCTTCAAGTCCACGCCTCAATCAAAAAGCCTTTATTTAGAACAAATCTATACAACAACGGTCAATAGACCCTAGGAAAGCCCTCTTTCGAGAGATTTTCGATAGGCCACACTTGCTGGCAAAAAGCTGATAAGTAGCGAACTTATCAATATAGTGATTATCAATAGGATACTGGCATTAGATAGTTCGAATACTTCAAGATAAATGCCGTAGTTTTCCAAAACAAAATCTTTCATCGCATACATGCTCATACTGAGCAACACCAAAGCTATGAGTATCCCCGTCCCTGTCATTATTAGCGCTTCAGTGCACACCAAAGTAGCGATGACAAAAGGTCCAAAACCTATAGCTCGCAAAATCGCGAGTTCTTGGATGCGCTGCTGCATCGACGCTAATAACATGGTGCATAAGCCAATGAGCGATGATGCTAATATCAACCATCCAATAACAAGAAGTAGCTTCTCAAAAGTTCCAATTAAACGCCATAACTCTGCTAACGCAACGCCAGGCAGAATTGCCATCAGTGGTGCTGGAGTAAATTCATTGACTCGACGAACTTGCTGAAGCGCAGCAATTCTTGAGTTTAATCCTAAGAAGAATGCGGAAATCTCAATCTCCTCGTGTTCATGATCTTCATCTGCATGCTCCTCCCCTACTTCATGGTGTGCTTCGGTAAGCCCTTCAAGAGATACGTGAACCGTTTGATCAATAGGCGTACCTGTGTTCTCTAAAATACCAATTACGTGGAATAGATGTTGATTATGTTTTTTAAAGCTAGTTCGGCCAACACCGTGCGATAACGCTATTTCATCGCCCAATTTATAACCTAAAGCTTTGGCTACTTGAGCACCCAAAACAACTTCATCATCACCAGAAAACGCTTGCCCTTGTTTAAAAGACAAAGGTGTCTTGTTGCCATATTTAAAATGTTTAAAATAATCTTCGGATGTACCAACAACTCTATAACCTTCTAATGAGTCCCCTAATGCAATGGGAATAGACCAACTCACCGTGGGATGCTGGATAATTTCTTGGTAACTATCCCAAGAGACATTATTGGTTGGATTACCAATACGAAAAACAGAGTACAGCAGCAGGTTAAGCTGGCCTGTTCTTGGGCCTACGATCAAATCGACACCGGAAACCGATCGTGTAAAACTGGTTCTCGCCTGCTGTTTAAGGCTATCCACGCCCAACAAAACAAAAACACTCGCAGCAATAGAAAGCACTGTCAGAAAAACGGTGACTTTTCTGTGTAACAAGCTCTTCCATGCTAACTTAAACAGCATGAGACACCTTAGTGGAACGATTCAATTCGTTAATATTTAAGTGATTTTTAAAGTAATGTTTGAGAGATTGATCGTGGCTAACAAACACTAATGTCGAGTTATGCTCAGAACATAAATCAATCAATAACTTCATAAATGCATCTCGGCTATCAGAATCCAAGGATGAAGTCGGTTCATCAGCAATAATAAGCTCAGGCATATTAATCAACGCACGCATAATAGCGACTCGCTGACGTTGCCCAACGCTTAATCTATCTGCACGTTCATGCAAAGCCGAAGTTGGCAAATAAAGTCGAGTCATTAAGATATCGACTCTCTCTTTGAATTGTGTTTTTGACTCGCGACTTGCTTTTTGACGAACCAAGGATAGGTTTTCTAAAATGGAAAGATAAGGAATAAGGTTAAATTGCTGAAAAACAACACCAATGTGCTTTGCCCTGAATTTATCTCTCTTGGATTGACTCATTGAACTAAATGTTTGTCCAATGATATCAATTGTTCCTTTCTGAGCTTTCAGGATACCACCTAGCAAGTTTAAAAAGGTACTCTTCCCACTACCAGACGCACCATACAAAAATACATGCTCCCCAGACTTTACGGTCCAATCCGGTATATCAATAAGAGGTGTTTGGTCGTTCTTGGTGTAGTCAAACTGGAGGTCTTTAATCTCTATTGTATAGTCCGGCTTGACTTCGTTTGATGAGGAAATAATCAATCCCTAAACAGGCTGAAATAACAATGGAGCGACTATAGCAAAAAAGCCGCCCTTTTTAAGGCGACTTTTCAAAAAATACTAACGAGCTAATTATTCAAAATGTCTTTCACGTTTGGTTTCAATACAATCTATATAGCCGTGCCAAGTTGCATAACCAATAAGCGGCATCAGAAATACGAAACTTACAAAATAAGTAACGAAACCAATACCAACCGAAAACGCAATGATTCCCGCCCATATGAGCATCGGAAGCTTATTGCTCCAAACCGCGTTCATACTGGTTAATACAGCTGTTGCTAAATCAACTCTCCTTTCCATCAGGATAGGTTGAGTAAATGCACTTAAGAAGAAAACCAATAGTGTGAAGCCTGCACCAACAACAGTCCCCAAGGCCAGGAATGGCAAGAGGTTAGATAAACTATCATCTAAATAAGGTGGGTACAATGCATGTATCAGAGACGCTACGCGTAACCAGAAAATCATTAAAACGAGTAGCAGAATGCCAAATCCCCACTCATTAACCGCATTTCTCTTTATTGCCTTAACACTATGCCAAATAGTCGGTTTATGTCCTTTCTCTAATTCCCAGCTCAAATCATAAAGACCAGCTGCTAAAAATGGGCCAATCAACATAAAACAAACGATGGCAGGCATAATGACTAAATGCCATCCTGTGAGCTCAACAAGATAGACGATAAACCAGGGAATGGCGGCAAAAATGATACCGTAGAAAATAGTAAGACCGGGTGCAGTTGCGAGATCCTTTAATCCAAGCGCGAGCCACTTAAATGGGTCTCCAGGATCGAGCTTTTTACAAGGAATAACGCGGGCTATGCCACTATCGATTATGGCGTTATGTTGCTCTTCTTTGAACGATTCAGACATACACACTCCTAAACTTAGATGATAGTAAGCTCTTTACTAGAGCTTTAGGTGTTTTCCTTCGTTATCGAATATATAACTCATGGAAAACACCTCAGTTACAGTATATGCAATGAATAAAACATTGCTAAAAACTCTTCATAAGTTTTGATTGATATCAATATTGAACATGTTCTGCGTCCATGCATAAGACCTTTTTATCTTTTACGTATGTTTTGCAGCGAGTTGTATGCTGTTTAGATTCGTCATAATGGTGCTTGTTTAGAACAAATCCATGCGTAAAAGATATACAGGCTCTATTAATCTTGCATAAATTTCCGACTATTGAAAGACATTAAATGCCAAGTTTTTGCCCAGAAAGATACTGATATTGGAATGAATAACTATTTGATGTGGGAAGAAAGTCCATCAACCTCACACCAAACTATGGCTAGGCCGCCTAACGAAAAGAACGTTAACTTAGGTTTAAAACCGTCGAACTGGCTGCCAGTGAATGGCACTACCAAAGTAATTAGATAATACTCGATTCAGGTCGGCGAAAGTTGTCACCCGCTCACCATAAGGAGATAAGCAATCCCACACAAATTTATGGCAATTATTATTGATTAAGTCATATTCGCTATATTCATAAAGCCTGGAAACTGCTTTATGAACAATATCGGGATCACACAAAGGACGGTATTGCGCATCGCAGGCGACAAAGGCTTTTTCGCCGCTACGATCGCCTAAAAATCGATCATAGGAAACACTTTTGATAAGACCACTACCATGCAGTTCTATGACACTGTCTTCAACAAAAATGCCACTGTGATCAAAAAACTCATAGACACCGCAGCAGATAATTGCACCATCAGCAGGCTCAACATAAACATCGCTTTCACCCGGAAAGTGTTGTACTTCACCTTGGTACTTTTGCGCCTTTTCTGACAACTTGTTAGCAGCATAAATGGCAGTTAGCCCAGCTCCTAACCAAACTAAAGGTAATGGCATAATTCGTCCCCCTTAACTCATTTTTATAACTTGTCTATGAAAAACTTCAAATAAATGATTGTAAGGCGATGTAAACACGCGATATTGACGTTACTATGTGAGAAACCCCAAAACACAAATCAAGAAGAGGTATCCACTCCACACATGAAAACCATTGGAAAATCGCGCAAACTCGACAACGTTTGGTACGAAATCAGAGGCCCGATTTTAGCTGAAGCCAAAAAGATGGAAGACGAAGGTCATAGAATTTTAAAATTGAACATTGGCAACCCAGCTCCTTTCGGTTTTGAAGCACCTGACGACATTCTAAAAGACGTTATTCACAATTTGCCTGAATCTCAAGGTTACTCAGATGCTATGGGGATTTACCCGGCTCGAGTGGCGGTCATGCAGTACTATCAGCAAAAAGGCATACGGGACATCCGTATCGAAGATATCCTGATCGGTAATGGCGTGAGCGAGCTTATTACTATGGCAATGCTTGGCTTACTCAACCATGAAGATGAAGTCTTGCTACCTAGCCCAGATTATCCCCTGTGGACTGCTGCTGTCTCTTTAGCCTCCGGTACTCCAGTGCATTATATCTGTGATGAAGATAATGGCTGGTTTCCAAGTATTGAAGACATCAAAAGCAAAATTACACCGAATACCAAAGCTATTGTCTTAATTAACCCCAATAACCCTACCGGTGCGGTGTACAGTCGCGAGTTATTATTTGAAGTTGTAGAACTTGCCAGAGAACATAAACTCATCATCTTTAGTGACGAAATTTATGACAAGATCCTTTATGACGACGCTGAACATCATTGCATCGCATCCTTAGCTGATGATTTGTTTTTTGTGACTTTCGGCGGTTTATCTAAAAACTATCGTGTAGCGGGTTTCCGTTCAGGTTGGCTAGTCGTTAGTGGAAATAAGGCTATAGCAAGAGAATATATCTCAGGACTTAACATGCTCGCCTCTATGCGCATGTGTGCAAATGCTCCTTGCCAACATGCAATTCAAACGGCATTAGGTGGTTATCAGAGCATTAATGATCTAATTTGCGAAGGCGGTCGTTTGAGAAAGCAACGTGACATCGCTTACGAAATGATTAATCAAATCCCCGGGTTAAGTTGTGTAAAACCTACGGGAGCCATGTATGCTTTTATTAAAGTCGACCGCGAAAAGTTCGGCATCCAAGATGATGAGCGTATGGTTTTAGATCTACTTCGCAGTGAAAAGATCCTCGTTGCTCACGGCAGCGCTTTTAATTTTGAAGGGTGTCACTTTCGTCTGGTATTTTTACCGCATGAAGATGAGCTTAAACAAGCCATTGAACGCATCGCACATTTCTTTTCTAACTATCAGCAGGTTTTATGAGTCAACCAGAAAGCAGTCACTTCTTTGCACATCTAGCCCGAATGAAATTGATAACACGTTGGCCTTTAATGCGAAATGTGTATCAGGAAAACGTTCAAGAACATAGTTTGCAAGTTGCCATGGTCGCACATGCACTCGCGCTAATTAAAAACGAGTTTTTCGAGGGAAGTGTCGATCCCAATAGAGTCGCAACACTGGCGCTTTTTCATGATGTTTCTGAAGTGCTGACAGGGGATCTCCCTACCCCAGTTAAGTATTTCAATCCGGCGATACAGCACGAATACAAAAAGATCGAGCAAATAGCAGAGCAAAAGCTCGTTGATATGGCACCAGCAGCCTTTACGCAAATTTATTCAGACCTTATAAAACAACAAAACCATACTGATGAAGAAAAGTTCATCGTCAAAGCAGCGGATGTTTTATGTGCTTACCTGAAAACATTGGAAGAGCTATCCGCCGGTAATCAAGAGTTTAAACTGGCTAAAAAGCGACTTGATAAACTACTGAAAGACTACCATTCTGATGAAGTTGATTATTTTCTAAAAGCCTACGCACCAAGCTTCTCATTAAGTTTGGATGAGATTACCCAAGAGGACAATCATTAATGGATATATGGGCGCAACGACCTTTCGTACAAAATATTAGTCGGATTGGTGATCACCGTTCGCCCTTCCAAAGAGATAAAGCACGTATTCTCCATTCAGCAGCGTTTAGACGTCTCCAAGCCAAAACGCAGGTCATCGGCGTTGGTATGAGTGACTTCCATCGTACAAGATTGACTCATTCGCTGGAGGCTTCTCAAATTGGTCAAGGCATTACAGCTCAACTAAGACAGAAGCATGAAGCACTAGCGAAACAGCTTGAACTCGATGACTTTCTTATTGAAGCACTCTGTTTGGCTCATGATATTGGACATCCACCTTTTGGTCATGGTGGTGAGATTGCGCTGCATTACAAAATGGCTGAACACGGCGGTTTTGAAGGTAATGGACAGACTTTTCGCATAGTGACTAAACTTGAGCCTTATACTGAAGATTATGGGATGAATCTATCGCGTCGTTCAATATTGGGATTAGTTAAATATCCCAACACAATAGAAGTGTTATCGAATACTTCTCCGGCGACAGGTCAAACACATAGACAAGTAAAAGCCAGTGACTGGCATCCACCTAAAGGCCTTTATCAAGACGATATAGACCGATTTGATTGGCTATTGGAGCCTTTGTCGGCGGAAGACAGGCAACTTTTCTGTGATTACGCGGTTAACCAGGCGGGTAAGCACCACAAAACGCGTTTTAAATCTTTCGACTGCTCTATTATGGAACTGGCAGATGATATCGCCTACAGCGTCCATGATTTAGAAGATGCCATTGTAATGGGAATTGTTACTAAAGATGCTTTTTACAATCAGGTTTCACAACCCATTCTTGATGGACAAGAATCTCATTTACGTTCGATCATAGAGAAACTTACTGGCCAGCTGTTCAGTGACAAACACCACGAACGTAAAGACGCGATTGGTGCTCTAGTCAACACGCTAATTACGGGTATCTATATTGATGTCACTCATGAAGAGTTTACGCTGGATTTGCTTAAATATAATGCGGTATTACCGGAACCTTTAGCCAACGCTCTTAATTACTTTAAACGTTTTGTTTTTAAAAACGTCATCAGTAAACCAGAAATTCAACTACTAGAATATAAGGGTCAGCAACTCGTGATGGAGTTATTCGAAGTTTTTGCATCTGATCCTGAACGCCTTCTTCCAGAAAATACCAGGATGAGATGGCGAAGTGCTGAAGAGCAAGGACGAGGTATGCGCGTTATTGCAGACTACATATCTGGAATGACCGACGAATTTGCGGCGAAGCTTTATAATAATTTGTTTTTACCTAAATCTGCAGGGATCAGTCCAGCATAGACTCTAACGAGTTTAAAAATATGAACTAGAATTAGAGCATATTGCTCTAAAGTTTATGCTTTAAAAGCAGATGAATAATGTGAGTTCAACGGACAAATACGACTTGATGAATACTGAAGCACTGATAGATGATGAACCAGAACTTGTTCTCGAAGATGAGGACGGTATGGAATTATCAACGGAAAATATCGACTTAATTGATGACGTCTTGCTATCGAGTAATGATGATGACCTTCTCGAAATTGAAGATCTTGCTGCTGTAGCCAAAGTTGAACAATTGTCTGACGTGCCAGACTTATGCTTTGAGTCTGAGAACGAACAATCACGATTAGAGTGCGAAATAGAAACCCCTCCAACAAATGAAGAGGCAAGTTTTGTTGAGCAAGAAGCGTTAATCGAAGACGATCTGTCATTCGAACACTCAGATAGTAGTGAGTCAGTAGAGGAAGTTTCGGATACAGTTTCTGATGCTCTTGATATTGAAACTTCTAAAGAATCCTCTGATATAACCGATCCTATTGAAGATATCGAATCACCTGCTCCTATTGATAATGACTCATCGGCAGAAGAGACTTTACCTAACGATAAGAGTGAACAGGAGCCGGACTATTTAGATGAGCTTTCCATTAATCACATTGAAGCACAAGAGACGCTAGCTCCGACTCCGGAAAGCCAATCAAATGCTGTTTCCGTCATGCCAACGGATAGTACAAGACTCGCACTTTTGGAAAGCGCACAGTTAACACTTAATGAACAGATCAATGAATTGGTGAATGTTCTAAAAACCAAAAGCGAAGAAGCGACTTCCCCAACTCAAACGCCATCAAAACAATTTACAACAGCAATTTATTACGCGAAACACGAAAAGAACTACTATTTAGCCGCTAAGTGGTTTAGGAAAGCGGCACTCAGAGGTCATGCAAAAGCGCAATTTTACCTCGGCATGTTATTTTGCAAAGGAGACGGAGTTCCACGAAGTTTCTTCCATGCCTATTCGTGGTTTAGTCTTGCAGCCTGCCAAAACATCGATGAAGCTGTACATGCGCGTAAAAAGTTAGAACCCGCATTAACCAGTTATGAGATACAGCAAGCACTAAGGCTAGCAGCCGATCGTTTTGAGCAGATGGCCGAGCTGAACTAACGCTTGTAACCTCTTTCCAGGCTTTTGTCTCTGTTCTTCTGAAACATTTATTTTATCTTGTCGCGCATTCGTTATGAAAACGTGAGGCATGTAAATAAATAAGGCTCTAAAATTAACGACATTAGTCAAAGTTTGTAAGTAGGAGTCTAGATGCTCATTAGAAGTAAGTCATCGAACGATCTAACAGAGAATCACGTTACCGATGAGAGTGTATATAAAGACCGCCGCCAGCTTCTTAAAAAGATGGGTTTTGTTGGTGCAGGTGCGCTATTAGCACAATCACAATCTCAGGCTTTTAGCTTATTTGGTGATGATGATGACGAAAAAGCTTTTGAACAAAGAGCACTAAAACACACAAAATCAACTATATATACAACAGATGAAAAGCTAACGCCCGAATTCAAAGTGACTTCACACAATAACTTTTATGAGTTCGGTACAGGTAAATCTGATCCTTCATCAAACGCCCAGCAGTTTAAAGTTGATCCTTGGACGATAAAAATTGAAGGTCTTGTTGAACAACCTGTTGAGCTTGGTTATGACGACTTATTTTCTGCCTTTGATTTAGAAGAACGTATATACCGACTACGCTGTGTTGAAGCTTGGTCTATGGTTATCCCCTGGATAGGTTTTCCGTTATCCAAACTATTGGAAAAAGCCAAACCTTTGAGCAGCGCTAAGTACGTTGCATTCGATACCTTGTACGATCCAAAACAGATGCCAGGACAACGTAGTCGTTTTGTCGGTGGAGGTGTTCAGTACCCTTATGTCGAAGGCCTAACTGTTGAAGAAGCCATGAATCCATTAGCCTTAATGTCTGTTGGTTTATACGGTAAAACTTTACCACCACAAAACGGTGCACCAATTAGACTCGTAGTTCCGTGGAAGTATGGTTTCAAAAGTATTAAGTCTGTTGTACGTATACGCCTAGTCAGCAGTGAGCCGCCTACAACCTGGAAACGCCTTGCTTCAAATGAGTACGGTTTCTATGCGAATGTTAATCCGGCAGTGTCACACCCTAGATGGAGCCAAGCAAGAGAGAGAAGGATCACGACAGGCGGTTTACTTGATAGAAACAGAATTCCGACTCTTCCATTTAATGGTTACGCTGATCAAGTAGCTCATTTATACAGAAGCTTAGACTTAAGAAAGTTCTACTAAATTATACTGAGAGCGTTCATAGCTAGAACGCATAGCAGGCCGGAGTCAGCACATTGAAATTAACTGTGTTTTCTCCGGTCTTTTTTTGTCCAACACATGATATTTTTAAAACGCTAACAAGAGCCAAACCTTGAGACTAAAAGCCCTACACATACTCCTAATCAAAGTTGTCATTCACCTAGCAGCACTGACTCCTGTCCTACTAACCTATTGGCAAGCAGTTAATGATCAGCTTGGCGGTGACCCTGTTAAAGCAATCATACATTTTACAGGGCTCGGTGCAGTAAAGTTGCTATTGATATCTCTAGCGATAACACCTTTAGCTTTGCGCTTTAAACAAGGGCTTTTGATTAATGTTCGTCGCCTATTAGGTTTATACGCTTATTTTTACGCTGTACTGCATTTAGCGAGCTACCTGATTTTTGAATTACAGTTTGAATGGGGCTTATTCATCAAAGAAATCATTGAACGTCCTTACATTACTGTTGGTATGGCAGCTTTTATTATATTGACCTCGCTTGCCCTCACCTCAACGAAATCAATACAACGTAAGCTAGGTCAAATTTGGCAGAAACTGCATAACTGGGTTTATTTGGCAATTATTTTAGCAGTGGTCCATTTCTACTGGTCGGTAAAATCAGGTATTTTAGAACCCGCTATTTATGCGGGATTGACAATAATATTGCTAAGCTTTAGAAAACAAAAACTCAGCCTCGCGTTAAAGAGAAGAGCAAAAAACAAACAAAAGTTGAAAAAATAGTTGTAATCAGTTTCAAATTTAACTACTGTATATCCATACACTGTATATTTAATCAGTTTATGGAGCTAACTATGTCTTCTATTCAAAACCTATTAAACACCAAGACAGACAAACACTTTATTTGCGCTGACTTAGCAGATTCAGATAATTTGAAAAGCCTGTTTAAATCTATGTCGCTTGATAAGCGTTGGATGTATCTCATTGCTAATAACATTGAGTTTAAACACAAGGTTGCTCCTACTATACAATTAACTAAACCAGAAGATGACATGGTAGGTACATGGATTGAGAAGCTGTTAGTTGCTGGGCAAGCCAGAGTTATCATTGTAGAAAACTTGGTGTTGGATGAAGTCACCCAGTGTAGAATTAAGAAGTTATGTGAAGAAAAACAGGCGATTATCGTTAACGTTAAAGTTAAAAATGCACACTACGGTAATTTGGTTTTCGGTCCCTGGTAGAGTAAAAGAGTGTTTATAAGTTGAAGTGCTATTGTTGTAGTGGTTTAGAATATGATCAGTGTTGCCAAAAGTTCTTAGAAGGCAATGCGATACCTTCAACGCCAGAAGAGCTCATGCGTTCACGCTACGCGGCTTATTGTGTACTTAACTTTCAATACATAGTAGATACTTATGCGACTTCGGTACGCAAAGAGATAACACTGCAAGATATAGAAGCTTCAGCTCAAGGGACAAGATGGACAGCATTAAATGTTGTGAGCAGCGAAAGTAGTGGTACTAAAGGACAAGTTCAATTTAAAGCGTTCTACCGTTTATCATCTAGCTTTTATGTACTACATGAACTGTCTGATTTCGTTAAAGAAGGGAATCGCTGGTTTTATAGTACAGGTATTATTCAAGAAGATTCAGGTGAATTGAAAGTTCAACGCAATAGCCCCTGCCCTTGTTTAAGTCAGCTGAAATATAAGAGGTGCTGTGGTAAATAACCTACTCAGGCGAATTCCAAGTCAAAAAATACCCCTTCCTCTAACATTATTCCTAATAAACTATACGCTATTTAGCGTATTCAAAATGTCATACAGCTTGGTGGGATCAGTTTCTGCTGGATGATTGATCATCAAATCTAATTTTAGTTGAGTATCATAAGGAGCATTATGCTTAACCTCGTCTCCAACTCGATAGCGATCATTATGCAGTGACAATGGAGGCGGAAATAGGCATTCCCAAAGCCTCGCATTTGGGAAGTCATTATCGTTGACGTAGCTGCTTAATGTATTTTGTTGATGCCAATGATCTTCAGTCGTTGCTAATGCATGAGGTCTATAGTGATTGAGTGCTTCTATATCGCTTTTGTAAGTTTCCTTCTGAGGTTCCTTCTCAATCAACTTACGATCTAAAATATCTTGCTGCAGCATAGCTAAAAGCAGGCCGAAGTTTTTATTCAGCGGCTGTGATACAGCGTTATTAATCGCGCCAGAAAACTCTAAATCTAGAGATATTTTCTGATTCAATTCGACGTTATCAGTCACAAATACAACTTACACTTCTTCAATGTCCCCTTTCGTTATCGGCTATCTTCTATAAACATTAACCTTGTATAGCAGAATAGATATAAATTACGGCTGTAATTTCCATGATGACTATGCTTCTCTATTTTTACCTACTGCCGCCATTATCGAGCCAACAACAACCAAACCACCTCCTAGATAAGATATCAAGTTCAATTGGCTCGACTCGAAGTTCTCCGGTGATATCAAAGTTGCAACCTCCACACTAACGAAGGTAAAAATGGGAGCTGTAGCAATGACTGCACTGACTTTAGATGCCTGCCAAACATTTAATGCTTCCGCAAATGCACCATACGCAAATACCGTATTTAGGCAGCATAAAATCAATGCGATAAATTGTATAAAGTTCATCGTAAAGACCTGTGATAAATCACTAAATGGGAACAAGGCAACAACGCCGATACAATAGATAAATAAAGTTAACTGCTTTGGCGTTAACTGTTTCAATAGTAACTTTTGTGACAATGCATAAGCCGCCCAGGTAAAAGCTGCTCCCAAGACTAAAAAGAAACCTAACGCGTAATCTGACATTTCACCGCTAGTGAACAGCGATACCTTGTCGTTAAAGAAAAATAGCAGCCCTAAAAATAGAACAACGCCACCTAATACCTCAACACGACTAAGCCTTTCTTTGAAGAAAAGCACACTTCCAATCATAAGCAAAAACGGCGCAACTTGAATAAGTACTTGTGCAGTTTCTGGATTCAATTTATCCAACCCAGCTAAATAGCTCACATAATTTAACGTTAAGCCAATTCCTGCTAGCAAAATAAATCCGTAATGGGATCTCGCTAAAGATTTAAGAGAAGGCAAACCTTTACGGCTTTTCAGAAGAAAAAATACGAGTAATGCAGCAACTGCTAACCTGTACCAAGTAATCGTAACCGCATCCATTTTTACCAAACTTAGTTGAAGGGTTATCGGCAATACTCCCCACAATACGGCAGTCATAATTGACAAAAAGAACCCATACCAATGGTGGCTATTGTTGGACATGACTGAATTTACACCTAAGGAAAAAAGAAAGGACTACTGCAACTAAAGTAACTTACCAGTGTGACTAAAAGATTTAAGTGGAGAGGCTTACAACGTAAACCTCCCTATGAATATTAAGATTTAGCTAAGCCAAAGTTCTATTGATGAACCATCTCTTTAACGCGATCTCTATAGCTACGGCTAACTCTAAGCTCTTCACCGTTAGCTAACGCCACATGATACTCACCACTAATATGACTAATGAGCTTATTCACATACTTTATATTGACGATCGCAGAGCGATGCACTCTGACAAAGAATTTTGGATCTAGCTGTTCTTCAAGTTCCTTCATGGTCTTGCGCATAATATGTGTATCGTTGTTCGTGTGAACACACATATAATCGCCCGCAGCATCGATCCATTGAATATCAACAACTGGCACACGAGTCACCTCAGAGCCATCTTTTATCGCTAAAATATCGGCATAGTGCTTCTGGTTGGTGGTGATTGTTTCATTTTCAGACAATTTACGAAGAACTTCTTCACAGTCTTCACCAGTAAACTCTGCAATAAGCTCAACAAGCTTTGATTTATGCTCAGACTCTTCGTGCAACTCGGTGTACTGGCGTACTTTAGTTAACGCTTCTTCAAGTCGTTGGCCATCTACAGGCTTTAATACATAATCAAGCGCATGTATCTCAAAAGCTTTAATCGCAAAGGAGTCGTATGCAGTAACGAAAACAATAAGAGGAATTGGAATATCCAATTCTTTGCATCGATTAATAACTTGAAAACCATTTAACCCTGGCATCTGTATATCAAGGAAAACCAGATCAGGCTTTTTCTCTTTAATTAGTTCAACTGCTTGCAGACCATTATGGCCCTCGGCAATTAAATCAATATCTTCGATTCCCGAAAGCCTTATGGCTAATCCTTTTCGGGCAAGTGGTTCATCATCAACAATAATTGCTCTTATTTTATTGGTCATCTTGTGTCACTTCAAAAGGGATACGGATACTAACTTTCAAGCCTTTAGGCTGATTTTGAGCTACGACAAATGAGTAGTCATTATGATATAGCGCATTAAGCCTTTCTTGAATGTTAGGTAATCCTACACCATTTTGACGTTTAAGTTGTCCATGTTTAATTTCAGCACCAGGACCATTGTCTGTTACTTCCAGCAATAAGTCTCTACCAAAATGCTTAGCACTTATATTGATACACCCACCGTCCTCTAACTTAGAGATAGCATATTTAATGGAGTTTTCAATAAGCGGCTGTAAAATCAGGCTCGGGACTAAAGCGTTTTGACATTCGTCATTAACATCCCAATTAACCGTTAACCGTTCTGCAAACCTCACCTTCTCAATTTGAAGGTACAAATCTATGGCCTGGATCTCTTGCTTTAAAGCTACCTTCTTGATCGGGTCGTTATCAAGAGAATAACGCAGGAAGTCACTAAGACGACTCACCATTGCATCTGCCGTTTTATTATCTTGCATCAGGATCAGCGTTGAAATGGCATTCAGTGTGTTGAACAAGAAATGAGGATTAAGCTGATAGCGCAGCATTTTCAAATGTGCTTGGTGTGCCATTGTTGTTGCACTGAGTGCATTTTGTTTTTCCTTTTGCAGTACTCGTGAATAACGAACACCAAAATACAAACCACTCCAACAAATAATCATCACAAAGGCATCCAAGGTGCCTCTCAGATACATCAATTGTTCATCGGGTCTATATCCGTGTTTATATATCTCCCAATAGTTCACATTGCGAATAACCGCCCAAAATAATGAAACAACATATGAAGAAACAACAACCCAGGTGAGAGTTTGTAGCGGCTTTAAGTGCCAAACCTTTCGATAGATGTATCGAAGTGGAATCGTCAGGATCCAACCCGCATAGGAATTTAGTAAGATGACAAACAACCAAATATCTCTTTTGTCATCTAAAAAAGAGCCTAGATAATAGACTAAACCGAAGCCTAACCAGCCTCCGGTATGCAAAATCCAGAACAAACGCTCTTTTTCAACAATTAGCTTTTGCCAGTTAATCAAGCTAGCAACCCTCTTTAAAAATATACATTAGAAATTGTACGCGAACTCAGGTAAATAGCGCAGTTGCTGAACGTTGCAAATGCGTTGTTTACCGCAATTGGAATATGCTTAGTAAGGAATGTTCAACCTTTTGAGCCAGTGCCCCCACCACCAGGCTGGGCCTACAAGCAAAAACTGAAGATCTTTAAAAAAGGATGGTTTCTTACCTTCGATATGATGTCCAACAAATTGAAATAGCCACATTACAACGAACACTACTAAGGAAAATAGCCAAACACTGATCAACCCCGAAGAGTCAATTAAATCGATGCCTAAAAATACAGCAATCGTTAGCAAGGTCATCGCTGCACCTATAGGGCCAGACAACTTAAAGTAATACCATAAAACAGGAATGGCAGTGATATGTGCCCAAGTTATGTTTAAGTTGCTGATAAATTCCGGTGTCGGGATAGACCAAACTAAACCAAAAATGACGAAATAAATGGACGGTACAGCAATAGCGTGAATGAAAATATTCGTCTTATTTTGATGGCTCTCACCATACTCATTAAGTAACGCTTCGACTCTTCTCATTTTCTTATTATTCTCATAAGTTACGTTATTCGTAAGCAAGTTGAAGTTCTTGCAATAAGCTTTCCATCACCTCTAACGATTTACTAAACTTAATCCCAAAATAAGTCATTGAATCGTCTGACTTGATATTTTTAATCTCTCCTTCAATATCAACCTCGGATTGGTCTGGAGCCTTGATTCGTAAAGACAAACAATCATCAACACTCAGTTTGTGCTTTAACTTATTTTTGCTCATACCGACTCTGCAACCTCCTGCAGATAAATCCATAATTACGGCATCACCAATACTACTCAGATCTTTACAGTAAAACAGTTTAGTGGCAATCCTTATTTGCTGACGTTGTTCCGAACGCAGCCCCATATTTTGAATAGACAAAGGGAACGACAAAAACACGAGATTGGCAGGCTTAGTCAACATAAAGGTTACTTTGCTCTTAAACGCAATGACCTCGCCAGTCTCATCTTCCAATATATACCTTACGATAAGTGAATTATCGACATATATACCATCTCTGACATTGCCCCACTTCGATTCGTCTGGGAATTTAATAATAACACTACGCAGAACGTCCATACCGACAAATTCAGTTTTTATCCGCTTTGTACTGCTCGGTGTTTTGAACTGCAAATCTATGGACATACCAGGTCTCATAGATTGAAGTTTTCTTATATCAGCTTTTGTTAACCCTACTTTTTCCTTCAGGATCGCCATTCGTTAACTTTCTCCACACAAGTATGCGATAGCCAAGGCTAACGCTCATTATAAATCTACCTGCGTATTCGCTTAAACTCAATAAAATCATAGACTTTGTATTAAAAGTACGCCAAATAGCGCGAAATAATCTTCTAAACATGCAAAAATTAGCAGTAATAAGATCGTATTAATTGACACAATATATAAAGACTTATGACAGCTTTAATTCCTTCTATCCGTTATTCATTGAATGTTATTTCAATTCCAGGTCACTTATTTGAAGTAACCATGAGTTTTGATTCACAACCTAATCATCAACACATACTGTCCTTGCCATCCTGGATCCCTGGAAGTTACATGGTTAGAGACTTTGCTAAGAATATTATCAAACTTAACGTCAATGATAAGAAAGGCCAAAGTATTAAGGCCTCGAAAGTCGACAAGCAAACTTGGCAGCTTGAACCCGCGAATGGTCAAGTTACAGTTACTTATCAAGTGTATGCTTTCGATCTTTCCATTCGAAGTGCGTATATCTGTGATGAGTATGCTTTTTTAAATGGTACGAGTCTATTTTTGCAACTTGATGGCCGCAATGACACGCCTTGCAAAGTCGACATCCAAAAGCCAGCTATAACGGGCACTGAAAACTGGCGAGTAGCAACCTCCTTGTCATGCGAACCAGAGACTGTATGGGGATATGGTGAGTATTCGTCCGATAATTATTTGGATCTTATTGATCACCCTATTCTTATAGGAGAGTTTGACGACATTCCATTTGAAGCCGCAGACACTGAATTTTCTTTAGTGCTGGCCGGTGGTCATATTGCAGATACCGCTAGAATTACATCTGATCTCGAAAAAATTTGCGCCCACCACGTTAAATTCTTTCAAAACCCTTCTCCGGTATCAAGATACTTATTTATTACCCTGCTCTGCGATTCAGGTTTTGGAGGTCTTGAGCACATAAGTTCTACCGCTCTACTTTATCCTCGATTTGATCTTCCACGTCTTGATCAGGCTAATGACATGCCCGACGGTTACAGAACATTCTTAAGCCTATGTAGCCACGAATTCTTCCACACTTGGTTAGTCAAACGAATGAAACCCGAGGTCTTATTAACCCCAGATTTAGCTAAAGAGAACTACACTGAGCAATTATGGATTTACGAGGGGTTTACTTCTTATTACGACGATCTGACTCTACTTAGAACAGGGCTAATTTCCACTGAAAGTTACTTGGAGTTACTTGGTCAACAAATCAGTCGACTTGAGATCAATACAGGGCGCCAAAAACAGAGCATCACAGAATCCAGTTTTGATGCGTGGACTCGCTTCTATCAACAAGATGCCAGTGCTGTGAACAATATTGTCAGTTATTACAATAAGGGAGCCGTTCTCGCATTCTGCTTAGATAGCTTGATACAAAAACAATCTGATGGCAAACATTCGCTCAACGACCTGTTAAGAGAGATGTGGCGTAACTATCAAGCCAATCACTTAACTAATAACAACTCGGTGCAGGACATCGTCAGCGATATTTTTGCACTTGATTTAGAGGCATTTTTTGACTCTGCTCTTTATAGTTGTGATGAGTTACCTTTAAAAGAGTGCCTTGGGTACTTTGGACTAGAGTTTAATCACCGAACTATGAGCAATGATGCTGACAAAGGCGGGAAATCGGCTTCAAATACATCTCGACATCAATTTGGCGCAAGTTATAAAAGCACGGAACTCGGCGTCAAAGTACTGAGAGTGAGAGAAGAAACTCCCGCTTATGACGCAGGCATTCAAGTAGGTGATAGACTAATCGCCATCGATCAATGGCAAATTACCAACGACAATTTGCAAACTTTAATCAACAACGCAGAGTTGAATTCCGAAGTTCAAATTTCTTTACTAAGGGATGGTAAATTCAAGCAGGTTAAGTTAACGATAAGAACAGCACCCAAAGATAGTATCTACCTGACTGTTGCCGATGACGTTGCCGTTAAGCAATGGATTGGAAGGGATTAAGCTCCCTTCCCTTTTATATTGTTATTGTTATTGTTATTGTTTACGCGATGGTACTAACAGTTCCGGATCGAGACGAACTTTAAACCAATTTATCCGCCAGTCTAAATGAGCGCCAGTCACTCTGCCGGTTGCTCCAATTTCAGCGACTAAATCACCTTGTTTCACCTGTGTTCCCTTCTCAACGAGTCCTTTACTCAGATGTAAAAACGTTGAAGAAACACCGAAGCCATGGTCAATAATCATAGTGCCGCCAGAATAATACATATCTGGAACAAATAGAGTCACGATCCCGTCTGCGGGCGCATATACTGGAGTACCGGTTGGCGCAGCAACATCAACACCGTAATGTGGATTCCTCGGTTCGCCATTTAAAACACGCTGGCTACCGTAAACACCACTAATTGGCCCTTCTGCTGGCCATATAAAGTCCTGCATAAAGTCCAAGCGTTTATCATTTGTCTGCCTTGCTTGACCGACTTGTTGGTTATCTTTCCTAATTCGGGCAGTAACCTCTGGCGGCGGAGCAACATACTTCTGAGGTAACCCCTCTATACGCTGTATATTGTACTCACGCTTTGAGATATAAAGTTTGTGTTCATTCCTTTTCCCAGACGGCTCTACTTCTACCAAACTATGTTCTAATACATCATCACGAGAAAAGCCGAATGCAAATTCACCTGTTGCAGCGACATCAATCTCTTTTCCGTTAAATAAAACTGTATTGCCTGGGGTGGTTTTGCCTCGAATCAAACTTCCTTGAATCATATTACCACGTAGCTCAATGGCACCAACTGCACCACTAAATATAAACAAAGCTAACAACGCTGAAGAGTAACGACTAAGCATAAGCTATAGCTCCTTTTCCAACGCCTTCATAAGCAACGACTTTAATCTCTGATTCAGCACACAGCTTCTTCTGCTCATCGGCAATGTATTGAGCAAGACATTCTACTGTTGTATCCGTTTGCACTGTCTCACATTCTGATTTCGCGATAGCCATTTCGAAACGTCCTTGAGAAGCTTCATAAGCAAATAAATAGTGTTCAGATAAATCCTGTGACTGCGCTAATTCAGACAAGCTAAGTTGACTTTCATCTACTATGTCTGACTCAGTACCAATATAAATATCTTCCCAACGTTCTGCCCAGTACTTCTGCCATTCAATGCTTTCAATATCGTTCTCGACTACCGTTATCTTCGAGCGATGACCATGAGCGATGCGTTGACAATTACCGTCATGCTTTTTTAAACCATGTGTATAGTGATAGTAAGGTGTATCCAAACGCTCAACTCTAAGATTGAGCTCTAAACCTAAAACATTCTGTGGCATATGCGTCGTGATAAGTTCCTGCAAATAGATACCAACGGATTTCTCAGTAATCTTATCTGCATAAATAAAAGCATAAGCTTCTGCTGGGCAATTCAAATGAATGGAACGCCCATTATCCCTCATAAAATCAACTAATACCGCATCGTCATTACGGATAATGTGCGAGATCTTGTTGTCAACGGGAACCAAGAGCTTGTGGTCTATGTGCAAATCAATAAGACGTTTCAGATCTTTTTTCACATGACCAAAGTCAAGTACCATACTCTCTTCGTTTAGGTTGCCATTAAGAACAACATCAACAATCCAACTCTCTCCTACCATCCCTCTTATCGGACATAAGTAAGAAAAGTCCATTACCGTTAGGTCATTTACAAATAACTGCATTAATCTCTTTATTTATCGTTAATTAGGCTAATAAAGCGCTTATGTTCGCCATTATATCTCTTATAGTGCAATCTTGTTACACAATCTACTGTTGCCACTTAGACAGTTGATCTTTCAAATTCGGTGGCAGACCTTCGATCACTAGGCGATCATTGGCAATATCATACTTAACCCTATCACCGAGTAACTTGCGTTCAAAGCTCAAGCTAATACCGCCACCTTGCCCGCTAAATTTTTGTAGTGTTTTAAGTGCGCTCGCATCAGGTTGAAGTTGAGGTTCAATCGGCTGTTCTTGTTGTTGCGTGAAGGCTTCGAAGTTTACTTCATTACTGCCTTCTGGTAGATATCCAGACAACTCAGAGACGGCGATATCTTCGCCAGAGTCGATCTTCTCTTTGTAGTACTCTGATACCTTCTCTCGGTACTGTTGTTTTTCTTCTTTGTCTAGAGATTCCGAAGCAAGAAATGCATCAACATTTGCAACTAACTGTTTGTTTTGCTGCTTCACATCAATTAATTCATCACATCCCAAAAAGCTGAGGAAGAAATCGGAAACTTTTCGTCCAGCTCTGCCTTTAATAAAACTGATGTAGCGATTGTTTTCAGGTGTAGTCGAGTAATCAGTCAAATCAACACGAGCAGCAAGCTGCATGCGACTCAGATCTAAGTGATGACTATAACTCACTTCAAGACTATCACTGACTTGGACATGTTCTTTCGTATTTAAGACAGCAATTAAAATATAGTCTGTCGCTAAGTATTGATAGTGACAAAAAGTCACAAAACCGGTTTCAACCGTTCCGAAATCCAACAGTGTTTTAAGAAGCCTTTCCGACGATTTAATACTGAACTCAACAAAAGTATCAGGGTTTTGTTGCCATTCCTTTAAGATATCAACAAAAGCAACATCCGACTCTTCTGCTTCACTATCTTCAACAAAACCACCAATACCTTTACCTGGTTTTGCGTTAAAAGAGAGATGCAATTGTTGAGCAAGCTCTTCAATCTGAGGAGTAATATCGATATTTGTTTTACGCGGCAACAATGCCAAGGTTTGTTGTTCAGTTAATGATAATTGGTGCACAACAAATTGATGGATAACAATGCCCATTCAGTAAAGCCCTTAATTGTATATAGCAGAAACGCTATATGAGGTATTAAAACAGCAACGACCTAATGACGATGATTGGTATTCAAACCATTACCTGATAGGATCTCTTATATTATTCTAACCTGAATTAAATCCTTATGCCGCAACAGTCGAAATATTCTAACGAAGAATTTGAAGCACTCATGGCTGAAATCTTTGTTGCTTTAGAAAAAAAGAATGCTGACGTTCAATTATCTTTAATGGCGCTGGGTAATGTTGTAACCAATATTTTGCAAAACCAAGTAGATGCTGGACAACGAAAGTCATTAGCAGAACAATTCGCAAAAGTATTAGTCAAAAGCGTTTCATAATAAAAAGAATATAAAACTCACTATGATTCTAATAGAAACTCCACGTCGACAACGTGTCAACAAACTGGTTTTGTGGGGACATTGGTTTTCCCTCGTTAATATTGTAATGGCGATTCTCATCGCTTCTATTTATGTTTTCACAACGCCTTTCCCGAGCACTCTATTCGGGTTTGTTTACTTGTTAACAAACTGGACAAGCCATATCGGATTTTTAACCTTTATGAGCTTTGTTATTTTTATTCTACCTCTTTGTTACTTAGTGCCTAACGTAAAGTTAGTTAAGGCCACAGCATCTCTGGTTGCTGCAACAGGCTTAGCTCTATTAGCATTAGACGCCTTGGTGTATAACAGGCATGGCGTGCATTTGAGCCTTTATAGTGTCAATGTGATCCGCAATGAGTCAGAGAATGCAATTGCTACTTTTGGTTGGCAACAGTGGGGGTTTCTTGCTCTCTTGTTTGTGATTTGGCTGTCTTTCCAACTAACTATCTCTAATGCTCTTTGGCAACGATTGGATCGCATTAAAAATATCAATATTGGTATTCGTACGTCTGGCTTTTTCTTGGCTTGCTTTGTTATCAGCCATGTGAGCCATATATGGGCCGATGCGCGTTTGTATCAACCTATCGTTCAACAAGACGATATGTTCCCTTTATCTTACCCTGCAACAGCTAAAACATTAATGTCACGCTATGACTTATTGGATCTTAAGAGCTACGAAACGAGAAAAGAGTTACTTCTAGATCGTAATATTGAAGCTATCAGCTATCCCCGAGCGCCTGTTTACTGTGCAATTGAACCACAAAGCTCACTAGTTCTATTGATGAAAACAGATAATCAGGACTTAACCGCTTTGTATCAATCACTGGGGTTAAGCAGTAAGGCTCATCATTTTAATACGAACTCTGAGTTGCAAGATTCCGTACTTTCGACACTGTATGGTTTACCTCACTTCTATCACTCAGCGCTCCAAAACAAAGCACCTATATTGTTTGATCTTACCTCAAGCTTTGGCATTCCCATTTATACGTTTCAGGATTCCACGTTCAAAAATCGCTTCTATTCAAACTACGAACTTCCTCTAGACGAGTTTCAAGTCAAGGCAGACGAGGGTTCAGCTAAGTTAGCTATAGCATTAGTAAACTCTGAGCAACTCTCTACTCTGTTAACAGAGAAACTGGTCAGCAACAATAGAGTGTTAATTTCAGATATTTCGGGTAATAGCACCAGTCAACTCTATTCAAACTTGCACATTTCCAAAGCGATCGAAACAAGCGTACAGGAAGATTTAGCGCCAACAATGTTGAGCCTAATGGGATGTGATAGCGATACAACAAGGTATAGTACGGGGCAGAATATTTTTGATCAGAAACGACCGTGGGTTATCAGTACGATGGAACAAAACCTAGTCATTATGAACGCGAGTCAGCGTATTGAAATTGACACTAAGGGAAATTACACAATCCATGACCTCAGTACAGACGCACAAAGCAACGAGGCGTTAGATATGAATCTGCTGCGACAAGCTATGAAGCATGTCAGCCGATTTATGGTTAGCTCGTAGTTGAACTTTTAAGTGCCTCAGCAAAAGCTAAGAGAGATTGACAGTAGTAATCCGCTGCTATTTCATTCTTGGCTTTTGTTGAATCTTGTGTGATATAAACAGTTTTACCAACACCCGCATTATTACCCACCTGAACATCACTGACCTTGTCACCGATCATGATAGATTGTGACATATCCAAACTTAACTCACTTTTAGCTTGAAGAAGCATACCGGGTTCGGGTTTTCTACAGTTGCAACTCAGCTTATAAATGCCTAAGCCTTGTTCATTGTGATGCGGGCAAAAATACGCTTTGTCTATGTTCACCCCTTCCTGCCTAAACTGGGTTTTGACCCAATCGTGAAGGGTCAGAACATCATCTTCAGTGTAGAACCCTCTAGCAACACCAGATTGGTTTGTGACTATCACTAGTTTAAATCCGAGGTTTTGGAATATGCGGCACGCGTCGAATACACCATCTAAGAATATAAAGTCATTTATTTTATAAACGTAACCATCATCTTGATTAATGACGCCATCGCGATCTAAAAAGACAGCTTTATTTGCTTCCATAGGTACCTGAATTGGAGAAAGGTTAATACTGATGAAACGGAGAGTAACTGATTTATAAGATTAAGATAAGCTCGTGAGCTATTGCTATTACACAACAACGCTTCAATTACACAAGATAAGCAGTGCAATTGAAGCGTGTATGCTTATCATCCTTGAAAATACCTGTTTGTTAGCTGCTCGTCCTTACCACAATCGCTTAGTCCAACTAAGCTCATATGGATTATGAAATTAAACGCGTGTTCCGCCGTCTAATTCAATTGTTCTGCCTGTGAAGTATTCATTTTCAAAGATAAACTTAGCACAGTGTCCCATTTCTGCAGGATCAGCTAGCCTCCTTAAAGGAACCGTAGACAAGAACCTTTCAAGCATTTCTGGGCGCATTTGGCGAGCCATTGCAGTCTCAACTAACCCTGGTGCAATACAACCCGTACGAATGTTGTATCGGGCTAACTCTTTACCCCAAGATACCGTCATTGTACTTACAGCAGACTTAGAAGCAGAGTAATTAGTTTGTCCCATGTTTCCTGCACGTGAAACAGAAGAAATGTTAATAATAACCCCTTCACTGCCTGTATTAATCATCTGCGTTGCAGCTTCACGAGAACACAAGAAAGTGCCAGTTACGTTAACATCAAGCACTGACTGGAATTGTTGTTTAGACATTTTGTCGACGACTTTGCCTTCTTTGACTTTAAGCAGCAAACCATCTCGCATAATACCCGCGCTATTGATTAAACCATTGAGTTGACCGAACTTTTCAACGATCTTAGCAAACGTCTCTTCTACTTGTTGCTCGTCAGTAACATTAACAACGAAGTATTCCGCTTCAATACCTTTGGCAACCAAAGCGTCAACAGCACTTTTTAAATTTTCTTCCTGCATATCAAGCAACGCTAATTTCGCGCCACTCTCTGCCAATACTTCAGCCATAGCATGGCCTAAACCTTGTGCACCGCCAGTAATCGCAATGACTTTATCTTTTAAATCCATCAATAAACCTATGATTTAGTTGCTGAAAACATTTCAAATATACTAGAAAAGTCGTTTGAACCTTTTCCGTTTTGGGCGTGTAGTCTATACAAATTTTGCGCTAATGCACCCATTGGTGTTGCTGATTTTGAGGTTTGTGCTGTATCCATCGCCAACCCTAGATCTTTTAACATCAGATCAACCATAAACCCGCCTTGGTAATTATTGGATGAAGGAACGTTATCCAAAACACCTGGACAAGGGTTGTAAAGTTCAAGTGTCCAGTTTCGCCCTGAGCTCTGAAGCATAATGTCACTCAATACTTTTGGATCTAAGCCGTTGTCGATGCCCATTTGAAGCGCTTCGGAGGTTCCCGCCATCAAGATAGATAACAACATGTTGTTGCATATCTTAGCAACTTGTCCGGCGCCAACATCACCCGCATGAAAAACGTTTTTACCCATGTTACTCAAAATAGGTGATGCAGCTTCAAAGTTTTCTGCACTGCCACCAACGATAAAAGTTAAGGTACCAGCTGCTGCACCTGCAACGCCGCCTGATACAGGGGCATCGATAAAACTAAAACCTTTATCGCTTAATCCAGCTGCTACTTTCTTAGCAGTCTCGGCGTCAATAGTTGAGCAATCAATAATACGAGTAGATTCAGATAGGTTACTGATAAAACTTTCTGATAAATACAAGCTCTCAACATGCTTACCTGCAGGCAGCATTGTTATTACAAAATCTTTGCCTGAAGCTGCTTGTTCAGCTGATTCACTCGCTTCGGCTCCCGCCTCAACCAATTGCTGCACTGCCGCTGGCATTAAGTCGAAAACGCTAACATTATGCCCAGCTTTAACTAGGTTTTGAGCCATTGGCCCACCCATATTACCTAAGCCGATAAATCCAATATTTGCCATAATACTTTCTCTTTAAACTGAAAACGGCGGTCAAAAAACCGCCGATTAATTCAAACTATTCACTAATGGTTAGATTTGCCATTGGGTGGTCATCTTCTGGCCATTGTGAAGCAAAGAAGCTTTCGATAACTTCTTCAGGTACGTCTTGTACGGTTTTATACTGCCAGTTTGGTGCATTATCTTTATCAATCAATAGCGCTCTAACACCTTCTTGGAACTCACCAAGCTCAGAACCGCGACAAGCAACGTTAAACTCCAACTTAAAGCACTCTTCAAGCGTTAGAGATTGTCCACGTTCTAGCTGTTCGAAAACAATATGAGCAGTTATAGGTGAACCATTTATGAGAGACTTTTTAGCGCGACTCAGCCATTTGTCATCTGAAAAATCAGCCTTTTCAAAATTAGCAATAACCTGAACAATGGAACTACCTGTCATTAAATCGTCAATTGTCGCTCTATGAGATTCAACATTGTTACTCGGCATCATTTCACTATCAGCCGATTGCATTTGCTGACACAAAGCAGTGACTTGTTCTTTTTGCGCCTCAACGCTTGAAACACTCCAATCAAGTGAAGCTAGCTGACTCAAGAAGTTCTCATAGTTTTCATGGGCAATAAAAGCCTCTGCCAAACCGACATATAACGCATCTGTAGCGTTAATACTTGCTCCAGTTAAACCAAAGAAGAGTCCCGTTTTTCCTGGCATTTTGGGTAAGAACCATGTTCCGCCAACATCAGGGAATAAGCCTATGGTTATTTCAGGCATAGCAATACGTGAACTTTCAGTGACTATGCGATGGCTTGCACCGTTCATAAGCCCCATGCCACCACCCATCACGATACCATTTGCCCATACAACGAACGGCTTGTTGTACGTATGGATCATGTAATCTAGGCGATATTCTTCACTGAAAAAATTAAACAACATCTCAGGCGTTTTACGAGGACTATTGACCATAGCTGTATGCATAGAAACGACATCGCCACCGGCACAAAACGCCTTATCACCCTGTCCTCGTAAAACAACAGCGACAACATTATCATCATTGCGCCACTCGACGAGCTTAGGCGTGATTAGCCTTATCATGTCTAAACCTAATGCATTCAACGCTGATAATTTATCAAGTGTAACCACACCGATATAACGGTCGCCATTAACTGATTTAGTAGAAAAGCTAACAGGCAAGCTTTCAACAGAACTCATAGTAAATCTCCTGCATTATCAGCCAATATGCGTCTAGCGATAATGACACGCATAATTTCGTTTGTGCCCTCTAAAATCTGATGAACCCTAGAATCTCTTACATGACGTTCTAGAGGATACTCTCGAATATAGCCATACCCACCGTGTATCTGCAAAGCATCATCACACACTTTAAAACCAACATCGGTTGCGAAACGTTTTGCCATTGCACAATAAGCCGAATGCTCTGGTGCTTGTGTATCCAATTTAAATGCAGCCAGTCTGACCATTTGTCTAGCAGCAACAAGATCTGTATTCATATCAGCGATTTTGAATTGCAAGGCTTGGAAAGTGGCAATAGCTTTACCGAATTGACTTCTTTCCTGCATATAAGCCTTAGCCGTATTTAAAGCCTGTTGAGCAGTACCTACAGAGCAAGTTGCAATATTGATACGCCCACCATCAAGCCCTTTCATCGCAAACTTAAAGCCTTCGCCTTCTTCACCTAACAGATGATCAACAGGAATGCGCACGTCTTCAAATGTTATAAGGCGTGTTGGTTGGGAATTCCAGCCCATTTTTTCTTCAGCTTTGCCGTATATAACGCCAGGTGCGTTAGCAGGTATGACGACAGCGGAAACGCCTTTAGGTCCAGGTTCGCCAGTACGAACCATGACAACGAGAATATCTGTTGAACCTGCACCCGAAATAAACATTTTGGAGCCGTTAATGACGTAGTCACCACCATCTTTACGAGCAGAGGTACGTAGTGCTGCAGCATCTGAACCTGACCCAGGTTCAGTCAAACAATAAGACGCCAGAGCTTCACCAGCAATCAAGCGTTCACACCACTCCTGCTTAACAGTCGGAGTGCCCCAGGTTGCTATCATCCAAGTCGCCATGTTATGTATGGTCATCATAGCCGTTGTTGATGTACAGCCCATAGCTAACTGTTCGAAAATAATCGCTGAATCTAAACGCGATAGACCTAAACCACCTTCAGACTCAGGCGTGTATAAACCACAGAAACCAAGTTCTCCAGCTTTTTGGATAACGTCTTTAGGGAAATGATGTTCTTTGTCCCACTGTGCAGCATTAGGTGCTAATTCTTGATCTGCGAACTGTTTAGCCAAATCCGCAAATGACTGTTGATCTTCAGTTAAATTGAAATCCACAAGTTATTCCTAATAAAAGAAACAAATTAAACAGAAAGTAAAAGCGGCATCTTGTGCCGCTTTTGCAAATCTACTACTTAAGATTAATCGTCAAGTTAGGACCTGATGGAATATCACCATCGAACCAGCGAGACGTGATTGTCTTAGTTTCTGAGTAAAATCTAACTGCCTGCTTACCATAAGCATGTAGATCACCGTAGAAAGAATTTTTCCAGCCAGTGAAAGAGAAGAACGGTAATGGCACGGGAATTGGTACGTTAATACCTACCTGTCCAACTTCAATTTCGTGTTGATATTTTCTCGCAGCCGCGCCGCTTGATGTGAAGATAGAAGTCCCATTTCCATATGGGTTTGCATTAACCAATGCAATGGCTTCTTCAAGTGTATCTACAGTGACACAACACAGCACCGGACCAAAGATTTCTTGCTCATAAATAGACATAGTCGTAGTGACATCAGTAAAGACTGTCGGGCCGACCCAGTTGCCGGATTCATAACCTTCAACCGTTGCTTCTGAACCATCAACTAAGCAAGTAGCACCTTCATCTTTACCTTTCTGAATTAGTCCGATAACTTTCTGTTTCGCTTGGGGGCTAATCAATGGACCAAATCCAGCCTCATCATCGTTCCACAAACCTGGCTTAACTTTAGCAATTTCTGCAGCAACTTCTTCGATCCACTCTTTAGATTCACCAACAAAAACAGCAACAGAAATAGCCATACAACGCTGACCTGCCGCACCAACAGATGCACCAACGAGGTTATTGATAACTTGCTGCTTGTTAGAGTCAGGCATGATAACTGAGTGGTTTTTAGCGCCAGCAAAACACTGTGCACGCTTCATGTTATCTGTAGCTGTTTTGTAGATATGCTGACCAACAGGGACTGAACCAACGAACGAAACAGCTTTAATGTCTTCGTGATTTAATAAATGGTCAACTTGATCTTTAGCACCGTGAACAACATTAAGCACGCCTTTAGGAGCCCCCGCTTCTAGGAAAAGCTCAGCTAGTCGTGTCGGTGTTAATGGATCTTGCTCAGATGGCTTCAATACGAAAGTGTTACCAGCCGCAATAGCCATTGGGAACATCCATAGGGGAATCATAGCTGGGAAGTTGAAAGGTGTAATACCCGCACAAACACCTAAAGGTTGAATGTAGCTGTATGTGTCAATGCCTCTAGCTACGTTTTCGACTGTTTCGCCCATCATCAACGCAGGCATATTCATCGCTTGTTCTACAACTTCGATACCGCGCCAAACATCACCCTTAGCATCAACAAAGGTTTTTCCAGTCTCTTGGCTTAAGATTTCGGCAATTTCATCTTGATGCTCTTTTAATAAAGCTTGATAACGCATCATTACACGAGCGCGCTCGGTAACAGGGACATCTCTCCAGGTTTTGAACGCTTCTTTAGCTGCCGCTATTGCTGCTTCCATCTCGTCATTAGTCGCGATTGGCGCCTGAGCAATAACTTCATTGTTAGCAGGGTTAGTTACATCGATAAAAGAAGACGTCTTCGAAGCAACGAATTCACCTGCAATAAGTAAAGGAACTTGTTTCATTGAACACCTATGAGTTAAGCCACAAAAAATGTTTCTCGTAGCAAGGTTGTAAATACTAAAGACATACAGTACCAAATAATTGACGTTAACGTTAACGTTAATCCTAAAAATTTTGCCTTCTTATGCCAACTTCTGTATACAACTTCCGTATGAAGATAAGTTTGCAATACTCCGAACAAAAATAATGGCAACACCGAAACCTGCAGAGCGAAAAAACGTCACTATCGCTATTGTTGAAGACAATGGCGCTGCTAGGCTAAACCTACGAAATCATTTACTCGAAATCGGCTTTGTAAATATAGGCTGCTACAGCCAGGGTCGCGAATTAAAGTCGGCTTTGAGGAAGAAAACCTTCGATTTATTGTTGATGGACTTTCACTTAGGCATCAACAAAAACGGCGTTGAAGTTATTCAGGATTTAACCAAAGAAAAACTGATAAAACATTCGACCAGCATTATTTTTGTTACGTCCGATAGGATGCCTCTCATTATTGGGCAAATTGTTGATGTACACCCCGAAGCTCTGGTTTTAAAACCCTACACCATAAGAAACCTTGAGAGGACTGTTAGTACTGTATTAAAGCTTCATCGTTATCTAAGGCCCGTATACAAAGCAATGGATGATGACAGGTACGATGATGCATTAAACCAGCTTGAAGAAATGCTGACTATGAACGCCCTTCCCCGGCAACGGATGTCGCTCATCAAGTTAAAAGCAAGACTACTAACACGCACAAAACAATTTGATGAAGCAATATCCATCTATGAAGAAATCCTAAAGAAATCTCATAACATCATATGGGCACGTTGGGGGTTAATTCAGAATACGTTTTTGTCAGGTGACATCACTAAAAGCGAAAAAATGCTTGAGGATATGTTAGGTACTCATCTCACTAATGACAAAGCTTGCGAATGGTTAGCTCGTATCAATATCAATAACGAGCAATATCAGAAAGCTGAAGAGTATGTGTCTCGTATTAAAGAAGGCGAAATGTCTATGACGGCAGCACGCCTTAAAGCCTATCTTTATCAAATACAAGAGAACATTGAGGACGCTATCAAAGTGATTGAACGTAAGCGTGAATCAAATAGAAGCATACGTGAGCGTTACTCAGAGCTGTCATTTGATCTAGCTCGAATGCACATCAGTTTGGCAGAACAAAAAACACCAAACCAAAGAAAATCATCTTTGCAGGTAGCGAAACAACTTATTGGTAACGCTGGTCGAAAGAATACCGACGAGGATATGAGTTTACGCAGGAACTACTTGCATGCTCTAGTTGCGGTTTTAGAAGAAAACACAGGCAGAGCAAAAGAGATACTCGATCAAGAAGGCATGAAAAACTTTGAAAGAGCCGACATATCTACCTTATCTGACGCGTCATCAGCTTGGTTTGGGGTTGGTGATAAAGAGATGGCGTCAGAGCTGCTTGCCAAAATGGGCGAGAGAATTGAATCATTACCAGACGAGAACGAAAAAACCATTTCTAATTTGATGGTAACTAAAAATGAGCAAAGCCAAGGTAGCAGACGTTCTCGAGCCCTAGAATTTAATAGAATCGGAATGGATTTTTACGTTAATAAAGATTATGACGAAGCACTTAAGCTCTTTTATCAAGCTTACATTCTCTTCCCTGACGAGCATGCATTCGGTCTTAACCTGTTGCAAAGTATGGTCGAAGCTTATTGCAAAGAACATAGAACTGTAAGGGTCCTTCGCTTATATAGCGATTTGAATAAATGCAAATTATCTGAGGGAAACTTAAAGCGTTTGGCTGATATTAATGAAAAAATTGAAGCCAATAGAAATCAGTTTGTTGTGATTGATAAACCTGCACCTACAGGGGATTTAAGTCAAAGCTAAGATGATGTTAGCAACCACCGAAAAACGAGGAAGAGAATAAGTGCTTTTCGGTGGTTTTAGGACGAATAATTTAATCGATAATTTTGTGCTTTCTTAGATAATCAGCAACTGCTTGTTCACTACCAAAAGCTCCCAGTAACATGTTTTGAGCATGTGCACTGGCTTCTTTATTTTCTTGGTTAATAAGTAAATTATACCAAGTTTTGACAAGCACTAAAGGCGGCTGCTTCATGTCGTGTTCCCACTCCCAATTTATAATTGTATTAACGTTTACCGCTAAAACACAGTTAGAATATTTCTACGGCTCCTATATATCGACATACTGCTTGTAACCTGTAATCGTTCTTCAGTCTAATCAGCTCAATCACAAGTTTCTATTGTCAAATAAACTATATCAACACTATTGTTGTATGGGCTTATCATATCATTCAAATACCTTCCAAAAAACATTTACATGGCTAATCAGAGCAACAAAATGTGAATTATATTAACCTCATGTTTTCAATAAATATTTTAGGCAATGTCACACTTCAATTAGGATAAAAATATCGATTTTGCTTTTTGAGTGGCAATTAAACAATCTTTAAGCCTTGATATTTAAGGTAACGCTCATTTAATTAGATAGGTTGGCAAGAAGCTTTACATACCTACTAATGGGCTTACATCGTTAACTGAAAGCATTCTTTCAAACTACTTTTAAACAAATGATTTTTCTAAATTCGGAAGTACGCTAATTATTATGAGAAGTGATTTTTAAATTCTATTTAGAATAAAAAGAGATGTTATAACATATTCACGAAATTCAATTTAAAAATATTATGTGAATATAGAAATGGAATTATTTCAAAAGATGGTGCCCGGGGCCGGACTTGAACACCGCATAAATAAAGGCTTTCAGAGTATCCCTGGGACATTTTTGGGACATTCTTCATTATTTTTTCTCGCAAACTCCATTAAAAGTGGAACTTGATTATACCTTAATCAAGGTGAATGAGTAGCATTACTTACAGGACGAGAGCACGAATGCCTACTTTGTGAACGATGCGTTCGTTCGGTAACCGTTGTAGTTGTCAAATGCTGTTGTACGGATGTTTGATAGAGCTTTCCTGTTTGCGCTCCGTCCAAAACCTGTTCGCACTTTCATCCAGGCATGACTAACGGATTAAAATAAACTGGTAAAGCGCTGAGACATGTCATAACGTCAATGGATTAGGTATTGGCCTTAACATGTAACCACTTTATGTGCCGATGAATACCCTCTTTTTGATAAGATGAGCACACCCATCCACAGAGCCCGTACCAAAAACAACAACCAGTTGGAGTGAGCCTGCAAAATAAAAGACCGGAGCAAACGCAATACATATCAGCAGCTCACGTGCTCGAATTTGTGACCACTCCAACCTGAAATCCTAAACCCGAATTTGAATCAATGACTACCAATCAAGGATAAAATTTCTCACAGACTCTGTGTGACTTTTTTAAGGTCATTCTACTACAATCCGTATCTTAGGATAATTGGATGTTCCTTCACCAATACACGATAAAAGTGGGCGTACGACGTAGCATATTTTACTACCGCTCACATCCATATTATCGATTTCATATTCGCGTAATGTTTCCTCAAAAAGGAATTCATCAAAGCTATCCTCTTCAAAAGGCAAATCACCAAAACAATCCGCACGATTACTCAGTGTTAATGCGCAAGCAAAATTATCCCCAACCATCACTTCTACAGGTTGTTGGATCTCAGGGGGCGTCAGATTGTCACAGAGTAAACGGGTGGTATTGTCAGTATTGAGCGTCACGACACAAGCCGATGTTGTTGAAACATCAAACGACAGCAGCGTACCCGTTACAGAGATGTCCACGGTACGGCTCACATCGTCATCGCTATAACAGTCAATCCGGTCAGTAAATTGAAAGCACATTTCTTGCTCATGAGACGCTATTGCTCTTACGTTCTCAAAGCGAAATGCCTCATTATCAAATAACGATCCCGTACACTGGGTAGTCCCAGCCTCTGTTAACCAGCACGTAGCAACACCTTGATCATTCGCTACCGATTCCATGTCAGATATTCTTTCGTTGATAAAAGCCGATTGGACAAACTCGGTGTCCGAGGAAAAGACAGTGCAATCAATGGTCCCATTGTCAAATGTTGGGTTAAATGTTCTATTAAGAATGCAAAAGTGCTTCTCAGTACCACTGATAAACTCAATGTCAGTACCGAGATTGAAATACTCGCGTGTTTCTATCCCGACAAAGGCACAAGCGGCTTCGCCTTCTCGCAGTGTACCCGCTGTATCACAAACCATACTGGGCCCAATGTATAAATCACTTTTACAGCCAGACAACGTCGCGCAGCAAAGAAAGCCTACAGTGGTTGCGAGTAAATAGTCCTTTTTCATAGTAGTCCCTTTGAGTGTTTTTACTTTCTGGAATCTTTAGTATAGGCTGAAGCCGTTTTTTTGAACTAGAGGTAAAAAAACAGCGGTATTTGCCCAGTTTAAGGCAGTAAAATTCGCTAATCAACAGCACAATCACTTCGACAGATATGAGGGAATACGACGTGATGAAACAGGGAATGATAACCTTTCTACTTCTAACCGTGGTCCTACTCACAGGATGCCCGGAACCGACCAATCCTAGCAATTCAACAGAGGCAGAGCAGTTCGTCGGTACGCGCTTCGGACAAGGCATTGTTTATCAACGCCCCTATACGGAAGACCGCAGCCTAAAGAGCTTCACACCAGTTGCCAACACTGTGCAGTACGCTATTCGAACTATTGACGGTGAAGACTACGCTATCTATCAGGGTGATATGATTTTGGGGAAGGCCCGAGAGATACAAGGCCATACCGAAATGGCTCTTCAAAATGGCGCATTAATCCCCATTGAAGAACAGCCTGATTTGCAACAAGGGGCCATGTTTAGCCCACCTCGCATCGCCGCTTCAGCCTTTATTGAAGACAGCCGCTGGCCAAACAGCACAATTCCTTATGATTTGAGCACATTAACGGACGCCGCACTCACAGAGCGTGTAAGAAACGCTGCAAGGCAGTTAACACTCGATACTGCGTTAACAATTGTAGAAGTCACCCCATCCAATGCTCATCTTTTTGGTCGCACTCTTCGCATAACCCCACTGGAGTCAGGATGCGCTGCTTATGTAGGATATAACGTCACATTGAGTCAAGTAAATCAAATGTGGTTAGCCCCGAACTGTACTCAAGGTAATATCATGCATGAATTTTTCCATAGTGCAGGGATGCCCCATGAGCACAGCCGAATAGACAGAGATGAATATGTCAGGATCTTTCTCGAAAATGTTCGCCCAGGTGTCGAGTTATCTAACTTTGCTATAGATAATAGACATGACCTATCATCTAGCACAGCTTACGATTACGACAGCATGATGCATTATCAAGGTACTGCTTTTGCTCTGCCATCAGTACGTACTATTGTTGCGATTGACAGTAGTGGTAACTTGGATTTCACGCGCAGTCTTGGTCAACGTGAGGCACCTTCAGTTCTTGATATTCAGGGTATTAACCGATGGTACGGTGGCGCGCCAGAAAATGCGCTGTTGTTTGAATACCGCAATGAGCATGAGTTGATTAAAGATAGAACCCGAAGCCCTATCAACTTTCCGGCAGGGACGGAAATACTCGGCTACAGTCGAGGCAATACGTTTCCTTTTAGCCAGCTCAGGGTCAGTCTGGTGCCCAAACCCGGCGAAGTACCGATTTATAATTATGTGCTCCATACCAACGATTGCTTCGATATTGCCCAAGGCCCAGAGCTGGAAGGACTACCCACATTAGAAACGTTAGGCTGGCGAAAACTGGGTATCAGTTTTTATGCCTCTTTGGAAGAAACCGCTGAACACAGTGTTAGGCTGCACGGTTACTTCAATACCGATGATTGTGATGTTCACCATCAACGTGATGAAAGAACCTCTTATGGTAACCGCACACCGCTGCTCGATTATTGGGTGACACCTGCTCAGCCATAGCAGAGTATTTAAGGCGGCGAGACAGGATCAGTTAATTCTGAACGTTCTTCAACTCAAAACCGGAGTAACACCATTGGTCATAATTATGGCAAAAGGTGTGGCTAAGTTGTGACCACTTTAGATAGGGCAGCCTCCATGGCCATCTTTAGTGGTCACCTACCCGACTGCCCGAACATGTGACCTCTTCAGCCTGAAAAACAACACCAGCAGTTATCAAGGTCAATCTCAGCAATTATTGTAACAATTAAGCCTGATATTTATTCATCATCATTTCCAGAAACAAGAAACCTTTATCGTTTCGTGGAATGTTCGGGGAAATTACCTTGTGGGTTATAGCACTATATACAGGTAAACTCTCATGGACCATGACGCGCTACTGCAAGCCTCCATCCAGCGATTAGAGCAAGTCATCCTCTGTTACGAGCAAAAGCTGAAAGAACAGCCCGAAGACGATGCGGCACTGTGGAATACCGCCGATATCGCCGACTACTTAAAACTGAGTTACAAATACACCAACGAGTACATCACCACACACATCAACTTCCCCAAACCTGTGCGCGTCCCCACTAAAAAGAGCAAACAGCACTGTCGGCCACGCTGGTATCGCAAAGACGTTCTGGATTGGGCTCGCCGATACAAGACGAAGTAAATTAATGACAATAGCTTCACAGCTTATCGCTGGGATAAAAGTACTAGCATCACATCATTTCAATAGAAAAGGGACTCTGTGTAATGAGTCGTCCGTTTAGGGTTTAACTGCACCTCGCTTAAGCGGTGTTTCATCGTTCGGTGACAAGGCTGGCACGGTAATGGATGCACTACGCATGGCGGCATCTTTTATCAGTAAATCCATGACGGTCTGTGTGACCAGATGCGTACGAATGTCTTTCTCAAAAATGACGTTACGGATTTCTTCATCCAGTGCTTCCACTGCCCTCTCGACTTCTTTCACTGCCATCTTAATAGCGACTACATGTGCCTCTTTGACACCCGTTAGAAGAAAGCGTCTGACCAACATTGCTTTTTCCATGACCTGAGCTTCCGCAATGTCCTGGCTGAGTTTTTGGACAACGATACCCCGTTCAACACTCGGCAGGTTTTGGATAGCTCGAATAACTTGTGCAGTCAGCACAATACCCGGTGCCGACACTGTCGTTAAGTTTTCCGGTGTTGGCGGAACCCTGTTCTGGACAATGGCTGTCAGTGCCTGCGCTACTGTATCTGCTGTCTGTTCAATCGTCGGGATAAGCCCACGACCGGGCTGTGTCCCTTTTTGACACGCATCACATACCCCAATCTGTATATCGCCCAATACTTCATTGACCCACTGGCTCACCGCATCGACATTCTCAAAATGTAGACTCAAGGGGCTATCATCAGGCAGGTCACCGGTTCGCTCAGGCGGTAAGAGTGACAGCATATTCAGCCCTGCCCCGGCCACCTCAGCCACCACTCGAATAGGCTCTTGATTGACGCCACCACGCTTCACACCACCAATCCAGGTAACACCTTCATTATGACCGCGTCTTGCTGCATCAACGGCTTCATGAATGTTCTTCTCACCGAACGACAAGCTCTTTTTCCAGCTATCGCCTCGACTCAGGGTGACCCATTCGGCATAAGGGTTTAGGCTCTGAGATATTTCGTATTGCATTCTCTCGCAACTCTTGGTTGCCAATGAAAAGCTTGCCTGTGCACGCAGAAGACCGTTTTGAAACAGGTCGTAAAGACCGGGGTTGGCTTTTTGCAGTAAATAACCTGGCAGGTTAGAAATTGCTGCACCCGCTGCATTTTGCAATGCGTTAAGGGCGTTATCTGCACCGTTTTTAATATTGTCCAATGAATGCTTTATCGATAAGGCCGGGTCGAATGCACCACAATTCAGCGCACTGGCTTTGGCATTGAGTGAGAGGTTCAGTGTTTCAATCGTCAGCGATGGTGGTATCGTGATATGCCGTGCACCACCAATCTTATAATAAAAGAGCCCATCCTCTTTCGGGGATTCAATAACAGCGGCAGAATGTGCTGCCATAGACACCAGCAACACCAGTGGAGCCAGTTGGGAAAATCGAAGTCGTTGTCTGTTCATACCCGCAGTATTCACGAGAGACACATTCTATTCACTGATTAACGTTTCGAGTTTCGATAAATGACGGGAAAACATGCAACCTGACTGACATTCACTTCTGTCAAAAGTCTAATCAACAATAGTCGACTACATCTGTGATTCTTTCTGTTATATTCCAATACTTTAACTTTTATAGCAATAAGGAATATGTATGGAAACGGACCAACCAGAAAAGATTTACCGATATAGAAGCTTTAGCGAGCTAACAATTGATAGCCTTTGCATGGACCAATTATATTTCGCAAATCCTATTTCATTCAACGACCCAATGGATTGTCAACCAACGATAAAGTCCGATTCAAATAACGATGAATTGAAGGCTATTTTATCGGAGTTATAGCTAAATAAATTTAATATGCGATAATAATCGGATGGCATATAGTTTAGATTTCAGGCAAAAGGTGTTTGCCTATAAAGAAAAGCACCAACTAACCTTTGAGCAAGTCAGCCAACACTTTGATGTGAATAAAGCGACCTTATTCCGTTGGCAAAGGAAACTAGAGTCATCCTATGGAAACAATAGAACAGCCTACAAAGTAGACATGGATGTACTGAAACAGGATGTTGAAGATTTTCCTGATGATTACCAATGGGAACGAGCAAAGCGCCTGAAGGTAGAACAACCAACCATTCACTATGCACTGAAGCGACTAAAAATCAGCATTAAAAAAAACACTGAAACACCCTAAAGCTTGTGGCATTAAACGACGGCTATTTTCAGCTCGTATTGATGAATACAAAAGCCTGGGCAAGCCAATTATCTATCTTGATGAAAGTGGCTTTGCGCAAAGTATGCCGAGGGAATACGGCTACTCAGCATTAGGCTCACGATGCTATGGCACTCACGATTGGCATGCCAAAGGAAGAGTGAATGCGATAGGCGCTATTGTTGGTATGACGTTTTTAACACTGAGTCTATTTACCTCTAGTATCAATTCTGATGTGTTTTATGCGTGGTTAACACAAGACTTACTTCCTAAGGTCAATACTGGTGCTGTTATCGTCATGGACAATGCCACCTTTCATAAGCGCAGTGATATGCTTGAGGCTATAAAAGAGCATGGTTGTCTTGTTGAATTCTTACCTCCTTATAGTCCTGATTTGAACCCTATTGAAAAGAAATGGGCACAGGCCAAATCAATCAGGCGAAAGCTACGCTGCTCGGTGAATGAACTGTTTTCTGAGCACTTGGATTATCGCAAATTAAATTGATCCAGCTATAATTAAAAACAGGGTTGAAGAAGAAACCATAGTTTCACTGAAATCAGCAAAAATAGACAATGAAGGGAGCAGAGATTACGCAAAAAATTTAGGCGTCCAATCCGCCGATGATGAACTTTCCAGAATTGCATATTATGCAACCAATCCGGACTATGCTGATGAAGGAATTAGCAGAGAACAAGCTCAAAACGGGCTGTTATTATTTGAAATACAAAAAGAGCTTTTAAATAAGTACCGTAAAGGGGTCTGCTGTTTCTCATCTACTTTCGACAGTTCGCTCCTTTGGAGTCATTATGGCGACCAACATCAAGGGCTCTGTATTGGGTATAGTTTAAACAGGAACCCAAGCCCCAAACTTCACAAAGTAATTTACGACGACAACCGGACTTTACATACCAGTTTAATAGCGAAAGCTATACTTGCAAAAGACTCTGATGCCCAAAAGCTACTTGATGATAACATTTTGTTGCGGAAAGCGACACCATGGAAATATGAAGATGAGTGGAGGCTTTTCGACAAAATAGGACTAAATGATTCGCCGCTTGCAATGAATGACATTACATTTGGCTTGAGATGCCCTGACTCTATCATCCATACTGTAGTCAATGCTTTAAGTAGTAGAAGCGGAGGCATAGAATTTTTCAAAATACGCCAAGTCAGAGGAAGTTATGAACTGCGCAGAGAACCGATAGATTATGAAATATCATCTTACTTTCCAAGAGTCGCTCAATCTGGTATCGAAACTTTTGGCTCAGTTGACAATTAACTTCTTTTAAGCTCCTAAATCAATATTGAAAAAACAAAAAGCCTCCACAATTGTACAACCCAACGAGTGCGAGGCTCAAAATTCATAATTCCTAAAATTGTCCATCACGCTTTCAGCTATATTGCTGTAGTTAGCAACTATCGGGGTCGTTTACACTACATTCACTGGTTATTGCTATTGTAGTTATACGACAGATGCTGCTGTTTGTTGTTATAGGCAGTGATGTTACCCGGTGCACCATAGCTTAAGGTAGCGTTACCGTTGCCTGCTGTGATGGTTTCAAATTGTCGATAACAGAGTCTTTAGTAAAAACTCCTTATCATCGCACTAGCTTTTACATTAGGGAGAGCCAAAACGGCCTCACTAAAAAGAATTGCTGACCTACAAAGAATCTGAGGTTCCTTGATGTGCTCAGATGGTTTGGCATATACGTTAATGAGAGCTCCTGATTCTACCTTTTTCAAGATTGAGGCTATTATATCTCTTTGTTCTTTTTCACTAAGTAGGGATTTACGAGTTGGAGAAATTGATTCTATGAGGCCTATCAATGCTTCTAATCCATCATTTGATAAACTTGGCTCTATTGTATTAGAGGTATTTTTAAGTGTATTCCTATCAAATAATTCTGGATACATATATGATGCACATTCTTTTGGAAAGCTTCCCTGCAAGTACTTCATCTGACTCACTTGAGTTCTCTCATATTGGATAACCTCTGAATCACCACCTTTGCTCAAATAATAGCTGAGCCTATTGCTATGTAAGTAACTTTGTATATTTCTAGTTAACTTATTTGTAGGCGTGCCTTCTGTTATTCCTTCATTGATCATTTTTTTAATAAATGAATATCCTTCTTCATCAAAGTTTTGTATTACCTCATACAATCGATGCTGTAGCATTTCACGCTCGACACTATCAGGTTTTTTCCAGTCACTTATACCACTTATAGCGTAATCACCAGGATCTACAATCTCATCAACAAGGTTGGCTTTTAATAGTTCCTCGTGAGACGGAGTCCATATATCGTCCGCACTAGTCGATGTTATTTTTTTGATAAAACTCTTTGGGATACCAGCCTTTTTCAATTCGGTAATAAGCCTTTCATTAAGCTCTTTGGTTTCGCTTCCCGATACCCCACCAAATGATGCGCTATGAAACCCAAGCTCTGCTTTGTCACCCAAAAGTCTCTCCTGCCCAGCTAAAAATGCAATTGGGCATGCAGACAAACATTGTGTTTTAACATAAGTTTTAAGATCATAAGCTTTAATTAGAGACGCTAAACTAACAGCCTCAGCGAGACGCCCACCTAAGCTATTAAGGTGGATAATTTTAATATTAGAGTTATGATTCAAATATCCAGACAACTCTTCGGTTAAACCAAACTCTAAGCCACCCTGAACTTCTATTTCTGTCGCGTCATTCATAAGTCTTATTGAATGTGGCGGCAATGTTGTATTTCCAACAATAAGGTTGCTACTCTCAACAACGAAAGGAATCCCTATTTCTAGCATTTCATAGCTAAATTTCATCCCTCCCAAGAATACCAATGCCTTAGCGGTTAAAGCCCAAACTTTCATTCCTCCTCTTTCAACATGCATGGATGCAGATCGATATAGTCCGACCAACTGCCATACTGTGACAGTTGTCATCGTGATATACAACGCCACGATCACCAGCCCCCTTTGAGAAGGGGACGCGTTAATACTGGAAATGTAATCTGGAAGAAAGTTTATTGAAAAAGTAAACGCAAGACTTATTGCAAAAACATTTACCCAATACGCAATCCCTAATGGAAATAAGCCATTCCAATGCAATTTTAGCCAATTTCCTGAAGGAATAGTGTAATACAAGCTATCTCCACCTCGTAAATTAGTTTGATATTCACCGTGACGTTTTCGTACTAAAACTTCAGATTCGACTTGTTTTACGTGCTTAGGATATGAGTTTTTCTCAATATTTTCCAAAGCTTTATCTAATTCACTCAGTGAATACTCTCTGCAATCTGGTTCTTTACTCAAATTTAACTCATCGCCTGAAATACTGACTATGGCTGAGATTCAACACTGTCGGATTCATCTTTATTATGTATGTTTTTATTAGTGATTCCCCAACACATTAAATACACTGCTAACAAAGCAAAGACAACTTTCTTAAACACTGTCAAATAGTATGCCACTGGAGATTCAGCTAACGAATACACAATTCCTCGCCTTGTAATTTTCTCACTGACTAGATCAGGATATATATCCGAACACATATATAAAAGAAAACAGAGCATGATGGCCCTCCCTAGCCAAGCTAGGAAGGGAGGTAGCTCAATTCTTACAAGTTCAAACTTTCTACTTGTCGTCTTCACTTCCACCTTTTACAACCTCAGATACGGCATGTTGTCCTGCTTCGTCACCGGCTTTTATTAAACCTTCTGCTTTCTTCGAATTACTCGCAATTTCCGTTGCAATCTCTGCAACTTTACCAACTGTTTTCGTTCCAGTCACAGTTCCTAATGCTTCTATAGCAAGATCTTTCGCTGGGTCTGGTCCTAGAGCAGCTTCGACTCCGCCAGCAATCGCTGCGCCAGCTGCTAAAGGGCCTGCAAATTCAACCTGTCCAACAGCAGCGGTTCCTACCGCAGCAACTGTTAATCCTGTTGATATATTACCAGACACCTCAGATATATCATGACTTATTTCTGTCAGGGTGCTTGCAATAGCGTCAGGTGCTTGAGCATTCGCTTGTTGTATATTGTTAAAACCAAAGGCTCGAGCAAACATATTGCCAATAGCTGCATCGGGTCGTCCATTCCCCTCAGCTCGTCTTCCATCAGGGTCCGTATATCTATATGGATTGTTATTTGCGTAGGTGTATCGATTAAAGTTGTGGACGTTATCGAAAGAAACAGGATCATTAGAGTAGAACCGTCCAATCATGGGGTCGTAGTAACGCGCTTGTGCGTAGGTTAAGCCAAGGTCCGTATCAAACTTATGGCCTGTGTATCCCGCATCATCAATCTCACCTTCCACACTGCTACCAAACGCATGATAGTGTTGGTCACCAGCATTCTCTGGAATAAACCCGTCTTTAGCGATGAGACGTTTACCTAAGTAAATGTAGTTAATAGGCCCACTTTGTGTCTCTCTGTAAAGCAGTGTTCCATCCTGGCTGTACATGGAGTAGCTGGTACCCTTGCTATCGACTTGTTTAACACGTCTGTTATGACCGTCGTAGACATAGGTGTTCGTTGTTGAGCCTTTGGTTGAACTTTGTAGCTGATTGGCTAAGTTGAAGTTAAAAGCTCTGTAACCGTTGTTGGTCACATTACCACGTGCATCATAGGTAAAGGCACGGTAGTTAGTCACTGCAGGAGCATCGGTCTTGTTCACACTCGTCAGCTGGTTATTGCCGTTGTAGTTATACGCCAGATGCTGCTGTTTGTTGTTATAGGCGGTGATGTTACCCAGTGCATCATAGCTTAAGGTGGTGTTACCGATACCACTGCCAGCCGTGATGGTTTTAAGCCTATCTAAGCCATCATAAGTCAGGTTCGTTAAGCTAAAGGCGGCATTTTGGTTATCCGTTAAGCTTTTAACGTTCTGATTATTGTCATAGGTGTAGCTGTAATCCAAAGCCACGGTGCTTGAGCTAGCATCACGGATACGGCTAGGCAGTTTTGCACTGTTCAGTGTTGTCTTATGTGCAATACCATTACCGTAAGTGAAGGTATCCATACTCCCTGTTGGGTAATAGGTGGCATTACTTGCATAGGTGAAGTTAGCCAGCCCCGGACGTGTCGCTGTGGCTTTAGTCGGCTCACCAAAGGCATTAGGGGCAAAGCTCACCGTATCTGTGTTTGGATACTTAAGACTGCTGACATGACCTAAGTTGTTGTAGGTGTAATCCAAGTCTAAGTTTTTGTTATCCAGGCTTAAACGCTCAGATTCTAACAAGTGAAGGCTGTTATAGGTATAAGTATGTACCGTTGAGCCTGCTTGTAGACGTGTGAGGTTACCTTGATTGTCATAGCTGTAGGTTAAATCCGGAGAGGTATCCGGGTAGTTCATGGTACGTGCATCACCTAAGTTATCATAAGTGGTTGTGACTCTTAGGTTTGATGGCAATGAACTGAGGCATACCGTATTGCTACTATTGGTAATACCGGATGCCATGGCTGTAGGTTGACCCAAGGCATTGAGTTGATACGCTGTGGTACCCACATCGGTACGTTTGACCTGACACAACTGTTTGGCACTGTTGTATGCACGGTATTCGGTATTGGATTTACCATTACCGGATTGCGTAATGCTGTTAACCAAACCAAAGACATCCACGCTTAATGCTGTATTCACACCCTCTGGTGATTGAATCAGTGTCGCTTGCTCATAGGTTGGCTGACCGTATGAGCGATAAGTCGTTGTTGTGAGGTTACCCTCAGCATCAATCGTTTGCATACGGTTGTTCGTATGGTAATTGGTGAGAACAGTACCTAAACCTGTGGTGGCTTGGCTTCTCAAACGCTGTAACGCATCAAAGGTATTGGTTGTACCGCCTGCCTCTGAGGCAGAGTTTGACCAGAACGATGCAAAGGTTTCTTGGTTGTACGAATCAAAACGCTTGTTCTGATAGCGCGTGATACCACCACCTGAGCGTGTTGTCAGTGTCGGACGTAAAAGACTGTCAAAGGCGAGTGTTTCAGCAAACGCAGTGCCGCCGGCACAAGCTGTCTTAGTCGCATTGAGTGTACAACGTCTTTCAACACGTTTAGGACCTTGCGTACTGGTTTGTGGTGTCCAAACAAAGACAGTGTCTAACCATTGATTCGTGCCTGGCTGGTCAATGTAACGGAAACGACCCATGGCATCATAGCCATAGCCCGTGACATTACCGTTTAAGTCCGTAAAGCTGGTCACCCATCCGTTGTTATCTACAGTGCGTCTAGCAGATTGAACCCCCGTCGAAGACAAACGCTGAGGCATTCTTATCTCTCTTGGGATACCACGGTGATAGTCTCGGTATTCGATGTAACGGTTACCGGTGCCTACCGCTCTGGGTGCATTGTATTCCACGCGCAGTGGCTGACCGATTTCACCCGTGGTGGTGTGATAACTAACATTCGTTTGTTTCAGTTGGTTGTAGCCAAAGGTTTGGTTCGGAACTTTAACTTGTCTAGCCGTTAAGTTCTTATAGCTGGTACGAGAAACCTGTGTGTAATTGCTATCCGTCGTACTGATATCCGTCGTTGTCGGCAGGTTAAACACACCGTTACTGGTCTTAGGTAAATACCCAAAGCGGATATAACGCGTACCTTGAGTCGATGAGCCCTTAACCTTAGTCGGTTGGTTGTACGTATCAAAGGTCAAGATTTCTTGTGTGTAACTACCCAATGAGCTGGCAGAGCCGTTGAAAAGCTCAGTCACCTTTTTCTTAGTGCGCACAAGCACCTCATCACGGTAACTGGTTCTAAGGCCATCGGGTCTATCTGGAGAACTCGCCACCACAAATCCGGTAACACGGGTTCTGTTATCACCGTAGCTTGGACTTAAATCGTAGTTATAGGTCTGGCGGCTAAGTAGCTTGCCATTAGGCTCATACGTTTCCATCGCCACCAAGTTATCTCTGTCCACACCGTAGGTACGGTCGAAGTAGTGGATACTGTAATCACCATCAGGCTGGGTAATCTTAGTGGTTTTTAAGTCTGAGCGGTTTTGCCCTTTATAGCGCACTGTATGGCACTGACTTAAAGGCTGAGCTTCAGAAGAACAGGTTGTCGCAGACTGGTTTTTAAACAAGCCTTTATTGAACGAGTAATCATAATTCCACGTATATTTGGTGCCATCGGCAAAGGTCAGAACTTTATTGTCCAAGACAATATTACGGTTCTCACGCTGTATCCAATGCGAAACAACACCTCTTGGATCAAACTGGCGTAATTGTGGGATTTCTACCTGACCAAAACACTGCGCACCCACATTAAAGGTCCCTTTCATACCATAAGGGTGTGTCATAGTAATAAAGTGCTCACTCTCCAGGCCTAATGTGTTGATACATCCATCACCGAAGATAAGAGAAGGTGGAAAACGCTCACGCCAGAAACCGTAGTAAGTATTGGAACCACCATTATTAAACTGCCAAGATTGACCATTTGGCATAGCAACAGAGGTTAATGCATTTTGAGCATAGCTATAGGTCCAAGTACGGTTATTGGTTTTGACGGTTCTTACATAGCCACCTGAATAGGTAAGGTCAATCTGACGACCATCGCTTGCACTGATGCGAGTCAATTGAACGTTGAGTCGTGGATCACTACCGTTATCCAGATTCGCTCCAGACTGTGTTCCTGTACCCTGGGTGTAGGTGTAGTTCACTTCGTTACCGAACTTATCAACGACTTTGGAAATCAGCATAAAGACTTGATGTTGCCTGACGGTAAACTCTGTTGAGCCAGAGCTTGGGTCTAGACCAATCATACATTCACCAGCACCACAGGAAGCAGCTTGCGGGATAGGCAACATGCTTCTTCTGTCAGCATCTGTTCTAATCAACTGCTGCCCAAAGAAATATTGTGTGCCATCACCCGTGACTATCTTAAAGCCTTCATGTGATTGTCCGGGGACATCCCAACAACTCACATCCCAGTTCTGGTTATTGTAGCGTTTGTTGGTTGCACTGCGGGCCAAAAAGGTCGCACTGCCTTGTCCTGGAATATAGGCCGTATCTCCATTCCAGTAATCGCCTTTATTCAGCTCATGACCCGTAGCTGAAAAGTTGGGATTACTGTTGAGTGGTCGACTACAGGCTTGTCCCACAGCCCAGTAGGCATTTTCATAACTACCTTGCCTTGTCACAAAGGTCGAACGCACATGAGGAATATCCGCACTCCAGTTACCGAATAAACGGTTTTCTCTATGCCAGGAACCAGGGTCAGACAAGGTTCTTGTTACCGATACGGGTAAACCAAAGTTACCGGGTAAAGACACATCTGTTTGTGAGAAACGTAAGCTACCTGAGCCTGGGTCTATCGTATCCCCAAACAAATCACTGGTCAGTGTTTCAACACTGGGGTCAATGTTATTCAGCTCTTGATAGTTATAGCTATAATCGCGGTTTAAATCCGGGTCGGTATAAATAGGGCTATCTTGCGCTATCGACTGCGCAGCAGCAAAAACGCCTGCTACGGCGCTAAGTTTTAAGAGTCGAGTCAAGGTTTTCATTACTGCTTACTTCCTTGTTGATTAGTTTCTGCCGCCGGAGAACCCAAAGCGTCTGTGTGTAGGAAGACGACGCGACGAGCGCTAGTATCTGTATTGCCAGAGCCTCCTGTTCCGCTTGAGCCACCTGATGACGCAGTACTGACGCTAATTTGCCTACTGATGATAAGTGAGTAGAGGTTTCCGTTATCCAGCGCACGCGCTTCTAGGGTATGTGTGCCAGTGCTTAAAGTGCCGAAGTTTCGGGAATAAGGTGCTGCGGTATCTGAAAACCAAGCCCCGCCATCCAAACGAAACTCAACACGAGCAACATTACCGTCAAAGTCTCCCGCTTCAACACTCACAATGACATTGTCTGCTGTGGTAAAAGCCTGATTATCTGTAGGGCTCGTTATGTTGGCCAGTGGTGGGAAATTGCCACCACCAGGAAATATGGGTGTAAAAGCGTTTTGAGCGTCACTCAATTGTGAGTAAGCCGCAATGCCTAAGAAAAGCAAAGTCAGCACAGGTGATAACCTGCGCCGTTTAAATGGTTGCGCATGAATTTGCTGCGCTTTAAACTGCTGCATAAGGGGTTGTCCTTAGTCGTTCCTTGCCAGACAATGCCCTGCGTATCACCTGCACTGCCTTAACATCTTTTATTATCCATACGGCTCTTTGTCATGGGTTTCACCACAACACGAGCAGCACCTCAATCTTGAGGCGGCGCAGTGTATCACCCCAATTCAACAAAAAATGCACAGCAAGAAGCCGTAAGAAACGAACTCAAGAAGAAAAAATAACACGGTGGCACAGGTCGCCCTGTCCAAAAAGGTACAGGTGATACCGCATCAGGGGATAACAGGACGTAGTCGTGTTAAGAAGGTGGTTGCTTCTGTCGTACACAGATTTCAGTCAGTGTCTTACACAACATACCTAAAATGTCTTACACGCTTGTACGACATATCGTACAGACAGCGTTTGATGGATGTTTTTCTTAACATCGCACAGGGTAAACCAACGATTAACATACAACCCATCGTCAACGTTTTCAATCGCCTTCTCTTTTTTATTTATCGACGCATCGCTCACACGCAAATCGCCTCCTTTCATTTTTATCGATAGTTTCATCAGCGTTTCTCGTGTTTTAAAACAAAAACCATGGGTCTGCTAGGCAGTTTGAGCACAAGTGCTCTTATGACAATTTTCTGGTTAGTTCTAAATGGTCCCACTATTTGCGTACAAATAATGGCCCTTTCGGGTCCGTGACCGTGAGGTGTCAACCTCTACAGCCTAGCGTGGCTGCATAGCACTCTAATCATGGCAGTGACTGCAACATGCATTAGAATTCTCGACCCACTGTGTTGCATTACCGTTTTAAAATACCCTTAAAACGCTGTAACAGTGGTTATTTGTTGTATAACGTTGTTTCCTCCTGTTTATTTTGTCTGTGGTTTTCATTGCTCATCTGTATGACAGTGTCGTGTCTATCAAGGGATTAGCCTCATGGTTGTGGTTATCCATTGTTTCTATGACATATCGATAGTGGATGTTACTGTCTGTCAAAATACCCACTTTGGTAAACCAGTTGGACTCTGGTTAGCATTATCAAAATTGATAATACCGTTGTGAAACGCACGATAACGCGGTTATCGGCGTGTGGGTGAATACCCGATTGAATGATAATGTGAAGCATATGCACAGGGCATATCGCATCGTTTGGTATGGATAATGGACCGGCGCTCAACGTAGCCTGTTAGGTGGTCCTCTACGATTTTCAAGCCTGTTCAGGGTATAACGGTTGTCTGTGTCTCACCACCGTTTTCGTTTCATTGTCAGTGGAGTGTTTTCCGCTCGTTGTTCGTGATTATCGCTATAAGATAGGGTATGTCGCGGCTCCTGGTAGTCGTCACCCCTGAAAAACTTCCGGGGTGACGACTACCGTAACTGTCTTCTGTGTGTTGATAGCTGACTATTTTTGAGGGATTGAAATGCTATCGATTATATATGGATACTGTTCGGCATAAACTTTCTTGGTAAAACGATTCACCTTATCAGGTGGATTTTTGATAAGCTCCTGGAGCTAGTATCCTATGAAATGGTTGTCTCAAAAGAGTAGCAACTGCTCAAAAAGTTCTGTAGCGATTCATTCTTTAAGTATTGCTTTGTTCAGATATCAACCGACTATCGAAGCTTCGCATACCACTGCCAACAAAAGTAATGAGCTGATGTCTTTGCAGCACATTAAATGCGTCGTTAACGTGGCCTTGCCAAGAATTAAACGTCAGATCATTCAGTACCGAATTCCATGCCATTGCTTCTTTTGTCACCTCAGAAACCTTAACAGTATACTTTCCCCGGTTACTCGATATCACAAAGTATAGAATGACAAAAGCAATGGCCAATTTTCCTATAATCTTTGATTGAGAGGCTAAGCTAAATGATACAGCTTTAGTATTATATTTCTTTGAAAATCGCACTAGTCCACCGATTGCATAGATGAAAGGATCAACTTGCTTTCTATCTGCCGGTGTATAACTATGAGGCGTCTTGAGTAGCATATCAATATCATGTAATGCCGCCTCGAAGCTTTCGTCTCTGACTTGACTGTAATGACAACACTTGTAACAACTTGTATCGTCAGAATATATCATTGAATGAGGTGTCACTCCTCCACACGTAAGACATCCCTTAAGCTCATAGTTCTCATGATTCATATTATCATCCAGCTCGCGAACCTCTTCACTAATTAGGCTCAGCGTTTTGCGACTAACTTCTGACCAAGTAAAGATTTTAGGTGACGAATGCGTCGCTAGATAGGCCTCAAATAAAGCTCTTGTCACGCTGTGTCCGCCACTCATCAAGACATATGCATGCCAAGATTCACTCCAATACAATGGTAGTGTCGAAAACAGCGGAACAGTCTGAATATCAGCCGTTTTAACAATCTGAGATGTCAGAGATTTTGATGCTTCTTGTTCTACATGTGCAGAGCTTGCTTGGTAGATATCTGCACCCAATCGTCCATATGCACCATTTTTAACATCAAAAGCGTCCAACAAAACAATACACTTTGACGTCGCACGCGAATACCCGCAAAAAAACTCTACCTCTGACATCCTTTTGTCAGCAACAATAATAACTATTGGCTTCTCTAAGCCTCTAAATCGACCAATTGACTCCACACTAACTCCTTGTGGAACAAGCTCTGTCGAAATAGACATATAAGTTGGCGTAAGCACTGTGATATAGGAAAGGGGAATATTGTCACTAATAAGCTGATCCAATAATCGAATCAATGCATCTTGTTGATTAGGGACAACACGTTCAAGCAAAGTATCTTGCTCAACCGCTCTAGGGTTATGAACAGCATAATTCGGCTTATTAAATAACCTGAGCCTATCACAAACCTGCTTAGGCATTCGCAGGCTATTCGTTAACGTAAAAGCACTCACTGACAATACGCTTTCTAGATAGCTTATATCAACTGACTTTTCATACTCTAGCACCTGGAAAGCGTCACACATGACAACTATCTTTTTCGTATTGAAAGCACCGATAAACATATCCCAGACTTGCTCTCTGATGACTTGGCCTTCATCAACAATAAGATTGTCATAGCCATCCAAAAAACCTTCATCGATTCCCAGCTTTAAATCTTCAAAAGCTCCCTCTTCCATCCATTCTCTGGAAAACGTATTTTCATTCTTTATAAAACCCGCAGCATCTCGGCAAAGTGCATGTATATTACGCACATGGCACCCTGGATGCTCAGCTAACTCTTTCTCTAATTTTTCAGCCATCAAGCGATTAAACGTGACGACTAAACTTTTTTCCCCTCTCTCACTTAGTGCTCTAGCTACCTGAACTGCAATCAGCGTTTTTCCGCTACCGGGCCAGCCGTTCAACACGTATCGTTGAGACACCAAAATTTCTTCAACACAATTCTTTTGTTCAGGTGTTAATCGCAACCATAAATAATTGTCGTTATTTATTCTCGACAGCCAACAGGGAGCATAATCTTCAGTTGGAAGAATCATATTAATCAATTGCAATATTTGCCCATGACTCATTTTATTGGCATTCAAATAACCTCTAAAGAAAGTCATGATTTCAATAATCCTATCTCTTAAGTTAGAGTTATGATTAATATCTATAATGTAACTGATAGGCTTTGAGGTCGAGGTGTTAAAATACCCAAAAGGCAAGCTTTTTGATTCGGTACTAATCTCAGGAAAGTAGTATGCAGCCCCTATTTTCACGGTAATGCCCTTTTCTTTTAACCACTTCTGAATAGCAAAAACACCTCGTCTAAGCTGATGTAATGGGTTAATTCGAGCAACGCTGTCATCTGAATTTCGAAGGTAATAAAAGCCATTTTTGTCGTGCCTGATCCGTTTCCCACCTTTTGCTTCAATCGCCAAAATACCCAGCTCTTCATGCAGGATCAAAAAGTCTATTTCGCCTATCGGACTGCTACTCTCATGAAAATCCATCACAAACGATGAAAGCCAAGGTAAACTGTGTATTACATGAAAGTCATCTCCCAACTGTTCTTTCAACAGGCTATAAATCAACGGCTCCGCAACAGGACTATCGTTATCTTTGGGTCCAAAGTCAGGGTACATAATTGCCATAAATGCTACTCAAACTCCATCTAAATTATTTATAAGAACATCCATCAAGATTCAAGGAAGACAATGCACCTGTCCAGTAAGAACGAGAAATCGCAGATTCACTTATTTTGACTGTGATAATAAGTACGGATTAAAACCTTGAGAAGTAATTATACCTAATTCGAAAAAAAGACATAGTGATGAGAAAACCCTCACTTTTTTCAACGGTCAGTTTTGATGGCACTTTGAGAACAGAATTCCTCGTAGGCTTATACATTGTTACGAGACATTTTGCAGCTTACAGCGAATCACTCTCCACCTTATTGTTGGTTTAAAACATGCTAGGATTCTAGTTCACACTCCATCTTCAATCATAGAATCGCGAGCATGTGCCATAATTTGTTCAAACACTCCATCGATTAAAGGCTCAATGACTTTATCAGCCTCCCCATAGTCGTATTGATTACGAGTATTTAGCCCCTTCTCTATTAGTTTCTTACACTTTTTATAATCTTTACTGGAACAACTCATAGCAATTAACAAAATATCATTTTCGATACTTTCAAAGAGGCTATCAATAGATTCAACATTGAATTGATTCGACGTGTTATGAAGCACTTCCTTAACCCAGGATTCTTTTATGAATTCGTCAAGCAATGAATGAACATTTTCCAAATAGTTTCTTTTATGTGGCAACATCTTTTCAATATATTGATGGCCTTTGAGAGTGTATGCAAGAACAGGGTTATCCTTTGCTAACTCATTTAATGCCGCCTCATAAGGCTCCAATAGGTTAGCTCTAATATCAGCCGTTTGAGATTCCACTACATCAGTAAAAAACGGCGTCACCATTTGTTTTATTTGATTAACCAGTTCCGTCACATCATTGCTTTTCAATCCAGGATCAACCCCTTTTTCCTGAAGCTTTTTATCAACATAGGTAATGTATTTATTGGTAGCTTCAGCCGGGTTAAAAACAGCTCTTAATAAGGAATAACGGATTTCTAGAAGTAAATACAAGACGGTTTTTGCACTCTTCTTTCTATCTTGCTTTACCTTATAAAAATACCCAACAGTTGCGCAAGACGTTGTAAAGAATATCCCAAACAAAGCGATCAACGATGCCACAATTTTAACGTCCATTCTCTATTTCCTCCTTTCAGAATACTTATGTATGTCAGAACGCCATAGATGTGACATTCCTTAGTTTTTAAATCACGCGGCATACTTATTTGTAGAATATACCTTTCTATATCGTTAAATATTATCGTACTTTTCTGCACCTAACGGATAATAATTTCATAAAATACAACAAGATAACCATACCAACCTTGACTAAAGACCGCTTTCAACTGTAAGTTCCATATGTACGATAAAAAGGAGTATATAATTTAAGATCATGACACGGAATGAACTTTTACAACGTTCAAGCTCACTGCTAGGTCGTTTTGCATATGAGGTTAAGGTCTCCAACGCGATGGGGCTATTCGACATTAATACGATAGCGGAGGATTTGTTAATCCCTATCTTCAAAATAGCACTAGCATGCCCAGATCTCATAAACCAAAATCGTATTCAGATGAATTTTCCAGCAGTTGATTTGGGCTGCAAGACCAGCAGAATCTCTATACAAGTGACGTCAGATTCATCGAGCAGCAAAATACGGAAAACGTTAGAAAAATTTGAGCAACACAATCTCAGCAAGGACTTCGACCATCTTTACGTATATGTCATCACAGAGCGGCTGCAGTCATATTCTTCTTCCAAGTTATTAGAACAGTCAGACAACTTGCCTATTGAGTTTGACGCTTCACACCAAATTCTGGATTACCGAGATTTAGCAACGCTGCTCGGCGAATTAACAAACCTTCAGATTGAGGAAATCAACGGACACCTTGAAGAAGAATTCAAGCAAACCGATACCCAGCTTAAATTTCGCCATAACCTTGATGCATTCCTCGCGATCAGCCAGCAAAAAATCGAAGATGAGAAACGAACTAAAAAATATATTCCGTCAGTCTTTGTGGAAACCTCTGAGATAAAAGAAGAAATGAGGTATTTTGCAAATCCGATGTTCTTTTATAGAAAAATTGATGATGATCTAGGCAGGGTTAACCTCGCGCATTTAAACCAACTTTTAAATAAAGCAGGTATCGAACCAATTTCATCTCACTTAAATGATATCGTATGTTTAGATGCACCTAAAAAACTAACAGAACTTAAATCTCGCTTTATAAAACAGAGCAAGTCGATTAAGTCTCTTCAAGAACATCTTTCTCCTTTTTCTTGGTATGGTGACCGCGCCGAACAATACACTCCTCGAAATAATCTAGCAGGTTATTGGGAAGTTTTTAGGATAGGCATTCAATCAAACGGAAGCAGTGCCTTCAGAGCATTAGAAGCACTCTCCAAAAAAATTGAAATTGCGCAAGCTAAAATATTTTTAATCACTGGTATGGCTGGACAAGGCAAAACAAATTTCGTCTGTGATATCGTTGAAAATCAATTCAGGCCCTTTCAAATTCCAACCATATTCATACCTGCACGATCATTGAACGATTATAGTAGCCCCAATCGAATTCTCTCGTACATTGGCAACAATCGATTTGCGCCCAACACTTCCAGCACTCATGAGCTTTTCAAATTATTAGAGGGTGTTGCCAATGAATGCCAAAAACCCTTCATTATTGCCATTGATGGTATAAACGAAGTAAGTGACCTTGACGGCTTTGTAGCAGAACTTCGCACCTTCCTTGAAGCAATATGCCAATACGAATTCATCAAAATTGTCATAACTTGCCGCAATGAATTTTTTGATCACAAATTTACAGATGTCTTTGAACCTCAATTTTCCGGGCATCTGTATCGCGTGAAAGATCTTCGTAAAGAGATGACAGAAGGCAACAAGGAAAAACTACTAAATGCTTATCTAAGCCATTTTGAAATTAAAGCAAAGTTCTCCTACAATGCGACCGATTTTCTCGAAAACGACCTTATTCTGCTTAGAATTTTTTCTGAAATTAATGAAGGCAAGGATATTGGATATGTTTCAGATATTTATAAGGGAAGCATTTTTGAGAAATATTTAATCATGAAGATTAACCAGTTTCCTGGAACATCAAGACAAAAAGCACTACATACTTTATATAAGATCTGCTCTAAAATGATGAGCGATGAAAATTTCTCTCAGATATCAATTGGAGAATTTGATCAATCAGAGCTTCACGTTATTGAACAACTGATAGGTGAAGATATTATTCTTCGACGCGAGGTACCTACAACAGGCCTCGCTTCTTTGGGTATTGAAAACATTTCATTCACATACGATGAATTAAGAGATTTTCTGTTAGCCTACTATACGGTTATCGAATTATATCAATCAAAAAAACAAAACACATCAAGCATCTTTAATAAACTCAAAACCTGGCCAATCTATGAAGGTTTCTTCCGTTACGTTTATGTACTAGCTCGAAAACACAGTAACGAGACAATATTGTCGGCCTGTGAATCTTCGGACGATTTTCACAGACACTTTTTAAATAACCTCTCTCTCTTGTCGGCAGATATCCAAACACCTGAAGATGTAGAGCGAGTTAAAGCCATTTTAAGCAGTGACGCGAAAGGACCAGATCTTCGAAAAGTCGCGTGGTTCTTGTTTAGAAAACGTGACCAGTCCGAGCAGCTCAACATAAATATCTTATTGCACTACATTAGCGTTTTAGACGACGATGCATCTGAAAAATTCATACGATTAATGTTTTCGCCTGATTTTCACTCTTATGGAGGTGGAAGTTGGAAGGACCACGTCACTGAATTATTCAATGACTTAGAAAGCTTCTCTGAAGATAGAATTAAACAACTGGACGCTCCTGCACTAGCGTTTGCATTTCACCTTGTCCCTTATGCTCGTTGGGATACAAAGGAATCTGCCCTCAACTTTTTTTCAAAATTCAGAGTAATAAAAAGTGTGAGCGACGCAATTGAACGATGCAAAAGTTCTGCATCAAAAAGAGTTCAATCTTGCCTACAAGAAATTACGGAAGACAAGGCGAATCTATAATGGACGAAATTAAATTACTCCTTCCAACCTCATGGAAACCTAACCGAGAAGAGTTTTTAGCTGCATTAGGGGTAAATTCCGGTGGGCTTGGTGAACAATTCTTTGGAGCAGTTTATGACGCATTATTCGTTACATCAATTGAAGCTAAAGAAGAGTTTAAAAAATACTACTCGGTCGAATACAGCAACTTGGCTGAATACATGGAAATTCGATATGGATATTTGTTGAGCGAGGAAGATTTAGAAACATCTCACTTATACATGGTAGCTCGATTACCGCAGATCGTTGACGATGCATACGAAGACAATAAATTAAAAACAGTTCTAAAATGCATTGACAAACTAGAAGAGGCACAGAATGAAAATCAAAATTGATTTTGTTTCGAACAGCTCATCAACCTCATTTGTATACATTTCAGACAAAGAATTGACTGAAGAGAACTTTCTTGAGGCTGCTGGTGTTGACAAAGATGGCCCTGTAGGTGAGTTGTTTCAAGACATGTACTTTGAAATTAGTTCTGCAATAAGGCATTACGGAAAGCCAATATTAACCAGAGAACATGCCGAGGCTCTAGGCAACGACCATGAGTTTACACCGGAAGTTGTCGAGAAGATGAAGAACGCTATAGACCAGGGTAAAAAAGTCGTTACATCCAGCTTGGCTAGTGATGGCGGCTTTGCAGAATCACTCTTGTGCGTAGAGATGTTTGAAATCGATTCAGATCAGTTTTATATCAACGCCTACAATAATTATTGGTAAATTTATGTTAAAAGCCAACCGGTATAAAAGCTTAGGCTATACATCTTTTTTTAACCCAGATACCGGGTTCTTTGCTCGCGTTCCTGACAAAGGAACTAAAGATCCATTTTGGTCCCCTCACGGGCCTGAACTGATGGATATTTCGATTACTAACTGGTGTGACAAAGGTTGCTCATTCTGCTACAAGTCTTCGACTGTTAAAGGCAAACACATGGCACTTGAAGACTACAAGAGCATCATTGACCAAGCAGCAAGCATGGGAACTTTTCAGGTGGCTTTGGGAGGTGGAAACCCTAATCAACACCCGAATTTTATTGAGATCATTGAATACACCGCTTCCAAAAGGGTGGTTCCAAATTACACAACAAACGGCCGAGGCTTGGACAGTGAAATCCTCCGCGTTACTAAAGAGCATTGTGGCGCGGTCGCTGTTTCTGCGTACCCGCCCTATGACGAAACATCCAAGACCATAGAGAAGCTTGTCAGCAACGGCATAAAAACTAACGTACACTTCATATTGGATGCTGTCAGCATTAACACAGCGATAGATTGGCTTAGCGCTCCCCCAGAATTTCTGAAGCATATCAACGCCATTATCTTTTTAAACTATAAACCATCGGGTAGAAAAATATTCGAAGAAAAACTTTTACGTCACAGCACGAGGCTTGATGAATTCTTTCAGTTAGCAACGTCTAAAAATAGAAAACTAAAAGTTGGCTTCGATGCATGTTGTGTAAGTGGTGTCTTTGCGCGAACATCAGCCAATACCACCATGGTTGATGCATGCGACGCCGGCAGATTCTCACTCTATGTATCTGAAGACATGCGAGTATATCCATGCTCTTTCCAGAGTGGTTTAGCGCCTGGCGATCAATTAGACAATGAGACAACGCTGCAAGACATATGGACGAAATCATCGAACATGGGAGCTTTTAGAGACTATTTTAGCTCTGAAAGATGCGGCGGCTGCAAACATCGCTCAACGTGCATGAATGGCTGTCCACTATTCGATGAACTTGTTGTGTGTGGAAACAGATAAATTTTTAAAGCGATATTTAGTTCTCAAGCGCCAATAAAGTAGCAACACACGCTTCTTTATCAATGATAATTAATGGTAGAAAACACTACCCGCATAGGGTATAAATCACTCCATTAGATAATTCACTATTGCAATAACAGAGTATTCGATGCAGGGTAAAACCTATGACCCGGATAATTTAAGAAAAATTAGAAAAGCTGCTGGTTATTCTCAAGACGAGCTTGCTGCTCGCTTAGGTTGCTCCAGAAAAACCATTATCCATATAGAATCGAGCCGGCCAGGTACTATTGATAAACTCGCAATGCCCATAGTGGAAAGATGGTGGACGGTGTGCCGCCAACGAATGTCCAATGACAGTCGCCTCGAATTTGTGCAAGAGCTGATAAAATACTTTAATATAGAGGACCTTATTAAAACGATATTCAGTAAAAGTAAATAGTCGCTTGTTTTTACCCTTATCCCCTCGCCTAGCACTCCGATCCATCAATATCTTCTTTGCGATTTTGATCGTGACAATAAGCCTTTACACGCTGGATAAAGAAGGCGTATATGACTTGGTTTTCTTAGGCATTTTAATCACAGTTGGTGGGCTGTTTTATCGAAACAACGATATACTGTCGATATGTATTGTCCTCATTGCATTATCAATAAGCTTGGAGCTGTTATGGCTGCTCAGAGAGCACGAAGCCTTCCGGTGGCTAACGTATCTACTTGCGATAGCTATCTGTTATTGGCTTCGAGAAAGCTTACTCACCCGCTATGTCATTGCCATTATTCTGATTGAACTGGGTGCTTATATTTACTACCTATCTTTTGAATATGCACGAATACCTGGGACAGATTGGTTTTTAATGTCTACATGTTTAGGCTTGGTTTATCGCCGTTTATTCTTCATGAGAGATGTTTATTTATCACCGCTATTCAAACATCTCAGTGATACACAACTAGACTTTAAACTCTACAAGATTTTTGGATATGGGCTTATCCTAAATGGGTTGATGGTTATCGAATACACGGCAAGACATGCGTTAGGTATTTCAATACAAATTGTGTACGACAGTCATCCATATATTATTCGGCTGCTGACAGCGCTTGTTCTTTTTTACATCATCAATTTTTCATCAGAAGATGTTTACAAACGATACTTTTAACCTTTCCGCATTCCATCTGCCCGTCACACATCTGCGCATTAAAGAAACAACCAACAGCCCGCTGACCTTAATGTCAGTCCTTTTCTACCGTCCACGAGCATACTTCATTATTTTCTAGTTTTAAGAGCGTTTATCGCCATAATACGAAATGTGAAATCTATTTCACATTGTAATTAACAACTGGAGAACGTCGAATGAAAACTAAATACCCCCATTCACTCACACTCGCATTAACACTGATGGCACTACCTAGTGCCACAGCACATGCTTACGAAACGACGGAACGTAATACCTCAACAGTAAAGCAGCTAGCTCAAAATATTGAGAATGATAATGTTGAAAATGCACCTGTTCTCAAGAACACCGTGGATAAGCAGCTGATACTTGCTACATTGACAGACAAAAGGCCACCACCTCAGCAAAAAGAACTCTCAGATACCACCAGTGACTTACGTAAGTTTCTAAAAGATATTTTTGGGGGGTAACGGAGAAAACTGGTACAGTAGAAATAGTGAACTAGGGGAAGACCTCCCCTTTTTACATAGTTAATGAATGCATTGCGCCTGTTTAAAAAGAGGCTTTTGCGTCAGACACAACTACTCGTCGTTTTTTGCAGTAAGGTAAGTGCCCCATTAGCCACTTGTATCATCCAAAGTGCGTTTCATACGCTGCTTTGAAACGGTAGCTCTTCCAAAAGCTTTTGCAACAATAAACCTTTCAGGCCAGTCCGCCTAAAAAGCAAGGCGACCTGGTTATTGCAAATCCTTTTGGACTCGCCGGTAACTGTATCGCAGCTCACGAAACTCACCCCGGCGATACCTCAAAGTAGCAAACTGGCCAACATACCTTGCGTTGACAGTCATGCAGCTACAAAATCTTCCCCTGCGATACATTTTAATAAAATCCATATGGCTCGAATGCTTAGCCCAAAATTCACGCTCAGATAATTAAATTACCACTATGTCGCCTTATTCATTGCTAACGCTTATCAACTAAAACACCATGACATCTTACTACTGTGGCTCCTCTTTGTGCGAAGCCCTACTGATTTACTATCCCTACCATCATTTTAATAACACCCAGCCTGCCCAGGGTAAGAGCACGAGAGTTTAATCTTTACCCTTGATGCTCATTCCAGCCACCAACACCTTCTCAAGGTAGTCAGGACTACCATGTGCACGCTTTTGTTTGCGAGGAATACTGACTCTTCGGGTACTTTCGGCTCGCAACATATTTAAAGCCACATGCCTGAACCCCGATAACACTTCAGCAGCATTTCATCGGTATATCTGGCAAGCGTCTTCTTTCATTGAAGCGTCCAACACCCAGTGAAGACTATTCTCAACAGCCCAATGACTGCGTACAGCATGGGCAAAACGGGCTTTGGAGAGTGGTGCTGAGCTGATGTAGTAGCGATACTCCAGTGACTCTTTTGCATTTTTTGTCTTACGGTATCCTAGCGCAACGCCGATACTCATGAGCCCTTTCCATTGAGGAAACTCAGCGGCCACTTGCTTAGCACTCATGACATGATAGGCTCTGGCTTCGATACGTCCATGTCCTTGTTCAATAGACGTTATCTCGTTGTTAATCGTCGTTGACAGGGCCTTTTTGACAGCATTCAGTAACGCTTCTTGATTACCTTTGACTGCCAGAAGGTAATCGCCACCCTTATCAATAATGTGTTCTGCAATGGCCGTCTGGCACCCCATCGCATCTATAGATATGAGACAACCTTGAATATCCAAAAGGCTGAGAAGTTCTGGTATGGCTGTTATCTCATTGGATTTGTTTTCTGTCTTTATCTGCCCCAAAACGACACTGTTTTCAGTCGCAAAAGCATTCACCATGTGGATAGCCGATTGACGGTCATCTCGACGATAAGAGCCACACAGGCGTTTACCATCTATAGCAATCAGTTGTCCTTCAGATAGCTCAGCTACCGATTTCATCCAGCCAATGAAGCAGCGTTGAAACTGCTTTGGTTCGACACGAGAAACCACCCGGGCGATGGTATCGTGCGCAGGGAGGCCATTAGGGAATAGTCCTTTACTTCTGAACCAGTCAAAGTGAAGGTCGCCAAAGTCTTCTATCTCTTCCCAGCCAGTTGCTCCGGCAATAGATGAACAGACAACTAAGAATAAAATATCTGAAAAGACATGAGTGACTTTCGTGATTTGGCGCGGGTCTTCAAGTTCACCAAAATGTTGTTCGAATGCACCTATAACCATGACTAACCCCTAAAAGGGAGTATAAGATCACGACTAAAACTGATCGTCAAATCTTAGTTGGGGTAGTCATAAAACGTTCGTGATCTCACCCTGCCCAGCCTGCCCGAGATAACGCCTACATATCAGTGGTTCTTAATACATTTATGTGATAATAAATTACCATACCAACATTAGAAAAATACGTCACTGGAGAAGATCATCAATACTACAGAAAAAGGTAACGAGCTGAGAGATGCTGTTTTTGCAGTGGTAAAAGCTGCTCAAAAACTAAACTGCTCGAAAGAGAAAAATGTTGCAGGTAAGGACGTAGATGTTTACTACGAGGACACCGACCACTTACAGCGAGGGTTGATTAAATACGGCATCGAATGCAAACACTATGGAAAAGCACTAGGCCGAACAGACTACGACAAAATTATCGCTACGTATACTTCCCTTCTATATGGTAATGCACTTGACTATTTAATCATTGTGACCGATCTGCCCCCAACTCCCGGTGTGTTTGACACGATTGAGCACAATCAAAAGGTAGTGCACAAAACGTTTGATGAATTTAGCTCCATGATCATGGACTTTTCTCAGTATTTAACATCTATGGTGAGCATGTACAACAATGAGGGACTTTGTGACTATTATGTTCCCATAAAAGATGTTGCAGGAAATGACGTTGAAGCGACAATCAGCCAATGGGTATCGACTGAAGATTATTCACCAATCGCGATACTTGCTGGATACGGCATGGGTAAAACCAGCTTCTCAACCATGCTGGCCTCCAAACTTGCCCGACAGTGCTTAAACGGCGAAACATCTCGGATTCCCATTTATTTAAAGCTGGGAGATATCTTCAATGAACAAGGAATTGAGGGATTAGTGTGTAAATACTTTGCTTCTCAATATAATGTTACTGGCTTCAATTATCCGCTATTTCTTGAGTTTAATCGATTAGGGCGGTTTCTTATCATTTTAGACGGCTTTGATGAAATGAAACATGCCATGTCTTTTACCGCCTTTAAATCCAATATCCGAGAGTTCAACACGCTAGTCGTCAATCAATCAAAAGTTATTATTCTTGGAAGACCCAATGCTTTTACATCGGATAACGAAAAATCCAGCGTCCTACATGGCATCAAGTTTATCGGCGAAAAAGAAGTCAAAGACGCTGAAATGCGAGACTATCGCGAAATTGAAATTGGTCTTTTCACCGATGAGCAATTAGAAAATTTCATCCCCAAATTTGTGAATTATTCAGCCGCTCAAGCTCCTATTAATTCCTATGATTTTGTTGATAAAACATTCTGCGAACGCAGGATCAATGAACTCTTAGAGGACAAACACCGTGAACTGATATCCCGTCCTGTACATGCGAGAATGTTAACACTTATAGCGCTTGCAACGACAGATTCACTATCCAGCTTTACCACTTACCATCTTTACGAAACTTTTTACGAACGCATACTTGAACGTGAAGATTCCCGTCCTGCCAGGCGGAAGATAAGTAAAATGGAGCGAAAAGAGTTTGTCATCAAATTAGCTTGGGAACGGTGGCTTAAAGGTGGAGACAGAGGGTTTTCTTTCGATGATGTTAATGATCTTAATTTTCAACTCAAAGCACCAGAAGCCCCCAGAGCAGATATCCTTCGAGAACTGATTATTGGCAGTATAGTTGAGCCTAAAGGCGACAATTTCTTTTACTTTACCCACCGTTCCTTTCAGGAATTCCTTGTCTCACAACATATATTGAACCTTGAATGGGGAACAAGCGCAATTTCTGACATTGATAAGGCATTGGGGCAAAACGTCATTGATTTCATTGAAGAAAGTGACCAAAAACGGCAATTTGTTGAACACCTCTTGTTACAAATGTGCTCTTTTACTGGAGAAATCAGTGCATCGTTTTATCGCTTTATCTGCAAAGAAACCTTTAAGTCTGATTTCGACATTGGTTTCTCATTAACAACGCCCAGCAGTCATGATTCCTGCCCAAGTCCATGGCATGCCATTTTAGCGTTTTCTTCTCCTGACACGTTGGGCTTGAAAGAGTTCGAAGCCAATCTGGTCAAATTTTACGATGCAGCGACAGACAGTAATATAAAACTTGCCGTGTTTATCGGGCTTTTGATCAAAGCACTGAGAAACAACATTGGCGTAGACAAACAAGCATTACTCTTGGTTGACCTATTTCATTGGCAAGTATTCGGCATTATTAATAAGTGTAAAATTCATCATGGAAAGATACAGGGTGTCGCTGTTGAACGTGACTTAGATCGCTCACTATTCTCCGCTTTTCTAGAAAGCACCAAAACCGAATTCACCGAACAAGGGGATGCCTCTGCTCTCAATATTGATTTAGGTCATTTATTAGCTGTCTTGTTGAACTCAGTTAGAGGCAACTATTATATATCCGACATCGAAGCTCTTACGGACAATAACGATAGCACGTCAGTCATAGTCCCCTTGCCTCACATAGGAAAAATCTTCAGCCACCAATACTTGGTTAAAAATGAAAAAGATTTTGAAAAAATCAAACAGCTTGAATCGCAATACAGGGATGACAAGAAAAAGATACAGCAGTTTTGGCGATCCAGCCCAACAGCCAGCACACTTATTCCAGTTAAAACGCAACTCGAAGAATCCAAAAAGCGCTCTATACTTAGCCTAAAGCGCACTAAAAAATCACTAGGGATAGACTGAGCTAGCAACTTTAATTGAACAACGTTGATTTCATTTCACAAAGCCTAGGGCGCTTTGCGCCCTAATAGGATTTACCATTGACTGAAATAAAATAGAGAATGTTTTTTTGGATTTTTGCATCTTATCCTCGAAGGCTCAGATGCAGCCTCTAAAATTTGGCTAATCGCTCACCCTACTCGGATTTTATAAGCCGTCAGCCTGCTCCTCCCTTTTTTGCCATATTTTCAAGTAAATCTCTTCGCGGTATACATCAATATTGTTTGGCGCCCTTATTCCCATGCGTACTTGGCTACCACCGACATCCAATACAACAACGCTGATGTCATCACCAATCATTAACTTTTCCCCAACGCGGCGAGTGATAACTAACAAACTGACCTCTTTTAAATGGATATTTAATCATCCGATAATCTTACCATCGATTGGCACCACACAGACAAGCTCTAGCTGTCTCAAAAAAGTAAAAAAATCTAACAAAGCCAACAACACTATGACTTTGTTAGGTTACACGATTGAATTACAGGTTAATTTCAATTGCCTTGTCATTACTATTTTGCAGAGCTGTCAGTAGGCTAGTAATAAGATGAGGCAATTGGTCCTTATCTATCGTAAAAGCTTCCATACTCTTGTTATCGCTCGCAAGTTGGGCTGACGCTGACTCGTCCTCTCGCATGGCCTTTGCGATATCAATGGCGGATTTATTGTAGTACGTCATCAGTTGCTTGATATCTTTATGACCGACAATTCTAGCTAAATCAAAGGGCGAGTGCGATTTGGCTAATCGTGTAATGGCTTCATGCCGCGAATCATGAAACGTCAGGTCTTGGATAGGAGTTCGTAACCGGTATTTTCGAAACATCGAACTCAATGAGCCCGCCGACACATGAAAGAGACGTTTGCACTCACCATGGTGATAGATAGGCGCTTGACCGGGTTTAGGTTGGTAACGTTTGGGACGCTCATCCACAGGCAAGGAATAGGGGCAAACAGCATGCTCGGGTTTCTCGTACAACTTTTCCAGTAACTTGATACCTCTTGATGTTACTGGCACGTCTCGCTTGCTGCCGTTTTTGGTTTGCTCAATTTTGACAACCGCGTTATCAAGGGAGCAGCAACTCGTGCAAATATCGGTAATCTCCCCTGCTCTCATCGCCGACTCAATAGCAAACAACCATGCCACGGCAACCTCATGACATATGGTGTGTACGGGCTCATCGTCTTTGTAATCCAACACATGGCACATCACCTCAATTTCATCAGGAGCCACAAGCCGTTCTCTTGGCGGCGGGTCTTCAGGACGTTCTAAGTCATCCATGGGATTCTGCGTTCGAGGCAGCCAGCACCAATGGTGAGCCTTAGTAATACAGTGCCGGATAAGATTTAGCTCTCGGTTCACTGTAGAAGATTTCACTGTCTTTAACCGCATCGAAATGAACTGCTCGATATCGACCAGCGTCGCGTCTTTCAACAACACATCTGATAAAGGGAAGCGTTTGAATAGTGCCAAGCGCAGTTGCTCCCAATGCGCCCCTTTCTTTTTGGGTGAGACTTTTTCAGCGTACTCATCGAACAACTCTGCGAAAGTGAAATCACCACTGACACCCTCTCGTTGCTGTTGTTCATACGCGTGCTCAATCTCAGTGGCCCATCGTTTCGCCTGTTTCATCGTGGGCCAAACTTTGGTCTTTTTAATCCGGTGTTTTCCCGTACCTCGTGATATGACCGCACGCACGCCACTACCTATTTTTTCAAAGCTTGCCATAGCTATAACCTCCATCACGCAGTTTGACATTGCGTGCCATAAACAACCATGTCGATAGACGGTGTAAAACGGATGAAAAGGAAGACATTGGTTTGGAGTCACTATTTCCACACATCCCCATCATCAAAACGCCAACCTGCCATGGGACATTCATGGGACATTTTTGGGACATACCATTGAGATTGGGGTGGTTTAAGACGGATAAAGTGGAATTTGACGCCGTTGCCAAAACACAGGAAAAAGCTAATAAATTCAGCTTATTAGGACTAAAAAGGGGATAAAAGGATAATTCTGAAAGTGACGCTTTTTTAGCTAATGGTGCCCGGGGCCGGACTTGAACCGGCACGATCTTACGATCGAGGGATTTTAAATCCCTTGTGTCTACCAATTTCACCACCCGGGCATCGGATGAACTCACTAAACTGTGAGGAGCATATTGCGTTGAGATAAACTCAACTTTTTCCAAAGCTATCTCGTCCTTAAGTGGAGGCGGAACCCGGAGTCGAACCGAGATCCACGGATTTGCAATCCGCTGCATAGCCATTCTGCCATTCCGCCAGTAGCGTTTGGAGCGGGAAACGAGGTTCGAACTCGCGACCTCAACCTTGGCAAGGTTGCGCTCTACCAACTGAGCTATTCCCGCATTCACATTACCCTTTTTAAGGCTTCACACATGCTCTTTAAAACTGAACTTGTGTTGCGAAATGTGAGGCTGCATTCTACAGTCAAAGAACAATGTGTCAACCGTAAAAACACCAAATTTTGCACCTATTTTCAATAAATAAGTTCAAGCGCTTCTTTTTTATTCACCTGCTTTTTTTGGCGTTGTTGTCAAGTCTCCCCATGCAGCTTTTATATAGATAAACATTGACCAAAAAGTCAGCGCTGTTGCGACGTAGAGCAAAATATAACCAAGCCACAATATAAAGCTGTTGGCCTGCCACAGCAGTCCTATAAGAGCTAACATTTGTGCAATAGTTTTAAATTTCCCAACATTCGACACTGCAACAGCATCTCTATTACCGAGCTCAGACATCCACTCTCTAAGAGCCGAAATGAGAATCTCACGACAAATCATGACTAATGCAGGAATAGTTATCCAAGCTGACTGAAAATCTTGCACAATAACGACTAATGCTGCTGCTACCATCAACTTATCTGCGACAGGATCGAGGAAAGCGCCAAATGGTGTTGACTGTTCAAGCTTTCTCGCTAAATATCCGTCTAACGCGTCAGTAATAGAAGCGAGCCAGAAAACGAAAGCTCCAGCAAAATGGGACCATGCAACAGGTAAATAAAACATGATAAGGAAAACCGGAATCAGAATGATCCGAAAAACTGTCAATATATTAGGTATGGTCCACATTCAAAAAGCCTTAATGGTGCAAGTGCTCATAAATTACGTCAGCTAACTCTTCGCTTATACCGGGTACTTTAGCAATTTCATCCTTACTCGCAGCAAGCACTTCATGAAGACCTCCCATGTACTTCAATAAACTCTGTCTCCGCTTTGCCCCAACTCCTGGTATGGATTCAAGCTGCGACGTACGTTTAACTTTTTGCCGCTTCTGCCTATGGCCAGCGATAGCAAATCTATGTGATTCATCGCGGATATGCTGAATAAGATGCAATGCCCCTGAATCAGATTGCATAGGAATGGTAGCATGATTGCCAGCTAAAATAAGTGTTTCTAATCCAGCCTTTCGACTGGTCCCTTTCGCAACACCAATAAGTAGTGGTTTTTTCTCATGAGGCCAATCTTCAAAATACGCCTCTGCTTGTGCTAACTGCCCTTTTCCACCATCAATAAATAAAATGTCAGGGATCTTGTCGACATCGCAAGAATGTTTGAAACGGCGGGAAAGTGCCTGCCCCATGGCAGCGTAATCATCACCCGGCGTTATGCCCTCAATGTTGTAACGTCTATAGTCTGTTTTATAGGGGCCATCTCGGTTAAATACAACGCATGAAGCAACAGTTTGTTGACCGGATATGTGACTAATATCGAAACATTCCATGCGCTTTATGGGTTGCTCAAAATCAAGTATTTCCTCTAACTCTAAGTAGCGTGCTAAAACAGACTTTTGATCGGCTTGCTTAGCTAACAATGCAGTTTCCGCGTTAGTATTAGCAAGCTTGAGGTAGCGTTTACGTTCATCTCTGACGCCCAAGAAAAACTGAACCTTACTGCTTCCCCTTTGTTCAGATAACAGCGTTTGAATATCGTCTTGTTCTGGAAGTGCTAGTGGCAGAACAATCTGCTTGGGTATGACTTTATTACCTGCCAAATAAAACTGCAGTAAGAAAGCCTTAAACACATCATCATCTGAAAGGTTTTTAGGTGTTTTTGGGAAAAAGCTTTTGCTTCCTAGCAGTTTGTTATCACGAATAAACAACACTTGAATACTGACCAAGCCGTTTCGGGAAGCAAAACCAAAGACATCCATTTCTTCCTGAGCACCACTCACCCACTGTTGCTCTTGAACCTTTCTTAAATACCCAATTTGGTCACGATAAAGTGCTGCTTTCTCAAACTTTAATGTCTGGCTCGCTTCTTCCATCTTTTCCACAAGAGAATGAATCACTTCTTGATTCTTCCCTTTTAAAAACAAACGAGCATATTCAGTTTGTACTTTGTAATCTTCGTCAGAAACCAAACCGTCGACACACGGACCGGCACACCTTTTCAGTTGATATTGCAAACAAGGGCGTGTTCTAGCCCGATAATAGGCATCTTCACATTGTCTTACCGGAAATAGTTTTTGCATCAACCGAAGTGATTCTCTAACCGCCCAACCGCTTGGGTAAGGACCGAAGTATTCCCCCTTAGTTTTTTTTGTTCCTCGATGGAAAGACAGCCTAGGGTGTTGATGATCTGATAAAAAGATAAAAGGATATGACTTATCGTCACGCAAAAGTACGTTGTATCTTGGTTTGTACTTTTTTATATAATTGTTTTCTAGGATGAATGCCTCTGTTTCTGTATGAGTAACAGTGACATCCATATTGACGATTTGTTTTACGAGAGATTGCGTCTTTGCGCTATCAACGTTTTTTCGAAAGTAGCTTGATACACGCTTTTTTAGATTCTTCGCTTTACCAACATAGATAACATCATCGTTAATGTTATACATGCGGTATACACCTGGCTGACTCGTTAGATTTTTTAAAAACGTCTTATGATCAAACCGAGGTGTATCTTCTTTTGTACTGGCAGATTGGTTCAAGGCTCACCTTAGATCTTATCGGAGCCAATCAAGTTATTACGTACTGCAAAATGCGTCAGCTCAACGTCACTTTTGACATTGAGTTTTTCATACATTCTGTATTTGTAGGTATTCACTGTTTTAGGAGCGATGCTAAGATTCTGTGCGATATCAGGAATCTTGATGCCCTTAGTGATCATTATCATAATTTGCAGTTCACGCTCAGAAAGAACATCTGTCGGGTCTTCTATAGAAATACCGAGATTTCCTAATGCGATAAGTTGCGCAAGCTCTGGTGAAATATACTTTTGGCCAGCCGCAACCTTTTGGATAGCACGTATCATTTCTTCGGGTGCCGCATCTTTGGTTAAATATCCAAACGCACCTATTTGCATGACCTTTGCTGGGAACGGATTGTCTTTATGCATAGACAACACGATAACCCGCACTTCATCACAGTGCCTTAATATCTGCTTTGTAGCTTCTAAGCCTCCCATTCCGGGCATGCTCACATCCATCAAAACAACATGTGGATTATGTTTACGGCAAAACTTGACGGCTTCTTCACCGTTCTCTGCTTCACCGACGATTTCAAATGTTGGATCAGTTTCTAGTATTAGGCGAATCCCTCTGCGCACAATATCATGATCATCAACTAATAATATTTGCGTCAAAATAACAACTCCGGGTTCTTATATTTTTTATATCACCAACATAGGTAAAAGCATTATACCCCTACTATCCAAAGAGGATACCTTATTTAGCTTTTTAGCCTAGCGATAAAGATGATTACTTAATCTATTCCACCCATGAATCACATCTTCTAGGCCTTCACCTATATTTCGCGCATAACAGCGCTCAACCTTACATTCTATTATCCATCTATCAGAACAATTCTCGACCTTGCGGGGTAAGCTGGGTTCACCACCGCAGCGACAATTAATTCTGACCATATTCAGGTCATTAATGTGACTCTTTTTAGGCATCGATAACCTTTAAACGGAAAAGTTGGTGCGCATAATAGCGCGAAAAAAAGAAACTGTAATGATAATCAACAAACTTTAAGAGAATTAGTTAGGAATTTGGTGTACTAACCTTTCGTTGGGTAATTTTTATATGTTGATATGAAAAATTTAGTGCAATAAAAAACCCGCAACATTGTGCGGGCTTCTTAGAATATGGCGGAGAGGGAGGGATTCGAACCCCCGGTAGGGATGAACCTACGTCTGATTTCAAGTCAGGTGCATTAAACCGAGCTCTGCCACCTCTCCAAATTGTGGTGCGCATCTTAAAGACCTTTATTTAGGTTGTAAACCCCTAAGATCATCAAATTGAAATATATTTCTGTACCTTATGTATTAACGATTAAAATACATACAAAGACAATGAGTGTAATACTAATATCACCGCTCGAGCTGTCTCTTCACGCTTATAATGTGTTAAGGGTAAAGAATATTAAAGCAATAAAAAACCCGCAACATTGTGCGGGCTTTTTAGAATATGGCGGAGAGGGAGGGATTCGAACCCCCGGTAGGGATGAACCTACGTCTGATTTCAAGTCAGGTGCATTAAACCGAGCTCTGCCACCTCTCCGAATTGAGGGCCGAATGTTAATGATGTTTATTTTTGTTGTAAAGACTCTTTTTAAGTTTTTGTTCTGACTGATGTAACTTTATGCACTATTTGTTGTCTATTTAATCAAATTGCGTTTTTTGGTGAGAAATCGCTCTATTACGTCAAAAAACAAGTGATTTAACTTGAAAAACTGAGCCAAACCCCATACAAATGCAGTATTAGATGTTAGTTATCTAAAACTATTAAACGATGTCGGGAGAATCGAATGGAACAAAGATCATCATTTAGTCATGCAGGTCAAGAATCTGTATTGCAAACGAATAAGGTATTACGTAATACCTATATGTTGTTAGCAATGACGTTGACCTTCAGTGCAGTGTGCGCTGGTATTACTTCAGCAATGAATATAACCCCGGGCCTTGCTCTCGGTATGAACCTAGCCGCTTTAGTGATGATATTCTTTTTGAATAAAGCGTCACAAAGCTCCGCTGGTATCTGGTTTGTTTTTGCCTTCACAGGCCTTTTAGGTGGCTCATTAGGCTACACATTGAATTACTACGCCGGTTTCCAAGGTGGTACTGAGCTCATCATGCAAGCTTTCGGCATGACTGCTTTAGTATTTTTTGGGCTTTCAGGCTATGTACTAACCACTAAGAAAGACTTCTCATTTATGGGTGGTTTCTTAATGGTGGGACTTATCGTTGCTGTTGTTGCAATGATTGCCAACATATTCTTAGGTATTCCTGCTCTTAGCCTTGCTATTAATGCAGCTATCGTGTTCATTATGTCGGGCTTTATCTTGTTCGATACAAGCAGAATCATCAACGGCGGTGAAACAAACTACATTAGAGCAACAGTCTCTATGTACTTGAATCTATATAATCTATTCACATCAATTCTGCACCTACTTGGCGCGTTTGGTGGCGATGATTAATTAATACTGAATATCAATGAGCCTCGTCTTTGCGCGAGGCTTTTTTATTTTATGACATCCTTTACTTTACTTATTACCTCTCCAGCTTTTGACAGCCAGTCTTCACATACAGCTTACGAGTTTTGCTCAGCTGCATTGAAGCTTGGACATAAGATTGACAGCATATTTTTCTACCACCAAGGCGTTACGAACAGTAATAATTTCTCTGTTCATCATAGTGACGAGGTTAACCTACATCAGCTATGGAAATCCCTCGCTACTGAATATGAATTAAGGTTAAATGTCTGCGTATCTGCGGCTAACAGGCGCGGTATTATCACTGAACAAGATGCAGAAGAGATTGACACAACTTATTATAATCTGGATAAACCTTTTGAATCAGTTGGCTTAGGTGAATTAATGACCTCAATGAATGCATCTGACAGGTTGGTACAGTTTTGATGAGTAACTCTATTGCCATTATCAATAGAAGTGCGCCTTATGGTAGCAGTCATGCAACGGAGTCTCTCGATCTTGCAATGATTGCTGGCACATTCGGTCAGGATATTAGCGTGTATTTCTTTGGTGATGCCGTTTTTCAACTCATCGAACAGCAAAAACCTCAAACGAAAGGGGTTAAAAACTTGAGTAAGGTCATCAAGTCTTTAATTTTCTTTGATGTTGAAAACATCTATGTCTGCCAGAAAAGTATGCAAGAAAGGAGTATTCAACTTTCTGAGTTATGCGTTGATGCGACTCTCCTGTCGAACGATGATTTGAAGGCCAGCATCAACAAGCACTCACGCATTATGGTATTTTGATGCCTTTACACATTATTAAACAAAGCCCCTTTGATTCACCAAGTTTAGCTCAATGTAAATTAACGTTGAGTGCAGGTGATGCCATTCTATTTATAGAAAATGGGATTTACTGCTTAAATCACACAGACAGCGAGCTACAAAAACTCGCAGAAAATTATAGTCTTTATATCTTATCTCCAGATGCCGAGACTCGAGGTATTTCAAACTTTCCAGACTATGTAACCGCCATAGACTATGAAGAGTTTGTCAAACTGACCATTGAATTTAGCGCATCAATCAGTTGGTAATTGTCATGGATTATTTTCTAACACATAAAGACAAAAAGGTCGCTACAGACAAAGCAGGATATTTGCTTGATGTTGAAGACTGGGATAATGAATTAGCACTTATCCTGGCATCAGGAGAAGGTATTGAATTAAGCGACGAACATTGGGAAGTTGTTACTTTCGTTCGTGATTTTTATATGGAGTTCAATACAAGCCCTGCAATCAGAGCGTTAGTTAAGGCTATGCAAATGAAGTACGGGCCTGACAAGATTTCTAGTCGTTATCTGCAAAGGCTTTTCCCTAAAGGGCCTGCAAAGCAAGCCACAAAGATTGCAGGCTTACCTAAGCCCGCAAAATGCTTATAGAGAAGACTTACCGAACTTAGGCAACACCACCATATATAGTGGTAAAAACCTGCCAAGCAATATAAAGAACGACCGCAGCACCAGCAGCTATGGCTGTCCAATAAAGGCATTTCATTAAAAATTGAATGTCTTGATTTTTCTTCGCCATAGCTACAACCTCACTTAATCAATAACAGTCATACCATTCATATAAGGTACAAGAGCTTCTGGTACTTTCACACTACCATCTGCTTGCTGATAATTTTCAAGTATAGCAACTAATGTGCGTCCTACCGCTAATCCTGATCCGTTAAGCGTATGAACCAGCTCTGGTTTATTGGTTTCAGGATTACGATAGCGAGCTTGCATGCGGCGAGCCTGAAAATCCTTCATATTAGAGCATGAAGAAATCTCTCGGTATGTATTTTGTGCCGGTAACCATACTTCTAGATCATAAGTTTTACTTGCACCAAAGCCCATATCGCCAGTACAAAGCAGCATTTTTCTATAGGGTAATTCCAGTAATTGAAGTACCTTTTCAGCATTTGTAGTCAGCTCTTCGAGCGCATTGTCAGAATCTTCGGGCTTAACAATCTGAACCAACTCAACCTTGTCAAATTGGTGCTGACGAATCAAACCGCGAGTATCTCTACCATAGGCACCTGCTTCACTCCTAAAACAGGGCGTATGAGCTGTCATTTTTATTGGAAGCTCATCAGACGCAAGAATTTCATCACGAACAAGATTCGTTAACGGCACTTCAGCTGTCGGAATGAGAGAAAGTCCCTGACCTTCTTCTGTCGCTGGCTTTGTATGGAATGCGTCTTCCGTAAACTTAGGAAATTGCCCTGTTCCGTACATGCTCTCATTGTTAACAAGATAAGGTACATAAACCTCATTATAGCCGTGCTCATTCGTGTGCAAATCGATCATGAACTGCGCTATCGCTCTATTCAGACGAGCAATTTTCCCACGCATAACAACAAAACGAGATCCACTTAATTTTGCGCCACTTGCGAAATCAAGCCCTTTGTCTAAGGCTTCAGCAACGTCGACGTGGTCTTTAACCTCAAAATCGAAACTTTTAGATTCACCCCATCGACTAATTTCGAGGTTTTGTTCTTCGTCAGTACCAACAGGAACAACATCATCAGGCAAATTAGGTATTTGTAGACTCAACTCTTGAATTGCATTGAGTAAGGTATCTAACTCCGCTTTGGCATTATCTAGTTCATTACCAAGCTTTCCAACTTCCGCCAAAACTGGCTGGATATCTTCACCAGCAGCTTTCATCTTGCCGATCATTTTAGAACGCGTATTACGTTCATTCTGTAACTCTTGAGTGCGAACCTGAATATCTTTCCTTTTCTGCTCTAGCTCGCTAAAGGATGAAACATCTAACGCAAAACCTCTTTGTGCAAGTTTCTCTGCAGTTTGCTCAATATCAGCGCGTAAATACTTCGGATCTATCATGAAAAAAATCAACCTTTAACGATTTGCATACCTAGCCAGGCAGCGAATAAACAAAAAATTATATTAAAAAACACATTCACGAGACTCTTCAACCATTCCCCCTGCTGCAACAACGTCAAAGTTTCTACTGAAAAGGTAGAAAACGTTGTTAAAGCACCAAGGAATCCGACGCCGATTAACGAACGCCAGGGAATAGTTTGAAGCTGTCCATGCTCAATCAGGGAGTACAACAGCCCTAATAAGAATGAGCCAAGAACATTAACCAAAAGTGTACCAAAAGGAAAGCCTTTGCCAAATAGCTGTATTGCCATCTGAGATAAGAAAAACCGTAAACAGGCACCTAAAGCCCCTCCAAGAGCAACAGTCGCGTATAGTGCAAGACTATTCATAACGTTTCCAAGCACTTTGCATGTCTAATCCTTCTAAGTAAGAAAGCTTTTCAGCAATTTGTTTTTCTAGCCCTCTTTTCTCAGGCATGTAGTATTTTGTTTCTTTTAAAGCTTCGGGCAGGTAGCAGTCACCTGCCACATAAGCACCAGGGTGATCATGCGCATACTTATAATCTGCCCCAAAACCCTGATCTTTCATCAATTCAGTAGGTGCATTCCTTAGATGGTAAGGCACTTCAAAGTCTGCCGCATGAGCCGCATCGTGCTTCGCTTGATTAAAGGCTTTGTAGACCGCATTACTCTTAGCGGCACAAGCACAATATATCGCAGCTTGCGCTATTGCACGCTCCCCCTCTGCTGGCCCCACACGATGAAATATATCCCAAGCATTCAATGTCACTTGCAACGCTCTTGGATCCGCATTGCCTATATCTTCGCTAGCTATCGCTAATAAACGCCTAGCAACATACAAGGGGTCACCACCGGCTACAAGGATACGCGCGTACCAATACACTGCAGCATCTGGAGATGAACCACGCACAGATTTATGAAATGCAGAGATAAGGTCGTAATATTGGTCTCCGCCCTTATCAAAGGTCGGTACTTTTTCACCGACTGCTTCAAAAACGACTTCATTCGTAATAACGCCGTCATCACTAAAATCCGAGCAGAGCTCTAAATAATTCAGCAACCGTCTTGCGTCACCACTACTCAGTTCAAGTAATCGTTTTTTAGCACTTTCATTGAGTGTGAGGTTTAACTTCCCTAGCCCTTTCGATTCATCATCCAAAGCCTGAGTCAGCACTTTATCTAAATCTTCAACTTCAAGAGACTTAAGTACATATACTCTGGTTCGCGATAAAAGAGCTCGATTGAGCTCAAACGACGGGTTTTCTGTCGTTGCTCCAACAAAGAAAACAGTACCGTCTTCAATGAAAGGTAGGAATGCATCTTGCTGACTTTTATTAAACCGATGCACCTCGTCGACAAATAAAAGTGTTCGTAGTCCACTCTTTTGCGCATTGATTTTGGCGACTTCTATCGCTGCTCGAATGTCTTTAACGCCAGATGTCACCGCTGAGATACGTTGCACACTGGCATTACTGTAGCGAGCAATTAGTTCTGCAAGCGTTGTCTTTCCAGTACCTGGAGGCCCCCACAAAACCATGGAGTGAAGTCGACCTTTCTCGATGGAAGTTCTGAGAGGTTTGCCTGCCCCCATAATATGCGATTGACCAACATATTCATCACATGTCATTGGTCTCATGCGTGCCGCTAGGGGCATGGTATCTAGATTATCTTCGGGATCATCCCCCGAAAAGTTAAATTCCTGAGTCATCTGTGGTGGTTGAACTATTCTCTATCGCTGGTCGTCAACTTCATATCCTTCAGGAATATCCGCCTTAAAAACATTTGGCGAAATAGTGAGGTTCTGCTGGATATCACTAAATACTGACTGACTAGTTTGTTGCTGACGATCAATAATAGAAAGCTCAGAAAGTTCGTTCTTGATAAAAGACATAATCAATACTGCGATTTGACTATCATCACTTAATGCTTCAACTCGGAAACTATCCACTTTTGAGTCTGTCGTTTTCGAAATTGAAAATTGATTCCATGCATCGCTGTTTGGTTGAGCAAGCAACACCATAGGGTTACTCTCAATAGCTTGCTGCTGATCAAAAACAGTCGCCTGTTCGACAAACGGATCGATATTCCATAGTGACTCCCCATCAGCAATCAGAACAGACTCATTAGGCTCAAACAGCTCCCAATATAATTGGTTAGGCTGTTGTAATTGCAACAGCCCATTAGCTTGTTGCAGAACTTGGCCTTGAAGGTCAGTGACTGTTTGGGAAAAGTTGGCTTTAAATGTTTTTAGATTCGCTAACCGAATCTTTAACTCTTGTTCAGCGGTGAGTTGCTGCAAAGAATCAGTGTTTGATTGAGCTTGGGTAAAAACAGATAAAAAGACTAAGCTGAGTAAAATAATTCGTAAGTTAACTTTCATTCGCATAAATAAATTTTCCATAAAGCTCTTGCTCTAATCTCGAGGAGCAGGAGGCGCTAATACTTCTCTATTCCCATTATGACCGGGTGAACTTACGACGCCGCTCATCTCCATTTGTTCAACGAGTCGAGCAGCTCTATTGTAACCAATTCTAAATTTGCGCTGTACACCAGAGACCGAAGCCCTTCTTGTCTCTGTGACGAAGGCAACTGCCTCATCATAGAATGCATCAAACTCTTGATCTTCTCCTTCTGGCTGCTCTCCAGGTAATAAAATCTCCGCTGTCGCCTCACCATTAAGAATTTCATCAATATACTGAGGCTGTCCACGCTGTTTCCAATCAGCTACAACAGCGTGAACCTCATGATCATCAACGAACGCACCGTGAACACGTGACGGAACTCCTGAACCTGGTGGCATGTAAAGCATATCCCCCATACCTAACAGGGCTTCTGCACCTTGCTGGTCTAAAATGGTTCTAGAGTCAATCTTGGAAGAAACTTGGAAAGCTATACGAGTCGGTATATTAGCTTTAATAAGCCCTGTAATAACATCCACTGAAGGTCTTTGCGTTGCTAACACAAGATGAATACCTGCCGCCCTCGCCTTCTGCGCTATTCGTGCGATCAGTTCTTCAACCTTCTTACCCACAATCATCATCATGTCGGCAAATTCATCGACAATAACAACTATTGCCGGCAGTTTCTCAAGATCCGGCGCAACATCATCCATGCTTTCCTCAGCACGCCACAATGGATCTTTAATTGGATTACCCTCTTCTATTGCTTGCAATACTTTCGCGTTGTACCCCTTCAGGTTACGCACACCTAATGCTGACATGAGTCGGTAACGACGTTCCATCTCTCCAACACACCAACGCAGCGCATTTGCCGCTTCCTTCATGTCTGTTACAACTTCCGAAAGTAAATGAGGTATTCCCTCATAAACTGAAAGCTCCAACATTTTAGGATCGATCATGATCATGCGTACATCGTCTGGTGTCGACTTATACAATAAGCTTAATATCATCACATTAACACCGACTGACTTACCAGAACCAGTTGTACCAGCGACCAATAAGTGCGGCATTTTGGCAAGATCAACGGATACCGGTTTACCTGAGATATCTTTACCTAACACCATAGTTAACGGGGATTCGGATTTTTCGAACGATGAATGCGTAATAACTTCGCTTAATCTAACAATTTCACGGTGTTTATTAGGTAGCTCTAAACCAATAACTGACTTCCCTGGAATAACCTCAACAACACGCACAGCCATCGCTGACAGCGCTCTCGCTAAATCCTTCGATAATCCTGAAATCTTGCTGACCTTAACGCCAGGCGCCAAGTCAAGCTCAAACCTCGTAATAACCGGGCCAGGAAACGCCCCAACAACCTTGGCTTCAACATTGAAATCAGCAAGTTTCTGTTCAACCAGTCTAGCAACAGCGTTTAATTCTTCTTGTGTAACGGGGTTCTTGTGTTCCTCTGCTTCATCAAGCAAAGCGAAGGATGGCATTGCCCCTAATTCAGGGTTTTCTTTACTTGTTGCGACGACTTTAGGTTCAAATGCAGAATCTTCATCATCAGCTTTTTTAGCTTTCTTCTTACTCTTTTTCGGTTTTGGTTCTTCAATAACCTCGCCTGCAGAAACCCCTATATCCCCTTCAGGCTCCAACGCCGAGAAAAAGGGCTCTGCCGCCGCAGGAATATCATCATTTCCACCTTTGAAGCTTGGCTCGTCGTCCTCAACAACATCATCAGGCCCAACTCTAATACTTGTGATCTCAATGTCATCACTTTCAGACTTTTCTTCTTTCTTAGCAGCAATCCTTGGCAGTGCAACCTCACTTGGGAATCGGACAATTTTCATGCCTAAAGCAATAGCTATGGAACCTATGCCATCGATAACGGCTAACCACGAAATACCTGTTAGCAAGGTGATCCCTGTTAAAAAGAAACAGAGCAACAACAAAATACTGCCTGCCAGATTAAAGTATGGGATAAGAGCTGCACTAACGGCGTCACCTAAAGCACCACCAGCAGAAAAAGAAAACCAGTCATCAAAATTTATACTTGCTAATCCAGCAGAGCCCAAAACAATAAAAATAGCTCCTAGGAGACGCAAACCAATAGTTAAGTAATCTAAAGTCAGTAAGCTACGTGACTGCTGAAAGAGCATCCACCCAAGAGTTGCAACAGCGAACGGGATACTGATAGCAATTCCACCAAAGAAAAAGAAAAGAATATCCGCTACCCAAGCGCCTACAGGACCTGCAGCGTTATTAATTTGTCCTTGAGATCCTGTTGTTTGGCTCCAACCTGGATCAGCTTGATTATATGTACCTAAAGAGAGGATCAGAAATAGTGCTAATGCGCAGCTAATAAGCATGCCTACTTCTAATAACCTTTGCATTCCTGAAAGTCGTGCCATATTACCTTTATAGGGACTTTGCCCACTTAATTTTAATGAGAAATTTGCAAACCTATAAGATACCAGCCAGCGCCTTAAAAACCTAGAATAGCTTTGCCGAATTTAGGTCGATGATGCCTTATTGAGCAATCTTAATACGATTACTTTGTTTAACCTCTTCCATGACAACATAACTCCTAGTTGCACTGACTCCAGGCAATTGAAGCAAAGTATCACCTAACAATTTTCGATAACTCGACATATCCGCGACTCGAGCCTTGAGTAGAAAGTCAAAATTACCTGAGACTAAATGGCATTCCTGTATGTCATCGAGCTTTCTGACAACCGCAGAGAAATCTTCAAAAATATCCACCGCTGTCTTAGTTAATGTCACTTCAACAAAAACTAACATGGCGGCACCCAACTCCTGCGGATTTAGATTCGCGGAATACCCCAAGATATAGCCTTTTTGTTCGAGTCTCCTAACACGCTCAAGACAAGGTGTCGGGCTTAAACCAACGACTTTAGACAACTCAACATTCGAAATACGCCCGTTGTTTTGCAATGTTCTAAGGATGTTCCTATCTATACGATCTAAGTCTTTCGGTGTTTTTATTAACATATAAAATATCGATAAATATTAATTTAGCAGCATAATATACTGCATTTGCTTAATTTACGATAATTAACTCGGGTTTAACTAGCTTATACTGCCGCCCTACTATTAAGCCTCCTTGGAATTTTTATTATGTTAATTGGTGTACCAAAAGAGATTAAGAACCACGAATATCGCGTAGGCCTTACGCCAGGCGCAGTTAAAGAGTTTATCAATCATGGACATCAGGTTATCGTTCAAACTAATGCAGGCACTGCGATCGGTTTTGATGACCAACAGTACACTGATGCAGGTGCTTCTATCCTCAACACTGCTGAAGAAATATTTGAAAAAGCAGAAATGATCGTTAAGGTAAAAGAGCCACAGCCTAATGAGTGCAGAATGCTGTCAAAAGGCCAAACGCTTTATACTTACCTTCACTTAGCACCAGATCCTCAACAGACACAACTTCTTGTTGAGAGTGGCGCAACTTGCATCGCGTACGAGACAGTAACAGATAATAAAGGTGCATTGCCTCTACTCGCTCCCATGAGTGAAGTTGCTGGGCGCATGGCTATTCAAGCAGGTGCTCATTATCTCGAAAAAGCTTACGGTGGTAGCGGAACACTGTTAGGTGGCGTACCAGGCGTTGCTCCAGGAAAAGTACTTATCATAGGTGGTGGTGTCGTCGGTACTAACGCAGCTAAGATGGCTCTTGGATTAGGCGCAGAAGTTACTATTCTAGACCGTTCGCTCCCTCGCTTAAGAGAGTTAGACGATATATTCAATGGTCGACTTAAAACAGTTTACTCTACAGCTGATGCTATTGAGTATTATAGTTCTAGAGCCGATTTAGTTGTTGGTGCTGTGTTAATACCAGGCGCCGCAGCTCCTAAGCTTCTAACCAGAGAACATATCAAGAATATGAAGGCTGGCTCTGTCGTTGTTGATGTTGCTATTGACCAAGGTGGTTGCTTCGAAACGTCAAAAGCTACGACTCACCAAGATCCTGTCTATGTTGTTGATGATGTTGTGCATTACTGTGTTGCTAACATGCCAGGAGGTGTGGCTAGAACATCTACAATGGCACTTAACAACGCAACTTTACCATTTGGTCTTGCGTTAGCGAACAAAGGACCAAAACAAGCCATGTTAGAAGACGAACACTTATTGAACGGCCTTAACGTTCATGAAGGTTTTGTAACTTACAAAGCTGTTGTTGATGCGTTAGAAGGCGAATTAGATTTGAACTACAAATCTCCAACAGAAGCTCTTAGCTAATCAGTTTAATAGCATCATAAAAAAGCTGGCTTTAAGCCAGCTTTTTTATTTATCTTTATACTAAAATATTTGTTTAGTATTCCCACCAACAACTTTGCCACCAAGCAGCAAACTCGTCAAATTCAATAAAACCATCTTGGTTTGTATCAATCAGCGCAAAAGCTTCTTCAACCACTTTTGCTTTAGTTTTCGGTGATAGTACAGTGAGTAATTCAATAAACTCACCCATATCAATCTGCCCGTTCCCATCTTGATCAAAGAAAGCGAATTCTTCTCGGATTTGCTCGATCTTCTCTGCTGATAACTTTTGCTCTTCGGACATTTAAAACTACCTTAACAACTTTATTTAATACTTGAGTTTACCGCCTAAACTTTAAGTCTGTCTATGGTTTAAACCTTTAAAATAACAGACTTATATATGAACCTGTGTAAAGGCCTAGTCGCTAACTCATTCAGAAATTATTTTGCGTTAGCATTTAGCGCACGTTGAGCTTTTCTGTCGTCAGCTTTCTGACGTCTTCTATTGAAAGTTGCATTTCTTGCCTCTGTCCCTAAATGCTCTTCGTTACGCGCCTTTGCGAGGTTCACTTGCTTTTCTCGTTCACGGAACCTAACAAGCTGTTCTTCAGAATGTTTACCGTAACACTTAGGACAACTTACACCTTTTTCATATTGCTCAGATTGCATGTCTTCCTGCGTTATTGGCAATCTACACGCAAAACACTGATCATACTGGCTGCGCTGAAGGTCGTGATTAACTGCCACACGATTATCGAATACGAAGCAATCGCCTTCCCATAGCGTTTCTTCTTTCGGAACATCTTCTAAATACTTAAGAATACCACCTTCCAAGTGATAAACTTCTTCAAACCCCTGCTCTTTCAAGAATGCTGTTGATTTCTCGCAGCGTATGCCACCTGTACAAAACATAGCGACTTTCTTATTTTTCTCAGGATTCAAATTATCTTTAACGTACTGAGGAAATTCTCTAAAAGAGTCGGTATTTGGGTTAATCGCGTGCTTAAATGTACCGATCTCGATTTCATAATCGTTGCGAGTATCGATAACAACAACATCAGGATCACTGATTAGTGCATTCCAATCTTTGGGTTTAACATAAGAACCAACGGTTCTTCTTGGGTCGATACCTTCAACACCCATAGTCACGATTTCTTTTTTCAGCTTCACTTTAGAACGGTAGAAAGGCTGACTTTCATCATAGGATAATTTGTAGCTAATAGGATTAAATCGTTCGTCTTCGTTTAACCAGGCTAACAACGCATCAATAGCTTGTTGCGTACCTGATACAGTTCCGTTAATACCCTCTTCAGCTAATAACAATGTGCCTTTAATATCGTTATCTTCCATAAACTGAAGAAGTGGCTGACGTTTTTCTTGGTAATCAGGTAAAGAGACAAATTTGTACAACGCACAAACCGTGAATTGATGCATGGTGATATCCTCGTGCAAGTTGGAACGTAAATCCAAAGCATTAAATGTATATGCGCTATTTCGAAGCGCCAAATTCGGCCGCGATTCTACGCAAATTTTTTCATATTGAAAAGCCCATAATTTTAATAAGGCTTTAGGGCCTGTTGATCTTCTAGAGGGGTGTCCTCTCGATACGCGAGAAGAGCCGATAAAAGTTGTCGGTTGTAATTTTGGCAAGCTCAGCCGTTGTAACACCTTTAAGTTCAGCAATAAATTCAGCAACTTCTAACACATAAGCAGGCTGGTTTTGCTTTCCTCGATGCGGCACTGGTGCTAACCATGGAGAATCTGTTTCAACAAGCAGGCGGTCTAAGGGTATTGCCTTAACAACTTCCCTTAATTCTTTCGCACTGTTAAAAGTGACAATGCCAGAAATTGAAATATAAAAGCCAAGCTCTATAGCTGCTAAAGCCATTGGTAAAGTTTCAGTAAAGCAGTGCAGCACGCCAACCGTATTTGGCTCCAGGTATTTCTTTAAGAGCTCAATAGTGTCTTCTTTCGCATCGCGCGTATGAATAATAAGCGGCTTATTTAATGTGTTAGCCACTTTAATATGATCAATAAATGATTGTATCTGTACTTCTTTGGTATCAGCGCTATAGAAATAATCTAACCCCGTTTCGCCTATGGCTATAACTTCATCTTTACTTGCCATATCCAAGAGTTCATCGTAACTGCAAGCGTCCTCTTGATGAAGTGGATGTACACCACATGAAACCGATACTCGATTGTAATTGTGGACCTTTTCCAGCATTTCTGGAAATTCCTTAACACTCACAGAGACACATAGGAAATGCTCGATCCCGCGCTTTTCAGCTGCGTTTAATGCATCAGATAATTGTTCATCATCAAATCCTAATCGATCTAGATGACAGTGAGAGTCTACTAACACCCTTACTCCTTAATTTAACTGCAAGTTCGATTGCTGAATTGACTGTAAAAAGTTAGCCAACTGCAACTGTTTATTAATACCAGGGTTTTTTAACTTTTCTTTTAGCACTGAGCATTGTTGATACAGATCCCATAATGCGTCAGGCATAGCGTTGTTAATCGCATTTGATTTGATCCAGTGTTGGATCCAAGTCATCATTTGCTCAACTTGTGTCTGCCATTGGTCAGCAAGCTCTTTTGAAGATTTGCGACGACTTACAAGTGCATTTAAGTCTTCATTAAATGTCTGATAGGTTATCGCATCCTCATCTTTCAACATATCCAGTAGGTTCAGAGGTGCACCGCTATAAAGCCCTAAAACTTCAGGTTCAATGTTTTCAACACCTTGCTCGTTAAGCCAATTGATAACTTCCGCTTGAGAGCCTGAAGGCAGATTCACTTTTTCTACTCGACTTAACACGGTCGGTAAAAGCTGCTGAGGTGACTCTGTTAACAAAAACAGATAGGTGTTTTCGGTAGGTTCTTCCAAGGTTTTTAACAATGCATTAGCGGCGGCAACTGTCATTAAATGAGCTTGATGTATGACTAATACCTTGGCACCAGATAGATACGAAGTGGCATTTAACGTTTGAATAGCTTGCCTTATTGCATCGATACCTATTGTTTTCTCGGGAAGGATTTGTATAAAGTCAGGGTGTGTCCCTGCATCAAACAAAGCACATGCCTGACATTGTCCACAAATCTCAGTGCTATCGCTTTGACATAGTACCTTTGCTGCCAATTTGGTCGCAAACTGCGTTTTACCAGCACCACTTTGTGCACAAACCAACAATCCGTGATGTAACTGTTTGTTCAGATAGCGATACACAAGAGGTTGATAAACAGCGTTAAACCAAGGAAACATATTCTCTATTGCTCCATGAATTGGTTAATACAAGACTCGATGTCTTGGTGTACCTTTTTCATTGGCTGCATCGCGTCTACAACTCGACAACGACTGTCCTGTTGCGTCATATCCAAGAAGCCTTTACGTGCTCTTTCAAAGAAGCTCATGTCCTGTTGTTCAATTCTATCAAGCTTACCTCTGCCTCGAGCTCTTTCTATACCGACAGTCTGATCTACATCAAGATATAAGGTCAAATCAGGTTCAAACCCATTAAGAGTAAATTGTCGTATTGGTTCGATTCTCTCAACACCTAACTGATGTCCATACCCTTGATAAGCTCTAGACGACATATCATGTCTGTCTCCAATAACCCAAACGCCTTCAGCCAAATGAGGCTTAATCACATTTTCAATAAGCTGAGAGCGCGCTGCGTACATGAGTAATAATTCAGCTTCAGAAGTAACTTTTTCAGTCGGCCATTCAGACTTCACACAATCGCGAATTGCTTCAGCCATAGGCGTGCCACCGGGTTCTCTTGTGCAGACGACCTGGCTTCCCCGCTTTTCGATACAAGCGCGAATAATTGAAATAGCAGTACTTTTGCCGGCCCCTTCAAGACCTTCAACAACAACAAACTTTCCTGACATGAATTTAAGGGTTTCCTCTGTTTAATTGGTATTTTCTAACCGCTGCATTATGTTCTTCTAAGGTCTCTGAAAACTGATGAGAACCATCGCCTCTGGCCACAAAGTATAAATCGTTAGTTAACATGGGTTGCATAACTGCATCAATGGATGCTTTGCTAACCATGGCAATAGGCGTTGGCGGTAATCCATTAATTCGGTAAGTATTATAAGGCGTTTTTTGTCTTAAATCGGAACGCTTTAGATCACCATCGAATGTATCACCTAAACCATAAATAGTCGTTGGATCTGACTGCAATCGCATATTGTTTTCGAGACGATTCACAAAAACGCCAGCAATATGAGGTCTCTCAGACGCTAAACCAGTTTCCTTTTCAACAATAGAAGCAAGAATCAATGCTTCGTAGGGAGTTTTAACCGGTAATGTAGGATCTCGTCGAGCCCATGCATCAACTAAATAAAGTTGCATCGCACGATAAGCTCTCGTAAGTATTTCAGTGACCTCAGTATCTTTGGTATAGCTGTAAGTATCCGGCAAAAACAAACCTTCTACATGTGTTTGCGTGCTACCAAGTTGCGCCAGAATTTGTTGATTATCATTATCCGAGTAAATCAGATGTTCTGTACTCGCTAATTGTTTTTCCCACTGTTTCCAGTTTTGCCCCTCAATCAACGTGACACTCCATTGTTTTTCTTTCGCAGAGGCTATCCTTTTTAACAGTTGTTCCAGCGTCTCGCCCGGAAGTATTTCATAGGTACCACGTTTGATATTAGCCAATTCAGGATTAAGTTTTATCCAAAGTTTTACCGCCCATCGATGTTTAATATAAGAGTCTTCTTCCAGCTCCCTCAGCAACTTTCTTAAATTAGTGCCTGCTTTGACATCGATCAAGGTGACTGAATCAGTGTTTAGTGTTTGTTGTCCTGTACTTTGCGCAAAGAAAAATATTGCTCCCAGTAATACGACAAGCAACAAGCAAAATGCAAAAGTACCAATTAGTACTCTACGAAACATAACTTTAAGCATTTGCCTCCAAACTCTTGGTCATCATCTGTTGCAATAATGCAATATCGCTAGCAATAGAAATAGATTCTTTCGAATTTAAGCATAGTTTGTTCACTGGAACGGCAGGCATCAAACTATTGCAAATAAACATATCCGTTACGTAATTGAGCACCGAATAATGCGCTCTGACAATATTGACCTTCATACCACACTGTTCAAATATTGCCAGCCACTGGTTACGCATAACTCCTTCAACCCCAGAGAAACTAAGGTCTGGTGTAAACCACTGCTTACCAAGCTTCCAAAAGATGTTTGCGGACGAAACTTCAACTATCATATCATCAGTATCACAAATTATTTGTTCTTGAACGCTGTCATTGACGTGATTTTTAGCTAAAACCTGCTCAAGTCTGTTCAGATGCTTAACGCCGTTTAAAAGTGGTTGCTTAGATAATCTAACTGAATTGAGGCTAATACTTATTCCCTCACTAGCCCATCGACCGTAGTGCTTAGGAAATGGATGCAATGAGATAACACTAACAGGGTTGTCAGCCCCTACAGTTGAATAGCCTCTTCCACCGGAACCTCTACTGATAAGGACTTTGATAACAACATCAGCCTCCGCTGCACTGACATCAACTACCTGTTGTCTGAGCATATCCCAATCATAGAAGTCTATCTTCAAGGTGACACAACCTTTTTGTAGTCTTCCTATATGCGCTTCCAGTAATTGAATAACACCTGAGGCTTTTGCAATGGTCGTAAAACACCCATCACCATAAGCTGTTGCTCTATCAGATATAGGCAAGTGCTCCGAAGGTTTTCCATTAACAAATTGTGAAGGCTTATCCGTGGCTGGCAAAATATGTCGTTATCTCAAGAAAAAAGCCCGCTTATTTTGACATAAGCGGGCTTCGAATTTAACTGCTTTCCTGTCAACAAATACTAAGACAGCTTCTTAAACATTAAAGAGCCGTTTGTTCCGCCAAAACCAAAAGAGTTACACAATGCTAAGTCAGCACTAAAAGGTTTCGCTTTATTTGCAACAAAGTCCAGATCACAATCTTCGCCCGGATTATCTAAGTTGATAGTTGGCGGGGCCATTTGATCCCTTAATGCCAAAACAGTGAAGATAGATTCAACCGCCCCCGCGGCACCTAATAAATGTCCAGTCATAGACTTAGTTGAGCTGACCAAAACTTTATTCGCATATTCGCCGAAAATACTCTTAACGGCTCTAACTTCGGCAATATCACCTGCAGGTGTTGATGTTCCATGAGCATTGATATAACCCACGTCCTTAACATCGATATTCGCATCATTAATAGCATTAGCCATTGCAGATGCTGCACCTTCACCACCCTCAGGAGGTGAAGTCATATGAAATGCATCACCGCTCATACCAAAGCCGACAATCTCAGCATAAATATTGGCACCGCGAGCGACAGCGTGATCATATCCCTCAACCATCAGAACACCTGCACCTTCACCCATAACAAAGCCATCTCTGTCTTTATCCCATGGGCGACTGGCCTTTTCAGGTTCATCATTACGCGTCGATAAGGCTCTTGCAGCACTAAAACCACCCATGCCAAGTGGTGTTATTGTCGATTCAGCGCCACCCGCTAACATGGCGTCAGCATCACCGTATGCAATGAGTCTCGCAGCAACACCAACATTGTGAACACCGGACGTACAAGCAGTTACCATATTCAAGTTAGGACCTTTCAACCCTTCCATAATAGATAAGAAGCCGGAGATCATATTAGTGATAGTTGAAGGAACAAAGAAAGGAGAAATCTTTCTCGGGCCGCTTTTCAGCAGCTTTGAATGATTATCTTCGATCAACCCTATCCCACCGATACCTGAACCAATGGACACGCCTACACGTGATGCATTGTCCTCAGTTATCGATAGACCTGAATCACTTAGCGCTTGTTTGGCTGCTGCGATCCCAAGCTGGATAAAGCGATCCATCTTTTTTGTTTCTTTTTTTGGAATATATTGCTCGACGTCGAAGTCTTTTATCTCGCCAGCAAAATGAGTCGCCATTGGGCTAGAGTCAAAACTTTCTATGGGTCCAATACCGCTTTTAGCAGCAAGAATGTTTTTCCACGTGGAATTGACGTCGTTACCTAATGGAGTGAGCATGCCAAGTCCGGTTATTACAACACGACGTTTAGACATTGGAGCCTCCACACAACGAATTTAAATAGCAGGGGTAAAGATAGCGGCCCAGAGTGAGCCGCCTTTCAGAATAATTTACGCGTCTTTATTAGCGTTGATGTAATCTACAGCAGATTGAACTGTAGTAATCTTTTCAGCTTCTTCATCTGGGATTTCTGTATCGAACTCTTCTTCAAGAGCCATAACCAATTCAACAGTGTCCAGTGAATCTGCACCTAAGTCATCAACAAAAGACGCTTCTGATTTTACTTCATCTTCTTTAACGCCCAATTGTTCAACAATGATTTTTATTACACGTTCTTCGATGTTACTCATAATTCTAGTTTTCCCTATAAAGTCGCTAGATTAAAAATTGTGTGTAGTGTATTCACCAATATCAGACCTTGCAAGTAACTCCTGATATTTTTTACTGTGAATTCACCTCTTTTTATTATAAATCAACGATTTAAAGCCAAGCATATTCTACTGGCTTTAACCATTAACTCATATACATACCACCATTTACGTGGATAGTCTCACCCGTAATGTAAGCGGCGTTGTCTGAAACCAAAAACGCAACTGTTGCCGCGATTTCTTCAGGCTGCCCAAGGCGGTTTGCTGGTATATCAGCAAAAATCTGTTCTTTCTGCTCGTCAGTCAATGCTTTAGTCATATCGGTATCAATAAAACCTGGTGCAACAACATTGATCGTCACACCACGAGAAGCGACTTCTCTCGCCATTGATTTGCTAAAACCGATAACACCAGCTTTCGCCGCAGCGTAGTTAGCTTGTCCTGGATTACCAGTACTTCCAACAACCGATCCAACATTAACGATGCGGCCGTTGCGCTTTTTCATCATGCCACGTAAAACTGCTTTACTAAGACGGAATATAGACGTCAAATTGGTGTCCATAATATCTTGCCACTCATCGTCTTTCATTCTCATAAGCAAGTTATCGCGAGTGATACCAGCGTTATTAACCAAAATATCGATGTCGCCTTCGCTACTTTTCACGTCAGCAAGAAAATCTTCAATTGACTGGCTATCAGAAACGTTAAGTACCTTTCCAGTCCCTTTATCTCCAAGGTAATCTCCAATAGCAGCCGCGCCGTTATCTGAAGTTGCGGTACCAACAACACGAGCACCTTGCTCTGCAAGCAATAAAGCAATAGCTTTACCTATGCCACGGCTTGCCCCAGTTACAACAGCAATTTTGCCTGTTAAGTCTGTCATATTATTTCTCAAATAGTGTTTCTACGCCGTCAAAGGTATTCACAGCTGAAGCAGTTAAGGATTTATCAATACGTTTCGCAAGCCCTGTTAATACTTTACCTGGGCCAACCTCTAATAACGAGGTTACATTATTACTTGCCAGCTTCTGAACAGTTTCAGTCCAGCGTACAGGGCTATATAGCTGCCTGACCAATGCATCTTTAATATCACTAGCATTGTTCTGAGCTAAAACGTCAACATTATTAAATACTGGGATACTTGGCTCAGAAACAGTAAGCGCATCTAATGCATCTTTGAGCTTTTCAGCAGCTGGCGTCATTAATTCACAGTGAGAAGGAACACTAACGGCTAAAGGCATTGCTCTTTTAGCACCGGCTTCTTTACAAAGTGCCCCAGCTCTTTCAACTGCTGCTGCATTACCAGCTATAACAACTTGGCCAGGAGAGTTGTAATTGACAGGAGATACAACTTCTCCTTGCGCAGCGCTTTCACAAGCTGCCTGAATAGCTTCGTCGGCCAAACCGATAATGGCATACATTGCTCCAACACCTGCTGGAACAGCTTGTTGCATGAATTGCCCACGCATTTCGACGAGCTTCACTGCTTCTTCAAAGCGAAGCGCACCGGCACAAACCAATGCTGAGTACTCGCCTAGGCTATGACCTGCCATATAGTCACACTGGAATCCCTTTTGTTCTAGCACACGCCATATTGCCACGCTAGAAGCTAATAATGCAGGTTGTGTTCTGTCCGTTTGGTTTAAATCCGCCTCTGGACCATCGCAGATAAGTTTCCACAAATCATATCCAAGCGCGTCAGATGCCTGTTCAAAGGTTGTGCGAGCTATCTCGTAGTTTTCAGAGATATCACTTAACATACCAACAGACTGAGAGCCTTGTCCTGGGAATACACAGGCTTTTAATGTCATACTTTTATTCCGAATTTACTGTTTAATTTAGTAACGTACTAACGCTGATGCCCAAGTAAAGCCACCACCGAAAGCTTCTAATAACAAATGTTGTCCACGCTTAATTCTGCCATCTCGAATCGCTGTGTCCAGTGCTGTAGGCACAGTTGCTGCAGAAGTATTACCATATTGCTCTAATGTCAGGACAACTTGTTCCATGGACATGTCGAGTTTCTTAGCAATGGCTTTGATTATTCTAAAATTAGCTTGATGTGGCACTAACCAATCTAGATCACTTTTATCTAAACCGTTTGCTTGAAGTGTTTGATCAACCAATTCGCTCAGCTTAGTGACAGCAACTTTAAAGACTTCATTACCCTTCATTCTCAAGTAACTATTATGTAATGAATCTTCATCTTTACGTCTAGGGTTATTAATGTATAACAAATCAGCACATGAGCCAGCAGCATGAATATGTGTTGATAATATTCCAGGTTCTTCACTTGCTTCTAATATAGTCGCACCTGCAGCATCACCGAATAAGATTAAAGTACTTCGGTCAGTTGGGTCCATCATACTGCTCAAACAATCAGTTCCAACAACTAAGATTCGCTTGCACATGCCCGATTTAATGTACTGATCAGCTACACTTAACGCATAGCAATAACCAGCACAAGCTGCCGCTATATCAAAGGCACCAATATTATCTAACCCTAGGTCGTTTTGAATCTCACATGCAGCGCTAGGTAATGCTCTATTATGGCTTGTTGTTGCACATATAATCATATCGATAGTTTTGGGGTCGATACCTGCAGCTTCAATAGCTTTTTTTGAAGCTTCGCTCCCCATGCTAGCGACACTCTCATCGGCAGCGATTATACGTCTCTCTTTAATCCCAGTGCGCTCAGTGATCCACTGGTCTGTCGTATCGACCATTGATTCTAAATCACTATTACTAAGCACCTGGCTAGGATAATAACTGCCAGTACCGATAATTCTTGAATACATCACTCAAGGCCTTTCTATTAAAAGTGTTTCGATTCGGTTTTTAATTCTTATAGGAACTTGTTGAGTTGCTTGACGAATGGCTTCTTCAATTGCATAACAAAATGCTTCGGATGAAGCATTCCCATGACTCTTAACCACAATTCCGCGCAATCCTATCAGACTCGCACCATTGTACTGGTCGGGGTTCATTTGTTTTACGATACTTTTTAATAGAGGGAGAGCGATTTTAGCTAAAACTTTATTCAACCAGCTCGCTTCGGAAAGACGTTTTAATTCACTGACAACTAATTTCGCGAGACCTTCACTCGACTTCAATGCCACATTGCCGGTAAATCCGTCGGTGACAATAACGTCGGCTTTATTGCTGAAAATATCATTCCCTTCAACAAAACCGATATAGCTAATATCAGGGGCATCAGTCAGCAGTTGTGCCGCATTTTTAACTTTATCATTACCTTTCATTTGCTCAGTACCCACGTTGAGCAATGCAACTCTCGGTTCGCTTATCCCTTCGATAGATTCTGCTAACACACTGCCCATGACCGCGTATTGGAACAGGATCTCAGAATCGCTGTTCACATTCGCACCGAGATCTAATAAGAAAACCCGGTGGCTATCAGTAATAGGTATTGAAGATACGAGTGCAGGTCTATCGATACCAGACAGAGTTTTAAGGTAATAATTCGACATCGCAAGCAGAGCACCCGTGTTTCCAGCACTTACACAGGCAGCAGCTTTTTCTTGCTCTACAAGCTTGATACAGGTAGCCATAGAAGATTGTTGTTTATGACGAAGTGCTGAGGACGGTGATTCATCCATCGCCACAGCTTGTGGACAGTGGATAATTTCTATCTGTTCAGAATTTTGTAGTTGAGACTTATCTAGATAGCTTTGTATGACATCTATATCGCCACACAATAGAAACTGAATATTGGGATGCTTTTTTGCAGTCGTGATAACTGCTGGGATAGTAATAAGGGGGCCTAAATCGCCCCCCATTACGTCTAACGCAAGGGTTAGATCGAACAAAACAGTATTACTTAATCAGCAATAACCTTTTTGCCACGATAGTAACCGTCAGCCGTTACATGGTGACGACGATGAGTCTCACCTGAAGTAGCGTCAACTGACAAAGTCTCGCCAGTTAGCGCATCGTGTGAACGACGCATGCCACGCTTGGAACGAGTTTTACGATTCTGTTGTACCGCCATTGTCTACTCCTGATTTTGCTTAAGTTCTTTCAACACCGCAAAGGGGTTTGGTTGTTCTACTGCCGGTTCAATTTTGCCGAATGTCATTTCATTTGCTGATACCTTGCAATCCTCTTCAGGGTGCATAGCTACTATAGGTAGCGATAGCATCAGCTCATCTTCAAACAATTCAACAAGATTGATTTCTCCGTGGTCATTGACCTCAACCGGTTCGTAGACATCCGGCAAATCATCTATATTCTGCGAGCTACTATAAGGACTAAAACAAAAGTCCGTTGAAATAGCTTGCTCATATATCTCATTGCATCTTTGACAGACTAGCTTCACAGATGTTGACAAACTACCTTGAAAAAAAGCCAGTCCCTGCGCGTCGATATCGAACATAGCTTTTATATCAATGTCATCTGCCACATCAGTGACTGCTTCCACTAATCTTCCCATATCACGCGACAGCATAATGCCTTCATATTTGGCACCTTTCTGCGCATTTTTTATTGGGTCGAGCTGCTTAGGCAGTTTCACTTTCTGCATAGGGCGCGCATAATATAGTTGACTTGGCCTTTAGTCAAAGAAAATATGCTCTTCAACAACCATTAATCCCTTAATTGTAGAGGCATTTAACAAAATGAGTGTTAAATGTTCAGAAAGAGGCTTAATTCGTTGTCTTAGAAGCCCCCTAGACTTATTTGGAACAAATTGGAAAAACAGGATGCAAATCATACTGGCATCAACATCGCCTTATAGAAAATCACTACTCGAAAAATTAAATATCTCATTCAGTTGCATCGCTCCTATGACCGATGAAACCCCTCAGGCAAATGAAAAAGCTGATGACCTGGCCAGACGGCTAGCGATTGCTAAAGCTCATGCAATTAACATTAATGACAATGCATATATTATAGGTTCTGACCAAGTCGCCACTGTTGATGGTCTCATATTAGGAAAACCAGGCAGTATTGAACGTGCAATATCCCAATTAGAAGTATGTAGCGGTAAAACCGTTTCTTTCTATACCGGCTTGTGTTTAAAAGAAGCCAAAACAAATACTGTTAGACACTGCGTTGATCAATTTGATGTGACGTTTAAAAAACTATCATCTAACCAGATTGAAACCTATGTAAATACAGAAAAGCCACTCAACTGTGCAGGTAGCTTTAAAAGTGAAGGATTAGGCATTTTATTGTTCGAGGAACTTCAGGGAAGAGACCCAAACGCACTTGTCGGCCTCCCGCTTATTGCTCTCAACGAATTGTTCCAAGCATTCGGCATAGACTTGTTGACACAAAGCCAACAATTCAATCTTAAGAGTTAAATGCCTGGATAAAATTATTTAGCTGAGGAATATCATGACTCACTGTTAGTGGTTGGTATTCTTCCAATGCTTCTTGAGTGGCAGCACCGAAGCTTACACCGATTCTATCCATTCCTATAGATTCAGCCATTTTCAGATCATGTATGCTATCACCAATCATCACTGCATCTTCAATATCAAAGCGACTTTCTTTAAGGAGTTGTTGAAGCATATCCGGATTGGGCTTGGAGAGAGTCTCGTCGGCACAACGTGAAGCAACAAAATAGTGCGAAAGCCCAGTGTGCTCCCAAGCTCTGACTAGCCCCCTCCTCGCTTTACCCGTTGCAACAGCTAACTGATGGCCTTGTGAACGCAAATCTTCCAACATATCCTCTACTCCATCAAACATCGGAGAGGGTGTATTATCTAATCTTAAATAATGTTCTTTGTAACCATTGAACAGCTTTTCTACATATTCATCAGAAACATCTGGGAATAGCTTTTTGATTCCAGGTTTAAGACTAATTCCAATGATTCCCTTAACTTCATTACTTGTTGGAACGTTCAACGCTAAGTCCTCAGCCACAAGCTGCATACAATTAACTATGCGGCCAATGGAATCCATTAACGTTCCATCCCAATCGAATATGATAAATTTATGTTTCATCGTAGTTTTTTCAAAGTTGAACTGAGGTTTTGATCTAGCGGTGCTTGAAATTTAACTTGCTCACCTGTTTTTGGATGAACAAATCTAATCGAATGAGCGTGCAAAAAGAGCCTGTTTAATCCCAATGTACCCAATCTCTGATCAAAAGACTCTTCACCGTACTTTTCATCACGCGCAATAGAATGACCTGCATGTTGACAATGTACACGAATTTGATGTGTGCGCCCGGTAATGGGACAGGCCTCAACCAAAGTCGCTCCCTCAAATCTTTCCAACACTCTATAGCGCGTCTCAGATGGCTTTCCGTCATTATTGACAAAAACCATTCGCTCACCTGATTTAAGTACGTTTTTCTGCAACGGCGCTTTAACTTTGAAACGATTTTCAGGCCAAGCACCACTTACTAGTGCTTGGTAACGCTTATCAACCGTTTTAACTCTAAGTTGTTCATGTAGGTGTTTCAATACAGAACGTTTTTTCGCAATCAATAAGCAACCAGAAGTTGCCCTGTCTAAACGGTGAACAAGTTCAAGGAATTTTTGTTGAGGACGTAATGCTCGCAATGATTCAATAACCCCAAAGCTCAAGCCGCTGCCGCCATGCACTGCTATCCCAGAAGGCTTATTCAGAACTATCAAACTGTCATCTTCATGCAATATGTGTGATTCGAGTTCAGCAACTTTGGTCAATTTTGTAGAAGGTAACTCAGTTGGCTCTGAAACCCTAACTGGCGGTACACGAACAATGTCGCCACCTTTTAACTTGTATTCTGGCTTCACTCGACCTTTATTGACCCGAACTTCACCTTTTCTCAAGATTCGATAGATAAGGCTTTTAGGAACACCTTTAAGAACGGTCTTCAGATAATTATCGATCCTCTGCCCTTCAAGATCAGGGTCGATAGTCATCATTTGAACTTTATTAAACGGACTTGTATTCATAGGTCGCGCATTCTAAAGCAAACTTGCTATTTATGCGCGCTTATTTTTGGCAAACAAGAGTCCTTAAGTTATCTATACGCTACATATCCATCAACAATAATTCTAAATAGCGATAAAGCGCCGCTAAACCTACAAATATCACCCTTTTATCATATATATTGCTTGCTACTTTTTTGCATTTAATGAGATAATCAAAGGGTTAACTCTCTGAATAATTGAGAGTCAAATAACATGAAGCATGATTACTTAGGTTTGTTGTCAACAGTAAGTATTGAGAATGAAGATGAGTAAGAAGTGATTTATAGAATGATCGCTTCAATATAGGCAAACAAACCCTTCTCTATCATGCAAATAAATAGTTAGTTATTTGATCGCAACGAAAGCGAATTAAACCCATTTGATCAAATACTTGGCAAATCCAGGTATTTAAAATTAGCATCAAAAAATCAGATCATAAGGTATGTCTACCATACAGTCGGGAGACTGAAAATAAGCGTAAACAATTGTTTTATAGACAATTCGTATTTTCGTGGCGATCTAGTTAAAGATTGAGTCACAGAATGAAAAGAATGTTAATAAACGCAACTCAGCAAGAAGAGTTGCGCGTTGCATTAGTCGATGGTCAGCGACTGTATGACCTCGATATCGAAAGTCCAGGTCACGAACAAAAGAAAGCCAACATATACAAGGGCACTATCACTCGAGTAGAGCCTAGTTTAGAAGCTGCATTTGTCGACTACGGCGCAGAAAGACACGGTTTCCTCCCTCTAAAAGAAGTTGCCAAAACTTATTTCCCTAAAGGCTATAAATTCGAAGGCCGCCCTAATATCAAAGACGTTATCAAAGAAGGCCAAGAAGTTATTGTCCAGATTGATAAAGAAGAACGTGGTCAAAAAGGTGCAGCGCTAACAACCTTTATCAGTTTAGCTGGTAGCTACTTAGTTTTAATGCCTAACAACCCTCGTGCTGGCGGTATTTCTCGACGCATTGAAGGTGAAGAAAGAACTGATCTTAAGCAAGCTCTATCTAATTTAGAAGTACCCGATGGTATGGGACTTATCGTAAGAACAGCCGGTGTGGGCAAATCTTATGAAGAATTACAGTGGGATTTGAACATTTTGGTGAAGCATTGGGGAGCGATTTCTCAAGCTGCTGAATCTAAGCCCGCCCCTTTCCTTATTCATCAGGAAAGTAATGTTATTGTTCGCGCTATCAGGGATTATTTGAGACGCGATGTTGGTGAAATCCTTATTGATAAAAATAGTATTTATCAGCAGGCAATACAACATATTGAATTAGTTCGCCCAGACTTTGCTAATAGAGTGAAGCTGTATAGCGGTGAAGTTCCATTATTCAGCCATTACCAAATCGAAAGTCAAATAGAATCGGCTTTCCAACGTGAAGTTCGTTTGCCGTCTGGCGGTTCAATTGTTATCGATCCAACTGAAGCTTTAACTTCTATAGATATCAACTCAGCCAGAGCAACGAAAGGCGGTGATATTGAAGAAACAGCTCTTAATACGAACTTAGAAGCTGCTGACGAAATTGCGAGACAGCTTAGGCTTCGAGACTTAGGTGGTTTGGTTGTTATCGACTTTATCGATATGACACCTATTCGCAACCAGCGCGAAGTAGAAAATCGTATGAAAGATGCTGTTCAGCACGATAGAGCACGAATCCAACTTGGGCGTATATCACGCTTTGGTTTATTGGAAATGTCGCGTCAACGCCTCCGACCTTCCCTTGGTGAGTCTGCACACAATGTCTGCCCTAGATGTAGTGGTCATGGAACAATACGTGGTATCGAGTCTTTAGCATTATCCATATTGCGTTTGATGGAAGAAGAAAGCATCAAAGACAACACTGGCCAAATTGAGGCACAGGTTCCTGTTAGCGTTGCGACTTACTTATTAAATGAAAAACGTCGCGCCATCCGCAGTATTGAGAAGCGCAATGGTGTTGGGTTATTGCTTATCCCTAACCCTAATATGGATACGCCACACTACACAGTGGTTAGACGTAAGAAAGATGATGTCATCAGTGAAGTAAGCTATACCCTTCCGTTAGAGCAAGCTGTCGAAGAAGAAACAGTTGTAACTAAAGCCGACGTCAAAAAACGTGAGCAACCTGTTTTACAAGGTTTTGCAACTCCAACAGATGCAGCACCTGCACCAACGGCGAAAGCAAAAAATAAAACAGCAGATTCATCACCTTCTTTGTTTGCAGGAATTGCTAAGTGGTTTTCTTCGTTGTTCAGCGCAGAAGAGCCGCCTAAAGAAGAAAAGCCGAAGAAGAATGCTAGACGCAACAACAATAGAGACAATAAAAACAGACAGCGTCGTAAGTCTAACAATAGGAATAACAAAGACAATCGTGATTCAAGAGACGATCGCCGTACGAGTAATCGCAAAGACTCTGATCGCAAACAACAAAACAAGAAAGCTGATAGAAGTAATAAAAACGACTCTCGTAATGACAAGGAGCAACCTGCTCAACAGAAAGTGGCTGAAAGGCGTCAGCGTCGAGACAATCGTAAGAGCGTAAGAAATAAAGCGCCTGAGGAAGTGTTAGCGAAAAAGAATACAGCTAATACAGCAGATGCTCCTGAAGAGATGCCGAAATCAGGGCAAGCGACTAACGATAGTATGAGCAACGAATCGGAAAGTAATGAGACACGTACACGCAGTCGTCGCTCACCTCGACACATTAGAGCAGCTGGTCAAAAGCGTCGTAAGAACGAAAGCAACAACGAACTAGAGCAAGAAAACATCGCACCAGTTAATGGCGATGATAATAAAGACTCAGTAACAGTTGCAGTAGCTGAAGCGCCAACAGAGAAAGTAGCAGAAGCCGATACTACTCCTTTAGCAAAGGAAGACACTAATAAGGTTAATGGCGAAGCTAAAGAAGCTCAAATCGTTGAAGAAGAGCCTAGGGAAGCTGAAGCAAGTAACAGTGAAGCAATTACTGAATCTCAACCGAAAGAAGCGACTGAAGCTAAGCCACCGAAAGCACCTAGAAAAACTAGAGCTAAGGCGAAAAAAGAAACAGTTCCTCAACAGGTAGAGATCGACTTGGGTGACACAGTCGAAGCTACAGCTGACAATTCTCAACCTATTTCAGAGGGTGAAAATGAAACTGTAGTTGAGACTAAAACAGCAAATGTTGAAGCACCTGTTGAGACAGTTGAAGCAGAAAAAACGAAACAAGAAGAGAAAGTTGAAGTTAAAGAAGCTGAATCTTCTAATGTTAAGAAAGCACAGAAAGCAGCGATTAAACAGCACTTCTCCGCAAGAGCTGTGTCACACCCAATGGCAAAGCCTGTCGAGTTAGAAGAAGATTTCTCTGACTACGCTATTGCTGCCGTAGAAGGCGATGATAGACCATCAGTCAGTAAATCGGGCCGTGCTGCAGCTATGTTAAGTGTTTCAAATGGCGCTAAGGCACCTGCCGGTAGGCCAGCAGCACTTTAAGAGATTTCGCCTCTTACAGAAGTAAGAGGTTGAATCCCAAAAACAAAAAAGGCAGCTTTATCGCTGCCTTTTTCTCATCGGGAATACCGAAAATTAGCTTATTGCCAGCGAATTATTAATTGCTTTAAGCGTTTCCAACGGTGTTGCAGATTGAGTAATCGGTCGACCAATAACTAAGTAGTCAACCCCTGCTTCAATAGCTTGTGGCGGTGTCATAACACGCTTCTGATCATTCATATCGCTACCGATAGGTCTTATTCCTGGCGTCACTAGATTAAACTCACTCGGCATGTGCTCTCTTAACAAAACCGCTTCTTGTGCAGAACAAACGACACCGTCCAAACCTGCTTGCTGCGTTAACTTAGCTAAATTTAACACTTGAGTTGCTGGCTCAACAGATATTCCAATCTGCCCTAACCCCGTCATATCCATACTCGTTAAAACAGTAACACCAATAAGTTTTGGTGGTTTAGTTCCCCAATTGTCCAATGCAGCTCGAGCAGTTTCCATCATAGTCAACCCACCAGACGCGTGCACATTTACCATCCACACGCCAAGATTTGCTGCTGCAACACAAGCTTTCGCCGTCGTGTTAGGGATATCATGAAACTTCAAGTCTAGAAAAACATCAAACCCCTTACTCACTACCCATTTTACAAAACCAGGCCCCAAGTAAGTGAACATCTCTTTGCCAATCTTTAATCGACACTGAGAAGGTTCTAGTTGCTCTATTAAGTTTTTCGCGGCTTTTTCATTATCGAAATCCAACGCAATAATAACTCTGGGTTCCACGCTCTATTACTCTCCATCCAATCCGACAATGGGTTTAATAACCCCCCAGTTTTTACAAGATGGGCAAAGCCAATGCACTTTCTTACCAGAAAAGCCACAGTTGCCGCACCGATACTTGGGACGTTGCCCAAGTTGATTCTCTATTAGACTATGCAAGTTACCTAAACTTGCTGCAACATCATCACCAGCATGTTGCTCCATATAAAAGGATAATAGAACATCGAACCCTTTCATGGTGGGATGCGATTTAAGTTGATCAGCCAAATATTGGCTCGCAGCTTCAATTGATTCTTTTGAGGCAATCAACCTTGCTTTAGATAAATAGGCGCTAGCACAACTATGCCAATGCTCGTCGAGCTTGCTTTCGTACTCGCTCCAATCATCGATATGTTCTGCACAATGTTCAAGCGAGGAAATAACTTCACTAAGCCATTCTGCATCACGCTTTGGAACTTCAAATAAGTATTCTGTGGCTTGCTTATATTGTTGATTCTTTATTGCTAATTCACCCAGCATTAACCAAGGGCGGACGGCATGATCATCAATCATCACCGCTTTCTCAAGCAAGCTCTCTGCCGCCTCAATCTCTTGGTTGGCAATCAGCAAGGCTGACTTTTCACAATAAAAGTGAGATAAGCGTTGGCAAAGTTCTTCGTTCTCTGAACGACACTTCATCATGCGTTCGGCCAACTCTATCGCTTTTCCCCATTCTTTTGTTGTCTGATATATGTTGAAAAGCTGTTGTTGCGCATCAAGATAGTACTTATCACTCTCTAACAGCTGTAAATAAGCACCTTCAGCTCTCTCTAGAAAGCCAGCAAGCATATAGTCTCTGCCCAACTCTTTCAGAGCTTGCTCTTTGTGTTCCGGGTCAATTTCATCGCGATCAATTAAATTCTGATGAACACGAATCGCCCTATCTAACTCACCACGATGACGGAAGAAATTACCCATGGCGATATGAGTCTCAATCGTATCATTGTCGAGGTTTATCATTTTTATTAATGAATCAACCGCTTTGTCTGGTTGATCAGATAATAGAAAATTCAGCCCTTTAAAATAATGGCGAGAGAGGAGTTTTGATTGTTTCCGCTGAGCTTGTCTAAGGCTATTACGCCCCATAACATAACCATAGCCAGCAGCAACAGGAAGCAGTAAAAATACGAGCTCAAGCATTATTTATCTGACTTGGCCTCTGATAAGAGTTTCTTATTTTCTTTAGTTGCACGCGATAAACGCCAGCGCAATTGCGACATCCATATAAGTGATACAAACATTGCTGATATAAATCCAATAACAATGCATATCGCAATTAGTGTAGACACGGTCATTTCTTGAGTCGCAATCATAAAGCTGACAGTAATCATTTGTTCATTCTGTGCCCCGATAACAATGGCAAAAATAAGAACAGATAAAAACACCAACAGAGTGACTAACAGCTTCAAAAAACCGCCTCCAATAAATTTCTTTTAATTAAACGAAAAACGGCACTCAAAGAATGCCGTTTAATTAGGAACTTAAAGTTCTAACCCTTCGTTAACTCGCTCTCGGAGTTCTTTTCCAGGTTTAAAGTGCGGGACATATTTACCATCAAGTTTGACAGTTTCTCCAGTTTTAGGATTACGCCCTACTCTAGGTGCCCTGAAGTGCAAGGAAAAACTCCCAAAACCTCTAATTTCAATACGCTCACCTTTTTGTAAAGTTTGCGCCATTTGCTCAAGCATTTCTTTAATCGACAACTCCACATCACGTGCAGCTATATGTTGATTCTTATCCATGAGCTTTTCGATTAGTTCTGATTTGGTCATAGTAACCTCGTCTTCAGCAAGTTAATTCTCTATTACGAAGGGCGATAAACACCCTCCGAAAAAAGAGTTATTAGTCGCCTTTCGCTGCTTTGAAAGCTTCAGCCATTGCGCTGCCGAAACCAGCTTCTTCTTGTTGTTGACTGTTCACTTTGTCCATAGCTTCTTTCTCATCAGCTTGGTCTTTAGCTTTAACAGACAAGTTCAAGATGCGGTTCTTACGGTCAACACCTGTGTACTTGGCTTCAATTTCGTCACCAACTTTAACCACTTCAGTTGCGTCTTCAACACGATCCTGAGAGATATCAGAGGCACGAATATAACCTTCAACTTCTTCAGCAAGCTCTACCGTTGCGCCTTTCGCGTCAACTGCAGTTACTTTACCAGTAACGATAGCACCTTTCTTGTTATCTGTCAGATACTTATTGAACGGGTCTTCTTCAATTTGCTTAACGCCAAGAGAAATACGCTCACGCTCTGGATCCACTTGTAATACAACAGCAGAAATCTCATCGCCTTTCTTGTAATCTCTAACTGCGTCTTCACCAGTCTTATTCCAAGAAATGTCAGATAGGTGAACCAATCCATCGATACCGCCGTCAAGACCGATAAAGATACCGAAGTCAGTGATTGACTTGATCTTACCGCTAACTTTGTCACCTTTTTCACGATTCTTAGCAAACTCTTCCCAAGGGTTAGCAATACATTGCTTAAGACCTAGAGAAATACGACGACGCTCTTCATCGATTTCAAGAACCATAACATCAACTTTATCACCTAGGTTAACAACCTTAGATGGGTGGATGTTTTTGTTAGTCCAATCCATTTCAGAAACGTGAACTAGACCTTCAACACCGTCTTCGATTTCAACGAAACAACCGTAGTCAGTTAGGTTAGTTACCGCACCGCTTAGTTTAGCGCCTTCTGGGTAACGTGCAGCAATCTCTTCCCAAGGATCGTTGCCCATTTGCTTCATACCAAGAGAAACACGTGACTTCTCTTTGTCAAACTTCAATACTTTAACGTTGATTTCGTCACCAACATTTACAATTTCACTTGGGTGCTTAACGCGTTTCCAAGCCATGTCAGTGATGTGAAGAAGTCCGTCAACACCGCCTAAGTCAACGAATGCACCATAGTCAGTAAGGTTCTTAACGATACCTTTAACTTCATGTCCTTCTTCCAAGTTACCAAGAAGTTGATCACGTTCTGCACTGTTTTCAGCTTCGATAACTGCACGACGTGAAACAACAACGTTGTTGCGCTTAGCGTCTAACTTGATAACTTTAAATTCTAACTCTTTACCTTCAAGGTGAGCTGTGTCACGTACAGGTCTAACATCAACAAGTGAACCAGGTAGGAACGCACGTACAGTGTTAACTTCTACAGTGAATCCACCTTTAACCTTACCGTTGATAACACCAGTAATAGTTTCTTTCTCTTCGTAAGCTTTTTCTAGCTCAACCCATGCTTCATGGCGTTTAGCTTTCTCACGAGACAGAATAGTTTCACCGAAACCGTCTTCGATTGCATCTAGAGCAACGTCTACTTGATCACCTACAGCGATTTCAAGTTCGCCACTTAGGCTCTTAAATTGTTCAACAGGGATAGCACTTTCAGATTTAAGACCAGCGTCTACCAAAACGATATCTTTATCGATTGATACAACTGTACCTCGAACAATGGCGCCAGGGCGGGTTTCAAGTTCTTTTAAACTTTCTTCAAATAAATCAGCAAAACTTTCAGTCATAATATTTTATAAAATTTCTATTGACATCCACGTAATAATCCAGATAACGTGGGGTTGTTCTTCGGAGCCAACAATTCCTTTGTCAGCAAGTTATTGCTCAAGATGCTTTTCTATAATTTCAACAACAGAATCAAGCACTTGCTCGATTGTCATCGCTGTTGAATCAATAACAAAAGCATCTGAAGCTGGTACTAATGGAGCCACACTTCTTTGGCTATCGCGTTCATCGCGTGCACGTATGTCTTCCAAAAGGCGCGAAATATTAACATCATGCCCCTTTTCTTTCAACTGGTTATAGCGTCTCTGCGCTCTTTCTTCAGCACTTGCTGTAAGGAAAATTTTGATGTTAGCGCCTGGAAAAACCACTGTTCCCATGTCGCGGCCATCCGCAACTAAGCCAGGCTCTTCTCTAAAATTACGCTGGCGACGCAAAAGTGCTTCTCTTACTCGAGGCAACGACGCTACTTTTGATGCTATCGCACCGATTTGCTCAGTACGAATAAGATCGGTGACATCTTCACCTTCAAGAATAACTGACACACTATCTTCTTGCGTAACAAAGCTAACATCTAAACAGGATGCAAGCGGAACTAAGCCTTCCTCATCATCAGGTTGAATATCGTGATGTTCAGAAGCTACCGCAAGAACACGGTAAATTGCGCCGCTGTCTAAAAAATGCCAGCCAAGCTTTTTGGCAAGAAGTGAACTTAAGGTTCCCTTCCCTGCGCCACTAGGCCCGTCAATCGTAATTACGGGAACTGATTGTTGCATGCAGACTCCAAGTCGTGCGGATAAAAACGCGCGAATTATACGCGGAAGACCAAGTTTAGCAATGCACAAGTCACTCAGACTTGTTAAGTATTTGTAACAAGCCGAGTTTTTCTTGCATTACACATCGCTATGATTTGTACATTGGAAGATATAGCAGACCACTCACAACTAACCACATATGCTGGCAAATCTTTCGAAATAGTCAGGAAAGGTTTTTGCCGTACAACCAGGATCATTAATTGTCACTGGCGTATCGCTCAAGGCCACTAACGAGAAGCACATTGCCATGCGATGATCATTATAGGTATCAATTTCTGCATGTATTATCTGCTCTGGGGGTTCAATCGATATAAAGTCATGTCCCTCCTCAACAACAGCTCCGACTTTCCGGAGCTCAGTTGCCATAGCTGACAATCTGTCTGTTTCCTTAACACGCCAGTTATAGATATTACTCATCCGTGTTTTACCTTTAGCAAAGAGCGCTGCTGTTGCAATTGTCATAGCTGCATCAGGTATATGGTTCATATCCATATCAATGGCAGAAAGCTGATCAGCAGAGACTTCGATGAAGGTTTCTCCCCAATTTATTTTTGCACCCATTTTTTCAAGTGCATCGGCAAATCGTATATCGCCTTGTATGCTCGATTTCCCAACACCAGTAACACGAACAGTACCGCCTTTAATAGCGCCTGCTGCCAAGAAATAAGATGCGGATGACGCATCGCCTTCAACTAAGAACTCTCCTGGCGAACGATACTTTGCATCTGCCTGAATAATAAACCTCTGATAGCTATCATTTTTTACTTCAACACCAAAGCGACGCATAGTGTCTAACGTAATATCTATATAGGGTTTGGATACGAGCTCGCCCGAAATCTCTATTTCTGTCGTATTTTCAAATAATGGCGCGGCCATCAACAATGCAGTTAGAAATTGACTTGAAACGCTTCCATCAACACTTAACTTACCACCAGATAATTGCTTACCTTCAAGCAACAAAGGCGGAAACCCTTCATTCTTGAGGTAAGTTATATTAGCTCCGGCTTCAATTAAACCATCGACAAGAGCACCAATTGGACGCTCTTCCATACGCTCTTCACCACCAAGTTCAAAGGTACCATTTGATGCTGCTAAAGCGGCACATAATGGACGCATTGCTGTTCCAGCATTCCCCAGAAAGAGTGTTGTTTTACTATTAACATCAAAAGCTTTACCAAGCCCAGTTACACGGCATTGCGTTTTATCTTCAGAGAGTTGATATGAGACACCAAGTTGCGTCAAAGCATTGAGCATATGGCGTATATCATCACTGTCTAACAAATTCGTTAACAGAGTTTCGCCTTCCGCAAGAGCCGCGAGAAGTAATGCGCGATTCGATAAACTCTTTGAACCTGGTACATTGACTTCACCATTCACTTTATAGATAGGTTTTAATACTAATTGTTCCATGGTTAGCCGTGTCTCCTTTCAAATTCATTCATAAAGTCAACCAAGGTTTCAACGCCTTCAAGTGGCATTGCGTTGTATATGCTTGCCCTCATACCACCCACAGAGCGATGTCCCTTAAGCGCTTTCAACCCTACACTGTCTGATTCATCTAAAAATACTTTATCCAATGCCGGATCTGAAAGTTGGAATGGCACATTCATCAGTGATCGAAATTCGGAGGTAATACTGTTTTTATAAAAGTCGCTGCCATCTATCGCGTTGTATAGCAATTCAGCTTTTTGCTTATTAACCTCATATATCGATGCTACACCACCTTGCTGCTTTAACCATTTGAAAACAAGCCCAGCCAAATACCATGCATAAGTCGGAGGGGTGTTATACATTGAATCATTATCGGCCAATAACTGATAATCAAATATTGACGGAGTGCTGCGTCTTGCGTGTCCAATCAAATCATCTCTAACAATGACAATTGATAACCCCGATGGACCAATATTTTTTTGAGCACCCGCATAAATCACCCCATATTTCGAAACATCGATAGGCGAAGACAGAATAACTGATGACATATCTGCAACAATTGGCGTATCTGCAATATCCGGAACATCAAACATAGCCACACCATCAACGGTTTCGTTGGGACAATAATGAAAATATGCGGCGTTCTCAGATAAAGTCCAATCACTTACATCAGGTATACGCAATTCTCCGTCAACAACTGATGACTGAGCAACAACGTTAGGCTTTAGGTATTTTTCCGCCTCTTTAACAGCTCCTTTAGACCATGAACCAGTAACCAGAAAGTCAGCAATATCTCCCTCTTTGGACAAATTAAGAGGTACAGAAGCAAAGTGCCCGCGTCCGCCACCATGGGCAAACAATACTTTATAGTTGTCAGGTATCTGCATTAAGTCACGCAAATCATTCTCAGCCTCAGCAGCAACCTCCATAAATTGTTTGCTGCGATGACTGATTTCCATGACAGAGCTACCTACAGCTTCCCAATCCAGGAACTCTTTCTGCGCTTGTTCCATAACAGCTTTAGGTAAAATGGCTGGTCCAGCCGAAAAGTTAAATACATTACTCATTTATTTATGCCTTAAATTTGGCTCTATCATTACTAAGGAGTTTAAAACTGAAAAATACGAGGCTTATTTCAATTGCGATGCTTTAAGATAACAATTAAAAACGAGATTAGTTTCCGTTTTATACAATAAAAGTTCATCACACAAGCATCTTTTTGTATTGATTAGAAACTTCGCGAAGCTGAAACAAAAAGAGCGGCTATAAAACCGCTCTTTAAACAATCTCGACGATTAATAACACTTACTAGTTCATTAACTTAGTAAGCTTTAATTAACTTATTCGTCGCTAGAGCTATCTTCGCTAGCTGCTTCACCACTATCAGCAGCGACCGTTTGTTCCGAGCCTTCAGAACTTTCATCTTGTTCGACCAAGTCCTCAGATACTTCAGCAATAGGTTCGAGACCTACAACATGCTCATCGACTACAGTTCTAATCAATCTAACACCAGCGGTATTACGACCAATGACAGAAACTTCACTAACTCGCGTTCTTACCAAAGTTCCTTGGTCACTGATAAGCATAATTTCATGGCTATCTTCAACTTGAACGGCACTAACAACTGAACCATTACGCTCAGAAACCTTGATTGAAACAACACCTTGCGTTGCCCTGCTCTTCGCTGGATATTCTTCCAGCGGAGTACGCTTACCGTAGCCGTTAACCGTAGCTGTTAGAATTTCACCGTCTCCATTGGGAACAATAAGTGAAACAACTTTTTGATTTTCCTGAAGTTTAATACCACGAACACCAGTTGCTGTTCTGCCCATTGCACGGACTTGTTGTTCGTGGAAGCGAACGACTTTACCTGCGTCAGAGAACAACATAACTTCACTATCACCATCAGTTAAATCAACACCGATAAGCTCATCGCCCTCGTTCAGATTAACCGCGATAATACCGTTGGCTCTAGGTCTAGAATAATCCGTTAAAGACGTTTTCTTGACTGTTCCGTTAGCTGTTGCCATTAGAACGTATTTGCCTTCTTCAAACTCTTTAATAGGCAAGATAGCGGTAATACGCTCATCTTCTTCCAATGGTAGGATGTTAACAATTGGACGGCCTCGCGAGTTACGGCTCGCTAGCGGTAACTTATAAACCTTCAACCAATACATTCGACCACGGCTAGAGAAGCATAAAATGTGATCGTGCGTATTCGCGACCAGTATACGAGCAATAAAGTCTTCATCTTTAACCTTAGTTGCCGACTTACCTTTACCGCCTCTGCGCTGGGCTTCGTATTCATTCAACTTCTGATATTTGACATAACCTTCATGAGACAAGGTAACAACAACATCTTCTTGCTCAATCAAATCTTCAATATCAATGTCGTGAGACATATTGCTGATTTCAGTCTTACGCTCATCACCGTATTCGGCACGAATCTTATCTAATTCTTCGCGAATAACTTCCATCAAACGCTCTGGGCTTGCAAGTATGTGCATTAACTCAGCGATAATGTCCAACAGCTCTTTGTATTCTTGTAAGATCTTGTCATGCTCAAGCCCAGTTAGCTTGTGCAATCTAAGGTCAAGAATGGCCTGAGCTTGTTCAACCGTCAGATAGTAGTTTCCATCTCTAACGCCATACTTTTCTTCAAGCCACTCAGGTCGTGCAGCATTAACACCACCACGCTCAAGCATTTCAGCAACGCCACCTAAAGACCACCCGCGTTCAATTAGTGCCTGCTTAGCCTCAGCTGGTGTTGGAGATGTTTTAATCAACTCGATGATTTCATCGATATTAGAAAGCGCTATCGCAAGGCCTTCTAAGATATGTGCTCTATCGCGTGCTTTACGTAATTCGTAAACAGTTCTGCGTGTAACAACTTCCCTTCTGTGGAGAACAAAAGCTTCTAGTGTCTGTTTTAGGTTGAATAATCTAGGTTGGCCATTATCCAGAGCCACCATATTGATACCGAAAACAGTCTGAAGTTGCGTTAGAGAGTAAAGCTGATTGAGCAGTACTTCACCAGATTCATTACGTTTGACTTCAATAACGATACGCATACCGTCTTTATCCGATTCATCACGTAATGCAGAAACACCTTCAATTTTCTTTTCTTTAACAAGCTCAGCGATTTTCTCAATCAAACGAGCTTTGTTAACTTGATAAGGTATTTCGTTGACGACTATGGTCTCTTTACCATTATCTTCAACTTCAATCTCGGCTTTCGCTCTAAGGTAAATCTTGCCACGCCCTGTTTTATAAGCGTCGATAATACCTTTACGACCACTGATAATCGCCGCAGTTGGAAAATCAGGACCAGGGATATGATTAATCAGCTCTTCAATGCTGATATCTGGATTATCAATTAGCGCAATACAACCATTAATAACTTCAGTTAAGTTATGAGGAGGTATATTTGTCGCCATCCCAACGGCAATACCTGAAGAACCATTAACAAGTAGGTTGGGTACTTTAGTTGGAAGTACAGCAGGGATGTGTTCTGTACCATCGTAGTTAGGCACAAAATCAACGGTTTCTTTTTCCAGATCTGCCAGTAGTTCATGTGCAATTTTATCCATGCGTATTTCTGTGTAACGCATGGCTGCAGCGGAGTCACCATCAACTGAACCAAAGTTTCCTTGGCCATCGACCAAGGTGTAGCGCAACGAAAACGGCTGCGCCATTCGAACGATAGTATCGTAAACAGCTGAGTCACCATGAGGGTGATATTTACCTATAACATCACCGACTATTCTTGCCGATTTTTTATAGGGTTTATTAAAATCATTCTTCAACTCGTTCATGGCAAACAATACACGTCTGTGTACTGGTTTTAGCCCGTCACGAACATCAGGAAGTGCCCTGCCAACGATTACACTCATTGCGTAATCTAAGTAAGAATTTTTCAATTCTTCCTCTATATTAATGGGCAAAATTTCTTTGGCATGATCTGTCATATACAGCCTTGTCCCTTTATTTTTATCAGAATATCGACTTCTCTGCTGTTCTAAGACGTTAGAGAAGACGAAAAATGGATATGCGGGTAGTCAAGTTAACTAGCAGGTTAGTCTACCATCGCAGTGCGAAAATGAATAGGTGATCTTCACTGGAAATATCATGCTAATTGCATTGGATAAATCTATTCCTATCTGTCCAACAAAGTCTATAATAGCGCCCTTAAAAACAGCCAAAGGGTTTATTGATCTTTATTGTATGAATTTCGTTCTAGATAAAGGCTATTTAGAGTACAGCTCCCCTTCGTGTAACCAATGGAATATCTATGTCTGTAAACGTTGATCCTAAAGAAATTGAAAAGTTCTCTAACCTAGCCAGTCGTTGGTGGGATTTAAACGGTGAATTTAAACCTCTGCACCAAATTAATCCGTTAAGAACCGATTTTATTAACACACAGTGTGAAGGATTGTTTGGTAAACAGGTATTAGATGTTGGTTGTGGTGGTGGTATTTTGTCTGAATCCATGGCTTCCCTAGGTGCAGAAGTCACTGGAATTGATATGGGCCATGAGCCACTTGAAGTTGCCCGTCTTCATGGGTTGGAATCTGGCGTCAATGTCAATTATATCCAATCAACGGCAGAGCAATTTGCAGATGAAAATGCAGGTACTTTCGACGTAGTCACTTGTCTTGAAATGCTAGAACATGTACCTGATCCTGAATCGGTTATTCAAGCTTGCTCAAAATTGGTAAAAGCTAACGGCTTAGTTTTCTTCTCAACATTGAATAGAAACATTAAGTCTTATCTGATGGCGATTGTGGCGGCAGAGAAACTACTCAAACTGGTACCTGAAGGTACTCATGAACATGATAAATTTATCAAACCATCAGAGCTTTTGAGTTGGGTTGATAGAACACCATTAAAACCAATAGCAATGACAGGTCTTCATTTTAACCCGCTACTTAATGAGTATTACCTTTCCGATCGTAACGTTGACGTGAATTATATCGTTGCTTGCCAGCATCAAGGGAACTAGTACATGAAAAACCCAAAGGGCGTGTTATTCGATTTGGATGGCACTCTACTCGATACAGCAGACGACCTTGGTGCCGCCCTCAACTATGTATTGGAGAAAAATGGACTTCCCATTGTTGGAAGAGATAAGTATTACAATAGAACATCTCATGGTTCCAAGGGGCTAATAGAACTTGGATTTGCAGAGCAACTCCCCTGTTATAATTTTGATGAGTTAAGAACTGATTTTCTTAACTTCTATTCAGAAAACATTTGCGAGCATACGAAAATGTACCCAGGTGTTGAAATGCTGCTGGAACAGCTTAATAGTTGGTCAATTCCATGGGGTATCGTTACTAATAAACCCGAAGCACTAGCGATACAACTATTAGAGTATTTCCCAATACTAATGGCCTGTCCTATAGTCGTTGGAGGAGACACCTTCAAACAGCGCAAGCCTCACCCTTTTCCTTTATTACACGCCGCTAAAGTACTGAATGTTGAACCTAATCAGTGCCTTTATATAGGGGATGCTGAAAGAGACATTGAAGCTGCTAACTCAGCCGAGATGTATAGCATTATTGCAAACTATGGCTACATAGAAGAGGAAGACGACGTTTCGAATTGGTGTGGTGACGCGATGATTGAAACTTTCTCTGATCTGCGATCATTTTTTGAGTGATCACATAAGATCAATACCCGCATCCTCACTTCTTTGACAAGGTAAAAATAGCACTCCATCTAGATCGTATCTGACTGAAAAATTTGTTTTTAAAATAAATAATTTTATGTCGAATAAATTGTCATTTTTTACTTGCAAAGTGCCCAACATAGAATTTATGAAAACTTCGACGTTAGCCAACACTAACATCTTCATAAACGGGTATTTAAGTGCTCAATAAAACCACTACATATTGGGTTGCAATAACATTAAAACCGCACTATCTTGTGCTTTATAGAAAACACAGCACCTACTGTTTCAAAATCACAAAATGTAATAAATAGCAAATAATAATTAAAAAAAGCGTATCTAACTCGGAATTGAGTCGTGGTACAGGAAAGCAACAGATTACAAATACAATACGGCAATATACATGAATAACAATCTCTACGTTACTAAGCGCAATGGGGAGCGTGAACTGCTGGATTTAGATAAAATCCATCGGGTTATCGCTTGGGCTGCAAAAGATCTGGAAAACGTTTCAGTTTCACAAGTAGAAATAAAAGCACATATTCAGTTCTACGATGGTATTAAAACTGAAGATATTCATGAAACCATGATCAAATCAGCAGCTGATCTTATCTCAACAGATGCTCCTGATTACCAATATATGGCTGCTCGCTTAGCTATCTTCCATTTACGTAAAAAAGCTTATGGGCAATTTGAGCCACCCGCGCTTTACGATCATGTTAAAAACATGGTGGAAATGGGCAAGTATGATAAGCATATTCTTGAAGACTACACTCAAGATGAATTAAATGAGCTAGATACTTATCTTGATCACTGGCGTGATATGAACTTCAGCTACGCTGCTGTTAAACAACTTGAAGGTAAATATCTCGTCCAAAACAGAGTAAATGGTGATATATACGAGAGTGCGCAATTCCTCTACATTCTAGTCGCAGCTTGTCTGTTTGCTAAATATCCTAAAGAAACACGCTTGGACTATATCAAGCGTTTTTATGATGCGACGTCTCAATTCAAGATATCGTTACCAACACCTATTATGGCAGGTGTTCGTACCCCGACTCGTCAATTTAGCTCTTGTGTTTTGATTGAATCTGGCGACAGTTTGGATTCTATTAACGCGAGTTCAAGTGCCATCGTTAAGTATGTTAGTCAACGTGCTGGTATTGGTATAAACGCGGGACGAATTCGTGCTTTAGGTAGCCCAATACGTGGTGGCGAGGCTTATCACACAGGTTGCTTGCCTTTTTATAAGCATTTCCAAACAGCGGTTAAAAGCTGTTCTCAAGGCGGTGTCCGCGGTGGTGCGGCGACCTTATTCTATCCTTTATGGCACTTAGAGGTTGAATCTCTACTTGTTCTGAAAAACAACCGTGGTGTTGAAGAAAACCGTGTTCGTCACCTCGACTATGGCGTTCAGTTTAACAAAGTTATGTATCAACGCTTATTGAAAGATGACTTCATTACATTGTTCAGTCCATCAGACGTTCCTGGTTTGTATGATGCTTTCTTCGCTGATCAAGACAAGTTTGAAGAACTTTACGTTAAATACGAGAACGATGATTCAATACGCAAAAAGCGTATCAAAGCTTTAGAACTCTTCAGTTTGTTTATGCAGGAACGCGCAAGTACAGGGCGTATTTACCTACAGAACGTTGACCACTGTAATACACACAGTCCATTTAACCCAGAATACGCACCGGTTCGCCAGAGTAACTTGTGCTTAGAGATTGCACTACCAACTAAGCCGTTAAAACATGTTTATGATGAAGAAGGTGAAATTGCTCTTTGTACTTTGTCAGCATTTAACTTAGGTGCAGTAAAAGATTTAAGTGACATCGAAGAATGGGCAGACCTTACCGTTCGAGCGCTAGACTGTTTGCTAGATTATCAAGACTACCCTGTCCCAGCTGCTTATAACGCGACTATGGGACGCAGGACTTTGGGTATTGGTGTTATTAACTTTGCTTACTACCTAGCGAAGAATAATGTTAAGTACTCCGATCACAGTGCTAACGGCTTGGTACACAGAACCTTTGAAGCTATTCAATTCTATTTGATGAAAGCTTCTTGTCAGTTGGCAAAAGAGCTTAGTGCTTGTCCTAAATTTAATGAAACAACCTATTCTCAAGGTATCCTACCTATTGATACCTACAAGAAGGATCTGGACAAGATTTGTGATGAGCCACTTCACCTTGATTGGGAAGGTTTACGAGCTGAGGTTAAAGAGCACGGGCTGCGTAACAGTACCTTGTCAGCTTTAATGCCGTCAGAAACGTCATCACAAATTTCAAACGCGACTAATGGTATAGAGCCACCTCGCGGGCATATCAGCGTTAAATCAAGTAAAGACGGTGTGCTTAAACAAGTTGTTCCAGATTTCAAAAACTTGAAAGACAACTATGAACTCTTATGGGATTTACCTTCGAATGATGGTTACTTGCAACTTGTAGGCATTATGCAGAAATTCGTAGACCAAACGATATCCGCGAATACAAGTTATGATCCAAGTAAGTATGAAGGCGGTAAAGTACCTATGAAGGTATTGATACAAGACTTGCTGACGACTTATAAGCTTGGTGTTAAAACACTTTATTATCACAATACAAGAGACGGTGCGACTGATAGCTCAAGCGAAGCTAAGCAAGTTGAAGCTCAACAACCCATTGTCGAAGTCGCGGTGGAGGAAGATGACGATTGCGCTGGCGGTGCATGTAAAATTTAACTTATTGCGTTATACAAGTGCGCTGTTCATATGCAGCGCTTTGTTTCATCCATTTACAGGTAATTTAAAGATAAAATGAAATACACCACTTTTAGTCCAGTAAATAACGACGCTTTAACAGAGCCCATGTTTTTCGGTAATCCGGTTAACGTCGCTCGCTATGATCAGCAAAAACATGCCATTTTTGAAAAGCTGATAGAAAAGCAAATTTCTTTTTTCTGGAGACCAGAGGAAGTTGATGTCAGTAAAGATCGCCTTGATTTTCAGCAACTAAGTGATTCTGAAAAGCATATCTTCATCTCAAACCTGAAATATCAAACACTATTAGATTCCGTTCAAGGTAGAAGCCCTAATATCGCTTTTCTACCAATTATTTCGATTCCAGAACTTGAGACATGGGTAGAGACTTGGTCTTTCTTTGAAACTATTCACTCTCGTTCTTACACACACATACTGCGTAACCTATTCACCGATCCGAGCGAAATCTTTTCCGATATCGTTGATAATCAGCACATTAAAAAGCGTGCTGAAGATATATCTCAGTATTACGACGACCTCATTTTCTATACTCAAATTTGGCAAACTCATGGGTTGGGTGAACACACCATACAAGGTGAAACCTACAACATCACCATGAGAGAGCTAAAGAAAAAACTCTACTTATGCATGAACTCAGTAAATGCACTGGAAGCGATACGTTTCTATGTCTCTTTTGCTTGTACCTTTGCATTTGCAGAAAGAGAATTAATGGAAGGTAATTCCAAAATCATCCGCCTTATTGCTCGAGATGAAAACCTTCATCTCACATCAACTCAGCATATACTTAACTTGTGGGCTAAAGGGAAAGATGATCCCGAAATGGCCGAGATTGCTGAAGAGTGCAAAGAAGAAGCTGCTCAAATATTTATGAGCGCTGTTGAGCAAGAGAAGCAATGGGCTCACTACTTGTTCGAACGCGGTTCTATGATAGGCCTAAACCAAGACATCTTGTGTCAATATGTCGAGTTTATTGCCAACCACAGAATGTCCGCTATTGGCCTAGGTCAACCTTTCGAAGTGACATCTAATCCACTACCTTGGATGAACAATTATCTGCACTCAGACAATGTACAGGTTGCGCCGCAAGAGTCAGAAATCAGCTCATACCTAGTGGGCCAGATAGACAGTGAGGTCAATGCTGATGATTTTGGTGACTTTGACCTTTAATACACCGTCACTTCAGCGTGAACAAAGATAGATACCAGGTTCTTGTTAGCGGTAAGGAAATTGCTATAAAACAAGAGCCTGATAAAACACTGCTAGAAAACTTGGAAGACAATAAAGTAGAGATACACTCTCATTGCAGAGAGGGTTTCTGTGGGACTTGCAGGACGCGGCTGATTTCTGGTGAAGTGGATTACATTATAGATCCTCTAGCCTATATTGATGACGATGAAATATTACCCTGTTGTTGTAAAGCAGTATCCGATATCACTATTGAAATAAATTAGTCCCCCCTACTCTTTACTATTGCTAATTCGTTTTTATAAGAACTGAATCCAAGTTTCTATAACAAATCCACGCTTAGCCCCAAGCTAGGAAGCATCAATTTATAGATGAACCCGTTCCTTACTCCCACCATCGTTAGCAATAAGAAATTATTCTTACTCAACTATTTAGTGCGATAGGCATTAAAGGTATTATCCGCGTCCAAATCAAGCTATGATAAAAAAGCACTCAGGTCAGGGAATCTACGGAGTGTTAGTCAAAGAACCAAGGTATATTGAATTAACATGACGATTAAAACCGAATTCCCAAAGCTTGTTAAGCTTGCTTGGCCTCTTCTCATTGCACAATTAACACAAACCATGATGGGTGTTTCAGACACGATTATGGCTGGTCGTGTTTCCGCAACAGATATGGCTGCTGTTGCTATTGCTTCCAGTATTTTTTTACCTGTTTTATTTTTTATTCAGGGGATTATCTTAGCTCTCCCGCCCATCATATCCAGGCTGCAAGGGTCGAAGCAAAACAGCGATATTGCAAATGCGACCCAGCAAACAATGTGGTTGGCATTGTTCATTACAGTCCCACTAAGTTTTGTTGCACTAGCAATCCCTACTTTGTTTGAGTTTGCTCCAATCGAGCCCGACTTAAAGCATATTACAACAAAGTATCTAAGCTACGTTTTATGGAGCCTGCCAGCTTTTGCTCTTTATCAAGTGTTACGCAATTACTGTGAAGGCTTGTCAGTCACTAAGCCTAGTATGATCATCATGGTTATAGGGCTTTGTGTAAACATACCAGCTAACTACATCTTTATTCACGGATTACTCGGCGCTCCAAAACTCGACGGTGCCGGATGTGCTGTAGCTACAGCACTGGTATTTGTGGCGATGTTTATCAGTACCGCTATATACACACTGCGCTCACAAAAACTGAGTGTCTACAACCTGTACCAGAGACTATATACGCCCAACCTTAAAGATATCATTGAGGTCATCAAACTAGGGTTTCCTATTGCAATGACGATACTTTTCGAAGTCTCGCTTTTTGCAGCTATCGCCATTTTCTTATCCCCCTTTGGGGCAACTGTTGTCGCTTCACATCAAATAGCCCTTAACTTCTCGTCCTTGATGTTTATGGTTCCCCTTTCAATTGGCATGGCAACAACAATACGGGTTGGGTATTTGTTAGGAGAAAATGGGCCAGAAAAAGCGAAAACAGCAATAAAAAGCGCCATGATACTGGGTTTATCTTGCAGTTTGATCACAGCTACATTATCTGTTCTTTTGCGTTTTCCAATCGCTAACCTATACACAACTGATGATGTAGTTATCCAAGGGGCGGCTAGCTTGATGTTGTTAGCAGCCATGTTCCAGCTATCTGATGCAATACAAGTGATTGCGGCTTGTGCTTTGAGAGGTTACAAAGATACTAAAGCTATGTTCTACATAACCTTTTTATCCTATTGGGTTATTGGCCTAACACTCGGTATATCACTCGGACTTACCGATTTTATCGTACCTAAAATGGCAGCAGAAGGTTTCTGGATAGGTATCATTGTTGGCTTAAGTGCAGCAGCAATCATGTTAGGCCTTAGAGTTGTTTACATACAAAAGAAGTTTGTCACTCAAATGCCTTTAAACGCTGAATACCTCAATGAATAATAAGGCCTCAGATTTAGCAGCTTTGCATTAATAAAGCTGCTCCAACTCTATTAAATTAACTCTTATCTAGGCTTTGTGTTAACAGCACATCTATCAGACTTTGATTATCCGTTGACAGAGATTGAGGAATCATTTTTACGATGAATAACCTTCCAACAGCTCTGAATTTTCACTTTCAACATCAGAACGAAGAACAACACTTAATAAAAGTAACATTTAGATAGCCTTTAGGAGCTTGTAACGCATTAGAACATGTTAAAAATAGGTAAGTTAGGCATGGGGTTTAATCTGAGAACTTATCTAACTAGCACTTTCATCCTAACGCCCGTCCTTATCCAAATCCTTAGCAGGCTTAAAAGTAAAGAATCCACCCACTGAAGTAGGGATGAAAATGGTCACCACCTCCATAGGAGGTGGTTTAAGAGTAACAATAAAAAAACCCCGGCGTTGCCGGGGTCTGTTTAATAGAGTTTATAAACTTATGTTTATGGTGCTGAAGGCGCCGGGTTTACAGTGAAGCTACCTGTACGGTGTGTAGAAACCGTCCAGTTATCAAATTGTACGTTTGATATTGCTCCGCCACGAACTGCACCAACATGCGTCATATCATAGCCAAATGTATCATCTGCAACATCTTGATTGAACGGCATATCACTGATAATGAACGAAGAATTAGTGTCATCAACATCCACAACTCCACTCATATTCGTGTCTCCATCTAAGAAGCCATTTAATGCAGTAGAAGAAGCAACCAAACCATTGCTAATACCAAGAATATTGTTCAAATACCAACCAGAAGTAAAGTTATTACGGCGTTCCGCTATTTCACCAGTAAAGTTGATTGAACCAGCATTTGCATTGAATGAACCAGGGTCATCAGCGACAGCAAGTGCGGCTGTTGCGCCACCGTTATAATAAACTAAACCATTACCATTAGAGTTGTTAGCAGCAACTGTACCTGCAGGGAAGCCAGTAGCGCCAGCTCTTACGACACCAAAACCGCCATTTGGGCCAGCTTCATTAGCACAGTGAAGACCGTCTAAGTAGTTTGGACCAGGGATAACTGTATCAATGGCTGATAAATCAGCAGCACTATCTGCTTCGAAACAACCGTTACGGAAGTTCGCAATTAACACATTAGCCATGCGAATTTGATCTGTGTTATCAGCAAACAAGATACCAAATTCATTGGCGGCTGCATCAGCAGTAGCATTCACGCTTGTATTATCACGACCAACCAACGTAGCGTTAACAATACGAGGGTTTGAGCCACCAGCAACTGTTTCACTTGCGTAGATACCAGAGCGACCTGTTGAACCATCAGTGTCACGGTTATGGATAACCATAAGGTCTTTAATCAGGCCATTGAAATCTCTATACCAAACACCGTCGCGGCCAGCACCTGTAGATAGCAACCAAGACATTCTTGGATCACCATTCAGGATATGGAATCCGTCACGTGCAGAGTTGTGAGACTGAACAAACGTTAGCGTAGTTGTGCTATCAACGCCGTTAAGTACGATATTGTCTTCATATGTTACAGTAGTTCCATCGATAGTCACATCAACAGCATCACCAGCTTCAGAAACAACAACATAATCTAAGCTGTTCTCGCCTTGAGTACCTGTAGTAGAGATTCCATTAAAACCTCTTAGGAATAATCCACCCCATTCACCAGTGCCGTTAACATCCGCATCATCCGACGAGAACCTCACTGGGCGAGCACTTGTACCTTGAGCGTCAATTGCTGAGCCAGGCCAAACTAATAAGTGGTCAACTGCATCAACGTTGTCACCTAAAACACGAGTACCAGAGGCTATTGTTAGTGTTGCTTGGTTCGCGTCATTACCAACTTGTAGGCGGCCTTCAAGTTCCCAGTCTATATTAGAGGTTAATGAACCATCAGTCGTCATAACACCTGATACTTCACATCGGTCGCGACCAGCTGCGCGAGGAAGAGCGTTAACTGCAGCACCACCTACATCAGCTGGGCATTCAGAATCTCCGATTAACGCAGCGTTCATTTGAACAGCAAAGCCTTCGTCATTACCTGTAGCAACAGTCCAACCGTCAAATTGCGTATTAGTTACTGCACCACCACGAACGGCCCCGATATGCGTTAAGTCATAACCGAAAGTATCGTCTGCTACATCACTATTAAACTCATTGTCGCTAATAATGAAAGGCGAATTCGTATCATTAGAATCAACGATTCCGTCGTTGTTGGTATCGCCGTCTAAGAATGCATTCAAAGAAGTAGAATCTGCAGCTAGACCGTTAGCAATACCACCAATGTTATTTAAATACCAACCAGCAGTGAAGTTGTCAGTACGATCCGCAATTTCACCAGTGAATGTAATACCTGCCGCTGCACCGTTGTAGTAAACCACACCGTTGCCGTTGATACTGTTATTTGCAGCAACTGTACCTGCTGGGAAGCCTGTAGAACCGTCACGAACGATACCAAAGTTAGGATTTGGACCTGCTTCGTTAGCACAGTGTAAACCGTCTAAGTAGTTAGGACCTGGCACTGAAGTATCGATTGCTGAAAGGTCTGCCGCACTATCTGCTTCAAAACATCCGTTACGGAAGTTAGCAACAAGGACGTTAGCCATGCGGATTTGGTCAGTGTTATCTGCGAACAAGATACCGAACTCGTTAGAGGTATCGCCAGCAGCTTCACTTGCATTATCGCGACCAACCAAAGTAACGTTTACGAAACGAGGGTTAGAGTTGCCAGCTTCTGTTTCACTTGCGTAAATACCAGAACGACCAGTTGAGCCATCAGAGTCTGGGTTATGAATTACCATAAGGTCTTTAACCAAACCAGTAAAGTCTCTATACCATACACCGTCGCGTGTCGCACCTGTCGCAAGTAGCCATGACATTCTTGGGTCGCCATTTAAGATATGGAAACCATCACGTGCAGAGTTGTGTGATTGAACAAAAGTTAGCGTTGTATTGCTATCAACACCATTTAGTACGATGTTGTCACTGTACATGACAGTTTGACCATCGATAGTGACTGGGACTGTCGCCCCCGCTTCAGCTACAACAACGTAATCAAGTCTATTAGCACCTTGTGTACCTGTTAATGTAGGTAGGCCGTTGAAACCTCTTAGGAATAATCCACCCCACTCACCTGTTCCATCTACACCATCATCATCAGATAAAAAGTGGATAGGATCTGCACTAGTACCATTTGCTTCAAGTGCTGAACCAGGCCAAACCAAAAGATGATCTGTACCCGAGCCACGGACTTGTGTACCCGCATCAATTTCTAAAGTTACATTCGAATCGTCGTTACCCACTTGGAAACTATCTTCTAAGAACCACGTTATATCTGAAGTTAATGTAGCATCTTCAGTTAAAACACCAGTAATCTGGCACTGTCTATTACCCAGATCTTCAGGAGTTATATTACCAACGAACGGGCAATTATTTGCAGCAGGGCCAGGAGGACCGGGAGGACCAGCTGGACCTTCAGGACCTGCAGGTCCAGTAGCTCCATCATCCCCGTTACATGCAGCAAGTGCAGATAATGCTAATGCAGATAGTATAAGACGTGTTGACTTCTTTAATATCATGTTTATTCTCATTTGTTGATGAAATGTACGCCGTAAGAGTCAAACACCTAATAGCCAGGTTCAAAAATAATCCAAAAAAATTTATTTATTTTTAAAATACTTTTAAAACAGTGACTTATGAAATAATTTTTTTGATAATGAACTTTTCTTTAAACCCTAGACCTCTAACCAGAAAAGTAGGAAATGATTGACATGACACAGCCCCTTAAACGGGACGTTGATAGGCTAGATGACATTGATAAAGCTTTGTTGCGCCAAATAACTGAAGATAGAAGTACGGTTGCTATGCAAACACTCTACGACAGTTATAGAAGTAGATTAGTACCTTTTCTACGAAGAATGACGCAAGACCAAGCATTAATAGAAGAAGCATATAACGATGTCATGCTAACGCTTTGGAATAAGTCAAACCAGTTTAAAGGGAATTCGAAAGTATCAAGTTGGATATTTTCTATTGCTTATCGCGTTTGCCTGAGAATGATCAAAAGGCAGCAATTTAGGCAAAAGGTACTTGATAGCTTTCTTTTCTTTAAAGAAGACGAGGAAGATAAACAAGAAGAGTCTAATGAAAATGAAGATGTCGACTTGTTAAATAGAGCCATTAAAGCGTTACCTGCAAAACAAAGGGTCGTTATTGAATTGAGTTATTATCAAGGATATTCAACTCAAGAAATAGGCGAAATCGCGGACTGCCCGACGAACACGGTGAAAACTCGGCTACACCATGCACGACAAAAAATTCGCGCATTTATGGACGCCGATAAATTAGATGAGAAGTATGATGAAGTATGAAGAGCAGAAAGATAATGTGATTGACTATATAAACGGTCATTTATCTGGCGATCAATTAAAAGAGTTTGAAGCCGAATTAGCAACCAACCAACAGTTGGCGGATGATCTAGAGCAATCTAAGGCGTGGCAAGCAACACTGCAATCACAAGAAGCAGCAGTGGCAATGCCGCAATTTTCTAGCATTGAGCATAAATTAAATAAATCGAGCTGGAATTGGGGATACGGCCTTTCAACAGCAGCAGCTGTTGCGTTAGCTGCATTTCTGTTTTTAGGGACTAGTTTTCAGCCAAACAACGAATTCGAAACGCTAACTGATACAAACAGCGCTTATAATACGCCTGTTATGCAAATTGTTTTATCAAAAGATGCAACGCTTGCAGATATCATGAGTGATTACAGCTTAAGTGTTGTTAAGACATATCCCAATGAGCAAATTATTGATATTAATATCAATGCTAATCTGGATGTAGAAGCATTAGAAAAAGACAAACGCATTGTCTTTGTTAAGAGGATAGGTTCAGAAAAATGAACAAATCAAAATGGTCGCTTAAGTTTTTAATGGTCGCTTGTCTCATGTACTTGGGACAAGGCTGTTCAGCGACAAGCAATGAAACCAACCCGGTAGCAACGAAGTTCAAACACCCTATGCTATTGGTGATTGATGACCCTCGTACCGAGCGTAAAAAGTTTGGTGCGGCAGCTGGCCCAGGTTATGTTGCGAATATTGATTACGCTGAAGATCCCGTTCTTAAGAGAGCGACTAATCAGCTTGTAAAGGAATATAAACTACAAGCGGCAGAACAGTGGCCGTTAAAAAGTTTGGGGGTTCATTGTATTGTCATTGAAAGCCCATCTTCCGAGGTGCTAACGCGTTTAGCTAACGATAAACGCGTTAAGTGGGTCCAGCCCTTCAATGAGTTTGGCACACAGTTTTCACAGCAATCTGCAGTTCCAGATATTACTGTAATATCACCCAGTATTACGCTTCCAAACAATGGACATGGCGTCGACATAATTGTTATTGATACAGGCGCGGACACTTCTCATCCTGCGTTTAATAACAGCAGTATGCGTTACCAAAATTTTGTCATCGGGAACGGTAATGGAAAAAATGAAGTTCACGGCACAGCGATTTCTGGGCTTCTCGCTGCAAACGACACTTCAAACGAAATTCCAGTCAAAGGGTTAACCAGTGGCGCTGACCTACAACACTACAGAGGGTGCTGGCAAAGAAGTGACGGTAAAGGTAGATGTACAACACTAACCTTAGCATTAGCCTTAGATGCAGCTGTAGAGACTAACCCGAATATCTTAAACCTCAGCCTTTCAGGACCGAAAGACAAAGTACTCGAAGCATTAATCGATAAACTGATAAGCCAAGGTACGATCATTGTTTCGGCACATGACGCCAAACGAGCACCTTCGGACAGATTCCCACAACCTCAACCTGGCGTTATTTATGCGTATGGCACAAGCAATGAAAAACCGACTAATATCCCACGAGATACCTTCTTAGCGAGTTCTACTGCTGTTTCATTATCGCCTCAGGGGGCATATGATGTTTTTAGTGGCCATTCGATAGCGACACCTCAGTTGACAGCTATAACTGCAAGTTTATTAAGCTCAGACCCAACAATTAGTAAAAACACTATCGCAAATCGTTTAAAAGAATGGTTAACTTACATGGAGATAAATTAAAACAAAAAATAAAGTAGTAAATGACATCACCTAAAGTCATATATTTTCCATTTTATGCGCTTTTCTTAACGTTGCTATCCGTTCCGATGGAGGCTTCTGCGTATACATTACCCAGTGTCGTTGTTCGAGCTTCATCTGACAGCATTTATCATGGTTCGAGTGAAAATGCGGGCGAAGCAAGTATCGCTATCAATGCAGAACTTCCCATTAGCGCTAACTGGATTGCAGGATTACAATTTCAAGATTCAAACCCATCTGGTGTTCGTCAGAGACACAGAAATATCTCAGGCTATTTAGGATTCGATAAAAAGATTGCTAAAAACTGGCTGAGTAGCACCTATTTCACTCATAGAGCATTCCCTGGTTCTGGCAGAACGTGGGATTATGACGAGTTCACCACGCGTTTAACACATCAAAATGGCCTTTCGTTTGGCACCTTCTATGCCCCAAACTATTATTCGTCTAGTGTTAAGGCATTAGGAGCTAACATTCAGTACACTGGAAGATTGGTAGATAGATTTTATTGGCGGTCGCAGGCAGGAAATATCAACATCCCGTCATTATTTAGCTACCAATATGCTGATTTCACTGTTGGCACGAGTTATAAGCGTATTAATGTTGAATTAGGGTATCACTGGACTAGCGAAACCCTAATTCAGACATCAGTAGGAACCATAGATTCCCCTGATTTTGTATTGAGTGTTAACTACGTCGTATTCTAGCGACGTGTTACATTTACTCTGTAGCCAAATCCCACAACCACTTAGCTTGTTGTCGAACGGACTCTCTATCCTCTTCTAACAAAACTCCCTCATTCACAGAGTTATCGATCGCTTTATTCAGGCGCTTATTATAGCTATCCCAGCTTTTATATCGTGCCACGATGTCATCTTTCGCCAACAATTTAAGCGAGCCTCGAAAGTCCATCATCTCATCATTAGCAAACTTAGCGTTATGTCTTAACACCCAAGGTAAAAAGCTCGCCAAAGGCTCTCTGATTAATGGATGCCTAACCCCGCTGCGTTCATTACCATAACCATCAACTGTTGGAACAGGCGGTACAATAGTCGCCAACAATCGAGGTGGATTCTGTGTAATAACGCCTTGAGACCATTGTTCTCCATAGTCATTGATGTAAGCAGTATGAGGGCTTACCGGTACTTTAAATCCGTTCAACACTTTCGGTAGTTTGTAATCTTCAAACTGACCTAACGTTTTATCTGCAAAACGCGGATACTGGCTTTTAGGTGGCTCCACATCATCAACAACCCACTGGGCTAACGCGCTTAATAGTGCTCTTAAGTTAAGTAAAAAGTTAAGTGGGTTACCCTGATAATAGCCGTCAACCCCATCAATAGGTTTCAAGTTGTTTTGACGTTCAACAAAATGCTGTCCAGAAGCCAAATGATAAATCCTCTCATTAGCTAGTGGCTCAATATCTTTTCCTTTATCTGAGTGTATTAACGCAGCAGCCCTTCCCCAATATTCGTACCCTGTATTGGTATAGAAAATCTTAGGATAAAACTTGTCGTCAAGACGAGATAGTAGTCCGTCTTTTTCGCCCGTCAAAGGGTGCTCGGTTTCACGGCTTGTAAACGGAAATACATCAGTTGGATAGAAGAATGCCGACATCCGATGCGCATCTCGCGAGGTTTGACCGAATCGATGATTGAAGCTACCGCGACCAGCGCCGGCCGTATGAATCAACATACCATCAAAAGCTTTTGTTCCAGACTCGGTTTGGTTAAACCCTTGATACAAGAAGTGTCTTAACCAACGCCCTGTTTGAGAAACACCAAAAGCAATAGTTTTAGGGCTAGTAAACATCGATTCAGGTTGTTTTACGTATTCGGCTGCATCTCTGATAAGCGCCAACCCCAATCCTATGATGACCGACTCTTGTGTCGGATAAACCAATTCATAAATCCCAGGGCTAAAGCTTCCTAGCAGAGCGTCACCATCTTCTGAAAAGCGCCACTCTGAGGCTGGAATAACGGTTTTAAGTCCATTAGGGCTATATCTACGTGTTAAGTATGCTTCACCGGCGTTGCTCTTATCCAAGGTGTAAAGCACATCAATGGCATCTCTATGAGCAACTCTTAATTTGTTTGTATCAGCTTCAACAGTCCAGTCACTCCTCGCTACACCTTTAGTGTTTATCACTCTGGGTAACTCAACCGACATATTCTGGCCTTCTGCAAATACGTCTGGTTGCCAACCGACCCACATCAGAGAAAGTCCTAAACGCTGAATTAAACCATCGCCTATGGCTTCCGCCGTTTCAGGGACTCCACGAGAAGTTGATTGATTAAAATACCTTAACGAAGCTTTTGAACCGCGATTACTGATCTCAATTAATGTTCCTTTCCTATCTTTAGGATCGGCTTGTTGTATCAAAAAGAAGGTTGACCGAGCTTGGACTTTGCCGTTTTTCTTCTTGGCCAGTTCTAGATCAACAATATTCTTGTTCTGTTCTAATGAAGGATCAAACTCAAAAACTAAATGGCCTTCAATAGCCTGCAACTCCTGTCCATAAGCGGTAAAATCGGTCTTTTTCGCTACCTCAACATCAACGAGCTTCGCTTTTGCCCCGAAACTCAGCACAACTAAAAGAAAACTAGTAACTAAACGCATGTATTCAACCAGTAAGATATTCAAGCCACAATGTTGACATAGATAGCTAAATTTAAGAAAGCGGACTTAGAGTGGTTCATGAACAACTTACGTTGCTAATTGTATGTTCTTGGAAGCTATTCTTTACTAAACAAATGCCAATTAGCTTACAAATGCTTTAGTTACTCCTATTACAAGAGTAAAAATTTGCAGAACCACCTCATTTGCGTAGTATATCCTCCGGTGAATAACAAAGGATCGTTGAGCTACAACGTTTAACGATACCTCATATAAAAACAACTCTAGAGCACTTTTGTACAATGAAAAAACTTATCCTCAGCCTTACTAGCGCAGCAGTTATAGCGGGCTTATCCGCCTGTAGCGATGTCAAACAAACAGCTGACCAGGCATCAGCAGAAAAATCAATGGTGAGTGACGTAGAAACGGCCGTTAAAACAGACAATGTATTAACAGCAGCTTTTAGTGGTCCTTATGGTGGCGTACCCGCTTTCGATAAAATGTCTTTGGCAGATTTAAAGCCAGCGCTTGAAGAATCGATGGCAATAAATCTAAAAGAAATCGACGCTATCGCTAACAATAGCGAACCGCCCACTTTCGAGAACACCATTGTTGCGATGGAAAGATCAGGCTCTCAGCTCACGCGTGTTTTCCGCTACTACGGCATCTGGAGCTCCAATAAATCTAGCGATGAGTTTAGAAAGATACAAAGGGAGATGGCTCCTAAGCTATCCGCTTTTAACTCAAAGATTATACAAAACGACGCTTTGTTTGCTCGCGTAAAAGCGGTATACGAAAGTGACGAGATGTCAAAACTTACTCCTGAAGAGCAGCGCATTACTTGGCTGACCTATAACAGCTTCGCTCGTAACGGTGCAACATTGAACGCAGAGGATAAAAAGCGCTACGCTGAAATCAACCAAAGGTTAGCGCAACTCCACACCTCTTTTGGTAACAATGTCCTAGCTGACGAAGAAGGTTATGTTCTTTATATCACGAAAGACCAACTATCTGGCTTACCAGAATCTTTCATTAGCGCAGCAGCCTCCGCGGCAACGCAAAGAGGGCAAGAAGGTAAATACGCCATTACCAATACTCGCTCTTCAATGGATCCATTCTTAACTTACTCTGACGAACGTGCTTTGCGTGAGAAAGTATGGAACACCTATTACAGTCGTGGTGATAACGCTGATGAAAATGACAACAACGAGATCATCAAAGAAATTCTTAAGTTACGTCATGAACGCGTTAACTTACTTGGCTATGAAAACTATGCTCAGTGGCGCCTAGAAGATCGCATGGCGAAAACACCGGATAACGCCATGGACTTGATGAATAAAGTTTGGCCAGCCGCAATAGCCAGAGTTAAGCAAGAAGTTGCTGATATGCAGGCTCTAGCAGAAAAAGAAGGCGCAAACATAAAAATCGAACCGTGGGATTATCGCTACTACGCTGAGAAAGTACGTAAAGCAAAATACGACCTTGATTCCGATGAAGTTAAACAATACCTGCAACTCGATAAACTTCGTGAAGCTATGTTCTATGTCGCCGGGCGCCTATTCAATTTTGATTTCGCACCTGTGGACGAAGGCTCTGTCCCCGTTTTCCATGAAGATGTAAAAGTTTGGGAAGTCACCGACAAAACAACTGGAGAACATATTGGACTCTGGTATTTAGATCCCTTTAGCCGTCCTGGTAAACGTTCTGGAGCTTGGGCTACGACCTACCGCAGTCATACAACGTTCGATGGTAAGAAAACTGTATTGTCATCGAATAACTCCAACTTTGTTAAAGGAGCGGAAGGACAGCCTACACTGATATCATGGGATGACGCCGAAACTTACTTCCACGAGTTTGGTCATGCGCTTCACTTCTTATCTGCGACAGTGAAATACCCGACTTCGCATTCAGGTGTTCGCGATTACACAGAGTTCCAATCACAATTGTTGGAGCGCTGGCTAACGACAGATGAAGTTATCAATCAATACTTAGTTCATCATGAAACTGGAGAGCCAATACCTGCTGATCTTGTCGCTAAAATTAAGACAGCAGCAACATTCAATGAAGGCTTTAAAACAACCGAGTATATGGCATCAGCCATAATGGATTTGCTTTACCACACAACAGATCCTTCTCAGATAGATCCAGACTCATTTGAAAGAGAACAGCTTGAAAAACTCGGTATGCCAAGTGAAGTCGTCATGAGACACCGTACCACGCACTTCGGCCATATATTCTCAGGCGAAGGCTACTCATCTGGCTACTACGGTTATATGTGGGCAGAGGTATTAACCTCTGACGCTGCAGAAGCTTTTGCAGAGGCAGAAGGCGGATTTTATGACCAAGAAATGGCTGACAAGCTTGTTAAGCACCTGTTTTCTGTCCGAAATGCGGTAGATCCAGGAGAAGCTTACAGAGCATTTAGAGGCAGAGATGCTGACGTAAAAGCTCTAATGAGAGACAGAGGTTTCCCTGTTACAGATTTATAATAATCGGTAATTATGATACTCCAATAAAAAAGCGCCTTTACGGCGCTTTTTTAATGAAAACTTTAAGAGACTCTTAAGTGCTTGCTAATAGGCAAGTCTCTAATGCGTTGTCCACTGGCGTGATATATCGCATTCGCTACACTCGCAGCAACAGGTGGAACACCAGGCTCACCAACACCGCCTGGAGGTGCGTCTGATTCCACGATATAAGTTTCTATCTTAGGAGTCTGAGGCATCCTCAGCACCTGATAGTCATGGAAATTCGATTGCTCAACAGCTCCATCTTTTACTGAAATCTCACCTAGCAACGCAATAGACAGTCCAAATATCATCGAACCTTCTTGCTGAGCTCGCACACGATCAGGGTTAACGACAGTTCCAGCATCAATAGCAGAATGCATTTCCAAGATCGAGACTTTACCATCAACAACGCTTACCTTAGTTGCAACCGCTACATAAGAAACAAAGCTACGGTGAACACTAATTCCCCATGCTTCATTCGGAGCTGTTGATTTATCTGCCCCCGATTTTTCTACCACGATATTCAACACGTTCTTAAGACGCTTCGTGTCAATCGGAAAAACCTCTTTTGGATCACCGTAGTTGCCATACTCAAACCCTTCCGTCGCAGGGTCAACAAATCGGTCGTTAGCTAACAACTCTAACCACATCGCATGTGGTTTCTTACCGGCTTTCACCGCAATTTCATCAACAAAAGAGCCTAAAGCGAAACCATGATGAATATTACTGACTGAACGTATCCAACCTATTCGAATGTGCCCAGGTGCTTTATGTGACTCCATTGACAAAGCACCAACATCAAATGGCATATCACCAAAGCCCAGCGACAGTTCACCGCCTTGAGGTTCGTCTACACGCGTATCAAATGTCCAGCTAATGCTTGGGAAAGCCGTTCTTTGAATCCAGCTTTGAACGCGGTTATCACTGTTTAATCCAGCTTCAAAGTGTTGTGCACTAACTGCATGATAATAGCCGTGCTGAATGTCATCTTCGCGGCTCCAAACCACTTTAACGGGTTTACCTGTTTCTCTGGCAAGTAATGCAGCTTCAACAACATAGTCCGGCTTAGATTTACGGCCAAAAGCACCACCCAGTAAAGTCACGTGTACGGTTACATTTTCCTTATCTATTTCAAGCGCACCTGCAACATTCTGTTGTGCACTCTGTGGCGTTTGTGTACAAGCCCAAACCTCACACTTACCATCCTTAAATACAGCTGTTGCTGCAGGTGGCTCCATGGGGGCATGCACAAGATATGGCATGGTATAGGTCGCCGAGACTTTCTCTGCAGCTCTTCCAGCCATTAAGTACGCGTCACCGGACTTGCGAATCACCTTACCTTTCGTAGTTATTTTCGATGTTAAGTCGTCCAAATAAGCTTCTGAGTTGTGAGCTCCGTTATTACCCGTATTCCATTTAACATTTAACTGCTTGCGCCCTTGAAGTGCTGCCCAAGTATTACTAGCGATAACAGCAACACCTGCTTTCGGATTAAAGAGTGCAGGTAATGGTCTAGCTGGCATATTAAACACTTTAACAACACCGTTAACACTTGCAGCGGCTTTTTCATCAAAAGATTCTACTGTGCCGCCAACAACAGGTGTTCTTTCAATGCTCGCATACAACATGTCTGGGAGTCGTACATCTTGACCAAACTCGGTTGTGCCACCAACAACTTTATGGATATCTACTGAGGTTATTGGCTTGCCGATTAGTTTAAAATCTTTAGGCGACTTAAACGTTAATGTTTCCGTTGTAGGCGGCGTCATCGTCATTGCTGACTTAACGAGTTCTCCAAAGCCTAGTTGTCGAGTTGAACCTCTCAGCTTCACGAAGTTATTTTCAGCGTAAACCTGACTAGGTTTTACACCCCACTCTTTCGCCGCTGCCTGTTCCAACATCGTTCTTGCTGCAGCGCCCATCTCGCGCATACGTTGATAGTTGCGACGAATAGAGCGAGAGCCGTCAGTATTTTGGCTACCGTAGGCTTCGTCCGCGAGCCCTTGAACAACATTGACTCTGTCCCAGTCTGCACATAGCTCTTCGGCAATCACTTGTGGAATACCAGTTCGGATACCTTGTCCCATTTCACTGCGATGACAAATGATATCAACCTGACCATCCACGCGAATACTAACGAATAGGTTCAGTTCATTGGAAGAAGATTCATCCGCCCATAAAGGTGCAACACTCGGTAATGTTGTACCTAGTATTAACCCACCACTGACAATACCTGCGGTCTTTAGGAATCGGCGTCTACTCACATTTTCTAAGTGTTGATTTGATGAACTCATGCATCACCTCCAACATTCTTAGCTAAATCAAAGTTACCAGCCGCAGACTTAATTGCCGCTTTAATACGAGGGTATGTACCGCAACGACAAATATTACCTTGCATATAATCATCAATAGCTTTGTCACTCGGACTTTTATTGCTTTCAAGAAGTGCAACCGCACTCATTATTTGTCCAGACTGGCAATAACCACATTGAGGGACATTGTGCTCAACCCAAGCTTTCTGTATCGGGTGGCTGTTATCTTCCGAAATACCCTCAATAGTCGTAATCTTTTTATCAGCCGCCGCTGATAATGGCATAACACATGAACGAATAGGTTGTCCGTCCATGTGAACGGTGCAAGCACCACACTGTGCAATTCCGCAGCCAAACTTGGTACCAGTCAGTCCAAGCATATCTCGAATAGCCCACAGCAACGGCATTTGTGGATCTGCATCAAGCGACACAGGTTTATCATTTAACGTAAAACTAATCATCATTAATCCTTGCTGGTCTTTGATCTTCTTGGCTTAGTTGCCAAGCATGTAGATCGTTTTTCGTATCAATATCGAATGCTGCAGAGGGCATTTCGATACTGACAACTCTGTCTTTTGATTTTTTTATATAATCTTTAGCCCCTGCATCTCCACTCAACAGAGTGAGATGCTCAAAATCTTGAGAACTAAAAATAGCAGGTACAGCCTGAATACCATTGTAGCTTGCAACTACAATACTAGACGTATGAAGTAATGCAGCTTCCCTGAGTAACATTAATTCAGCACTATCTATATTAACTTGATCAGCAATACCGATAGCAAGTCTATCTTCAACTTGAAACGCAGTTTTTTGCATAATACAAGTCACAGCTTCAGACAAACTGTGCCCCATGCCTTTTTGCCAATGCTTAACAGTGATGGTCTGAACATCTTCCGGGAGCGTTTCCTTAATCGGCTCGGCATGCGCTCCCAAAGCAATATAAATAGAATCGAACCCTGCTTCTCGGTATTGCTTAATAGTTCTATTTAGCAGCGTATCTCCATGAATATTAGTCAATAGCTTAATACCATTGAAGCGACGACTTTCTCCTGCTGCTAAAATCAGTGCTCTAATGGTTTCGCCCCTTATCTTCGTTATGCCTCATCAAAATATTAGCGTGAGACTGCGCATCACTCTGATGCATATAGGCGTGAATTTCAGACAAAATAGATAATGCAATTGACTCAGGTAAATCACCGCCAATGTTTAAGCCAATAGGATTAGCGAATTGTTTAGGCAAGTTTGTTCTTGCCAGTTTAGCTTCTGCCAACACTTTTTCTGTACGGTGAACAGGCCCCAACAAGCCAATGTAATGAGCACAACTCCCTTGCAGCAACTTCAATGCTTCTGCATCAAAGGTGACGTTATGTCCCATCACAACAGCTGCATCAATGGTACGAAACCAATTCATTTCGTTTATTTGCTCAAACCGAATGTTGACTATCCTACTAGCTCTTGGAAACTCAGATTCTCTTGCATACCCCGCGCGATGATCGATTAAAGTAACCTCCCACCCCATCTCAATTGCAAGATTAACGAGAGGCCGAGCATCAACACCACCGCCAAAAATGGCGATATGTGGACTAGGTACTAAGATAAGTTCAATAGCATCAGTCGTCCTACTATAAACACGGTGATGGGGATTCTTTTTATACTGCTCAATATTCGCTAGCGCCAAAACCTGATTATCTGGGATATCGCCTGACAAGCTTATTTTGTAACTACAAGCAGTTCGGCTATTCATATGCATATGGACAGTTTCAAGCCCTAACCAACTGTTTTGTTCAAGAATAGGCTGGAGTAAGATCTCAACCATCCCTCCACAGCCGATCCCCAACTGCCAAGCTAAATCTTGCTCTTCTCGCATATCGTACTTCACAACGCTGTTGATTTGCTCAACTAAGCAACGTCTAGCTTTGCGTATAATGTCAGACTCTAAACACCCGCCACTAACAAGGCCGAAATACTGGCCTAAATCGTTAATAAGCATCATCGCACCAGGCTTTCTGTACGATGAACCTTCTGTAGAAATCACCGTTGCCAAAACCCATTGGCATTCGTCTTTATGAGTAAACCAATGATTAACTAGCTGATTAATGTGATTGGACATATTTTATGTGGGTAGACCTTGTACTAGAGATTGATAAGCGCCTGCGATACCTGAACTTAAAACTCTTTGAGAGTATTTTTAAGCTCTATCAAGCATTGCAATAACATCGATGACAGTTATTTGTTGAATCATAACGCCAACTTGTCATGATTAGAAATAAAGGATTTCACCAACAGTGTAACGTCATGTATTTAATAGTTAACATAATCTTTCGTCAAATTTGGTGAACAAACTCACCTCACTGTCATATTCGTAACAATTGTAATAACCTACTTGTTAACAATAAAAATAGAGCATAACAATGAAACTGACATCCCTAATACTTATGGCGGTGATAGCCTTCGCAGGCCCTATCTCCGCTATCGCTAAACCTGGAGAAAAAGCTCCCGCCAGACAATCGACTGAGGGTCAAGGTCCATACAATAGGCTCATCCTCAGAGGTGTTAACATGGTTAGCGGTGAAGGCGCCCCAATGAGAGGCCCTGTTGACATCATCGTTGAGAAAAATCGTATCGTTAACATTGTCGATGTGGGCAACCCAGGAGTCCCAATTAAACCAGATGGTCGTCCCCTCGCTCAACCTGGCGACAAAGAAATGGACTTAGAGGGTATGTATGTACTTCCAGGTTTTGTTGATATGCATGGACACATTGGCGGTTCAGCCGACGATATTCCAGCCGAGTACGTATTCAAGCTCTGGTTAGCTCACGGTATTACTACAGTGCGTGAACCAGGCAGCTTCAATGGATTGGATTGGGTTATGGATCATGTCAAACGCAGTGAAAAGAATGAAATCGTTGCGCCGCGTCTTATTCCCTACCTTGGATTTGGAATGGGTGCAGAAAAGCCCATATACACCGCTAATCAGGCACGTGCATGGGTGAAAAAAGCAGCGAAACAAGGAGCTAAAGGCCTAAAATTCTTCGGTGCGACACCAAAAGTTATGGAAGCTGCGTTAGATGAAGCTCAGAAGCAAAATCTTGGTACAGCAATGCACCACGCCCAACTTAACGTGATGAGCATGAACGTGTTAGATTCAGCGAGACTGGGGCTAACAACAATGGAGCATTGGTATGGATTACCTGAAGCTCTATTCGAAAGCCAGCGTATTCAGAACTACCCTTCAAACTATAACTATAACAATGAACAAGATCGCTTTAGTGAAGCAGGTAGGCTGTGGGCGCAAGCAGCAGAACCAGGAAGTAAAAAATGGAATGCTGTTCGCGATGAGCTGATTTCCCTAGACTTTACCCTCGATCCAACTATGACTATCTACCAAGCAAGCAGAGACTTGATGAGGGAAAGAAACGCTGTATGGCACGATGAATATACCCTGCCGACACTTTGGGATTTTTTCGCACCTAGTCGCTATGCTCATGGTTCATATTGGTTCGATTGGACAACAGAAAAAGAAATAGCATGGAAAGAGAATTTCAGAAAGTGGATGACCTTTATCAATGACTATAAAAACCATGGTGGTAGAGTCACTGTTGGTTCCGACTCCGGTTACATTTATAAAATATATGGATTCGGCACTATCGCTGAGTTTGAACTATTGCAAGAAGCTGGTTTTAATCCATTGGAAGTTATCCAAGCTGCAACACTCAACGGCGCTGAAGCATTGAATATGGATGATGAGATTGGTTCAATCACCATTGGTAAACTTGCTGATATGGTTGTTGTTAGCGAAAACCCTCTCCAAAACTTCAAGGTGTTATATGGAACCGGACACTACAAGCTCGATGACAACAACAAACCAACTCGAGTTGGCGGTGTGAGCTATACCATTAAAGACGGTATTGTGTACGATGCAAAATCTTTATTAAAAGATGTGAGACAAATCGTCAAAGCCGCTAAGTCTAATCAGTGATAATAAAAAAGCCGTCAAATGACGGCTTTTTTATTTAAATGTTTGCTCAAAGGGCTGTTTATATTCGTTTAATACCTTTCATCACTTCTTTTCAAACTTAAGCGTCGCATCAATACAATCAACATCATACCAAGCATCCATGACATTGTTCCTCCTCCAGAATCATTGCTCGGCGCAGGAGTTGCTGGTTCTGGAGTCGGAGGAGGTGGTGGTGGCGGATTTGATGCTGCAGCACTAGCAATTGTTGCATTAACTAAGGTTGTTGCATTAGCAACGCCGTCCGACACACTTAATTCAAACGACAAATTAGTTTCAGTTTCTACAGTGGCAGGCACAAAGCTGAAGTTCGGTGTTGTTTCTCCGCTAGTGCTCAATACATTGGGTCCAGAGACTTGACGCCACAAGTATGTAATTGATGCGGTTGGGTTATTGCGATTAAATACTGTTGCAGAATATGCACCCTGCTCGTCATCAGATAACTCGATATCTGTATTATCAATTCGAATCAAAGGCAATGAATCGCATTCAACTCGGCTATCGTTACCGGCGATAACGTTAGAAAATATGGGGCTAGCAACGTTTTCAAAAAGTACATTATCTATCCGCCAACCTTCAGCGCCAGTGTTTTGATCCGTTAAAACTCTTAACCGAAATCTCACGTTCTGGCTACTAAGAGCGTTGCCAAAACGCAGCGTTTCGACATTACCTGTATCATTTACCGGGGAACCATTTGCCGCATTTGTTCCTGTGAAAGCAGAGCGGCCTCGAAGCACAACAGAGCGACTCGTATCAATACTCGAGTAGCCAACGTCAAATACACCACCTACATCGGTAACATCCTGCCATTCACCTCCGTCTAGGCTAACTTCAATGACACCACCATCGAAGCCTTCTTCAAAGTCGTAGAAATGCCAGAAGCTCATGGTAAATTCACCTGTATCTAGTACAGTAAATTCTCGTGTTTCGTAGCTGATGTCTGAGAAGAATCCATTATTATTAATAACTTGCGATTGTTCCCCTAAGTCAATTGATGGATTACGCGTTTGAAAGAAGTCGACTTCAAGCCGGTCCAGACGACGTGAATTACGTGCAGCATCGCCACCAAACTCTACGTTTTCTGCCCAATCGTTAAGAACCGAAAGTGATTCCATATCATCAGTCGCTGAGTTGCCAACTAACGCTCTTCCCACAAAATCGAAATTAACTAAGGTTGACAAATTAAGAGCACTTGGAACATCTATATTGTTACTCGAATCAAAAGAAAGTTGGAAATTAAGCCGTTGACCAATTGCCACATCATTAAGAGTTACCAAAATGGGGCCAAACTCGGTTGTGGTGAAAGCCGGTAAATTACCTAAGTTAACAACACCATTGTTTTCAATACTCACAATGCTTTGATCACTTAATGGTTGCCCTAATTCATCAACCAAAATAATTTGTGCTGTCAATCCACTTAAAGCTTGGCTGCTACTGTTAAAGATATCGAAGCTGATTGCTCCGGTTTCGCCCTCATCTAAAATATTATCGTTTGAACAAAATCCTAAGGTTTCTCCATTAAAATCAGGGTTAAGCACAAACTCATTAGCATTGAAACTTACACGGGTCGTACTAAAAGATTCGATGGCTCCGACTAAATCTTCACTCTCTCTTGGTGGTGACACAGCCCCTAACCCCAATCCTCTTCTAGCAAACGCATTAAGCGCTAAATTGAAATCATTACTATCGTTAGCAGAGATAACAGCCAAGAGAGCATCTCTCGCTTCTGTGTACAACGGATTTATAGGCGTCATTTTAAGGCCAGCGATAACGTAACCAGACATCCTATCCTGCGCTTCTTGGAATCCATGTGTATTGATTAAACCCACATATATGTCCCACAAACTAACTGCCCATAATTCACCTGGAGGATGAGGGGACTCATCGTTAGCATTAGTTGGAGGAAACCCTGGTGGCGTTGCGCCATCTTGAATATGAGTAAAGGTTAGCGGATTAACGTTCATATCAGTCGAGTATGGCCCTCTGCGAATGCCTCTAAAAAAGTCCACGACAAAGGTTCCAACGCCATAGTTGATTTGGAATTGATCATTTCCGGGGATTTGTGCATCGTCTTCAAGTGCAGTAAACAGGAGCGCATGAAAGTCTGACCACCCCTCTCCCAATGCACGCGCCTGAAGCGTTCCTAACCCTGAACCATTTCCAATCAGTCGATTTTGAATAAAATGACCAAACTCATGCGCAATAATACCGTTATCGAAGGTCGAATCTTTAAGCAAGAAGTTATCAAAAACTTGTGCAGTTAGGTTACCACCGGAATCAATAACATTATAAAAAGTTGGTCCGTCAGCAAATGTCACACTTCTTGCCGGAATGGTTATTTCATCGTCTTCCCCGCCTAATCGAGGTGGCGCCCCATTGTCAGGTCGATTGTTAACAATAATGACAGCAACCGCCCCAGCATTTTGTGCGTTGACCACCTTAACCGTAAAATTACATTCACCTCTATCAACAATGGCTATATTCCCTAAGATCTCGTTGGGATTAGTGGGTGTTTCGCAACCATCGAACTCAGTCCCTGTACCATCGGGTCCAGTACTCCCGTCAAGCATTCGAACGACGCTACCCGTTACATTATATTCATTAGGGCCAAAAGCAGCTCCTTGGCTTGTACGTAAGCCTAGATTAGGTGCTGTAATATTAACGCCGAAATCGACACCTTCTCTCGCATCCTTACTATTAAATAAAAATTGCTGCATACGGCCACTTGCGCCGTCCGCAGGTGTTCTCATATTGGCATTATTAAGACCATCAAAATCTTGAGCCTCTGCAAGGATCGCATCATTTCCAAGGCCACCTCGTCCGAAGTTATTGTCCTGTCCATTCCCTGAAGCTTCATCAAAACCAAAGTCATAGTAATAGTCATGAAGGAAATTATTCATAACAAAAAGATTGACTATTGCGGCATTAATATTATTCGTTGACTGAGCATCCTGATTTCCGCTTAGTTGGTAATCAAACACGCGATCCGATGTCAAGGGTACACGTATATCTCCACTACCAAATCCATCTGGTTCAGCAAGATCAGCATATGCAAAAACATTATTACCATCTGTAGATGTGGCATTGGGCGGAAGCCAAGGATCTTGTCTAGAAAATTCAATAAACCGCGATAGTGTTATTAAAGGGGCCGGTAAGATAACGGTTGGATCTTGTCCTCTAACAGCAGTTGGCATAACGTCGCCGTGCGGACTCTCTAATGGATAACCGTTATTGTTCAAATAAGCTCTATAGGTAAAAGGGCTTTCTTCTTGGACCATGTTATTTTTAAATAATACCTTTCCATTCTTTGCATCAATAACATAGCCATAGTATTTACCATCAGTCGTGCTCTCATCGGCCAAACCCACTTCGACATAATAGGCAGCACGCATATCTTCATTGCTATCAAAAAAGACCTTTTTCGCGCGCAAAGTGTCGAACACATAGTTGCCATCGGTTAAGCCATCAAACCACTCATAATGACCTTTATCCGTTTTGTTCGAGAGCTCGACAATTATCTCCTCACCCACTAGGTTTTGAATCGCATGCTTAATTGCAACTTCAGCGCTTCCAAAATCGTCCAGCTTATGAAAATCTGACTCATTAACCCGTGAGCGTGAAAAATAACCTGAGGCAGCTACAAAATTATGTTCCCTGTCCATCGCTATGTTCATTTCGCGGTTAAAGACTTCAACTCCCCAAGCTTCCTGCTTAAACTTGGCAATTAGCGCACCTTTACCTAAATCATGCATATAGGCCATCTTTGCACTATTTGAGCTAGCTTTATCCATACTGACACTTGTCAACATCGACATATAATGACTCGCCGCAAACCCTGAACGATGCTCTTCCTCTATATTTGCCATCAGAGGTTTTGTCATCGAATCATTAGCCCATAAAAAAGTAGTCTTGCCTAAACCTTCGTCATAATAACTACTCATTCCCGACAGCGTTTTTTGGCTTGCCATCCGCATTTGACTAATAGCATCAAAGCTTTGCAGCTTCGCTTGATTAATAGTTTCAATGGATGCTGACGACATCCCTAATGTTTCTTGTGGAGAAATACTCGATACAGCATTAGCTGTTCCAGCACTAACAACGGCAGACAAAACAGTCACCCGTAACAAATTGAATTTAGTGTCATATTTATGCGGCATAGATACCTCTCTCACTACTCAGGAATACTTTAGCACTTCAATATTAATCAAGCTTTATAAATAAGAGCCCAACATAACAGCCTTAGGTTCAACTAAAAGTCACGTTTATATGATATTTCGGTCAACGAGTTGGCGCCTTATATGGATCAAAAACAAAAAAGCCGCTTAAAAAGCGGCTTTTAGCATTTTCAAATGACTTGTTATTTATTTCATACGTCTACGCACGAAAGCTAGAGGTAACAACAGAAGTGACAACCAGCCCGCAGAACCACCACCAGAAGAGGGGCTTCTGTTAGTTGCTGGAGCAGGAGGCATTGGGATATTGGTATTCAATATAGTCACTCTTGCAGCACTTAGCCTACACTCTGCATAAATACCGTGTCGTTACACTCGCTAATCAAAGGGATAATGAAGATTACCATTGTGGTAACCGAATCAATTAATTAATAAATAAATGATGGAGTAAAATGAAGTGCAGCTGGGTGAGAAAGTATAATGAGATCCAACATCGACTTTAGCATTTTAGGAAATGAACTTGATAAGTCTCAAAAAGTATTGTTAGATTGGTTGGTGAAGCTAATGATGAACGCCCACGTCACCTAACTAGCGGGGAAGCAGCTTAGATTGAAGATTGAGAGTAATGTTGCGCTCTCCATTAACGTTTAAAGTGAGTTCTTTTTTCTCTGTCATAAGTGTCTCAGGTACTAGTATTGCGTACTCTCCGGCCGGAAGTTCAAAAACGAAATAGCCTTTTGTGTCTGATTTTATTTCAGCAACTTTTTCACCTATTTTTGATAATATAACAACGTCCATTGCCGCACTATTTGAGCAGTTAGGCGCTTCACCTCCTGGCAAACTTAAATTAGCACCACATAGACCTGCTACGACTATCTGCCCTTTGATTTCATACATTTCGCTTTCCGAATTACTAGCTGAAGATTTCGAATTACTTTCAATTTTTGCGGTTTCTTCATCAGCAACAAGAGTTTCATTGCAGCCACACAATGTAAAAAATAGAACTGCAAATAAAATAAATTTTTTCATAAACCTTATTATATGCAGGGTGGCTAGAAAGCCAGCCACTCTATTAGATCGTTAATTAAAATTTACGTCTACGTAACCCAATGAGTATAGCAAGAGCTAAAAGCAATTGAATATTCAAAGACCCGCCTGATGACGGTTTTGGTAACGTAAAGCTGGAAGAAGCAGTTTCTTCACCATCAGTAACAGTCACATTGCTGGTAGTTCCACCAGGAGGATCTCCTGCGATTGTACCGTCACTGCTAATACCTAAACCTTCAGGTAAGCCTGTTGCTGAGAATGTTAACGTATCCCCATCTACATCGCTAAAGTTACCTGAAACATTCAATACAAATGTTCCATCATTTGCCGCTGTGACATCTAGTATTGGTTGTCCAATAGGAGCATCGTTAACTGGAGTCACTTCCACAGCAATTGTTGCAAGTTCTCTAGTAACAACTTGAACGTCATTTCGAGCTTGCCAACTAATATCAGCGGTACCATTAAAGTCCTGACTAGGAGTAAACATTAATCCATCTAGGTCATCAATAGCTATAATGTCGCCAGCATTAACTGCATCATCACCATTAGCTAAACTACCATTACTTACAGAGACAATTTCAATGAATTGTGGCACAAATACACCCGCACCATCGATATTATCAACAAACGAAGCAGGTTGAACTTCTAACGCAGTATCTTCGGCAGTCGTTGCTGTTGAATCTGAAGTTCTTAGTAAGTCATTCAATCTAACACGGTAAGCACTGCGACCATGAGTGAAGGCAAACAATGTACGACCTTCAAACTCTAGTGTTTCAGTCGGCGTATTCGCGAATCCACCGTTTTCAACCATCCAGTTTGCACCCGTATCTATAGATACAAACACACCTAAGTCAGTACCAACAAATAGTCTTCTTGAATCTTCAGGATCCACAACAATAGAATGAACAGGAATATCAGGGATACCGTTAGGTTCACCTAAGTTATCAATAGCAGTCCATGTTGCGCCCGCATCAGTAGAGCGGAAGATATGGTTTTGACCAAAAGTACTACTCGTAGCATAGGCAATATTTTCGTCTTGAGGATCAAATGCTACAGATGAGATAAACCCACCTAAGTCTTCAGATAACTCCCATACCGTCGTAGCATCAGCGTTGCCAGCATCGTCATTACGGAAAATGAACTCATTATCCGTACCCACTATCACACGATTCGAGTTAGTCGGAGCATGCGCTATTGCTCTTCCTTCAACACCTGGACCTCCAAGGTCTGTACTAGCTTTACCCAGTTGTCTGCTTGGTCATCAGTACGCCAAATCGCACTACCTAATATCCAAAGTCTTTGTGGATTATTAGAATCCATAATAAAGGTAGTGATGAATGGGAAACCGCCTCCGGTAATACCGTTAGTCACAGTAGCAAAGTTTTGCCCACCGTCAGTCGATCTTCTTATACTAAGGTTGGTTGTTTCGGCAAAAAGAATGTCAGTATTAGTAGGGTCAACAGCCACATAGCCACCGTCACCGCCAAATATTTCGATCCAATTGTCTGTTCCAGCGGCATCTGTTCCTAAAATAGTACCGTTATCCTGAGTTCCACCAAAGTAAGTTTCTCCACCAGGGAAAGCTGTACCATTATAATATTGCGTAATTTGCAAATTATTGTTTAAGTTTTCCCAAGTTAAGATAGCTTCGTCAGTAGTGAACGTATCCACACCAAAGTTTTCTGGCGTTACGCCAAATCCGAACTCTAATGCTAATCCACAGTACTCTAGCGTAGTTAATGTACGACCAGTTGTAGCGTTAGCAACACGTTGAATACCACCATCATTACTAACGTATATAGTTTGGTTGTCTACACCGTCATAACCAGGAGTAAAAGTAAAAATGTGGTTATCAGCGTGTGCATAGTGAGGATCATCAGTAGGCAAGAACCATGCACTTGTTAATCCCCAACTTTGACCAGCATCGCTTGAGCGAAGAACATCTATACCGCCTGCCCAAACAACGTCCGAATTAACTGGATCGACTTGAATAATATTGTCATACCAATCTTGAGGAAATTGCTGTTGGAAGTTAATTCCACAAGCTGGAAGTACGCCTAGCAAAGGGTTATTAAGAATTAAGAAACCTACATCATCTGGGTTCACCGGAACATTAAGGCCAGCACCGTTTAGAGTAGTGTCATCATCTACACTATATTGAGTAGTCCAAGTTGCTCCACCATCATCTGAACGGAATACAGCATTAAGCCCCAAGCTTCCAACATTATTCGTTGTAGATTGGTTAGTAGCGTTCAACGCATAAATAATATTTTGGTCAGACGGCGCAATGGCAATCGTAAAGCGTCCCATCGCGGCTTCTTGTAAAACCACATTAAAGGTATCACCACCATCCGTTGAATAAACAATTCGCCCTGGAGCAAATGAGCCACAAGAAGCTACGGTAGTATCTTTTTCTAAATCATTTCTTACACTTAAGTCAGTACAACCAACAAAGGCGTCGGAACCATCATGAACTAAAGACCAAGAATCACCCGCATCTTGCGCTCCAAAGATATCTTCACGAGTGGCAGCATATAGCGTATCAGAATCATTGAAGCTAACCGCTAACTTATTAACGAAAGCAAAATCAGTTTTACCAGCTGTAAATTCAACAGCGCTCCATATTTCTCCGGCGTCCGTAGTAACAAAAATACCACCCCCACGAACCGCGTCTCCATTAAAGAAGCCTTCACCTGTACCAGCATAAAGCGTATCGGGGGCGTTCGAGTCCATAGCTAGGGTCGTTACCGCCAAGTTCGGCAACATATCGTCTAGTTGTGTCCAACTTTCGCATGCATCGTCAGATTTCCAAACACCGCCAGCAACACCAGCGGTATACATAATATTTTCATCTTCAGGATGTATAACTAGTGAACGTGCGCGTCCCCCAATATTGCCAGGCTCGAGGTTTTCCCATAGACCTACTTCTTCATTACCTCCAGTAATATATGCTTCAGCAGCGAAGGCCGCTTGCAAGCTTGGATTAGTTCGTATTTCAGCACGTGTTGGTAGAAGTTGATTTAATGCGGAAGAATACTGTGGCATTTGATCCGCTAATCGGACCGCTTCCCGATATTTTGAATAATCAAGCTCAGCTTCACCCTGCAGTAATCTCTTGGCCAAAGCAAAGTCAATTGCCTCTTGTGGTTTATCATAGTTTTTTTGATTTGTTTTTAAACTTTTGTTCAAAAGCGCGAGTTAAATCTTCATTGAGAGTGAATTTATCAGAGTGATTATCGGAGTATAGCTGATAGCCCACACCTAAAGCTGTGGCTATAGATGTAGCTAAGATAACCTTTTTAGCGTATACATTAATTAAGCCTTGTGTTTTGTTTACGCTTTAATTTTCCTAACCAAGTCTTTAAGGAAGTCAATAATTATAGTTGGGCGAGCTTTTTTAATATTTGTCAATGACGTAGACTTAAATATCCCACATACAATATTTTTTTGGTTATCAGTTTTATGTATCAAACCAATGAATGGTGATACATCAACCGCAGAAGCAGCAAGCACAAAGCCGACTACCGCAGATATTAATGTTGGATGAAAGTGACTCAATTTAATCCCTTGATCTTGTTATAATAGCGTTGACCAGTTTAGGTACTTAGGAGTACTCAATTATAATTATTTAGCCTTAAAACTAAGGTCTTCGTAATAAAACAACATAAAAATGAATAATGCAATATTGACCGCTCAGTTTTGTTACAAACTTGTTGCTTAACTGGAAACTTTATGGGCCACTTTTAAGACAGAAAATTGATATATTTTTATTGACACAATAACCTTATTTTAACCTTAAAAGCTTCATTAAAACTCGCCTGCTAATCCAACACACTCAAGTATTAGCTGAGTTTACTTAGTTCACCCTTAATAAATTTAGCTGATCTTGTCGGTGCATCTAAAGGGAACAAATGTCCAACATCTTTAAAGACTCTGTGTTCAATCACGTTGCGCTTCAAAAATGCGTTGACTAGGTAAGGTTTGCAAACATGCGAGCGTTCAGCTGTAACTAAGGTTGCCGGAAGTTTAAGTGTTCCACCAAATCGTGAGAGATCATGTGGGATATTCCTAAACAGAGCGGTTTCTACCGCAGCATCAAACGAAAGCTCATAGGCTTTATCAGTTTCTCGGATAGCTGCATTGATGTAATCCTGAATGACACTTTCTGGCATCTCACTAAACAACGTGCGAGAAGAAAAATACCGAATTAAATCTTCGCCCAACGGCCAACTTGTTGTTCTTATGCTCGATTTTCCTGATGGAGTCACTTTATCTATAAACTTGGTGCGCTTGAGTAACCGAAAAAGCCAAGCGACATTTCCAGTAATCAAAGGTGGGTCAAGAAGCAAAAGCCCAGAAAATAATGTCGGCGCCATACAAGCCGCCTTATATGCAACGACACCTCCAAACGAATGACCTACAGAATAAACGGGTTTGTTTGTTTTTTCAGAAACAAAGCTAATTAATTCTTTAACTTGATTATCCCAATTTCTATTGACCGGATAATCGGGATTATGTCCAAATTGTGCTAGTGCAATAACTTGAAAGTCATTTGATAGTTCTTCGAACAGCTGTCTGTAACTGGCTGCCGGAAAGCTGTTTGCGTGGGAAAAATGGATAATAGGTTTGTCACTTGACGTATCGATGGATTCGTAAACTAGCATAAGGAAATAATTAGAAGCCTTGTATAAAACAGTATTGGGAGTATTTTTTGATAGCACCACAGGATAAGCTCCCATGAGGATACAACATCTTAAGGCTCTGACCCAATTTTCTTATACTTGTCACATTATTAATTTATCGTATTTATTATACATTAAACATTGAATGATAATTAGCCATTGATTAAAGTATCAATATCTACCATGGCAGTTAAAAAAATCGAATTAAGTAATAAATTGAGACTATGAATTTAAGAAAGAGCAACATTAATAAACTACCTGAAACAGACTTCGACGTATTAATCATCGGTGGTGGCATTAATGGCGCGGTTTCAGCAGCAGCTTTATCAGCCAAAGGCGTTAAGGTTGGCTTGATAGATAAAGGGGACTTTGCGGGCTTCACCAGTTCGAATTCATCTAATTTAGCGTGGGGCGGCATCAAATACTTAGAAAGTCATGAGTACAACTTAGTCAATAAGCTGTGTAAGAGTCGTAATCACCTCATGAAGAGTTACCCGTCTACGGTTAAAGAAATACGCTTTTTAACCAGTATCCAAAAGGGTTTTCGATTCCCTCCCCTATTTATTTATTTAGGAACCATTGTTTACTGGATTTTCGGTCGCTTTTTCACTAAGAGCCCCAATTACCTATCCGCTCAGAAGATAAAACAAATGGAAGACGTCATTGATGTTTCAAATGTTGCTGGAGGGTTTGAGTACTCAGATTGTTATCTACACGATAACGATGCGCGATTTGTTTTCAACTTCATCCGTTCAAGCATGAGTTATGGCTGCATCGCTGCCAACTATGTCGAATCGATGGGTTCAAAAAGAAAAGACAACTTATGGGAAACGCAAGCAAAGGATGTTCTGTCAGGTAAGCAGTTTACTGTTCGGTCAAAAGTACTTATCAATGCCAGTGGACCCTATGTTGATCCATTAAATTCAGCGAACGATATTAAAACGGATCATCACCACGTATTCTCCAAAGGTATCCACCTAATTGTTGACAGGGTTACAGACAGTAAAAAGGTACTCACCTTTTTTGCAGATGACGGTAGATTGTTTTTCGTTATTCCTATGGGACCTAAAACTTGTATAGGAACAACTGACACTCAGGTAGATAACCCACAAACCAAAGTCACGTCTGAAGACCGGCAATTTGTTCTAGATAACGTCAACAAATTGCTTGCACTTAAAGAGCCGTTCTCAATTACTGATGTCATAGCAGAGCGATGCGGTGTAAGGCCTTTAGCGATCAAAGGCAACGGCGGTAAGGCAGACTGGGTTCAACTATCTCGAAAGCACGCAATAGATGTTGATTCCGAGCAAAAATACATGTCAATTTTCGGCGGCAAACTCACGGATTGCATTAATGTTGGCGACGAAATCTCAGGTATTGTGAAAGAGCTGGGTATAGGCCTTCCCTATGAAAACCAAAAATGGTACGGGGAGCCAGATGATTCGGTCAAGAATGAATTTATGCACCGAGCTCGGCTCATGAAGTTAGACGACATGACACCTGAGAGTTCTTCAGAACCTTTAACACAGAGGTTCTGGCGTCGTTATGGGCGCAATGCAATTGGTATGCTTGAGTCCATAAGAGAAAATCCAGCGAAGGCTGAGCTCTTAATAGAAAATGCGGAATATTTGCGTGTTGAGATAGAACATGCAGCTAAACGCGAAATGGTCACCAAACTAGATGATTTCCTGCGCAGAAGATCAAAAATATCCTTGGTTGTAAGACCCGAAGATATCGTTAACGCGCCTGGTCTAAAAGAGGCTTGTGAGATTCTATTCGGGGAGGAAGCCGAAGATAAACTCAACGAATACATTACCTCTAAAGGACTAGAGAAATATGTTGTTTAGATCATAGGAATGCTTATCTCAAAATTGAAAAGCATAGACATCCGACCAGTCATAAGCTATAAATAGCGCCAGTAAAAGCTTTATTTAATTCATTATGCATTTCGATCAGTTACTTGACGCCACATTAGAAGCAACAGCCAATCAATCACAACTTTCTATTAATGGAGACTGGTCTCAAGGTAGAACTGTTTATGGCGGCCTCAGTGCAGCTTTACTCTATGCAGCAATAAAACAACAAGTATCGAGTGAAAGAGTCGTAAGAGCATTCACAACAAACTTTGTTGGCCCAATCAAGATAGATGAACCAATAGCGTTTGAGGTCGAAGTTCTTAGGGAGGGTAAAAACGTCACCCAAGCTTCAGGAAGGATCATCCAAGGCAAAAATATCTGCCTTCAAGGACATGCATGCTTTGGTGCAGATAGAGAATCAAAAATCAGTGTCCCTAATACCGATAATCACCAAATGGTTTTGCCGAAAAAGGCAAAATTTCTTCCTCAAATTCCCAAAGTAACCCCTAAATTTTTAAAAAATATCGACCTCGCAATTGATCAAGGTGGATTACCTTTTACGGGAAGAAAGACCTCACATATTCATGGTTGGATGAGGTTTAAACAGCCACCAATGCAAATTCATGATACTCATTTAATAGCACTTATTGATGCGTGGCCTCCAACAGTTTTGCAAATGATGAAATGGCCTGCACCGGCTAGCTCCATGAGTTGGAATATAGACTTTATCCATCCGAAAAATGCGATAGCACCGACCGATTGGTTTGCCTATCAAGCTGACACAAGAAAGGCGTCAGGAGGTTACGCACATACCGAAGCTAATATTTGGGACTCTTCTGGTGATCTTATAGCAATTAGCCGTCAAACAGTCACAGTCTTTGATTAGACGACCTGATGCAACAAGATTCTCAGTTATCTAGAATTGTGCTCCAAGTCTGGTTTCTCCCTTGCTTCTTAGCTTGATAGAGCATCTTATCGGCGCGATTAATGCCGACATCAATCGAGTCGGTAAGTGTTACATCAGTTATTCCCATACTCACAGAAACGGACAGCTGTTCTTCACTTGACTCGAAAACCCTATTGTGTACTTCGGTTCGAAGTTTTTCAGCAAGCTTGTAAGTATCTTCTAAGCCAGTATTGGGCAATAAAAATAAAAATTCTTCTCCGCCCCAACGCGAAACAACATCCTGTTTTCTAATATTCTTATCGAATACTGAAGCCACACTTTTAAGTACTTGATCTCCCATATCATGCCCATACTGATCGTTAATCTTTTTAAAGTAATCAATGTCGCACATGATTAACCCAAAGGCGCTTTGACTTCTGCCAAGCCGATTGAATTCAATAACTAACCTTTCCCGCATCCCTCTTCTATTGGGTAATTCAGTTAATTGATCAGTATTCGCAAGCTCTTCATATTTCTCATTCATTTTCTCTAGCTTACGGTACGACTGCAGCCTTGCTCTCTCATATAAAGAATATAGAAACGAGACCGTAATAAAAGACAGTACCAATCGAGTTTTAAATTCGAATGTATAATGCGAATTTAGCAGCGCACCATCTTTAAAAAATAAAAGAAATGAAGTGATAGAAATAAATATAACAATATTCCAAATACCACCTTTTAGCCCCTTAAAGAAAAAAGCTACAGCAGGAACGATGTATATCCACAAAGGCCCTGTACTATTAACGCCACCATTAAATACTAAATAAAACATGAGAACAAAAAGTCCATACAAAATGATGTTCTCTGAGATATTGTGCTTATGAGTAATGCGATTGTAGGCGTGAGCTACTTGAAACCCTGCAGAACTTGATATGAGTGCTAGAGCTAAAAACAACTCTTGTCGGTAAACGGCTAATAAGCCCATCACCAGCGTTATTATAGTTCCAATCATCCCAAACAGGTTGACCATAAAGACACGTTGGTTTTTCTCGGATTCTGGATCAGCGGAGTAACCGGCATGCAAATAGTGCATAACCTTTCGGTGGAAGTAAGAAAAGAGAGTATTCAGCATGCCAGCAGTATATCATCAAACAAGGTGCTTAATATGCCATCAAAAGTGATGGCAGCACCACAATGAGTATCATTTTTTAACCCATTGTATTAGTGGAAACTTTTACCACTGTAAAGAATTCATAGCTTAATCACCGCCGTTGACGTAACAAAGTAGTTTTTCACCTGAGAAGCCAATTTGCTTTTCTTTTCTTTCAACTTCTTTAACAAGGTCAACGATTCGCTCATTAGACGGCGTTTTTACCCCTAGACTTTGAGCACTTCTAACAACAGCGCCGTTAAGGTGGTCGATTTCAGATAACTTACCTTGTGATAAATCCCACCACATCGATGCTCTGACATTGGGGTCTATAGCTAACATTTTCTGCGCAACTACCCTAAACAGCGGTGTTGGTAACCTAAGAATAAAAGGGATAAAGCGCCCAGGTAGCGCGGCTATTTTTGGTAATTCTATTTTTTGCGCTTTTACAACAAGCAACAATTCATCCATCAAAGATGCCATAACCCTTCTAAAGCTTCTATCTTCCAACATGTCTTTAACGGGTTTATCCGCTAACGCATTTACCGCATTCCCAAGGTTAAGTTGCAGCTTTGCCCATAACAACGCAGACATATCGTTCGTTAAACTGATTGGCAGTAGGCTAGACGACAAATCCAGGATATCTTTTTCGAAATCTTTATGTGTTGGCAGAGATTCAACCGTTAAATGACCTTCTGAGCCACGATGCATATGGCCAGGCTTTATCTCTGTAACATTGAATGGCACCATTACCCTTAAAACATCATTATCATTAAAGGCTTCCTTGATAGGTGCTTCCGAACCCAAACCATTTTGACAACACAATATAATAGTGCTGTCACCCACCAATGGTTTAATTTGCTCAACGACACCAGTAATAGCTGTGCATTTTACCGTTATCCATAAGAAGTCACATTCAATGGGTTCAACACTATCCTCACTGGAGCTTATCGTAGCACACGATAAGGGTTTAACCTTTGCTTCGTTATTCAAATAATCAGTAACCAATATCCCTTCTTTCAATTTATCAGCAACACTTGGCCTTGCAACGAAAAGAACTTCTTGGTCTTTGCTCTGAATACAAGCACCTAAATAACAACCAATAAGCCCTGCACCAAAGATTACATGTTTCGCCATAAGTACCCTTTTTAGAAAATCAACCAATCAAATAGCTCATTGAAGAACGAGTATTCGGAATGCGCTTTTAAGAAATGAAAGAATGTAGGAAATGTTTTACTAGAATTGTAAAGAGAGAGCAAGATTATGCTCTCTCGCAGGTACTTTAATTAATCGAGGGTAACGCCAAGTCGTTTTGCAACTTCCTCATAAGCTTCAACAACACTACCTAACCCTTGTCTAAAGCGATCTTTATCGAGCTTTTCTCTGGTCTCTTTATCCCATAAGCGGCATCCGTCCGGTGTAAATTCATCACCTAAAACAATTTTGCCATCTGATAAGCCAAATTCTAATTTGTAATCAACGAGGATTAGGCCAGCAGCATCAAAGAGAGGTTTTAAGATGTCGTTAACTTTAAACGTTAAACGCTTCATTTCCGAAATCTGCGATTCAGTAGCCCAACCGAAAGACTGAATGTGATACTCATTCACCATCGGGTCGTGCAGCGCATCATTTTTAAGGAAGAATTCGAACGTTGGAGGATTAAGGTCAAGCCCTTCTTCTACCCCTAAGCGTCGAGTAATTGAGCCAGCCGAGACATTGCGAACAACGCACTCAACAGGAATCATATCAAGTTTTTTAACGACAGCCTCATCGTCAGACAGCAAAGACTCCAATTGAGTTTCAACGCCGCCTTCTTCCAGTTTAGACATAATGAAATGATTAAACTTATTGTTAACCATTCCCTTGCGATCTAATTGCTCTATTCTTTCACCATCAAAAGCAGACGTATCATTACGAAAGTGAAGTACAAGTAAAGAAGGGTCTTCAGTGGTGTATACCGTTTTGGCTTTCCCGCGGTATAACTCGGAAACTTTTTGCATAGTCTTGGTTCTTTTAGATCGTTAAATGTCGAGGTCGTCAGTTGCCATTATCTCAGAGAAAGTCAGATACATATCACTTATTGACTCTGGAGCTAATGGCTCATTGTCATCTGACAACATTGTAATTGAAGTTCTGTCACCTGCTGCCTTAACACGGAAGCGGTATCTATCTTTTTCTATAGGAAGTTCGCCGTCACTTCCTCCCCATAAATTGCCCCACCAACCTGAGTCAGTGCCGTTGTAGTTCGCAAATAACAAACCGTTAGAGCGATCGAGATCAACAACATTAAAACCTAATTTACGTAGTACAAGTAATAAACGAGCCCAGGTAATATCGTACGACGCGTCGACAATATAAGCAGCTTCGCCCTGGTCGTTAAAGCCAAGTTCCAGATTTAACCCATCTAAAACAAGGCGCTGTTTACGAGCCGTTTCTGCTCGTATTTGATAGTCATAATAACCAATGACTTTATTTAGAATATCGACTTCATTACGTCGCTTTTCATCAGGAAATATTTTGTCATTGACATTGTTATCAACGGTTTCGAGATAATCTCTTAGAACAACATCTAGTGTCCCACTTCTACCGTGAGGTTCCATATTAACGGAAAACTCGAAGCGTTGACCGACACTGCGTTCAGTACTCTTCCAGCTATACCACTTTCCGGTACTTTCCTCGACAATCATCCAATCAGTCACAAGTCGATGCGCATCTCTATCAAAGGTATCAATACCGACACCCTGCTCTTCGAGAAAGTTAATTAACGAGTTCCATATAGTAACGTCAAGCGCCTGACTATCATCGACTTGGTCAAACGATATAGTCGCCTTTTGAGTTCCCTCTTGTATACGAGAACCACTAACTAATGGAAGAACTAAAGATGGTGAGGCAACAACTAAATTTTCACCGACCAACTCGACAGGCGCGTCCTCACTGATTTCGGGTAATTCAAAGGTTCGATTAAATTCAGGTTCGTCAACACCTTCAGGAATAAGCAGCTCAACGCGCTCACTTTCTTCAATATAATCAAAATCGCCGTTCGCTTTTTTTCTATTGTCTATCGAAGAGCAAGCGCCCAAGCTCAAAACGACTGCTGTTGCTAACAACGAATATCTCACCATCATTGTCCTCAAGATAACTCTATTCCTACTTGTTTCATTATATCTTCGATATGTTTAGCGTTACTAAGTTCCGCTTCAACGAGAGGTAAACGCAAAAATGCTGATTCCATCAAGCCCATTCGTTGTAGGCACCATTTTGGTAGTACTGGGTTTGGTTCGATAAATAAATCGCTATGAAGCGCTGCAAATTTATCATTAAGTGAGCGAGCGAGCTCAGTATCGCCGCCCAACGCAGCTCGACAAATATCTGAAACTGCTTGAGGAGCTACATTCGCACTTACAGAAATAACACCATCACCACCGCCAAGCATAAACTCTAAACACGTAGAGTCATCACCACTCAATAGGCAAAAGTCGTCAGGTAGTAAACGTTTCAAATCGGCTAGAACCTGCATATCCCCTGTCGCATCTTTCAAGCCGACAATATTGTCATGCTCTGCAAGTACCGCAACAGTCTCGGGCAACATATCAGCCACCGTACGGCTCGGCACATTGTATAAAATATTGGGTATATGTGTTGAATCAGCAATGGCTCTAAAATGAGCAATCATGCCCTTCTGCTGAGGCTTGTTATAGTATGGTACGACCGTTAAGAAAGCCTCTACGCCGAGATTTTGCATGGAGTGACTAAGGAATATCGCCTCATCTGTAGAGTTCGCACCACTGCCTGCAATAACGGGAATATTACCCTTAGCATACTCGACCGTTTTCTTAACAACTTCCATATGCTCTTCAACAGGTAAAGTTGCAGATTCACCGGTTGTTCCGACAGATACAATCCCATCTGTTCCTTGTGAAAGATGAAACTCAACGAGTTTTTTTAATGATGGATAATCAATTTGCCCGTCATTAGTCATTGGTGTGACTAATGCAACAATACTACCTTTGAACATGTGCTCCCCCCAAAAAAGAGCGCTTATGGTAAAGAGCTACATCAATAAAAACAAGCGCTGCAACAGAAAAAGAGTCGAATTTAAAGTAGCTCGAAGAATCCGAGCCTAAGAATGAATTAGTATAGCTTCGTATATGCCCTATTCGTAAAAATAGATTAGGCAAATTTAACAACCTCAGCAGTTATTAATGCGAAATCACATAATATTGAGTTATGCTTAATATTACCTTTTAGCAAATGCTTGGATAATGACGTGCAAGAGCAATTAATTGTACTGGTGTTAGGCAGCGACAAAATCAATATTCTAAGTTACTTAGCAGCTGCAGCAAGCGAAACAGATTGCAACATCTTAGACAGCCGACAAGCTATTTACGGAGAAGACTTCTCACTCACTCTGATACTCGAAGGAGATGTTGGCGCCATAGCTCGTGCAGAAGTAAATATTTCTCAGCTATGCCAAAAGCACAATCTGTTATCTATGATGAAACGCACAAAAGATCATCATAAACAGAACCTTGTTCACCTTGCGGATGTAGAGTTTGTTGGAGTCGATGCGATTGGCGTGATGGCAAGTATCACAAAGTTCTTCGGAGAGAGAGGAATTTCAATCAACGCTCTAAGACAAAAGCTTTTTCTTGAACAACACACTCAAGTAAAAATGCTTAAGTGTAAGATGATTGTCAGCATTCCAGATGGAACCGACATCAAAGATGTCGCATTCGAGTATGAAGACCATCTCGAAAAATTAAGTTTAATTGGTACATTAACTGAAAAACATTAAGGGCAATAATGAATAGACTCGTAGCGGGTGACAAAGCACCGGACTTCACCCTAACCAGTGACAGCGATACACAAGTAACTCTTAGCGATTTAAGTGGAAAAAAAGTCCTCGTTTACTTTTACCCGAAAGCGATGACTCCAGGCTGTACGGTACAAGCAGAAGGTTTAAGAGACAGTAAAACACAGCTCGATGATAAAAATGTTGTCGTTTTAGGTATTAGCCCAGATCCTGTTAAGCGACTTCCTAAATTTAAAGAGAAATACGATTTAAACTTTGATTTACTTTCCGACGAAGATCACAAAGTTGCCGATCAATTTGGCGTTTGGGGTTTAAAGAAGTTTATGGGCAAGGAATACGATGGTATCCACCGTATTACCTTCCTAATCGACGAAAACGGCGTTGTTGAACATGTCTTCGATAAGTTTAAAACCAAAGAGCACCACCAAGTCGTTTTAGACTATTTCAATTAATCTAAGAATCACTTGATCTGAAGCGAACGAACCTAGCTTCGTTCGCCACTTTCAATCAATAACTAAGAAGCCTCACCTTCTTCTATCGTACCTTCAGAACCTGACCACGCATTAATTAAGGCTTTTACCAACGTAGCTAATGGTATAGCAAAAAAGACACCCCAAAAGCCCCACAAACTTCCAAAGAATAAAACCGCTATGATGATATATACGGGATGCAAACTTACCGCTTCTGAGAAAAGTAAAGGTACCAGTAGATTACCGTCTAGAGCTTGGATGATGCCATATGCAACAACAATATAGTAAAAGTTAGGCGATATTCCCCACTGAAACAGTGCAACTGCCAAAACCGGTAAAGTCACAACCGCCGCACCAATAAAGGGGATAAGAACGGAAAAGCCAACGAGAACACCTAGCAACAATGCATAGCGTAAGTCCATTAAGGCGAATGTAATTGCCGACACACCACCGACTATAATAATTTCAACAACTTTGCCTCGGATGTAGTTCATGATTTGAACATTCATCTCAGTGCCTACTTGTTTTATTAAACGTCTACGCTTAGGCAATAAAATAGTGAAATGGTCCATCAGTTCACCTTTATCCTTGAGCATAAAAAACACCATCAGCGGCACCAATATTAGGTAAATCAATAAAGCAGCCAGATCAACCAGGGAACTAACAGACGCAGATATAACTTGCTCTCCAACTTCGACAACACGCTCGTTGACGCCAGATAGCATCTTCTCTATTTCGTCACCACGAATATAGTCAGGGTATTTGTCAGGTAAGGTCATTACCCACTCTTGCCCTTGTCCCCATATCTGAGGCAATTCCCGCATAAAGTTAACCCCTTGTTGCCATATGGCGGGTAAAAGGCCAACAACTACTAATATTGATATTGATATGAAGGCGATAAGAACGAGCGTGCTAGCATAAGCTCTAGAAATTCCAAACTTAGACATTCGAGCTACAGGCCAGTCTAAAAGATAAGCAATAGTCACCGCTACGAACACAGGTGTCAGCATATGTCCCCATAGAATCAGGAACAAAGACACCAAGAACAACAATATTAATAACATCGAAGAATCGGGGTCAGAGAACTTTCTTTTGTACCAATGCTCAAGTACGTTAATCATCAATATTCCTATTGTTTTAGCAGTGTTAGTGTTTGAGTTTCATTATCTTTTTCACTCTCTATGAGCGTCACAGCAGAAACTTCGATATAGCTAATGAGGTCACGATTGTTGTGCAGATTATTCAGTTTAACAACAAGTCGTTCGCCCCTTTCCAGTGCATTAATTCCAAGTTTAAGTTCAATCAAAGCTCTAGGGCACTTCGAATGAAATAGGTCCAGTACATTTTTTTCTGAGGTACCTAAGAACAGTTTTCCTTCAGAATTCACGCTTTCACCTCAATTTGCCGTTGAAACTTAAATAAATACTTATTTACTGGATAAGTCATGCCTTGGGGATTTTATTATAACAAGTCAGTACTTGATCTAAATACCAAGTTAAAAGATAGCAATTGTCAGTTGTGAAGCTTCGTTAACCCATACAAAACAAAAATCGTTGTTGTGCAATAGTGAACGTAACACGTTAAATATTAGATTTTTATCGTTGAAAACAACAAATGCGACCTTATAAATGATAAAGGTATGAGTTAGTATAACTTGTACCTAAGGCGATATAGTATGCCCTTATTTTTAACGTTTTGTGATTTCTCTGAGAGAGTTTTACTGTATACAGCCAATTAAAATGTAACAAGTTGATAAAATTGGAACTTTTGTAAAAGATAATCAGTCTTAAGGGTTCTATTAACCTATAATGAAGATCCTAAAAGCGAGTAATTTACTAAGAATGCGTTTTTTTCTTTTCCTATGTGCCATTAGTTTGAGTTTTGTCAGTTACTCTCAAGTTTCTCAGGTCACCAACAAGAACCAATTACCCGATATAGGTGTGGTTGCTTCCGGTTCTATCAGTATTGATAAAGAATTGTTGGTTGGAGACGCTCTCATGCGTCAGCTTCGTGGACAAGCCCCTATTATAAATGACCCACTGCTCGAAGAATATATTCAGGACTTGGGTAACCGCATTGTTGCGAATTCTGAAAACGTAAAATTTCCATTTAGATTTTTCCTTATAGACAGCAAAGATATCAATGCTTTCGCATTTTTTGGCGGTAATGTTGGTGTGCATACTGAGATTATTATTAGAGCGGAAACAGAAAGCGAATTAGCATCTGTTTTAGCGCACGAAGTCGCTCACGTTACTCAACGCCACATTGCGAGAAGAATAGAAGCGCAGCAACGTTTTTCCCCTATTCAGATTGCAACTGCGATAGCCGGTATTGTTTTAGGTGTTGCAGCTGGGAGCAGTGATGCTGTTCTTGCCGGTGTCAGTGCTTCAGGAGCAGCAGCTCAACAAAACAGTATTAATTATACACGTAGCAACGAGCAAGAAGCGGATAGAATTGGCATTCAAGTTATGGCTAAAGCTGGATTTGATCCTAATGGTGCAAGTAGCTTCTTTGGCAAATTAGTCGAGCAATCTCGATTCAAGTCAGCACCACCACAGTTTTTGTTAACTCACCCCTTACCGGAAGCCAGGGTATCAGAAGCTCGCAGTCGAGCAGCGTCCCTCCCTCAAATTTATGCGCCGCCCAACCTCAATTTTCACTTAACGAAAATGAGAATATTGGCTAGATACTACAGAAACCCTGAAGAAAACATCACGCTGTTTAAAAAACAACTTAAAAACAACCAGTATGTTTTCCGCGAAGCACATGAATATGCGCTAGCACTATCTTATTTAGCCAATGAACAGTCAGACGAAGCTGAAAAAATCATCGACAAACTTCTCAAGAAAGATCCTGAAAACTTGTATTATCACGATGCAGCGACCGACATTCTTATCGCGCAAAAGAAATTTGATCAAGCATATAGTGCTTTGTCAAAGCAAGCCGAACAAAGGCCTAGGAACCGCGTCATAACGTTGAACCTGGCTAACGTCGCCATAGAAAATAAAAACTATGATATGGCAATTGAATTACTTAAAGATTATTTGTTAGTTAATCCAGACCATCTGTTGTCACATCAACTTCTAAGCTCTGCATACAGCGGCAGCCAGCGCTTTTTAGAGATGCATCAGACTCAAGCTGAGATTTACGCCCTTTTACTAGCCTACCCTAGAGCAATTGACGAACTTCAACATGCTTATAATTTTGCCAAACTGCAAAACATCGAAAAGCAGCGAATACGAGCGCGTATAGACCAATTTAGAGAAGCACAAAGAAGGTTAGAAACGTTATAACTCAGACCGAGCTCGCTAAAAACTGTATTAATAAATTCACAGTTTCAAACATTCTTGTCTCATCGGTCACCGACTAGAGTTAGCAGGTATTCTTACATCTATGAATGAAACGCCTTAAGATGGCGCTACCTTCATACTAATTTGAATGCCTAATGCTAAAAACCTCTTTATTAGCTGTTGGAATGCTCCTCCTATCTAGCGTCGTTCACAGCCATACATCTGAACCTTCTAAAGTTCTGTTGCTGTCAAATATCAACATCATCAATGTAAAATCAGGAGAAGTTGAGCGTAATAAAGATATTGTCTTCAATAATCATAAAATCATTGATGTAAGGCCCCATAAAAAAGACTCCTCTAGTCAATACAGGACTATTGATGGTAGCGGCAAATACGTTATTCCCGGTTTGTGGGATATGCATACCCATATCCGTTCTTATTCTGGCGAAGAAAACCTTCCTATGTTTATTGCCAATGGCATTACAGGCATTCGAGACTTGGGAATAACCAATCACAAGTTGATCAAGCTATGGAAACAACAGATAGCCGATCTATCATTGACAGGCCCCAGAATAATTTCCTCAGGGGTCATTATTGAAGGAGCTTCCCCTAGGTTCCCAAGTTCACTATCTGTTAGTCGAATTGAACAAGTTAAACCCACAATCGATAAGCTTGTCGAGCAAGATGCTGAGCTGACCAAGCTATTCCAAAATATCCCCCCTGATGTTTTCACTGAAATAGTTCGATACAGCCATGAGAGAGGCCTTAAGACAGCAGGCCATATACCAAGTGGTTGGACACAAAATCAGGCCGCAGAAATAAAACTAGATTCTATAGAACACATGTTTGGCATAGGACAGACATTCAAAAATTATGATGAATACGAATTCTCATCAAAAGAAATCAATACCTTAGCGAAAACGCTCAACGAAAATAACGTATTTCAGTCTCCTACCATTATTGGCTATGGTTACGGTGAGAGTGTTTACGAGGTCGCAAATGACTTTTCTAAAGATAGAGCTATTTTCAATAAGAACCCTAAATACGACTATACCCCAGCTTACTTCAAAGCTTGGTGGAAACGTATCAAGGACAATGCGCTTAAGAATTTTGATAAGGAAGCTGCTCAACAACAACAAAAACGATTCGAATTTAACCGAAGGGTCATCGCTGAATTAAGCCGCAAAGGAGTTAAAATGCTTGCTGGGACAGATACCCCCAACCCTTACCTCGTGCTGGGAGAGAGTCTACACGAAGAATTAGCCGCTTATTCAGATTTAGGTATGTCAAATCTTGAAGTCTTGCGTAGTGCAACCCTTTACCCAGGAGAATACTTTGGGATACCAGAGTTAATTGGAAACATCCAGGTTGGTGCGTATGCGGACCTGCTAATTCTCGACGCGAATCCGTTAGAAAATATCGCCAACACTCAGGAAATTCATGCGGTTATAGCCAACGGTCAGTTGTATGATCGGAATCATCTCCAACAATTAAAAGCAAACCAACTTTTACGGGTTGCAGAAACCTCACCCTCTGACTTTGATCAATACATTTATATGGATGTGAGAAGGAATGGTATCACTTCAGTCAGAGAAAAATACCCAGAACTTCAGCAGCAAATTGGCAAAGAGCAGCTCGAGAACAAAGCCTATCAAATAACGCCAAAGCACTTATTGCGGCTTTCAAAAAATTTAGAGATGGGCCTACAATACAAACAAGCTATCGATGCTTTAAAATGGAATCTAGTGCTATTCCCTGAAGACGCTCCAACTCAACAAGCACTGGATAAGCTTACTAAGAAATAAAGCGCTTTACTGTTGCTAACAATCAGGTTTTAGTTAGTGCTCATTTTGGCACGAGAAACCGCACTCAATAGTGATTCGGCAGTTTGTTTGCCAAGCACCGTTTCAACATGTTGACCATTAGGCGATATTAGATAAGTTGCAGGTAGCTGTTTCGGCTTTGAACCTGGCAGCTTGGCTGCATACTTTTGTTCAACCAATTTAAATTGCATATCATAACGTTCTCGAATATCTACCAAAGCCTGTGTTGGCATTTCATCGTAACTGACAGCGAACAACTGCATTCCAGTCCCTTTCAGTTGTTCATCTAGCTTATTTAATTCAGGCACCTCTTCCAAGCATGGAGCGCACCACTCTGCAAAGTGATTAATGATTATCCACTGCCCTTTTTGATCCTCCATTCTCCATTTATTGCCATCCAGTGTCTTAAAATCATACTGAAGTGATAAAAATACGAACACACCCACAACAAGAGAAACCAGAGCTGTGATAGCAGGAAGCAACTTTTTGAACACAGAGAATCCTTTATTAAAGAGAGTTACACAGAAATTGAACGGTACAACAACGAGTTGAATAATTGCGAATTGTTAATGTAATTGGAATAACCACAAGATACAATATCACCAATCTAACCCATCGTAATATATTCATGACTGAGCTTACTATTTTCCATAATCCTCGCTGCTCTAAAAGCAGACAAACGCTGCAATTATTGACAGATAAAGACTTATCACCTGTTGTTTTCGAATACCTCAAAACACCACCAACAGTTGAGGAACTAAGAAACATTCTCAACCTCTTAGGGTTTGATGATGCTCGCCAGTTGATGCGAAAAAAAGAAGCAGAATATAAAGAGTTAGAACTGGACAATTCGGCATTGTCACAAGACGATTTGATTAAGGCTATGGTAGAAACTCCAAAGCTGATCGAACGACCAATCGTTATCAACAATGGGCAAGCAAGAATTGGCCGCCCACCAGAGTCGGTATTGGAAATCCTTTAATGCCTCAGGTATTGGTACTTTACTATAGCCGACATGGTTCCACACAAAAAATGGCTTACAAGATAGCTGATGGTATTGAGAGTGAAGGCTGTGAAGCCGTGATTAGAACAGTACCTCAGGTATCTGACAACCTAGAAGAAAGCCACAGTAAAGTACCAAGTTCTGGAGATCCCTATGTTGAATTATCGGATTTAGAGAGAGCAAATGGCTTAGTATTGGGCAGCCCAACACGCTTTGGGAACATGGCAGCGCCTATGAAGTACTTCATCGATTCAACATCTACCTCATGGCTTAACGGTAAATTAATAGGTAAGCCAGCTTCGGTTTTTACCTCTAGCAGCAGTATGCATGGAGGGCAAGAATCAACACTGCTTTCGATGATGCTCCCTCTTTTTCACCACGGCATGTTGGTAATGGGTCTACCTTATAGTGAACCAGAGTTATCTCAAACATCATCAGGTGGCACTCCTTATGGTGTCTCACATGTTGCTGGCCCTAACAGCAGTAATATACTTACAGAAGAAGAACAAAAGCTTTGCTTTGCGCAAGGAAAAAACCTAGCGAAGTTAGTTAATAAATTGGAATCATAGATGTCACCTAAAACTTTATTTTTTCGTCGCTTAGCACTAACGAGCTACGTACTACTTTTAGCATGGGTATCACTTTGGCATCTATGGTTAACTGAAGACACACTAAATTCAGCCTGGTTTCTCACATTATTGTGGGTGATTCCTTTATTGCTACCACTTAAAGGGCTCATTCAAGGAAAACCTTATACCCACGCGTGGGCAAACTTCATCATCATGTTTTACCTGCTACATGGTTTTACAGCAATCTACACAAGCAGCGAATGGTTCTATGCACTGATTGAACTAGTAATTGCCAGTAGTATGTTTGTTGGCTGTAGTTTTTTTGCTCGACTAAGAGGTAGAGAGTTAGGGTTAGGTTTAAAAAAATTAAAAGAGTCGTAATCGCTCAGTATCTACTGCAACCGTGTAGCCAAATAATTACAAAGACAGTGCCGATTTAACAAAAGGTATCGAGAGTTTTCTCTTTTGTTGCAGAGAAAGTTTATCTAGTCTGTCTAATATGCGCATTAGACTTTGCGTATCCCTTTCACAATGACTTAGTAGAAACTTAGCAACTTCAGTTGAAAGTACCATGCCTCGCTGTTTTGCTCGTTTAATGATGAGTTCCTGCTTTTCAGTATCATTTAACGGCGTGATTGCATAGCTCAAACCCCAACTTAACCGGGATTTCAAATCTGCCAGAGTTAATGACAAGGACGAAAGAGCTTCTCTTCCTGAGATAACAATTGACGTATCTCCCTGCTCTTTAACACGATTGATCAAATCAAAAACGGCTTCCTGCCACTCAACTGAGGACTTTATATTCTCTAAACCGTCCAAACAGATAATTGAACTAGCTTCCAAATTCGACAATACATCCGGCACCAGCTCTTGTGTTTGCTTAAGATCAATGTAAATCGCATCAAGGCCACGAGCGTGCGCATAATGGCATAAGCTGATGAGCAAGTGGCTCTTGCCGCAACCCTTTTCACCAAACAAATAAAAGAGAAAAGGCGCTGTCTCATCTTTAGTAATAAGCTTTTTTAAACTATCAATAGCCTGTTGATTCTCACCAAAAACAAAGCTTTCGAACGAAACTTTGTCTGATGTATTAACCGGTAGTGATAATTGCATATTCATGTTGATAATCAGTTTTCCAGCACAAACTCAAGTGAATCAACAGGTTGGTCAAATTGATCTCGTCGACGAACAATACTCTTTTCCAGAGATAAGGCCGTCAAAAAGTCCTGTTCAGTCCCCAATAGCGTTAGTTCAAAAGTCGCTATATCTCCGGTTATCGACGTCATGGACACATCGGAAATTGCCGCAACGCTACGCAACACTTCAGTCGTTTTAACGAGTTGCCGCATATTTTCCAAACCCACAACTTTTATGTCGATCCTTTCATTCGCAAATCGGTTATCACTTAAGCCAATAGCAAACCTGGACGCCAGTTGATTTGCCACTTCATCGATCAAGTTATCAATCAAAGGTTCAGATAATGAACCATTATAAGTACCGTTGTAAGTCTGATTAGCTAGCTGCAGACTCCAATCAAGTTGCCAACTTGCTTCACCTTGCTCAGCCTTTAAAAGCTCAGGAACACTATCATCTTCATCAATTAAACTTGTTGCTTTGTATAATCGGGCTACCAAAACACTCTCGACATCATAGCGATCGCTGGCGTTCACCAAGTTATCCATGAACCGCCCCCAGACATCGACAACGTGCACTTTCTCAATGTCATCTAGGTCAAGTAAGGGAAAATCAACAACGAGTCCTCTTCTCTTCGATGCTCTTAACGCCGTATTTTTAATTAATAAACTATCGGCTTCAGATACGATAAAGCGTTCTGAATCATCATCAGATTCAACAGCCAACCAAAATAAAGTCGACGGCCTACGGCTTCCCCAAATCGGAAAACCAGCATCTTTAATAATGCGATCAATTTTACTTTTCTCAAACGTACTTTGAAATGTTAGCGCGCCATCTTCCATACCAAAATTAAACTGCAATAAATAATCGTTTGCACGACGAACATGCGCTCTAATATCGCTGTTCTGCAATATATTTTGATCACCACTGACTTTAACTAAAACTTGCTCCATACCTTGGCGAGTAGCTCGGCTCTGTGCCGACTGAGATTGTGACTCTATCCTTGTTACTGCGTCGTATAAGCCTGTAACCACATCGGCGAAAACAGCACTTGAGACAAAATAAGTTAGCCAAAAAACGTTAAAAAGAAGCTTCATCTAATATTCGATCCATAAGTCATACCGCTATTGTTATTTAAATGCGCGTTAATTTCATCTCTTGTTTCAATAAAACAGTAATTTATCCTCTGATGAGCGGTAGGCAGCTACGCCCTTAACTGATAAAATCCGCCAAATTTTTCGCGAATACGAGAACAGAAGCGTGGCAGATACAAAATCATCGTTAAGTTATAAAGATGCGGGCGTCGATATCGATGCTGGTAATCAGCTTGTTGATAAGATTAAGCAGGTAACAAAACGAACTCACCGTCCGGAAGTTAGAGGCGGATTAGGTGGCTTTGGAGCGCTATGCTCGCTCCCAACAAAATACAAAAAGCCATTACTTGTATCTGGAACTGATGGTGTAGGTACAAAACTTCGACTAGCAATGGACCTGGAGCGCCATCAATCAATTGGGATTGATTTAGTCGGTATGTGTGTAAACGATCTTATTGTTCAGGGCGCAGAACCACTATTTTTCCTTGATTATTACGCCACAGGTAAATTGAATGTTGATGTCGCCACTGAAGTAGTAACCGGCATTGGCCAAGGCTGCGAACAAGCAGGTTGCGCACTTATTGGCGGTGAAACAGCAGAAATGCCAGGCATGTATCACGGTGAAGATTATGACGTCGCCGGATTTTGTGTTGGTGTCGTTGAAGAAGACGAGTTAATCGATGGTAGCCAGGTTACTGCTGGTGACAAAATTATTGCACTGGCATCGTCAGGCCCCCACTCTAATGGTTACTCGTTAATCAGAAAAATTATTGAAGTGGCAAATGCTGACACAAGCTCGGAACTAGAAGGTAAATCAATTGCAGATCACCTTCTTGAGCCAACACGTATTTACGTTAAACCCATTCTAGAACTGCTTAAGTCACACAAAGTTAACGCTATATCTCATATTACAGGTGGTGGTTTCTGGGAAAACATCCCTCGCGTTTTACCTTCAGAATGTAAGGCTGTAATCAATAGTAAGTCTTGGGAATGGCCAGCAATCTTTAATTGGTTGCAAACCAATGGCAATGTCGAAACACACGAAATGTACAGAACCTTCAATTGTGGTGTAGGCCTTATGTTAGTTGTTCCGGCAGATTCCGCTGGAAGTATTGTCGAGAGCCTTAATGCAATGGATGAAAACGCTTGGGAGCTGGGCTCAATTGCGGAAAAAGATGGCTCCGAACAAGTCGAAATGGTCTAGCCAATGAAGTCCATTGTTGTACTGATTTCGGGTAATGGTTCAAACCTGCAAGCCATTATTGACCAAATCGATAATGAGAAAATTAACGGCAAAATAGTTGCCGTTATCTCAAATATTGATGGTGTTTATGGTTTGCAGAGAGCCGAGCAAGCAGGCATAAACAATCTGGTTGTCTCACACAAAGATTACGCGAGTAGAGAGGAATACGACACTGCTCTATTGGCTAATATTGAGCGGTTTAGTCCGGACCTTATTGTTCTCGCGGGCTTCATGCGCATCTTAACACCCTACTTCGTTAATTCTTTCACGGGGAAGATGTTAAATGTGCATCCGTCTTTATTACCCAAATATAAAGGTCTGAATACTCACCAAAGAGCTATTGATGACGACGAACCTGAGCATGGCGCCAGTATCCACTTTGTTAGTCCAGAACTTGATGGCGGTCCAGTCATACTTCAAGCAAAGGTACCTGTCTTTCCAGAGGATTCGGCAACAGATCTTGCGGCTCGTGTACAAGAACAAGAACGGCAAATTTATCCTATGGTTGTTAAATGGTTTTGCGAAGATCGATTAAGTATGCAAAATGGTAAAGCCTATCTTGACAATGAAGTTATTGGGGACAACGGGTATGCAGCAAATTAAAACGTTGTTTGTGTTTTTAGCGCTGAGTATTAGTCAGGTCGTTTATGCGAATTTAAAGCCGTTCGAAGCCGACTATATAGGCTATAGAAAAGGACAAAAAATAGGTACAGCTAAACAGAAACTTGAACATGTATCAGGCAATCAATACAGACTCTCCTATCAATCATTGGCTTCTCTCTTCTTTCTTACAGATAAGCGCTACGAAACCAGCCACTTTGTTCTCAAAGATAACGAGCTTATTCCACAGCAATACACTTATGTTCGCAAAGGCACTGGGAAGGATAAATCACTAGATTTGCAATTCGATGTCGAGCAAAAGATAGTTAACTCTAAAAAAGGGGATGTGTTTGAGTGGGATGGCGAGCTAGATAACCTACTTTACCGCTTCCACTTTCAACAAAGCTTAATGTCATCTCAGCAAGAGTTTGAATACCGTATTATTAACAATAGAGCACAATATAAGACTTATAAGTTCAAGATACTTGGAGAAGAAAAGCTGACGCTTCCTTATGGCGAAATCGACACGCTTAAAGTACAGATTGTTAGAGCATCATCAAGTAAAAGAACAACCTATATTTGGTTTGCTCCAAGTTTGGATTACACCATGGTCCGTATTGAGCAATATAAAGAAGGTAAGCAACAAGCAGACGTGCAGCTGAGTTCTTACAGCGCTCTTACACCTTAAATGGGCAACATATCTCTTAACAAACCCAAGTCGATTCTTAAATAGACGGACATAGATTCGTCTATTTAATACATTCTAAAGCCCTACCAATTACCAATAACCAATAACCGATATCCTTCATACCGACATCTCAATTTCAATACTTTTGTGCTTTATCGGACACTGCCATTTTATTTCGGTTAAGCTATAATTAATTATTACCTGGTCAGACCTGATTCTTTTTTGGAGTTCAAATGGAATATTTATATTGGCTTTTAGCCGTCTTTGTAGTGGTAGGTATCGCTAGTTCACTGCGGCTTAAATTATTCAATGCCACCGTTGCTGTTGGTGTATTGATGGTTGTTGGCTCAACATTGGATATTATCGGCCTTTTCACTTGGCTGGTATTCCTTGCAGTTGCAGTCTCGTTAAACTCAACATCTATACGTAAACAATATCTCACGAAACCAATACTAGACACTTATAGAAAAATCACCCCAGAGATGTCTGATACCGAAAAAGACGCTATCAACGCTGGTACTGTGTGGTGGGATGGCGACTTATTTAGTGGTGCTCCAAATTGGCAAAAACTTCATAACGTTCCACAAGCAAGACTAACCGCGGAAGAGCAAGCCTTCCTTGATGGGCCTGTTGAAGAAGTCGCTCGAATGGTTGATGAATGGGAAATCAACCACGAGCGAGCAGACCTACCTCCGGAAGTTTGGCAGTACCTGAAAGACAACAAGTTTTTCGCCATGATCATCAAAAAGGAATATGGCGGATTAGAATTCTCTGCCTATGCGCAATCTCGTGTTTTGCAAAAGCTATCAGGCATGAGCATTGTATTGGCGTCGACGGTTGGTGTTCCCAACTCTTTGGGCCCAGGCGAGCTGTTGCAACTCTATGGAACACAAGAGCAGAAAGATCACTATTTACCGCGTTTAGCTAACGGCCAAGAGATCCCCTGTTTTGCATTAACAAGCCCAGAAGCTGGCTCTGATGCAGGCGCTATTCCTGATCAAGGCATTGTGTGTAAAGGCATGTGGGAAGGTGAAGAAGTCATTGGTATGAAGCTCACCTTTGACAAGCGATACATCACGCTTGCACCAGTAGCTACTGTTGTAGGGCTTGCCTTCAAATTATATGACCCAGAAAACCTGATTGGAGACGAAGAAGATTTAGGTATTACCTGCGCACTTATTCCATCAAGTACTGAGGGATTAGATATAGGTAACCGTCACTTCCCTCTTAATATTCCATTCCAAAATGGCCCTATTAGAGGTAACGATATCTTTGTACCGTTAGATTTTATTATTGGTGGTGTTAAAAATGCGGGGCAAGGATGGCGCATGCTCGTTGAGTGTCTTTCTGTCGGACGCGTTATAACTCTGCCTTCCAGTGCCGCTGGTGGTGCTAAAACGGTTGCGTTGGCGACTGGTGCTTACGCACGTATTAGAAGACAATTCAGATTACCTATCGGCCAAATGGAAGGTATCGAAGAAATGCTGGCCCGTATTGGTGGTAATGCATATCTCATGGATGCCGTCACCAGTGTATCGACCAAAGCGGTTGATATGGGCGAAAAGCCCTCTGTTATCTCAGCTATCTGTAAGTATCACCTTACCGAAAAAATGCGCCAAATCATGATGGATACCATGGATATCCACGGTGGTAAGGGCGTTATGCTTGGTAAAAAGAACTATCTAGGCAGAGGGTATCAAGGTGCACCAATCGCAATAACCGTTGAAGGCGCCAATATCCTCACACGAAATATGATGATATATGGTCAAGGCGCAATGCGCAGCCATCCTTTCGTATTGAAAGAACTTATTGCAGCTGGGCATGAAGATGAAAACACAGCGTTAGATGAGTTCGATAAAGCGGTGTTTGGACACATTGGCTTTGTATTCAGCAACTTTTTCCGTAGTTTCTGGTTTGGTTGGACAAACTCGAGCTTAGCATCATCTCCCTTCTCTGATGAAACAAAAGAGTACTATCAGTCTTTGACTCGATTCAGTTCGAACCTTGCGGTCTTATCAGACATCTCAATGGGTTTGCTTGGCGGTGAACTAAAACGTAGAGAAAGACTTTCTGCTCGCTTAGGAGATATCTTAAGCTTTTTATATCTAGCATCAGCGACGTTAAAGAGGTTCGATGACGAAGGTCGTCAGAAAGCAGATTTACCCTTGTTACATTGGGCAATGCAAGACTCTTTATATCAGTTAGAGGCAGCAGTCGATGAGCTACTGAAAAACTTCCCTAATAAGTACTTGGGTTGGGCTTTAAGACTCTTTGTCATGCCTTTTGGTAAAACTCACTCGCGCCCTAACGATAAGCTAGAACACCAAGTTGCAGCGATACTACAAACACCCAATGAAAGCCGCACCAGATTAGGTGCAGGTCAATGCTGGAGTAGAGATCCACACAACTTACTTGGAGAGTTAGAGCAAACGCTCGAAGATATTATCTCTTCTGAGCCAATTTTCGACCGTATATGTCGAGAAACAAATCAGAAACTGAACTTTGTGAAGCTAGATAAAATTGCCGAGATGGGACTGGAAAAAGGCATTATCAGTAGCCAGGAAGCTGCTATCTTGCAACGAGCAGAAGCAGGCAGACTCAGTGTTATTGCCGTTGATGACTTTGATCCAAGTGAGCTAGCGGCTAACAAATCGCTAGCAGAGCCAGAAACTAAGAAAAAAGGTAGAAAAGCGGCTTAATCAAGCCATCCAAAAACTATAAAGCGTTGAAGTACAGCACGTGCTTCAACGTCTTTACCTCTTTGTAGTATACCTGCCAGTAAAGCCACTACGTGATTACACTAATAATCAGTTGCACAGATCAAAACTAAGGGAAGTAGACTCGGTAAACATTAAGAAAATGTTTGATTTATATGGAAGAGAAGTATTGAGATAAACCAGAATGGCGGAGTGGACGGGACTCGAACCCGCGACCCCCGGCGTGACAGGCCGGTATTCTAACCAACTGAACTACCACTCCGCACAAGGTTTGTTATTTGTTTTACCTATCTTATGGAACCTACAAATTGAGGTATTGCTTATATTGGCGGAGTGGACGGGACTCGAACCCGCGACCCCCGGCGTGACAGGCCGGTATTCTAACCAACTGAACTACCACTCCAGCGCGTTATAAGCTTTGAATATCAACAAAATTGGCGGAGTGGACGGGACTCGAACCCGCGACCCCCGGCGTGACAGGCCGGTATTCTAACCAACTGAACTACCACTCCGCATGATTTTGCAATCAATTCAAACAGTTAAGATTTTGGCTAAAGCCCCCTTCCCAACTGCGGCGCAGATGATACGGTCTGGACTATAACGAGTCAACAGATTTTTCAGGAATATTACTGATTTATTACTCAACTGCTGCCTTATTAATCAGCCTAGTACTAATAGTGATCACTTTTAGTTCTTTCATCACTAATAGAAGGGGAAATGCTAACTATCTGACATAGATAAATCAGCTATCTCTGACTCTTCTTTTTTGCCTGAGTCCTTACCTTCCTCTTTGTCTTTTTTCTTTTTAAACAACTTTGAGAAGAACGATGGAGAACCATCTTTAGGCTGCTTTTCTGGTTTATTAGACTTATCTCTCATAAACCACCAGATCAGTATTCCACCAATAATTAAAATACCTAAATTCACCGAAGCGATAATGATGTAGTACTTGGTATTGTTCTCTTCTTCAGGTGGCAACTCTTCGGTAATAACTTCATCAGTGACTAATTCAGGTTCATCATTTGCCGTTTCGGTACCTTCAACCTGTCCATCCAATGCACTCTCCAGCTCAGGCTCTTCAACTAAAAATGTAAACTCCGGGACATCTAATATAAAGTCGCGGCCATCCTGTGTCTTACCAAATACAGTGACCTTTGCTCTAAAAATACCGTATTCATAATTAATAACCTGATGGACTCTAGCCTGATCGGTTTGCTCAGATAAGGAGAAGTTCTGTACATCTCCGTTGGGATAAGTGACCTTACCGTCGATCAACAAACTTGTTATATCAACATTTTCACGGTCAGCATCGATCATAAGGCGGTGATACCCTTCGCCTTCTTCAGCTTTTTCAACAGTCAATGTAACTGGGTTTGGAAACAGTCTTAAAGGATCACCCATTTGTTCCCGACTAAACATAGGTGTATCAACAGTAAACAGCGCTCGCCATTCCCCTTCAGGGATTCGCAAGTTGTATTGACCAGTATAAACACCATCCAGAGGTCGCTCATCCATCCCTAAGCCGTTATCTGTAAAAGTTGCAATATCCTGAGTCTGCGAACCAAAGTTGTTAAAATCGGGATTATTGGTGCTCACGAACTGCATTCTTAGCTGCACAACATCACTGAATTGACGTGTATCAATCACCTCACCGCCATTCGACAAAGTCGCAGTTTGTTTAAGTATCTCCCCTGAAAATAACAATGTCGGCAGAGGCTCAACATGCAGCTTAATTTCACTTACAACCATGACTCGACTTTCAGGTAAGATTTGCCCAACCGCCTGCCACGGGCCTGGTACTGGGTTCTTAATTTTGATCATGTCAAAAGTTGCAGAGTCAAACCAAGTCACTTTGTCATCGTCAGCATCGCCTTGAAAGATTTTTGAGCCATTAGGTCTGACTAAGACAACAGGAGCACTACCGAAGCGACGAAAGAAGACCATAGTGATCTCACTCACTTCGTGATCAATGCGGAATCTGTTCTGAAGTAAACGAATGCTGTTTTCGTATTCAGTCCCTAATCGCGTTAATGGAGTTTGATCAACAACTTCCGGCTTATCCATCATTTCTTTTTCGTCGGCTTTCATCATCTCCTTGTTGTCTTCCTGAGCAAACGCAATATGACAAAAGCTCAGAAAAGATATAAGAAAGACCAGAATTCGTTGTCGACGAAAAGAAAGTTGAAACATAGTTTATTGGCGCCAAATTACCTGAGAACCGCCTTTTTCTATTAAATCAAGACGTTGTTCATGTTGTTCTAATTCATCGGCCGTAGCCATAACAACCTTTAGCGGTTTTCGATTGGCGGAAAGGCGCCTGATAGGCTCACTCTGATTACCTTGAGTAGAATCCCCATGTCCAGACAAGTTCAAATCAGTCTGACCACCAGTCATCATCAAATAAACGTCAGCCAGGATCTCCGAATCCAGCAATGCTCCGTGTAACTCTCGATGAGAGTTATCGATACCATAACGCTTACACAAAGCATCCAAATTGTTTTTCTGTCCAGGGTGCAGCTGGCGGGCTAACATCAACGTATCTAAGACAGTACAAATTTCAGAAGTATTGCTAACGGCACTTCTATTCATCTGAAACTCATGATCCATAAAGCCCACGTCAAAAGGTGCGTTGTGAATGACGAGTTCTGCTCCGCGGATAAACTCGATAAAGTCACTGGCGACATCTTTAAAAAAAGGTTTATCAGCTAAGAATTCGTTTGTGATACCGTGAACTTCTATTGCCTCGGCTTCCACTTCACGTTGTGGATTAATGTACTGATGATAATGGTTCCCGGTTAGTCTTCGATTGACTAATTCAACACAGCCAATTTCAATAATACGATGGCCTTGTTTAGGATCAATACCTGTAGTTTCGGTATCTAGAACAACCTGACGCATAAATTCCTATTCATCTAAATAATTAAGTATAGTAGTGAGCAATAATAACCTCCCTGATAGCCAAAATACACTTCTAGCCACCACCATTTTAAATGACTGTCACTAACAATATCGTTGATACTTGAAGACTGCCATTTACTAGGGATTCAGATATACTGCGAAACCATAAAATAATGAGAGCAAAAAACAGTGAGCTCCAAAAATAACGGCATCAATATTCAATGAAGCAAATGCAAATTTATACGGACGGAAGCTGTTTAGGTAATCCCGGTCCAGGTGGCTATGCAGCCGTTTTAGAATACAAACAACATGTAAAAGAGGTTAGCGGCGGGTTTTCAAAAACAACCAATAACCGTATGGAATTATTAGCCGCCATTGAGGGTTTAAAACACCTTACCGAACCTTGTCAGGTTACACTCACAACAGATAGCCAATATGTAAAACAAGGTATCAACCAGTGGATCCATAACTGGCGCAAAAACGGATGGAAAACATCAACCAAGAAACCAGTCAAAAATGCTGATCTTTGGCAACAGCTCGACGAGCAAGTTAAACGCCACAAAATAGATTGGCGTTGGGTTAAAGGTCATTCTGGCCATCCACAGAATGAGCGATGTGATGAACTGGCCAGAAATGCTGCGAATGGGAAAAACCTACCTCAAGATAAAGGCTACGAAGAAAACGCCTAATCAATAAACTCGTCATTTTTTAAACGACACCTTTATTGATAGCGCTCATACACCCCATCTACATATATATGAGTGTTTTCTCGCTCACCATAAAGGCTTAATCTTAAACCTGACGAATGCAGGTCACCTACTCCCAGGTTCCGATAAATTTACCTATTGAGTCATTGCTCTCAAATCGGGAGTGGGCTTCGGCAATATCATTCGCGGAGAACACCGTGTCGATAATTGGTTTTAGCTTCTTCATTTCGAAAAGTGATAAATATTGTTGGCTAAATTGTTTAATGAGTTGCGTTTTATATGCATCACTTCGATTTCGTAACGTTGATGCTTTGATAGTCGCTCTTTTAGATAGCATCATTGCCATATCAAAACTTTCAACATAACGTCCACCCAGCATAGCGAGCTGAACAATCGTACCGTCCATATTCAATAAGCGGACGTTCTCATTAACGTAGCTTGCACCAACAACATCAACGATAATATCAACACAACCCAAAGACTCTTTAACCTCTCGCCTGAAGCCTAACTCTTGGTAATTGATTAGTGTTGTTGCCCCCAAGCTAGCGCAAGCATCTAATTTTTTTAAGCTTGATGATGTTACTGCCACATCACAATCCATCGTGACGGCAAGCTGTATAGCAGCCAAGCCTACTCCACTAGCGCCAGCATGAATCAACACCCTTTGGTTTCGCTTGATATTGGCTAGCTCAAACAGTGCCTGGTATGCCGTTAAAAAGACTTCTGCCACACCTGCTGCTTCATTGAAATCTACGTTTGCTGGAATAGACATTAGATGATCTTCTTCAACAGCCGCAAATTCTGCATAACCACCGCCAGCAACTAGTCCAAAAACAAAATCACCGGGCTTCCATTTAGTCACTGCATTACCGACCTCTGAAACAACGCCAGAAACTTCCAATCCCAAAATTGAACTCTCGTGTTTGGGAGCTGGATACATACCTTTTCTCTGAAGCGTATCTGCTCGATTAATGCCGAAAGATTTAACCTCAACTAATACCTGCGATGTTTCTAATTTGGGTGCATCACATTCAGCAACATACAAAGAACTAGGCTCACCACCTTCTTGAAAATCAATAAACTTCATTTTTTAATCACTGACTCTTTAAAGTGAGTTAATAGAACGACTTTATAAAACGTTAGTCAACAATGATATTCGTCCTTAAATCAACGGAAATCCGTTGGATTAACAAACAGGCATTTCCAAGGGTAACGGGGATAATGGTATAATCGCTCAATATTTTTTTACTAGTCATAAAACATGCCCTCTAGCATCACACTCAAGCCCCAAAAAGAAAAATCACTATTACGACACCACCCTTGGATTTTTGACGGTGCCGTAGAAATCCCCAAAAAAAATATCCATAACGGCGATACAGTCGATGTAATGAGTTCAGAAGGTCAATGGTTAGGTCGAGGTGCTTGGTCACAGCATTCACAAATTAAAGTCAGAATATGGACGTTTAAGAAGAATGAAAATATCGACAACGCTTTTTTCCTCAGGCGAATAGAAAGAGCTTGGGAACAACGCAAAGCAACGTTACCACCGAATACAACAGGATTTAGGTTGGTTGCCGCTGAATCCGACGGTTTGCCTGGCGTCACTATAGATGTTTACGAAAATATTGCTGTTTGTCAGTTATTAAGTTCAGGGGCAGAAAAGCATCGTCAAAAAATCGTGTGGGCACTCAACAAGCTGTTTCCTGATTTCACTGTTTACGAGCGCTCTGATGTCGCAGTACGGAAAAAAGAGGGATTAAAATTAATCACTCAATCTTTAAGTGGCGAAGTACCTGACGAGGTTGTCATTCAAGAGAATGGCGTCAAAATAAAGGTCAACGTTAAAGATGGACACAAAACCGGGTTTTATCTTGATCAACGCGACAGCCGTGATTTCGTTGGTAAATTATGCCATGGCAAAGAGGTTCTAAACTGCTTCTCATATACGGGGGCATTCAGTTGTTATGCACTCGCAAATGGGGCTAAACATGTCACTAATGTTGATGTTTCAGACTTAGCCCTTGAGACAGCTAAACAGAACATTCAGCTCAATGAGCTCAACCTAAATCAAGTCGAATTTGTACAAAAAGATGTCTTCAAAGTACTTCGCGAATATCAAAGTAATCGCAAAACATTCGATCATATTATTCTTGACCCACCTAAGTTTGTGGAATCTAAAGCAAGTCTAAATAAAGGATGCCGAGGATATAAAGACATTAACTTACAAGCATTCAAGTTGCTTCAAAGTGGCGGGATACTGAGTACTTTTAGCTGTTCAGGACTAATGTCCGCAGACTTATTTCAAAAAATAGTCGCTGATGCTGCACTAGATGCAGGTCGAGAAGTTCAGTTTATTAAGCGTTTAGAACAAGCTCCGGATCATCCTGTTTCGAGTAATTATCCAGAAGGCTTTTATTTGAAAGGCTTGGTCTGCCGAGTGTTATAGACTAAAAAGCAGTCTTAAAAATGCGGCATAGACAGTCCTTTGCCGCACTTTGTTAGAGCTATCTAACCTTATTTCATATCAACTATTTCTACACCTAACGTGTACGATGATTCAGAAGATGCACTACAGCGAACAACTTTTACATTCGCGTTCAGAGAAGGAATTTGCGAACTTGTAGACTCAATCGAAACTTGCACACTTGCCCCAATTTCAACTGACTCTTCAACTTCCAACGACATGCCTATAGCGCTTAGATCCTTACATACAGCAGTAAGGGTTCGGGTGGATTGATTATCGCTAACGACTAATTCACAAGGCGAATTCACCATCATACGAAAGAAATTGCGATTGTCATCATAACCCATCATATCTTCACTTACCTCTCAGGACATTTGAATTGTCCTTTTTATATTGTTGCTGAACTATAAAGTCAACGTAAAAATGATATTAATAACAGGAAAAGCTCAGCCATACCCTCTACTTTCAGATCTATTGATACACAGCATTTCATCATTAAAAATCAGCTAATGCATTCATGATCCGCTTTTCTGATATTGGGCCATTGGTGCCCAGTTGTTGAGCAAAGTATGACACCCTCAGTTCTTCTATCATCCAACGAATACCTTCGAGTTCTTTAGGTTTAGCCTGCCCATTAGGGAGTTTAGCTAAACTCTTGTTTAAAGCATTACTCACTTTCTCAATACTGAGCTGATGGACTCTATCTTTACTCGGATCAATAGCAAGCTTCTCTAACCTGCGCGAGATGCCTTTGATATAACGATTCCAATCATCAAGTTTTTCAACACCTAATTCAGTGACGAAACCTTCAAAGACTAGGCTTTGAACATGTGACTTAATGTCACCGTGTGCGTTGATCATAGTTAGCGGTACGTTACCCTTCATTTTTTTATGGATGGCATGAGCAGTCGTTAATCCGACTTCAACCTTCTGTGCTATCACCAACACACGCTCATTCAATTCAGCTCTCACAAAGTCGCGCATTTTTTCAAAACGACTTTTATCCATAGCCTCACTACCAAACTCGTTGATGAGTTCATCTGTTGCGGCATGAATACAATCATCGATTAATTCACGAACCTGTCCAAAAGGATTGAAATACAAGCCCAGTTTCGCCTTATTTGGTAATTGCTTTTGCAAATACGAAACCGGAGATGGGATATTCATCAAAATCAATCGACGTAGGCCTAGGTGGTTTTCTTTAGCCGCCTTTTCTGGTGTGTCAAATAATCCAATAGATACACTCGACTTATCATCCACTAACGCAGGATACGCTTTAACATCAAATCCACTCTGTTTTTCAATAAACTCCTCTGGCAGAGGTTCAAAATCCCACTGGGTGATCCCTTTACGCTCTATGGAATTTTCAGCTGCAGTTTTAATCGTTTCATTCATTTGAGCACTTAACTTTTGTTTTAGGTTCAAAAGGTCGCGACCTTGCGCGATCACTTTTTTGTTCTTATCAAGTACTTTGAAATTAAAGGTTAAATGCCGTGCGAGGTTATCGAATTTCCATTCATCGACCGGAACTTCTACTCCAGTCATGCGATACAGTTTTTGAGTGATGGCCTTAATAAAGGGCACAGACATATCCGTTAAATCAGATAAGCAGGCATCCGCATAATTAGGAGCTGGTACAAAGTTGCGGCGCAACGATTTCGGTAACGACTTAATAAGACTCACTATCAATTCATGCCTAAACCCGGGTATCAACCAATCGAAACCAGTGTCTTGTACTTGATTTAACAAGGGCAAGGGTATCAATAAGCTTACACCATCGTCTTCCGCAGTTGGTTCAAACTCGTAACTTAATGGCAGCGTTAAATTTGACTGTTGCCATTGTTTAGGAAAATCTAGCTCGGATACTTTTGAGTCTGATTTAATGAGTTGCTCAGGTGAGAATGACAACAACTCAGGCTCTTGTTCAACCTTGGATCGCCACCACTTTTTAAAACTAGCTTCGGAGACAACATGCAAGGGAATCTTTTCCTGATAAAAATGCAGCAACTCTTCTTCATCAACCAGCAAGTCTCTTCGCCGTGATTGATTCTCTTGTTCAATAACAACATCAACCAATTTGTTGTTGTGTTTTAAGAAGGCATAACTGAGTTTTGTTTCACCATTGATCAGTGCTTCTTGAATAAAAAGGGCATGACATGCTGCTTGATCAATACGACCATAATCGACCAATCGCCTAGTGACTATTGGCAGGCCATATAGAGTTACCGTTTGGTAAGCTTGTACATTTCCTCTCTTTTTTGACCAATGTGGTTCATCGTAGCGTGTTTTAGTAAGATGCAGAGCCAACGACTCCAGCCATTGGGGCTGTATCTTTGCACCAACGCGTGCAAAAAGTTTAGATGTTTCAACTAGCTCTGCCGTCATCATCCATTTGGGTGATTGCTTAGCAATACCTGACCCCGGAAATATCATAAAACGACTGTTTCGGGCACCGAGGTACTCATGTTTATTGTCTTTAGTTCCGATTTGAGACAATAAACCTGATGCAATAGCGATGTGAATACTGTCGTAGTTCGCATCGTTACTATTTAATCTAAAACCTAGTTCAACAATACTGCGTTTGAGCTGGCTGACAATGTCTTGCCACTCCCTCATACGGAGATAGTTCACGAAATGCTGTTGACACCACTTCCGCAACTGATTGTTCGTCAATGCGCTTTGTTGTTCCTTAAATAACAACCACAAGTTATAAAACGAAATGAAGTCTGAATCTTTGTCAGCATATTCGCTGTGCGCTTGGTCAGCAGCCTGTCGCTTTTCCATAGGTCTTTCACGAGGGTCTTGAATACTTAATGCAGCAGTAATAACAATCACTTCCGACAAGCACTCTTGCTTATGCGCTTCTATGACCATGCGCGCATATCGAGGGTCGATAGGTAGCCTCGAAAGCTGCCTTCCCAAATTGGTCAACCGCGTCTTTTCATTCCTGTTGCGTTCAATTGCGCCCAATTCTTCGAGTAATTTAAATCCATCATTAATTTGCTTGTTATCGGGCGCTTGGACAAAAGGAAAAGCCTGCATATCGCCAAGCCCTAATGCCAACATTTGCAAAATAACCGAGGCCAAGTTAGTACGCACAATTTCTGGGTCGGTAAATTCAGAACGCCCCAAATAATCTTCTTCCGAAAACAAGCGAATGCAGACACCTGAGGAAACACGACCACAGCGCCCTGCTCTTTGATTAGCAGATGCTTGAGATATCGCTTCGATAGGGAGTCGTTGAACTTTGCTACGCGGACTGTATCGCGATATACGAGCAGTGCCCGGGTCGATGACGTATTTAATGCCAGGAACTGTTAATGACGTTTCAGCGACATTGGTCGCAAGAACAATACGTCGACCAGAATGAGATTGAAAGATTCTATTCTGTTCACTGGCAGAGAGTCTCGCGTACAGAGGAACGACTTCTGTATGGGCAAACTTGCAACGATTAAGCGCTTGTTCGGTATCGCGAATCTCTCTCTCACCACTCAGAAATACCAGGATATCCCCTTTCCCTAAGCGGCTGAGTTCATTGACACCGTCAATAATCCCCTGGATTTGATCGACATCGTCTTCATCCCCTTCTCGAACCAGAGGTCTATATCGCATTTCAACAGGGTAAGTTCGTCCACTCACTTGAATAATTGGCGCGTCGTTGAAGTGTTTGGAAAATCTCTCTGGATCGATGGTTGCCGAGGTAATAATCAACTTTAGATCAGGGCGTTTAGGCAGAAGTTGTTTTAAATATCCGAGTATGAAATCAATGTTTAGGCTTCGTTCATGAGCTTCATCAATAATGATGGTGTCGTATTCATTTAAAAATCGGTCACGCTGAATTTCCGCCAACAAAATACCATCTGTCATTAACTTGATGTAACTACTATCGCTAACTTGGTCGGAAAAGCGAACTTTAAAGCCAACGTGTTCGCCAATCTCGCTATTAAGCTCTTGAGCTATACGCGTTGAAACACTTCTTGCAGCAAGGCGTCTAGGCTGTGTATGGCCTATCATGCCTTTAATGCCGCGTCCAACCTGTAGACAAATCTTCGGTATCTGCGTTGTCTTACCGGATCCGGTTTCACCTGCAATAATAACGACCTGGTTTTTAGAAATCGCTTCAGCAATATCTTCAACTCGCTCAGATACCGGTAAATCAGGGTATTCAATAGATGGAATATTGTCGGCTCGCCTTGTCGCTAAATCGATAGACTTATCAATATCCTGTTGAACCTTATCAAGTGCCTGTTGCTTTTCCGGCTCAGATAATCGCTGTGCACTTTTTAATTGACGAAAGAACTTATGCCGCTGAGACGACATAACATGCTCTAGGTTTGAATAAATTGAAGACATCAAATGAACCGTTATAAGAGGAAATATACGCGAAACCATAGAAAAGACTTGGTTGCTGCAGTAGGCGCAGTCAACAAACGAGCACTTTCAAGGGTGACGGTATCACCGACAACAAGCCGAGGCTGCACGTCTGATGTACAACCTCAAATTTAGATTTCAGGAGATCCTAAATTAATGTCGATTTGATTGCTATCTTTATGCCCATTCCTTTCTGAAAGAAACAGAGAAGCATTACACTTTAGTTTTTGTAACCATCCCTTAGTTGAACATCAATAGCACGCAGAACATTAGCACGAGACACAGAGCCAACTAACCTACCATCGTCATCCACAACCGGATATATCTTCGGCTTCTCCTTCACCATCATCTGTGCTAACTCAATGACTGAAGAATACGGCTTAATTGATAAAACATCCTGCCGCATGATATTTTTCACACGGGCAACTTGTTCCCGATAATAGCTAGACTCTATCATTTGTCCCAAGCAGTCTTGCTCAGACAAAAACCCGACGAGTTGGTTACTCTGATTCACCACAGGCCCACCGGTTTGATGTGTATCTAGCAACTTTTCTACAGCCTCAGCCACTGACATTTCCTCTGTAAACTTGACCGGATGCTTATTCATGTAATCACTAACTTTTAGAGATTCCATTGTTTCTCCTTTGTTACTTAAGTTTTCGCTGGGTGTTTAACTTTTATTCAATATAAACAGGTTTTTCATAGGACGCTAGCGAGAATACTCCTAACCTTTCTTACAATATCGTTCATGGGGCGCCTCACCTTTAAACATTCCCAAAAACAGTTCTCTTAATTGAACTATTCGGGAACTATTTAATCCTTAGTGATATCTAAGCTAACACTCTTTAAAAAGATGCCTTACTGTCAGTGTAGATTAATTTTGTATAAAAATTGCGTATTTCTGATAACTAAACAATCTTTAATCTGAGAAAGATTGTTTATACAAAAACTTTCTAGTGATATTGTATGGTTTTATATTAGATTTCAGTCACTTCGCTAAGTGAACTCACAGATATAATCAAGGTATTTTGCGTGATAATAGACTTTTTCAAAAGATTGCTTGGCCTCAAATCTGAACCCGTTGTGCCCAAGCAGCAGGTGTATAACCTCTCGCTATACTATTTTACAAGCTGCCCATTTTGCAGAACTGTTATTCGTAGAATGAAACATTTGAACATAGAGTTCCCGATGCGCAATATCAATGCAGATGACAGATACAGAGAAGAGTTAGTAAAAAACGGGGGCAAACAAACTGTACCTTGTTTGAGAATTGAAAAGCAAAACGGTGAAATTCAATGGATGTATGAATCAATGGATATCATTGCTTATCTTGATAAACGGTTTAGCGAATCCAGCAAATAAGATATTCTCGTGACCTGCTAACTTTTTAGATGACAATCAGGTCATGACTAACGCTATTGGATCTTCCCATTGAGCCATTCTACTCCTTCGCTCTTTTTTTATGATTTCGAAACTTGGGGGACAAACCCCAAGCTTGACTTCCCGTCGCAATTTGCAGGTATAAGAACAGATAACGATCTGAATATTATTGGCAAACCCGTTAATATTTACTGCCAAATCCCTAATGATTACTTGCCTCAGCCACAAGCGGCGTTGATTACAGGGATTTCACCTCAACAGACACTTAGGGATGGTTTAATTGAGCCGCATTTCATTGGACGAATTATGCAGGAATTTAGTCAGCCTAATACTTGTGTACTGGGTTATAACAGCCTGCGGTTTGATGATGAAGTCACACGGTTTACCCTTTATCGAAATTTCCACGATCCTTACGGAAGAGAGTGGCAAAACGGTAATAGTCGATGGGACATCATTGATATGGTTAGAGCTTGTTATGCTCTGCGTCCAGAGGGAATCAATTGGCCAACAAATGATGAAGGGCTTCCAAGTTTTAAATTAGAGAACTTATCAAAGGCTAATGGTTTAGAACACGAACAAGCGCATGACGCGATGTCAGATGTCTACGCAACGATAGCCGTTACTAAGCTTATTAAAGAAAAACAACCTAAGCTCTATCACTACCTGTTCGACTTACGATTGAAACAATCTGTTCTCAAGTTAATTGACGTTAATCAGGCTAAACCTCTGGTTCACATTTCATCAAAAATTTCATCACAGCATGGGTGTTGCACTTGGATATTACCCATCGCCTGGCATCCAGTGAACAAAAATGCGGTTATCTGCCTTAATTTGTCTCTCAACCCTGAGCCTCTTTTTGAGCTCACTGTTGATGAAATCATCGAAAAGCTATACCGACCATCATCAGAATTGGCTCCTAATGAACAACGCTTACCACTGAAACTTGTCCATATTAATAAGTGCCCTGTACTAGCTCCCGCCAAAACACTCACGGCAGAGAATGCGGAACGGCTTGATATTGATAGAGAGCTTTGTTTAAAGAACTTGGAAAAAATTAAAAATGTTAGTGGTTTAGCATCAAAAATGATCCAAGTTTATGATCAGGAAAGGTCAGTTGAAGAAGTCGATGCCGATGAAGCTTTATATTCAGGTGGCTTTTTCGGTCAACCTGATAAAGAGAAAATGGCTTTTGTTAGAGAAGCTCAGCCAGAACAATTAATCGATATCAATTGGGAGTTTAATGATCCTAGACTCAACACCTTACTTTTTAGATATAGAGCGAGACATTTTCCACAAACCTTGAGCTATGACGAACAAATGCGTTGGCAGCAACATAGACAAGCAAAATTAGCGGATGCCGATATCACTGCCAGTATAAAAGCGGATGAATTTGTGATAGAAATAGAACGTTTAGTAGAATTAAATGCATCTGATGCGAATAAAGTTGCGCTATTAAAGTCACTGTACGAATACGGTTCGTCTCTTTAAAGAAGTACTGCTAAACTTATCACAGTAGGCTTTCCAAACGGTTTAAAGTATCGTTTGGCTATAATTATCTTGTTGAGGCATATGCAAGGTTTAACGTTACAAATAAACGATAACAATCAGCTACAAATTATTGTCGAACCTAGCGAAGTCAGGGGGGTACTCGACGCTAAAACTCTCATTACATTTGTAACAAAAAGTAAATATAGCGATTTAGTAATTTTTGAAGATAAATTGCTAAACGTTGTTGCGCTCTACAACGAATCCAAAAATACCAATAGCACCAAAACACTGACAGAAGTTATCGGTGAACGCCAGAATGCAGATATTAAGTTTAGAATATCCGATGACTCAATGAGTGCATTTGTTACCGTTACAGCTCCTCAAGGTGGAGAGCCAGCAAGTTTTGAAGACTTATCTATTAAAGCAAAGCATAGTGGTATTGTAAGAGGTCTTAGTACCAAAAGACTAAAAATGCTCGCTGAATGGTGCGAAACCGCAAAGCCTGGTGACACTAACGATGAGCTCATAGCCAAAGGCCTTCCTGCAAAAAATGGGCGGATGTCTCGAGTTAAACCTCTCGTACCCAATGCACTTGAACGTATACTTAAGCCACAAAAATCGGACAATAATAAAGTCAACATGCGTAACTTGGGCGATATAATATGCGTCAAAGTGGGTACCAAACTCCTACAACGTATTCCACCCACTGATGGCCGTGCAGGATACACAGTCACTGGTGCTGAAGTTGAACCTCAACAAGGCAAATGGGTAGATCTAGATGTCTCTGAAGGCACAGAGATAAGCCCTGAGGACGACAACTATTTGATAGCAGCTATTGATGGCATGCCCAAATTTAAAGATGGCCGCATGTGGGTAGATGATACTTACATCTGCTCTGGGGTAAATGTCGGTAGTGGCAATATCAAATACGATGGTGCCGTTTTGGTTAACGGCGACGTTACAGAAAATATGCAAATCGAAGCCGAAGGTGATGTCACCATCAATGGGTTTGTCGAATCTGCAAGAATCATTGCGAAGGGTGACATCATTATCACTGAAGGAGCTATGGGCAAAGTCAGTGGTGGCGGAGATATTGAGCGCACAACACATTTAATATCGCAAGGTAGTGTTCACGTTCAACACGGCCAAGGTATCAACATCGAATGCAAAGGTAATGTCACCATAGGCCGTCAACTCGCATACAGCCAAATTAAATGTAACGGCAGTGTTACCGTAGGCGATACAGATAAACCCAGTGGAACCTTATTTTCCTGCAAAATCAGTTGTCATAAAGCAGTCACAGCAGGCACTCTTGGTGCGGTATCTGGTAGTCAGCTAAGTATTGACTACAGTGATGGTTATAATGATCTGTTAAAAAGAAGAGAGATCCTCGATAACTTAGTGAATCAACTCGGAAATACCGTCAATCGACATAAAGGTAAAATTAGTGAATTTTCGATAGATAACTGCCCTCCTCATCTAAGGGACAAGCTTGAACAGTTCAATATGTTGGTTGATGATGAGACGAGAAATCACGAATGGCTGCTAGCTAAACTCGCATTACTGCAACGCGAGAAAGATGAATATGCCGATAATCTAAAAGTCACCGCTTATAACAAGATATTCCCTGGTGTCTCAATAAAGCTAAACACGAAAGTCTGGCGAGCAGAGCGTGAATACAGGACTGCCCTAATCGCTCATAGCGACCATATATGGAATTATGAGCCTCTTTAGGATTTGCGCTAACGCCACCAACTATAAATCCTACCTATTAATATCTAACACAAATTTCTACTGCGATAGTTCCACAAACCTTGTAGTCTTGGTAGTCCAGTTTACAAGCAAGGCCTCTTCTCATGTCAAACTCTATTTATAGTTTCTCTGTCCCTAAAAAAGATAGTTCTGAACAATCACTCAGTGAGTTTAAAGACAAAGTGCTGCTCATAGTTAATACAGCGAGTAAATGCGGTTTCACACCTCAATATGATGGCCTACAAAACTTGTATGACAAACATAAGGACAACGGTTTTGAAATCTTAGGTTTTCCTTGCGATCAGTTTGGGCATCAAGAACCGGGTGATGATGAAGCCATAACCCAGTTTTGCACTATGAATTTCAATATTACCTTCCCTGTATTCAGTAAAATTGAAGTTAACGGCCCAAATGCTCTCTCTCTTTACGACTATTTAAAAAATGAAGCGCCGGGCATATTTGGTAGTAAAAGTATCAAATGGAATTTCACTAAATTTTTAATCAGTAAAAGCGGAAAAGTGCTTAAACGCTATTCTCCCAAAACCAAACCTGAACAAATTGAAAAAGATATTCTTGAAGCTCTAGCATAGTAGTTATTGTAAGCCCTCTTGGATACTCATGAGGGTTATCCTGCTTTTTTCAGCAGAATATGGAAGTACTTGCCTAACCATTTGAAAGGCTCATTCGTGCCATACCGCAATTCAATCGCCTTCAATTCGTCATATCTCGTTTCCTGAAACTCAACAGGCTTTAAATAGTCGTGAAAACAGCGAATACCCGCGGTATGGACAATATCAACCCCCTCTAAGCCATTGATAAAAGCAATAACATCTGCTGGCTTGAGCGGGTTCTGAGGATTCAGTGCGACACGGTTTTTAACAGAGAGATTGTTGTCTATATATTCGAAGTTTCCATAAAGTACATTGCCGAACAAATGTGCATCTTTATTAAAGAAACTCAGTGATAAATAACCGCTTGGTTCAACCAACGATGTTAAGTGTTCCAAACTCTCATAAGGTTCGCTAAGCCACTCCATCACAGCATGGCATAAAACCAAATCAAACCGCTGGCTCGACTCCAAGTCGATAATTTCACTATTTAGCGTTTTTAAACCTTCAAGTCCTTCACAGTGAGCTATCGCCTGCTCAATACAATCAGACGATACATCAGCTAGCGTAACTTGATGTCCTAGCTCCAATAAAGCTTTAGACATAACACCTGTACCACCTCCTGCATCTAAAATGTTTAATTTAGAATATTCCTCGGAATTCACGTTTAGGTGTTGATTTAAATAAAAAAAGAGTAGGTCTTGGCGCAGTCTTCCTTTACTCTTTCCGTAAATATTTTTAGAAAACTTAGTCGCTATAGAATCAAAGTTTCTATCTTTTTCTTTGCTTGTCATATTTTCCAGCAAGTATTTATTTAAGGTTTATTTTATATGGATTTTTTTGTACTGAAAAAAGTTCTTGGTGCATTTCTGATGCCTTTACCGCTAACTTTTATCTGTCTTATTGTCGCTTGGTTTTTCGTTATCCGAAAGTCTCAGCGAGCAAGCCTTATATTTTTTGGTTTAGCCACATTGTTGTTGGCTTTATCTACTCTTCCGTTTTTACCCGAAGCCTTACTTCGCAAAACAGAACAACAATATGTTCAATACGATCCCGGCGTTCCGGTTCAGTACATTGTTGTTTTGGGTGGCGGTCATGTAGTCGATGCAACTGTCCCCCTCTCCTCCCAACTTAATCGTTCATCAACCGTTAGAGTGGTTGAAGCAGCTCGTATCTATTATCAGAACCCAGGTAGCAAAATCGTCACATCCGGCGGTGTCGGCTATGAGCCATACTCCACAGCAGAAATGCATAAAAGATTATTGGTAGCCCTAGGTATTCCCGAGAGTGACATCATTATCGGAAACTCGACTGCAAGAGATACGGAGGATGAAGCCAACCTTCTATCTCAACTGCTTTCAGATCAGTATTTTATATTAGTCACTTCAGCGAGTCATATGCAGCGCTCAATGACTCTATTCGAAGCACAAGGATTAACCCCTATCCCCGCTCCTACAGGTCATTTAGTAAAATACAGTGAAAACGGCAAACCCTGGTGGCAAAAGGCACCACCGGCATCCCGTCACCTGTTAAAGATGGAAATGTGGTGGTATGAAACTTTAGGCAGAAGCTGGCAAATCATAAAGTCATGGTTTGCCTAATAAGCGAGTCTTTATTTGGTAAAACTATGCTGGATTATCAATATCAATAAACTCAACATTTAAGTCATAAGTGCTAGAGACATACTCCCCTAGCGCTTTAATGCCATAGCGCTCGGTTGCGTGATGTCCTGCGGCAATAAAATGAATACCCATTTCACGAGCCGTATGTATCGTTTGTTCAGATACTTCTCCCGTTATATAAGCATCCATTCCCTGCTCGGCAGCCATCTGAACATAGTTTTGTCCGCCCCCCGTGCACCAACCCACTGAGCGAATAGGTTTATCACCAACGCGTTCGACAAGAGGTTTGCGACCTAATTTAGCTTCGACTGTTCGAGCCAAAACCTCTATCGACGTCTCTTGTGGGAACTCACCGCTAACCAAAACACTTTGACGACTACCATCGTCTAAAGGAGATATATTCTCCAACCCTAAAAGCTTACCTAGTTGAGCGTTGTTACCTAATTCGGGATGAATATCTAAAGGCAGGTGATACGCGATTAAGTTAATGTTGTTCGACAATAACTTAGCTAGCCGGTTTCTTTTCATGCCGATGACGCGATAATCCTCGTTTTTCCAGAAATAACCATGATGAACCAATATCGCGTCTGCTTGGTGTTCAATAGCTTTATCAATTAAGGCTTCGCTAGCGGTAACCCCGGTTACGATCTTTTCTATCCTTTCAGCTCCCTCTACTTGTAACCCATTCGGGCAATAATCTTTGATTGATTGAGTATCTAGTAAAAGATTTAGTTGACTAACAAGTTCACGCGTTAACATGTGGCTCCTTCAATAGTGGGATCTGTTATTCTTTATCGTATAGGTTTTGTTTTAAATAACGGCTTTTTGACCGATGTACTGATCTATAGGCTTATTAATATAAGTCAAAAGTGCGCAACACCGAGCAAAATACCTTTATGATGAATTTTTCGGACAGCGTTTATGAGTGATTTATACCGCATCAGAGCCTATTTGTTTATATGAATAAACCACACTCCCTCTTATTTTTTTAAATCACTCACAATTCGTTGCAAAACTGTACACCAAATATCGCCGGCCGCGACTCTCAAAATTAGACTTTTAATGCCAAAAACGGTATAAAAAAGCTTCTAGTTACTAAATTTAGAGAATACACAATCTTATGAGTAAATTGGATAAAGACGAGGTCATTGCTAAATTTACTGAGGCCTATAAGTCTGCAAATGGAAAAGAACCTACTATTGAAGCGAAAGGCGGCTGGTACAGCGTTGATGGTGGCAAAAACATTAGGCTAGCGCAATTAGAAGAAATGGCTGGTCAGTTCGGAACGGAAAAAGCAGCTGAAGAGAAAAGTGAAGCTCCAGCTAAAGAAGCTGCGCCTGCTAAGCCGAAAAAAGCAGCTAAAAAACCTGCAGCCAAAAAAGCAAGCAAGAAAGCGTCTAACTTCTCTGTTAAAGAGTTTTGGACAGCTAAAATATCTGAAGCGGATGCAAACAGTCGCGCTCCTAGATAATTAAAAAATGTACTCAAAAAAATAGCGACTAAGGTCGCTTTTTTTATGCATAGAGGAAATTGAAGATAAGCAAATCAGAGCCTACATAGCGTAAGCTCCAGAACAATAAAAACAGATTAAAAACTAGCTGTCTGAACCAGCCGGCTTGCTTTCCTCAACACGGCTTTTTAACTTCTGGCCTGGTCTAAACGTTACTACTCGCCGAGCTTTAATAGGAATATCTTCCCCTGTCTTAGGGTTTCTACCCGGTCTTTCGCTCTTGGTACGCAAGTCAAAATTACCGAACCCAGAGAGCTTAACTTGCTCTCCAGACTCTAGTGCTTCTCGAATCTCTTCAAAAAAAGATTCAACAAGTTCTTTCGCATCGCGCTTATTAACACCTAATTTTAAGAACAAATGTTCAGCCATTTCGGCCTTAGTCAGTGCCATAAATCAATCCCTCAAGGTTGCACCAAATTTGTTATTTAACTCAAACACTATCTTATCAACGATAGCTTGAATATCTTGATCCTCTAACGTTCTTGTAACGTTTTGTAAAATCAACGATATCGCCAAGCTTTTCTTATTTGATTCTATTCCCGAACCTCGGTAGATATCGAATAAGTTTAGGCCAACCAGTTGATTTTCGCCAAATTTTTCTATGTAGGACAATATATCACCAACAGCGATAGTTTCGTCAACAACTATCGCAATATCTCGTCTATTTGACGGGAATTTTGATATCTCACCTGCAACAGGTAAATTTCTGTCGTTAAATCGATTCAAAAACAGCTCAAAAACAAATACTCGACCGTTAACACCAAGTAGTTTCTGGTGTTTAGGATGCATAGCACCAAGATACCCCACACACTGACCATCAAGTTCAATACTTGCACTCTGACCAGGATGTAAACAATCCAAAGTTTCTGTACTAAAAGTGACTGATTGATTGAATCCAAGGGACTCAAGGATAGATTCAACATCACCTTTAACATCATAAAAATCGATAGCATCACTGGAATTATCCCAATGCTCATCTTCTCTTAAACCAGCAACAACACCTGATAACGTCATTTGTTGGTCAGCACCTGAGTGCTCATTTGCATCTGGCGTAAAACGCAAACCTGTCTCAAACAAGCGAACACGTTGTTGCTGCCTTTTCTGGTTATAAGAAACAGATTGCAATAATCCTGGCCATAAACTCACCCTCATATCTGACATTTCAGAAGAGATCGGATGCGGCAGGCTCAATGCGTTAAGTGATGGGAACAAAGCATTCTGAACTTTTGGATCAACAAACGAATACGTAATAGCTTCCTGATAACCGCGATTAACCAATAATTGCTTAACCGAGTCTAAAGACAGCGCAGTTTCCTTTTGCTTCGTCATAACTAAGCCAGCGCTTGGCGCAACAGATGGTATATTGTTGTACCCGTAAACTCGTGCAACTTCTTCAATAAGATCCACTTCAATCGTAATATCGAAACGATAAGCTGGAACCGTTACCAACCAAGAACCCTCTGCACTTGCGACATCAAAACCTAGGCGCGTTAAGATATCTTCAATATGGTTGGGGGCAATTTCAACACCCAAGACCTTAGTGATACGTTGATGTCTTAATGCAATAGACTTAGAAGCAGGAACATGGTCTTGGCTTACAGCTTCAACTACAGGACCAGGTTTACCGCCTACAATATCGATAAGTAATTGAGTCGCTCTGTCCATCGCTAAAAGTTGTAGCTCAGGATCAACACCTCTTTCATATCGATGAGAAGCGTCTGTATGCAACCCATAACGACGAGCAACGCCTTGAATCGCATCTGGAGCAAAGAATGCAGACTCTAAGAATATGTCTTGCGTTTCCTGCGTAACACCAGAATTCAATCCACCAAAGATACCAGCCATCGCCATCGGCTTAGTCGAATCTGCGATAACCAATGTATTCTGTTTTAATTCAACTTCATTGCCATCTAGTAGTGTCAGTTTTTCGTTTTCAGCAGCAAATCTAACCCTTACTTCACCGTCTATTTTCTCTAAATCGAAAGCGTGCATCGGGTGACCTAGCTCAAGCAACACATAATTAGTGACGTCGACAATTGGGTCTATGCTACGAACACCACAACGTCTCAGTTTTTCAGTCAACCACAAAGGACTGGTAGCTTTAACGTTAACATCACGAATAACACGGCCTAAATAACGAGGACAGGCTTCAGGTGCATCTAATGTAATATCAAGGGCATCATCAATTGCGGGTTCTGTAGCAACAACAGCTGGTTGTTCTACATCAGATTGATTAAGTACACCCACTTCTCTTGCTAGGCCTTTCATACCCAAGCAATCTGAGCGGTTAGGTGTTAAATCGACTTCGATACTGACATCGTCCAACTTAAGATATTCGCGTATACCTGTTCCAACCGGCGCATCTAGAGGTAGTTCTATAATGCCATCAGACTCGTCAGATAATTGTAATTCTGACGCAGAACACAGCATTCCAAATGAAGGTTGCCCTCTGAGTTTCGCTTTCTTGATTTTAAAATTGCCTGGTAAAACAGCACCAACTTTAGCAACAGCAACTTTCAAACCTTGACGGCAATTAGGAGCACCGCAAACAATATCAACAAGCTCATCATCACCAACATTAATCTTGGTAACTCTTAACTTATCTGCATCGGGATGTTGGCCACACTCAACGACTTCACCCACAACAACATGGGTAAATTCACCGGCAACAGGTTCTACACCATCAACTTCAAGGCCAGCCATGGTAATTTGTTCAACAAGTTCATCGGTTGATATCGCTGGGTTAACCCACTCACGCAACCATTTTTCACTGAATTTCATCTTGTCGTATATTCCTAATTAAATTGCTTCAAGAAGCGTAAATCATTTTCGAAGAAGGAACGTAAATCGTTCACTTGGTAACGCAGCATAGTTAATCTTTCTACGCCCATACCAAAGGCAAAGCCGGTGTATTTTTCAGAATCAATATTGACTGCTTTGAGTACATTAGGGTGAACCATTCCGCAGCCCAAAACTTCTAACCATTTACCATTTTTACCCATAACATCAACTTCGGCCGAAGGTTCTGTAAATGGGAAGTAAGATGGACGAAAGCGAACTTTCAAGTCATCTTCAAAGAAGTTATTGAGGAAATCGTGCAATATCCCTTTTAATTCAGTGAAGCTAACGTTTTCGTCAACCATTAACCCTTCAACCTGATGGAACATAGGCGTATGAGTCTGATCGTAGTCGTTACGATAAACGCGTCCCGGAGAGATAATACGCAAAGGAGGCTGCTCAGTTTCCATAGTTCTAATCTGAACACCTGACGTTTGAGTACGTAGCATCACATCTGGATTAAAGTAGAAAGTATCGTGATCAGCTCGAGCTGGATGATTAGCTGGAATGTTCAGCGCATCGAAATTGTGAAAACCGTCTTCGATCTCTGGCCCAGACTTGACACTAAAGCCTAGTTCGCCAAAGAAGCTTTGAATTCTGTTAATTGTCTTAGTGACAGGATGTAACCCACCAACGGATACGTCTCTACCAGGTAAAGTGATATCAATTTTTTCGCTTTGAAGCTTGGCATTCAGCTCTTGTTCTCTAAGTACATCACCACGAGCTTGGATCAACTTTTGAATTTGCTGTTTTGCCAAGTTGATCTGTTGGCCTACTTTTGGCCTTTCTTCGGCTGACAGGCTGCCTAACGATTTCAACAGATCGGTCAACTTCCCTTTCTTGCCCATATATTCGACACGAACTGCGTCGAGCGTATTCATATCCTGAGCATCATTAATGTGCGCTTCAGCCGCACTAATTATCGCTTCGAGCTGCATAAAACCCTCTAATATTCGACAAACTTTATCGAATGGATAACAAATTAAAACAAAGGGCGGAATTTTACCGAAAACAGAGTAAAGAGGCTACCAATAAAACATGTAAAATCAGGCTTCTAGGGCACTTTGACCTTTATTTTTGGCAAAAAAAAACGGTAAGCCATCCTGCTTACCGTTTTTCCGAAAGAACTTAAGCTTAAGTTAAATTAAGCTAATGCACCCTTTGCTGCGTTGACTAACGCTGTGAAAGCGTTTTTGTCATGAACAGCAATGTCTGCAAGAATTTTACGATCGATTTCCACTGATGCTTTTTTCAAACCATTAATGAAACGACTGTAAGATAAACCATTTTGACGCGCAGCGGCGTTAATACGTGCAATCCACAGTTGACGGAACTGACGCTTACGTTGACGACGATCACGATAAGCGTATTGACCAGCTTTTGTTACTGCTTGGAAAGCAACGCGATATACACGGCTACGAGCTCCGTAATATCCTTTGGCTTGCTTGAGAACTTTTTTGTGACGTGCACGGGCTACTACACCACGTTTTACTCTTGCCATTTTTCAGTCTCCTCTCTTAAACGTACGGTAACATGCGTTGGATCAACGCTGTATCTGCATCATGTGCAAGCTTTTTGCCACGCAAATGACGCTTACGCTTAGAACTCTTTTTAGTCAAAATGTGACGTAAATGAGACTGTTTACTTTTGAAACGGCCAGATGCAGTTTTTTTAAACCGCTTGGCTGCTCCACTATTGGATTTCATTTTAGGCATTGCTAAAACTCCGCATTGTTAAATCTACTATGTAGATTAAAATTACAATTTAGCAGCAAGGCGAATAGAGTCTTTCGATACTATTACTTTTGGGCCTTAACTACTTCTTAAGTGGGGCGAGCACCATGATCATCTGTCTGCCTTCTACCCTATTAGGGAAAGACTCACAGTTGGCAATGTCTTCCAAATCCGATTTAACTCGGTTAAGTAATTCAATACCGATCTCTTGGTGCGCCATTTCACGTCCACGATAGCGAATCGTTACTTTGGCTTTATCACCGCCTTCTAGAAAGCGACGCAGGTTGCGCAGTTTTACCTGGTAATCGCCTTCATCAGTGCCAGGGCGAAATTTAATCTCCTTGACCTGAATTTGCTTCTGCTTTTTCTTTTGCTCTTTAAGCGTTTTGCTCTTTTCAAAGAGGAATTTGCCATAGTCCATCACTTTGCAAACCGGCGGCTGTGCGTTAGGACTTATCTCGACTAAATCCAACTCGTCTTTTAGCGCAGTATCCTGAGCTTCAGACAATGAAACTATCCCTATTTGCTCACCGTCTTTTCCGATTAAACGAACTTCACGAGCATCTATCTCATCATTTATACGAGCTTTTGCCTCTTGTGCCTTATTGTTAGCGACTTTAATGTGCTATTCCTCCAAGAAAATTAATCTATCTGTTTTGTTGCAACTTCTTGCAACAGTTTTTCGGTAATTGCTTCAATAGAGAATTTACCAAGGTCTTCACCTTTTCTATTCCTTACCGCAACTTCATTGGCTTCAACTTCTTTGTCACCAATAACTAACATGTAAGGAACTCGCATGAGCGTGTGCTCGCGGATTTTAAAGCCTATTTTCTCATTTCTCAAGTCAGACTTAACTCTTAAGCCACTTTCTTTGAGTTTTTTAACAACCTTTTTAACCATTTCGCTCTGATTATCGGTAATATTCATCACAACAACCTGTTGTGGCGCTAACCAAAGCGGAAATCTTCCTGCGAACTCTTCCGTCAAAATACCGATAAAACGCTCTAAAGATCCAAGGATTGCTCTGTGAATCATAACCGGTGTTTTTCTCTCACCATCTTCAGCTACGTAAGTCGAACCTAAACGACCAGGCATAGAGAAATCTAGTTGCACAGTTCCACACTGCCATGCCCTGTCCAGACAGTCATGTAATGTAAACTCAATTTTAGGTCCGTAGAACGCCCCTTCTCCAGGTAAATATTGGAAATCAATACCCTTACTTGTTAGAGCTTCAGCCAATTCTTTTTCGGCTCTATCCCATATTTCTTCACTACCCACACGTTTCTCAGGGCGTGTAGAAAGCTTTACAGAAATGTCTTGAAAACCAAATACTTTATAAATTTCGTAAACAGAATCTATACAGCCACCAACTTCACTTAATATTTGGTCTTCTGTACAGAAAATGTGTGCATCATCTTGAGTAAAGCTACGAACACGCATTAAGCCATGCAACGCACCTGAAGGTTCGTTTCGGTGACAGCAACCAAACTCCGCCATACGTAGCGGTAAGTCTCTGTATGATTTAAGGCCCTGATTAAAGATTTGTACGTGACCAGGACAATTCATTGGTTTAACTGCATATTCACGTTTTTCAGATTCAGTCGTAAACATGTTCTCGGCGTATTTGTCCCAATGGCCTGACTTTTCCCATAAGCTTCTATCCATCACCATAGGGGCTTTAACTTCGTCATAACCGTAGTCACGCAATTTTTCTCTGACAAACTTCTCTAGTTCAACGTAGATGCTCCATCCATCGTTATGCCAAAACACCATACCAGGTGCCTCTTCCTGCCAATGGAAAAGATCAAGCGCTTTACCGATTTTACGGTGGTCGCGTTTTTCCGCTTCTTGAAGGCGGTTTAAATAACTCTTTAATTGCTTTTTATCTGGCCAAGCTGTTCCGTAAATGCGTTGAAGCATTTTATTTTCGCTATTACCACGCCAATAAGCACCTGCAACTTTCATCAACTTAAAGTGATGACAAAAACGCATATTAGGTACGTGTGGGCCACGACACATATCGATGTATTCTTCGTGATGATACAAACCAGGCTCGTCATCACGGCTGATGTTCTCATCAAGAATCTCCATTTTATAGGGCTCTTGTCTTGACTCGAATGTATCTCTAGCTTCTTGCCAGCTAACTTTTTTCTTTATAACGTCGTAATCTGTTTTAGCGAGTTCCATCATGCGCTTTTCTAGTTTGCCTAAATCATCTTCAGATATAGGCTGTTCCATATCGACGTCATAATAGAAGCCATTGTCTATCGTAGGACCAATCGCCATCTTGGCGTCCGGCCATAACTGTTTGATTGCATGACCTGTCAAGTGAGCACAGGAGTGACGAATGATTTCCAAACCTTCGTCATCACGAGAGGTGATAATCTGCAGTTTTGCATCCGTTTCAATAAGATCGCTCGCATCAACAAGCTCTCCGTCAACTCGCCCCGCAATCGTTGCTTTCGCAAGACCAGGTCCTATATCCATCGCGACATCTAATACAGATACAGCGTTCTCAAACTCTCTTTGGCTACCATCAGGAAGTGTAATAACAGGCATGTGAAATCCTCAAACAGTGGTGACACCTACCAAGCGCCACATGTCATCTTTATAATTAAGCAGAATATGAAAAAACACCCAGATGGGTGCCTTATTGAGCAAGTTTGTTACTATCAAACTTTTGCCGTTGCTAATATAGCTGAGAACAAGGTTTCAATGCAATTCACAACCTCTTCATTTTTCTCTTTATTCTTCATTTTTTTGAGTTTTTCTGCTGTTGCACAAGATTGGTCGTTAGCCAAAGAAGGTAATGAGGTTCAGCTACTCAAACGTACCCAAGAATCTGGGCTTTTCGAAATCAAAGCTATTACACAAGTTTCAGCAAGCCCGGAAGCATTTTTAAAACTGTTAATGGACACTGAATCAGGCCCAGAATGGATAGATAACGCTGTTTCAGTCGAAGTACTCGCCTCCCCTAATCCAGAAACCATGATTGTTCAGACCGCTATAAACGCCCCCTGGCCTCTCAAAAATCGAGATATGATTACCCAGTCGATAACATCTATTGATAAAAGAACGGGTATCATGACGCTGACTATTACTGATAAGAGCGACTATGCCCCTGAGTTAAAAAATAGTATGCGAATGAAAAACATTATGGGTACTTGGACTTTAACGCCTAACGAAACAGGTACACAGATTATGTACCAAGGATCTGGAGAGGCCGGTGGTGTCATCCCAACCTGGCTTTCAAACAAAATCCTGATTAGTTCGACCTTTAAAAGTTTCGTCAATATGCGTGAGAAAGTCGTTCAAGACCAATATCAGTAGCCTATTTAGAACAAATTCTATACAACGAAGAACAACGCGCTCTAGATAAAGTCTTAGTGATCGAATCGCACTATCACGGCATACTTATAGCTATCATTCGATACACATATTCAATTTATGACATCAAAAGTTGCATTCATAACCGGAAGCGCCAAAAGAATAGGCGCTTGCACAGCTAAACGTTTACATAAAGCAGGCTACAATATTGTTATCCATTGCAATAGTTCAGTAGCGGCCGCCGATGAGCTCAAACAAACACTTAATAACCTTCGCCCTGAGTCGGCTGTGGTCATCCAAGGTAATTTAACGGATTACGAACAACTTCCATCCATAGCCGAAAAAGCCAAATCCGCTTTTGGGCGAATCGATGTATTGGTAAACAATGCTTCAGCGTTTTATCCCACACCAATAGGTACAGTGACATTATCTGATTGGAATCAACTCATAGGCAGCAATGCGCAAGCGCCTCTCTTTCTAAGCCAACGGCTTAAAGATGAGCTAACAATGAACAATGGTGTCATCATTAATATGACAGATATTCATGCGGCTAAGCCGTTAGCATCACATACCGTTTATTGTATGGCTAAATCAGCATTGGTCACTATGACGCAGTCCTTAGCAAAAGAGTTAGCGCCAAATGTCAGAGTCAACGCTGTATCGCCAGGTGCAATCCTTTGGCCAGAACAACCACTTAATGAGGATGACAAAAACCAAATCCTTTCGGAAATTCCGCTAAACCGCCTGGGTACTGAGGCTGATATAGCAGATACGATTCACTTCTTAATCACAGCACCTTATATAACGGGACAAATTATCGCTGTTGATGGTGGTCGAAGCTTAGGGGCGACAAGCAAAGCTTAGTCAGCAACAACACTAACTATGAAGAGTCGAGTTTTTAATTTCCGCTTCCTTGTTCCAATCTGTGCTTGGTTAGGATTATTAGGTTGCTCCCAGCAGACAGAACTTGAATCCAGCTTGGAAACTTATGCAAAACGAATGGCGAATATACTCGAAGTCGACGCTATCGAAATTGAAACCCCGACTCTTTCAAGGCCAAAAGATGCTTTACCTCGTAAAGTCGATATACCTGAAATCAAATCAGAAAGCATTAGCTTAATCACCCTCTCAAAGCTTAATCAATGTGGGTTAGGCCCTCTTATCGCGCAAAGAAACACGTCCTTAGGCAAGGTCCAACTTCCTTCTACTCGACTCAAATGGGAGTACGAATTTAGTCTACAGTTAAAGACTTGTTCTCAGCAAGAACTGGAACCATCAGTTCAAGCTTTAATCACAGAAATAGCTCAAAATAAAGAAAATCTATGGCAGCCTTTGTGGGGCTATTTCTTTCAAACAAGCGAACCCATTCGGCAAGCGTTTCAACAAAATCTCCCTCTTATCCAAGGCAGCAATGATGGCTTGTTGGAAACCAAAGCTGCTTTAGATTATTTAAAAACTCTCAAAGCAACCACTCAAGAGTCGAATAGCACCATCAACATCAATGAGCTTGAAAACCATCTACAGCAGCTATCGATATACAAATTGCCTGCAGCAACTTGGAGAACTCAATTGTTTCTGGAGCGAAATTTAAATTCTCTAACACAATGGTTAAAAAACAACTTCGACCTGCAACAATGCAACAACAATCCTGCATCTCAACAAAAGGCAAAATACCTACGTAATGTTTTTGAGCTATTCTTCATCAACAAAATTCAGCCAATCGGCAGCACACTCAATTCCTACATCTATGAAATAAACCCCGCAACTGAGACGCTAATTGAATCAGAATCGATTACACCAGAATTTAAAGAATGGATAAGAGACAAATCTGATAGCGAAAATTATCGACAAGCAATGCGCGAGCACATTAACTACTGGCAGCAGCTCTTTAAATCCTGCGAGTTTTCACCAGGAAAGCAATAAACCCAAAACATATGCGACACCTAACTCGTATGGAATTCGCTACCTACGTATAAATAGCACCTCAAAATATTATAGTCTCCGACAAATATAACAATTGTGTCCATATTTATTAATAATGAACTAAATTTTAATTTCAAGGGTCTTAAAAGGAAAGCATCAACAAAGAAACGAATTAAGCACCCGTTCATAACAAGCTCTTTCAGTTTCTTAAAAAAAATTACCTCTACCTATGGAGATAAAACTATGACCACGATTGTTAAAGTAGGAAAAGCAATAGCTATAGATTCAAGAATCACTGAGAACGGTATTGTTTTAGACGATGATTTCAGAAAGTATGCTGAAGATGAAAATAACGTTTACTTATTCACCGGCAGCATGTGTAACTTTGAAGAAATGGCAGAGCTTTATAGCTCAAATTCGATGGCTGAAAAACCAGACTTATTTATCGACACCACCATGCTAGCCTTTAATAAACAAAGTGGTAACGTTACTCAAATCAGAACAGATAAGAATACTAAAGCACTAAAAGTATCTCCCGTTTCTTGTCACACTTATTGCGTTGGTTCAGGAAGAAAGTATGCCTATGGCGTAGTTAGCTATATTCAAGATTCGGAGTCCAGTATGACAGACGAGTCCATTGCAAAAATGGCTATTCAATCTGCGAGCAAACATGACTTATACACTTGCGACAATATAAAAACTTGGTCTGCCTGTTAAAATTACAAAACACAAACAATGTTATTTAAGGCAAAACAAAAGTATTAATTTAAATAATAAGCAAAACAAAGAGATTAACAATACGAAGAAATTAACTTTTACACATTGTTCCGATTAAATATTGCACTAGTAGGCGTAAAACTGTACTTCAGTTCAGGTTACTTAGAGATAGGCATCGATTAAATTAAGCGTGCTTAACCTGGTTGGTAAGCACTTCAAGTGAACCTTGTATTTTGTATGCCGAGTGCTGATGCATCTCGGCTTTTTTCGTTAACGACGTTTTTTACATTCAGCCCAATACTAAAGTTCTCAGAATCACCGTAATCAGATCTGCAAATTACAGCTCATCAATATCAGGCATATTACCTTAAATAACTAAAAAGTTATCGATAAAAACTGAGCCTTAAGTGGTAAAAACACTATTCGCAAACCAAGAATGTACTTTCAGCGTATCTGCGATACCATTTTTGCTTGAGAAAAAAGCAGATTTCCCCAACAATCTCATAATCTCAAGTGAAACTAGGGAAGGCATAAAAAATGCTGGGACTCTTCAAATATACCGAAAAGAAATTAGTTAAAGATATCATCAATGTACTCCCCCAGTTTTATGACTCACCTATCGTTAGCTACAACAAAAATCAGAGAGAAATTACCGTCCGTAACAAAGGCGATGATGAATCTGGAGCCGGTATCATTTTTCTTGGTAATATCTTCGAAAAAGTAAAAAACCTCAGTAAAACAGAACGTGTTCGTATAATCGAAGACTTTGTCTCAACCACCAAACTTTTTGAAACGTTGGACCCAGAAGTTTTTATGGCGTCTTTAGCCTTGAGAGCAAGAACACCTTACGATATATCCATAAGAAACATGCTTACCCATCGTCATACAAAAGAACCATTCTCCTCAACTTACTACGAAGCTGGAGGAATGTTCCTTGAGCTTGTATTTGACACGGAAGAGAACGTTTCAAATGTAACAGACACTAAGCTAAAGGAAGCTGAGCTTTCTGTAGACGAGGCTTATAAAATAGCGGCAGCCAGGCTACATAGAGCAACTGATGCAGCTCAATGGCAGCAAGTTGACGATAGAATTTGGGTATCTTCTTACCGAGATGATTACGACATTGCTCGTATAATAGCCGCAAAAGATGAAAACAAGTTCCCGTTTGATGACATACCAGTTCTATTTTTCCCCTCGCACTCCGTTTGCTTGATAACTAATACTCAAGATGCAGAAACAGTTAACAAGCTAATAAATTACGGGAATCAGTTATCTCAGGATGAAAGGCCGTTATCGCAGGAACTATGGACGATAAAAAGCGATGGCATATATCCATTGGACCTAGGAGCTAATCCACAAATAGAAGAAATAGTTCAGCTTCAAAGATATCAAGAAGAATCTATTCAATATGATGGGCAACAAGGGATCCTCAACAGAAACCTTGAAGACAAAGATGACTACTTCGTCGCAGGATATAAAGTGTATAAAGGAGATGAAGGCCTGTATTCTCAGTGCGTCTATTCAATCAACCTCCCAACTTTATTACCTAAAGCCGAAAAAGTTGCCATCGTCGATCCTGAAGATCTGAATGAAGATACCAGCATTTGGGGATTAATGAACTGGGAACAGTTTGAAACCATTCTGGGTGACTCGATGGTTAAAATGACTGATTTAATCCCAGACAGATATGAGTTGTTAGAACCAATATCAGAAAAACAAAAAGAAGAGTTGCGTAAGCAAGCTGTGCGTTAAAGTTTGCGTAAGCAGCTCCAGAGCTTCCGTGAGAATGTCTTGCCAGACTTATTTCATTTTTAGATCAGACCATCATGTATAGAGGTTAGATTGCCACCAACTTGTTAGATGACATCTACGATGATCTGAAGAGGCTCATAAGTCTTTTCAAACATGACTCATTTCGCTTTTTTCATTGCGATTGACTGACGTTTATCCCCCAACTTTAAGCGCTGTTCTTCCAACGCTATTTCTCCTTCAATTTTGCGGTCGGTTTACGCTTTTTTTGAGTCACCTTTAGAGCGAGATTTATAGGTAATATAAGCATGAATACACGCTAATGGTTCCATTCCATTTTTACCTTTAGCAGAAGGTAGGATCCCGTGTCTAGTAAGCTCTCTAACTTGCCTTGAGGTTATTCCAAGTAGTTCAGAAATGTCGGCTTGAGTGAATTTGGTATCGGGGTTAAATAGCGTTCTCATTCATAATAAAAAACCGGAAACCCCCAAATAAAAAATAATTTTCAACGAGCGAAACTGTGCAGTGCTCCGACCCGTACTAGGCAATTTGCTCTGAAAGGCCCTATTTTATATTGCACAAATGTTCGGGTATATTAATACGCAAAAACAATGTCTGCATAATTCCCCCTACCTATTCAACGGAATTCTAAGTTCATAAGGATATTCAAGAATGAACCACAATGGCGATGCATATAAGACAATGATTCTTGATCTAGTTAATAGATATCGAATCATACTACTCATAATGATTACCATATCTGTGGGCTCATTAACATTTAACATACAAGATACGAAACGATTATACGGTGCAATAGATGACCTAAAACTTTATTTTAACCAAAAGTCTATCTTCTTATCAGAGATGGAGAGTTTAAGGGATTCTTACGAAACCGTCAGCTTAGATCGTCTAGCCGATGAATTAATATATGAAGAAATGCTTAATGCTTGTTTGATACATTACAAGAAACCTAAGCCAGATGAAAAAGAAGTTTTCAAAGAAGAATATTTCTCTAAAGAATTCACTCAAATTGAATCGTGCTCAAAAAACTTAAGTTCAATGCAAGAAGCCATAATAAAGGATCCAGAAAGGTCCATTAGAGAGCTAATCAAATTGCAAACTGCCTCAAAAAAGTTAATGAATTTACTTGCAGATATAGCAATTACAACACTTTATTATGTCGATGAGAAAACAATCAACAGATATAAAGAGAAAGGAACCCTGGACGATAAAGTCTCTCTATATGGAATTAGTGTCAACCCATACGAATACATTGATTTAATACTTATTGCAGTGGTATTCCTTCAATTATATGTAATTGCATATTCTAAAAGCTTGTTAAAATGCTTAAGACCGGGATGCTTATATGTTAGGGGCTTTCTTCCCTTTCAAAAATCAAAGTTATCTTTTGCCCTGTTTCTGGCAAACATTGCTTCACCCATAATAATTTACAAGGAATATACCTATAAGAGTGACTTCGATATTTTGTTTATAAATAGCAAATATGTTATCGGCATTGCTTATGCACTAATTATGCTTCACACAGCTGATTTGATGTACAAAGCTAGGAGTAAAGTGATGTCTAAACCGCTACTGAAAAGTACTGGTAGTGACTCCATTATTTCGAAAATCCGAAATAGAAAGAATCGTTAAGCTATATCAAACCGTTAGATGCAATAGCTGATATAAGAAATGCAACTGCACAAATTATTAAAGCTGCCCCCACGTAATGTAGAAACGAATTTGTTGTCGGTGTTTCCATATCTAACCCCTTAAGAGGATGAAGTTTAACCTTCGTTTTGTTATGATCTGACACGTAGTTACTACCTTACTTAGTTGATTACACAGCCCTCAGGTGTTGCAGCACCTCGAGGGTTTTCATTTATGGGGTTAATAGATCGCCAATTGACTACAAAAACTCCCATTTTTTAATTATTTTCATAGCTTTCTCTCATACGCTTATCGTGAAGTTCTCGTTCTCTCTGTTCTTGTTTCCTTATGTAGTATAGGTTTGTAATGAACGTAAGAACCCCTAAGATAATTCCGACAGCTACACCAAGCTCCTGCACAGTAAATACTCCAAACACAATTGCACCACCATTTGCGAAATAACTGGCAGCAGCAGACTTATGAGACATATTTGAATTACCTTTATTTATGGTGGTGGGTCTTAGTGTTCTAGCATATCGCCGTCGCACCTTATCTGTATTTCGTGTGGTGCTGTAATGTGATAAATCTTTGCCCGTATAGTCTTTCGGGCAAGTTAATTAGACTTACAATATGTATCTATATACTGCGCTGCAGTATCAGTAACTTCAGCTCCACATGCAGATAAAACCAAAGATATAAATACAGCTATTACTGATAAGACGAGTTTTTTCATTGCCATTCTCCTGTTCACATTTGTTCTGATAACTCTCTAGCTCTATTAGGTGTTTGTTTAGCCCATTTACTATCAAGCATCTCGGTTGAAGCATTTTCATAATCGGATAGAAGTAAGTAGTTCAGAGTTTTTTTGAACTTAAGCAGGCCTTGGAAGCCTATCTGGAAACACATGTTTATTAGCACTGCATTACGAGCACCATTATGTTGTCTACCAATAAGCCCTTCTTTGAGTAACTGCGATTCACAATTCTCCAAATCACTCAAAAGCATCTCTTCAGCTTCTTTTTCAGAAATACCTGAAGTCTCAAGATTCCTTCCATAACCAATATTCAACCAGCCTTCAGAGCACTTGTAGGGTTTGAGCCGTAACCCTTCATCGACCTTTACTTGGTCTATCAGCTTTTGATAATTCATTTATCTTTACTCATAAAAAAGCCCCGCAAATGCGAGGCTTGGTGTTTACATTAGCTACTTCCAAATAGGATTAAAATTCCGTCCTTTCAAACTCATAAAGTTTATCTTTCAAACGAAGATCTAAGTGTTGCTCCACATTAAAGCCGGTAAGCAATTTACAATCATTTAGAATTAGTAACGCTATAGTCGCAGCGATACTTACAGAGAACTCGAATATATCTTCACTTAGCTCATCTAGTACTTTTTCAATATCCGAGTTAGTTTCATAGAGGAGTTGTACCTCCACACCATACGAAGTTTTTAAAGGAGAACAGTTTAAAGCAAACAAGTATCTAAGATCTTTTGACCTATTTCTCGAAGTAACTTCACTAGCCTTTTTTGATACGAGTTCCATGATTTCTTGGAAGTGGCTTTTGTCTTTAAGTGTATAGCAAGATGGATTAAAATTAGTCATCGAGTTATGTGGAAACAACCTCCCATAAGTTGTCTCTTTAAATAATTTCACATCCACCATCGGGCCGATGTAGGAGTGAGAAATCCTGTAACCACTATGCTTAAATGAGTTTATGAATAATTTCTTATGTTCATAGTAGTTTTTGAAATTATTATTCACCTCAGTCTGTGATATCGCCCTAGCTCTCTGTTTAGAAGCATGAAATCTGCCAACTACAACTCCAAAGAGTATTGAACCACCAGCTATCCACAACGGAAAATTAAAGAAATCTAGAAATTGCTTATAGCCTTCAACGGAAAATTCAGCATTCAAACCTGGTGATATCATCAAAGCAAAACCCAAAGCTATAATCAGTGGCACTGCAATTGCCAAATGAAAAATTGAGTGAGTGTATAAAGGACTTTCTTCATCTAACTCTTTAAGGGAGTAGTACCATTTCTTCCACCCTACTTTACGAATAGGAATAAAGAGCCCTGTAAGGACAACAAGTAACAATATTGATGTAGTAACCAACTTTGATTTCCTTTTATAAAATCTTGCTAAGGGGTAAGCAACCTTGATTAGCTAATTAACACACCTGCATATCCCCAGCCCAGTGTATAAATAACAATAAGTGCAAGAGCAATATACTGAGGCCAATGAAACCAATTCCAGTACTTCTCCTTAAACTCCTTGTTTAAGTCGGTTTTTTCATCACTAAAAGCTGAATGGGGTTTCAGCAATTCATTAATTTTAAATGCTTGATACTCAGAGAATAGAGCACATACAAGCGCAGTAGAACAGTTCGCTGCCAACCAACTCCCTAAGGTCACACCATTAGGCTTCAATTGAGCAACGAATGACAAGGAAACAACCAAAATAGATAAACTTACTAAAGCTATAAATTTAAGTTTTCTGTTTTTGAAGTCACTTTCTTTTTTCGGAACGATAACAATCAACTTTTAACTACTCAAACGATAGAATTTAAGCACAAAAAAACCAGCTCAATTGGCTGGTTGCTTTTATACTATTCGAACATATTTCGTCGATTAATATAGAAATTTTACATCAAATAGTCAATAGGTAGTTTTAGCTACCTTTTTAGTACATTTGAATTACCAACCAATACGGAGGCTGATTCTATGTATCAACTCACTTAATCTTGCCTCTTTCCATAATTATCTTCTAATAGGCCAACAACGAAATCCCACCCATGCTCTGTTATTCCATTAAAATAATAACCAAATTCACCAAGTAACTCCTTGTTCCTTTTATTAAGACCTTCGATTACATTGACAATTGCCTTACTTAACTCTTTGTTGGTTAAGAAAAAATAATCATTTTCTCCTAAGTGGAAGTCGAAAGCAGCTGAAACTATGCTTCTGAGCTTACTATGTTTATCTTTGACAGTTTTAGAAAGACCATGGTTTCCACTTTTCTCTAATTCATTGAGTCGGTTTTGCGTCTTATTAAGCTCATCTGTAGCTTCTTTTAGTTGTCTATCTCTATGACTTAAGACTTCCATTATATCTTTCATACCACGCTCATTAACCTTTGCTTTTTCCATAGCCTCCTTCAACTCTTTATCCCTTTGATCAAGTTGCTCTTCAACTTGTCTTTGATCATCCTGAACTTGTTTTTTTACCTTTTCTATTTCTTTTTTATGAATCGTGGAGCTTCCAAGATTCGATACATTCTTCTCCAAGTTCCCAAGCTTTTCGCCAAAGCCACTTTCAATTTTTGTCAACAGCTGCGCGATATCTTTTGTAAACTTATAGGTGTTGTCATAGAACGCACTGCTGGAATCAGTTGCTTTGAAGTAAAACAACGCTGACAAACCAACCGAAAATAAGGCTAGTAGTAACGAAAGTAATGCTGGGAAATCTACAGTGATGTTGAGCGGTGTTTGATATACCTTGAATAACACAACACCAACAATGGCTAGAGTACTAATTGCTTTAACCCAGTCCCATAACCCTGCTTTCTCAGTAGACTTAATCTTATTGAACATATGGCTGTTCCTTCAGGTCAATTTTCTAATCACTAACCATTAGAAACTAAGTGAACTATATTTGCCATAACTAATTTTAGACAGAAGAAAACCAACTCTGATGGTTGGTTTCTTTCATGCTATTTAAATATTTTTCATCAATTAACCTAAGAACTAGGCAATGTTTAATCAAGATGAAATTATAGCCCCCTAATCTCTACCACCACCTTGAAATCTGATGGCCTCTGATCCTGGCAATGGTTGCAAATCATTGGGGTTAACCTCCACAAAACAAAAGAAGAATGAGCGATCTTGGTAATCTTTACCATCAAGTATATTAATGTTCACCATAAATATCTTGGACTCGCTATCGTATCTACAATACTGAGTTAGCTGATAACCTCCTGAAATAGCAGTTATGTCAGATGGGAATAACCTAACCAATTCAACAACCCTATCTTGAATAATTAAGGTACAGTTGACATCATTATCCTGCTTTGTAATTTTAAAAGTGCCACCATTCATCGCGTTGCCGGCAGAATACGTAATTAGTAATGGCCTTTCTCCATTCGAATTATCAATATCTAGAAGCATCTCTTCACGGGAAAACCCTTTATCCTCAACGGGCAGGTCACCCAGAGTGTCACGTTTCAGCTTAAGATTACATTCATCAACAACTAAATTAGCCGCTTCAAAAATTTTGGCTTCTAAAGAGCTATCAAATTTCAAATGAGGTGCTTGCCTTCGAATCTCTTTGTTAATTGCATTAACTAAAGGCACATTTACTAAATAAGAAGGTTTTAAACTCACGAAAAGTGTTCCTTATAAATTCCTAAACAAACTGTTCGTAACTCTAATTATAGACACAAAAAAACCGCAATTAAGCGGCTATTAGATTTCAGGTCGCAATTCTGCACCTTGATGAATTAACTATACTTTCTGTCTAGACAGCATGCAACTATTTTTAGTTTTTTAGGAATTGGTTCTAACTTCATGTGATATATATGAACGATTACCTCCCCAACTGCTATGGTTAATAAGGGATAAGAACCTTAATCTGAGCTCATTCTACCAAATAAGGGCCACCTACATACATCGAAGCTAATTTGAATCCTGATGATACAAGGAAAAGCAGAAACGCAATGAAGCCATATGTACCTCCTGAAAATTTCGACATCAATAAAAACCTCAAATAATACCTGTAAAATCTGGGAACTCCCAAAAAAGCAATTCTATATACTTTATTAAATTCTCCAACCAGTTCTGTTATTTGTCTTATCATACTCAGAGCACTCCCCGCTCTGATAGCCTGAATTTTATCTATTGATTGTTGATATGCTTGTTTATACTCCAGGCTCAAATCTGACGATTCAACATCTAAAATGAGCTCTCTTATTGCTTCGTATTTATCTATAGAGTTTCTAAAGGAGTTAGCAAGTCGCTGACCGAATATAGACCCACCTATAAATATTGCTATAAACAAATCTAAGATAAAGGTCGCAGAATCAAACCAAGCTTTAATGTAGTCTTTATTCACAATAAAAAACTTTCGCTCAAAAGAAGTAAAACCGATACTCCATGCTAGTTGCTGGATAGCGGGCAAACTCAGTATAGCAAGCGTTATTACTATTAATATGGCTATGATGAGAAGCATTTTTGATAAACTTTTTTGATTATCTTCCCTTAACGGGAGAAACGCATAATCAATTAAATCCTTTGTTATACGATTAACTATCTCGAACAATATTAGCTACCTTATTTCTCTATTTTTAAAATACCACGATCCATAAAAACACTATAAGTAGCCACACGGTAATGTAGTCCCAAATTTTAGTGTTAGTTTCCTAAGCAACAGCTTTTTCACTCTACCCAAATAACGTGTTGGCAAGTGATTCATGCTTTGGTATTTCATTTTTTATTTTACGAACCCCCTTACAACAAACTTCAAGGGAAATAACTGAAATGTTTAACTACAGACTAATTAATATACTAGAAATCAGCAAAATAATTTTACCTTAAAAAGGAAGATAACCTAGAGTGCTAAATAGTAAACTTCAAGCAGCATTTGTGGTCATTTGGCATGACAACCAGGTCTCAATTTCACCAATAAACACATTTACTTTGTCTTTACTGGTTCCAACCTCCTTAGCGATGTCTCTGTATGACCTAAAGTTGATAAAGCGAAGCCTCGCTATGTGGGGATAAGTTTCGTTGTATACTCCCATACAGCCTATGCATGCATCTATTTGTTGTGCATGCTCATCTGTGATAGTTAGGATGTTTCCATAGATATCCGTACGCATTCCATTTGTTTTGTAGTCAACTGGTGGCGTATAAAAAGGCTGTTGAGAATAACAAGATGGTAACTCTTTGCTTCTGGCCCATAACCCCCATTGGGCTAGGCCATTCTTGGCTTTCTCTCTTAAGTTAGTTTGCATCTATAGCCCCTTAGTCGACCAACCTAGTTTCTCAAGTTTGTTCTTTATTGCCCTTTCAGTTCTTCCTGGTAATTCCTGAGACATTTCCTTAAGACTCTTACCTTGCTTATATAACTCCACCAGCTTAGGTGCGTCTTTAGTCCAAGATACCGTTTTCATTTATGCTGCCTTGTCTTTTTCTAAGTCTTTACATTTACGTTTGTAGGTGTGTTCTATCTCTAGAAGCTCTTCACAGCTCCAACGCTTTACATCATTACACGCTTCTAGTCTCTCTACCTCTTTGAGTGTTATCTTCTCTATGAGGTGTATACGGTAGTGAGTGAGATTCCCTGATAAGTTGTTGTTACAGGGAGCACACTGTTTGTGTACATTGTTCTCATCAAATTTAAGAGCTGAATTGATTCCTGCTGGTCGATAGTGTCCTGCGTGGTATTGCCCACTATGGTGACGCTGACAGCTGATACAAGGGTCATTAGCATCTCTTAGTCTTATATACTTATTAAACGCTTGTACGGCCTTACGAGTTCTTAGTTTTTTATCAGATTTATTTAACTCACGTTTTTGTGCTGCAAGCTTGTTAGCCTCTTTCTCACCAACTTTAATCAAGCGAGCTTTGTTCTTCTTGTTTGTTGCATAGAGCATGCGACAATCAAAATCACAAAAAGCACCGACAGGCGTTACAATCATAGTTTCAACACGTTTATGTTTTTTACATTGGACGCAACGCTTCTTAGAGTTCATGCCACCACCCTTAGCCTTTCGAGCTCGCCTTTAATTCTCTTGCCTATCCAAGTAAGAACTACAACAGCAATGGAGTTACCTAAAGCTTTGTATCGTGGCCCTACCGGACAGGAGTCAGTGTCCTTACCTTTGTACGGAATTTGAGTAAAGTTATCTGGGAAACCTTGAAGCCTTTCGCACTCGATTGGAGTTAAACGCCTAACACCGTATTGTGGGGAAGCAATACTGGTGAGAACCGATATACCACTGAAGTTGTTATCGACCAATTCAACGGTTTTATGCATATGCTGGGTAAGCCCTCTTCACAGGTAGGTGGTGTATGAACGACCCAACCGTAACCCTTATTCAAGGGCAAGAAACTGAAGAGCGTATTGAAGCCCTACTGTCTCAAACTCGAATCCGTAGTGAACTACTTATCAAAGCACTTAAAGACCATTTTGTTAATGGTGCGGCAGCTAGCATGGCTTATATGAAGCACAGCGTTAATCAACAAAACTTTGAACGAGCAGCTAAGAAACTGATTGATGCTCACAAAAAGAACGAAAGTGGTGTGAACGATGACACCACTAAGGAGTGTTAATCATGGCCAATGATTTATGGGAAACTCCTGCAGAGGTGTTTGCTTTCTATGATAACCAGTTCAGCTTCGTATTAGACGCTGCTGCATCTTCTCTGAATGCAAAGTGTGATTTGTATCTCACTGAAGAAGACGATGCACTAACTAAGGATTGGGCAGAAATAGTAAAGCGAAACACTGCTAACACTCCTTATACGAATTGGGTGTGGTTAAACTGCCCCTACTCCAACCCCTTACCCTGGGTTGATAAAGCCATTGAAACTATGGAGAACGGTGTTGGTGTGTTTATGCTTTTGAATAACGACACATCACCCAAATGGTTTGCTAAAGGATTAACTTCGCTGAGTGAAGTGCACTTCTTCATATCAAACCTGGAAGACAAATCTAACTATGTTAATGGCCGTATCCAGTTCATAAACTCTGAAACTAAAAAGCCTGTAAAATCCAATAACAAACCACAGTGTGGTCTTGTCTTTAATCCAAATAAGTCTGACTCAATCAATACTCAGTACTTAGTCTTAGACCGAGTTATGAAGGTGGGTAAGCTTTTATTGGGGGAAGCAGCATGAGTGCAGCATTAAACGTATTTGACCCAAACAAGTTCATGAAAGTTAGTGATTGGATTAAACGTGAGTTTGTTCCTGGTAGTGGTCCAAATCCCAGGGTAATTAGAAGACGTATAGACTTAGGTGAGTTAAATGGCTTCTATGATAGTGGTGGTACCTATATTCGTTCTGACCAACGTTGCTTCCAAAGTGCTGCTGTTAATGATGAAGTGAATGAGCTCATCAAAGAGAGTATGTGATGGCTAGACCTCCTTCGGATGGGAAACCAAGGTATCTATTATTTGATAAGCAAAAAGGATATCGACTAACGCTTATCAACGGTAAACGCAAAAGCCTTGGATTTAATCGAAATAAGGCTTTTGCAATTGCCAATCAATACAACATTCAGATGCGCCCTGAGGACGGTATAGAGACTCTACTCTCTTTATCGGTATCTAAGAATAACGACAGGCTTTGTGATCGCCTTTCAGATATTCACAATGCAATACTGGAACGTGAGGGTTTATCTGAAAAGGTTCGTGATGGCCTTCGTACTGATATGGAAAGAGCGAAAGAGTTCTTTACCATACATCCTCATGATATCGATTTAGGTATCGTTAATGACTATTTGAATCACTATCACGGACACCTATTAGGTGAATCCTTTAATAAAAGATTAGCTTTCTTAAGAAGATATTCGCTTATGCGATCGATATGGGGCTAATGAAGGAGAATCCTGCAGAGCTTAAGATGAACAAGCCACCAGCTGGAAAGGAACGTCAGCGTATGACGCTAGAGCAATATAAGAAGATTCATGCAGCCTGCCCTCTTTGGCTTCAAACAGCTATGGATTTATCCATGCAAACGACCCATGCCAGGCTTGAGATTAGTCGTATTCGATATCGAATTGTTAAACCATCAAAAGACACTAATGGGTGTTTATGGTTTAAAGATCCTCGTATTGATGAAGAGACTGGCTTAACAATATTTGGTGAGATTTATATCAATCGTCAGAAGACTGAAAAGAATGAAGAAGCGCATGTTGTTATACCCATAGGAGAGGCCTTAAAAGCTGTTATAGACAACAGTAAGAAAGATAGAGTTCTATGCCCTTTTGTTGTCCACAGAGAGCCTGACAGGAAGAATAAGAAAGTTGCTAAAGGGCTAGAACATCCGTATCAGCTCAACCCTGAGTATTTAAGTAAAAAGTTCTCTTACTTTCGAGATAAGTCTCAGGCTTGTTCTCACTTACCTCAAGAACAGAGGCCTACCTTTCATGAGATAAGAGCTTTAGCATCACACTTGCTTAAGCAGCAAGGATATGATGCTCAATCAAGGATGGCCCATAAAGACAAACGTTCAACTGATACTTACACAAAAGACCATGTTAAGTGGGTTGTTGTGCCACATGCAGAAATTGCAATATAAAATTGACTGATGACAACCGTTGCTTTGATGAGGTAAATTTACGACTCAGATTAAGTTTTATGTGTTGCTGCAAAATGCAATTTTTCGATGTAGCAATTAGTCTATCAAAAAGGAAGTTAGTCAAATGGATCTAAGAATTTTACCTCAAAGACCGGAAGGGACCCTATCCATAAGTGATGTCTCTAATGAGTGTGTCGAAGTTCATTTCATTCCCCCTCAGGATAGTTTTCGTTACTTAAAGAAAAATATTGAACAATGGTTGGAATCCCCCCCTCTATTAATGAAGTTTGATGCATCTACTGATTACATTGAAATACATCCTATAAATACACTCGAAACACACAAAGATTTCCTTTGCAAGAAATACGATGTGTTAGAAAAGATTGTAGTTGAACACCGAGGCTTAGAATTACCACAAAGTACTGAGGAATTGCTTGAGATTCTAGAGCAATTGCCAACAGGGTTTATTCGAAACTTCAATTATGGTTTAGGGCTAATAAAGGAACTTCTCCCACTAATAAACACATTAGAAAAATTAGAGGTAAACACTCTATGCATTTCTGAATCGAGTTCAACACCTGCCTATATACTGGAAGAGCTCAGGTTATGTCAGATAAGTATTAGCCAATTCGATAGAATACGAAAGGAGTTAGCAAAAGTTGCTAATAGAGCTAGAGCAACCTCTTTAAAATATAGAAGAATTGTTGCTCATAATACGCTTTCAGGCTTTCTAGATGATGAATATTACCCGCCAACGTTAATAGATATTAAGAACAACGAATTAGACAAGTTAATAGCAAAAGACCTAGATAACGCTCACGTCAGCTTATCAAAATCAGAACAATCAAAAGCGATGTCATTAGTTAAAAATAATGCTCGGGAAATAGCAAAACAGAATCCCACGCAGCTTTCTAAATTAAGAAACGATATCGAATTAGTATCTCTAGAAGAATTAATTAACAATTTTGAAAGAATGCTAAGTAAGAATTTAAATGAAAATGTTTGGCAAAAGCTTTTTAACGAGAATCAATTTATATTGAGTATGGCTTTTGGTTACCCTGTAATCATAATTGAAGATCAAGCGTCTGTAGGAGGGAGAAAACTGTCCGGTTCAGGTGAAAAGATTTCAGACTTCATAGCAAGAAATACTAAGACAAATAACACCGCTATTGTAGAAATCAAAAAGCCAAGTACAAAACTTGTTGGGAAGACGGAATATAGACCTGGAGTTTATGCTCCATCCTCCGAGTTGTCAGCATCTATCACTCAAACACTGGATCAAAAATACAACCTACAAAAAGATATAAATTCAATAAAAGTAAATTCTCGAATATTTGAAATCGAAACTTACTCAGTACATTGTGCCCTCATTATCGGAAAAGTGCCTTCAAACGAAGACCAGAAAAAATCATTTGAGCTGTTTAGGCGTAACTCAAAAGATGTAGAAATTATTACCTTTGACGAAATGCTCGAAAAGCTAAAACATCTACATTCTCTCTTGTCGGAAAATTGATTAATTTTTCTAAGGCACAGAAGTGGAAGAATTTACGATGTTGGCGGTGAGGTTTCACCACAATTCCACCACAATTTCACCACCGAGGTAGTTAGGTGTTTTTTAGTGAATTACTGAAAGTCGCGCCAGATAAGGCTTAGAGTTGGTACAACCGAGTGGACTCGAACCACCGACCCCCACCATGTCAAGGTGGTGCTCTAACCAGCTGAGCTACGGTTGTATAGTTGATTGCCGCTTCTTTAGGTTAGCCCTTGGAAGCGGCGCGTATAATAACTATGCCCTACACTATCTGCAAGTACTTTTATGACAAAATAGTCATCTAGATGACCGTTTGCTTAAACATTAAGCACAAAAAGTAATAGGTTTAATTAAATCAGCAATATCTTGTTTTTCAACGAGCGAATAGAAAGCTTCACCAAGCGCGTCACTTTGTTGAATAACAGATTGCCAATAAGGTATACGTTGCTCAGCAGGCATATTTTCAAAGTCTTTTCTGTCCGGTATTTTCGAATATGGCAGCTTTTCTACAAATTCAGCTGAAGGCACTAGCATCACTACATTATCAAAACTGGCTTTACGTGGCTTTCTATAAGAAAGTGATTTATCAAACCATCCAGGTGTCGCTTTAGAGTAAAAGTGCGGATATAGAACTAATCCTTGTTCTGGGCCATATTGTAGATCGAAATGATAGTCGACTATCCCACCGTCTCTATAAACACCTTTAGGCGCGCCATCAATATCAGTTACCCCCTCAAGCACAATAGGAATAGATCCCGATGCCATTAGTGCTTTTGAGAGGTTCTTTTCATTTAATGCCACAGATTGTGTTGGCATATTATAAGGGTCTTGAATCTTTAAGTTGCTCAACGGGCTGCTAAACATAAAACGCTCATAGAAGTGTTTTAGCATGCCTCGGTTAACCGCATTAGCACTGGCGCTGCTCAATAGCCCGGTAAGTTGCAATGGCTTTGATTCAAATTTCGTTAGTCCTTTGCATCGAGCAACCACAAAGTGCGCATGAATAACCTCATTGGTTACAATTTCCTTAGCGCCATTTTCGCCAATTACGTAGTCTAATAGTGCAACACCTTTTTCGGTTATTTCAGCAGCATCCGGCTTTTCAGAATATTGCGTGTTTGAATATCTTTCTGCCAACCTATTGATGGCTGCTAACGGATCCTTTTGTGCAAAACAAGCAAAGCGAAAAGCACCAGCAGACGACCCAATAATGTTCAATGGCTTTTGACGCCCTTCGAAGAAATGGGGGAATATGACTTTATCTAACCCGGCTAAAGTAAACCACTTCGGGCCACCGGAGGCACCTAACATAAAGTCGAAAATATCTGGTGTTAGTCCTTGTTTTTTAATACGATTGTACGCTAGAGGACCAGCGTAAATATCCAGCACTTTATTCAATATTTGTCTTCCTGTTAGTTTAAAAACCTCTATGAAATGAATTAAAAAAGGCATAATTTTGAAATTAGTTCATTATTATACCGGTAACTATTGATAACTAAAATAACGCTACCTGTTGGGTAGAGTCACTTGTTGAGGAACTTATGAAAGCATCAGACTTATTTGTCAAAGCACTTGAAAATGAAGGTGTAGAATACGTATTTGGTATTCCGGGAGAAGAGAACCTCGACATGTTGGAATCGTTGAGGGACTCAGACGTTAAGTTAATATTGACTCGTCATGAACAAGCAGCGGGCTTTATGGCTGCCACTTATGGACGTCTTACCGGTAAGGTAGGTGTTTGTATGTCTACCTTAGGTCCAGGCGCGACTAACTTTGTTACAGCGGCTGCTTACGCTCAATTGGGCGCTATGCCTATGATGATGGTTACTGGTCAGAAACCTATAAAGAGCAGTAAACAAGGTCAATTCCAGATTGTCGATATCGTCGACATGATGAAACCATTAACGAAATATACGTCTCAGATTGTCAGCGGTGACACTATCCCATCTAAGGTTCGCGAATCATTCAGATTAGCGACTGAAGAACGCCCTGGTGCCGTTCACTTAGAGCTTCCTGAAGATATTGCTGATGAACAAAGTGATGCACACGTATTTGAAGTAAGCCAAGTACGTCGCTCTGTTGCTGAACACAAAGCTATCAACCGTGCAGTTGATATGATTCAAGCAGCTAAGTCCCCTATTCTTCTCATTGGCGCTGGTGCTAACCGTAAGCTTACCAGTAAGATGCTTCAACAGTTTGTTGATAAAACAGGCATTCCTTTTGTGACTACACAAATGGGTAAAGGCGTTATTGACGAAACGTCAGAGCTATTTATTGGTAACTGTGCACTTTCTGATAACGACTTTGTTCACAGAGCCATTGCCGAAGCAGATTTAATTATCAATGTTGGCCACGATGTTGTTGAAAAGCCGCCATTCTTTATGACAGAAAACAGCGCGAAAGTTATCCACGTTAACTTTAACTCGGCGATTGTTGATCCGGTTTACTTCCCACAGCTTGAAGTCGTTGGTGATATTGCAAATGCTATCTGGCAGATTATGGAAAACATTGAAGCGCAAAGCCATTGGGACTTCAGCTTCTTCATGAAGACGCATGCCGCGTTCTTAGAAGAAAAAGAAAATGGCGGTATGAAAGACTCGGGCTTCCCTATTCACCCACGTAGAGCCGTTGCCGATATCCGTGAAGTTATGCCTCCTGAAGGTATTATCGCGCTAGATAATGGTGTTTATAAGATCTGGTTTGCTCGTGAATACCCTGCACAAAGACCTAACACAGTATTACTAGATAACGCATTGGCTACTATGGGTGCAGGTTTACCATCAGCTATGGCGGCTAAGATTGTTCAACCTGATACGCCTGTTGTTGCTATTTGTGGCGACGGTGGCTTCATGATGAATTCACAAGAGTTAGAAACAGCCGTTCGCCTGAACCAAAACCTTGTTGTTATCATTTTGAACGATAACGCTTACGGTATGATCAAGTGGAAACAAGCTGCAATGGAGTTCCCTAACTTTGGCTTGGATTACGGTAACCCTGACTTCGTTAAGTACGCTGAGGCGTACGGTGCTCAAGGCCACAGACTTGAAGATACGGAATCTTTCAAAGGCTTGTTGGAAAAATGCATTGCAACGCCTGGTGTTCACGTAATTGATGTTCCAATCAATTACGATGAGAACCACGCCATCTTGAACGTTGGCATTGCTGAGAAAAGTAAAGCTTTATAAATTGTCCAAAAGCCGTTAACTTCTAGTTAGCGGCTTTTTCAATTAGAGCATGTCATTTTTAGCATTGATGAATACTTTTGCCAGAACAATCACTATCCAAATTCCTACTACCATCATAAAGATTCGAGCCATCAATGGGGCTATTTAGTAAGCTTGTTACAGGTGAGAACATACCTGAACATAAAGCAGCTGTACCTATCATTAGTCCATTAAACGGTAAGATACTGCCTCTTGATCAATACCCTTGCCCTATCTTCAAAGAAAGGCTGATGGGTGAAGGCGTAGCGCTTGAACCTGCTGGTTATCAGGTATTTTCACCTTTTGATGGCTTAGTAGAGTTTTACCCGAGAACTTCGCATCAAATTCGATTGAAGAGTAAACAAGGTGTGAAACTGCTCATACAGTTTGGTTTTGAATCAGATAGGCTAATGGGCGAAGGCTTTAGATTAAAAACCAAAGAAGGTGCAAAAGTCTCTCGAGGAGACTTATTGCTAGAATTCGACCTACCTAAGTTAAAACAAAAGCTGAATTCTCATCTCTTTGCGGTGACTATACTTAATAGCCAAAAACTAAAAGGTATACTCCCCCAAAGACAACAAGTTATGGCAATGCAAGATTTGCTAATGACACTTTATGTTTAGCCTTATTTTGCGCTAGCATAAAGACCTTTCCGACAAACAATAAATTAAGAGTTACCTGAATTTCATGGCCAATATCACCCTTTACGGTATAAAAAACTGCGACACCATCAAAAAAGCGAAAAAATGGTTGGAGTCAAATAACATTGAATACACTTTCCACGACTATCGCGTAGATGGGATCGAAAAACAGTGGCTAATCGATACAGAAAAACAGCTCGGTTGGGAACAACTACTGAATAAAAGAGGAACAACTTTCAGGCAACTACCTGACGATGCAAAAGATAACGTTAATCTGGGTTCTGCGATAGACCTCATGCTGGAACAACCGGCAATGATCAAGCGTCCTGTACTTATTTCTGGTGACAACTATCACCTTGGTTTTAAGCCTGATCAATACGCAGAGATCTTTCAATCATGAGTCGCACTATAGATTTAACTAAAGAGCTGATTAATCGCAAATCAGTGACACCTGAAGACGAAGGCTGTCAGGTGATGATGGCTGAAATTCTAAGCCCTTTAGGTTTTAACATTGAATCGATGGTTTTCCATGACACCACTAATATGTGGGCGAGAAAAGGTGATTCAGGTCCAGTATTCTGTTTCGCAGGACACACAGATGTCGTTCCATCTGGCCCCGAAGAAAAATGGGATACGCCGCCCTTTACGGCGACCGAGAAAGACGGATACCTTCATGGCCGTGGCGCTGCAGATATGAAAGGGAGTCTCGCAGCTATGCTGACGGCGACCGAGCGCTTTGTTAACGACTATCCAGATCATAAAGGCTCAATCGCGTTTCTTATTACCAGCGATGAAGAAGGCCCGTTTATTAACGGTACGACCAAAGTCATTGACACCTTAGAAGCTCGAAATGAGAAGATAGACTGGTGTATCGTTGGCGAGCCATCAAGTACAGCTGAGCTTGGTGATGTCGTCAAAAATGGCCGCAGAGGCTCCCTGACCGGTGATCTTGTTATCAAAGGTGTTCAAGGGCATGTTGCCTATCCGCATTTAGCAAAAAACCCTGTTCATCACGGAATGCCAGCACTTTCCGAAATAGCCTCATCTCACTGGGATAACGGCAACGATTACTTTCCACCAACAAGCTTCCAGATATCAAATATCAATTCTGGTACTGGCGCTGGGAATGTCATCCCTGGTGATATGACGGTTATGTTTAACTTCAGGTTCTCTACTGAAGTGACCGACCAAGAATTAATCAAACGTGTTGAGACTATATTAGACAAGCACGAGCTAGACTATGAACTAAAGTGGACCTTTAACGGACAGCCTTTCCTCACCGATAAAGGGGAGCTGGTAGAAGCCACTGTGAATGCAATTAAAGATGTGACTGATAGAGACACTGAACTTTCAACGGCAGGTGGAACGTCTGATGGGCGATTTATCGCTCCTACAGGAGCACAGGTTGTTGAGTTAGGGCCAGTTAATGCCACTATCCACAAGATTAATGAATGTGTGCGTATGGCAGATCTCGATCAACTGTCTGATGTTTATTATCAGGTCATGAAGCGTTTGTTGTGCTAATAACATCCTCGTTGCTGTCCGGCTCACAGGAATCTCATCTTGTTGAACTCGGCAATGGTCATAAGCTTCAACCTGAAGTACGTGATGCATTTCTGAGTATGCAGCAAGATGCTTTTACCGCCGGACATGATCTTCAAATTGCCAGCTCATTTCGCCATTTAGAACGACAACTGGCAATTTGGAATGCCAAGTGGCGTGGAGAGCGAACGCTCTACTCCATTGATGGCGAAACCTTAGATGCCGAAAGCTTGAATGATCAGGAGAAGCTCATTGCTATACTGACTTGGTCTGCCCTACCCGGTTCAAGCCGCCATCATTGGGGCACTGATATGGATATTATGGATAAGAAGTCCGTCGAGGCTTGGGGTAAGCCGTTTGAGTTGGTACCTGAAGAATATCAGCAAGGTGGCCCTTGTTACGAGTTATCTTGTTGGCTACAACAACATGCATCAACCTATGGTTTTGGTTTTCCTTATGTTGAATACAAAGGCGGCGTTGCGGCAGAACCTTGGCATTTGAGTTATCAACCCATTGCATCAAAACTGAGCCACCATATCACTGCTGAGTTTTTACATGAACTCATACAATCTTTGGATATCGAAGGTAAAGAGACTATTTTGGAATCCTTACCTATGATAGTTAAAAGATTCGTCGTAATTGATAAGGAGTAACCATGCAAACTTGGCATATCGTTTTACTCGTTATTTTTGTATTCGGCATTATTGTCGGTAACCTTCTGTTGCTTAAGTCAACGGCTAACACAAAAATGCCGAAGGTTGAGAAAAAGAAATATGACGATGATGAAGAAGACTGGTAGCACCTGCTAAATTAACTTAAGAACTCCTCTCACTCATTGACTCGAATGGAATACACAGTGATTGTTATTTACGGAATCAAAGAAAGCCTCAATCCCATCAAAGCTTCGCTATCTAACGTTATTCACCAATGCATGCAGGATATTTTGGGAATGCCAGAAGACAAAAGAGCTCATCGTTTCGTACCGCTAGAAAAAGAAGATTTCTATTATCCAGGAGGAAGAAGTGATGCTTATACCGTTATAGAAATCAATATGATGTCTGGACGTACCAAGGATACACAGAAAGCGTTGATAAAAGCTCTATTCAAAAGCATTGAAGAAGTGTTGGCGATAGCGCCCATAGATATAGAAATCACGATAAAAGAACAGGCGCCCTATCAATGGGGATTTAGAGGGATAACTGGTGACGAGGCTAACGACTTAAAGTACGAAGTAAATGTATAAATCATTAGCCCGATTTAAAGTGGAAAACCTTAAGAGTAACGTACCGCAGTGCCACTGATGCTAACCATTAGCATAGAGCCTTTAGCACCAACAACTTCGTAATCAATATCAATGGCTAAAACGGCATTTGCACCTAACATCCTTGCTTCATTTTCTAATTCTTGAAAAGCAATTTTACGCGCTTTCGTCAGCTCATCTTCATAAGCACCAGAGCGCCCACCTACGATGTCACGAATAGAAGCAAAAATATCAGAAAATATATTTGCGCCCATCACTGCTTCACCTACGACAACCCCTAGATACTCTTCAACCTTTTTACCTTGAAGATCATGTGTTGTTGTTACAATCATCGTTATTTTCCTTCAACAGTTTTATCAAATAGCAAAGGTCAGCAGACCCTAGATACGAATCTAGCATAGGCTAGGATTCAATCACACCATATTGAAGATCACACTTCACCAATGTGAGTAACGCGCGCTGTCCCAACGCCACCTTAGCATTAGGGAACACTATCGCCTCGCCTTCAAACTCTGCTTTGTGTTCAACGCTGTCTTCACTAGCCATCACCTCATCTAAAGAGAAACCAGTAAAATTAGGAATGTCATCATCGAAATGCAACTTAAACGAGTCAGTTTCCCTCAGGATAGTTTGGTTGACTCTGTAGATATTCAACTCATTCAAATCGCACGATGCTGGTTGATATGTGGCAGTACAGACAATGTCATCCAGCTGTGACTTAATATCGCTGAATCTTGACATATCGTTCTGCCCAAACGGTCTTACTTTTCCAAGCTCTAATGTGAAGGCTTGCGCATTAAACTGACTTGAAGAAAAGTAGCTGAAGGTGGTTGTCGGCTTATCCGATAAAAGCACAGTATCAATGCCACTCGCTTTCAGAAAATAACAAGCCTCCTCACTGCGAGGTTGATTCTCTATATAGGGATAAACGGCAAACTTCTCGTGTTTAGAGTCACGAATAGCTGTATGTAGATCATAGTGATGTCTATCGCTCAGTTCTGGATAACTCGTAAAGAACTCAGTAACCACTTCTTCTATACGTTTAGCTCTCTTTCTCTCATCGTTGAGAACACTAACACCCTTGCTGTGTGTGCCGCTAAACAAGCGGTTCATGTTTTCTTCAACAAATCGTTGCCCTATCTTAATCGCTGGTAAGTTGGCAAAAATAACCAGTAAGGGCTGAACAATCGTTATTTGTCCAGTCAGAGCTCTCGTTACTAAATCATCACATAACTCGATAGGCGCTGTCTCATTGCCATGAACAGCACAGGAATAAACTACAGCTTTATTAGGCGTCGTTGCAGGAGTAAATCTTATAATTCCGGAATCGAGAACAGAGACTTGTGTCCCATTTTCGAGCTCAAATGACTCTCTGTTTTCTAATAATTGAGGTTCATCGAGTGATATAGCGAAGAAGTCGCCTTTAGATTTAAGGCGCTGAACAAGAGAAGTTGATGACATAAAACTCAGTCGTTAAAAATAAAGCGCCATTCTATTATGACGCTCAATTTTATACCAATGAGATTACGCTAAAGTTTTATGACACAGACCGTTGTCGGAAGGCCAATGAATCCCCAACGATCAGATCTCGCTGAGTCAATTCGTAAAACTCATCTAAAGGTAGCGCTTTAGAGAACAAGAAGCCCTGTCCGGTTTTTACCCCAATTTCTCTTAGCGTGTGAAGATGGTTTAGGCTCTCTATTCCTTCGGCCGTGACTTCGCTTTTCATCGCTTTACCAATAAGCTGCGTTGCTTCGATAATTGCGCGGTTAACGTCTTTATCTTCCAAGCCAAGAACGAAAGTCTTATCAATTTTTATCGTATCTAACTCTAGATCTCGCATATAAGCCAAATTCGAATATCCCTTACCGAAATCATCGACAGCAATAGAAATACCCAGAGCTCTGACTTGAGACAATTGACGCTTAGTCATTAACGAGTTAGACAATGCAACATCTTCTGTGAGTTCTAACTCAATGCCTTTCAGATCGACATTGTGCTTATCACCAAACTCTTTCACTTTAGGCACAAACTGCGTGTCGTAAAGCTGCGTAGGAGAAATGTTAACTGATATCTGTAAGTCCAAACCTTTAGATTTGAAATACGAGAAGCTAGCGAAGGCTTTTTCCAAAACCCAATACCCTACTTCATTCATCATGTTGTAGGATTCTGCTGCTTCGATAAGCGCTCCAGGGAATAAAACACCATCTAACGGGTGATTCCATCTAAGCAAACACTCAGCACCCACTATATCTAATGTTTGTAATTCAACTTTGGGTTGGAAATAAAGTTCTAATTCATCTTTTGCAAAAGCGCGCTTCAGATCAGCTTTCAACGCTAACGAACGACTAGAATCTGACTTCCCTTGAAACTTCATCGTGAAGAAGTTTTCGTAGCGGTTTTCTTTCGCTTGCTTTAGTGCTGATTCCGCTCTTGCGAATAACAAATGAGTATCGCGATTGTTCCTATCATTGGTAATGGCGCCAACATTAAAGTCAGCGATGAAGGAATGGTCTTGCACAGCAATGGGCGTTTTAAAATGCTCAATAAGATGCATATAAAATTCCCTTAACTGCGCGTCAGTATGAGTACCTTTTATCACTAAGCCGAAAATATCACCGCTGATACGGCCTAATGAACCTATTTTTCCAAAGAGGCGTTCAACGCGGTTAGCAATAACCGTGAGTATCTGATCACCTGTTTCATAGCCAAAGCTGGCGCTGACATCAGAAAATCTAACCACATCAATAAACATAAGAGACAAGGAAGCATCGGCCGTCATTTCCTTTCGAATATTGTCGAAGAAAATATGCCTATTAGGAATCGTCTTTAACGACATATGCGTTTTCATAGATGAGTAAAGCTCGGCCTCGTACTACTGGATATTATTAAATTCATTTTTTAGCTTAATCATCCCATAAAGCCGCTGATATTATGTCATAAATTAATTCTCATTGCCTTTTTTTGCAATCAACCTTTAGTCTATGGACACCTTTTAATCAACGGCACAAGGCGCAAGTTTCCATATGCGCTCAACGTAATCTTTTATCGAACGATCTGATGTAAATTTACCCATCCTAGCAGTGTTGAGAATCGCCATTTCCGCCCACCGTTCTTTATCGATATAAGCCTCGTTAACTCTTTTATGAGCCTCAGAATATGCTTCAAAATCGGCCAATACTAAATACGGATCTCCACCGTCGAGTAAACTCTCCTTAATTGCCGATAACGCACCTGGATTTCCAGGAGTAAAATAGTCACTGTCCAACCAGTCCAGAACACCTTTCAGCTCCTTATTGGCATAATAATAATTGTACGGATTATATCCTCGATTATTTAATGCAGTGACTTCATCAACAGTTAGACCGAAGATAAAGATATTTTCTTCACCAACTTCCTCAGCTATTTCTATATTTGCGCCATCCAAAGTACCAATAGTTAGTGCGCCGTTTAACGACAACTTCATGTTCCCAGTACCTGACGCCTCTTTTCCTGCTGTAGAGATTTGTTCAGATACATCCGCGGCTGGAATCATCTTTTCCGCCTGACTAACACGGTAGTTAGGCATAAAGACAACCTTCAGAATATGATTTACTCGAGTGTCATTATTAATGCGTTCAGCAACCTTGTTAATGGCATAAATAATATCCTTAGCTAATTTATAGCCTGGTGCAGCTTTTGCCCCAAATAGAAAGACTTGGGGATGCATTTGCATGTCGGGGTTTTCCAACAATCGACGATAAAGTGCCATGATGTGCAGCAAATTAAGGTGCTGGCGTTTATATTCATGTAATCGCTTGATTTGGATATCGAAAATAGCGTTAGGGTCGATATCAATATCGGTGAGTTTTTTAACTTCCTGCGCTAACGCTACCTTATTGTTATGCTTTATTTTCATAAACTGTTGTTGGAATTTTTTGTCTTTTGCAAATGCTTCCAACTCAGATAACTGCTCCAACTGAGTTGGCCATGTATCCCCAATTTTTGACGTAATCAGCTTAGACAAATCAGGGTTACAAGCTTTAAGCCAGCGTCTTGGCGTTACTCCATTAGTGACATTAGTAAACTTAGTTGGCCAAAGCTTATCGAACTCTGGAAACAAATCTCGCTTAACTAATTTAGAGTGAATCTCTGCGACACCATTAACTGCAAAGCTGCCGATGACACATAGATTCCCCATGCGAACCATTCGCTCATCCGATTCTTCGATAATAGATAACTTGCGTTTTACTTCATTGTCACCGGGCCATTGTCTCTCAACCATGGACATAAACTGGTGATTAATTTCATAAATGATTTCTAAATGCCTTGGTAAGATTTTCTCAATCATCCTCACAGGCCAACTCTCTAGCGCTTCAGGTAAGAGTGTGTGATTGGTATAGGCAAACACCTGTGTGCAGATATCCCAAGCTTTATCCCATGACATCTCAGCTCTATCAACTAAGATCCGCATGAGTTCTGGGATGGCTATCGCAGGGTGCGTATCATTCAGTTGGATAACCACTTGTTGAGTAAAGTAACTCCAATCATCGCCATGCGCACGTTTGTATCGTCGAACAATATCTTTCAACGAGCAGGCACAGAAGAAGTATTGCTGAATAAGTCGCAATTCTTTACCAGCTTCTGTTTCATCATTAGGGTATAAAACCTTTGAAATCGTCTCTGCCTGAATGTTTTCGCGTTGCGCATCGACATATCCTCCAGCATTAAAGACATCCCAATTGAAATAATCGGATGCTTGAGATTCCCAAAGGCGCAGCACATTGATCGTCTTACAGTCATAACCTACAACAGGGATATCCCAGGGAACACCTTTAACGATAGAACCTGGGTGCCATTCCTTTTTGATTTTCCCATTTTCTGCATATTGGGTTTCAACATAACCGTAGAGAGGCACTTCTTGAATAGATTCTGGGCGACATATCTCCCATGGATTCCCATAATCTCGCCAGCTGTCAGGCCGCTCAATTTGGGCACCATTTTTAATTTCCTGTCTGAAGAGCCCATGTTCATAATGAAGCCCATAGCCAATACCTGGTAACTTCATTGTCGCCATTGAATCGATAAAGCAGGCAGCCAAACGCCCTAACCCACCATTGCCCAAAGCCATATCTGGCTCTTCTTCCATGATATCGGTTAGTGAAATACCAAGCTCGTTGAGCGCATCACTGGTGATGTCAAACAACCCCATATTATGTAGGTTATTAGACATTAAGCGCCCCATTAAAAACTCAGCAGAGAAATAATGAATGGCTCTGGTGTCATTAAAATAGTGTGCTTTTTGTGTCTTCCTAACACCTTCTAATACGTGTTCTTGAACTGCAGCACTTGTTGCCTTCCACCAAGCATGACTATTCGCTTTATTTTCATCTGTTCCCAAGGTGCAATGTAGGTGATGAATTATACTGGCTTTCATTTTTGCCTTTGTCATTCTTGCGTTTGCACTGGATTTCTTAGATGTTGAGGCTGTTTTTTTCAATTGAGCCATAATGAATTTCCTGAAAGTTCGAATAACCGTTGTTGACGGCAAAAGCTTTTAGCCATTTGAGCCAAGTGCGTTATATATTGGACCTGAATAAAGAATTGCGAGAATGCTGTCCACAGACAGAAGAAATCTGTAATGGGCATTTTTCTCGTTCAATGCTTCTATCTGATAAGAGACAAACATCAGAGTCACTAAGATTTACGCCCTCAACTGTAACTTAATTACAATCAAAGGCTATCTTAGCGCTTTTTTCACGATTTGTGAGGGGGTTTTTATTAAATTCCTGTGAAAAGTTCGGTTTTTGCAGCTAAAACTCAGGATATAAGCGTAATAAAATTACATTGTTTAACTTATTATGCGTCAGATGCATCAAAAACAGCTTGAACAAGTTCTTGTGCTTCAGCTAACAAAAGTTGCAGATGCTCATCACCAAGAAAGCTCTCTGCGTAAATTTTATAAACGTTCTCTGTTCCTGAAGGTCGTGCGGCAAACCAACCGTTTTCGGTGCTTACTTTGACTCCACCAATGGCAGCATTATTGCCTGGCGCATGTGTTTGCACATTGATGATAGGTTCCCCAGCCAAAGATTCAGATTTAATATCTTCCACCGTCAATGAGCTCAGTGCTTTTTTCTGCGCTAAGTTAGCTGCAACATCAATACGCTGATATACAGGACGACCAAATTCTTCAACCAGGTTTTCGTAGTACTGACTAGGATCAATCCCGGTCTTGGCTAAGATTTCTGCTGCAAGCAAACACAAGATAATGCCGTCTTTGTCTGTAGCCCAAGGCTTACCGTCCATTCTTAAGAAAATACCGCCGGCACTTTCTTCTCCAGAAAAACCAATATCACCATTTAACATACCTTGAACAAACCATTTAAAGCCGACTGGCATTTCGAGCAACGGTCGTCCAAGTTGTTTTACAACTCTATCTATCATAGAGCTAGAAACTAGCGTTTTCCCAACGTGCAATTCAGAAGACCACTGAGGCCTATTTTGATACAAGTAATGAATAGCAACCGCTAAGTAATGATTAGGGTTCATAAGGCCGGAACGCTTAGTGACAATACCGTGACGGTCGAAATCAGGGTCGTTACCAAACGCTAAATCATAACGATCACGCATACCGATTAAACCCGCCATGGCATGCTGCGATGAACAATCCATGCGCACTTTTCCATCCTTGTCTAAACACATGAATGAAAACGTAGGATCGGCTCTGTCGTTAACGACTTCTATATTAAGCCCATAACGTTCATTGATTTTATCCCAATACTTCAGTCCAGCACCGCCAAGTGGATCGGTCCCGATATTCAGATTCGCCTTTGCAATGGCTTGCATATCAATGACTTGTCCAAGCTGTTCAATGTAATCAACACTGAAATCTTTCTCTTGAACTTTGCCTGAGAGCATTGCTTTTTCAAATCCAACGCGCTTAACATCAATCGAACCAGCCTTTATCAGGGCATTAGCTCTATTTTGGATAACAGTTGTTACACCACTATCTGCTGGCCCACCGTGTGGCGGGTTATATTTGAAACCACCGTCCTCAGGAGGATTATGCGAAGGAGTAATGACAACGCCATCACCAAGCCCTTCGGTTCTGCCGTCATTGTAATTTAGGATGGCGTGAGATATCACCGGTGTGGGTGTATAGCCCTGGCCTTCCTGAATAATGAGATCAACATCATTCGCGACCAAGACTTCAACAGCAGTGCGAAATGCAGCCTCTGACAACGCATGAGTATCCATGCCAATCATCAATGGACCTGTTATGTTTTCTGAGCTTCTGTACTCACATAAGGATTGGCATATGGCTGCGATATGCACGTCATTGAAAGAGTTCAGCAATGAAGAACCCCGGTGCCCTGATGTTCCAAAACTGACCGCTTGAGTTGGGTCATCGATATTTGGGATATGCGTATAGTACGCACTCATCAATTTAGGAATATTAACGAGCTTGTCATGTGTCACAAGCGTCCCAGCATCAGGGTGCAAAGCCATAAGTTGCCTACAAAGATTTGATTAATATGGAATTAAAGTATCGAGCCTAGCTTTTCTACTTCTGCATCGGCGTAGCCTAGACGCAACGCTACCTTGCACAGTAAGTCCGATTTGCGTTGTGTATTGTTGTTGGTCACAACCCAATAACTTGAACCCGGAATTTGCTTAGGATTAGTGCTCTTACCTGAATCAAGCAGCGTTTGTTTATCAGCACCAAAGTACGCGCGATTACTTCCTTTGATGTCTAGTACTTGATTAAAGCTACCTGACTTTTGCTTATTCATCTCACCAAGGAGTAACAAGAAGACATCAACCTTAGATTTCTTCTCTTTTAATGATTTGATAAGAGATTTACTAAGCAATACATCGCTACCCGTACTTGGCTCTACAGTTGGGCTAGGCTCTTCTTTTTTCTCTTCTTTTGCGGTTTTAGCAGCGGCTTTTACGGTTTTTTCAACCTTTTCTGGTTCACTGACAGCTTCAGTCTTGGGGCTTTCTACTGGCGCACTATCTACCTGAGTATTTGTTACCTGAGTACTTGGAGCAACTTCCTCCGGCTGCATTCTTCTTTGTGCAGCTTCCATCTGAGGCGCCAGCAAACGTCTTAGAATTTGAGAGGCGTTTTCGCCGATATGCTGTGTTTGCGAGGCTATAAATTGATATAAATCAGGTTCGACTTCGATATTTTTCATGGACCAGTAGGATATGATGATAAAAATCGCAGTATAATTCTAATCGAAGCTTAGAGTAAACTCTTAACACTCCCAATTGAGCAGAAATCAACAACTCAAAAGAATAACAAGACCTTACGAGGAACGAGATAATTATGACGCAAACAACGCAATTGAATTACCAAATAGCTGGCGAAGGTGAGCCTGTCGTATTGCTGCATGGCTTGTTTGGTAGTTTAGAAAATTTAGGCGTTGTCGCTCGAGAACTTTCTCAGAATTATAAAGTCATTAGCATTGATCTTCCCGACCACGGCAGGTCTTATCGATCTGATAGTTTTAGTTATGATGACTATGCGCAAGCGGTCAAAACAACTACAGAAGCACTAGATATTGAGCAATTTGCGTTACTTGGCCACTCAATGGGTGGAAAAGTCGCAATGAACCTCGCATTAGCTATGCCCGACCTCGTCAGCAAACTCATTATTGTTGATATCGCTCCGGGCAGTTATGAGCAAAGGCACACTAACGTAATCAACGCACTCAAAAGTGTTGATCTCGCAACCTTAACAACTAGAAAGCAAGCTGACGACACCATGGCTCTTCATGTTAGAGAGCAAGGTGTTAGGCAGTTTTTGCTCAAAAGCCTCGCTCAAGCAGACGGTACTTGGAGTTGGAGGTTTAATCTAAACCTGATTGAACGTGACTACAGCGAGCTATCGCAAGGTATCTCGTCGAACGACCAGTACTCAGGACAAACGCTTTTTATTAAAGGAAGTGAGTCGGATTATTTACTGGCGGAACACCAAGCTTTAATTGCTGAACTTTTCCCCAATAGTAAAGCCAAAATCATCCAAGGTGCTGGGCATTGGTTACATGCAGAGAAGCCCGTTGCGTTTAATAAAATCGTTAGAGATTTTCTTTCAAGTTAGGGTCTCTTGATCTTTGATGTACAGACCCTAGTTTAAAAGTAGCGGCTATATAGGCGCTTATGCTATAGTCCGCGCGGTTTCAAATGAACAGTATAGTCGAGTATGCTTAACGACAATTATGAAAAAATTGAAGCGATGGCGTTAAACCTTTCGCTAGCAGTTTTATTTTTGCTTATGGGATTGGCTGTTCATGATGTATTGAAAAAGAATAAGGTTCCGATGGTCGGTCGAGTAGCAACCTATTTTGTTCTCTTCTTAGGTATGGCTGGCTTTTTAGCGAAAGGGCTTATTCAATATTTCTGGCAAAGTTCTGGTGTTGGTTAAACCTCGCTCAAAGAACATTTCCATTATTAGGTTTTAAGGGTTAAAGATTATATGGCAACTGTAGGTATCTTTTTTGGTAGCGACACGGGTAATACTGAACACGTCGCGAAAATGATCCAAAAAGAGTTAGGTAAGCACCTTGTCGACGTAGCTGATATTGCTAAGAGTACTAAAGAGCAAATTGCGGAATATGACTTACTGCTTTTTGGTATTCCGACTTGGTATTACGGCGAAGCGCAATGTGACTGGGACGACTTCTTCCCTGAACTAGAAGAGATAGATTTTACAGACAAGCTAGTTGCTATTTTTGGCTGTGGTGACCAGGAAGATTACGCTGAATACTTCCTTGATGCTATGGGTATGGTTAGAGATATTGTTGAAGCTAAAGGCGCAATACTAGTTGGACAATGGCCAACAGAATCATACGACTTTGAGGCATCTAAAGGTATGGCAGATGAGAATCACTTCGTCGGCCTTGGCATCGATGAAGACCGCCAGCCAGAGCTTACTGAACAGCGTGTTAAGCAATGGTGTAAGCAAATTTATGATGAGCTATGTTTATCTGAGCTTGAGTAATAACTCATTCTCCATGCAAAATTGCTAAAAGCCATGCCCTAGAGCATGGCTTTTTTGTTAAAGCTTAAATCGACTCACCGCTTGTTTTAATTCAACCATAAGGCCGTCGACTTTATTTGTCGCTTCATTCGCTTCTTTCGTGGACTCAGCACTTTGCTCTGCCAACCTTACGATTTCAGACAAACTCTCACTCACCTCACTCAATAAACTGTCCTGATGACTAGAATCAGCAACAATCTGCCCATTTGCTAACGCTAAGTCATCCACTATCTTAAGAACATCTTTGACTAAAGTCGTTAGCTCAGATATCTGATTCACACTGCTGACAGCTTGATCCCGTCCCTTATCGATAGCATCAACCGCTTGTTTGGCATCGCTTTGCAACGCGTTAATCATATCCTCGATTTCTTGGGTAGAGTTTTGAGTCCGTGTTGCTAAAGTTCGAACCTCATCTGCAACAACAGCGAAACCTCGCCCTGCTTCACCAGCCCTAGCCGCTTCAATCGCTGCGTTGAGCGCTAATAAATTCGTTTGCTCGGCAATGGTTTTAATAACATCTAAAATACCGCCTATATTGGCTGTGTTGGCTTCAAGGCGAGAGATAATATCTACCGAAGCATTGGCCTGTTCAGCTTGCGCGCTTAGTTGGCTGCTCGTATGTTCAACGGTAACGCCTATTTGCTCAGACTGTTGTTTTACAACTTCCAGGCTTTGCATTCCTTCATTGATTTGGCGCACATTATTTTCACTGGTCTCGCGAACCTGCTGCGTATTTGCTGACGTTTGGCGCACCTGTTCAGTTTGTTGTGCAACTTGCTCTAGTGTTCTTCGACCAACATCAACACTGATTTTATTAGCCAGCTCGAGTTGCTTTTCTTGAGTCCGAATTTGGCTTACAACCTGATGTAAACTCTTAGTTACCGCATTTAAGTTGGTTGCTAATCTATCAAATTCTTTTGAGCTATCACTTTCAGCTTCATGTGTCAGGTCACCGTTACTGATAATTCTTAAACTGCGATTAATTTTAGCTAATGGGTTACCAATACTTTTTGCACAAACAAACCCAATTGCCACAATCAATATCAACGCAATAATAAGTATGACGAAGCTCAACCAAATACTCGATTGCACTTCGTCTAAGATACCGTTTTGGCCATCAAGTGTATCCTTGTTGACCTGATCAAACAGGTTGGTAAAACTCTCAATCGCTAATGCCAAATTCTCTTCAGCAATAGCTTGGTCATCGTTCTTTCCTTGGTGAGCATTTAGTTTTTGCTGCTGCAACCATAGAAAACCTTGATCTCCAGAATACAAGGATTTCAACTTCTCGAACTCACCTTCGAAGGTCTCAGTGATTCCTTGATCGTCAACACTGGCAGCCAAGCCTTTTAAGAATTCAAAGTTTGTCTGTATTTCTCTCAATGAATAATTAAGTTCTTCAATAATAGTAGCGCTCGAGTCTGCATCAATGCTCGCAGCAAGTTCCTTACTGACATTGAGCATAGGCTGAATAATGTTATCTATAGTCGTGCCTGAACCGACTAGCCTTTGAATATTTCTGTCTGTCTCAGCGCCATCAAGATAAGATAAATCCAACATCAACGCGCTGGCTTCATCAGCCGTATTTAAGATCAGAGAAAGCTGTTCCTGAATTTCTTCTTGAAGCTCCAATACATTCCGTTTACCACTTAGCATGGCGCTGCTGTGTGACATATATAAAGTGGTGTGTTCTTCTCCCTTTTTAAATATGGTACGAAGCTTAGTATCATTCAGCTTAGAGAAAAGGTTTGCCAAATCTTGAGTAAAGATAGCAGCCGCTTCGTCGTATTCTTTTGTCGTCAAACCTAATGTTGACAGTGTTTCTGAATAAAACCCCTGTTGAGACAATCGACCTAATGTCAGCACTTCAATCTGCACATCGATCATTTTTTCTTGTACAGGTGTCTTCTCGTTAATCACTGATTCGGCGGAAGAGCGTATGGACGCTAACCCCAAATAAGACGAGATATTTGTGATAAGCAGCAACACACCGATAAGTGAAAAACCGGCGATGATTTTGCTGACAACAGATATGCGCATGCAAATTCCTTATAATTAATAGTAACAAGACCAGTGGTTTTCGGTTTTCGACTCACTTGAGCCATATTTATCGTTATTGACCAACTAGTCTGACCAGATATTACAAAAATTTTAACTGACACTCTACGACTGATTGATAGCCCTCACCGCGAGATAGCAGCAAGTGATTTAATTTATCGGCAAGTATTACTAAATATTGCGACCAAAAGTTAAGCTAAGCGCTTTAATTGGGATAAATTAAATACCACCAATTACAGTCAAATCATCACAATTTTGCAAATATTCACTCAGATAAGAGCTAAGAGCTTTCATTCCATGGATGCTTCTTTATAATATTAGGTATTACTTTATTAAGATGTATGGTCATGGATCAAAATCAAGAACTTAAAAAAGCTGGGCTTAAAATCACCCTTCCGAGATTAAAAATCTTGGAAATCATGCAAGATCCCGATAACCAACATATTGGTGCCGAAGATGTATACAAAATCTTGCTAGAACAAGGGGAAGAGATAGGCTTAGCTACTGTTTACCGTGTTCTTAACCAACTAGATGATGCAGGTATTATCCACAGACATCATTTTGAAGGTGGTAAGTCTGTTTTTGAGTTGAGCCAAAAGAGCCATCACGACCACTTAGTGTGTTTAGATTGTGGCAGAGTTATAGAGTTTGAAGACCCACTAATAGAACAACGCCAAGAAGAAATTGCTAAAGAAAATGGTATCGAGCTAACTAACCATAGCTTATACCTTTATGGTCGCTGTAAAGACGAAAACTGCGATAATCGAGATTAAGAAACTCGCAATATTTATCGGGTTATCATTAGTCAAAGTGATAACCCACATACTCCCCTTAAGCTAAACTCCTAATTACCCTAGACGGCATTCTAGTCAATAGTTCATATCCCAAAGTACCTGCATGACTAGCAACTTCATTGACCGACAACGATGATCCCCATAGTTCAACAGCATCCCCCACTTTAACGGTATCGATATCAGTTACATCAACGGTCAGCATATCCATAGAAACACGGCCAACTAAAGGCACTCGTTGCCCATTAACTAAAACAGGCGTTCCATCAGTTGCTGTGCATGGGTAACCATCGCCGTAACCGATAGCAACTGTTGCAATCTTGGAAGGTCGTGACGCTTTCCAACGATTGCCGTACCCGACGGTTTCTCCAACCTCGATAGATGAAACTGAAATGACCTGAGAAGCTAAAGTCATCACGGGTTTAAGTTCACCATATTGATGCTGATGGTTATTCGGAGATACACCAAACAGCAAAATACCTGGCCTAACCCAATCAAAGTGACTCTCTGGAAAAAATAAAATACCAGCTGAATTTGCCATGGAGCACTCCATGTTCTTACCAATCAGCTCTTTACTCTCTTCAAACCGACTCATTTGTTTATGATTAAGCGGATTATTCGCGTCATCAGCACTCGCAAAGTGGCTCATAAGACGAATATTATTATCCACGTGTTCACAGGCGCTTAGTCTGGCTTCGTATTCGGACGCTTCATTAGGCGCAATACCTAGTCGATGCATACCAGTATCAACCTTCAGCCACACATGGAGTGATCGAGGAACTGATGTTTGTTCGATAGCTTCTAACTGCTCAATGCAATGCACGACAACATGAAAATCTTGCTCACTCGCTATCAAGAGCTCGTCAACTGAAAAACACCCTTCCAAGAGCAAGATAGGTAAGCAAACGTCCGATTCACGAATCTCGACAGCTTCTTCTAAGCAAGACACACCAATCATGTCTACCTTTTGGCAAAGCGCTTTCGCGATAGCCTTAGCGCCATGCCCATAAGCATTTGCTTTTAATATCGCAATAATAGAACTTGAGGGAGCATAGCTTCTTATTTGTGTGCAATTGTGATGCAAGGCATCAATATCAATAAGCGCTTTCGCAGGTCGTGACATAGAGTGTTTTCGTTATCCTGATAATTCTAATTAGGCGTCAAATTTGTGTTGTTCGAAGAGTGACATAATCGCAAGCCATAAACCACCTACCTTGCCATCTGCAACAGGGTCACCGTCTATCAATGTAACGGGAGCAACCTCTTTGCTGGCACTGGTAAGCCAAACTTCATCGGCCTGTTTCAAATCGTCGAATGTCACAATCTCCTCACCCACCTCATATTGTGTTTTGGAGCGAATAATATCTAGCACAATATGTCTGGTGACGCCTGGCAGTAATTGGCTATCTAATGGAGGGGTTGTGATGCAATTATTCTTGATCACAAAAACATTGCTGGTACTGGCTTCGGTGACTTGTCGATCTTTGTTATAAAGAATTGTCTCCGCAACGCCTTGGTCATAAGCATGTTGAAAGTGCATGATGTTACCCAGTAGCGCTGTGGATTTAACATCGCAACGCTGCCAGCGTATATCCTCTTGCGTGACAACACTCAAACCTTCAACTTTATCGATATTAGCGACTTTAGGTGCCGGAATTTCTGTCGTTAATGCAAAAACAGTTGGTGAATTAAAGGTTTTGTAGGCGTGAGCTCTTTTAACATCTGCACCGCGGCTCACATGAATGTAAACACTCAAGTTACCACTGCCATTCTCTTCTAACAGCCTTTCTGCGATGGAGCGCCACTTATCAGTTGTCCAATTAAGCTCAATCTTGATAGCGGCTAGGCTGCGTTTGAGTCGTTCGATATGCAAATCAAACCCAACAAACTTGCCTGAATAACTCGGGATGACTTCATAGACGCCATCTCCAAAAAGGAATCCACGATCTAATGGGGATATCTTCGCCTGCTCAAGCGGCATAAATTGATCATTCAGATAAACGGTTTGTTGCATGTTACGGAAAATACTAATCTAAGAAGAGAGATACAAAACGCCCCTATTGTGACAGGGCTCAACGATAATTACATTAATTATATACCCGTTACCTTTCTGTATGTATTGCTTTTATGGATTCAATGCGCTTTTTTAACCAAAACTGGTGCTTGTGAAGCGCATTATGCGAATCTTCTACTGTAATTGGCGTAAAACGAACAATCCCACCAGCAGTTAGTTGCGATAACTGATTTAAATCGATAGACAGTATTGCACCTATTTTCGGGTACCCACCTATAGTCTGTCGATCTCGCATTAAAATGATGGGCTGTCCGTCTGCAGGAATTTGGATAGCACCTAAGCATATACCTTCTGAAGCCAATTTATAGCTATCGCAGATCACTGGCTGCCCGCTAAGACGATATCCCATGCGATCAGATTGATTGGTAACTTCATACGCACTAGAGAAGAACAGTTGCTTTTGCACATCGCTAAACTGCTGATGCTGATATCCCCACACGACTCTTAAGTCCACTTCGGTTTGGAAGTGTGGCATGTATTGTTCGTCACAAGACTTATGAGCCCGACTACTTAATTCAGCCTCGGTGACCTCTGAGGCAACAGGAAGAACATCTCCAAATTTAATAGATATCCCTTCAAAACCACCAATTCCTTCTCTAACAACTGTACTACGACTGTTTAAGAACAGGTTGGTATCGATTCCACCATTGACCGCCAGATAAGCTCTACAACCTTTTGTAGGCGCTTTAATCTCAATTGAATCCCCTGCTTTAACCGCAAAGCTCTGCCACATTGGCACTGATTGACCATTCACAGTCAAATCAGATTCGGCACCGCATAAGCAAAGCAGCATAGGCTTTGAAGCTTCAAAAACAATGGTTGCCATACTCAGTTCAAGAGTTGCTGCTGTCTCACTATTATCAACCAACAAGTTAGCCATATCATGAGAATCGCGATCCATTGCACCACCTGTTGTAATACCATAATCGTAGCAACCATAACGCCCCTGGTCCTGAATCAATGCTAGCCCATAAACCTGTTTAACCACCATGCTCATGCTACTGCACCACCTAAAGCAATAAATTCATCTCGTGACACTGGCATAAACCTAACTTTATCCCCTACTCCGAAATCCATGGGAGTTTCCTTATCTTTATCGAAAAGTTTTATCGGACAGTTCCCTAAAATGTGCCATCCTCCAGGCGATTCATTGGGATAAATCGCTGTTTGAGTTTCTGCTATAGCGACAGAACCTTTAGGGACTTTCAATCTAGGTGTTTTTAAGCGAGGCAGTACAAGCGATTCATTCAATGCACCTAAGTAAGTAAACCCAGGGGCAAACCCAACTGCATAAACTTGATAGAGTGTTTCAGAGTGAATTTTAATGACTTCATCAATACTGAGGTTGGTTAGACTTGCTACACTTGCTAGATCAAGCCCAGTCTCTTCGGAATAATAAACGGGCAGTTCAACGATAGAGTTCACCGAAGTATTATCGGTACTCTCGTTACTTTCCATCTGCTTAAAGAGTTCCCTGATCACGCGAGACACTTCAGCATAATCCGTCAATAACGGATTGTACTCAATTAACATGGAAGTAAATGATGGGATTGTGTCTAGCAACCAAGCAGGTTCCATCTTACGTAGCATGGCTTTAAATTTCTGAATATCTTCTAAGACTTTCTCAGACGCAGCTTCTGCAAAATAGACTAATACTGCCGCTTCACCTGCGACAACAAGTTTAAAATCATTATTTTTCATTTGGGTTAAATGTTGGCTAGGATATGTTTGATCTGCTTTACCGAATCAATGGATTCTTGATTATCGCCGTGAACACATAGACTATCTGCCGCAACAGATATTCGTTTACCGGTTTGAGTAATCACCTGCTTTTCAGTCGCTAAAAGTTGCGCCTGTTCCAGCATAAGCTGTGAGCTATGTACTGCCCCTTTTTCACCTCGCTTAACCAGAAGGCCTTCATCGGTATAACAACGATCAGCGAATGCTTCGAACAATAAAGACACGCCGGCTTTCTCAGCTTCTTCTTTATGTATCTCATACAATGGCGTTGCTTGGAGCATCAGTTTTAAAGGTCTGTGATAACCACTCACAGCATCCATCAATGATTCCCTAACACTGTCAGACTTCATCATGTCATTATACAACGCACCATGAGGTTTAACGTAACTCAACTCGACGTCTAAAGACTTCGCGACACCATCTATCGCAGCGACCTGATATCGCACCAAACTAATCAATTCGTCCCGACTACATTGCATTGAGCGGCGACCGAATCCATTAAGGTCAGGATAACTAGGATGGGCTCCAACCTCGACATTGTGTTGTTTAGCCAATTGAATCGTTTTGGTCATGACCATAGGATCGCCTGCATGAAACCCACACGCGATATTAGCTTGGTCAATAAAAGGCATAACCGCTTCGTCATTCCCGATCGACCAATTTCCGTAGCTCTCACCTAAGTCACAATTTAACTTCACATTCATTCCTATAGGGCAAATAAATCTTTGATCTCTATCATACTAGCTAGATCGAGAGTTTGAAATTGTTCTACAAATCTATAGGATAAATAACATCCCTGTCCAAACAGCATATTGGACACCAAGTCATACACCAAAGGTCAGTTGTCTCTTCATGGAATTTATTTGGATCCTATTCGCTTTCATCTGTGGACTAGGCGTTAAGTTAATCAACCTTCCACCTCTTATTGGCTACCTCATCGCTGGCTTTCTGTTAAATGCGCTGGGTCAACAAGCCAACGACAACCTCTATGCCTTGGCCGATATAGGCATCACGTTGATGCTATTCACCATAGGTTTAAAACTCAATATTCGTTCGTTACTCAAGCCTGAAGTTTATGTCAGTACACTTTCGGTCACCGTTCTATGGGTCTTGTTTTCCTTCGGTTTGATTGCGGCTTTTCAGTGGCTTGCTATCCCCTTTTTCTCTGACCTTTCAACACAGGGGATCGCACTGCTAGCTTTTGGATTAAGTTTTAGTAGTACAGTCTGCGTTGTAAAAATATTAGAAGAGAGCGGTGAAATCCGGACACGGCATGGCAAAATTGCGTTAGCTGTTCTCGTCGTACAGGACATTCTCGCTGTTATATTCCTAGTCATTACCAGTGGTAAAATCCCTTCCATTTGGGCATTAGGATTGTTTGGTTTATTTTTCCTACGTCCTTTGATCGATAAATTACTCGATAAATCAGGTCACGCAGAGCTTTTACCTCTGACAGGTTTCTTTCTGGCTTTCGGGGCCTACGAACTGTTCGAATTTGTTGGTGTAAAAGGTGATTTAGGTGCACTCGTTATCGGTATGCTTTTGAGCTCTCACACGAAATCTACCGAGTTAACAAAAGCCTTAATGAGTTTTAAGGATCTATTCCTTATTGGGTTCTTCCTATCCATTGGTTTCACCAAGCTGCCCGATCTCGCCATCCTACTATCCGGTTTCTTGTTATGCTTGCTCTTGCTTATCAAAATGATGCTGTACTTTACTGTTTTCACCAGATTGAAACTAAGAGCAAGGACAGCTTTCTTATCAGGCATGGTACTCAATAACTACAGCGAATTCGGACTCATTGTGGTCGCTGTTTGCGTTAACGCTAAATGGCTGACTGAAGAGTGGCTGGTCATTGTTGCTGTCGCAGCATCTCTTTCTTTTATCTTCACAAGTGCAATTTACCGCAAAGCACATAGCCAGTACGCTAACAATGCACATAAGCTTCGTCCTTATGAAAGCAATAAACGACTGGCCGAAGATATTTATCTCATGCCTGAAAATGCCAGAATTATCGTTCTAGGCATGGGACGTGTAGGTAAAGGCGCTTATTTAGCCTTAAAGCAACAGGTCGATAATCAGGTTTGGGGAATGGATGCAGATCCGCAGCGTGTCGAAAAGTTAAAAGCGAGAGATATGCAAGTCATGTATGGCGATGGTGAAGATGCGGATCTCTGGGAAAATCTAGACTTATCTTGCGTTAAACTTGTTCTGCTAGCCCTCCCGTCTATCGATGACATTATTGAGATCCACCAGCAACTCAAACGTTTTGGTTACAAAGGCCAACTAGCAGCTATCGCTCGTTATGAAGATGACCGTCAAAAACTACTCAAAGTCGGTGTCGATAAAGTGTTCAATTTCTATACAGAGGTGGGTGTTGGTTTTGCCGAAGAAAGTCTACAACTTATCGAAGGAAATGATTCTCTAATAGATTCAAACACTTTGTCTCCAAGTCACACATAAAACGCTCAAACAAGTAATAACAGTGTTACGAATGAGAACAATTCCTCTTTGTATCCCATTGTTTTATAAAGAAAAAATGGAAATATCTTAAAAATTCACTATAATGACACTCATTAGATGACAACCAGATAATGAGTGATCAATTATGCAAGGTAATAAAAACGTTATCACAGCACTCAACGAAGTGCTCACCGCTGAGCTAACATCAATCAACCAATATTTTCTGCATGCTCGCATGTATAAAAATTGGGGCTTAAACGGCCTCAATAAAGTCTGCTACAAGAAATCTATCAAAGACATGAAACAAGCAGACGAATTGATAGAGAGAGTACTTTTTCTTGAAGGCCTCCCTAACCTACAAATGTTAGGCAAGTTATTAATTGGTGAAGAAACCGAAGAAATGCTCAAGTGCGACATGAACTTCCAAACAGATCAATTAACAGCTTTAAGAAAAGCCATCGCATTGTGTGAGGCTGAGCAAGATTACATATCACGAGCGCTTCTAGAAGATATTCTGGAATATGAAGAAGAGCACTTGGATTGGATTGAAACTCAACAACACTTAATTAGCACAACAGGTTTAGAAAACTATCTACAAAGCCAAGTTTCTGAGGAGGACTAATCATGAAAGGTAGCAAAACAGTTATTGATGCATTGAATAAGCTTCTCGCCAATGAGCTCAGTGCAATGGACCAATACTTTATACATTCACGTATGTATCAAGATTGGGGACTTAATAAGCTCTATGAACGTATTGACCATGAATTCGATGATGAAAAAGGTCATGCAGCACAATTGATAGAACGCATTTTATTTTTAGAGGGTATTCCTGATCTAACCACTAGAGATGGAATCAATGTAGGTCACGATGTACCTAGCATGCTGCAAAGCGATCTCAACATTGAGTATAGTGTTGCTGCATTGCTCAAAGAGACTATCGCCTTATGCGAAAAAGAACAGGATTATGTCTCTCGAGAAATGCTTGAAACCTTGTTAGATGATACTGAAGTTGATCATGCTTACTGGTTAGAACAACAGCTAGGCTTGATTAAACGCCTAGGACTTCAGAACTACCTACAATCCCAAATGTAAAATTAGATTCAATAGGTGCTAGTTCAGAAAGCCGGTATTTTACCGGCTTTTTTATTTTTTAAGTGACTTACCCTAGGTTAGTATCTATCTCATATGCGATACCAAGAGCTACCTAAGTGACTATGCTCAATGAAATACGTTCATCACTCGACATAGAAGCCCCTGTAGAGATTACTGCAAAAGAGTCTTTCCCATCATGCTTTTCTGTCAGTGAATTAGCCGCCTGCTCTATGGCAGGAGTTGGAGCAGCTATCGCTCAGCTGAAATATGAAGTTGGACTTTCTCAGAATATTGAAACATCAGTCATCAACCAAAGACTTGCATCATTGTGGTTTGCTGCATCCATTAAACCTATAGATTGGACTCTGCCTCCTATTTGGGATGAAGTGTCAGGTGATTATCAAACACACGATGGTTGGATAAGGCTTCATTGCAATCTACCCCATCACAAAACAGCTGCATTATCTGTTTTAAAACAGCCTGCCGACAGAGAGAAGCTAAAACAGTGTATTTCTGAGTTAAGCGCCGATGACCTCGAGTCGAAGATTGTCTCCGCCGGAGGTGCCGCAGCGGCGATGCGCTCAATAGACGCATGGTCGCAACATCAGCAAGGAAATGCCGTAGCGAAAGAACCGCTTATTAGCTTTGAGCATGAAAATAATGGCTGTAACGTTAACAATGCTTGGAAGCCAACCGTTGCAAGACCTCTTAATGGAATCAAAGTTCTCGATCTCACCCGCGTTCTCGCAGGCCCAGTTGCAACCAGAACATTAGCAGGGTTTGGTGCCGACGTTTTAAGGATAGATCCACCGCATTGGGATGAACCTAATGTTGTCCCCGATATAACCCTTGGAAAACGCTGTGCTTTCCTTGATTTAAAAACCCCAAAAGACAGGGCAATATTTGAAACTCTGTTAAAACATGCTGATGTCTTGGTGCATGGATACAGAGCAGATGCTTTAGAACGTTTAGGTTATGGAAAATACCAAAGAAAGAGTTTTAACCCTAACATTATTGACGTCTCACTCAATGCTTATGGTTGGAGTGGCCCTTGGTCTAATCGCCGAGGATTCGACAGTTTGGTACAAATGAGTACTGGCATCGCACATCAAGGCATGCTTTGGAAATCTGAAGCACAACCTTTTCCATTACCTGTTCAAGCATTAGATCACGCGACTGGATACTTAGCTGCAGCTGCGACTATCAGAGCCATCACAAAAGCTAGAGGCAATCGCTCTTTATACAGTGCAAAACTGTCTCTCGCTCGAACTGCGCACTTACTTAAAGCTTATCCACAAACATTAGACGATAGCCTATCTAAAACTCCCGCAAGTAGTGATTTCTCTTTGGGTGAAGAGCAAACACCATGGGGCGTTGCTAAAAGATTAAAACCCGCGATTGTCGTTGGCTCTACTCAGATGCATTGGGACTCCGCAGCGACCAAGCTAGGCTCATCACACGCACTTTGGTAAGAGTTGCTTTCAAGTTATTTATTCATGTCGCGTTAACACTCTTTACATCAGAATGCGTAGTTATATACTCATTCCACAATAAAAATAAACCGGATGAGTTGTCTAAAAGTAACAACCATCACATAGGAAAGTCATGTTAAAAACAATAACAATACTGATGCTCATATCAGCCAGCTTTACCAGCTTGGCTCAAAATGAAGCTATCGACCTTCTTGCTCCACAAGAGGAACCGCAAATGCCTTGTTCAATATTTGAATCAAAAGACTGGAAAGCTTGGATCGAAACTCAACCCGATCAAACACATGTACTCAACATCACAGCCGAAGCCATGCTACCAACACCAGGCTTTATTATTGATTGGAAAAAAATTGATCAAGACGAAAACGATGGACAAGACTTAACAATAGCATTAACAACAACACCTCCTAACGGTATTGTGATTCAAGTCATCACTCCAACCCCAATTAATATTCAGATGCAAACGCCCGAGAATACACTTTCGTCACTCACTCTATTATGCGCTGACAAAGAGTTAGCGAAATTGACAGGTATCAAAGCCAAAGATTAGGACTCGTAACAGCGAGTCCCTTGGTGGTGTATTACAACCCACTGCTCTGCCCTTTTAATCCAAATTGAACTGCGAAGGGCAGATTTTCCCTCAAAGATAGAAACATACTTCACTAAAACACAAGACGCCGATAATGCTGTAAACCTAAAGTCTTTTATCTCATAGGTAACATTATCTTCAGTTTGTAGCTCACTAATAATGTCGTCTTTGTTAAAAACTCTACCTGAGCTACCAAACTCTTCAAAATCATCTGCAATTAGCTCAGACAACCGTTGCAGATTCTTTCTTGCCGTAGGCTGACTCAGCTCTATTTCCAACGCCATTATTTCATCAAAGTCTATATCCATTTTCTTCCCATATACCCTACAGAAACTTACACATACCAAAGCCTAAGGATTCGCCCTCCCGCACTGAATAACCGAACCTCTCATAGAATCCTTCTTTCCCTTTAACCGACAACAATCCAACAGTTGCACCAGATTGACAGGTACTGCTTAGAAAAGCCTCTATTGATTCCATTATCCGTTGCCCTAAACCAAGACCTTGATGTTTTGGGTGAACAATAACGTCCTGAACATAAAAGTACATGGACGAATCCCCTATCACTCTGCCAGCTGCGACCAGGTGATTCCCCTGATAGGCGGTAACCCAAAACAGTGATTGTTCGATACTTTGCTCTATCAGCTCAAGCTCCGGATTACGCCAACCGATTAACGCACGTAGTTCCGCAAGGTCGCTCGCCGATGGAGGTCGTTGTTTAAGTGTAAATGATGGTACAGGCATATCTTTTCATTCCAATAGGCTCATCACTCTTTAAATCTTAAGTTTGCTGAATCTACCCAGTTGCTACTTCAAGCTACTTTTAAGTTATCGGGTATCAACAAAAATCATCAAAGCTTTTTAAGAAGGCATACTCTCAGAAACAAAGGGCTCCTTTGATATGCGCTCAACCTTTTCCTTAAGCTGAGGATAGTCTAGTTGAACAAGGCCGTATAACTTCAAATGATCCCACATTGAAACTAAATGAAACCCTAGGTAAGACGGCTTCTCAGGAAACACATCAGCATGGGATTCCAACCACATCAAACCATTAACAATAGATGCTTTAATTTTATCAAAACGTTGATGTTTACCGGTATCCAAACCTGTCCTCTCGGCGAGAAGCAACTCTACTTCGGCAGACATTGCACCGTTAATGACTGCTCGAGCATTCAACTCCATAACATCTGTAGTAAAAACGCTAAATTTATCGTCAGGAGTATATTTCCTAACTAAATACTGAGCTATGTGATCTGAATCAAAAACGTCCAATTCCCCATCAACTACGGTTGGTACTTTCATTAAAGGATTAGAACCGAAAATATCATGTCCATCAGCAACATTACCGACGTCAACCAGCTCAACATCAATTTCCATCGCACGAAGTAAGATTCGGACCTTACGGGAAAAATGCGATCTTGGTGTGTAATACAGTTTCATCAAAGCTCCTGGAATCGACTCTTTAAATGGTCCTATTACTTATCATCGCTCACATACTGATAGAGATTGCGTACAACGACTCATAAGCTACTTCAGTTAAGAACTTCTAGCGCACAAATAGAGCATGCGCGCTGATATTAACTACGTTGGTCCCGATAAAACTCAACAACAAAGGTTACACCTGATGGGACAAGTCGAAACCTCTTAGATAAAATTTTGTATGACTTATACTCTGGATGTTGCTCAAGAAAAGCAGGGATCTCTTTTTCCTCTAAGCGTTCCGTTGCGACCCCATAACCGGCAAGCCCTCCTGTTGAAATAACTAGCGTGTATTGATCTTTATTTTCTTCTACAGGCTTAAACTGCCGCCCATATGTTGCTGTGGTACAGCCAACGACTGCGGTAAGAATAAAAGCCAATACTATATATTTAGTTGTTTTTAACACTCTATACCCCTCAAGTTTAAACTTAAAATAACCGATTTCACTCCAATCTAATATGGACTATATCTTATTTTCAGGTACTGATAGTTCCAATATAAGACTGAACAGTTCCTTTACTTATTGTTTATGTTGTCGCACTTGACTGATCTACTGAACCACCCTCCCATTAAAACTATTAAGAATAGAGTAAGCAAATTCAACAGTAACCATTCTAAATATCTAAATCCAAACTATCGTTTTTAAAAGCCCTTCCTAAGCCACGTAAAAACAATGCAATGGCTCTAGAAGGCAGTTCGACAATCACTTCTAACAAATCATACCAAGTACTTCCTTTATCGTGTTTTGCAGGCCATAGATAATGGGCGCCAATAAAACCAATCAAACCGCAAACGAGTAAAACCCAATTAAACCCCCAAAGAAACATATCTAAAATCAGATAAACACCGATAATGAAAACCGTAACCGATAAGAAAACTCTAGAATTATTCATTGCTAGATACACTGATCATATTAAAACCCTCATCATCAGTCGGTTCATTAAAATATCGCGTTACTGCCTTGAACATTTCGGGTGTATCTGTGCGGGCTCTATCAGGATACTCCTCGCGCCTCTTCTCAATCTGTTTTAAACAAACGTCATCTGCGACATCAATAAATATCAAACGATGCGGAGCATCAACTTCCATAAAAATACTTTTCAACCATAACCTTTGGTCTCTCGTATTAGCAGGGAAATCCATCACAACATGTGTTCCAGTTACCAAGATAGATTGGACAAGTTTTTTTATTTGGAGCTTTAGTAGATTTGAATATTTGACGTAATCGTCAAGAGATTCAATTTGATTTGGATAGAGAGACTCCAGCCACTCATCTTCAGCGAGTAAAACGGCATTACTCTCTTCTGCTACCTTGGCTGCTTTCGTTGATTTTCCCGCTCCCATCTTTCCACAAAAAAGTGTCAACATTCCCTTTTCCATCTTTAATCTCAACTTAAGTATTCAATTCAGTATATGTGAATAAGCGTTAGATAACGTCAAATGAGCTTACTATCAATAGTGGTAGAAATGAATGAGCAATTAATTATGAACCTGTAGGTAATAAGTAAATATCTCGTTCAAGTCCATCAGGAAACTGTGTTCGACGCTGCTTTATACCTCCAAGTTTCAGCACCAAAGAACGAGCCTCTACATTGTCATCATTCATATAGGTTTCAACTTCGCTCCACCCTAAGTCATCATAGGCATGACTAATAGCGGCTTTAGAAGCTTCAGTTGCATATCCCTTTCCACGAAATTCAGGCAACACCCACCAAGTTAACTCCTTCGGCCAATCTTTTCCCTTCCAAAAACCACAGACACCGATATCTTCATTATCTTCTTTCGAACGGATAACTCAAACACCAAACCCGAGCAAATGCCAGGAACCTAAGTCAGCTTTTAACCTAGCCCAAATTTGCTCTTCCGATAATGGTCCATTGTATGAGCGAGACGCCTCTTCATCTAAATAGAATTTCGCATAAACATCGTATGATTCAATGCTTGGTGGAACAAGTTTTAAACGTTTTGTTTCTAAAGATGGGATTTTCATAAAACCAATTAATTAAAGAAAAATGAATGTCATTGCGTAACTTAGTTTCTTGACCAAACCCAGGCACCTGCTCCGACGGCAACTGTAAAATAGATAAAAATAATCGAACCTACCATTAATCCGACCCAAAACCCTTCAGCTAAATCGGTAACGTAATAAAAATAACCTGCAAAAGGAAGCAATAAGAAAGACTGCAGATACAATGCAAATTTTAGATTACGTTCTTCTTTCAAATTTAATATCAGGAAGTAAACAAGTAAAACCAATACAATAACAGGCATCAAAGTTAGCAATGTAATTGCGCCGGTTATATGACCATCATCATCTGGTGTTACAGGTATCGCCAAAACCATTGCTACAATAGTCAAAAGAAACACAAAAGCAGATGTTAATGATGCCTTTAAGGAAATCCACAAAGTCCAACTTACCTCTTTAAATTTGTCATATCAGAACGTCATATAGCTCATCGAATCAACTTCCTTATTATCGACTATGAACCCACTCTTCAAAATCTTCTAATACATCCGGCTCTAGCTCCAATATCGCTTCTGCTAGCAACGCATTACCAGATTTTGCGGCTATTGCTGATGACAGAATCCGAACCATCAATTCATCCTTAGGTTTTTCTTTCGCAGCCAATTCTGGCAATAAGCTTATGGCGTTTTTATAAGGTTTCTCTAACTGACGAGGTATCGGTGGAGCATTACCTTTTAGAACAGCTATTTGTATTGAAATGGGTAACAAATAGAAGTCGTAATCCACAGGAGAAGGCGCATTTTCGATTAATGAGACCACCGTAGGAACAGCAGCAAAAGAGGCTGTGTAAATATCCCCTTGATGGCACAAGCTGCTCCACAAACTGAACCAAGGTTCATCATCACAGTTTTCGCAAATTGGGTATTTTGACAACTCGTCTAACAAGTCAGGAATGTTCGAAGCATCACCATATGCATGTTCCAACTCTTTCCAATTAATTGAATTCATCTCTCAAACTATAGGCTTAACATCTAAATCAATCACGTCCTAGATTTACCTTTTCGCCATTGGATGATCTGGGTTTAATTGCAACAAATCCCATAAATTTCCATATAAATCTTCGAACACTGCAACTGTACCGTAATATTGTTCAGAAGGCTGACGAATAAAATTAATTCCAATCGATTTCATATAATCATAGTCCCGCCAAAAGTCGTCCGTATTAAGAAACAAGAATACACGCCCTCCGGCTTGATTACCGATAAAGTCAATTTGCTCAGGTTTTGAGGCTCTTGCAAGCAACAACGTAACACCATGCGAGTTTGGTGGGGCGACAACAACCCAGCGTTTATCTTGCTCGGGTTGATACAAATCTTCAATCAGCTCAAACTTCAGTTTATTTACATAAAAATCAATTGCTTCATCATAATCTTTGACGACCAATGCGACATGAACAATATTTTGTTTCATATATCTTCCTATTTACGATGAGCTTTATTCCGCATGATCATTTTTGAACATAGGTGGCACGCACTTGTTGGCTAACACTGACCGAGGTTCCAGCCACCAATAATGCTTCATGACGAATGAAGTACGTGATTATCATGTCTCACATTCATTGTGGTGCTTTCATAAATTCTTCAAGTTCCGGATATATTGATTTTAAAGCTATAACGCAAGCCTTAACCAACTCTTCCCCATCAACATTTCCTTGCACCGACCATTCTTCGCGATCTGCCTCTTCAACCGACTTGACACCTTCAACATTGTTCAGCGCATCGAAAATCAGTTTTCTAAACTTAGTTTCCAAAGGCTCTTCTCTTATAAACTCAGCTATCACAACGAAAACGTACCAATCCTCGTCCCCAGTTTCTTTAGAGGCGATAACTCCCTGAATTTCAGGTCGTTCTCCTTGATGAATGTACTCTATAAATTCATCTTCTTTAACTGTTTCTATTTTTATTTCTTCCATTGCTATAGCACATCCTAAGTTCATTAATAGTGTCAAGAAAACCAATTTTAAAAATAAGCTCATAATTCCATTCATTTACTTAAGTTATATAACTTCTAACATAACTGTGAGTTAGCTTGCTGAGATTGACCTAAGGTATAATGCCCCTATAGGGACGAAATTGATTTATTTGTTAGCTGCTTTTTTCAATCTTCATCTTCTAATTTTTTAAATACTTTTCTTTCTTTGTATTTGTGTATTTTAAGTAATCGTTGAACATCACCAAAAATTCTCTCTTCTCTAAAACCCGGCCAATTTGGAATGATAGATTTTAATAACTCCCAATCACCTCTTAGCTCGATCCGTTCGACACCTAAAGTCAACGACGCTCTGTAAGCAATTACCTTTCTAGTATAATAAACTGCCTTTAAATACTGTCCGTATTCTTCTCTACTTGGTATTTCGTCACTCCATATCAAACCACCAGCCATAACATCATAAATTGGGGTTGCTTCTGGATTGAATAAACAACTTCCAAGAGCTTCTTTAATCTCGATTTTATTCATGAGCAACAACTCGGTCAATTAATATGGTAATAGGGTATGGCTAAAATAGCGGGTACATCGAACCAAGCTAAGTTTGATTTACTCAGTTTTGTGGCTACGCCAATGCACAATATAAAAAATTGCCCCACCCGCTAAACCACTATACAAACAAATTTTATGTAAGTCGCCAATTGACATAGTATGGAGAAAGTCATTGGAAAGTGTAAATGGATAAAACGGCTGTACATCAGAGTGCATAATTGCATCTAACACCACGTGACTAAAGCAGCCAATAAAAGCACTGGTATATGCAACTAACCATGAAATTTTTATCGGATTACTAGCTTTAGAGATACCGATAATTCTTAAACCGACTTCAGACAAATATTTACCAGTTAAACCAGAAAAAGTAGCTAAAAGGGAGCCACCAACGAAAGTATGAGAAAAGCCGTGAAGATGACCATGCCCCTGAATCAAAACCCATAAAGGTTGGAGATCCATAACTATTTGAGACCAACCAAAAACCATTAAGCTGAAGCTCGCTTGCAGTAGCGCTTTGATTAAGATCCCAGGTCCCATATGGAATGGAGTAAATGGCATATACTTCCCTAGTCTTTAAATAACTTGCGTAAATTCGCTAATTAAACATATTCTCTGTTGCCTGCAACACCTCAAATACATCTGTCGTTGCTAATGAATAAAGAACATATAACCAGAGCAGTGACACGAACAATTCAAGAGCCGAATCGCATACGTCTTTGACGAACTCCGATTTTCTATTCTTCCAAACAAAGTGACATGTTAAGTAAAAGCTTCCAACCAACTTATAATGTTTTCGGCGAATTAACAGAAATTCACTCTCAAGCACTTTAAATCTTTTTATTACTTGCCACAAAACAAAAGCTAAGGCAAATAACCACAATAACGAGAAAGTAACGCTTTCAAACATAATCAACTTAATCAGGACTCACAATGCTCCATATAGCCGGTAAAAACTTAAGTAAAAAATATAAAAACAGTCAGTAAATTTGTATCCAAATTAATTTTTCTTTTTATATTTCAATAACTTCAAAATCATCATCCTTTTTTACTAGCACAAGAGAAAACGAATCCCAAATAGTATTTTCAACAACTCCTTTCTCGTTGATACGTTTAATCATTTTAAAAGAACCATCGAAAATACTCTGAACAAGGTGAAGGATACCTTTTTCTCCGCTATCCAACCCATGTTCATTAGCCTCAACATCCCCATGAGTATGAAAAACTCCATTCAAAAGAGAAATTGAATCTTCACCTTCATCATTCCAGATCTCAATAACCAATGTATCAAAATTTTTTGGTAGCGGTACGTGCAGTTTCTCCTCTACCAAAGAGTAGCGAACTCCAAAGGAGTCAAATTCATCAGCTATTTTCTGTAGATAGGGGGACAACAATTAAACCTTGAAATATAACAATATTGATAGGCTGAAATTTTCATATTAAAACACTGACTAATTCCATGTTTCCTAACTATGTACTTCTACCACAAACTAAAAACATTCAACTAGTCTCTTTTTATTTTTTCTTAGCCCAGTTTAAATAATAAAAGAACCTCTATTCCCTCATACCCTCTGAGGTTGAAATACTATAAACCATTTAGTCTGGAGCTTGATGCTCTGCCAATATATAAGCCAGCACTTTAAACTTGTTGGTTTATTTGTATCGCCCAAGATAAAAAGCAACAATTCATGGGCTAAAATTCTCAGTAGCCAACGAGAACCTATCAGATTAAACGACCGCGAACGGCTTGATATTTATAGTTAAATGCATGCCTACTTAAAATAACCACGCAAGGAAGGCTCCTATACCGTACCAAAGTGCAGATACGCTAACCATTGCAACATAAAGCAATGCGAATATCTTAAATGTTGGCAATGTGTCTATCCCACCTTGAACTAGAGAGTTTGAATTATTAGAGCTATACACACTATCATTAATGGCGTTTGCCCAAATGCGCTTTATAACTCTGAAGAAAACTTGAGCAACGCCCCCAATAAGGATCGAAAGCCAGAAATTAAATCCATATGTGCCTAGGTAGACAAGGCAAGCAATTATCAAAAAGCCAACCCCGAACGTGAAGACTAGAAATGGTGCAGATTTACTATTGTTTTCTTTCGTTTCTGATTGTTCCATAACTCTAACATCTCCTATAGTACTTAGCTCTTAACATAAGCGGTAACTAGTTGCCTCATTTTGCATAACCAATGGCTTGATGTTTTGCTAAGCACCATATATGTGCTTCTCTTGAACACCTTGTAAGTCACTCATGCACAAGCGTCACGAATTTTGTCAAATGATATTCCATCGACAATTTCACCATTTTTTAAGCGAAAACCGAGGGAGTACAAATTTTCTAGTCGTAGGCTTTCAATTTTATATTCTTCTATTACGTTCTGACCAATATCCAAACGCAGAATTTCATCGCTTTTTGTCCTTCTAACAAGTTTAAACTTATCTGTAGGGAACTTCCGCTGTTGCTCCATATCTGGGTCATCTAATATTTCTGCGTAATCATATAAATACTGACCATATAAACACATAGCCCTGTTATCGCCTATTTTCAAAACATGACAAAGACAGCCCGTATTTAAATCTTCAAAGGTGATGGCTTCCGAAGCCTTATATGACTCAATGATGGCCATCCCATTAGTTATTAGATTATTGATATGTTCTTTGTCAGAAATGCCTCGAATTCGCCGTAGAAAACCTTCATTGCAGACAACTACGGATGAAAACATTAGTACCATTCCAAAGACGATACCAATGTACGGAGGCAATTTAGAACCACCTAGTCGAAAATAAAACCAAATACCGAAGCCAATATAAACTAGAGCTAAAAGTAGTCTCATAATTCACCCTCAGACGAGTAACTTTTTACACAAAGGGCAGCAAGGTGCTGGTTATAATGCAAAACAGCCTGCCAAAATCCATCCTATTAAGTGAGCCGTTAGCTGACATAGCTAACGATATCACTTAACAATGTGTACAGCATCGGTAAAACGAAAATCAGAAAAAACAAGGTAGCAAGGCTGTATGTTAGCACTTTATTCGCTCTACTCTGTTTTTTTAAATCTAATTCTCCACTTTCGATGTTCTTTCTTTCAAAAAAGATAGCAGCCCAAAACCCAATTAGACCGATACTTATTCCAATAAAGCAAGCTACCTGAAAATTTACACCTATTTCTATAAGCAAAAGTATCGGTAATACAAAAGAGCTAATTCCCAATATAAGGACCACAGGTTGTTTCATTTTTGGTCAGGTGACTAAATTACTAGATATGAGCTTATACAAAAACTGAAGCATTTACTTGAGTCAAAGTTATATGCTTGTATAACATTTTTAATGCGAAACTCTATATCCACAGGAAAAGCACCTAGTACCTTTGACAATTCAAGCCTTACGTTCAAAACCATTCTCAGGTACTTGCTTGAACAGTTATAATTCTTCAGGGTAGCCAATTTCTACTAACTCTTCTGCAATATCTTCAATAGTAATACAGGGGTTTAGATACTCGATGGTTTTGGTTGTAATGGGGGCATGTGCGTAAATATCCCGAATTGGTGCCAAAGGAATATCTTCTTCATAGTACTCTTCTGCGAAGTCTTGGTATGTACTAGGCTTTCCATTTAGTATTTCCAATAAATATTCAGAGCCATCAGGATCTTCAGATTCAGGTAGAGGGAAATCACTACGGCTCCAACTCGGATCTTCACGCAAGCGCCAAAAAGCAAACGAGACATTCTCAATTGCGAAAGCAGGTTCTTTCAGGGCAGCACTTAATTGTGTCGGAACCCCCTGATAAATATTTGGCCACAGTGATTGTCCCTGTGTAGACCATGAAGATATGGCGCTTTCATGATCAAAACCTTTTATGAAGCATCCTGCTTTATTGAACCAAACAAAAAACTCGTCACCCATTCCATTTCTCATAGACCCCAACTCCTCACCCTTATCCCATTGTGAGTTAAAAGAGTAATACCTAGATTCCCATTCAGGTGACATAATTAGATCAAGCGTCGCCAAAGATTTGAGTAACTTTCTCAAACTGCCGATATCACCCAATTCATTTAAATTTTTACTTGAAATCATGATTGTTCGCTTTAAATATAACTTCTAACATTAAGGAAAACTACTCAATGATTGCAATACGAAGCAACTACGTATCCTTGCAGGCGACAGAGAACAGCTTAATGTTTCTGCAGTTGTCAAATCAATTTAGGGTGACCAATATTCCCCAATGATTTTTCCTTTTCCTGAATCTGAAAGAGCATTGAAACGTTCAATGTCTTCGTCCGTTTTAAAAGACTTATGATGAATGATAACTGTTAAGAAAAAAAGAGGGATAAAAAAGACAATTGAAACCACAAAGAATATTAGTATCTTCCCTAAGACTGAAGTATCGAAACCAAAATAGAAAGCTGGAATACCTACTATTGTATAAACCCACATCATGTTTAAGTAACAGTACTTAGCAGCTAACAACAGTATCTTTGATGAGTATTTTACTGTTCTATTCACTTAATTTCTTCAACAACAGCTGACAATATTAATGAAGGCTTCGTAAGAAGCCCTCATCCATTAATCTACAAATTAATACTAGGCCTTGTTCCTAAACCTGAACCATAAACCAATGCATTTAGCAGCAGGCGGTTTGTTCCACGAGTTGAACCCCTAAAGTTAGGTTGGCCTGCAAACAAGATAATCTGGCCCGCACCTAAAGATTCACGAGTCAAATAAGCAGAGTTAGCAATGCGCTGTGAAGCTTCTGGCCACAATAGCCCACTCATTCTTACGGACAGATCATAACCTGCGGGTACTGTTGACCAGCCAATAACGGATGGATCAGCATCGTTATCACCGTTATCCTTAAGGACACCAACTCTAACAACAGCTCTTGAACTATCATCAGACATTAATACTGGCATACGTGAATAGAGCAAAGGTAGCGTTTCATCAACACCAAAACTTAACCAGTGTTCCTGATCAACTCTCCCTGCAACCATAGCCCCGCGAGGCATAAACAAACTTTGCCATTGGTCACGCTTTTTAAGAGCATCTTTTTTCAAGCGCTTAACGTCATTGTCCCATGGGTAGCTTAATTCAGTGCTTACTGCATGTTGCATAATTTCGCTCGGATCAACATCGTCTTGTAACGCTAACCATTCGCGCTGTACTGACAAATCGTACTTTTCAGCATCACCGAAGGTATCAGCAACTTGTCTGACTTGGCTTAATCCGTCTTTTCGAGCTAAGTTGGCGGCGCTTCTATCATGAGCAATTAAAGTTCCGCCTTGCTCAATCCATTTTTTCAGCGCGTCTTGTTGCGGCTTAGATAAACCACCAAAGCCGGTTGGAAGCACCAAAGTGTTGTAACGTCTTAAATCAGTATTTGTTAGTGACGCAACGTCAAGCTGGCTGTGACGGATACCTAAATAATGATCTATCGTCCACCAGGTTGCGCCCACATCGTAGCTGCTAAATTGGCCGTGGCTGATAATGCCAATCTGAGGCCTATTCAACACATTGAAGTGGCGACCACCCCAATCAGGTAATACACCATCGCCGTAGCCGCTATCAATCGAAGCAACGTCTAAGCCCAACTCACTCGCTGTTAACTTAACACTATCAAGCAAATCACTTGTATTAGGATTATCAACCTTAGCAACCATAACTGAGCCACGACTTAACGACTCGCCACTCAAAACTGTTGCCTTATCGATAGTGCGAACCTGATAACCTCGCTCCATCATACGAGCAGCGAAACTCACCGAGCGGTCGTCCACGCCGTCAACAATCCAAGCCAACGCATCTGCACGAGGCTCTCTTAAAGTCTCATTTTCATCAGCATAAGGTTTAAGATTAGACGTCAACTCAGAAGGCACAGTCAGTGCTGGAAGGCCGTACATCATTGTTAGATTCCAAGCCGTTGTATCGTACATGATTGACGAGCCGTCACGCAGGTTACGTTGACGCTCTTCAACCAACACTTCCGTTTTGATTGCCGCATCAAACTCCAAGATAGCTGAGATCAAAGGCGCTTCAGGCTGTCTGTTTGGTATGACTAAACTTCCTGCTGGAATTTCTGCTGAATTCAAAGTATCACCAAGGTGATTAACCGCATCAGAGACTTTAATTGACTTCTGAGCAACAAAAACTTCTATATCTTGGGCCTGCAAGCGTTCAACAAAAGCTTTCATACGTCCTTTGTTTTCATTCGCTAAAACAACATAAGAACGGTTAGCAAATTGACCTTTTGGATCAACGTTTTGCTTTCTGCTTTGCCAATAATCCGCGTACATTTCTTTCGAGTATTGAGCTAGGGATGTTAGATTAGCCATAGTACTCACGAACTGATGATGTACTGACTCTTTATAGGTTTGAACAGTGCCTTCCGGGCGGCGAACACCGTCTTCGGCCATACGCGATTGTTCATAGAGAATATGCATACTGCCACGGTACTCGGCGTAATTGGAGTAGCCTGGATACCAGTTTTCAAACCACTCGCCAGTAAAGTAGCGCCAACCTTGATCATCAAACGCAGCCCCCTGCTCTTTCGAGAAGGTTAACCCCCATTTCTGAACAAACGGCGGGATGTTAGCGTTAAGAGGCTGTCTTGGCGGTCCCATCAAATAGGTACTTTGTGAACCCATTTCATGCCCGTCAATCATCAATTGCGGACGCCAACGGTTGATCAACTTAACGCGACCTTGCGTTTCAGGTTGCGTTAGGTAAAAGAAATCCCGGTTAAGATCGAAGAAATAGTGATTTGTCCTACCGAACGGCCAGTCACCTCGATGCAACAAAGATTGATCATCAACATTAGGTGCCGTGCCACGGTACTGCTCAAGAGACTTAGCGAATCGTGCCCGACCATCCGGATTCATCATAGGATCGATGACAATCACAAGCTTATCTAACAGATCTGCGACAGATTGTTCCTGAGAAGCCGCTAAATGGTAAATGGCTGCCATGGCAGCATCTGCACCTGACGTTTCATTTCCGTGAATAGAGTAAGCCATCCAGGCAACACCTGGCAGGTCATCAATAATTTTCTTGGCGCTTCTATCATTTAAGCTGCGCGGGTCTGCCAACTTATTGATATCCGCTTTAATGGCATCCAAACGTTTCAGGTTTTCAGGGCTCGATATAAAAACAGCATATAGTGGCCGGCCTTCATGCGACCGCGCATACTCAACGGCATGAACTCTGTCACTCTGTTCATTCCACATTTCAACTGCTTGGGATATTTCTGCAGGTTCTGCGACACGATTGCCAACTGGAAAACCTAAAATATCATCGGGTTTGGTAATTGCGCTGTTGTAACGACTTTCAAGTAATTGGCCTTTATATTCAATATCAGGCTCAAAAACGGGTTTCATTAACACGGTTGACTGCGCGGACAATGAAAGTCCACAAAGCAACCCACATAGCAGCGGGGCCGTGCGTAAAAAGCCTTTGTTTTGCATAGTGTGTTTCCTAGTAAGATTAAGTAGGTACCTTGTTGTGGGAATTATTATTCTTTAGGTTCAAAATTAAGAGATACAGAGTTAACACAGTAGCGTTGCCCCGAAGGCTCTGGACCATCTTCAAATACATGTCCTAAATGAGCGTCGCAGTGTTTGCATATAATCTCAACGCGCGTCATTCCATGGCTCAAATCCGTTTCGTAACGAATGTTTTTTTCAGCACTTTCAGCGTAAAACGATGGCCAGCCGCATCTTGAATCAAACTTATGCTCAGCTTCAAAAAGCTTAACGCCACAACATTTACACGAGTAAGTTCCGGCAGAATTTTCATTCAATAACTTACCGGTAAAAGGTCTTTCAGTCCCTTTTTCTCGACATACGCGATATTCTTCGTCTGATAGGCGTTCACGCCACTCTTGATTACTAAGTTTCATTGACTCCCTCTTATTAAGACTTTGGTATAAAGGAATTACCTTAGCCTACCGCAACAATTGCTGAATACCAATATAGAGGGATTTTGGAGGTGTAAAGTTTGAGCGTTAGTTTTGTTTATGAGAGGGGTAACGAATAAAACGCTGCTAAGATCACTATTCGCGGATAAATCCAGCTCCTACAACAAAGAACATTGCCGTTGTAGGAGCCGAATTGATATGGGGCTACTTCTTAATTTTGATTTGAGGCTGCCCCGGTTGGCTCCATTCGATGTGGAATTTCTTACCAGCCGGCTTATCTGTGCGTTCGAAGGTGTGTGCGCCAAAGTAATCACGTTGCCCTTGTAATAAACTCGCTGGCAGTATGTCGCTGCGGTAAGAATCATAATAATTAAGTGCCGAAGACATAGCTGCGCAAGGTACACCCATAAGTGTTGCATCAGCAATTGCCTTGCGCCAACGCATTTGATACTTGGTAATTTGCTCAGCGAAGAATGGATCAAGTAACAAGTTAGTCAGAGTCTCGTCGCTCTCGTAGGCTTGCGTAATGGACTGCAAGAATACTGCGCGAATAATACAACCGGCACGCCAAATTTTAGCGATCTCTGCAAAGTCCAAGGTCCAGTTTTGCTCTTTAGAAGCGATATCCATTAACTGGAAGCCCTGAGCATAAGCGCAGATCTTTGAGCAATATAGCGCATCGCGGAGATTCTCTATGACATCTTGCTTTTCAGCATCAGATAAAGACGGCATCTCAGGCCCTTTAAGTACCTTCGACGCTTGAACACGCTCATTCTTCAGACTTGAAAGGCTACGAGCAAAAACAGCTTGGGCTATAGTTTGTGCAGGACTTCCTACTTGCAAGGCACTGACTGCAGTCCATAAGCCGGTTCCTTTTTGTCCAGCCTTATCCATGATCATATCAACTAAGGGCTGCTGTGTTTCTTCGTCAACCTTCTCAAGAACTTCCGCGCTTATTTCAATCAGGTAGCTATCAAGTTCACCTTGGTTCCACTCTCTGAATATCTTAGCAATTTCAACAGGTGTTAAACCTAAACCATCGCGCATCATCTGATAGGCTTCACAAATTAATTGCATATCAGCGTACTCAATACCGTTATGAACCATCTTCACATAGTGACCAGCACCAACAGGACCAATATAAGTGGTACAAGGCTCTCCTTCTGTTACTGGCTTACCAGGTGTTGATGATTCAATCGGTTTGCCCGTCTTGGCATCTACTTTAGCGGCAATGGCTTGCCAAACCGGTTCAATACGCGTCCAAGCATAAGGGTCACCTGACGGCATCAATGAAGGTCCGAAACGTGCACCAACTTCCCCGCCTGAAACAGCGGTTGAGAAGAAGATAAACTTACCTTTGTATTTCGCTTCGCGTTCAACGGAGTCAGTCCACAAGCTATTACCTGTATCAACAACGATATCGTCAGCATCTATTCCGGCATCAATTAAGTGAGAACAAACATGATCAACAGGACCGCCAGCAGGCACAGAGAGAATAATAAGGTGAGGTGCTTTAAGTTGAGCTAAAAGCTCGGTATATGACCGACAAGCGACAATACGTTCAGAATCTGAACCGTTTTCGAGTTTGTCTTGCTTAATAGTGTCGTCAATTTTCGTTTTGTCTAAATCAAAACACGCGATGCGGTAACCGTTGTCTGCGAGGTTTAATGCGAGGTTCTTACCCATTACACCTAAACCAATAAAACCGATGTCGCACTGTGCACTATTATTCATGCAATATTCCAATAAAAGTAAAAGACTCGAATTGGAATCGCATTATACTGAACCTCAGCTTTTTTGCTGTACTTTAACGACGATTTTTATGCAAAAAATCGATAGTCGGAGCAACACTTTTATACATATAGCTGAATCGGTAACGTTTACGAATAATTAATACATAAAACGCCCAGACTTCTTTCTTCGAGCTGATAAGATTCCTGTATATTTAAAGTCGGTTCTTGCATCATTTGCGGGTATCGAGTATCAACCACAACTCGCCAAAAACCATTTGAATTTATCGCAGGTAAAGCAAACGAAACTTCATGCTCACTCGCATTAAATAACAGTAGCCATCGTTCGGCTTTGACATTTTCCTGATTGCTCGATTCTTGTATATCGATCATAAATGCTTGGTTATCAGGATCATGCCAATCATCAGCTGTTTTTTCGCTTCCATCCGGTTTGTACCAACCAACAGTTTCAACATTGCATGTATTGGTATAAGCATCATCTCTTAGCTGCAAATCAGATAATATTCGCGACTCTTGGCGCAACTTAATAAGCTTTTGGCAGAAGCAGAGAAAATCAGACTGACGTTTGTCTAGGTTCCAATCTATCCAACTTATTTCATTATCCTGACAATAAGCATTGTTATTCCCCATTTGCGTTCGACTTAATTCGTCTCCACCTAGGACATGAGGTATTCCTTGTGATAGCAACAAGGTAGCGAACAGGTTGCGCTTCTGTTTCTCACGCAATTGAATAATGTCACAGTCATCGGTCTCACCTTCCACACCATAATTTTCAGACAAATTATGACCGTGACCATCGCGATTATTCTCAAGGTTATCGAGATTATGTCGTTCTTTGTAACTCACGAGATCTTGGAGGGTAAAACCATCGTGGTAAGTCACATGATTAATCGATGAATGAATAGAGCGCTTACCTTTGTGAAAGACATCTCGGCTTCCTAACAAGCGTGTTGCAAACTCACTGGTGATACCTTTATCACCTCGCCAAAACGCTCGGACCGTATCTCGGTATTTATCATTCACTTCATGCCAGTTAGCGGGGAACTGCCCTAAACGATATCCACCTAAACCGACATCCCAGGGTTCCGCAATAAGCTTAACCTGACTTAGTGTGGGTTCTTGTTTCACCATGCGTAAAAAGCCAGCAAACAAAGAAAACTCTTCAGGTTCCCTGCACAAACTAGCGGCGAGATCGAACCTAAAGCCATCAATCTGCATCTCTTCAATCCAGTAACGGAGTGAATCCATAACTAATTGATAAGCATAGGGCTGAGTTAAATTGATACTATTGCCACAGCCTGAGTTATTAGTAGGTTCGGCGTAGTTCGTTGCACCAAATTCATTATGCGGAAATAGGTAGAAAGAACGATTATCCAAACCTTTGAAAGATAAAGTTGGCCCATCAAAGCCAGCCTCAGCCGTATGGTTGTATACCACATCCAGAATCACTTCTATCCCGGCTCGATGAAACTCCCTAACCATGTGCTTAAACTCTAGTACCGCATCCTGTTTAGCATAACGAGGCTCCGGCGCAAAGAAATTAACGGGGTTATAGCCCCAGTAATTCGTTAACCCTTTGCTGGTAATAAAAACCTCAGGCATAAACGCAAAGACAGGTAACAACTGAACTGTGGTAATACCTAAGCTTTTTAAGTGCTCAATAATATTGGGATCGCACGCCCCTAAATAAGTTCCTCTCAATGCTTCAGGAACAGACGAGTTTAAAGCCGTTAACCCTTTTACATGTGTTTCATAAATCACGGTTTTACTAGCAGGAATCTTAGGTTTCGATATTCCTTGCCAATCAAACGACTCCTGCCCAACAATTCCTTTGGGGATCATCCGTTGACTATCGCCACGATAATCTTCTTCCACCCAAAATAATGGCTTATTTAGTGCCTTGGCATAAGGATCAATCAGGAGCTTTTCTTTATCAAAACACAAACCGCTTTCAGGTGCATAAGTACCCACAGCTCGATAAGCATATAGCTGACCTGATTGGATTCCTCCCACATGACAATGCCAGACATCGCCAGTTTTTACAGGCATGGGGATTTCAGCAACCTGTTCTTCGACCATATCGAATAAGCATAAAAACACTTGATGAGCTTCGGGGCTATGCACGGCAAAATTACAGCCGTCTTGGCATAAGCTCGCTCCCAAGACAGCATCAGTTCCAGACGAGATTTTCATACAACTACTCGTTATAAATCAGGTATAAGGTCGCTAGCGGAGGTAGGTTTAAGCAAACGGAATCCGGTTTCCCATGAGAAGGAGTTTCTTGAGACTCGAACTCTTCACCCGTTACTTGGTTACTCCCCCAATAATATTCACTATCGCTATTAAAAATCAGGGAGTACTGACCTCTATCAAGCACACCGAAACGAAAATTTTCTCTGGGAATCGGGGTGAAGTTACACAAGCAATACACTTTTTGCCGAGTTGAAGAGGCCTTACGCACAAAGATTAAAATGCTCTGTTCAGCATTATCATGATCGATCCACTCAAACCCAGTTGCTAAATGATCCTGTTCATAAAGGGCGGGAGTCGAAAGGTAAAGTTGATTTAGGTCCCGATAAACCGCCTGAATTCCTCTGTGTTTATCAAACTGCAATAAATCCCATGTCAGAGATCCGCTGTGATTCCACTCATCAGGTTGACCTAGCTCATTACCCATAAAATTAAGCTTCTTGCCAGGATGAGCGTACATAAACCCTGCATAGCATCTTAAATTAGCAGCTTGCTGCCATTCGTCCCCAGGCATTTTACGTATCATCGAACCTTTGCCGTGCACTACCTCGTCATGCGAAATAGGCAGAACAAAGCTTTCATCCCAAGCGTAAACGGTACTAAATGTCATCTCGTTGTGATGGTATCGACGATAAGATGGATCTTTACTGATGTAATGCAACGAGTCATTCATCCATCCCATATTCCATTTAAAGCCAAACCCTAACCCACCATCATGTACTGGCCGAGACACCTTAGGGAAAGACGTACTTTCTTCAGCGATAGTAATGGCATGCGGGAAGTGCTGGTAAACCTCTTTATTCATCCATTGAAGTAAGCTGATGGCTTCATAGTTGTGGTTACCTCCATCAACATTAGGTATCCATTCACCTTCTTCACGTGAATAATCGAGATAAAGCATGGATGCAACTGCATCCACTCTCAGTCCATCGACATGGAAGTACTCCAGCCAGAATAGTGCATTAGCAACGAGAAATTGACGAACAGAGTCTTTACCAAAATCGTAGATACAAGAATTCCAATCGGGGTGCCAACCGCGTTTTGGATCCTCATATTCATACACATGCGTACCATCGAACCTTGCCAGACCATGGCCATCTTCGGGGAAATGCGCTGGTACCCAATCGACTATAACTCCTATATCGTTTTGATGGCATTGATCAACAAAGTACTTAAAGTCATCTGGGTTGCCAAAACGACTTGTTGGCGCAAATAACCCAACAGGCTGATATCCCCATGAGCCATCAAACGGGTGTTCTGACACCGGCAAAAGCTCAATGTGGGTGTAATTCATGCTTTTGACATAAGGAATGAGTTCATCTGTCAGGTCTCTATAACTAAAGCTTTTCCATTCACCATCTACAATCTGCTTTTTCCAAGAACCTAAATGCACCTCGTATATGCTCATTGGTTGGCTGTACTTATCGGATTTAACTTTGTTCAACCAATGTTGGTCTTTCCACTGATACTGATGATGGTCAAAAACAACAGAAGCATGTGATGGATATTGCTCAGCTTGAAAGCCAACTGGATCGGCTTTATCCGGAAGTGCATGACCAAACTGATCTTTGATGTGATATTTATACTTAGCTCCTGGCAATACACCTGGAACAAACAATACCCAGTACCCCATGGATGTCTTTTCCATAGGTAAGTAACGCGCATCCCAAAGATTCATATCTCCAATAACGGAAACAGCGGTTGCGTTGGGCGCATAAACAGCAAAACGAGTGCCTCGAATAGACTCTCCATCGCTCACTTCTATTTCGGTGTAATGTGCGCCGATTTGCTTGTACAGATTCTGCGGTTTGTGATCGACATAATGAACAGCGTGATAAGCAGTGTTCTGAAACTGATAAGGATCGATCACTATTCTGTCGCAATCAGGATTTGACACTTTTAACTGATAGACAAAATCGTCTGGTAGTCCCTCAAAGACACCTGCATATAAACCAGATTCGCCTTGAGCTTCAAGCTCACCAACGCTTTCTCTCGTTTTATAATCTTGCACAAACACTTGAGTCGCATCAGGGAGCCAAACCTGAATCCGTATTTCTTTTTCTGATTTCCTTATACCCAACTGCTCAAAAGGATGAGTTAAACGAGCTTCCGTCAATTGCCTCTCCAAATGCATCAGATACTGTTCTAAAAACACTCTTACTCTCCTAATCTCACACCATGTGGTTGCAGTTAATAACTCTCTTCTCTCGCTTTCGTTATTTGTTGAGCTAAATCCAACAAACTCTGATCAGAAAAAATATTCTCTAATGTTCGATTTAATTTTCTCTGCCAATTCGGATATTCAACACTGGTGCCAGGCACATTAACCGGTTCGGCCATGTCCAACCAATCTTCAAGTTGCAAGCTGAGCAATGCACTATTCCCTCTCGCCATATGGACTTGCAAGACATGATTTAACCTTTGATGCATCCCGGTATGAGATGCTTTTTCAGATTCCCCTGCGGGCAGTTGCCCATGACCATGCAATGAATCCAATATTTGTTGCTTATCATGCAGGCGCTTATCGTATAGAGAAGTTAAGCTTTCGCCATCTTGATAAAAACCCAGGGTTTTGCCCAGTATTAAATCTTCACAATGCCAATAGCCTCTTAAGGTTGGCATATCATGCGTCGTTAATGCAGCCAGAGATTGATGCGGATAATGTGCTGGTGAAAAGAAACCGCCATCATCCGCTTGTTCGAATAGAAAGACGCGATAAGACAAGATGCCATTTTCGGCGAGAGTTGTTCTCACCTCTTCAGGGACTGTCCCCAAATCTTCACCAATGATTGCAGTTTTATGGCGTTGACTCTCCAACGCCAAGATACCCAGCATATCTTCCATCGGATAATAAACATAGCCGCCGTCTTTCGCTTCTGCTTCGCTTGGCACCCACCATAACCGTAATAACGCCATCACATGATCCAAACGCAATGCTCCACAGGCTTTCATGTTCGATGAGATAAGATTAATAAACGGTTGGTAAGCTTGTTGATACAAACGCTCTGGGTTAACAGGCGGAAGTCCCCATTTTTGTCCTAATGGTCCAAGAACATCAGGTGGCGCACCGATACTGGCATCTCTGGCATAAAGCGATGGATTTCCCCAGACCTCGGCACTGCCTTCATTTTCTCCAACCGCTAAATCAAGGTACAAACCTATTCCCATACCACAGGATAAGGCTTTTCTCTGAGCAGCTAACAACTGCTCAGATGCCTGCCATTGCAAATACAGATAGAAGCGAACACGTCGATTGTATTTCTCTCTGAACTCAACAACGCTTTCCAATTCAGGATGTTGAAACTCTTCCGGGAATACCGGCCATCCCCAGCTAGGTAAGCCCTGCTCTGCTAAATACTCCTGAATAACATCGAAGGTTGCTAAGTTTTGAAGACTCTCGCCACCACTTTTAACAAACTCGTTAAATTCATGAGCTTGCTGAGTATCTTGACTCAAGTAAGTTTCATCGTACCAACTAAAAATAAGCTCCAAAATAGAGCGTTTTAGCTGCATAACCCCTTGATAATCGACTTTTTCATTATCGCGCAAACGCCGGAGTTCAGTCTGAAACGACTCTGAATGAAACTTAGATTGTACCGCTTCCTGTTCGAAACCTTCTAATTCAGGAATTGCTAGATAGATAAAATTCAGCCAACGTCTGGACGATGGGCCATAAGGACTGCAAGCGTCTGGATGATTCGGATACAAGGCGTGTAATGGGTTTAACCCCACAAAATCGGCACCACAGGCAGCAAGCTTCTCAACAAGTTGAGTGAGATCAGCAAAATCACCTACCCCCCAATTATCTTGGCTTCGCAGACAATACAACTGTGCATTAATACCCCAGCTTTTGTTACCATGGATCAGATCATCTGATTGATAGCATAACTTAGGAGCAACGATAAGTTTCATCGAACTAATCTCGGTGCCCTCAGAATCTTTCAATGAACAGCTGTGATAACCCGCTTCTAATACCTCATCCAAGTCAATTAAATACTCTTGAAACTCATCTCCATCATCAAAATGAATTACATTGATGAGTGTTCCCTCGACAGGGCAAAACGCTTGTTCTCTTATTCCATTGCTTTCGTCTTGAATGGAAAGATAAAAATCTTCGGTAGCTAATTCAATTGGCAACCGGATAGGTATTTGGATAACGGTATTTTCTCTAACAACCAGTACTGGATTCAGAGGCTTTAGCCATTGCTCGGTGTATTCTTTGTTTACCTGTTCGTTGAGTTTCTGATCATCAGTGACATCGTATCCCATAGCTGAAAGCAAGTTTGACTTCGTGCATTCAGATATCTGTTGAGATTGCCCCCATGCATCAATATAGGTTCCCTCAATACCTTTAACTTCACTTAATTCATCCAATAACGATTTACTCATCACACCTTATCTCGCGCAGCTCACCCTATTTGAGCATTTTTAATTCTGCTGTATAGATTTTGTTCTAAATCAAACACAGAGGCCAGAGTCTATTCTAAACTAATAATATAAAAATTATCTTTTGAGAGAATAATAATGTAATTAAACAACAATTAAGCTAATTTCTTTGCTTTAAATTGTGTTTTATTGCATAATTTACGTAATATTTTTACATCAAGTAGTAATTTAGTGAGGACTTAGTATGTCAATCAAAGTCGCTATCAATGGTTTTGGTCGTATCGGCCGCTTTGTTTTTCGTGCTGCATTTCAAAGGCAAGACATTGAAATTGTTGGCATAAATGATCTCATCGATATTGATTACATGGCCTACATGTTGAAATACGACTCTACTCATGGTCGCTTTGATGGCGATGTCGTAGTCGATAACGATCAGCTAATCGTTAATGGTCAGAAAATACGCGTGACTTCGGAGAAAGACCCAGCAAACCTTGCTTGGGGTGATATCGGTGTTGATGTTGTTGTTGAAGCAACAGGATTTTTCCTAACAGACGAAGCTGCGAGAAAGCACATCGAAGCTGGTGCCAAGAAAGTTGTTATGTCAGCACCATCGAAAGATTCAACGCCTATGTTCGTTATGGGTGTAAATCACAACGATTATACCGGACAAGAGATTGTTTCAAACGCATCTTGTACCACAAACTGTCTTGCGCCTCTTGCCAAAGTATTGCATGACAACTTTGGTATTGTTGATGGTTTAATGACGACAGTGCATGCTACAACAGCAACACAAAAAACTGTCGATGGGCCATCAGCTAAAGACTGGCGCGGAGGTCGCGGCGCTTCTCAGAATATCATTCCTTCTTCAACAGGTGCAGCAAAAGCTGTTGGTAAGGTTATTCCTGAGTTAAATGGCAAATTAACAGGTATGGCATTCCGTGTTCCTACTGCGAATGTTTCTGTTGTAGATTTGACAGTTAACTTGGAAAAATCAGCAACTTATGAAGAAATATGTGCTGTCGTTAAGCAAGCCTCTGAAGGCGAACTTAAAGGTGTTATTGGTTACACTGAAGACCAAGTTGTTTCTCAGGACTTCATTGGCGAAACTTGCACCTCGGTATTTGATGCCAATGCTGGTATTGCGCTGACAGACAATTTCGTGAAAGTAGTTTCTTGGTATGACAACGAAATCGGTTACTCAAACAAAGTACTCGATCTTGTTGCACATATTGCTTAAGAGGCGTGCATTTAGCGCTGAGTAAAATACTTTTGCTTTAGGGTCTGTTGATCTTTGCTGTACAGCGAAGACCAACAGACCTTCAATACAGACTATTGTTTTGGGGCGGCTTCATCGTTTTTGATTGCCGCCTTTTTTCATTCTAATCAAACTCAATTCGCATCTTTTGATATATTATCAATCACAAACATAAGCCTATATTTAATATACACTTAGCTGGAAGACTATGTCCGATAAGCCCTCTATTTCCCTATCAATGAATGAACATGGCATCGAGTTTGTCAACGTAGACAATCAACATGCCACAGCCAAAATCAGTTTATTCGGCGGTCACCTTTTGAGTTTTATTCCTAAATCCGATCAGCACGAGCGGCTTTGGCTAAGTCCAAACGCTAAAATGGATGGCACAAAAGCTATTCGAGGCGGTATTCCTATATGCTGGCCTTGGTTTGGTGACTACAAAACCTCTCCCCATTATCGAGACTCGGAAGATATCAGTGCTTTTCCTGCGCATGGATTCTTAAGAACGCAAACTTGGGACTTGATATCAACACATGATAACAACCAACACACAATGCTCAGGCTTAAACCGCAGACATCAAGTGGTGCAGGTTTCGATAAGGATGTTCAAGTGGAACTTATTGTTGAGGTTGGAAAAACGTTAACAATAAGCTTAGTAACCACAAATCTCAGCTCTGACGCTATCGCCATCACAGCTGCGTTACATACTTACTTTTCAGTCGCCGATATTGAAGAGACTAAATTAAATGGCTTAAGTGGGATCTACGTTGATAAAACACGGTCGTTTAAACACCTGCAAACGCCTTCTGTTTACGAATTTTCCGAAGAAACAGACAGAGCGCATTTATGCCAGCCAGAAATGGTCACAATAGCATCAAATCAAGAGACTAACGTTTATTCGGAAGGGCATGACAGTATTGTGGTTTGGAACCCATGGAAAGAGAAGTCGATATCAATGAGTGATATGACCGATGATGGGTACAAGAGCATGTTGTGTGTGGAGACAGCGGTAACGCAACTACCAGGTCAGAAAATCCAACCTGGTCAATCCCATTGCTTAAAACAAGTAATTAGTTAAGCCTATTTTGCACCTTCAACAGCTTGCTTAGCGAGTTCGGTGATACGTTTCCAGTCACCTGACTCCAAAGCATCTTCTGGCACTAACCAGGAACCACCAACACAGCGGATATTCGGCAGAGATAGATAGTCGTTGTAGTTAGCTGGAGATATTCCACCCGTTGGACAAAATACGACGTCAGGGAAAGGACCACTGATAGCTTTCAGTGCTTTAACACCACCAGATGCTTCTGCAGGGAAGAATTTAAAGTGGGTGTAACCTAAGTCAAGACCTAACATTAGCTCTGAAATAGATGCAATTCCGGGAATCAATGCAACGTCAGATTCAGCACCAGCGACAAGTAACCTTTCTGTTAATCCAGGACTAATTGCAAACTTTGCACCTGCATCAATCACTTGCTGAAGTTGAGTTGGATTTGTCACAGTCCCCGCACCAATAACAGCATCAGGCACCTTTGTAGCAATTTCAGAAATCACGTCTAAGGCAGCTGGGGTACGCAGAGTGACTTCAAGCACCTTAATACCACCTTCCATCAGCGCTTCAGCCATAGGTACCGCATGTTCTACATTTTTAACTACAAGAACAGGTACAACAGGCCCCTGGGCAAAGACTTCAGCTGAAGACATTTTCCAATTCATCATTATTTTAACCTTTACAGTGTTGTTCTAAATGCGCCGCTGCGCCAATCAAACCAAAATCTGGTTCAGTAATTAGATAGGTTGGTATCCGCTCGAGGTATTCTTTAAAGCGACCTTTAGCTTCAAAACTGTCTCTAAAATTGCTGTCAGCAAAGTAGTCGACAAAGTGTTGCACCACACCACCAGCAATATACACACCGCCGAAAGTACCTAAGTTCAGGGCTAGGTTACCTGCAAATGAACCCAATACGTGACAAAACTGAGATAACGCACTCTCACAAACGTCACACGAACCGTTGAGCGCTTTTTCGGTAATGGCGGCTGGGTCAATCTCATCAATAGTTTGAGACGAATCGGTGGCTAGAGCCTTATAAACATTCACTAAGCCTCTGCCAGAGAGAACTTCTTCAGCAGATGGATGAATCCCCTGCTCACGTAGGTATTGCCAGATGACGATATCTTTATCATTGGTAGGAGCAAAATCGACGTGTCCGCCTTCACCGTCAAGTGTTTGCCAACCCGAGTCAGATTTAACAAGGTGACCAACACCCAACCCAGTGCCTGGGCCAAAAACGGCAATATTCTCGTTCACTTGGGGAGCACCACCGCCTATTTTGATTTTCTGTGTATCCGTTAGCACAGGAACACACATTGCAACCGCAGTGAAATCGTTAATGACTTCGAGCGCTTCTAAACCTAGTCTTTCTTTTGTTTCCTTAACTGAAAACTGCCAACTATGGTTAGTCATTTTGATGAGGTCGTCATTAACTGGGCAAGCAATAGCAATACAACCTGCGTCAAACTTCTCATCGGGAAATTGAGCAAAGTAACTTTCTATAGCATCCGCAATGTGCTCAAAGTCCTTACATAAGTACTTTTTGATATTCGAAACCTGGCCATTCGCCTCGGTTGCAATGCGGATATTTGTGCCACCTACATCTGCTACAAAACGTGAAAATTTCATTTTTCTACTCGTAAAAAACTGCGCTAGCCCCTTGCTCAGCACCCGTTAGTAAGGATCTCATACCTGCGAACATTTCGCGACCCATACCCTGCTTATGCTTAAGTATGCTGTCACTATTTACTTTACGAGCCGCTAATTCATCTTCTGGAACTAGTAGATTCATTTCGCCTGTTTTTACATTTAATTCAATGATGTCGCCATCGTTTACTTTGGCAATAAGACCACCGTCTAAAGCTTCAGGCGTTAAGTGAATTGCTGCTGGTACTTTACCTGATGCACCAGACATACGGCCGTCTGTGACTAATGCAACTTTATAGCCTTGGTCTTGTAATACCCCCAAAGGAGGAGAAAGTTTATGTAGTTCAGGCATGCCAATGGCTTTAGGGCCTTGGTAACGCACAACAACGATACAATCTTTGTTAAGTCCACCAGCTTTAAAAGCCTTTTCAATATCGGATTGTGTTTCAAATACAACTGCAGGTGCTTTAATAACAGGCTCATCGTCCTTCAGCGCCGAGGTTTTCATTACACTACGGCCTAAATTACCTTTAAGTATCGATAGACCACCGTGCGAACTGAACGGGCTTTGTACTGATGCTAAAACCTCAGCATCCAATGATTCTTTAGGTCCTTCTTCCCAGAAAAGTTCACCATCAATCAACTTAGGCTCTTTGGTGTATTGCTCCAACCCTTCACCACAAATTGTCTTCACATCGTTATGCAATAAACCAGCATCCAGTAACTCTTTGAATAACAGAGCCATACCGCCCGCTGCTGTGAAGTGGTTAATGTCTGCTGAACCATTTGGATAAATGCGTGTAAGCAATGGCACAGCTTTGGATATATCGGAGAAATCATCCCAGTTAATGGTGTAACCCGCTGACTTGGCTATCGCAATCAAATGCATAGTGTGATTCGTCGAACCACCTGTTGCCAATAGTGCCACTAAACCATTAACCAAGGCTTTTGCATCAACTATATGTCCGATTGGTGTGTAGTTGTCACCAAGATCAGTCAATCGAGCAACCTGTCTGGCAGCTGCTTTGGTCAAGGCGTCGCGCAGTGGAGTGCCCGGATTAACAAAAGACGAACCTGGTAAGTGTAATCCCATCATTTCAACAACTAACTGGTTACTGTTAGCTGTTCCATAGAAAGTACAAGTCCCTGGTGAATGATAAGACTGTGATTCTGCTTCAAGCAGTTCTTTACGCCCCACTTTACCTTGAGCATAAGCTTGGCGAACACGTGCCTTCTCCTTATTAGGCAACCCTGAAGGCATAGGTCCAGCGGGAACAAAAACTGTTGGTAAGTGACCAAAGCTCAAAGCGCCCATCAATAACCCTGGGACAATCTTGTCGCAGATACCCAATGCTAATGTGCCGTCAAACATATTATGAGAGAGAGAGACAGCGGTAGACATAGCGATAACATCTCGGCTCATTAAGCTAAGATCCATGCCATCCTGACCTTGTGTCACGCCATCACACATTGCGGGCACGCCACCTGCAAACTGAGCTACGCTTCCAACTTCACCCAGAGCTTGCTTTAAAATTGCAGGGTAGGTTTCATAAGGCTGGTGCGCAGAAAGCATGTCATTGTATGAAGAAATAATCGCGATATTAGATTTTGTCATACTACGCAAAGACGCTTTGTCTTCAGCTCCACAAGCCGCAAAACCGTGTGCTAAATTACCGCACGATAGGCTTCCACGATGAGGACCTTGCAGACGTGCTCTCTCAATCTTGTCGAGATAGTCTTGTCGACCTTGAGCACTGCGTTCAATAATACGCTGTGTAACTTCTTCAATAACGCGATTCATTTATTTCTCCTAGGGTGCCCAAATTAGCTCAACATCGGCCCTATTTAGCATGGCCCGAATTGGCATTTCGGCTTCGTCATTCTGAGATAACGCCTTATCTAAAACATCTTTCTTGCTGTCACCTGTCAAATGCAGGAATACACGCTGACTATTTAATAAAGCAGGTAATGTTAGTGATATTCTCTGGTGCGGAGCTGTCGTCGGTTGTACCGCGATATAGCTCTTACCAGAATCAAGGTCTAAGCCTTGTTGGATTTGTTCAGAGCAAGGGAAAAGTGATGCCGTATGACCATCTTCACCCATTCCTAAAATCAATACATCAAAGGGGGTTTGAATACTTTCCAGTTGCTTCGTAAGTGCAGCAACGCCTTCCTTCGCATCGCTATGCTCTGTTTTCAGAGAGTAGAATGTAGCTTCTGCTGCTTTGTTCTTTAGCAAGTGTGCTCGAATTGTTTTCTCGTTACTTGCATCATCACCGGCTTCAACCCAACGTTCATCTGCCAATGTGACATCGACTTTGCTCCAGTCGATATCCTGTTGAGACAACTGTTGAAATAAACCAACAGGTGTTCTACCGCCAGATAAAACAAGGCTTGCACGACCATTCTTTGTCATACCCTGATTCAATAACCCAACAATGCGTTGTGCGAAAGCTACGTTCAGCTCATCAGTAGAAGTGTATATAGATTCTTTCATCACCCTCTCCTACTTCGCTTTTTTCTTCGGCTTAACTTCATACCAAGAGCGATCATCACGAGCCATTAATGCTATAGATGAAACAGGCCCCCAAGTGCCAGCTTGATAACTTTCAGGTGGTTCGTTCGTTGACTCCCAAGCAGCCAATATCCCATCAACAAAACTCCATGCTTGTTCGACTTCATCGCGACGAACAAAGAGTGCTTGGTTACCGATCATGACTTCCAACAGTAACTTTTCGTATGCATCAGCAATACGCTCATCTTTAAAAGTTTCAGAGAAGCTCAAATTCAGCTTAGATTTCTGTAGGTCCATGGAGCCTTTACTGGCTAATCCAGGAACCTTATTCATGACTGTCACTTCAACCCCTTCATCAGGCTGTAAGCGAATAGTCAGCTTATTTTGTGGCAGTTGCGTGAAGCTCTCACCAAATAGATTGTGAGGTTGGCGCTTAAAGTAGATAACAACCTCACTGGTCTTACTGGGCATACGCTTACCTGTGCGCAAATAGAAAGGCACACCAGCCCAGCGCCAGTTATCAATAGCCACCTTTAAGGCAACAAAGGTTTCTGTTTCTGACTTTTCATTAGCATCCGGCTCTTCTAAATAGCCAGGTACTTCTTCGCCTTTAACAAAGCCACTGGTGTATTGCCCACGAACCGTACATTCGCGAACATTGGCAGAGTTAATAGGCCTTAAAGCACGAAGAACCTTTAACTTTTCATCTCGAATACTGTCCGCATCAAGTGTTGTTGGTGGCTCCATCGCTATAAGAGTTAGGATCTGCAATAAATGGTTCTGCACCATGTCACGCATTTGCCCAGCTTCATCGAAATAACCCCAACGACCTTCAATACCAACCGATTCAGCAACGCTGATTTGTACATGGTCGATACAATTGTGGTCCCAGTTAGTTGCAAAAATAGAGTTTGCAAAACGAAGGGCAATTAAGTTCAGTACCGTTTCTTTACCTAAGTAATGGTCAATACGGTAAATCTGACTTTCTGAGAAATACTCCGCAACTTGATCATTAATGACACGAGAGCTTTCTAAATCATGACCAATCGGCTTTTCTAAAACAACACGTACGCTTGAGTCGATAACCCCCGCTTTATGCATGCCCTGACAGATATTACCGAATAAGGAGGGCGCCGTTGCAAAGTAACAAACCATGGTTCGATTAACATCAACATGGCTCTTCAACGCTTGGTAACTATCTTCATTTGTAAGATCAATCTGCACGTAATCTATCTTTGCAGACAGTCTTTCCCAGGTTTCCTCGCAAACTTTCTCCCCAGAAAATGTCTTGAGGCTGTCTAAAACTATGTCTAAGTATTCTTGAAGTGAGTAATCCTGACGAGCAACACCAATGATTTTTGTCGCCTCGGGAATAAGTTCCGCTTTTTCTAGCTGATATAAAGAAGGTAACAGCTTGCGTCGAGCAAGGTCCCCTTTAGTGCCAAAGAGTACGAAATCGCTTGGTTCGAAAGAGTTTTCCAACACCATGATGATTAACCTGATTATAAATGTGTAAAGAAGTTAGCTACGCGTAGGAAAATTACTTTTCCGTGGCGAACCACAGGTAAATTTCCTACATAATACCCTCAAATGTAGTAATATTACAACCAATGCAATTAATTTTGACCCAGCCGTCGTTTAATGTCAGCCTTAACAGCCTGTGTGTACGACATTTGTCAAAAAATTACATTTGTTTTACTCGTTTGATCGGTGGGTATACGCAATAGCCGTGTAAGTTGATTTATTATAAATAAGATTCTGTGTTTTACGTATGAATATTCTTGAAAAAATATCGCAACAGCAGCAAGCATTCAGTAAGTCTGAACGTAAGGTTGCACAAGTCATCCTAGCTAATCCTCAGAAAGCCATTCACTCCAGTATTGCTACGCTGGCAAAAATGGCTGATGTCAGTGAACCAACGGTCAATCGCTTTTGTCGTCGCTTGGATACTAAGGGCTATCCAGACTTTAAATTACACCTCGCGCAAAGCCTTGCTAACGGTACTCCCTACGTGAACCAACACGTTGAAGAGGACGACGGTCCGGAGGAATATACGAAGAAGATTTTTGAGTCGACAATGGCTTCACTCGAAGTCGCCAGACAGTCACTTAATGTCAACGAGATAAACCGCGCTGTAGATCTACTTACACAAGCAAAACGTATTTCATTTTTTGGGCTAGGTGCTTCAGCCGCTGTCGCTCATGATGCAATTAACAAATTCTTTCAATTCAACGTACCCATTGTTTACTTTGAAGATATCCTGATGCAAAGAATGAGTTGTATGAACAGCAATGAAAGCGATGTTATTGTTTTGATATCTCATACGGGACGCACTAAAAACTTGGTCGATGTTGCACAAATCGCTAGAAGTAACGACGCGACAGTTATTGGTATTACATCGAAAACAAGCCCACTTGCTAGAGACTGTAATCTTGTTCTTTCCCTTGATGTTCCTGAAGACACTGACCTGTATATGCCGATGGCTTCTCGTATAGCTCAGCTAACCTTGATAGACATCTTAGCGACAGGCTTTACCTTACGCAGAGGCGCTAAGTTCAGAGAAAATCTCAAGCGAATCAAAGATACATTGCGTGGTTCAAGGTTCGATAAAACACCAACTTAATCTGTCGTAATAAAGAAATCATTTAATTTCAAGCCGTGAGTATTCGAAAGTACATTCACGGTCCGTCCCATTTTCTTACCTCACACTCATCATACCAGTATCTAAACACCGGATTCTTAACCGTTTTACTCGTTTAAACATGATCGAATTTTTATAATTTTTTGTTAACACGTTTAACTTCTAGCGGTTTTCGCATAAAATTCTGTAATAAAATTACAAAAAACATTTAGTACATTACAAATGTTGATCTGTAACCCTTCATAGAGAGCGATAAAATATGCTGAGAAGAACCAAAATTGTAGCGACATTGGGCCCTGCTACGGACAGTATCGAGATGATTGAAAAAATCATCAATGCAGGAACCAATGTGGTGCGAATGAACTTTTCTCACGGTACAGCAGAAGACCATATACAGCGCGCGCAAAAAGTTAGAGACGCTGCAAAAAAAGTCGGCCGATATGTTGCCATACTCGGAGACTTACAAGGCCCTAAAATCCGAGTATCCAAATTTAAAAACGGTTCAATTCACCTTAATGTTGGTGACAGCTATATACTCGATGCAGATTTAGATAAACATTCAGGCGACGAAGAGTCTGTTGGTATTGATTATAAAGCACTCCCTGGCGACGTAAGCTCAGGAGATTTGCTTTTATTAGATGATGGAAGAATCCAACTTCGCGTTCAATCTGTTGATGGTAACAAGATCCACACAGAAGTGACGGTTGGCGGGAAGTTATCCAACAACAAAGGCATTAATCGTCTGGGTGGCGGCTTATCTGCTGAAGCATTAACAGAAAAAGACAAGAACGATATTAAAACAGCTGCAGAAATTGGCGTTGATTATCTAGCAGTTTCCTTCCCTCGTTCAGGTGAAGACTTAAACTATGCGAGACGATTAGCCGAAGAAGCTGGCTGTTATGCGAAAATCTGCGCCAAGGTTGAACGTGCAGAAACGGTTGCGTCTGATGAAGCCATCGACGACATTATTAGCGCATCAGATGCCGTTATGGTGGCCAGAGGTGACTTAGGTGTCGAAATTGGTGATGCAGAGCTGGTTGGTGTACAGAAGAAACTAATTTCTCGCTCTCGTCAGCTTAATAAGGTTGTGATTACAGCTACTCAAATGATGGAGTCCATGATTGAGAACCCTATGCCTACGCGCGCAGAGGTTATGGATGTAGCCAATGCTGTTTTAGATGGCACTGATGCTGTCATGCTATCTGCAGAAACAGCGGCGGGCAGCTATCCAGTTGAGACTGTTGAAGCTATGGCTCGTGTTTGCCAAGGTGCCGAGGTTCATCCCAGTGTTCGTATTTCTAAACATCGCATGGACGAAGACTTCAGCTCCATTACCGAAACAACAGCACTTATGGCAGTTTATGCTGCAAACCACCTTAAGTCAGTTAAAGCCATAGTTGCGCTTACCGAGAGTGGAAGCACACCTAAGCTTATGTCTAGGATAACGAGTTCCTTACCCATGTTCGGCTTATCTCGTCATGGAGCGTCATTAAATGCGATGGCACTTTACCGCGGTGTTAAACCGGTATTTTTCGATTCAAGACAGCACAACCCTGGTGAACTGCGTAATGGAGTGATTGAAAAGCTGCTTGAAAAAGGGCTGGTTAAGTCCGGTGATCAGTTTGTAATGACCTATGGCGACCAGATGGAACAAGTTGGCGCAACCAACGCCTGTAAGATAGTGACTGTTCCATAACACCTGTTTCCGCAGCCATATTTAGGAGCATGACAGCCTTAAGTTTGCTCATGCTCTTGCTATAGCTAAATCAATATCATTTGCGGTACTCAGCTGGAATTAAAAGTCGGTTAGCCGAAGCAAATAGATGCAGGCATAGTCACTCTAAGCCAAGCCTGTTCAACAAAGGGTAAATGGCTTTTAAACCAGCCCTTTGGGCGCTTCATAGGTCATCCACTTCTTTGTTAACCTGCTTGAAAGGTAACAGACATTCCAGCGCAGGCAAGCTTCGAATTGTATGACCTATGAGACTCTGAATATCGCAAATGATATTGATTTAGCTATAACTTTTACCTCAACACTTTTAGGCCACCATGCAAGTCGCTGTGGCAATAAAACAAAAAAAGCTTATTATACCAATATCATAAGCCCGTTTTAGTTTGGATGGATATGCAGCAATCGTCTGTAAATTCCGATAAAAATCATACAAAGCAAACGCATTGCCACGAATGTGCAATGACGGTTGCTATTCCAAACTTGGATCACAAAGAGACAGCATCCTGCCCAATGTGCGGTATGTCACTAACCACTTTCAGGAATCATGCATTTGATTACACCGTAGCTTATGCATTAGCGGCTGTCATTTTTCTACTCGCTTCTATTCCATTTGAGTTTCTGTCATTTAAAGCACAAGGACAGCAAAAGTCAGTTGATGCGATTAGCAGTATGCAGGTATTAATCGACAATGGTTATTGGTCGCTTGCGGTTATTCAAGTGCTTGCTGTCTTCGTTATTCCGATGACCTTATTGTTGGGCATTCTCTACGTTCTAATTCCACTAAGACACAACAGAGCGGTGTATAAAGCTAAGGAAGTTGCAGACTTAGTCTTTGGGTTAGTTCCTTGGAGTATGGCGGAAATATTCTTAATCGGCGTGCTCGTCAGCCTAGTGAAGATTAGCTCATTGGCAGACATCGGTATTGGTTTATCTTTCTATGCCTATGTTGGCTTTACCGTTTGCCTGGTAGCTTCACTGCTCTACCTTGATAAATTCCAATTGTTTTATCAGTTACAGCAAATAACCCCTATAAAGATCAAAGCGCCTAAGCCGATTACTGCAGAATACAAAAATGAAAACATACAGCGAACTTGGGCTTTACTGGTGACATCTGTACTGCTTTATATTCCAGCGAATACATTACCTATTATGTACACCAATGTTTTAGGCGATCAGGAACCCAATACGATTCTTGGTGGGATAATCCATTTATGGGAAGGCGGTTCCTATCCCATCGCAACTATTATCTTTTTCGCGAGTGTGTTTATCCCAGTCGCAAAATTATTAGTTCTCGCATGGCTTAACTTTTCGGTTCAGCGCAGTAGTAGTGTGTTAAGTAAAGAAAGACAGTTCTTTTATCGAATTACGGAGTTTGTTGGTCGTTGGTCTATGGTTGATGTGTTTGTTGTAGCAGTGTTGGTCAGCTTGATCCAACTCGGTAATGCAATGAGTATATTCCCAGGCCCTGCTGCAGTCGCCTTTTGTGGTGTTGTTGTAGTGACAATGCTTGCAGCACTTAACTTCGATTCAAGATTAATTTGGCAATCAGATAAGAATTAAAATGACTGAAATGACAAACGAAGCGACGGTTAAGCCGATCAAATCGATATCAAAAATATGGATTATCCCCTTGGTAGCATTGTTAATTGGGGCATGGATGGTTTACTACCAATGGAGTAACCAAGGGCCTCTGATTACCATTGAATTCGAGTCCGCTGTTGGATTAGAAGCTAATAAAACCAAGATAAAGACTCGTAACGTCGATATCGGTGATGTTAAGTCGATCGTCCTTAAAAAGGAATCTGACGGCGTATTAGTTACAGCTCGCATCAACAAAGAAGCTGAGCACCTTATGCATCAGGATAGCCAGTTTTGGGTTGTTACACCTCGCGTGTCAATCAACGGTATCTCCGGTTTAAGCACTTTGTTGTCTGGTCCTTATATAGAAGTCGCACCTGGCAAATCTCTAACCTTATCAAACGAATTTCAAGGCCTTGAAGAGCCGCCGCTAACACCAGCAGGGACACCAGGAACCTTTATCACGCTTAATAGCGACGATGAGTTCGCATACGAGCCCGGCGACCCCATTATTTATAAAGGTCTCACAGTCGGTAAAATCGAAGACATTTTCTTTAATCTAGAAGAGCGTATTGTTTACTACAATGCCTTTATTGAAGCGCCTTATCATCAACTGATCACCGAAAATACACGTTTTTGGGATGTTAGTGGTGTGCGCCTTGATCTTAAATCGACAGGTGTTACCGTAAAAACAGGTAATGTAGAGACACTCATTACCAATGGCGTCTCATTTGGTGTTCCTGACGGCATGCCTCACGGTGGACGCATTCAACAACGAGCCTTTTTCGATATTTATCCAAGTTACGATGAAGCCTCTGCAGCAAGGTTTAAAGAAGAAGTGCATTACGTCTTAATGATCTCAGACACAGTTCGTGGTCTTAATGTCGGAGCCCCTGTTGAATACAGAGGCCTGCAAGTCGGAAAAGTCATAGCAATTGACGTTCAAAGCCCAGAACGAGAAGACCTCCTCGCAGAAGGCTATCGCATCCCAGTACTTATTGCAGTGCAACCTGGGCGTGTCGGTTTACCTGACAATGAATTAGGTGTCGAGCAAGTGAAAGCACAAACCTCTATTTGGTTGAGGAAAGGCTTCAGAGCCGCGCTAAAAACAGGTAATTTGCTTACTGGAGCGCAATTCGTAGAACTTCAATTTTATGATGACCAAGAAGGTGTGGAAATAGAGCATTTCCTAAATTATGAAGTGATTCCGACAGTTTCGGATGAATTTACGCAAATAACACATAAGGTCACAGCTATCTTAGATAAAATTAATGACCTGCCTTTGGATGGTTTTGCTAAAGACGCTCATGATATGGTCCGCGAATTTACTGAAACCGCCGTTGAATTCAGGGAAGCATCTGAAGCCTTCGATAAGCTCGAAGAGGACCTTAATACAACTGTCCTTATTGATGGCTTGAACGAAACACTTGAGAACGTCAATCTGCTGTTAAACGACTACAACGCAGAGTCAGGCGCCTACCAAAGTATTGAAACTACATTGAGGTCACTTAATAGAACAATGAACGATCTTAAACCTTTATTACTGCAACTGAATAATAAGCCCAATAGCTTAATATTTAGCGGTGACCCAGCAGCAGAACCTCAACCAGAGGGTCAAAGAGGAGCAACCCCTAATGAGTAAGTACAGGACAGCACTTTTTCTCGCATGCTTGACGCTGCTCACAGCTTGCGGTTCGGCACCCGTGGAGCCATTACGTTATTACACTTTGGACGATACCTCTCCAATCCCATCAGAGCCAGAGAACCCTGCGCGTATTATTGTTTTCAAAACACTGTCGTTAGCGGAGTATTTACAACAGTCCTATCTCGCCTTTCAAACCAACTCTCACCAGTTGCACTATGCGTCACAACACATCTGGGCAGAGAACCTGCAAACAACGATAGAGAAGTCTTTATTAAAGGAATTGAATCGTAACAACAGCGACATTTTATTTATTAAAGAGAGCGACCCAAGGGCTAAACGAGCTAACGAATATTTGAGTGTCGATATTGAACATTTTCTTGCGACCAACCAAAAGAATGTTCAGCTCACTGCTCGCTACTGGGTTAACTTTAAAAAAGAAAGAGTAAGTAAAGCCGCTGTCTCTAATATCGAGACTCCACTTCAAGACAGTGGTTACGCCGCTTCAGTTAAAGAAATGCGCAACCTAATTACACAATTCGCACAAGAGATTGCGCAAAATATTAACGACTGGTCATAGGCCAGTCCCCTTCCCTTTTTTCATTCTGTAACCTGAACTCAGGACATCTGCCATTGTGAGAGCAAATATACTCACTTAACTGATGGTATTTTAATGAATTATATGATTTATTAGTTGTATGCTGAATCAATCTAGATAACGGAAGTTGCAGTATCATTATTGAACAAAGCGCTCTTAAAAATATCCACCCTCACATACAATACACGGAGTCTTTATGGTCGATATGAATCAACGTTTTATAAGCCGCCTTACCAAGGATACTTTCGCCTTGATACTCGCCGGTGGCAAAGGCTCAAGATTACATGAATTAACAGGTTGGCGGGCTAAGCCCTCAGTTTACTTTGGTGGCAAATTCAGAATTATCGACTTCCCCCTATCGAACTGTGTTAACTCAGGCATTCGCCAAATTGGCGTTGCAACGCAGTACAAAGCACATTCGCTGATCCAACATCTGGTCCAAGGTTGGGGACAACTAAATTACAATTTAGGTGAATTCGTAGAGGTATTACCCGCTTCACAGAGAACATCGGAAGCTTGGTACAAAGGCACCGCTGATGCCGTTTATCAAAATATTGATATTTTAAGAGCACGTGCACCTAAATACATAATGGTTCTCTCAGGTGACCATATCTACAAGATGGACTATGGAGAAATGCTGGCGTATCACGTTGAAAACGAAGCCGATATGACGGTGTCCTGTATAGAAGTTCCTGTTGAAGAAGCGGCTGGCGCTTTTGGGGTCATGACTATCGATGAGAACTTCAGAGTCAAACGATTTGATGAGAAGCCAAAACATCCAACGCCTCTTCCCGGTGATCCAAGTCTAACCATGGCATCTATGGGGAACTACATTTTCAATACCGAATTTCTGATAGAGCAATTGCTTAAAGACGCAGAGGATCCTGAGTCAGAACATGACTTCGGGAAAAACATCATCCCGTCAATCATCGAAAACCACAATATTTTCGCCCACCCATTTAGAGATCCTAAAACCAATAAACGTGCTTATTGGAGAGATGTGGGAACCTTGGATGCTTTTTGGGAAGCGAATATGGAACTTATTGCCGTTGAGCCTGAACTGAATCTATACGACGAAGATTGGCCGATACTCACCCACCAAGTGCAGCTTCCCCCAGCTAAGTTTGTCCTGAATGAAAATAATCGCTGTGGTACTGCCACCGAATCTATGGTATCTGGAGGCTGTATAGTCTCTGGTGCACGACTACACAGAACCATATTGTTCTCCAGTGTGCACGTTCACTCTTATTCCTATATTGAAGATTCTGTAGTGCTCCCTGGCGTTGATGTTGGCCGTCATTGCCATATCAGGAGAGCGATTATTGATCGCGGCTGCAAAGTCCCTGAAGGCACTACCATTGGCTTAAACCGACAAGAAGATATTGAACGAGGTTTTAGAGTCACCGAAAACGGAGTGGTACTGGTAACCGCGGAGATGTTTGGTCAAAAGCTTCACTCGACAAGTTAAGCTAATTTGATGTGAGTGAGAGTCAACGCAAGGCGCATTGACTCTCGTTAATTACCCCGAACTCGGGTTAACTATTACTTTTCTCAATGCAAAGGCTGATTCAATACCGCTATCGCTATCTCTAATCCTTCTACGAAATGGCCGATACGGATATTTTCGTTAGGGCTATGCTGGTTGTTATCGATATTCACCGTTGGCACCAAAACAGCAGGCAAATCCAATATCTCTACAAAAGGCGCTATCGGAACTGAGCCTCCCAAGGTTCTCACGAGAATAGGTTCTTGACCATGAAGTCGCTTCATTGCTTTTCTCGCCAACAAGCCTGGCTCAGAATCAAAGTCAGTGCGGAAAGCGCCGTAACTTACTTTAGATTTGAATTGAACAAAGCGGCTATCACTCCGTCTTTGCTCTGCAGTTGGCTCGCTATCAATAACGACAAAGCCTTGAGACTCAATATGCTTTTTAAGCAATGACAAAAGTTGTTCGGGATCGGTTTCTTGTACTAATCGGATATCAAGTTCTGCAATCGCTTTATCTGGGATTATTGTTCTCACCTTGTCCCCTACCCAAGCAGACGAAAGGCCTCGAATGTTAAGTGAGGGATACTGCAAGGACTCTTGTAGCGTGCCAGCCACTTGATCAGGCTTCGAAAATCCCATAGCCGTTTTAAGTGCCTTCGCATCGTCAGGTACAGAGGCCAAAGACTGTTTTAACGCATCACTCAAGTTAATGCCGTCATAATATCCATCGATAAGTACTTTACCCTCCGGTGACTTCATTGATGCTAGCAAATGAGATAGTGCAAAAGCGGGATTCGGTACGTAGTTTCCGTAATGTCCACTGTGTTGAGGAACAACTGGGCCATGCATAGTCAGTGTGACAGTTGCAATTCCTCTAGCACCAAAGTTTAAGGTCGGCTTATTAGACGCATGGGGAGGCCCATCAAAGATCAAAAGCATATCCGCAGATAACAATTCTCTATTCGCTTTTACTGCTTTCGCCAAATTAGGAGAACCTAATTCTTCTTCCGTATCGACAATCACCTTCAGATTGAAATCCAGATCAATTTTCTGCTTCTGAAGCGCTCGAATAGCAAAAATAAACTGCGTCATAGGTCCTTTTGAGTCAGATGCTGAACGAGCAAAGATACGCCAATTATCATCTATTCGTTTGGATAAGTTTGACCAATCAATAGTCTCCCAATCTCCATTGCCTTTCTGCCGCTTTAACTCTGGCGTGAATGGGTGCTCTTGTTGCCAAGCTGAGGGGGCGACAGGCTGGCCATCAGCTTGTAGATAAACCAATACTGTCTTGTCGGCTTTGTTATTCATCTCAGCATATAAAACAGGGCTTCCATCCGTAGCGATACGCTTAGTATCAAACCCACTCTTCGCCATTTCGGGTTCAAGCCAATCGAGTAAGGCTAGGATGTCTTTCTTATAATTCGCATCATTCGGCAAACTTAAAAACTGATGATAAAAGCTAAAGGCTTCGGGTAAACTTTCTTTCGTTAGCTGCTTTATCTCTTCGGCGTCCATCGTATCGGCATTAACAACTGGTATGGTGAACGTTGAAAGCGAGCAAACGACAGCAGCTCTGAGTACTGTTTTAATTCTTGATGGTATGGTTATCATAGCTTTGAGATCAGTGATTATTTAAGCTTTGTACCCATATTATCTAACAAACATCATGAAGATCTATATCAGGCAAAGCACTTCGACGTTACTAGCTGTAACAGAAAAGTGCCTTTAATAAAGCGCCAACCAAGATAGAGTTTATAGAGCTCTTTGCCGTACTGGTTTTACTCAGGGCAGGATTTAACTTGTGTAGGCCTTGGGTTAGAAGCGTTGTATTGAGTCATCCAGCAACGTTCGTACAAAGAGCAATAGCAGACTTCCAAATCCATTTTCCAAAAGTCTTTCATAAACGCTTCAATTAAGGGTCTAGATTGTGGCGTATTAGGCCAAGAGATATCCCAAATGACTTCGCTCTCACCAGCGCCAATTAAGAAGTTTTCAAAACCACCTTGATATTCATTAACAGAATAGAGCTTTTCAGGAAATAATTTAGATAGGTCGGAAACCCTTTCTATCGACTCGCCATTAATGGACCACTTGCCTGCACCTATAAAAGCTGGCCCTACCCCTTCATTGGATGCAGATAAAATTAAGTGACGTACAGTCCTATCATCATCGATAGGCTCAACAACATAATGACTTCTCAATTGCACAACAGGGAATACATCGGCATGTTGCTGATTTCGTCCAATACGTGCTTGGTCCCAGCCAACATACAACGCGACAGAAGCAACAATAACTGCTGCATAACTAGCCAAATCCTGCGCACTGATTTTGCTCATTGTTCGTCCTAACCTTTGTTATTATCGTCCAATAATGACAAAAAGAAGTCGATTAATAAAACTTCAATTCTAACTTATACAGAAACCCATCATAAGCATGAAAAATCATAGTATACGAGTCATAATCCACATGCAGCTCATCACCAACCTCAATATAAGAGTCAGCCAGTAGAGATCTCACTTCTTCCAAGGGTTGATTCTGATAAAAGTTATCATACTTCCATGGCTTAGGCTTTTCCTTACTGTTGAATAACGAGTCCCCCATAGCAATACCTGATAACCGTCCTCTGTTAATATCAAACGTCAAGTATTGGTCATGGATATAACGCTTATTATCATTACTCATCAGAATTTCACCGACGGCTTTTTCAATCAGTTCATCAGCCGATATCCCAGTCTGAACGAGGTTGACCAACCAGTCGTAATGGTAGCTTTTACTTTCACCACCCATGTCCATATGTAAGTCAGCACTTTCCGCGCTTTTTAATTCAAAACCGACAAGTTCTTGCGTTTCATTACTGTAATCAGACCAAATTAGCGTCAGGTTTGCTGAATAGCGACCTAACTCATCCCCGTTATCTTTTTTAGTTCCCTTCTGTAATTCATTATTAACCGCCCAGATCAACTCATCGAAATCATTCGAAAAAGGAATTTGATTGATAAGCTCATAGGTAAAGAGTGAGGTTTTTGTGTTTACCTTAACAAGTTCACCGTCTTCATAGTAAAGCCAATGGCCACGTCCGTAGGATAAGGTCGTCGTATTTTCATTTGACGTAAAACGGAATGAAGGCTTACCGAATAGGCTTTCAGTTTCCGCCAAACTACTCGATAGCGTCAATCCATATACTCCCATAGTTGGAGATACCACGTTCGATTTTAGGCTAACGACTTGTGGCTCTTCTTTTGTTTCTCTTAGTACGATTGTTTCTTCTTTGCTTAATATTATTGCTTGCGCATGTTGTAATGCGCCTGTCTCATCATATTTCGTATGTCTACTGCTCAAACTCTTATCATCTTCACATAAGCGCAGCAGATCAGCCGACACCTCTAATATAAATTTACGTTTATTAATTTTTCCGCTTCTAGCGATAATAGGATGCTTCGATACTTTATTTGTAATGAGGATTGCGTCAGCATTCTTTTTTATCGCATCAGCTTTAAGCGCCTCAATAATTTTGGTCATTGCCTTAATTTTTGAGTCAGCTGGCACCTGCCTGTTTTTCAACCTAAGATTTCGTCTTACTCTTGGAGAATCAATAACTTCTGGTTCGCAATTAGGGTGAAACCGTAAGACTTGTGGTTCGCTAGAATAAGCTCCAAAACTCATCAGTCCTGTCAAACAAAATAAAATATAAACACACCAAAAGCGCCTTATTGAGAAAAAATCTTCCAATAAAGATATATTTTTAACCATATTATACCTTTTTATTACATTTTTATTTACCACGCAAAACTCAAATGGTAACTTAAATTACCCCGCGTACTGCTATGTATCTGACATAGTTGAATATGTTGCAAATACGTAAGGGTAAAAATGCATAGCCTATGAAAGTCATAAGAGCAGATGCCACACAAACCTTGTCCCAATGAGAAGTGTTTGTAAATAAAAATAAAATAATGTTTAAAAAACAAAGGTAATTACAATGAAAAAGCAATTAATGCTTATCGCAACAACAGTATCATTAGCGCTTGGCGCACAGTCAGCGTTAGCTCAACCAGTTGAGCTAGGAAAATCTACCAAAGTTGTCTCTCAACAGAAGAGCACAAACTTATTTGATAACTCTATCAGCAGCCTTTCTCTTAAAGGCGACCCTTTATTTGAAACGTTAGTTCGTGATGCAACCGTTATGTCTGCACACCCAATCGGATTAAACACCGATATGCTTGACGGTTCTCACTCAGAAATGACATTGAACTTAAGCCCAGGCATGGTTTTCAAAGCGAAAGCGAGAAACACATACTGGCTAAATAGCGACTATCAAGTTTGGGCTGGTGAAGTAAACTCTGGTTCAGAAATTTCACAAGTATTTATTGGCGGCAAGAAGCGCAATGCTAACTCTGCTGTTTTCGTTCGCAACGGCGAGCGCGTATTTGGCGAAGTTCGTGTTGATAATCGCGTTTTTAACGTTCAAACAACAGCTTCTGGTCAGCACATCTTAACAGAAGTTGACATGAGCTTAGTTCCAACAGGCGACGACACACCAACTAAAGTGGGTAACGTTCTACGTTCTAAGAAATTCTTTGGATTTGATGCCGCTGCAGGTGCTGCGAACAACGACTCACTTGTAACAACAGCTGAAGTCGCTAACCCTACAGTTATTCGCGTACTACAAACTGCAACAGATGCAGCTATCAATGCACTTGGTGGCGTAACGCCAACTGTTGATAGATTGAACTTCTTCTTAGCACAAAGTAACGACGTTTATGCTAACAATGGTCTTGCTATTCGACTAGAAAGTGCTGGTTTGTTCAGAGCAGGTGCTCCTGAACGTCCATTCATGGATCAAAACCTTGATGGTTTAGCAAACCCTAGCGACGGCTTTATGGATACGTTTGCTGGTGCAACAAGAAACTCTCGTGCGGCTGATATTGTTACTGTTATGACTTCAACGTCAGCAAGTACATTCGGCGTAAGCTTATGTGGTATTGCTGATGCGATTGCTGCGAATGCAAACCAAGGTTTCTTCGCAATCAGTACTGCAACTGGCTGTGCTAACGGATTCACTTTCGTACACGAACTAGCGCACTTATTCGGTGCTCGTCACGATAACGATCCAACGACTACTCCGTTTGCATTCGGTCACGGTTTCGTAAACGCTGGTGCTGGTATCCGTACAATCATGGCGGTTAATAGTAACCCTCAAACACGTGTTGGTTTCTTCTCTACAGACGATCAAACGTTCCAGGGTAACGTCATCGGAAACGGCACTGTTGCGGACAACGAACGCGTTCACGACATTAGACGTAATACAATGGCTGGCTTCCGTTAATCGGTTTCTCCCATAGGGGTAGCGATGACGCTCCCCGCCTTAAAATCGGAAATTGGCTCAGCTGATTTCCGATTTTTCGTTAAATCTCACGACTATACTTGACCGTTTTATTTTTCAGCGAGAGTGTTTCAGCATCGCTTCTCTTCTTTTTCAACGCTTGATCAAAGCGATCAATGTCTTCTTCAGGCATATGTACGAAAACCCAATTGTCTGCGCCAATTAATTCCATTTGCTCTTTTCCGCCTTCAGTAAAGAGATACCAATAAGGAACAATAGCGACGTCGATTTGTAACTCATCAAAACCTAACTTAGCCGTGTTGTCTAAATCTATCGCAGCATCACCAACATGCAATACCTTCCATCCATTGATATCGATGTACTGCGCATAATTTTGTATGGTCGCAAACTGGCCGTCGCCATGAGGCATATTCAGCATTGAGACAGTCATTCCATTTTTCTCAAATGACATCTTCTCCGCAGGCCCGAGCTTCGCACTCACCAACTGCTTATCCTTAACTTTACCTCTTAACTGGGTAACGACTTGTTCACTGCCTGCAAAGGTTGTACTCGGGTTAGAGTTCAAATAACCAATAACAGGGCCACTGGTGAAATGGTCACCATGAATATGAGTAGCAAGAGCCAGTGGAATTTGTTGACTGTAGATTCGCTTATGCCCTTCACGATCAAGCGCATGAAAGCGTCCGAAGGTTCTTGAAAAGAAAGTGTCGACCAGCACTCGTGAAGGTCCGCTGGCAATGATAACACCTGCGTTTGCAGTATACCTTAAAGTCAATTCATCCTTTGCTTGCGCATAAAAACTAGAAACTGAAAGTGTGAGACATGTTATGAACAGTCGTAATTTACGGCTTAACAACTGCTTCATTGATTAACCTAATGCCGTGGTCAGAAGTTCTATCGCCTTTCTTTCAGCATCATCCACTTCGCCGTCTGCACTCGAAATATCATTCGCTAACTTTAATGCCTGTTCCTTCATTTCTTTGTCTATTAATTGATTCGCTCTATGATTGATAAAGTCCTCAACGCCGTCATTTTCTGTCGCATGTCTACACTTAGATAGAGTCGTTTGATAATAGTCCTCTTTACTCGTCGGGTTCGACCAAGGAATACTATCTAACCAGTTTTTCATAAAAGTGACTTCACTCTCATCGACAACACCGTCAACAACGACAAACAGCAATGCTAGGTCAAACAGAGCTTGTCGCTGCATTTGATCCTCACACTGGCCCATATCTAACGCACTAATAAAACTCTCAAAACGCATACATTTTCCTAGTCACTGGGTTTCTCTACCAAATAATACAATTTAGCCTGCAAAGCACAAGAATAAGAAAGAAGGGATGATTTAACGATGTAAACCACACAGCTTTGCTGTTTTATGGAAAAGTGTTACTTGAGAATCCATCAATTCTTTAGGCACTGAAATGGTCAGCGTAAAGAAAAAGAGGCACTATAAAAGCACCTCGGATTGTTAATGATTATTCTGCACTCTCTTGGATAAGGTGCACATCTCTTTGTGGGAATGGGATAGTTAATCCTGCTTCCTCTACAGCGGCTTTTAGCATGGGGCGAATATCAAAGAACAATGACCAGTAGTCATCCGTTTTGACAAAAGCTCTCACGAGGAAATCAACAGAACTGCTGCCTAAATCGACCACAGCAACGACGTTTCCTTCATTTTGTAATACTCGGCTATCATTCTCGAGTACTTTTTCCATAGCTGTTTTGCCTTTTGCGATATCGTCCGAGTAGGAAATACCAATAGATATCTCAACAGCTCTAATTTTACTGGTCGTGTAATTAGTAATAGTTCCGTTAGCTATTGGACCATTAGGCACAATTAGGATGCGTTTATCGAACGTCTCAAGTGTTGTCACAAAGATACCAATATCCATAACAATACCTTCTACACCTTGAGTTTCAATATAGTCAGTCACTTTAAACGGCCTAAAAATAAGCAGCATTACGCCACCAGCAAAGTTCGACAAGCTCCCTTGTAATGCTAAACCGACAGCTAAACCAGCAGCACCTAAAATGGCCACGAACGAGGTGGTCTCAATCCCGACCATGGAGGCTACACTAATCACCAACAAGACTTTTAAGACAACTTCAACGATATTGGTTAAGAACTTAGCTAAGGTCTCATCAGGCAATCCAGATACCGTATATTTTCTTACTGCATTACTTATCTTACCGATAACCCAAAGTCCAATGACTAGGACTATCAGCGCGAGGAGCACTTTACCACCATATTCTGCCCCCAGAATAAGTGCGCTCTCATAAAACGACTGTAACTTTTGTTCGAATGAATCCATGCTCTCTCCTTTTATAACTTTTAATACGATTGGAAGTCTTGTTTGAGTTATATCGACCTGTATAAGTCTGTTATCGCTCTGCGTACTTCAGGGACTTGAGTTCAAAGCGCATGAACAAAGGAATGTCGACTACCTTTCAAGGTCATGCAATGCAGAAATCTTGTTCTTGAAGCGCGTCTGCGATGGGTTTCAAAAGCCTTTATACTAATCATAGGGTTCTGAAATCCCACTGAGTGTTCGCATACTTATACAGATTGGTATTAGAATACGCCCTAACGGACTCCCAAACTATGGATGTTAACGGCAGTTTTATCAAAACCTTATACTCCTTTCGTCTTACTCGACTAAGAAACAGAAGAGCAAAAGAAAGCATAGGCCAATCATAGTGCATCCTAGAAATCAGCATAACAGTAACTACAATTTCGACTTACTGACCAAACATCATCCCAAACTCAGTGCTTTTGTGAAAAAAAGTCCTACTGGCAGAAAAACCATAGACTTTGCTAATCCACATGCCGTCAAAAGTTTGAATTCTGCATTGCTTGCCTGCTACTACAACATCTCCCAATGGGATATTCCAGAAGGTTATTTGTGTCCGCCCATTCCTGGTAGAGCAGACTACATTCACCATATTGCTGACCTTTTAGCAGAGTCTAGAAACGGAGAAATACCAGAAGGAAAATCAATAAAGGGAATAGATATTGGCACTGGCGCTAATCTTATCTACCCACTTATTGGTTCTCACTCCTATGGATGGAAATTCATTGGCAGTGACATTGATAGAACATCGATAAAATCTGCTAACGTCATCATTCAAGCCAATAAGGGTCTCAGCAAATTCGTGGACGTTCGGCATCAAACCGATTCATCTATGATTTTTAATGGCGTTATTCTCCCTAACGAACAATATGCCTTTACGCTATGTAACCCGCCCTTTCATTCAAGTGCTAAAGCTGCTGTTGAAGGAAGCCAGCGTAAAAGCCAGAACTTGCAAAGAAACCAACAAAAGCGAACAGGAAAGGTAACTCAAAATGCCAAAGGAAAGCTTAACTTTGGAGGTCAAAGTAACGAGCTATGGTGCAAAGGTGGCGAATTAGCCTTTGTCAGAAAAATGGTGAAAGAGAGTGTTCATTACAAAACGCAAGTTGAGTGGTTCACTACCTTGGTATCGAAAAAAGACAACCTAAAGCCAATACTCAACGATTTAAAACAGCTTTCGTGCGAGAAAGTGAAAACGATTAATATGCAGCAAGGCCAAAAGACCAGCCGTTTTATTGCATGGCAATTCTAACTTTATTCAATCATCAGAAAAGTCAGGTTCGGGATCTCCAAACAACGCCGCTAATTTGCGTTTTGCTTCTCTCGCTTTCTCCAGGTCAGCTGATCGAAACGCATCACTTGTAGGTTTAAAGTAGTCACAAAAGTTTGCTCTTTCTGGATCAGACACTGATTCTGCTCTTTCTTCATCACAGCGACCTTGTTTACTGAAAAACTCACACATTTTACAAACATGCTGATCTGCGTGACATTTATGGCACTCTTCACGGCGTGACATGGGCAAGATAACGCCTTTCAATTGTTCACCGCATTTCCAACAGACAAAATCATTACTCATAAGCTTACCTTTACGCCACAAACTTAATTCTAAGCTTAGCGCTTTTCACAGCAATTAGGCCATAGCAATTATCAGTAATTCCCGACTAGAAGAGGTCAATGGGATTCTTCAAGTATCAAATCAGACTTCGGTCGACACTGGCAAGCTAGCGTTTTCCCCAGTGCCCTTTCGCTAGGAAGAATGGCAACAGAGTCTTCGTTTACATACTCTTCTTTGCCACTTTTTAAGTTTAACGAGCAACAGCCACACTGCCCCATACCACAGGCGTTAGGCAATTTTACACCTTGCTGACTTGCCACCTCTAACACCGTTTGGTTTTCGGCAACGGTTAATTGGTGTTCAACACCCGATAGCATTTTTACTGTCACCCGGAACTTTTCACCTTGAGGAAGTTTGTTTTGCAGCTGGTATTCTTCAGTCGTTACTCGATCAGTTGGTACACCGAGTGACTCTAGCGTTTCCTTAACCATTCCCATCATCGCTTTTGGTCCACAGATAAAACACTGAGTATCTTGCGTTAACCTCTGTTTCTTCCAAACTTCTCGAAGGGCAGAAGGTGTCAAACGCCCAGCATGACTATCCTTTGTTAGTGTCCCGTGACTCACAAAAAACGTTGTCGTAAGTCGTCTTTCATGCTGACCAACTAAGCCCTGTATCTCCTTAACAAAGGCAGCCTGCGCGGCATCTCGAAAACTGTAAAGCAGCGTTATCTGGCTCTCGTTACTTTCATCTTCCAGTATTGTTTTGAGTAAAGACATAGTAGGAGAAATCCCACTACCCCCAGCAACCAACAATATCTGTCGACTCATAACACTATTTGGGTGAGGCAAAACAAAATGCCCAAACGGGCCTGCAACTGTAAGCTTATCTCCCACGTTAAGCTCATTATTTAAGTAATATGACATCACACCACTTTCAACACGCTTAACAGCGATGGAAAGCTCCCGCGAGTTTTCAGATGAGCAGATCGAATAACATCGAGTGATATAGTCGTAACCAATACGCTTGCCCACAGTAATGTATTGCCCCGCTTTGAACTGAAAACCTGAGGTTTGGTCTGGATCAAACTTAACACGCACCGTGTCTGACGACTCCTGAATAATCTGATCTACGGTAAACGTGTATTTGCCTGTTACAGCATCAATGCTAGGCGATAGAATGCTCGGCGCTTTAAAAAGTGAAGGCAAACCTTGCGTTAGAACGCCTTCAATGGGTGAATTTTGCTGTTCTAACTCCTGCTCCACTTCAAAGAAAACACGCTTGTATGCATACCAGGGGATTCTGGGATTTAAATGGTGAATAAGATGATAACTCTGCCCCAAAGTTAAAATATCAAGAACAGGAGCTGTGTAGATGCGCGTATTCTGATATCTATTTTGTTGAAGGTTTGGCGTATGGGGTATCCAGTCAAACAACATAGCAAGGATATATGACGCTATAACAATAGGAATTACCCAAGCAATAAGTAGCGCCGGCCCTAGATTGAAAGCCATTAAAATGCCCACTAGCGCGGTCATTAAAAACCAATAAACAGCGGAACTGATAAGTGTTTTGCGTATAACAATGTCATGAGAAAAATCCCGTGATATGTGCCAGATATAATAGAGAGGTAGAAATAGCGCTTTCACTGACGCAATTATCCAAGAATCAGAACTTACCCAGTGATCTGGGTCTCTATCCGGATCATTGGTAAACGCGTGATGATAATCGTGAATACGAGCAAAGAGAGAAAATGGGATAATAAGAAACGGGACTGCACACATCCACCCCATCAATCGTTCAAAAGGTTTCATCCAATGAATACCCTGCGAAATATTCTTATGCCCAGCCTCGTGCAACACAGTGAAACTTAAATAAATCAATAATGTTGAAATAGGTATCGCCTGAAAGGCCGAAATACTCTGCTTCGCGAGTCCTGATATCAGGCCAATAAAACCCAGTACAATAGCCAAGAACAAAGCCACTGTTCCCCAAGCCACTTGATTCTCTTTGCTGGACCATATTTTATCAATTTTGTTAGTGTTAACACTCGGCATAGGTCAAAAGCCTACTTTTTCTTGTCTTAATCTCCTCACACTATTGCAGTTAATATTTTACGGTAGAACATCATTATTTATCATTTGGCGCCACACATTTATCTTTTTACGCCAAATAAGATAAGCTGTATGAGTCAATACACAGCCTCTAGGATTTAACGCGTGATAGGAACTGAGAGCTATTTGAGCAGCGCATGCTTGAGCCACTATCCTGACTTGGTAAACGCTCATCATGGTGACGCGATTTATTTCCTTCAAAAAGCTCAAATCAACCACGAGGCCATCCACTCTGTAGACAGACTAATTCCCCTTCAAAGCTTTATCTACTTATTGGAAATAACAGCAAGAGAGCTCAACTATCCTAGTCTTTCACTAGACCTAGCACACAAACAGGATATTAACTTCTTAGGTCCGTTAACTTTAATGCTATACAAAGCCGAAACAGTCGCTGAAGCTATAGAAACCATCATCAAATACTTTCGTGTCACAGTGTCAGGTGTGAGCGTTGAAGTAACACTTTTACCCGATACATTAGTCATTAGCTTTAATTGCAATATTCCCTACATTGCTAACAGCACGCAATATCAGGATTATTTGCTCGCATCATCCACTAACACAATTTGGGAATTGGTTGGACGAAAGTCTCCATTGAGAGGATGTTACTTCACGCGAAATAACGAAGGCGCTGATAGGCTAAGTGTTTATACCAAGTACTTTGGTTGCCCCATCGCCTTCAATCAGGACAAGCTTTGTATAACCTTAGATAACAAAATATTGAACGAATCACTAAGCATCAATGACGCTATTATGGTTGCGAATCTCCATACTTCGTCATCTGCTCATAGTCAGTTTAAAGATCAAGTTATAGAGGTTATGCGCTTTCTATTAGCCAGTGGGTTAGCTGATATCGAAACCGTCGCAAGAAAACTCGGTTACTCTACAAGAACGTTGCAACGGAGGCTCAATGAGCATGCAACCTCCTTCGCCAAAATTCTTGATGAAATACGCAAACAGCAATCCGTAAGATACCTAACGGATACCAACTACCGTTTAACTGAAGTATCGACACTTTTGGGTTACCGCAACCTCAGTTCTTTCACACGTAGCTTCAAACGTTGGTATGGGAGTGAGCCTTCTCAATTACGAGCGTTAAACAAGCCTAACGCTTCGCTTTAACCAAAGGCCACATAAGTTGTTCAGCCACTGATGTCTCAGGCAAGTTTTCAACACCCATTTTCTCGGGATACGCTCGTGTAATTTTTGCAGTGCCAAACAGCACATCCCAAAAGAATAGCAAATTACCAAAGTTCCCTTTGTAGTGGGTTATTCCGTCCTTTAGATGCTTACCATGATGAGCACTGTGCGTTGACGGTGTTGAAACCAAACGCTCAACAAGCCACATCACCGGAGACAACCACTTAATTTTGTATAAAGGTTCGTCCCAACGAACATCGCTGTGCGCACCAAATATTACCGTCATTTTAATAACGAGATAAACCGCATAAACGGAAGCGCCGCCTAAATAGATCAGCACACCTGAAAACCACAAGCCAGGCATCAATAGGTAATAGAAAAAGTTGTTTCGATAAACGACACGAATAGATAAATAGGCAGCGTTATGATGCGGGCGGTGCAAGTTATAAAGCCATTTCACAGAGTGTGAAATACGGTGCCACCAATACTGAGTTAAGTCATCAAAAACTAAAAATAGACCGAATATCGCTAGAAAATGCCAATCAGCCATCATGTTTTGAGAATTAGGAGTAACCAAACTTGCGAGATAAGCTCCTGAAAACAACACGATAGGCTGAGTAAATAATGTCAGCATAGCGGTACTGGAGAATTCAACTATTGCATCATCTCGCGTTTGCCCTTTTTTATGAAAAAAACGGGTGAATAGGATTTCCAAAACAATGAATAAGACGAAGATAGAAAGAATAATCGTGACTTCAGGTTTCACATCAGCCTCCGGTAGCCGTTAGTTCACCTGTAGGTTAACAAGATAAAAACTGATAAAATGCTAAATACTTAGCATTTCAATCTCAAAGCACTTGAATGAATGAAACGTCATTTTTCGGTTTGTTGCCACCCAAAGCTATTCAAAAACTCGTAGAAGCCTCGACATGTGTCAGCTACTCAGACAAGCAGTTGATTCATAGCCGAGGACAAACTAAACCGGGTTTATCGGTCGTTTGTTCAGGGACAGTCCAGGTAGGCATTAGCGATACCAATGGGCTCTTTGTCATGACAGGCATACTAGGTCCAGGAGAAAGCTTCGGAGAGTTCACTTTGTTCGCTGAACTCCCAAGAACCCATGACGTCATTGCTTTTGGGGAAACTCAAGTTTATCAAATACCCAAAAACCGATTTATGCCGCTTTACGAGTCCGAGCCGGAGATCAGTAAAGCACTCTTAAAATCGTCCTTACTAAGAACCCATTACTTGTTAGAACAACTCGATGCATTAAAACGCTTACCTTTGCTAGAAAGAACCGCTAAAGCATTGGTCTCTATGTCGCAAACAACAGGTGATAGGCAAAAAGTCGACTGCTTACAGTCTGACTTAGCGCAATCTCTGGGAGTAACTCGGATATCTATGGGTAAAGTATTGAAGCAACTCGCCAATCTAGGTTTGATAGAATTAGGCTATCGAAAGATCATTTTCCCCGACATGAACTTGCTGGAAGATTGGGTCACCGAGCACTGCAATACCACACCTTTGAATTGGTCTTAGAATAAAACACACTCTGAATAAGAGCTCCAATATCTTTTAAATATCTTTTTTTACTGACTTTTGTCAGTTTTCCATCCATTGAGTACACATCACCAGTATTCAGCACTAGTCTTTTCAACAAACCTTAAACAAAACAGAACATCATAATGATCAGGTTACAAAATAATAATCACCGCTCTTGGAAACTACTTTCAATACTGCTGTTGCTCTGCGCTTTTTTAGCATCACCTTATGCCCTATCGTCATCGCAGAAGGCTTATACCGGAAAGCGATATTTCACCTTTAGCAACTGGCAAGGACCTGCACTCAAGGTTTGGACTTTTATTCCTAAATCATTCACACCCAATTCCCCTATTGTATTTGTCATGCACGGCACAAACAGAGATGGAGAGCGCTATCGCAATGAATGGGTAGAATTGGCTAAAGCCTACAATCTCATCATAGTGGTGCCTGAGTTTCCTAAAAAGCAGTTTGCGAAAGCCATTAACTACAACTTAGGTAACATCTTTCAAACTGAACAAGGCGGCGAAAACCCGAGAGAACTATGGTCATTCTCTGCCATAGAGCCCATCTTTGATCAGATTAAGGCGAGATATTCCAACAACTCATCCGGTTACGGCATTTATGGCCACTCTGCTGGTGGGCAATTTGTGCATAGATACAACTACTTTGTGCCTAACGCACGAATAACACGAGCGATATCTGCCAATGCCGGATGGTATACTCTACCCACAACAGGACAAGATTTCCCTTACGGTTTAAAAGGCGCACCCATTAAAAATGAGGATATTGCTCACGCTTTCGAAACAGATCTGATTGTTTTACTTGGGACTAAAGATACCAATACTAAAAGTCGTAACTTGAGAAAAACCAAAGAAGCGAAAGCCCAAGGGCCACATCGATTCGCGCGAGGTAAGTACTATTATCAGTTCGCCAAATCAATGGCTGAAAGTAATGAGCTAACGTTTAACTGGAAGATTAAATTTGCCCCTGACGTAGGTCACAAGAATGGCTTAATGGCAAATTTTGCAGCACCACTGTTTGCAGAAACGGCGCAAAACTAATGAGAAAAAGCCAGTTGCGAACAACTGCAACTGGCTTAAGGTCTATTAAAGCATCTCTACCGCAATTGCAGTCGCTTCACCACCACCAATACAAAGTGATGCAACACCTTTCTTCAATCCGCGTTGCTTTAATCCATGTAAAAGCGTTACGAGAATACGAGCACCAGACGCACCGATTGGATGCCCTAACGCACAAGCACCACCGTGGATATTGACCTTATCAGGATCAAGATCAAGCTCACGGATAGCCAACATAGTCACCATAGCAAAGGCTTCGTTGATTTCGAACAAATCAACATCGTCCTTAGACCATCCTGTTTTCTCGAATAACTTCTGCATTGCGCCAACTGGAGCCACAGTGAAGTTCTCAGGTTCAATTGAATTTGTTGTATGTGCAACAATTCTTGCCAATGGCGTTGCACCAGCTTCTTGGGCTTTGGCTTCAGACATAACAACTAATGCAGCTGCGCCGTCAGAGATTGAGCTTGAGTTAGCTGCGGTCACTGTGCCGTCTTTCTTAAATGCAGGACGTAAACGTGGAATCTTGTCCGGCATCGCATTACCCGGACCTTCGTCATGAGAAACAACGATATCGCCTTTACGTGTTTTCACAGTGACTTCAACGATCTCGTCATTAAAAGCACCTGATTCAATCGCGTGTTGAGACTTCGCTAAAGATGTGAGGGCAAACTGGTCCATATCTTCACGACCAATTCCCTCGTCATCAGCAGTGCCTTGAGCGAAACAACCCATTGCTTGGCCGTCGTAAGCATTCTCAAGACCATCAAACATCATGTGATCGATAGCCTGAGCATGTCCCATTCTCATGCCGCCACGTGCTTTAGGAAGCATGTAAGGTGCATTACTCATGCTCTCCATACCACCTGCGATAACGGTTTCTGCACTTCCGGCTTTAATCAAATCATGCGCTAGCATCACAGCCTTCATGCCTGACCCACACACTTTATTGATGGTTGTTACACCAGCAGATAAAGGTAAGTCTGCACCTAAGGCAGCCTGTCTTGCGGGAGACTGACCTAAACCAGCACTTAAAACACATCCCATGATAACTTCATCGACGTTATCACCAGAAACACCTGCACGCTCAACCACATCCTTAATCGCCACGGAGCCTAGCTCTGTCGCGGACATGGAGGATAAGCCTCCCATAAACCCACCCATAGGGGTTCTGTTGGCAGCAACAATAACAACAGTATCTTGACTCATATCTTTTCCTTATTGTTTAAGGGGGTATTAACCTTTGCTATATGATTTCGCACAGCAAGCCGATACAAAATCAATACAGCAAAGGCTCATATTCCCCTACGTAAAAGTTTATTCACACTCTAAAATGAATATCAGTTGTACAAACAAAGTTGACGTAATGTTTCGCTTACTTTACCTTTACGTTAACTTAAACCTTACGTTAACGTAAAGTGCAAATGGCAGAATCAGATGCAGTCAGTATCGGTGAACTGGCAAAGAAGTTTGACATTACACCGCGATCAATCAGGTTTTACGAAGAACAAGGCCTTTTAAGTCCAGGCCGTGTTGGGCAAAACCGTAGCTATCAAAAGAAAGACCAAGTTCGTCTTAAGCTGATCCTAAGAGGAAAACGGCTCGGCTTTTTGCTAGCTGAAATAAAAACCTTGTTCGAATTATACGACAGTCACAGCAATTCGGTAGCTCAATTAGAAACAATGTTGAGCATGACGAAGGAAAAACGCACGCTGATGCTGCAACAACTGCACGACGTTAATATGGTTTTACAAGAGCTAGACGAAGTTGAGCATCGTTGTATGGACGAGCTAGCTGAATTAACTAATCCCACTAAATTACAGAGAGAATCGTAACTATGAATGTACCCTACCCTACACTTAATTTTGGCTTGGGCGAAGAAATCGACATGTTACGTGATCATGTTTATAACTTTTCACAAGAACAGATCGCACCTCTTGCTGAGAGTGCCGATGAAGGCAATCAATTCCCTAACCAGTTATGGCCACAATTTGGCGATATGGGCTTACTTGGTGTCACTGTACCGGAGCAATTTGGCGGTGCCGACATGGGTTACCTTGCTCACGTTATTGCTATGGAAGAAGTTAGCCGTGCATCAGCAGGTATTGGCTTAAGCTACGGTGCTCACTCTAATTTATGTGTTAACCAAATCGCACGTAACGGTAACGACGCACAGCGCGAAAAGTACCTTCCAAAACTCATCAGTGGTGAACACATCGGTGCATTAGCGATGAGTGAACCTAATGCAGGTTCAGACGTTGTTAGCATGAAACTAAAGGCTGACAAAAAAGGTGATGTTTACGTTCTTAACGGCAACAAAATGTGGATCACCAATGGTCCTGATGCCAGCACTTTCGTTATCTACGCCAAGACAGACGTTAACGGTGGTTCTCCTGGTATCACTGCTTTTATTGTTGAAAAAGGCACGCCAGGATTCTCTCAAGCGCAAAAGCTAGACAAACTTGGTATGCGTTCTTCGAACACTTGTGAACTTGTTTTTGAAGACTGCGAAGTTCCTGCTGAAAATATCTTGGGCAAAGAAGGCTCAGGTGTACAAGTCCTAATGAGTGGTTTGGATTATGAGCGCGTTGTGCTTGCTGGTGGCCCTCTAGGTATTATGCAAGCTTGTATGGACGTTGTTGTTCCTTACATTCACGACAGAAAGCAATTTGGCCAATCTATCGGTGAGTTCCAATTGGTACAAGGTAAAGTTGCGGACATGTACACACAAATGAATGCAGCTCGTGCCTATGTTTATGCTGTTGCAAAATCTTGTGACCGTGGCGAAACAACACGTAAAGATGCGGCTGGTGCGATTCTCTACTCTGCAGAGTTAGCTACTAAGATGGCACTAGATGCGATTCAACTACTAGGTGGTAACGGTTATATCAACGAGTATCCTACTGGCCGCTTATTACGTGACGCGAAACTTTATGAAATTGGTGCAGGTACATCAGAAATACGTCGTATGCTTATCGGACGCGAACTCTTCGCTGAATCGGCGTAATTAGACCTTATTCATTCTTTTTTAATATTCCTAGGGGAACATTACCGTCATCGTTTCAATGAATGACGAATGTATCCCCTAATTATTATGGAGCACTCTTATGCCCCAGTTAGATTCTAAGATAAATACCAAAAGTCAGGAATTTGCCGACAATGCTGCTCATATGCAAAGTCAGGTGGATGACCTGCACGATAAAATTGCACAGATAAAACAAGGTGGCGGCGAAAAATCTAATAAGCGCCATACTGACAGAGGCAAGTTACTTCCAAGAGATAGAATCAACGCACTACTTGATCCAGGCTCTCCATTTCTTGAGATTGGTCAATTAGCGGGTTGGGAAGTTTACGAAGATTACGTACCTGCAGCAGGTGTAATTGCCGGTATAGGTCGTGTTTCTGGCCAAGAATGTATGATTGTTGCGAATGATGCGACAGTGAAAGGTGGTTCTTATTATCCACTCACTGTTAAAAAGCACATCCGTGCACAAACCATTGCTGAGCAGAACAACCTCCCTTGTGTCTATTTGGTTGACTCAGGCGGTGCTAACTTACCAAGACAAGACGACGTATTCCCAGACCGCGAGCACTTTGGGCGTATTTTCTTTAACCAAGCCAATATGTCGTCCAAGAACATCCCACAAATCGCAGTCGTTATGGGCTCTTGTACAGCGGGGGGAGCTTATGTACCTGCTATGGCAGACGAGTCAATTATCGTCAAAAACCAAGGTACGATTTTCCTAGGCGGACCACCCTTGGTTAAAGCCGCAACAGGCGAAGTTGTTTCCGCTGAAGATTTGGGTGGTGGTGATGTCCACGCAAGAACATCTGGTGTTGTTGATCACCTAGCAAATAATGACCATCACGCCCTTCAGTTAGCGCGTGATGCCGTCGCACGCTTAAATAGAACAAAGCCTCAGCAAGCCGATATCAAAGCACCTGTTGAGCCACTTTATCCACCACAAGACATCTATGGCGTCATCCCAAGCGATAGCCGTAAGCAATACGATGTAAGAGAAGTCATTGCACGTATCGTCGATGGCTCTGAATTTGATGAATTTAAAGCGTTATATGGCAACACATTGGTTTGCGGATTTGCACGCATCTTCGGCTATCCTGTAGGTATCGTCGCCAATAATGGCATATTATTCGCTGAATCGGCACAAAAAGGCGCTCACTTTATTGAGCTTTGTGCACAGCGCAAAATCCCACTTGTTTTCTTGCAGAACATTACTGGTTTTATGGTTGGTAAACAGTATGAGACAGGTGGTATTGCTAAGCACGGTGCCAAAATGGTTACAGCAGTTGCTTGCGCTCAAGTACCTAAATTCACGGTATTGATTGGCGGAAGCTTCGGTGCAGGTAACTACGGTATGTGTGGTCGCGCCTACGATCCTCGCTTTATGTTTATGTGGCCTAACGCACGTATCTCAGTGATGGGTGGTGAACAAGCTGCAGGTGTTCTAGCACAGGTTAAACTTGATCAAAAAGAACGTGTTGGTGAGTCTTGGAGCGAAGAAGATCAACAAAAGTTCAAACAACCTATTATTGATGAATACGAGAAGCAAGGTCACCCATATTACGCCTCAGCAAGGCTTTGGGATGATGGTGTTATCGATCCTGCTGATACACGATTTGTATTAGGCTTGAGTATTTCTGCGTCTCTTAATAAACCTATCGAAGATACAAACTTCGGCATATTCAGAATGTAAGGAATGACAATGACAGAATCCGTTTTATTCTCAGTTGATGATCGCGGTGTTGCTACGGTATGCCTTAACAAACCGGATATGCACAACGCATTTGATGACAGCCTAATCGCTGAATTGACTCGTTTATTTAATCAAATAGCTAATGACGACAACATACGTGCCATGGTTCTTGCCGGTAACGGTAAAAGCTTCTGTGCGGGAGCTGATCTGAATTGGATGCGCCGTATGGCGAGCTACACTTATGAAGAGAATGTTGAAGACGCAAAAGGTCTTGCAACTATGCTCAAAACGTTAAACGAGTTGCCTAAACCAACTATTGCCCGCGTTCAAGGAGCGGCTTACGGTGGCGCTATCGGGCTTATCGCATGCTGCGATGTCGCTATCGCTAGCAAACTAACTAAGTTCTGTTTGAGTGAAGTTAAGCTCGGCTTGATCCCAGCAACTATCAGCCCTTATGTCATTGAAGCTATGGGTGCGAGAGTTTCTCGTCGTTATTTCGCAACCGCAGAAGTGTTTTCTGCTCGACGCGCAAGACGCCTAGGCTTGGTTAGTGAAGCGGTTAACGAAGATGAACTTGATGAAAACGTAGAGTTGATTATTAAGAATCTACTTCGCAACAGCCCTGCTGCGGTTGCGGCGGCTAAACAACTGGTTACCGATGTAAAAGGCCGTCCAATGGATGACGCATTGCTTGAAATGACAAGCGTACGTATCGCTGAAATCCGAGGGTCAGAAGAAGGCCAAGAAGGTTTGAAGGCTTTCTTAGAAAAACGTAAACCCAATTGGATACAGGAATAAACTCATGTTAACAAAATTACTGATAGCCAATAGGGGCGAAATCGCCTGCCGTATCATCAAAACGGCACGTAGAATGGGGATCCGCACTGTCGCTGTCTATTCAGATGCAGATGCGCAATCGCTTCATGTGCAAATGGCTGACGAAGCCGTTCACATAGGCCCTTCTCCATCAAAAGATAGCTACTTGCAGGCTGGACGCATTATAGATGTTGCTAAGCAAGTTGGCGCAGACATGATTCACCCAGGTTATGGCTTCTTGTCTGAAAACGCGACATTCTCTCGCCTATGTAAAGAGAACAATATTGTTTTCATCGGCCCACCTGTAGGTGCAATTGAAGCTATGGGCTCTAAATCTGCTGCAAAGCAGATTATGGAGAAAGCTGGCGTTCCACTAGTTCCTGGTTACCACGGTGAAGACCAATCTGCCGATCTCATCAAAAAACATTCTGATGAAATGGGCTACCCCGTATTACTAAAAGCTGCTGCTGGCGGTGGTGGTAAAGGTATGCGCCAAGTATGGTCTGAAGCTGAATTTAAAGAAGCTTTTGAAGCTGCTAAGCGTGAAGCCATGTCTAGTTTCGGCGATGACAAAATGTTGGTTGAGAAGTACTTAACCAAACCACGTCATGTCGAGTTCCAGGTTTTCTGCGACCAACACAAAAATGGCGTTTACTTATTCGAACGCGATTGTTCAGTTCAACGTCGCCATCAGAAAATTATCGAAGAAGCGCCTGCTTTCGGCATGTCCGAAGAGCTACGTGCAGAAATGGGTAAAGCTGCCCTACTCGCCGCTGAAGCCATCAATTACGAAGGTGCAGGTACTGTTGAGTTCTTGTTAGATGAAGACGGTAGCTTCTACTTTATGGAAATGAACACGCGTCTTCAGGTTGAACACCCTGTCACTGAGTGTATCACTGGATTAGACCTTGTTGAGTGGCAGATCCGCGTCGCGTCAGGCGAAACGCTACCTCTAAAACAGTCTGAGCTATCTATTAACGGTCACGCGTTTGAAGCACGTATTTACGCTGAAGATCCCGACAATGATTTCTTACCTGCGACAGGTAATTTAGCGTTCTTGGAACCGCCAACAGAATCAGAGCATGTACGCGTTGATACTGGCGTTCGCCAAGGCGACGACGTTTCAATTTACTACGATCCAATGATAGCGAAGCTTATCGTTTGGGACGAAGATAGAACGAAAGCTTTGGCAAGAATGCGCAAGGCATTGACGGAATACCGCATCAATGGCGTTGTGACTAATATTGAGTTCTTGTACAACCTAGCTAATTGCGAACCTTTCAAGAAAGAAGAGATAGACACCGGCTTTATCGACAAACACTCAGAGCTCTTGTTCAGTGATGAAAAGCCACAAACCGAAGAGCAACTCGCGCTTGCAGGTTTACTCACTATATTGAATCAAGTTGCAGATTCAGAGCGTCTCTCAGCAGACAGCACATCTGATATCTACAGCCCATGGCAAAACACCAGTGGCTGGCGTGCCAATGAGACACATCAGCAGTCACTAAACTTAGACATTGCTGGAAATGAGCACAATATTCTTGCTGTACAAACTGAATTAGGCGGCAAACAAGCCTATACCATGACTATCAATGGTCGTTCTATTCAATGCAGTGGTTCAATCGATGGTTCATCGTTGACGACTGTTATCAATGGTCACCGAACGGTTTCTAGTTTCAGCAAAAATGGTAATGCTTATGTTGTCTTTAACGATAACGGTGCATTCCACTTCGAAGAACTTCAACCTGATCTTGGTATTGATAACGATGCAGATGCTGCAGGTGGCTTTACAGCACCGATGAACGGAACTGTTGTTGCTCACTTGGTTGAAGCAGGTCAAACCGTAGAAAAAGGCCAACCACTTATCGTGATGGAAGCCATGAAGATGGAACACAGCCTTAAAGCTCCAACAAAGGGCCAAGTCACTGAGTTTTTCTATCAAGCTGGCGACCTGGTCGACGGTGGTGCTGAATTGCTTAGCTTCGCCGCTGAAGCAGAGGACAAGTAATGGCTATCCAGACTAAACAACTTCCAAGTGAAGTAAAAATCGTAGAAGTTGGTCCCAGAGATGGACTCCAGAACGAAAAAGGTGTTGTGACACTGGAAGACAAAGTCGAACTGATTCACGGATTGGCCGATACCGGCCTTTCTATTATTGAGTCAGGAAGCTTCGTCTCTCCCAAATGGGTGCCACAAATGGCCAGCTCAGGAGACGTCTTTAAGACTATCCAACGCCAATCAAACGTTACCTATTCTGCTCTTACACCAAATATGAAAGGATTCGAAGCTGCGATGGCGGCTAAAGTTGATGAGATAGCTGTGTTTGGTGCGGCATCAGAAAGTTTTACGCAGAAGAATATCAACTGCTCTATTGAAGAGAGCATTGAACGGTTCACACCTGTGATTGAAGCAGCGCTTGAAGCAGGTATCAAAGTACGAGGCTATGTTTCTTGTGTACTTGGATGCCCATACGAAGGTGATATTGCTGTTGAAGCGGTAACTAAAGTTAGCCGCAAGCTCTATGAACTAGGCTGCTATGAAATATCACTCGGGGACACCATAGGTGTGGGTACCGCACTCAAAACACAAATTCTGTTAGATGACGTGCTGGCGCATATCCCTCACGAGAAAGTGGCTGTCCACTTCCACGACACATACGGACAGGCGCTTAGCAATATTTTAGTGGCTTTGCAAAACGGTGTTAATGTCGTTGATGCAGCGGTCGCAGGCTTAGGTGGATGCCCTTATGCCAAAGGAGCTTCAGGTAATGTTGCTACAGAAGACGTTGTTTACATGCTAAATGGCATGGGAATTAAAACAGGCGTTGATCTGCAGAAGCTCGCTACGGTTGGTCAAACTATTTCTGACCGTCTAGGCAAAGCTAACCAATCTAAAGTGGGTAAAGCAATCCTCACCGCTTAACTCCACAGATAAGAGCTATTCGGCTATTTAATTAGCTTGAATAGCTCTTATTTAAGTTTTCAACTTATCTGCCACATAAATCCACGGATGCACTTTTCCCGTTCCAGCGAATTTGTCGTAATACTTTTTCCTTACGCCCATATCGATTAAACCTCGTTGCTGATTAATCTCTTCAGGGCTCAGGTGTGGATCGCCGCTATATCCTTCAACTTGATTATGCTCAGTTGCATAAGTGATAAAGGCTTCTAAATAATTCCAAGCTCGGCTATCTCGTCCCGATGTCGAAGATATGCCTCGTGCATTATAGAAAACGAAGCCGTTTACCATGCCTAAAGCATTCTTCGGACCGTAGTTATGGTTTCGCATGCTCTTGAAGTGCTCAAATGAATCATTCATTTGTTTGATCCAGTCGTTAATGTTGCTCTGTTCACCGGCAGGTACCAAAATACCCCATTGTGATAACTTCTTAGCAACATAAGCACCAGCCAGATTTCCGCTCGCACCGACATTATTGTTAATATCATCGTCGTCACCATAGCCGTTAGCACTTCTAGAACCCGGCACAGTCGCATGTCGACCTCTTGTGTAGAGCAATTCGTAGAAAGACTTACTCCAACCTTTAAAGCTATCTATGGCGTTCCCTGGATTTAATGGATCCCAGACTTGAATACTGTCATTGCTAGGATTCAAACTTTTGACCTTAGGCACCACACCATTAAAACCGGCAGACGTTTCATCAATAGCGTAAATACCCACATACTCCATATTTTGCTGTCCAGGAATGGTGGTTAAACAATCCCACCATTTTCCAGTTCCAGGAACCGGATCTAACGCAATGATCTTAATGGTCAGCTGACTAAACCATTCAGCTAAATAGTTAGCGGCAATTAAACAAGCGACTCCACCGCGGCTATGCCCAAGCAAAGCAACCGTATTAAATTTTTGCAAAAAGGCCGTAATCTTATCGTTATCCTGTTGATTCCAACGAATACAATAATGTCCAGCTGTTGTTAGCTCATTGTTATTCCATCGAGAGTTGTTAGCGGGAAAAGCAAGATCACTCTGACTGAAACCTTGTGAGAGTTGTTCGTCCCAATACTGCTTGATATTGTCTAGCTGGCCGATAGGAACGAGGTGGAAAGTCACATCAAACATCATCGCTATTCCAGCTATGGCATTTAACTCCAATGACTGTCCTGACAATGAATCGTCCATAATCTTCGGTGCTAGTGAGCATTCAGAGTGATAACTGACTTCATGCCCTTCTGGACCTTCTGCTACCGTTTTAATACTCCATATTCTAATGGGAAGCAGCTCTCTAGTCTCATTATAAGGCCCTCCGCATCCATTGACTGTCGCACTTATTGGAAAACCTTTATCTAGTTGCGACAGCTGATGGTAAACCTTACTGGGGATATAGCCTGATTCCGGATTATAAGATCGCTTTTCCTTGGGTTTACGCAAAACTAATCCCTGATCGAGATAACAATCTGTGCCTGAATAACAAATAGTAAAAGTGTTCACGATATGCCTCGTAGCTTGCTTTTAGGTGTTGAACATTTGAGGCTCAAAAAAATCGCATACTACTCAAGAGTATTCTGACTAATATGAACCTGACTGGAGAGTATGAAACAGAAAGTAATGCATCGTTATTTCACCATATTTCACTTAAAATTTGTGCCATGTGAAATCTTATGAAAAATAAACTGGCTATTAACCCTAATTTATTTTTAATATCAAATAGATGGAGGCTGCTAATAAAGTATTGAAATCGACCTAATAATTAACTTACCATCACACTACAACCAGAGAATAAAGCGCAAAAGTACCGAATGGCATACCTGCTTCAGAAAGGGAAAGAAAGGCCGCAATTCCTCAAAGCATTTCATCGCATTGGAAGCTTACAATCAGATGTGGAAACACACGTTCAAAGTGCTGTTGTTTCCAGAGTGCATGCCCTCTTAATCTGGAAAACGAATCAATGGTTTATCCGCGATACCAGTAAAAACGGTACGACTGTCAATGGAACTAGAATAACGGCGAATCAAGATACGCCATTAACGAAAGGTGATGAGCTATGCTTCGCACAGGAACAGAATAATAAATTGATCTTGGCAGATGACCGCCCCCCTTGTGACATGTTAATCCCGATTCCAGACGTCCATGCACCAGCAAATTCGGAGCTCCCCGAAGCACTCTATCTAAGCGGATATCATTTATTACCTAATGAAGTTTCACCCCAGGCCATACTTTATAAATCACCCGCTAGCCGCTGGCATATTGAATACTCCCAAGGTCATGCTAAAGCTCTCGCTCTTGATGACGGAGAATGGGTCTACTTCTCGGGGCAACGCTGGCGACTTCAGCTATGCCAAAACACAGATGAAACAGTGGCACTTTCGCAACCACAGTACGATATAGATAAGCTGTTGTTTCAATTCAAATTAAGCTTGGATGAAGAAGCAACCCAACTCCAGTTGAAAACACCGCAAGAAACCATCGACTTTCAAGTCAGGAGTCACCATTACCTAACACTTAACCTTGCTCGCCATAAAGCACAAGACGCGCAGAAAGGCATAGAGAAAGCGGGACAAGGTTGGATATACACTGAGTTACTCGCAAAAGAACTAGGCACCGAAGTCAATTATCTGAATATCATGATACACCGCGCTCGCAAGCAGTTTTCAGATGTACTGAACCAACAATATTTGTGTGATCATCTTATTGAAAGGCAAGCAGGTAAACTCAGGTTTGGTGGGCAAGCTTTTGAAATCTACAAAGGTTCTGAGCTAGAGCACGCAGTGTCTTGCTAATACGGATATGGCCCATTAAATGACGACACAACAATCGAAATGCTATGGCCATTATCGACTAGATAGGCTTATAGGTAGCGGTGGCCTCGGTGATGTTTTTCTTGCTGAAGACACCCAGCTACAACGTCAAGTCGCCATAAAATTATTGCGTACACCAGACTCTGACGATGCAAAGCACAGTGAAGAAATAATTAATGAAGGCAGAACTCTTGCAAGACTCAGCCATCCCAATATTGTTCAAGTTTTCGATATTGTAAAATATGACAATAGCGCTGGTTTAGTTATGGAATATGTGCAAGGTCAGAACCTTGCGCAACTCAATAAACATAAGTTAACCCTAGCGAATAAATTGGATATCCTGACACAAATTGCACATGGGATAGATGCAGCTCACAAACGACAGGTTATACATTGCGATATTAAACCTTCAAATATTCTGTTGGACGAAGAGAATCAAGTCCGGATTACAGATTTCGGTATAGCCCAGATCCGCTCAAAGCTTCAAGCACTACCGGAGAAAAGCCAACGATATGGGAGCTTGGCTTATTTATCATCAGACCAAATCAAAGGTATACCTGCTTGCAAGCAGAGTGATTGGTTCTCATTCGGCGTGCTTGCTTTTGAATTATTAGCCGGTTTTCATCCGTATGCTCATGGAACAACATCTAACCAACAAATAAGTGACAACATACAAAACAAACAGCCTGAGTCAGCACACAATATCCACCCAAGCTTACCTCCTGCTCTTGCGGATTTAATTGATAAGCTCGTTTCTCAAGAGCCTAATCAAGAGTTTGAAGATACTGACACAATAGCACCTTTGTTCGATCAAATTGTCAGTGCTTATCAGAAAGAACAAGCTTCCAGTTCTGATACGAAAACAATAGCCATATCATCACCACAGTCTCACTCATCAACAAAGAAGTGGATTGCCTCTAGTTTGACATTGCTATTAAGCCTGCTGGCATTGGTTAGCTTTATAACAAATAGCAAAAAGCAGGCTTACTATATCGCTGTTGTACCACCTCAAATATTAGGTGACGAATTACCAACAGAAGATAAGAAACTGCTTCAAGCAACAATCAGCGACACTATTCAGCGAAGTATAATGAAGCAAACTAACTTAACGTTGATTGCTTCACAAACGTTTGAAGATACAAAAAAGCTCGCAGACATAGCTCAAGAAACAGGTGCGGACGCATTGGTGCTTTCCTCTATAAGTTGCATTCAAACCAGCTGTAATATCAGCTTGTCACTAGCGAGACAGCCTACCTCAGAAGTCACCACACCTTGGGCTATCACAAACAAGATAACCTGGACTAGTTTACTCGAAAGATATAGCGATATCGCGCAAGTGACGGAAGCAAAGGTACAAAGCCTGATGTCAGATCTTGTCTCGGATAGCAAACGGATATCACCACTTGTTGAAGATGCATACAAGGAATACCTAGACATCTATCAAGCAGTACGTTTTGAGGGTGCATACAACGAGCAGTTGCTGGCTCAAGCAGAATCACTTATTCAACAATATCCTGCATTTGCGCCTGCCTATCACTTAATGTTGGATATCAGTGAAAAAATCTATATTGAAAACAGCGAAGAACAAATATTAAAAAGAGCTGAAACTTATCTAATTTACATACCAGATGAATACCAAAAGGAGCGTTCATTTTTAGTTCACCACCTGCACTGGTTGATCAATACAGGACAGTTAGTGGAAGCACAAAAGCGATTCGAAAAACTATCATCAATAGATATTCCCGAACGCGAGTACTTGTTACTAGCTGCTGATTATTTTATGGCTAAAGATAAATACAATGATGCTATTGCTGCTCTCCAAAAAGCGATTAAGCTCAAACCTCATCAGATCTTGTATCACAATCTAGCTTTGGCATATTGGTGGAATAACGATATAGAAAACACAATTTCCCAGCTCAATAAAGTGCTATCAATTTCACCCAACGACTATGATGCCAACCAATTGTTAGCAACCGCCTATCTGCTGCAAGGACATACTCAACAAGCGATATATGCGTATGAGGCACTGATGCAACTCAACCCAAGTAGTATGGATATGAGCAACCTTGCGCTAGCCCATATGTTGGAAGGTGATTATGAGAAAAGCTATTCATATGCCAAGCAAGCCGTTGATAAAAGCCCTCGAAATCCTGCCTGGCTATTAAACCTAGCTGACGTACAAAAAATGCGAAACAGAAATCAAGAAGCATCGAACCTGTACCAACAGGTTATCGAGAGTTACAGCGGTAGTACAGAGCTTTATGCTTGGCTAGGATTGGCTCAAGCTTATGCTCATCAAAATAATTATAGCGATGCTATTCATGCGCTAGACAATGCGCGAAAACTCTCTCCAGGCAATGCTGAAGTGGCTTATATCAGTGCTATTGTCTTAACACTGGCTGGTGAGCATCTATCTGCTATTAACCAAGCCAGTGAAGCCCTGCAAAATGGTATTGGTCACATATGGTTTAAATTGTCCTGGTTCGACGACCTATGTACTTACGATGAGTTCCAAAAAATGTTTATCACGCATACTGGAACAACACGTTGCGAATAACACAAAAATAGTTTCACCCATGCTTAGTTTTACCAATACCAATCAATGGATCTTGAGAAAGATAAACCCCTCTTTTATCTTCGTCACAATGATCATATTCGGCGAGAAAACTTAAGCCCACCGGCAAAAAAAACGGATCATCAGATATTTTTACCTTCTGAGGTTTTTCACGAGGTTTTACTAACTCAAATCCATATGTTGGCTCAATATTATTTAAGATAATCTGCCCGCCCTTTCTGCAGTCGTACAAATTCACATACATGGTATATTGGCAGTTACAACCAGCCTTGAAAAATTCAAGGCCCTTGCCATAAAACGTCCACTCCTCTTTAAAATCTTCATGCAAAAAGAAATCTATAACGACGGCCTGATCAAAATCTAACCCTGAGTCAAACATCAGATTATACCATCCATCAACGCGTCTAATACTGTTGTTCCCCTCCTCACTGTATACCTCAATCCCCCAGTAATCATCGGTATAAGGTTTAATACAGGCCCGTAAAGGTAGGGTTTCATCGCTTCCGACAATAACACTTGCATTCTGTTTATCGACAGGTGTCATATCCAGCAGTTCTTTATTTTCTAAAGACATATCCAGCAGTTCCTCAAACATTAATAAGGAAATAAATTATGCCATTCATTAATTCCACATACTCACATAAGTGGTGAAATATATTGAAATATTGTTTTACATCGACTTATTAGAGAATCAATCACATTCATTTAAACGAGAGGAAGCAGCAATGTATCCGATCCTTGTTAAGTTCGCCTGCTACGGCGCATTAATCAGCGAAAACTCGAATCAATGTCACTCTGCGAATGTTCAGAAAGTCCTGCAAGCCATCTTGGATAAAGGCACAACGACAATTGAAATTAATAGTCAAAACATGGGTGGCGACCCAAGCCCAGGAAACCGCAAACACTTCGGAGCCTTAATCAGCCAGGCAGGTGAAGAGCGATTTTATAATTGCGGCGAAGGCGAATCGCTCGATTTCTCTTAATATCGAGTTGAGAGTCACGACCATGCAAACCACTATCAACCCTCACAAGATTGCACTGAGTTACGAAGTAGAACGTATGCTCCATGCAAATATTGATAGGTTTGGGCTGGATCAAATAGAAGTTAAGTTAAATACAGTCGATGAACCTAAGCTTTTACAGCGTCCCGACATTGATATTTGTGTTAATAGAAAAGCTATTGAACACAACGGCAACACAATTCAGCGTCAAATAGACTTTCGAAACAAAGCCATTGGAACTATCGCAGTATCGCGACTTCCTGAACGACAAAAACACAACACATCAATAGATTCTCTTCTGAGTGAGCTACTCAACCATATATTGCACTTAGTAGAGCGTTTTCACTTTCATCAGAGCGTCTTTAACAACTCCCCGCAGTCACTCGGTTGGGTAGGCTTTAGTCAGGCGTTAAGAAAAGTTGAGTCTCAGGTTCGTAAGTTTGCAGCTATTGATTTACCGGTTCTTATTGAAGCAGAAAGGGGCACGGGTAAAGTATCAGCCGCTTTCGCTATTCATAACCTAAGCCCTCGTAAGGATAACCCATTCATCGAATGCTGTTGTCTGAAGTTATCACAGGACAACGCCTACGAAACCTTGAAAGCTCTGTACGAAAAAGCGAAATACGGCACCCTCTTTATCAGAAACATCAACGAGCTGGATGAAAACACCTTAAGTCGTATTCGGTATTTCTGGGAAGACAACGCATTAGGTAGTCACCTATCCGTCAGGATTATTGCTTCAATTGATAAACGTCATAACAGCAGCAATATTACTCACACTAATGCACCATGGCTGACTTTATTTCTCCCCACATTAAGAGAAAGAAAACAGGACATCGCTGCATTAATTGCAATTTATCTGCAGAAATATGCTGTAGAAAGAGCTATCCAGCTTGATGAGGATTGCATCAAGCTCCTGGAGCAACATAGTTGGACCGATAACGCTAGAGGGTTAGAAAAAGCGGTAGCAATATTGAGTGCTATGGCAGAAGAGCCCCTTGTGACCAAATCATCACTGCTCACTACCTTGCCTCAATTAAAACAAAACGATACAGAAAGTCCGTCTCATTCGTTTGATATCACTAAAGATAAAGCGACTCTTTTTACTGACAACGAAAAGAAACCAATACCGGCACCACTCGCCCACCTAATCTTAAAAGAAGACTTTGAGCAACTTCCAAGTTGCCATGCTGCTATCACTAAATCCCTAACTTTTATCGCGAAAAGCTACCATCAAAAAATAACCTTAGATGAATCAGCAAAACGCGCATTCGTCAGCGCCCCACATTTGTCATATCTCTACAGAAAACATCTGGGTACGTCATTTAAACAATTAGTGTTGGATGTACGAATAGAGAAAGCCAAGCAACTATTATCAGAAAAGTTATCACTTCAAGTGACTCAAATTGCACATGACGTTGGCTTTCATGACCTCAGTCACTTTGAAAAAACCTTTCGACGCCTCGTCGGAATTGCCCCACTGAAATTTAGGCATCACAGCTTTCACTAACGGTCACAACCGAAACAACGGCCTGATCAATTGTAGGAGCAAGCTTTAGCTGCGAAAAATAAATCTAAAACACTCATTAAGAAAAGGCCACTTTTCTGCGTGATTCAACGAGTAGCTTATGGGAAGATCCAGTCAACACAAACTAACCTTGTCGCTACATGGATTTGATTACCGAATTACGCCATTTTCTTAATACTCCTGACCTACAAAAAGTCGAGCAAGTACAAGCTTTGTGGAGCGGCTACGGGGAAATCGCCAGATATGCTTATACCCAAGATAACAAGGCCAAGCACATCATTGTTAAGCATGTTCAGTTACCTGATGAGATTTCTCATCCACGAGGTTGGAATACGCAAACAAGCCATCAGCGCAAAATCAGTTCCTATCAAAACGAAGAAAAGTTCTATGCAGATTACGCCCATCGCTGCGACCAGTTTTGTTATGTACCTAAACATCTAGGATCGTTAAATTGCGGTTCACCTAAACCTCTTATTATAGAAGACCTAGATGCAGCAGGTTTTGATTTACGGTTGACCGAAGCAACCCTAACTGAGATCCAATTAGGTATTCGCTGGCTGGCTTATTTTCACGCGCGTTTTATTGATATTCCTGCAGATGATTTATGGCCTGTTGGCACATATTGGCACTTAGCAACGAGACAAGATGAATGGCACAAAATGGCTGAAGGTGAGTTAAAACAATCTGCGCATCAAATAGATAGCCACCTCAACAACGCTAAGTATCAAACGCTAGTGCATGGCGACGCCAAACTCGCCAACTTCTGCTGGACTCGGGATACCAAAAACCTAGCCGCCGTTGATTTCCAATACATAGGTAAAGGCGCTGGCGTTAAAGATGTGATGTACTTTCTTGGCAGCTGTTTAAACAGTAACGAATTATTCGAGCACGAGAGCGACTTACTCGACCAGTATTTCGGATTCTTCCATCAAGCACTTAAGCACTATCAAAAAATGATTGATGGGCAGGCCGTCGAGCGGGAGTGGCGCTCTTTATATCCATTAGCTTGGGCCGACTTTCACCGGTTCCTCCAAGGTTGGCATCCCGAGCATTTTAAGATAAATGACTATATGCAAAAGCAGACGATAATAGCGTTTGAAGCTACTCAAAAATAAGCCGAACTTACTTCAGAAATAACGTCTTCATTCAACAGCTGTTCTAACAACAACGTCTTTCCATTCCCTACAACGATCAGTGTGTTATATTATCACCAAAAAATAATGACTCATTATTTTCAGCTGTGATAAACCCGACTTTAAGCTGGGCAAATCGACAGCCTTCATCATCGACATAAAAAACGAACAACAAGTTTTATTGGATATTAAATGAATCGATTAAAGCAACTTCAAAGAAGTTCTCTTGCTCTTTGTTGCACATTACTTTTCGCTTGTGAAAGCACAGACCTTAACGCAGCGCCGACATCTAAAGCTCATACTTCTGAAACCCAAGCAACTAGCTTGACGGTTACAACCTGGAATACCGAACACTTGGCATATCCTCTTACAGACGGGTGCAGACCAAGAAGCTCAGAAGAATTAGCCAGGCTCAAAGCCTATGTCGAATCTTTGGATTCAGATATTGTCGGATTACAAGAAGTGGCTTCGGTAGAAGCTGTGCAACAGCTCTTCCCTAAAAAAGACTGGACAGTTTATCTATCCGAAAGACCAGATAACGAACCTTACACCTGCAGAGACTCAGGCGCTAACTCAACCCAACAAAAAGTTGCTTTCGCGGTCAGAAATAACCAAAAAGTTGTGGGCTCTAAGAGTTTATCTGAGTTTGCTTTAGACAGACGTGGATTACGTTACGGATTAGAGCTAACAATCGACACGCCTTCTGGAAACATGACACTACTCAACGTTCACATGAAGAGCGGTTGTTTTGTCGATGACTACACACGCTCCGATACAGATGCATGTCAAACACTCGCGAAACAAGTCGTGTTTTTAGATCAATGGGTTGAACAGAAAGAAAGTCAAAAAACACCTTATATGATTTTAGGCGACTTCAATCATAGACTTTCAGCGCCATACAATAAGCTAACTCGCACATTAAGCAACAACAGTGACAACTCAGCGTCCAACCTCTATAACACCACTGAAGACTTAATTGGCTGCCATCCTTATTACCCTGCCCCAATCGACCATATATTTGTTGGCAACATGCCGGAATCAGGGCTTGAGTTTAATGCCAAAACTCATCACTACGAGAACATGGAACCCGATGCCATGCTGAGCGATCACTGTGCGACATCAGTCGAGATTGCTCAGCAACAGTTCTCTTTGGACAACTCGGTAAAGTGGCAGACACAAAGTGCTGAATACCGCTTTTTAACAACATCCGTATACAATCGCGCAACAGAAGCTTTGAAGAAAGTTGAACCAGCAAATAACTGGGTAGTCGTTATGGATGTCGACGAAACTGTCTTAGATAACAGCGCTTATCAAGTTGGCTTAAACTTAACAGGTAAAGGTTATAGCCCAGCGACTTGGGAGCAATGGGTTGTCTCAGAAAAAGCCGTGCTAGTACCCGGTGTAAAACAATTTATCGACGCAGTTTTAAGTAAAGGAGGCAAGCTAGGACTTGTCACCAATAGAGGCCGCCACCTAGACAAGCACACTTGGGCCAACCTTAAGGCTCTGGGCATTCCGGTTTCTACTGAGAATACCTGCTTATTAGGTCGAGTTGATGAAGATAAATCAGCAATTGATGGCGCTAGTATCAAAAATGATAAAGACCTAAGACGTCAACAAATCTCAAATGGTACTGCTAGTTGCTTCCACCCAACGAAAGGAAGACACACTGACTTTCCAAAACAAAGTATCGTGATGCAAGTGGGTGACAACATCGAAGATTTCTCAGGCGTATTACAAGAGCATGCAGATGTTAACAACCTAGTCGAGCAGAAATATCAGCTATTTTTGTTACCAAACCCCATGTACGGTTCTTGGTAATAGACATTAAATCAAAGCGGCAGGTTCACTGCCGCTTACTTAAAACACCTCATCAAACAACTTATACGCTAGCATTTACTAGGTGCTAGTGTTTATCTTCAGCTTCAAACTCGCATTGATTTATTGATCTGTGTCTGCATATTTGTCGGCTAAATAGCCTACCTTATAAGGCACGCTAGTCTGAGCAATAAAACGGAAATTCGTTAAATGCTTATACCCAAGTACATGCGTATATTCATGAATAATGTTGCCAGGGGTTCCCGAACCTTGATTCATTTTGGCCGTGTTAAAACGCATAACTCGGTCATTCATACCTGTCGTAGCAATTCCTGCACTATTAGGATCATCATAAAATCCAACCTGAACAACGGTATTCCCTCCGCAAACAAGTTGTTCACAAACTTTACTCGCTGAATTCCCACGTTTATTCGTCATCCAGGTATTTGAACAAGCTAAAGCAAAGTCATTATCTGAAAGGATCTGGTTCGCAGCTGAAATGGACTTATTCAGGTGTTCAACCCACTCATCGTTTGGTTGAGTTTTATAATCGAAAGTGATGCTTGTTTTATCGCAATCAGACACACTCTGAGGTAAAACTTGTAACTTGCTTGCACATCCATACATGGATGATATCAATGAAATAGTTAGTAATAGGCGTAGTTGTTTCATGTGCTCTCCATAACCCAATAAAGATATAAAAAGATAACAACAACGCTATGTTCCCTAGCCTAGTCTGAGCAGGTATTCGCGCAATATCCTTGTTTGTGTCTCTAAATGACTAGAAACAAAAGTATAGTGAGGCTCTCGAATTAGTCAAAAGAGCTGGGGAGATTAAGATCTACATCCCAACATTTATTACTGGCCCAGCTTAGCCTTAATTTCATTATATTTCTTGACCTGGCGTTCGTGTCGAGCAGCCTCAATAAGGCCATCAAGTGCTGAAAGGTAGGCCCGTTTAAATGCTTCATTCTTTTCAGTAACCTGATCAGGTTTCACGCCAACAGCTTCCCAATCCGTTTTAGTCACAGGATGAATGTTGCGCAGCGTAGGAACTTGAAACGTAAAATTATCATCCACTTCCAAGAAGTTTATTGCATGAGCTGCCCCAGCAGAAACTTGCCCGACGATAGTTGCCTTATCAAAATGCTTCATGCTGTAGGCAAACTTCTCCGCAAGAGAGAAAGAGTTTTCACTAACAAGAATAAATAGCGGCTTATTTAAATAACGTGCCCCACCCACCTCAGCAAAAGTGAATTCAGACTCGGTTTCTCCTGTTGGCCGATTAAAGCTAGACATCCACAATTGCGGTTCTCCATCAAAGAAAAAGCTCCCCAAATAACTGTCAGTTGGTCTATACCCACCTTGATTTTCTGTTAAATCGATAATGAGTGCATCGGTATTAGTCACAAAACCCATGCTGGCATCAATAATCGGCCGCACCCAATCCAAAGGTTGGAAAAAGTTGATTTTGATATACCCAATATTTCCGTCCAACACTTCTACTTTCGGGAACCCCATGTTGTTCTGTTGCGCATACCATTCATTCCAGTCAATTCTTTCAACTTGTGGTGTTTCCGGTGCGCTTGGTGCTGAACTTGACTCCGACTCACGACTCGCTCTTTCTCGCTGAGCTCTGCGACTTTTAATTAACTCAGGATTGTAGTTAACAAGGAAATGCTTATCTTTTGTGATTCTTACAAGCTCCGCGGTCAAAGCTTTTCCAAACTCGCCATAATCGGTTATCTCATCGAACTTCCCGCTTTTATCTGCCTCATCTAGCGCATCGTTAACCTGCCCAGCTTTTTCTGCAAAAACATAATTGCTATCGATGATTTCTTTAATCCTCTGAATGGCTATGTCCTTTTCATTGTCGGAGATAGTCTGTTGAGAAAGTGCAAGAGAAGGAATAGCAGTAAGAAGGATGGATAAGACAATAACGAGCTTTTTCATTTTTATTTCTCTTTTTAAGAACGTGTTGCTCTAACCTTTTGTAATTATGAGTGTGCCCTATCAAAACATTGGAAACAAGATTCGTTTGGAAGGAGAAAGTAAAGCTAAAAAGAGAAATCAGAGGCACTGTAAGCACCTCTGAATTTTGATGGTGGGTTAACTAAAGGAGAGTTATAACTCTTGCATCAGTTGAATATAATTTCCGCATGTATCATCAAGCACTGCAATTTTAACCGTTCCAGCTTCTTTAGGCGCCATTGAAAATTCGACGCCTAGCTCAGTCAGCCTTTTGTATTCGGCTTCTACATCATCAACTGCAAAAGATGTCCATGGAATACCCGCCTCTTTCAACGCTTGTTGATAAACCTTTGCGGGTTCGAAAGCCATAGGTTCTAACAAAAGCTCTACACCCGATTGTTCAAGAGGAGATACCACGGTTAGCCATTTATATTCCCCCACAGGGACTTCGGTTTTCTTGATAAAACCTAACATGTTTGTGTAAAAGTCTAAGGCTTTATCCTGGTCTTCAACAGGAACACTGGTGGCGTATATTCTGATCATATCTTCAAAGTTCTTTAATCAATTGAGGATAAAAAGAATAGTCTAGATTCGTACTAAAAACTTATTCTAGATTGCTCTTATTGAAGCGGTAATAATCTCTAGGTGTATAGCCGGTGCACTTTTTAAAGACCGATGAGAATGTTGGTAGGCTTTCATAGCCAATATCAAAACAAACCTGAGTAATAGGCAAACCCTGAGAGATAAGACGTTTGGCTTTTGAAATACGCAGATCTCTAAGATAAGTTCTTGGAGTTAAACCATACAGCCGTTGAAAGGTTCGAACATAATGAAACCGAGACATAAACGCAGCTTTAGCCAAATCATCGAGTTCTATTTTCTTTGGATAGAACTTTTCCATAAACGCCTTTGATTGCCTTACCTGCGCATATTGTTCTGGCCGTATTGGACCATCATCGTATAAACGCTCAACCTCACTTTCATAAAATGTTTTGGTTTTATTTGGCATTAAGACAGTGGTTATTCAAACTTGGCGTTACTATAACATCAGCTTAGTTAATCTTAACCTGACGCGACATAATAGATAATGAAAGTTTTGGTAAATTACCAAGCAAGAACTTTTAAACAATATACTGCTTAATAACTAAGGTCGAAATTGCACGGTAATTTTGTTACTCTTCCCTCTTAACTATTTAGCTCAAATCAATTCATGAATATAAACATCATCAATGCTTTTTTTTGAGCTCAAATTGGTAGTAGGCTTAAAGAAAAAGGGGAGCTAATTTAATAAAAGACGGCACTTACTATCAAATAATTGATTAGGTCACCCTATCGCATTCACGCTCTTAAAAGCTCTAAAAATACTAATTCAGTTAAATGAAAAGGAAATAGTCAATGGCTATTCAGCACATAGCAATTCATATTATAAAACGCGAACAGAATGGCGACCCGCTATTTGTTAAATTAAGGGAGTCTGTAAACCCTTTATCTGGTTTATCAGGCGAACTAGCAAGCCAATTACTAGGCTTATTCGACGAAGCTAACCTTAACAAAGGTGAGTTTGGTGTCGATGGTGATAATAATGTTGAGCCTGTATTCGAGCAGAAGCTAAACAGTTATTATACGCAAGAATTAGAAATAACAAATTTCATAGGTTTAACCAGAGAGTTAGCTAGAAGCTATAGATCTATACTAGATTATAATGCAGCTATAAAAGGTGGTTATCTTGTATATTACCAATATATAAAAAGCAGCGATAAATATTTGGGCATCGCTATAGTTCCCAGAGAGGAAGGTTTTGATATCACTGATACGGATGCCGATGTTATTGAATCGAATTTGCTTGAGCTAAGTAAACTACATTTAGGTGCAACAATAAATTTAAGTAGGTGGAAGCTCGGTATTGACACCAGGTATATTAGCTTTAAGACAGGGCAAGCAAAAGAAATTAGAGATTATTTTGAAAACTACATAGGATGTCAACGAGACAAAAGAGCTATCAAAATAGAAACTCGCAAGTTACGCGATGCAGTTAGACAACAAGCAAAAAATATCGGGTTAAATGATATACAGGCCCAGGATAGAGTAGATACTGCGTATGCACATATACAACAACGAATTAAAGATAAAGAACCGATATTGTTATCTATTATTGCTAACGCAGTATTTCCTGAGAACCCACAAGGATTCGTAACTAAAGCTAACAATGATTTTGACTTAAGTGAAGAATTAACTATTGATACTGGTGAATTAAAACGATATAAAAAATTGGCTGGTAACACGAAAAACATAAATGTTAGTTTTGATCGCAGTATGCTAGGTGATACTGTAATTTATGATCCAGCGGATCCGATGGATGAGGGAAGTAAAGATTTTCTTCATATCAGCGCAATACCTAACACCTTAAAACAAGCGATTTTAGAGGAACTAGCGATAAGAGCTGAAGAAGGACATGAGCAACAAGAAAACTAATGGCAGGGTCTAATTCAATAAAAGCATACTCCTTTGTCTTTGGGATATTAGAAGATCGGGTATTAAATGACGATAATCATTTCTGTGGTTTTATCTCTCTCGATGACGAGGTAATTGATAACTTAAAAACATTAGTTGAATGTGAGTTGTGTGATACCAGCGTAGATCTATTTAAAGACAACCAGTTTCAGGTTTCAATTGGCATAGATGAGCTTAATGATGAGCATTACCCTTTTAACTGTAAAATAGCTCTATCTTCCCAATGGGAAAAAAATGGTTTCTACATCGGCACAAACTGGGATTTACTCCTTAAATCTGCAACTCGGATTTTCACTCCCGTAAAGCAAGCTTTTTTTACTGATACGAGTGAATTAACAAAAGATGACAGTATTCACTATAGGAATTACCTAAAACTATCCAGTATTTGCAAGTTTATTGATGAAGTAGCACTACCAGCCAGTGATAATAAAGCAAGAACAATTATCTATGACCGACATATAAATATAGTCTACACACTTAGAAAAGAGGATCTTGATCATAACCTGAATACCGAGGCCATTGAGCGACTTCTGCATAAAGATCTTCATCACGAAGCTAAAGTCTCACTGGTACGAGAAGCTTTAGTTAAATTCCTAAAAGACAAAGGTACTAATCAACGATTTGGATACCTAGTTAGTAACTTTAATGCATTTTCAAGTGAATTATTACTCAGCTATCAAGGATACGTTGAACAGTACACTTTCGATAAAGTACGCAAAGAGTATCAAGAGAAAAAAACCGAATACATTCAAAAAATTAATGAAACCTATAGTGACATTGGAGCTAAGATACTGGCGATACCTGCCGGCCTCTGGCTAGCGGTGTTTAAGTTGGAAGAAGCTCCTATAGGCTCCTTTGGTTTTATCAAAAATATTGTAATATTAACCCTTTGCATTTTATGCATGCTCTATGCAGTTTTTAATTTTTCGGCTCAGTTTTCAATATTAAAATCCATTAGAGAGGAATATAAACTATTATTCGAGAGACTTGCCAAAGAGCATGATGACGAATGTGACAACATTAATCGAGCTAAAAAACTCATAGACACAAACGCAGAATGGACGTGGTGGAAGCTTACATTAAGTAATTTTGCAACAATAGTTATTTTTGTAATGGTCTTCATACTGAGTTGGTTCAGCTTAATAGAACCTTGATAATGCGAAAATAAAAGAATAAATGACAAACCTAGCTCAAAAGGTTGATGTTCCTTGAAAGTTACTGAATATAATTTAACTTCTTTCTTTTAAATACCTTGTAAGACTAAAACAAAACCCTCGCTTTTTACCTTTTTTACCACAAACGCGCCATCGGTTAAATATTTAACCTCACTTTATACCTTCAACTCGCTCGGTTTTTACCCGTAAAACTTCTTTGCTCTGCGTAAGCTTTTAATCAGTCCAACTGATGGTGCCCGCTGCGAAAACGGTGAACGCTACGGATGGCAAAACTAACAATTTCAATCAACGTATAGCGAGAGGAGCAACTATGGCTTTTCCAACTTCGGTCAATGATCAAATTACTGATTCTGTCACTCAGGCAAATGTTGAGGTGTTAGGTGACGCACCCGCACTGTCTATGGGGAATCTGTTTCAGGCAACGTCTCAGGCGTTAGGTAATGCCGCTCACAATGCAACAACCGCACAACAGCAAACCGCTGTAACTGCTCAAGCTGCAACTACGATGGGAGTCACCACGCTGTACTCTCTGGATACAGCTTCTGCAGGTAAAGCAACTTCCGCAATTCTAAGCTCAAAAGTCGCTGGCTTAGGTTAATTAAACACTTATTGGAGATTTAAAACATGGCTTTTCCAACTTCAGTTAATAGTCAAATTACCGATTCGGTCACCCAAGCTAACGTCAAAGTTTTAGGTGATGCACCTGCCCTTTCTATGGGTAACTTGATGCAAGCAACGTCTCAGGCGTTGGGTAACGCTGCTCACAATGCAACAACAGCACAACAACAAACTGCTGTAACTGCACAAGCAGCAACCACTATGGGTGTAGCAACGCTCTACTCCATTGATGCTGCATCAACAGGTAAAGCAACACAGGCTATTTTGGGCTCTTAAAGGTTTCATAAGGAGTATTCGTTATGGCATTTCCTACATCGGTGAACAATCAAATCACAGATTCGGTTACCCAGGCCAATGTTCAAGTATTAGGTGACGCGCCTGCTGTAGCAATGGGGAACTTGTTTCAGGCGACTGCCCAAGCATTGAGTAACGCAGCACACAACGCAACCTTAGCTCAGCAGCAAACCAACATTGCGGCTCAGGCCGCAACAACCGCTGGCGTTGCGTTGCTTTACTCACTCGACACCGCGTCAACGGGAAAGGCCACGGCGGCCATTCTCAAGTGACAAACCTGTAAATTTAACTTTTATTTTTTAAGGAATACTTATGTATCCAACATCAGTAAATAGTCAAGTCACGGATTCTGTTAGTCAGGTAAACACCACTGTTTTGGGTGATTCACCTGCTGTTTCACTGGGTAATTTAATGGTTGCGACGTCTCAAGCATTAAGTAACGCAGCACACAACGCGACATCTGGACAACAGCAAACAGGTATTACTGCACAAGCAGCAACTGTGCAGGGCATCAGCACTTTATATGCCATTGATACGGCATCAACTGGCGTTGCGACCTCTAAGATTTACGCCTAAACGCTAACGTTATGAAGGGCTGTATTTGCCCTTCATTTTAAAACAGGAGAGTTATTCAGTGAGTATTGATACCAGCTTAATCAATGTCGGATTAGCACCACCCACCGCGATGGGAATGGTTTACGCCCAAGGTGCTAGCAGTATCGGGCTGTTTATGCAAAACGCAGTGCTCAATGAAAAACTTTGCCAAATAACCAGCCGAGCCAGTTTAGAACAATGCTTGGTTCTGATTTTAGCCGCTGGGGCAGCAGGCGCCGCGAAAGGAAAATAGTGATGACAACTACAGCGAACACAGTCAACGATGTAATTACAGATTCCGTAACTCAAACCGGAACACTGGTGACGGGCTATGCCGCACCACAGGGCATGGCGATGATAGATATTGTCTCGGCAGAAACCTTAGGCATGGCGATGCACAATGCCATTTCAGCACAGCAAAATGCTCAGCTGACTGCTAATGCTTCTGTGACTAGCAGCTGCGCCAAAATGCTAGCCATAGAGAGGCTTTCGTTACCGAAGGATGACGGAAAAGACAGTTCTCCCCCGCCCTTTATGCCGTTGTCGGGTGATAGCAAGGTAGACCCTAGCTCTTTAATCAATATGGCGGGCAGCTTAGCGGATAACGCTATTGAACAGCTTAAAAAACAAGGTACCGCCGATCAGGAAACGCAAAAGGCATTAAATGACCTCGTCACTAAGTTGAACCAGATCAACGCTGCTAATGGCAAGAACGGCGGAAATGCAAACGGAAACGGTGGTTCTGGTGGTTCTGGTGGTTCTGGTGGTTCTGGTGGTTCTGGTGGTTCTGGTGGTTCTGGTGGTTCTGGTGGTTCTGGTGGTTCTGGTGGTTCTGGTGGTTCTGGTGGTTCTGGTGGTTCTTCAGGATAAATCGGAGATTCCGAAAAGCAAGCAACATCGAACTTCAACGCAATGATTAAGAGAACACAACAATGGCTAATGAATTGGTAAATCCACAAATCATCAACTCGATACAAGCTGTTCAACAAGCAACGCTGACGGGTGACATCATCAAGCACTCTGGCGCGGGGAAAGCTTATCAATCTGTGTCACAAACGGCGGCGATAGCGATCCAGGATGCGGCGGACCAACTGCGTCATATGGGCACAATTGGAACAACAGCAACCGGTGTCGCTATCTCACAACTTCTTGCCACAGGTAATGTTAAGGAGTGCACAGAGGTACTGCAGCAGCTGCAAGATATGATGACGAACAGCACGTCCAACTTTAAAACCATTGGTGAAAACGCGAGCAGTATTTTAAAGGAATTCCCAACTGGGGACTAAGTCCTCTTTTTTCGGACATGCCATCATGATTAGCATAAATACTCCAATCAGCGATCCATCGAATTTATCCGGTAAAGCCAACACCATCATGAGTTGGATCCCTGGCGCCAAACACTGGTTAACAAATGCCATTGCTGATAATTCAGTCGCCTACCGCTTTGCATCAGAAGAAGCGTTGATTCAGAGCATACTGACTGGCTTATACAGTACAGAACAGGTTGTTCTTAAAAATTGTGATTGTACGGCAGCACCTGAGTTTTTGATGCGTTTAGGCGATGACCAGATTAACCAGATAGCGTTAGGTGTTGAAAATACTGAGAGTAATAAGCAGCCATTGATAGCCTTGTTTGATCAGCTCGATATGGTCACTGGTGAGAAGCTAACTCAAATACAAAACCTCTTTCATGAATGGCAAGTCGACAAGAACTTCTTATTTCAGTCTCTATCGGTTAAAGATATCCAAAACCTGTATCAGTTAGTAAAGCAGGTAGATGCTAATCAATATGATGATGTTGTCATCACTGGCGCTTATGAGTTTGCGTTAGAAGAGTCAGTAGATCCCAGCAGTTTTTCGCACTTAATGCGCTATGCCTTAACACTTTATCAGGTGCTATACGGCACCAATAATGCGAAACGACTCACTGCCACGGTTAAGACCAAGTTTAATGCAGCTTACGAGTCACTATCGGGTGTTGTGGTTAAACGCTTGGCTTGTCCTCAGTTACATCCACCGCAAACAGCCAATGATGTAGGTAATATTCTCAATACATGGGGCGCAAATAAACACTTTGTTGGCTTTACTGATCTATCAACGGGACTGCTGCAGTTAATTAGCAATATCGATCCGAAAACGCTCGCATCGGACACTGATTTACAAGCCGCTTTCACGCAGTTTGAACAAACTTATTTATCGTTTTTAAGCCAAGCCAAAGTTACAAGACAACGCTTATCGCAAGACGCCAAAACCTGGCACTACCAATTGGAAACACAGACACACCAAGCCAATTTTCAACTTATTGATGATGGTTGTTTAACCCTTAACAGTTTTCATTTAACACAAAACGGAGCCCAGTAATGCCAAATCAACAGCCCGTACCCCCGAATAATATGATCGATACCAACAGCATGAATGAACTTGCGACTAAGATGGAAAACAACCTATCTCATGCAACGCAAATCATTAACGATACGCTCGCTCATAGCCGACAGCTCATGGCGCAAATACAGCATGTGCATCAGCAGAATCAGGCCCACTATGAGCAGGCATCGTCGCAGCTACAAGATTCGCAGCAGGTTCCTCATCAATCCGCACCTGGCGGTGGAACAAACCCAGTCAGCGATCCGGTAGCTAGTGCTGTCAGTAACTTAGCTCAGCAGGAGCAAGGATTGTTTCAACATATGCAGCAACAAGCTCAGCAGCATTTTCAACATGCAGGACAAACGTTAGGCGGGTCTCAACCGCAAACACCACACGCAGAACAACACCATGGGATTCACGGCTTTGCTGATTCTGTAGCAGCGACACTACATCACGGTGTTGAGAAAGGTGAAAGCTTGATCCATCAAATGAAGTTAGATGCACAAAAGCATATGCATGATGCAGAAAAATCAATTCAACAGTCGCTGAGCAGTATTCATCACGCGATTGAGGGACAAGGCCAAATGTTCGCGCAGCAACACGATGCTCAAACTCAAGTACAAGGACAGGCAACAAGCGCACAAGTTCCTCAAGCGGAAAATCCACCAGCCGAGCCTCCTCCGGCTGATCCAAACACAAATGGATAGGCGGATTTCTTGATGATAGCCATAGCAAAGCCCTCGATTAACTTCACACCCGACCAACAAGTGAAGATTAAAGCGGCAGTCAAGCAAATGAATCAACTGCTCTCGAAGGTTGATCATTGGGTTAAGTACCGCTTGCTAACACGCGTTGATCGGGAACAGTTAATGGCGCAGGGCTTTGCACAAGACTTAGTTGATAACTTGATTTATCTCACTCAACGATTCAAAGAAGAAAAGCCTGAATACGATAAGCTAGCCATAGGCTTTACCAGCGAAGCATTCGATCCTTCGCTATTTGCGTGCAAAATCGCTGTCGATGCCTTACAAAAAAATACTAAGGGCTGCTGTAGCTGGTGTGAAAGCTACTTAGAGCATACACAAGCTCAAGTTGGCCATTACAGACCTCCTACAGGTTATAGCAAAGATAACAACCTGCATCGCAGAAGCTATTATTCACTCGCTTACGAGGATTCGAATCTTTTATATGCCTGTCACACTTGTAGTGAGTTATATAAAGCTGACCAATTCCCGACTATCGACAATCAACATGTCCCGGATGTGAAGCTCGAAGATGAGAAGCCTGTTCTAGTCAACCCGTATAGCGGCAACCCGAGAGACTACATACGTTTTAACCCATTGAATGCGATGGCTTACGACTTTGATCTTGCTTGCCGCTTTTATGCCACACAAGGCAAACGCAAAGACGAGGTAGAGCAATTTATCTGGCAAGACTCGGCGAATATCCCACTGCAAAAGACAGCAGCTAGCGAGGCTATTTCACATGCAGGAATTGATAATGCCTATCGCGACTGGCTTGAGCAAAATAAGACGCTAGCCAAGAGTTCGCGTGGTGCCATGACTATTCAGATAGTCGGTCTTAATAGAGGTACTCTGGTTTATGCGCGAGCCAATCATCTAGCATCATTATGGTCGCAATACAGCAATAACCTCTCAGGTTCGGCAGACAAAACTGATGATGAGAAAACAGAAATTCAGCAATCCAAAGAACCGGAAGGTACTCAGTATCGTTCATTAACGCTTGATGCCATTAATACCTGGCAAAAAGCTGCTTCAGCTGTTAGTCCGGCAACCAAAGAGTAAGTGTTATGGATGATGCTCAATCAGATAATGCCGTGACAGAAGCACCAGCAAAAAAGGACTCTACAAAGCCAACTAAGACAGATGCTGGGAATGCTTCAACGCAAACCTATGAATGGCAGCAAAACTATTCGAAGATTTTGCAGAAAGTGCCGGTTGAGACGAAGCCTTATATTCCAAACCAATTCAGATCCAGCTTGATGTACATCGTTCTGGAAAACGAACTCTCGCTTAAGAATAAGCGGCGTATTGTTAGCCTGAGTAACGATGATTTGCTGTATTCAAGCGTGGCTGGCAAGTGCGTCTTTTTTCAAATTGATTGGGATAAGGACTTCAACAATATCATCAAAGTCCACGAGAACAATCACACTTGGGAAACTCAGTTTAGTGAACTCATCGACACTCGTCCCGTAGCCCTGAGAAACTTGTTTGCTCGCAGCGAGGTATGGGCTGAGGGCAACTACCCTTCTTTAACGAGTTAAGGATACCTCAATGAAAATCATCAAATATCTTCTGATTATCGTCGCTGCGTTTATCCTGATTGAGCGACCTCATTTTACGCTGTTAAAGCCACAACAGATTAAGACGGCACTACCTCAACATGTTAAATCTCGTTTGGGTACGTCGGCTCACGCAAAACTTCAGGGAATCGATATTTCGCACTACGACGGCCGTGTCGACTTCGAGCTAGTGGGCCAGTCAAACGTTCACTTTGTTTATATGAAAGCCACTCAAGGCACGACATATATCGACCCAACTTATCAAGGAAGAGTCTCTGCGCTTAAGGGTTCAGAGTTGCTGCATGGCGCGTATCATTTCTATGAACCCGATAAAGACGCAATAGCGCAAGCAACACATTTTCTTGAGCAAATAAAAATATCAAAGCATACATTGCCACCCATGTTAGATGTCGAAATAACACAACAAACCCCGCCTGAGGATATCAAAAAAGGCGTTAAGTTGTGGCTGGAACATGTTCACAAAGCGCTCAAATGCCAACCTATTTTGTATAGCTATGGCAGTTTCTGGGAAGAAAACCTAGGCGACGAATTCAACGATTATCCATTTTGGCTTGCCGATTACGCAACAAAACCCAACGTACCTGCTCAATTGAAAAACTGGCGTATTTGGCAATACACAGACCAAGGGCAGATATCCGGCATAGAGCACAAAGTTGATCGCAATATTCTGATAGAAAAGGAGCTAACTTGTCATGTCTGAGAACAACTTGCCGGTTACCCCACAAGAAAACCCAGAACCCAAAGGCAACAGTGGATATACAAATCGACTATCGAAATGGCTTCAGCAATACATCAATGCTCGACGTAAAAGCTTAAAAGCAAACAAGCTCATGCCATTGCTTCGTTTCTTCAGTGAGCGATTGGGTCTCGTAATTGTTATTTTAGCTCTGGTTTTTACTCACTTAAGTGCAGATAAACGTCAACAAGAAACAAAAGCTTTTGATGAGCTATACCACAGCTTATTCCATCACACTCCTCCATCCTTTGATTCGAGCACCATCGCAACTGAAAACCATAACTACCTAAAGCAAGCTGAACGTGAAGCTATCGACGATCTATTGAAGATATCTGAGGTTTCAGCAGCGTTGGACGTGGTGTCCAGTAGTCAGGTAGGTATTTCATTTATAGCTGAATTTAATGTCACCTTGGGACATGCATTGAATGAATTAAATCGAGGCGTAAAACGTGCGATGGAAGTTAATATGCTTTCTGCTGCCGCGATAAAAGTCATTGGCATTATCGCTCGCGCTGGAGAGCATACGCATCAGATTTTAATATCCCTATGTCTTTGGTCTTGGCTGTTTTATTTTGTTCTGGATATAGCCAGTGAACATGTGAAGGTACCCGCTTCTGTGGTTCGTCAGGTTCGCGTCTTGTCGGGTAGAGTCCTGATTTTATTTGTGACCTTCTATTTGCTCTTACCCTATAGCATCCATTTTTCAGCGCTCGTTAGTCAGCAACTGCACGCCAAAATCAAAGAAGACAATCGAACAAAGCTCGATAATTTACATAGCTCCTTAGTCATTGCTGATGACAAAAAGGATTCTTCTAAAGATTCATTTAAAGCAAAAGCAAAATCCAGCATCAACCACCTGAGTAAGACGCAAGCTAAGGGTATTCATAAGAAGGTACAAAGCTTATTCAGCTATTTGCTTATCAGCTTAACCATAACGCTATTTGATCTCGTCATCATGCCTATTGTAATCCTGTACGGCCTATACCGCATTTGCCGCCAGGTTCTCATCGTCGATGACAAGATAACAAATGAGAAGGTGCTCCAATGACTAAAGATGAAATCAGGGAAGTTCGCCGCAGTATCAGCGGTTGGCTAACCGATCAAATGAACGATTTGACTTCTATTGAAGGTATTACCTCGCCCGACGCGAAACCATTTGATTATTTTCTGTATTGTACGCGGGAAAACGTTTTCTTCACGCTACAAACCTTAAACAATGAGCTTAAAAACATTGACCAGGCTGTTATAGAAAAGCATCGATTAAAAACCACAACACCTGTTACTTGCTTTTACATGAAAGGAGGTAACGCGTTCCGATTTAATATCGATGGCGATGGTTTTGGTAAGTCTGATTGGGACACTCAAGTCATGATTAATCCTTGGCTACCACAACCCGTTATAAATACGGCTTACGAACTCATTGAAGATTTAGTTGTTAGGTTATTTAAAGAATTATCAGACGATATCAGTGAGTTAAATGAGGCGTTTCTAAGAACAACAAGTTTAGATTCTGTCATAAAAAAGCGGTGGCAGATTTACTTAATAAGCTTAGATACGCGTTCAAAAAGCACTAAGCCGGAAGATGCATTGAACGCGGTAGAAACGACAATCTTGAACGCCCAGTATCAACTCAACCTAGACTCTTCTCAGTCTCTGCTCAAAGTCTTTCCACATCAACCTAACGGATTATGGCTGAATACGGGTCAACCCATTAAAGCTAACAAATACGGCCCAGGTATGATCCTGAATAATGCGATTAAGCCCTTTGTGCTTTATCGCCTAGGTTACGTTTGGCATGCCGAAACTGACGTACCTGACCATGATATGCCATCAGCTATCCTGATGGAGTTAATCGATGTCACTATTCCACGTAAGCATACTGTTGAAGCGATATCGACATGGGAAGAAATACAAAGCACAGACATTACTTTAGGTGCTGTAAAAATTTCGCCTAACTCGGCTGCTATTCAACTGCCCTTTCCTAATGATTTCTATCATGCTATCGAACAATTAACCATGCTATGCGAAATTGCAGATGGGTCGTCTAAACATGCCAATAAAATTGCGAAGCGCTTTGCTAGGTTCGCTCAAGTATGGAACAAGAACAGTAAAGACGGCGTACCTAATCCTCTATTGCCTTTAGTCTTGTCAATGAATGGATCATCAATATCCCCGCCGATAGATAGCAGCAGCGCATTGCCACGCTCTTACAAAGATACGATAAGTAAACTGAGATCCGTAGTCCCTGATGCAGTCTTCCGCTCTTTGGATATTCCGAAGCAAGATTCACATCTATACCTGCCTTACTACTACGCTATCAATTTAATGGACAATGTGAAAAAACGTTCTATTCAAGCACCTAAAAAGCCAACACCTCAATCATACGATGGTGTAAAGGCACCTTTAAAAGCCGGTATAAGATTCCAAGCTGCGGCAATCAGTGATGATCTTCCTCTATTTCACGAAATATCAAAAAATGATTATATTGAATTAAGTCACCTGCCAAATTCACACGTCGATAAAATGCTCGTTGTCAGAGTTGAGGATAAAAGTTCTGTTACAGAGGGCAGTAGCCAATTCGTCGAAAGCTATTGTAATCCCGCAATATCAACCACTTCAGGTGCAATATCAACCACTTCAGGTTTAATCATTGTAGGAACTAAAAAACCGCTACACGCTAGAAGCTCAGGTACTCGAATCACGGGCGAAAATTCAATAAGAAGCGAATCTATAGGCCAATACCAGGTCGCGTCTTTGAATCATAATTCCGAACAACTCACTCGAATTACCTATGGCAAAACCTTAGTTATAAAAGATAAGACCGGCCAAATTGTGCTCTGCATCACATTCACAAATGCTAATCAGTACGAGTCTCCCTTTGAAGGAGAATTGAACGGCAGCAGTGTTTATTACGCGAACTTGGCTCTCATGGCCGAACAACGAAGAATTGCAGCAGCCTTGATCCATGATTACGTCATCCGAACCGCCTTATCTATCCAAATAGACACCATAGATAGTCTAATTCAGGGAGGTATATAAATTATGCCCTATCCGCTCACACAAACATCAAACGGCACATCTATTGCTGAGCAAGAATACGCTTACGCAACAGAGGTAAGATTTACTAAGTTTACTTCTTGTTTAGGCATCATTGCTAAGCAAGGAAGCAACTTAATTGGAATACACTTGGTTATTGTTTCTAATCAGGAAACTGTCTTTGATAATAAAGCTGCGGACGACGTTGCAGCTCTACTATCTGGCTATGAGAACATTACTGTTATCGGTAAAACAGGATTTTGGTTAGATAATTTAGAAGCTCCCTATAAATACCTACTAAGCCGACTAGGAAACCCTCCAACCATCAATGTAGAAGACGGTATTTATGGAGGAAAGCTTAATGAAGGTAAAATCCAACTTTACCAAAATGGCAGTTACATCTAAGGCCAGTTTGCTGGGGGGGTTTTAATATATCGCGAATGAGCTTGGGCTGAATAAAGCTAAGACGTTCATGATTTGTAGGTTGGTATGGTCTAACGCATTTTCCAGATCATCTATTTCGAAGCCAAAACACTCGTACATGCATGGCTCAAGCTGCGTATTGTTGAGATAAAACTCTTGGTTAACATTTTCGATCGCTAAAACATAAGCTAGCTGCATGACTTTATCGTCGAGGCTATCTTCATCAACACCCATGTTATGCAGTTTGCCTATAGGCTCATAAATGGTTTCAGGGATTCCCCAAATTTTGATCAAGGCCGAACTGATATCAGCGTAAGAAAAACCCAAGGCTTTCTTTTGCAATTGAGCTGGCGTGATTTCTTCTGAAAACTCAGTGCACGCTCGCGCTATATCGGGCTCAAGCTTAACCATCACAAGCTCGCCGACATTATGCAGGAGGCCAGCAACAAACAACCGCTCGGTGCTTTTTTGTCCTAACTTGTCACCAAAAAACTTAGCTAACAAAGCACAGCAAACACTCTGTTCCCAAAACTTATCCAGATTAATGACTTCCGTATCAATGCCGTCAAACGCTTTTGCAACACCGTAAGCGACAACCAAGTCATAAATGGATTTAGTTCCAATCACTTGTACTGCTTTACTAATGGATTCAATCTGATTAGGAAATTTATAAAGTGCACTGTTAGCAATTTTTAAGATCTGCATCGTCAATGCAGGGTCAAAATTAATCACATCTGCAATGTCTTGCATTGAAGCGGAGGAGTCATCAATCAGCTTTTTAATTTGCGTAACAGCATCCGGCAATACAAAAATATCACCAGCTTTTAGCGCGTAATTCTGAGCACTCATTATTTAACCAAACTCTTTGGTGCAGACACTATCAACTAGACTCCATAATTAGATACTTTTATTTACCGCTTCTTATCCTAACCTATTCTTATTTATAGTGTAGTATTAAAAAAAACACCATGTAATTAAATAAAGCATTTTGTAATCAAAGATTTATGATAAGCGTATTGCCCTTAACCGCACGTATTCATAGCAAGCTGCTTATTATTTAAACGCTGTTGATTATTTGATGTGCGATTATCTGAGTTAGCGAAAACTCATCCGATATAAATAACAAACAAAAATTAAGGTTTTAATACGAATTAAAATTGATGAGTGATCAATATTGATTGAAATAGAGCGTCAATAAATTAATCTGGGAAGTATAAAAGAGGATAAAGAAAAAGAGCCAAGTGTTCACTAGGCTCTCATCTACGATCAAAAACGGTAAGTTAAACCCGCTGTGATTTGTTCTTGTGTTGCATCTGCGACACCGCTCAAGGCTAGTCTATGCTGAGCGCTATCACTAACACTGATAAACTCTATACCTAAAGAAACTTGATCGGATGCTTCGTACTGATAAAACGCGGTCCAGCTCTTACCCGCACTATCGTTATCCGACATAGGAGTGCCATCTAAGTCTGTCGCAGAGAAGTTGTCATAGCGTAAGCTAAATTGATGATCCCCTTCTTTGTGCGTTATACCGACGTAATAAGCTTCAAAATCCAACTTAACTAACCAGCCATTACCCGCTTCGGTTGTACCTCTGAGGAATTGGCTAAGGAACGTTGTTTTTGGTGAAATACCGTAACGCACTGCAACATGGTTAAACTTGGTATCCCAAGCCCATTGCTCTTCACGAAAATCTCTGGCTATTGCATCACCGTTATTGTCATAACGAGTAAAGCGAACATCCAATCTCGATAGATACTTCACTTGAGCACCAGCAGAAAAGCCCCAGCGACCATCGATCTCTTCAATGAGATCGGCACTACGCGTATGCATAGATAACCCACTTGGTCCATTGAAGCCCGGTAAGTTTGCTAGAGGGATTTCTTCATTTAAACCCAATACCCTATCGTGTATAGCCCAACCTCTAAATGCTAAAAGAGTGCCTGCCGTATCATTACCCTTAAAAACAGAGCCGTTGATAGTCCAGCTCCAAGGGCTTCTAAAGCGTCGTCCCGGTCTCGTAAACGAGGCTTCAATACCACTACTTTTAAGTTCTTCACCTATCCAGGTATTGACTGCTGAACTTGAATAACTCACGTTACTCAACCATCCAGGCTTAGTATTTTCGATAGACAATGCCGGGATAAAAGTCCCTGCTTTGACACGCAGCCTGTAGCCATTAATCGGTAAAGGCGCATAGCGGATAGTCGCTTGCGTAATATCTGGCGTGTGATCTAAGTCATCGTAATGATTGGCATCAACACTAACTGAAAAAGCCGAGCTCAAATTCGCACGATAATTAAGATGCAATTGTCCTAAATGAACATTGCTATCCTGATTATCATATCGAAACGGGCTTATTCCACCTTCTAAGAAAGAGGTTTCATTGGCGGCATCGACATAATTGATCTGAACTGTACCTTGAAGCTTATGCCTAAAACCCTGCGCATTAGCTTGTCCAACAACACTATTTGAAATTGCGGCTATTAGCAACGCACTACTCAGTGTTCCTAACTTATTGATATTCTGCATCTTGTTCAAAACTATCAAACCCTAACAGTGGTGGTAACACATCGACTTCAAGTTGGTGGTTCAACAATACATCTTTCGAAACATCTACCTGCATTGTAAAGCCATTACTCTTGTTCACGATACGAGGATGCCAAACAGACAAATTGTACTCACCCGCGGGTAGTTCCTGTAGGTAAACACGTCCTTGATCATCTGTCTTAGCGAAATACGGAGTTTCTACAACTTTGATATAACCGAGCATCCAATCATGAACACTACAACCTAATTCCACATCTCCGACGTTATCAAACACCAAAGGTGAAGGAACATCTTCTTTATAAAGTTGTAATTCAAAACTTTTCGTTTCAGAAAAAGAAAACACGTGGTGTTGAATATCATCGCGATTAGGGAAACTCACCGATTGCCCTTTTTGCACCACGAGAATGTGCGGTGTGAACTGTTTGTCTTTTTGCTCCATCTCAGTCACAGCACCACTAGGAGGAGGCATAATCAGGCTGGAATCTGTTGGCATTAAGGATACAACTGCATCTTCAAAAACCTTCCCGCCCTTGTCTCTCAACTCGAAGCTAAATGAGACATTTTCTGCCGCTGCTGAGGCAGAGAACAACATAACCATTAAAAAGACTTTGACTCTTTTGAAAACCATAACCATTACATTAAAAATTAATTATTTTTCAAAAACATACTGTCAGTTAAAGATAGCTCATTGTATCAATACTCAAAGAGTATCAACGAATCAGTTCTATAACATTTTTATCAATATGCGCGTTTATTCTCTTTACAGCTAATAGCCTGTCCCTAGGTAAATTAGCTTTTCTATATTGCTTTAAGCTTATACCTTAAGCTCATTAAACACATTTTGTCCAATCAAGGACTTAGTCTTTAAGCTCTACAACCACTTCAATTTCAGTTGCAAAACCGATAGGGAGCGATTGCATTCCAACAGCAGAACGAGCATGTTTTCCGTTTTCACCAAAAACCTCGATCATCAAGTCTGAGAATCCGTTGATCACGGTTGAGTGCTGCTTGAAATCTTCAGTGGCATTCACCATGCCTAACACTTTAACAAAGCGCTTAATTCTGTCTAAATCACCGATTTCATGCTTAAGGCTAGATAGGATTGCGATTCCTGACAAGCGAGCGGCTTCGGCACCCTGCTCTACAGTAAGGTCTTTACCGACTTTACCTAGGACATAGCCACCACCCGGCTTTTTAGGACCGTGACCTGAGGTAAAGACGAGGTTGCCAGCTCGGACAACAGGTACGTAGGAGTTTGTAGGTTCTGTATATGGATGAAGCTTTATACCCATTTCTTCCAGCTTCTTCTCAATATCAGCCATCGCTACTTGTGGAATAAAAACCAGAATAGCGGTTAAAAGTGTCATTATTTTTTTCATTGTACTTCTCGTCTAGTTCTTTAGTCGTAAGACGGTTACTACTTGAGAGTCACCGTCCCTACGATTAGGTTCAATTAAATGGAAATTTTTTAACCAAAACTGAGTTGATTGTTTTCGCGGGACATCCGCTTTTTGATATTAAGCTGTAAACTCTCATATCCACCAACACTCTCCAAGAAGGCGTCAACACTAGCTTTGTCGCTTTCTTCGAAGGCTTGATAGGTATCCAGAATACGTTGTGTTTTCCACTGAGTAAAAGTCGTAATCGCTTTCTCGCCTTCGACATCTCCCATCTTGAATGCTTTTTGGCCTAGCATTCGAGGGACTTCCACGCCGGCATTAGATTCAGCCCATTCTTGAATGGTATCGATTGTGGTTTTAACAAAGGCCCAATGTTCGTTAAATAGTCTTTTAATAACCGGGATTAAGGTTTGTGGAATTTCATCATCACTCACAAGGTCGCCAACGGTTTCAGGCTTCTCGTTCATTCTTTCAACCCACTTGGCAACATTAGGCGCAATTCGACGCATCATTTCACCTGGGTATGGGTCTAGGTATAAGTGAGCGTATAACGAGCCCATCAATCCGAAATCACCAATAGTCGCGGCACCACCGAGTAAATAATCATGCTCTGAGAAATGCTTATCCATCGCCATTAAAAAGTCGTTTTCATACCAATCTTCAATTGCGGGGATCGTCTTTTCGGACATTCCCAGCATAGGCACATAACCTTTAAATTTACTGCCAACCTTTTTCCCTAAGAACTTCTGAATAAACTTCGGCCAGCCTGGTGCAACGACAGCACCAAAGTTCGCGAAGACGTAATCATCGTTATCTTTATTCCAGCGATAATGCATGGCAGGCATTAATAACCACTCATCGCCATACAGCTCAAATAGTTGAGAAACCAACCTCTGCTTTGGCGCCCTCGGCATAATAGGTCTGTCTGGGAAGACTTCTTCGAGCTTATCGATGATAACGGCTGTATCTTGGATGTACTCATCCTGTGGGGTCTTAACAACAGGAATAAAACGTACACCTGTTTTGGGAATGATGATTTTCTTGTAGACACCAAGAGAAGATAAAACTTCCTGGTACGGAATACGTTTGTAATTTAAATAAGCGCGAGCCTTCCCTGTATAAAGAGAAAAAGGTGCGCCATAAAGTGTGTACTGCTCAGAATCTTTCATAGTGGCTGCCAATATAGTCAATCAATAAAGACTTAAAACCCATAGAGCAAAGATGCTCTATGGGTTTTGGAAGTAAATTTTTACAAACAGGCAACGTTACTTAGATTTTGAGCACGTCAGCCTACAAACAAATTGTGCTGGCGCGAGTTACTTTTTAGGCTTTCTTTTGTCTTCAACTTTCCATTGATTATCTGAGTACCAAGCACTCCAACCGCTTGCTTTTCCGTCGCTGTTTTCACTCATCACATACTGTTGCTTTGTTTTACGGCTATATCTGACAATCGCAGGATTCCCATCTGGATCCTGTGCTGGTGCATCAGCAAGGTAATAGAACTTCTCGGAGATTCTATCTCTGAAACGCGCTAGTTCAGAAACTAAAGGCGCTCTTGTTTCACGCGATTTTGGAAAGTTATGAGCCGCAAGGAAAATCCCTGATGCACCATCTCTCAACACAAAGTGTGCATCGGACTTGGTACAAGGTAACTCGGGTAAGTCTACCGGATCTTCTTTAGGTGGCGCAGGCTGCCCATTTTTAAGTAGCTTACGTGTATTTTTACATTCTTCGTTGGTACAACCGAAGTACTTACCAAAACGGCCGTTCTTAAGCTGCATATCAGAGCCACAACGATCACATTCGAGTATAGGCCCATCGTAACCTTTAACTTTGAACGTTCCTTTTTCAACATAGAACCCAGGGCACGTTGGACTATTACCACAGATGTGAAGTTTACGAGTTTCATCAACGAGGTGACTATCCATGGCTGTACCACAGATATCACAGCGCCTTTTTGCGCGCAGTACTTCGGTTTCTAATTCTTCTTCATCATCAACTTTAATCACCTCATCGCCCGGTGTTAAGTTCATGGTGTTTGTGCATCGCTCTTTGGGTGGCAAGTTGTATCCTGAACAACCCAAGAAGACACCGGTACTTGCTGTACGAATATTCATCGGACGGCCGCATTTGGTACAAGTAATATCTGTTTCGATAGCTTGATTAAGACGCATCCCGCCATCTTCAACATCTTTCTCAGCTGTTAATAGCTTCTGATGAAAGTCTTCAAAAAACTCATTCAGAACGTCTTTCCAGAACAACTTACCTTCTGCAATTTCATCCAGATGCTGTTCCATATTGGCAGTGAAGTCATAACCGATGAGGTCTTCAAAATTTTCCATCAAACGGTCGTTAACGATCTCACCCATTTTCTCAGCGAAGAAACGTTTACCTTCAAGGCGCACATAACCACGATCTTGAATGGTAGAGATGATGCTTGCGTAAGTTGATGGACGACCAATACCCCGCTTTTCTAACTCTTTAACCAATGATGCTTCGTTAAAGCGTGCAATAGGTTTAGTAAAGTGTTGTTGCGGATCTAATTTAACCAAGTTGAGTGAATCGCCCTGTTTAACATTTGGCAATATTAAGTCGCCGTCGCCTTTCTTACGGACTTGTGTTTGAACCTTAGTCCAACCATCGAATAACAGCACTCGACCTTTCGCTTTCAACTCAAAATCTTTGGCGTTAACCGTCACAGTGGTTGCGTCATATTTGGCAGGTGTCATCTGACACGCAACGAATTGTCGCCAAATGAGCTCATAAAGCCTCTGAGCGTCTCTTTCCATATCACCTAATGAATCGGCCTTAACCAACACATTCGATGGGCGTATGGCTTCGTGAGCTTCTTGTGCGCCATCTTTACTTCCATAGACTATGGCTGAATTAGGCAGATAGGCTTGGCCGAAGTTGTTGTCGATATAATCACGACAACTTGAAACAGCTTCCTGACTCAAGTTTGTTGAGTCAGTTCTCATATAGGTGATATGACCCGCTTCATAAAGTCGTTGAGCCATCATCATGGTTTTCTTCACACCAAAACCAAGGCGCGTGCTGGCAGCCTGTTGAAGCGTTGATGTAATAAATGGTGCAGAAGGCCTGCTCTGAGTTGGCTTAGATTCGCGGCTGGCAACAACAAAGTCTGCGCCACTAAGTGAATCCACGGCTTCCTGGGCCAACGCTTTGTTTGTTGGTCTAAACGCTTTACCAGCTTGCTTAGTGACTTGCATTCGCAAGTCATCTTTACCTTGCGTGATTAAATCAGCATGTAAATCCCAGAACTCTTCTGGGACAAAAGCTTTAATTTCTCGTTCGCGTTCAACAACCAATCTGACTGCAACTGACTGAACCCGACCTGCTGATAACCCTCTGGCAATCTTTTTCCAGAGCAGAGGCGATACCATAAAGCCCACTACTCTATCGAGGAAACGACGTGCTTGCTGTGCATTGACCCTTGAGACGTTAAGCTCACCTGGATCAGAAAAAGCTTCCTGAATCGCATTTTTAGTAATTTCGTTAAATACAACGCGTTGAAAATGCTTTCCTTTAGCGCCTAATAGCTCTTGCAAGTGCCAAGCTATAGCTTCCCCCTCTCTATCCAAATCGGTTGCGAGATAGATAGTTTCAGCATCTTTAGCAAGCTTCTTTAGTTCATTAACAACTTTTTCTTTCCCGTCTAATACTCTGTAGTGAGCTTCCCAATCATTTTTGGGGTCAACTCCCATGCGATCGACGAGTTTTTCATAATCATGACGACGGAGGTATTCTTGCTTATCTTCCTCAGATAATAACTTAAGCTCTTTTGCTGGACGTTTGGGTGCAACGTTGCCTAAAGACTTAGTTGGAAGATCACGTACGTGGCCAACACTAGATTTAACAATAAAATTTTTGCCTAGATATTTATTAATCGTTTTTGCTTTTGCCGGTGACTCGACAATGACCAGTGACTTAGCCATATATTCCCATTAACTTTTTGAAATAAAAGAATTTTTGCAGGGTTGACAGGAGAAAACAGTCTCAACCCTACTCATTACGCTATTTTTAGATATATCTACAAAGTGAATAGAAAACAAGTTCTTCTTCATAGATATGATAAATGAGGTGTACAGCCCTTCTAAAATCGCTCAAAAATGCAGCATCTTAATTTGGCAGCTTCCATAAAATCCGTATACTTGTGCCCACTTGCACGATTTGCAATCCAAATAATGACGCAAAGTCACCTTATACTGAGGAATCTATGAATCAATTTGAAGTCAACTTTGACGGTCTAGTCGGCCCTACACATAATTACGCGGGTTTGTCCTTCGGTAATGTTGCATCTCAATCTAATGCCAATGCGGTAAGCAATCCTAAAGAAGCTGCAAAGCAAGGCTTACGCAAGATGAAAGCATTATCTGATCTTGGTATGCAACAAGGTGTACTTGCCCCACAAGAAAGACCGGATGTTGTCACGCTTAGACGACTGGGTTTCTCAGGTTCAGACAGTGAAGTTTTACAAAAAGCCGCTAAACAAGCGCCTGCTGTATTTATGGCTTGTTGTTCAGCTTCCAGTATGTGGACAGCGAACGCTGCTACTGTGTCCCCAAGTGCAGACACTGCTGACGGGAAAGTTCACTTTACACCAGCCAACTTGACTAACAAATTCCACCGTTCGTTGGAACCGACGGTAACAGGTAACATTCTAAAGGCGACTTTCCCAGATACGAAATATTTTAGTCATCACCTGCATTTACCTGATAATGAGCATTACGGTGATGAAGGTGCTGCAAACCATACTAGGCTTTGTACTGACTATGGACATGCTGGTGTTGAGTTATTCGTCTACGGACGTTACGCCTTTGATGGTCGCCAAATAGCGCCTAAGAAATATCCGGCGAGACAAACATTTGAAGCGTCGGAAGCTATTGCTAGATTACATGGATTAAGTGAAGATAATGTCGTTTATATCCAGCAAAACCCAGATGTTATTGACCAAGGCGTTTTCCACAACGATGTTATCTCTGTCGGTAACCAAAATGTCTTGTTCTACCATGAGCAAGCATTCCATCAAACTGACAAAGTCATTGACGAAATCAAAACCAAATTTGGTGACAACCCTCTTCACTTTATTTGTGTTAATAGTGCCGACGTTTCTGTAGATGAAGCCGTTAAAACCTACTTATTTAATACACAAATCATCACCTTACCTAATGGTGAAATGTCGATTATTGCACCGACCGAATGTGAAGAAAGCCAAGCAGTTTCCAGCTATATCCAAAAAGTTATTGCAATGGATAACCCTATTAAGTCTGTTAACTATTTTGACGTTAAGCAAAGCATGAAGAATGGCGGTGGCCCAGCTTGCCTAAGGCTTAGAGTTGCGATGACAGAAAATGAGTTGAGTGCTGTCAATCCCAACACGCTCATCAACGATGATCAATACACTAGACTGGTAGCTTGGGTTGATAAACATTACCGCGATAGACTCACGCTTAATGATCTTCAAGATGTTGCATTTTTAAATGAAACTCGCAGCGCTTTGGACGAGTTAACGCAGTTACTAAAATTAGGGTCGGTTTATCCGTTCCAACAAAACTAGAAGACTCTTATTTCCCCTCATTCACTTTCTGTGAGTGAGGGTTCTCGTTCATGAGATAAAAACCTCTCAAGCTCCATTTTACAAAACGCTTAAAAATAAGAGAAAATAGAATTTCTCCTTTAGGAACATTAATTTACCCTCACTTAAAATACCGCAAACACACTTGTTTACTGGGATAATTGATACTATATTCTATAAGCCAGTCACACTTCATACACAATACTGGCGTAGGAGCCATATGCGTAGCCGTAAGCACATATATAGGAAACTCCTATGTAGTCCCTACTTGGTTTTAGCTGCATCGTTTTTTTGGAAAACGACTGTCGTTTGTGCTCAACCTACAGAAGAACCCCAAACAAACCTACAAGCAGTTAAACAAGCGCTGTTGCCTCTTCCAATGTCACCTCATCTTGACGAAAAAAAGCTCCAATTGGGCCTTCAACTTTTCAATGATCCCATCTTATCTGGTAGTGAGAAATTAGCCTGTTCAAGTTGCCACGACTTAAGTCGCGGAGGTGATGACGGCTTGCAGTTTTCATTGACGGATAAAAAGATCCCTAGAACACTCAACACACCGACTATATTTAATACAAACCATAACTTTAGTTTGCTTTGGTCAGGTAAATTCGAGTCGTTAAATGAGTTGTTAGACGCAATCATTACTTCACCGGCAACTATGAATGCAAAGTGGGAAGACGTACTGCGCAGACTAGAGAGTCAGCCGGACTACGTTAAGGCGTTCAACGCCAGTTATACAGATGGTGTGACCAGAGAAAACCTAGTCGATATTCTAGCAACACTTCAACGAAGTTTAGTAACGCCCAATAGCCGATTCGATCAATATCTCAATGGCGATAATTCAGCGCTAACACCGAAAGAAAAACAAGGTTATAGTCTGTTTTACTCTTATGGATGTACTTCATGCCACCAAGGTAAAAACATCGGTGGCAATATGTTTCAGAAATTTGGATTATTCAGCGACTATTACCAGGATTCAGATAAAACCCCGAGGGAAGCTGATCTCGGTCGATACAATATTACCGGTAATAAAAGAGACAAATTCTTCTTTCGAGTACCTAGCTTACGTAACGTTGCTGTGACCGCCCCATACTTACACAATGGTTCGATTGACTCACTCGACGAGGTCATACGTATCATGGGAGTCTACCAACTAGGTAGAGAAATTCCTGAATCGGATAGACGTGATATCGAAGCTTTTCTTAACACGCTGACAGGTCAATACAACGACCAACCTTTTGTTGAGGAATGATTACATGCTGCTCAACATAAGAAAAAATAGCTTAGCTTCGTTACTTGTCATTCTTCTTGTTTTTGCTGTTACCTATTTCTTCTATTTCAACAACAAGCAAAACGCTTATTACGAAAGTATCATTCGACAACTTGATCAACTGTCTGTTCTCAATCAACGCATTGACGAGAAGTTAGCCCTGTCTCAGGCTGGTTTATTACCAAATTATGATGAGCTCACGAAGCATGTGTTCGACAGTCAGGCGATGATTGAAAGGCTACTAACACCACAATACCAATGGCCAATTAATCTGAGAGATATTCATGCAGAAGCAACGGAATTAAAAAATAAATTTGATAGCAAAAAAGAGAAAATTGAATTTATTAAATCAGATGTTGCTGTAGTGCGTAACTCGATTAATTACTTGCCGACATTAATCTTTAACTCACAAGTTGAGTTAGCTAATCAAGGTGTTCCGCCGGTCATTACTGAAACGCTGGAGCAGATTATTAAAACGCTTAACCGCAGAGCCTTTGACGAAACAACACATACTCATAACGCTATTCAAATCGATGATAACCTGCTGAATCAAATAGAAAACAAGCCTATTTTTGACCGTATTAGCCTGATCAATAGGCATCTCGACACCGTTTTTCATTATCAGCAGCAAGTCACCAATAATTTAAATCTCATTGAAGAAATCAACGTTAACGGTTATCTCAATCAGCTGTCGTCAAAATACATTGTTTACAATCAGCAACAACAGCGTTATTTGCAAAACACAGCGATACTGTTAGCAATTATCGTTATTGGACTTATATCTGCCGTTGGCTTTGCTTTTTTCCGCCTGCGTACACAACGCCATATGCTGCGCAGGGACAATATGCAACGCAGAAAAATCAATCAAGCATTGTCAAAGCTGGCTGAATTTGGTCATCGAAGTGAATCAAACGAATTTTACAAGCTCTGCGTTCAAAACTTAGCTGAAGCCTCTAACAACCATATAGCCTTCATTTCCTTTTTTGCCGATGAATCAAAAACGGCCTTAATAACCCACTCTGTATGGGTAGGAAAAGAATTAGGTGACAACTTCTCTTACCTTCTAAAAGGCGGTCCTTGCGAAGCAGTCCTTCAATCTGGGGAGTGTTTTGTTGAACGAAACCTTCTAAACGAATTCCCTGAAAGTGCTGTCGTCGCCGAGTTGGGCATGCACTCATATTTTGGGAAAATGTTGACCGACACTCAGGGAACACCTATTGGTCTTATTGGACTGATGAACACTCAGCCAACACCTGCCGACGAATGGTTAAGATCCCTGCTCAGTGTGTTCGCAACAAGAATATCTATTGAAATAGAAAGAAGTAATAACACCGAAGCGTTATTTAAGGAAAAAGAACAAGCTATTACGACACTGAATTCAATTGCCGATGGTGTTATCGCGACAGACGAGTACGGCGTTATAACAAGGATTAATCAAGCTGCAAAACAAGTGCTTGATATCAATGAAGATAATGACGGTATTGGACTGAAAGCCAGCGAGATATTTCAAACTCAACAATCCAATAGTAATGCTCTTCTTGACCCGGTAGAGACCTGTCTAAAGACAAGAGAACCCGCTATTTTGCAAGGACAGAGTTTGGTGATAACCAGAACTGGCTCAACCTTAGCATTACAGTTATCCGCAGCTCCCGTGATCAACGCTAACGATAAACTTATCGGTGTCATTGTTGTTCTGCACGATGTGAGCCAAGAGCGGGAACTGCAAGCCCAACTGGCCTATCAAGCAAACCATGATAGCTTAACAGGATTAGTTAACCGCCAGTCTTTAGAATCCCAACTAAAAGAAACCCTCGCTAATTTTCAACCAGATACTAAGCATTCACTGCTTTATATCGACCTGGACCGATTCAAAATCGTCAATGACACTTGCGGACATAATGCTGGCGATGAGTTATTACGCAAATTTGCCCAGTTATTACTGGAGCATGCACGAGGCTCAGACATCGTAGCTCGTCTAGCCGGTGACGAATTCTTTATGCTATTGCGTAACTGTCCCGTTAAAGATTCGCACTCAATCGCGAGAGATATTCTTAATCAGGTTGAACAGTTCCGTTTCTTCTGGAATGAAAACGAGTTTTCATTGTCCGCCAGTATTGGCTTGTTAGAACTAGAATCTAACATGCATACAGGGACTGAATTAATGTCTATGGTCGACCTCGCCTGTCTACAAGCCAAAAGTCAGGGGCGAAATAGAGTCGTTATCTCAACATTAAATAACGAAGCTTATTCACAGCGAAAAGGTGAAATGCTTTGGATGCCTCGTTTACGCCATGCTATCGATAACGACGCTTTTGAGCTTTACCAACAGATCGTGGTGAAAACTGGTAGCTCCGAAGCAACAAAACCAACACATGTGGAAATCCTGCTGCGCATGAGAGACAAAGACGGTAACTTGATCCTTCCTCATGAATTCATTAGCGCCGCAGAACGATATGACATGATGGCTGAAGTCGATCGTTGGGTGATACGCAACGTAATAGGTCGTATGGCCGGAAACATCGCTGAGACCACCTTAATGCAAACAGACTTCGTTGCTATCAACTTATCCGGCCAATCAATCGCTGACTCCTCACTGCTTGAATTCATTGAAGAGGAAATCGAAAAGAACGGTATAGCAGCCAATAGACTTTGTTTTGAAGTCACAGAAACCAGTGCAATTGCCAATCAGACAAATGCAACACGGCTAATGACCGCCTTAAAAGCACGAGGTTGTCATTTTGCATTAGACGATTTCGGCAGTGGTTTAAGTTCCTATGCCTATATTAAGAATTTACCTGCTGATTATTTAAAAATTGATCGCACCTTCACCAAGAATCTCACCACGGACAAAATCAATTGCGCCATTGTTCAATCGGTTATTGATGTTGCACGCAATATTGGTATGGAGTCTATTGCGGAAGGCGTAGAGGACAGAGAAACGCAAGTCATGCTCGAAGCTTATGGCGTTAACTATATGCAAGGATATGGCCTGGGATTACCCACACCGTTAGAAGATACTCAGGTGATAACCGAAGAAGCAGTAAGTCAGAACACCTTCGGTTAAGACTCCCTCTGGGTTTGTATAAGCAAACCATTTCAATTCAAGCAGATTGTTCATTACGCCCTCATCCAGTGCCTTCTTGTAGGAGCTCGATTTATCCGCGAATTTAGATGAATTTGTGGTTTATTCGCATCTCAATATCAAGGGTGAAGGAAGTATAGGTTCAGAAATACGTAGCTAGAAAAATACAGGAAGAGGCTACCGCCGAGGATGCCAAAACCAAAAAGCTTGCACCTACAAGAAACCTAACTATTTTAAGCTTCTACTCTTGTACAAACTCAACGTTAAATAAAAAAAGCCACCTGCAGAAGAGGTGGCTTTATATTCGCTACTAATCTTTCAGGTTAGTTTGTATTAGTACAAAGGAAGCCTTCACCGTATGGGTTAGCTGGAGGTGGTGACGCTTCATCAGAAACATCTTCCGCAGCGACCACAAGTTCAAAATTCTGGCTTTCTTGTGACTCTGTTCCTGCTGATTGTCCGAAAACACTCACCTGAACATCTGTCCAAGGACCAAACTCACGCGGATAGCGCAGCTCAACCGTTGCTTGACCATTGTTATCAGTTTCTGTCTGACCATTAGCAAAAGCAACCGTACTAACGATACCTGGCGTTAACGTACCATCACCATTTGTATCTTCGCCAGCATCGAGTAAGCCATTACCGTTAACATCTTCATTCGGACATACAGCAGTGATCATCGCCACCCAAACATTCGCGTCAGAATCGAACATCCAGAATCCTTTACGATAAGTTCCACCTTGGGTAAAACGAACTGGCGTACCTGAAACCGTTAAATCAACATTAGCAACAGGACGACCCGCACTATCACTAACAAACACCGCAAACTGTTTTAAGTAAGACGACGGATCTGGTAGTTGAATATCACGACCCGTTCCAAGAACAATATCAAATGCTCTATTACCAACAGTAAGCGTTACCATCTCATTAACCGCTGGCGTATTAGCCACTTCAGCTCTAATTATGACAGCATCTTCACTGCTGACTGAGCTACTGGTGTAAACGGTAGAGGCAATACCATTGCTATCAGTGACTGATGTATTTGGCGTAATTGAACCACCACTAACATCATCAACGCTGAAGTTAACGGTTTGTCCAGTAACTAGGTTCCCATTTACGTCTCTAACCACAGCGGAGATAGTACTGGTTTGTCCGTTAGGGCCGATATTATCTGGCGAAGCATCCATAACAATGGTCGCGGCTTGTGTAGCGATGAAAGTAATTTCACCTCTCGCCGTCACAACATTACCAGCGCCATCTCTACCTTCGGCAGAAATTGAAGCCACACCTGCATTCGAAGATTGAATCGAAGTCATTGCAACACCGCTAGCATCAGTTGTTAGCATGGGTGACGCAATCACACCTCGAGACGAAGTAAAGGTGATATCACCGCCAACAAATGGCGTATTATTTCGTAACCAAGTCACACTGATATCAGTCGCCTGATTCAAAGGAACTGACATGGTTGGAAGTGTAAAACTAAAGTCATCTGCTTGAGCCGTCACAGTAATACTGCTTTCAGCATTTAATGCATTAGCAGTAATCACCGCACTTCCCGCACTCTGAGCCGTGTAGTTAACGGTAACTTGGCCAGTAGAACCCGTTGTTGGGTTACTTTCACTTAAAGTTCCAGATGTCGTAGTTAGCACTAACGACTGATTAGTAATAGGTGCACCATCTGAGTCTACTAATACAATGGTCAAAGGCGCAGGGTCATTAATAATGACAGAAGCTGGACCGTTAATATTGACTGCGGTACCTATAACGTCAATTACCAATTGTTGAGTGAGGATATTAGCGCTGCCAACCTGTGCTGTCACAGTGACTTCACGGTTTTCAGGGTTATTAACGGTAGAGAGCATCGCTCTTGCTGTCCCATCTGCCGCTGTCGTTCCCTGGGTAACTTGTAACGCTGAGCTAGCGTTCGCTGAAAAGCTCACATCAACGCCTTCCATCAAAATGTTTTGTTCATTTCTCACCAAAGCAATAAGCTCAATTTGATCTGAGCCACTCGACGGTAACTGAACTGAGTTAGCAAATAACTCAAGTGATGCAGGTTCTTCTGATGCTGCCTGCCCAGGGCCAGCACTGTTAAAGCCAATTTGTGCTGTTTCACTGGAATCAAGCGTTGCTACAACCTGCCCAGCACCAGCGGTTTGCCCCACAATGAGATCAATACGGGCAACCCCCTGAGCATCAGTTAAGGCCGTACCACTGGCAGGATCAAAGGTTGCCAAATCAGCAACACTAAAAGTAAAAGTGACTAGTTCATCAGCCTGAACTGCGCCATCTGAATTTGTCACTGTCGCTATAACAGTCAAAGGTGTAGTCGCACTTAAATCGTTGCTCGCTGTTCCCGAGTCACGCTCAACAATGGATAAAGCAATCGACAAGGTTGTCGTGGCTGGCGGTGTTGGGTTGGTCGATGTAGTCGTGTCACGGGTTACCGTGTCATCACCGCCTCCTCCGCAGGCTTGTAAAAAAAACACCAAAAACATAATGGAAATCAGCTTCTTCCCTAATCCCATAAACTGTTTATTCGCTAATCGATTACTCATAGTGGTATTGAACCCTAACTTTATTAAACATATTCCCTTCACCTCTAAAAACGGCTTTGGGTATAAATCGTTTTAAAACCTATTTTGCAGGATCAGTTTTTATCCGCCGATAAAATTGATAGGCTATCGCTAATAATAAATAACAACAATTATTAGGATCTCCATGCCTAACGAAAAACAAAAACTTGGTCTTACTTCTCGTATATTTATCGGCATGATTGCCGGTATTCTTATCGGCAGTCTGCTGCAATTCCTTTTTGATGATAGCGGAGATTTTTCGGTTAGGGTATTTGGATTCAACATATCTGCGTATGCAATCTTAGTAGATGGTATATTTCATGTCGTAGGTCAGGCTTTCGTCGCCAGTTTAAAGATGCTGGTCGTGCCTCTGGTCTTCGTATCATTAGTCTGTGGCACATGTAGTCTCTCGGATCCGAGCAGACTAGGTAAGCTAGCCGGTAAATCTGTGGGTCTCTATGTATTCACCACTGCAATCGCAATTACCATTGCGGTTTCTCTTGCATTGATGATCAAACCTGGAGAAAGAGACGGACAAGTTATCTCTACTAAAGGTGCAAACTACGTTGCTAAAGAAGCACCATCTTTCGCTCAAATACTCATAGACATGGTTCCGTCAAACCCCATTAACGCTATGGCAGAAGGTAACATGTTACAAGTTATCGTCTTTGCGTTATTACTCGGCGTTGCAATGGCTTTATCAGGTGAAGCTGGCAAACGTATTGGTAACTTCTTTGAAGACGTTAATACGGTGATTATGAAACTCGTTACCATGTTGATGGCTTTAGCCCCTTACGGTGTTTTTGCCCTTTTAGCAAAACTGTTTGCAACCATGGGCATTGCAGCAATTTTAGACTTAGCGAAGTACTTCTTCCTTGTTCTTGTTGTGTTACTTATCCACGCTTTTGTAACTTACCCAACACTGTTAAAAGTCTTTACAGGTTTAAATCCTCTTAATTTGCTCAAGAAAATGCGAGAAGCTGTACTTTTTGCGTTTTCAACATCAAGCAGCAGCGCGACTTTACCTATTACGCTTGAAACAGCGAAGTTAAAGTTGGGTGTCAAAAGCCCAGTTGCTTCTTTCACTGTTCCATTAGGTGCAACTATTAATATGGATGGCACTGCTATCATGCAGGGCGTAGCAACCGTGTTCATTGCGCAAGTCTATGGTATCGACTTGTCTGTTGCTGACTACTTAATGGTGATACTAACGGCAACGCTCGCTTCTATTGGAACAGCAGGTGTTCCTGGTGTTGGACTTATTATGCTAGCGCTTGTTCTTCAGCAAGTTAATTTGCCGGTTGAAGGTATTGCACTCATTATCGGCGTGGATAGATTGCTTGATATGGTTCGCACCGCAGTCAATATTACCGGTGACTGTGTTGTTGCGACTATAGTTGCTAAGAGCGAAGGTGAGTTTGATGAAGCAATCTTCAATGATCCAGATGCCGGACAAAAGCAGGAAGAGCAAGCTTTTGAGAAAACAGTAAATACTGAATCACAAGAGCTATCCTGAGCCAGGAAGCTCTTTGTCCAGTAATGATATTCGAAAAAGTGAACAAATAAGATGGCTACCACACCTGAACATGACGAACGAATCGCTAACATGGTCTTCGACTCTGTCTACCCATTCTTAGTGGCGAAGATTGAAAAGAAAGGTCGAACGGTTGATGAACTTCATCAGGTGATTTCATGGCTGACCGGATTCGATGAGAACAAACTTCAATCTCTGATTGAAGACAAAGTCACCATGAAGCAATTTTTTGCTGAGGCGACTCTCAATCCCAATGCCAGCTTAATCAAAGGTGTTATCTGTGGGTATCGAATAGAGGAGATAGATACCCCTCTCACCCGTCAAGCTAGATACTTAGACAAGCTAGTCGACGAACTCGCTAAAGGACGCAAGATAGAAAAAATCTTGCGTTCTTCTTAACTCCCATACCCTTTGCTTTTCAAATCTTACGATTGTTGACAGCGCTCATTTACACCAATCACATAGTCCATCCATGCTCTAACGAGCTATGATATCTACTTAGTAGATATCAGCTTCAAATTCACTAAATCAGATAGCTGATTGTTTACTATCAACCTCTTTGCCGCTTCAATATCGGGAGCAAAGTATCTGTCTTTATCATAGAAAGCGACTTGCTCCCTAAGCAAAGCTTTAACACTTTCCAAAGTCTCACTCGTTTTCAGCGGAGCCCTAAAATCAATCCCCTGACAAGCTGCCAACCACTCTATTGCCAAGATACCAGCGACGTTATCAAAGATATCTCGCAAGCGCCTACCTGCAAAAGTAGCCATGGATACATGGTCTTCCTGATTTGCTGAAGTCGGTAATGAGTCGATAGAAGCAGGATGAGCTAAGGTTTTATTTTCACTCGCCAAAGCTGCACAGGTCACCTGTGCAATCATAAAGCCAGAGTTCACGCCACCGTTATCAACCAAAAACGACGGTAATCCACTTAAGTGAGAATCGATCAACAATGCCATTCTGCGCTCAGAAAGTGCACCGATTTCAGACAATGCAATTGCTAGCATATCAGCGGCCATGGCAACGGCTTCAGCATGGAAATTTCCACCTGATAAAATGTCACCTGACTCTGCAAAAACCAACGGATTATCAGAAACACTGTTAGCTTCGGTCACCAATGTGTGTGCTGCGTAGGTTATTTGTTGAAGACATGCACCGAAGACCTGAGGCTGACACCTTAAAGAGTATGGATCTTGAACCTTTTCACACCCTTCATGCGAGTCACCAATAGCTGAAGTTGCCAATAACGCCCTAAATGCCGCAGCAACATCTATTTGTGCTTGATGTCCTCGCGCTTGATGAATTCTATCGTCGAAAGGTACCCGAGAACCTTCAGCAGCATCAACGGTGAGTGAACCTATCGCTACCGCACTGTGAAGTGCATTTTCGGCATAGAATAGGCCTTGTAATGCGAACGCTGTCGAAGCTTGTGTACCGTTCAGTAAAGCGAGACCTTCTTTAGGTGCGAGATCGATAACTTTTAATCCGGCAATCTCCAATCCAGCTTCAGCAGGAAGTCTCTTACCTTCGTGAAATACCTCACCTTGACCTAAAAGCACAGCGCTCATATGCGCAAGTGGTGCTAGGTCTCCCGAAGCGCCAACAGAGCCTTTTTCAGGGATTGCAGGATAAATTTCATGGTTGTAAAGCGCGATTAGCGCTTCAATAACGCTTAATCTAATGCCAGAAAAGCCTCTCGCTAGTGAATTAATTTTCAACAGCATCAACAATCTAACTGTGTCGGTAGGCATAAAGTCACCTACTCCTGCTGCATGCGATAACACAATGCTACGTTGCAACGACTCCAGGTCGGATTTCTCAATCCGTGTGTTCGCCAATAAACCAAAACCCGTATTAATTCCGTAAACACGTCGGTTTTCCTCAATCACTTGCTGAACCACTTGTTCCGACGAGGTTATAGCGGGCTTGGTAGATTCATCTAAAGCAATACAGAAATGTTCTCTATGTGCTCGTCTCAATATATCGAGATCGAGTGCACCCGGTTTTAAAATCTTTTTTTCCATCGTACAACTTTCCCGTTATGCTTTGTTTTCTTTGCCAATCATTGGCAAGTCAAGGTTGTTATTACGAGCACATTGTTGCGCAATTTCGTAGCCAGCATCAGCATGTCTCATAACACCTGTAGCTGGGTCATTGTGTAATACTCTGCCAATACGCTTATCTGCTTCATCGGAACCATCACAGAGTATGACAACACCTGAATGCTGGCTAAAGCCCATGCCTACACCACCGCCATGATGCAAGCTTACCCAAGTCGCACCGCCTGCGGTGTTTAACAACGCATTGAGTAAAGGCCAGTCTGACACTGCATCTGAGCCATCTAACATGCTCTCGGTCTCACGATTAGGTGATGCAACAGAGCCAGAATCTAAGTGATCTCGCCCAATGACTACGGGCGCTTTCAATTCACCATTCTTAACCATCTCGTTGAATGCTTGACCGAGTTTTTGGCGCTCGCCTAGACCTACCCAACAAATTCTCGCAGGAAGACCTTGGAATTGGATACGCTCTTTGGCCATATCAAGCCAGTTATGAAGGTGAGGATTATCAGGTATCAATTCCTTCACCTTGGCATCTGTTTTATAGATATCTTCTGGATCACCCGATAATGCAACCCAACGGAATGGGCCTATACCTTGGCAAAATAGAGGGCGTATATAAGCAGGCACAAACCCTGGGAAATCAAACGCATTAACAACACCTTGGTCAAAAGCAACCTGACGAATGTTGTTACCATAATCAAGAGTCGCTGCGCCCTGATTTTGAAAACCGAGCATCGCTTTGACATGAACGGCCATAGATTGTTTAGCCGCCTGGATGATCTCAGATTCATTCTCCTGACGAACTTTAGCAGCTTGCTCGATAGTCCAATTTTTAGGTAGATAACCATTCAATGGATCGTGTGCACTGGTTTGGTCCGTTACGACATCGGGTATCACACCTTGCTCAAGTAGCATTGGGAAGATATCAGCTGCATTAGCCACTAAACCGACAGAAATCGCTGTACCGTTCTCCGTTGCTTCATTAATCAAGCGCATTGCTTCTTCGAGTGAGTGTGCTTTCTTATCGAGATAGCCCGTCTTAATTCTGAAATCGACTCGGCTTTCATCCACTTCTACGGCAAGCATAGAGAAACCAGCCATAGTCGCTGCTAGAGGCTGAGCACCGCCCATTCCGCCTAGTCCCGCAGTCAAAATCCAACGACCTTTTGCTTGTCCGTCGAAGTGGGTTTTAGCCACACTCACAAAGGTTTCATAAGTCCCCTGCACTATTCCCTGAGAACCGATATAAATCCACGAACCAGCGGTCATTTGTCCATACATCATTAACCCGGCTTTATCTAACTCATGGAAGTGTTCCCAGTTTGCCCAATGTGGTACCAGGTTAGAGTTTGCGATAAGTACGCGTGGCGCATTGCTATGTGTTGGGAATACGCCTACCGGTTTACCACTTTGAATAAGTAACGTCTCGTCGTCATTTAATCGAGTCAGCGTCTCGACGATTTTGTCATAGCAATCCCAATCACGCGCGGCACGGCCAATGCCGCCGTAAACAACCAATTCACTCGGATGTTCAGCAACTTCTGCATCCAGATTATTCATTAACATGCGCAGAGGCGCTTCGGTCTGCCAGCTTTTCGCTGTTAATTGCGTGCCCGTAGGCGCTTTAATCTTTCTTGATTTGTCTTGGCGATTCATACCAACCTCTCAAAAATTCAATAATTTCTATTTAAAAATCCAAATGACCACCAATCCGGTAACGGTTACCAGGGTGATATAGCTGTGCGTAGCTGATAATGCCTTTAGCTGAAAACGTTCTTCTTGAGATCTTCAAACAAGGTTGTTCAGGTGAAATATCAAGAATGTCGGCAATAGCGTTTTCGATGAGAATAGCTTCAACCATATGGTCAGCTTCTGTTAACGGCGCTACTGAGCTGAGATAGCGGCTTGTCGTTGTTTCGTTGTAGTTTTGGTGCAAATATTCAGGAACCCATTTAGGGTTAACCAGGCGGTCTTCCAATTGCAATGGCACAATGTTTTCAAGATGCACTATCCGTGTCCTGAAGACTTCCGCATTCTCATTGAGTCCTAACCAATTGCTTTGTTGTTCGTCTGCTACAACAACATCGGCCATTAATATCTTTGCCGTGTATTGATGTCCCCGATTAATAATCTCTTCATCGATACTGTTGATGCTAAGCATTGAGCTCATAGGTCGATGATCCGAAACAAATGTCCCTAAGCCTTGTGTTCTCATCATGAAGCCTTCATCAACCAGCTCGGTCAATGCTCTCCTTGCCGTCATCCTGCTGACATCAAACTGTTCCGCTAATTGATTTTCAGATGGGGCTTTATCTCCAGCTTTCATCTGACCAGACTCAATCTGTTCCAACAATTCTGACTTAATCTGTGTGTATCTCGGGAGCATGACAAACTCGCTAGCTATATGATGTGATCAATGTAACCCACCAAGCTTGTATATACAACTATATACAACTAGAATATCCAAAACAAATAAAGAGTGATGCCTATGTCCGTCCCCTGTGATCTTATTATTTACAATGTCAATATCGCGCCAATGAAAGAAGAGACGGCAAACTTTATTAACAACGCTGCCATTGGTATCACAGAGGGGAAAGTGACTTACATTGGAGACTCAGAGAATGCTCCTGCTCAGCCAAAATCAAAAATTGATGGGAATGGACAATGGCTATTACCTGGGTTTATCGATTGTCATACGCACTTAGTTCACGCAGGAAATCGCTCAAACGAGTTCGATTTGCGTTTGCAAGGCGTAAGCTACGAAGAGATTGCGAAGCAAGGTGGTGGCATTAATAGTACAGTCTCTGCTACACGAGATGCGTCAGAAGCATTATTGCTGGACTCCGCAATCAAGAAAACGAAAAGACTGCTCGAAGAAGGCGTGACTTGCATTGAAATTAAGTCAGGTTATGGGCTTGATTTTGACACTGAGTGCAAGATGTTGCGAGTCGCTAAATCAATAGAGAAACACTTACCAGTTAATATAACAACGACTTACTTGGGCGCTCACGCATTACCTCCCGAATATTCAAACAGAGCAGACGATTATATTGATTTCGTTTGTGAAACCATGATTCCACATATAGCAAAAGAGAACCTTGCAGATGCAGTCGATGTCTTTTGTGAGTCCATCGGCTTCTCACCAACGCAATGCCAGCGTGTCTTCACTGCAGCTCAACAACATGGCCTTCAAATCAAAGCTCATGTGGAACAGCTCTCAGATCTAAAAGGCGCAGTCTTAGCCTGCGAATACAAAGCACACTCGGTCGACCATCTTGAATATCTAGATCCGTCTGATGTGTCTGCATTGAAAGAAAATAATACGGTTGCGGTGATTATTCCTGGCGCATTTTATTACTTAAACGAAAAGCGAAAACCGCCTGTTGATGCCCTTAGACAACATCGAATTCCGATGGCAGTCGCCACAGATTTAAATCCGGGAACTTCACCTATCGCTTCTCTTCTAACAAGTGCGAATATGGCAAGTGTATTATTTGGCTTAACCCCCTATGAGAGCTTGTTGGGTATGACGAAACACGCTGCACAAGCACTAGGTTTATCTAATAAAGGCCAACTCTTTGTTGGTGCTGACGCAGACTTTTCATTGTGGGGTATTGATCACCCAGCTGATCTTGTTCACTCTATCAATTACCATCGTCCAACCAATATTTGGGTAGCAGGTCAGAATGTCAGATAAATCATTTCACTGGGCTGGTCGTGTAGATAGCGAAGACGGTGCCAAAGGTGCTAGGTGGCATCAGCGAGTAACACAGCTTCCCACGGCTAGTTCATTGGCGTTATGCGGCTTTTGTTGTGACCTAGGCGTGCAGGCAAATAAAGGACGAGTTGGCGCTAAAGAAGGCCCCAACGCGATTAGAAAAGCCATGGGCAACCTGGCAAGCCATACTGATTACCCGTTATTCGATTCAGGTGACATTATCGCAGATGACAATCTTGACTTAGCACAAGAGCAGTATGGAGAAAAAATAACTGCATTACTCAAAGCACACCCTTTCGTTTTTGGCTTAGGTGGCGGACATGAAATCGCCTGGGGTAGCTATCAGGGATTAGCTAAAGCTGCCCCAGATAAAACCATCGGCATTATCAATATTGACGCTCATTTTGATCTGCGTAAACCGAGCCCGGATACAAGCTCCGGCACACCTTTTCGACAGATAGCAGAGCATTGCAATGAGACCAATCAAACCTTCCATTACGCTTGTATTGGTGTATCAGAAGCATCAAATACAGTCGCTCTATTCGACTATGCTCGCGAAAACAACGTGAAGTACTTGCTGGATTACCAATGCAACTTTGAGGATGTTATTGCTTTGCTAACGCCAATATTAAGCAGCATCGATGAACTGTATTTAACCATTTGTTTGGATGCATTCCCTGCTTATATGGCTCCTGGTGTGAGCGCGCCTAGTGCATTAGGTATTGAGCCCAATTTGATCATTAAGTTGATTCACTGGCTTGCTGAGAGCCAACATTCACACTCATTCCATTGGCGTTTAGCGGATGTTGCAGAAATGAACCCAAGGTTCGATATCAATGATTGCACAGCCAAATTAGCTGCAAGGCTGATTTTTGAAATCGCTAATGCAAAAAGCCGCCATACATAGATAAACATATAGGCGGCTTTCGTCTCTAATTCAGAGCCAATCAGAACAACCGGTTAGCTCTTTCCCATAATTTCATCACCGTTGATTCGACACTTAAGGACGCGGCACTCGCTAATTTCTCAGCGAGCTTCTTGGGTGTTGAATATTTTACTTTGAAAATTTGTTTGGTTTCATGAGAGGCCAACAAGTAATCATCTGATGTTGATAACTCGTCAACCAAACCAAGTTCATGCGCTTTAATACCGTACCAGTATTCACCGGTCGCTACTTTTTCAATATCAAGATTAGGTCTATTGGTTTGAACATGCTCTTTGAACATCACGTGAACATCTTCAAGTTCTTCCCTAAATTTCTCCCTACCCTCATCATTATTCTCACCAAACATAGTAATGGTACGTTTAAATTCACCCGCCGTATGTTGTTCAAACTCGATATCGTTTTTCTTCAATAACTTATTAAAGTTAGGTAATTGCGCAATAACACCAATAGAACCAATTATCGCAAAGTTAGCGCTCAGTACTTTATCTGCAACGCAAGCCATCATATAGCCACCACTTGCAGCAACTTTATCGACACTCACTGTTAACTTGATATTTTTGTCTTTGATTCTTTGAAGCTGAGAAGCAGCAAGGCCATAACCATGAACCACACCACCACCACTTTCTAGTCTAACGAGAACTTCATCGTCTTCTTTGGCAACCATAAGAATAGCGGTGATTTCTTCTCTTAGTGCATCTGCTTCATGAGCATCTGTAGAACCGTTGAAATCAACCACAAATAGATTGGGTTTCGGTTTAGCTTCACTGTCATCTTTCGATTTAGCTTTTTCTTCCTGCTTTTTCGCTTTTTTCTGCTCTTTCCGCATCTTTTTCAGATCAGTCTTATCCATAACGAGCTCAAGTGCATGCTCTTTGAGCTCTTCAAGCTTTTCTGTCAACGAGCTGATTTCAAGCTGTCCCTTGCCTTGTTTCTGTTTTGACGCCATGCCGATAATACCGCCAACAACGATTAAGATAGCAGCAACTAGCGTCACAGCTTTCGCCAAAAACAAGCCGTAAGTTGTTAAAAATTCCAAACGTATCTACTCCAATAGGTGTTTATCAATTGCATTAATTATTTGCCTTCTAAGAAAACAAATTACCAATGCAATATTTATTAGGTTCTGTGGGCCTATTCTGAATATGGGGATTTAAAAACAAAAAAAAAGCCAAGTCTATGACTTGGCTTCTCGTTCATGGAAAGTTTAAGGTGCAGGTGCAATAACGTCAGTGTTATTAATAACGATTGTAGGCTGACCTTGTAGGGTTGTTACAAAGAATGCAGCTGTTTGTGCTTGCAACTCTAGAGTAACAGCAGCACTTGGCGTTGGTACCAATACAGAGCTATGCCCGCCAGTTGTATAACGAACGATACCGCTACCCGGAGTCGTTGTTCCAACACCTTGTAATCCAATAACACCGGCTAGAGCTTCAGTACCACCTAGTGGAACAGCAGTAGTATTAGGAATAACCTGGTCTGGTAACGCCGTGCTTCCGTCATCGTTAATTCCACCACCAACAGCTTCAGCAACGTGTACCGGCGTATCTGCTAGTAGCGCACCGAAGTTGTTCGGATCACTTGAATCAATCACTGTCTGTGCAGCAAAAGCAAATGCACTAAAGGTTGCTTCAGCAGCAGCGGCTTGCTCAGGTGTGAAATTCTGTGAGAACTCAGCAAATGCTGGAGAAACTGCTAAGTTAACCGGGATATTATTCTCTGCAGCGAACTGTGCAACAAATGCCTGGAATTCAGGAGAGGTTTGCGCAAATAGCGACCCACGAACCAAGTTCCCAAATGACGCAGACTCCAGTAAGAATGACGCAATACCGCCGCCAGGTACGTGGAAAGATGCAGCTTGAATTTCATATAAACCATCGAAAGGTGCTAACGCAGGGTTTACATTTGATAGACTCTGGTTTGCCATAGCAACCGCGCCTGTCCCGATGATTGAACCAAGAGATTGACCCGCAAAGAACACATTTGATGCATCTAAATCAACAGAACCGCCTGTCAAATCGGCTACAGCATTCAAACCTAATCTTAGACCTAGGAAATCAACAATACCTTGGCGTGTATTATCACGAGCAGTCAACAGACTCGCTAGGTTAAAGTAATCTGTTGTCGCACCACCAGCACCGCTAGTTGCGTTAACAATTGTACCATCTGGCAGAGTGAAACCACGCGTTCCATGCAAAGGTTGATCGATAGCTACTGTTGCAAACCCTGCAAGAGAAAGAGTGCCAGATAATGCCAACATACTTTCTTTGTTTGAAGTAATACCGTGAGACAAAATAACCACTGGCCAACCTTCAGCTGGACGCGTAACAGGTTGAACTGCTGGGCTTAAGCTCGCTAACAAACCGATAACAGTTTCATTAGGAACAGTGATTTGTACATCTAGTGTTTCTGAACCATCTGGGTTAGATCCCTGAGGTCTAGGAATAGGACTAAAACGTGTAACATGACGTAAATCAGTAATGCCTAAGTTAGTCAGATCTAAATCCAACAACTGACCACCACTAGCAGCCTGACAAACATCATTTAAAGGACCAACACCTAAAGTGCCGTTTGCAATTAATCCTGGAATATTCTCAGCACCAATAGTTTGAAGCGCTAAACCATTGGTACAAGCTGCTCTCCAGCTATCCGTTAGAGGCTCTGCCGCACTTAAATAGTAAGGTAAGTCGATGCTTCCAGTTCTTAAATCAGAAGCACAGAAAGGTCCAACTTGAGCAAATACTTGAGATGCCGTTGGGAATAAAGGAGATGCAGGATTCCCTAGTGCTCCGATTAACCCTGAACAAGAATTCAAACCAACTTGCGTCAATGCCGCTAACTGCTCTTCTCCTAACAAGAAACCAGCTAGAACATCAAAGGGTGTTCCCGGAGCTTCATTAGGTACAACAACCGCTGGTAGGAACTGCGCCGCAGTTTGCGCATCAGCGCCTTGTCCAATCGCAGCTGCAAAGCCACCAATTTGTAAGCCTTTAACGGTATCTATAATGTCAGTTGTTACTTGAGTCGTAAAAGTGAAGCTGAAGATAATAGATTCAGGATCAACATTTGTGTCTCTAGCAATAACATTCTCATAAGAGTTGATGATGCCTTGTAGTGCTAATTGTGCTTCTGTCGATAGCGGGAAATCATTAATAGAAGCACTGAGTGATTCATATGATGTAGAAGCAATAACCGGCTCTCCATCACTCGATAATAAGGAATCAGTTACAACAACATAGTAAGACTGCGCGCCATCGAAAGGCCTTAAAGGCACAACAACGATGTCGTTCCCACTGGCTTGAGTAACAAAATCAACGCCAAATGTGAGCTCATCACCAACTTCACAACCTGTAATAGGCGGAGCAACCAAACAAGTTGGATTATTCAAATCACCGCCGATAGAGCCTTCAAAAATACGCACAGCGCCAGGTGCAGCTAAGGAAGCGGCATTCAGTGAGATGCCAGCAGGGTGTTCTGTTGAAATAACAAAAGGATGTTGAGTAGACCACCCATCTAACGCACCTAGTGCAGCAGAAGGGTTTCCGAAATCAGGCGTCCCGCCGTTAGCTTCTCCAGCTATCTCATCAGGTAATTCTAATGTGCCATCGTCAGTTTGAGCGACAACAGCAAAGAGCAAATCTGTTGGTGTATTGAGTACACCTGCTGCAGGGTCGAAAACAATGCGCGATGCAGGCCTAACAGGTTCTAAGTCGCGTTCTATATCTTCAATGGATTCACCTCCCCCACAACCGGCGAGTGTAAGCGAAGCAGATATAGCTGCAGCAAGTACAATTTTTTTCATGATGATTCCCAAAACCTCATTAATATGATGACATCGTCCAAATAAACGGGCCATTTAGATCATTGATGTAAATTTATCCCTAAAAGACAAGTGTTAAATTTTTGAACAACAAGTATGACCAGTTAAATATTTGTTAATATTATTGGCTTTCCGAGCTTATTGCAAAGTTTTGTTCGCGATTTTTGCTTCTCATTCTTACGTAAGAAAATCCACTAAAATTAGAGCGTGTTAATCTCTTCTAATGTTAAGATTACGCCCAATAAACAATTAATAATCTAGGCCAAATGCAAACATCAGGAACAGAACAGCAAAAGCTGCTCAACAAAACTATCTTAGTCACTGGAGCCGGAGACGGTATAGGTAAACAAGCTGCATTAACCTATGCGGCGCATGGTGCAGAAGTCATACTTCTGGGTAGAACAGTTAAAAAGCTGGAACAGGTTTACGATGAGATACTCAAGAATGGGGGGCCTGAACCAGCCATTGTTCCTCTCGATATGTCAGGAGCTACCGCTAATCATTACCGCGATATGGCAACTACCATTGACAACCAATTTAAAAAGCTGGACGGCCTATTACATAACGCAAGCTTGTTGGGAACGTTACAACCGCTTGTTGATATTAGTGAGGAAGAGTTTGATCAAGTCATGATGGTAAATGTGAAAAGCCAATTCCTTATGACAAAAGCACTGATTCCTGTACTAAAAAAAGCTGAAAATGCATCGGTCATCTTCACATCATCATCTGTCGGTCAAAAAGGACGGGCTTTTTGGGGAACGTACTCAATATCAAAGTTTGCTACCGAGGGAATGATGCAAGTTTTAGCTGATGAATATGAGAACTCAACTCTCCGCTTTAATTGTATTAACCCAGGTGCAACAAGAACGGCAATGCGAACTAAAGCTTACCCAGCAGAGAACTCAGACAAGCTTAAAACGCCTCTCGATATCATGCCTCTATATATAGAATTAATGTCTGATGACAGTTTGTCGACTAAAGGACAAACACTAATGGCGCAACCTAAATAAGTTAATATTCAACCCTCTCTAACTCGATTCTTCATAATAAAGAGAGGGTTTGTTGAGCTATTTACCAAACATTTGTTCTGTTAACTGTTCTCTTGTTGTCCATTCTTGCAAAACACGGGTTTGATCATCTTTTAACATAAACTCAAACTCCGCTTGTTCATTCTCCCTAATACAGGCTATCACGACAGGCTCCTTAAGAAGTGTTAGCGTGGTTTTAGCAAGAGCTGCTGCAACAGCATTTTCTGCACTCGACACTCTAATATCTAACTCAACAGAAATGTCCTCAATAACATCCATGTTGTCGTGAAAATCGTCAGTTGCAACAAAACAGTTGTCTTCGGTTTGGATTTTTTCCGAACATCCCAAAAGAAAGAACAAAACAGCAAAAATTAAGATACTGGCTTTCATCCATTTATCACTTTTAGTGAGATAGATAACCCTCAATAAGGCAGATAAGTAGGTGATCATTTATTGATATCAAATTTTCGTAGCAATGACTGCGCATAGGAAATGGCGTTACGCTCCAACTTAGTTAGGCAGTCTTTATCACCGTTTCCCGGCCCTTTTATAATTGATTGAGCAAAATCGATAGCTTCTTTTTCAATTTGATTAAGTAGGCTATTTTCAACGTCCTGACTGCTCGTTTGCTTATTCTGGTTTTGCTCCTGCATTAATGCACTTACAGAAGTTTCAAAAACAGCTGCGAGACTTTTCAATGATTCTAAGCCTGCTTTCTGCCCACTTTCTATCCTTTGAATAGTCCTGCAACTCAAACCAGAATGACGTGCGAGTTCTTCTTGTGACCACCCTTTATCAAGCCGACGTTGTCGAATACTCATCTCATTGCTCCTTAGCTTTTGAAATGTTGTTATGCCTGATATCTCGAAAAAATAACACGACATTATTACGACATGACGCGACTTTTACTTAAAAATAGCGCGAACTATAACTGGCTTACAATCAAGTTACCCCACATTATCATGGCAACGACAAAGGCTAACCAAAATGCTGATAAGCGGTGAAGAATATTGTTGTAGGTCAGATGAATATAAGCATGCACACATCTCAGAGCAACAAATACCCACGCCGAAACTAAACCCACGACACTCTCAATACCAAGGCTTATATATAAAACCCCAGCGACATAAAATAAAATTGGCACTTCAAATTGATTGTTAAAACAACGGGTCGTCTTAGTCACTATTTCAGGTACATCATCTCCCTGCATTAACTTAAAGTATCGAACACTAACATCCTGATTTTTGACGCTAGAAAAACGAGCTTTCACAGCCAGTAGACCAATGATGAACGTTAATAAAGCCATTGCTGCTATCGGATAAATCAAATGTACCTCCTATTAATACCGGTTAGATAAAAAAATCCCCGCTAATTTCTTAGCAGGGATTTTTAGAAAATTAAGCAAGTGGAATAAACCGTTGCGACTAGTTGGCGTTTGCCCAAGTATCTCTTAAGCCAACCGTTCTATTAAATACTAGGTTGTCACCTTCAGAGTCCGGGTCTTTGCAGAAATACCCCGTTCTTTCAAACTGAACGGCCACACCGACCTCGGCATTCGCCAAATTTGGCTCAACGATAGCGTTAACAACTTCTAGTGAATCAGGGTTTATCGCCTCACTAAGTTCCACACCATTTGGGTTCTCGACTTTAAAGAGCCTGTCATAAAGCCTAACCTCCGCTTCGATACCTTCGGCAGCAGAAACCCAGTGGATAACACCCTTCACCTTACGTCCATCAGCTGGATCACACCCAAGCGTCTCTGAGTCATAAGTACAATAAATGGTTGTTACTTCACCTTGCTCGTCTGTGTCTACCCGCTCTGCTTTAATAACATAAGCATTACGTAAGCGAACCTCTTTACCTAAAACAAGGCGCTTAAACTTCTTATTAGCTTCTACCCTAAAGTCTTCTTTTTCTATATAGACTTCACGACTGAAAGGTATGTTACGAGTACCTTTAGATTCATCATTGGGGTGATTAGCCGCCGACAGTTGCTCAACCTGTCCTTCAGGGTAATTTTCAATAATCACTTTTATTGGATTAAGCACTGCCATCGCACGATTAGCGTTTACATTGAGATCATCTCTGATGCAACCTTCAAGATTACTAACCTCGATCACGTTATCCATTTTAGTCACACCAATACGTTGGCAGAACTCTCTAATGGATGCTGGTGTATAGCCTCTGCGTCTTAAACCAGCCACTGTCGGCATACGCGGATCATCCCAACCAGCCACATAATTCTCTTCAACGAGTTGAATCAATTTTCTTTTACTGAGTACCGTATAAGCAAGATTCAAGCGCGAGAACTCATACTGTCTTGGAACAGCAGGGGCACTGATATTCTCAATTACCCAGTCGTACAGACGTCTGTTATCTTGAAACTCCAATGTACATAAAGAGTGCGTAATACCTTCGATTGCATCAGATATACAATGGGTGAAATCGTACATAGGATAAATACACCACTCATCACCTGTTTGATGGTGATGTGCAAATTTAATGCGATATATCACAGGGTCACGCATACACATAAAAGATGATGACATATCTATTTTTGCACGCAGACAACATTCACCTTCTTTGAATTCACCTGCTTTCATTTTCTCAAAAAGCGTCGTATTTTCTTCCGGTGTAGTATCGCGATAAGGGCTATTTTTACCTGGCTGAGTTAAGGTGCCACGCATCTCACGCATTTCTTCTTGGCTAGAGAAATCGACGTATGCCAAGCCCTTAGTAATCAGTTCATGTGCGAATTCATATAATTTCGGGAAGTAATTTGACGAATAGCGAACATCTTCATGCCAGGTAAACCCTAGCCAATTAACGTCTTCTTTAATTGAATTAACGTAATCTATATCTTCTTTTTCAGGGTTAGTATCATCAAACCTTAGATTACAAGCACCTTGATAGTCTTCCGCTAAACCAAAGTTCAAGCAAATAGACTTTGCGTGACCAATATGCAAATAGCCATTTGGTTCCGGAGGAAAGCGTGTTTGGACATGATCGTGTGTTCCATCTTGTAAATCTTTATCAATAATTTGACGAACAAAATTGGTCGGACGGTTCTCGGTCTCGGCCATTACTATAAAACCTCTAAGAAAATATGAATCAATAATCCATGATTATATCATCCAATACCTTCTATATGCTGGCCTTTTTTTGACAATATGAATTAACTAAGGGCGTTTCTTTGATTTTTCTGGAACAAAAATACAAACAGGCCGCTTAATAAAGAGGCCTGTTTTTATAAATAGAGTTTCGCTGACTGATTACAAACTAGTTACTTGCTAGTACTGCACCATCACAGGATTCTTCAATGTCATTAATTCGCTCTTCCACGCTGCGATTAAATTTACCGCTAGCGATGGCAACCCTGCTGACATATTCACCCGTCACTATATTAAGCAGCGCTGACGAAGGTAATAGAGAAGCTAAGCCATTTAAGAATTTTTCGCCAGATGAAGCTTTCTCATTTTCAAGCTGAGCTATATCGTTATCAGCTGATAAGCAATTAACAGGTGAAGATAAATGCGCCTGCAACTGTTGGTGTCTGCCAACTGCTGATGCACAGCCTCCTAAACTTAATATCGCAATAAGTAGAATAAAGTTTTTCATTATCCAACACCTCTTTTGCAATTATCAGCAACCTAAAAAAATGGCCCTATGAAGGGCCAAATGAAGGTTAGTTAGATACGCTCGTTAAGTGCAGCGTAGATTGGAGAACTATTAAAGCCTTCTGCTTCTGCCCAAGCTGACAAAGTTTTACCGTCAGCCTCAGCTTCTATAAGCATCTTCTTAGATAGCTTTTTAACCATAAGCGTTCCTGTTTCAACTGCTGAGTTTTTCATTGCAGTACGAATTAAGCTTTGACCGCCACAGGTAACACCGTCATATACGTCTCTGAATTTAACACCGTAGTCAGTAGAGACCATCTTGATTTTTTTACGAAGCTCGCCCTTATCATCTGTTTTTACGATGGTACAGATGTTCTTTAAATCTTCATTAATATCAGCTTGCGCTGAACCGATGAAAGTTAATGAAACGGCGATAACTGCTAAACTTGTTTTTACTGATTTCAACATGGCTTGCTTTCCTATTGATACGAGTTAAAAAATTTGATTTAAACTTCAGGGTTGTTGCCCTTCGATGACTAAATTAAAGCTTTATTTCTTTCATAAAAAAATAATTAAGCGAATACATAGGTATGTCATTTAATACCATAAAAACAAGCTAATATTTGAGCTATGAAATCACTTACTCTTACAAAAAAACCTAACAAGCCATTGATTTACATATACTTAAAAGTAACTCTGCTTTTTTATGCCAACTTTACTACTGGCTAAAAAATGACTGTTTTTCACTTATTTTTTTAACGCACTTTTAATGTCGACTGGAAAGTTTACTATCCAGTTTTTTCCTTTTGTTGATAAAAGCCGTTCTTAGGCAATTCAAAAATGAACCTTTTAGTTCCCCTCTTCCTCTTATAAGAACTTTGTTCAAACAAATGAACTGATTCACAGCTGAACTGTTTATTAACGGTTCCAGTTTTCTGTCAAAAAAATGAAACTAAGTGCATACAATGAAGCCTGAGTAAGGTAGTCTTCGTGTCACTTTATTTAGGGGGAAGCCGAATGTTTAGGTTTATGCTAATTGTGGTGATATTTTTCGCCAGTTCGGTGCATGCAGAACAAAATGTCAACGATAAGATAATTATCGCCAAGCACATCAGTGCAATTAATCTGTATGACTCTATGTATAAAGCTGTCGATAAAGCCTGCGAAACCTCATTTTCATTGTCTGACACTCAAGTTATGGAAATAGACAAACTCACAAAAGAGAAATCAGGTATTGGTTACGTTGAATTTAATGAAACTATGGGTGACCCTGACTTCATTCAAAGTATTGTCGATACCAACCTAGTCAATATGCTTATTGAACTTGGTGGTTGTGATATCGAAGCATTAAATGAATGGCACCGTACAGTGAAAGTTGACTTCGATCAGAACCTAGTTGCGCTTCGTTCGACAAACTCTACAGTTACTCAATAAATAATTCCCCTCTTTAAATATTGGAATAACGCCCTCATAACTTGTTTATGATTAAAGAGCCTTATTCAATTAAACAAAGCCTGATTGTGACCAGCCTTTTTATTTTGGCACTTTGGGTTATTAAATCTGCAGAAATTCTTTTCAACCTAAACCTAACAGGTCTAGGAGTGTCTCCAGGAAACTTTTCTGGCTTGTTGGGCGTTCTTACTGCACCGCTAGTTCATGGTTCTATCAGCCATATTAGCAATAACAGCCTATCACTATTAATTTTAGGTACAGCCCTACTGTATGGATATCCTAAAACACGTTGGCCCGTTATCGGCATTATATGGATAGCGTCTGGTATTGGTGTTTGGTTATTTGCTAGGCAAGTTCATCATATAGGTGCCAGTGGGTTAACACATGGCATATTCTTCTACATTTTTATCGCAAGTATATTAAGGCGAGATAAGCGCTCGATTGTTTTAATGATGATAGCGTTCTTTATGTATGGCGGTATGGTAATGACAATATTCCCCAGAGAGGTTGGTATTTCCTATGAGTATCACTTCTTTGGTGCACTTGTAGGAGCAATATGCGCTTTCTTCTTCTTTAAGAAAGACCCTAAACTGGCAGAGAAGACCTATAGCTGGGAGGAAAACTCTGAAAATGAAGAAGATGATATTATTGGTGACGAATGGGAGTTGCCGCCAGAAACTGAAATAAAGCACCAAGAGTCAGACGACCGGCTTAATCACTAATCTATTAATGCTAATAAAGAATATATTATTAATTGATATTTACGATAATAACGATAGAGTTTATGCGCTTTCAATCAGCACTTCAGATCACTATCATGTAAAACAAATAAATTAACTCAATAGGAATTCATCATGTTTGCAGTAATTTTTGGAAGAAAAGGATGCCCTTTTTGTGTTCGTGCGAAAGATGTCGCAGATTCGTTAGTAGAAAGCCGTGATGACTTTAAATATCGTTATATCGATATCCAAGAGCAAGGTATTACGAAAGCTGATTTAGAGAAGACAGTAGGTAAACCCGTTAATACTGTTCCTCAGATATTTTTAGACGAGAAACATATTGGTGGCTTTACCGAGTTTGAAGCACACGCCAAGGCAAACTTAGGGCTGTACCAATAAGCTAAAGCTTTTTAGCGACATTTACTTTATGATCAATGGATTAAAACAGTTATAAAGTGATGTCGCTTGCCTTAAAAGGTATGCTAATGTCTATGTATTAGTAGTAAGTCACAGAGCTTATCGCAGAAAAATTGTCAGGGAAGATAATATGTTGTCGAAATGGATACGACTGTGGGTGTCAGCAGGAACACATCACCATAAGTTAGAAAATGACGCTAAGCGAAATCTAAGTCCAATTTATGTAACAAACCTCATTTGTTTAGTTGTTTGTTTATTTCTTTTAGTACAATTACCCTTTTACCTCTGGTCTGCATCTCTAACTCATCAAACAAAAAGTGTCGTCATAGCTTTGCACGTATTGGCGTTGATTCTTGTTCCATTAATAAACGGACATAACAAGCACTTTATCGCCTCAATATTGCTTTACTGCATCTATAGCAGCTATATCTTATGCTCATCTTTGGTGGCTCACTTTCAAGCAGATACTCATCTATTCTTTTTACTTGGGCTGTTTATCATCCCTTTTATTTTTTCAAGTAAACGTGCGTCATTAAAATTAGCACTTTCTTCTCTCTATATATGCTTATTCTTCGCAATTGAGTGGTATCAACAAAGTCATCTCTCTAGTTGGCCTGCAGAAGACAACATAAGGCAAATTAATCGACTTATCTTTGCAATCACTTGCTTTGTCGCTGCTTTTCAAGTGCATAAAATCACAACTGGAAGTTGGGCAAAGATGAGCCATGAAAAAGCAAATTTAGACTCGTTGTTATCCAATATTTTACCCTGCCATATCATTAGCAAGCTCAAAAAGTCGGATAAGACCATTGCTCACTATCACCCTAACGTCACGATACTCTTTGCAGATATTCAAAACTTTACCAAGCTAACTTGCGATACCGACCCAATAGCTCTGGTAAAACTTCTCGATGAGTTATTTAGCTTGTTCGACGAAATATGCTCCCGTTATCAATTAGAAAAAATTAAAACCCTAGGTGACGGTTACATGGTTGTTGCTGGCTTACATGAGAACACAGTCGATCATCCAAAGATTTGCTGTATCTGTGCACAGGAAATGCATCAAGCCTATAAAAAGTTTTCACAGAAGCATGGATTAAACAACGGTATCAGAATCGGTATAAATTCAGGCCCTGTTGTTGCTGGCGTTATCGGGCGTAGTAAATATACATTCGACGTATGGGGAGAAGCCGTTAACTTAGCATCGCGTATGCAAAGTTACGGAGAAACAGATAAAATACAAGTATCAGAAACAACTTATGTCCTAACAAGGACATCGTTCAACTTCTCACCTAGACGTACGCTTGAAATTAAAGGTATGGGAGAAATTGACGCTTATTGGTTACTAAACGATTAAAATGACATTACACCAATTGAACGGATTTAACGCTATCGACTTCCTAAAAGAGTACTGGCAAAAGAAACCTGTAGTTTTAAAAAACGCTATTACTCCTTTTGTTGATCCTATCGACGAAAACGATCTGGCAGCTCTCGCACAAGAAGATTCCATGGATTCTCGCATAATCAGCCGAGAGCAAGGCCAATGGTCGATGGCGCAGGGACCTTTTGCCGAATTCGAGCCTTATTGCAAAGGTCAATGGACGCTTTTAGTTCAAGGCGTCGAGCACCTGATTCAAGATACGCAACCTTTGCTGAATCTCTTTGATTTCATTCCCAATTGGCGAATTGACGACCTTATGGTCAGTTATTCAGTCGAAGGGGCCGGTGTGGGTCCTCATATTGATCAATATGACGTTTTTATCATCCAAGGAAAAGGAAAGAGACGCTGGCAAGTTGGTCTACCTGGAGACTATAAAACCCTCTACCCTCATCCAAAACTCTCTCAGATCGATAACTTTGAACCTATCATAGATGAGATATTAGAACCGGGAGATATTATCTACATTCCCCCAGGCTATCCTCACAACGGTGTTGCGCTGACGGAGTGTTTGAATTATTCAATTGGATTTCGAGCACCAGATCAACGACAACTTTTTGAAAACATTGCTGACTTCATGCTGGACTCAGGGTTTGTTGGACAACGTTATCAGGATCCCAACATTGAACTAAGAGATAACCCAGCGCAAATTAATATCACAGAAATAAATACGGTAAGGGGTTTGTTAAAGCAGTGGATTGACTCTCCAAGCTTTGACGATTTTTTCGCACGCATTGCTAGTTTCAATCAAGTCGATCCTGAGCAACAGCTTTCTCCTGAAGAACAATACTCAAACGAAGAAATTCATGAACTGTTAGAGGATGGCGTTAATTTAATTAGAGTAGGCGGCGTCAAGCCAACCTTCGTACAGAATTTACCAAACGAAGATAAAGAAAGTTTTACCTTCTTTATCGAGAAAAATGTATTTACTGTGCCAAATCACATAACTCAAGAGGTGAATGCTCTACTTAGGCACTCTGTATACGAAGCAGAAAATCAGGAAGAGAAAGGTTTGGATCCGGAATTCATCCAACTTATTACTACATTAGTTAATTTAGGGTATTGGTATATCGACTAGAGGTGCTAAAACCACCTCTACCTTCAACGACGAGGTCGACCCGTTAGCCAGAAATATAGAAAACCAAGAACCATAACTACAACGGATATGGAGACTGTCACGTTATCAAAATTTGAAATGTTGTAGATCGGGTACCAAGCGGGCACTGGCACTATGCCATGCCCTATCCCAACAGTAGGTAAAACAAACACGGCTTTGGTAAAAGCCAGCATTTCACTTTTATATAAGGTGGCAAACTTCCTTATACATAGAATCAGTCCATAAGCGATGAGCCAGCTCAATGAAAAAATAAAAATCAACTGTTCCATACTATTACCATATCGACTTCCCTATATTCATTGATGGGAAGTTACGACAAACTTCCCAACTCTCATTTACTGCTGTCCCCAAATACTTTCATCTTTATACAAGGCATACATCATTTCAGCTTTTTTAATCAGCATATCTGCATGTGTGACCCTTTCAGGGTCTTCGCTTTCTGCAGAGCGAATATTTTCGGCTTTAAGCTGCCACCCCAAAGAAAAGTGCCTTAGAGCACCTTTAGCGGTTTCAGAAACTTCAAAATTGACGTGATCGGACGGCATATCGCCACCTAAAACCCAGTATATTTGGCCATCCATTGCTTTAATTTTCCATAATGAAAAGTAAGGCGCTAGATAACGACTGTCTTCAGCATAAACGGACTCAAATAAAACCCCGTGCTCCGCCAAATACTGATTCGCCAACTGAAATTGCGCCCTAACCCATGCTGAAAGCTCTTCCTCATTTTGAGGTTCGTTTGGATGAACTTGTTCTGTTGCCATACTACATTTTCCTAATATTATTATTATCTCATCATGGCGTTATGCCACTAAAGCATATCATTAAGCACCTGGAGCGGGTGTCTTGGTGCAAACTGCTCAAATCGCTTAACCTGACTACGACAAGAATACCCCGTAGCCAATACTTGTTCTGGTGGTAAGTTACTTATTGGCTCTTGCCAACTCAACCCGAATATTCCTTGAGAGTGTTCCAAATGACTTGCCTCATGTCCATATGTACCTGCCATACCACAGCAGCCAACGCTAACAACATTTAATCTAAGGCCGAAGTGCTCAAATATCTGTTGCCATTGGCCCTCACTTTTTGGAAGGGCCGTTTTCTCAGTGCAATGCCCAAATAAATGAAAATCGCTTGAAGATATTGTTCTGGATGGTAATTCAACCAATCGCTCAATCAGCCATTCATGCACCAAATCAACTTGGAAACTCCCTCTCTTGTCCCCTAACGCTTTCTTATACTCATCTCGGTAGCAAAGCACCATGGACGGGTCAACGCCCACCATTGGGATACCAAGCTCACCAACTTGATTAAGAAACTCAGATGTCGAACGAGCCGTCTTCGCAAACTGACTAAGAAACCCTTTAACATGCTGCGGTTTTCCATTGGGCTTGAATGGAAGCAAAATAGGCTCAACACCCAGCTTTCGAGTCAAAGTCATCAGGTCACTGATTACTTTAGCATCATAAAAGCTCGTAAACGGATCTTGAACAATCAGCAGTGTTTTCTTACGTTGCTCATTTGTTAATCCGTTTAGATAATCCAAATCAAAGGACTTGTAATTTGACGATTCAACCTGACTTTGCAGAGTTGGTACAGATAAAATAGGAGTATCGACGTAGCCAAGTGTTTTTTTCAATGCATTTTGCATCCATTTCTGGCGCAAAAATACGTTAATAACACTGGGTATCTTGGCCATGAAAGGCGCTAAAGCTTCAATATTAGCGACGAGGTAGTCTTTCAATGGTCTGCTATAACGTTGGTAGTACAAGTTTAAAAAACGTGCTCTAAAACTCGGTACATCAACATTCACCGGGCATTGAGTTGCACAAGCTTTACAGGCAAGACAGCCGTCCATAACCTCCATGACTTCATGCGAAAAGTCATCGTCATCCTTTTTACTCAGGCTATTGGCCCAACGTGTAAAAAGAGGTGTTTTGGTCTTTGATGAGTCTTCAACTCCCGAATCGGCAAAATCGTAATTCTGTTCACTAACCAAGCGCAACCATTCGCGCATTATGCCAGCCCTGCCTTTAGGACTATGTCTTCGATCAGCAGTTATTTTGCTCGACGGACACATTGGGCTTTTCGTATCGTAATTAAAGCAAAGCCCGTTTCCATTACAACTTAGTGCAGGTTCAAAGCTATTCCTGACGTTGATTGGAATTTGCTTATCAAAGTGCCCTCGCTTTTTATCTGATACCTTGACTAGTTGCTCATCCGAATTAAGCGGTGTACATATCTTTCCAGGATTCATTTGATTATGCGGATCAAAAACCTGTTTAATTTTTCTTAACTCGGTAAAAAGTTCATCACCAAAAAAAGCTGGCCCGTATTCACTTCGATAGCCTTTACCGTGCTCTCCCCACATCAATCCGCCATACTTAGCCACGAGCTCAACAACTTTATCCGAAAGCTCATGCATCATGACTTCTTGCTTAGGATCGCACATATCAAAAGCTGGACGTACGTGTAAAACGCCAGCGTCAACATGACCGAACATGCCGTAATACAGTCCTTTCTCATCTAGCAGCGCTCGAAACTCCATGATGAAGTCAGCTAAATTCTCTGGGGGTACAGCGGTATCTTCAGCAAAGGCAATTGGCTTTTCCCAACCTTTTGTTTTACCAAGTAAACCTACCGCCTTTTTACGCATACCGTAAATACGACTAATCTCTTTTAGGTCGTAAGTCACCTGATAACCAATAACACCAGATTCACCGTCTGCTGCGGCTTTTTCTAATGATCCACTCAACTGTTCTATGCGATGCTTAAAATCTTCGAGTTCCTCTCCGGTATACTCAACGATATTAAGTCCCATGATCTCCTTGTTTGGAACATCACTGATTAACTCTTTTACTGAATGCCAAACAATGTCCTTTTTAGCGAGATTCAAGACGTTACTATCAACGGTTTCAACCGATGTTGCCTTTGCCTCTACCATTTTCGGAGCGTGACGTAGAGCTGATTCAAAAGAATCATACTTAATGTTAACCAGTGCTTTGTATTTGGGGATGGGGGTAATATTGAGCTTAGCTTCAGTTACAAACGCTAAAGAACCTTCAGATCCTGTTATCAATCGGCTCACATCTAACGTTGATAAATCGTCCGATATCCCATGCTCTAAATCGTATCCTGTTAGGAATCGATTTAGTCGAGGGAATTTCGCTTGGATCTTATCTCGCTTACCTTTGCAGGTTTCAATAAGCTGCGCACAAACTTCTTGGTAGCGTTCTTGATTAACCTTCTCAAATTCTTCTAGCGCTATTGGGGAAGTATCAAGTACTGTTCCATCAGCTAGGACAGAAGACAACGCTAAAACATGATCACTGGTTTTACCATACACGAGTGACCCTTGACCTGACGCATCAGTATTTATCATGCCACCAATAGTTGCTCTATTACTGGTTGATAAATCAGGCGCAAAGAAGAAACCATGCGGTTTTAAGAAATCATTTAACGCATCTTTGACAACACCTGATTGCACTCTAACCCACTTTTCCTCAACATTGATTTCGATAATCTGATTCATATGTCGAGACATATCCACAACAATACCGGAGGTTAGAGACTGTCCATTAGTACCCGTTCCTCCCCCTCTTGGGCTAAACTTAACCTGAGGATGATTTGCCGCAATACACCCAATATGGGACACATCTTCTGCAGTTTTAGGCAGTAAAACAGCTTGAGGAAGCTTCTGATAAATACTGTTATCTGTCGCAACAGCTAATCGGCTTGAGTAAGAGCTTTCAATATCTCCAGCATAAGGGGACATTTTTAGTTCATCTAAAAAACTCGTATAAGTTTTTTCCAGTAGAGATTCAGAGTGTACGACGGGGATCATTTAGGTGTTTGACTGGCATAAGTTACAGCGAACTATACCTTATTCAAGCAACTGATTGAATGGTCAAAATAGGATAGGAATTTCTATTTCAGTAAGCTTAATCTATAAACAAAAATGCCATTCTGTGAGAATGGCATTTTTAATCATTGGTTCTTGTTTAAATAGCTAATTCTTAATTGCCAGTCTGCTCAACCAAAGGTTCTGTAGGCGCTTTCTTCTTCACAATCATACGATAAGGCTTACCTAAAACTAACTTCAGATCATCCAATATCAAATATAAGCAAGGGATAAGTATCAGCGTCACCAGCGTTGCATACAACACTGCAAACCCTAAAGCCACTGCCATAGGTATAACGAAACGTGCTTGTAAGCTTGTCTCAAACATTATCGGTAGTACGCCAACGAAAGTTGTTATAGAAGTAAGCGTTATCGCCCTAAAACGAGCACAACCAGCTTCAATAACAGATTCTTTCATCGCATAGCCTTCTTTGCGTCTCTGGTTGACAAAGTCGATCATTACCAAGCTATCGTTGATAACAACCCCCGCAGCTGCTATCAGACCGAAGGTCGACATCATGCTCAAATCCAGGCTAAAGAAATAGTGTCCCCAAATCGCGCCCGTTAAACTAAATGGAATAACGGACATAATAATGAGCGGTTGGGAATAACTCTTCAATGGAACTGCTAACAGAATAAAGACCATCAACATCCCAGCCAAGAAGAACATAATTTGCTCATTCTGCTGAGCTTGTTGCTCTTCGATAGATCCACCCAATTCTGTTTTAACAGACGGATACATTTTCTGAAGTTCAGGTAACAGTGTTTCACGAATCGTTTTCACAATTTCGTCAGGCTCAACTAACTGCTCATCGATAGATCCCGAAACATAAACGCTGGCGTAACCGCCTTCGCGGCGAATATAACTAATACCCGCGGTTTCTTTGAGCGAAACAACATCACCAAGCATCACTTCCTGACCACTCGGTGTTGATATAGTGGTATACTTCAATTCAGCAAAGCGTTCACGTGTTAGTTTGGGGTATCTCACCATCACTCGCACTTCTTCACCACCACGGATAACACGTTGTGCCTCACCACCGAAGAAGCTATTACCGACTTGTCCAGCAATGGTTGCTAAATCCAAACCAAGATCAAAAGCTACTGGCTTAAGTTCTAACTGAATTTCTTTACTCACCGGGTCAATGGTCGAACTAATATCGAAAAGCCCCGTTTGCTGTTGCAACATGCTGATGAAATCTAAACCTGCTGCATTCAAGGTATCAATTTCAGGGCCAAAGAGAAGATAACCAAACTCTCCGCCATCACGTCCACCATTAACGTCATCCTGCACACTGAAAGACTTCATGCCAGGAATCGTAGGCATTGCTTCTCGCCAACGCCTTGCCAATTCAAAAGTATCGATTGGACGAATTTCTTCATCAACCAAAGGAATAACCAAACGTGCTCGAGTTCTACCTTGGTTAAAGGCCAACATGTCCTTAACCATTTTCTGCCCGTATTCACGTTCAATCTCATCATCGATGTCGTAAACAATTTTCTCAACAGTTTTCAGAGCAAAGATAGTTGCGTCGTCAGAAACGGTTTCGTTCATCTCAATACGGATACTTGGGAAATCGTGAGGCACTTTAGGTGTTGGTACCATGCGCACGTGGTTCGCAGAGACCAAAGCCCAGCTCATCATCAACAACGCAATAAATACACAAAGCGTAAACCAACGATATTCGGTACAACGAGTTACGAAGTTTTTATACGGGCCATTAACGAAACTAAAGAAGCTTCTATTAAAACCTGCTCGCCAACTGGTTGGTTTAACCGGAGTGAATTTCATGTGCGCTAAATGCGCAGGCAAAATAAGTTTGGATTCAATCAAACTGAAAACAAGACAAAGTATTGCCACTACAGCGATATTGTAGAAGAAAGCACCTTCCGGCCCTGAAGAAAACAGCGATGGTGCGAAAACAGCGATAGTCGTCAAAACACCAAATGTCGCAGGTGTGGCAACGCGTTTAGCGCCTCGAATAACATTCTCAACTCCGCCGCCTTTTTTCTCAATTTCCGTGTAAGCACTTTCACCAATGACGATGGCATCATCTACCACAATACCCAGTACCATGATAAAGGCGAAAAGCGACAAGATATTGATGGTTACGCCGAATACAGGCATCAACATTAATGCGCCTAAGAAACAGATAGGCAAGCCTAACATAACCCAGAAAGCTAATCTAAAGCGCAAGAAAATAGTCAACATTAAAGCAACAAGAATAGACCCTTGAACGAGATTCTTTAGCATCATGTCTAAACGCGCATTCAGATAATAAGTCATATCAACTAATATCTTTAACTCTAAACCTTCCGGTAATTTTGCGTTTTTCGCTGCGATATAATCCTTCACCGATTTAGCTACAGGAATGGTGCTTTGATCACGTGTCGCTTTCACTGACATGAAAATAGCATTTTCACCTGAGTACTTGAAATACCTTTCACCTTCGGTGAACTCATCTTTAATGATGGCCACATCTTGAAGTAGGACCTTGCCGCCATTTTCCCCGATTTTCACCGGAATCTGACGGAACTCATCACCATCGTAGTACTGGTTTTCGATACGTACAGAAACTAAGCCAGACTCTGTTCTTAACTGTCCCGCAGAAAAGTTAGATGAATGACGTCTTATTGCTCTAGTGACATCATCCAGCGTTAAATTGTACTTACGTAAAACATCAGGTCTTATTTCGATCCCAATTTCGTCATCAGGTGTCTCGGCATTGACCAAAGAGATGTTATCGAGCTCCAACAGCTCGGTTTCAATCTCTTTAACAAAGGGTTTCAACTCAGATAAAGGTAAATCACCGACAAGAGACATTTCAATAACATCTTGCTGGAATTCAACTTGTGAAACGGTGACAGGTTCCATTTCTGCCGGGAAAGTCGCAATACTGTCGACTCGCTGTTTCACTTTATCTAAAACATCAGTCAGGTTCGCATCTGTTTTAATCTCTAAACTAATGCGGCCGCTATTTCTAAAAGCTCTCGAAACGCTACGTTTAACTTCGGTTACGTCTTTCAGTGCTTCTTCAATCTTAATCAGTATGCTTTCACTAATTTCTTGAGGAGAAGCTCCTCGATAAGTTGCTTCTACCTCAATGTAGTTAATTTCGATATTTGGGAACATCTGACGCTGAATAGTGAAATAACTAATCACCCCCATGATGATGATAAATGCCATCATCAAATTCGCAGCAACAGAGTTATTAGCAAAATAGGCAATGAGGCCCGTTTGTTTTTCTTGCTCTTGAGACATAACGGCGTTCCTAATTAATTGTTGTCGGCAAGAATCGATAATTTGGCCGGAGTTTCAAAGTCATCTGGCTCACCATCGATTTTTACTTCCATACCTTCTTGAGGGTACTCTGGTAGTGTTGTCACAAGTTGGTCATTCTCGGCTAGCCCAGCGCTAACCAAAAAGAATGGCCCTTCTTCACGAACAACAGTTACCTTTTTCGGAATCAGCTTTTTGTCGTTTCCGACTACCCAAACAGTGTCATTGTTGACCCACTCCTGTGGAAGCTTGTATACGTTCGACAATACTTGTCCAATAAACTCAACTTCAACATAAGTGCCAAAAGGCATTTTAGGTGCTTGAGTTTTTAGGCTGTACGGGTCTTCTACCTGAACAACAAGCTGTCCCATACGCGTACTGCGATCAACAACGCCTAAATCACGTGAAATTTTAGCCTCGCGAGCAAATGTTTGATTACCACGACTAATTAAAGAGGCTGCGTTACCTTTCAATTCATTCGGTAAAAAGGCGTTATCAAAACCAGCTACAGGGAAAACAACTTCAGCTGCTTCAATATTACTGATCTGAGCAACTTGCGCGCCTTGATTAACAAATTGTCCTACACCGATAGTTCGGCTAATTACCAACGCATCATATGGCGCTTTAACATCACAGAATTCCAGATCTCTTTGCGCTAGCTTTAACCTTGCCTGTGCAGACTTTAAGTTAGCTTCTGCGCTCAGTAACTGAGGCTTACGCAGATATAAGTCAGTAACCTTGGCAGCGGGTAATGTTTTCGCTTCTCTTTTTGCGACTTCCCCGCGAGCTCTTTCTTCAATCAGACTCGCTTCAGCCACACTCACGTCAGCCTCTGCTTGCAATACTGCAGATTCATAACGTATTTTATCGATGCTAAATAAAACCTCGCCTCGACGCACAAGTCCGCCGGCAACAAAGTTCTCATTCCAATGTGTGACTTCACCTGAAACCTGTGCAGACAACATAGTATCTTCTACAGACTTCACTTCCCCAAAGCTGCTGAGAATCACTTGATAATCTTCTGCTCTAGCTAACTTGACTGTTACCGTAGGGCGAACATCAACTTCTTCCTTTTCTGCCTCTTCTTGTCCTGTCGCTTTAATCCCCGACATCAGCAAAACGCCAACGCCTAAAGCAAAAATCGGTAAAAATATCTTGAGTAGTGTTTGTTTTTTCATTATTTGTGTGTGCACTTGTAGCTAGTTTCCCTGTTAATAATAGCTAAATTTAAGCAGTAAAGATGTCAATCAAATGTAATTTCGCCATGCTAAATGTTTCATTTTGCGTCAGCCTCTCAGTTAAGTAACTTTCTGTTACAACTCGAACTTGTGAAACTCATCATGAAAAACATAGTCTTACAGCAACAATAAACAGGCCTTGGTCAAAAATCTACCGTGAAAAAGAAACTAAGAATAATCACCGCTGTATTAGCCATTAGCTTCGGCGTTATATTTTTTATTTTACCAGGTTCTATACTCTTTGTTATAGGTGGATTGATGCTATTAAGCATAGATTTCCCAGCTGCTCGAAAGTGGCTAAAGAAATGTCAGAACAGTATGAGTAGATCAGCCAGATGGCTGGACAGGTTCCTGTTAACAAGGAAGTTTAGATAAAACAAGCTTAAAAGAAAAAAGGCTGCAAATGGCAGCCTTTTTTGTTATCAATCAATAAGTAACTTACTTGTTTTGTTCGGCAAGATATAACCAAGTTTCAACAACGGTATCCGGGTTAAGTGAAACACTATCGATACCCTGTTCAACCAACCATGCCGCTAGGTCTTCATGATCAGATGGCCCTTGGCCACAAATACCCACATACTTACCGCGTTTCTTAGCAGCTTGAATTGCCATGCTTAGCAATGCCTTAACCGCTTCATCACGCTCGTCGAACAAATGAGCAATAAGGCCAGAATCCCTATCAAGACCTAAAGTGAGCTGAGTCATATCGTTAGAGCCGATAGAGAAACCATCGAAGATATCTAAGAATTGATCCGCTAGCAGCGCATTCGAAGGAAGCTCACACATCATGATGATTTTCAGGCCGTTTTCGCCTTGAACCAATCCGCGCTCTGCTAACAAGGCAATAACCTGACGCCCTTCTTCAAGCGTTCTTACGAATGGGATCATGATCTCAACATTGGTTAGGCCCATGTCATTTCGAACACGTTTAATTGCTTCACACTCAAGTGCAAAACATTCACGGAAATCATCAGAAATGTATCGACTAGCACCACGGAAGCCCAGCATCGGGTTCTCTTCGTGTGGCTCATACTGATGACCACCAACCAAGTTGAAGTACTCATTCGACTTAAAGTCAGACATACGCACAATAACGCGTTCTGGAGAGAATGCCGCGCCTATTGTTGAAATACCTTCAACAAGCTTTTGTACGTAGAATTCTACGGGAGATTCATAACCCGCCATCATGTCATCAATGTCTTGCTTCACATCGCTTGGCTGATTGTCATAATCAAGAAGTGCTTTAGGGTGAACACCAATCATGCGATTGATAATAAACTCTAGGCGCGCAAGCCCTACACCTTTGTGCGGTAAACGAGCGAAATCAAATGCTCTGTCAGGGTTACCCACATTCATCATGACTTTAAGTGGTACTTCCGGCATTTGATCGATACGTGAAGTCACAACTTCATAATCAAGTTGCTCACCGTAGATAAAACCAGTATCACCCTCTGCACAAGAGACTGTCACCTTGTCACCGGTTTGAATAACTTCAGTGGCATCGCCACAACCAACCACCGCTGGAATACCCATTTCACGTGCAATGATTGCGGCGTGACAAGTTCTACCACCACGGTTAGTAACGATAGCTGATGCACGTTTCATGATCGGTTCCCAATCAGGGTCCGTCATATCTGTAACTAGAACATCGCCTTGTTCGATTTTGTCCATTTCATCAATTGAAGCAAGAACCTTCGCGGTGCCTGCACCAATCTTATGTCCAATCGCACGACCTTCAGAAATTAGCTTAGCTGAACCTTTAAGTTTGAAGTTCTCAATAACCTGAGAGTCTTCGCGGCTGCGGACTGTTTCGGGACGAGCTTGGACAATATAGAGTTTTCCATCATTACCGTCTTTCGCCCACTCAATATCCATGGGGCGTTTGTAATGATCTTCAATAATTTGTGCCTGACGAGCCAAAGACATAACTTCATCGTCAGTTAGAGAGAATTTATCGCTCGCTGATTTATCAACATCAACGATTTCAACTTGTTTACCGTGCTCAAGATCAGACGAATAAATCATCTGAACTAATTTACTGCCTAAATTACGTCTAACAATAGCAGGACGGTTCGCTGCTAACGTAGGCTTATGAACGTAAAATTCGTCTGGGTTAACGGCGCCTTGAACAACCATCTCACCAAGACCGTAAGATGAAGTGATAAAGACGACATCTTCAAAACCAGACTCAGTATCAATAGAAAACATAACGCCTGATGAAGAGATATCACTGCGTACCATGCGCTGAATACCAGCAGATAAGGCAACGCCTTTGTGGTCATAACCTTGGTGAACACGATAAGAAATCGCTCTGTCATTAAACAAAGAAGCAAATACGTGCTTAATTGCGACAAGAACAGACTCGTAACCTTTTACATTTAAGAAAGTTTCTTGCTGACCCGCAAAAGAAGCGTCTGGCATATCTTCAGCTGTTGCAGATGAACGTACAGCGAAGGAAACGTCATTACCACTATCACCTTGAAGCTCATCAAAGCTTGAACGGATAGCATCTTCTAGTTCTTGTTGGAAAGGAGTGTCGATTATCCATTGACGGATTTTTGCACCAGCTTCCGCCAAAGCATTAACATCATCAACATCTAACTCATCAAGAAGTTGATATATTTTATCTTCAACGCCACTGGTTTTTAGAAACTCGTTGAACGCATCTGCAGTTGTCGCAAAACCGCCTGGAACTTGTACACCAGCGTTAGCAAGGTTTGAGATCATCTCACCAAGTGATGCATTCTTACCGCCCACTCGGCCGACATCGTTCATCCCCAAATCTTGATACCATAGAACGTAATCTATCACTGATATTTACTCCAAAACTCTAAGTCTGTAAAAGTTATATAAGGATTATAGAATGTGTTGTTCTTTACCGTATTAAATTTTGTTTGACGACAATGTTCTCTGATTTCACGATACGTCATGCAAATTGCCTTATCTGAATATCAAAAATCATTCGCTGCAAAATTTTACAGTATTGATCAATACACTCTAGTCGGTATTTAAATAGATTTCCTATCTAAATGCCTCTCCAAAATTTCTATTTAATTTCAATTAAATAGTATTACTATTGATAAGCCCAATTGCGAAGAGCCGATTTTAAAATGGGCTGTAATAAAAAGTAAAATTTAATTTAATTCAGTAATTAAATTACAACATTGTTAAGGAGTTGTTATGCGCACAGCATACTATGTGTCTGACGGTACAGCTATTACTGCAGAAGTCTTTGGGCATGCTTTGCTGTCGTTATTCGAAGTCGAATTTAAACATATCACGCTACCTTTTGTTGAAACAAAAGAACAAGCTGAAAAAGTCCTTGAAAAGATCGAGAAGAGTTTTAAAGAGTCTGGTGAACGACCTTTAGTTTTTTACACCATAGTCAATATCGACGTGCGTAAAATTGTCTCCAAATCCGTGGGTGTCAGCTATAACTTCCTTGATCAATATGTTGCACCGTTGGAAAAAGTTTTAGGTGTTCCATCAAAACCCTTAAAACACCGAACTCACAGTATTCACGAAACCACTTACGATATTCGTATCGAAGCGGTTAACTATGCGCTAGCCAACGATGATGGTTCAAACCTTAAGGATTTCCACGAGGCCGATATCATACTGACAGGTGTTTCTCGTTCAGGTAAAACACCAACAAGCCTTTACCTTGCTCTTCAATACGGTATTAAAGCCGCTAACTATCCTTTCACTGAAGAAGATATGGGAGATATTCTCAAACTACCGCCAACGTTAAGGCGTTTTAAAAACAAGCTATTTGGCTTGACAATAAATGCTGACAGACTACATCAAATACGCTCGGAAAGGCGAGCCAATAGCCAGTATTCATCTTTACGACAATGCAAAATGGAATTAAGAGAAGTAGAAAACCTCTACCGTAGAGAACATATTCCATTTTTGAACAGCACCACTTATTCTATAGAAGAAATCTCAGCCAAAATCCTCTCGCAAACAGGCTTAGAGAGAAGAAAATATTAAGGGATATTAATGTTTAAACACTTCGATCCATCAATAATGACCTTCTTAACGCAACTGAAGGCTAATAATAATAAAGATTGGTTTAATGACCATAAACAAGATTACGAAGATAAAGTACGTACGCCTGCTCTCGAATTTATTAGTGAAATGGATTCATGGATAAGGTTGATATCACCTCACTACGAAGCTATTTCCAAAAAAATGGGCGGTTCTCTCATGCGCGTTTATCGCGACGTGAGGTTCTCAAAAGACAAATCTCCTTATAAAACCAATGTTGGAATCCAGTTTAGGCATGAGATAGGCAAAGATGTACATGCACCGGGTTTTTATCTACATATTGAGCCGGGAAATGTTTTTCTCGGTGTTGGCTCTTGGCACCCTGCCTCTGAAGAGCTAAAAAAGTATCGCGACCACATAGTCGCAAAGTCAGCACCCTATCAAGATGCCATTGAGCATGAGCCTTTTACCGAAAAATATGAATTGGTGGGAGACTCTCTATCTAGACCACCAAAAGGCTTTGATAAAGAGCATCCTCTTATCGAAGAGCTTAAACGTAAAGACTTTATCGCAGTTTGTCAGCTCGATGAATCATTTCTATATGAAGATGATGTCTGTAAGCGAATAGCGAGCCTATATGGACGAGCTCAGCCTTTACAACGTTTCTTATGCGAAGCCTTAGGCCTTAGATTCTAAAGGCATTAAATAGCCCTGAGTATTCAGGGCTTAATTCAAGCAGCTCTCTTTTTCTCTGAAATCCTCATCGTAATATCAGCATGGAAAACCTCATCTCCATGTGTATCAAAAACTCCAACTGGCATTACCACGTCTTGTGCTTCGTCCCAATCAAACTTTTCAATTTTGCATCTTGCAATGAGATCTGTCTTCGCCATCTTTAGATACTTCACTTCCATACCTACAGGTATCCAGCGAAACCCAGCATCAAGCGACACGTCGAGACAAACACCTCCAGCTAACTCAGCAGCATTACACATAGCAATAGCATGTACTGTTTTAATGTGGTTATGCACCGCCCTTCTCTTCTTAAAAGCGACTTCAACCTGCCCAGGCTGAATGCGTGTAAACACCGGTTTAATACTGCTGAAGTATGGTGCATTAAAGCAGACGATCTTACTAACTAACCAACGTCCGAATGCGTGGTTGCCAAATTTCTTCCAAAGTCTTAAGACTGGACTTTTTGAAGGTTTGTACGCCATAAATTAACTTCTCCCCGAGAATATGTGAGTCAAATGCCCTAAATAACGCGATACAGTATCCAACTCATCTTCGCTAAAGCCTTCACTCATCATCTGATTAGCCTCAGCTAGTAATTTCATGCCTCCACCTAATTTCTCTTTTCCATTTTCAGTCAGCGTTAGAATAGAAGCTCTTGAATCTGTTTCACTGGGTATGCGTTCAACCAAAGCTTTACTTTGTAAACGCTTAGTCAGTCCGGTTACTGCTGATTTATCTAACATTAGAGCGTCAGCTAGCTCCTTCATTTGACATCCTTGCTTATCGTTTAACACCATTAAAGCAGTCAGTTGCACAACAGACACATCCAATTCTCTAACACATATACTGTCCATTGATTTCATCATCACATGTCTAGCCATGTTGATTTGATATATCAGTCGTCGCTTTTTAGTCATATAAACTCGTATTAGTTGATATATCAACTATGTTTTCAGTAAATGAATAACCTGTCAACTGTGACTTAAGTTAAAAAGTGCGGGAAAAGATCCAAAAAAGTTTTTAGCTGTAGAAAAGAAAAAAGCCCAACCATTTCTGGTTGGGCTTTCATATGTGGCGTCCCCTAGGGGATTCGAACCCCTGTTACCGCCGTGAAAGGGCGGTGTCCTAGGCCTCTAGACGAAGGGGACAGCAATCATTATCAAAGTTGCCTTTGATGTGATAACAACGCTATGTCTGCTATCAATAATTCTGTCTCTTTGCATATCTAAGATATGCTGATTAATTTCCTATGACACTATTACCTACGGCCTAATGTAGATAATGGCGTCCCCTAGGGGATTCGAACCCCTGTTACCGCCGTGAAAGGGCGGTGTCCTAGGCCTCTAGACGAAGGGGACTAGGAAACTAATCTGCTGTTATGCCTGGTGGAGCTAGGCGGGATCGAACCGCCGACCTCTTGCATGCCATGCAAGCGCTCTCCCAGCTGAGCTATAGCCCCGAATCCTTTGCAGCGACTGTTCCGTAACAGCGGGGCGCATTCTAGGCAGGGGGCCTTACTATGTCAACGCTTTTTTTAAGAATTTTCTCTATTTGCTATATAAATGAGCGCTTTGTCTATTCGCTGAACAATCTTAACCTTTTCAAGCAAATTTAGAGTCACATCTAAAGATGGCGAATTACCAGAACCCGTTGCAGCAACTCGCAAAGGCATTCCAACTTTCCCCATACCAACCTCTAATTCTTCCGCAGTATTATTAATTGCTTCTTGAATTGTTTCTGGTTTCCAATCGGTTATTGCATCTAATTTATCTCTAACAAGAGATAATGGTTCCTTTGCGACAGGCCTCAGATGTTTCTTAGCCGCCTTTTCATCTAACTCATCAAAGTCTCGATAAAAATATTGACTGATTTCAGCCAATTCCTTCAGCGTCTTAACACGGTCTGCTTGTACTTCGATAACCTGACTCAAGTCTGGTCCATTGCTCGTATCAATATTTAATTGCTCAAAATGCCAAGCACAGTGCTCTGCAACGACATTTGATGGCAAAGACTTGATGTAATGTTGATTAAGCCAAATAAGCTTTTCTGTGTTGAAAGCAGAAGCTGATGGACTAACGTCCTCTAACTTAAACAGTTCAATCATCTCATCAACAGAGAATATTTCCTGATCACCATGCGACCACCCTAGCCTCACCAAATAATTCAATAACGCTTGTGGTAAGAATCCGTCATCTCTGTATTGCATAACGCTCACAGCACCATGACGTTTTGATAGTTTCTTACCATCATCCCCGAGGATCATAGAAACATGCCCATACTCAGGAATAGGTGCACCTAGTGCAGAAGCGATGTTAATTTGTCGAGGCGTATTGTTGATATGGTCTTCCCCACGCACAACGTGAGTAATTCCCATATCCCAATCATCAACAACAACACAGAAGTTATAGGTGGGAGCTCCATCACTACGCTGAATAATGAGATCATCTAACTCTTCATTAGAGATCTCAATTTTCCCTCTGATATGGTCATTAATGACGACTGTGCCAGTTAGTGGATTTTTAAAACGGATAACAAAAGGTTGATCCGCAGGATGGTCGGTTCTGTCTCTCCATGTCCCTGGGTAACGAGGTTTTTCACCTCTGGCTTTCTGTTCTTCTCTAATTGCATCCAACTCTTCCGCAGGCATAAAGCACTTATATGCTTTTCCTTCATCAAGCAGCTGTTGGATAAGTTCTTTATAACGGTCAAAACGCTCTGTTTGATAAAAAGGCCCTTGTTGCCACTCTAACCCAAGCCAGCGCATGCCTTCTAAAATTGCATCTTTTGCTTCTTTTGTTGAACGCTCAATATCGGTATCTTCGATACGGAGCACAAAGTCTCCGCCTTTATTTTTAGCGTATAACCAAGAGTAAAGAGCTGTTCGCGCTCCACCTACGTGCAAATATCCAGTAGGGCTAGGCGCAAAACGGGTAACTACCGTCATATATAAATTTCCATGAATTACTAAATGCGCGTATTTTAGCAGTCAACTGATGCACAGAGATAGTATCGCCAGCGGATATTCAAAAGAAATTTATATCTATCATCCTTGAACAGACTTATTTACTGGCTGTAGGTTTTACTACAACCAGCAAACCTGCCTGAGTTTATGTGGATTCAGGCGAATCTGGACCTTCTTCATTACCTGCTAATAAAAGCGCTAACCAACGGCTATCATCGCTCGATTCAAGCGCCAATTTCACAATCATCGTCAAGGGTACCGATAGCAACATACCTACTGTGCCCAATAACCACCCCCAGAAAATCAACGAAAGGAAAACAACAAGCGTTGAAAGTCCTAAACCACGTCCCATAAATCTAGGTTCAATGACATTCCCCATTACCATATTTATCACAACATACCCGAGAGCTGTTAAACCGGCAGTCGCTGGCCCCAGCTGTACAAGTGCTAATAGAACAGCTGGTACAGCAGCGATAATAGAACCGATATTTGGGATAAAGTTGAACAGAAACGCTGTTACGCCCCAAAGCATGAAATGGTCGACATCTAAAATATATAACCACAGTCCAGCACAAAAACCTGTTGCCAAACTCACTACCGATTTAATAGCCAAGTACTGCTTAACCGACTCAAGAAACTTATCTATCTGCTGTATTTTCATACTAGGGTCGTCTAGTGCAATGTGAATCTTCTTTGGTACAGATTCAGCCTCAAACAACATAAAAACCACGGTTAGCAGAATAAGCAAGAAGTTGGTCATAACCCCACCTATTCCCGACAGTAGGTTCCTTGCCATATTCATGGCAATTGACGGATCGAGGTAAGAAATCAGCAGCTCTTTATCGACGATAATATTAAGTGCGCTCAGCTGCCCTGCAATCCATGCAAATTCAGACTGCAACTTCTGTTCGTAAACAGGCAAGTTAGCCGAAAACTCAGACATAGAATTTCCCACTAACCCAGCAAGCATAAAACCGCAGATAACAATGATAAGGATCACTAGGATTACAGAAACCCACCTCGGGATATGATAGCGACTGGCTTTAGCAATCAGTGGATTGCATGCCATCGCAATAAATATCGAAAGGAGGAAAGGAACTAAAATCGCACTTGCGGTTTTTATACCCGCTAAAACGATAATAAGAGAAGCCGAAACAAGTAGGACTTTTACAGCAGGAGTAAATTTAAATTCCATTTGTGAGACTATCGTTAGATGTTTGTGTCAAACTTAGCAAATAGCAAAGTATATGAAAAGCAAAGTAATAACACGTGTAGCTCTCTCAACTCTGATAGAGTGAACTGTTGTTACAAAAAATAAGTAAAATGTACCTAGAGCGTTTTGAACTTTGCTGTATAGATTTTGTTCTAAATAAAGGCATTTTGATTGCGGCGTCAGCTTGCAGGCTTGGTCATCCAAGTCAAAAGCTGACAACAAAAAGCAAGATGCCTTTATAACGAACCCAAAGGACAGCGTTTGTTTGTTATTTATCCTGCATCAGAGCCTGTTTATGGAGATTACTACACAGCCTCTTCTTTGTCTAAACAACAAACAATTCGCTGCAAAACTGTACAGTAAAGATCAACACGCTCTAGCTTAAGCTACAAAAATATTGCGAAGGAAACAAAGGATGAAGCTAGATTTAGCGACAATAAAAATTAAAAATTTACGCTTGAGAACCTACATCGGTATTAAGCAAGAAGAGATTGACAATAAGCAAGACGTTATCATCAATGTCGTCATTCACTACAGCGCTGAGCAAGCGACAAATTCAGACCAAATGGAAGATGCATTAAACTATCGCACTATTACCAAACGCATTATCAACCTCGTCGAAAGCACACGTTTTTCACTATTAGAAAAGCTTACCTCTGACATATTAGCTATCGCCTCAGAACACCAATGGGTTACTTATGCACAAGTAGAAGTTGATAAGCCCCATGCGCTGAGATTTGCTGATTCAGTCTCCTTGTGCTTAAGTTGCAACAAGTAATCCTACTCGGCTGATTATGCATATACTGATTACGGGTGGTACGGGACTCATTGGCTCGCACCTAATACCAACGCTCATTGATCAACACAGTGTTAGTGTTTATACCCGAAATGTGGCTGCTGCAACTCACCACGTGAGCAGCAGAGCACAACTTTTTTCTTCACTTGATAAATTAGACAACCTTGACCAATTCGACGCTGTCATTAATTTGGCAGGAGAATCTATCGCCAACAAGCGCTGGACCAAGAAACAAAAGCATCGTATTACCCAAAGTCGCTGGTCTATTACAGAGAAACTAACGCAACTCATCAAGCAAAGTAGCAACCCACCTAAAGTTTTTATCAGCGGCTCTGCGATTGGCTACTATGGAAGGCAAGCTGAAACCTTAATTACCGAGGACTATACTGAGGTCTACGAGGAATTCAGCCATGAGATATGCAAAAAGTGGGAAGGCTTAGCGCAGGAAGCACAAAGTGAAAAAACACGAGTATGCCTTCTCAGAACCGGCATAGTGCTCTCCCGTAAAGATGGAGCATTAGATAAAATGCTTCCAGCATTTAAAATGGGAATGGGTGGCCCGATGGCTTCTGGCGAACAATATATGTCCTGGATACATATCAGCGACGTATTAGAAGCTATAAAATTCCTACTGTTAAGCCCCTCCGCCAGCGGTATTTATAACTTAACGGCACCAAATCCAGTCACTAACTTAGAGTTTAGCCAGACATTAGCGTCACAATTAAAACGTCCTTGTGCAGTTAAAATGCCCCAATTTATGCTAAAGGTTTTGTTTGGAGAAATGTCCGACCTGCTCATTTATGGTCAAAGAGTCATTCCAAAACGCCTTCAGGAACAGGGCTTCAACTTTAAACACCCCGACTTAGAAAGTGCGTTAGCATTTATTGATCCCTAAAATCATTGAGAATATCTGACATCGGCAGTCAAATCTGCGTGTACTTAAACAAACAGGAGCTTTGTGACAGAAGCATTCCACGAACCACTAGAAATCTTTATGAGAGAAAAGTAATAAGCCCCGTAAACGGGGCTTATTACAAAGGCTTTATCTCTACACCATTTGCCTGAGAAGGTGACTGGTATTGAGTGATAAGAGCCTCCAACAACTTATAGCTCCTAAAATACCAACAACACCTGCACCAATCGCCGGTGCCAACAACCAAAACTCCCAATGAATAGCAGCTTGCATTTCAAATACCTGACTTTGCAGCAAGAACAGAGCAAGTTCATTGGCAACGGCCGCCATAGCCCCAGCTACAACACCAATAATGATGAACTCAAACACGACACTCGCTCGAATCATTGTTCCTTTTGCACCTAATGTTCTCAAGATGGCAAGCTCTTGCTGGCGTTCATCCATACTCGCTTGAACTTGCGCAATAAGAACCAACGCACCTGCAACAAGCACTAACACTAGAATGAACTCTACCGCCACAGACACTTGGTCGATGATAGAGCGAAGTTGATCAAGACGAGCATCAACATCAAATAAAGTTACGCTAGCAAATGGCTGCATAAGACCAGTAATTTCAGTTTTACGATCTTTATCCAAATGGAAGCTAGTGATGTAGGTCGGCGAGAAACCTTCTAAAGATTTTGGATGCAATACGAAGAAGAAATTAGGTCTCATTGATTGCCAGTTAACTTCACGGACACTAGTAACTTCGACATTAACAATCTCACTACCAATATTAAAAGTCAGTAAATCTCCTAACCCGATATTTAAGTTCTCAGCAATGCCACTCTCAACAGAAACACCGTAGAACTCTCCTGTTTTTTCCTCGTCGCTCAGCCAGGTTCCTTCTATCACTGTATTCCCTTCACCTAAGGTCGTACTCCAAGTCAGGTTCGCTTCACGTCCAAGACCATCACGCCCTTCTCTCTCGACGTTTTCTTCCTCTTCTTTAGTAACATCTGTTCTGATTTTTTCGTCATTAATCGCCACAAAACGAGCTCTAATAACCGGGAAATAATTGTCTACTTGAACATCACGATCAGAGAAATGAGTTTGAAGTTCTGGCAGTTGTGTTTCTGTAATATTGGCCATGAAGTAATTGGGTGTTCCTTCTGGTAATTGATCACGCCATTGCTGAACCATGTCATTGCGCATAACCAATACAATCAGTAACAACATAATAGTAATAGCGAAGCTTATCAGCTGAACACTGTTGTCCATTGAACGTCTTTGAATACGAGCCCAAGCAAGTTGCCAAGCTCCCATCTTCCCCTGTCCGAGCTTACGCCCAACCCAAATCAAGCCATAAGTCACCAGCATCAAACTCGCAACGAGAACAATACCCGAGATAAATAGAATTAGGCTAATAACGATATTGTTACTGTAAGCCCACATCAGCAATAAAATAGCGCCACCTGCCGCAACAAATTGAATCAAGCGCGAACTTAAACCTGCACCCATCTGGCGTCGCAGTACACGTAGAGGGGGAACCGAGAACAGCTTCAGCATCGGGTAAAGAGAGAACATCAACGCACAAATAACCCCCGTAAATACGGCAATTATCAGAGGCCTCCAGTGCCATCCGTCCAGCGTGATATCCATTCTTTCAGCAACTATGGAAACTATCACTTGTTGTATGAGCATACCCGCAGCGGTACCCAACAAAATACCTAATGTCGCGATGAAAATGATCTGAAGCAAATAAACCTTCTGAATTGTCCCTTTACTAGCTCCCAAGGTTTTCATAATAGCAACAGGGTCATAATGGCGCTGGCTATAACGTTGCGCCGCAACAGCAATAGAAACCGCCGCTAGCACGATAGCAAGTAAGCTCGCTAACAAGAAGAACTGTTCGGCACGTGCAACTGAACGTCCGATGGCAGAGTCGTCATCTTCGACTGATTCCCAGCGATGTAACTCTCTGTCAAGATTTGGCTCTAGCCAATCGTAATAATCGTCTAGTTGGTTAGATTCACCAGTGAAGAAGTAACTATAGGTAACACGACTTCCAGGACCAGTAATATTGGTTGCATCCAAGTCATCAATAGAAATGAGAACCTTAGGATCGCCACCAAACACATTGAAGCCGGAATCTGGGACCTCGGACAAAACACGCGTTACGGTGAAGGTCATATCGCCCACGTCAATCGTCGAATTGAGCTCTAAACCTAAACTCTGGAAAAGCCGAGACTCTACCCAAGCTTCACCACTTTTAGGTGTATCCTCGGTTACGACACCTACACCAAATGGTTGGTCTGTTGTTTTAATATCCCCTTTGAGTGGGAATTCTGGAGTTGCTGCTCTCAAGCTCACTAAGCTCATCTGCTCATTAGCAAAAGCCATAGAACGCGCATACACTTGATGCGCCGTATTTAGCCCATTTTCTTCAGCATTTTCCAACCAAGTTGGATCTACCGGTTTTCGCGAATCTAGAACTCGGTCTGCCGCAATGAAATCAGCACTACGCTCAGTTAGTGCTGATTGCAGTCGTTCACTGAATAAAGATAACGACAAAACTGCCGCAACAGACAGTGTAATCGCCAACAATATAATGGTTAGCTCACCTCGGCGAGCCTCATGGCGAAACAAACGCCACGCAAGTTTATACCACATTTAAATTACCCCGCCTGACGTTCAAGTTGTTCGTTTTCAACGACATCTTTATCGTTCGACAACTCAGTCAATTCACCAGCATGCATATGCAATTGGCGTTGGCAACGTTCTGCCAGTTCATTATCGTGGGTAACCAAAACAAGTGTGGTGTTCGAACCTTGGTTCAGTTCGAACAGTAAGTTCTCAACTTTTGTTCCGTTCGCAGCGTCGAGATTTCCAGTTGGTTCATCAGCAAAAAGAATTTTCGGCTTAGTGATAAAAGCTCTGGCAATAGCTACTCGTTGCTGCTCACCACCCGATAGCTGATTTGGATAATGTGTCCCGCGATGGCCCAACCCTACTTTTTCGAGAATTTCTTGCGCTTTTTCTTTGGCGTCGTGCATTCCCGCAATTTCTGCAGGCAACATCACATTCTCCAGCGCAGTCAGACTTTGCACCAACATAAAGCTCTGAAAGATGAAACCAACCTTTTCACCACGCAACTGCGCACGTTCTTCTTCTCCCATACCCTTTAATGCTTTTCCATCGAGCACAATATCTCCATCGCTGACTTCATCTAAGCCTGCTAACAAACTTAACAATGTTGATTTACCCGAACCTGACGCTCCCACAATGGCAACGGACTCACCTGCCTTGACATTAAAGCTAATTGGTTGAAGGATCTGTAACTGTCCTTCAGTCGTATCGACGACTTTAGTGATGTTTTTTGTTTCTATCATATTCGCAGGAGTTGAATTCATCGTGGTACTTCGCTTAAAACTTGTATTGATGCTTATACCCTTTTTGTTGATATCAGATCAACTTTGGGCAAAAGAAGTAAAGTTAATGATTTTGGGTGATAGCCTAAGCGCTGCCTATGGCTTGAAGCAAGAGCAAGGCTGGGTAAGTTTGTTACAAAATGCGTGGGACGGTGAAAATATCACAATTATTAATGCAGCTGTCAGCGGCGAAACAACTGATGGTGGTTTAGCTCGCCTCCCCCGCTTATTGAAGCAACATCAGCCTACGCATATGCTGATCGAGTTAGGAGGTAACGACGGTTTACGTGGCTATCCCATTAATAAAATGAAAGCCAACCTTAAGCAAATGGTTGAAGCAGCCCAATCGGAGAACGTGGACGTCATTATCCAACAGATGCAAATCCCAACAAATTTTGGTCGTCGCTACACTGAGCTTTTCACCAACACTTTTACCGATATCGCTGAAGAATATCAAATACCGGTTATCCCATTCTTGCTTGAAGAAATCGCGTTAAATGATGATTTAATGCAACAAGATCAAATACATCCGAATGCAAAAGCTCAACCGATGATCACAGCATTTATGGATAAACAGCTGCGCCCATTGCTCAATATAAACGAGTAACATATGCAGCAGTGATAGAAAAGTGACACTTCCTTTAGAGAGAATTGACATTAAATGCAATATTTTTGCGGAAATTGAACATTTTTTATTCTACACTGTATAACTATTGAGGGTAAAAAAGTAATCATCACACTGAGGTATTCATCATGGGTATAAGTACTGTTGGAACTGGCGCGAGCCAGGCAGCACAAGTGGCAGCGGCAGCTGCTGCACAAACAGCCACAACACCTGCAGCTGACTTTGATACAGATGCAACGACAACGGCGCCTGCAACTGCGACGGCAGCGACACCAGATACTACAGACCCAACTGCAGTTTCTGCGGCTGATGCTACGGCAACCGAATCGGTAGAAGATACGACAGCTGCAGCGACAACGGTTGACCCAGATCAGCGAGTTGGGACCTTCGTCGATACCGCTGTCTGACAACTTTTAAAGAATCTTAAAGAAAGGCGCTCTATTGAGCGCCTTTTTTGTTTCTCGTTAAACTATCAAAATTTAACTTAAGGTCAATTTGAGGTATCGCTCATCAACCATTTAAATGTGTAGGCTGCACTGCCGCTCTTTATTGAGCAAATCAATAATTTCAGGAGTACTTTTAAGTACCCTCAATCGCAGATACAAAGACTGAGCTTCTTCATACTGGCGGGTGATATAACGTAGCCACTGTTTAATTCGGTTAGGGAAGTAACATCCTTTATCACCTTTAATTTCGTATTCCGAATAGCTCAGCAGTAAATCCAAAACATCGCACCAAAGCATGGGCTCCTGATGCCCTTTAACAACATGCGCTAAGTTAGGCATCGATAAGGCGCCGCGACCAATCATAATATCTTCGCACTCAGATTCAGCCTGGCATGCCAGTGCAGACTCCCGTCCCCATATTTCTCCATTAGCCACTATGGGAATATCAACTCTATATTTTATCTTCGCAATCCAATGCCAATGCGCGGGAGGGTCGTAAGCTTCGTCGCGTGTTCTTGCATGTATGGTTAATAAGTCGGCTCCCGCCGATTCTATCGCTTGCGCATTCTCAAATGCCAAGGACTTATCGTTATAACCCAAACGAATCTTCGCGCTGACGCTATGCTCTCTGGGAACAGCTTCTCTTACGGCTTTTACGACTTTATATAGAGTTTCTGGCTCCTGAAGTAGGACAGCACCGCCCTTGCTTTTATTAACCGTTTTAGCCGGGCACCCGAAGTTTAAATCAACACCATGCGAACCGAGCTCTATTGCACGTTCGGCGTTCTCAGCAAGGTATTCAGGGTGATTACCCAATAACTGAACCTTTACGGGCACACCCGCGGGTGTATAGCCGTTCTCATAAAGCTCAGGGCAATATTTGTAAAAGACTTTTTTGGGGAGTAGTTGCTCGACAACTCGCACGAATTCAGTGACACACAGATCAAAGCCGCCCACTCGTGTCAACATGTCACGCATCAAATGATCAACAACACCTTCCATAGGTGCCAAAGTTACTTGCACTTTAAAAACTCAGTTAACTAATAAGGTAATCGAAGGGCTGAATAACAACAGGCTCGCCAATTTCGACACTGCCGCTGTTTTGAGGCAATACTGCATAACAATTGGCTTTATTCATCGAGGTCAACATGCTTGATCCTTGGCTACCTGTAGGCTCAGCAACCAACTCGCCTTTTTCATTGGTAGAAAAAACAGCACGTTGATAATCCGTTCGTCCAGGACGCTTAAAAAACTGTTTCTTCGCCTTCGCATGATAAGTCACTGGCTCTTTGACAGGCGTATTTCTGAGCTTTTGCAATGCAGGCACAACAAGTTGGTGAAGTGTCACCATAGATGAAACTGGGTTTCCAGGTAATCCGAAGAAATAACTTGAAGGTAGTCGACCAAACGCAAAAGGCTTTCCTGGTTTTATCGCCAACTTCCAAAAATCAATTTGTCCAATCTCTTCGAGGACTTCTTTTGTGTAATCAGCATCACCAACAGACACACCACCTGAGGTAATCACCGCATCTGCACGACTATCGGCGTCAATAAAGGCGGCCATGAGTTGTTCACGATCATCAGGCACACACCCCATGTCTATCGCTTCCACACCGAGCTTCTTGAGCAACGCAATAATCGCATACCGATTGCTGTCATAGATATCACCTGGCGCTAGCTCAGTACCAAGTGGTTTAAGTTCATCACCCGTCGATATAACAGCAACTCTCAAAGGCCGAATAGAGCAAGCTTTTGCAAAGCCTAATGAGGCCATAATTCCGACGTCTACCGACGTCAGTTGACGACCTTTCTCAAGAACCACTTGACCTTTGGTGAGCTCTTCACCACAACGACGAACACTTTGCCCTAACCTTGGTTTAACAGTTATCGTTATCGTATCGCCGTTAGCAGCAGTGTTCTCTTGCATAACCACGGTATCCGCCCCTTCAGGCATAACAGCGCCCGTCATGATGCGGACACATTGTCCGTGCTCCAAATGCTGCTCAAAAGGTGCACCAGCAAAACTAGTTCCAACAAGCTCCAAATTATCTGAGGTATTTAAATCTTCAAATTTAACGGCATAACCGTCCATAGCAGAATTATCGAACGGTGGTACATCCATAGTAGATAGAACATCTTCCGCTAGAACAGAGCCAACAGCATGTTCAAGCCTAACGTTAAGCATTTCAGTGACTGGCTCTATAGACGAAAGAAGTCTTTGCATAGCTTGTTCTATCGGCTGCAAAGCGACTTGGTTATGCGCACCTTGGCTAGACATAGTGTTATCTCTTCAAATCAGTTAAATAAAAGCCGCTTTAACACGAGGCAACAAGGCTTGTTCATTCTCAGATAAAGGCCCTAGCTTAATCCAGTCCTTCAGCAGCGCTTCTTTTTCCTGATGTTGACCATCTTCGAGTTTAGTGGCCATCATCTCTAGCTGTACCGCCTTTCTTAATCCGGCATCATCAAGTGGAGAATCAATATCGCCTATAATTTCAAGCATCAAGGTTAAGCGCAGTCGCTCATCTTCTTCAGGCTCCGACTGAAGCTCACTGAAGCATTGCTGCCAACGACTTGGCAGTTCGCTCAAGGCCGCGGGCTTTTCATCTCTTGTCCATTGCGCAATCAAATCGAACAATGCAATAAAGCTCTGCTTCTCACTCACTTGTTCCCAATTTTTAATTTTCTGCTGTTGTTTATTTAACAGCTTATCTAATTGAGCAATGATTCGACCTGCCGCTTTAGGATGTAAAGGTGAGACCGCCTCACGGATAGTCTGAGATTCGGCATCAACCTGACTTATCAGCTCAGCTTTATCGGTACTGTCATCAATTAAGGTGTCCAATGCCTTTAGTTGGCCTTCAATAACGTCAACTTGCGCTTTTTCTTCCGCTCGCTGCTCCAGGTAAGCTGATTCTTTTTTAGCAAAAACCTGATTATTAATTTCTCTAAATTTAGTCCAGAGCACTTTTTCTTGCTTGTACCCTGCATGACCAATAGCTTTCCATTTTTCTTGCAGTGCTTTCGATTGGTCCGTTGCTTCGTTGAGATCTTCTATTGCTAGCAATTTCTCAGCTCGCTCCAATAATGCACTTTTCTGCTCGGCATTATCTTTATAAAAATCGTTCACTTTATCTTTTAACGGAATGCAGCTCGCACGGTAACGCTGATTTATTTCTTCTCTATACTGATAGTCAGTTTCGCCAACGGATTGCCATTGGTTCTGCAAAGATTTTAGTTGTTTGGCTAAATCGGATAGTGATAAGCCTGCGGTAAGCTCTTTGCCGAGTTTTTCAAACGCATCGAGAAGCTTTTGTTTCTTTTCAAGATTTTCTTGGCGCTTCTTCTCTTGCTCAGCAAAGTGCTCACGACAAGGTTCGAATGCTTTCTCACACAAAGCGTCAAATTGCTGGTTGAGCTCTTGATCATTCTCATCGTCGCTCACACCCAGGCTAATCCATTGTTTGCGCAAAACTTTCACGCGTTCCGCTTGCTCATTAATTTCCAGTGGTTTATCAGCTATGGCTCGAGCTTCTTCAATCAATGCCGGCTTTCTGGGTTGAGCTAGGTAGCTTTGCCATTCTTTAAGGTTTTCGATACGACTCGTTGTGTCTTCATACAAACGACCCAGCATAGCTTTCGGCCTTTCTGGCAAATCGTCGAAGCTAACTTTCGCTTTTTCGAATAAGCGCATGGCACCATGATACTTACCCGAATTCACAAGGTTTTGAATACCTTTCAGCATAGAGCGTGTGCTCTTAATCGCTTGTTCAGCTTCATCATTAAACTGGCGGATCTTCGACTTCCAGTTATTTTCTAGTGATTTCCATTCTTCTTTTAAATCCGCTGGCCAACTTGCTCGATAAGGTTGTTGAATTGACTTCCACTCTGATTTCGCATTGTCGAATAACTGTTTCGCTGCTGCTAGCTGCTCGTAAGATTCTGGCAGTGCCGCTTCTTTCAAGGACTGAACAACTTCAGTTCCCTTTTTAACTGCTTCCTGGAAATCAGGCAACTTACTCAATGTCAGCTCAGTCGATGAGAGTTGATTAAATAAATCTTCCGCTTTTTTACGCTGCTGTTGATCAGGTGCGCCGCCGAGATCCATCAAAACATCCTGTAATTGCACAGCTGCATTTTTTAATTTGTCTTTTAACTCTGTAATCGCATCGTTAGTTAAGGTTGCAGCTTGTTCAGCAATGACTTGACCAACAGACTTTAGATTTTCACCAGCTTGTTCTATCGCTTCATTTAATTTTTGAGTTAACTCTCGCTCAAGTTGTTGTTCTTTCCAGGTTGCTGATAAATCTTCAACCTGTTTGTTGAGTTTGTTGCTAATGTCGTCAAACTTCCCTTCCACTTCTTGCGATAACGCAGTACTGAAAAAGTGAAAATCTGTTTTCAAATCTTGATAAGCACTTTCTAGTTGTTCTCTGCTTTCCCGTAACTTATCGAAATCAGCGACATCTTTAAGCGCCAATAATTTAGACAATACCAATCGGGTTTCTTTTTCGAGCTGAATAGGACGAGATTTGTTGTACTTCAACTCTGCAAGGGCTTGATTCGCAAGCTCAACAACCTCTTCGTTCTGAATACGCTTCACAACCTTATTGAGACTATTTTCATCATCAAAATTTGGCATCAAACGCTTTTGCAAATCGACATTTTGAGTTTTAAAGAAAACGCTCTTCGCTATTTGTGGCTTGTTCAATTTAGAGAGAAGTAGCTCAAGCAATTCTCCATCCAAATCATCATGTAGTTGATTGACTACCTTCTCGAGTAACGCGTTGTTAGTACATTCTCTTAAAAAGGTTTCTCTCTCTTCCATGCTCAATTGGTCGGGCTTTGCGGCTAATACCTGCTTTTCAACTTTTTGAAGGGCGAACTTTTTAACGCGCTCATCTTTATCTGTTTGAGCCAACTTCCACCAGATAGAGAAATTATCAAGCTTGTTCAACGCCGCAAGGCGAACGGATGTTACTGAGTCATTAAATGCTAACTCGTGGAGCTGAGTTTTCTGTTCGGCATCACTAACAAGGAGAGAACGAATTGCTTCAAGCCGAACTTCGGCATCTTTGTGTTGCCACTTAGGGCGGAAAAGTTTACTAAAAATCATCCTGCTTAAACCGTGCGATTGATGGCTGGGAAGAAAACTGTTGCTTGAGCTCCTGACGATTTTTATTCACGATTTCCCCGTCAGGTCCAACAGTCATATGTTGATCACTAGCCAATACCTTGGCTTGATAAATCATAACCGCTTGCATGCTATTTTCACGCTGTTCTTCGGTTAACTTGGTCCCATCAGGCCATTTTCCCGTTTCAACAGCTTGTGCCAAGCGCTCATATATTTCTGGAGTCATAGATTTAATAAGTGAATCCAACTGCACTAGCTAAACCTCTTTAAAAAGATCATGCGAACACGATTAATGATATACCAAATAAAACCGATTGCCGTACAGGCCATAGCACCTTTATATTTGAGGCTATCTGGAGCGGGCGGCTCACCCATAAACATCAACGCAAAACCAGCAACAAACATTAGCATCGCTAACATAGATTGATTTTGTATGCTTTGACTACGTTTGAACTTAGACATGCTTTGTTTGCGTTCAGCGTCTTCAGCAGTTGTATTGGTAAAATCAGTTTGACAATGGGGACATTGCTTAGCTTTATCAGATATCTTTTTGTTGCAAGAAGGGCAATCAATTAACGCCATGAAATCCTCCAGAATAAGGTGGTGCACTATAACGAATAGCGCGAACTAATGAAAGCTAGGCTTATGCTCTTCATCCTTGAAAATGCCAGTTTGTTAGCTACATTTTATCACCACAGTTACGTCGTTTATCTAAGCTCATGTGGGATTGTTCGTATACTGCCTCCATGCACTTCCAATAATATTGGATATATAGCGAATACTACTTAGATTAGAGCGCTACAATTCCTAGATACAATACAATTCCTAGATACAAAAAAGCGAGGGAAAACCCTCGCCTATAATGACCAATAAAACTGGCTATTTATTACCAAATTTATTCCAGTAGTCATCTACTGTTTCTTTCATTTCTTTGCGTAACAACAAGATGCCAAATAAGTTAGGTAAGGTCATCACCACAATAGCAACAGCAGAGAGATGCCAGATTAACGTTGTGTCAGCGAAAGACGCCCAAACGAAACCAGCAACATACAACACGCGATATGGCATAACGGAACGCGGGCCAAGCAAGTATGTCATTGCCCTATCACCATAATAAGACCATGAAATCGCTGTAGAGAACGCGAACAACAACAAACCAATAGACACAATATATTGACCAGATTCGCCAAAGAAACCGCGAGTAAATGCTTTGGTGGTCAGTGTTGCAGAATGCAGCAGAGACTTACCTGAAACGACAATATTGTCTTTCTCAATGGCACCATCAACAACTTTCAAGCTACCAGTATACAGGTCATTCTCGGAAGAAAGCTTATAAATCACATCATCCGCAAATGAACGCGAGTTAAGAACAGTAAAATCTCGGTTAAGTGCTTTACCTGATACAACTTGAATAGTGCCGTTGAATAGTTCAACACCGTGACCTTCACCGCCACCAACGAAGCTTGCGATATTCGCATGGTCTTGCTCATTTGATTCAACATAAGCACCAGCAACGATTGTCATGTCAGAACGATCAAATTCGTTTTCGAATTTCTCAGTCCAAACACCAGAAGACAAAATAACAAGGCCCGTAATCGTACAAATGATAATGGTGTCGATGAAAGGTTCTAAGATAGAGACCATACCTTCAGAAACAGGCTCTTCAGTTTTTGCAGCAGCGTGAGCAATAGGCGCAGAACCCTGACCCGCTTCGTTAGAGAACAAACCACGGTTAACACCTTTAGTAAAGGCAGCAGCCATACCTGCACCAAGGAAACCACCAGCCGCAGCTGAACCAGTGAAGACATCTCCGATAATCGCTGCAAATGAAGGCCCAATATTACCTACGTTGGCGAAGATAACGGCAAAAGCACCGATAAGATAGATAACAGCCATAATAGGAACGATTTTAGAGGTCACAGCTGCTATACGACGTATACCACCTAAAATAACCATCGCCAAAAGAATACCTAAGACAGCACCCACAACAAGCGGTTCAAAACCGAAAGTCGCTTCCATACTGCTTGCGATACCATTGATCTGAGGTAAATTACCTGTACCAAAAGAACTCAATACTGTTGCAATCGCGAATGCGACAGCAAGCCATTTCATATTCAAACGACGGTCCATGTAATACATAGGTCCACCAGCCATAGTGCCATCGTCTGTTTTTACGCGGTATTTGTGCGACAAGGTTACTTCGACAAACTTAGTTGTCATACCAAAGAACGCGGTTGCCCACATCCAAAATACTGCCGCAGGACCACCAATGAATATTGCCAAAGCAACTCCACTGATATTACCTGTACCTACGGTACCTGAAAGTGCCGTTGCTAGAGCTTGGAAGTGAGATGTATCTCCAGGATCGCCTTCTTTATCAAACTTACCGCGAACAACCTGAGTTGCATGCTTAAAATAACGAACTTGCGGGAATTTCAGGTAAATAGTGAAAAATAAACCTGTCCCCAGCAAAACATAAGGAAACCAGGGAGAGCTCCCTAAAAGGCCATCCAATGTGAGCAGAATATTAGTAAAGGATTCCAAAAATTTTCCCCTTAATCATTATTGTTATCATTATCAAAAAATAAATCCGCTTTGAGCTTAGAATTACCTAAGCTCATCAGCGACTGAATGTATTGCAACTAACACATCTTCACCTAGCTGTTTGCATCGGGCTGGAGACCAACCAAACGCTGGATCCGGTAAATCTGCATTGTCTTTAAATGGCATTTCCAGAGTGTAAGACAAACACTCAAATTCGTTACCCACAGCATTAGAGCCAACAGTTAGATTAGCTTCGCCAGGCGCGTCTTTAGGATACCCATAGGTATCTTGGAATTCAGGCGTTGTTTGCATAAGCACACGCTTAAAACTGTCTTCCAAGTGCTTTATTTTATCGCTGTAATTTGGAACACCTTCACAGCCCGCAACAAAGTTATAGGGTAACGCTTCATCACCATGCACATCTAAAAACATATCCAGACCGGTTTCGCGCATCTTATTCAGTACCAGATACACTTCAGGACTTCTTTCCATGCTAGGTTCAGCCCATTCGCGATTGAGGTTCACACCTGCCGCATTTGTGCGTAAATGACCTCGATATGAACCATCTGGATTCATATTAGGTACTATGTAAAACACGCACTTATTCAATAAAGAGCGCGCTACACCATCTTCATCATCAAGTAGGCGTTCTAATAAGCCTTCAATCAACCATTCGGCCATAGTCTCACCCGGATGCTGTCTTGCTGTAATCCAAACAGCTTTTTTATCATCACTCGGCTCACCCACAACTAACATAGATAGATCACGGCCATCTAAGGTTTCACCTAAACTAATTTGCTGACAATCAAAAGATGATTGTGCCCAAGCTAATAAGTCTAAATGGCGCTCATACCCGTAAGGAGCGAAGTACGCATAGTAGGTATGATTAAATTCAGGTGTGTGTTCAATAATGAGTGACTCACCATCAAACTCGCTGTCTACACGAAACCACTCTTTACGGTCATATGATGCAACAGCTTGGTAATTTTTCCAACCATCAGGATAAGCTGACGTCTTAAGATCTGTGATGGTCATTTTATGTTCGACCATAGCTGTCGATTCCAACTTATAGTGGAACCATTGATAAAATTCTGATTGGTTATCTTTGTGAATGGAAAGTCGTATGTTTTCAGGGGTTTCAGCAGAAATGACGTTGATATTTCCGCTGTCGAAATTACTAGTTATCTTCATATAAATAACGAGGTTATTAGTTCAATATCAAGAGCATACCACAACTCTAAAATGGGATGTTTAATTATGTAAAGCTTTGAAAACAGAAACGTATCGTATTCCTAACAATTCCGTCTTTAGCCGTTCGCCCAAGCTCTTAATTTCATCCCTAAAGAAGAGCTATAACCATAGGATTTAGAAACAACCTTTCTGTTCTCATCCAATAGGTAATAACTTGGATAACCCTTAATTTGAAACTCGCTTTTTAGCTCTTGAGTACCCAAGAGCACGGGGACAGATAAAGACTGATCAGCCGCAAACTCTTCAACCGCTTCGACGCTGTTATAGTCTAGTGCCACTGTCACAATATTAAATTTGTCAGTATTGATACCATCTAGATTACCGATGCTCATTTTGCAGATATTGCACCAAGGAGCAAAGAAATAGATCAGCGTAGGTCTCCCATTTTCCGTCAACGGCATGGTATCCCCCTTCAGCGAAGGCAATACTTTTTGCGAAATCTGCACACTGCCGTCTGTCGCTAACATATCTCGAGTTTGCCATGCCATGATAGCGAAAAATATCACTGCAAAAATAATGAGTTCTTTGCTCAAACTTCTGAGATTACGAAAAGAAAAGAAAGATTTTGTAGATAGGATTTTAGGTTTGAATGAATTATCAACAACTACTTTGGACATGAAACAACGCTACCGATAGTTAAAGCTCACCAAATAAATAAAGCAGAGAGGCCGCCTAAGCAACCTCTCTCAAAACCTATTATGGCAACATCGGATAGTGTAAACCAGCCATTTCTTGCACAACACGCATAACCTGGCAGCTATAACCAAATTCGTTGTCGTACCAAACGTACAAGGTTGCACTCTTACCTTCAACGATCGTGGCCTGTGCATCAAAGATACCTGCACAACGTGTTCCCACTAAGTCACTAGAAACAACTTCTGTTGAATTAGTAAAATCGATTTGATCCTGTAAGTTTGAGAACAACGCTTTGTGACGCATGAACTCGTTCATATCGTCTTTGTTGCTTTCTTCGTTTAATTGAAGATTCAATATCGCCATTGAAACATTAGGTGTCGGCACGCGTATCGCATTACCTGTTAACTTACCTTCTAACGCAGGGTAAGCTTTAGACACAGCCTTAGCTGCACCTGTTTCAGTTAATACCATGTTTAATGCCGCACTTCTGCCACGACGCTCAGCTTTATGGAAGTTATCAATTAAGTTTTGGTCGTTAGTATAAGAGTGAACCGTTTCAACGTGACCATGTGTAATGCCGAACTTCTCATCAACTGCTTTAAGCACAGGAGTAATAGCGTTAGTTGTGCAACTTGCCGCAGACATAATGTTATCAGTTGATTCGATTTGATCATCGTTAACACCAAAAACAATATTCTTGATATTGCCTTTACCAGGTGCAGTCAAAATAACTTTTTTCGCACCTTTAGATTCTAAGTGTTGTGACAACCCTTTTTCATCGCGCCACATACCCGTGTTGTCGATAACAATGGCATCTTTAATACCATATTGTTCGTAATCAACTTCAGTTGGGTTATTAGCATAGATGACTTTAATAAATACACCGTTCGCTTTAATAGCATTGCGTTCGTGATCTACTGTAATGCTGCCATTAAATGGCCCGTGAACTGAGTCACGGCGTAAAAGGCTTGCACGCTTCTCTAAATCACCTTCTTTACCACCACGAACTACAATGGCACGTAAACGCAGTTTGTTGTTCTTACCGTGACGTTCAATAAGTAAGCGCGCCATTAGACGACCGATACGTCCGAAGCCGTAAAGAACAACATCTTGACTCTCTGTAGTATCTTCAACATCAACAAGGTCAACTAGCTTGTCGCGTAAGAAAGCATCGATAGAGTCATGACCGTGGTCTGAATGGTGATATTGAAATGCTAATTTACCTAAATCAACACGCCCTGGTGCTAATTTCATTTCACTCAACGCTTCAAGTAGAGGCCAGCTCTCACGTAATCTTAATTTATGAGATTCAAACAATCTCACCGCTCGGTGCGCTTTAATGATATCAATACTCGTCACACCTAACAGCGGTCTACCATAAACGCTCACTTCGACAGCATGGTCGCGATATAGTTTTCCCAATAAAGGTTGCATACGCTCAGCAAATTCTTGGCGCTCTTGCCAGCTAGACAATAATTGTTGCTCGAACTGTTGGTTCATGATTTTTGTTTACCTATACTTTCATAACTTATAAGGTTGTCACAGAATTACGACGGTGCGCATTCTAAATGAATGCCAAGGGTTGCAACAAACTGGATTAAAATTACACAATTTCCTGGTTTTAACCAAATCTGTCGATTTTATTTGTAATTTTTCATCATAGGGCTATTAAACTTATGCTAAGGATTTTGCTGGTTATTGCCGTTTTATTGCTAGCTGGTTGTGATGCTTTTTCACAAAAGTCTATTGCAACAATTTGTGAAGAAGAACAGAGCTTGTGTTCAGACTTGAACCCTGACAGTTGGTGCAGAGCGGAAAAGTCCGTCATCATCCGTTCTCGATATGAAGATCTCCAGAAACCTCAGGACATCAATAAATACCGACTATTACTAGGCTTTGAAGACTACAAAAAGTGCATCAGCAAAGCATCCCAAATCGAACATATTAAGTTTAAAGAGAAACAAACAGGTCGCGTAAAAGGGTTACTGACTGCCGAGCGAGAGCTTAAGAGACTTGCCAGAGCAACCAGAGATTCCAAAGAGCCTCACCTACTTTATTATCAATGGTCTCGTCACAACAACGAGGAAGCCCTTGAAACCTTTATGAAATATAAAGATGAAGGCAAACTAGAGACATCCGAATTACAAGTCGCTCTCGCCTCTTACTACAGTAAGTTCGATTTACCCACAACGATCAAAACACTACACCATGCTCTTGAGTTGCACGAAGAAGACGCCGATATTGATGAGAATATATTTAGCAGCCTAGCGACTATTTACATGAAACTTGAACAGTTCGACAAAGCTTATATTTGGGGCGTAATCGCATTAGAACATGATGTAGAAGATTTGGATCTCATTCAAATAGAAGCTCTTTTACTTCAACAGAACAGTAACATTAAACAATTAAATAAGATCGCAAAACAGTACTCAAAATCTATCGATAAAGGTGACTTTATACGGCCAATTTAGCGTCCAATATCTTGAAAGCAGATTTTGTTAAAACCGCATTTTTATGAAATAAACTTTCAGAAAAAAAACGTAAATATTGGAGCAATAATCGACAAAGTCGTGAAAAGCAACTGACTTAACCTCGGGTTTGTATAATAAAGTTGACCAACTGATTAACCCCAAATTAGGCTCAAACGGCTTTGCTTATGTAAAGCTGAGGTTACTTAGGGAATGTTTTTAAGTAAAGCTGTTCTACCTTTTCACGAGCCCAAGGCGTCTTACGTAAAAAAGTTAAACTACTTTTTATTGAAGGGTCATGCTTAAAACAGCGTATATCGACGTACTTTGCCATAACAGCCCAACCTATCTCTTCCACCAACTCAGTCACTATCATTTTCAATGTAATGCCATGTAGCGGATTATTGGGTTGTGTTTGACTCATTATTACGCCTTTAGTACTCAGTTATCCCATTCAGTATGAGCATGCACTCATACTGTTGGTATTAATCACAATATCTCTGTTAAGCTTAGCGCCACTTTGTTCTCGCTAAACACTTCGGAGATATTCATGCAAATTGCCATTTTGTTGATCATGTTGGCATTACTTCAATATACCTATTTTACGATGGTTACTGGCATAAGTCGTGGGAAATATAATGTAAAAGCCCCCGCTACAACCGGGCACGAAACTTGGGAATGCTTATATCGAGTACAACAAAACACACTTGAACAACTGGTCGTCTTTATTCCTGCAACGCTTGCATTTGCTCATTACGTTAGTTTGACTTGGGTTATTGTTCCTGGTGCTGGTTATCTTATCGGACGGCAGGTTTTCGCCATGATGTATGTCAAAAACCCACCTAAAAGAGCAGTCGGCATGATCATGACGGTTTTCAGCAATCTTGCCTTGATTCTAGGAACCATCATTGTCATCGCTATTAACTTCGGTTCATAGCAAAAATAACGAGAGCTCGTTTATCCCCTAAACAAAGTTCTCAGTTTAATTTTAATCACGCGCCAAGGTGTTTTCGGTACATTTGGCGCGAGATTGAGCAAATGCTGGTAATCATCTTCAGTTAACGTCACTTCCCCGCCATGAGCTAACATGACTGAAGCAGGTTCCAGCTTCATCAATTTCATGATGGAGGAATAATAACGATTGGGGTAAAACACAGGGAAAGGCGGTATATATCGCTCTTTTACATGTACCATTAAGTCGGCAACATATACGCGTTTGCTCGGCTTATGAATGACGGATAAATCTCTATCGGTATGCCCTGTTGTTTCAATGACACTCCAGTGCGCAAAACCAGGAACCGTATCTCCATCTTTGACTTCAATATCAGGCTTAAGCCATGGGGAATACCACAGGTTCTTACGCTTTTTCCCCAACCTACCTGCAACCCAAGTTGCCAGAATCATATCTGTCCAGTGCATTAGCATCCCGCTAACGCCGCGATACCAATGTCTATCTGTTTTTGCGCTGACTAACTTACAACCAGTTAGTCGTCGTAACTTATGCGCTCCGCCTGCGTGGTCGGGATGCATATGCGTCACAATAACCACTTCTAAATCTGACAAATCTCGTTTTAGTTCTTCTGTAATAAAAGCTTGAATAATGGGAACATCAGCTCGACAACACCCATCAAGTAACATTAATTTATCGGGATAATCCACCAAATAAATTGACTGCACATACCCTTCAATATGGTGAATTTTCATAATGCTGTTATCTTTCCTCTCTATTCCGCAACTATATACCCAAAATCATTGGAAATGCATAGAGGCGGCAAACGATTAAGTCCGCATGAGCTTAGATAAACTAAGTGATTGCGGTAAAAGCGTGCGACCAACAAACAGGCATTTTCAAGGATAACGGGTATAGCGGCAACATATAAATACGCACTTCAAACCCATTAATCTTAACTAACAGGCTTAAAGTAAACGACAAAACAATCGCTATTTTGTCATACTTACCACCAGAAATAACATGATTAAAACCCGCAGAGGGTTTGTTGACCTAGGTAAAACTATGACAAAGCAAAATGTGGCCTTTATTGGTCTTGGTGTTATGGGGTTCCCCATGGCTGGTTACTTAGCTAAAGCTGGACATAATGTCACTGTATACAACCGTACAACGGCAAAAGCTGAGGAATGGGTTAAACAGTACTCTGGAAACTTTGCTTTAACCCCAGCGGAAGCTTCAAAAGATGCAGATGTCGTATTTGCCTGTGTAGGAAATGATAACGACTTACGTAGCGTTACCATAGGTGAAGACGGCATCTTTAGTACATTAAAACCCGGTAGCTTATTTGTCGATCACACAACCACATCTGCTGAAGTTGCCAGAGAGCTTGCGGATATTGCTGAAAGCAAAGGTTTTGGGTTTATGGATGCTCCTGTCTCAGGCGGACAAGCAGGTGCTGAAAACGGTGCGTTAACCATTATGTTAGGTGGTAGCGATGAAAACTATCAAAGAGTCCAGCCACTTATAGATTGCTTCTCAAAAATGCACAAACTTCTTGGCCCCGTTGGTAACGGTCAATTAACTAAGATGGTGAACCAGATATGTATTGCTGGTGTTTTACAAGGGCTTTCAGAGGCTGTTCACTTTGCTAAAACTAGCGGATTAAACGCTAACGATGTTGTAGAAGTTATCTCCAAAGGCGCTGCACAATCATGGCAAATGGATAACCGGGCAACAACAATGATCAAAAACGAATTTGATTTCGGGTTCGCAGTGGATTGGATGAGAAAAGACTTGGGTATCGTTCTTAACGAAGGCAGGAGTATAGGGGCTCATTTACCCTTAACAGCACTGGTTGATCAATTCTATGGTGAAGTCCAAGCAATAGGCGGTGGTCGATGGGATACTTCTAGCTTAGTCGCCATACTTGAGAAGATTCATCACAATCGATAGTCACTAGGGTCTGTTTATCCTTGCAGTACAGTTTTGCAGCTAGTTATTTGTTATTTGTTATTTGTTATTTGTTATTTGTTATTTTGGCAAAGAATAGGCTCTGTAGTGTAGTCATCTACAAGAGCAGATTCTGATGCCGTATAAATAACAAACAAATACTGTCCGAAGGATTCGTTATAAAGGCATTTTGCTCTTTGTTGTGCACTTTTGACTGATATTTATCAGCCTGCAAGTCCACGTCTCGATCAAAAAACCTTTATTTAGAACAAAATCTATACAGCAAGTATAAACAGGCCCTAGAGAAACTGATAGAATCAACGAGATAATAAGCAGGGTCGCTTAAGGTTTGCTCGATTTTGCTTATCAGAGCAAGGTTCAGCAAACCCTCTAATCCCTTCAATAGGGAAGTTAAGGATAAGAAATATGAAAAAATGGGCATCTATAGCTAGCGCTTTTGTAATAAGTACTCAAGTTAGTGCGGCTGGCTTTTCTAATTTTGCAACACCGACAAGAATCGATATCGAGAGAGATAATGGTTTTATGATCTACGGCGACTTTGGTAACGCAGGTGAATGCACTAATTCCAATCAAATCTATATGCAAAGTTCCCACCCACAATACGATAAGATTTATGCCGCAGCCCTGGCAGCGTTTACCAGTGGTGCTAAAGTTCAAGCTTATATTCATAGCTGCACGACTGTACGCTGGTACAGCACAAGTCGAACTCAAAATACGATGCAATCACACTCAACATTAAACATTACCAGAAACTAAAAGACCAGCCTCTCCTCCAGTGTTGAGATAACATTTAAAGGAATAACTCCATGAAAAAACTTACGTCAATCACCGCTCTTCTGGCTTTATTTTCATTTACATCGCAAGCCGATATTCAATATGTGGATGCAAAAATCCAAAGGGTCGAAGTCTGTGATGCCGGTGGTGGGACCATTACCGCTTACCTTTCTGAAGTATCAGGGACAACCCCATCAACCAGTAATGGATGTTCCAATGATCAAGTACTTCCTTTCGTTCGCATAGCGACAAGCCAAGCAGAGTTTGAGAGCAAAGCCATTATGGTTAGTGTTGCACTTACGGCATTCTCAACCGATAGTACTGTAAGAATCCGCTACGATGATTCACAAAGTAACAAGGTCAACTCGTTGACCATCAATAAGTAACAAAACAAATTATTGAAGGTGCTAACTGATGGATAACCGCTATATAGTGATATTCGACGGGATTTGCATCTTCTGTAATGCTGCTGTCAATTTCATTATCAAAAGAGATAAAGCGTGTGTGTTTCTATTCACGCCTATTCAAAGTGAATTTGCACAAGAGCTCTTGAAAAAGCATCAGGTTTACTCCACAGATATCGATACTTTTGCCCTGATTAAAAACGAACAATGCTATATCTTTTCCAATGCAGCACTTGAGATAACGAAAGACCTATCTGGATTTTGGTATTTGTTTACTATCTTGAAAGTAATACCCGCGCCAATTAGAGACTTCTTTTACAAACTGTTCGCTCGAAACCGTTACGCTCTTTTAGGCAAAAGAGAACAGTGCATGCTCCCAACTGAAGAACTTAAATCCCGATTTATCGGTCTGTAAGTAAAGTGCATTAATCTACATTTATTCATGGGTATATGTTTTTATCTTGCTGCTCCGTTTACGAGAAGCTAATGTAATAGCTAATACATACGATAAATGAGTTAACCGGTTTTAAATCTACATTATATGAAAGAATCGATTGCAGAGAATTGCAAAGTATTGATTGTTGATGACCAAGTGCTGGCTCAGGGATATATGAAATATTCACTTGAGGAGCTTGGGTTTAGGGATATCACTTATGTCGACAAAGCACAAAATGCGATAGAAAAAATTAGCATCGAGCCCTATGATTTAGTGGTTTGTTCATATAATTTAAAGCGCGATCAAGATGGTTATTACCTCTACGACGAGCTAAAAAACACACGCTTACTTCCACTCACCTGCGCATTTGTTTTTATCAGCGCCGATACAACGGCAGAAGTTGTACATAGTATTGTTGAACTACAACCCGATGACTTTTTGGCAAAGCCCTTTACCGTAAAAGAGCTTGATAAGAGGCTGACGCGCCTGCTCATGCGAAAAAGAGCGATGCGTGACATATACAATCATATGGAACGTAAGCAGTTTGATATTGCGTTAGACAAAACCGAGGCCTTACTGACTGACCCTAGCCAGGCTCAGTACTTCCCAACGGCATTAAAAACCAAAGGCGAATTACTGCTAGCAACCAAAAAACCTGAAAAAGCCAAAGAGTTTTATGAAGCTATCCTCAACGTCCAAGATTTTGCTTGGGCGCAGCTTGGGCTTATTAATAGCTTTATTGAGCTTGGCAATGAGGAAGAGGCAGAACGACTGATTTTGCGTGTCGCCTTCAAGCCTGAATCTCAACTAGCAGCTTACGATATGCTGTCTACTCTCCATATCAATAACAATGATTTGGACACAGCACTAGAGACGATTCAAATGGCGTCAGAGGTGTCTCCTCGCAATATCAGACGTCATCAGAAAGCGCGTGAGATATCGAGAATCGTTCATGACTATGATGCTCACTTCGAAGCGTCAAAGAAGATTGTGAAGTTTGCTAAAAACTCGATGCAAGATAAGCCAGAGAACTATTTGAATGCAGCAAGAGCGGGTATCGATTACGCGATGACTTTAACTGAGGATGATTCGGAAGATCTCATAAAACAAGCAAACAGCTATATTAAGCAATTTTCTCAGAGTTTCCCTAAGTCAGACCTAAAAGCTCAAGTCACCGTTATTAATGCGCGTCTGTTGCACTTACAGGACGAAACCGAAAAAGCGGCATCACTGATTGCTGAAGTTGAAGGCGATAACTTTGATGACCAATCATTGGAAGACTTAATTGATAAAGCAAAAGCATTTCACGCCTTAGGTTTATTTGAACAGTCAGAAACCATTTTAGATGAAGTCGAAAAACGCTGTATTTCCGACAAGATGGATGGCCAACTTTTCTTACGTTTTGTGCAACAAGAGAAAAAAGAGAAGCGAGAAATCAAACAAACGCCGAGAGCACTCAATAACAGTGCAGTGCAATATTATGAACGTGGTGAGTTAGATAGTGCACTCAAAACGTTTAGACAAGCCTATACAGTGATGCCCAAGAACCCTGCTATAGCACTTAACCTATTGCAAGCTATCGCCATGAAATCCAAAGAAAAAGGCCTTTCTAAAAATGCTAACGCTATCAAAGAGAAGTGCATAAAAACCATCGAAGAAGGCTACCTTAACGAAGAGCAAACAGAGCGCTACCAAAAGGTAAAAAGTTACTTACAGGAAGTAGTTTAATGTCTGTCGCTCAAAAGATACACATGAGGTTAACCAGAAGGATAGCCTCACTTAAAATTTAATGTGTATTAGGCTATTAAAGCGTTGTCGTACTCAACTTTGTCGTACATTGCACTTTTATTTATTAAGAATTGATTCAACACGGCTAAGGTGACATCAATATCAGATGCCTTTATGGCTTCATCTGGGTGATGACTAATGCCCTTTTCGCAACGCATAAAAAGCATAGCGACAGGACATAAACTCGCCATAGCCATGGCATCGTGCCCTGCACCAGATGGCAGCTCAAAAGCTGATTGCTGGCATTGAGCAGTTGCCTGCATCAATTGCTCTTTCAGGTTTTCATCACACATTACAGCATCAGCACTATGTGTTTCATTCCATTTCACTGATACTTGGCGTCTAGTCTCTATTTCAGCTATTTTCTCCTGAATAGCAGCTAGTGCTTTGTTTCTCAAATCATCGTATTCACTGCGAATATCAAGACTGAACTCAACTTTATTCGCGATAACATTCACAGCGCCAGGTAGCGTGTTCATCTTACCAACGGTGGCTACAACACCAAATTCAAGGGCTGCATTCTCGATACAAAGCGCCATTTCACTCGCTGCGTTCACTGCATCTTGTCGCATCGCCATAGGCACAGTGCCTGCGTGTCCAGCCATCCCGTTAACCTGAATATTGAAGCGTTGCGCTCCTGCAATACCAGTCACTACACCAACTGCTAAGTTTTTTGATTCTAAAACAGGCCCCTGTTCAATATGCACTTCGATGAAAGCTTCAATGTTACCGCCTTCTTTCGAAGCTTTGTGCACCTGGTTGATATCCAGTCCAGCTTCTCTCATTGCTTGTCCTAAGCAGATTTCATTGGAATCCATTAGAGAGGCCCATTTATCCTGCCAATGACCAGCAACCGCTTGGCTGCCCAACAAAGTTGAACCAAATCGCGTTCCTTCTTCATCACCAAATCCGACAACCTCAATATGAAACGGAAACTTCATATTGTTATCGTGAAAATACTGAATAAGGCTAATTGGCAATAACACTCCGAGCATACCATCGTACTTTCCACCATTGGGAACTGTATCCAAATGACTACCCAAAACGATAGCCGGAGCATCTCGATTATCACTCGCATAACAACCCCATTGATTACCTGCTTGATCTTGCCAAGTATTCATCCCTGCTTCTTTACACCATTTAGCAACCAATTGGTTAGCAGCGATATGTTGTGGGGTCAAATATCGCCTATCCAAACATTGTCTGTCCTGACTAATTTCAGCCAACTCATCACAACGTTGGTAAACCTGTTCAGCGTAAGAAGTAAAATCAAGCATTTTGGTTCTCCTCATAAACAGTCATCGCATTATCAACGGCTTCACCTAATGATAATTTGTGCCCTGCTCTGCGTAATACAGTCTCAAGAGACTGCAAGGTATGAAGTACCGCATCCTTTCTTGCGTTATAACCCATAGTCCCCAAACGCCATATTTTGCCGTGTAGAGGACCAAAGCTGGTTCCGATTTCGATATTGAAATCGAGTAACATTTGTTCTCGTATTTTGTCGCCATTAACGGCTTCTGGAATGTAAACCCCAACGACGTTAGTCATTTTATGAGAAACATCGCCAAATATTTCTAGATTAAGCCCTTTTGCACCTTGCAGCATGGCGTCGCCATTGACTTTGTGTCGAGCAATACTGTTATCTATTCCTTCCTCTAATAAATTAATAGCGCATTCACGTGCGCAATACAGCATAGAGGTTGCTTCAGTGTGGTGATTAAGGCGCTCTTCTCCCCAGTAATCTAAAATCATTGGGATATCAAAGTAATTAGAACGAATTCGCGAGCCCTGAGCATCTTGATGGTGCTCAGCTTTAATTCCAGCTTCAACATGATGGCGCCCGCGAACAACATCAACATAACGATCGCTTAAGGTAATGGGAGCACTACCAGAAGGCCCTCCCAAACATTTTTGCAATCCGACAGAAACCGCATCGAGCTGCCATTTATCTGTTTCAAATGGGTTTCCACCAATAGACGCTGTCGCGTCAGAATAAAATAAAACATCGTATCTGCGGCATATCTCACCGATATGTTCCAATGGCTGTAGCATAGTTGTTGAGGTATCGCCCTGGACAAGGGCCAATACTTTAGGGCGAACTCGCTTGATCGCGTCTTCTATCTGTTCCGGTTGGAAAACCTGTCCCCATTCAACTTCAATCGTATGCACATCAGCGCCAGCACGCTCCGAAATCTCTTTTAGCAGGTGTCCAAACCGCCCAAAGATCGGCACAAGGACTTTATCTCCCGGTTCTATACAGGATACTAAAACTGCTTCAATTCCAGCCCTGGATGTTCCATCGATCAATAAGGTTGATTGATTTTCCGTTTTAAAAACTTGTCTGTATAACCCCATAACTTCGTTCATGTACGATGTCATGACTGGATCATATTGCCCTATCAACTGGGTCGACATAGCCGACAACACACGTGGATAACAATTGATTGGTCCAGGCCCCATAAGTAATCGAGGTGGCGGGTTTAAGCGATTCAAATCAACTCCCTATATTAATAATTGAGCAATCATGCGAGCGCCAGTTATCACTAACAGCACCGCAAAGACACTTTTGAGCTTTTCCGGATTAAGCTTATTGCCGAGCGACGCACCAACAGGCGCAAATAAAACTGTCATAGGTACAATGCATAAAAAGCCAATGAAATTAACTAAGCCAATAGTACCGACAGGGGCGTCTTGCGGTGTTGTACCAACAACAAGCAGCATTAATGCTCCAGGTAACGAAATAATAAAACCTATAGCAGCAGCCGTGCCAACCGCTCGATGCACCGGGTAACTGCAAGCTGTCAGCATAGGTATAGAAAGGGTTCCACCGCCGATACCGACCATAGAACTAAAAAAGCCAATCGAACTCGCCATGCCGAATTGGCCGGGAGTGCCAGGCAATGTGTCTCTTATAGAAGACACTCCATTACGAGAAAGGATATTTATTGCGGCTAGAATGGCGATCACGCCAAATAACCCACTTAGCCACTTACCGTCAACGATAGTCACCAGCCAACTCCCAGCAATAACACCGACTAAAATAAACGGCACCCAACGCTTAAACAGCGCGAAGTCGACGTTCCCTTTTTTATGATGGGCTCGAATTGAACTAATGGATGTCGGAATAATGGTCGCGAGCGATGTGGCTGTCGCTATGGTAATGGCGCTTTCTGGCGACACCCCAAAACTCTGGAACAGAAAAAACAACACAGGAACAATAACAATTCCACCACCAACGCCTAACAAACCGGCCAATAGCCCGGCAAAAACACCGGTTATGATTAACGCTATTAACGTCGGTAGATTTTCGATAAAAAGCTCTAGCACTTATTACAACCTTTAGCATTCATCGCAAAAAGCCCGTCCGTCGCTACGTTTATCTGTTGCGGCTTCTGTTTGCCCGTTTGCATTTAAAACAATCGCGCCAGCATGCCCCATTAATTCATTACTTGCACCTACTGTTAGTACGTCATGTCCTCTTTTTGCTAAGGCTAAAGAAACGTCGGCAGACAAATCCTGCTCAATTCTCAAATTATGATTGGCATCGCCCCAGGTTCTGCCAAGCAACCAACGCCCTTCTTGTATCGCGTCGTCTAATGACTGATTCTGATAGGCATATCGCCCCATAATCACCGCCTGAGTTTGCGGTTGACCGTCCCCACCCATAGTTCCATAAACCATGCGTTGTCCGTTATCCAACAACGCATAGGCGGGATTCAATGTATGAAAGGGTTTTGAACCTGGTTTAAGCTTTCTCAGACTGTTCTCAACTAAATCAAAGGCCGTGCCACGGTTGTTCCAAACGATGCCGCTCTGAGGCAGTACTACACCGCTACCAAACTCCCAATAAAGACTTTGGATGTAACTCACCATGCGCCCTTGGTCATCACAGGCGCCCATCCAAACTGTATCACCAGTATTGGTCACAACAGGCCAAGGCATTGCTGATGCCATATCAATGTCACCAGCCATTTTAATCAGATGGTCGTCGGTCAAGTACTGACTTAAATCAATAGAATGAGCTAATGGATCACCAACGACTTTGTCTCGCAAAAGAAAAGCTCTTTTGGTGCATTCAACTAATACATGAATAAAATCAATGTCGCTGCTAACTTTATCTTTTAGTTTGTCATAAAGAGCCAAAATAAGCAGAGAAGCTATGCCCTGTGTAGGTGCTGGCAAGTTATACAATGTTCCAACAGATGTCTTAACAGAGAGTAAATCAACCAAAGTCGCTTTATGCTGCTGAAAATCTTTTAGTCTAATAGGAGAACCTGCGGCTTTAAGGTCTTTAGCCATTTTCTTAGCTAGGCCACCGCGGTAAAAGTCGTCTAATCCATGCTCAACTAAGGTTTCTAGCGTATCAGCCAAGTTCGGAATTTTTATATTTTGCCCACGCTTTAAGCTTTGACCGCTCAACAAGAATTGTTCAAAGTGTGGCAGCGTAGAGAGTTCGTCGTATGTTTTTTCCGAGGCATTTTGCAGGCTTTGAGTCACCTCTATGCCCCACTTTGCTTGACCTATCGCTGGTGAAAGCAGTTCCCCGAGTTCAAGCCCTGGTTGCCATTGATGACTAATATTCAATGCCGCTTGCCACCCAGACACGGCACCAGCCATGGTTAAAGCAGCGTAAGAGCCCCGTTGCGGAATTTCGTTGAAGTTAGAATAGAATGCGGTATCAGCCTTTTTCGCAGCAACACCGCTGGCATCAATCCCTATAGGATCTTTCCCAGGTTCACTAATTATCCAGAACCCATCGCCACCTAAACCATTCATATGCGGGTACACCACCGCAATCGACGCAGCAGCAGCAACCATAGCTTCAATTGCCGTTCCGCCGTGTTCTAAAATGGTTTGCCCTACCTGTGCCGCAGCATAGTGAGGGGCAGTAAAAGCAGCCATGTACCTCTTTCCGTTAACGTTGATAAAACAGACGCGTTATCTATAACCAGCGCTAATTGGACTCGTTATCAGATAAACACAAGATTCATATACCCGAGTGGCATGGGTATACATGCATAAGCATGTTGCTCTAATACTATCAGAAAACATAGCACTTATTGAAACAAATGTTTCAATAAAAACATAGATGAAACATTATTCCCACAAGAAGATAATTATAACTTCTCTAGCTCTTCCATCTGGCCATACAAATCAGAGATAGCTTTTGTTCTTTGTTGTGCACTCGAATCCATTGCCGCATACACCCTATTACAAATAACAGAAACGATACTCATAGGCACTGCATAGCTATCAAATGCTTGCTCATCACCCAATGGGCAAAGGAATAAATGCGATACCTGTTGGCGATAAACCTGTCCAGAGGGATCCGTTAACAACGCCAATTTCGGCCCTTTATTCTTTCTAATGCTCTGCATCTCGTTCAGCTTTTCGACCAAAGCCTTAAAGATTTTGGGTCTTCTTCTGAAACCAATAAGGATAACCAGCTCATCATCTTCGATATCAGTAATTTCTTCACTTAAGGTTTGCCCTGGTTGCGGCATCAGACGGACTTTATTGCGCATCTGCAGCAACTGTTGCCTAAAGTGCATAGCAACTGGATAGCTATTTCTGAACCCAATCAAAGTAATTCGCGGCGCTTTACCGATAGCTTTGGTTAACGCATCGATATCTGATTGTTTGATATTGCTCCAGGCATCAGTAACACGTCTTATTTCTTGCTCAACATCATTTTCGTTCGTTGCGAGTGTCTTGAGCGGGTAGCCATTAGCCCTTAGCGTTCTCATTTCCTGTTTCACATCTAAGTGTGATTCATAACCTAGCTGTCTAAAGAATCGACTGACTGACGCTTTAGATGTCGCTGTTATCTCAGCGATGTCAGCTACTGAGTGCGTAATAATATCCATCGGATTGTGCTGCAAATGATTAGCAATCTTCCGAGCGTTGGGAGAGAGGTCGGGGTAGGTTCTTTCAATACGGGTGAAAAAATGAGAACTCGTAGGCACAACAGCAACATAGGTGGTGAAAAATTGATAACAGTTTACCGACTAAACAATTTTTTGCTATGGCTAGTTCGTGATCCTTTTGTGAAATTTATTCCCGCAACCGTAAACCCCTCAGCATAACAGGTAGTTTTTTTACACAGAAATATACTCGTTATCGTGCAAAAGACTTTTTGGCCTCAGCTGAATTTCTGCGTTTTAAAGGGTAACGGGTATCTAAATCATGGTATAACAACAAAAATGCCGAGACATTGCATATTCGTTAATCATTAAAATGAAACTGAACTTCAAGCATCTTTATTATTTCCTCGTTGTCACCGAAGAAGGTTCTATCACCAAGGCGGCAGAAAGGCTCCATCTAACGCCGCAAACCGTTAGCTCGCAACTATCTCATTTAGAACAGTCATTCGGCCAACCTTTATTGACCCGTCAAGGGAGACATTGGGTTGTCACTGATTCAGGTGCTGTTGTCGTTGAGTATGCCAAAGATATCTTCGAATTAGGTAAAGAGTTATCGGATGTTATGAGAGGAACACCAAGTCACAGGCCTATCGAGCTGATAGTGGGTATCACAGACGCTATTCCTAAAGCACTTGCTTATAAGCTCATTCAACCTGCACTCAACATAGAACAAGAAGTTAATATCAAATGCTTCGAAGGCACTTACCAAGACTTAGTTGGCAGATTAGCTGTGCATTCATTGGATGTTGTACTGGCAGATCGCCCAATTGATAACCAGCTACATATCAAAGCCTATAGCCACTTGTTAAAACACAGCACACTGAGTGTTCTCGGATCTCCAAAACTCAACGTGACTGGAAGTTTCCCTGAAAACTTAAACCAACTCCCCTTTCTATTACCCTCTGAGCATCACTGGCTTTCACGGGTGCTGTATGAATGGTTCGACGAGCAAGACGTTTCCCCTATTATCAAAGGTCAGTTTGATGACTCTGCATTAATGAAAACATTCGCGAAAGCAGGAATAGGCGCCTGCTGCATGCCAACTGTTATTGAAAAGAATCTAACGGAAGAATATGACCTAAAAGTATTAGGCCACATAGACACCATTAGTGAGCACTACTATGCTTTAACAGTGGAGAGAAAGATTACAAACCCCGCTATACAAGCGATTTGTCAATCAGCCATAGATAAAGAAGATTAGAGTTCACTTCTAGCAACTCCCAAATGATACATTTGAACACTGTTAAAGCTTAGATCAGAAAAAAGTTGATCTACTTTAAGTAAAAATCAGTTTTACTCTTATATACAAGAGAACTAAAATCCTCACCCAGTTAATATAGCCTCGGAATCAGTTCAGTGAACGGACAAAACATAGATTTAAAGCGCACACGAAAAATGCTTCTCGACATTGTTCGACCTGATCGTAACTTCTTATATGTCGCATTAGTGTACGGTTTAGCGATTAGTTTACTCACACTCGCTGTCCCTATCGCGGTGCAAACATTAATTAATACAGTGGTTAACATAGCTTCTACTCGAGCTATCACCATATTGGCAGGTTTACTATTCTTGACGCTAGCCGTATCTGGCGCTTTAAGTGCACTAAGAACACGAGTAATGGAATTGTTCGAGCGAAGAATCTATGCCCGCTTAACGGCTGAACTCAGCTTAAAAACCATGATGGCCCAACACAGCTTTTTCGAAGGTCGACGCAACACAACGGTTACTCAGCGTTACTTCGATATCATGACGCTACAGAAAAATATCCCAGCTCTTTTAATAGACGGCTTTGCACTCGTTTTACAAATGATTGTGGGTTTTACGCTGGTTTCTTTTTATCACTCAAGCTTATTTGCTTTTAACGCAGTGTTAATACTGGTTATTTATCTTATATGGATGGTTTGGGGACGAGGAGCTCAGCGCACAGCCATCAAGCTCTCTTACGCAAAATATGATACAGCCAAATGGTTAAGCGATATGTCTTCCGCACATGACTTCTTTAAGTCTAGTCGGCATATGGACTACGCAGGTAAAGCAACCGAGGGCTTTATCGCTGACTATGTCGATAAACATAAGCATCACTTTAAGTACACTTTCGCACAAACCATTATGTTCTTGATGCTCTATGCATTAGCGAGTTCTTTATTGCTGGGACTAGGCGGTTGGTTAGTAGTGAAAGGAGAACTCTCTATTGGTCAGTTGGTAGCGGCTGAATTGATCCTATTCGCCATCTTCTTTGGGTTCTCGCAATTTAGTAATTACCTAAAACTGTATTACGAGCTGTTCGGTGCCGCGGATAAAATTGGTGATGCGTTAGATATGCCTCAAGAGTCAATTAAAGAAGACCAAATCAAGGTTCCTAACAATTCAGAGTTACAAGCCAACAAGCTTCAGTTAAGCCATATAGACGAATCGTGTATGCTCGACTTCAAAGCCGAAGCAGGCAGTAAGCTATTTGTTATCACCAAAAACTCTTGGATACAGCAGGAGCTAGTACAGGTTTTGCGTCAACATGCACCTGTTAGACATGGATGGATAAGACTAGGCGGGCTTGATATTGATGATTACGATGTCTTCGAACTCAGGCAAGCCGTTGCCTCTATTGATCGATCTCTAATCGTGGAGTGTTCAATCAAAGAGTATCTGAGAATGGCAGCACCCGACGCTACTGTAGCAGACATAAAAACAGTGCTTGAGCGTGTTAGATTAGATAGACGAATCGCTAGCCTCGAGAATGACATCGACACCACAATGTCTTCCTTAGGTAGCCCATTGTTACCTTATGAATTCCTGCTACTCAAATTAGCAGCAGCATTTCTATCGAAGCCACAACTGATTGTTTTAAATCAGCACTTTGATAACTTACCGGCTGATCTACACCAACACCTGTTGGGTGAATTGGAGCGTTTTGAAGCTACGGTATTTTACTTTACGCACCACCCGATTGAGGGTGTGTTCGATACAACCTTATCTTTAGAAAACTGTATCAGTCAGAACAGCGAAGGGAATGGCCAAGCATGAAAAGCATAGAACAAAGATACGGTCGTCATATGACGACATTGAACTCACTTTCTGTTCCTAAATTAGACCGACTCATTGCTAGGCTGACGATTTTTATAATTACTATTGTTTGCCTCGTCCTCTGGTTTACACCTTGGGTGCAAACTTCAATGGGCGAAGGTGTCGTTAGTACGCTTGATCCCAAAAGTCGCACTCAAGCTATATCAGCCTTAGTTCCAGGGCAGATAGAAACCTGGCATGTAACCGAAGGTGATAAGGTCAAGAAAGGCGATCCCATTGTCACGCTAATCGATACAGACCCGTCATTAATTCAGCGACTTAATGCGCAAATAGAGGCTACACAGAGACAACAGAATGCTAATGACTTAGCTCTAAAAAATGCTGAGCAAGACTTTAAAAGGCGTCAGGATTTATATAAACAAGGCCTAGTTTCTAAACGTGAGGTGGAGCAAGCTCAAATTCGATTGCAAAGTGCAGAAGCGAAATCAGCCCAAACACAAGCTGAGTTAAATCAAGCCAAGGTTAATTTAGCACGGCAATCGATTCAAACGAAAAGAGCACCTGCTGACGGCACCATACTCAGGCTAATGTCCGCAGGTAATGCCACCTTTGTTAAGGCCGGTGACATGTTGGCTTCTTTTATTCCAGACGGTGTTGAGCGTACAGTAGTTCTGAATATTAATGGCCTTGATGCACCGTTAGTTACACCTGGACGACAAGTCAGGTTGCAGTTTGATGGTTGGCCTGTGTTTCAATTCAGCGGTTGGCCTTCAGCAGCTATTGGAACTTTTGAAGGTGTGGTCGAATTTATCGAGCCTATTGCCGACGCACAAGGCAGCTTTAGAGTGTGGGTAAAAGAAAGTACGACCGAAAGACCTTGGCCTAACGACAAATACGTACGACTTGGAAGCCGTGTTAAAGGTTGGGTCTTACTCGAAGAAGTCCAATTAGGTTACGAGTTATGGCGTCAACTCAATAGTTTTCCACCCAAATATCCAGAGCAAACACCATGAAATTAGCAAAAGTCGTTGCTGTTATTAGCGCTATGTTGGTTACCCCGCTAGCACTATCAAATGATATAGAGCTAACTGATGTTATCGAATCCATTAAGCTGAACCACCCTAATATACTGGCGGCCAAAGCTAAAAGAGAACAAACAGAATTTCGTCAGCAAGAAGCTGAAGGTGAATTTGATCTTCAGCTCGCTCAAAAATCAAAAATCAGAACCGGTGGCTTTTACAACGGCTGGTATCTAGACCAGTCTGTGACTAAACCGTTGGAACAATACGGCGCTAATATAACTGCTCGTTATCGTATCTCTGACGGCTCTTTTCCGGTATACGAAGATTACTTTTTTACAGAGAGTGGTGGAGAAGCCAGCTTGGGTTTAGAGTTTTCATTGCTAAAAAACAGAGACATTGATAAACGCCGTATTGGCTTACAAAACGCCGATAACTTTCTGGACATAGGCAAGAATCAAGAAGTTCTGTCAATCAACAAACTCATCTATGATGGCATCAATGCCTACCTGAATTGGTACCAAGCTTATAAACAAACACAAGCAATAGATGAGCTTGTTAAACTAGCGCTGACAAGACAAAAAGGTCTTGAGTCCAGAATTGCCAATGGTGATTTAGCTGAAATCAGTAAAACCGAGTTTGAAACGACATTGCTAACCAGGCAAGCCTCTTTGTTGGAGGCTCAACAACGTTTAATGCAAGCAAGGCAGCTTCTGAATTTTTACTGGCGCGACAATCAAGGTGTTATTAAGCAGCTAACGGATCAGGACATACCAACAACGCAACTTAAATGGCCTTTTAGCTTGGTGAATTTTGATGATGAGTGGCGTGAATTCGTCATCTCTCAGCACCCTGCTCTCGCTGAAGTAGATGCCAATATTCGACTAGCAAAAAATGATATTAGGTTGGCTAAAAATAACATCTTGCCTAAACTCGATATTGAGTTGAAAGTTTCTGAAGACATTGGTCGGGGCGACAGTGAAACACTTGATGGTAACGAAACTTACTTTGGCGTTAACTTCTCTGTTCCTCTTGAGCGAAGAACAGCAAGAGCAAAGAAATCTATTGCCGAGTTAAAACTCTCAGAGCTTGAATTTAATCGCAAAGCATTGAGAGATCGCCTGCTAACAGATATCAAAACGCACACGGCTCAGTTAGGTGCATTACGTCAACTCTCAGATTTAAGGGCTAACCAAGCAATAGTGGCTCGAAAGCTTGAGCGCCATGAACATAAACGCTTTGATGCTGGAGATAGTGATCAGTTTTTACTCAATGCACGAGAAACACAAGCAGGACAAGCTGAGTTAGATTCAATAGAAGCACAGATTCGATGGTGGAGAAAACGATTAGATCTCGTCGCCTTAAGTGGGAGGCTACTACAATAAAAGAGCTTCTCAAATTGGTACAACCAACAAGAAAGATCTTTTCCTTTTAAATACAACAGGTTAAACTACGTTGAATTTATTGACTATTTGGTCAAGTTTTTTAGTGATAAAAAGCAGAAAGTATCTTTGTATTTTCTCCAAATTTATCGCATAAGAATCAAATAGATACAACATTTTCAACAATATAGGCGGATGATATGACGACTTTTCGACGACTCTCTAAACGGCTATTACCTTCACTAGTTTTGCCTCTTCTTTTAACTTCTAACGCTGCCCTTTCCGCCCCTAAAACAGCCTGGTTTGAACAATTTAAACAGCAAGCCACGCCAGAGCAAATGTATCGCTTTCTACACGCTATGCCTAAGGGCGGCGATTTACATAATCACCTAAGTGGCTCTAACTTTTCTGAATGGTGGTACGACTTAGCCACTGACCAGCAGAAAAATGGCGGATATCATTACTTCACAAAAGTGATTATCAAGCAATGTAATGGGTTCGGAAATAATGAGTTTGGTTTCTCGCCTCAACTCCTGCTTTTCAGAACTTTACAGCAAAGTAGTTACGATAAACTTTCTGCCTGTGAGAAATCTGAATACAAAGCACTAGAAGAGCTCAATCCGGTTGAAAAAGCGGCTTGGATGGACAGTATTCGCCTAGATAAAAAACATGAAGGTAGGCAGGAATTCTTCTCTACGCATTGGCAGAGACTGAACGAACTTCCGCAAAACCCCTTTATTATGGCTGAAATGCTGGTTGAGAATATGAAAGCTTTCTCTCACGAAGGCTTGGTCTATCTCGAAACTCAAGAGAATAACAATCGCAAGATAAAGGTCGACGGTACGCCCTATACACCTGAAGAAGCTGTTGCTATTTTTAAACAGCGTTTGAAGCAAAAAGATGCTGTAGATACTGGTATGACGGTGAGAATGCAAACAACTATTCTTCGCTTCCTACCGAGCGCAGAAAAAGATCTTGAGGATCTTTACCATTTCGTTGACCAAAACCGTGACCTCTACGTCAGCGTAAACATGGTTGGTAGGGAAGATGATGACAAAGGACACCCCTTGCGTTTCTTACCAACGCTAAGAAAGTTGAGAAAAACTATCCCTGAAATGCAGCTATCTATTCACGCTGGGGAAGTTGACGAGCCTAATAGTCATGTAAGAGATACACTCTTGCTAGGTGCTACGCGCATCGGACACGGCGTTAACCTGATTAGCGATCCGGACACCATGCTACTGATGCGCAATGAAAAAGCGCTGGTTGAGATAAACTTAATCAGTAACCTTTTGCTTGAGTACGTGTCTGATTATTCACAACACCCCTTCCCTGAATATTTGAGAACAGGTATTCCAGTCACACTCTCAACTGACGACAGAGGCATGTGGGAATCTAATATAACAGATGAATACTATGTCGCAGTCAAGGAGTTTGATTTGTCTTGGGATGAGATTTTAACGCTTGGTAGAAACTCACTCGCTTATAGCTTTGTTGAGGATGATATCAAGCAAGAGCTATTGAAAAACTACGACAAGCGTATGAATAACTTTGTTAAAGCTTTTGCTAAAAATCAAAGCAAAATCATTAACAGCCAGAAGATCCAAACACGCGATTTTATCTGCGAACGCTACGAGGTTTGTTTAGCTGACAAGTAGGCATTAAAAATACTGCTACCTTGATTCAAAGAGCCATTTGTTGGACTAATTTCAATAAATGGCTTTTTTCACCATACCTTGCTCCTCACCTCACTGAGAAAACGACTTAAATCCACCATAAAACATCCGTGAAGCATCAAAGCCTGTATCGAAGGTACCCATCAGCTCCTCCATTCTTGGGTCTTCTGCAACTTTCTTATTGGCCAAATCACGAGCTTCTCGAGAGTCAAATGCAACCCAACCGAAAATAACGACTTCCTCGTCACCTTTTGCAACATTATCAGTAAAGGAGCGTGTTCCCGCTAGTGTCATGTCATCTCCGGCATATTCTCGATATTCCTTCGCCCCATGTTCCTTCCAAATATCAGAAACCCGTGCGGCTAGACGCTTATATTCATCTAATCGCTCCCGAGGGATAGGGAAAACAAAACCATCTATATAATCAGCCATAAGTATTTTGATAACAGTTAACGTTTAGTTACCCAAAGAATAGCGTATCAATTTAATTTGTCAGAGGTGTTATTGTTTCTCCAGGTGCTGAATGAGCTGTTTTAAAACAAAAGAAACAGTTTCTAAATCATTCTCTTTGACGTCTGGTACAAGAGCATTCACCCATGGTATTTGCTTCTGCATAACCTGATCATACATTTGTTCACCACTTTGGGTGAGCACCAATAATTTCGCACGCTGATGCTCAGGGTTATCCTGCGTTAGCACAAATCCATCTGCCATCATTTCATTGCAAAGTCTTTGCACTGCTTGTCGAGATTGTCCCATCATCCTTGCAATATCAGGTACTGTCATAGGGTTATCGCTGCGCGACAATGCTCCTAATACTTTCCAACGAGCACTCGTTAAACCTAATTCCTTAATTAACTGATCCCCCGATGACACAAGCAGCCCATTAAGTTTGAATGTCTCCAGAATGATATCCGTCAACAAATTTCCTTTAGATGTATGTTTCATGTACAACCACCAAAATGACAACATATTGTCATAAATTTAAAAAGCTTGTATAGTGACAACATATTGTCATTATATTTAATTAAGAGGATAAACCAATGAAAAGGAAAATACACGCCATTGGCGCTATCATTACCATGTTATGCATAGCAAGCTTTTTTACCTCGACTCTCATAGTTGAGTTGTTCGGTTCCAAAGAATCTGTCCTAACAATAAAAAGCTTAGTCGTTAACCCCGGTTTATTTATTTTAATCCCAGCAATTGCTGCCGCAGGCATTACAGGCTTTATTCTCGCGAAAAATAGAAAAGGTACTTTGGTTACCAATAAAAAGAAACGTATGCCAATTATTGCAGCGAATGGCCTTCTGGTATTAACACCGTGTGCAATTTTTCTCAATCAATGGGCTGAATCAGGAACTTTTGATACCAGATTTTACCTCGTCCAGAGCCTAGAACTTTTAGCGGGTGCTGTTAATTTGGTGTTGATGAGGATCAACTTAAAAGATGGATTACGAATGACAGGAAAGCTGCGTGTCCATCACCCTCACCTTTCTCAATAACTATCAATCACATTTTTGTACTTGAGGGGAATACTATGCTTATAGAAACCATGGCGCTCTTTTGCTGCGGCACATTTTTTGGCGCTGCAATATATATTTCCATCGCACAACACCCAGCAGCTTTAGAGGCAGGAGTAGCTGTTGGAGGTAAGTTTTTCCCACCCATGTATAAACGCGCCGCACCAATGCAAGTAACTCTCGCTCTTCTAGGTTCAATTTCAGGTGCAATTCTATGGTATCAAGAATCAGAAACGCTCTGGTTGATCGGTGCATCACTCTTATTTTCAGTCGTTCCGATAACATTGATAATAATAAAGCCAGTCAACGATATACTTCTAAATCCAGATAATGTAGCCGACTCATCTGAAACGGAAACACTCTTAAAACGTTGGGGGCCTAAACACGCTTTGCGTACAGTTGTCAGCGGCATGTCATTTATCTTGTATTTATTTGTTGCACTTAATACCTAGCTGAAATCGCTACTCTTAATGTCTCTACTAAAGACTAGCCATTCCTCCATTTTGCGGGACTTATCCCAGTATGTTTCTTAAATAACCGGGAAAAGAAACTATCATTCTCGTAACCAACGGCCAGAGAGACCTCTTTGATTGTTTTAGTCGTTGCTAAGATGAGTTTTTTCGCCTTATCCACTCTTACTTCTTGGATGTATTTATTGATAGAAATACCGGCAGCTTTTTGAAATCGTCGCTTTAGATTGCGCTCGCTAAAGTTAAAAGAAGCAGCAATACCAGCAATTTTCAGGTTTTCGCTATAATGAGTATCCAGCCAATCCTGAACTGAGAAAATTCGTTCGTCTGTATGATTTCGATAACGAGGTAATATAGGACTTAATTTACTTGGTTCAGAAACTAGCAAATAAGTGGCACATAGCTGAGAAAAACGATCATCCCTATCTTCAGCAACGATTCTTAGCAAAACATCTATCCCAGCCTCCAAGGTTCCTGTTGTATAAACATTTTGACTTTCTATGTAAGATTTGTGGGTGACAAATTGATAGTTAGGAAACTGATTTCCTAACATGCGTGCAAACGCCCAGTGTGTTGCCAAAGTATTAGAGTCAGCATAACCCGATGCAGCCAAAAAATATGCAGCGGTACTCAAACACAATATGGTCTTATCAGACAATAGATGTTCTTTCAGATACTTTACTATATGCGTTGTATCAACCGGCATGTTGTCGATGCGATGCCCGACAACAGGAGGGGTCACAACCAAGTCAAAAAGCTCAGAAGTAAACTTTCCGTCCGGCACAATTTCAGAGCCACCTGCTGATTTCACTGGTTCTCCGTCATGCGTTACAATTCGAACATCATAGCCTTGCTGAAATCCATTGTGTCCTTCAAGCAATGAGACTATTTGAAAAAAGTCTTTTGTCAGGAATACGCTCATAGCCCAACAATCTTCATATGCAATAATCGCAACTCGCTTCACTATAATATGGCCTGATCAGACTGTTATAAATACCTAAGAGGATATACCACCCTCAATGAATTAGAAGTAGCATTTTTCACCTTAATTCGCAGCACTAGGTAAGTTAGTGAATATTGAAGATCACTTTATTCAAACTCAGCAAGGTAAGGTTTTCGTTAAAATTTGGTCTCCGCAAAACCGTTCTGTTCACCCACCAATTATTTTGTTACATGACTCTTTAGGTTCTGTGGAACTTTGGAGAGACTTTCCAGAAAAACTTTGTAGCTCCTTGCTTAGACCCATTATTGCCTACGACAGGTTAGGTTTTGGCAAATCAGAGCTGAGATTAGCACTGCCCTCGCTTAAATTTATCGAAGAAGAGAGTTCGATATACTTCCCTCAAATCAAGTCAGCACTTAAGTTAGACACCTATGCGTTACTCGGCCACAGTGTTGGTGGTGCAATGGCGGTCAACATTGCCGCGTCAGACAAAGATTGTGATTCAGTGATCACGATCGCAGCACAAGCCTATGTCGAGGACTTAACATTAAAAGGTATTATCGAAGCTGAACGTCTATTTCAACAACCTCAACAGTTCGATAAGCTCGCTAAATGGCACGGTGAAAAAGCCAGTTGGGTATTGAAAGCTTGGACAGATACATGGCTATCACCTCAATTCAAAGATTGGTCACTTCAACACATTAGAGACCTAACCTGCCCATTATTAGCAATTCACGGCAGTGAAGATGAATACGGTTCAACTGCCTTTCCTGAATACCTCGTTAGAAACTCATCTGGCCCAGCACAAATGGAAATTATTGAGGGATGTAAACATGTGCCACATAAGTCACACACCAACCAAGTACTAAGTGCAATTCAGAGCTTTATAGAAGAGAAAAGTACGTGATTTAACGCAATGCTAGTGTACCTTCCTAAACTCTAGAGGTGTCATACCTGTGTTGTTTTTAAACATCCGGCTAAAATACTGTGGATATTCAAAACCAAGGCCATAAGATATTTCGGCAATACTCTGATTAGTGCTAAGTAACCTCTGCTTAGCGAGTTTTAGAATGTATTGATGTATGGTTTCTTGAGCGCTGAAGCCCGTTTCTTTTTTTAAGAGATCACTCATATATTTGGGCGATAAAAAGACGTGTTCAGCGACAGTGTTGACACTGGGTAAACCTCTTTCCTCGACAGAGTCTTGCTCATAATATTTATCGAGAACTTCATTCACTTTCTGCAAAACTTCCTGATTAACGTGTTTGCGTGTAATAAACTGTCGATTGAAATATCTATCAACATACTTCAACAGCAAGTCAATATTCGCTAGCTGAATATCCTGACTGAAGTCATCAATATTTTGGTTTAATTCGTGCCTAATCTTTTGAGTAATTTCACTCAATGATGAAATCTCGTCATCCGACAAATGCAGGGCTTCCTTTACTTCATAAGAGAAGTAGCCGTAATTCCGAATACTTTTAGCAAGAGGATGTCTCAGCAAAAAATCGGGGTGGAAATACAAACTCCACCCTTCAATATCTCCTTTTTCATAACCATCTTCAGATAAGAATGTTTGCCCCGATTCCATAGCAAACAGCGTCCCACAATCGAAATCAAAATACTCTCGTCCATACTTAAATGGAGAACCAAATTTCGTCTTCAGGGTAACGGAATATAAATCAATAGCGATACGTTGATTTAACATCTCCTCTCCCATCTTCAACTCCGCCATGTCCAACACTGTAATTAATGGATGCTTAGGCGAACCGAACCCCATAGTTTTATGAAGTTCACTCACCGAGCGGATATTAATTAGATTGCTCATTTTATCCTCATAAACTAAAGGTTTCTTTTGTTAGTTCTTCGGTAACAGTCCAAAGCTTTTCACATGCCTTTTTATCTAAAGCCAACTGCGGTGGCGTAACAAGTTCTGGATAGCCTCGGTACTCAGCCATTTTTGTTGGCCCAAAGTAATCACCGCCTTTGACCTGTTTGGCCGTCGCAGCTCGCAACGTTGGTAGTGCTCCCATTTCTTGTTTTTGAGCTAGCAACGCATTCATTATGGTACCCAACAATCCCATATGCTGTTGCAGATTAGTCGCAGTATACCCCGGATGCGCCGCAACAGATTTAACATGGCTGCCACTCTCTTTTAACCTGTCACTCAGCTCAAGTGCAAACATGGTATTGGCCAGCTTACTCTGTGCATAAGATGCCATTTTGACGTACTTTTTCTTGAATTGAAGGTCATCAAAGTAGATGTCAGCATCCTTCATTTTTGTCGCTATACTGCTTACAGTAACAACTCTAGAATCGCTAGTTGATTCAAGCAAAGGCATTAATGATTTGGTTAACACAAAGTGCCCAAAGTGATTCGTTGCCAGCTGGATCTCGAACCCCTGTTTTGAAACCATATAGTCATTAGGCATCATAATCCCAGCATTATTAATCAGAACATCAAGACGATCATGGTTTGCCTTAAAGTTTTGACTAAATTGTCTAACAGAGTCTAAATCAGCTAAGTCCAATTCAAGCATAGACACTTTTGCTTGAAGAATATCACCTTTTAACTTTGATACCGCCTCAACACCTTTTTGTCGATTTCGAACCGCTAAAATGACAGTTGCGCCCTTTCGCAAAAGCTCTTTAGCTGTAGTAAACCCAATCCCGCTATTAGCACCGGTAATTAGAAATACTTTATCATCTTGCCTTTCAAGATTAGTGATTTTCCACTGACTCATACCATTCTACTCCTCTAGTTAATTTGTGGTGACTAAAGTACAGGTCACTGCTCATAATCGAGTTATACGAAGTACGGTTACTTGTATACAAAACACGCTTTCTCATCTGTTTCAAATTACGCACCTGTAAAATAGATAAGTATTTCTGGAGTTTGTATAAACATCGGGATTCGGGTCTCTATAGCATCTGTCGTAATAAAAAGTACTGCCTAAGAGATATACACCATGGCTAAAGAAACTTGGAATACAGACAGAATTGAAGACTTAACGGGCCGAGTTGTCGTTATTACCGGGGCAACGAGTGGAATAGGTGCAGAAGCAGCTAGAGTGTTAGCCAACAAAAACGCCATAGTCATCATTGGAGCCAGAAACCTAGTTAAAGCTGACTAGGTCATTCAGAAAATAAAAACGGAAAAGCCGTCTGCCGATATTGTTGCAAGTCATCTGGATTTAACTGACCTAGCCGCTGTTAATCAATTTGCGAATTCAATAATCCAGACACATCAGCGGCTAGACGTGCTCATAAACAACGCCGGAATAATGGCTTGCCCTTATTCACAAACTAAAGATGGATTTGAGGTACAAATGGGGACAAATCATCTAGGACACTTTGCATTAACAGCGCATTTACTGCCGCTATTAAAAGCGACACCTAAATCCCGACTTGTCATACTTCCGAGCATTATGCATAAGTACGGCAAGATTGATTTGGGCGATCTCAACTGGCAAAAACGAAAGTATGATACCAATAGAGCGTACGGCGACAGTAAGCTAGCTAACTTGTATTTCCTAAATGGCCTCAAGCGCCGATTTGAAAAAGAAACCAATGCTCCGACAGTAGTTGCCGCTCATCCAGGCGCTACGAGAACTGAACTGCAGAGGCACGTTCCATTTGTTAAGTTTATAAATGGCTTTTTATCTCAAGATGTTGAGCAAGGTGTATTACCAACACTGCGGGCTGGATTTGATCCCGATGTGGTTTCTGGTGATTTTTATGGTCCATCCGGTTTGTTTGAGCTTAAAGGTGATCCGGTAAAAGTGGCTACAAGTGAACGAGCTAAAAACCAAGCTGTTGAAGAAAAACTCTGGTATTTATCGGAGCAACTAACAGGTGTAGAGTTCAACTAATAAGTTTAGAGCATTTCACGCACAAACGATGAGCGATATCATTCACTTAAAATCTGTCTCGGATATTACCAAGTTACTCGGCGTAAACAGCCCCAAACACCCGTTAGCCATGGTGATACCCAACCACTGTCTAGATTTAGGCTCAATAGAATTTGCCTACATGACAAACATGTATATCGTCTCAATGAAACATGGGTTATCTGGTCGCATGAAATACGGTCGTGGTATCTACGATTTTAATGATGGAATGATGGTTTTTCTTGCCCCAGAACAAGTTATCAGCCCAATCGAGGCATCAATAGATGAACCAGTTCAGGGCTGGACCGTTATATTTCACCCAGATTTGATAAGACGCACATCTTTAGGAAATAAGATACATCAATACACATTCTTTTCTTATGATATCAACGAAGCCTTGCATATATCAGAAAGTGAAATACAAACTGTAAGAGCACTTATTGATAACATCTTAAAGGAGTTAGACAACAACATTGATAAGCATACCGAACGACTTATCTGTGGCAGCCTAGAGCTCTTACTCAACTATTGCTCAAGGTTTTATGATCGTCAGTTTTTTACACGTTCTAACTTCAACAAAGATAAGTTAGCAGAGTTTGAGTCCTTTCTAAGGCATTACTATGCGAACCTTGACGTTGTCGAACATGGTCTTCCCAGCGTTGCATACTGCGGTAAGCAATTAGGTATGTCACCAAACTATCTGAGCGATTTATTAAAGAAAGAAACAGGAAAAACAGCGAAGGAACATATCCAACTTTTTGTTATTGAGCTAGCAAAGAATAAACTTCTGGGTTCAAGTCAAACAATTAGCCAGATAGCCTACGACCTCGGCTTTGAATACCCCGCACACTTCACCAAGCTATTTAAAAACAATACAGGTTACAGCCCCTCGCAATACAGGAAAGTAAGTTAAGTTTTAGATAACCTATTGCTTGTTTTATAGCCAATTGAGTAATACCCTTCTCATGTTTCTTGCGGAAATACTATTGAAAGGAATTAACGGATGTATCAAGCCTTGGTTTTTCTCTTACTTATCAGTACCTCGTTACTAACCAAGGCAAAACCAATAGTTATCGCTATATCAGACTTCCCGCCATCAATTGATTTATCTGATGAAAACTACGGTATTCATGGTGAGCTTATATTAGGTGCGTTGCGAGACGCTGGCCAACCGTTTGAAATTAAGATTTACTCCTGGACCAAAATCAAACAAATGCTAGATACACAGGATATCTGTTCTTTTGGCTGGGTTAAAAATCAAGAACGACAAAAACGTTGGCAATACTCACGACCTTACCATGCAGATATCTCTTATCTCTGGGGGAGAAAGGACAACCCGATTAAACTCAATTCAGTAGAAGATGCGCTGAGATACAGCATTGGTGTTACTAGAGGCTTCAGCTATGGGCAAGAGTTTGATGACTTATTGACTAGAGCAAGCGTAGACGAAAGCTTTGACGATACGGTTAACTTGAGAAAGCTGCTTGCAGGTCGTATTGATTTATTCCCAGGACAGGCTCTGATTATTAGACCGATATTAGCTTCTCGATTCACTGATCAAGCCGATCAGCTCGAACCCAAAATTGTCATCAACAATTTGAGCCATCACTTTGTGTGTAATATCGACAGTCAATTGGGTAAAGAGGTTATTCAAAAAATTAACCCGCTATTACCCAACGTAGAGGAAATAGAAATTAAGCCTTAGCTTAAGAAGATATACGAGCTTTTCTAAGGAGCTTCTACTTGCTTTGATTAGTTTCCATAGCAGCAAGAACAGATGCCGTCATCTGGCAGGCTGAACTAACACCTTGCTCACACTTTTCATAAGTCTTAGGCATCATCATTTTTAAGTGTTTTTGCTGCTCATAAGCGTGTGTATGCTTCGTACCATTTTCCATGCAGGTACGAATTTCTTTATTAATCTTTTTACTCAATGCTTGAGCAATAGGTTGCTCCTTCTTAACTGCATTTTCTGACGCAGAAGCCGGTAACACAAACATAAAGGTGGCTACTGAAATAACAACACCGGTCATCATAAACTTCATAACGAAATCCCCTCTCACTATATCTAAGCTCAACAGCACCTAGAGTTTATAATGGTTCACGAAAGCGAAGATATCAAAACTTTTCTCTAACGAAGATATCACGCCATATACAGATATATATTTGTATACCTAATAAATCTTTACTTTACGTTGATGGGAATTTATCACGCCAGTGTTTAGCAATTTGCTCACGAGTACAAACCCAAACATCGTCGTGTTGTTGTACGTACTCGACAAATCGCTTGAGTGCAGCAAATCTGGCAGGACGCCCAACAATACGGCAATGTAATCCAATTGAGAGCATTTTCGGTGAAGTTTCGCCTTCTTCATAAAGCACATCGAATGCGTCTTTTAGGTACTGATAAAACTGCTCACCACTGTTAAACCCTTGTGCAGAGGCAAAGCGCATATCATTAGTATCCAACGTGTAAGGCACAATAAGCAGAGGCTTACTGTAATGACGATCATAATACGGTAGATCGTCCGCATACGAATCTGCGCAATACAAAATATCATTTCGCTCAGCGACTAACGCTAAGGTATTAGGACTAGTTCTACCGGTATACCAACCAGCGGGCTTTTTCCCAACTAACTTTTCATGCAGTGCAATAGATTCTTCCATTAACCGTCTTTCTTTTTCGATATCCATATCTTGATAGTGGATCCACCGCATTGCGTGACTGGCTATTTCCCAATCAGCATCCAACATAGCCTGCAAAGCCTCAGGGTTACGTTGTAACGCCATTGTGACGCCGAAAACCGTTAAAGGAAGATTATGTTCTGTAAAAAGTCTATGTAAGCGCCAAAAGCCTGATCGGCTTCCGTATTCATAGATAGATTCCATGCTCAAGTGCCGGTCTTCATAGGCTTGAGCACCGATAATTTCAGATAAAAAGACCTCCGACTTTTCATCGCCATGGAGTATGCAGTTTTCGCTACCTTCTTCGTAATTCAGCACAAATTGAAGTGCTATACGCGCTTTATTAGGCCATTCAGGGTTTGGTGTATTTTGGCCGTAGCCAATAAGGTCTCTTGGGTAATTCTGTGTCATTAGTCAGGAATCAGTTTGTTGTTAACAATATATCGCTTTATGCATATTTCGACGGTACAGATAAGCCACAGCCTTTTAGAATTAGCTGTACTAAGCTCCGGGTTGCTTGTTCGAAGTCTTGCGCGTTCATCTTGCTGCCTTTTAACTCAGTAATTTGCGCCGAAAAATCAGCATAATGTTGGCTACACGACCAGATATGGAATAACAAATAGTAAGGGTCTTGTGTGTCTATTTTCCCTTGGTCAATCCACTGTTGGATAACTCCTACCCGACTTTGCATCCAACTCACGTGATTATGCTTAAAGAAATCCGTTAAGTTATGCGCACCGTTGATAATCTCCAAGGCGAATATCTTAGACCCCTGAGGTTTTTCCTGAGATATCCGCATTTTATCGGATATGTATTGTGCGAGTACTTCAGCAGGATCATCTTCGACAGTGGCGCTATCAAAAGCAGAATTCCATAAACTCAGAATTTGCTCTAAAACAGCAATATATAGCCCTTGTTTGGAATTAAAGTAGTAGAGGACATTGGTTTTAGGTAGCCCAGCCATATCCGCTATTTTCTGAACACTCGTACCTTTAAAACCATGCTCAGCGAATGCTTCCTCCGCGGCAGCTAAAATCCGTTGTTTATTGTGTTGCCGAATTGCGCCTGCTTTCGGTTCTTTTGTCATTAAACACCTTGTTGCAATAGCTTGTTAGCCGATGTGGCAATATACAGATTGCCGAATATTTCAAGTGGCAAGAAACATATACTAGAGTTTGTTGACATCAGGTGCAAAAGCACAAAACAAAAACCAGTGATTTAACATTAAGTGATTATTAACATCTGGCTAAAAAAATGTTGACCAAGTGGTCTGGTTTTTGTGACTATAGCCTACTAAACTTTTATCGGCAACAATCAAAAAGGTGAAGTAGGAGTATGGCATGATTAGTTTTATGCTGAATAATGAAGTAGAACAAATCAGTGATGTCCCTCCTGACTTAACGCTACTTAACTATTTGCGAGAAAATAAAAAGCTCACTGGAAGCAAAGAAGGCTGTGCTTCAGGCGATTGCGGTGCCTGTACAGTTGTTATTGCCGAAAAGAACGACAGCGGTAAAAAGCTCGAGTATAAAGCTGTTAATAGCTGCGTCACTTTTTTATCAGCACTTGAAGGCAAACAGCTAATCACCGTTGAGCATTTAGCAAAAGGCGAAGAGCTGCACCCTGTTCAGCAATCGCTGGTAGATTTTCATGCATCTCAATGTGGTTTTTGTACACCTGGCTTCGTAATGTCTATGTTCGCTCTCTACCATCAAAGCAACGAACCCAATCGAGACGATGTTTTGCATGCACTATCGGGCAACCTTTGTCGTTGCACAGGCTACAGACCGATTATCGACGCTACGCTCAACGCGTGTCATAACAAACAGCCCGATAAATTTGATTTAGAAGAAGAGAGAACCTTAGCTCAGCTCGATGCCCTGCCGAGAGAGCAACAAGGCATAGACGGTTTATACACACCGAAAACACGTCAAGCTTTAGCTAACCTTAAACGAAATCATCCAGATGCAAGGTTATTTGCAGGTAGTACAGACCTCGCTCTCGAATCAACTCAACAGCTTAAAACCCTTAATCAACTCATTAGCGTGAGCCAAGTTCCTGAGCTTAACGTGTTGCAGGAAGAGGAAAACGGCGTTCGCATTGGCGCAGCTGTTCCTTTGAATAAGTTAAAGCCACTCTTACTTAAGCATTTCCCTATGCTGGATGAATTGCACTGGCGTTTTGCTTCTATGCCTATTCGCAATCAGGCAACGTTGGGCGGTAATGTCGCAAACGCATCTCCTATCGGTGATATGCCACCTGCTCTTTTGGCATTAAATGCCTCAATTGTCGTCGATAATGGTGAAAATAAACGTAATATTGACATAAATTCGTTCTTCACAAATTACAGGCAAACACAGCTTGCCACTGATGAATGGATAGAATCCATTTTTATTCCTTACTTACCTCAAGATTCGATATCTAGAGCCTATAAAGTCTCTAAGAGAATGGAAGACGACATTTCAGCGGTATGCGCAGTCTTTAATATTGAGTTTGATGACAAGCACCAAATTACTCGCATCAGTAGTGGTTTTGGAGGCGTCGCAGCAACGCCTATTAAAGCCGTTGAGTTAAAGCAACTGGAGGGTAAAAACTGGGCAGCCAAATCAACTTATGAACTCGGCACAGAGATACTATCTCAAGCATTTCAGCCCATTGATGATGTCAGGGCTAGTGCCGAATACCGCCAAAAAATGATCACTAACCTTTGGCGTCGTTTCTGGTTGGAAACGAACCCGTCAACGGCAAGAATTCAAACACGAGTAATCAGCCATGCGTAAACTTATTGAACTACCAGAATCACCAATAAGTGATAAGCAAGGACGTATTGGCAAATCAACCAAACACGAAAGCGCAACAAGACAAGTTAGCGGGAAAGCACGGTACACAGACGATATTCCTGAGCAAGTTAATATTGCTTATGCTGCCGTAGGAACAGCAAATCAATCCTCTGGCCGCATTATCGAGATTAACCTGACAGAGGTTCGCAAAGCGCCTGGCGTTATTGATATCATCACGGTTGATGATGTTCCGGGGCATACAGATATTGCCCCAGTCTTCGACGGAGATCCAATCCTCGCAGACGGTCAAATCAAATTTCATGGTCAACCTGTGTTCGCGGTATTAGCAGAAAGCGTCACTCAAGCGAGACAAGCAGCTCTAAAGGCGCAGATAAAAACAAGTGATGAGAACTCAGAACCAGCCTGCTTAAGCGTTGCTGATGCCAAAGAAAAAGAGCACTACGTCAGGCCGCCGTATTCAATGATGCGTGGAGATTTCGCTGAAAGCTACGCCTCTAGCCAACATCAAATAACCCAACAGTTCGACGTGGGTGGACAAGAACACTTGTACTTAGAAGGCCAGGTATCGTTAGCTTTGCCAGAAGAGCAAGGCCGCATGATGATCTATACATCCAGCCAACACCCGAGTGAAGTGCAAAAGCTTGTTGCCGAAGTATTAGACGTCAAGCTGCACAAAGTGACTGTTGATATGCGTCGAATGGGCGGTGGCTTTGGCGGCAAAGAAACCCAAGCAGCTCAATGGGCCTGTTTGGCAGCCCTATTTGCGCAACGTAACCAACGAGCGGTTAAACTGCGTTTGCCTCGTATGCAAGACATGATAACCACGGGTAAGCGCCACCCCTTTTCCAACAGCTTTTCGTTAGGTTTCAATGAAGAAGGCTTGATACAAGCAACGAAAATAGAGGTTGCTGGTAATTGTGGTCACTCACCGGATCTCTCCGATGCAATAGTCGATAGAGCCATGTTCCATGCCGACAATGCATACTACTTAGCAAACTGCGAAATCGAAGGTTTAAGATGTAAATTAAATCAGGTTTCACATACTGCTTTCCGAGGCTTTGGCGGACCTCAGGGTATGCTAGTTGCCGAGGCAATGATGGATGCTATTGCCCGACAACTGAAAGAAGATCCCTTAACGATTCGCAAACGCAATTTGTATGACGACGATAAGCGAAATACGACACACTATGGGATGCAGGTTGAACACAACCTACTTCCTGATTTAATAGAAAAACTGGAAGCGTCTTCTGATTACTGGAGTCGACGAGAGGCAATCAGGGCTTTTAACGAAACTAGCCCAATTATTAAGAAAGGATTGGCGCTAACACCGGTTAAATTCGGCATCTCTTTTACTGCAAAGCACCTCAATCAGGCTGGTGCGTTACTGCATATTTACACCGACGGAAGTATCCAGATTAACCATGGCGGCACTGAGATGGGCCAGGGCTTACATACTAAGATCGCACAAATTGTTGCTAATGAATTTGGTTTACCTATCGATTTTATCGAAGTAACGTCGACGCGAACTGATAAGGTACCTAACACCTCCCCCACCGCAGCATCTAGTGGGACAGATATCAATGGTAAAGCCGCGCAAAATGCTTGTATCACAGTGAAAGAGCGCTTAGCTGCATTCTATGCTGAGCAGGTTAAAGGCGACGCAGAACAGGTTAAGTTCGAAGATCAAAAAGTCACACTTGGCGAACATGGCATTGAATTCAGTGAACTTGTACAACAAGCTTACATGTCACGTATATCGCTCTCTGCATCCGGGTTTTATAAAACCCCTAAAATTCATTACAACCGAGAAGAAGCCAAAGGACGTCCTTTCTTCTACTTCGCCAACGGTGCTTCGGTGTCAGAGGTCAGCATAGATACGTTAACCGGTGAAACCAAGGTCGAACGCGTAGACATTCTGCATGATGTTGGTAACAGCATTAACCCGGCCATTGATATTGGACAAATTGAAGGTGGTTTCATTCAAGGTATGGGTTGGTTAACAACCGAAGATTTGAAATGGGATGAAACGGGAAGGCTTATTAGTAACAACCCAGCAACCTATAAGATCCCCGCAATTGGTGATACACCGGAAGTATTTAACGTAGATCTCTACCCAAGAGCCAATGAAGAAGACAGCATATACAATTCAAAAGCTGTTGGTGAACCGCCCTTTATGTTGGCAATGTCGGTTTGGAGTGCCATTAAAGATGCTATTTCAAGCCTGTCTGATTATCAGGTTGATCCTGAACTCAGCACGCCTGCGACGCCAGAACGTATCGTCGATGCTGTCGATAAACTCATAGCAACTCAAGGCTTTTAAGGGAGATTATCAATGGACACAAACCGTTGGTTTGACGCCCTTCATAAGCATCAAACAAAGGGCCTGAATTATGTGTTGGTGACAGTTTTGTCATCAGCCGGTTCGACGCCAAGAGAAAACGGCGCCAAGATGTTAGTCACTGCTGAGCAAACCTTTGACACTATTGGCGGTGGTCACTTAGAACATGCAGTCACACAAAAAGCGCGTGAGTTACTTGCTCAGAATAAGCAAGCACAACTTGTTGAACACTACCCTCTATCAAGCAAGTTAGGTCAGTGCTGTGGTGGTGCAACTCACATTCTGTTCGAAGTGATGGTGAATCATGGACAACCGCTCGCTATCTTTGGCTCAGGCCATGTCGCAAAAGCACTTGTTCCTATTCTTAGCCAGTTGCCATTAAAAATTAGTTGGATAGATTCTCGAGCGGAGCTATTTCCGCATAATCATGCAGGTGAAGCCAACGTTGACTGCATAGTTGTTGACGAGCCTTCTGAAATTGTCAGAGATCTCGCCGAAAATTCGGGCATACTGATCATGACACACAATCATCAGTTAGATTTTGATATTGTCCGCCAAGCACTGAGCCGTCCAGATATTTCTTACCTTGGAATGATTGGTTCAGAAACAAAAGCTCGTCGCTTTCAAACCCGTTTAGCACATCGAGAGTTTAGCGAGGAGCAGATCAGCCGGTTAATCAGCCCCGTTGGGTTGCTTGATGTTCCAGGGAAACAGCCAATCGAAGTTGCGGTATCGATTAGTGCTCAAATCATTCAATGGCTCGACAAACAAAAGTCGCATTCCTCTCTTGCTGAAACAGATAACAAATTAGCTTGGAAAACGAGCAAAGTATTAAGTGACATTTTATGACAACAATAAGCGTTGATAATTTAAATCAACTCCCACCTCACGAAGCAGAAGCTTGGTTTGAAGCCTGTTGCGCTTCAGTGTCTTGGTATCAAATGATGGCTGCTGCAAGGCCCTATACCAAGATGAGTAACATTGAGAGCATCGCTAAAGAGAAATGGGCCCTAACCAAAGAAGATGACTGGTTGGAGGCATTTGAAGCTCATCCGATGATAGGTGATATTAATAGTTTGCGTGCAAAATTTAATAACACCAAAGCAATGGCTGGTAACGAGCAATCAGGTACAGCCTCTGCGTCAGAAGAAGAACTCCAAGAACTTCATGAGTTGAACTTAGCATACAAAGAAAAGTTTGGATTTATTTTCATTATATGTGCTACCGGACTCAGTGCTGGTTTTATGCTTAATGCATTAAAAGAACGCATCAGTAATACGAGAGAACAAGAATTGCTTATCGCCTCTCAAGAACAACTTAAAATCGCTTTGCTACGCATTGGCAAAGGTATAGAAAACGGTGGAAACCCGAATGAAATCTAGTTTATCCAGTCATGTTTTAGATACAACATTAGGCAAGCCTGCGGAAGCCATGAAACTGGTATTAACAACACCAGATGGTCAAACGGTTGAAGCTATTACGAATAATGACGGCCGATGCAATGATTGGGGAGATACCGAGTTTCATGCCGGTGTTTATCAGTTGCGCTTTCTCACTGGCGACTATTTACAAGAACACCATCAGTCATCATTTTACCCTCAGGTTGATATTTGCTTTCAAATATCAGAAGAAGGTGGGCACTACCATATCCCCTTATTGATCTCACCCTATGGTTTCAGCAGCTACCGTGGTAGCTAAGGTTTCCCGCTGACTATGATTACCATTTTCCGTGCATCAATATTGCACTTTCCTAAAACAACGAATCAGCCCGATGCCGACTTCGAATATTTCGCTGATGGTATGTTAGTTGTTGAAGATGCAAAAATAAAAGCCATTGGGCCGTCATCAGAGCTCACTCGCCAATATGAACACATTCCCTGCTTAAGACATGACTACTCAGGTAAATTACTGATACCAGGTCTCATCGACAGTCACCTGCACTTCCCTCAAACAGAAATGATTGCGTGTTATGGTGAAAAGCTACTCGATTGGTTGGAGAACTATACATTTCCTACTGAGCGTAAATTCGCAGAGCCTGAATACGCATCAAAGGTTGCGGATATCTTTCTTGATCAATTATTGAGAAATGGCACAACAACAGGCTTGGTTTATTCAACCGTTCACAAGTCGGCGGCGGATTCTTTGTTCAGTGCCGCACAGCAAAAAAACATGTGCCTCGTCGCTGGTAAAGTTTGCATGGATAGAAACTGCCCTGATTGGCTGCAAGACACAGCTGAAAAAGCGCAACGAGAAAGTGCAGAGCTAATAGAGCAATGGCATGAGAAAGACCGACTTTATTATGCATTAACACCAAGGTTTGCTCCCACCAGCACAGAAAAACAGCTCGCCCTTATTGGTGAATTGGCTGAACAATATCCAAGTACTTTTATCCAAACACACCTATCTGAAGATACCAAAGAAATTGATTGGGTTAAGAGTTTATTCCCAAGTGCGAAGAACTATTTAGATGTATACGAGCAACATCATTTAGTGCGTAAGCGCGCTGTATTTGGTCATTGCTTGCACCTGGAAAATGAAGAATGGCAATTACTTAAAGAACGCGAAGCCAGCATTGCATTTTGCCCCACATCTAATCTGTTTCTTGGCAGCGGACTGTTTGATTACGAGCGTTCAAAAGCTGAAGGGGTTTCTGTGGGATTAGCAACCGATGTTGGTGCTGGAACCAGCTTTTCTTTATTAAAAACCATGGGCGAAGCTTACAAAGTTTGCCAGCTACAGAATCAAAAGCTATCAGCTCTTTCGGGGCTTTATCTAATGACTCAAGGTGCAGCTACAGCATTAGACTTGCAAGATAAGATTGGCAACCTGAATCCGGGAACAGATGCCGATTTTGTTGTGTTAGAGCCTAAGTTTGATGCATTAACAGAACTGCGACTCTCAAACAGTACAGACCCTAAAGATATTTTATTTGCATTAAGCCTGCTTGGTGATGATCGTGCAATCAACAGTACTTGGGTAGCAGGAGAATTAGCTTATAAACAGAAGGAGGCCATAAATGCCATGGCTTGAGTGGTTTTCTTTATTTGTCCGTTGGTTCCATGTCATCGCCGGAGTGGCCTGGATTGGCGCTTCTTTTTACTTTATTTGGTTAGATAACAACCTTAAAACGCCACCCGATTGGAAAAAGCAAAAAGGGATCAAAGGTGATTTATGGGCAGTGCACGGCGGTGGGTTTTACGAAGTCGCCAAATATGAATACGGACCAGAACAAATGCCTGAACCACTCCATTGGTTCAAATGGGAAGCATACACAACCTGGATAAGCGGCATATTGTTGCTCACTCTTGTTTATTATTTTGGTGCCTCAGCTTATCTCATCGATCCTGCTGTTATGGATATGTCACCAGCAACAGCTGTAGCGCTCGGTTTGGGTTTTATCTTTGGCGGCCTCGCGATATATGAAATAGCTTGTCGTAGCCCTCTTGCCAATTCACCTGTTGTATTCGGTTTATTCTTCCTAGTTTTGCTGAGTCTTGCTAGCTGGTTGGCGACACACTGGTTCAGCGGCCGTGGAGCTTACATTCATGTGGGCGCGTTAATTGGCACCATTATGGCCGGTAACGTTTTCTTCAAAATTATGCCATCACAACGCTTAATGGTTGATGCCGTTGCCAATAAAAAGCCCATTGATCCAAGTTGGGGATTAGGAGCAAAACTTCGCTCGGTGCATAACAATTACCTGACACTACCTTTGCTGTTTATCATGATAAGCAACCACTACCCAATGACTTATCAACACCCTCAAAACTGGCTAGTGCTCATATTGATAGGTGTTATATCAGCTTGGATTAGGCACTTCTTTAACTTGAAGCATACAGGTAAAACAAAGCCTTCAATATTGATTTCAGGTGCAGTCGCCATGTTGTTACTTAGCGTATGGGTATCCTGGCCTAAGCAACCTCAAGGAGCTTTAGTCAATAACAGCTCTTCTACTAGCGAAGTTAAAGTTAATCAGGACGATGTTCACAACCTAATCAAGAAACATTGCGTTGGATGCCATTCTGCAACACCTACAGACGACACTTTTAAAGTGGCACCTTTAGGTTTGGTTTTAGACAGCTGGGAGCAAATTGAACAGCGTGCTGCTCCAATTTATCTGAGAACGGCTCAAACGAAAGATATGCCGTTTCTGAATAAAACCAATATGACAGAAGAAGAAAGGCAGCTAATCGCAAAATGGTACTTTGAGAACCTCAACAATTAGCAGTTGTTGTTTTCTCATTTCTACCTAATTCATCAAAGCACACTTATTCCTACCGAATAGGTGTGCTGAATAAACCTCAACATCGATATCCGTTATCCTTGAAAATGCCGGTTTGTTAGCTGCGCTCATTCGCCACAATCACTTACACTCTAAGCTCATGTGACCTCATACGTTTGCTGCCGCTGCGCATTTCCAATGATTTTGGGTATTCACAATAATTTCAGCTCGTTTTTATCTAAAAAAGTGACTTTTGATACAGCGGTTATTATTACCGAATGATTCGTTGTAGACACTGAATCACTGCTAATTAAACTCTACAAGATGCTCATAAACCAAATCCTTACCGGATTTAAAATCAATAAAATATTAGAACGAAATTTGTATCTTCCCCTCGTCTTGACAAAAATTTTGCCGTTGATTACTTTGATGAAGCGGTTCAGTAGTGGTGCAAAACCAGCATTCATCTGAATCATAATTTCAGCAACTTAAGGATGACATTATGGATATAAGAAAACTGTTGTTAGCAACCGCGGTAGGATTTGGATTACAAGGTTGTTTAGTCACGCCGGACTATCAGGCCGTCGCCAGTACAAATCAGTATGGCCAATCAGAAGCTCATTTCAGCAAAGTCGTTTCACAGAAGAATTCTATTGTATCTGTTGAAGTGGATTCGTTTATTGACTCCAAGTTTGATTACCCCTCTGTCTATGTGGGCGTTCACAATAATCATGATGAAACACAATTGATTACATTAGGCAATATTACTGTTGAAGCCGATGGACGAGTTCTCACACTTAAAGATCCCGAGGCACTCAAAGAGGAACGACAAAATAGAATTAGCCGGCTAGAAAGATTACTCAAAGGCAGTGGAAATTCAGATAGAGAGAGTCGTCAAAGAAATACCCGAGGTACCGATGGTTCTAGTAATAACTACGAACGATATGTTGCTAATCAGTTAATGGACTCTGAAATCGAACCCAACACTTCATACGGCGGTTATATTGCTTTTGATAGGCTAGAAAGGGACGTTGAAAATTATAAAGTCACAGTAAGATTTAATGATGAAGAACACATCTTTGTTATTAAACGTTCTTAGTATTTAGAACAAAATAATCGGGTACCAATTTAGTGTGACTGGTACCCAACTCTCTCCATAGTTTTAGAACCTGTAAACATATGACAGGTTTAGAAAATCCAATCCAGGGTTGTTGCTGTCCAAACCACCATTCGAGTAGTGAAAGTATCGGATAGACGCAGACTGTTTTCCTTCTTTATCTAGGACAAGCGTTAGCCCCAATCTATCTTCAAATTGGTAATGTGAACCAATGTCCTTGCCAGCGAATTCTGTATCATCAACTAAAGATATACCGATACCCGCCTCCCATTTAAGCGGTCTACCCCAAAGCGTAGTAAATTGCTTGGAAAACACAGGCGAAATGGCTATTGCAAAGTCCGTTTCTGTCCTGTTGGTATCTGAAAACTCCCAAACGTTGAAACTAACTTCCCAATAAACGTCTAAGGTTCCAAGCCATTTGAATTTCTTAAATTCACCTTCATAAGGCCTGTAGGCTAACCTGAACCCTGAAACATCACTTTCTCCAATTAGATAATCGACAGCCACGGCCTGATGTGCCTGGCTTGTCACTGAGAAAAGGCTCACGAAAAGGAAAGCAAGTGCAATAGCTAAATTCTTCATAATTATCTCAAAAGTTTCACAAGATAATGAACAAGACCTTAACCATGCTAAAAAAAGTTCATATCAAATCGAATTATTTATAATTAAATTCAATAAAAACAACATGTTAAAAGTATGTAAACGAAGTATTCGCAAGCAAATCAACTAGTTGTAGGTGAATTAAGATTGTTATGTTTCTTTTTTAAAATATTCAGAGCGTGTTGATCTTTACTGTATGCTTTTGCAGCGAGTTGTTTGCTATTTAGGCAAGAAAGAGGCTGTGTAGTGTAGCCATCTACACAAACAGACTCTGACGCCGAATTAAGTAGCAAACAAACGCTGTCCTTCGGATTCGTTATAAAGGCATCTTGCTTTTTGTTGTCAGCTTTTGACTTGGATAGCCAAGCCTGCAAACTTACGCCGTAGTCAAAATGCCTTTATTTAGAACAAAACCTATACAGCAAAGATCAACACGCTCTAGATTAAGGATATTGACGACAGACAATACCCCAAACTGATAAGTAAAGTTCCGCTAGTGATTTAGCGAAGCTTTTGCTATGAAAGCCAGTCTTTAATGCGCTCTATGTATAGTTCTTCGGCTTCTTCGGAGTAATTATCTGAGTACGGATTCATAAAGCCATGCGCGAATTTCGCATACTGACATTGAACGTTATTTATTTGACCAAGGTTTTCACCTAAAACTTGCACATCAAAATGAGGTTCTTTTTCAGGGAAGATAATTGACGTTGGAACAGAAGGGGTTAAATCGTCAAAATGTCGTATTTGAGAAGGATAAAAAGCCAGTAGTCCTTGCACACTTGAATCACTTAACAGGCTCAGCGATTTATATAATGCCGCTCCACCAGCACTAAAACCTATGACAAAATCAGGATTTAGCTCCTCTAGTGCACGCGTCAAGTTCTCACAATATAAATCAATTCCCCCTTCTTCAGTGAAAATCTCGTAGGCGTCTTGCTCTGAACTGAAGTTTTGTTCTTGCGCACCGTACGGATCAATGACCATGCAATTAACATTAGGAGGTAGTACACGGTGGATCATGTCATCAATATGAGGACCGATACCAAAAATGTCGGTCGCAATAAGTAGAAGCATAAAAGTCCTAAAAAATGGAGGCTAAGCCCCCATTTTATCGTATCACCTGAAAAATAGATAACTCAACAGCCAGTCATCACTTAGCTCGTATAGCCACCGTCAACAGTAACCGTTGTTCCCGTTGTATAGCTCGATGCGTCAGATACCAAATAAAGAACCGTACCGGCCATTTCATCCGGGTCGGCAACACGCCCTAAAGGAATTGTTGCTAGTGCTGTTTTCAGTATCTTATCGTTTGATGTTAATGCAGACGCAAACTTAGTATCTGTTAGGCCCGGTAGTAAAGCGTTAACACGGATATTCAGTGGGCCGCATTCTTTCGCGAAGGCTTTAGTCATATTAATGACTGCCGCTTTTGTGATGGAGTATATGCCCTGCATATGTCCAGGTGTGACACCGTTAACAGAAGCGGTATTCAAGATGACGCCACCGCCCTGCTCTTTCATCATTTTGCCGCCTTCAACAGACATAAAGAAATAGCCGCGAATATTCACGTCTACTGTCTTATCGTAAGCGCTTAAGTCGGTATCCAGAATGTGCCCAAAATATGGGTTAGCCGCAGCATTATTGACCAGGATGTCTAACTTACCGTACTTCTCTTTAGTATGCGCAAAGGTATTTGAAATATCATCCATATTCCCGATATGACATGCAAAGGCTTCTGCTTTACCGCCAGAGTCTCTGATACTCTGAGCTACAGCTTCGCATCCATCAATCTTACGACTTGATACAATAACTTCTGCACCATAGGCCGCTAAAAGCTTAGCGATAGATTCACCAATGCCTCGACTTGCACCAGTGACTAAGGCAACTTTGCCCGTTAAATCAAATGGGTTTGTATTCATTTTTAAGTTCCTTAAGCTGTCATTCCGCCATCTAAGACAACATTATGTCCTGTCATAAAACTAGATTCATCGCTGCATAACCATGCAATGGTCGCAGCAATTTCATCTGCTTCACCCAATCGTTTCATTGGATTGCCTTTTATCAGCCTAGTCGCCATTTTCTCGCCGACTTGCTCCAGCATCTTCTCAACCATAGGCGTACGAATAAAACTTGGGCATACGGCATTAACGCGAATATTCGCTTTTGCGTATTCAACTGCTGCAGTCTTTGTTAAACCAATAACGCCATGCTTAGCAGCACAGTAAGGTGCAACCAATGGTGCGGAGTGAATCCCAGCAACAGAAGAAATATTGATGATATGCCCACCACCGTTACTCAGCATCTGCTTTACGCTTTGTTTCATGCAATACCAAACACCTGTCAGGTTAACTGCAATATTCTTATGCCAAACAGCATCATCTAAGTCAGCCAGAGCACCTGGTAAATGGTCAATGCCAGCATTGTTAATAACAATATTCACAGGACCATAATTATCCTTTGCCGCGGCAAAGAGAGAAGCCACGGAATCAGCTTCACTCACATCAACAGGAACGAAAGATGCAACATGACCTTGCTCGTTGATTTGTTTCACTAGACTTTCGCCTAGCTCCACATTCATGTCCGCCACGGTAACTTTAGCACCACGGCTGGCTAGTAAAGATGCAGATGCAGCACCAATTCCCGATGCACCACCTGTAATCAATATGTGCTTATCTTGTACAGAAGCGACTGTCATATTAATCTGCCTTTAAAACAAGCTTACCGAAGTTTTCACCACGGAACAGCATCATTAAAGTGTCAGGGAAGTTTTCAAAGCCTTCAACAATATGCTCTTTAGCTTTAAGCTTGCCTTCTGCTATCCAGCCAGCCATTTCTGCGGCTGCTTTACCGTAATTAGCCGCATTATCGAAAACAACAATACCTTCCATGCGAGCGCGATTGACCAGTAAAGATAAATAGTTTGAAGGTCCTTTAACAGATTCAGTGTTGTTGTATTGGCTAATTGCACCACACACAACGATACGTGCTTTCATGCGAATTCTAGTCAATACCGCATCAAGAATATCGCCGCCGACATTATCGAAATAAACATCAATACCTTTAGGACAAGTTCGTTTTAATCCAGCATGAATTTCTTCATTCTTGTAATCAACGACTTCATCAAAGCCTAGCTCATTGATGAGATAATCACATTTGTCCTGGCCACCTGCGATACCGACAACACGGCAACCTTTAATTTTAGCAATTTGACCAACGACACTACCTACAGCACCAGCAGCACCGGAAACAACCACAGTTTCCCCTGGTTGAGGTAAACCCGTATCCAAGATACCAAAGTATGCTGTCATACCAGGCATACCCAATACCCCCAGATAACGCTCTAAAGGCGCTAACCTTGGGTCTACTTTATGGAAGCCTTGAGATGTCCCAGCGTAGTATTGTTGGACACCGCATCCACCATAGACATAATCGCCTTCTTCAAAAGCTGGATCTGTTGATTTGATAACTTGTCCAACGGTGCCAGCTCGCATAACAGCACCAATTTGAACTGGCTCGATGTAGGATTTTCCATCATTCATCCAGCCACGCATAGCAGGATCAAGCGAGATATAATTCACTTTGACCAATATCTCTTTATCACCTAGCTCAGGGACATCTGTTTCAACCAGATCCCAATTCTCTGCTGTGGGCTCACCTACGGGTCTCTTAGCTAATAAAAACTGTTTATTTTTCATGTTGATTCTTTCCTTTATATTCTCTTTCAATTCGTCATAGCTCTGTGGCTAGACATTTTTAAAACCACTCAGTTTGCATATCCGAACAGCTACTATCTAACTGAGTTAATAACTCTAAATCGCGTTTAATAGCGGGCAATTCCCAATTAACAAAGTACTTAGCCGTTTGAATCTTACCGAGGTAAAAAGCTTTTTCTTGCTCAGTAACTTCTCCAGATAATGCTTGCTCTGCTTTTATCGCTTGGCGGATCCAAATCCAGCTCATCACGATTTGACCAAACACATTCATAAAGGAGTGAGCGTTAGAAATGACAGCCAACAACTGTTCACTCTGAAGTGCCTTACCGATTGTCCCAAGTAGGGGCTCAAGCTGAGCAACATAGCTACCTACACTCGCAATCAACTTCTGGCTTTCTGCACCTTTTGCCTGACTAAAATCACTCATAATCTGCTTTTGCAATAATGCCAATCCAGCTCCATTCTTCTGCCAGATTTTACGTGTCATCAAATCTAGCGCTTGAATGCCGTTGGTTCCTTCATGAATGGGGTTTAACCGGTTGTCTCGCCAGCACTGTTCAACCGGATATTCTCTGGTATAGCCCGAACCACCTAGCACTTGAATAGCCAAATCATTCGCTTTAGGACCATACTCTGAAGGCCAGGCCTTAACGACAGGTGTCAGTAAATCTAATAACTCAAATGCACTTTTCCGTTCTTCTTCAGTTTTGGCTGTATGCACATCATCGACTAATCGTGCACCGAAGAAGCATAGCGACATAGCCCCTTCACTATAGGCTTTCTGTGCCAGTAGCATACGCTTCACATCACCATGTTCAACAATGGGCACAGTCGGATCTGTTGGGTTCGTTTTAGGAGGAAGGCGGCCCTGTGTGCGTTCTTTGGCATAATCCAGAGAGTAGCGATATCCACGATAACCAATAACCGCCGCACCAAAACCAACACCGAGTCTGGCTTCGTTCATCATCTTAAACATGTATCTAAGACCTTGATGAGGCTCTCCCACTAAATAGCCATGACAATCACCGTTTTCACCAAAGGTCAATGCGGTAGAAGTCGTTCCGCGATACCCCAATTTGTGAATTAAGCCAGCCAATACAACGTCATTACGTTCAGCCGGTTTACCGCTATCGTCCAGTCGATATTTGGGAACAACGAAAAGTGATATACCACCAACACCTGCTGGCCCACCTGGAATTTTAGCGAGAACTAAATGCACGATATTGCTCGTCAGTTCGTGATCACCACCAGAAATATACAACTTACTTCCTTTGATTCGGTAAGTTCCATCTTCAGCTAAGGTTGCGCTGGTTCGAATATCGGCTAAACCTGAACCTGCATGAGGTTCGGTCAGTGCCATAGTTCCGGTAAATTCCCCACTCAACATAGGTGGTAGGAATGTTTCTTTGAGTTCTTGAGAAGCAAAGCTGCGGATAACGTTAGCAGCCCCCATGGTTAGAAACGGATACGCGGTAGTAGAAGGGTTAGCAGCGAGAAAGTAGCCAGAACATGCCGTCATAATAGTCTCAGGTAACTGCATGCCCCCTTCGTCATAATCATAACGCCCCGCAACAAAGCCTGCCTCGTTATAAGCATCAAAAGCAACTTTAACGTCGTCAATCATGCTGACTTTTTCGCCATCAAAACTTGGCTCATCACTATCAGCTTTAGCATTATGAGGTGCAAATAATTCACTGGCGAGCTTATTCGCTGTATCTAAAACAGCACCAAAAGTTTCTTTGTTGTGATCGGCAAACCTTTCCCGATCGCACAAAGACTCCGTATCCAAGACTTCATATAGCTGAAAGTCTATTTCCTGTTGCTTAATTAACTCGTCACTCATGGAAGATTCTCTTTTTTCTTAGCCGCGCTATTAACAATACTCACAAATATAACGTTAGCTTGTCATAAAGTGTCTTTGGCTTTAATTGTCACATATGACACAATCATGGTGATTTAAGACAAAAGACGACTCCAATCATTTCGATGAATAGCCATGTATAACGTAACAATATTAGGATTTGATTTAGCACTCTCCAGCACCATCACAGGCGCACTAGATCTCTTTTCGATGGCTGGAGTCACATGGCAGCGAATACAAGGTAAATCACCATCACCTTTATTCAACGTTCAGTTAGCTTCAGTTGATGGTAACCCTATTCGCTGTATTAACCGCGTTGTTTTGCATCCGCATTTAGCATTGAAAGACGTCAATCATACAGACCTTATTCTCGTCCCTACTATCGGCGGTTCAATAGAGCCTGTTATAGAAAACAACAAAGCATTGATTCAATGGTTAGAGGAAAGACACCTAGCAGGATCAGAAATAGCCAGTAATTGTACAGGTGCATTTTTACTCGCTGAGGCGGGCATATTGGATAACAAGCAGGCAACAACACATTGGGGGTTTGCTGATTTATTTCGGGAGAAATACCCTCTCGTCGATTTACATCCAGAACAACTCATTGTACAGCAAGAAAACATATTCTGTGCCGGTGGTGGTATGGCTTGGTTTGACTTGGCGTTATTGCTTGTAGAGCGTTACGGAGGGCATGAACTCGCAGCATCAACCGCTAAGTCTCACGTGATGGATATGAGGCATGGGAATCAAGCTGCCTACGCTAACGTTAAAAGTAAGAAATACCACAAGGACAAAGATATTCTTAAAGTTCAGGAATGGATGGAACAACACTTTGACCAACCTATGACTATGCATTCACTGGCCAAAACGTTTAACTTAGTTCCAAGAACCTTTGTACGGAGATTTAAACAAGCGACTCAACAAACGCCTCTCGCATACTTACAAAATTTGCGGGTTGAGGCTGCTAAGTCTTTATTGGAAACTGAGAGCTTCTCGCCGGAACAAGTTGTACAGAAAGTAGGTTACGAAGATTTGAGTTCTTTCACTCGATTATTCAAGAAAACGACGAGTTTATCGTTGAGTCAATATCGAAAAAAATTCAGCCGCAGAATACAATAGGGTCTGTTGTTCTTCACTAAACCTACCTGAAGTGACCTAATATCTTAGGCCACCTAAATTGGTCGTTAAATCAATGAAAACGAATGGAATTAAGAGCCTCTATTTGATCTTAGGTAAGCGCCGCCAATCAGCCCGACTAAAACCAATAAAATACTCGAAGGTTCGGGAACATCCGTTACACCATTAACTTGGTTCAAACTAGTGTTTACTGTTGGCAGAGCAACACGTGTTGGCGCCGCAAAGAAGTTAACAAAAACAGCTGCTGATGCTCCGAATAAATCTCTATCTGTCAAAAACAACCCTTGATCTTCTACAGCTACATCCGGCTGTGAAGATGCTAGACTTTGATTCCGCGCTGCGCCTAAACTCAATACCCGCCCATTAGCAGAAATCTCTTTTGGGATAAAAGCAAAGCAAACACTAGAGTTTTCACATCCAGAAGTCAGACTGGGCATCGAGTCAAATAAGAAACCACCTACATTCACAAACACGCTGTTAAGCAATGCGGATGCAAAAGAATTGATATTAGATGTGGTGGCTACCACATTGAAGTTTGTGATGTCATTAAAGGCTCTATCATCAAAGACAACGTCAAAGATACCTTCACCTTCGACTTCAACATTAAACGCACCTGTCAGCTGCCCATTTTCGACGTTCAGAACAGTAGTTTCAGTTATTGATAAAGTCGCTCTATCAATCGTTGCACCATCACTCGTTCGTATCAGTGATGCCTCTGCCAACGACATATTTACAAAATTTAATGTCAGTAATACAAAAAGAAATTTTGTTATTTTCATTATTAGTTCCTAGACCTAACGACAATTCATTAAATAAGTTACGTGGGTAAACCTTTACCGAACGCAGACAGTCCATCGAACCTTTTTGTTACCTGATTATTCTGGTGCTTAACACTCTTTTAATGAAGTGCAGTCTAGTGATGCTTAATCAATATTTATATACAACTTTAGGTTTATATTTACTTATAAATCAGATGGTTGATTACAAAGCCAGCAAAAAAACCTACAGAAAGTAAACAAACTGCCGATATACCCGTCCGAAAAATTAGCGATGACACTGCTCAGTAGCTTTGAAAACGATGGCGTATTTTTTTATTTAAAGGCTCAGAGAAATGGTAAAAAATTCCTTTACCTAACCAATAGCAAGCCAAAGAAGATATCAATAGAAAAGGGATAAGCAGCGCCATATCAATTTCGAAAGAGGTAAATATCTTTGCGGCAACTATGACAACAAACATATGCGTGAGGTAAATCTCGTAACTAAATTTTCCCCAGCGACACAACCAACGATAAGTCCACGAAAACCGACTAGCTCTAGATTGCCGCCCATGTAGCCAAATTAAAACGAGCCCCACGCCCACCGAAAGTAGGCTTACGTTAAGCCCCATTTGCGTTAACCCCGATCTATATATCATCCCTTTATAAGCAAAAGAGACGATGAGTAGAACAACTCCTAGAACAAGAGAAGCGTTTTTAACACTAGGTAATATGGAAAGACGCGAAGACAATAATGCAACTAAGCAACCAACCCCCAGAGAATCGATATAAGCAAGGTGGTTACGATCACCTAACTCATTCCCAGGGAACAAAGACAGCCTCGCCCAAGGCGAAATCACTAAAAAGATAATGAGTAGTGCCGCAAACAGTTTTTCATTTCTAACAAGCAAACACGCTAAAGGAAACACTAAATAGAAAGACTCTTCGATAGAGATGGACCATAACACATCCCAATTTGCCGGCAGATATCCAACATTAATTTGGAGCCAGTTCATTTGAAAAGTCAGTGCTGAAAATAAGGCTTGAGTTAAAGATGTCTTATCTGGGCTTATCACAAACCCGGGAGTATTCAACAAATGCAATAGAGATAAAACCAACAGTAAGGTCACCAACATAGGCAGGATTCGCGCAGCACGCATTAAATAGAACTGCTTTACCTTAAGTTGATCCAAACTTTGCCACTTGTTCAAAGACGACAATGTTATGAGGTAACCCGACAACGTAAAAAATACGACAACACCGTTGTAACCACTCCAAAACAACACACTAAATAATTTGGTAGGCAACCACTCTTTGATGAATGAGCTGTTAATTGAAAAGTGAATATTAAGATGCAATAAAAGTACAGCGAGTATTGAGACTCCTCTAAGAGCATCAACACCAGTATTTCTATATGAGCTTGCAGGGTTAGCCGGATTCATCAAGATCTAAAAAGTCTTTAAATAAAAAGCAGTTAGGTTATCAAATCATAGTTATTTAGAAAAACACAGCGTCAAACAAAAAGGCTTTCAACCTCAACTATCAACAATCCGATACAGCTAATCAGGTTATCTAACTGCCCAAAGCTTCCTATCTACGTAAACTTTAGGTTAGGGTCTATTGAACCTTGCTATACGGTTTTGCAGCGAGTTGTTTATGATTTAGGCAAAGAAGAGACTATGTGGTTTATTCATATAAACGAATAGGCTCTGATACAGGATAAATCATAAACAAACGCTGTCCGAAGTATTCGTCATAAAGGCTTCTTGCTCTTTGTTGCGCACGCTTGACTAATATTTATTAGCCTGCGAGTCCGTGCCGCAATCAAAAGCCTTTATTTAGAACAAAATCTTTACAGCAAGGTTCAATAGACCCTAGTATCTTTCTTACCCATTGAGCGATCTAAGGTCACATCAATTAATCATGCAAAAATTCATAAAAAGCTTCCTGATTTTTTCTCTTTTCTGGTCTGTGCAATTTGTTGTTCTAGCCCAAGAAAAAAGGCCTCTTACTGTTACCGATATTATGAAATTCAGAGAGATAAAAGATCTGAAATTATCAGAAGATGGTCAAGTGATTGCCTATGCTGAAGTACCTGATAGAGGCGATTCATCAGGGCATATTAAATCCACAAATGGACAAAGAAGTTTCGATGTTCCACTTGCGAGTAAACCCGTTTTATCAAAAGATGGACAATGGGCCGGGTTTCTGACCACTGTAAGCTTGTTAGAAAAAGAAACCGCAACGAAAGAACAAAAGAAAAAGTTTAAGAATGGCGCTGTCATTATTAACACCCTTTCAGGTGAAACAATGACATTTACGAATGTAAAGTCCATAAGCTTTAGCGGTGACAGTCAATACGCTCTTGTACATCACAATCAAGAGGATACGAAGAAAGACAAGAAAAAGGAGTCAGAAGCTAAAGAAGAGAAGAGTTCTAGCGCAGATGACAATGAGAAGCATTTTTTAAAAAAGGAACACCTAGGTTCCATGGCTACGTTAATAGCTCTTAAAGGAAATACAAGGACAACCTTAAACAATATTCAACAAGCCAAATTTGCGAAAGAAGGAAGCTATATCGCCTATACAACGGTGAATAAAGAAGGAACAGAAAACCAAATAACGGTTTTGGATACGAATAATAATGCTTCGGTCGTTTTAGATAAAAACGAACTCGCCTCTTATCCGCACTTTAGTTGGAACGAAAGCGGAGACACACTAGCATTTATAAAAGGTTCATATACACAGAAACAAACGGTTCGCGAACATGAACTCCACACCTTTAAAACGGGTAAAACTGCGCCGCAATTAATCAAGACCACGCAAAACGGATGGTTTATCAGTCACAACAACAAATTGAGTTGGAGCCGTGACGATCAGCGACTATTTTTCGGTAAAAAACCGATAAAAACATCAGATGACAAAAACAACAAAATTGAAACAGAAGAAGACTTATTTAATATCGCTAAAATGACTTCAGGTAAAGAGCTTCAAGTCTGGCATGGCGATGATCCACGCATCAAACCTCATGCTGCCAAGCAATATAAAGATGACCAAAAACATACCTGGCTCAATGTTCTTCATATTAAAGGTAACAAGGTTGTTTCATTAGCTGACAGTGACATTACGAGGGCTGAGCCTACTCATCATACTAAAGCACTGTTAGCAACAAACGACCTACCTTATAGAAAGCAAATCACATGGGACGGCTTTTATTCTGATCTCTACCATATTGACTTAAAGACGGGACAAAAGAAGCTAATCCACGAAAGACTAACTAACGCCAATAGCGCGAAACTGTCTCCCAGCGGCCGCTATGTTACTTACTATTTCGATGAAGCAGTTTGGACCTACGACAGTAAAAAAGAAACAACGATTAATCTAACTCAGTCATTGGAAACACCTTTTGCTAATGAGCTTCATGATTATCCCAGTGACGCCCCTGGTTATGGTGTTGCAGGATGGCTAGAGAATGACGCAGGCGTGCTCGTCTATGATCGTTATGATATCTGGCTATTCAGCAACACTGGAAAAGCATCGAATCTCACTAAAGGCGATGGCAGAAAGCGGGAAGCTATCTACCGCATCATTCAAACCGACCCTGAGCAAGATTTCTTTGGCGCGAAACAAGAGCTTCTACTCAGCGCATACTATGACAAGAAGAAAAATTTCGGCTTCTATCAACTCTCTCTCAACACCGGAGAACTATCAAAATTACTTGAGGCTGATAAAAAGTATCAGTTCGTAAGAAAGGCTAAAAACAACGACACAATTTTGTATACACAAGAAGATATGCACGAGTTCCCAGATGTCTGGGCCACGAATAGCCTCTTCGAATCGCCACAAAAGGTCACCAATACCAATCCTCAGATTGATGAATTCTTATGGGGGTCATCTGAACTGGTGAAATGGCGTTCTACAGGTGGCAAGCCATTACAAGGTGTTTTAATCAAACCTGCCAATTATGAAGAAGGTAAACGTTACCCAGTTCTGGTTTATTACTACCGGTACTTCAGCCAGCGCTTGCACGAATTCAACCCAATGAAGGTCAACCACAGACCGAACTTCCCCTTCTATCACAGTAACGGCTATGCGGTGTTCTTACCGGACATAAAATTCGATGTAGGCTTACCTGGACCGTCAGCGACTCAGGCACTTGTGCCTGGTGTACAGAAGCTGATAGACATGGGGGTGGCAGATCCTGATGCAATCGGCCTTCATGGCCATAGCTGGTCTGGTTACCAAAGCGCTTTTGCTATTACACAAACAGATGTATTTAAAGCTGCTGTGGCGGGTGCGCCAGTTGCCAATATGACCAGCGCGTACAGTGGGATTCGATTAGGTTCGGGGCTTTCAAGAGCATTCCAATATGAGAAAGGACAAAGCCGTATTGGAGGTTCACTCATTGATGACTTAAACCTCTATATTGAAAACTCCCCCGTTTTCTTCGCAGATCGCATTAATACGCCACTATTGATCCAATTCGGTGATATCGATGACGCAGTTCCCTGGCAACAAGGGATAGAGCTCTACACCATTATGCGTCGCTTGGATAAACCCGTGATCATGTTGCAGTACGAAGGTGAGCCACACCATCTCAAGAAATATCCCAATAAAGTGGATTACACCATCAAGATGAAACAATTCTTTGATCATCATCTGAAGGGCCAAGCAGCTCCGAAATGGATGACTGATGGCGTCCCTTATACCGAGAAAGAGAAGAAGTAACTAACAAGAGCCTGTGCCGGAGCATTACTGCAACGGTCAGGCTCATTCTCCTGTTCTACGCAAACGATAATAGCTGCAAGCACGTTCCAATATCAGTAAAAGCAACAACCCTAACCCCCACAGACTAAGTGAACCTCCCCCCGAGCTTTCCGCAGGGGTTGGCGCTGGAGGATTAGGTGCCGGAGGTGGCGGCGGAGGCGGCTCCGTCGAACTAAACAAGTCACTACCATCATCAATAATTCGCATGGATTGGTCGATACCGCCACTATCATCTTCAATACCTTCAGTATTTTCATGCCTTAACCAAGTGCCATTCTGCCAATCACTGATAGTACCCGGATTTGCATCAAGTGCCTGCCCCACCATATCAACCGAGTCCACTCTTAATGCCAGTAATTCATGAGCACTAAAATCAAAGTCTGAGGGAAGCGTAAATGGCAAAACATAAGTATCGGTTTGGTAACGTGCAAACTGGGTATCGTCTAACGTCCAGTCGCCATTTGCGGATTGTAAATCCCATTCTACCGCTTCGGTTGTGCGCCCAACGAGAGCTACTTCCAGTTCACGAAATCCAGACAGGTTCCCTAATGAAGCCACGTCTCCGTTTACAACTCTCCTCATTGGTTTATTAAATTGAAGCCTCAACTGATATTCAGTTTCTGCCTGTATTGCTTGGTTCGCAGATACGTTTAATGTCCGTTCACCACCACTGGCAACCCATCGTCCAGAAAACACAACCTCATCATTATCAACACTCCTAATGCTAGCAGCTTCTAATAATGGCAATTCCGCCATAGTATAAAGCCCGAACATAGTTGCGCGACTGGTCTCTTCACGCATTCGAGCAACCTCACTCTCGGGTAGAATAAATCCATCATGTGAGACGCCAAACCCGTTGTACTGAAGACCGCCGGTCTGGCCTGGTTCAATCTCAAGAGTGAATGACGGCACTTCAAAGGTGTTAGCGAAATACTCATCTGTAGAGCCTATGCCAAAACCGCCTCCCGTTGCCCGCTCGTCGTATCTAAAATTGTTGGCTGCTTGCATAGAGGTTGCGACACGGCCCGCTAAATTGTTGCGCCTGTTATTGCCAGTTTGCGGAGTAAAGTAAATTTGGGTAAATGAATGCGTATCCATGTAAAAACGCAGACGATCCTGATCTGCAACAATAGCGGCTTGTTGCAAGGCCTGTATTTCAGGTTCTGACCCAGCTACTGCGCCTCGGTGCACGAGAGAGCTTCTATCTGGAGAACTTGATTGGTCACTAAATCCAAAAAACGGATCGTTATTACGATTGAGGTCCACTCCCAACAAGTTGTCTACTGACGTTAGAATATCTTGATCAACATCACGCATATTTTTCCGTCGCATGCGCCCATCACGAGGCACCTCTTCCGACACAGTAACTTGCGCTGGAAAACGTTGCGTTTGCAAGAAGCCATCAACATTCAATACAGGAATAATCACCAGATCCAGGTTCTCTAATAGGTACTGATGAATATGCTGATCATTTTGCTGTTCGACTAATGTTTCGATAAATCCTGTGACAGCTTCGGGTGTCTGCCACTCTCTTGCATGTATGCCACCGTTGATAACTGCACTTCCTTTCGCTGCACCAGATACCGTTTGTTGGTGATTGTTACTCAATCGATAAGACAGTATCGGCCTTTGCTCTAATGTCTGACCAATTTGAATCTGTTGAATAAAGGATGATGTATCTACAAGTTGTTGATGCCTCAGGTTTAGGCTGTTGTAGGTACGATACCCATCAATAGGCAACAGTGAATCTACCGGAATAGGCACCGGATAACCGAGTGGTATTTGGTTAGCATCTCGCACCAACTCGGTATAAGTGAATACTTGAGACAGGGCCTGTCCGCAAACTAAAGATAGTGTCAGGTATAAAAGTTTCATTGGCTTGCTCCCTGCCTTTGTAACTGATTAATGATTTTTTGCTGCAACGCTGACTCGGGCCGTTGCCGATAATCATTCAACAGCTTTGTTTGAAACTGCTCGTCACCAAGTACACTCAAGGTTGCAACAGATATGTCGCTCAATTCACTGTCTTGCAACGATTCTTGAATAAATACCTGCACTTGAGGATTATCACTGTGTTCTTTCATCAGGCTGAATAAGGCTTGCGAAGACAACTTCGGCTGCGCGGTTGCACGAATCAGGTGTGCAATATTTTCACTTTTACCGCTAATATCTCTTAAAATTTTGTGACTATATACATCAACATCTCTATTCCACAGTGCATCTAAGAGCTCAGGCTTGCCGATCTTTTGGTAAAGCAAACTGATAAGACGATTACCTTTATCATCTATTGCTAGCCCGTCAGAAAGATAGGACTTAGCTAACAGTTGTGTATCCTGTTCAGATAGTTCATCTAACCACAAGCTTATAGCCATATCCGAAGCTCGATTGGATTCACTAAAATACTCATCCCAAGACCAACTTCCAGTATCCCAGCGTCGTTCGAACAATCGTTTCTTGGCATACGCTTGCCAATGCGCATCTACCATTTTTGCGGCATTTTTGATATTTGTAATTACCAATGATTGCTCAGGATGATGGCTGTCTGGCGTCAACAAAACTTGCGTCGAGTTCAATTGTTCTTCAACCCAGTGTCGTTGAATGACACTCGGTTTTTCTTCCAGTGCTAGCTTGCTCAACAGCTTCGACTTTAAATAAATTCGCTCCGTTACCGACAAATCTTGCGCTGTTAAATAAGCAGCAGGATCTGCTAATGCAGCCTCAAAATCGCTTTGTAGGTATTTGAGCTGAAGCTGGGAAAGCGCTTGATGTGATAGCATTTGGGCCTGAGATTTAAAAGATGAACTCAGAAAACCCAGCAACAATACGAGGATAAATAGATGAGCCTTTGTATGCATAACCAACCCTGTACAATGAGTAGTAGCGTATAAAACTAGCCTACTCTTTGTACAGTGGTTATACAAGACACCGAGAAAGGTTTGAAATCACCCCCAAGGAGATGGGGTTTTGTCTTTTTGTTTTTTCTTTTCTTTCAGCGGCTTATCAGCTGTTTGCTCAGACTCCACTGGTTCAGCTTTTTCACTCTTAAGTGAGACAGCAGGAGTTTCTTCAGCAGCCAATGAAGGATACATTTGCATCATTAAAAAAGCATAAGCTGTATTAAAAGCTCCTTCTTGGAATACTTTCAAGCCTGCCTCTGAAAGCGATATTTGCAACGGATTCTTTTTAAGCGATTCTTTGATTTTTGTGGCAGAGATCAACTCTACATCTAAATCATCAATCAACTGAATGGCAGCTTCTATCTTAAAGCCTGGAGCTCCGCCCGCAAACTTACCTTTTGTTGGCCTTTCTCTGATAACCACTTTTTCAATCTTGTAGTCAGCCATCAGCTTGGCAAAGGTAAACTGGAAACGTTTGAGTGACTCACTCCCAGTCCCGCCTTCGAGCATCACTTTACGAGCTCTACAATCTAAAATTTGAAACAATCCATCGTCAAGTGACAACAAACTAATGACAGCTTCACTGCCTTTTATTTCTACACCGCAGGTTCTCATTCTTTTACCTTTTATCTCTTAACCGTTTAGATTTCAGCCTTTATTCATTTCTGAAAGCACGTAGTCAAATCCACCAACTATCGCGGCTACTTGCGCCAAACAGCAAATTTCATCATTGCTTTTAGGGCTGTCAGGATAAACCTCAGTAGTCGAAACATAAGAAGCCTGAGTAACACCACCACAAAGCTTTAACTTAATTTTGTCGTAATTGATAACACCATCTTGTTCCAATGGCGCGCCAATAATATTGCCTTCGCTATCAGGTAAAGCGATATGAGTGACTTCTCTCACAGAATCAATAATCGCTTTTTGGAAGCCTGGTGCAGGTCTGTTGGTATCACCAACAACATAGAATCCATCCGGAATTTCACTGTATTTATCGACAACACCGTCTCTCGCCGCTAGTGCAGGTCTAAACTCTGAATTGTCGGTATCTGTTGTCTCATGCAGATCGATATGACACAAGATGTCAGGAGATAAATCTTCTAACAACTTCATAAATTGTGTTGCTTCAGGCGAGCCAGAACCCTCAAAGAACGAGCGGTTCGGATCAACAGTCATTGGATTCCAGCGGTTAATGCTTTCATAACCCCAAGGGCTTAAACAGGGAGCTACTAAAACATTAAAATCGCGACAGTAATCCTTTGCTCTCGTTTTTAATAAGAGCAATGCCCCCTGCACACCACTGGTTTCGTAGCCATGCACACCACCTGTAACAAGTAATGTCTGCTTTGTTTCATCCCAATTCTGACTCTTCACTGCGAATAAAGGATAACGTTCCTCATCATAGGGTAGCGCGCCGTATTGGATCACTTCAAAATCTGTTTTTAGCGCCTCAACTTTCATGATCACTTCATCATGGTAAGAACGCTTAACGCCTTGTTGTGAAAGCCATTCTTGTTTCTCAGCATCACCCCATGCTTTGTTTGGAGTACCAATAGGGTAATGGTTTTTCTCAGTCATGTTATCCCTTATAATTAGGTTTATACCCAAAATCATTGAAAAATCAGCTAACAGCCAAGCAATTCAAGGGTTAGCGGGTACATTATTGTTTCATATAGAACACATTATATCGGTAAAAGCCAAGGAGCGTATTGATCTTTGCTGTCGAAATAATTAGCAACAATTGAGATACACATTAAGGTTGCCTTGTATGGGACACTATTGTCGACATAAACCAACATATAGTGAAAATAACCATTTGTTTTAATTGATAGAAAAGCAAAAATAAAAATTAAAACATAACTTATTGTTTTTTATGAGATTAACCAAATGGCATGGAGAATGCTTAAGGTTAGGGAAGTTCGTAAAATTCCGATAAATATCACTATGAATACCCAGGGGAACACAATGGAACGCCAATTACCAAGTTATTTAAAAATACTAACGCTCAGTAGTGCTCTGATGTTAGGTGCTACTTTAACAGGTTGTGGTGAAGCTGAAGCAACGGCTGACACGGAAGAAAAACCAGAAGTCGTTGCAATTCCGGTAGAGGTAGCAAACCTCACCAACGGTGACATCTCTTCAAATTACTCAACAACTGCTGTACTTGAAGCCAAAGACGAAGCTTTCGTTGTGCCAAGAGCTCAAGGCATAATCGATGAAGTTTTTGTTGAAGAAGGTGATTACGTTGAAAAAGGACAGGTGCTAGCTCGCCTGGATCCAGAACGTTATGAATTAAGCGTTCAAAAAGCAACGGCTGATCTCACTGGTATCGAAAAGGAATTGGCCAAAATAGATAAAGTTTATAAAGAGAAGCTTGTTAGCAGCGACACCTTCGATAAACTTACTTCACAATACAAATCAGCTGCAGCAACACTTGAATTGGCGAAGCTTGATTTAGCAGAAGCAACCATCAAAGCCCCTATTTCAGGATTCATCGCAGAACGTAACGCTAAAGTCGGTAACTTAACTGAATCTTTCCAGCGCGAGCGTATGTTCCATATCGTTGAACAAAAAGAATTGTATGGCATTGTTCATTTACCAGAAAAAGAGCTTTCACGTGTACATAAAGATCAGCAAGCGACTTTAGCATTGACTGCTTTAGGTGATAGCACAGTTAAAGCCTATGTCGAACGTATTAGTCCGGTAATTGATTCAACAACAGGGACTTTCAAAGTCACCCTTCGTGTTCCTAATGATTCGAATGTACTTAAAGCTGGTATGTTCGCGCAGGTTAAATTGAATTACGACACGCGCAGTAATGCAACTCTCCTTCCTCGTAAAGCGCTGCTATCTATAGATGATAAAGTCAATGTGTTCGTTATTGTCGACGGCAAGGCCCAGAAGGTTGCTGTGAAAACTGGCTACCAAGAAGGTGAATTTGTTGAGATTATTGAAGGCTTGAATGGTGACGAACAAGTCGTTGTCACGGGCCACCAAAACTTAAAAGACCAAGCTCCAATCGAAATAGTTAACGGTTAATAAGGGGTTCATCATGAATATGGTCGATATTGCCGTAAAACGGCCGGTTACTGTGTGGATGTTTACTTTTGCAATCTTGCTATTTGGCTTCGTGTCATTATCAAGATTGGCATTAGACCTTCTGCCAGAACTATCTTACCCAACACTAACTATCCGTACGAATTACACCGGTGCAGCACCGGGTGAAATCGAGCAGCTTGTTTCTAAGCCTATCGAAGAAACCATTGGCGTTGTTAAAGGTGTTCGTACCGTGACTTCGACGTCCAAAGCTGAGCAATCTGATGTTGTCCTCGAATTTGAATGGGGCACAGATATGGATATTGCTAGCTTAGAGGTACGTGAAAAACTCGATATCCTGCAACTCCCTTTAGATGTCGATAAACCGCTCTTATTGAGATTCAATCCAAGCTTAGATCCAGTCATCCGTTTTGGTTTCGGGGCCATTGTGCCAAAAGAAAACAATAACCAAGATGGAAATAACAATCAAAATAACCAAGCCCCTAAAGAAATCTCAGATCTTATCGAGCTTGATGTAAACGGCATGAAGAACTTGCGTTTATACGCTGAAGAGCAAATCAAACGTAAACTTGAATCTGTTGAAGGTGTTGCCTCAGTCAGAATTGGTGGCGGGTTAGAAAACGAAATTCAGGTATTGGTTAACCAACAACGTGCCAGCCAGCTCAATATTACCCTCTCTGAGATTATTGAACGTCTAAAAGCTGAAAACGTAAACACTGCAGGTGGCCGCGTTGAAGACGGAACGCAAGAGTACTTGGTCAGAACACTAAACCAATTCCAAACGCTAGACGAAATGCGCGACCTATTTATTGCAACGAGAGAAGGCAAGCATATTCGCTTAGGTGATCTCGCAGAAGTCACAGACACTTATAAAGAAAGAAGCTCTGTAACCCGTTTCCAAGGCTTTGAAGGTGTTGAGATCGCTATCTATAAGGAAGGCGATGCAAACACAGTTAAGGTTTCTGAAAACGTTCAACGTCGTTTGCGCGAAATAGAACGTGAAATGCCTGCAAACTATCAATTGCAAATGGTTTATGACCAATCGATTTTCATTGCTAACGCGATTAATGAGGTAAAAACGTCAGGAATGATAGGCGGCATTCTAGCAATGTTGGTTCTTTATTTGTTCCTTAAAAACATTTGGCCAACCCTCATTATTTCTATTTCAATTCCGGTGTCTGTGGTTGCTACCTTCAACTTGATGTATAGCAACGACATTAGTTTAAACATCATGAGCTTAGGTGGTATAGCACTCGCTATTGGCCTGTTGGTAGATAACAGTATCGTAGTACTGGAAAACATCGACAGGCACAAGAAGATGAATAAGGATATTGCTAAGGCCGCGGCTAATGGAACGAAAGAAGTGTCTATGGCGATTGTTGCTTCAACCTTAACGACTATGGCCGTCTTTATTCCACTGGTTTTTGTTGAAGGTATTGCAGGCCAACTCTTTAGTGACCAAGCACTAACTGTGACTTTCGCATTAGCAGCTTCGCTATTGGTTGCTTTGTCTATCATTCCTATGATGGCTGCCAGAGAAAAGTCTAAAGGCGACGGCAGAGATCTCGATTTGGGTGAAACAACGCCCACAGAGAAACCAGCAACCAAATTAGGTTTGGCTCTTTATTATATCCTTTTCATTCCTAAGCTCATATTAAAAGGCATCAGCAAAGTCATATACTTTGTCTTCCTGGCTATCAGTAGTTTAACTGTTCTGATAACCCGGGTTCTGCGTAAAGTCTTAGGGTTGTTGTTTACCCCTATTCTTTGGGTATTCGATAAAGTTTATAACTTCCTAGAAAGAATCTATGTTGGTGCTCTGCAAGGTGCGTTAAAAGCGAGATTACTAGTACTGAGTGCTGTTATTGTCATCTCAGGTTTCTCGGTCACCTTGTTGCCTAGATTAGGATTAGAATTGATTCCGCCACTTTCTCAAGGTGAGTTCTTCGTTGAGGTTAACTTACCCACCGGATCGAGATTAGAAAATACCGATGCTCTCTTAAGTGATTTAAGTCGTTTTACCAATAACTTACCAGAAGTTGATAGAACATATTCCTTGGCAGGTACAGGTAGTTTAGTTAATGCTTCACCTTCACAGGGTGGCGATCATTGGGGACGGCTCAATGTTGTACTCAAGAGCACGACGACAGAAGCACAGCAGAAACAAGTCATTAATACCATGCGTGACTACCTGCGCCAACAAGCAGGCGTTCAAAGTAAGTTTGGTGAGCCAGAACTGTTTAGCTTTGCAACACCACTAGAGATTCAAATTTCAGGTTACGATTTAACTATGTTGAAAAGATACAGTGATGCTGTGGTCGAAGACATGAAGAAAGTTGATCGTTTTGCTGACATTAAATCCACACTTCAAACAGGCAACCCTGAACTAAAAATTAACTTTGATCATGCGAAGCTAGCACAGCTTGGCTTAACCGCTCCTAACGTTTCGAACCTGATTTCAGCGAAAGTTGGCGGTGAGGTTGCAACTAAGTACAGTATTGAAGATAGAAAGGTCGACATCTTAGTTCGTACTCTCGAACAGCAGCGTGATTCTGTGAGCGATATTAGCCGTATCATTATTAATCCTGGTGCGACTAACCCGATTCCTCTTGATGCAGTGGCTGACATTGAGTTGTCGACGGGTCCTAGTGAGATAACGCGCATTGGTCAACAACGTGTTGCCGTTATTTCAGCTAACCTCGCCTACGGTGATTTAGGTGAAGCAGTTTTAGTAGCCGATGATCTATTGTCGCGACAAAACTTCCCACTAAGTATTCAGGCCCGCGTAGCAGGACAAAGCGAAGAAATGCAGAACAGCTTCCAGTCACTGCAATTTGCCTTAGCTTTAGCGGTATTCCTTGTTTACTTAGTTATGGCTTCACAGTTTGAATCTTTGTTACATCCATTCTTAATTCTCTTCACAGTGCCTTTGGCTTGTGCAGGCTCTATTTATGGTTTGTTTATCACCAATACCAGCATCAGCGTTGTCGTCTTTATTGGGGTCATCATGCTTGCAGGTATAGTCGTTAACAACGCCATCGTTCTGATTGACCGCATTAACCAACTCAGAGAACGTGGTGAAGAAAAAGCAGTTGCGATTAAAAACGCAGCCGAAAGTCGTTTACGCCCTATTTTGATGACCACAATGACAACAACTTTAGGCTTATTACCGATGGCAATTGGCTTAGGTGAAGGTGCAGAAATCAGAGCGCCTATGGCAATAACGGTGATATTCGGGCTTGTTTTCGCGACTTTCTTAACGCTGTTCCTCATCCCGGTTTTGTATAGCCTGTTTGACCAAAAGAAGTTTCAAGTAAAAGAACAAGATTCAATCATTGAAAGCGAGGATACTGTTTATGGATAAGTTCCAATCAGCCGGCGCATCATTGGCTTCATTTGCCCTGAAGCGCCCAGTAACCGTATCGATGTTTTTTATTTCGATGTTGCTTTTTGGGTTGATATCGAGCCGTTTATTACCGCTTGAGAAATTCCCAGGAATCGAGCTACCTTTCATGGTTGTGCAAGTGCCTTATGCCAATGCCACGCCTGAAGAAGTTGAAAAGAGTATCACTCGCCCGATTGAAGAAACGTTGGCAACCATGTCGGGCATTAAGCAGCTCTGGGCAGAGTCGAATGAGAACCAGTCACAAATCTTTATGCTCTTTAGTTGGGGAGAAAACATAAAGGCGAAGAGTGTTGAAGCAAGGGAGAAAATAGACGCTATACGCCATCTCCTGCCTGATGATGTCGAGCGTATTATCGTTCACAAAGAAAACACTTCGGATCAAGCTATCTTTCAAATGCGTGTTTCAAGCGAAAGAGACTTGTCCAACGCCTATGATCTTCTCGATCGTAACTTAAAGCAACCAATTGAACGTGTTAAGGGTGTATCACGTGTTGCTTTATACGGCGTGGTTGAAAAGCAAATATCTATCCGTTTAGATGCAGACAAAATTTCAGCGCTGCATATCGATAATGCTCAACTCACACAAACATTGAGAAATGCTAACTTCTCAATGACTGCGGGTAGCTTTTTCGATTTAGATCAGAAAATCACTGTTAACCCTGTTGGCGAATACAGAACGCTTCAGGATATTGAAAATCTGCTAGTCACTCGTACCGTTCGTCTAAAAGATATCGCTACAGTAGTTTATGAAAAACCCAAGCGCGTTGAAGGCCGTCACCTTGATCAAACCTTTGCGATTGGATTAGATGTTTTTAGGGAATCCGGTTCAAACCTGGTTGAAGTATCCGACAGGGTACTCGCAGTTGTCGAAGATGCAAAAGCCAACCCTGCGTTTAGAGGCATTAACTTATTCTATTTCAACAACGAAGCACAAAGCGTTACCTCATCCCTGGCTAACCTGCTTAACTCGGGTTTATTAGGTGCATTGCTATCTGTCTTGGTGTTGTATTTCTTCTTACGCAATATCAAGACAACCTTAATCGTTGTTTTATCAGTCCCCTTCTCTATCTGTATCACGCTAGGTGTTATGTACTTAATGGGTTATACCTTAAATATCCTTTCTATGATGGGCCTTATGCTCGCTGTGGGTATGTTGGTAGATAACGCCGTTGTTGTAACAGAGAGCATCGAGCAAGAGAAAGCTCACTTTAAGGATCCTAAGGAAGCGACCAAAACAGGCGTTGCTAAAGTTAGCCTGGCAGTTATCGCGGGTACTACGACAACGGCCATTGTCTTCTTACCTAATATTGTTGGTGTCAAAATTGGCTTAACCGTTTTCCTTGAACACGTCGCGATTGCTATCTGTATCTCTCTGTTTGCATCACTCTTGCTGGCACAGACACTTATTCCGTTATTAACGACGAAAATCAAACATAAGCCCAAGCCTCAAGCTAAGATAGATAAACCAAGTAAGTTAAAAAGTCGCTATAAGCGCATGCTGGAATGGACACTAGACAACCAAGGAAGAACTGCTTTTATTGCTATCATGATATTGGCAAGTACAGCAATTCCGTTAGGTATTGTGACCTCAGATGATGATGGCAACAACGACAGAGATCGCATTTGGCTGAACTATAATGTTCAGGGTAATTACACCTTAGACGAAGTCGAAAAAGCGGTGACCAAGATGGAAGCTTTCTTATATGAAAATCAAGAAAAGTTTCATATTACACAAGTTTATTCTTATTACACGCCGGGTTCGGCAGTGTCTGGGATAACGTTGGATCCGAACTTTCCGGGCAAAATTTCAGACTTAAAAAAGTCAATCAAAGATGCCATGCCTAGCTTTGTAAGAGCAAAACCTTCCTTTGAATGGCAAGACGGTAATAGCGGTGGCGTTAGGTTATTACTTCTCGGTCAATCATCAGAAGTACTTGAGCAAATAGCAGATAACGTCGTTCCAGTTTTAGCCAATATCGATGGTTTTACTGACGTTCAAACCGAGTCTGGAAGTCAGAAAAAGGAATTAAGAATTTCCATTGATAGACAAAAAGCTTTCCGTTTCGGGTTAAACAGCTCAGAAGTCTCTAACGTTGTAGCGACAGCACTTAGAGGTAATAACCTTAGAACATATCGTCACCCGGAAGATGGCGAGGTCGATATTCGTCTGTTGTACGACCAAGAGTTGCAACAGTCTGTCGATAAGCTGAAGAACTTAACTATCAAGCGTGATGAAACTCAGAATGTCACTTTAGATATGGTCGCTACTTTGAGCATAAAACCCGTTAAATCAAGGATTCAGCGCCAGTTCCGTCAAACCTCAGTCAGCATTGGGGCCAACCTGCAAGACGGCATGACAACAGAACAGGCTAGGAAGAAAATAGAAAGCGTGATGCAGCATATCGAGCTTCCTACTGGCTACCGTTGGACACTAGGTGGTGGATTCCAGCGTCAGGACGAAGAACAATCGTTGATGGTGACTAACATGTTACTTGCAGTTTGCATGATTTATGTCGTCATGGCGGCTCTTTTCGAATCGCTATTATTGCCGACAGCAGTCATCACCTCTCTACTCTTCTCATTTACCGGCGTTTATTGGGCTTTTTTGATAACAGGTACGTCAATGTCGATTATGGGCATGATAGGTATGCTAATACTGATGGGGATAGTGGTGAACAACGGCATTGTGCTCGTTGACAGGATCAACCAACTTATAGACAGTGGTTGGTCCGTGCAAAAAGCCATCGTGGAAGCCTGTTTAACGCGTTCAAGACCTATCCTTATGACTGTTGGCACTACCGTACTTGGCTTAGTTCCATTAGCACTTGGTGGCGCGAGAATAGGCGGTGACGGACCTCCTTATTCACCTATGGCTATTGCTATTATCGGTGGGCTTCTTTTCTCGACAGCGACTAGCTTAGTGCTTGTGCCTTTCGCCTATTTGATGTTGCTCAAGTTGAGAGCAAAAACGGTCAAGATGATCACTAACAGCAGAGGTTTGGTCACCCGCCTTATCAAAGCTTAAAATTATAAAACCCTGTAAGAGTGATACTCAATAATGAAAGTCACTCTTACAGGATTAGTATTAAACTCCCATCTCAACAGATCTCTTAGCCTGCTTTTCAAACTGATTACAAATCGAGCAATGGGTTAAAAAATTACGTTTTTTCGACTCAAAAGGCTTCCATTTCGCTCAAATTCCAAGCATTCTGATAAACCTAGCCGGGTCAATATTAAATAGGATATTGATTGGACTAGTCGAATCCGCAAATAAAAAAAGGGCATGAGTTATGAGTGATGATATTCGCATTCCACGAGACAAAGAGAACGATTACTCGGTCGAGATGGCGAAAAAACGCAGAGAATTCTTAGAAGAGAAAACAGGTGAGTCATTAGAGCATACGGGACAATTCTCATTCGATACCTCTGTGTTACCAGGAAATATCGAAAACTTTATTGGCGTCGTCCAAATGCCCGTCGGGATAGCTGGCCCGGTAAGAATCAATGGTGAAGACGCGAAAGGCGACTTTTATGTACCGCTAGCAACCACTGAAGGAACATTAGTCGCGAGTTATAGTCGTGGCATGAGAGTTATCAACGAATGTGGTGGTGTAACAACAACAGTCGTTGAACAATTTATGCAACGTGCTCCTGCATTCCTATTTGATAATGCTCGTGAAGCTAGAGAGTTCGGTCAATGGGTAACTGAAAACTTTGAGCAGATTAAAGCGGTTTCTGAAACAACAACCAGTGTGGGTAAACTCAAGCACATCCATCAATGGTCTGTCTCTAAGATGCGTTATTTACGCTTCAATTACACGACTGGAGATGCAGCCGGACAAAATATGGTTGGTAAAGCGACTCTTGCTGCCTGTGAATGGATTAAGCACAACTACCCAGGCGGTGCTAATTATCTGCTATCTGGCAATATGGATACGGATAAAAAGCACAGTCACCTGAATATGCTTCACTCTCGCGGTAAACGCGTTATCGCGGAGATTGTTATCAAGCGTGAGGTACTGGCCAAAGTCATGCGAGTCGACACGCGGATGCTAGCGAAGGCAACAGTACTTGCGAATACAGGTGCTTTGATGGCTGGTGCAGCCTATAACGGCCCCCACTCTGCCAATGGTATTGCGGCGCTATTTATTGCAACCGGGCAAGATGAAGCTAACGTTGTTGAATCTCATGCAGGTTTACTGTCACACGAATTGTTGGATAACGACGATTTATATATGGCGGTTACCTTACCTTCGCTAATCACTGCAACTTATGGTGGCGGTACTGGCTTACCGACACAAAAAGAGTGCTTGAACCTTCTTGGTTGCTATGGAAAAGGCAAAGCTAACAAGTTAGCCGAGATCGTTGCTGCAACTGTACTCGCAGGAGATATCTCACTAGGTTGCGCAGTTATTGCTGGTGACTGGGTATCAAGCCACGATCAACTAGGCAGAAATAGAAATTAATCCTTGTTCTGTTTTATAGTGAAAAAGAGGCATTAAGCCTCTTTTTTGGTTCTTATACTATCGCTCGCGAACAAGCTCAGCTCCTACAACAGAGAGTATCCCTGTAAGAGCGCGCTTTAGTGGCAAACAAGCTCCCAAAAAGGTATCTTCAGAATAAAGTCGAGGTTAAAGCAGTGTTTCTAATGTGGAAATCTCTAAAAACTTACCCGCTTCATCTGAGTTAGCAGCTCTTTTGACTTCTCCTAACATCGGAGCATCAATAAGGGACTTTAAACTAGCGACATTCTCATTCAGTAACGGCATCTCTTCATCACAATAATTCGCTATCCAACCTGCTAATTTCAAACCATCACGCTTAATCGCTTCAGCGGTTAAAACTGCATGATTTAAGCAACCCAATTTAACGCCAACCACCAAAATTACCGGAAGGGTTTCTTCAACACACCAATCGGATAAGTAACGCCCGTTGCCTAGCGGTAAACGCCATCCACCAGCCCCCTCAACCAAGAGAAGGTCAGGTTCTAAACCTTGAAGCGTTGCGAGCGTGTCTGAAAGCATTGGAGTATCAATTACTTTATTCTCTTGCTTAGCTGCGAGATGAGGCGCAACAGGCGGTTCAAACGCAATAGGATTCACTAGCTCATAGGGCACATCCAAACTACTAGCATCTTGAAGTAACAAACCATCTTCATTACGAAGGCCATCAGCAGTTTGTTCACAGCCCGCAGCTATCGGTTTGAACCCCAGAGTTTTGTATTGAGCAGAGGATAGGCATTTCAAAATCGTTGCCGTGACAAAACTCTTACCGACCTCAGTGTCGGTGCCAGTAACAAAATAAGTTTTCATGATTTCTTTAATTGAAGGAAGCTAATTTGGTAAGTAAGTGGCAGCCTTTCATCTCTAGCATGATTTTGACGATAGGCATTTTCTAATGCCAATAATCCCTTTCTATCCAGCATTTTTTTATCTGACTGACTTCGCGTGACCGTATTGGCTCCAATTGCCTTAATCGACCCTAAAAGCTCAAAAATAGTGTCGTGGTAGGTCACAAAACTTTGCGTTTTGTCTACAACATCAAATCCACAGGCTTTAGCTGCATCGACTATATTATTATGCGACTGAAAGTCATTAGTCCTCTTCCCTTCACCAATAGCTGTCCAGGCATTTTCCAACTCCGCAAAAGATCCTTTGCACATTAAAGACAGGTAAGCTTCTGATTCAGGTTGCAATACACGGTGAATTTCGCCAAAGGCCTTGTCTATCGGCTGACACCATTGCAATGCCATAGACGAAAACGCGCTGTCAAAAGTCTGTTCTTCCAACGGCAAGTCTTCGGCATCAGCGTTAAGCCACGATAAGCGACTGGAATTATGTGTCGCTTCCGCAAATTTGATCATACCAGGAGACAAATCAACCCCCAGAACACTATCGGCATGTGACAACAACTGCTGGCTAATGCGACCAGTGCCACAACCAATATCGAGCATCTTTCGACTATGTTTGTCTATCAATGCTAAAGTTGCTTGTGCAATATCATATTGAACATCTGCCACTTTGTCATAAAAGCTAGCCGCGCGACTAAACCTCTCAGCTATACGCTCTTTGAGTGGAGATGCTTGAATCATGCTCTCCCCTCTAATGTCACCAAGCTCAGTGCTTCCACAAGCGCTTGAATGTCTTCCGGTCGATGAATAGCGCTCAGAGTAATACGTAATCTATCTTTTTCTTTCGGTACTGTCGGGGACCGTATTGCGCTTACCCATAATCCTAATGATTTTAAGGCTTCACTTGCTTCAAGCGCTTGCTTCGCACCGGGCACCAAAATAGGTTGAATAGCCGTATCGCTCTCCATTAAGGGTAAACCAGCTTCTTTGGCCAGAGTTTTGAACAAAAGAATATTTTCATGTAGCTCGGCTCTCACATCACCCTGACGTATTTTTTTAATACTGGTTAGCGTGGCCGTCGCTTGCGCAGGTGGCATTGCTGTGCTGTAGATTGCGTGACGTGAGAAGTTAACTAAATAATCGATAGTTTGTTTAGTTGCAGCGACGAAAGCGCCAGCCGTCCCCACCGCTTTTCCAAAAGTCCCCATCAATAGTGGAACTTCTTTTGAGCTTAGCTTTGATGCTTCTAAGCTACCCAGGCCTGTTTCACCGAGAACACCAAAGCCATGAGCATCATCTATCATCAGCCATGCGTTATGCTTTTCAGCTAAAAGGGCTATCTGCGACAAGGGGGCTTGATCGCCATCCATACTGAAAACCCCCTCAGTAGCAATCAAACAGTCATCATCTGTATCGCCCAATAATGCTGATAAATGCTCACAGTCGTTGTGTTTAAAGCGCTTGAAGGTTGCTCCTTGAGTTGATGCTGCTAAAGCGCCTTCAATAAAAGAGGCATGAATCAATTTGTCTGCAACACAGGTTGTGTTCTTTTGCATCAAAGCTTGGCAAATAGCCTGATTCGCCGTAAAGCCTGAATTGAATAGTAAGACACTCTCATAGCCTAGCGCTTCGGCTAAATACTCTTCTAATTCTTGGTGCGCGACTGAGTAACCGGTTACTAATGGCGATGCACTGCTGCCCATACCATGTTTGACCATAGCATCACACCAGCTCTGCATCACTTCATAGTCAGTTCTCAGTCCCAAGTAGTCATTGCTTGAGAAATTGATATAGTGGCGATCATTTATCTGAATTAAGCCGCTTTGCTGAAGATCAATAGGCTGACGAGCACGATACAAATCATCTTGCTTACGTTCAGCTAGCTTTTGCGAGATAAAGTCAAATGCCATAACAACTAAATCAAACCTCTGTCACACGTATCAACGACTACGCAGTTGCGTCGTAATACATTTTTGATTCTTCTTGCTCTCTCACTTTGTCTAGCAGTACTGACTCATGAGCTTCATCAGAAAAACCTTCATACTTTTCTGTGTTAATACCGAGCTTGGCGAATAACTTCATGTCTTGATTCGCCTCAGGATTTGGTGTTGTTAGTAGCTTTTCACCATAGAAAATAGAATTAGCGCCAGCGTGGAAACATAAAGCCTGCATTTGTTCATTCATCGCTTCACGCCCTGCTGACAAGCGAACATGTGATTTAGGCATCATGATACGAGCGACTGCAATGGTTCTGATAAACTCAAACGGCTCTAGATCTTCTTGTTCTGCCATAGGTGTGCCTTCCACCTTAACCAGCATATTAATTGGAACACTCTCAGGGTGTGTTTCTAAGTTGGCCAGTTGCAGTAATAAACCACTTCGGTCATTGGCAGATTCACCCATTCCGACGATACCGCCTGAACAGATTTTCATTCCTGAATCTCGCACGTTATCTAACGTATTGAGGCGGTCCTGATAGGTACGAGTCGTAATGATCTCACCGTAAAACTCTGGAGACGTATCTAAGTTATGATTGTAGTAATCAAGGCCTGCGTCTTTAAGCATCATCGCTTGTTCAGACGTCAACATCCCTAGTGTCATACAAGACTCTAGCCCAAGTGCTTTAACCCCTTTAATCATTTCAATGATATAAGGCATATCGCGATCTTTAGGGTTACGCCACGCAGCTCCCATACAAAAGCGTGTTGAGCCAGCTTTTTTTGCATCTCGCGCACTAGAAAGTACTTTTTCAACTTCCATTAAGCGTTCACGATCCAGGCCGGTGTGATAATGCGCACTTTGAGGACAATAACTACAATCTTCAGGGCAAGCACCTGTTTTAATAGAAAGAAGTGTGCTGACTTGAACTTCATTGGGATCAAAGTGTTGTCTATGAACACTTTGCGCTTTAAATAGCAAATCGTTAAACGGCATCGCAAAAAGCGCATTAACTTCTTTCAATGTCCAATCGTGACGGACATCAGTAAGGTTTGACATAGCTTGTCCTTTACATCGTTATTCTGCGCGCTTAGTCTATTGCGCAAAACGAACTTGTCAACCTTATCAAACCACTCAAGTATACATTTGATTATTTATTGAGCGCATATGAACTTAGAATTCGATCAACAACATATTTGGCATCCGTATACCTCGTCAACGAACCCACTACCCTGTTATCCAGTCATCTCCGCCGAAGGAGTATCTATAAAGCTAGAAGGTGGTCATCAGCTGATTGATGGCATGGCGTCGTGGTGGTCAGCTATCCATGGATACAATCACCCTGAATTGAATGACGCTGCAAAAGCACAAATCGATAAAATGTCGCACGTGATGTTCGGTGGTCTTACTCACGAGCCAGCTATAGAGCTCAGCAAAAATTTATTGGACATGTGCCCTGTAGGTTTAGAAAGAGTATTCTTGGCAGATTCTGGTTCTGTCTCAGTTGAAGTCGCGATGAAGATGGCGATGCAATATTGGGCGTGCCAAGGCAATCACAAGAAACATCGATTTATTACCCCAAGAAACGGCTATCACGGAGATACCTTCGCGGCCATGTCTGTCTGTGATCCCATTAATGGCATGCACTCTCTTTTCAAAGAAAGCTTGCCTCAGCAACTCTTCGCACCAGCTCCGCAAACACGATTTGATCAACATTGGAACGAAGACGAGATTGATTCATTGCATCAAATGATTAAGGACAATCACCATGAGCTAGCAGCATTAATTTTGGAGCCTATAGTTCAAGGTGCAGGTGGAATGCGCATATACCACCCTGAGTATCTCAAGGCTTGTAGAAGGCTTTGTGATGAATATGGTTTACTATTGATTTGTGACGAAATAGCGACCGGTTTTGGGCGGACAGGAAAGCTTTTCGCTTGCGAGCATGCTGATATCAGCCCAGACATCATGTGCCTAGGTAAAGGACTGACAGGTGGTTATATGACCTTAGCCGCGACCCTATGCAGTGAAGATGTAGCAATTGGCGTTTGCCAGGGTGAGCCTGGTGTTTTTATGCATGGTCCAACCTACATGGGTAACCCTTTAGCTTGTGCCGTTGCTAACGCCAGTTTATCTATTATTCAAACTGGCCAATGGCAACAACAGGTATCTGCAATAGAAAAACAACTAAAGGAAGAACTTCTGCCACTTAAAAGCCTGGAGAGCGTTGCAGATACTCGAGTATTAGGTTCAATTGGTGTGGTTGAAACCAAACAAGATGTGGATGTAGCAACAATACAAAAACACTTTGTTTCACGAGGTGTATGGATAAGGCCTTTCGGTAAGCTGGTTTACATCATGCCACCATACATCATTTCACCTGACGAACTGAGCCAATTGGTATCAGCAATTAAAACCGCGCTATCTTAAAAGTTAAGCACTAGTTCTGAAAGTATTGCCGTCCCTTCATTATTGGATGGCGATACCCCGTTCATTTGCGATTCTCAACATCTCATTTAGGGCAGTTTGATAAGTCGTGGTTAACCTCCTCCCCTTGTCTAGCTCCTTACCAAGCTTTATCCCTTCAATTAGTGCATCTTCTGAGCCCTCTATATTTAAATTACCTATTCGATACAGTGTTTCTAGCTGGGAGAATACAACAACATCTGGCTCTTTCTCTGTCGGTATAATATTTTCTGCTTCAGCTAACACTTTTTGATATTCCAATAAAGCGAGTTGCTTTTCTCCCCAAAAGAATAGGATATCTCCTCGGTATAATCCCATATAATGTTTCGCGTGCAATCGACCATGGTTTTCACCATGTTGTGCTATTAATTCGTCAATAAACGCAGCACCTCGATTCATTGCCGCTACCCCATTTTCTAGTTCCGATGGTTTGCGTTCATAAGCACCTGAAATATTTAATGCTTCTATTGCGTAATCAACCATATGGTTATCTTCTTCTAGATCACTTTTTATGACGGCTTCTAACTCGCCTAAATACGCATCTATTTTCTGCTCTAGTAACTCGTACTTATCAAGCCGCGCAGCAATAATCGCGTAATCCAGTTCTAGCTTGGCAGTTTTGAGCGCTAAATTTTCACTGCCGTGCTTTTTTAAGTAGGATATCTGTAAATGGGTTGAACGACGTCTTGTTTTTAAAGAACCTTCAATATCGTTTTGTCGAACTAAGAAAGCAGCATGCCTGTTGTAAAAAGTGGGTAAGTCTTCAATTGCTTTACGATTTCCAGTTTCTGCTTCCATTCTTACCAGTTCGAGCATCTCACTACTGAACTTAACACCTGTATCACCATTGCCGTCTGTGAGGTGAGCAAAGGCCAAATGATTATGTGAAATAATATTGTTGTAAGCGACAGTATAGCTATCCTCGGAGTTCACCAAAGGTTGTATCGAATCGTATAACGAAATAGCCGTCGATGCTTGCTCTATAGCCTCCTTCGAATAACGCGCATTATTAGCAATGAGAGTTTCAACACTCTCTTTGGCAGTATTGTGTAAATTTGCTCTACGCACCGCATCTTGATCAATAAAATTATACATAACAGCAAGCACCTGATGAGTCACAGCACGCACCCAAACAGGGTGTTGCCTATAACCATCTAATGCAAACGAATCAGGTAATGAGGTGCTGGCATTTGCTTCTTCATAGGCATTCAGCTTCTGTACGGTCGCATCAATATTCTTTTGCATCGCAGATACATCTTGTGCCTGTCGAGAAATATCCAATTTCGTTCTGGACGCTAGTAGTGACTCATAAGGGGAGTTAGCAAGGACTTCGGCCGTTGCGGCTGACCGCATTGCCGCAGCAAAGTCATCATTTTTCGCTTGAAGCCTAGCGAACATGGTCAACGCTTCAAAGTTTTCGGGCGCTAGCGCAAGTGACTTTTTAATGGAAGATAAAGCAAGCTCTTCATCAGAGTCTTGAGCAAAACGCGCTAGTGTCAGCCAGTCTTCTGCTGTTGTCGCTTCGCTCCTAAGTAGTTCGAGCCCCTGAGGTCGTGTGTGTTCTTGAGAGAGTAAACTCAAAGCTTCACGTTGTCTGTCTGTCCCCTCAACAGCAATTTTCTGAATTGATTCCGTAGCCTGACTACTTGCATCACCATCATCTGAGACTAAGGCTTTGGCTAATCGAGCAGCTTCTTCTACAGTGATAGAATTATTATTCACCATAGCAACTATCATTTCTTGTGATGTCATTTGCTGGTTCTGAGGGCCATTTGAACCCGCTAGAAATTCATAAACTCCCAGAACACCACTTAGTGTCCCTATTACACCGACGCCTGCCCAAATAAACCGCCAGGCGTTGGAAGCTTTATGTTTTATTGTTAGATGCTCTTTCCCGTGTACTGCAGAACCAATATCAGGCGTTTCATTATTCTTTTTATGATCCATCGCCATCCCAATTATTTTTTTAGTAAACCGTTAGGTAAATCCCAATCAAAGAAGCTGATGCAATAATAGTCAATAATATAAGATTCACACCAATACTATCGAACTTACGTCTCGCTCTCCTACTTTTTAATACCAAGGTAGCTAAACTGAAGAAAACACAAATACTCAATAGTAAAACCAGAACAGCACTTAAAGAACTTTCCCAATGTTCTCGACCTTCAATGCCCCAAAACTGCTGAACACCAGATATAAACTCTGGTCGCGCATAGTGGAACACCATCATTGCAGCGACAAAGACAATCCACCCCAAAATATTACAACCCACCATGACTCGGAATAGCGTATCGTCAGTGGCTTTTGTTTGTCGTCTGTCTAGACCATCCCAATCCAATAGGTTTTCCCCGTATTTTTCTTATGTTTTCTCGTTGATTCAGTCATACTATTTGTACCATCAATATAATGATTCCCGGACAGCCTCAAATTGTCGCTCACCCGTTCTTTGACTCAAGTTAATACAGCAACTGAAACTCCATCCAACGGCTTTATTCCCTTAGTCATATTTATACTGGTTGGTATTATATATTTCATGAATTTGGTATAACATTGCACCTCTTGCCCGTTTATACCATATCGTAAACAGCAATCTCGCAGTAAATCATGTGTTTATTTTCAAATATTTCAAAAATAAGCGACTCTATCGATTACTGGAATTGTCCTGGGCATAGTAGATTATTTGTGATTTAGGTTTAAACACTTATCACTTTTTTATAATTTTTTGTTGTAGGTTGGAGAGTAAAATGGCCCACGCATCAGTGGTAGATGTTCTGTCAGGTAAATTTGCGATTGGCGATGCCATCGTAACAAAAGGATGGGTAAGAACCCGTCGTGATTCCAAAGCAGGTTTGTCTTTTATTAATGTGCACGACGGAAGTTGCTTTGACGCAGTGCAGGTTATAGCCATGAATAATCTTCCTAATTATGACGATATTCAAAAGTTAACGACGGGCTGCTCAGTTAGCGTTAGTGGAACGATTAAAGCATCTGAAGGCAAAGGACAATCATTAGAAATCGAAGCGTCAAGCGTTGAGGTCTTAGGTTGGGTAGAAAATCCTGATACTTACCCAATGGCGGCTAAACGTCACAGTGTTGAGTTTCTAAGAGACCAAGCACACTTGCGTGCAAGAACGAACATTATCGGTGCTGTGACACGTGTGCGTAACTGTTTGTCGCAAGCGTTACACCGCTTTTTCCACGAGCGCGGTTACTATTGGATCAGCACACCGATTCTAACAGGTAGCGATACCGAAGGTGCTGGAGAGATGTTCCGCGTGTCAACGCTAGACGCTGTTAACTTGCCTTTGGACGACAAAGGTGCTGTTGATTACAGCAAAGACTTCTTCGGTAAAGAGACCTACTTAACGGTATCAGGCCAGTTAAACGTCGAAACTTACGCTTGTGCGATGTCTAAAGTATATACTTTTGGCCCAACGTTCAGAGCTGAGAACTCTAACACCAGCAGACACTTAGCTGAGTTTTGGATGATTGAACCTGAAGTTGCTTTCGCTGACTTAAGTGATATTGCTCAGTTGGCTGAAGACATGCTTAAGTATGTATTTAAGGCTGTTTTGGAAGAGCGTGCTGATGACATGGCGTTTTTCGCACAACGTGTTGAAAAAGAAGCTATTAGTCGCCTAGAAAAAGTGATTAACCAAGATTTTGTGCGTATGGATTACACCGACGCTATCGAAATCCTGAAAGCTAGCAGTAAAAAGTTTGAGTTCCCTGTTGAATGGGGTGTGGACTTAGCATCCGAGCATGAGCGCTACTTAGCTGAGGAGCATGTCGGTGCACCTATCATTATGCAAAACTACCCTAAAGACATTAAAGCATTCTATATGCGTATTAATGACGATGGTAAGACAGTTGCGGCAATGGATGTTCTAGCACCGGGCATTGGTGAAATTATTGGCGGTTCTCAACGTGAAGAACGTTTAGACGTTTTTGATAAGCGTTTAGCAGAAATGGGCTTAGATCAAGAAGACTACAGCTGGTACCGTGACCTACGTCGCTACGGTACTGTTCCTCACTCAGGCTTCGGTCTAGGTTTTGAAAGGCTTGTTGCTTATGTCACTGGTATGCAGAACGTTAGGGATGTTATTCCATTCCCTCGCACACCAGGCAGCGCCCCTTATTAAAATAAGTCAGTTTTTATCAAACAAAAGAGCCAGTCATATGACTGGCTTTTCTTTTGATACTTAATAAAGCTTAGCTCCAGTGCTCAAAAAACGTTTCGCTATCGCGTTGAGGCTTGGCTAACGGCTTAGTCATTGGTGTTCCCAAATACAAAAAACCAACAAGTTCATCGTTTTCTTTCATACTGAATGCCTGCTTTACATGTTCGTCAAACGCATAACCACCTGTTCGCCAAACACCACCAAAACCTTGCGCTAATGCCGTCATCTGCATGGCCTGCACTGCACAGGCTGTTGAAGCAATTTGCTCAACTCGTGGTACTTTGGGATGTTCTGAATATTGGCATATAGCTACTATGACCATAGGCGCCCTTTGAGGAAGTTGGACTGCTCGATCAATATCTTCCTTTGGCTTACCTGCTATTTTTGCTGCTTGTTGATATATATCACCTAACCTATCCAATCCTTGTCCTGTGCAGACGACAAATCGCCAAGGTGTCAGGCAAGCATGATCAGGCGCACGAAGTGCTGCCTGCATTATATTTTCTAGTACCTCACCTTTTGGAGCAGGTTCTTGTAGCCTAGGTTGCGAACTCCTATTTAATAAGAGGTCCAATGCGTCCATAGAAATGTTCTCTCAATATCGCGTTAATTGGCTCCATTATACGTAAGAGATTTCCATAAATATCAAATTTTATGCAATAAAAAAGGCGCTAAAAGCGCCTTTTTGGGGATAAATAAATCGACTATTAGTCGTTGCTTCCAAATTTCTTATTCAAGAAATAATCAACACTTGTGAACTTACCACCACCAGTAAAGAACAATGAGAACAACATAATGAAGTAAGTCGCTGCGAACTCAATACCATTGTTTAGAATAGTGATGCTACCGCTTGACGTTAACCAACGATAGTTACCGTGTTCTCTTAGAATGCTAATTGCAGCAGCTTTCTTGTCTGGCGCTTCCATCACTGACTCATTCAGGAATATAGTACCGTCAGACATCCAGCTAGTCGCATCAGCTAGGGCTGCCCAGCCATTCTCTGCGTGCACTGTAAGTGCAGCAACAATCATCGTAATCATCAGAGGAATTGACGCCCAACGCGTTGCCAAACCGATAAGGATGAAGAATCCACCAACAAGCTCAGCCGCAACAGCAAGGCCTAGGAACAAAGCTGGCATTGGCAAACCTAATCCCCAATCAGCATTACCGAACCAAGCAACTTGGTCTTCCCACCCTTGAACTTTTGTCCAACCTGCTTGAATCAGCACAGGGGCCAAATAAAGGCGAAGTAACAAAGGAGCCAATCCTTCAGCAACGTTTGTTTTATTTAATAGATTTTGCAACGGTGCATAAATTTGAACTAGGTTCATGGTACTAAATTCCTGTTTTGTCTTTAATCAGTGTGATAGATAGAGTGAATGCCAATAAAATTTCGTCTATCATACTTTATTACTATATGCCTATAAAATAAGACATTCTTGTCACGCATAAAGATATGAAGAAATCGTCTCGACCACTAAAAACGCTTTTTGCCAAACAACAACCGAAAGTTAACGCGAAAAGCGGCACAGCGACAGTACTCAAAGCTTATGCTGAGAACGACTACAAGCGAATTGCTTCGTTAATCAGCAAATGGTTAGATGAACAATCTTAAACTCAAGTATCGCCTATCTAATAACAACAACCATAGTCTACAAATCTACTGTAGAACATTTCTTTCCACAATTAACAAATTGCGCCAAATCTAACAAATTGGAATGTAAATTGTTATTTTCATATAAAAACTTACATTTGTGATTTTATAACAGGCGGGATATTAGGTAGCATTAGACTTAGATATTATCATAACCTAGTAGTACGCATGTCCAACAACAACAGTTTGACCAAAACATTTTTTATTGGAATATGGTCTGCCCTGAACTTTACGCGTAAGGCGTTTTTTAATCTCATCTTTATTGGGATTGTCATTGCTATCATAGCAGGCCTTATGTCTGATGAAGGCAAAGTCACTATTCCATCTGAATCTGCTCTGATACTTAATTTACAAGGGAACGTTGTCATACAAAAAGTGGCCGTATCCCCCTTGGATGAGTTCTTAGAAGAAGCGTTAGAACAACAGAATGAGAACCCTGAAGTTCTGTTGCAAGATGTCATTTACGCAATAGAAAATGCTCAACAAGATCGCAGAATCAAAGCCATTGTATTGAACCTTCAAGGATTAGGCAGTGCTGGCTTAGATAAACTTCAGCAAATCGGTGACGCCCTGGATCGCTTTAAGTCATCGGGTAAGCCGGTTTATGCGATAGGCGACTACTACACTCAAAACCAGTATTACCTTGCTAGCCGTGCTGACCACATCTATTTGAACCCTGAAGGTTTTATGATGTTGGAAGGTTACAGTCGTTACCGCCTTTACTACAAAGAAGCGCTAGCGAAACTAAAAGCATCAACTCATATCTTTAGAGTGGGCACTTATAAATCGGCTATTGAGCCATACATCAGAGACGATATGTCTGATGCGGCTAAAGAATCTAACTTAGCTTGGCTTACTGCACTTTGGGATGTGTATAAGACCGATGTTGCAAAGGCGAGAAACATGGAAGTCAGCAACTTCGACGAATCCCTTGAGGAATTTAACGCTAAATTCGATCAAGCGAATGGTGATTATGCACTCTATGCCAAACAAAACGGGTGGGTCGATGAACTTAAAACACGCGACCAGGTTCGCGAAGAGCTAGCCGAGCTCGTAGGTAAGAGTAAATCTAGACTCGGTTACCAAAACATTAGTTACAGAAACTATCTGAAAGTCATAAAACCACCCATTCCATTACCCAATAATAGCCTTCAGAATGTCGGTATTGTTGTCGCAAAAGGTACTATCTTAAACGGTAACCAAAAAGCTGGCACTATTGGTGGTGATAGTACTGCGCACATGCTACGTAGAGCTCGCCTAGACAATAGCATTAAAGCAGTCGTTCTATATGTAGATTCTCCCGGCGGCAGTGCCTTTGCCTCTGAAATCATTCGACAAGAAATTGAATTGCTTAAAGAGGCTGGTAAGCCTGTTGTTGCAGCAATGAGCACCTATGCCGCTTCTGGTGGGTATTGGATATCGGCAAGTGCGGACCAAATTTGGGCATCTCCCGCAACTATCACTGGCTCTATCGGTATATTCGGCATGTTCATGACCTTTGAGAACACACTGGATTATCTTGGTGTGCATACTGATGGTATAGGAACAACAGACATTGGAGGTATAAGCCCTACGCTCGGCTTGAAGCCGCAGATGGCAAATATTATTCAACGTAGCATTGAGCATGGTTACGATGAATTCATCACACTCGTTGCCGAAGAGCGCGACATGACCAAGGAAGCAGTTGATCAAATAGCACAAGGGCGAGTTTGGATCGGTCAAACAGCGAAAGAGCTTGGCTTAGTCGATGAATTGGGTAACCTAGATGACGCAACTAAAGCAGCTGCTAAACTTGCGAACTTGGAAAAGTACGATACCAAGTATATTGAGCAAACACTCAGCCCGAGAGAAAAGTTCTGGCAAGAAGTGTTTGGTGTTGCATCTGTTTGGTTTAGTGATATCTATTTCGATTCTAATGATGAGAAATTACTTGGGATCTTTAAACAAGTTGCTCAAGAGTTTAATAGTATCGCTCAGCTAAATGACCCTAAAGGCGTTTATGCACTCTGCTTCTACTGCGAACAATAAATACTTATGATGTTGAAAAGAGCTCGCTTTATGCGAGCTTTTTTATGTAACAATGCTCGATTAAATGACCTTTTGAATCCACTTCTAAACAATATATTTTCGATAAGCTTGAAAGGAATTCTATGAAACCCCTCTATGTTCTTTTGATTTTTCTCGCACTTAGCGGCAGCGCTAACGCGTTGTGCTTTGACATTTCGTTCATATCGGAAGGCTCGGCAATAGGAATGTGTGAAGTTGATTCTGACGATGCTCTAAGAATTCCTGTAACCGCCCTTTTCTCGATTTGGGTACTAATAAATGTCGCTTTAGGGCAAGCCCTCATCACTTCAAGAGTGCACTTAAGCGTCAAGTATATTTTATTTATTCTCGGCTTACCTCTAAGTCCTCTTGTCGTTGTCACGACGCTACTCCTTGTCACTCTCTCTAAACAACTCGATAAGCTTAAGAAGACGAAATCAAGCGTCCAAACTCAAGAAGCAACTGCCGTTGAAGAACCTTTAGTTATCACGCCAGAGCATTCAAAAGATACAGCACAATCTCCGATAATATCTCAAGGCATAAGGATAGGTGAATACACGTTCAGTAGTACCAATCAAAGTCTCAGCAAAGGAGACGAAACCAATATACTTGAACCCAAATGCATACAAGTTCTTAGCTATTTAGTTGAGCATCAGCCCCGTATAGTGAGTCTTGAGGAATTACATAGCAACGTTTGGGAAAATCAAGTCGTCACAGATACTGCAGTGCGTCGCGTTATTGGAAAGCTTAGACAAGCGTTCACCGACAATGACACCAAAAACCCAAAGTACATTAAATCGGTCATGAAACGTGGCTACCAACTTATTGCAGAAGTTCAAACACGAGCCACAGAATAGGCTAAATCAGAGTTATAACCTAGATATAACCGGAGCCTCGGCATAGTTATAACTTAGTAGTAACTTAATAGTAGCTTAGTTATCGTCATATTTTCCTTAAACACATAACGTGGAAAAGTCGCTGAATTTAGCGGCTCAAGATCCAACTTATTAAGGAAAACAATATGAAATACTTAGTGCCGGCCTTCTTTATTTCTATGGTAGCGACCTTCATGGCCATACTTATCATTAATAATGATTGTATGGCTCTGAGCGATCAATTCTTTATCAATGTCTCTATCGGTTCTTGTGACCTAACGAATCAGCAAACATCTGTATCGACGCCAGCGTTTATTTTTTGGATAGTAATGAACATTGCATTTGCGGTAATTTATCAAAAACCCAACATCGCTGCAGGATATAAAATTGTAGCCTTCATACTAGGCTTACCGATTACTTTTTTCGTCTATTTAATTGCGAAAATATCGCAAAGCGTTGCACTTAGGGATAGCAATTAAGTCTCAAATAACAAGGAGAATCAGTTCGTACTATCTGGTACGGACTGCCTTGCTATTGAGAACCAAGGGTTCGAGGTTTTAAATATATTGTTCGAGCTTTTGTTTAAGCTCCTGAGCACTTAATGGTTTACTTAAATAATCATTCATACCAGCTTCCAAACAAAGCTCCCTGTCACCTTTCATTGCATTAGCTGTAAGCGCAATAATGGGCAGTGTCTTAGCATCCTCTCCAGCAACACCGGAACGGATCGAACGTGTTGCTTCAAAGCCATCCATATTAGGCATTTGGCAATCCATCAGCACTAATTGGAAATCTCCTTTATTTGCTGACCGCAAACATTCAAGCGCTTTAAGTCCGTCATCAGCTACGTCAGCAGTAATTCCTAATTTATCTAACATCGTTTTCATCACTTGCTGATTAATCTCGTTATCTTCAACGAGGAGTATACGCGTTTGATGTTCTTTCAGATTGAGACTGGGGTTCTCATCTCCACGACGTCTTTCAGCTGAGCCAACGTGATGGCGCGTCAATAACTTCGATTCACTATCCTCATCTGATTGACCACTCTCAGTTATCTTAGCGAGCAAAGATAATAAGTCTGTCGTTGTTAGAGGCTTAGGAAAATAAGCCACAAATCCAAGTTCATAGAGAAGCTCTGTATCCCCTCTTTGTGCGACTGATGTCATCATCACCAAAGGAATATCTTTCAAATTATCGTCTGATTGAAAGCGCTGGGCTATTTGGGTTGCATTAAAGCCTTGTATATCGCTATCGAGAATAACCGCATCGTAAGGCTTTTCTTCCAAACGCACTCTTGCGTTGCACAACTCGATGGCTTGAGTCGCATTCTCGGCTGATTCTGCGTAAATCCCCCAGTGGCGTAACTGCTTTCTAATAACCAGAAGACTACTCTCGTTATCATCAACGACCAGTATATGAAGCTTACTGACGTCTGTATCAGGTATCACCCGCTTAGTGTTCTTTCCTTTCTGAAGTTCTATTGAGAACCTAAACTCACTTCCCTGCCCCAACTCACTAACCGCGTCAATATCACCATTCATCAGATGGCAAAGCTTCTGACAAATAGATAAACCCAAACCTGTACCACCGTAGTGGCGAGTAGTAGAGGAGTCTGCTTGCGTGAACGCAGAGAACAGGTGCTCAATTTTATCTTGCTCTACACCTAGTCCTGTATCAGCAACGCTGGCAAACATTTTAAGTGCTGTACCCTGCTGCTCAGTACGAACTGAGACTTTTACCTCACCTTTAGCGGTAAATTTAATAGCATTACCAATAATATTGATGAAAATCTGTCTTATACGGCCCGGATCCCCCAATACATAAGGGAAATCAATATCAACCACATCACAAATAAGCTCGAGTCCCTTCTCCTGAGCTGGTAAAGCAAATGATTCACCAACCTGTTCTATCAATGTGCGAAGATCAAACTCAACAACTTCCAGCTCCATATGACCAGAGTCAATCTTAGAAAAGTCAAGAATGTCATTGATAACCGTTAATAGTGAGTAGGCGCTTTGCCTCGCTATTCTCGACTTGTGCCTTTGTTCGGCATCAAGGTCAGACATTTCCAGTAAGTCCAACATCCCAATAACACCATTCATTGGTGTACGGATTTCATGACTCATGTTAGCCAAGAACTCCGACTTAGAGCGATTGGCTCTTTGCGCTAACTCTAGCGTATGGTTTAAGGCTTTAGTCTTCTCAACCACCCGTTGTTCAAGGCTGGCATTAATATCCGCAAGTTCCAGATTCAGCCTAACCTTAGCTAAGTTCGCATTCTTCAAGTCAAGTATGGCTTTATTGAGCCGCTCAGCGAAAACTCTCAATTTATGCTGCATCAAGCTGATTTCAGCGATATAGCTATCCTCTTCATCAAACGCTAAGTGCTCAAAATCATCTTGTGTATTAATTCGACCTAAGGTTAAAGAAAGTCGATTAATAGGTGCGCTAAACTTCTGTGCAATATAACGACTTACAAAGAAGCAGAATAATCCGGTAAAGCTGAGTAGCGAGAGAGATATCGCCATGTACTTTGCGACGATAATCTCAAATGCTGTTCTCGGAACAGTTGTCACAACAGTCCAATCTAACCCTTCAACTTTGTTACGGTGAGCAATTTTGTGTTGACCACTGGCCAACTCGACAAAGTAGTTGTCTGGATTTTCAAAGTAGTGGACTAATGGATTTTGGGATAAGTCTTGCAAGAACTCGTATTCTAACGACGCCGTGCTGTATATCACTTTATTATTCTGATCTAACAGCACAATACCTTGATCTGCATGTAGCTCGCGCCTATCTAGCTGTTCAAGTCGGCTCAGATCTAACGATATCTCTGCAATACCCAGAAATTTCCCGTCTTTCAACATCGGTTCAGATATAGCAAGAATTGGTTTTGTACCAAACCCTCGTCCTCGAAAAGCACTCGAAACAAAAGAAGACAAGTTTTCTTTTACCAGATAAAAATAAGGTCTGTCTTTAACGCTAGTCGCACCATCTCTCCTAACCAAAGCTAGCAGAGAGTATGGTGCCGCCATTGTAATTTCACCTTCTGAATCTGTTGTTAAAGCGGTTAAAATACCCGGATAAACCTCCTCAATATTAGACAACGCAGCTTTAAGAGCATCATGCTCCACATCGCCGTCGATAGTCATGACTGTTGTTCGTAATACTTGCTGATGATGCTGAATATGGTTAGACAACTCTTTGGCTATGCTTCTTCCTGTAAGCTCCAAACCATACTGAAGGTCTTCCAGCTTCTCATCTCTAATAACGCTGAGCCAAAAAAGGGAAATTGCGAACAATGAACACACAACAGTCGCAAAAGATGTAAAAGTAAGTAGCTGACTAAACGCTTGTTTATCGAGTATCGAATTTTTGCGACCTCCAACTCTTAACACCAGAGCTAATGCATAACCGATAATGACATTCAGAAAGCCATTGATAACAAACTTAACAATGATGGCGACCTTACTGATCAAAATAAAATCGGTACACAGCCAATACTCGATGGCAACTACTATCCATCCCAAAGTCAGCCAGTAAAGTAACCCGGCTAAAAGTGGATTTTTCCTCCATTTAAGCGCAATTTTTACAGTCAGAATTTCAAGAATAAAAGGGGTTAAAACGAGAAGATGTTGCCAGTTGAGGTAAGTTACTAAGCTCGCAGTGACTGAAACAAGAAGCCCCGCTCTAAGACCAAAACGCAGAGCGAAGCCAACGGCAATCGCGTTGCCGAATATAAATTCAACATCACTGAAGAATGGAACAGAGAAGTAGTTGAGTAACGAAGCGCTTAGGATCGCTATCAAATAGTAACCGATAAGCCTTAGGTTAATGGTTCTATTTTTGTTCAAGAAAACTCCCAAGCCTTCGTTATGTCACTCATAAATGCGTATCTTAATATTAGGACTTCTGTTCTTCTTTGATCCAACGCTTAATTTTCTGTTCGAGAACCGGCATGGGTAAAGCACCATCAATCAATATTTGTGTGTGGAATTCCTTTATATCAAACTTGTCACCAAGTTTTCTACTAGCCAAATTGCGTAATTCTCTAATTTTGCGCTCACCTGTCTTGTAAGCTAACGCTTGACCAGGCCAAGATATATATCGCTCAACCTCGGAAACAACATCAGATTCGGCCATCGAAGAGTTTGCTATTATATACTCGATAGCTTTTTCTCGACTCCATCCCATAGCGTGCAATCCAGTATCTACCACTAGTCTCATAGCTCGTAGTTGCTCATCAACTAACCTTCCATACCACATGTAAGGATCGGTAAATAACCCCATCTCTTTACCTAAACTTTCTGCATATAAAGCCCAACCTTCAGCAAAAACAGTGTACCCACCAAACTTTCTGAATTTGGGTAAGCTCTCAACTTCTTGCTGGATAGCTATCTGAAAGTGATGCCCAGGCGCAGCTTCATGAATACTTAGGGTTTCCATCAAAAACTTAGGTTGCGCTTTGAGATTATGAGTATTGATATAAAAAATACCAGGTCGAGAACCGTCAGGCGCTGGAGGCTGATAGCTGGCACCTGCCGCTGAAGCTGCTAAATATGACTCTACAGCACGGACTTCGTAATCAGCTTTCGGGAAAACGTTGAATAATTGCCCAACACGAGCGTTGATATCTTTTTTAATATCGGTATAACCAGCAATGAGTTCGTCGGCCGAATCAAAATAAAATTCATCACTCTCTTTCAAATGTTCAAAGAACGCAGGTAAATCACCACTGAAGTTCACTTGCTCACGAACTTTATTCATTTCCTCTAATATTCTGGCAACTTCTTTCAAGCCGAAACGATGAATTTCCTGCGCAGTTAAAGGCAATGTTGTATTGGTTGATATCTCATATTCATACCATGCTTTGCCATTCGGCAACTCAGATATTCCAAAAGTTTCACGAGTATTCGGCAAATACTCGTTTAGCATAAATTCATAAGTTGCTTTGTAAGCGGGTATAATGACCTTAGTAATTGTCTCTTTATGCTTTGCAGTAATGGCATCTTTCTCTGACTGAGTCAGTGTCTTGTTCTCATCCAAAGCACGGATAGGTCCCCAAAAAAGACTTTGTTCAACATCATCAACCAAGTGCGCTTGCAATTGAGGCAATACTTTTACTGCTAATACACGAGGCAAAACAATGTTCTTTTGCATTCCCTCTTTCATAGCGTCTACGGCACTTTCCATGTACACCGCAAACCCAATACTGCGTTTTTCAAAGTCTTCAAAATCTTGTACGGTTTCAAAAGGCTGTGCATTACCACCAGCGCCTAAGGTTGAGAACACCGTATGGGCACCACCTATTTGGCTAATTGGCATGAGGTGATTTTCAAATTCAAACCCTTTTATGGCCTCTTCTCTAGCCAATTTGAATACTTGATAGCTCAAAAGATCTTGTCCTTCGAGCAAGCTTGGGTCGATACGCTCTATACGTTTCAGAAAGTACTCTTCGAATGACAGCTGACGGGCTGTGCTCTCTTGGTTGATAGGGTCAGAAAACTTATCGTTATATCGGCTTTCGCCAACAAAGGTGGCATAGACGGGATTTAATGCGAGGCTCTGATCAAAATATTGCTCGACCACTTGATTTAACTCTTCCGCCGCTTGGATACTTTCCTTTGAAACCACTGGATAAGTATTTAACTCATCTGATTGAGGGATACTTGAGCATGCACTCAGAGTTATGGCCATTGCAGCCACCAGTACCTTAATTCGCATTATTCCTGCCTTTGTTTACGGTATTAATCATCAAACCTCCCCTTTCGAGAAGGGTAAATAGCGGTATCTTATCAGTAGTTTGTTTGTAGCGTTCGTTTAATTTGCTAAAAGCTTTTTACCTTTAGCTAAGCTGACTTTTCCAACGCTGCTCGGACACATGAGCCTTTAAAATCTCAATACTTTCGTTCACGACAGTGATAATTTCCTGATTAATATCATTGTCACCGGAAGGAACGGCTTGCACTGCATGTTGAACCAGATTATCAATTTTCTCTGGGGTCATATCTTTTAGTAAATGAACAATAGACTGAATCACAATATCTGATACCGCACTTTCAAGGACGCTCTCAATAGTAGAGCCAACCACTGGCACCAAATTAAGTGTCGAGACCTGACTATTTTCTCTGACAGCTAATCCGACACTTCGTTTGACATGTTCTCGAATAATTGCACCTTTATCCGTGTCATTTATGCTGTCGCCAACATGACGCAATATATTTGATAACCATTCGTTGACCACAGTCTGCCTAGGTTTAAGCACCTGTGTGACAACATCTTCAATAAGAGGTGAGCCAACACTGATTTCTTTTTGTGCATCTGATAACACTTTGACTACGATGCGATCACTAAGCTCTTCGATAAATACGTCGTAGTAGAAGCTCAAAAACCGAATAATACCCGACTGTCGAAAATCAATAATTTGATATTTGTGAAGTCGATACAAGATAGAAAATATGCGTAAGAACCTGAAAATACGTGTTCCACTGAGGGGGATACATCCGACTAAGTCATACCAATGGAGAAAAGGGAAAAAATACCAACGCAAATAAGTTTTGCGCTTGATGGCAACAATCCACCGAACACAAAACTCAGTAAGAAAAACCGTGATAAAACCTAAATCAATAAAAATAAAGTTGTCATGAACAGGTTGATAGTGAGTAGCAATGCTCGGAGACAGCCAATCCAAAACACGAATAAAAAATGAAGTCTCATAGAGCGAATCGAAAATGATGAAAAGTAGGTTGAGTAATAGAAGGCCTAACATCAAAAAATCGATAAGTAGCCAAATACCTTCGTGACTCTCTTTTAATTTCGCTCTATCTATTTTGAACATTTTTTCGCTCTTATCGTATGTCAGCAGATGTTATTTTTATTTGTACAAGGCAAAAACTATAACGGGGGAATTCTGCTTTGATAAGAGCAAAGATAGTATATTGTTGAAATGGACGTCAGATAGCTGTGCTGATTAATACGTCTTTGCTTGCTGAACGACGAGTAGAGTTTTCAATTATCTGTTTCTTTTCTTCACGACTTGCATTCCCCCAAGCCAGTATTTCATCCAATGTTCTATTGCATCCAAGGCAAACATCCTCGTTGTCTAAGCAACAATTTCTAACACAGGGCGATTTCACATCATCACTGGGGGTAACTTTCACAGTATAAAATTCATCAAGAGGATTAGGCATGTACGTTAGTTCCTTTTTAATCCGTGTACACCAAAAACGACATTAATGAGAACTATCTCAATCACTTGTCGATTCAAAACCTATCAAATCAAATAAGACTCGACACATTGCGCTAGCGATTATAACGCCATATACGATTAAAAAACGAACTAAAAAACAAACTTTTTACGTATAATTAACATCCCATTGGTATTCAGCAAGTCACGTTATTTTGATGCATCCAACAAAGTTTCAAATGTTTTATGCCAAGTTCCTTCTTTCAAACGCTCGCCGAATTCATTCCACTGTCCACTCTCTGTGCGTTGGAATGTCAAACGAAATGTCTTATCACCGGTAAAACAGAGAAATGCTTTTTCCTTTAAATCGCATGAGAAAGGACGAGAGCCATTAGCTGTGTATGGGTTATACCAGTAATGCCCTGCTTTCTCATCGAAATAAATAATGGTATGAATACCGTAGAACTGTTTGTCATCCCGGAAACCTCTCGCTTGGATAACAAGAACACTCTCCTGCACGTCATACCAAACATCTTCGGTATCGTAATAAGCCGACACATTCCCTTCATCATCGAAAGATTTACCCTCGCCTGCCCAGCTTCCAACCAAAAACGACAGCTTTTTCATTGCTTTTTGCTGAACACTTTCAGTGTCTGCGGCCAACGACTGATAAGAGATCACCAGCCCTAACAAACAGCACAAGCTCACTAACCTTTTAGAGACCCTTTTATATATTTCAGTTAACTGCATTCTATTTACCTAAACTTACTCTGACGATTCGGCGATATAAGCCATGACTTGCTCAGCATTCAATATCATATCTTCTTTTTCATAACCAAGAGGACAAAGCAAAATTCCAGTCCCATTATCTTTCATTCCTGGCAACCAGACTGCACGCCAATCATCCAACGCAATGTGTTCAGGCTCAGCATCAAGAGATTCCTTTTGCCCCCAAGCAATTGCTAGTTCTTTGGATTGCCATACAGGAATACAGGTGTCTTCTGCCACCGAAAGTAATATCCAGCCGTCCTTACCCATCAATCCCCAAAGCCCTTTTTCCTTCAAAATACTGTTGATGGCATATTCCAAGCGCTCTTCTGTTGGCAAGCGCAAAAGCCCTTGCATACCTAAATCGGAATGACCTTCCAAAACTAACTCCTAAGCTCTTCAATTCTGTATTCAGTTATCTATCTGCCTAGGTTACCTTGTCTATGTCATTAGCGCTTGGAAAATTTTTGTAAACCTCTAAAACTCGTATTTTAATCCTGCCTGCGTCATGCTGATATCACCAAAAGTAGTATCGGTACTTGCGTATGAAAGCGATAAGACAAACCCTTTTTTGATAGGGAATTCTGCACTCACCTTATAACTAAAATCTGTACCGTCTGATTCAATACGTTCCTCTGGACCTGGATTCAACAAAAAGCCTTCTTGTAGTTCGACGTCCCAACGACTAACGCCGATCAATGGAACAATACGAAGATGCTTGGCTAGTTGAAACGAGTACCCTACCATCAACTTCGCTTCAGCAGCTTGGTAAAAATCTTCTAAACCTAGCGAGAAGAGTGCATTTCCGGACGCGGATAAACTCCCTTCAACCTGCCAATTATTAGCCCAACGATATCCGACAGAATACGTTGAACTAACGCCGGTATCATCAAGAAAATCTTGATTAAATTCGTTGGCCAAATCGCTCTCTAAGTCTAATGAGCTAGAGCCAATTTCTATTCCAAATACCACTTTAGATTCATCGGCAATTGCATGGCAATTTGTCATGAGAAAAACAGCTAGTGCTGAGTACTTCATAGCTTTCATCAATATAGTCTCCATTGTTTTACGTTATTCGTTCGCCATATTCTTCTAAGAATGACCTCATGCTAGCTACCAGCTAATAACGAAACAACGGACATAAGGGGACATATTTAGCTACAATGCCGGGGGTGAAACGAGCTTTTATATTTTTTATAATACTTTTAAAGTATGGGATAAAATTACTTGGCCCTAAGTGAATACCAATAAAACTGAAATCATTGATAGAAATAGACTTAATCAACTTATCAATGATCAATCTATAAAACATGCGTGGCTCGCAACGACAATAAACGTCAGCGAAAAAACCCTCACACGTTGGGTCAATGGTGACGTAACTCGAATTCGTGTGGGAAACCTAAAAAAACTCGCACAAGCGCTAAACTGTGACATGGAGTCATTAGTTGCCAGCTCGGAGGCAGACCTCTACCCAAGTACTAAGAACAGGGATATTTTAGTTAACGAGTTACACAACGACAGTTTGTTATACGAACTTTTGATGAGTAGCAAAATTCGGCTTGCTATTTCATTAATAAAGTCGACTTTCCATTCAAAACTTCCAAGTGCAATTGTTGCCAGCTTTTATACCAAGTTAGGCTATGCCGCGCTTATTCACAGAAAGCAAAAGACAGCGAAAAAGTACTTTGATAAAGCATTCGCTAAAGCAAAACTATCGGGGAATGAAGAAGTCACTTTTTCAGTAAATCTAGCTTATGCCATCATGTATTTTTTAGATTGCGACTACGAAGAGTGCAAAAACAAACTGTTAATGTGCGCACGCAAAGAAGAGCATGCAGGTCAAGAAAGAGCACATTTTTACAACACGAATTCACTTTATTACCTATATACAGGCCAATTTGATCGTTCAATTGAATATTCAGACAAATGCATTGATGAATGCTCTCCAGACAAACTTTCGATAGAAAAAGAGCTTTTTTTATGTACTGCCCTTCAGCTCAAGGGAGCAGCCCTTCTCTTTACAAATGATACAGAGAATGCGAAAGAATGTTGTGAAAGCTCCCTATATGTGGCTAAACGCTCTGGGTACTCGAGATGTATCAGGTTATCGAAAGCCTACTTAGCAGGTGTCTATGCGTTCAGGCAAGAGTTCGACTTAGCCGAAGCGCTGGCAGAAGAAAGCATAGAAAATGCAGATGAAAGCGATATTGCGTATCCAACACTGCTGTGCGCATCTATTTACGTCTTCAGAGCGTCGGGCAAGAGTATAAAAGCTCTGGAATTACACGAAAAGCTAACGGTTATATGCCCTGCTCAATCAACACCGGTGGCTTTTTCCTCATACCAACTACTTAGAATACGTCAGCAACAAGGAAAGAATATCGAAGCTGGTGAGATTCACCAGCAAATCGAAAAATCACTTGAGACATTAGGGCTAAATTACTGGCATTCACACTTTTAAGCGTTAAAAGTATTGGCAAATACGAACTTGTAGACTAGTCAAAGATAACGACGAAAAGGCTGTATGACAGTTCTAGGTTGTGTGTAAAAAGAAAAAGGCTAAGTAAAACACTTAGCCTTTTTCTTATACATGGCGGAGAGAGAGGGATTCGAACCCTCGTTAGGGGTTAACCTAAACACACTTTCCAGGCGTGCGCCTTCAGCCACTCAGCCACCTCTCCTAAATCTTCTCATTTCGCTATTAAACTTTACAACTCAATAACGAAGGGCGCGTATGTTATGGAATAAAAACCAAGGAATCAAGCAACAATACTAATTTTTATGCGTAATGTTGCTCAGGCTAGCTTTATTACCTTTTGGCTTTTAATGTTGCTGAAAAATCAAGCATTTTATTAAGAGGCACTAGTGCTCTTTCGCGCAAATTATCGTCAACAAAAATCTCATGGCCATCGCGCTCAATTAGCGCTTTTTCTATCGCTTCCAATCCATTTAGTGCCATCCAAGGGCAATGCGCACAACTTTTACACGTTGCCCCATTTCCAGCAGTCGGTGCTTCAATCAGTTCCTTATTCGGTGCTAACTGCTGCATTTTGTAAAAGATGCCTCTGTCGGTTGCAACGATAAACTTGTCATTAGGAAGGTTTTGAGCAGCTGAAATCAACTGAGTTGTCGAGCCAACCGCATCAGCCAGTGCAACAACACTCGCTGGCGATTCAGGATGGACCAAAATAGCTGCTTCTGGGTGTAAGTGCTTCATTGTTTTTAACGCTTGGGATGAAAACTCATCGTGAACAATACACTCTCCATCCCATAACAAAACATCAGCACCTGTTTGTTTAGCGACATAAGCACCTAGATGCCTATCAGGTGCCCATATAATCTTCTTGCCTTGTTCGTGAAGGTGTTCAATCACTTCAACGGCGATACTAGAGGTCACAACCCAATCAGCACGGGCTTTAACAGCCGCAGAAGTATTGGCATAAACAACCACTTCTCTATCTGGGTGAGCATCACAGAAAGCTGCAAACTCTTTCTCAGGACATCCAATATCCAATGAGCACGTAGCCTCTAGTGTAGGCATAAGCACAGTCTTTTCAGGGCTGAGTATTTTTGCCGTTTCCCCCATAAAGCGCACGCCAGCAACGATCAACGTTTGTTGCTTAGCGTCTCGTCCGAACCGCGCCATTTCAAGAGAATCTGAAATAGCACCGCCGGTTTCTTCAGCTAAAGACTGGATTTCGGGATCGGTATAGTAATGCGCAACCAAAGTCGCATCTTTTTCAATAAGCAGTGCTTTGATTCGCTCGCGGTACTCTTTTTGTACATGTTCAGCCATTGCTGGCGGAGAGGGAGGAAATATATATTCGCTAGGTTCAATTATACGGGCTTGATTCATACCGCTGGTTCAAAAATATTACTCTATCCGATAATTATACCTGACCGTAATATTATTGTCATAGAGGCAAAGGCTAAATATACGTTCTAACACCACACTATTAATTTTATCATTATAAGAATACCTGTATTTCTGTAAAATTAGTAAGCAATAGTAGAAAGCCCATTTCAAAAATGATTTTGCGCTTTTAGCGCGCTGGATGTCGGTCGCAGCTTAAAATGACCGAAACATAGGCCATATGGAAGCAAATCGCACTCCTACTAATCCTCTGCTTTAAAGAAAAGATAGTGTCACTATAAGAAGAGGCTAACTACTTCAAAGGCTTCCGACATTAAGCTCCCTCACCCAATAAAGTAAAAGTAGATGTAACCATAACAACATCTATTCGTTACTAAGCAGGAGGATCATTTTCCAAACAACTTTTTTGGCATGACGCTCGACTTCTAATTAATCACCAATGAATATCGATAAAGTACGAACGGAGACAGAGTTATGCGGGTGCTAACAGCAACCTTAATTTTATTAGCAGTGACCTTTGTTAGTAACGCTGATGATTTTCGCGAAGATAAGACAATAACATTGGCGGAACAGTTTACGGTGCAATCAACAATCATGGGCGATAAACGTTCGATCTCTGTTTCACTGCCTGATGGTTATGACTCAGGAAAACACAGCTACCCCGTCGTTTATCTCTTGGACGGCGAACAAAACCTGTATCACGCAGCTGGAACCCGAAATGTGCTTACTCGCTCAGGCGATATACCGCCAGTCATTTTAGTTGGCCTAACAAGTGTTAATCGAAGCCTCGATATGACGCCATCGAAGGTTGCAGATAATGAATTGAGTGGCGGCGCCAATAAACTTCTTTCTTACATCCAGAAGGAAGTCATCCCTTTTGTAGAAAAGCGATATCGCACCAACAACTTCCGGATACTGTCAGGACACTCTTTAGGAGGTCTCTTTACAACGCATGCCCTCTTTGAAAAACCAGAGCTATTTGACGCCTATATTATTGTCTCTCCTTCGTATTGGTGGAACAACAGAGAGCTTATTAATCGATCTAAGAGCTTCTTTTCGTCGGAATACGCGTTAAATAGGAAGCTTTTCTTTGGTATTGGTGAAAACGATGGGTATGGGATGCAGCAGGAATTAATAGGATTTGTTGATGAAGTTAAGAAAAGTCAGCGAACAGGATTGGAATGGCAGCATAGAGTGTTTCCTAATGAAGGGCACATGTCTGCTCAGCTTCTAGTCTTTTATCAGGGAATCAAATTCATATTCTCTGACATGCATTTACCACAAAAAATACGCAATCAATTCACGATAGACGGCTTCCTAGCACATGAAAGAAGTATTCAGAAAAAGTACGGTTCGGCGGCAAGGCAGTCCCAAGAAGTGTATGTCACAACAGGCTTTACCCTCATGGAGAAGGGCCTTTACGAAGAAGCCGTTGCTATATTTAAAAGAAATGCTGAAGCTTATGAAGAAAATCGTTATCCAACTAACAATATTTGGTTAGCTGAAGCCTACGAAAAATCAGGTGCAAAAGCAGAAGCGCTTAATGAGTATCGGAAAGCTTATGAGTTAGCACTTGAGATTGGCGATACCAATATCAGTCGTTACAAAGAGAAAATCTTAGCGCTAGGTAGTGATTAGGACCAGTAAGATTTAGGGGTGCAGTATATCGCCCCCCTAACTTAAAATTTAAACTAAATCATTTCCTCACTTTCATTCACCTCAGGTTCAATGAGATAAGCATCCATTGGTAAACCCAATATAGGAGGTAAAGTCGCCGCAACAGAAATAGATGAAATCGTCCCGACGATTACGCCAATTCCCAGTGATAAAGAAAACTCACCTAATACGTCACCAGCCATTACACCAATCGCTGCAATAGTGGTCAGTGTTGTACCAGAGGTAATCAATGTGCGTCTAAATGTTGAGGTAACCGCCTGATTCACGAGTAAGTTTAAACGCGTGTATCGCCTGCTTAGCAATAACTCACGAACCCTGTCACCAACAATAATGGAATCGTTAAGAGAATACCCCATGATTGCTAGCAGCCCTGCTAATACAGCCAAATCGAATTTAATCTGAAACCATGCGAAACACCCTAATACCATAAGTACATCGTGGAAAAGCGCGAGAATAGCGCTGCTCGCCAACCGCCATTCGAATCGAAAAGTAACATAAGTCATCATACAAAGTGCAGACACTAATAGAGCCAATCCGCCTTTTTCAATAAGCTCTTGGCCTATTTGACTACCTATAAACACAGATTCTTGAAGATTTATTTTCCACCCTTGTTCTGTTCCAACGTTAAGCAATAACTCGCGTTGCGCAGCGATATTAGTTTGATCACTTTGGCGCATTGTCCATGATAAGCCATCCTGTGTTCCATTGAGCCTAAACTCACCTTCGATATGCGAGCTATATACATTGAACAATGTGTTTTGCGACAAAGGTTTAGAGGACGTAAATTCAGTTACCACGCCACCCGTAAATTCGATCCCGTAATTCAGACCTTTGTAAAATAAGCCAGTTATCGACCACAACATGGCAAGACAAGCTGTAGCAAGACCTAATTGGCGAAGCTTAGTCATCATCATGCTTGCTCTCCTTTATTTCTTAACAACCAATTGGCAGGAAGATAAGCAGACATCAGTTTTGACAAAGCAACACCAGTAAAAACACTTGTGAATATTCCAAGGGAAAGGGTAATAGCAAAACCTTTTACTGGCCCATCACCAATACTTAACATGACTAATGCACATATCAACGTGGTGACATTGGCATCAAGGATAGTCGTCCATGCATGTTTATACCCCAAGAGCATCGCTGTATGAGGAGGTACACCTTTCTCTCTCTCTTGCCTGATACGCTCGAAGATCAAAACATTAGTGTCAACAGCCATTCCCACCGTCAACACCAAGCCAGCAATACCGGGCAAAGTAAGCACCGCATTGGGAACAAGCGCCATAAGCCCAGTTAAACATCCGAGATTAAATAGCAACGCTAGATTAGCAATTAACCCTAAGCGGCGGTAAAAGACAAACATAAATATCATGGTCAACATTAAACCTAGCGCCAGTGCGTACATACCATTCTTGACGTTTTTCTCACCGAGGGATGCATTGATAATACGCTTTTGTACGATATGCACTGGAGCGTCTAATGAACCAGCTCGAAGCAGCAGAGCTAGCTCTTTAGCTTCCGTAATACTAGGCATGTTGGTAATGCTAAATCGATTGCCAAGCTGGGGTTGAATGTTAGCAACATTGATAACACGCTCTATTTTCTGCATGACTCCTTGTTCATCTAAGAGGTACTCTGAAAATAAGGTAGCCATAGGTTTACCGATATTGCTTTTCGAAAAGGAAGACATTTTGTCACCACCTTCACTATCAAGTACAAGATTAACCAACGGGATCCCTCGTTCGTCTCTTCCCATTTGCGCATCACTGATATTGCTACCAGTAAAAATAGGTTTAGCAGCGAGCTTGAGCGAACCAAACTTTTGATCATCAATACGGGTAGTCGCCCCACTTTTTGCAAATTCAGCAAATTGATGAAAAGACAATCCGGCTGTTGCGCCAATTAGCCGCTCTGCCTGTTGTAGATCTTTGACGCCTGGAATCTCAATACGAATGCGAGTATTACCTTGACGTTGCACAACACCCTCTGTGATACCAAGCTGCTCAATTCTGCCGCGCATAGTAGTAAGCGCTTGTTCCACGTATTGTTTTCTCAACTCACTCCGTTTCTCAGGATGGTATTGCAGGTGAAGCTCATTCGAATCCACCTTATTCGAGTAAAGCCCCTCATATTGAGAGGTAAAATCATTCATAACCGAATGTAATTTCGTAGAATGCACTTTAGGGAATGAGAAAGTTATTCCATCAGCGTTGATGTTCTGGACGCGTGTTCCTGACAGTTTTGCATGTCTAACTGTCAGTTTAAGTGTCTGTGCAATGTTATCGAACCTCTCTTTCATAGCCGTTTCTACATCGACTTCAAGCACGAACAATGCACCGCCACTTAAATCCAGCCCTAATTTGACAGGTTCGGTAACAAAATGGGCTAACCACTCTGGCATACCTGATACATTGCCTAATTTAACCTCTACCCTATCCTCTAACTCAGATTGAATGATCCGATGAAAAGCCTGCGCATCAGTGTCAGCATCCATGAACCGCAATTGGGTCACTGACTGCTCTTTTGCGTTTACTTTCTCGCTGACACTGACACTTAAATCATTGGCTTGAAGAAATAGTTGATTGACTGCCGGGCTTTGTTCCCTTGCAACTGATAAAGGTAAGCCGATGCTTATCTGCTCTTGAACACTATAAAAACTGGGTAAGCTGTTGCTCACCAATATAATAAGTACGCTGAATATCATCAGCTTTTGCCAAATGCTTGGCATTAAGGATGTTTGTTTTTTCACTTGTCTTTCTCATTTGTCCTGGCTGCCGCGAAAAATTCGGAACAGCGAAATATCAACCAACCTTTTCGGTTAGCTTGAAACTAAAGATTTACTCAGGAAAAAATGAGATCGATATCACTGAAGAGATGCAAGGGTCGGCTGTCTTTCCAGCCTGAAATTCGAGATTTATTGGGTACAAATGCTGCTAATTCAAACCAAGGCTGAATATCAGGAATGGTTCGAATATAAACGAAGTGTTTTGAGGAGAGGTCTTCCGCTTGAAGTTCAATGGCTAACTCATAGACCGGAGTAAGCTGCTTTGCATGCTGAAACTCGCTGGCAGACAAGCGATGCGACAAGATAATTTGAATCTGCCGTTCGTCACTCAAACCATCACTTTCAAAGCCATCGTTCTGTGGAGTTTCAATAGTTTGTACAAGTGCATTACTCGGGACAAACTTTGACGATTCTTGAACTTGCGAATGACTTAAAAACGCAACGAGAATCAGCAAGCTTAAAATAAAAGTTGATTTTACTTTATTCAAGTTACCTCCCGTTCGTTAGCCAATAGAGAGGATATTGGGCTATGCAGATAAAATTCAATATATACCGAATGAGTGACAGCTGAATGTCCAGACCTTTATGGTCAGAAAATGAAGGGCCAGAACCTTAGTTATATTGAGTTAGTGTGATTACTAGAACTTGACGCTCTAACTACCAAGCGGTTTTGATGTAATCACACTAGTTCACGTTTATAATTTACATTCAGAATAAGCTCCAAAGCTGGACCGTATTCTTTGCGGATTTCATAAATTACATCATACAAACACCTTAACGACTGGCCAAATACATTTATAGAGAGGGCCCCAAAAAGACTTTTTAAACTGAATTGGTGAATACTCTGGGCGATGCCAAATATTAACGATTTGTGTTGGTACTGCACTTACATGTTTAAAGGACTGGTTAGAGTGGATGATCACTTGCAGCTGCTCTTCATCTTTTTGCCATATAACATTTGAAGAGAAGAAGCCATTGCTACCACCATGACGCACAAATTCTATCTTGGGCTGACGAGTATTAAACGCTGTCCACCCATAACCGTAGAACCTATTGTCTGATGTACCTATTTGAACGTGTTTGTAGGTGAGTAAATTAATCAACTCTTCGGTTAAGACGTCATGATTCGCCAAGGCAGACATCCACTTATTCATGTCGGACAACGTTGTATGAATTCCGCCATTCGCTTTTAGTGTCCAGGCAACTTTGTTGGCATTTTGGTACTTTGGAATATAGGTATCATATTTATCATCCTGCACTTTCCCAAATCTATAAGATTTAGGGTAAAGCGGTTGCCCCCAGTCCGGCAACAGGTAGCCAGTTTGCGTCATTCCCAAAGGTTTGAAAAATACGCGATTTAAAAAAGCTTCATACTCTTCCTTCGACACCAACTCAATTACCCGACCAAGGATGGAATAGCCAACATTTGCGTATTCGTATTTAGAACCCGATTCAAACTTTAGTTTTGTAGAAAATGTCTTACGGAAGAACTCGTCTGGTTCCATTTCAATGCAGTCAAAATCCTCTTTACACGAAGAGTAACGGCTAATACCTGAACTATGTGTCAATAACTGATGCAGCGTGATCCTCTTTTTATCTTCTGGCAAATTATTAAAAAACTGAGCAAGTGTGTCATCAGTTGATAACTTACCCTCTTTAACCAGTTGTAATATACCTGCTGCAGTGAACTGCTTCGTCAATGAACCTGTATCGTAAACCATGTCAGTGGTTGCAGGGATCTTCGCTTTTCTATCAGCATATCCATAAGCCTCCTTCAACAACACTGTTCCTTTATAGGAAACCAGAACGGCGCCAGAAAACCCCTTTTTTTCAGACTCGTTAAGGAACTGCTCTACTCTTTGAATCTTTTCAGATATGGGGTACTCGTTACTCTCTTCAGATTGAGCGCCAAAAATAGTGAAAGTAATCAATAACAGCAATGGCTTACTACTATAAAACCAATTTACTAATTTTTTCATAATGTGCATTCTCCATTTGTTCGCATTTGTGACTGACGTTGCGAATTAATAGCAATCACAACGCATCCATTCTGCTCACTAATGAAAAATCACGCTCAATTTTAAAAATGATCCAACTTTTTCAAGACTGATTTAATTCACCCAATGCGGTTCTGCGAAATTCGCCCGCTGATTGCCCTGTCTCAGCTCGGAATGTTCGGTTAAAGGTTGCTAAAGAGGAAAATCCACCGCTGAGGGCTAGTGTTAAAATGGGTGAGCGAGCCTGTTCTGGGTCAGACAATGCCTCTTTGATCGCTTTAATGCGGTAACTTGCCAGAAACTGGGAGAAATTCCTGAAACTCATTTCACGATTGATCAAGGTGCGAAGTTGATGTGCCGGGATACCGACACGCTCGGCCAGCTGACCAACAGTAAGATCGGCTGCTAGATAAGCTTTTTCTTGTTCCATGATCTGAACGAGACGCATATGATAAGCGTCGTTTCTATGTGCCGCCTTTGGTGAGTCAGATTCAACACTTGAACTGGGTAAAAAACCAAGTTTCGACGCCTCAAACCGTGTCAGCCAGAAATGCCAAAAGACACAGGCAGGTAGCATGTAGACGATACGGATTAGTAGAAGAACATCATGGTTACCAAAAAACAATGAAGAGACTTCACCTAACAATAAAACACTGACTGGTAAGCAAATAAAAACCACTCGTAGGACTCTGCGAGGATTGACGAGATCATCCTTAAGTCCTGAAAGGCTTTCCCACATAACATGTAAAATAACAGCGGGGGGTATTACATCATGTGCAAGATGAACGACTAAATAGTATAGCGGAACTAAGCCGGCATCGCCAAGATATATAAAGATAAACAAGGCAGTCGGCACACACATACCCAACCAAGCTAGGATATTAAGGCGAAAGTCGTCTTTTAGAAGCGATAAACTAAACCACCATATCAACCCTAGGTGCGGTGCATTAACAAATTTGGCAATGACATAATACAGTTGAGGGAGGTTTAATGCGCCAGATGAGGTATAAAGAAGGTTTCCTACTACGCTAATGCAGAGCAAGAAAAGAATAGACTTCGAGAGATTACGCGTACGGTCAACCAAGCAATGCCCCGCAATCAACAGTAACACTGTGATCGTGGCTATGGTGAATATGAAGATGAACATTTCGATGGTTGAATACAAAAGTGGGATCCAGGTTGTTAAGGCTGCTAGGAGAAAGGTCGTTATAGTTTTAGTTCAATAATATGTAAAGGTAATTGTTAGCTTTCATTAGAACTCTTGGTTCAATCCTCTTCAAAATAAGAGAGTGATAGGTCAAAGAGAACAAAGGAGTCAAAGACGCTCATTTTTCTATACTTATATGTGAAAGTGGCGCAGAAAACGATACTGACACCATTCAGGTTTCGAACCACAATAGGTTTAAAATTCAGACACTTAGAGGTAGGGAAAAACTAATTGAATAAAATTATTGAATTGAATCAACGATATAAAGAAATGGTGGGGCGTGCTGGATTATAAAATATGTCCTGTATTTTACCCTTTTAGGGTCGCACTAAAGTGCGTTCAAAAATGTTCCAGACATTTTTGTCGAACCACGCTGATTCTCATCCGGCACGATATAATAAATTCAAAATTATAAGTAAAACAAAAATATAGAGAATACTTTAAGAAATGGTGGGCTATTCTGGAAAAAGTTCGAACCAAATATTCAATATTCTAGCGGATTGGAACACTTATCTAGAGGCCGAATGTCCTACTGTTTACAATCAGGAAAGTGACGAACCTGAACCGTAATCAAAAGCTCTGCCTGTCAAGGCAGAGGTCGCAAGATCATGTTTCGATTCTCCACTTTGTACTGCGAAGCAGACGTTAAATATTTGAACTACCCAAGAAGGCTAAAAATACTCGAAGAGAGTTTCCTCTCGAAACATTGAGACTCTGCAGGCTTATATCGATGCCTTCTCAGAGTGTTCTGGACTGATACCTTAAGGGTAGCGTTGAAAATGTGTCTATTTATAGAAAACACATCTTTAAAAAGCTACTATTTGTGATTATTAAAATAGAATCTCTCAAAAAATGACATATGCCCTTGTAGATAATGCTACGTTAACTGCCGTTCAAAGAATCCAAGGCGATATAATTATAAAGAACACCGATACCATCGATGGTGACTTGGTGGCCTTTGAGAATTTTATTCAAGGAATACTTTTTTATGATGAATTAATCTGCCTCGACAATTATAAAAAAGAACATCAGCAAGAAAGAAAAGACACGTTTGACTTCATCAGATTTCTAGACCCCACAAAATACAACTTACAACAAATTGACAGCGCGGCTCGACAAGAAGCTAATCATATAAAGCCAGAAATTCGCGCGGGAAAGTTCGCCGATGAGGACTTCAAGTCATTTCTAGAACTGGTCAAGATGAACTCCATCTGCGTATGGGAGCAAAGCTCCAGCATTTTCTACCTAACTATGAGAATGTTAGGAGAAAAATACTCAGATGAATGGGCTAAATATGGACAGTTGAGTGCGACAATTTTTAACGAATTGTCTGATGTAAGTAAGACAAAAGGAAGGTGGTCGGAGGATGTAAAGCTCATTAACTCTAAAGGTGAAGTTTTATCAAATGAGACATTTCAGAGTAACACCAACGACTACGGGGGGACAAATAGATCCCTAGATATGTTTATAGCGTCACTAAATTGGCTAGCCTACAAATCCATCTACTATAGTATGGCTGCAAAAGCCCTAAATGCAGATTCATTCTTGCATCCAATTAGACATGCATTTCAAATTCACTGGATGACCAAAACCGGGGCTTTTGGTCATGGGTTCACTAAAAATTTGCTAGATAAAATGTCTGGCGATGTTTCTAACACTTTAGCTGAAATTAAAAACTACGGAGGGGTAGCTACAACAGCGATTCAAGTTCCCATTTTTACAGCATGGTTAGTTTCAGAAACAGGCTCTCCCAAAAACATCATTGATGCTGCAAGAGAGCTTAAAAACCAAAGTCATTTCACGGAAATAAGAGGAATTCTGAGGGAGATACGTACAGAATATGACCGAAGCAACTTGAAAGAATCGAATAAAAAAATAAGTAAATGGAATACTGACTTAGAAAAAGCTCTAGGAGACCTCAAGCGGTTATATGGCGTAAAAACCAATCAAGGAATCGCATCAAGTTTGGTTATTAACGTTTATAACTCCCTAGCAATGGTGTCTCAAACACCTAAAGCACCAGTTTTTAATAATTTCACCATTCCTCGTCCTGACTTCATGAAAAGTAGCCTAAATAAAAGCTTCACTCATACATTTAAAAATATAGCCAGTGAACTCACAACAACGGAGCGTTTAGGCGGATTCAAGGATTACTTGACGTCTGCTGTGAAGCTGGACAAGTATCACACCTCCTCTAGATTTAAAGTCGAAGAGCCAAAATACCAAAGGCTTTCATCGAACTGGAAGAGACCGATGTAACAAATATACTTAGGAAAAACCCAAGCAACAAAAGTCTTAAAAAAACGGCTCGCCATCATCTTTTACGTCTTGAAGTGTGTAATCATTTCTCATAACTAAACACTCATAGACTTTGCGATGTAAGCTCTCAAATGCCATATCTCTTTTTGCTTTTGATATAAGATTGATCACTATCGGATGGGGTTCTACGGAATCAGAATCAGTAAAGTAAGTATCTTTTTCAAAATGCACTCTTTCTTTATCCGAAACAAACCCTTTCATCGTCAAAATAGAACACGCTTCATTTTCTAGAAAAGTTTTTTCATTATCCAGCCCATTCGGAATCTCGGTTTCATCAGTATGAAAAACTATCAAATAGAATTTATCAAAACTAGGCATTCCAACATTAAAGCTGAATTTTATAGAGTTTCGATAGGCACCCTTTATCTTGTTCAATACATATGGCGGAGTCCTTATAGCCATAACATTTATTTTGAACGGACTCATTTCCTCAGAGATTATCTTCCAAACAGTATTAATTGATCTCCTGACATGGGTATATGCTTTGAAATAACCCTGTTCATTTTCAGGAGTAAAACCTTTGCTCACGCGACATTTCCTTTGTAAATACAAAAATCAAAATTAGAGTGGTATTTTAACCAGTAAAAATAATGATTACTAACAACAAACTGAAGTTGGTAATTTGGTCTTTAAACACAATACAGAATCTCAGTTGATAGAGTTCTATAGAAATTTGGGTTGTTCAAACGCTTTCAGTTAGAGGGACAAGCTGTTAACGGGTAGACACATTCCTCTCCCAAACTGCCGTTCGCAGGGTATGCCGTCATTATCGCCATCCATTTTGGTATCGGGGCAGTTTTTTATGAAATACAGTGCTTCGTCATAGGTGCGCATTTGTGAGCAGTGCTGGCGGCCATCGCAATGATAAGTGATGGTTGGCTTGAACTCTTTTTCTACTGGCTCAAAAACAATGGATTGAGTAGGCGCTATAGCTTGCGGCGTTGTAGCTTTGTTTTTGGTATAGAGCTTCCAAGCGACAAGCACCACGAGAATAAGAATTAGCCAGTTTTTCAATGCTGTTAACCTGATATATATTTAGATGGCGTTAATTAAACACGACGAGCAAAATATTATCCATTAGCAAAGGTTATGAATTTGATAACCATAGTATCAACGGGTCATGCCAACAAACGCTCTAACGGCGGCCTCAAAGTCTGGTAAATCATCTCCCTTTATCAGCTCTAAAATAAATGCATCATTACTGGATTGCGTCCACAGAAAGTCAGCGAGAAAGCGCAGTGTTTTTCGGTAGTGCTCGACTTCTTCTGTGATAATGCTCATTGCGCTTGCCTATCAAGCTCTAATTCTTCTTCAACGAAATCCCTAATGGCTTGGTCTAGCGGTATCAAGTCTTCGCCTTTGATTATCCTACGAACATAGCTGTCACAATCAATCTGTGCATTTAAGATATCGCGAAAGAAATAAAGCATCTCGCGGTATGTTTCGATTATTTCGTCTTCCTTGTTCATGGTTTGGTTTCCTTTCCTTTTCTTGGCGTTAAAGTTCTAAATCTAAATACAGAGCTTGCACTTCATCGGCTTGGATGCAGAGGTAGTCTAAAGTCTGTTTTTCGCTGTTATGACCGAAGGCGGTCATGAGGAGTGGGACAGATGCATTGCCTTTCATACGCTGCTGATAGCCCCATGTTTTGCGTAAGGTGTGCGAACCAGTGTTAACGCTGACACCGACGTAAATACACCAAGTTTTCACCAACCTGTTGAGCGTTGAAACCTGAATAGCGCCGCCTTTCCTTTGTGAGATAAATAAAGGGGCATCGGGGTTATCTCTATAGGGGTGATGCGTAAGCCAAAACTGAAGCGCGTGATAGCTGTTGTTATTGATGGTGACGGCGCGGTATTTCTTGGTTTTAGTTTGCCAGACTTCCAGCACACTGCCCACTTTCAGCCACACGACTTGTTTGATGGTCAGTGACAATAACTCAATCGCGCGAAAGGCTGAATTTATCCCAAAGACAAACAGGCAGTAATTGCGTGGTTCATCCATGAGGTTTTGTTTGATGGTTTCAATATGCCCAAGGTCACGAATGGGATAGACCTTGATAGTCGCCCCTTTCTTGGGGTGGTTTTGATTGCCAGTAAATTTTGTCATGCTCAATCTTCCGCTTAAAAAAGAGGCAGAAAAAGGGCTGACAAACTTTTACTTAGAAGTTGGCATAATACATAAATCCTATTATTTATCAGAGTGTTACTTATCAACAATCCATGTATTAGCCGCAGTTGCTCGTCCTGTATCCTGCGCTCACTATACCATTGCAAACTTCTAAGTATAAGTTAAGTTTTTTTACCCTTTTTATGGTGTTTTTTTGTGGGTTAGTGGCGGCGAGAGCTGATGAAACACCAACCTTAGAGGCGTTGCTTGATAGTGATTTGCTGAAAGCAGCTTTAAGTGACGAGACATTGACTAAGCATGAAAAGCTTATCACTCGCCGGTGCTATACGATAGAAAAGCATTTAAAGCCTTCTGATACACCGACAAGTCAAGCGGTTCAGTATTCTTGTACTGCCCCTGTTGTTGGTGTGGCTTTTTATGCTGGTGATGATCTTGGTGAACACAATCCAGATAAGATTGCGGCGTATATAAAAAACGAATTTGATAAATACGGTGTGATGGCAAGGGTCTTTATTAAATACGACCATGAATACGGCTCTAGCATTGCTTATCTCATGTCTGGTGGTCGCAAGGTTATGCATAAACCAAACATCATTGACGGAATTAAAGGGATAGAAACCTTTGTTGCAGAGATGAAGTTAATCTTCTTCAAGGATAAGAAGATATCGCCTCAACAGCTGAAAGAATGGGTTGTTGCAACGAAAGCACATATTCCTGAGATTGGTTAAATGGCTGGATTATCTGTAAAGAGCTTATCAATACCAGCACTTAAATCATTGTCAGTGGCATTATTGTGCGATGCTTCTGAGAGTTGTGTTTCTAATTTAGCGTCTAGAGACTTTGCTGCCTCTACTTCATCATGCTTACGCAACCAATCCGCAAAGTCAGGGTTGGAATATGCTTCTTTTTCGTCGATTGTGCCGCTTTTAATACCTTCATTAATGGCTCTTGCAAAGGCCTCTCGGCGTTTATCAATATCTTGTATGCGGTTAATGCGCTCAAAGGTTTCGGTATCCAATAAGGGGGCAGCGAATTGCGCGGCGAAGCCTTTTGTATATTTAGAAGCCATTTCGTCCGTCAGGTTTTCAAGCTGCTTTGTGAGTTGCTCGATTAACAGGAAGTCACTCGTGGCTTGCTGCTTCTTACGCTCCATATCGGCGGCATGTTTGCGGCTTCCTGCTTGGATGCGTAGACCGCCCACATTTGTGTCGTCCAGCTCGCGCATATTGGCATGGGTGAAGTAATGCTGGCGCAATTCTTCAAGAGTTTCACCCGATGGTGTTTCGGTGGAGATACCAAATGTTTTGGTTAGGTCAGAGGCCACGGTTGACCTCCGCAGCTTTTAAAAATCCTACCCCTATAGGGGTAACAGCTTTAACGAAGTTAAAGCTGTTTGAAATTAATTTCACCTTGCCTCTTTCCTTGTGCATTAAATCTACCGCCCGTTTGTCCCGCCCAACCGTTAGCAAAAACGCTAAATTCGGTAGTTTTACTATAGGGCAAAGGGGTTAAAAAGTGGTTAATTTCAATTCGAGATTGCAGATACAGAAGGTAAGAAAAATACGCTTGCAATCATTGTAAATCAGGGCATAGCCCTCATACTGACATGAGCAGTTAAATACACATAAGGATAGCGATATGAGCATGATAGAGCCTGTCCAAGAGGTCACAAGGCAATTAGATATGGCCTATGAAGCACTGGCGGCTGACCCGCAATCTAGGCAGAAGCAGCAGAACTATGACCGGCTAAAGGACAAGCGGGATGCGCTCATGTCTGATACATGGGGCAGAATGAACCAAGCATTTAGCGGCGCATAAGGATTTTTATTGACAGGATGTTAAGAAATAGCGCATAAAATAAAGACGGTGCCGCCCAAAACGGCTAGTAATGGACGACACCTCGTTGTTATTTTACGATGATGATAGATATTTCTATCCATTTACACCGCAGAATTAAGGCCAGCAATGGCCTTTTTTCATGTTTGCTCACATTCAATCACCTTCCTTTCTTTTAACAGTCCCAGCGTTTTTAGTGAACGTGTGGAACTGAAAAGCGGCGGTGATGGCATGAACACCAAACAACGTGATTTAGATGTAGCACGCTCAAGGTTTAGGGCAAAGCCCTAAACCACGCCCTTAATAATTTAAAAATACATGTGTTTGTTGATGGTTGATATCGATGGTGTAGATTTCGCCGCTCATATCCATGTCCCGTCCCATTTTTTCATAGTCGATGTAATATTGTAGGTGGCTAGGAATATCGGTGGTCTCTTCTGTTATTGACCTGGCATAATCAGCTAAATCCTCATAACAGCCCTGATAACATTCTTCAGCGGCTTTTCTAGCTTCGTCTACATCATTACAAAAGTGATTAAGCAGCGCCGCGCCGAACTCATTATATTCATCTAAAAAAGCGGCTATCTCTTGTACTGTTTTGATGCCTTCATGCTTTGATAAAGATACACCCTCAAAACCGTCATAACCGTGTATTTCCCATTCTTCTGCGCCTTTAACAGGGCTTTGCTTAAGCATCTCATTGATTTGCTCTTGAATATCATCGGATAACGCATCAATCCAAACACCATATAACTGTCCACTGTTATAGGCGGCTAAATCTGCGATATAGATTTTATAGTCTGAATTCATCTCTTAATTCCTTCTCTTAAGTTAAAAAACGCACCCCCGCAGGGGTTGAAAACCCCTGACCAAGAGAGCGAAGGAACGAAGAGACGGGAGCGAACGCCCCGATGCATAGAGGGAAAAATCCAGTATTTAGCGCAAGCCGCATGCGCTGACGTAGGAAGGGAACGGGTGAGCAGAAATGCTGTATTTTTTCATCGCATCGAACAGGCTTATTCACACCCTGCGGGGATGAATAGGTAAATAAACTGATGCACTTTAGTGCATGCAAAAGATAGAGGGCGTTACGGGATACTTCCCGTTAGAATGGGTAGTGAAGGATGCTGTAGCAGCCGAAACGAGGGAAAGGCTTTTCCCTTAAGAAATTATCATCTTTTGAATTGCTATAAGTGTAGTTTTACTCTTTATTCGATTAATCAGACTGATAATTACTGCTAATGCTTGCACTATTTGCATAATAAATTACCCTTTAGAGGCGTTTCATTATGATGGAAACGCAAATGAACTCATAAAAGGAAATTTACATGAAATTATTACCCTCAATAGTGATTGGTTGTTCACTGGCTTTCTCCGCATTACACAACTCTAATGCACAAAACTACCAACCGATGTTTTCAAAATATAATGCAACGCCTCCACTGGTACTGAAATCAGAAGCTCTAAATGATCTTCAAACAAAAAGCTCCTCTCCTAAACAACTCGGGGGCGGAATGGCTTTCTTTAAAGATGTCGCCGAACAAGCAGAAGAACTCTATAAGAGAAAAAACTCTGATAATGTGAGAATAAGGCGAGATATAGACTATGTAGGTGAGATGGTACATGTGACATACAACCAACCATATGAACCAGTTGAATATAGCTTCATCGCGCCATCAGGAAAGGTTTACGATGGCTTCCTCATCAAAAGCTTGGTTTTTATAGAGAATGAGGGCAATTCACCCGAATTATTTAGCGTCTCTATGCACCCCTTTGATGAGCCACTACAGAAGGTAACGATTGATTATTTTAGAACCCTCAAAATGCGACTATTTGATGGGAATAACATCGTTACGATTTCCAATAAAGTCGCTAATACTATGAGTGAAAAAGATGCGGATGTTATCAGCAATCAAAGCGTGAATTCACTCTTAGACAGTGCGCATTCATTAAGTATCAATGAAGTTGATTCCTTCACGATGGAAGTTAAAAGCTCAAACATCTCTGATGCAGTCATTAGCAGTAAGGAGTATCGAAACCTCGTTGAAAAGGCTGGTGAACAAAGAAAAGAACTCAAACCTTTAGGTGAACCACCAAAAAAGAATGAGCTTGTTGAGTTGTCCCTCTTACGACAGAACAACTTAGCAAGCGCCCCAGCTGATAACTCTGTCGTTGAAAATACATATACAACCTCCGTGCTATTCATCATAGATAGAAGGTTATTCCAGTCCGCAGGATACAATAATGTGAGGCAGCACATTATTGATGGGCTTACTGATGCTCGTGAATTGATGTATCAGCATGGAAACGGGATGGCAACGCCAGAAGGTGGTCAATGGGGCGTAGGTGTCGCTCACTTCAGAAATCAAAGACGCGGTTTTACCTTCGGTTATGAAGTAGCTCCAGCTTCACTATGCACGACATCAAACCCATGTGATAGAGATTACTTGTCCCTGATAAGACGATTAGAGACAGATGATGATGTACAAGACCTACGTAAGCTTTATAACGCTGACCATGTACTCTATGCACACCCGTTACATGGGTTAGTGAATGGTAATGAGGTAGGAGGTGCAGCAAATCAGCCCTATACCCCTCATCTTCCTGATAGTGACGCTCGCCTACAAGTTGGAATTTGGAGTTATAACGCCGGAACGCATGTGCTTGTTCATGAGTTATTACACCTTTTAGGAGCTGGACATACTGAATTCAACACTAATGCACCAAGGAACATACCAGGTCATGCATATATTGGAATTGATACCCACTATAACCCTGTTTTTAGAAAAGTCCTTGACCACCCTTACAGAACTTATATGGAGCATCACGAAGTATGCGAGCAATTTGCATCTAATCAATCCATTGGCTGCATGTTCTTACCAACGCTCTCAACCGCCGCCGACTTTTACCAATTTAACGGTAATATCTATAACATAGGAGCATCGTTTAACGATAACTATTGGGCGATTTATTCTACAATGCCTAGAAGTGCAAAATGGAGCCATTATTACAATAAGCCCAATTAGGTAAGTACAAAAAATTTACTTTAAAGAGAGGGGGAAATATCCCCCTTTTTCACATCGTATCAACTTAAAAGTATTAAAAATCAAATAAGCCGAAGAACCATTCAGAAAATGATTGTTCACTGGCGACTTGTTCTACTTCTGGCTTAGTTTTCTTAGTTGGCCCTGATATAGCGGGTGCAGAAAGTAGAGAGAAAGATACAACGACAGATACAGCTAATAACTTACATTTTTTCATGATAAACATTCCTAATATAGTGATTTGAAATGTGGATTACGTTCCACATCTAGTGGCATTATGCCATATGTTAGGAGTGTAATAATTGTTCGATTAGTAGACTAAGCAGAAAGGTGTTTCTTAGACTGGTTGTAGAAATAATGCATATAAATAACAGCTAGGGTTAGTGCTGAAATTAATGTGGATACAGGGGTGAAGAGGTTATAAACAAACAACATATCCCCCAATCTGAGGATATGCCTGATAAAAAATTCGAGTGTCATTAAGGTTACAAGTACATAATAACCGAAAAAAATATCTCCTACATTTCCATCTAAGGCTACTTTGCCACCTGAGTAACCGAAATATTCATCCATGATGAAGATCCGATTAAACAAGAGTTGGCGTAACCAAACGGTTAAAGACATTAATCCAACCCAATAAATCATTCTTGGCTTATCTGCATACTCAGTACTTAGCCAATATATCTCTGCACCAACTGTAAAGAGAATAAAGCCTAATAATATTTTGGCGGTAATATGATGCAGATAATAGATTGATAATGCTAAACAACCGCTGTAAATCAATAACCAATATGGCCATTTATCAGGGACGGCGAATAACACTTCCGAACCCAACCAATAACCAAGTAATACAATAAGTGCACCAAAAGTATCTTTATCCGCCCAGCAAAACAAAATACTTACACAAAGCGCAGCGATATAAATATTGTCAAAATATTCTGCGCTGCCGCCATACAAGTACAGCAGAATAACTAAGACAAAAGGCGTTAGAAAGAAGAGGAATTTGTTGAGATAGTATTTAATATTCAAAGGGCTAGCTTCCCTTTGAAGTATCAAACGGATACTTTAAGCTGATGGTCAATTCTGCTTATCTGAGCCAGTTAACTGTTTCACCATCTTAATCAGGTTTTGCTCAGAAAACCCGAAATATTTTACGATATGACCTAAAAACTCCATTCGCGTGTCAGATTTTGCATTTTGCTGACAAGCGATATGCCATGCTGCAATAACATCAGCTTCAAGGCTATTAATAGTTTCTGGTACTTGTCGCTCAATGGCTGATACGGTCTCTCGACTAATACCGATACGATTAGCAAGCTCTTTTTGCGTTAAATCCGCTTCTTTCCTCATGCTCTTGAGGAGTACGATATTGATTTTCCTTCGCCTTGCCATCTTAGTGTAATAGTTGCGCTTTGAGATATTAAATTACCATAAATGATAATTTCTTCGTTTCGATTTGTCTACTTATTGCGACACTATTTTTTACCAACTTTAGTATGACTAAACTCTAACCAAACAAGCGATAAACATTACTCTTCTTTGAAGGTTTGAGCGCTTCTGGATTAAGAATAGGTAATGCATCATCGTCATAATTTCTCATATGAACGACCCAAGGTTCATCACCTCGAATAATGCCATAGACTAAAGCTGTTAGATAAAATGCACTTCCACTGCTTACATACCGCCATTCATATTCACCGCTCTGGCGATAGGCATTATTCCCCTGAAAACAGGCCGCAAAGACATACTCGGTTCTAGGCTCATGTAATGCTGTTTTGTAATCAATGAACCCTGCCCAGCGATAGCCTTTATACTCTCCCACATTCATCGCCACATTGACGCATCTACCGCAAGCATGCCGCCCGACAATAACACGGTTCACATTGTCTGTAAGTTGCAATTCGTATTTTTTATAACTGTACAAATATACAGCTAACTTTCTTCAATATCAAACATACCTAAACGCAACAAAACCTCTCATAACCTCCAACCACCAAAACCTTTCCCTGTTCGGGCGAGGAAAGGTTTTGGTGGTCGAAGCCTAAAGACAGGTGAGAGATTTAACATGTTGACGAATGCATTTAATTTGCAATCAAAAACAAAAAATGAACTTAAAGGCTTGTATGTCGAGTTGTTCAATAAACTGGCTGATAAAAATATTAACAATAGAGAGCGCACGCAAATTCAATCTATGCTCTATCAGGTCAAACTTACACTTTCTGTGATATAGCCGTGCTGACTAAAACAGTAGATATAGCAAAGCAAAGGTTGCGTTCGCGCCAGTAAGGGTAAAGTAAGAAAATCCGTTATAGGGCTTATCTTTGATGTTAGAAACTTGACCTTGAACGCGAATAAGCGCATCAACCTTTCGCCAGATTTGGTTTTGAGCGTCAATACTCAAACGGGTCATCAATGAATCAACGGTGTATGAGGGAAGCTCCGAAATCATAGGTTCGGGTGTGGTAGTCTTGGCATCCATAAATAGGCTGAAAAATCGCTCCAATCAAATGCGTTACGATAACGTGTCAAATATTTACCATGATATCTTGAGGTTACCAAGATTTCAGCATTTTTATAGTCCTAGCGATAAGTCAACTGTACCCGACAATTAATTAATTGGCGGGTACAGTTGAGGGATCAAACAATAAACAAACTGTGCTATCCAATCTGCATAAGGTTGGTCGATGAGTTTCCAAAGAGAGAGCGAAGTCTTTCTTTGGTCATGGGGTTATCAGGGGTAGCAGGAACACTCCCTTGATTGTTGATAAAACTCACATGAGTTTTTGGTGCGGCATTTTGCCCGTCAGTCCCACACCACATTTTTACTTAGCGAGATCTCGGCAGAGAGTGAGCTTAGTAAAAACCAAAAGTGGACGTAAACGGAGTTTGCTCCCAAGCTCGGGTCTTGGCTGAAATGAGGAACGAATGTAAGACAAGACCATAGCTTGCGGAGCGCAGTGACGGCATCCAGTTAAAATGTTAAACTAGCAATCTATAAAATTGATATGCTACAGATGCTCTAACCTATTCAGTTGAAGTAACTCAAAAAATCAGCAATCGCCACATTAGATGTTAGTTTTTATAGCTAGTCTACTGCGATTGCACCGTGTTAATAATCTCAATATATAAGTCATATTTTTTTGAGTTTTTCCCATTGATTTTAACGTCTAAGAGACTGTTCAAAGTCCCCAAGATAGTCTCAATACCAGTATACTTTTTGAAAACTTCATTCAAACCAATCAATGAGTTATCGTCATCTTTCTTAAAAAAAAGATCAAAGTTGTTTATTGTAACTCCAACATTCATGTCATACCCGACAGATAGCTTGGAGCTTACTGGAATACTCTCACCTAATACAGTTATTTTGTTAACATAAGTATATGGCCTATTTATATCTCCTAATCCTATGTGATAGGTTTCTTCATTAATTCTGACACGACCTAAATATTGGCCGCTTGGTTTAAACTGGAGATCAGGATTACACTCTTGCCAATGTTTCAAAGAGCTTACTGTTAATGGCAATCTAGACTTAAAAAACTCTATGAACTCGTCTAATGCCTTTGATTTAATTAATTTCTTTGTGGTTAAACAGTTTTCTGGCAACTTTTCTTTTTCATAGTAGCTAAACATACTCCGTAGCATCAATTTACTCTCTCCATCTAGACTTTCAGATTTAGTAATTGCCATGCTCAGCATTATAAGGATGTTTTTAAAAAAATAACTATTGTCATATTTCTTTGTGAAAATATTATAAAACTTCTCTAAACTATCATTACTATTATAATACTGGTTTAGAACTAAGGATCTAAATTTCGAGTCAATACATTCATGCTCAAGGCATTCAGAGTTCAAGTAATCCAAGTGATAGTTTAATGCTTCCTCTTCGGAATAGTTATCTAATAAATGTTTAAAGCATCTATTGAATACATGTAGACATTCGTTATCAAACTGAAAAAAATAGTTTGGACACCTCTGCATCACCAATTTTTGTAGCTGCGCATTGCGAGTAATTTCAATAACTTCTTCGAACTGCCTCCCTAACAATGCAGATTTGACAAGTAATAACATTGACTCACACAAATAATCTTCACTTTCAGTAGGGTTAATATACCCTAAAACATACTTATCCCACCGAAACTCAGCTCTGACCTTTTGAAATAATGCTGTATAACTCTGGTGGTGAATATTGGTATTCTCGTTTTCCCACTTTTTTTCTAGAAAGCTAAAAAAAGACAAGTGCTTTATACGAATAAAAACAACACCATTGTTGTTATCAAAAACGATAAAATCCAATTTCATCAGCGGTTTGGTGAATTCTATTATCGCTGGCTCACTCATGGAAATGAAAATTGATAGTCTCTCTACCGAAACTCCTTTTCTAAACCACAAGAGAGCAGCAATTAGTTGGCTGAAAACACTTCTTTTTTTTCGGGAGATAGAGTTAGTTAACCTAATAAGCTCTATGTTATAAAATTCATCAATACCATAAGGAAGGTTATTTTTATTGTAGCTGTCAATAGTTGCCAATATGTTATTCAAATAAACGAATTTGTGTTCACTCCTTAGGATCAATAGATCTACAAACTCTTCTTCTGACAGGTGATTATTACTTGCCCAATTTCGTACTTCTTGTGTTTCAAATTTATTTTTTAAATATGCTCTCAAATCATTTTCATGAATTTTACTTTTTGAATCTAAATTAAAGTTAATTATAGGAGATAAAAATTTTTGGTTGCTTGCGACTCTACAAGATACAGCTACATAGGTATTTATTGACAAGTAACTAGGCAGAAGTAATTCGTTCACAGTCAAATCTGTTGAAGAAAAATCCTCGCCAGAAATATCCTCTAACCCATCTATGAAAATCAACAACTTCTGATTTTTGTTTGCAAGAAGATACTCATTTACATCAGAAAAAATACTGGATACAGCCATTGAGCAATTTGACAAATTCAAGTCCGAAACATCTTTTATAAAGCGTTTCGTTCCTGTTAAAAAAGAGTGTTGATCTAAGAAAACATATAGATGAGATACAAAGTTAAGAGTTGCCCCCGCTCCATGATCACTGCTTACAACGTGATAAACACATAAATAATTAGTCAACTTAGCATAATTCAAATACATCGAAGCAAGAAGAGAGCTTTTACCTGTGCCAGATTCTCCGCAGATAGAAATATAGCCGCTTATGTATTCAGCTATATGAGCTGACACTTTATTTTGTATGGTATCTCTTGGAAAAGCTCCTTCTGTTAATGAAGATATTCTAGTTTGGTATGGGTTAAATGGACCAAGTGCTAAATTATCGCTGGTTGATCTTATGTAATGCGGCTGTTCTATAAGGTTTGCGAGCGTTGGGGATTTTACTTGGTGGTCAAGCTGTGGCTTTCTTTTCCTAACATTATTAGTCTTAACTTTGTCATAAATGTCCGTCTCTTCCGTTTCGCTTTCTCCATCAATAAAATCAATTTCTTGCTGCTCACCAAAAGCTTCGATATCGAGTTTATATGCAATGTTTTTATAGGGGTGTTCTGTTTCTTTTGTCTCCGAATTTATTCTTGTACGCTTAAAAGTATGCAAACCATAATATAAGACAAATACGTGCTCTTTTTCGCCTTGCCCTTGGCGCAAGCTTTTTCTTAATTCAGAACTGTTAATTTTGCCGTAATATGCTTCTGAATGGGATGATAACTCATTAAATATTTTAGGCCATTGATGTATTTCTCCATCAATACGGCCTTCACTACTAAATTCTTTAATTAAATATTCAAGTAAGTGTTTCCTAAACTCCTTAAATTCAGGCTGTAATTTTCTGCCTGTGATAACGTACTTTTTGACTAATTCTCCGCGAAACTCTTCAAAATTCACCCGCTTTCCTTAGAGGTCATATTGATTGACCATCTGCTTATTCATACCTAATTAAATGTTTATTCCAAGTCATTAATGAATTTGTTCACCGTTAGACCTTCAAGAGTAGGTGCAACCTTTTCTCCATTCTTCCAATAAGACCGTGTCCATATCCTTCCATCTCTCTGACGACCTATTACAGCAGGTAATGTTCCATCTCTGTGCTGTTTGCCATTTTTATACCAGTATTCCAATCCTATAGTTCCGTTGTCTTCATGAAAACTTATTTGAGCAGGCCCATCCTCACGATGCAAAACACCATTCCTGTGGTATTTGATCTCTCTTAACTCACCGTTGTTACGATAATAATGCAACTCACTTGGTAATCCTCCCCTGTCTAACTGACCGGCAGAATTGCGAAACTTTTCGCATAACAACTTGCCTGATTCGCTGTCATACTTTTGCTCAAGCGTATAGTGTTCCCTATAAGTATTGTCATCCATTTTTATCATGGTTTATGGGAATAGCACTTTTTACTTTTTCCGGTCAAGAAAAATCGTCATGCTTATTGGAGCCTGACTGCGTAATTCTCTTCTCAATTTTTAAGATAAATTAAATTACTACTAAATCCCCCTTAATCCCTAATTTTCACATCTAAATTCCTGCTTATGGTGGTTGCTGTTCCAAAAATTCCTTTGGGCAAACTGGAGAACAGCCATGACATCAAAAAAATCAAACTCAGATAAGCCGCTAAATAAAGAGAAAGATATGCCTGAGGACAAATGGCCTTGGTCTTGTTGGCAGGCGTTGAGTCAGCCGCAGAGAGCCAGATTAAAACGTTTGTATCCTCGGGAAACTGCCAACCTAGACGATTAACCGACCTTACGAGGTCGGCGTTTTCCACTCTGGCCTCTATTCACAAAAAAGAACAGAGGTATTTATGAATTACCAATACACGATTAAAGAGCTGGATATGGCCGAGGTCATTGAGCGCTTGGAGAAATCTGAGTATGGCGTTGAAGATAATGTTTGCATGAATGAGATTTATGAGGACGGCAATCTTTGGGCGGCCTCGCCTGAGGAAATCGTTGAGCTTATTGAAGAGCATCCTGTCTTAGAAAGTTACATCTGGCGGTAATGCATTGGGGTCTACCACCCCTGCATCTGTCCAATTCACACAATCACAGGAGAGACAGTAGATATGACACGCAAAACAGCGCTGACTAAGCAGGCCAGCAATCAAGGCAACCTCGCTACGAAGGAAGTCGAGGCTGAAATCAAAACATTGCTCAAAGCGGCAGCCATTATGCCCGATGGCGAAGCCGAGGCGCATGTGAGACAGCAATCAGGCCATATTTTTGATAAGGCTCAGCCTGTATCGCTTGAGGCGTTAAAGCTTCGTTTAGAAGCCTTACAAGCGCAACAGGCCACTATCAAATCGGATCTGGTGGACAAACGTAACGAGCGCAAAAAGCAATCACGTTTTATTTCAGATAACACAGTCACAGAAGAGGACAACATCGATGAAGAAGAATAAAAAGAAGCGGTATCAGTCACCACATAAGAATTTTCGATTACAAGATAAGGTTGTGTCTGTGGCGTTGCTCGTGGGTGCGGCGGTGATGCTCTTCGCTTCGGGTGCAAATATGTATGCCCAATTGCTCGATAGCGGTAACATAGCTTACCACAACAACAAAATCCTTGCCGTTGCCATTTCTGCACTCAGTGCATGCTCTGGGCTTGCCATTAAAGCACTGCCGTTGACCTTCACCTATCAGCAAACAAAGAACCTGTATTACAAGGCGCTGTTTTCAGTAACAAGTATTGTCATCGTGATTTGGCTCTACTTTCAATCACAGTCAACGACGGGCTTTTCCATCAATGATGCACTTGATCCCGATGGCAGCAAAGCAACATTGGCCTTTATGGTATTGCTGGTCGAGGTATTACTGGGTAGCTCACTGTTTTGTGGCTGGCAGATTTTGCACGACAGCTATCGCCCACGCAAACAAAAAGACAATCCAGTCTTACCCGTCATAGACGAGGAAATCGCAGCACTTCAAGACCAACTCACGGATGTCAATCAAGACATTGAAGTCACGACCAATGCTATCGCGTTGTACGAATCGCAGCGCGAGGCCTTTATCAATCAATTACTCGACAAACTCAAACTGTTTAAGGCGCGTCACAGTGCCATCCACTCACTCTTTGGAGACGAATAATGAAATCTTTTTTACTCGGTTTAGGACTGACATTGACGACTTTATTAGCGAGCGCCAGTGATATTGCCATTGCAATCTCACCGTTTCAGGCTAAAGCTTCTGGTGAAGTTATTTTTAATCAGGTGTATGGGCTTTTTCGACAAGTTAAGCTGGGCGATAGCTTAATCATTCTTGATGGCAATGGCGCTGTTATCGCGACATTGGATGTGCGCAATGAGCCGCCCTTTGAGAATGAAAACATTCGCGCATCACAAAATATCAAAGCGCTGCGCAAGCTGGAATCTTTCACTGACAAGATGTCACCGAGCGGCAGAACATTGGGTGCTATCGATGTACCAAGTGTGTTAGCAGAGGTGGCACGTCACTACACGGATGTGACTGACATTGTTTTGATGGGAAGCGCTTTATACGACCAACATGCTCAGCTCGATATGACCGATGGTGCTTATCCGAGTGATGACTTCATACTTTCACCGCCTGCAACTTCTGTTTTTGGTGCGAAAGGCGTGAAGTATTTGCAAGGAAAACGCGTTCATTGGGTATTGCCAGAACCATTCACAGAGAGTTTATACGGCAAAGCGGTGACACGGTTCTACCATATCTATATTCATGCACTTGGTGGTGAATTGGTGAGCTTTACAGCCAATAGTGACGCGGTTATCACTCGTTTGCTTGACGGCGCAGCGCCTCTGCCATTTCGTTATGAGGTTCAGCCAAGTGGTCGCTTAGAGATGCGTAGTATGCCCCAAGCGGCGGTTGATAATGTAGAGCAAACACAGTTTGTCTCCCGCACCGATATTCCCGTGCAATCCATCTCAGCTTCAAGTCCGTTGGTATTGGGCATTCAGTGGACGGGTGAATACATAGATCTGGATGTCTATGCCCGTCCTATAGGTGGTAAAGCCCTGTATTACGGTCAGAAGCGCTCAGTATACGGTGTGCATATCAAAGACCAGCGCACAGGGGATGGTGACAATAAGCAGTTTTATGAGCGTGTCGAGTTCAGAAAACCGCTAGATATTGATGCACTTCGCATTGGAGTCAACCTTTACAGCACCCCACACTCGGACAAAAAATTAACTGGCACCTTGAGTATTAGCCTGAATGATAAAACCTACCAGACACGGTTAGAATTCGACTTATCCAAAGGGGGGAATAGCGGTAAGGATATGCGCCAAACGCTGGACACTGGCAGGGACAGCTTTTATTCGCGGTTTTTTACGGTTGATGACATTGTCAGTGGCGGTGCTGAGGTGGCGAGCCTATGAGCCATCAGCAACCACAATCAAATGCTGTCACTGACGCTTTTGGTAAGGCCATCGGCTTTGCCGTGGCACTCTATACCACCATGCCCGCCTATCATTTGAGCTATGACTATTTTAACCGCTATGCGCTGACCTATAGCCATTGGGATTATCGCCAATTTTGGGAGCTGGTTTATATCCTATGCCTGTTTCTGGTGATTGTGGTCACCGTCTGGATGGCACTGCATATTGTGCTGTCTGTTCTCAAATTCATTCCAAAGCTGTTTGTCTTGCTGACTATAAGGAAATATTAGCGATGGAGTTTAATGATGCAGGTGCCAGATTTGGCAGTGCTGGTTATGCCAGTATTGCGGAGATTGAAGCGGCTGGGTTTTTAGATGGTAAAGGGCTGCACTACGGTTATACACGCGAGAAAACTCCCAGACAGGGCAAAGTACCCGCGACGCAATCCATGTTAACGGTGGGCAATTCGGGCAGCGGTAAAGGCTCGACAAAAATCCTTCATCAGTTCTTAGACACCGATACCAGTATCGTGAGTGTGGACGTAAAACCAGAGCATGGGCAGACTGCGTCACTCAATATCTTTGTCGATAAATATTGCCTCAATGGCTATGGGGTTGGTTGTGATGCACCGTGGTTCTTACCAAGAGATACCATGAACTATTTTCAGTTCACCGACCCAAGCAAGCTTTCGTTCTTTGAAGACTCGCTATTGATGGCAATGAGTATCCCTGAAAAACCTAAAGGTGATAATGGCGGAAATAGTGAACATTTCTGGCAAAAGACGGTGTCTTTATTCCAAGCCCTGTTTATGGACGGCAAATATCACAACCCGAACTTTAGTCCGATTGACCTAAAAAATGTAGTCGATGACCTACTGACAGGCGGCGGTGAGTATTTTGACTTTCATATCGACAGGATGAAATCTTCGCCCTTTACCACCGTTAGCGCAATGGCAAGGGAATTAGAGAGTAAAGCGCAGATGGTGCCTGCTGAATTTGGCTCGATAATGAGTACGGCAAGCGCAGCGCTTCGTGCTTTTGGTAGCCCTGCTATAGCACAAATGTTCTCTGGTAAATCCACTATTTCACCCAGAGAGTTTGTATCAGGTGATAGAGCAAAGCATCTATTTATCATGTTCCCTGAATATGCGGTTGAGCAAAGTGCCGCACCACTTCGCTGCATTATCACTGCATTGTTTGTTGAACAACAACGCCAGCCTGTTCGCCCTTTAAGGTTCGTCCTTGATGAAAGCTTTATATTGGGCAATTTTTCACTCATCCCTAAAATCGCCTATTTGGGTAGAGGCTATTTATGTACAGCCGACATCTACGTGCAAAATTTCGGGCAGCTTTATCAAAATTTCGGTGAAAATCAAACCGACACTATCCTTGCTAACTGCCCGTATCAGCTCATTTTAGGGGTGAGTTCACCCAAAACCGCTAGAATAGTGTCCGAGATGAGTGGCAAGCAAAACTACACTTACTTGCCCAAAGGTAAACGCAATGAAGCGACCTATAAACGCTCTCAAGCACTGCACAAGATGATGAATGGCGGTGATGTGGTCTCTACCATGTTAGAGGTATCACAGCAAAGCCGAGCGCTCGATATTCCTGACAGTGTGGCAAGGCAAGTCCTGAACCCTGACGAAGTGATAAGGCGTGAGAGCAATAAGGGATTGTTATTCACCTCTAGCTTTGACCTAAAACCCATTGAAACCTTACAGCGCCACTACTTCCTTGATAGGCACTTAGTCACCAAGTTTTTGCCTAATCCACAACACCCACCATTCGATAAAGTGATGGTGCCCAATCGTTTCGGCAGAATGAAACCTGTGCGGGTTATCAGCGACAAAGTGCCGAGTGAGCTGGCTCACCTACCGCAGTATAGCGGTGGCTATTGGAGCTATATCGAGGGTTTTAATCCATTAAAACCCAAACGTTTTGGGCTGTTCTAACAGGCGTATTCAATGAAACAAGTATTTAACCACCAAGGGGGCGTTACCCCTGAACAAACACGGCTGGCGTTATCGGGTAACCAACAAGACAAGTCCATGATAGAGCAAGAACAACCTCACCCTGTGTTAAAGCCGCGTTTTATGGGACAAGAGGTGGATAACCAACTGTATAAGCAGCGCTTAAAACAAGAGCATAACCGCGTGATGCGATACCAAATCAAGGTGACTGAAATGCACACAATACTGCGTATGAATGGGCAAATTGTTTCCACTAAGGTGGATAGACAGGTGCAGCATGTTAACCGTGCAGCCCAACTATCAAACGATTTCAACATCAATTCAGCCCAAGCCCATGACCAAAAGCAATTGAGCTTATCTTACTAACCATCAGAGGAAAATCATTATGCAAGACTCTCAAACGCTCACACCTGAGCAGCAGCAACATCGTTTAACCAGTGCGCTTAGTCGTAAGCTTTATCAAGTCGAGGAACGACTTGAAACCCTGCAAGGCAGCTTGTCACAGCCACATGATGCCAGTGTCATGATGCAGGCGGGCATTCAGCTTAACTCGGCCGTCAATGAGATACGTCAAGTGGCAAGTAGTCTCTATCAGACGAAGAAAACCTTGGAAACCAACCATCCAGAGCTGGCGGCCGAGGCGAAAGCCTATGGTGAGAAAATGAAGGAGAAACGACAAGACATGGTGCACCAAAGTACCCAAAGTTTTTAAAAAACTTACGCCAAAGACGGCTCTATTTCCCAACTTTCATTCAAAACTTCGCTGTAATAACCCGACAACACAATATTTTTTGCATACGCATGAATGTTTATGACAAGAGACGTTAACTTTTTTCAGGTATCAAAGCTCACTTTTAACGTGAAGTGTAATGCGTGAGCTTTAGCTTGTTAAGCATCTGTTTTTAAACATTTAATTAAGGTTTTGAGCGTCATGATGAGGCTATATCAACAACGAACAGGAGTACAGACTATGACACGTTATTATGAACCTAATCCGCCACCACCATTAGGTGATTTCACTATCCCCAAGGGGAAGCGGCCTAATGCCCAGTTTCGACTACTGATTGAGCATGAGGGCGAGCTATACCCTAATGTTATTGGCCTTGCATACACCAACTTCCCCATTCTTCACCCTGTGAGGAGCGACACCCATTTAGGCGTGATTGAATTGGTGGGTTTACCCGATGGCTTCAACGGCATACCCGACATGCCACGGGGCTATAAGCCGCCACTGCCATCGACGGTTACAAGCTCAAACAATCACCGTTGCCCCTGTCAGCACTAAACCAGCAAACAGAAAAGGACTTCTACTATGAACAACAGTACACACAACCCGAACTTTAACCGTGTATCAACCAATATCAGGCGCGGCAGCAACAAGCCTGATTTGTATATACAGGCCGTCACCCGCCAAGGAAGCCAAAGCTTTTGGCAGGATTTGGGCGCAGTTTGGGAGACATCGAAAGAAGGCTATTTGAAAGGCAAATTAACCATTAATGGCGAGGAGATAGAAATTGTTGTTCAGACCCGTGAAGCAAGAGATTTAGTGCTTAATCGCGTCAGGCAACAAAAACACGAAGCACCCATTGAGCTGGATGATAACGCCCATCAACCTGCTTAACGCAAAACACCAACCCAAGAGGACATAACATTATGTTAGACAGCACTGAAACCATTATTGATACCAAGCTTATTAGGCCAAGTAGACGCCGTAAGGCGGATATGACCGCCAGCCTTGTTATTCCTAACCCTGATGGCAAACCCGATTGGCAACAATATTTTGCGGTTTGGGAGCAGCCGAAGGATGGCTGTTTTAAAGGTCGAGACAAGGATGATAACTCGATTGTCGTGATGACACGTGAGGCGGTTGATGCCATCACAGGCTATCAGGGTGATGATAATAAGAAACGCCCAGACCTGTTTATCTATATCGAAGTCACAGAAGACGGTGAAACCTTTCTTGATGAGGTGTTAGTGGCTTGGAAAGGTAAGAAGACGGGCATTTTTAAAACGCAGAATGAAGAAGGCCATGACATCGTCATTCATACGCGAGAAGCCAAAGAAGCCACCTTTAAAAACCGACCTCGCAAACGCATGGCAGCGATTAATTTTGATGCTGTATCAGTTCTCGAAGAACCGGCACCCGCCGATGCAGATATCGATGCAGCCGAGGAATCAGCAGAAACCTAACACCCCCCCCCCTAACTTTGCCGGAGCATTCCCCATGCTCCGGTTCTTTTTTAACCGATTTTATTGATTATGGGAATGAAATGTTAGCACTTAATTCTGAAATATTAGGATTACCACTGGATGCCACCATGACATTCAGATTGCCGCTCTCACTCAAAGAGCAACTGACGCAGGAAGCGCGTATGTTAGGTATATCAAACAGTGCCTATGTTGTTATGCGTTTGGCTGATAGTGGAGTGCAGCGCAAACTGGCTGACATCTTTATGTTGCAACAGCAGCGCACCGAATACGCCCGTATTTTACGAGCGCTCGGTCAATCCCGTATCGCCAATAACCTTAATCAAATTGCCTATCAATTAAACACGGGAACTCTCATTTTTACGCCTGATATTGCCGCCCAAATCAATGAAGCTTATGAGGCCATTATGACTATTCGCTCACTGCTGATTGAAGGTATGGGGGTGAAGCTTCAATGATTATCAAGGGAAATCGGCGCGGGGGTGCGAAGCAAGCCGCCCAGCACTTGCTTAATGCAGAAGATAACGAGCATGTTTTTCAGGTGGAAGTGCGCGGTTTTATGACGAACCGATTAGATGAAGCCCTTAATGAAATCTATGCCCAATCTCGCGCCAATAAGAAGATTAAGAAGTTTATGTATTCAACGTCTATTAACCCCATCGAAGGCGAATTTATCAGTGATGAAGAATTTATCAAAGTTGCTGATAGAACAGAAGCCGTCCTTGGTTTGCAAGGCCAGCCAAGAGCTATCGTTGTACATGAAAAAGAGGGCAGAAGACATGCACATGTTGTGTGGTCACGTATCGATGAAAACCTCAAAGCGATAGAGCTTAAAAACGACTGGCCTAAATTGATGGCGTTGTCTCGTGACATTTACCTAGAGCGCGGTTGGGATATGCCCAAAGGCTTGAAGAAATGGCATGAACGGGATCGCAACAATTACAAATTATCCGACCATCAAGCCGCCAAACGCCGAGAGCTTAATCCCAAAGAAGTTAAAGCAACATTGCGGGATTTGTGGGAGAAAAGCAAGGATTTGGAGAGCTTTCAAACGGCGTTATCAGAACATGGCTATCAACTTGCCCAAGGTGATAAACCCATCTTTATGCTGGTCGATAAATATGGCGATATACGGGCGCTACACCGCGCTATTTCTGTCAAATCTGCCTACCTAAAAGCCAGACTCGGTGAGCCAACTACTTTGCAAACGGTTGATGAGGCCAAGGCGAATATTAAGGCACAACAACAAGACTTACAGCAACAACAAACCGATTTATCGCAACAACACCAAACCCAACTCGCCCCCTTAAAAACCCAATTGTTCGACATGAAAATCGCACATCGTAAGGCAAGGTATGACCTTAAAACCTTTCACGATGAGCGACAGCAACAAGAACGAACACAACGACAATCCCAATATCAGAAGGGTTTAAAAGCCCTCTGGTATCTCATTTCTGGTCGCTACAAATCGCTAAAGCGTAAACATGAGGCCGAGTATCAAGAAAGCCTCAAACGCGATAGAGCCGAGCGTCATGCTCTCATCCAAACCCAGCTCAAAGACCGCGCTGATCTGCAAATTCCACTCAAAGCCATGCGAGAAAGACATCAATCCGAACGCTTGGAGGTTTTGGGTCAATCTCAAACTATCCAGCCTGATTTAGACCGCAATCACACCCACCAAATCAAACACACCCACTCCCCGCAATGGGAGCTTTAACTCTTTACAACCACCACAAAACGGAGTCACCATTATGAAATGTAATCCTGACGACTTTAGAGAAAACCTAGCCGATCTGCATCTAACGATTGAACAGCAGAACGAACTCCTTCTTACACTTTGGGAGATGATGCGAACCTTTGCAGAAACGGGACAAGGGGTGAATTCTATCAACAACCTTTTTCCACCAATTTTTGAAAATGCTGATCAAGATTCTGGAAACCTGCTAGATCAAAAATGCCATACGACTTTTAATACGTTATCTGAAAAGGAGTAAATATATGAGACAAAAAGCCCTGATTTATTGCCGAGTGAGCAGCAGACGACAAAAAATAGGTGGCTCCGGCTTAGATAGCCAAGAACACCGTTGTCGTCAACATGCGCTATATCAGGGTTACCAAGTCGTGGACGTATTCCCTGACGATATTTCGGGCGATAGCAACTTTATGGAGCGTGAAGGCATGGTAGCTATGCTTAATCACCTCAAAGCCAACCAAGATACCCACCACATCATTATCTTTGATGATTTAAAGCGTTTAAGCCGTAACACCAAATACTACCTTATCCTCAAAGAAACATTAGATAAGCTCAATGTGAGTGTGGAATGCCCTAACTTTCGATTTGAAGATACACCCGAAGGCGAATGGGCCGAAACGATGACTGTGGCTAATGGACAGTTAGAGCGTAAGCAAGGCGCTCGTCAAACGCGTCAAAAGGTCATTGCCCGTTTTGAAACGGGCTATTGGGGAACCAATGCCCCACTCGGCTATAAAATGCAAACCGATAGCAATAAGCCTCGTATACTTATTCGTGATGAGCCGATTGCGACCTATATTCAGCATGTACTTGAGGGATTTGCCAATGGACGCTTTGAAACCCTCGTTGAAGCTAAACGTTATCTTGATAGCTGCCCTGAGTTTCCCAAAACAAAGTCAAAAGGTGTGCATACCGATGTCGTTAAAAAGCTACTGACCAGAACCGTATATGCAGGCATGGTCGAAATGGCATGTTGGGGTATATCACTCAGAGAAGGTCACCATGAGGGGCTTGTTGACATACAAACCTTCAAGAAAATCCAAGATAGGCTAGAAGGTAAATCCAAGGCACCTCAGCGTAAAGACTTGAATTTAGATTTCCCACTTCGTGGTGCCGTAAATTGTGGTTGCTGTGATGGTGCCTTAACCGCAAATTGGAGTAAGGGCAGAAAAGCTCGCCACCCCTACTACATTTGCAGAAATAAAGGCTGTGAGAGCTACGGCAAGTCAATTCGCCGTGATGTGATGCATGAACAATTTGGTGAGCTTCTAGAGGGCATGGTCGCCCCGAAACCTGTCATTAAAACGGCTGACACTATGTTTAGGTTGCATTGGGACGATATTGATAATCGTAAAGCTCAAGATAGGCTAAACGCTGAAAGTGAATTGCTCGACTTAGAAATTGAAAAAGAGCGGATCATCGACAAAATTATCAATGTAAATAACCTAGAAGTGACAAGAACACTTGAAGACAGGCTTCAAAAAATGGAGCTGGATAAACTGGCACTTCAAGAAAAAATCAGCAAATGTGGCACCCAAACAGGCAACTACGATAAAAGTTTTCGAACCGCCATGAGTTTTTTAGAGAATCCCCATAAACTATGGGCCTCAGAGCAATATGAGCATAAGCGAGCAGTGATACAATTGGCGTTTTCTGAAAGGTTAGTATATGACCGAAATCAGGGGTTTCGAACCGCCGCAAAGGCAGAGCCATTCAGGCTTATAGAGGAATTGAGTATGGGTAACACCAAAATGGTGGGTCGTGCTGGATTCGAACCAGCGACCAATTGATTAAAAGTCAACTGCTCTACCAACTGAGCTAACGACCCATTTCAATGATGGCTCTTCGATTACATCGTTGCTTGACGTTGTAATCTTGAAGAGCCGCGCATTCTAATGATTGAAGACCAAGAGTCAACCCTTTATTTGTCATAAAAATAAAGATTTTGATTGTTTGCTTATTTAGCGTTCATAGCGGTTAACAAATAGACTAAAAGAAGCAAAAAGCTAGCCTATTGACTATCTAATCGTTATCAGCGAGTTATTTGATAAGCAGATAATGTATTTCCTACCCTAGGCACAAACAAACGATTTGTGTTGTCATCGTAACTTATATCAATACCTTTTATTTCATCGTCGGAAAAAGGTTGCGGCGACTTCCCTTCTCTTAGCAGCCATAACTTAGGATCATCAATCAGTGTGACTATAAAATTACCAGTGCCTATCTCAGCTATTCCATCAAATTCCTTTAACCCTTTCCCCATTGGAGACAAGGAAGAAACAGCTTCTTTTGATATTTTGTCAAACACTGTCCATTTCTCGCCACCGTGCAGCAGATAGTTATTGTTAACTAGCAAGCCATTAGCATTTTTTAAACGCTCGTTATCCTTCACCCAAACTTCAAGTTCACCGTCGTTTAACTGGTAGATAGTGCGACTTCGACTTCCAGAAACGTAAATGTCACCACTATCGGAGATAGCAACATCGTTTAAAACCGGGCTTTCTTCAGCATCAGGTGCATGAATTCGGTTTATGATCTTCTCTTCAACAAGATCAATGATAACAAGAGCATCAAAATCAACCGCATAGAGTGTATTGCCTCTAACAGCTAAACCGGTGGGACTATGGAGCCCTTTGAGCCAATCTAACTCAAGCTTGGAACCGTCTGCCGACACTCTAGAGATAAACCCATTACCGTCTTTTGCGTAGTGATTAACATTGGAGACATATATGACCTCCCTTGCAGGATCATACGCTGCAGATTCCGGCATATTGAACTTACCTTCAATACTCCAAAGTAACTCCATTTCAGTGCTGATAACCGGAGTTGAAATAAGAACACACAAATAAGAAAACCAAACCATTGTTCTTCGCATAAATAGATAAACCATCTGACAGGGTTGAGTAATTATTATGGTGTGATTTATAAATTAGGGCTATAGACAACGGCGCTCATTGAAAGGTAAACGGTGGATTTAATGTAACCATCTGTTTAAGTTTGGGAGCAAAGAAGATCGAGGCCTCGTTCACTATAGCTATCAAGAGTTTTGATATTTTGTTTTAAGTAACCTATCCCAAAATACTACCAACAAAGCCATAATTAACGGTTCCATAAATATGATGTTTTGAATGGTATCTTGGATACTCGTTCATCCACTTTATCAAACGACTGTTTGACCTATGCCTATAGCTCGAATGGAGCATAATCGTAAACATCATCCCAAAAACATGTAGCACAAGTGCAAGTCCCAAACTCATGGGAACGAACAACATAAATAGCGGCGCACTAAAGCCAATAAATGACGCTTCTAATGGATGAACACTATATGCCGACCAAGGAGTCACCCGAACTGAAAGGTGATGAATTCGATGATATTTAGAGAAAAACTTTTGGTGCAAAAGCAAATGAACAAAGTAGGAATACGTCTCATAAAATATGACAAAGCATAACGTTTGAACAAAGAAATCAGAGATAGATTCCGGCCATATTTTATGAAATACCTCTCTAGTCGCTAAGCTGCCTACAGCAAATACAATGCAAGCAATGATTCCGAAGCTAACTTCTTGCTTTATTTGTCCATCCTTGAGAGACCTATCATCAATGTATTCACCCAACTTTTTAGTAGTCATAACCTTGATTAACCTCGACATCGTCAATGCTGTAATGACGTAAACTGAAATATTGACAACGGAAGACATAACTAGAGCGACAGACCAGTGACTCTCAATCCAAAACTGGAATAAACGATCTATAAACATTGATAAATAGCTTTCTTAATTGGCTTCACGCTTATACCACTCTATAGCTTAGTCAAAGTTAAACTATCGCCAATACTAATCTTTAAAGTTTTCGAGCACTGAACTATCAACCCACATCAGGTCGCCGCCTCGACTAAAGAAGAAGTATTTTCCATCAGGGCTCATCATCGGACAGTAATCAGTTTCGGCTGAGTTAAACAAAGCCCCCATATTTTTACTCGTGCCCCACGCACCATTGGCTTGCTTAAAGCTAATGTATAAATCACCTTCACCGAAACCGCCTTCTCTATCAGAGGACACATGTATAAGGTAGGTTTCATCAGGGCTTACAAAAATATCGCCTTCATTTTGAGGACTATTGATAGCAGGGCCTAAGTTGACGGGCTCTTCAAACTTTCCATCTTTATACTGTGCTCTGTAGCTATCTCTGCCACCCAAACTATCCTCTCTCGGAGCCGAGAAATAAAAGCTACCGTCTTCAACTATCATTGGATAAAGCTCGTGCCCCGGTCCATTAACATTAGCTTCCAAAGGACTCGGAGTTTCAAGACCATTTCTTCCAATGCGGCTACGCCAAATATTGTAGCGGTCGAGAGAATATCCCTCTAATGGCCTATCAGAGATAAAATACAGCCACTTCTGGTCTTGCGAGAAAGCCATATCAACATCTGCATGCCCTGGATAGGTTTTTGAAGGCCCAGCGAGTCGTGGTTCACTCCATTGTCCGTTAGCACCACGAAAGCTGAAGAACATTTTGTACGCACCATTTATCCGGCGAGAAAACATAAATATGCGTCCGTCAGGTGAAAAGACAGAGTTCAACTCAAAACCTTCTGTGGTTGATACCAACCCTGGTGCAAATACCTCAGGTTCGTTACCAGGTACTTTCTGCCCTAAGTATGGCCCCGTCAATTCTGGCCATTGAATCTCTTCTTCATTTTGAAATGATGTAGCTGAGTTACATACAAGCGTTGCCGCCAGTCCAAGTAATAACCTTTTCATCGACCTTTCCTATCTATAATAAGCGTGTCGAATCTAGCCTACTTTATCTATTTATTGATTGTAAGGGGTTGAGTATTATTACTTTTATCTAGAACGACAACATATAAACATGATAAATCAAGCTGATAAACCAAACTTCCTTGCCTCATCCTGGAAGGCCATATATGTAGTTCTAGCAGTTATCTACCTGCTTATGATGGAAAGGTTAAGTTTTCCGTATAGCGCCATAGTGAAAGCTCTACCTATTGGATACTTGTTGCTTACATGCTTTATGACAATCAGTCGACTCAATATAAAGCTGTGTCTTGCACTTATGTTTTCAGCATTTGGAGATGTATTACTTGCCAGTCCAATCGAGTTGTCATTCGAACTTGGTTTGGGTTCTTTTCTGATAGCGCACATTTTTTATATTTGGATTTTTATACGAAAGAGAGGAAAGTTAAGCCAATACAAAAACCAATTATTCGTTTTAGGCCTTTATTGTGTATCGATGGCTGCGTTTATCCTCCCTCTTACCGAACAACTATTTTTGCCAGTCGCCGTTTACATGCTGACCATTACAATCATGGGCATTTCAGCGGTTTTATTTCAAGGTTCTTCATTGGTGAAACTAGGAGCAATTAGTTTTATTTTATCTGATAGCTTTATTGCCATTGAACGCTTTCATGGAGCTTTTGAAGGCTCTGGATTGGTGATTATGAGCACTTATTACCTAGCACAGTTATTAATTACCGTTGGAGTAATCAAAGAGAATCAGCAATAGATTAGTCAACCAACAAATTAGGACACAAGCCATCATCGTTTGAGAGAGTAAGGCCACATAGGTTTGCTCTTTCCGCAGTTACGTTTTGTAGCTAAACTAACCCTATACATCACCAACAATAACGAAAGCTAGGAAGTCGCATGAATGAAGATATAGCTCAAATCCAGAAACTTACCGACATAGTCATCGAATATGTCGTGACATATAGCTTCCAGATTGCAGGGGCTATTTTCCTATTGATTATAGGAGCCTGGATATCAGGAAAAGTTGGGAAAAAAGTCGAGAACATCATGCGTGGCCGTGATATCGATATCACATTAAGTCGATTCACAGGCAGCATAGTTAAAGTGATGTTGATGGTGATGGTAGCCGTTATCGCACTGGGTCAACTTGGCATCAGCGTAACGCCTTTACTCGCTGCATTAGGTGCACTAGGTTTAGGGGTTGGTTTAGCTATTCAGGGCATGCTATCAAACTACGCTGCTGGCTTTACCATCATTATCACAAGACCATTTGTTGTTGGTGACACCATACGCGTTCAAGGAGTCGCTGGGCTCGTCAAAGAAGTACATTTAGGTTACACCATTCTCGTCGACGAAGACGATGTCAAAATTCAGATTCCAAATAGATTAGTTATTGGCGAGATCTTGCATAACTCTAGCACCAACAGCTTAATAGAATTATCTATTGGGGTTGCTTATGACAGTGATACCAACCAAGTAACAACGCTTATATTAGACGCCTTATCCAACTTAGAGGGTGTCGAAGCAAGTCACAAACCTATTGTCGGTATCGATAACTTTGGTGATAGCAGCATTAATTTTGGTATACGTTTTTGGGCACCAACAACAAAGCATTACGAATTACGATTCGCAGCCAATAAACTCATTCACGACGCCATTGTGAAAGCAAATATCGCTATCCCCTTCCCTCAACGCGAAATCACTATGCTTAATAGTTAAAAGCTTTTTAAGACAAGGATGTTTTTAGCTTTTATTTAGACATAATTTCGACATCCTGATCGAAATACACCAACATTATATTTCACCTTGTTAAAAATGCTTATTTTACAGCATGAACGTTTTAAAAGTGACTTAACATTCAACACAAGGCTTAAGCTATTTCCCCAACATTCCTGCATATTAAAACAACTAAAAGTCTTAATTTGAAAAAGTAGCCTTGTAAAACCCAAATTTGGCTGCACATTCTCTTTATGCAAAGCACAAACATTATTCAATTATTATTCAAGCTGCTGTCGGTTTTCTTACTGACAGGTGCCATGCATCTGACTGATATATCGCCAACAAAAATATCAGAAAATCAGGAAACGACCTTTGTTGAAATTAAGTCAAATTCATTAATTTTCAATGTAGAGCACTTATTAAAAGAAAGCACTTATCTCAGCTTTATAACGACTTCTTTTTTATTAGATGAATGGTTATCTCTGACACCTATTGCTATTAGCGAAGTATTTACCGGACTTCAATATTACGCGTGGCCAGAGCATAGCCGCATTAACTCATACCAAAGTATCTTCAAATACCAACACTATATAAGTTCGCTCATTTCTATCTTTTAACCAATTGACTAGGTGTTCCAGCACCGAGCTGAGTTTTATTGTTTTAAGAGATAAAAATATGAGAGATTTATTAGCGATTCACCTACCGCTATTGGTGTGGTTAGCCGCCTTTTGCTTATTTGGTTTGTTCTTGTTGATGTATAGTTGGGCACGCAAGCAGAAAGGTGCTGCCATGGCCTTTGGTATATTCGTACAGATGTTTTTGCCCGATCCGAAAGCTCAGCAAACCATTGAGTTTGTTGCGGAATCAAAGCAAGAAGAAGCCGAGAAAGGTTCTTCCTCTAAAACCATTAAAGATAACGAGAAATAAAATCATCTTTATCAGAGGTTAGTTTTAAGGATTGATCTTCCCCTAAACCAGTAGACATCTTTTATTTTCAATTTGAATTAAGATAGAAGGTGTTATGAGAAGTAAGTATCCCCAAGAATTTAAAGATGAAGCAGTCCGTCAGGTCGTTGAAAA